>OY969916.1:0-5630416 GCA_963704535.1 uncultured Chloroflexia bacterium | reverse complement strand
AGCCGAACCACTCATACAGCCGCTGCGCGCTGGTGTTATCGACCTGAGTGTTGAGCGTCAGCGTCTCGGCCCCGCGCCCGCGCGCGAAATCGACCACCTCGGACAGCAGCCGCACGCCGATGCCCTGCCCCTGGCAGTCCGGCAGCACGGCGATCCGCACCAAGTGTACCAGCCGGTTGCCGAAATGCGTCGTCGCAAAAGCGTACCCAACCGTCCGCTCGTCCACCTCGGCCACGACAAAGTAGGGCGCCTCCACGACCGCCGGGCTCAGAATCCCCTCATCCTTGTTCCACTGCGGTGCGAAACACACCTGGTCCACCGCCAATACCTCCGGCAGATCCACCGGCTGCGCCCGGCGCACGCGCACCGCCTGATTGCCCGGCGCCGGCACGCTCAGCCCGCGCTTCTCATAGACAATCACCTGGGTATCGCGCGCGTACCCGCGGCTGCGCAGCGCCGGCTGAATCCAGGTATCGGCCGCCTCATCTCCGGCGTAGAACAGCAGCCGGATGCCCAGTGAGCGCAGCAGCGCGTGAAACGGCGGCAGCAGCGCATCAAGCCCGGCGCCGACCGGCAGGTTGTCGGTCAGCACCAGGCCGCGCAGCCAGGTGGTCGTCTCCGCGCGCCAACCGCCGATCGCCGCCGCCCAGATCTCGTCGCCCGCCGCCAGCAGCATCGCCGGAGCGCTCGCCAGCAGCGCCGGCAGATCGTCGCCAGGGAAGCCCAGAAAACGCCGGCTGCTACTATGCAAGAGTTGTGAGACTCCCGTCAGGTCGGCCGGCGTAGCCTCGCGAGGCAGCGCCCGGCTGATATTAAGCTGCGACGAAAGAGGTTCATGATACGTGAGGGGAGAGGCTTGGGGAGGGGCCGCCCTCCCCAAAAACCCCACCCAACCAGGTTATTCAGAAAAGCGGGGAGGGGCTTGGGGAGGGGCCGCCCTCCCCAAAAACCCCACCCAACCAGGTTATTCAGAAAAGCGGGGAGAGGCTTGGGGAGGGGCCGCCCTCCACAAAACCCCCACCCAGCCAGGTTATTCAGATCGGTACCAAGAATAATTGCTATTATACAACACAACGACAATACGGCTGGTTTCTGGTCTAAAGCTGCCGTAAAGATCAGAAAATAGGCGTCATTGGGCAACTTGCTTGACGTTTGCCGGGTGTTAGCCTGTTAGACAAGGTTTTGGAGCGAGTCATGCCATCGGATATGACAGCGTTGTTGCTGACTGCCCTTTGTATCGTCGTCGCGGCCTGGTGCCTCCAGGATGCTGTGCGCGCATACCGGGCGCCGTTGTTGCGCCCACCCGTTGACCTGGTCGCCGGTGGGCCGCTGGTCTCGGTGCTCATCCCCGCGCGCGACGAGGCGGCCCGCATTGGCGTGTGCATGGAGGGCCTGACGCGCCAGACCTACCGCGAGTTCGAGGTCATTGTGGTGGACGACCACTCGTCCGACGGCACCGCCGGCGTCGTCCAACCGTACGGCGCGCGCCTCCCAGCCCTGGAAGTCATCCCTGGCGCGGCGCTCCCGCCCGGCTGGGCCGGCAAGTGCTGGGCTTGCTGGCAGGCGGCCGGGCGCGCACGGGGCGAGTGGCTGCTGTTCCTCGACGCCGATGTGGCGCCGCAGCCCGGCCTGCTGGCCGCGCTGGTTGCCCGCGCCATGCAGCGCGACCTGGACCTGCTGACGCTGATGCCGCTGCTGCGGCTCGGCTCCCTGGCCGAGCGCGCGGTGCTGCCGGCGTTCATGAGCCTGCTCTACAGCCTCTACCCGCTCGACCGCGTTGCAGACCCGCGCTCGCCGATCGCCTTCGCCAACGGGCAGTGCCTGCTGATGCGCCGCTCGGCCTACCAGGCCGCCGGCGGCCACCGGGCGGTGCGCGCCAGCATCCTGGAGGACACAGAGTTCGGGCAGATCGTCAAGGCCGCCGGCCACCGGCTGGAGGCCGCCGCCGCCCCCGACCTGATCACGGTGCGGATGTACACCGGCTGGCGCACGCTGGCCGAAGGGCTGACGAAAAACGCCGTCGCCGGCTACCGCAGCGGCGGGCGCCGCTCGGCCCTGGTCGGCGCGCGGCAGGCGCTGATCGTATTCCTGCCGTGGTACCTGCTCGCCGCCGGCGTGGCCCTGGAAACCTGGCAGCCGGAAAATGGGCTTGGGGCTGTGCTCGTGTACCTCGGCGCGCTGCTGGCGGCCGTCGCGCTGCTCTGCTGGGGCGCCATCGCACGGCGGCGCTACCGCATCGCCGCCGCCTGGGGCGCGCTGCTCCCGCTGGGCACGGCGGTCTACTTCGGGCTGGCGGCCTACGCGCTGCTACGGCTGCGAAGAGGGGAGGGGGTGGTGTGGAAGGGGCGCACGTTTCGTTGATATAGGATGGGAGGGATTTTTCTTGAGGGATGGCCCCTCAAACTCCCCCTATTTTTAGGACAGATCGCAGGAAAGCTGGCGTCTGACGAAGAGGCTGGTCATATCGAGGTAGATGCCGCGGAACAGCGTGGCGATCGCGCCGTGCTTCAGGTAGAACCCCTTTTGTCCAAGGGCCTGGAACCAATCGGGCGCCTGATCGTAAGCTGTGGGCATGGTGCTGATGCTGATATTCACGGGTATTGCTCCGCTTCTTTTTCTGAAGGAATGTAGCGATGTCGAGATGGCTTGAATTTAGCCGATCGGCGGAGCAACCACAGTCAACCAAAGGTGTACCGGGGGGTGTATCCTTGGGCTTGGCGTGGGGCGAGGGGTGTAGACCGGGGGTGAAGCGCGCTACAGCAGGTGCAGCGCGCGGGCGCGCACCAGCGCCTGGGTGCGGCTCTGGACCTCAAGCTTGCCGTAGAGGTTGTTGATATGCTTCTTGACCGTGCTGACCGCGATGACGAGCGTGGCCGCGATCTCCTGGTTGGATTGGCCCGCCGCGATCAGGCGCAGCACCTCCAGCTCGCGCTCGCTCAACGGCTCAACCAGAAATTGAGAATTGAGAATTGAGAATTGAGAATTGGCAGTGGAAGAGTTTTTCAATTTTTCATTCTCAATTCTCAATTCATCAGGGAAGGCCGCCAGGAGCCGCGCGGCGTACTCCGCCACCGGCGCGTGATGGCGCGCGACTTGGGCGAGCAGCACCGCCATGTGCGCGCCCTCATCCACGAACAGGCGCACGTAGCCCTCTGGCTCGGCCAGGGCCAGCGCGCGCATGAGGGCTGCGGTGGCGGCTGGGAGATCGCCGCGCGCGTGCTGCGCTAGCGCCTGGAGTGCGAAGATCTCGAGCGTACTGCCCAGGCGCGCGCCGGCCTCGGCGTCGCGCAGCAGCCAGCCCAGCAACTCCAGCGCCGTCTCCGCCCGCCCCTGCGCGATCTGCACCCGCGCCAGGGTCAGGTACTCCGGCTCGCGGGCGAACGAGGCCTTGTCGGAGTGCAGGCCGGCGGCGTCGGCCCAGCGGGCGGCGGCCGCCAGCTCGCCCTGCATCAGGCGCAGCCGCGCCCGCGCCGCAGCCGCCTGCGAGCGCAGGCGCGGCGCGACGGCGCGCTGGAGCGCCACTTGCTCGAACGTGTCCAGGGCCGCCAGCGCGCCCGCGCCATCGCCGCGCGCCTGCCGCAGCAGCGCCAGCGCGATGGCGCCGAACAGGATTGTATCGGCGTCGACCGTCACCGGCCCGCTTACCAGCTCCAGGCCCTGCTCAAGCTGCCGCTCGGCCCCGTCCAGGTCGTCGCTTTCGCGCAGCCACTCGCCCTGGCTGATATAGTATGCCGCCGCACCGGCGATATTGCGTAGTTCGCCGTGTCCGGCCAGCCCCTGGAACGCCTCGGCGTACGTGGCAACGGCCCGGCGCCGGCGGCCCTGGAGGGTCTGCATGTGGCCCAGGTGCAGCAGGCCGATCAGGTAGGCCGATGGGTTATCGGCTTGCCGCGTGGCTGCGATGGCGTCCAGGAGCCGGCGCTCGCTGGCGGGGGTCACATCGCCGCTCACCTGGTACGCGCGGGCCACGTTGACCATGGCCACCGTACGCAGCAGCGGCGGCGTCTCCGGCAGCAGCCCCAGCGCCTGCCCGGCGTCGGCGGTAGCGGCGTCGATGTCGCCGGCGAGGCGGGCCAGGTTCGCGCGGGCCAGCAGCACCTGGCCCAGGATCGCCGGGCGCCGGTCGTCGGGCGCCGCGTGTAGGCAGCGCTCGGCGTCGGCCAGGCGGGCGGCGGAAGCGGCGATCTGGTTGGTGTTCATCAGGATCACCGCGTCGATGAAGCAGAGCAGCGGGCGGGCGCGGATGAAGTCGCTCTGGTAGCGCCCGCACCCAGCCGCTCACGGTGTAGCTCTGGCCGCGGCCGGCGATGCGTAGGCCGCACTGCTCGATCAAGCCCGCCGCCCGCTCGAAGTCCGGTACTGCCAGCGCGTGCTGCACGGCTTCCGGCAGCAGATCGTGGCGCTCGTGCCAGGCGCTGGCGCGGCGGTGCAGCGCCGCTACCTCGGCGGCGGTCGCGCCGCCGCGCAGCCGCTCGCGCAGCGCCTCGGCAAAGAGTTGGTGGTAGCGGTACCACTGGCGCGCGTTATCCAGCGGCACCAGGAATAGGTTGGCGCGCTCAAGCTGGTCGAGGATGAGCTGGCTATAGGCTTCTGAGAATTGAGAATTGAGAATTGAGAATTGAGAATTGGAGCGAGAGGAGGGGTCATTTTCAATGTTCAATTCTGCATTCTCAATTCCCAGCAGGGCGTCGCAGAGCGGGCCGCACAGCCGGTCGAGGATCGCGGTCTGGAGCAGGAAGGTCTGGAGGTGCGGCGGCTGGCGGCTGAACACTTCTTCCATTAGGTAGTCGATCACAAAGCGATTGCTGCCGGCGAAGACGGCGACGAAATTGCCGGGATTGGCGTGGTCGCGCAGCGCCAGCGCGGCCAGGTGCAGCCCGGCGATCCAGCCCTCGGTGCGGGCCTCCAGCGCGGCGACATCGGCGGCCGAGAGCGCCAGGCCCATGCCGTGGCCCAGGAATGTGGCGGCCTCGGCGGGGGTGAAGCGCAGGTCGTCGGCGCGCAGCTCGGCCAGCTCGCCCCGCGCACGTAGGCGCGCCAGCGGCAGCGGCGGGTCGGCGCGGCTGGTGATGACCAGGCGAAGCTGGGGCGGCAGGTGGTCGAGCAGGAACAGGAGCGCGTCGTGGATGGCCTGCCGGCTGATGACGTGGTAGTCGTCCAGCACCAGCACGGTGGGGCTGGCGCGCGGCGCCAGGCCGGCGCAGGCGTTGAGCAAGACGGTCAGGATCGCGTCGATCGGCGGCTGCTGGAGCGCGGCCAGCGCGGCCCGCGCCGGCCCGCCGACGCCGGGTTGGACTGTCTCGATCGCAGCGATCACGTAGCTCCAGAAGCGGGCCGGATCATTGTCGCCGGCGTCGAGGGAAAGCCAGGCCACTTGGAATTGAGAATTGAGAATGGAGAATTGAGAATGAAGATGGTCTCGATTGGCTGGCCTCAATTTTTCATTTTCAATTCTCAATTTTTCATTCTGGTCGAGCCAGTCGGCCAGGAGCGTGGTCTTGCCGGAGCCGGCGGGGGCGCAGATCAGCGTCAGCTTGCGTTCGAGGCGTAGGGTGTCGTCCAGGCACGCGGTCAGGCGCGGGCGCGAGATGCGATCGGCGCGCGCCTGTGGCGGGTAGAGCTTGGTGTTGAGCAGCAGGATGGTCATCAGCCTGCCCCATTGTCGCGCGCGGGGATGCCACGATTATATCACCTTGGGGCAAGCTCCGCTCTTGCCTGCGGCAGCAAGGTACTTCACCCATTTTTTATCGACGATTTTTGCCCGGCCGGGCAAAAATCGTCGATAACAAGGAAGAATGATGATCGTCAAAAGGGCGAACCGGGCCAGCGGCCCGGTTCGCCCTTTGCTGCGTCTTCTTGATAGAGACGATGTTATTTCAGATAGCCGTCGAAGAACGTCATGGCTTTCTGATCGGCGTCGATCTTGGCGTCCACGTCCACCTGGGTGAAGTCGCCGCCGACTTGCTTGGCCTGGTCGAAGGTGTGGTGCGCGTTGGTGTAGAGCGTGATGTCGGTCGGGTTGCCGTTGGCCACGCTGGCGCCCAGCGTCACGGCGCGGTTTACCCGCGTCTGGCAGGACGTGTATGTTGTCGTGGCGTCGGCGGTGCCGTGGAAGAAGCGCACCGGGGCGTAGGGCTTCCAGGTGCTGTTGGTCAGGCCGTTGAAGGCGTTGTTGAGCCCGCAGCCGGCGTAGAAGATGATTGCCGCCGAGTAGTCGGCCTGCACGCTGGCGCTGTAGACCATGGTCGCCATCGCCGAGCTGCCGCCGGCCGACCAGCCCAGCAGGCCGATCGAGTCGGTGATGTAGGTCTGGTTGGTCAGGTAGTCGTAGGCGGCGTAGGCGTCGTAGGGGCGGTCGGCCACCGGCGATGTGACGCTGGTGCCGCACTGGTTCTGCGGCGCCGAGCGTGGGCTGAAGCTATCGACCAGCAGGCCCACGTAGCCGGCGTCGACCAGCCGGTTGCCCCATTCGGTGAAGCTCGACCCGACCCCACTGGCCGGGTTGCTGTTGGAGAACATACCGGAGCAGCCGTGCATCATGACGACGGCGGGGAACGGGCCGTCCCCGGTGGGCTTGTAGAGCTTCGCGGTGATCACGATGCCCTGATCGTTGGTGAAGGAGACATCCTGCGGCGTGACCGCGGCGGCGGCTTGCTGCACTGGGGCGGCGAGGACCGCCAGTAGACCGATCAAGATACTGAAAAACGAAACATACTGTTTCATTGAAGTTGCCTTTCTCACGCAGATTAGTTCAAGAGACTGTTTTGGTGGTGGAGAAGGGTTCTTGAGGGGCTTCCCCTCAAACTCCCCTTTTCAAACAGCCTCCATAGGTGACTCTACCAGTTCCGCGTGTGGGGCACATCGTTGCTTTCAGCTATTGTTTGAGGAGCATGACGCGGGGCGGGGCATGATTAATTTCAACTACCCCTACATCGAAATGGCTTACCATTAGACAAGCAAGGCGAGGAGCGGGCCATCGGCCTGCTCCTCGCCTTGCTGTGCTTCTATCACTGCGGCTTTGAGGCCGGAGCAACAGATCCGTGGCAGCCCATACACTCGGCTGGGGTCTGGGCTGCCGAGGCGGAACTCTGCGCATCACCGAATAGGAACGTGAAGATCTGGAAATTGGGGTCGGGCTGCGGCGCTCCCTGCGGGTAGGCAAATGAATGGCAAGAGACGCAGTTTGTTTGCACCTGGGTGTAGGTCTCCATGGTCGTGTTAACCATTTCGCATGCGTTCACCGTGGCGCTGCTGTTGTTGATGACTGCGCACGGGCCACCGGCCTGCGGGTTGAGGGTATTGACCAGTTGGTAGTACTGCCAGACCGTGCCCGACAGCGTGCCGCGATACGTGCTATTAATCGCTACCACGTCGGCGGGCAGTGGCGTCACCCGCGACACGCCCACCGGCGTGGGTGCCGGCAGCGGCTCGCCCTCGGTGATCTTGGCGGGCTGGTAGGAGAAGCCCTTGGGGTAGGTGGGGCCGCTGGTGCCGGGGCCAGGGTTGAACGACGGGGTCAGCGGCTGCCCATTCGGCCGCGTCGGGATCGGTTGATCAGCGATCTGAATATTGTCCACCTGCTCGAACGTGGCCCAGAACCAAGTCGAATGGGTGCTGGGCGTGAGCCGTAGGATGTGGAAGCCGACCAGGCCCAGCGTATACGGCCCTAGCTGTTGGCCGTCGGGCGTCTCGATGAAGGCGCGCCTGGTGAAGTAGCGGCCGACGATATCCGGGTTCGGCGCGTTCCGATCAGTCTGGAGGATCCGCCAGGAGGCTTTGACCTCGGTCGCGCCGAATTGTGCCCACATCGGCAGATCGGCCGGCATGTTGTTGACGCCATCGGGGAACCCCTTGAATGTCGAGGGCTGGCCCGGAGGAAACGCTGCCTTCTGGTTATTGGCGTCGTAGTAGCCGTTGTTGATGATAAAGGTAAACTCGGATTGATTAAGCTCCACCTCAAACACCGCATACTGGTCATTCTGGTCGATCAGCGGGCTATTGGTCCCGGCCTCGTCGAACTCGCCATTGGGCTGGCCGTGCGCGGTCCCTTTGGACAAGCCGCCCAGCACCGGCACCATCTGCCCAGTCGCCGGGTCTTGCGCCATCGGCAGCGGCTGAGTAGGCTGCGCCCATGTCCCTGGGTTGGCGCCGTTGGCTAAAAAGACCTGCTCGGAGTTCAGGTAGCTCGTCCAGACGGTGGGTATGCACTGCGCGACCGGGTCGCCGGGCTTGGGGCAGGCGCCGGCCGGCGTCTGGCCTGTATCTGGCTGCCCAGGGGTGCCGCCGGCCTGCGCGGGCCAGTTCAGCGCCAGGAACGATTGCCAGGCAAACTGCATCCAATCTTGATGCGTGGCGTTGGCGCCGCCATTGGCGTCCACCGGCATCTGCCACCCGGCGGCGGTAGCGGTGGGGCTGGGTGCTCCCACTGGTCCAGAGGTACAGCCGGAGCAGATCAGCCCGGCCAGGCAACAGGCCACGATCATCATCCTGCGCGTTGGGGAGCTGTGTCTAAAGGTCGCCATGAGTTCAGAACTCCTTCCTAATGCTCTTTCAAACGACATGCAAGGAATCAGGGCCAACGCATCATAACCCGCTTGGGCGGGCTTGGCCTACTAGCGTTATGTGGCAGAGTGTACCCCTTAGTACGTCGGGGTCGCCCCACTGGTATCGACCGGCTGGGGGCGCTTGCGTTCGTTGGTTGCTTTCCCCGGCGTCCTATCGCCGCCCGTGGCCTGTGGGGGCGTGACGCGATTGATTTGTCGGCGCGTCGTGCCCCGCAAGCAGTCCTCGATCCGCTCCCAGGAGCCGTCGCGGTGCCACTTGTCGAAATAGTACCGGACGCTGTTGTGGGATGGAAAATCCTTCGGCAGCATCCGCCACTGGCAGCCGGTGCGGGTCTTGTACAGGAGCGCGTTGATAATTAGGCGCAGATCGACTTCGGTCGGGCGGCCGGGTCCGGTGGAGCGCTGAAGCATCGGCTCCAGCCTGTCCCATTGGGCATCGGTGAGATCGGTAGGGTAGCTCATCGGTTTCTCGACTATCCCACTAAACGCTGCTTCGTAATCGACCAGTGTCCACTGATCCGGGGTGATTGAATATGCCCTTTGATTATCATGAGTCAGTTTGCGCGTCATTCGTACATACTTCACGAAAATTGTTATAATGACAAGTCTGTCAACTTAGTGCAGGCTATCGCAAGTTCGCTCTGGGTTGGGTGGGGTGGTTTTGGAGGGGTGGCCCCCTCCAAGGCTCCCCCTTTCTCGGAACGTAGCATAGGAGATTTGGAATGTCCCAGTATGATGCCGTTATGATCGGCAGTGGTCACAATGCGCTGATCACGGCTGCCTACCTGGCCCGCGCCGGGTGGAGCGTCCTGGTGCTGGAACGAAACGACCGGCCCGGCGGCCTGGTGCGCACCGAGGAGCTGACGCTGCCCGGCTTCCGCCACGATGTCTACTCCGCCGCCCATCCGCTGCTCGTCACCGGGGCGGCCTACGCCGAGCTTGCGCCAGAGCTGGCCGAGCGCGGCCTGCGCTACCTGAACACCGACATGCCGACCGGCGTCTCGATGGTCGATGGGCAGACGGCGGTGTTCTCGCGCGATATGCAGGCGTTCATGGCCGAGGCCGAGCGCCAGGCCCCCGGCGACGGCGCCGCGCTGGCGCAGATCCTCGAGGCCTTCACCCCCTACGCCGGCGATGTCTTCAGCCTGTTTAGCATGGACCTGGCCTCGCCCCAGGCGACCGAGATCATCGGCCGGCTGATGCGCGACCCAGTCTTCGCGGCGTCGCTGTTCCAGACTGCGCGCACCGTCGTCGAGCCGTTCGCCTCGCCGGCCATGCGGGCGATGCTAGCGCCGTGGGTGATGCACCTGGGCCGCACTCCCGACGAGCCCGGCAGCGGGATCTGGGTGCCGCTGGTGATGATGGCGCTAATGGCCGGCGGCATGGCCATCCCCGAGGGCGGCAGCGAGTTGCTGGCCCAGTCGCTGGCCCGGCTGATCACCGACCACGGCGGCGAGATCCGCACGAACACGCAGGCCACGCAGATCGTGGTCAAAGATGGGCGGGCCACTGCGGTTCGCACCGCCGACGGCGAGGAGTTCCAGGCCCGGCGCGCCGTGGTCGCCTCGGTGAACCCCGACCAGCTCTACCTGACGCTGCTGGCCGACGCCGACATCAGCCCGCCGCTGCGGCAGCAGGCGGCCCGCTTCCGCTACGGGCGCGGCGCGGTGCAGATCCAGCTTGCGTTGAGCGAGCCGCCGGCCTGGCCCGACGCGCGCTTCACCCAGGTCGGCCAGCCGCACCTCTCGTCGGGCCTGGACAACTGCACGTTGGCCGTGGCGCAGGCCGTCGCCGGGCTGCTGCCGATCGACCCGACCTTCACCGTGGACTGCCCGACCGACCGCGACCCGACGCGGGCGCCGGCCGGCAAGGCGATTATGCGTGTCCAGGTGCTGGAGGTCCCGTGCCGACCGCGCGGCGACGCCGCCGGCGCGATCGACGTGGGGGACGGGACCTGGACCGAGGACCTGAAGCAGCGCTTCGCCGAGCGGGCGATCGACATCGTCAGCCGGCACATCCCGAACATCCCCGGTGCGATCGTGGGCAGCCACATCACCAGCCCCGGCGAACTGGCGCGCTTCAGCCCCAACCAAGGCCCCGGCGATCCCTACGGCGGCTCGCACGATCTGGCGCAGAGCTACGTGCTGCGGCCACTGCCGGGCCAGCCCAGCCACCGCACAGCAGTGCCGAACGTCTACATGCTCGGCGCGGCGACCTGGCCGGGCCACGGGATCAACGGTGGGTCCGGCTACATCGTGGCGCAGCAGCTCCTGGCGGAGAAGGCTGATTAGCGTTTGATGTAAAACGTGAAACGGACTTACGCATCACGTTTCACGTTTCACGCGGCTGGGCTGATGCGAAATGCAACCAATGGGCCACATCGCGGGCGAACACAAGGTTCGCCCCGACGATGCGATGACTGGCATTGATCGCATTGGATTGTGTTCAATGGGCCACATCGCGGGCGAACACGAGGTTCGCCCCGACGATGCGATGACTTGCGCTGCGGGCCGACGACTTGCGCTGCGGGCCGACACGCAGGTCGGCCCTTACGTCGTCGCCTCCTCTGCCATCGCTGTCATCACCGCTCGCATCGGCTGCATCGCCCGCATCGGCTGCATCGCCTGCATCGCGTACGGGCGCACCCGCGTGTGCGCCCTCATCGAGCAGCCCCGCGCCCTCAGCGATCCTCCATCCTCCCCTTCACCTTGTCACCTTGTCACCCCCTCTCGGCCAGCGCGGCATCGGGCAGCACATACGAATGGGCCAGGTGGCCCTCGTCCCACTCCAGGATCTCCGGGTAGGCTCCTGGCTAAGACCAAACTCCAGGGTCAGCCGGGCATGCGCCAGGCGCATGGCGAGCACACTATTCACAGCTTCACCCTTGACGAGCGGGGTTTATGGGGGTACAGGCAATCATACGCACGATCGGCGCCGGGGACTACTGACAAATGTTATATCTTTGACCTGGACATATGTTATATAGCAAACCTAGAGGATGGTCATGGGTGGCTCACTGTCGCGTCAGGACGCCGGCCAGGCCACCGATCGTCGCGCGCCGCCGGGGGCGCGGCTTCGGATGGGCATGGGGTCGGGCGTTCGGCATAGGTATGGGTTTCGTCGCCCCGTATGATGCTCGATCTTTGGGGCGGCGCAACGGAAACACAAGCCCATGATCAGCGCGCCACCCGCCTTGGCAAGTCCGCCATGCCCATGATCAGCGCGCCACCCGCCTTGGCAAGTCCGCCATGCCCATGATCAGCGCGCCAACTGCCTCGGCAAGTCCGCCAGGCCCATGATCAGCGCGCCAACTGCCTCGGCAAGTCCGCCATGCCCATGATCAGCGCGCCAACTGCCTCGTCAAGTCCGCCATGCCCATGATCAGCGCGCCAACTGCCTCGTCAAGTCCGCCATGCCCTTCATCCGCTCGCCAACCGCCTCGGCAAGTCCGCCGAGCCGCTTGGTCATGGTGGTGTGACGTTGGCAACTGGTAGGGGGACATGCCCCCAAGATAACGCCGGCAGCAGCGTATCCAAGCAGGGCCTGTAGCGGTGTAATAGCAACGAACGGCAGGGCAAAGAGGTGAGGCCGTTCGGGTCGGGAGCAACTCCGGTCGTGAGGAAGCCGGGAGCGGAGAAAGCGGGAGAAATGTTCGCGTCCTATCGAGCAATCATCTAAAAGGAGCATTTCATGCCTAGTACAAGCATCGAGGAACGATTCAGGTTGGCACAGATTGCGATCGGCAACGCGCAAGCCGACCCTGCGCTACTGGAGGTGCTGGCGGAGTATAGCTACAATGCCACCCGCCTTCAGCAGGGGAATGCGCTCCGCGAACAAGCGTGGGCGCTGTATCAACGACAAAAGAGCGAGTACGGCGAGTTGTCCGCGGCCGGCGCTGCGCTGAAGGCAGCACAACAGCAGGCTTGTACGACCCACACGCGCTATGCCAAAGTGGCGCGGGTGGCGCTCAAGGCCGAGCTCGGCGCGTTGCACAAGCTGGATGTGACGGCCGGGAGCAAGCGGCCCCGGGCGAAGTGGCTGGCGCAGGCGCAGCAATTCTACACCCAGGCATTGTCCAATGCCGATATTCTCGACAGGCTGACCGAGTTCGGAATCACGCAGGCGATGCTGGAAGCGGGCCAGCGCCAGGTCGACGCGGTGGGTGAGGTTGAAGCGGTATGGCGGCAGCATCGGGGCGCCGCGCGTGACGCGACCAGCAGGCGCGACGAGTTGATCGCCACGCTGGACGAATGGATGCGGGACTTTACCGATATCGCGCGCGTGGCGTTCGAGAATCGCCCGAAGCTGCTGGAGAAGCTCGGCATGAAAACGCGCGGGACACGGGCGGCGGCCCGTACCCGCAACCCCGCCACTGGGAGCGAGGTCGCGTTCGACGCCGAAGTCTCCACCCCCGCTCAGGACAGCGCGCCGCCGGCGCCCTATCGCCACAACGGGCGGGCGACGGCAACCAGCCGGTAGCCAAACGTAACCCCCTCACCCCTACCCTCTCCCACGCCGGGAAGAGGGCAGCAAGTTGCTCCGTAGGGGAGCGGCGCCCCTCACCCCCGGCGCCGCTCCCACGCTAGCGCATTTCCAACCGACCCATTTAGCCCTAATTACGTAAGAGTACGTATTCTCGCGCACGACACACTGTGGTATACTCCCGCTGTCCAATCAAGACCGAGCGCTTGATACACTGGCCTGACAACGCGATCACCTGATATCACTCCCCACCGAATTGCTGGCGCCTAATGGCCAGGAAATATCGCCACCACTCGACGTGCCCGGTCATTCTCGACCTGCTTTTCCCAGCTTTGACAATAGAGGACGACACGTTCAGGCAAGCACTACGGAGGGCCGCCCGCGCCGGCTCCCGCAGTGCTGCGTCCTGCCGTGAAGGGGACTGGATGCATGACGACACTTCTGATCGTGCCGGTTCACCTTGATGCGCTGTACCTTGCTGAAGACCGGTATGTGACCGAGCCGACAGCCGATTTCACCCGCCTGCCCTATGTCGATCCTGCGACCGGCCAGGATGTGTACTCCGACCTGCCGTATCTGAGCGAGATTATGCTCTCCAAGCCGTTTCAGGACCAGCGCCTGCGGCTCAAAAAGGGCATTCACCTGCACTGGGCGCTGCCGGATGCGCTGACCCAGGCCGAGCAGAGCGACGGCCAGACGATCTTTCACGCCGTCCCCAACCGCTGGCTGATCACCCGCACGCGCGGCGCCACGGTCGAGGAGCAGTGGATCGTCGAGAGCGACTTTGTCTCCGACGAGAACCCCAGCGCAATCGACTACCCCTCGATCGACGATCAGTTGGCCGCGCCACGATCGCTGCCGTTCTGCTACCTTGGGCGCAAGCTGCCGCTGAGTGTCTGGTCGCCGCCCACCGATCGGTCCAGCTACCTGACGAAGCTCACGGCGGTGGGTTACGGCGAGCCGACCTTCGCCGCGTTCTACCCCAATTGCCACAGCGTCTTCGGCTTCCACGACCCCGACTACGCCGACGCGATCCCGGAGGGGCTGCGCTATGAGGTCGTTGGCTGGTACGGCGACCTGGCGCAGGACGCGCTGGCGCTCCTGCTTGGCGTGCCGGAGAACCAGGCCGCCTGGCGCGACACGATCTCGGAGGCGTTGAGCTGGACTGCGGCGGAGGGCGCCCGCTTGCCGGAGCGCATGGTCTGCTACGCGCAGATCGCGTTCGAGCCGCAGGGGGCCGGGGACGCCCCGCCCAGCGAGACCGGCGTGAGCGTCGGCAACACGGCCACCGAGGCGCTGGCCGCGCACCTGGGCAGCGAGATCGCGGGCATGGACGAGGACGATCTGGAGAACCTGCTGGAGGCGCTGGCCTTCGCCGACCAACTGGAGCAGAAGCAGATCGATGTCGGCCCCAAGTTTCTGGAGGAGCGCCACAACAACACATTCCGCCAGATCGCATCCGGCCTGCTGTGGACGATCCGGCGCCAGGATGAGACCGGCCTGGATCCTGACGCGCTCCAGGCCGACGAGCGCCAGCAGGTGGCCCTGCCGCACGACCTGGGCGACAAGCTGAACCTGCTGAATGGGGCGCAGGACGACTACGACCGGGCCTGGCGCGACGTGGCGTCGCTGCGCGAGCTGCTGTTCGCCGATTGGTACAAGTACATGCTCTGCGTGTACCCGCCGGAGACCAGCCGCGAAAGCTACCCCGACCCCGACGCGGTGATCTTCTTTCTGCGTAAGACGATCGCGAACATGCAGTTCAAGATCACCGAGGCGGGCTCATTCCCGCCCGAGGGGCCGGGCGATACGCTGGCGCACCGGCTGGCGGCGGCGCTCCAGGCGGTGAATGCCGCGCTGGCGCCGGTGAACGCCACGCTGGCTGCGGCCAAAGCCACCTATGTGCTCCAGCGCATCGCCGCCCCGCAATTCTACGCGCCCACCGAGCCGGTGGTGCTGCTGACCGGCGACGCGGCGACCCCTTCCGACCGGCACGGGCATGATGGGCGCCTGCACCCCGATGGCCTGCTGACGTGCTACGTGCTCGACGACGCGCAGATCGGCGTGGGCAGCGCCTCGGCGCTACGCAGCTTGCAACAGCGCGCCACGCAGTTCTTCGCCGCCCTGCAAGAGCCCAGCATCGCGCTCAACACTTGGGATGGCCCGCCCTGGCATCCGATCCTGCTCCAGTGGGAGGTCGAGTTCTTCCCGCTGAACTCCATCACCGGCTACGATCAGGAGGATCGCAACTACCGCATGGGCTTCGTGCTGGGAACCTACATCCTGGGCGAGCAGGAGGTCGAGCTGAAGCTGCGCGAGGGCCAGCTGATTCCCGACAAGGGCGCGAACACCTACAGCGGGACGACGATCCTTTCCCCGGTTGCGGCGCCGCTGCTGATCGAGCGCATCCTGGCGTACCTGGAAAAGTATGCCTTGCCGGAATACTACGACGCGCAGAAGACCCCCGCCGAGGCTCGCGACCTCCAGCGGCTGCGCACCGATCCCGGCCCGGTGCTGGCTTGGTACAGCGCCAGCGGCACCGACGCCCGCATCAAAACCCTGATCACGGTGTACCAGCACCTCCAGACCTACAGCGGCAGCAATCTCTCGCAGGTGCTGGGCGGTTTCAACGACGCGCTGGTGATGCAGAAAGTCACCCGCCAGGTTCCGATCGCCGACCCGCTGGGTTTCGAGCCGTACAAGACCTTCACCGAGCGCGAGGTGCGCGACGAGGTCGGCCTGTCCATGATCCGCGCGCCCCAGCCGCTCCACGATTTCAACCCGATCCGCACCGGGGCGATGCGGATCTTGCAACTGCGCCTGATCGATAACTTCGGCATCATCCACGATGTCGACGTGCGCCGCATGACGACGACGACGCAGATGCGTGTGCCCGATCAGCCGGATTGGGTCGGGCTGCCGCCGCGCCTGGTTCAGCCCGCGCGGATCAATTTCCGCTGGCTGGACGCCGATCACGACATACGGGAGATGAACAACCTGCCCGAAACCTCGCCGATCTGCGGCTGGCTGCTGCCCAATAACCTGGACGACAATATCGCCGTCTATGACGATCAGGGGCGCGGGCTGGGCGTGATCTATGCCCTGGCCGACCCGGCCACGCCCAGCATGGCGCAGTGGCACCCGCTGCCGGGCAGCGCGGCTGCACCCACGATCGCCGACCTGCCGAACCCGCACCTGCGTAAGGTCGTCGAGCGCATCCGCGGCGCTGGGGCCGAGTTCGTCGCCAGCCTGATGGAGGCGCTCGACACGGCACTCGCGACGATCGACCCCGAGGACTACGCGCAGCACCGCAGCCAGGCGCTGCTGATGGGTCGCCCGATCGCGGTCGCCCGCGCGCTGGTGAACCTGGAGCTGATGGGTCGCCCGGCGGTCCACCAGGACTGGAATATCTTCCGGCTCGATATGCACCGCAGCACCCGCGAGACGAACAACTTCACCCAGGTGCGGTTCCCGATCCGCATCGGCGAGTATCACCAGCTCAACGATGGGCTGCTGGGCTACTGGGTAGAAACGGAGGCGCTCGACCTGGGCCAGGTCTTCTATGCGGCCCAGAGCGGCCCCAGCACGCACCCCAACATTATCACCTACCAGGGCGAGCCGCTCGTGATCGCGCAGGCGATCGAGGCGCCGCCGACCTACCTGACCATGCTGCTCGACCCGCGCGGTGTGGTCCACGCGACCAGCGGGATCTTGCCGACCAAGTCGATCAGCATCCCCGCCGAGCACTACCGCGACGCGCTACAGAACATCGAGATCACCTTCTTCTCCGCGCCGCTGCTGAGCGACGCCGACCAGCTCGATCTGCCGCTTCCCAACGAGGCCGGCTACCTGTGGTCGTGGCTCCAGCGCGACCAGGCGGGCTGGCAGGAGACCTCGACCCTGGCCACGATCAGGAAGACGGCCTTTGTGGTCGAGTTCACCGACGGCGCCGCGATCTGGTCCGAGCTGGTCACGCTGGGCTGGCTGGCGCCGCTCGACGCCGAGACCGCCGCGATCACGCCGCCGGAGCAGCGCAAGCCGCTGGGCGAGCAGCGCGCCGCCGACCGCGCGCGGATCGAGGCCCTACTCGACCAGCCGGCGATCGGTGCTCCCAAGCTCCAGGCGCACTTCTTTGCCCGGCCTACCGCCCGCGAAGGCTGGCTGAAGCTGCGTAAAGCGCCCGATGACAAGGTGACAAGGTGACAAGGTGACAAGGTGAAAGGGGAGCGGCTGAGGATGGAGGATGGTGGATGGAGTCACGTAAGGGCGTATCGCATACGCCCCGACCAGCGAACCACGTAAGGGCGTATCGCATACGCCCCGACCAGCGCACCCGTAAGGGCGTATCGCATACGCCCCGACCAGCGCACCCGTAAGGGCGTATCGCATACGCCCCGACCAGCGCACCCGTAAGGGCGTATCGCATACGCCCCGACCAGCGAACCCGTAAGGGCGTATCGCATACGCCCCCACCAAGGAACCAGCATATGCCTGAGATCAACCTGACCCTGTCGGTCGCGGAGACGAACCTGATCCTGGAGGCGCTCGGCCAGATGCCGTATGTGCGCGTCTACGAGCTGATCGCCAAAATGCAGCAGCAAGCCCAGGTCCAGTTGAGCGCCCAGCCGGACAGCGACACGCGCAGCAATGGGCCGCGAGCAGAAGCGATCCAGGAGCGCTAGTACAGCTTGGCGTACATACACCAGCAGTTTTATCACGAAGAGCACGAAGGTACGAAGACCACGAAGAGGGCTGATACATATGGCTGTAGAGCCTTCGTGAGCTTCGTCTCTTCGCGAACTTCGTGATGAGAAACCGTGGGCCGACGTACGCCAAGTGTACTAGCCCGGTCTCGCGCCGGCGCCGGGGTACGCTGCCCCCGGCAATAAGGCCGTCGATGCCACTCCCCCGCAAACTCCACTCCGATGTTTCGGATCGGTTGGCGTGTAACAGGAGGGATGAATGCCCTGGAATCTGGAAATCGGAATAATCGACGTCGAACAGGGCGAAAGCTCGCTGATAACCGCCCTTGACACAGCCGGCGCCCAGCACCGCTCGATGCTGATCGACGGCGGCCTATCGATACACGGCCATACGGTCCACAGCTTCGTCACCGCTCGGTTGGTGGCCCTGGGCATACCCACCCTGACTCATTTGCTCGTCAGCCACTACGACGAAGATCACTCCAATGGCGTCATGTCACTGCTGATCGCCGATAACCTGTACCGGCTGTGCGAGATTATCGCGGGGGCCGCCGGCGCCGCCGCCTTTGATGCCGCGACGAACCCGCTCAATCCCAACCAGGATCAGGATCATGAGATCGCGGCGGCGGGGGCGGCGGCGGCAGCCGCCGCGCTGGGAGCATATAACGCGGGCGGTAACAACTACAGCAACATAGCCGTCAACGCGGGCCAGGCGCAATGGAACGTGGCTATTCCGGGCGGCACGGCCAACGCCCAAATCGCCCGGGATGGCGCTGTGGACGGAGAAGGAGTAGCCGCCCTGGCGCCGCTCCTGAATGGCCGTCTCCTTCGCAGTACAATTAGGCGCCGTTCCGCCGCCCAGCAGGCGGGGGTCGCTGCGGGCCTGGTGGCCGGCGGCACCGCTGCCGCGCGCGCGGCAGCAGCTCTGACCAATGTGCTTCAACAACTCTACCCAGGTGTCCCACAAGGCTGTAGGTTCCGGACGGACGGTCGCTACACCAACATCCACATCATTGATATCGGTAATACCCCTCACATGGACGCAGACTACCTTGGAGTGATCGCTGGAGATGTCACGTTCGGAGGGGACCTAAGCGTGAGAGTGCCCGGCATCAATCGCACCCGGACCTCCGCGCCCGTGCTGGGCGCGGAGGTGCTCTGGAATAGCGGGCCGGGAGCCATGGCTGCTCCAGCGAATGCGCCGGCGATATTCGTCGTGTCGCGCCTGAAGCGGATCTGGCGGGCTCCCGGCCCCATGCTCCCGATCGCCAGCGGCCAGCCGGATAACGACGACAGCATCGGCTTGATTCTGCGCTTCAACAGCTTCTTCTACTATACCGGCGGCGACCTGCCCTGGCAGGGAGAGGACCTGATTGCCAACGCGGTTATGGCCAATGGACTGCCCGATCCGCAGAACCCGCCCGCCACCTTCGCGGTACCGGCGGGTATCGCCTGCTTCAAGTGCGGCCATCATGGGGCGAATACCTCGACCAGCCCGCATTTCCTGTTGACTGTTTTAGCGCAGGCGGCCTGCATTTCGTCCGGGTATCAACCCTTTGGCCCAAACCTCATCGTTCACCCGGAGCAGAACGTGGTGAATCGCCTGCACGGCGACCCCAATATACAGTTTTTCTTCATGACCAATTGCCGGGAGCAGCGCGTCAATGTCCCCGCGTCGCAGACGCCTCCGCAGTTCCAACTCCCTGCTCCGAATAAATCGCGCGTGGCCGGCGATAATACGCCGGATATTACCGTGGCTCCCGCGCCGCCGCTGCCTGCCCGCAACCGCGGGAACATTCGCGTCAAGATCACCCACGCCGAGTCGACGGCGGCGGTAGGCCCCGGACGGCTATTTCGGGTGCGCTACTACGAGGCCGATATTCCCAACATCCGTACTGAACCCATCCTGTTCTAAGAGGCTGCCTGAAAAGGGGGAGTTTGAGGGGGACTGCCCGCTCAAGGACCCCTTTCCACTACCGACCATGAGCGACACATCACCCGTTTCGGACCGCCTCTACAAAGCGAGATGACGATGGATTTAACCGCATTACGAGATTACCTGCGTGGCCGGGGAAGTCCGCTCGTCCTCGCCCCCAGCGATACAAACCTGCCCCAGGAGTTGCGGGCGTTCCTGAACACAATGCCGAACCAGCAAGTGACTCTGACTCCCGGCAGTGATGGGATCGCGCTGGACGGCTCGCGCTTGAGCATTGCGGGAATCAGCTCCGATAGCTGGCCCGTCCAAGGCATGGAGCGCATCTCCCTGGCCCTGAGCACGCTCACGATCACCATCGCCGATAATGTCGGCGCGGTCGTCATCGATGGCACGGCCCACGCCACGCTGCCATTCGCGCCTTCGGTGCATGCGCCGGTGATCGTGACAGCGCAGCACCGCGACCTCAATCCGTGGCAGATCAAGCTGGCCGGGAATGTCGCCGGCGTCACGCCGACGGAGCTGGTGCTGCTGGGCAAGAGCGGGCCGCTGCCGTTCGACATCCCGTCCGACCTGGATGTGCTGGGCCGGGTCGTGGCGGTCAAGCCCGAGTCCTTTGAAATTATCTTCTATCCCAATACGACCTATAACCTGGCATACACCTTTGCGTTGAGCGTACCGGAGGCACAGTGGACGATCATCGAGGATGTCCTGGCCTTCGATGGGATCGACATCAGGACGCATATCACAACCCGCGCGATCTACGTCGAGCTGATCGGACACCCGGTCGTCGGCGGCCAGAAGCTGGATGTCGGCATCGCGATGGATACCGACGACGAAGGGCTGGCGTTTATCAGGCCGTCGGAGGGCGCATCATTTCCCGGCCTGGCCGCGTTGGCCGAGTGGATCGGCAAGCAGGCGCTGGCCGGAGATGTCAGCAGCGGGTTCGCGAATGTCAACTTCAGCACCAGCGCCTTTGATCTGGCGATCTCAGAGCTGACCCTGGGGTTCAACTGGCGCACGTTCAGCCTGACGTACCTGGACATCCGCAGCTTGCTGACCCTGGGCGCGCTGCACCTGGAGGTGCTGCTGCGCCTGCCCGATATCCAGATCCTGGGCACCTTGTACCGTAACCAGCCGGTCAAAGTCAAGGATATGCTGGCGTCCTTTGGGCTGCCGACCGAAGCCGTGCCGGACGATCTCAGCATTGTCGGGCTGCGCTTCGCCGCCGAACCCAAGACCACCTTCTACCTAGTGGAGATGAAGGTCGATAATATCTGGTCAGTCGGCCCGGTTAAGCTGGAAGAGATCGGCGCGCTGGTCACGTACGATGCGCTGAACGGGTTCACCGGCCAGTTTGAATGCCGGCTGGCGATCGGCAGCGCTTTCGTGGCGCTGATGGCCCAGTATGCGGGCGCCGAGGTCGGGTGGCGGTTCGCCGGGCTCCTGCAGGCTGATAAAGGAGTGTCGATCGGCGATCTGCTGACCGCGCTGTCCGATTTGTTCGGCATCAGCAGCGTGCCGGAGCCGATCAGAAGCCTCAGTCTGACGTACCTGAGCGTTGCCTATGAGACGAAAAGCGGGAAGTTCAATTTCAGTTGCGCCGGCGGCTTCACGGTTGATCAGGCCCCGGTTGAGATGCTGGTCTCGATCGATGTGACGCCCGCCCAGGGCGGCCCCGGCCAGCCGGGCACCGTCCAGGGCAGCAAGGGCTACAACGCCAGTTTCAACGGCCAGATCAGCGTGGCTGTGCCGATCGGCGGCGCGACCCATCACCTGCTCTTTGACCTGCACTTCGTGCTGGGCGCGGCCACGAATGTCTTCGTCGCCACGTACTCGCACGCCCAGGGCGACCCGGTGCCGACAGTCAAGGACCTCGTTCATGCCTTCTCGCCGGCGACAGCCGAACATATCCCTGATGGGATTGTGGTCGATATTCGTGATGTGATCTTCGCGTTCGTCAAAGTGGACCAGAAGACGACGTACCTGTTCGGCGTAGACATTGACGTCAGCATCGACCTGTCGCACCTGCCGTTGGTGGGCGACCAACTGCCGCCGTCAGAGGTCGTGGGCGTCCATCCGCTCCAGATCCTGGTCGCGTCCGATGAGTTCTCGCAGCCCAGCGTGGCCTTGCTCAACGGGCTGATCCCGCAGACAGTCAATAAGCTCCCCGACAACATGCTGCCGCAGGGCTTTACGATCGGGGCCGCGCTGCAACTCGGCAGCTTCAGCCAGCCGCTCACGCTGCCAGTCGCCAACCAGGGCGGCCCTGTCACCCTGCCGCCCGCCACGCCCACCCAGGCCCAGACCGACGACAAGGTCCTGTGGTACAAGATCCAGCGCAATTTCGGCCCGCTGCACTTCGAGCGCGTCGGCTTCCAGTATCAGACGGTCGCTGGCCAGAAGGCCGCGCTGCTGTTCCTGCTCGACGCGGCGCTCTCGGCCGCCGGGCTGACGCTGGCGCTGGATGGGCTGTCGATCGGTTTTTCGCTGGCCGATCTGGCCGCCATCCCCTCGTTCAGCCTGCGCGGCCTGGCGATCGACTACAAATCCGGCCCGATCGAGATCGGCGGCGCATTCCTCAAGAGCACACTGGTCTACCCGCCCGCCGGCCAGCCCGGCTCCAAGACCTACACCGCCTACAGCGGCCGGGCGCTGCTCAAGACCGAGACGCTGACCATCGGCGCGCTGGGCTCGTATGTCCAGCTCGATGAAGGTCCCTCGCTGTTCGTTTACGCCTTCCTGGACTACCCGATCGGCGGCCCAGCCTTCTTCTTTGTGCGCGGCCTCGCCGCCGGCTTCGGCTACAACCGTCGCCTGCTCTCGCCCACCATCGACCGCATCGCCGACTTCCCGCTGGTCGCCGAGGCCAGCGGCCAAATCCAGCCCGCCTCCCTGGCCGACGAACTCAGCCGGCTCCAGAGCTACCTGCCGCCCTCCATCGGCGACTACTTCCTGGCCGTCGGCATCCGCTTCACCACCTTCGAGATGATCGACACCTTCATCCTGCTCGCGGTCGCCTTCGGCCATCGCTTTGAGCTGAACATCCTGGGCCTCTCGACCATGATCTTGCCCGCCCCCGACGCCGCCTCGGCCGGCGTCACCCCGCTGGCCGAGATCCAACTGGCGCTGCGGGCCACCTTTGTGCCCGACGACGGCTTCTTCGGCATCAGCGCCCAGCTCACGCCCAACTCGTTCCTGCTCTCGCGCGATTGCCACCTGACCGGCGGTTTCGCCTTCTACTCCTGGTTTGGCGAGCAGCACCCGGGCGACTTCGTGCTGACCGTCGGCGGCTACCACCCGCGCTTCTCGCGCCCCGATCACTACCCGGTCGTGCCGCGCCTGGGCTTCAACTGGCAGGTCAACTCGAACCTGTTGCTCAAGGGCTCGGCCTACTACGCGCTGACGCCCTCGATGCTGATGGCCGGCGGTGCGCTGAACGCGACCTGGCAGGACGGCAACCTCAAAGCCTGGTTCGACGCCTCGATGGACTTCCTAATCGCCTGGAAGCCGTTTCACTACGAGGTCGATTTCCATATCAGCGTCGGCGCGTCCTACACATTTCATTTCTTTGGGACACACCACATCACGGCGCACGTGGGCGCCGATGTCAACATCTGGGGGCCGGAGTTCAGCGGCCAGGCGCGGGTAGATCTGTCGATCGTGTCGTTCACGATCCGCTTCATCAAGACGCCCAAGGGCCAGATGCAGGCGCAGGACTGGGTACACTTCCGCCAGTCGTTCCTGCCCCAGGACAGCAAGGTCTGCACGATCGTGATCCGGGGCGGGATGGCGCACCCGGAGCAGGCGAGCGACGCGGCGCCCAGCGGCGACGCGCTGGTGATGATCAACCCGCACGAGCTAGTGCTGGCGACCGACTCGGTCATCCCTAGTAAGGCCGGCGCGCGGGGGGTCAAAGAGCACGAGACGGCGCTGCCGACAACGGGCGCCACGCTGACGGTGGGGGTCGGGCCGATGAATCGGCAGGCGGTGGAGGCCACGCACCGGATCATCATCACCTACGGCAACGACGCGGCTGATGATTGGTTCGAGTACCGACCGCTGACCAAGAGCCTGCCGTACGCGCTGTGGGGCGGGGTGCTGCGACCGGCGCTCAACCAGCCGCAACTGGTGGCGAACATGCTGACGGGCTATGAGATCCGGCCGAAGGCGCCGCTGGAGCCAAGTAATCCGCCCACGATCGCACGCAGCGCGCTACAGAACCCGGTGCCGGTGTTCACCGAGCACGACGCCTTCGAGTGGAAGGCGCCGGCGCCGTTTGTGGCGACGGCGGGCAGTGAGGTGGAGCGTCGGGACGCAATCGGGAGGACGATCGTGGCGCAGGAGGTGGCGGCGCGGCGGCAGGCGCTGGCCGGGGCGCTGCTGGCCGACGCCGTGCTGGACCTGGGCGGCTTCGACACCGGCGACTTCCTGGCCATCCCGCTGGTCTCGAACAGCTCGCCGGCCTGACAAGATGACAAGATGACAAAAACCCTGTCTTGAGGAGAAAAGATCCATGAGCGCTAATCTGATCTTGCACTGGCACCTGGACTCGCTCACCCCCGACAACAAGGTCGTCGATACGACCGACAACCACCTCAACGCCGACGCCGAGGGCGACCCGCAGACCGTACCGGATGAGAAGTTCGGCAGTTGTCTGCTCTTTGACGGGCAGAAGGACACGCTGACGCTTCCTGACTCGCCCCTGCTGCGGCTCAAGCCGTATACCGTCGAGGTCTGGATCAACCCCAATCCGCCGGGGCAAGGCTGGAGCGGAATCATCGGTAAGCCGGGGCGCAACTACTGCATGTTCCTGAACAGCAGCGGCTACATCCACCACCGCTTTGCCACGCCCACCAACTCGAACGACGGCTTCAACACACCTAACGGCTCGATCACCTGGGACGCCTGGCAGCATGTGGCGATGACCAACGACGGCCGCACCGCCCGCACCTATATCAATGGGACGCTGGCCGCCGAGTACACCGTCGCCGGCGACTTGGTGGTACACCAGCGACCGCTGATCGTGGGGCGCAACCTCGACGACGCAAAGAATCTGTACTTCGGCGGGCGGCTGGCGCACATCCGTCTGTACGACGCGCCGCTCTCCCCGCTTGAGATCCAGCGCGACATGGCCCAGGACGAGGCCGCGCTGGCCGCGTTCGTGCGCACGCACCCGCTCGACTTCAACCTGTTCAACGAGGATCAGCACCACGTCCTGTATATCGACGACGACCCGGCCGGCCAGACCATGACGCTGGACCTGACCAATACGGCCCGGCAGGATGTGATCCTGAAGAATCTCGGCGAGCAGGTCTCGGACAAGGTCTGCCATTTCGAGCTGCGCTTCCGCGCGGAGACGGTGGCCCAGACGCCCGTGCCGCAGCTCGCCACCGACGGCTGGGTGATGAGCCGCAAGGCCGATAACACCTCATTCTACCTGCTGCACAAGGGCGAGTTCAAGCTGCCGGCCGGCCAGTCCACCGACCTGACGCTGCGCGGCATGAACGCCGACGGCCGCGGCGGCACGCGCGGCAGCCGGGTCGAAATGCTCTACCAGCGCGTAGTCTACGCCGGCGAGGTGGCCGAGCTGAATGGATCGCGGCTCCAGTACATCGACGTGGTCAACCACCGCGGGCTGCGCGAGATCCCGCTGCACGTGGGCTTTGTGGGCGGCGACAGCGTGCTTAGCGACGGCAGCACCCCCAGCCCGCTGCGGCTGCGCATCGCCAACACCTCGCGCGACGCCAAGCTCAAGCTGAACGCCAAGACCACAACGACGCCGGCCTCCGCGATCGTCGTCTCCTTCGACATGCAGGCAGCCAATGAGACGCGCGAGTGGGCGCTGATCGGGGCCGCCAACGCCGACGCGGCCACGCTGCGGGTCACGGAGATGCGCGGCGCCAGCGGCAAATGGGCCGACCCGGTCAAGCGCAACCTGGGCCAGTCGATCGAATGGACGCTCACGCCGTCGGAGAATGTCGAGCTAGGGCCGGATGGCTCGATCCTACTGGCGCTGGACAAAGTCATCGCGCTGGCGTCGCTGGGCCACGCCAATATCTACATCAACTACCAGGACATCCCCGGCTACCAGAATGGGGTGTTTGTCGTCAGTGTCGAGAAGACCCCGCTGCTGTTCTGGCAGCAGAACGTCACCGACAAGCCCATGGTCGGGATCGGCCGCCAGCCATCGTATGCGCTCGACGTGAATGGCAACATCGCGCAGCGCGGCTTCGACTTCGCGCTGGGCGTGGGCGACAATAGCCGCGGCGACACCGGCTACTCGCGCGCCCTGGTGAAAGACGGCGGCAGCCGGCTGACGATCAACTACGCCAGCGACTTCAAGGGCGGCGTGACGATCAACGGGCCGCAGATCAGCCTTATCGGCAGCGTGGGCGTCGGCACGGCCAGCGCCGAGGCCAAGCTCCAGATCATCCACCAGAACCAGGACCCCAACGGCAATGCGCTGATCATCGGCCCGACCACCCAGGCCAACCTGCGCCTGGGCTACAACACCGAATACTCCTGGATCCAGTCGCATGGCGCCAAGCCGCTGGCGATCAATGCGATCGGCAACAATGTCGGCATCGGCACCACCACCCCTGGCTACCGCCTGCATGTCGCCGGCACCGCCTATACCGATGAGTTGCTGGTCGGCGCCAGTTATTCCTTCGCCCGCATGCTGGCCGGGCACACCCGCCTTGGCTCGCACGGCGGCGGCGTGAAGAAGATCTCGATCAACTTCCCGCAGGCGTTCCGGCGCAAGCCATATGTCGTCGTCACCACGCGCAATGAGGGCTACTATAACGATACATTCGCCTGCACAGTGCGCTTGATCGATACCACTCGCTTTGAGGTGAACATCATGCGAATGGACATCAATAACGGCGGTTGGGATCAGAATCCGCGCCTGGATTGGATAGCCTGGGAAACCACGCGCGATTCGGATGCCTGATATTTGGTGCAGGAGGAGTTTGTCTATGAGTGAGCCTAAAAAGAAGCGCAAGCGCAACTCGACCGAGGTTGAGAGGCTTGGCATACCGATCGTCATCACAACCGTTACGCAATTTGTGGACCTTGAGGAGGCCGGCCTTCTGGAAGGCAAGCTTGAGTACAGGATCGGTATGAACCGAACCCAATTCAACGATCAGGTCAACGCTGAACGCGCCAAGCGCCTGCTCGCCAGACAGCAGGCGCTCAAGGCGCAGCGCGAGCTGATACGCCAACAGCAAGCCTTGATGGCGCTGACCAAGACCGACGACAAAGCCTTTGTGATCGCCTTCATCCAGATGGGGCAGGGCGACTGCTGCCTGATCCTCACGCCGGGCGGCAAGGTCATTCTGATCGACTGCGGCACGACATCGAGTAATGAAGCGAGGTTGCCCAAGGAAGATATCTGGCAAATCACGGTGGACGCCGATTGGTCGGATAAGAATGGCATAACAAAAGCCAAGAAGGTCGAGATCGACGTTCCGGCCTCAACCGACTTTATCACCAGGGTCAGAACCGTTCTGAGAAAAGATCAGCTACTAGGGAAGCGGAAGAAGATCGATTACCTGATCCTGACCCATCCGGACGACGATCACTATAGTGAGCTTTCCAAGGTGTTCCCCGGCACGGCGATCAAGTTTGGCGAGGTGTACCACAGCAACGCCCTGAGCGCCTATGGCACTAACAAGACGGCGGGCTTCATCGAAAAACGTGCCGAGGACAGGGATAAAATCTTCCGCGTGACCCACAACGATTCTGACAGCGATACAGTCGGATTAACGACTCTGGACGGGGTAAAAGCGGAATTGGATCAGGAGGCTAACGGGGGCTATCTGCTGCTCAACGAAGACAACTGCAAAATCTGGCTTCTGGCCAGCGATGTAACCCCCGCGAGCGTCGACGATCCGCCCCTGGACGGCAGCAATGATACCAACCGGGGCAGCCTGGTCACGCTGATCGAAGTGTTCGGTAAAAAGATCCTAGTCTGCGGCGATGCTACCCGCATCACAGAAAAGTATTTGCTCGCAAACAGCGCAAATGCGTTCAAAAACCTGGATATCCTGCAAGCCCCGCACCACGGTAGCGATTCAACCTCTTCATCCGACCCGTTTGTCGTCAATACCAACCCGCGCAACGTGGTCGCGAGCGCCTCGCGCAAAGATAACTCGCACAACCTGCCCCAGCAAAATACGCTGCGCGCGTATTTCCGCAAGATGAAGCTCAGCGGCTATCTGGAAACTACCGCACATGAGATTTTCTACTGGGCGCGCGGCTCGGGTGCTTCGATCCATTCCTTTAGCACCCTGAAGCGACCGATTTACACTACCGGCTCGCAGGGGAGCTTTGGCTGGGTGATCAGCCGCGACCACACAGGGGTGAAAATGCAGTATGGAAACCTATAAACGCCATCTCGTCGTCACGAACAACCGGCTGGAACTCGACATACGCGCGGTTGGCTCGGCGGCGTTGAATACGGTGGTGCTGCCGTTCATGGAAAACGGCAAGCTGATCATCGACGCGATCACCCAGAACACCGACAGCGGGACAGCGGTGACGATGGTCGGCACCGGCGGCAACCTCCCCTTCACCGGGATGGCGGTCACGGCGGTGTTCTCGATGCAGGGGGAAGAGCCGGCCCTGCTGCTCACGGCAGTGGGCGATGCCCAGTGGACGCTGGCGCGCGGCTTCCCCGCCATGGGTGGCAGCTTCCTGGACCAGATGCGCTACCTGGCCCCGACGCTGGTGTTACGCTCGCACGCCGCTTCCGAGGAGCAGGCTGCCGGGATGACCTTCGCCGGGACGCTTAATATGGACTCGCCGTTCGGTGTGCTGGAGCTGTTTTTCCCGCAAGGGCAGCACCACCTGACCGGCATCATCACCATGACGCCGCGCCTGGACGACATCGACGCGGATATTGTGCCGGTGCCGGAAATGCACCTGACCGGCACTGAGGGCGGGACGGCGAATCTGGGCGTGTTCCACCTGAACGACGTGAGTTTTGAAATTCAGGTCCTGGCCGCTTTCGACGAATACTGGTTACAGTGGGATCGGCGTGTGGCCCTCGGCCTGCGCGCCGTCGTGCCCTTTGAGGCCCAGGGAACCTCGCACCAGATCCCGCTGTACGCCAGCATCGGCGAGCCGGACGCCCCGCTGATCTTGATGGCCGATCTGAGTGAGGTGGGCAGCGTCGGGCTGCACGAATTGGAGGCGCTGGTCAAGGATGCCGGCCTGAGTGTGCCGTTTGATTTCGATGTCGCCAATCTGGTCAAGTTCAGCTCGCTTGAAGTTGCCATCGACCCTCAGGGTAGCCCGCTCGTGCGCTACGTCTCGATGGAGGTGCAAACCGAGGTCGAGTGGACCATCGTGACGAATCTGCTCGAACTGCAAGCGATCGACCTGCATTTCCGGGTGGATACGCCGCTGACCGCGCCGAAAGTCAACGGTAGCCTGGCCGCGCTGATAGCGATCGGGGACTACGGCACGCTTGAGGCCACGATCTTTTTCGACCAGAGTGTCGCCTTGGGGGCGTCGTTGCGCGAGGGCGATGAGCCGCTGAATATCCGCGAGGTGTACCACCATTTCACGAATACTACCAATGAGCACCTGCCCGACCTGACGGTGGACACCTTCGTCCTATTCGCGCAGCTCCCCAGCGGCCGCGGCCCTTGACCTATAACGGCGAGATCGAGTTGAGCGGGGAATGGGTGCTGGTGGAGCAGGAGCCGAAGGTCACGCTGCAAACGGTCCAATTTGCCCTCAACCATCCTGACGCCGCCACGACCCGGTTCATCGCCCTGGCCGAGTTCACGATCGAGCAGGTCGTGATCATCTTGCGCGCCGAGTACCAGGGCGCGCAAGAGGGCTGGTTCTTCTCAGGCAGCACCGGGCCGGGGCAGGAGATCCCGATCGGCAATCTGGTGAACACCTTGTCGGAGCGCTTCGGCCACCTGAGTCTGCCGCGCCCGATCGCCGAGCTGACGATCGAGAATCTGTGGCTGGAGGTCTCCACCGGCAAGAAAGCGTTTGTCTTCCGGGGCGAGGCCAAGTTCCCGATCGAGGCGGCGAAGGTCGATATCAAGGTCATGATCGATACCGCCAAACACCAGTTCGGCGGCGAGATCGCGGTCACGGCCCCGGTCGGCAACACGACGGCGACCTTTGTGTTCACGCTATACTTCTTCAACGACCCGGCCGCGACGCTCTTTCTGGCCGCGTACTCGCACCGCGAGGGCAACCCGATCCCCAAGGTCCACGATATCGTCAACGCCTTCTCGCCCGATGCCGCCGCGTATGTCCCGCCTAGCCTGGCGGTCGATATTCGCGATGTGATCTTCGTCTTCGACAAGACGCCCACCGGTGCAGTCTACCTGTTCGCCGTGGACATCGACGTCGAGTTCGACCTGACCGACCTGCCGCTGATCGGCAAGCTGCTCCCGCCCGAGCAGCGCGTCGGCGTGAAGCCGCTGCAGATCGTGGCGGCGCGGGGCGCGGTCGCCGGCACGACCCTCACCAAGGTCAATGGCGTGCTTCCGGCCGAGGCCAATGCGCTGCCCGCCAATGACCTGGCGACCGGGATGACATTCAACATGGTGCTGGAGTTGGGTAGCTTGTCGCAGCCACTGGCGCTAGCGGCTGTGGATCAGAATGTCTCGCCCGGCGCCCAGCCGCCGGCTCCGCAGACCAGCCCGACTAGCGCCACGACCAGCGACAACGCGCTGTGGTTCAAAATTCAGCGCACGTTCGGCCCGCTGCATTTCGAGCGGATCGGGCTGCAATACCAGCACCCGGCCGGCCAAGGAGCCTCGATCGCCTTTCTGCTCGACGGATCGTTCGCGGCGGGCGGGCTGACGCTGGGGCTGCAAGGGATGTCGATCGGCTTTGACCTGGAGGATCTTCGGGCGGTGCCGGTCTTCAACCTGCGCGGCTTGAGTGTGGATTACAAGAGTGGCCCGATCGAGATCGGCGGCGCCTTCCTCAAGAGCACACTGGTTTACCCGCCCGCCGGTCAGCCCGGCTCCAAGACCTACACCGCCTACAGCGGCCGGGCGCTGATCAAGACCGAGACGTTCACGCTCGGCGCGCTCGGCTCGTATGTCCAGCTCGACGAAGGCCCTTCCCTGTTCGTCTACGCCTTCCTGGACTACCCGATCGGCGGACCGGCCTTCTTCTTTGTGCGCGGCTTGGCCGCCGGCTTCGGCTACAACCGCCGCCTACTCTCGCCCACCATCGACCGCATCGCCGACTTCCCGCTGGTCGCCGAGGCCAGCGGCCAGATCCAACCCGCCAGCCTGGCCGACGAACTCAGCCGGCTCCAGAGCTACCTGCCGCCCTCGGTCGGTGACTACTTCCTGGCCGTCGGCATCCGTTTCACCACCTTCGAGATGATCGACAGCTTCATCCTGGTGGCGGTCGCCTTCGGCCATCGTTTCGAGCTGAACATCCTGGGCCTCTCGACCATGATCCTGCCCGCCCCCGACGCCGCCTCGGCCGGCCTCACCCCGCTGGCCGAGATCCAACTGGCGCTGCGGGCCACCTTTGTGCCCGACGACGGCTTCTTCGGCATCAGCGCTCAGCTCACGCCCAACTCGTTCCTGCTCTCGCGCGATTGCCACCTGACCGGCGGCTTCGCCTTCTACTCCTGGTTCGGCGACCAGCACCCCGGCGACTTCGTGCTGAGTGTCGGCGGCTACCACCCACGCTTCTCGCGCCCTGACCACTACCCAGTCGTGCCGCGCCTGGGCTTCAACTGGCAGGTCAACTCGAACCTGTTGCTCAAGGGCTCGGCCTACTACGCGCTGACGCCCTCGATGCTGATGGCCGGCGGTGCGCTGAACGCGACCTGGCAGGACGGCAACCTCAAAGCCTGGTTCGATGCCTCGATGGACTTCCTGATCGCCTGGAAGCCGTTTCACTACGAGGTCGATTTCCATATCAGCGTCGGCGCGTCCTACACATTTCATTTCTTTGGGACACATCACATCACGGCGCACATGGGCGCCGATGTCAATATCTGGGGGCCGGAGTTCAGCGGCCAGGCGCGGGTAGATCTGTCGATCGTGTCGTTCACGATCCGCTTCATCAAGACGCCCAAGGGCCAGATGCAGGCGCAGGACTGGGTACACTTCCGCCAGTCGTTCCTGCCCCAGGACAGCAAGGTCTGCACAATCGCGATCCGGGGCGGGATGGCGCACCCGGAGCAGGCGAGCGACGCGGCGCCCAGCGGCGACGCGCTGGTGATGATCAACCCGCACGAGCTGGTGCTGGCGACCGACTCCGTCATCCCCAGCAAGGCCGGCGCGCGGGGGGTCAAAGAGCACGAGACGGCGCTGCCGACGACGGGCGCCACGCTGACGGTGGGGGTCGGGCCGATGAATCGGCAGGCAGTGGAGGCGACGCACCGGATCATCATCACCTACGGCAACGACGCGGCTGATGATTGGTTCGAGTACCGACCGCTGACCAAGAGCCTGCCGTACGCGCTGTGGGGCGGGGTGCTGCGACCGGCGCTCAACCAGCCGCAACTGGTGGCGAACATGCTGACGGGCTATGAGATCCGGCCGAAGGCGCCGCTGGAGCCAAGTAATCCGCCCACGATCGCACGCAGCGCGTTGCAGAACCCGGTGCCGGTGTTCACCGAGCACGACGCCTTCGAGTGGAAGGCGCCGGCGCCGTTTGTGGTGGCGCCTGGCGGGGAGATCGAGCGGCGGGACGCGATTGGTCGGACGATCGTGGCGCAGGAGGTGGCGGCGCGGCGGCAGGCGCTGGCCGGGGCGCTGCTGGCCGACGCCGTGCTGGACCTGGGTGGCTTCGACACCGGCGACTTCCTGGCCATCCCGCTGGTCTCGAACAGCTCGCCGGCCTGACAAGGTGACAAGATGAGGATAGAGCGACGTAAGGGCGTATCGCATACGCCCCACCACAGAACCAGGATGGAACCACGTAAGGGCGTATCGCATACGCCCCACCACAGAACCAGGATAGAGCGACGTAAGGGCGTATCGCATACGCCCCGCCACCGAACCACGTAAGGGCGTATCGCATACGCCCCGCCACGAGGCACGTAAGGGCGTATCGCATACGCCCCGCCACCGAACCACGTAAGGGCGTATCGCATACGCCCCCACCACGGAACCACGTAAGCGCCTATCGCATACGCCCGCGCCCACCGACGAAGAACCGAGAATCTACCAACAACTGACAACGGACAACTGACAACTGACAAGGGACACATATCAAGGTTTGGAGAAGGCGATGACAACGACAGTGCCGAGCAGCGCCGACCAGATTACGTTCAGCGCTTACCTACAGCCGACGCTCAAGAGCGGCGAGTACCACGTCCGACTGGAGCAAACGATCGCGGTCACGACTACGACCTTTCCGGCGTCGCGCCGCTTGTATGTCGGCGGCGATCGGTTTAGCCTCCCGCCGGCGACGGTTCGCGCGATGTTTCCCCCCGCCGGCAGCCTGGGCGATCACAGCAATGTCTTGCCGCATATCATCCTCGATCGCAGCTCGCTGCCGTGGGAGCGCAGCCCGGATGGCACCAGCGCGCCGCTGACCTGGCTAGTGCTGCTGCTGTTTGACGAGAGCGAGAAGCCGGAGCCGCAGGTGATCGCGCTGAGCGAACTGGGCGCGGGCGCCGCATATATGCCGCCGATCACGCTGGAGGCGCCCCAGAAGCCGGACGACCGTGTGACGGTGATCGACGTGCCGCGCCAACTGCTGGCGCAGATCATGCCGGGCCACGACGAGCTGCGCTACCTGGCGCACGTGCGGCGCAGCCAGGCCGAGGGCGGCGAGGCGGCGGCGATCCTGGGCAACCGGCTGCCCAGGCCGGGCAGCAGCAGCATCGTCCACCTGGTCTCAGTCGAGGGGCGCTACCGGCCCGACCCGCAGGATCAGGCGAAGCGAACGTTCGACTTCGGCACGCAGACCGGGCCGGATGCCAAGGTCCGGCTGATCAGCCTGGCGAGTTGGCGCTTCGCCTGCGTCGACGACAAGCAGACTTTCGCGCATATGGCCCGGCAGCTCGCGCAGGACGGCGGCGATTTTCGCATGCCGCAGAGTGCCAATAGTGCGGCGGAGGCGTTTCTCAAACAGGGCTTCGTGCCGGTGCGGCACCAGTTGCGGCAGGGCGGGCGCAGCGTGGCCTGGTATCGCGGCCCGTTCGCGCTCGGCGCGGTGGCCGATGCGGTCACGCTGCCGGCGCGCGCCTCGGACAGCCTGCTACGCTACTACGCCGATGTCGGGATGTTCGACGTCGGCTACGCGGCGGCGTGGGAGCTGGGGCGGCTCATGGCGCTGCAAAGCACTGCGTTCTCGACTGCGCTCTATGATTGGAAGCGGCGGCGCGACCAGGACCACAAGCGCGCGCTCCTACAGGCCGGCCAGGATCATCCTTTGCGGGAGCATCCGATCGACACGGCGATGCCTGACACGGTCAAGGATTGGCGCGACGATCTCCAGGTGCTGCGCGGCGTGCCCTTCGCCAATCTCATCCCTGACGAGCAGCTCCTGCCACGCGAGTCGATCCGCTTCTTCCAGCTCGATCCGACTTGGATGGGCTGCCTGCTCGACGGCGCGTACAGCATCGGACGGGTTACAAAGGCCGATGTCGAGTGCGACCAGATGCACCCCTGGACGTTCGCCTACCAGCAGGTAACTGGCGCGCTCATCCGCTCCGATGTCGTCTCCGGCTACCCAGGGCTGCTGATCGACGCCTACGCCACGCTGGCGGGCGGCACCCCGCTGCCGATGCTGCGGATGGAGCGCCTGTCGGAGAACATCTTGTTGTGCCTGTTTAATGGTGACGTGCAGCGCCTGGATATCCACCAGCAGCCGGAGTTGCTGCATTTCGCGGTCGAGCTGCGCGACGAAACGACGTTCGCGAAGAGCCTGCGGAAGGACGGCGCCGAGGACGAGGTAACAGGGACGCTGGGGCAAGCGCGAACGGTGTCGGTGGGGACGCTCACGGCGGCGATGGCGCAAAAGCTGGGCCAGACTACGGCGGTGTTCACGTCCGGTCACTTCGCGATCCAGATGATCGAGACGGCCGAGCGGGTGAGCTTTTATCGGCGCTTATAAAGCTAATATCGGTCTATAGCTGATGGTATAATGTCGTCGAAGGAACACGAATCATCCGGCCCTGAACACTGGAGAAATGCCCATGACAATGCGCACTATCGAGGCCGAGGCCACGATCACGGAAGCCGGCACACTCGTGGTTTCCGTATCGCACGACCTTCTTCCTGGCAGCTATCACGTGGTCATCGTGATCGACGCATCGCCCACAGATGCAGATGTGGGCGTTATGACGCCGGAAGGCCGCCAAGTTCTCTTGGATGTGGCCGGCACATGGGCCGGCGACGATCTGGATGAACGTCTCGCCGAGGTATACGCATCTCGATCGCCCATCGAGGCGACTTGATGTACCTCCTCGATACGAATCACTGTAGCCGGCTGCTCGCCGGCGATGCGCAGCTTCTTGGGCGCATCACGCCAATTGATCCACGCCAGCTTACAACTTGTGTCATTGTTCAGGGTGAACTGGTGTTCATGGCCGAGCGGTCGGCGCGACGCACACAGAATCTGCGCCAGGTCGAGGCCCTTTGCTTACGCCTACTGGTCTACGAGATCGATTCGGCGACAGCCGACTGGTACGGTAGCCTCAAGGCGGCGCTGCTCGACCGCTTCGGGCCGAAGGACTCGGCAAAACGACGGAAGGTGACGCTCACAGCGATCGGCGTCTCTGATAACGACCTCTGGATCGCGGCGGTGGCCAAGTGCTGGAACTGCGCCCTCGTATCAGCGGATGCGGACTTCGCACGAATTGGGGAAGTAACCGATCTGACCGTCGAATCGTGGGTCGCACGACCAGCATAGCCCTTCATGCTCAGTGATCAAACATCTACCAGGATCCGCTTCTCCTCTGCCGTCGGACCCTCCGAGACTAGGTGAACCGGCACGCCAAGCTCGGTGGCCAACAGCTCCAGCAGGGCCGCCGGGCTCGCCACGCTCTCAAGCCGAGGGCGGCAGCGAGCCAGGCTGCGGGTGATCTGCTCCTGGTACGGCAGCGCGTGCGGGGTCGAGGAGCGGGCGATGCGCTCGACGGCGAAGGTGTCGTAGTGGTAGCGGCGGCAGACGCGCAGCTCCGGGAGCGCAGCCAGCCGGTCCAGGCATGTCACGGCCAGCCCGTCGAGTGGGCCGACAACATCGAGCGCGTAGCGCAGCATGACCAGGTCGAGCCAGCCGACGCGGAAGCCGCGCTGCCAGGCGCCGAAGCCGTTGTTGGGATCAGGTAGCGCGCGAGCCAGGGCCGGATCTTCAGTCACTAGCGGCCCGGCGCCGTGCCGGGTGGCGTAGGCCCTGGTGATACCGATGCGCGTGGTGGGAGCGCTGTACCCGGCTTCCCGCAAGAGGCGGTCGGCATACTCCAGGGTGGTGGTGCTCCAAGTGGTGTGGGGGTGAAAGCCGTTCCATTCATCCAGAAGTACGCCCTGCGCGCCCTCGAAGACGACCGCGCCGGGACGATCGAGGATCGCGTGCAGGTGCGTGCCGGGCACGATCTTGGCCTGGCCGGCGAAGTCGCGATAGGCGTCGATGAGCCAGCCGGACCAGTTCGGGTCGAGCAGCGGCTGGCGCTCCAGGGCGACCGGCTCGCTGTCGGGCAGCCGGAGCGCGCGGGCCTTCTCCAGGTTCACCTCGCGTAGAAACCGCAGCTTGGCGCGTAGGATGTCGGCGTCGCGCAGGTCGCCGGCGAACAGCGCGCGCTGGCCGTGCTCCAGGTAATCGACCATCGTTTCGCCGATGCCCACGCCACAACTGCCGTGCCGCCCGTCGCCGCGTTCAAGCTCTTTTAGCCGGTTGACCGCCCGCTGGAAGGGCGTGATGATCAGCGCGCGCTCGTCGATGGTGGTGCGCTGAAAGGCGTCCGGCACGCCGATGGCCTGGAGATGCCGCTCCTCGGCGACCATCGCCAGCGGGTCCAGCAGCATAAACCGGGAGAGGTGCGTGTCGGCACCGGCCAAGGTGCCGCTGCCGAACTGGGCGAAGACGTGCTCACGCGGCGGTTCGGCCGGCCGCCACCACGCGATGGCCGGCCTGCGCGCCGCCGTTGTAGCGCACGACGGTGTGCGCGGTGTGGGCGCGGGTGAGGTAGTCGACGATCGAGCCCTTGCCGGCGTCGCCGAAGCCGAGATCGACGGTCAGGTAGGCGTGGCGCATACAAATGATCCTTCGTTGACAGGTCTTACGCAGTGGCGTTTGCAATGCTCTATTGCCTGCGGCAGCAAGGTATTTCACCCATCTTTTTCTCGACGATTTTCGCCCGACCGGGCGAAAATCGTCGAGAAAAGGAAGAAAAGTACCGCGTAAACCCTGTGATAGTTAGAGCCGGCCGTCGTTGAGTTCAAGCGTAGCGCTGACGGGCAGCAGGCCGCGGGCGACGCGCGCGACCGGGCCGCGCACGGCGGCGTAGCGGGTGAGCGCGGTGGCGGCGGTGGCGGCGGCGGCCGGGGCGTAGCCGGCCTGGATCAGGTCGTCGGCGCCGCTGCCGAGGTCGTCGATCGCGCCTTCGCACAGCCCGACCGCCAGCGCGATCGTTTCGCAGACGGCCGACTCGTCGTCCAGCAGCAGGACGCGCTCGCCCAGCAGCTCCTTCCAGCGCGCCTGGACCTCCGGGTTCTGCCCGTGCGAGGTGTTGGTCGGGATGATGTGGAAGTATTCGTAGCGCTGCTGCGCCTCGGCGACGATCCGCTCGACCGGGATGTCCTGCTCCAGCGTGTCGCCGATGTGCTCGCGGACGTGCTGGCGCCGCACTACCCCGTAGGGCTTCTCATCGCCGATCGTGAACATGTAACCCTTGTGGCCGCGCTTCTCGTAGCAGTCGATCGTGGTGTGGCGGGCCAGGAAGTAGACCGCCAGCTCGTAGGTCTCGTGGACCTGGCCGCCGCCGCCGCCCTCCAGGTAGATCTTGCCCAGCTCGTCGTCCATCTCCAGGCCGGACTCGAACTGGCCGATCTGGAGCGGCACGGAGTCGCAGTAGGCGTCGCCCACGGCGCCGAAGAGGACCTGCGGGTGCTCGACATAGCCCTTCTGGATCAGCAGCCGCATCAGCGAGCCGAGCTTGGTCTGGAGCACGCGCGGCACGGTGCCCATTGAGCCGGTGACGTCGAAGACCACGGCGATCGAGACCGAGTCAGGGTGCTCGTTGCTGTCGCGGCTCTCGCGGGTTTTGCCGTACGGATTCATCTGGTCGTGGACCTTGACCACGCCGGTGGCGTTGACGTGCTGGTCGTAGGTGAAGGCGGTCTGGTTGGTCGCGCTGCGATGGTTCTGCCGCGATTGGTAGGCGGCGTCGCTCCAGTTTGAGTAGCCCATGGTGTCCTCCTTTGGTGGGGGCGTATGCGATACGCCCTTACGTGGTTCGGTGGCGGGGCGTATGCGATACGCCCTTACGTGGTTCGGTGGTGGGGCGTATGCGATACGCCCTTACGTGGCTCCATCCTCCACCCTCTATCCTCCACCCTCATCTTGTCACCCCCTCATCTTGTCATCTTATCACCGGCGACGGCATGTGGAAGGGCCGGAAGGTGCGCGGGCCGTGGAGTCGGTGCAGGATCTCGCGGAAGTCGTCGAAGACCTGCCAGGCATCGGCGGCGCGCCGCGCGGGTGCTGGGATGAGGCAGGCGCGCAGCAGCGAGCGGATGGGCTTGGGTATGCTGGGCGGCAGCTCCTGGGCGGCCGAGTCGCCCGTCAGTAGCCGGGCCATGCAGCGCGCGGCCAGGTACAGGTCGGTGGCGGGCGTGGCCGGCTGCCGCTCGCGTACCTCGGGCGGGTAGTCGGCGGCGTAGGGCGGGCTCATGGCCTTCAGCGGCTCCCCGACCGCGACGCTGTAGCACCAGTCGATCAGGATGCCGTTGTGGTCGGCGGGGCGGATCAGGACGTGCGCCGGCACCACTGCCCCGTGGACGATGCCCAGGCTGTGGGTGACGCCCAGCGCCGCCAGCAGCCGATTGAACATCCACGCCGCGTCGGCCAACTGGACGCCGCCGGGGTAGGCCCGCAGCACGTCGGCTAGGGAGATGGCGCCGGCCTCGGCGCGCAGCACATTGCCCTGTCGCTGGACCCCGGCCGCGTCGCGCATGAGGAAGTGCTCGACCAGCGTGGGGAAGTGGGGCCGCACGGCCTGCCCCTCCAGCGCGCGGTCGATGCGCCGCAGCGCCTGCACTTCGGCCTGGAGCAGGTCGTTGTTGCGGGCGCCGCGTGCGACCTTGAGCAGCACGCGGCTGCCGCCCGCGTCGGCGGGGAACAGCTCGCACAGGTCGCCCTGCAGGGGCGGCTCGTAGCCCACGTATCGGTGCAGTTTGGTGACGACGCTGATCTGCGGGGCCGCGCCATAGACGTGCTGCTCGATCTGGCGCTGGGCCGCCGCGTACCAGGTTTGGAGCGCCTGAAACGCTTCGTTGGCCTCGGCGGCCAGCCCAGGGTTGCGGTCCGGGTGGGCGATGGCCACCAGTTCGCGGTAGCGCCGCTTGAGCGCGGCCTGCGGGTCGCCGTTCAGCGCGCCGAAGATCTCGCGCGGGTTGGTGGCTTGCCGGAGCAAGTGGAGCAGGTTGGGAAGGGTGAGATCCATCAAGCCCTCGCTATAGTACCTAATGAAAGGGGAGATTTGGAGGGGCCGCCCTCCACGATCTTGTTTTCTCCCACTCCAATCTTCACAGTACCTGGTAAAAAGGGGAGATTTGGAGGGGCCGCCCTCCACGATCTTGTTTTCTCCCACTCCAATCTTCACAGTACCTGGTGAAAAAAAGGGGAGGTGTGGAGGGGACGCCCTCCACGATCTTGTTTTCTCCCACTCCAATCTTCACAGTACCTGGTAAAAAGGGGAGGTGTGGAGGGGACGCCCTCCACGATCTTGTTTTCTCCCACTCCAATCTTCACAGTACCTGGTAAAAAGGGGAGGTGTGGAGGGGACGCCCTCCACGATCTTGTTTTCTCCCACTCCAATCTTCACCAAGTGGTTTGTGTCATAAGCACACTAAGATTATAGTGTATCTTTGACACAAAGTCAAGAGGGAAATTATGACATTATTGATTCACTTGTGCGTTGCTGTCGTAGGGGCTCTCAAAGCTCGTAGGTTGCGTATAGGGCGGCGTCAAATGCTATAATATGCAACCGTTGGGCACGCGGCGAAGATACAGAGCGAGGGGTGCGCCATGCGGGTATTCGAACATAAGCGGGTATGGATGCTTGAACGGCAAACGTACGATTGCGTCGTCGCATTGCTACTGGAGAGCATCAGGGAGCTATGGGAGGTCGAGGTGGTTATTGGTATCGCGCGTGGCGGCCGTGAGCCGGCGAGACAGATAGCCGGCCAGCTTCAGGTTCCCTATTACGAGGTCAAGGCTCGTTATAACAGCTCTGACGAGCTGTATAGCGCGACCGATGCTTCGATCACCGTGGACTTTAGCGCGTTACCGGACGATGGGCGCAGGCTTAAGGCGGTCCTGGTCGACGATATTTGTGGTACCGGAACCACCATGATCACGGTGCGAGACCACCTGGTGAACATGCGTCACTACCACGATGTCTACACAGTCGCTCTGTGCCGCAACGCCGGAAGCGCATTTACCCCCGATCTGTACGTATGGCAGACTGACGATTGGGTGGTCTTTCCGTGGGAAACACAGCCTACCAGCATTGCCATGGTCCCTTTGCCGGCGCCTGTTTCGCTGCTGGGGCGGCAGCCATAACACCTTGGGGTAAGCTTTCAACCGTACCAAAAGCTCATCCCACGCCCCGACGACACAGTGTCGCCAGAGCGTGGGATGAGCCTTTGGTAGATCAGTGCTCCGTTCGGCCTCGTGAGCTGCTACGTCGTCGCTCGGAGAAGTGCAGCTACCAGCGGTTGCGCGAGTCGCGCTGGTTGCGGCGCTGGCCGCCGCCGCCTGGCTTATCCTCGGCCTCGTTGACCCGGATCTGACGGCCATCGATCTCGCGCCCGTTGGTCGCCTGAATGACGGCAGCGACATCCTCAGTCTGGATCTCGACGAAGCCGAAGCCCCGCGAGCGACCTGTGTCGCGATCGGTGATCACGCGCGCGCTCTGCACCTCGCCATGGCTGTTAAACAGCTCTTCCAACTGGGCGTCGCCAACGCTCCACGGCAAATTTCCGACAAATAACTTCACCAGCATCGTGTCCTCCGCCGCCACATCTTGGTGTGGCAACTGCTCGGGCGGCAGGCGTACATCGCCCGGTCTCCGCCATCCATACTCAACCAACTCGATGCGCACCAGAGGGAGCAAGCTCAACGCCGGCCCATCTCGCTTGAGCGCCCACAACGTACACTTCGGGACGAGGGCAGATTGCGCGAGCGCACGAGGAAGCACTAGGGATCACAGATGCAGAGCTCGCTGTCATACGTTGGTCAACACCGATAGTATACCACACCGCGTATGATTATGTGTGTTTGACGGGTCCAGGATCAGGTACCGTAGCGATGATTGCCGACGATGTGTAGGAAACATTCGCTCGCTACGCCTGGCGGTCCTCAACGAACAGGAGCCCGATCAGCACCAGCTCGGCGAGCTTGTCGATGTAGGCGATCGGGGTGCGCGAGCCGAACGCCAGCCAGAGCACAATCGTCAGCGCCGTGTAGCCGATCAGCGCCCAGCGGATCTGGCGGCGCCAGCGCACGAGCAACGGGTGCGGCAGGAGCAGCCCGGCCAGCAGCCCCAGGTACCCGAGGCCATTCATAATGAACACTGGGTCGGGGAACGCCAGTGAGAAGTGGATCAGGGCCGTGGCGATGGTCAGCACGATGATGCCGATGCGTAGCATGCCTGTCCTTGCCTTGGTGGTGGTGGTCATAGGTTTGCTCCGTCTATGCTTAGAAAAGTCCTTTTATCTAACAGAGTTCGGTGGTGGGAAGGGAGTTCTTGAGGGGCTTCGCCCTCAAACTCCCCTTTTCCAAACAGCCTCTAAAGAGTTCGGTGGTGGGAAGGGAGTTCTTGAGGGGCTTCGCCCTCAAACTCCCCTTTTCCAAACAGCCTCTAAAGAGTTCGGTGGTGGGAAGGGAGTTCTTGAGGGGCTTCCCCCTCAAACTCCTCCTTTTCAGACAGCCTCTAACAGAGTTCGGTGGTGGGAAGGGAGTTCTTGAGGGGCTTCCCCCTCAAACTCCCCCTTTTCCAAACAGCCTTTAAGGTGTTCCAGGGCGCCAAATCCTGTATATAATAGGTGCTCTGCGCCAGGAGCGCAACCGAGTTTACATTAATGGAGTGCGGCGGTGGAGCAGCTTCACGACGGCACGACGATACTTGACGATCTAACCAGTATCAACAGCGACGACCTGCTCGTGGCGCTGGGGCTGAACAGGGTACGGCGCGGGCGCTGGCTGCTGGAGCGCCTGTGCCGGCGCCCGGCGCACAGGCTGGCCCGGCAGATCCTGGCCTATGACGCGCTGGTCGCGGCAGTGGGGCTCCAGGTCGCCGGGGCCTGGGCGCTGGGCCAGTATGTTCGCAGCGTCGCCGTGGAGGGCCAGGACGCGCTGCCGCGCTCCGGGCCGCTGCTGATCGTCTCGAACCACCCCGGCCTGTACGACACGATCGCGCTGTTTGCCGCGATCCCACGGGGCGACCTGCGGATCGTCGCGGCCGAGCGGCCCTTTCTGCGCGCGCTCGCCAACACCTCGCGCTACCTGATCACCATCGACGAGGACACGACCGAGCGGATCGGGGTCATCCGGGCGGCCACGCGCCACCTGCGCTCGGGTGGGGCGCTGCTGACCTTTCCCGGCGGGCGCATCGAGCCTGACCCGGCGGTGCTGCCCGGCGCCGTCGCGGCGCTGGAACGCTGGTCGTCGAGCATCGCCACGTTCACGCGGCTGGTCGCCGATCTCACTGTCGTGCCGGTGGTGGTGAGCGGCGTGCTCTCCAGGGCCGCGCTGCGCCACCCGCTGGCCTACCTGCGCGGCCCTGAGCATCACCAGTTGCTGGCCGCGACCCTCCAGATCGTGTTCCCATCGCTTCAGCGCGGCACGCTACAGGTCGCCTTCGGCCGGCCGATTGGGGCGTCGTGCGGCGATGAGCAGGCGCTCAACGCGGCGATCACGGCTGAGTGCCGGCGCCTGATCGAGCGTTGCGCCCTGGAGGCCGCGCGATGATCGAGTGGGCCGGCGGGCGGGCGCGGCGTGATCGTCGGGGCTGCCTTCGGGCTGGGGATGATGGCTGGCCCGCTGATCAGCGGCGCGCTCAGCCGGCATAGCCTGAGCACGCCGGCGTTCGTCGCTGCGGCGCTCGCCGGGGCCAATGTGCTGTTCGGGCTGCTGGTCTTGCCGGAGTCGCTGCCGCCCGAGCGCCGAACGCATACCCGGCTACGTGCATTCAACCCGCTCAATCAGCTTCTCAGCGCCATCAGGTCGCGCTCAACGCGGCGTTCGTCGGCGGCCCGCTGATCGCCGGCCTGTCCTTCGACTACGTGGGGGCCGGCGCGCCCTACGCGCTGGGCGCGCTGATCGCGGCGCTGGCGCTGGGCTGCTGCGTGTGGGCTGGGGCTGGAGGGGAGATGCGCGGCTGACTTTTGTTCGTTGTCGGTTGTCCGTTGTCAGTTGCGCCGCAACTGATGACTTTGTCTTTGGTTTTAACTGTCAAGCGGGACATCCGGCCGCTCGTGGTAGTCCACGATCAGGTCGTAGCCAATCAGGTCGTAGGTGGCCGTGAACGTGGCCTGTAGGTCGAGGAGCAGATCGGCATCGCCGGTGAGCAGCGGCACCGGAATGGTTGGCAGCGCCTCGTCGAGGCGGATCGGCCAGATGTCCATGAGCGGTCGGCGCTCGGCCCGGCTGAGCAACACGAAGTACGGCGCATCGGGGAGCGGCTGCTGCATCGGGACGCGCTGCCCTTGGCGAAGCAGATCGAACTCCAGCAGATGCGCTGTGCTCAACAGGAGGCGCCGCCGCTTGGTCAGGTATTCGGCCCGCCCGTCGCCGCGTTTATTTGTTGGCGAAAGGATCTCAATCGCCGTCACCAGTTGGCGCTGGGCAACGTCGCGGATCTCGATGCTGACGTGAGGCACGGCTTCTGGGATGATCGTCGCCAGTTGGAGCGGTGCTTCGCCACCAGGCGCGGTGTGGACGGCGGGCATCTGTGGACGCACACTCAACACGCTCACATCGGGATAGATGTTGCTGGTCAGCACCGCGATCTCGCTGGGCTCGTCGAGGATCAGCCGCTCCACCGGCAGCGCGAGATAGCGTGGCCGCAGTCGCGGCGCGAGCTGGCGGATGAGTTCGGCACCGAAGGCGAAGTGAAAGGTCGTCCACAGCGATCCTTCGAGGTGGGGATCCATTCCCGGAAAGGGTGACGGCATAGGCGCCTCCAAACACGGATACGACGATCCTGCCGCGTGTCATCCACGGTTGTGCGGTCGAAGCGATGCACGCGGGCGCTTGATGCTTCAGTATACCATTTGTGGCGGATGTGCGTGCCTCATACTAGCCTGCCGAAGGCCGAAGCACACTTGGTAGACGACCGCGTAAGTCTTGTCAAGACAGATGCGCCGCGATCAACTGCACCGCCCGCTCGACGCCCCGCTCGGCGCCGATCTGCGCGCCGAGGGCCGCCGCGCGTGCCCGGAAGCCCGGCGTGCTCAAGGCCGCATCGATCGCCGCCGCGAGACGCTCGGTCGTCAGGTGGCGGCGCGGGAGCGGCGGCGGGCCACAGCCCAGCCGGGCGAGGCGCCGGCCCCAGAAGAACTGGTCGGTCCCGACCGGGACGCACAGCGAGGGGATGCCGGCCCGGATCGCCTCGGCGGTCGTCCCCTGCCCACCGTGATGTACCGCAGCCGCCATGCGTGGGAACAGCCAGCCGTGCGGCGCCGCGTCGATCGGGAAGACGCCCGGCGGTATGTCGTCGGTCGGCGAGCGCCGGTGGCCGGTGGCCAGCACCGCGCGCTGGCCGGTCAGCGCAAGCGCCCGCCACACCTGCGCGAGCAGGCCGTCGTCCAGCTCGGCACCGGTGCTGCCGAAGCCGACGTAGAGCGGCGGCGACCCGGCCGCCAGGAAGTCGAGTAGGGTGGGCGCGGGCCGCCAGCCTGGCTCAGGCTCCAGGAACCAGTAGCCGGTGACGTGAAAGCGGTCGGGCCAGTCGGCCGGGCGGGGGACGACGCGCGGGCTGAAACCGTAGAGGAACAGGTCGCCGCGGGCCGCCGTCCTGGCGGCCCAGCCGATCGACGGGAGCGGCGGCAGCCCCAGCGCATCGCGTCGCCAGCGGCCGAGGAGATCGCGCCAGGGCTGCCAGATCACGTGCTCAAGCAGCGCGTGCGACAGGCGGTTGTAGGACGGGCCGAGCGAGAGGCCGAACGGCAGAAGCGGCGAGGGGAACGCGGCGGTGCGGCCGAGCGGCTGGGTCAGCGCCCATACGCACGGGATGCCGAGCGCGGCGGCGATCTGGTCGCCCCAGGTGGTGGGCAGCGTGATCAGCAGCGCTGCCGAGCCCTGGCAGCCCTGCCAGGCGCTGGCGAGCATGCGCGCGAACAGTGGCCGGGCGGCGCGTAGGTAGCGCAGCGACATCCGCGCGCTGTGCAGTGGGCCGCCATCGTAAGTCAGGGCCGATTGAAATTCCGGCTGTAGGAACAGCTCGTTGGGGTTGCCGTCCAGGGGCGCGAACTCCAACCCGTACCCGGCCACCAGCGGTTGAAATGGGAGGTGGGTGAGTACGCGCACGGCGTACCCGGCGCCCTGGAGACCCATTCCCAATGCAACAAGGGGCTGGACATCGCCGCGCGTGCCGCTGGTTAGGATGGTGATTAGCTGGCGCATACAGTTAAGATGAAAGCAGGTCCTTGTTCCAGGTCGAGGGCGCCGAGGCGGTGCTGGCTTTGAGCACCGTATCGCCCAGGCGCACGTGCGGCTTGGCCACCCCGACGCGCACGGCCTCGACGCGGCTGTGGCGCTCCAGCACCGCGGCGGCGATGCGCTCGGCGACGGTCTCGGTCAGGTGTACCGGCTCGCCCTCGACGATCGCGCGCGCCAGCCGGTAGACCTCGCTGTAGTCCACAGTCTGCGCCAGGTCGTCGGAGCGGCGGGCGGCGCGCAGGTCGCAGTGCAGCTCGATATTGACGATGAAGGGCTGACCAAGCGACCGCTCCTCGGCCAGCACGCCATGGTACCCAAAGAAGCATATGCCTTCCAGTTTGATACGATCGGTGTCCAATTTCATCCCTCCTCTGGAGATTGGAGATTGGAGATTGCTCGCTGAACCCCAATCTCTAATCTCCAATCTCTAATCTCCGGTCTTTTGGGCGGCGACGCCATACATGAGCGGGGTCGCCGGCACCGTCTCCGGTGGCGCCATCCGCCGACCGGGCAGCGCCCGCAGGTCCTCGAATGGGCGCTTGCCGTTGACGTACGGGTATTCGCGCAGGGCCTCGACCGCCAGCCGGCGCGCGATCTCGATCGCCGCCGCGCTGATGTCTACGCCGGTCGTGGCGGCTCCCAGTTGGGCCAGGCTCAGGAGGTCCTGGCCGGTGTTGCACATCAGGTGGGTCAGCGTGCAGCCGCCCAGCTCGCCCAGCAGCTCGCGCTCCTCCGGGAAGATCGTGAGCCCGCCGCCGTGCAGGAACCCGGCCAGGTCGTGGTGGTGGCTGTAGTGCGCGGGCACCATGGCATCCCACGAGCGGCGGTTTTGTTCGCGGAGGTCTCGGTGGCGCATCTGGTCGTCGTTCTCGGCTATAGTGCTTTGGGCGGCTTGGGATAGTTTACCATAGGTCAATAGTTGCCCTCTTGACGGCTCTTGAGCATTGCCAAGCCTCTGACGAAGAGCAGGCAATGGTGGCATCATAGATGCAGCAAGTACCTCGTTGGAACTGAGCAACCACGAAAGGACAGTACTCGCCTGTACCAACGGGCAGTGGATTGTGATACTGAACAGTCTATTATGATAGTAGTTGTACAAGCAACTACTAAAAGATGGAGGAAACGATGCCTCACTATCCCTATCTCATTATCGGCGGCGGCATGACGGCGGCTGCTGCCGTCCAGGGTATTCACGAGGTCGATCAGACCGGCGCCATCGGGGTGATCGGGCGCGAACATCACCCGCCCTATCAACGACCGCCGCTCTCCAAGGCGCTCTGGAAGGGTAAGCCGCTCGACAGCGTGTGGATTGACATCGCGCGGCAGGGCATCGAATTGGCGACAGGGCGGACGGCCCAGGCACTTGACGCGGCGCACAAACGCGTGACCGATGACCAGGGAACCAACTACACCTTTGATAAGCTGCTCCTGGCGACCGGCGGCACCCCACGGCGCTTCGCCTGGGGCGGCGACGACGTGATCTACTATCGCACGCTCGACGATTACCAGCGGCTGCAAGCCCTGGCCGAACAGGGTCAGCGCTTCGCGGTCATCGGCGGCGGGTTCATTGGGTCGGAGGTCGCCGCGGCGCTGGCGATGAATGGGAAGGATGTGGTCATGCTCTTCCCCGGTGCCGGGATTGGCCAGCAGCTCTTTGGCCCAGATCTGTCGGCGTTCGTGACGACGTATTACCGGGAGCACGGCGTCGAGGTACTAGCGGGCGCGACGGCGGAGGGCCTGGAGCGACGGGGTGGGCAACTCGCGCTGCGAACAGCGGACGGCCAGGATGTGTTGGTCGATGGCGTCGTCGCCGGGATCGGGATCGAGCCCAACATTGCGCTGGCGCGGGCGGCTGGCCTGGAGGTGGATGATGGCATCGTCGTGAATGCGCTGCTCCACACCAGTCACCCGGATATCTTTGCGGCAGGCGACGTGGCGAACTTCGCCAACCCGGCCCTCGGCAAGCGCATGCGCGTCGAGCACGAGGATAACGCCAATACGATGGGCAGGCATGCGGGCCGCAACATGGCCGGCGAACAGACGCCCTATGAGCACCTGCCCTTCTTCTACTCGGATCTGTTCGATCTCGGCTACGAGGCGGTAGGAGAACTAGACGCGCGGCTGGAGATCGTGGCGGACTGGAAGGAGCCTTTCCGCGAGGGCGTCCTGTATTATCTGCGCGATGGGCGCGTGCGCGGAGTCCTGCTGTGGAATGTCTGGGAGCAGGTGGATGCGGCGCGGCGCCTGATCGCGGAGCCGGGGCCGTTTCAGCCGAAAGACCTGGTTGGGCGCCTGCCGGCATAGCGCTCGGAAAAGGGGGTTTGAGGGGCTGCCTCCTCAGTCTCCCAGGCACATTCTTGGCGAAAAGGGGGTTTGAGGGGGCTGCCTCCTCAGTCTCCCAGGCACATTCTTGGCGAAAAGGGGGTTTGAGGGGGCTGCCTCCTCAGTCTCCCAGGCACATTCTTGGCGAAAAGGGGGTTTGAGGGGGCTGCCTCCTCAGTCTCCCAGGCACATTCTTGGCGAAAAGGGGGTTTGAGGGGGCTGCCTCCTCAGTCTCCCAGGCACATTCTTGGCGAAAAGGGGGTTTGAGGGGGCTGCCTCCTCAGTCTCCCAGGCACATTCTTGGCGAAAAGGGGGTTTGAGGGGGCTGCCCCCTCAGTCTCCCAGGCACATTCTTGGCGAAAAGGGGGTTTGAGGGGGCTGCCCCCTCAGTCTCCCCCACGCACATTTTATGGAGGAAGAAAAATGTCAGTTGAACCAGATTTGAACGATCACGATGTACTTACGGCCATGGATCTGCGTCATCGTCACCTTTCGGACGAGCAATTGCAGCAGTTTGAAAGCTATGTGGCCGAGATCTTTAGCGCGTTTGGCCTCGATCTGGACACCCCGGCGACACGTGAGACACCGCGCCGCTTTATCCGCGCCATGTATGATGCCACCGCTGGGTATGATGGCGATCCCAAGCTGCTGACGGTCTTCGATACCGAGTGTCGCGGCGGGCCGGACTGCCGTCTCAGCCAGGTGATCGAGGGGCCGATCCAATTCTTCGCGCTCTGTGAGCACCACGCGCTACCCTTTTACGGGCACGCCTATGTCGGCTATATCGCGCACGAACACATCATCGGTATCTCCAAGCTCACGCGCCTGGTCCGGCTGTTCGCCCAACGCTTCGCCGTGCAAGAGCGCATCGGGCAGCAGATCGCCGACAGCATGGAGGCAATGTTACAGCCGCACGGCGTGGCGGTCTACCTGGAGGCGCATCACCTCTGTACCCAGATGCGCGGGGTGCGCGAGGTATCGCCGCTCACTCGGACGACCTTCTGGCGCGGCGAGTACGACCACAACCCGGCGCTGCGCTCCGAATTTATGAGCATCTGCGGGGTGTCGCGTTGAACGCGCTTGATCCACTGGAGGCGCTCTATGATGCGCGGCAGGGCGCTGACCTCCCGCTTCCGCCGGCCCTCGCATCGCTCTACGGCCGGCTCTCGTTCCCGGCGCCTCCCGACCGGCCCTACATCATCGGCAACTTCGTGACCACGCTGGATGGGGTGGTGTCGCTGAACGTACCGGGCCGGTCGGGCGGTGGCCCGATCAGTGGGCACAATGCCCACGACCGAATGGTGATGGGCCTATTACGGGCCGCAGCCGACGCTGTGATCGTGGGCGCTGGGACACTGCGGGCCGTGCCGCAGCACCTCTGGACCGCTGAGTATGTCTATCCATCGCTGGCCGAGGCGTATGGGCAGCTTCGCGCCACGCTGGGCAAGCCCGAACCGCCGCTCAATGTCATCGTCACCGCCAGCGGCGCGATCGACATGGCGCTGCCGGTGTTCCAGTCGGGCCAGGTCCCGGTGTTGATCGTCACGACCACCGAGGGGGCGCGCCGAATCCGTAAATCCGGGCCGCCGCCGTCGGTGCGGGTCACAGCCGTGGACAGCGCCGGCCCGCTCAGCGCCCGAGCGATTCTGGAGGCAGTTGGCGGTGTCCGCCCCAGCGATCTAATTCTGGTCGAGGGTGGGCCGCAGCTGATGGGCGACTTCTTCGCCGAGCAGTGTCTCGACGAACTCTTCCTGACGCTGGCGCCCCAGGTTGCCGGCCGCGACGACGCCGGCGAGCGTCCCGGCCTGGTGGCCGGGAAACGGTTCGCGCCCGAGCAGCCCATCTGGGGAACGCTGGTGGGCGTCAAACGCGGCGGCAGCCATCTCTTTCTGCGCTATGCGTTTGGAGCGGGGGAATAGTGCTCTCGTAAACAGCGGATGCTGCGAGGCTTAGCGCCTATCCGAATAACTCATCCTGGACCCAGAGGGTACCCCGGCGCAGCCGTATCGAAGGGAGGTTATTCGGATAGGCGCTAAGCGCCAATGACACACTGGCAATCTTGGATACCCTTTGAGCTCCGTGCTATCATGGGCGAAGGAATAGGCGGACGAATATCCCGTGAAACGGGTATAGGTGGACGAATATCCGTCTCATTCTAGAGTTGGGCGGCAATCCATCAATGGCTGTACCAATTTGTGACCTCGCTTTGCTGGTATCATGGGGAGCGTGTCAGTGATCGTTCCAAGCTCGGTCTCGCACATCTTCATCGGTGTCCGTTATGCATATCCCTGCCGATCTCCAAACCATCCTTGAGCGCCTCACTCCCCAGCAACTCCGCCGATCCACCACTGAGATGGGGGTTCCTGCCGTACCGACGTACGGCCTGTCGGATGGGTGGTTGCAGTTGACCCGCTGCGCTTCGCTTGCTCTTCAAGATCGTTGGCATTTTGGTAGCACTACCGGTCTATGAAAGCCCTACTCGCGCAGCGGGCAACTGAACGCCAGGCCGTTCGACTGCTTACCACGAAGTCGAACCTTTGCTATACTTGCGGAAGTGACTACTCTTGGTACAGCAGTATTCTGACGAAGGCAAGTATGCTTACCATTCAGTTTGCACCTTTAGTCGAACCCACACGCGAAATTGCAGAAGCCTTTACCCGTTGGGAAAATGACCCTGCCCTCATTCCATTGTCTCGCCCGAATCGGACCAAGGAGGATCTGGAAAAACGACAGATTGTTACCTTGGACGATATGGTACAACGGCTGAACCATGACCATATCTATCTTATCTATTGGGAAGCCCAGTTGATTGGAGAAATGAACTATCAGGTGGACCCCAACCACCTATTCAAAAAAGAACCCGGAACGGCTTGGATCGGCATTACCATTGGTGAAGCGCAAGGACGCGGGAAAGGTATCGGATATCAGTCATTACTCTATTTAGAGCAGCAGATTATCGCACACGGCTTACGGCGCATTGAATTAGGCGCATTTGAGTTCAATACTCCAGCACTCAGCTTGTATCACAAGTTGGGCTATCGGGAAATTGGAAGGATCAAGGATTTTACATATTGGCGAGAGCGGATGTGGCAAGATATACGTATGGAAAAGTACCTGACCGCTACCTGATCGATGGCGCGCGGCCGCAGCCGGTCGCGCTCTCGAACGTCGAGAATCCATATTGAGCTTGAGTTCCCATTCAACATCCTGGCTACGCCGGGCCGCCCTGGCCGGGATCGTCGGGCCGCTCCTGCTGGCCGGCGCCCTGGTCATCCTCACCATAGCGCAGTACGACTTCCTGCGCGGGCTGCGTTGGCACCCGCTGGCCGCGCCGACGACCGATTGGCCCAGCGGCCTGGCGCTCGGCCCCTACGGCGCCTGGATGACCTTCGCCTTTCTCGCCTGCGGGTTGCTGCTGGTCGTGTTTGCCCAGGGGCTGCGGCGCGCGCTCGACGCCGGCCGCCTGGGGCGCGCCGGGGCGCTGCTGCTGGCCCTCGCTGGCGGCGCCATGTTCGGCCTGTGTGCCCCGACCGACCCGACCTTTGGCGGCGGTGCGCCCACGCTCGCCGGCCGGCTCCACGACCTGGCCTTCGTCGTGCTAGGGCTGACGCTGTGGCCGGCGCTGCTGGCCCTCGCCATCGCCTTCCGCCGCGATCGGCGCTGGGCCGCGTATGCACCGTTCACCTGGGTCGTGGCCGCGCTGGTCGGGCCGGCGTTCGTGCTCAAGGGGCTGATGTTCTACGGCCTGTTGCTGGGCGTGATCCTCTGGTTCGAGGTCATCGCCGCGCGGCTGTGGCGGCTGGCATCCTCTGTCAGTAGTCAGTAGTCAGTAGTCAGTTGCGCCGCAACTGACTACTGACTACTGACCTTGCCAAAGCTGCTATAATGCGCGCTGTGTTCCCGCCAGCTCCTGAACTCTTGGGGACTCTCGAAGTCCAGAACCGAGGGCTGCACGTCACCCTGTCATCTTGTCACCTTGTCATCTTGTCAGGAGCCGTGGGACATTTTATTTTTCGAAAGTTTCTTGGTGCCGATCCGTGCCCCCAAGCGAATTTACCGTCGCCAACGCCTACCGCTACAACCGCCGCTCGCCGCTGCGCTGGATCGTCTCGCACGTCCTGCGCTACCCCGCGCTGCCGGCAGTCTTCTTGCTGACCGTGATCGGGATGGCGGCGACCCAGAGCCTGGCCGCCGTCTTCGTGGGCCAGGCGTTCGACACGCTGATCGGCGGCGCGGGGCGGCAGCAACTCGCCACGGCGGCCCTGCTGGTCGCGGCGGCGTGGCTGGGCTATGGCGCGTGCGACATCGTCAACAGCATCTCACTGCGCGTGCTGGGCCAGCGCGTCGATCGCGACGCCCGCGAGGAGCTATACCTCAGTCTGCTCGGCAAAAGCCAGACCTTCCACGGCCGCCAACGCGTCGGCGACCTGATGGCGCGGGCGACCAATGACGTGCAGCAAGTCACCCTGATGGTCGCCCCCAACGCCGGGCTGATCGTCGAGTCGCTCCTGACGCTGATCGTGCCGCTGATCACCATCGCCGCGCTGCGGTTCGAGTTGCTGCTGGTCCCGATGCTGTTCCTGATCAGCTTTGGGCTGGCGCTCAGGCGCTACAACGACGCGCTGCGGCCGATCGCCGGCGGGCTGCGCGAGCAGTTCGGGGTGATGAACGTCGGGCTGGCCGAGTCGATCGCCGGGATCGAGGTGGTGAAGGGCTTCGCGCAGGAGCCGCAGGAGCAGCAGCGCTTCAGCCGCGACGCCGGCCGCTACCGCGACTGGTTTGTGCGCCAGGGCAAGGTCGAGGCGCGCTACCTGCCGCTGCTGCTGTACGGCCTGGCGGTCGGGCTGGCGTTTGGCCACGCGCTGCTGTTGGTGCTCCAGGGGCGCCTCTCGGTCGGCCAGGCGATCACATTTATGACCCTGCTGGAGGTCTTGCGCTCGCCCACGATCTTCTCGCTGACGACCTTTTCGCTGGTGCAGCTCGGCATCGCCAGCGCCGAGCGCATTCTGACGCTGATCAAGACCGAGACCGAGCTGGACGAGAACGCCGGCGGCGTTGCCAAGCCGATCGCCGGCGAGATCATGTTCGAGAACGTCTCGTTCGGCTACGCTGAGTCGGTTGTCAGTAGTCCGTTGTCCGTTGCTCCCGGCAAAGGACCACTGGCAACCGACAACGGACTCACCCTGAAGAATATTAGCTTCACCGCGCGGCCGGGCGAAACGATCGCGATCGTCGGGCAGACCGGCGCTGGCAAAACGACCCTGACCAAGCTGGTCAACCGGACGTTCGAGGCCCGCGCCGGCCGGGTGCTGATCGACGGCGCCGACGTGCGCGACTGGAGCATGGACAGCCTGCGCGCGCAGATCGCCACGATCGAGCAGGATATCTTTCTGTTTTCGCGCACGATCGCCGAAAATATCGCGTTCGGCGCCCGCGGGCCGGTGACGCGCGAACAGATCGAGCAGGCCGCGAAACTGGCGCAAGCCCACGACTTTATCGCCGAGCTGCCCGACGGCTACGCGACCATCGTGGGCGAGCGCGGCGTGACGCTCTCCGGCGGCCAGCGCCAGCGCATCGCCATCGCCCGCGCGTTCCTGACCGACCCGCGCATCCTGATCCTGGATGACTCGACTAGCGCGATCGACAGCCGCACCGAAGACCAGATCCAGCGCGCCATGCGGCACCTGCTCACCGGCCGCACGACCCTGCTGATCACGCACCGCCTGGCGCCCATCCGCCGCGCCGACCGGGTGCTGGTGCTCCGCAACGGCGAGCTGATCGCCCAGGGAACCCACGCCGAGCTGCTGGCGACCAGCGAGCTGTACCGGCGGATCTTCGCGCCGCCAGAGCCAGATGACAAGATGAAAGGGTGAAGGGGTGAAGGGGTGAAGAAAGTCACCCTTTCACCCCTTCACCCTTTCACCCTTTCACCCTTTCAGGAGAAGAGATGGCCTTTCTCACCGGCGGGCTCGACGCCGAAGCCTACGATCGGACCTACAGCGACGCGCAGTTGGTTCGCCGCATCGCGGTCTACTTTCGCCCCCACGCCCGCACCGTGGCGCTGGTGGCGGCCATGGTCGCGCTCGGCTCGCTGGCCGTCACCGCCATGCCGTTCGTGATCGCGCGTGGGATCGACCTCCTCACCGGCAACCCCGGCCTCCAGATCCTGCTGGTCCTGGCCGCGCTGCTGACGGTGCTGGGCGCGCTGTTCTGGCTGTGCAACCTCGTGCGCCTGTGGTTCGCCGCCCGCGCCGTGGGCGCCGTGGTGCTGGCGCTGCGCGAGGATGCCTTTCGCGCGGTCATGCGGCACGACATGTCGTTCTACGACCAGCACGCCTCCGGCCGGGTCGTCAGCCGGGTGACATCCGACACGCAAGACTTCGCCACCGTGGTCACGCTGACCGTCGATCTGCTCAGCCAGCTCGTGCTGGTGGGGGTGATCATGGCGGTGATGCTGGTGGTCAACTGGCAGCTCGCGCTGATCACGCTGCTGATTGGGCCGCTGGTGATCGCGGTCGCGCTGGTCTTCCGGCGCATCGCGCGCCGGGCGATGCGCAACGCGCAGCGCGCCCAGGCCACGGTGAACGCCACCATCCAGGAAACGATCAGCGGCATCGCGGTCGCCAAGAGTTTCCGCCAAGAGGCGGCGATCTACGCCGATTTTCAGGAGACCAACAATCTGGCCTATCGGGTGCAGATCGCGCGGGTGGCCGTGTTCGGCAGCATCTTCCCGCTGCTCAACACGCTGGCGGGCCTGGGCGTGGCGGTGGTGGTCTACTTCGGCGGCCTACTGGTGATCGGCAACCGCGTCTCGGTGGGCGACTGGTACCTGTTCGTGCAAAGCCTGGTGATCTTCTTCTACCCGCTCACCAGCATCGCCTCGTTCTGGAGTCAGTTTCAGCAGGGACTAGCAGCCAGCGAGCGCGTCTTTGCGCTCATCGACGCCGAGCCGCAAGTCATCCAGGTTGCCGCCGTCGGGCTCACGGCGATCAAGGGCCAGATCCGCTTCGAAGACGTTCACTTCAGCTACGCCGACCACCGACCACCGACCACCGACCACCGAGGGGGAGAAGGGGAGAGGGGGAGAGGGGGAGAAGGGGACCACGGGGATTTGTATGGCGGCCCCTCCGTGGGCGCCCCTGACCACGGACCACGGACAACAGACAACGGACAATGGGTCCTGCGCGACTTCTCACTCGACATCCCGGCCGGGCAGACACTAGCGGTCGTCGGGCACACTGGGGCCGGCAAATCGAGCCTGATCAAGCTGATCATGCGCTTCTACGAGTTCCAGGGCGGGCGGCTGCTGATCGACGGGCACGACATCCGCTCGCTCGACCTGGCCCAGTATCGCCGGCAGGTCGGGCTGGTGCCGCAGGTCCCGTTCCTATTCGCCGGCACGCTGGCCGACAACATCCGCTACGGGCGCCCAGGGGCGAGCGACGCCGGCGTGGAGGCCGCCGCCAGGCACGTCGGCGACGGGAGCTGGCTCGACGACCTGCCGCAGGGCCTGCGCACTGAGGTCGGCGAGCGGGGCGCGCGGCTCTCGCTGGGGCAGCGGCAACTCGTGGCGCTCGCGCGGGTGCTGTTCCAGAATCCGGCCATCCTGCTGCTCGACGAGGCGACCGCCAGCATCGATCCATTCACCGAGGCGCAGGTCCAGGCCGGGCTAGCCGTGGCGCTGCGCGGGCGCACCAGCATCATCATCGCGCACCGGCTCTCGACCGTTCGCGCCGCCGACCGGATCATCGTGATGCGCGCGGGGCAGATCGCCGAGTCCGGCAGCCACGCCGAGCTACTCGGCGCCGGCGGCCACTACGCCGAGCTGTACACCACCTACTTCCGCCACCAGGCCTACGACTACCAGCCGGACGAGCAGTAGTAGCTCCACTCATTCGATCTGGAGCTGCGGCCCCTACGCGCCCCACACCCTCTTTTAGAGACTGTTTGAAAAGGGGGAGTTTGAGGGGCCGCCCCTCAAGAAACCCCTTTCCACTGAGTTTGTTCTGTGCAGCCCAGTATTTCGTGACACTTGCGAGTCAGGGTGTAACGATCTAGCTGCTTGGTGACAACATAAGGGTAGAGACTACCGATTGTAAAACGCGCGGGCTATACCGCAGCATTGGTGGGGAGACGAGGGTGGTACCGGCCAACCGCGCGTGCCGGACGGAGCTACACGCAGACGACCGTCTTCTTGAAATATGAGGAGGCTACCAATGGAACTCTTGCTAATCGGCATCGTGATCGTTGCTATTGCCGCATTGTTCCGCCCGGCGCCGCGCTCTGAGATCATCTTTGTGCAGGTGCCGGTGCCGGCACAGGCAGCCGAGTCGCCCGCTGCTGGTCTTGGCTGCCTGCCGCTGATCGTCATCGTGGTGCTCGTGGTGCTGGTGCTGGGGATCGTTCGGCTCTAAGAGACTGCCTGAAGTGGTAGAAAGGGGGAGTTTGAGGGCTTGCCCCTCAAACTCCCCCTTTTCAGACAGCCTCTCGGAATAACCGCTACGCGCGCACCACTTCCCGCAGTGTGCCGCTGTGGACATCATAGATCGCCCCACTGATCGGGATATCATTCGGGATCAGCGGCGACTCGCGCAGCGTGGTCACATCGTCGCGCACGCCCTGCTCCAAGTCCCCGAACGGCAGGAAATCGCGGCCCGAAACGTCGACGCCCAGATCCTGCTGGATTTTGGCGGCCAGGTCCTGGTTGCTAAAGGTCACCATCCCGCAGTCAGTGTGGTGGATGACGACGATCTCGGTGGTGCCCAGCAGCCGCTGGGAGATTACCAGCGAACGAATCGCGTCGTCGGAGGCCCGCCCGCCGGCGTTGCGAATGACGTGCGCATCACCCACATCCAGCCCCAAGAACTTCTCAGGATGCAGCCGCGCGTCCATACATGTCACCACGGCGACATGACGGGCCGGCGGCATCGGCAACTCGCCCTGCTCAAATGCAGCGCTATACCGCTGATTCGCCTTCAAAATTTGTCGAAGACAGCCATGACATGCTCCTTATTGCTGCCACATAAGTGATTGCCGGCCGACCGGCTCGGCGACCGCCTGGATCTCGTGCGGGTAGAAGGTCGCGTGCCCCTCCCGCATCAGAGTTCTCATCCATCTGCACGTCGATGTAGGTTGGGCTCCCATCATCCCGGCGCGTGTGAACGCGCAACACGGTCCCGTAGTAGCCGTAGAACGCCTGAAGTGTGGTGCTACGCACCTGCACGCGCGCGCCGGGAGCCAGGTGCTGATCCAATCCGTGGTTCATACGTCCTCCTGTGCCTCCTCACAACGGCATTAGTATTACCTTAACATAGTTGATAAACTTAGTCAAGTATTTAATGGGGCGAAAATTCTCAGTTGGTAATTATCAACCATGTGACAGAACTTACGCGGTCGTCTAGTAAGTGTGGTTTCGGCCTTCGGCAGAGAGGTACTTTTTCTTCTTTTTACCGTGGATTTTTGCCTGGCCGGGCAAAAATCCACGGTAAAAAGCGGCTGGGATGGTTTAAAAACCGCGAGCCTCTAACAATACCTTCGCCAAAAGTGGCTGGTGCCTATCTGCCTTATTCATCATTGGATAGACCTGCCACTGAAGAAGTTCGCGCTGGAGTCAAGAGCCACTAACCCGAAAGTAGTATGCACAGATGTTCTAGTGAAACATCTTTCAACCTTTGTGGATAAACAAATGCTTCCGAAAAAGCCTGATCCGATTATATTGGAGCAGATGTTTACCAAGATGGTTGGCTTGGGGCGTCTTCCTGCGGTGCCGGTTGGCCCCACCTGAGGATAATTGGCGAAGGTATTGTCTAATACACCTCGATGAGCGCCTCATCCGGGCAGAAGGCTTGCAGCATGCGATCCTCCGCCCAGCGACCGAGGTCGCGCCCGAGACCGGCCGGCTGCCGGCCAAGCGTTTCGGCCAGCGCGCGAAGCGCGGCGTATTGTTCTTGGGGTGTCGAGAACTGGTCCGTCCAGGCTCCAAGCTGGGCCTGGTTCTGGCGCCGAAATGCGCTCATCAGCTCTTCCAGATCGCGAGGAACTGCGTCCATGATTTCCCCCCGGTTTTGAATGGCGATGCGACAAAGATGCCGAGAATCCTCTCTTCTCTCTGCCATCATACACGGGGGCGGTTATAATCGTGGTCTGGCTTGGGTGACAATCCGGTCGCGGTCAGCTGCGGCGCGCTTGTTCCGAGGCGGAGGTGGGGGTTTTGGGCTGGAGCATATACCCGATTCCTGGCACCGTGACCAGGTACTGCGGGTTGATCGGCTCATCCTCGATCTTTTGGCGCACCCGGTGGATCAGCTGCTTAAGCAGTTGGCGGTCGCCTTGCGCTTGGTAGCCCCAGACGTGCGTCGTTAGCCGCTCGACCGGGATGACCCGGCCGGCATTCGACACCAGGTACTGGAGCAGCCGGAACTCCAGGTGGGTCAGGCGAACCGAGGCGCCGCCCTGCTTGCTGACCTCCTGGCGCTCCACATCAAGCGCCAGGTCCCCGGCGGACAGCGACGCCGGTCGGTCGGTTCCGCCGCGCCGCAGCAGGGCCCGCACGCGCGCCAGCAGCGTGCGCGGGCTGAACGGCTTAGTCAGGTAGTCGTCGGCGCCCAGATCGAGCCCGTGGACCTGGTCCTCCTCGCTGCTGCGCACGGTCAGCAGCATGATCGGCGTGGCCGCCTCGGCGCGAATGCGCTTGCAGACCTCGAAGCCGTTCAGGCCCGGCATATTCACGTCCAGGATCGCCAGGTCCGGCTGCTCGCGGCCAAAGGTCTCCAGCGCCGCCACGCCATCGGTGACCTCGACCACCAGGTAGCCGGCCTGGCGCAGCGCGAACCCGATCAGGCTGAGGAGTTCAAGGTCATCATCAGCCACAAGTACCTTCATTGGCCCTGCCCACGTCGCCGCAAGAGATCGGTGCTTAATACCAGCGCCAGCGAGATCACGCCAAGGACCAGCGCCGCGCTATAGGCCCCAACGTACTGCCGGTCGTCCAGTGCCCGGAAGATGTAGAGCGTGGCGGTCTCGGTGCGGCCCTGCACCCCCCCGCTCACCACCAGCACCGCGCCGAACTCGCCCAGCGCCCGCGCGAACGTCAGCGTCAGGCCGTAGATGAAGCCCCAGCGCAGCGCCGGGAAGGTCACATACCAGAAGGTCTGCCAGCCGCTGGCGCCCATCGTCGCCGCCGCCTGCTCCTGCTCGATCCCGAACGCCTCCAGCACCGGCATCAGCTCGCGCACCATAAACGGCAGCGTCACAAACAGCGTCGCCAGCATCATCCCCGGCAGCGCGAACGCCACCTTGATCCCCAATGGCTCGATCAGCGGCGTCAGCATGCCGCGCCGCCCGAACAGCAGGATCAGCATATAGCCGGCGATCACCGGCGAGACGGCGAAGGGCAGGTCGATTAGCCCGTTGAGCACCCGGCGGCCGAAAAAGCGGTGCCGCACCAGCACCCAGGCCACCGCCGTGCCGAAGACGACGTGGACCACCACCGTCACCACACTGATCAGCAGCGTCAGCCAGAAGGCGTAGCGCACATCCGGCTGGTTCAGTGCGCTGAAGATCGCGCCGACGCCCTGGGCAAAGGCGCCGCTGACCAGCGCGCCAAGCGGCGCCAGGATCAGCACCGCCATGTAGACGACCACCAGCCCGATCAGCAGCCAGCGGACCGCCGAGCGCCGGACCTGGAATGTCGCGCGCTCAGTGGTACGCAGGGCCGGCAGGTGCAGTTCCTCGTTCATCGCTCACCCTTCATCGTCTGGAGCCAATCGACCAGCAACACCAGGCCGAAGGCGATCGTCAGCATCACCACCGACATCGCGCTGGCGCCGCGCTGGTTCTCGGACTCGATCTCGCCGAAGACGAACACCGCCGCCGTCTGCGAGCGTAGCGGGATATTGCCCGCCACGATCACGATCGCGCCGAACTCGCCCACGGCGCGGGCGAAGCTGAGTAGTGTGCCGCTGATCAGCGGCGGCGCCAGCGCCGGCAACACCACCCGGCGAAAGGTCGTCCATGCCGTGGCGCCCATCGTCGCCGCCGCCTCTTCCTGCGCGCGGTCCAGCTCCAGCAGCACCGGCTGGATTGTGCGCACCACGAATGGGAAGGTGATGAACAGCAGCGCCAGGATGATCCCCGGCGGCGCGAAGATGATCTTGAGGCCCAGCGTGTCGTCGAGCCAGCCGCCCAGGGCGCGCTGGGGGCCGTAGAGCACCACCAGCATCACCCCCGTCACCACCGTCGGGATGGCGAACGGCAGGTCGACGATCGCGTTGAGCACGTGTTTGCCGGGGAACTCGTAGCGCACCAGCACGTAAGCGGTCATGGTGCCCATCACCGCGTTGATCAGCGCCATCACCCCGGCGGTCCAGAGCGTCAGTTTCAGCGCATGCCAGGCGACCGGATGAGACACCGTCCGCCACAGCCCGTCCAGCCCATTCCGCAGGCCATCCTGGAAGATGATCGCCAGCGGGATGATCAGCATGAGCGTCAGGTAGGTCAGCGCGGCGCCGCGCACCGCCAGGGTGCCGGTAAATCGTGTAGGGCTGGGTGGCAGGGCCGCCTCGGTCTTCATCATAAGTTCCTCTGGGAGATTAGAGATTGATCTACAGGGGTTATGCGGTTATCTCCGGGGCGTGTCTCGGCCTTCGGCAGAGCGGTACTTTTTCTTCCTTTTACCGTCGATTTTTGCCCGGCCGGGCAAAAATCGACGGTAAAAAAGATGGGCAGTACCTTGCTGCCGCAGGCAAGAGCAGCGTTGCGGAGGCCACCGCCTAACTCCTGTGATTTACAGTTGTCGGTTGGGCCGCAACAGACAACTGACAACGGACAACTGACTCCGCCTATTGCTGGACTTCGGCGACCGCCTTGGTGAAGATCCCGTCGTCGCCAAAGAACTTCGGCGTCACCTCGCCCCAGCCGCCCAGGTACTCGATCGTCCACTGGTCCGTCACGGCTGGGTAGCGCTCGGCGTTGGCCTTGGCTACGTTCGGGTCGATCGAGCGCAGCCCGAAGTCGGCGAAGATATCCTGGGCCTCCGGCGTCAGCAGGAACTTGATGAACGCCTCGACCACCTGGCGGTTGCCGTGCTTGTCGACATACGTGTCGATCACGGCGATCGGATTCTCGATCAGGATGGTCGAGCGCGGGATCACCAGCTCGTAATCCTGTCCATTCTGATGCCCCACCAGCACCTCGTTCTCGTAGGTGATCGCCACATCGCCCACACCCTGCTCGAAGTTGGTGATGCTCTCACGGGCGCCCTTGTCCATCACTATGACATTCTTGAGCACCGCCTTGAGGAACTCGGTCGCCGCCGCGTCGTCGTCCTTCGGCACGCCATCGACGAAGCCGCGCTTCGCCGCGCCGTAGAGCGCCGAGATGTTCCACATCGCGCCGCCGCTGGTCTTGGGGTTGGGCGTCAGGATCTCGACCCCCGGCTTGGCCAGGTCGCCCCAATCCTTGATACCCTTGGGGTTGCCCTTGCGCACCGCGAAGGCGACGAGTGAGTCGCTGATCATGCCCTTGGTCTCGTTGGCCTTCCAGTCATGCGTGATTAGCCCGGCCTTGGTGATCCGGTCGATGTCGGCCTCAAGCGAGAGCGCGGCGATGTCGGCCTCAAACCCCTCGACGATCGCGCGCGACTGCGCGCCGGAGCCAAGGTAGGACTCCTGGAAGTCGATCTCCTGGCCGGTCTCTTTCTTCCACTGGTCCTTGAAGATCGGGATCAGCTTGGCGTACGCCTCACGGGGCGTGGTGTACGCGCCCAAGATGATCGTCGTGGCACCTGCCGTCGTCGCCGGGGCGGCGGCAGGCGCCGCCGTGGGAGCATCGGCTGCCGGGGCGGCGGCAGGCGCCGCCGTGGGGGCATCGTTGGTTGCCGGAGTGCCGGTCGAGCCGGTGCCGCAGCCGGCCAGGATACCCACCAGGGCCAGCATCAGCATCGTCACATACATGCGTCGTGTCATCGAATAACCTCCTCATCAATTTGAATACGTCCATTGGGACCTACCCAGCGTGCCCGGCCCGCCGCCTCCGGCGCGCGCACGATCAGCACCGGGTGATTGGTGGCGCTGCTCAACAGCTCGCCGACCACGCCGGCCAGCATGCCGCGCCCGCTGGCGCCCGGCAACGGCGCGCCCAGCACCAGCAGGTCGTAGCCGCCGGCGGTCATCTCGGCGATGATCTCGGCCCGCACCGCCCCACTGCGGATCGTCGTTCGCGCCGGCACGCCCAGCACCCCCAGCGTGCGAACGCCGGCGGTCAGGAAGCGCTCGGCCCGGCTGTGCGCCTCGGCGTGGTCGCCCCCTTTCGGCAGCACCGAGAGCAGCGTCGCCTCGGCGCCCAGGTGTCGCAGCAGCCGGCCCGCGAACAGCACATCCTCCTTGCCCGGCTCGCCGGCGGCCACGCAGATCAGCGCCCGCGCCAGCGTCGGCTGGGGGCGCGGCACCAGCAGCAGGTGGTGACGCCCGACCTGGAGGATGTGCTCGGCCAGGTCGGCGTCGCCCTGCGGTGGCGCGTCCAGGATCACCAAGTCGTAGGGTTGGCGCTCCACCTCCTGGCGCACCACCTCGGCCGGCGCGTACTGCGCCGCGCGGGTCTCAAGCGCCGGCAGCCCGCTCCCGATCTGCTCTTTGGCCTGCTGCAAGTGGTCCTGGAGCCCCTGCGCCGACTCGGCCGTAGCCCAGCAGCATGGTGCGGGCGTGGGCCAGGCGAGCGAGCTGACCCCCCACCGCCAGCGCCGGCGAGCCCGCCGACGTGCCGTCGCTCAAGATCAGGAAGCTGAGACCGGGGTGGATCAGCGCGTGGATGCGGCGCACGCCGATCCAGGCCCGCTCGCCCGGCTGGAGTGGCGTGCGCCGCGCCACATCCTGTGAGCGGGTGGCCTCGATCAGCAGGTAATCGCTGCCGTAGGGCACCGGCGGGGCGATCGGCCGCACCCCGGCCAGCGGCGCCAGCCGCAGCCGCAGCCGCTCGAACGAGCCGGAGAAGGTGCTCTGCTCCACCTCCCCCATGCCCAGCGCCGGGCCGACCAGGTCCTCCTCCGTCTGGGCCAGCGTCACGTCCTCGGGCCGGAACAGCACCTGCACGCGCTGGGTATCGCCCACCTGCCGGGCCTCGGTGTTGAGCGGAAAGTGCAGCGGCCCGACCCGCACGCCGTCCGGGGTGGCCTGCCCGACCAGCAGATTGGCCGTCCCCAGGAAGCTGGCCACAAACTCGGTCTGCGGTCGCTGATACAGCTCGGCCGGCGGGCCGACCTCCAGCAGGCGGCCGAAGTTCATCACGCCCAGCCGGTCGGCCAGCTCGAACGCCTCCTCCTGATCGTGAGTGACAAAGATCGTGGTCATGCCCAGCTCGCGCTGGATGCGCCGGAGAGTATGCCGCAACTCGCCGCGGATCTTGGCATCCAGCGCGCCGAATGGCTCGTCCAGCAGCAGCACCGCCGGCTGGTAGGCCAGGGCGCGCGCCAGGGCCACGCGCTGCTGCTGCCCACCGGAGAGCTGGGTGGGCATCCGGCTGCCCAGCCCGGCCAGGCCAACCAGATCCAACAGCTCGTCGACCTTGCGCCGCCGCTCCGCCGCCGCGACCTTGCGGATGCGCAGCCCGAACGCGATATTCTCGGCCACCGACATGTGCCGGAACAGGGCGTAGTGCTGGAACACAAAGCCGACGCCGCGCTGCTGTGGTGTCAGCGTGGTGACGTCGCGGCCGTGGAGCAGAATGCGGCCCTGGTCGATCCCGGCCAGGCCGGCGATCATGCGCAGCACCGTGCTCTTGCCGCTGCCGCTCGGCCCCAGCAGGACGAAGAACTCGCCGTCGGCCACCTCCAACGAGACGTGGTTGACCACCGGGTGACCGGCATAGCGCTTGGTAAGCTGCTCAAGCACAATCGACATGGCTGCCCTCTCAGTAAGAGACTGTTTGAATAGGGGGAGTTTAAGGGGCCGCCCCTCAAGAATCCTCTTTCCACCACAGATCGTAGGCGCGACAATGCCCTTTTTAAACCGTTTCTAATATTGTAGTCCGGCCCGGTTTCAATCCTGGTCTCAAGCCGGTGACAGAACGGTTATAAATTGTTGTGTTTGTTTATCAAGAATATGAGCTATATGATGGCACCGGCAATGCTCTTGCCTGCGGCAGCAAGGTACTTCACCCATATTTTTCTCGACGATTTTTCGCCCGGCTGGGCGAAAAATCGTCGAGAAAAGGAAGAAAAGTACCATTCTGCCGAAGGCAACTGCGGCGCTGGTGGTCGTACCCAAGCTCCACCGCAGGGCGGAGCAAGTGATCGACCTTCCTGCCGATGTCTCGTGGCACGCCATGTGCTTTAATACAACCACAGAGAACTAATGACCACGCAGGTCGCCAGACGCGCCAGGCTCGCGCTTAACATAGATAACCCTCCACTTTTGCGGCTGCCCAATCGGGCAGCCGTTTCCGATTCCGCGTAGGACGATTCATCCAAAAGGCAGCCCGATTTTTCTGTTCTTTGTGCTAATTGCGGAAGGGCACATTCCGGTTATAATCCCCGTTTGGTCAACCATTGGCTCATTTTGAAAAACAGGACACTGCCCCATGACAAACCCACTCCGCGATTTCCTTGAGATCCCCTACGACCATCTCGAAGAACTGAACCTTGAGGCCAAAGCGCAGCGGCTGGACCGCACCCCCGCCGACCAACTGCGCGAGGATCGCATGCGCTACCTGACCGACGAGAAGCGTATCAAGGCCGTCACCGTGTGCTTCACCGACCTAGAGGGCCGGCTGCACATGCTCGACTATGACAAGAAGTTCCTACTCAAATCGGCCGACAACCTGACCTTCGACGGCTCGTCCATCCGCGGCTTCTCGCAGCAGGCCGAATCGGATCTGCGGCTGGCGATCGACTGGTCGGCCTTCTACTGGCTGCCGGCCGACATCTTCGGGCCGGGCAAAGTGCTGGTCTTCGGCGGGGTGCTGGAGCGCGACGCCTCCCCCTACCCGGCCGACCTGCGCGCGCGGCTCAAGGCATATGTCGATGGGCTGTTTCAGCGCGATGGGATCATCTGCAATGCGGCCAATGAGATCGAGGGCTTTCTGTTCAAGGGGCGCCACGCCGAGCAGCGCTACCGCGAGACCGGCGCGTTTGAGTTCATCAGCACCGGCGGCTACTACCACTCGCTCCCCGGCGACCCGCTGCGCACCTTCATCGACACCGCCGCCGAGGTCCAGCGCGCCATGGGCTTCGCCAATGAGAAGGATCATCCCGAGGTGGCGCCGTCGCAGTTCGAGATGAACTACTCCTACACCGAGGCGACGATCGCGGCCGACCAGGTGCTGTTGTACAAGCTGATCTGTCGGCAGGTGGCCTACCGGCTCGATATGACCGCCAGTTTCCTGCCCAAGCCTGTAACCGGGGTCAACGGCAACGGCATGCACACCAACCTCTCAGTCTCGCGCGACGGCAATAACCTGTTCTACGACCAGGGCGGCGTCGAGGGGCTCTCGGCTTTCGGGTGGCAGTTTGTGGAGAGGATCTTGAGCAGCGGGCTGGACTTGTGCCTGGTGCTCAACCCCAGCGTCAACGCCTACCGGCGGCTGGACCCGCACTACGAGGCGCCGAATCAGATCAAGGCCTCGGCGATCGACCGCGGCTCGATGGTGCGCATCCCGCTCGGCAACGCCCGCTCGGCCCGCGTCGAGGTGCGCTCGATCGCGCCGGACGCCAACCCGTACCTGGCGATCTACACGCTGCTGCGAACCGGCCTCGAAGGGCCACAGGCCGAGGGCTCCAATGTGCGCGAACACCCTGCGATCCTGCCCGACAATATCTACGACGCGATCCAAGCCTTCCGCGAGAGCGACTTCGTCGCGGAGGTGCTGAGCCCGGAGGTGCGGGAGAAGTACGTCGAGCTGAAGCTTGCGTCGGCCGACCGCTGCCCGAAGAAGCTGGGCACGCTGATCAAGCGGTCCGAGGTCCAGTTCCACCACGAGGTGACGAATCAGTATCTGTGGAGTAAGTTCTAAGATTACAGGACTTACGCGGTGGCGCCCGCAACGCCACTGTTGCCTGCCCTTCGTCAAGCTCAGGAAGTTCGGCAGCAAGGTACTTCAGCTCTTTTTTATCGACGATTTTCGCCCGGCCGGGCGAAAATCGTCGATAAAAGGAAGAAAAAGTACCACTCTGCCGAAGGCTGAAACCGCGTTTGGAAGATGACGGCGTAACTCCTGTAAGATTAGACAAAGTCCATTGTTAGTTGCGCCGCAACTGACAACTGACAACGGACGACGGACAACTATCGATTCACCGGCTGATACTCGAAGCTTGGGCCGGCGCTCACGCCGCCGGTGGTTTTCCCCGCCATCATGTCGATCGTCTGCTGCTTGACCGACATCATCATCTTGATCGCATCGTTGAGCTGGTCGGGCTGGCTGTTGAAGACTGTGTGCAGCACTTTCAGCAGGCTCGTGTAGGTGTAGTTGAATGTAATGCACGCCTGCCGCGCGTCGCTGCCGGCCGGGTACTTGGCGGTCTTCGGGTTGGTCGGCGCCGCGTAGACGCCGGTCCGGTCGAACGGAACCGGGTCGCCGCCATAGATATATTGCTGGTCGGGCGGCGTGTCCGGGCCAGCCTTCGGATTCTTGATCAGCTTCTTGCCGTGAAACACCTCGGCGAAGCGATAGTAGTGCGCGTAATCGTCGCCGACGATCTCCAGCGGCGATGTGGTGGTGCCTTCGCCCTGCTCGACGATCGTGTTGATCGCCTGGAGCGCGGTGTCGACGCCGACCACGACGATCGACTCATCCATATACTCAGGGCCGACCTGGTTGCGCGGCGGGTTGGGAAACGCGCTTTGGGGAAGCTGGCTGATCTGATCCGCGATCTGCTTGTAAAACATCCCGATCGTCAGCGGCTGCTCCTCGGCGGCGAACGCGACCGGAAATTTCAGCGGGTCCTCCGGCTCCTCGATCGTCATAAAGACCTTGTGAACCAGGTTGATCGAGAACGGGGCTAGTGGGACGATCAGACCCTTCTCGACGGTGCCCGGCAGCGGGCCGGGGTACTTGGGGATGAAGTGCGGCGCGTCGATCACCGGCGTCCCGCCCAGGGCGTTGAGGATGTTGCACGCCAGCGTCATATGCAGCATCTCCTCGACGACGACCGATTGGATGATCGCGGCGATCGCGCCATTCTTGTCCGGGTCGAGCGAGTAGAGCGCGTAGAGATAGGGCGGGATGGTGGAGTGTTCGAGTTCGACCGCCTTTTGCAGCGATTGGATGATGGCGTCCGGGCCGCCTTCGGTCAGTGTATCTAACAGCTCTCGTTTCATGAGCAGCATAGCGATCCTCCTGTATGCGCGATCTCAACAGGTTAGCGCTGCCAGCGGCCGCGGTTCAGCACCAGCCGCCGGCTCATCGCCGATGACTTCCCACCGTCCGCCGGCGGCATGGGCGCAGGCTCGGCGGCCTGGGTGGCGTCCTCCGCGCCGGCCGCCGGAGGAGGAGTCCCTTTCAGCGGCTTGCCGTCCGGGCCGGGATTCTTGAGCCAGCTCAGAATAGCCTGCCGCTTGGTGGCCGAGAGGTCGCGCGTCACCGGCATGGAGTTCGGATCGCTGGGGTCCAGGCCGAACGCAAACTGTAGCAAACCGGCGTTGGCGCAGACCGAGTCGTAGTCCCACAGCTTCAGGAACCGCTTCATCACCGGGTACAGATTGCCGTACTGCTGGAAGATCGGCTGCATGCTGCCGTACCAGGTCGGCGGATCGTCCGGCTGGAAGTGATCCCAGACCAGTACGCTGATGAAGTTCAACAGGTTAAATGGATAGTCGGTCTCGGGAACAAAGACGGTTTCTTCCAGCATCGGCCGTACCCCGTACATCTGCCCGTCGATGTAGCCGCGCGGGTTCTTGGGATCGCTCGCGCTGAACGTGAGCGTCGCCATACCCTTGGCATCCGTCACCACCAGGCTGGGGAAATCGAGCGCGTCGGTTGGGACGCCAAACTGTGGCCCTGGCCCCTGGAGCTGGCCGGGGTCAAAGATCGACACGACCCGCGCCAAGGGGTAGGGCTGGCCGAACTTTGTCGCGTACAGTTGGGTCTGCTTCTGCTCTCCGGGGTTCATACGAAACACAAAATCATCCGCCCGGACGTACAGGCCGTTCTCCGGCTCGGCGATCGCCAGCGTCGGCCGCCCGTTCGCGTCCGGCAGTAGGATCGTGAGCGGGTTGCCGGCGATCACCTTCAGCTCGTCGGCGGTCAGCTTGCGGTTTTGCGGCAGCTCCACCACGCCGGCCGTCCTTGAGTACCAGTCTTGGCTGGCGTAAAGGGTGTCGGGGATCTCGCCCAGGATCACGCGCCGCGCGAACTGGCCCGGCGACGCCGCAGCGTCGCACACCACCAGGATCGAGCCCAGATCCGAGGCCGGGCCGCCGAACCGGGTGATCGTGAGCGCATTGCCCAGATCGAGATACACCTTGCCCAGCTCCTGGTTCACGACCGCCACGCAGAAGTTGATCTGCCCGGCTGGCACGAAGAAGCCGCTGCTCGGCAGCCCGGTGGTCATGAACTGGCGCCCCGGCACGAAATGGTGCGGCTCGTCGGCCGCCGCCGGCCCGATCGTGCCGAAGATGCGCCCGCGCGAGAACCCCGGCGACGTGAAGCCCGTGTTATAGCTGTCGACGTTGAACTTGATCGAGAGCAGGCCGTCGGTGGCCGCCTCCTTGAGCGCCTGCAAGAAAGGCGACCGGCCGATGTCACCCCATTCCAGGTCGGTCAGGACCGATTGGTAGAACGCGCCGGCTTGACTGTCGCCGCTGATCGGCGGGTAGCGAGCCCAGATGTCCATGAAGCCCACCGGCTCAAACTGCCCGCGCAGCAGCGTCGCCCCGCCCTCGTCGCAGATGCGAACTTCCAGCCCCCAGATCTCCGACACAGTCTGCTGCTGGGGATCGAGGTCGACCAGCTTCCCGGCCACCTGGCTATCCGAGTCGGCGACCAGGTAGCGCCTGATCGGGTCGCTCCTGCCGGCCGCGCGGCCATTGGCCAGCCACGCCGATGTCACCTTGCACCCGATCAGACGCCAATCGGCGGCGCCCCACGGGTTCCACCAGCCATTCGCGGCGGTGGCGGTTTGCAGCTCCTGGTACTCCGGCTTGAAGGTCTGGTTGTTGAAGTGCGTCGGGTCGTTGTTCACCGTGGACACTGCGGCCTGGAACGCGCCGGCGAAGTGCAGCCGCAAGGGGTTCAGGTAGCTCATCGTTCAACCCTCTCTCTGCGGAGTGCCGCTCGAACCGCTCCCGAACGACTCGATGATGCCGATCAGGTTGCACTCCGGGTCTTCGAACATCGCGAAATGGTACCCATCCACCTTTGCCGAACAAATCGGCACACGTCGAAGAGGTCAACCTTGCCGGAAAGGTCAACTCCACGAACAGTCAAGAAAGGCCACGCGACAGACTTCGCCGGGCTTCAGAGCTTCGCTGCTATATGAACGTGCGAATTGGAACGACAGGGCGGTGGGTGGATGCAGGCGCCGTGGGGTGGAAACGGGAGGAGTACACCTGCGACCCTATTATATACCGCGCGTCAATGGGATGGAATCCTGGGTCGCCGCATCATTGACTTTCAGCCGATGCTGGGGGTACAATTATCAGCCGTTGCCATCAGCTTTGGGAAAAGGGGGTTGAGGGGCAGCTCCTCAGTCTCCCCCACTCACACTATTCTGGGAAAAAGGGGGTTTGAGGGGGCTGCCCCCTCAGTCTCTCCCACTCACACTGTAAAGTAGAATGGCACCACATGACGATCTTGATAGTCGACGACGATCGTGATATTCGCGAGATGCTGACCGAGACCCTCGCAGATGAAGGGTACGCCGTAGCCAGCGCCGCCGACGGGCAGGAAGCGCTCACACAGCTCCGCGCCGACCCGGACGCCCCCTGCCTCATCCTGCTCGATCTCATGATGCCGCATATGAACGGCTGGGAGTTCTGCACGGCCCAGCAGCAGGACCCGCGGCTGGCGCCGATCCCGGTGGTCGTCATCTCGGCCTGGCCCGACCTCCAGCGCGCAGCCTCGGCGATCCTGGTCGTCGGCTACGTGCCGAAGCCGATCGATTTCGACCGGCTGCTGCACCTGGTGAAGCGTCACTGCTCTGAAGCTGGGTAATATCGGTGGGCGACCAGGTCGCCCTCGTCATCAAGGCCGTGCGGCTCGCTCCAGGCGACTAGGTTGCCCTCATCGCTTTGGCCTTGCGGCTCGCCCCACAGATGGGCGATGTCGCCAAAGTGCCGCTCCACCCACGCCTCGGAGTAGATCGTGTCCAGGTAGCGCTCGCCCCGATCGCACAAGATCGCCGCGCACACCGCCCCGGCCGGGATCTGATCCTGGAAGCGGCCGATCGCCGCCACCACCGCGCCCGACGACCCACCGGCCAGGATCGCCTCCCGCCGCAGCAGCCGCCGGCAGCCCACCACGCAGTCGAGATCCGAGACGTGAATGCAGCATTCAGCGACATCCGGCTGGTACAGCCCAGGCCGGCGCGAGGCCCCGTGGCCGGGGATCAGCCGCGCCAGGGGGGCGCCGCCGAAGATCACGCTGCCGATCGCATCCACGGCGATCACTTTGGTGGGCAGCCCATGTTCGCGGATGTACTCCGAGCACCCGCGAATGGTCCCACACGTGCTGGTCGCACAGAACAGATAGTCCACGCGCCCGTTCAGCGCGGTGGCGATCTCGTGCATGGTCTGGTGATGCGCGGCGGCGTTGAAGAGATTGGCGTATTGATCGGTCCACCAACTGTTCGGCAGATCGCGCTCTAGCTCCTGCACGCGCTGGATTCGGGCGGGCAGATATTCGCCGGTGGCCGGGTCGGGCTCGGTCACTAGCTCCACCTCGGCGCCGTAGCACCTGAGGATCGCCAGGTTCTGCGGGGTGGTCTTGGGGTCGATCACACAGATGAACCGCAGGTGCAGGTAGGCGCACGCCTGCGCCAGGCCAATGCCAAGGTTCCCGGAGCTGAACTCGATGATCGTCGCGCCGGGCTTGATGCGGCCACTGTCGAGCGCCTGCTTGAGCATGCGATACGCCGCGCGATCCTTGATGCTCCCGCCGGGATTAAAGCTCTCCAGCTTGCCGAACAGTTGAAAGGAACTGTCGGGGAAGATACGTGTCAGCCGGATCAGCGGTGTGCCGCCGATCGTCGATAAAATGCCTTCGTTCATGGGCTGATCCGCTTTCCGCGATCCTTCGATCGCTTCTCGTTAAGAGACTGTCTGAAAAGGGGGAGTTTGAGGGGGCTGCCCCTCAAGACCCCTTTCCTCCACGGATTGCGAGTGAGACGCGGACCTTTTCAGGCAGTCGCTAAGAGCCTATTTTTGGAGATTGGAGATTTGAGATGAAAGCGGCGCGCTCAATCTCTCATCCCCAATCTCCAATCTCTGAGTTGGAGCATGTTCACCCTTGATCGACCGCGACAATCCGAAGCTCGCTGGTATAGCGCTGGCCTTCATGGTCCAGCAGCCAGGTCTGGCGCGGGTCGGGCAGCATCTCCGTCACCGCGATTGACGCCTCCTGGGGCTGGCCGGCGGCGGCGCGGCGAATGGCCTTGGCCAGCAGCTCGACCGCGCTGACGCTCTCGAAATCGACATAGAAGGGCTTCTTCTCGGTCGGGGTCTTCACGAACACAAAGCGCGGTAGGTTCAAGGTCTGCGCCCAGCGTCGCGCGCCGATAAAGCGCTCCGCCTCGCTCTCGCTGGCCGCGAAGGCCAGCTCGGTCGGTGCGAACCGCCACGACTCGCGGCAGATCACCAGCCGATCGATGCTGATCCGTGGCGTATACCGTGATGGGCCGATGATATTGAAATGATGTAGCACCTTGGTCATGAGAAACTCGCCCATCAGCTCGACGATATCGAAGCGTAGGCGCCCATCGCGGGTGCGGGCGATCAGCATCGCGCCGTCGGCCTCGACGACCAATGCGCCGATTGGTAGCGCCTGTGCGGCGGGAACATCGCACAGAGTCGTGGGCAAACACAAAGCGAAAGTCCCGTGGCGAGAGCAGCGCTGTGCTCAAGCGCAGGGTCGGGCCGCCCTCCTCGCGGGTGCCGACGACCACCACCTGGGGGTCGGGAAGATCGGACTCGATCGCCTGGAAGAGTTCGTGCGCCGCCGGGTGCTGCCCGACGAACAGCGCGGTCTTGAGGGTGTTCGCGCCGGGGTGCAGCTCGCCCATGACACACTGAAACTGGCCCTGGTTGATCGCTTCCACGCTGGCGGCGGCGATCATGATATTGGGGCTGTGGTAGCGTGCCGACGACCAGCCGGGATGCGGGGCGTCGAAGGCCGTGTGTACACGCTCGCGCAGGTGCTCGCCGGCATACTCGACCTGTTGCCGCCCCGACTCAAGATCGAAGATCGCCGCCCAGCGCCGCTGTAGCTCGCTCACCAGCGGCGCGATATGACTCGCTTCCTTGTCGAAGATCAGCGGATGTGCCATGTACCAGAAGCTGGTGAACTCGACGGTTCGAGCGCTGGTTTTGCGGGCAAGCTCGGCGTAGATCGACGCGAACGCCTTGAGGTAAAGCTGCGCTGCCTCGTAGGTGAACCAGCGCGCGCTGGCCAACATCAGCATGAGCGGCAGCCCCAGCGCCTCGACCACGCCCGGCCCCAGGGTGACATCGACGTCGCGCCGGCAATCTTCGTAGACCAGCGTGCGGCCGGCGTAGGTCGCCCCGGCGCGGCGCGTCGCGGCGGTGCCGGTGAGGCGGGTGAACGTCGCCTCCAGATCTTCCATCGCCTGATCGAGCCGGTCGGGGTCGCCGGCCGCGCCCCTGATCGCCTCGCGCGCCTGCTCAAGCTCGGCCAGCGCGCCCAGTGCGGCTGTGCGGGTGTGCAGATCCTCGATCTGCTGGAGCCGCCGGCGCAGGCTGTGCTCTGGATGCAGCCCCTCGGCCGGCACTTCCAGCGTCCAGGTGATCCGCCGCAGCGCGCGCAGCTTCTTCAAGACCGCGTACACCTCCGCCTCGCTCCGCAGCCCGCTCGCGGGGCTCTTGAGCAGGTCGGCCGCCAGTTGCTTCGCAGTGCGCTCGCCATCGCAGCCGCGCAGGACCGCCGCCTGGGCGACCGGCAGCGGGGACGGCGGCGCCAGCGGGAGGTACAGGGTCGTTCCGTCGACATGGATGTGCGGCAGGCGTCGCGGCACCAGCCAGGGGCCCAGCGCGTCGTCCTTCGCCAGTGCCTCGGCCAGTGCGTCGATGCACCAGCCATCGAAATAGACCGTGCGGGCGGCCAGCAGCGCTGCGCCCGGCCGGATGCTCGCTGCGGCGCCGCCGTCGGCCACACGCGCCCAGCCGACTGGGCCAAAGAAGCCGATCGTATCATTCTTGGTGCAGTACCGCTGGACATAATTGACGATCAGCGCTTCATGCTGCCGGTATTTAGACGATCGGGCAGTGGTATCGGGCGGCTTGCGGAGGAATGCGTCGACGCCGGTGTGCAGTGCGTTGCGGTTCTGCCAGGTGAGCGCCTCACGGAAGGGCCGGTCGCGCGCGATCTCGGAGAGCGCCTGCGTGGTCTGGGCTAGCGCGGTCTGGTATGCCTGCTGAAAAGCGGTCGCCGCTGCTTGCGCCTGCGGCGCTGCCTCCCGCAGTGACGCGAGCGCTGCCTCGGCCTCCGGGACAGCGCTCATCGCCGGCACCTGGCGCTTTTTAAGCTGCTGGATCGCCTTCACGACCAGGGCGCGCGACTCGGCGCTGACGTGCTCCAGCAGGTCGCGCAGTGCCTGGAGCGCCCCGTCTTGGATCTGCTGAAGTCGATCTTCTGCCGCGCACAGCTCATCGGCGGCGGCGGCGCAGCCGGAATCGCCGAGCCGCAGCAGCGGCTCGATCGGGAAACCGGCGCTGCGCAGCCCGACCCAACGCCAGATCGTCCACCGGCCTCCCGGAAGCTGGACGAGGTGCGCGGGGATGGATGGCTGCTCCTCCACCAGCGTCTCCGGCGACGCCCATTCGGCGAGGGAGCTGAGGATATTGTTCTCGTCCATGTGCGAGGTTTCCTTCAATGAGTACAGCGTGGCGTACACAAACCAGCAGTTTTACCACCCCCTTGCCCCTCCCGTTCAGATTCTTTCATCCCTGGCTGGGGGCAAGCGCCGAGTCGCCCTCCGGCTCAGGCTCGGCTGGCTCGGCCTTGGGCGCGGGCGCTGGCGCCGGTGGCGTGGCGGCGATCGCGTCGGGCAGTTGCTCTTCGATGTGTCGCAGCGGTTTGTACAGGTACCCGCCGATCGAGGCCACCAGCGGCAGGATGCCGATCAGCAGGAACAGCGTCCCCACGCCGCGCCCCGGCCCGGTGCCGATGATCGCCCCGACGCTGCCGGCCAGCGCCCCGCCCGGCATGAGCAGCGGCTCGAAGATCCCATCGGCCAGCGGGCCGGCCAGCACATACGCGATCGGCGCCGTGGACCACGCCAGCATCAGGCGGGTCGCAAACGCGCGGCCCTGCATCTCCGGCGGGACCTTGACCTGCCAGATCACCTGGTTCGCGCCATTGATGTACGGCACGCAGAACATGCAGACAAACGACGCGATCGAGATCAGCAGCACCGACGCTTGCAGCCCAGCCAGGATGAAGCTGATCCCAAACAGGATCCCAAAGCCCAGCACGCCGTGGATGCGCGGCTTCGGTAGGCCCTTCGCGCTGATCACCAGCGAGCCGACCAGGAGGCCGACGCCGCCCAGCGCGGCGATCAGGCCCAGATCGACCGGGGTGCCGAACTTCAGGACCAGCGGCGTGAACAGGACCTGGGCCATGCCCAGCCCGAAGTTGACGATCGCGAAGAAGATCAGCATCCCCAGCAGGCCGCGCCGGGTGGTGATAAAGCTCAGGCCGTCGGCAGCCTCGCGCATCAGGTGCCTGCGGGCGACGCCGGTGGGCGGCGGGCTGGGCACCCGGACGAGCAGGAGCGCGGTGACGGCGACCAGGAAGGTGGTGAAGTCTACCGCAATGATGCCCGCAAGACCGATCAATCCGAACAAGATACCGGCCAGGAATGGGGCCGCGATCTGCGCGGCGGCGCCGCCGAACTGCATCATGCCGCTGGCCCGCGCAAGCTGATCTTTGGGGATCATCAGGGTCGTTGCGGCGGTATAGGCCGGGATCTGGAAAGACTTGAGCACTGAGTTGATGGCCACAATCACATAGATGTGCCAGATCGCAAGTTGATCGCCCCACAGCAGCCCGGCGATCAGCAGCGAAGTCACCGCCGCGCCGGTGTCGCACGCGATCATCACCCGCCGGCGATCCCAGCGATCGACCAGCGCGCCGGCGAATGGCGAGACCAGGATACCGGGCAGCATGCCCATGAACGTAATGAACGCGAACAGCGTGACCGACCCGGTTCGCTGATAGGCCCACACGCCAAGGGCGAAGGTGGTCAGACTCGAACCGATCAGCGATACAACCTGGCCAAGCCAAATGGTCGTGAAGGCCCGCATGCCCTGGGGTGCTGTGGCCGGCTGCGTGGCGACGCTTTGAGACATGAGATTTCTCCTTCTGTTTGCCGCTAAGACCAAGGTCATTTCTACGATCCGTGGTGGAAGGGGATTCTTGAGGGGCGGCCCCCTCAAACTCCCCCTTTTCAAAGCTCCGTGGTGGAAGGGGATTCTTGAGGGGCGGCCCCCTCAAACTTCCCCTTTTCAAAATCAAGCGCCGGCCTGATCCGCCGCGTCGAGATCGGCGCAGAGCCGCTCGGCCAGAATGCCGACATTCCCATCGTCGGTGATGATGGTGAGATGATTTCCGGGGATGAAGATCAGCTCGACACCTTCCTGGGCAAATTCGTCCCAATCCAGGTCCAGCGGCTGGCCGGCCGGTCGCTCGGTGGCGCGGAAGAGCGCGATCCGGCCGGGGTAGGGCCGGGTCTGGTAGATCCGCTCGGATTCCCGCATGGCCCACAGCAGCCGCAGCAGCGCGCGGATCTGCTCCAGATCGAGCTGGTCCGACACGATCCCCTGCTGGTGAGCCTGCTCGACCAGGTAGACGAAACGCTGCTCCGGGTCGAGGTGCTGGACGGTCGCGGCCAGCTCCGTCAGCGCCGGCCGCCACAGTAGCAGGGTGTCGACGTCGTTTTCCACCAACAGCACCGGGGTGTCGTTCTTGGCGGCGGTGTCGAACAGGGCCAGGAACGCGACGCGCTGGCCCTGCGCCTGGAGCTGCAACGCCATCTCGGCGGCGATCCGGCCGCCCTGGCACCAGCCGCCGATCGCGTACGGGCCTTCCGGCTGGCATTTCCGTATTTCGCGAACGTAGAGTTCGGCCATGGCCTCGACAGTGGTGAGCGGCGCCTGCTTCCCGTCGAAGCCGACCGCCTGCAAGCCGTACAGCGGTCGATCGGCGTCGAAGCGCCGCCCCATTTCGTGGTAGCTTAACACATTGCCTCCACCGGCGTGGACGCAGAAAAACGGTCGTTTGACCCCGGCGGGCTTGATTGGCACCAGCGCCGACCAGGGCTCCGGCTCCATCTGCCGCCGCAGCAGCCCCGCCAGGTGCTCGACGGTCGCCTCGTGCAGGAGCGTCGCCAGCGGCAGGCGCTCGCCATAGCGCTGGTAGATCTGCGACATCAGTCGCACCGCCACGATCGAGTGCCCGCCGATGTCGAAGAAGTTGTCGGCGACGCCGATCGGCCGGACATTCAGCAGATTCTCCCAGATCTCGACCAACTGCTGCTCCAGCTCATCGCGGGGCGCCACAAAGGTCTCCGCGCGGTCGGAGCGGATCTCGTCCGGTGCCGGCAGCGCGCGCCGATCCAGCTTGCCGTTGGGCGTCAGCGGCAGCGCGGCCAGCGGCACGAACGCGGCCGGCATCATATACTCGGGCAGCTTCATCTTGAGGAAATCACGGAGTTGCGGCACCACCTCCTCGGCAAACAGCGATTGCAGCGGGTTATTGGCATACTGGCGCCACGGCTTGCGCTGCACCGGCTGCTCCGGCAGGATCGGCGGCGTTGCAGTGGCGGCCTCGCCACGCCGCCAGAATACCACATCGTACAAGCCATCGGCGCCGGAGTTGGAGTAGGTGAGCGCGGCGGAGTAAGACAACCGATCGCACAGCGCCCACAGCTCCTCGGGGTCGATCGCGTCCCCCGCAGCCTGCTCGCCAAGCATAGCTTGCAGCTCACCAACAAGCTCAGACTCCTGGCCGCCGGCGAGCCAAGCCTGAGCCAGCAGATCGGCCCGCAGCCGGGCGTTCGGCACCCGGCGGATGTGCAAAGCCTCCGGCGCGTCCTCTTCCAGCATGCGCCGCACCTCACCGACCGTCAGCCCGTGCTCATGCCAATCCAGCCAGGTATGCTCCACACCGTTGTGCTCGGCGGCCCCCACGTGCAGGGTGACATCGTAGCGGAAGCGAGTGAACTCATTATGGTAGCGACCGCGCTTGAGCTGAATCTGGACGTGACTGATCGCCGGGATATGCTGCTTGAGCGCGAAGAAGAAAGCCGGGTCGATGATCAGGTCCTTTTCGCGCGCCACGCCACGCCGCACGCGCCGCCGCAGTTCGCCCTTGGGCAACTCGGAGTCGGCCCGGTAGACCTGCACCGAGGTGTGGAACGTCTCCAGGAGCGGCAGGCTGCGTACATCGCCGATAAAAACCGCGCCGCCGGGCCGCACCGCCCGCACCGCGCCTTCCAGCACCCGTACCACGTAGTCGATGCTTGGGAAGAGCTGGACCACCGAATTGAGCACCACGGCATCGAAGGTGCCGCTGGCGATCCCCGCGAAGTCGTCGGCCTCCTGCCGCAGCAGCCGCACCGGCGGCAGCGGCCCTGCCAGCGACGGCAGATGCTGCTCGACATGGCCCAGTGCCACGGGCGAGATGTCGGTGCCGCAGTACTCGACGGTGTGCGGCGCGATGCGGAATAGCAGGAGGCCCATGCCGCAGCCGATCTCCAGCACCCGCTGTGGCCGCAGCGCCAGCACCCGCTCGACGGTGCGATTCACATACTCGCGCATCTCGGCTTCGATCAAGGGCTGGGTGGTATAGCTGCTATTCCAACTGCTGGTGTTGAAGGTCGGGTCCTGGGAGGGCGCGTCCTGGCTGTAGGCGTCGTCGTAGATCGTCTGCCAGCGCGCGACCTGCTCGGCCTGCCAGGCGTGCTCACCGGCCTGATCAGCTTGGTCGACGGGCGGCTGGTAATCGGCGTTGGGCACCACATACGCCACCAGCGCGACATCGCCAGGGCCACTTTCGCGGTCGACGACGGCGGCCTCCTGCACGGCCGGGTGCTGCCTGAGAACCGTCTCGATCTCGCCCAGCTCGATCCGGAAGCCGCGCAGCTTGACCTGGTCGTCGATGCGACCCAGGAAGATTAGCGCGCCGTCGGGCCGCTGGCGCACCAGGTCGCCGGTCTTGTAGAGTCTGTTGTCAGTTGTCAGTTGTCCGTTGTCCGTTGTCCCTTGCAACTGACCACTGACAACGGACCACGGACAAGGAACGAACGCCGCAGCCGTGCGCGCCGGCTCGTACAGATACCCGCGCCCGACGCCGATCCCGCCCACATACAGCTCCCCGGCGACGCCGGGCGGCACCGGCTCCATGCGCGCGTCCAGCACATACAGCCGCATATTGGCCACCGGGCGACCGATCGGCACATGCAGCTCCTCGGCGCCTGGGGCCTGCGCCAGCGGATAGTGGGTCACGTCGTCGGAGCACTCGGTCGGGCCGTACGCATTCAAGAGCGGGATCGCCGGGTATGATCGCAGCCACTGGCGGCACAGGTCGGGCGGCAGCGCCTCGCCGGTGACCAGCAGCCAGCGCAGTGCCGCCAGCTCCGGGCGCTCGCGCGTCTCGACCACGTGCTCCAGCATAGCCCGCAGCAGCGAGGGCACCGTCTCCAGGATCGTCACCCGATCCTGCTCTGTGTGCGCCAGCAGTTGCCAGGGGTCAAAGGCCACCTCGTCGGGGTAAATACGCACCTGCCCGCCCACCAGCAGCGCCGAAAGGAACTGCCAGACCGAGATATCGAAGCACTGTGACGCCGTCTCGGCCACGCAGTCGGCCTCGGAAAGGGCCAGGTCGGTGATCTTCGCGTACAGGTGATTGATCATGCCGCGCTGCTCGACCATCGCGCCCTTGGGCCGGCCGGTCGAGCCGGAGGTGAAGATCACGTAAGCCAGATCGCGTGGGGTCGCGCGCGGCTCCGGGTTGCGATCGTCGTCAGCGCTAGGCTGGGCCTGGTCTAGCAGCGGCTCGATCGCCAGCACGGCCGGCCGCGCGTCCTCGGGCAGCTCCGCGAGGGCTGGGGCCAGGTTATCGTGCAGCGCCGACGCCGCCAGCACCAGCGCGCAGCGGCTCTGATCGAGGATCTGGGTGTAGCGCTGGGCCGGGTGGTTGGGGTCGAGCGGCAGGTAGGCCCCGCCGGCCTTGAAGACCGCCAGAATGGCCGTCAATAAGTCCGCGCCACGCTCGGCCAGCAGCGCCACAACCACATTCGGGCCGACGCCATGCTCGCGCAGCACCCGCGCCAGGCGATTCGCCCGCCGGTTGAGCGCGGCGTAACTCAGGCGCTCCGCGCCGGCGCACACGGCAGTGGCATTCGGCGCGCGCTCAACCTGGGCCTCGAAGAGCTGCGCGAAGGCCGTGTCGGTCGGGAAGGCCCGCTCGCTGGCGTTCCAGGTCTCCACGATCTGCCGCCGCTCCTCGGCGCCGAGGATCGACAGCTCGCCGGTCGATCGCTGCGGATTGCCCGCGATCTGCTCCAGCAGCGTGCGCAGGTGCCCCAGCAAGCGCTCGGCGGTCGCCGTATCGATCCGACCGCAGTTGTAGATCAGGCGGATACGCAGCGTGCTACCCAGGCTGAACGTCGCGATCAGTGGGTCATTCCCCCGCTCGATCGCCCGCGCGTGGCGGAACAACAGGCTGCCGCTCTGGGCGACCAGCGAGTTGTCCACCGGGTAGTTCTCATACACCACCACGCTCTCGAACAACGCGGTCCCGCGCGGCACAGCGCTCCAGCCCTGGATCTGGACCAGCGGCGCATACTCGTACTGGCGCGCCTCGGCCTGGTGCTCCAAGATCTGCTGGAGCCAGGCCAGCAGCGGCTGCCCCGGATCAACCCGCACCCGCACCGGCAAGGTGTTGATGAACAGGCCCACCATATCCTCGACCCCGGCCAACTCCGGCGAGCGGCCCGCCACCGTCGCGCCGAAGACGACATCCTGCTCGCCGCTATAGCGGCTCAACAGCAGCGCCCAGACGCCCTGCACCAGCGTGTTCATCGTCAACTGCTGCTGCTGCACCAGGGCCTGGAGTGCCCCCACCGTGCTCGCCCCGATCGTACAGGTCTGCTCCTCGAAGGCCGCCTCGCCGGTCGCGTGCCCGGCGATCAGCGGCGTGGGCGCGGTGAAGCCCGCCAGAGTTTGCCGCCAGTACGCCTCGGCGGCGGCCATGTCCTGCCGCTGGAGCCACGCGATGTGGTCGCGGTAGGGACGCCGGCGCGGGAGTGTGAGCTGCCGCCCGGCCCGCAGCGCCTCGTAGAGCGCCAGGAACTCCTTTAGCACAATCGCCAGCGACCAGCCGTCGATCACCAGGTGGGTGGCAGCTCAGGGTAAGCTGGTGGCAATCCGGCGCCAGGGTGATCAGCCGCATCCGCAGCAGCGGCGGCGCGCCCAGCTCGAAGCCGCGCCGGCGGTCGTCCAGCAGGAACGCATCGAGCCGGGCCTGCTGCTCGTCGGGCGGCAGACCGCTCCAATCGTCCTCGGTCAATGGCAGCGCCGCGCGACGGTGAACCACCTGGAGCGGCTCGTCGATCTCCTCCCAGACAAACGAGGTCCGCAGCACCGGGTGGCGATCGATGATCCGCTGCCAGGCCTGGGTAAACGCAGCCGTATCGATCGCACCCTGGATCTCCCAGGAGAATTGCTCGATGTACATCCCCGATTCAGGCTCGGCCAGGCAATGGAAGAGGATACCCGACTGCATGGCGGAAAGGGGATAGATATCTTCGATCTGTTGCTTGGCGCTCATCGCTATGATTTCCTCTCAATGACTTTCACCAGTTTGTCGAGCTGTTGTTGGTTGAGCTGCGTGAGCGGGAAGTCCGATGGCGCATAGCCGATCTCGCCCGCCTCGACGCTGGCCACGAAGTCCCGCAGCGTCTCCAGGAACGTTTCAGCCAGCCACTCAATCGTCGTCCGGCGATACAGATTCCGGCTGTAGGTCCAGGTAAAATGAAGCTGTGGGCCACGAACTACCCCGCTGATCTCCAGCACGTGGGTGCGCGGATTCAGCGCAGCACGCAGGGCGCCGGGTGATTCGCGCGCGCCGGAGAACAGCCCCGCTTCCGAGTTCGCTAGCGCGAAGTGCCCCCAATAGTTGAAGACCACCTCGGGGCGCGGCAGTGTCGCCAGGGCACTCATCGCGGCTGGGTCCAGGTAGCGCAGCACCCCGTAGCCGATGCCCTGCTCCGGCACTCGCCGAAGCTGCTCTTTCACCCGGTGCAAGGTTGCGCCCGGCGGCTCCTCAAGCGGGGCTTGCAGCAGCGCCGGAGCAATCGACGTGTGCCACCCGACCGTGCGCGAAAGATCCACGTCATCGAACAGCGCCTCGCGCCCATGCCCCTCCAGGTCGAGCAGCAGCGTCTCCGCGCCGGACCACTGCGCGAACGCACGGGCCAGCGCCGCCAGCAGCACCTCCTCAACCTGGGCATGCTGCATCGTCGTGACATCATTCAGCAGCAGCTCGGTCGTCGCCGGATCGAGCTGCACCGTCACATGTTCGGCCAACTCTTCGGTGTTGGCGCCGTCCGGGAAATCGAGCGGCAGCGGCTCATACTCGGCCCACGGCAGATCGCGCCAGTACGCAAGCTGCTCGCGCACCGCTGCCGATTGCGAGTATGCGGCCAGGCGCTCGCCCCAGGTCCTGAACGAGGTCGTCTTTGCCGGCAACTGGCCGATCTCGCCGCGCTCAAGCTGCTCGTAGATCGCCTGGAGATCCTCCAGCACAATCTGCCAGGAGACGCCATCTACCGCCAGGTGATGAATGACGATCAGCAGCCGACCGCGCGCCTGCGGCCCCAGGTCGAACAGCGCCGCCCTGATCAAGTGCCCGCGTGCCAGGTCGAGGCTGGCCTGGATGCGCCCGCCCTCGACGGTGATCGCCTGCGCCTGCTGCTCCGGCGGCACCCGCGACAGATCGATCAGCGCGCAGCAGGCGCTGCCGTCGGGGACCGCGTAAGCCTGGCGCCAGGTGCCCTGCTCGCGGGCGAAGCACAGCCGCAGCGCGTCGTGATGGACGATCAGCTCTTGGAATGATCGCTCAAGCAGCCCGTGATCGAGCGGTCGCCGCGTCTCCAGCAGCACGGCCTGGTTCCAATGCTCCGGCGCGGCAAAATCATGCTCGAAGAACCAGCGCTGGATCGGCGTGAGCGGCGCCGGGCCTGTCAGCAGCTCCTGCTCGGCTACCATCGCCGGCCCACTCCCGACCCCCGCCGCTAATTCGGCGATCGTCTGGTTGCGGAACATATCGCGTGTCGTCAGGTGCAGGCCACGCTGCCGGGCGTGCGCGATGATCTGGATGCTCAGGATCGAATCGCCGCCCAGCGCGAAGAAATTATCGTAGATGCCGACCTGATCGACCCGCAGCACCTCGCCCCAGATCGCCGCCAGCACCTGTTCAACCGGCGTGCGCGGCGCGGCATGCTCCAGGGACTGCTCCTGCTGCGGCGCCGGCAGCGCCTTGCGATCGAGCTTGCCGTTAGCCGTCACCGGCAGCGCCTCCAGCACCACAAACGCCGACGGCACCATATACTCCGGCAGCCGGTCTTTGAGGAACTCGCGCAGCTCCCCTGAGAATTGAGAATTGAGAATTGAGAATTGAGAATCCTCCTGCTCACTCGTTTGTTCTTTGTTCCCTTCGACTTCGCTCAGGACAAGCTTTGTTCTTTGTTCTTGGGTCGGGACGACATAGGCCACCAGCCGCTTATCACCCGGCGTGTCCTCGCGGGCCAGCACTGCCACATCCCGCACGTCCGGGTGCCCGCCCAGCACGCTCTCGATCTCGCCAAGCTCGATCCGGAAGCCGCGCACCTTGACCTGGTGATCGCGGCGGCCCAGAAAGATCATTGTGCCGTCGGGCAGGTAGCGAGCCTGGTCGCCGGTCCTGTAGAGACGATTGGAGATTGGAGATTGGAGATTGGAGACTGGCGCCTCGCCGCCCAATCTCCAATCTCCAATCTCTACTCTCTCTTGACCGAATGGGTTGGGAATGAACCGCTCGGCGGTGAGCGCCGGCTGGCCGGCGTAGCCCTCGCAGAGGCACTCGCCACCGATGTACAGCGCGCCCTCGACGCCGATCGGGCAGGGGTTGAGCGCGGCATCCAGGATGTAGTAGCGCGCGTTCTGGATCGGCTTCCCGTAGGGGATGCTGACCCAGTGCGACTCCACGACGCCGATCGGGTAATAGTTCGACCAGACCGTCGCCTCGGTCGCGCCGCCCAGGCTGATCACCCGCGCGCCGGGGAAGGTGGCGCGCACCTGGTCGGGCAGCGTGACCGGGATCCAGTCACCGCTAAGGAACACCAGCCGCAGCCTGCTGGTCGCGGCCGGCGCGGGTGGGAAGAAGGGCACCAGTTGCTGGAGCGCGGCCGGGGCCGAGTCCCAGAAGGTGATCGGCTCATCGCGAACCATCCGCAGCAGGCTCTCGGGGTCGCGCAGATCGGCATCGGCGACCACCCGGATCGAGCCGCCAGCCGCCAGCATGCCGAAGATGTCGTACACCGACAGGTCGAAGCACAGCGAGGTTACAAACAACAGCCGGTCGGTCGCGCCCACCTCGAACGTCCGGTTGACCCACTCGATCAGATTGATCGCCGGTCGGTGGCGCACCATCACGCCCTTGGGCTGGCCGGTCGAGCCCGACGTGAAAATCACGTAGGCCAGCCCGTCCGAGTCGATCGTCGCCGGCAGATTCGTGTCTGGGCGCCGCTCCAGATCGGTGGCGGCCCACAGCCGCACATGCGGCGCAAGCTCGGCGCTCCCATTCCCATTGGCATGCTCTGGCCGGCCCGGCTCATCGAGGCACACCACGTGCGCCAGCGTCGGCAAATCGGCCTGCATCGCGGCGATGCGCTGGAGCTGCGCGCCCTGGGTGAGTATGCACCGCACGCCCAGCGACGCCATAATCGACTGCACGCGCGGCCGGGGGAAGCTGACCTCAAGCGGCACGTACACGCCGCCGGCCTTCAGCACCCCCAGCACGGCCACGATCATCTCCGGCGAGCGATCCATGTAGACGGCCACCATCGCGCCGGGGCCGGCCCCCAGCGCCCGCAGATGATGCGCGAGCCGGTTGGCCCGCTCGTTCAGCTCCCCATAGGTCAGCACCTCGTCGGGGCGCCCGGCGCCCGCCGACGGGAAGACCACCGCCAGGGCCTCCGGGTCGCGCGCGACCTGGCGCTCGAAGAGCTGGTGCATGCACACGTCCTGCTCGTAGGGCGCGGGGGTGTCGTTCCACTCCATGAGCATCTGTCTGCGCTCGGCCTCGCTCAAGAGCGGCAGCTCCCCGATGCCCCGGTCGGGCTGCGCGACGATCGCTTCGAGCAAGTTCTGGAAGTGCTGAAACATGCGCCCGATCGTCGCGGCGTCGAACAGGTCGGTGTTGTACTCCACCATCCCGTGCAGGCGGTCGGCGCTCTCCCAGCAGGACAGCAGCATGTCGAACCGCGCCGTCTTCCCGTCGACGGCCAGCGAGGCGGCGGTCAGCCCGGCAAACTCGACATTCCCGGCCGCGTGCTGGAGCACAAACATCACCTGGTAGAACGGGTTGCGGCTCGGATCGCGCTGCGGCTGGAGCGCCTCGACCAGCATCTCGAAAGGCGTATCCTGGTGGGCATACGCGCCCAGCGCCATCTCGCGCACCCGACCGAGCAGCGTTCGGAAGCTGGGGTCGCCGGAGAGATCGGTGTGCAGCACCAGGGTATTGACGAAACAGCCGATCAGGTGCTCGACTGCGGCCTGGCTGCGCTGGGCGATCGGCGTCCCAACGGCGATGCGATCCTGATTCGAGTAGCGCTTCAGCAGGACCTGGAACGCCGCCAGCATGGTCATAAACAGGGTCACGCCCTCCTGACGGCACAGAGCTTTGAGTTGATTTGTCAGGGAAGGCGCAAGGGTGAACGTATGCCTGGCGCCGTGAAAGGTCTGCATCGACGGGCGCGGTCGGTCGGTCGGCAGCTCAAGCGCGGCGGGGGCGCCGTCGAGTTGCTGCCGCCAGTAGGCGAGCTGTGCCTGCAAGGGCGACCCCACATCCTCGTCCTTGTCGGTCAGCCAGCGCCGCTGCCAGTGGGCGAAATCCACGTACTGAACCGGCAGCTCAGGTAGCTGCGGGGGCGTTCGCAGCACGAAGGCGTTATACAGCGTCGTGAGCTCGCGGAAAAACACCTCGTGCGAGCCGTCGAAGACAATATGATGGGTCGTGACCAGCAGGATATGCTCGTCCTCGGCGGTGTGCAGCAGGCCCGCCCGCAGCAGCGGGCCGCGCGCCAGGTCGAACGGGCGCTGGGCCTCTTCCACCGCCAGCCGCCGGGCCTCGCCCGCGCGCTCGGCGTCGGGGTGCGGCCGCAGATCAACGATCGACAAGGTCATGGGCGCGCTCGGCCTGATCACCTGGGCCGGGCGCCCGCTTTCGGCGACAAAGATCGTTCGCAGCGCGGTGTGGCGCTGGAGCAAGGTGTCGAAACTACATTCAAGCGCCGTCACATCGAGCGTGCCGGTGAGCCGGATCGCCATCGCCATGTTGTAGGTGGAGCTGTTCGGCTCCAGTTGATCCAGGAACCACAGCCGCTGCTGCGCGAACGAGAGCGGGAAGTGATCTACCTGGCCAACTGGCAAGACCGGCGGCGGTGCGGACTCACGCTCGGCCCGCAGAGCCTGCTCGATCCGCCCGGTCAGCCCGGCCACGGTCGGCGCCTCGAAGATGCTGCGCACGGGCAGCGCGACGTGGAAGGCCGCGCCCAGCCGGGCCAGCAGGCGGGTGGCGAGCAGTGAATGTCCGCCGATCGCGAAGAAGTTGTCGTGGACCCCAACCCGCTCCAGCCGGAGGATGTCGGCCCAAATTGCGCCGACGACCTCCTCGTTCGGCGTGCGAGGGGCCACATAGCCCCCGGCGCGCTCCAAGGCGGGCGTGGTATCGGCCAGCAGCGCGCGCCGGTCGACCTTGCCGTTGGGCGTGTGCGGCAGGCTCGGCAGCGCCACAAAGGTCGCCGGCACCATGTAGTCGGGAAGCCCCTGCTTGAGAAAGGCGTGCAGCTCCCCTGAAAATTGAGAATTGAGAATTGAGAATTGAGAATCCGGCGTCTCACTCTTTTGTTCTTTATTCTTTGTTCTTTGTTCTTGGCCGGGGACGATGTAGGCGACCAACTGCTTCTCGCCCTCCATATCAGGGCGCGCCACCACCACCGCTTCGCGCACCTGCGGATGCTGGGCTAGCGCCGCCTCGATCTCGCCAATCTCGATGCGGAAGCCGCGGATCTTGATCTGGTGATCGGTGCGGCCCAGGTACTCGATATTGCCGTCGGGCCGGTAGCGGGCCAGGTCGCCGGTCCGATACAGCCGACCACCGACCACTGACCACCGACCACCGCCCAGATCAGTCCCGTTGTCGGTCGTCGCCTGCCCTGAGCCGTGTCGAAGGGGTCGTCGGTCGCCTGCCCTGAGCGAAGTCGAAGGGTCGGTCGTCGCGAAGGGGTTGGGCACGAAGCGCTCTGCGGTGAGGTCGGGCCGGTTGTGGTAGCCGCGCGCCAGCCCGGCGCCACTCGTGTAGAGTTCACCGATGACGCCGATTGGCACCGGTCGCATCGCCGCGTCCAGCACATACGCCTGGGTGTTAGCGAGCGGACGCCCGATCGGCACCGTCTCGCCCGACTGCGAGCGCATCTCGTAGCAGATCGTGTCGGCGGCGACTTCGGAGGAGCCGTACAGGTTGAGTATGGTGCGGCCTGGCAGCCGCTCGAAGAACTGGCGCGCCAGCTCAGGAGGCAGTGCCTCGCCGCTATTGGTCCAGATATGCAGACGCGGCAGCTGCTGGTCGAGGTCTGGGCAGCTCTCCAAGAGCGTGCGCAACAGCGAGGGCACCAGCACCAGGCGCGTCACCTGCTGCTGGGCCAGGGTTCGCACCAGCAGCGGCGGGTCGAGCAATACCTCCTGGGGGATGATCACCAGCTTGTGACCGGCCAGCAGCGGGCCGAAGATCTCCCAAATCGAGTCGACGAAGCTGAGGGCGCTCTTGTGGCAGAGCACCTCTTCGGGCGCGAAGGGGTAGGTCGCCCACATCCAGGCGCAGCGGTTGAGCGCACCGCGCTGCAACCCCAGCACGCCCTTGGGCTTGCCCGTCGAGCCGGAGGTGTAGACCAGGTAGGCCAGGCTATCGGGCGTCACCCAACTCTCCAGGTTGGTTTGTGGCTGCTGGGCGATGTGGGGCCAGTCGGAGACGAGATCGACCACGGTTGGTTGCCCAGGGTGCAGTGGGGGCGTGGTGCTATATTCGTCGTTCGCTGGGGGCGTATGCAATACGCCCTTACGATCGGTGGTTCTATCGGTTTTTTGTCGGGTACCCTCTGGGTGGTTCTTTGTTCTTTGTTCTTGGGCGGTGAGCAGCACGGCGACCTGGGCATCGTCGAGCATGAAGCGCAGCCGTTCGGCGGGGTAGGACGGGTCGAGCGGGACGAAGGCGCCACCGGCCTTGAGGATGCCGAGCAGCGCAACGACCATCTCGGGCGAGCGTTCCAGGTACACGCCCACGCGCACCTCCGGCCCGACGTCCAGTGAGCGCAGGTAGTGGGCGAGCTGATTGGCGCGGGCGTTGAGCTGAGCGAAGGTGAGCGTGGCGCCATCGAAGATCAGCGCGGTCTCGCCGGGGGTGCGCGCGACCTGGTCCTCGAAGAGTTGATGGATGCAGCGCTGTGTGGGGTACGGCGCGGCAGTGGCGTTCCACTCGACCAGCAGTTGCCGCCGTTCGGCCTCGGTTAGCAGCGGCAGGGCCGATATTGGGCAGTCGGGATCGGCGATGGCGCCTTCCAGCAGCGTTGTGAAATGCCCGATCATGCGCTCGATCGTCGCCGCGCCGAACAGGTCGGTATTATACTCTAGCAGCCCGTAGAGCCGATCGCCCTCCTCAATCATAGACAACGTCAGATCGAACTTGGCGGTGCCGGTGTCGGGGGCATACAGGAATTCCACATCCATGCCCGGCGTCTGCACGGGGGTGTTCTGGAGGATGAACATGACCTGGAAGAGCGGGTGGCGACTCAGGTCGCGCGCGGGTTGCAGGGCATCCACCACCTGCTCGAAGGGCAGATCTTGGTGGGCGTAGGATTGGAGGCAGACCTCGCGCACGCGCGAGAGCAGCCTGCGGAAGCTGGGTTTGCCGGACAGGTCGCTGCGCAGCGCAAGGATGTTGACAAAGCAGCCGATCAGGTGCTCGGTCTCGGCGTGGGTGCGGCCGGCAATCGGTGTACCGACGACGATATCATCCTGCCCACTGTAGCGGGCGAGCAGCGCCTGCCAGGCCGCCAGCAGCGTCATAAACAGCGTCACGTGGGTGTGCCGACACAGCGCCGCGAGTGCCTGTCTCAGCGCGGGCGGCAGTTCAAACGACTGAACCGTGCCATGGAAGGTCTGAACCGCCGGGCGGGGGTAGTCGGTGGGCAACTCCAGCACCGGGGTGGCCGCCAACTGCGTACGCCAGTAGGCCAGTTGCGTCTCCAGCACCGCGCCCCGCAGCCAGGCCCGCTGCCAGACCGCATAGTCGGCATACTGGATCGGCAAGGCGGGGAGAGCGGCCGGGGTCCGGGTCGTACCCGCAGTATAGAGGGTGGTGAGTTCGCGTAGGAAAATGCCCCTGGACCAGCCATCGGCGATGATGTGATGCAGTGTCAGCAGCAGCAGGTGGATATCGGGCGCCAGCCGCAGCAGCGCTAGCCGCAGCAGCGGCCCGCGCCCCAAGTCGAAGGGCTGGTGCGCCTCGGCCGCGAGCAGCCGCCGCGCGGCAGCCATGCGCTCCGCCTCCGGCAGCGCCTGTAGGTCGATCAGCGGCAGGTACGGAGTGGTCAGCTTGCCCCTACTGCCTGCCGGCGCAATCACCTGCATCGGCTGCCCCTCCTGGAGGGCGATCGTCGTGCGCAGCGCGGCGTGCCGCGCGACGATCGTCGTGAGGCTATGCTGGAGCGCGGCCAGGTCCAGCGGCCCGGCCAGGCGTAGCGCAATAGGCATGGTGTAGGTCGCGCGGCCTGGGTCGAGCTGGTCAAGGAACCAGATCCGCTGTTGGGCAAACGAGAGCGGCAGCAAGTGACCGTGTGCCACCGGCACCAGCGGCGGCTCCTCCGCATCCGTCTGGCGTGCGGCGGAGACCTGCTGAGCCAGCGTTCCGATCGTGGGCGCCTCGAACAGGCGGCGCAGTGGTAGCTCGACCCCAAAGGCCGCGCGCAGGCGCGCGACCACCTGAGTTGCCAGCAGCGAGTGCCCGCCCAGACTAAAGAAGTTGTCGTAGATGCCGACCTGCGTCAGCCCCAGCAGCTCGCTCCAGATCTGCGCCAGCACCTGCTCGACCGCCGTTCGTGGCGCCACGAAGGCATTGTCTAGCTCCGGCCGGCTCGTGTCCGGCGCCGGCAGCGCCTTGTGGTCCACCTTGCCGTTCGGCGTCAGCGGCAGCCTCTCCAGCACCACGAACGCGATCGGCACCATGTAGTCGGGCAGGTGCTCTTTGAGGAAAGCGCGCAACTCCCCTGAAAATTGAGAATTGAGAATTGAGAATTGAGAATGAGACTCCTCACTCCTTTGTTCTTTATTCTTTGTTCTTTGTTCTTGGTCGGGGACGATGTAGGCCACCAGCCGTTTCTCACCCGGCACATCCTCGCCCCTCCCTGCGTCGGGATTCCGCGCCACCACCACCGCTTCGCGTACCTCCCGGTGCCGGCGCAACATCACCTCGATCTCACCCAGTTCGATGCGGAAGCCACGGATCTTGACCTGGTGATCGATCCGCCCAAGGTACTCAATGATCCCATCGGGCCGATAGCGGGCCAGGTCGCCGGTCTTATAGAGTTGGTTGTCAGTGGTCAGTGGTCCGTTGTCAGTTGTCCGTTGCAACTGATCACTGACAACCGACCACGGACAAGGGACGAAACGCTCTGCGGTCAGGTCGGGGCGGCTGTGGTAGCCACGGGCCAGGCCGGCGCCGCCGGTGTACAGCTCGCCCAGCACGCCCACAGGCACCGGCCGCATCCCGCGATCCAGCACATACGCCTGGGTGTTGGCGATCGGGCGGCCGATCGGCACCGTCTCGCCCGCCGCCAGTGAGCGTGTGTCATAGCACAGCGTATCGGCGGCTACCTCGGAGGAGCCGTACAGGTTGAGCAGGGTGCGCCCAGGCAGCCGCTCGAAGAACTGGCGCGCCAGCTCGGCCGGCAGCGCTTCCCCACTGGTGGACCAGGTGCGCAGGCGCGGCAGCTCCTGGTCGAGGTTCGGGCAGGCATCCAGCAGCGCGCGCAGCAGCGAGGGCACCAGCACCAGCCGCGTCACCTGCTGCTGGGCTAGGGTTTGCACCAGCAGCGGCGGGTCCAGCAGCACGTCTTGGGGGATGATCACCAGCTTGCGTCCCTGGAGCAGCGGCCCGAAGATCTCCCAGATCGAGTTCGACGAAGTTGAGTGCGGTCTTTTGGCAGAGCACCTCGTCGGGCGCGAAGGGGTAGGCCGCCCACATCCAGGCGCAGCGGTTGAGCACTCCCCGGTGCAGCCCCAGCACCCCTTTCGGCTGGCCGGTCGAGCCGGAGGTGTAGGTCATATAGGCCAGGCTGTCGGGCGTCGCCGCGCTGTCCGGGTTGGTCTGCGGCTGCTGGGCGATGGTGGGCCAGTCGGAGACGAGATCGACCACGGTTGGTTGTCCAGGGTGCGGTGGGGGCGTATGCAATACGCCCTTACGTTCGGTGGTGCCTAGTTCTTGGTTCTCGGTTCTTGGTTCTCGGTTCTTTGTTCTTTGTTCTTGGGCGGTGAGCAGCACGGCGACCTGGGCATCGTCGAGCATGAAGCGTAGTCGCTCGGCCGGGTAGGACGGGTCGAGCGGGACGAAGGCGCCGCCGGCCTTGAGGATGCCAAGCATGCCGACGACCATCTCGATCGAGCGCTCGCCGCACAGCCCGACGCGCACTTCCGGCTCGACGCCGAGGGATTGGAGGTGATGGGCGAGCTGGTTGGCCCGCCCGTTCAGCTCGGCGAAGGTCAGCGTGGCGCCGTCGCAGGCCAGCGCGACCTCGTCGGGGGTGCGCTGGACTTGGGCCTCGAACACGTGCTGGATGCAGCGCTCGGCGGGGAACGGCGCGGCAGTGGCGTTCCACTCGACCAGCAGTTGCCGCCGCTCGGCCTCGGTGAGGAGCGGGAGCTTGGAGACGGGCAGGGCAGGGTCCACGGCGATTGCGGCCAGCAGCGTCTCAAAATGTCCCGCCATCCGCGCGATCGTGGCGGCGTCGAAGATATTGGTGCTGTACTCGAACCGCGCGACGGACTCCGACATCTCCAGGATCAGGTCGAACTGGGTTGTTTCGCTCTCGACGTGCAGCAGCCGCGCGGCCAGCGGCCCGCGCTCCAGGTTGGGAATCGGAACGTTCTGGAACAGAAACATGACCTGGAACAGCGGTGTCCGGCCCAGATCGCGCTCGGGCTGCACGACCTCGACGACCTTCTCGAAGGGCGCGTCGGCGTTGGCGTGCGCCTCCAGCATCGCTTTACGCACGCGGGCCAGCAGTTCGCGAAAGGTCGGCTCGCTGGAAAGGTTGGTACGCAGCACCAGCGTGTTCACGAAGAAGCCGATCACCCCTTCGATCTCGCTGCGGTTGCGGTTGGCGACCGGGGTGCCGACCAGGAGATCCTGCTGCCCGGTGTATTGGGAGAGCAGGGCGTTAAACGCCGCCAGCAGAGTCATGTGCAGCGTCGCGCCTTCCTGGCGGCTCAACGCCTGGAGCGCCTCGATCAGGGCGGCCGGGAGGCGCATGTGATGCCGCGCGCCGTGGTGGGTGCGGGCCGTCGGGTGCGGGCGATCGGTCGGAAGGGCGATTGCCGCTGGGGCGCCGGCGAGCTGCTGCTTCCAGTACGCAAGCTGTTTCCGCAGGATCTGCCCCTGAAGATGTTCGCGCTGCCAGGCCGCAAAATCGGCATACTGGATGGGAAGCTCGGCCAGCGGTGACGGACGCCCAGCAGCCGTAGAGTTGTACAGCGCCAGCAGCTCGCGCAGCAGGATGCGCTGCGACCAACCGTCGGAGATAATGTGGTGCATGACCAGCAACAGCACGTGCTCTTGCTCGTCCAGCCGCAGCAGCGTCGCGCGCAGCAGCGGTCCCTGCTCCAGGCTGAACGGCTGTTGCACCGCGTTGATCATCCACCGCTGCGCCGCGCCCATACGCTCGTGCTCGGCGATACCGCCCAGATCCACGATCGGGCAGGGCAGTGGCAGCGGCGGGGCGATCACCTGTGCGGGCAGATCATCGACCATGGTGAAGGTAGTGCGCAGCGCCGCATGGCGCCGCACCAGCGCATCCAGACTCTGCCGCAGCGCTTCCACATCCAGCCGGCCGGTGAGACCTACCGCCAGCGGCAGGTTGTAGACCGGCGCTCCCAGCTCCATCTGGTCGAGGAACCACAGCCGCTCCTGGGCCAGCGATAGCGGCACCGGGCCGGAGCCTGACCGCCGGGGGATGGCATTGGCGGCTGGCTCCGCGCCTGTCTGCCTCCACTTTTCGAGGAGCGCCTGCTTGGATGGCGAGAGCCGGGCTCGTCGTTCTGAGAGAGTATCCGGGTCGGTCATGAGTGTAACTCCTCCAGGGCAAGTGACTGCACGCGCTCATCAGCCTCCGGCGCGCTCTCTTCCTCGTCAGGTAATGCTTCCAGCATCTCGACAAATAGCGCCTCGATCAGCCGTGCCAGCGTGTCCAGCGTGGGGTACTCAAAGATATGGCGCATCTCCACCTCGACGTCGAAGGTCTCACGGAGCCGCGCGAGGAGCAGGCTCGCCACCAGCGAGGTGCCGCCCAGCATGAAGAAGTCATCACGGCTGCCGATCGCCTCGACGCCCAGCAGCTCGCGCCACATGGCGGCGATGCGCTGTTCGATAGGATTAAGGGGCGCCTCGTCTGCGGGCAACCACGGTGGCGCAGTGGAAAGCGCCGTGGGCTGTTCGAGCCCGGTGGCCGGCGCGACGGCTTGCTGCTCGTCGATGGGCTGCGGCTGGTTGGCCTGAGTTGCCGGCCTGGGCGCCGCGACCCAATAGGCCTGGCGCTCGAACGGGTAGGTCGGCAGCGGCAGGCGCCGTCGCTGCTCTTGAGCATACAGCCCGTGCCCGTCCAGCGCGGACCCGGCCAGCCAGAGCTTGCCCCACGCCGCCAGCAGCGCTTCCCCATCCGGCCGCGGGTCGGCGCGGTGGCGCATCGAGGCCACCACTGCCAGTGTCGAGTTGGGCGCGGCCTGTTTGCGGGCCAGGTCGCTGAGCGTGGTGCCCGGCCCGACCTCCAGCAACGCCCGCTCCCCGTTCTGCCGCAGCGTGTGGAGGCCCTGGGCGAAGCGCACCGTTCCCCTGAGCTGCCCGGCCCAGTACTGCGGGTCGGTCGCCTCGGCCGTGCTGATCCAGTCGCCGCTCAGGTTCGAGATAAAGGGGATGCTGGGCGCGCGCAGCTCCACGCGGCGAACGTACCCGGCAAACACCTCGACGATCGGGTCCATCATCTGCGAGTGGAAGGCGCGCGTGGCGGCCAGCCGGCGATGCGCGATGCCCTGGTCGGCGAGCTGCTGCTGAAGCGTCTCGATCGCGCCCGCCGGCCCCGACACGACGCACTGCTGCGGGCCGTTGACGGCCGCCAGCGCCAGCTCCGGCCCAAGCCGCAGCCGCAGCTCGCTCTCAGCCAGCGACACATTCAGCATGGCGCCTTCGGGCAGATCCTGCATCAGCCGCCCGCGCGCCGCCACCAGCGCCAGCGCATCCTCAAGCGAGAACACGCCCGCCAGGCAGGCCGCCACATACTCACCCAGGCTATGGCCGATCAGCGCCTCGGGCTGCACGCCCCACTCCATCCAGAGTTGCGCCAGCGCGTACTCGACGATGAAGAGCGCGGGCTGGGTAAACTGCGTCTGGTTGAGAGGAGATTGGAGATTAGAGATTAGAGATTGCCCGTTCTCTCCCTCTGCCCCTCTGCCTCTTTGTCCCTCTCCCGGATCATCAGTGGGGCGGTCATTCCTCTCCTTCTCTCCGGGTTCGTCGGCCGGGCGGCCACGGAGGGCCCGCCGTACAGGGTCTGGCTGGTCGCTTCTTTGTTCTTTGTCGGGTACCCTCTGGGTGGTTCTTTGTTCTGTGGGGTAGAGAACCTCGCGAATGTCGAGCCCCAGGTGCGGCCGGAGCAGCTCGGCACAGCGATCGACCCAGGCGCGGAACGTCGGCTCGCTTTGGTACAGGCCGGCGGCCATCTGGAGGTGCTGGGCGCCCTGGCCGGGGAACATGAATGCGACCGGCCGATCGCGCAGCGGCTGCCAGGTCGTGAGCACCCGCGCCGAGTCGCCCTCGCGCAAGGCCCGCGCGGCGTCCTCGCGATCCTGGCAGACTGAGCATGCGGCGGTGCTCGAAGGCGCGCCGCCCGACCTGGCAGGTGTAGGCCACGTCGGCCAGGTTGGAAGAAGCTTCGCCGTTCAAATACGCGGCCAACTCGGCGGTCTTCTGGTCGAGCGCGGCGCTGGTCTTGGCCGAGAGTACCAGCAGGTGCCAGGGGCGCATAGCCGGCGTGGGCATGGACAGCGGCGCTTCTTCCAGCACTAAGTGTGCATTTGTCCCGCCGATGCCGAACGAGCTGACCCCGGCGCGGCGCGGGGTATCGCCGGTCGGCCAGGGCGCCAGGGTCGTGTTGACGAAGAACGGGCCGGCGGCGAAATCGATCGCTGGGTTGGGCGTCTCGAAGTGCAGGCTGGGCGGGAGCTGCCGATGCTTGAGCGCCAGCACGGTCTTGATCAGGCCGGCGATCCCGGCGGCCGCGTCCAGGTGGCCGATGTTGCTCTTGACCGAGCCGAGCGCGCAGAAGCCGGTGCGGTGCGTGCTGGCCCGAAAGACCTGCGTGAGCGCCTGAAGCTCGATCGGGTCGCCCAGCGGCGTGCCGGTGCCATGGGCCTCGATGTACGTCACGGTCTCCGGCTCGATCACGGCCAGCGCCAGGGCCTCGGCGATCACATCGGCCTGGCCGTCGGCGCTGGGCGCGGTGAAGCCGACCTTGGCGGCGCCGTCGTTGTTGATCGCCGAGCCTTTGATCACGGCGTGGATGGTGTCGCCGGCATCGAGCGCATCGGCCAGGCGCTTGAGCGCCACCACGCCCACGCCGCTGCCGGGCACGGTGCCCTGCGCGCCGGCGTCGAAGGCCCGGCAGTGGCCGTCGGGCGCGACCACGCCGCCCTCGCGATACCAGTACCCGAGCCGCTGCTGTGCGCCGATGGCGACGCCGCCGGCCAGCGCCAAGTCACACTCGCCGTTCAGCAGGCTCTGGCAAGCCAGGTGGACGGCGACCAGCGAGGTCGAGCAGGCCGTCTGCACGCTGACGCTCGGCCCGCGCAGGTTCAGCTTGTACGAGACCCGTGTGGGCAGGTAGTCTTTCTCATTGCCGATCGCGGTCTGGAACTCGCCCACCGAGCGGATCAGGTCGGGGTTGGCATACAGTTGCTGGAGGTAGGTGTTCTGGCCGGCGCCGGCGTACACCCCGATCAGCCCGTCGTACTGGGCCGAGTTGTAGCCGGCGTGTTCAAGCGCTTCCCAGGTACACTCCAGGAAGATGCGATGCTGCGGGTCGGTGATCTCGGCCTCGCGCGGGGTGACGCCGAAGAACGGGGCCGCGAACAGCGCTATGTCGTCCAGTGCGCCGCGCCGCCTGACATACGCCGGGTCGTCCAGGGCCGCCGGGTCGATGCCCGCCGCCAGCAGCTCGCTGTCGGAGAAGGTCGCGATCGACTCGACGCCGTCGCGCAGGTTGCGCCAGTACGCGGCGATGTTGGGCGCGCCCGGAAAGCGGCCGGCCATGCCAATGATCGCGATGTCGGCCGCATGCCCGCTATTCATCGCGCACCCCTCGCTGCCGGCGCTGCGCGCGCCCTTTCTGGCGCAGCTCGCGCTGCTCGTCCAGGGCCGCGCCGCGCATGCCGGCTCGCGCGCGGGGCGCCTCGAAGGAAGGTGCATCGGGCGGCGCCTGCCCCAGGTATCTGGCGAAGTCTTTGATCGTGTGGTGGCGGAACATATCGACCAGCGGCACGTCCTTGCGTAGGCGCTCCTGCAACTGGCTGCGTACCTGGATCATCAGCAGCGAGTGGCCGCCCAAGTCGAAGAAGTTGTCATACAGCCCGACGCTGCTAACCCCCAGTAGCGACTGCCAGATCCCGGCGATCATGTGCTCCAGTGCGGTCTCCGGCGCGGCATAGGCGGTCTCCAGGGCCGGGCGCACCCCATCCGGCGCCGGCAGCGCGCCGCGGTTCACTTTGCCGTTCGGTAGCCGCGGGAGCGCGTCCAGCAGCACGAACGCGGCCGGGATCATCGAGTTGGGTAGGCGCTCTTTGAGGAAGCCGCGCAACTCTGCTGAGAATTGAGAATTGAGAATTGAGAATTGAGAATCAGGCGTCTCCCCCTTTTGTTCTTTATTCCCTTCGACTTCGCTCAGGACAGGCTTTGTTCTTTGTTCTTGGTCGGGGACGACGTAGGCGACGAGCCGTCGATCGCCGGGCGTGTCCTCTCGGACGGCCACGACGGCGGCGCGGACGGTGGGGTGGCGGCTGAGCACGGCCTCGATCTCGCCCAGCTCGATGCGAACGCCGCGCAGCTTGATCTGCCCATCGAGCCGGCCCAGGTACTCCAGCGTGCCGTCGGGGCGGTGGCGCACCAGGTCGCCGGTCTTGTACAGCCGGTTGGAGATTGGAGATTGTGCGCTCCCGAATCTCCAATCTCTAATCTCTAATCTTCCCTCAACGAATGGGTTGGGTACGAACTTCTCGGCGGTCAGGTCGGGACGGCCCAGGTAGCCGCGCGCCAGGCCGGCGCCGCCGATGTGTAGCTCACCTGGCACGCCGGGGGGCGCGAGTTGGCCGTCGCGGTCGAGCACGTAGAGCTGGGTGTTGGCGAAGGGCCGGCCCAGTGCTATCGGCGTGCTGGGCGCGGGCACGGGCGCGCCGCTCGACCAGATCGTGGTCTCGGTCGGGCCGTACTGGTTCCACAGCGCGACCGGGTAGGCCAGCAGGGCGTCGGCCAGCGCGGGGGGCATGGCTTCCCCGCCGCAGATCATCGCGCGCAGGTGCGGGGTGGTGAAGATCGTGGGGGCCGTCTCCAGCAGCAGTTGGTAGGTGGCCGGGGTGGCCTGGAGCAGCGTCACGCCGCCGGCGCGCACCAGCGCCTCCAGCTCCGGGCCATCGGCCTGCGCCGCGCGCGCGGCCATCACCACCTGCCCGCCGGTCGCTAGCGGCAGGAACACTTCGACGGTGGCGATATTGAAGGCGATCGTGGTGACGGCCAGCAGCCGGTCGGCCGGGGTGATATCGTGCATCACGACCATGCCGCGCAGCACATTGGCCAGGCCAGCGTGGTGGACGGCGACCCCTTTGGGGACGCCGGTCGAGCCGGAGGTGTAGATCACGTAGGCCAGGTTGCCGGCGGCCACACCGCTGTCGGGGTTCGTCTCCGGCTGCTGGGCGATCGTCGGCCAGTCGGCGACGAGATCGACCACTGTCGGTTGTCCGTGGTTCGGTGGGGGCGTAGTGCTGTGCGTTCTTTCGTCGTCCACGGGGGGCGTGGTGCTGTGCGCTCTTTCGTCGTCCACGGGGGGCGTGGTGCTGTGCGCTCTTTCGTCGTCCACGGGGGGCGTATGCAATACGCCCTTACGATCGGTGGTGCTTTGTTCTTGGCTGGTGAGCAGCACGGCGACCTGGGCATCGTGGAGCATATACTGGATGCGCTCGGCGGGGTAGGCCGGGTCGAGCGGGATGTAGGCGCTGCCGGCCTTGAGCACGCCCAGCAGGGCGACGACGAGATCGGCCGAGCGATCCATGCACACGCCCACGCACACATCCGGCCCCACGCCCAGGCGCCGCAGGTGGTGGGCGAGCTGATTGGCGCGGCGGTTGAGTGCGCCGTAGGCCAGGGGCACGCCGTCGAAGAGCACCGCGACGGCATCGGGGTGCAGCGCCGCCTGGGCCTCGACCATATGATGGATGCAGCGGTCGTCCACGCCGTCGAGAGCCGGGCCGCGCCACGCCTCCAGCAGAGCCACCTGCTCGGCTGCGGCCACCAGCGGTAGAGCGGAGATGCGGCTGCCAGGATTCGCGGCGATTCCTTCCAGCAACGTCTGAAAATTTCCCGTCATCCTGAGCATGGTCGCCGCGTCAAAGATGTCGGTGTTGTATTCCCAGTAGCCCAGCACGCCCCGCTCGGTCTCGATCAGCACCAGCGAGAGGTCGAACTGCGCGACTCCGATATCGATCGGCAGCAGCCGCATCGACAGCGGCGGGAGATCCCAGGTCTGCATCTGGGCATCCTGGAGGTTGAACATGACCTGGAACAGCGGGTTGCGGCTCAGGTCGCGCGCGGGCTGAAGCTCCTCCACCAGCTTCTCGAAGGGCAGATCCTGATGCCCGTAGGCCTCCAGAGCCACCTCGCGCATCCGCGCCAGCACTTCGCGGAACGTGGGGCTGCCGGATAGGTCGGCGCGCAGCACCAGCGTGTTGACGAAGCAGCCGATCAGGCCCTCGATCTCGCTGCGGGTGCGGTTGGTGATCGGCGTTCCGATCAGCAGGTCGGCTTGGTCGGTATAGCGGTACAGCAGGATGTTGAAGGCCGCCAGGAGCGTCATGAATAGGGTGGCCCCTTCGGCCTGGCCGAGGGCTTTGAGCCTGTCGGACAACTGTCGGGGGATCACCAATGTCTGCTGGGCGCCCCGGTAGGTCTGGAGGGCTGGGCGCGGGCGATCGGCGGGCAGCGCCAGCACGCCCGAGGCGCCGGCAAGCTGGCGCTTCCAGTAGCCAAGCTGTTGCTCCAGCAGCGTCCCCTGGAGCCACTGGCGCTGCCAGCGGGCGTAGTCGGCGTACTGGAGCGGCAGAGCGGGGAGCTGAACGGGCCGCCCGGCGATGCGGGCGGCGTAGAACTCGGCCAGCTCGCGGAACAGCACGCCCAGCGACCAGCCATCCGAGATGATGTGGTGCATCGTCAGGAGCAGCACATGCTCGGCCTGGCCCAGCCGCAGCAGCCCTCCGCGCAGCAGTGGGCCGCGGGTCAGGTCGAAGGGCTCGCGCGCCTCCTGCCGGGCCAGCGCAATCACCTGGGTCTGGCGCTCGTCGGGCGGCAGCGCGCCCAGGTCGCGCACTGGCAACCCGATCCGCAGCGTGGGCGTGAGTTGCTGGATCGGCTGCCCATCGACGATGGTAAAGGTGGTGTGCAGGCTCTCGTGGCGCTGCACCAGCGCGCCCAGGCTCTGCTCCAGCGCGGCTCGGTCCAGCGGGCCGCTGATCCGCAGCGCCATCGCCATATTGTAGAAGGGGTTATCCGGGTCCATCTGGTGCAGAAACCACAGCCGCTGCTGGGCGAACGAAAGCGGCGCCGGCGCGTCTTGCTCGGCCGGCTGGACCAGCACAGGCGTCACGACCGGCTGGGCGACCTGCGTGGCCTGCTCGACCGCTGCTGCAAGCCCGGCCACCGTCGGCGCCTCAAACAGACAGCGCAAGGGCAGATCGACCTGGAGCGTGTCGCGCACCCGCGACATAATCTGCGTCGCCAGCAGCGAGTGCCCGCCCAGAATAAAGAAGTTGTCGTGGACCCCGATCGGCGGCTGATCGTCCTCCTGCTCGATCCCCAGCACGCGCGTCCAGATCTCGACCAGCGCCGCTTCGACCGGGGTGCGCGGCGCCGCGTAGCTATCCTCCGGCTCGGCCCGCGACGGCGCCGGCAGCGCGCGCCGGTCGAGCTTGCCGTTGGGCGTCACCGGCAGCCCGTCGAGCAGCACAAACGCAGCCGGTATCATATAGTCCGGCAGCCAGGTTTGGAGGAACGATCTCAACTCCTCTGAGAATTGAGAATTGAGAATTGAGAATTGAGAATCAAGCGCCTCACTCCTTTGTTCTTTATTCTTTGTTCTTTGTTCTTGGCCAGGGACGACGTACGCGACCAGCCGCCGATCGCCCGGCACATCCTCGCGCAGCAGCACGACCGCCTCGCGCAGGGCCGGATGCTGCGCCAGCACGGCCCCGATCTCGCCCAACTCGATCCGAAAGCCGCGCAGCTTGACCTGCTGATCCATCCGCCCCAGGTACTCGATCGCGCCGTCGGGGAGGTAGCGGCACAGATCGCCGGTCTTGTACAGCCGGTTGGAGATTGGAGATTGGAGATTGGAGATTGGAGATTGGGGGGTCTCCCCCTCTGCCCCTCTCCCCGTCAGCTCTTTGTTCTTTGTTCTTTGTTCTTTGTTCTCGGCGAAGGGGTTGGGCACAAACCGCTCCGCAGTCAGGTCGGGCCGGTTGAGATACGCCAGGGCCAGCCCGTCGCCGCCGATATGCAGCTCGCCCGCCACCCCAATCGGCACCGGCCGCATGAAGGGATCGAGGATATACAGCGTCGTGTTTGCCAGCGGGCGGCCGATCGGGATCGAGCCAGCGCCCTGCGGGACCTGCTGCACCAGGTGCCAGGCGGCAAACGTGGTGCTCTCGGTCGGGCCGTACCCGTTCAGCAGGCGCTGGGGCGGGCTGTGCCGCAGCACCTCGCCGATCCAGCGCGGATCGAGCGCCTCGCCGCCGACCATGAGCTGGCGCATCGCCGAGAACGCCGACGGCAGCTCGCCCGCGATCTGGTTGAACAGTGCCACGGTCAAAAACATAGTCGTGATCTGCCGGTCGCGGATGAACGCGGCGAACGACCGCGGCTCAAGGATCACGTCGCGCACGCCGACGACCAGGCACGCGCCGCACAAGAGCGCGCCCCAGACCTCGAAGGTCGCCGCGTCGAACGACGTGTTCGCCACCATTGCGATCCGGTCATCCGGCACGAGCGTCACATAGTTCGTGTGCCGGACCAGGCGACTGATCGCCCGATGCGGGACGCAGATGCCCTTTGGCACGCCAGTCGAGCCAGAGGTGTAGATCACATAGGCCGGGTGTTCGGCCGTCACGCCGCACTCCAGGTTCGTCGCCGGCTGCTGGGCGATCGTGTCCTTATCGGCGAGCAGATCGACCACGATTGGTTGTACGGGGTCCGATGGGGGCGTGGCGTTATAGGCTCTTACGTCGTTCGCTGGGGGCGTATGCAATACGCCCTTACGATCTGTGGCACTTTGTTCTTGGCTGGTGAGCAGCACAGCGACTTGGGCGTCGGCCAGCATATACTGGATTCGCTCGGTGGGGTAGGTCGGGTCCAGCGGCACATACGCGCCACCGGCCTTGAGGATGCCCAGATACCCGACCACTACCTCCAGCGAGCGCTCCATGCTGATGCCCACGTACGCCCCCGGCCCCACGCCCCGCTGGCGCAGGAAGTGAGCGAGCCGGTTGGCGCGCCGGTTTAGCTCCTCGTAAGTCAGCGCCATATCCTCCAGGACCACCGCCACCGCGTCGGGCGCCCGCGCCGCCTGCTCCTCGAACAGTTGGTGGACGCACATATTCCTGGGGTAATCGGTGGCCGTGTCGTTCCACTCGCGCAGCACCTGCGCTTGCTCGCCCGCCGTCAGCAGCTCCAGCTCGCCGATGGGCCGCTCCGGATCGGCCACGATCCCCTCCAGCAGCGTCTCGAAATGCCCCGCCATCCGCGCGATCGTCGCTGCGTCGAACAGCGCCGTGTTGTAGACCAGCGTCCCGGCCAGCCCGCCCGGCGTCTCCACCAGGTTCAGCGTCAGGTCGAACTTCGCCGTCCCGCTGCTGACCTCGCTGATCCGCACGTCCAGGCCCGCTATCGGCGGCGCTCCGGCGGCCGTATTCTGGAGCGAAAAGGCAACCTGGAACAGCGGCGTGTGGTTCAGATCGCGCTCGGGGCGCAGCTCCTCCACTAGCCGCTCGAACGGCAGATCCTGGTGATCATACGCCCCCAGCGCCACCTCGCGAACGCGCCGCAGCAGCGCGCGGAACGCCGGATTGCCCGACAGGTCGGTGTGCAACACCAGCATATTGGCGAAAAAGCCGATCAGCGGCGCCGTCTCCGCGCGCCGACGATTGGCGACCGGCGAGCCCACCACCACCGACGTCTGGCCGGTGTAGCGGTACAACAACACCTTGAACGCCGCCAGCAGCGTCATAAACGGCGTCACCCCCGACTGGCGGCTCAACGCCGTGATCGCCTCGGCCAGGCGCCGCGGGAACACCAGCGCATGTTGGTCGCCCTCGAAGGTCTGCACCGGCGGGCGCGGGCGATCGGTGGGCAGCTCCAGCACCGCCGGGGCGCCGTCGAGTTGGTCTTTCCAATAGGCAAGCTGGCGCTCCAGCACCGCCCCTTGCAGCCACTGGCGCTGCCAATGCGCGTAATCGGCATACTGGATCGGGAGAGCGGATAGGGAAGTGGATTGTTGAGCGGATTGCCCTTCGGGCAGAGCGGATTGGCCGGCTCGGAAGGCCGTGTAGAGCTGCGCCAGCTCCTTGAAAAACACCTCGCGCGACCAGACATCGAAGATCATATGGTGCGCCATCAGCAGCAACACATGCTCCTCTGCTCCCAGCCGCAGCAACGTCATCCGCATCAGCGGGCCGGATGTCAGGTCAAAAGGGCGCCGTGCCTCCGCAACCGCCAGCCGCCATGCCTCCTGCTCACGGTGCGCCCCCGGCAGATCGGCCAAGTTGATCGTCGGGATCTCGATCGGCTGGTGCTCCGCGACCACCTGCATCGGGCTGCCATCCACAGCCACAAAGGTCGTACGCAGCGCCTCGTGGCGATCGACAATCGCCTGGAGCGCCTGGTGCAGAATCTCAGTCTGTAATGCGCCATTGAGCTGAATCGCCCAGGGGATTACATAAACCGCCTGGCCCGGATCAAGCTGCTCCAAAAACCACAGCCGCTGCTGGGCAAACGAGGTGGGAAAGATAAAGGCTTCTGTATTCGTCATAGCTGGCTGGGCCTCTCCTCTATCTTTATTGTGAATCTGTGGGAGGAGTTTTTTGGAGGGTGCCCCTCCAAACCTCCCCTTTTCACGGTCATGTGAATTTGTGAGAGGAGTTCTTTGGAGGGTGCCCCTCCAAACCTCCCCTTTTCACGGTCATGTGAATCTGTAGGAGTTTTTTGGAGGGTGGCCCCTCCAAACCTCCCCTTTTCTACGGATGTGAGAGGAGTTCTTTGGAGGGCGAGCCCTCCAAACCTCCCCTTTTATGTTAGGACACCCGCATCCGGTGGCGGCTGCGGTCGAGCGGCGCGATCCCCGGCGACTGGAGCGCCGCCCCACTGTCTTGCGCCCGCTGCACCACGGCGGCGAACTCGGCGACCGTGGCGGCCTCGAACAGGCTACGTAGCGGCGGCTCGACCCCCAAGACCTCATACACCCGAAAGATCACCTGCGTCGCCAGCAGCGAATGTCCGCCCAGCTCAAAGAAGTTGTCGTAGGCGCCGATCGGCGGCCGGCCCGGCCCCACGCCCAGCACCTCGGTCCAAATGCCGGCCAGCAGCTCCTCGATCGGGGTTCGCGGCGCCACATAGCGGCGCTCCTGCGCCGGCCACTCCTGGTGCAACTCGGCCAGGGCGCGGCGATCGACCTTGCCGCTGGCCGTGAGCGGGAACGCCTCCAGCGGCACGACCGCCGCCGGCACCATGTAATCGGGCAGCTTCTGCTTGAGGAAGTCGCGCAACTCCCCTGAGAATTGAGAATTGAGAATTGAGAATTGAGAATTGAGCGTCTCAGCGTTTTGTTCTTTATTCTTTGTTCTTTGTTCTTGGCCGGGGACGACGTAGGCGATCAGCCGCTTCTCGCCCGGCGTATCCTCGCGTGCCAGCACGATCGCCTCGCGCACGGTGGGGTGCTGGGCCAGCGCCGCCTCGATCTCGCCCAACTCGATCCGAAAGCCACGGATCTTGACCTGCCCATCGATCCGGCCCAGGAACTCCAGGTTGCCATCCTCGCGGTAGCGGCAGAGGTCGCCGGTTCGGTACAGCCGGCTGGAGATTGGAGATTGGAGATCGGAAATTGGCGTCTCGCCGCCTAATCTCCAATCTCCAATCTCCAATCTCTCTTGATCGAAGGGATTAGGCACGAAGCGCTCGGCGGTGAGATCGGGCCGGCCCAGGTAGCCGCGCGCCACGCCCGCGCCGCCGATATACAGCTCCCCGGCGACGCCGATCGGCACCGGCTCTATCCGCGCGCCCAGCAGGTAGACCTGGACATTGGCGATCGGGCGCCCGATCGGTGGCACGCGGGTGTCGCTCGTCCCGGCCGCGATATGCGCTGCCGTGGCAACAACCGTGTTCTCGGTCGGCCCGTAGTGGTTGTAGAGCTTGAACGGCAGCCCGGTCGGCGGCGCCTGGTGGAGCTGATCCCCGCCCACCAGCAGCGCCCGCAGGGCCGCGCCACCCGGCCACGGCTGGCTCAGCACCGCTTCGGCCAGGGCCGTCGGCAGAAAGCCGATCGTGATCGCGTGGTCGCGCAGCCAGCCGGCCAGCCGGGCCGGAGCGCTCCGCGTATCCTCGTCGGGCAGGTGCAGGCTGGCCCCAGCCGTCAGGTACGGCCAGATCTCCCAGACCGAGGCATCGAAAGCGGGCGACGCGATCTGCATTGTGCGGTCGGCGCTCGTGACCTGATACGCGCACTGGTGCCAGGCTGCCAGGTTCGTCAGCCCGGCGTGCGCGATCTGCACGCCCTTGGGGCGCCCGGTCGAGCCGGAGGTGTAGATCACATAGGCCAGGTGGTCCGCCGTCGCCCCGCCGTCCAGATTCTCCGCCGGCTCCTGGGCCATGCGCGCCCACTCTGCATGGAGATCGATCACGATTGGTTGTCCTGGAGGCGCTGGGGGCGTCGCGCTGGGTGCTTCTACGTGGTCCGCTGGGGGCGTATGCAATACGCCCTTACGATCGGTGATTTTATCAGTGCTTTGTTCTTTGTTCCCTTCGACTTCGCTCAGGACAGGCTTTGTTCTTTGTTCTTGGGAGGTCAGCAGCACCGGCACCCCAGCATCCCCCAGCATATACCGGAGGCGTTCGGGTGGCGCGGCCGGGTCGAGCGAGATGTAGGCGCCGTCGGCTTTCAGGACGCCCAGTTGAGCGATGATCAGCTCCGGCGAGCGCTCCAAGCAGATGCCGACCGGCACCTCTGGCCCCACGCCCAGCCCCCGCAGGTGGTGGGCCAGCCGGTTGGCCTGCCCATTCAGCCACTGATACGTGACCTGGCGCTCGCCAGCGACCAGCGCGATCGCGTCGGGGGTGCGTGCAGCCTGGGCCTCGAACAGATGCTGGACGCAGGTATCCCTGGGATACGCGGCGCTGGTGTCATTCCAGGCGCCAAGCAGTTGCGCCCGTTCAGCCTCCGTCACCAGCGGCAGAGCGGATAGGTGGCAGTCCGGCGCGTCGGCGATGCCCACCAGCAGCGTCGTGAAATGCCCCAGCATGCGCCCGATGCTCGCCTGATCGAAGCGCTGCTGATCGTAGACGATCTTCACCAGCAACTCCTGCTCGGCGAAGATGCACAGCGAAAGCGGATAGTTCGGCTGCCTGCGAAGCTCGAACTCACGCTGCTCCCACGGGCCGCCCTGGCCGCGCAGGTGTGAGTGCAGTAAAAAGTTCTCGAAGACCACGATGCTCTCGAACAGTGGCATGCCCTTCGGCACATCGCTCCACTGCTGCACCTGCATCAACGAGGTATGCTGATGCGACCGCACGGCCATGCCCTGCGCGCGAAGCTCCTTGAGCCAGGGCAGTAGCGGCGCTTCGGGGCGCGCGCGAACCCGCACTGGGAGCGTGTTGATGAACAGGCCGACCATCGCCTCGACCCCCTCGACCGTCGAGCGGCGGCACGAGCGCGTCGCGCCGAACACGACATCGGCCTGGCCGCTGTAGCGGCTCAGGAGCAGCGCCCAAGCGGCCTGGACTAACGTATTGAGCGTCAGTTGGTGCTGTTTGGCGAATTGCAGTAATGTCGCGGTCGCGGCCTCCGGCAGGGTGATCTCCTGCGAGGCGTACCCGGTCGGCGCCCCCGGCGATCCGCTGCCGGCAAGCGGAGTCGGGGCCGTGAAGCCTTGGAGCAACTGCCGCCAGAAAGTCTCGTCCCCAGAAAAGTCTTGCTGCTCCAGCCACGTGATATAATCGCGGTACGGGCGCGGAGGCGCGCACGCGGGCGCCTGGCCCAGCCGGAGCGCCTCGTAGACGCCAAGAACTTCTTTCAACAGCAGCAGCAGCGAGCGGCCGTCGAGCGCGATATGGTGAAAGGTCAGGACAAAGCGATAATCGGCCTCGGCGAACCGCAACAGCGCGACCCGGATGAGCGGCGCCTCGGTCAGCGTGAAGCCGAGCAGCCGGTCGGCGCGCAGGTAGTCCTCGAGCCAGGCCTGCCGCGCCGGCTGGGGCAGGTCGCGCCCGTCGAGCTGTTGCAGCGGAAGGCGAACGTGCCGATACACATCCTGCACCGGCTCGGCCAGCCCTTCCCAACGCGCGGCCGTTCTGAGGATCGGATGCCGTGCCACGCTGTCTTGCCAAGCCTGTTCGAAGGCCGCGACCTGAAGGTCTTCGTGGAGCGCGCAGACCACCTGGACGATATTGACGCCCGAATCAGGGGCGTACAGGCTATTGAATAACATCCCTTGCTGGAGCGGGCAAAGCCGGTAGGAATCCTCGATCTGCGCTGCCTTCATGGAGCTCACTCCCTGCGAACCTGGCAGATGATTCTAAGTTAGACAAGGTTTCGGGTGATGCCGTTCTACTTTACAATGTGGGTGGGGGAGACTGAGGGGCTACCCCTCAACCCCCTTTTCCCAGAACTGTAAAGCTTCGGCGAAAACAGGGGCCTCCGGTTATGGTCAGGAGCGATCGTTCCATCCATCGCTCCGCCATTCCTCGGAGGCCCGCCAGTGATTGTCTGCCTTACATGATCTATGTGGCCACCCGTAGTCGGGCGGGGCCGCTGAAGACACCCCCTGGTTGCGGGCGGGAGTTCGATACACATGGCCTCTTTGCCACTATGGCACCGGCGTTTCGGGGGCATGCCGTGGGCTGGGAAGTTTCGCCCTTGTTTTACCGGTACATAAACTACGCCTCTGACATTGAGACGTGATGACACGCAATGGTCGCTTGCCGATTGGTCAGGCAATCGGCACTACAAGCACGCCCGCAGACGTCTGGGACGACGGGCCATTCATAGACTATTGAGATGGGGTACACATATACTGTGGCTGTGCCTCCTTTGGATTGTACGATCATCTGTAGTATTTGTCAACCTAGAGACTGTCTGAAAAGATAGACTCATCGGCTACAGGGCTGGGATGGGCTGAATGGAAGCGGTCTATATTCTCCACAAATGATGATCGTATACCAGAGTCGAAAAAGGGGAGTTTGAGAGGTTTCCCCTCAAACTCCCCTTTGTCGAACGGGTAGGTATCAGCTTTCTATCGGCACTGGGGTGCCGGCAGGCGGTTGAAGCGCCGGCGGTACGGTCGTCGGTGTCGTGCTGATCGGCGTGGTGGCTGGAACGGCAACCGTAGCGGCGAGCGGCGGGCCGCCAAGACGCTGGCACGAAACGATCTCTGTGGCGATCCCGGCGTAGATCTCGGTCAGGTCCTCAGTCGACGGTGTGTAGTGGTAATCGCCTTCAGCAGAGGCTACCTGGCCAAGCAGGACAGCATTCGGGCTCTTACCCCACCCGATCGTCACAATACGGATTCCGTATGCCTTCGCCTCGTTGGCCGCTTTCCGGACGTTCTCCTGCGAGTCGTTGGCTTTGCCGTCCGATAGCAGGATCATCACAGGCGCCGCAGCCGAATTGTGGCGATCACTGATAAGCTCTGTCGTAGCCACCCTGATAGCGGGGGCGATATGCGTTCCGCTGCTGGTCTTCACCGCGTCGAGCGCCCTGTCGATCGCGCCGAGGTCGTGACCCAGCGGGCTGTCGATGGTGGCGTTCCTCGCGAATGTCACCAGGCCAACCTGATTGTGCGTTAGGCCAAGCAGGCGCGTAAATGTCTTGGCCGCGTTCTGCGCGTCTTCTAAATTCTGCCCGTTCATCGAGCTGGATCGGTCGAGCACCATGATCACATCCACGACTCGCGTCTGCTCTAGTTCACACGGCTGGAGTATCGCGGTCGCGGTCGGTTCCAGGGTGGCAGTCGGCTCCAGGGTGGCGGTCGGCTCCAGGGTGGCAGTCGGCTTCAGGGTGGCGGTCGGCTCCAGGGTGGCGGTCGGCTCCAGGGTGGCAGTCGGCTCCAGGGTGGCGGTCGGCTCCAGGGTGGCGGTCGGTTCTGGTGTCGCGATCGACTCTGGTGTTCGCGTTGCGCGTGGCCCAAGCGTGGCGGTCGGCTCTGGCTCCGGCTCCAGCGTGGCGGTTGGCTCTGGCTCCGGCTCCAGCGTGGCGGTTGGCTCTGGGCTAGTTGCCGGGCTCGTCGGCGCAGATGGCTGCTCAACGACGCTCGGCTGTGATGTCGGCATGATCGTGGGCGATGGCGACTCGACGACCCCCTGCCGAATCGGTGCGGGCGCGAGCGCCTCCTCGCTCGGCGCTGGAGCTGCTGCTGCAACTGTCGGTGATGCGAGCGCCGCAGTGTCGAGCGGTGCGGTGAGGGCCTGCCCGCCCTGCGCGGGCAGCCTGCCAGGAGCTGATGGCAGCGCGTCTACCGGCGGCGCGTCCGAGCCGGGTGACCCTACAGGTGGCGCGTCCGCGGATGGCAGGTCCACAGAAGCCGTATCTGTAGGCGGCGCCTCCGTGGACGGCGCGTCCGTCAGCGCTTGGGTTGACCCATCCTGCTGGGCTGTATGCCTCATGGGGAGCAAGAGCCCGAGCAGCACAAGGGAGGAGAGGATCAGCGCCACCTGAGACGAGGTGAGCAGCTTGCCTGTGCGCCGTGCTATGCGCGGGCGGGTGGGGGGAAATGGTCGAGCGGTAGGCTCGGCGACTGCGGGCACAGCGACGGGTTGAGGCTGTCGCAGGACTTGCAACAGGCTGGGAGAGCTGACGGTGCGTGGGAGCTTGAATTGGAGTTCGATCAGAAGAGATAGCCACACCCAGATCAGCCCAAGCACCCGGTAGCGCTGATAGTATGTGCGGGCGAACAGGCGGTAGGGCTGGAATATCTTCTCGTGAAAGCTTTCGGGGTAGGCCCTGCCCAAGCGCTTCAGCAAGACACTCGACCATCGCAGGGACACCGGATCAGGTTTTAGAGAATGTGTATCCATTAGCCTTGTTGCCCCACTTAAACCAGCCAACGGAAGTGATCCGAGTCTGAGGTCCCTGCGATCATCGTGGCGCAGGCATCATCTGTTTGGTAGAGATCAGCGAGCCTCGGGCGCTGTATCTGGTGGTATGACGCCCGGCTCGTGCTCGGCGTGGCGCTGCTCGTACTCCTTGCGGCGCTGCTCCAGCTCCCTACGGCGCTGCTCTAACTCCATGGCGTTCCGCCCGCTATCGGTGATGTGGTAGAGTTGGAGTGGCTCGTCATCGAGCGTCAAGTCGATCAGCGGTTCGGCCATCTCGATCAGCCCGGCGCTGATCATACTGTCGACTAAATAGCTGGCCTCGCCAAGCCCTAGCCGCGAGTGCTTATGGATCTGCTCCCAAATGTCGAAGAGATAGGTGTTGCCGGCCGAGAGCACGCATAGCACTGCGAACGTATCCGGCGCATCTTTCAGCACGACCGGGGTTGGGGCGGTCGTTGAGATCACTGAGGCCGAGATTGGCTCGTCGATAGGCACCTGATCGGGATCGACTTCGCCAGCGTCGATAGTGTCCAGGTAGTCGATGACATACTCCATCACCGAGTTCGTCCATCGCCTCAGTCCGCCGCAGCGCGGTCGCGATCACGTTTTCGATCAACGTGTATTCTTCGCGTCTCCCCAGCATCCTACTGAGGTTGCGCCGGCCCGCCTCGGGGATGATGTCCACAGCTGCTAGACCTGCTTCGAGCAGCTGGATGGCCTCCACCGGCACGTTCGCGAAGTTGGCGACCTGCATGCTCGTCCATCCCCGCCGCAGACGCCGCAGCGCGAACCAGCGTCCACAGGCGCGCTGTGCAGCCAGGAGCGCGAAATCTGGAGCAGGTTGGTGCGGATTGATGCGCGCCATCAACTGATCCATGAAAGCGCCGGGCGGGCCGTGAGTTGATCGTGTCGTCATAGCTGGGTATCCTGCTGTGTGCCTATCGGTCGTTCCACTACCAACTCCCATGATCGTCTCCTCGCATCCGGCAGCGATCGCGCCAGCGCAGGTCGGTCGTCGTGGTGCCATTGGCGCTCATCGAATGCGGTGGCTGCCATCCATGATCTCCTTCTCTCTTTCTTCGCCAGGGTTTCTTGATGTGTTTTAGACAAGGTTTCGGAAGGCGCCATTCTACTTTACAATGTGGGTGGGGGAGACTGAGGGGGCAGCCCCCTCAAACCCCCTTTTTTCCCAGAACTGTGTTACGACGCCGCCGCATCGTCGATCAGCCCGCGTTCGCGCAAGTATTTGCGCGTCGCGTCGAGCATGCGCTTGTGGCGCTGGCGCACCGTCGCCTCGATCCATCCCGTCCCGAGTTGCTCGGCAACCTCGCTGAATGAGCGTGGTGGCTCAATCTCGTAGCGCAGCATCATAATCTGGAGATCGATCCCGGCGTAGGTATGATGCCAGAACTCCCAGGCTGCATCGAGGATCGAGCGGTTGTCGAGCTGCCTGGCCGTACGCTCTTCCACGCTCGCGCCGCGCGTGTCGGCCAGGTCGGGAAGCGCATCCAGCGAGGTGACCTGGCTGGCCTGTTCGCCCGGCGCGCGCCACATACGCGCCTCGGGCGCGCCCGGCTCCGGCGCGCGGTCCTGGTCGATCTGGTTCGAGCGTCGCCGCGGGCCGGTTGAGATGGTGCGCCGGTAGTCGTCGATCAAGCCACGCCGGCCGATCAGCAGCAGCAGGTTCCGCACATTGCGTTTCGGGTCGATGTCGAGCTTGGGGAGCGCGAACACAATGCCGCCAAACTGATTCAAGGCCAGCGCTTCGACATCATAGCCGGTTTTCCGCACCCAGGCGCGCGCGCTTTTCCGTAGATCGTCGGCCAGCATTTCATATAGCTCTTCGAGCGATTGCCGGTACTGTGTACCCAGTTCCTCGCGCTGCCCAGCCTCCACCGCTTCAACCCACGCCGCATACCCCTGTTGGCAACGCAACACCAAGGGCACAATAGGATCGGGTATCTGGTTGGACCCGTGATCATCCGTGGATGGCATGGTCGGCTCGTCTTCCTTGTGCAGCTTGGCATCTGCTGGGCCGACTGGGATGGAGGGTGGGATGTAGGGGAGGGCGAAGCAGGCCAGTTGACTATTATTCGGCATCTTAATAATGTTACGTGACAAGATTCAACTAACGAATTCTTTATAAGAGGACGATGAGGATTACCCCTCAATCTCCTCCACCCCATAGAGTAATGTGAAAAGCCGCCGTGGAGATCTTGTCTACCGCATGATTATTAGTACCGAAAGTACGCAATTGTTGCACTACTCTTGTTCTTCAGAAAAGAGTTGGAAGCTGTTTGAAAGGGCACTGTCTGGCTTACGATCGGTGGTGGAAGTGGGATTCTTGAGGGCGGCCCTCAAACTCCTCTTGCAAAGTTCGAGCACCTTTAAATCGTTTGGCTTTCCGCGTAGGCCATGCTGAGATCCGCCGCGACCCGCGCCATGACATGCCTGTCGGGTGGCCGTTCGACGCCAAGCGCAGTCGCCATGATCCGCTGTATCAAGGCCTGGTCGCCATGCACGGCGGCAAGCGCAGGACTATAGCGCTCCCAGCTTTCGGCTGCGGCGAGCTGCGGATCTACTAAAGCGGTTTCCAGGAAGAGGATCGTATGTGTGGGAAGCTGTGACTGTTCGGCGAGCTGATCGAGGGTCAGGCCAAGCTCAAGGCGGCGCAGCGCCAGCCAGCGCCCGCAGAAGATCCGCTCTTGCTGGAGCAAGGCGTCTTCCGCCGTCGCATGGGCAGCTTGCCGCTTGATCAATTGGTCGAAGAAGGCATCCGCCAACGCTTTCGGTTGCTGACTTGTCATGGCGCTGTGCCCTATATGTGGGTGCTGATCCCTGAGAAACTGTTTGAAAAGGGCATCTCTCGCCTACGATCCTGGGTGGAAAGAGGCTTCTTGAGGGGCGCTCCCCTCAAACTCCCCCTTTTCAAACAGTCTCTGAGAGTTGGTGGTTGTTCGCAGTCATGCGCCGTAGGTCAGCCTCAATCAACACGATTGACTCGGTATCGGCCGCCCCGAAACGGCCGAGCGCGATATTGAGAACCGATTCGCACCCGGCGGCGCCCTTCGGCTCGGCCAGCATCGCCGCCAGCCGTACCCATACGGCATCTTGTGCCAGCGCCTCATCGGCCAGACCAGTCTCCAGCAAGAGCAGCGTCTCGGCGGGGAGGCCCAGCCGCTTGGCGACCTGTACGGCGTTCAGCCCGGCGCGGATGCGTTGGAGCGCAAGCCAGCGGCCGGCGAGAACCTGGGCCTGCTGGTCGAGGGCGGGAACGGCCGAATGGTGGGGATCGACCCGGCTCATCAGCCGATCGAAAAAGACGCCAATCTGATCGGCCATCTGTTCGCGCGCGGTGGAGAGCTGTCGACGGCGTGCGCGTCGCCTACGTGCCGTCACGATCAAGGCCGCGCCTGCCAGCGAGGCCAGCAAGATCTCGACCCAGATCCTCCAACTGAGCGTAGCGCCGGCGCGGCTCGTAGGGCGCGCCCAGCCATGCAGCACGCCAGCCCACCGTGCCCAATATGCCGGCACTGTCACGAGTGGTCGCCCGCTGCGCCGACGATCATCCCCACGGCGGCGCCACGGCTGGCGAGGCGTCCCCTTCACCCGCAGCTTGGCGGCGGCGTACAGCAAATGACTGCCGGGCAATGCCGAAGCTATTTGATGCGATCGAAGCATATGCCATCAGCCTCTCTTCTGCTTTGGCCATGTCCGCTCCCGTGCGGCGTCGTTGCAGTCGTCTGTGCCGTCACAGCCATACCCAGCCCTGACCATCACGTTCGAACCTCTATCACTATATGTTCTGTCCAAGCGCGCATGTCGTGACATGTCGAGCTACGACTTTCGCTCGTTTCTGCTCTCGGCGAGCCGGATAGGCGCTCCGATGCCTTTTCATTCGTCGCCGCGCTGTGACTTGTGACACGCCAGCTACCTCCTGCGTGACGCCATCGAGGCGTGTGTAACATTCCCCGCACCTCATGTATGAGAGTTGTGACCCCTCTTTCCATGCGGTATAATGAACCCACCCATACCTACCATGCGCTTGTCCGGCTAGAATTGAATAGTGGCATCGACGATCGACAACGGGGTTCCATTGTGCCCAGACTGATGCTGTTCCTGCTTGGTCGGCCGCGGATCGAACGTGATGGCGCGCCGGTCGAGGTGGACACGCGCAAAGCGATCGCCCTGATTGCCTATCTCGCCGTGACCCACCAGCATCATAGCCGTGCCGAGCTGGCTGCGCTCCTGTGGCCGGAGTATAATCACGTCCGAGCGTACGCAAATCTGCGCCGCACCGTCTGGGCGCTGAATAAAGCGCTGGCCGGCGATTATCTGAATGTCGATCGGGACGCGATCGGCCTGAACCCGGATGCCGATCTCTGGCTCGACGTCGATCAGTTCGCCGCAGCGCTCGCGACCAGCCGGGCGCACGACCATCGTGGAGCCACGGGCTGCTCTACGTGCCTGGAGCTGTTGACCGAGGTGGTCGAGCTATACCGCGATGGCTTTATGTATGGCTTCGCGCTCAGCGACAGCGCCAACTTCGAAGAGTGGCAGTTTTTTCAGGCCGAGCACCTACAGCGAGATTTCGTCGGCGCGTTGGAACGGCTGGTGGATGAATATAGCGCCCGTGGCCAGTTCGAGACCGCGATCCCCTACGCGCGGCAGTGGCTCGCGCTCGACACCCTGCATGAGCCGGCGCAGCGCGCGCTGATGCGGCTGTACGCCTGGTCGGGCCAGCACAGCGCCGCGCTGCGCCAGTACCAGGAGTGCCTACGGGCGCTTGAGGAGGGATTGGGGGTCGCGCCGCAAGAGACCACCACTCAGCTGTATCAAGCGATTAAAACGAAACAATTGCCGGCACCACAGCCTGAGTCACAGCCGGCACCCGACCCCGAGACGGCGTCCCCGGCAGCCCACAACGGCGACGGCAATGGCGCCCGCGCCCCGGTGCTGGAGACCATGCAGGTGCTCCATCTGCCCTCGCAATCAGGCCCGTTTGTCGGACGGGCCGAGGAGCTGGATAAGATCGCGGCGCTGATCCGCGATCCGGCGTGCCGGCTGCTGACACTGGTCGGGCCGGGCGGGATCGGCAAGACCCGCCTGGCGGTGCAGGCCGCATCCGAGCAGCGCGAAGCGTTCGCACATGGGATCTACTTCGTGTCGTGTGCCACGATCAATTCGACGACACTGCTGCTCTCGGCGGTCGCGGACGCGCTCCGGTTCTCGTTCTATGCGGCGGGTGATCCGAAACGGCAACTGCTTGACTTTCTGCGTTCCAAGCACCTCCTGCTCCTGGTCGATAGCGCCGAGCAACTTGTCGGCGCGGTTGAGCTGCTGACGGAGATTGTGATCGAGGCCCCGGCGGTGAAGATCCTGGCGACCTCGATCGAGCGGCTCAACTTGCAGGAGGAATGGGCGCTGGAGGTTCAAGGGCTGCACTATCCCGAACACGAAGCGGCGTCGGAGTTTGAGCAGTACGGCGCGATCCAGCTCTTCTTCCAGAGCGCGCGGCGCGTCCATGCAGACTTCGCGCCGGCCGATGCAGACAAGCCGTGCATCGCGCGCATCTGCCGGCTGGTGGCTGGGATGCCGCTGGGGATCGAGTTGGCCACGAGCTGGCTGCGTATGCTTTCATGCCAGGAGATCGTCAGAGAGGTCGAGAGCAACCTTGATTTTCTCGCCACATCGCTGCGTAATGTGCCGGAGCGCCATCGCAGCATGCGTGCGGTGTTCGAGCATTCCTGGAAGCTGCTCTCCGAACAGGAGCAGCGCGTGTTGGGGCGGCTGGCGATCTTTCAGGGCGGGTGCCGCAGGGAAGCCGCCGAGCGCGTGGCCGGCGCGACGCTGCCGTTGCTGCTGGGGCTGGTGGACAAGTCGCTGCTGCATCGCACGGCTGCGGGGCGCTACGAGATGCTTGGCGTGATCCGGCAGTATGCCCAGGAGAAGCTGAACGAAGCGGCGCGCGCCGAGACGCAGGCGCTCCATTGTGGGTACTACGCGGATGTTCTGCGTCGCTACGGGGAGTCGATTAAAGGCGGGCCGCAGCAGGAGGCGCTGTCGGAGATTCGGCAGGAGCTTGAAAATATCCGTACCGGATGGGCCTGGGCAGTCGAACAGGGCTGGCGGCCGGAGATTCAGATCTTCGCGAGCAATCTGTACCTCTTTTTCGAAATTCAGGGACGATTCCAGGAAGGCGAGGAACATTTCAGGGAGGTTGCCCAGCGGATCGCTGCCCTGCCTATCGCCGGGGAGGAGCAGGCCGAGGCGGATCGGCTGCTGGTCGCGCAGATGCGCGCCTACCAGGGTGGTTTCTGCTACCGGCTTGGCCGTAATGAGCATGCGGCGCAGTTGCTCCACGAGTTGCTGGCGGTGTTTCGCGGCCGCGCGGCGCTGGCCGAGACCGCGTTCTGCCTGGCCTGCCTCGGCGATATTGCGCGCATCAAAGGGCAGTACCACGTGGCGCGCGAGGCCCTGGAGGAAAGCCTGGCGATCTGCACGCAGAGCGGCGATCGTGCGATCGCCGCCAAGGCCTATACCAACCTGGGGATCGTCGCCGGGGCTTTGGGGGAATACCGTGAGGCCAGGCAATTGTTCCGTGAAGGGCTAACGATCTTCCAGGCTCTGGGCGATCGCTGGGGCGAAGCCAGGGCGCTGATTAACCTTGGCATTATCGCCTATTATCTGCTTGAGTATGGCGAGGCGCAGCAACTGCTGCGCGCCAGCCTGGCGATCGCTCGGATGATCGACAATCACTACGGGATCGCGGTCGCACTCAACAACCTGGGCATCATCGCCTATAAGTTGGAGCAGTACAGCGACTCGCAGCAGCTCCATCTGGAGAGCTGCGCCATGTTTGAGCAGATCGGCTACCGTCTCGGTGTGGGCCTGACGCTCAACGACCTTGGGCAGGTGGCGCGCGCCTGTGGTGAGGAGCCGGCGTCGCGGGCGTATTTCGATGCGGCGCTGCGAACGGCGATGGAGATCCAGGCGCCGCCGCTAGCCCTGGATGCGCTGGTCGGGATCGCCGCGCTCCAGACGCAGACCGAACCTGAGCGCACGCTGGAACTGCTCTACCTGGTGAGCCTGCACCCGGCCAGCGGTAAAGAGACCAGAGATCGGGCGCTGGGATTACTTACCGATCTGAATGCTCCGCCCCCCGCGCCGCAGGATGCCTCTACTGGGACACCTATCCCTACCCGTACCCTTGAGGAAGTGGCAGCGCAGCTTCTCGCCAGACAACCGCCGAAGTAGGCCGATTCCGTTTTCTCGGAACGGAAGTTGCGGCACATAGAATAAATAGATGCAATTTATAGGAGCGCTCCCATAGGGCTGGCCGGATTGTGCGAGCCGTCTGTGAGCGCGATTCGTTCTGGATTATTTCGGAATTGTCATTTTATTTGGTCGCACTGGACAGGGGAAATTCATTCTTTTAAATTTGGCTACCGGCAAAATCGGGTAAGGTAACTTCCTCTTGACAGATACTCAAAAAACGGTTATATTGTGGGAGCGATCTCAGACGTAACACCAACGAATAACGTTTCACTTTCGTCTCTTCCGGGCACCTCCAAGGCTTTCGGAGCGCTTGCTGCGCGATTTCGACGGCCATCTCCTATAATAACGTACTCATACCAGTATATAAAAACTACATAAAGCATTGGTGCGCACCGGTCATTGTTGCCCAATAGTATCAAGGGGGATGGCATGCAAGCGTATTCCATTGCACCGTCGCGTGGCGTCGCGCGGGTCCGGTCGTTGGCGATTCTGATGCTGGCGCTCCTATTCGCGGCGCCAATCGGGGCACTGCCAGCCGCGCAGCCGGTCGCGCCGCGCGTCCACCCGGCGCTCCTCGATCTCGCAGCCTCCTACCCCGGCAAAGTCGTCGACGTTATCGTCCAGTCCAGCGCAAAGCCCGCCACGGTGCGCGCGGCGATCGTGGGCCTGGGCGGCACGGTGACGGGGCACCTGGATATGATCGGCGCGGTCGCGGCGCGCATCTCCGCGCGGGCGCTGCTGACACTGGGGCGGCTCGACGGCGTGCGCTGGGTTTCGCTCGACGCGCCCATGATCGAGAGTGTGTGCGGGCAGTGCATTGATGTCTCGCGCTTGCGCAATGCCTATATTTCGACGATTGGAGCCGACCGGCTGTGGAACCTGTCGCCTAAGTATCTCCAGGGCCAGGGCGTCGGCGTGGCGGTGGTCGATAGCGGCATCAATCCGCAGAGCGATCTGTATACGGTGATGGGCCAAAATCGGATCGTCGCCTCGGTCCGCTTCAACACCGACTACAACCAAAGCGGGTATGATGGCTACGGCCACGGCAACCATGTCGCGGGGATCATCGGCGGCGATGGCGAACGGTCGAACGGCGCGTATATCGGCGTCGCGCCCTCGGTGAACCTGATCAATGTGAAAGTGACCGACGATCGCGGCAGCGCGACCATGTCACAGGTGATCCAGGGCTTGCAGTGGATCTATCAGAACAAGAGTACATACAACATTCGGGTGGTCAATCTCTCCATGAATAGCACGGTCGCCGAGTTGTACCACGTCAACCCGCTCGACGCCGCGCTGGAAGTGTTGTGGTTTAACCAGATCGTCGTGGTCGTTTCGGCCGGCAATAACGCCGGCAGCGGCGTACTCTACCCGCCGGCCAATGATCCTTTTGTCATCACCGTCGGCGCGGCCGACGATAAGGGCACCGCCAATACCGGCGACGATACGCTGGCATCGTTCTCGGCCTATGGTACGACGTCGGATGGGTTTGCGAAGCCCGACCTGGTGGCGCCCGGCACCAATATCGTCAGCACGCTGGGCGTCAATAATACTGAGCTGTACAGGAAATATCCTAGCCATATCGTCGATAGCAACTACTTCAGTATGTCGGGCACGTCCATGGCCGCGCCGGTGGTGGCGGCCGCTGCGGCGCTGCTGCTCCAGGATGAGCCGAACCTGACCCCGCACCAAGTGAAGCACCGTTTGAAGGCGACCGCGCGGCCATTTGACACTCAGGCGCGGGCCGGCGCCGGCTACCTGGATGTGTACGCGGCGGTCCAGGGCACGACTGTCGAGACGGCGAACAACGGTATTGCGCCGAGCAAGCTGGCGTGGGAGTGGGCCGGCGGCACGACCCAAGCCTGGAACTCAGTGAACTGGGCATCGGTGAACTGGGCATCGGTGAACTGGGCGTCGGTGAACTGGGCATCGGTGAACTGGGCATCGGTGAACTGGGCGTCGGTGAACTGGGCATCGGTGAACTGGGCATCGGTGAACTGGGCCAGCGATTACTGGGGCAATTGAGTCGCACCCGAGCCGCACATGGTGTATCACGACCAGTTAGAACACTTTACATCTTGTAGAGTGTTCTAACTGGCTATTCTCTTTTGATTATCGTTTTTCTGTTCTTGTTGAAGCCTTCCTCGATTGTTTCTCCTTCTACGTTCCTCATTAGAGCGTTTACAAGCTCTGTCAGTACGTCATTTATTTCTCCAAAATATCACGAAGTTCGTGACGGTGCTCGTGACGATCTCGTGACTCCCCCTCTTTAGAATAACCCTTAGAGCGGAGAACCTGGGAGAACCGGCCAGGTGCGGCGGGAACGTAGCGCTCGCGCAACGATGTCCGCTTGCGCCTGGCCGGTTCGAGTTGGCGCGCCCGTATCCTAGGGCGGAGTACGCCCGGCTGTTCACGTAATTGGAGATTGGAGATTAGAGATTAGAGATTGGCGGCGCAATCTCCAATCTCTAATCTCTCATTAAATCGTAAATCGTAAATAGCAAGGAGCATTCACAATGGTTCACAAGCTCAAGTCGTTGCCATTCCTGCTCTTGTTGGTGGCGTTGCTGGCATCGGCGATCCTGCTGCCGGCTCGCGTAGCCCAGGCGATCAATACCCCCTGGCTGACCGTCTCGGGCCGGTTTATCAGGGACCCCAGCGGCAACAACGTCATCCTGCGCGGCGTCTCGCTGGTCGATGTGTCGGTCGCCAACTCGCGCCCCCGCAACGCCAATGCGCTGATCGACATGGCCACCGACAACGCCAACGGCTGGTACGCCCGCGTCGTGCGGCTGCCGGTCTACCCGGACGCGATCGACGAGCAGCCGGGCTGGAACGCCAACCCCGACGCGTACTTCAACAACCACCTCAACCCGGCGGTCCAGCACTGTGTCAGCAAGCAGATCTACTGCATTATCGACTGGCACTATATCCAGGACTACAACAACAGCGCGGTCGATACGGCCACGCGCAACTTCTGGAACTACGTGGCGCCCAAGTACAAAGACGTGCCGAACGTGATCTACGAGCTGTATAACGAGCCGGTCAACCCGGATAACTGGAGCACCTGGAAGACCTGGGCACAGCCGTGGGTCAACATCATCCGTTCGCAGGCGCCGAACAACCTGATCCTGGTCGGCGGTCCGCGCTGGTCGCAGAACGTCGCCGAGGCGGCCACCAACCCGTTCACCGGCGGCAACATCGCCTATGTGGCCCACATCTACCCGCAGCACGGCGGCCAGAGCACCTGGGACGCCTGGTTCGGGAATAGCTCCAACACCGTGCCATACTTCATCACCGAGTGGGGCTGGCAGCAGGGCGGTAACATCCCCACCAGCGGCACGACCTCCGGCTACGGCGTGCCCTTCAGCAGCTACCTCGACTCCAAGGGCGTGAGCTGGACCGCCTGGGTCTTTGACATTTACTGGCAGCCGATCATGTTCGACCTCAACTGGAACATACTCGGCGGCGAGAACTACATGGGCCAGTTCACCAAAGACTTCCTGTTCCAGCACCGCAATGACAACCTGCCCGGCAGCGGCCCGTCGCCCACGCCCACGCGCACGCCGACGCCGGGCGGCACCGGCCCGTGCGACGTGACCTACACGATCACCAACCAGTGGTCGGGCGGCTTCCAGGCCGCTGTGAGCATCAAGAACACCAGCGCGACCACGGTCAACGGCTGGACGCTGGGCTGGGCGTTCCCGAACGGCCAGACGATCACCCAGATCTGGGATGCCAGCCACACCCAGAGCGGCGCCAATGTCAGCGCCACGAACCTGAGCCAGAATGGCACCATCGCGCCCAACGCTTCGGTGGGGTTTGGCTTCCTGGGCTCCTGGAACGCCACCAATAATAAGCCGGCTAGCTTCACGCTCAATGGCGCGACCTGCGGCGCCACCAACCCGACCGCCACGCCTACACGCACAAACACGCCGACGACCGGCCCCAGCGCCACGCCCACGCGCACGCCGACGCGCACGAATACGCCGACGACCGGCCCTAGCGCCACGCCCACGCGCACGCCGACGCGCACGAACACGCCGACGACCGGCCCCAGCGCCACGCCGACGCGTACGAACACGCCGACGACCGGCCCCAGCGCCACGCCCACGCGCACGCCCACGCGCACCAACACCCCGACGGTCAGCGGCCCGTGTGAAGTGACGTACACGATCACGAACCAGTGGCCGGGCGGCTTCCAGGCGGCGGTGGGCATCAAGAACACCAGCGCGACCACGGTCAATGGCTGGACGCTGGGCTGGGCGTTCCCGAATGGGCAGACGATCACCCAGATCTGGGATGCCAGCCACACCCAGAGCGGCGCCAATGTCAGCGTTACGAACCTGAGCCAGAACGGCACGATCGCGCCTAACGCCACAGTCTCGTTTGGCTTCCTGGGCTCCTGGAACGCCACCAATAACAAGCCGGCCAGCTTCACGCTCAATGGCGTGACCTGCGGCGGCGGCACCAACCCAACCAACACGCCGACGACCGGCCCCAGCGCCACGCCCACGCGCACAGCGACGACCGGCCCCAGCCCGACGCCCACGCGCACGCCGACGACCGGCCCCAGCCCGACGCCGCCGCCGCCCGGCACGCACTTGGAGAATCCATTCGTCGGCGCGGTCGGCTACGTCAACCCCGACTGGGCCGCGCAGGTCAACCAGCTCGCCGCGCAGACCGGCGGCACGCTGGGCGCCCAGATGCAGCGGGTCGCCACCTACTCGACCGCCGTGTGGATGGACCGCATCGGCGCGATCACTGAAGGGCGCGGCCTGGTCGGCCACCTCGACGCGGCGCTGGCCCAGCAGCAGAGCAGCGGCTCCCCGGTCGCGATCATGGTCGTGATCTACGACCTGCCCAACCGCGACTGCGCCGCCCTGGCCTCCAACGGCGAGCTGCTGATCGCCCAGAACGGCCTCAATCGCTACAAGACCGAGTACATCGACGTGATCGCGCCCATCCTGGCCGCTCCCAAGTACAGCAGCCTACGCATTGTCGCGATCATCGAGCCCGACTCCATCCCCAATCTGGTCACCAATGTCACCCAGGCGTTCCCGAAGTGCCAGGAGGCCGAACTCGACCGGCGCGTACGTGGAAGGTGTTCGCTACGCGCTCAACAAGCTGCGCCCGATCAGCAATGTGTACACCTACCTGGACATCGCCCACTCCGGCTGGCTGGGCTGGCCCAATAACTACAACGGCGCGCTGGATCGGTACATGCAACTGCTGACCCAGGGCACGGCGGCGGTGCCGGCCCCCGGCGTGAACAGCCTCGACGGCTTCATCAGCTCGACGGCCAACTACACCCCGCTGGAGGAGCCGTTCCTGCCCAACTCCAGCCTACAGGTCGGCGGGCAGCAACTGATGTCGGCCACGTTCTACGAGTTCAACCCGTACTTCGACGAGCGCGACTTCATGACCGCGCTACGCAACTGGTTCATCCAGCGCGGGCTGCCGGAGAGCATCGGCATGCTGGTGGACACGTCGCGCAGCGGCTGGGGCGGGACAAACCGACCGACGCAGGTCAGCGCCTCGAGCGACCTGAACACCTACGCCAACCAGTCGCGGATCGACCGGCGGCCGCACCGCGGCGGCTGGTGTAACCAGGTCGGCGCCGGCATCGGCGAGCGACCGCGCGCGAACCCGTTCCCCGGCTTTGACGCGCTGGTGTGGATCAAGCCGCCCGGAGAGTCGGACGGCACCAGCGAGGACGTGCCCGACCCGACCGACCCGAACAAGCGGCTCGATGCGATGTGCGATCCGGCGGCCCAGAGCCGCTACAACTCGGCCTTCCCAACCAATGCGATGGACAATGCGCCGCACGCCGGGCGCTGGTTCCCGGCGCAGTTCACGATGCTGGTGCAGAACGCCTACCCGGCGATTCAACCGTAGCCCTGCCTCTACCCGCAACGCCGCTATTGCCTGCGGCAGCAAGGTACTTCCCTTTTCTCGTCGATTTTTCGCCCAGCCGGGCGAAAAATCGACGAGAAAAGGAAGAAAAAGGAGACAGAGACTGTCTGAAAGGGGGAGTTTGAGGGGGCCGCCCCTCAAGATCCTTTTTCTACCACAGACAAGGAGAGGGGAGAAGGAGAAGAGATGTATGCGCGCGATAAGAAGGCTCCTGGCCCTCGCGCTGGCGCTCTGCCTGCTCGCGACGGCCCTCGGCGCGGTGCCGCGGACGCAGGCGGCCAGCCAACCCTACACATGGCGCAATGTCGTGACCGGCGGGGGCGGCGGCTACGTGCCGGGGATCATCTTCAACACCAAGCAGCGCGACCTGATCTACGCCCGCACCGACATCGGCGGCGTCTACCGCTGGAACCCCGCCACCAATAGCTGGATTCAGCTCATGAACTGGGTCGGCCCCGACGAGTGGAACCTGTCGGGCGGCGAAAGCGTGGCGACCGACCCGGTGGACCCCAACCGCCTGTACATCGCCGCCGGCACCTACACCAACAGCTGGACCAGCATGAATGGCGTGATCCTGCGCTCCACCGACCAGGGCAACAGCTTCCAGCGCACCCAGTTGCCCTTCAAGGTCGGCGGCAATATGCCCGGGCGCGGGATGGGCGAGCGCCTGGTGATCGACCCCAACAAGAACAACATTCTTTATCTTGGCGCCCGCAGCGGCAACGGCCTGTGGCGCAGCACCGACTACGGCGTGACCTGGAGCCGCGTGACCAGCTTCACCGCCGTCGGCACCTACATCCCGGTGCCGGGCGATGTCTACCAGGGCGATATTGTCGGCGTGGTCTGGGTGACGTTCGACCCGCGCACCGGCACGCCCGGCAACGCCACCCAGACGATCTACGCCGGCGTGGCCGATAAGGGCAATAGCATCTACCGCAGCACCGATGGCGGCGCGACTTGGGCGGCCCTGCCCGGCCAGCCCACCGGCTTTTTGCCCCATCACGGCGTGCTGTCGTCGGACGGCATGCTCTACATCACCTACAGCGACGGCGCCGGCCCGTACGACGGAACCAAGGGCGATGTCTGGAAGTACAACACGGCGAGCGGAGCCTGGACCAATATCAGCCCGATCCCCTCCAGCAGCGCCGACGACTACTTCGGGTACGGCGGCCTAGCAATCGATGCCCAGCGCCCCGGCACGCTCATGGTCGCGGCGCTGAACTCGTGGTGGCCGGACACGATCATTTTCCGCAGCACCGACGGCGGCGCGACCTGGAGGCGCATCTGGGAATGGGCCAGCTACCCCAGCCGCACGCTGCACTATACGATGGATGTCACGAACGCGCCCTGGCTGAACTTCGGCAACACCAACCCGGTCGAGCCGGTGCCGGCGGTCAAGCTGGGCTGGATGGTCGATGACCTGGAGATCGACCCGTTCAACTCCGACCGCATGATCTACGGCACCGGCGCCACGATCTACGGCGCCACCAACCTGACCGCCTGGGACAGCGGCGGCAATGTCGCGATCAAGAGCATGGCCGTGGGGGTCGAAGAGACCGCCGTGCTGGGCCTGATCAGCCCGCCCACTGGCGCCAACCTGCACAGCGCGCTGGGCGATATCGGCGGCTTCCGCCACGACGACCTGACCAGGGCGCCGGCCGCGATGTACGCGATTCCCTACGCCGGCACGTACAACAGCATCGACTACGCCGAGCTGAACCCGGCCTTTATGGTTCGGGTGGGCAAGGGCGACGCGAGCGCCACCCCGCCGACCAAAAGCTCGGCCTTCACCTACGACGGCGGCTCAAGCTGGTTCGCCGGGAATAACGACATACCCGGCCTCAGTGGCGGCGGCACGGTCGCGGCGGCGGCCAACGCCAGCCGGGTACTGTGGGCGCCGCAGGACGGGGCGGTGTCCTTCTCGACTGACAACGGCAACTCCTGGACCGCCGCGCAGGGCATTCCGCAGAACGCTTTGGTGGCCTCCGACCGGGTGAATCCCGCCAAGTTCTACGGGTTCGCCGGCGGCAGGCTGTATGTGAGCACCAACGGCGGCGTGAGCTTCAGCGCGACGGCGGCGACCGGGCTGCCGGCAACCGGCGAGCCGGCCAAGCTCAAGGCCGTGCCCGGTCGCGAGGGCGATATCTGGCTGGCGGGCGGCAGCACGACGGGCGGCGTGTACGGCCTGTGGCACTCGACCGACAGCGGCGCGACCTTCACTAAGCTGGCGAATGTCCAGGGGGCCGATGTCGTAGGCTTTGGCAAGGCCGCGCCGGGTCAGAGCTACATGGCCCTCTACATCAGCGGCATCGTTGACGGCGTCCACGGCATCTTCCGCTCCGACGACGCCGGGGCGACCTGGGTGCGGATCAACGACGACCAGCACCAGTACGCATCGACCAGCTCGGCGATCACCGGCGACCCGCGCATCTACGGGCGCGTGTATGTCGGCACCAACGGCTACGGCATCGTCTATGGCGACCCGGCGTCGGGGCCGATCACGCCGACAGCGACCGGCTCGGCGACCGCGACGCGCACCAACACACCCACGCGCACCAACACGCCAACGCCGACGCGCACCAACATGCCCACGGCGACCGGCTCGGCGACGGCCACGCCGACGCGCACCAACACGCCCACACGCACCAACACGCCGACGACCGGCCCCAGCGCCACGCCGACGCGCACCAACACGCCGACGGCGACACGGACCAACACGCCCTTGCCGACTCCGGGAACGCCGCTCCCACAAACGTGCCAGGTGACGTACACAATCACCAACCAGTGGTCGGGCGGCTTCCAGGCCGGCGTAAGCATCAAGAACACCAGTTCGACCACGTTCAATGGCTGGACGCTGGCATGGGCGTTCCCGAACGGGCAGACGATCACGCAGCTCTGGGACGCGACCCACACCCAGACCGGCGCCAACGTCAGCGCCAGGAACATGAGCTACAACGCCATCCTCGCGGCCGGTGGCTCGGTCGGCTTTGGGTTCCTGGGCAGTTGGAATGGTACGAACGGCAAGCCGGTCGCCTTCACATTGAACGGCGCGGCATGTACCGTTGCTCCGTGAGTTTAATAATGTCAGTTGTCAGTTGTCAGTTGTCAGTTGTCAGTTGCGCCGCAACTGACAACTGACAACTGACAACGGACAAAGGAGAGTACCAAGTATGGCCCAGAACCGCAGAAGACAACACGCCTGGCGCTCCAGATCGCTGGCCGTCGCGCTGATGCTGGCGCTGCTCGTCCCATTCGCGGCGGCGCCGAGCGCGTCGGCGGCGGGCACCGGCTACTGGCACACCAGCGGCAATAAGATCCTCGACGCCGGCAACCAGCCGCTACGCATCGCCGGGATCAACTGGTTCGGCTTCGAGACCGACAATAAGTTCCCGCACGGGCTGTGGTCGCGCGGCTACAAGTCGATGCTGAATCAGATCAAGTCGCTGGGCTACAACACCATCCGGCTGCCGTACAGCGACTCGATCTTCACCTACGACGGCAGTAACAATGTGGTCGGCAGCCCCACAGTTCAGGGCATCAACACCTATGCCGAAAACGGCGAGAACCTGGGCCTGGACGGCAAGCCGGCGATCGAGGTGATGGACAAGCTGATCGACTACGGCACCAGCATTGGGCTGCGCTTCATCCTCGACCGTCACCGCCCCGACGCCAGCAGCCAATCGCCGCTGTGGTACCGCACCAACGTCGGGCGCACGGTCGGCGAGGCGCGCTGGATCAACGGCTGGAAGTTCCTGGCCAACCGCTACAAAGATGCGACCTTCGTCGTGAACTACAACCGGGTCGTCGGCGCCGACCTGCACAACGAGCCGCACAGCGTGCAGGGCAACGCCGCCGAGAGCGCCTGCTGGGGCTGCGGCGACCTGAACACCGACTGGCGCCTGGCGGCCGAGCGGGCCGGCAACGCCATCCTGGCGATCAACCCCAACTGGCTGATCCTGGTCGAGGGCAATGAGTGCTTCGGCCCCGGTGGCCGGGCGATCGCGATCGGGCAGAACGATACGACCCTCAATTGCAACTGGTGGGGCGGCAATATCATGGGTGCCCGCGACTACCCCGTGCGCCTCAATGTCGCCAACCGCCTGGTCTACTCGCCGCACGATTATCCCAAGTCTGTGTACGCGCAGCCCTGGTTCAGCGACCCAACCTTCCCCAACAACATGCCCGCGCACTGGGATAAGTACTGGGGCTACTTGCACAAGGAGAATATCGCCCCGATCATGGCCGGCGAGTTCGGCACCCGGCTGCAAGACCCGCTCGACACTACCTGGCTCGACGCGCTGGTGAGCTACCTGGGCCGCACGGCGTCGGTCGGCTCCGGCGGCATGCACTGGACCTTCTGGTGCTGGAACCCCAACTCCGGCGACACCGGCGGCATCCTGAACGACGACTGGACCACGGTCAACCAGACCAAGCACAACCTGCTGGTCCCCATGCAGTTCGCGCTCGACAGCTCCACCCCCGGCGACACCCAGGCGCCGTCCGCGCCGTCCAGCCTGATTTCGCCCTCCAAGACCAGCACCAGCGTCTCGCTGTCGTGGGGCGCCTCGACCGATAATGTGGGCGTGACGGGCTACAATGTGTACATTGGCGCCAGCACCACGCCGGCGGCCACGGCCACCGGCACCAGCGCCACGGTGAGCGGGCTGACGGCCAATACTGCCTACAGCTTCACGGTCAAGGCCAGGGACGCGGCCGGCAACCTCTCGGTCGCCTCCAACGCGCTCTCGGTCACGACCAACCCGGCGACATCGGACACCCAGGCACCGACCGCGCCGACGAATCTGATCTCGACCGGCAAGACCAGCACCAGCGTCACGCTGTCCTGGGGTGCCTCGACCGATAATGTGGGCGTGACGGGCTACAACGTGTACATCGGCGCCAGCACCACGCCTGCCGCCACGCCCACCGGCACCAGCGCGACGGTGAGCGGGCTGACGGCCAACACCGCCTACAGCTTCACGGTCAAAGCCAGGGATGCGGCCGGCAACCTCTCAGCCGCTTCCAATGCGCTCTCGGTCACGACCGACGCGGCGGCACCGGCCACGGTCAAGGTGCAGTACCGCGCCGGCGAGACCAACGCTGGCGACAATCAGATCCGGCCGCAGCTCCGGCTGGTCAACACGGGCAGTGCCGGCGTGCCGTTGAGCGAGCTGAAGATTCGCTACTGGTACACCGTCGACGGCGACAAGCCGCAGCAATACGCGTGCGACTACTCGACTGCCGGCTGCACCAACATCACCGGCACATTCGTCAAGCTGGCCACCCCGCGCACCGGGGCCGACTACTACCTGGAGATCGGCTTCACCAGCGCGGCCGGCAGCATCCCGGCCGGCGGCCAGGTCGGCGAGATCCAGAACCGCTTCAATAAGAACGACTGGACCAACTACAACGAGACCGGCGACTACTCGTACGACCCGGCCAAGACCGCCTTCGCCGACTGGAGCAAGGTCACGCTGTACCGCAATGGCCAACTGATCTGGGGGACGGAGCCGTAACGGGCGATTTACGTATCCGCTCTCTATCCGCTCATCGATTTACGATTGTCGTGTTCCCCGAAGACCACGAAGACTGCAACCAGATACCCTGGTTGCAGTCTTCGTGGTCTTCATGGGTAGAACGGCTGGTCCATAGACGCCATCTCCACCATGCCCAGGTTGCCTGTCCTACAAGTTCGCTTTTCGTGCGGCAGCATGCTAAAATTGAGCACATTCCCAGGGTGGAGTGGCAAACAGAAGACATACATATAGCGTTCCTAGATGATGGCTGGTGGGTAGCAGAGTGCCCAAGTCTCCCCGGCTGCGTCAGCCAGGGGCAGACAAAGATCGAGGCCATCGAGAACATCAAAGACGCGATCGGCCTGTATATCGAGGTTCTTCAGGAGCGTGGTGAGGCAATCCCTGAGCACTAGGGCTTGGTCACTGCGCCACCTGCCATGTCAGGCCCGCCATGCCGCTTGGGCAATCTCCCACCTGCCATGTCAGGCCGGTCATGCCACCTGGGCAATCTCCCACCTGCCATGTCAGGCCCGCCATGCCACTTGGGCAATCTCCCACCTGCCATGTCAGGCCCGCCATGCCACTTGGGCAATCTCCCACCTGCCATGTCAGGCCCGCCATGCCACTTGGGCAATCTCCCACCTGCCATGTCAGGCCCGCCATGCCGCCTGGCCACAGCAATAGCGTATCTAAACAGGACCTGTGGCAGTTCTACACCCCGACCCATTGAGTATTACAGTGCAAAGCTGGTGAGGAGTCAGTACCCCAGGTGCGGCTGGAACGCCAAAGGCCCGCACGTGGGTGTGCTATCTCCTTCTTCACGATCCGCTGGAACAACCCGGCATACCCCGCCTCGCTCATCCCGCGCCCGTTGTCGCGCACCCAGAAGAAGTCGCTCCTGCCATCAAATGAAAGCGTTTTGCCAGCGCGGCGAGATGGCGTTGAAAGCCGTGAGCGTGTACACTGTGTCCTGACTCCCTCCCGGAGCGACGAGGTGCGCCAGCGATCAGCTAATGCGTCATTTGATATCGATAGCGCCATTCTCTGTTGCGTGTTGCGTGTTGCGTGTTGCGTGCTGCGCTGACACGCAACACGCAACACGGACAAATGCCGATGAGCACATCAAGTGGCCCAGTAACGCCCGATCGGCGGTCGTAGATCGCCCGTGTACACAGAAAGGCCCGTTATGGCTCACGATCCGCGAACCGGCGCCGACCAGTGCCCGCAACCCGAGGCCCCAGCCGCCGAAAGCGACTGGATCTGTGTGCTCACCGAAGTCGCCGAGCGCTGCCAGGTGGCCCGTTCGGAGCGTGAGGTCGCCGCGATGATTGCCGAGGGTGGCACCCGGCTCGGTTTCGAGCGAGCGAGCCTCTGGCGGCTCGGCGATGATCGGCAGCAGCTTGAGGGCTTGGCCCAGGCCGGAGCAGCAAGCCTGCCTGATCTGGTCGGCCTGCACATCCCGCTGCACGAGTTTTCGTATGGGCGCTCTATGCCCCACGAACGCGCGCCGCGCCGGCTTGGCCCCGGCGAGCTTCCGTACCTGGCGCGCGCCTTCGCCGGCCAGGGGTTCACCGCGCCGGTGGGCGATTGGGTCAGCGTGCCGCTCTGGAACGACGATCAGCTCCAGGGCATCCTGATCCTCGACAACGTCAGCCGGTCGGAGCAGATCGGCGCCGATCTGCTCCGGGTGCTGGAGTTATTCGGCCACCAGGCCGCGGCGGCCTTGGAGCGTGTCCGAAAGACCTACGAGCGCGATTGGTTGCAAGCGCTGGCCGAGGTAGCGGAAGCGGCGCAGCGGGCCACCTCTGAGCGCGAGGTGATCGACGCCGCCGTCCAGGGTGGGCTCCGCTTTGGCTTCACGCGCGTCCGGCTCTGGCAGCGCGCCGACGACGGCCGCAGCCTGGTGGGGGTCGGCCACGCCGGCAACAGCGGCCTGGATGACTTCGAGGGCTTTGTCATGCCGATTGCCGAGACGGTCTACCTGCACGACCTGCTGGAACGGCGCGACCCGGTGCGCATCCCCGGCCGGCGCGACCGGCCGGGCTACATGGATCATCACTTCGCGTCGGCCGGCTTCGCCGCCCCGGCCGGCGAGTGGGTCTGCGTGCCGCTCTGGATCGTGGACCAGCTCTGGGGCGCGCTGATGCTCGACAACGACGAACTGCGGCCCCTGGCCCGGCCGGACCAGCACCAGGTGCGGCTGCTGCGCCTGCTGGGCCGCCAGATCGAGGCGGCGCTTGAGCGCGTGCATAAGCGCGACGAGCGCGACTGGCTGGAGATCCTCACCAATGTGGCCGAGGAGGTTCAGCGGGCGCTTTCCGAGCGCGAGATCGCCGAGATCGTGGTGCGGGGCGGGCTGCGCCTGGGCTTCGCCCGCGCCCGGCTGTGGAAGCTGAGCGACGACGGCGCCAGCCTGGTGGGCCTGAGCCAGGCGGGCAACCGTGGGCTCGATCAGTTCGCCGGGCTGCGCGTGCCGCTGGCCGAGACGGTCTACGGCAAGCTGCTGTGGGAAGAGGATGAGGTGCGTATCTTCGATGGCGGTGAGCGGCCGATCCTGCTCGATCGGCTGTTCGGGCCGCAAGGTTTCGCGCCGCCCGCCGGCCAGTGGGTCGAGATCCCGCTGTGGGCCGGCAGCCACCGGCTCGGCACGCTCACGCTTGACAATGCCGACGAGCGTTGCGCGCTGCGGCCGCACCAGCGTAGCCTGCTCAAGCTGTTCGGCGACCAGGTGGCCGCAGCGCTTGAGCGCGCCGCCCGCTACGAGGACCAGCGCCGGCGCGGCGAGGAGCGCGAGGTGCTCTCCTGGGCCGGCGCCGAGCTGATGCGGTATGTCTCCGAGCGACCCGAGCGCGACGACTGGCTGTGGCGGGGAACGCTGATGGGCGCGGTGTGGGCGCGCCAGACGCTCGGCTTCAACCGCGCGATGCTCTTCTTGTGCGAGGAAAGCGGCGCCCTGCGCGGGCGGGTCGGAGTGGAGATCGCCAGGCCGCTCGCGCCGCGCCGCCGCCGCGAGGGCCGGCAACTCCACCGGGTGATGCGTGGGTATCTGCGCCGGCTGGTCGCCGACCAACTGCGCCCCGCGCCGTTCGACCGGCTCGTGGCCGGGTGGGCGCTGGCGCCGGAAGCGGGCGTCGAAGCCTTCCAGGCAGTGCTCGGCACGGGCCGGCGCCTTGTGATCCGCGCCGGGCAGGCGGCTGAACAGCTTCCGCCGGCCTTTCTGGAGTGCTTTGGCGCCGCCGACTACGCCCTGCTCCCGCTGCGCGTGGGCGAGAAGGCCCTGGGTGTCGTGGTGGTCGATAATGCCTACGAGGGCGATACTGTGCGGCGGGCGGCCCTCGATCAGCTTGAGGCGCTGCTGGAGCGCGCGGCCATGACCTACGAGATCGTGCATCAGCGGCGCGCCCGCGAGGAGCTGATCGCGCTCAACTACACCGTGATGGCGAATATGCGTAGCCACTCGCTGCGCGACACGCTCCGCCAGGTCTGCGAGGCGGCGCGCGAGGCCACCGGGGCCGCATCCGCGACGATCTACCCCTTCGTGCCCGGCAGCGAGCCCTACGTCTACGACGACGATAATATCGTCAGCATCGGCGGCGAGCCGATCCGGCTGGCGCGCCTGAAGCCGCGCCAGCGCGGGATCACCACCCATATTGTGCGCGCCGGCACGCTGGTAGTCCCCGATGTGCAGGCCGCGACCGAGCGCTACGATGGGCGGCCGCTGGCCGACTACGGGCTGCTCCAGCAGGAGCGCATCCGCGCGTTTATCGGCGCGCCCATCCGCGATATGAACAGCGGCGAGACCGCCGGCGTGCTGTATATCGACTACCGTGCGCCGCAGTCCTTTGTCACCTTCGATCAGCAGTTGGTCGAGTCCTTTGCGAGCCTGGCCGCCGTGGCCATCCGCAACGCGCGCTTCGACCAGAGCGTCCAGGATCATCTGCTGGACCGCGAGCGCGAGCTGACGATCCTCAAGCGCGTGCTTGAGCAGGCGCTGGTGATCGACCTCGACGGCGGCGAGAGCAGCATCGCGCGGTCGCTGCTCGACGCCGCCCGCGATCTGCTGCGCCACACCGAGACTAATGCCTGGGCCGGGCTGCTGTTACGCAAGTGGGAGCGGCCCGATGTCCCCAGTGATGTGTCGCGCCGGGAGCGCCACAAGTATTACTGGCAGGCCGACGGGAAGCTGGGCTGCGTCTACGAGCCCGACACCGAGCTGGGCATCACCAGCGCCGTGCTGAGCAGCTCCCAAGCCTACCGCACCGGCGATGTGACCTGTGGCCCGCCCGCCGCCCTCTTCCGCCAGGGCGTCGCCCAGCATACGCGCAGCGAGCTGGATGTGCCGATCTGGCTTGAGCCCGAGCGGCGCGCGATTGGGGTCTTGAATATCGAGTTGCCGCTGGTGAACGCATTCACCGAGCGCCACCAAGCCATGATCGAGCGGCTGGCGGCGGTGGCCGCACTGGCGCTTGGAAACCTGCGGCGGCTGGGGTACTTGCACGATGTGCTGAAAGCCATCCGTGCCGTGACGACCTCGATCCGGCTGCCGCAGATCCTGGAGACCGTTCGCGATGCCGCCCGTGACATCACGCCGGGCGTCGCCGTCTGGACGATCTGGTATCGCGAGCCGGAGAGCAAGCGCATCCGCCTCGGCCCCTATTTCGGCGTGCTCCGCGAGGACCGGATGTTGACCGAGGAGACCGAGGACAGCGTGGTTACGCGCGTGATGAACACATCCGAGCCGATCTGGGCTCGCTCGGCCGCCGAGGATGCGCTTTTGCGGGGCCGTTTCGTCGCCGAGGAGGGGATCGCTTCGACCGCCGCCTTTCCGCTGCGCGCCGGCGACGAGGCCGTGGGCGCGATGTTCTTCAGCTACCGCGCCGAGCAGGATTTCGGCGGCGAGGAGCGGCTGTTCTTCCCAATGATCGCCGCCATCGCCGCCGCCGGTGTCCAGAACGCGCTGCAACTGGAGGCGACCCAAAAGGAGCGCGACCGGCTTCAGGCCGCGATGACTGTCACTAGAGCCATCGGCACTACGCTCGACCTGAGCCAGGGCCTGACCAAGATCCTTGAAACGTTGCGCCGGCTGTTCCCCGGCGTCAGCGTCTTCGTGGTGACGTATAATCACCTTGAGGAGTCGCTGGTGTTCACCCCCGAGTCGCACGACTTCTACCAGATCGACCACCAGGACTATGCCGGCCGCACCAGCTTCCCGATCAGCGGGGAAAGCGTCGCCTCGCAGCTTGCGCGCCGCTCGCTTGCCGGCGGCCAGGTCGAGATGGTCAATATCGGCGATGCCAGGGATGATCCATCGTACCTCAACCTGATCAGTTCGACCCGCTCGGAGCTGTGCCTGACGTTGGTGAGCGATGGGCGGCTGCTGGGCGTGCTGGTGCTGGAGAGCGCCGAGGTCGATGCCTTCGACCAGGATGACGAGGCGCTGGTGCGCAGCGTCGGCTACCAGATCGGGCTGGCCCTCGACCGCGCGCATCAGAGCGCCCAACTGCGCTTCAAGACCGCCCTGGCCGCGCGCACCGCCTGGGCGGCCGAGATCGCCCACGACATCAACACCGAGCTGGGCAAGATCCGCGGCCTGGTCTACCTGCTGCGCCACAACCCGGCGCTGGCCGAGGCGCGGCGCGATATTGCCGAGATCGAGCGCAGCGCCGAGCGGCTGGCCGGCACCTTCTATGAGTTGCAACCGGGGCGGCTCTCCCAGATCTACCCGCTGAGTCCGGATGAGCTGGTTCGCTCCGCGCTGGCCGACATTCACCTTGGGGATGGCGTGGCCGTCGATCTCGACCTTGCCTGCGCCGGTGCGACGATCTATGCCGCCGAGGTGACGGTGCGGCGTATCTTGCACCACCTGATTCGGAACGCGCGTGAGGCCATGGGCGGCCAGGGCACGATCAGCATCAGGACGAGCTGCGACGGCCAGCGCGTCAGCATGGAGATCGGGGATACCGGCCCCGGCATCCCCGATGACCAGCGCCAGCTGATCTTCAACCAGCCGGTGACGACCAAAGATCGCGAGGGCGGGCTGGGGCTGCTGTTCGTCCGGTCGAGCATTGAGGATCTGAACGGCACCATCCGGCTGCTCCCCTGGGCGCCGGGGCGCGGGGCGGTCTTCATGATCACGCTGCCGTTGTCGCATACCCTTGGCACCTGGAAGGAGTAGCAGATGACCGTAGAATCGCGCTCCGACCCGCTGCTGCCGCGGGTGCGCGTGCTGATCGTCGAAAACGAGTCCGAAAGCCTGGAGGTCTACCGGCGGCTGCTGCTGGTCTGGGGCTACGAGCCGATCGTCGCGGTGGGCCGCGGCGTGGAGCTACTGCACGATGCGCGGTCCAAGGCGGTGGCCTACGGCTGCCAGGCCGCCCTGGTGGACATGCGGCTCTTCGACAACCGCGACAAAGGTGATACCAGTGGCTTGGACCTGATCGCCGAGCTGCGCCCGGCCGTATCGGTCATGGTCAGCGCCTTCGGCAACGAGCGGACGACCCGCGACGCGCTCAAGCTCAAGGGCGCCTTCGACTTCTTCAACAAGGGCGACGACCCGGCCAAGCTGGCGGGCCTGGTGCAGGCGGCGGCGCAGAGCGCGTGCGTGTGCCGGCACAGCGGCCGGCTCCACTGGCATCCGGTGAGCGTCGGCGATCTCGACGGCGTCGTGCTGAGTGGCCTGCCGGCCACGGCCCAGCCGTTTGCCCAGTTCTACCAGGGCGCCACCGCGCCGCAGGTCCTGGGCGTGCTGGAGGCATTGAGCCGCTTCTGCTTTAGCCGGCAGTACGGGCAGGCGCCGATCCACGGCATGCTCTACGACCTGTACCTTGGCGCGACCCAGGAGACGCTGGTGCAGCACGCGACCCACACCGAGGCCGGCGTGGCTTCGAGCTGGGTGGCCGCCTGGCCCGAGCCGCTGACCTGGATCGCCGGCCACGCGGCGCAGACGGTGCTCCCGGAACTCAGCCAGGCGCAGTGCCACCGTGCGCTGAACGCGGAGCGCATCTTCGTCGACGGGCGCGGCGAGGCGCTGCTCGGCAATATCGATCACGCCGGGCTGCACCACCGGCTCTATGACCTGGTGACGCTGGAGATCGAGGTGGTGACCACCCTGCTCGATCTGCCGGCGGAGAGCCACGACCTGCTCTTCGAGCTTGTGATTGCCCTGGCCGCGCCCACGACGCCCGGCCAGGCGCTCCAGCCGACCCGCAGCGTGCTGGCCAGCCCGGCGGCGGCGAAGGCCTTTGTGGTGGCCTCCGGCATCCGCGCGCTGGCCTACACATTGAGCGGCTACACCGACCAGCGCGAGTACGCCTGGGCGCTGCTGCTCGAACTGGCGCGCCGGATCATGCTCAGCGCGGCCGAGCGGGCGGCCCACCAGCGGGCGCAGATCTTCGCCGCTGTGCTCTGCCGCCGGCTGGCCGCCTGGGGCGCGCCCGACTGGCTGCCGGCGAGTTGGCCTCCCGTGACCTGGGCCGACCCGCCCTCGCACCGGCGCGAGGTAGTCGAGCAGCTCTTCCGCTCGATCGCCGTCGCCGAGTTCGTGCAGCTTCGTGGGCCTGCCGAGCATGGGCAAGACCCACCTGCTCCAGCACTTCGTCACGCGCGCCGATGTGCAGCAGCAGTACCTGGGCGAGCAGGCCGAGCGTCTAGCGCTGATCTTCGTCGACTTCGACCGCCTGCACGAGCTTTCGACCTTTAACCTCTACGAGTTGCTGCTGGCCGCCACGGCCGAGAGCTGCCATGCGAGCCTCTCGGCGCGGCGGCATGGCGAGGAGCTGGCCGCGCTCCACCGCGATGTGATGCTCAGCGGGCACGCGCTGCTGGCCCAGCGCCACCTGGAGCGGGCGGTCGCCTTGCTCTGCACCCAGGGGCTGACGGTCTGCTTCATCCTCGACAACTTCGATAAAGCGTTTCAGTCGCTGCCGACCCAAGCCCTCGACAACCTGCGGGCGCTCCAGGCCCGCCACTGGAACCAGCTCTGCTACGTGGCCGGGCTCAGCCAGGCCGCCGAGCGCGTGCGCCCGGACAGCGCGGGCGAGGCGTTTACGGGGCTGATCGCCCCGGTGGCGCTCTGGCTCTCCCAATACCGTGCCGGTGACGCCGAGCGAGTGCTGGAGATCCTGGCCGCGCAGTACCGTGCCGTCCTCACGCCGGTGGCTCACGACCGCATCCTGTGGTTGAGCGGCCGCCATCCGGGGCTAATCGAGGCGCTCTGCAAGGCGCTCTGGCGGCAGGGCGCCAGTCGCAGCCCGCAGGACGACAGCACCGAGTCGTGGCTACGCTGGGGATGGCTCCAGCCGCTCGCGCAGAGCGAGTGCTGGAAAATCTGGCGGGTGCTGGGCGAGGAGGAGCAGCGCGCCATGCTGGCCCTGGCCCGCGGCCACCAGGGTGATGAGGCGACCCGCGCCGCCCTGGAGCTAAAAGGGCTGTTGCGCGACACCGACGCCGACGCGGCCATGTTTAGCCCGCTCTTCGACCACTTCGTGCGCACGCAAGACGTGCCCGACCTCTTGCGCGTCGATCGCAAGTCCTCCAAAGTCTGGCGTGGAGAGACTACGGTCGGCCTCACTACCCGGCCCTTCGAGGTGCTGGCCTGGCTCTACGAGCACTCCGGGCTGGTCTGCACGCGCGACGAGATTCTGAACCACCTCTACGGCGACGAGGGCCTCAAGCGCGCTCCCAACACCGTTGATACACAGATCGACCGCATCCGCGACGCGATCGAGCCGGCCTCCAAAGAGCCCCGCTACCTGCTGACGGTCCCCGGCCGCGGCTACCGGCTGGTCGGCACCGATCTGTACCCGGCGTTCGAGTAGCGCCGCGCTCTACATTCCTCAGAGACTGTCTGAAAAGGGGGAGTTTGAGGGGGCCGCCCCTCAAGAATCCCCTTTCCACCACCTCTCATCTCCAATCTCCGATCTCTTGTAAGAATCTGCCATCGAGTTCAGCCGGAATGCCAGAGCGCTGCAAAGACGAATCGCCCCCGCATCCTGTATCCTGCGTATACCTTCTTCCGCCGGTTCAGTGAAAGCGAGGGTTCGTATGGAACTTCAGCCCATCTTCTGTCTCGTCGTTCTGATCGTCCTGGCGGGACTGGTGCCCACGCTCCGGCCGCGCAGGCCGCGCCGGGTGATCGTCCTCGACGACCTGGATGACCAGGAATACCGCAGCACTTCGTTCCCGTTGCTGCTCTTCATCTTCCTGCTGATCGTCGCCTTCTTCCTGTTCTTCGACTTGGGCAGCGGGTTGTCGCTTGCCAGGTAGGGATGTCACCCCCACCACGTATCGACCTCATCCAGCGCGCTGGCGGCGGCTAGCAGCAGCTCGACCCCGCCGATCGCCGCCAGCGTCTCGGCCGCCCAGCTCAGGCAGGCGAAGACCTCCGTGCGCCCAAGCGGCGCGGCCGCGCGCAGCGCCTCGCCGAGCGCCTGGTGAGCCTGCTCTTTGTCGGCCGCTGCGGCGTGGGCGATTGCGACCAGCGCGCGGGCGCGCTCGTAGGGGCGCGGGATGGTGCGGGCCACGCCGTGTGCGCCGACAAGCTCATCGTGGGCCGCCAGGGCGGCGGCCAGGGCCGCCTGGTAGCGGCTGCGCGTGCCTGGCTCTTGCAGCCGGGCCAGGGTCTTGAGCGCGTGCTCCTTCGCGCCGGCGGCCACCAGCGGGCCGACGATCGCGGCGTATGCGCGGGACTGCTCGGCCGGGAGCGTCAGATGGCCGGCGCGGTTGTGCGCCGCCAGCGGGTCGCCGGCGCGCGCCCAGGCGATGCACAGGTCGGCCGTGGTGCGAACGCGCTGCTCCTGGTCGCTGATCCGCTCGGCCAGCGCGAACGCCTCCGGCCAATCGCCCTGCTCGGCGATGATCCGGGCCACTTCGTCCAGCGCCCAGGAGCGCTCGTCGTCGTCGGCGATCGTGTCGATGATCGCGAAGGCGTTTGACTCGTCGCCACGCCGCACCAGCGCGACGGCCACGCGCGAAAGGGCGCGGTCGTGCTCCTCGCCCTCCGGCAGCAGCGCCGCCGTCTGGAGGCCGCTGTCGAGCCGGCCGAACGCGGCCAGGGCCGCCGCCAGGGCCGCGATCAGCGGCGCCCGCTCGTCGCCGCTGATCGCGGCGATGTCGTCCGCTGCGGCGGCCAGCGCCGTGGCGGCGTTCGGCGTTCGCTGGAGCGCCAGGTCGATCAGCGCGCGCACGCGCACCTCGGGGTCGGCGGCCTCGCGTGCGGCCAGGAGCGCGCGCTCCGGCTCGCCGCCGGCCACCAGCGCCTGCGCCGCCAGCGCCAATGCCCGGTCGCGCAGGCTCGGGTTGGCGAGCGTCATGAGATCGTCGAGCGCATCGGCATCGCCCCGGCGCGCCCGGTCGCACGCCAGCTCGCCGCGCGCCCACGCGATCGCGGTCTCGGTCTTGAGCGTGCTGAACACCACCTCGGCGCGCTCGCGGTCGCCGCCGCGCGCATGCCCGACCGCCACCTCGGCCATGGCCCACTCGTGCATCGGCTGGTGGCCGATCGCATAGGCGACCTCCTCGGCCCTGGTGCGCTGATCGCGTGCCAGCAGCCAGCGCACCACCTCGGTCTCGATCATGCCGCGGCGCTCGGCGTGACCGATCCGGGCCGTAATGCCCAGCGCGGTATCGGGGAACCCGGCGGCGATCGCGGCACGGGCGAACGCAACCAGCGTCTCCTCGCGCTCTTCGCGCCAGGAGCGCGGCAGGCCCGGCACCTCCAGGTCTAGGGCCTCGGACAGCATGCGCATGGCCGGGGCGCGCATCCGCAGCGCGTAGCACACCTCGCCCATCCGGCGCAGCGCCAGGGCCTTGTCGCGCCCCTCGGGTAGTTGGTCGAGCATGTCGCGCACCCGTTTGAGCGTCACCTCGCGGGCGCCGCCGCGCTCGATCGCCGCAGCGAACGCATCGGCCGGCGCGTCGTTCGGCAGGGCGCGGGCCAGCAGCATGAGCGTGCCGGCCAGCGCCGCACTACGGGCCAGCCGCAGGGGCGGGCCATCGCGGGCGGCCGCGCGCAGCTCCCACCTTGCGTCATGAGCGCCGGCGCGGTGCGTGCCGGTGTAGCGCTCGCGGGCCAGGACCCACATGCGGCTGCCCGAACACCGAGGCGGCTGCGGTGCGCGTCGGCCCGTCGCCCAGGGCGATATGCCGGGCAAGCTGCCGGACCAGGTAGCCGTCGGTCTCGTAGTTGAGCCGCTCGATGTGGCCGTCGGAGCGCTCGCGCGCCAGTGCCACGTAGCGGGCGTGCGCGCCGGCCAGGGCATCGCCGGACTGCCGGGCGATAAAGGCGCGGATGGCGGTGTGGTAGATCTGCGGGTGCCGCTCGACCAGCTCAAGGAACGGCCGGTGCCGCTCGATCCATTGGTGCGCCTGCGCGACGGGCGTCTCAGCCAGGGCCGCCAGCAGCGTCACGTCGGGCGGCTGGGCGGCGGCCGCGAGCACGGCGGCGATCCGCCGGTCTCCGGCGTCGAGTTGGTGCCACCAGGCCAGTTGCAGCTCCTCAAGCCCATCGGGCAGCACGCCGGCCTGGAGTTGGCCGCGCTCCAACATGCCGGCCGCCAGGCGTACGTAGAGGAACAGCCCATGGCTGTGCGCGGCGACCAGGGCGGCGGTCGCGGGCGGGCAGCCGAGCCGGGCGGCCACCTGCGCCAGCCGTCGCTCAAGCTGCACGCCCTTGATCGGCAGCGTAGCGCGGGCCTTGACCTGTAGCGGCAGCGTGGCCTGTGGCGAGCAGGCTTGGACGATGACCGTGCCGGGTGGTACCATGGCCGGAAAGGGCGGCAGGGCTGGCACCGCGTCGTCGGGCGGCGGTCGATCGATCAGCACCACCAGCGGGTCGTCGGGCGGGCGGCGGGCGCCGGCCTCGGCCAGCAGCCGCTCCAGGGTCGTCGCGTCGCGGCCGGCGGCTGGCGGCACCAGCGGCACCGGCAGATCGTACAGCGCGATCAGTTGGGCGCACAGCGCCTCCAACCCGGCGCCCGCGTCGTCCTCGGGGAGCCAGAGGGCGTAGGGGCGCAGCGCGGCCAGGTAGCACAGCAGGCTGGTCGTGCCGCTGCCGGGCGGTCCCTCCAGCGCGATCACGCCGCCGGACGCCGCGCCGATGCGCTCGTCCAGCGCCTTGACCAGCGCCGGGCGCGGGATGAAGTGCGCGACGCGCTCGGCGACCCGGCGCGCCTGGCGCGCGAGCGCCTGCTCGGCCTGGGCTTGCAGGTGCGGAAAGGCCGCGACAGCGGCCAGCGCGGGCGGCGTGACATCCGGTTGCATGCGTTCTTCCAGCTATGTGGCAGACGGCTGGCGTGACTCTACCGCAGGTGCGGGGGGCGGTCAAGTCGCTGGGGTATTTACGATTTACGATTATCGTGAAACGTGAAACGTGAAACGTGATATGTTATAGCGTTCCTAAATGAGTCATAAAAGGGGGTGTGGGGGAAGCCCCCACAGAAAAGTTCACCCACGTTTACAACTCAAATAGGTTTGCTATATCTTGTCATCTTGGAGTGAGAGGAATATAAGTATGCGTCTCCAAGCTGGCTTAGAGCTTCAAACCGATCGCCTGACCCTCAAAGTCCTCGACCCGTCCTTCGCCGATCGCGTGCTCGACTACGTCGTTCGCAACCGGGCCTTTTTCAAAGAATGGAGCCCGGCGGTCGACGAGACATTCTATACGCCGGCATTTCAGCGCGAGCGACTCCAGCGCGATAGTGAACTATTCGATAGTGGGAGCGCGGTGAGGCTGTGGATGTTCAAAAAGGAGGATGTGACGTTTGGCCGAGTGATCGGCGACTTCGCGTTCTCAAATATCATTCGGGGCGCCTTTCAGTCCTGCCATCTCGGCTATAAGATCGACGAGCTGGAGCTGAACAACGGATTTATGACCGAGGCGCTCAGAAAGGGCATCGAGCTGGCGTTCAACGACCTGGCGCTGCACCGCATCGAGGCCAACATCATCCCCAGAAACAAGCGCTCGATCCGGGTGGTCGAGAAGCTGGGCTTCGTGAATGAGGGCTTGTCGCGCAAGTATCTGAAGATCAACGGCGCCTGGGAGGACCATCTGCATTATGTTCTTCTAAACGACGATTTAGAGGTTGTCTGAAAAGGGTTGATCTATCACTCGTAGTCCGTGGCGGGAAAGGGATTCTTGAGGAGGCAGCCTCCTCAAACTCCCCTTTTCAGACAACCTCTTTAGAGGGCTGATCACCTCTTGCAAATCTTGTGAATTTTGGTACAATTGGGCGTGTACAGGCAACCGCTGCTCCATCTGCCGAGAAGGACGATTGATTGGAGCGCTGAGCGACGAGATAGAACAAGCATGATGATACACGCCCCCCTAATCTCCAGGAGCACCGTCTTCGATCACTGCTGGCCGAGGGGCTTGGGCAGGCGCGGCGAACGAACCGGCCGGTTCTGGTGAGCCATGTGCTGCGCGTGCCGCTGTTCGACCCGCTCGTTTTCTTTGAACGCGGTGTTCATCTGGCCAGCGACCGGCTGTTCTGGTCGGCTCCCGGAGCCGAGTACGTCATCGCCGGCGTCGGCGCGGCGTGGGCATCCGCAGCCGAAGGCCCGGACCGCTTCCGCCGCGCCGACGCGGCCTGGCGCGACCTGTGCGCCGGCGCTCTGGTCGGCGAACGGGCCGGGGCGCTGGGGACCGGCCCACTGCTGCTCGGCGGCTTTGCGTTCGACCCGTCGCGGCCGGCGACGGAGCTGTGGGCTGGCTACCCGGACGGCCTGCTGGTGCTCCCTCGCTACACGCTGGCCTGCGCCGACGGCGCGGCCTGGCTCACGATCAATGCGCTGCTGCGGCCCGACAGCAAGCTCGACGTAGAAGCCCTGGCCGCGCTTGGCGTCTGCGACCTACTCGACGACGAGGTGCCGGAGCCGGCCCCGGAGCGCGGCGACCTCCTCCAGCGCGCCGAGGACATGCCGGCAGCGGCGCAGTGGAAGGCGATCGTGGGGCTGCTGGAGCAGGATCTGCGGCACGGCGACCTGGAGAAGGTCGTACTCGCCCGCCAGTACCGCATCTACAATCACCGCCCATTCAACCCCGCGCTGGCCCTACGCCGGCTGCGCTCCAGCTACCCGGACTGCTTTGTTTTCGCTGTGGCTCGTGGCGGCAGTTGTTTCCTGGGCGCCTCGCCTGAGCGCCTGGTGCGCATGCGCGATGGCGTCGTCCACGCCACCTCCCTGGCCGGCTCGATCGCCCGCGGCGCGACCCCAGCCGACGACCAGCGGCTGGGCGAGGAGTTGCTCGCCAGCGCTAAGGATCGCGCCGAGCACGCGTTCGTGGTGCGCGCGATCTGCGGCGCGCTGGCCGATGCCGGCGTCGCGTGCCCACCCCTCACCCCGCCGACGCTGATGAAGCTCCGCAATGTGCAGCACCTGTTTACGCCGATCGTCGGCCACGTCGCCGACGAGCACAGCATCCTCGATCTGGTCGAGCGCCTGCACCCGACGCCCGCGGTCGGCGGCCACCCGCGCGCCGAGGCCCTGCGCCGGATCGGCGAGGTTGAGGGGCTGGATCGCGGCTGGTACGCCGGGCCGGTCGGCTGGACCGATATGCGCGGCGAGGGCGAGTTCGCCGTGGCGATCCGCTCGGCCCTGCTGCGCGGGCCCGAGGCGGTGCTCTTCGCCGGCTGCGGCCTGGTGGCCGGCTCGGACCCCGAGTGCGAGTACGCCGAGTCGTGCCTCAAGCTGCGACCGATGCTCTCGGCCCTGACAGGAGATTAGAGATTGGAAGATTCAGCGCTCTGCCATCAATCTCCAATCTCCAATCTCCAATCGCCATTTTCTACATAATGGCCAATACAAGCACACAATATGCGAATTTCCGTCTCGGTCGGCGCGTTCGTCGATGAGCTGGTGCGATCGGGTGTTCGCCACTTCTGCGTCTGCCCTGGCTCGCGCTCGACACCGCTGGCGCTGACGATCGCCGCGGCACGGGGCGGCCCGGCTCTGGATGCACATCGACGAGCGCTCGGCCGGCTTCTTCGGGCTGGGGCTGGCGAAGGCGCTGCGCGAGCCGGTCGCGCTGGTTTGCACCTCCGGCACGGCCGCCGCCAACTTCATGCCCGCCGTCGTCGAAGCGTTCTTCGCCCGCGTCCCGCTGCTGGTGCTCACCGCCGACCGCCCGCACGAGCTGCGCGACTGTCGGCGCGCCCCAAACGATCGACCAGGTGCGCCTGTTCGGCGCGCACGTCAAGTGGTTCGTCGACCTGGCCGAGCCGGACGCGACGCCGGAGTTGCTGCGCTACGTTCGCACGGTCGCCTGCCGGGCCGCCGCAACCGCACTGCGCGGCCCCGCCGGCCCGGTCCATATCAACTGCCCCTACCGCGAGCCGCTGATCCCACTTCCCGGCCCCGAGCCGGCGACGCTGGAGCAGCGCCCCGGCGACCGGCCGTATGTCGCGGTGGCCCACGCCCCACGCGCGCCCGATGCCGGCTTGGTCGCCGCGTTGGCCGCCGAGCTGCGGGTCGCCCGCCGTGGCCTGATCGTCTGCGGCCCCCAGAATGACCCGGCGCTGGCCGATGCCCTCGTCCGGCTGGCCGAGGCGCTCGGCTACCCCATCCTGGCCGACCCGCTTTCGGGCCTGCGCCGTGGCCCCCACGACCGCGCGCTGGTGCTCGATTGCTACGACGCGTCCCTACGCGACGGCGACCTAGTCGAGCGGTTCGCGCCGGAACTGGTGCTGCGCTTCGGCGCCATGCCGACCTCCAAGCCGCTGCTGCTGTACCTCCAGCGCCACGGCGATTGCCGCCAGATCCTGGTGGACGGCGACGGCGGCTGGAACGAGCCGACCCTGCTGGCGTCCGATGTCGTCCACGCCGAGCCGCGGCTGCTCTGCACAGCACTCACGGCTGAGTTGCCCGAGCCACCTCCGGACGTCGGCACCGCCGCGTGGGCGGCCTCCTGGAGTGCCGCCGACCGGGCTGCCCGCGAAGCGATTGCCGCCCGCCTCGCGACGCTCGACGAGCTATTCGAGGGCAAGGTCTTCGCCGAGTTGGCCGCGCTGCTCCCGGACGGCGCGCTGCTCTATGCCGGCAACAGCATGCCGGTGCGCGACCTGGACACGTTTTTCGCCGCTGGCGACCGGGCGGTACGGGTGCTGGCCAATCGCGGCGCCAATGGCATCGACGGCGTGGTATCGAGCGCGCTCGGCGCCGGCGCCGCTGGCATCGGGCCGCTGGTGCTGGTGATCGGCGACCTGTCCTTCTACCACGACTCGAACGGGCTGCTGGCGGCGGCGCAGCACCACCTGAACGCCACGATCATCCTGCTGAACAATGACGGCGGCGGCATCTTCTCGTTTCTGCCCCAGGCCGCCGACGCCGAGCACTTCGAGACGCTCTTCGGCACGCCGCACGGGCTGGACTTCCAGCCGCTGGCCCAGATGTACGGCGCCCGATACACCCGCGTCGCCGCTTGGGGCGAGTTTCGTTCGGCGGTGCGGGCCGGGATCGCCGAGGGCGGGCTGCACATCGTCGAGGTGCCCACCGCTCGCGACCGCAACGTGACGCTGCACCGCGAGATCTGGCGAGTAGTCTCGGCAGCGCTGGCTTCCGTATCAGGCGATAGGCAGCCATAACGTGCCCCGAAACGTGAAACATGTTGCGTGTTGCGTGTTGCGAGGGCGGCCACGGAGGGCTCGCCCTACAGGGTCTTGGTGGTTGGTTCTTTATTCTTCGTTCTTTATTCTTTGTTCTTATGCAACTCCAGGTCAACGACATCACGATCAACGTCGAATTGGCGGGCGCCGGTCGGTCGCTGCTGATGCTGCATGGCTTTACCGGCAGCGCCGCGAGCTGGGCGCCGCATACCCCGTGCTTCGCCCGGCATGTGCGAACGATCGCCCCCGATCTAATCGGCCACGGGCAATCCGCTCGCCCGCCGGACCCCGAGCGCTACCGCATGGAGCGCTGCGTCGATGACCTGCTCGCCCTGCTTGCCGCGCTCGATGTCGATCGGGCCGACGTGCTGGGCTACTCGATGGGCGGGCGCGTCGCGTTGCACCTGGCCGCTGCGGCGCCGGGCCGAGTGCGGTTGCTGGTGCTGGAAAGCAGCTCGCCCGGCATCGCCGACCCATCCGAGCGCCAGGCCCGCATCGCCGCCGACGCGGCGCTGGCCGACGCGATCGAGCGCGACGGCCTAGAGTCATTCGTCAATCGGTGGGAGCGACTGCCGCTGTTCGCCAGCCAGGCCGCGCTGCCCGCCGGCACACGCGCCCGCCTACGCGATCAGCGCCTGGGCAACAACCCGGTCGGCCTGGCCAACAGCCTGCGCGGAATGGGCGCTGGGCATCAGGAGCCGCTCTGGCAGCGGCTAGCGGCGCTCCACCTCCCGGCGCTCCTGGTCGTCGGCGCGCTCGATGCGAAATACAAGGCTATCGCCGGCAGCATGATCGAGGCGCTCCCGAACGCACAGATGCAAGTTATCCCGGCCGCCGGCCACACTGTCCACCTGGAGCAGCCGGAGGCGTTCGCTCGGATCGTCCTAGAGTTCCTGGAACTGACATAGCTGCCGGTGAAATACCCGCGCCGCACCCACACCGACGTAAGGGCGAACCCACGTGCTCGCCCGGCTACGCAGACGACGAAAGCGCAGCGCCCCACCGACGTAAGGGCGAACCTCGTGTTCGCCCAGCGACGGAGACGACGAAAGCACCGACGTAAGGGCGAACCCACGTGTTCGCCCTCTCATCGAAGGAGGAATTGCATGACCGTAACCTGGAACCCCGTACGCGAGTACACCGACATCATCTACGAGCACGCCGAGGACGAAGGCATCGCCCGCATCACGATCAACCGGCCGGAGCTGCGCAACGCCTTCCGCCCGCAGACCGTCGAAGAGCTGATCGACGCCTTCGCCCACATCCGCAACACCCCCGCCATCGGCGTAGCCCTGTTCACCGGCGCCGGCAACCAAGCGTTCTGCTCCGGCGGCGATCAGCGCGTGCGCGGCGAGGGCGGCTACGTCGGCGGCGACGGCGTGCCCCGCCTGAACGTGCTGGACCTCCAGCGCCAGATCCGGCTGCTGCCCAACCCCGTGATCGCCGTCGTCGCCGGCTACGCCATCGGCGGCGGCCACGTGCTGCACCTGGTCTGCGACCTGACGATCGCCGCCGACAACGCCATCTTCGGCCAGACCGGCCCCAAGGTCGGCAGCTTCGACGCCGGCTACGGCTCGACCTACCTGGCCCGCGTCGTCGGCCACAAGAAGGCCCGCGAGATCTGGTACCTCTGCCGCCAGTACAGCGCCCAGGACGCGCTCGAGATGGGCCTGGTCAACACCGTCGTCCCGCTGGCCGAGCTTGAGTCCACGGCCGTCCAGTGGGCGCGCGAGATCCTGGAGAAAAGCCCGATGGCCATCCGCTTCCTGAAAGCCGCCTTCAACGCCGACACCGACGGCCTGGCCGGGCTCCAGCAGCTCGCCGGCGACGCGACCCTGCTCTACTACCTGTCCGAAGAAGCCAAAGAGGGCCGCGACGCCTTCCTCCAGAAGCGCAAGCCCAAGTTCTCCCGCTTCCGGCGCTTCCCCTAAACGGGAGGATGGAGGATGGAGGATGGAGCCAGAGCACGTAAGGGCGTATTGCATACACCCACCACAGAACCACGTAAGGGCGAACCTCGTGTTCGCCCCCACCGAACGACGAAGAACCAAGAACCGGAGATAGAGGATAAGAGGTTCTGATGGCGAGTAACGTTTCTCCCACCCACCCCGGCCGTCTGCGCGCGTGGCTCATGGCCGCCCGCCCACCCACGCTCCCGGCCGCGATCGTCCCCGTGCTGGTCGGCTCGGCCGTAGCCGCCGCCGCCGGATACTTCCGGCCGCTGCCCTTCGTCGCCGCCCTCCTCGCCGCGCTGCTCATCCAGGTCGGCACCAACCTGGCCAACGACTACTTCGACCACCAGAAAGGCGCCGACACCGCCGCCCGGCTCGGCCCCACCCGCGTCACCCAGAGCGGGCTGATCGCCCCCGCCGACGTGCGCGCCGCCATGATCGCCACCTTCGCCCTGGCCGCGCTGATCGGCCTCTACCTGGTCGTCGTCGGCGGGTGGCCGATCCTGGCGATCGGCCTGCTCTCGATCGCCGCCGGCGTGCTGTACACCGGCGGCCCCTGGCCGCTCGGCTACCACGGCCTCGGCGACCTATTCGTTTTCATCTTCTTCGGCCTCGTCGCCGTGGCCGGCACCGCGTACCTGCACACCGGCGCGCTCTCCGGCGCGGCGATCGGCGCCTCGCTCCCGATCAGCATGCTGGTGACGGCCATCCTGGTCGTCAACAACCTGCGCGACATCGACACCGACCGGAGCGCCGGCAAGCACACCCTGGCCGTGCTGATCGGGCGGCGCGCCACGCGGGCCCAGTACCTGCTGCTGATCGCCGGCGCATTCCTGGCGCTCCCACTGCTCTGGCTCGCCGGCGCCACGTCGGCCTGGTGCTGGCTGCCCTGGCTCACACTGCCGCTGGCGGTCCCGCTCATCCGCGCCGTCCTCGCCCACGAAGGCCCGCCGCTCAACCGCGCCCTGGCCGGCACCGCGCGGCTCCACCTGCTCTTCGGGGCGCTATTTGCGGTCAGCCTGCTACTCTAAGCACACCAGGAGTCACAGGTTCTCCTCGTCCTTTTGCGGCCAGGTTTTGCGGCCTTTGCCATAGGACACAAATACACGCCGATGCAAGGCGTACTCCCCATCCTTTTGTGGCCGGGTTTTGTGGCCTTTGACGTAGGACACAAATACACGCCGATGCAAGATATACTCCCCATCCTTTCGTGGCCGGGTTTTGCGGCTCCCGCCGCAAAACCCGGCCACAAAAGAAAGAAAAAGTACCATACTGCCGTAGGCCAGAAGCGCGCCGCCTTGACAACGAAGATGTTCCACTGTTTGTGATCATAAGCTGATGAAGATACAACGTATCGCCTGGATGCCCTTTCGGGTGCCGTGGGCCGGCGCGTTCGCCACGGCCCACGGCGCCGCGCGGTTTCGTGAGGGCGCCATCCTGCGCCTGACCACCGCTGATGGTCTGGAAGGGCTCGGCGAGGCCGCGCCGGTTCCGGCATTCGGCGGCGGCACCCTCGACGACGTGCTCGCCATTCTTGGTGGGCTGGCGCCACGGCTGGCCGGGCGCGACCTGGCCGCGATCGATGAGTTGCTAGCCAGCCTGGACGTTGCCCGATCGGGCGCCGCTGCGCTGGCCTGCGCCCTCGACACCGCCCTGTGCGACATCCGCGCCCGCGCCGCCGGCATCCCCGTCGCCGCGCTGCTCGGCGGCGCGCCCGGCGCCCCGGTGCCGGTGAACGCCACCATCGGCGCGCCGGATGACGCGGCGGCCTGCCTGGCCGCCCATCGCGCCGTCGCGGCCGGGTTCCGCTGCGTCAAGCTCAAGGTCGGCCTCGGCCCCACCCGCGCGGCCGAGATCGCCCGCATCGCCGCCGTGCGCGCCGCGATCGGCCCTAGCGTCCGGTTGCGCGTCGACGCCAACGGGGCCTGGAGCGTCGCTGAAGCGATCGCGATCATCCGCGCCGTGGAGCACCACCAGCTTGAGCTAGTCGAGCAGCCGGTCGCCGCCGCCGATCTCGCCGGCATGGCCCGCGTTCGCTCGGCTGTCGACACCCCGCTCGCCGCCGACGAGCCGGTCGCCGGCCCCGAACAGGCCCGCGCCGTCATCGCCGCCGGCGCCGCCGACGTGCTGGTGGTCAAGCCCATGCTGGCCGGCGGGCTGCGCCCGGCGCGCGGCGTGATCGCCCTGGCCCGCGCCGCTGGCCTCGGCGCCATCGTCACGACGACGATCGACGCCGGAGTCGGCGCCGCTGCCGCGCTGCACCTCGCGGCGACGCTGCCCGCCCCGACGCTGGCCTGCGGCCTCGCCACCGGCCCGCTCCTCGCCGCCGACCTGCTGGCCCAGCCGCTCGCCATCGAGGACGGCACAATGCCGCTGCCCGCCGGCCCAGGGCTCGGCGTCGCCCTGGACGAGCGGCAGCTCGCGCGGTATGGCGGCGCCTGGATTCGATGTTGAAACAGGCCTTCTGGAAAAAAGGGGTTTGAGGGGTAGCCCCCTCAGTCTCCCCCTCTCACATTGTAAAGAAGAACGGCGTCACCCAAAACCTTGTCTAAGCACTGTAGCTACCACAAGAGTTTGCTATAATAGCGCCAGCGTAAAGTGAACGAAGGAGCGCCAGATGCAGGCTGTGACACTAAAGGAAGCTAAGAAGAATTTAGAGCAGTTGATCGAGCAAGTGATTGCAGATGCGGAGCCTACAATTGTGGTCACAGAAACTGGGCAGCAGGTTGTATTCCTGCCATTGGACGAGTACAATGCCTGGCAGGAAACGCGCTACCTGTTATCGAATCCTGTGAACGCCGCGCGCCTGCGTCAGTCGATCACGGAAGCACAGGCAGGCAATGTCCAAGAACAGGAGCTGCTTGATCCATGAGGCTTTGTTTTACCCCCTCTGCCTGGGATGATTACCTCTAGGCGAGAACCAGTGTCACGCACGCCCCCTCGGATGTTTTGTTATGGGCGATCAAACTCATATACCTGCCGCCGGCTCTGCGGCCAATATGCTCCTACCCGACTGGCTGGCCCACCGCGCCGGCGTCGCCCCTGATCGGCCCGCACTGATCGCTGACAACGCGCGCTGGACCTTCGCCGAGCTTGATCGGCGGGCGGCGACGCTGGCGCGCCGGCTGGCCGCGCTTGGCGCGCGCCCCGGCGACCGGATCGGCCTGCTGCTCCGCAATAGCCCCGAGTTCATCGCGCTTGTCTACGCCGCCCCGCGCCTGGGCGTCACCTTGGTCCCGCTGAACACGCGGCTCGCCGCGCCCGAGCTGGCTTGGCAGCTCACCGACTCCGGCGCGCGGCTGCTGCTCTACGACGCGTACCACGCGCCCCTGGCCGCCGCCGCGCTGCCCGGCGCCGGCTCGATCGCCTCGCACGACGTAGCCGCGCTCGCCGAGCTGCCCGAGGCCGAGGTCGCGCTGCGCCCCTCGATCGACCTGGCGGAAGCCTACACGATTACCTACACCTCCGGCACCACCGGCCGGCCCAAGGGCGCGGTGCTGACCTACGGCAACTACTGGTGGAGCGCGATCGGCTCGGCGCTCAACCTGGGCCTTCATGCCGACGACCGCTGGCTGGCCGTGCTGCCGCTGTTTCACGTCGGCGGGCTGGCGATCGTGATCCGCGCCGCGATCTACGGCATCCCGGTCGTGCTCCACCAAGGCTTCGACCCGGCCGCCGCCAACCGGGCGCTCGACGCCGACGGCGTGACGATCGTCTCGCTGGTCAGCGCAATGCTCCAACGCATGCTGGACGAGCGCGGCGCGCGGCCGTACGGGGCGGCGCTTCGCTGCGTGCTGCTGGGCGGCGGGCCGGCCCCGCAGCCGCTGCTCGAAGCCTGCGCGGCGCGCGGCGTGCCGGTCGTGCAGACCTACGGCCTGACCGAGGCCGCCTCGCAGGTCGCCACCCTCGCCCCCGGCGACGCGCTGGGCAAGCTCGGCTCGGCCGGCAAGCCGCTCCTGCCCACCGAGCTGCGGATCGCCAGCGACGGTGCCGCAAGCGTGGGCGAGATCTTGGTGCGCGGCCCAACCGTGATGCGCGGCTACATCAACCGGCCCGACGAGACCGCACGCGCCCTCCGCGACGGCTGGCTGCACACCGGCGATCTCGGCTACCTGGACGACGAAGGCTACCTGTATGTCGTCAGCCGCCGCGCCGACCTGATCATCTCGGGCGGCGAGAACATCTACCCCGCCGAGGTCGAGGCGGCGCTGCTGGCCCACCCTGCTGTCGAGGAGGCCGGGGTCGTCGGCCTGCCCGATGAGCGCTGGGGCCAGGTGCCGGCGGCGTGCGTCAAGCTGCGCCCCGGCGCGACCCTGAGCGAGGCCGCCCTGATCGCCTTCTGCCGCGAACGGCTGGCTGGCTACAAGCTGCCCCGCCACCTCCGCTTCGTCCAGGTCATGCCGCGCAACGCCGCCGGCAAGCTGCTGCGCGACACACTTCGCACGATACTCGCCACCTCCGAGCCGTAATCTGATCCCGAAAGCGAAAGGGCATGCGCCTTCCCCGTTTCGGCCCCAAATCACCTAAAATACTCTCTTGCAGATTTTGTGAAAAATGGTACAATTACGCCATCGAGCATCCTGTCTAGTGGCTTACCACACGAATTTTGCGGTGTAGAGGAGGCTTGGAGGGGCAACCCCTCCAAACCACCCCGCAAAACCACTAAGGAGCGATGTCATGGAACAACTGATACAACCGAGATTTCGGCTTGCCGGGCTAGTGCTGCTGGCGGCGATTGTGCTGGCGGCCTGTGGGGGCGCGCAACCACAAGCGACCGCGCCAACGGCTGGCGCACCCACCGCCGGGATGACCAAGGTGCGCCTTGGCTACGTGCCGGTGATGATCTACGCGCCGCTGTATGTCGGGATCGAGCGCGGCTACTTCGCCCAGGAAGGGATCGCGGTCGAGCCGACGCCGATCCAGGGCGGCAGTGAAGCGGTCGTCCAGCTCGCCGCCGGCAACTTCGACGCCGCGCTGGGCGGCGCCGGGGCCGGGCTGCTCAACGCTGCGGCCCGCGGGGTCAAGTTTACGATCGTGGCGCCAATGCACAGCGAGCGCCCGCCGCTGACCAGCCCGCTGGTGATCAGCGCCAAGCGCGCCGGCGAGATCAAAAGCGTCGCCGATCTCAAGGGCAAGAAGGTGGCGATCAACGCGACCGGCGCTGCGACCGAGTACTGGCTGGCCCAGGCGTTGGCCAAGGCCGGGCTGACCATGAACGACATCCAGGTGACAACCGTCGCCTTCCGCGATGTCCCGGCGGCGCTGGAGAACGGCTCGCTCGACGCCGCGATCCTGGGCGAGCCCTTGGCGACGATCAACGAGGACCAAGGCGTCGTCAAGGTCCTGTCCGAGGACTTCATCGACGGCTTCACCGCCACCTACCTCTACATGAGCGAGGCGTTACTTACCCAGCAACCCGACGCCGCGCGCGGCTTCATGCGCGCCTACCTGCGCGCGTGCCGCGACCTCCAGGGCAGCTACATGAACCCGGAGATCGCGGCGATGATCGAGAAGTACACCCAAACCCCCGCCGACGTGGTCCTACGCAGCTCGCCGGCCCAGTACGATCCCACCGGGCGCGTGCCGATCGACGACCTCAAGACGCTACAGAACTACTTTATGGAGCGCGGCCTGCTGGAGTACAAAGAGCCGCTCGACGTGAGCGCCTTCGTGAACACGCAGCTCGCGGCCGATGTGGCGGCGGATCTCGACAAGAAGTAGTTGCGTATTGCGTGTTACGTGTTGCGTGCCGCCATACCCCACGCAACACGTAACACGTAACACGCCAGAGCACAGTGGCGATGGTTCCGAAGATCAATATCAACGACCTGCGCGTCGTCTACCCTGGGCGCGGGCCGACCGGCCCGGTCGAGGCGCTCGGCGGCGTCTCGCTCGCAGTGGCCGACGGCGAGCTGGCCTGCGTCGTCGGGCCGAGCGGCTGCGGCAAGACGACGCTGCTGCGAGTGCTGGCCGGGCTTGAGCAGGCCACCGGCGGCAGCGCGCATATTCGTGAGGACGACCCCGCTCGCCCGCTCAAGGCGATGGTCTTCCAGGGCGCGGGCATCTTCCCCTGGATGACCGTCGAGCAGAACGTGGCCTACGGCCTGCGGCTGCGCGGCGTCCCCCCGGCCGAGCGGGCGGCGATCGTGGGGCGCTGGATCGCCGCGATCGGCCTGGAGCGCTTCGCCAGGTCCTACCCGGCCCAGCTCTCCGGCGGCATGCAGCAGCGCGTGGGCCTGGCGCGCGCCTTCGCCTACGATCCCGAGGTGCTGCTGATGGACGAGCCGTTCGGCGCTCTCGACGCACAGACGCGCTTGATCCTCCAGCAGACCCTGCTCCAGCACTGGGAGCGTGACGCCAAGACGGTGGTCTTTGTGACCCACAGCATTGAGGAGGCGCTGACCCTGGGCGACCGCGTGTACGTCATGTCGGCGCGGCCCGGTCGGCTGCTCTCCCAGGTGCAAGTGCCCTTCGCCCGCCCGCGCGACGCCGTCGCGCTACGCACCGACCCGCGCTTCAGCGCGCTATTCGCCGAGATCTGGGCGGTCCTGCGCGACGAGGTGGAACGCACGGCAGAGGGGGCGAAGGGGTGAAAGGGTGAAGGGGTGAAAGTGCAGCCCTTCCACCCCTTCACCCTTTCAGAGATACTCATATGAACCAGAATCGCCTGATATCACTAATCTCGCCGCTGCTGCTGCTGGCCCTGTGGGAGCTAGCGGTGTGGCTCGGCTGGCTCAACCGGATCTTCTTCCCGCCGCCCTCCGAGGTGCTGGTCACGCTGGGCGAGCTGGCCGCCAGCGGGCGCCTGCTCCAGGATGTCCGCGTCAGTGTCACCCGGATCTTCCTCGGTTTCCTGCTTGGTGGCCTCCCGGCGGTCGTGCTGGGTCTGCTGATGGGCGTGAGCGGGCCGCTCAGGGCACTGGTGCGGCCGATCGCCGCCGCGATCTACCCGATCCCCAAGATCGCCCTGCTGCCGCTGATCATCGTCGTGCTGGGCCTGGGCGAGGTCAGCAAGGTCGCGACGATCGCCGTGAGCGTCTTCTTCCTGGTGGTGCTGAACGTCGCGGCCAGCGTGCTCCAAGTCGAGCCGCACTACTTCGAGGTGGCGCGCAGCTTCGGCGCCCGGCGACGCGACCTGTTCTGGACGGTGGCGCTGCCGGCCAGCTTGCCCGGCATCATGAACAGCATTAAGCTCGGCATGGGCTTCGCGCTGACTCTGATCGTGGGCGTGGAGTTCGTCGGCGCCGACGAAGGGATCGGCTGGCTGATCTGGCAGTCGTACGAGCTCTACGCGATCGACCGGATGCTGGCCGGGCTGGTGGCGGTGGCGCTGGTCGGCTGGCTGATCACGGTCCTGCTGGACGAACTTGAGTACCTGCTCATTCCTTGGCAGGCCCGCAGCGTCGGCGTCAGGGAGCGGCGCATGCGGCAGCACGTGCGGGTCTGGTGGGGCGCGGCCCGGCCCTGGAGCTACACCGCGGCGATCATCCCGGTGCTGCTGGGCGGCTCGGTCGCGGCCTACGACGGCGCGCTCGACCTGGGGCTGCTGCTGCTGGCGCTGGCCGGCTCGGTCGCGATCCAGGCCGGCACCAACCTGGTGAACGACTACTACGACTATCAGAAGGGCGCCGATACGCCGCAATCGATCGGCACCGGCGGCGCGCTGCTGCGCGGCGACCTGGCGCCCCGACAGGTGCTGGCCGGCGGGCTGGTGGCCTTCGCGATCGGCTCGGCGATCGGCCTATACCTGGTGAGCGTCAGCGGGCCGTTTATCCTCTGGCTGGGCCTGTTCAGCGTGCTGTGCGGCTTCTTCTACACCGCCGGGCCGTTCGCGCTGGCCTACGTCGGGCTGGGTGAGTTGGCGGTGTTCGTCTTCATGGGGCCGGTGATGGTGATCGGCTCCTACTACGTCCAGGCGCGCTCGGTCACGCTGCCGGTGGTGCTGGCCTCGCTGCCGATCGGCTTCCTGGTCGCGGCGATCCTGCACGCCAACAACCTGCGCGACCTCGACAGCGATCGCCGGATCGGCAAGCGCACGCTGGCGACGCTGCTGGGCCGCCAGGGCGCGAACGTGGAGTATTACCTGCTGATCGGCGGCACCTACCTGTCGCTGGCGCTGACGGTGCTGCTGGGCGGCGCGCCCTGGCTCACGCTGATCAGCGCGGTCACGCTGCCGCTGGCGCTGCGCCTGACACGCATCGTGGCCGCCGAACGCGAGCCGAACGCACTCCAGCCGGTGCTGCGCCAGACGGCCAAGCTGCACGCGCAGTTCGGGGCGCTGCTAGTGGTGGGGTGGGCGGTGGCATGGCTGATAGGTGCTGGGGTTTGAACGGGGAAAGGCGGAACGACGGAGGGCGCGGAAGGGAAGGACGAGGGCGCGGAAATCGCCGGTGCCGGCGATCACGCGCCGGTGCCGATGCGAACCCGTAAGGGCGCAGCAGGCGCCCTGTAGATCGAACGGGCAGCGTTCTGAAATGCCCATTGTAGATCGCGCCCGCGCGACCGATTGATGCGCCTGCTGCGCCCTTACGGCGCCCGACGCGCCACGATGGGCCGTCGTGCGCCCGCGCGCCCGGTGTGACCGTTGCCGTTTCGTCGTGGCGCGCGTGACGGGGGGCGGGAGGTGGCGTGGGATGGTCTTCCGGCCCTTCCGGTTGCTTCCACCTTCCGCTACTTCCCACGTTCCGCTGTTCCGCGTTCAAACGAGGGGTTGAACAAAGAAAGGTGGAAGAGGCGGAAGGTTGGTTCCCGCTCCTTGCGCCCCTTCCGTAAGGGTTCAGCTGCCGCTCCCGACAGCCTTGCCAACCGACGCGCTCACATCCTGCGCCGGGAGCACCCGCTCCAAATCGCGCAGGCGCCGCTCCTGAGTCCGCAGCACTTGCAGCATCTGCCCCAGCAGTTGCTCGACCGTCAGCTCCTCGCGCCTCCACAGGATCAACAGCTCGTCCAGGGTGTAGTGGCTCACAGTGCGCTCCTTTCGATGGTATGCGGGACGGGAAGCCAGCCAACCCGCCCCGCACGGGCGGAAGGCCCCATGGACTCCCACGGCCCATCCCCAGGCAAACAGCGCCCCTCGCGAACGAGGCGAAGGAGCCGCTGCCGCCGCGCACGTGTGATACAATGCGCAGAAGCCCACGACAACTGCCGCAACAGGGTTCGGGGCTAGCGAGCCGGGCGGTGCTGTGAACGCCGCCTGGCTCGTGCTGTTTTCGGTCGGATGAGTTGGCGTATCCTACTACGACACTACAGAATTGTCAAGTGTTTAAGGTGGTACCGCTGGCGATCGGTGTGTTGGGGATGCGCCGACAATCGCCAGCGGTGTCAGTTTACTCTTGTCAGTCTTTTCGTCGTTGGTGTAGAGGTGGCCGCAAGGGCCGCCTCTACACCACCGACCGCTCTTATGCCAACTTGCATTCTGGTGGAGAAGTTGAAGTGGGAGAAAACAAGATCGTGGAGGGCGGCCCCTTCACACCTCCCTGCCGTAAAGATGCCGCATGTACACGCGACTTGGTATGACACTACCCTACGGTGTCAGTCGCTGCATGTCGCGCGGGAACAGCGTGGTCTCGCGGATGTTGGGCGCCTCGATCAGCCGTGCCACCCAGCGCTCCAGCCCGATCGCGAACCCACCGTGCGGCGGCATGCCATACTTGAACGCCTCCAGGTAGCCGCCGAACGATTCTTCCGGCATCCCGCGCTCGTGCAGCACCGCCTGGTAATCCTCGTAGCGGTGTAGCCGCTGCCCGCCCGATACCAGCTCCAGCCCACGGAACAGCAGGTCGAAGCCGCGCGAGTACGCCGGGCGGTCGGGGTCGGGGTGGGTGTAGAAGGCGCGCTTGGCGGTCGGGTAGCCCCAGACGAAGACGAAGTCCGAGCCGTGCTCGCGCCTGGCCCACTCGCCGAGCCAGCGCTCGTGGTGCGGCGCCAGGTCCGGCTCGTCCCGCGCGTCCTCGCCGGTCTCGCGCAGAATCAGCTCCAGCGCCTCGGCGAAGTGGAGCGCCGGGAACGGCTGCGGGGCCGCCGGCAGCTCCAGCTTCAGCAGCGCCAGCGCGTCGGCGGCCTGCGCTTGGATGGCGCCCAGCATCCCGCGGATGGTGCGCGTGAGCAGTTCCATCACGTCGAAGTGGTCGCGGATGAAGCCCAGCTCTACATCCAGCGAGACGAACTCGTTGATGTGGCGCGGCGTATCGTGCGGCTCGGCGCGGAAGGCCGGGCCGACCTCGAAGACCCGCTCGAATACCCCGACCATGATCTGCTTGTAGAGCTGCGGGCTCTGCGAGAGGTAGGCCGGCCGCCCGAAGTAGTCGAGCCGGAAGACATTGGCCCCGCCCTCGGTCGCCGCGCCCACGATCTTCGGCGTCTGGATCTCGACGAAGTCGAGCGCCCGCAGCGTGTCGCGGAAGCCGGCCATCGAGGCGGCGGCGACCTGGAACAGCGCGCGCTGGCGCGGGTGGCGCAGCGCCAGCGGCGCGTGGTCGAGGATGGTCGGCAGCTGGGCCTTGAGCACGGGGCGGAACAGGTCGAACGGCGGCGGCTCGACGGCCCGCGACAGGACCTCGACCGTCGGGCCGTGGACCTCGACGCCGCCGGGCGCCTGCGGCTCGGCCACCGCTTGCCCCTCGATGAGCAGGACCGACTCGTGGTGCAGTTGGGCCAGCCGCTCGACCAGCGCCCCGTCCTCGACCACGATCTGCGCCAGCCCTTTGCCGTCGCGCAGCACCAGGAAGCTAACGTTGCTGTGCCGACGCAGGCGGTGGAGCCAGCCGGCCAGCCGCACACGCTCCCCGGCGTGCCGGCTGAGTTCAGTGGTCCAGATACGTTCCATAGTGACACCTCTTCGAGAGTTAAGAGTTATGAGTTATCAGTTGAAGGTAACTCATAACTCTCAACTCTCAACTAAACAGGCCCCCGCTCGTCGTGCGGACGAGGGGGACCGGCTCGTGGTGCCACCGCAACTTCGCGACTGCTCGGAGGGTAGGCAGTCGCCTCATACGCCCGGTAACGGGGGCGGCCCGGCGGAGCTTACTATGTAAGAATTGAAAATTGAAAATTGAAAATTGAGAAAACCGGCCTAAACATTCTCAATTCTCAATTCTGCATTTTCAATTCCTCCGGTTCTTCCCCGCGCTCCGGAGTGTCTTCGCGGTGCCTGGATACCGCCCTCACAGCGCCGGCGGCTCTCTGAGATCCAGGGGGACCTGCTACTCTGCTCCATCATCGCTTTCTGGCCTGTAGGGTAGCAGGTCCCGCGCCGGATGTCAACCCATCTATGGTCGCGACTTGAACGGGGAACACCGGGGCGACGGAGGTGGCGGAAGCGGAACGACGGAAGGTGCGGATTGAGAGCGGACGAAGCAGGTAGTGGTGCTTATGCTCTTCTGCTGCTTCCATCCTTCCGCTGGTTCTTGTTCCGCTGCTCCCGCTCTTCCGTCCTTCCCCGTTCAAATCTGGGCCAAGAGCAGTGTCTCGCCGCGCGAAGTCTGGGTCGTGTAGGTCAGCCCCAGCCTGCGGATGAGCCGCCGCACGGCGCGGTTCTCGGCCAGCATATAGGCGCGCAGCGTGGTGATTCCGCGCGCCTGCGCCACCTGCACGAGCAGGTTGATGATCGTCGTCCCCACCCCGCCGGCCTGGTAGTCATCACGCACGACTATCGCTACCTCGGCGACCTGTGGGCTGCTGGGGTCGTGGACCAACCGCGCGACGCCGATCGCTCGCTCCTGCCCCTCCTCGTGGGCCGTGGCGACCAGCGCCGCCTCAAGCCGGGGGTCGATGTTCGACAGCCGCGTGGCCTCGCGCCAGACGGCGTCTTCCGGGCAGTTCAGCGGCCTGAAGAAGCGCAGCGTGCGTGTGCGATCCGACATCCGGTAGAATAGGTCCACCAACAGCGCTGTGTCGTGGGGCACGATATGCCGGACGGTGAGGGCGCGCCCGTCGCTGGTCAGCATGGGGACGCGCTCGTGCTGGGCTGGGGCGAACAGCTCAACTGGAAGCTGGTGTGCTTCGATTGCCGTCATACTGGCCTCCTTCTGGCCGGAAAATGATGCATGTTGTCGTCGCGTGGCTGTAAAGCTTGCCGTCCCGGTCAAGCAGCCGGGCTTGCGCCGTGGCCGTGCGCCCGCCGACGTGGATGACCTCGGCCTCGCAGCGAACCGGGCCGGTCGCGCTGGTCAGCGGGCGAACGAAGTTGACGTGGAGTTCAAGCGTGGTGTAGCCTGTCCCGGCCAGCAGCGTCGATTGGATCGCGCAGCCCATGGCCAAGTCGCACAGCGTACACGCCACGCCACCGTGGACGACGCCGATCGGGTTGTAGTGGTACTCTTCCGGATCGACGCCAAACACGACCCGGCCCGGCTCGACCTCCAGCACGCTCATTCCCAACAGTACCCCGATCGGTGGTGGCGGCAGTTCGCCGTTGACCATGGCGCGCAAGAAGTCGATCCCGCTCATGCCGCGCGCCGCCGCAGCCGAAATCAGTGGGTCTTGCCAGGTAATCGTGCGGGTCCGGTCCGTCGTCTCGGTTGCGCTCGTCGACATTGTGGCTCCTTGCTCGATTTACAGGAAGCGTGTTGCGTGAAACGTGAAACGTGATGCGTGATGCGTGATGTGTGATGCGTGGCGTCCGGGCGGCCACGGACGGGCGGCCACGGACGGGCGGCCACGGACGGGCGGCCACGGACCGACGGACGGGCGGCCACGGACGGGCGGCCACGGACGGGCGGCCACGGACCGACGGACGGGCGGCCACGGACGGGCGGCCACGGAGGGCCTGCCCTACAGGTTCTCAATTCTTCGGGGTTCGGTGGGGGCGTATGCAATGGGGGCGTATGCAATACGCCCTTACGTGCCCTGGCTCCATCCTCCATCCTCCATCCTCCCTTTCACCCCTTCATCTTGTCCCCGGCCGGATCGAGCGAACCCAGGTACCGGGTGAGATGCTCGACCACTCGATTCATGTGCGTCGTGTCGCCGTAGAGCTTGCTGAGCATCACCGCCCCTTCCAGCGTGGCGGTGATCACGGTCGCCAGCGCCTCGGGATCGGTCTCCGGCAGCAGCTCGCCGGCCGCGATGCCCTTCGTAGCCGTGCGAACGATGAAGTGGTGCCACTCCGACATCGCCCGCCTGGCCCGGTCGCGCAGCGCCGGGTGGACGTCGTCGGCCTCGATCGCGGTGTTGAGGATCGGGCACCCGCCCATGATGATCGGCTCCTCGATCATGCCACGAAAGATCTCGACGGTCGCCAGGAGCCTATCGATGGCCCGCACCCGCCCCTTGAGCACCTGGCGAAAGCGCAGCGTGATCGCGTCCATGGCGAAGTCGAACGCCTCCAGCGCCAGCGCCTCCTTGCTGCCGAAGTGGTTGTAGATCCCACCCTTGGTCAGCCCGGTCTGGCGCATTAGCTCACTCATGGCCGTGCCCGAGTAGCCGTGGACGTTGAACACCTGGGCCGCGCGTTCCAGAATGGCCTGGCGGGTTTGCTCGCCCTTTCCCATTTTCTGCTCCAGAATAATACCGACCGTTCGGTTTGATTTTAACACGCAAGAAGTATATGGTCAATACGACTTCAGGAGGAAAGGCCGGGTTTTCGGAGTGAGGCGTGGTATACTCTTCCCTGCTTCTGAATGCGCGGGAGGGCGTGGGGAGGGCCGGCGGTCCTCCCCACAAACCCACCAAGATTCCTAAAGAAGAGCGAGGTCAGCTTTGACCACCGACAAGCAGAAACCGATCATCGTCGTCGGCGACCTGGTCTGGGATGCGCTGGTCAAGCCCGATGGCGCCTTGCTGCCCGGCGGCGACACGACCGGGCGGATCGTGCTGGCGCCTGGGGGATCGGCCGCCAACGTCGCGGCCTGGGTCGCGCGGGTGGGGATGCCGGCCGGGTTCGTCGGCAAGGTCGGCGCCGATCTGCTTGGCGCGCAGCTCGTTGAGAGCCTGGCCGCCGAGGGCGTCGCGACGCATATCGCGCGCACCGCCGAGCATGATACCGGCGTGATCCTGGTGCTGATCGACCAGGCCGGGGAGCGCAGCATGGTCACGAACCAGGGCGCCGACTTCCAGTTGCTGCCGGCCGACCTGCCCGAAGAAGCGCTGCGGGTCTGCGGCCACGTTCACATTACCGCCTGGTCGCTCTTCACCGACCCGCCGCGCGCCGCAGCCCTGCGCGCGGCCCAGGTCGCCAGCGCGGCCGGCGCCGGTGTCTCACTCGACCCGGCATCCTACCAGATGATCGGCCAGCTCGGTGTGGAGGCATTCGCGCGGATCACGGCGGCCCTGCCGGTCGATCTGCTGTTTCCGAACCGCGACGAAGGCACGGTGCTGACCGGTGAGCAGGAGCCGGCGGCGATCGCCCAGGCGCTCCACGAGCGCTATCCAGGGGCGACCGTGGTGCTCAAGCTCGATCGCGAAGGCTGCTACGTGAGCGCCAGCGGCCACGCCCGGCACTACCCGACTGCCGCGGTCGCGGTGGTCGATGCGACCGGCGCCGGCGACGCTTTCGCCGCCGCGTTCATCGCCCGCTACCGACGCGACGGGGACCTGGCCGCCGCCGCGCGCTTCGCCAACGCGATCGGGAGCTGGGTCGTCGCCCGCTTCGGCGCTCGCCCGCCCGCCGACGCGGATCTGGCTGCGATCCTGGATGGCGCGTGAAACGTGAAGCGTGAAGCGTGAAGCGTGTTGCGTGTTGCGTGGCGTCCCGGCGGCCACGGAGGCGAGCGGCCACGGAGGCGGCCACGGAGGTGGGCGGCCACGGAGGTGGGCGGCCACGGAGGTGGGCGGCCACGGAGCGGGCGGCCACGGAGGGCCTGCCCTACAGGTTCTCGGTTCTTCGGGGTTCGGTGGGGGGCGTATGCAATGGGGGCGTATGCAATACGCCCTTACGTGCCCTGGCTCCATCCTCCATCCTCTCCCCGTCACCTTGTCATCTTGTCACCTTGTCATCTTGTCATCGGTCGGCGCTACCAGGCATCGCTCGACTGGAGCCCGCGTGCGGCGAGTAGGTCGGCCAGCTTATGCAAGCCCAGGCGAACGCGGGTCTTGATCGTGCCGAGTGGCCGGTCGAGCCGGTTCGCGATCTCCTGGTGCGACATCTCGCCGAAGAAGGCCATCTCGACCGCCTGCCGTTGAGCCTGCGGGAGGTGGCGCAGCGCCTCGACGATCACGCGGCGCCGCTCGCTCGACCAGGCGCTGGCCGGGACATCGACCTGCTCGTCGATGAGTTGCTGGATCACTGGGTGATCGACATCCTCGTAGACAGGTGTTGGCCGCGCCCGGATGCGCCGCAGCTCGTCGATGCACAGGTTATGCGCGATGCCGAACACCCACTGGGCCACGCGCCCGCGCTCGCGCTCGAAGCTCTCGCTGCGCCGCCAAACCCGCCAGAAGACCTCTTGCACAATATCTTCGGCCTGCTCGGGACTCTTCAGAATCCGCAGCGCCATGCGGTACACCATGGCCGAGTAGCGGTCGTAGAGCACTTCAAGCGCCCGGTTATCTCGCTGTGCGATCGCCCCGATCAGCGCCAGATCATCATGTTCATCAACCTGTATAGGAGGGCGGGTTGTTTCGGCGGAGCCGCTGCCTGACGCTGCTGCTTGATCAGGGGCCATCGGTAGTTCCTCTCTTCGGTAGGTTATCATCGCCTCGAACCAGAGTATACACGTATTGCAAAGGTTTGTCAATACATTTGAACATCATTTGCAAAGAAATGTGTATACCCTGAAATGGCTTCATGGAACTAAATCTTCAGGCTATTAAAAAAGGGGGAGTTTGAGGGGCTTCCCCCTCAAACTCCCCCTTCGATTTCTTATCTCCGAACGAGCACTTATTCCATCGCAACGCCCTCGACGCCCAGCACCTCCCGCAGCGCGCCAACGAGCGCGTCGGTGCAGCGGATCTTGTGGCGCGGCTTCAGCAGCACCATGCCGAGCGCGTTGGGCAGGTGGATGATTACCTGGTCCTCGCCGGCGCTCTCGCGCAGCACCCGATCGACCATCTGCATCTTTAGGACGTCGGCGTCGAAGTCGTGCGAGCGCGGCAGGAACAGGCGCAGCAGGTGTGTCGGCGCCGCCGGCGCGCCGCCGCCATAGCCGCTGCCGCTCCCACCGCTGTTGCTGTTGCCGCTTCCTCCGCCGTTGCCGTTGCCGTTGCCGTTCCCACTGCCGTTGGTCCCCATCTTGGTGCGCGACCGGATGATGCTGATCGGCTGGCTCGGCGCAGGCTCACCGGCCGGCACTTCGCTGGTGGGCTGCGGTTTCGCCGCTATTGAGCCTGGGCCGGCCGGATGCGGGATATCGTCCTGTGGCGCTGCGAAGGTATCGGCGGCGCCAGCCGGAATATACTCTTCCAGTCCTTCTAAATCCATCTCGACCTCCAGCGCGACCCGACGCTCGACCGCTTCGAGCGCCTCGGCGCCCTCCAGCAGCAGTTGGATCGTCCCATTGCGCTCGTCCGCCTTGGCCCTGACGCGCAGCAGCGCATCGTCCACCAGCAGCTCGCGGTGTTTCTCGTAGCTCTTGGGGAAGGCCACCAGCTCGGCCGACGCCTCCAGATCCTCCAGGACCGCCACCAGCATACTGTCGCCCTTCTTGGTCGCCAGCCGCCGCACACTCGTGAGCATCCCGATGATCGTCAGCACCTGGCCGACCAGCTCGGTGCCGAGCTGGCTCAGCGGCGTCACGCCGGTCAGGTCGAGCCCGTCGAGCGCTCTGGCGATCGGGTGGTCCGAGACGTACATGCCCAGCAGTTCCTTTTCCCAGGCCAGTTGCTCCTTGTAGTCCTGGGGTGTCTCGGTGATCACCGGCATCGAAATAGAGCCGCCGGAATCAGGCGTTGTCGGCCCCACATTCGCCGCAGCGCTCGATCCATACCAATCGTCGAGCATCGTCGTCTGACCTTTGGCACGGTTATCCTGCATGCCGATCCCGGCCTTGAGCGCCTGGTCGAGGATGGCCAGCTTCTGCCGCCGGCTGCCGGGCAGCCCGTCCATCGCGCCGCTCTTGATCAGGCTCTCTAGCACGCGCTTGTTGAGCGCCGCCCGGTCGACCCGTTCGCACAGCTCTTCGAGCGAACGGAACGGGCCGCCCTCATCGCGGGCTTTGATCACTGCCTCGATCGGCCCCTCGCCGACGTTCTTGATCGCCGCCAGGCCGAAGCGCACGCCGCGCGGGTGGCGGATGCCGGGCGGCAGTGGCTGCGGCAGCGTCTCGATCGTGAAGCCCAGGCCGGAGGCATTGACGTCGGCCGGGCAGACCGCCACGCCCAGCCGCCCGCACTCGGCGACGAACTTGGCCACATCCTCGGTGCTGCCGGAGGCCGCGCTCAGGATGGCGGCCATATACTCGGTCGCGTAGTTGGTCTTGAGGTAGGCGGTCTGGTACGAGAGCAGGCCATAGAGTGTCGAGTGGGCGCGGTTGAACGAGTAGCCGGCAAACGGCTGGATCAGGTCCCACAAGGTTCGGGCTTGGTCGGGCGTCAGGCCGTTCTTCACACAGCCTTCGTTAAATTTCGGCCCTTCCTGCTCCATCAGGGCCTTGTTCTTCTTGCCGATCGCCTTACGGACGATATCGGCCTTGCCCATGGTGTAGCCGGCCATCTGCATCAGGATGCCCAGCACCTGCTCCTGGTAGACGATGATTCCGTAGGTGTCCTCCAGGATCGGCTTGAGGATCGGGTGCAGGTAGGTGATGCGCTCCGGGTGGTTCTTCCATTCGATGTAGCGCGGGATCTGCTCCAGCGGGCCGGGCCGGTACAGCGCGACCATAGCGTAGATGTCCTGGACGCGGCTCGGCTTCAGCTCTTTGAGGTAGCGGGTCATGCCGGCGCCCTCAAGCTGGAACACGCCGATCGTCTCGCCGCGGCCCAACGATTCGAGCGCGGGCCGGTCGTCGGTGGGGATGTCGGTCAGCGTAAAGGGCCGGCCGAGGAGCTGGCTGATATAGCGCAGCGCGTTATCGACGATCGAGAGGTTGGCCAGGCCCAGCATATCCATTTTGAGCAGGCCGATGTCGCCCAGCGTGCCCATTGGGAATGAGGTCATGACCTGGCTCTCGTCCTTGGAGGTGCGCTGGAGCGGCACCAGCTCGAACAGCGGGTCCTTGCTGACCACCACCCCGCAGGCGTGCGTGCCGACGTTGCGCGCATGCCCCTCAAGCCACTGGGCTTGGGCGATCAGCTCACGCATCGTCACGTCGCCGTCGTAGATCTGCTTCAGTTCCGGCACACGCTCCAGCGCCTGGGCGATCGTGGTGCCGACCGGCAGCATCGGCACCAGCTTGGCGACCCGGTCGACCTCGTTCAGCGGGATGCCGCGCACCCGCCCCACGTCGCGCAGCGCCGCCTTGGCGCCCAGCGAGCCGAAGGTGATGATCTGGGCGGTGCAGTCGCGCCCGTACTTGTTCGAGACGTAGTCGAGCACCTCCTGGCGGCGCGAGTCGGCAAAGTCCATGTCGATATCGGGCATCTCCTTGCGCTCCGGGTTGAGGAAGCGCTCGAAGACCAGCTTATTGGCCACCGGGTCCACATCGGTGATGCCCAGGCAGTACAGCACCAGTGAGCCGCCGGCCGAGCCGCGCGGGAGGCACGGGATGCCGCGGGCGCGGGCGTACTTCACGAAGTCCCAGACGATCAGCATGTACAGCGGGAAGCCGGTCTGGTCGATCACATCCAGCTCGTAGGCCAGCCGCTTGACATACTCCTCGGTCGGGTGGGCGTCGAAGCGGCGCATCAGCCCTTCTTCGCACACTTGCCGCAGGAACGTCGCGGGCGTGTGGCCGGCGGGCACCTGCTCGACCACGGTGCTGAAGTCGGGCAGTTGCACGCGCCCGAAGTTCAGCTCCAGGCTGCACATCTCGGCTATCCGGCGCGTGTTCTCCAGCGGCGAGGTGCCGTAGCGCTTGAACAGCCCGTACATGTCTTCGCCGGTCTTGATGTGGTAGGAGTCGTCCAGCAGTGGGTTCTTGGCGCAGTACTCCTGGAGCGTCTGGTTGAAGCCCATGCAGCGCAGCAGCCGGTGGGCCTCGGCGTCTTCCTTGCGAACGAAGTGGGCGTCGTTGGTGGCCACCAGCGGGATGCCCAGCTCCTGGCCGATTCGCACCAGCTCCTCGTTCAGCTCCTCAAGCTGGGGCACCTCCGGGTGGAGCTGGAGTTCGAGGTAGTAGTGCTCCGGGCCGAGCAGATCGCGGTACCACCCGGCGACCTCGCGCGCCTTGGTCTTGTCCTTCTGCGTCAGCGGGCGGTTGATCTCGCCGGCCAGGCACGACGATGTGACGATCAGCCCCTCGCTGTGCTCCTTGAGCAGCTCGTGATCGATGCGCGGCTTGTAGTAGAAGCCATCGAGGTGGGCGCGGGTCGTCAGCTTGACCAGGTTCTTGTAACCGGTCTCGTTCTGCGCCAGCAGCAGGGTGTGGTAGTAGCCCTTGCCCTTGGGCGTGCGGTCGTTGTGGACGCCGACGGCCATGTAGGCTTCCATGCCCACGATCGGCTTGATGCCTGCCTTCTTGCAGGCGTTGTAGAAGTCGAGCGCGCCGTACATCACACCGTGGTCGGTCAGCGCCAGCGTATCCATCCCCAGCTCTTTGGCCCGGCCAACCAGGTCGTCGATCAGTGAGAAGCCGTCGAGCAGGCTATATTCCGAGTGGACGTGCAGGTGGACAAAGTCTTTCATGGCACGCTCCAAGGCGCGTTCTCTACGCCCGATGCTTGAAAAGGGGGAGTTTGAGGGGGAAGCCCCCTCAAGAACCCCTTTCCTCTATCTCTAAGAGAAACAATTTACACTACTACCGATAACACAAACATGCTGACGACTCTCACACGCCAAATAGCATCGTTCGTGTCAGCATAAGGTGTTAAAACCATGGCTTTTGCATCGCCTGGATAAACATAACGAAGTGTCAAGTTAACCTGTCGCTAAATCAACAGGGCCATTATAGCACAGTCATGCGGCGGGTTCCTAGTGGATAGGCGGTGAGTGTGTAAGCAATTTTGTGGAGAACCTGTGGATAGTCCTTGGTCCGTTGTCCGTGGTCCGTAGCATTATGTTGCGTGTTGCGTGTTGCGTGTTGCGTGTTGCGTGGTCGGTGGTCGGTGGTCGGTGGTCGGTGGTCGGTGGTCGGTGATTGGTTCTTTGTTCTCTGTTCTTTGTTCTTTGTTCTGGGCAGAGATACGCGGGATTTGGTATCATACACCGAGCGGCGACCCAGAGACGAGGAGCACGCATATGCGGATCACGCAGCGACAGGTTGTGATCGGGCTACAGTTCGTGATGCTGGTCGGCTTGATCTTGATTCTGCTGTATCAGATTATGAGCGGGACCGCCGTCGAGCGCGTTCTCATCACCGCTGCGGGAGCGCTGACAGTTGGTATCGTGCTACTCCTCTACTGGTGGGGATGGCGCTATGCCCACTCTGCCCTGCTCGTCATCAGCGTGATCGTCCCGGCGCTGGTGCCGCCCGACCCGCGGCTGAACCGCGAGACGGTGCTGTCGTTGCTCATCCCGCCGATCTTTGCCCTGATTATGGGGCGGCCCTTGTGGGTGCTCCTGGTGGCGGTCGCGACCCCGCTGGTGCTGGTAGCGCGCGCAGGCGGAACTGACCTTGACCTGGGCGCCCCGGTCGTCGTCCTGTACTGCATGGTCGTTGGGGGCATGGCGTTGGCCCGCTTGGTGATGGACAACGTCCAGCGCGATGTGGAGCAAAACGCGCGCCGGGCCGAGGAAGAGCAGGCCCGCGCCGAGCAACAGGCTGGGGCGCTTGCGGCCGCCAATGAGCAGATGACGGCGCAGCTCGACCAGCAGCGCCAACTGCTCGACCTGGTGACCACGCTGGAGACGCCGGCGGTGCCGCTGGCCGAGGGGGTGCTATTCGCGCCGCTCATCGGCCATGTCGATAGCCGCCGCAGCCAGGCGCTCACCAGCCGGCTCCTGGCCGAGGCCAGCGCCCGCCGCGCGCGTCTGGTCATCCTCGACATCGCCGGCGTCCCCGTGATGGACACTACCACCGCGCGTGGCCTGGTCCACACCGCCCAATCGCTGCGGCTGCTCGGCTGCCGGGTGACCATTAGTGGGATCTCTGCCGGCGTCGCCATGACGCTGGTCCAGCTCGGCGTCGGGCTGGAAGGGATCACGACCGTGCGCAGCCCGCAGGAAGCGCTGGCCCAGCACTTCGACCGTGCCCCACTCAACGGACAGAGCAACGAGTCGCCCTAGCGGTATCGCCATCGTGGTCGTCGTGGCGTGGTTGCGTTGGTGCATCGTATGCAACGATGCCGATGACGCCACCGAACCGAATCAACGACGGGCCTCGCACCCGCCCCATTGATGATCATCGACGGTCGTTGCCCGCGTGGAATTTCGGCGCCATCGACGGGCGACTGCGAGGGCCACCCCTACGTCAACGTCTTCATTGAACACATCGCACGGCGGTACCCTGAATTATGCTACACTTTGTTCCCACAGATGCCTTGAGGCTGTCTGAAAAGGGGGAGTTTGAGGGGAAGCCCCTCAAGATCCCCTTTCCCACCACGATGAGTGGCTGTCTGAAAAGGGGGAGTTTGAGGGGGAAGCCCCCTCAAGAATCCCTTCCCACCACGGATCTTGGGCGATTAAGAAATGAGGAGGTTTGATTGAAACGCGATCTTGACCGATTGATGGCCGAGCGCAACCTTGACGCGATCATCGTCGAGGGGCCGGACGGCCTCGGCAGCGCCAACCCCGACTTCAACTACTTCGTCGGCGGCGCGCACCTGACCGGCCTGGTCCTGAAAAAGCGCGGCGAGCCGGCCATGCTGGTCTACGGCGTCATGGAGCGCCAGCAGGCCGAGGCGACCGGGCTGGTCCTCGTCCCGCGCGACCGCTGGAATATGCGTGAGATCCAGCAGGAGTTCCCGGACGCATTCGCCGCCCAGGTCGAGTACCGGCGGCGCATGTATACCGACCTCGGCATCGGCGGGCGCGTCGGCGTCTACGGCACCGTCAAGGCCGGGCCGTTCTTCGCGATCACGGCGGCGCTGGCGCAGCAGATCCCCGGCTTCGAGATCGTCGCTGAGTTCGAGCGCGACATCATCTCGACCGCGCGGCTCACCAAGGAGCTGGAGGAGATCGAGATCATGCGCCGCGTGGGCCGCAAGACCTGCGCCGTGGTTCAGGCGGTGGTCGACTTCATCCGCTCCGGGCGCGCCGACGGCGAGGTATTGGTCGGCTCCGACGGCGCGCCGCTCACGATCGGCCATGTCAAGCAGCTGATCGGGCGCGAGCTGGCCGCGCAGGGGCTCGACGCGCCGTACGGCACGATCTTCGCGCAGGGCCGCGACGCCGGGCTGCCGCACGCCACCGGCGACGAGGTGGCGCCGCTGCGGCTTGGCGAGGCGATCGTCTTCGACATCTTCCCATGCGAGGGCGGCGGCTACTATCACGACATGACCCGCACCTTCGCGATCGGCTACGCGCCGCCCGAGCTCCAGCAGGCCTACGACGACGTGATGGGCTCGTTCGAGCAAGTGATCGGGGAGCTGGAGGCCGGCGCGCCGACCAAGGTCTACCAAGACATGGTCTGCAATTACCTCGAAGCGCGCGGCCACCCGACGATCGGCAGCACCTACCCGATCGAGGAGGGCTACATTCACTCGCTGGGCCACGGCCTCGGGCTGGAGGTCCACGAGGATCTTAAGTTCCCGGCGCTCCAGGATCGCGGCGATACCCTGGTGCCGGGCGCGGTCTTCACGATCGAGCCGGGGGTCTACTACCCAAGCAAGGGCTACGGCGTGCGAATCGAGGATACCTACTACTGCACGCCCGACGGCCACTTCGAGAGCCTCACACCGTTCCCCAGGGATCTGGTGATACCGATCGAGGGCGTGAAACGTGATGCGTGAAACGTGTTGCGTGTTGCGTGTTGCGTGTTGCGTTGACCATGATCGACCAAGAACCGTCACTACGTTGCGCCATGATGAACGATCGGCGTACCACCCGCGCGACATCGACATATCGCATATCATCGTACGGCGATCTTCGGTTCTCGGTTCTTGGTTCTTGGTTCTCGGTTCTTGGTTCTTTGTTCTTTGTTCTTATCCCATCCCCCGTTGCCGCAGCAACTCAACGATGCGCGCCGCCTGGGGCGTGCGGAACCGCAGCTCGATCGTGCCCGACCGATCGACGTGGAATGTGGATGCCTCGAAGGTGGCGCACAGGTGTCCCTGGCCCTCCAGGGCGAACGTGACCGCCGCGAACGTGGGGTGGTCGTAGGGGATGTCGAGCAGCCGCTGGGCGAAGCCGTAGGCCACGACACGCCGCGAGGTCAGCGCGAGGGCGCCGATGATGCCGGTGCGCCGCCACGACGAGTAGCGGCCGGGCGCCCGGTAGTTGCGGTAGGTGATCGAGCCCCAGAGGCCTTCTTGAAGGATGTCGATGCCCTCCGGCTCGATGGCGGAGCGAGTGGTCGCGGGTAGCCCGCCGATGCCGATGCGCAACAGAAGTGATCGTAACACGGGGATTTCCTTTTAAATTCGAGGGCGAATCCGAATCAGGCCGGGGGATATGACGCTGAATGCACCGCTTTATCGGTCACAGCGTAAACGACATCAGCGCGCAGGACGGCGGCCGCGAAGGCTAGAGCGGCTTGAATTGCTTCGATGCAAACAGCATTTCTAAAAAACTCCGAGAAAGCGCAACACGGTGATCAGAACGGCGATCAGAACACCAGCAACTGTAAAAAAAATAAGCCAGATGTTGCCAATCAACCATGCGACAAGGCCGACTTTATATCCCAAGGATTCCAATTTAGACTGGAGTTCTCCAACAGTCGGCTCAGTCAAAGTGCTACCATCGGGAAAGACAAGCGTAGGTACGCTTTCATTACCGTTATTGATAGCGCGAACACGAGCGGCGGCAACGCTATCCTGATGAATGTCAATATATTCAAACTTGACCTTCGATTGTGTTAGTAGCCCTTTGACTGGCCCGAGGGCTGGGCAGGTTGGGTGACCGTAGACAATAATTGCGTCTAGCATTTATCCCACTCCTAATGCACTATTGTGTAGTGCCATACCGAGGAAGGCTCCAATTCCAATGCCGATTGCAACTCCTAAACCTAATTTATTCGCACTCATCGGTTGTGAAGGCGGTTTTTGTTTCATGGCTGATTTCTCCTTGTTTTACTTCAAGACTTAGAAGGGTGCTGATTGCGCTAGCCGCCCAACTTGGTATTATGCCGCTAGGATAGCACAAGTTGGTTCGCAAGGGTAGGGGTTCCGTTATAGGTAAGAAAAAACCACGGCGACACAGCGGTATCGGCCCCATCCTGCTGTGCCCCGTGGTTTCTTCTTGTCCTTCGACGTCGCTACGCTGCCTTCCGGCGCGCTGGGCGCCTGCGCTCCGATTTCTTCTTGAGGCCGATCGCGTGGACCGCGTCCGAGTTGTCGCCATACTGGGCGATGACTTGGGCCTTGATGCCGAGGACGGTGTTGTGGAGTTCCCATTCGGCCGCGATCGCCGCGTCGCGGGCCGCTGTGAGCGCCATGAGCACGCGAGTCTCCTCGCGCCGCGCCTGCTCCAGTGCCGTTTCCTGCTCGCTGGCCTTTGAGATGCTGTAGGCCGGGTTCATCGGTGCGTAGTTGGTGAGTCCTTTCACCGCGATCACCGTGATGCGGTCGGCCTCGATCTCTGCTGTGGTCAGGCGCCGGTTTGAACGAATTGGCATACATTTTTTCCTTACTATTCTGAATACACGACCATTGCTATTCAACCGGCTGCCCGGCCTGTAGGCGACGAGCATATGTGATCGATCCATATTCGGTTCAGTGCTTGAATCGCAATCATGAGAGCCACAGTCAGATTATCATACGCATGACTCTTGTCGTGATGACAGGGGATACGCAGTGGCGCCCGCAACGCTGCTGTTGCCTGCCCTTCGTCAAGCTCAGGAAGTTCGGCAGCAAGGTACTTCTACCTCTTTTTTCTCGTCGATTTTTCGCCCGGCCGGGCGAAAAATCGACGAGAAAAGGAAGAAAGAATACCACTCTGCCGAAGGCTGAGACCACGTTTGCTCGATGACCACGTAGATCCTATCTTGGTGAGCCAACGGACGATCATCGAGGCATGCCGGAAGCATCGTGACGAGCCAACGGATGATCATGAGGCATGCCGGAAGCATCGTGACGAGCCAACGAATGATCATGACCCTTCATGATCGTTCGTTGGCGCAGCGCGGAACGATCATGAAGGGTCATGGAAAGACCATGAGGCATCATGGAACGATTGTGAGGCGTCGCAGTGTTACGAGGCCGGTTCCTGGCTATGGTTTAGTTTTCAGCCGCCCCTACTCTACGGCCCGCACCCACACACGCATCCGGCCCGGCTCCCGATGGTCCCAGGCATAGTAGGGGATGGCCGTGACCGCGCAGGGCTGGGTGGTCGGCGGCGCCGTGCGGTAGAGTGTGCCGTCCCAGCCGGAGGCGTCGAGGGCCAGTGCCGGGCCGCCGATCGTGACGACGCCGCCCAGCAACTCCGGCTCGAAGCGCTCGGATAGCTCGGCGGCTGCGGGCAGGACGATCCGGTCGAGCGGCACATCATGGTCGGCCTGCTCCAGACAGTAGACCAGTGGCCCGCGCTGGAGTGCCACCTGGCCCACATCGTCGGCGACGGCTGGGTGAGCGTATACGCGCTCCACCGGCATGGGCAGGTCGAGCGTGACCACGTCGCCGGCCCGCCACTCCCGCTCGATCCGCGCGTAGCCCTGCTCGACGCAGCCCGCGAGATCGATCGGCGCGCCATTGACCGCCAGCCGGGGCGCGGCGCACCAGCCGGGCAGCCGCAGCCGCAGCCCAAAGCGCGCCGGTCGCTCTGTCTCCACCCGTAGCGCCACAGTGCCGTCCCACGGGTAGCGCGTCTCCTGGCGCAGCGTCACTGTTTGCCCGCCAAGCCGGAACTGCCCAGCGCCCTGCACATATAGGTGGACGACCGCATCGGTATCGCTCTGGGCGTAGACGTACTCGCCAAGCGATGCCAGCAGGCGCGCGATGTTGGGCGGGCAGCATGGGCAGCCGAACCAGGGTTGACGGTGGTGCGTGCCGTTGCTGGCCAGCGGGTTGTCATAGAAGAACGCCTCGCCGTCGAACGATACGCCGCTGATCACGGCGTTGTAGAGCGCCAGCTCCAGCACATCGGCGTAGCGCCGGTCGAGGTCGAGCTGGAGCATGCGCTGGGCCCAGAAGATCAGCCCGATCGCGGCGCAGGTCTCGGCGTAGGCGCTCTCGTTGGGCAGGTCGTAGTCGCCGGTGAAGCCCTCGTTGTGGCGCGAGGTGCCGATCCCACCCATCACATACATGCGCGTGGTGGTGAGGTGTTGCCAGAGGCGCCGGCTGGCCGCCAGCAGATCGGCATCGCCATACGCGCCGGCCAGGTCGGCCATGGCGCTGTACAGGTAGACCGCGCGCACGGCGTGGCCGACCACTTCGTGCTGCTCGCGCACCGGCTGGTGCGCCTGGTTGTACTCATACGACCTGGCCCAGAATGTCGCCGGGTCGTCGCCGCGCTCGCGCGCCTCCTGGTCGAAGTAGTGCGGCTGGCGCCCGCGCTCATCCACGAAGTAGCGGCTCAGTTCCAGGTAGCGTTGTTCGCCGGTGGCGCGGGCCAGCTTGACCAGCGCCAGCTCGATCTCGGGGTGGCCGCAGTAGCCGCGCTCGCTGGTCCGGCTCGGCGCCGAAGACGCTCGCCGATGTAGTCGGCGTAGCGGCGCAGCACGTCGAGCAGGGTGCGCTTGCCGGTGGCCTGGAAGTGCGCCACGGCCGCCTCGATCAGGTGGCCGGCGCAGTACAGCTCATGCCAGTCGCGCAGGTTCTTCCAGCGGTTCTGCGGGTCGATGCCGGTGAACCAGGTGTTGAGGTAGCCGTCGGCGTGCTGGGCCTGGCTGATCAGCTCGATCACCTCGTCCAGCAGCCCGTCCAAGCTCGGGGTCGGGGTGGGTGGCCAGGCTGTAGCTGGCGGCCTCGATCCATTTGGCCACGTCCGAGTCCCAGAACATTACCGCCGTCCCGCCCCATGAGGTCACGCCGCCGGGTCGCAGCGTCGGGGTCCCAATCGGGCCGGAAGGCGTCGATGCGCCCGGTCTCCAGCAACTTGCGGTAGATGTGCGGGATGCTGCGCTCGCGGTTGACCCTGAGCCGTGGCGCCCAGAACGCGTCTGCGATCGTCACCTGGGTATGCGGAACGGGTACGTAGCGCCGTTGCGGCGTGCTCTCGGCCGGCTCGGCCGGCAGCGCGGATGTGGGAGATGGTGTGCTCAAGTTTGCTTCCTTCTATCCTTTCAGGCCGGTGAGGACAACCCCTCTGACAAAATAGCGCTGCGCCAACAGGAACAGCACTAGTGTCGGCACGATCACGGTGGTCGATGCTGCCATCAAGTAATGCCACTGTGTGGCCATGATACCGCGATATTGCGCCAGGCCAAGCGCCAGGGTGAATTTGTCCTGTGACGAGATGTAGACGACTGGTGCCAGGAAGTCATTCCAGGTGTTGAGCACGGTAAAGATCGCAACCGTGGCCAGCGCCGGCCCCGCGAGCGGCATGATGATGCGCCAGTAGATCCCCAGCTCCGAGGCGCCGTCGATGCGTGCCGCGTCGGACAGCTCGGTTGGGATGGTGCGGAAGAACTGGCGCAGCAGGAAGATGTTGAAAGCACCGCCGCCGAACCAGGGCGGCACCCACAGCGGCAGAAAGGTATCGAGCCAGCCCAGCGCGCGAAACATAATATACTGCGGGATCAGCAGCACTGCGTAGGGAATCATGATCGCACTCAAGACGACCATAAAGATCATGTCGCGCCCAGGAAACTGCATACGCGCGAAGCCGTAGGCGCACAGCGAAGAGGAAAGGACCACGCCGACCGTCGTCAGGACCGTGATCAGCAGGGTGTTGAGCGCATAGCGCCAGAACGGCAGAATGGTCAGCGCATCGACGTAGTTTTGCCAGCGCACCGGATTCGGAATCCATTGCGGTGGAAAAAGCCAGATCTGCGACTCGACCTTGAACGACGTGCTCACCATCCACAGGAACGGGATCGTCATCACAAACGCCCCCACGCAGAGGCAGCACCACACGAGCAAACGCTGGCCCTGATGTGCGCGACGGCTACTCCCTGCCATCCCACCTGTTTGTTGCTCGGCCGACCACTGCACAGCGCCATCACCGATATTGGTAGACATAGGAAGTTCCTTCCGAACTAGCGCGCCTCTTCGTAGTAGACCATCCGGCCAAGGTAACGGAAGACCAGCAGCGAAAGCAGCAGCACGATCGCGAACAGTACCAAGGAGAGCGCCGCCGCATAGCCCATCTTAAAGTCCCGGAAGGCGCTGCGGAAGATATACAGGCCGTAGAACAGCGTCGAGTTCTGCGGCCCGCCCTGGGTCATGAGATACCCTGGCACAAAGGTCTGGAGCGCGCCGATCAGCCCGATCACCAGATTGAAAAAGATCACCGGCGACATCATCGGGATCGTGACGTGGCGAAAGCGCGCCCAGTAATTGGCGCCGTCGATCTCGGCCGCCTCGTAGAGATGCTGCGGAATGCCCTGGAGCCCGGCCAGGAAGATCATCATGCTGCCGCCGATGCTCCACATGCTCATGATGATCAATGCCGGCATGGCCCAGTCCGAGTCCTGGAACCAGAGCACTTTTGGGATGCCAAACCAGCGTAGTACAGCATTGAGCAGGCCAAGCTCCGAGTTGAAGATCCAGAGCCATAGGACCGCGTTCACGACCAGCGGGACGATGCTGGGCAGGTAGAACAGCATGCGGAAGAAGGCGATTCCGCGCACATTGACGTTCACGAGCAGCGCTACGGCAAAACCGAACGCCAGCGAGAGTGGCACCGAGACAAGCGTAAAGTAGAACGTGACCTGAAGCGACTTCCAGAACAGGTCGTCTTGGAGCATCAGTTGATAGTTGCTTAATCCCACGAATTCAGCCGGTTGCAGCATGTCCCATTCGGTCAAACTCAACCAGATCGCCACGATCATCGGGCCGGCGACCCAGATCAGATAGCCGAGGATCACAGGTGAGATGAAGAGGTACCCGGCCAACATTCCCCGCTTACGCAAGAGGAAGCGTATGGGGCGTGCGACCTTCTGTTGCTGTACAAGCATACGGTTGCTCCTCCCAACGTGAAAAAGGGGGAGTTTGAGGGGGTCGCCCCTCAAGAATAACCCCACCCACATTTTCATCTGCGGTTGTGCCCGCAGGCATGGGGGTCTGATTGGAGATTGGAGATTAGAGATTGATTGTGCATCTCCAATCTCCAAGCTCCAATCTCTAATCCCCAATTTTCAGAGAACCTCCGCTTATGCCAGGCCCTCGCGCGATTTCGCGAGCACGGCTTCCGCCTTGGCGATCGCGTCGGCGTCCTTCAACGCCTGATCGACCGTTGCCTTGCCCACCCATACCCCGTCGAGCGCGGTGGTGATGATCTGGTTGGCCTCCGAGTGGCCGGCCGGGTAGAAGTAGTTGCGCGCGGCCTTGCCCAGGTAATCGGTGGCGATCTGCCGGTAGCCTTCCGGGTGGACGCCCGGTGTCAGCCATTTGGCGATGCCCTCTTCGGTCAGCAGGCTGGTGTGGCTCGGCAGCCACAGCCCGGCCTTGATCAACCCAAGCTGGTAGTCGTCGGACGAAAGGAAGGCCAGCAGCTTCCAGGCGGCATCGGGGTTCTTGGTGTTCTTGTAGATCACGTGCATATGCGCTTGGGCCTCGGTGACGGCGTCCTTCATCTTCGGGAGCACGCCGGCGCCGGACTTGAAGTTCTGCTTCGCGATGTCTTGCAGCAGCCACGAACCGTCCATTAAGATCGCCAACTTTTCGGAGGCGAGCATCTGGATGCCGGTCAGGTTGAGCGTCTGTAGCGTCAGGGACTGCGGGGCGACATGATGGACGGTGGTCAGATCGGCGACCTGCTGCATGGCTTCGATCGCGGCCGGCTCGCCGAGGTGGATCTTGTAATCGGGAGTATACGTATCGCCGCCGTTCGAGTAGATCATGACCTCACGCGGGAGGTTCCAGGTCGGCCAGGATACGCCCCATTGCTGGACGTTGTTCGGGTCGAAGCCGGCCTCGTTTGGATGCTTGCCGGCGCTGTCCAGCGTGAGCTTGCGGGCGTTATCGAGAAACTGATCCCAGGTCCATGCCTTGGCCGGGTCGGTCGGCGGCGGCTCGACGCCGGCTTTCTGCAGGATGTCGGCGTTGTAGTACAGGTGATGGACGACCCAGCAGGAGCCGATGCCGTACCACTTGCCGTTGATGGTTGCGCGGTTCTCCTCTGCCGGCTGGATGAAGTAATCCGCCTTGCCGATCACGGGGTCGTTCTTGACGCGGTCCGTGATATCCATCACCACGCCGCGCGCCACATAGTCGGCCATGTTGCTGGCCCAGAAGACATCGGGCGGCGTGCCGCCGGCCAGCATGGTCTTCAGCTTGGTCTCGTATTCCTCATTTGGTGTATGCAGCCAGTTGACTTTGATGTCTGGGTTGCGCTGCTGGAAGAGATCGAGTCCTTTCTGGACGTTCTCCTTTTCCAGTAGGCTACCCCAGCCCATCATGGAGATCGTCACCGGGGCGCCGCCCTGTGCGGGGGCGGCAGGGGCTGCGGTCGCCCCGGTCGCCGCATCGCCGGCGGGCGCGGCCGGGCTTTGTCCACAGGCGGCCAGGGCGCTGAGGCCGGCTGCGCCCAAGCCGAGCTGGCTGGCGCGTAGGAGGAAGGCGCGGCGTGAGAGGCGTAGCTGTTTAGGCATCGTCGATTTGTCGTTCGCAGACATTTGTGTACTCTCCTTTGAAGTTCGTCGCGTGCAATGCGACAGTACCGGAGGTCGCGATGTCCAGATCACCTACGAGGCGGATTCGATTGCGCTGGTGTCGTGTGTGGGGTCGTGAACCACCCCCTTTCGAAAGCCCGGGGAAACTAATCGATTAGAATCGGCGCCCACCACATGACAGGTTTGGGGCTGCCACGAGTGCTCTTTCAAACGACAACGTAGGGAATAGAATACGGATCAGACGGATCGAGCCGATATGTACGGAGCAGGAAAAAGAAGCCATCCGTGGGCATCCGCTCCATCCGTAGCATCCGTGTTCGATGGCCGGATATCTCCTTTGGAACAGCACTAGGCGCTGCCGCGCCGCACCAGCTCGACAGGCAATATCTCCAGGCGCCCTGCGGTATCGTCAGGCTCGGCCTGGACGACATCGAGCAGCAGGTCGGCCGCGCGCCGCCCAATTTCGAACAGAGGGATCTGTATCGTGGTCAGTGGTGGCACAAGCTCACGCGCCATCTCGATGTCATCGAAGCCAACCACGGCCATATCATCAGGCACCTGCCGCCCACGCGCTCGCAGCTCTTCGATGGCATTGATCGCCAGGTTATCGCTGGCGGCAAAGATCGCAGTCGGCGGGCTTTCCAGCCCCAGCAGCCGGGCTACACCCTTCCGCGCGATCTCGGGCGCCCAGTCGTCGCCATAGATCAGCGTATCGTCGGCGGCGATGCCATAATCGGCCAGCGCTTGTCGATAGCCATCGAGCCGGGCGCGCGCCGTCGAGTAGCGCCGATCGCCACTGATATGCCCGATCCGGCGGTGCCCCTGCGTAATCAAGTAGCTGGTTGCCGCATATGCGCCGCGCTTATCGTCATATGTCACCGCGCTGAATCCGAAGCGCGCCGCGCCCGGACGCTCGATGCAGACACACGGCACGTGCGTCCTGGCGATGACTTCCAGCAGCGCATCGGTATCCGGCGGGTCCTGCACCAGGCGCACCACGATTTCATCCAGCCGGCCGCTACGCAGCAGCCGCTCGATATCGTGCATCTCCTCACCGATGTCCATCGGATACAGCAGCAGGTAGTAGCCGCGCGCCTTGAGCTGCGATGTCAGGCCGGTCAAAATGCGGGCGCTGTAGGGCGAAACGAACACATCCAGCGAGTTATAATCATCGACGACAAAACCGATCGTGTTGGTTCGCCGCGCCCGCAGCCCGCGCGCCACCGCGTTAGGGTGATAGTCCAGCTCGCGGATCGCCTGCATGACACGCTCGCGCACCTCGGGCGAGGTCGGTCGCGGGCCGTCGTTGATCACATACGAGACGACGGCGGTCGAGACGCCGGCGCGCTTTGCCACGTCGAGATGCGTAATGCGTTTCTTTGATTGCATAGCGCCTGAAAGACTCTTTGAAAAGGGGGAGGTTGAGGGGCGGCCCCTCAAGCATCCCCTTGCCACCACAGATCGTAGGCGAGACAATGCCTTTTTCAAACAGTTTCTGAAAGAGTGTAGAGGGGTTCTAATCGGTTAGAGTATACGTGGGCTTCAAATAGTTGTCAAGTAGTATAATGGCCACCACGCATCACGATGAGCGGAATTGATGGGCGAGCAGTACCTCTGTCGTTGGAACGTGAAACGTGAAACGTGAGACGGTGTTGCGTGTTGCGTGTTGCGTGAGGGGTAAGGTTGTCACCCTTTCACCCCTTCACCCTTTCATCCCTTCATCTTGTCAGGGAAAGGCTCTCCTCAGCGGCGGTCATCCACGCGGCGCGCATGCCACGCATACTTTAGGTACGGTACATCGCGCTTCTTGCCGTCGCTTGTGCGTTTGGGAAGGGTTAGGCTATGTCTTCGTTGCTCTCGGATCGGTTGAGCATGGCGCGCCGGCGCCAGTTTGTCGGTCGCGCCGACGAGTTGGCGCTATTCCGGGCGGCGCTTGCCGCGCCGGAGCTGCCTTTTTATGTGCTGTATGTCTTTGGCCCCGGCGGTGTGGGCAAGACTATGATGCTGTATGAGTTTGCCAGGGCCTGCGCGCAGCAGCAGGTTCCCGCGATCCAGCTTGACGCGCGCAATATCGAGCCGACGCCGGATACGTTTGCCGGCGCGCTGCGCCGCGCGATGGGCCTGGCGCCGTTCGACGCGCCGCTCCAGTCGCTAGCGGCCCAGCCGGGTCGCCAGGTGATCCTGATCGACACGTACGAGACGCTGGCGCCGCTCGATGCCTGGTTGCGCGACGTGTTTCTGCCGCAGTTGCCCGAGCATGTGCTGGTGGTGCTGGCCGGTCGCCAGCCGCCGGCGCTGGCTTGGCGCGCCGATCCCGGCTGGCAGACGCTGATCCGCACGCTGCCGCTACGTAATCTCAGCCCCGACGAGGGCCGGGCCTACCTGGCCACGCGCGCGGTCCCCGACGACCAGCATCGGGCGGTGCTGGCCTTCACCCACGGCCACCCGCTGGCGCTCTCGCTGGTCGCCGATGGCTTTGCCCAGCGGCCCGGCGTCCCGTTCCAGCCCGAGGCCGCGCCGGACATCATCAGGGTGCTGCTGGAGCAGTTTGTGCAGCAGGTGCCCGGCCCGGCCCATCGGGCGGCGCTGGAGGCTTGCGCGTTGGTGCGACAGATGACCGAGGCGCTGCTGGCGGCGCTGCTGGGCATGCCCGATCCGGCGTCCGGGGCGGGGGAGGGGGTGCATGAGCTGTTCGATTGGCTCCGCAGCCTCTCGTTTGTCGAGTTCGGGGCGGGTGGGCCTGTTCCTGCATGACCTGGCCCGTGAGGCGCTGGCAGTGGATCTGCGCTGGCGTAACCCCGAATGGTATGCCGAGCTGCGGCGCCGCGCCCGCGCCTACTACGCCGGTCGGCTGCCGCAGACGCAGGGCCAGGAGCAGCAGCGGGTGCTTTTGGACTACGCCTACCTGCATCGCCATAGCATGGTGGTGCGCCCGTTCTATGAGTGGCAATCAGGCGCCGGCATATGGGGCGAGAACAGCGGGCTCACACTTGACAGCGCGCGGGCGGATGACCTGCCGGCGCTCCAGGCGTTGGTCGCCGCGCACGAGGGCCAGGAGTTGACCGAGCTGCTGGCGCGCTGGTTCGCTCGCCAGCCGCAGGGGTTCGTCGTCCTGCGCGACTCGGGCGGAATCGCCGGCTTCATGGCCCAGCTCGCGCTGCACCAGGCGGGCGCCGAGGAGATCGCTGCCGACGCGGCGATGCGCGCGGCCTGGCAGTATCTCCAGCGGGCCGCGCCGCTGCGCCCAGGCGAGGGGGCGACCTATTTTCGCTTTTGGATGGCCCGTGACACCTACCAGGCGATCTCCCTGGTTCAGGGGCTGCTGGGGATGTCCATGATCCGGCATTACCTGACCACGCCGGGGTTGGCGTTCACCTTCTTCCCCACCGCCGACCCGGCGTTCTGGGCGCCGCTGTGCGCCTACACCGACATCGCGCGCATCGCCGAGGCCGATTTCGCGACCGATGGCCGGAGCTACGGCGTTTATGGACATGACTGGCGGGTGGTGCCGCCGGTGGCCTGGCTGGCGCTGATGGTCGAGCGTGAAGACGCCGTCGAGCTGCGAGCGGTGCAGCCGGCCCCGGTCGCGCCGATGGTCGTGCTCAGCCGGCCGGAGTTTGTCGATGCCGTTCGCGAGGCGCTGCGTACCTTCACGCGCCTGGACCTGCTGCGGGCCAGCCCACTGCTGCGCTCGCGCCTGATCGTGGAGCGAGCCGGCGCGCCCGGCGACGCCGAACGCGCGACCGCGCTCCAGGCGCTGCTACGCGAGGCCGGCGAGTTGCTCCAGTCCTCGCCGCGCGACGCCAAGGCGTACCGGGCGCTGTACCACACCTACCTTCACCCGACCGCGACCCAGGAGCAAGCCGCCGAGCTGCTGGATCTGCCCTTCGGCACGTTCCGCCGACACCTCAAGGCTGGGATCGCGCAGGTGGCCGAGATCCTGTGGCAGTGGGAGTTACAGAGGGCCGAGACATAGCAAGGCGGCGCTGGGAACCGTCCCGGCGCCGCCTGTAAACTGGGGTTAGGGCCTCGTGAGTTTCAAAACATCCCGCAGCCGACCTGAAACGTGAAGCGTGAAACGTGAGCAATGACCCGTTCACGTTTCACGGAACTGGGATGCTTTTTATGCTTCGAGTCCCTTAGCGGTTGCGGTTGTACATCCGCGCCCCGCGCGACCGCGCGTAGGTGTAGTCGTCCTCGCCCTCGATCGCATCCTCGGCCTTCTCGCCGGCGATATTGCCGGCCGCGCCGAGGCCCGCGCCCGCAGCCGCGCCGATGACTCCGCCGGCAACTGTGCCGAGCGGGCCGGCGACCGAGCCCGCCGCCGCGCCAGTGGCCGCGCCGGCTACTGTACCAGCCGTGGTTCCGAGCTTGCTGCTCTCACGCCACTCCTGGGTCAGCGGATCAGCGTTCGGGTCGAAGCGGTTCCAACCGCTCTCCCGCCACTGCGTGCCGCGCTCCTCGATGTCGATCGCCTGGTGGCGCCGCATAGCGTTGTAAACGGTACTACCGCTTACATCGTCGGTGCTGACGGTCACCAGCGTGCCGCCGCGGCGCACGCCCTCGGCGTAGTAGTGGGCGTCCTCCTCGGGGATGCCCGCGCCGATCAGCGCACCTAGCACGCCGCCGGTCGCCGCACCGGTCGCCGCGCCGACCAGCGCGCCCGCGCCGCCGGCACCCAGCGCCGCCGCCAGCGGGCCGGCCGCGATCACCGGGCCGATGCCGGGGATCGCCAGCGCGCCGACGCCAACCAGGAAGCCAAGCACGCCGCCGAGCGCCCCGCCGCTGAGTGCGCCGACCCCGGCGCCCTCGGCCGTGCTGGAGGCGCTGTCGTCGCCGACGGCCTTGGTAGTGGTGTACTGCGTGCCCGCGTTATTGGCGAGCACGCTGATGTCCTCGGGCCGCACTCCGTTATCGATCAGGTCCTGCACAACGTGCTGTGCTTCGGCGAAGGTGTCGAATAATCCAACGACTGTTCTTGCCACAGTGGTTCTCCTTTCCTATCCCCCGGCCTCATCGTACCGGGCATCGAACAGGTTAGTGTTACGATGTTTTTAATCCTGGCAAGAGTTGTGCCACTACTCCATTTATCTCGTCATCAGGGCACGGACCTCCTCGTCGGTCGTCTGCGAGAAGTCGTGATACCACATGCCGACGGCATAGAACGGCTCGGGGGTGGCCGCGCAGATGACCGCATCGACCTCGGGCCGGAGCCGATCGCAGATCTCGGCGGCGGCGACCGGAACAGCGACGACGAGCCAAGCCGGCTTCATTTCGGCGCAGCGCGGCGGCGGCGGCCCGCATCGTCGAGCCGGTGGCCAGGCCATCGTCCACTAGGATTACAATCCGGTCACAGACATCAGGAGGCGAGTGGTCGCCACGGTAGTGCCGCTCGCGTCGCTCCAACTCGCGCCGCTCCGTGTCGGCGACGGCTCTGATCACGCGCGGCGGAATTTGCAGGCCGTCCACGACCTCGTCGTTGAGCACATACGTCCCGCCCGACGCGATCGCACCCATAGCCAGCTCCTCCTGCCCAGGCACGCCCAGCTTGCGCACCAGGAAGACGTCGAGCGGCGCGCCAAGCGCCCTGGCGACTTCAAACGCCACCGGCACGCCACCGCGCGGCAGCGCCAGCACCAGCACGTCCGGCCGCCCGGCGTAGTTCTTCAATCGCGTGGCGAGCTGTTGCCCCGCATCGGCGCGATCGTGAAAGAGTGGCACCATCGTTAGCCTCTCAATCTGCTCCTGGTCCGGCCGTCGCCGGCCATCCCGGTTGCTTTGAGCCTGCACCAGCAAAAGCTATGCCGCACATCCGCTTTGCCGGGCCGTCGCCGGTATGTTATTCTATCCTGGAAACAAGGGGGTGAGAGGTGTATAGCATTCCTACCGAAGTTGGAAAAGGGGGTGTGGGGGAAGCCCCCACTAAAAAGCCCACCCACGTTCCAAATGATTTAGGAATACTATAGGAGGAGTTGTCATGGACATTGATACCAGCAAACCTAATCCTGGTCGGATTTATGACTACCTGCTGGGCGGCGAACATAATTTCCCCGCCGACCGGGTGGCCGCCGAGCGGCTGCTGCAACTGGCGCCCATGATGCCGCACTGGATGCGGCTCAACCGCTGGTTTTTGTACTATGCGGTCGACCAACTGGCCGAGGGAAATTTCTCCTGCTATATCGATCTGGCGACCGGGCTCCCGACGCAGGGCTATCTCCACGAGCGTGTCGCCGAGGACGCGCGAATTATCTACAACGATATTGACCCGGCGACCGTGATGTTCGCGCGCCAGATCATCGGGGACCGACCGACGATCCGCTATATCCAATCCGATACGCGCGATATTGATCGCATCCTGGGCGAGGCTGAGAAGTTGTTCAGGGCCGAGCGGCGGGTCGGCATCTGCATGGTCGGCATCTCCTATTTTCTCGATGACGACGGCTTCTCCCAGGTCGCCAGCAGGCTCTATGAGTGGGCCGCGCCCGGCTCGCGGCTGGCTTTGAGCTACGCGACGTTTCCCGGCGATGCCGGCGAGGTCGGCACAATGTATGCGAAGATGGGGACCAATATCTTCCCGCGCAGCAAGCAGCAGGTGCTCGCGCTGATCGGGCCGTGGCACCTGCGCGAGCCGGGCCTGCGGTCGCTGGTGGATGTCGCCGAGCAGCAGCTCGGCGCGCCAATCCCGCCCGAGATGATCGGCAGCCGCGACACAATGTCCGGCGGGATCTTCGAGAAGCTGTAGTTCTCCATCTATTGCCTGCCCTTCGACAAGCTCAGGAAGTTCGGCAGCAAGGTACTTCACCCATTTTTTCTCGACGATGTTTCGCCCGGCCGGGCGAAACATCATCGAGAAAAGGAAGAAAAAGTACCACGTCGCGTTCACGTGTGGCATCTTGCGGTGGGGAGGTGTGGAGGAGCCGCCCTCCACGATCGTATTTTCTCCCACGTTCATCTTCTCCACCAGAACGCAAGTTAGTATAAGAAAGAGACTCTCCATGATTGGCGGCGCCGCCGATGAACAGGCGCTTCGGCAAGCGATCGTCGAGGCGCTTCAGCGACATCTTTTCTCGAACCGGGGCATGCTCCAGCCGTCCCAGCTTCGCCGGCTTGCCGATGATCTGCTCCAGGTCTGCGCGCCCGACGCGCCGCCGCGTGGGTTCGGCCAGCAGCTGAACCAGCGCGGGCTGGCGTTTGCCTCGCTGACCCACATCGGGTCCTCGATCATTCGCGAGCTGGTGCGGCAGCAGCAGCTCGACCGGGCCGAGCTGGCCGCCACGCGGCTGGAGCTGCTGCTGCAAGAGTACTATCAGACCGATCTGCAACGAATCCATACCGAGCAAGAGCGGATGCGGCAGGCCGTGCAGCAGGCGATCGAGGAGCGTACCGAGCAGGCCGCGCAGCTCCAGCAGGAGATCGTCGAGCGCAAGCATGTCGAGCGGGCGCTGAAACAGGCCAAGGATGCGGCCGAGGCGGCCAACCGGGCCAAGAGCACATTCCTGGCGAATATGAGCCACGAGCTGCGCACGCCGCTCAACGCGATCCTGGGCTACGCCCAGATCCTCCAGCTTCAATCCACCAAGCGCGGCCACACCGATATGCTCCCGACACTGGAGAAGATCCGCACGGCCGGCAAGCACCTGCTCACGATCATCAGCGATATCCTGGACCTATCCAAGATCGAGGCCGAGCGGGTGCAGCTTGACCTCGATACCTTCGCGCTGACTGCCCTGGTGCGCGACCTGGTGACGACCGCCGCGCCGCTGATGGTGCCGCACGCCAACACCTTCCTGGTCGACGTGCAGGACGAGCTGGGCACCATGTACGCCGACCGCCATAAGGTCCAGCAGGTGCTCCTGAACCTGCTCAGCAACGCAGCCAAGTTTACCGAGCGGGGCACGATCTCGCTGGCGATCACCCGCGAAGAGCGCGGGCAGGGCGATTGGGTGATCTTCGCCGTGCGCGATACCGGCATTGGAATCGCGGAGGATGAACTGGGGCTGCTGTTCAAGCCCTTCTCGCAGGCGAACCGCTCCTACAAGCGCACCCGCGGCGGGACCGGCCTGGGCCTGGCGATTAGCCGCCAGCTCTGCCGGATGATGGGCGGGGATATCACGGTGCGAAGCACGCCCGGCGAGGGCTCGACCTTCACGGTGCTGCTGCCGGCGCTGGCGGTGAAGCCCTCGCGCTAGGCCGGCGCTCGTGTGCGGGCCGCCCGGCTCAGTGGGGGAGCAGCGCCTCGATTTTGTCGATCAGGTCGTAGTAGTCGATCGGTTTGGAGAGATAATCATTGCAGCCCACCGCCAGCGCCCGCCGGGCATCCTCGGCCATGGCGTAGGATGTGACGGCGATGATCGGGATGTCGGCCAGCGCCGGGGTGGCCCGCAGCTGCTCGGCGGCGGCCCAGCCATCCATCACCGGCATCCCCATGTCCATCAGGATGAGGTCCGGCCGCAGCTCCTCAACCAGGCGTAGCCCTTCCTCGCCGTTCGCCGCCATCACCGAGGTGTGCCCGGCGATCTGTAGCATGGTGGCAAACACTTCCTGGTTATCGATATCATCTTCAACAATCATAATCAAGGCCATCGGTTGTTTCCCTCCTCTTTCAGAAGCAGTCTGAAAAGATTGATTTGTCGCTCGTAGTCGGTGGTGGAAAGAGATTCTTGAGGGGCAGCCCCCTCAAACTCCCCCTTTTCAGATAGCCTCTCAGTTCCGTCTCGCGAGCGGTCCCAAGACGCCTGGTATAGTACACTGCTATCGACCTACTTCGCAAATCTCATCCTCTCATCCGCCACCGTATCTCCCTTCGTAATGACATAACAGTGGCATTGCCCCATAGTGCTATAATCGTACACGCTGGATTGTCGTCATACGCGGCCGGCAGCCCAGGACGCCGCACGGAGGAGACGCCGACGATGTTGAGATTACAACTGTTGGGCGCACCATCCATCCACGACGGCACACGTGAGATCTACCTCCCATCGCAGAAGGCCCAGGCACTGCTGTTCTACCTGGCCGCCGAGGCCGAGCGCAGCTTCGCGCGCGGCCAGATCATCGCGCTGCTGTGGGAGGAGAGCCCCGATCGCGAAGGGCGCAACAGCCTGAGCACGGTGCTGACGCGGCTGCGCCAGGCACTGCCGCTCTTCCCGGTGCGCGCCGAGGGCGATCTGCTGGCCTGGTTGCCGTCGCCCGAAGTCGCCGTCGATCTGCACGAGTTTCAGGCTTCCTCACACATCCTTCAGGCCGCCAGAGGCGCGCCGGCCGGCGACCTGGATCAACGCATCCAGCGGCTGGAGACGGCGACCGCATTGTACCGCGGGACATTCCTCGACGGGTTTAGCGTCCGCGACAGCGCCAGCTACGACGAGTGGCTGCGGCTGGAGCGCGAGCGCTGGCAGCAGCGCTGGCTCAACGCGCTCGAACAGCTGATCGAAGCGTACACGCTGGCCGGCGCGTGGGCGCCCGCGATCGGCCACGCCCGCCGAGCCATGGCGGCCGACCCGCTCCAGGAGCGCTTCCACCGGGCGCTCATGCGGCTGCACTACGACGGTGGCGACCGCGCCGCCGCGCTGGCCCAGTTCCGCATCTGCCGCGATGTGCTCGAACGCGAGCTAGGTGTCGAGCCGGACGTCGAGACGACGGCCCTGTACCAGGCGATCGCCGAGGGCTCGCTCGATCGCGCGCCGCGCCCGGCTCCCGCGTCGCCCCGCCCGCCCCGCCCGCCCCAGGCGGCCGGCGGCGCCAGCCGCCTGGGCGCCCGACTGGCCAGCGCGCGCCGGCGCAGCTTTGTCGGGCGCGCCGAGGAGTTGGCCATGTTCGCTGCGGCGCTGGCCGAGGAGCCGCCGCCGTTTGTGGTGCTGCACGTCTACGGGCCGGGGGGCGTCGGCAAGAGTACGCTGCTGGGGGAGTTCGCCCGGCTGTGTGCCGAGGTCGATGTGCCGTCCTATCTGCTGGACTGCCGCAACATCCAGCCGACTCCCGATGGGCTTTTGAGCGCGCTAGGCAGCCTAGTCGGCGCCGACGAGCCGCTGGCGGCGCTGCCCGACCGCATGGCGCTGCTGATCGATACCTACGAGCTGCTTTCGCCGATCGATAGCTGGCTGCGCGACCAGTTCTTGCCGCAGTTGCCCGAGGGCGCACTGGTGGTGCTGGCCGGCCGCAACCCGCCGGCGACGGCCTGGCGGGCCGACCCCGGCTGGCAGGAGATCACCCACGCCATCCAGCTCGACAACCTCAACCCCGCCGACGCCGCCGACTACCTGCGCCGCCGCAGCGTCCCCGACGACCAGCACGCGGCCGTGCTGCGCTTCACCCACGGCTACCCGCTGGCGCTCTCGCTGGCCGCCGAGGTGTTGCTCCAACGGCCCGCTAGGGGCGAGGTCGCCGCACCTCTACCAAGCGCCGCGCCCGACATTGTGCGGGTGCTGCTGGAGCGCTTCATTGCCAACGTGCCCAGCGTTGCCCACCGCGCTGCGCTGGAGGCCTGCTCGCAGGTCCGCGTCATGACCGAGCCGCTGCTCGTCGCCATGCTCGATGGCTCCGAGGCGCGCGAGCTGTTCGAGTGGCTGCGCGACCTTTCGTTTGTCTCGACCGGGCCGCGCGGTGTTTTTTCTCACGACCTGGCCCGCGAGGCGCTGGCCGCCGACCTGCGCTGGCGCAATCCTCCCTGGCATCTTGAACTGCACCGTCGGGCGCGCGCCTTCTACATGGCCGAGTTCGAGCGCAGCCAGGGCCACGCCCAGTACGTCACATTGCTCGACCTGATCTTCCTGCACGACACCCCGCTCATCCGTTCGCTGTTCGCCTGGAACGACATCGGCGGGCTGATGGAGGACACGCCGCGCGCCGACGATTGGCCGGTGCTGGTCGAGATGGTGCGGCAGCACGAGGGCCTGGAGTCGGCCGTGCTCGCCGCCGGCTGGTTCCAACGGCAGCCCCAGAGTGTGACGGTCTTCCGTGATGGCTCCGGCGCGGTGACCGGGTTCAACTGCTTCGTCGAGCTGCGCGAGGCCGACCGCGACCTGGTCGACGCCGACCCGTGCGCCAGGGCGGCGTGGCAGTATATGCAGACGCTGCCGCCCCTCGCCGCCGGGCAGTTCGTCGCGATCGTTCGCTTTTGGATGGCGCGCGACACCTACCAGGCGATCTCGCCAACTCAGGGCATGGTCTTTGTCGCCACAATCCGCTACCTGCTGACAACGCCGGGGCTGGCGCACTCGTTTCACGTCTTCGCCCAGCCGGACCCGTGGACGCCGACCTCCGCGCAGGTGCTGCTCCACCGGCTGCCGGAGGCCGATTTCACCGTCGGGCAGCACCGCTACGGCATCTTCGCCCACGATTGGCGGGTCCAGCCACCCCAGGCCTGGCTTGACGCCCTGGCCGAGCACGAACTCGATAGTTGAGCGGGAAGTGGGAGGGGGTTGGGGAGGGCCAGCGGCCCTCCCCAAGGCAACCACGCAAGTTGAGCGGGAAGTGGGAGGGGGTTGGGGAGGGCCAGCGGCCCTCCCCAAGGCAACCACGCACAAATTTGGTGATACACAACTGGCAATTGAGAATTAAGAACGCGGAATTGAGCATATAGAAACGATTCGTGGTACTATAATATTCTCAATTCTACATTCCCGGAGGGAACCGTATGCCGATGTTGCCATGCGGGCACGAGGTCACCGATGCCGACCAGCCACACTACTGCTCCTACCTGCGGCTCGCCGAGCTGACGAGCCTACAACCCCCGGAGGACCAGCTTGGCCACCACGACGAACTCATGTTCATCATCACGCACCAGGCGTTTGAGCTGTGGTTCCGCCTCATCCTGCACGAGCTGAAGGCCGCGATCGTATTGATCGAGCAGGACAACGTGGGCTACGCGACCTGGCTGATGCGCCGGGTAAACCAGATCGTGCGCCTGCTGACCGATCAGATCCATATCCCAGAGACCATGGCGCCCCAGGACTTCTTCGCCTTCCGCGACCGGCTCAGCCCCGCCAGCGGCAGCGAGTCGGTCCAGTACCGCGAGATCGAGATCCGCTCCGGCCTGCGCGATACCGCGCGCTACCGGCCCGCGCTGGCGTCCCCGCCCGACCCGCCCGGCTCCCAAGGCCCGCAGACGCGCCTGCTGACCGAGCGGCTGGATGCAGCCTGGGAGCAGCCCTCGCTCCACGACGCCTTCATGGCGCTGCTGGAGCGTCGCGGCGTCGCCCCGCCCGACCTGTACGTCCCACTCGACCGCACGCGCCACCACGACCTGTTTATGCTGGCCGAGACGCTGATCGAGTACGACGAGCTGTTCAGCCTGTGGCGCGTCCACCACCGGGCCATGGTCGAGCGGGCGCTCTCGGCGATGACCAAGGGCACCGGCCATACCACCGGCGTGCGCTACCTCGACCGCACCCTGGCCCACCCGCATTTCTTTCCCGAGCTGTGGGCGGCGCGGGCGCAGTTGTGGGAGCAGCGGGACGAGCTTGCTACGCCCGGCTGATTTTTCTAGTACAGCTTTGCATAAATAAGCCAGCAGTTTTACCACGAAGCTCACGAAGGTACGAAGACCACGAAGAGGGCTGATAAAGATGGTGTGTAGCCTTCGTGTTCTTCGTGTCTTCGCGTCTTCGTGGTGAGAAACCAGGGATGGACTTACGCCGTGCTGTCTAGTCGCCGCGCGTTTTCGGAATCGCGAAGATGTGGCACAATAGGGCCTTCCTTGATGCCGAAATAGATCGGCAAGCTGCTCGAAGAAATACGCCACATTAACTCGGAGGAATGCATGCAGAGCCGTTGGAACGATCAGGAGGCTGCCGCGTATCAGGGTGCCCTGGCGCAGCGCGTCTACACCTCGCGCCTGCTGGGGTGCGACCCGTCGCTGGTGTTGCATGGCGGGGGCAACACCTCGGTCAAGCTCCGCGAGACCAATATCTTTGGCGAAGTGGAAGAGCTGCTGTATGTCAAAGGCAGCGGCTGGGACCTGGGGACGATCGAGGCTCCCGGCTTCGCGCCGGTGCGGATGAGCCACCTGCTGAAGCTGGCCCAGCTCGACGCGCTCTCCGATACGCAGATGGCCACCGAGCTGCGCGTCGGGACGATCGACCCGACGGCGCCGGCGCCGTCGGTGGAGGCCATCCTGCACGCGATCATCCCCGCCACCTTCGTCGACCACACCCACGCCGACGCGCTGATCGCGATCAGCAACACGCCCAACGGGGCCGAGCGGGTGCGCGAGGCCTACGGCGACACGGTGGTGATTGTCCCGTATGTCATGCCGGGCTTTGCGCTGGCGAAGGTGTGCGCCGAGCTATTTTCCCAGCAGGCCGGCCCGCGCACGATCGGTATGATCCTCTTGAACCACGGGATCTTCTCGTTCGGTGCCACGGCGCGCGAGGCCTACGAGCGGATGATCGATCTGATCACTGCTGCCGAGACGTACCTTGCCCGGCACAACGCCTGGCAGATCGCCATCCCTGATGTGCCCGCCCCGCCGGCGACACTGCGCCACGAGCTGGCCGCCCTACGCCGCGAGGTCTCGGTCGCCGCCGGCGCGCCGATGATCATGGCCGCCCACCAGGACGCGCAGTGCGGCGCCTTCGCCCAGCGCGCCGACCTGGCAGAGATCGCCCAGCAGGGGCCGGCCACGCCCGACCATATCATCCGCACCAAGCGCCTGCCGCTGATCGGGCGCGATGTGGCGGCGTATACCGACGCCTACCGGCAGTACTTCGCCGGCCACGCCGGTGGCCCGCTGACAATGCTGGACCCGGCGCCGCGAATCATCCTCGACCCGCAGTTGGGGGTGTGCGCGATCGGCCGGACGGCCAAGGACGCGGCGATCGCCGAGGAGATCTATCGCCATACGATCGACATCATCCTGCGGGCCACGGCGCTCGGCGGCTACCAGGCGCTCCCGGCGCGCGAACTGTTCGACGTGGAGTACTGGGATCTGGAGCAGGCCAAGCTGAAGCGCGCCGGCCGGCCGCCGGTGTTCGCCGGCGAGGTGGCGCTTGTTACCGGCGCTGCGTCGGGGATCGGCAAGGCGTGTGTGGAGGCGCTGCGGGCGCGCGGTGCGGCGGTCGTGGCGCTCGACCTGAACCCGGCGGTCGCCGAGCTGTTCCCCCGCCCCGCCGTCCTGGGCCTGCGCTGCGACGTGACCGACGAGGCTGCGCTCGACCAGGCGCTGGAGACGGCCGCGCGGGCGTTCGGCGGGCTGGATATGCTCATCCTGAACGCCGGGATCTTCCCCTCCAGCCGCCCGATCGCGGCGCTGCCGCTCGACGAGTGGGGCCGAACGATGCGGGTGAATCTGGATGCCAACCTGTCGCTCATGCGAGCGGCGCACCCATTGCTCAAGCTGGCGCCGCAGGGTGGGCGCGTGGTGGTGATCGGCTCGAAGAACGTGCCCGCGCCAGGGCCGGGTGCCGCCGCCTACTCGGCCTCCAAGGCCGCGCTGACGCAGCTCGCCCGCGTCGCGGCGCTGGAGTGGGGCGGCGACAGCATCCGCGTCAATGTGCTCCACCCGAATGCCGTCTTCGATACCGGGCTGTGGACCGAGGAGGTGCTGCGAACGCGAGCGGCGAACTATGGGATGAGCGTCGAGCAGTACAAGACCAACAATCTGCTGCGCGTCGAGGTAACTAGCCGCGACGTGGCCGAGCTGGCGGCCGAGCTGTGCGGGCCACTGTTCGCCAGGACGACCGGCGCGCAGATCCCGGTGGATGGCGGCAACGACCGCGTGATCTAATATGGCTTACGCGGTCATCTACCAAACGTGGTTTTAGCCTTCGGCAGAGCGGTACTTCACCTCTTATTTATCAACGATTTTCGCCGGGACCGGCGAAAATCGTTGATAAATAAGAGGTGAAGTACCTTGGCATTTATTCACTCCACCCCAGTTTGCGTCCCAGATCGGCGCGACATTAAGACCCCCGCAAGACTCCGGTAAGACCCTCCCGCTACACTCATCTCAGCGATGAGAAGGGAGAGCACCCTCGATAGCTATAGTTTCTTTTAAGAGATTGTTTGAAAGGGGGAGTTTGAGGGGGCCGCCCCTCAAGAAACCCTTTCCACCAGTCTCTAAGACAAGGTTCTTGGGAGCTTTACAGTTCTGTGAAAAAAGGGGGTTTGAGGGGGTAGCCCCCTCAGTCTCCCCCCACCCACATTGTAAACTGGAATGGCGCCTTCCGAAACCTTGTCTAAAGAACTATAGCAGGCGACACGGTGTTCAGAAAGGAGGATCGACCATGTCCGTCGCCGATCTCAAGGCACGTACACAGCAGATCTTTGACACGTTCAATACCCACGATGCCAACGCGACCGCGTCCTTTTTCGCGGACGACGCCGAGCTGCGCGATGTCGCCGTCGCCCGGCCGGCCATCGGCCCCGACGCGATCGCCGCGCTCTACGACCGCCACTTTGCGGCCATCCCCGACGCGCATGTGCGGGTCGACCGGCTCGTGGCGGAGGGCGATACCGTCGTGGTCGAGTGGACCAGCAGCGGCACCCACCGCGGGACGCTGCTGGGCATCCCGGCGACCGGCAAGCGGGTCAGTGTCAAGGGCGTCAGCATTATCAAGTATCGCAGCGGCATGGCGATTGCCGACACGCGCGTGTGGGATCTGGCCGGTATGCTGCGGCAAATTGGGCTGCTGTCGAGGCAGGAGTGATCGAGCTAAAAGAGAGTGGGGAGGTGTGGAGGGGTCGCCCTCCACGATCCTGTTTTCTCCCACGTTCAGGGCCAGAGGAAAAGGGGAGGTGTGGAGGGGCCGCCCTCCACGATCCTGTTTTCTCCTACGTTCAGAGCCAGAGGTAAAGGGGGGTGTGGAGGGGTCGCCCTCCACGATCTTATTTTCTCCCACGTTCAGGGCCAGAGGAAAAGGGGAGGTGTGGAGGGGTCGCCCTCCACGATCCTGTTTTCTCCCACTTCCAGAACGCTACGGGCAGTAATCGTAGAGGGTAAATGATTGACTATACCAAGGGTGCCGTACTTCCGTTGGCCGATCCGCGTGAGCTTTGAATATGCCATACTGTAATGAAAAGGGCTTCAGTGGTACTGTTAGACAAGTATAATACACGCAGCAACATATTATTCCTCGTGGAAGGTTTTCTGGTCATGCCGTCCGACACGATCAATTTGAGCAGGCAGATTATCCTTGATGCCTCGCCCGAGCGCCTCTGGCCGCTCCTCTCCGATACCGACCGGGTCAATCGCCTGACCGGGCTCCCGGCCTCCGAGCAGATCGTGCCCGATCAAGACATGGTCCGGCGCGTCCACGGCCACTTCATGAAAGTCCCGGTCACTTGGCGCGAGTTTCCTTTCGAGTGGATCTTCGAGCAGTGGTTCGAGAGCCAGCGCGCGTTCGACTCGCCGATCCCGGTCGAGCGGCTATATACCAGCACGCGGCTCACAGCGCTGCCTGATGGCCGCACCCAGGTCGATGTGGAGGTTCGCATCCTGCCGCGCAACCTGTTTGGCCGGCTGGGCGCTCCGCTGGTCATCGGGCAGAAGATGCTGGGCGACCTGATGCGGGTCTACCGCTCGCTCGGCGATCTCGCCCGCGCCGCTGGGGAGGTCGTTCCGCCGCCGCCGCGCCGCCCGGTCGTGAACGCTGCGCGCCTGGAGCTTGGGCGTGGCCGGCTGCGCCAGTTCGCCGTCCGACCGGACCTGGTCGATCGGCTTGCGGATCACCTCTGCGCCGCCGACGACCCCGAGGTAGTTCGCATGCGCCCGTTTGCGCTGGCTGATCGCTGGGGCGAGCCGCGGCTGGATGTGCTGCGCATGTTTCTGTACGCCACCCGCAGCGGCCTGCTCAACCTTGAGTGGGATGTGATCTGCCCGAACTGCCGGGGCGCCAGTGCGCATACTCCTACGCTGTCCGACCTGTCCGGCGAGGCCCACTGCGGCTCGTGCAACATCCGCTACGACGTTAATTTCGACGAGTCAGTTGAGTTGCGTTTCAGTGTGAGCCCCGACATCCGCGATGCGATCGACGCCTCTTTCTGCATCGGCGGGCCGGCCAATACGCGCCACGTCATGGCCCAGCTCTGGCTGCCGGCCGGCAGCACAAAGGAGCTGCGGTTGCGGCTCCCGGCCGGGTCGTACCGCCTGCGCAGCCCTCAGATCACCCCGCGCATGGCGATCGATGCCGCTGCGGACGCCGGCGCTCAATCTGCGCGCATCCGCTTCGCCGAAGACGATATCGTGGCCGAGGTCGAGGAGCTTACGCCCGGCCAGGTGGCGCTGATCCTGGAGAACACCACCGATCAGAACCTGCTGGTCATGCTGGAGCAGAGCGCCTGGAGCGCCCAGGCCGCCAGCGCCGCGCTGGTGACGGCGCTGGCCGAGTTCCGCCAGCTCTTCTCCTCCGAGGTGTTGGCGCCGGGGCTGGGGGTCTCCATCCGCAACTTGACATTCCTGTTCAGCGACCTGAAAGACTCGACCATGATCTACGACACGATCGGCGACTCGCCGGCCTACGCCCGCGTTCGCGATCACTTCGGCGTCATGAGCCGGATCATCGGGCGCTGGCGCGGGGCGCTGGTCAAGACGATCGGCGACGCGGTGATGGCGGTCTTCGCGTCGGCCGAGGATGCCGTCGAGGCTGGCCTGGAGATCCAGCGCGAGTTCACCGCCGGCGAGATCGCCCAGGGCAACCCGGCGCTCCAGGTCAAGCTGGGCTTGCACCGCGGCCCCTGCATCGCCGTCAATGCCAACGACCTGCTGGACTACTTCGGCTCGACCGTCAACATCGCGGCGCGCGTCCAGAACGCCAGCTTGGGCGGCGATATTGTGATCACCGACGAGATCCTGAGCGACCCTGGCGTGCGGCGGGTGCTGGAGCGCGAGGCTCCGCGGGGCGAGACGTTCCAGCGCGAGCTGAAGGGCTTCTCCCAGGCGTTCACGCTGACGCGGCTGTGGATCAAGCAGGGGGTTGAACGAGGAATGGCGGAGGGCGCTGAACGAGGAATAGCGGAGGTAGTGGAAGCAGCGGAGGTGCCCCAGCCAGCCTCTTCATCATCGCTCCGGGCTGCATAGGTCCTATGCCATTTCAAGCACTTTTTCCGTCAGCCAGACAAGGTTTCGGAAGACGCCATTCGACTTTACAATGTAGGTGGGGGAGACTAAGGGGGCTGCCCCCTCAAACCCCCCTTTTTTCCACGAACTGTAAAGCTCCAAAGAATCTTGTCTTCCTCGTTCAATCCCTCCACGCCGTCACCAGTTCCGGCAGCCCCGGAAACACCACATCCGGCTTGAGCGCGCTCAACTCCAGCTCCTCCACCGTCGTCACGCCCGTGAGCACCAGCGCCGAGGCCAGGTTGGCCGCCGCAGCCCCGGCGATGTCGGTGTCCAAGCGGTCGCCGATCACCAGCGTGCGCTGTGGGTCGGCGTGGAGGATGTCGATCGCCGCCTCCAGCATCGCCGGCGCCGGCTTGCCGATCACAAATGGCTCGACATTGGTCGCCGCCTGGAGCAGCGCCAGGAGCGAGCCGGCCCCCGGCACGATCCCTTCGTCGGTGGGCAACGTCACATCTGGGTTGGTGCCGATGAAGCGCGCCCCGGCGCGGATGGCCAGCCCGGCGACGCGGAACTTCGCGTAGGTCGCCTCGAAGTCCAGCCCGACGACGACGAAGCGCGGCTGGCGCTCGTCGTAGACGAAGTGGCCGTCGCCGAACAGCGCCTCGTGTAGCCCGTGCATCCCGATGCAGTAGGCCGGGGTGCCGCGCGGCGCCTGGCTCTCCAGGTAGCGGCGCGTCGCCACCGACGACGTGACGACCTGCGCGGCCGGGATGGCGATGCCCATGCCGGACAGCTTGGCCTCGTACTGCTCCGGCGTCAGCGTCGAGTTGTTGGTCACGCAGGCGTAGGTGATGCCGCGCCGGGCGAACAGCGCCAGCATCTCGTTGACGCCCGGCAGCGGCTGCGGGCCGCGGTAGAGCACGCCGTCCATGTCGAGCAGCACGGCGTGGAATTGCTTCAGGTCGAACACAATACCCCCTTGTCCGTTGTCAGTTGTCAGTTGTCCGTTGTCAGTTGCGCTGCAACTGACAACTGACTCTGTCTTAACGTAATCGCGCCATCATGTATGCGTCCACGTAGCGCCCATCACGGAAAGCGAAGCGCGTCAGTGTGCCTTCGATATCGTAAATACGTTAGGCCTCATGCGGCTGCGCCGCACCCTGATGCATGAAAATATGGGAGGGCTTTTCTTGAGGGGCCGCCCCTCAAACTCCCCTATTTTCACATCAGATGTCCATGCGGCTACGCCGCACACTGGTGCATGAAAATGGTAGAATCTCATCCCAAATGGCTGGTCCCAAGGTCGATGTTTGCTTAGTGCCGTGAGCCTGTACATCAGATTGATCTGGATGCCGAATGGCACACTGTTCTGTGATCAGCGGTTCCGACCGCGAAGCACGCGTGTTAGTTTCTGGACTAACCGGCATCTGACCAGCCTGCGCACTCGTTTGTTTGGTCTTGGGAGGTTCGCCATGCAACTTATCCATACGCGCTGTGCTGGGGTGGATGTTCACAAGAAGTCGGTCGTTGTGAGCGTGCGATTGGTGGCTGCCGATAGCACGCTGACAACACATCTGCGCAGCTTTGACACCACCACCGCCGAGTTGCTCAACCTTGCCGCGTGGCTGGCCAGTTTGGAGGTGACCCACGTCGCGATGGAGAGCACCGGCGAGTTCTGGAAGCCGGTCTACAATCTGCTGGAAGGGTCGTTCACGGTTCTGGTTGTCAATGCCGCTCACATCAAGTATGTCCCCGGCCGCAAGACCGACGTTCGCGATGCCGAGTGGATCGCCGAGTTGCTCGCCCATGGCTTGCTGCGACCCTCCTTCATCCCGCCAGCGCCCCAACGAGCCCTGCGCGACCTGACCCGCCAGCGCACCCATCTGGTGCAGGAGCGCGCCAGTGTGGTCAACCGCATGCAGAAGGTGTTGGAATGGGCCAACATCAAGCTGGCCTCGGTGGTGACCGACATCACCGGCGTGTCGGCGAGAAAGATGCTGCAAGCGCTGGTGGATGGTCAGACGGATGTGACGGAACTGGCAGAGCTGGCCAAGGGGCGACTGCGGAGTAAGCGAGCCGAGTTGGAGCAGGCGCTGCGCGGCACGCTGCTTGAGCATCACGCCTTCATGATCGGGCAACATCTGGCACTGCTTGACGTGTTCGACGAGCAGATTGCCGCTTTTGACGAGCAGATCCGTGCGGCGATTGAGGGCACGCGGCCGATGCCGCCTACAGATGGGGGCGAAGGGCCCGACAAAGACACGATCGCGCCAGATGCGCCGACTGCGCCCTGCGGAGCGTGGGCCGCTCAGGCGATCGTCGATGCTATTCCGGGAATTGGCAGTCGCATCGCCGAGACGATTGTGGCCGAACTGGGAACCGATATGAGTCGCTTCCCCAGCAGCGCTCACGTAGGCAGCTGGGCTGGGCTGGCACCCGGTCAGCACGAGAGCGCTGGCAAACGCAAGTCGACGCGCATCCGCGATGGGAACAAGTACTTGCGCAGCGCCTTGATCCAGGCGGCCTGGGCGGCGGTCAAGCAGAGTGAGACATTCTTGGCGGCCTTTTATCGCCGCTTGGCGGCACGCCGTGGCAAGAAGAAAGCGATTGTAGCTCTCGCGCATAAGATTCTCGTGATTGTCTACACGCTGCTGAAGACCGGCGAGGTCTATCAAGAGCGCGGCGCCGCTGCGCTCGATGAGCGGCAGAAAGATCGGATCGTCCATCGGCTGGAGCGGCGCATCGCCCAACTCGGCTACAAAGTCCATCTCGAACCCGTAACGGCTGTGGCGGCTTGATGGCCGCTCGCAACCCCTATTTTCGTGTTAGACAAGGTTCATAGGTACTTTACAGTTCGGCATCATGCCGCCAGGGTCTTGGCAGGCGCCACCGTAGGCCTGACCTCCTCAGGGGGCGGGTAGCCAAGTGCCACCAGCCAGTCTGTCGGCGCAGAGAGCATCCCGCTCAAATGCAGTGGACTCTTACCTTTATGCACACCGCGAGTGAACACTCGATGATTATGCCAGACCGCTATCAACGCCAACAGCCCATTCGACAAGCTGCGATGCACCGCCAGATGTGGTCGCAGGATCGAGTGGTAGCGCTCGACCGCGCTCGATACCCGCACTGCCTGCTCCCAACTCTTCCACAGCACCCGCGCCGCTACTCGCCAGCTCTCCGGCACTGCCGCCAGCACCTGCTCCGTGTTCCAGCCCAATTCTCGCCGATGCAGCCAAGCCCAGCCCAGCAGTGCTTGGTGTGTGTGTGGCAACACGGTTTGCAGATCGTGCTGAACCTGCGCCACTTGTGGCACGAAGGTCAGCATCTCTGGCAGCCTGTCAACGAGCAGTGCCTGCAAGCGCTGCACCTGTGCAAGCTGTGGTGCAGGCGCCTGCTCTGCCAGTTCGCCAATCAGGCTCAACACAACATCGACTTCGGCTTGGCGCATCAAAGCCGAGAGCAAGCCACGCCCGTCCAGCACCACCACCTCCAGCAACCGATGCAGTTCGCCCATCAGATAGTTCAGCGCACCAAGCAGTTGCTCGGCTGCTGCCAGCTCCTGAGTATGAGCGCTCAGATCAGTCTTGGGGCACCTTCCCAGCGGACGCTTGCCAGCCGCGATGCGCGCGGCTTGGCGCTCGACCACCGCAGTCTGAGCTTTGAGGGTGCGCAGTTGCTTTTTCAGCCGCCCCAGCAGTTGCGAACAAGAGTGCAGCACATGCCATTGGTCAGCTTGGAGTGGCAGATCGGGAGTGACAGTGCGACAGGCGGCCAGGCAGGCCGCGCCACCATCCAGCACAACTCGATCCCAGCGCAAGCCACGCTCTTCAAGCTCCCACAAGACCAAGATCCAACTCTCAGTGTCAACGGGGAGCGGTCCCACGCTGGTCCAGACCACGCCAGAGTGAACATCAACCACATTGAGAATGGCGCCACGACGGTCGTTGGCGTAGATTTCGTCCAAGGCCAGCGCACGAGTGGAGCAGGGCAGATTGGTTTGCATCCAAGAGAGCGCACGCTGAGAGGCTTGCTGGAGTATCGAGCAGATCGTGGCCAAGCTGATGCCCTGCTCGGTCAGGGTGCGCAGACACGTTTGAATGCCACGCTCAGAAGCGTGACCATGAACGAGCACGGTCAAGACTTGGCGTTCGAGCGAGATAGGAGTGGCATCAGGTGGAGAGGCTGGCTCAAAGGCGGTAAGCAGGGTCTGCTGGGCGCGCTGACGCCAGGCGTACAAGGTCGGGCGCGAGATGTTGTGCTCACGGCTGAGGCGAGTAATCAGGCCATACTGAGTAGGATGAGCCAGCATTTCGGCACTCCATTGCGCCCGCTGTTCGGGCGTGCTAGGATGTGTGAACCATTGGTTCCTCCCTGGTGACTGGTTGGTTGTGACATTTCAACCATACCACCAGGGAGTTGTTTTGTCAGTAGGTTCGAGCAGAGTGTAAAGTCAGATTGGCCCTTCTGAAACCTTGTCTTAGAACATGTTGGCCCTACCCGATCCGCGCCAACACCTCCCCGGCAATCTCGGCGATGCTTTTTTCTTCAGTATCGACGAGCATGTTCTCGACGCGGTTGCGCTCCATCAGCGCGGTTAGCTCTCCGGCGCGCTGCTGGTGCCAGGCCAGGCTTGGGCCGCTTTCGCGTGCCGCCAGGCGGCCCAGGAGCGTGGGCAATGTCGCCTGGAGGCGCACGACCACTAGCTCGGCGCCGGGGATGGCGGCCTGGTACCCGGCACGCTCCGCGCAGGTCTCAACCACACCGGCGAGGACCAGGCGCTCGGCTCCGGCCGCCCGGTAGTTCGCGCAGACGGCGGCCAGGTTGTGCAGGCACAGCGCGGCGTGGAACCGGTCGTGCGGTGGCGCCGGGTAGCACCAGCTCAGCCAGTCGAGATCGACGAAGGCGTGGGCCGTACCGGCCTGGTGGAGATGTTCGGAGATCGCCATGCCGACGGTTGTCTTGCCGGCGCCCACCGGCCCGGTAAGCATCAGGACGGGAATGGTATCAGCTTTACTCATTTCGGCACCAGCCGGTAGATCGGCGGCGCCGGCTCAAGCTCGAAGCGCTCCTGGATGTGCTGAAGATCGTAATATCGGTACGTGTCGGCCAGGAACAGGTTCGGGTGCGCCTGGTAGGCCAGGATCGTCGCGAGTTGGTCGCGCCCGGTCAGCAGCACTAGCTCGACGTCTGGTCGCTGCCCCTCGACTACCTGAAGGTACTGGACGACCGCCCAGAGGCTGTAGTCGGCGAAGAGCACGCCGCCCGGCGGCATGGCCGCCAGCATGCCCTCGCCCAGGTCGCGTGCCCCGGTCTCGTCCTGCTTCCAGGGCGAAAGGACGTAGCGCAGGTTGTCGCGCCCCGGCAGCGGCCGGAAGTCGGGGACGTTGCTCAGGAATGGGCGCGCGGCCACCGGGGCGATGGCGTAGAGCAGCAGCGGCGCGGCGATCGTGAGCGCGGCGGCGAGGGCCTGGCAGCGCTGGCGATGGCGGCACCATGCCTGCCAGATCGCGTCGAAGCCGGGGGCCATGGCCAGCGCGAAGGCGACATAGGCTTGCAAATAGTAATGCAGGTTCCACACATACACGCCGCCGGCGTTCGGGTCGAGAGCGCCCAGTAGGAAGGCAAACGTGCCCAGGATGATCAGGCCGATCGCTGCGAGCATGGCGGTGTCGCGCCGCCACAGCGCGTAGAGGCCGGCCAGCCCGGCGACGGCGCTGATCGGGAACTGGTAGACGGCCAGCGCGACTCCCCAGCTGATGCCTTTGAGCAACGCCAAAGGGTGTGTAAACGCGTATAGCAGCCCTTTAACAAACCCGCCGGCGGTACTCCCGGTGGCCTGGGCCGTGCCGGATTGGACGGTCAGGTAGAGGTACGGCGCGAGGCCCATACCGAAGCAGATCGCGGCGGCCAGCAGCGCGACCCAGGCGCCAGGGTTGCGGCGCGCGGGCCACACAGTAAAGCCGATGAACGCGGCGAACCCGGCGGCGGCGGTTGTCATCACCAGATGGTTGAGCAGACTGAGGCCAAAGAGAAAGGCGAACAGGCACAGCGGAATCGCGTTGCCGCCGACCCGCCAGCGTAGTAGCAGGTACAGGCACGCCGCCAGCATCAGCGCGTTGAGCGAGTAGACCTTGGGCATGACCGCGTAGGTCCAGAATGTGTGCGAGAGCGTCAGGGCCGCCGTCGCCAGCAGGGCCGCCGGGAGCGAGGCGCGCAGCAGCCGGGCCGACAGGAACACGCACACCAGTGCGCCGGTGCCGAAGACGGCGCTGGCGAGGCTGGCGCGCCAGGCTGGGTCGCGGATGGGCAGCCAGGTGAACGGGTGCGCCAGGATGACCCACAGCGGGTGGGCGAAGATGTCGACCCCGCCCTCGATGCGGCCGAGGAAGGCCCAGGTTTGGAAGCGGGCGAAGTCGCCGCCGCCCCACAGCAGCCCCGGCGGGAGCGTGGCGACGTACAGCGCCAGGGCCGCCAGCGCGACGCCCGCCGCCGGCAGCAGCTCGCGGCGCCCGCTTGCAGGGCCAGGTTGAGTGATATGGTTCGTCAAGCGCAACTGCGATAATCTTGGATACGATCGCCCGGAGCACAAGCCAGGCATTTCAGCGACGACATTATAGATCATCTCATTGTCTTTTGATACGTATTCTTCCCGTGCCTCTCACGTTATGTTACAATCAGCAGGCGCTGGCTCAAGGAAACATCGCTACGAAACATTGTGAGCGCTTTGTTGTGTTCTTCACAATGCTCACGCCGGTGTCTCGCCGCAGACAGCCAGCGCTATGCCGAAGTCCTATGTGCTCGTAAGGATCTCTTGTTCAGCCGGCTCGATGAAGCCCAGTGGCGCTGGTACGTGGCCCTGGAGGCCAATCGCATCGGGCACGGCGGCGAAGGACAAACGCCGGTATAAAGGGGACAAATGGCATGTCAAGAGGGGACATGTGGCAGAGTAAAGGTGAGAAATGACATGTCAAGGGGGACATGCGGCAGAGTAAAGGTGAGAAATGACATGTCAAGAGGGGACATGCGGCAGAGTAAAGGGGACAAATGGCATGTCAAAAGGGGACATGTCACAGAGTAAAGGGGACAAATGGCATGTCAACAGGGGACATGCGGCAGGGTAACGATAGCGGCAGTGTATCCGAAGGTAACAGGTGGCGGTGTGACAGCAGCGAATGGCTCGGCAAAGCGGTGACGCCGTTCGCATACTGGCATCACGAGGGAGCCAGGGAGCGCAGCAAGCGAGAGAAGTGTTCGAGCAATGTTGAACAACATCCAGTAGCCGGTAGCCTTAGCACCCTTGACTTTGACGTAACCCTGGCACATTGATCGACGATACGCCTGGGTTGCTGCATGTTTTGCGGACGAACCGACGTGGGAAGCACGCCTGCGTACCTGGATTGCAGCGCACGCATCCGCGGAGCAACGTACATGAGCAAACGAAAATCTAGACGAACACAACCTGTTCCTGAACCCGAATCCCCGCCGCCCCTGGCGCCGCCTGAGCAGGAAGAGCGGAAGGCCAAAGACTTCACCGAAATCGGTGGCTCTCCCGTGCCCGGCCTCACCCTGCGTCAAGTCTTGCGCGGGCATACAGGGTATATAGCCCGCATCGCTTGGTCGCCGGATGGCGCATACCTCGCCTCGCCTTCCTATGATAAAACCATTCGTATCTGGGATGCGCGCAGCGGAGAGTGTGTGCACACCTTGCAGGGGCATACTTGGTCCGTCAGAGGTGTGGCGTGGTCGCTGGATGGTCAGCGTCTCGCTTCGGCTTCAGGTGATGAAACCGTCCGCCTATGGGATGCGGCCAGCGGCAAACAGCTGCAAATGCTGGAAGGACATACCAAAGGGGTCGTAAGCGTGGCGTGGTCGCCGGACGGTCAGCGCCTCGCCTCGGCTTCGGATGACCAAACAATCCGCCTGTGGGACGCAACCAGCGGCGAGCATTTGCAATCTCTGGAAGAGCATACCAATGGAGTTTATGGCGTGGCGTGGTCGCCGGACGGTCAGCGCCTCGCCTCGGCTTCGAGTGACCAAACAATCCGCCTGTGGGACGCCGTCAGCGGTAAGCATTTGCAGACACTGGAAGAGCAAATCGAAATTGTTCTTAGCGTGACATGGTCGCCGGATGGTCAGCGCCTCGCCTCGGCTTCGAGTGACCAAACAATCCGCCTGTGGGACGCCGTCAGCGGCAAGCATTTGCAGACGCTGGAAGCGCATACCGGTGCTGTTTTTAGCATCCCATTTTCTGCTGATAACCAGCTTTTAGCCTCCAAATCTTGGGATAACACTGTCCGCCTTTGGCGCACGGATTCTTGGACGGAACTAGCAGTAATTCCCGAGAGTGCTGAACAAGGCAGCAACTGGGCTGGCATCGCTTTTCACCCCCGACTGCCTGTGCTGGCAACGCTGGGAGAAAAAGACACCATCATCCGCATCTGGGAGCTGGACGAAGCGCTGCTGCTCAGCCAGGCACAGGCGAGCGTCCACTACACCACCGCCAAACTCGTCCTGGTCGGTGATTCGGGTGTGGGCAAAACCGGGCTGGGCTGGCGGCTGGCGCATGGCGAGTTCAAGGAGCACGCCTCCACGCACGGTCAGCAGTTCTGGCCGATCTCACAGCTCGGCCTCAAGCGCAAAGATGGCACCGAGTGCGAAGCGGTGCTGTGGGATCTGGCGGGTCAGCACGTCTATCGGCAAATCCACTCGATCTTCCTGGAGAACGTCGCCGCCGCGCTGGTGCTGTTCGACCCCAGCAATCGACAGGAGCCGCTCAAGGGTGTGCAGTTCTGGCTGGAGCAGCTCAAGGGCAAGGGCCAACTGCCGCCGACCGTGCTGGTGGGCGCACGGGTGGATCGCGGTGCGCCGGCCCTCTCGCAACAGGAACTGGAACAGTTCTGCCAGCGCTACGGCATTTACGGTGGCTACCTCAGCACCAGTGCCATGAGCGGCGAAGGGCTGGAGGCGCTGCTGGAAACGCTCAAGGCGCAGATCCCGTGGGAGGAGATGACGGCGACGGTGACGACCGTCACCTTCAAGCGCATCAAAGACTACGTGCTGACGCTCAAAGAAAAGCCCGACCGCGAAGGCGTGCTGGTCGGCCCGCTTGCCTTGCGCGAGCAACTCCAGGCGACCGATCGTGACTGGCGCTTCACCGATGCCGAGATGATGACGGCGGTGGGGCACCTGGAAACGCACGGCTACGTCGCCGTCCTGCACAGCTCGGCCGGCGAGCAACACATCCTGCTCACGCCCGAGTTGCTGGTGACGCTGGCCTCATCGATCGTGTTGCTGGCCGACAAACATCCGCGCGAATTGGGCGCCGTGAGCGAGACCGAACTCTTGCAGGGCACGTATCCGTTCGACGAGCTCGTGGGCCTAGCGCCGGCCGAAAGCCAGATCTTGCTCGACGCCGCCATCCTGCGCTTCTTGCAGCACAACATCTGCTTCCGTGAGACATTGGGCGACGAGACCTTGCTGATCTTCCCCGGCCTGATCAAGCAAAAGCGCCCTTTGAAGGATGACCTGCCCGCAACCGACGACATCTCCTACGTGGTGCGTGGGCGGGTGGAAAACCTGTATGCCTCGCTGGTGGTCTTGCTCGGCTACACGCCCTCGTTCACCCGCATCAACCAGTGGCAGAACCAGGCGCAATACGAAATGGATGAGGGCCAAATCTGCGGCTTCCGCCTGATCGAAGACCGCCAGGGCGAGCTTGAGTTGGTGCTGTATTACGGCGACCGGATACCTGGCGGCGGGCGCGACAAGTTTCAGGAATTGTTCGAGCAGTTCCTGTATCAGCGCGATGTGGAGGTAACGCCGTTCCCGCCTGTCGTTTGCGCCAATCGACATCAACAAAAGCGCGCTACCGTGATCGAGCGCGTGCGCGAGCGCAAGCCGTTCATGTTCTGTGATGAGTGCGGCGACAAAGTCACGCTGCCCGATTTCGACAAGCCGCAAAGCATCGGCCTTGGCGCGTCGCCGTGGCTGCAACGCGAAGAAGCGGCGGCGCGCTTGCGTAGCGCCTACGAAGTGCAACTGACAAAGGTCAAAGGCTACCGGCGCAATTGGGCTGTACCGCTTTCATCTCAACTCACCCCTTTACAATGCGCCAAACCCACCTATAATGTGACGTATCTATCCTAATATTAACGAGGAAGAGATGGATTCCAACAGCGATCTCGAGGAAGACATTGCCCATAATTGGCAGTTAATTCGTGAGCATAAAAGGGTCCTTCGTGTGCTAGAGCTACGGGCAGCTAAGTTTGGATTGCATGTGCCTCCATATGTTCAGATTGAAATTGACGAAATCAAAAATACTATTAACTCTCTTGTTTCCTACATTAATGAGTTGGAAAAGACAAGGTCAAGCGCACAAGCAAAGGAAGAGCAGAGGGAAATCCGGGAGAGAACTCAAAATCTTTCTGGAGATTTGGAAAGGAAAAAGATAAGGTCAGGCGCACAAGCAAAGGAAGAGCAGAGGGAAATCCGGGAGAGAACTCAAAATCTTTCTGGAGATTTGGAACAGTATATTGATTTCGATCTGCACATTGCGCCCAATGGTCATACCATAGCCAATTCACCCGAGGGCCAGGCCACTGCCGACATCTCGACCCAGGTACCCGGCGACATTCGGTTATCGCTGAATTTAATAGAAAAGCGCGCAACCGATGCCGATTTGCTCAAGCAAGTAGGGCAGAAGCTGTATAGCTGGCTTTTCCAGGGTGACATTCACACCCATTTCCACCAGACCGAAGCGCGCGCCCGGCTGGAGAAAGCCAGGATGCGGCTGCGATTGCGGATCGAAGCCGAGAGCATCGCCAGCCTGCCGCTGGAATTTCTCTACCGGACTCAGGGCGATTACTTCTTGGCGATTAACCCGGCTACTGTGCTCTCTCGGTACCTGAATCTGCCTTTGCCGCCCGAGCGGGTGCGCCGCCGCGAAGGACCGCTGCATATGCTGGCCATTATCGCCGACCCCACCGACCAGACCCGGCTCCCGCCGGACGAATGGGAAGCGATCATCAACGGTGCGCTCGCGGGGCCTTTCGCAAGCGGGCAAATGACCTTGCAGACTGTCAAACGGGCGACGCGCAAAGAAATTCGCAACGCCCTGCTCCAGCGAAAACCGGACATTATCCAGTTCGTCGGCCATGGCATCTACAAAGATGGCAAGGGTTATCTGGCGTTGGTGGATGAGGAAATTGGCGAAACATGGCTGGTGGACGACGAACGATTCGCCAATCTGTACCTGGGATACGATGATCACCTGGGACTGATCAACCTGGCGACCTGCGAGAGCGCCAAGAGCGACGATCCGCAAGGCTTTTTAGGTATCGCGCCCAAGTTGGTTCAGCGTGGTATGCCTGCCGTTCTCTCCATGCAGTACAAAGTCCTTATTCAAACCGCCAAGATTTTTTTGGAAGACTTTTACACGTCTGTCGCTGCTCGTAAACCGATCGACTGGGCCACGCAGTCGGCACGCAACGCCGTGTCGCAGGAGTTGGGTCTTGATAATCGCGAGTTTGCTACCCCGGTCCTGTATATGCGCGCGGAAGATGGGAATGTGTTCTGATAGTGAAGTTGATTAGGAGAAGATCATGAACATGAAGCAACATATCCTGGCAGCGCTGAACGAGGAGTTCAATCGGTGGGAAGAACTGCTTGCCGGCATGAATGAGGAGCAAATCACCACCTCACTTCTGCCTTCCGAGCTACCGATTAAGGATGTCATCGCTCACATGATGGCTTGGCAGCAGCGTTCCATCGCACGGCTGGAAGCCGCTCTGCTCGATCGGGAACCCGAGTTTCCCAACTGGCCTGCGGAGTTAGACCCGGAGGCGGAAGAAAATACCGATCCCGTCAATGCCTGGATTTATGAATCCTACCGTGACCAGCCCTGGTCGAGCGTGTATCAAGATTGGAGAGCAGGATTTCAACGCTTCCTGGAAGCTGCGGAGGGGATCTCTGAAAGGGATCTGTTAGACGCGGGAAAATACCCCTGGCTGAAAGGGCACCCTCTCTGTCTCGTTCTCCTGGGTTCTTACGACCATCATCAAGAGCATCTTGAAAAATTGTTAATGCTGCTATAGTAAACCTATTTGAGTTGTAAAAGTGGGTGGGCTTTTCTATGGGGGCTTCCCCCACACCCCCCTTTTACAACTCATTTAGGAATGCTATATAGCTGCCGACTCCGCTATCCAGCGCGATGACATCTAGCTTCGCGCGTGCTTCAACCATCGTCCTCGCCCTTCCGACCGATTGACAAGGTCATCATATTCCTGTATATTTAGTATTGGCTAAATATATATTTCGTCTTACCAATACGAGATGATCTTGAAACTGTGCGCTGCCATCAATCGCCTGGCAGTGCGCACTGTTTCCCGTCAATGAAGCGAGGTAGGCTATCTATGCATGGCATGCTCAAACAGATGATCGGCCAATTCGTCGGCTTTTTTGTGTTGTTCGCCCTGGCCCTGTTCCTTCCAGCGGGCACCCTCGCTTGGGGTGCCGGTTGGATGTTTCTCACGCTGTTCTTTGGTTTCTATCTTGCCATCACGTTCTGGCTCATGCGGCACAATCCGGCATTGCTCCAGGAACGTATGCGCTTGCGTACATCCGATCAACAAGGATGGGATAAGGTGCTGTTTCCCCTACTCATGCTCTTCTGCTTTGCGTGGTTGAGTTTCCTGTCGTTCGATGCGACGCGCTTGCACTGGTCGCCCGTGCCACTCTGGCTGCAAGTCATTGGTACATTCATCCTGGTCGGCTCGTTTGCCCTCTTGTTCCTGACGTTTCGGGAAAATACCTACCTGTCTCCGGTCGTCCGTATTCAGCAGGAACGCGGGCACCAAGTGGTCGCCACGGGACCGTACCACTACGTGCGGCATCCGATGTATGCCGCCATTGTGGTCTTTGTGGTGGGCACGTCGCTCCTGCTCGGCTCCTGGTCCGGCGTGCTGGTGGGGGCGATGTTTATCCTCATGCTGGCGCGGCGCGCCACGCTGGAGGAACGCACGCTGCTGGCGAAATTACCTGGCTATGCGGCTTATAGAACTCAGGTGAAGTATCGACTCATCCCGTATGTCTGGTAGCCGTTATGCTTGGAGACTGTCTGAAAGGTTGATTTGTCGCTCGTAGTCCGTGGTGGAAAGGGGGATTCTTGAGGGGCGGCCCCCTCAAACTCCCCCTTTTCAAACAGCCTTACCCACGAATCAAGCCCAGCACCTCGTCGCGCCGCTGCTGCATCTCCTCGGGGCTGGCGACCGACTCCAGGTTCAGGCGCAGCAGCGGCTCGGTGTTTGAGCCGCGAACATTGAAGTGCCAGGTGTCGTAGCTCACCGAGACGCCATCCATGCGCTCGACCTTGCCGTCGGCGTAGCGCTGGGCCAGCTGCTCCATCTTGGCCTTGCCGTCGGCCACCGTCGAGTTGATCTCGCCGGAGATAAAGTACTTCGCCTCAAGCGGCGCGAGCAGCTCCGACAGCCGCGCCCCGTCGGTCGCGAGCATCTCCAGGATCAGCAGCGACGGGATGATGCCCGAGTCGGCGAAGTTGAAGTCGCGGAAGTAGTAGTGGCCTGTCACCTCGCCGCCGAATAGCGCGTCCTCATCGGCCATGCGGCGCTTGATGAAGGCGTGGCCGACCCGCTCCATCAGCGGGATGCCGCCGGTCTGCGTGACCAGTTCCGGCACCGCCCAGGAGCCCCGCACGTCATAGACGATCTTGCTGCCGGGCTGCTTGTGCAGCAGGTAGCGGCCCAACAGCGCCGTCAGGTAGTCGCCAGCGACGAACTGGCCGCGGTCGTCGATCGTGAAGAAGCGGTCGCCGTCGCCGTCGAAGGCGAAGCCGACGTCGGCGCGCTCCTCGACGACCCGGCGCTCGAGTTCGGCGCGGTTCTCCGGCTGGAGTGGGTCCAGCCCGTGGTTGGGCAGGCTGCCGTCTGGGTCCAGGTACATGCCGATCAGCTCAACCGGCAGGCGGGCGTAGATCTTCTGGAGGATTGGGCCGACCATGCCGTTGCCGGTGTCGGCGATCACGCGCAGCGGCGAGCCTTGCGTTCGCTCCTTGAGCGCCGACACATCGATCAGGCCCAGCACCGCGTCGACGAAGCGGTCGGTCAGGTCTTCCGTGGTCATGCTGCCCTTGCGCGAGGCGGGCGCGTAGGCGTCGGTCTCGACGATCCGGCGCAGGTCCTGGATGCCCTCGCTGCCGCTGAGTAGGTACGGCATCCGGCGCACCATCTTGAAGCCGTTATAGGCTTTGGGGTTATGCGAGGCCGTCACCATCACGCCGGGGAGCTTGAGCTGGGAGCAGGCGAAATAGAACTGGTCGGTACTGACCATGCCAATGTTGATCACATCGGCGCCTTGCTCCATAATCCCCCGTGTGACCGCCTCGAAGATCTGTGGCCCCGACAGGCGCATATCACGCCCAACGATCACCTGCTCGACCTTGAGGAAGGTCACGAACGCGCGCCCGATCGCATAGGCGCCCTCCTCGTTCAGCTCGGTCGGGTAGATGCCGCGGATGTCGTAGGCCTTGAAGATGCCTGGGGTAATGTTCATGGTTCCTCCTTCGTAGGCATGGCCGCGCAATGTCCCGGACATTATACCGATATTTGCCATCTCCGATGTATAGAGCATTCCTACATCATTTGGAACGTGGGTGAGCTTTTCTGTGGGGGCTTCCCCCACACCCCCTTTTACCGCATCATTTGGAACGTGGATTGAGCTTTTCTGTGGGGGCTTCCCCCACACCCCCTTTTACCTCATCATTTGGAACGTGGGTTGGGCTTTTCTGTGGGGGCTTCCCCCACACCCCCTTTTACCTCATCATTTGGAACGTGGGTGGGCTTTTCTGTGGGGGCTTCCCACACCCCCTTTTACCTCCGGTAGGAATGCTCTATGAGACCCGCTCTTCACGCTGCTCGTAAGTGTGCTATTCTTCTGTGTGCGAAAACTGAGGTTGTACGCCGGTAAATCGCTATGTCTCCTGCCCATCCACTCGCCGATCGGCCGCTGCTGTCGGCGGAGTTGCACTATTTCCGCGTCCCGCGCGATGATTGGGAGCTGATGCTGGCGCGGATGCGCCAGCTTGGCGCCAACACAATCGCGACCTGCGTGCCGTGGTCCTGGCATGTCCCGCGCCGCGACACGCTCGATCTCGACGGCCGCACGCATCCACAGCGTGACCTGGCCGGCTTTGTGCGTCTGTGCGGGCGGATGGGGTTTCAGGTGATGCTCAAGCCCGGCCCGATCGCCGGTGCTGGGCTGCTGGCCGGCGGTGTGCCGCCCTGGCTGCTCTACGAGCAGCCGGAGATCCACGCGCGGCAACCTGACGGCCAGGTGTGGCGCCACCCCGCCGACGATCTTCCCCGCCCCAGCCTCCTGCACCCACGCTACCTGGAGGAGGCGCGCCGCTGGATCAGCGCCTTCTCCGGCGCGGCGCTGCCGCTCCAATCTCCCGCTGGTCCAGTTGTAGCACTCCAACCTGATGTCGGGCTCGACCACCGACCACCGACTACAAAGAACAAAGAACAAAGAACAAAGAACAAAGAATCGACCACCGAAGAGGGGCGACCGTCGACCGCTGACGAGGGGCAACCGTCGACCGCTGACGAGGGCCATCCTCCATCCTCCATCAGGGCTGTCGCGCTGGTGATGGCGTGGCTGCGCGAGGATGGCTGGATCGTGCCACTATGTCATGATTTGCCGGGCGCGCTGTGGGAGGACGCGGAGGGGATCGCCGATCTGGCACGGGCGGCCGGCTGGGCCGGCTACAACGCCTATGCCGAGGCTGGTCCTGAGCCCCTAGAAGCGGGTGCGTTCGAGGAGCGGTTCTCTTCTAGTTGTTGGCGCATCCGGTTGCTCAGGCAGTTCAACTCGACCTACCCGGCCTTTATCTCGGCGATCGGCGCGCCGCACGATCATGTGTTTGCCGCGCCATTCCTGGGCGGCGCCGCTGGCTTTAACGTCTATGCCGGGCCACCGACCGCGCCCGATCATCCGGCGGTCGCCGCGCCGAGCTGGGCGATCAACGCGCTGGTCCGGTCGGATGGCAGCGTGCCGCCGCGCTTCTGGAACGCGCGGCTGTTCTTCGCGCTGCTTGGCGCCGCCGGCGCCGACTTCGCCTGCGCCGTCGTCCCTGCGGCCATCGCGCTGGGCTACGCGCCCACGCCGGAGCGGGTGGGCCGGCGCGGCGCGGACGCCCTGCCCCCGGAGGCGCTGGCCGGCTGCGATCAGGCGGCGCGCTCGCGGGCGCTGGCCGAGCGGCTCAGGCACGCCGGCGTGGCCTTCGACGTGCTCGATCTCGACGCCGCCACGCCTGACGAGCTGGAGCGCTACGCGCTGGTAGTCGTGCCCGCCGCTGCGGTGCTGGCCCGCGCGACGCAGGAGAAGCTGGCGCGCTGTCCCCGCGTGGCGCTGGTGGGCGACGCCCGCACGCGCTACGACGAGCACCTGGCGCCCTGCACGATCCTCGACGACGCCGAGCCCCCTCGACAAGGTGACAAGGTGACAAGGCGACAAGGTGAAGGGGTGCGTGTCACCTTGTCACCCCCTCACCTTGTCACCCCCTCAGTGCCGCTGCGGCTGCCGGAGGATGTGGACGGCGCGCGGCTGGCCGGGCTGGCCGAGGAGCGCGGCGCCACCGCCCGCTACGCCTGGGCCGATGGCCCCGATGTGGACGTGGGCATGCGCTACGGTGCTGACTCTATCTATCTGTTTATTTTTAACCGACGCCCGGCCCAGTATAGTGGTACGCTGGCCTATCGCGGGCCGGACGGCGCGGTTCAACATCTGCATGTCGCCATCGGCGGGCGGCGGGTCGGGGTGGTGATGCTGCGCGACGACGATGTGCTCGGGGCGGCGCTGGGCGGCGATGGTGCCGAGGGGAGCTGGCTGGTGCGTGGGATGCGCTCCAGTGTGGTCTTCAGCGGCGGCGCGGGGGTCGTCGTGCCATGTGGGGCCGGGCTGCTGCTCTCGGCGTCGCAGAGCGGGCGCTTCCAGGTGCGGCGCGCCCAGGGGTGGGGCAACCTGGCCGCCTACCGTCTGCTGTTGAGCGGCGAGTTGCTGCCGGCGATGTTCCAGGTCGAGGCGGCCCACCTGGCCGTGCCCTACGTCGCCGAGGATGAGCAGGGCCAGACCGATATGTATGTGGTGTTGGCGGAAGCGGCAGCGCCGCCGGCCCTGCGCGAGCACCTTTCCACGCTGCTGGTCGGGTGGGCTGCGGCGCTTGAGCGCGCCGCCGAGTTGGCCGCACTGCCAGTTCCCGATCAACCCGGCGGCGAGGGCGCGCTCGTCCAGGCGCGCGCGGCATGTGCGAGCGCGGCCGAGGTCTTCGCCGCAGTTGCGCGCGAGCTTGATGCGCTGGCCGCGACCGAGTACTCGTTGGAGGACTACAGGGCGGCCTGGCGCTCGGCCGATGCCGCCTGCGCGCCGGCGTTGGCGGCGCTGGCGCTGGCACTGGCCCGGTGCCGCTTCGAGCATCTGGCCGGCGCGCTCGACGCCGCCGAGCACACGATGCATGCACCGCCGCGCGGTGTGACGGAAGCTCTGCATGCGGTGACGGAAGCTCCGCATGGCGTGAGGGAAGCTCTGCACGCTCTGCAGAAGCTCCGCATGGCGTGAGGGAAGCTCCGCATGGCGTGAGGGAAGCTCCGCATGGCGTGAGGGAAGCTCCGCATGGCGTGAGGGAAGCTCCGCATGGCGTGAGGGAAGCTCCGCATGGCGTGAGGGAAGCCCCGCATGGCATGAGGGAAGCTCCGCATGGCGTGAGGGAAGGTTTGGCAGGGAGGCATTGCAACCGTAAAAGACCGGCTGCGTATACTTGGACTTTTGACATTATGAAACGAGCTCGACACCAGTAGAGCCATCAGACGTACCTTTCCAGTTGAACAATCGCGCCGATTTCAGGGCGCTTGAGCCTGCTGGTGGCCCTTGACCACCACTTTTTGACGCGGTCGCGGGGGCAAGCGCGTGCCCAATCGCCGTCCTGCCGAAATACCACGCCGTTTGGGTGGCTGGGCTGGCGTCCCAATCTGGCGAATAATCCTCTCAAAGTCGCGCTGCACCAAGCTGGGCGAGATCTGCCCGCTCCGTATCGCCGCCAGATTGCGTTCCCAAGGTCGTGGCAGCACCTGCGCCGCCTCGCGCGCCAGCCACAGTTGCGCATACGCGATATGTGCCAGTTGCCACCACGTTTCTTCCCGCTGTGTCTCGGGGGTCTGAAAGTCAGCCAGCAACAGCTGCTGTTTGCCAAAGCGGAAGAAGTGTTCCAAGTCATAGCGCCGGGCATAGGCGTGATGGATCTCCAAGGCGTTGAGTTCGTCACGCCGCTCTCCGACCACAATCAGCCACAGTGGACGGCGGAAGGCTTGTTTGCCTTCCTGGTCGTAGAACACAATCCGAACGAGTGTAAAGGGATAGCGCTGCATCGGCAGCTCTTTGGGCTTGCGCTGACCACGCATCAAGTAGTTGTGCCAAAGCTGGATCGAGACCCGGTAGCGCTTGCCACGCCGACTGACATGCTCAGTGATGCTCTCAACGTCGCAGGGCGGCCAAGTGGAGGGGTCGCCAAGCGCGAAGCGCGCGCCGTATCAGGTCGGGTGCCCTGCACCTGATGCTTGCGCCGCGCTTTCGGCCATTCGATAGAAGGTGCGATTGGAGGCTACGCGCACCAGCGTGACCAGATTGGTGTGCTTCCGATGGGCGTGCAAGTAGGCTGGCTTACTATACTTGCTGTCGGCGACCTCGACACATAGCTGGTCGTGAAAGGGCAGTGTTTCGTCAAGCAGTAAAGCGTCAATCTGGGCTGCTCCCACATCCTCCTTGTCGTCACTCGTGCTGACGCGCGCGGTAGAGAGCGGCACTACCCAGGAGGACGAGAGGTGCGCTTGAGCTTCGGGCAGCAGCGCCAGGGTGGAGTACTGGTGCCCAATCGTGACTGGGATATTGCTGGCGATGGGATTGGGCTGATAGACCATAGAGCGATCGGGTAAGGTCAGGGCGAAGGGGCGCGGTTGTGGAGTGACGTCGACGCCCAGTAACCAAAAGGAGCAGAGGGAAGGACGAGGCAGGAACGGGGAGAGCAAGCGTGCCAGATGCCTTTCGTCCCACTTCCACTCGGCAAGCGCCTTATACAGCGTAGAATAGGAGCGGCGAAAACAGGGCGCTAGGCTGTACTCGACTACCGAGCGCGCGCTGCCAGTACTACAGAGGGCATCGACCAATTCCATCAAGGTGTCGGCTCGATTGGTAAAGTTCTGGTATAGTCTGTCCCGGAACTGTACCAACGCTGTGGTGCATGTGTTTGTATTTATCATGCCCCCTTGTTGGCACAGTTCCTCCTATTTGTCAAAAGTCCAAGTATACGTTCTTGAACGAAACGCACCGGCGGAAGTGCCGACTTTCCGCATAGAGAGCCTGGAGGCGCCGATGGCAGCTCAGACGCAGGATCGCAAGATCAAGTGCCGCCATTGCGGCTGGATTCGCACTGTCCCAGCCAGCGTCATTGCCGATGAGAGTATGGCCGACGTTGTCTTGGCTATCGAGCCTTCGCGAGCTTCGTCTCTTCGCGAGCTTTGTGATGAGAAACTGTGGGCCGACTTACGCCAAGCTGTACTAGGAGCAACAGGAGCACGCTATGCCATCGCCCTTTCCAGGCATGGACCCTTACCTTGAGGGCTACCTGTGGCCCGATGTGCATCACAGGCTGGCCACCGAGATCAGCCGGCGGCTCACTGCACGTTTGAAGCCGCGCTATGTCGCGCGCCTGGAGATCTCGATCGTGGAGGATCGGTCGCCGGAAGTCGAGATCGGCATTATGTACCCAGATGTCGAGGTCGTGAAGGTCGAGCAGGGTGGCGCTGCCGGCGTGCGCGAGACCGCCGAGGAGTATAGCGTTGATTCGGCCCAGGCGATTGTCGCGCCGCTCACTCTGCCGCGCCTGGGTTCGGTTGAGTTGCGCCTAGCTACTGTTGAGATCCGCGACGCTGGGCTGAACGAGCTGATCACCTGTATCGAGATTATTTCGCCGGTGAACAAGCGTGAGCCGGGACTCACCCAGTACCGCAGGAAGCAGCAGCGCCTCTACGATGCGGGGATTCATCTGCTTGAAATTGACCTGCTGCGACGTGGAGTGCGCCCGCTGGCCCACCCGCGCCTATCGGGTGTCCCTTACTTGGTCACGCTCACCCGCGCCGGGGGCGGCCGGATCGAGGTCTGGCCGATCGGGCTGCGGGACCCGCTCCCCGCCGTCCCGGTTCCCCTGCGGGCGCCCGACCCAGATGCACGCCTGGAGCTTTCTGCCGTCCTGACAACGATCTATGACGAGGCGGCGTATGAGCTATCGGTGGACTACACCCAGCCGCCGGCGCCACCGCCGCTCGCGGAAACGGATGCGGCCTGGATGCGGGCATTGCTGGGTACACCGCCCGAGTGAGCGGGATTGCGGTTACAATACCTCACTCATATGTTGAAAGGGGGAGTTTGAGGGGGCGGCCCCTCAAGAACCCTTTTCCACCACTCATATGTTTCGAGACTGTTTGAAAGGGGAGTTTGAGGGGACCGCCCCTCAAGAACCCTTTTCCACCGCTGTTTAGAGGAGCAGAGCGAAGCAATGGAAACCGGCGTCTCATACTTCGGTAATCGTATCCTGCGCCACGTCGAGGCCGATCTGGCCGACATCGTCGAGCACGGCTGCACCTACGTCGTCCATACCTTCAGCGAGGAAGATCAGCAATATTACGCCGGCACGATGAGCGCGATCGTGCGGGCCACCCAGGCGGCCGGGCTCAAGGCTTGGCTCGATCCGTGGGGCTTCGGCGGGCTGTTTGGCGGCGAAGCGCTCTCGCACTACGCGGCACGTTTCCCGAAGCATCAGCAGGTGCTTTCGAGCGGCGAGACGGTGCCGGCGGCCTGCCCGAACTGGCCCGAGTTCCGCGCCGCGCTGCGCGTCTGGGTCGACGCCGCGCTGGCGACCGGCGCCGACGTGCTGTTCTGGGACGAGCCGCACTTCGCGATCACGAACTGGTTTCCCTGGTACGCCGGCCCGGCCGACGCATGGTCGTGCCGCTGCGCCGCCTGCCAGTACCTCTACCGCCAGCGCTACGGCGAGGAGCTGCCGACCGTCTTCGAGCCCGGCGTGCGGGCCTTTCGCCAGGAGCGGCTGCTCGACTTCCTGGCCGATATGACCGGCTATGTCGTCGCGCAGGGCGGCACCAATGCGCTGTGCCTCCTGCCCTTCGCCGAGGATGATCGCGACGGCCTGCCCTGGCGCGAAGCCGCCGCGCTGCCCGGCGTGCAGATCTTCGGCACCGACCCGTACTGGTTCTTCACCAATCAGACGCCCGAAGAGTTCGTCGGCCAGCAGACGGCCCGCGTGGTCGAGCTGTGCCGGTTTCTGGGCAAGCCGTCGCAGATCTGGGTGCAGGCGTTCCAGGTTCCCGAGGGGCGTGAGGAGGAGGTTGCCACGGCCGTCGAGGTGGCTGCGGCGGGCGGTGCCGACTACGTGGCCGCGTGGGGCTACGACGGGTGCGCGCATATATCGTCGATCGCCTCGGCCCGCCCGGAGCTGGTGTGGGAGACGCTGGGCCGGTCGTTCCGCCAGGCGCGGTAGGTGGTTGTGGTGGCCGCAGAGGCCGGCCACGGAGGGCCGGCCCTACAGGTTTCGGTTCTTTGTTCTCGGCCGGGCGGCCACGGAGGGCCTGCCCTACAGGTTTCGGTTCTTTGTTCTCGGCCGGGCGGCCACGGAGGGCCTGCCCTACAGGTTTCGGTTCTTTGTTCTTTATTCTTTGTTCTTTGTTCTTTGTTCTGACCTATGAATCACTCCTACGATCCCGCCAACCCGTTGATCGTCCAGAGCGACCGCACGCTGCTGCTGGAGACGCAGAGCCCGCGCTTCGCCGAGGCCCGCGCGGCGATCGCGCCGTTCGCCGAGCTGGAGAAGAGCCCGGAGTATATCCACACCTACCGGATCACGCCGCTCTCGCTCTGGGGCGCCGCCGCCGCCGGCCTGCCCGCCGCCGAGATGGTCGCGCGGTTGGGCGCCTTCGCCAAGTACCCGCTGCCCGGCAACGTCGTGACCGATATCCAGGAGCTGGCCGGGCGCTGGGGGCGGCTGCGGCTGGCGGTCGAGGAGGGCGAGTTGCGGCTGGTCGCCGACGCGGCGGCCGGGCAGACGCAGGCCGCCGCGCTGCTGGTCGAGCTGGCGCGGCGTGGCGAGACCGCGCCGCTGCTGGGCGCCCCGCGCGGGCCGCTGGCCTACGCCGTGCCGCCGGCCAACCGCGGGCTGCTCAAGCAGGCGCTGGTGGGCGCCGGCTGGCCGGCCGAGGACCTGGCCGGCTACGTCGAGGGCGAGGCGTTCCCGATCGAGCTGCTGCGCGACCGCTTTGACGTGCGCGACTACCAGCGCGATGCGGCCGAGGCGTTCTTCGCCGGCGGCGACGTGCGCGGCGGCTCGGGAGTGATCGTGCTGCCGCCGGGCGCCGGCAAGACCGTGGTCGGGATGGCGGCTATGGCGCTGGTGGGCCAGTCGACGCTGATCCTGACGACCAACCGCACCTCGATCAGCCAGTGGCGCCGCGAGCTGCTGGATAAGACCGGCGTGACGGCGCAGCAGATCGCTGAGTACACCGGCGAGCGCAAGGGTATCGCGCCGATCACCCTCTCGACCTACCAGATGCTGACGTACCGCCCCGAGAAGGACGGCGCGTTTCCGCATCTCCAGTTGTTCGCCGAGCGCGACTGGGGGCTGATTATCTACGATGAGGTCCACCTGCTGCCGGCACCGGTGTTCCGCGCCACTGCCGCGATCCAGGCCCGCAGGCGGCTGGGCCTGACGGCGACGCTGGTGCGCGAGGACGGCCGCGAGGCCGACGTGTTTTCGCTGATCGGCCCCAAGAAGTACGATCGCCCGTGGCGCGAGCTGGAGCAGCGCGGCTGGATCGCCGCCGCCGTCTGCACCGAGGTACGCGTGCGCCTGCCCGACGAGCAGCGGATGGCCTACGCCACTGCCCAGCCGCGCGAGATGTACCGGATCGCCGCCGAGAACCCGCGCAAGCTGCTGCTGCTGCGCGCGATCCTGGAGGCGCACCCCGCCGCGCCGACGCTGGTGATCGGGCAGTACCTGGCGCAGCTCCAGTACATCGCCGATAACCTGGCCGCGCCGCTGATCACCGGCAAGACTCCGCAGCGCGAGCGCGAGCGGCTGTTCGACGCATTCCGGCAGGGTGAAGAGACGCTGCTGGTGCTCTCGAAGGTCGGCAACTTCGCGCTGGACTTGCCCGACGCCGAGCTGCTGGTCCAGGTCTCAGGGACTTTCGGCTCGCGCCAGGAGGAGGCCCAGCGGCTCGGCCGCATTCTGCGCCCCAAGCCCGATGGCCGGCGGGCGCACTTCTATACGCTGGTCACCCGCGACACGCAAGAGCTGGATTTCGCCCACAACCGCCAGTTGTTCCTGGCCGAGCAGGGTTATAGTTACCACATCCTCGACGCGCAGGAGTTGCTGGGAACGTGAAACGTGATCCGTGAAACGTGAGCCGTGAAGCCGTGTTGCGTGTTGCGTGGAGGGCGGGCGGGCACGGAGGGCGGGCGGCCACGGAGGGCGGGCGGCCACGGAGGGCGGGCGGCCACGGAGGACGGGCGGCCACGGAGGACGGGCGGCCACGGAGGGCCTGCCCTACAGGTGCTCGGTGCTTCGGGGTTCGGTGGGGGCGTATGCAATACGCCCTACGTGCTCTGGCCCTCTATCCTCCATCCTCAGATGCACCCCTTCACCCCTTCACCTTCTCACCCCTTCACCCCCGCACGACCTTGCCCAGCGGGGAGACTCGCAGCGTCGTGCGCGGCTTGGTGGGGTTGAGCAGCGGGAGCGGCGTGCCGAGATCGAAGGTGCGCGCGGCGACGCCGAGTGCGGCCAGCCGGGCCTCAAGCGGTCGGGCTGGCGCGGCCTGCTCGGCTACCAGCAGCGCCAGTGCGCCTCCGGGCCGGCCGCGCTGCCATGCCGATAGCCCCGGCAGCCAGCCGCCATCCAGCGATGGGGTCACGACGGCCAGCGCGGCGCCGGATACCTCGGTGGCGCGGGCCGCATATCCCTGGCGCAGCAGATCGCCCAGCGGCAGCGCGCCGGTCGCCTGCGCGTCCACCAGCTCGCTCAAGATCCGCCAGAGCTGGCGCGGCCCGCGCCCGAGCGTGATGATCCGCTGGCGACCGTCGTCGGCTAGCAGCCCAACCGCGCGGCCCTCCCCCAGCGCTCTAGCCGCCAGCGAGCCTACTAGCACGATCGCCAGCTCCAGAGGCGAGTCGACCGCGCTTTCTTCAGAAATAGGGGCAACCTCGGAGCTTTGCCGGTAGTTGCTCCACACATCCATAGCTTGTCGGTGGTCGGTGGTCGGTGGTCGGTGGTCGGTGGTCGTGGGGTAGGCACCGGCGAACAGGTCGAGCGCGATCCACAGCGCGCCGGCGCGCTCCTGGTCGAACTCTTTGACGATCAGCCGCTGCGTCCTGGCGACGGTGGGCCAGTGGATGTGGCTGGGCGGGTCGCCGGGCGCGTACTCGCGCAGCCCTCCGACGCTGGGTGTCGCGTGCTGCTGGAGCAGGTTGGCGCGGGATAGGCCGCCACGCTGCCCTTCGGGGATGTGGAGCGGCGGGAGGCGCACCAGCGGCGGGTAGATCACGATCTGGCGCGTGCCGCCCTCGCGCGCCGTGTAGCGGAACAGCCCGAACGGGTCGCCCAGCCGGGTCGTAACTGGGCCAAGGGCGTAGAACTCCGCGGCGGGTGCAGGTGGCGTTGGTCAGCCAGGTTTGGCGGTCGCGGGCCCCGGCGGAGGCCACCCGGCGCCCGGTGTAGCCCGGCAGCGTCGACGCATCCTCGATCTCCAGCCACAGCAGCGGCAACGAGCTGCTGTTCACAAGCTCCCACTGCTCCTCAAGCTCGTCGCCGACCTGGGCCCACTCGCTACGCAGCCGGCGCTGTAGCCGCACCTGCGGCCCGACCGCGCGAACCCACAGGTAGGCAAACACCACCAGCAGAATGTACACGTAGGCGACAAAGAAGAGCCAGCGGTAGGGAGCGATCGAGGCCAGGAGCAGCGCCAGCGGCCCCAGCAGCAGCACCCAGGGCTGGATAGCCTGGAGGCGCCCGCCGAGCGTCAGGCGTTGCTGGAGCTGTGACCATCGTGCGAGCAGACGGTTCATGGCGTATCAATCTGCATCGGTCTGGACAGGAGGTCGAGCGCGGCTGCGCTGCTTTCCACGACGGCATACAGGTCGCGGTAGCGGCCGTGCGTGAAGCCCTCGGCGAAAATACGCTCGAACTGGTCCAGCAGCGAGTTGAAGTAGCCGTCGACGTTGACGATGATAATCGGTTTATTGTGATAGGCGAGCTGCCGCAGCGTCATGATCTCAAGCAGCTCCTCCAGCGTACCGAAGCCGCCCGGCAGAGCCACAAACGCATCGCCGTGCTCGTCCATCAGGCGCTTGCGCTCGCGCAGGGTCGTCGTGACGATCAGGTCGTCGGCTTGCAAGTAGGCGATCTCCCGATCGAGCAGCGCTTGGGGGATGATGCCGATGACGGTTCCACCGGCGCCGTGAACTGCCTCGGCCAGCGCGCCCATCAGGCCGACGCTGGCGCCGCCGTAGACCAGCGGCCAGCCGCGCCGGGCCATCCCCTCGCCCAGGGCGCGGGCGGTCGCGAAGTAGCTCTCCGAGACATTGTTGCTCGATGAGCAGTAGACGCAGATGTGCATTGGGCCCCTTTCAGGCGCGTGAAGCGTGAAGCGTGAAGCGTGAAACGTGAAACGTGTTGCGTGTTGCGTGGCGTTCGGGCGGCCACAGTCCGGGCGGCCACGGAGTCCGGGCGGCCACGGAGGGCCTGCCCTACAGGTTCTAGGCTCTTCGTCATCTTGTCGTGGTCGGGTATCCTTGCTTCACCCACTCGCCCATCCCGGCGCGGTCCACCGTCGCGACGTGGGGGAAGCCCAGGTGCGCGAGTAGGCTGGCCGCGCGGGCGCTGCGCACGCCACCGGCGCAGATCGTCACAAGCTGGTGGTCGCGCGGCAGCTCGCTGTGGCGCGCCCACAGCTCCGCCTGCGGGATGAGCATTGCGCCGGCGATTACGCCCTCGTCCCACTCGTGCGGCTCGCGCACGTCGATGATCGTTAGCCTGGCGTCCTGGGCGCGCTCGCACAGCCGGTCGATCGGCCACAGGTCGAGCGTGGTCACGCCCAGCCCGGCCGTCCACCACGCTGCCATGCCGCCGGCCATGGTCCCGCGCACATCCCAGCCGGCGTCGCGTAGCAGCACACCGGCCTCGTCGGCCACCAGGTCATTATCGGCCACTAGCGTCAAAGTCGCGCCGGGAGGCAGCAGTTTCGCGACATTCGCCGCCAGATCGGCCCGGTTGAACGGCACGCTGATCGCGCCGGGGGCGTGCGCCGCCGCGAAGTCGACCGCCGGGCGCAGGTCGAGCAGCACCACCCCCTCATCGAGCATGGCGGTGATATCGCGCGGCGCCAGGTGCGGCCAAACCTGCTGGGCCGCACCGGTCCGGTGGAGCTGTTCGGCCGGCCGCCATGCTCGCAGGTTCGCGCGCTTGATCTGGTGGTAGTTCTCCGGCTGGGGGCGCAGTGTCTCCTGCACGAAGCGCACAAACGCCTCGCGGTCACGCTGCTGGAGCGCCAGGTTCCAGCGCCGCTCGAAGCCGATCGTCGAGGTCGGCTTGCCGCTCATATTCACGCCGCCGCAGGCCGACCCGCCGAAATGCCCTGGATACACTTCGATGATATCGTCCAGCTTCAGCAGCCGGTCGAACAGGCTCTCGTAGAGCTGGTGCGCCTGCTCGGCCGTGCGCGCCGCGCCGTCGGCCGCGTCCAGCAGCAGGTCGGGCCGCCCGACATCGCCGGGGAACAGCGTGTCGCCGCTGATCAAGAACCACGGCTGGTCCGAGCGGGCTGTGTCGGTGCCGAGCAGGCAGATGCTCTCCGGGGTGTGGCCGGGCGTATGCAGCACCTGGAGGTGGACCGCGCCGACCTCGACGACTTCCCCATCGCGCAGCGGGTGGAACGGGTACTCGGTCTGTGCGCCCGCCGGCAGCGCCAGGGTGGCGCCGGTTGTTCGCGCCAGCTCCTGCGCCGCCGAGGCGTGGTCGGCATGGATGTGGGTGTCGATCACGTAGGCGATCCGCAGCCCGCGATCGGCCGCTTCGAGTGCGTAGGTGCGCGCGCCCAGGTCGGCCAGCGGGTCGACCACCAGCGCCAGGCTGCTGCGCGTGCAGCCGATCAGGTAAGAGGCGCAGCCGCTCTCGCTGCGGAGAATCTGCCGGAAGATCATCGTTGGTCCCCCATCGAGCTAAGGTAACACACCCACGCGTTATTGTACCACGCGCTATACAGGAAGGCCGCGCCGAGTCGAACTCGGCGCGGCCTTCCTGTACGCCAGATCACAGGACTTACGCAGTCATCTATCAAATGTGGTTTTAGCCTTCGGCAGAGCGGTATTTTTCTTCCTTTTCATCAACGATTTTCGCCGGACCCGGCGAAAATCGTTGATGAAAGTATAGGTGAAGTACCTTGCTGCTGCAGGCAAGAGCGGCGTTCCAGGGGCCACCATGTAAGTCCCGAATTCAGAAGTGTGGGTGATTAGCACTCACTATAGCCGCATGTATGGCACTTGCGGCAGCCCTCCTCGTTCATAAGGGTCGCGTTCTGGCATTCCGGGCACATCTCGCCGACCGTCATGATCTCCGTATGTAGGGTGAGATCGGCGGGTGAGCGAAGCTGCGGCTCAGGACTCGCATGCCCATTCGGGCTACTGGTGCCGTTGTGATGCCCGTTGGTTTCGTGCTGCTCATAGACATAATGTTCCTGCAACAGCTTGCCGATCGCATCGGGCACCGAGCGCACGCGACCTGGGCCGAAGCCGGTCGAACGTGAGCCGCCGATGCCACGCAGTTGCTCCGCCAGCAGCCGCACAGGAATGCCGCATCGCAGCGCCAGCGACAGGAGCCGGCCGATCGCTTCGGTGAACGCCATCACATCGCTGCCCGCACGGCCAATGATCGCGAAGATCTCAAACGGCTGGCCATCCAGCTCAGTGACGAACAGGCGCATCTTGCCCAACGGCGTCAGCACCGGGTAGGAATGGCTGGGAAGGCCGTCCGAGGGCACCTTGCGCGGCTGCACCGTCTGTGCGCACTGCTCCTCGGCAGCCGGCGCCGCGGCCTTCTGCTCGGCCGCCTTGCCGGTCGAGCCGGTCGAGAGCACCTGGTTACTGCGCGAGCCGTCGCGGTAGACCGTGATACCTTTGCAGCCCAGGCTATAGGCCAGCTCATACGCCTCGCGCACCTCGTCGGGCGTAGCCTCATGCGAAAAATTGATCGTCTTAGATATCGCCGAATCCGTGTAATCCTGGAACGCAGCCTGCATCCGGACGTGCCAGCTCGGCGAAATATCGTGAGCCGTCACAAACACCCGTTGCACCGCCTCGGGTACTTCGGGGTGGTGAATATGGCCAGTGTCGGCGATCCGCGCCATTAAGTCCTCGGAGTGCCATCCCTCTTTGATCGCCCGCGCGACAAAGTCCGGGTTGACATCCAGCATGCGCGTGTCGGCCTGGTAGCGCCAGAAGGCGACGGCGAAGATCGGCTCAATCCCCGACGAGCAGCCGGCGATCATCGAGATCGTCCCGGTGGGCGCGACGGTGGTCACGTTACAGTTACGCAGCTTCCGCTCCGGGCGCACCCGCACCCCATCGGCGTCACGGGCGCAGCTCACATCTGGCCCCCAGATGCTGCGCTCCCACTCAGGGAACGTACCGCGGGCGAGCGCAAGCGCCTCGGAAGCCTGCTTGCTCTCCTCGTCGACAAAGGCCATAATCTTGCGGGCCAGCTCGATCGCCTGCTCTGAGCTGTAGGGTAAGCCAAGGTGAATCAGCAGATCCGCCCATCCCATGACCCCTAAGCCGATCCGCCGGATGCGGTGCGAGAGCTCGCTGATCTGCGGCAGCGGGTAGTTGTTCGCGTCGATGACGTTGTCGAGGAAGCCTGTGCTCTGATGCACGACCTCTCGCAGGTGCTCCCAGTCAAATTCACCACTTTCGGTGACGAACTTGCCCAGGTTAATCGAGCCCAGGTTGCAGACATCGTGGGCTAATAGAGGCTGTTCACCGCATGGATTAGTCGCCTCATAGCTCCCCAACGCCGGCACTGGGTTATAGTAGTTCGCCCGGTCGATAAAGAACAGGCCCGGCTCACCGGTGGTGTGGGCACACTGGACAATCAGATCGAAGACCGCCCGCGCGCTCAACCGGCACGGCTGTCCCGGCTCGACCAGCATCTCACCCGTCACCGGATGCTTGAGGCCATCCCGGCCGGTGGTAAACACCTGCCCGGAGCGCGGGCTGATCAGGTCGTAGGTCGTATCGTCTCGAACCGCCTCCATGAACGCGTCGGTGATCGCGACACTGATATTGAAATTTGTGACCTTACTCAGATCCTGCTTGACGGTGATGAACTCGAGAATATCCGGGTGATCGACCCGGAGGATGCCCATGTTTGCGCCACGCTCATTGTTACTCCGCTTGCGCGGGGCCAGGTCATTTCTGCCTGGCTCTCACACTTTCATGTGAGTTCGGACTATATCTTCAGGACTAATCAGTCCCGTCGGGCGCTCTGTTCATGTATGGCCCACGAACATACTTTAGATCAGCTTTGTATTGCATGCCAGGAACTTGGGTAACGATATCTCCTATTATGTTAAGCAGTCTTCGTGTGTTCTGGGTGTTGCACCAAATACGTGGGTGCCCCTTTTCACTTGTTAAACGGAAATCGACTCCCCAGATATTATGGAAGTACTCAATGATAAGCCGATTTTCGCTCTCGGTGTATGCATGAGTGCTGAAATGTACTTCTCGAGATTTAATCGTTCCTCGATTTTTACCACGAAGTACAAGAGAGCCGTCATCCATATACCAAACAGCGAGCCCTAGTGGAGTAAGTTTATTGAGCACGTTCCATGTGACACACTTCCGGTTGTCCGCGTACATTTCCTGCCATAGATTGAAAAACAGACCGTGTGCTCCGAAGTACGCATATCTTGCCGGATACCCATGATTGTTGATATCTTTGTGAGTTACCGGCTTTACATATTCGAACAGCATGTCCACTTTCCAGTCCAAGTACGCGGCTTGACGACTGCTGTGAGTACATTGGATACTAGCCTTTCGGCTAGCTACCCTCGCTGAGAGCGAGGCGTCACCCAGTAACATACCTGTTACGAAGCTATATAGCTCATGTTCGCTTTGGATGGGACGCATAGCATCCAACTCCGAATTGGCCTCACTAAACTAGTCTCTGAACCTTCTACTCCTTAGGAGCAGCTTGGCTGCTGGTTTTCCATCTATCCTGCCATTTTTCAAACTATCGCACCTACCCTTACGGGTTATGCTGTAGTAGGCTGGCTCTCAGAAAGACTAAGTCTTTCTGTCTGGATCGTTACTCCAGATAGGAGGTTCCAGCAATTCACCCGATTTTACACCCGCCATTGGCGCTTCCTTAACGGGTGCCACCTTGCTTGATCGCCTCGGTGGAATGGTTATACACGTCCATGAAACTGACCGGTCCCGACGCCACGCCCATCGTCGACCTCACGACGTCGTTGCGTGGGCGCAGCCGCGAGAAGCTGAAACCGGTGCCGCCACCTGACTGGTGAATCAGCGCCTGGTGCTTCAGCGTCTCGTAGATGCTGCTCAGGTCATCTTCGATTGGCAAAACAAAACATGCACTCAACTGCCCCAGCGGTCGCCCGGCGTTCATCAGCGTCGGGCTGTTCGGCTCGAACCAGCCCTCGGTCATGAGCCGGTAGAACTGGTCCGACCGGGCGCGCACCTGCTCGGGCGTCGCGCCGTAGCGGGCATCGATCCCAGCGATCGTGTCGGCGATGCGCCGGAACATCGTCTCCGGCGTCTCGGCGATGCGCCCCTGCTCGTCCTTGATCAGGTAGCGCTTCTTCAAGACGGTCAGGGCGATGTCCGTCAGAACTGCGGCCCCGTGTACCCTTTCGGTCTCCTTTGCGGTCATACGTGTTCCCCCTGTCTGCTTAGGAATGAGCCGGTGCGCTCACGGCCTGCCTGCAACCGGGCGGCCTGCTTGAAGGTGGTCATCCACATCTGTTCTGCTACCCTCCCATTAGAACCAACACGGATGGACAAAAAAAGCACCGGGCCGCAGTGGCAACGTCCACTGTCGGCACGGTGTTTTTGACGAAGATTACGATGGTATGTAAAGGAAAAGCTGCGTTAAGTCAACTTCTGTGGAATGGTGTGGGCGGATCAATCTTTGATTGTTTATCCACTTATCCACAAGTAGTCCACATTTCGTATGGTCAGGCTTACCATCCCTCTATATCTAGTTCGGCTAGTCTAGCATAGATGGTCGTGGCTGTCAAGCGGCTCACGAGCGCGGATGCTAAAGGTTTACAGCTTGACATAGCGTGGCACCCAATCGGACAGAGATGGTATAATACGGCCCGGCTTTGACCATGGAGCAAGATCATGACCAGGACTGAGCAGGAGCTGACTTGCCGCTGGTGTGGCACCGACGACCAGGTTGAACTGGCCGATATGGATGTCCGTGTCGCCAATTCTCAGGTTGATTTCGATCATCAGATCTACCGTTGCGGCCGCTGCGCGAAGCTGACTGCCGCCGCTCATTGGGGCAACCAGCACTACGTCTACAAGGCGCTGGAGTACCCGCGCGCCTTCCGCAGTCCGGTCTACGTGCTGGTCTACGATGTCGCCTGCGGCTGGTGCGGCCGCGCCGAGCACCTGGAGCCAGAGGAGATCAACGCTACCATCGGCAACCCGGCCAGCCAGCGCCACCACTACGATATCTACGCCTGCCACTCCTGCGATCGCTACACCGCCGTCTCGTACCTGGGCCAAGTCTTCGCCTACCCAGCGACCCAGGACGCCCGCTACCCATCGATGTATTACCTGGAGATCGGCGATGAGTGAAACGTGATGCGTGATGCGTGAAGACTGTTACAGCATTGGCCTCCGGTTCTTTGTTCTCGGTTCTTTGTTCTTTGTTCTCGGCGCTAAATTGACGCTACCCGGAGATTGTGCTACAATCCACAAGGTTTCGATTGCCCCATTAGAACGCGTTATACGTCTCACTGATCGGTGGTGCGCGGCAGTGGCTTCTAAGGCAGCTTCACAGCGACGGCTCGTGCTCCCACCTACACTTCAGCTGACAATCCGTTCATCTCCGGCGTCCCAGCGACGCCCTACGATCGAGGAGAACGCATATGGCAGAACAGCGCAACGCAGGGCGGCGAGTGATCTCGCAGGCTGACGCCCAGGCCATTGCCGCCAAGGCCGGCGTCCAAAGGCCCAATGCCGCCGCTGCCCGCCAGAAGGACCCGGCTGCGGCCCGGCGTGAGTTCCTGGCCTATGCGATGGCCGCGTCCGGCGCGCTGCTCACCGTCGGTAGCCTGGTCTTCGTCACCGCGCCCGACCCGGCGGCCGACCCAATGCTCGGCCCGCTGCTCGGTTTCACCACCCAGACGAATGAGCAGACCGGCGAGACCAACTACCCGGTGGCCGGCGGCTTCGCCTACCCGCGCATCAAGGCCGGGACCTTCGGCGGCAGGTTTACTCTTGATAAGAAAGCCGCCGATTTCAAGGATGACGATCCGCCGTTCCTTATGCCTGACGGCAAGTTCTATGTCGTCAAGGTGAAGCCCGAAGACAGCCCTGAGATAGCCAATCCCAACGAGGCCAACCTGATCGCGATCTACCAGGTCTGCACCCACCTGGGCTGTCTGATCCCCTATATCCAATCTGAGAAACGTTTTATCTGCCCGTGCCACGGCTCGACCTTCGAACGCAACAGCCAGTATGTCCGCGGCCCCGCGCCGCGCAACCTGGATCAGTTCCCGGTAGAGATCGTCGGCGGCGTGGTGCGAGTCAACACCGGGCTGCGCAAGTCAGGCCAGGTCCACGCCTAGTGCATTGACGATAAAACCGAACCTGTAGGGCAGGCCCTCCGTGGCCGCCCCAACCACGCATCACTCATCACGCATCACGTTTCACGCAACTATAGATCATTGTTGACCCTAGAGGGAGCAAGCGCATGGCCACAAAGCCGGTCCAGCAACCCGGCGCCATCCAGCGTCTGATGGCCTGGGTTTCGGAGGTAGGCCGCTCGTTCTTCCCAAGCATGGGCTGGGGCGAGTGGCGCTCGGTGCTGCGCGGCGAGCCGGCCCCGCGGCCCAACCCGCGGATGCGGGTGCATAACAACAGCTTCTGGTATCATATCCGGCCGCGCGCGCTGCCGGAGGAGGCGACCGCCTGGTACTACACCGCCGGCCTGGGCTGGATGAGCTTCTTCCTCTTTATGGTCGAGTTGATCACCGGCCTGATCCTGATGATCTTCTATGTGCCCTCGGCCGCCGAAGCCTACCCCAGCATGGTCAAGATCATGACCGACGTGCCGCTCGGCAACCTGATGCGCAACGTCCACCGCCTCGGCGCGCACTTGATGGTCGCGATCGTGTTGCATCCATATGCTGCGAACCTTTATCACCGCCTCCTACAAGGCGCCGCGCCAGTTCATCTGGGTCACCGGCGTGCTGCTGCTGCTGATCACGCTGGTGCTCTCCTTCAGCGGCTACCTGCTGCCGTGGGATCAACTGGCCTACTGGGCGGTGACGATCGGCAGCTCGATGGCCGAGGCCAGCCCCGGCTTCGGCGACGCGCTCAACAAGCTGCTGCGCGGCGCCGTTGATGTCGGCGGTGATACGCTGCTGCGCTTCTACCTGCTGCACATCTTCCTGCTCCCGTCCCTGGCGGTCGTGCTAATTAGCGTCCACTACTACGCCGTGCGTAAGCAGGAGATCTCGCCGATCCACGAGCTGTTCGACAACATGCCGGCGACCAAGCGCAAGGTGCCCTTCCTGCCCGACCAAGTCTACTTCGAGGTCGCGGCGATCGCGGTCCTGACCTTCGGCCTGATCGCGATCAACCAGTTCTTCTGGAACGCCAAGCTGGAGAGCCACGCCAACCCGTTCGTGACCCCCCAGCATACCAAGGCGCCCTGGTACTTCTTCTGGCTCCAGGGGATGCTCAAGGTCGGCGATAAGTTCTTCTTCGGGCTGGGCCTGGCCGGCGTGCTGGTCGGTGGTCTGCTCCTGCTGCCCTACATCGACCGCAACCCCAGCCGCAAGTTCAAGGACCGCAAGGTCGCGCTGGTTGGCGCGGTCGTGGCGATGATTATGCTGGGCTTCCTGAGCTACGCCGGCCTGCCGACCTACGGCATCCAGGAGACGGCCACCGGCGAGCTGGTGTTCGACTGGGTGCCGGGCGAGGGCGAGGGTCGGGCCGACCACGTGCCGTTCGACGCGCTGCCCACCGCGATGGTGACCTATGACTCGGCCACTGGGGGCTTTGTCGCTGGCGATGAGGGCCAGCTTTCGGAGGAGGCCCGGCACCTGTTCGAGGAGTTCCAGAGCGACGTCGATCGCTGGAAGGCGCTCGACCCAGGCTTCAGCGGTCCCGACGACAGCGCCAAGCTCACGATCGCTCCCTGGCAGACCGACGCGCAAGGCAATGTGACGCTCAAGAAGGTCACGCTGAATCTGACGGTCGACGGCACGCCTCAACCGGCGTCGGTGCGCTTTATCAGCCGCTTCAAGGACAATCCGGCTCAGTAGTCGCTGCGCGGCTGGGTGGCCCCGCAGCCGCGCGCAGCCTGGAATGGACAACGATCTATGACCCGTAACCTGACAATCGCGACCATCTTCCTGCTGGCGTCGACGCTGCTCCTGGGCTACGTCTGGGTGCGCGAGAACTACGTGCTGCGCGCCCGCGAGGAGCGCTTCCAGGGCGCGCTGGTGGCCCGCGGCGCCTCCAACTACGAGCAGTATTGCGCGAACTGCCACGGCCTGACCGGCGAGGGCGGCGTGAACGCCGGCGCCCCGCAGATCAATAATCTGCCGGTGACGCTGCAAGAGCAGGGCCGCCTCGATGGGCCGAACGGCATCACCGCCAAGTACGGCACCCTCCGCAACTTTGTCGAGGCGACGATCACCTCCGGCGTCAAGGGCACGGCCATGCCGCGCTGGAGCGCCCGGCTCGGCGGCCCGCTGCGCGACGACCAGATCAAGAATATCGCCGCCTATGTTCAAAGCTGGTGGCCGGCAGAGGGCGGCACAAGCCCCAACGTCCCGGCTGAAGCGGTCGAGGTCGCCGATACATACAAGCAGTCGGTCCAGGCGACGGCGGCGGCGCAGGCGGTCGGCGACACGCCCCAGGCCCGCGGCGCGGCGCTATTCTCCGCCAATGGCTGCAATGGCTGCCACAACCTGACCGACAAGGACAGCGGCGTGCCGGCTCCTGGCCTGGGCGGCCTGTTCGGGCCGGAGGGGACTGCGGCTTGGGGCACCGTCTTGCCTAGTGGCAACGAGGTCAGCGTCGAGAACGTGATGGAGTGGATCAAGGGCGGCTCGGCCGGCCACACCAACCCGCGCCCGCCGCTGAACGACGGCCACGGCCCCTATAACCCGATCATGCCCGGCTATTCGCAGCTCAACGACCAGCAACTGGGCGACCTGATCACCTATCTGAGCACAATTGACCGGACCGGCCAGCCGACCCAGCCGCCGCTCGGCCCCGATGGCCAGCCGCTGCCGGCGCCTACGCCCACGCCGGCTCCATAGAAGACTATTTGAAAAGAGGAGTTTGAGGGGTCGCCCCTCAAGAATCCCCTTTCCACTACACGAGGCATTTGAAAAGAGGAGTTTGAGGGGGTCGCCCCTCAAGAATCCCCTTTCCATTGCACGAGGCAATCGTAAATCGTACATGCGCTAGGTAGGATCGACTATGCGTGAAACCCCGCCTGAACCGGCTCGTATCGATCGCGCCGAAATAATCATCTATGTTATCTGCACGCTCGTGCTGGTGGCGATCGTGTTCGCCTGGAATCTCATCCCTGTTGTTCAAACCGCCGATCGCCGGGTCGTCAGTCTCGCTGATGATCAGGAGTTGACCTTCCTCCGCGGGACCGCCGTCCCCGGCACCACCATCCGCGAGGGCTATGTTCCGGTGATCGGCGAGCTGCCGCCCCAGAGCATCAGCAAGCTCCTGATCTGCGCCGCCATGTACCTGATATCGGCAGTCTACGCGCTGATCGTGCTGGCCAGGAGCGAGTACCGCCGCTACGTCCTGCAGTTCGCCGGCCTCGGCGCGATCACCTTTCTAGCTTGGGTGGCGCTGAACTACTGGGTGATCGCCAACTTCTTGAACGCGCCTGTGATCTACGGCGTGGTGTCGACCATCTTGCTGGTGGTGTGGGGCGGCGCGATGGCCTACTTCGTGGCGCGGCTGCACGACCCGATGGCGCTATTCCTGGTGCGGATCGGCCTGGGGCTGTCGAGCTTTATCTCGATCGTCCAGATCCTTGCGCTGCTGACGCCGGGCTGGCGCACGCCCACCCAGGGCATCCCGGTGCTCTACAATGTGACTCTGAACGCGCTGGTCGGCCTATTTCTTGCCGGCGCTGGCGGCAACATGCTCTGGCGCGAGAAGCGCGCCCAAGTGCTGGCGGGCGGCAAGCGGCGCTGACGCTATCTGCTTCCAATCTATGAAAAGGGGAGGCTTAGAAGGGACCACTGGTCCTTTCTAAGCCTCCCCTTTTGGTCTACTCAGACAGCAGTTCATCAGCGGCGGCCAGCAGCGCGGCGATCCGCTCGTCGGGCGTGTTCTTCGCGCGCAGATACAGCTCCAGCGCCCGGCGCGGCGTCAGCCCATCCAGCACATCGCGATCGGACTCGGCCAGCCGCCCCCGGTTGGCGCGCTCGACGTCGATGGTGATCGCGGCGACCGTGAAGGCGCCGGCCTCCTCAAGCTGGCGCTGGATCTCATCGGTGCGAAGCTGGGCCGCCTGGTCGGCGTGCGCGTCGACCTTCACCCGGACCACCGCGTCGCGCATGGCCTGCTTCTCGATCGCCAGGGCCACGCGCGCCTGCGGCTCGACGCTGTTGCGCACATCGACCGCGACCGTGACGAAAGGGCGGGCCGCCAGCTTGTGGAAGCGCCAGTTCGGCCTGCCCGCGCTCAAGCTCGACCAGGACACAGCCCTTGTCCTCGTGCTCCTCGCCGAAGTCGATGCGCTCGATGCTGCCGGGGTAGACCACCGGCGGATGCTGGCCCAACGACTGGTGCTTGTGAATGTGGCCCATCGCCACGTAATCCACCTGCGCCAGCGCCACAAAGCTTTTCGGCAGCACCAGATCCTTGCCAAGCATAATCTGCCGCTCGGCTCCGACCGTCGCGCCGTCGATCGTGCCATGGATCGTCAGCACTGTCGGGATATCCGGGTCGAGCGACTCGACGGTGTGGTGCAGAAATTGCTCGATCCGCTGGAGCAATATCGCCTCAATCTCACCGAACGAGACGAGCCGCAGATCCTCTTTCGCCAATAGGTTGTGGCGCGTTACCCAGGGCAGCGCAATCAGCTGAAGCGGCCCGGCGCGGGTCTCGATCTGGTGCAGACGCGGCCGGTCGGCGATCGTCACCCCCTCGACCGCGAGCGTATCGAAGATTTCGATCGAATGTGCCCGGCCAGCCGCGGGCGACACATCGTGATTGCCGATCAGAATGATCACCGGCACGCCGGCGCGGCGGATGCGGCGCACCCGCCTGGCGAACTCGCGCTGGTGGGTCGGGTTGGGCGTGCGGTTTTTATAGATATCGCCGGCGATCAACACCACGTCGACCCCGGCCTCCATACCGTAATCGATCGCCTCGTCAAGCCGAGCAAGGTAGTCGAGCAGGCGCGTGTGCAGGCCGCTGGCCGGGTCGAGGCGGCCGTAGTTTTCCATGCCGATGTGCAGGTCGGCCAGGTGAAGTAGTTTGATCATTTTGTTTCACGATTGACCGGCCACCATGACAAGGATCACGTCTCACGAGAACCTGTAGGGCAGGCCCTCCGTGGCCGCCCGCGCGCTCCGTGGCCGCCCGCGCGCTCCGTGGCCGCCCGCGCGCTCCGTGGCCGCCCGTGCGCTCCGTGGCCGCCCGCGCGCTCCATAGGCCGCCCAGACGCCACGCATCACGCATCACGTTTCACGTTTCACGTTTCACGCCACCGGCTCAAGACAATAGGGTAAGACCGGAACAATTGTACGGGGCAACCGGCCGATCGTCAAATTCCGAACATATTTTCTAAAAATGATTGCCAGCACGTTCTTGAAACACTTGACACACCTCTGACGGTCGAATCATGATTTTGGTCATCCGGGTGGGAAATCGATGTGGGATAGTGTGGGATAAGTTGGGATATATTTGGGATAATGAGTGTAAATGATCCGCCGGTCGCCCAGATTTGATTAGGAAGCCGTGTATTGAACAGCAAACGCACAGCTTTTCACGACAATCATGGACTAGCCAAAGGATACGATAGGTGGTAAAATAGCAAAATCCTCCGTTCTTAAACATCTAATGAAATGTACGGAAACAACGCCGCCAGAGGAGCAGACAGCAGAAGCCATAGCGGGAATTGATGCGCTGCGCCGATAGGCGGCGATTTTGTGCGCATTGCACAGCAGGTGGCGGTGGCGCCGTCTGCTCCCGCTCGCGTGATACAGAGGTGATCTATGGGGCGCTACCTGATTGCGGGCGCGGCAGGCTATGTCGGATCGCGCTTGGCGAAGTTCCTCTTGTCACAGGGCCACTACGTGCGCGGGCTGGTGCGCGATCCCGATCGCGAGATCGTGCAGCGGTTGGCCGGGCTGGGCATGGCGGTCTGGCAGGGCGATGTAACCCAGCCGGAAAGCCTGGTCGGCGTCACGAACGGTATTGAGCGCGTATTCAACCTCACGGCCCGTTCGGTCCTCGAGAATGGCTCGGTGCGGCGGGTGTTCGTCGAGGGCAACCGCAACCTGATCGCCGCCTGCTCCCGCGCGCGTACCGTACATTCGTATGTCTTCACCGGCAACGTGGCTCCCTACGGCAGCCGGGGCGACGAATGGCTCACCGAGGACTCGCCGGTGGCGCCCTGCTACCCACTCGGCGATGTCATGGTCGAGGCCGAGCAGGCAATCATGGAACTGGTGCGCCAGCACCACTTCCCGGCCATGCTTCTGCGCGTCGGCGCGGTCTACGGCCCCGAACGCGACTTCGTCGACGCCGTCCAGAGCGGCACCGCCACCCTAATCGGCGACGGTCGCAACTTCATCTCACGCATCCATATCGACGATCTGATCGATGCGCTTGATCTGCTGGCCAGCAGCGGGCAGCTCGGCGCGGTCTACAACGTGTCGGACGACGAGCCGACCCGCGCGGCCGAGTTCTACGGCGAAGTCCGCCGGCGGCTGGGAATGGTGCCGCCGCGGGTGTTCCCCAAGGATGCGGCGCTCTTCGCCGGGCTCGACCCTACCGTGGTCGGGGTGGCCTCGTCTTCGGCCCGGCTGAGCAACCGGCGTCTCAAAGAGGAGCTTGGCCTGACCCTGCGCTACCCCAGCTTCCGCGATTGGCTGGACCAGCGCCTGAGCGAGAAAATGGCCGGGCAGGCGCTTGTCGAGCGCGAGCTGGTGGTGGCAGGCTGACCGTCTGCGAACACCGACGAACAGGGGCGAGGCAACCTCGCCCCTGTTTGTTTTGCTCGTGGTATACTATGCCTGCATTCAGAGCCATAAGACAAGGTTTCGGAAGGCGCCATTCCACTTTACAATGTGGGTGGAGGGAGACTGAGGGGCAGCCCCCTCAAACCCCCTTTTCCCCCAGAACTGTAAGGCTCCCAAATGTCCGAAAGGAAACCGATGTCGTACCAGTTGCGAATCGCCCACCTCTACCCTGAGCACATGAATATCTATGGCGACCGCGGGAACATCCTTGCGCTCCAGCGGCGCTGCGCCTGGCGCGGCATCACCGCCGATCTGCTGCCGGTCGGGGTCGGCGCGGCGATCGACTGGTCGGGCATCGACCTGGTGTTCTTCGGCGGCGGGCAGGATAGCGGGCAGGCGCTGATCGCCGGCGACTTCGTGCAGCGGCAGGGGCCAGCCCTCCGCGCCGCGATCGAGGATGGGCTGGTGATGCTGGCGATCTGCGGCGGCTACCAACTGCTGGGGCACTACTTCCTGACCCATACCGGCGAACGGCTGCCCGGCATCGGCGCCCTAGACCTGCACACCGTCGGCGGGGACATGCGGCTGATCGGGAATATCGTCATCGAGGCCGAATTGAACATTGATCCGAGTCCGTTGTCAGTGGTCAGTGGTCAGTTGCAAATGGCGAGCGTTCGGGAACAACGGACAACGGACAACGGACAACGGACAACGTTAGTCGGTTTCGAGAATCACAGCGGCCGCACCTACCTCGGCCCAGGCGCGCGGCCACTCGGCCGCATCGTGGCCGGCCATGGCAACAATGGCGAGGATGGCACCGAGGGCGCGGTCTACCGCAACACGTTTGGGTGCTATATGCACGGCTCGCTGCTGCCCAAGAACCCGCAGCTCGTCGATCACCTGATCGGGCTGGCGCTGCGGCGCAAATACGGCGCGCCGGTCGCGCTCCCGCCGCTGGACGACCAACTGGAGCTGGTGGCGCAGCGAACCATGGTCGATCGGCTTGTGGCACACTGAATAGCTGCCGGGTCGGTGACGAGATCCGCACCTGCCCACATTGAAGCTTGGACGTTTCTATGACTGTTCTGCTGGTCGGTGGAACGGGCCTGCTGGGCGGCGCAATCGCCGAAGGGCTGGTAGCGCGCGGCGAGCCGGTACGGGCATTGATCCGGTCGGGCAAACGTGCCAGCCGGCTGCGCGCGCAGGGTATCGACCTGGAGATCGGCGATCTGCTCGACATACGCACCTTGCGGCGCGCGCTGAAAGAGGCCCGTGCCGTTATCACCACTGCCCAGGGCAACCCCTTGAGCCGCAGAAACCGCCTGGCGCGCGTGGATGATCGCGGCAACCGCATGCTGATCACGGCCGCGCGCGATAGCGGCGTGGAGCACTTCGTGTTCATCTCGGCGCTCAAGGCCGACGAAGGCGCCGCCAGCGTAGCGCAGCTCGCCTACAAGTATGCCGCCGAGCAAGCGCTCCAAGCCAGCGGGATGGGCTATACCATTCTGCGGCCCTCGTCGTTCCAGGAGACCTTCGGCGACCAGTTTACCCCATTCAAGCGCATGGTCGAGCGCTTCGGCATCGGCATGACGCTTGGGAGCGGCCGCGGAGCACACTCCTTTGTCGCCGTGGAAGATGTCGCGCGCGCGGCGGTGCTTGCGCTCGATCACCCGCAGGCGCAGGATCAGATTGTGCCGATCGGCGGGCCGGAAGATCTGAACTACCGCGAGGCCTACCGGCGCATCGCCGGCATCACCGGCCGGCGGGTGATCGTCGTCCCGGCTCCGCGACCGCTGCTCTGGACCGGCGGCCTGCTGGCCGCGCCGCTTCTGCCCGAGCTACGCGCCTTCTTCGCGCTCTTCTCATTCTTCGACCGCTTCGGCTACACCTGCGCCACGCCGGCCTGGCTTGTCAGTGCCCTCGGTGGGCGCCGGACGTTCGACGAAGGCATACGGGCGATCTACCTCGAAGCGACGACCGGCCCCTCGACCGGCTCAGGGCCGGCCACAGACGACCCCCGACCGAACCCTCATCCGTGAGATAGCCCAGGACGATGGCAAATTTGATGGTATGCGCCGGGCCAATGCCGGTGGCGGATGCCCACGGCGCGCGAGAAGATTGCGGGGCGGCCCCGGTCCGGCGGCGTGACGAGCGACCCATCCTGTTCCGGCTAGCGCACGTACCAACCAGAGACGATCTGAGAAGGATGGCGACCATGACTCACCATGACTACGACGCGATCGTCGTGGGCGGGGGCCACAACGGGCTGACCTGCGCCGGCTACCTGGCGCGGGCCGGGCTGCGCGTGCTGGTGCTGGAGCGGCGGCCGATCGTCGGCGGCGCCGTCTGCACCGAGGAGGTCATCCCCGGCTACAAGATCGACGTCGGCTCCTCGGCCCACATTATGATCCACATGACGCCGATCGTGCGCGACCTGGAGCTGGAGCGCTACGGGCTTGAGTATATCGACATGGACCCGTATGCCTTCTACCCGCTGCCCGACGCCTCCGGCGCGATTTGCTTCTACCGCGACTTCGAGCGCACCTGCGAGTCGATCGCGCGGGTCTCGCCGCGCGACGCCGAGGCCTACCGGCGGTTCATGGCCTTCTGGCGGCCGATCAACGCCGGCGTGTTCGAAGCCTTCCTGCATCCGCCCAGCATGCTGCGGCTGTTCGGCGGCGTAGCCAAGGGGCAGGCGCTCAGTGGGCAGCTCACGGGCAGCCTGGAGACGGTACGCCGGCTGTTCACCTCCTACGGCCAGCTGATCGTGGAGACCTTCGAGAGCGAGGCCATGCGCGCGGCCATGACCTGGCTGGCGGCGCAGTCCGGCCCGCCGCCGGACGAGTTGGGCGCCGGCGATTTCTTCGGCTGGCACACCATGCTGCACCAGAGCGGCGCCAAGCACCCCAAGGGCGGCAGTGGCATGCTGACCCAGGCGATGGCGCGCTCGTTGGAGGCGGCCGGCGGCACAGTGCGGCTCGACGCGCCGGTGCGCCACATCGTCGTGCGCGAGGGGCGTGTGGCCGGGGTCGAGCTGCGCGACGGCGAGCAAATCGCGGCCCCGCTGGTGATCTCGAACGCGCACATCGTCACCACCCTGCTCGACCTGCTCGGCGCCGAGCACCTGCCGGGCGACCTGGCGGCGCGGGTGCGCCGGATCAGAATCGGCAACGGCTTCGGGATGACGGTGCGCTGCGCCACCTCGGCGCTGCCCGACTACCTGGCGGCCCGCTCGGGCGGACGCCCGCACGAGAGCCATCACGGCCTGCAACTGCTCTGCCCATCCATGGACTACGTACGCGCCGCCTATGCCGACTATACGCGCGGCGCGCCCTCGCGGGATCCGGCGGTGCTGGCCATGACCTTCTCGGCGATCGATCCGACCGTGGCGCCGCCCGGCAAACATAGCGTGTTCCTATGGTCGCAGTACTTCCCCTACGACCTAGCCGGTGGCGCCCAGTGGGACGACATCCGCGAGCAGGTGGCCGACCGCGTGCTGGAAGTGCTCTACCGCTACGCGCCGAACATGCGCGGCGCGATCCTCGACCGCTTCATCCAGACACCGCTGGACCTGGAGCGGCGCCTGGGGCTGCTGCGCGGCAATGTGATGCATGTCGAGATGTCACTCGACCAGATGTTTTTCTTCCGCCCACTGCCGGAGCTGTCGTCCTACCGCGCTCCCGTGCGCGGCCTATACCTGACCGGCGCGAGCATGCACCCTGGCGGCGGAGTCTTTGGCGCCAGCGGCTACAACACCGCCCGTGTCGTGCTGAACGACCAGCGGCGGGCGCGGCGTCTGTGGGTGGGAGCTGCTGTGGCGGCGGGGGTCGCGGGGGGCTGGCTGGCGCGGCGCCGGGGTAAATGATAAGAGACTGTCTGAAAAGGGGGAGTTTGAGGGGGAAGCCCCTCAAGAACCCTTTCCACTTCAAACAGTTTTTAGAGATTGGAGATTGGAGATTGAGCGCGCCGCTCCAATCTCCAATCTCCAATCTCCCCGCGTACGCAGTTAGCGAAGCTCGCAGCCGACCTTCTCCGGCCCCTGGTTGATGTGGGACCTGATAAATGAGCGGATCGCGCCGTCATCGAAGCTTTGCAGCTTGAGCATCCAGGTCCAGGCCGTCACCGCGATCGGCGCGTCGAGCTGATCGGCGGGGCGCGGCATCAGCACGATACAAGGTGTCTGCTGCTGGATATCGCGGGCCAGACTCGTCATCTGGTCTACCGTCGCCTTGTCGGCATCCTGGCGGTAGTACATGACGATCCCGCCGTGCTCAAGGTTGTGGACCACCACCTTATCGTTGAGCGGTTGCGTGTGGACGCCCCAGGGGGCGATGCCGCCGCCGAAGTGGTAGCCGGAGGTCGGCGGGTTGGAGTTATACGGGACCGGCAGTGGGTCGGTCTCGGCCGCAAGGTGGAGATTGCCGCCCAGGTCGGGGAACTGCTGCGCCGCCGTGCTACCCCCGCCCGAGAGCAGCATGCCGGCGATCACCATGACCACCAGCAGGCCAACCACGCCGCCGATGATCAGTGGCGTATTGTTTTTGGCCTTCTTGCGCTGAATCTGTCGTCCGCTGCTGCGCCGCGCGCTCGTCTGTGACATCTGTGTTGACTCCTTGCCTGTTGTGGATTGTAGCCGTGTGTTGCGTGCCGTGGCTCTAGCGCTCGCTTCCGCCCGATCACTCATCACCCGTATGATACCATGTTGTTAGCTCTCGCGCGACATGTGCAGCCACGCGGGCGTTTTGGCGTAGCAGCGCGATATTGGTGCGCATGCTCTCTCCGTGGGTCTCCTCGGCGACGGCGGCGAGGAGGAATGGCGTGACGGCCTGCCCGCGCACCCCGGCCGCGTTCGCGCGCGCCAGTGCGGCGGTGATCGCGCGCTCGACATCGTGGTGGTGCAGGGCGACTTCTGCTGGCGGCGGCACCGCCAGCAGCAGGCCGCTGCCGCCGCCCAGCGCGCGGTGCGCCCGCCAGACCGCCGCCGCCTCGGCGGGGATCTCGACGCGGGCGGGGAGCGGCAGCCCGCTCGCGGCGCTGTAGAAGGCCGGGAACTCGTCGGTCGCAAGCCCCAGCACCGGCACCCCGGCGGTCTCCAGATATTCCAGCGTGGCCGGCAGATCGAGGATGGCCTTGGCCCCCGCGCAGACCACCAGCACCGGCGTGCGTGCCAGCTCGGTCAGGTCGGCCGAGACATCCCAGCTTTCGGCGGCGCCGCGGTGTACCCCGCCGATCCCGCCGGTGGCGAAGACCGCGACGCCAGCCAGCGCCGCCAGCGCCATGGTCGCGGCGACGGTTGTCGCGCCATCGCGGCCCAGCGCGACCGCGTAGCCGATATCGCGGCGTGACAGCTTGAGCACCCCTGCGGAGTGCGCGAATCGCTCGATCTGCACGTCGCTCAGCCCGACCGTCGGCACGCCGCCGACAACGCCGACGGTCGCCGGGGTCGCCCCGGCGGCGCGCACATCCGCCTCCATCGCGCGGGCCAGATCAAGGTTGTGCGGGTAGGGCAAGCCATGCGAGATGACGGTGCTTTCGAGGGCGACAACGGGCTGACCGGATTGGATGGCTTCGCGGAGGTGGTCGGGGACGTGGATCGGGTGGTGCTGTTTCATGTGGTTTGCCTAATCCCACACCGTACGTACCAGCCCAACCCCAGCGATGGTGGCATCGCGCGTGATGAGCGGCAACCCCAACCGGAGCGCCTCGGCAACAATCAGGCGATCAAAGATGTCAGGGATGGCGGTGAGGGTGTGGCTATTAATGACAGTTTCAGGGAGCAGAGGCAAAAACTGATAGCTACTCGACCCTTGCAGCGAGGTCAAGGACACGAAGAGTTCAGGTAGTGTTGCTGAAACGCGTCGCTTTTCGACCACCATGATCAGTTCAGCGACCACGATCGCAGGAACGACGATTCGATGGGCACCAAGTTCTGTTTGTTGAAAAATATCTCGCGTATGAGTACTCAGGCGATGTTGAGCAAACAGCGACCAGACGAGCGGATGGGTGTCAATCACATATTCCATCAGTCCTGCTCCGACCCGTAAAGCTCATCCCACTCCTTCGCTTGCTCCTGGCGAAATTCCTCCAGGGCAAACTCTATCTCCTCGTAACTAGGACCAGGATCGCCCCGATCAAATAGTCCCATCAATCGTACGATCCGCCGCCCATCCGGCAGCACCGTCGTCCTGCGGGCGATCTCGGCCGCGAGCGCCGGGTCGCTGGGCGCCGGCGGCTCGGTAATCTCCTCCACGATCACGCGGTAGCGCTGATGCTCCTTCAGGCCGCTGGTATCCTCGATCCTGAGCGCGCCCTGCTCATAAACAGCTTCGATGATCTTGGTCATTGCGCTGCTCCTTGGGCTATAATACCTGTATTATACTCGCCCTGGCGTTCCTGCGCGCTCGTTCGCAGCCCTACCCCGGCGACGGTCGTCCATCCCGCCACAGCCCATACGTCGCGATGCCATGCTTGCGTGGCAGCCCCAACTCGTCGGCGGTCGGCTCGGTGATCACCAGGGCGATATTGAGGCCGCGCCGCTTCAGTGGCAGCAGCGCCTCGATCAGCTCGCTTCCGCGCTGGCCGGTGATCACGACGACTGTGCTGCCCCAGCCCAGGCGCCCGCCGGCCTGCCAGATCAGCGGCGCCAGCGCGCCGCTGGCGGCCGGCTCAAGCCGACCGAGCGCGCCCAGGACTTCGATCAGGTGCGCGCGGCCGGGCGCCACCGGCAGCGGCGCCGCCGGCCCGCCAGCAGCCGGGTCGTGGCCGGTCGTGCAGAGGCCGACCGGCTGGCGCTGCGCGACCAGGTGTGCGGCGATCGAGGCTGCGGCGACGAGCGCGCGCTCCATGATATCGTACGCGTAGCGGTCGCCGTACTCCTGGCGCGAGAAGGCCAGCGCAACCAGCGTCTCGAGCGCGATCGCCGGCTGGTAGCGGCGCACCTGCGGCGTCCCGGCATGGGCGGTCGTCTTCCAGTCGATCCGGCGCACGCCGTCGGCTGGCTGGTAGGGGCGCACGCCGTTCGGGCGGGCCGGATCGCTGAACAGGCGCTGGGTGGCTGGGAGTGTCCCGTAGGGCAGCGACGCGGGGAGGCCCAGCTCGGCCAGCGGCAGCACGCTTGGGTAGATGGTGAGCGCGTCGGGCTGCTTGCCGACCAGCGTGCTCTCGCCGAGCCCAAGCACGTCGCCGGTGCGGAGCGAGATCGGCCCCAGCCTGATAGTAGCCACGCCGGTGCGCGACTAGCGTGTAGGTTAGGGTGTGCCGCTCGCCCGCGCCGAGCGAGAGCACCTCGCGAATCATGGGCGGGGTGTGGAGGGCCGCCGGCAGGCTCTCGTGCAGCGCGACCCAGGGCAGCGGCAGCAGCCCGTCGTTGGTGATCTCGACCTCAACTTTGACCTGCTCGCCGGGGAAGGCCGCCAGGGGCGCGCGCCGCCGCCACACCAGCCGGCGCGTGTTCTGCCGCTGCCAGATGCGCGCCAGCCCCTGCAACCCCACCACGACGTAGAGCAGATAAAAAAACAACTCGCTCCGAAGCGCGGCCGCGATCACAAACAGGACGATGGTCAGCCAGAACAGATCGTTCATAATAGTTCTGGAAAAAAAGGGGAGACTGAGGGGGCTGCCCCCTCAGTCTCCCCCACCCACTATTGTAAAAAGGTCCCGCATTGCGTTCTCAATTTTCAATTTCTAGAGTCGTTTCGGCCAGGATGCTCTCCAGGATGGCGGCGGCACTGCGGCCGCGCAGGGCGCTCTCCGGCCGCAGCAGCAGCCGGTGGCGCCAGAGTGGCGGTGCCAGGCCCTTGATATCGTCGGGGATGGCGTAGTCGCGCCCGGCCAGCGCGGCGGTCGCCTGGGTCGCCCGGAACAGCGCGAACGTCGCGCGCGGGCTGGCACCCAGCGCCAGGTCGGGGTGGCGGCGGGTGGCGCCGGCCAGGCGAATAATGTAGTCGCGCAGCGAATGGTCGACATGGACGCCCCAGATCACCTGCTGAAGCTCAGGCAGGTGCTGGCCCTCGACCACCTGGCCGAGTGTCCCGATCGGGTGGGCGCCCTCCAGCGCTTGCAGCATCTGCGCTTCCTCGTCGGGGGTCGGGTAGCCGAGGGTGATCTCGACCAGGAAGCGGTCGAGCTGCGCCTCCGGCAGCGGAAAGGTGCCCTCAAACTCGATCGGGTTCTGGGTCGCCAGCACCAGAAACGGCTGGCTCAGCGTGCGGGTGACGCCGTCCACCGTCACCTGGCCCTCGCCCATCGCCTCCAGCAGCGCGCTCTGGGTGCGCGGTGTCGCCCGGTTGATCTCGTCGGCCAGCAGGATGTTGGCGAAGATCGGGCCGGGCTGAAAGACAAAGGTGCCTTCATCTTGGCGGTAGATCGAGACTCCCAGCACGTCGTTGGGGAGCAGGTCCGGCGTGCATTGCAGGCGCCGAAAGCTGAGGCCCAGCGAGGCAGCCAGCGCCCGCGCCAGCATGGTCTTGCCGACCCCCGGCACATCCTCCAGGAGTGCGTGCCCGCCGCACAGCAGCGCGACCAGCAGCAGATCGACCGCGGCGGCCTTGCCGACGATCACCCGCGCGACGTTGGCGCGCATCGTAGCGGCAAATTGCTGGATATCGTCGATGGTTGCCACGTGGACGATCGACCTCCCGTCGTTATAGTGTGTGCGTGAGCGCAAGCATTATAGAGGCGTCGGCGCCGCTTGACAAGCGTACATTTTGAAAGGGGAGTTTGAGGGGCAGCCTCTCAAGAACCTCTTTCAACCACGGAACTCCTGCAACGAATGGGCATGTCACACAGTGTCTGAGAGATCCACAGTCACAACATTCACGTATAGCCAGTTAAGAGGGATCTTATTGAGAAGAAAGGGTAATCCTGATGACAAGCGGAATGAATTGTCGAGGCTTTCTAAAAGGAGCTGCCGGAGTTGGCGGCGGCATCGCGGCGGCAAGCTTTGCCAGCGCATTCGGGGTGAGCACCGCCTTGGCCGCCCATGATAGTATGGATAGCGTCCAGACCATCCTGAACCTGGCCGCGACGGCCGAGACGCTGGCGGTGACGCACTACTACAGCGCGCTGACCGCTCGCACCTTCGCGCTCGACGACGCGGATGTGCTCTACCTCAAGCTCGCGCTTGACGCCGAGCAGCAGCATCTCGACTTCCTCAACGCCAATGGCGGCCAATCGTTGACCAGCAACTTCTATGTGCCTGCCAACCTGCTCTCCGACTCGGCGGTGTTCGTCAATATTACCACGACCGCCGAGACAGCGTTTATCGGTGCCTACCTGGCTGCGACACGCCGTTTCGCCGAGCTTGGCAACCCGCGGCTCGCGGCGACGGCGGCGCAGGTGGCATGCATCGAGGCGCAGCACCTGGCGCTGGCGCGCGATATCGGCGGATTCGTGCCGAACAATATCTCGCTGGCGCTGCCGATCTACTACAATGTTTCCGACGCCGTGCCCACGCTTGCACCATTCCTGAGCGCCGGGTCGGGCTTCATCGGGCCGGTGAGCTACCCCGGTAAGGACAAAGTCAGCCAGGCGCTTGGCGGCGTCAAGGCTCAGGCGGTCCCGCCGTTCACAAGCGTGTTCTAGTCCTGACGCTTTACACTCCTGGAAAAGGAGGTTTTGAAGGGGCAGCCTTTTGGGCCTTTTAATCCATAGTGTAAAGCGAAAAGTCTTCCGTGAAACTTTGGAGGAGACAGCCGGCCCAGGCGCAGCGAACGCTGCACCTGGGTCGGCTGTCTCCTACCAGAGACTACTCGAAGCGGGAGGGTTCGATGGATGATATCGAATGAGCTTGACTCTGTCCACGCTCCGTGGTGCCATCAGCTACGATCGCCACGGTCTGCCGGCCGTTCAGGACGACGAACTCAATATCCGCTGTGTCGCCGCCGGCGAACTCAGTGTTATCGAGGTGGATTCTTACTGACTGTGAGGCTCCCGGAGCGAGATTGAGCGCGAAGGTTTCGCTGTCCTCCCGCTCGTCAGTACTGCAACTCGTGCCTTCGTACATCCGTGCCTCACCTGTGACGGCGACCGAGCTGTTGTCGTCCTCCAGCCGCAGCCGCACGTCGATCTCGATGCGAACTTCGCCGCCGACACACTTGTTGAGCTGGAACTCAGTGCGCCGGTTGAATGGGTCGAGGTTGCGCGTTTCGTTGATATCGAGCCTTCCGGTCTCATCTTCGAAAAACTCATCGTCCACGATAAACGCGCTGCCGGTGATCGTCAGTCGCCGGAAGTAGTCGGGTAGCGGCTGGAGCACGAGGTCGATCGTCGTGGTCGCACCGGCGACGATAGTCACCTCGGCGCGCGTCTCGAGCACCACGCCATCGACGGTCTTCGCCGCGACGATCTCGTAGCGGCCCGCGGGCACGAGGTTGTCGGCAAAGCTCCCATCGGGGCCAGTGACCAGTTCGAGCCCAGCGACCCTCACGCTGGCTCCTGCCACTGGCTGGCCCTGGTAGAGCACTCGACCCGTCACGGTTCCGGTGTCAGGGCTCGGCGCCCAGCGAGAAAGCTGGATATACTCGGAACCGCGGTAGGCGATTGGCTCGTTGTAGCCGTAGACACCACCCTGGGCCGGCGAGTCCCAGAAAAGAATGTTGTCGGGGCTCACTGCTCGGCCGGGGCCTGGGTTCTTCCAGCGCTGTTGATCGGTCGCGCCGCAGCTGTCGAAGCCGAAGCAGTTGGTCACCTGATTGCCGATACGAGTGAGCGCGCCGCCAAAGAACTCGCCCACGTCGCCAAGAAAGCCGGCCTCCTCCGCCGCCAGGTCGTACACACTTTGGAACAGATGGTACGCCCCGGCGCGGCGCTCGGCCTCGGTGTAGTAGTAGAGACCATCCATGGTCTCCCCATCGCGCCACGCCCCTTGGACCACATCCTCTTCCTCCAGCACCGTGCCTTCGAGCGTGATGCCGACCGTCTTCAGCGCATGCCAAATGAATGAGGAACAGACGGTCGCGATCGAGGGGTTGTAATGCTCGCCCTCAGGAGTTGTCCACGTCAATCCGGCCGGCGCATCAAAGCTACGATCGGTGGCAATTGCCGCATTGCTGTAGGCGAAGAAGCGGTAGTGCCCTTCGATGCCCAGAGCCGCATCGGCCGCCGCACGGAGGCGATCGCGAACGGTGGGGTCAGCGCCGGGCACAGGCTTGACAACCGTGGTCGAGATCAGCTCCAAATCTTCGCCGCACTGTTGTGGGTTTGCAGAGAAGCCTTTGATGGAGTAGAGTTTTCCGGTCTCTGGATCGAGCCAGTCCTCGCCGTTAAAGGTCTCGTCGATCGACTGGGTGATGATGCCCGGCCAGCCGTAACGTACCACATCAGCCCTGAGGCCCGCGAGCCCTTCGAGCACCTTAAACTCCGCGTAGCGGTCCTCAACCGCCGTGGAGTGACGCAGCCGGTAGTAGTCCTCGACCATGAGGCCGGAGTGCGAGAAGTGTTGCGGTGGCGAGACCTGGCTCAACAGGGCGCCGATCAGGCCGCAGCCGGGCGTGAGAAGTGCGTCGCCCTTGTAGGCGTTGGCGAGCCGCGGCGGCGCCGGCCGCGTCCACTTGCCGCTCGGCACGCAGATCACCCCAGGTCGCGGCGGCGGGTCGCCGACCGCACAGGGCTGGCCAATGATATCCTCTCCAGCCGCGGGCTGTACTGCGGCCAGCTTGGGCGCGCCTGTCTCGACGACCGTGTGAGCGGTTTGCGTGGATGGCAGCGGGAAGACAATTTTTCCCTCGCGAGCCAGGCGGTACAGCTCTTCTTCGGTGACATGCCGAGGGTCGGCAACCAGGCCGCGGGCGACGACGTCGTTGAGCAGTTGCCGGAACGCCTGGCTATCGACGGGCTGGGCCAGGGCCGGATTGGGTGGTGTATCGAAGTAGGCGCTGGCATAGACCGGTACGCCGCGCTCGCTCTGCCCGCTCAGAGTAAGGGCCAGGCCACAGATGTCGCCGGTGATGGCGCTGGCCGGCACGTCGAGCTGGAGTGTACTGCGCTGCCTGGGGCCGATCTCGATGACGAGGCTTTCGGGCGGCTGGGGTATCGAAGCCTGGTTGGCGGCGCAGAGCTGGTACTCCAGTTGGCGCGACGTGAAACGGATCAGCTCGTCCTCCAGATTCTCGACGCTGTAGTTCGCGGTGAAGCCTCCGCCCGACAAGCGCAACTGTCGCTCCGCCTCCACAGGTGGCTGGAGAAAGCCGCGCTGCTTGTTGAAGCCGTACATGTTCCAGACAGTAACCGTTTTGTGCGTCGTCAGCGCCGGCATGCCCGGTCGGTGCAGGGTGATTGTGGCCTGAAAGACGCTGTAGGGCGTATCGCGGCCAAGCGCTTCGCTGTAGTCGTGGGGCGCATAGGGCACGTCTGTTTGGATGGTCTGCCCATCACCGAAATCCCAGACATAGGCCGGGCTTTGGCCGGCGAACGCTGCGCCGTTAGCAACCACAAAGTCCACGACATGCTGCCGGAAACGATTGGGCTGTAACGTCACATCGAGAGTTTCCCGCGCTTCGTCACATGCGATGATCTCAACCGTCACCTGCTCGGTATCCAGGTGCTTCTCGGGCGTCGCCGCGACAACCTGGATCAGGCGCGGGCCGGGAGGGCCGCTGAATTGCAGATACCGCGGGCTGCCCCACGCTCCGTTGATTGAAATATCCACCATCCCCTGAGGCGATTCAGGATGGCGGGCTTCGACGGTCACTAGCACACTGTCGCCGGTACAAATGCGCGTGTTGTCGACAGTGACCAGAGTGATCATATCGGCGGAGCCGCCGGGGCTTGGATTACCACATGTCCCCGACCAGGCAATGTCATCGGGATCGTATCTGCTGGAAGATAGGCTGGTGCGGGTGACGGTGCGCTGCGCCGTGGGGTCATAGATAAAGATATCGACCGTATTCTCCTTGTCGATCCCGCCAAGCAGCAGGCCATCAGGACGTACCTCCAGCGCGGTCGTACCCTTCGGAAGATTGCTGGCACGCCTGGCGAACGTGCCACTTGCGGGATCGTAGACCCACAGCCGTTGGCCGGCGGACGCATACAGCGCCGCGCCATCCTGACTCCAGGTCATCCCCTGAACCTCAAGCTTACTGGAGAATATGAGCGTGCCCGCGCCCGTCGCCGTGTCCACCTGAATGAGCCCGACATTCTCGGCCCACCCCCAGAGGGTCGCGTCGGTGGGGCGGAAGGCAATGTCGGCGACATCCTCGAACCCCGTAGCCCCGACCAGCGTTAACGTGCCCGTCTGGCCATCAACTGTGAATAGCTGGCTGGGTGGGCGGCTGTGCTCACTGGTTGTCGCATACAGGCTGCGAGTTGTTGGATGAATAGCGATCCCCTCGACATCGTAACCCTTCAGCGGCGCTCCGAGCGGCTGAACCTCCTTCGCTCGCAGGTCCAATGTGAAGAGCTGCGCGTTGCGGTTGCCCTGCTGATCGACGGCGTAGATAAAACATTCCGCCCGGGTTGGTGCGACGGCGGAATTGATCGCGGCCGATACCGACGAAGCAGGCCGGATGCTGGAAGATGTCGCGCCAGGCGTGCTTCCGGGTGGCGCGATCGTGGCAGGAGAAGTAAGCAGTGCTGCTCCTCGCCGGGCCTGCGCCGATGCCGTGCCAAACTGCGCGGCAACTATCATGAGGAACATGAGTGCCGCGACTCTCGACAGGTGTTGCCTTCGCATCATTTCCTCCTTGTGTAAAGGAATAGTGGCCCATCACACTGATTGGGGTGGGGTGGCTTGGGATCGGCTCAAGCCACCCTCCTAACATCTTTCAGGGGGTAGACGGGACGGAAACGCACAGTTTTGCCGGACACCCGCGTGGCGGGTCCCGATCGAGGTCGATCGCCTGCGTGACGACTGCGACGTTGCCGGCGTGGTCGGTCGCCGTCACGCGGAGGGTGTAGCTGCCATCCTCGGTAAGGGTCACCGGCGGCAGCGTGCCATCGCCGCTGGTGATGGTGGATAGGAGCAGTTGGTGGCGGTACAGCTCAAGGCTGGCCTGCGCCAGGCCACTCACCCGATCGTCGAGGGTGATATGAACAGCGGTTGGCCGGCTGTACCTTCCACTGGGTCCGATCGGGGCATCGTTGGCCGTCAGCGTAATGGCTGGCGCAGTGCGGTCGATGTTGATCGTGAGGGTTTGATCCGGCTCGCGCTCACCGGTACTATCGACGGAGTAGAAGGCGATCTGGTGCGTGCCATCCTCGGCGATGACTACCGGGCCGGTCGCCTCCAGGTCAGGGCCATTGTTGATGCGATACATGGTGCGGATCGGCCCACCCGAGCCACCAACGGTGTTGAGCAGGAGCGTGGCCGCGTCCCGGTACCATACCCCCAGATCAGGTGGACCTGACAGGGAGGCAGAGGTCAGCACGGGCGGGAAGAGGAAGGGTGGCTGCACGCTACTATCGGGGAAATCGCAGTGCTGATCCGGCGACAGCTTGAAGCAAAGCGAGATCGTGCCTCCACGGTCCACCGAACTGTCGAGGAACTGAAAGCCGGCAGGGACGTAGCGCGTGAGGACGGCCGTCCTAGGCTGTAGCTCGCTGTTGACTTCGCCGGTCATATCCACGGTGATGCCGTTGATTGCCCGCTCGATCTTGCTGCTCGCGCCGAACAGTTGGCCGATGAAGATGAAGATATCGCCAATCAGGTTGGTGCCGCTGACCTCCGAGTTGTGGATCGACGCGGTCGCCTCCGTGAGCGTAAAGGGATGGGCCAGATCGGTGACTACGACATTGAGCGTGAGCCAAAGGTCATACGTGACCTCGAAGGATGGATCGGGGAGAACAGGCACCTCTAGCGTAGCATTGAACTTATTACGCGGGACAATGTACCGTAGCGATAGGATGTCGCCGTCCTGCTTGACTTGCAGCTCAGCCTGATCGGCGAGGGAAAGCCGGCTACTCACATCATCCAGGCTGTCGCTCTCCTCCATGGCCACCTGCACGATGCGTGCATTGAGGTCAGGCAGCTTGGAGTTCCAGATTCCGTCGAGGACCGCCTTCAGATCGACCGGCAGACGGTAGTGAACCGTTTGACCGTCCGGCAGCATGAAACCGAAACGAACGACGCCCTGGCTGCGAATGTAATCATCGGATTGAGCCGACGCTGGTGTGGCCACGGGAAGCAGATAGGCGAGCATGAGGGCAACGAGCAGCAGACGAGGGGCATGACGAGACATACATAACCTCCTTGTGCATGATGGGCAAAGTCGACCTGTTTGACTACTGCCCGACCAGTTATTAAGCTCGATAGTGCCGTCATCTTTCTTAAAGGACCAGCAAACATTTTTCCGCAGCGTTTGCAACGATTCGGGTGGAGCATTTTCAGCCTTCGTTCGAAGGACGCCGAGTTGAGGGAGGTCAGGTTCAGGTGATTATTTACGATAAACGGGGAGGTTTGGAGGGTCAACAGCCCTCCAAACCTCCCCGTTTCACAACCGTATAGCCGATCCGCCGTGTTTTGAACTATCTCTAGCGCGAGATTGCCGGGAGATACATTCTATACAGTGGATTGAAAGGGAGCGGCCCGATCGGTTGTAGCTGGCGCGTTTCGCTCGTAATAGTCGGCTGCGGGCTGAGCACGGCGGCGAGGAACTCATCCCACCGGCGCTGTTGTGGGAACAGCAGCGATCCGCCGAGATAGTGATCGAACGTCGTCGCGTTGATCCTGCGAGGGTAGTAGATGCCGACGCCCCGCGCGTAACTGAGATCGACGGGGATCGTATCGTATCGTCCAGAATCATGGCTCTCATCCACGATCATCTGATCGAAGGACGCGAGTAGGGCATCGGCCGCGTCTTGTACGGCGTTGTCCGGGATAGTTGCGCGAATGTGCGCCGCCCAGTCGCGCAGATCAACGTACTCGTCGTTCTCGTCGATGCGCTTGTCGCCGTTCGAGTCTAGCGCGCCCACCTGCGCCCGTAGCTCGACCAGCGCCGTGCGATCTGGTGTGCGGGCAATCTCTTCCAGGGCGCCGGCCAGCCTATCCAGGTCCTGCGCCACTTGTGAGACTCTCGACAAATCGAGCGCGGTAATGGTGTATGGCAGTGATTGATCGCGGATGAGCTTTGCGTAGCGCTCGACGATGCCGGCGGCGAGACTCTCGGGCGTGGTCTCTAGCGTGATACCCTGGCGGTAGTGCTCATAGGCGAACGCACCCCAGGCAAGGTTCTCAGAGACAACCAGGTAGCGCGCCACATCTTGCAGTTGGTAAGCGATCTCCAAGAGGCCCATCAGACAGCCATCCAGGTGGAGCACCTCGATCGGCTGGCTGCCCCCATTGGTGATCGCGTGCATTGCCTGGAGCAGCTCGTCGTTGGTCAGCCGCTCGGTGCGGTCGGGCTGGCTCGTCAGGTCCCACGCGATCCCATCTAACGCGTTGGCGTGATCGGCGAGCGCCAGGTAGTAGTGCTCGGCCGGCGCGAGCGCCTGGCCGGCGCGTACGAAGCGCACCAGCGTTTGCGGGTCGCCCATGTTCTGCTCGTCTTGCTCCGTCCGCTCCAGCGTGCCGCCGGGGCGTCGTATGTACAGATAAGAATTGTCGCCGCCGGGGCCGTCGTACAGGGCGACGATCGACACATTCGGGAGATCGCCGGCCTGTGCCAGCCGGCGCAGCGCTCCCCGTGGATGGGCGTCGCCGAGATACTGCTCCAGGCTGCCGATCGGGTCAGTGTCCGCGTCGAGGTAGAGGAGCATAGTCCACCGGATGTAGGGTGGCACGTCTCCCTTCTTCGGGGAGACGTAGATCTGGGTCGTATCGGCCGCCGAGGGCTGCCCGTCCGCGTCGTAGGCGACGAACTTGACGATGTAGGGACCAGGCTCAAGATCTTCGGTCTGGAGCGTGGTCGTCACGGTATTGCCAATCGGGCGTTCAGCGCCGTCGGGCAGGATGAGCGACCATTCGTAGCGGATTGGCGGGCGCGGGTCATCACTGTCGCTGGCGGCTCCATAAAGCTCGATTGGCTCGCCGCGCTTAACATTCTGCGGAGCCACTCCGACGATCGTCGCGATCGGCAGCGAGTACCGCATGGCCTGGAATATCTGCACGCGGTTATTGCGCGAGTCCGCGACGTAGACCGCACCGGCCCCGTCAACGGCAATGCCGATCGGGTTAATGAACTGGTCGTCGTTACCACCCGGCTCGCCCCACATCGTGACGAAGTCGCCGTTGCCGGTAAACTTCTGCACGCGATGGGCATCGATGACGGCATCGACAAAGAGCGGGCCTGCCTCAGTAACATAGACGTTGCCCTGGGCATCGACGGCGACGCCCGCAGGTCCGTTGAATTGCCCCTGCCCGTGGCCTAACTGCCCCCATTCCGTGACGAACGTGCCGTCGCTGGTGAACTTCTGGATGCGGTTGTTGCCGTTATCAGCTACGTATACCGAGTCACCGGCCACAGCGACTCCGAAAGGAATATTGAATCCGCCGTTCGCGCCCTGCCAGCTACGGTTGAATGTGCCGTCGAGCGTTAGCTTCACCACCCTATTTGTAAAAGCGTCGGCGACGTAGACGAAGCCGTCCGCCACAGCGATCCCGGTCGGCGCGAAGATGCCCTTCGAGGCATTCCACTCCCTTTGGTAGTCCCCCGCGTTGTTGAAGATCTGGACACGCCCAAAGAGAAAGTTGCTGGGGTCGCCGATGTCGGCGACGTAGATCGTGCCGGCGGCATCGACCGCCACACCCGTCGGTTGGAGGAACTGCCCTCGAACTCGTGCCCCTTCCGTTACCGATTGACGCCAATAGCCTGCTCTGAGGGTCGAAAACCTTTACACTATGGTCGCCCCACTCAGTCAGGTAAATCCGGTCGTTGGTGACTGCCACGCCTACCGGCGAGGCGAATTGGCTGTGATTGCCGGCACTGTTCCCATCCCCGATCGTCTTGCGCCACTCGCCATCCTGGCTGAACCGCTGCACCCGATGGTTCTCGTTGTCGACAACGTAGATGTGATCAGCGCCTGGGCTCAGGTCGGCCGCAATGCCGCGCGGGCCGCGGAACTGGCCGGGGTCGGTTCCATAACTGCCCCAGACAACGCACCTGCCGTCCGTCATGAGCTTCTGGACTCGTTGGTTATCCCAATCGGAGACGTAGATGTTGCCCGCGCGGTCGAGTGTCAGCCCTTCCGGGTAGGAGAACTGGCAGGGGCCGTTTCCCTGTACATTGCCCCAGATCTGCACTGCTGTGCCATCAGACGACAGCTTCTGGATACGGTGGTTGTCCCGATCTGCCACATAGATGAAACCTTGTTCATCTACGGCCACCCCGACTGGTCGTAGGAATTGACCCGGCCCGCTTCCCTTTTCGCCGAACGTCTTCAGGTGCCTCCCGTCCGCACTGAACTTCTGGATGCGATGGTTGAAGGCGTCGGAAACAAGGATATCTCCCTCATTATCGATGGCAATCGCGGCGGGAAGCGTGAACTCGCCATCGGCGGTGCCGCGGCGCCCCCAGGCGAGCTGGAACTCGCCGGTACTGCTGAATTTTTGCACTCGCGAGTTATAGGCGTCAACAACATAGATCCCTCCGTGCCCGTCGGCGGCGATCCCGAACGGGCCGGCGAGAGCGCCCGCCTGGTTGCCGAGCGTGCCCCACTGGAGCAGATACTCGCCCAATCGGTTGTAGACCTGGATGCGGTTGTTGCCCGAGTCGGCGATGTAGACATTCCCTTGGGAGTCAACCGCGATGCCGGTGGGGAAGGCGAGGCGCCGCTCCTCGCCTTGCTTCCAGATACGCCCTGTCGCGACGTAGTCCTCCATGCCGCTGCGAGGAAGCACTACATCGATGTGCTGCCAGCCGACCAGAGCGGTATGTGTTAGTGTCCGTCGGTGGCCGCTGTATTCGGCCGTGACCGTGATTGTCTCGCCGGGCCGGACTTTCACCTCCCCACCGCTCAGGTCGATCTGGTAGTAGGGAAGCGGGTGATCGGCGTGCGGGCCAGTCCAGGCCTCGATGGTCTGGCCGGCAAACTCCACCGTGATCTTGGCGTTGGATATCGGCTGCCCGTCGACGAAGATATACCCGGACATGCAGCAGGCATCCTGCGGGGGCAGGACGCCGCCACAGCCGCCCGGCAGCGGGGGGTAGTCGCGGGTTGGAGTCTCTGCCGGGGAAGCGATCGTGTGTACGAGCGATATGGGCATGCATGTGATCAAGAGCAACGTGGCTAGGCCGAACCGCACGAGACACGCTGCGAGAGCACGTAGCCGAGACATGTGCGACCTCCTTTTGGGATGAACCGGACTTACCTTCCTTAAAGCAATCGGAGTGTGTTTTCCGAGTGGAGGTGGCGGTCGCGTCGTCGTTGGTAAAGTCGGGGACTAGTTTAGGCAATCGGTGCGCCGGCCCAGAGCTGAAATGATATCCAATCCAGAGGGTGTCTGCTGCGCACGGCCCGCTGTGCCTCTTGCAACGCGGCGGGCGCTGGCTGGCCCTTGGACAGCGCGGCGTAGAATGTGTCCATCAGCGCGGCGGCAGCGCTGTCGGAGACCGGCCAGAGGCTCGCAAGCACCGCCCGCGCACCGGCACAGAGAAATGCGCCGGCTAGGGCCAGTACCATATCGCCGTGGTCCGGGCGGACACCGGTCTCACAGGCGCTCAGGGTGACGAGGTGAGTGCCGCGCAGGTTGAGGCGGTGGGCCTCCAGCAGCAGGAAGGGGCCGTCGGCAAGCTCGATGGTTGAGCAGAGTGGTGCCGTCGGGTTGGTGAGCGCGTGAGCGGCGATGTGCAGCAAGCAAGGGGGAAGGCTGAATTGCAGGTCCCGCCTCTTTGCGGTCTTGACCACCTGAGCACTCGGCATGGAATACGCAATTGCGTCGATCTCGCGCTCAACATGCTCCAGGTAAAAATCGCCGTCTCCAGCGTAACCAAGCAGGCACGGTGGGCCAAGCGCCACGTGCGGATCGAACGGCGCGGCCCATAATGCGCCGCACGGTGTCAGGGTAATCGTCACACGATCGCTCAGGTACCGCTCCCCGTTGGGCAGTGCGGCCCAAGGCACGTGGTGGAGGATGCCGCACGGCGCGATCAGGAGGTGGGTGGTGTCGTCCAAGTACGCTTGCCATGGGGCGAGGAGTTGCTCCCACACAGGGATGAGCACATCCCGGATCTGGGCTTCAGGATCAAAGGATGGTGCTTCGGTCATCAGCCGATGGCAGATGAGCTTCCAGCGGTCATACTGCTGCTCGACTGCCGTGACAGCGCCGAGCCAACGGTACTCGATCGGGCCATGAGGCCGTATCATGAAACTGAGCAGCGTATCGCCTACTTGGACGTACTCAAGCAGGACCATGCCCGGTGCCAACGCTGCCTGAACCTTAGCCACGCCTGGAATATGTGCCTGTCCGGTGCGATCGCTCAGGCTGCGCATCATCTCCGTCAGGCGCTGCTCGCTTGCGCGCGCAGCCATCGCGCTTACCTCTGCTTGACGAACGTGATGATCATGACGCTCTAACTGGTCCTGCTGGGCGGCTTCCTTGGCTTTGCGGCGGTGGTCATGTACCTGCTCGCGCCAGCGGGCTAAGTCGGTGCGCTCTTTTTCAAGCCGACTGAGGAATGCGCCATCGAGGATGCCGCTGGCGACCCGCAGGTCGAGCAGTGGCCCGGCCTTGGCGGACCAGATCGACTCAATTGCCTGTGGGATGTCGCCGAGCGACAGGCAGCAGGCTGCGAGTCGCATATGGTACGGCGAGGTCTCGCTGCTGTAACGCGCCTGTAGCTCTTCCATGGGCAGCGCACGCCGCTGCTCGACAGCCAGGGCAGCGGCCTGTTGAAGATAAGGCAACGCCTCGACTGGCCGCAGCAGTCCGCCCAACTCAGCACAAGCGGCCATCCGTGTCTGCCGATCGTTATGAGCGGCCGCCAAACGTCGGTAGATCGCCTTAGCCTCCCTGATGTTTCCAAGCAGCGCCTCCAGTGCCGCAACGGTGTGTTCGCCCTCGGTCGCCTCGCGAACCAAGCCGGCCTCCTGTAGTCGCTTGATTGCTCCTCGCGCCAGGCCGAGCCCATCGCGCTGTTGTTGCCGGCGTCTCCTCGGTGAGCTATCGGGTGCCGGGATCATAGTTAGCAGAGTCTCAACCAACTCGATCTCTGCGTTGAGCGCAGGCATCTGGGTCTGGCTCGCCTGCGCCGCCGCAAAGGCGAGATATTTGCCGGCAATACTTGCCCGGCGCTGCTGCACTGCGATTCGGGCAGCCCGAATCGCAGCATCGGCGCTGTAGGCCGGCATGGATTGGAGGGCGAACTGCTCGGCTGCCTGGCGCGCGGAGCGTTGCGCCTCCGGCAACTGGCGCAACTGCTCGTAAAGGCTGGCCTTCTCCATCGCCACGGTGGCGGCCTCGCCGGCGGCTTCGGCAAGGCCCTGCTGCGCCTCGCGTAGAGCGGTAAGCGCATCGAAGAGAAAACCCTGGCAGCGAAGCAGCTTGGCATAGTTCCACCGCGCCCGTGCCACGGTCAGCCACTGGCCTACCTTTGTCGCGAGCGCAATACCTTCCCTGAGAGCGATCTCAGCTTCTGGAAAGCGCCCGAGAAAGACGCAAGCGTGGCCGCGGTTGATCTGCCCCTGCGCCTCACGGGCGGTTTCTCCTAGCTTACGGGCGAGTGCGATGGTCACGTCGGCAAGCGCAACCATATGCTCGTAGTCGCCCATTCGGCCGACGAGCAAGCTCTGGTTCAATAGAAGCGTCAGGCGGGCGTAGGGCGCCGTGTGCTCTTCGAACAAGTTCTCCGCGAGTGCGACCACCTCCAGAGCCTCACGATAACGTCCTAACTCGGTAAGGCAGAACACGCGCGGAATGTGTACGACCCGCACATCAACGGGCGCGGGTTCCGACTCAAAGCGCACAGACGCCTGCTGATAGCAATCGAGCGCGGCGTCGTAGTGGGCCAGCGCACCGATGTAATTCGGAATATAAGCAATCGTCGACCCATGGGTCCAATGGGCCTGGGCCAGGAGGAGTAGATCGCCACGGAAGCGGCGCGCAATGCACCAGGCTGCTGCGGCAGCGCGTCTGGCGCGGGTAGGGTATGAGAGAACGTTGCCTAGTGCGACTTGATGCAGCGCTCGGAGGAACTGAAGTGCATCGCAGGGAAGTTTGGGAGGGAGGGTTGCCTCGCCAATCGCAATCAACTCCGCCAGTTCGAGACAAGGTGAGGGAATATCTTCCATCATATTCACACCGGAGGGTTGCGTTCCCTCTTTATGATTTGACTCCGCGTGCCAAGTCGGAGCTAGCGGGCATGATCCACGAGTCACTCCTCGTCGATATTGATGACCAGATCGCGAATCTGCACCTGAACTCGCCTATCAGCCACGATCAGCGTGTATGTCCCCGCTGGTACCTCGTTGAAGACAAAGAACCCCTGGTCATCGCTTATATGCCGGCGGCGTCGCCGTCCCGAGCGCAGCGTTACTATGGAATCGGGGACGCCGCTTCCAGAATGTATGACCTGCCCGGTAATACGCCGGTAGTCGCCATCAGGAGCTGATATTGTCAGTTCAACGGAGAGATCAGCAGCTTCGTAATAGCGCACGGCGGAAGTGTCGCCAGCGTTTCGCAGGCGAGTACCAGCTAGTACAGGAGTCACCTCGCCTCCAATGTACTGCCGCCTGTGGTGCATCGGCAGCCGGGTGGCCAGGTCTTCGAAGCTACAGATAGGACACTTTCGTACGTGCGCCGCAACCCGAAGTTGCAGATTGCCTTCCAATTCGCCCAAGATGTAGGAGGTGAGTTGTTCGGCTGGTGGGCATTCTTCGGTCATGCTGGCCATTGCCAGTTGCTCAAGGCGCCTTCTCATAGACATAAGCAGCATCCCACGCCTCTCCTCGTTACAGTTATCATCGGATTCTCATATTCTTATAATTGTGCCGAAGCCTTTTTCCGAGTTAGCCGAACACTTTAGTCCTCGCGCAGGAAGTCTCCCAGCAGGTCTCGGATCTCAGGGTCGGCCTCCAGCTTCTTAAGGATGCGGTCAAGTGCATCGCCGACCACTCGGGCGGTTGGCGCTTTCTCCTTGATCAGCACTCCCCTCAGTTGCAGGTAGTTCGCGATCTCACGCCTTCGGTATCCGGCATAGTACAGTCGGAATATGTCAGAGTTGAGCGGATCGGTCAGAAGCTCAGCGACGCGCTCACGAAAGCGTTTTCTTGTGAGTTCTGAGAATGAATCGCTCGCTTTTAGCAAGTCCTCTTCACCAGCCTGCTCGGAGATCTCCTGGATTGATTTTATGTTCTGTTCATTACGTTGGCGCAACCGCTCCGCACGCACGGCTCGTTTGGCCGACACTTGCAGAAACACGATCAGTTGGGGTAAGTGGATAAATTCTAGCTCGTTGTTCCTGTTAGCCGCACGTTGCCAGAATTGCATCCACAGCTGCTGAATAAGCTCATCGACTGAAATATTATAGAACGCCATCCGGTTGATGGTGGCTCTAAATACTTCTGTGTAGATAGTGACGAATCGCTCGCGTGCTTCCTCATCTACATACTCGGGAACATTCCTATCTCCTCGGGCAGTAGAACGCAGGAGCGCTCGGCGAATTATCTCCAGGCAAAAGCGTTCATCGCTCGGCTGGCCGCGTAGACCGTAGCGAGTTTCGCGCCGGCATGCCGCCTCTAAATCATTCAGAGACATATCTTCTAAGCTCAAGAGCACCTCCACTAGGCTTTCATGGAGTGTGACGTCATGGCTCGTGCGCGAATGAACTCTAGCTATAGCAAACCTATTTGAGTTGTAAAAGTGGATGGGCTTTTCTATGGGGGCTTCCCCACACCCCCTTTTACGACTTATTTAGGAACGCTATAATACGTGGGGTTCCGGCACATTATACCCTGTTTGCGGCGGATTAGCTATCGGGCGGCGGCTCTGGTTCGCCCATCAGACTAATACGTGGGGTTCCGGCACATTATACCCTTTTGCGGCGAATCAGATATCGGGCGGCGGCTCCGGCTCGCCCATCAGATCGCCGCGCCAGCGCTCCAGCCATTCGAGCGCCTCGTGCAGCCGCGCCGGCGGCATGCGCCGGTAGGATGAGATGCCGAACTGGCGGTGCAGCCCGTTGTAGACGCCGGCGTACTCGTTGCGGCGCGTGCGCTCCGCGGCCGCGTGGGCCACGCGCCGCACGGCCTGGGCCAGCAGCGCCGCTTCCTTGTCGTCCACCCGCTGGTCCGGCGCCCAAGGGTCGGCGCCGGGCTGGTTGCGGCTGGCGTGAGCGGCCACCAGTTGGCGCTCGATCAGCATCTGATGCCGGGCCAGCGTGGCCATCGCCAGCGCCGTCGCATACGCCTGCTCGGCCGGGGCCTGCTCGTGGCGGATCGGCAGCAACTCATCCTCAGGGCCGAACCCCTGCGGCTTAAAGGCTTGCCACAGCACCGAGGCGCTTTCGCGCTGGAAGAGTTCGAGCCGCGGCCGAGCTTCCGGCGCGACCCGCGAGGCGTCGATGCCGGCGAGCCACAGTGGCATGAGATCGGCCCGCAGGCACAGCATCCGCTCGACCCGGTTCTCGACCTCGACCGGCAGCACCCGCGCCCCGCTCCCCAGCACGGCATGCGCGCGGGTGCGTCGCTCTTGAGCGGCACTCTCCAGCCCCAACTTTGCACACAGCACTGTGATCGGCACGTAGGTCTCGTTCGGTTCCAGCTCCAGGATCGCGATAATGTCCTCGCCGTAGAAGGTGATCGTGCCTTGATGCCGCGAGTTGTTTTTTGATGACATAGGTTTTCTGTTCCTTTTTAGACAGGGTTTCAGAAGACGCCGTTCTACTTTACAATGTGGGTGGAGGAAGACTGAGGGGGCGGCCCCCTCAACCCTCCTTTTTTCTCAGAACTGTAAAGCCTCAAAGAATCTTGTCTTACAATGTGAGAGGGGGAGACTAAGGGGCTGTCCCCTCAGTCTCCCTTTTTTTCAGAACCGTAAAGGTCCCAAGAACCTTGCCTAATGAGTAACTGACAACGGACAACGGACAACCGACTAAAGCGGATACGTTCCAAACTCACGCCCGATCTCGGCGTCGCCAGCGAAGCCGCCGGCGCGCACCTCCTCGATCGCCTGGGCCGCGCTCATCGTCCAGTGTGGGCTGAAGTGGACCAGCACGAGCTGTCCTGCGCCTGCCCGCGCCGCGATCGCGCCCGCCTGGCGCGGGGTGGTGTGGCCAGCGAACGGCTCGGCTACCGTCGCCTCGTGGATCAGCACCGCCGCACCGGTCGTAAGCTCCTGGACGGCCGGGCACGGCTCGGTGTCGGCCGAGTAGACCAGCGCCTGGCCGGTCGCCCGGTTCTCGAAGCGCATCGCCAGGCACGGCCGCGAGTGGACCGTACCGGCCACGCGGAGGTGGTAGTCGGCGGCGCCCAGCGGCACCTCCTGGCCTCCGGCCACCGTGATCCAGTCCACCGGGACCTGGTGCTGCTCCAGCTCGAACACCTGGAGGATGCGCCGCATCAGGTCCAGCGTCGGCGCATTGCCGAAGATCGGTAGGGTGCCCTGGTAGCCGGCCAGCTTGAGCTGGAACAGCAGCACCGGGATGCCGTTGATATGGTCGGCGTGCGAGTGGGTCAGGAAGATGCCGCGCAGCTTCAGTGGGTCGAGTTCGGCGCGCAGCAGCCGCTGGTAGGTGCTGCCGCCGGCATCCACCAGTAGCAGCCCGTCGGGCGCCTCCCAGACCATGTGCGTGTTTTCGCGGTCGTGGTCGGGAACGGCGGTGCCGACGCCCAGCAAGGTCATGCGGAGCATAGGTATCTCCTCGCGATCTTATAGTATGTGCGGTACTGCATCAGTCTATCATATTGTAGGCCCGGATGGCGGCTCCGAAGCCGGCGCGCTGTGCTATACTAGCCTTGAATATGAGCTGCCCCAAGCTACCGCCGGAGGTGTGATGATGACATCCACAGCCTCGATCATTGAAATTCTCTCGCCACGGCAAGAGGTTGATCCCTACCGCTACGGCTGGCGCTACGTACACAGCCCGCAGCCGGATGGGACGACGGTGGTCGAACAGCTGCCGCTGACGCTCGAAGATGTCCTGCACCCGGAGGAGGGCGATCACGGGACACACAGCCGCGATCATGAACGCTTTCGGGTCTACCTGGTCAATGCCCTAGAGGCGCAGCTCGCGCGGCGGCCGGGTGCGGTGGTGCTGAACGATGTGCGTGTCAAATGGGATGTGGCCGGGCTACGACCACACGGGCCGGATATTGCGGTAGTGTTCGACGTGCGCGAGCAGCGCAACTGGAACACGTTCGATGTCGCGGAGGAAGGGGTGCGCCCGGCCCTGATCATCGAGATCACGTCGCCTGAGACGCGCATCCTCGACCTGTATGAGAAAGTCGAGGAGTACGACCAGGCCGGCGTGCCGCTCTACATCATCGTGGACACCTACACCCGGCGGGGCGCCATCCCGCGGCGTTTGTGGGGCTACCGGCGCACCGTCAGCGGTTATGCGGCGCTACCGCCCGACGAGCGCGGCTGGATCTGGCTGGAGCCGGTCGGCGTCTGGATCGGCATGCAGGATGATCGGGTCGAGTGCTACGATCAGGACGGGCAGATGATCGGAGATTACGTCAGCATCGACGCCGCGCGCGCGAACGCTGAGGCACGTGCGGCCGAGGCCGAGGCTCGCGCGCTGGTGGAAGCACGAGCGCGTGCCGAGGCCGAGGCTCGCGCCGTGATGGCCGAGGCCCGCCTGCACGAGCTGGAAGCCGAACTGCGCCGGCTGCGTGGAACGCAACAATCATAAATGAACGCAATCTATTTCGACTGTTTCTCCGGCATCAGCGGCGATATGGCGCTGGGTGCCTTACTCGACGCCGGGCTGCCGCTCGACGCATTGCGCGCCGAGCTGGCGAAGCTCAACGTCGACGGTTGGTCGATCAGGGCCGAGCGCGGGATGCGCGGCTACCTGGCCGGCACCCGCGCCCGCGTCCACGCGCCCGAGCAGCCAACGCACCGGCACCTCGCCGATGTGCGGGCGATCGTGGAGTCCAGTGTGCTGGCGCCGGAGGTCAAAGGGCGCGCCATCCAGATCTTCACGCTGCTGGCCGTGGCCGAGGGCCAGGTCCACGGCGTCCCCGCCGAGGCGGTCCATTTTCACGAGGTCGGCGCGCTCGACGCGATCGTCGACATCGTTGGGGTCGTCGCCGGCCTGGCGCTGCTTGGCATCGCCGAGGTCTACGCCTCGCCGCTGCCGCTTGGCTCAGGCTGGGTGCGCGCCGCTCACGGGCTGCTGCCGATCCCCGCGCCGGCGGTGCTCAACCTCCTGGCTGCCGCCGGCGCGCCGACGCTGCCCGACGAGACCCCGGCCGAGCTGGTGACGCCCACCGGCGCTGCGCTGCTGGCCGGCCTGGCCACCTTCCGCCGCCCGCCCATGCGGCTCGCCCGCGTCGGCTACGGCCTGGGCATGCGCGAGCTGGAGCGACCGAATGCGCTGCGGGTCTGGCTCGGGGAGACCGCCGGAGAACTAGAACAAAGAACCAAGAACAAAGAACCAAGAATTGATCAGCCAGACCCTGTACGGCGGCCCCTCCGTGGGCGCCCCGCCGACGATCCGGGAGAGGGGGAGAGGGGGAGAGGGGGAGAGGAGCCCATCCTCTATCCTTCATCCTCCATCCTCCATCCTCCATCCTCCACCCTGGTCCTGCTTGAGACGAATATCGATGATCAGTCGGCAGAGCAACTTGCGTATGTAATTGAGCGTCTGATGGAGGACGGTGCGCGCGATGCGTGGCTCACACCGATTCTGATGAAGAAGGGCCGCGCGGCGGTGCTGCTCTCGGCGCTGGTGCCCGCCGAGCTGGAGGAGCGGGCGGTGACGCTGCTGATGCGCGAGACGACGACGCTGGGTGTGCGGCGGCGCTCGGTCGAGCGGCACGTCTGCGAGCGCGAGATCAGCAGTGTGATGACGCCGCTGGGCCACGTGCGCGTCAAGCGCAAGCGCTGGCGCGGCGAGGACCTGGGCGCCGAGCCGGAGTATGAGGACTGCGCCCGGCTGGCTCGCCGGCACGATCTTCCGCTGCGCGAGGTGTACCGGCTTGCCGGTGAGGGAAAAAGCGAGTAGCGCCAGGCTGTCTGCTGTTCCCTGGTAGTGGCGCGAACTGCCTTGTATCGACCAATTTGACAACATATTAACCTCTTGCTATACTCTGCGCTGTCACACAATGAGAAAATTGCGTTTATAGCGTTCTAATGCGTGACAAGGCCTGTCAATGGCGCGGGCGAGGTTGTAATGGTTACGTACACGTTAGGAGGAACACAGTTTGGACATCCTCAACTCGATGAAGGCCAGGATTGCCTTTGTCTTCCCTGGGCAGGGGTCCCAGTACGTGGGGATGGGCAAGCAGCTCTACAACACCTCAACTGCCGCCCGCCGTATCTTTGATCAGGCCGATGCGATCCTCGGCTTCTCACTCTCAACACTCTGTTTTGAAGGCCCACAGGAAGAGCTGGACGATACGATCAACGCCCAGCCGGCCATCCTGACGTTCTGCGTCGCCTGCCTTGAGGCGCTCAAGGAGCGCTTCGGGCCGCTTGGCTACATTGGCGCGCCGTCGCTGGTGGCCGGCCACAGCATGGGCGAGTTCACCGCGCTGGTCGCCGCTGGCGTGCTCGATTTCGAGGACGCGCTGAAGCTGGTGCGCGAGCGCGGCCGCCTGATGAAGGAGACCGCCGAGTATCGCCCTGGCGGCATGGCTGCGGTGATCGGGCTGGACGATGCGGCGCTTGCGGAGGTCGTCCAGGAGGCCCAGATGGCCGGGGTCGTCACCATGGCTAATGCCAACTCCCCTGGCCAGACGGTGCTCTCCGGTGAGGTCGTGGCGCTGCAGCGCGCGATGGAGCTAGCCAAGGCCCGCGGCGCGCGCCTGGTGCAGCGGCTGGCGATCAGCATTGCTTCGCACTCGCCGCTGATGCAGCAGGCCTCGCTGAACTTCAACGAGCTGGTCAGCCGGATCAATCTGCGCCCACCCGAGGTTCCGCTGATCGCCAATATCAGCGCCCAGGCGCTTACCACCGTCGAGGAGCTGCGAACTGAGCTTTCCGAACAGCTCACCCGCCCAGTCCAGTGGACCCGCTCGGTCCAGATGATGGTCGCCGAAGGGATCGATACCTTCGTTGAGATCGGGCCGAAGCAGGTGCTCTCCAGCTTGATCAAGCGTATTATTCCCGATGCGCGCCCGATCACACTGACCGATGTCGAGGTCGTCAGGCTGCTGACTACGATCAGTACTGAGTAGCCTGACTTGAGTGCAGAGTGCAGAGTGCAGAGTGCAGAGTTTAGAACAACTCTGCACTCTGCACTCTGCACTCTAAGACAAGGTTCTTCGGTGCTTTACAGTTCTGGGAAAAAGGGGGTTTGAGGGGGCAGCCCCCTCAGTCTCCCCACCCAGATTGTAAAGTAGAACGGCGCCACCCGAAACCTTGTCTAAATATCAAAAGGGGGTAGTATGCGCCGAGTTGTTATCACCGGCTTAGGCGCTGTGACTCCGGTCGGCAACGATGTGCCCACCACCTGGCGGGCGCTGCTGTCCGGGCGCAGTGGCATTGGGCTGATCTCGCGCTTCGACGCCGCCACGTTTCCCATCCGGATCGCCGGCGAGGTCAAGGGCTTCACGCTCGATCCGGAGGTCGACGCGCGCGAGGCGCGCCGCATGTCGCTGTATGTGCGCTACGCGCTGAACGCTGTGCTGGAGGCGACGCGGGCCGCGAGGCTAGATATGAGCAAAGAGGACCCGGAGCAGGTCGGGGTGGTCTATGGCTCCGGCTCCGGCGGGCTCGACCTGATCTTCGAGAATCACGACGTCTTTCGCGAGCGCGGCTACCGGCGCGTCGCCCCGACCTTGATCGCCAACATGATCCCCGACGCCGCCAGCGGCTATATCGCCATCCAGCTTGGCGCCCAGGGGCCGAATATGACGGTGACTGCGGCCTGCTCGACCGGCGGCCACAACGTCGGCGAGGCCTTCGAGACCATCCGCCGCGGCGATGCCGATGTGATCGTTACCGGCGCCGCCGAGGCGCCGATTCACCCGACGATCATGGCTTCTTTCACCACGATGCGCGGCCTGGCCGACGACAACGAGCATCCCGAGCGCGCCAGCAAGCCCTTCGATGCTCGCCGCAGCGGCTTCATCCTTTCCGAGGGCGCGGGGGCGCTGATCCTGGAGAGCCTGGATCACGCCCTGGCCCGCAGCGCGCCGATTGTCGCCGAGTTGGTCGGCTACGGCAATAGCTCCGACGCCCGCGATATGGTCGCCGCCGACGAGAGCGGCGCCGGGGCCGCCCGCGCCATGCGAATGGCGCTACGCAAGGCCGGCCTCGCGCCCGACGCGGTCGACTACATTAACGCTCACGGTACCGGCACCCCGCTCAACGATTCCTCCGAGACACTGGCGATCAAGTCGATCTTCGGGCCGCACGCCCAGCGCCTGGCGGTCAGCTCGACCAAGTCGATGCTGGGGCATATGATGGGCGCGGCCGGCGCGGTCGAGGCGTTGATCTGCGCGCTGGTCATCCACGATGGCCGCATCCCGCCTACGATCAACCTTGAGCAGCCCGACCCGGCCTGCGACCTGGACTACGTGCCGAACGTCGCCCGCGACGCGCAGGTACACGTGGCGCTCTCGAACTCGATCGGCCTGGGCGGGCATAACTCGGCGCTGGTGCTGAAGAAGTATACAGGTTAGCCGCGCCAACATTTCCCTGAGAGATTGTCTGAAAAGGGGGAGTTTGAGGGGGCTGCCCCCTCAAGAACCCCCCTCCACTTCAGAGAGCCTCTGAAAGTAGATCTGTGACGGAAGACGCCTGACATATGTTGTCAGGCGTCTTTAATTATGTGGTCAAAGGAAAATCGATGAAATACGACTTATTTATTTATTTTTCTTCATACAGTCTTTGAAAGATGCAAACATGTGGGAAACCACTCCTACAAAGCGCAATACTATGTGAATACGATGTAGTGTATAACATTACAGGTGTATTACGCCAAGCTCACCTATCGTATCTGGGTATCGTCAGGAGCGATTTACTATTGACCAGATACGTAAAAATAGCATTCCTACCGGAGTTGGAAGGGGATTCTTGAGGGGCGGCCCCTCAAACTCCCCCTTTCACACAGTCTCTGAGAGGTAGCAGTAATGAACATCTTTCGCCACTACATCGATCTTAAATTCCTGCTGACCCGTATCAGCTACGTTCCACAAGCCCGCGTTAGGATATCACGATCGTTGGGTGGCCGGCTGATCCGGATGCGGCGGCCACTCCAGCTTTTCCTGACCTGTGCGCTGACCCTGGCGGTGCTATTTGTACACGCTACCGGGGCCTCGGTCGTGCCGCCTGCGCCGCGTATGGGCGCGCTCTACCACTACGCGCCTGAGACCGGCCACAATATCGGCCTGGAGATCAAGGCATTCTACGATCAGCAGGGCGGCCTGGCGATCTTTGGCCTTCCGCTCACCGAGGTTATCGTTGAGGATGGGATGCAAGTCCAGTACTTCGAGCGGGCGCGGCTTGAGTTGCATCCCCGCCAGGAGGTGCTGCTGGCGCGGCTCGGCAGCCTGCTGTCCGAGGGCCGCGCCGGCCTAGCCTTTGCTCCGCTCGCCGGCGCGCCCAACCCCAAGCGTGAATTCTTCCCTGCCACCGGCCATACGCTGGGCGGCGCCTTCCGCCACTACTGGCGGACCCAAGGTGCGCTGCCGATCTTCGGCTACCCGATCTCGGAGGAGTTTACCGAGATCAATCCACAGAACGGCAACGCCTACCTGGTCCAGTATTTCGAGCGGGCGCGCTTTGAATATCACCCTGAGTTGTCCGAGGTCATGCCGGAACTCTGTGGGCCGCGAGTACGCCGGCGCCCATCTGCCGGTCGAGCTGCTGGCTCCGGCCCAGGCGATCGTCAAGCTGGGCGTCGCGACGACACGTTTCACGCCCGCGAAGCCAATCACCCGCAATATTACGCTGGCGGCTCGCCGCCTGAACGGCCAGCCGATCGCGCCGGGCGAGCTGATCTCCTTCCTGGAGCGCGTCGGTGATATTTCGAAGGCCAGCGGCTTTGTCGAGGATGACGTGATCGTCGGTGGGCGGATGGCGCAAGGGGTCGGCGGTGGCATCTGCTGGGTTTCCAGCGCCCTCTACCGGGCGGTGTTCCACGCCGGCCTGGAGATCGTCGAGCGCCACCCGCACTCACGTGTGATCGATCAGCTCAACGATATTGCCGGCTTTGACTCGGCGGTCTTCACGCCCGACAAAGACCTGCGCTGGCGCAATGACACGCCCTACACGGTCTACATTGCCCTGGAGGTGGATGCGCGGGCCGGCAAGATCACCGCCACGCTCTGGGGCGTCGGCGATGGGCGCAAGGCCGACCTGCGCGGCCCGACGGTCAAGAACCGGCGCCACCCTGGCCCGGCGGTCTGGCAGTACGATGCGTCGCTGGCGGCCGGCAAGACCCGCCGGGTCAATGGTGGGCGCGATGGGATGGATGTCGTCATGGGGCGGATCGTCACTGGGGCCGATGGGCAGGTGCTCCACCAGGATAGCTTCAGCTCGCACTACGAGCCGTGGGATGAGCTGGTGCTCTACGGCGCGAACGTGGCCCCGCCGCCGGGAGTCACGACGAACTGAGCTGTGAAACGTGAAACGTGATGCGTGAACGGACCCTCACGTTTCACGTTTCACGTTTTAGGGCAGGGTATAGATTCAGGGCAGTATTTCAAGGTTAGTATCGGGGCACCACCCCTCGTACCCGCCGACCGCGACATAGCGCCAGAGATTGCCGGCGGCGTCGGCCTGCTGCTGGTCCAGCAGAGTGACGATCAGTCCTTCCCTGAGTGGGATCGGCAGGGTGCCGCTGGCGAAGTCCGGCGTGTCGTGCAGCCAGCCTGGGCCGTCGCCCAGGCCGATCAGCCGGGCTTGGATGATCGTGGGGGTGAGGGTTGGCGGGATGGGCGTGGCGGTCGGCATAGCGGTTGGCTGCGCGCTGATCCCGACCGCGCGGCTGAACCGAGCCAGGGAGATATTGTAACGGCGCGATAACGCCACTCCACCGAGCAGCAGCGCCAGCACGATGAGCAGGCCGATCAGGATGCGCGAGAATCGACTGTCCAGCACCGACACCGGCTGTGCGCGCTGGCGCCTGGCCGGCGCGCTGGGTCGTGCCGGCCGGGCGGCGTGCTTCGCTGGTGGCTGCCTGGCCGCGGCGCCGCGCTCACGCTTGAGCAACGCCTGCCGGCCACACAGCTCTGCGACGAACTGGCTGTAGCGCTGGAGATCGGCGTCGCGCCAGCGCAACGGCGCGCCGTGCGCGAAGGCCTGTCGCACATCGTTGGCCTCCAGGATACGCTGGCGCTGCTCGCGAGTCAGTAGGCCATACTTCTGCGCCAGGTTGGCCCGCGGCACCCAGCCGAGGTTGCGCTCGGCCAGGATCTGGCGCTCGTCGGGGCTGAGTTGGGGGTGTGCGAGCAGCGCCGCGTGTACGTACTCCTCGATCGCGCCGTGAAGCGCCAGCAGCGCCGCGCCCAGCAGATCGGCGTCGCCGTCGGCGCGCTCGACCAGCGTGATGCCCCGCCGCAACTTCTCGTCAACGTCGCCCATGCACACCTCCGAGAAGGGGTGAAGGGGTGAAAGGGTGAAGGGGTGATAGAGGATGTACGCGATCACCCTTTCACCCTTTCACCCTTTCACCCCTTCACCGAATAACGTCGATCCCGCCCATATACGGCCGCAGCACCTCCGGCACGACAATGCTGCCGTCGGCCTGCTGGTAGTTCTCCATAATCGCGATCATTGTGCGCGGTATGCCCAGCCCCGACCCGTTGAGGGTATGGACGTACTCCGGGCGCGCGCCTGGCTCCGGGCGGAAGCGCAGATTGGCCCGCCGCGCCTGGAACGCCTCGACATTCGAGCACGAACTGACCTCCAGCCACTCCTCCTGGCCCGGCGCCCACAGCTCGATATCGTAGGTCTTGGTCGAGGCGAAGCCCAGATCGCCGGTGCAGAGCAGCTTGGTGCGGAAGGGAATCCCCAGCCGCCGGCAGGTCTCCTGGGCGTCGGCGCGCAGTTGCTCAAGCTCGTCGTAGCTCGTCTCCGGGCGCACGAACTTGTACATCTCGACCTTGTCGAACTGGTGACCGCGCTTGATCCCGCGCACATCGCGCCCGGCGCTCATCTTCTCGCGCCGGAAGCAGGGCGAGTAGGCGCAGTAGAAGATCGGGAGCTGCGCCGCCTCCAGGATCTCGTCGCGGTGCAGGCTGGTCATCGGCACCTCGGCGGTGGGCACCAGCCAGAGATCGTCCTCGACATCGCGGTACAGGTTGTCGCGGAACTTGGGCAACTGGCCCGACGCCCAGACCGTCTCCTGCTTGACCACGAACGGCGTGTAGACCTCGCGGTAGCCCTGCTCGATATGCAGGTCGAGCAGCCACTGGATCAAGGCCCGCTGGAGCCGCGCCCCCAGGCCCTTAAGCACATAGAAGCGCGACCCCGACAGCTTGACGCCGCGCTCGAAGTCGATGATGTCGAGTTGCTCGCCAAGCTCCCAGTGGGGCTTCGGTGCGAAGTCGAACTGGCGCGGCTGGCCCTCCTGCCCGATGACCACATTCTCATCCTCATCGGCGCCCTCCGGCGTGTCCGGGTGCGGCAGGTTGCGTAGCTCCAGCAGGGTCGCGCGCTGGCGCTCCTCGACCTCGGCCACCTGCCGGTCAAGCGCCGCGATCGTATCGCCGACGCCGCGCATCTCGGCGATCTTCGCCTCGCGCTCGGCCGCGTCCTTCATCTTGCCGATCTCCTTCGAGACGGTGTTGCGGGTGGCCTTCAGCACCTCCACCTCGCGCAGCAGCGCCCGGCGCCGCTCGTCGAACTCCAGCACCGCGTCCACCTGGCCCGGGTCGGTGCCGGCGCGGGCGAGTTGGGCCTTGACATGGTCGGGCTGCTCGCGGATCAGTTTGATGTCAAGCATGGTCTATTCTCCCATTTCAAAGGGTTTCTCAGAGTAGCGTGTAGCTCCACGAGACCATCTGGCCGTTCTTGTACGGCGCCACGCCGTGAAACATGCGCGGCGTGTGCTCGAAGACTATATCGATCCACAGCCGGTCGCTGTCCCACAGATTCAGCTCGTGCAGGCGCGCCAGCGGCACCCACTCCAGGGTGCCCTCGTGGTTGGCGGTGAAGGGTGTGCCGCTCCAGCGATCGATACGGAAGATAAAGGCGAACCAATCCTCTCCGTTTTTCCCAAAGCCGGGCCAACTGACCGTCCCCCGCAGCACCGCTTCCTCGGTTTCGATGCCGGCCTCCTCGCGGATCTCGCGGCGCAGCCCGGTAGCCACGTCTTCGCCGGCGTCGAGCTTGCCGCCCAGGCCATTATATTTGCCGTAGTGCAGGTCGTCCGGCCGCGTGTTGCGATGGATCATCAGGACCTCCGCGCCATCGGCCGACATCACATACGCGAGGGTCGCAAGGATTGGGGTATATGCGGGCATGGTATGCTCCTGGGATTTACGATTTTTCCGATGCGTGAAACGTGATGCGTGATGCGTGATGCATGGCGACCGGGCGGCCACGGAGGGCCTGCCCTACAGGTTCTCGGTTCTTCGTCGTTCGGTGGGGCGTATGCAATACGCCCTTACGGTCTCTGGCTCGAGCTGGATCCTCTACCCCTGATGCTCCCTCTCCCTCTCTCCTCTTCTCCTTCTCTTCCGCTGCTTCCGCCGTTCCGCCGCTTCCACGTTCAAACTGTCTCACCACAGCCGCGCGATGCCCTGCTCGCCTGCCTGGTACTCGGCGATTCGCCGCAATGAGCCGCGATCGGTCTGGCTGGGTGGGGCGCCGAGTGGGAAGAAGTGCGCCTCGGCGATCTCAAGCGAGCGCGGCGGGCGCGGCGCGCCGAGCGGCGCGCAGATGAATACCGCGATATAGTTGCTCACGCCGCCGGCGAAGCGGTCGTAGACCCCCAGCAAGTGCTCGAACTCGTACCGGGACGCCGGTCTCCTCGAACACCTCGCGGCGGGCGGCCTCGGCCAGCCGCTCGTAGCGCTCGACGCCGCCGCCGGGCAGCCCCCACGGTCGCTCGCCGCTGCGGTGGCGCACCAGCAGGACCGCGCCATCCTGTACGACCAGGCCGCGCACGCCGACGAGAACCGGCCGGCGCGTGCGCCACACTAGGTCGCGCAGCCGCATCGCCAACTCGTAGAGCGCTTGAAGCGCTGTTTCCTCGACTTTTCTCATAATCACCAGCCTTAAAGCAAGGTTTCGGATGGCGCCGTTCCACTTTACAATGTGGGTGAGCTGAGACTGAGAGGGCTGCCCCCTCAACCCCCCTTTTTTCCAGAAAGGCGCCAAAGAAGCTTATCTCAAGAATCAAAACACCCCTCGTCCACTGAAGGACGAGAGGCGAATCTCCCGTGGTGCCACCTTCGTTCGCCGGCACCGCCCGACGGCGCCGACCTCGACCGCGCTGCGGCTCACAGCGCGACTGCGCGATAACGGGCGCACCCGGCGTGGGTTAGGCAATCGGCAGAACAGAGAACCGAGAACAAAGAACAAACGGAGGTCACATCTCGATCTTCGTTGTTCTTTATTCTTTGTTTTTTGTTCTTTGTTCTGGGATTGCGTCCCCGGCGACTCGGGAGTGGATTGGGCGCGTGCCCGGCTGCCGCCTCGCAGCGACCGGCGGCTCTCTGAAAGCTGGCCTCGGCTTAGTTTCCGTCATCGTCGTTGCCGGGATTATAGCACGCTGTCAGGCGACGCGCAATCGGCTGAAAGGCCGACCGCCGACCACCGACTGCTGCACTAAAAAGAGCTTTTTGGTGTACACTAGACGCTACCGAGATTCCTCCATCCACCACTGCCCTCCTCGGTCGTCATATATGCATGCTGAAACAACTATGAGTCTCAACCGTCAAGGGCTCCTGCTCAACGCAGTGATGGCGGCGGCACTGGTTGCCGTGCTCGGCGGCGCACTGCGGCGCTTCTTGCCGGCCTGGGAGCCGGGCTACCTGGTCGTCGCGTGTTTGCTGGTCGCCGTCGAGGCCGGCCTGGTACACCACGTCTTGCGCCGCGACCGCATGTGGTCCGATGAGCTGGTGCGCTATGTGGTGCCCGAGGTGTTCGTCATGCTGGTGGTGATGCGCGTCGCGGTGACGTTGAGCTTTGGCGCGACGACGCTGGACGCCGACATGGGCCGCTGGCTGTACGACCCGCTGAGCATCTTCGACCCGGCGTTCGTGGGCGCGATCTTCGTCGGCCTGGCCGTCGGCGTGTCCACCCATACCACCATGCAGCACCTGAGTGAGCTGGCGCCGCAGCAGTTTGAGCGGGCAGATCTGCAAGCCTCCGAGCACCAGCATGTGGCCCAGCGCGTTTCGCAGGATCGCGCCGCGATCGTGCGGCGCATCAGCAGTCGCTTCGTCGCCGGCGGGGTGGTGCTGCTGCTGTCGTTGAGCCTTGAGACCGTCAATATCCAGCAGATCGCCGGGCCGAGCCGACCGATCTCTAGCTTGAGCGCCGCCGGGGCGCTGGCCTACCTGGTGGGTGGCTTCCTGCTCTACAGCCAGGCCCGGCTGGCGTTGCTCCAATCGCGCTGGCGGCTGGAGGGCGCCGGCGTTGCGGTCGGCATCGCGAGGCGCTGGACACGCGCGAGCTGGCTATTGATCGTCGGAGTGGCTGGGGCGGCGGCGCTGCTGCCACGCACCTACGGCCTGGGCTTGCTCGACACGCTTGGCTACCTGTTCGGGATCGTCGGCTACGCCTTCGTGCTGGTTGGCTACCTGGTCGTCTGGCTGGTCGGCTTGCTGGCGCTGATTCCGACCTGGCTGCTCTCGCTGATCGTCCCCAATGGCGGGTCAGGGCCGGCGGAAGCTCCGATCGCTCCACCCCCGCTCCCAATGCCGCCGGCAGCCGCCCGCGAGCCGCAGTTGTTCCCGGCGCTGATCTTCTGGGCCTGTATGTTGCTGCTGATCGTCTACGCGGCCAGCATCATCATTCAGCGCCATCCCGGTTTGCTGCGTGCAGTGGTGGCTCGCGGGCCGCTGGCCTGGTTCTTGCAGCGGTTTGGCTTGCTCTGGCGTGACACGCACTCTTGGGCCACCCAGGTGGCTCACACTGTCCAGTCGCGCATGCGGCGCCCGGCCCCGCCGTCGCCGCGTGGGCCGCTGCTTCGGCTGAGCCGGCTGGCGCCGCGTGAGCTTGTACGCTACTTCTACCGCTCGATACTCCAGCGCGCCGCCGCGCGCGGCCTGCCCCGCCGCCAGGGGCAGACGCCCTACGAGTATGGCGCGGACCTGGCTAACCGCTTGCCCGATGCTCAACAGGATATTGACGATCTCACCGAGGCGTTTGTGGTAGCCCAGTATAGTGGGAGGCCGGTCGGCCCGGAGGATGTGCGCCGCGCGCGTAGGCCCTGGGCACGCGTGCGGTGGCGCTTACGCGCGCTGATGACCCACCCCGCGCCGGGGGAGCGACCGCAGGAAGAGGAATACAGGGAAGATGCGTGACCAGGAGAAGTCCAAAGAGCAGCTGATCGAGGAGATCAATGCGCTGCGCCGTGAGACTGCCGCACTCATGGACGCGCAGCGACGCTCGGAGGTCAACAACCAGTTTCAGTCCCACCTGCTGGACGCGGTCGGCCAGGCTGTGATCTACACCGACCTTGACGGCACGATTCTCTCCTGGAACCGTGCCGCCGAGCTGCTGTACGGCTGGCTGGCAGCCGAGGTGATCAGCGCCAATATCGTGGATGTCACTCCGGTCGTAAGTTCGCGCGAGCAGGCGGCCGATATTATGGCCCACGTAAAGAGCGGCCGGATCTGGTCGGGCGAGTTTCTGGTGCGCCATCGCTACGGTAACACCTTCCCGGTGCTGGTGAGCGACGCGCCGGTCCATAACGAGAGCGGCGAGCTGATCGGTATTATCGGCATCTCCTCGGATCTCTCCGAGCAACGGCGGATCGAGCGGCAGCTTCGCGAGGAGACCGAGACGTTCGAGACGCTCAACCGGATCGGGCAGATGCTGTCGGCCGAGCTCGATGTGGAGAAACTGGTGCAGGCGGTGACCGACGCCGCTACCGGGCTGACCGGCGCGGAGTTTGGCGCCTTCTTCTATAATGCACTCGACGAGCGGGGCGAGTACTACACCCTGTATACGATCTCCGGCGTCCCGCGCGAAGCGTTTTCGCGCTTTCCGCTGCCGCGCAACACCCTCCTATTCGGCCCGACCTTCCGGGGCGAGGGGATCATCCGCATCAACGACGTGCGTCAGGACTCGCGCTACGGCAGGAACCCACCCTACTCCGGCATGCCCCCCGGCCACCTGCCGGTCGTCAGCTACCTGGCCGTCCCGGTGCTCTCGCGCTCGGGCCAGGTGATCGGCGGGCTGTTCTTCGGCCATTCGCGCCCCGGCGTCTTCACCCAGCGCGAGGAGCGCATTGTCGTCGGGCTGGCGGCCCAGAGCGCGGTGGCGATGGACAACGCCCGGCTGTTCGAGAGCGTGGAGCGCGAGCGGGCCGAGGCCGAGGCGAGCGAGCAGCGCTACCGCTTCCTGGCCGAGACGATCCCCCAGATCGCCTGGACCGCCCGCCCCGACGGCTGGATGGATTACACCAACCAACGCTGGTTCGAGTATACTGGGATGCCAGCGGAGCAGACTGAAGGCTGGGGCTGGCAGGCCGCGCTGCACCCTGACGATGTGCAGGACTGCATCGAGCGCTGGACCAGGGCGGTGCAGACGGGCGAGACCTACGAGATCGAGTGCCGGTTCAGACGCGCCTCGGATGGCGCCTACCGCTGGCATCTCAACCGGGCCTTGCCGATGCGCGATTACCGGGGCAGCGTCGTCAAATGGTTTGGGACCAGCACCGATATCGACGACCAGCGGCGAGCCGTGGATGTCCTGCGCTTCCTCGCCGAGGCCAGCACGGCGCTCTCCTCCTCGCTCGACTACCAGACCACACTCGCCAGCGTCGTACGCCTGGCGGTGCCGGCCATCGCCGATTGGTGCTCGGTCGAGATCCTCAATGCCGACGGCACCTTCCAAGCGCCCACGATCGCCCACGCCGACCCGCGTAAGGTGGAGCTGGCCCAGCGACTGCGCCGCCGTTACCCGCCCGACCTGAACGCTCCGCTTGGCACCGGCAAGGTGGTGCGTAGCGGCCAGCCGGAGCTGGTGCCGGAGATCTCCGACGCGCTGTTGGTGGCGTTCGCCCAGGACGAGGAGCACCTCGCGGGCCTGCGCGAGCTAGGGCTCAAGTCCTTCATCGCCGTTCCGCTGGTGGGCCGCGGCCGGACGCACGGCGCCCTGCGGTTGGAGATGGCCGAGTTGGGGCATCGCTACACCGAGGCCGACCTGACAGTGGCCGAGGAGCTGGCCCGGCGGGCCGCCCTGGCGATCGACAATGCGCGGCTCTACCACGAGGCTAGGGAGGCCATCCGGGTGCGCGACCAGTTTCTCTCGATCGCCTCGCACGAGCTCAAGACGCCGCTCACCTCGCTCATGGGCTACGCCGAGCTGATTCAGCGCCGCGCCGAGCGCGAGGGCTCGTTGAGCGAGCGCGACCGGCGTGCGATCGGGGTGATCGTCGACCAGTCCGATCGGCTCAACCGGCTGATCGGGGCCATGCTCGATCTGTCGCGGATCGAGACCGGGCAACTCAGTATCGAGCGTCATGTGATCGACTTGGGGACCATGGCCCGGCGGCTGGTGGATGAGGTGCAGCCATCGCTTGAGTACCACCCGCTGCTGTTCAGCGGCCCGCCCGAGCCACTGCTCGTCGAGGGCGATGAACTGCGATTGGAGCAAGTGGTCCAGAATCTCATCCAGAACGCGGTGAAATATAGCCCCGAAGGTGGCGTGATCGATATCCAGGTCGAGCAGTGCGGCGAGCTGGCTTGCGTATCCGTGACCGATCGCGGGATCGGCATCCCGCCCGATGCGCTGCCGCGGCTATTCCAACGTTTCTACCGCGCGCCCAACGTCAACCCCCAGCATATCAGCGGGCTGGGCGTGGGGTTGTATGTCGTGAAAGAGATCGTCACCCTCCATGGCGGAACCATCACCGTGGTAAGCCGCGAGGAGCAGGGGAGCACCTTCACCATTCGCCTCCCGCTCGCGAACAACTCTGGAAAAAAGGGGGTTGAGGGGAAGTCCTCTCAGTCTCCCGACACTTACAAAGGAGTTTCATCCGATGTACATGACCAAACGTGACCGTCTGGCCGCCTCAATCAGCGGCGAAGAGACCGATCGACCGCCCATCGCGCTCTGGCGCCACTTCCCGACCGATGATCAGGATGTCGAACAGCTTGCGCTCTCGGCCGTCGCGTTTCAGACGCAGTACGACTGGGACTTCATCAAGCTGACCCCGTCGAGCAGCTACAGCGTCGAGGATTGGGGCTGCCGAGTCGCCTATCGCGGCGGTGCGGAGGGTACCAGCGAGTACATCGCCCGGCCAATCGAGGGGCCGCAGGACTGGGCGCGCCTGCAAGTGCTCGACCCGCACAGCGGCTCGCTTGGCCGGCAACTTGCAACCATCCGCCGGGCGCGTGAGCTTGCCGGCCCTGATATTCCGATCCTAGAGACGATCTTCAGCCCGTTCTCGCAGGCGAAAAACCTGATCGGCGGCGGCTTGGAGGTCATCCACCTGCGGCGACACCGGCTGGAGCTACAGCACGCGCTGGAGGTGATCGCCGAGACGACGGCGCGCTTCGTCCGGGCGGCGCTGGAGGCCGGCGCCGATGGCATCTTCTACGCCATGCAGCATGCCTCGGCCGGCCTGCTCAGCCAGGAGGAGTACCGCGCGGTCGCGCGCCCGCTCGATCTGCACGTGCTGGAGGCGGCGCAGGGGGCCAGCTTCAACCTGCTGCACCTCCACGGCCGCAACACCTACCTTGACCTCGTCGCCGACTACCCGGCCCACGCGCTCAACTGGCACGACCGGGACACCGGCCCAGCTCTGGCCGAGGGCGCGCGCCAGTTCCCCGGCTTGGTCGTCGGCGGCTTGAGCCAGCGCGACCTGGTCGAGGGCACGCCACAGAGCATACGCGCCCTGGCTCACGAGGCGATCGAGGATACGGGCGGGCGCGTCTGCCTCTCGACCGGCTGCGTGATGCCGACTGTGGCGCCGTGGGGCAATATCCGGGCGCTGCGCGCGGCGGTGGACGCGTGAAAATGGTGAGGGGCTTAGGGAGGGCCATTGGCCCTCCCTAAGCCCCTCCCACTGCTTTTGGAGCGGTTTAATACTTCGGGATCGACGAGTTCAACCTCATCGGACCAGCGCAAGATACCGCCCGTCATATTCTTGACCTTGCGGAAGCCCGCGCCGCGCAGCAGGTCGACCGCCCGGCCGCTGCGGGCACCGCTTCGGCAGTAGACCACCATCTCGCGGGCCTGATCAAGCTCGTTCATGCGGTTGGGCAGCTCATTGACCGAGATACGCACCGCATCAGGCAGGTGGCCGATCTCCCACTCATTCGGCTCGCGCACATCCAGCAGGAACGGCGGGTCGTCGCGCCTGAGCCACGCCGCGACCTCGATCGGCGTGATCTCATAGGACGTAGTGGCGCCGGCGACCTGCGGGACGATGCCGCAGAACTGCTCGTAGTCGATCAGCTCAGTCACCGTCGGGTGGTCGCCACAGACCGGGCACTCCGGGTTGCGGCGCAGCTTCAGCTCGCGGAAGCGCATCGCCAGCGCATCGTAGAGCATCAGCCGGCCGACCAGCGTTTCGCCGATCCCGGCGATCAGCTTGATCGCCTCGGTCGCCTGGATCGTGCCGATCACGCCCGGCAGCACGCCCAGCACCCCGCCCTCGGCGCAGCTCGGCACCAGGCCGGGCGGCGGCGGCTCCGGGTAGAGGCAGCGATAGCACGGCCCGCCCGCCTGGGGGTGGAACACCGTCGCCTGGCCCTCGAAGCGGAAGATCGAGCCGTAGACATTCGGTTTGCCCAACATCACCGCCGCGTCATTGGTCAGGTAGCGGGTCGGGAAATTATCGGTCCCGTCGACGATCACATCGTAGGGGCGCAGCAGATCGAATGCGTTCTCCGAGGTGATCTGATCCTCGTAGGTCGTCACCTCGATGTGCGGGTTGAGATCCTTCAGCCGCCGCCGGGCCGACTCGGTCTTGCGGACGCCCAGGGTGCTGGTGCCATGCACGATCTGGCGCTGTAGGTTGCTCTCATCGACCACGTCGAAGTCGACCAGCCCGATGTGGCCGACGCCGGCCGCAGCCAGGTAGAGCGCCAGCGGCGAGCCAAGCCCGCCGGCCCCGATCAGCAGCACGCTGCCTTCTTTCACGCGCCGCTGCCCAGCCATGCCGAACTCCGGCATGATCAGGTGGCGCGAGTAGCGGCGGATCTCTTCGTTGGAAAGAGTTGAATTTGTCATAACGAACCTTAAACCTATGCGAAAAGTTGCGGGAGGGCTAGGGAGGGCCGCAGGCCCTCCCTAGCCCTCCCGCTTACAGGCTAGTTCCCACCGGCGATCGCCGGAATAATACTGATCGTCTCGCCGTCGGTCACTGGCGTCTCAGGGCCTTTGAGGTAGCGAATATCTTCGTCACCGACGTAGATATTGACGAAGTTGCGGAGCTGGCCCTGGTCATTATAGAGCTGCTTGCCAAGCTGCGGGTGCTGCTCGACCAGGCCCGCCAGGATCTGGCCCACCGACCCGCTCGGCAGCTTCACATCCGCGTTGCCGCCCGCATACTGGCGTAGCGCGGTGGGGATCGAAACAGTTACTGCCATCAATTACTCCTTTGAGATTAGAGATTAGAGATTAGAGATTAGAGATTGGGCCGTCACGATCAATCTCTAATCTCTAATCTCCTAATAGTCTGGAAAAGGTTGATTTGTCGCTCGTAGTCCGTGGTGGAAAGGGGACTCTTGAGGGGCGGCCCCCTCAAACTTCCCCTTTTCAGATAGCTTCTAAAACGAGAAGTTATTTTAGCAAAACCCAAGTTCTTCGGCCACAAAGCGGTCGCCATCGTCGATCAGGAGCCACGCCGTCAACTCTGCGGCCCGGCCCTCTCGCACGCTCTGGATCAGGAACGAGAACCCGGTCCCGCCGCCGACGCCCTGCGCGCCCACCCGGTCGCGCTCGGAGGGGCTGGCCGGGTGGTCGGGGTGCGAGTGATAGCAGCCGACGACATCAAGCCCGCGGTCACGCGCCGCCCGATCGGCCCGCAGGTAGTCGCGTGGGTCGAGGTAGAAGCGGTCGCGCAGCGAGTGCTCGTGCTCGGCCGCGGTCAAGCGGCTCGCATCGGCGCTCCAGGTGTTCTGCGCGGCGTAGATCTCCTCGACGGTCTTCTGATCGTTCTCTAGCCGCCCGATCAGCAGCCCCACGCACTCGTGCGGGTAGCTCTCCTCGGCGTGGCGGGCGAGCGCCAGACGTGCAGTTTCTGAAAGTGTTATCATCTCTGGAAAAAAGGGGGTTTGAGGGGGCAGCCCCCTCAGCCTCTCCCTCCCTATTCAGATTCCTTCGCCGTCGCGACACTCGCCGGGGGCATCCCAGAAGCGGTCGCTGAGATACTTCGCGGCCCCGTCGCACAGCATGGTCACGACGACCCCCTGGTCGAGCTGGCGGGCCAGGCGCAAGGCAGCGGCGACATTGGCCGCCGCCGAGATCCCGACCATCAGCCCCTCGGCGCGGGCCAGACAGCGGGCCATCTCGAACGCCTCCTCGCTGCTCACCTCCAGCGTCGTGTCGGCCAGCGTCGGGTCGTAGATCCCAGGCACCAGCTCGGTCGTCGCCAGGTGCTTGACCCCCTCGATCGCATGGTAGGGGCCATCGGGCTGAACCGCGACCAGCCGCACGTGCGGCCCCTCCTCGCGCAGGCGCCGCCCGGCCCCCACGAACGTCCCACACGTGCCGAGCGCCGCGACGAAGTGAGTAACACGGCCCTCGGTCTGCGCCCAGATCTCGGCCCCGGTCGTCTCGTAATGCGCCAGGATGTTGGCCGGGTTGTTGTACTGGTCGGGGTAGAAGTAGCGTTCAGGGTTCTCGGCGACCAGCGCGCGGATGGTGCGGATGGCGCGGTCCATGCCTTCGAGCGGGTCGGTCAAGATCAGCTCGGCGCCCAGCGCTTGCAGGATGCGCTTGCGCTCGGCGCTGGCGTTGGCGGGCAGCGCCAGTGTCACTTTGTAGCCCAGCGCCGCGCCGATCGTCGCGTAGGCGATCCCGGTGTTGCCGCTGGTCGCATCGGCGATCCGCATGCCAGGCCGCAACTGCCCGGTTCGCTCGCCGTCGCGGATCATAAACAGCGCCGGCCGATCCTTGACCGAGCCGCCGGGGTTATACCACTCGGCCTTGGCGTACAGCGCGACGCCGGCCGGCAGGTCCGGCGCGATCCGCGCCAGCCGCAGCAGCGGTGTGTTGCCCACCAAGTCCAGCAGCGCCGAGCGCCGGTCGGGAACTTCTATCTCAAACGATGTGCTCGTCATATATCATCCAGATTACGTGTTGCGTGTTACGTGTCGCGTGAGATTTCGACGCGATACGCAACACGCAATACGCAAGATGTCTCAGGCGCGCTCCTCGCCCGCATCGAGTTCCCTACGGATCTTGTCGGTACGATACTTGGTGATCGCCGCCTTCAGCGTGCCGAGCGCCAGCGTCGCGCAGCGTGGCCGCGTGTTGACGACCTCGCGGCCGAGCAGATCGATCATATCGCTGAAGTCCATCTCATCGACCTCGGCCAGCGGTTTCCCCTGGACCAGCTCGGTAAGGATCGACGCGGCAGCCTGGCTGATCGTACAGCCCTGCCCCTCAAACGTGGCCTGCTCCACATGGTCGCCGGCGTCGTTGACTTTCAGGTAGATCGTTACAATGTCGCCGCAGCCAGGATTGCCGCCCGGCATTGTGACGTCGGCATGTTCCAGCGCGCCGCTATTGCGTGGGTTCTGGTAATGGTCGAGCAGATATTCGATTGCTTCCTGACGATCCACGCGCACCCTCCAGAACAAAGAACAGAGAACAAAGAACAAAACGTTGAAACAGGTTGTTCTCTATTCTTTGTTCTCTGTTCTTTATTCTTTGTTCTAGCCCTGGTAGCTCTTCTCAATCGGCACGCCGACCGAATTGCCCCACTCGGTCCAACTGCCGTCGTAGTTGCGCACCTGCGGGTAGCCCAGCAGGTAGGTCAGCACAAACCAGGTGTGGCTGGAGCGCTCACCGATGCGGCAGTAGGCGATCACGTCCTTGTCCGCCGACACGCCCTGGCTCTCGTACAGCTCGCGCAGTTCCTCCGGGCTCTTGAATGTGCTGTCCTCACGGACCGCCTTAGCCCAGGGAATGCTGACGGCGGTGGGGATGTGCCCGCCGCGCAGCGTGCCCTCCTGCGGGTACTCCGGCATATGGGTGCGCTCACCGCTGTACTCCTGCGGGCTGCGCACATCCACCAGCGCCACGCCCGACTTCTTCAGGTGCTCATGCACCTGATCGCGGAACGCGCGGATGGTCTGGTCGTCGCGCTCTTGGGCCTGGTAGCTCCCCTGCGGGTAGCTGGGCACCGACCTAGTCAGCTCGCGGCCCTCGGCGATCCACTTGGCGCGCCCGCCGTTCATGATCCGGGCATCCTGGTGGCCGAACAGCTTAAACACCCAGAAGGCATATGTCGCCCACCAGTTATTCTTGTCGCCGTAGAAGATCACCGTCGTGTCATTGCTGATCCCCTTGGCCGCCAACAGTTTCTCGAAGCGCTCGCGGTCCAAGTAGTCGCGTACAACCGGGTCGTTCAGGTCGGCGACCCAATCGAGCTTAACCGCACCGGGAATGTGGCCTTGATCATAGAGCAGGATGTCCTCATTGCTTTCGACCAATCGCACGTTTGAGTCGTTCAGATGATCCGCGACCCAATCGGTCTCCACCAAGACCTCGGGATGTGCATATTCGGCCATCACGGTACTCCTTACGCTATTCTGAAGTAGTCCGGGCAACTTACTCAACTATTCTACTTCACGGCTGTGGTTGCGTCAAGCGATTCGTGAGATTGGAGATTGGAGATTGGAGATTGGCGCATCTCCGACCTCTAATCTCTAATCTCCACCAGGATATCCTGGCCCTCAACCCGCACCGGGTAAGTCGCGATCGGCTCGTAGGCTGGCAGCGAGAGCACCGCGCCGGTGCGGATATCGAAGCGCGAGCCGTGCAGCGGGCACTCGATCGTACAATCGTCCCCGTCCAAATAGCCCTCGCTCAACTCGGCGTAGGCATGCGTGCAGATGTCGGTGGTGGCGTAAAACGCATCGCCGATGTGGTAGATCGCGATGCGCTGGCCCTGGTACTCGAAGGCCCGCGCTTCGTTCTCGGGAACATCAGGCACCGTGGCGATCTTGACGAAGTTCGGCATGTGCTCCTCAAACTCCCCTTTTCAAACAGTCTCTAAGGTTCTGGCCTGCGCGCGGAGATCCCCATCGCCTCAAGCAGCGCTGCCGGCTCGCCTTCAAGCCAGCCGGTCTCAGAGTCCTGCCCGCTGACCACCAACACCGAGGCAAGCGGCGCGACAAACAGGATATCGACTGTGCCTTCTCCGGTGACCAGCCCGATCCGATCGAGCTTCCCGCTGCGGACCTTCACCCACAGCTTCAACGACATGAGCCCGATCCGCGCAATCGTCGGCGCGGCGCGCTCAAACGCCGCGTCGCTGGCCCACAGGCACTGACCGTTCAGCGCACACAGAGCCGTCGCCTCGATACCAGGGCTGCGCTCCATCGCCGCACGCAGGTGCTGCGCCGCGCGCGATAACAGGGTCGGTGTCAAGGTGATTTTGCCCGTAACTGTCATAAAAATCTCCGTTCGGCGGAAATCGCGCTCTGAAGCATGGTATGGGTGACGATGCCGCGCAGGTAGCCCCAACCCCTGGCCTTGGGGCGAATACCGACGAGGCGGCCTATGTGCCCAGCAGCCGCGCCGCTTTTGGCTGGATAGACATAAAGGCGCAGGGAGAACAGAGGCCCGAAGCCCTCTGCGCCACTGCGCCTTCGGGTGAACATACGCCGCGGCGAGCTACCCGACCGAACCCTCCATCTCCATCTGGATCAGCCGGTTTAGCTCGACCGCGTACTCCATCGGCAGCTCGCGGGTGAACGGCTCCATAAAGCCCAGCACGATCATCGACATCGCGTCCGACTCCTTGACGCCGCGGCTCATCAGGTAGAACAACTGCTCCGCACCGATCCGCCCCACGGTCGCCTCGTGCGCCAGTGTGGTCTGCTCCTCCTCGACCTCGATGTACGGGATGGTATCCGACCGCGAGCGCTCGTCCAGGATCAGCGCGTCACAGTTGACGTTGATCTTGGAGTTCTTAGCGCCCGAAGCGACCTTGGCTAGGCCACGGTAGGTGGTCTTGCCGCCATCCTTCGAGACCGACTTGTTAGTGATCCGGCTGGTGGTGTCCGGCGCGATGTGGATCATCTTGGCCCCGGCGTCCTGGTGCTGGCCCTTGCCGGCGTAGGCCACCGAAAGCACCTCGCCCTTGGCGCCGCGGCCCATCAGGTACACCGACGGGTACTTCATAGTCAGCCGTGAGCCGATGTTGCCGTCGACCCACTCCATGCTGGCCTCTTCGTACGCCACGGCCCGCTTGGTGACCAGGTTATAGATATTGTTCGACCAGTTCTGGATGGTGGTGTAGCGGCACTTGCCGCCTTTCTTGACGATGATCTCGACCACCGCCGAGTGCAGCGAGTTGGTCGAGTAGACCGGCGCGGTACAGCCCTCGATATAGTGGACCGAGGCGCCCTCCTCGACCAGGATCAGTGTGCGCTCGAACTGGCCCATATTCTCGGCGTTGATCCGGAAGTAGGCCTGGAGCGGGATGTCGACGTGGACGCCCTTGGGCACATACACGAACGAGCCGCCCGACCAGACCGCCGTGTTCAGCGCGGCGTACTTGTTATCGGCCGAGGGCACGATCGTGCCGAAGTACTTCTTGAACAGCTCCGGGTACTCCTTGAGACCAGTATCGGTGTCGAGGAAGACCACGCCGAGCTTGGACCACTCCTCGCGCAGCGAGTGGTAGACCACCTCGGACTCGTACTGGGCGCCGACGCCGGCCAGGAACTTGCGCTCGGCCTCGGGGATGCCCAGCCGCTCGAAGGTGTTCTTGATCTCAACCGGCACAGCATCCCAATCGGTCTGCGGCTTATCGCCGGCGCGCACGAAGTAGTGGATGTTCTCATAGTCAAGATTAGCCAACTCCTCGTTGGCCCAGGTGCCCTGGAGCGGCACCGGCTTCTTGCGGAAGATCTCGAGCGCCTGCAAGCGGCGCTTGAGCATCCACTCCGGCTCGCCCTTCATGCCCGACAGCTCGCGCACAACCTGCTCATTGAGCCCCTTGCCCGACTTGAAGACGTACTTCTCTTCGTCGCGGAAGCCGTACTTCGAGTAGTCGAACTGTAGGTTGGTTGCTTGGACAGCCATATATGTTTCTCCCTATTGGGTCGCTACTTTCATTCCTGCTTGGTGTTTTGCAATCAATTCCCGAACAGCAGGCACAAGCTCATTCGGTATTTCTATGAGGGTATATAACTGACTCTCGAAAGCCGCTTCATCCTCGGCTACTGCCTCATCCTCTGTCTGCTGCTCATAATGAGCAATGACCTTGCGAACTCGCTCTTCATTCCATCCCAGTGGAAAAATATTTTGTGCCATTTTATCTTCTGCGCCTCCGACGCCGATAAGCCGCCAACGTCTTGCCTCTTACTTCATACGCAGTGATGACAAAGACGCTAGCTGGTTCTGGGTCGCGAACATAGATAACTCGTAAATATCGTCCGGCTTGCGTCTGTCCTGTAGCCATCCTGGAATTTCCGTCACTTGGTCTATCCTCGCCTGGGTTGCTCAGGATCTCTTCGACTTCATCCTCATCAACCTGGTGATTGTAAATATGTGGCTGGTCTGTTTCTGGATCGATGTAAAAGCGCAGGTTCAGGGGCCGCTTCCACTACAAGTCTTCATCAGCAGGTTGCGAGCCGATATACTGGTAGATCCCAGTCTTCAACGTCTTCAGCGCCAGCAGCGCGCACTTGATGCGCACCGGGTTCTTATCCAGCGGAATGCCGAGCAGCTCAAGCATATCCTCGCGGCTGATCGACCGTGCATCGTCCAGCGACTTGCCGGCCAGCTCATCGGTGAGCAGCGACGCCGACGCTTGGCTGATCGCGCAGCCGCGGCCCAGAAAACGAACGTCCGTAATTATACCACTTTTTACTTGTAAATCTATCCGTATCCGGTCGCCGCACAGCGGGTTCTGCTCTTCGTTCGAGATATCCGGGTGCTCAAGCGTCCCGGCATTGTGCGGGTGCTTGTAATGCTCCAGGATGACCTCGCGGTACATGTCGTCCATATTTTGTCCGTTGTCCGTATACTTTACAGTGTGGTTGGGGGAGACTGAGGGGGGTGCCCCTCAAACCCCTTTTTTCCAGAACTGTAAAGCACCAAAGAACCTTATCTAACTAAACAGCTTGCGTACCTTCTCCAGCCCAGCCACCAGGCGATCGACCTCTTCGGGGATGTTGTAGAGATAGAACGACGCGCGGGTCGTGGCCGGCGTGTCGAGCAGGGCGTGGAGCGGCTGGCAGCAGTGGTGCCCGGCACGCACCGCGAGCCCCTCGCCGTCGAGCACGGCCGCGATGTCGTGCGGGTGGACGCCATCGAATGTAAAGCTGATCGCTCCGCCGCGCATCTCGATCGACTTTGGCCCATAGAGCCGCAGCCCGGCGACCTGCCCCAAGCGCTCCAGCCCGTAGGCCAGCAAATGCTGCTCGTGGGCGAAGATCTTGCTCATCCCGATGCCGCCCAGAAAGTCGACCGCCTCGCCGAGGGCGATCGCCTCGCCGATCGCCGGGGTGCCGGCCTCGAAGCGCGCCGGGACATCGGCATAGGTCGACTCGTACAGCCCGACGGTCTTGAATCATCGAGCCGCCGCCCAGGAACGGCGGCATGGCGTCGAGCAACTGGCGTCGGCCCCACAGCACACCGATGCCGGTCGGCCCGCACATCTTGTGGCCACTGAAGGCCAGGAAATCGGCCTCAAGCTCCTGCACATTCACCGGCATGTGCGGGACGCTCTGGGCCCCATCCACCAGCACCAGCGCGCCCGCGTCGTGCGCCCGCGCTGCGATCTCGCGCACCGGGTTGATCGTGCCGAGCATGTTCGATTGGTGGGTGATCGCCACCAGCCGGGTGCGGTCGGTCAACAATCTGTCGAGGTCTTCCAGCGCCAGCCGGCCCTCGCCATCCACCCGGATGAAGTCGAGCTGCGCGCCCGTGCGCTGCGCCAGCATCTGCCAGGGCACCAGGTTGGAGTGGTGCTCCATAACACTCAGCAGAATCCGGTCGCCCGCCCGCAGGTTCGCGTCGCCCCACGATCGGGCGACCAGGTTGATCGCCTCGGTCGTGTTGCGGGTGAAGACGATCTCGCGGTGGCTGGCGGCGCCGATGAAGCGGGCGAGCTTGCCACGCGCCCGCTCAAACGCGAACGTCGCCTCCTCGCTCAGTTTGTAGACGCCGCGGTGGACGTTGGCGTTGTAGCGCTGGTAGTAGTCCTCCAGGCAATCGATCACCCGGCGCGGCTTCTGCGACGAGGCCGCGCTGTCGAGGAACGCCAGCGGCTTCCCGTTAATCTGCTGCTGCAAGATCGGGAACTCGCGCCGCAGCGCCAGGACATCGAAGAGGGTGAACCGTTCTATCATCATGAGTTGAGAGTTGAGAGTTGAGAGTTATGAGTTAGATGCTACCGCAACTCATAACTCATAACTCATAACTTTACCCTATCTTGCCTTCGATAACTGTATTGACCCGCTCACGCAGCTCGTCCAGTGGGAGCCGGTCGAGTACTGGCTCGAAGAAGCCCATCACGATCATATGAATCGCCTCGTCGCGCTTGATGCCGCGTGAGAGCATATAGAAAAGCTGCTCCTCATCGACCTGGCCGCTGGTCGAGGCGTGGCCGGCCTTGGCGACATCATTGGTCTCGATCTTCAGGCCGGGGATCGAGTCGCTGCGAGCCTTCGGGCTCAGGTGCAGCGCGTGCTCCTCCAGGCGCGAGACCGTCCCGCGGCTCTCATGCTCGATCTTGATCATGCCGTCGAACGTCGTGTAGCCGGCGTCCTTGACCACGGTCTTAAAGTCCATGTGGCCTTCGGTGTTGGCCCCGATATGCCGCAGCCACGGCGCCGTCAGCAGGCTCTGGGTGCCGTCGGCCAGCGTCGCCGCGACCCACTGGACCTGCGAGCCGTTGCCCTCAAGGCTAGTCTCGGCCTCGATGTGCTGGAGTTGGCCGCCCAGGTTAATCGCCACCCACTCCAGGCTGCCGTCGTTGCCGACCAAAGCGCGCTGTGCGCCGATACAGTAGACCCCGCGACCCCAGTTCTGCACCGTGATGTAGCGCAGCGAGGCGCCCTCGCCCACGAAGATCTCGGTCACTGGCGAGGTCAGCGCCTGGTCGCCCACATCGGCCGATGTCTGCTCCTCGACAAAGGTCACGCTGGCGCCGCGCTCGACGATCACTAGATTGTGCGAGAAGGCCGCGCGACTGCCGGGCGGTAGGGTCGAGATCGCCATCAGCGGCAGCTCGACCTGGACGTTTTTGGGCACGTATAGGAACGCGCCATCCTGCCACAGCGCCGCGTGCAGCGCCGAGAACTTATGCTGGAGCGGGCTGACGGCCGTGTCGAGGTAGCGCTTAACCAGCTCCTCATGGTCGCGCAGCGCCGCCGCGAGCGTGGTGAAGATCACTCCCTGCTCGGCCAGCCGCTGATCCCACTGGATGGCGGTGCCCTGGGCGCCCACTGGCGCGGCGATCGTCTCGGCCTTGAACTTGGAGAGGTCGGTGCGCCGCCAGAACGGCGGCTCGCTCAGGGCGAAGAACCGCCAGGCCTCCGCGCGCCGCTCGACCAGCCACTCCGGCTCACCAGCGGCCTGGGCAGCCTGGGCGATCTCCACATCGGTCAGTTCAGACAGTGTAGGAAAATACTTCATAACCTTGCTTGTTGCCAGCGTAGTAGGGGCGTATGCAATACGCCCCTACTACGCCCTGGCAACTTCCTCCTTGATCCAGTCGTAGCCCTTCTCCTCCAGCTCCAGGGCCAGCTCGGGGCCGCCATCGCGAACGATTCGGCCTTCCATCATCACCGACACGAAGTCCGGCTTGATATAGTTGAGCAGCCGCTGGTAGTGGGTGATCACCAGCACGCCCATCTCAGGCTGCTGGGTGACGAGCGTATTGACGCCCTGGGCCACGATGCGGAGCGCGTCAATGTCGAGGCCCGAATCGGTCTCGTCCATAATCGCCATGCTCGGCTTGAGCATCGCCATCTGCAAGATCTCGACGCGCTTCTTCTCGCCGCCGCTGAAGCCCTCGTTCAGGTAGCGGCGGACAAAGCTCTCGTCGATCTCGAGCCCGGCCATGCGCTCGCGCAGATCCTTGCGGAACTGGGCCACCGGCAGCGCGGTCGTCTTGGCGTCCTTGCCCTGCTCGGCGCGGTGCGCGTTGATCGCCGTGCGTAAGAAGTTCGCGACGGTGACGCCGGGGATCGCGACCGGGTACTGGAAGGCCAGGAAGACGCCCAGCTTGGAGCGCTCATCGGCATCCAGCTCAAGGATATTCTGTTCCTTGTACCAAACCTCCCCGCCGGTGACGGTGTAGCCGGGGTGGCCCATCAGGGTGTAGGCCAGGGTACTCTTGCCGCTACCGTTAGGCCCCATGATCGCGTGGATCGTGCCGGGCCTGACGGTCAAATTGACGCCTTTAAGGATCTGTTTGTCTTCGACGTTGGCATGCAAGTCTTTAATGACCAGCTCGGTGTTCATTCAGCTCCCTCTTTAATATCTACGTGATGCGTGAAACGTGATGCGTGAAATGAGAACCATGCCGGGCATGGCCCTTCACGTTTCACGGTGCCTATTGCTTATTAACAACCGTAAAGTGACAACTCCTGCGCCCTTCGCGGATCGCCCCCTCCAGGATGAGCTGCGCGCCCAGCACCTGCTCAAGCATCCGGCGCTCCATTGTGCAGACGCCCGCGTGCTCATGGGCGACTTCAAGGTACGGACAGGAGAACACCTCAAGGCCGGTGCCGGCCGGCCCGACCTCGGCGGGGATACCGCGGGCCTCCAGAGCGCGCTGTAGGCCCGCCAGCCGCTCCGCCAAGTCGGCGCCGCTGACCTGGCTGCGGTACTCCTCGGCCAGGCGCGCCCCGACGGCGTCGAGGATACGCTGCATGCGATCGGGGCCATCCTGGCTGGTGATCTCGCGCAAGAGCAGGTTGATCAGCGTGCCATATTGCTTGGGGAATAGCTCCTGGGCCTGGGGAGTCAGGAAGTAGACCAGGTGTGGCCGACCAGGGCCACGGCGCACCAGCCTGGTCGCGACCAGCTCCCTGGCCTGAAGGTGAGTCAGGTGCTCGCGAACTGCGGTCGTGCTGACCCCCAGCACCTCCTCCAGTTCCTTAACGCTGCACTCGCCATAACGCTGCAAGTACGTTAAAATCTTGCCGGCTGGCGAGTCGTTCGCGTACCGTGTTACTGCCATTGTGCGCTCCTTTTTCCAGCCGGTAGTATAGCCCATCACGGTGATATTGTCAATTTAAACAGGAAAAAGTGTCTAAACTAGGAGAGAAGGCCATGACGACGCTACTGCTGCGCCACGCCGAATGCGTGGTGACGATGGATGACGACCGGCGCGAGATCACCGATGGCGCGCTGCTGATCGAGGGCCAGGCGATCAGGGCGGTCGGTCGGACCGACGAGCTGCCCCAAGCCGCCGACGAGGTGATCGACTGCCGCGGCATGGTGCTGCTGCCGGGCCTAGTCAACACCCACCACCACCTGTACCAGACGCTGACCCGCGCGGTGCCCGCAGCGCAGGATGCCAATTTGTTCGGCTGGCTCACCACGCTCTACCCGATCTGGGCCGGGCTGCGCGGCCAGGACATTTATGTCAGCGCCAAGCTGGGCTTGGCCGAGCTGCTGCTCTCCGGCTGCACCACCACATCCGATCACCTGTACCTGTTCCCCAATGACGCGACGATCGACGACGAGATCCGCGCCGCGCAGGACCTCCAGGTGCGCTTCCACGCCAGCCGCGGCTCGATGTCGCTGGGCCGCAGCAGCGGCGGCCTGCCGCCCGACTCGGTCGTCGAGGACGAGCAGGCGATCTTGCGCGACACGCGGCGGGCGATCGAGACCTACCACGACTCGGAGCCCTACGCGATGCTGCGGATCGTCGTCGCGCCCTGCTCGCCCTTCTCGGTCACGCCGGACCTGATGCGCGAGGCGCGCGCGCTGGCGCGGAGCTACGGTGTGACCTGCCACACCCACCTGGCCGAGACGCTGGATGAGGAGCGCTTCTGCCTGGAGCGCTTCGGGCGGCGGCCGGTCGAGTACGCCGAGGACCTGGGCTGGATGGGCGACGACGTCTGGTTCGCCCACAGCGTCCACGTCAGTGCGAACGAGGTGGCGCGCATGACCGCCGCAGGCACCGGCGCGGCGCACTGCCCATCCTCGAACATGCGGCTGGCCTCCGGAATCGCGCCCCTCGTGGCCATGCTGCGGGCGGGGGTGCGGGTCGGGCTGGGGGTGGACGGCAGCGCCTCGAACGACGGCGGGCACATGCTAGGCGAGGCGCGTATGAGCATGCTGCTCCAGCGGGTGGGCGGCGACCCAGCCGCGCTCTCGGCTCGTCAGGCGCTGGAGCTGGCGACGCGCGGCGGGGCGCGGGTGCTGGGTCGTGACGACATCGGCAGCCTGGCGGCCGGCAAGGCCGCCGACATCGTCGGCTGGCGGCTGGACCGCCTGGCCTACGCCGGCGCGCTCCACGACCCGGTCGCGGCGCTGGTCTTCTGTCAGCCGCAGGATGTGGACCTGGCGATCGTCGATGGGCGGCAGCGCGTGCGGGGCGGCGAGATCGTCGGACTCGACCTGCCGGCGCTCATAGCCGAGCACAACGCGCGGGCGCGGGCGCTGTTAGAAACTGTTTGAAAAGGGGGAGTTTGGCGGGCTGGGTGATCGCGCGGAGCCATATCATCGCCGAAGCCGCCCCAATAGGAGCGGCTTCGGTCGGACCTTCCTTCTCCTCTCGGTCCACTGATTAGTTAAGCAAAAGCCGTGCCAGGGATTGTGGATCGAGCGCTCAGGCGTTGCTTTCGAGCACCGCGCGTACCAGCGCCTGCGGCACGTCATCGCGCACCGTGACGCTGCCGATCGTCGTCGGGAGTACCCAGCGCACCCGCCCTGCGCTCACCTTCTTATCGTGCAGGGTCAGCGCCATCAAGTGCTCGGGTGCGACGCCATCGGGGATCGCGGTCGGGAGCCCGTAGGCGCCCAGCAGCCGGCGCTGCCGCTCGACTGCGGCGGCGTCCAGCATATCCAGCCTCTGAGCGATCCGCGCCGCCAGGTGCATGCCGATGGCGACCGCCTCGCCGTGGAGCAGCGTGCCGTAGCCAGTCGCGGCCTCCAGGGCGTGGCCCAGCGTGTGGCCGTAGTTGAGCAGCATCCGCTCACCATACTCGCGCTCGTCGGCATTGACCACGTCAACCTTGACCTTCACCGCCCGGTGGACCAGCGCGCCGATCGTGGATTGGAGCTGGTGGATCGCCCTGGCCGAGCTGAGATCGGCGACCTGTGCGCTGCTGTCCTCCAGATCCTGGAACAGCCCCGCGTCGCGGATGACGCCGTGCTTGATCACCTCGGCCCAGCCGGCCCGCAGCTCGCGCGGGGGCAGCGTAGCCAGGGTCATTGTGTCGCTCAGCACCAGGTGCGGCTGGTGGAACGCGCCGATCAGGTTCTTGCCGAGCGGGTGGTTCACCCCGGTCTTGCCGCCGATCGCGCTATCGACCATGCCCAGCAGCGTCGTGGGAAGCTGGACCAGGGCGACACCGCGCAGCGCCGTCGCCGCGACGAAGCCGGCCAGGTCGCCCACGACCCCGCCGCCGAGCGCCAGCACTGTGTCGCGCCGCTCGACCCCGCCGCCGATCATCCAGTCGTAGAGCCGCGCGGCGGTCGCCAAGTCCTTGCTGGCCTCGCCGGCCGGCACCGCGTGGCTCTGCACGGTGTATCCGGCGCCCCGCAGCAGATCCTGGACGATCGCGCCGTAGCGCGGGTAGACCGCCGTGTCGCTGATCAGCCAGGCTTTGCCGCCCAGGCCCAGCGCGCCGAGTTGGTCGGGCAGCGCGTGCAGCAGCCCTGGCCCGATCAGGACCGGGTAGCTGGCGGTGGGCGTAGTGACAGTGAGTAGAGGTAGATCCATGGAGATGACTTCCTTTGAGAGACTGTCTGAAAAGGGGAGTTTGAGGGGCCACCCCCTCAAACTCCCCTTTTTCCAGATGATATTACGGCGTCGTGGTCGGGAAGTTAAGCTCCGGCGTCTCCAGTTTCACCGCGCCCTCGGGCGCCTCGATCGTGATGTCGCCGTCGAAGTCGAACATGTGCATCGTCATCGCGAACGAAGCTTTCTGGTCCGGCTGCTCCTTGGCGCTGCCGGAGACGGCGAAGCCCATCTGGTGCAGGTAGCCGTCCTCGCAGATCACGATCTTCGTGTTGGCATCCTCGACCTCCTCGAACATGTCGGTCGTCGTCGTGCTGGAGCCGGTACCTTCCAGTAGCTTGAGCGTGGCCGCTTTGTCGCCGCTGAAGACGTTGCACTGCTGGCCGTCGAGCTGCTCCTGGCCGTCGCTCTTCAGCGCGGCGACGTTCGCCTCGTCGAGGCCATCCAGCATGTCGCCGGTGTTGATCGGCGGCTCGGCGAGCGAGCTCTGCGACGCGTCGGCGATATACCACTGGTCCTCGGTCGCGCCGAGCATCGGCACCGGGCCGTGGATGTAGCTCTGGCCGTCGATCGAGATGACCTCAAGCCCTTTGTCGGGCTCGACGCCCAGGAACGCCGCGAAGAACCCCTTCATCGTGAAGTGCGAGTTCTTGCCGTCGAATTTGCCATTGAGGTTGATCGCCTCGATCTCCTGGTTCGGGTCCGTGCCCGGTATATCCTCGCCGAGTGTTCCCTGCATGGTCATGGTCATCTCAAGCTGGTAGGCCTTGACGTTCTTGGACTGCTCGCGCGCCCCGGCGATGGCCTCCTGGGCGCTCAGGCTCGGCTTGGGTGTGGGCGTCGGGGGAACTGCGGTCGGAGGGACTTTGGTTGGTACCGTGGTCGGGACGGCGGTCGGTTCGCTGGCCGGGGCCGTCGTGGCCGCGCTGCCCTCCGAGGGCGCGTCGCCGCCGCAGGCGGTGATCGCGAGCGCTAGGAAGAGCGCCGGTATGGCGCGCAGGATGGACTTCTTCATCAGGTGTTCCCTTCAGGGTTGTGGCTCCATGTGGAGCCGCAGAGTACGACGTGACTCGGGCGTGGCTGGTTGTTCGACGTGAGCGCACCAGTCGCCGAGCCGCCGCTCATTCTAACATGACGGGGGGAGTGATGGGGTATACTATTGGTCGAGATCGCTGTCAGTCCTGAGATGTAGCCGAGACCCCCGCGCGCCGCTTCGGCACTATGAACGGGGTATCGTTCGGCGGGGAGGTGTGGAGGGGCCGCCCTCCACGATCTTGTTTTCTCCCACTTCAATCTTCTCCACCGGAACGCAAGTTGATATGAAAGGAAAGCATCCTATGCGGATCTCCGACATGAACTGGCGGCAGGTGGAGGACTACCTTGCCCGCGATGATCGGGCCGTGCTGCCGCTGGGCAGCACCGAGCAACACGCCTACCTGAGCCTGAGCGTCGATAGCATCCTGGCGGAGCGGGTGGCTGTCGAGGCGGCCGAGCCGCTGGGCGTGCCGGTGTTCCCGGCGCAGCCCTACGGCGTCACGCCCCACTTCCGGGCCTATCCCGGCAGCATCACCCTGCGGGTCGAGACCTACGTACGGGTGCTGCGCGACATCCTCGACAGCCTGGCCGGGAGCGGCTTCCGGCGCATTGTGGTGGTGAACGGCCATGGCGGCAACGCCTTCGGCCAGGCGCTAATCGATGAGTGGATGGCCGAGCATCCCGGCCTGCGGGTGCGCTGGCACAATTGGTGGAACGCGCCGCGTACCTGGGCCAAGGTCCAAGCGATCGATCCGGTGGCCTCGCACGCCTCCTGGATGGAGAACTTCCCCTGGACCCGGCTGGCGGGCGTGGCGATGCCGGCCGAGCAGAAGTCGATGACCGATCTGGCGCGGCTGCGGCTGCTTGGCCCCGCCGAGGTTCGCGCGCAGCTCGGCGACGGCAACTTCGGCGGGTTGTACCAGCGGCCCGACGCTGATACGCTGGCGCTGTGGGAGGTGGCGGTCGCCGAGACGCGGGCGCTGATCGAGGGGCCGTGGCCGGATGCAGGCGAGGGGCATGCGTAGGATTTGGAGATTAGAGATTGGAGATTAGAGATTGATCGGACGTCAAAATCTCCAATCTCCAATCTCCCAGCGAGCAGGAGCTTACTGCCTACAAGCGCTAACCGACCGAGATCTCGCGCTCACGCCACACTCCCGGGTTGACCAGGAAGCGCGGGCGCTCGCCGCGCAGCGCCGTGACCAGGTCGGTCGCCGCCAGCAGCGCCATACGCGTGCGGGTCTGCACGCTGGCGCTGGCCACGTGCGGGGTGACGATCGCATTGGGCAGCGCCAGGAGTGGGTGGTCGGTCGGCAACGGCTCCGGGTCGGTCACATCCAGTGCCGCGATGATCGGCCGCTGTCGCAGCGCCTCGACCAGGGCGCGCGTGTCCACCAGCGGGCCGCTGGCGGTGTTGACTAGGATCGCATCCGGCTTGAGCAGCGCCAACGCGTCGTGGTCGATCAGGTGGTAGGTCTCGTCGGTGAGCGGGCAGTGGAGCGAGATCACGTCGCTCTCGGCCAGCAGCCGGTCGAGCGGGGCGTACTCGGGGCCGCCGTCGAACTCCTCCGCGATCTTGCGATTGAGGTTGTGGTACAGCACGCGCATGCCAAACCCGCCGGCCCGGCGCGCCACCGCTTGCCCGACCCGGCCCAAGCCGACCAGCCCGATCGTCGCGCCGTACAGGTCGCGGCCCAGCAGAGTCTCCGGCCCCCAAGTGCGCCAGCGCCCAGCCTTGACATACTGGGTGCTCTCGATCACCCGGCGCGCCGCCGCCAGCATCAGCGCCATCGCGAAGTCGGCCACCGTCTCGGTGAGCACATCCGGCGTACTGGTGACCATGATACCACGCATGGTCGCCGCCGCCACGTCGATGTTGTCGCAGCCGACAGCATAGTTGCTGACGACCCGCAGATGCCGGGATGCATCAAGCAGTGCCGCGTCGACCCGATCGACCGGCAACGTCAGTAGCCCGTCGATCTGCGTGACCTCCTTCATGAGCACGGCGCGTGGCGGCGGAAGCTCGCCCGGCCACACGCTGATCTGGGTGTGCTGGGACAGCAGATCCAGCGCTGGCTGGGGCAGGCGGCGGGTCACATACACGCGCGGAAGGTCACTCATAGCGGCTCCTTCACCTAACGCAAACATAGGGGGAGTTTGAGGGGGCCGCCCCTCAAGAATAACCCCACCCACATGGTATTTGAATAGACACCCGGAGCCGGGAGGGGCTTGGAGGGCGACCCTCCCCAAATTCTCCAACCAAACCAGTGTTATTTGAATAGACACTCGGTGTCCAAGATCAAGGATGCTATGGTACCAGAGGTTGTCAAGAGATGCAACGTGCCGGATGTGCTATAATGGGCCGGCCAGCAAATAAAACGCGGAGTGATCATGCCGCGCTATTTCACGATTGCCGAAGCCAATGCGCTGCTCCCGGTGCTGCGGCCGCAGGTCGAGCGGCTGATGCGGGCCTGGCGGCGCCTTAGCGCGGTGCATGAGCAGGTTGTCGCACTCCTCGAGCGCAAGCCCCGCGATGATCTTGGTGGCCCGCCACTCTCACTGGCCGCAGCCGAGCTTGTCCGTTTGCAGAACGCGATGGTCGCGATCCAGGCCCTCGGTGTCGAACTCAAGGACCCGGCGACCGGTCTGCTCGATTTTCTGGCGCTGCGCGACGGCGTCGAGGTCTACCTCTGCTGGCGCTACGACGAGCCGCGCGTCAGGTTCTGGCACCCGACTGAGACGGGCTTCGCTGGCCGGCAGCCCCTCGAAGACGAAGAAGGGGCGTAGATGCTCTCATGTTTGTCAAGAGGCAAAAGCGAGTTCGCGAGTGACTTTGCTGGGATCAAAGGTCGTATGATCACGAAACACTGCCCAAGCCCAGACCAAAATCTTGCGTGCACCTGCGATCAAGGCCGCCTTTTTGGCCTTGCCGCGTCCAACCAAGCGCTGGTAGAAGGCCCGCAAGACGTTCTTGCCGCGTATCCCGCCCAACGCGCCCAAGAACAAGCGCCTGCGCAGGCCGCGGTTGCCCTTGCGCGAGATGCTGGCTCGTTTTCGCACACTCGTCCCACTCTCATACGCTTGCGGGTCCAGCCCGGCGTAGGCCACCAACCCTTTGGCATCCCCTTGACCTTCTGTCAGTGTGTGCCAGCGATACAGCAACACCAGCACCCACAGCACGTTCTTGGCTCCGATCCCCGGCACCGTTCGCAAGCGTTTGGCTGCCTCCTTCAACTCAGTATGCAGTTCCAGATGCTGTTTGATTGCCTGCTCCAGTTCTTGGAGTTCCTGCTCCAATGCTTCTTTCACGCGCTCCAGGCTGGTCGTGACCGAGGCTGGCACGCCTGGACGCCCTTTCAATGCATGCTGGCGGTTGAGTTCCTGGCGCAGCAACTGTTCCAGATCCTCTTTGCGCCGCAACATCAGTTCCAGCTCATTGACCTGATCTGGCAAGGGCTGCCAGTGTGGCGGGTGCGCTTCGGCACCATAGTGAGCCAGCATACGGCCATCCACTCGGTCGGTCTTGGCGCGGTAGCCGCGACCGCGAGCCCACTCACGTACCTGGGCTGGATTCGGGCGGCTGACCAGCCAGCCCTGTTGGAGTGCAAAGCTGGCCAAGGCCAGTTCATAGCCGCCAGTCGGCTCGACAATCAGATGGACACCGTCAGTGGCATAGGTTTGACGAGCCTGAGCAAGCTGGGCGGCGAGGGCCAGGAAGCCGTCAGGCGAATTGGGACAGTCTTTCAGGCGGACAGCCTGACCGTTGACCCACAACGCTGCAACCAAAGTCGTCTGGGCGACATCAACACCGACAAACATCTCAGACATGGTAGGACCTCCAAGCTCGGTGCGATCCGAGCGGGTCGCAAACCATCGGGGGCTGGAGGCGCCCATAACAACCTGGTATGCGAGCTGAGTGCTCAAGGTGCTCTGCATTCTCTCCAGCCAAGGACCTGTCTACGCCCGAACTGATGGGTTCTGGGGCGGTGGCAACGGTCTCACTGGTGAGCGACAACCGTCGGATCTAGACACACAACCACTCGATTGGATGGGGATGGGGACCGATCTACGTAACGACGTTGATGCGCCAGGGGCGTAGGCGATCTCTCCATCCCACATCTCTCATGATACCAGGGGCGTATTGCATACGCCCCTACGCCCCTTCGCATTTCACGCATCAATCGCGGATGTGTGCGATATAGCGCTCGACCGACCGGCGCACCACACCCTTCGCGTCGGCGGCGACGACACTCCTGGGCCAGGCCCCGTAGATGCGGTCGAACGCATACGGCTCCACCGCCCCGACAATGCCGCGCACCGCCGCCGCGTTCAACGGAACCATATTTGGGAAACTATACATAAAGCTGACGTAGCGCCGGTCGTTGGCTACCATGATCGTATCGCCCGTGAACAAAGCGCCGTTTCCCTCGGCCCCGGCGGCCCAATGTAGCACGCTGCTGCCGGGGAAGTGCCCGCCACAGCGAACGATCGTCAGGCCGGGCAGCACCTCGGTCGCCGGGCCGTCCCAGTACCGGATCGCCTCGTCCGGGCGCATCGTCCATGGCCGGTTATCGGCGTGGATGTAGATCGGCGCGTCGAAGGCGCGGCTCCACTCGATCATAGAGCCGTAGAGGTGCGGGTGCGAGGTCGCCATCGCCGCGATGCCGCCGCGCTCCTCGACCGCCGCGACTGTCGCGTCGTCCAGGAAGCTGACGCAATCCCACAGCAGGTTGCCCGCCTCGGTCTGAATCAGGTAGGCTTGCTGGCCGATCGCGAAGGCCGGCTCGGTGCGGATGCCGGTGATGCCGAGGGCGACCTCGGCGAACGTATTGCTGTGCCTGGGGCGCATCTCGGCCAGCGTCGTCCACTGCTGCCCGTCCTGGTTGACGTACTGCCGGTCGTCCTCACAGATCGGGCAGTGCGCCGGGGCGCCAGTGCTTGCTGGGTACTGGGTGCCGCAGGTGATGCAGATAAAGTGATCCACGGTTTATCGCTCTTTCGACTATATAGCATTCCTATCAGGGTCGTAAAGTGGGAAGAGATTTTTGTGGGGGCTTCCCCCACACCCCCTTTTTCAACTCATTTAGGAACGCTATAGCTCAAATCCAAAGTGCTCGCCGAGGGCCACGACGTACTCCTCCTGGCTCGCCAGCAGTTGCTCCCGCCGCTCCCCGTGCTCTGTAGTAATCAGGCGCATATCGTTCAGTGAGATCCGCCCGTCGGGCTGCGCGAGCGAGCAGATCCGCCCGCGCGTGAAGTGCGAGTCCGGCGAGGTTTGGTGGTATTGGCACCTGGCGCCGAACTCGGCCAGCCGGCGTGGCCGCAGCGTGAAGCGATACTGCGCCTGCCATGCCGCGCTGTCGCCGCGCTCCTCCATCAGCCAATCGTCGCCGCTGTGCGTGAGCCGATAGGCACCTAAGCCCTGATGCTGCTCGCCCGGATCGTCGAGGCGCAGCGGCTCGCGAAACGAATCGCCGAAGCCGACATCGGCCAGCATACGCGGCGTCTCGCCGGTCGCCAGGTCCTCGGCCTGCACCAGCAGCGCCATGTGGTCGAACTCCGGCCCGAAATTGCCGTCGCCGCGCGTGACCCTGGCCGAGAGCAGCGCGACCTGGAAGCCGATCGCGTGCAGCAGCGCCGCGAACAGGCCGTTCAGCTCGTAGCAGAAGCCGCCGCGTCGCCGCCCCACGATCTTGTCGAATAGCGCGGCCTCGTCGAGGACGATCGGGCGCCCTTGGTGGATGTCCAGGTTCTCGAACGGCACCGCCAGCAGATGCGCCACGTGGAGCTGCCGGAGCGTCGGGAGCGTGGGCGCTAGTGGGCCATGGTAGCCGATTCGGCGCAGGTAGGTGGCTGTGTTCATTGGTTAATCCCTACATTATGAGACGGGCGCCCGCCGTGATAACCATCGCGTATCACAACGATGTTCGTGGCGAAGCGGGCGAACCTCGTGTTCGCCCGCAATGATGTCAATGCCGCCACAACGATATCCAATGGCCCACGTTGGGGACGAATACGAGATTCGCCCCTGCGGACATTGTGGTTCGTTGCCCGTGCATTGATGTCCAATGGTCTTATCCCATCGTTGCCGCCGCAGCCACGTCCTGGATCTCCGGCACGATCCGCCGCCATTCCAACGTCTCCAGCGGCGCCGCGATTAGTTCGCCATTCGAGAGGATCGCCAGCAGCTCGCCGCCGGCCTGGGCGAAGCGCTCGACCATGTGATGCCGCCACGGGATCTCCAGCCCAGCCGACGCCACCCGCCACGTTCGCCCGCCATCGCGGCTGGCTTCGACGCGACCGTTTTTGCGATTCACCGAATCCGCCGGGCCGAGGATGATGTGATCAGAGTTGGCTGGGTCGATCCAGGCGGCCCGGCAATAGCAGTCGTACGCCAGCGTCCAGCGCTTCCCGCCGTCGGTCGAGCGGTAGAACCCGCCGCCGGTCGGCGCGTAGACCAGGTCGGGCGAGCTGGGGTGGACCATGATCGCGTGGACGTCGGGGTAGATCAGCGCCGGGTCATCCGGCCCGGCCAGGTCCGGGTCGCCGGTGCTGCCGTCGGCCAGCCGCCAGGTCTCCCCGCCGTCGTCGGAGCGCAGCGCGCCGCCGACCTCGACTGCGGCGTAGGCGCGCGGGCCGTGGAAAGCGAACCCGCGCACACAGCCGGCCTCCGGCGAGTAGGGCAGAAACCAGCCATGCCGGTCGCGCAGCTCTGCCACCTCCGGGCAGGCGCGCCACGTCGCGGCCCCATCGTCCGAGACGAAGATCCCCGCCGGCTCGGTGCCCACGAACTCCCGGTCGGAGATCTGCGGGTGGTAGGCCATCCAGCGGACGTGCCGCTGCTCCAGCCCAGCGCTGGCGTCTTCCCACGTCCGGCCCAGGTCGTCGGAGCGGAACACGCCGTCGGTGGTGCCTGCCAGGATCACTCCTTCGCGGGCGATCACACTAGTGGCCGCGTGTCCCTCCAGGCCGCGCTCCACCACGCGCCAGCCCTCCCCGACGCGCTCGCAGACGACCAGGCCATGCTCTGTAGCCAGAAAAAGCAGTGATTCCATTAGCTATCCCTTTTTTCCAGAACTGATTCTCGAAAAATAAACTATCCCGGTGTGGGTGTTACGTGTTGCGTGTTGCGTGAGTTAGCGCGACGCAACACGCAACACGTAACACGGACCTGGCTCGTTTAAAAATCGAGAATTCCTTACTCCTCGTACAGCTTCTCGCCGCGGTGCAGCCGCTCGGCGATCTGGAACGTCTGCCCTTCGGCGCGCACGGTCGGCGCGTGGGCGGCCAGGTAGCGGGCTGCGGCGATCAGCACGTGGGTCGCCTCCGGCGTCCCGCGCAGCAGCGCGTGCTGGCTGAAGGCCGCCTCGACGGTCTGGATCGTGTGGAAGTCGCGGTCCTCGCGCAGCAGCGCCTTGCCTAGCGCCGCCCGCAAGGGCGCATCGTGATCTGCGCCGTCGCCGGCGACCGCGTAGCGGGCCACCAGATCGCCGGCCTCGTTGACCTGTTGCTGGCGATCGAGCAGCGGCAGCAGGTCGGCCAGGATCTGGGCGGGCCGCCCGCCGTTGGGCTGCGGCTGCGGAATCCGGGCTGGCGGCGTATTCAGGAAGCGGTCGAGATACACGCTCATCGCCGCGTCGAAGACGCCGCGCAGCAGCGGCAGCGCCCGCCCGTCGGGCGTCGCATCGGGCGCCATCCGGTCGCGCTCGGCTGCGGCCACCCGCCGGATGCCCTGGTGGATGGCGTTGGCGAAGGTGAAGGTGTGCAGGACCGTGTCCCAGTCGCCGAACTCGTTGGCGGTGTGGAAGCGGGCCATCCGCAGCGCGGCGGCGTAGGCGACCGCCCCGGCGACCTGCTCGGGCGTCGCGCCGTCGCGGAGCGCCGCCAGCAGCGTATCGATGTTGGCTTGTGGGTCGTCGGAGAGCAATTGCTGTGCCAGCGCCACCCGATCACCCCAGCTTCGGCCAGGTGCCGAGCGACGGGCAGCAGCCCCCGCCTCGACCGCCGTGGGCAGCCGTTCAAACGCGGTTTCTAGGATGTCAATCAGATCGACCGGGTTGCGCCATGCATTTGATTCCTCCATGCGCGCGGCACGGGCGATCCCGCGGGCCAGGCTGGCGAGGGCCGGCTCGGCCAGCTCCCAGCCGGCGATGTCGAGCGCCTCCAGCGCTTTGTTGGCGAAATCGGCCGGGTGCCCGATCTGGATGTAGCGGTGGTCGGTGATCGCCGCGAAGAGCATGTCGGCCAGCTCGGCGCTCGTCGCGCCCGCCCGGACCGCCGTGACGATGCAGCGCTCGGCGCCCTCGTCGTCGCGCACCTCGATGAACTGGCGGAACCAGCGCTGCAGCGTGGGCAGGTCGGCCGTGGCGCCCGGCAGCGGGTCGAGCGTGAAGCGCGGGGCCATGCCGAAGCTCTCGACACTGACGGCGTTCAGGCCGTGGTAGAGCGCGCGTGGGCGGTCCTCGTGGTCCAGGTGCGGCAGCATGTTCATAAAGCAGGCCAGCATTGTCAGCCCCTGGCCCCACCCGGCGGCCCGGTAGGTGGTGCCGAAGCGCAGCCCGGCCCGGAACGGCTCGCGCGGGTCGCCCTCGCGGTCCAGCAGCGCGATGGCCGCCTTGGCGATCACCAGGCGGAGGTCGCGCTCTAGGCCGTCGTCGAGCCGCTTGAGCTGGTGGGTGCGCTCGTCGCGCGCGCGGCGCCACGTTGACCCACACGCCGTCGCCGCGCAGCTCGACCGGGTAGGCCCGTACGTCGTCGGCGAACTGGTCGAAGGTGCCGCCGGAGGCCAGGTCGAAGCGGGCGTGGTGCCAGTGACAGGTCAGGATGCAGTCCTTGACGCTGCCCTTATCGAGCGGAAAGCCCATGTGCGGGCAGCGGTTGTCGACCGCGTAGAAGCCGCCGGCGTGGCGCAGGACCAGCACCGGTCGGTCGCCGGCATTGACCACCTTGCGATCATCGGTCTCGAAATCGCCGATCCGCGCCACCTCGATCCACGTATTGGCTGGCATAAGGCCTCCTTACTTGCGGCAAATATTTGTGCGTCCGTATGCGCGAGCTTGATTTTAGCACAGACGCCGCCGAAGGGACTGCCCCAGGGGACCGGATCAGACCTGTTCTTTGGTGCAGGTCGCCCGCGCCGGTAATGTTTGGTTAATCGAGGCGCGTATACTATGGATCATCGTAGTAGTTGATCTCAAAGATTCTGACGGCAGGTTTGAAACTGGTTGCCCGACACACCGCCGTACCTGCCACAACCCACATGGCCGGTAATAAGCTGGTAATCGGCGCGGGTATACTAAGTTTCCAAACTTTTTGGGGTCTGCGGATCGGGCAGATCGCGATCTGATAGAAAGGGAGGGCAAGGGGAAGGCCGCCCGCCCCTTAAACCCCACCCCAACCTATCGCAAGACGATGGAGCGTAGACGATGGAGAAAGTAACGTTTCAGGCGGCGGTCCAAGTCGCGCAGCGCGGTGATCGGAAGAACGCCTATGCTATGATGCGGCAGGTCCTGCTCGACAATCCATCCAATGTCGCCGCGTGGATCTGGATGTGCGAGTTGGTCGAGGACGCCAAGCAGAAGCGTGAGTGCCTGGAGCGGGCGCTACTGCTCGATCCGAACTGTAAGCCGGCCCGCGAAGGGCTGGAGGTCCTGCGCCTGCGCGATCTGCTGGCGGCTACCCCGGCCCCGGTGCTGGCCGAGCGCAGGCAGGAGGCACTGAGGATCGGCGAGTACCTGGTCCAGCAGGGCTTTCTGACCAAGGCCCAGCTCAACGAGGCGCTGTCCGAGCAGCGCGGTTGCCAGAACTACCTGGGCGACCGCACGCCGCTGGGCGACATCCTGGTCCGGCGCGGCTGGCTCTCGCCGCAGGCCCTGGCCGACGCCCTGGTGAAGCAGCTCAACCAGACCGGCGCGCCCCAGCGCCTGGGCGAGTACCTGGTGACGCGCGGCTTCATCACGCCCGAGAATCTGGCCCGCGTGCTGGCGGAGCAGTCCTGGCTGCGCCAGCGTGGCAAAAATGTCCCGCTGGGCGAGATCTTGATCCGTGACGGCTACCTGTCGCACAAGGCCTTGAGCGAGGTGTTGGACCAGCAGAGCAAGGATTTCTTCAGCCGCTTCGGCGACTGAGCCTTGATAATTCGTCGGTGGTGAAGAGAGGTCTTGAGGGGGCTGCCCCCTCAAACTCCCCCTTTTCAGACGGCGATTATTTTCTCGTCAAGTAGATCGTCTGCTCGTCCTCGTACCGCACTTCCCAGCGCCCGTCGGCGCGGGCGGCCTTGACCAGCCCTTCCTGGCTCTTTTTGTTCAGCAGCAGCCCGTCGATAGCATACTTGCCGAGCAGCCGGTCCATATCGGCGGCCTGGCCGAGGTAGATGTAGTCGCGCCACTGCTCGTAGGGGTACAGCTCGATCCGGGTGTCGATAAAGACCTTCTGCTCCGGCGCGGCCCAGATCAGGTAGGAGCCGTAGCCCTCGCTGTGGAACAGGTGGCGCGGGCGGTCGGGTTGGCCGCGCATGAACGCCACTGCTTGCTCCGGCGTCCCTTCATCCAGCAGCGCCCCGACCGATGGCGGCATCAGGTGCGGCTTGATCCACGGCAGCCCCAGCACCAGCAGCAGCCCCAGCATGCCCACCAGCATGGCGTTGAGCGCCGGCGAGCCGACCGGGCGGCGGGCCGCGGGCGCCGGCAGCAGCGTGGCCGCCTGCGCCGCTACCAGCACCGTCGCCACGAAGCCGAACCAGACGATATTGCGTACCGCGCCCAGCGCCAGCCACAGGAACGCCCCCGCCAGCAGTAGGTCGGTGAAGTCCGGCCGCCGCCGTGCGTAGGTCAGCACGACAATGCACAGCAGCAAAAACAGGAAGAAGATCACGCCGTTGATGTCACGGATCGTGGGCGGCGCCCACTCGGTCACGAGCGTGGTCACGGCGTTGCTGCCGAGCAGGTTGCGAACGTAGCCCAGCACCTCCGGGCCGCGCGGGTTGAGCAGCAGCGCCGCCGCCGTCGCCGCGCCCCACAGCAGCAGCGTCCGTAACGACGGCAGCCGCTCCGGCTCCGGGCGCGTGAGCACGTCCTCCGGCGCGCCGATCGGCCGGGCGGCCCAGCTCAGGTCTTCGCGCCGCGCCGCCGCCCGCCGCTTCAGCCACTCCGCCGCCAGCGTCAGCGCGATCATCGCCCCGCCCAGCACAAACGTCCCGTGCAGGTTGACCCACAGCGCCATCAGCAGCGGCAGCAGCCACAGCCGGTTCGCGCGGCCCAGCCGGTACTCGGTCAGGATGGTCAGGAAGCCGACGAAGAGCGGGAATGTGTAGCTCTGCGGCCGCACGATCCAGTTGTCGAACGAGAGCGGCAGCGTGGTCAGCAGCAGCAGCCCGACGCTCAACTTCACCTGGCCGGTTCGCAGCAGGCACAGTCGCAGCAGCAGCCCGTAGGCCAGCGCGATCACCGCCGCCTGGACGAGTATGAGCAGTGGGATGCCGCCAAGCTGGTACAGGCCGTACAGCAGCACCTGCGCCAGCCAGCCCTGGTTGTAGAACGGCTCGCCGGCGCGGGTGTAGGAGAAGCTGTCCACAGGCGGGATCGCGCCCTGCTCGACGATCACCCGCCCGGTGGCCATGTGCCACCAGAAGTCATTCGGCGGGATCGGCGTCAGCAGCGGCCGCAGCGCGATCAGCATGAGCGCAGCCGCGATCCAGACGTGGTCGAGCGTCAGGCCGCGGCTGGTGGCGCGCGGGGGCGGTTGGGTGGTGTGGGTGTGTGGTTGTGTGAGCATTGTGAGTATCAGTGGGTAGCTATGATGTTGGAAAGGGATCAATCGACTGCCATTAGACCATTATCGAATGAATTCGATACCTAATAGACCAAACGTGTTAAAACACGTTACAGGCTGTCATTGAACACGTTTTAACGTGTTTGCGATTTCAGGCCACAAATTCATTTGTGGACTGAAAGCGCGATTAAGTGCAAGGCATAGATATTGAAGAATCGTTAGTATTTACAAATGTCCTCTGATTCTGTATCAAGCTCGTGTCGATAGCGTCGTATCTCGTCAAGCATCTGCTCATACAGTTCATCTTCGGGAAATGTACCGGCATGCTTCCGCCAAGGCGATGTCGCTGAAGCTCCTGCCGGATCGTCGACAATAACCTGCACGATCTCAACACCAGCATCCCGCCGTCGCTGAATAGCCTCGCCGATTTGTTCGATCGCTTCTTCGCGGGAAGTAGCCTCAACTATAACATCCGGCCAGAGCAAGACGCGAGCGATGTAGCGATCGGCTGCTGGATGGGTCAACTCGACATCAAAGACCATCGAATGTGCTCCTCATCAGGTGGGTACTTCAGCATCGCTGGCATGATACTGCAAGCATTCTTTCACCGCAATCACTTCCGCCGGTAGATCTCGGCCCGCGCATCCCCGTACTCGCGCACCCAGCCCGCATCGCTCGCCAGCGCGTTCGCCAGCCGCGGCTGGCGAACGCGGTCCAGCAGCACCCGCTCGATTTGGTGCTTGTCCAGCAGCTGGCTGTAGTCGCGCGCCTCGCTAATATCCAGGTAGTCCTGCCAGAGCGCCAGCGAGTACAGCTCGACGCGTGGGTCCACAAAGACCTGGGCGACCGGGTAGAGCGCCCAGTCAAGGTACGAGCCGTAGCCCATCTCATTGAACAGCCGGCCCGCACTCGGATGCTCGCGCAGGTAGTTCGTCGCGGCCACGGGCGTGTCGGCGCTGTACAGCTCGGGCGCGCCCGGTATGTCGGCGAAGAGCGCCTTGTAGGGTTGCGGCAGTGCCAGCCCGGCCTTGAACGGCGGCTGAAGCGCCACTAGCAGGCCCGCCAGCGCCAGCGCGATCAGCGTGCTGGGCAGCACCAGGCGCCGTGGCCGCGCCGCGCGGGCCAGCGGCGAGCGCGGCGCGGCCAGGCTCTGCGCCAGCAGCGGCATCGCCACCATGCCGTACCAGACCACGTAGCGCTGGCCGCCCCAGGCCAGCCACAAGAAGCCGCACGCCAGCAGCAGGTCGGTCAGGCTTGGCCGGCGCCGGGCTAGCGCGAACGCCGCCAGCAGCGCCAGGATCGAGGCGAAAAAGACAAACCCGGCGATGCCGCGCGTCGTCGGCGGCTGCCACTCGTTGACCAGCCCCTGGCTGGGCGGGTCGGTCAGCAGCTTGACGACGTAGCCGAAGATCCCCGGCCCCAGCGGATTCAGGAGCGCGGCGCCAAGCGCGCCGGCCGCCGCCAGGTACAGCCAGCGCAGCCGCTCCCAGCTCGGCGCGTACGGCTGCTTGAGCAGCCGGCGCAGCGTCTCGCCGGCGGCGACGAGCGCAATCAGCGCCAGTCCCAGCACGAACGAGCCGTGGACATTGACCCAGAAGGCCATGATCAGGGGCAGAGCCGGCAGCGCTCGTGGGCGAAGCTGCCCGGCGCTGTAGGCGCCCAGCGCCAGAATGTAGATGCCGAACGGCACCCAGGCCCAGTTCTGCGTGCGGGTCGTCAGGTTGTTGATCGTCATCGCGCCGGCCAGCACGGTCGCCAGCGCGGCCAGCCGCCAGGAGCCGCTGCGCCGGCGCGCCTCGGCCGCCACCAGCGCGAAGCCGGCCAGGCCCAGCAGGTTGCGCGCCAGCACCGGCGCCTGGAGCCCGCCCAACTGGTAGAGCGCATAGAATAGCCACTCGCCCAGCCAGGTGGCGTAGATGTACGGGTGATCGGTCGGCAGCGTCCAGGCGAAGCGGTTGGTGGCCGGGATGCCCTGCTCGGCGACGAGCTGGCCGGCCTTGAGGTGCCACCAGAAGTCGTGCGGCAGCGTCGGGACCAGCGCGATAAACCCGCCGATCAGCGCCAGCGCCAGGATCGTCCAGAGCTGCTCCACACCCGGCAGCGGCAGCGCGCGGCGGGAGGGCTGTGGGGAGATCGTCTCGGTGGCCGGCTCGGGTGGGGAAGGGATGGGAAGTGTTGACATCGTCGTTAACCTGGGGCTCTCGTTACAAGCAGGCGGCCCTTGCGTAGGTGATAAAGGTTTGCTACCAAGTTGCTACCGATCGGTAACGCAAAAATGGCTGACTTTCGGTATGCTTGACACAATGGGCGGCTGAAAACAGCGCGACAGGTTCAAGTATAATACGGTGTACTGTCCAGTCCGGCTACATAAAGGTGCATCATGATCGCTCAGGATCGTTCGCAGAACCCACCAAGCGCGCTTCCCGCCGCTATCGCCGAGTGCATGGTGGTGATCCCGACCTACAACGAGCGCGACAATATCGGCGCGTTGCTGCCGCGTATCCTGGAGCTGCCCGGCATCCGCGTGCTGGTGATCGACGACAGCTCGCCCGACGGCACCGCCGAGGTCGTCAAGCGCCTCGCCGCCAACGAGCCGCGCTTGGGGCTGCTCTCGCGGCCCGGCAAGCTGGGCCTCGGCACGGCCTACATCGCCGGCTTTCGGCGCGCGCTGGCCGAAGGGGCCGAGTATATCTGCGAGATGGATGCCGATTTCTCTCACGACCCCGGCTACCTCCCGGCGCTGGTCGCAGCCGCCGAAACACGCTACGACTTGGTGCTCGGCTCGCGCTACGTCCCCGGCGGCGCGACGACCGACTGGGGCGTGATCCGCAAAATCATCAGCCGCGGCGGCAATATCTACGCGCGCGCCATCCTGGGCCTCCCGGTGATGGACGCCACCGGCGGGTTTCGCTGCTACCGGCGGCCCGTGTTGGAGGCGATCAACCTCGGCGATGTTCGCTCCAACGGATATTCGTTTCAGATCGAGATGGTCTACCGGGCGCTGCGGGCCGGCTTCCAGGTCGGCGAAGTGCCGATCACCTTCCCCGACCGGCGCGTCGGCCACTCGAAGATGTCGCGCCGGATTGTGCTGGAAGCGCTGGTGACAGTTTGGCGGCTGCGATTGAGCCATCGATCCTCAAGGAACGAGCGGGTATAACGCGGATTGCAGGTATTTCAGGCCCTCTTTACTGGGCAGCATTATAGACCTACGGCGAAGTGTTGGTCAATAGCCCATAGCGGTTGACGGAGCGTAGTCCTACCACGTATAATTTCGGGTGGCGTGCTATCTAATACCAAGTCGCAAGTGTGGCATCTTGCGGTGGGGAGGGGTGGAGGGGTCGTCCTCCACGATCTTGTTTTCTCTCACCTCAATCTTCGCCACCAGAACGCAAGCTGGTATAACAGGAACAGGGAGCTGGTCATGGCGTCGAGTGAAGCCCAACAGAAGATCGAAGAACTACATGCCAATGCCAACGTCGAGCTGGAGCGGTCGCGGCGCGAGCTGAATGAGATGGAGACGCTGCTGCGGCAGACCGGCGCCGAGGTCGAAAAGCTGGCCCAGCGCGAGATGACGGTCTCCAACCGGCTGCGCGATCTGGAGGTGAACATCGATAAGTACAGCAAGGCCGATATCAAGAACTTCTACACCTCGGCGCAGGAGGTGCAGATGCGCCTGCTGATGATGCGCGGCCAGCTTGAACAGCTTCAAGCGCGCCACCAGATGATGAAGGCGCGCCAGAGCCAGCTCTTCGAGCTGACCACGGCCCTGGAGCCGCTGCTGGGCGTAAGCGCGGGCGGGGCCTCCGGCGGGCGCCCGCTCGACGACGGCGAGGACGTGATCGCCAATATCATCCAGGCCCAGGAGAAAGAGCGCCTGCGCATCTCGCTCCAGATGCACGACGGGCCGGCCCAGTCGATGAGCAACCTGGTGCTGCGGGCCGAGATCTGCCAGCGCCTGCTCGACCGCGACATTGACCAGGCCCGCGCCGAGCTTGGCGCCCTCAAGGGCGCTATCAACGCCACGCTCCAGGACACCCGCCGCTTTATCTTCGACCTGCGCCCGATGATCCTCGACGACCTGGGACTGGTGCCTACGCTGCGGCGCTATGTGCAGCAGTTCAGCGATAAGAACAAGCTCGAAGTGAACCTAATGGTCCAAAATATGGACAGCCGCCTGCCGGCCCACTACGAGGTGGCGATCTTCCGCTTCATCCAGGAGGCGCTCAATAATGTCGCCAAGCACGCCCATGCGACCCAGGCGCGCGTGCTGCTCGACAGCGGCGGCGGCAATATCCACGTCTCGATCGAGGACGACGGCAGCGGCTTCTCGATCTCCGAGGTGCTGAACGACGAGAGCGGGCGCCGCAACATGGGCGTCGCGACGCTGCGCCAGCAGGCCGAGACGCTGCTGCGCGGCGAGTTCGGGATCGAAAGCGCCGTCGGCCGCGGCACCCGTGTCGCTGCGGTTGTCCCGATGCCTTGATCACCGAGCCCTGCCCCTATGCGTGGAGATTGGAGATTGACACGCTATCTCCAATCTCCAATCTCCAACCTCCAATCTCCAATCTCCAATCTCCAACATGCCCCTCGCAAAGCCCAAGTACATCGATACCATGCGCGAGATGAGCGGCTAGCAATGATTTAGGATAAATCACCTTGCATAGCAGCAAAAACGATTAGATTCATAGTATATTTTCGCTGTACCGTTGAAATAGTGCCATATACGATCACGCTACGTTTTGTTATTCCTCCGCTGTGCGAGTGCGTAAAGTAGGACCAAATCTTCGTATCAGTATGCCGAATATCATAGATCGGCGTGATACTACACTTGGTAGTTAATTTCTAGTTGTGACAAAAACGTTAACAAAAGTACCAGTACCTTTAGGACCATGGTTCTATTGAAACTCATTGGTGCGGGGTATATACTGAACACGTAGTCGCAAACAACATTCTCAACTGTAAAGGAGGTGAACGCACATGCTTCGCAGCTTTTTTGCCAAGGAGGACGGCCAGGGCCTGGTCGAGTACGCGCTTATTCTGGTGCTGATCGCAATTGTTGTCATTGGTATTCTGTCGCTGCTCGGTGGCAAGGTCAGCCAGGTATTCAGCACAATCAACAGCGGTCTGAACCCGTAGTTCCTGCCCCTTTACGGAAGCGAACGAGCCTCGTCAATCGACGAGGCTCGTTTGTTTGTCCTGGGCTATAGTCTTTCAGAGACTGTTTGAAAAGGGGGAGTTTGAGGGGGTTTCCCCTCAAGAATCCTCTTTCCACCACGGATCGTAGGCGAGACAATACCCTTTTCAAACAGTTTATCAGATGCTTGCGTACACGGTGGGGCTGGGCTATAATGGCAACACTCCATGTACAAGTGTTCGTATAGACGAACGCTGTCGTTTCGCAGCCCTGGCGTGAGTCACTCCTGCTGTTGTCGCTGTGTCGACGAAATGCTTCTGAAACTCCTCATGCTGTGACATAGGATTGAGCGCATGACTGAAACTTTGAAACACCCGAATGTCCGGCGACGCCATGGGCAGGAGGGGCCGACCGAGAAGATGCGCGAGTATCTTGAGGTGATCTACTACCTCGCGGCGCGTGGCGAACCGGTCATCGGGGCGCGGTTGGCCGAGTGGATGAATGTCACACCTCCGACCGTCACCAATATCGTCAAGCGGATGGAGGACCAGGGTTACATCACGCGCGACGGCCGGGGCGATATCGGCCTGACCGACGAGGGCTTCACGCTGGCCGAGGCCATGGTCAAGCGTCACCGCGTCCTGGAGCGCTTCCTGGTCGATGTGATGGGGATTCCGTGGCACATGATCCATGAGGAGGCGGTGCGGCTCGAGCACGCGCTTTCGCCGACGATGGAAGCGCGGATCGAGGCCCTGGTGGGCCAATCGACGACCTGCCCGCACGGCAACCCGATCCCCGGCCGCGCCCCCGGCTACGCCGGCACCATTCGCCTCGACCAAGTTGGCGTTGGGCAGGTGTTTGTGCTGCGGCGGATTGTCGAGGAGGCCGAGGAGGACTCGGAGCTGATGCGCTACTTCCAGGTCAATGGGTTGACGCCCGGCGCCCGCTTTGAGGTCGCCGACCAGTCGCCCGCGTACGGCGTCGCGCTGCGCCGCGACGGGCAGACGATCACCCTCTCCGCACAGATCTCCACCCAGTTGTGGGGCGATTCCGGCTCTGAAAATAGAGGATAGAAGATAGAGGATAGCATCTCATGCGAGATGCTATCCTCTATCTTCTATCCTCCATCCTCAGTTACTTGATCCGGCCAAACTGGCGCTCAAGCTGCGTCGTGCTGAGCAGGATCATCGTCGGCCGGCCGTGCGGGCAGGTGCGCGGCGCGTCGCAGCGCTCCAGTTGCCCGATCAGCTCGCGCATCTCCTCGGCCGAGAGCGGCTGGCCGGCGCGCACCGAGCTGTGGCAGGCCAGCGTCGTCAGCATGGCCTCGCGCCAATCCTCCGGCGTGCTGCCGCCGCGCCCGGCCAGGTGGTCGCCGATCTCAAGTAGCGCCGTGGTCAGGTTGCCCTCACGCAGCCCGGCCGGCACCGAGCGCACCCGCAGGCTCGCACCGAAATCCTCGAGCGTAAAGCCCCACTCCTCCAGCAGGTCGGCGCTGCCGAGCAGCAGCGCGTGGGCCGCCGGCGGCAACTCGACTGTCTGCGGGATCAGCATGCCCTGCCGATCGATCGCGCTGGTGCCCATCCGCGCCATCAGCCGCTCGTAGGTGACGCGCTCGTGGGCGGCGTGCTGGTCGACCAGGTACATGCCGTCGGGCGACTCGGCGATGATGTAGGTCAGCCCGACCTGGCCGATGATCCGCAGCGGCGGCAAAGTCGTCCGTGGTCGGTGGTCGGTGGTCGGTGGTCGGTGGTCGGTGGTCGGTGGTCGGTGGTCGCTCGGCAAGGGTTCATCTGATGAAAGCCGCTCCTCGTCAAGCTCAAAGCTACTGACAACGGACAACGGACCACTGACATCTGCCGGCCGGCCGACCTCACGGCTATGCTGATCAGACGAGTAGCGGTCGCCCAGGCGCCGGAGCTCAAAGCGTCGCTGCGCCGTCTCTAGCGCCGCTGGCGCGCTGGGCTCGGCCCACGGCCGCACCTCACCGCCGTTGACCAGCCCGTCGCGCACCGCCCGGCCGAGGACGCCCAGCACTCGCGCCGAGTCGCGGAACTTGACCTCGCTCTTGGTCGGGTGGACGTTGACGTCGACCGACGCGGGGTGGACGCGCATATCGAGCACCGCCAGCGGGTGGCGCCCCTTCATCAGCAGCGTGTGGTAGGCCTCCTCGATCACGGCCGCGATCGCCCCACGCGGCTGAATCGCGCGCCGATTGACGAACATATGCAGGTACCCGCGCGAGCTGCGGGTCAGGCCCGGCGGCGAGACCAGCCCACCGATACGCACCTCGTCGCGCCCCTCGCCATAGGCCGCCTCGACCGGGAGGAGTTGGCGCGCCACGTCGAGGCCGTACAGCTCAACCACCACCTCGCGCACATCGCCGCTGCCGCTAGTCTGCACCGCCAGCCGGCCGTCCAGCAGCAGGGTGAAGCGCAACTCGGGGTAGGCCAGCGCATACTGGGTGACGATCGCGCTGACCGCGCTGGCCTCGGTCGCTTCCGAGCGCAGGAACTCGCGGCGCACCGGGGCATTGTAAAACAGGTTGCGTATGCTGATCGTTGTCCCCTGCGAGCAGCCACGCGCCGCACGCGACTGGAGTTCGCCGCCGGCGATGCGTAGCTCGGTGCCGACGTCCTCGCCGGCGGCGCGGGTGATGCAGACCACCTGGGCGACCGAGGCGATCGAGGGCAGCGCCTCGCCGCGGAAGCCGAGCGTCGCGATCGACCACAGGTCGTCGGCGGCGCGCAGCTTGGAGGTGGCGTGCCGCTCAAACGCCAGCTCGACCTCGTCGGCCGGGATGCCGCTGCCGTTGTCCTGAATCTTCAGCTCGCGTAGGCCGCCGCCGCGCACCTCGACGCTGATGCGGCGCGCGCCGGCATCGATGGCGTTCTCGAGCAGCTCTTTGGCGACCGAGGCTGGCCGCTCGACGACCTCGCCGGCAGCGATCTGGGCGGCGACCGTCGGCTCTAGCACGCGAATCGGCATGGCATCCTCGACAGCAGGCAGGAGGCATGGCGCCTCACACTATACGAACAAACTTGCGGCTTTCTATTATACCATACATCGGCGTTTCTGGGCGTCTGGAAGGTGTAAGGGTTCATATAAACCAGGCCGTGCTCAGACCTGACAGGTCTTGGGGAAGGCATCGAAAGCGCCAGATTCAGACCTGTCAAGTCTTTTTTGGCGGAATCGCCCGGCGGCTATGGAGTTGTGGGCGCACCTTCCGAAGTGGGTGACGGAAGGGTTTCCGGGTTTGGCGGCGGCGGGGGTTCCGGGCTTGGCTGAGAATCCGGGTTCGCTGGCGGTGAGGGTTCCAGGGTCGGCGGCGGTGGAGGTTCCGGGGTCGCTGATGGAGGGGGTTCCAGGGTTGGCGACGGAGGGAGCGTGGGCCGTGCGGTTGGCCGGACGGGCAGCGGTGTGGGCCGTGGCGAGCCGGCGACGATCGGCTGGAGCGCTGTCGTGGCTGTCCGAGTCGATGGCGTAGCCGAGCCGACGACTGTGGGCCGTACAGTTTGGGTCGGTGAGCTGGTGATCGTGGGCCGTACAGTCCTGGTCGGCGAGCTAGCGGCGGTCGGCAGCACCGCCGGCGCGGATGTGCTAGCTGCGGTCGGCGCCGCGGTTCGGGTCGGTGAGCTGGCGGCCGTCGGCTGCGTGGTTGCGGCTGCTGGGCTGGCCACCGGCGAGTGCGCGGTTGGCGCCGGCGTTGCAGCAGGATCGGTGGCCGCCGGCTGATTCCAAGTAGTCAGGATGACAAAGATCAACCCCGCCAGCAGCAGGGTGGCCAGCACGCCGCCGATGAGCGTCATCTGGCGCTCAAGCGGCGCGGGGCGTGCCGCTGGGGCCTTGCGCGCCGGTGGCGCCGGGGGGGCTGCGGCTGCAACCGGCGGCGCCACTGCGGCTGAGACAGCCGCGGTCGGCACTGTGGCCGTGGTCACTTCTTCTCGGTCGGCCGACACCGGCAGTTCAACCGTCACGCGCTCATGCGGGGCCGGCTCCTCATCGTCGACGATCGGCTGTGCATCCCAGTCCAGCGCATCGACATGGGCGAGCACGACGGTGATGTTGTCGTGGCCGCCGCGCCGGTTGGCCAGATCGATCAGGTAGTCGACCGCCTCTTCTGGGGGCTCGTCGGACACGATCCGCGCGATCTCGTCGTCGTTGACCAGCCCATGCAGCCCATCGGAGCAAAGCACGACGATATCATCGATCTGGAGCGGCAGCCGGAACATATCGACCGTCACGCCCGGCTGGTGGCCCAACGCGCGAGTGATCACATTGCGATGCGGCGAGGAGCGGGCCTGCTCGGGCGTGATCAGACCAGCGGCGACCTGGTCGCTCACAAAAGAGTGGTCCCGCGAAACCTGGCGCATGCTGCCGTCGCGGATCAGGTAGGCGCGGCTGTCGCCGACGTTGGCGATATGCAGGGCGTCGTGGTGGAGCAGCGCGGCCACGCCGGTGGTGCCCATGCTGCCGCGGCCTTTCTCATAGATCGCGGCGTTGGCCTGCTCGAACGCCTGTGTCAGCACCGCCGGGCGATCGTCGGAGCTGTCCTCGTAATACGTTTGCAGAATCGCCTCGACGCCCATCTGGCTGGCGACCTCGCCGGCAGCGTGGCCGCCCATGCCGTCGCAGACGATCAAGAGCTGGCCGAGGCGCTCGATCGCCTCGGCGTCCTCGCCGACGCCAAGGCTATCCTCGTTGTGGTCGCGTGTTCTGCCTACATCAGTACGGGCGCTGTGGCGCAGCTTCATGAGCGAGCCCTCGAATAGCACGTTACGCTTGCTGGTCGGCAAGTATAGCATGAGGGATGAGAGCCTGCAAACATGGCAAGTCGCGGGGCGGGGAGCTGTGGAGGGGCCGCCCTGCCCTTAAACCCTATCCCATCCCATAGTATCAAGAGGGTCGTGCTATAATAGGCGTCGCACTCGTGACGAGAACAGGGGGCTGGTACGCCATGCGTTACATCATTGGCGTCGATCTGGGCGGCACCCAGCTACGCGCGGCGCTGGCCGACGAGCAGGGCGCGCTCTACGATGAGATCCGACTTCCCACCGAGGGCGACGAAGGGCCGGAGGCGGTGATCGACAAGATTGTGGATTGCATTGGGCGCGTTCGCGCGGCTCTGCCGGAGGGCGGGGATTTGGTCGGCATGGGCATTGGGTGCCCTGGCCCGCTCGACCCGTACCAGGGAATCGTCTTCACCATGCCGAACTTGCCCGGCTGGATCGACGTGCCGTTGCGCGACATCCTGACCACGCGCACAGGGCTGTCGATCGAGCTTGGCAACGACGCCAATGCGGCCGCGCTGGGCGAGTGGCTCTTCGGCGGCGGCAAAGGGCTACGCAACCTGGTCTATGTCACCGTCAGCACCGGGATCGGCGGCGGCGTGATCGCCGATGGGCGCCTGCTGCTTGGCCACCGTGGCGCGGCCGCCGAGGTCGGGCACCACCTGATCGACGCCGCAGCGCGCGCCTCCTGGGAGGATCTGGCCGCCGGCCCAGGGCTGGCGCGCGCCGCCGCCGAAGCCATGATCGCCGATACGCGCAGCTTGCTCCACGACATGGCCACGCCCGATACGGTCTCCGCCGCCGAGGTCGCGCAGGCGGCCGCCGCCGGCGACCCGCTGGCGCTGCGGCTGCTGGATCGTGAGGGCGAGCTGATCGGCGTCGGGCTGGTCAATATGCTGCACCTGTTCAGCCCTGAGCTGATCTTGCTGGGTGGCGGCGTGGTCGTCAATAACCCGCAGCTGATCGAGCGGGCGCGCCTGGTGATCCGCGAATGCGCGCTGGCGGTCTACCGCGATGTTCCGGTGCGGATGGCGGCGCTAGGCGACCGGGCCGGGCTGCTGGGGGCAGTGGCGCTGTTTCTGCATATGCGCGAGGGGCGCGCCTGACCGGGCTTAGGCCGTTCACGGCGTGTTCTGCTGCTCGGTGATCAGGTCTCGCAGCACGTCCGGTGTGTCGGTGATGATCCCGTCGGCGCCCACCGCGATCATCCGCCGCATCACCGCGACATCGTTGACTGTCCAAACATGGACCGCGTAGCCAGCCCGGCGCACACGCGGGATGATCCGCGCCAGCAGCGGGATCTGGTAGGCCGGGTGCCAGGCCGAGCAGCCGGTGCGGCGCAGCGCGCCGAAGGGCCAGTTCTCGCGAAAGCGAATGTCCGGGCGGAGCGTATGGGTGCCCATCAGGTAGGCGCGTGAGATGTGCGGGCTGGCAGCGGCGAAATCGGCCAACGCCTCCGGCGAGAATGATGAAATGAGCACCTGATCCTCGATGCGCTCCTCCCGCAGCAGCCGCGCGACATCGGCGCCGAGTCCGAGCCCCTTTAGCTCTACATTGAGTTGCACGCCGCGCTCGCGCGCCAACACGCACACTTCGGCCAGCGTCGCGACGCCGGCCCCGCCGATGTCGAGCGCCCGCAGCTCCTCCAGGCTGCAATCGACGGCGCGGCGCCGGCTGCCATCCCAGCGCTCGGTCGTCTCGTCGTGGAACACCACCAGCGCGCCGTCGGCGCTGCGCTGCACGTCGAGTTCGAGCATATCGGCGCCCTGCCGCAGCGCCAGTTCAAACGCCGGCATCGTGTTCTCCGGGGCGTACGCCGATGCGCCGCGATGAGCGATCACCAGAGTCATCCGGGGGCCTCCAAAAGTAAAGCCCCCTCCCCACCATGGGAAGAGGGCTGAAGAAACATCGTGGGAGGTAGCTCAGGCGCCGACCATCTCCTCGGCTGGCACGGGGCTGGACGCCTCGCGCGCTTCGGGCGAAAGCATCGGGTTGAAGATCTTCTGGAACGCCATAACGTGAGCACACGTCTGCCACATGCGGAAGAAACTGCAATCACACGACCAGTGATTATTCGAGAGCGTGATAACGTGATCATTGTTGCCGCCACGGAAGCGGGCCTTCAGCTCATCGAGAGCAATGCGCTCTGGTTCCTGCGCGTAGCGTCGCGCCTTCTCGATTTTGCCGATTAGGTCCGAGTGCATAAGCGCCTCCTGTGTACTGGCAGAGGACCAGACACGGCTAGTTCCGCGCTCGATCCCCTGATATTGAAACCGCCGACGTTCAAGGTGCCTGTTGCGCCCCGAGCGCCCCGCCTTGGTAAAACCCCCTTCCGCTTATGACCGCCAAACGACAAAGGCGGCAGCAGGATCGCGTCATCCTGCGCCGCCCGGTTCTGGTCGGTATTCTGTTGGCGTTGGGACTCGCATAATACGTGATGTCCTCAGCGCTCAAGTCGGAGAGTTCACCAGCGAATTTATCTCTTCGTTAACATTATAGCGACTTTAAGAGCAGGCGTCAAGCCCATGATGAAACCGCGAGCGATTCTGATCTAGCGCTTCAGGAAGCCAAATGCTCTGGATTGCTTACGACGGGATGGGCGGGATGGGGTGGAGTTTAAGGGGAGGGCTGCCCTGCCCTTGCCCCTCTCTTTTAGTGATTCTGGATTGCTTACGACGGGATGGGGTGGGTTTAAGGGGAGGGCTGCCCTGCCCTTGCCCCTCTCTTTTAGTGATAAGCTCAACTGGTGCTGGTGGGGACGGAGGGAGTTGAACCCTCACGGATTGCTCCACAAGTTCCTAAGACTTGCGCGTCTGCCATTTCGCCACGTCCCCGCGACGCCGATTGTAAAGAATTTCGCTGCCATTGTAGCATGAGCGCTCCCATCGCGCAACCGTCGATGAAAGTGCTGTCCTTGCCCAGGACTTTTGGGTATTGTGGTCTTGGCACACTCCCTGCTATAATCTCAACGTAATCTTAATGAATTCGTGAACAGGAGCAGCGTATGAACACCGAAACGGACGAACGGCGCGCATACGTCGAGGCGATTATGAATCGGCTGCGGCGCCACTATGCGGAACGAACACCGCTGCCTGGCCACGAGCAGGATGAGGAAACGCTCTCTTTGCAAATGCTCCAGCGTCTCTACCGGCATGTGATGAGCGAGGGGTATGGCGAATAGCGCCTGGCTGTTGGTTTCTTCTCGAGTTGATGGCGAGGCTGCCTGCGCTGAACGGGACTCACCCGCCGGAGAGGATGTTACCTGGGCAGGAATGAGGTGTACAAGGCTCGGTACTCGCTGAGCGCGCAGACTGTGCCATTGCTCCCCGGCCCGAAGAGAAACACGCTCGTGCCAAGGTCGGCGACGCGCGGCGATACGGCGATATCCTCGCTGATACCTTCCTTGTTCCAGGATTCGGGGCTTGGCACATACTTGTAGATCGTATGCGACTGCGAGTTGAAGACCAGGATCAGATTGATCACCCCTGAGAAGCCCACGATCGCTGGCGTAGCGACTTTGGCTGGCAGGGGGGCGACACTCTCCCAACGCCCACCACTCGTCCCTGTCGGGTCGTAGCGCTCATTGACTTGGAGCGCGCCACTCGCGTTCTCCCCACCGATGACATACACGTAGTTCCCGACCACCGTCGCGCCCGCGCTACGGCGCGCGGCCAGCATTGGGGCACCCTGGCTCCACTTCCCGGCTGTGGGGTTATAGATGAACACCTCTGCCCGATATTCCTTACCGTCCCATCCACCGAATAGGTAAAGCTGGCCCTCGAAGTGGGCTAGCGCATAGCGGCTGCGCGGCGCCGGCAGGCGCGGGAGCGACTCGGCCTGCTGGTTGCGCGGATCATAGGCCTGGAAGACATCCAGCACCGTGCCGTCGGCGCCTTCCCCGCCCGGCATATAGATTTGCCCACCGATCGTGACCGCGTGAACGTGGCTGACGGCTTGCGGCAGGCTCTTTAATGCCACCGTCGTGTCGTTGGCGGGATCATAGCGATTGACGGCCGCGCTTGCACTGGTCGCCTCGCGCCCGCCGATGATGTAGAGCTTGCCTTCGTAGGCCGTCACCGCGAAGTCGGCACATGGCTGGGCTAATGGTGCGCGCGCCCTCCAGCGGTCAGGTTGCGACGAGGGGACCGGGACGGCGGTAGGATTCTCGGCGGTGAGCGGGGTCTGCTGGCGCACCAGCGTATAGATCAGCGCGGTCGCGAGGATGCCGATCACCACCAGCGCGATCAGCAACAGCAGGGGCGGGCGGGCGCGGGCGCGGGTAGGCACGGTGGCCGGAGCGACCACCACGACCGCCCGCTCCTCCGCTGCCGCCGGTAGCTCCGCGACCACGATCTGATCGGGTGCGTGCTCGGTGAGCGGCGCCGCGACCTCGGCCGGCTCGTCCAGCATGGGGGCGAGGGCATCGGGCTCGATCGGCTGTTCGAGTGGCATGTCCTGCGCCGCCCGCGCGCCATTGTCGACGCTGACCAGCCCCGATCGGATCGCGTACACCGTCGCCTCAGTGCGCGAGGCCGCGCCGATCTTGCCGAAGATATTGCGTAAATGCACCTTGACGGTGTTGACGCTGATATTCAGCTCATTGGCGATCTGCTGATTCGTCGCGCCCATGGCGACGAGGCGCAGAATCTCGCGCTCGCGCTCGCTGATCTGGGAAGTCTCGCTGGTCATATGCTCCAGTCTTTGTTGTATGTCCGGGGATCATAGCACGACTAGAGGTGGACGGCAAGGATGATCACGCCATCGCGCTCATAGATTTTCTCGAAGGCCGGGTTGTCGGCGAAGGTCGCCGGGGAGAGTGGGCCGGGCTGTGGGCCAAGGTAGATATGGGTGATATGCTCGCGCGCGATCATCTGATAAAGCTGCTGTTCCTGCCCAGGGCGGAAGTTGGCGACCTGCCGGCTCACGGCGCGCGCGGCCCGCACCTCGTCGGGCGCCCCGTACGTGAAGAGCACCGGCGGTGTGCTGACATACCGCCCGGCCAGCGGCAGCAGCCACCAGCCGCCGTCCACGCCGCGATCGGCGTCGGGGAGCCAGGGGGTCGCGTTGATTAGAAAGCGGGCGTCGGGGGCGGTGTGCTCGGCCACCCAGGCGATCGCCGCGACGTCGGCTGGGGTCGCCAGGACCGTGGCCGGGTTGATCACGCTCCGCGAGTCCCACGCACCCCATAGCGCGGCCACCAGTATTAGGGCCGCAGCGAGGCCGCGCACCACCCCTCGGCGCGGCGATACGTGGCTATCGATCGACCATCCAGAGGGGGGGAATTGAGAATTGAGAATTGAGAATTGAGAACCGCGACCCTGGAAGGCAGGCCCTCCGTGGCCCCCAACGGTCGGTGGTCGGTGGTCGGCGGTCGGCGGCCAGGTTTCCACCCAGCGTACCAGCCGGCAGGCGCCGCCGCCGATCAGCACGCCGATCGGGATAAACAGGCTGATCGCTACGACGTCGTTTGGGATCAGCCAGAGGTAGGGGAAGCGCACCAGCGCCGGGTTTAGCAGCGCCAGCGCGCACCCGGCCAGCACGGCTGGTGGCCGGCGCCGCAGCCCGCCCCAGACGATGAGTACCGCGCCGACCGCCGGCAGCAGATAGCCGGTGATCCAGGGTTGGCCAGCAGCACCAGCGCACCCACCCACCCGACCTGCCCAACAGCGGGGCGCGAGCGCTGGAGCAGCCCTGCCAGGGCCGCGCACAGCGCGAGCGCGACGAGCAGGCGATTGTGCCCGGCCCATAGCAGTGCTTCGGTCAGCCGGTTGTAGTCCCCGCCGCCGACCAGCCCCTGTTGCGAGCCGGCGCTCGGTGCGAGCGCCGGCGTCGCCAGGCTCCAGTTCCAGGGGATGGTCATCGCCAGCGCCAGCCCGCAGCTTGCAGCCATGTACCCGAGCCGTGGGCGCAGAGATGCTAGCCTACGCCAGGAGAGGGGGTGAAGGGGTAAAGGGGTGAAGCGGTGTGATGATCTCTCCTCTTCTCCTCTGCTTGGTATCACCAGGTTGATGGCCGCGCTCACGGCCATGAAGCAGAGCGCGAAGATCAGGATGCGGAAGTGGATCAAGCTCAGGCCGGCGAGCAGGGTCGCCGTGCAGGCCAGCCAGCGGCGTGAGGGCGCGCGCATGCCGGCCAGCCAGGCGATCGCCAGCGGCGGCAGCAGCAGCAGCCCGGTAAGCTGGGTGTAGCGCCCCCAGCTCACGTAGTAGGCCGGCATGATCGAGAGCAGCCCGACGACCAGCCCGGCCACCACACCCGCCAGCGGCCTTCTCCACAGGTAGGCCGCCAGCGCCGCCACGCTTAGTGTATGCAGCGCGTTGAGCACTTGGCCGGCCCAGAGCATCGCCCGCTCCAACGGCAGGCCGGAGAGCTGCGTGACGGCGGCCTGGAAGACGTGATAGCCCCAGTGATACGGGAGCTGATCGACCGGCAGGTATGGGCGGAGCGAGTAGGGCGCCTGGCCGCGCTCGATGGCGACCCGGACCAGTAGCGCATGGTGGACCGAGTTCGACCCACGCCGGCAGTGCCAGGTCGGCGATCTGGATGAAGCGCGTCCAGAGCGTCAGCGCGAAGATCGCCAGCAGCGCTACGCCTGACAAGGTGACAAGCTGACAAGATGACAAGGTGAGAGGGAGTATCCGAGGATGGAGGATGGAGGATGGAGGAGGGTGCCAGATTCGCCAGGCGATGCCAGCGCCGCAGCAGATCGCGAGCGCGTTGAGCGACGTGGATGAGAGCGTGAGGCCAAGTGCCGTAGTCCACTGGTAGAGTAGCGCGACGATGCTTAGGCTCAGGCCCATCCAGAGCGCCGGTCGCAGGCCGAGGGTTGGGCGAGGTGGCGCAGGCAGCGCACGTTCGAGCAGGTAGCCGGGGCCAAACAGCAGCAGCGGCAGCACGACCAACAGGCGACTGGTGGGGCCGGCCAGCCATGCCACGGCGGCGCAGCACAGCAGCACGACCAGCAATTTGCGAGGCAGAGTCATGGCCTCAAGTATAGCATGAGTGTGGCGGGGGTAGGGGTGTGTCGAGGCTACTTGCAGTCGTCGACATACCGTTCGGAGCGCGTCCTGATCTGCGTCTCCTGATCGGTGGGGTCCTGGTCGTGCGGATCGGGGAGGTTGATATTGGCCATCAGGCGCTCGAAGAAGTCGCCGGTGGGGGCGGCGCTGTCGCGTTGCAGGTCCGGCGCGAGCCGGCGCGGTTCGAGCAGCCCAGGGCGGGGCTGCCGGATAGCCACCAGCCCCTGCTCAAGCAGGCTGACAAGCGCCACGCACGTGTCAAGCGGCATCATATTGAGCGCCTCGGCGATCTGGGCGACGCTTCGCTGGCCATCGACAGACGAGAGCACCGGCCAGGCTCCTTCGCTGATATGGATATGCTCGGCGCTGGCGGTGCTGCACAGTGAGGGCACCCAGGTGAGGTTGGGGATGTGTGGCCGCACCTGCGCCCAGAGCCGTGCCTGCGACTCGCCGCGCTCGATCAGCTCCCACGGGTCCATCCAGAGCGTCTCGCCATCGCTGGTGCTGTCGGCGACGAAGCGGAACGGCGCATGATGCTGCTCGAACATTGCGAGCACAGCATCAAAGCCGCCCCGAACGCCGGCGCGGGCGTGGTAGGGGTGACCGTCCCGAAAGAAGATCTGGCCGACCTCGTCGCTGACGCGCACTTCGAGCACGCCCGTGACCGAGCTGTAGACCACCATCTCTATCAGTTCGCGTAAGGGAAATTGGTCCAAGGTTCCGTCGAGTTGCACGTGTGTGGTCCTCTTCTCTTACTGTAATGCCATCGTACCACAGGTCTATTACCAGAGCAACAACGAGATGGTCCTGGTTCGATATGCCGTTCCATACACTACCAAGCGTCGTTGACCCTTGATCTGCGGGCGCGCTAATGTTACACTTTTGTCATTGAACGCTGGGAAGGTGACACTTTTATCATCGGCCAGGAATTTGGCGGCATCGTGTTGACGGGAAGTCCTGCTTGGGAGTATAGTATCGAACTCTTGCCATCGACAGTATTGAGGCAATGCGGTTACTGCGCTATCCACAATGGTCAATCGATCCTGGCTCTCTAGGGGCGGACACCTGTGTCTCCCCCCGAACGCCCTCTGTGCCGGTGCGCGCAGAGGGCATTTTTATTACCACGCGCCACTGAGGTGAACAAAGGGGAGGTTTGGAGGGACCGCCCTCCAAAAAAGCTCCTCCCGGAGGGTGTGACGGCACACGACTGAACAAAGGGGAGGTTTGGAGGGGCCGCCCTCCAAAAAAAGCTCCTCCCGGATAATGTGACGACACACGACTGAACAAAGGGGAGGTTTGGAGGGGCCGCCCTCCAAAAAAAGCTCCTCCCGGATAATGTGACGACGTACGATCAGTAATTAATTAGGAGGAACATCGTGACTATCGATTGGAGCGACAAGTACGCGCGCGAGGGGCTGACGTTTGACGATGTACTGCTGGTGCCGGCCGAATCGCAGGTCGTGCCGGCGGACACTAGCGTCAGCACATGGTTGACCCGATCCATCCATATGAACATCCCGATCACCAGCTCGGCGATGGATACGGTGACTGAGCACCGGCTGGCGATTGCGTTGGCGCGTGAGGGCGGGCTCGGCTTTGTCCACAAGAATCTATCGATCGCCGACCAAGTCGAGATGGTGCGCAAGGTCAAGCGCTCGGAGAGCGGCATGATCATCGACCCGATCACCATGGGGGCCGACAAGACCGTGGGCGACGCGCTCGATCTGATGGCCGAGTACAGGATCTCGGGCATCCCGATCACGACCGGCGACGGCGACCTGGTGGGCATCCTGACCAATCGCGACTTGCGTTTCGAGACTGATCGCAGCCGGCCGATCCGCGAACTGATGACGACCCAGAACCTGGTGACGGTGCCCGAAGGCACGACGCTGGAGCAGGCCAAAGAGCTGTTGCACCGGCACCGGATCGAGAAGCTGCTGGTGGTGGACCGGCGCGGCAGGCTCTCCGGGATGATCACGGTCAAAGACATTATGAAGCAGATCGAGCACCCCAATGCCTCAAAGGACGAGCACGGCCGCCTGCGCGTTGGTGCGGCGATCGGCGCCTCGGGCGACTACCTGGAGCGGGCGGCGGCGTTGGTGCGCGTCGGGACCGACGTGCTGGCGATCGACACGGCCCACGGCCACTCGCAGGGTGTGCTGGACGCGGTGGTTCGCATTCGCGAGGCGTTCCCGAACGTCCAGTTGATCGCCGGCAATGTCTCGACCGGGGCGGGGACGGCGGCGCTGTGCGAGCGCGGGGTGGATGGCGTAAAGGTGGGGCAGGGTCCCGGTTCGATCTGCACGACTCGGGTGGTCTCCGGCGCCGGCATGCCGCAGATCACGGCGATCACTGAGTGCGCGCGGGCGGCCGAGCGCTTCGGCGTCCCGGTGATCGCCGACGGCGGGATCAAGTACAGCGGCGATATCGCCAAAGCGCTGGTGGCCGGGGCGCACAGCGTGATGATCGGCTCGCTCTTCGCCGGGACCGAGGAGAGCCCCGGCGAGACCATCCTGTACGAGGGGCGCAGCTACAAGACCTACCGCGGGATGGGGTCGATCGGGGCGATGCAGCGCGGCAGCGGCGACCGCTACTTCCAGGCGGACAGCAAAAAGCTGGTGGCCGAGGGGATCGAGGGCATGGTGCCGTATAAAGGGCCGCTCAGCGATACGATCTTCCAGATTGGTGGGCGGCCTGCGCTCCGGGATGGGCTACGTGGGCGCCAAGGATGTCGAGGCGCTACGGCGCGAAGCGCGCTTCATCAAGATCTCGATGGCCGGGCTGATCGAGAGCCACCCCCACGACGTGACGATTACGAAGGAGGCGCCGAACTACGAGCGGCGGTAGCTGTGATGAAGGGGTGAAGGGGTGAAGGGGTGAAGGGGTGAAAAGTCACCCCTTCACCCTTTCACCCTTTCACCTCTTCTGTATTGAGAGGGTGACGCGGGAGGGTGACGTGGATCGTCGTGCCGTGGCCACCGTGGAGCGCGTCGGCGACCCAGATCCGGCCACTGTGGGCCTGGACGACGCGGCGGCAGATGTACAGACCAAGCCCGCTGCCTTTGAAACCGTCCTCGACTGCCTGTGGTGCGCGGTAGAAGCGCTCGAAGATGCGGTCGCGCTCGGCGCGGGGGATGCCGATGCCCTGGTCGGTGACCATGATCTCGACTTCGTTCGAGTGGGGCGCCGTTTCCCAGACCCGCAGGCTGACCGGGCCGCCCGTGGGCGAGTATTTGAGCGCGTTGCCGAGCAGGTTGATCAGCACACGCTCGATCCGGGCGCGGTCCCAGGTGACTTCGAGCGGCTGGGCCGGCAGCTCCACGTCGATCGAGCGCTGCCGGCGCTGGAGGTCGAAATCGAAGTGCCGCGTAACGGCGGCGACCAGTTCGCCGACGAGGAAGGTGTCGCTCTCAAGCAGCAGGCGGCCGGCCTGGATGCGCGACAGGTCAAGTAGCGTGTCCATCAGGTGCGCCAGCTCGTCGCTGCGGGCTTTGATCATTTCAAGCTGCTGGAGTAGCCGTGGCTGGTCGAGACGGCGGGCCGTCCTGAGTGCGAGCTGTGCATAGCCCTTCACGGCCGTGAGCGGCGTCTTCAGGTCGTGGGCGGCGGCGGCGACGAAATCATCCTTGAGTTGATTCATCTGCTGGACTTGGGTGATATCGCTATACACCTCGATTGTGCCCAACGGCGCGCCGGACGGGCCGGAGATCGGGCCGCTGAAGCGGCGTAGCACCCGCTGCGCCGGCCCGGCGACTTCCCACAGCTCATCCTCGAAGATCGGCGCCGCGTTGGTGAGCGGGCGCAGTTGGTCGGTGAGGACGGCGGCGCGCGGCTGCCCAGGCCAGCGCGCCACATCGGTCTCAAGCAGCGTACCCAGGCGCGGGTTGGTGTAGCGCACGATGCCGGCGCGGTCGATTAGCAGCACGCCGCTATCGATGCCGTCCAGCACCGCCCGCAACTGGCCACTTGTTTCGAGTAGCGCGCTATATAGATGTGCATTTTCGACCGGCGGCCCCAGCAGGTTGCCGATCGTGCATAGCGTATCCAGCTCGCCGGCACCGAACGCGCGATAGCGGTCGCTCAGGGCGAGCAGCCAGCCGACGAGCCGGTCCTCGCTCCGCAGCGGGACGGCGGCCACGCTCAGCAGTGGTCCGGTTCGCATCAGCATGTCCTCCGGCGCCAGCCCTAAATCCTCGGCGGCGCCGCTGCTGACGGACGGCGCGTCACCCGCGCCCTCCAGAAAGGCGAGCAGCGGCTGCCGGCGCAGCTCGGGCAGCCGGCTGACGAACGCCGGCGTAAAGCCTTGGTGGGCGACGAGTTGCACGCTGTCGACCTCGACCGGGGCGGTGGCTAGGAACACCGCACCGGCCTGGAGATCCAGCTCGGCTATGGTCAGTGCGACGGCCTGCTGGAGCAGGTCGGCGAGCACCAGTGAGCGCGAGGCGCCGGCTGCGAGCGTGAAGAGCGCGTTGAGCCGGCGGTTGAGCACGATCAGGTGCTCGGTCGTCGCGACGGTCGTGGACAGCGCCTGCCCGATCAGCAGTAGCTGGCCTTCGGATGTCGCCTGCTCCAACTGGCCCGGCGTGAGCGGCACAGCCCGGTAGCCGACCAGCACCACCCGCGCATCGCCGCCCAGCATATTCAGCTCATACACGGCTGTTGGCCCAAGATGAGCTGCATCCAGCAACGCGCGCCCTTTGTCCTGGCTGCCCTCGTCAAGTAGCTCGACAAACAGCGCGCCGATGATCTGCTCGGCCGGGCGGGCCAGCAACTGCCACGCGGCTGGGTTGGCGTGCAGGATGCAGCCGGTGGCGTCGAGCACTAGCAGCGACTCGGGCGTGTGCCGGGCGGCGGCTTGCGCGATGTGGGCCGGGAAGTCGTCGCCAGGAGTCAGGTTAAAGGGGTGTCGTTGGGCAGCCATCTCAGCCATCAACCCTTCGTCGTTCGCTCGGTCATCGCGGCGACGGCGGCGGCCGGGTCGGGATGGTAGAGCGTCGCGCCGACCGAGCGCCAGAGATCGGGGGCGCGATCGAAGGCAGCGCCGCCGACCAGGACCTCGACCGCTGGCAGCGCCACACGCAGCGCGGCGACCAGCGCCTGGATCGCCGGGATGTAGCGCTGTGCGCCGGCCGAGATCGCCACTGCATCGGCGCGGTAGCGCGTGGCTAGCCCGACCCAATCGGCGGTCGGCACATCGGCGCCCAGGTAGAGCACGCGCCAGCCGTGCCGGCGGAACATATCTGCCAGCATGCGCAGCCCAAGCACATGACGCTCGCCCTCGACGCAGCCGAGAATCACGCTGCCCTGCTCGTGCTGCTGCTGCGGCCGGCTGAACCAGGGCGAAAGCTCGCTGATCAGCCGCTCGGTGATCGCTGTGGCCAGGTGCTCTTCAGCCACATTCAGCTCATTCTGCTCCCACAGCTCGCCGATCGCGACCATGCTGGGCGCGAAGACGGAGAAGTAGATCGTGTCGGGCCGCAGCCCGCCAGCGCGCATACGCTCCACGAGCGCGCGCGCCTGGGTCTCGTCGCCGGTGCGCAGCGCGGCGGTAAAGTCGGCCCGGTAGGTTGTCCGGTTCTCGGTCATGGTGGCTCCCTTGCGGCGGTCGTCGCTGCGGCGGTCACGCGCGCTCCTCTCCGTCTGGAGATGCGTGGCTTGCGGCCGGCGCGGCGAGGTGCGGAATGCCGGTGATCAGGCCGGCGAAGCCGCCGAAGCGCTCGCCGATCGTCACCCGGTCATCCTCCATTAGCAGCTCGCGCAGGCTCTTATCGTGGTTGCTGCTGCGAATCTTCAGCACCGTGATCGCCCGGCGGATCTCAGCATTCAGCTCGACATAACGAAGAATGATGATATTATCGACGATATAGGACAGCCCGCGACTGGCGATCGTCAGCTCGGTCCCGAAGAGCTGGGTGATTTCGCGCGTCATCAGCGTCGTGACTTCGTGGCCGCGCATAAAGCTGATCAGCGAGGCCAGGAAATCGTCGAAACGCTCGCGGTCGCGCGTGGCGAACTCAAGCTCGGCGACGCTGTCGATCACCACGCGCTGGACGCCACGAGTCTCGACCGCTGCGCGGATGTGCTCGGCGGCCACGTCGAGGTCAAGCTCAACCGGGGAGAGAAATAGCACCTCGGTGCGGCCGCCGCTGAAATCAAGCTGCTGCTGCAAGCCGAAGTGGCCGGCGCGGAGCGCAAGCTGCTCAGGGTTCTCTTGAAACGAGACCATGAGCCCGCGCTCCCCTTGGGCGGCGCCGGCGGCCAGGAAGTGGAGCGAGAGCACCGTCTTGCCGGTGCCGGCCGAGCCGGCGATCAATGTGCTGCTGGAGCGGATCGGCCCGCCGTACATCATCCGATCCAGCGCCGCGAGCCCCATCGAGACCCGCTCCTCGGTCGCCTTATAGCTCGGCGCCTGGGTCAGCGACTCCTGGCGCGGGTAGACGTGAATACCGCTCCGGTCGATCCGAAAGCTATGCTCGCCGCTGAGGTAGCCGACGCCGCGCAGCTTGGCGATCCGCAGCGAGCGCCGCTCGTATACGCCGTCGGCCGAGAGCGTAAGACTGAGAGTCGCATCGGTGATCGCGAACTCCGGCTCGGTCTGGATCTCGTGCGGGGTATACTCGCCCACCAGCAGCGTGGTACAGCCAAGGATCGAGAGCTGCGCAGCCATATCGAACAGCGCCGCGCGGTCAAGGACGCTGACCTCCAGGACGTGCTTCAGCCCGCGGAAGCTGTCGACGACGACCATATCGGCCTTTTCACGGCGCACGGTATCGACGACGAAGTCAAGCGTTTCGCGGAACCCTTTATTGCGAATCTGGCTGGTGATATTGTAGAGCCGGATCTGATCGCCGATCACATCCGGCGCATAAAAATCAAACGCGCGTATATGCTCGACCAGCTTGGCGTGCGGCTCGGACACATGGGTAAAGTAGATCACCCGCAGGCTGGCCCGCGCCGCAGCGAAGGAGATCTGCTGGGCCAGGATGGTCTTGCCGGCGCCGGGCGGGCCGGCCACAATCGTCAGCGAGGCGCGTGGGATGCCGCCGCCCAGCACCAGGTCGAGCGCCGCCTGGCCGGTGCTAAGCTTGGACGGTTTAGGGGGACTTTCCGAAACGAGCTTGCTCAGATCGCGTGCGGGGCTCGGCGCCTCGGCTTCCGGCTGCTCAACCATACCCTACTCCTTTATATCCTACGTCGGGTGTTGCGGGAGCGGGGGTATTATAGCAAATGTGGGGCTAGGCGGGGGAGTGGCCGGCAAAATACCGCGATCTTTAGCTCAGGAGCGCTGAGAACGGCCTATGGCGCGTTTATTCTAGTGACAGTATCGAGCGGGCCGTCATCGACGGCCCGCCAAGCATAATGGTGCGCCTATGACCGACCCGACCACCCAGCTCGTCACCCTGCGTGCCCTGCGCGACGCCGTCACCGACCCGACCCACCGTGCCGCCCTCGACGCCGCCATCGCTGCGCTGGAGGCTGCGGCTCAGTCCCAGCCAATTGGAGCAGAGAGCGCGACATCGATTAAGGGCCAGCGCCAGATGGATGTGCGCGGGAATGCCCAGGTCGGCGCGGCGATCAGCGGCGATGTCCAGAGTGGCGGCACACGCTACCAGGCGCTGGTCCAGCTGATTTTCACCGCCGCCGGTGTCGCCCGACCCGACGACGAGCAGCACGAGCTACTGGCCAGCTACCTCGACCACCTGGCGCGCCGCTGCGATCGGTTGCGGCTGGCCGGCGTGATCGATTGGGAGCGCAAGCGCGGCAAGGCACCGGCCTTCACTCTCAGCCAGGTCTATGTCGCCCTGGCGACGACGAGTTGGGTGCCAGTGTCAGAAGCTGAACATGAAGAAGCGTTTGCGGAGGTGCTCCCATCCGGCAATCCAGACGAGGTGCTGCCACAGGATGCCCGGCGGGTCGAGCCGGCGCTCCACCCGGAACTGGCGAGGGGCAGTCGGGCCGCGCTGGAGATCACCCCCCCATGGTATGCGCTGGAGCGCCCATTGCTGCTGACCGAGGCGTTGAGCCGGCGCCGCCAGCTCGTGCTGCTGGGCGGGCCGGGCAGCGGCAAGAGCACCTTCCTGCGCTACCTGGCCGTAGCCCTGGCCCGCGCCGGCGATGCGCTGCCTGACCTGCCCGGCTGGCAGGGCGGCGCGTTGCTGCCGATCTACGCCTCGCTGGGCGGCTTCGCCGCTTGGGCGCGCGAGCAGGCGCTGAAGCTGGATGGCGCCAGCCTGTGGCGCTACCTGCTGGAGCAGAGCGAAGGGTTGGCCCTCGACGGCCTGGCGGCGCAGATCAAACGCGCCTACCGCGCCGGGCGGGTGCTGCTGCTGCTCGACGGCCTGGACGAGGTCGCCGACCCGGCGCTGCGTGCCCAGGTCGCCATAGCAGTCGCCGCCCTGGCGCAGCCGGGCGGCTACATCGTGGTCACGTGCCGGGTGCGCTCGTTCGTCGATGCCATCGCCGCGCCGCTGGCCGAGTGGGGCGATCGGGTTGTGCTGGCGCCGTTCACGCTGGGCCAGATCAAGCACTTCATTCGGGGCTGGTACGCCCGCAGCGTCGAGCAGGGCGCCTTCGAGCCCAAGCAGGCGACCAAGCGTGCCGAGCAGTTGATCGAGCGGGTGGCGGCGCTGCCGACGCTGCGCGAGCTGGGGCAGACCCCGCTGCTGCTGACGATCATCACCATCCTGCACTACTACGAGGGCAAGCTGCCCGAAGACCGCGCCGACCTGTACGAGGATATGGTCCAGCTTCTACTGACCCGCTGGACCCAGCAGCGCCGCGAGGCCGGCGCCGCGCCAAGCCTGCTGGAGCGGCTCAAGGCCGACGGCAATCTGGGCGGGCTGAAGGACTATCATATTCGCAGTGTGCTGGAGGAACTGGCCTACCGCGCCCACCAGGCACAGCGCTCGCCCGACGGGCGCGGCTTGCTAGAGTTGGGCATAGTGCGCGAGGCGTTGATAACGCTGTTCAAGCAGTTTGAGCTTGGCGCCGGCCCGGCCAACGAGCAGGCCGAGCAGGTGCTGGAATACCTGGAGCAGGAGAGCGGCCTGCTGCTGCACGAGGGCGGCGATCGCTATGGCCTGCCACACCTGACCTATGAGGAGTACCTGGCCGGCTGCTACCTGGCCAAGCAGAAGGGCGCGCCGGACTTCCGCGCGCTAGCCTACCGCCACTGGCGCGAGGATGCAACACGCTGGCGCGAGGTGATCCTGCTGGCGCTGGGCCGCATGGTGCGCGGCGACGACCGCGACACGGCCGCATCCTGGCTCCAATTCCTGCTGCTCCCGGCCCACGGCGAGCGCGCCCGCGATGAGCTTGAACGCCAGTCGGCGGCGCTGTTGGCGGTCGAGTGCCTGGCCGACCTGGGCGGCAAGCCGGCGCTGTATGGCGCCAGCACGCTCGACCTGGCGCGGCTGTGGGCTGACCTGGCGGCGGCGTTGGCGCAAGCGGTCGAGGGCACTGTCCTGCCGGCAGCCGAACGAGTGCGGGCGGGCGTCCATCTTGGCACGCTGGGCGATCCACGTCCTGGTGTTTGCACGCTGCCACCGGCAATGGTGCAAATCGAGGGTGGCAGCTTCTTGATCGGTAGCACACCAGAGGAGGTCGAGCAGGCGCTTGTCGCGTATAGGCAGGTTGGTTTTGGTGAGGGGGAGGCGCGAGAATGGACCAACAGTGAAATCAACGATGGTCCTATCGCGGTGGCTACCTTTGAGATCGGCCAATATCCGGTCACAAATGCGCAGTATAGGTTGTTTGTCGAGCAGCAGGGTTACGACCCCGAACGGCCATGGTGGGGCGATGCGGGGCGTGCCTGGCTCAAACGTGACCGCAGAACAGAGCCAGGCTATTGGAACGACGAACGTCTCGGCCAGGAGCGCCCCAACCACCCGGTTGTGGGCGTCACCTGGTATGAAGCGCAGGCGTTCTGCGGCTGGCTGACTCAGAACCGAGAGTATAATCCTGAAGGTTATATCTACCGATTGCCAAGCGAGGCCGAGTGGGAGTACGCTGCGCGTGGAAAGGCACGCCGCACCTATCCGTGGGGCAAGGATGAGCCGGATGGCGAGCGGGCGAACTATGATGATCAATATGATAGGACAACTGCGGTGGGCTGCTTTTCCCTAGGTGGTACGCCGGAGGGCGTGGATGACCTAGTCGGGAATGTGCGGGAGTGGACCAGCACTGTTTATGCGCCCTACCCCTACGATCCCGACGATGGGCGTGAAGAGAAAAGCAATCCAACAAAGAAAAGGTTTGCACTTCGCGGTGGTGGTTGGGACAATCCGTCAGTCGTTCTACGCGCATGTGATCGCGACCATAACGCGCCCGAATTCCACTACGACGCTATTGGCTTTCGGCTTGCCCGGCATCTTTCTGTGTAAGGCACTATTTGCGTATTCTGTGTCCCGTGCCAGCGTGAGTAGGACATTCACATAAGTTGAGCTTCGGATAGCAGAGCAAGTGGTCAATAGAACTGGGGATGCAAGAGGGCTTGGCCTGACGATTTGAACGAGGAAGACGCGGAGTTGCGGAAGGAGCGGAAGGGAGGAACGGTCGGACTTTCTGTTCCGCCGCTTCCGCCGTTCCGCCATTCCACGTTCAAAAGCTGAGGAAGATGCGGAAGCAACGGAGAGGACGGAAGGAGTGGAAGCCGACAGGCAGAAAAGCAGGTGCGCCGCCATCCGTGCTACCATTACGGCATCGGGCAGAACCACTGAGTTTGCCGATACACCGCCGTGCGCCTGGCCGAGGTGCTGGCCCGCGACGACGACGCCCGCCTGGCCGACTTGGGGCTGGTCGGTGCCCCGCCGGTGCCGTTGCTGCTGCCGCTGCGCGAACTGGGCGAGTACCTGCGCGAGGATGATGGCTACAACCCGAACCAGCCTTGGTGGGATGTCGCCGGGCGGGAGTGGCTGGGCCGCGATGATGCCGCAGTAAAGGAGTTGGAACCTTGGCGGCGCCGCCGTTTCAAGGATCGCCCCAAATGGCTGGGACGATACGCGACTCGGCCATATGCGACCGAACCCTCCCGTGGTTGGCACCTCCTGGTACGAGGCGCAGGTATTTTGCCGCTGGCTCACCCAGAAGCTGAACGATGGGTATCGCTACCGGCTGCCAAGTGAGGCCGAGTGGGAGTACGCCGCCCGTAGCACGATGCGCCGGACCTATCCGTGGGGTGAAGCGGCCCCGGACGGTGAGCGCGCCAACTTCGAGAGGAGCTATAACGGCACTACTACGGTCGGCTGCTTCCCGCTGGGTGCTACACTGGAAGGGCCGGAAGAGATGGCGGGGAATGTGTGGGAATGGACTAACACTGTCTATGCCCAGTATCCCTACAATCCGCACGATGGGCGCGAAGATGCCAGCAATCCTGCGGAGAAAATATTTACAGTTCGCGGAGGAGGGTGGTTCAATCTCCCGATCTCCCTGCGTGCGTCCTACCGTCTCCATAGCGCACCCAGCTACCACTACTACGTTGTGGGTTTTCGGCTTGCCCGGCATCTTCCTGTGTAAAGCGTTGTTTGTGTGTTCTGTGAATGAAGCCCTGGCCGTATAGTGTTACCCAAGGACATATTGCGATGAATGTTGACGAGCTGATTATTCACAGCCTGCGGGCCATGCCGCTGGCGCTGGCGGTGGCTCTGCTGCTGCTGGAGAATGTGCTGATCTTCGGCGGGTCGGTTGCCTTCGGGCAGCTCCTGGTTGGCTGGTTTGGCCGGCGACGCGTCGCGCCACCACCGGCGCCGCTTGAGCGGGCCGAGGTCCTCTTCACCATCTCGACGATTCTGCTCAACACGCTGGTGACGGTGGTTGGGCTGTGGCTGTGGCGGGCCGGCATCGTCGTGTTTCGTGGCGACCTGGGATTGGGCGTGCTGCTCGACGCGGTTGTGCTGCTGCTGGTGATGGACGCGGCGATGTACGTGCTGCACCGCCTGGCCCATATCGCGCAGGTCTACCCGATCGTGCATCGCACCCATCACCGTTACGATAAGCCGCGCCCACTCAGTCTGTTCGTCCTCAATCCATTCGAGGCGCTGGGCTTTGGCGGGCTGTGGCTGGTGGTGATCAGCCTCTACGATGCCTCCTGGCTTGGGATGGCACTCTACCTGGCGCTCAACGTTCTGTTCGGGACGGTCGGCCACCTGGGGGTCGAGCCGCTGCCGGACGCCTGGCTGCGGCTACCGCTGCTGCGCTGGATCTCGACCAGCACCTTCCACGCCCAGCACCATCTCGATCCGGGACATAACTTCGGTTTCTACACCGTGCTCTGGGACCGGCTGTTCGGCACGCTCTCGCCCCACTATGATACGGACTTTGGCCGCCTCTCGGTCGAGCCTGGGGCGTAGGGTGACTAATAGGGAGAACAAAGAACAAAGAGCCTCTGCACCATTGAGCTGCGTTCAGCGGAGCGCATGCTGGCCTTCCAGGCGGTTCGGTCCGACGGATACTCACGATCACCGCCATCCGGCTGCTGTCTAAACCTGGTTGCGACGTGCTCGCGCCAATATCTCCCGGACTACCGCGCTCTTAGCATCGGCATAGTTCTGTGTGTACTTCCAGGTTCGGGCTGCCAGGTCACGCTTTGTCTGTTCGTACAGCAATCTGTCGTCGTCATGGCTCCGCAGCCAGTCGCGGAACAACACCATCTGCTCGATTTCTTCACACCCGGCAGAGAAGACATGCAGGTTTCCCTGTACCTCTGGTGGTCTTAGCAGCCGGTGCTGATACCAATCAGGTTCACGAATCCGTAGCGTATACCCCTGTTCCTCCAGCCGTTTGACGTAAGACGACTCATCGCTTGAATCTGCCACCGCCAGGACCATGTCGATAATCGGCTTTGCCGCCAGCCCTGGCACCGACGTCGATCCCACATGCTCCAGCAGGAGTACGCCATCTCCTAGTGCTTCATGGATTTGTTGCTCTAGCCGGGTGAATAACGACGGCCACGCCGGATCGTAGAGAGCCAGGTAAATCGTGCTGTTCAAGGGCTGCGGTGCCCCGACGGTGGTCGCGATGATCTGGTCTTCGGTCAGTGGTGTGTTCGCCTTGGGCATGTCTGTCGATCGCTCTTCTTCCATCTCAACCCTCCATCTCGCCCTTCTCAAACAGTCTCTGCGTGCATCGTAATCATACGATCGGCAGCAAGAGACCGTCAAGCGCGCTGGTGCTCATAAGCCCATGCGCCGGGCAGCCAGCCGGTACTCTTGGCACGCTCCTTGCAGGGAAGAAAGGGCGAGGGTCGCATAGTCGCGTCAGTTTCATCTTTGCCGGAAAACGGCCCGGGGAGGAGATATGCCATATCAGAAATTGGAAGATCTGCCGGAATCCGTGCGCGATAACCTGCCGAAGCATGCGCAGGAGATCTACCAGGCCGCCTTCAACAGTGCCTGGGAGCAATATGACCGGCCGGAAGAGCGGCGCGGCGGGCGCAGCCGCGAGGAAACGGCCCACGCCGTCGCCTGGAGCGCCGTAGAGCAGAAGTACCGCAAGGATGAGCAACGTGGGAAGTGGGTCGAGAAGGCGTAGCGGCTGATCATATGGGAGGTGTGGAATGGACAACGACAACCAAGAACAGGGCGAGGTACACGCGCTGGGTAGCGCGACCGAGTACGAGCTTCAGCGACAGCAAGAGCGCTGGATCAAGATCGCCGGGGGCTTGAGCGTGCTGTTTGCCGCCATTGCCGGCGTGCTGCTGTTCCTGGCCCGGCGCCGCCAGACGACGCGACTCGATCGCGCCGAAGGGGCGTTGATCGCCGCCGCCGCGCGTGCCGAGCAGGCGGCGCGAACGGTGCGCAAGCAGGGGCCGGGGTTGGTGGAGCGCGGCGCGCGGCGCGCGGAGCAGGCGGCGCGGACGGTGCGCAAGCAGGGGCCGGGGCTGGTCGTGAGGAGCGGGGAGCGGGTCGAGCAGTTTGGGCGTGCCATCCGCAAGCAGGGGCCGGGGCTGCTGATCCGTGGCGCCGAGCGTGCCGAGCAGGCGGCGCGAACAGTGCGCAAGCAAGGGCCGGGCATGCTGGCCCACGGCGCCGAGCGTGCCGAGCAGGCGGCGCGAACAGTGCGCAAGCAGGGGCCGGACGTGCTGCGCCAGGGCGCCGAGCAGACCGAAAAAGTCGTCAATCGCGGTCGTGAGATCAAGGAGGGCATCGCCGGCCAGACCGGCAGAGTTGTTGAGCGAACCCGCGAGGTCGGTGGGACGATCGCCAGCGGTACCAATGACCTGGTCGAGCGAGTGCAGAAGCGCATGCACCGCTAGCGGATTTACGATTTACGATTGCCGCATCGAGAAACGAAGAACCGAGAACCACTCATCGAAGCTGGTTCTCGGTTCTTCGTTCTCGGGTATCGGTCGGGGCGGCCACGGAGGGCCTGCCCTACAGAGTTTCGGTGGTTGGTTCTCGGTTCTTTGTTCTTTGTTCTTGGTTCTTGGTTCTATGCCAGGACCGCCACCTCGTCGTACCCGGCCTCGTTGATCGCCCAGACCAGCTCCTCAGTGCTGATGGAGCCGTTGTGCTCGACCCGGACACTCTTGTCGGGCAGGCTCACCGCAACCTGCTGAACCCCCTCAAGCGCGCCGACCTCCTGGGTGATTGCGCGCACACAGTGCTCGCACGAGACGCCGGGGACAAGAAACTGATCGACTGCCATTGTCAACCTCCTTCATCATTAGGGTTGGGCGGCGCTGACGGGGCGACCCGCGCTTGCCTCTCCCGATCCGATTGCTTTTGCTACCCATCCCCCCTGGGAGGGGGTGAATAAGTATACAAAGGAATCAACCTCCTGTCAAGCAGACTGCTCGCGCCGAGTTCCCAATAGTGAGTGCCGAACGATCCAGGGCGGCGCCCGCTTCGCAAATTCCCATGAGTATGCTACAATCGCGCAGACCCTCCCACTGCTGCTTGTCGCACTGTTTCATGCTTGCGTTCTGCTGGAGAAGATTAAGGTGGGAGAAATAAGATCGTGGAGGGCGGCCCCTCCACACCTCCCCAGCGCACGATGCCACACGTGAACACGACGTGGTTTCAACTCCCCAGGCGCCGCGATCTAAGGAGAAAGGCCCAACCTATGGAGACCTACTACCACCCGAAGGACCTGGCACGCTTCTCGGAGATCGGTAAGGATGTTCCAGAGCTATGGGACAAATTTCTGGCCTGGTACAGCGCAGTGTTTGCGGAAGGGGCGTTGAGCGAGCGCGAGAAGGCGCTGATCGCGCTGGCCGTCGCGCACACCGTCCAGTGCCCGTACTGCATCGACGCCTATAGCTCGGCCTGCCTGGAGAAGGGCGCCGACATTGAGCAGATGACCGAGGCGATCCATGTCGCGGCGGCGATTCGTGGCGGCTCGTCGCTGGTCCACGGCGTCCAGATGCGCGAGCACGTGCAGAAGCTCTCGATGTAGCCAAGGAGCTTTCATGGCCGTCATCAAACTCATCCCCACGCTTGAGCGGCGGGCGCATCCGCTGGCCCCGACTGAGAGGCAGCGGCGCACGTTGGACAGCCTGCCACTGCTGCGGAAGTTTTCGGCGGCGGCGGCCGACGCCGGCCAGGCGCCGCTGCGGGCCGGCGGCGTCACGGTCTTGCAGATCAACGTCGGCAAGCGCTGCAACCAGACCTGCCGGCACTGCCACGTCGACGCCGGCCCGGATCGCAAGGAAGTGATGCCGCGCGAGGTCGTCGAGGCCTGCTTCCGGCTGCTGGAGCAAAGCGAGATCCCGACCGTCGATATCACTGGCGGCGCGCCGGAGCTGCACCCCGACTTCCGCGAGATCGTCGCGCGGGCACGGGCGCTCGGTCGCCACGTGATGGACCGCTGCAATCTCACCATCACCCGGCTGCCCAACTACGCCGACCTGCCCGAGTTCCTGGCCGCGCACGGGGTCGAGGTGGTCGCCTCGCTGCCGCACTACGCCGCGCGCAACACCGATGTGCAGCGCGGCGACGGCGTGTTCGAGCAGTCGATCGCAGCGCTTCAGCAGTTCAACGCGCTTGGATATGGCCAGGAGGACAGCGGGCTGGCGCTCAACCTGGTCACTAACCCGGCCGGCGCGTTTCTGCCCGGCAGCCAGGCCTCGCTGGAGAAGGAGTGGAAGCGCGAGCTGAAGCGCCGCTATGGGATCAGCTTCAATAATCTCTACACCATCACCAATATGCCGATCAGCCGCTACCTCGAATATCTGATTGATTCGGGCAATCTCCAGACCTATATGGAGAAGCTGGTGAATGCCTTCAACCCGGCGGCGGTGGCGGGGCTGATGTGCCGCTACACCCTCTCGGTGGGCTGGGATGGCAAGCTCTACGATTGTGACTTCAACCAGATGCTCGACATGGCGCTGCCCAGGACGATCTTCGACGTGACGATCGAGGATCTAAACCAGCGCGTGATCCGGGTCGGCGCCCACTGCTTCGGCTGCACCGCCGGCGCCGGGTCAAGCTGCGGCGGCACGGTGGCCTAGTACTACAACGAGACTTTATCACTCACGTTGATTGAGTTTGGCCAAACGCCGTTTGCGATGTGAACGATATGCCCGATAATTCGCATCTTGCCAATACGCCAAGACGGAGAGCACCCACTCCGCATCAAAGCTGCGCCGTGGGATGGCGTACGCGACCAAGAACTGCGCCTGCGGCAACGTCAGGGCCGGAGCGTTTTTTTCAAGCGCTTCTGCACCCGCACCAAAAACGCCTGCGCCACAATCATCAGTGTCATATGATGATGCCAGCCCGTCCACGAGCGCACTTCGTAGTCGCCCATCCCCAGTTCCTGCTTACCGGTCTCGAAGCACGTCTCTATTGGCCAGCGCATCCCGCTCATCCGCGCCAGCCGCACAAGTGGTATGTCAGCGGGCGCATTGCACAGATAGGTCTTGAGTTCCCCGTCGGTCAGGCTGCGCCGCAGCACCAGCCAGACCTCCTCGCCAGGCAGCCCATCACGCACACCAATCACGCGCACAATCGCGAACTCAGCCATTTGCGGCCCTTGACTGCCCTCCTTGATCAGTTGCTTCGACCAGGCACTACTCGGCAAGGCGGTAGCCAGTGCAGCTACCGTCTGTGGAGGTGGCGAACCTGCTACCAGGCGTTCGCGTGTCGGCTTGCGGCCACGTCCGCTCCACTCTGGCACCGCCACATCTGGACGCGCCAGCCACACTTGGGTATCGTGGGGCACTTCAGCGAAGTACCACAAGTGCGCGTGGGCGATCTTGTCCAGCAGGGCGGTATCGCGCCCAAACCCTTCGTCACAAGCGACCCAGCGGCAGCGCAGAGTTTGGGTTTGGACTACGTCCTCAATCATGGCCCAGCCCAAAGATGGCTTGGTCGTAAAGGTCAATTCGTCTGGCAGCCGACAGGCTTTTCGCCGCTCGGCAAAAGCGGGGTCGCTGATCCATTCCTCGGGCAAGTACAGGCGGCGATCAACCAAGGTATAGCCTTGCTGAGAGGCATAGGCCAGAAACACACCAGCCTGACAGTTGGCGGTCTTGCCGAGTTGTCCACAGTACTGGCGTTTGACCCCTACCGACTCGCTACCTTGCTTGGGAAAGTCGCTGCCATCCAGAAGCAGCACGCCGTCATCGTCGCCCAGATCGGCATCGATTTCCGACCACAAGCGGTGCAGGATGGCAGTATCATCCCAGGCACCTTCACTGACAAACTGCTGCATAGCCCTGATGGCATTCCGATCGACCCCACGCAAAGCCAACATCATTGGCTCAATCGACTTGCGCGGCAGCTCCAGCAGCAGGCCATGCAGATAGGTTTGCGACCATTCACGCTGCTCAGGCCGCTTAAACAATGGAGAGAAGATCGCATGATAGCTGTTCAGTTCATCCAGCAGACCATCAATGTCTTGTGGCGTCAGGTCGAGAACTGGCGCCGTGGCAATCGTTTCCAGATGTTTCATCCCCTCCTCCCAATGGCAAATTGAGTGAGAGAGGATGATACCACGAAGTCTCGTTGTAGTACTAGCCGCAGTGGGAAAAGGGGGTTTGAGGGGGCAGCCCCTCAGTCTTCCCCACTCACGTTGTAAATGAGAAGCTGTCTGAAAAGGGGGAGTTTGAGGGGCAAGCCCCTCAAGAAACCCCCTTCCACCACGGATTGCGAGTGAGGCGAGGAACTTTTCAGATAGTCTCTAGAGATTAACCTAATCTCCAATCACCTTGTATGAAGGAGTATTCAATGCCAGAGGCAACTATCGGCGTGATTGGCGGGAGCGGGCTCTACGCGATGGAAGGGCTAGAGGAGGTCGAGCGGGTCGAACTGACGACTCCCTTCGGTGCGCCGAGCGACGCCTACGTGCTCGGCACGATTGCCGGCCGGCGGGTGGCCTTCCTGCCGCGCCATGGTGTCGGCCACCGGATCGCGCCCAGCGAGGTGCCGAGCCGCGCCAATATCTACGGCTTCAAGCAGCTCGGCGTTCGCTTCCTGCTCTCGGTCAGCGCGGTCGGCAGCCTGCGCGAGGAGTACGCCCCCGGCCACATTCTCATCCCCGACCAACTCTTCGATCGCACCAAGGGCATCCGGCCCTCCAGCTTCTTCGGCGAAGGGCTGGTAGTCCACGTCGGGTTCGATAAGCCGTTTGACCGGCAGCTCTCCGATCTGCTGGAGCAGGCGGCGCGCGCTGCCGGCGCCACGACGCACCGGGGTGGGACCTACGTCTGTATGGAGGGGCCGCAGTTCTCGACGTTGGCCGAGAGCGAGGAGAACCGCCGCCGCGGCCATTCCCTGGTCGGCATGACCGCCCTGCCGGAGGCCAAGCTGGCCCGCGAGGCCGAGATCGCCTACGCGACGCTGGCGCTTGTTACCGACTACGACTGCTGGCACCCCAACCACGACGCGGTGACGGTCGACGCGGTGATCCAGGTGCTGCTGGCCAATGCGGCCCTGGCGCAGGATATTGTTCGCCGGGTCGTCCCGCTGATCGGCGATGGCTTCGAGAGCCCGGCGCACCACGCGCTGGCGACGGCGATCATCACCGACCGCAAGTTTGTTCCGCCGGAGAAGCTGCGGCAGGTGGAGCTGTTGGTCGGGCGCTACATCGGGGGATGAGGATGGAGGATGGAGGATGGAGGATAGAGGATAGAATGGCTTATGACCGTCTATCTTCTATCTTCTATCTTCTATCTTCTACCTTCAGTTACGCAGGGGGCTGGAGCACGGCGTAGCCGAACACGATGTTGAAGGCTCGACACCAGATCACAGCCGTCTTGTATTTGGCTAGATCAACGTCGGCGGGCAATTCATAGTTCTGGTTGCCCTGGTTGCCCTTCAGGCCATCAAGCTGAAGGTGCTCGCCGGAAGTGGTCCCCTGCTGGTCGGGGTTGTCGGCGCCCGAGAGCACCACGAACAGGTCTGGGCCATTCGTGACGTCAAGATCTTGGAGGCGCAGGACCAAGCGACCGTCCTCAAGCCGGTAGATCGTGGCGCCGCCGGTGGCGCGGTCGCCCGGTGTGCTGCCGGGAATGAAGCTGCCGGTCAGCAGGGCCACCGGGCCAGGGGGTGGGGGGTCGGCTGTGCCGGGGCCGGCGGGGCTTCGGTGGGGGCGGCGGTTGGCGCCGGGGGCTCGACCAGCGCTTGGGGCGGCGGCGCGGGCGCTTCGGTCGCGGCGGGCATGCTCATAGCCGTAGGCTCTGCTGCCATCGCGGGCGCTTCGGTCGCGGCGGGCATGCTCATAGCCGTAGGCTCTGCTGCCATCGCGGGTGTTTCGGTCGCGGCGGGCATGCTCATAGCCGTAGGCTCCGCAGCCATCGCGGGCGCTTCGGCCGCAGGCATAGCCGCCGGGAACTGCTCGTTGACCTCGCGATTGTACAGGTAGGGCGTCAGCGCCCACAGCCCGAAGATCGCCAGGCCAATCATAAACACGCGCCGGACCTTGCGATAGGGCGACATTTCGTTCCAACCATCGATGATCTTCCGCAGCATATCGGGCATCCTTTTATTGTGAGACAAGATTTCGAGTGACGCCATTCTACTTTACAGTGTGGGTGGGGAGAGACTGAGGGGGCTGCCCCCTCAAACCCCCTTTTTCCAGAACTGTAACGAGTATACGGGCCACTTCTTACAGTCAGCCAATCAGATTCTTACGAAAGTCTCACGAGCCAGTGGAGACGTTACAGCTTCATACCAAACCCGGTTGAACAGTTGGAGCAAAAGGGAGGCTTGGAGGGACCGCCCCTCCAAGCCTCCCGGCCCATATCCAAGTAATCACCCGGATTTGGTATCAAAGGGATAGCGGGGAGAGGAGCAGAGGAGAAGAAGAAAAGAGCAGTTGATTAATCGACCATTTTGCGTGCGAAGCGGTCGGCTGTAGGGTCGGGGCGCGTCTCACGCAGATCGCACCTTTGTCATCACTTCGAACAGGTGACCGTTCGAATCGACGAAAAAAGTCCACGTCCCCCGAAGGGATGGTCGGTACGCAGATTCGTGGTATCACGCGGGTCGTTGCCATAGGGCACGCCTGCGGCTTGCAGGCGGTTGAGAATCCCATCGAAGTCGTCCTCGCCGATATGAAAGCCAAGGTGATAGCCTGCCAGTTGCTCGGCGCGTAGAAAGGCAATGGTGAAGGTCTCGCTCAGGCGTACTGGCGCGAAGTGACGATCCGGTCCCGCGTAGGTTACGCCCATTATTTGGGCAAAGAACTGGGCAGATGCCTCATGCTCGTAGGCGGGAATGACGATATGATCAATCGTGATGCTCATCGGTTGCCTCCTACTCTCCATCCTCCATCCTCTATCCTCTATCCCCGGCGGTCGGCTGCGTCGATCTCTGTCCATGCCTGTTCGGCTGCCTCGGCGTCGGCGCTGGTCGTGGCGTCGGGGTGGTAGCGCGCGCGCTCGTAGGCCTCGGTGAGCGCCGAGATCGGGCGCGCGGCGGCGGGGATGATCGTGTCGGCGGTCGGCTCATACTCGCGCGGGGTCTGGGGTGGGGTGCGGGGCCGCTCGTGGGCCTCGCCGGCCAGCAGCAGGCGAATATAGCTGCGGCGGATGCGGCTGACCGGATCGGCGCCGCGCAGGCGTGCCAGGGCCGCCCGCAGCCCTTCGACGCCCAGCGGATTGCGTAGGCGGGAAAAGAGCGAGCGCAGGTCGGCGGCCAGGCCGCCCCAACTCCACAGCGACTCGCGCTCCTCGTCGGAGCGGACCGGCCGCCGGCCGTGGCGGCGGGCCAGCAGGATCAGCGCCGCCAGCAGCAGGATCGGCAGCACGGCCAGGAAGATCTGGAGGATCGTGCCCAGCAGCGAGGGCGCCCGCTCGTCCGGCACCAACCCGAACTGTTCCTGCTGCTGCTGCTGCTGCTGGACTAGCTCTCTGAATGCCTCGGCCAGGTCCGGGAGCTGGATCATGCGGACAAGCCATTCGAGGATGGTCAGGAGCACGATCGCGATCGGCGTGAGGATCAGGGCCACCAGCAGCGCCACCCCGTTGCCGAACAGGCCAATCATCTGGGCCGCCTCGGCCCCGAACAGCGACAGCAGCGCCAGGCCGAGCGCCAGCACCAGCACGATCGTCCCGCACAGGATCAGCAGGCCGCGCCAGTCTAACCGCCGCAGTTGGGTGTCGTGTTCGCCGGAGGCGTTCGCCAGCGCCAGCGTGAGCAGCCCGACCGCGAAAAAAGCCAGCACCTGGAGGGTGGCTGCCAGCAGCGCCGCTTCCGACGAGAGCACCAGCGATCCAAGGCCCAGCAGGATCAGCAGGCCGGCGGCCACGCGACCGAACATCTGCCGCAGCGTGAAGCTATCGTGGGCCGGTAGCAGGGAACCCCGCCAGAAGCTATACAGCGAGCAGAGCAGCGTGAGGTAGGCGAAGGCATTGCGCGGGTGCTCAAGCGAGAACAGCGCGTTCAGCGCTTGATCCCACCCGCTCAGGCTATAGTCACCGACAGCCTGCCCCTTGACCACCCACAGGGCCAGCAGCGTCCCGATTAGCAGCAGCGCCGGCCGCTGTTGCCGGGGCGTCAGCCAGCCCTGCGCGAGCCAGCCGGCCAGGGCGGCGACCAGCACCAGGCCGACGAGTAGGGACCAGGCGCTGCCGCCGGCGATCGTCAGCAGCAGCGCCGCCGGCGTGGCCTCGACGACCGCCAGGCCCAGGATGAAGAGCAGCCGTTGCCAGGTGATCATGATATCGCCCCAAGTATTTTCACGAAGCTCACGAAGGCACGAAGTTCACGAAGATTTTGTAGATACATGGACTTCGTGGTCTTCCCTCTCTTCGCGATCTTCGTGGGAAACCCTGCTGGCCGCATTACACAGGTTCTTTTGCTCTCGGCCTGGCCCACTTCTACTTTAGAATGTGAGTGGGTGAGACTGAGGAGGCTGCCCCTCAACCCCCCTTTTTTTGTTCTGTTGCTTTCGGCCTGGCCCACTTGCTCTCGTCCTTGCGGCGCCAGTCGCCGGGCTGGGGCGCGTGGCGCACCAGCACGCCAGGGACTTTCGGGGGCGCATCGGACCCGAGGTAGAGCCAGGCGACGTTGCGGCCGCGCTCGCGCTGTTGCAGCAGCGCCGCCCTGGTCTCCTCCGTCGCGATCGCGCTGAGTAGCAGCAGCGTCGCGCCCCACGGCAGGTCGCTGGTGGTCAGGCGCAGCAGCCGGGCCATCGGGACAATCGAATAGGCAGTGAGCCGGGCCAGCGTCTCCATGATCCGTTCGAGCTGCGCCGGGCTGCGGCTGGGCGGCAGGCGCACGAGCTGCTCGAACTCGACCGGCGCGCCATTGACATACAGGCCGACCGCGTAGCCCTCCGCAAGCCCGGCGGTGGCCAGCGTCGCCGCCGCGCTAATCATCCGCTCGACCTGCTCGGGGTCGATGCCCTCCCAGTAGCGCTCAAACGTGTCCAGGTCCAGGAAGATCGCCAGTTCGTTCGCGGTGGTCGGCTCGTAGACGCGGGTCTGGAGCGTGCCGGTGCGTGCGGTCGCGCTCCAGTGGACATCCTTGAGCGGGTCCTCCGGGTGGTAATCGCGCACCCCGATGGTGCGTAGCGGGTCGCGGATCAGCTGGCGCGCCCGCAAGTCGCCGAGCGGGTGGCGCGGCGGCAAGCCCAGCTCGTTGAGCGGGAGCAAGCGCGGGTAGACGATCAGGCTGCTGCGCTGGTCGACCTCGCGAACGCTCTCGTAGAACCCAAACGGGTCGCCGGAGCGCAGCTCGGCTGGGCCGAAGCGGTAGGCGCCGCGGGCCGTGCAGCGCAGCCGGTAGCGCCAGATCACGCTCTCGTACCAGCGCATGCTGGTGCTGCGCCGGATGAACTGGCGGCCCGCCAGATCGCGGTTGAGGCGCTGGTCGAGCACCTGGAGATCGGCCGGGATGATGTCGAGCGCCCCGAACGATACCAGCGGCAGCAGCTTGCGGTTGGCGACGCGGATCAGCAGCTCGATCTCGTCGCCGGGGAAGGCGCGCTGCTGGCTCAACTCGCGCTCGTAGGAGACGCGGACGAGCGACCAGCGGTCCCACAGCCGGGCCATCCCGGCGATCAGCAGCAGCAGCGTGCAGAAGATCGCCACCAGGCCAAGCCCCAGCACCAGCGACAGGGCCAGCAGAACGGCCAGGATTTGGAGGATGGTGTTGCTGAACATATGGAACTGAAAGGGTGAAAGGGTGAAGGGGTGGAGGGGTGAGGTGATTGCGCCCGTTCACCCCCTCACCCGTTCACCCGTTCAGCTACTCGACGGGTGTGGGCACGCCGGCCACGAGCGCGCGGACGACATCGGCGGGGGAGCGGCCGCGCAGCCGCGCCTCCGGGTTCAAGATCAAGCGGTGGGCCAGGACCGGCGCGGCCAGCTCCTTGATGTCGTCGGGCTTGACGAAATCGCGGCCGCGCAGCGCGGCCAGCGCCTGGGCGGCCCGGTGCAGCGCCAGCGACGCCCGCGGCGACGCGCCAAGCTGAACATCGTCGCTGGCCCGTGTAGCGCGCACCACATCGACGACGTAGCGGCGCAGCACATCGGCGACGTGGATCTGGCGAATCGCCTGCTGGAGCGCCTGGATGTCGGCGCCGGCCGTCACCGGCCGCAGATCCTCAAGCGGGTCGAGTTGCTCGTAGCGCGCCAGGATCTCGACCTCGTCATCGGCCTGCGGGTAGCCGACCTCCAGGCGGATCAGAAAGCGGTCGAGCTGGGCTTCCGGCAGCGGAAATGTCCCCTCAAGCTCGACCGGGTTCTGCGTCGCCAGGACGATGAACGGGCGCGGCAGAGCCCTAGTCTCGCCGTCGAGCGTGACGGTACGCTCCTGCATGGCTTCGAGCAGTGCGCTCTGGGTGCGCGGCGTCGCCCGGTTGATCTCGTCGGCCAGCAGCACGCTGGTGAAGATCGCGCCGGGGCGGAACTGGAACTCGCCGAGCTTCTGGTTGAAATACGAGAGGCCGGTGACATCAGTCGGCAGCAGGTCGGGCGTGAACTGGATGCGGCGAAAGGTGCAGTCGATCGAGCGGGCCAGGGCGCGGGCGAGGGTCGTCTTGCCGGTGCCGGGCACATCTTCGAGCAGCACATGGCCCTCGCACAGCAGCGCGACCAGCAGCAACTCGACGACCGACTGCTTGCCGACGATCACGCGAGCGACATTCGCGCCCACGCGCTCGACAGCATCCCGAATCGTGAGGGCGTTGGCGGCAACGGCCACGGGTGGCTCCTTCGGGGCGCCCATTCCAGCACGCATGGCCGCGCGCTTGAGGGCACCTTCAACATGACGATGCGGTGCGCGCAGTGTAGCATAGCCGTTGGGGAGTGTCAAAGGAAGTTAAGAATGTTAAAAGTTGAGAGTTGAGAGTTATGAGTTGTGAGTTATGGACCCAGTAACTCATAACTCATAACTCTCAACCCTCAACTCCATTACAGGTCGGCGAGTTGCTCGCGCAGCCAGCCGAGCTGCTCATGGTTGACGACGTAGCAGGTGGCGGTGCCGTCGCACTCGGCCTCGATCAGGCCGGCGTCGCGCAGAATCTTGAGGTGTTGGGAGAGCGTGGACTGGGCACGGGCGACGGCGTCGGGCAGGTGCAGCAGGATGTCGTTGCCGATGCAGCGGGGATGCTGCTGGACGAACCGCACAATCTGGAGACGCACCGGGTTTCCCAGCGCTTTGAACATCCAATACAGACGTTCGTCATCCTGTTCCTGGCGCGCCACGATCATTATGGCCTCCTCGCGCATAGCCTACTGTACGCGAAGAATGGCGCGTTTGTCAATACCCACGAAGAACAAAGAACAAAGAACCAAGAACAAAGAACCAAGAACAGAGAGCAAAGAATCTCGGCGGCTTGTCATTCTTTGTTCTTTATTCTTTGTTCTTTGTTCTTATATAGGCTAGCTACCGCTGAAGATGATCTCGCGTTGGGAGAAGGCGTAGACGGCGAGTGCCAGCAGGCCCAAGGTCAGCGAAAGCTGCGAGATCGGGATGGCGGCCGAGATCCCGCTGTAGTCGCGGCTGAGCGAGAGGGCAAAGCCGGTGAAGGCTGGCAACAGCGGCGTGCTGAAGATCGTACGCAGGACGTTGAGGCCGCTGGCGACCGGGACGGGGATGCTGGCCAGCGTCTGCCCGCCGATCAGGTTGCCGGAGAATGCGATCGCGACCAACGCAAGCACAGTCAGTCGCCAGCCGGCCGTGAGGACCATCGGCGCCAGCAGCGTCAGCAGCGCGCCCAGCAGCGCGACATTGAGCAGCAGTGGCGCGGTGCCGAGCAGCCAGCCGAGCATGTCGAGGTCGCTGACGGGATTGTAGAGCGCGACGCCCAGGCTGATCAGCCCGTACACCGCCCAGGTGATCGCCATCGCGGCGATGTACAGCCCCAGCAGGTAGCTGCCGCGGCCAAGCCGGCGCACCAGGATCACATAGCTCTGTGGCCGGTCGCCCAGGCTCAGGATCGACGAGATCGAGTAGAAGGTGAGCGCCAGCGCAAACAGGCCGCTGGTCGAGAAGAAGTACTCCGGCGGCGGCGGCGAGGTCCAGCGGCGGAAGAAGATATAGAAGAACGCGACGCTGGCCAGCAGCTCGATCAGAATCCGGCCGGAGCGCACATACTCGACCAGCGTGAATTCAACGAAGCGAATTGTTCGGATGAGTGATCTCATGGCGATTTACTATTTACGATTTATACGAAACGTGAAACGTGAAGCGTGAAACGTGGCGTGTGGGCGGCCACGGAGGGCCTGCCCTACAGGTTCTGTGTCAACCCTTCACCTTGTCACCTTGTCATCTTGTCATCTTGTCACTCCTCGGCGTCCGGCTCATGCCAATTCTCGCCACGGAGCAGCTCGCGCAGCAGCGTGTCCCCGGTGCCGGGGCGGCCCGGCGGCAGGTCCTTCGCTTCCGGCGTGGTCTCGTCCGGCGCGCCGCGCACAATGCGGAGGTACAGCTCCTCAAGCGGCCGGCCGTGCGGCTCCAGCGCGATGATCGGCACCTCGGCGTCGAGCAGCATCCGCAGCACCAGCGCCTGTAGCTCCGGTGTGTTCGGTCGCAGCGAGATCTCGCGACCGTTGCAGCGCACCGTCGGCGAGAGGCTCTGGAGGCGCGCGGTGAGTTCCGGCGTCAGGTGGGCGACTTGGATGAGCGCATTGTGGCCCGGCACCCGCAGCGCCTGCACCTGCTCCTCGGCGGCCAGCCGGCCCTCGAACAAGATCCCGACCTGGTCGCACAGGTGCTCGACCTCGTCGAGGAAGTGGGTCGCCAGGAAGATCGTGTGGCCGCGACCGCGCACCTCGCCAAGGAGCTGGAGCATCTCGCGCTGGCCGGCCGGGTCGAGCCCGGAGGTCGGCTCGTCGATCAACAACATGTCCGGGTCGGCCAGCAGCGCCTGGGCGATACCCAGGCGTTGGAGCATCCCTTTGGAGTAGGTCGCAAGCCGGCGATCGGCGGCGTCGTGCAGGCCGACGGCGTGCAGTTCGGCAGCGATGCGCTGATCGAGGGTCCGACCGTCAATATCGCTGAACTGCCCCAGGTAGCGCAGGTACTCGCGACCGCTGTAGCGCAGGTGGTAGCGCAGCCGCTCGGGCAGGTAGCCGATCCGCCCGCGCACAACCTCCAAGTCGCGCGCCCCGAAAACTCGCAGTGTCCCGCTGGTCGGTTTGAGGAACCCCAGCAGCAGGTGGATCAGCGTCGACTTTCCGGTGCCGTTCGGGCCGAGCAGGCCATAGACGATCCCTTCCGGCACCTGCAAGTTCAGCCCGCGCAGCACCGGGAGGCCGTCGTAGGATTTGTACAGGTTGTCGATCTCTACTGCAAACATTATAAAGTGGTGCTCAGACCTGACAGGTCTTATTTGACAGGAGTTACGCGGTTATCTCCGAGGCCACGCCTCGACCTTCGGCAGAGTGGTACTTTTTCTTCTTTTTCTCGTGGATTTTTGCCCGACAGGGCAAAAATCCACGAGAAAAATGGGTGAAGTACCTTCGCGTAACTCCTGTTATTTGAATAGTAGCCCCTAGATCACGATCAGATAGACCAGGCCGGCGAGCGCGAACGGCAGCGCGCGCCACCAGCACCACCGCAGCGCCGCCGGGAGCGTCACGCGGGGGAGCGCGGCGGCGATGTAGCGCAGCAGCAGCGCGACCAAGATGAACAGGGCCGCGATCAGCAGCAGCGCGACCCAGGGCTGGAGCAGCGGCTGGGTCGTCCATGGCTGGGCCGGCGGCAGCATCACGACGACAAGCACAGCCAGCACGGTCGCACCGCGTAGCATTCGCGCAAAGCGTAACAGACCAGTGGTCGCTTCGTCAAGTCCCTCTTCGGCACCGGCAGCATTGAGGCTGCGCTCGGCCGCGAATGGGCCGACCCCGACTGCGGCCGGCAGGGCCATGACGCCGGCCAGCGCTGCCAGCGCGCGACCCGGCAGCGCGGCATACGCCCATCCGGCGCCGAACCAGAGCGCGGTGCCGAGCGCCATCCAGAGCACAAATCGGCCGGCCAGGCCGATCTGCGCCTCGCGGATCGTCGCGCGCGCGCCCAGCGGCGACGGCGCCCGCAGCCCTGGCAGCAGCGGCGCCAGGAACGCGCCCTCCAGCGCGACCCACAGGGCCAGCGGGTGGCCGACCCACGGCCAGCCGGCGACCGGGTGGAACGGCCACGGCAGCAGCGCTAGGGCCAGTGCCGCCAGCAGGATGCTAATCAGGCCCGCCATCCCATCGGCGCTCGCGAAGGCCGGGGCGGCGCGCGGCAGGGCCAGCGCGACGCGCCCCGTGACCAGCCAGCCGAAGATCAGCGCCAGCACGATCGCCAGCGCCAGGCCAGGGTAGAGCAGCAGCGCAAGTACAACGTCCACGTGTTATGCTCCAGGTGGATGGGGTGGCTTAGAGGAGCGGCGCCCTCTAATTCTCCGCCCACCAACATTCCTGCTGGGGCCCTCGCTCGCCGCGCGCCGAAGCGCATCGGCGATTGCCTGCGGATCGGGGGGGCAGCCGTCGAGCTTCAGGCGGGCCGTGATCGCCGGCGCCTCGGCCAGGCCGCCGCGCCCGAATGGGTGGCCGTCGATCGCGCAGCGACCGATGGCCACCAGCGGCACCTGCCCGCCCAGCTCGTCCCAGAGTGCCAGAAAGGCCGCGCGGCTCCCACTCGTGAGCGGGCCGGTCAGCAGCAGCAGGTCGGCATTATAGGGCTGGTCGGCCCAGGCCAGCTCGGCACTCGCCGCCACCGCCGCCCCGATCTCGACGTCACAGCCGCCACAGGAGCCGGTATTGATACGGTAGACTTTGATCATCTTGTCCGGTGTCCGTTTCAAGTGGTGGGAAGGAAATTCTTGAGGGGCGCCCCCTCAAACTCCCCCTTTTCAAAGCGTGAAACGTGATACGTGATACGCGGCGTTCGGGCGGCCACGGAGTGCCTGCCCTACAGGTTCTTTGTTCTTTGTTCTTTGCTCTTTGTTCTCGCCTACAGGGCGCGCACGAATGTCAGCCCGCGGATGACCTCGTTGATGGTGTTGAGCAGCGGCTGTGGATACAGCCCGATCGCCAGGCAGAGCGCCAGCAGCGTCGTCGCCAGCAGCGCCATACCGCGCGGCTCCGGCTCCAGGCGGCGGTCGGCCGGGCGGTCCAGATCGGTCATGCCCAGCAGAGATCGGCGACTGCTCCAGCGCGACCTCCTCCGATGGGCCGAGCAGCCAGTCGCGCGCCAGCCGGATCAGCGCCAGCAGCGCCAGGAACGTGGCCGCCAGCAGCAGCGCCAGGTAGATGCCGCCGCTCCGCGCTGCGGCCTCGTAGAGCAGCAGCTTGCTGGCGAAGCCGTTGAACGGCGGCAGCCCAAGCAGCGCCAGTCCGCCGCCCAGAAAGCCGGCCCCGGCCACCGGCCAGCGCCACAGCAGATCGCGCCGTACGACGTTGGGCGGCCGACCGTCGGGGCGCTCCAGCAGTCCCAGGCACAGAAACAGCAGCAGCACAATGATAATCTGGTTGAAGGCCTCGAACAGCGCCCCGGCCAGGCCCACCGACGTGGTCGTCGCCAGGCCGAACAGCACCATGCCGGCATCGTAGACGATCAGATAGCCGATAGTGCGGCGCGGGCCGGCTTGGGAAAGCGCCAGGAGTCCGCCCAGCAGCGCCGTCAGCGCCCCAATGCTCATGACGATCGTCATGCCGCGCTCGTTCTCCGTCACCCCGATCGGGTAGAAGAAGAACTGAAATGAGCCGATCAGGAACAGCAGGCTGGTGATGTTGATCACGCCCACCACAATCACCGAGACCATCGGGGCGGCGTCCTCGGCCAGGTCGGGCAGCCAGGAGTGGAACGGCACCACCGCGCTGCGTAGCCCAAACCCGATCACGACCAGGGCTAGGATCAGGCGCGCCGGATCGATGCGGCCCGGCACTTCACTCGGCTGATAAATATTGACCAGCACGAACGCCATATACATCATCACGCCGGCGATCAGCATCAGCACCAGGTACTTCAGCGCCGTGGCGATCGTCGTGCGCCCCACCAGCGCCGAGCTGCCGGTCGGCAGATCGACGATCTCCAGCACCACCATTAGCCCGGCGCTGACCAGTAGTAGCGAGACGGTGAACGGCTCCTGGAGCAGCAGCAGCGTCGCGCAAATCAGCCCCATGATCACAAGGGTGACAGGCACAAAATTTTCGCCGTGCGGCAGCCGCCACGTGGCGATGAACGCGACCGCGCCGACGGCCAGGAACGCCAGCAGGAACAGGCGGCCGAGCGGATCGAGGGTCAGCGTCAGGCCCAGCATGCGCGCGGGCGCGTCAAGTGGAAGCTGCGCCACCAGCGCGATCTGCACCAACATCGTCACCACGGCGGCCACAATCACCAGCCGCGTCTGCCGGCGCAGCAGAAACGTGCTTGCGCTCATCGCCAGCGGAAATAACATCAGCAGCAGGTAGATCATCGTTTATACAGCTCGTTCAGCTCTAGCGTCTTCAAGCGGCCATACAGCAGGCCGCTCAGGTAGGCCACCGCTAGCGCCAGCACGATCGTGACGATACTGAGTAGCGCCAGCGGAAACACCTGCACGGTGCTGGAGATCGCCGTGTAGAGCAGGTCGATGCTGCCGGTACACAGCATCAGCCCCAGCCCGATCTTGAGCAGATCGCCGGCTGTTACCAGGGTGAACAGGCCGGTCAGACCGAGCCAGTACCAGGCGAAATCGACCCCGTAGCTGCCGATCGGGTACAGCCGCGGCAGCGTCAGGCTGGCCAGCGCCGCAAGCACCAGCGACCAGAACGGCACCACATAATCCGCGAAGCGGAACGGCTCGGCCGCCCGCTGCCGCTGGGCGCGCCGGGCCGCCCGGCGCAGCTCGGTCAACGAGAACTCATCCAGATCCTCCAGGTTATACTCGCGCGAGAAGGTGATCGCCGTGATCGTCAGGATCGCGGTTGCCGCGACGCCGGTGATCAGCTTGACCAGCACCGTCGTGCTGAACGAGGCGCCGCCCACCTGGAGATCGGGGGTGATGAACTGCTGCTGCGCGAGGAACATGGCGACAAACAGGTAGTTGCTCAACAGCGCCAGGAACGTCAATCGCCAGTGGCGCCAGAGCAAAATAATCGCTCCCGAAACCGTGATGCCCACTAGGGGCCAGTTGATCTGAAACAAGTCCATAGCCGAACCCCTGGAGATTGGAGATTGGAGATGAGGCGCCACAATCTCTAATCTCTAAGAAACTGTCTGAAGAGGCCCGCTTCTCACTCGCAATCCGCGGTGGAAAGGGGTTCTTGAGGGGCTGCCCCTCAAACTCCCCTTTTTAGACAGTTAAATAAAGAGCAAAATCATAATAATCAAAGCGATCATCAATCCGGCCATATAATAGCGCTCCTCGAACAACCCCAGCCCACGCCTGGTCGCCTGGCTCAGGTTGAGGAGCGCGTCCCAGAGGCCCTGGAGCAGCTCGACCGGAGTGGCGAGCCAGACCAGCCGGCGCAGGCTGTGGCCGAGCGCCTGTGGGGTGAAGATGCCGGTGCCCTGCGGCTCCTGGTTGGGCACGGCGCGGCGCGCCTGGCTCCGCAGGCCGAGCGCCGGCAGGGCCACGAGGGCCACTGCCGCGACTGCCGAGAGCGCCTGCCCCCCAGCTCCAGGCAGCGCCGGCGCGTGTGGCGGGACATCCGGCGCCAGCGCCGCCTGAGCCGCGGCCAGCCAGCCGGCCCATGCCACCTGGGGTGCGATCCCCAGGAGCAGCAGCGGCAGTGCCATCGCGACCAGGCCGGCGGGCGCGGCCAGCTCGGTCCAGGAGCGGCCCTCTGCGGCCTGCTTGGGCGGCGCCGTCGTGCAGGCGCTCTGCCAGAAGGCCGCCAGCGGCGCCACGTAGGCCAGGGCCAGGAGCGCGCTGCCCGCCAGGAGCGGCGCCACGGCCCATGGCGTGCTGGCGACCAGGCCGTCCAGCAGCCAGCGGCGTGCCCACCAGCCCCAGGTTCCGGGCAGCCCGACGGCCGAGGCCGCGCCGACGAAGAACACCAGGCCAGGCAGCAGCAGCGGCGGGTGCCCGGCCAGCGCGGCCAGGTCATCGGTGCCGGTGCGCTGCTCCAGCAGCGCCAGCGCGGCGAAACAGGCCAGCGTCGTCAGCGCGACATTCGCCAGCAGCGCCGGCGCGGCGGTTTTGAGCGTAGCACCCTGCTGGGCCACGGCCATCAGCACCCACCCGAACTGGCCGCTCGATCTGCCAGGCCAGTATTGACCGGATGCGCGTCGTGCTGGCCGCGCCAGCCGCGCACACCAGCAGCGTCAGCAGGCCAAGCAGCGTCAGGGCCACGTGCCATCCGGGCGGCAGCAGCCCCTGCGCCGCCGCCTGGCGCACCAGCATGTAGCCGCCCAGCAGCGGCAGGCCCAGCGCCAGGAGCACGCCGGCCAGCGCGGCCGGGCCATGGGCCGGCTGCTGGACCAGCGCGTGAAACGGCGGCGCCCCCACCGCCAGCAGCCCGGCCACCGTCCAGCAGACCAGCGCGACCGGCAGCACCGTCGCGCCGGGGCGCTGCGCGAGCCCTGCGGCCAGCAAGATCAGCGCGCCCAGCAGCCCGATCAGCAGCACGATCAGTGGCGCATCCATGCCTGCCAGGGCGCCGCTCGCCCGCAGCGCCATAAACGCCGCCAGCGCTGCCAACGTCCAGGCGAATGGCAGCAGCAGCGGCTCCAGATTCGCCAGGCCCACCAGCGTCGCCAGCAGCGCCAGCAGCAGCGCCGCGAACAACCCGCCAAACCCGCGCACATCCGGCGGGATCGCCAACGCCAGCGCCAGCAGCCCCAGCGCGCCGCCAAACAGCGCCAGCAGCGCGAACAGCCAGCTCAACGCATCGAAGCGCAGCACCAAGCGAATCACACGCTCGTCGAAGCTGGTCCAGGGGTAGTCGAACAGCGTCAGCGGCACCCCGTCGCGCAGGTAGACAGCGACCAGCACGCCGCCGGCCAGCGCCAGCGCCAGCGCCGACCCAACACCGACCCAGCGGGTCGGCACCGAGCGATTCAACGCCAGGCATCCCAGCGCGGCTGCCAGTGGGAGAGCGAAAACAAGAACGAGCATTATTGTCCGTTGTCCGTTGTCAGTGGTCAGTGGTCCGTCGCCCGCCGCAACGGACCACTGACCACTGACGAATGAAGCCGCCATCTGTCGCCCGCCGCAACGGACAACGGACAACGGACCACTGACAAATCAGCGTTCAGCACAAGCCGTACACGGATCAGTGGAAGCCACGATCGCGACAGCGTTGTCGATCAAGGCGCCGGAAAGCAGCGTGCGCGCCAGCAGCCGGTCAAGCTGCCGTGGCGTATCGATCCGCACATTGGTGATGCGCCGGCCATCACTCTCGATCAGGTAGCGAATCATGCCCCGTGGCCCCTCGACCGTCCCAGCCCCATGCCCACGCGGGAGATCCTGGGGCAGTTGGCCCTGCCACTCGCCCTCTGGCAGCTCCTGGAGCGCCTGCTCGACCAGCTTCACGCTCTCATAAGCTTCCAGCAGCAAGAGCACCAGCCGGGCGTAGACATCGCCGCCCTCCTGGGTGATCGGCTGGAAGGCCAGCCGCTTATAGCCCGCATACGGATGGTCGGCCCGCGCGTCGCGCGCCAGCCCGGAGGCCCGCGCCAGCGGCCCGCGCACGCCGAACTGCTCGGCTGCGGCGCGCGGCAACGCCCCAACCTCGATCGTGCGGGCCAGCAGGCCGCGGTGGTCAATGATGCCGTCGATCAGGCGGTAGAGCGCGCGGTTGAGCTTGGGCTGCGCCACAAGCAGCTCCTCGCGCTCGCGCGCCGATGGATTGCGGCGCAACCCGCCGGGGAGGCACAGATCGGGGATGACGCGGGCGCCGCTCAATGTTTGAAGCGCGTGGAGCGCCGCCTCACGCTGCACATCGAGCGCCCCGGCCGGCGCATCCATGCCCAGCGTCTGGAGCACGGTCGCCGCGGCGCGCAAGTGCGACGCGATCCGCTCAAGCTCGGCCGCTATGCAGCGCAACACGGCGGCGCGCTCGGAGACTGCAATACCACAGAGCTGCTCGATCGCCTGACAGAAGGCCAGCGAGTGGGCGAACGAGCATGTGCCACAGAGCCGGGTGACCAGATGAAGCGCCTGCGGTAACTCCAGGCGGGGCAGCCGCTCGGCGCAGCCACGTTCATTGAAGCCGTCGTAATATTCGATATCGGCGATCTGCTCGCCGCTGAACCGCAGAACGAAGCGTTGTGGTCCGCGCCAGGCGGGGTGAAATGGCCCCAGCTCCAGCGAATAGCTCACGATTCCTCCCGGTGCGGGGCGCGCACATGGGCTGCGTTACGTGTTGCGTGTTGCGTGTTGCGTGTCAGCATACACACAACACGTAAGACAAGGTTCTTTGGTGCTTTACAGTTCTGGGAAAAAAGGGGGTTTGAGGGGGCAGCCCCCTCAGTCTCCCCCACCCACATTGTAAAGGAGAACGGCGTCACCCGAAATCTTGTCTAACACGCAAGACAGAATGGTGATACCGATGACAAATAACCCATCAGGATGCTTTTTCTGTTCGCGCCCCTTTGTGACCGTTTCAGGCGCGTATTATACCATAATCGCACGCGGCGCTCGTATGGCACGCCGATTGCTGAATAGAGCGGGCTTGGGAGCCGGGGTAGTAGTTGGGCCGGCCCTCACTTTGGTATAATGCGCGGTGAGCTACAGAAAGCGAGCAAAGCAGCATGGCGAAAACAAACTCAGGCCCGCAGCCCACCAAGAAGGGCTTGAAGAAAACCTCCCGCAACCGGGCCGATCGAGCCGGCAAGCCGACCGAGGATGAGGAGCTGCTTGCGGCGCCCAACCCCGAGCAGCCGCCGTTTACCCAGACCGATCCCTGGCGCGTGTTCCTGATCATGTCCGAGTTCGTCGAGGGATTCGACGCGCTCGCCGATCTCGACCGAGCGGTCACGATCTTCGGCTCGGCGCGGGTCAAGCCGGGCGACCCGTTCTACCAGGCGGCCGTCGATGTCGCGCGCATGCTTGGCGAGGCCGGCTTCACGATCATCACCGGCGGCGGGCCAGGCATCATGGAAGCCGGCAACCTGGGCGCCCGGCAGGCTGGCGTGCGCTCGGTCGGCCTGAACGTCGAGCTGTCGTTCGAGCAGGGCGTCAACGCCTTTGTCGACATCGGAATCGAGTTCCGCTACTTCTTCGTCCGTAAGACGATGTTCGTCAAGTACGCGCAGGCGTTTGTGATCTTCCCCGGCGGCTTCGGCACAATGGACGAGCTGTTCGAGGCGCTGACGCTGATCCAGACCGGCAAAGTGCAGAATTTCCCGGTCATCCTGTTCGGCTCGGCCTACTGGGGCGGGCTGATGGACTGGCTCCAGACCACGATGCTGCCCGAGGGCAAGATCGCCGCCGCCGACCTGGATCTGCTGATCGTCACCGACTCGCCGGTCGAGGTCTGCGATCTGATCGTTCGCTCGACGCAGGGGCAACCCTGGCGCACCGCGCAGGAGGCCGGCGCCCGCGAGGTCACCCGCCGGGCGCTCGCCCCGGAGCAGTTGGAGGGCGGGGAGTGATCAAATCAGCAGTGACCCGAGCGTGATGCCCACCACAAGGACCAGCACCGCGTAATCGGTCGCGCCGAGCGTGCCCTCGTGCAGCGGCGTCTGCTGGCCGGCGTCGGCGTAGCCGCGCGCCTCAAGCGCCACCGCCAGCTCCTCGGCCCGCCGCCAGGCCCCGCGCATTAGCGGCACCAGCAGCCCGCCCAGGCTACGCAAGCGCCGGCCCAAGCCGCCGGTCGTGGCGTCGGCGCCCCGCGCGGCCTGCGCCTTGACCAGTTGGTCGGCCTCCTCAAGCAGCGTCGGGACGAACCGCAGCGCCAGCAGCGTCATCAGCGCGAAGTCATCCACCGGCAGGCGCAGCCGGCGCAGCGGGGCCAGCAGCATCGTCAGCCCCTCGACCAGCGCGACCGGCGTGGTGGTCATCGTCAGCAGCAGCGCCAGCGCGTAGAGCGCCACGAAGACCACAAAGGCCGTCGTCAGGAGCCAGGCGCCGCTGTAGCTAATCACCAGTGGGCCGAGGACGTACAGCGGCGGGCGGTCGTCTTCCGCGAACAGCAGCCCGACCAGCCCGGCCGCCGCCGCGAGCAGCACCAGCAGCCACATACGCCGCCAGATATGGATCGGCGAGATGCCTGAGAGCGCCACACCGCCGCAGACACATGCCCCCACGACTGCATAGGGTGTAAAGTGCCACTCGCGCTGGTTGGCCGCCGCCAGGAACAGCACCAGCCAGATCAGCGCCAGCAGCTTGGTCCTGGCCTGGAGCCGGTGCAGCAGGCTATCGCCGGGGTAGTAGGTTCCGAGCGCTATGTTTTGAAGCATTCGCGGTGGCGTCCTCAACGCCGCTATTGCCTGCGGCAGCAAGGTACTTCACCTCTTATTTATCGACGATTTTTGCTCGACCGAGCAAAAATCGTCGATAAAAGGAAGAAAAAGTACCATTCTGCCGAAGGCCAAGACCACGCCTGGGAGATGACCACGTGAGTCCTGTTATTGACAACTGACAACTGACAACTGACAACTGACAACTGACAACTGACTATCGAAGAGCGGCCAGCGCCTCCTCGATCGTCAGCGCCTCGGCCGGGATCGGCAGCCCCTGGGCGCGCAGCAGCGCCAGCAGCTCGCTCAGGGGCGGCGCGGCCAGCCCGCAGGCGCGCAGCCGCTCGACCTGCGCGAAGACCTGGCGGGGTGGCCCCTCCAGCGCCAGCCGCCCCTCATGAAGCACCCACACCCGCTCGGCCAGCGCCGCGACCTCGGCCATATCGTGCGAAACCAGGACGACCGTGACCCCACGCTCCTGCTGGGCGCGGCGCACATAGCCGTAGAACTCGGCCCGCCCCTGCGCGTCGAGCCCGGTGGTCGGCTCATCCAGCACCAGCACCGTCGGCGCCAGCGCCAGCACGCCCGCCAGTGCCACGCGCCGCATCTGCCCGCCGCTCAACTCAAACGGCGACCGCCGCGCATATTCGCGGTGCGGCAACCCGACCAGTTCCAGCGCCCCGGCGGCCCGCGCTTGGACCTCGTGCGGAGCCAGGTCCATCTGTCGCGGCCCAAAGGCCACATCGTCGAAGACCGTGCGCTCGAAGAGCTGGGCCTCCGGGAACTGGAACAGCATGCCGACACGCCGACGCAGCGCGCGCAGATCGGCGCGCCGATCCTGGATCGCGATCCCATCGACGAGCACGGCGCCGGCGCTGGGACGCAGCAGCCCATTGAAGTGCTGCACCAGAGTCGACTTCCCCGACCCAGTCACGCCGACGATCCCGGCGCAGCTCCCCCGCGCGATCTCCAGCGAGACATCGACCAGCGCGGCCTTCCGCAGTGGGCCGGCGCCGTAGCTATATGAAAGGTTTTTAACGACGATGATTGGATCTGTCAATTTACGATTTGCCTGAGACGTGAAACGTGAAACGTGAAACGTGTTGCGTGTTGCGTTGCGTCCGGGCGGCCACGGAGACCGGGCGGCCACGGAGACCGGGCGGCCACGGAGGGCCTGCCCTACAGGTGCTCGGCCCCTTCATCTTGTCACCTTGTCACCTTGTCTCGGATCTCCCCCGCGATCGCCTCCACCGTCAGCGCCGTCGGCGCCAGCGGCACCCCGGCGGCTCGCAGCCGCGCGGCCAGCTCGATCGGCTCCGGGACGGCGAGCTTGAGCCGCCGCAGCCGTCCCAAGTCGGCGAAGATCGCCGCCGGCGGGCCATCCATCACCACCTGGCCGCGCTCCAGCACCACCACCCGCCCTGCCAGGACCGCTTCCTCCGGCAGGTGGGTGACGTGGACGATCGCCAGGCCGTGATCGCAGTTGAGTTGGTGCAGCAGCGCCACGATCGCCTCGCGCGACAGCGGGTCGAGCAGCGCCGTGGCCTCGTCGGCAACGATGCAGCGCGGGCGCAGTGCCAGCACCCCGGCGATCGCCAGGCGCTGGCGCTGCCCGCCCGAGAGCCGGTGCGGCGGCTGGCCGCGCAGATCGTCGATGCCCACCGCTGCCAGTGCCCACGCCACCCGCTCGCGGATCAGCGCCGCCGGCATGCCGCGCGCCGCCAGCGCCCAGGCGACATCATCCTCGACCACCGTGGCGATGATCTGGTTGTCGGGGTTGTGGAAGATCATGCCGACGCTGTCGCGGATCGCGCGGCGTGCGCTGGGGTCGCGGCTGTCGTGGCCCGCCACCAGCACGCGCCCGCTGTCCGGCGTGAGCAGCCCATTGCAGAGGCGCGCCAGCGTCGATTTGCCGCTGCCGTTGTGGCCCAGCACCACCAGGTACTCCCCCGGCCCGATCGCCAGGCTGACATCCCGGAGCGCCACGATCGGCCCGACCACTCGGCCGAGGCCAGGCTGGGCAGGGTAGCGGTAGCTGACGCCCTGGATGTCGATCAGCGGGATCTGGCTCACGCGCGCATCCTACGCCTCACTGGGAGATTAGAGATTGGAGATTGGGGCGCCCTGAGCAATCTCTAATCTCTAATCTCCAATCTCCGAAGCCGGGAAGTTATTCTTTGACAGGTCCTAAGCATCGCGCTGGTGGCCTGGTAGATCAGCCGCTCCACTCGGCGACCGGGGAATGGGCGCACGTCGTACCCAAGCAGGCGCAGCAAGCTATTGCTGATCGAATAGTTGACCAGCACCAGCGGCCACGCGACCAGCCAGCAGGCCGCCAGCAGCGAGGCCCACCAGTAAGTCAGCGCCTGCCGCGCCAGCGGGTCCAGGGCCGGGGCCGCGCGCCCGCGCCACCACTCGCCCAGCCCGGCCAGGGCCGCGATGGCCTCGACCGCCGACATGACGAAACGGTAGGCACTCTGGAGCTGGCGAACCACCAGCGCCGGCGATACGCCGGCCAGCACCATGGCCAGCAGCACGACGCCGTACAGCGTGATCGCGCCGCCGGCGACGCCCAGCAGGATGATGCTCCAGTGCGGCAGGCGCTGCTTCATAGTCAGCCCCAGGAAAAGCCCGGCGCCACACGGCAGGAGCGTGGGGATCAGCGAGCCGGCGCCGGTCGTGACGCCGGCGAGAAACAGCGCGACGCACAGCGCCACGACCCCGGCATACAGGCTGCGCCGCAGCACCAGCACCGCGAAGATCGTGGGGATAAAGATCTGGAAGATGCTCCCGCCGATCGGCAGGTAGACCGCCAGCAGTTGGCAGACGACAGCCAGGTCGGCCAGCAAGGCGCCCTCGGCTATCTCGATCGCGCTGAGTCGACGGGGCATGGGTATCACGAGGCTCTCAGCCCATCGATATCTTAGGGACTCGAAAAATAAAAAGCATCCCAGAGGCTGTTACGTGTTGCGTGTTGCGTGTTCAGGACGCGACCGACACGCAACACGCAACACGTTGGCGGCGGGATGATTTATTTTCTCCCAGTTCCTTAACTGCTCGTAATATAGTTTTCGAGCTGCTGGATCAGAAACTCCTGATTGGAGATCGTGGCCTTGACCACATCGCCGATCGAGATGATACCCACCAGTTGCTCCCCGTCAAGCACCGGCAGGTGCCGGATGTGGCGATCAGTCATGATCGCCATACATTCTTCGATGCTCTGCTCGGGGCGCACGTAGAACACGCGCTCGGTCATAATCTCTCGGACTGGTGTATCCTTCGAGGACTTCCCGCGCAAAATCACCTTCCGCGCGTAATCGCGCTCCGAGACGATGCCGACCAGTCGCTCCCCTTGCAGGACGAGGAGCGCCCCAACCCCTTTTTCGGCCATCAGCATGATCGCGTCGTATACCGAAGTGTCTGGCGTGACTGACCAGATGTCAGAACCTTTGGCTTGCAGAAGCTGGGCGACGATTGTCATAAGGCAGCTCCTTTGCTCCACCGACGCTCCGTCCGACCGGGTTGCCGAGGCCGGCAGAGCGTTCGACGATTGATACCAAATCGCGTTTAAGTGCGGGATTGCGTGGCGGGGAGGGGATGTGCATATATGACGCCTCTGGCGTGGGCGTATTGTACCACGTTCAAGGTTTGGATGCGATCCTGGACAATCTTACAGTGTGAGTGGGGCAGACTGAGGGGACTGCCCCCTCAAACCCCTTTTTCACCGGGTATAATGGCATAGAGACACATCGAAATTCGACATCCAGGAGGCTCTATGGACGTGATCGCCGCGCTGCTCTTGTTCTGCTTCTGCGTCATCGGCCCGCTCGCGCTGGTGATCGGGCTGATCATCTGGGTCGTGCGCCGGGCTTCCAAGTCCACGGCGACCGTCAACCCAACTGCCGCGCCCGCGCAGATCTCGCTCGATGCGTTTGACGCCCTGCTGCGGCGCTGGGTGGCCGAGGACCGGCTGCCCGACGCGCTGGCGCAGCAGGTACACGGGCTAATCGCGCAAGAGCGCATGGCGCACCAGCCGGCCGCCATCCCGGCAGCGCTCCTCCCGGCGGTCGCGCCTGCGTTCGCGTCGGCGGCTGCGGTGGAGTCTGCTCCCGCTGCAACTTCGGATGTTCCGGTGGCTCCGCGCCGATCCTGGGGCGAGCAGCTCTGGGATGCCGCGCTTTCCATGCGCACACGGCAGACCTTGTTGTTTCTGGGCGCCTTCCTGCTGGTGATCTCGGCGCTGGTGCTGGTCATTTTCAACTGGGCCAGCTTCCCGCCGATCTTCCAATTCGGACTTCTCGCCAGCGTCTGCGGTGGGCTGTGGGGCGGCGGGGACGCGATGCGGCGGCGCTGGGGGCTGGAGCGCGCCGGCGCTGGCCTCCAGGCAGTTGGCGGGGCGCTCGTGCCGGTCGTCGCGTTCTCGCTCTCGCGGCCCGGCCTACTGGAGCTTGAGCCGCGCGGCGCCTGGCTGCTGGCATCGGCGCTGAGTCTTCCGATCTACGCCGTCGCCGCCTGGCGCCTGCGCCAGTTGCTGTTCGCCGTCGCCGGCTGTCTCACCGCCGCGAGCGCCGTGCTGGCCGCGTTTAGCTTCATAGGTGATGAATGGTTGCCCGTGGCCCTGATTGTGACACTGGCATGCTACCTTCCGCTCGCAGCGTGGCTGCGGCGGTCGGCGCCTGAGCTTGCCGCCGCGCCGCGCTGGATCGCCTATATCGGCGTGCCGGCAACGCTGCTGGTTGCCGCTACACTCAGCGCGGGCGGCGACCTACGCGCCGGCGTGCTGGCGCTGACGCTCTGGGCCGGTGCAGCCTTCTACCTGCTCGCCACGTTGATCGAGCGGCGACCCGCCTGGAGTTGGCCTACGGCGGCCCTGCCACCACTGGCGCTGCTGGCCAGCCTGTGGGCGCTCGATCTGGGCCGGCCCTGGTGGGGGGTGGCGCTGGCGGCCCTGGCGCTGGCGTATATCGGCCTTGCGCTGGTGCTTGAGCCGCGTGCCCGCCCGTATGGCCTGCCCGGCTATGTCGGCGCGGCCGCACTGGCGCTCCTGGCGCTCGCCTCGGCGCTCCAGCACCAGCAGACGGCGCGCTGGACGCTGCCCCTGCTGCTAGCCCAGGGCCTGACGGTGACACTGGCCTACCACGCCGGGCGGTTCGGCTGGCTGGCCGAACGGGCACGGCTGACGCTCGCGACGCTGGGGCTGCTGGCCGCCGGTCTCCTGCTGCCGGTCTGGGCCATGACGCTGCTTGATCTGACGCTGTTGAGCGCTGGGCAGCGCGGGCTTGTGCTGCTGCCGCTCGCCGCGCTATATGCCCTGGCTGCCTACGGCTGGCCTGGGCGAGTCCGGCAACCCTACGATCCGGCGTTCCAAGTCCTCGCCACGCTGCTGGCGCTCACAGCCGGCGGCGCGACTACGTTCGACGAGCAGACCCGGCTGGCCGGCATGGCAGCGCTGACCGGGTTCTGGGTGCTCCAGGCGCTGCTGCGCCGCCGCGAGATCTGGGCGGCGGCGGCGCTAGGGAACGCGCTGCTCGTGGCGGGGATCGGCCTTGAGCAACTGGGCCTGGCGGGTAATCCTGACTATTGGATGGGCCTTGGCCTGGCCTTTACCGCGATCTACCTGCTGGGCGGGACACTGCTGCACCATCCGGGCTCGTGCTGGTCGCGGCCGGCGATCGGCTGGGGCGCCTTCGCCGGCGCCGGCACGCTGCTGATGGTCTGGGCGGGCATCGACGCCGCGGACGCCGTGCAGGCGCAACATCCGGCGGCGCTTCTCGCGCTGGCGGCGGTTCTGGCGCTGGTCGGGGCACTCCGGCGGGCGCCATGGCTGAGCTACCTGGTGGCGGCGCTGCTCGCATCGGCGCTGCTGCTGGCTGCGACACGCGGCTTCTTCACGCCCTGGCAGCCTTCGGATGCCGACTTCGGCTATGTGCTGTGCGGCCTGACGCTGGGCCTGGCACTGCTTGGGCAGCTCCTGCGCCGGGTCGCTCCGGGCTACGCGCACCCCTACGAGATCGTCGGCTTCGCGCTACTCACCTTCGCTCCAATCCCGACCATCGGCAGCCCGCAACACGCGGCGCTGACCTGGACGGCAATGGTGCTGCTCTACGCGCTGGCAGCCTGGCTCTACCAGCTCCGCTGGGCGCTGGCGCCGGCCCTGCTGTCGGCCGATCTGGCGCTGTTGAACGGCTCGGCCTGGCTTGTTCCCGGCGGACGCCCGGCCGGCGCGGGGCTGCTACTCCTGGCGGCGGCATGGGTCCAGGCGCTGATCGGACTCTGGGGCAGCTATCGGCGGGTACCGGCAAGCACGCCGACGCTTGCTCTTCAGCCGGGCTATGTCGTCGCGCTCCTGAGTGGGCTGGGCGCCCTGGCGCTGGCGCTCCCGGCCGATGATGCGTTTGCTGCGGTCGCGCTGGGGCTTGCGGTGCTGATCGGGCTGCTGGGATCGTGGCACCGCCGCGAAGGGCTGGCGTGGGGCGCGCTGGGGCTATTGGCGCTCGGGCTGTTCTCGGTCCATCGCTTGCTGGGCGCCGAGCCGAGCTGGAGCATAGCCTGGGGTGTGGCCGAAGCGCTCGGGCTCTGCCTGGTGGGCTGGGCGCTCGACCCAGGCGCCGTTCGCGCGGGGCCACCAGTGAGCCTCGCCGCTCGGTTCCCGGCGCTGGCGGTTTGGCACCGGCCGCTCTGGCTTGGCCCATTGGCCGCCGGCGTATCGTTGGCCGCCGTGCTTCTGCTGGCCGGGCTGGAAGGCGCAGATCTGCCCCCACTGACCTTCGCGCTGGCCATGCTGAGTTTGCTGCTGACCACGCTGGCGGTGCGCCGACGGCAGATTGAGTACGGGTATATCGCCGGCGCGGCGCTGGTCCTGGCTGGCCTGTGCCAGCTCTACCAGTGGGGTTTCCGCCAGCCGCAATGGTTTGTGGTCCCAGCCGGGCTGTATCTGCTGGCGCTGGCTGCCGGGCTGCGGCGGTTCCAGGGGCAACGCAAGATCTCCCAGGTCGTCGAGGCCGGCGCGACGATGCTGTTGCTTGGCGTTACGCTGGGCCAATCGTTGCGCGCCAGCGGCCTGACATCACAGGTCTATGCGCTCCTGCTGTGTGGCGAGGCGCTGCTGCTGCTGGGCTACGGCCTGCTGCGGCAACTGCGGGTGCCGTTCTTCGGTGGGGCCGCTTTCTTCGTAGCCGGCGTGATCTGGTTGAGCGTCGACCCGCTCATGGCGGCAAATAAATGGATGCTGCTGGGCGTGCTTGGCCTGCTCATGGTGGGCATCTACGTGCTGCTGGAGCGCCGTCAGGAGCAGCTCGCGCAGGTCGGCCGGGCCTGGGTCGAGCGGGTAAGCGGCTGGGGCTAATGCTGCCCCGCCATCACCCGCGCATAGTATGCCTCAAGCACGCCGGGCAGCTCCATGGTCGCCGCCAGCAGCCGCTCACCGCCCTTGGCGATCGTTTCGGTCTGGAGCTGCTCGAACACCTGCACGCCGCCGCGCAGGGCCAGCTTGATCTCGCGCAGGAACCGCGTATCCTCCTGCTCCAGCAGGTCACAGACGGCGATGCACCACGCCAGGGCCTGCGGGTCGGGCGGCGCGTCGGGGTCGGCCTTGAGGCGGGCCGGGATCTGCTGCTCCAGCCGCGCCAGCGCCCGCGCGCCGGCCCCCTGCTCGATCGTCCCGATCGTTCGCGCCATCCAGCGCACGTCGTGGTGCTCGGCGTGCAGGCCGCTGGTCACGGCCCACAGGCGCTCCAGCGGCGCGCCGACGATCTTCGCCAGGTAATCGCGCATGAAGCGCTGGTGGGTTTGAAGGAGGAGTTGGACCTTGTAGGGCGATTGGGTTACGGCGCCGGCCGCCTCATCATATGTTACCGGCTCCGCGCGGATACCGTAATCGTTGTGGAGCGCGTTCTCCATCTCGACGACGGTGTAGAGCAGGCCGATCCAGGCCCGATACACATCCTTGAGCGTGACGAAGCGCATCCCGCCCTCGCCGACGACCACGCTCCACGCGCTCCCGAAATCGAGGCGCCGCACGGCCCCGATCTCAAACATGCCCAGCATCGCGTCCACCTCCGAGTTGATGTCGTGGAGCACCTTCTGGTACGCGGCGGTCGCATCCATGCCCGGCGTAGGAGCGGATGATCTTCAGGCCGCCGGGGTGCAGGTGGGCGAACTCGGTCAGGTCGTACACCCGGCCGCTGATGATCATCCAGTAGCCATCACGGTCGTTGTTGCGGCAGACCACCTCCGAGGCGTTGTAGGTGCGCGGCTGCTCGAACTGCGGCCCGGCGTAGGTGGTGAAGATCTCTTGCATGTAGCGGTCTTCGCCGATCAGGCGACACAGGGCCTGGCGCGCGTGCTCCTGCCGCTCGGCCTCGGACCCCTCCGCGAAGCGGCGCAGGATCGCCATAATGGCGTCCATCACCGAGCGGGCGAACCCGGTGCGCCCGCAGACATACATAGACGCGCCCAGCCCGCCATCTTCCACACTGCACAACAGTCGCCACAGTTGGCGCGCGTTCTGCTCCTCCAGCATCGTTTCGCTGATGCGCTGCCGCCGGCCCGGCTCGACGATCAGCGCCGCGCCTGGGTCGGCCCGGCCGTGAGCGTCGTCCTGCGAGAAGGCGACCCGTACGTGCAGCTTCCCTTCGCCGGCCATCTGGTCCAGTTCACCCAGGTAGTATGTATCGGTTCTGGTGCGAGTGCTAAAAAACAGCCAGCTTTCATTTGCCCCTGCCTGCCGAGCGTGCTCCTGGATCAGGCCCAGGAAGGGTGCCAGGCCGGTGCCGCCGGCGAACATGACGATCGGTCGGGCGGGGTCTGCGGGAAGGCTGAAGCGCGGCGGGTGGACCAGCTTGAGCGAGATGCGATGCTCCCGCCCGGCCCCAGCCTCGGCCAGGAAGCCCGACCCGGTGCCACGGCGGTCGCCGGCGGGCGACACATCGGTCGCCTTGGTCCGGTAGGCCAGGTGGCCGACGGTCAGGTGGATCTCGGTCGCGCTCTCGCCGCCGTGCTCCATCGCCGACGCGATCGAGTACATCCGAAAGGACTCGGGCGGGATGATCCAGCAGATACTTTCGCGCTCGCCGGGGTGGGCCTTCCAGAGCCGCTTGGGGTTGAAGCCGGTCTCGGCCAGCCGCTCCAGCAGCTCCCATAGCTCCCACTGGTCCTCGGCCCGCGCCTCGACGATCCGTCGCAGGGTCTCGTTGTGGGTCAGGGTGTAGAGCGCCTTGGCGATCGGGCGGGCGACCGGGCGGATGCGGCCGAAGGTCAGCAGGCTGCGCAGCGAGAGCACCTTGGCATGCTGGTAGCCGTCCCGTAGCGCGACCGCCGCGCGCCAGGCGCCATTGAGCTGGATGGGCTCGTCCCCACGGGCGCGTAGGGCGTGCAGGGTCTTATCGACCAGATCGTCGTCGTTTTCGGGCAGGATGGCGCAGCGGTCGCCGGGCTGGTAGCGAATGCCGGCGCCGCGCACGTCCAGCACCACGTGGCTGACGGCGCCCAGGTTCTCGAACTCGCTGCACCCGCGCGTAGTGGCAGGACTGCGGGTAGCGCGTGTAGCGCTCCAGCCGCGCCAGGTCCAGCTCGGTGTCCATCCTGTCCCACAGGCGGTCGTCAAAGCCGCCGCCGAAGCCGCCCAGGGTCTTGCTGCGGCCGGCCTTAAACGACAGGTCCAGGAACCCGTAGGTCTTCAGCCGGTGCCGGCCCAGCAGGCCGGTATCGCCGGCGTAAGCCTCCAGGGCCTCCCGGAACATGCCTTGCAGGACCGAGTCGTCGCTCTGGGCCACGTACTCCGGCGCCGAGATCTGCTCGACCGCCACCAGGAACTCCTGCCAGTGCGGCGGGAACCAGCGCCGGACCCTGGCGGTCTCGTGGCCGATGCTGGTGGCGTAGGTCTGGCGCCCAAAGAAGATGTCCAGTAGTTGAAAGGCTGGGATGGCCGTGCCGCTCGGGCCGGGGATCTCCTCCTGGTAGGGCGTCGCCAGCGGCGCCACGGTCTTGCCCCAGACCACCGGGTTCACGTACAGCTTGCTGTAGGCGTTCGGGTTGACCTTCATGAACGACTCGTAGGCCAGGTGGTTGAGCGTATCGGCGATCAGCAGCAGCTCACGCTTCAGCGCCGCCGCGTCGTCGTGCGTGATCGCCTCCTGCGCCCGCACGACCGCGCCGACGATCGGGGTGAACTGCGCCAGCAGCTCGATCGGGGTGGCCTGAAAGCGGCGCTCGTCCTCGTTGCCGACGATCGGGATCAGCAGGGCCAGGTTCTCGACCCGCAGCGGGTCGGCGTGCGCCGGATCGAGCAGCCGCCAGTTGTAGACGTTCAGGTCGATGAACGAGAGGTGCGGGGCCGGCCGCTGGAGGCGCCGGCTGATCTGCTCCCACGGGCGCAGGATCGAGTCGGGCGTGCGAGGCGGCGGGTCGGTCTCGACGTAGTGGTACGCGTGGGCGAAGATGCCGATGATCGCCGCCGCGCGCAGCAGGTAGCGGTCCGGCAGGTCATGCTCGTTCGCGCCGAGGATCGGCATCCGGTCGAGCGAGGGGCGCAGCTCCAGGCTGCGGAACATGTCCGGTAGCCGGGCGGCCAGTTCATCCCAGGCTCGGTGCGACGCGGGCAGGTGGAGCAGCGGCTGCTCGCGGGGCATGAAGCCGTGCGACTCGGAGAGAAAGCCCAGATTTTCGTGACCAAGGTGCCGGTTGGTCTGCTCGGCGGCGTCCAGCACCCGGCGGGCTGGGATCGGGTCTTGTGGGTGCATTGGCTTTGTTCCTTGCCGGTGGATGGCCCCAGGATCACGGCTCGTATGGGCGGCGGCCACGGAGGGGTCGCCTTACAGGCTCACGGCTGCTATGGGCGGCGGCCACGGAGGGCCGCCTTACAGCTTCTCGGTTCTTCGTAGTTCGGTGGGGGCGTATGCGATGTAGTTCGGTGGGGCGTATGCAATACGCCCTTACGTGCTCTGGCTCTGGGCGAGCTTTGTTCTTTGTTCTGTGTTCTCTGTTCTTGGTCGGTCAGATCGTCCCGACCACCGCCTGGCAGATGTTGGCCCGCGAGACCGTGCCGACCAGCTGGCCGTCGTGTACGACGGGGAGGCGGCGGATCTGCCGCTCGATCAGCACCGTCGCTGCCTTGGCGACATGATCGTCGGGGTGCAGCACGATCGGGCTGCGGATGACTAGCGGCGTGATCGGCTTGTCGGAAAGCTCGCGGCCCTTGCGTACAAAGAGCTGAAACGCCTCGTACAGCGTTCCGCCCGCCTCTAGGATCTCATCGAAATCGGGGAGGGCATTGCGTAGGATATTGCCTTCGGAGAGCACGCCGACAAAGGCGCCCTTGTCGTCGACGACCATCAGATCGCCCACCCCGGAGAGCGCCACGATCTCGGCCGCGTGCTGGAGGCTGGCGCTGTGGCGGATGCGCGCTACCCGCGTGTCCATGATGCCTTTCACCAGCATGTAGGGCAGCCGGACCTTGGCCTGCCAGTCGAGCAGGAGTTCATCCAGGATGGGGTACAGGTGCTGCTCCGGCGGCTGCCACGGTTTGACCAGGTAATGATCGATTCCAACCTCGTTAATGCCGACGATCGCGTCCTCGGCATCGGCGTAGGGCGTCAGCAGCGCCCGACCGGCTTCCGGGTAGTGTTTGCGGGCCTCGACCAGGAAGGCGATGCCACTCATCCCCGGCAGGCCATAGTCGGCCAGCAAGACCGCGACCTGGTCGTTCTGCCGCTTGAGTTCGTCGATCACCGCCAGCGCCTCCTCGGCCGACGCAGCCCGCACCACGCGATACTGCTGCGGGTAGTGCCCGCCGATGTCCCGCTCAAGCGCATCCAGCACGCCGGAGTTGTCGTCGACGATCAGTATGACCGGGGGGTGCATTGGGAGTCTCCTTGATCTCTCTGAAAGAGCGGGAAGGGTGTGGGGAGGGCCGGCGGCCCTCCCCACAAACCCCACCTGACCAAACTCTCTCTGAAAGAGCGGGAAGGGTGTGGGGAGGGCCGCTGGCCCTCCCCACAAACCCCACCTGACCAAACAACGATCTCTCTGAAAGAGTGGGAGGGGCGTGGGGAGGGCCGCTGGCCCTCCACAAACCCCACCTCACCAAAATCCTTGTAGCGAACCATGTGGATGGTAGTATACCATCAGCCTATCGTAGCAGTATCGAATAAAGGCGCAGCATAGCGAGCAGGACGACATTCTGGACGATGGCTGGTGAAGGGTGATCGGCGCAGACCAACGACAGCGGCCCTGGCGATATGCCAGGGCCGAATGATGTGGTGGGTGGGAAGGCTGTCGGTCAACGCGCCCCAGTACCAAGAGCTGCGTAGCAACGTACTGGTTAGGTTCTGTGGCCTGCTCGCCGGCGAAACGTGTGATGATGTGGTGATGCGGTGCTGCGATGGGTAGTGCGGCGGTTTCGCGATCGAGCGGTACTGGTAACGTGCTGACAGTGGAATAATATCACGCCGAGCGGCCATACTCAATGGCGCATGGGTCATGTGCTGGTGCGCCGGTTGGTCCCAGCCCTTCCCATGCCATAAGTACTACAATTGCCGGCGTACATCAGGCCCAAGAACGATGTCTTATGCGCTAATTTGTGCTACAATCAACTTCTCTAGTCTTTCAGATAATGATCTGGACTCCTTGCGATGGGATGGGTAGGGTTTAAGGGGAGGGCTGCCCTCCCCTTGCCCCTCCCTTTCCCGCGAACTTTGGTCACGCTCATATCATAAGCGGGTGATTATGCGATCAAACGGTCAAGGCAGCATGTTGGCGCCGGCCGGGGACCCGATCATCGTGGAGGGCCTGAGTAAGACCTTTCAGGTCCCTGAGCGCGAGGGCGGGTTTGGCGCGGCGGTGCGCGGCTTCTTTCGGCGCCGCTACCGGACGGTAGATGCCGTGCAGCAGGTGAGCTTTCGCATCGCTCCCGGCGAGGTGGTGGGGTTTCTGGGGCCAAACGGCGCGGGCAAAACCACCACGCTGAAAATGCTGGCCGGGCTGCTGCACCCCAGCAGCGGTCGGGCGCAGGTGCTCGGCTACACACCCTGGGATCGCAAGGCCGACTATCTGCGTGCGATGACGCTGGTGATGGGCCAGCGCAACCGCCTCTCATGGGATATTCCCGCCGTCGATTCCTTCTTGCTCAACCAGGCGATCTACCGCCTGAGCGACGAGGACTACCGGCAGACGCTGAACCAGCTCGACGATCTGCTTGAACTCGGGCCGATTATGCGTAAGCCGGTGCGCAACCTCTCGCTCGGCGAGCGCATGAAGTGCGAGCTGGCGGTCGGGCTGCTGCATCGTCCACAGGTGCTGTTCCTCGACGAGCCGACGATCGGCCTCGATATCACCGCGCAGGCTCGCATTCGCACCTTTCTGCAAGAGTACAATCGCCGCACCGGCGCGACGATCCTGCTCACCAGCCACTACATGGCCGACGTCACCGCCCTCTGCGAGCGGATCGTGATCATTCATCACGGCCAGATCAAGTACGACGGCAGTATCAGCGGCCTGACGCGCCGGATCGCGCCGTTCAAGCTGATCGGCCTGGTGCTGCGGGACGATGCGCCGGTCGATTTGAGCCGCTATGGGACGCTTATGCCCAGCGAGAATGGCGACGGCAGCCGGCGCATCCAGGTCCAGGCCGACCAGGTCGCGCCGATCACCGCGCGCCTGCTCTCCGATCTGCCGGTGCAGGACCTGACGATCGAGGATCCGCCGATCGAGGACGTGATCGAGCAGGCTTTTCATGAGTAGCCGCTTGGGAAGACTATTCTCTGTTGCGTATTGCGTGTTACGTGTTGCGTGTCAGGAAGCACGTAACACGCAACACGCAACACGAACCAATCCCGGCAAGCACATCAAGTGACTCACTGAGCATGAGGACAGCAGCATGCTCCGCATCTACCGACGCGTGTGGCAGGTGAACTGGGCCGAGCAGTGGCAGTATCGCGCCAACTTGCTCATGTACCTGCTCTACTGGCTGGTGTCGCCGATCGTTTATCTCGCGGTGTGGACCACGGTGGCGCAGAGCCAGGGCTCCGTGAGCGGCTTGACGGCCAATGACTTCACGACCTACTACCTGATCTTGCTGATTGTCGACAACCTGACCAGCGAGATCACCTTTCATATCCTGGCCTATAAGATCCAGGACGGCACGCTGTCGAGTGAGCTGCTCAGGCCGGTGCATCCGATTCTGACCAATACGCTGGTCAATAACCTGGCCTTCAAGGTGCTGAATCTGATGGTCCTGGCTCTGATCTGGATCGTGCTGGTCATCCTGTTCCGCCCCGATTTCAGCGCCGTGACGCCGCAGTCGCTGCTCCTGGCGGTCCCGGCGATCGTCATCGGCTTCGGGATCAGGTTTCTGCTCGGCGCGATCATCACCTGCCTGGCCTTTTGGACTACGCGGGTGTACGCGCTGAACCAGTTCTACTACGCGCTAGTCGTGCTCTTAGGCGGGCTATTCGTGCCGCTCGACCTGCTGCCGCCCACGATCCAGCAGATCGCGCAGGTACTGCCGTTTCAGCTGATGATCTTCTTCCCGATCCAGCTGATCCTCGGCCGGGTGCCGCCCGATGCGATCATCTACAATTTCGTGCTGGGGGCAGCCTGGTTTGGTGTGGCGCTGGTCTGCTTCCTCCTGGTCTGGCGGGCGGGGGTGAAACGCTTCTCGGCGGTCGGCGCCTAGCGCATTTACGATTGCCGTGAAGCGTGTTGCGTGTTGCGTTATCCCGGCGGCCACGGAGGGCCTGCCCTACAGGTTCTCAATTTTCAATTCTCAATTCTCAATTCTCAATTCCCCACAGGTGAGGCTTATGCACACGGCGAAGTTGCTCGCGACCTTGCTCAAGATCAACATCCAGCAGGAGCTGGCCTACCGAACCGATACGGTGATTAATGTGCTGCTCAGCCTGATGTGGCTTGGCTGGGAGCTGTTGAGCCTGAGCATCATCTTCAACAACACTCCCCAACTCGGCGGCTGGGGGCCGGGCGAGCTGGTCACGCTGCTGGGCGTGTGGCGCCTGGTGAACACGCTGATGGTCGCGATCATCTCGCCCAACACCGAGAAGTTCAACGCCAGCGTGCGCGACGGCTCGCTCGACTACACGCTGCTCCAGCCGGTGAATAGCCAATTTCTGGTCAGCTTTTCACGGATCGTGATCTGGCGGGTGTGGGATATCGGGCTGGCGTTGGTCCTGCTGGGGGTCGGCGTGCGTATGAGTGGGGCCAGCGCCGCGCCGCTGCAGGTGGCGAGCTTTCTGCTGCTGGCGGTTTCGGGCGCGCTGATCATCTACAGTTTGTGGATCGTGCTGATCGCCTGCACGTTCTGGTTTGTGAAGTTCGACAACAACGTCACCATTCTCCACGCACTGATGGAAGCGGGGCGCTACCCGGCCACGATCTACCCGCCCTGGCTGCGGCTGATCATCACCTTCGTGGTGCCGATCGCCGTCGCGACCACAGTGCCGCTACAGGCGTTGAGGGGCGAGTTAAGCTGGTGGCAGGTGCTGCTCTTTCTGGCGGTCGGCGCGGTGAGCTTGGTCGTCGCCGGGCAGGTGTGGCGGTCGGGCGTGCGGCACTACAGCGGCGCGAGCAGCTAACGGCAGTAACGTATTTCCATCCGCGAAGTCACGCGAAGTCACGCGAAGGTTTCAGGGGCTTTGACCTACTGCCTGAAACGTATTCTGATCAGCGCTTGCTCTTACAGCTCCATTATACCTCCTCGGTTAACCCAGAAAAAGGGCCGAACGACGCATTGTTTTCTGCCCACCGGGCGCTATTATCCGAGCAGACTTGCTCTCCAAATAAGCCTGGTTGGGTGAGGATTTTGGGGAGGACGACTCTCCCCAAACCCCTCCCTTTGTTATTCGGCATAAGCCTGGTTGGGTGGGGAATGTGAGGAGGGCAGCCCTCCCCAAGCCCCTCCCCTTTGTTATGCTGATCGGCGTGATGTCGGAAGGAGTGCGCCAGATGCAGATTCTTCCTCTCTCTCAGCACGACGGCTCCGATCTATATGATGTCTGGCTACGCGGCGTAAGCGAGCATCCCGAAGCCTTTGGGGCGACCGTCGAGGAGTTTCAGCGCGTGCCGATCGACGAATTCACGGCCCGGAACCTCACCGCGCCCGATCGCTTCGTGGTGATCGGGGCCTGGCTGGAGCGCGAGCTGGTCGGTTTTGTCGCGCTCGGCCGGGATCTGCGGGCCAAGCTGCGGCACATGGCCACGTTAGGCCCGATCTATGTCGTTCCAGAGGCGCGCGGGCGCGGGATCGGCGCCGCGCTGATCGATGCTTCGGTGATCCACCTGCGCGGCCTGTCCGGCGTGTCGCAGCTCAAGCTGACGGTGGCGGTTGGGAACATGCCCGGCGCGCCAGCTCTACCGGCGTAGTGGCTTTGTGCCCTACGGCGTGGAGCCGAACGGGATGCACATCGGGGCGCAGTTCGTGGATATGGAGCTGTTCTCGCGTTCGATTTCTGTGCCGGGCGCAGATGCTCTATAATGTCGGGAGTTGCGCGGTGGCGTTCGCAACGCCGCTATTGCCTGCCCTTCGTCAAGCTCAGGAAGTTCGGCAGCAAGGTACTTCACCCATCTTTTTGCCGTCGATTTTTGCCCCGCCGGGCAAAAATCGACGACAAAAGGAAGAAAAGTACCACTCTAATCGTAAATGCGCCAGGTATGGAGGTGCAACAATGACCGATGGACTGCGCGCGCGCCTGCGGCAGGGCGACCTGCTGGTGGGGACGATGATCACCCTCCCTTCGCCGGAGGTGGCCGAGATCATGGCTGCGGTCGGGTTCGATTGGCTCTTCCTTGATGGCGAGCATGGCGTCTTCGAGGCCCGCGACCTCCAAGCGGCGCTCCAGGGTGCCGGCGCGACGCCGTGCCTGGTCCGCGTCCCGCTGGCGGCCGAGGTGCCGATCAAGAAGGCGCTCGATATTGGCGCGGCCGGGATTATTGCGCCGCAGGTCAACTCCGTGGCGCGGGCCGAGCATGTCGTGCGTATGGCCAAGTATGCCCCAGCCGGCACGCGCGGCGTCGGCGTCGGGCGGGCGCACGGCTACGGCCTGGGGATGCGCGAGTACCTGGCGACGGCCAATGAGCGCGTCGCGGTGGTTATTCAGGCCGAGCATATCGCCGCGGTGGAGCAGATCGAGGCGATCGTGGGCGTGGAGGGGGTTGACGCCGTGCTGGTCGGCCCGTATGACCTGTCGGCCAGCGTGGGGCGCATGGGCCAGTTGGACCACCCCGACGTCACCCAGGCGATCGATCAGGTGACGAACGTCTGCCGCCAGGCCGGCATGCGGCTTGGCATTTTCGGGGTATCGGCCGAGGCGGTCAAGCCGTATATCGACCGCGGCTATACGCTGATCGTCGCCGGGGTGGATACTTTGCTGCTGGCGCAGGCGGCGCGCGGGCTGCTGGGCCAGCTCAAGGGCTGAGAGACTGTCAGGTGGCCGGCGGCACTTCCGAACTCGTTGCCATATCCGTCGCAGTCGCGCCTGAATCAACCCTCGCTTTGTCGAGCAGAAACCGGATCTTCTCGAGCAGCCGGGTAAAGTCCACCGGCTTGGTCTCGTAATCATCGCAGCCCACGTTGAGGCACTTGGCGCGATCCTCCTTCAAGGCATAAGCTGTGAGCGCGATGATTGGAATATTGCGCGTGAGGGGCATTGAGCGGATCCGATGAGTTGCCTGCCAGCCGTTTAGCACTGGAAGGCCCATATCCATCACAATCAGCTCAGGGCGGTCCACCCGAGCACGCTGCACACCCTGCACGCCGTCGGCGGCTACGATGACCTCATACCCCTCGATCATCAGGCGACGAGAGAGCACATCTCGAATCATCGGATCGTCCTCGACCAGAAGAATCTTAGTCATTACATTGGCCCCTTTACTTCCTCGTGGGTGGCCATGTCGCTGGGACATGAGATGATATTTCTTCAGAATCTGGATCAGGTGTCCTCGATCAATAGGCTTGATCAGGTAGTCAGTAGCGCCCAGCATGAAGGCACGATCTTTATCGTCAACAATCGTCAACATGATCACCGGGATATCGGAGAGATTGGGGTCGGATTTAAGCGCCGCCAGCACTTCCCATCCGTCTACGCCCGGCATGAGGACATCGAGAATGATGACATCCGGCCGGATCTCTTGCGCCATACGCTGCCCCTCCTTGCCATCGGTTACTGTCTCGACCAGGAAACCCTCATTGGTCAAGAAGCGTGTCATAACATCGCAAACCACCGGATCATCGTCGATCACCAGAATCAGGCTACCCAGCCAGTTCGCGGCCTCGGCCGACGGTGGTAAGCGCAGGATCTCTGTGTCGACATCGATGAGCATGGAGGGCTCGATGTCCATGCCTTCGATAACCGCTGGGAGGCGGACGGTGAACGTGGAGCCCATGCCCGGCTCGGTCATCACAGTAATGCCGCCACCCATCAGGCGGCAGAAGCGCTGGCTGAGCGCCAGCCCAAGGCCAGTACCGCCGTACTTGCGCGTGGTCGAAGCATTGGCCTGGTTGAACGCCTGAAAGAGATTGCTCACCTGCTCTGGAGTCATACCAATGCCCGTGTCGGCCACTTTGAAACACACCCACTCTGAATCATCGATCCGTTCACGGCTGACCTTCAGCGTGATCGTGCCATGCTCCGTAAACTTGGCTGCGTTGCTGAACAGGTTGAGGAGCACCTGACGTACCTTGGTCATATCGCTATACATCGATCCGGCGCGCTCGTCACAGCGTACGACCAGTGTGTTGCTGTTTTTCTCGACCAGCGGTTGGATCGTCGCCACAACCTCCTCGATCAGCGGCGCCACTCGGAAGCCGACCGGGTCGAGATCCATTTTGCCGGCCTCGATCTTCGAAACGTCGAGGATATCGTTGATGATTGCGAGGAGATGCTTCCCAGCCTGGCGGATGTTATCGACGTCGGAGATTCTGAGCTCGCCGTGCTCCTGCACCTGGTACTGGAGCAGATCGCTATAGCCGATAATCGCCGTCAGCGGCGTGCGGAGCTCATGGCTCATGTTGGCCAGGAACTCGCTTTTCGCGCGGTTGGCTTGTTCAGCCACAAGACGGGCCTGCTCTGTGGTGGCGCGCTGCGCTCGCAGCCGTTCAGTCATTTGATTGAAGGATGCGGCAAGGATGCCGAGTTCATCTTTCGACTCAATCGTAAGGGTGGTGGTGAGATCGCCGCCTGCAACTGCCTGCGTGCCCTTGACCAGCTTGGCAATCGGCCGTGTGAGGCGGATGCTGAAGATGGCTGCACCACCCACTGCCAAGATGAAAAACGCACCCATTGTAACGATCGTTGAGCGGACCGTTGCTGCCGTACCTTCCTGAATAGCCGCGACAACGGTGTTGGATTGCCTGGTGACTTCGTCAACAGGTGCGACCACGACGAGGCGCCAATCCAGGTCTGCAAGCTTCGCTGTCGTCAGGAACACCGGCTTATTGCTAACCTCAACTGTCTGAATATCGTTGGTTCCCTCCCTGACCATATCGCGAATCTTTGGGTCGGTGAGCATCAGGCCGATCGTTTGATTGGTATCCTGCGGAATGGGGATCGCGTCATATCCGGTCAATTCCTTAATCGCGATGGGAGGGCCGGCAATGAGCCGCCCAGTCGCGTCGGCCAAGAAGGCATAGCTGTTCGGCGTCAGCTTGAGTTGATTCAGATGATTGACCATCTGTTGTAGCGTTACATCGAGGCAGACTACGCCCTCGAACGTATCCCCATCATAGATCGGCGAGCAGGTGGTGATCATCAGCCCGTTACCCGCGTCATCGAGATAGAGCGGAGACCACGTCGTATGGCGGGCAGGATTGGCCTGCGGGCCGGTCGGCTCGAACCAGGGCTCCTGCGTCATCTTCGCGTCAGGCGGCAAGAAGCCTTCGAGTGAGTCCTTCGGGTAGTAGCGGAGGACATCCTGAGGGCTGACATAGTACATCGCAATTGCCTGTGCATTTTCTTGCAACAACGCCGGTGCGAGCGCATCAAGGTATGCAGAGTTGCGAATCGCCCGCTGCGTCGCCGTATCGGCCAGCGACACAAAGTTAGGGATGAACAAGTCACTCCGGCGCGCCGGATTGGGATCAAATACATGGGCATCGCGGTGCTGCCTGAGCTGTGTCGGCTGCTGCGGCGCTGCTTCGTCGTCAAGCTGCATCATTGCGCGCAGATACTCGACAGCGGTTCGACCCGCCACCGCTGGGTGCTGAAGGTAGAGGGTGGTGAGTTGGCCTTCACGCTCGATGAGCGCCTGAAGTGAGTCACGCCCCTGAATCTGTAAACCGGCAATGCTCTGCTGCTTCGCATTCTGCTGTGTCTCGCGAAAGCCATATGTTACGAGTAGTGCCAGAGCGCTCGCTAGCGTCACCAGAAAGACAAGTGTGGTGAGCAGGAGCTTGGCACGTAGGCTATTGAAAGGTGAGGCCATATTATTCCTTTATTGATTTATTGATTTATATTCAATCAAAGCACTTTTTGTTCTACTCTAGCACAATAATGATACCGAAACGTGACCATTGGTCCACTACGATGGTTTTGTGGGGAGGCCCTCTCCGAGCCTCCCTTTCACCGCAAGCTCTGTGAGATAAGCCACTATGCTCGGGTGATGCCATGGTGAGCAAGCATCGGTGCGGCCACCAACCCACGGTGGACGGCATTGGCAAGCATACGCTGCACCAGCGGCGCGTCGATCGGGGGGCAGCGTATCTTGCTGCCGGCCAGCCCCGCCAGTGTATTACGCGTATCGAAGATATGCTTGGCCAGGTAATCTATCCACTGCGCTGCCTGAGCCTCCGGGACTACCGTCAGCAGAGGGTGCAGCGCCTGGCCGAGGTCGAATGAGGCAGCCTGCGTCAGTGCGTTGTGCCATTCTATGTATGGCACGAGCCGCAGCGGGTAGCCGGACTGTTGAGCCACGTCGACCACCCACTGCCATCCGATTGGCTGTGGGTTCAGCAGGTGGAACGTTTTGTTGACTAACTCCGGCTGCTTCGACAGGTGTACGATCGCTTGCGCGGCGTAATCGATGGGGATCAGGTTTTCCAGCAAGGGGATGTCGGGGGCCAAGCCGATCTGGATGCAGCCCGCTAACAATCGCATAAAAAAATCGTCCGGGTTACCCGCTCCTGTGCCGCTGTGAGCACCAATGCGTCCTGGGCGGTAGATGGCGACCGGAAGACCACGCGCTCGGGCGCGGCGCACGATCCCCTCGCCCACCCACTTGCTCTGATCATACCCCTTCGAACTCGTGCAGTCGGCCAGGTCGTCGTCCTCGCGCACACACGCCGCTCCCTCGCTCACCAATGCGACTGCGATAGAGGAGATGTAGTGGACAGGTTTGGGGCGTATCGCGCATGCCAGCCGAAGGACCTCGACGGTTCCCTGGACATTGGCCGCTTTGAGTGCGTCGTAAGGATGCAGGTAGTGTACCTGCGCTCCGGCATGGTAGATAACATCAATGGTGTGAGTCAGGTGTTGAAAGGTCTGCGCGCTCAGCCCGAGCCGGCTATCACGCAGATCACCGACCACAGGGATGATCCGATGGTGCCAATCGTGGTACTCGATCTGATATTCGGTAAGCGTTTGTTGGATGCGTAGGCTGGCCTGCCGGGCATTTACGGCGCGGACCAGGCAGTAAATGGTGGCTCTGGTTTGTACCAGCAACTCGTGGAGCAGAAACGCGCCGAGGAAGCCGGTTGCTCCGGTCAGGAAGATCCTCTCAGGTGCCGTGTCGAGCAGCCGCCCCGTGGTCGCCGGCGGCCTGATGGAAAGGTCCAGGACGACATCCGCAGCCAGATCCACCGGCGCTAGCGACGCTGGTCGAGCAGAGCCGCTCCCGATTGCCTGCGCGAATGCGGCGACGGTCGGAGCCTCGAATAACAGGCGTGGCGAGACATTGCGGTCGAAGGTGGCATTGACAAGCTCGATCGCGCGTGTCGCCAGCAGCGAATGGCCGCCGAGCGCGAAGAAGTCGTCATAGATGCCGACACGGGCACATCCCAATACGGTCGCCCAGATCTTTACCAGCACGATCTCATCCGGCGTGCGTGGCGCCTCTGCCAGCTCGAGCGCTGTCTTGTACCCCTCCACGGCGGGCAACGCCCGCCGATCCACTTTGCCGTTCGGGGTAAGCGGGAGGGCTTCAAGCAGCACAAAGGCCGATGGTACCATGTACTCCGGCAACTTCGTCTGTAGAAAAGTTCGCAACTCGGCGATGAACGACGAACTGCCCGGCTTACCGGCGATGGACGGAACAACATACGTCACAAGTCGTTTCTCGGGAGCGCCGTGCCCATCAGATTCGCAGGCGACAATGGCATCGCGCACACGTGAGTGCTGCTTCAGCGTAGCCTCGATCTCGCCGAGCTCAATTCGGAAGCCACGTATCTTGACCTGCTGATCCATCCGGCCCAGAAACTCAATTGTGCCATCCGATCGACAGCTCGCCAGGTCGCCGGTGCGGTACATTCGGGCACCTAGCTCAAGGGTGAAAGCGTCGGGAACAAATTTCTCGGCGGTCAGCCCCGGCTGGTTGAGGTAGCCGCGCGCCAGCCCGATACTCCTGATGCACAGTTCTCCAGGCACGCCAACCGGGGTTGGTTGCAGGTGGGTGTCCAGAATATAGGCGCAGACGCTGTCAATTGGACGCCCGATGTCCGGCAGTGTGCCATTCTGATGGCCTGGTAGCACCGGCCCCGATGTCGAGACGACGGAATTTTCGGTCGGCCCGTAGTTGTTGATCAGTGCGAATGGCAAGCCTGGTCGGGGGGGTCGAGTCAGTTGGTCACCGCCGGTCAGCAGGAAGCGCAGAGATGCCTGTGTGGGCCAGGCCATGTCGATCGCCTGCTCGGCCAAAGGGGTTGGGAGGAAACAGATCGTGATGGCCTGGTGCAGCAACCAATCGCGCAGGTGGGCCGGCGTAAGTTGAGTGGTCTCGTCTGGGATATGGACGCTCGCTCCAATGGCCAGATAGGGCCATAGCTCCCAGACGGACGCATCAAACGCCGGCCCGGCAAGCTGGGTTGCTCGGTCGGCGGCCGAGATGGCGAACGCCCGCTGGTGCCAGGTGATCAAGTTGAGCAGACCGCGATGTTCGATCGGGACCCCTTTGGGCTTGCCGGTTGAGCCTGATGTGTAAATCACGTAGGCGAGATTCCTGAGCGAGGGCTGTGCAGGTAGGTTCTCCGCCGACTCCTGCGCGAGGCACGGCCAGTCGGTGTCCAGACAAACCAACTGTGGCGCGTGTGCTGCCATCGAGCTACGCAGCCGCTCTTGAGTCACGAGAACCGGAACGCGGGCATCAGCCAGCATCAAGGCCAGGCGCTCGATCGGACAGGCCGGGTCGAGCGGAACATAGGCGCCTCCGGCCTTGAGGACGCCTAGACAAGCGACCACGAGATCAACAGACCGCTCCATGCAGATGCCCACCATGATTTCTGGTCCGACCCCCCGCGCCTGCAAGTAGCGGGCGAGCTGATTGGATTTGGCATTTAGCTCACTGTAGGTGAGAGATCCCTGCCCATCGGCCACGGCAATGGCGTCGGGCATGCGCTCGGCCTGCTCTGCGACGAGCGCATGGACACAAGTGTTGAGATTGTAAGGCACAGAAGTTTGACTCCAGGCTAGGATGTATTGCAAGTTGGGATCAAACAGGAGCGGCAAGAGAATCTACATATAGGCCTCTACATTAAGATTGCATACACCTGGGCATTGTAAAGCCATCAGCTTACCACAATCGGCCCCCGTGCCTGAGCACGAAGCCGCCAACGGCATCCCTGGCCCTACAGCGCTGCATCAGATAATGCCAACTGGAGTGTAATATGGGACAGGTTGGTATAGACGATCGAAGCGTTAACGAATGGTGTACAATTCTGCAACACGGCTTTTTTGAGGAGTATTCCCTCTGATGATGCGACGAACACTTACGCTCGGCTTGGCGCTGCTTGTGGCGTTGGGGTTGCTCACCGCGCTGGGGGTGCGTATGGTCCTTGAGGCGACTCGACCGCGAATTAAGGTGCTGTTTATCGGGAACAGCTACACCTTTGGTCACGATCTGCCCACGCTCATCGCCCAGATCGCCGACGCGGCAGGCCAGCCGGCCCGCTTCGACCCGACCATGATAGCGGTCGGCGGCGCGACCCTCGACGACCACTGGCGCAGCGGCGAGGCGCGGGCGGCCCTGGCGCGCGGCGGCTGGGACTACGTGGTGCTGCAAGAGCAGAGCCTGCGCCCGATCGCCGACCCCAGCGCCATGCATCGTGCTGTGCGCCTGTTCGACGGGGAGATCAAGCGCCAGGGCGGCAAGACGGTGCTGTTCCTGACCTGGGCACGCCAGCAGTCGCCGGCGGACCAGCGGGCGATCGACGATGCCTACACGCGGATCGCCCGCGAGTTGGGCGCGATCGTCGCCCCGGTCGGCAGTGCCTGGCAACATGCCCAGCGCGACGCGCCGCAAGTGGCGCTCTACGAGGCCGACCAAAGCCATCCAACCCTGGCCGGCTCCTACCTGGCGGCCTGCGTGTTCTACGCGACCTTCTACGGCAAGAGCCCGGCGGGCGTCGCGAATACGGTGGATCTGCCGGATGCGGATGTCGCGGCGCTGCAACAGGCGGCGGGACAGGTCGTCCGTGGTCCGTAGTCTCGCGCGGTGTGAGCAGATCGGTCGTTTCTACATGGCGTTCGTTGTTTTCATTGAGGGCGATTTGCCTTCCGCCCTACGGCTTGATCGTAAATCGTAAACCCCCTATCCGATCCAGCGCCGCAGCATATCGGCGATCCCAGCCAGGCATCGATCGCGGACCAGGCCCACCAGACGAGGCCAGGCTGCTGGCGGCGGCCGGGCCGAAAGTTATCCCATTGCTGAAAGACCGACCCTGGTACAGCGAAGACGAGGCGGCCGCATGTGTTCTCGCCCTGGCGCTGATCGGCGGGGATGATGCGCTGGTGGCGCTGGCGGAGTACGCAGAAGATGAGGGCTACACGATTTCACGAGCGCTCGGCTTGGCCTGGGATAGTTTCGACCGGGCGATTTTCGCCAGGCAGATCTTTCGATATAGGTCGTCTCTACGCTGGACGTGTTGCACGCCTACGAAGGTGGGCTGCAGGTGGAGCCCGGCGCCATACCCGTCCGACAGCCCGCCGGTCTCTAAGCAGCGCGGCTCTGCGGCAGCAGCGGTCGATCTGCGGGCGGATGATAAACTTTTTGTGCTGAAGCTGCCGGGCGCGCTTCATCCGACCTTCCTGGCCGCGATCGAGCAGCACTTCGATCCGCAGCATATCAGCCCATTCCACAGCCGCGCCGAGCTACCTCCTGGCGCGCGCATGGCGCTGGCGCCGTACCGGCTCATAAGCGGGGCATTTTTCTACGACCAGATGGCGCAGTTGCTGGCCCAGGCGCCGATCTGCGCCACGATACTGCCTGCGCCGCTGCAATCTCCGCCGGCCCAGCCTGCCGATCAAGCAGAGCGTGGTGGCCAGCCGGCGCTCGTGGCCCTCAGCGATCCAGTCACTCGAATGCTTGGGCAGCGCATTCCGCTCGAAGGAGCTGACGATGGCCGAAGCCATGGCGCTGGGCAAGCCAGTGGTGGCGACCGGCTACTCCGGCACTATGGACTTCATGACACCGGAAAATAGCTACCCGGTGCGCTACCAACTGGTGGAGCTGGAACGCGATTACGGGCCATACCGACGCGGGACATATTGGGCCGAGCCCGATCTCGATCATGCCGCCGAGACGCTTGAAGATCATCGAGAGCCGGTTATGACGGGAACGCCGTTGTTAGAGACTGTTTGAAAAGTCCGTTTGTCGCAGGGTCTGGATGGTAGAAAAAGAGTTCTTGAGGGGGCGGCCCCCTCAAACTCCCCCTTTTAGGAGGTAAATACGACCGTATGTCGCGAGCATCTGCTCCAGGTGCGCCCAAATTGCTGCGCGCCCAACGTTGAGTGTAGCGGAGAAGACAATTCGCACGGTCGCGTATCGCTGCTGCCGGTAGCGATCGATCGTGGCCTTGTCGCTCCAAGCACGTCATTACGACGGCTCACGTGTACTGTAGAAGGAGACTCAACCAATGTCGACCAACGATCGCGGGGAGCAGGTCATCGAGCTCAAAGTACCATTCGAGGGGGAGCCGGCCAAGGATCTGCGAGTCATCGCCTATGTGTTCGATAGCGCCGGGAACTTCGTCACCGGGGCGCCGCTCGAAGGCGAGTATGTCAAGCTTGCGCTCGACGCGCGCAGGCTGCACCGGCCGCGCATCTTCCTCGGCCCGCCGCCGCCGGAGGGCCGCGAGAAGCAGCAGCCCACGCTTGAGCTGATGCAGAAGCTCAACGCCTACGAGCCGGTCTTGCGGCTCGACCCGGCCAGCCAGGTCCTGGAGTTGGCGCCGATCCCGGAGCTACACTGGCGCGACTGGCTGTGGTGCCGATGCCGGATTCGGGGCCAGGTGGTCAAGCCGATCTCGCTGGGCGGTACGATCAGCGAGCTGCCGGTCTGTCACGCCCGCGTGCATATCTGCGAGGTCGACCGGCTGCCGTGGTACATCCTGCGCCTGCCCGACCACCTGGTCTTCCGGCTGCGCGATGAGCTGCTGCGCGAGCTGGTGCGGCCGATCCCCGACCCGATCCCTGATCCGCCGTTCCAGATCGACCCCGGTTTCATCGACCCATCGCCGGAGAATATCGCCCGCCGCTTCGAGCGGGCCGCGCTGAACCCGCAGCCGCTGCCGCCCCGCGCGGCGCGCATCCAGCGGGCCGCTTCGATGCGGGGGATGGTGGAGCTGAACCCGCAGCCGGAGCCGCCCGGCCTGGCGCGCGCGAGCGCCCTGGCCGCGCTGAACCCGCAGCCGGAGCCGCCTGGTCTGACGTCCTTGCCCGCCGCGACGCGGGCCGCGCTGCTCTCGTCCTCGCCGAACGTGGTCCGTGATGCGTTGACGCTCAACCTCGATCTGATCCGGCCCTACTTGTGCCGCTGGCCGTGGTTCTGGTGGCGCTATCGCTGCGATGAGATCGCGGTGCTGGAGACCGACGCGCAGGGCCGCTTCGATACGACCTACTGGTACCGCTGCTTCGGCGATCATCCCGACCTGTACTTCTGGGTCGAGTACAATATCGGCGGCGTCTGGACGACGGTCTACCACCCGCCGCTGCCCTGCAACGTCTACTGGAACTACGCCTGCGGCACCGAGGTGACCATCCGAGTGACCGACCCGCGCGTGCCGGTGTGCGGCAACCCGCCCGACCCGTCGGGCCGGCAGGTCGTGGTCATGGGCATCGGCGAGGAGGTCAGCGTCCACGAGATCCAGGGCGCGGCGGCGGCCGCGAACGAGGGCCTGACCACCTTCGGCGAGCCGTTCGGCGGCGTGCTGGAGCCGCGCGTGCTATTCGGTCGCGAGGCGCTGTTCGCGGCGGATATCACCTACTACCGCTGGTCCTACCACCGCATGACGCTCAGCGACGGTGTGGCCCCGGCCGCCGACCCCGATTGGCACCACCTGAGCCAGCCGGTGGTGCGGCATTACATGCTGATTGACCCGAACCCGCCCTTCGCGGTCTCGTTCCCGGTGGAGCCGATGGGGCCGGTGCCGGAGTTCCCCGGCCAGAACCTGTTCAAGATCCAGCCGTTCCAGCCGTCGGTGCCCAGCGATGGCTGGGTGGTGGTCGACTCGCACCAGGACAATGCGACGGCGTTCTTCGAGACGCACTTGCTGGATACCAATAACCCCGACCTGGCCGCCGGCAAGTATGAGCTGAAGCTGGAGCTGTTCCGCTCCGACGGCACGCTGGTCAACCTGACCGCCGCCGGGGTGATGGTGCGCATCCCGGATGTGCCGGCGCCGTTTGGCGCGGGGACCGTTACCACCGTGAGCGCGCCGGCGGAGCATTTGATCGTCGATCCGGCCACCGGCGATGTTCTGGCGTTCCGAATGGTGGTGCGCGTCGACAATAATGTCTGCCACGGTGACATTTATGATGTGGAAGTGAATGGCGATGCGGCCGGCCCGTGCGGCTTCCTGGAGTACACCGAGGGCACGGCAGGCAGCACCAACGCCCACATCTCGTTCCTGGCGATGCATCCGCACGACTTCGCGACGTTCGACTTCACGGTGGTGCGGGGTAGTGCGGGGAATGTCGACCCGGCCTGCGCGAGCGGCGACGTGGGCGTGCCGCAGGGCAGCTTCACCCACGCCGGCGGGGTGTACTCGCAGGATGTGTCGGTGGCGGCGCTGCTGAACAACCCGTCTAGTGTGCCGCCGTGTACTCGCGGCGCCTTCGCCGAGCGCCTGCACGTCTACGCGACCGCTACGAACGGCTGGAGCCGACTCAGCTACCTCGACGCGCCGCGGGCGGGTGAGAGCGGGCTGAAGGCGTTCGCGATCGCGTCCGTCCCGCCGGAGCCGCCGGTGTAGCCCAAATTGGGATAGCCTGCCCTAAGCAGATCGCGCCAGGGGCGCGATCTGCTTTTTCTATCATTGACAGATCTAGCGATTTCGCATAATCTTAATACTAGCCTTGATAGTCCAGAAACAGAGCCACACAACCGTCGAGTTCAGAAAACTATCGCCGTTCACGATCTGCATGTGATCGGAGGGGTATAGGTTTTGGCACGCCGGATATATATAGCAATCCTATCTAAGTTGTAAAGTGGAAATGGGTTTCTGTGGGGGCTTCCCCCACACCCCCCTTTTACAACTCATTTAGGAACGCTATAGTATTCCTACCGGAGTTGGAGGCGTGGGTGATCAAGGTCGTGTTGTTTGGGCATAGCGGTTCTGGAAAATCGACGACGGCAGCGTTATTGCGGGGCTCCTTTGAGGAACGCGGTCAGTCGGTCGCAGTGCTCAAGCTTGCCAAACCGCTCTATGATCTTCAGAAGGAATTTTATCGGCTGGTAGGAAAAGAACTCGATCCAGATGAGCAGGATCAGATTCTGCTCGAATCGATCGCATCGCACCTCCGGCGTATCTCCCCAACAAGTCTGGTCGATGACTTCTCACGTCGGCTCGCGCTTACCACCGCAGATGTCGTCATCAATGACGACCTCCGTGACCCCTACGTCGACTATCCGGCGCTGAAGCAGCTCGGCTTCCGATTTGTGCGGGTCCAGAGCATAGAAGGCCTCCGGCGCGCGCGGCTGGCCCAGCGTTCTGATCTTACTGTGGTGTTTCATTCACAATCATCGGCACAGATCGACCTCATCCAGCCGGATTTTAAGCTCGACAACAACGGTGATATGGACGAGCTACGGCGAAAGATCGCTGATCTCGCGGATCAACTTATAGCGTAAGCATACTATGATTCTTACTGGTTTGGAGATTGAGCGCGAGATTATAGCCGGAAGAGTTGTTATTACCCCCTTCGATACTACATATATCGAACCGAACAGCTATGGCTTTCATCTGGCCCGGCAGCTTATTTGCTATGAAAATGATATTGTCGATGCACGCGAAAAGCCGGTAGAGTATCATATTACGGTTCCAGCTTCGGGATACTGCCTTGAACCTGGGCGCTTCTATCTCGGCAGTACGTTCGAGACGATGGGGAGCAACTTCTACGCGGCGACGCTGTATGCCAGACGCTCGACGTCGACAATCGGCATGTGGATTCAGTTTAGCGCCCCGCTCGGCCATACTGGCGCCATTATCCCCTGGACGCTGGAGATCAGCGTAATCCACCCGGTGATTGTTTACCCCGAAATGCTGATCGGTAAGATCGCATTCTGGAGACCGCAAGGCGCCACCTCGATCTACAGCGGCAAGTATGTCGGATCGCGGGAGGTCGTTTCATCACGGCTGTTCGAGGAAGGAGGAGATGACTCGTGATTCTCACGGGAAATGAGATCGCGGAGGAGTGCGCGGCTGGAAGAATTGTGATTGAGCCATTTAATCACAGCCATGTGAATCCAAACAGCTACAATTTCCGGCTGGCCGAGCAATTGCGGATCTATACGCGCTTTCCTTTAGATCCAAAGATCATCAACGAGTTCGATGAGATCCACATCGGCCCGGATGGCTTCGTGCTACAGCCGAACCGCCTGTATCTCGGCAGCACGATCGAGGTCATGGGCAGTTGCCACTACGCGCCGACGTTCGCCGCGCGCTCGTCGGTGGCGCGGCTGGGCCTGTTCATCAACCTGTCCGCTTCGCTGGGCGATATTGGCTTCATTGGCCAGTGGACGTTGCAGCTCTTCACGATCCACCCGTTGCGCGTGTATCGCGGCATGCCGATCGGGCAGATCATGTGGTGGCGGCCGCAGGGCCGCGTCAAGCTCTACACCGGCAAGTACCAGTCATCAAGGGGGCCGCAGAGTACCCTGATTTACAAGGATTTCGAGCGTGAGCAAGTTGTCGTCAGTGAAAGCACCTGTTAGTGAGTGGATCGCGCATCTTGATACGCCGGCCGACCATGCCCTGATCGGCGGGAAGTTCGCTAATCTATGCCGCATTGTGGCGGTCGCGCCAGTGCCGCCGGCCGTGTGTGTGACGGTCGCGGCGTTCGCCGATGCGTTGAGCGGCTGGCGCATGGAGCGGCTGCGCGATTTCTTTACCGATCTCCAGGCCACGTCGGGCGCCTTCGTGACGCCGGCGCTGCCTGAGTTGCAAGCGGCCCTGGCCGATCTGGCGCTCCCAGACGAGCTGCGCGCGGCGTTGCAGGTGGAGCTGGAGCGCGCGTTCGGCCCGCTCGATGATTGCGTCTTCGCCGTGCGCTCCTCCGCGATCGGCGAGGATGCGCGGGGCACGAGCTTCGCGGGGGTGTATCGCAGCACGCTCCAGGTGCGCGGGCTGGAGCAGGTCTGCGCCGCCGTGCTGGACTGCTGGCGCGCCTACTACGATTACCCGGCCATTCTAGCGCGCGCACGAGCTGGGGTGCTTGCGGCCGAGCCGGGTATGGCGGTGATCATCCAGCGGATGGTGCCGGCGCAGCTTGCCGGGGTGGCCTTTACGACCGGCGCCGGCGAGCACGATCTGGTGGTGGAATATGTCCAGGGCCTGGGCGATGCGCTGGTCTCCGGCCTGGCCGTTCCAGAGACCTACCGGCCCGGCGATGGCCGCGCCCGATCCACGACCGAGCAGGCCGCGCTGGCGCAGGTGGCCGGCATGGTCACGATGCTGCGCGCGCAGTTCGGCTACGATCTGGATGTCGAGTGGGCCTGGGAGCCGGCCGGGCTGGCGATTGTGCAGGTGCGACCGGTGACGGCCGGCCTGCGCTTCGCCGAGCAAAGTGGGCCGCACTTCGCCAGCGCCGCCCTGTACTTCGATGAAACGCTGCCGCTGGACCTGGATCTGGGCGAGTGTCGCGAGATCTACGCCGGGTATGTGGCGAAGCGCGCGCCCGCCTACCGCCGCGCCGCCGCCGCAGGCGTGAAGACCGGGGCGGCCCATGTGCTGTCGTTCGATGGCGCGGGCCTCGTGGCGCACGCCGATGCGCTCGACCAGCTCCTGGGCGCGACCGCCGCCGACGCCGTGGTGCTCGATATCAGCCCCGCGCTGCGCCAGATCATCGTGAAGAAGCACGAAGTCCCGGCCTACTTCGTCAACGCGTTCGGCCTTACGCCCACCGGCAAGCAGCGCCACGCGGTGATCATGCGCGATTATCTGCGTGGGCAGTATGGCTTTATTTCGCTGCCACTGGACTCCGATGGTCTGCTGATCGAGTTCTCCGCCGACGGCCTGCTGGCGATCAACCGCGGGCTGGCGGCGTGCGCGCAGATCATCTGGGCGAACTACCGCCAGCCGCCCCGGCTCGAAGGGGCGAGCGTTGACTCGGCGGCCGAGTTGGAGCAGTGGGTCGCCATCCTACCGGCCATCCACGCCTTCACCCACGCGCTCAATCAGGCCCTGCCCGGTTGCCAGCTCGAATGGGTGCTGGAGGACGGAACGCCCTATTTTGTCGATTATTCGATGGAGCAGGTGGGGGAGCTTCAGATCCGGCATGATGGGGGCATTGTGCTGTCGGCGGGCGCTGCTTGCGGCCCGGCGCTGCGGCTCGACGACGATGCCGGCCTGGCGCGCATGAGCGTCGCTCCGGTGGTCAGCGTCGGCAAGACCGAGGATGTAGCAGCGCGCGAGCCGTTTCGGGCGCTGCTGGACCAGGTGGTGGGGCGGCAGCCGAAGCCGATCGTGTTTGCCCGCCAGCCGTATGCGGCGCTGGCGGTGCTGCTGGATCACGTGGCCGGGTTTGTGTTCGAGCGCGGATCGCTGCTGTGCCACCTGGCCATCCTGCTGCGCGAGGCGCGCATCCCGGCGGTTGTCGCGTCGGTGGCGCAGGTCGGCGCCCACGAGCAGGTGCTGATCGATCATCAGCATGTGACGCGCATGACCTCAGTTGTTCCCATTGCACCTGGAGATTAACTATGACGGTCTTTGTTACGCTGCTGGTCTGCCCGATCGATTGGCGCAACCAGCCGGCCCTGGATGTGAGCGAGCCGTTCCTGGCGCTCGAATGGCCCCTGCCCGACAACCGGATCGGGCGCAATAGCGCCGCGTTCGATCTCGACGAGCAGCCGGTGATCTATCGCTGCCACGAGTCCGATGGCGCCCTGCGCGCCGAGGGCCAGGCGACGCTGGGCCAGCTCCTTGAGGGCCTGGGGCTGCGCGATGCGATGGCCGCGCGCCTGGGATTGGCGGGCAGCTATGTGCCGCTGTTTCTGCACGCCCGTTTCGCGGATAGCGAGGCGACCTACAGTTGCGTGATATTGCATTGGGACCGGCTGCTGTTTCTCAACACCGGTGCCCGCCCGCTCGATCCGCAAGCGCCCCCCGATGCCGGCGCGCAAAGCGCGACCGCGATCCGCAACCAGGCGCTGCTGGGCCACGCCGAGTGGCGGCTGTTCCTCAATAACCACAATAACTTCAGCTCCTATAAGAAGGACCGGCCAGACGACGAGATGGAGTATAAGTACAATCTCGATGGCGGTGTCGATACCTGGCGGCTGGCGACCCAGTTGTATCGCAGCGCCGCTCGGGACATCCTGCCGGGCTTCACGCTGCACGTCGCCCACCCGATCACCCACTGGGATTACGATAACTACTTGTTCGAGATCAGCGCGCCGCTGGAGGAGAAGGGCTACATCTCCTTCATCCCCACCCCGCAGGGCATGTATATCATCAAGCGCAAGGTCTACCCCGAAGACACGCTGATCCGCAAGGAGTACCGCCAGCGCGAGGTGACGATCGACGGCTCGTTCGAGGACCATCTACGCGAGCATTTTCCAGGGCTGGTCCACCGGCGGCTGCCCCATTTTAAGCGCGTTCGCTATGATGTTGACTTTGAGTTGCTGGCGACCGGCAACATCTACGTCGTGATGTTCGATCGCTCAACCGTGACGGAGTTGGATTGCCCGCCATTGGTTCAATGTGAGGTCGAATATCTGCACACCCGCTCGTGCTACCAGCCCCGCGCCGTGCTCGACGAGCTGGCGGTGGTGAAAGAGGCGGTTCATGCCTTCCTGGTCGAGCAGGGCGCGCAGCCGGTGTCGACGTACTATTCGAAGCTGACGTATCTCAAAGACTGCGTGGCACGCTTGCGGGGGGATGATGGTACCGCACCAGCCGTTTGATTTTGAAGCGTACGTTCAGCAGATCACGACCAGCCCCTGTTTTATCTGCGAGCTGATCGCGGGCAATCCGGCCTATCGGCATCACATGATTTATGAGGATGACACGGCGGTTGTCTTTCTGAACAAATACCCGGTGCTGTATGGCTATACGCTTGTCGCGCCGCGCCAGCATCGTGAGCATGTGACCGGCGATTTTACGCTGGCCGAGTATATGCAGCTCCAGCAGATCATTTACTGTGTGGCCGAGGCGATGCGGAAGGCTGTTCCGACCGAGCGGGTCTATATTCTCTCGCTGGGCAGCCAGCAGGGCAACCGGCATGTCCACTGGCATATCGCGGCGCTGCCGCCTGGGGTGCCGTTTAAGCAGCAGCAGTTTGAGGCCCTGAGCTTCCGAAGTGGCGTATTGGCGCTCTCGGATGAGGAGCTGGCAGAAGTCGCAAGCCGCATACGGGCGCATATGGAACTTCCGCCCTAGTGGGTCGCTTGACCTCGATAGCGCCATTCTCTGTTGCGTGTTGCGTATTGCGTGTTGCGTGTTGCGTATTGCGTGTCAGCGCGCACGTAACACGCAACACGTAATACGGACAATGCCGTCAGCAGATCAAGTGACCCACTAATCGCCGTGCAGCGTCATCCACACGCCGGGATGCGGTTGCAGGGTCGCGGTCGGTTTCGGCCTGACTGGATGGCCGGGCAGCAGGCGCAGCCGGAAGGTCTGGTAGATCATCGCCAGGATGAGCTGGCCCTCCATCAGCGCGAAGGTGTTGCCGATGCAGACGCGCGGCCCGCCGGCGAAGGGATAGTAGGCGAAGCGCGGGCGCGCGACCGGTCGCTCCGGCGCGAAGCGTTGCGGGTCGAAGACCTCGGGCTGCTCCCACAGGCTGGGGAAGCGGTGCGTGATGTACGGGCTGATCGTAATCTTGGTCCCGGCCGGGATGTGGTAGCCGCACAGCTCGTCGTCGGCGAGGAGGCGACGCCCGAACATCCAGGCCGCCGGGTAGAGCCGCAGCACCTCGTCGATCACCATGCGCGTGTACGTCAGCCTGGGCAGGTCCTGCGTGGTGGGGATGCGCCCGCCCAACACCGCGTCAAGCTCATCGCGCAGCTTGCGCTCGACATCGGGGTGCTGCGCCAGCAGGTAGCAGGCCCAGGCCAGCGTCGTCGCGGTGGTCTCGTGCCCGGCCAGGAAGATCGTCATCATCTCGTCGCGCACCTGCTGCGGGGTCATGCGCTCGCCAGTCTCGGCATCCTCGGCATCCAGCAGCATCGAGAGCAGGTCGTTGGCGCTGCGCCCGCTGGCCTGCCGCTCGGCGATGATCCGGTAGACCACCGAGTTCGAGCGTGCGGATGGCCTCATGATAGCGGCGGTTCGCGGCGGTCGGCACCCAGGTGGGCAGCACCACCAGGCTGAGCATCGCGCGAGCCAGGTGCTCAAGTGTGGCAGCGAACGCGCGGCCCACTGCCTCGGACTGGTCGCCGATGTCGGTGCCGAACATAGTCGCAACGATGATTCGCTGCGTCAGCAGCATCGACTCAGCGGCGATATTGAGCGGCTGCCGTTTCGCGGCGGCTACGCGCCAACGCTCCAACATGGCCGCCGTCGCCTGGGCCATGATGTCGAGCAGCGAGGCTACCTTCTGGTGGTGGAAGGCCGGCTGCATCAGGCGGCGCTGGCGGAGCCAGAAGCTGCCCTCGCTTGTGACCAGACCGCGGCCCAACAGCGCCTCGACCTGCTCGTAGCCTTTGACGTAGTTGCGGTTGTTGTCCTGGAGGATGTGTTTCACTGCCTCCGGGTGCGAGATGATGTACATCGACCTCGGCCCCAGCGGGAGCCGGACGACGCCATCGTACTGGATCGACGTGTTGACCATATACTCCAGCGAGTTGCGGGCCATGATCGGTAGCACGCCGACGCCGGGATAGCCGCGCGGGGCGGGCACCGGGCGCGGGGCGGCGGGCGCGTTATGGTCTTGAATCATAGTTCCTTTGCCTCTTAATTCTTCTGGTTGCCCTGGGCCACGAGCTGATCGTGCTCCTCGCGGGAGATGAAGGTCCCCCCCTCGATCTGGCGGCTGGTCTCGCGTCGCGAGCGGTTATACTCGATCTCGGCGCGCATGAGCCGGAAGCAGCGCGAGTCCATGATCTCCTTGATCAGGCGGTAGCCGGTTGTGTCCTCGTCGTCGCCGTACTCGATCATCAGGTCGTTGCGCGGGTCGATGCGAACGTGGACCGGCGCGTTGCAGCGGTTGCAGCGCACATATAGATGAATCGCGTTGTCGGCGGCGGGGCCGCTGCCTCCGAATAAGCGTCGCAGGAGATTCATCAAGATCGCCTTTCGCTTGCAAACCGAAAGATTGGAGATTGGAGATTGGCTGACAATCTCCAATCTCTAGACTGCCGCTCGTAGTCCGTGGTGAAAAGGGGTTCTTGAGGGGGCGGCCCCCTCAAACTCCCCCTTTTCAGATCGTAGTCCGTGGTGGAAAGGGGTTCTTGAGGGGGCGACCCCCTCAAACTCCCCCTTTTCAGATCGTAGTCCGTGGTGAAAAGGGGTTCTTGAGGGGGCGACCCCCTCAAACTCCCCCTTTTCAGATCGTAGTCAGTGGTGGAAAGGGGTTCTTGAGGGGGCGACCCCCTCAAACTCCCCCTTTTCAGCTCGTAGTCCGTGGTGAAAAGGGGTTCTTGAGGGGGCGACCCCCCTCAAACTCCCCCCTTTTCAGACAGCCTCTTAGGTGGGCAGCGTCCGGCTCCGCACTGGGCCGGCCGCCGTAGGCTCCTCGACGGTGGCGCCGGGGACGCGCACCAGCAGCACCGGCTTGCTCGACCCGCGCAGCACCTGCTCGGCGACGCTGCCGTAGACGGCGCGCTGGAGGCCGCTGCGCCCGTGGGTCGCCATCGCGATCACGTCGGCGCGCTCCACGTCGGCGGCCTCGATGATCGCCGCCGCCACCGGCCCCTCGCGCACCACGATCTCGATCGGCACGCCGGAGCTATTGTGCTGCGTACGCACATACTCCAGGTAGCGCCGCGCTGCCTCGGTGCTGCCCGAGCGCGGGTCGCGCACGTAGAGTAGCACCAGCGTGGCCCCCAGGCCGCGGCACAGCTCCAGCGCGTGGGGCAGGGCGGTCTGGGCCAGGTCGGAGCCGTCGAGCGGCAGCATGATTCGTTGGTACATGGCAGTAGCCTCCTGCTATTCCAGGGCCACCAGGTTGAATCTCAGCTCCACCTCCCAAGCCTCCCCTGGCGCCAGGTCCAGCTCCCACAGCGGCAGCACGCACGATGACTGGTAGGCGCGCTCAAAGCCCTCCAGCGAGTACACGACCGTCTCGACGGGCGTGCGCCACAGCAGCGCCGGCTTGTCCCAGCGCATCTCGACCCGCATGGCCCGGTACTCCAGCGTCATCGAGATCGCGTCGGCGCCGGCGGTCTCGCCCTGCGAATCCAGGTAGTCCTCCAGCGGCGCGTCCTCGCCGCCGGTCGGGATACGGTAGTAGCAGCCGTAGCCGTGGCCGGCGTGCAGCGCGAAGTTCTGCTCGGAGCCAAAGCGGGCGGCCAGGCGCGTCTCGCCATTGTTGGTGATCTGGTAGCGCACTCGCAGCTCGGGCCGGCCGCTCTCAAGCATCAGCGTCTTCTCGACGCGCACCGGCAGCGCCGCAGCCCCAGCCCGGACCGAGCCGTCGCGCACGAGCGTCGCCGTCGCGCTGCTGCCGTGTACGCGCGCCTCGACCGCGTAGTCGCCCAGGATGAAGTCGCCCTGGTCCTCGAATTGCGCGCGGGCGAAGTCGTCCAGCGTCGTGCCGAGAGCCAGGAAATGGTCGATCAGGCTGTAGCGCTGGTACCAGTCATAGTGCAGCCGCTCTTCGAGCCCCAGCTCCTTGACCTTGACGCCGGCGCCGTGGATGTTCTCCAGTTCCTGGTTGGCCAGCTCCGGGTCGTAGAGCCGAACCGTGCCCTCGGCCAGCGCCTCACGGAGCTGCTGGTGGTACCCTTCTGGGCGCCGGCTGAGCGCGGCGGCCAGGTTGAAGTGCCTGGCCCGCCAATCCCACTCGAACAGCATGCCGCCGCGGTGGGGTGCTAGGTATAGGTTCTGGGCCGAGCTGCGAATGATCAGCTCCGGCAGCGAGTCCTTGTCGATGTCGTCCTGGGCCACGCTGACCCAGTCGTGCAGGCGACCGGCAGCCACGTCGGCCAGGTTCTCGGCCAGCAGCAGGTGATCGTAGACCGCGCCGCGGATGTGGCTATAGTAGATGCCGCCGAAGACCCCATGCCAATAGGCGTCGTTGGACTGGCCGGCCAGCAGATGGTCGAGCGCCTCGTGCCGGGCGGGGCTGTCGGGTAGCGCGTGGACCAGCTCGTGGACGGCCAGCATCTTCTTGTGCATGACGTTGATCTCGGGGTACTTGACCATAAACGAGCGCCACAGCCCGCCGCGCATGTAGCGCAGCAGCGCGGTCGCCTCGGTGTCGCCGTGGTCGCGCCGCTCCTCCAGCTCGCGGCGCATGTGATGGATCTCGTGGGACATCTGGGCCGGTAGCGCCCAATCGAGCATCTCGGCGTAGGAGGCCGTCGGCAGATACACCCGGCCGATCGCCGGAAAGCGGCGAGCGTACTCGCCGGGCGGGATGGTGACCAGCCAGTCGCTATTGGCCTCGATCGCCGCGAAGAACTGGTCGAGCCAGCCGCGCTCGTAGCAGTGGGCGTAGGTGCCCGGCCAGTGGCCGAACTTCTCGCCGTCATCGCCCATCACGGCCACCTTGGCGCCATCCTCGGTGGCCTCCGAGCGCAGATACGCGATCACCTCCTCGACCGGGCTCCACGGGATGAGGTAGCGCAGTTGCTTGGACGTGCCGAACAGCTTGAGGGTCTGGCCCTGCTCCTCGGTCACGTAGTAGCCAAACAGGTCGGCGTCATCCAGGCCGACGCTCTTGAAGTGCGTATCATCCACCAGTGCCCACGACAGCCCGGCCCGCGAGATCGGCAGCGGCAAGTAGGGCTCCCAGACGCGCTCGGCCAGCCACATGCCGGTGGGCCGGTGGCCGAAGTACTCGGCTATGCGGTCGGAGAGCTTGCGGAGTTGGGCGTGTTTGTCGGCGTCGGGGATCGCGACCAGGATCGCCTCGTAGTAGGCGCCGCCGATGATCTCAAGCTGGCCGCGCTGCACCATCGCCCGCACCCGCTCAAGCAGCTCCGGCTTGTGCTCCAGCAGCCAGTCGAACACCGGCCCGGTGTAGTGGAACGCCATACGCACGCCGGGGTGGCGCTCCAGCGTCTCCGCAAACGGGAGATACGCCTCGTGGTACGCCTGCTCGAACACATGGTCGAAGTTGCCGACCGGCTGGTGATTGTGGATCGCGAGCGCCAGATGGATTTTTGGTGTCATCTTCTCTCCTCGCATTTCGGAGATTAGAGATTAGACAAGGTTTCGGGTGAGGCTGTTCTACTTTACAATCTGGGTGGGGGGAGACTGAGGGGGCTGCCCCCTCAACCCCCCTTTTTTCCAGAACTGTAAAGCTCCCAAGAATCTCTAATCTCCAATCTCCAATCTCTACTTCAGCTCGTGATACCCGCGCCGATAGTAGAGCAGCGGCGTGCCCTCGGTCACTTCGGCGTCCATCACCTCGCCGATAAAGATGGTGTGGTCGCCGCCGTCCAGGGTTTGCGAGAGGCGGCACTCGATCACCGCCAGCACCCCTTCGAGCACCGGCAGCCCAAGCTGGCCGATGTGCCAGGCGACGCCGGTGAACTTGTCGTTCTCGCTGGTGGCGAAGCGGCGCGAAAGGTGCTCCTGCCGCTTCGCCAGGACATTCACCACGAAATTGCCCGACTCCTTGATCGCATCGTGGGTGTTCACTCCCCTATCGATACAGATCAGCACCAGCGGGGGCTTGAGCGAGAGCGACGAAAACGAGCTGACGGTCATCCCATAATAATGATCGGCGTGCTTGGCCGTTACCACCGTCACGCCGCTGGCGAAATGGCCCATCGCCTGCCGGAACCGATATTCGTCGATTGGCATAGAACCGTCCTACGATTTGTGATGAAGAGGCTGTCTGAAAAGGGGGAGTTTGAGGGGGTCGCCCCTCAAGGATCCCCTTCCCACCACGGACTACGAGCGGCAGATCAACATTTCAGACAATCTCTAAGAATGTACGATTGCGCATTATAACACTCGTCGCCCTCCACAGTGCCGCACTCAGAGCACAGCAACACGCGGGCCACCGGGATTTCTCGATTACAATAGACGCCTGGTGTAGCCGTCAGCTTTGGGGAGAGGCGTATGGACCCGAAACTCCAGCAGATGCTCGACGAGTGGATGAACGACCTGTTCGAGTTTGTGCCCGAACTCGCCCTGATCGCGCTGATCCTCGTGATCACGATCGTCATGTCCCGGCGCATCCAGGGCATCGTGCGCCACCTCTCGGGGCGCACCAAAGCCCCGCGCGAGATCGGCGATCTCCTTAGCCGCATGGCCCGCATTGGCGTGCTGCTGCTCGGCACCCTGCTGGTCCTGGGCCGGCTCGGCCTGAACGACGCCGTGATCAGCTTCGTCGCCGGGCTGGGGATCGTCGGGATCGTGATCGGCTTCGCGCTCCAGGACATCGTCAAGCAGTTCGCCGCCGGGGTGCTGCTGCTGATGCTGCGGCCGTTTCGGATCGGCGATAAGGTCAAGATCAGCGGCTTCGAGGGGCAAGTCGTCGAGATCCAGCTCCGCGCGACGGTGCTCAAGACCGAGGACGGCGACGAGGTGCAGATCCCCAACGCCGATGTCTACACCACCGCGATCGTCAACCGCAGCCGCTACAATCTGCGCCGCCGGGTGGTACTCCTGCGGGTGCCGCGCGAGGTCAACCTGGAGCGTGCCCGTCCCGCGCTCTCGCAGGGGGTGGCCGGCACGCCGGGCGTCGCCGCCGACCCGCCAGCAGAGGTCGTGGCCCTCGATTTCGACGAGAAGGTCCTGAAGATCGAGCTGCGGTTCTGGGTCGATGAGCGCCAGCACGACCGCGACACGGTCGCGACGGAAGTGATTGGGGCAGCCCGGCGGGCGCTTGAGAAGCAAGGGGTTACGGTCGAGGGTGAGGCGGCGGGCGACCAGTCAAAATGACAAGGTGACAAGATGACAAGATGACGGAGCGTCTATGAGGACGGAAGGGTGTTGGAGAGCTATCTTCCATCCTCCATCCTCTATCCTCCATCCTCAGTGAGCTGTGAGTTACTTCGGCTGTGGGGTTTCTTTTTCTTCCTCGCGCGCCAGGTAATACGTCATGCTGTGCAGCACGGCGACCGGGTCGATATGCCGCACCCAGACCGTGTCCTCCGGCACCTGGATGACCATCGGCGCGTAGTTCAGGATGGCGCGCACGCCGGCCGACACCAGCAGATCGGCCACCTCCTGCGCCCGCGTGGCGGGGACGGCCACGATCGCCAGCTTGATATCCTGCTCGCGGACCACACGCGCGATCTGATCATCGTCCAGGATCGTCAGACCGTTGATCTCGGAGCCGATCTTGTTCGGGTCGTTGTCGAATAGCGCGGCGATGCGGATGCCCTGGCTGCGGAACCCCTCGTAGCGGGCGATCGCCTGGCCGAGCGGGCCGACGCCGATCAGCGCGACCGGCCACTCCTGGTTCAGGCCCAGAATCCGCTCGATCTGGTTGAGCAGCTTCTCGACATCGTAGCCGATCCCCTGCTTGCCGAACTCGCCGAAGTAGGAGAGATCCTTGCGGATCTGTGCCGCGGTCACATTGATGCGCTCGCCAAGCTCCTGCGACGATACCGAGGTGACGCCCTCTTGAAGCAAATAGCGCAGGCTGCGCGCGTAGAGCGGAAGGCGGCGAATGACGACGTCAGGGGGGGTTTCCATCCGATCCACACATTCCTCCGAGCCTTCTATCGGGCCAACGTGGGCCAGCGTTGCGGGAGAGTTCTGGTCGTGAAGTGTAGCACTAAGTCGGCTGGCTTGTCAAGGTTGCCGAACGTGTGCAGCATCACAATCTCGTCATCTCGATCATGCTATTATAGGAAGCTGTCTGAAAAGGTTCGCGTGTTACTCGCGCTCTGTGGTGGAAAGGGGTTCTTGAGGGGCTGCCCCTCAAACTCCCCCTTCTCAGATCTAGGTGGAGGTGCCATGGAAGACCCACACCGCGACGTGCTATACGACTACTATGATGCTCGCGCATCGATCTACGATACCGGGTATGCGGGGACACCTCGACCATGGATTCGCGAGATGGTCGGCGCGCTGCACACGGCGCTGCGCGACCGGCACGTCCTGGAGCTTGCCTGCGGCACCGGCCACTGGACCGCTCACGCGGCCGAGGTCGCCCGGCACGTCACCGCTACCGATGTTGCCCCCAGCATGCTCGCGCTGGCCCGCCACAAACTGCTCTCATTCCCCAATGTCACGGTGCTCCCCGGCGATGCCTACCACCCGGAACGGGTCGCGGGCGATTTTACGGCCGGGCTGGCGATGCAATGGTTCTCGCATGTTCCCAAGGCGCACCTGGCACGGTTCCTGACCCACTGGCATGCCCGGTTAGGTCCCGGAGCGGTGGTCTTTCTTGGCGATAACCAGCGCCGTGCCGATGATACCGATCCGCTGATCACGGCCCCCGAAGACCCCAACACCTATGAGATCCGCACGCTGCCCGACGGCGGCCAGTACACAATTATTAAGAATTACTACACCGCCGACGAACTCTCCGCGATCCTTGTGCCGGCTGCCGACGATCTCCAGATCACAATGGGCCGGCGCTGGTGGTGGCTCAGTTATACGATAGTAGAACCCAGTGGATGATGCGCTGGCAGCATTGAACGGGCCGTCCCGGCACGGCGGCCCCTCGCATGTTATAATATTCGGCGTTCCGCTCTCAGAGCCTGTTTGAAAGATCATCTGCCGCCGGAGTTCCCTGGTGGAAAGGGATTCTTGAGGGGCGGTCCCCCTCAAACTCCCCCCTTTCAGACAGCCTCTCAGCCCTGGGGATATCGATGCGTCTGGTTTACACCGCCGACCTGCACGGCGATATCGAGTCCTACCGATCGCTGCTTGACCTGGCGGCGGCCACCGGCGCGCGTGCCGCCCTCGTCGGCGGCGACCTGCTGCCCCACGCGATCAAGCTCCAGAGCGCGATCGAGCTACAGCGCGGCTTTATCCATAGTAAGCTCCGGCCGCTGCTGGAGGAGTTTCGCGCGGCCCACCCTGGCGTTGCGGTCTACCTGCTGCCCGGCAACGACGACTGGGCCGCCGCCATCGCCGTGCTGGACGAGATGGAGGCCGACGGGCTGGTCCACCCGCTGCACGAGCGTGTTTACACCCTGGATTCGGCGCAGCCCGACTCCCCGCTCCCCGGCGCGGGTGCGGCTCAAGAGGAGAGGGGCCTCTGGCTCGCCGGCTACGCCTGCGTGCCGCTGACGCCCTTCAGCATCAAAGACTACGAGCGGCGCGACGACGGGCCGCTGCCGCCGTTCAGCTTTGGGATGGCCTACACAAGCTGGGGCGGCGAGATCCGGCCGATCAAAGGGCCGGCGATCAGCGCGCAGCCGAGCATCGCCGAGGCGCTGGACGCGCTGGCCCAGCGGAGCGACCCGGCGCGCACGATCTATGTCTGCCACACGCCGCCCGCCGATACGCCGCTCGACCAGATGCCGCGCCAGAAGCACGTCGGCAGCCGCGCGCTGCGCGCGTTCATCGAGCAGCGCGCGCCGCCGCTGACCCTGCACGGCCACATTCACGAGGCGCCGCAGATGAGCGGGCACTACGCGGTGCAACTCGGCTCGACCTGGTGCATTAACCCAGGCCACGACCCGCGCCGCTTCCAGGCGGTATCACTCGACACCGACGATATAGCCGGGACGCTGGTGCATACCGTGTTTGGACGACCGTCGTGACAAGATGACAAGATGAGGGGGTGAAGGGGTGAAAGGGTGAGGAGTGAGCGAGGCGAAATGGGCTAGAGAATCACCTTGTCACCCGGTCATCTTGTCATCGTGTCACCCTGTCAGGCACGATTATGCAATTCTTCTTCACAAGAAAGGCATCCAACGTGTTCAACGCCATCGGCGACGTGCGCGAGGCGCTCGGCGCCCAGCAGTATATCGCCACCGACGAGATCGCGACCGTGATGTTCCTGGCCGAGCGGCTGGGCAAGCCGGTGCTGGCCGAAGGCCCCGCCGGTGTCGGCAAGACCGAGCTGGCCAAGGCATGGGCCGCCGCCAGCCGGACGCGAGCTGATCCGGCTGCAATGCTACGAGGGGCTGGACGAGACCAAGGCGCTGTATGAGTGGGAGTACGCCAAGCAGCTGCTCTACACCCAGCTGCTGCGCGACAAGCTCAACGACCTGCTGGCCGGCGCGCAGACGCTGGGCGAGGCGGCCGATCGGCTGGCCGCCGAGGAGGACGTGTTCTTTTCCAGCCGCTTCCTGCTGCCGCGCCCGCTGCTGCGGGCGATCACCAGCGAGCAGCCCTGTCACCCTGCTGATCGACGAGATCGACCGCGCCGACGCCGAGTTCGAGGCCTTCCTGCTCGAAGTCCTGAGCGACTTCCAGGTCAGCGTCCCCGAGCTTGGGCACGATCAAGGCCAGGCACCAGCCGGTCGTGCTGCTCACCAGCAACAACACGCGCGAGCTCTCCGAGGCGCTCAAGCGCCGCTGCCTGTACCTGTATATCGACTACCCGCAGCTGGAGGCCGAGCTCCAGATCGTCAAACTGAAAGTGCCCGGCCTGCCGCCCAGGCTGGCCCACCAGGCGGTCGAGCTGGTGCAGCGGCTGCGCGGGCTGGACCTGAAGAAGCACCCCAGCGTCTCGGAGACGATCGACTGGGCCCGCGCGCTGGTCGAGCTGAATGCCAAACACCTCGACCGCGCCACGCTCGACTCCACGATGAGCGTGCTGCTGAAGTACGAGAGCGACTTGCAGAAGGCCCGGCGGGCGATTGGGCGTGATGAGGGACGCGGAGGGCGGAATTGAAAATTGAGAATTGAGAATTGAAAATTGAGAGAGGTAATTCTCAATTTTCAATTCTCAATTCTCAATTCAGGAAAGAGACATACCTATGGACGATCGTATCGTCGAATTTATCACCGCACTGCGGGCGGCCGGGGTGCGCATCTCGGTGGCCGAGAGCGCCGACGCGCTGCGGGCGATCGACGCCACCGGCATCGCCGATCGCGACTTCTTCCGCGCGGCCATGCGCGCCACGCTGGTCAAAGAGTCCCAGGACATGCCGGAGTTCGAGCGGCTGTTCCCGCTCTTCTTCGGCGCCGGGCCGCCGCCAATGCCCAACCAGCCCGGCGGCGGGATGTCGCAGCAGGATCGCGAGAAGCTGGCGCAGATGCTTGAGCAGATGCTGCGTAATATGACCCCTGAGCAGCTTCGCCAATTGTTCGAGTCGATGATGACCGGCCGTGAGCATGAGCCGCGAGCAGATGCAGCAGATGCTGCGCGATTCGACCAGCCAGGGGCAGATGACCAACCCCTACTTCCAGCCCTGGATGGCCCGCCGGGCCATGCGCGAGCTTCAGTTCGACCGGCTGGACGAGTTGCTCCAGGAGTTGCTGGAGAAGCTGCAGCGAGGCCGGCGTCAGCGAGGAGGCGCTGCGGGAGCTTGAGCGGGACGCGCGCGAGAATCAGGACATCGCTGGGCGAGCAGATCGGCCAGGAGGTGGGCGCGAACATGCTGCGGCGAGCCGCCGAGGACCGGCCCAAGCAGCGCCCGCTCGACGACCTGATGAACCGGCCCTTCGAGCGCCTGTCGCCACGAGGAGACCGACGACCTGCGCGGCGTCGTGACCCGGCTGGCGGCGCAACTCCGCTCACGCGCGGCCCTGCGCCAGCGCCGCGGCACGCGCGGCACGCTCGACGCCAAGAGCACCATCCGCGCCAACCTGCGCTACGGCGGCGTGCCCACTCGACGTGCGCCACAAGCGCAAGCACCTCAAGCCCAAGATCTCGGCTGCTCTGCGACATCTCGACCTCGATGCGGCCGGTGGCGTCGTTTATGCTGCTGCTGGTCTACGCGCTGCAGGATCAGGTCAGCCGCACGCGCTCCTACGCCTTCATCGGCGACCTGGACGATATCTCGCTCGACTTCAACGACTCGCGGCCCGAGCAAGCGATCGAGGCGGTGCTGCACCGGATACGACCAGGCTACTATAACACCGATCTCGGCAACAGCCTGGCGACCTTTGTGCGCGATCACCTGGGCACCGTCGACCGCCGCACGACCGTGATCATCCTGGGGGACGGGCGCAACAACCACAACGACCCAAACCTGCGCGACTTCGAGTCGATCAAGCGGCGCGCCCGGCGGGTGGTCTGGTTCAATCCCGAGTCGCCGCGTATCTGGGGCACCGGCGATAGCGACATGCCCGACTACGTGCCGCTCTGCGACGCCGTCCACCAAGTGAGCAACCTCAGGCAGCTCGTGGACGCGATCGACACGCTATTCGCACGCCGATAAAAAATCTGTGGAGGGGTGGGGCTTGGGGAGGGCCGCCCTCCCCAAGCCCCACCCCTCCCCACGAAAAGCAATTGTCCGTGGTCAGTGGTCCGTTGTCAGTTGCAACTGACAACGGACCACTGACCACGGACAACTGACAACTAGTGACCGTACCCCCGATTCTGTTGTTTGCCGCCATCTCTCTCCGCGCCGAGGCGCGGGCCGCTCATGGTCTGGTGGGTATTACCCACCCTCGCCGTCGCGGCGGCGATGCGAACGAGCGCGGTGGTGCAAACGCCTTGCGGCTCCCACACGATAAGCCCGTCCCACGCACCTTGCTCCCCATCAGCCAGCGCAGTCGCCTAGCCGCCGGCATCGCTGCCGACGCTGGCCGGCTTTTACCCGGCCCTTTCAACCCTCACCTGTGCCCGTGGGCCATCGGCGGGTCTGCTCTCTGTTGCCGTCTTGCGTCGCGGAGGCGTTGCCGCCGCCGCGCCCCTGCTTGCTGTTTCGCAGGGTAGCCTTCCAGACGAAATTAAGAATTGAGAATTGAAAATTGAGAAGGCGCCTTCCCAATTCTCAATTTTTCATTTTCAATTCCGCTGGGCGAGGAGTTGGGAAGTTCCTCTGGAGGATCGCTCCAGCGGCGGCTCGTCACCAGCCGTTTTTGGCTTCACAGCGCGTCCATTATACCAGGGCAGCCGGGTGGCCGCAAACTACGCGCCCCAGTGCTTGCGGTACTGCTTGCGCCAGAATGACGATGATGATCCTTCCCGAATCCCGCTTGTGCTACAATACGCGCTATTGTACCTTACGGAGAACAAGGAGGCTGCATGAAGCGGCTGGGACTGGTCGTGGCAGTCATGTTGCTGGCGCTCGCCATCACGCCTGCCGCCGCGCAACAGCGTGCCACCGTCACGCTGCTGCATTTCTCTGACTACCACTCGCACGCTGTGCCGTTCTACGCCGAGGGCCAGGCCGACAGCGCCGGCATCGCGCGGCTGATCGCCTTTCTCCAACCCTACGCGGTCGATCCGCACAGCCTGGTGCTAAACGGCGGCGACATGATGAACCTCGGATCACCGGCCTGGTCCGACAAGTATCAGTGTGTCGAGTGGCCCTGGCTCAATGGCATCGTCGATGCGATGGCGTTCGGCAACCACGACGCCGACTACGGACCGCAGGTCTTCGACCAGTGCCGCGCTCAGATCAGCTACCCAATCCTGAGCGCTAACACGCTCGACGCCAACGGAGCGCCGCTGTTCCAGTACGACGGCAAGACCTACCAGGTCTTCGACGTCGACGGAGTGAAGATCGGCGTGTTCGCACTGGCTGGCCCTGACTTCGAGCGTTTGATTGCGCCGGATAAGCGCCCGGCGCCCGGCGCGACGTTCGCTGACCGGACGGCGACGGCGCGCCAGGTCGTGGCCGCACTGCGCGATCAGGAGCGGGTCAATGCCGTCGTGCTGATCGGCCACGCCTTGCGCGAGGACGACATCGCCCTGGCACAGGCGGTGCCGGGGATCGACGTCATCTTCGGTACCCATAGCCACCGCAAGGAGGATCTGTTCAAGATTTCGGGCACCACCACCTGGATGATCTCGCCGTTTCAGTACGCGACATATGTGAGTAGGCTGGAGCTTCAATTTGTCGATGGCACACTGGCTGGCGTGAGCGGGGGGCTGGCATCTATCGGCCACGATCTTCAGCCCGAGCCGCAGATCGTCACGCTGGTCGAACCAATGCAGGCCGCCCTCCAATCCGACGCACAGTACGCCCCGCTGTTCCAGCCGATCGGCTCCGCCTCGGTGGAGCTTTCGACCGTTGGGCAATTCGCCGGCGAGGCGGTGTTGGGCAACTTCGTGATGGACATCTTCCGCGCTGCGGCTGGATCGCACATGGCGCTCGCGACCGCCAGCAGCTTCCGCGAACCCATCCCGCCCGGCACAATCCTTGAAGAAGGATTCCGCACGTCGATGCCCTACAAGAACCGCGTGCTGGTCTACACAATGAGCGGCGCGCAGGTCCAGGCCCTGCTCGACTACAGTGTCTCGCGTGCTGGCTCGGACTTCTTCTCGCAGGTCGCCGGCGTGCGCTTCAGGGTTGCTGCGGGCCAGGCGGCCGATGTCCAGATTCTCGTCGACCCCACCAATCCCTCGGCCGGCTATGCCCCGCTCGACCCCGGTGCGACCTACACGGTGGCGACGACCGACTTCCAGGGCAAAGTCGCCGGCGGCTACAAAGACATCTTCGGGCCGGCCAGCGCCCGCGACACTGGCATTGAGGACATCCGCGACGTCGTGCGCGGCTACATTCAGGCCAACAGCCCGGTCAGCGCGAAGCTCGACGGTCGGATCGCGACCGGCGCAACCCTGCCTGCTCCCGCTGAGCGGCCCGCCCAGCTCCCGCGAACCGGCACCACGGCGGTTCCAACCCTCCTGCTGCTGCTCGGTGTGATTCTGGTGACGCTTGGGCTTGGTGTGCGTAGCCGGAGATAGGACTGCTCGCTGCTGTTAATGATATAATGATTTCATAACATAACCCAGAACACCTATATTTCATCATATGACAGGTTGGGGTGGGGTTTAAGGGGAGGGCTGCCCTCCCCTTGCCCCTCCTTTTTCCAATTCTTTTGGAGCCGTGGTGTTGTCATTGACGAAGGAGTATGACATTAACCATCGCGCAGTCCGACTCGCCGGCATCCTGTTGGTCGTGCTGGCGCTGGCCGCCTGTAGTCAGGCCCCGGCGAGCGGCGACCAACCCTCTGGTAGCAGCAGCCAGGTGACCAGCACCGAACTCAGTTTGCTTTGCACCCCGCAGGTCGAGTGGTGTGAGGGGATGAAGGCTGAGTTCGAAAAGGCCAACCCCGGCATCACAGTGAACTTCGTGCGCCTGTCCAGCGGGGAGGCGCTCACGCGGCTGCGTAACGAGAAAGAAAACCCGCAGTTCGATATCTGGTGGGGCGGGCCGGTCGACTCGTTCATCGCAGCGAAGCAGGAAGGGCTGATCGAGAAGTACGACTCGCCCAAGCTGGCCGGGATCAAAGACCCTAAGCTGCTGAAAGACGCCGACAATTTCTGGGCCGGGATCTACATCGGCTCGCTTGGCTTCGCAACGAACACCCAGTACCTGGCCGAACACCCCGGCCTCCAGGCGCCGCAGTCCTGGGATGATTTGCTCAAGCCGGAGTGGAAGGGGCAGGTGCTGATGGCGCACCCGTCGAGTTCGGGCACATCATACACCGCGCTCTGCACTGTGCTCCAGATGCGCGGTGAGCAGGCCGGCTGGGAGTACATGCGCCAGCTTAACCAGAATATGCTCCAGTACACCAAGAGCGGCGCGGCCCCGGCGAAGTTTGTCGGCACGGGCGAGGCGGCGGTCGGGATCGTGTTCTCGCACGACATCGTGGCGGCGATCGAGGGCGGCTCGCCGCTCCAACTGACCTTCCCGCAGGAGGGCACCGGCTACGAGATCGGCGGCATGGCGCTTATCAAGGGCGGCAAGCACATCGACGCGGCGAAGAAGTGGTTCGACTGGGCGCTGGAGCCGGCCACCCAGGAGCTTGGGCCGAAGTACAAAGCCTACCAGGCGCCGACCGTGAACGAGGCCAAAGCGTCGCGGCCGGAGTTGCTCGAGGTCAAGCTGATCGACTATAACTTCGATCAGTGCGGCAAGGACAAGAAGGCCAACGTCGATCGCTTCACGAACGAGATCGCCGGCGCAGATAAACTGAAGGAATAAAGAAAACAGCCGCCAGAGACTGTTTGAGAAGGGGGAGTTTGAGGGGGCTTCCCCCTCAAGATCCCCTTTCTACCACAAGATATGGATCAAGTAACAATCGCTCCACAGCGCGCGCCGCCGGGTGTATGGGTGGCGCTGCGGCGCTGGGCCGCAGGGGCAGTGCCGCTGCTGCGCGACCCGACGCTCGGGCTGGGCCTGCTGGGCGCGATGCTGTTCGCGGCCCTGTTCGTGGTCCTGCCGCTGGCCCGCGTGATCTGGCAGGCGTTCTTCGACCCGCAGACCGGCGCGGTCAGTCTTGAGTATTTCGCGCGCTACCTCGACCCGGTCTACCGTGGCCACCAGTGGACGGTGCTCTGGAATACGCTGGTGCTGGGGTTGGGGGCGGCGGCCGGTGGGACGCTGCTGGGGTTTGTGTTCGCGTTTGCGTTAACGCGCTGCGACATGCCGTTCGGCCGCACTCTGCACTTCGCGACGCTGATCCCGACCGTCTCGCCGCCATTCGCAATCGCGATCGCCACGATCCTGCTGTTCGGCCGGGCCGGGCTGATCACGCGCGACTGGCTCGGCATCCGCTTCGGGCCGGCGACCAACGACATCTACGGCCTGGACGGCCTGATGTTCGTGCAGATCGTGACGTTCTTCCCGGTGGCGTACCTGATCCTGCGGGCCATGCTTGAGCGGGTCGATCCGGCGATGGAGGAAGCCGCCCTGAACCTGGGCGCGTCGCGGTTGCACGTCTTTCGCACGGTCACGCTGCCGCTGCTGATCCCCGGAATTGCCGGGTCGTTCCTGTTGCTGTTCGTTGAGTTGCTGGCCGACCTCGGCAACCCGCTGCTCTTGGGCGGGAACAGCAATGTGCTGGCGACCGAGATCTTCCTGGCGGTCAACGGCCAGTACGATCAGCAGCGTGGTGCGGCCTTCTCGCTGGTGCTGCTGCTGCCGACGCTGGCCGTATTCCTGCTCCAGCGCTACTGGGTCAACAAGCGGTCGTATATCAGCGTCACCGGCAAGCCGACCAGTGGGCATGTCACGATGCGCGATCCGCTCATCCGCTGGCCGGCGATCGGGATCACGCTGCTGACGATGCTGCTGATCGCGATGCTGTATGGCTCGATCCTGGTCGGCTCATTCACCAAGCTGTGGGGGATCGACTACTCGCTCGACTTGCAGCATTATGGTGTGGCCTTGACCCGCGGGCTGACGCCGATCCTCATGACCACATTCCTCTCGGCGGTCGCGACGCCGCTAGCCGGTCTAATCGGGATCGTGATCGCATACCTGGTGGTGCGGAAGACGTTCGCTGGCAAAGAGACGCTCGATTTCGTCTCGAACCTGGGCGCGGCGGTGCCCGGCACGATCCTGGGCATCGGCTATATCATAGCATTCATCCGCCCGCCGCTGCTGCTGGTGGTCGCGACATTCCTGGTGCTGGCCTGGTATATGATCTGGGGGGCGCTGCAGGATGCGCGGCGCCGCTGGGCTGTGCTCGCGGTGGGCTTCGCGCTGGGCGCCGCGCTCTGGTGGGCGGCTCCGCTGTTCGCCGGCCCGCTCTGGCTGGTCACGTTGGCGTTGCCGCTGCTTGCGCTCGGCGCGCTGCTGGCACGCTCCGGCGCGCGCTCGGCGGGGTGGCTGCTGGCCGGGCCTGGCATCTACCTGCTGCTGAGTCTGATCGAGCCGACCCTGACCACGCCACTGGCGACGTTCGGGCGAACGCTGGGGGGCAACGGGGCCAAACTGCTGGTGGCGCTGGCCGATATGATTGGGCTATTCTTCCGGGTGCCGACGGCGTTCGTCGGGTTTACGGCGCTGGCGCTCGGGGCGCTGGCGCTCCAGCATCCGCGCGTGGCCGGTCGGCTGCGGCTGATCGCAGGCGGTGTCGTGGTCGGGGTGGCGTTCGCGCTGATCTTCGTCGGCGAGCCGCTGGCACTGGTGGGCACCCCCTACATCGTGATCATGGCCTACGCGGTGCGCAGCCTGCCGGCCTCGGTGCGGGCTGGGATGGCCGCGCTTCAACAGATCGATCCGGCGATTGAAGAGGCGTCGATCAACCTCGGCGCCGACGCGCAGACCACGTTCCGCAAGGTGACGGTCCCACTGATCATGCCGGCCTTGCTGGCCGGATTGGTGTTCGCATTCGCCCGCCATATGACCAGCCTCTCGGCGATCATCTTTCTGACCACGCCGAAGTGGCCGATCCTGACCGTCTGGATCTTGAGCGAGGTCGAGCAGGGCGGCCTGAGTACTGCGGCGGCGTACTCGGTGATCTTGATTGCGATCGTGCTTGGGGCGATCATGCTGATGTACGCACTGGTCGGCCGCCGGGCGCGCGCGCTCGGTGGAGTGGATGTATCTGCCGGCACGGGCTGATAAGCATTTACGATTTACGATTGTCCTATCACGCATCACGCATCACGCATCACGCATCACCTCTCACGCAACACGTTTCACGTTTCACGCCCGATGACTCAACGCTGGTGAACTCATATGACATATCTGACACTCGATCGGCTCGTCAAGCGGTTCGCCTCGCGCGACGGCGGCGGCGATGTCGTGGCAGTCGACAGCGTAAGCCTGGTGGTCGAGCAAGGTGAGTTTGTGACGCTGCTGGGGCCGAGCGGCTGCGGCAAGACAACCACGCTGCGGATGATCGCCGGGTTCGAGACGCCCAGCGAGGGCCGGCTGATCCTGGACGGCGCCCTGATCAACGACCGGCCGCCGAACCGCCGCGAGATGGCGATGGTGTTCCAGAGCTATGCGCTGTTCCCGCACCTGAACGTGTTCGAGAATGTCGCATACGGCCCGCGGCTGCGCCAACTGCCCGACGCGGAGGTTCGCGAGCGGGTTGGGGCGGTGCTCGGGCTGGCCGGCCTGAAGGGCATGGAGCAGCGCGCGCCAAACCAGCTCTCGGGCGGGCAGCAGCAGCGCGTCGCACTGGCGCGGGCGCTGGTGATGGAACCCAAGGTTTTGCTCATGGACGAGCCGCTCTCGAACCTGGACGCCAAGCTGCGCGAGCAGATGCGTACCGAGATCCGGCGTATCCAGCAGACTCTCGGAATTACCACGGTGTATGTGACGCACGACCAGTCCGAGGCGATGACGCTCTCCGATCGGATCGTGGTAATGAACCACGGGAAGATCGAGCAGGTCGCGCCGCCGCGCCAGATCTACGAGCGGCCGGCGACGGCGTTCGTGGCCGATTTTATCGGGCGGTCGAACTTCCTGCGCGGCACTGTGATCGCCCAGGAGGATGGCGCGCTGGTTGTCGACGTGCTCGATCGCCAACTGCGGGTGCCGAAGACGGCGACCGCCGTGCCACTGAACGTGGGCGACACGGCCCAATTGCTGATCCGTCCGGAGGCGGTGCGGATCGGGCGCGGCGGGATGTTTAGCGGCGCCGTGCAGCGCGCGACCTACCTGGGACCAGTGATCGAGTACGACGTCGCGCTTGGCGATGTGCTGATCAACGCCCTGGACGCCAACCCACTGCGCGAGGCGATCTACGCGCCGCCCGAACAGGTCGGGATCGACTTTATGGACGGATGCCTCTATCTGCTGCCGGATTCCTAAGAGGCTGTCTGAAAAGGGGAGTTTGAGGGGGCCGCCCCTCAAACTCCCCTTTCCACCACAGATTGCGAGTGGCACGCGGGCCTTTTCAGGCAGTTTCTAAATGATCACTGCTGGGTTGAATTGTATTCGTCCAGCGTATCGTTCGACTTATTGACGGCGTCGTCCAGAGCAGTCTTGGCATCAGCTACATTGCCGGTTATGAACTGCTCCATTGCCGCCTCGATCGCCAGACGTGTTTGCACGAACGTGCCAAACACCGCGCCCTGGGTGGGGAAGCTGGGCTCGGTCGCTCGTAGCTGTTCCACGGCTACGCTGAACTGCGGGTATTTCGCCAGGGTATCCTTCATCTCCTGCACGTCATACGCAGCCTTCCGGATCGGGTAGTAGCCGGTATTCGAGGACCAACTCGCCTGCACCTCGGGGCTTGAGGTCCATTTGACAAAGTCCCAGGCGCCGGCTTGCTGTTCCGGCGTGCCCTGATCGGTCATCCAGAGCGATGCGCCGCCGATAATCACGCCGCCTTTGGCGCCGGTCGGTCGAGGGATATACGCAACGCCCACATCAACTTTCCCGATCTTTCCAGCGTTATTAATGTAGTTGCGTAGCGCCGCGATGCTGTTGAACGTGATGGCGGCCTCGCCCTGGACAAATTTTGAGTCACGCACTGCGCCATTGGTCGTGCCGCTATCACGCCCGACATTGACCCCGACTCCCTCGTCCACCAATTGCTTGAGGAAGTTCAGCCAGTTCACGCCGGCGTCGTTGTTGAAGGCCATTTTGGTGGCCCTGGCTTCGCGGCCATTATTGGGGTCGGCGAACAGCGCGCCCTGGGTTGCCAGTTCCTGCTCAAAGATCCAGCTATACAGCGTGAAGACGACGCCGCTGCGGGTGACTTTCCCACTGGCGTCCTTGACAGTCAGCTTCTTGGCCGCGTCCAGCAGCTCGTCATACGTCCAGATCTTCTTATCAGGATCGAGGCCGACCTCCTTGAAGGCGTTCCTATCATAGTACATCACCGGGGCCGAGCTGTTGAACGGCATCGAGTACAGCTTGCCGCCGATCGTATAGTAGCGTGCGACCGCCGGCTCCAGGTCGTCGACCAGGGGCAGATTTTCCTTATCGATGAAATCCTGCACCGGCAGAATGCGCTTGGTATCGATCATGCGCTGGGTACCGATGTCATAGACCTGCACCACATTCGGCAGGTCGCCGCCGGCCAGGCTGGTATTGAACTTGGTGATGGTCGCGTCATAATCGGGCTGCTGGATGGCTTCGACATAGTACTTGCTCTGCGAGCTGTTGTAGTTGTTGACCACCGTTCGCACGACGTTGCCAAGTGCGCCGGTAAGACCATACCAGAATGTGATTTTGGTCGACCCGGCCGGCTGTTCAACCGCAGGCACGGGGGTGATGGTCGGGGCGGGCGGGGTGGTTGCAGCGGGCGCGTTGGCGGCGCCGGTCGGCGCTTCAGCAGCGACGGTTGGCGCGCTCGAACTCGGTGCAGAACTGCCGCCACATGCGACCAGCAAAGCGGTCATCAGACACACCAACAGGAATAGACTGATGTTCTTCAACGTGTTGACACGGTTCACGGCTGCTTCTCCTCTCGTCAATTCTGGGAAAAAGGGGGTTTGAGGGGGCAGCCTCCTCAGTCTCCCCCACCCACATTGTAAAGTAGAATGGCGCCACCCGAAGCCTTGTCCTAGCCCTTCAATGCGCCTGCTGTTAACCCGCGTACCAGTTGCCGCTGTCCCAACACCAGCAGGAGCAGGGTTGGCAGCATAACAATAATCGTGCTGGCCATTTGGAGGTTATACACCGTAACCTCGGATGACCTGAACGCAGTGATGCCGATCTGGGTTGTGCGCCACTCGGGGCTATCGACGATCAGCAACGGCCAATAATATTGATTCCAGGTGTTTAGAAACGTGTACACGGCCAGCGTCGCCAGTGCCGGGCGAGAAAGCGGCAGCAGGATCGACCACAGGTAACGGCCATAACCACACCCGTCGAGCACGGCCGCTTCATACAGGTCACGCGGGATCGTCAGAAAGTACTGCCTGAGTAAGAAAATACCAAAGCCGCCCGCTACAAAAGGAGCAATCAATCCCTGGTAGCTATCTTTCCAGCCCAGACGCGTAACAGTCAGGTAATTTGGAATAATCGTGGACTCCCAGGGGATCATCAGGGTGCCCAGGAAAAAGAAGAAGAAAAACATCTTCCCCGGAAAGTTCATCGTCGCCAGGGCATAGGCTGCCAGCGCGGAGGTGATCAACTGGCCCAGTGTGACGGCCAACGATACCACAAACGAATTGACGATCCAGCGCGTCAGGTTTGGTTCCTCGCGGAAGACCGTACTGAATGCGCTCCAGTCAAGCTTGCCGAAATCCGGCAGCAGGGTCGGCGATAAGGTTGGCCCCTGCAAGGAAAGCGACAACGCGAACAAGAGCGGCAAGATCACCAGCAGCGCGACGACGCCCAAGACGCCATAGAGCACCATCGTTTGCACCAGGGCGCCCACCCGCAGCGAGGGCCGGTTGCTCTGGTGGGGAGTGTCGGAAATACTCATTGGTAATGCACCCGTCGATCGAGCAGCCTGAACTGGATAAATGTAAGCGCCAGCAGAATCAAGAAGAGCACCACCGACATGGCCGACGCAAAGCCATACCTGTTACCTTTCCAGAACGCCGTAAAAATCGAATAGACAAACACATTCGTGGCGCTATCCGGCCCTTCATTGCCGATCAGAACATTGAACTGAGTAAAAGCCTGGAAGCTTTGAATCGTGTTGATCAGAATCAGAAACAATAATGTCGGGGTAAGCAGCGGCAGGGTGATAAACCTGAACGACTTCCACCTGGTTGCCCCATCGATCAGGGCGCTCTCATACATATCCTCCGGGATCGCCTGGATGCCCGCGAGGGTGACAATAAAATTGAACCCTAGCGCGGTCCAGACGGTCGTAAAGGCCACTGCGAACAGCGCGGTGCTGGAATGTTGCAGGAGCGAGCCGGAGTTGAGATGTAGCAGCTCGATGATCCACTGCGTCGCCTTGGTCGTCGGGCTATAAATCAGCGCCCAGATCACGCTCGCGCTTGCGACCGAGATAGCGATGCTGCTGGTGAAAATCGTTCGGAAGAACCCGATCGCTCTCACTTTGAGCGTCGCGAGCAAGGCCAAACCAAGCGCAAAGACGATTCCCAACGGCACCACTATGAGCGAGAAGTACATCGTGGTGGCAATGCTTTTGAGGTACTCGGTCCGGCCGCTACCATCGAGATTGAAGATGCGACTGTAGTATTTGATATCGTTAAATCGGGCCGTCTCGCCTTGAGGAGTGGTGACAAAAAAGCTCAGCCAGATCGAGCGCAGGAAGGGAACATACGTGAAGGCAATCAGAAAAAGTATCGCGGGCGACATGTACAGCAAAGCGCGGCCAAACTCTCTCCACTGTTGTTTCCTTTTGCCGGCGCCTTTCGCTGCATCGGGAAGGACGACAGAATTGCCGGCCGGCACGGCATCTTTCAAGACCTGCTTGCCCACTTGCGCCCTTTCCTGAGCACCTGGTTTTATACTCATTCGAAACCCCCGCTGGTTTGAGCAGGCAGGACGCCGAAGCCAGGCACAAGATGATGACACGTATTCCGGATGAAGGCCATCCTAGCTAAAACGTATCAAGGCAACTTCTCTATTTCTTAAAGGAGCTTATAAGAGATCGTACGGTAGCATATACTAGATCCCTTTGTCAAGAAAAACCAAGCGGCGCTGCGGCATGACTACAGCTGTTGGCCCATCCGCGATAACAATTATTGACACATGCTTGACTCCCCTAGATGACATGTGCCGGGCAAAGTCCTCCAAATATTGCTCGGAAAACCGCCATTATTGAATTAAAGAAGGATAAGCAACCACATTCACACTTCTTATAGGATGTCTTATTGTTCGTCGTAGAGGAGGCTCTATGCTGACCGCTCGCCGGTGGTTCCACCTGATGCTCGTGCTGAGCACACTCTTGCTTCACCTACCGCCCCGTTTGACCTACGCCCAAGATAGCCGCCCAACCCAAGTGGTCGCGAGTCTACGCGCTTTTGCACGCACCCTCAGTCTGCTTGGCTTTTCTCCCGAGCTTCAGCGTCCACTACCGCTGAGCTACGTCAGCCCGGCCCACCCGCAAGGGCTGCGACTCAGCACGGTCTTCACCGAAACACTTGATAGCCTTCCGCTTGCCCCTACCAGTTTGGATGAGCTGAAGCTGGCGCTCCAGCGCATCCAGAGGCGTGATGTGGGCGGCGTGAGCGTCACGCTTGGTGACGTGAGCGTCGCCCCCAGCCAGGTCGATCCGGCATTGGTCGATCTCGCTTTCACTTTTGACGCGGCTCGCACCATCGATGTGCCGCTTGCGGTTATGCAGCCGCCCCTGGTCGTCACAAGCGGCAGCTATGCCGCCGATCTGCGCCTTACCACCAGGTTGCGTCTTCAGGTCGATACGCGCGCGGGAACGCTCGCAGTCGTGGGCGAGCCTACCATCCGTATCTCCATGCAGTCCCAGTCGTCACTCATGGGTGGCCTTGGGCGCGTCGGCTTCGCCGATGTGGAACTGGCGGGCGATGTGGCGCTCAACGCCTCGGTCGAGGCCAGCCTGGCCGACCCTGATCGCAGCGGGCGCATTACGCAGGACGAGTGGCTGTTTACCGCGCTAGAAGACCTGTTTCGCGTAGCGTATGCGGATCAGCCAGGGGACGACGTACACATCGTCCCCCGCGTGCAGCCGCGCACACCCGGCCCCGCGCCCCAAGTGCCGCTCGTCGCGGATACCAGCGCATTCAGCCTGATCGACGACTCTTTGGCCGACGGGCTGCTCCAGCCGGTGCCGCAGCTGGGCCAACTGGCTGAGTTCGAAAACGTCACACCTTCGCAGATGTTGAGCGGTATTCAACGGCTTACGGCAGCCCTTGGCACCGCCCATCTCGCGGGCGACCAGAAGCTGCCTTTCGCCGCCTCGCGCCTGATTAGCACCGAGGTCCTACTCGACCCGCTGGTCAGCTTCATCCGCCGCCACGGTGATGCCGCCATCGTCTGCGGCACCGAGCAGGGCAGCATTCCACCACGGGGCGACCCGAGCAATGCCGCGCCGGACACAACCGTGTACTGCCAGGCTATCACCCTGAGGCCGGTCACGGCGGCGACTTGGCTCAACGGCGAGGGCCAGTTCGATCCACTCACTACCGTCGGGCCAAACCCGACCGCCACTGCTCCAGTCAAGGTACCAAGCGCGGGCTTCGGCGCGATCGAGCTGACGTTCACCGACAACACAGGCGAGCAGCACACGGTTCAGCCGCTCTTTCGCAGCGCCAGTGAGCTTCAAAGCAGGCTACAGGCGGCCGGCTTCGGCACGGTCGAGATGCTCCAGGACCCGGCAACGTCGAGCCTGACCTACCACCTGGAGATCACACCCAGCGTTGCGCCCCGCCCGATCGACATCGACTTTGGCGACCTGTTGACCTCCACTGTGGGGTTAGCAGGTCTGCGTAGCGGCCAGGATGGGTCGCGCCCGCGGCTCACCGTCCAGAACACGACCATTGACGTCACCTTTGGCGTGATCATGTTGCCCGAAGGCGACCCACGCCTGCCGAGCGGGCCAACCAGCGATCGCTTCTTCCTCAAGGTACGCAGCGGCCAAGGCGAGTACGAGATCTCTGCCGACGCGACGCTCGGCGACCAGATGGCGCTCGCGGGGCAGATTGGCTTTGTCGAAGTCGAGAGTATGCCGGGGCAGCCGTCGCTCACACTCGACAAGGCCGACCCCAACAAGCCGCTGCTGGCTCTGGACATTACCGCGCCGGCAGGCGGCATCCAGTTCAACGACGGGCGCAACATTCCTGACGCGCTCATGCTGACCGAGCTGCTCTCGCCGACTATGCAGGTCGCTCCGCCGAGGCAGACCTCGCCCTATGTGCCGCTCGCCCTCAATGCGTCACTTCGCGGCGAGCTGCTGCTGCAAGCGCAGGGCATGCCGCTTGGCACGGGCGGCCTACGGATCGAGTGGCCTGACGTGGCGCGAGGTCCTATCGTGGTGACGCCCACTGGCGACTTCGCGACAACTCTGGGGCGCTTCGCCGATTTCAACCGCGCGAACCCCCAGTTGCTCGGCGACGTAGTGCTCGGCGGCATCGACCGCTTGCTGGAGCAGATCGACTCCGTTCGCGGCGGCGACATCGCCGGCAAGCTGCCGATCATCGGCTACAGCCCCAGGGAGCTACTTGGCATTGAGCAGATCGCGAATGAGCTGGCCAAGGTGCGTAACCAGCCGGTGCGCTCGCTCCAACAATTGGCGGCAGCGTCACATGGCCTGATCGGCTTCTCGCTCGCGCCGTCGACGGCCGGATCGAATGACCTGATCATACATCTGACGTACAACACCCAGGGCCAACAGCAGCTTCCGCTGCGCTTCGCTCTCAGCCCGGATGGCGACATCGCGCTGGCGGGAGTGGGACAGAATAATGTGCGGCTCGGGCACACTGTCAGGACCGACCTGCGCTTGGGCCTGCCGCTCGAACCCGTGGGCGATGCGGCAGCCGCGCTGGAGAAGCTCTACGTGGTGGACGCGAGCAGCGCTTCGGCCACCGCGACGCTTGACACCCAAGAGATCACCTTCAATGTCGGCTCTCGCGCGCTCCAGTTGAGCGCCACTGGGAAACTCCACTTCGCCGCCACCGTCGCGCTGCGTGCCGACGACGCTGATAGCGACGGCAAGATCGCCCTTGCTGATCTGCCCGCGCATCTCCAGGTGGGCATCGGGCCGCCGGCGGGTGTGGGCCCCGGCAACTGCGGCAACGCGAATGGCCTGGATATGACCGGCGATGTGTGCGCGCGGCTTTCGCTCTCCCTGCCCGCCTTGGCCCCGATCACGCTGGGCTTTCGGATCGAGCACTTCACCGCGCTGGCCCCCGATGCGAAGGACCCCCTTGATCATCCGGATGGCTGGTACTTCAGCGCGCCGGGATTGGATCAGATTATTGCCGACCCAACCCAGGCGTTCAACTGGAACCAGCTCGCCGGGTCGCTACCCGAACTGCTGCGCCTGCTGACCGACACGCTCAAGGCAGGTGAGGCTGTGCCGCTGGTGGGTAAAAATCTTCAGGCGGGGGCGGATGTCGTCAATGCGATCGATCAAAGTGTCGTTACACCGTTAAGCGATCTGCAAACCAAGCTAAATGGCTGTGCCACGGTTGGCGCCATCGAAGATGCAGTCACTGCGCTGCTGCTTGGTCAGCAACCTGTCTGTGGGCAGACAATCGCCGCTATGAGCCCCGACGCTCAGGGCGTGACACCCGCAGGGCTGATCGATACGATTAACGTCACCATCTACTGTGGGGAGCCGGTTGAGTGCGACGACTCATTGGCAAAGGATGCCGCCGCCATCACCGATATACGGGTCAACATGACCCTAGGGGAAAACGGGGTCGACAAGGATATACCCTTCGATCTGGGCATAGATGGGGTACCTTTCGACATCAAGGGCGGCCTGAAGTCAACTGTTACCTGGAGCTTCCCGCTCGTTTTTGGCCTGAGCCGCGAGCATGGACCGTACATCGGAGACCAGACCTACACGCCCGCATTGACCGTGGATGCGACGTTGAGCTTGAAAGAGGGTGCGGCGAGCGAGCCCCCCGCGCCATCTGTGCCCGACTCGCACCCCTTGCATGGTTTTACATCAAAACCCGTACTCACCGGCAGGCTCGGCTTCCTCACGGTCAATCTGTACGACCGTGCCGCGACGCCGACACAGCTAACGCTCGGTGTCGGCATCAGCGGCGACAGGGTCATCGATCACCTGCCCGTCGAGCGCCTGAATGAGATCAATCTTACGTTCCGTGAGCCGACGGGTAGCCTCAATATCGACCTATTACTCCGCGCCGGACTTGCCGATAACGCCGCCGACGACAGCTTTGCCGGCAACCTGCCCGCTGTCCTGGCGACGATCACCGTTCCGCAGACGAGTATCACGGACCTGAGCTTGCCTCCCGCCGACCAGATCTTCGGCAATCTCCATGTTGATGTCAGCAAGTTTAAGGACGAGTTCATTGATCCGATCGCAGACAAGATTGATGCCGTCACAAGCCCAATGCGCCCGGTGATCGACACGCTCAGCGCGCCGCTGCCCGGTATCTCGGACCTCAGTCGCATGACCGGCGGCGACGACGTGACGCTGCTCGATATGGTCAAGCTGCGGCCGGAGTTCAATGGCGAGTTGATCGACCGGCTCGCGCAGGTGGCAGACCTGGCCGATAGCGTGTCCTGCATCGGCAACGACCTGATTCCACTCCCACGTCCCTGCGCGGCGCCCGCTCAGCTACTGAGCGTTGAGGCGCGGCAGGATATGTCTACCCTTGCAGCCACAGCTGACAGCCTGCCTGCGGGTCTCACCTTTCCCTTCCTGGCCTCGACCGGTCAGGCTGTCAACCTGCTGCTGGGCAAAGACGTGACGCTGGTGCATTTCGACGCCGGCAAGCTGCGGGGCGAAGGCGGCTTCAGCCAGACGTTCCCGCCGATCATGGTCGGCCCGATCCCGATCGCCATCGGCATCAGCGCCTCGGTGGCCGTCGAAGGCCACTTCGCGATGGGCTACGACACCTACGGCATTCGCCAGGCGTTCGCCAACGGCGAGGTGGTCCGACTCGCCCAGGGCCTCTACATCGACGACCTGGACGGTAGCGGCGCGGACGTGCCGGAGGTAGCCTTTGTGGGCACGGTGGCCGTCTCGGCGGCAATTGACATAGGCATTGCGGCGGCGGGAATACGCGGCGGCATTGAGCTGACGCTGGGCCTCAACTTCCGCAACGATCTGGCCCCCGGCGGCAAGCTGCGCCTTAGCACGATCGGAAGCCATCTGAACAACCCGATCTGCCTGTTCACGGCGACCGGGCGCCTGAGCGCGTTCCTCTCGGCCTTTGTTCGCATCGGTTTCAGCTTCTTCAGCAAGACCTTCGAATTCCGCATCGCCGAGGTTACGCTGGTCGATTTCTCGAAGGATCTCTGCGCGAACCCGCCGAAGCCGAACCTGGCGGACCAGGTGGGCAAGGACGTGCGCCTCAACATCGGGCCGCGCGCCGGCTTGCGAAATCTGCCCAACGCCAGCGATGATACTGACGAGAAGTTCGTCGTTCGCCAGATCTCGGCGGAGAACGCCTATCCCCCCGGTGTGGGCGGCGGCACCCGTATCTCGATTAGCGCCTTCGGAGTTTATGAAGAGGAGACAGTGCTCGACGGCGGGAAAGTCTACGCGAATGGCGGCAATGAGAACGACAGGATCTCGCTTGAAGCGGGGGTCGATCTCCAGACCAAGCAGCCGATCACCTTCACCGTGGCGTCGGAATTGGAGGGCGGGCTGGGCGACGATGAGTTGAATGGTGGCGATGGCATTGACAGGTTGATGGGCGGAGACCACAACGATACGCTCTCCGGCGGCGATGGCGGCGACACCCTGCTGGGCGGGGCGGGCGATGATGTGCTCGACGGCAGCTTCGGCGACGACCCGCAGCTCGACGGCGACGCGGACAATGATGTCGTCATCGGTGGCCCAGGCCGCGATACGATCAATGGTGGCGACGGCAACGATCGGTTGAGCGGTGGCCCAGGCTCCAACCAGCTCGGCTCGCTCCTCCAGAACGGCACGGTGGTGACGCGAACTGCTGCGATCGCCGGTCCCGCTCCTGATCTCGACGATATGATCAAGGGCGGCTGGGGCGATGACCTGATCGACGGCGGCTTCGGCGACGACACGCTCTTCGGCAATGGCACGTCTGACGAGCAATGCGACAGCGCGGCGCCCCCCGACCCAGGGCAGACGGACCGCGACATCATCCAGGGCGGCTTCGACAACGACAGTCTCTTTGGCGGGCCGGATGTCGACTACCTGGCCGGTCAGGACGGCGACGATCGCCTGTGCGGCAATGGCGGCGATGACAGCATCGACGGCGATGGCGAAGGTACCCGCATGGGTTCGCCCGTCTTCAGCAGCGATGGGCGGCTGACCGGCGAAGGCCACGACACGCTCGACGGCGGCGCGCAGAACGATACCCTGCGCGGGCAGGGCGGCGACGACGACCTGTTCGGCCGCGCGGACAATGATTTCCTCTTCGGCGAGGACGGCGGCGACGACCTCAGTGGCGGCCTGGGCATCGACCGGCTGGAAGGTGGCCCCGGTCGTGACTACCTGTTCGGCGACGACGGCAGCGCCGTGCGGCCGGCCGGCCAGGGCGACGCGACCTCCGTTTCGTTCAGCGAGGACCTGGGCGATGGCGACAGCCTCTCTGGCGGTGGAGACGACGACGTGCTCTACGGCGAGGGCGGCGGCGACACCATGAACGGCGACGCCGGCCAGGATAGGCTGTTCGGCAACGGCGGCAACGACATCATGCGCGGCGATACCGAGAATGACATCATGGAGGGCAACGCCGACGATGACGAGATGCATGGCGACAGCGGCGACGACCGTATGTGGGGCAACGACGGCGCTGACACCATGCGCGGCGGCATCGGCGACGACTACGCCGAAGGCAACCAGGGCGTCGATACGATCTTCGGCGATGCCGACCAGGATGACTTGATCGGCGGCACTTCCACGGTCGGCACCGCGGATGTGGACGACACCATCGACGGCGGCGCGCAGCACGACTTCTTGGCCGGCGATAACGCGCAGATCACTCGCCCCGGTGGCGTGACCAGCTTCGATGGCGCGGCCATCCGCGTCATCACCCTGCTCGATATCGACAGCCCTGACCTGACCGTCGCCGCCGGCGACCACATGTTCGGCGGCGACGGCAACGACCGGATGTGGGGCCAGGGTGGTGGCGATATGATGCGCGGCGGCGCGAACGACGATTTCATGCAGGGGAACGCCGCGACCGACGCGATCTACGGCGACACCGGCCAGGACTGACATCCTGGGCGGAAGCGACGCGCCGGGCCGAATGGATGCCGACGACCTGCTGCACGGCGGCGATGGTCAGAGCGATCTTGGGGGCGACTTCGACGTGCTGACGGGTGACAACGCCCGGATCACCCGCCCGCTCAGCTTCGGGCAGTGGCAGATCAACGCCTTCAACGGCTCGGTTCGCCGCACCGTCATCCTCTTCGATGAGCAGCTTCTCGGCGGGCCATCGATCGGCGACCAGACGAGTGGCAGCGATCAATTGCACGGCGAGGGTAGTGACGACCTGCTCTACGGGCAGGGCGGCGATGATGCGCTCTTCGGCGGAGCGGGTGACGACTACCTGGAGGGCAACAGCGCCCACGACGCCTTGCGCGGCGACGCGGGCCAGGACGACCTGATTGGGGGCAGCGCCGCGCCAGGGCGGCTTGACGGCAGCGACACGCTCTTTGGTGGCGATAGCGCATCCATCCTCACCAGCGATTTCGACGTGCTGACGGGTGACAATGCGGCGATCGCGCGCCCGCTTAGCTGCGGTCGCTGGCAGGTTAACGCCTTCAACCTCAGCATCGTACGCAACGTGACCCTGTTCGAGGTCAGCACGGTCGGCGGCTCTGTCACGCTGGGGCGCGACGACCGGCTGCATGGCGAGGGCGGCGACGATCTGCTCTACGGGCAGGGCGGCGACGATGCGCTCTTCGGCGGGGCCGGGGATGACTACCTGGAAGGTAATGCCGACCGCGACACCCTGGCGGGTGGGGACGGGAATGACGATCTGGTCGGTGGCACGGGCCGGATCAACGCCGATGGTCCGAGCGGTACGCCCGGCCGGCTCGACGACGACGACATGATCTCCGGCGGCGCCGGCTTCGACGTCATCGCCGGCGACAACGCGATCCTCACACGCGTGCAGACCGGCAAGCCTAGCCCGATACCCTGCCAAACCTGGTCGGGGTCAGTGGCGGCAGAACAGCTACAACGAGGGCATCCGGCACGACCCGCGCATCCTGCTCGATGTTGACTCGCATGACGCGCTGGTCGTCAGCGGCGACGACACGCTGCTGGGAGATGACAACGACGATCTGCTCTACGGCCAGGCCGGCGATGACCTGCTCTTCGGCGGCAATGGCGACGACCTGCTGGAGGGCAACGGCGGCAACGATACGATCGCTGGAGACGCGGGAGCCGACGATCTCATCGGCGGCAGCGCGGACAGCAACCATACCCCCCAGGCCACCACCCAGGATGGCGACGACCGCCTACGCGGCGGTGACGGCGACGACGTCATCCTGGGGGACAACGGCGCCATCGAGCGACCACTCGATAGTGGTGGGCGCTGGCTGCGGCTCGAAGACTTTGGCTACGACCTAGTGGTGCGTGAGGTGACGATGACTCGGAAGGCGGAGCGCACCGGCACCTACGGCAACGACGAGATCGGTGGCGAGGCCGGGCATGACGAGATGTACGGGCAGCTTGGCGACGACATGCTCAGTGGTGGCATAGGCGATGACGCGCTCGTCGGCGACCTGGGGGCAATCACCACTAACCTCCTGGGCAATGGCGTCGACGATCCGGACGAGCTTGACCGGCGAATCCGCGTGAGCCAACCGCCAATCGCGGCGACGATCTTCCGGCGCGGGACTCTCCACCGGCAGGTCACGCTGTTCGCCTTCACCGACGGCGACCGCGCCGGCGGGAACGACATCTTGCTGGGCGGCGATGGCGCTGACAGTGTGCATGGCGGGGCTGGCAACGACCTGATCAATGGCGACGGCGACGGCGATCAGGCAACCGGCGACCCCCTTCCGGCAACCACCGACGCGGACCAAGTGTTCGGTGGCGACGGCGATGACGTTGTGTGGGGCGGTCGCGGGGAGGACCACGTTTGGGGCGGCTATGGCAACGACTACCTGGATGTTGTGCCACGGCCGGCGATGGAGCCATTTGCGACCGACCCGGCGCCGTGGTTCGCCTACGGCGGGGCGGACAATCATCAGGGCGCCGATATCGTCTACGGCGGCTGGGGACAGGATGCGCTCCAGGCCAACGTCGCGGACAACGGCGCTATCCAAGGCGACCGGCTACTCGACTGGAACGGCAGCTACAACGTGTACTACGGGTGCAATGGGGCCACGCAAGCTCCCGTTGTGACCCGCGCGTCAAGCAAGCAGCTGATCACATTCCTCCAGCAACTGGCCGAGGGCGACGGCGCCTTTGAACCTACGAATTCGAAGGCATCAGGCTTCCGCGAGATCGGCATCGTCTTCGACAGCAATCTGAGGCAAAACACACGTCCCGCGCATCCCGATGCGGCTACGCACTTCACCTGTCAGTAAACGCATCCAGCATACACTCTGCTCGTCCGCCGCTGATTTGGTACATCAAGCGCGCCATCGTTGCACAAGGCGGACGAGCAGGGAGATGACATACCGCATCCTGTCGTGGAGGGCGGAGAATCTCCAGGGTTAGATCCGTACACAATTTCCGGCGTCGCAGCTTGCAGCGCTTGGGTGATCGCATCGAGCAATATCCCTATCACTTCCTCCTCTTTTTGCCGTGCTGTGTGATGTCCCCTTCATGCATCATTGTAAGCTGACGAGATGATCCTACACTGCCATGACGCTGGTTGATACGTATTGGTTCCATCTTCTATTCAAGAAGCCATATTCGGCAGTATTGTGCGAAATAACGCTACACATCGAATCATGGACTTCGAGAATATGATGGATTTCTTGCATATCATTCAAGTAGAGCGCAGCGTCTGATGTCACTGAATAGCGGTTATTACAGGCAAAAAAATAGACATGTCGGTCAATTCACGCTACAGTATCGTGAAATATCACCCTTCCCCTTGCAGCACGCCGTGTACCATCAATCTGGTCAAAATACACCTCCCACATACATCTTTCGGTTAGAGACATGTTGCCCTGCTTCCCCTAAACTAGGCCCCCCAGGTGCATCTATGTGCGCCGGCGGCGATTTTATTCGTGTTACTTCGCGTTACTTCGCGTGGCTTCGAGGATCGTATAGGCTATGGGCGCTCGTAGATGTCGTAGCCGGCGACAGTTATACGCAGAGTGTAGCCATGGTCGGGCATAAATGGATCGAAGCCTATGGGCCGGGCATCATGATATGTGATGATCAGCGGCGGCGGATCGGCGCGTAGCGCGTTCATCAGTTGCTCTTGACCGCCCGGCAGACGTTCGACCGGGTAATAGTAGACAAAGCGCGTGGCCGGCGCTCGTTCGGCGAGATAGTAAATCTCCGGCTCGGCCGCCCAGACAAAGATCCGCTGATCCGGCCCGACATGCTGGCGTACATATCCGGCCACCGTATCGGCGACGCCAAAGAACATCCAGCCATCGTACCCATAGAGTGTGCCGCTCTGCTCGTGGGGGATCTTGCCGTTCAGCTCGCGCACGGCCTGCACCGGCTGCACAACCAGCGCGAGCAACGCCGCCAGCAGCGCCAGCGCCAACGCCGCCCGTGCTATACCACGCGTGTGTCCGCCCAGCCAGGCGATCCCCGCGCCGGCCCATATGCTGCAAAATGGAACCGTGGCGAGATAGTAGTGCGGGTAGGCGCGCAGGCTCAACAGCGCGGAGGCCAGTAGCGCCAAGCCCCACAGCGCCGTCACAGCATGCGCCGCCGAGCATTTACCGCCAGCCCGCCAGGTGACAAGCAACCCGAAGATCGCCGGTAGCAACAGCGGCAGCATCGGCGCCCAGATATTCCACAGCCAGACCGGGTCCCAGCCGATCGCGACGCTCTCCTGGGCGTAGATGCTGTTGTAGAGCACAAGCGCCTCAAAGGCGGCCGGGAGCGCGTCCTGCTGCCAGAGGAGCGCCGCGAAGATGAGCCAGGGCAGTGACACACCGGCGAGCGCCAGGCCCAACGCGGCAAGGCGCTGGCCTCGGGGCCAGCCCAGCAGCAGGGGCGCCAGCGCCAGGGGCGGCAGCAGCAGCACGCCGACCAGCTTGGCCGCGACTGCCACGCCCACCCCAACGCCGCCGAGCGCCAGGGGCCAGTAGCGCCGCCCCTGCATTCCGGCTACCACGAGCAGGCAGGCCAGCGTGGCGGGCAGCGCCATAATCGCCTCGCTGTTAAACGTCAGTCCCTGGAACGCAAGGCTGCTACCGTAAACGATTGCCAACAGCAGCCCGCTCACGGTGGCTACTTTACCGTACAGACGCCAAGCCAACGCCGCGGTCGCCGCTCCAACAAGCATAAGATAGATTGTCGCCAGCGTGCGCACGGCCACGACCGGCTCATCGGCGAAGAGCGGCGCAAGGCCATAGATAACATAGACAAACGGGGGCTTATGATCGAACAAATCGCGGTAGAGCGCCGCGCCCGCAAACCAGCGCTTGGCGATCTCGGCGTATGCGCCCTCATCGCGCTCGAGCGGCAGATGGTGCAGTGGGCTGCGCAGCCACCAGGCAGCACCAAACAGGAGCAGCACCAACGCCAGGCTCAACACCTGCCGCCAGTGGCGCCTGGCCCATAATGGGGGCGGCAAGCCGGGCGACACTATAAAAATCCGATTAGACTGGGCCATACGGGCGATGATAGCACGCAGGGTTGACAGGAAGAGGGTTAGCGCCAGTGTGGTGAGGGTCAGCAGCGGCAGCCAGGAGGTCAGGCCGGCAGGCTCTGGTGGTGCGGTGGGTGTAGTGTGCAGGGGTTTGATACTTCGCATCGTCATCCTCCGTCTTACGCAAGTTTGGAGGGCAGCATTCGATAGGGCGGTCAGGGTGCGAAAAACCGCATCCTGATCGGTCTGGAGTGTGGATCGAAGGGTGTTTTTTTTGGGGCCGGCTCTAAGCCTGATTATGCGCTACTGTACCTCGTGAGCCCATAGAATTGCTGTGATGGCCCGATGATCCTTCAATGACAAAGGTGATAGAGGGCATTCGGAGGGGTAAGGGGCTCGAAGAATAAAAGCATCCCACGTTATCTCGCAGCGGTTGTGATGGGGCGTAAGCAATTCACTAACAGTCATTATCTGGATAAACAGCGCGCCACAGCCCGCATCGGCGTGGCATTGCAGCAGCGCGGTTGGAACGTGTTTGACTACGATCCGGACGAGTGCGACGGCATGACCGACTATTACCGCCCAGCCTCCTGGGGTGGTGTCGCGGTTCATTCGGAGCTGCCCGGCATCGTTGTGTGTGTTGATGTGTCGACCTACGATGTCAAGGCCCGCAGCGGCAAGGACCGGGTGCGTCACGTTGCGGAGGGCTGAGACGGATCGACTTTGATACGTTGCAGAAGCTCTGCGTCTATTATGGCGTGGGGTTGGCGACCTCTTGGAGCTAGAGCCGAACGGACAACAAACGCCCGGCCTGGCTGCGGCGTTTGCTGCCACATAAGTCCAGTCCGGGCGTTGCCGTTGTGGGTCTACCGCGTAGGCATCGACATTGGTGTCTGTGTCCCGGTTGGCGTTGCGCTCGGCACGATCGTGGTCGTTGGCGTGCTTGTCCGTGTCGGCGTTGCCGTTGGTCGCGGCTGGACCAGGAATTCCGTTCGCGCCGGGTAGGATCGATCAGGACCTAACGTGAAAATAGGGGAGTTTGAGGGGGCTGCCCCTCAAGAAAAGCCCTCCCACATTTTCATGGCTGTGTGTGAGGCGCAGCCTCATAGGATGACTAATACCTGCGTCTCGACGACCACGAGCTGGCTCGGCTGCACGTTGGCGACCGTGAGCGGCCAGGAACGCCAGGGCTATCGCTGCGGCAAGCGTGACGTTGCGAGCCCGCATTGATCTCCTAATTGGCTATTGCGGAGGGAATTTCCTCTGCCGATAGACGACGACCAACCCTCAGCGCCGGCGGACGGGCCGCGCGCCTCGGATTGGTCGTTTCCTCACCCATCGTTGCTCTCGTTTGAACTTTTGTTTGGTACGGGAGGCGGGAATCGAACCCGCGACTGGAGCTTGGAAGGCTCTTGCGTTACCACTACGCCACTCCCGCGCGCCCTGGATTCTACTTGTCTTCGGCTGATTCGTCAAGCCGCGCTCGCGGTCCAGGTGGCTGCGAACGCTCGTCAGGAAGCGTGTACAATAGCACATACAAAGCATCTGCTTGGATTGAGATTTGCATGCTGCTGTCACTAACCCCCAATCCCGCGATCGACCGCACCCTGATCGTGCCCGGCTTTCGTGCTGCCGAGGTCTCGCGGGTTGTCGAGAAACATGACGCCGCCGGCGGCAAAGGGCTGAACGTCGTGCGGGTCGCACGCGCGCTGGGGCTGCCGGCGCGGGCGTGCGGGCCGCTTGGCGGCGAAGCCGGCCGGCGCATCGCCGCACTCGCCGCCGCCGAAGGTTTGGAGACGGCCTGGTCCTGGCTGGCCGAGGGCGAGTCGCGCGTCTGTGTGCTGGTGGTGGATCCGGCGGTGCCGGATACACTGGTGATCAACGAGCGTGGCCCACAGGTCAGCGCCGCTGATTGGGCCGCCCTTGCGGCGACGGTGCGCGCCGCAGCGGATGACGCCTCCGCCTGTGCCATCTCCGGCAGCCTGCCTCCGGGGGTGATGGTGGCGCAGTTTGTCGAGCTACTGGATGCGCTACTCGCCATCGGCCCATTGTACCTCGACACCAGCGGCCAGGCCCTGGCCGCCGCGCTTGAGCTGCCGCTGGCGCTGCTGAAGGTCAATGGGCACGAGCTTGGCGAAGCGCTCGGTCGCACGATTACGACCCCTGCCGAAGCTCACGAAGCCGCAGCGCGTGTACGCGAGCGCGGCCCGCGCACGGTGATCGTGACGCTGGGGCGCGAAGGCGCCGTGGCGGTCGGGGCGGATGGCGCCTGGTGGGCTCGCCCGCCCGATGTGGCGCTGGTCAGCCCGGTCGGCAGCGGAGACGCGGTGCTGGCCGGCTTCGCCGCAGCGGCGCTCCAGGGCGCGCGCCTTGACGACGCGCTGCGGCTTGGCGTGGCATGTGGCGCCGCCAACACGATGACGATCGGCGCGGGCGTCGTTCGGCCGGAGGATGTCGCCCGGCTTCGTGCTGCGATCACGCTCCTCCGCTATACGTAGCTGGATGATATAACTTTTTTGTTATCACGATCCCTGTTCGTTGTCTTAACTACGTCATCTCTCCATATCGGGGCGGGCTGGCTCACAAGAACCGCTGCCGCGCTCCCAGGCTGCCGGCGCTCGCCGGAACACCTTCCCCACGCCCTTGCCCAGCTTCCCACTGTCAAGGCGATACATGTCGCTCTCAGAGCGCTCTTTATCCTCGCTCCCGGTCGGGAAACTGCGCCGTCACGATTCGTTCATCTCACCCACCTATACTGCCCCTAGAACGAACGGGCTGCCATACTCAGACCTCGTTCGGGTGGTCATTTTCTCCTGTCGTGTTGAACTATAGCTCCCTGGCTTTCGAGAAGCGCTGGATCGCGCTTCGTTCAGCGCGACACCGAGATGCACCCACCCGTGCCGGTAGCTGGCGGGATCAAATCCTTGAACGCCCACTCTCGGTGCGCCTGACGTGTACAAACCCTGTTGACTGAGCGAGGCCTAACGATGCTGCCCGATTGCAATCTAGTGACACTGCCGCTTGACGAGGCCCGTGCTGATGAGCCCCGCTGGGCCACCGAGACCGAGGCCGCCCTGATCGCCCGCGCCAAGGCCGGCGATGCCGATGCGATCGGTTGCCTGTACGAGCGCTATGCCCCACAGATCCAACGTTACATTATGGCCCGCCTGCACGACCCGGTGTTGGCCGAGGATGTCTGTGGCGATGTCTTCGTCAAAGTCCTTGAAGGCATTGACCGCTACGAAGATCGTGGCTGGCCCTTCTCTGCGTGGCTCTACCGGATCGCCTACGCGCGCACGGTCGATGTGCTGCGCCAGGCGCGCAGGCGCCCATCCGTCCCGCTGGACGAGGCGATGATCGGCGCGATCGAGCCGCCCGATGAGACGATTATGTCGCGCGTCTCGTATCACGAGATCAGAAATGTCATGGGGGTGCTGACGCGCCAGCAGCAGCTTGTACTGCGGCTGCGCTTCGATGAGGATCGCAGCCTGGCCGAGATCGCGCAGTCGCTCGGCTGTAGCGTCGGCTCGATTAAGGCGCTCCAACACCGCGGCCTGGCGCGCCTGGCCCAGGCGCTCGCCGCCCAGCCCGGCCAGATGATCCACGCCATGTGATGATTGTGCTCACGCTTTGTCAAGGGGGAGTTTGAGGGGCAACCCCTCAAACTCCCCCTTTTCAGATAGCCTCTGGTGGCGATTGTCTACTCCCTAGCCCTGATTTCTCCTGCATCTCCGGCATATTTGGTGGTAAAACGCTTGACACCCGATGACCTGGGCGCGTATAATGGCGTGCAAAGGATCGTCGGCTGGCTCAATCGGCAGCCGGTATGGGACGAATGGCAAGGTTTTGAGGATGGACGAAGGAACGTTTGAGGCGATCGTCGTCGAAGCGCTGGACTCGCTGCCGCCAGAGTTCGCCCGTTACCTGGAGAATGTCGAGGTCCAGATCGCGCCTCGGCCGATGCACCAGCACCGCCGCGCGACGGGGTTGAAGCCCTGGCAGACGCTGTATGGGCTGTACGAGGGGACGCCTTTGACCGAGCGCCACGGCGGCGCTCCGTTCCTGCCGGACTTAATCACGATCTTTCAAGAGCCGCTCGAGCGCGATTTTCCTGGCCGGGCCGCGCTGCGTGAGCAGGTGCGCCGGACGATGCTCCACGAGATCGCGCACTTCTTTGGGATCAGCGATGCCCGGCTGCACGAGCTTGACGCCTATTGATCGCGCGATGTGTACGCCGCTTAGTAGCCCCTGAAGGCCATGATGCGCCGAATCCGCCCTGCTCTCCGCAAAGCTGTTCTTGGCCTGATCTGCCTCTCTGCTCTTCTTGTGTGGGCGGCTCTGGTTATCGATACCGTCGGGCTGGCCCAGCAGGCCGCACAGCCGCCGATCTTCCCGACCGCGACCGTGGCGGTGCCGACGGTCACGCCGCGCCCGCAGCCGCCGCGATTTGTCGCTCCGCCGCCACGGCCCCCCGCAGTGCTCCAGGATGTCTCGGCGAATGCCGAGCAGCGCATGAGCAGCTTCCATCCCAAGACCGGTCGCTACATCTCCGCCTGGCTGCCCAACTCATTCGATGCGAGCAACCGCCAGTCCTTTGAGACCAACGCCGATATTCTCGACGAGGTCAGCCCGTTCTGGTACACCACCGATGCGCGCGGCAACCTGCGCCGCGACGCCGGCGCCCGCGACCAAGCACTGATCGAGCTGGCCCACAGCAAAAACGTCCTGGTGATCCCGACGATCCATAATATCGTCCTGTCCGGCGATCCGCTGCCGACGCTGTTGAGCAGCCCTGATCGGCGCGGCAATCACATCCGCAATATTGTGGACGAGGTGCTGGAGAATAACTACGACGGCATCGACATCGACTACGAGATGATCGACACCAGCCTGCGCGAGGAGTACTCGGCCTTTATCACCGAGTTGGCCGCCGCGCTCCACGCCCAGAACAAGCTGCTGACGATCGCCGTCCACGCCAAGCACTGCGATTACTGCGGGCTGGGCGGGTTCCAGGATTGGGTCGTCCTGGGCCAGGCGGTCGATCGGCTGCGAATCATGACCTATGACTACCACTGGCGCGGCGGTGGGGCCGGGCCGGTCGCGCCGATCTACTGGGTCAACAAGGTCGCCGATTATGCGAAGACGGTTGTCGATCCAGCCAAGGTGGTGATCGGCGTGCCCTTCTATGGCTACAACTGGCCGCGCAGCGGCGAAGCGACCCCCCAACTCTGGGAGGCGATCAACGCGCAGATCGAGGCGCGTGGCCTGCGGGTCAATCTGGCCGAGAGCGACGCGAATGGCGCCGTCCAGGAGAATTGGATCACCTACGGCGGGCGCGAGGTCTGGTTCGCCACTAGCCGCAGCCTGGCCGCCAAGCTCGATTTGGTCCAGCAGATGGACCTGGCCGGCATCGCGATCTGGCGGCTGGGCGGGGAGGACCCCGATAACTGGCGGGCCATCCGCAGCAAGCTGGTCGAGGACCCATTTGAATCGCAGCGGATGCTGAATCAGGTGCTACCAGAACATTAGGGAATCGGGAAATGCAAAGCGTCCCGGCGTGAAACGTGTTGCGTGTTGCGTGTTGCGTTATCTGGTCATCTTGTCATCTTGTCATCTTGTCACAGGTATGACGGAAACGGCGATTAAATCAAACGAGCGTGAGGCGTCGCGGCTCTTCCAGCGCGGCGTTGCGGCCGCGCGTGGCGGGCAGCGCATGGTGGCGGCGGGCCTGTTGGCGCGCGTCGTGCAGCTCGATCCGCGCCACGAGCTTGGCTGGCTGTGGCTCTCCGGCGTGCTCGACGAGCCGCACGAGATCGCGTTTTGCCTGCGCTCGGTGCTGACGGTGAACCCCCAGAACGAGCGCGCGCTCCAGGGGCTGATCTGGCTGGAGCAGCGCGGGCTGATCGCCGACCAGCCTGCCGTCGCGCCGGCGCCGCGCCCGCTTGAGCAGGAGCAGGCCGCCGAGCGTGAGGCTCGCCAGGAGGCCGATTCGTGGTGGGTGGGCTGGCGGCGCACGCGCCGCGATATGAGCTGGGCTTGGCGGGTCGGCTGGAGCTTCGGTATCTTGATCCTGCTGTTGACCTTGAGCCTCAACATCATATTCCGGCAGGCGGTCAGTGAGCGCGATGCGACGATGCGGCAGACGGTCAATGCTCCGACGATTGTCCCGACCAGCCCGCCCCCGGCACTCCCGGCGATCCTCCAGGCCGAGCTGCCGGTGGGGCGCGACGCCCAGGTGCTGGCCTATCTCAGCGCCCTGGACGAGCCGCGCGCACGACTTCGCGGGGCGGTCCAGGCCTACCAGGATGCCGACCGGCCAGCCTGGCGGCTCCTCGACCGTCCATGCCTCGGCGGCGCGCAAGCTGCGCCAGGAGATCGAGGCGGCCTATAGCCTAATCGAGGGGATCACGCCGCCCGCGCCGCTAGCGAAGGCTCACGCCAATTACCTGGCCGGGCTGGAGCTTGAGCGCTCCGCGCTTGACGATATGCTGGAGTTCTATGGCAGCTTCAGCATCCAACTCGCCAACCGGGCTGCCCTACGCATGGAGGAGGCCGATAAGCACCTGAAGTTGGCGCAGGCTGATTTCGGCACCAGCCAAGCCCGCGTCGCCGCCCGCACGATACCTGTTCAAACCGTACGTTAAATTTTACAGAAGTTACGCAGTGCCGTCGGCAACGCCGCTATTGCCTGCGGCAGCAAGGTACTTCACCCATCTTTTTGCCGTCGATTTTTGCCCGGTCGGGCAAAAATCGACGGCAAAAGGAAGAAAAAGTACCGCTCTGCCGAAGGCCGAGGCCACTTTTCACATTGTAAAGTTGAAAGCTGCTTTTATGAATGATCAATCACTGGCTTTCCTCAAGCACTTGCTGGCCACCCCAGGGCCCTCCAGCGATGAGGCCGCAGCGGCGCGCGTGTGGCGGGAAGAGGCCGGCTCCTTCGCCGACCGGGTGTGGTCCGATGTGCGCGGCAGCGCCTTCGCGATCGTGGAGGGCGGCGCGCCGCGGGTGCTGCTGGCCGGTCATATCGATGAGATCGGCCTGATGATCAGCTATATCGACGACGATGGCTACCTGTCGTTCGCTGGCGTGGGCGGGTGGGACCCGCAGGTGCTGGTCGGCCAGCGCGTGCGCATCCTGGGGCGCCAGGCCGAGCTGATCGGGGTGATCGGCAAAAAGCCGATCCACTTGATGCAGGGCGATGAGCGCGAGCGGGCCAGCAAACTTGAGGATCTGTGGATCGACATCGGGGCGCGCAACCGTGCCGAAGCAGAGGAGCGCCTGCGCGTCGGCGCCGTGGCCGTGATCGACGCGCCGATCTACGAGTTCGCCAATGGCCGGCTCGTCTCGCGGGCGATCGACAACCGGATCGGCGCGTTCACCGTGCTGGAGGCGCTGCGCCTGCTGGCCCAAGATCGCCCCCAGGCGACCGTCGCGGCGGTCGCCACCAGCCAAGAGGAGACCACCTTCGCCGGGGCGCACACCGCCGCGTTCAGCCTTGAGCCGCAGGTCGCGATTGCCGTGGATGTGACCTTCGCGACCGATCACCCCAACTCGAATAAGAAGCAGTGGGGCGATGTGAAGCTTGGCGGCGGGCCGGTGCTCTCGCGCGGCGCGGCCAATAGCCCAGTCGTGTATGACATGCTACTGGAGATCGCCGAGCGCGAGGGCATCCCCTATAGCCTCCAGATTACCCCGCGCTATACAGGCACCGACGCCGACGTGATCCACACGTCTCGCGCTGGAGTCGCGACTGCCGTGATCTCCATCCCGAACCGCTACATGCACTCGCCCAACGAGATGATCGAGCTCGACGATGTCGAGAATGCTGCGAAGCTGATCGCCGCGTTCGTGCGCTCGCTCACGGCCGAGACTGATTTCGTGCCGCAGTGACGGCAGGGGTAAAAACTACCTGTAAAGGTACGCTGAAGGTTGCTCGCGACCCCGCCTGATGTATTTTTCCGCCGCGAGTGCGCTCTCTTCAAGCGAGGAGCACGTAGCGCCCAAATGCCGCTCCGTCCCTCCCCATCACGCTGATTTCATGTTCCATACCCTATGAGCCTGTCCGAATAACCGCATCCTGGACCCAGAGGGTACCCCGGCGCAGCCGTATCAAAGGGTGGTTATTCGGATAAGCTCTATGTTCCATGGAAGCCTGGAGTAGTGCGCGCCTGGGCCGCTTTACTGTGGGGTTGGACTGATCTTCACGGCGGTGCTACACTGGCGGTCACGTCGTATGCGTAGGAGCAGAAGGGGGCGGTTGGCGTGTTATGCGGCATGTGACGAGCCTGATCCTGGGTATCTCGGCCGGTATCGCCGGCTACGCGGGTATGACGCACCTACTGATCGGGGCCGCACGCCGCCCGCGTGATCGGACCCATCTGATCTTTGGCCTGCTTTCGTCGGCCATTGCCGTGCATACCCTCATGGTGCTGGCCCTCCACACCGCCGCCTCGACTGCGGCCTATGTCGTCATCCTCAAATATGGGTTTGGCTCGACCTCCTTCGCGTCGATACTGTCGCTCATGTGGTTTGTCGCCCACTACACCGGCGTGCGGCCGCGCCGCTTCCTGCTGGCCATGAGCCTGTGGCTCGGGCTGGTCTTCGCGCTGCACCTCAGTCTGCCGTTTGGGATCTTGTATGCCGAGGTCGGCGGCTTGCGCCGGATCAGCTTGCCGTGGGGCGAATCGATTGTGATCGCCGGTGGGGCACCACATCCCCTGCGACTGCTCTTTGATCTGTTTTACCTGACCCTGTTCGTCTTCTGCTTCACGGCGCTCAAACGGCAGTATCGTGACCGTAGCCGCGACGCGTTGGTTCTGGGCCTGGCGATTGCATTGTTCCTGGTGGCGCGGGTCGTGGATACGCTGCTTGTGCTGGGCGCGATCAATACGATCTACACGACCCAATTCGCTTTTTTGGGCATTGTGATCGCGATGAGCCTGGTGCTGTCGCATGGGATCACCCAGACGGAAATCGAGCTTCACAGCTATCAGCAGCACTTGCAGGATATGGTCACGGCGCGCACGACCGAGCTGACGCGCGCCAATGATCAACTCGTCCAGGAGATCCACACGCGCGCACAACTGGACGCGGCGCTGGAGCGCCGGGTCGAGCAACTGACCGCCCTCAAGCGGGTTGCCGAGATCGGCATCCGAACGAACGACCTAACGGCCGCACTGCAAGATATGAGTGAAATTGCGACGACGCTATTTGCGGCTCGGCTGACCCTGATCCTGCTCCCAGCCGGGTCGGCAACCGATCTGCGCGTGTTGGTCAGCTATGAGCGTAGCGTCGGACCTGTCGACCCCTTGCCACTGAATGCGGCCTTGTCCAGCCTGCCGCTCATGGATCAGCCGCTGGATGGTGGGCAAGCACTCGTGATCGCGGATCTGCAAGCGTCCTCCCTACCGCCGGCCCTCCAAGTGCTTGTCACCATGTATCAGTTGCATAGCGTGATGCACATCCCCCTAACCATCCGGGGCGCGCTGGTCGGCGTCATGGCAGTGGCGATCGACCAGGCCGGGCGGACATTTACGGACGACGAAGTGAGCTTGGCCGAGACGATCGCCGGGGACATGAGCGCGGCGATCGCTAACACCCGCCTCTACCAGCGCGTGATCGCGGCGCGCGAGCGGCTGACCCTCCTTTACCAAGCCGGGCAGACGCTGAGCCAGGCCAGTCTTGATCCAGAGCAGATTTATGCCGCACTCCACACCGCCGCCGCCCGCTTGATGTCGACCGAAGCGTTCGTCATTGCTCTGTTTGATACAGCCAGGCAAGGAGTGGACTATGTCTACCTGGCCGATAAAGATGGCCGCCGGCCGGGAGGCCGCTACCCGTTAGCCCAGACCTTTGCCGCCTCTATGCTCGGCCGTGATGCGCTGGTGCAGAGCAACGATGTCAGCGCCTTTCGACAGAGCGAGTTCGTCTTTGAGCTGTTCGGCGATCTGCCAGGTACCCAGTCCGGGATGGCGGTACTCCTGCGGGGCAGCGAACGGATCCTGGGCCTGGTATTTGTGCGGAGTTATGCGAAGGGCACATACAGCGATGAAGACCAGGAAGCGCTTGAGTTACTGGCCGCTCATGCCGCCATCGCGCTGGAAAATGCCTGGCGGTACCGGCAGGCGCGCGAGCTGGCCACCAGCGAGGAACGGACGCGCCTGGCGCGCGAGCTGCACGATGCGGTGACGCAGACGCTCTACTCGGCCAGCTTGCTGGCCGAGGTGCTGCCGATCGTCTGGCAGCGCAACGCCGCCGAGGGCGAGCGGAATCTGGCCTTGCTGCGCCAGCTCGTGCGGGGCGCCCTGGCCGAGATGCGGACGCTGCTGTTCGAGCTGCGCCCGGCGGCGTTGATCGCGGCCGACCTGGGTCCGCTGCTGCGCCAACTGGGGGAAGTGCTGACCAGCCACACCCGCATCCCGGTCGAGCTGACGATCGACGGCACGACCCAGTTGCCCGCCGATGTCCACATCGCCGTGTACCGAATCGCCCAGGAAGCCTTTAATAATATCGTCAAGCATGCCGGCGCCACACAGGTCTGCGTCACGTTTCGCGCTGCGCCCGACGCGCTGTTCCTGGCCGTGCGCGATGATGGGCGCGGCTTTGATCCCACCACGATCCCGGATCATCATATGGGGGTGCGGATCATGGCCGAGCGGGCTGCGGGCATTGGCGCGCGGCTGCAGATCGACAGCGCCCCCTGGCGCGGGACCGAGGTGTCGGTCAGTTGGTCCGATCCCTCGGGGACAAGGTGACAAGGTGACAAGGTGATAGGGTGATAGGGTGATAGGGTGATAGGGTGATAGGCAGAGGATGGAGGATGGGGGATGGAGCCACGTAAGGGCGTATCGCATACGCCCCCACCACAGAACCACGTAAGGGCGAACCTCGTGTTCGTCCCACCACCGAACCCAGAAGAACCAGGCACCTGTAGGGCGAGCCCTCCGTGGCCGCCTGTGGTCGGTGGTCGGTGGTCGGTGGCCGGTGGTCGTAAATCGCAAAAGGGTGGTATCGTGCTTAAATCGCCGCAACCGATCGGCGTGATGCTGGTCGACGACCATCGAATGGTCCGGGATGGGCTCAAGGTCTTTTTGTCGATCTACCCGGATATCGCGGTCATCGACGAGGCTGCGGATGGCGAGCAGGCGTTCGCGCGCTGCCAGGCGCATCCGCCGGACGTGATCCTGATGGATATCGCCATGCCGCATATGGACGGTCTCACCGCCACGGCACAGATTCGCGCGGCGTTCCCGCAGGTCCAGGTGATCGCCTTGACCAGCTTCCCCGAAGAGGAGCTGGTGAAGCGGGTGATCCAGGCGGGCGCGATCGGCTATCTGCTCAAGGATGTGCAGGCCGATCAACTCGCCGAAGCGATTCGCGCGGCGGCACATGGGCGCGCCACCCTGACGGCCAGCGCCGCCTACGCGCTCGTACAACTGATCACCGAACCGCCGGCGCTGGGCCACGATTTGACGCAACGGGAGCGAGAGGTACTGGCCCTAGTGGTCGAGGGCAAGACCAACAACGAGATCGCGGCCCAATTGGCTATCAGCCGTGGGACGGTGCGCTTGCACGTCAGCCACATCCTGACCAAGCTCGGCGCCACCAATCGCACAGAGGCGGCGATGCTGGCGATGCAGCACAAGCTGCTCTCGCACGGCTAGTGGGTTACTTGGCGTGCTTATCGGTATTTGTGCGTGTTGCGTGTTGCGTGTCAGCGTACGTAACACGTAACACGCAACAGAGAATGGCAATATCGATGACAAATGACCCACTAGAAAGGACCATACCAGAGATTGCCCGGCGCATCGGGATCGTCGCTCAGAAAGAACTCACGGAACAGCTTCACCAGCTCGTCGCCCGATAAGTACCCATCGCCGTTCGGGTCAAACCGCTGGAAGAACGCCGCGTCGTCGGTGTCCAGGCTGCCTCGCATGGCCCCGAACTCCTCATGAGAAACCGAGCCATCACCGTCGCGATCAAGCAGCTTCACGTTGCCGGTGGCGATCGAGCCCAGCTCTCGCTCGAACCTATCAGGCGCATCTACCAGTTGCGAACAGTATGCCAGCCACTCATCGAGCACCACGCGTTCGTCGCGATCGGTGTCGGCGAGCTGGCGGATGCGCTCCCAGGCTGCGCGGTAGCCGGACAGCATCGCCTGATACTGCGGTGAGCTGGGGGCTAGCCCGGTCAGTTGGGCGACGTTGTTGATCTGGGCTTCGAGGTCGGCGAATTCCAGGTAACCACTGTGATCGGCATCAAAGGCCTGAAACATCCGGGTGTGCTTCCGTCTTTGGAGGTCGGTGGCCATGAGAGGCTCCTTTCTGAGCGTCCGGCAATCCAATCCAGCTCTCACTATGAATGGTAGTATTATAAGCATACGCGCTGTCCGTGCCAACGACGACTGACATTTGATATATCTTTGACCTAGACATATGTTATATCTTTGCCTATGACATTTGTCAGGTCGAGCGACTATCGGCGCGGGAGCGACAGTCAATATTGGCCATTGATACGCCAAATTGCGTTGCCGGCTCCAGTGCGATACCTCAAATCTTGAGGTCTACCCCCGGTTGACACGATCCGGCACCACAGCGATAATCCGGTCGATATGCCACCAAGGAGGGACCTATGCAAACAGGCGACGCGCAGCCGGCTCGCGCCGGCGCAGCGCATGGCGGGCCGCAAATATTGTTTGCCCGCGTGACGGCGGCGAGTTTCATTGGTACCGTCATCGAGCAGTACGACTTCCTCCTGTACGGCTTTGTCGCCGGCCTAGTCTTCAATCGGCTGTTTTTCCCCAGCGCCGACCCCCTGGTGAGCACCCTGAGCGCCTTTGCCACCTTCGCGCTCGGCTTCATCGCGCGCCTGATCGGCGGCGTCGTCTGCGGCCACTACGGCGATAAGATCGGCCGCAAAGCCACGCTGATCCTGACGCTGCTGATCGCCGGCGTCTCGACGACGCTGATGGGCCTGCTGCCCACCTACGCGGCGATCGGGGTGTGGGCGCCGATCTTGCTGATCATATTGCGTCTCCTCCAGGGATTTGGGTTCGGCGGCGAGGTCTCCGGCGCGATGGTCATGACCGCAGAGTATGTCCCCATGGCCAAGCGCGGCTTCTATACCAGCTTTATCCTGGCCGCCACTCCGGCCGGGCTGCTGCTGGCGACCCTGGCCGTCACACTGTTTGCCCGGCTGCCCCAGGAGCAGTTTCTGGCCTGGGGCTGGCGGGTGCCGTTCCTGCTCTCGATCCTGCTGGTCCTGGTCGGGCTGTTCATCCGGTCGAAGATCTACGAAACGCCGGCCTTCGCGAAGGTGCAAGCGCAAGGCGCGGCGGCCCGCATGCCGATCGTGGACGTGCTCCGCCATCATCTCGCCACGGTGCTGCTGTCCGGCGGCGTGATCTTCGGCATCCACGCGATGTATAACACCGTGCTGGTCTTTGTGCCGTTGTATGCCACCGAGCAGCTCAAGCTGCCCAGTAGCGTGGCCCTGATCGGTGTGGCGATCGGCGCGACCATCACGCTGATCGGCACCCCATTTGCCGGCGCACTCTCCGACCGCGTCGGCCGCCGGCCCATGATTCTGATTGGGGCGGCCTTCCTGGCAGTGTATGTCTTTGTGTTCTTCCGGCTGGTCGATACCAAGCAGACCGGCTTGATCTGGCTGGCGTTTGCGGGGGCGTTTATCGGCTTGTTAGTCATGTACGCGCCGGTGGCGGCCTTCCTGGCCGAGCAATTTAAGACCCGCGTGCGCTATAGCGGCGTGTCGCTGGCATCGCAGTTGGGCGCGGTGCTGGGTGGCGGTTTCGCGCCGCTGATCGCCACGGCGCTGCTGGCCTGGGGCGGCGGGGCGTCGTGGGTGGTGGCCGCGTATGTGTGTGTGGCGCTGCTGATCTCCTTTGTATCGGCGCTGCTGCTCAAGGAGACGTACCAGGCCGATCTGGCGGAGGAGGCGCCCGAGCTAGGGACTCGAAACATAAAAAGCGTCCCAGCCCCATGAATAGAACTCCTGCGACAAACGGGCTTTCCGAACAACCCCTGACAAATGTCATAGGCCGGCATATGACATTTGTCAGGGTCAAAGATATAACATCTGACTATTACCCCTGGCGCCGATCGCGCGTATTATTGCCTGTGCCCCCCATTAACCCTGCTCGGCAAGGATGAAGCTGTGAATATTGTGCCCGCCATGCGCCTAGCGCATGCCCGGCTGGCCCTGGAACTGGTGCTCAGACAGGAGCCTGGCTTGACGGTGGTCGGCATTCCCCACCCAGAGTTATTCGGATAGGCCCTTACTATCGACCATCTACTGACAAGGAGGAACTATGAAAACACCTCGCGAACTATGGGACGAAGCCGTGCGGGAATATCTCACCGCGAATGATGAAGAGGCCCTCGAAATTATTTTCCCCGCATTCACGCGCTATATTGGGGGCCTGGCAGGTAAGGTGATAGTTGATTATGGTTGCGGCAATGGCAGATATGCGCGGCTTCTCGAAGCGCTGGGCGCCGGCCAGGTTATTGGCGTAGATATGTCTCCTGCCATGATAACGGCGGCGGTTGCGACCGATCCGGCATCCAGAGTGCAATATTACGAGGTGCCTGACAATAGACTGACGCCTTTAGCTGATCGTTCGGTCGATATAGTCGTAGCTAATATGGTTTTCATGATGTCTCCATCGAAGTCGGAACTCATTCAGTCGTTTTCTGAAATTCATCGTGTATTAAAACCGGAAGGAAAATTGATCTATTGCATCACGCACCCGGCATTCATTGACAAGGATGCCTATGATTGTAGACGAGTTTTTGATGATGATGGCTTCCATTATCTTAAAGAAGGCTGCCGTTACAGATTTATCTTAAAAGGAGATGATGGTGAAGACGTAGACGGCGGCTTTTATGACTATCATTATACGCTCACGACGTACATACAGACGACAATTAATGCCGGTTTTAAGCTTCTGGCTTTCGAAGAGCTGGTCTATCCTGACGAGGTCGTCGCGAAGCATGCCATTTCCAAAGAGTTTCTGGAATATCCTCAATCGATCATGTTGGTTTCGAGTAAGGGACTCTGATTATCGCGCGAGTTTGGTGGTGGAAAGAAGTTCTTGAGGGGGCTTCCCCCTCAAACTCCCCCTTTTCAACAGAAAGGACTAGGTATGCGACACAGACACGTGATACAACTGCTGGGCTTTGTGCTGGTAGCAGCGATCGTAGGCGCCTGCGGTGGCGCCCCGGCGGGAGCACCGGCCGCAACCACCGGCGGAGCACTCGAAACCACCAACATCACCGTACGGCTCTTGTGGGTGCCGCAGTATCAGTTTGCCGGCTACATTGTGGCCAAGGTCAAAGGCTTCTACGACGAGGCCGGGCTGAATGTGACGCTTAATCCGGGCGGCCCGGATATCGCGCCGGTCCAAACTGGTCGCCAGCGGCAGCGAGAGCTTCGGCGTGGAGACGCCCGACACGGTGCTCCTGGCCCGCGAGCGCGGCGTCCCGGTTGTCTCGCTGGCAACCTTTTTCCAGGCCAGCGCCGGCGGCTTCATGGTCAATGGCGACTGGGGCATCCAAGGTCCACGCGACTTCGTCGGCAAGAAAGTAGCCGTGTCGCCGGGCGGTTTGCAGACCGAGTACCTGGGCATGCTGGCCGCCAATAACGTCGATCGCGCCCAGATTACGGAGGTCCCGTTCGAGTTTAATATCGAGCCCTTCCTGAGCCGGCGTATCGAAGTCTGGCCGATCTATGTCACCGACCAGCCTAATGTCGCCCGCAAGCTAGGCGCGGATGTGCGGGTGCTGGTCGCCCGCGACTTCGGCGTGACGACGATCGGCGACGGGCTGTTTACCAGCGAGGCGTTCCTGGCCGCCAACCCCAACACCACCCAGGCATTTATCAATGCGACGCTCAAGGGCTGGGACTATGCCGTCGCGAATGTCGATGAGACGCTCACGATCCTTGCGGACTACAACAAGGAACTGACGCTCGACCAACTGACCTTCGAGTCCCAAGAGACGATCAAGCTGCTGCGCTATGGCGCCGGCGCAACCTGCATCGGCTGGAACGACCGCGCGGCCTGGGAGGCCGAGCAGAAGATGTTGGTAGACCTGAAGATCCTGAAAGCGCCCCTGAGCCTGGATGCCGCGATGAACACCAACCTGGTCGCGAACTACTACCAGGGGCGGGGCATCACCTGCAAGTAATTGGAGTGTGACAACAAATACCATGAGTAGCGCGGTTCCTATCACGATCGAGCGCTTGAGTGTCAGCTACGCCAATGGCGGGGCGCCCTTCCTCGCGCTCCACGATCTCAGTTGTACGATCGCCGGCGGCACCTTTGTCGCGCTGATCGGGCCGAGCGGCTGCGGCAAGAGCACGCTCTTGCGTACCCTTGGCGGGCTGGTGCCTCCCAGCGCCGGAACGATCTCTATTGGTGGTTACAACCCGTCCGTCGCTCGCGCCGCGCACCTGGTCAGCTTTGCCTTCCAGCAGCCGGTACTGCTGCCCTGGCAGAGTGCGCGTGAGAATATTGAACTGCCGTTGCGTCTATTCGGCTGGCCGGCGCAGCGGCGCCAGGCAGCCGTCGCCCACTTTCTCGACCTGGTCGGCCTCAGTCGCTTCGCGAACAGCTACCCCGCGCAGCTCTCCGGTGGCATGCAGCAGCGGGTCGCGCTTGCGCGCGCGCTCTCCTTTGAGCCGGCGGTCCTGCTGATGGATGAGCCTTTCGGCGCCCTGGACGAGATCACCCGCGAACGGCTCAATGTCGAGTTGCTGCGAATCTGGTCCGCTACGCAGGCCACGGTGCTGTTTGTCACCCACTCGCTTACCGAGGCGGCCTTCCTGGCCGATCGCGTGCTGGTATTGGCGCCGCATCCGGGCCGCATCCTGGCCGAGGTGCCGATCCCGCTTCCGCGACCACGCACAACCGATCTACTGGAGCAGGAAGCCTTTCTGCGCTGTGTCGGCGAACTGCGCCGGCAACTCAACCGCAGCTACCCGCAAGAGATGCATGGGAGTGGCAGCGATGAATGATGCACGCACCGGGGATAGCAGGCTGCGCGTGCTGGTGCTGCTGCTCCAGCGTTTTGGCGCCGCGGCGGCGGTGCTTCTGCTCTGCCTGGCTTTTCTGCAATGGGGCGTGCCCGCGCTGGGCATCCCGTTCTACATCCTGCCGACACCCGCGCAGGTGCTCGTTCGCGCCTTCAACCCTGAGCACCGCCTGGCCTACCACTTTGGCATCACCGCGATCGAGGCGCTGGGTGGCTTTATCGCCGGCAGCCTGTTCGGTTTCCTGCTAGCGGTCCTGTTTGTACATGCCCGCCCGATCGAAGCGGCGCTGTACCCTTGGGCGGTCGTCTCGCAAACCGTGCCGCTGGTTGCGATCGCGCCGCTGCTGGTGCTCTGGTTCGGCAATGGCATGCTGTCGCGGGCCGCGATCTCGGCGCTCTTTACCTTCTTCCCGGTGCTGGTCAACAGCACCCGTGGGCTGCGCCTGACCGACCAGGCGACCCTCGATCTGCTCCAGTCCTACGGCGCCACCCGCCGGCAACTGTTCTGGACGCTACGGGTGCCGCAGTGTTTGCCGTTCCTGTTTACCGGGCTCAAGATCGGCGCCACGCTGGCGGTGATCGGCGCGATCGTGGGCGAGTTTGCCGGGGCCGCTGCCGGGCTGGGCTACCTGACGACCGTCTCAACCTACTACCTGGAGACCGATCTGACCTTCGCGGCCGTCAGCGTGGCCTCGCTGCTGGGGATCGGCCTGTACCTGGTATTGCTGGCTCTGGAGCATTGGCTGATCTTCTGGGAGCGACCAAGCTAATACACACCGAGGACCCGCCCATATCCAAGTAAGGGACTCGAAAAATAAAAAGCATCCCAGCTCCATGAAACGTGAAGCGTAAAACGTGATCGGGGCGTTGTTGACGTTTCACGCTTCACGTTTCGGGTCCACCCTGGGATGTTTTAAAGCGCGCGAGTCCCTAATCACCCGGAATTGGTACGAAAGGAAAGCGCATATGAAGCGACAAAGCAATAGGCTGATGGTACGGACGCTTGGGTTAGTGCTGTTGGTGTTGCTCGTGGCTGCCTGTGGTGGCGCGAACGCACCGGCTGGAACTACCGCCCGGCAGCTCGAAACCACCAATATCTCGGTACGGCTGGTGTGGGTGCCGGCGTACCAGTTTGCCGGCTATATCGTGGCCAAGGTCAAGGGCTTCTACGATGAGGTCGGCCTGAACGTGACGCTCAACCCAGGCGGGACGAATATCGCGGTGCTCCCGCTAGTGAGCAGCGGCAGCGACAGCTTCGGGGTGGAACTCGCCCAACTCGGTGCTGCTGGCGCGCGAGCGCGGTATCCCGATCGTCGCGCTGGCAACCTTCTTCCAGGCCAGCCCCGGCGGCTTCATGGTCCATCAGCGACTCAGGCATCACAGGGCCGCGCGACTTCGCCGGGAAGATCGTCGCGGTATCGCCCGGCAGTTTGCAGACCGAGTACCTGGGCATGCTTGAGGCCAATCAGGTCGATCGCAGCCAGATCACCGAGGTTCCGGTGGAGTTTAACCTGGAGCCCTTTCTGAGCCGGCGAGTCGATGTCTGGCCGGTCTATGTCACCGACCAGCCCAATGTGGCCCGCGAGCAAGGCGCCGATGTGCGGGTGATCGTCGCGCGCGATTTCGGCGTGACGGTGATGGGCGATGGGCTGATTACAACCGAGGCGTTCCTGGCCGCCAACCCCAATACCACCCAGGCATTTATCGACGCGACGCTCAAAGGCTGGGAGTATTCCGTCGCGAACCTGGATGAAACAATCAAGATCCTCGCCGACTACAACAAGGAGTTGACGGTCGAACACCTGAACTTCGAGGCCCAGGAAACGATCAAGCTGCTGCGCTATGGCGTCGGCGCGAAATGCATGGGCTGGAATGACCGCGCGGCCTGGGAGGCCGAGCAGAAGACGATGGTCGACCTGAAGGTCCTCAAAGCGCCGCTAGACTTGGATGCCGCGATCAACAGCAGCTTCGTCGCCAATTCCTACCAACAGAAGGGGATCACGTGCCCCTAGCGGCATTTGTCGGTGTTGCGTGTTGCGTATTGCGTGTTACGTACGCGCCGACACGCAACACGCAATACGCAATAGGATCGCTGTATGCCTGCTCCACACCTCTATCGATCTGGCGCGGGTCGTGCCATGCCGGCTCGCTATAGCCTTGGCTTGCTGGCCGCCATCCTCCTGTTGGCCGGCTGCGGGGTGCCGCCCGGCGCGGCTGAAACTCAAGCCGCCGTCTTCACCGCCGCCGCCGAAGGCGATGGGAACGAACTCAAGGTGAGCGTCGAAGGCGAAACTGCTGTCATAGACGTGCGGAGCCGGAGCGGCATCGGCGCTGCCACTGTCGAGTTGGCTTCGGGGACGCCGCCCGAAACCATCGTCGTGCGCTTGCACGTGAATGGTCTGGAGTCGTTTCGCCTCTCATACGAGCAGACGGTTATCACTGCCGCAATATCGAGCAGCGATAGCCGCAGTATTCTCCAGGAGGTCAGTTTGCCCGACAGCGACACAAGCCCGCTCACATCCGGCAGCCCGCTCTGGCTGGATATCCGGGCTGTATCCGGGCAGGCCACGCCCACTATTCCGCTCCAGCAGGGCTACTTTGAGATCCGGCTACCAAAGCAGCTTCTGAGCGACCGGCAGCGTTCCTTCGCGATCCGCTGGATCGATTTCTATCGCTGACAACCCGCTCCGCTTTGAGGATGGAGGATGGAGGAGGGAGGAGGAAGAGGGACGGCCATCAGAAGATCGAGGATAGAGGATAGCTCTCTCACTGCATCCGCAGAGCTATCTTCTATCTTCAATCCTCTATAGCATTCCTATCAGGGTTGTAAAAGTGGGAAGGGGTTTTTGTGGGGCTTCCCCCACACCCCCTTTTACAACTTATTTAGGAACGCTATATCTGCGGTGGTCGGTTGTCGGTCGCCTGCCCTGAGCGAAGTCGAAGGGTCGGTGGTCGGTTTGTGAAAGGTTTATAGAAAGGGACTCACATGCATCGGCACAGAACCTGGCTCCAAGTGATCATGGTGGCGGTCGCGATGATTGGTCTGGTGGGGCTGATCAGCACCCCACCCGCCGCAGCGGCCATCCAGCAGCCGGACGATCCCACGCCGGTCTACATCGTGCGGAACGTGTTCAACGTTCAGACCCGCTCGGGCATCGCGGCCACCGGCGCGCTCATCCTCGAAGTCGGCCACGACTACGTGCTGGTCGAAGCCACTGCCCAGGAAATGCGCGCCATCCAGCGCCTCGGCCTGAATATCTCCCGACCGACGCCGGCCGAAGCCGGCGTGCTGGCCTTCCCGCCCGCCGACTCGAACTTCCACGACTACGCCGAGATGGTCGCGGAGATTCAGCAGGCCGAGATCGATCACCCGGCGATCTTCGACCTGTTCAGCATCGGCACTTCCTACGAAGGCCGCACGATCTGGGCCGGCAAGATCTCCGACAATGTCGGCACCGACGAGGATGAGCCCGAGGTGCTGTTCACCCACCACCAGCACGCCCGCGAGCACCTGACGATCGAGCAGGCGCTCTACACCCTGAAGATCCTCACCGACGAGTACGGTGTCACCCAGCAGATCACCGACTTGGTCGACGGCCGCGAGATCTGGATGGTCTTCGACATGAACCCAGACGGCGGCGAGTACGACATCGCGAGTGGCACCTACCGCTCCTGGCGCAAGAACCGCCAGCCCAATGCCGGCTCGGCCTCGATCGGCACCGATCTGAACCGCAACTGGGGCTACCGCTGGGGCTGTTGTGGCGGCAGCAGCGGCAGCACCAGCAGCGAGACCTATCGCGGCCCGTCGGCGTTCTCGGCCCCTGAGACAACGGTCGTGCGCAACTTCGTCAACAGCCGTGTGATCGGCGGCAAGCAGCAGATCACCGTCGCGATCGACTTCCACACCTACGGCGAGCTGATCCTGTGGCCCTACGGCTACACCACCACCGACGTGCCGGCCGACATGAGCCAGGACGACCACGACGTGCTGGTGGCGATGGGCCAGGCCATGGCATTGACCAACGGCTACACCCCCGAGCAGGCCAGCGACCTGTACATCGCCGACGGCACAATCAACGACTGGTTGTACGGCGCCCACCGCATCCTGAACTACACCTTCGAGATGTACCCGGTCGGCTCGCCCGGCTTCTACCCACCCGACGAGGTGATCCCGGTCCAGACGGCCCGCAACCGCAGCGCGATTCTGTACCTGGCCGAGCAGGCGGCCTGCCCCTACGGCACGATCGGCAAGACCGCGCAATACTGCACCGCCAGCAGCACAGCCTTCCAAAGCCCCAGCGCCAACGCAGCGGTGACCAGCAGCGCAGGCGACAACAACGGCTACCAGACCAGCCCCGGCAACGCCTACGCCGACGATGACCTGTACGCGGTGGACACCAACAGCGGTACGAACACCAACACCTCGTGTACGAACACCGGCAAGGACAAGCACGGCTTCTCCAACCACGGCTTCGCGATCCCCGGTGGTGCCACCATCCAGGGCATCGAGGTGCGGCTGAACGCCAAAGTGGACGGCAACACCGGCGCGCCGAAGATCTGTGTGGAGCTGTCCTGGGATGGTGGCACGAGCTGGACGGCGGCGAAGTCCACCGGGACGCTGGCCACCAGCGAGGGCAGCTACATCCTGGGTGGCGTGACCGACACCTGGGGCCGCACGTGGAGCAGCGGTGACTTCAGCAACGCCAACCTCCGCGTACGCCTGACCAATGTCGCCAGCAATACATCGCGCGACTTCTCGCTGGATTGGGTCGCCGTGCGCGTCAGGTATCAGTAGCAATATAGGCGGTCTGAAAAGGGGGAGTTTGAGGGGGGGCTGCCCCTCAAGCCTCCCTCTCCACCACGGACTACGAGCGTAGGCGGTCTGAAAAGGGGGAGTTTGAGGGGGCCGCCCCCTCAAGCCTCCCTCTCCACCACCGATCGTAGGCGTTATTTCGACAAAAGGAGCACCATCAATGCAACGCAACCCCAATCAAGCGGAGCAACACCCCACCAAGCCCCAAGAGGCTGACGAGACGATGATCGCAGAGGCGTGGCAGGAGCAAGTGGCGCAGGCGCAGAGCAGCGCCAAGCTGGCGGCCGAGCTGCGCCACACGCGGGCGGCGTTGTACCGGCGGTTCGTAGCCGCCTACCGCGACCTGCTGGCGCTGTCGCGGGCACGACGGCGCAAGCTGCTGCGGAGTATGGGTATGTCGTTGTCCGGGGCGGCGCTGGCGTTTGCGCTGGCCCTGGGCCAGGTTCCGATCGCCCGCGCCGCCGGCATCGGCGTGGGCGGCAGTTGTACCCTCATTGACGCGATCACCGCCGCCAACACCGACACTGCCACCGGTGGCTGTGCGGCCGGCAGCGGCGCCGACACGATCACTCTGCCAGGCGGCGCCATCACCCTCACCAGTGTCAATGCCGGCGACAATGGTCTACCGTTCATCACCAGCACGATCACGATCGCGGGCAACGGCACCACGATCGCCCGTGACGGCAGCGCGCCTGAATTCCGCATCCTACAAGTGGAACCCGGCGGCGATCTCACACTCAACAACACGACCATCTCCGGCGGCGACATCTCCTTCAATAATGGCGGCGGCCTCTCCAACGGTGGCATGCTGACGCTGAACAACAGCACGGTCAGCGGCAACAGCGCCAACAACCGGGGCGGCGGCATCTACAACCGGGGTACGCTGACGCTGAACAACAGCACGGTCAGCGACAACACCGCCATTGAAGAAGGCGGCGGCATTTTCAACTTCAGTGGCAGCACGCTGATGTTGAACAATAGCACCGTCAGCGGCAACAGCGTCGCCGTATCCGGCGGTGGCATCACCAACCGGGGCACGGCAACCTTGACCAACAGCACCGTCAGCGGCAATACCGCCGGATACGGCGGCGGCATCTCCAACTTTGGCGGCACGCTGACGCTGGATGGCAGCACGGTCAGCGGCAACACCACCAACAGCCAGGGCGGCGGCATCTTCAACATTGGCACGGCAACCCTGACCAACAGCACCGTCAGCGGCAACACCGCCATCTTCTTCGGCGGCGGCATCTTCAACTTCAGTGGCAGCACGCTGACGTTGAATAATAGCACCGTCAGCGGCAACACCGCCGGCAACAACGGCGGTGGCATCTTCAACGGGGGCACGGCAACCCTGGTACGCAGCTTGATCTCTGGTAATGCCGCGCCCAGCGGATGGGAAGCGTACAACAAACCCGACTCCGGGTATTATTCCCCCCCCGGCATAATCAACAGCGCCAACTACAACCTGTTCGGCCACAGTGGGGAGAGCAATGCGCAGGCGTTCAGTAACTTCACGCCCAGTGGCAGCGACATCAGCGCCACCAGCGACGGCACCATGCCCACCGCCCTGGCGAGCATCCTGGACACCACGCTCCAGAACAACGGTGGCGGCACCCTCACCCACGCCCTAGTCACTGGCAGCCCAGCCGTGGACCCGGCTCCGAGCGGCCCGGCCGCCGACCAACGGGGGGTTGCCCGCCCACAAGGCTGCGGCTTCGACAGCGGTGCCTTTGAATTGGAATCGGCAGCGAGTTGCAACACTGCACCCGTGGCGACCAATGACAGCTACAGCACCAACGAAGACACGGCGCTGAACGTGTCCGCGCCCGGCGTGCTGGGCAACGACACCGACGCCGACAGCGACCCACTGACGGCGCTCCTGGTCAGCGGCCCGGCCCACGGCACGCTGACGCTCAACCCGAACGGTTCGTTTATCTACACGCCCGCCGCCAACTACAGCGGTGCCGACAGCTTCTCCTACAAGGCAAACGACGGCACGGCCGACTTCGAACGTCGCCACCGTCAGCCTCACCGTCCGCTCCGCCGCCGATCTGATCCAGGAGCTGATCGCCGCCGTGCAGGCGCTGGTCGACAACGGCACTCTCAGCCCGGCCGACGCCTCCAAGTTATTCAAGGATCTGGACCAGGCCCAAAAGCACCTGGACAAGGGCCAGGTGAATGTCACGATCAACATGCTGGGCAAATTCATCACCGATGTTAATAAGGTTGTCAACAGTGGCGGGCTGCCCGCCGCCGAGGGCCAGGCGTTGATCGACGCCGCCAATGCGATCATTCACTCGCTGGGTGGGTAGCCGTTCATCGAATGAATTCGATGCCTGAGAGAGCAAACGTGTTGAAACACGTTAGAGATCATTCTTGAACACGTTTGAACGTGTTTGCGATCTTAGGCCACAAATTCATTTGTGGATGAAAGGCGCTGATACAATCGGAGGCACTGTTCGCCCGCAAGTTTCACGAGCGGAGATCGAGCAGGCTGCTCGACCTGCTCGATGAGTATGTCGATCACTATAGCATTCCTAAAAGAGTCGTAAAAGGGGGTGTGGGGGAAGCCCCCATAGAAAAGCTCACCCACTTTTACAACTCAAATAGGTTTGCTATATAAGGTGCGGTTTAAGGAGGGCCGCGTATGTTATGTCGGGTACGACGATCGTCAATCGTCAATCGATGAGCGGATAGGAAACGGATAATATCGTAAATCAAGAAGGAGTTTTCATGATTCAATTCACATCCACTCGCGCCGGACGAGCGGCCCGCACGCTGCTCGTGCTCATCTTGCTCATGCTGGCCCTGGTCCCGGCCGCCGCTTTGGCCGTGCCATCCATGGTCCCAACCATCGACATTGCCGACGCGCGGACGCTGCCGCCGGGCACCACCGTGACGGTCAAGGGCTCGGTCACGGTGCCGTCGGGTGTGTATAGCTCCAGCACCGGCGATCAAGGCTTCGCCATCCAGGACCACACCGGCGGCATCTACGTCAGCATCGCCACCAACCTGGGCCTGGCGCCGCGCCGCCAGGTGCGCGTGACGGGCGAGGTGGCCAATATCTCCGGCCAGCTCACTCTGGTGGTCGATAGCCCCGCCGATGTCAAGGAACTCGGCAAGGGGCCGAAAGTCCATCCCCAGTCGTTTGACACCGGCGAGATCAGCGAAGCGACCGAGGGCCTGCTGGTCACGGTGGAGGGGACGATCACGCAGCCGGTCATTGACGACTCGCCGTACGGCTACAAGGTGTTCATCGACGACGGTAGCGGTGAGACGCAGGTCTTCGTCGCTGTCTCGACCGGCATCGATGTGAGCGAGCTGGCGGTGGGCGATCAGATCCGGGCGACCGGCTACAGCGGCGAGTTCGATGGTCAGTACGAGGTCCTGCCGCGCGGACCGAGCGATCTCATCGAGCTTTGACTTTGACAGGCGGTAAGAGGGCGTTTGGAAATGATCCGGCCATCATCGAATGAATTCGATGCCTGAAACCAGTAAACGTGTTAAAACACGTTGAAGCTCGCTCCTGAACACGTTTGAACGTGTTTGCGGTTTCAGGCCACAAATTCATTTGTGGATGGAATTCTGTCCAAACTAGGAGCTTTAACGCAAAGACGCGAAGGGGCAAAGGCTCAGAGACTGTCTGAAAAGGAGAATTTGAGGCGGTCTTTGCATCTTAGCATCTTTGCGCCTTTGCGTTAAAGGTGAACTGTTTTGCATCTTAGCATCTTGGCGCCTTTGCGTTAAAGATGAACTGTTTTGAAACGCCAATTGCGGCAGAGGAGGGGTATGATGGTCCAAAACAGCTTCATCCGTCGGATACTACTGGTTCTGTGTTGCGCCGTGATGCTGGTGACGACCAGCGGCGCCGCGCCGGATCGGCGCGAACGGATCGATCTGATCATGACCGGCGATTATGTCGTGACCATGGACGAGAGCCAGCCCCTGATCGAAAACGGAGCCGTCGCGATCGACGACGGCCTGATCGTGGCGGTCGGCCCGGCCGACCAGGTCATGTCGCACTATCGCGCATCGCGCGTGCTGCGGGGCAAGGGCAAGGTGGTCATGCCGGGGCTGATCAATGGGCACACCCACCTGGCCATGGCACTCTTCCGCGGCCTGGCCGACGACCTGGCGTTGAACGATTGGCTGGTGAATTACATCTTCCCGGCCGAGGGCAAGTTCGTCGATCCGAAGTTCGTGCGCCTGGGCGTGCAACTGGCCTGCTGGGAGATGATCCGCGGCGGCACCACCACGTTCGTCGATATGTACTTCTACCCCGATGTCGAGGCCAAGGTCATCGAACAGTGCGGGCTACGTGGCGTGATCGCCCCCTCCACAATCGACTTCCCCAGCCCCGGCTTTAGCGGGTGGGACGACTCGTTCGCCTCGGCGGTCGACTTTGTCGAGCGCTGGCAGGGCAAGAACCCGCGCATCATCCCGGCGCTGGGCGTGCATGCGCCCTACACCGTCTCCCCCGAGCACCTGGCGGAGGCGCGGGCGGCGGCGCTCCGGCTGAACGCGCCAATCAGCATTCACGTGGCGGAAACTCAGACCGAGGTCGATGACATCCTTAACCGCTACGGCAACCGCCCAATCAATCACCTGGATAGCCTGGACTTCTTCGACGCGCAGACGATCTCGGCTCATACGGTCTATCCCGACGCGGCCGAGATCGAGTTGCTGGCCGCCAAAGGCGTGGGCGTCATCCACTGCCCCAGCTCGAATCTCAAGCTGGCCTCGGGCGTCTCGCCGGTGCCGCAGATGCTGGCGGCTGGTGTGAAGGTCGGGCTGGGCACCGACGGCGCGGCCTCGAACAACGACCTGGATATGTGGGAGGAGATGACCCTGGCCGCGCTGATACACAAAGGCGTCCTGAAAGACCCCACCACCATGCCGGCCCAGACAGTATTGCGCATGGCCACGCTGGGCGGCGCGGAGGCGATCGGGTTGGAGCAGCAGATCGGCGCGCTGACCGTCGGCCGCCGCGCCGACGTGATCCAGGTGCGGCTCGACGAGGCGCGCATGACCCCGACCTACAATATCGTCTCGAATCTGATCTACGCCGCCAATGCCGACGATGTCGATACGGTGGTAGTGGAGGGCAAGGTGCTGATGCGCGATGGCCGCGTCCTGACGCTGGACATCGACAAGCTGCGGGCCGAGGTGGCGAAACTCTCCGCCGAGATCAAAGCAGAGTTTGGGACGCCGCCGCAGCAGTAAGGTTTCTCGGAAAATAAACTATCCCGCGTGGGTGTTACGTGTTGCGTGTTGCGTGAGACGGCGCGACGCAACACGTAACACGCAACACGCAACACGCTCCTCATTCTGTATGGTAAACTACAGCCAACCAAATCAACCCCCATAATTTGCCGTGACAGCAAAGGAGGTCCCCGTGACTCAGCTTCGCTCGGTCGTGCTCGTGATCCTGGTGCTCCTGGTAGTATCGGCCGGCTTCGGGTCCCGCGCGGCCCTGGCCCAGCCGACGCTCGACCAACGCGTCCTTGACGACACCGCCAATGGACAGGTCGGTCGCTTTCTCGTCGTGTTGCGCCGGCAGGCGCAGCCGCGCGCGGGGGCCGGCGACCGCGCCGCCCAGGGGCGCGCGATCGTCGATGCGCTGCGCGGTGAGGCCGCCGCCAGCCAAGGCCCGGTACGCGCGCAGTTGGACGCATTGGGCGCGAAACACCGCGCCTACTGGATCGTTAATCTCCTGGCCGTTGAGGGCAGCCGCGCGGCAGTGGAGGCCATGGCCGCGCGCTCGGATGTCCTGGCGATCGAATCGGATCGCGCCTACCGCGTGCCGCTCGAAAGGCCCGACGTCAACGCCCCCGCAGCCATCGACGCGATCGGGTGGAATCTGAGCTGGATCAATGTGCCGTCGGTCTGGTCGCTGGGCGCGACGGGCCAGAACATGGTCTACGCCGATGCCGACACCGGCACGCAGTGGACCCACCCGGCGCTGAAGCCGAAGTATCGCGGCTGGAACGGCACCACCGCCAATCACAACTACAATTGGTGGGACGCCATCCACGCCGATATCGACGGCAACGGCAACCCCTGCGGCTTCAATCTCACCGCGCCCTGCGACGATGATGGCCACGGCACCCACACCCTCGGCACCGGCGTGGGCGACGATGGCGGGAGCAATCAGATCGGGGTCGCACCGGGCGCGAAATGGATCTCCTGCCGCAACATGGACGCCGGCGTGGGCCGCCCCAGCACCTACATCGAGTGCTTGCAGTTCTTCCTGGCGCCCACCGACTCGAGCGGCAACAACCCTGATGCCAGCAAGCGCCCGCACGTCGTCGGCAACTCCTACGGCTGCCCAGCCTCGGAGCTGTGCAGCCCCAATAGCTTGCTCGCTGCCGTCGATAATGTGCGCGCGGCCGGTATCTTCATGTCCGTATCGGCGGGCAACGAGGGTTCCGGCTGCTCGACCGTCGGGGCACCGCCAGCGATCTACGACTCATCGATCAGCGTGGGCGCGACCGGCTTCCAGACCAACAGCATCGCCAGCTACAGCAGCCGCGGCCCAGTGACGGCCGACGGCAGCGGCCGCCGCAAGCCCGACGTGGTGGCGCCGGGCAGCAGCGTGCGCTCCAGCTACCCGAACAACACCTACGCCACACTCAGTGGCACCTCGATGGCCTCGCCGCACGTCGCCGGCGCAGTGGCGTTGCTGTGGTCGGCGTTCCCCAGCCTGGTCGGCAACGTCGATCAAACCGAGTTCATCCTGAAGGAGACCGCCCTGCACCTGACATCCTCGCAGGGCTGCGGCGGCGACAGCTCGTCGCAAGTGCCGAACAATGTCTACGGCTCCGGGCGAATCGATGTCCTGGCGGCCTACAATTACGCGGCCGCGTCGCCCACCGCTACGCCGCCGATCGGCACGCCAACCAATACGCCGACGCCGTCGCCCACGCCCACGCCGACCAATACGCCGACCCCCGGCAACACTGGCTTCCTGAGCCCCAGCGCCAACGCCGCGCAGACCAGCCAGGCCGGCGACAACAATGGCTATAAGTCCAGCCCGGCCAACGCCCATGCCGATGGCGGCGGCGTCGCGCAGGATGTCAACAGCGGCACCAGCACCACCACATCCTGCACCGCCAATGCCAAGGACAAGCATCGCTTCTCCAACTACAACGTCAGCCTGCCCGGCGGCACCACCGTTACCGGCATCGAGGTCCGGCTCGATGCGTTCGCTGACAGCACATCCAACACGCCCAGGATCTGCGTGCAGCTCTCGTGGGATGGCGGCACCACCTGGACCACTGCCAAGCAGACCACGACGTTGACGACCTCCGAAGCGACCTACACGCTAGGCGGCACAGCCGACACTTGGGGCCGCTCCTGGACCGCGACCAATCTCTCCAACACTAACTTCCGCGTGCGCGTGATCGATGTCGCCTCCGGCAGCGGCGCCAACTCGCGCGACTTCTCGCTGGATTGGGTCGCTGTGCGGGTGAGTTACCAGTAACATGAGGTACGTGGTCATCTCCCAAGCCTGGTTTCAGCCTTCGGCAGAGTGGTACTTTTTCTTCTTTTTACCGTCGATTTTCGCCCGGCCGGGCGAAAATCGACGGTAAAGAAATGGGTGAAGTACCTTGCTGCCGCAGGCAATAGAGTGTCGCGGGCGCCACCACGTAACTCCTCTCAGTAAGAGCAAGGAGATGCAATGGCACACTATATAAAAGACAAAAAGAAGGTACTCGGTGGCGTGATACTGATCGTCGCTCTGATTGCCGGCGCGTTCGCGCTGACATTCCCGGCGCGAGCCACCGATCCACTTGCCATCCCACCGCCGGCAGAGGGCACGGCAATGCCGTCGGATCACAATCACTCGCCGAAGCAACGAGACTATGAACCTCCGGCCCCTTTTACCGAGGCCGAGCGGATCGCCACGACCTGTTCGGGCGGTATGGCCGGGGAGTATCCCTGCCAGGGGATCGATTTCATGAGCCGGGTTCCGCTGAGTGCGTTTGGCGGCAGCCCCGGCAGCGCGTCCAACTTGTGGGGCTATGTCGACCTGGACGACAATCGTGAATACGCCATTATCGGGATGAACACCGGCACGGGCGTGGTTGAGGTGACCGATCCGGCAAATCCGCGCATCGTGGGAACTATTCCCGGCGTAACCTCACAGTGGCGCGAAGTCAAGGTCTATCAATTCTGGAACGCGTCGGCCAACCGCTGGGACGGCTACGCCTATATCACCACCGAAGGCACCGGCGGCGGCATCCAGATCATCGACCTGACGCAACTGCCTACGAGTGTCGCGCTGGCGGCAACCTGGAATGGCGTATCGAGGTCGCACACCGCGCAAATATCGAACATCAACTTCAGCACCAATGTGGCCAACAACCCAAGCTTCCCACCCATTTTATACATCTCGGGCTCGAACTTGGGCGGGCTGCGTTTCGTCAGCCTGGCTAACCCCACCAACCTGGTCGAACTTGGTGCGTGGACCGAGACGTACTCGCACGATACCTACCCGCACGTGTTCACCGACGCGCGCGCCAATCAGTGCGCCGCCGGCCACAACCCCTGCGAGGTCGTGTTCAGCTTCGCCGGCACGCCCGGCCTCAAGATCATCGACGTGACCAATAAGAGCGCGCCCGTCACACTCAGCACGGTTCTCTACCCGCAGCAAGCCTACACCCACTCCGGCTGGATCTCGAACGACGGCAACTCCCTGTTCTTGCACGACGAACTCGATGAGCAGAACTTCACCCTGAACTCCACCCTCCGAAAGGTCAATATCAGCAACCTTACCGCGCCTTCGGTCAGCGTCAACTACACCGGGCCAACCAGGGCCATCGACCACAACGGCTATACCATCGGCAACAAGTTGTACTTCTCCAACTACACGCGCGGTATCGCTGTTCTGGATGTCACCAACCCGAGTGCGCCGACTCAACTCAGTTATTTCGACACGTATCCGACCAACAACGGCGCGACTTTCGCCGCTGCGTGGGGCATCTACCCATTCCTGCCCAGCGGTAATATCCTGATCAGCGACATCCAGCGCGGGTTGATGGTGGTGCGCGAACAGAGCGCTGCGCCGACACCGACGCCCACACCGCTGACCGGCACGCCGACCAACACGCCCACACCGTCGCCCACGCCGCTCCCGACCAACACGCCGACCGCCGGCAACACCGGCTTCCTGAGCCCCAGCGCCAATGCCGCGCAGACCACGCAGGCCGGCGACAACAACGGCTATGAGGCCAGCCCGGCCAACGCCCATGCCGATGGCGGCGGCGTCGCGCAGGATGTCAACAGCGGCACCGGTACCAATGCCTCCTGTACCGCCAATGCCAAGGACAAGCATCGCTTCTCCAACTACAACGTCAGCTTGCCCGGCGGCACCACCGTTACCGGCATCGAGGTCCGGCTCGATGCGTTCGCCGACAGCACATCCAATACGCCCAGGATCTGCGTGCAGCTCTCGTGGGATGGCGGCACCACCTGGACCACTGCCAAGCAGACCACGACGCTGACGACCTCCGAAGCAACCTACACACTGGGCGGCACGACCGACACCTGGGGCCGCTCCTGGACGACGACCAATCTCTCCAACACCAACTTCCGCGTGCGCGTGATCGATGTCGCCTCCGGCAGCGGCGCCAACTCGCGTGACTTCTCGCTGGATTGGGTCGCTGTGCGGGTGAGCTATCAGTAACAGCGCTTACGCGGTCATCTCCCAAACGTGGTTTCAGCCTTCGGCAGCCCTTCGACAGGCTCAGGAGCCGCGGTACTCTTTCTTCCTTTTATCGAGGATTTTCGCCCAGCCGGGCGAAAATCCTCGATAAAAAAGAGGTGTAGTACCTTGCTGCCGCAGGCCATAGAGCAATGCCAGCGCCACTGTGTAAATCCTGGCAGTAACAGGGCTTAGGCACTTGGCGTAAACAAACCAGAGTTTAACCACGAAGATCACGAAGGTACGAAGACCGCGAAGAGGGCTGATAAATCTGGTTATAGAGCCTTCGTGAGCTTCATGCCTTCGTGATCTTCGTGTCCCTTCGGCACGCTCAGGACAAGCTTCGCGAGCTTCGTGATGAGAAAGCGTGCGCGGGCTTATGCTGGCTGTATTGGTTTGAGTAATCGCGATCCTATCATGACACCTCGCGATCTTACCATGACGGCTCACGATCGTACCATGATGCTTCATGATCATTCGTTGGGTCGTCACGATCGTACCATGACGCCTCATGATCATTCGTTGGATTGTCACGATCGTGCCATGACGCCTCATGATCATTCGTTGGGTCGTCACGATCGTTCGTTGGGTCGTCACAATCCTTCGTTGGGTCGTTGCAACCATTGAACGTAGCACACAGGGAGGCAGATAGGAGTAGCCCATGCAACCCCAAACAGTTGAGCACAAACGCCTGGCCGACTCGGAGGCGCGGCGGGCCGACTGGAAGAACTGGGGGCCGTACGTCAGCGATCGGGCCTGGGGCACGGTGCGCGAGGACTACAGCGCCGGGGGCGACGCCTGGAACGATTTTCCCTACGAGCAGGCCCGCAGCCGTGCGTACCGCTGGAATGAAGATGGCCTGGCGGGGGTCTGCAATCGCTTCCAGAACATCTGCCTGGCCGTGGCCCTGTGGAACGAGCGCGACCCGATGCTGAAAGAGCGGCTGTTCGGCCTGGCCGGTCCCGAGGGCAACCATGGCGAAGATGTGAAGGAGTATTACTTCTACCTGGACAACACGCCGACCCATTCGTACATGAAGATGCTCTACAAGTATCCGCAGGTCGAGTATCCCTACCGCCAATTGATCGAAGAGAATCGCCGCCGCAGCCGCCTCGAACCGGAGTTCGAGTTGATCGACGCGCTGGGCGATGCGTTCGCCGCCGGTCGCTATTTCGATGTCTTTGTCGAGTATGCCAAGGTCGATCAAGAGGATCTCCTGTGCCGCATCTCGGTCGTCAATCGTGGCCCGGACGAGGCGCCGATCCACGTCCTGCCGCACCTGTGGTATCGCAACACCTGGTCGTGGGGCAACAACGCCGAGCGCCCGCAGTTCGGCGTGGTCGAGAACGGAGTTTATACCCGGCATCGGCACCTGGGCCAGCGCTGGTGGTATGTCTCGGATGCGGTCTACGAAACGGGGCAGGGCGCGCCCGCTCCTCAATTGCTCTTCACCGAAAACGATACCAACACCGAGCGGCTGTATGGCGTCCCCAACCGCAACCCGTATGTCAAAGACGGCATCAATGAGGCCGTCGTCCATGGGCGCCTGGACCGCGTCCACCCCAACCGGACCGGCACCAAGGTGGCGGCCCATTTCCAGAAGCTGCTCGCGCCAGGGGAAACATACACCGTCTGCGTGCGGTTCGCCAATCAGGCCCAGGCAGAGCCATTTGCCGAATTCGCGGCCATATTTGCTCGGCGCGTCCAGGAGACCGACGAGTTTTATGTGGCGATTCAGGCCGCCAAGCTCAACGAAGATGAGAAACGGGTGCAACGCCAGGCGTTCGCCGGCCTGCTGTGGTCGAAGCAGTTCTATCACTACGGCATTGAACTCTGGCTTCAGGGCGACCCGGCCTATCCCCCGCCGCCGGCAGCCCGGCGCCTGGGGCGCAACCAGCACTGGATGCACCTGTACAACCTCGATGTCCTCTCCATGCCCGACAAGTGGGAGTACCCCTGGTACGCCGCCTGGGACCTGGCGTTTCACTGTCTGCCGCTGGCGCTGATCGACCCGGAATGGGCCAAGCGCCAACTGACTCTGCTGCTGCGCGAATGGTACATGCACCCGAACGGCCAATTGCCGGCCTATGAGTGGGCGTTTGACGATGTGAACCCGCCGGTGCATGCGTGGGCGGTCTGGCGGGTGTACAAGATCACGCGCAATGTCACCGGCTACGCCGACACGACCTTTCTGGCGCGGGCCTTCCATAAGCTGCTGCTCAACTTCACCTGGTGGGTCAACCGCAAAGACTCAGGGGGCAATAACATCTTCGAGGGCGGCTTCCTGGGGCTGGACAACATCGGTGTCTTCGACCGCAGCGCCCCGCTGCCCACCGGCGGCCACATCGAGCAGGCCGACGGCACGGCCTGGATGGCGATGTTCTGCCTCAATATGCTGGCGATTGCGCTCGAACTGGCGCGCACCGACCCGGCCTATGAGGATGTCGCCACCAAATTTTTCGAGCACTTTGTGTATATCTCTGATGCGATCAACAATATGGGCGATGCCAATGGATTGTGGGATGAGGCCGATGGCTTCTTCTACGATATGCTGCACTTGCCCGACGATCGGGTCGCGCCGCTCAAGGTCCGTTCGCTGGTGGGCCTGATCGCGCTGTTCGCGGTGGAGACGCTGGATGCCGAGCTATTGGATGCGTTGCCCCATTTTCGCCAGCGCGTGGCCTGGTTCGTCAAGTATCGCCCGCAATTGGTCGCCGGCATTGCCTCGCTGACCAACCCTGGAGATGATGGCCGGCGGCTGCTCTCGATTGTGGATCGCGAGCGGCTGGCGCGCATCCTGCCGTATGTGTTCAGCGAGCGCGAGTTTCTGTCGGATTACGGCCTGCGGGCGCTCTCCAGGCACCACGCCGAGCAGCCCTACACCTTCGCGGTGGATGGCCAGGTGCATCGGGTGGTCTACGAGCCGGCCGAGTCGAGCTCAGGCATGTTCGGTGGCAACTCGAACTGGCGTGGCCCGATCTGGTTCCCGGTCAATTTCCTGCTGATTGAGGCGCTGCAAAAATATCACCACTACTATGGCGATGCGTTCAAGGTCGAGCTGCCCAGTGGTTCGGGCAACCTGGCCACGCTGGACGAGGCCGCCACCGATCTGTCGCGCCGCCTGAACGGGATTTTTCTGCGCGACGAGGCCAATGGCGGGCGCCGGCCGGTGTTTGGCGGGGTCGAGCTGTTCCAGACCGACCCGCACTGGCGCGATCACATCCCCTTTTATGAGTATTTTCACGGCGATAATGGCGCTGGCATCGGCGCCAGCCACCAGACCGGCTGGACGGCGCTGGTTGCCAAGCTGCTCCAGCAGAGCGGCGGCTCATAATTATAGGACTTACACGGTGGCGCCCGCAATGCCGCTCTTGCCTGCGGCAGCAAGGTACTTCACCTCTTTTTTATCGGGGATTTTCGCCCGGCCGGGCGAAAATCCCCGATAAAAGGAAGAAAAAGTACCGCTCTGCCGAAGGCTGAAACCATTGCCTGACCATGCTATAATGGCAACATACCCAGCTTCGCACAATCGGCACACGGCGCCTGACTCGTGGTATCCCGGATCGAGCTGTATCGCATAGCACGTTTCCTCGCATCGCGTGGCGCCTTCCGCCTAACGGGTCCGCGCTCGTGCGGTGCCTCTCGGTAGCGTGACGGTTCTACATCCTCTTCTCGCATCACCGGATTGTGTGGGCTACGGCGTGTTTGGACGTGCGCCATCACGTCGAGGAGAACGCCGATGTTGCCGATCGATTCGATCCTGATCGGGCTGGGGCAAAACCTCGCGCTGCTGCTGGCCCTCCTCTTTCTCTACCGCTTGGTCTCGGTGCTTGCGCGGGCAACGCACCCCCGGATTCCGTCATTCGTCCTGGGCGCGCTCTTTGGCGGCATCGCGATCTTGGGGATGACTCTGCCTATTCGGGTCGCGCCGGGCATCCTGGTTGACGGTCGAGTTGTGATGGTCGCCCTGGCGGGCTTGTTCGGCGGGCCGGTCGCCGCTGCGCTGGCCGGCGGCCTGGTCGCACTGTATCGCCTGTGGCTGGGTGGCGACGGCGCATTCGCCGGCATCGGCGCGATCTTGAGCGGTGCGGCGCTTGGCGCGCTGCTCCACTGGCGTTGGAACCGCCGCGGGCGTCACTTCTCGCCCGGCGTGCTGGTGCTCTTCGGCTTGGTCCTCGCCGTCGTGAGCTTGCTCTGGGGCTTTACGCTCGGCGCCATCGCATGGCCGGTACTGCAAGCACTCGCGCCCGCAGTGCTGATCTTCTATCCACTGGGGACGCTGTTTCTCGGCACACTGTTCGCCCAGGAGATCAGCCGTCACGATGTCGAGACGGCGCTGCGCGCCACTGCGGCGCGCTACCGCACCCTGGCGAGCCATTTTCCCAATGGCGCCGTTCTGCTGTTCGATCATGATCTGCGCTACACACTCGCGGAAGGTGCCGGGCTGGCAGAGGTCGGCTTGTCCAAAGCGGACTTTGAAGGCAAGACGATCTGGGAGGTGTTCCCGGCCGATACCTGCCGCCTGATCGAGCCGTCGTTACGCGCCGCGCTGGCCGGCACGCCTATGATCACCGAGATCTCCTTCCGCGATCGGCTCTATCGCATGCACACGCTGCCTGTGCCGGACCCGCACGGGCACATTCCCATCGGCATGGCGATGACACAGGATGTGACCTTGGATCGGCAGGTGCAGGCGGCGCTCAAGGAGAGCGAGGAGCGCTACGCCCGCCTGGCCGATGCCGCGTTCGAGGGCATCACCCTCTGTGAGCACGATATTGTTGTCGACACCAACGCCCGCCTGGCCGCCATGCTCGGGTATACCCGCCAGGAGTTGGTGGGGATGCTGGCCGAGCAATTGGTCGCGCCCGAGTCGCGCGATCTCCTACGCAAGCGCTCCCAGACCGGCTACCAGGGCCGCTACGAGATCCTGGGGCTGCACAAAAACGGCAGCATTGTGCCGGTGGAGATTCAGGCCCGCTATGCCCAGTACCGCGGCCGGTCGATCCGGGTAACTGCCATCCGTGATATTAGTGAGCGGCTGGCCGTGCAGCATGCCCTGGCGGCCAGCGAGCTGCGCTTCCGGGTGGCGTTCCACGCCAGCCCCGCGCCGCAACTGCTCACCCAGGCGGCCGATGGCATGATCCTGGATGCCAATGCCGCCTACGAGCGGCTCTCCGGCTACGCGCGTGCGGACTTGGTAGGCCAGAGCACGCAGGAGCGGCCGATCTGGGTGGGGTGGGAGCGCAAGCAGTTGCTGGCCGAGATGCGCGCGCAGGGGCGGATCGTCGACAAACCTGTGCAGGTGCGAACGCACTCAGGCGCCATCCGCGATGTCAATCTGTCGATTGAGCCGGTCCAACTGGACGAGGTGTCCGGCTTCCTGAGCGTGATGATCGATATCACCGGGCGCTTGGCGGCAGAACAGGCGCTGGCGCACTCGGAGCGGATGTTCAAGGACCTGGTGCAGTCGGTCAGTGCGGTGGTCTGGGAGGCCGATGCGCGGACGTTTGTGTTCTCCTTTGTGAGCGAGCAGGCCGAGAAACTGCTGGGCTACCCCACCGACGATTGGCTCGCCACACCAGCCTTCTGGGCCGATCATATTCATCCCGATGATCGCAACCGGGCGATCGAATATTGCCTGGCGTGTACGCGGGCGCTGGAGCATCACGAGTTCGAGTATCGCATGATCGCGGACGATGGGCGCGTGGTATGGCTGCGTGACTTCGTGACCGTCGTGGCCGAGGATGGGCAGCCGATTCGGCTGCGTGGCGTGATGGTGGACATCACCGCGCAAAAACAGGCCGAGGACGCCATGAGCGCGAGCGAGGAGCGCTACCGGCGGATCGTCGAGACTGCCGAGGAAGGGATCTGGACCATCGATCTCGCCAATATCACGATGTTTGTTAATCCAAAGCTGGCGCGCTGGCTGGGCTATACAGTGGACGAGATGATCGGCCAGTCGATATTCAGATTCCTGGACACCGACCAGCAGGGACTGGTCGCCGCACAGTTGGCCCGTTGCCGGCAGGGCATCAGCGAGCAGTACGAGGCCCGCTTTTGCCGGAAGGACGGCACGGCGCTGTGGGCCCTGGTGTCGGCCAGCCCAATCGTGGATGGGCAGGGGCAGTACGCTGGCGGGCTGGCGATGCTCACCGACATCACCGCGCGCAAGCAGGCCGAGGCGGCGCTCCGCGACAGCGAGGCGCGCTTCCGTGGGATCTTCGAGCGCGCGGGGATCGGTGTCGCCCTCATAGATCTCGGCGGCCATCCGATCGAGTTCAAACCCGGCGTTCCAGGCCATGCTCGGCTACTCTGCCGACGAGTTCTCGGCTATGACCTTTGTTGACATCACCCATCCCGACGATGTAGAGGCCGATTGGAACTTGTTCCAGGAACTGCTGGCCGGCGCACGTGAGTCCTACCAGATCGAAAAGCGCTACGTGCGCAAGGACGGCCAGGTCGTCTGGGGTCGCCTGACGGCCTCGTTCGTGCGCGGCGGCAGCGGGGAGCCATTGTTTGGCATTGGCATGGTGGAAGATATCTCCGAGCGCAAGCGTATCGAGCAGCAGTATCTCCAGGCTCAGAAGATGGATGCGATCGGGCGGCTGGCCGGCGGCATCGCCCACGACTTCAACAATCTCCTGACGATCATCCTTGGTAGTAGCGAGCTGGTGCTCGACGAGCTTGACTCACGCCATCCACTCCGCCACGATGTCACAGCGATCCGGGAGTCGGGCCAGCGCGCCGCCGCACTGACCCGGCAGTTGCTGGCCTTCAGCCGGAAGCAGGTGCTCCAACCTGAATCTGTGAACCTCAACATGGTCGTGGCACGGGTCGAGCAATTGCTGCGGCGGCTGATCGGCGAGGATATTGTGTTGATCACCCGGCCGACGGAAGAGCTGGGCACCGTGCAGGCCGACCCCAACCAACTGGAGCAGGTGCTGCTGAATCTGGCCGTGAACGCCCGCGACGCCATGCCGCAGGGCGGCACCCTGATCATTGAGACCGCCAACGTGGTGCTCGACGCCAGCTACATCTACGCGCGCGGCGATGTGATCAGCGGCCCGTATGTGCTATTGGCCGTGAGCGATACCGGCTGCGGGATGGATCGGGACACACAGGCGCGCATTTTCGAGCCGTTCTTCACCACCAAGGAGGCCGGCAAGGGCACCGGACTGGGTCTGGCCACAGTGTACGGTATTGTCCAGCAGAGCGGGGGGTATATCTGGGTCTATAGCGAGGTCAGCCACGGCACGACCTTCAGAATCTACTTGCCGCAGGTCGGCGCACCCACGTGGACATCCCCCTCGGCAGCCGATCTGGAGCCGCCGGCGCACGACACAGGTACGATTCTGCTGGTCGAAGATGAGCCGCTGGTGCGCGAATTGGCGGGCCGGGTCTTGCGCGCGCGGGGGTATCAGGTGCTGGAGGCGGGCGATGGTGCTACCGCGCTGCGCATCGCCAGCGAGCACATGGCGCGCATTGACGTGCTGCTGACCGACGTGGTGATGCCGGGCGGCATGAGCGGCCCCCAGGTGGCGGAGCGGTTGATCGCGCACCATCCGGGACTCGCGGTGCTGTATATGTCGGGCTACACCGACACTGCCCTCGCCCATCATGCCGCGTTCGAACACCGCCCGGCGTTGCTCCAAAAGCCCTTCGTACCAGCCGGCCTGCTCCGCGCCGTGTGGCAGGTGCGGCGCGTGCAGGAGCAGGAGATCGCCGGCATGCGTCAGGGACTCGCGCGTCTTAAAGCATCCCATAGCAGACCTGAAACGTGAAACGTGAAACGTGAGCAACGCCACAATCACGTTTCACGTTTCACGCTTCACGCTTCACGCTTCACGTTTTAATGCCATCTTGACAATTCTATAATCTGCTGTAGAATGATGTTACCGCTCACGGCACCGCTCACGGCACCGCTCACAGCTCTACGAGGGACTCGCTCGTGAAAATCACGATTGCCGACGTCGCACGCGAAGCCGGGGTCTCATCGCAGACCGTCTCACGGGTGATCAACAACAAAGGCGAGATCAGCTCGGAGACGCGCACTTCTGTCCTGGCCGTGATCGAGCGGCTTGGCTACCGGCCCAGCAGCATCGCGCGCAGCTTGGCCACCAGCCGCACCTTTACGATCGGCCTCTCGGTGCCCGACATCGCCAATCCATTCTGGCCCGAGATCGCGCGTGGCGTCGAGGATGTGGCCTGGGAACGCGGCTATCACGTGTTTCTGTGCAACACCACCGAGGAGCCCCGGCGCGAGGAAGCGGTCTTGCAGCTCCTGGAGGACAAGCGGGTGGATGGCGTGATCGCCGCCGGCGCACGCCTGCCCGACGAGCGGCTGCTGCCGCTGCTGGCCAAGCACTCTGCGGTCGTCCTGGTCAACCGCACCCTGCCGGGCAACGGCGTCGGCGCGGTGGTGGTGGACTCGCACGCCGGCGCGCACCAGGCGGTCGCGCACCTGCTGGCCCGTGGCCGGCGGCGGATCGGCTTTCTGGCCGGCCCGCCCACGTCACACAATGGCCGCCGGCACCTGAGCGGCTACCTGGAGACGCTTGAAGCGGCCGGTCAGGCGATCGATCTCAGCCGCATCCAGCCTTGCCCGCCCTATCTCGAAGGTGGGTACCAGGCGGCGCAGGCGCTGCTGGCGCGCCACCCCGATCTCGACGCGCTGTATTGCTACAACGACCTGACCGCGCTGGGCGCGCTGCAAGCCTGCTCCGAGTTGGGGCGCCGCGTGCCGGACGATATCGCGATCGTCGGCAATGACGACATTCTGCTCGCCAGCCTGGTGACGCCCGCGCTGACCACGCTGCGCGTCTCGAAGTACGACGTCGGCGCGCGGGCGGCCGGCATGCTGTTCGACCGCATCAACGGCACCGCCGACCGCGACGAGATCTTCATGAGACCTGATCTGGTGATCCGCGCCAGCGCGCCTTAGAAGCTTTCTGAAAGGGGGAGTTTGAGGGGCTGCCCCTCAAGAACCCCTTCCCACCACAAACTAAGGAGGTGAGCCGATACCCGTGCGACTCCCCGGCACAGTTGGACCAGACCCGGCGCCACCTTTACGGTGATCCTGTATGCGCGCGGCTTCCTGGTTGGTTCGGTAGCTGTTCAGATTGTTAACGCCACAACCAAGGGAGGACATCGATGTCTCGGAAGCTTAACCGTCGAGATTTCTTACGGCTGACAGCCCTGGGCGCAGGCAGTGCTGTTCTTGCCGCATGCGGCGGCGCCCCGGCTGTCGCGCCAACTGCTGCGCCCGCGCCAACTGCTGTGCCCGCCGCACCTGCGCCCACGAGTGCGCCCGCGCCCACCGCCGCTCCCGCCGCTGTTGCTCCCACCGCCGTCCCGGCGGCCGCAGGGAGTGCCTACAAAGAGGCGCCTATGCTGGCCGAGCTGGTGGCGGCCGGCAAGCTGCCGCCCGTTGTCGAGCGCCTGCCCGCCGAGCCGCTGATCGTGCCGCCGTACGAGGCGGTCGGCAAGTATGGCGGCACCTGGCACCATGCCTGGCGCGGCATCAACGACTTCCACTCCTTCGGGCGCCTGGTCTACGAGCCGATGCTGCGCTGGCCGCGCGACATCAAGGAGCCCATCCAGCCCGGCTTGGCCCAGAAGTGGAACTGGTCGGATGACGGCAAGGAACTCACGCTGGTGCTGCGCGAGGGGCTGAAGTGGTCGGATGGCGCGCCGTTCACCGTCGACGATATCATCTTCTGGTGGGATGGGATCGAGACCGACACCAATGTCACCAAGGCGCCGCACGTCGAGTGGGTCGTCAATGGCAAGCCGATGCAGCTTGAGAAGGTCGATGATGTCACGATCAAGCTGAAATTCGACGCACCCAATGGCCTGGCCGAGACGGTCGGGCTGGCGTTCCATGGCAACCAGTGGCCGTTGGGCTTCGAGCGCTTCGGCTTCTTCGCGCCCAAGCACTACCTGGAGCAGTTCCACCCCAAGTACACCCCCAGCGCCGACTACAAGGCTTTTGAGGAGAAAGCCAACGATTATAATGTTGATCGCCCGGTGATGACCTCCTGGCGGATCGCCAAGTACGCTCCCGGCGACACCGAGATGATCGCCGAGCGCAATCCGTTCTACTGGAAGGTCGACCCGGAGGGCAACCAGCTTCCCTACATCGACCGGATTCAGTTCCCGCTGATCGAGGATGTCGAGGCGATCAACGCCAAGGCGATCGCCGGCGAGATCGACATGCAGATGCGCGGTATCAGCCTGGCGAAGTACCCGCTGTACCAGGAGAACGCCGAGCAGGGCGGCTACCGGCTGCTGCTGTGGCCCAAGGCGTCGGCGGCCGATACGGCGATCTTCTTCAACCAGAGCGCCAAAGACCCCAAGTTCCGCGGGCTGTTCCAGAACCTCAAGTTCCGCCAGGCGATGTCGGTGGCGATCGACCGCGAGGAGATCAACCAGATCGCCTACCTGGGGCAGGGCGTGCCCAACGCGATCTCGGTTGTGCCCGAATCGCCGCTCTATGACGAGGCCCTGTCGGCGCTTAATACCGAGTTTGATGCTGCCAAGGCCAACGCGCTGCTCGACGAGATCGGCCTGCCGAAGGGCGCCGACGGCTTCCGCACCTTCGCCGACGGCTCGCCGCTGGCGCTGTCGATCGAGACCAACGAGCAGAACGGGCCGCGCTTCGACACACTTGACCTGGTGGCTGAGAAGTGGCGCGCGATCGGCATCAATGCCCAGGTGCAGTCGATGACCCGCGACATCTACTGGCCCAAGGCTGGCGCGAACGATGTGCTGGTGGCGACCTGGGGCCTGGACCGCGGGCTGACGCCGATGGTCGATCCGATCTACCAGTTCCCCTTCGACGAGCGCTCGTGGATGGCGCCGGCCTTCGGCACCTACTACAAGACCGGCGGCCAGGGCGGCGAGGCGCCGGAGGGCGATCTCAAGGAGGCCCAAGTACTGTACGACCGCTACCGCGCCAGCATCGATCCGGCGGAGCAGCTTGAGATCGGCAAGCAACTGGTGCGTATGTCCAGCGAAGGGCTGTGGGCGATTGGCACGGTCGGGATGGTGCCCGAGCTGGTGGTGGTGAAGAAGAACTTCCGCAACGTTCCCGAGCAAACCGTCTCCGACTGGCTGATTATGACGCCCGGCACGACCGATCCGGCGCAGTACTTCTTCGACGCCTGACCGTGACAAGATGACAAGGTGAAAGGGTGAGGGGGTGAAGGGGTGACGGACCTCACCCCTTCACCCCCTCACCCCTTCACCCCTTCATCGGCATGACGGGAGCAGAACCATGTTGGCCTATATTCTGCGTCGGATCGCGCTGATGATCCCGGTGCTCTTCACGATCTCGGTCATCTCGTTCGTCATTATTCAGCTTCCGCCCGGCGATTTTCTGACGACGCTTCAGGCGGCGGTCGCTTCCTCCGGCGGCGGGATGAGCAATGAGACGGTTGAGCTGCTGCGCCAGCAGTACGGGCTCGATCAGCCGGTCTCCATCCAATACCTGCGCTGGATCGCCGGTTTCCCGCGCGGCGATTTCGGCTACTCGTTCGAGTGGAACTCGCCGGTCTGGCCGTTGGTCCGTGATCGGCTGGGGTACACGATCATCCTCGGCATCCTGTCGCTGACCTTTATGTTCGGCGTCGCCATCCCGATCGGCCTATACTCGGCTACGCACCAGTACTCGCTCGGCGACAATCTGATGACCGGGATCGCGTTTATCGGCCTGGCAGTACCGGGCTTTCTGCTGGCCCTGATCTACCTGTTCGTGGGCGGCGTGGTCCTGCGCCTGCCGATCGGCGGGGTGCTGTCGCCGCAGTTCGCCGACGCGCCGCTGAGCGCCGCCAAGGTGGCCGACTACGCCATGCACCTGATCGCCCCGGCGATCATTCTGGGTCTCGAAGGCACGGCGCAGCTAGTTCGCATTATGCGCAGCAATACGCTGGATGTGCTGGGCAAGCAGTTCATCACCACGGCGCGGGCCAAGGGCCTCAAGGAGCGCGTCGTGATCACCAAGTACGCGGTGCGCCCGGCGCTCAACCCGCTGGTCAGTGTGCTGGGGCTGGAGATCCCCAAAATCATCAACGCCTCGATCCTGGTCGGCGTGGTGCTCTCGCTGCCGACCACCGGGCCGCTGTTTCTGCGGGCGCTGCTCAGCCAGGATATGTACCTGGCCGGGACGTTCCTGCTGCTGATGGCCATGATCCTGATGGTTTCCAATTTGCTGGCCGATATCGCATTGGCCTGGCTCGACCCAAGGATCACCTACTCATGATCGACGTTCGCAAACAATCGCAGGAGCTGCTTGAGGCGTATAAGCGGCAGGAGCAAGCGGGCGAGGCGGCCACATCCGAGGGCGTGCGCGACATGCCCACTCGGGAAGAAGAGCAGTTTGGCGCGTCGCAGTGGCAGCTGATCTGGCTGCGGTTCCGGCGCAACAAGGCGGCGATGGTCGGTGGCATCGTGGTGCTGCTGTTCTACCTGATGGCGGCGTTCGGCAATTTCCTGGCGCCCTACACGCTCGACACGCGCAACACCCGCTACCTATACATGCCGCCGCAGCCGATCCACTTCTTCGACGAAGGCCGCTTTCGCCCGTTCGTCTACGGCATGAAGGCCGAGTTCGGCAAGGATCTACGCCGGGTCTTTACGACTGACACCACGCAAAAGATCCCGGTGCGGTTCTTCGCAAAAGGGCCGCCATACAAGCTGTTTGGTCTCATCCCGGCCGAGCGGCACCTGTTCCTGGCCGATGAGGGCGGCATCGTCAGCCTGCTGGGCACCGACCGGCAGGGCCGCGATATGCTCACGCGCGTGATGCTGGGCAGCCAGATCTCGCTCACGATCGGGCTGGTCGGCGTCGGTTTGAGCCTGCTGTTTGGCTCAGTGCTGGGCGTCGTCTCCGGCTACTACGGCGGCGTGGTCGACGCGGCCATCCAACGCGTGATCGAGTTGGTGCGCTGCTTCCCCTCCATCCCGCTGTGGATGGCGCTGGCGGCAGCGCTCCCGGCGACATGGCCGCCGCTCAGGACCTATTTCGCTGTCACGCTGATCCTCTCGCTGATCGGCTGGACCTGGCTGGCGCGCCAGTTGCGCGGCCAAGTGCTCTCGCTGCGGCAGGAGGATTACGTCATGGCCGCCAAGCTGGCCGGGGCCAGCGACGCACGGATCATCTTCCGGCATCTCATCCCATCCTCGTTCGGCCAGATCATCGTCGTCTCGACGCTGGCTATGCCGTCGATGATCCTGGCCGAGACATCGTTGAGCTTTCTGGGGCTGGGGCTGCGCCCGCCTCTGACAAGCTGGGGCGTGCTGCTACAAGAGGCACAGAATCTGGAGTCGCTGGCGCTCTACCCGTGGGTGTTCGCCCCGGCGCTCTTCATCGTCGTGATCGTGCTGGCTTTCAGCTTCTTGGGCGATGGCCTGCGGGATGCGGCGGACCCATACACTGTATGAAAGGGTGAAGGGGTGAAAGGGCCAGCCGACTCACCCCTTCACCCCTTCACCCCTTCACCCTTTCACGGATGCAAGGATGGCAGCCATGCACGCCGACGACATTCTTGAGATCGAGGATCTGGGGGTCAGCTTCCGCACGCTCGACGGCGTGGTGCGGGCCGTGGACGGCGTCTCGCTCACGATCAGGAGCGGCGAGACGCTGGGTCTGGTGGGCGAGTCGGGCTGCGGCAAGAGCGTGACGGCGCACTCGATCCTGCGCCTGCTGCCTAAGAAGACCGGTCGCATCGACGGCGGCCACATTCGGTTTCGCCGGCGCGACGGCGACGAGGTCGATCTGACCAAATTGCACCCGGAGGGCGACGAGATCCGCGCGATCCGCGGCAACGAGATCGCGATGATCTTCCAGGAGCCGATGACCTCGCTCTCGCCGCTGCATACGATCGGCGACCAGATCACCGAAGCGATCATGCTGCACCAGCATGTGTCGAAGCGCGAGGCCGACGCGCGGGCGATCGAGATGCTTACGGCGGTGGGGATCGGTAATGCGACCGAGTTCCTGGGCGCGTACCCGCACCAGTTCTCCGGCGGTATGCGCCAGCGCGCCATGATCGCGATGGCGCTCTCGTGCAACCCGGCGCTGCTGATCGCCGACGAACCGACCACCGCGCTGGATGTCACCATCCAAGCCCAGATCCTTGACCTGATGCGCCGCTTACAGCAAGAGTTCGGCTCGGCGATCCTGATGATCACACACAATCTGGGCGTGATCAACGAGATGGCCGACCGTGTCGCCGTGATGTACATGGGCAAGATCGTCGAGATCGCCGACCGGCGCACGCTACTGCGCCAGCCGGCCCACCCCTACAGCGTGGGGCTGCTGCAATCGGTGCCCAAGATCGGCCATGGTATTAAGCAGCGGCTCGTGCCGGTCCCCGGCAGCGTGCCGGATCCGTTCGCGATCCCGCAGGGCTGCGCGTTCTTCCCGCGCTGCCCGGCAAAAAAGAACCACGCCTGCACCGACCCAGCCGGCGTGCCGCTGATCGAGGTCGAACCGGGGCACCTGGCGCGCTGCACGCTCTACATGCCTGAGCCCGCCTCTGAGCCTGAGCCCGTGGCTCCCGTGCTCGCCAGGCGTGAAACGTGAAACGTGAAGCGTGTTGCGTCACCTTGTCATCTTGTCATCTTGTCTCGGTGGTCGGTGGTCAGTAAATGGAGCGACACCTTGGAACACGAACGGCCTGTCCTGCTCGACGTTCGCGACCTCAAAATGCACTTCCCCATCCAGCGCGGCTTCTTCCGGCGCACCGTCGGCCATGTGCGGGCGGTGGACGGCGTGAGCTTCACCCTGCACGAGGGCGAGACGCTGGGGTTGGTGGGCGAGTCGGGCTGCGGCAAGACCACCACCGGGCGGGTGATCCTGCGCGCCTACGAGCCGACCGCCGGGCAGGTGCTGTTCCGCGCCGGCGGCGAGCTAATCGACGTCGCACAGCTCGATGGGCGCGCGCTCAAAGCGCTGCGCCGCGACATGCAGATCATCTTCCAGGACCCCTTCTCCTCGCTCAACCCACGCATGACGGTGCTGGACATCGTGGGCGAGCCGCTCCAGATCCACCGCGCGGCGAACGGCGACGATCTGCGCGTGCAGGTCAGCGAGCTGCTGCGGCGCGTCGGGCTGCGCCCCCAGCACATGAACCGCTACCCAAACGCCTTCAGTGGCGGGCAGCGCCAACGGATCGGGATCGCGCGCGCCCTGGCGCTGCGCCCTCGGCTGATCGTCTGCGATGAGCCGGTTTCGGCGCTTGATGTGTCGATTCAGGCCCAGGTGCTGAATCTGCTGAAAGACCTACAGAATGACTTCGGGCTGACCTACCTGTTTATCTCGCACGATCTGTCGGTAGTCGAGCACATCAGCGACCGCGTGGCCGTGATGTACCTTGGCCATATGGTCGAGCTTGCGCCCGCGACCCGGCTCTACGCGCTGCCGCAGCATCCCTACACCGAGGCGCTACTCTCGGCCGTGCCGTCGGTCGATCCGGAGCGGCCCAGCCGGCGCATCCTCCTGACCGGCGATGTGCCGAACCCGGCCAACCCGCCGACCGGCTGCGTGTTCCACCCGCGCTGCCGCTATGCCGTGGACATCTGCAAGACTCGGACGCCGGAGTGGCGCGACCTGGGCGCCGATCACTGGGTCGCCTGCCACCGCGCCGAGGAACTGAACCTGGCCGGGGCGGCATGATCGCGAGTTTGGCGCTTGTCGCTTGAGATTAGAGATTGGAGATCGGCGCATGGTATAATCTCCAATCTCTAATCTCCCATGGAATAGGAAGTGCATGAAGATCATCGCACACGCATCCCAGGAGGGGTTTATCAGCACGCCGGAGGGTGGCGAGCGGCGAGTTTTGAGCTACGGCGGCGGGCTGATGTTGGTCCAGTTCACCTTCGACGCCGGTGTGCAAACGGCCATGCACAGCCACCCCCACGAGCAGGTCGGCTATGTCGTGTCCGGTTCGATCGACCTGATCATGGATGGCCAAGCAACCGTACGTCTAACCGCCGGATCGAGCTATTATGTGGCGCCCAATATCCAGCATGGCATCGTCACGCACGAGCCGACGGTGCTGCTCGACTGCTTCACGCCGGTGCGGGAAGATTTTCTATAAGCCAATGGGGGGTAAGGTGGTGGTACGGGCGGCGGGGATCGAACCCACAACCTACGGTTTAGAAGACCGTTGCTCTATCCATTGAGCTACGCCCGCTTGTGGGACCACCGGATGCGCTACTATAGCATAGACGCCGCCCGCCGACAAGTCGTGGATCAGATGCCACAAGTCGTCAAAACTCCTTGACAGAGCCAATGCGGAGTGGTATCATTGCTTTTCGCAATCGACGTTGTCTTCTTTTTTGGAGAGTGAGGAGGGCCGATACCCATCGCCGCCGCGATGTTTCCCACGTTTACCAGCCGGCGCGTTGCTCTCGATTCGCTTTCTAATGCCACGAACGCCAGTCCAGAGGTCACTGCCGACAGTCGGGCAGGCCGAGGAAGGGATCGTTCGTGCTTTTGGCATGTTATGAGGTAGGCGTCAGCCATCAATCGTCGGACGTAATCCCTTAGAGGTGGTCTGAAAAGGTCGATTTGTCGCTCAGGGTCCGTAGTGGAAAGGGGTTCTTGAGGGGCAGCCCCCTCAAACTCCCCCTTTTTAGACAGCCTCTTAGTGGTTGCCCCGACCGGCGATCGATGATGACAAGTGACAAGCGAGGTGCCCATGCCCCCCTTGACCGAGGCAGTTGTTCTCCAGCCGTTGATTATGCCCAATGATCCAGGTGTCGATGGCCTGCATCGCGCCAGGGCGAACCGTCGCTCGTTCGCTCGCATTCAGGACGCGATCCCGTTGCCTACCTTGATCGAGACCCAGATTAATAGCTTTGAGTGGTTCCGTAAGGAGGGCCTGCGCGAGCTGTTCGACGAGATCTCTCCGATCACCGACTTCACCGGCAAGAATATGGAGCTGCGGTTCCTCGATTATGCCTTTGGGGAGCCGCGCTACGATGAGTATGAGTGTCGCGAGCGCGACATGACCTACGCCGCGCCGCTGCGCGTCAACGTGCAGTTGCATATCCTTTCGACCGGCGAACTCAAGGAGAGCGAGATCTTCCTGGGCGATTTCCCGCTGATGACCGAGAATGGGACGTTTGTGATCAACGGCGCCGAGCGCGTGGTGGTCTCGCAGCTCATTCGCTCGCCCGGCGTGTATTTCAAGGAGGATAAGGACCCGACCAGCGGGCGCAGCCTCCACTCGGCCAAGCTGATCCCGAACCGCGGCGCATGGCTGGAGTTCGAGACCAATAAGCGCGATGTGGTCTCGGTCAAGGTCGATCGCAAGCGTAAGATCCCGGTGACGATCCTGCTGCGGGCGGTGCTCGGCTGGATCGCGCAGCCGAATGGCGAGGGCCACTGGACGCCTGATAACGAGCTTGATCAGCGTGGGCGCGACGAGGACATCCTGGCGCTGTTCCAGCACATAGAGTCGTCGGATCACCAGTATGTCAAGGTGACGCTTGATAAGGACCCGGCGCGCCATGCCAAGGAGGCGCTGATGGAGCTGTACAAGCGCCTGCGCCCCGGCGACCCACCGACGCTTGAGAACGCCCGCGGCCTGCTTGAGTCGTTGCTGTTCAACCCGCGCCGCTATGACCTGGCTAAGGTCGGGCGCTATAAGCTGAATAAGAATCTGTGGGAGAAGGACTCGCGCTCGGATGGCGCGCGCCAAGGCGCCCGATCAGAAGGTGCGCGTGCTGCTGCCCGATGATATCTTTAAGATCGTCGAGCGGTTGATCGAACTCAATAACGGCAAGGGCGCCGCCGATGATATCGACCACCTGGGCAATCGCCGCGTTCGCACGGTCGGTGAGCTGATCCAGCAGCAGTTCCGCGTCGGCTTGCTGCGTATGGAGCGCGTGGTCAAGGAGCGTATGTCGCTCCAGGACCCGACGACCGCTACGCCGAACGCGCTGGTCAATATTCGCCCGGTCGTTGCGGCGATGCGCGAGTTCTTCGGTGGCTCGCAGCTCTCGCAGTTTATGGATCAAACCAATCCGCTGGCCGAGCTGACCAATAAGCGTCGTCTCTCGGCGCTGGGTCCCGGTGGCCTGAGCCGCGATCGAGCGGGCTTCGAGGTGCGCGACGTCCACCACTCGCACTACGGTCGGATCTGCCCGGTGGAAACGCCGGAAGGCCCGAACATCGGGTTGATCGGCACGATGTCGACCTTCGCACGGGTCAATGAGATGGGCTTCCTCGAGACGCCCTACCGCAAGGTCTACCGCGAGGTGCCTAACGCCGCCGAGTGGGAGCGCCAGACCATGCTGCTGCGCGATGTGCGTGACCTGCGCACCGGCGATCTGATCGCCGCCCGCGGCAGCCGGGTCGAAACGGCGACATCGCAAGCGGATCGCGGTTGCCCTGCTGCGCGGCCAGATCCTGCGCGAGGATATGGTCGATCCGCAGAGCGGCGAGCTGATCGCCGAGGCTGGTCAGGAGATCAACCGCACGCTGGCCGAGCGGATCTCCGAGACGCCGCTGAAGACGATCAAGATCCGCCCGATCGTGTCGCAGGAGGTCGATTATCTCTCGGCCGACGAGGAGGAGAAGTATGTCGTCGTGCAGGCCAATGCGCCGCTCGATGAGCTTCAATCGCTTCCAGGAGGGCACGGTCTCTTGTCGCTTCCACGGCGAGTTTTTCGACGAGCCGATCGAGCGGGTCGACTATATGGATGTGTCGCCCAAGCAGGTGGTCAGCGTTTCGACGGCGCTGATCCCGTTCCTGGAGCACGACGACGCCAACCGCGCGCTGATGGGCTCGAACATGCAGCGCCAAGCGGTGCCGCTGCTGCGGCCCGACGCGCCGATCGTGGGCACTGGGATGGAGTACATGGCCGCCCGCGACAGCGGCCAGGTGGTGGTCGCCAAGAGCGATGGCATTGTGATCTCGGCCACCGGCGACCAGATCTGGTCGTCCTGGAGGATGACGGCGAGCGAGCGCGAGTATCGGCTGCGCAAGTTTATGCGCTCGAACCAGGATACCTGCATCAACCAGCGGCCCAGCGTCGTACGTGGGCAGCGGGTGCAGCAGCGCCGAGATCATCGCCGATAGCTCCTCGACCGACAATGGCGAGCTGGCGCTGGGGCAGAATGTGCTAGTGTCGTTTATGCCCTGGGAGGGCGGCAATTTCGAGGACGCGATCCTGGTGAGCGAGCGGCTGGTGCGCGAGGATATCTTTACCTCGATCCATATCGAGAAGCACGAGGTCGAGGCGCGCGATACCAAGCTCGGCCCGGAGGAGATCACCCGCGATATTCCCAACGTCGGCCAGGATAGCCTGCGCAACCTCGACGACCGCGGGATTATCTACGTCGGCGCCGAGGTGCAGCCGAACGATATCCTGGTCGGCAAGATCACCCCCAAGGGCGAGACCGACCTGACCGCCGAGGAGCGGTTGCTGCGGGCGATCTTCGGCGAGAAGGCCCGCGAGGTCAAGGACTCGTCGCTGCGGGTGCCCAACGGCGTGCGCGGCAAGGTGATCGATGTCAAAGTCTTCTCGCGCGAGGACGACGTCGAGCTGCCGGTCGGCGTCAACCAGACGGTGCGGGTGCTGCTGTGCCAGAAGCGCAAGATCTAGCGCCGGCGATAAGATGGCCGGGCGCCACGGCAACAAGGGTGTGGTCAGCCGGGTGCTGCCGATCGAGGATATGCCGTTCCTGCCGGATGGGACGCCGGTCGATATCATCCTTAATCCGATCGGCGTGCCGAGCCGCATGAACATCGGCCAGATTCTGGAGACGCACCTCGGCTGGGCGTCGGCGCGGCTGGGCTTCCGGATCGCCACGCCGGTGTTCGACGGCGCGCACGAGCACCAGATCAAGGATCTGCTGGAGCAGGCCGATCTGCCCGATGACGGCAAGATCACGCTGTATGACGGGCGCACCGGCTCGGCGTTCGACCACCCGGTCACCGTCGGCTATATCTATATGCTCAAGCTGGCCCACCTGGTCGAGGATAAGATCCACGCCCGGTCGACCGGCCCCTACAGCCTGGTTACGCAGCAGCCGCTGGGCGGCAAGGCGCAGTTCGGCGGCCAGCGCTTCGGCGAGATGGAGGTGTGGGCGCTCGAGGCCTATGGCGCGGCGTATATCCTCCAGGAGATGCTGACCGTCAAGTCCGACGATGTGGTCGGTCGCGTCAAGACCTACGAGGCGATCGTCAAGGGCGAGCCGATCCAGGAGGCCGGCGTGCCCGAGTCGTTCAAGGTGCTGATCAAGGAGCTTCAGTCGCTCGGCCTGTCGGTCGAGGTGCTCTCGGCCGACGAGACGCCGGTCGAACTGACCGACGACGTTGATAGTGACCTGGCGGCGCTGGACGGCATCAACCTGTCGGGGATGGAGCGCGGCGAGTTCTAAGAGACTGTTTGAAAGGGGGAGTTTGAGGGGGCTTCCCCCTCAAGAACCCCCTTTCCACCACTCATCCTTCCACGAAAGCGTGTTGACATTCGACACGAGATCGGATAGAATGAGCGCAAGCTCGTTCTTTCTGCGTGGGGGGTAGGCTGTGGGAAGACCGCCGAAGATCGCCGAGTTTTTCCGCGTGTGGACGCCGGAGATGGCGTATGTGCTGGGGTATTGGTGGGCAGATGGCTACATGTACATCAAGCCGCACGGCGCGCACGAAATCGAGATTGCCAGCAATGACCGTGACCATCTGGAAGCTATCGCGCAGGTTATTGGTGGAAACTACAGTCTGAGAAAAGTTTCCTCACAGGCAAATTGCTACGAAATCACCTTTTGTAGCAAAGAGATGTACCAGGATCTGGAAACTCATGGCGGTACACCACGAAAGTCTCGGACCACCAATTTCCCATACATCCCACCCGAATTGCTATCGCACTTTGTGCGTGGCGTTGTAGATGGAGATGGAACATTATCGTGGAATGGGGACCGGCCGATTATCCATATCTATTCGGCATCACGGCAATTTCTTTCCAACATAGCTGTGGGAATCGAACAGATTACAGGTATACCGGCCCCCAACCTGGGGGTAAATCGCACAAACGCGTATATCAAATGGAGCACTATACGGGCGAAGTGCCTGGCCGCCTGGCTCTACATCGATAATCCAGGTCTCGCTCTTGAACGTAAGGCCGCAGTCGCAGCACGATTTCTAGCGTGGCAGCCTAAGAAGAAGCCTGAACGGGGCACAGTCACCGATGAGATGCGGCGGAAATTCCCCGGCTACTTGCCATCATAGGAGAAAGAAGCATGCTCGAGATCAATGACTTCAATGCCATTCGGATCAGCCTCGCGTCGCCGGATGACATTATGGGCTGGTCGCATGGTGAGGTGACGAAGCCGGAGACGATAAATTACCGTACGCTCAAACCCGAACGTGATGGATTATTTTGTGAGCGAATATTTGGACCTCAAAAGGATTGGGAGTGTTACTGCGGAAAGTACAAGCGCGTTCGCTATAAGGGCGTGATCTGCGATAAGTGCGGCGTCGAGGTGACGCGGGCCAAGGTGCGGCGCGACCGTATGGGCCACATCGCGCTGGCCTCGCCGGTCAGCCACATCTGGTTCGTCAAGGGCACACCCAGCCGCTTGGGCTTGCTGCTCGACATCTCGCCGCGCAACCTGGAGCGGGTGCTGTATTTCGCGTCGTATATTATCACGCACGTGGACGACGAGGCCAAGGCGGCGCTGCGTGAGCAGCTCCAGTCCGATTATGCTGAGAAGCGTGACCGCATCCAGAACGATGTCGAGGGTCGGCGGATCGAGCTGTCGTCGCAGCTCACTCAGGATCTCGGCGGCATGGAATCGGCCCAGGTCACGACCCAGCGGCGGATCGAGGAGGACTACCGGGCGCTGCGCGATCAGTTGACCGCCGACGCCGAGACGTTGCGGACCGACTTGGAGGAGAAGACCAGCGAGCCGACCGACGAGGACATCACCTTCCGCGGCGTCACCTTGGTCGAGGAGGGCGAGCTGATCACTGAGAAGGTGATCGATCAGCTTGAGGAGCTGCTGGACCAGGAGCTTGATACGATCGAGCAGCGGCGCCAGCGCGACATGGCCGACGCCGAGCTGCTGACTGACGCCGAGCGCGAGCGCAAGGAGTACGAGTCCTCCCAGGAGCGCGAGCGCTTGCAGGAGCGGATGCAGCGCGACCTGGACCTGCTGGTGCGCGAGGAGAAGGACAAGCTGGAGCAGCTTGACGGCATCAAGATGCGCCGTATTCTGACCGAGGCGGAGTACCGCAACCTGCGTGAGCTTGCGCTGGGGGTCTTCAAGGCCGATATGGGCGCGGGCGCGATCCGCGACCTGATCGTCCGGATTGTCGAGTTGGATAAGCTGGCCGAGGATTTGCAGGTCGAGATTCAGACCACGCAGGGCCAGCGGCGCAAGAAGGCGACCAAACGGCTGCGGGTGGTCGAGAACTTCCGCAAGAGCGGCAACCGCCCTGAGTGGATGATCTTGACGGTGCTTCCGGTCATCCCGCCGGATCTGCGGCCGATGGTGCAGCTCGACGGTGGTCGCTTCGCGACCAGCGACCTGAACGACCTGTACCGGCGCGTGATCAACCGCAACAATCGTTTGAAGCGTCTGATGGAGCTGAACGCGCCGGAGATCATCGTTCGCAACGAGAAGCGTATGCTCCAGGAGGCAGTCGATGCGCTGATCGACAACGGCCGGCGCGGCCGAGCAGTCAGCGGCAAGGGCAAGCATCGCCTGAAGAGCCTCTCGGATATGCTCAAAGGCAAGCAGGGGCGCTTCCGCCAGAATTTGCTGGGCAAGCGTGTCGACTACTCCGGTCGATCGGTGATCGTGGTCGGGCCGAACCTGTTGATCCACCAGTGCGGCCTGCCCAAGAAGATGGCACTGGAGCTGTTCAAGCCGTTTGTGATGCGGCGCTTGGTCGAGAAGGGCTTTGCCCATAACATCAAATCGGCCAAGCGCATTGTTGAGCGAGTGCGGCCGGAGGTTTGGGATGTCCTGGAAGAGGTTATCAAGGATTACCTGGTGTTGCTCAACCGCGCGCCGTCGCTGCACCGCCTCTCGATCCAGGCGTTCGAGGCCAAGCTGATCGAGGGCTCGGCGATCCAATTGCATCCGCTGGTCTGCTCGGCCTTCAACGCCGACTTCGACGGCGACCAGATGGCCGTCCACGTGCCGCTTTCCCGCAAGGCGCAGGAAGAGGCGCGCATGCGGATGCTGTCGAAGTACAACCTGCTCTCGCCGGCCCACGGCGAGCCGATCATCACGCCGACGCAAGACATTGTGCTGGGCTGCTACTACCTCACGATGATCAAGGAGGATGCACGCGGCGCTGGCAAGACCTTCGCCACGATCGATGAGGCGCTGCTGGCGTACGATAAGGGGGTCGTCGATATTCAGGCACCGATCCGGGTGCGAATGAATGGTGCCGTCCAGGGCGAGAATGACCGGCCCGTCCGGGTGCTGGCGCCGGACGACGACGGGACGCCGCGGATGCTGCTGGAGACCTCGATCGGCCGGATCATCTTCAACACCGAACTGCTCGAGCCGCTGAAGTTCCGCAACCGGCTGCTGGCCAAGAAGGGGCTCAAGGATATCATCGCTGACTGCTACAAGCACTACACCAACTATGGCAACCTGGTCGAGGCGGACTATGACAGCATCCGGGCGATGTATGGCGAGCGGCCGCAGGAAGAGCTGGCGCGGCTCTTCGGCTCGGAGCGGACCGCCGAGCAGGCCGACAAGCTCAAGGCGCTCGGTTTCAAGTATGCGACCCGCGGCGGCATGACGATCGGCGTCAGCGACATCGAGGTGCCGCGAATCCAAGGCACAGATCCTGACCGATTCGTCCCACGCGCGTCACGGATATCGAGAAGCAGTTCCGCCGCGGTCTGATCACCGAAGAGGAGCGCTATCGCGAGATCGTCGAGATCTGGCAGAATGCGACCAAGTCCACGTCCGACGCGGTAAAGCAGAACCTGAACCCGCACGGCCCAGTGGCGATGATGGTCAACTCGGCCGCCCGCGGTAACATCAACCAGCTCAGCCAGATGGCCGGTATGCGCGGCCTGATGTCCGACCCGACCGGTAAGATTATCGAGCAGCCGATCCGCTCGAACTTCCGCGAGGGGCTGTCGGTGTTAGAGTATTTCATCTCGACCCACGGCGGGCGCAAGGGTCTGGCCGATACGGCGCTCCGTACGGCCGATGCCGGCTACCTGACCCGCCGGCTCGTCGACGTGGCGCAGGATACGATTGTGACGGTCGAGGACTGCGGCACTGAGGAGGGGCTCTGGCTGCACCGGGCCGACGACCGTGAGATGATGGAGGAGCTTGAGGATCGCATGATCGGTCGCATCCTGGCTGCGCCGGTGGTGCATCCGCAGACTGGCGAGATCCTGGCCGATCGCAATGAGGAGGTCGACGAGCATCTGGCGGCGCTGTTCAAGGAACTGGGTGTCAACGATGTGTTCGTTCGCTCGGCGCTGGCCTGCCAGCCCGACCACGGCGTCTGCCGGTTCTGCTATGGCCGCAACTTAGCGACCGGCAAGCTGGTCGAGATCGGCGAGGCGGTCGGGATCATCGCCGCTCAGTCGATCGGCGAGCCGGGCACCCAGTTGACGCTGCGCACATTCCACACCGGCGGCGTAGCCTCGGCCGACGACATCACCCAGGGTTTGCCGCGTGTCCAGGAGATCTTCGAGGCGCGCTCGCCCAAGGGCAAGTCGATCTTGGCCGAGATCGATGGTACGGTCGAGGTCGTTCGCGAGGATCAGCTCCGGAAGATCCGCGTGATCTCTAGCGAGATCTACACCGACGAGCATGAGCTTCCAGGGCACTACATTCCGCTGGTGGCCGATGGCTCGGAGGTGACTGAGGGTCAGCCGCTGGCCGAGAGCAACCGGGCCGACCTTGGCGGCGAGACGATTCTGGCGCGGCTGGGCGGCCGGGTGCGGATTGGCGATGGGCAGGTTGTGGTGATCGCCGAGGAGCGCGAGGAGCGCGAGGTGGTCGTGCCGCACACCGCCCGGATGGCGCAGGGCATCGAGAATGGCTCCCGCGTGTCGGCTGGCCAGCATCTGACTGATGGGTCGGCCGACCCACAGGAGCTGCTGGAGCTACAGGGCAAAGAGGCGGTGCAGCGCTACCTGGTCAATGAGGCCCAGAAGGTCTACCGCTCGCAGGGTGTGGCGATCAACGATAAGCATATCGAGATCATCGTTCGCCAGATGCTGCGGCGGGTGCGGATCGAGGAGCCGGGCGACACCGGGCTGCTGCCGGGCGAGCTGGTCGACGCCCCTGAGTTCAAGAAGCTCAATATCGAGGTCGTGAGCCAGGGCGGCGAGCCGGCGACGGCGGCGACGGTGCTGCTGGGGATCACCAAGGCGAGCGCTTACGACCGAGAGCTTCCTGTCGGCGGCCTCGTTCCAGGAGACGACGCGCGTGCTGACCGAGGCGGCGATCACGGGCAAGGTCGATTATCTGCGCGGTCTCAAGGAGAACGTGGTCATCGGCAAGCTGATCCCGGCCGGCACCGGCATCGAGAAGCGCCGCCAGATGGCCGAGGAGATCCTGAGGCGAGCTGGCCGCCCCGCGCAAGGGCGACGGCGACGGCAATGGTCGCCAGCTTACGCCGGAGGTGCGCCGGGCCGAGGGGATGCTGGGAATCCAGGATCGCCAGCCGACCGAGGAGGATGAGCGGGTACGCCGGGCGCTCGAGGCCTTGCTCAGCGGTGAGGGCGATACCATCCTTGAGGGCGAGGGCGAGGGCGAGGACGATGGCAACCTCGAGATTGAGGGCGAAGGCGACGACCTGGCCCAGTTCAGGGACGCGCTGGAGGGTATGGGTATCGACGACATAGGCGTAGACGACCTGGGCAAGGACGGGGAGGCGTAATCGGCACCTCGTTCTCCGATCATCGATGAAGCAGGGCCATCCTGGAGTATTACCAGGATGGCCCTTCGCTTTGAACTGGGATGTTTGGAAGCTTCCGCACCTCGCGCATCACCCAAAGGCGTACTTGCGCCAGACCGCGTGGCGTTCGAGTTCGCCGAGCAGTACGAAGGCCAGGTAGAGCGGCTGGCGCGGCGGCGCTGCCAGAATCATCCCAGCCTGCTGCGGCGTGCGGCTGCCCTTGCGGTGGTTGCAATCGTAACAGGCGGTGACGACGTTCCCCCACTCGGTCACGCCGCCCTGGGCGCGTGGCACCACGTGGTCGATCGTGAGGTGCGCGCGGCCTGGCTGTGCGCCACAGTACTGGCATGTCTCGCGGTCGCGAATAAGGACGCTCCGGCGGGTACACGGCAGGCGCAGCCGCCGGGGAAGCGTGACATAACGTAGGAGCCGGATCACCAGCGGCACATCGAATGCGCGGTCGCTGGCTCGCAACTGCTGCTCCAGCGCCTCGACGATCTCAGCCTTCTCCTGGAGCAGCAGGATGATCGCGCGCCGTATCGAGACGAGCCGGAGCGGCTCGTAGCTGGCGTTGAGCATGAGCACGCGCTGAGTCACGGTCGTACCTCCCCTCGAACGGTGAACTGAACGTAGGTCAAGATGCCTGTATTGGCCCAGGAGATTGATCTCCTTGCGTTACTATATCACGGCTCTATATGGTTGTCAACGGTTCTTAGTAGTTCAATAGAACTAGAAGTCCTACGAAAAAGGTTGTAAGTTCATTTCTGGTATACTGTAGGACCAAGTTTCAGGTGAGAGGAACTATCAGCTTATGACCACCGAACGGCTCTATTTTGCCGATCCATATATCGCCCATTTTACCGCGCGTGTTGTCGCGCGCGGCGAGCGCGGCGGGCGCCCAGCGGTGGCGCTTGATCGTAGCGCTTTTTATCCTGAGGGCGGTGGGCAGCCGGCCGACGTCGGCACGCTCAACGCCATCGCGGTGCTCGACGTTCAGGTCGAGGGTGGCATTGTTTGGCATACGCTGGCGCAGGCCCTGGAGGCCGACGAAGTCGCGGGCGAGCTTGATTGGGCGCGGCGCTTTGATCATATGCAGCAGCATCACGGGCAGCACCTGCTCTCGGCGGCGTTCGAGCAGCTCGATGGGTTCAGGACGGTCTCGTTTCACTTGGGGGTGATGGCCTCGACGATCGACCTGGCGACGGCAGCGCTGACTGCCGAGCAGGCCAGCGCTGCCGAGGAGCTGGCCAATCAGGTGATCTGGGAGGATCGCCCGGTGCTGGCACGCTTTGTGACACAGGAGGAGCTGGCGGCACTGCCGCTGCGCAAGCCGCCGGTCGTGGAGGGCCGGGTGCGCGTCGTGTCGGTGCCTGATTTCGACCACTCGGCCTGCGGTGGCACCCATCCGCGCGCGACGGGTGGAGTGGGGCTGCTGCACATCCGGCGCTGGGAGCGCCGCGGCGACGTTATGCGGGTGGAGTTTGTGTGTGGCGGTCGGGCGCTGCACGACCTGCGTTGGAAGAACGCCGCGTTGGGCCGGCTGGCGGGGAGCCTGAGCGTCGGCGCCCAGGAGATCGAGGCGGCGGTCGCTCGCCTGCACGAGGCCGAGGAGCGCTCGCGCAAGCGGCTGGAGGCGCTGACCGGACAGTTGATCGGCTATGAGGCGCAGGAGTTGGTCCGGGGCGCCGATCTAGTGGGGATTGTGCGGGTGGTCCGGCGCGTGTTCGAAGACCGTAGCCTGGACGAGGTGCGCTCGCTGGCGAAGGAGATCGCCGACGGTGGCTGCCTGGCGCTGCTGGGACTGCGGGCCGAGAAGGCGCAGCTGATCTTCGCCCGCGCCGAGGGCATGACGGTTGACTGCGGCGCGCTGCTGCGCGAGGCGCTGGCGCCCTTGGGCGGGCGCGGCGGCGGCCAGGCTACGCTGGCGCAGGGCGGCGTTCCAGATGCGACCAAGATCGAAGCGGCGTTGGAGGCTGCGGTCGAGCGAGTGAGGACGAACTGATGTACCACGAGCTGACTGTTCGCACGCACGCCCAGGAGTGCATGGTCGAGATCACCGACCAGGTGGCGCGGGTCGTCGGTGAGAGTGGCGTGGAGGCCGGCACGGCGCTGCTGTACGTCCCGCATACGACCTGCGGCATCACGATCCAGGAGAACGCCGATCCGGGGGTGCAGCAAGATATGCTGCTGCTGCTGCGCGAGATCGCGCCGCGCCAGGACCCGCGCTATCTCCATATCGAGGACAACTCGGCTTCGCACTTGCAGGCCAGCGCGATGGGCTTCTCGCAGTTTATTTTTGTCGAGCAGGGGCGGCTGGTCCTGGGACGCTGGCAGACGATCTACCTGGCCGAGTTCGATGGCCCGCGCACACGGCGGGTGCTGGTCAAGATCTTGCGTGATGCGTGAATTGTCCGTTGTCCGTGGTCCGTTGTTGGCGAAACGTGTTGCGTGTTGCGTATTGCGTGTTGCGTGTTGCGTGAAAAGTCATCTTGTCACCTTGTCATCTTATCACCTCGCCAGGGATAGATTCTCGGTTCTTTGTTCTCGGTTCTTTGTTCTTCGCGCGTGATTGGTATGCTGAAACAGGACGCCCTCATCCAGGGTCGTTACGAGATCATCCGCCTGCTGGGGAGTGGTGGCTTCGCTAGTGTGTACCTGGCCCGTGATCGGCGCCTGGGCCGGCTGGTGGCGCTCAAGGAGGTGGAGGCGGCGCGGCTGGGCGCGGCGGAGCGCGAGGCCGCCGCCGAGCTGTTCGAGCGCGAGGCGCAGATGCTGGCCCAGTTCGACCATGTGGGTTTGACGCGGGTGTGGGATTATTTCCAGGATGAGGGACGGGTCTTCCTGGTGATGGAGTATGTGCCCGGCCGCACGCTGCGCGACCTGGTGAAGGGCGGCCCCCTGCCGGAGGTGTTCGTGCTTGAGTGCGGCTTGCAGCTCTGCGCCGTGCTGATCTATCTGCATACGCGCCGCCCGCCGCTTATTTTTCGCGATCTCAAGCCGGCGAATGTGATGCTGGTCGAGGAGCCAGGTGCCGACGGGGCCGACGACGATCGCCCGCCGTCCCTGAAGCTGATCGATTTTGGGATCGCGCGGTTCTTCAAGCCGGAGCGGACCAGCGATACGATGATCATCGGCACGCCGGGCTACGCGCCGCCGGAGCAATACGGCCACGGCCAGACCGACGAGCGCAGCGATATCTACAGCCTGGGGGCGACGCTGCACCACCTGCTCAGTGGAAGGGCGCCGGCCGGGATGCCGCTGCCGCCGCTGACCGGGGTCGCGCCGGCGCTGGCCCGGATTGTGGCCCGCGCCACCGCGCTGGACCCCGACGCGCGTTACCCCAGCGCCGAGGCGTTGCGCCGTGATCTGCTTGCGTGTGCGCGCCCGCTCCACGCGGGAGCGGCACATCGGCCCGGCGCTCCCGACGCGGCTGCGCCGGCGGCTTCGCCTGGGCCGAAGGCTACCATCCCGCTGCCGTCGACGGGCACGATCGCCCCGCCGTCGCGCACTGTGCCGATCTTTCCGCTGGCGCTGCTGCTCGGCGCGGTGTTGGGGGCCGTGGTGCTGTTTGTCTGGCTGCGCGGCCCAGCAGACCAGGGGGAGGTAGGCGGGGAAGCGCTGGCCGGCGCAACGGCTGCGGTGCCTTCAGCGGCTCCGGTGGCTCCGCCCGAGTGGATCCTACCCGACGCTCCTGGGCGGATCGCTTTCGGTGAGCGGGAGCCCCAGGGCTATAATGTCTTCGTCGCGGCGCTCGACGGCGCCGCGCCGCAGCGGGCTACGGACGATGCGCAAAGCTATAGCCCGGCCTGGTCGCCGGATGGCCGGCTCGCGGTTACGCGCGGCGCGGGCATCTTCGCCGATATGGGAGGGGGTTTTGTGCAGGTGAGCCCGCCCGGCGTTCAGGCCCGCTACCCGGCCTGGTCGCCCGATGGGCGGCGGCTAGCGTATGCGGCCAGGAATGGCACGGGCAGCCTCTGGCAGCTCGCAGTGGTCGACCTGGCGAGCGGCGAGGCACGGACGTTGGGGCCGGAGGGGGTCGCCTGGATCACGTGGGCGCCGCAGGGGCTGATGTATGCGGCGCCGGGCGGGGCGGGTCAGCCGCAGGATATCTTCGTGCTGGGCGAGAGCGGCGCCCCGCGCAACCTGACCAATAGCCCCGACGCGGAGGAGGATTTTCCGGCTTGGTCGCCGGATGGGCGCCGGGTTGCTTTTGTGGCTCACGCTCTGGGCGAGTCCGGCGCTGATGGGCGCCAGATTTATGTGATCGACGCCGACGGTGGCAACCGCACCCAACTGACGCAGGGCCTCGGCCCGCACACCAACCCGGTCTGGTCGCCCGATGGTCGCTGGATCGCCTACCTCTCCAAGGCTGGGGGCGGCGACTGGCAGGTGTGGGCCATGCGCGCCGACGGCAGCCAGCCGCGCCAGCTTACGTTTGGGGCGCAGCAGAAGTTCTATCTCGCCTGGGGCAAGTAGGATCACATGGCGTATGCTGACGTCGCGATACACATTCGCAAGCAAGACAATGGCCGATACCCCGTAGAAATCACCGTTGACGGCGAACGAGAGTTTCCACGCGGCTCGCTCGATGCAGCCGCCCAGCCGCCAAGCCCCACGGATGCGCGCTACGCCGATGCCCGCTATGGTCAGGCGCTGTTCAACTGGTTCTTTGCCGATCGACAACTGGGGGAGAACTGGTCGGAGATCCGCGGCGCTTATCCGCGGCGCCGCGTGCGCCTGCATATCGACCTGGGTGAGCCGGCTTTGCACCAGGTAAACTGGGAAGCGCTCTGTGAGCCTCAGAAAGAGAAGCTACCGGAACTCCACCTGGCTGCGAGTAGCGCCACCCCCTTCTCGCGTTACCTCCCTGGCAAGCACGCTCAACAACATCGGCAAGGTGCATTCCGACCTGGGGGACAAGCGCCAGGCGCTCACGTTCTATGAGCAGGCGCTGCCGCTGTCGCGACAGGTGGGTGACACGGCCGGCGAGGCGCGCACGCTCAACAACATTGGCCTGGTGCATTCCGACCTGGGGGACAAGCGCCAGGCGCTCACGTTCTACGAGCAGGCGCTGCCGCTGCGGCGACAGGTGGGCGATAAGGCCGGCGAGGCGGTCACGCTCAACAACATCGGCGGGGTGCATTCCGACCTGGGGGACAAGCGCCAGGCGCTCACGTTCTTAGAGCAGGCGCTGCTGCTACAGCGACAGGTGGGCGACAAGACCGGCGAGGCGGTGACCTGCTACAACATGGCGATGATCTACGCCGACCTGGGCGACCTGGCACAGACCGAACGGCTGCTTATGCGCACCGTCGAGCTGGACAAGGCCGTGAGCCATCCCAACCTGGAGAGCGACCGCGCAGCCCTCGAAGGGGTGCGGGCCATGCGGCAGGGCCAGCCGGGGCGGGCCGGCGGCGCCGATGCCGGAGAGGATGATAGCTCGGAGTAGAGAAGTTGAGCCAGGGAGTCATCCGCTTTTGAGATTAGAGATTAGAGATTGGAGATTGATCGTGGCGTCCTAATCTCTAATCTCCAATCTCTAATCTCTGAGCACGGCGAAACTTATTTCTTGACGAGTCCTATCCGGGCGTCAGCTCCTCGGCGGGGTCGATGTCGTCATCCGACGTGCGCTTGTCCTGTTCGCCGACCAGGTCGGAGGGGCCGTCCGTGGGCACCTTGGTTGGCGTCACAGCAGTCTCGGTCGCGCCCATATGATCTGCGGTTCCCGGATGGGCATGCTCCACCGGCTCTTTCTGGCCTTCGTGCGTCTGCCCATACTGATTGAGCTGCCGGCGCACCGACTCGGGGTAGCCCTCGGGTGCCTGGGGCGCGGGCGCTTCGCGATCTTGCGGTTGTTTGCGTTTCTTTTCCACGTTGCTTGCTCCCTCGTAGCTGGTTGCTGATGCTCGAATGGTAGCCTTTGAGCAAGTAGCGGGCCAAGATGGGGATGTACGATTTCATCTTGTCTCGGTGACTTTGCGTAGGCCGCGGGGCCGCTCGGGGTCGAGGCCGCGGGCGTGGGCCAGGTGGAACGCGAACAGTTGCCCGGCGACGATCGCGGTCAGTGGCGAGAAGCGTTCCTCGACGCTGGCGGGCAGCGGCGCCGGCAGATCGGCGGCGGCGAGCACTTCCGGCACATCGCTGATCGCTACGAGGTGCGCGCCAAGCTCGCACAGCCGCGTCGTGAGGGTCGCCAGGCCGGCGGCGGCGGCGCCACGCGGCGCGACCAGTATGACCGGGAACGACTCGCGCACCATGGCGATCGGGCCGTGCTGGAAGTCGGCCGCCGAGTAAGGCTCGGTGGGGATGTAGGTCAGCTCTTTGAGCTTGAGCGCGATCTCCCAGGCTGTCGCAAAGTTATAGCCGCGGCTGATCGTCACTGCCGCGTCGATCGCGCGCAGCTCGCCGGCGATCTCGGCCATGCGCGCGTCGAGCGCCAGCGTGGCGGCGACGGCAGCCGGCAGCGTCCGCAGCGCGGCCAGCCCGGCGTCGTCGCCGGCGAGGCCGAGGGCCAGCAGCGCCATGGCGGCGAGCTGGGCGGTGTAGGTCTTGGTGGCGGCGATGCTGCGCTCGGGGCCGGTGTGCAGCCCGATCACGCGCTCGGCGGCCAGCGCCAGTGGCGAGGTATCGTCGTTGGTGATTGCGACGGTTGGGGCGCCGGCCTTGCGGGCGTCCTCGATGACGGCGCAGATGTCGGGCGAGCGGCCGGACTGCGAGACGCCGATCACCAGGGCGCCGTCGAAGCGCAGCCGGGCGCCGTAGAGTGTGTGCAGCGATGGGGTCGCCAGCGCGACCGGCAGCCCCAGCGCAGTACCGAACAGGTATTGGGCGTAGCGGGCGGCGTTGTCGGAGGTGCCGCGCGCGGCGATCAGCACGTAGTCGAAGGGACGGGCGGCCAGGTCGGCGGCGAGCGCCCGCGTTGGAGCGGCTTCGGCGTCGAGCAGGCGCGTCAGGCTATCGGGCTGCTCCATGATCTCGGCGTAGAGTGTGGATTCAGACATGTCCTTCACCCTCTCGTTTCATGACTGCCATGCGCGGGACGCCGGGCACAATCAGTCTGATCAGTTGGGCGATCCGGCGCAGCCGACGGAAGTAGGGCGTCATCTGCTGCGGCGGCAGCGGGCGGAAGCCAAAGCGAGTGTAGTAACTCTGCATCGATTCCTGGCAGGTCAGGTACAGCGTGCCGGGCGCGCGGGCCAGCAGCGCGCGGATGATCAGCCTGGCGATCGCTTTGCGCTGCTGATCCGGGACCACGGCGATCGATGCCAGCTCGCGGCTCCCGTCGCCGTGGGGCTTGACCTGCCCGATGCCGACGATCCGCGCCGCGTCCTCGGCCACCAGGAACTGCGGCCAGCGGATGCCCATCGGGTTGACGCGCGCCGCGCGCACGATCGCCATGATGGCCGGCTGATCAGCGGTGGTGGCGGGTCGGATGATGATTGGCATGCGGCTATTGTACCGCAAGATGCGTGATACGTGATGCGTGAAACGTGTTGCGTGAATATCCGTTTCCTATCCGCTCATGGTGTTGCGTGATGCGTGGTCGGTGGTCGGTTCTGTGGCGGGGGCGCCCACGAAGGGGCCGCCCTACAGGTGCTCGGTTCTTCGTGGTTTGGTGGGGGCGTATGCAATACGCCCTTACGTGCCCTGGCTCCATCCTCGATCCTCTATCCTCGATCCTCTATCCTCGGTTCTTCCACTCCTTCCGCCGTTCCGCCACTCCGCGTTCAAAGGATTCGTAGTAAGATGGAGTCTCGCTCGGCGGCATCGAATATGCTGTCCGTCGCCACAGGGGAACATCTACCACTTCACAACGAGACTTCAACGGATTTAGCTGATGATGAACGGATTTATGTGAGTGGGGGAGACTGAGGGGGCTGCCCCCTCAAGCCCCCTTTTTTCTCGGTCTAAATAAAGGAGAACCTGTGTGACCTCATCGACGTATACTTCCGAGGCTGGGCCGCGTGTGCGGGGGCGGCATCTGGCGATCGCCTTCGGGGTGCTGCTGATCTTGTACGGCGCCGGCTTCGCGATCGGTGGCGAAGTCTGGCAGATTATGCTTGCCGGCCTCCAAACGCTGCCCTTTATGCTGCTGGCGCTGCTGGCGTATCTCGGCGTCGACCGCGTGTGGGCCAGGGTTGGGGCGCTAGGCTGGCTGGTGCTCCTGGTCGGGTCGGCCGCGCTGGTCGCGTTCAGCCTGGGTGCGGTGGCGCTGGTCGCGAGCAATGGCGCGGGGCCGGACGCGCTGCCACAACTCGTCCCCGGTGGCCAGGTCAGGCTGCTGGGGCTGGTCGCTGGCCTGGGCCTGGCGCTGGTGATCGGCGCGCTGGGCTTCCTGCCGGCCGTGCGGCGTGATTTCAGCCGCGTGATTCCGCTCGACCCCAACTCGTTCGTCCATATGGTCGCGTTGGTGATGGCCATGTCGCTGACGCTGATCAGCTTTGTGCCGCTGATTGTGCTGGCGTCGCCGCCGCTGCTCGACCTGATCAGGCAAGCCGACGAGACCGGCCTCGACCTGACCGGCGGGCGCGGCGATACCGGCCTGCTGCTCGACACACTCTACCCGCTGATCTGGCTGGTCCCCGGCGCGATCATCGCGGTCGGCTATGGGGTGCGTCGCAGCCTGGCGGGGGCGCTGGAGCGGGTCGGGCTGGTCCGGCCGACGGCGCGGCAGGTGCTGGCGGCGCTGGGCCTGGCGATCGTGCTGGTCGGCGCAGTCCAGGTGATCGGCACAGGGATCGACTGGCTCTGGACGACGCTGGGCTGGTCCAAGACCGACAACGAGGCGTTTGGTGAGCTGCTCGGCTTCGCGTTGAGCCCGCTCGGCGCGGTGATAATCGGCGTCACGGCCGGGCTGGGCGAGGAGCTGGCTGTTCGGGGCGTGTTGCAGCCGCGGCTGGGCATCTTGCTGTCGAACCTGTTCTTCACCAGCCTGCACGCTTTCCAGTACAATTGGGACGCGCTGCTGATCGTCTTTATCGTTGGGCATGACGCTGGGCTTTATTCGTAAGCGCACCAATACCAGCACTAGCGCGATCGTCCACGGGACCTATGATTTTCTGCTGCTCATGGCGGCGGTACTCCAGGTGCCGGGGTTCTCGCAATAAGGTGGTCAGTCTACTGACGACCTCTTAACACATTTGTGACAATTTTGTCGAACGGGCGTGATACTTCGGCGCTACACTTCTCATCCTGGTTGGGTGGAGGAGACTGAGGGGGCTGCCCCTCAAACCCCTTTTTTCCCAGGACAAGGCTTCGGAAGGCGCCGTTCGACTTTACAATGTGGGTGGGGGAGACTGAGGGGGCTGCCTCCTCAAACCCCTTTTTCCCAATTTGCTGGATGGAGAGGCTTGATGGCGAACATCCTAGTCGTCGAAGATGAGCATGAGCTGGCGGCGCTGATCCGGCGCCAGCTTGAGGGCGAGGGCCACCAGGCGCTGACGGCGCACGATGGGCTGACGGCGCTGATCCTGGCGGCGCAGGCGCAGCCGGATCTGGTGATCCTGGATTGGATGCTGCCGGGGCTGGACGGGCTGACGGTCTGCCGGCGGCTGCGCGAGCGCTCGATCGTGCCGATCCTGATGCTCACCGCCCGCGCCGAGGAGGCCGACCGGGTGCTGGGCCTGGAGGTCGGGGCCGACGACTACCTGACCAAGCCCTTCAGCCTGCGCGAGCTGCTGGCGCGCGTGCGGGCGATCCTGCGGCGGGTGGAGCTGCTACGCAACGCCGACCATGCCGGCGAGGAGCCGATCGACCTGGGCCGGCTGACGATCGATCCGCTGGCGCGCCGGGTCGAGGTGGCCGGCGAGCCGATCGATCTGACGGTCAAGGAGTACGAGTTGCTGCTGCTCCTGGCGCGCTATCCCGGTCGCAGTTTCAGCCGGGCTTACCTGCTCGACCAGGTCTGGGGCCACGACTACGAGGGCGGCGACGGCACGGTCGATACGCATATTGTGCGCTTACGACGGAAGCTAGGTGATGTCGGTGAATGGATCGCGACAGTTTGGGGCGTGGGCTACCGGCTGGAGGTCGCGTAGCCGTGCGATTCTCTCGTCGCTGCGGCCGCGGCTGCCGATCGCCCGCGTCGGGTTCTGGCGCGCGCAGGTCGAGATGTTCGTCGTCGGCCAGGCGTGCGCCCTGGTGGCCTACCCGCTGGCGTGGCTCGTCGGGTCGCCCTTGGTCGAGCTGGTCAGCTTACCCTTGATGAGCTTCTACGCGATCGCGGCGTGGCGGCTGGAGCCGGGCAAAGGCGGGCTGCTCCGGCGCGGCGGGCGGGTGCTAGCCTGGGTGCTGCTCTATGCGACACTCGAAGGGGTGATCGGTTGGAATGTGATGCGGTTCATGCCCCATTCGGGACAGGTCTTTGGTATCCGCACCGAGAATCTGCATATGTCGCTGGCCGAGTACCTGCCGAATCTGCTGGTGATGGTCTGTGGTCTGTTCATCCCCACACGCATGCTGCTGGCGCTATGGGCGGCCGGCCGCGCGCGCCTGCGCTGGCATCTGACCTTCTCCTACCTGCTGGTGGGTATTCTGACGACGCTGCTGATCCCGGTCGCGCTGGGTGTTTTTATCGGCATCAGCAGCCTCTTCACCACGCCGGTGCAGACGCGGTCGGCCGATTTGGCGCGGCTGGCGGCCGAGGCGCTCGGCCCGCTGCTGCGGAGCGATGTTTCGCCTGGGCAACTGACGCCGGTGCTGCAGGGGCTGATGGCCGGCCATACCCGGCTGCCCGTGCCGGCGGGGCCGGGCGCGGAAGACTTTGAGCCGGCTGCGGGGGCGCGCGCCGAAACCGATGGGACAATCCCGACGTTTGGCGGGGTGCGTCGTATGCTGGTGCTGCGGCCCGACGGCGTGGTGCTAGGCAGCGCCGGTGCTGATGCGCCCGCGCCGGGTAGCGCCCTGCCCGCCGACGATGCCGCCGACCTGGCGCTGCTGCTGGCCCAGGTGCGCGGCGGCGGCTGCGCCAATGGGCGCCCATCCGACGGCCCGCTCGCCGACAGCGCCGCCTGCGCGATCCTCGATGAGCGCGGCACGCTGCTGGCCACGCTGATCGTCGAGAATATGAATGACGGCCGGTTTCAGTGGGCGGCGGCGATCACGCGGGTTATGAGCACCGTCCTGGTGGCCACCACAATGACTCTGCTGATCTCCTTGATCGTGGTTGTCATCATCCTGCTGCTGGCGTTCGGAGTGGGCTACCTGCTGGCGCGGCGCCTGACGCGGCGGCTTGAGGGCCTGGCGCTGGCGACCGGCGACCTGGCGGCCGGCAACCTGACCCGCCGGGTGGAGATCGACTCGCCGGACGAGATCGGTCGGCTCAGTGGCGACTTCAACGTCATGGCTGGCCGGCTGGAGGAGCGTGAGCGCGCCCTGGCCGCCGAGGTGGCCAGGACCGAGGCGCTGCTGCGCGCCAACCGCCGGCTGGTCGCCGATGTCTCCCACGAGCTGCGCACGCCCCTGGCGACGCTGCGCGGTTACCTGGAGGCGCTGGAGCAGGAGCACGGCGAGCAGCTTCCCGCGCACGATATGTCGGTGATCCAGGGTGAGATGCGCCGCCTGACCGCCCTGATCGACGATCTGTTCACGCTGGCGCGGGCCGAGGCGCGGCAACTGCCCCTGACGGTCGAGTTGGTCGACGCGGCGGCGCTGATCCGCCGGCTGGTGGATACGCTGGCGCCGCTGGCCCGGCGTGAGCGCCAGGTCGAGCTGGTGGCGGCGCTGCCCGACGAGCTGCCGCCGGTGAGCGCCGACCGGGTGCGTCTTGAGCAAGTACTGCTGAACCTGATCCAGAATGCGCTGCGCCACACGCCGCCCGGCGGGATCGTGGCCTTCGAGGGGGCCGCCGGCGACGACGGCGTGACGCTGGCAGTCGCCGACACCGGGGTGGGCATCCCGGCCGAGGAGCTGGCGCTGATCTTCGAGCGCTTCTACCGCAGCGACAGCTCGCGGGCCCGCGAGACCGGCGGCGCCGGGCTGGGGCTGGCGCTGGTGCGCGAGCTGGTCACGGCGATGGGCGGCAGCGTGTCGGCGGAGAGCACGCTGGGGCGCGGCAGCCGCTTCAGCGTGGTGCTGCGGCCGGCGGTGAGGGCGAAGATCGCGCAGGTGCTGTGAGGCGGGATGGGGTAGCTGCCGATACCCGATCGATAAGCAAAACTCCGCACTGAGGTGCGGAGTTTTGCTTATCGAACTCGTACAGCTTTTGTCCGTGTTACGTGTTGCGTGCGCACTGATACGCAACACGCAACACGCAACACAGAATAGTGTCACGTACGCGACCCTTTCGCCAGCGCCGGCTGCGGTGCTGCCTGTGCAGCGTTCTCAACCGTGATGTCGTTGTCTTTGGTCTCCTTGAGGAAGAGCGCTCCGACGACGAAGCAGATAGCCGCGACCGCCATTGGATACCACAGGCCGGCATAGGAGTTGCCGGTGGCCTGGATCAGGCTCAGGCCGATAATCGGCACCAATCCGCCGAACACGCCGTTGCCGATATGGTAGGGCAGCGACATCGAGGTGTAGCGGATGCGGGTCGGGAACAGCTCGACCAGAAAAGCCGCGATCGGGCCATAGACCATCGTGACATACACGACCTGGATGAAGACTAGCACAGACAGCATGAACGGGCTGTAGCCCGGGTTAGCGACTTGGTCGGCCGGGTTGCCGATAAAGGGGGCGAAGTTGCCCATGGTCGTATAGATCGGGTAGTACGTCAGCACCCCCAACAGCATGCCGGTCAGCATGATCCACTTGCGGCCGATGCGGTCCGAGAGCCAGCCGAAGAAGATAAACAGCGGCGTCGCCACCAGGATGGCCCCGCCGACGATCAGATTCGAGTGGACCAGCGACACTTTGAAAATGTTCTGGAGGTAGTAAAGCGCATAGAACTGGCCGGTATACCAGACCACGCCCTGGCCCATCGTCGCGCCGAAGAGCGCCAGCAGCACGAAGCGCAGATTGTAGGGGTTGCCGAAGCTCTCGGTGAGCGGGTTCTTGGACACGCCGCCACTCGCTTTGAGCTTCGCGAACATCGGCGACTCGCGCAGCGAGATGCGGATGTACAGCGAGATCGCGATCAGGAAGATCGAGATCAGGAACGGGAGACGCCAGCCCCAGTCCTTGAACGCTTCCTCGCCGATCAGCAAGCGTGTGCCCAGGATCACGCCGAGCGACAGGAATAAGCCGAGCGTGGCGGTGATCTGGATCCAACTGGTGTAGAAGCCGCGCCGATGGTGGGGCGCGTGCTCGGCGATATAGGTCGCCGCGCCGCCGTACTCGCCGCCCAGCGCCAGGCCCTGAAGGATGCGCAGCAGGATCAGAATGATCCCGGCGGCGGCGCCGATTGTTGCCGCCGTCGGCAGCAGGCCGACCGCAAAGGTACAGATGCCCATCAGCGTCATAGTGACGAGGAATGTATACTTGCGGCCGATCAAGTCGCCCATACGCCCGAAGATGATCGCGCCGAAGGGCCGGACCAAGAAGCCGACCGCGAAGGCCGCCAGCCAGGCAATAATATCGCCCAGCGGCGTGCCGGTCTGGTAAAACTTGCTCGCGATCGTGCTGGCCAGGCTACCGAAGATGTAGAAGTCATACCACTCAATCATAGTCCCGGCAGCCGACGAGAAGATGATGCGCTTAATACCCTGCTCAGGCGCGGTTGGGACGGCACGTACCGTCGAAGATGCACCAGCCATGGTCGATCCTTTCATTCTTTGCTCTGAGCCAGCGAAACGGTGGGGGCAGCAGGCGCGGCGACCATGGACCTCCTTTCTGCGCTGAGCGTCGCCGTTTGCTGCGTACCACGTCCCACTCGTGGTGGGCGCAAGCGTGGGCGACAAGGGCCACATTCGATACCCAGATTCTCCCTGCAACGGGTGGGTCGAGCGCTATCTGCCCGGCGAGCATCGGCATATGCCGAGCGATCGGCCGAATGAAACGGTCGTGGTAGCGGCTCCGAACCCGATCAGGTCAGGACGGGACCTGGCGTATTAGATCGGTGGTCGTCTAGGGATACATTGTGAGCGGTAGCATGCAATCTAGCATAAATTCTTAAAAAGAAGATAAGATATTTGTAAAGTTTTGGCAAAATTGGGGGCACAGGTGAGGTACAATTGGGGCGGGAAAGTACCCCTAGAACATCGGCACACCGCATTATGAGGAAAAGGTAACCAACATGAGTTCCTGTATGACCTGCCTGCTCCTGGCCCAGCGCGATACTCGACCTCCGCCCGCTCTGGGATAACATCTACCGCACGCAGTATTGGGATGTTGTACACTCCTACAACACCGCACTTCCCGGCTGGATTGTGCTGGTGGCGCGCCGGCATATCGAGGTAGTTGCCGACCTGTCGCGAGCGGAATCCGTCGAACTGGGCCTCTTGATCACCGCGACCTCGCAAGCGCTTACGGAAGCGGTCCACTGCGCTAAAACCTATGTCATCCAGTTCGCCGAAGCCGTTGAGCATCCGCATGTCCACGTTCACATCGTGCCGCGTATGGCCGATCAGCCGGCGGATCGGCGTGGGCCGCTGATCTTTGGCTATCTCGGCGTGCCGGAGCAGGATCGTGTGCCGGAACATGAAATGAATCGGATCGCGTCAGAGCTGCGGGTACTGCTCGCAAAGCACCATCTTAAGGAGGAACCCAATGTGCCGTAGCATTAAACAACTTCGCCACCCAACCGAGCTGCCGACCGAAGCCGAGATCCAGGCGGCAGCCCTGCAATTTGTGCGGAAGGTCAGCGGCTACCGCGCACCCTCGCGTACCAACCAGGCCGCCTTTGATCGGGCGGTTGCCGAGATCGCGACCGCGACCCAGCAATTACTCGATCAACTCAGCCCGACCACGGGGAAGCCGTAGGATAGCCAGGCGATCGGCATATGCCCCTCCCACTTCCGTTTCCGCATCGGCCGGGCGATCACGGCGCGCGTTCCTCCGATATATCATCGCCGCGTGTAACAGAGTGTTTGAAAAAGGGGGAGTTTGAGGGGGCCGCCCCTCAAGAATCCCTTTTCCACCATGGATCGTCGGCGGGATAATACCCTTTTCAAAAAGTTTCTAACGAGAAATGGAACCGGATATGACCGACACAACCACAGCCGAGCAGCGCCGCGAGCAGTTAATTCAGATCTGCGCCGCATTGCCCGAAGTGGACATTTCCGGCGATCAGCACCTCGCCTTTCGCGTTCGCAAGAAGACCTTTGCCTACTACCTGAACGATCACCACGGAGACGGGCGGATCGCGCTGTGTTGTAAAGCTTACCCCGGTGATCAGGAAATGCTCGTTGCGTTGGACCCGGCCCGCTTCTATGTACCCTCCTATTTGGGTCCCAAAGGCTGGGTGGCTCTGCGCCTGGATCTAGCTGCCGTCGACTGGGAGCAGGTCGCCGAGCGGGTCGTGGTCGCGTACCGGCTGGTTGCCCCCAAGCGCCTGGCCGAGCGTGTGGCGCCGCTCGACGTATAATCCATCTGTGAGCTTGTCGCCGGAGCTTCAGCGCTCTTTCAGCTTGGTTTCATTCAAGCCGTGAGGCAGCATGCTAAGATCGGCGTATAGATACCGCTTACTGGCCGTGCTAGCATATGCCTATCCGAACGTTCTACTATAAGGGGGCTGCCGCGCCGGTGGCCGCTGGAGGATCGTATGTCGCTCCGCGCTCGAACAGGTCGCGCCGCACTGCTCCGCCGCACCATGCGGTGGGGCGCGCGGGGCATCGGCGTGAGCCTGCTGGCGCTGGGCCTGGTCGTCGGCTACTTCTGGCTCTCGACCGAGCTGCCGGCGCCGGAGCACCTGCGCGCCCGCGCGGCGCTGGGTAGCACCCGCATCCTCGACCGGCGCGGCCAGTTGCTCTACGAGCTGCCCGACCCCTTCAGTGGCCGGCAGCGGCCCATACCCCTGAGCGAGATCCCGCCCGCGCTGCGCCAGGCGACGATCGCGATCGAGGATGCCAGCTTCTACGGCAACCCCGGCGTCGACCTGCGCGGGATCGCGCGGGCGCTGTGGCTCGATCTCCGCAGCGGCAGCCTGGTCGCCGGCGGCTCGACGATCACCCAGCAGCTCGCCCGCGGCTTCCTGCTCGACCCGCAACTGGCCCAGCAGCGCAGCCTGGAGCGTAAGCTGCGCGAGGCCGTGCTGGCGCTGAAGCTGACCGCCAACTACTCGAAAGACGAGATCCTGGCCCTGTACCTGAACCAGACGTACTACGGGGGCATGGTCGTACGGCGTCGAGGCGGCGGCGCAACATTATTTCAACAAGCCCGCGCGCGACTTGGACCTGGCCGAGTGTGCCCTGCTGGCGGGCCTGCCGCAGGCGCCCTCGCGCTACAACCCGCTGGAAGATCCCCAGGCCGCGCTGGCGCGCCAGGCGCTGGTGCTGGACGCGATGGTGCGCGCCGGCCAGCTCACGCCCGAGCAGGCCGCCGCCGCGAAGGATGAGCAGCTCTATTTTGCCGGCGAGGGCCGGAGGATGCGGGCACCACATTTCGTCCAGTATGTCCTGGGCCTGCTCGACGCGCAGCTCGGCCCCGACACCGTGGCGCGCGGCGGCCTGACGATCACGACCACGCTGGACGCCGACCTCCAGGACGCGGCCCAGGAGATCCTGCGGCGGCAGATCGTCCAGCTTTCGACGCCGCGCTCGGGCGGCCCCGACCACCGGGTACGCAATGGTGCCGTCGTCGTGCTCGACCCGGCCAGCGGCGCGATCCTGACGATGGTCGGCAGCCCCGACTTCGCCGACGCCAGGAGCCAGGGCCAGGTCAATGGGGCGCTGGCGCGGCGCCAGCCCGGCTCGGCGATCAAGCCGCTGACCTATGCGGCGGCGCTGGAGCGCGGCTGGACCCCGGCGACGACGATTCTGGATGTGCCGTCTTCGTTCCCGACGCGCGAGGGGCATCCCTACAAGCCGCAGAACTACGACCGTGCCTACCACGGGCCGCTTTCGCTGCGCGAGGCCCTGGCGACCTCCTCGAATATCGCGGCGGTGCGCGTGCTCAACGAGATCGGCCTGCCGGCGCTGCTGGAGATGGCCGGTCGGCTGGGCGTCAGCTCGCTGGGCGAGGCCGGCGCCGGGCGCTACGGCCTTTCGCTGACGCTGGGCGGCGGCGAGGTCACGCCGCTGGAGCTGAGCGCGGCGTTCGCGGCCTTCGCCAATGGCGGCTATCGGGTGACGCCTTACGCAATTGTTGAGATTAGAGATTGGAGATTGGAGATTGTAGACGCGCCCTATCTCCAATCTCCAATCTCCAGTTCTCCCGCTCTCTCACCGCAGGTGGCTTATTTAATCAACGATATTCTCTCCGACCGCTACGCCCGCATGCGGGCCTTCGGCGCCCAGAGCGCGCTGGACCTCGATCGACCGGCGGCGGCCAAGACCGGGACGACCAGCGACTGGCGCGACAATTGGACCGTCGGCTACACGCCGGACCGGGTGGTGGGCGTGTGGGTCGGCAACGCCGACGGGCAGCCGATGGAGGCGATCAGCGGGATCACCGGCGCTGGGCCGGTGTGGCACTCGGTGATGCTGGCGGCGCACCGCGGCCTGCCGCCGCGCCCGTTCAGCCGCCCAGCGGGCATTGTCGAGCTGCCGGTCTGCGCCGAGGGCGGGCTGCTGCCCTCGCCGGCCTGCCCGACCGCGCGGAACGAGCGCTTCGTCGCCGGCACCGAACCGACCCGCCCGGACGACACGCATATGGTCGTTGCGGTGGACCCGGCGCTGGGCTGCCGCGCGCCGGCCGGCTACCCGACCGACCGGGCGGTCCGGCGCATCTTCCGCATTGTGCCGCCGGAGGCCGAGTCGTGGGCGGTTTCGGCCGCGCTGCCGCAGGCGCCGCGCGTGGTGTGCCCACCGACCGCCGACCACGGACCGCCGACCGCCGACGACCGACTACCGAACGGTGACGATGATTCTGCGGTGATCGACGTTCCGCTGTTGGGGGGAGGTGGGCCGGCGCTGCTCACGCCCGCGTCCGGCGCGGCGTTCACGATCAGCCCCGGCATCCCGCGCGACCGGCAGCAGATCGAGCTGAAGGCCCGCGCCGGCGCCGACGTGGCCGAGCTGACGATCGTCGTCGACGGCCTGCCGTTGGCGACGTTCGCCGGGCCGCCCTACCGCGTCTTCTGGCAGCTTACGCCTGGGCGCCACCGGGCGCTGGTCGAGACGCGCGACGCGCAGGGCCGGGTGCGGCGGAGCGAGGAAATCGCGTTCGTAGTGACAGAGTGACAGGGTAGATCATCATAGGGTATCAATGTACCGCACCGAAAATCATCGACGTAGGGGCGAATCGCATTCGCCCGCAGAGCAAAACACCGAAACCCATCGACGTAGGGGCGAATCGCATTCGCCCGCAGAGCAAAACACCGAAACCCATCGACGTAGGGGCGAATCGCATTCGCCCGCAGAGCAAAACAACGAAACCAACGCAGATCATCGATGCCCAGCGTCGTAAGGGCGAACCATCGCATTCGCCCGCGACGAGGGCAACGAAACCAACGATGGCCATGGTGTCATCGATGATGGCGATGCACACGACGCCATTCATGGCGGGCGAATACTAGATTCGCCCCTGCGCCGGCGCTGGTCGATGGTTTAACGATGTGTGACGATGAATATCGTTGAATATGGGTCTATGACATTGAACATGCTACTCATGACTTCGGCCTGACATATATCGCGCATGAGGCCACAGACGCGGCCTTCATGGAGGCTCACATGGAATCGTTTACGCCCTTATCTCACCTGGCGCGCCCTGATCGTCGCCGTCGTCGCGCTGCTCGTGGTCGCGTTGGGCGCGGTCTTCGGGCCGCTGGCCGTGGCGGGGCCGCAGGTGACGAGCATCACGCCCGCCGACGGCGCGGCCGACGCCAATCCGCAGGCCGGCATCCGCGTCGAGTTCAACCAGTGGGTGCGGGCCGAACTCGGTCGCCGGCGCGGTCAGGCTCGACCCGCCGTCCGAGTTCACGGTCGTGCCGGCCGAGGCGTCGCGACCGTGGCATTCGGTCGTGCTGATTCAGCCGCAGGGCGGGCTCCAGTATGGCACGCAGTATCGCCTGAGCCTCGACAGCAGTGCGAGGAACCTGCTGGGGCGCTCGCTCGGCCAGCCGCTGGCGATCGAGTTCGCCACGGTCCCGTATATCGCGGTCAAGCAGCTTGGGCCGCAGCAGGACGCCGAGCAGGTGCCGCTGCGTTCCCCGATCACGGTCGAGTTTGAGGCGCCGGTGGTGCCGGTCGATCTGATCGCCGCTGCCGCGCAGGACCCGGCGTTGGCCGACACGCTGCCGCAGCCGCTCACGCTGGCGCCGGCGGCCGAGGGCGTCGGTCGCTGGCTCTCGCCGACGCTGTACGGCTTCTACCCGGAGGCCGGGCTGCACGCGGCCACCAGCTACACCGCGACGGTGAGCGTCGATATCTCGCCGGACGGCAAGTGGCGCCTGGAGCGTCCGGTCGCCTGGCGCTTCTCGACCGAGGCGCCGCTGCTCGTCGGCGTGCGCCCCTACGACGGCGCGGTCGAGGTGCCGGCTGACGGCGCAGTCGAGGTGCGGCTGGCCCCTGACGTGGACGTGGCCTCGGCCGGCGCGCACTTCAGCTTGTACCTGGCCGACGGTGGGGCGCAGGTCCAGGGCACGGTCGAGACGGGCGACGGCGGCTTTCACTTCAAGCCGGTCGTCGCGCTTGATCGCGGGGCGCGCTACGAGGCCCGCATCGAGCGGGGCGTCAATGCCACCACCGGCGCGCCACTCAACCCCCAGCCGCTGACCTGGAGCTTCACGGTCATGGGCGACCTTGAGATCGTGCAAGTCGAGCCGCCCGCCGACACGTTGCAGGTGCTCACGGACACCAACCGCATCAGCGTGCGCTTCAACCACCCGGTCGTCGCCCTCACACAGATCGACGCCCAGGACAAACTGCCCCAGCCGTTGCAGATCGACCCGCCGCTCCAGGGCACCGGCCACTGGATCGACACCAGCACCTACGTCTACTTGCCCGCCGCCGGCCTGGCGCCCTCGACGAGCTATCGTGTGCGGGTGGCCGACGGGCTGCTCGACCAGACCGGCGGGGCGCTCAAGCAGGAGTTCGCCTGGTCGTTCAGCACGATCACGCCGCTGGTTGTCGGTAGCATACCGGCGCCTGGTGACCAGTACGCCAGCCCATTCGCGCCGATCCAGATCGTCTTTAACCAGCCGATGGACCCGGCCGGCCTGCGGAGCGGCATCCGGCTCCAGCGCGACGGCGTCGATGTACCCGGCTCGATTGCGATCGTGGGTAGCGGTGTGGCGACGCTGACCGACGTTGAGGCCAGGGCGACGGGGAAGGAGACACCCATTCCGCGTTTGCCGGGTTTCGTTGTCACCTTCACGCCGGACACGCCGCTGGAGCGCGGCGGCAACTACGTGCTCACCGTCCCGCCGGGCATCGCGGCGGCACAGGGGAGCGAGGCGCTGACGTTCGAGTACAGCGGCTTCTTCCACGTTGCGTCGCTTCCCTTCCTGGCCACCTCGGACCCGGTCGACGGCAACGGCGCGGTCGAGCTGGCAGGCAGCGTCAGGCTGAACTTCAGCACGCCCATGGACTGGGACTCGGTCCAGCGCAACCTGGTGATCGAGCCAAAGCCGACCGAGATCTACACCGAACACCTACCAGGCCGAGCTTTACCTGTTCTTTTCGCTGCTGCCGGAGACCGACTACCGCGTGACCATCGGCGGCGCGGCGCAGGACCCCTACGGCGTGGCGCTTGGCCAGGACGCGGTGGTCGAGCTTCCACACCGACCTCGCTCCCGCCGGCGCTGGCGTTCGTCGGCACCAACCGGATCGGCGCCTACAATGCCTACGCCCCGGCCCGCGTCCCGATTCAGACCGTCAATATGCCCAGCGTCAGCTACGATCTGTACCGGCTCGATCGTAACCAGGTGCCGCAGATGGCCACTGTGTACGATGGCTGGGTTGGGTTCCAGCCCGACCCGTCGGCGCTGGTCAGAGGCGATGTTGTAGCGCTCCAGGGCGAACGCAACCGTGGGCGGATCGACCTGCTCGACCTGGGGCAGATCGACGCGGGGACGTACCTTCTGGAGGTGCGCGGCCTGGGCATTATCGAGCGCCAGATCATGGTTGTCAGCCCGTATGCGCTGACGGTCAAGCGCGGCGCCGATTCGCTCTTCGTCTGGGCAGTTGACCTGGCGACCGGCAGGCCGGTGGCCGATCTGCCGCTGGTCGCCTCGTCATACGCCTACGAGCCCAAGGATACCGTGGAGCCGCTTGATACTGGGCGTCACCGACGCCGAAGGCGTCCTGAAGGCGTCATTCAGCGCCACCAACCCCTACGACGCGGTGTTCATCTGGTCGACCGACGATCGCTTTGCCCTCGCGACGACACTCTGGGGCGAGGGGATCAACCCGTGGGACTTTGGGCTGCCCACCGATTACGGGCGTAGCCCGGTCGTCGGTAATGTGTACACCGACCGGCCGATCTACCGGCCCGAGCAGAACGTCTATATCCGGGGTGCGCTACGGATGGCGAACGGCGAACGCTATGAGCTGCCCGGCACGGGCCAGCGGATCGACGTGATAGTCAACGATCCAGAGGGCAGCACGATCTTCTCGACCACGCTGGCGCTGAGCGAGTTCGGCACGTTCAACAGCAGCCTGGCATTGCCGCAGGGCGCTCGGCTTGGAAGCTATGGTGTGAGCGTCCTGTACGCCGGTGCGGATGCCCAATCCGGCCCGACGATCTACGGTTCGTTCACGGTCGCCGAGTATCGCAAGCCGACGTTTGAGATCGAGGTCACGCCGGCCCAGCCCGACCTGGTCCAGGGCGACACATTGGAGATGACTGTCTCGGCGCGCTACTTCTCCGGCGGGGCGCTGGCGAACGCGCCGGTGCGCTGGCGCCTGCTGGCGAACCCGCTGTATTTCGGGCCTGAGTTGGCGCCCAACTTCCGCTTCGAGGACCTGGACGACGCCTACGAATGGTACCGCTGGTTCGACAATCAAACCCACTTCGGCGGCGAGTTGGTCGGCGACGGCGAGGGGCGAACCGACGCGCAGGGCCGCTTCACCCTGAAGCTGCCGGCCGAGCTTGGGAAGGATGGCCACAGCCGCACACTCACGCTTGACGTCGAGATCACCGATGTGGACGGCCAGGTGATCGCCGGCCAGGGCACGGCCAATGTCCATGCCGGCGCGTTCTATATCGGCCTGCGACCGGAGGGCTACGTGGCCCAGGCTGGCCAGCCGCAGCAGGTCGCGCTGCTGACGCTCGATCCGCAGGGCCGGCCGGTCGGCGGGCGCGCTCTTGAGGTCGGCGTCTACAAGCGCGAGTGGTTCAGCGCCCGCGAGCAGGGCGCCGACGGCCGCTTCTACTTCACGTCCCACTACACCGATACGCTGGTCGAGGATCTTCAGGCGACCACCGACGCCCAGGGCCGCGCCGGCATCAGCTTCACGCCCAAGCAGGGTGGCTCCTATCGCATCGGCGCCGAGGGGCGTGACGACGCCGGCTACACGATCAAGGCCAGCGCATTCACCTGGGCCTACGGCGGCGAGGTCTTCTGGGGCGTCAACGACACCAACCGGATCGACCTGATCGCCGATAAAGACCGCTACAAGCCCGGCGATACGGCCGGCATCCTGGTAACAGCATCATACCCCGGCATGACTGCGCTGGTGACGATCGAGCGCGGCGAGGTGCTGGAGCACCGGCTGATGACGCTCAAGGGCACCACTGAGCTGCTCCAGGTGCCAATCACCGCCGAGCACGCGCCAAACATCTATGTTTCGGTGGTGCTGGTCAAGCCGGCCGGCGGTGATGTTCCGGTGCCGGATCTGCGGGTGGGCCTGGTCAATCTGCCGGTCTCGACCGAGCAGCAGGAGCTGACGATCAGTGTCACGCCCGACAAGACCGAGGCCGGGCCGCGCGACGAGATCACGTTTACGGTCAAGGCCACCGACTACACCGGCAAGGGCGTGCGGGCCGAAGTCTCGCTGGCGCTGGTCGATAAGGCGGTGCTTACGCTGGCCGACGACCCCAACCCGACCTTCAAGCAGGCGTTCTACGAGAAGCGACCGTTGGGGATCTTCACTGCTAACTCGCTCACGGCGCTGGTCGACCGGGTCACGCTGAAGATTCAACCCGGCGATAAGGGCGGCGGCGGCGGCCTGGGGGCCGAGGTGCTGGTGCGGCGCGACTTCCCCGACACGGCCTACTGGAACCCGACGCTGGTCACAGGTGAAGACGGCACCGCCACGGTCACGCTGCGGCTGCCCGACAACCTGACCACCTGGCGCATGACCGCGCGCGGCCTGACCGCCGACACGCTGGTGGGCCAGTCGACCGCCGACCTGGTCGCGACGCGGCCGCTGCTGGTGCGCCCAGCGCTGCCGCGCTTCCTGACCGTCGGCGACGAGCTGGCGCTTCAGTCGGTCGTCCATAACAACACGCCGAACCCAATCGACGCGACAGTCTCGCTGGCCGTCGCCGGGGATGGGCAGGCGCCGGCGCCGCTCCAGCTCGGCGCCCAGTCGGAGCAGCAGGTCCAGGTCCCGGCCAATGGCACGGCGGTGCTGCGCTGGCCGGCGGTGGTGGGCGCACAGGCCGGCGGGCCGGTGTCGCCACTGGCCCGGCTGACGTTCACCGTCAAGGGCGGCGGCCACGAGGACATTGTCGAGCAGGCGCTGCCGGTCCAGCGCTACCTGACGCCGGAGACCGTCGCCAGCGCCGGGCAGGTGCGCGAGACGCCGGTGATCGAGACGATCCAGGTGCCGGACGGGCAGGAGGGCCAAGTCAACCTGGAGTTGGTGCCCTCGCTGGCGGCCGGCGTCGAGACCGGGCTTGACTACCTGGAGCACTACCCCTACCTGTGCAGCGAGCAGACGGTCAGCCGCTTCCTGCCCAACGCCGTCACCTACCGGCTGTTCAAGCAGCTCGGCATGGACGACCCGAATATGAAGGCGTCGCTGGAGACCAGCCTGGCGGCGGGCTTGCAGCGGCTCTACACTATGCAGCACTTGGACGGCGGCTGGGGCTGGTGGGACGATGAAAGTCACCCCTACCTGACCGCCTACGTAGTCCAAGGGCTGGTCGAGGCCCGCAAGGCCGGCTACGGCGTGGACCAGGCCGTGCTCGACAACGGCATCGACTACCTCGGGGCGTTTCTGAATGGAGAATTGAACATTGAAAATGGAGAATTAGGTACGGCATCCAGCGTTCTTAATTCCCGCGCCTACGTGCTGTTCGTCCTGGCCGAGGCCGGGCAGCCCGACAGCGGCCGCACGATCGCGCTGTTCGAGCAGCGGGCCAAGCTCGACATCTACAGCCGGGCCTACCTGCTGATGACGCTCAAAGCCATGGGCGCAGGCCAAGAGAGCCGCGTTCGCACGCTGGTGGGCGAGCTGATGGGCACGGCGATCCTGCACACCACCGATGCACACTGGGAGGAGCGCGAGCCCGACTACTGGACCATGAGCACCAATACTCGCACCACCGCGCTGGCGCTCCAGGCGCTGGTTCGCGCCGACCCGAACAACTTCCTGGTGCCCAACGCGGTGCGCTACCTGATGAGCCTGCGCGATGACGGCCACTGGCGCACGACTCAGGAGTCGGCGGTGACGCTGATGGCGCTGGCCGAGTACATCGCCCAGAGCGGCGAGCTGGAGGCCGACTACTCCTACCGCGCGGCGCTGGACGGCAAGACGCTGCGCGAGGGTGCCGTCAACCGCGACAACCTCAAGGACCCCGCCAGCGTCGTGATCGCGCTGGCCGACCTGAAGGCCGGCGGCACCAGCCAGATCGAGCTTCAGCGCCAGGCGACCGGCGGCCAGAGCGGCAAGGGGCGGCTGTACTACACCCTGCGAATGCGCTACTACGAAGACGCCGCCGCCGTCCAGGCGCTCGACCAGGGGCTGGCCGTCCAGCGCGAGTACGTCGCCGTCGACACGACCACGCTGACGCCGACCGGGCAGCTCGTCTCGCAGGTGAAGGTCGGCGACGTGGTGCAGGTGCGGCTCACGCTGACGGTGCCGGAGGATGTTCGCTATCTGGCGGTCGAGGACATGCTGCCGGCCGGCCTGGAGCCGCTCGACAGCAGCCTCAAGACCGTGAGCGCTGTGGCGCAGGACCCGGCGCTGGAGCAGGCCGGCGGTGAGATGCCGTATTGGTGGTACTTCACGCGAACGGAGATCCGCGACAACCGGGTGGCGCTGTTCGCGACCGACCTGTCGAAGGGCACCTACCACTACACCTACCTGGCCCGCGCGACGACCGCCGGCACCTTCCAGACGCTGCCGGCGCTGGCCTACCAGATGTACGCGCCGGAGGTGTTCGGTCGCACGGCGGGGGCCGAGTTCGTGGTCACGGAGCAGTAGACCACTGACTGTTTGAAAGGGGGAGTTTGAGGGGGCGCCCCTCAAGAATCCCCCTTTCCACATGTGATTGTGTGGTATCATAGCGCCCTGTTTCGGGAGAAAAGGGGAGTTTGAGGGGCAGTCCCTCAGTTTCCTCCCACCCACTCGGGAAAAGGGGGAGTTTGAGGGGGCAGTCCCCTCAGTTTCCTCCCACCCACTCGGGAAAAGGGGCAGTTTGAGGGGGCAGTCCCCTCAGTTTCATCCCCTCACATTGTAAAGTAGAACGGCTTGGAGCCCTCTTATGAGTTCAACGGGCGAACGTTGGGCGTGCAGTAACCTCTCGTTGGTATGCCGTATGGCCGCAGATCGCCCAGCGCGATCTTGGGTTAATCACTATTTTGCTTCTATTCGTGCTGCTTCTGCCATTGAGCACTCCCCGGATCTATGCCAGCGACGAAGTACAGTATTACGCCTACCTACGCTCGATCTACTTTGACGGGGATCTCGATTTCAGCAACGAATATGCGTATTTCGCCGAGCGCGGCTTGCAGAATAACGATCCGGCGGTCTACAATGCGCTCCTACGCGATAATCCAAAAGATCCGCCCCGTAATCTGGTGACGGGGAAGTTGCGGAATGTTGCGCCGATCGGAGCGGCGATCCTGTGGTCACCGGGGTTTCTGCTGGCCGATGCGGGCGTTCGCGTCGCGCAGGCGCTTGGCTCTCCGATCCAGGCTGATGGATACTCCGCACCGTATATCTGGGCTGTGTGTTTCATGTCAGCCCTGTATGCACTCCTGGGCCTCGTCCTCACCTACCGATTAGCGCGGCGCTTTACCGGGATGTTTGCCGCGACACTGGCCACAGTTACGGTCTGGCTTGCGTCACCGCTGGTCTTCTATACCTACATTCTGATGCCCTGGTCACATTCGACTGGTTTCTTCCTGTTTGCCCTCTTCCTGACGCTCTGGCTGCCTGAGAAACTGTTTGAAAAGGATATTGTCTCCTCAACGATACGTGGTGGAAAGAGGATTCTTGAGGGGCGGCCCTCTCAAACTCCCCCTTTTCAGACAGTCTCTGAGCAAGGAAACAGACTGATAACGCAGCAGGCGCAGCGTTCCTGGCGATCATGGCTCTTTCTAGGTATCACAGCCGCACTATTGACGATGACACGTGAGCAATACGGGCTTGTATTGCTGCTGCCAGCGGTCGAGGGCCTCGTCGCCTATGCCCAATTCCTCAAAGCCCGCCAATGGCGCGCATTCGGGCGTTTGGCGCTGAAACACACCTTCTTCCTCGTCACATTGATCATTGTTATGCTTCCCCAGCTCTTGACCTATCAAGTGCTGAATGGGCAACCACTTCCAAGCTCAACCGTCTCAGACAAGCTCCAATCGGCTGGTGGCTTGAGCCCGCATTTTTTTGCGACCTTAATCGACCTTGAGCACGGGGCATTTCTCTGGAGCCCAATACTGGCGATCGGATGTGTGGGCTTATGCTGGCTGGCGCGGCGCGATGGGCTGCTGGTGGGGCTGTTATTCCTGGAATTTGTTGCCCAAACATATGTGAACGGCGCGTTTGGCAGCACCTGGCACCTGACTGGCGCATTTGGCTATCGGCGCCTGATCGAGTGTACGCCGATCTTCGTGCTGGGGCTGGCGGCGCTAATCGAGCAGGTGCAGCGGCGCACCGGGCCGATCCCGCTGCTGCTGATTGCGGTATTGCTGATTGGGTGGAATATCGGTTTGATCGCGCAGTGGACGATCGTTCGTTCAGCCGAGCACGATATTCGCCGGGGATTAGTCTGGAACGATATGCTCCAGTACCAATTTATCCATGTGCCGCAGAAGATCCTTGGCTCGTTAGGCGATCTGCTGATCAATCGTTGCCGGCTGGTCCAAAATCGAACGTGTTGATACGGTTCTTGGTTCTCGGCGGGGGCGGCCACGGAGGGCTCGCCCTACAGGGTGTGGGTGGTGTGGGCGGCCACGGAGGGTTCGCCCTACGGGTTTGGTGGTGTGGGCGGCCACGGAGGGGCGGCCACGGAGGGCTCGCCCTACAGGGTGTGGGTGGTGGGTTCTTGGTTCTTGGTTCTTTGTTCTTGGCTCCCTCACACCCGCATGGTCTTCCACTTGCCGGTGCGGAACCGCCAGAGGGCCAGGGCCGCCTGCACCGCGAAGTCACAGGTCATCGCGATCCAGACCCCGGTGAGCCCCATCCCCAGACTCAGCAGCAGCATCACCACCGGCAGCCGGACGCCCCAGGTGCTGATCAGCTTGCTGATCAGCGGCCAGCGCGTATCACCTGCACCGCGTAGCCCACCGGACATAATGAAATTGAGCGCCAGCAGCGGCTGAACCAGCCCCGCCAGCCGCATCGCCCCCACGCCGGTTTCGACGACGGCCGGGTCGGCCACGAATAGCCCGATCAGTTGGTGCGGGAACAGGAACATGATCACGCCCAGCACCGTCATCATCAGGCTGCCCTGGCGCAGCGCCTCATAGGCGTTGGCCTCGGCTTCGTCGGGGCGCCCGGCGCCCAACGCTTGCCCGACCAGCGCCGATGCCGCAGTGGCATAGCCGAACCCCGGCAGAAACGAGAGCGACTCGATACTGATCACCACATTGTGCGCGGCATAGGTGAACGTCCCCAGACCGATCACGAAGCGCACGAAGATCAGCAGCGCGCCCTGGAATACTAGTTGTTCGCCGCCGCTTGGCGCGCCGATCCGCGTGATCCGCCGCAGCATGTCCCAATCGGGCCGCAGGTCCGGCGCCAGCTTGAGGCCGGAGCGGCCGCGCAGCAGCAGGCCGATCAGCACTAGCCCGCCGCCGCCGCGCGCCACCGCCGCCCCGATCGCCGAGCCGGCCACGCCGAGTGTCGGCGCGCCGAGGTTGCCGTTGATCAGCAGCCACGAGATCAGGACATTGACGACGTTCACCCCCAGCATGACGTAGAGCGGCGTGCGCGTATCGCCGGCGCCACGAAAGGCCGCCATGCCGATGAACAGGAGCGCGGCCGGTAAGAAAGTGGATGAGCAGATCTGGAGGAATGTCATGCCGCGCGGCAGGACCTCGGCGTCGGCGCCCAGCATGCGTAGCGCCGGCCCGGCCAGGAAAAACCCGGCCAGCATCGCCGCGCCGCCCATCACCAGCCCGACGAGCAGCGATTGGCGCAGCACGCGGTTCGCGCTTGGCATGTCGCCCGCCCCTTTGAAGCGTGAGATCAGGGCCATGCTGCCGATGCTGACGGCCATGAAGAAGACAGTGACCAGCCAGATCAACTGGTTGGCCAGGCCCACCCCGGCCAGCGCCGCCGCGCTGCTGTAGCCGAGCTGCGCCGCCGCCGCCGCGCTCATATGGCCCACCAGGAAGGTGTCGGACAGGCCCACCAGCGTGTTCAGCACCTGCTCGCCGACAGCAGGAAGCGCCAGCCGCAGCACCCGCCGCCGTAGCGACCCCGGCGGCTCGATCGTCGGCGCCAGGGGTTTTGTGGTCGTTGCCATGAGATACCCTACCTTGTCGTCGGCACGCCCGCCGCTTGTTCGCCCAGGTCATCTTAACAGAAAAAAAACCTCCCTACCTCTGACCATAGGACCAGGTCGCAATCGGACCAAAGAACGAGGGGCCCTGGCAACGAGCCGGTGAGCAAGGATGGTGCCAAAGCTGACGCTCCGCGAAGCCACGCGAAGAGACGCGAAGGGGGGTCTGGATTGTGCATCTCTTCGCGTGGTTTCGCGTGGCTTCGCGGATTCTCTACCGACGTTCGAGGTAGCCCTGCTGATAACGCTGGAACAACTGGCCCCAGCCGGTGCAGCGCAGCCAGCTCTCGAAGATCTGGCGGTCGCGGGCTGGCCAGCGATAGTCATCGCGGTAGCGCTCCAGGCAGAAGTCCAGCGCCCCGCGTAGTGGCGTGCGGGCCAGGAGGCGCTGGATCGACCACAAGGGCGCCAGGCGGGTGTCCAGGGCAAGCTTGAAATGCCAGTTCTGGCCGGCCAGGTCGGCGTCGCCGACGAGCGCGATCTGGCGCACATCGCCGACGCCGAGACCGCGCTCGTGCGCCAGCCGGATGTAGGGCACGTCGCGCAGCGGATCGAAGCCCATCAGCTTTGCGGCCACGGCGTCGATCGCCACCTGGTCGGCCGAGGCCAGGATGACGTGCTTGACCTCGGGCGCGAGCGCGTGGGGCCAGGGTCCATTGCCGGCGGTCGTTCCGTCGATCAGGGCGAAGACCCCTGCGGCGGTCTCGCGTTGGATGGCCAGCGCGTCCACCAGCACCTGGTGGCGCAGCGCCGGGTCAAGGTGGCGGCGCAGGCGCACGCGGCCTGCGGCATTGCTCGCCGCGCCGGCGATGAGCGTGTCGGCGCTGGTTTTCAGCGTGGGCAAATGCACCACATTCTTCCCCAGGAAGAACTCTGGGAGGCGAACCGCGTCCCCGAATTGGTCCGGCGCGAGCAGCGGAACCTGGGGCTTGTGGTACACCCAGCACGGCTCCGCGAAGCTGGAGCGGTCGCGCGCCGGGATGCCGTAGGCGCGCAGGATCGGCTGGTAGCCGCTGAGATCCTCGCCGTGGCGGGCGGCACCTCTGGCGTCGGTGGGCTGGACCCAAACCAGATCGTCATAGCCGGCAGCTCGGAGCCACTGCGCGGCCCCTTCGAGTTGCCAGGGCGTCGTGTTGGCCGAGGGAAAGGGCAGGTGCTGGCTTACATGCGCGTCGAGCACCGTCGCGGCGGACCGATCCAGATGCCGGTGGGCCTCGGCCAGCTCCAGGAGCCGCGCATAGTCGTGGAGCACGGTCGCAGGACTGGTGCGGATGAGCGCGACCCTGGCGCGGGTGGTCATCAGAAAACCTTTCCAAAATCAGAACGGGGGAGTTTGAAGGGGCAGCCCCCTCAAGACCCCTTTCCTCCACGGATTGTGAGTGACATACGGGCTTTCAAACAGTTTCTAAGTATAGCAGAACACTTACAAAACCGATGAATATTTTGCAAAAATTTCCCTTGACTCGGAACACTTGTTCTGATATACTGAGGCGGCCCGATAAGTAAAACATACGTTTCAATTACGAGCTTTGTCCGCACGATTTTGGTCGGGCGGGACCATAGTTGCTCACCCATCTGCTGCTTTGGAAGAGGAGGAACCCGCGATGGCGATCCGTAGCCAGGAAATTCGCAGCACCGTCCGATCTCAGGGACAAGCTCGCTCAACCTTAACCATTCCATCGATTTCGTTTCATTCGCTCGCTTATCTCGTCACCGGGCTGCTGGCACTCCTCGCGATCTATGCGATTATGGGCAACGTCGTGACCTGGGGCCGCAGTCGGCTCGATGATCTGCGCTATGGCTCCACCCGCACCTTCCATATGGAGGCCGTGGTCGGGCATGACGACGGCGAAGGGACACCGACGCACCTGATCGCGATGAACCTCAACCGCCAGGTCGTGATTGTCGAGATCCCCGGCGGCGACCCTGGCAAGACCCGCACGCTCAACGGGCCGTACCTCGTCGGCGCTGGCGAGGACAAGACGCCGGTCTTGCTCCAGCTTGAGGATATCAATCGCGACGGCGCCAGGGACCTGGTCGTCAATGTCAAGAATGAGGCGATCATCTATCTCAACAAAGACAACCAGTTCCAGCCGATCACACCCGAGGAGCGCATGAAACTGGTGAAGCCGCAATAGATCTGCCGTGAAACGTGAGGCCGTATCATATTTCACGTATCACGCCGCGAACATTCTGCGGCGCCGGCCCTGCTCGCAATGGGGCCGAGCGCCGCTTTTGCTGCCCGCGCATATGGTAAGATATGGGGCACCCGTATTTGGCTTGATAGGAACGGAGTCATGAGCCAGGACACCGGCGGCCCGATCGCGCAGCTCCCCTCGGACACCACCACGCTGATCATCCAGAGCGATTTTCCGAATATCTCGCCCGAAGCGCTTTTTGACCACTGGGTCATGCCGGAGCTGCTCCAGCGCTGGTGGCCGCAGCAGGTTCAGCTCGACCCGCAGATCGGCGGCGCCTACCATTTTGTCTGGCCCCAGCAGGGCTGGCACCTGCGCGGCCGCTTCAACGCCTTCGAGCCTGGCCGGCGCCTGGCCTTCACCTGGAAGTGGGACCACGACCCGGCCGAGCTTCCCGCCCGCGAAGTCGCCATCACCTTCGACCCGCTCCCCGGCGGCACACAGCTCACCCTCACCCACGGCCCCTATGACGGCTCGCCCGCCGACCAGGAGGACCGCGCCGGCCACCTGGATGGCTGGAATTACTTCCTGCCGCGGCTCAAAGCGCAATGCTAGTGCTCTTTCAAACGACAACGTAGGGAATAGCACACGGATCAGACGGATCGAACCGATCTGTACGGATCGGGAAGAAGAAACCATCCGTGGAGATCCGCTCCATCAGTAGCATCCGTGTTCGATGGCCAAGCATCTCTTTGGGAACAGCATTAGAGAGCATAGATCGATATGACTGTGACACCCCTTTCGCCGCGCCAGCGCCGCCTCGAACGCTGGCACCAAACCGTGCAGACCCACATCGGCGGGCCGGAAGAGGCCGCCCAACTGATCGCGCAGGTCGGCATCGCCACGCTCTACCCGGCCTCGCCGGAGATCCCCAACCTATTTCACGCCTACGTCGGCGACCCGGATGCGCGGGCGCAGTCCGAGTGGGATAGCCCCGCCGGTGAGGTCTACGGCTGGCGCTGGGACCTCGGTCGCCAGGAGGCCGCGTTCTATACGGCGATCGTGCGCCGCCGGCCCACCTGGGTGGCCTGGTCGCTGCTCCCGGCGGTGATCCGCCTGCTGGGCGAGCTACGCACCCCCGATGAGTTGTACGACGCCGGGATACTGTCGTCCGATGCCTACCGAATCGCCCAAGCGCTCGATGACTCAGGCGGCGTGCTGAGCACCGGCGAGCTGCGTAAGCGCGCCGGCTTCCCCACCGGCAAGTCGCAGCGCGCCGCCTACCTCAAGGCTGTCGAAGAACTCGACACCCGCCTGCTGCTCGCCAAGGTCTTCGCCGCCGGCGACGACGATATGCGGCACGCGCTGGTCGCGATCCGCTACCCCGACCACCTGTCGGCGGCCGAGCGCATGACCCGCGAAGAGGCGCTGGAGCAACTCCTCACCGCCTACCTCCCCCACGCCGTCTACGCCGCCCCGGCCCTCCTGGCGAAACACCTCAAGCTCGCCGAGGCCGAGCTGCGCGCCGGGTTCGATCGCCTGGTCGAGCAGGGCCTGGCCGCCAAGACCACGCTGCCGGAGTATAAAGGCGAATGCTATGTGACACTTGACTTCTCCAAATCTGTCCTGTAAAATACAACCATCCAAAATATTTTGGATGGTTGTAGGAAATAAGATGGCGAACGAAAATCAACCAGAGCACTTCGAGCCGGCTGAGAACCTAGTCATCACCAGGCTGGAGACGATCAAAGTCCTCTCCGACCCGCTGCGCGCGCGCATCGTGGACCTGCTGCGTGGTGAGCCATTGACCGTCAAGCAGCTCGCCGCCAGGCTGAACACCTCGCCGAAGAAACTGTACTACCACATCAACATGATGGAGCAGCACGGGCTGATTTGGGTGGTGAGCACGCGCATTGTGTCCGGCATCATCGAGAAACAGTACCGCGCCTGCGCCTACCTGTTCCTCTTCGACAACGCGCTGTTTGTCGATACCACAGCGACGGGGGGCGGAGCGCTGGGTGCCGGCATCGAGATGATGTTTGACACCACCAAGCTTCAGCTTGAGCACAGCATCCAAGCCGGCATCGCCGACAGGTCCGAGGATGCGCCGCTCATCCGCAACGCGCTATTAAGCTGGAATATGAACCGCATGCCGCCCGCGCAGGCCGAGGAATTCTACACCCGCCTGAAGAACCTGCTGGATGAATTTAACGCCCTGGAGCTTGACTCCACCTACGCGGATGCCCAGGCGTACCGCTTGTTTGTGACGCTCTTCCCGGTTCAGCGGCACCCGGCACGTTCCGCGCGCACGACTGATTCTCCCACACAGCCCTAACACATCAAGGAGGCCCTTATGTCAGCTCCCGCCACAGATGCAGGTCCGCGTCTCAGCGGCGATTTCTGGAAGTTCTGGGCCGGCCAGACGATCTCCAACCTGGGGTCGTCGTTCACCGCCTTTGCGCTGCCGCTGCTGATCTATAAGCTCACCGGCTCGGCGCTCAACCTGGCCTTCTCCATGGCCGCCAGCATGCTCCCGTACCTACTCTTCGGGCTGGTGATCGGCGCCTGGGTCGACCGGGTTCAGCGCAAGCGCCTGATGATCGCCGTCGATATCGCCATCGCGCTGGTATTGGCCTCGATCCCGCTCGTCGCCAGCATGGACATGCTCTCGGTCTGGTGGATCTACGCCGTCAGCTTCACGATCGCGACGCTGGGGATCGCCTTTCAGTCGGCCGAGTTCGCCGCCATCCCCAGCCTGGTGCCGCAGGATGACCTGGTGACGGCCAATGGGCGCATCCAGGCCAGCTACCACGCGGCCACGATCCTCGGCCCGCTGCTGGCCGGCATGCTGGTCGCGGTGATGCCGCTGCACTGGCTGCTGCTGTTCGACTCGCTTTCCTTCCTGCTCTCGGCGCTGTCGCTGGCGCTGATCAAGCGCAGCTTCAACGCCGGCCCGCACGCCGAGCGGGCGCCGACCAGCATCCGCCAGGATATCGCCGAAGGGCTGCGCTATGTGCTGGGGCACCCGGTGCTGCGAAATATCTCAGCGATGATGGCGCTGGTCAACTTTGTGGGCACCACCACCGCCGCCCAACTGGTGCTGTTCGCCCAGGAGCGGCTCGGCGCCGGCGACACCCAGGTCAGCTTCCTGTACGCGGCCGGCAGCCTGGGCGTGGTCTTGCTCTCGCTGGCGGCGGGGCCGCTACGCAAGCGCTGGTCGTTCAGCAAGGTCGCGCTGGGCGCACTGATGCTCCAGGGCCTGCTGACCGTGCTGCTGGCGCTGACCCAATCCTACTGGGCCGCGCTGCCGCTCTGGATGTTCTGGTCCGGGCTGGGCATCCTGTTCAACATCAACACCGGCAGCCTGCGTCAGGCGATCGTCCCCAATCACCTGCTGGGCCGGGTGATGAGCATCGCCGGCGTCCTGGCTTGGTCGGCCATCCCGCTCGGCACCATCCTCGGGGGCCTGCTGATCGAGTGGACCCAGAATGTGGCGCTGATCTACGGGGCGATCGGGGTGCTGATCTTCCTCATCCCGCTGGCTTTCTCGTTCACGGCGCTGGGCCGCGCCGAGCGCTACCTGCCCGAGGCTGGGACAGCCGCGCAGGAGCTGGAGCCAGCCGCTGTATCGGGGTAATAAAAGCCGCTCGGCTCTAAAGGGCTGTCTGGAAAGGGGGAGTTTGAGGGGGCAGCCCCCTCAAACTCCCCCTTTCCATCCTGGCGACCTAGATCATGATCAGTGGTCGATATATGATCATGATCCAGGTCAAAGATATATCATGTGGTAATTGCGCGCCGAGCCGATCGCGCGTATCGTTGGTCTATGTGTCATTCTCCCCGTAATGGTAGGTCGAAGATGTGAAGATTGTGCTCGCCGTGCGTTATGGGCATGCCCGCCTCGCTTTGGAGGTGCTATTGAGCGAGGAGCCGGGCGTGACTGTGGTGGGCACCGCGAGCGAGATGGAAGGCATGTTGGCGTTGGCCCAGACCGCGCAGCCTGACCTGATTGTGTTCGAGTGGGACCTGCCCGGCCGCCCGGCCGAGGCGGCGCTGGCGGCGGCGCACGCGCGCGACAGCCGGCTCCGGTTTCTCGTGCTGAGTTGCGACCCGGCCCTGAAGCCGCCCGCCCTGCACGCCGGCGCCTGCGCCTTCGTGCTGATCGGCGAGCCGCCCGACCTGCTCCTGACAGCGGTGCGCCAGGTGCGTGATGCGCTACAGGGGTGAAGTCCCCGCTCCCCTCACTCCTGGCAATGACTCTCTGACGATCATTCCGCCCTGCCGGCCAACTCCCCGGCCTGCCGCGCATGCGCCGCGAACTCCTGCTCGAAGTTGGCGCGCAACTCCTCGTCGGGGAGCTGCGCCACGAGCGGCAGCGCCCGCAGGCGCGCGCTGGTGGCCACGGCCTGGGCCAGGTGGACGGCGCCGGCCAGCGCCGGGTTGGAGCGCGCGCCGCCGGCTGCCCCAATGCTCACCGCTAGCTCGGACACCTTGACGGCCCGCTCGGCAAGCAGCAACAGCGTTCTAGCCGCCACCCGCGCGCTTGCTCCATCCTGATCGCGCCCGGCCAGCGCCAATAACTCGCGCCCCAGCGCGTGCAGCATGATCTGGGGTGGCGCCGCGCCGGCGCCGTTATCGGCCAGCTCGCACGCCGCCGTGCCCAGTGCCTCAACCGTCAGCTTCCAGCTCGTGTCCATGATCTGCTCCTTTTGTGTGTCGGTGGTCAATTGCGCCAGCCGCCGCTCCAGCACCTGGTCGGCGCGCATCCCGTGCAGCCGCAGGGCGAAGCGCGCCGCGTCGAGCAGTGCGTCTTCGGGGATCAGCCCCACCAGCTCGCTCTCGACGATCGCCGCGCCGTAGGCCGCCGCCTCGCGCGCGACCATGTCGAAAGCCCGCTGGACCGGCGTGGTCCGGTAGTCGATCAGGTTCATCGAGACCTGCGCGCGCCCGTTGACCAGCAATCCCAGCGCCCGCACGCCGCGCAGCCCGCCCGACGACCCGCGCACCGCCCGCGCTACACGCTTGGCGATGCTGACGTCGGCGGTGTTCAGGTAGATATTGTAGGCGATCAGTGGCGGGCGCGCGCCGACGATCGTGGCGCCAGCCGGGCCGAGCCTGGCCGGGCCGAAGTCGGGCGCCCGCTCGGGGTCGCGCTCGATCGCCTCGCGCAGCCCTTCGTACTCGCCCCGGCGCAGGCTCGGCAGGGCGCGCCGGTCGGGCCGCGCTGCCGCCGCCTCGTAGAGGTACACTGGGATGCCAAGCTCCTCGCCGATCCGCCGCCCCACCGCCTGTGCGATCGTGACGCACTGCTCCAATGTGGCGCCGCGCAGCGGGACGAACGGCAGTACGTCGGTCGCGCCGACACGCGGGTGCTGGCCCTGGTGTTGGGTCATGTCGATCAACCGGGCCGCCTGGCGCACCGCCTGGAACGCCGCTTCGGCGACCGGCGCGGGTTCTCCAGCGAAGGTGATCACGCTGCGGTTGTGGTCGGCGTCGGTGTGGATGTCGAGCACGGTCGCCCCTGGGACGGCGGCGATCACCTCGGCGATCGCGTCGATCACCTGCCGGCGGCGGCCCTCGCTGAAGTTGGGAATGCACTCGATCATTGGCATTTGTCCGTGTTGCGTGTAAGGGGATTCTCTGGGGGAGGCCCCCTCAAACTCCCCTTTTCAAACAGTCTCTCAGCGAGTGATCTCAACGTCAAGCAGCTTCAGTGGCCCTGCCTGGCCGGCGTAGGGCCGCACCTGCCCATCGGGCGCGATCAGTTCGACGGTCAGCGCCGCCGCGCCGGGCGCGGCTGCCGGCAGCGCCAGCGCGAACGACTGCTCGGCCAGCTCACCCTCCTGCCAGGTGGCGGTCCCGTGGTCCTGCGCGCCGATCGGCAGCGCCTGCTGGGCCAGGATACGCCCGCCGGCGTCACGCAGGGTGACACGTGCCTGGAGGTCGCCGTCGAGGCGGCGCAGGCTCTGCCAGATCAGGTTGAGTGTGAGCGTCTCGCCGGGGCGGGCTTTGCGGCGCGGCATGGTGTAGCCGCGCAGCCGGATCGTGCCGTCCTGGCTCTCGGCCTGCTGCGGCGTCGCCGGCCGCGGCAGCGGCACGACATCGAAGAGCACCGAGTTGGCGCTGATGTGCTCGGCCTGGCCGTCGCGCATGCGCCAGGTCCATAGGGTCGTGCCGTAGATAATGCGGGCGTTGTTGGCCAGCAGCAGGGTCATCTGGTACTCGCCGTCGCCGACCGGCTGCGCGGTGCCGAACAGGTCGGCCGGCTGCGCCTCGGCACTGAGCGACGCAGTCAGCCGGGCGAGGTCGGCGTCAAGGTGCAGCCGGCGCCCGCCGCTTGGAAAAAAGACCCACTGGCCCACCTCCTGCCATTCGCTTTCGTTGCCCGGCGTATACGCGACGGTGAGCAGCCCGGTGAGCTTCTGCCGTCCATCGGGCAGCGCCTGCGTGTGCAGTTGGATCTCGGCTGCGGCGGTCTGCTGGCCCTCGGCCGGCTGCGCCAGCACCTGCGCGAAGACTTCGTCGCGTGGTGTCAGGCCCGGCTCGGCGCCGTCGCGCAGCTCGCCCCACCACAGGTAGGCCGCCTCGGCGCCGGCGTTGTGCAGCAGCACCTCGTCGGGGACGGAAAATGCGGCGCTGGAGATCTCGACCAGCCCGCCGGGCAGATCGTAGCGGGTTGTCTGGGCGCCGGCGGTCAGTTCCAGCGTCGTGGGGCCAAAGCTGGCGATCGCCAGCGTCAACTGGGTGTCGCGCGGCGAACCGGCGGGCGTGGCCTCGCCCGGTAGGGCGATGCCATCCGGCCCCAGGCGCAGCGCCAGTGTCGCGCCGGCGCCGAGCGCCGGGTAACGCCCGCCCTCCCCGAGCGCGCGGTGGTAGCGTACGCCGGGGGTGCGGCCATACAGCCGCATACCCGCGCCGGCCCACCTGACCTCTTCGGACTGATAGCCGTAGCCGGATGGATCGGTCTCCTCCGGCAGCAGCGCGACCTCGGCGGCCTGGCTGGGCGGCGCGTCGAGCGCGTCGTAGCCGGTTTTGAACTGGCCGACCAGCTCGTGGCCCAGCAGCGCATAGCTGATCAGGCTGTTGAAGGTCGGGGCGTGCGCCGGCGAGGGCACGACCAGCACGCTCGCCGCGGGCGGCACCTGCCCGCGCACCTCGGCGACATCGGCCTCGGCTGCGGTCCAGAGCTGCGGCCCGGCGGCGGTGTAGCGCTGCTGGACGCGCCAGACCGTGGTCACATTCAGCGCCACGATCAGCGCCAGACTTGCCGCGACGGCGGCGCGGCCGGGGATGCGCCAGGCCGCCCGGCGCCCGGCGACCTCCCAGGCCAGCGCGGCACCGGCGGCGATCAGCAGGGCGTAGATCGGTATTTCAAATGTAACCCCTTTGTAGAAGCCATAGTGGTAGGCGCGTGCCCACGTGAGCGCCTGGTAGACGGCCGCGCCGGCGGCCATGGCCGCCAGCGCCAGCGCCCGCCGCCCGGCCAGCCCGGCGGTGCCCAGCAGCAGCGCCAGCGCCACGGCGGCGCCGACCAGACCCGGCTCGCCCGGCAGCGATTCGCGGTTGAAGGTCGCCGCCAGCCCCAGCGCGTCGGGCAACCCGACGAAGCTATTCACCTGGAATCCGGCGCCGCCGCGCAGGATCTCCTCCAGGAAGCCGGGGTGCAAGAAAAAGTAGACCTGCGCCGCGCCGCTGAACACGAACGCCAGCGCCGCCAGCGCCAGCCCACGTTTGATCACCACCCACTGTGGTGAAGGGGTGGGGAATTGAGAATTGAGAATTGAAAATTGAGAATCGCGACCCTGTAGGGCATACCCTCCCTGGCCGCCGCCGGTGGTCGGTGGTCGGTGGTCGGTCGTCGGTCGTCGCAGGAGCAGGTACAGCGCGGCGGGGCCGAGCAGCGCCAGGTAGGCGGTCATCGCTGGGTAGTAGGCGGTCGCCAGGGCGGCGGTGAACAGCGCGCCGCAGGTCAGGGCGCGCCATCCGCCGGCGCGCAGCGCCACCAGGCTGCCGGCCAACGCGGCGGGCAGCAGCGGCAGCGCCATGAGGTGGTCGAGAAGTTGTTATACGCGACCCACAGCGGCAGCCATGCCAGGGCCACCAGCCCGGCCGCCAGCAGGGCTGCGCCGCGCCGCAGGCCAAGCACGCATGCCAGCGGGTAGACCGCTAGCGGCTGGAGCGCCAGCACGAACGCCATTATCGGGGCGTAGGAGCGCAGCGGCTCGACGCCGGTGATGGTGCTCACGGCGGCGTGGAGGTAGGAGAAGGCGTGGATGCGGCCGGAGACCGGCGGGATGCTGAAGATATGTACCAGCGGGTTACGCGGCAGCTCCGTGAGTTCGCGCTGGGAGCGCAATTGCAGCGCGCGGCCCAGCGGCACGTAGAACTCGGCGGCGTCCCAGTTGCTGCCGATTGGCGTCGACGTGCCCCAGCGCAGCGGCGGCAGGATCGCCAGCGTGAGGACCAGGGCGGCGAACAGCGCGCACACGACCAGAGGATGGAGGATGGAGGAGGTTGTCGGTTTTTGTGCTTGGTTCTTGGTTCTTGGTTCTTGGTTCTTGGTTCTCGGTCGTCGGTCGTGGAGGAACGCCCACACGTTCGTCGGGGCGGCCAGCGCGGCCATCCCGATCGCGATCTGCGCCGGCGTGAGTGCGGTCAGCGTGGTGAGGGCCGCCGCGCACACCAGGAACAGCGCGCAGCCGGCCAGCGGCGCCAGCAGCGGGGCGAAGGGCCGCAGCTCCGGCGGCAGGGCCACCTTGCTACACGCATAGCCCAGGTGGAGGCACAGCGCCAGGGCGACCAGCGGGGGCATGATCAACGTCAGGATAGTTGGCATATGACATAAGATTCTGAAATATTTAGAAATAGTTTGAAGTGGAAAAGGGATTCTTGAGGGGCGGCCCTCCTCAAACTCCCCCTTTCTCAAACCCAAGAATGTCGATCCGCGATCTGGAAACGCGCAGCCAGTCGCCGGGCTCGATCCGCGGCTTTCCCAGGCTCTCGGCCAGGCTGGTGGCCGTCGCGCTGGTGCGCACGCCGATCACGCCGATGCCGATATTGAGCAGCAGCTCGGTGTGCAGTGCCTCGTACGGCAGGTGGGTTCGCTCGGCCTCCCAAGTGGGGATGCTGACGACCTGCCCGTAGGCGACCGGCGCGGTGCTGAACCCGCCCGCTCCGAATCCAGCGGCATCCTCTAGGCCCTGGCGGAACGGCGGTGCCTGGATGTGGACGCTACTGAGCAGGAACACTAGCCGCGCGCTGCCCTTGTGCCCGGCCAATGCCGGATCGACGAGGTGGTGGCGGTCGACGATCCCCAGCGTTCGCGCGCCCACCGCGTCGGTTTGCGGCGGCAGCCCCAACAGGATGAGCGGCAAGTAGCGCCGGCCGTCGGGGTGGAGCCGACCAGGCACGATCTGCTCAAAGACACACGGCAGCGCAAGTTTGTCGGCATCAGGGAAACGCATTATGCTTTGTCTTCATCCGCTTGCGGCTGCTTGATCAGCGCCTCGCGCAGCGCCTCGACGAACTCGCGCGGGCGGCTCGGGCTAAGGATCAGCGGCGGTCGGTCCCTGCGGGCGACCGCGACCAGCCGCTCGCGGTTCGTCGCCACGAAGAAGACCATGCCGTATGGATCGAGCCGGAACGGCCCTTGGTAGCCGAAGACGCCGGCGTTGAATGAGCGCCGCAGCCCGAAGCGCGGCACGTCGGCCAGCGCTGCGGCCACCGAGACGGCGGCGATCTCTTTGAACGGGACGCGCATCTCGCGCGCCCAGCGCCGCCGGATCAGCAGCCGCTCGCCATCAATGACATAGCTGGTCGGCTGCACGGCGTAGTTCAGCACCAGCCAGGCTGCCAACGCCAGCGCGATCGCGACCGTGATGACCGCGCCGGTGATCGCGACGCCCGCCAGCAGCATCTCGCTCAGAAACAAGAAGAGCATGGGCAGCATCAACACGCCGCCCAGCATCGCGATCCCGGTCGTGATCCGCTCCGCGTAGGAGTTGAGTGGGGCGACGTCGAACGTGCTTATGCTCATAGCGCTCCAGGTGATCAAGCTTGGCCTGGCGTATGATACCACAACGCCGGTGCATGAGCGGGAGGGCCAGCGGCCCGCCTCGTGTTATGTGTTGCGTGTTGCGTGATTCGGCGCGACGCAACACGCAACACGTAACACAAGCCTGGCTCATCTAAAAATCGAGGGACCCTAACATTCGTGTTGTCATATTGTCATTAAAAATTTATCTCAAACAGCTCCCCCAAGCTTGTCATCTGTGTACTGACGTGCTATAAAGGGGGCGGAATCGCAAACAATGACACTATAGCGAGGGAGATGCCTCGAATGCTCCTCATCGCGCAGGTAGCCCGCCGCCCCGTGGTCGTGGCCTGGATCGTGGCGCTGCTCGCCATCGCGATCACGTCGATTGTGCTCGGCCTACCGCCCTTCTCATACGAAGCATTGATCGGCGCGGCGGTGATTGCCGGGCTGCTTGGCCTCGGCGATATTGCCGCCGTCGAGCTTGAAGATCAGAGCACGCTTTCTCCGGCGCCGGCGCTGCTGATCGCCGGGATGGCTGTCGCCGGTTGGCCATTGCTGCTGGCGGCGGCTGTGCTCGGCACCCTGGTTCCGGCGCTGCTGCCCCGGCGTCCCCTCGGCCAGGCCCTGCTCGACGCCGGCGCGCGCTGCGCGGTCGTCGCGATGGTGGCTCCGATCTACCAACTGACCGAGCTGCCGCCGGCGCTGCCCTACACGACGCCGCTGGGGCTACTGGGGCTGCTGATTATCGGCGCGTTCGCCTACGCGACCGAGCTGGTCTTTGGGGCCGGCGGCGCCGAGCACGATGCGCTGCTGGCGCGCTGGCGCGCGCGCCTGATGGCCATGCGCTGGTATGTGCTGGCGATGATCCCGCTTGGCGGGCTGCTGGGCGCGCTGTGGTCGGTCAGCCCGCTGGCGTTCCTGCTGGGCCTCGCGCCGCTGGCCGTGGCGCAGCGCTTGTTCCTGCGCGAAGTGACCCTGCGGAGTACGACCACCGATTTCGCCTATGTCGCTGTGCAGCGTGAGAAGCTGGCCACTCGGCTTGAGCGGCTCCAGGCCCTGGCGACGACGATGATCGGCACCCTGCATATGCAGACGATGCTGGAGATCCTGTGCGAGCGACTGGCCGCGCTGCTCGATGCGCCGTATGGTTGGGTGGTGCTGTTCGACGAGAGCGGCCGGCTGCGGCTGATGACCGGCCATAACCTGCCGGCGCTGGACGGCGACCCCGAGTCGCTGGCGAGCCCCGAGAGCTACGGGGCGCTGTTTGAGCGCGGGCTGGTGGTGCTGGTGACCGACGAGCGCTGCCAGGCGCTGGCTCCCACCGCCGCGCTGCCCGATGCCGAGCATTGGTCGGGCGTGCTGAGCATCCCGCTGATCGGGGAGAAGCAGGTGCTCGGCGCGATCTGCCTGGCCTTTGACCGGCTGCGCGGCCTTGACGCCGATGAGCAGCGTGTGCTAACCTCATTCGCCCGCCAGGCCACCATGGCCCTGGAGAACGCTCGCCTGTTCAACGAGCTGCGCCGCAAGCAGGCCGAGCTGATTCAGTCCTCGAAGCTGGCCGCAGTCGGGACCTTCGCCGCCGGCATTGCCCACGAGTTCAACAACTTGCTCGGCGGTATGCTTGGCTATGCCGAGCTTGGCTACCGCTCGGATGAGGTCGAGGAGAAGAATCACTCGCTCGATATCGTCATGCAGTCGTGCCGCCGCGGCCGCAGCATCACCCGCGGCCTGCTGACCTTTGCCCGCCGCCAGGAGCACCACCGTGGCCTGAGCGACATCACCGACGCGATCGACGAGACGCTGACCCTGGTCGAACTGGATCTGCGTAAATCGCACATCGAGGTTGTCCGGCGGGTCGAGCTGGTCTCACCGACGGTCTGCGACCTTGGCCAGATCTCGCAGGTGGTGCTGAACCTGATCACCAACGCCCGCGACGCAATGAAGCCGGACGGCGGCACGCTGACCGTCATCCTGCGCGAGCAACACGGCCAGCTCGAACTCAGCATCTCCGACACCGGCAGCGGCATTCCCGACGAGATTCGCGATACAATCTTCGAGCCGTTTGTGACGACCAAAGGCGCGCTGGGCGGCAGCCAGACCCCCGGCACTGGCTTGGGCCTTTCGGTCTCCTACGGAATTGTGCAGGAGCACGGCGGCACGATCGATGTCGAGAGCGCACCGGGCCGCGGCACGACTATGACGGTGCGCTTGCCGATCATCGCCGAGGAGGTCGAGCGGGAGATGGCGGTGGGGCAGCACTGAGTTGTCAGTTGTCAGTTGTCAGTTGTCAGTTGTCAGTTGCGCCGCAACTGACAACTGACCTTGTCTTAGAGACTGACTAATGGAAAGGGATTCTTGAGGAGGCTGCTCCCGTCAAACTCCCCCTTTTCGGAATGACTCACTTCAGCTCCGGCACCTCGACCGGGTCCTCCCGCGGCTCGCAGACCCCACAGAAGACGGCCCGCGCCGTGATGATCGCCTTCTGGGCGCCTTTGCTGTCGCGGTAGAGCGCCACGATATGCGGCATCTCGCGGATGTGCTCCTTGCACACCGCGCGCCCACAGAAGATGCAGGCCCCATGCGCGGGCCGCTCGCAATGCCAGCAGTTCAATGGCGTGCTCCTTCGTTTGAGGCTGTTCGCCCTCTATTCTAGCATGGCTCTCTGAGAGATGGTTTAGGTGGTGGAAAAGGGATTCTTGAGGGGCGGCCCCTCAAACTCCCCCTTTCAGACAATCGCCCCTGGTGGAAAGAGGATTCTTGAGGGGCGGCCCCCTCAAACTCCCCCTTTTCAAGGCTTGACCGCGCGCTCAGCCTGCGGTAGACTACCACACGCACTTGAGTGAGGTGGTCTATGGGTACACTGGACGGCAAGGTTGCGCTCGTCACCGGCGGCGGGCGCGGCATTGGCCGCGCGATTGCGCTGGCCCTGGCCGGCGCCGGCGCCGGCGTGGCCGTGACCGGGCGCACAAGCGCCACATTGGAGCAGGTCTGCGCCGAGATCGCCACACTGGGCGGCACGGCCCTCGCGCTTCCCTGCGATGTCGCCGACGGGGTGGCGATTCGCTCCGCCTTCGACCATGTGCGCGCGTCGCTCGGCCCAATCGACATCCTGGTCAATAACGCCGGCATCACCGCCAGCGTCAAGTTCGCCGAGACCGACGACGCCACCTGGGAGCGTGTCATGCAGGTGAACGCCACCGGCCCCTTCTTCTGCTGCCGGGCTGCGGTGCCGGACATGATCGAGCGCGGCGGGGGGCGGATTATCAATGTCGCGTCGACCGCCGCCCTGAGCGGCATCCCCTACTCTGCGGCCTACAGCGCCTCCAAGCACGCCCTGCTGGGCCTGACCCGCTCGCTGGCGCTTGAACTGGCGCGTTACAATATCACCGCCAATGCGCTATGCCCCGGCTGGGTCGAGACTGATATGCTACGAGACGCGATCGACAACATCGTCGAGAAGACCGGCCGCACGCCCGACGCCGCGCGCGCGAGCGTCCTGGCGCTCGGCGGGCAGCAGCGCGTGGTCACGCCCGAGGAGGTCGCCGTCAAGGCGCTGTGGCTTGCCGGCCCTGACGGCGCGAATACCAGCGGCCAAGCGATCATGATCGTCTGAGAACAGGGGGAGTTTGAGGGGGAAGCCCCCTCAAGACCCCCATTCCATCAGGGAACTCTGTTTGACAGGGGGAGTTTGAGGGGGAAGCCCCCTCAAGACCTCTATTCCGTCAGGGAACTCTGTTTGACAGGGGGAGTTTGAGGGGGAAGCCCCCTCAAGAACTCCTTTCCATCAGGGAACTCTAGCGATAGGAAAGAGATCATTGTATGTCTGATGGAAATGGCCGCGCCGACGGCAATGGCGCGGTCCGGGTGATGACAGCCGAGCAGTTCGCCGCCTACATGGAGAAGCGCGTGACGCTCAGCGATGAGATCGAGGTGATTGAGCGGCGCGGCATGGAGCTGCAGCTGCGCGTGCGCGGCGCCGACCTCACGGTCGATCTGGACAACTTCCACGCCGCCTACGCGCGCGACCCGTCGCAGCTCGACGTGGTGGCGCAAAATTTCGCCGAGGTGGTGCTGGGAGTCGCGCCCGATCGTAGCGTCAGCGACTTCGCCGACCTGGCCGATCGGATCTGCCCGATGCTGAAGCCGATCAATCTGTTGGTGGCCGTGCGCGAACGCAAGCTGCCGATGCTGGCCTACCGTGAGTTCCTGGCCGACCTGATGATCACCTATGTCGTCGATGAGGAGCGCAGTGTCGCGTTTATCAACGAGGACCATCTCGAACGCTGGGGGCTGAGTGTCCAGGATATCCACGAGCAGGCGATCGAGAACTTGCACCGCCGGACGATCGGGCACGTGGATTACACGGCTGCCGGCGCGGGCGAGCAGCGGATCTTTATCTTCAACAGTGGCGACGGGTATGATGCGACGCGTCTGCTGCTCACCGATATCCTGGCCGGCTGGGCGCGCGAGGTGCCGGGGCACTTGGTCATCGGCATTCCCAACCGCGATTTCCTGATCGCGTTCAGCGATGCCAACCCCGAGATCCTGCGCGGTGTCGCGCTTCAGGTCCAGGCCGATGCGGCCCAGCGTGGGTATGGGCTCACCGACCAGCTCTTCACCCTCGTCGATGGCGCCGTTCGTGAGTATAAGTGGGAATAACACAGATGCAGACAGGCCTCATCCTCTTCACGCTCGGCGCCTACGGGCTGGCGATCTACCTGGGGTGGCGCGACCGTTCGCCCAACTACCTGATCGCGCTGATCGCCGGACACCTTGGCGCGCTGCTGTCGCCGCTCTGGCAGGTGCTGTACGGGTTCGCCTACAGCAATCCGCTCCCGGCTGTCTACACGCTGCTCGATCGCCCGCTGCCGCGCACGATCTTTCTCGCGGCGTGGACAATGATGCTGCCGCCGCTGGTGTTCTTTTATCTCTACCGCCATCGCTGGTGGTTCGGGGGCTATATCACCGGCATTCTGACCTTTGTGCTGTTCGTGCTCTACCACCTGTTTGTCGAAACGATCGGAGTCCGATCGGGCTGGTGGGCGTATACCAGCCCGGCGACCTTGCCTTTCGGCCTGCCGGTGACGTTGCTGGCGGGGTTGATGAATGGGCTGGTTTCGCTGGGGCTGCTCTCGACTCTGCTGCTGACCCGCCGTTATTCCTGGACGAGCCTGCTGCTGTTTCTGCTGCCGATGCCGCTGCTGCTGAGTCTGTTTGTCCACGGGCTGCTGGGCGCGCCGCTCTACGCCGCGCTCTTGCTGCGGGCGCAGTCGTGGGCCGGCGTGATCGGTATGGTGGGGACGCTGGGGCTGCTGGTGTGGGGGGCACACATCGTGGCTGGCTCAATGGAGCAGCCACGTACCTGGCGGCAGACGATCTAATACTTATCCTCAGTAATCAAGGGAGGGCCAGCCTCCCCAACTTCCCCACCCAACCACATGATCGAGGGATGGGCTTGGGGAGGGCCAGCCTCCCCAACTTCCCCCACCCAACCACGGTTATTCGGATGGGCATGAAAGTTAGAGATTGGAGATTGCGTCAATCTCCAATCGCCAATCTCTAATCTCTCGTTTTAGCGGCTAAAAACGCTGTTCGCCCGCAGGTCCTTGAGCAGCGACTGGGCCTGATCGCTCAGGGTGGTCAGCCGGTGGCCGAGATCCTTGCGATATTTGTCCTGCTGCTTCCGGCCAAACTCCGGCAGCCGCCCGCGGATCTCGTCGATCAACTCTTGCAAGCGCGCCACGGCCTCCTCGGTCGCCTCCTGGGCGCGCCCGGCGACGAGTTCGCTGCGGTCCTTCAAGGCGCCGATCGGATCCTCGCGGAAGCTGCGCGGTTTGCGGCGCTTGGTGAACTGCGCGATGCCGACGATCAGCAGGATCGCCGCCCCGACCAGCGGCAGATATTTCATGAACCCTCGTTCGTCCATCATAAACATACCTCCTCTTAGACAAGATTTGCGTCGTGTATTTCAAGACGGTCCAAAGTAGAAATAGCAAATGGCGTGCCATTACTCTCTAGTGAGTTGTTTGACATCGACATCACTATTCTCTGTTGCGTGTTGCGTGTTGCGTGTCAGCGCGCACGTAACACGCAACACGCAATACGCAACACGGACAGGTGAAGCGATGGGCGACGGATTACGGACTCTGCACGCCGTTGCGCTTGAGCACCACCAGCGTGATGTCGTCGGCCTGTGGCGCGCTGGCGCAGAAGTTGGAGACCGCCTCGATAATGCGTTCGATGATCTGTTCAGGCGGCAGGTGGTGGCTACGGCGCAGGATCTCGGTGAGCCGCTCCTCGTCGAAGAGCTGGCGGCGCGGGTTCATGGCCTCGGTGACGCCGTCGGTGTAGAAGCACAGCACATCGCCGGGCTCGATCGTCGTGGTGCGTTGCTCGAAGCGTGGCTCGGGGACGATCCCGATCACGATGCCCTGGGTCTGGAGCTGCTCGACCTTGCCGGTCGCCGCGCGATAGAGCAGCGGGTAATTGTGGCCGCCGTCGGCGTAGGTGAACGCGCCGGTCTGGGTGTCGAGGATGCCGTAGAAGCAGGTGACGAACAGCCCGGAGCGGGCGTCGGTCAGGATCAGGCGGTTGGCCTGCTCAAGCACGGCCCGCGGCGGGCGCCCGTCGCTGGCAGTGGCGCGGATCAGCGTGCGTGAGAGGACCATAAACAGCGCCGCCGGCACGCCCTTATCGGTGACATCGGCGATCACGATCCCAAGCCGGGGTGCCTCGGTTGGGAGCGGCTGCGGTGGCTGCTTGGGCGCCAGTCGCGAGTTGCTGCGGCCGCTGCGCCAGAACTCCAGCTCCATCTCGCACCGTGTCAGCGCCGGGGTGCTTTTCGGCTGGGCGCGCGGCGCGGCCATGTCGGCCCCAGACCCGTCGGGAGCGTCGGGCAGCTCGATGAAGTCGTAGAAGTCGCCGCCAACTTGGCGGGCCGCCTTGTAGAACGCCTCCATATGGTAGCCGGGGATGTACGGGCAGCAGGCCGGCAAGAAGCTGGTCTGGATCTCGCGCGCCAGGCTCAGCTCCTGCTCAAGCCGCTGGCGGGCCAGCGACTCTTGGTGCAGCCGCTCGCGCTCCAGCGTCTGGGCGAGCTGGCTGCCGAGCAGTCCGAGCAGTTGTGCTTCATCCATCAGGAAGCGGCGCGGCGTGTAGGTATTGACCATCAGCGTGCCGACCGGCGCCCCGCCGATCTCGATCGTCAGCGCCATATGGCCCTGGAAGTGCTGCGCCTGCAAAAGCTGCGGCAGATCGTCGAGGGTGTCGGCGGGGAGGTTGGCGCTGCTCTCCGGCAGGTACCAGAGGTGCGGGTTGTTTGGGTCGAGGACCAGCGGAACGCCGGTGTTGGGCAGGTAGTGCCAGCCGTGCGCGGCCACCAGCACCGCCCGACCGCCCGGCTCGTCGGCCTCGATGAACGCGCAGGCGTCGGCTTCGAGCAGCCGGGCGCCGACGCGCACCAGCCGCTGGAGCGCCGGCTCAAGCGACTCGGCGCCCAGCAGCTCGTGCGAAAGCTTGAGCAGCGCGGCCTGCTCCTGGACGCGCCGCACCTTGACCTGGTCGTGCAGCCGCGTGCGCATGATCGCGGTGCCCAGCATGTGGCCGATCGCCGAGAGCAACTGGAGCTGCGGCGCCGAGAAGCGCCCGAACTCGGTAGTGGCGACGTTCAGGATGCCAAGCAGCTCGTTCTCGCTGCGGAGCGGGATCGAGGCGTGCTGCGCGAGCGCCCGCTTATCGCCGACGGCGTGCCGCAGCCGGCTGCAACGCACCATGTTGACGGCTTTGTTCAGCTTGCCGTCGTCGCAGAGGTTCTGGCAGGAGCAATCGCCGGACCAGGCCGCGCCGGGGTAGCTGATCGCCGGCGGGAGGCCCTGGCGCGCGGCCAGCCGGAAAGCGCCGCTCTCGTCGCGCAGGAAGATCCAGCCGGTGCGCAGGCCCATCAGCTCGACGATATGCGCCAAGGCGGCGTCGAGGGCCTCGCGCAGGTCGAGCGCGCGGTTAAGAGTCTGAGCCAGCTCGTTGAGTGTGGTCAGCTCGGTGATACGCTGCTGGGCGTCGGTGAGGGCAGGCATACTTCGATCTACGATTTGCCGATTTACGATTTACGATGTAGGTTGCTCGCGCAATCGTCGATCATAAATCATAAATCGTAAATTGTTTAGTCTTTCTTTCGGCAGAGCGCGACCCCATCGCGGAGCGGGACAATGACCGACTCCAGCTGTGGATGCCGCATGATGGCGCGATTGAACTCCTGGATTCCGCGCACGGTCGGCGCCGGGTCCTCTTCGACCACTAGGCCGCTGCACAGCACATTGTCGACGATCAGGATGCCGCCGGCGCGCAGGCGCGGGAGGCACAGATCGAGCGCGTAAACCGCCTCTTGTACGCCGGAGAGGTGGCGCAGGATGTCGAGGAAGATCAGGTCGTACGGGCCGCTCAACGACTTCAAGGGTGCTAAACCACTCGCCTTCATGGATGGTCATATGCTCGCCGTAGCCGGCGCGTGTGATGTATTCCTGGGCCAGCCGGTAGCGCTCGGGGTGACGCTCGATCACCGTGAGCCGGCCGCCGGCCGGGACGATCGCCTGCAAGATCCACATTGCGGCGTACCCGGTGGCGGTGCCGATCTCCAGCGCTTCGCGCGCACCCATGCTTTTTGCCAGGAGGTAGATGAATTGCCCCTCAACCGGGCCGATCAGCGGCAAGCCACGGTCATGCGCGCGGTGTTCGAGCTCATCGAAGACTGGGGAGCGTTGGGGCATGAGGTCGGCCAGGTAGTCTTCGATGGCGAAGTTGGTTATATCATCGCGCATGTTGTTCCTCCTTGCGCGCTCTAGGTGTGATACGGATGCCTGGATTGTACCACACTTCAGGCGCGTTCGAATAGACTAAAACGCTTAATCTGCCGATAAGAAACTGTTTGAAAAAGGGGAGTTTGAGGGGCTTCCCCTCAAGAACCCCTTTCCACCACCAAACTCTAGCGGCTGATGAACTTTTCAAATAGTCTCTAAGAGACTGTCTGAAAAGGTTGATTTGTCGCCGAAGCTTCGTAGTGGAAAGGGGGAGTTTGAGGGGGCAACCCCCTCAAACTCCCCCTTTTCAGACAGCCTCTAACGCCGAGGAGCGAGGATAGCGGCTCGATTGCCGCTATGTTTCAAGCCTACCGGATGCGTTGCGGAAAAGGGGGTTGTTTGTTATAATGGCTGCGCTAAAAAGGTTTACACCTGGGGAGGTCGCATAGTGGCCTAGTGCGCGGCACTGGAAATGCCGTAGGGGGTAAAACTCCTCGTGGGTTCAAATCCCACCCTCCCCGCCACCAGCTTGAGGGGAACGAGGTTCTCCTGGGTCACTAATCCACAGAGCAGCGAGGAGTGCAGATGTCCGACAATCCACAGCCGAATCCTACCCGTGCCGGTGACTTGTTCCTGATCGTACTCGTCAGCACGGTGAATAAAGGTGTCTTCAATGTTAGCGTCACATTGAATGTGGGCGGATTGGTTGTCACCGGGATGCTGGCGAGTCTCAGAGAATACTGTGAGGGTATGGGGCAGCTCTTTGCGTCAGCTACGACCGACGAGGACTCACAGCGAGAGTGGCGGAAAACTTTCATTGACGTTGCGGATCAGGCCGAGAAGACGCTTGACAAGGTACCACCCACCTTTATCCACCTACGTGATGCACGCATCTTGATGGGTAATGAGAAGTCCATCCCTAGCAACCAGGGGGTCTGGTGGCGGGGTCGGCTTGATTCGGTCGATGGCTGGTTTCTAGGGCACATCGATGCGGGTTAGCTGGTTGCCCGGCATCTTTGTAGATCTTCGCGCACCGCCCGCGCCGCCCCGGCCGGGTCGCCAGTAGGGTATCTGACGACCCAGGTGGCGAGAGATTGAGCGCGCCGCTCGACCTACTACGAATGACTGTGCTATTACGGTCGTAACATAGATTGCAATGGGGTCCTGGTTGTCTCGACCAACCGATTCAATCACGGGCCGGCGGATCTCGTGATGGCCGTACTGCTCACGCGCACAGCTCGTCGCATCCCCTATCGGGTCCAAGTCGATCCTCCCGAGGGGGGCGTCAGCGATCGGAGTTACATCCTCTGTGACTCCCTCCGCTCGGTCGCGAAAGAGCGACTCAACGCCCGGCGCGGCCCGTGGGGGTCGTCACACCGCAGACCCTGGCCCAGGTCGAAGACTACCTGCGCATCCTTCTCGAACTCTAGCCGATTCGGCCCGATGGCCGGCCCCTGCCCGGCACGGACCCGATTTACGCCCCGAATCTTCGGGATCACGAGCCGTATGGAGGAGGTATGTGCAGATGCGGTCGCATGCTCTGCCTAGCCGGCATCCTACTGCTCGGTGCGGCCTGCGGAATGGGAGTCCTGCTGCGTCTCGCGCCACCACTGGCCTGGCAGGATCAGGATGCGCGCGCCCGCTGGGCCGCCCAGGGCGTCCGGCACTATAGGGCCGACATCAGTTGGGCCGATGGATGGCAGGTCGGGGCGGCGCGGGTGGAAGTGCGCGATCAGCAGCTCCTCGCTGCCGTCGATCTCAGATCAGGTGCGTCGCTGGTGGCTCATCAGTACGGCAGTGCAAGCTATTTTGCCTCAGTTGAGAAGCTGTTTACGCTGGTCGAAACGCGGATCGCCGCGACGGTGGACTGGCGGCGGCGTCTCGGCCACCTGCACCCGCTGCTGACACGTTGGTTCAAGCCGTGTGTCGTCCCGCTGGGGCGCGTCCAGTATGATCCCAGCTACGGCCACCCGACCCTGATTGAGTACAACGATGGCGGCTGTGGGGCGGAGTTCTTCACCTACGCGAAAGTCACCATGACTAATTTCATACCTCTGCCGTGATTGGCGCGGCCGGCTTTCGACGCCATCCTTAACTGCACCAACTCTCCCTGCAATTCGCCGCTGACCAAGGTGCTTGCTATGGTGCTTGAAGGTCGGCAAGCGCCTCGATGGGCGTGCGGGTGGTGATAATGGCTGCCGATCGCTCGCGCTGTTCGCGATCAAGCGAGACAAGCGTACATCCATGTCTGCGTGCCACCGCGACGTAGACGGCGTCGGCGCCGCGCAGCGCGTAGTCGGCGGCGATCTCAGCCGCAGTATCGATCAGCGCGTCGTCGAGCGGGACGATCCGCACGTGCGTGAAGGTGCGCCACGCCTCGACCACCAGGCGGGCGCGGATCGGGTCGCGTGTGAGCCGGCGCGCCAGGCCGGCGATTTCAGCCAGGAGCAGCCGCGGCACGATCACCGGGATCGCCTGCTGGTCGAGCTGCGCGATCAGCTCGTGGCATACCGCGTACTCTGGATCACTTGGGTCGAAGTCGCGGGCGACGATACTGGCATCAAGAGTGTACATCGTCCACCGTGTCCGCATGGCGTCCCAGGAGCGCGCGGTCGCGGTCGCGTCGGTCGGCCTCCAGTTGCTCACCAGCGGTCATGCGTGGCTGGGGGAGGGCCGCCACTGCCTGCCGGAGCTCGGCGAGCGTGGCGCGGGCCTCGTCGGGCGTCATATGTGGTCGCTCTGGCGGCGCTTCGGTCGCCAGTTCCTGCTCTAGGCGCGTGACGAGCAGCCTGCGCTGCTCGCGGGGGAGCTGGTGCGCCAGATCAAGCACTTGGTCGAGGGTTGGAGTCGTCATAACCATGCCTCCTTTGTCGCGGCGCGCGAACGAAGGTCTGCGAACGTCCGTATTAGAAAGCCCCTCCTGTGCTGCGTGTGCCACACAGCGCACATGGGAGGGGCTTCTGCTGCCACTGTGCAGTCTGCCGGACGGCACATTAAGCGCTGTGTGTAGCGCTTCAATTATACGGTCTCGGCGCCTGGCTGTCTATCGGCCCGCGCTCTTCCTCAGAATAGTCGTCTGCCAGGCGTGGCTTTGGCCTTCGGCAGAGCGGCGTTGCGGGCGCACCGCGTAAGCCCCGTCACTGATAGCCGACCGCCACCGTATCGACGATCGGGCTCACTTGAGCATCAGCAGTCGTGAGTGTCAGGCGATACTGGAGGTAGCGCCCGGCCGGAACATCGGGCGCGGCGCCGCTGGTGGCCACCTCGCTCCAGGTACTCCAGGTGACGCCGTCGGTCGAGCTGCGGGCTGAGACGGCCAGCGTCGTACCGCTGGGCACACTGGCGACCCAGGTCAGACTATTCCAGCTCACTTGCCCGCCGGCGTCGAGCGCGCAGCTCGTGTAGGTACCGCTTGGTGTGTAGGGCGGCAGCAGGTTGAGCCGGTCGGCCACCAGCGCCGGCGTCGTGCCCTGGCCGTTGTGCGAGAGGTAGACATACAGCGCTGGCTCTGCGGTCACGGTGTGTTGGGCATACAGCACCCCGTCGAGGTAGTAGTTGACCACATCGGTCGTGGCGTTAAGGGCCACCCACTCGATCCGGTAGGTGTGTGGGCCAACTGGCAACGCCCCCAGGTCGGTTCGCAGCTCGGAGCCGTTGTTGTTCGTGCGGGCGTACAGGTGGTCGCTGGTCCCAGCGGTGCTGAAGATCAGGTAGCGGCTGGCCTCGAACCCCTCGCTGCCGAAGCCGAAGTGCTGCCAGGGCGCCGCACCCAACGTGACGACCCCTTCAAGCGTTCGGCGAGTAACCGCAGACTGCGAGCGCACCCATGCGCCGTTCGGGCCGCCTACCTGGAGTGTGCCGTTCGGGCTGGGCGTATAGCTGCCGCCGCCCCAGGTGCCCCACGCCCACCGTTCGCTGTCGAGCGCCGGCCCATCGAATGTGTCGGCGAATGTGCCGGCCAGCCGGACCTCGCCGTCGCCGAACCACGTCGTGGTCGTACCGCTGCCGATGGCACAGGCCATGCCGAAGTCGGTCGCGCCGGCCTGCACGATGCTTCCGCCGGTTGGGGTGGGCGTGTGCGTTGGCGTCGCGGTCGGAGTACTGGTCGGCGTGGCTGTGTTGGTCGCGGTCGGAGTACTGGTCGGCGTGGCTGTGTTGGTCGCCGTAGGAGTACTGGTCGGCGTGGCTGTGTTGGTCGCCGTGCTGGTTGGCGTGTTGGTCGGCTCGCTACCTGGCGTGTTAGTTGGGGTGTTGGTTGGCTCGCTACCTGGCGTGCTGGTTGGGGTGTTGGTTGGAGTGTTGGTTGGCACGCTCGTCGGCTCGCCCGTCGGCGTCGCGGTCGGCGCCGCCCCTGTCCCGTGGACCGCCGTCACATCCAGCAGCGCCGGGCTGCTCTGGGTGTCGTTTGTGCCGAGTGTCAGCCGATACTGGAGGTAGCGCCCAGGCGGGCTCGTGATCGTGCCGCCGCCGGTTGTCGGCGTGCTCCAGCCGCTCCAGGCCACACCGTCCGACGAAGTACGCGTCTCGATGCTCAGGTTGGTCCCTACCGGGACGTCGGCGCTCCAGGACAGCGTCTGCCAGGCGACATTCATGCCCGCGTCGAACGCGCAGCTCGTGAAGCTGCCTGACGCGGCGAACGGCGGCATGGTCTGCACCGCATCGGCGAGCAGCGGCGTGGTGGGGGTGTTGTTCGAGAGGTAGACGTAGAGCGACGGCAATGCGCTGGTGCTCAGGTCGGCGACCTCGATGTCGTCCAGGAAGAACTGTACCCGGTCGCCAGCACCCTGCGCGCTCCAGGCCACCCGGTAGCGGTGTGTGCCGCCCGGCAGCGCGCCGAGGTCGATTCGCTGCTCGCCGTTAGCATTATTGAGCCGCGCGTAGAGGCGGTTGCTGGTCCCGGCGGTGCTGAAAATCGCGTACCGATCGCCTTCGAAATTGTTGCTGCCGAAACCGAAGTGCTGCCACGGGGCCGCGCCGAAGCTCAGCGTGCCCTCGATAGTGGCGCGCGAGAAGCTGTTCTGCGAGCGCACCCAGGCGCCGCCGGCCGCGCCGATCGTGAGCGTGCCGTTGGGGCTGGGCGTGAAGCTGCCCCCACCCCAGGTGCCCCAAACCCACCGGCCGCTATTGAGCGCCGGCCCATCGAACGGGTCCGCTAGGGCGCCTGCCAGGCGCACCGCGCCGTCGCCAATGCTCGCCGTCATCGTGTTGTCTTCGACGCTGCACTGGCCAAAGTCGGCCTGCGTCGTGTGAATCAGGCTGGTGGTTGCAGGCGTCGGCGTGGGCGTGTTGGTCGGTGTGTTGATGGGCGTGTTGGTCGGCGCGGGTGTGTTAGTGGGCGTGTTCGTAGGAGTATTGGTTGGCGTATTTGTGGGAGTGTTGGTGGGCGTGGGCGTGTTGGTTGGCGTGCTGGTCGGGCCATCGGTTGGCGTATTAGTGGGCGTATTTGTGGGAGTGTTGGTGGGCGTGTTGGTGGGCGTGCTGGTCGGCGTATTTGTGGGCGTGTTGGTGGGCGTGTTGGTGGGCGTGCTGGTCGGCGTATTTGTGGGCGTGTTGGTGGGCGTGCTGGTCGGCGTATTTGTGGGCGTGTTGGTTGGTGTGTTGGTCGGCGTATGTGTTGCCGTCGGCGTGGACGTATTCGTCGCGGTGGGTGTGTTGGTTGCTGTCGGCGTCGGTGGCGGCGGCGTCGGGGTGTTCGGCTGGGCGCCGTAGTCGACGTCGAAGGTGTGGTTGCCGGCGTCAATGCTGATCAGCGCCAATTCCCGGCCCGCGACCATGAAGATTGTGTACGGTATGGCGGCGCCGTCGACCAGCACCGAGTTGAAATTGCGCTCATCAAAGGTCAGGGGCAGCAACACACTGAGCGTATTGTCGTCACTCGTCGCGCTCAAGCTGAAGCTGAGTTGGCCGGTTGATTCATCCCAGGCGATGTTCTGAAATGCGCTGTTGTAGCGGGTTTCGGTGAAGTTGAGCCACTGGTCGGCGTTCCAGAGCGGTACGCCCTGGCTGCTGGCGTAGTCCAGCGTCCCCTCGGCCCACTCCTGGGGCGTACCCATCCCGTAATAATCGACATGAAATTGGGTCATCAGCGCGGCATAATCTCCGGCCAGGCTAGCGTCGATCATGCTCTCCGACACGTCGATCGCCTGCGCCGCGTTGAGCTGCTCAAAGCCAGCCCCGCTGATGACATCCAGAAGCTGTTCGTCCACCAGCGTGGTCAATTGCTGGTACACCGGGACGGTCGTCCCATCCGCGCGCACGAACTTCATGGGCTGGCCGCTGCCGGTGATGTAGCCATGCGGCCAGCTATTGTCGGGCTTCTTGAGCCAGGGCCCCCAGTGGTAGAAATTGGTGTCGAGCGCGATGCCGTGCGCTGCGGCGTATTCGGCGCTGGTGACCCAGCCATTCCAGCTGAGTTGGTGGTTGCGCACAGTGCGCGATTTGGGGCTGCTGAAGCGGCCCGCGAACCAGTCGCTGTAGACCTGCAACCCCTGCTCCTGGCTGGTGATATTGTAGGGCGGGTAGTTGTCCGGCTTGTAGGAATAGGGATGGATGCCGGTCTCGTGCCCCTGCGCGCGCCAGGACTGCACCTGGGCGTTGCTGGGGTCGGCGGCGATCGTGAGATACAGCGTGATCTTGGCGTCACGGGCGTTCAGGCTGGCGAGTTCATTCTGGAAGTAGCTGGTTGGGTTGGCGTGGGCATCGCCGGTCAGAATAAGCATTGTCTTCGCGGTGCTGGGGAAGTACCAGAGCTGCGGGAGCGGCGTGACGCCCTCGGCGAGCTGCTGGACCAGGCGCGCGAACAGGCGCTGCTGCACGTCGGCCTGCGGGATCGGGATCTTGTCCCGATCGACCCAGGGCGCGCCACCGCCGCTGGTCTGGAACAGGTCGATCGTGCGCAGGACGCTGTCGCCGTCGGTATCGACGCCGGCATTGGCCGGGTTGCCCTGGCGTGTATAGATGACATTTCTCGCCAGGTCGTAGGTGAAGGCGGCCGTCTGACCACTGCCATACTCGGCGGTCACGACCGCCGGATAGGATGTCGCCGTCGTCGCGTCGCTATACAACAGGGCGATCGTCGTCGCGCCGTTGGGCGTGTAGCGGTCGATGGTGCCGTGGATCTGAAGCGTGGCGCTGGGTAGGCCCTGGCCGGCGGGCTGTGCATCGTCGATCTTGAGGTAGCCGTCGGTCTGGCTACTTCCCAGCGACGTGAGACCAAATAGCGGAGCGAGCTGTGGGTCGGGGCGGAGTGCCAGCAACCGGCCGCCATCGGCCACATAGGTCGTAACAAGCGCCACCTGGGCGGTGGTGAGCGGCACCTCGGCCAGGACGACGACGTCGTGCTGGGAGAGATCAGCGCTGGTCAGGCTACTGAGCGGCAGGACATCATAGGCGTTGAGGCCCTCGGCGTGCAGGATCTCGCCGACGTAGCGTCCGAACGGGTTCGGCGCCGTGTCGTCGACGACCAACAGGATCGGCGACGGCGACGCAGTCGCCCCAGTGCGGCTCACCCCACTCAACAGCAGGGTACCTACCAACAATGCGATGCTGACCAGGCGGATGTGCCGGATGGCGGTCGCTAACCAGCCCTTCATAGAATAGCTCCTCGCTCCAGACCACGTCCGCAAGCAGGGCGCGAGCGCCTGACACGCAGGCAGAATCGCGTACAACGTTCGCGTGATCACTTACTTGCAGCGTAACGCAGCTCGATCTAGGAAAAGGGGAGGCTTGGAAGGGAGCGCCCTTCCAAACCACCCCACTCAGATCGGAACAAGCTATGCTTCGCCGCACTTGCGTATTAACGGGGGAGAACGAGGCGATAATAACACAGGTTAATGAACAAACGGTGATAACCGAAGATTCTAAAGGTAATTGTTTCTTCAGGTACTTCCGCCGCTTTGCTGTAGTGTTAGAAACTGTTTGAAAAGGGGAGTTTGAGGGGGAAGCACTCCTCAAACTCCCCCTACCTCACATTAACCCATTGGCCGCAGACGCTTCGACGCGACCCACTCATTCCACTCCGGCCCATAATCCTGGTACTGAATGTGATGGATGCCGCTCCAGACCTCCAGAACCGTCGCCGGGTACCATTTCCGCTTCCACTTGACCTCGACCGTCGTGCCGATCGGGTAGGTCGGCAGCACCACCTCGCGGATGCGATCCGGCGTCACCCACTCGTCGTCGCTCTCCTCGTAGCCGTAGTAGTGGACCTTGAGCTGCGCGCCGCGTGCGTCGATGATCTGGGCGCGGTACCAATCATCGTCGGCGTAGACCTCGACGCGCTGGCCGACGCGTGGGTCGGGCCGTGGGCGCGCGGCGGCGACGATCACGTCCGGGTCGAAGTCGCCGGCGGTGGCAAAAGTGGCGATCTGCTCTTCGGCGAAGGCCATACTCTCGCAGATCTGGGCGGCCAACTCCCGCAGGCTGATCATGGCGTTGCCGTTCGCATCGACAAACGCTTGCCCACGCAGGCCGGCCAGCAGCCCCTCGGTGAAGGTCCAGTTGCCGGTCGAGAGTTCGCTGGCCAGCGATGCCGTCAGGCTGGCATACGCCACCCGGCGCCCGCGCTTGGGGATGGCGTCGGCCAGGCAGCCGGCGTAGCAGCAATCGGCCAGGAGCAGGGCATGCGAGCCGGTGAAGTAGCGCTCGATCGTCGCCGGGATGGTCTTGACCACCCAGCCGGGATTGCGCTCGCCGTCGGCGTCGTAGCTGGCGAAGTAGGCCCCGCCGTCGTCGAGCTTACCGCCATGGCCGCAGTAATACAGCACCAATAGATCATCCGCGTCGGCTGCGGTGAGGTGCGCTTCGAGCGATTGCCGAATCTCGTGCGTAGTGGCTTGCTGGTCCTGGAGGTAGACGATCTGCGCGGGTGGAACGCCCTGCGCGCGGAAGAACTCGACCAGGGCCGCGTCGCGGCGATTCTGCTTTGGAAATGAGTCAAAGTACTCGGCGTGCTTCCACTCCAGCGTTCCGACGACAAAGACCCAAATGCGCTCAGGCTTCCGGCCGAGTATGTGATGTGGTGCCATGGTAGTTGCTCCTATCGGCCCAAATAAGCCACTCGTTCTAACCACGAAGATCACGAAGGTACGAAGGCCGCGAAGAGGGCTGGTAGATGTGACAGTATAGCCTTCGTGATCTTCGTGTCTTCGCGAGCTTCGTGATGAGAAACTGTGGGCGGACTTATGCGGTGCTGTCTAGCCGATCGCGATGCGCGGAATGCTTCTTCCCCCGTCGAGGACCACGGTCTGCCCGGTCATGATCGCGAAGGCCGGCGTACACATCAGGCCGACGACCTCGGCGATCTCCTGGCGCGTGACAAGCCGGCGCAACGGCGTGCCGGCGACTGCCGGCGCCACAACGTCCGGCCCCATGTCCTCATTGTCGGCGATTAAGTCGGGGGCCAGCGCATTGACCCGCACCTCGGGGGCCAGTTCCAGCGCCAGCGCCTCGGTCAGATACACCACCCCAGCTTTGGCAAGCCCATAGATCGAGTGACTGCGATGTACATAATCAGTCGCGGCGATATTGATGATCTGCCCATCGCCGCGCTCTTTCATCCGGCGGCCCGCCGCTTGTGTCACCAGAAACGTCGCACGCACATTGCCGGCCCAGATGCGATCAAAATCAGCCGGCGCCAGGTCAAGGAAGGGCGTGTCCACGTACGGGCCGACGTTGTTGACCAGGATATTGATCGTGCCGAAGTGCGCCCAGGTGTCGGCGATCAGGCGGGTGGCGGCGTCGGGCTGTGTGACATCGGCGCCTATGGCATAGGTGTGGACGCCGAGCGCCGACAGCTCGGCACACAAGCCATGGGCGGCGTCGACGGACTGATGGTAGTGAATGGCCACGTGGGCCCCAGCGTGCGCGAGTCGCCGCGTGATGGCGGCCCCCAGCGTGCGGGCGCCGCCGGTAATCAAGCAGACCTTCCCCTGAAGCTGATCGGTGTGAGGTGAAGACATAGACTTTGAACCTTGTGTTGTATGGTAAACTGCGCTTCATGATACGTAGAATCGCCGCCGCTAGCCTGATCGTCGCTGTCGTCGCCTGCGTCGCCGTCGCCTGGGCGGCCAGGAGTCTGGCGACTGCGCCATTCATCGCCTCCGGTGCGGCCGACGTTCACGTATCCGAGATCGCGCCGGGCCGGCGGCAGATCACCTACGCTATGCCCAACCCCGACGATGGCTGGCAGAGCGCCGTCGTCAGGCGGCTGCGGCTAGATGGCTGGGGCCTGGCGGCCGACCGCTACCAATGGGGCGGGACGGAGACAATTACCACGCTGGCCGTCTACACCCGCACCACTCACCTCTGGTTCCTCGAACTACGCGAACGGGCCGAGCTGCGCGGCGACCGCAGCAACGCGATCATTACGGTCAGTTATGGACTGGCTAACATGCAAAAATAGCTGACAAAAGAGCGCTCCTGTGCACAGGAGCGCTCTTTTGTCAGTACACGATCAGCGCAGGCTAGCGAGACTTTCGGGGTAGCAAAGCCCATAGGTGAGAGGGCGTTTGGAAATGATCCGCCCATCATCGAATGAATTCGATGCCTGATTTGCTACCGTACAGAAAATATGAGCTGATCAAGCGGTAACGCATCTCGGTGGGCCAGAAGGAAATCGATGGGCATGGTATCCTGTTCGTCAGCGTAACCAAACGAGACGAATGGAGGGAAACCATGCACATCAACTTCCGTACCTATCGTACCATCAAACTGACCCTGGCGCAGGTTTTGCACACCCGTGCCAACAGCCATGCCGAACAGCACCTTAACACCTTGAGCTTGCTGATTTGTGGCATCGTCAGTGCCCAGCATGTGCAGTTCGATAAGCTCGCCAGCCATGCCCCGATCAGAGGACGCAAGAATGAAAGCCTGATCACGCGCTTTCGGCGCTGGGTCAAGCACGACGCTATCACGCTGGAGGCGCTCTGGCTCCCGTTCGCCCGTGCGGTACTCTCCAGTCTGGCGCACCTGCCACTGACCATCCTGCTGGATGGAACCACCGCCGGGCGCGGCTGTGTGGTCTTGATGGCCAGCGTTCTCTATCGTCATCGCGCCATTCCGCTGCTGTGGACGGTGGTAAAGGGCAAGAAGGGCCATCTGCCTGAGGCGCTGCATTGCGCACTGATCGAGCAGCTTCAGGAGTTGATCCCGCCCGATGCGACCGTCACGCTGCTGGGCGATGGTGAGTTTGACGGCACCGAGTTGCAAACCAGATTGCGCGCGAGGAAGTGGGAGTATGTCTGCCGCACTGCTACCAACATTCTGATCTTTGCTCAGGATGGGGTCTTCACGGTCGGTGATCTGCCGCTCTCGCGCGGTGAGGCTGTCGCCATCGCGGATGTGCGCATGACCGCCAAGCAGTATGGACCAATTCTGGTGATTGGGGTCTGGGACGCCAAGCAGCAGCAACCACTCTATCTGATCAGCTCGTTGAGTGATGCGGACGAGGCGGTCAAGCGCTATCGGATGCGCTTTCGGATTGAGTGCATGTTTGCCAATCATAAAAGTCGTGGGTTTCGGATTGACAAAAGCCATCTGGCCGCCCCCGAACGTCTGGCGCGGCTGCTGATCGCCACTGCTCTGGCCTATGTGTGGATTCATGCGGCCGCCGTGTTTGCCCAGGAGCAGGGATGGGTCGAACAATTTCATCGCAAAGATCGCTGTGACTTAGGCCTGTTTCAAATCGGGCTGCGCGCGATACAGTATGCACTACGTGAAGGGTTACGTGTTCCGGTCAGTTTCCGATTGCCCATAGACCCGCCCACTGCCTCACACATGGCGAACGGATTTTCTGTACGGTAGCAAAATGCCTGAAACCAGTAAACGTGTTAAAACACGTTAAAGCTTGCTCCTGAACACGTTTGAACGTGTTTGCGATTTCAGGCCACAAATTCATTTGTGGATGGAATGCACAATCATACCTGAGAATAGACCTCGAAAAAGCGCCATGTTTTCCGAATACCCTCTGAGCTAACATCTCTAGCTATTCTGTATCTTTGATGTGGCGGCTTCTATTACAATGTACATAAAAAAAGCTATAGCAATCCCAACGGCAAAATTAGCAATCATTAACTCTAGAGAAGGCTGCCTTGTATATGTCCATATGGTATAAAGAATCAGTAATATGCCTGCTCCTGCCGATATAATGACGGCCTTTGTAATACTGGATTTTTGGACGCCGCTTGTATCAAGTGCATCAGTTCCATCAATGGAACTTGTGCATTTTTTTAACAGCTTTTCAATATCTTCAATTTCCATGCTAATTTCAGCAGGACAGTTTATCCCATAGTATGCTGCCTTGTCGTTCAGTTTCTTTAATCGCCTTTTATAGACTTCCAATGTATCATCGTCCATAGCAAGCCTCGCGGATGGTATAACGAAAAGCCGCACAGATGAGCGGTCGCCCCATTATAGCATAAATGTGTGCCAGGTGTAGACACTGCTAGAGCGGCAACAAAAAGAGCGCCGGTAGTATCGGCACTCTCTGATACCACTGTGGCAAGCGTGACGTTGGCGTACCAGGGCCTGTCAGGCTATGTTAGCACCCGGCATCCGCGCCGCTCCAAGCGCCCCAGCCAGGCATGATCAACAGCCAGTTTGTTCCAGCGCAGATCCAGCTTTTCGAGGTTCGGCAGCTCCGCAATGGCGGCGGGGAGCGAGCGCAGCTTGTTGCCGCGCAGATCGAGGTGCGTGAGGTTGGTGGCGTTCGCCAGTGCTGCGGGGAGTTCCATCAGTTGGTTGTTCCGCAGGTCCAGTTGCGCGAGCTGTGTCAGGCCGGCAAACGACGCGGGCAGCGCGGTCAACTGGTTGCCGGACAGGTTCAGCGCGCGCAGGCGCGTCAGCCCGCCGATCGTCGTGGGAAGCGCGCGCAGGGCATTGTTCTGGAGGTGTAGCTCTTTGAGGTTGGTCAGTTCGCCAAGCGAACTCGGGCAGCACAGTCAACTGGTTGTTGTAGAGCCTCAGTTCCACCAGCCCGGCCATGGCTCCGAGCCTGGCGGGGAGCGCCGTCAACTGGTTGTCGGTGGCGTTGAGGTACGCGAGGCCGCGCAGCTTGCCCAGCGCTTCGGGTAGCTCGGTCAGCCGGTTGTTGCTCAGGTACAGATAACCGGCCAGGCCGGTCAGTTCGCCGATCGCCTCGGGCAGCGCGGCCAACTGGTTATGCCCTAGGTCCAGCATCCGCAGCCTGGTCAGCGCCGCGATCCGCGGCGGCAGGGACGACAGGCGATTCTCGGAGAGGTCCAGCGTCTCCAGGTTCGTCAGCCGCCAGAGCCAGCCGGGCACCGATGTCAGCAGATTACGCCCCAGCCGCAGATCCCTGAGACTGGTCAAGCGGCGCAGGCTCTCGGGCACGGCCGCCAGCCGGTTGTGCCGCGCGTCCAGCCGTTCGAGGCGCGACAGCCGGCTGATCGCGGCCGGCAGCTCGGTCAGCGCGTTGCCGTCCAGCGCCAGCCAGCGCAGCTCGGTCAGCTCGCCGAGCGAGTCGGGGAGTGTGGCAAGCTGGTTGTCGTCGGCGATCAGGCAGGTGAGCCGTGCCAGGTCGCCGATCTGCTCGGGCAGCGCGGCGAGGCGATTCCCGCTCAGATCAAGCTGCACAAGCGTGGTCAGTTGGGAGAGGGACGCCGGGAGCGCCGTCAAACCGCACTCGCGGGCCGACACCCCAACCACGGTTCCGTTCTCGGCGTAGCTGACGGTCCAGCCCGGTTCGCCTACTGACGTCACTGATTCGCCCGGATGTTGTCCTCGGCCAGCCGCGCCGTCTCCGCGATGCGCTTCGCGCGGGTCGCTGGCGCCTTGGCTGCGGCGATCCATGCCAGGATGGCGCGCTTGGCCGAGCGGGGGAACGCATCGAAGTGGAGGCGTGCCGCGGGGTAGGCGGCCAGTGCCGCGTCGAGGTCGGGTGGGATGATCAGCGCTTCGACGGCGTCGAGCGCATTCCACGACCCATCCTGGCGGGCCGCATCGATCTTGGCCTGCCCGGCGGCTGCCATCAGCCCGGCCGCGATCAGGCGCTCGACCCGCTCCTTGTTTGGCCTGGACCAGCCGGTGCGCGGTTTGCGCGGGCCGTACCACTGCATCGAGCGCTGATCGTCGAGCGTATTGGCCTTGCTGTCGATCCAGCCGAAGCACAGCGCCTCCTCGACCGCCTCGTCGTAGGGAATGCGCGGCTTGCCGGTGGCGGTCTTGTAGTTGATCAGCCAGACGCCCTGCGTACGCGTATGATTCTGCACAAGCCAGGCCCGCCACTCGGCGCGGGTGGTCGGATGGATGGCGTTGTCTGGTAGTTCTTTCATGGGATCTCGAAGGGGGTTCTTGAGGGGCTGCCCCCTCAAACTCCCCCTTTTCAGAAAGCCGCTTAAGGCAGCAGATTCCAGTTCAACGACAACCCAACCGCCAGCGCGGCCAGGAGCGCGCCGATGGCCGTAAAGGCGACGCTGATCTCCATAATCTCATGCCTGGTGATCAGGTAGGTCGGGAGATCGCGGAACACCTGCTCAAGCTCACCGACACTCTCGGCCGAGTAATAGGTTCCGCCGGTCATCTCGGCGATCTCTTTCAGCGTCGTCTCGTCAATCCCGCGCCGAAACCCGCCGCCCCCGAACTGCGGGTCGCCGCCGAACTGCTGGCCGCCGCCGCCAAACGAGCTTGACCCCATCTCGGTGCCAAACCCGATCGTGTAGACCCGCACACCCCGATCGACTGCTTGCTGCGCGGCTTCCAGCGGGAATGGCCCGGCGTTGCTCACTCCATCGGTGAGCACGACAATGATGTCCGGCGCATAGGCGCCCTTCGGCACCGGCAGCGGCGCGACCCCCGGCGACGTATCGCTCACGCTCGGCGCGACGTTCTCATCAATTTCGGCGATCACATCCAGCGCTTTCAGGATGCCGCTGCCGATCGCCGTCCCGCGCCCGGTGGTCAGGCTGCGAACGGCGCCTTGCAGCGCTTCCTGATCGGTGGTGGGCGGCTGGATCATTTCCGCGAAGCCGGCGAACGCGACAATGCCGATCTGCGTGCCGGACGGCTGGCCGTTGGATGAAATGACAGCGCCGCCGCTTGGGCCGCCGCCAGGCGGCTGGGCGGGATGTCGGTCTGGCACATGCTGCGCGAGACATCCATAGCCAGCATAATCGTGGTCTGGTCGGTCGGCACGCTCACGATCGCCACCGGCCGCCCCAGCGCGACCACCAGGCTCGCCAGCGCCAGCAGGAACAGGGCAAACGGCAGATGGCGCCGCAGGCGCGACCAGCGCGGCAGCGCCTCGCGCACCAGCGAAAGGCTGGAATAGCGCACCGCATAGCGCCGCCGTCGTCGCAGCATCCAGATATACGCCGCGACCATCAGCGGCAGCAATGCCAGCAGGAACAGGAGCCCAGGCCAAAGTAAATCCATCTGCGACCTCCCACGACTCACGGCACGCGGCTGAACCACAGCAGCGAACACATGCCGCCGATCAGCAAGACCAGGATGCCGCGCCGGCAAACAGCGCGGTGACTTCCGTCTGCTCCGGCTTCATCACCAGCTGCAGGTCCAGATTCTCGTAGATCGCGCGCAGGTCTTGCTGGTCTGCGGCGTTGTAATAGGTGCCCTCGGTGAGCTGCGCGATCTGTTGCAGCGTCGCCTCGTCGAGCTGCGTGTGAACCGTGAAGCCATCGACGTGTCAGCGTCGCCCCCGCCGCGCTGCCGATGCCGACCGTGTAAATGCGCACGCCGCGATCGGCGGCGGCCTGCGCCGCTGCCAGCGGGTCGGGGGCGGCGTTGTTCTCGCCATCGGTGAGCAGCACGATCACGGCCGAGGTGTAGGTCCCCTGCGGCACCGGCGTGGGCGTCGTCGCCGCTGTCGGCGTCAGGTTGCTGTAGAGCCGTGGCGCCTGGCCTCGGTCGGCGTCGATCGTGTTGAGCGACGCCAGGATGCCCTGCCCCAGCGACGTGCCGCGCTGCGGCGTCAGGCGATCGATCGCGGCGAGGATCGCATCCTGGTCGTTGGTGGGCGCCTGCACCGCAAAGCCGCTATCGCTGAACGCGACGACGCCGATCTGCACGCTGCGCGGCTGGCGCTCCACAAACTCGCGCGCCGCGACCTTGGCCGCTTCCATGCGGGTCGGCTCCAGATCGTCGGCGGCCATGCTGCCGGAGACATCAAACGCCAGGATGACCGTGCCCTCGATCCGCGGCAGGCTGACCACCGTCTGCGGGCGGGCCAGCGCGATCAGCAGGATCGCCAGGCCGGCCAGGAACAGCGCCGGCGGGATGTGGCGGCGCGCGGCCCGGATCGCGCCCCAGCGCTCGCCTGGACCAGCCCAAGGTTGCCGTAGCCGCGCGGCAACCCGCCGCCGCCGCTGCTGCAACCGCGAGATACAGCACCACGAACAGCGGGATCAGCAGCAGCAAGAACAGCATCGCGGGCCAGATGAATGACATAGTTCCAACCTGTTGAGATTAGAGATTGGAGATTGGAGATTGGAGATTGGAGATTGAGGCGTCGCGGTCAATCTCCAATCTCTAAGCTCCTATTCGCAATCTAGGTGGAAGATGAGGGATGGCCCCTCAAACTCCCCCTTTCAGACGCTCACTTACGCACGTCGCTGCTGCCGCAGCGTGGCAAAGCGCACGATGGCGCGAACCAGGTCTTCCTCGGTCGAGAGCGGCAGCACGTCCACCCCGGAGCGCTTGAAGGCCTCGTTCAGCGTCGGCCTCGCGCTGCTGCGCCGCCGCCTGGAAGCGCTGGCGGAACTTCTTGTCGTGCGTGTCGACGTAGAGCTGCTCGCCGGTCTCGGCATCCTCCATGATGATCGGGCCGATGTCCGGCAGCTCCACCTCGCGCGGGTCCCACAGGCGGATGGCCAGCACCTCGTGGCGCTGGTTGAGCAAGCTCAACGGCCGCTCCCAGCCCGGCGCGCTGATGAAATCCGAGATGATGAAGATCAACGAGCGCTGCTTGATCGCGTGCAGCCCAGCTTCGAGCAGCGGGGTCAGGTTGGTGAATGGCGCCTGCGGCAGCTGCGGCTGCTTGAGCAGATCGTTGACCAGGCGCAGCACCTGGAGCCGCCCGCCGCGCGCCGGGATCGTTCGCTCGACGCGGCCGCCGTAGAACATCGCCCCGACCCGGTTGCCGTGGCGCGTCAGCAGCCGCGCCAGCGTCGCGACGAAATCGATCAGCACCGTGCGCTTCAGGCTCTGCACCGTGCCAAAATCCATCGAGGGGCTCAGGTCGAGCAGGAACCAGGCGGTGATCTCGCGATCTTCGACGTACTGGCGGACGTACGGCGTATCCATCCGCGCGGTGACGTTCCAGTCGATGTAGCGGATATCATCTTCGGGCTGATACTCGCGCAGATCGGCGAAATCCACGCCCGTAGCCGTAGAACAGGCTGCGGTAGTCGCCTTGCAGCAGGCCATCCAGCCGGCGGATGACCTGCCAGTCGAGCCGCTGGAGGATGCGCTCAGGCGTGGCGGCGGACGTTGGCAGTGCTCATGCAGCGGCACCTCCGGCATCGGAATGCGGTCGAGAATCTTCTTCAACAGCTCGTCGCCGGTCACGTTGTCCGAAAGCGCCTCGTACGACAGCACCAGCCGGTGCCGCATCACGTCGAGCGCCATGTCGCAGCACATCCTGCGGCAGCGCGTAGCCGCGCCCGCGCACAAAGGCCAGCGCCCGCGCCGCCAGGATCAGATTGATCGACGCGCGCGGGCTGGCGCCGAACGTGATGTAGCGCTCCAGCTCCTTCAAGCCGACCTCCTTCGGCTTGCGCGTGGCGGTGACCATCCGCACGGCGTACTCGATCAGCGCCGGGTCCACATAGACTTTATCGGCCTGCTTGCTGCAAGCCCAACAGTTGCTCGGTGGTCAGCACCTTCTGCACCGCCTGCAGCATGCCGGTCATGCGCTCGACGATCACAAACTCCTCGGTCGTGCGTGGGATAGCCGACCAGCACCTTGAGCATAAAGCGGTCCACCTGCGCCTCGGGCAGCGGGTAGGTGCCCTCGGTCTCGATCGGGTTCTGCGTCGCCAGCACCAGGAACGGGTTCGGCACCGGGAAGGTCTCGCGCCCGATCGTCACCTGCCGCTCCTGCATCACTTCCAGCAGCGCGCTCTGCACCTTGGCCGGCGCGCGGTTGATCTCGTCGGCCAGCAGCAGGTTGGTGAAGACCGGGCCGAGCGAGGTGTTGAACTCGCCGGTCTTCTGGTTGTAGATGCGCGTGCCGACCAGGTCGGCCGGGACCAGATCGGGCGTGAACTGGATGCGCTTGAACTCGCCGCCGATCGCCTCGGCCAGCGTCTTGATCGCCATCGTCTTGGCCAGCCCCGGCACGCCTTCGACCAGGATATGCCCGCGCGCCAGCAGCGCCACGATCAGCCGTTCCAGCAGGTGGTCCTGCCCGACGATCACCTTCTTGACCTCGTACAGCACCCGCTCCATCGGCATTCCGTTCTCGGAGTTGATATGTTGAGCCATCCACACGCTCCTTAACTTAGTTCGTGGTAGAAAGGGGGTTCTTGAGGGGGCAGCCCCCTCAAACTCCCCCTTTCAGACAGCTTCTTGGTCCGTGGTGGAAAGGAAGTTCTTGAGGGGCGGCCCCCTCAAACTCCCCTTTTCAGACAGCTTCTTAATACGGCGGCATGCCGGCCGCGCCGCCCGCGACGGTGATCGGCACCGCGAAGCCGATGCCGATAAAGACCTCCTGGTCGGTCGGATTCACCATCCCAGTGACGATCCCGACCACCTGGCCGGCGCGATTCAGCAGCGGGCCGCCCGAGTTGCCGGGGTTCACGGCGGCGTCGATCTGGATCAAGCCTTCTAGGGCTCTGGTCGCTGTCGGGGGGGTGGAAGGTGCGATCGAAGCCGGAGATCACGCCCGCGCTCATCGAGCTGTACAGGCCCAGCGGATTGCCGACGACAAACGCCTCGTCGCCGACGCGCATGGCGTTCGGGTTGCCCAGCGTCGCCGGCACGATCTGGGCTGGGGGCTGGAGCGGGGTGCAGCACGGCGATGTCGTGCTCCGGCTGCTCGACCAGCACCTCGGCGCCCGACTGGGTGCCATCGGCGAACGTGAGCTGAATCGCGGAGGCACCGGCGATGACGTGCAGGCTGGTCAGGATGTCGCCGCGATCATCGACGATGACGCCGCTCCCGACGCCATGCGCGACTTCCCCGTTCGCGCCGGGGAGGTCGGTCTGGATAAGCACCAGCGAGGGCTGGATCACCTGGTACACACGGGCAGAAAAGGCCGGCGGCACGGTGGCCGACGCGAGGGTCTGGGCAACCGTGTCGCTCACCTCGCGCGTCGTCAGTGGCGGCGGGCCGGGAAGCAGCAGCTTGTATACCAGCAGCGCCACCAGCGCGGCCAACACACCGGAAGCGAACGGCATCGCGCGCTGGGCGCGGGTGCGAAGGCGTTGCAGGCGCTGCCGCCACGGCTCTGATCGTGTAGCAGACGGTTCGCTCATCTTCCTCTTTCACCGTGAACTCTTGCAATGACCAACTATAGCACGTTCTTCTGGGTGGAACATGAGACAATGCTGAGAAACTTCCGGCGTGAAACGTGAAACGTGAGGTCCCTTCGCGCAACACGCAACACGCACCACGTTTCACGCAACACGCAACACGCAACACGCAACACGCTTCACGCCCAGTCAGGCAGCCACCCGGCATAGTTCGGGTGCGCGTCGCCGATCGGCAGCTCGACCGCCTGGCCACTGCGCCCCGAAGTATATATCGCGGTGATCAGCTCCAGCGCGGCCCGTGCATCGGCCAGCGTGACCGGCAGCTCGGCGCCGTGCAACAGGGCCTCGTGGAACCGATAGAACTGCCCCGCGAACCCCTCCGGCAGCGGCGTGAAGTGTGCCAGCGCCGCCTCGATCCGCGCCGCCAGCTCCGGCGTATCGCCGCTAAAGGTCCACGGCTCGGCCGAGTTGCTATACGGCCGCGTGTTGCTTTCGGCCACCAGGTTGCTGAAGCAGAAGCGGTGACGGGTGATCTCGGTCGTCGAGCCGAGCGTCACGGCCAGCGTGGCCGGCGAGCCGTCGGCCAGCTCCAGCGCGATCGCCGCGCAATCCTCGACCTCGATCGGGTTGACGCGCGTGGTCAGGTGGGCGTACAGCCGCCGCACCGGGCCGGCGATATACGTCAGCATGTCGGTGGCATGGATGGCGTGGCTAAACAGTGTCCCGCCCCGCTCGGTGCGCCATTTGCCGCGCCAGGGCACGGCGTAGTAGGCCGGGCCGCGCCGCCACGCCACCTCGACGGTCGAGAGGTAGGTCGTGCCGGCCAGCCCTGGTCCACCAGATACCTGAGCTTCTGCAGCCCGTGCCCGAAGCGGTACTGAAAGATCGGCATCACCCGCCGTCCTGAGCGCGCCTCGACCGCGATCAACTCATCCACTGCCCGGAGCGAGTCGACCAGCGGCTTCTCACAGATCGCGTGCTTGCCGGCCGCCAGCACCTGCTGGATCTGCTCGAAGTGCAGGTGCGGCGGTGTACACAGATCGATCACGTCCAGGTCGTCCATGCGGCACAGCTCGGCCAGATCGGCGGCCACGCGCGAGACAGCGTAGGTCTCGGCCAGATCGCGCGCCCTGGCCGCGTCCAGGTCGCAGACCGCCAGCAGCTCGAATTGATCGCTCAGGCCCTGGTATGCCTCCGCATGCTGTCTACCGATCCCCGCGCCCACGATGGCGGTACGTAAGCGTTGATTCATGATGTTCCTTTTAATAGCCCCTCACCACAGGCCAGCCCGCCCTCTGCGCTTCGCTTGTCTCCCACGCCGGGGAGAGGGAGCGGGGGATGGGGGGAGCCGTCGCCCCTTTCTGCCCATGATACCACCCTGGCGGGTCGGCGCCGAGCCAGCGGCTGATCACGACTCGATCAGCCGCTGGGGTGAGCACCGAGTCAGCGTCTCATCGACCCTGGCTCTGCGGCTCATCGACCCTGGCTCTGCGGCTCATCGACCCTGGCTCCGCGGCGGGTTGGAACTCGATCAGCCGTTGGTTGAGCCTCGATCAGCCGCTGGGCACGATCGATCACCTGGTATGACAACATCAGCTCAACGGATTTAACTGATACAGAACGGATTTCACGGAAACCGAGGACCCTCCGTTCGATCCGTTTCCAATCCGGTAAATCCGTTGAAGTCGGTTGTTCTACTGGATTTCTCAAGAGATGCTATAATGCGCCGGCGACCCCGGTTCAAGCTTCGAGGAGTCGGAGATGCCAGAGCTCCGTCAGAATATCGCGACCAAGGAGTGGGTCATCATCGCCACCGAGCGGGCCAAGCGGCCGGAGCAGTTCGTCCAGGAGGACAAGGAGCGCATCGAGAATCGGCCGGCGTTCGCCGCCAATTGCCCATTCTGCCCCGGCAACGAAGAGCTGGACCTGGAGCGGCTACGCATCCCGGCCCAGGGCGACTGGCTGCTGCGGGTGGTCGCCAACCGCTACCCGGCGCTCCAGGAGTCCGGCGAGCGCATGCGGCGCTTCGACGGCATCAACTGCGCGATCTCCGGTGTCGGCTACCACGAGGTGCTGGTCGAGTCGCGGCTGCACAACACCTGCCCGGCGCTTGAGCCGGCCGAGGATATCGAGCGCATGCTGGGCGCCTTTCAGGCGCGCGGCCTGGCACTCCAGCAGGACCCGCGCGTCGAGCAGATCGTCTACTTCAAAAACCACGGCCCCACTGCCGGCACCTCGCTGCTGCACCCGCACACCCAGCTCATGGGGCTGCCGGTAGTGCCGTACTCGATCCGCGCTCGCATTGAGGAGGCTCGGCGCTACTTCGACGACAACGGCGAGTGCGTCATCTGCCGGATGCGCGGGGCCGAGGAGCGCGAGCAAGCCCGCATCATCCTCGAAAGCGCCTACTTCAGCGCCTTTATCCCCTACGCGGCCTTCTCGCCGTTCCACCTCTGGGTCGTCCCGCGCCGGCACGCCAGCAGCTTCCTGGACGCCTCGGCGGAGGAACTGCGCGACCTGAGCGGGCTGCTGCGCGAGCTGCTGCGTAAGATCTACTTCGGCCTCAACGACCCGGACTACAACTACGTCATCCGCTCCGCGCCCGAACACGAGCGCCAGTCCGACTACCTGCACTGGTACCTGGCGATCGTCCCGCGCGTCACCCGCGTCGCGGGCTTCGAGATGGGCTCCGGCATGTTTATCAACACCGCCTTGCCGGAGGAAAGCGCCCGGTTCCTGCGCGCGATCACGCCGCCGTCGTGAAACGTGAAACGTGTTGCGTGTTGCGTGTTGCGTCATGCCGACTCACGCAACACGCAACACGCGACACTCAAAGCGTTACCGTGTGCCCCCACAATACGTCTCTATAGTACCAACCTACCCCAAGGATACGATCTAACCATGAGCTATCGACCGCTCCACCGGCGCCTGCGGGTGCTGCTACCGGCCGCCGCGCTGCTGCTGGCCGGGCTCGCCGCGCTCGCCTGGCTCGACAACGCCACCAACCGCGGCGTCACCTACACGCCGGCCCTGCCGCCGATCGCCGGGGCCGACGTACCCCGGCTGGGCGTCAACGCCTACAACATCCAGTACGAGGCCGAGCCGGCCAAAGTCACTCGCACGCTGGAGCTGGCCCGCGAGCTGGGCGCGCGCTTCGTGCGCATCCAGATGCCCTGGGAAGACATCGAGATCGCCGGCAAGGGCGACTTCTGGGACCACAAGAACGACAAGGACGCATGGGCCAAGTACGACTTCATCGTCGCCGAAGCGCAGAGGCTGGGCCTTGAGCTGATCGTGCGGGTTGACCGCCCACCCGCCTGGGCGCGGGCACAGGCCGACGCCACGCCACAGTTCCAAGCCGGCATCCAGGAGAACGGCAACTCGACCGGCCCGCCCGACAACTACGCCGACTACGCCGACTTCCTCGGCGCGGTCGCCGGGCGCTATCGCGGCAAGCTGCGCTACTTGCAGGTTTGGAATGAGCCCAACCTCGCCTATGAATGGAACTGGCGCATGCCCTCGCCGGAAGAGTTCGTTTCGCTGCTGCGGCCGGCGTACGCCGCCGTCAAAAGTGCCAACCCCGACGCGGTCGTCCTATTCCCCAGCCTCTCGCCCACCGACGGGCTGGAGCCGCGCATTGCGCCGATCAACGAGCTGGAGTACCTCGACCGGGTCTACGCAGCCGGCGGCGCCCAATACTTCGACATCATGTCGGCGCAGGCGTATGGGCTGGGCCAGCCGCCCAGCGAGCACCGCTACGTATTCCTGCGCGGGCGGGGCAATTGGAGCTGGTCGCGGCCGATCGACACGCGCATCGACGTCTCGCGGGTGGTGCTGCTGCGCGAGGTCATGCAGCGCAACGGCGACGGCGGCAAGGCGATCTGGATCAGCGAGTTCGGCTACAACAGCGCGCCGCCGCCACTCCTCGACGCAGCCGGTCGCACCGCCTGGGGGCCGCCGGTCTCCGAGCAACAGAAGGGCGAGTACATGGTCGGCCAGCTTGAGCGGGCCAGCCGCGAGTGGCCCTGGATCGGGGTGATGAACGTCTGGTTCCTGCGCTGGGGCGGCCCCGACCCCGACCCGCGCGACACGACACCATACTTCGCGATCGTGGACCGCGACTTCAACCCGCTGCCGGCCTACACCATGCTCAAAGCCCACGTCGCCGGCGGGCCGGTCGCCGGAGTCGGCGCGCACGCCTGGAGCCACCCGGCGGTCACGCAGCAGGCGGGCGGGTGGTCGGTGCGCTTTGAAGGGACCTCCTTCGCGCTGGCCCGATTGGTCAGCCCGCTCACCATCTCGATCGACGGCGGCGCGCCGATCCACCTGAATCCATTGGTCGGCGGCGGCACGCTGACCATCGCCACTGGCCTGGCCGACGGCCCCCACACCGCGCTGATCGAAGGGCCGCGACCGCCGGAAGCGTTTCTGGTCGGGCGCGCCCGTCCTCTACCCTGGCTCTGGTCACTCGCGCCGGCCCTGCTGCTGGCCGGGCTGGCGGTCGTCGGCGCGCTGGCGCTGCGGGCGGCGCTCGACCGGGGCCGGTGATACAATAACGCTCACGATGTGGCATCTTTCGGCGGGGAGGTGTGGAGGGGCTGTACTGTTTCCCATCATTAGCACCTCGCGGTTTACCATCATCGTGTCCTGCACCTGCTCCATACATCCGCTCCCAGCGAGCGAAATCGCTACGCACACAGGTCACGAGGTTAGTAAGTCAAGAGGTGCTGAACACGGGAAACAGTACAGGGGCCGCCCTCCACGATCTTGTTTTCTCCCATTTTCCTCCTCTCTACCAGAACGCAAGTTAGTATAAGAAAAGACGAGCGAGTTGCCCATGCATACCCCCCAGGCGCACGAAACCACCAGCGCCCGCTCACTCCCGCTGCCGACGCCGGCGGTGCTGGCCGGTATGGCGCTGGGCCTGGCGCTGTTCCAGCGCGGAGGCGCCGCGCCGCTTGCGCTGGCCGGGCTGCTGATCTTCGGCGCACTGGCGCTGCTGCGTCCCGGCCTGGCGCTGCTGTTCGTCCCGCTCACGGCCCCGCTCTACCTGATCCCCGCTGCGATCAGCGGCCTCCGCGCCGAGGAGTTCCTGCTGCCGCTGCACGAGGCGGTGCTGCTAGTGACGCTCGGCGCGGCGGGCGCGGGCTGGCTCTGGCGCCTCCTGCAAGACGCAAGACGCAAGACGCAAGACGCAAGACGCAAGACGCAAGACGCAAGACGTTTCATCCCCCACCTGCTCTTCCTGGTCGCCGGCGCGCTGGGCGTGCTGCTAGCCGTGCCGGATGGCCGCGACGAGGCCCTGCGCGAGTTTCGCCGGCTGATCGTCGAGCCGCTGCTGTTCTACGCGCTGGTCAAAGCCTACACCCGACCACCGACCACCGATGACCCAGAACAAAGAACAAAGAACACAGAACAAAGAACTGCTGACAACAGACAACAGACAGGTGACGCAACACGCAACACGCAACACGCAACACGCAACACGCAACTCACGCATCACGTTTCACCCCTCGCCATCGCCTTCATCCTGGGCGGGGCGGCGGTCGGGCTGCTGGGGCTGCTCCAGTTTGTCGGGCTGGATGTCGTCGAGCCGCTCCTGGGAGCGAAGCGCGACTTCAGCGAGAATATCGTCGAGGCCGGCGGGCTGCGGCGCGTCACCTCGGTCTACGGCCACCCCAACAACCTTGGGCTGTACCTCGGCCGGATCTGGCCGCTTGCGGCGGCGCTGGCACTCTTCGAGAACAAAGAACAAAGAATAAAGAACAAACCTCTATTCCTTTATTCTTGGTTCTTTGTTCTTTGTTCTTTGCTCTGCCTGGCCGGCATTGTCGTCTCGTTCTCGCGCGCGGCCTGGCTGGGCGCCGTGGTCGCAGGGGCCGTGCTGCTATCCTCCATCCTCCATCCTCCATCCTCCATCCTCAACAGTCGGTGGTCGGTGGTCGTTCGTCGGTGGTCGGTAGCGCTCGTGGCGCTGGTGGTTCTGGGCGGGCTGGCGCTGACGCTGCGCGGCGGCCTGGGCGGCGGCAGCGACCAGGCGCGGCTGCTGCTCTGGCGTGAGGCGCTGGCCTACATCCGGCAGCACCCGCTGGGCATCGGGCTGGACCAATTCTATCAGTACCACAACCCCGAGTTCGGCCGCAGCCTGATCGACCCCGCGCTGCTCAACTCCAGCGAGGTCTTCGCCGCCCATCCCCATAACCTGTTCCTCGACACCTGGCTGCGAGTTGGGCCGCTGGGCCTGCTGGCCTTCGGCTGGCTGCTGGCCCGCTTCCTCCGCGCGGCCCTGGCGCGGGGCGGGCCGCTCGGGCTTGGCGCGCTCGCGGCCATGGCTGCCGCCCTGGTCCATGGCCTGGTGGACAACTTCTATTTCGTCCCCGACCTGGCCTTCGCGTTCTGGCTGCTCCTGGCGCTGGTCGAGACCCCCGACGGCACCTAGACAGTGAAGTGTTGCCGGGCCGCAACCATATGTTATTGTTCCTTTCCTCACAAGCTGCCGCGTGGCTGCTATCCTAGCGGTGGACATTCGCAGTGCCGGCTCTGCGCCGGCGGGAGAGGAACGATAGATGTTCACCACAGATAGACAGACCACACACACATCCCGACGCAGCTTTCTGAAGGGTGCCACGCTTGGGGTGGGGGTGCCGTTGGTCGGTGGCCTGCTGGCCGCCTGCGGCACCGGCGCCACCCAAGCGCCCGCCGAGCAGGCCACGATGCAGCACGAGGCCGCGCCGCCGACCCAGACCGGCACGCCGACGGTCGATGAGATGGACGCCATGCACGAGGCCGGCATCAAGGCCTTCGTCGCCGGGGTCAAGACTCAGGGCACCGGCAACCAGCCGCTCCAGCCGAAGCTCGAGAACGGCGTCAAGGTTTTTGAGCTGACCTGTAAGCGGACGCCCTTCGAGGTCGCGCCGGGCCAGGTGGTCGAGGCTTGGTCGTACAATGACCAGGTGCCCGGCCCCGAGATCCGCGTCGTCGAGGGCGACAGCGTGCGCGTAGTGGTGAAGAACGAGCTGGCCGAGAGCACGGCGGTCCACTTCCACGGTGTGATGGTGCCGAATAAGATGGATGGCGTGCCGTTCATCACTCAGCCGCCGATCAAGCCGGGGCAGAGCTTCACCTACGAGTTCGTGGCGCGGAACCCCGGCTCGCATATGTACCACTCGCACCTGAACGCGACCAAGCAGGTCGGCCAGGGCATGCTGGGGGCGTTCATCATCGAGCCCAAGGACAAGCGCAAGGACCCGGCCTCCGACCGTGAGTACACCATGATCCTGAACGACCAACTGGGCGGGTTCACGATCAATGGCAAGGGCTTCCCGGCCACCGCGCCGCTGACGGCCAAGTTGGGGCAGAAGGTGCGCATCCGCTATATGAACGAGGGGCTGATGATCCACCCGATGCACTTGCACGGCCTGCCGCAGTTGGTGTTCGCCAAGGACGGCTGGAATCTGCCGCAGCCGTTTATGTGCGACACGCTGAATGTGGCGCCCGGCGAGCGCTGGGATGTGCTCGTCGATTGCACCGAACCGGGGGTCTGGGCGTTCCATTGCCACATCCTCACGCACGCCGAGTCCGAGCACGGGATGTTCGGCATGGTTACGGCGCTGATCGTCGAGTAGCGTGGGGGCGGCTCCTCGACTGCCTTGACGGAACGCGGCCTTTAAGCTACCATCCAGCCAGCGCTTTTCATTGAGGATACGCCGATGAGCTACGCGGTCAACCCGACGATCTTTCGTGCCTACGACATTCGCGGTATCGTGGATGTCGATCTGTCCGAGGACGTGTATCACACCCTGGGGCGCGCCGCCGGCACCTTCTTCCGCCGGCAGCCGCGCGAGGCGGGCCAGGACCGGCGGCGGGTCGTGGTCGCCCGCGACGCGCGGCTGACCTCGCCGGCCTACGCCGCCGCCCTGATCGCCGGCCTGCGCGACACCGGCTGCGACGTGATCGACATCGGCATGGTCCCGACGCCGGTCATGTACTTTGCGATGGCCTACCTGGGCACCGACGGCGGCGCGGTCGTCACCGCCAGCCACAACCCGCCGGACTTCAACGGCCTCAAGCTGCGCCGGGCCGACCCAGTCTACGGCGGTGAGCCATTGTCGGGCGAGCAGATCCAGGAGGTCGAGCGGCTGGCCAATGGCGGCGCGTTCGCCTCCGGCCCCGGCGGCTACGAGCAGCTTGACATCGGCGAAATCTATATCCAGGATGTCGCCGACCGCGTCAGGCTGGCGCGGCCGATCAAGATCGTGCTCGACGGCGGGAACGGCGTCGCCGGCCCGATCGCGGTGCGGACGTTCGAGGCAATCGGCTGCGAGGTCGTGCCGCTGTTTATCGAGCCCGACGGGACCTTTCCCAATCACCACCCGGACCCTTTGAAGGAAGCCAACCTGGCCGACCTCATCCGCGCGGTGCGCGCCAGCGGCGCCACGCTGGGCATCGGGCTGGACGGCGACGGCGACCGGCTCGGCGTCGTCGACGGCAGCGGGACGATGGTCTACGCCGATCGCTACCTGATTGTGCTGGCGCGGCATGCGCTGGCTGGCGGCCCGGCGCCGATCGTCTTCGATGTGAAGTGCAGCACCGTGCTGGAGGACGCGATCCGTGCGTTCGGGGGCACTCCGGTGATGTGGAAGACCGGCTACACCAATGGCTCGGCTAAGATGCGCGAGGTCGGTGCGCCATTGGCCGGCGAGCTGAGCGGCCACATCTTTTCCGATATGCAGTATCATGCCTACGACGACGGCACCTTCGCCGGCTGCCAACTGCTGGCGGCGCTGGAGCAGAGCGGCCAAACGCTGGAGCAGGCCCTGGCGCCCTACCCGGTGCTGCCGTCGCTGCCGGAGGATCGACTGCATTTCGACGAGGCGACCAAGTTCCTAGCGATCGAGTACCTGCGTGACCAGTTCGCGGGCAGCTATCGGGTCATCGACGTGGACGGCGTGCGGGTCGATTTTGGCGACGGCTGGGGGCTAGTGCGGGCCTCCAACACCGAGCCGGCGATCACGACACGCTTTGAGGCGCACACGAGCGAGCGCGTCGCGGAGATTCGCACCCTGATGCTTGGCAAGGTCGGCGAGTTTAAAAAGCTTCACGGACTTTCATAATGCGAGATTGGAGATTGGAGATTGCGGCCCAGCCCAATCACCAATCTCTATTCTCCAATCCCTGACCCGCTATGAGCCAGCGTCCGCGTCTGCATCGCCATCACTGGGAGGGTATCTACACCCTCGACTTTACGCTGGACGGCGTCAGGCGTCGCTGTCGCTGGCTTTCCGAGGCATTGGTCGCGCGCAAGTGGAGCTGCCTGGTCGCGCACGATACGCGCTTTATGGCCGCGCAGTTCGCGCGCTACGCCTGCCGTAGCCTGGAGGATCACGGCGTCCAAATGAGCTTCTGCCCGACGCCGGCGCCGTTCCCGGCGATCGAGTTGGCGCTGGAGCAGCGCCGCGCCGATACGGCCCTGATCGTGTCGGCCGGCAACCAGCCGTTCTGGTGCAATGGCCTGGTCGTGCTGGCGCCTTCCGCCGATCGCCCGCTGCTTGAGGGCGGGCCGCTGGCCCCCGACGGCGCCGAGCCGCCGCTGGCCTTCCCGCCGCCGCCGCTTGACGACTCGCCGCGTACTCAGATCGATCTGCGCACCCCCTACCTGGAGACGCTGCGCGCCGCGGTCGACATCGATCTGATTCGTCGCGCGCCTCTGACAGTGTTCGTCGACCCGATGAATGGGACGGCCAGCGGCTACATCCCGGCGGCGCTGGGCGAGGGCGGCCAGACCAAGGCGATTGAGATCAATCGCGAGACCGACCCGCTCTTCGGCCGCCAGCCGCCGCAGCCGACCGAGGCGGGCTTGAACCGGCTGCGTAAGCTGGTCAAGGAGAGCGACTCGCATCTCGGCGTTGCTATCTCCGCCGATGGCCGCGCCATCAGCGCGACCGACAACCTGGGCGAGATCGTGCCGGTGCTGGATCTGGCCTTGCTGCTGGCGCAGTATGTCGGCCGGCAGGGGCGCCAGCGCGGCATGGTGATCGTGCCGCAGCCGGCAGACTTGGGGGAGCGTGCCGCGAGTTTGCGCGCCTGGGAGGAGGCATCCGGCATGAAGGTCGAGCCGCTCGGCGACCCGGCCACGCGAATCGCCGAGCTGCTGAACCAGGACCGTAATAGCCTGGTGGTCGGCGCCACCGCGTCGGGCGAGCTGACGCTCGGCCGCTATGGCACCACGCCCGATGCGACACTGGTTGCGCTGCTGCTGATCGAGCTGGTCGCGCGCTTTAGCAGCAAGCTGCGCCCGCTGATCGATGAAGTCAAGGGCAAATCATGAGCGGTTCTGGAAAAAAGGGGGGTTGAGGGGGCTGCCCCCTCAGTCTCTCCCACTCACAGTGTAAAGTAGAATGGCGTCACCCGAAACCTTGTCTAAATCTGATCTTATGCAGCGAATCTTCAAACGCCTCTCCTCACTAGCATACCTTGCTCGCCCGCTGGCACTCGCGTTTATCGGCATCGTGCTGCTCTCGCTGGGTGTCGCCTATTTGTTGATCGTGCTGTATGATGCGACGGGGTTGACCGCCCCGCTACAGGCCATCCCAGTCTGGGTGCGCGGGCTGATCCTGACGATCGCCGGCCTGGTGGTGCTGGCAGCCGGCATCTGGCAGCTCAGCGGCGTCGCCGTCATCCCATTGCGCGCCGGGTCGGAGGTCGAGGAAGGGCTGGTGCTGGGCTACCGGCATGATATCGGCGTCCCCGAGATCGCCGTGCTCTCCGGCGGTGCCGGGATGCTGATCCTGGCCAGCCTGGGTCGCTCCGCCAGCCGCCTGACCTGTATCACGCCAGTCCAGGACCCGGTGGAGTACTACTACCGTGCGTCGAGCCTGTTCCACTTCGAGAAGGTCTACTTCGTCGCGCCCACCCCGGCGCCGATGCTGGTCGAAGTCGAGCTGGACGACGGAGCCCGGCTTGATATCCAGCAAAACATCTCACACGACGAGCTGCTGGCGCCGCGCTACGTCTCTAATATGTTCCTGGCCGGCCCGCCGGGCGACGATGGCGCCACGCCGCTCAACGTGACTAGGCTCACGCTCGACGCGCTGACCGAGGCCGACGCGATCATCCTGGGGCCGGGCAGCCTGTTCGAGAGCATCATCCCTAATCTGCTGCTCCCGGATGTGCGCGAGGCGATCAAGCGCAGCAAGGCGCGCAAGATCTACATCTGCAACCTGATGACCGAGCCGGGCCTGACGACCGGCTTCGGCGTGGGCGACCATATTCATCAGATTGTGCGCTTCGGCGGGTTCGCGCCGGACTATGTGCTGGTCAATGCTCAGCGCATCCAGCCGGAGGTGCGCCAGATCTACGCGGCGGCCAACCAGAATCCGGTCTACCTGAGCCCGGAGGACTACGAAGAGACCGTGGTCAGCACGACCGACCGCGTCACCGCGTACGACGTGGTTCTGGAGGGGGCGATCGTGATCGAGGCCGACCTGGCGTCGGCGATGTTTGAGTTGATTGCCTCACTTGAACGCCCCGGCGAGAGCCGCACCGTGCGGGTGCTGCGCCACGACCCGGATAAGCTGTCCAGCGCCATCCTGGAGATCCTACGCAGGGAGTGAATTTTGAAAAGGGGGAGTTTGAGGGGGCCGCCCCTCAAGGATCCCTTCCCACCAATCAGAGATTGTTTGAAAAGGGGGAGTTTGAGGGGGCCGCCCCTCAAGGATCCCTTCCCACCAATCAGAGATTGTTTGAAAAGGGGGAGTTTGAGGGGGCCGCCCCTCAAGAATCTCTCTTTCCAAACAGTTTCTGAGACAAATCGTAAATCAAAATGTCTAATACCGTTATCTTATTTGAAGACGAGGGCTACCGGATCTTCCTGCCGCTGGTCTACTCACGGCCGGTGTTCGAGCTGCGTTGCGGGCTCTTCACGCTGCGCGAGCGCATCGCCGCGCTGCTTGGGCGCGCGCCGGCTGCGATCTGCCGGCCGCACCTGGCCGGCGTCTACGGCGCCGGGCGCTGGCCTATGGCGCTACTCAGCCAGAGCACGCCGCTGACGTTTGTCAATGGGCGCGCGATGGACGTCACCTGGCTGCCCGAGCTGCTGGCGGCGCCGCTTAACACGGTATACGTGGCCGACGCCGGGCCAGGCGTGCTCGACGGCGCGGTGCTGCTGGGCGCGCGCCTGTCGCCCGCGCTGGCGAGCGCCGTGCTGCTGTACCTTATGGAGCAGCGCTCCGAGCTGGCGCTGGCCGAGCTGCGCCGCTTCGCGCGCGTCGTCGAGGTCGAGGCGCGCATGCTGACCTTTCCCTGGGACCTGATCGCCGCCAATGGCGAGCAGATCGGGCGCGACCTGCCGGTGCTCCTGGGCCGCAACGAGTGGCCTTCGGCCGCCGATCGCCCGCCGGCCGACCGTTCGGTCGTGATCCACAACCCGGCCCAGGTCTTCATTCACCCGCAGGCGCGGCTGGACGGCCCGCTGGTGCTCGACGCCCGCGACGGCCCGATCGTGATCGACGCGGCGCATATCGAGCCGTTCTCGTTTATCCAGGGGCCAGCCGCGTTCGGCCCAGGCGCGCTGATCTCCAGCGCTCGAATCCGGGCCGAGACGACCATCGGCCCGGTCTGCCGGATCGGCGGCGAGGTCGAGGCCAGCATTGTGCAGGGCTACAGCAACAAGCACCACGACGGCTTCCTGGGCCACTCCTACCTTGGCGAGTGGGTCAACATCGGCGCGATGACGACCAATAGCGATCTCAAGAACACCTACGGCACGATCCGGGTCGTGCTCGAAGGGTTCGGCCAGATCGACAGCGGCATTCTCAAGCTGGGCTGCTTCCTGGCCGATCACGTCAAGCTGGGCATCGGCCTGCACTTGAACGGCGGCGCGGTGATTGGCACCGGATCGAATATCTTCGGTATCCACTTCGCCCCCAAGACGATTCCGCCGTTCACCTGGGGCGGGGAGGTGTTTCGCGAGTACCGGATCGACGGTATGATCGACGTGGCCCGCAAGGTTATGGGCCGCCGCAAGCTCACGCTCTCGCCGGGGCATGAGTTGATGCTGCGCGAGGTGTTCGCGATGACGCGCGGTAGCCGCGTCAGCATGACCGATGGGGCGCCGCGGCGCGCGCAGGCCGGGCCGCCCGACGGCGGCGAGGCGGCGCTGGCGCGGGCCGAGGCCGAGGCCGTCCACGCGTTCGAGCCAGTTGGGCTTTCTTTGGGCGCAGATGAACGCAAATAAATATGGATAAAGAGGGTAGTGGAATGGATTCATTAACTTGCCTTGAACTGAGTGGTTTTAAATCGCTCCATTCCACTACACTTGATTTCACGTCACTCAACGTCTTGATCGGACCCAATGGGGCAGGTAAGTCGAACCTGATCTCTTTCTTTAAGCTGCTTAATTGGATGACACCTGCGCCCGGCAATTTGCAATTCTTCGTTGGAAAAGTTGGTGGAGCTAACGCCCTGTTGCATGACGGAGCCAGCACCACACCCGAAATCAACGCCGCGCTCACGTTCGAGACAAGTGATGGCAGGAATGAGTATGCCATGCGGCTCAATTATGCGGCTCCGGATACGTTGATTTTTGCCGACGAACGCTACCGTTTTACACCACCCGGCAAACAACACGATTGGACATTGTTAGGCGCCGGTCATCGCGAAATGCGATTGATCGAGCAGGCTGAACAGGGCAAACGTAGTGCCAGATACATTCTTAATCTGCTGAAACGCTGCGTCGTCTATCAATTCCATAACACGTCCGAATCCGCGCGCATCCGCCAGCGGTGGGACATCAACGATAATCGTTTCTTAAGGGACGATGGAGCCAATCTGGCGCCACTTCTCCTACGTCTGCGTGATGTCGAGCCACGTGCTTATGCTCGTATTGTCGAGGTTATTCGACTGATCGCCCCTTTTTTCGGCGATTTTGTCCTAGAGCCAATCGCTCATTCGGTTCTTCTACAATGGCGCGAGCGTGGTAGTGATGCGATTTTCGGCGCACATCAAGCATCCGACGGCATACTACGAGCAATAGCACTGATAACACTGCTCCTTCAACCGGCTGAAGAGTTACCAAGCGTTATCATTCTCGATGAGCCGGAATTAGGGTTACATCCATATGCGATCAACATTATCGCTGGTTTACTGAAAAGTGTCTCGCTCCATCGCCAGGTTATCCTTTCCACACAGTCAATGACGCTGATCGACTACTTTGAACCTGAGCAAATTATTGTTGTTGATCGGCCAGATCGGGCATCAATGTTCCACCGCCTCGATCCGGTCAAACTGCAAGACTGGCTCTCGGAATACTCGCTGGCTGAACTGTGGGAGAAAAATGTGCTGGGTGGGAGGCCAGGGTGATGATCCGGCTCCATATGATCGTTGAGGGCCAAACAGAGGAAACGTTCGTCAACCAGGTACTGGTCAACCACTGTGGACAGTTCAGTATCTCTATTGATGTACGATCGGTTGAGACGAGCCGCCATCGTAGCCGCACCGATCAAAGTACCCGTATTTATCGCGGTGGGTTGCTTGACTACCAGCGTGCAAAGCGCGATTTAGAACGATGGATGCGCGAGGATCAAAATAGTGACGCCTTTTTTTCGACAATGTTCGATCTCTATGCCCTCCCTGACGACTTCCCAAACTATGCCAATGCACGTCGTCTGGGTGATCCGTATAGACGTGTAGAAGCCCTGGAAGCGGCATTTAAGGCTGATCTTGGGCATTTGCGCTTTATCCCTTACATCCAGTTGCATGAGTTCGAGGCGCTGCTTCTAGCCAATCCTGAGAAATTTGATTGGGAGTTTATCGAACACGAGCAGCCAATTCGCCAGCTTATTCAAATGGCAGATGGGTTCGCTTCGCCGGAGCTTATTAACGATAATCCAGAAACCGCACCATCAAAAAGAATCATACAGTTGATACCTGAATATGCAGGACGAAAATCATCGGCTGGGCCTTTGATCGCCGCGAAAATCGGCCTGACGGTGTTGCGCGCAAAGTGCCCACACTTTGATAGTTGGCTACAGCACATTGAGGCTCTAGACAAATCACAAGCGACTGATACACCACAGTGACAGACTCCTTCCATATCGTCGCAGTCGGCGGCGGCGGCGGCGCCAGCCAGGTGCTGAGAGCCGTCCAACCCTTCGCCGATCAACTGACCGCCGTCATCGCGGTCACAGACACTGGCCGCTCCACCGGGCTGGCCCGCGCGATCGGCGGCATTCCCGCGCCTGGTGATCTGCGCGCCACGATCGCGGCCTTCGCCACCGACCCGCTCCAGGCCGAGCTATTGCAGCATCGGTTCAGTGGGGCGGGCGTGCCGCAGCTTGAGGGCATGGCCTTCGGCAACCTGCTGATCGCGGCGCTCACGCAGGTCCTGGGCGACTTTGGCGCCGCCGTTGATTATGCCGCCCATATGGCCGGCTGCATGGCTAAGGTGATCCCGGTCGCGACGGCCGACACGCAGCTTTGCGCCGAGCTGGCCGATGGGACGATTGTCGAGGGCGAGCTGGCTGTGCGCGGCCTGAACAAGTCGCCGATCGTGCGCCTGTTCCTGCGCGACGGGGCGCCGGCGCACCCACTGGCGCTCCAGGCGATCCGCACCGCCGACCTGGTCGTCCTGGGGCCTGGCAGCCTGTTCACGACGCTGCTGGCCGACCTCTTGTTCGAGGGCATGGCCGCAGCGCTTCAGGAGGCACGCGGAACGGTTGTCTATGTGTGCAATAGCACGACCCAGCCAGGGCAGACCGATGACTACACTGTGCTGGATCACGTCCGGCGGATCGTCGAGGCGCTGGGGCCGGGCACGCTCGACGCCGCGCTGATCAACCGCGGCGCCCCCGACCCGGCCACACTGCGCCGGTACGAGGACGACGGGGTCTTCTTGCTGCGGCCCGACGACGACGAGCTTGCTGCAATCGCCGCGCTGGGTGTGCGGTCGGTTGCGCGCCATATGACCGAGGGTGGGGGAGCTAGGCGCGTGCTGTGGAACAAACAGGATACGATCCGATACGATACGGCGGCGCTTGGCGCGGCGCTACAGGAGCTAATCAGCCTATGAGCGAATCGGTAACAGTCCAGGAAGAAGTGATGTGGGAGGGCCGGCGTATGACGGCCAGTTGGCTGCCGGCCTCGTTTGTGCCGCCCCGCGACCTCACGACCCAGGCATCCGGCATCTGCTTCACCGAGCATCGGAAAATCGTGCTTGTGACCGGCGACGGCCAGCGCTGGGACTTGCCCGGCGGCCAGCCGGAGCAGGGCGAGTCGCTAGAGGATGCGCTTGCGCGCGAGGTGTGGGAGCAGGCCCGCGCGCGAGTGGTCCGCAGCCGGTACATCGGCTGCCAGCGCATCGACGACCCCGGCCACCCGGACGGCCCTAGGACCTATTATCAAGCCCGTTTTTGGGCCAGGGTCGAGGTCTACCCGTTTAGGGCACAGTTTGAAACTGTCGAGCGCCGGTTGATCGATACGAATGACTTCCTCTCGACGCTGTTCTGGGCTGAATCGCCGATCGCGCCGATCATCCTGGAGCGCGGCATTGCCGTCGAGAATCGTAACGGCGGCGCGTGCCTCTAAAGAACAAAGAACAAAGAACCAAGAACAAACAATGGCGGATACAGGGCTTCTTTATTCTCCCGCCTTAACCGCATAGAAAGGGACAGATTACTATGGGCGACCCGCGTGTGGCAAAGCTGGCGCGCGTGATGGTGCGCTATTCGCTCCCACTCAAAGAAGGGGATCTGTTTCGGATCATCGCGAGCGAGGCGGCCGCGCCGCTGATCCGCGAGATCTACCGCGAGGCGCTGCTGCTCGGCGTACACCCGCTGCTGCGTATCGCGATCGAGGGCACCGAGGAACTGCTGTACAAGCACGGCAGCGAGACCCAGATCCGCTATGTTTCCAACCTGGCGCGGCAGGAGATCGAGGAGATCGATGCGTCGCTGTACATCCTGGGCAGCGAGAACACCAAGAGCCTGAGCGGCGCCGACCCGCAGAAGATCGCCATGCGCCGCCAGGCCAACCGCGAGCTGAGCGAGCGCTTCTTCGCGCGCGTGCATGCCGGCGCGGCGAACTGGAGCATCACCCTGTTCCCGACCCAGGCTGCCGCCCAGGATGCCGAGATGTCGCTGGCGGACTATGAGGACTTTGTCTACAACGCCGGCAAGCTCGACCGCGAGGACCCGGTTGCCGCCTGGCAGGCCGTGCAGGCCGAGCAGCAGCGCATCGCCGATTTCCTGGGCGCCAAGCAGGTCATCCGCCTGGTCGGGCCGGACACCGACCTAACCTACCACACCGCCGGGCGCAGTTGGGTCAACGCCGCTGGCGAGAGGAACTTCCCCGACGGCGAGGTCTTCACCAGCCCCGACGAGACTAGCACCCAGGGCCACATCCGCTTTAGCTTCCCAGCCGTATACTCTGGTCGTGAGGTCGAAGATGTTCGGCTGGTGTTCGAGGACGGCAAGGTCACGCGGGCGACGGCGGCGAAGGGTGAGGACCTGCTGCACTCGCTGCTGGCCATGGACGATGGCGCCCTACGGCTCGGCGAGGCGGCCTTCGGCACCAACTACGATATCCAGCGCTTCAGCCGCAACATCCTGTTCGACGAGAAGATCGGCGGGACGATCCACCTGGCGCTCGGCAGCTCATTCGAGGAGATCGGCGGGCAGAACCGCTCGGCGCTGCACTGGGATATGATCTGCGATATGCGCCAGGGCGGCGCGGCCTATGCCGATGGCGAACTGTTCTACAAAGATGGGAAGTTTCTGATCGAGAGCTAGTATGACGAGGACCTTCTCCAATCTCCAATCTCCAATCTCCGATCGGCTGACCGAAAGCGGCGGTCTCGCCCGCTACCCGCGCACGCTCGCCGCGTTCGCCGAGATGGGCGCGCTCGACCACCTGGACCGCATCATGCAGCTCGACGCGGCCTGGGACGCCATCCGCCGACCGCCGACCACCGACGACAGAGAACAAAGAGCAAAGAACAAAGAACAAAGAACAAGCACGCAACACGCAACACGCAACACGCAACACGCAACACGCAACACGCAACGGACAACAGACAACGGACAACGGACAAATTGCTACTCCCAATCTCCAATCTCCAATCTCCAACCTCCAACCGACTACGACCTGATCTACGCCGGCGGCGGGCTGGGGCTGCTGCACGCCGCCGTTATGGCGCGCCGCTACGGCTGTCGCGTGCTGTTGTTCGACCGGGACGAGGTTGGTTGCGCCCACCGCGAATGGAATATCTCGCGCGCCGAGCTGGGCGCGCTGGTCGAGGCCGGCCTGTGCGCTTGGGATGAGCTGCGCGACGTGATCATGGCCGAGTACGACTGCGGCGTGGTTCGCTTCTACGCCGGGGCGGGCCGTCCGGCCGAGCTACGGATGCGCGATGTGCTGACCGTCGCCCTGGATGCGGGGGCGCTGCTGCGGCTGGCGCGCCGCAAGCTGGAGCAGGCCGGCGGGGTGGTGCTGGACCGGCGGGCCTTTCGCCGCGTCGTCGCCTGCGACTTGGGCCCCACGCGCGTGCTGGTCGAGGTCGGCGGCGCCGATGGGAGCGTCGAGCGGTATGGCGCGCGGCTGCTGCTCGACGGCATGGGCAGCAGTTCGCCGCTGGCGCTGCGGCGCTTCGGCGGCCACCCCTTCGCCGGCGTCTGCCCGACCGTCGGCACCGTCGCGGCCGGGTTCGCTGCCGGCACGGCGCCCGACACCCACAACCCGCGTGTCGGCGACATCCTGGTCAGTGTCGCCGACGCGCAGCGCGGCCAGCAGTATCTGTGGGAGGGCTTCCCCGGTCGCGGCGACGAGCTGACCGTGTACCTCTTTTACTACGACACCCTTGGGGATCGGAGATTGGAGATTGGAGATTGGAGATTGAGCACCGGCCAATCTCCAATCTCCAATCTCCAATCTCCTTCGCTGATGCAGCTCTTCGAGGACTACTTCGCCCTGCTGCCGACCTATAAGCGCCCCGGCCCGGACTTCCGCCATATCAAGCCGGTCTATGGTTACATCCCCGCGCGCCACAGCCTGCGGCGGCAGGAGGCGCCGCTGCTGCGCGGCGTGCTGCCGGTCGGCGATTCGGCCGCCCAGCAATCGCCGCTGACCTTCTGCGGCTTTGGTTCGCACGTTCGCAACCTGGGTCGCACCACGGCCCTGCTGCACGAGGCGCTGCGCCAGGATCTGCTCGACCCGCGCCACCTGCGCGCGATCAGCGCCTACCAGGTCAATGTCTCGCTCAACTGGGTCTTCAGCCGCTTTATGCAGCCCTGGGGGGCGCCCGACAATGTCAACACGCTACAGAATGTCTTTCTCACCGTCCTGAGCGATCTGGGTGAGGAGCTGGCGCGGCGCTTCTTCCGCGACCAGATGCGCTGGGGCGATTATCACCGTATGATCCTGGGCATGTTCCGCCGCTACCCGCGCATCGTCCCGATCGCCTGGCGCGTGCTCGGCCCGGCCGGCGTTCGCCAGTGGATCGGCGACTACCTGGCCTACAGCTTCGCCGCCCTGGTGGCGTGGGCCGGCGCCCGGATCGGCGCGGAGGGTCGGGCGGCGCTGGCCGAGCAGGTCGGGCGCCTAGCGCCTGCGGCGGGGCTGCGCCTGCGGGCGCGCTTCGCCGAGTGGCGGGCGATGGGCTGGGCCTAAACCGACCAATACCAACTAATACCGGCGCGGGCTAGGTTGCGTAGCTCCCGCTTAATCCGCACGTTTCTCCGTACAATTCATTCCATGCAAAGGGCGGCTTGGAGGGACCATCCCTCCAAGCCGCTCCACATAACAAGTGGTTCTTTGTTCTTCCTTTTTCCATCAATTCTTCGCCCGACCAGGCGAAGAATCGATGGAAAAAAATGGGTAAAGTACCTTGCTGCCGCAGGCAATAATGGACACCACCGATACTACTTGTAGTAGATATCCCAGTGACTGCCCTCCTTGGCGTAGATATTCCCGGCGGCGGACTGCCACTGCGGGTCGCCGTTGGATCGTGGTGCGATCGAGGTAAAGTGGGCCTGGACGTAGTTCTGGATGCACGTCGAGAGGCTAGTGTCGATCTTGTACCCGTTCCAATGGGTCGCGTAGGACGGCGCCGGCGCGGTGCCGTTGGTCGCATGGCCGGTCTCGGTACCGCCAGTCACATTGATCGCGCAACCGCTGGCGTTCTTCAGCGTGATGATGCCGTCGATCGTGCCGGAGTAGATTTGCTCGAAGGATGTACACGTGCCGTTGTTACGGTCGCTACAGTTGCCCGACGATGACCAAGTGATGCCGGCACCACTGAGGCGACTGGCCGCTTCGGCGTGCGTTATGCGAACACCGCTCGCGGCGGCTGGTTGACTGACCGAGATTGTCAGCAGAGTCCCAAGATGAGCGCCACAACAGTAGTGACATTCCATTTGGTGTGCTTCGTACTCATAATAAACTCCTTTCATCGTTGGGTGTGTGGCGATGTTGATGCTATATCTGAACGACATCGCTGCCGCACCCATGTGCCACTCTCAATCTTCTACACTGTGGCACAGGAAGAGTAGTGCTGCAATATCGATGCCACGGGATAGATACGGATTATCGAGATAAGTGTGTTCATATATTTATCATATTCGTACGGATAGGTATCATCTGTTTAATCCGTGTTGGAATGGGGAATTTGAGGCACCTCCTCTGCAAACTCCCCATTAGATAAATCAATCATTTCGGGCCTTCGTGATCTTCGTATCTTCGTGAGCTTCGTGGTTAAGACAAGGTTTCAGGTGGCGCCATTCTACGAAGCGCCACCTGAGCAACCTGTACGGCAAACTCGGCGTCCACAGCCGCACCCAGACCCTCGCCCACGGTCGAGCTGGGCCTGCTCTGAAATTAACCCCGTAAATACATCTTTTGATACATACCCTCCGGCCGGGCGCGGTGTATACTCCACCTTATCAAGCTGTCTCTAAGTGAAGATGGAGCACCAAGATGCAAGCTCACAATCATCATGGGTCGCTGCTGTGGGACTACCTGGCCGCTGGTCAAGCCAGGACGACCATCTCCATCCCGGCCGATCGCTACGACAGCGACATGCTCAACCGCCTGATCGACGCGGTCTTCGATCAGTTAGGGAAAACAGTGATTGAGCTGCGAGTCTGGGAGCAGCCGGATGCCCACGGCGTCGCCAGGCAGGTTGGCGCGACCCATGATCGGTTGGAGCAGCGGTATGTCTGAGAAGAACCGAGAATCCTACGTCTCCTCCGCGAACCCATCGAACGGCTCCGGCGCCCGATCATGGTCGAGGATCTCCCAGGTCTTCCGCCACAGCCCGCTGGCCCCGTCGATCTTGATCGTCGCGCCGCTGATATAGGACGCCGCCGGGGAAAGCAGGAACGTCACCACCGATGCCACCTCGCTCTCGGTGCCCAGGCGCTTGGCCGGGATGTCCTGGCGCGCCAGCTCCAGGAAGGACCGCCCCGCCTCGCCGTAGCGCTCCAGCCCGCTCGACTGGATCACCCCCGGCGCCACCGCATTGACTCGCACCCCCGCCCGCGCCCACTCGACCGCCAGCGTTCGCGTCAGGTTCTCGACCCCCGCCCGCGCCGCCGCCGAGTGCGCCATGCCGGGGAAGCCGCGCCAGTGGTCGATCAGCATATTGACGATCGCGCCGCCGTGCGCCTCCATACCGCGCTTGAACGCCTCCCGGCACATCAGGAACGTCCCGGTCAGGTTGGTCTCCACCACTGCCTGCCAGCCCCGCAGCGAGATCTGGTCGGCCGGGGAGAGAAACTGGCCGCCGCCATTGTTGAACAGGCCGTGGACGGCGCCGCGCTCGGCCAGCACCGCCTCGAACAGCGCCGCCACCTGCGCCTCGTCGCGCACATCGCAGACCTGGATCGTGACGCCGCCCCCAGCGGCCGCGATCTCAGCGCGCGTCGGCTCCAGGTGCTCCTGCTTGCGCGACGCCAGCACCACGTGTGCTCCCAGCGCCGCCAACTCGTGCGACGTCGCCCGCCCGATCCCGGTGCCGCCGCCCGTGATAATGATTGTCTGCCCCGCAAACAGCCCCGGCCGAAAGATAGACTTGTATTGCATACATGTCCTTTTACAATGTGGGTAGGGAGAGACTGAGGGGGCTGCCCCCTCAAACCCCCCTTTTCCCGGAACTGTAAAACATCAATGTGGGAGGGGAGAGACTGAGGGGCGACCCCTCAAACTCCCCCTTTTCTCGTTAGTTCTTCGATCTCGATCAGCAGTGCGTCGGCCTCCACCGTATCGCCCGGCGCGAAGTGGATCGCCCCCACGACGCCGTCGGCCGCCGTGCGGATGGTATGCTCCATCTTCATCGCTTCAAGCTTCATCAGCGCGTCCCCCTTCGCCACGCGCTGGCCCACCTTGACCAGCACCGCCAGCACCGCGCCAGGCATTGGCGCCCGCAGTGAGCCGCCCGCGTCGGCCGGCGCCTGCGGCTCGGGCAGCAGCGCGACCGAGCGCATCTGTACCACGCCCGCCCGCGTCTGCACCCACCACCGATCGCCGTCGCGGGCGTATAGCGCCCGCTGCCGGTACCCATCGACGGTCAGCGTGATCTCATGCGTATCCAGGCTGTGCAGCTCCACCGCCAAGTCGGCTGGCGCCTCGGTCGTCGAGATCCGGCAGGTCAGCCCCTGGCGCCCTGCCGTCAGCCAGACGTCGGCCGGCTCGTCGCGCCCTGCTAGCGCGAATTGATAGAGCTGCGGTTGGTTCGGGTTGTTGCGCCAGTAGCCGGGGTTGTTCTCGATCTGCGGGTGTCGAGTTCCACTGGGCCAGGGCAGCGGCCAGCAGCGCCAATGGCGTATCACCCTCCGGCTCGGCCCAGCCGGCGAAATGGTCGGCGATGAACTCAGTGCTGAGGTCGCTGGCCAGGAACGCTGGGTGATCAAGCACCGCTCGCAGGAACAGGCGGTTATTGCCGACGCCGAGCAGACTGGTCGTCTCCAGCGCCCGCGCCAGCCGCCGGCAAGCCGTGGCCCGGTCGGGGCCGTGGGCGATGATCTTCGCCAGCATGGGATCATAGTGGATGGTGACCTGGTCGCCGCCCCGGATGCCGCTATCGACGCGAAGCCCCTCGCCGTCGGGCTCGCGCCACAGCAGCACCTCCCCGGTCGCCGGCAAGAACCCGCTCTCGGCGTACAGGCGCGCCTCGATCGCGTGCCCCGCTGGCCGCACCTCGTCCTGGCGCAGCGGCAGCGGCTGGCCCTCGGCCACCCGGATCTGCCACTCGACCAGGTCCAGGCCGGTGACACACTCGGTGATCGGGTGCTCGACCTGGAGTCGCGGGTTGACCTCCAGGAAGTAGAATCGGCCCTCGCGATCGAGCAGGAACTCGACCGTGCCGGCGCTGCTGTAGCCGACCGCGCGCCCGACCGCCACTGCCGCCGTAGCCATCGCCGCGCGCAGCTCCGGCGTCAGCGCCGGCGACGGCGTCTCCTCGATCACTTTCTGGTAGCGCCGCTGGATCGAGCACTCCCGCTCGCCCAGCGCGATCAGGTTGCCGTGTTGGTCGCCGAAGATCTGCACCTCGACGTGCCGTGGCGCCGCCAGCGCCTGCTCCAGCAGCAGCGCGTCGGTGCCGAACGCCTGGCGCGACTCGTGCCGGGCCGACTCGATCGCCGCGTCCAGGTCGTCGGGGTGCCGCACCAACCGCATGCCCTTGCCGCCGCCGCCCGCTGCCGGCTTGACCATCAGCGGCCAGCCGATCCGCGCCGCCTCGCGCCGCAAGGTCGCGCCGGCCTGGTCGGCGCCGCCGTAGCCGGGGATGATCGGCACGCCGGCCCGCTCGACCAGCTCCCTAGCGGCGCGCTTGTCGCCCAGCGCCGCCAGCGCCGCCGGCGCCGGCCCGATGAAGAGCAGGCCCGCCGCTACACACGCCTCGGCGAATGCGCTGTTCTCAGCCAGGAACCCAAAGCCGGGGTGCAGGGCGTCGGTCGCCGTCCGGCGCGCCGCCTCGATGATCGGCTCGATCGCCAGGTAGGACTCGCGCGCGGGCGCCGGGCCGATTTGTACCGCCTCGTCGGCCAGCGCCACGTGGCGCGCCCGCGCGTCGGCGTCCGAGTAGACCGCCACCGTCCGAATCCCGAGCCGCCAGCAGGTGCGGATGATCCGGCAGGCGATCTCTCCGCGATTGGCGATCAGCAGCGAGGTGATCATTGGCACTCCAGGGCGTCTTCAAGCAGGCCAATCATAGCATAGAATAGCCCTGCGCCGGCTATCGAATCGTTACCCGCTCGAATCAATAGTGTGCTTCTCCATCGTTCATGTCTGTGCTATGCTGCGGGCTGGCCGTCTTTTGCCCGGCGGCCCGATTTCGTCTAGTCCAGCTCGGCGTAAATAAACCAGCAGTTTTGCCACGAAGAGCACGAAGGTACGAAGACCACGAAGGGGACTGATAGATATGGCTATAGAGCCTTCGTGATCTTCGAGTCTTCGCGAGCTTCGTGATGAGAAATCGTGGGCGATCTTACGCCAAGCTGTACTAATTGGTAGTAAAAGGAGCCGCTGTGAAACTCAACTGCCCATACTGTGGCTCACAGATCTCGGTCGAGCATATCAACCTCGACCGACTGATCGCGAAATGCGCCGGCTGCAACGCCGTATTCAGCTTCGAGGGCACGATCGACGCGCCGGGCATACAGCAGCCCAAACGCCTCGACGTGCCTATGCCGAATGGCATTGCCGTCGCCAACAACGGTTATGACCTCACGATTATCAGGCGCTGGTTCAGCCTGAAGTATATCTTTCTGACTTTCTTCTGCCTGATCTGGGACGGCTTTCTGCTGTTTTGGTACAGCATGGCGCTCTCGCAGGGCGTCTGGATTATGGCGCTCTTCGCGACCGGCCACGCAGCGATCGGCGTCTTCCTGACCTACACCGTGATCGCCGGCTACTTCAACCGCACCACTATCAACGTCAGCCGGGTTGCGCTGGCCGTCAGCCACGGCCCGCTGCCCTGGCCCGGCCGGAAGCAGCTCGATAGCGCCGGCATCCGCCAGATGTATTGCAAAGAGCAGATCCACCGGGGAAAAAACTCCACGAATTACACCTATGAGGTTCACGTGGCGCTCAACACCGGCAAGGACGAGAAGCTGGTGACGGGCCTGGAGAACTCGGAGCAGGCGCTGTACCTGGAGCAGGAGATCGAGCGCTTTCTGGGCATCAAGGATCAGCCGGTGCGCGGCGAGTTCGGTCGCTGATCTGTGGTATCCTGGGTCGCATGACGTGCTTATCGGCATTTGTCTGTGTTGCGTGTTGCGTGTCAGGGTGCGCTGACACGCAACACGCAACACGCAACACGCAATAGCATAACTTCGCGGATCAGGATGCGCGACCAACGTACTCTAGCCGAATATCTGCGCCGCCGCTCGCCGCTGACTAGCGTGGTTAGCTACCCCGACCGCGGCCCGTGGGGCGACAACCGCTACCCCGGCAACTGCTCTGGGTACCTGCTGATCGATCTGTGCGCCACCTACGCCCCGCGCCACGTGCTCGACCCGATGGAGGGCGGCGGCACCAGCCGCGAGGTCTGCGCCGACATGGGCGTCGACTACGCGGGCTACGACCTGCGTTCCGGCACCGACAGCCTGCGCGACGAGATCGGCGCCGGCTACGACCTGATCTTCTGGCATCCGCCCTACCACGATATGAAGGTCTACACCGACGACCCGCGTGATCTGAGCCGTAGCGTTTCGGTCGCCGTCTTCCTGGCGCTGCTGCGCGCCGGCTACTGGCGCTTCTTCGAGCTGCTGGCGCCCGGTGGCCGGCTGGCGGTGCTGATCGGCGATCTGCGGCGGCAGGGCCGCTATGAGCCGCTGACCGCCGATGTCCCGCGCATCGACCGCGCCCATCTCGAAGGGATTATCGTCAAGGTGCAGCACAACGTCAGCTCGAACAAGACCCGCTATGGCGGCGCGTTTGTGCCGATCCTCCACGAGACGCTGACGATCTTTCGCCGGCCACTGACCACCGACCACTGACCACCGAAGCAGGTGAAGGGGTGAAAGGGTGAGGCCCTTGTCACCCCTTCACCCCCTTTCTCCCTCTTCTTGTCACCCCTTCACCCCTTCACCCCCTCTCCTTGTCATCTTGTCATCTTGTCACCGGCCCTCCTTGCGCCTTCCTCCCGATGTGGTACACTACCGGCACCCTGGTAATCGTCAATCGTCAATCGTAAAATCGTAAATCGCCACATGACTCACGATCGGGGCCGCCCATTACGCGCCGAGTTCGACCGGCAGCGTCGCGGAGTCCACCATCCGCGGCGTGCTGCTTGGCCGCGGCTATGTCGAGTTGAGCGCCCAGGAGGCGCTGGAGGCCGAGCCGGAGGCCGAGCAGACGGCCATGTTTCGCGGCTTCGCGCGCCGGCCCCGCCCGGCGCGCCTGTTCGTCGCCCAGTACCCGATCGGCCACAGCATTTATGGCCTGCCGCTGCTGGCCGATTTCTGGGTGCGCGGCGCGCCCGGCTTCCCCGGCGGCCTGGCCGTCGAGGTCAAGTGGCAGCAGTCGACCGGCAGTGTGGATGAAAAATTTCCCTACCTCGCGCTTAATATTCAGCAGTGCTACCCCTGCCCGGCGCTGGTGATCGCCGACGGCGGCGGCCAGCGGCCCGGCGCGCTCCAGTGGCTGCGCGGCCAGGTCGCCGGCAATCTGCTGGCCGTCTTCTCGCTGGCCGAGTTCCTCGCCTGGGCCAACCGCAACCTGTAGTTGTCAGTAGTCAGTAGTCCGTTGTCAGTTGCTTATAGCGACAACGGACCACTGACAACGGACTACTGACCATTTGGTTGCCAAAACCGCGCTTCGCTGCTATAATCCGAGCCATCCAGGGCTTATCGATGCGCTTGCTGCACCACGCAGGAAAGGAGGTGAGGGGTTGCCCGCGCCACGGAAGCCCGATCCCTTCATCGAAGCACCTCGTTGATACACTCCACGCTGTTCAGATTCCTGGTCCTTTCTATACCAAGGAGGAAGATTCTCATGCGAAAATCGCTCTATGCGATGCTGCTGCTGGTCTTGCTCGTGCCGGCGCTGGTTGCTTGCGGTGCCGGCGGCACCACGACGCAGCCGACTGCGGCACCGGCTGCGGCGACTGCTGCACCGGCTGCTGCGACTGCGGCACCCGCTCCGACCGCGATGGCCGAACCGACCGCGATGGCCGAACCGACCGCGATGGCCGAGCCGACCGCGATGGCCGAACCAACCGCGATGGCCGAACCGACCGCAGCACCGGCCACCGGGGGTGGGGAGAAGATCAAGGTTGGCCTTGTCACCGATGTCGGTAAGGTCAACGACGGCACGTTTAACCAGTATGCCTACGATGGCCTCAAGCGCGCCGAGTCCGAGCTGGGCGTCGAGATCGCCTTTATCGAGACTCAGGCTCAGGCCGATTATGAGAAGAACCTTGAGCAGTTCGCCTCCGAGGGCTTCGATATGATTATCGCCGTCGGCTTCCTGATGGGCGATGCCCTCAAGGCCGCCGCCGAGAAGCACCCGGATATCAAGTACGCGATCGTCGACTTCGCCTACGACCCGGCCATCACCAATGTGCGCGGTCTGGTCTTCGCCGAGGATCAGGCCGGCTTCATGGCCGGCGTTCTGGCCGCCTCGCTGAGCCAGAGCAACTCGATCGCTGTGGTCGGCGGCATTGAGGCGGTTCCGGCGGTCCAGAAGTTCGTCAAGGGCTATGAGAACGGCGCGAAGTCGATCAAGCCCGATATCACGGTCAGTTTTGTCTACATCGACTCCTTCACCGACCGCGCGCGCGGCGGCGAGGCGGCCAAGAGCTTCATCGCCGAGGGCGCCGATGTGATCTTCGGCGCCGGCGGCCAGACCGGCTCCGGTGGTATCCAGGCTGCCGCTCAGGACGGGGTCTACGTCATCGGCGTGGACCAGGATGAGTACGTCACCACCTTCCAGAACGGCGCGGCCCCCGGCTCGGACAAGATCCTCTCCAGCGCGATCAAGCGCGTGGACAATGCCGTCTTCTCCGCGATCAAGGACGCGCAGTCGGGCGACTACGAGGGCGCTACGGTGCTCTACGACGCCGCGAATGAGGGCGTCGGCCTGGCGCCGTTCCACGATACCGAGGCGGCTATCCCCGCCGATGTGCAGGCCAAGCTCGATGAGACCCTTAAGGGCCTGGCCGATGGTACGATCAAGACCGATGTGACCGTGAAGTAACACGAAGCGATCAGAGATCGGAGATTGGAGATTGGGAGCTTCCCGATCTCCAATCTCTAATCTCAAAAAAGTGGTGGAAAGGGGATCTTGAGGGGGCTGCCCCCTCAAACTCCCCCTTTTCAGACAATCTCTCATCTCTCATCTCTCATCTCCTGTATTTCCTGGAGGCGCGCGATGCCACCAGTCCTCGAAGTGCGCGACATCACCAAGCGCTTCCCCGGCGTTCTGGCCAATGATCACGTCAGTTTCACCCTGGAGCCTGGCGAGATCCACGCCTTCCTCGGCGAGAACGGCGCCGGCAAGTCAACCCTGATGAATATCCTGTATGGTCTGTACGACCCCGACGAGGGCCAGATCTTCATCAATGGCAAGCAGGTCACGATCAGCGGCCCCAATGACGCCATTCGCCGGGGCCTGGGCATGGTCCACCAGCATTTTATGCTTGTCCCGACACTCACTGTGGCCGAGAATGTGATGCTGGGCACCGAGATCACCAGCGGCTTCCTGCTCGACGAGCGCACCGCCAACGCCCGCATCCGCGAGCTTTCGACGCAGTACGGCCTCGACGTGCCGCCCGAGGCGCTGATCCTGGATCTGCCCGTCGGCGTTCAGCAGCGCGTCGAGATCGTCAAGGCGCTGTACCGCGGCGCCGACATCCTGATCCTCGACGAGCCGACCGCCGTGCTGACGCCCCAGGAGGCCGATGACCTGTTTAAGGTTATTCGTACGCTGGTCGCCCAGGGCAAGTCGATTATTTTCATCAGCCACAAGCTGAAGGAAGTGCTGCGCGATCGCCGATCGAATCACCGTCCTTCGGCGCGGCCGCGTGGTCGGCAGCGCCGACCCGGCCACCGCAACCGAGGAGCAACTGGCGGCGATGATGGTCGGGCGCGAGGTCGAGTTGACCGTCGCCAAGGACGCCGCCGAGCCCGGCGCGACCGTGCTCGACGTGCGCGACCTGGTGGTGCTCGACGACCGCCGCTCGGTCGCCGTCGATCACCTTTCGCTCCAGGTGTGCGCCGGCGAGGTGCTGGGGATCGCCGGGGTGCAGGGCAACGGCCAGACCGAGCTGGTTGAGGCGCTGACCGGCCTGCGCCCAGCCGAGTCGGGGGTCGTCCAGCTTGCTGGGCAAGAACACCACTAACGCGACGCCGCGCACGGTCCTGGAGACCGGCGTGGCCCATATCCCCGAGGATCGCCACCGCCATGGCCTGGTGCTGAGCTACCCGATCGCCGATAATATGGTCCTCTCCACCTATTACCAGGCCCCGTTCGCGCGCGGCATCATTATCGACGAGGCGGCGATCCAGGAGAACGCCCAACGGCTAATCAAAGAGTTCGACGTTCGCACGCCCAGCACGCTGACGCCGGCTGCGTCGCTCTCGGGTGGCAACCAGCAGAAGGTCGTGGTCGCCCGCGAGTTCTCGCGCCCGATCAAGCTGCTGATCGCCGCCCAGCCGACCCGCGGGCTCGACGTCGGCTCGATTGAGTTTATTCACCGCGGCATCATCCGCCAGCGCGACGAGGGCATCGCGGTCTTGCTGGTCTCCGCCGAGCTGGACGAGGTACTGGCGCTTTCCGACCGGATCGCGGTGATGTTCAAAGGCACAGATCATTGCGACCCTGCCGGCCGCCGAGGCGACCAGGGAGGGGCTGGGGCTGCTGATGGCCGGCATCGTCGGCGAGCGCGTCGCGGCCACGGAGACTGCCTGAAAGGGGAGTTTGAGGGGTCGCCCCTCAAGAATCCTCTTTCTCAGAGGCTGTTTGAAAAGGGGAGTTTGAGGGGGCCGCCCCTCAAGAATCTCTTTCTCAGAGACTATTTGAAAAGGGGAGTTTGAGGGGTCGCCCCTCAAGAATCTCTTTCTCAGAGACTATTTGAAAAGGGGAGTTTGAGGGGTCGTCCCTCAAGAATCTCTTTCTCAGAGACTATTTGAAAAGGACAGCCCTCGGAGGCGAGGTAGAGTATGGCAGTTCCCGCCGAAGTTATCGCCAAGCCGGAAACGGTTTATCCAGACAGCGATGGGCAGCCGATGGCCGACAATACCAGGCAGTTCCGCTGGATCATGACAATTCAAGGCGGGCTCGACGCGCTATTCAGGGATGATGCGAGCGTGTTTGTCGCCGGCGATCTGCTCTGGTATCCGGTTGAGGGGCTGCCGGCTGTTCGCATCGCTCCAGATGTCATGGTGGTGTTTGGGCGGCCGAAAGGCGACCGTGGCTCCTACAAGCAGTGGCTCGAAGCGGGGATTGCGCCGCAGGTCGTAGTTGAAATACTATCGCCGGGGAATCGCGCCGCAGAGATGATTCGAAAATTTCGCTTCTATGAGCGCTATGGGGTCGGGGAATATTACATCTACGATCCTGATCACGGCGAATTGAGCGGATGGCTGCGCGCCGACAACGAATTATCAGAGATACCGGAGATGAGCGGGTGGGTCAGCCCACGGCTCCAGGTTCGGTTTGAGTTCGACGGCGAGGAGCTGCAATTGTTTTATCCTGACGGTCGCCGTTTCGCGACCTATGTCGAGCTGGCCGAGCAGGTGGCTCAGGCGCAACAGCAGGCCATTCAGGAACGTCACGAGCGTGAGTTGGCGCAGGCACGCGCCGCGCGCCTGGCCGAACAACTGAGAGCGCTGGGAGTCGATCCGGAAGACCTTGCTTGAACCAGAGAAAAGGGGAGTTAGAGGGGCGGCCCCTCTAAAATATCTCATCCACATCGTAATGTTAAGTGGAGAAACTCCATGTCTACCGCACCCGAAGATGCTCCCCGGAAAACGGTTCCCTCCGACCCGGCGTCCAGCGCCGGCGGGGCCGACTACCCGCCGGCGCCGCACTCCGAGGCCCTCGCCGACCGCTCCCGAGCGACGGGCTGGAGCATCAACTGGCGCGACCTGCTGGTCGAATTGCTGGTGCCGCTCCTGGCGATCGTCACCGCGCTCGTGATCGGCGCCCTGATCATCATGGCTACCGGCGCCAGCGTGACTGCGGCCTACAGCGGTCTGTTCTCCGGCGCGCTCGGCACCCCCAAGGCCCTCGCGAACACGTTTGTCGAAGCGACGCCATATATCTTCGCCGGGCTGGCAGTGGCCCTCGGCTTCAAGTGCGGCCTGTTTAATATCGGCGTCGAGGGCCAGCTCGGCATGGGCGCGATGTGCGCCGCCGTGGCCGGGTACGCCCTGGTCGGCCTGCCGCTGCTGATCCACCTGCCGCTGGCCATCCTGGCCGGCGCGCTGGGCGGCGCGCTCTGGGGCGCGATCCCCGGCTTTCTGCGCGCCAAGACCGGCGCCCACGAGGTGATCACCACGATCATGCTCAACTACGTCTCGATTCGCCTGACCGACTACCTGATCAAAGGGCCGTTCAAGGACCCCACCGCCAGCGCCCCGCGCACCCCCTTTATCGCGCCATCGGCCGAGCTGCCCTACCTATTCGGCCCCGATTATCGCCTGCACGCCGGCTTCATCCTCGCGGTCGTGATGGTCTTCGTCGTCTGGTGGCTCCTCAACAAGACCACGACCGGCTTTGAGATCCGCACAGTTGGGTCAAATCCTGACGCCGCGCAGTACGCCGGTATGAGCATCACACGCAACTTCGTTCTGGCTATGGCGCTGAGCGGCGGGCTCGCGGGGCTGGCCGGCGCCAGCCAGGTGCTTGGCCTCGAACATAATCTCAAGGCCGCGTTCTCGGCCGGCTACGGCTTCGACAGCATCGCGATCGCGCTGCTCGCCAAGAGCAACCCGATCGGCATCATCCCGGCGGCGCTCTTCTGGGGCGCCCTGCGCAACGGCGCCGGCCTGATGCAGTTGCAGACCGGGATCTCAATCAACCTGATCAACATCATCCAGGCGCTGGTGATCATCTTCGTCGCCGCCGACCAGATCGTGCGCTGGATCTATCGCATTCGCCGCAGGGGCGAGGGCCAGGTCGTCTTTACGCGCGGCTGGGGCGGCTCATAATAAAACCTGTAGGGCCGGCCCTCCGTCGTCGGTCATTCTCAATTCTCAATTCTCAATTCCCCGAACGTGAGGCATTGATCATGAGTAGAGTGCGGCTCAACCGTCACCGGATCGTCGGCCTGATCGGCATTGGGGTCTCAGTGCTGTTGTTCCTGCTGGTCAGCGCCAGAGTCACGCATCGATAAGTTCTCGACGCTGCGCGTGACCTGGCCGGGCGCCCGGCCCGTCGACCCGCCGCTGGTCGATATCCCACTCCCGACCGTCATCACCGTCGGCATCCTGGCCGTGCTCCTGATCGCCGGCGGGCTGTACCTGATCATTCGCCAGCCGCCAAGTAGCGTCCCCTACTACATGGGCGCCCTGATCTTCGCCACGATCTTCATCATTCTGATCTGGGCCAGCGCCGGCAGTCGCGTCGACATTGTCGACATGCTGGCCCGCACCGTGCGCCTGGCCACCCCGATCGCCCTCGGCGCGCTGGCCGGGATCCTGTGCGAGCGCTCCGGCGTAATCAATATCGCCATCGAAGGGCTGATGCTGATGGGCGCCTGCTTCGGCTTCACCGTCGCGCTGCTGATCGGCAATAGCTGGATCGGGGTGCTGGCGGCGGTGCTGGCTGGCGGCCTCACCGTGCTACTCCACGCCTGGCTCTCCATCCGCTTCAAGACCGACCAGATCATCAGCGGCACGGTGATCAACATTCTGGCCGTCGGTGTCACCGGCTTCGTTCGCAACAATGTGCTCCTGAAGCTCCAGGGGAGCGGCCTGACCGGCAGCTCACTGCCTGCCGCCGCCGATCCCATTCCTCTCGCAGCATCCCGGTGATCGGCCCGATCTTCTTCAACCACCAGCCGATCACCTACATGATGCTGATCATGGTGCCGTTACTCAGCCTGCTGCTGTTCCGCACCCCGTGGGGCCTGCGCACACGCGCCATCGGCGAGCACCCGCGCGCCGCCGACACAATGGGCATCAACGTCAACCGGCTGCGCTACCTCAACGTCTTCTTCTCCGGCCTGATCGCCGGCCTGGCCGGCGCCTGGTTCTCGCTCGAGGCAACCTTCAACTTCGACGACCTGATGACCAACGGCCGCGGCTTTATCGCCCTGGCGGCGATGATCTTCGGCAAGTGGACGCCGATCGGCGCGATGGGCGGCGCCTTGATCTTCAGCTCCGCCGACGCGCTACAGATCAAGATCCAGGGCTTCAACTTCGCGCTGCCCTCGCAGTTCATCCAGATGCTGCCCTACATTATCACCATCGTTGTCCTGGCCGGCATCATCGGTCGTGCCCGCCCGCCCGCAGCGGTCGGCAAGCCGTACGAGAAGTAGCGCCACCCCAAATATTCCCACCCACCCTGTAGGGCCGGCCCTCCGTGGCCGGCCACCACAATATCTCCCACCCACCCTGTAGGGCCGGCCCTCCGTGGCCGGCCTCTGCGATCCATAGTGGCCCTCCGTGGCCGGCCCTTTCCAGAGGGCCAGTAAGACATTCCTTCGCGTATCTTCGCGTGTCTTCGCGGATTCGCTCCCGCTGTTCTAGCGCCGGTCGTGAGCGTGCCACCCCCAATGAACACACTGTTATCGCTCCCCTCCACTGGTTTAGCCCCTGTTCATAGCCCTTTGCTACACTCAGCCTATCAGGATGCGAACGCTGCGTCCGTGGCCGGAGGGGGAGCGCTCCATGGATCTCGCGATTGTGATCGTCAACTGGAACGGGCGTGACCTACTGGCACGCTGCCTGCGCTCGATCGTGGAAACCGCCGCCGGCCTTGACTACCAGGTCTACGTGGTGGACAACGGCTCAACCGACGGCAGCCGGGACATGTTGCGCGCGCAATTCCCCGCCGTTCAGCTCGACGACAACCAGCGCAACCTTGGCTTCGGCGGCGGGAACAACCTTGCATTGCGCCAAGTTTTGAATTATGAGTTAAGAGTGCAGAGTTCTGAGCTAACTCAGAACTCTGCACTCTTAACTCAAAACTCGCGATTTGACTACATCCTGCTGCTCAACCCCGACACCGTCGTGCAGCCAGGCGCACTCCAGGCGCTCGTTAGCTTTATGCGCTCAAACCCGCGCGTCGGCGCTGCCGGCGCGCTGCTCCTCAACGAGGATCGCAGCTTCCAAGCCTCCTACGTGCCCTTCCCGACCATCGGGCAGGAGTTCATGATCCTCAGTGGGCTCGGCCGCGCGCTGCGTGGCCCTGCCTACCCCTCTGCCGGTCCGGCGGCCAGCCGGCGCCCGCGCGACGACGTCGACTATGTCGTCGGCGCCTGCATCATCGCCCGCCCCGAAGCGATCCGGCAAGTTGGGCTCTTCGACGAAGGCTTCTTCATGTACTCCGAAGAGGTCGACTGGTGCTACCGCTTTCGTGCCGCCGGGTGGGCGGTCGGCTACGTAGCCGAGGCGGTGATTGTGCATCTGGGCGGCGGGAGTACCCGGCAGGTGCGCCCGCAGATGCTGGCCGAGCTGTACCGCAGCCGGGTGCGCTTCTTCCGTAAGCACTACGGGGCCGCCGCCGCACTGGCGCTCCGCTGCCTGCTGGTAGTGATGAACGTCGCCAAGATCGCGCGCGTCGCATTCCGCCGCCAGGGCGCCGGCGCGCCGCCGCTCACCTGGGCACTGCTCCGGCGCGCCCTGACCATCGACGAAAGCTACAAAGGCACACGTGTATGAACCTTCCGTCCGCGCGCCGTGATGCACTGCTGATCTTCCTCGCGCTGCTGCTGGCGTATAGTTACGTCTTTCCCCGCTGGGCTGATTGGAGCCAAAACTCACGCCTCAACCTGGTCCGCGCATTAGCCGAGCAGGGCACGACGCGCATTGACGCCTACGTCGCCAACACCGGCGATTACGCCGAGTTCGAGGGCCACACCTACACCGACAAAGCGCCTGGCCCGGCGTTCGTTGGCCTGCCGCTCTACATCGCCACACTGCCGCTGATCGACCACCCGGTTGTTTCCAGCCGGCTCGAAAAGCTGGCCGGCGGCTCGGCGATGGCCGGCACACTCAACCCCGCCGGCAGCGGGCTGCGCGCCGACAAAGTTCGCCAGTTTGTGGCCCAGTATCTGCTCACGCTGCTCACCGTCGCGCTGCCGGCCGCCGGCCTGGGCGTGCTGCTCTACACCACCCTGGCGTCGCTGGGCTTCGCGCGCGGCCTGCGGCTAGCTGTCACCCTGGGCTACGGGCTGGCGACGCCAGCTGCGGCCTACGCCGGCAACTTCTACAGCCACCAGTTCGTCGCCGTGCTGCTCTTCGGCGCCTTCGCCCTGCTCCTCCCCACAGACGACGGACGACGGACGACAGTCGGTGGTCGGCGGTCAGCGGTCAGCGGTCGGCCGGGGATTGGCTGGGCACGTGCGCTGCTGGTCGGCCTGCTCTGCGGCTTCGCCCTGATCAGCGAGTACCCGGTGGCGATTGCCATCGCGGTGCTGGGCATCTACGCCCTGACCCGCTTGCCCCTTCGCCAGGTCGCCGTGCTCATCGTCGGCGGGGCGCTGCCGCTCGCGCTCATGATCGTGTACGACCTGCGCTCATTCGGCACGATCATCCCGGTCGGCTACGCCCACTCGGCGCTCTGGCAGGATCAGCACCACACCGGCTTCCTCAGCATCACCTATCCGCGCCCGGCTGCGATCTGGGGGCTGACACTGGGCACATTCCGCGGCCTGTTCGTCCGGGCGCCGTGGCTGCTGCTCGCCCTGCCCGGCTTCGTGCTGTGGTGGCGCGCCGAGGAGCGTCGCGGGGCCTGGTGGATCGCCCTGCTCTCGACGGTGGGCCTGACGCTGTTCTACGCCTCGTCGGTCATGTGGTGGGGCGGCTTTGGCGCCGGCCCGCGCTACATAGTGCCAATGCTGCCCTTCCTGGCGCTGGCCGCCGCCTATGGCCTGCGCCCGCTCTGGGCCGGCTCGGTTGGCCGCGCCGCCGCGCTTGTGCTGGTCGTCCTCTCGTTCGCGCTCACCTGGGCCGAGGCGCTTGCGCACCAGAGCTTCCCGCCCGATACCATCCGGCAGCCCTGGCTCGACTACACGCTGCCCGCCTGGCTCACCGGCGACATCGCCCGCAACCTGGGGATGGCGCTGGGACTGCGCGGCCCGTTGAGCCTACTGCCCCTGGCCATGATCCTGGCAGTCCTCCTGACGCTGCTGCTCCGGCCACCAGCACCGAAGACCCAAAAACAGACAACAGAGCAGACGAGTTCGCATCTACCAGGAAGTTCGTTCATACACGATGCATGACTGACCGCACGATCAAATCGTAAATGGCCCATCCGAGGTATCGATGTCCAGCATCCCCAACTCGCTCATCAACTCCACCGTCCAGCGCCCGGCCCGCGCGGCCCTTCGCGCCAGCCTGCTGCTGGCCGGCTTCATCCTGGCGTTGCTGGCGATAACCGCCCTGCCATACGTCTACGGCTACGCCGGCGCGCCCGCCGGCCGCGTCTTCCAGGGCATCCTCTTCGATGTGCCCGATGTGGCACAGTACTGGTCCTGGATGCGCGATCATCGCTCCGGGCTGCTGGTGCCCAACCGCATGACCGCCGAGCCGAACGACCCGGCGCTCTTCAACATGCTCTGGCTGGTGCTCGGTCGTATCCAGGTGCTCACCGGCGCCGGCGCCGCCGCTATGTTTCAGCTTATGCGCATCATTGGCGGGGCGGCGTTTCTGGTGGTGCTCTGGTGGTTCGTCGGCCTGCTCACCACTGAGCGGCGCGAGCGCTGGACCGCCTACCTGCTCGCCACATTGGGCGGCGGCCTTGGCTGGATCTGGGTCGTCGATAAATATCTGAACCAGCTCGCCGACGTGCGCTACCCGCTCGATATCTACGTAGCCGAGCCGAACACATTCTTCGCGCTGCTGGCCCAGCCGCACTTCCTAGCCGCCGCCGCGCTGCTCCTGGCGACATTCAGCTTCTTCCTCACCGCCGAGCGTCGCGGCGACGATTGGCGCCGCTACGGCCTCGCGACCCTCTGCGCGCTGCTGCTGGGCCTCCAGCACGCCTACGACCTGCTGATCATCTACTGCGTCCTGGGCGTCTACGTGCTGGTCCAGTTCGCGCATGCCCGTCGCGTGCTCTGGGGCCGCTTCTGGGGGCTGGCGGCGGTCGGGCTGCTCTCGTTCCCGCCCGCCGGCTATTTTACGGTGCTGACCACGCAGAATCCGCTCTGGAAAGAGGTGCTGGCCCAGTTCGACAATGCCGGCGTCTTCACGCCCAACCTGCTGCACCTGCCAATCCTGCTGGGCCTCCCATTCATCGTCACCCTACTCTACGGCGCCACACGACTGGCTTACACCATCAACCCGCGCTTCCGTCCGGGGGCAAAATCAGCGGGCCTCGGATGTTCTCAATTCTCAATTCTCAATGCTCAATTCCTCTGGACCTGGGCGATCGTCGGCTTCGGCCTGCTCTACATCCCGACCGATTTTCAGATCCACATGCTCAACCCCTACCAGGTGCCGCTCGCACTGCTGGCAACTCGAGCGCTGTGGCACTGGGCCAGCCGTTGGCGCATGCCCCTCCGGCAAAAGGGGCCGTGGTCGGGAGTCAGTGGTCAGTGGTTGATCGTCGTCCTGTTCATCGCGGCGACCCTGCCGGCCAACCTGTACCTCTGGAGCTGGCGCGTCATCGACCTGCGCCGGGCCGAGCACCCATTCTACCTGACGCACGACGAGGTCGCGGCGCTGGAATGGCTGGATGGCCGGAGTGCCGAGCGCGCCGTCGTCCTGAGCGGCCTCGATTTAGGCCAGTATGTCCCGGCGCTCACCGGCCATCGTGCCTTCCTGAGCCACTGGGCGCAGACGGTTCGTTTCTACGAGAAACAGCGCGACGTGCGGGCTTTCTTCGACCAGGCGACTCCGACGGCGTCGCGCCAGGCGCTTCTAGAGCGCTACCAGATCGCCTACATCATCTACGGCGCCGAAGAACGGGCGTCTGGCAGCTTTGACCCGGCAACTGATCCGCTGCTGCGCCCGGTCTTCGAGACGCCCGAGGTCACGCTTTTCCAGGTCGTGCGATAAAAGCAAGGTGGCCCCATGAACGTTCTGCTGCTCACCCAAGTTGTCCCCTTCCCGCCCGATAGTGGCCCCAAGATCAAAACCTACCACCTGCTGCGCCACCTGGCCTCGCGCCACCGCGTGACGCTGGTAACATTCACCCGCGACGAGCAGGAGGAGCGCGACGCGGCCACGCTGCGTGAGTTGTGCGCGGCGGTTCATACTGTCCATCTCAAGCGCTCGCGGGTACAGGACCTGCTGGCGCTCGGGCGCAGCCTGGCCCGTGGCCGCTCCTGGATCATCGAGCGCGACGACTGTGCCGCAATGCACCAACTCCTCGCCCGGCTTGTTCGTGAGCAGGCCGCCGCTGGGCAGCCCTTCGATCTGGTCCACGCCGACCAGCTCAATATGGCCCAGTTCGCCGCCCCGCTGCCCTTGCCGCGCCTGCTGGATCAGCACAACGCGGTCTGGACGATCTTCTTTCGCATGGCCCGCCAGGAGCGCCGGCCCCTGCGGCTGCTCTGGGAGCGCGAGTGGCGCATGCTGCGGCGCTACGAGGGCCAGATCGTTCGCGAGTTCGAGGCCGTCACGGCCGTGAGCGACGAGGACCGCCGCGCGCTCTTCGAGGCGATCGGTGGGCCGCGCGAGCTGCCGGTGATCCCGATCGCCGTGGATGCCGAGGCCCAGCAGCCGATCCCGCGCGCGCCGGGCGCATCCGGCATCATCAGCCTAGCCACGATGATGTGGCCCCCGAATGTAGATGGCGTGCTCTGGTTTGCCCGCGACATCTACCCGCTGGTGCGCCAGGCGGTTGCCGACACCCGTTTTTACGTCGTCGGCCAGCGGCCGGTCGCCCAGGTACGCGCGCTGCCCCAGAGCGACCCGACGATCGAGGTAACTGGCTATGTGCCCGATCCCACGCCGTACATCGCCGGCTCGGCCTGCCTGATCGTGCCGCTGCGTAGCGGCGGCGGGATGCGCGTCAAAATCCTGGAGGCATTGGCGCGCGGTATCCCGGTCGTCTCGACCACGATCGGCTACGAGGGGATCGATCTGGTGCCCGGCGAGCACCTGCTGGTCGCCGACACGCCGCAGGAGTTTGCGGTCGCCGTCACGCGGCTGCTGCGCGAGCCGGCGTTGGGCGAGCGGATCGCGGCCGCCGGCCGCCGCCGGCTGCTTGAGCGCTACGACTGGCGCGCGGTCTGCCCGCAGATGGATGCCGTCTATGAGCGGCTTGTAGCATGCGATACACATCAGGCGAGGTAGCGATGAATATCCTCTTTGTCTCACCGTATATTCCATCACGGATTCGTGTTCGCCCCTACAACTTCGTCAAGGCGCTGGCCCGGCGCGGGCACGCAGTCACGCTTGTATGCAGCGCCGGCCGCGGCGAAGACCAGGCCCTGGCCGAGATGCAGGCGCTGTGTGCGCGTGTCGTGACCGTGCGCATCGGCCGGGCCGAGCTGGCGTGGAACGCGCTGCGCGCGCTGCCGGCCGCCATGCCGTTTCAGGCGGCGCTCAACTTCTCGCCCCGGCTGCTCGACCTGGTGCGCTTCGAGGCCCGCAGTGGTCGCCATGACGTGGCGCACGTCGAGCACCTGCGCGCATCGGCGCTCGGCTACGGCCTGCTGGGGCTGCCGGCGGTGCTCGAACTCAGTTGACTGCATCAGCCTGCTGTTCGAGCGCGCCTTGCGTGGCAGCCCCTCGCTTACCAGCCGCGCCCTGGCCCTGCTCGACCTGGCGCGCACCCGCGCCTACGAGGCCGGTTACTGCGAGCAGTATGATCGTGTCCTGGTCTCATCGCCTGAGGATGCCTGGGCGCTGAATCTCTTACGCGACCGTCGGCACCTGGCTGAAACCGCGGCTCCTTCCCCATCCGCCCCGATCGCCGTCGTTCCCAATGGCGTCGATCTCGAATACTTCGCGCCGCAGCAGCTCGATCGCGCCCCGGCCACGCTGGTATTTAGTGGCAAGATGAGCTACCACGCCAATACCGCCGCTGCGCTGTTCCTCGCCCACGACATTATGCCGCTGGTGTGGGCCCGGCGGCCCGATGTCCGGCTGGTGATCGCGGGCAGCTCGCCCCCGGCTGCTGTGCAGGCGCTGGCCGCCGACCGCCGCATCCAAGTCACCGGATACCTGCCCGATCTGCGGCCCGCCATCGCCGGTGCCACACTGGCCGTCTGCCCGCTGCGCTACGGTGTGGGGATTCAGAACAAGGTGCTGGAGGCCATGGCACTCGCGACGCCTGCCATCGTAGCCCGGCAGGCGGCCCGCGCGCTCGCCGTTCGCGATCGACACGATCTGCTGCTAGCCGAGCAGCCCGCCGAGTACGCCGACGCGATCCTGACACTGCTCGATGACCCGGCCAGGGCCGCGCGGCTTGGCGCAGCCGGGAGGCGCTATGTGGAACGCCATCATAACTGGGATACCGCTGCGGCGCGGCTTGAGCAGTTCTACCGCGATGCGATCGAATCGACCGCTAGGGCCGCTCGTTGGGAGTCAGCGCTGCTCTAAGAGGCTGTCTGAAAAGGGGGAGTTTGAGGGGGTTGCCCCCTCAAGAACCCCCTTTCCACTTCCCTAAAAGGCACATGCGACCCGACATTCGCATTATGGCCTCCACCAATCAGAGGGATGTGACAGTATCTGTCACATCCCTCTGCTACACTGGGGGGTAGAACAGATATCCAAGAAAGGAGCCATGATGACACACCCACGAAATGGCGTGGCAGATGCCGGATGGCGGGCCGAGGTGTTCATCTGGGTCGGGCGGGTGCTGCTCCTGGTCCCCGAGGCGCCCTTGATTGTGGCACTAGTGTGTCTGTATCTCGGTCTGGCCGAACCGCCGGCGCTGGGGTTGATCATCGCGCTGCTGATCGTCAGCTTCATGGTACGTACGGCCGCGCTGCACCTGGCACGAATGGCGATCGAGGCAGCACGCTTCCGCGAAGCCGATGCGCTGATCCAGGTCGCGTTCATCCTGTACCCCTGGTCGGCCGATGCGCTGGCGCTCCGTGGCGCCCTCGCGCTGGCGACCGAGGCGCCGGTCGCCGCCGAGTCAGCGCTGCGCCAGGCGATCGCCCTGCTGCCGGGCCAGTCGACCTTTCATGCCGCGTTAAGCAGCACGCTGCTGGCCCTAGGGCGCCCGACCGATGCGGCCACCGCCGCGCGCCAGGCCGTGGCGCTGAACCAACGCAACGCGCTGGCCCACCTGTATCTGGCCGAGGCCGAGCAGGCGCTTGGCGCTTCGGCCCAGGCCGTCGAGGATCGCATCAGGGCCGGGCTTGCCGTGGCGGCGACGCCGGCGGTCGAGGCGGCGCTGCGCTGTGCGTTGGCCGGCCACTTGCTCGCCGATCACCGCCCGGCCGAGGCGACGCTGACGCTTCACGGCGCCGAGGTGCTGCTCTCGCGCTGCCCCGCATCGCACCAGATCGAGCTGCGCTTTCGGCTTGGCGAGCTGCTCAATGCCCAGGGGCACACCGAGCGCGCCCAGGAGCATTTCCGCAGCGTCGAGGCCCTCGATCGGCACGGTCGTTATGCGGCGGCGGCCTGGCGCGCAAGCCGTCTCTAAGGCAAATGATACCTGCTTGCCCCTCCTGCTTCCTCCTTGACATGATTGATTAGTTACTTTATCATATTAGTATACTAATTGCATCATGCAAGGAGATATCCTATGGCTGGCGAAGCTATTTCTCCGCGCCAGGCGCAAGCCGGCGGGCAGCTCCTCGACCGAACTGCGCTGCGCGTCAACCAGGGAGCGATTATTGGGCTGCTTGTCGTGGGATTTATCGTCGATCAGCCCTGGCTGGTGGTTATCGTCTGTGCGGTGATGCTGGTCGGTACCGTGTTCCCGGCCGCAGCGTTATTTCAGCGCTTCTACCGCGATATCCTGCGACCAGCAGGGTTACTCCGGCCCGACCTTCACGCCGAGGACGCGGCGCCGCACCGCTTCGCCCAGGGCTTTGGCGCGGCGGTGCTGCTTGCCACGAGCGTGGCCCTCTTCAGCGGCGCGACGATGATTGGCTGGGCATTGGCGCTTGTGGTCGTCGTGCTTGCGGCGGTCAATCTGATCTTCGGGTTCTGTGCCGGCTGTTTCGTCTATTTCCAGCTTCATCGGTTGCTGGGCCGTTAGCTTCATATGCTTGAACGAGCGCTGATTCTGCTACTGGTCGCCATGGCGGTCGCCCTTGCATGGGGCCTCCTTCGGTTGTGGCGCGCTCGGCAATTGCGCCGGTTAAGCGATGTCGCCCCTTTCTCCCCCCTGATCCCGCCTGACCGCCCGGCCGTGATCGCGTTCTCTACGCCCACATGCGCCGAATGCCGCACACGCCAGGCCCCGGCATTGGCCCGCCTCGCCGCCACACTTGGCGATACGATCACGATCAGATCTCTCTCTGCCTTGGATTATCCCGAGCTAGTTCGTCGCGTGGGAATCCTCACCGTGCCGGCAACCGTCGTCGTGGACTCCAGGGGGCGGGTCCAACATCTCAATATCGGTTATGCCGGCGACGCCAAGTTGCGCGAACAGATCCAGGGGCTCGCAGCTTGAGAAGTCTTCGCTGTGGCATCACGCTTGCTATAACCGCCGTACTTGTACCAAAGCGAGCTGATGCCACGAGTACCCTATGCCTCACAGGAAACCAACCCGCCTGAAAAAACCGGATGCCCTCCCGACGGACCCGGTCGAAGCTGCCAAGGCCGCTGGCCTGCGGTATGTAAGCGACACCACGCCCGGCATCCGGCGCAAGCGCGCCGGCAAGAACTTCAGCTTCATCGGCGTCGATGGGCAAGCGATACACGACGCTGATCAACTCCGCCGCATTAAAGCGCTGGTGATTCCGCCAGCCTGGACCCACGTCTGGATCTGCCCCGACCCGAATGGGCATATCCAAGCGATCGGGCGCGATGCGAGAGGGCGTAAGCAGTATCGCTACCATGCGCGCTGGCGCGAGGTGCGCGACGCAACGAAATATCATCGGATGATCGCTTTCGGCCAGATCCTGCCGAATGTCCGTGATCGGATCGAGCGCGATATGGCACTGCCCGGCCTGCCGCGTGAGAAAGTGCTCGCGACCGTCGTCCGGTTGCTCGAAGCCACGCTGATCCGCGTCGGCAATGAGGAGTACGCGAAGAACAACAAATCGTTCGGCCTGACGACGATGCGTGACCAGCACGTCGCTATCTCCGGCTCGACCATACGGTTTCGGTTCCGCGGCAAGAGCGGCAAGACCCACACGATCGACGTCAGCGACCGCCGGCTGGCGAAGATCGTGAGACGCTGCCGCGATATCCCCGGCTATGATCTGTTCCAGTACATCGACGAGCACGGCCAGCGCCAGGATGTCAAATCGGAAGATGTCAACGCCTACCTGCGCGAGATCACCGGCCAGGATTTCACCGCCAAGGATTTCCGCACCTGGGCCGGCACCGTGCTTGCCTCACTGGCTCTGCAAGAGTTCGAGGCGTTCGAACTCGCAAACTCAGGCCAAGAAGAATGTCGTGCGCGCGATCGAGTCGGTCGCCGAGCGACTGGGCAACACGCCATCGATCTGTCGCAAATGCTACGTACACCCGATGATCATCGACTCCTACCTGGAAGGGACGCTGCTCAACGCGCTACAGGAGCGGGTCGAACAGGAGATCAAAGGATCGCTTCACCAACTTCGCCCCGAGGAAGCCGCAGTGTTAGCCCTGCTCCAAGGGCGGCTGGCGCGCGAGCGCGAGATCAGTGCCTAATTCTCCTGCTCATCCCAAAAATAACAAATTGATCGTTAATCTCTAATAAATCTCCAACTTCAGACTGTTTGATCCTTGCCCCTAGTTCGTGTAAAATGGGTGCAGATTACTAGAACATGTTCAGGAGGGTTTCGCGGCTATGCCTACCTATGTCTACGCTTGTGACTCGTGCGGCGCGCAGTTCGAGCAGTTTCAGTCCTTTAAGGACGAGCCGCTGCGGACGTGCCCATCATGTGCCGCCGGGATACGACGGGTCTTCCAGCCGGTGGGCATCGTCTTCAAGGGCTCCGGCTGGTACATTACCGACAGTCGCAAGAGCGGCAGCGCCACCGTCGGTGGCGATGACTCGGCCAGCAAGAGCGACAAGCCGGCTACCGAGACAAGCACCAAGACTGAGTCGACTGCCAAGACTGAGTTGACTGCCAAGACTGAGTCGGCCACCGATACAAAGAGTACCAGTGCAAGCACGCCTTCTACAGATTAGCCTGGCCGAATCACACATTGTATTGACCTCCCTGCCACCTCAGCGCAGCGGGGGCAAGGGGTATACCTGCATCTGTCGCTAGGGGCGTCATCCGATTGATGGCGCCCCTTACGTATGTGCGGCCCTTTGCGTCCCCTGGTGCCGAATGTGACGGGAGGTTTTTTCATGTCCTGGCGTACACGCTTACACATCCTGCGCGATGATGTGCGCGTCATCTTTCAGAACGATCCTGCCGCGCGTAATCTGGCCGAGGTGCTGCTGTATCCCGGCCTCCACGCCATTCTGCTGCATCGCCTCGCGCACGCGCTCTGGGTGCGCGGCGTCCCCTTTATCCCGCGGCTGATCTCGCAGATCGCTCGTTTTGTTACCGGCATCGAGATCCACCCCGGCGCGCGGATCGGTCGTGGCCTGTTTATTGATCATGGGATGGGCGTGGTGGTCGGCGAGACGACCGAGATCGGCGACTGGGTGACGATCTACCAGGGCGTGACGCTGGGCGGCACCGGCAAGCAGCGCGGCAAGCGCCACCCAACTCTGGAGGATCACGCGATCGTCGGTGTCAGCGCGGTGGTCCTGGGCGCGATCACGATCGGCCAGGGGGCGCGGATCGGCGGCGGCGCGGTCGTTGTTAAGGATGTGCCGCCGCACTCGACCGCCGTCGGCGTGCCGGCGCGCATTGTAGCCACCCGCGACCCGCAGACCGGCACCACCCGGCGCGTCGAGCAGCTCCCCGACCCGGAAGGCGAGATGCTGCGCGGGCTACGATCCAAGTTGCTGGAGCTGGAGCAGCGGCTGGCCGAGGTCGAGCTGGCCACTGACTACCATCACCAGGAGCACCACCTGGTCCTCGAAACGCTGCCGGCCCAGCTCTGGGCAGCGCTGGGCGAGAACGGCACGCATAATGGCGTGCATGAGGACGGCGAGGAAGAGTTCACGCTGGGTGCAGGCATTTAGCGAGGAGCATAATGACCATTCAGATATATAACACCCTCACCCGTAAAACCGAGCCGCTTGAAACGGTGGAGCCCGGCGTCGTCAAGATGTACGTCTGCGGCGTGACCGTCTATGACCAGGCCCATATCGGCCACGCCATGTCGGCGATGGTGTTCGATGTGATCCGGCGCTACCTGGAGTTTGGCGGCTACCGGGTCGAGCATGTGGTCAACTTCACCGATGTCGATGACAAAATCATCAACCGCGCCAACCAGCTCGGTCGCGACCCAAAGGAACTGGCCGAGCACTATGTCGCCGAGTTTATGGAGGAGCTGGAGACGCTCAACATCAAGCCGGCTGGCGTCTACCCGCGCGCGACCGAGACAATGAGCGAGATCATTCGCTTTATCGCTGGCCTGATCGAGAGCGACCACGCCTACGCGGCCGGCGGTGATGTGTACTTCCGCGTCGCCTCCGACCCGGATTACGGCAAGCTGTCCGGGCGCAACCTCCAGGATATGCTGTCCGGGACGCGCTTTGAGGTCGATGAGCGCAAGGAATTGCCGGCCGATTTCGCGCTCTGGAAGACGGCCAAGCCGGGCGAGCCGTCCTGGCCCAGCCCGTGGGGCGAAGGGCGGCCGGGCTGGCACATCGAGTGCTCGGCGATGAGCTTCAAGCATCTTGGCGAGCAGATCGACATTCACGGCGGCGGCAACGATCTGATCTTCCCGCACCACGAGAACGAGATCGCCCAGACCGAGAGCATGACGAACAAGTCGTTCGCCCGCTTCTGGATGCACAATGGGATGTTGCAGATCCACACGCGCGCCGAGGACGGCAGCTACAAGCTTGAAAAGATGTCCAAGTCGCTGGGCAACGTGGTGACGATCCGCGAGTTTCTGCGCGAGCATGAGGCCGACGCGTTACGGCTGATCGTGCTCTCAAGCTACTACCGCAGCCCGCTAGCCTATGGCGCGGAGATCGGGGCCGACCAGGAGCGTAAGCTGGCCCGGCTGCGCGGCGCGCTGGAGCCATCAGCCGGGGATACCGGCCAAGGGCCGGCGGCGGAGCAGCTCGGCGCGGCGATTGAGGCCGCCCGTGCGCGCTTTGTCGAGGTGATGGACGACGACTTCAACACCGCGGGGGCATTGGCGGCGCTGTTCGAACTGGTGCGTGCGATCAACACCGCCCGCGATGCCGGGGTCGGCGGCGCGCCGTTCCAGGCGGCCCAGGCGGCGTTGCGCGAGCTTGCCGCCGTGCTTGGGTTGAAGCTGGACCCACCAGCGGCGCAGGCGCAGGAGGCGACTCCTTTCGTCGATCTGCTGGTCGAGCTGCGGACCGAGCTACGCAAGGCCAAGCAGTTCGCGCTGGCCGATATGGTGCGGTCGCGCTTGGGCGAGCTGGGCATTGTGCTGGAGGATGGGCCGCAGGGAACCAGATGGAAGGCGTCGCGTTGACTGTATGAGAGTCAGTTGTCCATTGTCCATTGTCAGTTGCGCCGCAACTGACAATGGACAACTGACAACTGACAAAGGAATCATAGTGTCTTGGCTTGAACTAAGCGTTGAGGTCGACCCTGAGGCGGTCGAGCCGGTGAGCGAGCTGCTGGCGCAGTATGGCTACAACGGCGGGGTGGTCATCGACCAGCCGATCATCCCTGGCGTCGATGGGCCGGAGTATGTCTACGATACCGGTCGTCCGGTGACGCTGCGAACCTACCTGCCGCTCGATGAGCGGGCCGTCGAGGTTCGCGAGCGGGTCGAGCGCGCGCTCTGGCACCTGGGGCAGTTGCGCCCGGTCGGGCCATTGCGCGTTCAGCAGCTTGAGGAGCAGGATTGGGCCGAGGCGTGGAAGCAGCACTACACGATCCAGCACGTCGGTGGGCGCTGCGTGATCGTGCCCTCGTGGCTGGAGTACGAGCCGCAGCCGGGCGATATTGTGCTGCGGCTCGACCCAGGCATGGCGTTCGGGACTGGGTTGCACCCGACCACCCAGCTCTGCCTGGCGCTGCTCGAAGCGCATGTCCGGCCAGGCATGACCGCGCTTGATCTGGGGTGCGGCTCCGGCATCCTGGCGATCACGGCGGCAAAACTGGGCGCCGGCACCGTGCTGGCACTCGACAACGACCCGATTGCGGTGGTGGCCACACGCGAGAACGTCGCGCGCAACGATGTATCCGGCGTCGTCCAGGTGACCGAGGGTAGCCTGGGCGCTGGCGCGGCGCTGGGGCACTGGCTCGGAGAGTCCGTTGTCAGTAGTCAGTTGTCCGTTGCGCCGGAGGAAGAACAACGGACATTTGACATCATCGTCGCCAACCTCATCGCGCGTGTGCTGGCGGTGCTCGCGCAGGACCTGGCCGGCGCGCTCGTTCCCGGCGGCACGCTGATCTCGTCGGGGATCATCGCCGAGCGCGAGGCCGAGGTCGCCGTGGCATTTGCCGCCGCCGGCCTGACCCAGATCGAGCGGCGCCAGGAGGGCGACTGGGTCGCGCTGGTGTACCAGAAATAAGCATTGCACTATGCCGAAACGCTCACGCCCGCCGCACCGGCAGACAACTCAAAGCAACACCTACCGCTTCTTCGTCGGGGCGACGGCATTCCAGGGGCGCGAGGTCACGATCGCGGACGCCGAGCTGGCGCACCAGCTCGGCGCTGTGCTGCGTCTGCGCCCCGGCGAGCAGGTGCTCCTGCTCGACAACAGCGGCTGGCAGTACATCGTGACGCTGAGTAGCATCGAGCGTGGGCAAGTAGCCGGCACGATCGAGCGTAAGGAACTGGCCGCCGGCGAGCCGCGCACCAAATTAACCCTCTACGTCGGGCTGATGCGGGCGGAGCGCTTCGAGTGGGTGCTGCAAAAAGGAACTGAGCTGGGAGTCTCGTCCTTTGTGCCGCTGATCTGTGAGCGAAGTGTCTCCGACGCCGATGCGGTCAGTGAGCGCCGGCTGGAGCGCTGGCGCCGGATCGTGCGCGAGGCCGCCGAGCAGTCGCGGCGCGGCAAGCTGCCGCGCCTGGTGCCGGCGCTGCCATTCGCTAAGGCGAGCGAGCAGGTAGCTCCACGCGGGCCGGCGATCCTGCTCTGGGAGGGCGGCGGCGTTGCGTCGCTGCGCCAGATGCTGCGCGGGCACGTCGACCTGATGCAACGGCGTGAGTCGGCGGATCAAGTCGGGCCGGCTGGGAAACAAAGCGCCCAGGCCCCACAAGATGCCCCGTTCTCGGTGGCGCTGTTCAGCGGGCCGGAGGGTGGGCTCACCGCCGGCGAGTTTGAGACGGCGCTGCGCTATGGTATGATACCTGTGACGCTTGGCCCGCGTACGCTCAGGGCCGAGACTGCCCCACTTGTCGCCGCTTCGGCGATCTTCTACGAGATGGGAGACCTGGAGTAGGCCGGGTCGTTTGGCGTTACGCCAGGGAAATAAAGGAGTCCCTCATGGTCGGGAGATTCCAGGTGCTGAAGCGCGGCCTGATCGTCAGCGCACTCGTGCTGGCCGGATTTGTCGGCGGCTGGTTGAGCGCCACGCTCTTCGGCGACCGCGTCCCGTTCAGCAGCGCTATCGCGTCGCTCGTCGGGCCGAGCCAGCGGGCGCCGCAGCAGGTGGGCGACCAGTTCGGCGTCTTCTGGGAGGTCTGGAATCTGGTCGAGGGGGAGTTCTACCACCGCTCGCCGCTGGACCGCCAGCGCATGATTCGCGGGGCGATCAATGGCATGTTGACTTCGCTCGACGATCAGTACACCGTCTACCAGGAGCCGGACCTGGCGGCGCAGACCAATGACCACATGAGCGGCAAGCTCGGCGGCATCGGCACCTACCTGCGCATCACCGACGGCAAGGCCTACCTTTATAAGCCGATAAAAAACGCGCCGGCTGTGCGGGCCGGCCTGCGACAGGATGACGAGATCGTCAAGGTGGACGCGGTCGAGATCGCGTCGCTGATCGCTGGGCTTGATGTCAACGAGGCGGCGGTCAAGGTGACGGCCCTGATTCGCGGCCAGCCGGGTACGCCGGTGGCCTTGACGATCCGGCGGGCCACCGATGGGCAAGTGTTCGATATCACGCTCACGCGCGAGGATGTGGTGGTTCCCAGCGTCGACAGCCAGATGCTCGACCAGGGCATCGCCTACGTTCGCATTAGCGAGTTCAAGGCCAACACGACGGTCGAGTTTGACACTGCGCTGCGGGAGCTGCTGCCACAGCAGCCCAAGGCGTTGATTCTCGATCTGCGCAACAACCCCGGCGGGTACCTGAACAGCGCGCGCGAGGTGCTTGGCCGCCTGTACGATGGGGTGGCGCTGTACGAGGAGAACCGCGACGGCCAGTTCGACGCGCTGAACACGATCGCCGGCACGCGCGAGGTTCGCGTCTCGGAGATCCCGGTCGTGGTGCTGATTAATGGCGGCTCGGCCAGCGCCAGCGAGATCGTCGCCGGGGCGTTGCGCGACGAGCGCCAGGCCACCTACCTGCTTGGCGAGAAGACCTTTGGCAAGGGCTCGGTCCAGAACATCCACAACCTGAGCGATGGCGGCAGCGCGCGCATTACCATCGCCCACTGGCTGACGCCGGATAAGACCACCATTCACAAGCTCGGCATCACGCCCGAGTATATTGTGCCGTACGCCGAAGACCCGGCCAGCGTCGTGCCGTGCGTGGCCGATCGCCAGCCGCTCGCTGGCCAGGCCGCATGCGCCGATACCCAGCTTGCCTGGGCGATCAGGCTGCTGGCGACGGGTCAGGCGCCCCCAGTGCAGACGCCCACCCCAGCCTCGAAGTGACTCTCGATTTTTAAATCAGCCAGGCTCGTGTTACGTGTTACGTGTTGCGTGGCGCCGACTTACGCAACACGTAACACGTAACACGCTTCACGTTTCGGCTCCGCTGGGGGCTGTTTACGACCTACGTGCGTAGCACCGCGAGAAGCAAGGTTCCCTGTTGCCAGTTCGCGTGCTTTCGCGTACAATAGACCTGCTTTCCGTAACCTAGTCCAAATCTGCCAAATCTCTTGACAACAGCCGCGCCGCCTGCCGTCAGACACTCTGTTGTTTTGCCCACAACATGGCGATCATCGCTCTGCGGTGTCTGTCCCACAGCGGCGCATCATATTCCTGCTCCAGACCTTTCGGAGAGGAGGTGGTCGTCGCTCCCCAACCCGGTTCCCTTCTAAAACAACATAGTTGAACGAAGAAGAAAGGTAGAGGTCATGTCTCGTTTCCTCAAGATTCTCAGCCTGCTGGCCACGTTAACGATGGTTGTGGCTGCCTGTGGGCAGACCGGGGCGCCGACTGGCGGTGGCGCCACGCCGGCCGCAAGCGGCACTCAGGCTACCGCAGCGACCGGCGCGGAGCCGGCCGCTCAGGCTACCGCAGCGACCGGCGCGGAGCCGGCCGCCAGCGGTAAGATCGAGATGTTCTCCTGGTGGACGACCGGCGGCGAAGAGGCCGGCCTGAAAGCGATGTACGAACTGCTCAAGCAGGAGAAGCCTGGGATTGAGATCATCAACCAGGCGGTCGCCGGCGCGGCCGGCTCCGACGCCAAGGCCGTGCTGAAGACCCGCATGCAGGGCGGCGATCCGCCCGACGCGTTCCAAGTCCATATGGGCCAGGAGCTGATCGCCGGCTACGTCAAGGCTGATCAGGTTGAGCCGCTGGACGAGCTGTTTAAGTCCGAAGGCTGGGAGACCGCCTTCCCCAAGGGCGTGCTGGATATCGTCTCGTCCGACGGCCACTACTGGTCGGTGCCGGTCAACATCCACCGCGCCAACGTGCTATGGTACAACAAGAAGGTCTTCGCCGATAACAACCTCCAGGCGCCTGAGACGTTCGCCGACTTCTTCACCGTCGCCGAGGCGCTCAAGGCCAAGAACATCATACCGCTGGCGCTGGGCGACAAGGTGCCCTTCGCCTCGGCACACCTGTTTGAGACCGTGCTGCTCGGCACGATGGGTCCCGACAAGTACAAGGGCCTGTGGACCGGCGCGACCGACTGGAACGGCCCGGAAGTCACCGAGTCGCTCGAGAACATGAAGAAGATGCTCGGCTACATCAACACTGATCACGCCGCGCTGACGTGGGACCAGGCCAATGACCTGCTGATCCAGGGCAAGGCCGCCATGACGATTATGGGCGACTGGGTCAATGGCGACTACACCGCCAAGAATTTCACCGACTACGGCTGGACGCAGGCTCCGGGCACCAAGGGCATGTTCCAGGCGTTGTCGGACACGTTCGCGATGCCCAAGGGCGCCAAGAATCGCGACAACGCGCTGGCCTGGCTCAAGCTCGCCGGCTCGGTCGCGGGGCAGGATGCTTTCAACCCGCTCAAAGGCTCGATCCCGGCCCGCAGCGATGCCGGTAAGGCAGCGGGCTACAACGAGTACCTCAAGTCGACCATGGTGGACTGGACCAGCCACACGATCGTGCCGAGCGTCACCCACGGCGCGGCGGCCAGCGACGGCTGGGCGCAGGCCTACACCGACGCGATCACTAGCTTCGTGACCAACCAGGACGTCGCCGCGACGCAGAAATCGCTCGTGCAGGCAGCCGCCGATAACTCACAATAATACGCACTTTGCAGCGGGGCGGTCATATCAATGGCCGCCCCGTTCGCTTGTTTCGATAGACAAGGCTCTGGAGAACCTCCATGCGACAGGCCAGGCAGGACCCTTCGCTTTCGGCGTCCCTGGCGCGTTCGCGCCTCAAGCGCCGCGGTCTCAGCGCCGATCGTTGGATTTCGATTGCGCTGATTGCCCCCTCGATTATCGCGATTGCTGTTTTCGTGTATCTCTTTATCGCCCGAACCGCCTATATCTCGCTGGTCCGCTGGAACGACCTGGCGCCCGACTACACTTGGGTGGGGCTGCGCAACTACCAGCGCCTGCTCGAAAGCGAGCGCTTCCAGGCCGACATCCGCAATACGTTGATCTTCACCCTTGCATTTATCGCCTCCTGCCTGTCGATCGGCCTATTGCTGGCCTCACTGCTCGACATGCGGATCAAAGGCGAAGCAATCTTCCGCAATATCTTTATGTTTCCGCTGGCGATCTCGTTTATCGTCACCGGCGTGGCCTGGCGCTGGCTGGAGTCGCCAACCTCGGGGATCAACCTGCTATTCGATAAGGTCGGGCTTGGCTTCCTGAAGTCGGGCTGGTTTACCGACCCCAAAATTGGCATCCTGGCGGTGGTGATCGCCGCAGCCTGGCAGATGTCGGGCTATGTGATGGCGATGTACCTGGCCGGGCTGCGCGGCATCTCCGAGGAGCTTCGCGAGGCCGCCCGCGTCGACGGCGCGACCGAGTGGGAGATCTTCCGGGGGATCATCCTGCCGCTGCTCCAGCCGGTCACCCTGAGTGCGGTGATCATCCTGGGCCATATCTCGCTCAAGATCTTCGACCTGACCAAGGCGATGACCGGCCCCGGCCCGGCCTTCTCCAGCGATGTGCCGGCGCTGTTTATGTACGAGACGACCTTCTCCGGCAGTCACTTTTCGCAGGGCGCCGCGATCGCGATCGTGCTGCTGATCTTTGTCAGCGCCTTGATCATCCCCTACCTGGTCTACAACGCCCGCAACGAGGTGCAACAGTGAGGGCTACGACCATCCGCTCGGCCCGACCGCAGCCGTTCCGCCTGAGCCGGGTCTTAATCTACGCGGCGCTCGTGGTGTTCGCCGCGTTCTACCTGATGCCGGTGTATGTGCTACTTGTGACGGGCCTCAAGTCCTTCACCGAGGTCAGTCTGGACCGGATGTGGGACCTGCCGACAAGCTTCAGCCTCGCCAGCTTTCGCGACGCCTGGTTCGGCAACGAGGACACAGCCATCCCAGGGATCGGCAAGAATTTCATGAAACAGCATGCAGTTGACCGTTCCGGCGACGCTGATCTCGGCGATGCTCGGCTCGATGAACGGCTATGTGCTGGCCAAGTGGAAGTTCCGCGGCGCCGATGTGCTGTTCCCGGCGATCCTGTTCGGGATGTTCATTCCGTACCAGGCGATCCTGATCCCGCTGGTGCAGACAATGCGCTTGCTTGGGTTGTACGGCACGATCCCAGGGCTGATCTTTGTGCATGTGGTCTATGGCATTCCAATCACTACCCTGATCTTCCGTAACTACTATGCCGGCATCCCGACCGAACTGGTCGAGGCCGCGCGGATCGACGGCGCTGGTATCCTGGGCGTGTACCGCTATGTGCTATTCCCGATCTCGCTGCCCGGCTTCATCGTCGTGATCATCTGGCAGTTCACCTCGATCTGGAATGAGTTCCTGTTCGCGATCGTGCTGATGAGCAACCCGCAAGTCCAGCCGATCACCGTCGCGCTGAACAACCTGGCCGGCAGCTTTAGCGTCCAGTGGAACATCCAGATGGCTGGGGCGCTGCTGGCGGCGCTCCCGACGCTGCTGTTGTATATCTTCCTGGGGCGGTACTTCCTGCGTGGCCTGCTGGCCGGCTCGCTCAAGGGCTAACCGTGGCGGAGCGACCGATCATCATTATAGGAGCGGGCCTGGGCGGGCTGGCTGCGGCGATCCATCTGGCCGTGCGTGGGCGGCGGGTCGTGCTGCTTGAAAAGAATGAGCGGGTCGGCGGCAAGCTCGACCTGATTGTCGAGGCCGGCTACACCTTCGACACCGGGCCGTCGCTGCTGACGATGCCATGGGTGCTCCAGGCGCTGTTCGCCGACGCGGGCACCAGCCTAGACGACGAGCTGACGCTGGTGCCGATCGAGCCGATCTGCCGCTACCGCTGGCCCGACCGCACCCGCTTCGACGCCTGGCAGACCTTGCCGCTGCTGTCCCAGCAGATTGCGCGCCTCGCTCCGGGCGACGTCGGCGGCTTCTTCCGATTTATGGCCTACGCCGCGCGGATCTACGAGGCCGTCGCCGAGCCGTTCCTGCTGAACCCCTTCGACGGCGTTCGCGATCTGGTGAGCCCGGCGCTGCTGCGCGACACGCTCAAGATCGACTCGTTTCGTACCGTCGATCAGGCGGTGCAGAGCTTCTTCCACAGTCCCCACCTGCGCCAGGTGTTCAACCGCTACGCGACCTACAATGGCTCTTCGCCCTACCAGGCCCCGGCGACCTTCAATCTGATCGCCTACATCGAGTTTGTCGAAGGTGGCTGGTATGTGCGCGGCGGCATGTATGAGCTGGCGCGGGCGCTGGAGCGCCTGGCGCTGCGGCTGGGTGTCGAGATTCGCACCGGCTGCCTAGTCGAACGGGTCGTCGTGGAGGGCGGGGCGGCGTGCGGCGTGGAGGTTGCCGGCGGAGTGCGGCTGGAGGCTGAGTCCATCGTCGTCAACGCCGACCCGCGCTACGCCTACCAGAATCTGCTGCCCGATCAGCGTGCGATGGCGCGGCGGCTGGCGCGGCTGGAGCTGTCGTGCAGCGGCGTGATCCTGCTGCTGGGCGTCGATCGCTTCTACGAAGACCTGGCCCACCACAATATCTTCTTCGCCGCCGACTACGAGCGCGAGTTCGCCGCGATCTTCGAGAAACGCGTGCCGGCGCCCGACCCGACCGTGTATGTGTGTGTGACATCGCTCAGCGATACGCAGCACGCCCCCACTGGGCACATGAACCTGTTTGTACTGGTCAATGCGCCGGCGCTGGGGCCGCGCGTCAACTGGGCGCGCGAGATCGACGGCTATCGCGACTTGATCATCCGCAAGTTGGAGTATATGGGCCTGGAAGACCTGGGCCGGCATATCGTCTACGAACGAATCATCACGCCCGATGACCTCCAGGAACGCTATAACGCGCCCGGCGGCGCGATCTACGGCCTGGCGTCCAACCACCCCTGGACCGCGTTTCTGCGCCCGCCGCTGCGGGCGCGCGACGTGCGGCGCCTGTATTTCGTGGGTGGCGGGACGCACCCAGGCGGCGGCATCCCGCTGGTGCTGCTCTCCGGTCGCGCGGTTGCGGGGCGCGTGCTGAACGATTGAGCACAAAGGTTTTTTCTTTTCACTCGCGCGGCTTCGGCCCGTCGCCTCATGCCTTCACAGGCGGCTAGAAGACAAAAAGGTCAAGCAATTTTCACTTTTTATCGTTAATACGCGATTAAAGTCTTGACTCCAGCGCGCCCATGGTGCTATCATGCGTGCGAAGCCCCAAGCCACCATCGCAGCAAAGATGCACCTGAACAGTCGAACAATGACCTCGGAGTAGGCAAGCGGCGTAACCCCAGTGGTGTCAGGAGGACGGGGACGACCGTAAATCGAGCGAAAGGCGCAGTAGGGCCGCAATATCGCCAGGGAACTCGATAAGCAAGCGCCAGGCTGCTGATGTAGCAGCCGGATGCTGTGTAAGCCCAAACAAGGTTCTTCTCAGCAAAGCTCAAACTGTGGAAGCTGTAGTGCTGGTAGCCACAGAGCACATGAGCGATGCCTAAACGTAAAAGCTGGCACGGCGCATGCTGAATGTCGGGCGACGTTTAGGAGACTGCGAAGTAGCTCGACGACAGATGTATCTTTTCTCGCGATCGGTGCTTGGGGCATCGCTATGCCATGCGCCACCCGCCGTCGACCGTCAGCGTCTGCCCGGTGATATACGACGCCAGCGGTGAGGCCAGAAAGACCGCCGCCGCAGCCACCTCTTCAGGCCGGCCGGAGCGGCGTAGCGCGATCACCTGTTCGCCCCACGCGCGCTGCTCGGCAGGAACGACCTCCAGCATCTCGGTCTCAATCAGCCCCGGCGCGACCGCATTGACGGTGATGCTCCACGCGGCCACCTCGCGGGCAAGCGATCGTGTGATCCCCAGCACCGCGCCGGTCGCGGCCGAGTAATCGGCCTGGCCGGGGCCGCCGGCCGCGCCGTGGAGCGCGGCCACGTTGACGATCCGGCCATAGCGCCGCCGCATCATCGGGCGAATCGCCGCTTTGCACGTCGCATAGACACCGTCGAGGTTGGTCGCCAGGATCGCGCGCCACTGCTCGCTCGTCACCTGGGCGATCGGCGCATAGGCGGCTATGCCGGCGCAGTTCACTAGGATGTCAAGCTGCTGCCAGCGGCCAAGTGTCGCCTCGAATAGCCGATCGACCGAGCCGCGTTCGCGAACGTCGACCTGCTGCGCCAGCACTTCCCCAGGCAACCCCGCGCAAGCCGCGACGGTCTCGGCGACCGCGTCGGCGCGCTCAAGATACCCGGCGACGACGCGCGCCCCGCGCTCGGCCAGCATACGGACGACGGCCCGCCCAATCCCACGCGAGCCGCCCGTGACGATAGCTACCTGTCCGGTGAAGTTCATAGAAACTAAAGAAGGGGGTTTTGAGGGGGCTGCCCCCTCAGTCTCCTCCGCTCACATTATTTTGGAGATTAGAGATTAGAGATTGGAGATTAGAGGTCAATCTCCAATCTCTAATCTCCAATCTCTAGTTCAAGGAAGGCACATATACTCGCCAGACTATTCAGGTTGACCAGCCGCGCCCCCGGTACGATCCGCCTGATCAGGCCAGTCAGCACTTTGCCGGGGCCGATCTCAACGAAGGTATCGACACCCTCGGCCGCCATGCGCTGAATCGACGCGATCCAGCGAACTGGTGCGGTGATCTGGGCGATCAGCTCGCTGCGAATCTCCTCTGCCCGTACAAGCGGCTCGGCGGTGACATTTGAGATAACCGCTATATGCGCATCGGTGATCGCGGCGGCGCCGACAGGTGCGATCAACCCCCTGGCCGCCTCGTGCATGAGCGGCGAGTGGAACGCCGCACTGACCGGGATCGGCAGCACACGCCTGGCGCCGCGCTCCTTCGCCAGCACCCCGGCGTGCTCCACCGCCGCCATCGCCCCGCTGATCACAAGCTGCCCTGGCGAGTTGTAGTTGGCGATCACCACGCGCCCGTCGTCTGCCGTCACCTCGCCGCAGATCTCCTCGATCGTTTCCGCATCCAGCCCGATGATCGCCGCCATGGTGCCCTCGTGCGCGGCGGCCATAAGCTCGCCGCGCCGGCGTACCAGCCGCAGCGCCGTCGCGAAGTCGAGCGCGCCGGCAGCCACGAGCGCGGAGAACTCGCCCAGGCTATGGCCGGCCACGAACCCTGGCCCTCCGTTCGACAAGCATACCAACTGCCCTGACGAGAGCGACACCTGCGGGGAAGCGAAGCGTGACGGTTGGTCGGCCAGTGTGGCCAGTGCGGCCAGCAGAGCGGCACTGGCGGTCAGCAGAGCCGGCTGAGCATTCTCGGTGGCCGTTAGCTGCTCTTGCGGCCCCTCGAAGCACAGCTCCGACAATGGTAGGCCGACGATCTGGTCGGCCTGATCGAACACGGCGCGCGCCGCCGGCACCTGCTCGTACAGGTCGCGCCCCATGCCGACAACCTGCGAGCCCTGGCCGGGAAAAACGTAAGCTGTACCCAATTCTAACCCTTCAACGGAGAACGTGACAAGATGACGAGATGACGAGATGACAAGATGAGAAGGTGAAGGGGTGAGGGGGTGAAGGGGTGAGTTGATACGAGAACGTAGAACTTCACCTTGTCACCTTGTCACCTTGTCATCTTGTCACGGGCGGCCCCAGCGCAGCACCGATGATCCCCAAGTGAGCCCGCCGCCGAAGGCCGTCAGCAGCACGTAGTCGCCATCCTTGAGCCGGCCCTGCTCGACCGCCTCGACCAGCGCGATCGGGATCGTAGCCGCCGAGGTGTTGCCATAGCGGTCGAGATTCACAAACACTCGCTCCGACGGCACCTCAAGCCGTTTGGCCGTCGCGTCGATGATGCGCAAGTTCGCCTGGTGCGGCACGACCAGCGCGATGTCGGCGGTTTCGATCCCGGCCTCGGCCATCGCCTGGAGCGACGAATTGCACATGCCGCGCACGGCCAGCTTAAAAATCTCGCGGCCCTGCATCGTCACATATTGGTGCCCCTGCTCAAGCAACTCAGGCGTGGCGGGTTGGCGCGTCCCGCCGGCCTCGACCGCCATGAGATCCTCGTCTTTACCGGAGGCGCCCAGCACGCAGGAAAGCTGGCCGTACGGCTCCTCGCTGGCCTGCAAGACCACCGCACCGGCGCCATCGCCGAACAGCACACAGGTATTGCGGTCATTCCAGTTGATGTAGTGCGTAAAGACATCGGCGGCGATGAACAGGATATTGTGCGCCGCGCCGCTGCGGATCATACTGTTGGCGACATTCAGTCCATACACGAAGCCGCTGCATGCCGCCGCAAGGTCGAAGGCGCCGATCCTGGGGATACCAAGGTTAGCCTGGACGGTGCAGGAGGTCGCGGGGAACGGCCGATCGGGCGTGCAGGTGGCGAGGATGATCAGGTCGATCGCACCGGGCGCCACCCCAGCGTGCTCAAGCGCGCGGCGCCCTGCCGCCGTCGCCAGGGTTGAGGTAGATTCGCCGGGGCCGACGACACGCCGCTCACGAATCCCGGTGCGTGTCTGAATCCACTCATCCGACGTATCGACCATACGTTCCAGTTCGGCGTTGGTCAGGACTCGCTCAGGAACGGCCATGCCCCAGCCGGTAATCGCAGCGTACTTCGCCATAGTTCTTCACAGATACGGGATTTTAGACCCAAGGCCGCGCTCAAAGGATGGCGTAGGAGGCTGGATCGCGAAGCGCCGACTCAATCTAAAATCGCAAGCTTATTTCAGCACGACATAAAGAAAGGGTTACTGGCACGCAGATGCGCCAATAACCCCACCCGAGGCCGACCACGCCTCACGTTACTCGGTCTCCGTCTGGTTGCCTATCTCGATCACCTGGCGCCCTCGGTAGGTCCCGCAGGTCTTGCAGACGCGATGCGCGCGCATCAGATCGCGGCACTGCGGGCAAGTCACCAGGGTCGGCGCATCTAGCGTCTGATGCCGTCGGCGATTGCCGCGGCGGTGGCGTGAAACTTTTGTCTTCGGTACGGCCCCCATAGAACCCTATGTCCTTTCATCATTGGACTGCCCGTCGAGCAGCACCTTGAGCGCGGAGAACCTGTCATCGACCTCTTCGCTGGGGCAGCCACAATCCCCAGCGTTGAGATCGGCGCCACAGTTTGGGCACAGCCCTTTGCAATCGGGCTTGCAGAGGGTCTGCATCGGCAGCTCAATCAGCGCGTACTCGCGGATCGCCTCTTCTAGGTCGAGCAGATGGCTCTCGTTGATAAAGAATGGATCTTCCTCGTCCGGCGTCGGCAGCGCCATGCCGGTGTGAACCTCGATCTTGGAATGGAACTCGTCGCGGAAGCGCACTTCGACCGATTGAGTCGCCGGCATCAGGCAGCGAGTGCATTGCGTAGAGACTGTTCCACCGGCCTCGGCCTCCGCCAGGACGCCACTCACCGTGCGTGTGAAGCGCACGCTCCCGGTGATATCTCGCAACGTCGTGTCGGCGTCCAGTTGGATCGACTCCTCGGTAAAATCGTAGTTTCGTCGGGAGCCGGTCTCCTCGCGAAGCAACTGTGCGACGTTGAACTTCAAGTCAGTCATCGGTTTGTGTATGTGCATATGTGGGCGCTCCTTGTGCGCTCACAGAAGCGGTATTATAGGCGAGCGGCAGCCTGATGTCAAGCTCTGAAACGCCGGTAACTGTTCACGTTTAACGCAAAGGTGCAAAGATGCGAAGGTGCAAAGATGTCATAGAGATCCTATCTCCGTGCCTTTGTCCCTTGGCGTCTTTGCGTTAAAACCCCAAGTCTGAACAGTTACAAACGCCGAGTGCCCCATGCCTGGGGACCCAGGTGCTCGACCGTTGCTTGTGCCTCTGGGCTACGCTTTTCGTCCTACTGGAGCTCGCGCAAGCCGTTCTGAACCTCTTTCAGTTTGTTCTGAGCGCTTGTGCTCAGCCTGATCAGGTTCTGCTCCAGATCCTCTAGTATCTGGCGCGCATATTCGTCGGCGCCGGCGCGTACCTTTGCGGCATCACGCTCCGCCTGCTCGGTCAAGCGGACTCGTTCGGCCTCAACCGCTGCGAGCAAGCCCTGTTCTTCCAGGGCCTCCCGCACCCGCGCTTGAGCCTCACCAAGCAGTCGTTCCTGCTCGCCGATCACCCGGCGCGCCTGCTTCAGCTCCTCGGGCACAGCCACACGCATCCGGTCGATGATATCGAGGATTCGCTCCTCGTCGACCAGCAGCCGCCCACTAAACGGTACTCGCCGTCCTTCTGCGAGCGCATCTTCTAGTTCGTCGATCAATTGGTCAAGCTCGATGGCCGCTCACCCCCTCACGATTTATGATTTGAGCCTTCGCTTTACGATGGGTTGGGATGGGGTTTAAGGGGAGGGCAGCCCTCCCCTTGCCCCTCCCGTTCCAGTTCCGATGGGTTGGGGTGGGGTTTAAGGGGAGAGCTGCCCTCCTCTTGCCCCTCCCGTTCCAGTTACGATGGGTTGGGGTGGGGTTTAAGGGGAGGGCTGCCCTCCCCTTGCCCCTCCCTTTCCAATTACGATAGGTTGGGTGGGGTCTAAGGGGAGGGCGACCCTCCCCTTGCCCCTCCCTTTCCAATTACGATGGGTTGTCCTGCTGGCCATAGGCGCGCCGTAGGGCGGCGACGACATGCGGCGGTACCAGCCACGATACATCACCGCCCAGCGCGGCGATCTCGCGCACATTGCTGGAGCTGAAAAATGTATGCTGGTGGCCGGCCATAAAGAGCACGACATCAATAGCCGGCGCCTGAGTCTGATAGATCTGCGCCATCTGGAACTCATTCTCGAAATCGCTGGCCGCGCGCAGCCCGCGCACGATCACCGATGCGCCGACGCTGCGGGCATAATCGACGGTCAGGATCGAGTAGGTATCCGCTTTGACGCGCGGCATCTCGCGTATCGCCTCGCGTAGCAGCGCCAAGCGCTCCTCGGTGCTGAAAAGCAGCTTCTTGTTTGGCCGGTCGAACACTGCCAGGATCACCGTCTCGAACAAGCGTGACGCGCGCGCCGCTATGTCGAGATGCCCATTGGTTACAGGGTCAAAGCTCCCTGGATAAACGGCGACAGTCACGCCTCGCTCCTTTGGCAGAACACACAACGCGGTGTTGGGGTCGAGCAGTCGCCAACATCGAGCATATGAAGCTTCCGATACATACGACGGCTATGTCTCCCCACCTTCGTGCGTCGTCGCTTCGTCGGCGAATTCATAGATTGAGAAGCAGGAGTCACCCAGACGGCGGAATTTGAGGCGACGTAGCGGATCGTACAGGTCGGCAAGGACGCGACGCGGCGAATGCCCGACGATCAGCAAGCCCTCGTCGGCAAGCAGGCCCGACGTGCTAATGGTGCGGATCATGTCTTCAATTGCCGGATCGGCATAGGGCGGGTCCATCACGATTATAGCATACTTTTCTTCCGGGTGTGCCACCGCCAGGTAGCGCGCCACCGGCATCTGCACGACGCGCGACCGCTGGGCGAACCCGGTGTGCTCCAGGTTCTCACGAATGATCCGGCAGACGTGGGCGCTCTGCTCGACGAAGTCGGCCCACGCGGCGCCGCGCGATAGGCACTCGATCCCCAGCGAGCCGGTGCCGGCATACAGATCGAGCACGCGACCACGAATCGGCCCGTAGCCCTCCAGCACCGAGAACAGGGACTCCTTCACCCGGTCGAGCATGGGCCGCGTCGACATGCCTTTGGGGGCTTTCAGTTTATGGCCCTTCGCGGAGCCGGTGATGACGCGCATGTTTGCCTTGTTCGCTGTGCTGGATTCTCGGTTCTTCGTGGTTCGTGGTGGGGCGTATGCGATACGCCCTTACGTGGTTCGGTGGTGGGGCGTATGCGATACGCCCTTGCGTAGTTCTGTGGTGGGGCGTATGCGATACGCCCTTACGTGGTTCGGTGGTGGGGCGTATGCGATACGCCCTTACGTGGTTCGTGGTGGGGCGTACGCGATACGCCCTTACGTGGTTCGTGGTGGGGCGTATGCGATACGCCCTTACGTGATCCGTGATGCGTCATCGTGTCAGCCGGCATACCTGGGCTAGCGCTGTTTCGACGATGCTGATGCCCGCGCCGACCGTGCGACCGTCCACATCCTTCTCAGGGTTGACGGCGGTAAGGGTGAGCGCGGCGAGGTTGCCTATCCCGGCGATGCGCCGCACCAGGTCCTGGAGCGCCGCTAGGCTCAGGCCGCGGGCGGTCGGGTAATCGACGCCGGGCGCCTCGGTTGGGTCAAGCACGTCGATGTCGACGTGCAGGTAGAGCAGCGGCAATGCCCCTAGCTCGCGCAGCGCCCGGTCGAGCGCCGTGGTATCGCCGCCCAACTCGTCGGTGCGCAGCAGCGTGACCGAGGAGGTGGCCAGCGCTCGCTCTTCCAGCGGGTCCAGGTCGCGAACGCCAAGCAGGGCCACGTTGCGCTCTGCGACCGGCGTCTCCAGCCGGCACTGCCGGCGCAGATCGTCGAGGCCGCGCCCGACCGCGCAGGCCAGCGGCATGCCGCCCAGGTACCCGCTTGGCGTGGTCTCGGGCGTATTAAAATCGCCGTGCGCGTCGATCCAGGCGACTCCCATATGGGCCGGATCAAGCAGGCCGGCGATCGAGCCCAGTGCATTCACGCAATCGCCGCCCACGACGATCGGGAAGAACCCGGCCGCCCGCGAGCGCGCGACCTCGTACCCGACCCGCGTCTGGAGGCGACCAAGGCGTGCTTCGCGCGGCTCATCGGACTCTGGAATATCGACCATCTCCGCCAGGATCGTCGTACAGCCGACCGCCTCTAGGCGTTGGGCCAGCCCAGCGTCGAGCAGCGCGTCGGGAGCCCGCCCCTGGCCGGTGTAGGGCCGGTCCAGGTCGTACGGCACGCCGATGATGGTGATGTTCATTGGTATCCTCCCAGTGCCTCTTCAGCCTGGAGATCGTCCAGCGTCCGGGCGAAAGCTTCGACCGTTGCGGCGATATCTTCAGGCGTATGTGCCACCGATAGAAAGCCACTCCGACCGCGCATCAGGTCGACCCCGTGGTTGTTGAGGCCGAGCCGCAGCAGTCTGAGCAGCCGCGCGTCGCCCCCGCGCTTGAGGTCGGCGGTGGGGATCGTGGGCGCAAGCTCGCCGGGCGCAAAATCCTCGCTGCTCCCGGCGACCAGGTGAAAGATCGATGCGTCACCGTAGGCCGCCCAGCCGCGCAGCCCGCGCTCCACCAGCACACCGTTCATGCCGGCGATCAGTTGCTCGCAGAGGGCCGCCGCCCGGTCGCACGGCTCACCCGACGCCACCTGCTCCAATGTTGCGACCCCTGCGGCGGCCGAGAGCGGGTTGGCGTTGAAGGTCCCATTGTGCAGGATCTTGCGGTCACGATTCCAGGCGGCGTCGCCAAAGGCTAGGTGGCGCATGATCTCGGCCCGCCCGCCGACCGCGCCGCCGGGCAGCCCGCCGGCCAGCACCTTGGCCAGCGCGGTCAAGTCGGCCGAGACACCGGCGCGGGCCTGCGCGCCGCCGGGCGCGACACGAAAGCCGGTGACGACTTCGTCGCAGATCAACAGCACATTATGGGCCATCGTCAACTGGCGCAGCTCATACAGCATATCATTCCGCATTGGCACCGCCCCGTACGAGGCGCCGGTCGGCTCCAGAACGACGGCGGCGATGTCATCGCGGGAGCGCAGCGTCGCCTCGACGAGCGCCAGTTCGGCCGGTAGCACGATCGTCGATTCGAGCAGCGGGCCGGGGATGCCGGGCGGATGCGTATCGGGGGCGTCGTTCGCGAGGAGGTCGTGCCAGCCGTGATAGTGGCCGGCGAAGCGGATGACGGTCGGACGACCGGTGTAGGCCCGCGCCAGCCGCACCGCCAGCAGCGTCGCCTCGGTGCCGGAGGCCGTGAAGCGAACCAGTTCCATGCTTGGGAACATCTGCCGGACCAGCGTGGCCCAGCGTAGCTCCAGCTCATGCTCGGCGCCGTAGTGCGTGCCGCGCGCCATCTGCTCCTGGACGGCTGCGACGACCGCCGGGTGTCCATGGCCGAGCAGCAGGGCACCGTGGCCGGTCCAGTAGTCGATCAGCCGGTTGTCATCGACATCCCATTTATACGCCCCAGCGCTGTGGGTGACATAGAGCGGAAAGGGCGCAACATAGCGGCCATCGTGGGTCACGCCGCTTGGAAACAGCCCGATCGCTCGCTCGTAGCGCGCGGCCGAGCCCGGATGCAGCCGCCGGTAGGTGTCCTGAATCGTCATACGCGCTTCCTCCCGTAGATCCGCATCAGATGCGTATCATCACTGAATCAGCAGCAGAGATGAGAAACGGTGCTGAAAGCTCGTTCTGATCACCAGCAGGCAAAGGTGGGCAAGTGCCTTCACCAGGCGCACACCGCCTCACATACCATACTCAAGCCTGCGGATCAGGGCGGTGGGCAACTGGGCCTCGCGCATCTGGCGCTGGGTCAGGGCCACATCATACTCGACCCGCTCGAAATGCACCGTGCCGGCGTCGGTATCGAGCAGCGCGTAGGCGGCGCGCGGGTCCTGGTTGCGCGGCTGGCCGACGCTGCCGGGGTTGAAGAAATAGCGCATCTCCGGCAGTAATTCGAGCGTCAGGCCGGCGTCGGCCATGGCTGGATCAGTGCAGCGACCGTCGGGGAACAGGCGAAAGACCAGCGGGACGTGCGAGTGGCCGATGAAGCAGACCTGATTGTCGAAAAGCGCGAAGTTATCCTGCGCCTGGTGCCGGGTCAGCAAATACTCCCAGACCGGCTCGCGCGGGCTCCCGTGGGCGATCAGGAATCGCTCATTGACCTCGTGCTGCGGCGGTAACGACTCCAGGATCTCACGGTGTTCCGGCGTAAGCTGCTGCCCGTTCCAGATATTGGCGGTGCGCGCATCGGGGTTGAAATCGCTCAGGTCGACCTTGCCAAGGCAAGCCAGGTCATGGTTGCCGGCGATCAAGATGCTGGCGTGAGTCTGCATCGCGGCAACACACTCATTCGGGCACGGGCCATACCCGATCGTATCGCCAAGATCCCACAGCTGATCATAGGTGCCGGCTGCGGCCAGAACGGTTTCCAACGCGACGTAGTTCGAGTGGATATCAGAGAGGATGAGGATACGCATACTGTAAACTTTCGGTAATTGTGTAGTAATCTTGCGCTTTGCGACGCCGTCCCCTGAATCGTATAATATGCTAGAGCATCGTACCACACCTTCGAGGAGGCCCAGAACGATATTATGACTGAACCGACGGGCCACTGCCCTTACCTTGGCTTAAAGCAAAATCGGGCGATCCGGTTTGCCTCCCCCACGCCGGAGCACCGCTGCTATGTCAGTGGCGAGCCGCTTGAGATACCGGTGGACCAGGCCGGCTATTGTCTGTCGCAGGGTCATGTTCACTGTCCATTATACATGGGTTTAAGCGTCCCTACAACGAGCGATACTACTTCGTCGTCGGTTGGTGGGGCGCTGGCGGCGCCGGCCGGCGGAATCCGTGGCTGGCTCAACTCGCTCTCGCCGCGCGACCGGGCGATCTATGCGATCATGATCGGCATGCTCTTGATCATCATCGCGATCTATGTCTTTGTCGGGCTCCAGACGTTTATAGGCCAGCGGAATGGGCCGGGGGACGTGGTCGCCGCACCAACCGCAACGGCGACGGCAACGGACGCACCTACGACCGCGCCGACCGAGAGCATCACCCCGATCCTGCCGTCGCCAACCGATCTGCCGACCCACACGCCGTCGGCGACGCCGACCGAGGAGCCGACCAGGCCGCCGGTCATCCTGCCGCCCACCACAGCCGCGACGACGCCAGCGACGGCGGTCCCGGTCACGACGACGGCGCCGCCGGCTCAGGCGACCACCAGCGTTCCGGCGTCCCAGCAGCCGACGACGCAGCCGACCACCAATGCGACGCCCCGGCCAACCGCGAACGCGACGCCACGGCCAACCAACACCCCAGGGTCGACCAGCGCGCCGCCGACGCAGGGGCCGCCGCCGTTGCCGCCGACCCAGCCGCCCGCGCCGACCCAGCCACCAGCGGTCGCCGTCAGCACCGAGGCGCTCACACTCTACTTCGCCGACACGACTGGGACGCTCTACGTTCCGGTGCAGCGCAGCGTCAGAGTCGAGAATAATCAAGTTGCGACGGCGGCGGTACGCGAGCTGATCGCCGGGCCGCGCAATAGCCTGAATCGGCTGGTGGCATCCGATGCCGGTCTGGCCGGCGTGACGATCGCCAATGGCACCGCCACCGTCAACTTCGCCCGCTCGCCGGGCGACGAGCGCGCCATCACGACGATCGTGCTCACGCTGACCCACTTCCCCTCCATCCAGCGAGTGCAGATCCAGGTCAACGGCCAGAACATCGGCGGGACGCGCGGCCGGCCGACGCTGAATCCGCTCAACCCGCAGAACCTCGCGAACGACACCGGCAGCACCGAGTTTCTGCCGTTGTACTTCCCTTCGGTCGATGGCGCGCACGACATACGGGTGATCAGGATGGTGCCCAAGACCAAGCAGGTGGCCGAGGCTACGGTGCGGGCGCTGCTCGAAGGGCCGGGCGCGTACGGCGGGGCGCTACTGCGGGTGATCCCGGAGGGGACCGAGCTGCGCGGCATCCGGCTAGAGCAGGGTATCATCATCGTCGACTTCACGCAGCCCTTCGCCGAGGCGCCCAGCCGCGACGCGGCCATCCGCTCGATCGTCGAGTCGCTGACGACGCTATCGACGGTCAAGGGCGTCCAGTTCCTGGTAGAGGGGCAGCCGCTCGACGATGGTAGAGTCTTCCGGCGGCCGGCGATTAACCCGGAGTAGCGCGGACCACCTCAGTGCCGTCCCATGAGCATGTGGCACATCGCGTATAATAGAGCGGGCAAGCGGAGCGACAAGAGGATGTATGGACAGCGTCACCTCTGTCAACGATGTGCCAATCCGACTTACGGCGGAACGCTGGTTCCATATCGTAGAGAACCATGACGAGGTAGCAGGCTACTACGATGCCGTACTGGAAACTGTCGCTGATCCTGATGCTGTCACACCTGGCTATCGCGGAGCGCTGGTGGCGGTTCGCAGCTATGGACGTAGACGCTATCTCTGCGTGATCTATCGCGAAGTCACGCCTGATGACGGTTTCATCATCACAGCGTATTTCAGTCAAAAAGTTGATCGAAAGAAGGCCATATGGAAGCGACCCTAACTCCCAATGTTCTGCAATCAGTGACGCGCGCAATCCCGCTGCTGCTCAAGTTTCCCGCCCAACGCTTTTGGGTCGACTATGACGCGGACGCGGATGTATTGTATATCAGCTTTCACCGGCCGCAGCAGGCGACTAACACCGAAACGACCGACGAGGGCTTCCTGCTGCGCTACCGGGGCAAAGAGCTTGTCGGCATCACGATTCTCGACGCCTCGACACGCTTTCAATAGAGGTAGTTCAATGGACCAGCTAGAGCAGTACCGCAGCCTCATAGAAGCATCACTCACGGAATATAGCCAAATCCCCTATGCGTATGGAGAGATCGAAAGCCGGCTGATCTTGGACCGCTCCACAGACCAATATATACTCCTGAACGTGGGCTGGGACGCGGGCCGGCGCGTACATAGCTGCCTCATCCATATTGAGATTATCGCCGGAAAAATCTGGATTCAGCGCGATGGTACCGAGGAAGGCATTGCCAAAACGCTGGTGCAAAAAGGGATACCAAAAGATCAGATTGTATTGGCATTTCACGTACCGGAGCGGCGGCAATACACCGGCTATGCGGTAGCCTGAAAGCAATACCGTCCAACCCTCCTCGATCTCTGCTTCATCCACTTGGCCCCAAGCACACGCATTGATTGACAGATACACGATCAGCCGGCCACGGCGCCACCTCCCCGCCTGGCTGGCAGCAGGACGAGGAGACCACCATGCAGACCAGCGGCTCGCCCACCACCGATACGATTGTGCTCTACGACGCGGCGCGTGGTGGGATGCCCAATGAGCAGGGCGCCCTCCGCTACCACACCTCGCCGGGCGCGCAGGCAACCCAATCCTTCGCCGAGGGTGCCACACTCCTGGACTCGACCCAGGAGCGGCGCGACGCCGCCGGCTATACCCTACTGCCTGGCGCCATCCCACCGCTCGATCGTCAGGCCGGCTATACGCTCAGTTTTAGCGTCCAGGTCATCGCCGAGGCGCATAGTTGGAGCGACAAAAACGACGACGGCATCGGCGACCGCGCCGGATTCAGCGTCATTGTCCTCTCCAGCGATGCAATCGGGATCGAGCTAGGGTTTTGGCAAGACCAGATCTGGGCGCAGCAGGAGGGAGCCGCCGAGCCGCCGGACGGCGTGCTGTTCACCCACGCCGAGGGCGTAGAGTTCGACACGGCCGGCAGGCTTACCCACTACACGCTGGCTGTCCAGGCCGATAGCTACCACGTACACAGCGAAGGCCAACTGCTGCTCCACGGCAAGCTGCGGAACTACCAGGCATTTGAAGGCCCCGTGAACCCATACCGGACGCCAAACTTTGTCTTTCTGGGCGACAATACCTCGACCGCCCAGGCGATCGTGCGACTTGGCGAGATTGGCCTCAAACTGCATGCGGCCACGTAACGGGACCACCTACAGCATCCTCCTCGCGCTGGCCTGGCTCACGCTGCTGGGGGCGGCCGGCGGGAGATCTCATGCCGTCGGCGACCCGATCCCCCGAATCACATGCCTAGCCGGATACCAGGCGACTCTGTACGCCACCGGGCTCTCGTCGCCCGATGGGCTGGCCTTCGGCTCGACGGGGCGATTGTACGTGGCCGAGGAGCGGGCCGGGCGCGTCAGCCGCATCGAGGTCAGCGGCGGCGTCACGCCAGTGCTTCAGGGCCTGGACCAGCCGGAAGGCATCGCGTTTGATAGTGGTGGAAACCTATACGTCGTCGAGGATGTGCGGGCGGGGCGGGTGGTCAAGCTGGCGCCGGGTGGGCAGGCGACGGCGCTGGCGACCGGCCGCGACGCACCGGAGGGCATCGTCTGGGCGCCCGACGGCACCCTGTACATCAGCGAGTCAAACGTCGAGTTTGTGTCGAGCCCGTTCGACTATCGTACGCGCATCACCGCGATTGCGCCGCAGGGCGCAGCGACGACCAGGCGCACCGACACGCTGCTGTGGAGCTACTCTGGCATCGCCCTCGGCCCTGATGGGCTGCTATACGTGGCCAACGAGGCCGCCGGCACCGGCACCAACGAGGGCATTTTCACCATACACCCGGCGACCGGAGCGCGGGTCGCCTTTGCGCTCGACCTTGTCGCGCCGGAGGGGCTGCGATTTAGCGCCGGCGGCGGGTTCCCCCTGTATGTGGTTGAGGAGAATGACGGCGCCGGTCGGCTGAGCCAGGTAGCGGCCAACGGCAGCCACACCCTACTCTGCACTGGCTTCTCCAGCGTCGAGGACGTGGCCGTCGACACGGCAGGGCGGCTCTACATAAGCGAGGACGGCAGCGGCTCGATCATCCTGATCACGCCGCCGCCGACCAACACGCCGACACCGACCAACACGCCGACGAGCACACCGCCCACGGGTGCCACACCCGTCCCGCTCCTGCTGCCGGCGATCCTCAAGTTGTCAGTAGTCAGTGGTCAGTTGTCAGTTGCAGCGCAACTGACAACTGACCACTGACAACGGACACTTTTTAACTCAACTGCGCGAGGCGCTCCTTCAGCATCTGCGACGAGCGCTCCAAAGCTGCCTGCTCCTCCTCGCTGATCGGCAGCGTCAGCACCTCCTCGACGCCGCCCCGGCCGACGATCGCCGGCATGCTGGTCGAGATCCCATCGACGCCATACTGGCCGCTCATCGGGCTACTGACCGTAAGCACAGTGTGCTGGTCGCGCAGCACCGCCTCGACGATCGTCAGCAGCCCCAGGCCGATCGCATAGTACGTCGCCTTCTTGCGCTTGATGATCTCATAGGCCGCCGTGCGGGTCTGCTCGAAGATCGTGTCCATCGCGCCCTGGTCGAAGCCCTGGCCGTTCGCGCCCACGAAGTCGCGCAGGCGCACGCCGGCGATATTCGCCAGGCTCCACAGCGCCAGCTCACTATCGCCGTGCTCGCCCACGATATAGGCGTGGACGCTGCGCGGATCGACCCGGTAATACTCGCCAAGCAGGTAGCGGAAGCGCGCCGTATCGAGGATCGTGCCTGAGCCGATCACGCGGCCGGGCGGCAACTGCGCGATCTCGGCCGAGATATGAGTCAGGATATCGACCGGATTGGTGGCGATCACGATAATGCTGTCGGGGCTGGCGGCGACGACCTGAGGCACGATATCGCGGAAGACGGCGGCATTGCGCTGGAGCAGATCCAGCCGCGTCTCGCCGGGGCGCTGGTTCGACCCGGCGGCGATCACCACGATCGCGGCGCCGGTGAGCTGGGCGTAGGTCCCGGCGTACATACGCATTGGGCGCACAAACGGCAGCCCATGGTTCAGGTCCATCGCCTCGCCCTCGGCCCGCGCCGTGTCGGCGTCGATCAGCACCAACTCGTTCGCCAGGCCGCGCTGCATTAGGGCGTAGGCGAACGACGAGCCGACCATCCCCGCGCCCACGAGGCCAACTTTCCCAGTGACCGGATAATCCGTCATTGTGGCACCTTCTGAAAAAAGGGGGTTTGAGGGGGCTGCCCCCTCAGTCTCCCCCAATCACATTGTAATCAGTCCAGCAGCCGCGCCAAGTCCTCCGCCAGCCCTTCCGGCGCCACGACCGGCTGCAACGCGGCAACCGCCGATAAGAAACGGGGGATGTCGAACTGCTCGACGACGGCGCGGCGGCGCTGCGCCGTCGGCAGCAGGTGCTGGAATGGACCGAGCGCCAGCAGCGGCTCGTACTGGCGGTAGGTCTCGCGCAGGTACTGGGCGACCTGCTCGTGGGTCCAGTTCGGCGCGGCCTGTGGCGTATCGGGCACTTGCAGCGCCAGCCCGATCGCGTCGGTCTCGTGGGCGGTGATGCGGTAGCGCAGCAGATCCAGCGCCGCCCGCCCATACAGATCGCCCAGCCAGTGAAACCACCACCAGCCGTCCGGCACGGCGATAAAGGGAGCTGCTCCCGCCGGAAGGCCGAGCTGTGCCGGCAGCAGCCGGGCCAACTCCGGGCTCAACAACTGCCGCGCCGAGCGGTAGATCATCTGCGGGGCCGTCGCCTGCCCGTGGTACGAAGCAACCCACAGCGCCTCGCCGTCGCACCACTCCACATTCACCGGCCGGCCCTCCAGCGTGAGCAGGTCGCGGTCCAGCCAGAGCGCATCCGCCCGTGCCACGGTCTGCCCGGTATACTGGTCGCGGATGGCGATCGTGTGCGTATCGCTTTGAATATTGCTGTAAATACTGAGGCTGACCTGCGCGCCGGTCTGTTCGTCGTACAGCCGATTCAGGCGCGGCCCGGCCCGCCACTCGCCAAGGCGCCCGGTCGTCAGGTAGTCGCGGGCCTGGAGGTAAGCCAGAATCGCCTCCAGGTCAGCGGGCGCAAGCATCCCCGCAAACAGCTCGGCCAGCTCGGCCAGGCGCACCGCTGCGATTGGGCTCTGCTTGATCAGGCTGAAGATCTGCTGGATCGCGACCGCCGGACGAAAAGGAGCCTGGAGATCGGAGATTGGAGATAGCAGGTCTTGCTCATTTCTAATCTCCAATCTCCAATCTCGGCCTTGGGCGATCAGTGCGTTGAACAGCAATCGCTCCAGCGGCGTGCGCCCGCAGCAGACCACCGGCGTGGTACCCCGGCGCCGGCCGCCCCGGCCGACACGCTGGGCGAACGAGGCCGGGCTGCCCGGCGGCCCGATCAGGATCACGACATCGATCGAGCCGATATCGATGCCCAACTCCAAGGTGCTGCTGGCGAAGCAGATCGCCACCTCGTGCGTGGCGAACTGCTGCTCAACCTCGCGGCGGCGCTGGGGCTCAAGGTTCGAATAGTGGACGAAGACGCTGTGCCCGAACGGCGAGGCGGCGCGCGTGGTGGTGGCGTAGGCCTCGACCTCGGCGCGGCTATTGCAGAAGACCAGCGCCTTGCGCCAGCCGCGCGCCCGGAAGGTCGCCAGAAATGCCAGGAACTCATCGCCGCTGTCGGGCGTAAGCGTGAGTTGCTCGGCACTCAGCGCCCGCCTGCCGGCGACCTGGATCACCTGCGCGGGGGCGAAGTAGCGCGCGACGGTCGCATCGGGCGCGTCGAGCGTCGCCGAGAGCGCCGCGTACTGCAATGCCGCGTCGGGGGCGTCCTCGTGCTGGGCGGCGTAGGCGCGGATGCGGCGGATGCGATTGAGCAGCACCCGCAGTTGGTCACCGCGTGGCGAGCGGTCGAAGAGGTGCAGCTCGTCGATGACGATCGCGCGCAGGTTGGCAAAAAGGTGCGCGCGGGCGGCTAGCAGTGCGTCGGTCAACTCGGGCGTGGTGAGCAGCACATGCGGCGGGCGGTCGGGGCGAAAGGTGCTATCGCGAGTCTTCGCTCCGAGCTTAAGCCCCAGATCATGCAGCGGGACGGCCAGCCGCTCATGCAGATCATTGACCAGCGCCCGCGTCGGCGTGAGGTACAGGATGCGGATGGCCGGGCGCTCGGCCGCCGTCGTCGGCACGGGCGGGCAGTGGCGCTCGATCAGCGGCGCCAGCACCGCAGCGGTCTTCCCGCTGGCGGTCGGAGCGTCGAGCAACACGTTCGCGCCGTCGAGCAGCGCCGGGATCGCTGCGAGCTGCGCGGCGGTGAAGCTGCCGTGGCGCCCGAAGAAGGCCGGCCAGGTGCGCGGCAGCCGCTCCTTGAGCGCCAGGCGCGCGCTGAGATCAACCATCCCCAATTCTCAATTCTCAATTCTCAATTCTCAATTTCTCCATCCCCGCGTCGTTCGGTGGTCAGCCGCACGCCCATACTCTCGGCGATCGCCAGCATCTTGGCCAGGAAGGCCGGCAGCGCGTCGAAGGCGCCGTCGCCATTGCCTAAGTGCAGCACCTTCAGCTCCCGGACCTCCGGCATCCGCGCGGCCAGCTCCGGCAGCTTCTCGATCATACGGCTTGAGAGATCGCGTTCGTTGGTCAGGTTGCGGATCTCCTGTCGCCGCCGATCGATCTCGGCCTCGCCCTCGGCCAGCGCCAGCTTGACCCGGTTGCCCGCCTCTTGGAGTTCCAGGCGCGCCGTGGTCTCCTGGCGTGTGCGCTCCAGGCCGGCCTCCAGCACCCGCCGCTGGAGTTGGTCGGCTTGCTCCTGCTCCAGCAGCCGGAACTCGGCCTCCTGCCGCCCCAGCGCCGTCTCGCGCTCGACCCGCTGCTGCTCGGCCTGGAGCTTCATCGTGGCCAGGCGCGTTTCCTCGGCCAGCTCTTGGAGCGCCTGCTCGACGTGCAAGGTCTTCTGGCGCGCGCTGGCCTCGGCATCCAGCCGCGTTCGCTCGATCGCCTCGGCCTGGCCGCGCCGGAGCGCCTCCAGCCGCAGCTCCTGCTCGGCCGCCGCAGCCTGCGTCTGGAGTCGCTGCTCCGATTGGCGCCTGGTCAGCGTGGTCTGCTCCTCAAGCTGGATCTTCTCCCGCACAGCCCCCTGCTCCCTGGTGAAGCGGGTCGCTTCCTCAGTCAGCCGTAGCTCCAGCGCCTCGGTCTGCTTGCTCTGCTTGATCCGCTCGATCGCCACCATCGTCTCGGCCTCGCTGGTCTCGGTGATCTGGCGCGTCTCCAGCTCCTTCTGGCGTACCTCATCCTGCGCCAACAAATAGCTGATCCGCGCGGTCTTCTCCTGCTCGTAGCGGAACGGCGCCTGGAGGTCCTGCCACAGCCGCTGCGAGCTGACCAGCGCTTCTTTGATCTGCACGGTCACGATCTTGATGCCGAGCCCCTCGTCGATCGCCTGGTTGCCCTGGCTGCGGCCCTCGGCCACCGTCTTCAGCCGCGTCGTAAGCTCCTCGATGATCGGCTCCTTGTCGGTCAGCACCTCCTCCACACTCATCGTGGCGATCTTATCCTTGATCGCCGCCTCGGCCTGCTCGCGCAACTGCGCGTTCACAATGCCCAGCGGGTCGCGTGTGTCGGAGAAGTCGAGCTTGCGGTAGGCCACGCCAAAATCGTTGATCTGCCACTGCACGTAGGCCAGCACATTAATGCCCTGCTTCTCCTTGCTGATGCAGTAGGCCACGACGCCGATCGTCTGCATCGCGGCTGGAACGATCAGGTAGGAGTCCTTGTAGGGGTCGTAGCGAAACGAGAGCCCCAGGCCCAGCGTCACCGGCTCGGTGCGGCCCATGCGCGTATGCACCACGTAGGCGTTCGGCGGCACAATGATTCGCCGCCAGAACCACAGGCCGGTCTCGCGCACGCGCAACGGCTCCTTCTCAAGCTGGAGTTCTTCGGATGTTTTCAATCCGTCCTGGGGGATCGGGCTGCGGGCCATGCGCTGGCGCTCGGCGGCCGGCTCAGGGCGTGGCAGGTAGGCGCCACTGGGCGCCTGGGCCGGCGCAGGCATCCCGGCCATGGGCGGCAGCGCCGGGGGCGCTGGAGCGGGCGCTTCCTGGTCCATCGGCGCGTCGAACTGCTGCTGCTGCTCCTTAAAGACATTGGCCGCCGCCTTCCGCTTTGGTTGCATCGCAGTGCCTCCTCTGTCCGTCGTCAGTTGTCCGTTGTCAGTTGCGCCGTAACTGACAACGGACAACGGACAACTGACAACTGACAATGTTTAAGCGGTCGAGGGCGCGGCGATCATTGTAACCGCAGCCCCTTGGTAAACTCCTCGATCAGGGTGCCCGGCGCGTAGTCGGGGTGCAGGAAAAGCAGGTCGCAGGCCGTCACCGCCAGGCGGATGACCTCGCGCAAATTGATGCGATGTTGGGTGAGCGCCCGCGAGAGCAGGCCGGGGACTACCCGGACGACCTCCTCATAGCGCTCGCGTGGGGGTGGGTAGGGGTAGGCATAGGCGATGCTGTGGTAGCGCAGCAGCGTCTTGAAGAACTCCAGGATATCGCGCTCGATGAACCGATCGTCGAGGCGCAGGATCTGCGAGGGGGCCAGCCAGCTATCGACCGGCATGCGGTTCTCGCTCTCGGTCAGCGCGAACAGAAAGAAGAGATGCGGGTTGGAGGCGAAGCTGATCTCATAGTCCATCCCCGAGTGGTACGGGATGGTCTTTGGATCGACGCGGCTATTGGCCGACCCCATGGCAGCATAGATCAGCGCCTTGAAGAAGGCGTCGGCCCGCCCGCGCTGCATCGCCCGCAGCAGCGAATAGTGCTCGGACTCGTCGATCAGCACCGCCAGGCCGCCGTATCCAAGCATGGTCGCCAGGACGCTGATCGCCGTCAGCATATACGAATATTGGCGGGCGACCTCGCCGGTCAGGTACAGCCGGGGCGGCTTCTTCAGGCAGGACTTCATCTCGGTCGTCGGCGCCCTGAGTTGGCCGCCCAGCCAGGCCACGATATCGTCGTAGGCGCTCTGACTGCCGCAGTCAGAGAGTGCCAGCAGCGCCGTCGTAAGCGGGCAGTTCTTCTCGCGCGGGCTGCGGGCCACGAACCGCTCGACGACGCCGGGGTTGTCGAGCGCCCGCCTGATCAGCGGGTCGAGGCCCCGCTCGGCGCTGTCGGGATAGCGGATCGCGCGAACGATTGCTTTGTAGATCTCATTGGCCTTGCCGGGCGGCACCTCCACCAGATCCAGGCTGGCGACGGCGACCAGGAAGTTCTCGCGCAGCCCGCGGCGCGCCGCCAGCTCGACAAAGTGGCTCTTGCCATAGCCGTAATCGCCGATCACCGCCAGCGCATCGCCGCCACGCTCCTTGCCGCGCGCCAGCGCCCGATCCAGGCTGACCCGCTCGGCCTCCAGGCCGATCGTCAGCGTCTCCACATCCTGCACCGGCACGATCCCCAGCCGCAGCGCCTCCAGCGTCTGGCGGGCGCGGAACTGGTCGGTTTCGAGCATAACGGCGCGCGGCGCGAAGCCATTGCCGCTTGGTGCCGTGTGCGCCTGCCACGCGCTCACCGACTCGGCCGCGAACTCGCGGGCCGGCAGCCGGAAGCGCCGGCCGGATTCGAAGAGTACCTCCCATTCGAATCCGCCCATGTAGGTCTTGAGCAGTTTTCCAGGGCCAAGCTGCGGATGAAAGACCTGTCGAGATTGTTGTTCCTGCGTGTCAACCATAGAATATCTCATACCAGTGAACATATGGGTAGGGTTATTCTTGAGGGGCGGCCCCTCAAACTCCCCTTTTCATGTGACATCATCAATACGGTCGCTGCTGGTCGTCGGCCAACTCCATGAGCGCGTCGCTCTGCCCGCGCACTGCGGCGGCGGCGTACTCGGCGCTGACAACCTGCTCGCCCTCCTCTTTCTGGCGAAACCACTCCGTCACCAGCGCCTTGATAAACAGGCGGCGGTGGCTGATCGCCAGGTAGGAGTTGCGCGCCGCCTCGGAGAAGATCGCGATATTCGCCGCCTGGGTCCCTGGATCGAGCCTGGCGCTGTAGGCGGTCTCGAAGATCGGCAGCAGCCGGTAGCCGATCTGCGTCAGCAACTCCTCGTCGGGCACGTCGAGCCGGTCCAGGTTGATCTGTGGGCTGAAAGGATTGGTGCGCGAGAAGTAGTTCGGGGCCTGGATGCGCTGCTGCAACGCCGGGTATTTCGGCACGATATCGTGGATAAACGCCGGCGGCACCGCATAGATAAACATAGCGCCGGGCAGATCCTCGCGGCAGCGGTCGATCACCTCGCGCAGATTGTCAGTGGCGACCTTCTCCGACCGACCGCCCACACTCAGCATCCGGTCGCCTTCGTCGAACAGCAGGGCCAGCCCGCTATAGCCCAGCGCGCGCACCACCTGGCACAGCGAGCGTAGCATCTTGAAGGCATTGTTCTTGTTAATCTTCTCGGTCACGCCGATCGAGCGCAGGTCACGCCCATCCTCCGGGCTGACCTCTTCGCCGTGCAGCCAGCGGCCCAGAGCCTCCTGCCGCAGCTCCTGGCCCCGCAGCAGGGCGGTGAAGTAGCCCTGGATCGCCTTATGGAAGCTCAAGCTATCGACGGCAGTGTTCGCCAGCGTCTGCATCATGGCGCGCACGTCGGGCAGCTCGATCACGCCGGGGTCCTCCAGGTCGGCGCCGTGGGGATTGACCAGGCGCCGCATGGTGCCCTCCAGAAAGCGAGTCAGGCCGCGCTCGTCTTCGCCGAGGTCGCCCAACTCGTGCCAGATAATGCTGGACGCGACGGCGGCATACACGCGCCGCTGGTCGTCGTAGGGGCTTTCCTTAGGGCTCAGATCGACCTTGCTCACCGCGAAGTTGCGCGACCACGCCCGGTCGCGCACACAGTAGAGGAAGTGCGATTTGCCGCTGCCATAATCGCCCACGACCAGCTTAAAGACCGCCCCGCCGTCGGACAGGTACGAGCCGAGATAATGGCTGTCGATCGCATTGAGCAGCGACTCGTTGCCGACATTGTAGTAGCTGACGCCCTTTGAGAGCGGCGTGCCCGATTGGCCGAGGGTCTCGATGATCTGGCGCGCGAGGCGTGGTTCCGGCAGCATCTCTGGTGTTCCTTCACTCATCCCGGTCGAACTTCACATCGGCGATGTAGTTCCCGAGGTGGGGGGTATCGCCCTCGACAATCCAGATGCTCCGGTCGGGGTTCTCGGTCTGCGACTTCGTGGCGACCAGGCCAAATGCGTGCAGCCCCTTATACCCAAGGCGCTGTTCGGCGGTAAACCGAAAGAAGTCGTGGGCGAATTGGGCGCGGCTGTACTCCGCAAAGCTATTTTTAGTCGGCGTGTTGCGGAAGTTCCGCGCCTGCCGCAGCAGCACCATCTCGAAAAAGCTCTCGACGATGCTCACGCGTAGCTCGGTGGTGCCGCGCTTGCGGCGCACCGTCTCCCACGCCGTATACAGCTGATCCATCCAGCGGGCGCCGTCTTCGTTGCGGCCCATGATCGACTTCGCCTCGCGCTGGTAGGCTTTGACGACCTGCTCGACACTGAGCTGGATGCGCTTGGCGACCAGATTCTTGCCATAACTGAGGCTAGCGGTGCGGTTGACGAAGTCGGCGGCCAACTCAAAGCGCCCGATCTCGAAGCGCGGCGGCCGCCCGCCCAGCTCGATCCCCTGCTCGGCCAGCGCGTGGCGCAGCGCCAGCCCAAAGGTGTTGCCGAGCGAGCGTTGGGCCTCGGCCAGCTCCTGCTCGATCCCCGGCATAACCGCCGCAAGGCCGTCGTCCTGCACCTTGGCGTTTTGCAGCGCGCTGTAGGAGCGCCCCAGCTTGACCACATCCACGCTCTCGCTACGCAGGGCCGCCAACGCATCTTTGAGCGCCGTGTTCAGCCCGGTCAGCGCCTTGACCTCGCGGCGCAGGTCCGGGAGTAGCGGGTCGATCGCCTCCTCGCGCAGCCGTAGCGTCCCAAATGCCTGCTGCGCTTGGGCGAGCCCGTTGCCCTGCGCGGCCTGATTTTGCTCGGCGTACTCTCGTAGGGCGCGGCTGGTTTTACCTAGCGCGCCGGTGGTGCCTTTCAGCGCCGCCAGCAGGCTTGCCGCTGTCTTTTGGCGCTGGTTGTAAGTCTCGCGCGCGCGCTCCAACGCCGCGAGCAATGTGTCATTTGCCATCTGTATCAAATCCGTACTATGTTTGGCCATTTATGCGCCACAGATTATAGCACAGACATCGAGAATCTGCTTCAGCGAGGGTCAGCAAGCGGGCGGGTAGAGAATGGGCGGATCGGCCAGTGGTCGATCCGCCCATTCTCTACCCGCCCGCTTCTTTCCTTGGCGATTATCCGAGTGCAGCTATCGCACGCTCCACGCTATCAGCCGGGCTCACCTTGACCTGCACATCGGCGATGCGGCCCTGCTCGTCGATCACGAAGTGGCTGCGGGTGATCCCATAGTACGTCTTGCCGTACATCGACTTCTCGTCCCACACCCCGTAGGCCTCGGAGACCGTGTGGTTCGCGTCGACCAGCAGCGTAAACGGCAGGTTGTACTTGGTCTTGAACTTCTGGTGTGACTGCACGCCATCCGGGCTCACGCCGAGCACCACCGCGTTCTTCTCCTCGATCGCTGGGTAGTTGTCGCGGAAGCCACACGACTGGGCGGTACACCCTGATGTATCATCTTTCGGGTAGAAATACAGGATCACCCGCTTCCCGCGGAAGTCCGATAGCCTTACGGTCTCGCCAGTATCACTGGGGAGTTCGAAATCGGGGGCTGCATCGCCTACCTTGAATGTTGTTTCTGACATGCTCCGCTCCTCAAAAGAATCACCGCCTTACCACCAGGAGCCAACCTCGCGAATCCGGCTTTCGGGCGGGACAACGTAGCAGTGCTCGCACACGCGAAAGGGGATGCCCGTCCCACTCGCCGACTGGAGGCCGTCGCGACCGCCGCAGTAGCGGCAGACGCTCAAGTTTTCGATATCGTCGGCGCGCCAGAGCTGTGGGGAGAGCAGCAGCTCCAGGTGCCCATTAATCGTCAGGATGCCCACTTTGACGCACACGGCGGCGGGAAACACCTCCTCGACGCGCGCGAAGAGGTGCTGTTGATAGGAGTAGACCTCGTCGCCAATGCTGATATCGCGCATGCGCGGATGTTGTCTGATTTTCATACCATCCTCAACTGCGCGACTAATGCCCGCAGCTCCTCCTCGTTCAGCCGGAAGCTCGGATCATCGCCAAACATCAGCGCATCTAGCGCGTCGGCAATCGCCTGCTCCGCGCCGGCAGCGAACTCCTCCTCGCCCAACTCCTCGGCGTAGAAGCGGTCGAACGCCCATGCGGCCAGCGCCATGTCGCCAAGCCGGCCGGCCAGCCGTGCCTCGATCTGTTCGATCACCGCGGCAGATGTGAGTACACCTGCCTTATCGCCTGGTGCTTCTCGCCGTTCAGTCATGCCGTTTGCCGGCTCCTATCTCTGGACTCAGAAACTGTTTGAAAGGGCATTGTTTCGCCTACGATCCGTGGTGGAAAGAGGATTCTTGAGCGGTGGCCCCCTCAAACTCCCCCTTGCAACTTGGTATCAATCGAGCACCATTGCCTCGTCGCACTGCTCGAAGAACCCGCAGGCGCCGCAGCGCCGTGGCTCGTCGTGACTACGAGCACAGTCCTGATCGTCAAGGGCAGCGCGCATCTCGTCGAGCAGATCCAGGAGTTGCTCGCGTGCTTGGGGCGTATAGTCGAGCCGAAACGTCTGCTCGGCGTAGCGCAGCAACCCGTACGGCGGCGCCACGCCATCGGTCTCCTCGACCAGGAGACAATATGCGGCAAGCTGCATCAGGTCGGACTCGTACGGCCGAGCGGCGCGCCGGCCGGGCTTGACCTCGACCGGGATCGTTCGCCCGCGAACCACCAGCAAGTAATCCGGCTTGCCGACGAGCCCAAACTGCCGGGCAATCAAGGGCTGCTCCGGTACGCGGCCGCCGGTATCGCGGTAGATCACCGGCGCCCAGGGAAGCCCGGTACTGCGGTGGAGCCGCATACCCCAGATCACGGCCAACACCGCCAGCATAAGCAGCGCCAGCCCGAGCGAAACCCCCATCAGCGCCCCGACACAATCAATACCAATGCCGCAAGGGCCAGGGCCACGCCGAGCAACATCAGCGTGCGGCTCCCGGCGACCGCGCGGCCGTGGCGTTGGTGGAGCGCCGTGCCGTACTCGCGCCGCTCATGGCCGGCGGGCTCCAGCCCTACGACGCGCCGTAGCCACCACGCTCGCGCGCAGTACACATACTCACCCACCTCGCTCGCGCGGATGATCGGCAAGCGCTGCCTGGGCATTGGCGGTTCCATCCCACACTACAGCGGATCTACTCGCCGCTCAGCACCGGCGCGCCGCCGAGCCAGTTCGCCACATCAGAGACGGTGATAATCAGCATCAAGCCCATCAGCATCATAAAGCCGACGGCGTGGACCATCGCCTCTTTCTCCGGCGGGATCTTCTTCCCGCGCCGGGCCAGCTCGATCAGCGAGAACATAATGTGGCTGCCATCCAGCGCTGGGATCGGCAGAAGGTTGATCAAGAATAGGTTCAGGCTGATAAACGCGGTCCAGCGCCAGAAGCCAAACAACCCGTCGCTCCTGATGATCTCGCCGGTGCCGCGCGCGATCCCCACCACGCCGGTCACGCCGCCGGGCGGGGGTGTGTTGAGGCCCAGCAAGCCGCCGAACATCTCACGCAGCCCCAGGATGAAGCGCCCCAGCAGCTCCCAGGTGTAACTGAAGCCAGCCACTAGCGCTGTTGGCAGGCCGACGGGCGTATCCTGGACATTTTCGCCATAGGAGAAGCCAAAGCCGGACTGGCGCTGCTCGCCGCTGGGCGTTTGCCACGGGCCGGGCGTGACCATCAGGTCGATATGCTGGTCGCCGCGCTGGACGGTGGCCGCCACCGTCCGGCCGAGGCTGCTCTGCGCGACCTCCTCGATCAGCGTGAGGTCGCGCCCGATCGGCTGGCCGTCGAACTCAAGAATCACATCGCCAGTCTGGAACCCGGCGGCCGACGCAGGGGTAGAGTCGTAGACCCGGTAGATCATCACGCCATCGAACGGTGTGGGCACGCCCCTGGCGGCAAACAACCCCGCGAAAATCAGCGCCGCGAGGATCAAGTTCATCAGCGGGCCGGCGACCAGGACCGCGATCTTCTTCCATGGTGCCGCAGAGGCCAGGCTCCCGACGCCATAAACCGTCTCGCCGACGCCATCGCCGCCGAAGCGCACAAAACCGCCGATCGGCAGCCAGTTCAGTGTATACTTCACGCCGTCGCGCTCGAACAGGACCAGCGCGCGGGGGGGATACCCAAGCCCAAACTCCTCGACCTTGATCCCCAGCGACACCGCGGTAAGAAAATGACCCAGCTCATCGACCAACACCAGCAGGCCAAGCATGAGCAGAAACGCGATCAATGTTACCAAACTACTTTGGATACTCTCCAACACGTTCATCTTCTCCTTCGCGACCGAGCGATACCGATGCGCCCGAAACGAAGCCGGGGAAGGGCGTTACACGGGGCGAGAATGAGGAAAGCGAACGTTCCAGCGCACCTTCGGGCCAGCTATAAATCAGTCCAGGGTAGTGTACCCTATTGAACTAGGGACTGTCAATAAAAAGAACTGGAAAGGGGGAGGCTTGGAGAGGGCCTTCCTCCACTTAAACCCCACCCCAACCTGTCGCAAGCAATACAGAAAAGAACAGGAAAGGGAGGGGCAAGGGGAGGGCCGCCCTCCCCTTAAACCCCACCCCAACCTGTCGCAAGCAAGTAGCTACCCAGTGAGGAACACAATGAGGTAGAACAGCACGGGCGCAATGAAGAGCAAACTATCGGCGCGGTCGAGGATTCCGCCGTGGCCGGGGATAAGATGGCCGGCATCTTTGAGGCCGGCCTGACGTTTGATCAAGGACTCGGCTAGATCGCCCAGCGGCCCGACGATGCCGCCGACCAGTCCGAGCAGCGCGCCGCTGAACGGCGAGATCGGCAGCCCGAACAGCAGCACTGCGGCGACGCCGCCGCCGATCGCGGCGATCAGCCCGCCGATCGCCCCCTCCCATGTCTTCTTTGGGCTTAACACCGGCGCCATTCGGTGGCGCCCCCATGCTCGCCCGACGAAATAGGCCACGGTATCCTGGAGCCAGGTGATCGCCAGCACCAGATAGATCCAGGCGGCGCCGGGCTGGAGTCCCAGCCGGACCAGCCAGACCGGCTCCAGCCGGGTATCGAGCGCCCGAAGCATAATCAAGTGGCTGAAGAGCCAGGCAATGTAGAGAGCGCCGGCGAGGGTGAGCGCCCACGATGGCAGGGCGCCCTCGTGGCTATGGCGGGAAAGCTCAAACACCAGGCTCGCCACGATCGCTAGTGTGAGGACCAGCGGAAGGAAGTCGCCCTGGCCGCTCTGTTCGAGGGTCACGGCGAACGACAGGCCGACAGCGATAGCTAGCCCCAGCCCGACGCGCGGTTGGAACCCGCCCTGGGCGAACGCGCCGTATAGCTCCAGCAGCGCCATCACCACGACGGCGATCACGACGACGACGAGCGCCCAGAAATTCCACCAGACCAGCGCAATAATCAGCGGGATGAGCGCCAGGGCGCTGACGAGGCGTTGCGCCAGCGAACTCCTATTTCTGTGGGATGCCGCCGAAGCGGCGTTCGCGCTGTCCATAGTCGTATATCGCCTGCCGTAGATGATTGAGGCCAAAATCCGGCCAGAAGTCAGGGGTGGACCAGTACTCGCTATAGGCCGCCTGCCAGATCAGGAAATTGGAGAGCCGCCACTCGCCGCCGGTACGGATGATCAGGTCGGGGTCGGGCATGCCGCGTGTCGAAAGATGCTGGGAGATCGCAAGCTCGTCGATCGCGTCGGGCGCGGTGCCCTGGGCGACAAGCGCGCGCACGGCGTCGACGATATCGGCGCGACCGCCGTAATTGAACGCCACCGCGACTGTAATGCGGTCGTTGGCGGTGGTCAAGCTCACGGCATCATGGATCTTTCGACGCAGGAACTCGGACACATTGTCCATCCGGCCGAGGTGGCGAATCTGGGCGCCCTGCTTGTGGAGATTGAGCGTCTCGCGGTCGATAAACTCGCTCAGAATCTGCATCAGGCCATTGACCTCGCGCGAGGGTCGCGACCAGTTCTCGGTCGAGAAGGCATACAGCGTCAGGTAGCGCACACCTTGCTCGGCGCACTCGGTGACGATCCGGCGGATATTCTCCGTGCCGGCGCGATGCCCGGCCAGGCGCGGCAGGCCGCGCTTTTTCGCCCAGCGGCCATTGCCATCCATAATCACAGCGATATGGCGCGGCACAAACCGGCGTTCTTGCTGCTCCCCGCTCATCGCACCCCTACCGAATGTACGACGTACGATTGTGGAGTCGCTTCTATCCTATACGGGACATCGTTCAATCGCCCACCCTTAGAGACTATCTGAAAAGGCCGGTGTTTCGCTCGTAGTCCGTGGTGGAAAGAGGCTCTTGAGGGGCAACCCCTCAAACTCCCCTTTTCAGACAGTTTCTTAAACTTCCATGACCTCAGCCTCTTTGGCTGCGCCGACCTGCTCGATCTCGCGGATGTAGCGGTCGGTCAACTCCTGTATCTTCTCCTGGCCGCGGCGCTGGTCGTTCTCCGAGATCAGCTTCTCATGTTCAAGCTGGCGTACGTCGTCCAAGCTCTCGCGACGGACGTTGCGCAGCGCCACTTTGCCCTCCTCGACGCGCGAACGCACCAGCTTCGTCAGGTCGCGCCGGCGCTCTTCGGTCAATTGCGGGATCGCCAGGCGGATCAGGCGGCCATCATTGGATGGATTGATGCCAAGCTCTGAGTTCTGAATAGCCTTCTCGATCACCTTGATCATGCTCGCATCATACGGCTGGATCACAATCAGGCGGGCTTCGGGGACATTGATACCGGCAAGTTGGTTCAGCGGCATCGTGGAGCCGTACGCATCGACCGGCAGGTGCTCAACCAGCGCAGGAGAGGCTCGGCCGGTGCGGATCGTTCCGAGGTGCTGGCGCAGTGCCTCAACCGACTTCTTCATTTTCCCCTCGGCCTCGCGCAAGATATCGTTGATCATACGCGTTTGGCGCACAGCCCCAGCATGTGTCGGGAACTGCGGCGCCCCTCCTTTCTTGACAACCACTTCAAACTATCTCTAAGAAACTGTTTGAAAAGGGCACTGTCTCGCCCACGATCGGTAGTGGAAAGAGGATTCTTGAGGGGCGACCCCTCAAACTCCCCTTTTCAAACTGTCTCTAATGGAGTATCAGCGACCAGCGTTCCGACGTGCTCCCCCAGGATGATGCGCTCGATATTACCTGGCTGCATTGGATCAAAGACGATGATCGGAATGTGGTTATCTCGGCAGAACGTCAGCGCCGTGCTATCCATGACGGTCAGATCGCGGCTCAGGGCGTCCATATAGGTGATATGCTCAAAGCGGGTCGCGGTCGGGTCGCGCCGCGGATCGGCGCTGTACACCCCATCGACGCCGTTCTTGGCCATCAGGATGACCTCGGCGTGTACCTCGGCCGCGCGGAGCGCTGCCGCCGAGTTGGTGGTGAAGTACGGATTGCCGGTGCCCGCCGCCAGGATGATCACCCGTCCCTTCTCCAGATGACGGATCGCGCGGCGGCGGATATACGGTTCCGCCACCTCGTCCATTTTAATCGCCGTCATCGCTCGTGTAAACACGCCCCGCCGCTCAAGCGCATCCTGGAGCGCCAACGCGTTGATGATCGTGGCCAGCATGCCCATATAATGCGATTGGGCCGCGTCCATGCCGCGCGAGATCGCCTGATTGCCGCGCCAAATATTGCCGCCCCCCAGAACAACCGCCAGCTGCACCTGATGTGTCAGGACCCGCTCGATCTGCTGGGCATAATAATCAAGCACCTCGGGCGCGATCGCATTGCTGCCGCTGCTGGCAAGCGCCTCGCCGCTCAGCTTGAGCAGCACCCGGCGATATTTTGGCTCAGCCATAATAGAACAAAGAGCAAAGAACCAAGAACAAAGAACAGGGCTTCATCTTTTGTTCTTTACTCTTTGTTCTTAGTGCCTGGCTCAACCATAACAGAACCAAGGACCAAGAACCAAGAACAAGGAACAGGGCTTCATCTTTTGTTCTTTGCTCTTTGTTCTTTGTTCTTTTAGCCTCCAATCTCGTAGCGCACGAAGCGACGCACGACGATATTCTCGCGAACCTTGGCGACCGTGGCCTTGATTTTGTCCTCGATCGTCTGCGAACCGTCCTTGACGAAGGTCTGGGCCAGGAGCGCGACCTGCTCGTAGTACTTCTCGGCCTTCTCGCCGCTGGCCTCGATCTCGGCGGTCGGGACCTCGTCCGGGCGGATGTAGCGCGGGTTGGCTGCGGCGATATGCAGGGCCAGGTCCTTCGCCAGGGCGATAAAATCCTCGGTGCGCGCGACGAAATCGGTCTCGCAGCTCAGCTCGACGATCGCGGCCATCCGGTTGCCGGGGTGCATGTAGATCTCGATTCGGCCCTCGTTGGCCTCGCGGCCCTGCACCTTATCGCTGACCCGCATGCCACGCTTGCGTAGCTCCTCGATCGCGTTGTCTATGTTGCCGCCGGTCTGGATCAGGATGTCCTTGCACTCCTTGATGCCGGCGCCGGTGCGCTCGCGCAGCTCCTTTACCATCTGTGAAGTTATCTCAGCCAAAGCCATACTCCTTCGACGTATAGAACATAAAAATGGGGAAGAGCGAAGGCCGCGCCGGTATTGGTGGCGCCGCCTTCAATCTTCCTCACCGTATCTGCGGCAGAGGCGACGCGCCGAACTACGCGACCGGCTCGGCCTCCTCCTGCTGCTCCTCGGCGACCGGCTGGTCATAGCGCCCGCCACGCATCTGATCGGCCTGTGAGCTCTCGCGGCGATTATAGCCTTCGACCGCCGCGTCAGCGATCTTGCCGGCGATCAGCCGGATGCTGCGAATCGCGTCGTCGTTGCAGGGGATCACGTAGTCGATCAGGTCCGGGTCGCAGTTGGTATCGACCATCGCGACGATCGGGACGCCGACCTTGCGCGCCTCCTTGACGGCCAGATCCTCTTTGTGCGGATCGACGATGAACAGCGCGCCGGGCGTGCGCTCCATCGACTTCAAGCCGGCAAAGACGCGATTCAGCTTCACGATCTCCTGGCTAAGCTTCAGCCCTTCGGCCTTGGTCAGCCGCGCAAAGTCGCCACGGTCGCGCTGGCCTTCGAGATCAGCCAGGTAGCGCAGGCGCTTGCGGATGGTCACAAAGTTGGTCAGCGTGCCGCCGAGCCAGCGCTGGGTGATATAGAACTGGCTAGCGCGGGCGGCCTCCTCGGCGATCGCTTCTTGGGCCTGCTTCTTGGTGCCCACGAAGAGCACTTTACCACCGGCCGCGACGGTTTCTACCACGAAGTTGTAGGCCGCCGTCAGCCCGGTGATCGTCTTCTGGAGATCAAGAATGTGGATTCCGTTACGCGCCGTGAAGATGTACGACCGCATCTTGGGGTTCCAGCGTTTGGTCTGGTGCCCGAAGTGTGCGCCCGATTCCAGCAGCGACTTCATCGAGACGAGTCGTTGGGTTCCCTGCGTCATAGATGTCCTGTTCCTCCTTAAGTGTGGATGTATCCACATGCTCCGCCACCCCCATAGTTCACCAGAGACCGGCGCGTGCCGGCAGGAGCTGGCTAAACGGGAGATGTGTGTATTGGACGCGCGAAAACGCGCCGCTGCGTAGTATAGCATACAAGAGCGCTAGCGGCAAACGCAGTGACACGCTGCGTCAGAGTGCTATAATGGCGGCGCATACCACATACATGTGAATAGGGATGATTTATGAGTGACTCTCCACTTCAAATTCTGCTGATGGCCGCCGAGATGGTGCCCTTCGCCAAGACCGGCGGCTTGGCGGATGTCACCGGCGCCCTTCCTAAGGCGCTCAAGGCGCAGGGCCACGATGTCCGGGTGGCCATGCCGCGCTACGGCCGGATCGACCGCGACCGCTTCGGGATCTCCGATCTGCTCCCGTCCTACTCAGTGCCGATGGACGACCAGGCCGAGAGCGCAACTCTGCTCCAGTCACATATCTCATCGGTCGACGGCGACATCCCGGTCTACATGATCGACAATGCCCACTATTATGACCGCGACGGCATTTATATGTACGAGGATGACGCCGACCGTTTTATCTTCTTTTGCCGCGCGACGCTGGAGGGAATCAAGCAGATCGGCTGGCAGCCGGACGTCATCCACTGCCACGACTGGCATACCGCGATCGTGCCGAACTGGCTCAAGACGATCTACAAAAACGACTCATTCTTCGCCACCACCGCTTGCGTCTACACGATCCACAACCTGGCCTACCAGGGCATCTTCGGCTACCGGGTGCTGGAGATCGCCGGTGTGGACGAGTACGGGTTCATCGCCCATCCCGATATGCCCAGTCTCAACGACGTGGTCGATTTCATGGGCCGCGGCGTCTACTACGCCGATATTATCAATACCGTCAGCGAGACCTACGCCCACGAGATCTTGTCGCCGGAGTTCGGCGAAGGGCTCGACCCGCTACTGCGCGACCGGCGCGACCGGCTCTACGGCGTCCTAAATGGAATCGACACCGACATCAACAACCCGGCGACCGATAAATATATCGCCGCCCACTACCACGTAGACAATGTGGCCAACAAGATGACGTGCAAGCTGGATCTACAGCGCGAGGCGCACCTGCCGCAGAGCCGCACCACGCCCCTGATCGGCGCGATTTCGCGGCTCGCCGACCAGAAGGGGTTTGACCTGATCGACTCGATCGTCGAGCCGCTGCTACGCAATAACGATGTGCAGCTCGTCGTCCTGGGCACCGGCGACCAGCGCTACCACGACCGGCTCAACGAGATCCGCGCGCGCTTTCCTCAGCAGGTGGCGGCATTCCTGACCTTCAACGCGCAGCTCGCCCAGAAGATCTACGCCGGCTCCGATATGTTCCTGATGCCTTCACGTTTTGAGCCGTGTGGGCTGGGCCAGATGATTGCGCTGCGCTATGGCTCAATCCCGGTTGTTCGCGAGACCGGCGGGCTGGCCGACACGGTACGTAACTTCGACCCGACGACCGGCGACGGCAATGGGTTCTCGTTTCGCGCCTATGACTCGATGGCGCTGTATGCGGCGATCATCCGCGCGATCGAGAACTACCGCTATCGCAGCACCTGGCAGCAGTTGATGCTGCGGGCCATGGGGGCCGATCATTCTTGGGCGACATCGGCGCAGAAGTACACCGACTTGTACCGCCGCGCGATCGCCGCCAGGGTCGAACGGCCACCGCGCGAGACCTACAAGATGAGTTAATACAAGCGTGTAGGGGCGTATTGCAATACGCCCCTGGTATCATGAGAGATGTGGGATGGAGAGATCGCCTACGCCCCTGGCGCATCAACGTCGTTACGTAGATCGGTCCCCATCCCCATCCAATCGAGTGGTTGTGTGTCTAGATCCGACGGTTGTCGCTCACCAGTGAGACCGTTGCCACCGCCCCAGAACCCATCAGTTCGGGCGTAGACAGGTCCTTGGCTGGAGAGAATGCAGAGCACCTTGAGCACTCAGCTCGCATACCAGGTTGTTATGGGCGCCTCCAGCCCCCGATGGTTTGCGACCCGCTCGGATCGCACCGAGCTTGGAGGTCCTACCATGTCTGAGATGTTTGTCGGTGTTGATGTCGCCCAGACGACTTTGGTTGCAGCGTTGTGGGTCAACGGTCAGGCTGTCCGCCTGAAAGACTGTCCCAATTCGCCTGACGGCTTCCTGGCCCTCGCCGCCCAGCTTGCTCAGGCTCGTCAAACCTATGCCACTGACGGTGTCCATCTGATTGTCGAGCCGACTGGCGGCTATGAACTGGCCTTGGCCAGCTTTGCACTCCAACAGGGCTGGCTGGTCAGCCGCCCGAATCCAGCCCAGGTACGTGAGTGGGCTCGCGGTCGCGGCTACCGCGCCAAGACCGACCGAGTGGATGGCCGTATGCTGGCTCACTATGGTGCCGAAGCGCACCCGCCACACTGGCAGCCCTTGCCAGATCAGGTCAATGAGCTGGAACTGATGTTGCGGCGCAAAGAGGATCTGGAACAGTTGCTGCGCCAGGAACTCAACCGCCAGCATGCATTGAAAGGGCGTCCAGGCGTGCCAGCCTCGGTCACGACCAGCCTGGAGCGCGTGAAAGAAGCATTGGAGCAGGAACTCCAAGAACTGGAGCAGGCAATCAAACAGCATCTGGAACTGCATACTGAGTTGAAGGAGGCAGCCAAACGCTTGCGAACGGTGCCGGGGATCGGAGCCAAGAACGTGCTGTGGGTGCTGGTGTTGCTGTATCGCTGGCACACACTGACAGAAGGTCAAGGGGATGCCAAAGGGTTGGTGGCCTACGCCGGGCTGGACCCGCAAGCGTATGAGAGTGGGACGAGTGTGCGAAAACGAGCCAGCATCTCGCGCAAGGGCAACCGCGGCCTGTGCAGGCGCTTGTTCTTGGGCGCGTTGGGCGGGATACGCGGCAAGAACGTCTTGCGGGCCTTCTACCAGCGCTTGGTTGGACGCGGCAAGGCCAAAAAGGTGGCCTTGATCGCAGGTGCACGCAAGATTTTGGTCTGGGCTTGGGCAGTGTTTCGTGATCATACGACCTTTGATCCCAGCAAAGTCACTCGCGAACTCGCTTTTGCCTCTTGACAAACATGAGAGCATCTACACGCTGACCATTGTAAAGCTCCTCCTCAAGGCGTACCCGAAATCCCCCTCACGCCCTCGTTTATTCCATCGCGGATACAGGAACCTCCGTCGCCGCCTGTTCAGACCGGCGTATACAGCATTGCAATCAGTACACCCGCGGGCATGGGGCGCCGATCGGCCACCGCGTGGAGAACATCGATGAAAACATATACTATCACTATTAACGATCAGCCCGTTCATATCCAGGAGTCCGGGCCGGAGCATGGGCCGGTCGCGATCCTGATCCACGGATGGTCGAGTTCCTCGTTCACGTGGGCGCCGATCCTGCCGGTGCTGGACCGGCGCTACCGCTGCATCGCGATCGATCTGCCGGGCTTCGGTCACTCGCCGCGACCGAGCGCGCGGCCGACGATCGCCGACTACGCCGACCTGGTGGCCCAGATCATCGAAACATTTAAGGATAACGATGGCACGGCGCTTGTGCTGGGGCACTCGATGGGCGGGCAGATCGCGGCGAAGTTGGCGTTGCTGCACCCGATGCTGGTTGAGCGGCTGGTGCTGCTCAACCCGGCGCTCAGCGGTCGCCTCTCGACCCGCGTCAATTTGCTGATGGGACCGCATGTGATGGCCGAACGCTTTCGGGTGCTGGAGTGGCTGCTCTACGTCGCCGCGAAGACCCCGCTTGACTATACCGACTGGCTCTTGAAGCCGACCAACTTCGCCGAGCGGGCGATGGTCTCCGAAGCCGACTACACCCGCATTCGCGCCGACGCGCGCCGGCGCGGCCAGGGGCGCACGCGGGCGGCCTGCTTCGTCGCGATGCGCGACGGCGATCTGCGCGGGCAATTGGACAAGATCGAGACGCCGACGCTGGTCATCTGGGGCGCCGAGGACAATATCGTCCCGCTGCGCGATGCGGGCGTGGTGGCCGCCGAGTTGCCAAAGGCCGACCTGCGCATCATCCCCAACGCCGGGCACTGGCCGCAGTTCGAGCAGACCGACGCGACGCTGCGCCATATCTCGCTGTTCCTGGGCCTGCCGCCGCAGGTTGGCGATCTGCCGGAGCTTAACCAGGATATGGTGCGCCTCCAGGAGATCGCGCAGTTCCTCAATAACTCGGAGATCGGCGGCTCGGAGCGCGGCGGGATGCTGAACGAGGCCCAGCGCCTACGCCTGGCCGCGCTGGTCGATATGCGCGGCTACCGCACCGGTGAGCAGATCGTCAGCGAGAACACCAACGGCAACGAGATGTACATTGTCATGGGCGGTACGCTGGAGGTCTGGCTGGCGGCGAGCACCAGCGCCGGCGAGCGGCGAGAAGCGGTGCAACTGGCGGTGATCCGGGCCGGCCAGGTGGCTGGGGAACTGGCGCTGCTCGAAGGCACCGCGCGCAGCGCCGACATGCGCGCGGGCGAGCAGGGCGCGACGGTGCTGGCGCTGACGCAGGAGGCGCTGGCGAAGCTGGCCGAAGAGGACCCGAGCATGGGCATGCAGATGATGCGAAACCTGGCGGTCTCGCTTGGGCGGCGGCTGCGGCACCAGAACTGGCGGGCGGCCAGGATGGCGACGGTGGGTGAGGTGCGGCCACGGTGAAAGCAGATTGTAAACTTATATCAGGATGTTATACATTTTAGATAAAACATATCTTGGACATATTGATCTGTCCCCACTATACTCATCCAACTGAGAGACTGATGGGAAAGGGGGAGTTTGATGGGGAAGCCCCTCAAGAACCCCTTTACAACCACTGAGAGACTGATGGGAAAGGGGGAGTTTGATGGGGAAGCCCCTCAAGAACCTCTTTACAACCACGGAACTCCTGCGACAAACAGTCTCTGAATATTTGGATGAAGCAAAGGGGAGATCTGTATGTCCACTATTATTCCTTTAGCATCCACTATCGAGTGTCGCAAGGCCGACGTTCTGGTCATAGGCTCCGGCGCGGCCGGGCTGCGGGCGGCGATCGAGCTGCATGGGCAGGGCGCCGAGGTGCTGGTCGTGGGCAAGCGGCCGCGGATGGACGCGCACACCGTGCTGGCGGCCGGCGGGATCAACGCCGCGTTGGGGACCATGGACCCAGAGGACTCCTGGGCCATCCACGCGGCCGATACGCTGCACGAGGGTCACATGCTGGGCGACCCGGCGGCGGTCGAGCTGCTGTGCCGCGAGGCGCCGCGGGTGATCGCGGAGCTGGTAGACTACGGCGCCGAGTTCGCCAGGGGGGCCGATGGCCGGCTGCTTCAGCGCTACTTTGGGGCGCACCGCTACCGCCGGACCTGCTTTGCCGGCGATTATACCGGCCGTGCAATCATGGAGGCGCTGATCGCCGAGGTCGATCGGCGTGGCATCGCGATCCTGGAGCGGATCTATATCACCGATCTACTGACCAGCGGCGGGCGGGTCAATGGAGCGCTGGGCCTGCGGATGGCTGATGGGTCGGCGCTGGCCTTCGAGGCCGGGGCTGTGATCGTGGCGGCTGGCGGCCACATCCACGTCTACCGGCGCAGTTCGTCGCGGCGGCGCGAGAACACCGGCGACGGCATGGCGCTGGCGCTGCGAGCCGGGGCCGAGCTAGCCGACATGGAGCTGGTGCAGTTCCACCCGACCGGCATGATCTGGCCGGGCGAGGCCGAGGGCACGCTGGTGACAGAGGCGGTGCGCGGCGAGGGCGGGCGGCTGTACAATGCCCACGGCGAGCGGTACATGTCGCGCTATGATCCGGGTCGGATGGAGTTGAGCACGCGCGACCGGCTGGCGCTGGCGAACTACACCGAGATCGTCGAGGGGCGCGGCACGGAGCACGGCGGGGTCTGGCTCGACATCAGCCATGTGCCGGCGGCGACGATCCACGAGCGGCTGCCGCGCATGGTGGCGCAGTTCCAGGCGTACGGTGGCATCGACATCACCCGCGCGCCGATGGAAGTGGCGCCCACGGCGCACTATTCGATGGGCGGTATCCGCGTCGAGCCGCGCAGCCACGGTGCCGGCGTGCCGGGGCTCTACGCGGCCGGCGAGGCGACGGCGGGAGTGCATGGTGCCAACCGGCTGGGCGGCAACAGCCTGGTCGAGTGCGTGGTTTTTGGGCGGCGCGCCGGCGCGGCGGCCGGGGCTTACGCCCGCGCGCACCCCGCGCCTGCGCTCGACGGCGAGCAGATCGGGGAGCGGCTGGCCCGCGCCGAGGCTGCGTCAAGGGTCGATCGAGGCGCGACACTGCGCTTGATCGACGATCTGCAACGGACGATGTGGCTGCGGGCTGGCATGGTTCGCGACGCCGATGGGCTGGTCGAGGCTGGCGCGCGGGTTGAGCAGATTCGCGAGCAGCTCCGCGCGCTGCGACCGGGCGGCAGCCGCGATGTGCAGGCGTTGGCGGCGGTGCTGGACCTGGACAGCATGCTGCTGACCGCCGAGGCGACAGTGCGGGCGGCGCTGCTGCGCACCGAGAGCCGGGGCGCCCACCAACGCCGCGATTACCCGCAGACCGACGCCGCCTGGCGGCTGACGATCGTCGTGCGGCAGGGCGCGGATGGGCTGGAGCTGACCACCGCGGGGCTGCTGGAGCCATCGCCCGAGGTCGACGCCGCGCTGGCCGATGTCGGAGAGATCGCGCTGGCCGGGCGGCTGCTGGAGTAGGCGTAGGTCTGGCTCGCTTTTGACCACGAAGACCACGAAGATGCGAAGACCGCGAAGATCGAAGATGGGTGATTCATACGCCATGCAAGGAGAGGACTGATACCCACAACAGCGTCGAACTCGGGCATGCCAGGATGGGCGGAGCGGGCCAGCAATCTGCTCTGCCCATCCTGGCATGCGCGCATATGAATGAAAGCGACCTTAGACTCCCCTTTTCAAATAGCCTCTCAGCGCCTGCCGAGCAGCCCGGCGAGCCAGCGCCGGCGCCGGCGTGGCTGGCCTGACCTGTGCTTCTTTCCCCGCGCCGCTCGCGCGGCCATGGCGCCGTGGTAGCGCACCGTCAGCCCTTTGCGCACCGGCACGACGCCGATGCCGATCAGGGCGGCGATGATGACAAACCCGATGCTGACCCGCCAGCGATTACGCATTTGATCCTCTTCTTTCCAGGGGTTACGCGGCTCTCTACCAGGCGTGGTTTCGGCCTTCGGCAGAGCGGTACTTTTTCTTGCTTATCATCGTAGATTTTTGCCCAGCCGGGCAAAAATCTACGATGATAAATTTAGGTGATGTATCTTAGATGGTAGCAGGGCGTGTGCCGCCGACGCGACAGCTATGATCACACCGGATAGAACAGAACATATTATAATGATGCGGCATTATACCAACAGGGGAGGTATCATTATGCTGCTGCACGAGAAGGCCGACCAGGCTCAAGCGCTGCTGGCCGAGACCGGGCTGGATTGCTGGCTGACGTTCGCCCGCGAGACGGTGGTCAGCCCCGACCCTGGCGTCGAGCTGGTGGTGGGTAGCGATGTGACCTGGGATTCGGCGTTTATCTTTGGTCGTGGGGGCGAGCGGATCGCGATCGTTGGGCGCTACGACGCGCCCAATATCCGCGCTGGCGGGGTGTTCGGCGAGGTGATCGGCTACGACGAGGGCATCTCCGGGCCGCTGGTCGCGGCGCTGCGGCGGCTGGACCCGCGACAGATCGGCCTCAACTACAGCGTCGACGACAAGACCGCCGACGGCCTGACGCACGGGATGTGGCTGCTGCTTAACGCCATCCTGCGCGACACGCCCTACGCCGCGCGGCTGACCAGCGCGGCCCCGTTGCTGGGCAAGCTGCGCGCTCGCAAGTCGCCGACCGAGGTGGCGCGGATTCGCGCGGCGATCACCACGACCGAGGAGATCGTGGGGCTGGTGGCTGGGCAGATTCGCCCCGGCGCCAGCGAGGCGCAGATCGCTGCCTTCGTCCACGATCAGTTCCGCAGTCGCGGGCTGCCGAGCGCATGGTCGTGGGACGGCTGCCCGATCGTCAATAGCGGCCCGGCGTCGGAGCCCGGCCACACCGCCCCGCGCGACGACATCCTGGTCGAGCCGGGGCACCTGGTGCATATGGACTTGGGGGTACAGCAGGAAGGCTACTGTTCGGACATCCAGCGCATGTGGTATGTTCGCCGCCCCGGCGAGGATGAACCGCCGCCCGTGCTGCGGCGCGCTTTCGCGACGGTGATCCAGGCGATCGAGGCGGCGGCGGCGGCGCTGAAACCGGGCGTGCAGGGCTACGAGATCGACACGATCGCCCGTGAGGTGGTCGTTGACGCCGGGTACGAGGAGTATAAGCACGCGCTCGGCCATGGGCTGGGGCGCGCCTGCCACGACGGCGGGACGCTGCTCGGCCCGCGCTGGGAGCGCTACGGCAAGACGCCGGAGGGTGTCGTCGAGGCCGGCAATGTCTTCACACTTGAGCTGGGGGTCGCCACCGAGGCCGGCTACGTCGGGGTCGAGGAGGATGTGCTGGTGACGGAGAGCGGCTGCGAGTTCCTGTCGTCGTTCCAGCGGGAACTGATGCTGCTCTAGCACGGGTAGCGTCGCGCGTGAAACGTGAAACGTGATCGGGATATTACTCACGTTTCACGCTTCACGCTTCAGATCTTAAGGAGTGGCCATGCCGGATATCAAGGAGATCTACGCCCAGCACGCCGACCAGTATGAGTTGCTGGTCTCGCGCGAGGACTATCAGCAGAATATACTCAAGGCGATCGGGCAGATCGCGCCGCTGGAGGGCCGCGACGTGGTCGAGTTGGGCGCCGGCACCGGGCGGCTGACGACCATGATGGCGCCGCTGGTGCGGTCCATCCAGGCGTTCGACGCTTCGCAGCATATGCTCGACCTGGCCGCCGCCAAGCTTGAGCGCTCCGGCCTGCACAACTGGGCCGCAGCGGTCGCCGACCACCGCAGCCTGCCGGTCGGCGACCAGGTGGCCGACATCGCCATATCCGGCTGGAGTATCTGCTACACTGTCATCTGGCAGGCGCAGACCTGGCGCGATGAACTGGGCCGGGCGCTGGCGGAGATGCGGCGGGTGCTGCGTCCCGGCGGGACGATCATCCTGCTGGAGACGCTCGGCACCGGGCACGAGACGCCCCACCCGCCCGATGACCTGCTGGCGTACTATGCGTTTCTGGAGCAGGCCGGCTTTGCGGCCACCTGGATCAGGACCGATTATCAGTTCCGGTCGCCGTACGAGGCCGTTACGCTGACACGCTTTTTCTTCGGCGATGCCCTGGCCGAGCAGGTCGCCGAGCAGCAGTTGACGATTCTGCCTGAGTGTACCGGAATCTGGTCGTTGAGGGTTTAGGAAAGAGCTATGACCAAGAGGAACATCCCCGGTGTCCTGCGCCTGCTGACGGTCGCCAGCGGCAAGGGCGGCGTCGGAAAGACCACGGTGACGGTCAATCTGGCGCTGGCGCTGGCGGCGAACGGCGCGCGGGTCGGGATCTTCGACGCCGACATCTATGGGCCAAACGTGCCGCTGATGCTGGGCGTCCGTCGCAGCCAATCGGCCCGTGGGCTGCTGCCGATCGCTCGCGCCGGCGCGGAGCCGTACATTCCGCCGCTGAACCGCTACGGCCTCAAGGTGATGTCGATCGGGCTGCTGGTGGGCGAGACCGACGCGGTGATGCCCGACCCGCACGACGCCGGTCGGATCGTGACGCAGACGCTGCGCGATGTCGTGTGGGGCGCGCTGGACTATTTGCTGATCGACCTGCCGCCCGGCACCGGCGAGCCGCAACACAGCCTGGTGCGCCAGTTCCAGATCGACGGCGCCATCGTCGTCACGACGCCGCAGGACCTCTCGCTCCTGGACGCCGGGCGGTCGCTGGGGCTTTTCCGCGAGGCGCATATCCCGATCCTGGGGGTGATCGAGAATATGAGCTATCTAGTTTGTCCACATTGCGGCGAGCAGATCGAGGTGTTTCATCACAGCGATCGCCACTGGGCGGTGCAGAGCGAGCAGCTCGAAGTTCTTGGCCGCATCCCGATGGATATCGCGATCAGCCGCGGCATCGACTCCGGGCACCCGCTGGTGCAGACCGCGCCGGACGCCGCCCAGGCCACCGCGTTTCGCGACATAGCCGCAACGATTGCGCGGAAAGTCGCCACAAACGAATGAATGCCAAAGCGGATCAACCTAACGACCGATGACAAGGCGCACGTCCAACCGTATGCTGCCTTAGAAGCTGTCTGAAAGGGGGAGTTTGAGGGGGCCTCCCCTCAAGAACCCCCTTTCCACCACGGACCACGAGCGACAAATCAACCTTTTCAGATAGTCTCTTAGACATGCCAGAATTACGGTGATTCAGATGTTTTGCCCAGTGCCAGCGCCCAATCGCATAAACCAGCAGCGCCAGCAGAACCAGCAGCCAGCTCGGTGGTCTGGATAGCGGCGCTTGTCTTCCAAATCGGCAACCGCACCCGCCAGACCATACCGGCCTGGCGGGTTTTGTTTTGTCTAAGAGACTGTCTGAAAAGGGGGAGTTTGAGGGGGCTGCCCCTCATTTCCCCCACTCACAGTGTAAAGGAGAAAGGAGACCCCGATGGACATCACCTTCTTGCTACGCGGCATCGTGCTGGGCTTCTCGATCGCCGCGCCGGTCGGGCCGATCGGCCTGCTGTGCATCCGGCGCAGCATCGCCGAGGGGCGGACGACCGGCTTTATCTCCGGCCTGGGGGCGGCCACGGCCGACGCGCTCTACGGCAGCATCGCGGCGTTTGGCCTGAGCGTCCTTTCCGGCCTGCTGATCAGCCACACCTTCTGGCTGCGGCTCATAGGCGGCGTGTTCCTGTGTTACATGGGGCTCGTCACCTTTCGCGCGGCGCCGGCCGCACACGTAGCCACGGCTGGCGGCAGGACGCTGCTGGGGGCCTACGTCTCCACGCTCCTGCTGACGCTCACCAACCCAATGACGATCCTATCGTTCGCGGCGATCCTGGCTGGCGCTGGCGTCGGTGCCAGCGGCGATGCCTGGTCGGGCGCGGTGCTCGTGCTTGGGGTGTTCGCCGGCTCGGCGCTGTGGTGGCTGCTGCTCAGCAGCGGCGCGAGCCTGCTGCGCGGCCGATTGGACCTCGAACGGCTTCGGTGGGTCAACCGGGTGTCGGGGATCGTGCTGAGCGGGTTTGGCGTGCTGGTGCTGATCAGTATGAGCAGATGAGAGGATTGTACCGTTCTGAGAAAAAAGGCGGGGCGATAGATAGTCGGCCGTCAAGACCATGTTAGCGAGCCGAAGCTATCAACCCGCGCCAGCGTGGAGATGAATAGCCCGGACGGTGCGTTCGTCCGGGCCGGATGGGAGAGCGGCCATCGGGCCGAAGCGGCTAGAGTTCGAGAAGGATACGCAGGTAGTCTTCGACTTGGGCCAGAGTCTGCGGTGTGACTACCCCCCACGGGCCGCGCCGGGCGTTGAGTTGCTCTTTCGCGACCGAGCGGAGGGAGTCGCAGAGGATGTAGCTCCGATCGCTGACGCCCCCTTCGGGAGGATCGACCTGGACCCGATAGGGGATGCGGCGAGCCGTGCGCGTGAGCGGTACGACCATCACGAGATCGGCCGGCCCATGATTGAATCGGTTGGTCGAAACAATCAGAACCGGCCGTTCACCGGCCTGTTCGTGCCCTCGGATAGGATCGAGATCTGCGGACCAGATCTCGCCGCGGAAGGGATCACGCGCGGTCAACGGATCACCCGTTCCTGTTCCTCAAGACCATCGGTCAGAGTTATATCCCAGACCGCTCGCTCGGCCTGGACCTCGGCCCATGCCGCCGGATCGGCACGTAGCGCGGCATAGTCGGCATTGGCTGCATCCAAAATCTGCTGGCGTCGGTACTGCTCGACCGCCTTTTCGACGACCTCAGCCATGGGCAGACCGACGTCGCGTGCCAAGGCGTGCAGGATGTCGCGCGTTTTTTCTGAAACCCGAATGGTGGTGCTCATCGCCACTCCTTGCCAACAGCGCTATCTACATTTCTGTAGATAGTATAGTGGACCTAAGAGAAACATGCAAGGGATGGTGCTCCGACTTTCGAACTCGTTCCGCACGCGATCCACATCTTTCCCACATTTGTGTGCAAACATCGCAACTATCGCTGCAGGATCTGGAGGAGCAGGCTCGCTTACCCTCAGAATAATCATCTCCTAGATTTCACGAATTAGAACTTGCAAACATGAAATTCTCATGGTATACTCCGCTCGCTTGCATGTGGTGGAACTTTCACACATGAAAGAACACTGTAAGATGACCACAGGAAGCGGAGAAACAGCTACAAGGAGCATGGCCATGAATGATGATCAGCTTCCAACACGATCACCCCAGATTCTCCACGTTGAGGACCTTGGTGAACTGATCCGAGCCAAGCGAAAGGCTGACGGTTTGACTTTAGATCAAGCATCACATCAAATTGGCGTCAGTGCAGCAACGCTTTCCCGCTTGGAGCGCCTCAGCACCGGGGCTCGCGCGCCGGATGTTCGCACTCTGTCAGCGGTGGCACGTTGGCTTGGGATTTCCATTCAAAAGATTAAGCCTCCCGACACACAAGAAGTGGTCCTGCAAGAAGGCCAAAACACACCGGCGATTGTTGAAGCGCACCTACGTGCCGACAGAAAGCTCGACCCAAAGACGGCTGCTGCCTTGAGCGAACTGTTCCGCGCTGCCTATGAGCAGTTCGCGAAGTTGAGCGATCAGTCACTCCCACCCACCAATAACACCGAAATTGGTGGCTAGTCCAGCCCATTATCGGCATAGAACAGTTTAAGAGAGGGAAGCGGATGGATATATCATCATCCACATCCAATGCGGCCATTGCATACCCCAGCGACACGGATGTGAGAGCACTTGCTCGTTTCGCAGAACAGCATGGTGGAGAGTTGCGGAAACGGACGAAGATCGGCGGACTTGATCGTCTGGACCCTCATCAGTTGCCGACTAATGAGTTTCGCCTGCTCTTCAAATATCCGATGGACATTACCAACATCTCCCCTGAAGCGCGGGAGCATCTTCAGACGGTGACGGCAAAACAATGGTCAGGCGGTGGACTTCCGCTTCCCGAAGGATTCTTTCTGGTATTGCTCAATCCACACCAGACGCCCGAACGGAAAAATATAACAATCATGGAGGAGGTGGCTCATTCGTATTTCCAGCACCAGCCGACAAAATTCATAGCTACCGAGGAAGGGCTGGTGCAGCGCGTCTATGAGAAGAGGAACGAAGACGAGGCATACTGGACGGCTGCTGCGGCTCTGCTGCCATCGAAAGCCGTGGCTCTCGCGGTCTATCGACAGCGACGAGCAGAGGAAATCGGCGCTTACTACGGTGTGAGCGTCGAGCTTGTTCATTTCCGCATTAAAACCTGGAATCTCTGGGAAGAATATACGACCTACGATGCTGATGCCAGGAGTAACAACTAATGACACCCTCGCCGCTTACGCATAGACGACCATTCACCACCGTTGTTCATCGGACGTTAAAGGATGTCTTGGTGCTTCCCATGACCGATGCTGATCACCGTGCTGTCCGTATCGTCGAACGAGCGCGACCTTCAGCCTTCCGCGAATTCGACCAGATTCCCATGCGAGGGGAGGACCTGCTGCGCCAGGTCAAGTTGGTCCTCCCCTATCTTGCAAACAAGTCGGTTGTTTTCGTCGGAGATGCCGACTGCTCCAGCCTACTCATTGGTCTCCTGGGCAGCCTTGGCAACCCGATGCCTACTCAAATGCTGGTTGTTGATTTTGACGAGCGCTTGCTGACGAAAGTGCAGCAGGTTGCCCGGCGGTACGGCTTCGCTCACCTATTGACAACCGCCCTCTAGGCTCTTTCTGACAATCCGGTAGCGGTTGTGGTAGACTATAGGTTTACCATAATGAGACCGGAGCAATGATGGCACGCTACGAACTGACTGACGAACAGTATGCGCTGATTGAGCCAGATTTACCGACCAATGATGGCAAGACTGGTCATCCTTACAAAGAGCACCGTCCGATTATCAACGGCATCCTCTGGCGTTTGCACACCGGCGCGCCCTGGCCCGATATTCCTGAACGCTATGGCAACTGGAAAACAATCTATGACCGCTACACCACCTGGCGCCGCAACGGCATCTGGGATCGCATCCTCAAGACGCTCCAAACCAAACTGGATGCACAAGGCATTATCGACTGGGAGCAATGGTCGCTCGATAGCACGATCGTGCGTGCCCACCGCGCCGCTGCTGGAGCCGAAAAAAGCGGACCTGACGGCAACTCCGAACCCGGCAACCACGCACTCGGACGATCGGTGGGTGGCTTTAGCACCAAAATCCATCTGCTGAGTGACGGCAACGGCGTGCCGCTCGATGTCTGTCTCACGCCTGGGCAAACTCACGAATCAACACAGGTCGAAACCGTGATGGAGCAGGTGGCCATCCCACGCGCTAGCGGACGCATCCGACGACGACCACGTCGCTTGGCGGCCGACCGCGCCTACGACGCTCAGCGCATCCGCCACTGGTTGCGCTCGCGTGGTATCAAACCAATCATTCCACCCAAACGGCGCAGTGGAAAACCAAAACCTGGTCGCCCAGTGACCTATGATTGCGTGCTGTATCGCCGTCGCTCTACGATCGAGCAGTGCGTGGGCTGGCTGAAAGAGTGTCGTGCGATCGCGACGCGCTACGAGAAGCTGGCACTCAACTACTTGGGACTGGTCAAGCTGGCGTTTATCGAACGCTATCTTCGCCTCCTCTCGCATGCCGCCGCAGCGGCTTGATACCGGAAAGCGGATTGGCAGAAAGAGCCTATAATGTGTTCGACCCAGTACCAATAGATCTGGCTGCCGGATGCGACTGGTTTTACACCAATCCTCCGTATGGCAGTCGGAACAATGGAGCGAGTGCCCGCCTCTTTATCACCCGCGGGTGCGAGTTGACGCGCTTCGGGGGCAAAGGGTGTATTATTCTGCCTGATGATCCACAGCGGCCCTGGTCGCACTACGCCATGGGAGCCACCCAACAGTTTCTCTGCAATCACGGCTGGATTGTTACAGAGAAGCTTAACGAACTGCACCGTTATCATCTTGATGACGATATACATCTGACATCGGCCATGATGATGATCAGCCAGCTCTCCCAGACGACTGAGCCTATCGCGCCAATGCTCTATGCAGGGCGGCGTGTTGACGCAAACGAAATTCCGTACTTCTATGGGCGCAACGTTACACTACCGTACCCACGCTACATTCGTAAGGACTCCAGTCGAGACTACCATTGGAGCTGATAAAGGTGGTACCATCCATGGACGAAATCTCACCCTCAACCTGCGCCACGCTCGCGCGTCCGCAAAAAGCCTGGATCTTTCAGGCTAATCCACAGAAGTACCATATCCGCACCTCTCTTAAGGTAGAGCATGAGGAGCTGTGGAACCTCAATCAACACGCTCGCGAGGTTATTGCTGGTGACAAGGTCGTCATTTGGATCTGTGGTCCTGCAGCAGGCATTTATGCCTTGGGAACTGTTAGAACTACTCCAATCACCCAATCCGACTCACCAACAGGGCTGACATATTGGATCGCTACGGATGAGGGTGAACGCCCAAAGGCCCGAGTATGGGTACGATACGACCGAGTTCTACTTGAACGCCCACTCCTGAAGGTGTATCTCCAAGCTGACCCTGCGCTCTGGAACCTCAGTATTATCCGAGCACCGCGTGGGACGAACTTTGTTGTGAGCGAGAGCGAGTGGCAGGCGCTCCAGGAGTGGTTTGATAATATCTAGCATCACTCCTGGAGCACCTGCCGGGGAGGCTAGTACCGTTATTGACACATGGTTTACAGATTAAGATCCGCTGCCATCCGGGCACACATTGCCGCAATCTGAATTAACTCCCGGCGCATAGTGGAGTTATCGCGTTGCGCTGACTTTTTCCAGACTTCAGCTTTTAGCTCATCCACCTCTTCAAGGATGACAGCGAACCCTTCGTGCGCACTATGTAGAGGCCCATGTTCAGATTGTGATAGCGCCAGTTCGTCGGCAACGTAGGTCAAGAACGTCCTTGCATCCATAACACCTACCCTTTCAGTTGCTCTCTTGCAGTCTAGGTATTATAAAATGAGTAGTGGAATCCACTGCTATCGATTAGTATAGTCATCAAGTCACTATTCCGTCCTCGTTCCTCTCCTCGCCCGCCACGATCAGCTTCGACATCGTCGCTGACCACCCGACCGTCTCATCGAGCATCCCCTCGATCAGCGCCACCTAATCGCGCTTGATCCAGTGCATGCGAATGTGCTCCTTGGTGATCGGCGTGGGGATGCGGTCAAGGGGAGGCATGATCGCCTTGGTCTGCGTTGTGCCATGCGACCTCCTGACCAGGGTCGAGCGGGATACCACAGGCGTAGAACGGCGCCTTGAGAGACTGCTTAAAAGGGGAGTTTGAGGGGGAAGCCTCCTCAAGAACCTCTTTCCACCACGGATTGCGAGTGGGAAGCGAACCTTTTCAGACAGTTTCTGAGAGGGGGCTTCCGATTGCGGTCCGCAATCGGAAAGATGGAAGCTTGATTTGCAAGCACAGGCAAAACGCCGCCACGATTGCGTAGCGAACATCGGCCTGGCCGCGCTCGATCAGGTTGAGATAGTTGCGTGAGATGCGGATCGTAGTGGCGGGGAGGGTGGGATTCGAACCCACGTGGGCTTTCAGACCCAACTCGTTTTCGAGACGAGCACATTCAACCGCTCTGTCACCTCCCCAGGGGCTCTATGCAGTTGTGGTGCGGCGGGGTGCCGGCAGGTTTGCGCCTTCCAGACAAAAGGCGGCCCGGCGCCTGCCGGCGCGACCGCCCTCCCACCATTGGCGACCCTGGGGCGACTCGAACGCCCGACCTCTTCCTCCGCAGGGAAGCGCTCTAATCCACTGAGCTACAGGGTCATGATTGCACGCCGCCATAATACCACGAGTTATACACAATTGCAAACACTACGATCGGCGATTGATTGACTGGCGGTTGCCCCTCGCAGCGCTGTGTGATAGAATTGGAAGCCAGAAACGTCCATGGCCAGCTACCCTTGCTGAGGAGCGCTTTATGCCCGACCAACATACACGGAATCCGGCGATCATTCTTGTCGAAGATGAGCCCGATATTCTAATCATCCTCCACCGCCTGATGCGCGACCTCACCGGCGGCTATGATATCGTCACAGTGAACGGTGGTGCCGAGGCCCTCGCTCAGATCGCACTGCGCCCGGTGCCGTTGGTCATTACCGACTACAATATGCCCGGCATGAACGGCCTCCAGTTGACTGCGGCAATCAAGGAGACCGCGCCGGATACGCGCGTAGTCCTTATTACTGCGTATGCTACACCCGAACTGGAGAAGCGCGCGCGTGAGCAGCGGGTCGACTATTACCTGCCGAAGCCGTTTCCGCTCGACCGACTGGAGCAGATCGTTCGCGACGTCCTCCGCTAGCCGGCGGTCTGCACCATCCCCTCTGGCGCTCACGCCAGCGGCGTACAGGCTATGCCGCGTAGCGCTCTTTCAGTGATATGTCAGCCAGCTCTCATTGTCTCCTGTGCTGCGGTGCGTTAGGATGCCCAAGGCGCGCGGCGCCATGAACGCGTGTAGACAGGAGTGATAATTATGCTTAAGACCGTGCCCGGCCTGTTGCTATTCGTGATGATTGTGCTGACGCTGGTGCTACTGCCGTACCTGAACGGCGAGCGCCCGCGCTCCGGCGATAGGACGGGCCGCACCGATGAGCTGCATATCAAGGGTCGCCCGAAGCGGATGAAGCGTGATACGTGAAGCCGACCACCGACCACCGACCGCCGACCTCCGACCTCTTCGGCACAGTTCAGGGCAGGCGCCGATATCCATCCTCAAATACACCCCTTCACCCCTTCATCTTGTCATCCTGTCTTCGCCACGGCCCTGTTATCCGTTCTATCCGCTCCCCTATCAGCTCTCCTATCCGCTCTTTCGTATCAGCCGGCGGCCAGTTCCAGCGCCTCGGCACGGGTCGTGATATCGCCGCCGGCCTGGGCTTCGCCGATCGCCGCCAGCAGCCGGCCCACCGCCGGACCAGGCGCGATCCCAAACTCGCTCATCAGATCCTTGCCGTTCAGTAGCGGGCGCTCAAGCTCGATCTCCGCTCCCCAGATCGTCTCGATCAGCATGTCGGTCCAAGCGACCTGGGCGTACCACGCCGCGACATTCAGGCGTGGCCCGCGCGTCGCCATGTGATCGGCCAGCGAGTGCAGCAGGATATCCGGCCCGGCGTCGCCGGTCGCGTGGAAGAAGCGGCGCACGGCGCGCAGTGTCACCTCATCCAGCGTGGCCAGTTGCCCCGGCCGCATATGCTCGCGCACGATCGAACGGATGTAGATCGCCTCCTCTGCGCTGAAGCCCAGCCGCAGCGCGACCTCCCGCGCTATCTCGCCGCCGATCGTTTGGTGTTCATAGAAGCTGACGTCGCCGTCCGGCTTGGTCTGCTTGGTTTGCGGCTTGGCCACGTCATGCAGCAGCGTCGCCAGCTTGAAAAGCACCCGACGCGGGTGCCCAGCGTCCAGCAGTTGCGTGAACCGTTCTCGGAATGCCTCGGCATAGGTGCTGCGATAGCGAAGCTCAGGGTTTGCCTGTAGCGCTGCTGGCAGTGCCTGGGTCTCCTCTTCTCCCCCTCTCCCCCTCTCCCCCTCTGCGGTCGCCCCGACGATCTTGAGTTCGTGGAACAGCCAGTCCACCGCGGCCACGGCCTCGATCGAGTGCGCCAGGACAGGGAGGAAGTGAACGCTGGGCTGGTCGGTGGCGCGGGCCGGCTCCAGCTCTGGGATGATGCGCGTCAGCAGGCCGGTCGCGTCGAGGGCGCGCAGCCGCCGGGCACTGTGCCGATGCTCCAACAGCGCGACAAGCTCATCGCGCATGCCGGCGGTGTCACCCTGATCGACAAGCGCTGCTATGTGCTCGATCTGTGTCTGTGACAGGTCTGGTGTAGACATGGCCGCTATGATACCACGCAATAAGAAGCGCCGGACGATCCAGGTGATCATCCGGCGTAGATCGTAAATACGTTAGACAAGGTTTCGGACGGCGCCATTCCACTTTACAATGTTGGGTGGGGGGAGACTGAGGGGGCTGCCCCTCAAACCCCCTTTTCCCAGAAGCGAACTAGCGCTCCCGCTTGACCTGGTCGATATAGCCTTGGATAGCCAGGAACGACGGGCGCGGGCTCCAATCGGGGTTGAGGATGCCGAACGACGCCTGCTCGTGGTTCGGATTACCCTGCGCGCCCCACAGCACCGCGAAATTCATATTCCACAGGATCATCACGCCGACTCGCGGCTTGCCGTCCTCGTAGCGGTAATCCTCGTAGGCCCGCCGCATTGCGCCGATGATGTAGTCCTTCTGCTGCTCCAGCGAGACGTGGTTGCCGAACTCGTAGCCGGGGGTGTTGTTGGGGGTCGCCCAGCCGAACTCGGTGATCCAGAGCTGGTGGTCGCCGACACCCTCCTCATCCATAAACCGCTGCACATCCTCGACGTGCCGGAAATAGTGGGTCGGGTCATCGTTCCAGCAGCGGTCGGGGGCCGGCTGGCAGCCCTCGATGAAGCTGGGGTTGTCGGGCCAGAACGTGTCGGGCGGGTTGGCCGCGCCGCCGGGATGCACCGCCTGTGCGTCGAAGAATTCCTTGATCATGCCGTCTTTGTAGCTGTACATGGCGCGGTAGTAGTTCTCGTCGGACACTGCCAGGCTCGGATCGTTGACGCCGCTGGACGAGGGTGGGCCGGCCAGCACGAACGCATTCGGGGTCACAGCCTTGATCCGCCGGTAGGATTCGGCCAGGATCTCGACGTAGCGCCCGGCGTCCTCGACGGTGACGCGGCCGCCGTTCTCGTGGGCCAGGTTCTGCTCGTTCCAGATCTCGTAGGCCTGGATCTTGTCGCCGTAGCGCTGGGCCATGGCCTCAACGAAACTGCCCAGGCTCTGGGGGTCCTGTGGCAGGCCGCTGCTGCCGTCGGCAGTGTGGAAGCTCGGTGACTGGACGATGCTGACCAGCAGCTTCAGATTATTGGCGTTGACGTCATTGACAATATTGTCGAGTTCGCCCCAGGCATAGTTGCCGGCAGTGGGGCCCTCGATATCTTTCCAGACCACTTGCTGACGCACCCAGTCGAACCCGGCGGCGCTGGTCAGTGTCAGCACGCGCGCGCGGTCGGTGTAGTACAAGTGCTCGGCTATGCCGAACTCCAGGTAAGGAGTTCTTGAGTGGGCCGGCCTCGACGGCCGGCGGGGCGGTCGGCTGCACGTCGGCGGCCGGGGTCGCCGAGGGCGCGGGCGGGACGGTTGGCGCAGTGGTGGCCGGGGCCGCCGGGGCGGTTGGCTGTGTGCCGGCCGGCGTCGCGAGCGACGCGGTAGGGATCGGCTGGCTAGTCGGTTCAGCCGCGCCGCCGCCGCACGCCGCAAGGATCGGCAGCACCAGCGCCAGCACCGCCATGGTAGCGCCGGTTCGCAATCGTGCGAGAGGGATCTTCACTCTGATCTCCTTGTCGATGTCATTGTTGTCCAGATCGTATCACACCCTATTGTACACGAGATCATGCAGCGTGTTGAATTGCGCTGTACTGAGGCCCAACTGAGAGAAAACTCACGCCATACTGATGACACTTTGCGGGGGATGTTTCACATAGGCGGGAAACGTGAAACGTGAAACGTGAACTGGTGGCGTTCACGCTTCACGTTTCACGTTTTACATTTCAGGTCGGGCAAGCGGCTGGTTATGCGAACTGCGTGGTGCTAGCGCTTTGACATCGCCTGGAGCGCCAGGTACGCCGGGCGCGGGCTCCAATCGCCGTTGATTACGCCGAACGACGCCTGCTCGTGAAGCTCATTGCCGTTGTACTTCCAGGGCACTGCGAAGTTCAGTTGCCAGAGGAACATGGCGCCGACCCACGGGGAGTATTCATTGCGGCCCTTCTGAAACGCGCGCACGATCCACTCGGCCTGCTCTTCGTAGGAGATATTATTGCCGAAGCCGTAGCCCGGCGTGTTGTTCTTGGTCGCCCAGCCGAACTCGGTGATCCAGATCTTCTTGTCGCCCAGCCCGGCCTCGACCAGCAGCGCACGCACATCCTCGACGCGCCGGAAGTAGAACTCGCGGCTAGTGACCCAGCCCGGTCCAGGGCCAGGATTGTCGGGCCACATTGTGTCGGGCGGGTTGCTCTGGCCGCCGGGGTGGACGCCGATGACGTCGGCGTGGGTGCGGAAGCGTGGGTCTGCGAACATCTGGCGCAGGAACGTGATGTCGCTCAACGCGATATCCGAGCGGTTGGTCTCGGTCGAGGATGGCGCGCCCGAGACCACGATCGCGTTCGGGTCGTTGGCCTTGATCACCTCGTAGGCGCCGACGAGCATATCCATGTACAGGTCGGCACCGGCGACGCGGCCGCCATTCTCGTGGGCCAGGTTCTGCTCGTTCCAGATCTCGTAGGCCTGGATCCTGCCGTTGTAGCGCTTGGCCATCTCGCCCATAAAGTAGTTGAAAGTGCTGAAGTGTTCGCGCGAGGGCAGGCCGTTCTTACCGTTGGGCGTGGCCCAGCTCGGCGCGTTCACGACGCTGATCAGCAGCTTGACGCCGGCCTTCTGGGCATCCTCGACAATGGCGTCAAGCTCGCCCCAGTAGATCGTGCCGGAGCGGTCGTGCAGGTCCATCCAGCGCACCTGCTGGCGAATCCAGGGCATGCCGGCGTTCTTCGCGAGCTGGAGCACGCGCGGGCGATCCTGCCAGGGGAGGTTCTGGTTGTACAGGATGGCGTTGAAGCCGTAGATGAAGCCGCTGGAGCCGGCGGGCGGCGCCGGCGGTGTCGGCTGCGTGGGCGGGCCGGCCGGCGGGATGAAGGCCCCATCGCTGGCGTGGTGGGCGTCGCGGTACTCGTTGCCCAGCAGCCCCAGCAGGATGCGGTAGCGCGGGTCGGCCTCGTCGGGGTGCCACTCCATCCGCTGGCGCTCGAAGTACTGCACCCAGTAGGTCTTGCCGTCGGCCTGGTTGACCTCCTGGAACTGCTCGGACTTGGGCCGACCGAACACTGCCAGGCCGCCGTTGTTCTGCCAGAAGCTGCGGAACGGCGCCGGCTCATTGCGGAGCGTGTGACTGGTTGCGCTGTCATAGGTGCCGTCGCCTGGGTCGGCGGTCGGCTGGAACGGCGCTTCGCCGTCGCGGCCCTTCAAGGTCTGGTTGCCCATCAGGCGGCCGAGGATGTAGAACGAGGTGCCGGCGTTCTCAGGATGCTCTTCGAGCACGGCGCGCTCGAAGTACTGGACGCGGTAAAACTCGCCTGGGTTGGTAAAGCTTTCCTCGATGAACGGCTGCGAGATCGGCAGGCCGAGCACAAACAGCGCGTTGGGCGTGTTCTGCCAGAACACCTGGAACGAGTTCATGGCATAGTGTCCCGTCTCGGGGAAGAGTTGTGAGGTGAAGGGCGGGAGGGTAGCCGGCACCTCTTCTGGGCTCCGCGCGGCGGCGTTGCTTGCGGTCGGCCGGGCGATGATCCCGGCGAGCAACATCAGCGTGAGTGCAATGGCGAAGACACGGTTCCGCATGGAAATCTCCTGTGAGCTGGGTAGTTTTGACGATGACCGTACCGATATCGATTATAGTTCAGTACGCTGATGCGACACTGATACACCACTGATAGGCCGATTACCGTTCGGTTAATGAGGGTTGGAGATCGGAGATTAGAGATGAGCATAATCTCTAATCTCTATCGCAATAGTTATGAGTGCTGCTGGCCGCAACATGCGAGCGCCGCCGCGACCGCCTCCTCCGGCGAGTTCATCTCGATGATATGTGCCTGGCCAGCGGCATCTTGGCCGAGCGACCACGTTCGCAGCCCGATGACAGTGCGGCCGGCCTTGCGGGCCAGTGCGATCTCCGAGAGCGTGCCATACTCGCCGCCGATGGCGATCACCACATCGGCGCTGTGGACAATCACCACATTGCGGGCTTCGCCCATGTCCGTGGCGATCGGGATGCGAACGTCGGGGTTGGCGACCAGCGTATCGCTCCCTGGCAGGATTCCGATCGTCGTGCCGCCAGCCGCGTAGGCCCCGCGGCATGCCGCCGCCATCACCCCGCCTAGCCCGCCGCAGATCAGCAGCGCGCCAGCGTCGGCGATACGCCGCCCGACCTCTTCGGCGAGCGCATCCAACGTCGTATCGCACCGGCCAGCACCACAAACGGCGATGATCGGTTGTCTCCGCTCCGGTTTGCCCATGGGGGGTGCGTGGGGTGCTTTCTAGTCGTTCGTCGAGCGACGAACTACGGGGACATGGCCACTGTAGTCGACATAACCTAACCAGGACCTCACTACGGCGCTATTATAGAAGAGGCGTAGGGGAACGTCAAGTTTGTGTATGTAATGTTGGAAAGGGGGTCTTGAGGAGGGCTACCGACCTCCTCAAGACCCCCTTGTTCAACCAGCCTCTACGCTGCTCGCTGCATAACTCCCACCGTCACCTGCATTCCACCGAGCGCCACCGTCTCCTGGTAGACCTCTGCGGGTGGCACGTCCACCACGAGATCCTCGGCCAGCGTCTCGCTACGGAGGTAGGCGCCCCACGCCGCCAGCACCGGCCCAAGCCCGTCATCTCCGCTCAGATAGAGGGTGATGCGATCGGACAACGCTAGGCCCGCCTTCTTGCGTACCTCCTGCACCACACGCGCGAGATCACGCGCGCGTCCTTCGCGCCGTAACGCATCCGTAAGGGTCGTGTCGAGCGCCACTTGGAGGCCGTCACCCTGTGCCACTGCATAGCCTTCGAGTGGGGTCGAACTCGACCAGCAGCTCATCCGGCGCAAGCGTGACCGGCTCGGCGCCGAGTTGGAGCGAAACCGGCTGCCCGCTCTCGACGGCCCGTGCTACCGCACCGGCTTGCCCAACGTCCAGCGCATCGAGCGCCGCACCGAGCGCGGGCAACTGCCGGCCCAGCCGCGGGCCGAGCAGGCGCAGGTTCGGCTTGACCCGGTAGCGCAGCAGTTCGCCTGAACTGTCAAGCACCTCCAGCGCCTTGACATTCAGTTCGTCGAGCACGTCCTTCTGGTGCCGCAGCAGCGCCGCGCGCTCCTCGGCACTGCCCACGGCGACCAGCATGCGCCCAAGCGGCTGGCGCACCCGCAGTCCCGCGCTCTTCCGCGCCACGCGCCCCAATCCGACCACCCGGCGTGCCACGTTCGTGGAATTGAGAATGGAAAATTGAGAATTGAGAAGTAGGTCACTCTCAGTACCTTTTCTCAATTCTTCATTCTCAATTCTCAATTCAGCCGGGTAGCCGGTCAGGTGTACGCTCTCCGGCGCCGACGGATCGACGCTACGCACCAGGTTCTGGTACAGCGCCTCGCTCAGGAACGGCAGCACGGGGGCCAGCAGGCGTGCGAGTGTCACCAGGGTGACATAGAGCGTCGCGAAGGCGGCCTGCTGATCACTGGCATCGGCACTGCGGTCGGTGCCCCAGAAGCGCCGCCGCGAGCGACGTACATACCAGTTCGTCAGGTCGTCGAGGAACGCTTCGACCTCGACCGTAAAGCCGCGCGCGTCGTAAGCGTCGAGCCGCTCCCGCGCCACCGCGACGAGTTGGTTGAGACGGGCCAGCAGCCACCTGATCTAGGGGAGATTGGAGATTGGAGATTCGAGATAGCTGACACTCCAATCTCCAATCTCCAATCTCTGATCTCCAATCGTCAAGGTTCGCATACGTGACAAAGAAGCGATACACCTCCCACAGCGGCTGAAGCCGCTGGGCAACCTCGTCGACCAGGCCGCGCCCAAAGTGCAGGTTACGCTCCAGCGGTACGGACGCGAACAACCAGCGCAGCGGCTCGACCCCACGCCACGCCGCCGCATCCTCGAACCAGATCGCGTTGCCCTTGCTCTTGTGCATCTCCTCGCCGTGTTGCGTCCTTCACCGTCGCATAGCCGAGCAGCGTCTTGAATGGTGCGTGGCCCTCCAGCGCCGTGCTCATGGCCAGCAGGGCGTAGAACCAGTTGCGGAACTGGCCGGGAAAGCTTTCGAGCACCAGATCGGCCGGGAACCACTGCTGCCAATCCGCGCGATCGTGGCGGTAGTTGAGCGTTGAAAAGGGGACGATGCCGCCGTCGAGCCAGACGTTGCCGACGTCCGGCACGCGCGCGACGGGAGCGCCACACTGTGTGCAGGCGATCTTGACGGCGTCGACCCACGGGCGGTGCGGCGAGTGGCCCTCGAACGCTTCCCAGCCCGCGACCGCGCGCTCGCGCAGCTCTTCCTGCGAGCCGACGACCGTCGACATGTCCACAGGCGGCACATGGGTAGAACGGCAGCGCCAGGCCCCAGTAGCGCTTCTTCGAGATCATCCAGTCGTCCATGTTGCGCAGCCAATCCAGCTCGCGCTCCAGGCCGAACGACGGTATCCAGGTGGCCTCATGCGCCGCGTCCATCATCTGGTGGCGCAGCTCGTCCATGCCGATCAGCCACTCGTCGGTCAGCCGAAAGACCAGCTCGGTGCCGCAGCGCCAGCAGACCGGGTAGCGGTGGGTGTACAGCTCGCGGTCGAACAGCAGCCCCTTGCGATCGAGATCGGCGGCGACATCCTCGGCCACCGCGCCGGCCTTGCGCCCGCTCAGCCAGCCGTAGCCGGCCACGTAGACGCCGTCGTCGTCGAGCGGCGCGAGCGCCGGCAGGCTGTGCTCGCGGCCGAGCGCGAAGTCCTCTTTGCCGGCCCCCGGCGCGATGTGTACCACGCCGGTGCCCTCGTCCTCGCTGACCTCGTCCCACGGCACGACGCGATGCGCGACCCCGGCCTGCGCCTCCAGCTCGTCGAACGGGCCGGCGTAGCGCCAGCCGACCAGCTCTGCGCCGAGGCGCTCCTCCAGCACTTCCAGCGTTAGGCCTTGGACTTTCGATTGCAACTGTGGCAGCGCGCCCTTGACGAGCCAATAACAGGGCATATGCAATACGCGCTTACGTAGTCCATCGGTTCTCGGTTCTTGGTTCTTGGTTCTTTGTTCTACGCGCACATACGTCAGCTCGGGGTGGACGGCCGCGGCCACGTTGGCGGGCAGGTCCAGGGGGTCGTCGTCCAGGCCAGTAGCGCCTCGCCTGGCCGGTCGAGCAGCGGGAAGGCCACCGTCAGGGCCAGGTGGATTTGCTCCACGTAGCCCTCGGTGGCGATCTCGTGCTCCGAGAGCGCGGTGCCACACCGTGGGCACCAGGGCATGACATCGTGGCCCCGGTAGAGCCAGCCGCGTTCGTGGCACAGCTTCAGGAAGCCCCAGATGCTGTAGTTGTTCTCGTCGGAGAGGGTGTAGTAGGAGTTGTCCCAGTCCATCCAGTAGCCGAGGCGTTGGCTTTGCTCGCTGATGCGTGCGGCGATAGCGAGAAACGCGCTCTTTACATTTGTTGACGAAATTGGCGACACCGTACGCCTCGATCTGGCGCTTGTCGGTGAAGCCCAGCTCCTTCTCAACCTCGACCTCGACCCACAGACCCTGGCAATCGAACCCCTGCTGCCACCGCAACTCGTGCCCAAGCATAGCCTGAAACCGATTGCAAAGGTCTTTATAGACCCGACCCCACGCATGGTGGACGCCCATGGGGTTGTTGGCCGTGATCGGCCCGTCCAGAAACGACCACTTCGGGCCGCCGCGCGTCTGTGCGCGCAGTTGCTCGAACGCCTGCGTCGCGGCCCAGAGCTGCTGGGCCTCACGCTCAAGCTCGACATAATTCGGTCGAGCGGGGACATTGCGAAACATGGGTTACGCTCCTTGTGACTCATTCAAGTTGGGCCGTCGTGGCCCATCTGCCAACCACCGATCATGCGATTAATGTCAGCAATGCCATCGCCGTCCATGGCGCCATCACCCCCTTTCAGAGAACCTTGAACGCGGAACGGCGGAAGCGATGGAAGGAATGGAACGGAAGCCAGTGGAGGAGCGGAAACGCTCCCACCCTCGCTGACACGCTATGCGTGTTCCGCCCATTCCGCCGTTCCGCCATTCCTCGTTCCAACCCCAGGTAAAACAAAAAACCCCGCCCCTATGATAGGGACGAGGCGCAAGCCCCGCGGTACCACCCTGATTGCTCTGGCCGGGATCTCGCACCCAGCCACAGCCCGCTCGGCGGAGGTCGTGTTCAACCTCCCGTCCCTGGTAACGGGGGACAAGCCCGGACGCGATTACTGAATTGAGAATTGAGAGACTGTTTGAAAAGGGGGAGTTTGAGGGGGCCGCCCCTCAAGAATTCCCTTTCCACTGCGGATCGTAGGCGAGACGATGCCCTTTTCAAACAGTTTCTGAGAATTGAAAATTGAGAGGGATGCACTTTTCTTAATTTTCAATTCTACATTTTCAATTGTTCATTCGTCAGCTCAGGAGCGATCTTCGGCGGGAAGCGTGGCGCGCGGCTCACACCATGTCCGCGCTCGCTGGGGCGCTGCCGGCCCTGCCTACTGGTCTCCGTCATCGCTTATTGCCGCGAGTATAGCATGCTCGGGTAGCATGGGCATCAGTCGTCAGGCTGAGTGTACGGCCCTTGGCTTACCCTCCCAGCGCGTGCTCCTTGACCTCCGGCCAGCGCCCCTTCACCGCGATGCGGTAGCGCGGGTCGTTCTCGTCGGCGGGCGGGTTGGCGGCCAGGTCGCGCCGCATCAGGGCCAGGTCGGTCTGGAAGTTGCCGCCGCTCTCCTCGGCCGGCAGCGGCAGCCCATAGCGCTCGTACAGATCCAGCACGCGGGTGAACAGCTCCAGGTGCCAGCCACCGGCCGGCGATCGGTGTCCCTCCATCGACGATCCCGGCATCACGATCCAGGGGATCGGGGTGGCGGCGATCCCGCGCTGGAGCAGGGCCTCGACCCCCTCCAGTAGCGACTCCATCGGCTCCATGCCGGCCACAAACGCCGACCCGACCCGAAAAGGGCCAGCGACATCGCGGGCGTGCTCCATCGCGGCCAGCCACTGGTCGCGTGTGTACATCCTGGCCTTGCCGGGTGTGTAGATTGCGCGGGCGTGTTCGTTCCAAACCTCAAGGTTGAACGAGAGGTACATATAGCCGGCGGCGTACAGCTCGTCGATCTGCGCCAGATCCTGTGGTGGGGTCAGCGTCGCGAAGCCGCCGGGGATGATCGGCGACCCGAAGGCCTGCTGGAGCGCCCGCCCGACCTCGATCAGGTAGGGGATCTCGGCGCGGCGTGGCAAGATTCCGCTGGTAAGGTTGAGCGTCCGGCAGGCCCCCTCGCCGTAGGCCGCCAGTGCGACCTCGGCGGCCTCCTCGGGGGCGGCAATAAAGTAGGAGTTGTAGCGGCGGGTCCACGCTGGCCGCTCCGCGCCGATGTTGCAGAACTTGCACTCGCCATCGTCGGCGAAGAGCACGCAGTAGGAGTTGTAACACAGCTCCAATGCGCGGCGCTGGAGATTGGCCCCGATGAAGCGCATCTCGGCGCCGGTGCTGGTGGTCCTGGCATAGTAGGCCGGCCGCTCGGCGTACTCGACCGTGGTGATCGGGTGGTCGTCGAGGAGCAGCCGCAGGATGCCGGCGTCGCGGCGCAGCAAGAAGGGGGCGTCGTCGCGGATGATCAGTGGGGCATACAGGTCGTGCGGCAGGATGACCGCCGCCGGCGCGGGGCGTGGGCGCCGCTTGAGCTCCAGGTTCGGGTTGAAGAAGTAGATCTGCACCTCCTCCTTCCAGCGCTCGCCCACCCCCTCGTAGGCCGAATCGTCAAGCCGGGTTCCGTGCAGTACCAGCGCCGCCAGCACCATGATGCTCTCGGCCATGCCGAGATCTTCGCCGGGGTCCTGCGCGTCCCACCAGCGCCGTAGCGCCCCCAGGGCCGTGACCTCTCGCGTGCCCATCAGGTACCTCCTTGTCGAGTCACATCGTGTCAGGATAGCATACCCCTATCGTCGCTCTGATGCAATACCAGGGTGGCTCAAAATGAATAGAGTATGACCAAAGTTTGTCGGAATGGGAGGGGCTTGGGGAGGGCCGGCCTCCCCAAGCCCCTCCCCTGCACGGATTTTGGTCACGCTCAAATGAATAAATCATCGCAAAGTACGGGGAGTACAAATCCTGATTGTGACATCTGTGGCGTCACACACCAGCCGCAGCCGCAAGCTCTGGATCTTTGCGACGATGCGCGTAGAAATGCCCCTCGCAGCCCTTCAGGGCCTGAGTTGAGTATGCTATACTACCAACAACACAAAGCCCACGCTTGTTGCCAGGCAGTCGGCGGGTCTAGGTCGGTTTACCGATGTAGCGCTGCGCATCTTCTCGCGAATTTCTTCCGCTCTCATTTCCCGCAAGAGCGGAACTCGCGCGGCGCGGGAGCACTCCATGGCGTTGCGCTTTCAACACAAACTCGTCATCCCCACGGCCGCGCGGCCACTGGTTGAGCGTGCTTCGCTTGTGGAACGGCTCGATCAGGCCGTCACCGCCAATCGCATCGTCGCGCTAACGGCGCCGGCCGGGTGGGGCAAGACCATGGCGCTGGCCCAGTGGGCTAGCCACGCGCACGTGCCGGTCGCCTGGTACACGCTCAACTCGACCGATCGCGATCCGCACACCTTCTTGGACTACCTGGTGCAAGCGGTCGCCGCATTCGTGCCGGGTCTTGACGCGATCGTGAGCCAGCTTGCGACCACGCAGCCGCAGGGATTGCCGGATCTGTACCATACGACTGCCTTGATGATCGCCGCAGCGCCATCCCCCTTCGCGCTGGTGCTGGATGATTTTCACCTGCTCAAAGATGAGCAGGCCCCGGCCATGCCGAGCCTGGCGCCGATCTTCAAGCTGCTCGTCGATGTCGCCGAGTACGGCGCCAATTGTCACCTGGTGCTCGCCTCGCGCACGCTCCCATCATTGGAGGGCCTGGTTCGCCTCCTGTCCGAGCGGCGGGCGGTCGTGTTCGACTACGCGACGCTGCGATTGAGCGCCGGCGAGGTCCAGGAGCTGGCGCAGATCACGACTGGCACGGTGCTCTCGACCGAGAAAGCCGAGCAACTGATTGGGCAGATGAGCGGGTGGGTAACAGGGATTGTGCTCTCGCTCGACCAGCCCGCTCACGTCCTCATTCAACCGGCGCTGGCCGTCGCTGATGACACAACCCCGATCTACGCTTATTTCGCCGAGCAGCTTCTGGCGCCACTCTCGCCGGAGCTGCGGCGCTTTCTGGAAGACACCAGTGTCCTGGAAGATCTATCGGCGCAGCGCTGCGACGCGCTCCGTGGAACGCGCGATTCTACTCCGCTGCTGGACGAGATTGTGCGACGAGGTTTGTTCGTCACGCGCAAGGACGCCTGGTTGTCGTATCACAGTTTGTTTCGCGAGTTCCTACGCGCGCGCCTGACGCGAGATCCTGAGCGTGAGAAACAGTTACTCCTGCGTGCCGGCGAGATCTACGGAGCAGAGGATGAGCTTGAGCGTGCGCTGAAGTGCTACCTTGCCGCCGGCGCCGAAGAGCAGGCAATCACGCTGCTGCGCGCCGCCATCCCGCGCTTCCGCCAGCGGTCGCGTCAGACGACTCTGTTGTCATGCTTCGAACAGCTCGGCCCGAATCGCTTCCTTCCGGCGGATATCTACCTGGCCCTGGCGCGCATCTGCGCCGACCTTGCGCTCTGGGATCGTGCGGAGGTCTCTGTCCAGCTCGCGGAGACGGTCGGCAACGATGAGATCTCTTGGGAGGCAACCCTGCTTGAGGCCGAACTGGCGCAGCTCCAGGGCGATTATGCGCGTGCTCGATCAATCCTTGATATGATATCGGTGAACCATCTTCCACCCCGGCTTCAATTCACCTATTATCGTACCAATGGTCGGGTGTATATTAGCAGTGGTGACTTTGCCACAGCTATCAAATCTTTGGAATCAGCGCGTGAGCTCGCGCCCACTGTGGTCGACCCAGCCGATTTACCGGGCGAACTCGCCTCTGTTTTTGATAACCTCGGCTTCGCCTATGGCTATCAAGGGGATAATCTCGCGGCCCTGCGTTACCTCAAGCGCGCCGACGCCTACTGGCAGGTATGTGGCAATAGCGGGCGGCGTACGATGACTCTCAACAATTTGGGCTTTATCGCAACCCAGGAAGGCCGCTATGCAGAGGCGCGAACTGCCCTCTCCACGGGATTGGAACTGGCCCTTCAAACTGCTCGACGGCGCGCGGAGATTATGCTGCGTTGTAGTATTGCCGACCTTGATGTTACAGAGGGAAATCTCGATCAAGCATTTGCACAATTTACTGAAGCGTATGCCCTAGCTGTACAGAAGGATATTTCCAGTAGTAGCGCCTACACAATTGGAGGACTGTTTTGGACCGCCGCTCTGCTTGGCAATGATGCTCTGGCATCCGAGTGGCAGCAGCGTCTCACGGCGCTTGGTTCATCAGTGCAGCCTGAAGTTCTTGCTCGGAAGGCATTAGCCGGGGCGCTTCTGATACTTCGTTCCTCCCGTCCTGATCTCAAGCAGTTAGCGGAACTCGAAACAGTGGTGACAAAGGTAGAAGATTATTTACTTGCCCCAGAGCGAGCTTTTTTACTACTCCTTCGTACATTTGTATTATTCAAGCGTGGTGATCGTTCCTGTGTCAATGTCACATGGTCGGCCTTCGAAGTACGGGCGGTGGGACTTTCCAACACATTGCTCCAGCACTTTGTTCAGCCTTGCCGCTCACTCATCGAAGCCATGGCGCCGACTTCCTCACTCGCCCGGCGTCTGCTCGCGTCGCCTCAACCCTCTATACTTATTCGGTGGCGTATTACGGCGCTTGGCGCTTTTTCCTGCCATCGTGAGGAGCGTGGTTGCGATTTCTCTGCTGCCCACCAGGCAGTATTACTGCGGCTCCTTGACGCCGGTCCAGGTGGACTTCCGGTGGAGCGTTTGTGGGAGGATGTATGGGGGAATAGTAGCATCTCGATGCCGGCCTTGCATCAGGCACTATATCGCCTCCGAAACGCGACCGGGCTTGCGGTAACTGTCCGTGATGGAGTCTGCATCATCCAATCCCCGTGGGATGAGATCGACTATGACGTTCATATTCTGGAACAGATCCTCACCTCGCCGCTCCTTCGCGAATCGGTTGAACAGGCTGTTGCTCTCTATCGTGGTGACTTTTTTCCCAGTGCGCCGCTCAGTGCATCCCTATGGGCCGATGCCCGCCGCGCCTATCTCCAGCAGCGCTATCTCGATTTCTTGGAGCAGTATGCTCATATGATCGAGCACGACGAGCCTCATGTGGCGCTTCGGTATTACCAACAGATCTTGCAGATCAACAATTATCGTGAGCCAACCGCCACCAGTTTGATGCGGTTGGCCGGGCAGTTCGGTAATCGGGCGTTAGTTAATGCTACGTACGAACAGCTTAAAAGTGCGCTACGTTCCCTTGGTGCTGTCCCGGATACCGCTACCACAGCCCTACACCAACAGCTTCAAGCCCAGGTAAAGGGACCGCGTCACGTTCGTACGACGAGTCCTCATTCATGACCAGTCGGAGAGCGCCTACCTGGGCTATGATCCGGCATTCAAGTATTCATTGCGCCTTTCGTCAAAAACTGTTAATGGGCTGTTAGTCTGTAGTTAGTGGTGACCAATATACTCAGACTTGTTATTAGTAATTAACTATTAGGAGCATGTTGTGAAGACAAAGATCCTGCGCGCTCTTGCCGCAGCACTCATCGCCGGTACTCTGTTACTTTCCGGTGCTGCTCCGTTAGGTATGCCTGATATTGATGTCATTGTCCATAGTGCTGGCGGCTAGGTATAGCCTCTTCCATCTCCGCCTAAATCTATCCTAAGATTGCTTGCCATTGTAGAGAACACTCTCTGCAACGTGCTGTGCTGTCCATCGTAGCCTGCACAAGGAGAACGTCGTGAAGACCAAAATCATACGCGCCCTTGCTGTAGCACTCATCGCCGGCACCCTGTTGCTTACGGGGCTTGCTCCGATAGGCCTGCCGGATGTCGATGGTGTTGTGGCTAGTCTTGGGCAGTAAGTATGACGGTCTTCCGGCTCTACCTATCCTGCACGCTCGCCGCCGCTGTGCTCGCCTACTGGAGAACGCCGAGCCTGCCCCGCCGCAATCTGCTTCTGGTGATCGCGGCGGCGCCACAGCTTGGCACTATCTTTGGTATCCGTAGCCCTGGCCTGTTTCTGGTCTCAATCATCGCATTTATCGGGTGGTGTGTGTGCAATCGCGGGCTTGCCGGCGTTCCGATCGTCGCCGCCGGGGTTGGCCTGAATCTGCTGGCGATGGCGTTTCACAATGGCGCGATGCCTGTTCAGGCCGACGTGTTAGCCGAGCTTGGCGTGGCGGTTACGCCTGGTACGATGCTGCATGGCTCCAAGGGCGTGGTGGTGCAGTCGACGGTGTTGTGGCCGCTTTCTGATTGGATCGTTTTGCCTGTCAGATCACACACATTCATTGCCAGCCCTGGCGATCTGGTCGTCATCAGCGGTATCGCCTGGTGGCTCACGCAAGGCGGAAAGGTGAGGGGGAACGTCGAAGGGTCGTCCCGCCTCCCTCATCCTTCCATCCTCGTGGAGAAAGGAACACGCTGATGCTTTCCACGTTCGCCGCGTCCCGTGTTGAGTGCAGCTCGTATCCGCTGCCGGGTCTCAGCAGGCGCCCAGCTCTGACGCATTTGGCGGTCCTGACTGCGGCCGATCCGCGGATCGCGGAGCGGTTGCTGCGCGGCGATGCGATCGATACGGCGATTCGGCACCCGCACTACAGCGTCGTTCTTGACGAGCACGATCGAGCGGATGTGGCCGCTATTCGTGAGCGAGCAAGGACTGTCGATGAGTTTTTGGCTGGGTTGGCTCACATTGTGGATGGCGATCGGCGCGGGGAAGGCTGAAAGCTTAAGAGCCGGACGGTGGATCATTTTCTCGGCCTTGGCTAAGGCTGCGGAAGGATGAAGGATGCGGGTCGAAGCGTGAGCGCAGTGCAATGCACTGCGACATGTATCACACGCCCTTTTTCTTTCTCATCGTGGAGGGCAGAGAGGAGTCCTACTCCCTCGGTGGGCGTCTGAGTGCGGCCGTACGCTACAGTGCTGTTCGTGCTCAGATGCTCACGTGGGTGTTCTTGTCATGTGGAGGCGCTAAGAAGCTGGGTTGTGGGGGAGAGCGCGCACATGTGAAGGTGGAAGAATGAAATGGATGCATCAGAACACGTACATTCATCCTACGTCCAGCATCCTTCTCCTTCAGAGGGGGGGTCTGTCTATTCATCGCCGATTCTGCCTCCTGCTGCCTTGAGTGACATGGCGGCGGGAGCGTCTTCGTTGAAGGCACTCGCGCGCGGGATCATCACCCTCGCTGATCCGCACGCTCCCATGCCGCTGCTTGTCGCGGCGCTCAGGCCCCTGCTCCTCGGAATGCGCCTCGATATCTTGCTCACGGCTCCAGGCCCGGAGCCACTTCGCGTCTGGCTCACGACTGGGTCGGTAGAGTTGGCCGCGCCTCCTGACGCCGCGCTTACCAGCGAGTCCACCTTCGTTCGTTGGCTTACCCTCCAGGGCTACTCGTCGATTGAGCACCTTCCTCTGATTACTACCGGCCCTCCGATCGGGTGCCTTGTGCTCTCGCGCGCAACCGGTTCGCTTGACCAGAGCACGTCCACATTGGCAGCCGGTCTGGCCGAGGCATTTGTCCTGCGCTATGCCTCCGGCAGCACTGAGGCCGAGTTGCATGCGACCGGCCAGGCTTTGCGCGCCGCCGAGGAGCGGCTGGCGCTGCTCGAACGGGTGCGGCGGCAGGCGACCCTCGCCGCTGGCTCGGTCCACGACCTCAATAATCTGCTCACGGTGCTCCTCAACTATACCGAGTTGCTCAGAATGGATGCGCCGGCGGCGCTGCAGCCCGACTTGCGGGCGATGGATCATGCGCTCCAGGATGGGATGGTGCTGGTCAGGCGTGTGCTCACGGAAGACAGCATGGCGCTCTGGCCGTCGCCAGTTACCGATGTCTCTCAAGTCGTCGAGGAGACGATCGCACTGACCCGCTCCTTGTGGGAGCGCGAGCAGCATGTCGCCGTCGCCGCTGATCTGGCTCCCGATGTGATGGCGCGCATCGATCCTGTTCATATTCGTCAGGTGCTGATCAATCTGATCAGGAATGCTGTCGCCGCGATGCCTGAGGGTGGCGTCCTGACCCTTCGCAGCCAGGCGTTGCCTGAACAGGCGCTCGTCGAGGTCTCCGATACCGGCACGGGAATTGCTCGTGAGTACCAGGCGGCGATCTTTGAGCCGCTGCAAACGACCAGGGCCGGCGGGTGCGGGCTTGGGCTCGCGGTGAGCCGGCAGATCGTCGAGCAGGTCGGGGGCCAATTGACCGTGGTGAGCGCGCCAGGCCGGGGCGCAACCTTCACGATCACGCTGCCGGCGGCGTACTATCAACACTAGTCGCCGAAAAGGGGTATAATAGCGGTGGAGGTGCATATCGATGGAGCAGCAGCACTTGCTTGATATGTAAGGCGTGATCGGAGTTGTTCTGCTCACGTTTCACGCTTCACGCAGCGCCTGGTCTGATTCCAAATATTCACATCCTGAGATCGGTTTGTCATTCAGTCGGACCAGACACTGTACCAGTGCAGTAAGCGTGAGATCGCATGAGTTTCAGACAGGAGCACGTCCTCCAGGTTATTCGTAATCGACGCGAAGCGATCGTCGATCGCTGGCTGCGCGCGGTTGCGTGGGCCGGGTTCACGACGCTTAACCTGGCGACCCTCCGCCAGCGCCTCGGCGATTTGCTCGATCAGATCACCACCATTGTGTGCTCCAAGGGTTTCGATCCATACCAGGCGCGGGGTATCGGAGTCAATTTAGCGCAACTCTACTATACGCCCCCTGCCGAGGCGCTGGGCCGCTCCCTCGAAGTCCTGGCGCAGGAACTGGTTGCTGAACTCCCCCCTTCCCAGGCCGTACTGCTCCAGCCGCGCATTGCGACGATCATGAATATGATCGCGACCGGCTTTTTTACCCACGCGACAAAGACGATTCTCGCTGAACAGGAGCAGATCCGGCATGCGCTGCTGATCGAGCGTGATCGCGCGACGGAAGCGCTCCGCGCCAGCCAGGAACTCCTCCGTACCGTTGCGTCCAGTATTCCGATCGTGTTGTTCGCCTTTGATCGCGAGGGGGTCTTCACCCTTGTGGAAGGCCGTGGCCTGGCGTCGGTGGGCCTGCAACCGGGTGATATTATCGGGCGTTCGGTCTTCGACATGTATCAGCATGTCCCGGCGCTGATCGAGTGGGCCAACCGCGCGTTGGGCGGCGATACATCGCGCACAATGACGTCTGACAATGGCGTCGTCTTCGAGCATTGGGGGACGCCGCTGCGAAACGCCGAGGGCGAATTGATCGGGGTGAGTGGCGTCGCGGTTGATATCACCGAGCAGAAACAGGCAGAGGCGGCGATGTGGCGCACACAGACCTTCTTAACCTCCATTATCGATAATCTGCCCCATATGATCTTCGTCAAGGATGCCGAGGAACTCCGATTTGTGCTGATGAATAGGTCGGGGGAAGAGCTGGTTGGTCACACCGAAGCCGAGTTGGTCGGAAAGAATGATTATGACTTCTTTCCGCCCGAGGAGGCCGATTTCTTCACGACGAAGGATCGGGAGGTACTGCGCGCCGGCATCCTGGCAGATATCCCCGAGGAGACTATTCAGACGCGCTATCGGGGCATGCGAATCCTGCATACGAAGAAGATACCAGTTCTTGATATGGATGGTCGGCCCCTGTATCTATTGGGTATCTCCGAGGACATCACCGAGCGCAAGCGGGCGGAGGAGCAACGCCGTGCGATCGAGCGTAAGCTACAGGAAACCCAGAAGATCGAGAGTCTCGGCCTGCTGATCGGGGGCGTTGCACACGATTTTGGGAACTTGTTCGCGGTGATCCTGGGCAATGCGGGCCTGGCGCTGATGGAACTGCCGCCGGACTCCCCCGCGCGCGTGACGCTTGATCGGGTCGCGAAGGGCACACGCCATGCGGCCGAGCTGTCACGCCAGTTGCTTGCCTACGCTGGCAAGGGCCGCGCCAGGATCGAGCTGTTGAATCTCAACACGGTTGTCGAGGAGTTGGGGGCGCTGCTGCGGGCCTCGATCCCACGGCTGGTGACGCTCCAGTGTGACCTTGCGCCGCAGCTTCCAGCGGTTGAGGTTGATGTCACCCAGGTCCACCAGGTGGTCCTCAATCTGATCATCAACGCTGCGGATGCGATCGGGAGCGGGGAGGGTACGATTACCTTGACCACCCGCATGGCCCATGTCGACCAGGCCTATGTTGCCGAGGCGCACCTTTCCGATGACCTACCGGAGGGGCCGTATGTTGCGGTGGAGGTCGCCGATACCGGTTGCGGGATGGACGAGGCGACCCAGGCTAGAATATTCGAGCCCTTCTTCACCACCAAGGCCAATGGGCACGGGCTAGGGTTGGCTGCCGTCCTGGGGATCATCCGTAATCACGGCGGGGCACTGCGGGTTCAGAGCGTCGTCGGCGCGGGGACAATCATGACGGTGCTGCTTCCGGCCAGCCTGACGATGAATGATTTCCATCCGATTGCTTCTCAGGACGGCGTGGCGTGGCGGGGCAAAGGCACGGTGTTGGTCGTCGACGACGAGGAGCCAGTGCGGGCGGTGGTGACACAACTCCTGGAGCGCTTTGGCTTTGCTGTATTGGCCGCGTCGAATGGCCGTGCGGGTGTGGAGATCTTCACCGTGTACGCCGATGTGATCGATGTTGTACTGCTCGACATCGCCATGCCCTACATGAACGGCGATGAGGCGTTTCGCCTGATCCGCCGCGTCAGGCCGGATGCGCGGGTGGTCCTGATGAGCAGTTACAGCAAAGAGGAGATCAGCGGTCGGGTCCAGGCCGACGGCTACGTCAGTATGCTCCAGAAGCCCTTCTCGCCGGCCGAGCTGCGCGCCAGCCTGCGGCAGATCCTGGAGGCGGATTCAGCCAGAGAATAAAGGACAAAGGACAGCAATGGTAAGCTTTTGTTCTTTGTTCTTTGTTGTTTGTTCTGCCCGTAGGGCAATCTAGCTGCCGTCAGGACACGCCGATATCCCAGGCCGCCTCCAGATCCTTCGCCGAGAAGCGCCGGAACGCCAGCACCGTATTAGTTCGTAAGATGCCCTCGATCTTGGCCAGCCCATCGGGGACCGCCTCGAGCCAGTTGCTCGTACTCCGACAGCCGCAGCACGACCAGGATGTCGAATTCGCCGGTCACGCTATAGACTTCGGCGACGTTCGCCACGTTGGTGATTGCTTGGGCGACGTCGGCGATCTTATCCGGCTCGGCCTCGATCATCACAAATGCGGTAAGCATGGCGTAGAATCCCTCCACTTGATGTCGCTCCACGCCCAGTATAATACAAGGTCGGAGTGGGCGCAAAGGTATGAGGCGATGATGGCAACGTTTTTCTCCCCTTCCCGGATGTGGCACTACGCGGCGACCCAATGGCGCCGTGTGTTTGGCCTGAACGTGAGCAAGATCGATGAGTTGCTGTATGTCGGTGGTGAGTTCACGGCTGTGCAGTGGCCCGCGCTGTACGCTCTCGGCGTGCGGGCGGTGCTCAGCCTCCAAGCCGAGCGCGAGGATGAGTTCGGTGAGCCGCCGCCCGCCCGCGCGCTTCGGCTGCCGGTCGAGGACTTCCACCCGCCAACGATCGATCAACTGCACCATGCCATCGCGTTCATCCGCGAGGCCCACGTCGAACGGCTGCCGGTGCTGGTCCACTGCCACGCCGGAGTCGGTCGCGCCTCGTTGACCACCAGCGCCTTCCTGATGACCCAAGGTCTTGGCCATACCGAGGCGTTCGGCCGGGTCCGGCTCGCCCGCCCGATCGTAATGCTGAACGGGTCCCAGCACGAGCGTCTGGTCGAGTGGGGGCAGGTGGTGCGGGGGGAGTAGACATCCGGCTTTCCCGATGGGAGGGTGTCAGAATGTCATAAACGAGTCCGTACATTAAAAATCTATAGCAATCCTATCTGGGTTGTAAAGTGGGAAAGGGTTTCTGTGGGGGCTTCCCCACACCCCCTTTTACAACTCATTTAGGAATGCTATATCATCACCTTGATACATGCCTCGGTAGTACTTTTCTCCTTCTTGTGAGCAAGTGTTTATGTTCCCAGCGTCTTTTTTTGGTATATTCAGTGAGGTGCGCCACCAGGCGAGCCACCGCTCGATCCGCTATTCGTCATAAAGGTGAGCCCTATGCCTCGCGGCGTCACGCGCTGCATCACCGCAGCACAGCATTATGCTACGCATTGTCTCGTACCAGGCGTTTCGCACGTGGGCGCCAGACGATCCCGCATTTTTCACCATCCCTCCACTATCTTTTGCCTGCTTGTGGCCCTGCTCTGCTCGCTGCTTCCGCTTGGGCAGCCCGCCCGCGCCGCTGCCGGCGACGAGTGGCCCCAGTATCGCCACGATATCCAGCGCAGTGGCCGTGCCGGGGCTGCGGTGGCGGCGGGAGTGGACGGCAAGCTGCACCTCCAGTGGGCCTACAACTTCGGCGAGCGTGTGGAGGTCGAGGTCGAGCCGATCGTCGCCGGTGGGCGAGTCTTCGTCGGCGCGATGAATGGTAGTATGACCGCGCTTAACGTCGCCGACGGCAGCGTGGCCTGGAGCTTCGGCGCCGGGCCGATCGCCCATACGGCCGCCTATGCCAATGGCCGCGTGTTCTTCGGAAGCCTCGACGGCTACGTCTACGCCCTTAACGCGGGCACGGGGGCACTGATCTGGAAGGCCCAGACCGGCGGGCCGGTCTACGCCGCGCCGGCCCTCGCCGGCGGCACCGTCTACATCGGTAGCACCGCCGGGCGCTTCTTCGCGTTCGATGCGGCGACCGGCGCCGCGCGCTGGTCCTACCCGCCCGGCAATGCCCGCCTGCACACGGCGTTTACCGGCGCCGCCGCGCTGGCGCCCGACGGCAGCCGCGTCTACGTCGGCAACGAGGACCTGTACGCGCGGGCGCTCGACGCGACGACCGGGACGCTGATCTGGCAGCGCCAGCTCCCCGGTGTGGGCGCGCGCGGCACCTACCCGGTGGTCTCGGACGGCGGCGCGGTAGTGATCTTCCTCACGACCAAGCCAGGCGTCCAGTCATACCTCCCGACCGAGAGCTACCCCAGCGTCGCCCCAGGCAATGACCCGACCGCGACCTGGAATGAGTATTACAAGGCCACCCCGAGCGGCGCTCGACATTCTTTCTGCGCGCAACTGATGGGACCGAGCTGTGGGACAAAGCGGCGCGGCGCTATGTGCCGCTGCCGCTGCCCTACTGGGGGCTGCTGGAGCCGGTGCTCGACAGCGGCGGCAACGCCTGGTTTCCCACCCCCGGCGGCGCGAAAGGCGATGGGTTCGGCGACTACAGCCTGGACCACAACTCGCGCCTGGTGCGCGTCGCTCTGGATAGCGGCGTGACGACCGAGGTGGCGGTGCGCGACGCGTTCACCATGCGCCGCGATGAGAATGGGCGCGCCACGTTCGCCGGCGCCGACTACCTGACGACGATCAGCGAGGACCTGGGGGTATACCACACCGCCGGCAAAACCAAAGCGACCTTGTTCGGCAGCCCGGTCGCCGGCTTCCAATCGCATATGGACCCGCTGGCTCCGCTGCCCAGCAAGCATCTCTGGCGCTATGGCGGAGCGATCGCGATGGGCGGCGTGCCGGGCGCCAGCCCGCCGGTCGTCGCGGGCGGCATGGTCTACTACGTCAGCTACGGCTGGCTGTTCGCGCTTGGCCCCACCAACCGCGGCAAAGATCCGACCGGCATCACTCCGCTGGCCTTTCCCGCTCGCGATGCCCGCGCCCACGTACTGACCTACCCGCGCGCCGACGCGCCTTCGGTTGACGCCCTTCAGTCCGAGTTGGAGCAGCGCGTTGCCGATCTGATCGCCGCCGGCCCGCAGCCGCCGTACGCGAAGTTCGAGCAGGCCGGCATCCATATGCAGGATGAGATCAGTGCCTATCAGGTGTTTGGCACCGCCGGCGAGCGGGTCTGGATCGTGTCGCAGGCGCTGCCCTTCCTGTCGCTGTCGCTGCGTACACAGGCGCTCGGCTATCTCAAGACCCTGGCGCAGACCGAGCTATTCGACAAGAATCAATATTCGTATAACCGTGACTGCTTGATCTTCGGGCAGGCTGGGCTCAAGAGCGGTGATCCCTGCAATGTTAATGGCGGGATCGTCGCTGCCTGGCAGCGCGATAATGAGCTGTTGACCGGCGAGCGGCTCTACGCGATGGCGGCCTACAGTCAGGCGACCGGCGACTGGTCGCTGGTCAACGCCAACTGGTCGTTTATTAAGAGCCTCTTCGGCAAGTTCACCGCCGCCTACGACAGCACGCTGGGATACTGCAAGTTCGAGAAGTGGCGGGTCGGCAAGCTGGGCCTGGCTAGCCAGATCGGCGCGGCTGCCGGCATGCTGACCATGGCGACACAGCGGGGTGACACCGCCACTGCGAGCGCAGCTCGCACGCTGCTGGACAATCTGCTGGCGACCCGCGTTCGCCTGGCGCACTACACCCGTGAGCAGTATGATGCAGGCGCGATTGTGCCGCTGCCGTTGCGGCTCGATGCCGATGGCGTGCCCAATCACGACGATATTTTTAAGTACAATGACCCCGGCGAGCTGATCCCGCTTGAGGGCGACCGCAACCGGATCAGCGACATGCGCCAGCTCAACTGGTACGATGGCAGTGAGGCGCGTATCCACTCAGGCGCCGGGTTTATGTACTATGCCGCGTTGGTCGGCTACAGCCCGCTTTATCCTGAGTTGGCCGAGCGGCTGCGGCGCGATCTGCTGCCGGAGACTCAGCGCTACGTCCAGACCTACGAGGTCAACGCGCCCTGGTGGTGGATGAGCGACTTGGCCCACCACACCACGACCGGCGGCGAGCATCTCTGGCACAGCCCCACCCTGGCCCACGATCTGTTCCAGACCAAGGCACTGGTGCTGGGCGAGGATTGGGATACGCTGCGCCGCCAGCTCCCACTGCCGATGAGCATCAACCCACGCTACGACCTGTATCGCCTGCACAACTTGGCCACGTTGCTGTCGCTGGCCGGGCCGAGCCTGTCGACCTCCGGCTTGAGCGCGGCGCCGGTCGCGCCACGCAAGGATACGAACGTTGCGCTGACCTTTACCCTCGCGAACACCGGCGGCCCGCTGACCAATGCGGTCGAGCTGACGATCACGCTGCCGTCGGAGCTTCAGTACGTCGGCGGCTCGGCCCAGTCCACTGTGGGCCAAGTCACGGCGAGTGGTGGCGTGATCACCTGGAGCGGCGCACCGGGCGAGCAACGCCAGGTCACGATCACCGCCCAGGCGCGCGTCCAGATCGCCGACACGCGAATCGTGAAGATCAACTCCCAGCTCGACGGCGGCGCGGCCGGCACGCTCACACGCAGCGCCACGCTGATCCTGAATGGCTACACCGCCACCCTGCCGATGATCTGGAAGTAGTCCTGAAACGTAAAACGTGAAACGTGAAAATTCGCAACACGTTTCACGTTTCACGTTTCGAAGGAACGCTGTTATGTACCGCCTGGTGCTCTTATTGGCCTTGATCATAGTGTCAGCGCTGCCCCAGCATCCGGCCACTGCGGCGACCGCCCCACGCCGTGTCAACGCGCCGCGGTTTGAAGGTGATGTCGATTGGAGTAGCGCGGCGATCTTCTGGTTTGGGAAGGTCGGTTGGGATGGCAAGGCGAAACAGGCGCCGATCCCTGGCCCGAACTATGTCGACATGCGGGTGGCCTACACGCCCGCCAATCTTCAAGTCATGGTCACGGTCGTCGATTACTACCTGTGGTACAACCAGAACCCCCAGCCGGCCGACGACCTAACCCAGTACGATGCGGTGGCGCTGTACCTCGACACGGCCGGCGCCCGATCCTCGGCGCCCCAGCCCGGCGACTATCGCTTTTTGAGCGGCTGGCGCGGCGGCGATGCGAACGACAACCGCTGGCATCGCCAGGCGCGCGGCACTGGCGCCGGCTGGGATACGTCCTGGAATGGTGCTTGGACCGATCGCCCTGGCTCCCAGTGGAGCGATACCGGGCCGAATAACAACGGCGGCAATATCGATTACGGCTGGGCCAGTACCTTCTTTATTCCCTGGAGTACGCTGGGGCTCAACGGGCCGCCCGACGGCAAGACGGTGGGGATGGGCGTCCAGCTCTTCGACCGCGACGCTCAACCGCCCGCCGGTGCAGGCCCGATCCAGACCTGGCCCGAGGCGCTCGACGCGCAACGCCCTGCCACCTGGAGCGAGCTTCACCTCGGGCTGGCCGGCTACAGCGCGCCATTCGCCAGCATCGAGGGCCAGGCCACGATTCGGCGCGGCGTGGCCGGCAGCCAGGTGATCGATGCAACCGTCGGCGCGGACGGCTCCTGTAACAATGGTCATAATGGCGACCCCGACGAGCCGCTCCAGGGCGATAGCGAGACGTCATTATTCGTCGAGAGCCAGGCGGCGATCACCGACTTCCCCTGCTTTTCCCGGTCGTATCTTCGTTTCGGGCTCAATCAGGTCCCGGCCGGCAAAGTGATCGTGCGCGCCGAGCTGACGCTGCACCTCTGGGGGACTGCCGGCAACCTCAACAGCTCCAATCCTGGGGATCGGCCAACGACATCCTTCGTCCAGCTTTTCAGCGTCGATGGGGAATGGACCGAAGCCGGCCTGACCTGGAACAATAGCCCGCTGGCGCGCCAGCATCTCAGCGGCACTTGGGTCAAGCCGACTGGCCTTGAGATCAACTGGCCCAAGGTGCCCTACACCTGGGATGCCACTGCCGCCGTCGCCGAAGCCTATGCCGCCGGCAAGCCGCTTGATATCGCCCTGTATACGGCCGATACCAACATGCACAGCAGTAAATACTTTACATCCTCCGACGCCGAGGATTGGAATGCCCTCGGACGCCCCACGCTGGTCGTCACCTGGGGCGCGCCGACCCAGGCGACATCACGGATGCAGTTGCCGATCGTGCGGCGGTGATGCTAACACGAAAATAGGGGTTGCGAGCGGCCATCAAGCCGCCACAGCCGTTACGGGTTCGAGATGGACTTTGTAGCCGAGTTGGGCGATGCGCCGCTCCAGCCGATGGACGATCCGATCTTTCTGCCGCTCATCGAGCGCAGCGGCGCCGCGCTCTTGATAGACCTCGCCGGTCTTCAGCAGCGTGTAGACAATCACGAGAATCTTATGCGCGAGAGCTACAATCGCTTTCTTCTTGCCACGGCGTGCCGCCAAGCGGCGATAAAAGGCCGCCAAGAATGTCTCACTCTGCTTGACCGCCGCCCAGGCCGCCTGGATCAAGGCGCTGCGCAAGTACTTGTTCCCATCGCGGATGCGCGTCGACTTGCGTTTGCCAGCGCTCTCGTGCTGACCGGGTGCCAGCCCAGCCCAGCTGCCTACGTGAGCGCTGCTGGGGAAGCGACTCATATCGGTTCCCAGTTCGGCCACAATCGTCTCGGCGATGCGACTGCCAATTCCCGGAATAGCATCGACGATCGCCTGAGCGGCCCACGCTCCGCAGGGCGCAGTCGGCGCATCTGGCGCGATCGTGTCTTTGTCGGGCCCTTCGCCCCCATCTGTAGGCGGCATCGGCCGCGTGCCCTCAATCGCCGCACGGATCTGCTCGTCAAAAGCGGCAATCTGCTCGTCGAACACGTCAAGCAGTGCCAGATGTTGCCCGATCATGAAGGCGTGATGCTCAAGCAGCGTGCCGCGCAGCGCCTGCTCCAACTCGGCTCGCTTACTCCGCAGTCGCCCCTTGGCCAGCTCTGCCAGTTCCGTCACATCCGTCTGACCATCCACCAGCGCTTGCAGCATCTTTCTCGCCGACACGCCGGTGATGTCGGTCACCACCGAGGCCAGCTTGATGTTGGCCCATTCCAACACCTTCTGCATGCGGTTGACCACACTGGCGCGCTCCTGCACCAGATGGGTGCGCTGGCGGGTCAGGTCGCGCAGGGCTCGTTGGGGCGCTGGCGGGATGAAGGAGGGTCGCAGCAAGCCATGGGCGAGCAACTCGGCGATCCACTCGGCATCGCGAACGTCGGTCTTGCGGCCGGGGACATACTTGATGTGAGCGGCATTGACAACCAGAACCGTGAACGACCCTTCCAGCAGATTGTAGACCGGCTTCCAGAACTCGCCGGTGCTCTCCATCGCGACGTGGGTCACCTCCAAACTGGCCAGCCACGCGGCAAGGTTGAGCAACTCGGCGGTGGTGGTGTCAAAGCTGCGCAGATGTGTTGTCAGCGTGCTATCGGCAGCCACCAATCGCACGCTCACAACGACCGACTTCTTGTGAACATCCATCCCAGCACAGCGCGTATGGATAAGTTGCATGGCGAACCTCCCAAGACCAAACAAACGAGTGCGCAGGCTGGTCAGATGCCGGTTAGTCCAGAAACTAACACGCGTGCTTCGCGGTCGGAACCGCTGATCACAGAACAGTGTGCCATTCGGCATCCAGATCAATCTGATGTACAGGCTCACGGCACTAAGCAAACATCGACCTTGGGACCAGCCATTCGGGATGAGATTCTACCATTTTCATGCACCAGTGTGCGGCGTAGCCGCATGGACATCTGATGTGAAAATAGGGGAGTTTGAGGGGTCGCCCCTCAAGAAAATCTCTCACATGTTCATGCATCAGTGTGCGGCGCAGCCGCATGGACATCTATCAAGAGCATGAATGACGAAGTGGGCGGATCGGGCCGGCAGCCTGATCCGCCCATTCCGTTATCTGGCGCAGTTTATGCTATACTCGGCCAACTCGTGCAGCCCAGACATCATCGCGTATCGCACTCCCCTGACGCCGCGATCTGAAGCAGTGCTACGCGAAGGAGCGCCGTATGACCCAATCATCTGAGATTGCAGCCGGTCCGACTATTGACGGGCTGCCGTGGCCGGAATATATCCATCCGCCGCCGACCGATCTGCCGTATGACGACGGGGAGCGTATGGGATCATCGTGGCATGTCAGCAGCGGGCCGCTCCTCAAGGCTTGCTATGTCGCCGCGCATGGCGGCCACATGACCGATTTCTATGTCGGCGTCAACATGTTTGTGTATTTTAGCTGGCAGCAGGTACGCGGTAGCACCCCCTTCAACCGTGGTCGAAGGGTCCAGCACTTGAAAAAACAGGGCTCATCTGGCATTCTATACGGCGAGGCTTGCACCTCTCGTCGTATGGAGGACCAAGATGAACCCAATGGCACAATTCTGCCATAACCTGGACTGCCCGGCAAGGGGCCAAGTGGGCCAGGGCAATATTACGATCCATAGCCAGAAGGAGCGCCGCTATCGCTGTAGCACTTGTGGCAAAACCTTCGCCGCTACGACTGGCACGCCATTCTATCGTCTGAGGCTGGCGGTCGATCTGGTCACGATTGTGTTGACCCTGCTTACGCATGGCTGTCCGACCCAGGCTACTCAGGCAGCCTTTGGCCTGGATGAGCGTACGGTCGCGAGCTGGTTGCGACGTGCCGGCCAGCACTCTCAGCAGCTTCACCAGCATCTGGTCCAGCAGGGCCAGATCGACCTCCAACACGTACAAGCCGACGAACTGTGGGTGAAAGTGGTCGGAAGCAAGGTTTGGCAAGCAATGGCGATGGCCGTGCCATCGCGCTTGTGGCTGGGTGGTGCCATCAGTGTGCATCGCGACCGTCATCTGATCACAGCGCTGGTCGAGCAGGTGCGAGGGTGCGCTCTGACGACGGCAATCCTGGTCTGTGTGGACGACCTGAGCAGCTACGTCAGTGCCTTTCGCAAGGTGTTTCGGCGGCGTGTGCCGACTGGTAAGGTCCGGCAGACCTCGTCTGGAAGCGGAGGAGGGATTGCTGATTGGACAGCTCATCAAGCACTACGCCAAGCGCCGCCTCAGCGGTGTGAAGCGGCGGATTGTTCAGGGCAGCCAGGTCGCCATCACGGCGGTGCTGGAGGCGACTGGCACTGGGACGGATATCAACACCTCCTACATTGAACGCTTGAACGCCACGTTTCGCAGTTCGCTGGCCTGCTTGGTGCGGCGTGGCAGGGCGATTGCTCACACCGAGAGTTTGCTCAACGCTGGGATGTGGCTGGTAGGGAGCTGTTACAACTTCTGCTGGTCTCATGACACGCTCCGTGAGCAGGCGCCAAGTGATGCCCGACTGAAGTGGAAGGAACGAACGCCGGCGATGGCGGCCGGATTGAGTGATCATCAATGGACGATGGCTGAACTGCTCACCTACCAGGTGCCACCCCCGCCCTGGGTGCCACCCAAACGGCGCGGGCGACCACCCAAGCAAAGACCGGCGGTATCAACATGATCCCAACCACGGTTGAGTGGGGCGCTACCAGGTACGCAACAAAGATTATAAAGGGCCGGACCTCTTCATTGTGAAAAATGTCGATGGCACACGCCCCCGGCTTTACTGGGCGATCTGGAACGAGGAAGGGCGTTACCCAGATGTGATTGTCGAACTCCTCTCCAAGACCACCGAGCGCGAAGATCTAGGCGTGAAGAAGCGGCTGTATGAGCAAACATTCCATACTATCGAGTACTTCAGTGTTGCTCCCGAAATGGAGCGCCTGATGGGCTGGCGCCTGACGGATGGTGTGTATGTGCCGATCGAGCCGGACGAGCGTGGCTGGCTGTGGAGCAAAGAGTTGGAGATGTGGTTCGGCGCTTGGGAAGGGTATTTTCTGGGCGAGAATCTCAGGTGGCTGCGCCTCTATAACGCCGATGGGAATTTGATTCTGCTGCCCGAGGAGGCCGAGCGCGAGCGGGCGGAGGCCGCGCAGGAGCGGGCGGAGGCTGAGCGCGGGCGCGCCGACGACTTAGCGGCTCGGCTGGCAGAGCTTGAGGCTGAACTCAATCGCCTGCGCGGTGGCACGTCGCCGGCAAGTTGAGCACGCGCAGAACGCCGGGCCAGAAGCAAAGGAAAGTTTGCTATCGCCCTGGAGAGCCGGCGGTGCGTGCCTAGTTTCGTTGACATCCCCCCCTACCACACGTATAATGCGGCGTCGTTTCTCGCCGGAGCAAGGTGTATCGCCGCATGGAACAGGTCGCGCAGGTCGAGCCTGGCAGGACGCGCTGGCAGGTCGGCTGGCTGGTCGTCACGCTGATTTTGGTATGTGCCGGCGCACTCTTCGTCGGCGGTGGGCAGATCGCGCTGTGGGCGTTGTCCGAGGCGTTCGCCGCGCCGCTCACGCTGATCGCGGCACTGGCCTTGTTGATGCTGCCCGGCCTCGCGCTGCTGCGTCTGCTCTGGCCCGTGGCGCTGGCCCCCGCCGAACGCTGGCCCCTGGCCCTCGGCGTCGGTGGCGCGCTGCCTCCGCTGCTGTTCCTGGCCAGCGCGCCGCTTGGGTTGCGCTGGGGCTCGGCGTTGTGCTGGGGGTTCCTGGCGCTCTGCGCGCTGGCGCTGGCGTGGCCTCGCGGCGGCGGCTGGCCCTCCACCCGATTCTGGCCTCTCGATCGGTCCCACGCTCTGCTGCTCGCGATCACCGGCGTGGCTGTGCTGGTCCGGCTCTACGCCGCACGCGATCTGCCGGTGGGGCAGTTTGGCGACTCGTATCAACACACCCTGATCGCGCAGTTGCTGGTCGACAACGGCGGGCTGTTCTCCTCGTGGCTGCCGTATGTTCCGCTGAGAACGTTCACCTACCACTACGGTTTCCATAGCAATGTCGCCTGGCTGCACTGGTTGAGCGGCGAGCCGGTCACGCGCGGCTTGCTGGTGATCGGTCAGCTTCAGAGCGCGCTGGCCGCCCCGCTGGCCTATCTGCTCACGCGCCGCCTGTTGGGGAGCGAGCCTGCGGCCCTCTGGGCCGCGCTGATCGTCGGTTTCGTGAGCCCAATGCCAGCCTTCTATCTCAACTGGGGGCGCTATACGCAGCTCGCCGGGCAGACGATCCTGCCGGCGGCGTGCGTGGTCTGGATGGCGCTGCTCGCTGCCGCCGCCGAGCGCCCGTTCGCGCGCGGCCCGAGCCTGCGTCTGGCCATGCTGGCCGCGCTCGTGACCGCTGGGCTGGCGCTGACCCATTACCGGGTCGCGGTGTTCGCGGCCGGTTTTGTCGCCAGCTTCGCGCTATACCTGCTGCTCATCCAAGGGCGGTCCCGGCTGGCGTTGGCCCGTATGTGCGCGGCTGGGCTGGCCTCCGGCGCGCTGGCGCTGCTGTTGGTCGCCCCCTGGCTCCTGCGGATACGCGAGGGCAAGCTGCTTCAGATCGGCAATGTCTTTCTATCGAGCGTGGGTAGCGGCGGCGAGACGAACGGTCTGCCGGTCTTTGGGGCGGATGCTTCGCTGTACGCGAATGGTTACTTGATCGCGCAGCAGTACGTGATCGCCCTGGCGCTGCTGGGGGTGGCGCTGCTGGCCTGGCGCCGGCAGTGGCGCGGGCTGGTGCTGGTCGGCTGGGCGGCGCTGGCGTGGCTGTCGGCCAATCCGTATCTGCTCGGCCTTGCCGGGGCCGGTATTATTACCAACTTCACCGTGGTGATCGGCGCGTACCTGGTGTTGGCGCCACTGGCGGGTGCCGCGCTCGCCGCGATCTGGGAATGGGCCGGGCAAGTGTCCTTCGCTCCACGCCTGGTCGAATATGTTCAAGTGCTGGCCGGCGTCGCCCTGCTGCTATGGGGGCTCAACTGGCAGCAGCGGATCGTCGCGCCCCAGTTCCAACTTTTCACGCCCGCCGACGAGCAGGCGATGGCCTGGATTTGCCGCGAGACGCCACGGGAGTCCAGGTTTTTCGTCAATAGCTTCCTGGCCTTCGGCAACACGCTGTATGCCGGGTCGGATGGTGGCTGGTGGCTGCCGTTTATGAGCGGGAGGCAGAGCAACTTACCTCCACTGACCTACGGTAGCGAGGTCGGCGCGCAGCCATATTACTGGCGGAACGTGAACACAACCAACGCCGCCATCCAGCAACATCCGCCGGCATCGCCGGAGGCCGCTGCCGCGCTGCGCGCCGCCGGGTTCACCTATCTCTACGATGGGCCGGCTGCATCACCGTCTGGCGAGTATATTAATCCCACCCAGTTAGCCCGCTCGCCGCTGTATGAGCTGGTCTACAGCCAGGGTGGTGTGACGATCTGGAGGCTGCGGTAGTGCGCATCTGTGTTGTCGGCCCAACCTACCCCTACCGTGGCGGTATCGCCCACTATACCACGCTCCTGGTCAGGCACCTGCGCGAGGCCGGCCACTGGACGCGGCTCTACTCCTTTACCCGCCAGTATCCAACCTGGCTGTTCCCCGGCAAGACCGACAAGGATACCAGTGTGGCGCCGCTGAAGGTCGATTGTGAGTATGTGCTCGACCCGGTGAATCCGATCACCTGGTGGCGCCTGTACCGCAAAGTGCGCGCCGATGCCCCCGATGTGCTGGTGTTGCAGTGGTGGGTGCCGTACTGGACCCCCTGCCTGACGATGATCTCGCGCTGGATCAAGCGGCACACCAACATCCGGATCGTGTTCATCTGTCATAATGTCGTTCCGCACGAGGGTGGCGGCGCCCTTGACCGGCGGCTGGCGACCACCGTGCTGCGCCAGGGCGATGCCTTTATCGTCCATAGCGAGCAGGACCTGCATCGCCTGCACGCGCTGCTGCCGGATGCTCTGGTGATCAAGGGGCAGATCCCGACCTACGCCGAGCTGGCCCACCAGAGCGCCGCGGCGCCGCGCCCGGATCTGCGCCGGGAGCTTGGGGTGCCCGCCGAGCGTCCGGTATTGCTGTTCTTTGGCTTTGTGCGGCCATACAAGGGCCTTGAGTACCTGATCCAGGCCATGCCGCTGGTGCTCAATCAGCTCCAGGCGCATCTGCTGGTCGTGGGCGAGTTCTGGCAGCCGCCGGCATTCTACCGGCGCTTCGCCCAGGAGTTCGGCGTGCAGGAGTTGATCACATTTGTGAATCGCTATGTTCCCAATGAGGATCTGAAGCCGTATTTCGACCTCGCCGATGTGGTGGTGTTGCCGTATGTCTCCGCGACGCAGAGCGCCGTGGTGCAGTTGGCGTTTGGGTTCGGCAAGCCGGTGATCACGACGCGAGTTGGCGGCCTGCACGAGGTCGTGCAGGATGGTGTGAATGGGCTGATCGTGCCGCCGCAGGACGAGCAGGCCCTGGCGGCGGCGATCGTGCGCTACTTCTGCCAGCGGCTCGGTGAGCAGATGGTCGGCAATGTGCGCCAGGCCGCCGATGCCCAGACGTTCTCCTGGGAGCGGCTGGTCGGCTGCGTCGAGCAGGCGGCCCGGAAGCAGTAATGTATGCGCATCACCCTGCTGATCACGATGGGGATCGAGCGCCCCTCAGGCCGGCGCTACTTTCATATCGCGCGGGAGCTGGTGCGGTGTGGGCATGCGGTACGGGTGCTGGCGCTGCATCCTGATCTGGCGGGCTGCCGGCGGCGCCGCTTCGTCCGTGATGGTGTCGAGGTCTGGTATGTCGGGCAGATGCACGCGCGCAAGAGCGGGAGCCTGCCGGAGCGCTTCGGCCCGCTGCAACTGCTGCGCGTCCTGGTCGGCGCGACGCTGGGAATGATCTGGGGATTCTTTGCTCGCCGGCCGATGTCTACCACCTGGGCAAGCCCCAGCCGGTGAACGGCATGGCCGCGCTGATCGGCGTGATGCTGCTGCGGCGTCGGCGCTTTTATGTGGACTGCGACGACGACGAGGTCGGCAGCAATCGGCTGAACGCCGGCTGGCAGCGGGCGGTGTTCGCATTCTGGCAGTGGCTGCTCCCGCGCCTTGCGGCCGGGGTCACGGTCAATACGCGCTTTCTTGCCGAGCGGGCGCACCGGGCCGGGGTCGCGCGGGTGGTGTATGTGCCCAATGGCGTTGACCTGGAGCGCTTCCAGCCTCCTGCGGCGGCGGTCGTCGAGGCGCTACGCGCGGCGCTGGACCTGACCGACCGCCGCGTCGTGGCCTACGCCGGCACGCTGGCCTTGCAGAATCACCCGGTCGATCTGCTGGTCGATGCCTTCGCGCGACTTGCCACCGATCTTCCCGATGCGGCGCTGCTGCTGATCGGCGGCGGCGAGGATCTGCCGGCGCTCCGCTGTCAGGTGGAAAGGCTGGGGCTGCAAGGGCGGGTGCTCTTTACCGGACAAGTCGCGCCAGGCGCTGTCCCGGCCTATCTGGCATTGGCCCAGGCCAGCGCCGATCCGGTGGATGATGATCAGGTGGCCCGCGCTCGTTCGCCTTTGAAGATCGCCGAGAGCCTGGCGCTGGGTGTGCCGGTCGTGACCGGCGATGTCGGCGACCGCGCGCTGATGCTCGATGGCGGGCGGGCTGGGATGCTGGTGCGCCCCGGCGACGCCGATGCGCTGGCTGCGGCGATTGGCGAGCTGTTAACCGATGAATTTGGGCGCGAGCAGTACACACTTGCCGGACGGCGGCACGTACGGCGGTTCACGTGGCCTGTGCTTGCCGCCGCGTGGGAGCGGATCTACACCATTACCCGATCAAACCACATGCATTTCGCTAGCTACTACCGCTGGCTGGTCTATCGGCACCTTTTCGGCGCCCCGCAGCCGGCCAGGACGCTACTTGATGTTGGCTGCGACGACGGCGGGTTCGTCGCGCGGATACCGGCGCGGACAAGCGTTGCGCTCGATCTGAATCTCCAGTCGCTGCGTACGGCGCCGGCGAGCCAGAAGGTCTGTGCCGATGGGACGCGCATGCCCTTTCGCGCCGCGACGTTCGATATGGTGGTGCTGAGTGATGTGATCGAGCATGTGGCCGACGACCAAGCGCTGGTGGCCAATGCGGCCGGTCGGGTCGGGGCTGGCGGCGTCCTGTGGTTGAGCACGACTGCCGCGCAGTTTCAGTTGTTCCCGCCGCAGGCCACGCCGCGCGCGGAGCGTAGCTGGGGCCACGTGCGTAAGGGTTATACGCCTGAGCGGCTCAGAGAGCTTGTCGGCGCCGATTTCGAGTGTGACCTGGTCGAGTGGCCGGAGATGGCCTTCCGGTTTTTGTATATCTTGATGTGGCTCTGCTCGAAACGCGTGCCGCGGCTGGCCCACACGCTGGCGCGGCTCTGCTTTGCGCTCGACAGCCGGTTGCGGTTCGCTCAGTTCCGTCATGGGCACCTGTACCTCCGCGCGGTTCGCCGGCGTAGGGGTTTTAGCGATGAATAGCCTGATCGAGCAGATATATGCGTCGGGACATATCGAAGGCCCCAATGGCGATTTGATCAAGCTGTTCCCGACATCTATACCGTACGAAGAAGGTAAGGCCCTCTATCAGTTGGTTCGAACGACGAAGCCGAAGAATACATTAGAGATCGGCATGGCGTATGGTATATCGACCTTGTTTATCTGCCAGGCCCACCATGACAACGGCAGCGGGCGGCATACCGCCGTCGATCCGTTCGAGCATAAGCGCTGGCAGTCGATCGGTCTATTGAATGTACGCAGAGCCGGAATCGAAGGGGTGTTGCGGTTCTTTGAACACGCCTCGCACGAAATTCTGCCGCAGTTGATCCAGAACGGCGAGCGCTTTGAGCTTGTGTTTATCGACGGATCGCACCTGTTCGACTACGCGATGGTTGACTTCTTTCTGGTGGATAAATTATTGGAAGTGGGTGGATACGTCGTTCTTGATGATATCGGCCTACCATCGGTCAGGAAACTGCTATCGTTTATACTGTGCAATAGAAACTATTATGTCGCGCCTGAGTTTCCGTCCACAGCGGACTCGCTGTGGAAAAAGCCGTTACGATTTGTCAAATACGCATCTCAAGCGCCACTCGATCTCTTGCCGGCATTGATTGCGCGTTCTCAGCGCCGATTCTGTGTGCTTCGCAAGGCAAGCGAAGAAACTCGGCAGTGGGATCATTATAAGCCCTTCTAAGCCAGTTCTATGCTTTCTGTCATTATTCCCAATTTGCACTCGCCGGTGATCGGCGCCGTCCTCAATGTGTTGCGCCACCAGAGCGTGCCGCCGACCGAGATCGTCGTCGTTGGTCAGGATCGGTATGGGCAAATTGGCTGTGATGAACTGGTGCGCTTTGTCGAGACCCCGCAGCCGATCTCGGCCGCCGCCGCGCGCAACCTGGGGGCCGCCCGTGCCTGCGGCGAACTGCTGCTGTTTATCGATGCCGACTGCGTAGCGGCGCCCAACCTGGTGGCCGAGCACCTGGCCCAGCACGCTCGCGGGCACCAGGCGGTCGGCGGGGCCTATGCGCCGGCGACGCCCGGCTTCTGGGCGCTGTGCGATCACCTGACCTCCTACACGCCGTTTGTGCCGGAAGCGCTCCCCGGCCCACGGCCATACCTTCTGAGTGGCAACCTGTCTATCTCCGCGCGGCTGTTCGCCCAGGTTGGCGGGTTCGACGAGCGGTTCGGCGGGGCGGCCGGCGAGGATCTGGAGTTTGGTCTGCGGCTGGTTCGGGCCGGCGTCACGCCGTTCTTTCATCCGGGCGCGATCGTCGAGCATCACTCCCCGCGCCAGACTCTGCGCGGCGCCATGGGCCACCTGGAGCAGTATGGTGCGATTACCGCGCGGATTTGCCGGCAGCATCACGCGACGTTGCCCCGCTCGGCCGGCTATGAACTGGCGGCGCGGATGCCCTGGCTACTGCTGCTGCTGGCGCCGGCGCTGGGCTTGCTGAAGGCCCTGCCTTTGCTGTGGGCCGCCCCATTCCTCCGGCGCTACTGGTATGTGCTGCCGGGGATGGCGGCGCAGCATGGCGCGTGGTGCTGGGGCTTCGGCGTGGTGCTTTGCCGGGAGCAGGCCGCTCGTGCCGGCGCGGATGGACGAGGAGCGCGCGGCGTATGAGTGATCAGCGGTTTGACGTATCGGTGGTGATCCCGAATCTGAACTCCCCGCTGATCGACCAGGTGCTGGATGCGCTGCGGGCCCAGACCGTCCGGCCGCTGGAGGTGCTGGTGGCCGGGCTTGACCGGCCGGGGTTGGTGCGCGAGGATGACCTGGTCCGGCTGATCTCGACCGAGCGGCCGGCCAGCCCGGCCCTCGCCCGCAACCTGGGCGCGCGGGCCGCCGGTGGCGACGTGATCGTCTACACCGATGCCGATTGCATCGCCCGGCCCGATTGGATCGCACGGCTGCTGGAGCGCCACCGGGCCGGCGCCGAGATCGTCGGCGGCGGCGTGGCCGTCGAGTGCAGCGACTACTGGCGGCTGTGCGACAATCTGGCGGCGTTCCCGACGTTTCTGGAGACCAGCGCGCCGGGCCAGCGCCCGTACCTGCCCAGCCTGAACTTCAGCATCCGGCGCGGGCTGCTGGAGCGCTTCGGCGGCTTCGACGAGCGCTTCCCCTTCGCCGCCGGCGAGGACACCGATTTGAGCTTCCGGCTGCGCCGCGCCGGCCATACGCTCTGGTTCGAGCCGCGCGCCGCCGTGATCCACCGTCACCCACGCTCCTCGCCCGGCGATCTGTGGCGGCACCTGTATATGTTCGGCAAGACCTATATGGATATCTATCCACTCTATCCCGACCTGCTGGGCAACTGGCGGCGGATCAATCTGAGCGCCGGCGTGCCGGAGGCATTGCGGGTGCTGGGGCCGCCGCTGGCCGTGTGCGATGTGATCGAGCGCATGGTCCGGTATCCGCAGTTACGGGCGTATGCGCCGGCGATCCCCGGTTTGCTGCTGGGCGCAGTGGCGTGGTATTATGGCGCGGCTGCGGCGTTCCAGCAGCGGCGTACTACTAGTGAAACGCAAGAAAAGGGTTAATAACCCAAAAGTATTAGTCCGTTTTTGAGCATCAGGAAGCCATAGAATTATAAGGGGGTTTGAGGAGGTAGCCCCCTCAGTCTCCCCTCACTCACATTGTAAAGTAGAATAGCGGCACCTGAAACCTTGTCTAGGCAGGAGCAGAACAACGTGTGGCCGATCATGAGCCTTGACCAGGCACTGGCTTTCGTCGACGAGTTTCGGATCGTACACGATGGAGTTGACGGCGAGACCCACCGTAGCTCACGCCGTGAGCTGGAGCGCTTCTCGCTGGTACATGCGCGCACCTGGCTGCGAACACTCGAAGTCATCCGGCGCGCCTTCCCGGTGGTCGAACGACCGCTGCGCGTGCTTGAGTTGGGGGCGCCGCCCTACTACTTTACGGCGCTGCTGGCCGAGCACGTACCCTGCGAGATCATCTGCTCGACCGTCCCAATGATGAGCTGGCCGGGCGAGCCTTTCCCGATCACCGCCCAGCCCGTGACGATCCGCCGGGGTGCTGGTCGCCCACCACTTGAGCTAACGACATGGACGTTCAATATTGAAAAGGATATTTTCCCCTTTCCTCCTGATGCGTTTGACCTGGTGCTGTGTATGGAGGTGATGGAGCACCTGACCTATTCGCCCACCCACACCCTGGCCGAGTCGCACCGGGTGCTGCGGTCGGGCGGGCGGCTGGTGTTGACGATCCCGAATTACCTGCGCGCCAACCGGCTCGTGCAGTTGCTGCTTGGCCGCCCGGATGATTATCCCTACGTCGGCTCCGGCATCCAGGGCCGCCATCAGCACGAGTTCACCCACGCCGAGTTACGCATCTTGCTGGAGGCCTGCAATTACGCGGTCGAGCACTTGGAGATGGCGATGGTCTGGCCCTGGAACGTGGCGACCTCGCTGCCGGGGCGCGTGTTCAACGCCTTCCTGCGCGGCTTCCTCGATCTGCCGCTGGCCTACACCCGCAATCGCCGCGAGCTGATCATCGCCATGGCGGCGCCCTTCGGCCCGCCGCGCGCCGGCTACCCGCCGCTGCTGTATGACGACCCGGCGGCGTTTCTGGCAGCTTCAAACGCGATGACGGAAGCTTGACCATGCGCCCACCCCTGCACATCGGCACGAGTTACGCGCCGGCTCCCGACCCTGGCACGCTGGAGCGCTACGCCCAGCAGCACGCCGCGATCTTCGATGCGGTCCTGCGGCGACTCGCTGAGTGGGCCACGCCGGGCCGGTCGCTGCGGATCTTGGAGCTTGGCGCCGCGCCGTACTGCTTCAGCGCGCTGCTGCTGGAGCGGCTGCCCTGCGAGCTGACCTGTGTCAGCCCGCCGCCCCGGATCTGGCCCGGCCAGATGCTCGGCAGCGCTCAGGCTACGGCGACACTGCGCCGGGACGGTCGCGAGTGGCAGGTTCCGGTGGCGCTGCTGAACCTGGAGCGCGAGCCGCTGCCGTTCCCTGACCGGGCCTTCGACCTGGTGCTGTGTATGGACGTGCTCCAGCATCTGGGGTATCATCCGACCCTGATGTTCTGCGAGGCGCAGCGGGTGCTCGATCCGGCCGGGCGAATGCTTGTCAGCGTCCCAAACGGGTTGAGCCTGCGCCGGTTGCTCTGGCTGCTGAGCGGGATCGTCGATAGCGCACCGTTCGCGGCCCGCGGCATGTATGAGCGCCGCCAGCGCAGCAGCGCGCCGCGTGAGGTGGTCGAGCTGGTGAGCGGCTGCGGCTTCCAGGTCCAGCGGCTCGACTATCTGAACCTCGAACCGCTGCCGGATGCCGGCCGCCCGCGTCTGCTGGCGCGGGCCGCGCGCCTGCTGACTGGTCTGTCGTACGAGTTGCTGCGGCGCAAGCGCGACTACCTGCTGCTGGCGGCGACGCCGGTGGGCCGTCCACGGGCGGCCTATCCGGCGGGAATCTATCATTATGCCCGATTGTATCCGCGCATTCCCGGCGCCGAGTATCCGGGCGAATAAGTGGTACAGTTCCTTCTTTTTATCGAGGATTTTCGCCCGACTGGGCGAAAATCCTCGATAATAAAGAGGTGAAGTACCTTGCTGCCGCAGGCAATAGCGGACTTGCGGGCGCCAGCGCGTAACTCCTGTAATTAAAAAGGACACATCTTATGGAGCGGCTCGAACGAGCAGTCAAATCATTGTTTAATACCTTTAGGTTTGATATAGCCAAATCGCGCAAGGTCACATGCCCGGTCCTGCCGGTGCCATCAAAAGAGATCGTTCAAAGCGCGGGTCACTCGTTTGCGAACTCCTTCCCGGTTTCACCACAGTGTGGCATGACTCAGCAGGAGATCGAGCAGCAGATCGAGCGCTATGTCTGGTTTTACCCGCTGAAGTTCGGCGAGCGATTGGTCGATCCCGACACTGAGAAAGCCGAACGGGTGCGGGCGCGCCAGCGCCGGCGCTACTCGCATATTTTTCCCGCCGTTCTTTCGATGGTCGGTGGCTCGCTGGCCGGGAACACCGTCCTGGATATTGCCTGTAACGCCGGATTCTGGTCGATCCAGGCCCGCCGCGCCGGGGCCGACGCCGTGCTTGGCGTCGACGCCAGCCCGAAAAACGTCGAGCAGGCTCAGTTCGTCGCGCGCGTTATTGGGCAGGATGGGCTGAACTACCGGGTGCTGAACACCTACGATCTCTCCGAGGAAGCGCTCGGCGAGTTCGACATCACATTCTTTTTCGGCATCCTCTATCACCTGGAGGAGCCGGTATCCGCGCTTGAGCGATTGTACGCTGTGACCCGGAAATTCGCGGTTATCGATACGGCACTGGTCGATATGAACATTCCGCTGCTGCGTATCCAGGCCGACGACGTGTCGTTCTACCATAGCCAGAGCCATGCCAACCGGCTGGCGTTTATCCCTTCCGAAGGCGCCGTGCTGCTGATGCTGAAGAGCGTCGGCTTCCGCGACGTTTTTCGGGTGCCGAACGCGACCAATAACCTGCCCCAAGAATACCTGAATGGGAAGTGGGGCACGTTCATCGCTATCAAATGATGACAGGTGGAAAGAAGGGAAGCTAGAGGGGCTGCCCCTCTAACATACCCTGCCACACTGTCTTAACGCATAACGAGGTTCTCGTGAAACATTGGGCCTTGCGCGCGGCGCACGGCACGTCGCTTGCGATCATCGCCGAAGTCTGCGCGCGCGCTGCCAATACCGTCTTTTTTGTGCTGTTGACCCGCGACCTGGGCGAGCAGGAGGCCAGCACTTATGCGCTTGGCTTTCTGTACAGCTCGTTTCTGATCTACGTGGCTCTGGGCGGGCTGGACCAGTTGCTCAACCGCGAGGTGGCTCGTCACAAGGAGCAGGGCGCGCTCATCCTAGGCAATTTCATGCTGGCCCGGCTGGTCGCTTCGCTATTGTGCTACGGCGCGCTGGTGCTCTGGTTGGGCGGCCCCTTTGGGCACGGCGCGGCCGCCAATCGGGTGGTCCTGGTCCTCTGTGCCACCATGATCCCCGACAGCCTGACCAACCTTTGCCAGGCCTACCTGATCGCCCGTGAGCGGGTTGCCTATATCACGATCCTGGGCGCTATCACCGGCGGGTTAAAATTAGGACTCGGTGCGCTGATTCTGATGCTCGGAGGGGATGCCCTCGCCGCCGCTGGGGTCGTTTTCGCGACTAGTGTCCTGGCGATCATCCTGTATCTTGGCCTGATCTGCCTGCGCTTCGAGCGCCCGGCCTTCTCCTTCGATCGCGCGTTCTGGTCGATTCAGGCGCGCTCGGCCCTGCCGCTGCTGCTGGTCGGGCTGATGTACACCGCCGAGGGCAGCCTGGACGCCCTGCTGCTCTCGCAGTGGGGCGGCACGCTGGCCGTCGGCGTGTATAATGCCGCCACGGCGCTACTCTCCGCGCTGATGATTTTCCCCCAAGCGTATCGCCAGGTCATCCTTCCGATCATGTCCGGGCTGTACAAAACGGTCCAGGAGCGCGCCTATGACATCTACCTTCAGTCGGGGCGCATCCTCCTAATCGTGGCGCTGCTGGTGAGCACATCGGTGACGCTGGTCGCCGACGAGGCGCTGCCGATCCTGTATCGCAACCATTTCCTGGCCACTATTCCAGTGTTGCAAACCCTGATCTGGTCGTTTGTGTTTATCTGCCTGTCGCTGCCGAACGGGCGGCTGATGCTGGTGGCCGGGCGTCAATCGGCCCTGGTGCCGATGCATGTATGCAGCCTGCTGCTCAACGCCGCCCTGAACCTGCTTTGCCAGCCGATCATTGGGCCGCAGGGGGCGGCGCTGGCGCGGGTGTCGTCGAACGCGCTGATCTGCATCTTGAGCATCATCTATGTCCAGCGCTATATCTACCGCTGGAATGTCTGGTCGGTGATCGGCGGGCCGCTGGGCGCAAGCCTGTGCCTGGCCGGGAGCGTGCTCAGCCTGCGCTGGCTGCACGTCAACTGGATGCTGGCGCTGCTGGCTGGCTGGCTCGTCTTTGGGATTGCCCTATTTGTGCTGCGCGCTATCAGCACCGCCGAGCTGCGGCGCTTGCTGTCGCTGGTACGTCGCGGCACCACACAAGTTATTGCAAGAGGATCTCCATTAACCGTAGCCTGGTTATTGGCCTCGACGCGGCCGATCTCGACCTGATCGAGCCGTGGGTCGCGGCCGGCCATCTGCCGAATATCGCCCGCATCCTGAGGGCTGGCACCTACGCGCCCATGCGCTCGACGCTGCCGGTGATGTCGCCGCCGGCCTGGACATCCATGATCAGCGGGCTGAATCCCGGCAAGCACGGCATCTACGATTTCGTGCGCCTGCTGCCGGGCAGCTACCGCCTGACCAGCACCCGCCGCGACCAGACCAGCTTCCGCACGATCTTCGATCATGCCAGCGAGCAGGGGCGCCACGTCATCGCGCTGAATATCCCGCTGACCTACCCGCCTGCCAACGTGCGCGGCGTCATGGTCTCCGGCCTGGGCGCGCCCAGCCGCGGCAATTTCGCCCACCCGCCGGCGCTGCGCGATGAGCTATTGAGCTGGGGCTACCGGCTCGATGTGGATGTCGAGTTCGCGCCGGGCCGCGAGGCCGAGTGGCTGGTCGACCTGGCCGATGTCACGCGCGGCCAGACCGACGCCATGATCCGGCTGATCGAGCGCGAGCCCTGGGACCTGGCCATGATCGTCTACCGCGCGATCGACGAGGTCGAGACCTACTTCTGGCATCATATGGACCCAACCCACCCCCAGCACGACCCGCAGCAGGCGCAGCGCTTCGGAGCGGCGATCCTGAAAGTACACCGCATGATGGACGAGCAGGTCGGGCGGCTGCTCGACGCTGCTGGGCCGGAGACCGTGGTCGCGCTGGTCTCCGATCACGGCGGCGGCCCGGCCCACCGCGAGGTGTTTCTGAACGTCTGGCTGGAGCAGCAGGGCTGGCTGCGGCGCAAACAGCCCAGCCAGCTCGACCAGGGCCGCAAGACGCTGATGCGGCGCCTGGGCCTGACCCGTGAGAGCCTGGCGCCCCGCCTGGATAACCCGCTGGCCTGGTGGATTCGCAACCGCATTCCAATGCGCCTCCAGCACAAGCTCGTACCGGAAGCCTCGGTCACGCTCGCGGATATCGTGGACTGGTCGAACACGCGCGCCTACAGCTTCGGCAATATCGGCCAGATCTTCGTCAATCTGCGTGGGCGCGAGCCGGAGGGGATCGTCGAGCCGGGGCGCGAGTACGAGCAGTTGCTCGACGAGATCACCGCCGCGCTGTTTGAGCTGACGGACGAGGGTGCGCCGGTCGTCGACGCCGTGTACCGCTCCAAAGATACCTACCACGGCCCCTACGCCGCATACGGGCCTGACCTGAACATCATCATGCGCGGAATGGCCTACACAGCGCAGTCGTGGCGCGAGATGGCCGGCAGCCAGATCTTCAGCGTCTCCGGGACGCACTACACCGGCATCCATCGCCCGGTCGGGATGCTTGGCTTATGCGGGCCGCCAGTCCCAGCCAATGGCCGCCAGGACGAAGTGCAGATCGTTGATGTCGCCCCGACGCTGATGTGGCTGCTGGAGCTGCCGATCCCGGCTGATGTCGATGGCCGGCTCCTGCATGAGTTTATCGATGCCGAGCGGCTGTCGGATCGGCCGGCAGTGATCGCTGCTGCCCCACAGGTCGAGGAGCGCGGCCAGCTTGAGCCGGCGGCCTGGGACAGCCCGGAGGAGGAAGAGGAGGTCCTGGATCGCCTGCGCAGCCTGGGCTACCTAGAATAAGGGTTGCTCCGAAAATAGAGGAGGGGCTTGGGGGGCGGGTACCCTCTGAGTGCCTCCCCTATTTACCACCCAACCAGGCTTGTTCGGATAGGCACTAATCCTGATGGCAAAGAGGATTAGAAGGCCAATTACCTGAATGGAATGGGCCACTAACCCTAAAGGAGTATTGAGTTTGCGGGGCGATTAGACTATCGTTACAGCAGTCAACGACAAGTCGTCCTTGTATCACAGAAAGGGAGTTGGTCTCAATGAGGAAGCAAGTCATTCGCTCGTTGCTGGCACTGACGCTGCTCGTGAGCGTTGTCGCCGTGGCGTCAGCCCAGACCCTGCCGGGCACTGGCTGGGCCACCACCGCGACGTTCCAGAACGTCGGTACAGCCCAGGCCACGGTCAGCTTGACGGTTCAGCCGCTCAGCACCGATGGCAGCAGCACGCAGTCGGTCGGCAACTTCACCCTCGATCCGGGCGCCAACAAGGTGTTCGTCCCTGGCCTGGGTGGCGCGGCCGGTACCGCTGATGTCACCCCGGCGCTGGGCAACAACTTCTCCGGTTCGATGATCGTCTCGTCGGATCAGCCGGTCGTGGCGATTGGCCAGGTCGGCAACAACCAGATCCCCGGCACGACGCTGGGCGTGCAGGGCGGCTACGCTTCCGCGATGTACACCGGCTCCGATGCGGTCTCGTCGAAGCTGATCTTCCCGACCGTCAAGCGCAACTTCGGCAACAAGAGCACCGTCTTCTACATCCAGGCTGGCAGCGCGGACGTGACCTACAGCGCCACGATCGTGACCGGCGCGGGCGGCACCCACACCAAGACCGGCTCGATCAAGCAGGGCCGCTCGATCCTGCTGTCCCCCGGTGAGTTCACACCGGCCGTCCCGAACACGGGCTGCGGCACTAGCCCGAACACGTCGGCCTGCTTCGGCTCGCTGACCGTCACCGCCACCGGCGGCAACATCGTCGGCGCCGTCGTCGAGTTCCGCGAGGGCCAGGCGCCCGCGACGCAGGCGCAGTCGACCTCGCTCTTCGCCGACACTGACGCCTCCGATACACTGTTCTGCCCGACGTTCAAGAACAACTTCAACGCCAATCAGAAGCGCTTCACCGGTATCTCGGTCGGCAATGCTGGCGCCACCCCTGTCACAGTCAACATGGTGCTGACTGAGGTTCTGCCGCAGGCTGGCCGCACCTTCCAGGCCACCGCACTGACGCTCCAGCCGGGCGCCTCGGGCGTCTGGTCGGCCCAGATCAACAATGTCGGCAATTTCACGAACAACGGTCTTGGCGCCGCCAAGATCACTGCGCCGGCCGGCTCCAAGATCGTCGCCGTGGTCAACGAGTTCGAACTTCTCGGGCGTGATCAAGGCGACCACCTATAGCTGCCGCAGCGCTGCCTCGGCCACCGCTAGCATCGCTCTGCCGCTGGTTAAGGAGAACTTCCCGGTCGGCGCCAACTCCAACCAGACCGGCGTCTCGGTCCAGAACGTCGACACGACCGCGACGACCGTCGGCGCGACCTACGTCTGCAACACCGGCACCTTCAACATCTCCAGCCCGACGCTGCAGCCGGGCCAGGGCCACACCTTCTTCAACGTTTCGGCTGTCCAAGGTGGCCCGCCGGATGGCTCAAACTGTGGCGTGACGCTCAACGGCAATGGCAAGAAGATCCTGGCCATCGGGCAGGAGTCCTCGGACTTCGACAAGCCGTCGCCGGGTCTGCTGGACACCAAGAACTACGAGGGCTTCAACCTCCAGTAGTGCTCAGGCGCAGTGAGAGGGCTCCAGGGCCCTCCCACTCCCAAACTGCTCGATACCTCGTCAGTCCTGGAGAACATAACGTATCTCACAGAGAGGAGCAGGCCTAGCTTGCTCCTCTCTGTACTGTGTTAAAGGAAGGTTCAATGCGCTGGTTTGTTACACTTGCCCTGGTCACACTGCTGTTGGCCGGATGCGGTGAGGAGGTCCCTGTAGCGCCCACACCTCAGTCACCAGCCTCCAGTACAACCTCCCCCGGTGCAACCCCCGTCGTAGGCACTACAACAAGCGGTTACCCGGCTCCAGTCGAAGATTACCCTGCCCCGGCAGCTGTAAGCGGCTACCCGGCTCCGGCGTCCATCTTGCAGCCTGGCCCTGATTTTACGTTGAACACACCCGTGAAATCGACCGATGTTGAGGTCAGTGGCTCTGGTCCTGCCGGCGTGCCGATCAAGCTGATCGATATCCCAAGCGGAGGCGAAACGATCGCTGAGAACACGATTGGCACCGACGGCACATTCAAGCTTGACGTGAGCGGCAAGCTCGTTGCCGGCAATACGATTGCGTTGAAGCTGGGCAGTGTCGAGGGCACCAAATGGAACCCAGATAGCTTTCTGAGCGGTCCTGGCTACTCAGACATGCCCTTCGTGGGGACAATTTTCGACTCAACGGTTGTCGAAAAACCCGACTGAACTCGTATTTGGAGGTGGCCCAGGCCACCTCCAAACCATGTCTTATACGCTTTTAGAAACTGTTTGAAAGGGGGAGTTTGAGGGGTTGCCCCTCAAACTCCCCCTTCGACCACGGATCGTAGGCGAGACAATGCCCTTTTTTATTTGACAAAGGCCTGCCATCCTGCTATAATCCACGCGCACAAACGCAAGGCGTCCGTTTCACCTCCCAAGGTAGACGGTAACAACCAGGTAGAGACGAGCTAGCACTGCCTTTGGCGTGCTGGTTTTTATTTGCCTGGCCCTGCGTCTGCACCTTACCAACAATAATGTGAGACTAAGTGCGGTGCAACCAGTCCTTTGAGACTGGAACATCATACTATGAAGAGTTTGATCCTGGCTCAGGACGAACGCTGGCGGCGTGCCTAATGCATGCAAGTCGCACGCACGGTGCTTGCACCGTGAGTGGCGCACGGCTGAGTAACTCGTGGGTACCTGCCTTCCAGTGGGGGATAACAGTCCGAAAGGGCTGCTAATCCCGCATACGTTCACCTTTACGGGTGAGGAAAGTGGCAACGCGCTGGAAGAGGGGCCTGCGGCCCATCACGGTAGTTGGCGGGGTAAAGGCCCACCAAGCCTTTGACGGGTAGCTGGTCTGTGAGGACAACCAGCCAGACTGGGACTGAGATACGACCCAGACTCCTACGGGAGGCAGCAGCAAGGAATTTTCCACAATGGGCGCAAGCCTGATGGAGCAACGCCGCGTGCAGGATGACGGCTTTCGGGTTGTAAACTGCTTTTTGGGGGGAAGAAACGGACGGTACCCCCAGAATAAGCCTCGGCTAACTCTGTGCCAGCAGCCGCGGTAAGACAGAGGAGGCAAGCGTTGTCCGGACTTACTGGGCGTAAAGCGTCCGCAGGTGGTCGTGCAAGTGCGATGTGAAAGCCGGCGGCTTAACTGCCGGAGGCTCATAGCAGACTGCTCGAACTCGAGACCGGGAGAGGTCGGTGGAATTGCCGGTGTAGTGGTGAAATGCGTAGAGATCGGCAGGAACACCCAAGGGGAAGCCAGCTGACTGGCCCGGTACTGACACTCAGGGACGACAGCGTGGGGAGCGAACCGGATTAGATACCCGGGTAGTCCACGCCGTAAACGATGGACACTCGTCCTATGCGGGGTAACCATTCCTCGTGTGGGGCTCAGCTAACGCGGAAGTGTCCCGCCTGGGAACTACGAGCGCAAGCTTAAAACTCAAAGGAATTGACGGGGGCCCGCACAAGCAGCGGAGCGTGTGGTTTAATTCGACGCAACGCGCAGAACCTCACCCAGATTTGACATGCAGCTGCACGGCGGTGAAAGCCGCTCGCCTTCGAGGGTGCTGCACAGGTGCTGCATGGCTGTCGTCAGCTCGTGTTGTGAGATGTTGGGTTAAGTCCCGCAACGAGCGCAACCCCCGCGGCTAGTTACTCGTGTCTAGCCGGACTGCCCGATTGGGAGGAAGGTGGGGATGACGTCAAGTCCGCATGGCCCTTACGTCTGGGGCGACACACACGCTACAATGGCGCCGACAATGCGTTGCGACCCGGCAACGGGAAGCGAACCGCACAAACGGCGTCCCAGTGCAGATCGGGGGCTGCAACTCGCCCCCGTGAAGGCGGAGTTGCTAGTAACCGCGTATCAGCCATGGCGCGGTGAATACGTACCCGGGCCTTGTACACACCGCCCGTCACGTCATGGGAGTTTGCAACGCCTGAAGTCCGTGGGCTGACCCGCAAGGGGGGCAGCGGCCGAGGGCAGGGTCAGCGACTGGGACGAAGTCGTAACAAGGTAGCCGTACCGGAAGGTGCGGCTGGATCACCTCCTTTCTAGGGAGCTCAGGCACTCATACTTTGCCTGACACCGCACCTAGTCTCACATTGTTGTGGTATAATAGCGTTTGGTTGGGGCGTGTAGCTCAGTTGGTTAGAGCGCCATCCTGATAAGATGGAGGTCGGTGGTTCGAGTCCACCCACGCCCACCAGGCAAATTGAGAATTGAGAATTGAAAATGAAGAAAGGGCCAGCATACATATTTCTTCATTCTCAATTTTCAATTCTCAATTCATTTATGGGGCGGTAGCTCAGTTGGGAGAGCGTCTGCTTTGCACGCAGAAGGTCCGGGGTTCGAATCCCCGTCGCTCCACTAGAGCAAACAAACAGGCCAACGTTGAGCGCGGCTAGCTGGCGCTCAACGTTGGCCTGTTTGTTAAGACAAGGTTTCGGGTGACGCCGTTCAACTTTACACTGTGGCTGATCGCTACAGCGGGGAAATCCCAAACTTCGCCAGCAGCAGGTCGGCGGTCTGGAGCGCGCCTTCGACCCAGCCCTGTGCATCCGAGTAGGCTTCGCCGCAAATATAGAGCGGGCGCTCGCCGAACGGTTGGACAATGCGCTGTTTCATTTCCCAGCTCTTGACGCCGATGTTCCAACTGTTCCAGCCGCCGCCGAATGGGTCGTCGCCCCAGTCGCGGAAGGCGGCGTTTTGCACCTCCGGGGTGTAGGTCAGGCCGTGGATGGTCGCGAGCTGGCGCGCTACTTCGGCGACCATCCGGGCCGACGCCTGGTATTGGCCCCATTCGCCATCGGTTTCCTGGCCGCCAGCGTCACCCTCAAACGCATCGCTCGGCCGCGCGACTTCCTGGCCCCTCTGCCACGCTTGATGACGCTGCGGGCGCAGACCGTCCCAGAAGCCGATATTCGTCCCATCGTCATAGCTCGCCATGAGCATGGATGGCCCCCCGGTCGCCGGCGTGCCGTCATCCTTTGGCCAGTAGTAGGTCTGGCGCACCGGCAGATCGGTGACGGTGCGCCCCGCTTCCACTGGGACGAACTTGCCATCGGCTGTCGAGTAACCGGCCGAGCGCCACCACGGGTTGGTGTAGGTCGTGAAGAGCTTGAAGAGTGGCCGCGGCGTGACACTCTTGATCAGATCCTGAATATCGTGAAGCGGCGGGCTCTCCGGCGCAAGCAGCTCAAGCGAGCGGCGCGGCATGGCCAGGATCAGCGACCCCGCCAGGATCGTCTTGCCCTGGGCGCGCAGCTCGTACCCGCCATCGGCCCACTTGAAGCCATCGACTTGCGTGTTACAGCGAATCTCGCCGCCTGCCTGGCGGAAGAGTTCCGCCAGCGCATTCGGCACCTGCTGAAAGCCTTGCTTGAAGCCCTTGTACTTTGGCTGGATGCCGAAGTCGGAAAGGTACCAGGGGATCGCATCGGCGGCGTTCCAGTTGCTCAATGTCGAGTTGTAGCCGCCGGCATCGACGCCGAGCTGGAACGCCTCGCCGCTAATGACGCGCATCAGCACATTCCAGAAGCCTTGCAGGTACAGCGGCATGCCGGCGAACGACGCTTCCTGGGCCATTTTCCGGCGCTGGGCTTCGTTGAGAGCGGGATTCGTGATCCCCGGCACAATCTGCTCGATCGCATTGACGATAATACTGCCGGCCGTCCCACCACGCTCCAGGAACGAGAGATCATACGGGACCTTGTGCGGCTCGGTGGTGAAGTTGGCCAGCCGGAGGTACACGCCACGCAGATAGGCGATGTTCTGTGGCTGGTCGACCGGGAAGTCGTACTCCTCGATTTGCTGGTCCGGCGGAAGCTTCTGATTCAGCACCTTGATCAACTGCGTGATCAGTGGCTGCGTCGCCGGCAGGGTGCGCATCCCGCCGAGTTCCGCGACCATGTTCGGGATGTCGGGCGGCCGTACCGAGAGCAGCCGCCCGCCGATGCGCCCGCTGCCCTCGAAGACCACGATCTTCCGGCTTGGGTTGGCTTGCTTGAGCCGCCACGCGCTGTAGACGCCCGATACGCCGCCGCCGATAATGGCGATGTCGATGGTTTCGTCAGCCATAATTCCCTCCTTAGCTCTGTGGCCTATGTAGCAAGGATGGGTGGGGTTTTAAGGGGAGGGCAGCCCTCCCCTTGCCCCTCCCTTTTCCAATAGGATGGGCGGGGTTTTAAGGGGAGGGCAGCCCTCCCCTTGCCCCTCCCTTTTCTTTAAAAGATGACTGGAATGTTCGGTATTGTGCCGGGCCCTGCGTCGTCGGCCTGATCGTTGGCCGCCTGCTGATGAAATGCATCAAGCGGCGGCTGCATGGCATAGCGCGCGAACGTCTGCGTCGCCGTTAACCCGGTGGAGGGCGGCGTGGGCGTGGCCTGCGCCGTTCGCATATCGAGGATGTACGACCGCTGCTCCCGTAGCACGTAGTCGACGCCGCGCCGCACGGCGGCCCGCACATCGCCGGGGAGCCGCACGATCTCGCCTTCTTGACCGCCGATGGCCTTCGCCAGCGCCACGAAGTCGAACGTCGGCCGCTGGATTGTGAGATACTCGGGGTCGGTGGTCTTGGGCTGCCAGCCATAGCCGGGCGCCGAGCCATATGCGGCGATGACCTGCTGGAGGCCGACCTGGAGCGTGTGATATTCATGATTGTTGGTGATGATGTACAGCACGGCCAGGTTGCGGTGCGCCGCCGTCCACCACGTCTGCGGGTAGAAGAGCGACGAGCCGTCGCCGACGGCGGTGACGACCAAGCGCGTCTCAATGCCCTGCCAGCCGCGCGGCTCCAGCTTGACCCCCAACGACGCCGGCATGGACCAGCCGAGCGAGCCGCCGGCTACGCAGTAGTAGCTGATCGGCATGGCCCCTTCGGTGCCGAGCGGGAGCAGGTACTGGAACGGCGCCGGATCGGAGACCGCCTCGTGGACGTAGACGAACTGCTTCTCCAGGCGGTGCTCCTGGATGGCTTCGCGGAGCGCATCGGCGATGACGACGGCCCAGATCTCCTTCTGCGTCAACGCCTGCGCCAGGTATTGCTCCCACGCGACGCGCCGCTGGATATCGAGCAGCCGCATGCGCTCGTTGCGTTCCGCCGCGCCGGCTGGCGAATTCGCGCGAACCAGGTCGTTGAGCAGCGGGAGCGTCGCCTTGATGTCGCCAAAGATCGCCGCTTCGCCATAATAGTTCTTGCCGATGTCCCAGGTGTTGTTGGTAAGGTAGATCTGCTTGACACTTGATGGGATCAGCGGGCCGGCGGAGTATTTGAACACTGCGACCTGCGCCTGGAGGCCGAATCCGCAGAAGAAGGCGACGTCGTGATCCTGGAATACCCCCTGAACCCCCGCCTGGCTGCCGGGCAGCTCTCCCTGCCAGTGGTAGTCGTCGTTCGGGAAGTTCGCGACGCTGCTGAAGCTCTGGAGCAGCACCGGCGCGCCCAGCAGTGCGGCAAGCTGCTGGAGCTCCGGCCACGCCTCGGCATAGCCGACCGCGTCGCCGCCGACGATGATCGGGTTCTTGGCCTCCGCGAGGAGCGCCGCCGCCTGCTTGATCGTGGCCGTGTCGCCGGTGAAGTGCGGCGAGATCTGCGTGACGCCTTGGATGCGCTCGTCGGCGCCGATGCGGCGGATCGTGAACTCCCACGGGATGGAGATGAACACCGGCCCATTCGGCGGCGCCATCGCCTCCTTGAATGCGCGCTGGAGGACCAGCGGCATCTCCTCCGGCGCGCGCACCTCATGCGCCCACTTGGTGTACTGCCTGGCCAGATCGACGAGGTTTGAGGCCAGGAGCGGCTCCTGTGTCACCAGTTCGTTCTGCTGCTGGCAGCACAGAATCACCAGCGGCATATGCGAGCGCCAGGCATTGAAGAGATTGCCGATGCTGTGCGCGATGCCCGGCGTCACATGGACGACCAGGACGCCCGGCTTGCCGCTCATGCGGGCCGAGCCCATCGCCGCGCCGATCGCGATGTTCTCGTGCAGACACTCGATGTACTGGACGCCATTTTCTGGGTACGAGGTGCCGTCAATGATCGGGATTTCGTTTGTGCCGGGGACGCCGAAGATGTAGTGGATGCCAAGCTCGCGCAGGATGTCGAAGACGTAGTCACGGGTCCACCGCGGCGTCTCTTGGTTCACCTCCTGTGCCATGCTGCCTCCTTTTCTGCGAACAAGATTAACGTCGTATGCCCAGCACGCGCCAAAGCACGCATTGGGATGACCACGCGACGATCACGCGCATCGAGAGCTACAGACCATCAGGATAGTGACACCATGGTCTCAACAAGCTGTGCGAGCAGAATCCTGGATCGCTTGGGAACAGGAGGGGGCACCACGCTGGAGCAGGCAGCAATGGTAGTCAGGGTCCCCTGGAGATGAAGATGATATGAGGTAGTTGGAGTGGTGGACGTATCTTCCGTGGCCTATGATAACAGGCTTGGGTTATTTGTCAACTCGTGCAGCCCGCCATCTTCGTTGTTTGGTCCAGCGACAAAGCCGTCTAACGACATGGCCATATCCACAAAGACCTTTCCCATGACAGCCTCCTTGTTCGTTGATTGAGAGCAGCGTAATTATAGCACCATTGGGTGATCTGGCAGGTACGCACATCCACGCGATTGCTATCTCACACGTGCTGATCGACAAGGATCGGGTTTCCATCAGGATCCACGGCGATGAAGCTAGCCGGCCCGGTTGTGCTCTCATCCGCCTCTTGTTGCAACTGCACCCCTTGGGCCTTCAACTGGCGCTGCAGTTCGCGGATATCGGTGAAAGCGGCCAGCTTCTGGGCGTTATTATCCCAGCCGGGGTTGAACGTGAGGATGTTCTTCTCAAACATCCCTTGAAACAGCCCGATCACGTGAGCGCCGTTCTTCAAGATCAGCCAGTTCTGCGCGGCCTCCCCGGCGAAGACCTTGAAACCAAACTTCTCGTAGAAGGACCTCGAAGCCTCGAGATCCTTGACAGCCAGGCTGATCGAAAACGTGCCGAGTTCCATTGGGTTGCTCCTTTCGGTAGAAGCGTTACCGCCGCTCTACAAATGCAAGCCGTACACCTAACCCTATCAAGGCGCCGCCGGTTAGGTAGCGGATCGTACTCACATAGCGTGGCTTATGTGCCAGCCAGCGCCCAATGCCGCCTGCGCTCCACCCCACGATCGATAGAAACACCACACCGAACCCGGCGAAGAGCAACCCGAACACCAGCATTTGGAGCGCTACGTAGCCAGTGTCGCGGTGGACAAACTGCGGCAAAAAGGCTAAGAAAAACAGCGCAATCTTCGGATTGGTCACATTGGAGATCACACCTTGCCAAAACAGCGTGCGCATGCGCAGCACTGGGCGTTCCGTTTGGATAACGAAAGTTCCCGTGTCTTTGAGCGCTTTCACACCTAAATAGATCAAATAGGCGGCACCAACATACTTGACAATCAAGAAGGCGAGTGTGGATGTTTGCAGGACCACCGCCAAGCCAAACGCTGCTAATAGAGTATGGATGAGAATGCCCGTCGTGACGCCCAAGGCAGAAATCACACCCGCGCGCCGGCCTTGGGCGATCCCTCGCGTGATCACATACAGCATATCCGGCCCCGGCGTCAGAATAAGTGCCCATGACGCAACAAAGAACAGCGCCAAACTCGTCGGATCGAACATGTCTACCTCCTACTGCCGGCGGTGATAGGTCTGTCTAGTCGGGCTACGCTTGTTCTGGCGTATCGTGCCCGTAGAGCAGTATTTCGGCGATTGACCAGCACCGTACTCATCTTGGCCTCCTCTGGCTTCGTTCTCAGCCGCCGCCGATCACTCCTTTATGCCATAGAACCTTCCCTCACTCGTCGCGAAGATCATTCTGAAGTCACTCCAGCCTGCGCCCACCAGGTTTCCGTCTGCGAGGGGCTATTCCCGGTGTCCTGCCAACGCCATAGCTTTCCGGTCCCGAAGCTCATATAGTTCCCAGTGATCGCATAAATCAGCCTTTCATTCTCCCCCCTGCTCGACGCGAAAACCTCCCTATATTCCAGCCAGTTGGTGGTGGGGTCGGTGCTCATCTGGCTGCACGGCTACGGGCTCGTATAGGTCGGTAGTGGCTTCAAAATGCCAACGATCTTGAAGAGCAAGCGGAGCGCAGCCTCCAGAATCGTCGCGAGGTTGTCGGTCATCACGATCGAATCGGTCAGCAGACCGGATTGGCGTCCGACTCGTGTTCTAATGCGGATCAGCACCCGGCTCGGATGCTTGGCGCGGGTAAGATTGCTGGTGATCATCGCGACGATCAGTTGTGGGAGACCTGTCTGCAAATGATCCGCTTGCGCGATCAGCGCCGGTCGCAACTTGGCGGTACGCAGATCGGAATTGGGGAATACGACCAAAATAACATCGCCCCGCTTAAAGCGCGGCTTTGGCAGCGTCGTAGTCATTATAGATGTCCATCTCGGGCTTGTCCCATTCGGATGCAAACGTCCGCAGGCGAGCACGTAAATCGGCGGCGTGCAGCTCATCGATACCGCGAGTTGCAAGATCAAGCACCGATGGTGTCAGAAAGGTGATGATGACCTGAGTCTCCTCAGGAAGGTTCTGCGGCTGTTCAGTCAAGATCACCTGTCCATTGCGATATATCCCTGTGACACTTGTTAACATTGCAGCCCTCCTCAGGCAGACGCACTCGATAGGTACGCGGGATCTTAGCAGAGGAAATAGCGGAATGCAAATGGTACGGCAGAGGCGCACTCAACGGCTAGCGTTCAGCCGCGCCGCCCTGTAGATCGATACAAGTGTAAGCACAAAATCAGACTACAAAATGCCAACGATCTTGTGGACGCGTAGCGGCATCGGCTTCACGGGCATGTTAGCCAGCAACGGGTTGCTTTATCCTATACTTCTTTAAGTTGTGATTCCCAGTATTCACGCTGGTGGTCAGCGTGCTGGCGCGCCGGTTGAGCCAAGCGGTCGAGCGCAGCGGCCAACACGCCCGCGAGCTGGAGCAACTGGAGCAGCTAGGCCGCGCGATCATCGCTGCCCCTCCCGACGCCTCGACCCTGCCTGAGATGCTGGCGACCTTCGTGCCGCCCAGGTTCCTATACAAGCGGATCGAGATCAAGCTCTACTCGGGACAAACACTGCTGCACATGCCCACGCGGGCGCCAGGGATCGCGGCGGCGCTGTGGGATTGGTTGCGCCACGCCGATCGGCCGCACGCCTTTGCACTCGGCCAGCGCCTGCCGTGGGACGAGCAGGTGGCCACCGGCGCGCTGGCCGCCGCGCCGATCATCAGCCTCGACGCCGCCGAGCACATCGGCGGCATCTGCATCGCCTTCTCGCCGGCCGTCGACGACCCGGCTCCGTGACCGTGAAACGTGAAACGTGATGCGTGAGTCCTCTTCACGTTTCACGTTTCACGTTTCACGTGGCGGGTATGCTATACTTCGGCACGACGCCGGGCGACCAATCGTGCCGGGCGCGAAGGGATACACCATGGCCGAACAGCCACAGGATCTATTCCCGATCACTGCCGCCTCACTCCTCGATGATATACCGCTCCCGATCATTATCTATGCTCTCGATGGCACGATCGTAGCGTTCAACAGCTACGCGGAAACCTTCTGGGGTATCAAGCGCAGCGAGTATCTAGGCACCTACAACGCATTCCAGGACCCCGCCAACTCTCCGCTCATGTTGACTGAGACCTACGCCAGGGTCCGCAACGGCGAGATCGTTATCCGCGACCCAACCCGCGACCGCTTTGCGCCAGGCATGGCGGAAGAACGCCCGATCTGGTATCAGGCGATCATCTTTCCCGTGCGCGATCCCGATCGTGTCATCAACTATGTGGGCTACATCTACCAGGATGTCACAGCTAAAATGGAGCAAGTGGATCTGATCACGCAGGCACGCGAGAAGATTGCCGCACAGCAGGCGCTGATCCAGGAACTCTCGATCCCGGTCGTGGAGGTCTGGCAGGGCATTTTGCTGGCGCCGCTGGTCGGCGCGCTCGACGCCCGGCGCGCGTCAAATGTCACCGAGCAATTGCTGGCGGCGATCGTCAGCTTCAGCGCCGAAGTCGTGATTCTGGATGTCACCGGCGTTCCGCTGATCGATACAGCGGTCGCGGCGTACCTGGTGAACGCGGCCCGCGCGGTACGGCTGCTTGGCTCCGACATCATCCTGACCGGCGTGCGCAGCGAGATCGCCCAGGCGGTGGTGCAGCTTGGGATCGACCTGAGTCAGTTCGTGACCCGCGCCAATCTCCAGGCCGGGCTGGCCTGGGCATTCGCTCGCCGCGAGTTGCGGGTGGTCGGAGTAGCAGACTAATCTGGCGTTTCAACCTGGCCGACCGCAAACGTTGGGTCGGTCTGCACGCGCGGAGTCAGGCCATCCAACAAGAGCGTGGTGAAGATCGGCGCGATCTGCTCGACACTGAGCCGGCCATCCGGCTGAAGCCACGTATAACACCAGTTGCACATGCCAAAAAGGCCAAAGCTGATAATCTTTTCGTCAAGATCGTCGCGAAAGGTGCCATCCTGCTGCCCCTCGTGGATAATGCGGTTCACAAACGCCTCATAGGCCTTACGCTTTTCATGAATGGCATCCCAGCGCGCCCCAGTGACAGAATGGCGCTCGCGGAAGAAGACCACCACGTACGGGCGATAATCGCGCATCAGTTCGAGCAAATCGGTAATCACGGCTGCTATGCGCCGGCGTACCGAAAGATCGGCGGTCGCCGCGTGGGCATCGGCCTTCTTGAGCAACACATTCATAAAACGTTCGTGGATCTCGTACAACAAGTCCTCTTTACTGGCAATATGGTAGTACAAGCTGCCCTTCAATAACCCCACGGCATCCGCAATATCCTGCATTGACGTATTGGCGTAGCCCTGCCGCTGAAAGAGCTGAACGGCGGCGTCGATAATGGCCTCGCGTCGGTCCATTGAGTCCTCTTATATCACAGGAGTTACGCTGTGGCGTCCGCAACGTCGCTCTTGCCTGCCCTTCGTCAAGCTCAGGAAGTTCGGCAGCAAGGTACTTCAGCTCTTTTTTATCGAGGATTTTCGCCCGACCGGGCGAAAATCCTCGATAAAAGGAAGAAAAAGAACCACTCTGCCGAAGGCCAAGATCACTCCCGTCGCAAGTTGTAAACTATGTCGTCGGTGTGTGCAAACGCTCAAGCGCGGCGCGAATCGTCGGCGGGATCGGCACGGAGCGCCGCGTCTCGCGATCGACGAACACATGCACAAAGGAGCCCGTCGCCGCCGCCTGGATCTCATGCTGCTGAAAGATCGCCAGCTCGTAGTGGACGCTGGCATTGCCCAGCCTCCCAACCCGCAATCCGACCTCGACGACCTCGGGGAAGGCCAGCGAACGCATAAACTGGCAATGCGTTTCCGCCGCTAACCCGATCACGCGCCCGTTTGCGATGTCGAGGCCGCCCTCGCTGATCAGATAGTGGTTGATCGCCGTATCGAAAAAAGCATAGTAGAGCACATTGTTGACATGCCCGTAGATATCGTTGTCCATCCAGCGGGTCGGGATCGCGTGGAAGTGCAGGTACTCGGCCCGCGTGATGTGCGGTTTCTGGGTCATTGGTTTAGGTGAATGTGATGATCTGGCGTACGGCCTGGGCTTGAGCCAGGCGGTCAAATCCGGCGTTGATCTCGTCGAGCCGCAGGGTGTGGGTATGCAGCGTATCCACGGGCAAGATGCCGGCCTGGTACATGGCGATATAGCGGGGAATGTCGCGGCGCGGGATAGATGAGCCCATGTACGAGCCTTTGATAGTGCGCTCCTCGGCCGCGATGCTGACGGCGGGAACGGCGAATAGCTTGCTCGGATGCGGCAGCCCGATGCTGATCGTCGTGCCGCCGCGCCCCGTCGCCTGGTAGGCTTGGATCAACACCTGCTCGCTGCCGACGCTCTCGAACGCGTAGCCGGCGCCACCCCTGGTGAGTTCCCGAATCGCTTCGACCGCGTCGGCGTGCTCGGCATTGACCGTGTGCGTCGCCCCGGCCGCGCGGGCCAGCGTCAGCTTGGCTTCGAGCCGGTCGACGGCGATGATCGGGTAGGCGCCAATGGCCCGTGCGCCCATCACCGCGCTCAACCCGACGCCGCCCATTCCAAAAATGGCCACCGACGCCCCTGCCTCCACGCGCGCCGTATTGACCACCGCGCCCACGCCCGTCATCACCGCGCACCCAAACAGCACCGCGATGTCGAGCGGCACGGTCTGATCGATTTTCACCAGCGACTCCTGGGCGGCGACCGTGAATTGCGAGAACGCCGAGACGCCCAGGTGATGATGGCACGTTCGCGCTTGAGAATCGGTGAAATGGCGTGCCCCGGAAAGCAATGTGCCGGCTGCATTCGCCTGCGCCCCCCGCTCACACAGCGCGCCCCGGCCCGACGCGCAATAGATGCAGCGCCCGCAGAGCGGCACAAAGCTAAAAACGACGTGATCGTCCGGCGCGAACCCGGCCACGCCCGGCCCGACCTCGCGCACGATCCCGCTGGCCTCGTGGCCCATCACCATCGGCATCACGCGCGGGCGCGAACCGTCCAACACCGAAAGATCGGAATGACATAAGCCGGCCCCGGCGATCTCCACCAGCACCTCACCGGCCCCCGGCGGCGCCAGCGTGACGTCATCGATCACCAGCGGCGCGCTTTCAGCATACGGCTGGGGCGCGCCCATTTCATACAGAACAGCGGCTTTGGTTTTCATAATTCGAGTGGGAGGAAGGTTTTTGTGGAGGGCGACAACTGGCCTCTTGAGGGCTAGTATAGCAGATTGGTCAAGAGTGACTTATCATTGGCCTAGCTGCGTCAAGATCGCGTCGAAGGCATCTGTCGCCAGGATGTTGGGGTCGACGCCGGCCTGGTTGACAGCCAGCGCGACGGTGATGCCGCTCTCCGGCGCGGTCCAGACGGCGGAGCGGAAGCCGCCGTACCCGCCGATGTGGCCCAGCACCGTGCTGGCGGCCGCCGGGCGCTCCTGGCCGTCGGGGCCAGCGCCGACCGGCAGTTGGTTGTGCATCAGCCCAAGCCCATATTCCAGCGCCGGCATCTTGTACTGGCCCCGCCCGCTCACGAACTGGTACACCATGGCTTGCGTGTCGGGTTCCAACAGTTGGCCGCCCACCAGCGCCCCGATGAACTGCTGCAAATCGCCGGCAGTGGAGACGATATTTCCGGTCCCAAACACAAACGTCATCGGCGCGTCGGTCTGGTCAACCGTGTTGGTGTACCCGTGGGCCAGGGCGCCCTGGATCGGCTCGTCAGGTGTGGAGAAGGTCTGCTTCAGCCCCAGCGGGTCGATAATGCGCCCGCGCACCTCCTGGGCCAGCGTCCTGCCGGTGACTTGCTCGACCAGCATGCCCAGAAGCACATAGTTCGTGCTGGAGTAATCCCAGCGTCCCAAGGCGCCGGACGGAAACTCGGTCGCATATTCGACCAGTTCGTGCGGCGTCCAGATGCGCTCGGGGTCGCGGTACACGCGATTCATGAGCTGCTTATCTTCCAGGTAATCGTACAGACCGCTGGTGTGCTGGAGCAGGTGACGCACGGTGATCACATCGCCGTCCGGCACCTCGTCGGGCAGCCAGGTGGCGATCGGCACGTCCAGGTCGATGCTCCCCTCCTCCGCCAACTGGAGCACGACGACCGCTGTAAACATCTTACTGAGGCTGCCGATGCGGATGTTGGCGGTCGGCTCCATCGGTCGGTCGGTTTCGCGGTCGGCGATGCCGCTGGCCCCGGCCCACGCTTGGTAGCCGGGGACGTGTACAGCCAGGACCGCGCCGGGAATGTAGCCATCGGCAACCGTCGCGTCGAGCAAGCGCTGGAGCTTGGCCGCCAGCGCCGGGTCGATCGGTTTCAGCGTCTCCTGGGGTGATGCGGGCGCCGGGGTCGTGGTCTCGGGTGGGGCGGTCGCGAGGGCCGCCCCTACGGGGATGGAGGTGGGAGCCGATCCGGCTACAGCTGATTCTATGCTCGACGCAGCCGGAGCCGCTGTGGATCTTGCCCTGACGGTGCCGAGGGGCATGGTGATGTCCGGCGCCGCGTTGGCCGGCACGAGTGCGGCAATAGTTGTCGCGGTTGTGGCGACAAGCGCGGCGGCGGATCGGGCGTCCAACCGGGACGTGTACACCGCGCCGGATAGCACGAGCAGGCTCACGACCGGAACGCGCAGCCAGCGCCAGCGCAGCGAACGATCGTCGCGGCGGCCAGGCGATTCATCGCCCTTGGGCCAGTATGCCCGCCACGCCCGCTCCAGCGCTCCCCGCCGCACCGGCAACTCGATGAAATGGTAGGACAGTGCCGCGAGGCCGAGCACCGCCACCAGCCGCAGCGCCAGCAGCGGCCAGCCGTCGAGCGGCACATCCAGGTACGGCCGCGTAACCATAAAGACCGGCCAGTGCCACAGGTAGATGCCGTAGGAGCGCACCCCGATCCAGCGCAGCGGCGCCCAGCCCAGCGCCACAGGCACCAGCCGCGCGCGCGGATGCGTGGCGACCACGATCAGGGCCGCCGTGACGATCGCGACCAGCGCGAACCCGCCCCGGTACAGCAGCGGATGCGCCTCATAGATCCAGAGATAGCCGCCGATCAGCCCGGCCAGCGCAAGCGCGCCGATGCCATCGAGCAGCCGGCCGGCGCCGGGTCGGGGCCTGGCCGGCGCCGGCCCCGGCGTCCAGAACATCGCCAGCGCCGCCCCCAGCAGCAGCCCGCCCGCGCGCGTGTCGGTCCCGTAATACAGCCGCGAGGGATCGGCACCCGGCTCATAGAGCGCGGCCATCAGGGCGATGCTGCCCACGGCGACGCCGAGCGTCGCCAGCCGCAGGCCGGAGGCGCGCAGGAAGCGCATCCCGGCGGCGAACAGCAGCGGCCACAACAGGTAGAACTGCTCCTCGATCGCCAGGGACCAGAGGTGCTGGAACAGCGAGGGGCGCAGTGCCGGGTCGAAGTAGGATTGCCCGCTGAAGATCAACTGCCAGTTCGTCACGTAGAGCAGTGCAGCCAGCACATCGTCGTGGAGTTCGGCGGCCTCGCCCGGCAGCAGCATGGTGGCCAGCGCGAGCGTGCCGGCCAGCACCAGGAACAGCGCGGGAAGCAGCCGCCGGGCGCGCCGCAGCCAGAACGCCCGCAGCTCGATCCGACCGTGCTCGCGCCACTCGGCCAGCAGCAGCGCCGTGATCAGGAAGCCGCTGAGCACAAAGAAGGACTCGACGCCCAGGAAGCCGCCCGAAATGCCCAGGTCAGCGTGATACAGGAGCACGCCGATCACTGCGAGCGCGCGAAGGCCGTCGAGACCCGGCAGATAAGGCAGGCGCGCGGCGTGGCGCTCCGGCTGCCCGGTCGCTGAATGTACCTCAGAATCGATCATATTATTCTTCGCTCTTGGTTATCCTCATGATACCACCGCTTGCTAGCCCCGACCGACTAGGTTGCAAGTCGTAGGCCACAGGATCGTGCCCTGAGACGAACTACCTCACAGATCAAATGAGAGCAGCATAAATCTCGGATGAGAGCCCCGTGAGCGCCATATGCAACATCGTCGTAGGGATGGCGGCCTGATGCGGACCTGTCGCCAGACGCGATCGAGTGCGGCACTTACCGAGCGTTCAGCTATTTCTTATCATTTTCTCAGGCGAGCACACCGGGGAGCAGGGCACCATAGCTTGCGGCGGAGCGAAATCTATCGTCTTGCTCTCCCAGACCATGAAGGCAACGAAGGCCACAAAGGAAGCAGCCCGTTGGGTGTGCCCGGTCGATCGGTACGGGCCGAAGCTGGTTCGCCGCGATGAACTATGTGAGCAGGATATCTGGTAGAATACCCTGCGCTTCCGGGGAAAAAGGGGGTTTGAGCGGGTAGCCCCCTCAGTCTCCCCACCCACATTGTAAAGTCGAACAACGTCTTCCGAAACCTTGTCTAACACCAGAGATCATTGGAGAAATTGTAGTGCAGGGTTTGTCTATCCATAAGCTGCGGTTTGGGCTTGTGCTCATTCCGGTCATGCTGTTCATGAGCGCATGCGCCTCGGCGGGCATCGTGCAGCCGATCGCCCCAACGCCTCTTGTGGTCGTGCCCACGGCAACGCAATCCGCATCCGCCACGGCCCCGGCGACGATCGCTCCCAGCAGCACTACGGCGCCCCCGACCGCGACGGCGACCGCCATACCACCAACCGCGACGCTCATCCCGGCGCCCACCAGGACGCCCACCCCCGAGCCGTCGCCAACCGTGGTCGCGCAGCCCTTCGACCCGGCGCTGGCCGCCGAGCTTCAGCGCATCCTCGACGCGCTCGTCGCCGACGGCTCGATACCGGGCGCGGTCCTGGCCGTGCAGATCCCTGGCCAGGAGCCCTGGTCCGGGGCCAGCGGCCTCGCCGACCGGCAGCGCGGTTTGCCCATGGAGCCGAATACGCACGTCCGTATCGCCAGCATCAGCAAAGTCTACACAGCGGTGGTGGTGCTCCAATTAGTTGAGGAGGGGCTGATCTCGCTCGACATGCCGATGACGACGTGGCTGCCGGATCTCGTGCCGAACGGCGACGCGATCACCGTACGCAACCTGCTGAACCACACCACCGGCCTGTACGACTATGTCGAGGATCGCCACTTCATCGGCGGGGGCTACCAGAAGCCCGACCGCGCCTGGAAGCCGGGCGAGCTGGTCGCATATACGACCCAGTTCGCGGGGGCCTTCGCGCCGGGCGCCGAGGGGGCCTGGGACTACTCCAGTACCAACTACGTCATCCTGGGCATGATCGTCGAGCAAGTGACCGGCAACACCCTCGGCCAGGAGATGCACCGGCGCATCTTTGCCCCGCTGAAGCTGGAGAACACCTTCTTCGTGCCTGAAGATCAGGTTCAGGATGGGCAGGCGCACGGCTATTACAATACGACCGATCAAACCAACATCTCGATGTCGATCGTCTTCGCCACGGCGAATATCGTCTCCACTGCCGGCGAGGTGCGCCGGTTCGGCCAGGCGCTGAACAATGGCGAGCTGCTGCGGCCGGAGACCCTCGATCTCGATGTACCAGTTTGTGAACGGGAAGGGCCAGTACCACATGCCCGAACTTGCGTATGGGAACGGCATTATGCGCAATCGGCTGGAGGTCGGCCCAGGCCCCGACGGGCAGCCACGCCCAGTGGCGGCCAGCACGGTGGTCGGCCATATCGGCGGGTTCGGCGGCTTCCGCTCGGCCCTGTGGACCGCGCCGGAGAGCGGCATCACCGTCGCCCTGGCTGTCAACCAGGCCGCCACCAACCCCAACATCCTGGCGACACAGGTCTTCGACGCGATCTTGACCCACCAAGGCCGCTGAGAGACGGTCGTCAGGGGTCGGTGGTGAGAAACTGTTTGAAAAGGGGGGCTTGAGGGGCGGCCCCCTCAAACTCCCCTTTTCAAGGAGTCTATATTGCGTGTTGCGTGAGTCGGCACGACGCAACACGCAACACGTAATACGAGCCTGGATGAAAATCGAGAGTCCCTCAACCCTGGTACCAGATCCTGCGTGGATCGTCCTCCGCACGCCGGTAATCAAAGGCTTCGTCGATCAAGCGCTGGAGATCGTAGCGCGGGCGCCACCCAAGCAGAAATTTGGCCTTCGCATTGTCGAGCCACGTGGAATGATACTGGGTCGGGATCTCGACCGTCTGATAGCCACGCGTCGCAGCCAGGTAGTCACCCAGCTTGCGATAGTCGACCGGCTCGTCCATGCAGATATGCAAGGTCTGCTGGCGCGCCCTGGGGTGATCGAGCGCCAGCAGAATCGCCTCGACCAGGTCGTCCAGGTGGACGAAATTGCGTCGCATCGGCTGATTGTCGGCGTCAAGCATCACCGGGATGGTCTGCGCCTGGATATACTCGTCGGCGCGCTCAGGGCCGACCAGACTCGCGCCAGCGCGGCCCGCCGAAGACATCCTCGCCGAAGGAGAGCTGGTATTTGAAGTCATCCTTTTCCATAATCCACGGGGCGCGCAGACAGCAGCCGTTGAGATCGTACTGGATGTAATACTGCTCAAGCATGACCTCTTCCAACACCTTGGAGAGCGCGTAGCAGCCAGGGTACGCCGAATGTTTCTGCGCTTCAGTCACCGGAGCGGGGTGCGGGTAGTAGAAGTGGCCCATGCCCGCATCGCCGCCCAGCATAAGAAATTGCTTGAACGTCGGGCTCGTCCGGCACGCCTCCAGCAGCCAGAACATACCCTTGACGGCAACATCCATGATCTGATCCGGTGTCTCCTTGCAGGTGGCCAGGTGGACCACATGGGTGACGCCCTCCATCGCACGCTCGACCACGTCACGCCGCTCGATCGAGCCGCTCGCGACTTCCAGGCGGGCGCTGGGCTCAAGCTTGCGATTATGACATAACGCGCGGATGATGACCGCGTCATTGCTGGGATCGCTCAACAGGCGCTCGATCAAACGCCGCCCGACTTTCCCGGTCGCACCCGTGACCAGAATGCGCTTTTCCTCGCTCATGGCTCGCCTTCTACAGAGAACTTGTAGATCGTCGTGGTCTGGTAGACCAGGCCCGGTTGCAGCACGGTCGAGGGGAAGTTCGGGCTGGTTCGGCGAATCGGGGAAATGCTGGGTTTCCAGCGCGAAGCCGTCGCCCTGGCGGTAGAGCTTGCCGCCGCTGCCGACCAGGGTGCCCTCAAGGAAGTTCCCACTATAGAACTGAATGCCCGGCTCGGTGGTGAGGACATCGAGCCGGCGCCCGCTGCTGGGCTCATAGACATGGGCGGCCAGGATCAGCGAGGTATCATTCGGCTGCGGGCGATCCAGCACAAAGTTGTGGTCGTAGCCACGGCCGGCGACGAGCTGCTCGAAGCCGTCGCGGATGCGCGCGCCGATCTGCTGTCGCCTGGTGAAGTCCAACGGCGTGCCGGCGACCGGCGCAAGCTCACCTGTCGGGATCAAGGTCGCGTCGATCGGCGTATAACGGCTGGCGTTGAGCCGCAGCTCGTGATCGCAGATCGTGCCGGAGCCCTCGCCAGCCAGGTTGAAGTAGGAGTGGTTGGTCAGATTGACGACCGTCGGCGCATCGGTCGTCGCGTGGTAGTCGATACGCAACTCGTACTCGTTCGTCAACGTGTAGGTCAGATTGACCGCCAGCGCGCCGGGGTAGTTCTCCTCGCCGTCCGGGCTAGTCCGGCTGAGCTTCAGGCCGGCCTGGCCGGTGCCGTATACCTCAGTCGCATCCCAGACGAACTTGTCGAAGCCCTTCTGGCCGCCGTGCAGGTGGTTCTGGCCGTCATTGGTCGCCAGTTGATAGGTGTGGCCATCGAGCGTGAACCGGCCCTGGGCGATGCGGTTGGCATAGCGGCCGGCGATGCACCCGAAAAAAGGGTTACGATTGATGTAATCGTCGAGCCCGGCGAAGCCAAGCGCCACATTGCCCATCCGACCGTGGCGGTCGGGCACCCAAATCGACTGGACGATGCCCCCATAGGTGATAATCTTCACTTCCATGCCGCTGGTGGTGGTCAGCGTGTAGCGGTAGACCGCACTGCCATCCGGGGTCGTGCCGAAGGGCTCCTTCTGGATGCTCGGCGTGTCTCCCATCATCAGAACCTCCTTCAACTGCTTGTTCTGACGCCATTATACACGCTGACCACCCGCCCATGCTTGACCACGAAGGTGCGCGCGGGGAGCTCCATCACCGCCTCGGCCGGCGTATCCCCGGCGACGACCACGAAGTCGGCCCGCTTGCCCACATCGAGGCCGTAGGCGTCGTCACTCATGCGCTGCGCGCCGCCATAGGTGGCGATCCGCAACAGCATCTCGAACTCCTCCTCCTTGCGTATGCCGCTGCGGTACCCCAGCGTCCTGACGCGCTCCAGCATGTCCACCGTGTTGTACGAGCCCCACGCATCGCGCACCCCGTCCGAGCCGGTGCAAAGCGCGACCCCGGCCTCATACAGGCGCTTGATCGGCGGGAACTGCGACCGCCCCGACCCCAGCGACATAATCGTGATGCGATTTTCCAGGAGCAGCTCAACCAGTTGGTCCAGATAAGCGTCGTCTACCATGCCCAGGCAGAAGGCGTGGCTGATGGTGACGCGCCCAGCTAGTCCCAGCGCCCGGGTGCGCTCGGCGATCAGTTCCACGGCGAACGCGCCCAACGCCCCCGGCTCATGCAGGTGGATGTCCAGCTCCACGCCGTAGCGGTCGGCGATGTCGAAAATCGTATCAAGGTGCCGCACCGGGTCGCGGTCCACCGTCGACGGATCGAGGCCGCCGATACACTCCGCGCCCATCCTGACCGCCTGCTCAAGCAGCTCGACCGTACCAGGGCGGATCAGCATGCCGCTCTGCGGAAAAGCCACCAGCTGCATGGTCACAATGTCTTTCAGCTCCTCGCGGGTAGCCATGACATCTTCGAGACAGGCCAGCCCGGACTCGGTGTCGATATCGACGTGCGTGCGGATGTGGGTTGTCCCGGCGGCCACCCCCGCCCGCGCCTCGCGCGCCGACTGCACCCGCGACGACAGCTTCAGCTCGCGCCGCACTCTGCGCTCATTGTCGACAAAATCGCGGATGCGCGGCCCTGGAACCTGGTTCTTGTGCCACGGCAGGCCGAGCATATTCTTATCGATGTGGGCGTGGGCGTTGACCAGCCCCGGCAGGAGCAGTTGGTTGCCGCCGTCGAGGATCTGGGTCGCATCACCCGAAGGCGCGATGTCGGGCCGCAGCTGCCGGATGATCCCGTCCTGGACCAGCACATCGACCGGGTCGCCGCCCAGCGGGCGCACACGTTTGAGCAGGAGTTCATGTTCCATCAACCCTCCTTTACTCTTCGTCAACCGCCAGAAACGGCTCAAACAGCTTCGCCCGCCAGATCGCGCGCAAGCTCAGAAACCAGATCGGCAGCGTCAGCAGCATGATCTTGGGCTCCGGCCCGCCAGGCGTGACCAACCCAAAGTAGTTCGCCAGCACCGGCGTGGCCAGCACCACCAGGTAGATCAGCGCCAGCCCCAGCGCCAGCAGCGCCGGGCGCTTATCTGGGCTCTGGGTCGTCCAGCCGGTGAAGAAGCGCGACGGCGGCTCCAGAAACAGGATCAAGCCGAAGGCTGCCAACGACACAAAGGTCGAGAGCGCGGTCTGGGCCACGATTGTGGCGGCCGCCACGCCGAACTCCGCATCGGCCTTGTAGATCAGCCCAGTATACGCCTCCCAGCGGGCCGCGGCGTTGGCTGGTACCACAAACTTGGTGACACCACCTAGCACTAATTGGTAGAAATAGATGTAGATGCCCACGCCGAAGATCGTAGTCACGATCGCGGCCGGGAACACAAAGGCCGCCAGCGCCCGCAGCAGATCCGGTCGCGGCGGCTGCGGGCGCGCCCAGATCGTCAGAAAGAAGGTCGGGATGCCGACCGTGAACAGCGTCAGCGCCACCTGCGCCGGCTCATACGGGAACCCCAGCCCGATCATGCTGATCGCGACAATGATCAACGTCGCCGTCACCACGCGGGCCAGGAACAAGTACAGCGCATTCGACACGCCGCTGACGATCCGTTGCCCCTGGATGACCGCCGGGCGCAGGGCCGCAAACGAGTCGCCCAGCAAGATCATATCGGCCACATTGCGGGTCACATTGCTGCCGCTCTGCATCGCGATCCCCAGCTTGGCCTTCTTCAGCGACAGCGCGTCATTAACACCGTCGCCCATCATCGCCACGTAGTAGCCCTGCCGCATCAAGGCCGCCACGATCTGCTCCTTCTGCTCCGGCGAGATGCGGCCAAAGATCGTGGTCTCGGCCGCCGCCCGGTCGAACGCGGTCGGCGCCAACTGCGCCAGCTCCAGCCCCGACACCACCCGCATATCGATCGGCAGGCCGGCCTGCCGGGCCAGCGCAGCGACGGTGTGCGGGTTATCGCCGGAGATGATTTTGAGCCGGATGCCGACCTCGGTGAACGCGGCGATCGTTTCCCGGACCTGCGGGCGCAGTTCGCCGGCCATCGCCACCAGCGCCAGCGGCGTCAGCGGGGGCAGCCGCGGCTGGCCGGCCTCGTTGTGCAGTGTCGTGACCGCCCCATTGTGGGCGAACACCAGGACCCGCAGGCCGGCATCGGACCACACCGCGACCTGCCGCGCGAGCGGGCCGTCCGGCGCAACCGTATCGGGGGGCAGAAACGGCGTCAGCATCTCGACCGCCCCCAGCACGTGTACGCCAGGCTGGTCGCCCCCTTCAAACGCCAATGCGCTCCACTTGCGCGCCGAGGCGAACGGCACCTCATCGGCCGGCGTCTGCTGCTCCCCCGGCAAGCCTTCGACCAATGCCTCGCCGGTGCGGTTCGACACGCTTGCGCTGCGGGCGAACGTGCCCAGGCGGCGCCGCACCGTCGCCTCGTCGAGCGCGGTTAGTGGCTGCACCGCGTGGAGTTGGAGGTGATTGGCCGTCAGCGTGCCGGTCTTGTCCATGCACAACACATTCACGTGGCTCAACGACTCGATCGCATTGACCTGCTGGACCAGCGCGCCCTGCTTGCCGATCGCGGCCGCCCCCAGCGCATAGCGCAGCGCCACCAGGAAGAATAGGCCGTAGGGCACCAGGCCGCTCAGCACTGCCGAGATCTGGACGATGCGAATGACGGGCAAGCTTTCCAGCACCGCCGTCAGCATGATCACCAGGCTGATCAGCGCCACCACCAGCGTGACCAGCCGCACCACAAAAGTGATCTGCTTCTGCAAGGGCGTCTGCACCACCTGAAACTCGCGCGCGGTGCTGGTCAAGCGGTTCGCGAAGCTGGCCGCCCCGACCTGCTCGGCCTCGTAGAAAGCATCGCCGCTCACACAGAAGCTGCCCGAGCGCAGCAGCTCGCCGGCCTGCTTGGGGACCAGGTCCGACTCGCCGGTCAGCAGCGACTCATCCAGCTCCAGCCGGCCCTCGCCCACCACCCGCCCGTCGACCATGATCTGATCGCCGCCCTGCACGCGCACGACGTCGCCCTTGACCAGCGCGGGCGGGTCGATCTGCTGCTCCCGGCCGTCGCGCATGACCGTGACGGTCGGGCGGGTGAGCAGCCCGATCTGATCGAGCTTGCGCTTGGCCAGGATCTCCTGCACAGTCCCGATGATCGCATTGACCAGCGCTAGGCCGACGCTGGTAAGCGCGTCGTTGTACTGGCCCAGCGCGATCAGGGCGATCCCGATCGCAAGCAGCAGGTTGTTGAAGAAGGTAAATAGATTGGCGCGGGCGATATCCCAATACGTTCGGCTGGGCCGCATCCCGACGTCATTGCCCTCGCCGCGCTGGCGCCGGGCGCGCGCTTCGCTTTCCGTCAGACCCCAAACTGCTTGCATAGATGCTCCCACATTGCATTGAGTCGCCTGTGCCGGATGTTTCAGGGCTATTGTAGCCGATCTACGATTTACGATTTACGACTTGGGTGGAACATGATGCGTGAAACTGCCGACCACCGACCGCCGACCACCGACCGCCGACCGCCGACCATAGCAGGCGGCCACAGAGGGCCTGCCCTACAGGGTTCTCGGTTCTTCGGGGTTCGGTGGGGGGCGTATGCAATACGCCCTTACGTGCTGTGGCCCGATGCCCAGGCGGCCACGGAGGGCCTGCCCTACACGTGCTTCCTCCATCCTCCATCCTCTCCCTGTCACCTTGTCACCTTGTCACCTTGTCACCTTGTCATCTTGTCATCTTGTCAGCCCGCGTTCGCGCGAGCCGCCTGGCGGTCCTCGATCAGCAGCAGGACGATCAGCCCGTCTGATCCGTGTTCTATTCCCTACGTTGTCGAAGGGTTGCGCGATTACGGCGTCGTCGTGGCGCGCGCCGGCGGTGCGCCGCCGGGGGGTGGCGCACCGCCAGGGCCGCCTGGGCCACCTGTATCGCCGGTGCCGATCGTCGTCGGATCGATCCCGATCTCGAATGTCGCCGCGTAGCCGTCGCCGGACTTGGTTGTCGTGAGCAGCAGCAGGTCGTCGTAGATGCCGTCGGTGGAGTTCAGTTGGTCGCGCTGGCCCTTCTCGGCATAGGGCGACTGCGCGAACACCTCATCCGAGACCGCTTCGTCGAAAAAGAGCTGCGATGTGAACACCTGAGTCTCATTGGGCGCTACCTTGAAATGAATATGCACCGTGCGGCCCGAGTACCAGCCAGGATAGATCGTGGTGAAGGTCGCCACTCCGTTCGCATCGGTCATCTGCCCGCCGCGCAGCCAGTTCTGGCCCGCCGTATCGAAGCCGGGATCGGATACGCCCGAATAGCTGCCCGCCGCGTCGCAGTGCCAGATCTCCACCAGCGCGTTTTGGAGCGGCGTGCAGCTCCCATTGCTGACCTGCGAGACATTGAACGCCAGAACCAGCGGCGCCCCGGCCTTGACCTCGCCAGTGTTGGAATCGGAGCGGATGTCGGAGCGCACCAGGTCCACGTCGACGTAGTAGGGTCCCTCGGTCTCTTCCGGGCGCACCACGCACGCCGGTGCGGTCGTCCCTGCGCCGGCTGCCACGGTCGCGTTGCCCGCCACAGCCGTCGTGACCTCTGCCGCCACGGTCGCCGCAGCGGTCGGGTTGTTTTCCAGGGCCACCACCGTCGCCGCTTCGGCGTTGACGGCAGTAGCCGCCGGGGCCGCCGTGGCGCCCGTTCCTGTCTGGCCGGTTCCGCATCCGACCAGCAGGCCGGCGCCGGCGGTCCCAAGCAGCGCGAGTACTTCGCGGCGAGTCAGTATCCGACCGATTTGGCGATCGTCGTTGTCCATGATTTCTCCTTTTCTTCTAGTGGTCCACCACAGTGGTTTTGTGGGGGTGGTTTGGAGGGGTGGCCCCCTCCAAGCCTCCTCCATACGGCTAGATTGAAAAGGCGCAAAGGGCAAAGATATGGCTGTTCTTTGCATCTTTGCGTCTTTGCGTTAAAGTGGCTGCCTAGAGATCCGCGCTGACGCTGCAAGAGTACGACCATCACTTGTTATCGGATCTTATCTACAGAGTCATCATGGCGTAGGGTTGGGGCCGTAGCACGGCAAGCACCAACCCTGTGATGATGCCATAGATGACGTACTGGATGAGCAAGGCGGGCGCGAAGGCCAGCATCATCTGCGGCAGCAGCGCCGCGACGAGATAGCCCGCCAGCCAGAGCAGCAGGCCGAACGTCAGCCCGGTCACGGCCGGAACTCCGTAGTCGGAGGGTAGGCGCCAGACCTGGCGCGTGACGAACCCAAACAGCGCGCCGAACAGCGCCGACACAGCCAGGCCGATCAGCAGGCCGGCCAGCGCCGGGCCGGCGGCGAACCCCACCTGCGCGACGGCGGACGGCCCAAGCGCGAGGCCGGCGAGCGCCTTCAACTGGAACCAGATATCGTAGCCATACGCTCCGGCCAGCAGCATTGCGCCGCCCATCATCGCCACGCCGCCCACCAATCCGGCCAGCGCTCCACTCATTCCAATGCTGTTCGCTCGGGGCGCTACCGCGCCGCTGGAGCAACTGCTGGTTAGACATCGATATTGCGTTCATTGACTTCCTCCTGAGAATCTACCTGCTGGGATGTTGTGGTGCGATGCGTTGTTTGTGATGGAGGTATCGTAGCAGTGCGGTCTTTAGATATTGTTAAGAAGCGATGTGAGGATTGTGTGGATGGTCACGTTTCACATTTCACGGAGCTGGGATGCTTTGTATGTTTGGAGTCCGTTACCGAATCCTCGGTGTGACGGCGCTCCAACGCCGGATGATAATAGGTCGCGGCGATCGCCAGGATGGCCGCCAGCGCCAGGATGCCGGGCGCCAGCAGCGGGCTCGCGCCCTTGAGCGCCTCGAACCAGACATCGCCCAGCCCGGCGCCCGGCCGGATCTCCAGCTCGAACGCCAGGTTATTCTCGATATGCTCGTACACGCCGAAGACACTGCCTGCCGCCAGCAGGCCCATGATCAGCCGCAGCGCCACGAGCGTGCCGCGCCGCGGGCGGAGCAGCGCGGCCAGCACGGCCAGCAATCCGATGCCGCACAAGAGAAACGGGAGCAACTGGATTGGACTTTCGGTATGCTCGGCCAGGAACAGTTCGACTGCCGTTCCGACGCACAGGCAACCGGCCAGCACGAGTAAAAATGTGCGTAATCGTTGGGCGATTGTTGTTGCATCCATTGTTCAGACGCTTATTTCGCGGCCAGATACGCTTCGGCCAGCTTCACATTATCCGCCGAGATATACTCGCCGAGCTTGGCAAGGAATGTCGAGTTGGAGCCATAGGGCCGGTCGGCGATCAGCTGATCCGCGATGCTCGCGTCGATACCCGGCAGTTGCTGCAACGTCATGGCGTCGGCCGCGTCGACATCAACTGGAACGTACACATACTGTTCGTAGGCAGCCACCTGCTCGGCGCTCACATATTTGCCGATCTCCCGCCGGAACTGCTGGATGCTGATATAAGGGCGGTACTCGAAGAACTCGCGCACCATCCGGTTGCTGAAGTCGGGGATAGTGCTCAACAGTTGCTCTTCAGTTACCTCGTTGAGATTCAGCTTGGTCGTCGCGAACGCAGCGCTCTCGGCGCTCGCGGCCGGTGTGTCGCCCGGCGCGGGTGATGCGTTTTGCGCCGGCGCGTCGGTTGGAAGAACCGCGCCGCTTGCCGTGGGCGCGGTCGCGCCGCCGGCGGCCGTCTGTTCCGTCGGTACGCTCACGGCGGTGGCGTCCGTCGCCGGTGATGCGCCGCTCGGCGTGCTTGACGCGGTAGTGCCGCCTCCGCACCCGATCAGTATGAGGGCCGTCAGCGACGCTATCACGATCATCTTCAGTTGGTTTGTCACATGTTTCATTAGTGCTGTTCCTTTTCTATATCATCCGAGCGGCGTTGAAGGTCCTCCAGGCTGCCCGGATCATCTTCCATTGCAAGGTTCTGACCACGGTCGAACCTGATGGTGGCATCTTAGCACTACGATCTTCAGACATTATTAAGAAGCGATGTGGAGTCTGTGAGGATGGAAAGGGGACGATCCCCTCATATTTGGGACTGGCGACGAAAACCTGTCAATACGATTCCGATCACATCCCGAAACCAAAGCGCACACATGACCGGAGTCGCTTCCTATTCTTTCGTGCGGTGGATAGCTTGAGTGAACAATCGTTCGCCGGGCGAACTGAACGCCCTGCCATACACACGCCGATAGGCACAGGAGCTACTTATGCGAGGTAACGGGAAGACAGTGCAGGCGCCGGAAACAACTATGCAGGTGCCGGAAATGAGCATGCAGGCGCCGGAAACAACCATGCAGGCGCCGGAAACAACCATGCAGGTGCCGGAAATGAGCATGCAGGCGCCGGAAACAACCATGCAGGTGCCGGAAACAACCATGCAGGTGCCGGAAATGAGCATGCAGGCGCCGGAAACAACTATGCAGGTGCCGGAAATGAGCATGCAGCCATCAGCACGATCGCGTCAGAGCCTCATCGCGTATCGCGCTGACACCACTATTGAGCAGCGCCTGCTGGCCGCACAGGTGGCGATCGACTGGGTGCTGGCGGACGTAGGACTGCAAGACATATTCGCGCCCTATGGCTATGATTCGGCACGCATGCTACAAGGCAAAGCGCTGCATGACACCGCCCAGGCGTTGGCCCAGCGGCAGGGCGCCCGAGCTGGCGACCAACGCCGTGCGAGGAAGACACGCGACGCGACCCAAGCCCAGGCGCGTGCCTTCTTCATGGGCCAGCTCGCGCTAGCGCGGGCGGCGCTGCGCGACGACCCTGGCGCCGCTCAGGTGCTCGACCTGGGCGCCCGCAAGCATACCTCAGCCGGCTGGCTGATGCAGGCCCAGCAGTTCTATGCCAACGCCTTGAACGACGCGGCGATCCTCGCGAAGCTGGCGGTCTTCGGGATAACGCGCGAGCAGCTTGAGTTGGGGCAATCCCAGGTGGACGCTGTGGCGGCCGGCATAGTGGTGCATCAGCAGCACAAAGGCGTGAAGCAGGAGACTACGCGGGCGCGCGACGCGGCACTGGCGGCGCTCGACCGCTGGATGCGGGATTTTAACACCGCCGCGCGGGTGGCGCTGGCCAAGTAGAGACGCAAAATATTGCGTCTCTTGAACCATACCTGGGCGACAACAGAGGGTGCCGCGATATCGCGGCACCCTCTGTTGTTGCTGTTAGTATTACAGTGCAACATTGGGTTGAGAGACATACCACATAGCATCCTGGACCCAGAGGGTACCCCGGCCGAACCCTGAGTAGCCCAAAGGGCGTACGAAGGGAAGGCCGTATCGAAGATGCGGTCTGATTCTACCCGCGCCCTTCGATACGGCCTGCGGGCCTACTCAGGGTGCTATGCTTGCGGTAATTTTGCGCTGTAATATTCGTTGTCCGTTGTCAGTTGCACCGCAACTGACAACGGACAACGGACAACTGACTCTACTTTAGCGCCTGATTACCCCCCGTGCTCCGGTCGAGGCGGCGCTGGCCTGGGCCTCGAAGGCGCCGATGTCGCAGCCGGCGCCCTGCGGGCGGGCGATGCCGCGCTGGTCGGTGGCCGGGCAGGTGGCAGCGTTGGCGGTGTTGATCGCCGGGCTGCCCGCCGGGAGCGCGTGGGTCAGCGTCGGCCCGCCGTTGTTCGCCAGTGGCCCGAGCAGTGGGTTGGCGTTGGGCTGGTCGCCGCCGGCCGTCAGGGCGCAACTCGCGTCGCCGGCGATATTGTGGCCGTTCGAGGCCAGCGTGACTGTGCCGCCGCCGAAGTCCACGGCGATGCACTGGTCGCCGCTGTTGCCGGCGATGATGCTATTGGCCAGCGTCAGGGTGGGGCTGCTGTCGCCGAAGGTGCCCACAAACGCGCCACCCGCCGTCCCGCCTGGCGCCGAGTTATTGGCGATCGTGGCGTTGACGATGCTCATGACGCCGTCGGTGTGGAAGATCGCGCCGCCGTGCCATGCGGCCGAGCTATTGCCGCTGATCGTGCTGTTGACGATCAGGGCATCGCCCAGGGTGCGCAGGCCGCCGGCCACATTGCTGGCCGTGTTGCCGCTGATGGTGCTGTTCTCGATGGTGACGAGTGTGTTGAAGAAGGCGTAGACGCCGCCGCCATCGGCCCCGCTGACCTGGTTGTCGCGCACGGTGCTATTGATCAGGGTCAATGTGCTGCCGTCGCCGTTGTAGATACCCGCGCCGCCCTTCCAGAAATCGACGCCGCTGGTCGTCACCAGGTTGTTGGCGACGGTGACGTGATCCAGGGTCAGGATGCCGTTGTTGAGCACCCCGCCGGCCAGCTCGAAGCCATAGCCATTGGCGATCTTCAGGTTGCGGATGGTCGCGGCGATCGTGGGGTTGACCACAAACGGCCGCAGCGTGCCGCCGCCGCTGATCGTCAGGCCCGGCGCGTCGGCGCCGTCGATCGTGAGCGGCCGCTTGATCGTCAGCTCGGTCGAGGTCAGGCCGATCGTGCCGTTCGCCAGGCTGGGTGCGAAGCGGATGGTGCCACCGGCGCAGACCTTGTCCAGGGCCTCGCGCAGCGAACCGGGGCCGCTGTCGGCGGTGCCGGCGATCGTCAGGATGTCGTCGCAGTCCAGCTTGAGCCGTACCTGGTCGAGCAGCACCGGGTTGGGTAGGCCGCCGGGCAGCTCGAAGCCGTAGCCCGACACGCTGGTCAGGCCCAGCCCATCGTTGGGCGCGCCGGAGGGCTGGTCGGCGCTGCGGGCGAACGCGCTGAACGGCACGGTGATGCGCTGCCAGCCGGAGAAGCTGTCGGCGAACGCGGCATCGAAGCGCTCGGCGCTATCGCGCGACTGGAACACGCGCACGTAATCGACGGCCATCGACTGCGGGAAGACCGTATCTTCGCCAACCGGCCCGCCGAAGTTGCCGCCGACGGCCACGTTCATCAGCACGAAGAAGGGGTGGTTGAAGACCCACTCATTCGGGGCGACATTGGCCGGCGTGGCCTGGTGGTATTTGATCCCGTCGACGTACCAGGCGATCTTGTTCGGCTCCCACTCGATCGTGTAGGTGTGGTAGGCGTCCGGCACTTCCGCAGCGAAGTCGTAGATGCCGCCGAAGCTCTGGCCGCCGGAGTAGCCGGGGCCGTGGATGGTGCCGAAGATCCGGTGCAACTCGCGGCCGACGAACTCCATGAAATCGATCTCGCCGGACTGCGGCCAGTCGACCTCGCCGATGTTGGTGCCCAGCGACCAGAACGCCGGCCAGTAGCCCGCGCCGCCCGGCACGCGAACGCGCGCCTCGATCCGCCCGTAGGCGAACTCGGCCTTGTGCCAGGAGATCAGGCGGGCGGAGGTGTACTGGCATGGGCCGTAGTAGCAGCGCGGCGCGCCGGCTTCGTCCTCGGGCTTGACGGTCAGCAGCAGGTTGCCGTTGCCGTCCATCGCGGAGTTGGCCGGGCTGTCGGTGTAGTATTGAAGCTCGCTGTTGCCCCAGCCGGGGTTGGCGTTGATCGTGCCGTCGCCGATCTCGTGGGTCCAGTTGTTCGGGTCGGGCGGGGTGCCGGCCGGGCCGTTGAACTCGTCGCGCCAGGTCAGCTTCCAGCCGGCCGGGCCGGGGTCGGGCGCCTGGTTGTCGAACAGCCGGACCTTGACGCTCTTGCCGCTGTTGCGCCCGTAGTACCAGAAGCTCAGGCCCTGCGCGTCGCTCCAGTCCTCGCCGTGGGCGAACCGGCGCACGAACGCGCCGGGCGCGCGGCCGGGGTTGTTGCGCTGCGCCTCCAGCACGCGCTCGTAGGCGCCTTGGCCCGGCAGCGCCAGCGGGTCGCCGGCGGCAATCTCTTTGTTGGTGAGCGACAGGTTGCCGGTGGACTCGAACAGGTCGGGGGCTAGCTCGAAGTCGTCGAGCAGGGTCGGGTCGAAGGCGTCGTCGTCTTGGATGTTGAGCCGGCCCAGGTTGACCACGCCAAGCTCGGCGCCGTCCGGGTTGTCGAGCAGCAGCAGCACGGTCTCATTGCCCTCGTACTTGGCGTCGTCCTGCGTCGAGATGGCGAAGCTTTGCTGGAGGACGTCGGGGGCGAAGGTCAGCGTGCCGCTGGTGGGTTGGTAGTCGCGGCCGATGGTGGCCGAGCCGGGTGCCGTGGCGTAGTCGATCGTCACCGGCTCCTCGGCGGCCTTGCTGAGCTTGACGGTGACATGGCCGGTGCGGCCCTCTTTGACGTTGAACGAGTTGGCCGAGAAGCCGACCGTCAGCGGGCGCACTGGGGCGACGCCCTCGATCGCAGCGTCGTCGAGGTAGAACGTCTTGGTGCCGCTGGTGGTCAGCGCGCCGACGGCCCAGCCGTGGACCTCGGTCAGGGTGAAGCCGTCGTTGGGGGCGTCGTTGCCGATCTCTTTGCGGATGAAGCTGTCGAAGGGGAACTCCATGCGCTGCCAGCCGCTGAAGTTGTCCGGGAAGGTGAGGCTGAAGCGTTCGGCGTCGTCGGTTGTGGAGCCGGGGTTGCGGTTGTCGATCACGTCGACAAAGATGGTGGTGCCGCTATTGGTGCCGTAGAACCAGAACGCGAAGCCGGCGTAGGCGCTCCAGTCCTGTGTGACCCAGGTGTTGACGGCGCCGTTCTCGAAGCCGTGGATCACGACGCCGAAGGACGAGACGTTAAAGTCCATCTTGAGGACGTTGTTCGGGGACGGCGCGCCCGGCACGGCTACCGGGGGGCTGTCGGTGCGGGAGAAGGTGGTGGTGCTGTTGTTGTCTTGGGCGGTGAAGAAGCCGATCGGGATGCCGTTGCCGTCGAAGCCGGAGGCCAGGGGCGCCTCGAAGTCGTCGATGGTAGCCGACGGCTCGGCGGCGGCGGCGCGCGGCCCGGTCGTCAGGCCGGCGGCCAGGCAGACGATCCAGAGTATCAGGACCAACCGATGCGTGCGTGATACCATCAAGTCCTCCTTCATTGGATGAGAAGTCGGTGATTCGGCACAGAAATAGATCAGTTTGGCCTTTGAGGCCAATCTGTTACGAGAGACTGTTTGAAAAGGGGGCGTTTGAGGGGCCGCCCCTCAAGAATCTCCTTTCCATCACGGATCGGAGGTGAGAGAATACCCTCTTCAAATAGTTTCTGAGAGATATTAGGCTTGAAATCGATGTCACAGCGATTATAGCATCGGCTCTATTATTTTGTCAATCGCAGCCTGGAAGTGATGTTTATCTGGTCGCTGCGGCGGGATCATTCGGCGTGCGTATTGACATCGATTTCGTGGCGTGTATAATAAGTGCGCTATGAATAAAACCATCACCATCCACGATATTGCGCGGGCGGCCGGCGTCTCGTCGAGCACTGTTTCCCGCGTGCTGAACGGCACGACTGCGGTCGCGGAGGACAAGCGGGTTGCGGTGCTGGCGGTGGTTGACCAGCTCAACTACCGGCCGAATGTGATCGCGCAGGGGTTGAAGCGCGGGCGGAGCGCGGCGATCGGGGTGCTGACCCAAAGTATCGACAGCCCGTTTTATGGGACGATTCTGCGCGGGATCGAGCAGGGGTTGTCCGGCAGCGATTATCACCCGGTGATCGCGAGCGGCAACTGGCGAACGGACCAGGAGCTTGAGGCGCTGGTACTGCTGATGACGCGGCGCGTGGATGCGCTGATCGTGATGAGCGGGCTGAACCCCGACGATTATCTCCGGCGGATCGCGGCCGATATACCGCTGGTGGTGGTGGGCCGCACGGTCGCGGGGCTGGAGGGCCAGTGCCTGCGGGTCGACGATCGGCACAGCGCCTACGAGGCGACGCGCTACCTGATCGGGCTGGGGCACCGCCGCATTGCCCATATCACCGGGCCGAGCTTCCACCAGGATGCCGTCGATCGGCGAGGGGGCTATAGCCAGGCGCTGAGCGATGCGGGCCTGGCCGTTGATCCGCAACTGATTGTGGAGGGGGATTATACGGAGCAGTCCGGCCTGCTGGCGATCCTGGCGCTCCTGAGCCGGGGGGCGCTGTTCACCGCGATCTTCGGGGCGAACGACCAGATGGCCTATGGCGCGCGGCTGGCGCTCTACCGCCACGGAATCCGGGTGCCCGACGATATCTCGCTGGTCGGGTTCGACGACCAGCTTGCGTCCTCCTACACCACGCCGCCGCTGACGACCGTGCGCGTGCCGACGCTTGAGATAGGCCGCATGGCCGCGCAGGGCGTCCTGAGTCTGCTGGATAAGCAGCAGCTTGCGCTCCCGACGGTCGCGACCGAGCTAGTCATCCGCGAGTCGGCGGCATTGCGCCGGTAGGCATCTCCCCACAGATTTTGGCCACACTCCAATTATTACGATGCGCGAGCCAACAACTTGGTTCGCGCATCGTAATGTGCGTTCTATAGCATTCATAACTGAGTCGTAAAAGGGGTGTGGGGGAAGCCCCCGCAGAAAAACTCATTCACATTTACAACTCAAAAATGTGCGTTCTATAGCATTCATAACTGAGTTGTAAAAGGGGTGTGGGGAAGCCCCCGCAGAAAAACTCATTCACATTTACAACTCAAATAGGTTTGCTATATATAGCGCCTCGCTACTGTTTCGATCGCGTTCCGAACCTGTTGGGTACTTCAGATTCTGCTAGACTATTGCGAACTCTTGTGGAAGGAAGGATTTTGCGTCATGCGCCTACCTCTTACTACGAAATTGTTACGCCTGGGAACCGCGCTCGTTGGGACGATCATGCTCGCCGGGTTAGGTGCGGGGCTGGGCGGCGTTCGTACGGCGCAGGCGGTATCCACAACAATTGTAATCAGCCAGGTGTACGGCGGGGCCGGCTGCGGCACGGCTGGCTGTTCCACCTATAAAAACGACTACATCGAGCTGTTCAACCGGGGCAGCGTCGCGGTCTCGGTAAACGGCTGGTCGGTCCAGTACGCGGCGGCGACCGGTACCGCGTGGCAAGCCACCAACTTGCCGAATGTTTCAGTGCCGGCCGGCGGGTATTTGCTGGTGGCCGAAGCGGTCGGCGCAAACGGAGTCAATAACCTCCCCACCCCCGACGTGACCGGCGCGATTGCGATGAGCGCCACTGCCGCAAAAGTGGCACTCGTCAATACGACCACGGCCCTTTCCGGGGCCTGCCCTACAGGGGCTAATATCGTGGATTTTGTCGGCTATGGGACGACGGCGAACTGTAACGAAGGAGGGGCGAACGCCCCCACACCCTCGACTACGACGAGCGATATCCGCAGCGGCAGTGGCTGCACCGACACCGACGATAACAGCGCGGATTTCGCGGCCGGAGCCCCCAACCCGCGTAACTCAGCCACGGCCCTCAACCCGTGTCTGGTTTCTACCAACACCCCGACCAACACCCCGACGAATACGCCGACCAACACCCCGACGAATACGCCGACCAACACTCCGACGAATACACCGACTAACACTCCGACGAATACACCGACTAACACCCCGACGAACACTCCGACTAACACTCCGACGAATACCCCGACCGAAACGCCGACGAATACGCCGACCGAAACGTCGACCAACACTCCGACGAATACGCCGACTGACACTCCGACGAATACCCCGACCGAAACGCCGACGAATACGCCAACCGAAACGTCGACCAACACTCCGACGAATACGCCGACTGACACGGCGACGCCGACGCCAACCAATACGCCAACCGACACGGCGACGCCGACGGCCACCAACACGCCGACGAATACGCCGACTGACACGGCGACGCCGACCGACACAGCGACGCCGACCGACACAGCGACGCCGACCAACACGCCGACACCGACCGATACAGCGACGCCGACCAATACGCCGACACCGACCGATACAGCGACGCCGACCAATACGCCGACCAATACGCCGATCAACGCGCCGACCAACACACCGACGAATACTTCCACGAACACGCCAACCAACACCCCGACCAACACGCCGATCGCCACACCAGGGCCGGGAGGTTCGCGACGAGTGTATCTGCCATTCATCCAGTCAACTGGCCTACCGGATCTGATCAGCACGGTGCGGATTAGTCCTGCGAGGCAGACGTTTGCTGCCGGTGAACTAGTCGAGATTGAGGTGACGATCACGAAATCGAGGAAATGCGCCTGCCGGCGCTTTCTGGGTCGATTTGTACCTCAACCCGTCAGTCCCACCGACAGAAGCCAACCAGTTGTGGAACGCCCGCTGTGGTATGCAGCCGTGCTTCGGCATGGCGTGGGAGGTGACAAGCGGGTTGGCGCCGGGGCAGAGTGTCATGCTGTCGTCGTTGAGCCTGCCGGCCGGCTATTCGATCTGGCCGGGCTACTTCGCGTCTGGCACGAGCGACATCTACGTCTACACCGATAGCTACTACCCCGGCGTGGCCGGTGGCGCAGTCGCCGAAAGCGACGAGGTCAACAACCGGGCCGAGCTGCACGGCCTGAGCGTCACAGGGCCGAATCCAACATTTGTGGGCTTGCAAGACGCCAAGGATCTTCCCCTGCGCCCGGCGCACCGCACGAATCTGGGAAAAAGGGGGTTGAGGGGGCAGCCCCCTCAGTCTCACCCCACCCACATTGTAAAGTAGATCGGCGTCGCCCGACCTATTTGACGCCAATTCGACTATCTTCTATCATGCGCGCTTGTGATCGACATCATCATTCCGAACTACAACGGGGTCGCCCACCTGCCGACCTGCCTGAACGCGCTGCGGCGTCAGTCACGCCGTGATTTTTGCGTCGTCGTGGTCGATGACGGCTCGCATGACGATTCGCGCGACCTGCTGGCGCGCGATTACCCGGAAGTCCAGGTGATCGCGCTGCGCGAGAATCGCGGGCTGGCGGCGGCGGTGAATGTCGCCTTCCACGCCACCGGCGGCGAGTATGTCGTGCTGCTCAACAACGACACCGAGGCGCACCCGCGCTGGGTCGAGCACCTGGCCGGCGCGCTCGACCGCTTCCCCGGCTACGCCTTTGCCGCCAGCAAGCTGCTGCTGTTCGACCGGCGCGACCACCTGCACTCGGCTGGGGATTACTACCGCGTCGACGGGGTGCCGGGCAATCGCGGGGTGTGGCAGCGCGACCGCGGCCAGTACGATGTGATGGAGGAGGTCTTCGGGCCGTGCGCGGGCGCGGCGGCGTACCGGCGTGCGGCGCTGGAGGCGCTTGCCGAGGGCAGCCAGCTCTTCGACGAAGATCTGGTCATGTACTGCGAGGATGTGGATCTGAACCTGCGCGCCCGGCTGCACGGCTTCCGTACGATCTATGTGCCCCAGGCGGTCGTCTACCACCGGCTGAGCGCGACGGGCGGCGGGTCGCTGGCCAGCTACTACTGCGGGCGCAACTTTGCGCTGGTGTGGGCCAAGAATATGCCGGGCCTGCTGGTGCGCCGCCACTGGCGGGCGATGCTGTGGGCGCAGCTCGGGTTCGCGCTGGATTCGCTCCGGCATATCCGTGAGCCGGCCGCGCGTGCCCGGCTTTATGGGCAGTTGTCAAGCGTGCCGGCGCTGCCGCGCTTCCTCCGCAAACGATCGCATCGATTTTCGACGGCCGCCGGCCCGCACCTGGCCGCGTCGTTGACCTACGCAGGAGTGTCACTGTGAACACCCCGCCCGAGCAGCCGTACCTGTCCGTGGTCGTGCCCGCGTATAACGAGGAGCAGCGGCTGCCCGATACGCTGGCGCAGATCCTGGACTACCTGGAGCGCCAGCCCTACCGCTTCGAGGTGATCGTGGCCGACGACGGCAGCGACGACGGCACGGCGGCGCTGGTCGAGCGGCTGATGGCGCAGCGCCCGGAGCTGCGGCTGCTGCGGCTGGATCACCGCGGCAAAGGCTATACGGTGCGTAAAGGGGTGCTGGCGGCGCGTGGCGAGTATGTGCTCTTTTCCGACGCCGACCTGGCGGTGCCGATCGAGGAGTGGGAGAAGGTCGCGCAGTCTTTCGCAGCCGGGGCCGATGTGGTGATCGGCTCGCGCGAGGGGCTGGGCGCGCGCCGCCAGGGCGAGCCGCGCTACCGGCACTTCATGGGGCGCGTGTTCAATCTGATCGTGCGGGTGGTCGCGGTGGGTGGGATTCAGGATACCCAGTGCGGCTTCAAAGCGTTTCGGTATGCCGTCGCGCAGGATCTGTTTCAGCGCGTGCGGCTCTACGATGATCGGGCGCGGGTGGTGCGCGGCCCGGCGGTCACGGCGTTCGATGTCGAGGTGCTGTTCCTGGCCCGCCGCCGCGGCTACCGCGTGGCCGAGGTGCCGGTGCTGTGGCGCTATGGCACCGAGACCAAGGTCGATCCGCTGCGCGACTCGCTGCGTAACCTGCGCGATGTCCTGGTGGTGCGCTGGAACGCGCTGCGTGGGGCCTACCAGGGCCTCGATCAGCCGCTGCCGATCGCCTCGGTCGAGCAGCCGGTGCGGCGCCGGTAGCATCTAAAAAGGGGAGTTTGAGGGGCCAGCCCCTCATTAGTTCCCTCGCTCAGATTGTCAGGTAGAAAAGGGGGAGTTTGAGGGGGCAGCCCCTCATTAGTTCCCTCACTCAGATTGTCGTGTAGAATGGCGCGACCCGAAACCTTGTATCTGAGCCGGAGGCAACTATGACCGAGCAGCAGAACGTGGAGCCGGAGAGGCATGATCTGCGGGCGCTGTATGATGCCGCCGTTACGTTCAAACAGATCGAGTGCTGGACCTGGATGCTGGACTCGGACCTGTTCGGCGTGCAGAATCCGGAGACCGACGAGATCGGCTACTGCTGCGTACTGGGCAATCTTGGCGAGGTATTTGCGCTTGCAGTCTACCTGGGAACCAAAGGTCTGGAGGGCTATCGCCAGATGCAGACGGGGATGCTGCGCTCGGCGGACGCCGTTTTACACGTTCAGCTCTGCTTGATGGCTTCGTTCGAGGACCGCAATGAGCTGGACAAGCGTGATCTGAATGTGATCAAGGAGCTGGGGCTGAAGTTCCGTGGCCGCAATGTGTGGCCGGCGTTCAGGAGCTACCTGCCCGGCTATCAGCCCTGGTTTGTGACCGGCGATGAGGCGCGCTTCTTAACCGTCGCGCTCCAGCAGGCCCTCGATGTTGCCCTACGTTTTAAGCAGAATCGCAAGCTGCTCAAGCCACCCAAGCGCGACCTGTACCTGGTGCGAACGCCCGAGCAGACGAGTGAAGGAGTGGTCTGGCGCGATCAGTGGCGGCAGCCCGAGCCGTTGGGCGAAGAGCAGGTCGTTGATCGCCCGGTCGATGAGCTGCGCGTGCGGCGGATCAAGCAGCGGGCCGCCATTCGCCAGACGATCTGGGAGGCCGATGTGTTCTTTGCGCCGAGTCCGGTTCAGGAAACGCGCGATCAGCGGCCGTACTTTCCGTATATGTCGCTGTGGGTCGATCCTGGCTCGGGGATGATCCTCGATACCCAAATGGCGCCGCGCTCGGAGTATCGGGCGGCCTTTCGCGATCGGTTGCTGGATATGGCCGAGCAGGCCGGCATGATGCCGAAAGAGATCCACGTGAAGTCGCAGGACGTGTTTGATCTGCTCTACCCCGTAACCAGCAAGCTAGGCATTAAGCTCGTGACCGCCAAGCTGAAGATGCTGGACGCCGTTCGCTCTGAGCTGTTCGCGTATTTCCAGCGATTTTAGAAAAGGAGGGCGTAAACCCCAGGAGCTTTAGCCTTGGGAGAGCACGCCCTTTACTCGTTTTAACCGCTTTAGACCAGAACAGATGTTGTGATTTAGGTGGGCTTGTGCTACACTAAACGTATGCGAAAAGCCTTCAAATACCGCATCTATCTCACGAACGGCCAGCGGCGCATCCTGAATGCGATGTTGGAAGCGTGTCGCTGGGTGTACAACCAGACGCTTGCGACCCGCCGAGATGCCTATGAGCAGGGCATTTCGCTCTCCTGGTATGAGACGAAGGCCATGCTGCCGCTCTGGAAGGAAACGGGACCGTCACTCAAGCTGGTGCATAGCCAGGTCTTGCAGAACGTCACTCAGCGCGTTGATCTGGCGTTTCAAGCCTTCTTTCGCCGCGTGAGAGAGGGGGCTGACGATCCTGGGTATCCGCGATTCAAGAGCTTCGGGCGCTACGATAGCATCACCTATCCGCAATACGGGAACGGTGTGCGGATCGAGGACGATCGATTGATTGTGAGTAAGATCGGCGCGGTACAGGTGGTCTTGCATCGGCCCATAGAGGGAACGCCCAAGACGGTCACACTCACTCGCTCGCGTACTGGTAAGTGGTATGCTTGCTTTTCCTGTGAGACGGAGGCGCATCCTTTGCCACTGACTGAGCACATTACGGGCGTGGATGTCGGGCTCTCCTCGTTCGCCACCCTCTCGAACGGTGAACAGATCGAGAACCCACGCTTCTATAGCGAAGAGCAAAACTATTGATCTTATGGTATAGTAAGAGCTATGCAACCATATTCAGTCGACTTACGCACGCGCGTGCTCTCTGCCCTCGATGCCGGTATGACCCGTGCCGACGCTGTCCGCATCTTCCAAGTCAGCCTGGGCAGCATCAAGCGCTGGCTCCACCTGCGCCGTACCAAAGGCGATCTCACTCCCCTACGTCCCTCCGGTCGTGCTACCATCATCACTTCCGATCAGCAAACCCTCCTGCGTATCCAGTTGGAGGCGGCTCCCGATGCCACTCTCGCCGAGCACGCCGCCCTGTGGAATGCCGACCAGGGCACCTCTCTCAGCCCTTGGACCATCGCGCGCGCCTTCCGCCGCTTGGGCTGGTCGCGAAAAAAAAGACACTGAGGGCCAGCGAACGCGATCCGTGGCAACGTGCTCTGTTCGCGCTCCAGCAAGTCAGCTTGGATGCCTGCGACATCGTGGTGCTGGACGAGTTCGGCAGCAATCTGGATCTGCATCCCACACATGCCTGGGCACCGATTGGCGAACGCGCGTTCAGTGATGTGCCCCGCAATACCCCGATCAATACCACCACCATCGCCAGCCTGAGCGCGCAGGGTATGGGGCCAGCGATGGTGGTTGAGGGTGGGGTAGATCGGCTGATCTTTACCAGCTACCTTGAGCAAGTGTTGGCACCGAGCTTGCGCCCAGGTCAGCTCGTGCTGCTTGATAATCTCAGCGCCCACAAAAGCTCACGGGTGAAGGAGATTATCGCCGCGTGCGGCTGTACTTTGGTGTATCTGCCGCCTTATTCGCCCGATTATTCACCGATTGAGCTGGCCTTTGCCAAGATTAAAGCCGCATTGCGTCACGCAGCTGCTCGCACCCGTGAGGCGTTGCAAGCGGCCATCGCAACTGCCTTGTCCCAGATTACGGCCGCCGATGCTCGCGCCTTTTTCCTGCATTGTGGCTATCGGTTCCTTCCTAATATGGATCAATGGTTTTGCTCTTCGCTATATCGCCGTGACGAAGCCGACCTCAAGCGTGCGCAGAAGTTGAAGGATGCCGCTAAGAATGCCCAAAAGTGGGATGAGAATCGGCATCGCAAGAAGGCATTGGCGCACATTCATGAACGGATCGCCAATCGACGCTCGGACTTTGCACACAAGCGCAGCCGTGAACTGGTGAATACCTATCAGGTGATCGTGTTTGAAGACCTTGAGCCACAGCAAATGGGAGTGAGCAAAGGGCGTGGGATGCGCAAAAGCATTATGGACGTGGCATGGAGCCAGTTTGTCAGTATGACGATCAGCAAAGCGGAAGAAGCTGGCCGATTGGTCATCCTGGTGAACCCCCGCGATACGTCCAAGATGTGCTCTCATTGCGGTGAGCTGGTCGAAAAGAAGTTGAGCGAGCGCACCCACACCTGCCCACATTGCGGGCTGGTGATGGATCGTGATAAGAATGCAGCGCTCAATATCTTGCATCGAGGTCTCCAAACACTCCGGTTGTGATAGATGACTGTGGGGCGGCACAGTCAGAAGCCCAGGTGCCTCGGCCCTGGGAGCCGTCACAAACTGTTCGTGGTGGAAAAGGGATTCTTGAGGGGCCGCCCCTCAAACTCCCCCTTTCTATGGCCAGTGGAAAAGGGCTTCTTGAGGGGCCGCCCCTCAAACTCCCCCTTTCTAAGGCCAGCGATAGGGCACACCGCCCGGCAGGCGTAAGAACTCCTCGCCCAGGTTCCCCACCCGTACGGCTCCCCCGTCGAGTGCGCGCTCAAGCCGGGCGTAGCGGGTGTATTGCACGATCCGGTCGCCGCGAATAAGCTCTGCTGAGATTGGGGGGCCAAAGACCGCCACGCCGCCATTCTCCTGCCAGTAGGCCAGGAAGTCCCCCCGCATGAACAGCCCCGTTTGCGGGAAGCCTCGTTCCTCGCCCTGCGCCGGGGCCGGCTGTAGCCCGGCGTCAGCCAGGTGGATCAGTTCGCCGAGCGGTAGGCGGCTGAGGTAGGTGCCCTCGAGCCGCAGGCAGGCGCGCGCGAAGCACTGGAGCGTGGCGTCGGGGAAAGGCATCGCCGGCATGAGTGGGTCGCCAGGGCCATCGTAGCCGCCGGCGCGCTGCCACGCCTCAAGCAGCGGCGCGGGGACGAAGTAGCCGCCATCGCCCAGGATGCGGCCGACCGGCTCCTGCACCGGCAGCGCCGCGATGGCGCGCGGCGCGGCCAGGTCGCGCCCGCCCGCCCGCAGCGTGACCGCGAGCTGGTAGGTGCGGGCCGGAAGCTCGGGCGGCAGCACGATCGGCTGTATGTGCTGCACGAGGCCATCGTCGGGCCAGGCGGCGGGCGGGAACGCGCCGTAGAGCAGCGGCCGGGTCGTCTCCAGCAGCACCTGGCCGGCCTCGTCGGTCAGTTGCGCGACGACCTCGTAGCTTGCCGGGGGCGCGTCCGACGTACGCCGCCAGTCCAACATCAGCAGCACCGTATCGCCGCCGTCGTAGGCCCGGGTGCCGAGCGGCGGGCGCAGGTGGTACCCGGCCAGCCGCAGCCCGGCCTCGAAATCGAGGTCGAGGGCGACCGGCGGGCCGGGGTCGATCGGGCGGTACAAGTCATAGGTGCCGCGCGAGCCTTCCTGCCCGTAGCGATGGGTGATCAGCGCGATCATCTCCGGCGTCAGCCAGTTGCCCAGGTAGTCGAGCACGACCAACGGCACCTGGCCGTTGGCGAGGTCGCGCAGGAGCGTGCGCTGGTCCCACAGGCCGGCGTCGAGGAGCTGGCGGTGCTCGAACGCCTGGAGTTCGGGCGAGCTGCCCCGCCTGCGCCGCGACCCCCGGCACATCGGTGAAGATCGGCGCCCCGGCCGCGCGCACCTCGGCCACCAGCGCCGCGTTGACGCCGCCGAGCGTGTCGAGGATGTCGCGCTCGCGCCGCAGATCCTGCCACACGCCATAGCGACCGAAGGCGACCCGCGGCGGGTTGCTCTGCTCGATGATCCCGGCCAGCTTGAGGTAGTTCGCGCTCCAGGTCGGGTAGTAGCGCAGCAGCGCGGCGATGACGAACAACACGACGAGAATTGAGGATAGAGGATAGAGGATGGAGGATGGAGGATGGAGGATGGAGGATGTTCTCCCCCTCTCCCCCTCAGTTCTCGGTTCTCGGTTCTCGGTTCTCGGTTCTCGGTTCTCGGTTCTTTGTGGTCGGGCCGTGGATGCGGCCAGCCAGATCAGCCCGGCGTAGAACTCCAGAAAGTAGTTCGCGTACGCACCGACCTTGCCGACGCCGTATGCGTCGATCGCTCCGAAGAGCGTGTAGTACAGCGGGAGCAGGATCGCGATCTGCGGGGTGATATTGCTTCCCGCCTGGCCGACCGGCTCGCGCAGCAGGCGGCCCGCCAGCCCGCCCAGGACGCCGGCGGCTACCAATGGCCACAGAATGATCATCTGGTCGCGCCAGAATCCGTAGGCGAGCTTCGGCTGCCAGTCGTTGATATTGGCCGCCAGGACGTGGGCGGTGAACCAGCCGCCGCTGGCGCTCTCCAGCAGCACGTAGGCCAGCCCGCCGCCGGCGCCGATCGCCAGCGCCAGGAGCAGCGCCCGCCGCCGGTCGCGGAAGAACAGCCAGAGCAGCGCGGCGGCCGGCGCGGCCAGCAGCGAGGGCTTCACCAGCACGCCGAGCGTGAGCGGGAGCGCGGCCCACAAGACGCGCCCGGTCCCGGCGTTTCGTCGCACGATCAGCAGCCCCCACAGCCCCAGGCACACGCCGAGCATATCGACGCGCATCACCACCGCCCACTCGCGCACGATCGGCAGCGCCAGGAACGCCAGCACAATCAGCAGGCGGGTGAGTGCGCCTCTCACTCTCTCCCATTCCTGCGAGAGGGGGAGAGGGGGAGAGGGAGAGCCGGACAAGCGCCACAACGCCACGACCGCCGCGACCGTCGCCGCCAGCGAGACGAGCCGACCGGCCAGCAGCGTGCCGCCGGGCGCGTCGAAAGGGAGCGCAACCAGGGCCGCCAGCGCGTGATAGACCGGCGGGTAGTTGACGACCGCGTACGGTGGGGCGGCGGGGTCGGCGTAGAGCCGCCAGATCGGCGTCCCGACGCGGAGCAGGTGTACCTGGCCCAGCAGCGGTCCCTCGCCGTAGTCGAGCGGGTAGGGGTAGCTGAACGAGTGGGTCGCGTGGATCGCGAAGAACAGCAGGTGAGCGGCGACCGCCAGCCCCAGGATGCCGCAGAGCGCCCAGGAGACGGCCCGGCCCACCCGTGTGACCTTGCTCCACGCGCCTAGATCTGTGCGGGCACCTGTTTCGGCCATAGAACTTCGGTTATCATCGAATGAATTCGATGCCTGAGAAACTGTTTGAAAAGGGCATTGCCTCGCCCCTGCTCCGTGGTGGAAAGGTGATTCTTGAGGGGCGGCCCCCTCAAACTCCCCCTTTTCAAACAGTCTCTGAAAGCAGCAAACGTGTTCAAACACGTTGAGTTTGCTCCCGAACACGTTTCAACGTGTTTGCGGTTTCAGGCCACAAATTCATTTGTGGCTGGAAGGCTTCACGAAGCCGGGCCGACCACCACAGCCCCTCCGAACGCCGGCAGAGTCAGCACGCCGCGCTCCAGCGTCGTCGTCGCGTCGGTCGCCAGCGCGAGGTGCCCGTCCGGCAGTGGGATCGCCTGCGGGAGCCCGCCATTATTCAAGCACACGATGACTTGGTGCTGATCGTCGGCGCAGCTATAGCTATACAGCCCACTCTGCTCGTCGGCGATCATCGTGCGGCGTGTACCGCGCCAGACCCCCGGCGTCGCGCGCCGCAGGCCGGCCAGCCGGCGGTAGAAGTCCAGCAACTCCTGGTCCTGCGCCGCCCCCCACAGCATCGGCAGGCGCGACTCTTCCGGGTGCCCGCTGCCGTCGGCGCGTCGCACATCGCGCTGCTGCGAAAGGCCGACCTCGGTGCCATAGTAGACGATCGGCGGGTGTGGCAGCGTGAACTGGCACAGCGCCGCCAGCTTGAGCCGCCGCGTGTCGCCGCCGATCACCCACAGGAACCGATTCATGTCGTGGTTGTCGAGGAATGACGGCAGCGCGAAGTCGGCCGGGAAGAAGGCCAGGTGCCGGCGCAGAAGCGTGTCGAAGGCCGCGGGCGTCAGCGTGCTGAACGCGAAGAACTGGCGCAGCGCCTGGAGCAGCAAGAAGTCCAGACACCCGTCCATGCGGCCCTGGTAGGTGCTTTGCAGCGCCGCCGTCTCGACGACCTCGCCCAGGGTGATGCTGTCATGTTTGACCTCCCTGGTCGCCGCGCGAAACATGCTCCAGAAGGCGTGCGATGGGCCATTGGCGTAGTCCAGGCGGAAGCCGTCGATCCCCTGCCGCAGCCAGGCGCGGGCGTGCTCGATCATATACGCCTGCGCGCCCGGCGAGTTGCTGTCGATCTGTGGCAGCTCCGGCACGCCGAAAAAGCTCAGGTACTGGTCGGGCCAGCGCGTGAAGGTGAACCAGCCCGCCTCAGGGCTCTGCTGATTATTCAGCGCGCTCCGAAAGGCCGGGTGCTCGATCGAGACGTGGTTGACGACATAGTCGAGGATCACGCGGATGCCGCGCGCGTGGGCCGCGTCGATCAGCTCGCGCAGGTCCTCCGCGCTGCCCAGCCGCGGCTCGATCCCCTGGTAGTCGGTCGCGTCGTAGCCGTGGTGCGAGGGGCTGGGGAACAGCGGAGAAAGCCACAGGCAGGTCGTGCCGAGCGCGGCGATATACTCCAGTTGCTCGGTCACACCGCGGATCGTGCCGCCGAAGAATCCGCCCAGCGTCGGCGGCGCGGCGAAGGGCTTCCCGCCGCCGGGGTTGAACCGATCGATGAATACGTGGTAGATCACGGCGTCGCGCAGCCAGTCCGGCACGCGATCCTGGTCGACGTGGTAGGCGTAGCTGCCGGTGCGGCGGAGCGGCCACAGCGGCCGGTCGATAGACACGGCGAACAGGCGCTCGTCGTCGGCGTGGAGGTTATCCGGGCGCTCCCCCACCACCACGCCCGCTATTTCGCTGGCCCAGCGCGACTCCTCGCCGTGGGGCGACCAGGTCTCGATCCGGTAGCGCACCAATGTTCCGGCCGGCTGTGCCGGGAGGCTCCCCACCCACGCTTCGCAGTAGCCCCACAGCAACGTGTTCCACACAACCCCGGCGCGCGCCAGCTCCACTGTATCGCCCTGCGTGGCGCTCCCGCGCCGGCCCTGCGGCTCGCGGCCGTCGGTCGTGTAGTAGCATGTCACATGCTCGGCGCTGATCTGCGGCCCCAGGCTGACGTGGACGGTGACCGGCTCGCCCGGCGATGGGTCCGGCGGCTCAAGCCGGTGGGCGTGTGCAACGCCGGCCTGCGCCGCGCGCATGTGCGCCAGGCGCAGGTCGTCGGTCGCCAGCGTGCCGAACACAAAATCGGCCGATGCCTGGGGTATCGTGGGGGAATCTGCCACAGCATTGCTCCTGAAGATGGAAGATGACGGAAGCGAATTTGAGGCATGAGACAAGTCTGAGAAAAGGGGGTTTGAGGGGCAGCCCCTCAGGCTCTCCCAATCACATTGTAAAGTGAAATGGCGCCGCCTGAAACCTTGTCAAAGGGGGTTTGAGGGGCAGCCCCTCAGGCTCTCCCAATCACATTGTAAAGTGAAATGGCGCCGCCTGAAACCTTGTCTTAAAGCGGTTTAGGTGAGTAGAATGGGCCAGACAGTAGCATACCCTGACATATTTGTCAACTAACCAGCAACGTTGACTGGACAGATATTCTATCTTTGCGTACAATGCCCGCTGGGCAGCGGCAGACCGAGGCGCCGATCTTGATCAGCCCTATAGCGTTCCTAAATGAGTTGTAAAAGGGGGTGTGGGGGAAGCCCCCACAAAAACCCCTTCCCACTTACAACCCTGATAGGAATGCTATATGAGCATAAGCTCGGTTCTGTCGCCTCATCTGCTGGCTGAAAAGGAGGCTGTTCCTGTGGAGATAACTAGCGCCGATCTGATCTTCACCCCCATCCCCAAGCGCATCACACGGCTCCGTGAGCTAGCCTACAATTTATGGTGGACCTGGCACCCCGAAGCGCAGGAACTGTATCGCCGGATCGATCCGGAGCTGTGGGAGCAGGACTACCATAATCCGGTCGACTTCCTGCGCGATGTGCGCCAGCGCCGGCTGGAGACCGCCGCCGCCGATGAAGCCTACCTACAGGAGTACGATCGGGTGCTGGTCAGTTTCGACCGCTACATGAGTTCAGCCGATACCTGGTTCAAGCGCACCTACCCGGACGCGCGCGACGCGACCATCGCCTACTTCTCGGCTGAGTTCGGCTTGCACGAGTCGCTGCCGATCTACTCCGGCGGCCTGGGCATCCTGGCCGGCGACCACGCCAAAGAGGCCAGCGACCTGGGGCTGCCGTTCGTCGCGGTTGGCTTTATCTACCCGCAGGGGTACTTCCGCCAGTGGCTGGATCAGAGCGGCTGGCAGGAGGCGATCTACGCCAAGCTGAACTTCGCCGATATCCCCGCGACACCGGCGCTCACGCCCGACGGCCATGAGGTTGTCGTCGAGGTCGAGCTGCCTGGCCGCACGATCTACGCCAAAGTCTATCGAATCCAGGTTGGGCGCATCCCCCTGTTCCTGATGGACACCGATATCCACCCGAACAGCTCGCAGGACCGCGAGCTGTCGGCGCGCTTGTACGGCGGCGACCAGGAAATGCGGGTGGCTCAAGAGATCGTGCTGGGGATCGGCGGCATCCGGGCGCTACGCCAGCTCGGCATCACGCCGACCGTCTGGCATATGAACGAGGGGCACTCGGCCTTCCTGGTGCTTGAGCTGGCCCGCGAACTAGTGCGGCAGGGCAAGAGCTTCGCCGAGGCGCTCCAGGAGATCCGTGCCCGCTCGGTCTTCACCACCCACACCCCCGTCCCGGCCGGCAACGACGCCTTCCCGCTGCCGATGATCGAGAAGTACTTTGGGCAATTCTGGCCGCAGCTTGGTCTTAGCCGCGATCAGTTCTTCGACGTGGCCATGCAGCACCAGAGTTGGGGGCCGACCTTCGCAATGACGGTGTTGGCGATGAAGCTGTCCGAGCGGCATAATGGTGTGAGCAAGCTTCATGGCCACGTCGCGCGCGGCATGTGGCAATGGCTGTTCCCGAGCACGGGCCAGGACCAGGTCCCGATCACCTCGATTACCAACGGCGTCCATACCGCCACCTGGCTGGCCCCCGAAATGCGGCGCCTGTTCGACTCATACCTGGGCAGCGATTGGGAGGAGTTCCTGGACGACACGGCGCGCTGGCAGAAGATCCAAGAGATCCCCGATAGTGTGCTGTGGGAGACGCGGGCCGCCCTCAAGCGTGAGTTGGTCGTGTTCGCACGCGAGCGCACGCGCCTGCGCCACCTACGCATGGGTTCGTCACTGGATGTCTTGCCGGTGCTCGACGAGGAGGCGCTGACGATCGGGTTCGCTCGGCGCTTCGCGACCTACAAGCGCGCGACGCTGCTGTTCAAGGACCCCGGTCGCCTCCAGGCCATCCTCAACCACGGCCAGCGCCCGCTCCAGATTATCTTCGCCGGCAAGGCGCACCCCGCCGACCACCCCGGCAAGCTATTCATCCAGGAGGTCTACCGGATGTCGCAGCAGCCCGGCTTCGTCGGTAAGATCGTCTTCCTGGAGGAGTACGATATGTGCGTCGCGCGCCATCTCGTCAAGGGGGTCGATATCTGGCTGAACACGCCGCGCCGGCCGCACGAGGCCAGCGGCACCAGCGGCCAGAAGGCCAGCCTGAACGGCGCGCCCAACCTGAGTATTCTCGACGGGTGGTGGCCGGAGGCTTACAACGGGCGCAACGGCTGGGCGATCGGCGAGGAGCGTGAGTACGCCAACCAGGACGAGCAGGATTGGAATGACGCCCAGCACCTCTACCAACTCCTGGAACAGGAAGTCGTGCCGATGTTCTACGAGCGGGACGCCGACGGTATCCCGCAGCGTTGGATGCCCGTCACCAAAGAGGCGATCGCCACGGTCGCGCCGGTCTTCAGCACACGCCGCATGGTCAAAGACTACGCGACCAGGTTCTATATGCCGGCCGCCGGGTATGGCGATGACAAGCTGACACGATGACACGATGACAAGGTGAAGGGGTGACAAGGCGATATTGATTCACCTTGTCACCCCTTCACCTTGTCACCCGGTCAGGTGTTACTGCCCCAGCTTGCGCTTCAGCTCGGCCAGCTCGTTATCGACCTCCTGATCGCGCTCCAGGTCGCGGAACTTGTTCTCGAGCGAGTCGCCTTCCAGCTTCGACATCGCATCGGCCTGGGCCAGACGATCGTCCACTCGCTCCTCCAACTGGTCCAGCTTGTCCAGCGCGCTGATGTTGCCAAGGCCGCGCGCGGTGCGCTGGATCGCCTCCTGGGTCTGCGCCCGGTTCTTCTTGGCGACGATCAGCTCCTTCTTGGCCCTGGTCTCGGCGATGCGGGTCTCAAGCTGCACCAACGCCTGCTGAAGCTGCTCAACCTGCTCGTCCTGCGCGTCCGACTGCTGCCGGTACTGATCGGCCAGCTTGGCCGCCTGGACCTTGCGCGACAGCGCTGCCTTGGCCAGCTCCTCGTTGCCGGCTCGCAGCGCCGCCGTCGCCTTCGCCTCCCACTGCTCCGACTCAGCGCCGAACTGCGTTTCTTTGGTGTTCAGCTTGGTTGCGTCGGCCATCGCTGAGGCAACGCTGGTCTTGGTCTCGTACAGCTCATTGGTGAGCTGGCGCAGGTACTCCTCCGCCATCTTCTCGGGGTCCTCGGCAGAGTCCAGCATCGCATTGATATTCGCGCTCATGAGGTCACGCACGCGGCTGAAAATGGACATCATCGCCTCCTTAATTGGCTTGGTGGTCCTTACAACGATTGACGTTTCATGTAACCCGGCGCGGCCCAGTGCCATACCGGAACGCATGGCTCCCCATTCTAGCACGAAACCGGCCCATCGTTCAACTACTGTACGCATGCGCCCGGCGGCAGGTTGCAAAGAAGTGCGCCCTCTGCTATAGTGCCGCTCTGGCCCCTGGGTGTGCAACCTGGTACCCTCGCTGTTATCCAGCCCCACCTCGCAGCCCTGATCGCGGCTTCTCTCCCGCCGTTGCGCCAAACGCGGGAAAGGGAGGAAAGATTCCCGATCGATCATCCGTCTCTCTGCTGACACCTCGCGAGTGTATCTCGCATGTTGATCGTCCGTTTGTAAGACAAGGTTCTTGGGAGCTTTACAGTTCTGGGAAAAAAAGGGAGGTGAGGGGGCTGCCCTCTCAGTCTTTCCCCACCCAGATTGTAAAGGAGAACGGCATCACCCAAAACCTTGCCTAAGCAAAGAAGGAGGTCTCGGTCGAGTCGTGTACCCGTCTGATCGTATCATCCACGGCGCAGAGAAGTGCCACCCAAAGGTAAGGAGGTATCGATGCACCAGCGAACCGCACGTCTTTCCATCCACCTGATCATGTTGGCGCTTTGGTTGGTCACCCTGGTTGCCCAGGCTGCCGGCGCCACCGGCTTGCCGGGAACGGCCGCCGGGCGGGCTGGCATTGCCCAGCAGGCCGACGGCCGGCTCGTGATCCCGTTCAGCCAGACGGCGCCCAAGGTCGACGGCAACTGTGGCGAGTACACCGACGCCGTCGCCAAGCCGTTCGACGACGGCGGCGGGAAGACCGGCACCGTCTTTTTGAAACACAACAGTAATCTCCTGTTTGTCTGTATGCGCGCCAACCCCGGCACCTTCGAGGGCCGCTTTGGCTCGCTCTACCTCGATCCGCAGGCCGACGGCAGCAGCTACGACTTCGCCCAGAAGGATGACTACGCGCTGCGGGTCAACATCCCCGGTACGACCAAGAGCAGCTTCAACGGCACCGGCGTCGCCAATGGCTACGTCGCCAACGCCGCGATCGTGTCGTTCTGGGATGGGGCCTCGACCACCAACCAGGAGGTCGAGACCGTCGAGTGGCAGGTCAGCTTGGGTCGCTTCTTCCTCGGCGATTGCGGCAAGCTGTTCGGCATCGCCGCCTACCACCACTGGTTCAGCGCCATGAGCGACGACTACGGCTGGCCCAGCAATCAGTTCTTCGACCAGCCGCGAACCTGGCAGTTCGCCCAGCTCGCCGACGGGCCGTGCACCACCCCGCAGCGCGGCCGGATCGCCTACATCTACCGCGGCAACACCGCCGACGCGGCCAGCTTCTACAACCTGCTCACCGGCGCCGGCTACACCGTCGACTTGATCCCGCTCGGCAGCGTGCTCACGACCGTGTTCCGCGCCCCCGCCGGCGCCGCAAACTACGACCTGATCATCGTCGCCGACGACACCGGCGATCTCGACCGCTGGGGCTCGACCGCGCCGCCGCCCGATATCAGCCCCGACCAGGTCAACCGCATCCGGGACGCCCGCATCCCGATCATCGGCCTTGGCGAGGGCGGCTACGCATTCTTCGGCAAGCTGTCGCTCTTCATCGGCTGGCCCAACGGCTGGCACGGCCCCGAGGATCGGGTCAACAAGCCCACTGTACCGCCGCCGCCGCCCGCCTACTACACCGGCCTTGCTGACGCCTCAGTTATTGTCTACACCGAGCCGGTCAACACCGTCGGCATTTACCTGAATGACACACCGCCCAACGTCGCCGTCGTCGGCTTGGAGAACCCGACCACCGACCACGCCTCGATCATCCAGGAGGGCTGCCGGCTGCTATGGGGCTTCAGCGGCAACCCGAACGTCATGGAACCCGACGGCAAAACGCTGTTCCTCAACGCCGTCGCATACATGAGCGTCTTCCAATGCGGGCAAGAGCCGCAGCCGCCGCCCGAATGTATTGTCACCAAGACCAGTGACCCGGCCAGTGGCACCACCGTGGAGCCGGGCGACGTGATCCGCTACACCATCACCTACACCAACTGTGAGCAGGTCGAGGTCAAGCTGGTCGACACCATCCCGGCACACACCGACTACGTGCCCGGCAGCGCCACCGCAGGCGCCACGCTCACCGTCGATGGCTCGCTGATCTGGGTCATACCACCCGGCGGCAGCGGCAGCGTCTCATTCAAAGTGCTAGTCAGCGAGGCGCAGTGCAACAACCAGCGCACCGTCAGCAACCGCGCCGGGCTGCTGATCCCCGGCAAGCTCCCGGTGCCCAGCAACGTCGTCACCCACAAAGTCGAGTGCCCGCCCATCCGCCTACCCAACGACGACCCAATGTTCGCCGAGAGCGAGATCGCGATCCACCCCTACCCGCTGATCGCCGGCAAACCCAGCACGATCTCGGTCAAGATCAGCAACGCCACTAGCGAGAGCCGCGCCATCGTCGTCGAGTTCCAGACCAGCCCGAACCGCTTCGGTATTGGCCTGAACTTCAACACCTTCGACACCCGCAATGCCACCATTCCTGGTAACGGCAATGTGATCGTCCAGGGCATCTTCACGCCGGCCTCGTCGGGCCACTACTGCATCCAGATCAAGATCACCATACTGCCCCGCAACGCCAACGAGCAGCCGATCGTGATCACAACCCAGCGCAACCTCGACGTCACCGAGACCCTGGTCGCCGGCCAGCCCGACACACTAACGTTCAAAGTCGGCAACCCCACCGGCGCCGCCGCCAATATCACGCTCGTCGTCGACAACACCTGCCCCGGCTTCACGGCGGTCGTCGCGCCGCCCCTGCTGACCAACGTCGGCCCCAACTCGACCGACATCCGCGACGCCACTCTGACCGTCACCCCGCCCGACCCAGTCGTGCTCGGCAGTGGCTGCCACATCGACGTGATCGGCTGGATCGGCGATCAAATGATCGGCGGCATCCGCAAGCTCGATGTCCCGCCGGTCCACCTGCCGCCCAACGTTGACCCGCCCTGGCTGGAGCCGGAGATCAGCGTCATCCCCGACCCGCTGGTCCTTGGCCAGCCTAGGCAGATCTGCGTCGAGCTGCAAAACCCGCTCGGCGTCGCGCGCACCGTCACGCTCGACTACGCGGTCGCCGACTTCGGCGCCGGCATCCCCTTCACCACCGTCGCGACCCGGACGGCGACGCTGCCGCCCAACAGCAACGCCAAGTACTGCGTCAACTGGACGCCCACGCCCAGCAACAACCTGCACCGCTGTATCCTGGTCACACTCAAGCAGGCCGGCTACCGCGACCTACGCAGCCAGCGCAACATCGACATCGTGCGCGCCCGGCCGCAAGTCCTCGAACAGCTCAATATCCCATTCAAGGTCGGCAACCCCGACCTGGTCAGACACAACCTGGTGATCAGCCCGACTATCTTTGGCCTCGATCCCTTCTGGGTGCCGCAGATCGTCACCGACGAGGGCGACTCGCCGCCGGACGTGATCGAGCCGGGCCAGATCCTCGATCTGCGCCTGCGGTTCGCGCCGCGCGTCGCGCTGGCAGCGGCAAACGCGCCGCAAGAATATCGCTTCGGCGACGTCAGCCGGGTCGACGTGGGCGTCCTACTCGATGGGGAGGCGATCGGCGGCTTCACCGTGGAGCTGGAAACCGCCCGCCTGTACATGCCGCTGGTTCTGCGGTAAATCTGGAAAAAAGGGGGTTGAGGGGGCAGCCCCTCAGTCTCCCTCCACTCACACTGCAAAGTAGAAAAGAACCTGAGATTAGAGATTGGAGATTGGAGTTCGCGGCGTCGCGATCAATCTCCAATCTCCAATCTCCAAGCAGCCCAATTTTATAAAGGCCGTCGCGTCGGCACCCCGACCGCCCGTGGATACTGCCCCGGCGTCGGCGCGATCTTCTCCACCACCACCAAGGTTCGCTGCTCAACGGCAGGCAGCTCGACCGCCTCGACCGCCAGGAGCTTCCCGCCCAGCGCCGTGATCGCCGCCTGCGCCGCCGCCACCTCCCGGGTGACTCCGGCCCCCTTGGGCGCGAGAAACCGGCCACCGACCCGGCACAGCGGCAGGCAATACTCGGCCAGCGCCGACAGCTCCGCCACGGCCCGCGCCGTCGCCAAGTCGTACCACTCCCGATGCGCCCAGTCACGACCGACCGCCTCGGCCCGCGCCACCACCACCTCGACCTCGTCCAGCCCCAGCACCTCGACGATATGCCGGAGAAACGCGGCCTTCTTCTCCACACTCTCGACCAACGTCAGTTGGATCTGCGGGCGCAGAATCTTCAGCGGCAGCCCTGGAAACCCAGCGCCGGTTCCCACATCGATCACCCGTCGCGGTTCCAGGCCCCAACTCAACGCGCAGCGCAGCAAATCGAGGAAATGCCGCACGACGATATCGGTCGGATCGATGATCGCGGTCAGGTTCACGTGCTGGTTCCAGCGCCGCAGCTCGTCGGCATAGCTCATGAACTGGGCGAGCTGCGTCTGGTTCAGCGCCAGCCCCCAGCCGGCGGCGGTTGTGGTGAGTAAATCCATCGGTTTCTCAATGGCAGGAGTTACGCGGTGGCGCCTGCAACGCCGCTCTTGCCTGCCCTTCGTCAAGCTCAGGAAGTTCGGCAGCAAGGTACTTCACCCATGTTATTACCGTCGATTTTTGCCCGGCTGGGCAACAATCGACGGTAATAAAGAAGAAAAAGTACCACTCTGCCGAAGGCTGAGACCACGCGTCGAAGGTAGCTGCGTAGCTCCTGTCAGCGATAAAGCCCCTGTGCATCGATATACGCGACAACCGGGTCAGGCGTCAGGTAGCGTATCGGCCGGCCCTCGGCGACCCGCTGGCGCAGCTCGCTGCTGGAGACCTCAAGCTGCGGCCCCTCCAGCAGCGTCAGCCGCTCAGGCAAGCCCGGCAGAAGCGCCGTGAGCGGCGCAAGATCCGGCTTAAAGCCCGGCCGCCCCACGGCCACGATCCGCGCCAGCTCCAGGATGCGCTAAATCGCGTACCAGCGCGGCAGATCGGCTAGTGCGTCGGCGCCCATAACGAAAAAAAGCTCGCCCCATCCCCCGCCGGCCAGCTCCTCCAGCGTCGCCACCGTGTACGACGGCCCCGGCCGATCAAGCTCGATCGTCGAGGGCTCGAAGGCATCGTTGCCGGCGCAGGCCAGCCGCACCATCTCAAAGCGCTGCTCCGGCGACGCCAGGTGTTCGCCCCGCTTGAGCGGCTGGTGCGCCGCCGGCACCAGCAGCACCCGGTCGAGCCGGAGCGCCGTGCGGGCCTCCTCGGCGATCGCCAGGTGGCCGTAGTGGATCGGGTCGAATGTGCCGCCGAGAATGCCGGTACGTGTTGTCATAAGCGCGATTATACTACGAAAAAAGGAACCTGGGCTTGCGCCGAGGTTCCTGCTGAGAAGGGGGACCTTGGAGGAGAGCGCCCCTCCAAATCATCCCCAACCAAACCTTTACCTACCGCCCGACCTGAAATTCAACCTCCATCCCCTCCTGGAGCAGATCCCACACCAGCCACGGCACCGCGCGCTGGTCCTCGCGCACCAGGTCGCCGATGTACGGTTCGATCAGCTCGGCGATATCGCGGCGGCCGAGCCGGTACGAGCGCCGGCCCAGCCGCTGGTAAATTCTCAGCGCTAGTAGATCGCTCAGCTCCTGCAAATCGCGCTCAGGCAGCGTCCCATCGGTGGAATATGCTCGTCCGCGCATAGCCTCGCCCCTTGTTATTCAGAGTCGCGTCGTGGCCGCCGCGGCCGGTCCTGAGATCGGTAGTAGCTCGAACTCGCGCGGATCGTCCTGCGGGCGGCGGCGCGGCTCGCGGTAATCTTGCTCCACCTGCGTTTGCAGACCTACCTCTTGTCGTTCGGCCTCGCGGCCGCCGGCCAGCGTCGAGCGGGTCAGGCTGTCGCTGATGTACTCCAGCACATCCCTGATATCCTCGTTGTCCTCCAGCATCCCGTCGAACGGCATGGCCACGCCGCTGACGGTCTTGACCGTCTGGCCGATCTCTTTGAGTGTGCGGTCGATCCCGCCGACCAGCGAGCGCATCACCGCCGCCAACTCCTCGCGCTCATCCACCGTCAGGTTCGCGAAGCCGACCAGCGCCTTCTCCTGCGCCCTAAGCAGCGTCGCGCGCAGGATCGCGATGTCGGCCTGGGTCTGGAGTTCGTAGCGCTTGACCAGGTGCGCCTGGCGCACCTGCTCGACCAACTCGTCGCTACTGACCGGCGTCCACAGCAGCGCCGGGATGATGATGAAGCCAATGATCCCGATCAAGACCTGCTGGTAGATCAACCCGGTTTCGGCCACCACCGGCTGTGCCGCCCACCAGCTCCATTGGATTTGGAACGAGTAATACAGCAAATACAGTGAGCAGCCGACCACCACCAGGTAGCCCCAGGTACGCGCATTGACCCGTTGCAGCAGCATCCCGCCCGGCGACCAGGGGATCAGGAAGCTGACCAGGCTGGGTGGCGCCAGCACCAGGATCGCGGTGAAGGCGAGTGCCACTGCGGTGTTCTGGGTCAGCTCGCGTTGAACACCCCACCAATAGACAGCGGAGCCGCCCATGGCGATCAGCGCCAGCAGCGCCAGCAGCGTCTTGGAGGTGAACTGAAAGCCCTGGCCGCGGCGACGTTGACCGCGCACCATGTCTAAGTAGCGACTGCTCACGAATCGATGCTCCTTGCTATAGCATTCCTAAATAAGTCGTAAAAGGGGGTGTGGGGGAAGCCCCCGCAGAAAGGCCCACCCACATTTACAACTCAAATAGGTTTGCTATAGGAATAGGTCTATGGTAGATATTGTATAGCCAAACATTATGTTCTAATGAATAAATTCGCAAATTGAGGCATAAAAAGATTTATACTTTGGCCCGATCTGGCCGATTGGAAAGAAGAGAGCCCGCCAGACCCGCCGGCGCAGGTCTGTCAGGCTAATGTCATTCGCGCACAGGGTGGATGACATAATGGCCTATTATGACTTTGGAAGGATATCGTCAACTTGTAGAACATATGCCTCGACGCTCTCGGCGTAGCCGGCAGCCTGCATTCGTTCTCTGAGCACATCCGAGATCGCCGTCAACCCATAGCTGACATTGATCTGGTATGGGACCTCCAGCGCGGGCCGGCTGCCATCGCGCAGGAGAAACTGGGCCTGAACAGGAAACTCTCCGCGTAGGGTACCGATCTCCAGGCTCTGCCCGGTCGCCGGGTCAAACCAGAACAACGAAACCGGGTGTTGGGCGACATACAGCCGTGGTGCCTCAAACGTTTGTCGCTGGAGCTGCTGTGCGCGCCAGCGCTGCTCTCCGCTCTGCGGTGTGGCCGTCTGCGGCACCACGACCACCCTTTGAGTTGGACTAGGTACGACCGTTGCAGTTAGGGCCGGCGCTGTTGGCGTTGTGACCGTGGTCGGCTGCGGAGTGCTGGGTACAGCACTCGGCGTCGCTGATGCTGACGCGGGGCGCGTGGGCTGCGCTCCGGCCTGCCCCGCCGGCTGACGAGTCGGCACGCGTTGGAGCGGCTGGCCGCAGCTCGTCAACGACAGCAGCAATAATAAGACGATTGTTTGAGAACGCACCTCACCCTGCAACCCTGACCTTAGAGGCTGTCTGAAAAGGGGAGTTTGAGGGGGCAGCCCTCTCAAGAACTCTTTCCACTAATGATCTCGAGTGACGCGATGACCTTTTCAGCCAGCTTCTTAGAGTCTGTCTGAAAAGGGGGAGCTTGAGGGGGCTGCCCCCTCAAAGACACCTTCGACCACGAAGCTTCGGTGACAAATCAACCTTTTCAGCCAGCTACTTAGAACGGATGTTCTGGCATTATAACACGCTCACCTACGAGCGTCAATCCTTATTTATACGAAATTTTAGCAAGTTAGTTACTCGCCGCGACGATCGTACACGAATTTTAAACCGTTGACAAGTAAACCAAAAGTCCTATACACCTGAGCAGCTACTATTCGACGTAGTAAAACGCCTTTATTTTACAGTTACTCCGTCCGATTGAAGCTGTCAGATCACTTGTTCTCCTGGCTAGGGAGACATAAAAGGCCGGCGCCATTGTACACTGCTGCGGATAAGTTGTCAAGCCACTGCGCCCATCGACGTTTTCCGTAGCAAGCGAACTGTTGAACCCAAATCTTGTGATCATTTTGCGATCATGAGCGGGCGAATTGCGACCGTATTGTAAACTGGCACCCTTGCGTTTTGACATTGGACGCCGTATAATAGGCTATGCTACCGGGTAGCTATGCATCCAGCCTTGTCTGTTAGGGAAGGCGCATGGAAGAGCAAAAACGAGCTACGGCCGACGAGCAATCCGATCTTGAATCTGGCCTCGCCAATGGTATGCCAAACGGTCTGTCGGATGAAGAAGCCGACGATCGTGCGCTGATGGAACAGTTCCTCCGCAACCCCGCTCACGATTACCGCAACCTTCAGTATGGCGATACCGTCGATGGCACAGTTATGCGTGTCGATCGAGATGAGATTCTGGTCGATATCGGCTCCAAAGCCGAAGGGGTGGTCCCGACGCGTGAGATGCAATCGATTCCCCCCGAAGATCGCGCCGCGCTCAAGCCCGGAGATGTCTTGCTGGTGTTCGTGGTCCAGTCCGAGGACAAAGAGGGTCGTGCAGTCCTCTCGATCGACAAGGCACGCCAGGAGAAGAGCTGGCGGCGGCTACAGCAGAGCTTCGAGAACAGCGAGGTGATCGAAGCCAAGGTGATTAATTACAATAAAGGTGGGCTGCTGGTTAATCTCGATGGTGTGCGTGGGTTTGTGCCGGCGTCGCAGGTCAGTGGCATCAGCCGTGGCCCCGAGACGCAGAAGCAATCCGATATGGCAAAAATGGTCGGCACTGCGCTGCAACTCAAAGTGATCGAGATCAACCGCAACCGCAACCGATTGATTCTTTCCGAGCGTCAGGCGGTCCAAGAGGTTCGCGAGGGGCGCAAGGATGAGCTACTCTCGACTCTGAAAGAGAGCGATGTACGCACCGGCATTGTGACGTCGGTTGCCGATTTTGGCGCCTTTGTCGATATTGGGGGTGCCGACGGGCTGGTGCATCTTTCCGAGATCTCATGGAGCCGGGTCAAGCATCCGAGCGAGGTGCTGAAGCCGGGCGATAAAGTTCAGGTATATATTCTGAGTGTGGATAACGAGCGTAAACGTATTGCGCTCTCGATCAAGCGAACGCAGAGCGAGCCGTGGTCGACTGTCAGCGACCGCTACCAGCTTGGTCAAATGGTTGAGGGTACGATTACGCAGCTTGCCTCCTTCGGAGCATTCATGCGGATCGAGGATGGCGTCGAGGGATTGATCCATGTCTCCGAGATGGGAGATGGCCGCATCCAGCATCCGCGCGAGGTCGTCCAGGAGGGCGATGTCGTGCAGGCGCGCATCATTCGGATCGACCCGGCGCGCAAGCGTATGGGCTTGAGTATGCGTCAGAGCGGTGAAGGTGGCGAGGGTGGCACGGCGCATGCGGGCGAGGCCTCCAGGCTTGCTGAGGAGGAATAGTTCTTTTGTCTTCGCTCTGGTTTGTTTCTGGTTGTGGTTCCCTCGCGCATCGCGCGAACAACCAGGAATGGAAGTCGTGCTGGGCTGTATCAGATCATCACTAGTGGAGAATACATATGTCCGAGCGGGCGTTTGATAAATTTACAAAGCGGGCGAAACAGGTGCTGCAAATCGCCACCGAAGAAGCGCGTGCGTTTAACCATCCGTATATTGGCACCGAGCATATTCTGCTGGGGCTGATCCGCGAAGGCGAAGGGGTCGCCGCGCGCGTGCTCGACGACCTGGGGGTGAAGCTTTCGCAGGCCCGCCACGCCGTCGAGTTCATCGTCGGGATGGGCGAGGGGCCACCGAAGCAGGACCAGGATTTGACCGCCCGTGCGAAGAAGGTGATCGCCTATGCGGTGGACGAGGCCAAACGCCTCAACCATCACTACATCGGCACCGAGCACCTGCTGCTTGGGCTGGTGCGCAATGGCGAGGGAGTGGCTACTGGAGTGCTCGACATTATGGGTGTCTCGCTTGAGCAGGTGCGCACTCAGGTGATGCGCGTGCTGCGTCAGGGCACCAGCGGGGGAAGCATGGAGCGTTCAGGGGCGAACACGCCTGGACAACAGGCTCAGCGGCAGAGCAAGACGCCGTACCTGGACGCGCTGGGAGCCGATCTGACGGAGATGGCCGAGGCCGGCCGGCTTGACCCGGTCGTCGGGCGGCAGGCCGAGATCGAGCGGGTGATCCAGATCCTCTCGCGGCGCACCAAGAACAACCCGGCGCTGATCGGCGAGCCGGGCGTCGGCAAGACGGCGATCGTCGAGGGCCTAGCCCAGCGGATCATCGCTGGCGATGTGCCCGACAGCATCAAGGGCAAGCGGGTCGTGACGCTGGATATGGGCGCGCTGGTTGCCGGCACGAAGTATCGCGGCCAGTTCGAGGAGCGCCTCAAGCGCGTCGTGGATGAGATCAAGGAGACCCGCTGCATCCTCTTTATTGATGAGTTTCATACGATCATCGGCGCCGGCGGGGCCGAGGGCACGCTGGACGCGGCCAATATCCTGAAGCCCGCCCTTTCGCGCGGCGAGCTCCAGACGATCGGCGCGACCACGCTTGATGAGTACCGCAAGTATATCGAGCGCGACGCGGCATTGGAGCGCCGCTTCCAGCCAGTGATGGTCGATCAGCCGACCGAGGAGGAGACGATCGAGATCCTGCGCGGTATCAAGAGCCGCTACGAGGATTTCCACCAGCTCCAGATCTCCGATGATGCGCTCAAGGCCGCCGCGCACCTTTCCGCACGCTATGTACCCGACCGCTTCCTGCCGGATAAGGCGATCGACCTGATCGATGAGGCGGCCGCTCGTGTGCGGATGACCCGCTCGGCCACACCACCCTCGCTCCGCGACGCCCTGCGTGGCCTGGAGGCGATCCGCAAGGAGCGCGAGGCGGCGATCGAGGATGAGCAGTATGACCTCGCCTCCGACCTGCGCGACCGCGAGGAGCGCATGATGGGGCGCATCACCAAGATCGAAAGTGATATGGGCATCGGCAAGGACTCACAGGTCTCCGAGCGCCCGTATGTCACCGAAGAGGATATCGCCGAGGTCGTCGGGATGTGGACCGGTATTCCGGTCAAGCGGTTGCAGGGCGATGAGACCACGCGCCTGCTCCAGATGGAGAGCGCGCTCCACAACCGAGTCATCGGCCAGCAGGAGCCGATCGTGACGATCTCCAAGGCTGTGCGGCGCGCCCGTGCCGGCCTGAAGGACCCCAAGCGACCGATCGGGTCGTTTATCTTCCTGGGGCCGACCGGCGTGGGCAAGACCGAGCTGGCCAAGGCGCTGGCCGAGTTTATGTTCGGGTCCGAGGAACACCTGATCAAGATCGATATGTCGGAGTTCCAGGAGCGCCATACGACCTCGCGGTTGGTCGGCTCGCCGCCCGGCTATGTGGGCTACGGCGAGGGCGGCCAACTCACCGACGCGGTGCGGCGCAAGCCGTATTCGGTGGTGCTGTTCGACGAGATCGAGAAGGCCCACCCGGACGCCTTCAACCTGCTGCTCCAGGTCCTTGAGGATGGCCAACTGACCGATGGCAAGGGCCGGCGGGTTGACTTCCGCAATACGATCATCATTATGACGTCGAATGTCGGCACCGAGCATATTCGGCGCGCTTCGCGCATCGGCTTCTCCAGCTATGGTGTCGGCAGCGAGCTTGACAATGACGACGTACGCAAAAAGGTTGACGATGCGCTCAAGCAGTTGTTCCGGCCGGAGTTCCTCAACCGCATCGACGCGACGATCATCTTCCACGCGCTGACGAACGAGGAGATCCGGCAGATCGCGACACTGCTGATCAAGCGGGTGCAGGAGCAGCTCAAGGAGCATGGGCTGACGCTGGACCTGCGCGATGACGCCTACGATCTACTGGCGAAGCGCGGCTACGACCCGGCCTTCGGCGCCCGGCCGCTACGCCGGATCATCACCAACCTGATCGAGGACCCGCTTTCCGAGGCTGTCCTGGAGGGGCGCTTCAAGGCTGGGGATACGGTCGTGGTGGATACCGCGACGCTTGAGAGCGGCGAGACCTACCTGCGGCTGCGGCCGGCGCGCGAGGTGAAGGATGAGGTCGAGGAAGTCGAGGGCGCGATCGCGTAGGAATCTACGGTAGCGTGAAGTCTAGGGGGCTGCGAGCGACTGCTCGCAGCCCCCTAGTGGTATAATGCAGCGCGCACACGAGCTAGAGAACGGTTGAATGAGGCAGCGATTTGGCGAAAACACGAACCATTTTTCTCTGTCAGCAGTGCGGCTCACAACAGACCCGCTGGATGGGCAAGTGCCCCGATTGCGGCACCTGGGATAGCCTGGTGGAGCAGGTCGAGCGCAAGGAGACGGGCGGGCGAGGCAAAAGCGCCGCCACACCAGGGCTGAATCAGCCGGTGCCGTTGCGCGAGGTCCCGACCGGCGGCTTCAGCCGACTGCCGGTGCTGGGCGAGGAGTTCGCGCGGGTGCTGGGCGGCGGCCTGGTACCGGGATCGGTGGTGCTTATCGGCGGGGACCCTGGGATCGGCAAGACCACGCTGCTAAATCAGGCAGCCGCGCAGTTCGCCGACGAGGTCGGCCCGGCCCTATACGTCTCCGCCGAGGAGTCGATCCAGCAGATTAAGCTGCGGGCCTCGCGGATGGGGCTCGACCCTGAGCACCTGCTGGTCTACTCAGAGACCAGTCTGGATGCGATCCTGGACCAGATCAACCGTCTGCGCCCGCAGTCTGGTCGATCGTCGAACTCGATCCAGACGGTCTATCTGGAGGAGTTGACCTCGGCGGCCGGCAGCGTCAGCCAGGTGCGCGAGGGGGCGCTGCGGCTGCTGCGGTTGGCGAAAGATACCGGGATACCCATGTTCCTGGTGGGCCACGTCACGAAGGAGGGCGCGATCGCCGGGCCGCGCGTGCTGGAGCATATCGTCGACGTGGTGCTCTATCTGGAGGGCGAGCGCTTTCACCAGTACCGTCTGCTGCGCGGCGTCAAGAATCGCTTTGGCTCGACCGACGAGGTCGGGGTGTTCGAGATGACTCAGGATGGGCTGCGCGAGGTGCTGAATCCGTCGCAGGTGTTTCTGGCCGAGCGGAGTGCCGGGACACCCGGCTCGGCTGTTGCGGTGACGATGGAGGGCACCCGACCGATCCTGGTGGAGGTGCAGGCGCTCACCGCCAATACCGCCAGCCCGCAGCCGCGCCGCACCGCCAATGGCTTCGATATGAACCGGCTGCTGATGCTGATCGCCGTGTTGAGCAAGCGGGTCGGGCTGCCGTTGTTCAACCAGGATATGTATGTTAACATTGTGGGCGGCCTGCGGATTAATGAGCCGGCGGCCGACCTGGCGGTGGCGGTGGCGATCGCATCGTCGTACCGCAATCAGCGGGTTCGCCAGGATATGGTGCTGGTCGGCGAGGTCGGTCTTTCCGGCGAGCTGCGTAGCGTCAGCCATCTGGAGCGGCGGCTGGGCGAGGCCGCCAAGCTTGGTTTCGCGCACTCGCTGTATCCGCGCACGTCGGCGGCGCCGCGGGTCGAGGGGCTGACGGTGACAGAGGCGCGCTCGGTCGCCGACGCCGTGGATATGGCGCTGGAGCGCGGCGAGGGCCGGCGCACGGCGCGGCGAGACGGCCGACGACGACTGAGAGCTGTTTGCAAGGGGGAGTTTGAGGGGGAAGTCCCTCAAGCACCCTTTTCCACCACGGAACTCTTGCGATAAGCAGACTTTTCAAACAGTCTCTAAATTCAGGGTGCCATGAAAGTCAGCCTTAATTTTCTGGTACGGCTCGTGGGCATGGTTGTGCTGGCCTCTCTGGGGAACAGCGTCGGCCGTGGGTTGTCTTTGTGGGGCGATCAGCAGATCAATGAGAACGAGCAACTGGCGACGCAGTTGCTGACCCTGGCCGGTGCCGGCCTCGGGCTGCTGACGACCCACCGCTGGACGATCGAGCCGCTTCTGAAGGGGCTGAACTATGTCAAGGGCATCTCGATCAGTGAGCTGACCGCCATGGTCTTTGGAGCGCTGGTCGGCCTGCTCTTCGCCCTACTGCTGGCGGTGCCGCTGGCGTTTCTCCCCTCACCCTTCGGCGATTTTCTACCGATCGTCGCCGCCGCCGCATTCGCATACCTCGGGTCGGTGGTCTTCTCGACGCGTAAGCAGGAGATCGGCTAAGCTGCTGCGCTCGTGGCGCAACCCGCCGATGGTCCTGCCGCAGCAGCTGCTTGAAGGTTTCCAGCAGCCGCGCCGCTACCTGCTCGATACGTCGGTGATTATCGACGGTCGGATCGCCGGCGTCAGCCAGACCGGGTTCATCGAGGGCACGCTGCTGGTGCCGCATTTTGTGCTGAACGAGCTACAAATGCTGGCCGATTCGGCCGACGAGATGCGCCGTAGCAAGGGCAAGCGCGGGCTTGAGATCCTCAATACGATTCAAAAGGAGGCGATCACGCCGGTTGAGGTGGTGAATGTCGAGGTCAGCGGTGCCCAGCAGGTCGACGATAAGCTGGTCACATTGGCGCGCCAGTACCGCTGCCCGATCATCACCAATGATCACAACCTTGGCCGTGTCGCTGGGCTGCAAGGGGTCAAGATTTTGAGCCTGAATCAGCTCTCTGACGCGGTACGGCCGCCGGTGGTCCAGGGCCAGGAGATTGTCGTGACGATCCGCGATGTCGGGCGGGAGCGCGATCAAGGCATATCATTCCTCGAAGATGGAACGATGATTGTGGTCGAGGACGCGCGCCGACTGGTCGGCCGCGAGGTCTCGACCAAGGTCACGCGGGTGATCCAGACCCAGACCGGCCGGATTGTGTTCGCGCATCTGAATAATGGGCAGGGCTAGGAATTGAGAATTGAAAATTGAAAATTGAGAATGGACGATTAACAACGGACAACTGACAACTGACAACGGACAATTCACGCAACACGCAACACAATGAGCGGATAGTCACGCAACACGCAACACGCAATACGTAATGAGAGCAGTCATCCAGCGCGTATCTGAAGCATCAGTGACCATCGACGGCGAGATCGTCGGCCAGATCGGCCGCGGTCTGCTGGTGCTGCTGGGCGTCGGCGAAGGCGACGGCCCCGACGAAGCGACACTGCTGGCCGAAAAGATCGCCGGCATGCGCATTTTTCCCGACGACGAGGGGCGTTTCAACCGCTCGGCGCTCGATATCGGCGGGGCGGTGCTGGTGGTCTCGCAGTTCACGCTGTATGCCGACACGCGCCGTGGCCGGCGGCCGAGCTTCGCGGCTGCGGCCCCGCCGGAGGTCGCCGCACCGCTGGTGGAGCTGTTTGTCGCGGCAGTGCGGCAGCAGGGGCTGCCGGTCGCGACCGGGTCGTTCGGCGCCGCGATGCAGGTGGCGCTGGTCAACGATGGGCCGGTGACGATTGTGCTTGATAGCGCGACGTTTCGGGAGCCGAGAAGAAAGTAGATCGTGCCTGAAGGCGCGCTTTCCCCGCGCCATCCCGCGAAACGATGGACCTTAATCAGCGAACAGCCATTCTTCAGAACCTCGCCGCTGGGATCGTGCGGCGCCACCTCCAGGCGCCGGTGGGCCTGGCGCTTGACATCATCGCCCCGGTAGGCTTCCTCGCCAGCCAGGTCGCGCTGTTCGTACGTCCATTGACCCCCTACGGTCGCTGGCACGAGTATGTCATGGCCTTGGAGGACGAAGATGGCTGGAGCATACTACGCGGTCTCGTAGATATTCAGGACAGTTGACAAACGATCTCTTTTAGGTTACACTCAAAGCCATTCGTGGCCCGCATCTGTAAAGAATTGTGCGGAGGCCAATTGTGAGTTTACCCCAGGAAGCTCTGCTGCTTCTGATTGTCGTACTAGTGGTCGTCATCCTCACGCTGTTGCACCACGCCCGAGCGCTCGCCGGCAAACGCCCAATCAATCGCCGGCCGCTGCTGGGACTCTCCGTGATCGGCCATGCTCTTGCGCGGGGCGCCGAGACCGGCCGGGCCATTCACCTTTCGCCGGGCAGCGGCGCGATCGGGGCGCGCGCCAGCACTGCCGAAACGATCGCCGGCCTGCTCATGGTCGAGCGCGTAGCGACCGAGGCGGCGCTCAACGGGGCGCCGCTGCTGACCAGCAGCGGCGACGCCGTCGCGCACTTGGCACTGCGCGGCACGCTACGCCAGGTGTACCAGCGCGCCGGGCTTGGTCAGGATTATGATCCGGCCAATGTCCAGCTTCTGGCGCACCAGGATGCGATGGCCTACGCCTCGGGGGTGACGACGCTATACGGTCGCCAGCAGCTTGAAGCCAGCCAGCTCGTCGGCGCGTTCGGGCAGGAGTTTCTGCTGGCCGGCGAGGACGGGGCGCAGCGCGGCGTGCCCCAAGTCGGCGGGGCGACGACGACGACAGCGCTCCCACTGGTCTACCTGACGACCGAGGGGGCGCTGATCGGCGAAGAGATCTACGCGGCCGAGGCCTACCTGGCCCGCTCGCCCGCGCCGCTCGCGCGCCTGCTCACGCTGGATGTGCTGCGAACGGTGGTCATCATCGCGATCGTCGTGGTGCTGCTGGCCGCAGCCCTTGGTATTAATCTCGGGGAGCTTGTATAGTCCCTAGTTGACGGTCGTACCTGTATGTCGTTTCTACGTGACCCAAAGCGGTTGATCGCTACACTCATCGCTGGCGCTGCGGGCCTGATTGTCCTGACGGATTTCGCCGGGGCGACCGATCTGACCGACCGAGCGGCGCGCATCCTGGTCGATTGGGCGGCGCTGCTGGCCGCGCTGGCACTGCTGGTGGGGCTATTGAGCGTCGCCGCCGGTCATTTCATGCGGGTCTGGCGCCAGCGCTCCGATTGGGGCTATAGCCTGGTCCTGCTGATATCGATGCTGCTGGTGATCGTCATCGGCACAGTGATGGGGATCGTGCCCAGCCCCGGCGGCGGGGTCGACGTCGTCCCGCTGCCGCAGAGCCTGGTCGAACAGCCGATCCGCGATGTGTTCCGCGCGTTTTATCAGCCCCTGGCCGGGTCATTCCTGGCGCTGCTGGCGTTTTTTAGCCTGAGCGCTGCGCTGCGCGCGCTGCGTCGCCGCACGCTGGACGCGCTGGTCATCATCACGGTTGCGCTCGTCGTCCTGGTGCTGGCCGCGGTCCCACAGATACAAACGCTGCCGCTGCTTGGAGCTGGCGTCGGCTGGATCTCCGACTATGTGGCGCTGGCTGGGGCGCGTGGGCTATTGATCGGCGCGGCGCTCGGCGCGGTAGTCGCCGGGGTGCGCGTCTTGCTGGGATTCGACCAGCCCTATCTTGACCGTTAAGGAAGTGCTGCGGTGAGCCGCGAACCACTCGACAATGAACAACTTCCTCCCTGGCTGCGCGGTGTTCCACTCCCGCCGCGCCCACCGCAATTGGAACGGCCGGCCGCAGATGCGCCGCTGACGAACCAAGGTGGTGGAGCCGGCGCACCGGCGCCGGAGCCTACGGACATGCCTGACTGGCTGCGGGATCTCAGCGTTGCGCCCGCCCCGCCGGCGGCTTCGCCACCGGATTTTCCGGCCTGGTTGCGCGATGAGCCGGCAGCCCCTGCGTCCGATCAGCCCGAGGTCGCCGCACCCCAACCGCCAGGCGCGGAAGCGCTACCTCATTGGCTAGGGAGCGAGACGCAATCACCGGCGGCGGATGCCGAGATGATCCCCGACTGGCTGCGGGGCGAACCGCAGGCGCCTACGCCGCCGGATCAAGGGGCGCCGCAAGGACCAGCGCGCCCGGCAGATACGGAACCCCGCCTCGATTGGCTACAGGGCGAACCGCAGGCGCCGCCGCGCCAGGCGGACGAGAGCGCACTCCCGGAGTGGCTCCGGGGCGAAGCGCAGCCCGCACCTGAGCAAGCTGCGAACTGGCTGCCCGACGCGCGGTCGAGTGCCGGTGAGCCGGCGCGGTCGGAGGCCGACACGCTTCCCGCATGGCTTGGCGGAATGGCGCAACCGGAACCGGCGCCTGGGAACGCCGACGAGCAGCCGGATTGGCTACGCGACCTGCCGGCCCAAGCGCCCGCCGGCGTTCAGTCGGCGCTTCCCGATTGGTTGCGTGGTGAGGCCGATGAACCGCCGCCGGCACAGCCGCCGGCCAGCGTTGATCAGCAGCCGCCCGCGTATTTCGCTCCTGAAGCGTCGAGCGGTGGGGCCAGCGCCGCCGAGGTCCGATCGCAAGCCCTACCCGCTACGCCCCAGGCAGATGACGCAGGGATACCCGATTGGCTGCGCAATATCCCCACCGACGAGATTCAGAGGGTGATGGCTGAAGATGATGAGCCTGACATCACCATCGAGCCGTTCACGTTTGAGGGTGCGCCGACGGCGCCAGGCGCCGAGCCGGCTCCCGGCGTGCCAGCCTGGCTGTCGGGTATCTCCAGCGAACCCAGCGCCGGCGCCGAGGAGCTGCCTTCCTGGTTCAAAGAGCAAACCGATACCTCACCGGAGCCGGCGAGCCTGACGCCTGGGCCGGCTGACGTGCCCCTGTGGTTGCAGGATCTCGAGCAAGCGCCCGCGAGCGAGGCTGCCCCGGCTTGGCTCGGCGAAGCTTCCCCACCGGTGCCTAGTCCGCAAGCGCGCGATAGCCTCCCGATCGAGAGCGGCCCTGCGGTGCCGGAGCAGCACGACAGCGTTCCGGCCTGGCTGCGGGACGCACAGCCGGGACAGGAGCCGCCGGCCGGTGATGTGCCGGCCTGGCTTCAGGGTGCGGAATCGCGGGAGCCACCGCCAGCCGGCGCTGTGCCGGCCTGGCTCCAAGATGTCGAGCAGGCTCCGTCGCCCCCGGCAGCCGGCATGCCCGCCTGGCACGCCGAGCCGCCCGCGCCGGCACCGCCCACCGGCCCGCCGCCCGCGCCCACAGGTGATCTGCCCGAGTGGCTGCGGCCGGAGCTACCCCACCGCACGCCGGCATCGGCTGGCCCTGCCGCCGGCGACGACCTGCCCGAATGGCTGCGCGCCTCGGAGCCGGCGGCCCCAGCCGCTGCGGCGCCCGCCTGGCCGCAGCCCAGTGCGCCGCCGGCCAGCACCGCAGCGCCGGTCGGCGGCGCCGATCTGCCGCCCTGGCTGCGCGACGAGGCCGGCAAGCCGCTGCCCAGCGCCGACGCCCCTGGCGAGACCAGTTTGCCGGAATGGCTGCGCGGCGCACCGATCGAGCCGACTGCCGCACCTGCCGAGGCGCGCGGCACCCCGCCCGCCGAGCGGCCCCGCGACCAGGGGCGGGCCGCACCTGTGACCACCCGCCTGGACTGGTTCGGGGACGATACGCCCTCACAGCCCCAAGGGCCGGCGCCCGCAGGCGGCGAGGGCGGGTTCTTCGGCGGCGCCGAGCTTCCGGCCTGGCTGCGGCCGCCCGAGCCGGAGCCGAGCGTCGTCAGCCCCTCCGATGCCCGCTCGCTCGACTGGCTCAAAAAGCTGGGGACGCTGGACGAGGACGGCGATGCCGCCGTGGCCATGCCCATGCCGCTGCTCCCGCTCCCCACGGCGCCGATACGTACGCAGGCGCAGGTCGCCGCGTTGGCGCTGCTGGAGCGGCTTGCGGCTGACCCATTCCCCGATACCGTACCTGCGCCCGAGCCGGTGGTAAAGAGCATCTGGCAGCGGATCGGACTTGAACGCCTGATCTCTGTCGCGCTGCTGATCGCGCTGCTGATCGCACTCACCGTGCCGGCGCTCGGCAGCGCGCTCCAGACGCCGCCCGTCGCCCCAGGCGCCGAGGCGCTCTTGGCGCAGATCGAGGCGCTCACCGAGAACGACGTCGTCCTGGTGGGCTACGAGTGGGACGCGCGGCGAATTGGCGAGATGCGGCCGCTAGAGCGGGCGGTGATCGAGCACCTGATCGAAAAGAAGGTCAAGCTCGTGCTTGTCAGCACCGACCCCCAAGGGACGCTGCTGTCGTTCGACCTGCGCGACAAGCTCACCGAAGCCAAGTACCGGCCAGGCGGAAATGACTATATCCTCCTGGGGTACAAGCCGGGTGGAGAGCTGGCGCTGCGCTCGTTCGCGCAGGATTTCTACACCACGCTGCAATCCGATTTCCTCGGCAACAACGCTACCATCGGCGTACTGGCGACCGGGTTCGAGACCAACAGGCCGCTCCGAACGCTCAACGACCTGTCCATGATAGTGGTGCTGGCCGACGACGTGAATGATGTCCAGGCCTGGATGGAGCAGATCCACCACGGCGCCCCGCAGGTGCCTATGGCCTTTCTGCTGCCGCAGGAGGCCGCGCCGATCGTCCAGCCGTACCTGCGGCAGGCCGGGATCTACCACCTGGCCGGCAAGCAAGGCGCGCTGGCCTACCAGATGCTGCGTGGCGGCGGCACCGCGCCGGAGCAGACGCTGCGCGAAGCAAGCCAGCAGCGCCTCGCCATCCTGGTGTTTGCCGGCCTGCTGGTGGTCGGGGCAATCGCGGTGGCCGTAAGCGAGGCGCTGATGCGGCGGAGGAGATCCTCGTGACGCCACAGTTCATCAATCTGATCGCCGTCGTCCTGACCGTCATGGTCCTGAGCCGCATCGCCGGCGACAACCCACTGTTCCGTGCCGCCCAGTACCTCTTCGTCGGCGTCTCGCTCGGCCTGGCCTTTGTGGTCGCCTACCACCAGGTGTTGCGCCCGGCGATCGGCGCAGTGATCGCCAACCAGGAGGAAGCCTGGACGCGCTACCTGGTGCCGCTCCTGCTGGGCTTGTTGCTGCTGCCACGCATCACCAGGCACCAGGGATGGTCGTGGCTGGCCAATATCCCGCTCGCGCTGGTGTTTGGGGTCGGCGCGGCGCTGGCGGTCGGCGGCGCAATCCTGGGGACGCTGATCCCGCAGATCGTCGATACTGCCAACCGCCCGCTCGGCGGCGACCCGGCGCAAGTCGCCGGCGTCGTGGTGCTGACGATCGGGACGATCGTGACCCTGAGCGCCTTCTACTACACGGTGCCACGCGAGAGTGGGGCTGGCCGCGTCGTCGCGCTCACCGCCGTCCTTGGCCACTGGCTGCTGATGATCGCGTTCGGCTTCTTCTTCGCCGGCGCGCTCCAAACCTACCTGAGCGCGCTGACCGAGCGGCTGAGCGAGCTGCTCCGCTATCTCGGCCTAGTGGCCTAGATGTTACTTTTACAGTGTGGGTGGGGGAGACTGAGGGGCTGCCCCCTCAAACCCCCTTCTTTCCCAGCTAAGTGTGGGTGGGGGAGACTGAGGGGGCTGCCCCCTCAAACCCCCTTCTTTCCCAGCTAAGTGTGGGTGGGGGAGACTGAGGGGGCTGCCCCTCAAACCCCCTTCTTTCCCAGAACAGTGAAGCGCCGTTCCCCTTTACAATGTGGGTAGGTGGAGACTGAGGGGGCAGCCCCCTCAACCCCCCCTCTTCCAGCCCAGGAAAGCACCGAAGAGATCACTATGCCCAATGAACCGAACGCCACGCTTGTCGTCGAGATCGGCAGCGTCACCACCCGCGCGACGCTGGTCGACTCGGTGGCCGGCGAGGCGCGTATGATCGGCCAGGCCGAGGTGCCCAGCACAGCCGACCCACCCTACGATAACGTGGCGCTGGCGATCCTGAACGCGGCCGCCCAGATCGGCGAGATGACTGGGCGCCAACTGCTGCAAGACAGCAACCTGCTGATGCCGCAGACCAGCGAGCGTGACGGCATCGACAAAGTGGTCGCGATCACCAGCGCCGCCGGCCTGATGGGGGTGGTGATCGCCGCCATCGCCAGCGAGGTATCGGCGCGCAGCGCGCTCCACGCCAGCCGGGCCACCTACACCAGCGTGCTACAGGTCGTGACGCTAGACGACGCGGCCGGGTCTCGCGACAGCACCTGGATCGAGCAACAGGTGCAGACGCTGGCCGGGCTGCGGCCCGACGTGGTACTAATCACCGGCGGGCTGGAAGACGGCGCCAAAGACGCGCTCGTGCGCCTGGCGCATATCGTCGGGCTGACGTCGCTGAACACCCGCGTGGACGCGGAGGGGCAGCAGCGCCATGACGTCACCGCGCGTCCGGTGATCTTCGCCGGCAATAGTCACGCCAGAGAGCGGGTGATCGAGGCGCTCTCCGGTCGCGCGCAACTGACCATGGTGGACAATGTGCGCCCATCGCTGGAGGTCGAGCGGCTGGAGCCGGCGCGGCGGGCGCTGACCCAACTGTACCACGAGCGCATCCTGCCAGCGCTCCCCGGCATGGCCACGCTGCGGCGCCTGTGTGCCCGGCCGGTGCTGCCGGCCAATGAAGCGGTGGGCCTCATGACTCGGTTTCTGGCCGAGCACTACCGGCGCGCCACACTGGTGCTGGATGCCGGGTCGGCCAGCAGCGCCGCGTACCTGGCCAGCGAGGGGCAGCACAGCCCGACCGTGCTCGGCGGCATCGGCACGGGCTATGGGATCGGCGCCGTGCTGGCCGAGCGCGGTATCGAGGCAATCGCCCGCTGGCTGCCATTCCCGATCAGCGAACGCGATCTCACCCACTGGCTGCTGAACAAAATGCTGCGCCCGCAACTCCTGCCGTCCACCCGCGAGGACCTGCTGATCGAGCACGCGGTGACGCGCGAGGCGCTGGCCCTGGCGCTGGCGGCGCTCTGGGACGAGCGGCCGGGCGCGCCCTACGACCTGGTGGTGGCCGGCGGCGGCGTGCTGGCCCACGCGCCCCAGCCGGGGCTGGCCGCGCTGACCATCCTCGACGCTTTGCAGCCGGTCGCCGACGAGACAGTGCTGGCGGTCGAGCTGCACCTGGACACGCTGGGGCTGATGGGGGCCTGCGGCGCGCTGGCGTTCAGCGCGCCGCAGGCTGCATTGTCCCTATTTGAGCGCGATCTGCTACGCAACACGCCCCTGGCCACCTGCGTGGTCGCGCTTGGCGGTGGGCGCACCGGCGAGGTCGCGATCGAGGCTGAACTGAACGAGGTCGGTGGGAGCACCCGCAAGGTCGAGGTGCGGCACGGCCAGCTCGCGCGCCTGCCGCTCGCGCCGGGGCGCAAAGGGCAGCTCACGCTGCGACCGGCCGGCGGAGTGCGGATCGGGCGCAACACGCCCGGCTCCGAGGTGGCTTCCGATGTCGCCGGGATCAGCGGCAGCGCCATGGGCGTGATCATTGATGCGCGCGGCCGGCCGCTGCACCTGCCCGACGATGGGTCAGCGCGGCGCCAGATGCTGTGGGAGTGGCTGGTGGCGCTGGGGATCGAGAGCGGCCCGCTCCCGTATACCTCGGCCGAGCCGGCCGAGGCCCCGGCTCCCGCGCTCAAGTTCGAGGGCAACATTACCTTTGTGGAAACACCGGCGGCATCCTCGCCGCCGCCGGCAGTAGCTCTCCCAGAGCTGCATGAGGAAGCGCAGCCACTGGATCACGACCTCGCGAAGCTGCGCCAGACGGTCGAAGAGCCCAAGAAGCGCGGGTTCTTCCGTAGGGATTAGGCGGGTCAGTGGTCAGTTGTCCGTTGTCAGTTGCGCCGCAACTGACAACGGACAACTGACCACTGACAACTTCAGCCTACCCCTCGGTGATGCTGATCTTGACGATCTGCTCGCCCGGAGTTGTCGGGTTCGTGTCCGGGTCGCGCAGCGGGATGCCGTTGACGACCTCCTGCCCCTCAACCACCTCCCCAAAGATCGTGTACTGCTGATCGAGGTACGGCGCCGGCGCCGTGGTGATGAAGAACTGCGAGCCGTTGCTGTTGGGCAGCGAGCTGTGGGCCATCGCCAGGAGGCCCGGCCGGTCGAAGAGCACCTTATCGGTGAACTCGTCGGGGACGTTGTAGCCCGGCCCGCCGCTGCCGGTGCCGGTCGGGTCGCCGCCCTGGGCCATAAAGTCCGGCAGCACCCGGTGCCACGTCAGCCCATTATAAAAGCCCTCGCGCGAGAGAAAGACGAAGCTGTTGACCGTCTGCGGCGCCAGGTCCGGCCGCAGCTTGACGACGATGTCGCCGCGCGGCGTGGTGATCGTCGCCGTATAGCTCTTCTGCGGATCGATCGTCATCGGCGGTGGCGCGCTATAGCTCAACTCGCCGGGCGGCTGCGCTGGCACCGGCGCCGCCCCCGCGTCGACGGGGGTCGGCTGGGCCGCGAAGAGATCGGTGGTCGCTGCGGCGCCGGTCTCGGGGGCCGCGCCGGGCCGGTTGTTGGACAGCATAATGCCCAGCAACACAAAGACACCGACGACGACCAGCGCCGACAGCACGGCCGGGAGGGGATTCTGGCGGGGCTTCTCAGGCCCCTTCTTCGGGCGGGATGGTTGGCTCACAAGCTACTCCTTATTGTCCGTGGTCCGTGGTCCGTGGCCCGTTGCATAGGGCAAACACAAAGCGACGTACCCTGGACACACCTCGGTTGCATAGTGTCGCCGGTATGGGCAACCGGCCTATTATACGCGATCTGGCTCTGAGCAAGCAAAATCACCCAGCAGCGTCACTGTTCACATTTAACGCAAAGGCGCAAAGATGCAAAGGTGCAAAGATGTTATAGAGGCCCGATCTCCGCGCCTTTGCCCCTTGGCGTCTTTGCGTTAAAACCCCAAGTCTGAACAGTTACCCAGCGGCTGATCGCGACCAAACCAGCGGCTGATCGCGACCAAACCAGCGGCTGATCGCGACCAAACCAGCCGTGGCGCGATGCGTGCCGTGGGGGCGCGCCGTTCCACCATCGTGGCGCGATGAATGCCGTAGGGGCGCAGCAGTTGCATCTATCGATCAACGCACGTTGTCGATAAGGGCAACTGCTGCGCCCCTACCCACGTTGTGGTCGCGGCGGGCGATGAGGGCGCACGGCCACGTTGTGGTCGCGGCGGACGATGGTGGGCGCACGGCCCACGTTGTGGTCGCGGCGGGTGTTGGTCGGTGCGCGGAAGGATGGTGGGCGGGCCACCTCGGCGCTTGCCTCGATTTGACATATGTAGGCGGGATCGGTATCATCGTTGCAGGTTTGGCCGACCAGCATCGAGGATCGCACCCATGACAGAGAACGATAGCACGATCAGCCGCAAGCTGGACCATGTGCGGATCGTGTTGGACGAGGATGTTTCGGCGAAGGGGGTGTACACCGGCTTCTCGGCCTACCGTCTTCCGCACGAGGCGCTGCCCGAGCTGGACCTGGCCGAGATCAACACGACGACGACCTTTCTGGGCAAGCCGCTGCGTGCGCCGCTGCTGCTCAGCTCGATGACCGGCGGCGCCCCCGATGTCGCGCGGATCAATATGGCGCTGGCCGAGGCGGCCGAGACGCTTGGCCTGGCGATGGGCGTGGGCTCGCAGCGCTCGGCTCTGCGCGATGAGCGGCTGGCCTATACCTACCAGGTGCGCCGCGTGGCGCCGCGCATCCCGCTGCTGGCGAATCTGGGCGCGGTCCAACTCAACTATGGCTACGGCGTGGACGAGTGCCGGCGCGTGGTCGAAATGATCGAGGCCGATGCCTTGATCCTGCACTTCAACGCCTTGCAGGAGGCAGTGCAGCCGGAGGGCAACACCAACTTCAAGGGGCTGCTGCGGCGGGTCGAGCAGGTCTGCCGGTGCGTCGGTGTGCCGGTGATCGCAAAGGAAGTCGGCAACGGCATTGGCGCCGGCACGGCGCGGCGGCTGGTCGAGGCTGGGGTCTGGGCGATCGACGTGGCCGGTGCCGGCGGCACCAGTTGGAGCGAGGTCGAGCGCTTCCGCCAGACCAGCGCGATGGGCGCGCGGGTGGCGAGCGCCTTCGCCGGCTGGGGCATCCCCACCACCGAGGCCATCCGCCAGGTGCGCGCGGCCCTGCCCCAGATCACCCTGATCGGCAGCGGCGGCATCCGCAGCGGGGTCGATATCGCGAAGGCGCTCGCGCTGGGCGCCGACCTGGCCGGCACCGCCAGGCCGGCGCTTGAGCCGGCGACTGCCGAGGAAGGCGCTGCAGCGGTGATTGCCGGGCTGCGGGCCTACATCGACGAGCTACGGGTGGCGATGTTTTGCAGCGGCTGCGGCGACCTGGCGGCGCTACGGCAGCTCAAGTTGGAGCGGATGTAGCTCAACAATGCTATAATTGACGGCACGCAGCGACGAGGAGATGCCATGCCGTCACCCTTTCCAGGAATGGACCCCTATCTCGAAGGCGCCGAGTGGATCAGCGTTCACGCCGAGCTTGGCTCCGAGATCGCGCGCCAGCTCGCCCCCAGATTACGCCCGAAGTATATCGCCCGAACGGTGCGGCGCTTCGTGACCGAGATCCCTGACGATGTCGCGATCTCTGGCAGCGACATCTATCCTGATAATCTGTCTGAAAAGGCTTGCGTGTCACTCGCAATCCATGGTGGAAAAGAGGTCTTGAGGGGGCTGACCCCTCAAACTCCCCCTTTTCAGACCGTCTCTGATGTGATCGTGTCGCGCGCGGCTGCGGAAGGAGCCATGGGCGCCGGCGCGCTTGCCGTCACGCCACCGCTCCAGCTTGCGACAGTGATGCCGGTGCGTGTACCACAAGTCTCGATCGAGATCCGCGATGTGGCGCGGCGCGAGCTGGTTACGGCAATCAAGATCCTATCGCCGACGAACAAGCGCGGCGAGGGCTACCGCGAGTACCTCGACAAGCGCCAGCGGATCTTGTTGAGCGCGGCGCACTTGGTCGAGATCGACCTGCTGCGCTCGGGGCAGCGCGTGCCGATGCAGGAGCCATTGCCGCCGGCACCCTACTTCGTCTTCGTCGGCCGGGCCGAGCGGCGCCCGATTGTGGATGTCTGGCCGATTCAGTTGGCCGATCGGCTGCCGCAAATTCCGATCCCGCTCCTGGCAGGCGATCCCGATGTGAGCTTGGACCTTCAGCAGGCCCTGGATACGATCTACGACGCGCTCAGTTACGATCTGTCGGTCGACTATACGCGCCCGTCCGATGTTCCGCTTGAAGGCGCGGTCGCCGCGTGGGCGCGCGAACGCTTGAAGGCCGCCGGCGTGCTGCCTCGTGAGAGTACAAGCGAGTAGTATGCACGTCACTCACCTTAGCCTACGCGAATTTCGCAACTACGAGCGGCTCGAACTGGGCCTGGAGACCGGCACCACGCTGTTCTACGGGCCGAATGCCGCCGGCAAGACCACGATCTTGGAGGCGCTGTTCCTGCTGGCGACGACCAAGTCGCCGCGGGCCGGCGCCGACCGCGAGGTGGTGCGCTGGGAGTCGCAGGGCGATATCGGGACGCCGCCGTTCGCGCGGCTGGTGTGCGATGTGCGCCGCAGCGACGGCAAGGTGCGCCTGGAGGCCGTCATCCAGCGGCGCGCTGACGACGAGGGGCAACTGCTTGGCGCCTCGATCAAGACGGTACGCGTCGATCGCAAGACCGTGCGGGCGCTCGACTTGGTCGGCAACCTGCGGGTGGTACTGTTCACCCCGGCCGACCTGGCGCTGATCACCGGGGCGCCGTCCGAGCGGCGCCGCTACCTCGACGTGACCCTTTCCCAGCTCGATGGCCGCTACGTTCGCACGCTCTCCCACTACAATAAGGTCGTCCAGCAGCGCAATAGCCTGCTGCGCGGCTGGCGCGAGCGGCGCCGCCCGCTGCGCGGGGCCGCCGACGAGCTGGCCTTCTGGGATCGCGAGCTGTCACTGGCCGGCGCCTACGTGCTGCGCGAGCGGCTGGCGGCGGTGGCCGAGCTGAATACGCTGGTCGGGCCGCTCTTCTGCCAGGTCACCGCCGGCACACGACCGCTGGTGGCGACCTATCAGAGTAGCGTGGCCGGTCTGGAGGGCGTGCTGGCGCCCAGCGTGGAGGACTCTGACCCTGGAAAGGGCCGGGTCGAGGCCGAGCGGGCGATCGAGCAGGCCTTTGTGGCGCACCTGGCGCGGCTGCGCGACGATGAGATCGGCCGCGGGCAGACGCTGATCGGCCCGCATCGCGACGACCTGCTGCTGACGATGGGCGGCGTCAGCATCGGCACCTACGGCTCGCGCGGGCAGCAGCGCAGCGCGACGCTGGCGCTGAAGCTGGGCGAGGCCGAGCTGATGCGCGCCCGCGCCGGCGATGCGCCGGTGCTACTGCTGGATGACTTGCTCTCGGAGCTGGATGCCGAGCGGCGCACCCACCTGCTGGCGGTGATCAACCGGCCCGATCAGCAGACGCTGGTCACGGCGACGGGGATGGAGGATTTTGACGCGGCGTTCCTTGAGCGGGCGCGCAAGATCCGGGTGGAGGCGGGGCGGCTGTATCCGTCGTGAGGGCCGGCAGGCGCACCATCGTGGCCATCAGGTGCTCTAGCGCGGCGGCGGGGTTCTCGCACAGGCCGGAGTGAACCGGCGATGTCTGGATGATCGTGCTGCGCGGGGCGACGATCCAGTGGAACCGCTCGGTCTGGGGCAGCTCGCCGATCGGGCCGGCGGCCGTGCCGCCGGCGCACACCAGCGGGAGGTGGTCGAGCAGGCGCTGGACCTCGGCGGGGTCCAGGTGGTCGGGCGCCAGCGCCGCCAGCCGCCCCAGGTCCAGCTCGATCCGCGCGTCGAGGAAGCGGCGCGTGCGGCAGAACAGCACCACCCCGGCGTTGATGAACTCCCCGCGCTCGACCAGCGGCACCACGCGGATGATCGCATAATCAAACGAGCTGTGCGCGCGCATGGAGCGCCTCCTCGACGAAGATCTGTGCGGCGTCAAGCCGGCTGCGGAGGTAGCCGATGTAGGCGGCGCGGTGCTCGGCGTGGCCGGCGAAGCCGGGCTGGGCGCCAAGCCAGCTTTCGGGAATAAGCGCGACGATCTGTTCCAGCAGGGCCGGCGGCAGGCGGTCGCGCAGGCTGGCGTCGGCCTCGGCAAGCGCGCCGGCCACCGGCAGCAGCACGTGGTCCTTGATCGGCGCGAACGGGCTGCGGCTGCGAGCCAGGCTGTCGTTCCAGGTATGGTGGAAGTAGAGCGTGGCACCGTGGTCGATCAGCCAGAGGCGCTTGTGCCAGAACAGCAGATTGGGGTTGCGGGGCGTGCGGTCCACGTTGGTTACGTAGGCGTCGAACCAGACGACCGCCGAGGCCAGCACCGGGTCCACTGCCGCGCGGTCGAGCGGGTCGAAGCCGCTCGCGCCGGGCAGGTAGTCGAGGGCCAGGTTGAGGCCGCCGCTGTTCTGGATCAGCGCCTGGATCTCGATGTCCGGCTCGGCGCGGCCCAGCTCCGGGTCCAGCTCGACCAGGACGATCTCAGGCACCGGCAGGCCCAGCGCGCGGCCGATCTCGCCGGCGACCAGCTCGGCGATCAGCGCTTTCGGTCCCTGGCCGGCCCCGCGAAACTTGAGCACATACAGCCCGTCATCGTCGGCCTCGACGATCGCCGGGAGTGAGCCGCCCTCGCGTAGGGGCGTGACGTAGCGGGTGGCCGTGACGGTTCTGAGCGTCATCTAGAGCCACTTCCTCCACTTGAAGAACAGCACCAGCCCGATGTTGAGCACGATCATCATTACTATCGACCCCCAGAAGCCATAGGCCGAGTGCAGGCCGGGTATAAATTCGAAGTTCATCCCGTAGATCCCGGCGATCAGCGCATCGGTCATCAGCACGATCGAGGTGATCGTCAGCACCTTGACGACCTGGTTGAGCTGGTTCGACTGGATCGATAGGAACGCGTCGAGCGCGCTGGAGAGCAGGTCGCGGTAGGTGTCGATGCTGTCGGTGATCCGCACGATGTGGTCGTAGACATCCTGGAGGTACAGGATGGTGCTGCGGTCGAAGATCGGCACCTCGCGGCGGATCAGCACATTGAGCACGTCGCGCTCGGGGGCCACGATCCGGCGCACCGCCAGCAGGTCGCGCTTGAGCCCGAAGACCTCCTGGAGCGCCTCCTCGCGAAAGCGTTCGAAGATCTGCGCCTCGATGTCCTCAACCCGCTCGGCCAGCTTGTCGATCACCGGAAAGTAGTCGTCCACGATCGCGTCGAGCAGTTGGTACAGCAGCGCGCCCGAGTCGCGCCCGAACTCCTCCTCGTTCTTCTGCCAGCGCTTGATCGTGTCGCCAATCGCCGCGATCTGGCCTTTGTGGACGCTGACGAGGTAGTTGGCGCCGATGAACAGGTTCATCGCCTCGGTGGTCAGGCGGCCCTGCTGCTCGTCGTACTCCATCGCGTAGAAGACGATGAAGTAGTAGCCGTCGAAGGCATCCAGCTTGGGCCGCTCGTGGTGGCGGGTGGCGTCCTCGATCGCCAGCGGGTGGAAGTGGAACTCGTCGCGCAGTAGCTTGATCTCGCGCTCCTGCGGGTCCTGGAGGTCGAGCCAGACGAAGCTCTGTTTGTCTTTAATGATCTCGCTGATGTCGCTGGGGTTGACCTTGCTGACGAACTGGCCGTCGGCCTGGCAGACGACCAACTGGCGCGTCTCCAGTGGGGGCGTCGCAGGTGGTCGGTGGGCGCCGTTGGGCGATTTTTTGCGAAGGGTGCGTGCGGGCATAGATAACTCTCCCGGCGGCGTCAGTCCTCCAGAGTTGCGGCCTATTATACCCCTTTGCGGCGATCCGCGCGCGGGTGCTCGACCTTGCTATAGCGTTCCTAAATGAGTCGTAAAAGGGGGTGTGGGGGAAGCCCACAGAAAAGCTCATCCACATTTACAACTCAAATAGGTTTGCTATATCGATCTGGCGACCGGCGACATATGAAAGATTTAATCCTTGCTTAATGCCTGCGTCGGTCTGGATCTCGATCGGAAATTGCGTCGTAGCCAGCTCCCTGCCTGGCGGCACGACCCTGCCACGCTGCGATCGGCCTATGCGCTTAACAAAACTGTAACTTGAGTTGGCGGTGTCGAGGCGTATACTAACGCTGTTATTGTATCGCGCCAGTTGAATTATTGCGCTAGGCAAGGTTTCGGGCGACGCCGCTCGACTTTACAATGTAGGCGGGGAGAGATCGAGGGAGCTGCCCCTTCAACCCTCTTTTTTCCAGAACTGTAAAGCACCAAAGAGCCTTATAGCGCAATGTGATCTGCTACGCTCTCTCACCAGAGCGTCGTTTGCCGTGTCCGGGTGCGCTGTGTCCGTGAGCGGAGGCGTGGCTGGCGCAGCATGGGCTCATTCGTAGCATAGCGAAAAAGGAGTAGTGCATGCGCCGTCGTGCCGCCCTCGTTCTGATCAACCTTGTCATTGGCTTGATCCTCATGTTCGCCCCGATCTGGAGCGGCCGCGAGCTGGTCGCCGTCACCAGCGCGGCTGTGGAGACCGCCGGCTACTCCGATTTCTCCTTTCAAAACAGCAATGTGCAGACACCAACCGGCGAGAAGCCGCAAAGCAAGCTCTGGTACAACGATGGGCGCTGGTGGGGCAGCCTGTTCAATCGCACCACCGGCGCATACGATATCTACTGGCTGAATATCGCCACCCAGACCTGGGTCGATACCGGCACCCCACTCGACAATCGCCCGCAGACCAAGGCCGACTGCCTGTGGGACGGCACATTCCTCTACGTCGTCTCCGGCGGCGGGCACGAGTCCACCGGCGGCGATCTCCCGGCAGTGCTCTTCCGCTATAGCTATAACCCGGCGACCAAGGTCTACGCCCGCGACTTCGGCCCGATCACCGTGCGGAACGGCGGCGCCGAGACGATCGTGATCGACAAGGATACTACCGGCAAGCTCTGGCTCACGTACACCCAGAACGGCAAGGTTTGGGTCAACCACAGCACCACCGCCGACAACGTCTGGAGCCTGGCGGCGGCCTATAACCCGCCGCTGGGCAGCCTGGCCACCAGCGTCAACGTCGACGCCGACGACATCTCGTCGCTCGTGGCCTTCGAGGGCAAGATCGGCGTGCTGTGGAGCAATCAGAAAACGAGATCCTTCTATTTCGCCTACCACGTCGATGGGGCCGCAGACAGCGCCTGGACTGGCGTCGTGGCCGCCAGCCAGGGCAGCACGCCGCTGGCCGACGACCATATTAATCTCAAGTCGCTCCAGGCTGATGATGCCGGCAATATCTTCGCGGTTGTCAAGACATCGATTAATGGTACATCAAGCTCGACGCCGCAGATCATGCTGTTGGTGCGCCGCGCAGACGAGGGCTGGGAGCGGGCGACTGTCACCAGCGGCGCCGAGAATCACACCCGGCCGTTCCTGCTGATCGACACCGACCAGCGGATGCTCTACGTGTTCTCCTCGGACGAGGGCGGCGGCAACGTCTACTACAAGAAGACCAGCATCGACAACATCCAGTTCGCGGCCGGCGCGGGTACGCCATTCATCAAAAGCAGCACCCATACGCATATCAGCGACGCGACGTCGACTAAGCAGAATGTCAATGGCTCGACCGGCCTGGTGGTGCTGGCCAGCGACGATACCACCGATTGGTACCTGCATAACTACATCGACCTGGGGCCACAGGGGCCGCGGGTGGTCTTCAGCACTCAGCCCGGCGGCGCCAAAGTGAACGGGACCCTGGCGCCCCAGCCGGTGGTGATCGTGCAGGACACGCCCGGCCACACCAACACTAGCTACAATGGTGCGGTCTCGATCGCCATCAAGAGCGGCACCGGCGCCCCCGGCGCGGCGCTCGGCGGCACCGTGACCGTCCAGGCGCTCAACGGGGTGGCAACCTTCAACGGACTGTCGATCAACAACGCCGGCACCGGATATCAGCTCACCGCCTCGGCCGGCGGGATGAGCAGCGCGCATAGCAACACCTTCAGCATCACCAAGGCCGACCAGACGCTCACATTCATCGCGCCGCCGAACAAGACCTATGGCACTGCGCCGTTCACCGTGAGCGCGGCCGCATCGTCGGGGCTGGAGGTCGGCTTTAGCGCGGCGGGGAAGTGTACGATTGCGGGGAACTTAGTCACGATCACCGGGGCGGGGAGCTGCACGGTGACGGCCAGCCAGCCGGGCGACGCCAACTTCAACCCGGCGACGCCGCTGGCACGGACCTTCAGCATCGCCAAGGCCAGCCAGACGATTAGCTTTGCCCCTTTGCCGAACAAGATCCACAAGGATCCGTCGTTCGCCGTGAGCGCGTCCGCGTCGTCGGGGCTGCCGGTGAGCTATAGCGCGGCGGGGAGCTGCACGATCGCGGGGAATATGGTCACGATCGCCGGGGCGGGGAAATGCACGGTGACGGCCAGCCAGCCGGGCGACGCCAACTTCAACCCGGCGACGCAGGTCGCGCAGACGTTCTCGATCACGACGGTGTTCAAGTCCTACCTGCCGCTGATGTTCAGCAGCCCGGCGCAGCTTTGAACGTTGACTTAGTCCGTGGTGGAAAGGGGGAGTTTGAGGGGGCTGCCCCTCAAACTCCCCCTTTTCAGACAGCCTCTTAGGAGTCATCCAAAAATAACTTGATCATTTGTCCGACCTTGAATGTGGTCGGATAGTGTAATTCCAGTGCGAACACACCCTATGCGGCTGGCAATCGATCTGGGCTCGTTCCGCCGGTGCGAGCTTCACTTTGGTCGGATAGACGGTGCGATCCAGCTGTGCCTGACACTGAAAGCCACGCTCTGAGCGTGTGGTCCGAATAAACTTCAACACCGTTTCGTAACTAAGAAGCGGTTGGCCTGTCCAGTTGGCGCTGATCAGAGAGAACATACGATGTTCAATCGGGTTCCATTTGGAGGCGCTTGGCGGGAAGTGCGTTACGGTGATCGTGAGCTGGAAGTCATCCGCCAGCCGCTGGAGGTCAGCTTTCCAGCGCCAACTCCGATTACTATTGGCGCCACCGCAATCAGCCTGGATTAGCAGGCGATCCGTCCCGGCATAGGTGTGCTGTCCACGCACCAGCCACCAGCGACGGATGGCCGCAAGCGCGAATTCGGCGGTTTCATGCGACGTGCCAACCACAACATAGCCACAATTGTGGGTCAGATCGTAAATGCCGTAGGGAATGGCTTTGCCTTTCGCTTGGCTGGGGAAGTCATGATCTCCCACTGCCAGCGGCTTCCGCCGCCAAGTCCGACCGGCATTCTTGAACGCACCGATCAACTCCTTCTTTTTGGTATCGACGCTAATAACTGGGGCGCCGACCTTGAGAAAGACCTGGCGCTGGCGACCAAGATAACGAAACTGCCGATCGCGATCTGGGTCGTGGGTCGTAGCAATCGACTTACGGTTCGCCCGCAGCGAGTACTCGCGCTCCCGCAACAGCCGCGCCACGGTTGTTCGGCCAATCTGGAAGCCCTTAGCCTGCAACTGGTCACTCAGTTTAGTGAGCGTTTTGCGCGACCACTTCAGCCCAGACAGTGGGTCACCGGCGGTGGCATCTTCCAAGAGTTGGTCGAGCACCGTCAGGACAGCGGGATCTTTTTTTCAATCTGTTTGCGGCCGCCGCCCGGTTGGCGGATGCCGCTGGAGAGGTGGGAGACTGAGCCTTGGAGTTCCAGTCGGCCACGCCGAATGGTGGTCCGGCTCAACCCGGTAATTTCGGCGAAGCGGGTAATCCCGCCACGCCCGTGCCTTAAGGCCAAGAGGTCAGCAACCTGGCGGCGGGCTTTCTCATCCAGGGTCGCTAGCAGCCGATTGATCGCCTGATGTTCTGTCGCAACCGCACTCTGCGGCTGCTGGCAGCAATAGGCACAAGGACAACGATATACCGTTCGGTGCAGTTGGTCAGACATATGAGCTTGCCCTCCTCCCTATCAACTCGGCGATGTCCGTTTGGTTGCTTTGAGAACAAGCACAGTTTAGCAGAATCGGTCAAGTTATTTTTGGATGACTTCTTACCGGAATCGTTCGGCCAGGGCCGCCTCGTACTCCAGGCGGGCGATCGCCAGGATCTGGTCGCCGGCCTGGAGCGTCGTGTCGCCAGATGGGATGATCACCGCTTCGTCGCGCAGCACGGCGATCAGGACGCACTGCGGCGGCAGCTCGATCGTCTGCACCGATTTGCCGACCGCGCCGGATTCTGCGGCTATGGTAAGCTCAACTAGCGTCGCCTGTCCCTCGCGCAGCTTCAGCATCCGCACCAGCACGCCCACGTTGATATCGGCCTCCAGGCTGCGGGCGATCATGCGGGTCGCGTCCACCGGCACGTCGACGCCCATGCGCTTGCTGAAAAGCCAGGCGTTCTTGGGGTTGTTGATCCGCGCGGCGACGCGGCCGACGCGAAACTCACGCTTGCTCAGCAGGGCGACCACTAGGTTGTCTTCGTCGTCGCCGGTGACGGCGGCGACACCGTCCATGCCCTCGATGCGCGCCTCGCGGAGCACCGCCGGATCGCAGCCGTCGCCCTCGATGACGATCACGCCGGACAGCTCCTTGGCGAGCTGCTGCGCGGCCTCGGCGTTGCGCTCGATCAGCGTCACGGCGTGGTTATCCTGGTCGACCAGGAAGTGGGCCAGGTTCTTGCCGATCTTTCCGCCGCCCACAATCAGGACTCTCATTGTCACAATCCTAACGTCATTGCGTGTTGCGTGTTAGACAAGGTTTCGGAAGGCGCCATTCCACTCTACAATGTGGGTGGGGGGAGACTGAGGGGGCTGCCCCTCAAACCCCCTTTTTTCCCAGAACTGTAAAGCACCAAGAAACCTTGTGTTGCGTGTTGCGTGCGCCCGATCACGCAACACGCAACACGCAACAAGTTCAGCGTATCATCGATTCGAGCAGGCTCGCTGCGCTGGCCAGCACCGCCACTTGGATGACATCCCCCTCCTCCAGCGGGACGCCCGGCGTCGGGATGAATGCGCGCCCGCGGCGGACGATCGCGACCGGCATGATCTCGCCGGGGACCGCGAGATCGCGGATGTAGCGACCGACCAGCCGCCCGCTGATCGGCACCTCGGTGATCTCCACTTCGCCGCTGCCGAACTGGGCCGAGATGTGGAGTTCAGTGCTGGTCAGGATGCGCTTGATCGTATTGACCGCCCAACTGGTCGAGCTGATCGTACGGATGCCAAGCTCCCGGTAGATCGCCTCGCGCTGCGGATCGTAGATCCGGGCGATCACCTGGGGCACTTGGAAGGTGTCGCGGGCGACGCTGGCGGCGATGTAGTTCGAGTTGTCGCCGTTGGTGACGGCGGCGAATGCGTCGGCGCGCTCGATCCCGGCCTCGCGCAGCACGTCGCGGTCGAACCCGATCCCGGTGACCATCCGGCCGCGGAAATCGCGCCCCAAGCGCTTGAAGGACGCCGGCGCCTTGTCCACGACAATCACATCATGTCCTTCAGCGCTCATCTGCAAGCTCAGGCGCGCGCCGACACGCCCGCACCCGACGACAATCAGGCGCATTGCTGTCCTCTCAGAAAGGTCAGTTGTCAGTTGTCAGTTGTCAGTTGCGGCGCAACTGACAACTGACAACTGACAACTGACAATGGTAAAGCTCCAGTGTACGCAATATCACCCCTGCGCCAGGCGCCGCACAGTCTCCAGCGTGTCGATCTCTTCGACCGATTTGTCGTCGCGGATGCGAACGATGCGCGGGAAGCGCAGCGCGTAGCCGCTCTTATGGCGCGCGCTCGGCTGCACGATGTCGAAGGCGACCTCCAGGACGATGCGCGGCTCGACCAGGCGCGCCCGGCCAAAATCCTGGATCGTGTGCGCCTTGAACCATTCGGTCAGCGCGGCGATCTCGGCGTCGGTCAGGCCGCTGTAGGCCTTGCCGACGTTGAGCAGCGTTGGGTCGTCGGCGTCGGCGCGGACGGCGAAGGTGTAGTCACTGAGGACGTGGCGGCGCTTGCCATAGCCGACCTCGACGGCGGTGACGACGACGTCGAGCGTGGCAAGCGCCTTTTTGACTTTCAGCCACTCGCGCCCGCGCCGGCCCGGCTTGTAGCCTGAGTCGGGGTCCTTCACCATCAGGCCCTCGTTGCCGCGGCTGCGGGCCGCCTCGAACAGCGGGTCGATCGCGTCGATGTCGTCGCAGCGTTCCATCTGTGACAAGGTGAAGGGGTGAAGGGGTGACGAGATAGCCTCCACAAATTCAACCTGCTTCTCCTTCATCTTGTCATCTTGCCATCTTGTCATCTTGTCAGGGGAAGTGCCGAGGAGCCCTTCGAGCCGCGCGCGCCGTTCCGACAGCGGCGTCTCCAGCAGCACTTCACCGTCCTGGTACAGTAGGTCGTAAGCCACAAAGATCACCGGCGTCTGGGCTTGGACCTCGTCGCTGACGGTCTTGCGACCGAGGCGAGCCTGGAGGTCCTTGAAGGGTAGGATGCGGCCGTCGCGCGCGGCCAGCACCTCGCCATCGAGGATGAACTCGCCGGGCAGGTCCAGCAGCGGGGTGTGCAGCTCCGGGAAGCGGTGGGTGATCTGGTCGAGCGTGCGCGAGTAGATCGCCAGCCGGTCGCCGGACTTGTGGATCTGGCCGCGGATGCCGTCATACTTGTCCTCGACCAGGAACGGACCGTCGATCGAGCGGCGGATCTCCTCGGGCGCCTGGATCGGCGAGGCGAGCATGAACTTGAGCGGGTGGAACAGGCGCATCCGCGCTTCGCCGAGCCGGCCATGGCGGGCCAGCAGCGCCGCCTCGCCGACATCGCCGATCAGCATATTGGCCCACTGGACCTGCGCGACGGTGACGCCAACGTAGCGAGCGATCGCGTCCTCAAGCTGCCCCTCTTGCAGGCCGATCCGCAGGTCGCCGCCCATGATTTTGATGATGTACTTGGCCTCCGCCGGGGTCGCGCGGTGGAGCAACGCCGCCAGGAGCGGGCGCTTGCGCGAGGGGCCACGGGCCTCGACCAACGCCTCGAAGCAGCCGCGCACGTCCCCGAGCGTCAGCGTGGGCGCCGGCGCCGCGTGGCCGGCCAGCGCGATCTCGGCGGCGGCGCCGGCCTCGCCCATGCGCGTCGCCAGCGCGCCGAACTCGTCGGGCGCTACGCCGCTCAATTCGCAGACGACGTCGCGCACGACTGCCCAGCCGACGTTCAGCACCCGCTCATCGGCCAGCGAGAATGGCCGCCCAGCGAAAAAGCGCGCGGCCAGCTGTAGGTCGTCGTCAGACAACAGCACGAAATATTGCTTCAGCAGCGCGGCTTTCGCCAGCTTTTTTGTCGTCGCGGCGAGCTGCTCGCAGACCAGGGCGAAGTCGTTGAAATACATTAGATCCACCGAACCGTTTGACGATTCCTGCGCGGCTACAGTGTACCATCCTGTCGCCGAACCACCAAATTTCACCGCCCTTGACAAACCGCCCGATCTGGGCAACCATGGCGCGCCGACGATGATCACCCGCATGATTCAGTTGTATGGAGCAAGAAGCTATGCCAACACGACCGATTGCTGTCCAGATGTACACCCTCCGTGATCTCGCCGCGGCCGACTTTGTGGGAACGCTGCGCGCCGTTGCGGAACTGGGCTACCGGGCCGTCGAGCTGGCCGGGCTGGGTGGGCTCAGCCCGAGCGCGTTGCGCACCGAGCTTGACACGCTCGGCCTCCAGGTCGCCGCCGCCCATGTCCCGATCGATCGGCTGGAGAGCCAGATTGACCAGGTGCTCGACGAGATGCGCACCCTGGGCGCGTCCTATGTCGTCTGCCCGTTTCTGCCGCCCGAGCGCCGCCGCACCGCCGAGGACTACCGCGCCGTCGCGCGGATGCTGAACCGGGCCGGCCGGGCCTGCCAGGACAATGGACTCCAGCTCTGCTATCACAACCACGATTTCGAGTTCCAGCGCTTTGGCGACGCGACCGGGCTGGCGATCCTGTTCGAGGAGTCCGACCCTGCGCTGGTCAAGGCCGAGCTGGATGTGTATTGGGCCGCGTTCGCCGGCTTCGACCCGGTCGATGTGATCCGCGGCATGGCCGGCAGTTTGCCGCTGGTCCATCTCAAGGACCTGAGCACCGACCGAACCTTCGCCGAGGTTGGCCACGGTACGCTCAATTTCCCGGCCATCCTGGAGGCCTGCGACGCGGCCGGCGTCGAGTGGCTGATCGTCGAGCAGGACCGCTGCGAGCGCCCGCCGCTGGAGAGCGTTGGGATGAGCCTGGCGTACCTGCGCTCGCTGGGGCGGTCGTAGATAGCGTCTGATGCGCGTAATTTGGGATCATGCGAGGGCCTGGGGGCGCCTGGCGTGGCCGGCCCTCGTGCTCCTATTCTACACGCTGCTGACGCTCTGGCTGCTGTGGCCCTACCCGCTGCGCGCCGGCCAGGTCGTGATGCACCGCGGCGATCCGATCCACCAGCTCTGGACATTGCGCTGGACCCAGCACGCGCTGGCGCATGATCCGGCGCGCCTGTTCGCGGCCAACGTCAACTATCCCTACGATGCGGCGCTGGCGCTGAACCAGCCGACCTACACCAACGCCCTGCTCACCGCCCCAGTTTATGCCCTGACCGGCAACCAGGTGCTGACCTACAACGCCGGCGTGCTGTTGAGCTTTGTGCTGGCCGGCGCGTTCACGGCGCTGCTCGTCCAGTACCTGACCGGCAGCCGCTGGGCCGCGCTGGCGGCGGGTCTGCTGTACGCCTTCGCCCCCGTACGCCAGGCGCATATCTACCACCTGAACCTGCTCAGCGGCTACTGGACTCCGCTGGTGCTGTGGGGGCTGCACCGGCTGTGGCAGCTCGACGGGAGAACAAAGAACAAAGAACAGAGAACAGAGAACAAAGAACTGAGAACTGAGCCCTCCTCCCTCCTCCCTCCTCCATCCTCGACGGTCGGCTTGGCGCTGCTGATCGGTCTGGCGCTGGCCGCGCAGATCCTGGCCGAGTTCTACCACGCTGTGTACCTGGCGCTGGCGCTGGTGGTCGTGCTGCTGTGGCAGCTTTTGGTTCGCAGGTGGGGGCTCACCTGGCGCGGGACGGCGCTGCTGGCGGCCGGTGGGCTGCTTGGCCTGCTGCTGGCGCTGCCGATCCTCGTGCCGACGGTGCGGGCCTGGAGCGCGCTCGACCTGCGCCGCCCGGTCGCTGACCACGACGCCCACGGCGCCCGGCTGGAGAACTACCTTGTGACCGATCGGCCTATGCAACTCAGCGGGCCACTGTGGCGCTTCAACCACCAGTCGGCTACGTCCGGCGCGGCCGAGCACTCGCTCTACCCCGGTATGCTGGCGCTGCCGCTCGCCGCCGCCGGCCTGCTGTGGGCGCGCCGGCGGGGCGCTGGCGAGATATCAGTGTACGTCGTGATCGCGCTGGCGGCCTTCTTATTGTCGCTCGGCCCGACGATCCGCGTCGGCGAGGGGCCGGATGGCCTCCCGTCGCCGCTCTATCGCTGGCTCTACGACCACGCGCCGGGCTTCCAGGGCGCGCGCATCCCGTCGCGCTGGGGGATGCTGCTCCAACTCGCGCTGGCGGTGCTGGCCGGGTACGGCATCGCCGTGATCGTTGCGCTGCGGCGGGCGCGTTGGTGGGCGCCGCTGGCCGGCGCGGCGCTGCTGGCGCTGCTGGCGCTCGACTTCTGGGGGCCGCCGATCGGCGGGACCGACGAGATCGTGGGGGAGCCACTGCCGGAGGTGTACCAGGTGCTGGCCGCGCAACCGCCCGGCCCAGTGCTGGCGTACCCGCTGGTCAACGCCGACGAGATGCTACCGTACCGCTACGAGTACTACTCGACCTTCCACTGGCGCCCGCTGGTCAATAGCGGCAGCAGCATTGTCCCGCCAGCCTACGTCGAGCTGCGCGACGTGTTGGGCGGCTTCCCCGACCGGCGCGCGGTGTCGCTACTCCAGGCGCTCGGCGTTCGCTACGTTGTCGTCCACCGCTACGAGATGAGTGGCTGGGGCGGCTGGTGGCAGCGGGCGCAAGCGGCAGCGGGCGTGCAGGTGCTGGCGCAGACGGCGGATCGCGAGGATGTACTGCTGGCGATCGAGCCGGCCGCGGCGCAACCGGCGCTGGTGGCCGAGCGCTGGGTCGATGCCGCCGGCGAAACACGGGTGCTGCTTGAGGCCGCCGGGCCGCTGGTGCTCGACCGTGAGCACGTTTACGAGCGCCGGCGGCGTATGCCGGTGGTGCTGGAGTATGCAAATGGTCGCTTGGTCGCGTCCGAGGCGCTGCTGCCGACCTACCTGCTGGGCGGCGTGACCGGGTGGGCCTGGCCCGAGCTGCCTGGGGAAGTCGTGGCGGTGCGTGTGGCGACCGGCGGGGGCGAGTTACGGATTCCACTCAGCGGGCCGCCCATGCCTGAGCGGGCGGTCGAAGGCCCACAGATCCTCGGCCGGCCACTGCCCGCCGAGGTCGCGGTCGGCGCGGTGCTGCCCTGCCGCCTGTACGGCAAAGGGCCGCTGCCGATCGCCGGCCTAGTGCTCTCGCTTAATCTGCTCGACGCGAGTGGGCAGGTGCGCGCCAAGCAGGACCGCTTCTTCGACGAGGGCTTCGCGCCGCCTGACCGTTGGCCGGCCCAGGGCGTCGAGCCGGTGCCCTGCGACATGCCGATTCCGGCCGACCTGCCGCCGGGGCGCTACACCTTCGCGGTGGGTCTGTACGATCCGGTGGGCGCGCGGTTCGTGCCGTTCGCCGACCCGGCGGGGAATGTGGGAGCCTACTGGGAGCGGGAGATCGCGGTGACAAGAGGGGACTCAGATCTTATTGGGAAATAAGACTGGGAAAAAAGGGGATTGGGACGCCATGATCAATCTCTAATCTCCCATCTCCAATCTCCAAGACTAGCCCTCACACGCGGGCGGAGTCAGACCGGACACCGCGTACGAATAGCTCCACGATCGTCTCGATCGCGGCGGTCGGATCGAGCTGATCATCCCGCCATGGGGGCGCGAACGTCAGCGTACTGCTGAGCGCGTAGTACGACCGCATGACCGCCGACGGATTGAGATCCGGGTTGATCTGGCCGTCGGCAATGCCTTCCTCGACCAGCGATACAACCGCCCTATCGATGCGGCCTAGCCGTTCGAGCAGTTCCGGCCGGGTGCAGAGCAGTTGGAAAAGTTCCGGTGCCCAGGCGCGTATGTCGATCGTCCCCTCGTCGATCCTGAGCTGGAGTACTGTGCGCAACAAGGTTGCTAGGCGCTCAAGCGGCGTCTGGCCCCCCGGTCCCGCGTCGATCAGCGCGATAACGCGATCCATGCCGCGCGTCGCCGCCGCCACGACGATATCGTCCTTGGTCGTGAAGTGGTTGTAGAGCGTCGGCTTTGAGATGCCGGCTCGCCCTGCCAGTTCTTCCATGGACATCGCGGCGTAGCCTCGCTCGGTCAGCAGAGCCAGCGCGGCATCAAGAATCTCATCCCGGAGCATCTGCCGGCGCCGTTCGCGCAACGAGGGTGTCATCAGTTAAGCCTCTTGGAGCTTGACACTATGATCATTGATACTATTTCGCGATCACATCGGCAACGCAAGAGAGCCTGGCGTAGTGTACGCTTGATCGCAGCGCGGCGCCCCTCCTCGTTCCGCTCTCGACTATACACGAACTATGGTGATCGTGAAATCACCCAAAAGTCCTACTTGCGAGTAACAAAATTTTACTGTATAGTTAAATTGTGAATGGCGGCACATAGTACTGCTACTTTATCAAATATCTCGTTCCATTATCACGTTGCTTCGTGCTCGTCCGAATAGCTTTTAGGGACTGGGAGTTCCGTGGTAGGAAGGGGTTCTTGAGGGGCTTCCCCCTCAAACTCCCCCTTTCAAACAGTCTCTTGGTGGGTGGAATTTTGGGGATGGCCGCGCCCTCCCCAAACCCCTCCGCCCTATTTCGGATAGGCTTTTAGTAGCACATAAGGGGGTGCCAATGGCTCAACCGAACCGGGATAAACTCGACGGCATGGTCATCTCCGATACCTCGATCCGCCAGCCGGTCTTCATTACGATGCTGATGTTGCTGGCGATCGTGATCGGTCTGCTGTCCTACAGCACGCTGCCCGTCAACTTGCTCCCCGACTTCTCGATCCCGATCGTGGCCGTCACGGTGGTGTACCCAGGCGCCGGCCCCGAAAGCGTGGCCGACCAGGTCGCCAAACCGATCGAAAACACGCTCAACACGATCAACGGCGTGAAGCACATCACCTCGAATTCGAGCGAGGGCATCGCCCAGATCGTCGTCGAGTTCGAGACCGAGGTCGACGTCAACCGGGCCGAGCAGGATGTCCGCGAGAAGGTCAACGGCGTGCGCCCGACCCTGCCGCGTGATGTGCGCGACCCATCTTTCTTCAAGTTCGACCCGAACGACTTTCCGATCCTGACGCTGGCGATCTCCAGCGAGGGCGAGAAGACGCCGCTTGAGCTACGCAAGCTGGTCGACAATGACATTGTGCCGCAGCTCCAGCGGGTCGAGGGCGTCGGCTCGGTCAATGTTAACGGTGGCCAGGTGCGCCAGATCAATGTCCAGATGGACCTCGACAAGCTGAAGTCCTGGCAGGTGCTGCCGGTGCAGATCACCCGCGCGCTCCAGACGGCCAATAGCAACCTGGGCCTCGGCTCGATCAACGCTGGCGCGCAGGACATCAGCCTGCGCGCGCCGAGTATGCTCCAGACGCCGCAGGACATTGCGCGCATTCAGCTCACCGGCACCCCCTACCGTATCGGCGATGTCGCGACGATCGAGGATGGCGTGGCCGAGGAGAGCAGCTACGCCCGGCTCGACGGCAAGGATGCGATCACGATCGCGATCCGCAAACAGTCCGGCACCAACACCGTCGCCGTCGCCGACAACGTCAAGGCGCAACTTGAGCAGATCTTCGCCGCCCAGCCCGATATGCGCTACTTCATCCCCAACGACCAATCGACATTCGTCAAGGAGTTGACCAACAGCGCGATCGAGGAGCTGCTGATCGCCTCGGTCGCGGCGATGTTGGTCGTACTACTGTTCTTCCGCGATCTACGCAACACGCTGGTGACGGTCGCTGGCCTGCCGGTGATTATGATCGGCACCTTTGCGATGCTGTCGTTCTTCGGCCTGACGATCAACCTGATCACGCTGATGGCGCTCTCGCTGTCGGTGGGCCTGGTGATCGACGACGCGATCGTGGTGCGCGAGAATATCTTCCGCCATATGGAGCGCGGCGAGACGCCCAGGGTCGCGTCTAGTCGCGGTACGGCGCAGGTCTCGCTATCGGTGCTGGCGATGACGCTGACGATCATCTCGGTGTTCCTGCCGGTCACGTTCGCCTCCGGCATCACCGGGATCATCTTCAAGTCGTTCGGCATCACAGTCGCGTGCGCGATGGCGATCTCGTTGATCGAGGCCTTCACGCTGGCGCCGATGCTCTCGGCCTACTTCTTCAAGCAGAAGAAGGTCGATCAGCAGCGGGCCGCCGAGCACAGCGAGATGTCCGACGAGCTTGAGGAGGCCAACGAGGACCCTGGTCTGATGGGGCGGTTGTATGGCCGGCTGCTTGGCTGGAGCCTGGGCAGGACTCGGCATCGGGTGGCGGTGATCGGTATCGCCCTGCTGGTGCTGGGCGCCAGCGGCCTGGTCGCCACCACGCTGAAGACCTCGTTCTTCCCGGCCCAGGAGCAAGGGCTGTTCACAATGGGCTTTGAGCTGCCGCCGGGCACGCCGCTGGCCGAGACCGACCGGCTGACGCGCCAGGCCGAGGCGATCCTGATGCAGGACCCGGCGGTCGAGACGGTGCAGGTGACAGTCGGCTTCCCCGGCAACTCTGAGCGCGCCGACATCTTTGTTAAGCTGCACGAGGGCGAGCTGACGGTGCCAGCCCAGGACCGGCTGCGCCCGCAGTTGACATTCCTGCCCAACCTTGGCTTTGGCCAGCCGGACTTCGCTGGCAGCAGCTCGGCGGTGACTGGCCGCCCGCTCCAGATCAGCATCCAGACCACCCGCCCAGTGGAGGAGCTGATCCCGATACTCCAACAGCTCCAGGGTCAGGCGCAGGGCGTGGCCGGGCTGGCCGACATCGACACGACCTTCCGGCCCGGCAAGCCAGAGCTGCGGTTCTACGTTGACCCGGCCAAGGTTGGCGACCTGGGCGTGACCAATGACGACATCGCCAACTCAGTGCGAGCGCTGATCAACGGCGACCGGGCGACGGTCTTCCGCAAGGATGGCGAGGACGTCGACGTGATGGTGCGGCTCCAGCCGGGCGACCGCGCCGGCGTCGACTCGCTGCGCGGCATCAGCGTGCCGACTCGCGGCGGCAGCGTCCCGCTCAGCTCGCTGATCCGCATCGAGGCCGGCTCCAGCCCGACGACGATCCGCCGCTACGACCGGCTGAACCAGGTCCTGATCGGCGCTAATATCGTCGGCCGCAACCTCAACGAGGTGCAGGCCGAGGTCCAAGAGGGGATCAGGCGCGCCAATCTGCCCAGCGATCTAATCATCACATTTATCGGCCAGCAGCAGCAGGCCCAGGAGGGCTTTGAGACGCTGGGGATCGCGATGGCTCTGTCGGTGCTGTTTGTCTATATGGTGCTGGCCTCGCAGTTCGGCTCGTTCCTCCAGCCGCTGGTGATCATGCTAGCCATGCCGTTCAGCTTCATCGGCGCCTTCATTGCGCTGCTGCTGACCGGGATCGACCTGGATATCACCGGCATGATCGGCTTGATCATGTTGCTGGGCCTGGTGACCAAGAACTCAATTCTGCTGGTGGACTTCACGAACCGACTGCGGCGGGCCGGGATGGAGAAGAATCTGGCGCTGGAGCGGGCCGGCGCCATCCGGTTGCGACCGATCCTGATGACCACGCTGGCGCTGGTGGCCGGAAGCATCCCGGTCGCGATCGGCGTCGGCGAGGGCAGCGAGTTCCGGCGCGGCCTCTCGATCGTGCTGATCGGCGGCCTGATCACCTCGATGCTGCTGACGCTGCTGGTTGTGCCGGTCGCCTACAGCCTGCTTGAGTTGGCCACGCAGCGGGTGGGCAATCTATTCCGCCGCCGGCCGCGCGCGGAGCCGACGCCCGCGCCCGCTCCCGAGAAAACCAGCAGCACGCCAGTCCTGATCGACGGGCATTCTGTTCCTGTTCCGACCGACGATCGACGCTAAGACAAGGTCAGTTGTCAGTTGTCAGTTGCGCCGCAACTGACAACTGACAACTGACAACTGACAACTTTCAGACATACCAAGGAGCAGATAACGTGAAACGTGTAGTCACAATCGGCGCGCTCGTCGGGCTGCTGGCATTGGGGCTGGCCGGCTGCGGCGGAGCGCCGGTCCCCAGTGCTGCGCCCGCATCGGCCCAGCAGCAGGCCACCGCCGTGCCGCTCCCGACTCTGGTCGTCCCGACCACCGCTCCGATGACCGAGATTTCGCTCGGCGTCAGCGGCAATGGCGAGGTCAAGGCGACCCAGGATGCCGACCTGGTCTTCACCCTCCCCGGCACGGTCGCCGAGGTCAAGGTCAAGGAGGGCGATACTGTCAAGCAGGGCGACCTGCTTGCCACTCTGGATGCGCGCGCCTTCGACCAGCAGCTCCATCAGGCCGAGGCCGCGTTGGCTAGCGCTCAGGCGCAGGAGGCCGCGCTGACCGAGCCGGCCCGCGCGGCCGATATCGCCGCCGCCCGCGCGCAGGTCCAGCAGGCCCAAGCGTCGCTGGCGCAGGTCAGGGCGGGTCCCAAGCAGCAGGATCTCGACACCGCCCAGGCGATCCTGGCCTCCGCGCAGATCAATTTGCAGGCCACCCGCGACCGGCTCTCGTTGGCCAAGACCCAGGCCGACGCGCAGATTCAGCAGTCGGCCCTGATGTTGACCCAGGCCCAGGCGCGCTACGCCCAGGCCCTGCACAACTGGGAGTATGTCGAACTCGACCGGCAACGACCCGATCGTGCCGGAGTCAGTTGACCCGCGCACCGGCGCGACGGTCGAGAACGATGTCAGCGATGGGCAGCGCGAGAACTATTACGCGCAGTTCGTGCAGGCCCAGGCGGGGCTGCGCCAGGCCGAGGATGCCGTCAAGCTGGCGCAGCAGGCGGCCGAGACGGCGCGCCAGGCCGAGATCAGCGGCATCGCGGCGGCCGAGCAGCAGGTGATCCAGGCGCAGGCTGCGGCCGATAAGATGAAGCTGCCGCCGGACAGGGACCGGCTGGTGGCGGCGCAGGCGATGGTGGCGCAGGCTCAGGCGGCCCAGTCACGCCTGAACCCCGAGCCGCGCGACTCGCAGAAGGCCGCGGTCGGCGCCGCGATCGCCCAGGCCCAGGCGGCGGTGGAGCTGGCGAAGCTCAACCGCGAGAAGGCCGAGCTGCGCGCGCCATTTGACGGCATCGTGGCGGCGGTCAATGTCGATCCAGGCGATCCGAGCACGACGGTCGGCGTGCCGGCGATTAAGGTCGTGAACGTCAGCAAGCTGCGGATCGACGTGCAGATCAGCGACACCGACATCGCGCAGGTGGCGGTCGGGCAGAAGGCCGAGATGCGCGCCGACGCGATGCCCGACACGGTGATCACCGGCAAGGTCAGCTATATCGCGCCGACGGCGACGGCGATCGGCACGCTACGCACCTACCTGGTGCGGATCGAGCTCGACGACCAGGGCGCGCTACGGGCCGGGATGAGCGTGCGGGTCGATATTGGGATCGAGTGAGGTCTACCTATGTCCGACGAAATTCGCTTTCTCCCGGCTTCGTCGTTCGCGCTCGACGCACTGGCCAATATCTTCACCCGCTCGTTCGCGGAATATTTCTACACCGGCACGACGACCCCGGAGATCCTGGCTGCGCGCGTGCGGTTCGAGCAGATCGATCTGCACCGCTCGCTGGTCATGCTGGTGGGCGATGAGCCGGCGGGCCAGGCGCTGCTGTGCCTGCGCGGCGACCGGGCCTGGTGCGGCGGCTTCGGCGTGATGGTGCCGTTTCGCGGGCGTGGCCTCTCGCGCGGGCTGGCCGCCGAGCTGGTCGCGCAGGCCCGCCAGGCCGGCGCCCGCAGCTTCAGCCTGGAGGTGTTGACCCGCAACGAGCGGGCGATCAAGACCTACGCCGGCGCCGGACTCGAAGTGCGGCGCGATCTGCTGGTTCTGGAGTGGCAGCAGGAGAACGAAGAACAAAGAACAGAGAACGAAGAACAAAGAAGAGAAGAATCAGGAGTGGGGGATAGCGAAGAACAAAGAACAGAGAACGAAGAACAAAGAAGAGAAGAATCAGGCGCGGGGGATGGGGTGGTCGAGGAGGCGCCTGGTCGCCTGCTGGAGCGCTTCGGGGCGCTGCACGCGATGCCGGCGGCGTGGCAGCGCGACCTGCCGGCGCTGCTGGTCCGGGGCGGGATGCAGGGGCTGGCGATCCGCGAGGGCGATCTGCCCCTCGCCTACCTGCTGTTCCAGCCTAACCCTGATGGGAGCCTGCGTCTATTGGACCTCGGCGCCGAGCGGGTTGAGCAGGTGAGCGCCCTGCTGCGCGCGTTGCAGGCTCGCTGCTCGCGGATCATCGACATCAATGAGCCGGCCGCGAGTCCGTTCATTGCGGCGTTCGCGGAGGCCGGGTTCGTCGAGGTTGATCGGCAGCACGAGATGGCGATCGAGCTTGCGCGTGAAGCGTGAAGCGTGGCGGATTGTGGCGCTCCAGCCGGCCGCGAACGAGGGATGAACTGAAGAATAGAGGATAGCAGCGCACCTGCTATCCTCTATTCTTCTATCCTCTATCTTCTATCTTCTTCGCGGATCAGGCTGCTCTATGCGGTGCGTTCGATGATCGTGGCGGTGGCCATCCCGTAGCCGATACACATCGTTTGGAGGCCGTAGCGGGCGCCGCGCCGCTCCATCTCGTGCAGGAGTGTGGTCATGAGACGCGCGCCGGATGCGCCGAGCGGGTGGCCGAGAGCGATTGCGCCGCCGTTGACATTCACTCGCTCAAGCGGGGCGCCCGTCTCGTGCTGCCATGCCAGCACCACGCTGGCGAATGCCTCGTTGATCTCGAACAGGTCGATGTCGGCGATCGTCAGCCCGGCTCGCTCCAGTGCTTTGAAGGTGGCCGGGATCGGCCCGGTAAGCATAAGGACTGGGTCGCTGCCGACGGCGACGCGGGCGACGATCCTGGCGCGCGGCTTGAGCCCATGGCGCTCCAGCGCGCTGCCCGAGGCCAGCAGCACCGCCGCCGCACCATCGCTGATCTGCGAGCTATTGCCGGCCGTGATCACGCCGTCGGGCTTGAAGGCTGGCTTGAGCGTGGCGAGCTTCGCGCGGTCGGGCTCGAAGCGGATGCCCTCGTCGGCCTGCTGCTCTTTGCCGGGCAGCGGCGCGATCTCGCGGGCGAAGTGCCCGGCCCGTGTCGCGGCGGCGGCGCGCAGGTGGCTGGTGTAGCCGAAGTCGTCCAGCGCGTCGCGCGTCAGCTTCCAGCGCTCGGCGATCAGCTCGGCCGAGGTGCCCTGATGGACCAGGTCGTAGGGGAAGTCGGTCGGCGCCGCCGCCGGGCTCCAGTCGGAGCCCATTGGCACGCGCGTCATCGACTCGACCCCGCCACCGATCGCCAAGTCCATGTCGCCGGCGGCGATCGCCTGGGCCGCGCTGTGGATGGCCTGCTGGCTGGAGCCGCACATCCGGTTCATGCTGAAGGCCGGGACCTCGATCGGGAAGCCGGCCCGCAGCACCGCCAGCCGCGCGATGTTGCCGCCCTGCTCGCCGGTCTGGCTCACGCAGCCCCAGGCTACGTCCTCGATGTCGGCGGCCCCAACGCCCGCGCGATCCACCAGCGCCCGCAGCACATGCGCCGCCAGGTCGACCGGGTGCGTGTCGCGCAGGGCGCCCTCGCGCCGGCCGGTCGGGATGCGCACCGCCTCAACGATATAGACCGGGTTTGTGGGATACGACACTGTATGTTCCACCTTTCACTATGCAATCCATTATCAGCTTTAGAAAAAAGGGTTTGAGGAGTTGCCCTCTCAGCGTCCAAATATTGTAGCACATACTGAACATCTGAGAGATTGTTTGAAAAGGGCATTGTCTCGCCTACAATCTGCGGTGGAAAGGGGTTTCTTGAGAGGCAGCCCCCTCAAACTCCCCTTTTTCAGACAATCTCTGACACCTTCGCCAGCATTGTGCTATGATGAGCGCACACGAACAACAGCTTGAGCAGACACGCGAGGTGGCCTGATGCCGCGCAACATTCAGCAGCTTGAACGGCTGATTGAAAACGGCCTGATCAAGTTAGAGATCACCGGCGGCATTCCCACCTGGGAAGTATCGCCCGCCAGCCGGCATCAGAAAGCGGCTCGGCGGATTGAGGACAGCATCCAGCCGCTTCCTGGGGCGCCGTGCGGCTGCTATACGCTTCAGGACACCTATATCGCGTTTCCTGACGGCTCACTCAAGCGCCCGGATATCAGCATTTTCTGCCAGGAGCCGCCCGATTCGGACGAAGCCCTGGAGCTGATCCCCGTAGCGGTGATTGAGATCGTCAGCCCGGACCCGGCATCGGCGCGGAAGGATCTGGAGCTCAACCCGCCGTTCTACCTGGGCCAGGGTGTTGTGGATGTGGTCACGTTTGACCCACGAACACAGCAGGTGACATGGTGGGACGCAGACACGGGGGTGGAGGAGCCGCGGCGGATGCTGGCGCCCCAAACGCTCACGCTGCGCTCCGGCTGCCGGGTCACGATCGCGTGAGGTCATCATCGAATGAATTCGATGCCTGAAACCAGTAAACGTGTTGAAACACGTTGAAGCTCGATCCCGAATACGTTTCAACGTGTTTGCGATCTCAGGCCACAAATTCATTTGTGCATGGAAGGTTTACGACTACGCTTTCGCCTCTGGAGCCGCAGAAAACACCGCAGTTTCGGTCAGGACCGCCGCCTCCGTCTCCGGCTGGGCCAGCCCCGTGGCCGCCACGACCAGCAGCACGATCCACACGAGGTCTGCCAGGAGCAGGTGTACGATCTGCATCCCGATCGGCGCCAGCAGGGCCACGTTCAGCGACCCCACCAGGAGCTGGGCGACGACCAGCGCGGTGAGCGCCTGCGCCAGCCGCTTGATGCTGCCGCTGGGGCGCAGTGCCCCGACCCCCAGCGCCGTAGCTGCCGAGTATAGGCCCACCACCACGGCCAGGATCGGGTGCAGCACCCGCAACCGGATCAGAAAGTGCGCCGTCGGCGAGAGGTCCTGTGCGAGCCCCGCGCGCAGCGAGTCCGACGGGAACAATGTGTCGCCCAGGGCCGTCACCGCGCCGCTCATGCCCACGAGTACGACGCCGGCCAGGGCCACTCCCAGCAGCCAGCCAGTCCCCCCCTGGCCGCGCAGCCGCAGCGCCCGCCCGCCCGAGGCCCACCATGCGGTCAGCGTCAGCGCACCCAGCAGCAGGAACGTGTTGGCCAGGTGGAGCGCGATCACGATCGCGCGGGCCGCCGAGTCGTCCTCGGCCACCAGCCCGTTCCTGACCAGCGCGCGCCCGATCAGCCCCTCGATCAGGACAAAGCGCAGAGCATAGACGGCGCCGGAGCGCACGCGATGGCCGCCCGGATAGCGCCAAAAGACCGACACCGCCAGCTCCAGCAGCACCCCAAAGCGCATGCGACGGCCGCCCGGATAGCGCCAAAAGGCCCACAGGGCCAGCCCCAGCAGCAGCACCCCGTCCAGGCCGCTGGTCAGCCGGTGGCTGAACTCGACCAGCGTCTTAATGTTCTCCGGCGTCGGGATCACCGCGCCGTTGCACAGCGGCCAGTGGTTGCCGCAGCCGGCCCCCGAGCCGCTGGCCCGCACGTAGGCGCCCCACAGAATGACCAGGATGTTGTAGGCGACCGCCGCCCACGCGGCGATGGCGAATCGGTTGAGCTTCATACTGCCTGACCTTGACTGCCTGATGAACCGCCCCATAGTACCATAAAGTTTGTCCACTCGCACCATCATTCGTGAAATTTCATGCCAACGGCGAACGACGAGATCCGGGCCACGATCTCCGGCGTGAGCCCGATCGCCCAACATCGCATCCCTCAAACTTGATCACTTCCTGATACTTTCTTCATAAGTTCTTTACACCCTTTTTGTTACCCTAGATGCAGTACCACACTCCTGTAATTTGTAGGGCTTACGCAGTCATTTCCCAAGCGTGGTCTCAGCCTTCGGCAGAGTGGTACTTTTTCTTCCTTTTATCGAGGGTTTTCGCCCAGTCGGGCGAAAACCCTCGATAAAAAAGAGCTGAAGTACCTTGCTGCCGAACTTCCTGAGCTTGTCGAAGGGCAGGCAATAGAGCGTTGCGGGCGCCACCGCGTAAGTCCTGTAATTGATTTGCTTTCGGCAGAAAGAGAGAACGCATGAAGATCGCGTTGCCATTTCCGCGTGACCGTCGCGGCGCGCCCTCTGACCGTCGCCCGTGGCTGTTTCGGTCGCTCCTGGGTCTGCTGGCCCTGGCGGCGCTGCTGACTGGGCTGGCGGCCTGGCGGGCCTGGTCGGTCGGGGCCGATGCCGCGCCCACGCCCTCCGCCCCGGTCGCGCGAGCCAACCTCGCCATTGCCGTCGAGGGCAGCGGCGTGGTCCAGCCCGCCCGCAGCGTCGATCTGCCATTCCAGTCCAGTGGGCAGGTCAGGGAAGTGCTGGTCAAACCGGGCGACCGCGTCGCCGCCGGCCAGCCGCTGGCGCGGCTCGATGATCGCGACCAGCGCCTCCAGGTGCAGCAGGCCGAGGCCGATCTGAAGACCGCCCAGTCCAAGCTCGACCAGGCCCGCGCCGGCTCGGCCACGCCCCAGGACATCGCCCAGGCGCAGGCAGGGCTGGCGGCCGCCGAGGCCCAGCTTGAGAAGGCGCACACCGGCAACGTCACCGCCGCCGACCTGCGCTCGGCCGAGGCCCAGCTCCGCGCCGCCCAGGCCCAGCTTGACGCGCTGCGGAACCCTTCGCCCGACAAGATCAGCGCCGCACAACTCCGGTTGACCCAGGCGCAGGCCAGCCTCCAGACCACCCGCGACGGCGAGTTGGCCGCCAAGACCCGCACCGAGCTGGATCAGCAGCGGGCGGTCGATGCCCTGACCCAGGCCCAGTCGGAGTACGCCACCGCGCTCCGGAACTGGCAGTACGTCCAGGACACCGGCAACGACCCGATCCAGCCCAGCACGACCGACCCGCAGGGCCGCGACGCCGCCAACACCTTGAGCGACGGGCAGCGGCAACGCTACTACGACGCCTTTGTGAAGGCCGAGGCCGCGCTTCACAGCGCCGAGACTGCCGTCCAGCAGGCCCAGGTGGCCTACGACAACGCGCGTGGGCAGGAGGCCGCCAATGTGCGGGCGGCCGAGGCGCAGGTCGCCGACGCCCAGCAGCAGCTTGAGGCGCTGCTGCATCCCAGCCGGGCCGGCATCGCCCAGGCGCAGGCCAGCGTGGACCAGGCCCGCGCCTGGCTCGACGGCCTGCGGCAGGGCGGCACCGCCGCCGATGTCGCCGTCGCCCAGGCCCAGCTCGACCAAACGCGCGCCGGCCTTGAGAAGCTGACCGCGCCCGCAGCGGCCCCCGAGGTCGCGGCGGCCGAGGCTGGGCTGGCCCAGGCCCAGGCCAAGCTCGACGCGGCCCGGCTCGACCTGGATCACGCGACGCTGGTCGCGCCGTTCGATGGCATCGTGTCGAAGGTCAACATCGTCCCCGGCGGCGTCGTCGGCACGGGCGCAGCGGTCTCGATCGTCGATAGCTCCAACCTGCACCTCGACATCGATGTGAGCGAGAGCGACATCGCCAGGATCGCGCCCGGCCAGCCGGTCGATATCAGCTTCGAGACCATCGCGGGCCAGGAGTTCGCCGGCACGGTCGTCTCGGTGGCGCCGACCGGCGACGAGAGCCAGAATGTCGTCACCTACCTGGTGCAGGTGCAGTTCGACCCCGGTGCGGCGCCGGTGAAGATGGGCATGACCGCCGGCGCGAGCATCGAGGTCGAGCGCAAGGAGAATGTGATCCAGGTGCCCAACCGGGCCATCCAGACCAGCGGCCAACTGCGGACCATCCAGGTGCTCTACGGCCAGGAGCAGGTGCCGGTGACGGTGGCGGTCCAGACCGGCGCCAGCGACGGGTCCATGACCGAGATCGTGAGCTGCGTCGAGACCGGCAGCCTATGCCTGCGGGAGGGCGACCAGGTGACGATCAACCTCCCCAGCGCCGCCACCGGCCAGGCCGACCCGGGCGCGGGCAATATGATCCGGCTCGGCCCCGGCGCCGGTCCCGCCGGCCCCGGCATTCGCCAGATCCGCATTCCTAGGCCATAGGAGACTGTGGAGGGGCCGCCCTCCACAGCCTCCTACCTATCGGCGCAGGCAATGAAAAGAGGAGCTGTGGAGGGCGGCCCCTCCACGGTCTTCTACCTGTCGGCTGGGGAGTGAAAGGGGAGGTGTGGAGGGGCCGCCCTCCACAGTCTTCTACACTGTAAGCGAGCATACCTATGCAAACAATGATCCAGGTCCAGAACCTGGCCCGCAACTACCGGATGGGCCAGCTCGAGGTCCAGGCTCTGCGCGGCGTGAGCTTCGATATCGAGCCGGGCGAGTTTGTCGCCATCATGGGGCCGTCGGGCTCCGGCAAGTCGACGCTGATGAACCTGCTGGGCTGCCTCGACACGCCGACCGCCGGCCGCTACCTGCTCGATGGCCTGCCGGTGCAGGATCTCGACCGCGACCAGCTCGCGGCGGTGCGCAGCCGCAAGATCGGCTTTGTGTTCCAGCAGTTCAACCTGCTGCCGCGCAGCAGCGCGCTCGCCAATGTCGAGCTGCCGCTGCTCTACCAGGGCGACCAGGCCCGCGCGGCGCGGCGCGAGCGGGCGGCGCGGGCGCTCGACGCGGTCGGGCTGGCCGATCGCCTGGAGCACCGGCCGGCCGAGCTGTCGGGCGGCCAGCAGCAGCGCGTCGCGATTGCCCGCGCGCTGGCCGCCGAGCCGGCGCTGCTGCTGGCCGACGAGCCGACCGGCAACCTCGACTCCCGCTCCAGCGCCGAGATCCTGGCGCTCTTCAAGGCGCTCAACGGCCAGGGGATCACGATCATCTTGGTGACGCACGAGCCTGATGTCGCTCACTGCGCTGGGCGGGTGCTGACCATCCGCGATGGGCTCCTGGCCGCCGACCACCGACCACAGACCGCCGACCACCGACCACAGACCGCCGACTACCGGCCACCGGCGCATGCTGATCCACAGCAAGTCGTTCAGCAGTAGGGGAGTAGAGATGAGTGATCTATCATTGCCAGGCGCGCAACTCCAGCGGTCGTCGGTCGTCGGCCGTCAGTCGTCGGCTCATGGCATTAGCTTGGCCGAGAGCATCCGCATCGCCTTCGCGAACCTGATGGCCAATAAGCTGCGTAGCGTCCTGACCGCGCTGGGGGTGATCATCGGCGTGGCGGCGGTGGTGGCGCTGCTGGCGCTCGGCCGCGGCACCCAGGAGCAGATCACCGAATCGATCACTGCCAACGGCGCCAACCTGCTGACGGTGATCCCCGGCTCGCTCGACAGCGGCGGATTCAGTGGCTCCGGCAGCGAGCAGATGCTCACCACTGCCGACGCCCAGGCGCTCGCGGACCCTAAAAACGTCCCCTCGGCGGCCCAGGTCTCGCCGGAGTACACCAACTTTGGGACCATCGCGGTCGGCGCGCAGCACACCTCGGCCCAGATCGCCGGCGTAACTCCGGTGTACCTGCCGATCCACAACCACGCGCTGTCCGGCGGCACATTCGTCGATGCGGTTCATCTCGACGCGGCCGCTAAGGTGGCGGTTCTGGGCGCCGACATCGCGGCCAAGCTCTTCCCCGACCAGGACCCGGTCGGCCAGATCGTCAAGATCAAGGGGCTGCGCTACCGGGTGATCGGGGTGCTGGCGCAGAAGGGGCGCGACGCCTTCGGCCTGGTCGACGGCAGCGTCCTCATCCCGCTGACGACGGCCCAGCAGACCTTTGGCGCCCGCGACCCGTCCACCGGCAAGCCGCTCGTGGGTGAGATCGTCGTCCAGGCGCGCGACGAGCGCAGCATTGACGCCGCGCTGGCCCAGATCGCGGCCACGCTACGCGAGCGCCACCGGCTCATCCCCGGGCAGGACGCCGACGACTTCACGATCGACAACCAGCAGCGCCTGCTCCAGACCCTCGGCGAGTCGCAGCGCACCATGACGCTGTTCATGGGCGCGATCGCCGCGATCTCGTTGCTGGTCGGCGGCATTGGGATCATGAACATTATGCTGGTCTCGGTGCGCGAGCGTACCCGCGAGATCGGCCTACGCAAGGCCGTCGGCGCCCGCGAGCGCGACATCCTGACCCAGTTCCTGATCGAGGCGCTGGCCCTGAGCACCGGCGGCGGGCTGATCGGGCTGCTGGCCGGCGCGCTGATTGCGGCGTTCGCCAACTACAGCGGTCGCTCGCGTGCCGTAGTCACCCTTGAGTCGGTGCTGCTATCGGTCGGCTGCGCGCTGGCGATCGGCCTGTTCTTCGGCATCGAGCCGGCCCGCCGCGCCGCCCGCCTCGACCCGATCGAGGCGCTGCGCTACGAGTAGGCTCGGCCATGGAGGGCCGAGCCTACAGGTTCGGTGGCCGGTTCTTGGTTCTTGGTTTTTGGTTCTTACAGGAGGATGCTTTCGTGAATCCCAAACAACTCTTTCTGATATTCGTCCTAGCCCTCGGCCTGAGCGCCTGTGGACAGCCAAGCGCCGGCGACCAGGCCGGGCAGGCTCAGCAGCAGTTTCTGAGCGAACGGTCGGGCAGCCCCGGTCCCACCGGCGATCCGGCGGGCGCCGCAGCCCAGGATCTGCCCGTGATGGGCATCGTCGATTCGGTGGAAGGTGACAAGCTGATCGTCAAGAACCCGTTCGACGACACCAGCACCACGGTGCAGCTTGCCGCCGATACGCAGGTTAAAAAACAGGCGCCTGGCCAGCCCTCCAATATCAAGGCCGGCGATCTAGTTACGGCCGCCGGGACCAGGCAAGGCGATCGGTTTGAGCCTGAGTTGATCGACATCGGCGCCATGACCAGGGCCGTACGGTTTGACGGTGAGGGCGGGGCGGCTCCGGCCGGCGGGCCGGGCAATATGATCATTCGCTCCGGGCCTGGCGGCGACGGCCCGACAGGCTCGGCCCCGGTCGGCGTTGAGGGCGCCGGGTTCGAGCTGTTGTCGGGGACGGTCGAGCAGATCGTGGGGGGCACGATCACGGTGAAGGATGCCGATGGCGCGATCACCACCCTGGAGCTGACCGACAAGGTCAAGATCACCAGGCAGGTCGACGCCGATCGGGCCGAGATCCTGGCCGGCACGACGATTTTGGCCGATGTTACCAGGAGCGACCAGCTCATCCAGGCTCGCACGGTGCAGATCCTGCCGGAGACCCAAGTTGTAAAGGAGCTTCCGTGATGCCCGCGAGCGATCCCCTCGATGCTACCGGCAGCGTCGAGCAGCTCTACGAGCTGTACCAGCGCCCGCTCCTGGCCTACCTCAAGCGGCTGGTGAGCGACCAGGAAGCGGCCGAAGATCTGTGCCAGGAGACCTTTATCAAGGCCCTGCGGAACTGGACCCAGCACGACACGGCGGCCAATGTCGTCGCGTGGCTCTACCGGATCGCCACCAACCGCGCCTACGACTACTTGCGCCGCCGCCGCCGCCTGCGCTTCACCCGGCTGATCGAGGTCGAAGCGTTCCCCAGCCGTGCCGGGGCGCCGGACGCGCGCTTGGCCGAGGGTGAGCCGGTGCGGGCCGCGCTGGCGCAGATGCCGCCGCAGTACCGTGTGCCGCTCCTACTCATCAATCAGGGGCACAGCACCGAGGAGATCGCGGCGGCACTGGGCTGCTCCAGCGTTGCGGTCAAAATGCGGCTGTTCCGCGCCCGCGAGCGCTTCCGCCAGGTGTATCGCGGCGATGCGTGAAAGATTGCCCAGTGACGCCTATCAGTGCTTTGCTCAGTTACCTATCTATTCGGAAGCTCACCTAACCATATAGCTGCTGCTTATGCTATCATGCTCGCTTGAGCAGGCACAGCCAGGAGGTAGACGATGGGACAGCCACTGACGATCACCCAACTTGATAACAACGCGATAGAGTGGATCGAGCGCGAAGCGCGGCGTACTGGTCTGTCCGTGGAAGCGGTTGTCCGCCAACTCATCTATCGTGGTCTCGAAGTAGAACGCCATAAGATCCGACAGCAACGCCTTCATGACCTGGACGAGCTTGCTGGGACGTGGAGTGCGGAAGAAGCCGGCGAATTCCGTCAGGCCATCGCAGATCTGAACCAGATTGATCCAGCTTTATGGCAGTGAATGACGTTCTGCTTGATATGAACGCCTATGCGGCGTTCAAACAAGGGCAGCCTGACGCAGTGGATATTGTCCAACGCGCGACGCGCCTTGCCCTCAATAGCACCGTCCTCGGCGAGTTGCTGGCAGGCTTTGCCATCGGTTCACGCGAAGCCAAAAACCGCGCAGAGCTTCAGCAGTTTCTCGCCTCCGATCGCGTCCAGTTTCTCCTCGTCGATGATGGTACCGCTGCCTACTATGCGACAGTGTATCGTGGCCTGCGGAGTAAAGGACGCCCTATACCCACGAACGATATGTGCATCGCCGCATCAGCACTCCAGCACGGCTACGCCCTCTTTAGCTATGATGGACACTTCCAACAGGTAGATGGCCTGCTGGTCGGTGTGACGCCAACAGACCTCATGCTGCCATAGTATCATAAGATGAACCGAAAGATCCTCGTCGTAGACGACGACCCCAAGACGGTCGACCTGCTGCGGCTGTACCTGGAGCGCGACGGCTACCAGGTGCTGGTGGCCTATGACGGCCGGCAGGCACTCGACCTGGCGCGTGGGCGCCGGCCCGACCTGCTGCTGCTGGACCTGATGCTGCCGGCCGTCGATGGCCTCGACGTCTGCCGCATCCTGCGGGCTGAGTCGCGCGTCCCGCTGATCATCCTCACCGCCAGGGCCACCGAGGCCGATACCCTGCTGGGCCTGGATCTGGGCGCCGACGACTACATCGCCAAGCCGTTCAGCCCGCGCGAGGTGCTGGCCCGCGTGCGGGCGGTGCTGCGGCGGGTCGGTGAGGAGCGCGAGAAGGGGCCGTCGGAGGCGCGCTTTGGCGAGCTGGTGGTCGATTTCTTCAGCCACGCGGCCCGGCTGCGCGGGGCGCCACTGCACCTAACCCCCAAGGAGTTCAAGTTGCTTGAGCTGCTGACGAAGTCGCCCGGTCGCGCGTTCTCCCGCCTGGAGCTGCTGGAGCAGGTCTTTGGGTTCGACTACGAGGGCTTTGAACGCACCGTCGATGTGCATATTATGAACCTACGCAAGAAGATCGAGCTTGACCCGGCCCGGCCGGCCTACATTCAGACCGTCTACGGGGTCGGCTACAAATTTGCCGAGGACCAGCATGGTACATAGCCTGCGCTTTCGTCTGCTGATGACGCTGATCGTCGTGGTCATGGTAGCGGTGGGCACCGTGGCGCTGCTGGCCAGCCGGGTCAGCGCCAGCGAGCTACAGCGCTACATGGTGCTCGATATGCAGCGCAGGAATCGCCTGTTCGAGAAGGTGCTGGTGTATTACGACCAGAGTTCCAGCCCCGCCGACGCCCAGACGACGGCGCAGCAGATGGCGCAGGAGCTGGGCGAGCGGGTGCTGATCACCGATGGCGCCAGCCTGGTGATCGCCGACTCGACCGAGGAGCGGATCGGGCAGGTTCTGGAGTGCGACGCCAGCCTTGCTGCGGTGGTCGTCACGCTGGGGCAGCCGCGCTGCGTCGGCGCGGCGATGCCGGGGACCTTTGAGTACGCCGAGCCTCCGCCGGAGATGGCCGGGGATGTGTTTCTGATCGGCGCGCCGGTCAGCGGCATGATGGCGGTGGCCCCGGCGCCGATCAGCAGCACGCTGGCGGCTCCCGGCCAGACCTTTTCCCAGCCGGTCGGGCAGTATGGCCCTAGTATCGCCGTGAGCTGGACCCGCAATACCGAGTTCGATCCGATCAGAGTCGGCTTCACCAGCGCGGTCAATCGCTCGCTGCTGCTGGCGGTCCTGGCCGCCGGCGCGGTCGCGATCCTATTCACCCTGATACTCTCGCGCCGCATCCTGGGGCCAATCGAGGCGCTGACGGCGGCAGCCCGCGCGATGGAGAAAGGCGACCTGAGCCGGCGGGTCCAGGTGCGCTCCAGGGATGAGATCGGCGCGCTGGCCCACGCCTTCAACGCCATGGCCGACGGCCTGACTCGGCTTGAGCACCTGCGCCGCAACATGGTCACCGACGTGGCCCACGAGCTGCGCACGCCGCTGACCAATATTCGCGGCTACCTGGAGGCGCTGCGCGATGGGGTTGTCGAGCCCGGCCCGGCGCTGATCGACTCGCTGCACGAAGAGGCCATGCTGCTCAACCACCTGGTCAACGACTTGCAGGAGCTGGCGTTGGCCGAGGCCGGCCAGCTCCGGCTGGCGCGTCAGTCGCTGTCGCCGGGCGTGCTGGTCGAGCGGGCGGTCAACGCCGTGCGACCGGCGCTGTCCGACAAGCAGCTGACGGTCAGCCTCGATCTGCCGCCCGAGCTGCCGCCGGTCGAGGCCGATGCCGAGCGGATCGGCCAAGTGCTGCGCAACCTGCTGAACAACGCGATCACCCACACGCCGCCGGGCGGGGTGGTCGCCGTGGCCGTCCGAGCCGCCGGCGCCGAGGTCGAGGTGCGCGTTCGCGATACTGGAGTCGGCATCGCCGCCGAGCATCTGCCCTACATCTTCGAGCGCTTCTTCCGCGCCGACCGCTCGCGCGCCCGCGCCACCGGCGGGGCCGGACTCGGGCTGGCGATCGTCAAGCAACTGGTCACGCTCCATGGCGGCCGCGTCTGGGCCGAAAGCACCCCCGGCGTCGGCTCGACGTTCATCTTCACCCTGCCGATAATTTAAGAGATTGGAGATCGGAGATTAGGGATTGACTGCCTCAATCTCCAATCTTCGATCTCCAATCTCCGATCTCCGGCCGCCCGCAACCTCCGCCATCCACCGATCGTCGTACAGCGTGAGAAACTGTCTGAATAGGGGGAGTTTGAGGGCCGCCCCTCAAGAAGCCCTTTTCCACCACGAATCACATGAGAAATCGCCGATGACGACCTACACCGATCAGTTGTTTGCGCCCGTCGATCTCGACCACCAACTCGAGCGGATCGCGGGCGGCAATGAGACCGAGGTCTACCGCACCGACGACGGCCGGTACGTTGTCAAGGTGAAGCACGATCTTGGTGGCACACCCGCCGAGGCCCTGGCCGGCGCCCGGACCATGCGCGCCGCCGCCGAGCTGTTTGCCGCCTGCCTCGGCCCGGAGCACAGCGTCCCTAGCTACTACATCATCGCGCGCGACGCCAACGGCCAGGCGCAAGTGCTGGTGATCCAGCCCTTTGTCGACCGCGCCCAGCCGCTCTACACCGTCGACTACGAAGCCCTGGACCCCGACCAGCGGGCGCAGGTGGCCTCACGGCTGCGCGAGATCATCCGCCGCTCGTTGACATTCTTCCGTGCCACTGGCAGCATGCCCGACCTGTACGGCCGCACCAGCACCAGCGCCGCCGAGCGGGCGCGCCTCAACGCGCCGCGTATGCTGCCCTGGCGGCTGTGGAGTTTCCTGGTGAAGCGCAACCTGCTGCGCTCCCACAACCTGCTGCTCACCGATGCCCCTGATTGCCGCGTCGTGTTGATCGACTACGACTTCGTGCGCCGCGGCTGGCTGTACCGCGCCGTCTACTACGCGGTACGCTGGCTGCTCTTCTGGCGCGACCACGCGCTCATCCAGCTCATGCGCCGGGGTAGCCGCGTCCCCAGGGCCTAAGCACCAGTACCTCTCAACTAAGACCTGACAGGTCTGACTCAGGCGCTTTCGATGCCTTCCCCAAGACCGGTCAGGTCTGAGTAGGAAAAAAGCCTGCGCGACGTGCTATACTGACCGCCACACAATCCGTCGGCGAAGGCCCCGCATCCCACCCCGCTCGCCGCGCTGCCTGTACCAAGAGCAAACAACAAAGAGCGTAGAAGTTGTTCTTGGTTCTTTGTTCTTTGTTCTTTCTATACGCTATGAGACGGGGACTGCGCATCCTGATCCAGGGCCTGCTGCTGATCTGCCCGGCCTGCCAGCGCGGCAAGATGTTCCGCTCGTTCTTCACAATGAACGTGCGCTGCCCAGTCTGCGGCGTGATCTTCGAGCGCGACGCCGGCGAAGTCACCGGCGGCATGGCGATCAACACGACGGTGACGTCGGCGCTGGCGATCCTGGCGGCGGCCTACCTGGCCCTCTTCACTAGCCTTTCATCCCTGGTGCTGATCATCCTGCTCACGCTCTGCACCGTGGCCTTCTCGCTATGGTTCTACCGCCACGCGCGCGGCCTCTGGACCAGCATTCTATACCTCACCGGCTCCATGTTCGAAGATTAATGTGATTCTTCTTCCTTTTATCGACGATGTTTCGCCCGACCGGGCGAAACATCGTCGATGCTGCCGCAGGCAATAGAGCGTTGCGGGCGCCAGCGCATAGGCCCTGTTATTGAGAAGGAATGCCAATCTCGCCCAAACGGCCATAGTTATCCTCGTCCACAAGTGCTTGTAGAATGTCGATCAGCTTACGGTGCGGTTGGGCGGCAAACAGGCGTCGGAAGGTCTCCACGTGGCGGGCCGTGTGATAGCGGAAAGTCGCGCCAGCATGACGCCTGATCTGTGATCCGTACACCGGATTCACGCATCACATTTCACGTTTCACTCGGCTCTCTGCCCTCGCCGTCGCCGATCAGCTCCAGCACCCGCGCCACCAGCGCCGCATCCTGCGCGTCGAGCCCGGCGGCCAGCGCCGCCCCATCGCGCTCGCCCTGCCACAGGCGCCGCGCCGCCGTGCTCAAATGCCGGCCCTCGGTTTCGAGATCGGCCAGATTGTTGAGGCTGGTGGCGGTATGAGGATGCAGCGGGCCGAGCGCCTGCTCGCGGATGGTTAGGGCGCGCTCGAAGAGTGGGCGGGCGGCGGCGTAGTCGCCTTGAGCACGTAGCAGGGAGGCCAGGTTGTTGAGGCTTTGGGCTGTAAAGCAGCAAGCAGCGCAAAATACAAATTTTGGGGGATAGTCAAGATAACCAATTGTGCATATAATGCAAGAATACCTGCGCCTAACCTGGCGCACTGGACAATCATTATTGTGCTCGGAACCGCATCATGAAACGTCCACGCCCCTATGCTTTGCTCGTGCTGATCGTCCCCGCCGTCCTCGTGGTGCTTACAGCCGTCGCGCCGTACCGTCAGGAAGCACTTCATGCGCCGACCGACTTCGTCGCGCCGATGGCGCCGCAGGAGGCACACGCGCGCGTCGCCAGGGCGCAGCGGGCCGATCAGCAGCAGCGTACGCTGCTGGCCCAGCAGCTCGGCGCGACTGATCCGGCCTCGCTGCCCCTGGTCCAGACCGTCTTTTTCGCTCAGACAAACCATCACATCAGTGATCGTGCCGGGTTTCTTTCGTTCTGGCGCACCCATGGTGGGCCGCTGATCTTCGGCTACCCGCTCGGCGAGGAGATCATCGAGAACGGTCGGGTCGTTCAGTATTTCGAGCGGGCACGCTTGGAGTATCACCCCGAGCACCTGGACGAGGACAGCCAGGTGCAGCTCTCGCTGCTGGGCCGGGAGCTGACGGCCGGGCGCAGCTTTCCTGACGGCGCCTCTGATGGCGGGACGGTGTATTTCCCCGAAACTAAGCACACCCTCAGTGGCAAGTTCTTGCAGTTCTGGGAGAAGCGCGGCGGGCTGGAGATCTTCGGCTACCCGCTCAGCGAGCCGTTCGAGGAGATCAGCCCGGTTGACGGCCAGTTGCGTGTCGCCCAGTACTTCGAGCGGGCGCGCTTTGAATACCACCCCGAGCAACTCGACGGCTTCTACCAGGAGATGGCCAACTCGCTTGGGCTCCGGCTCGCCGGGCTCCATGAGGTCCAGCTTGGTGACTTGGGGCGCCAGGCCGGAGCGCTCAAGGGCTACACGTTCGCCACCAGTACCCGCTTGGTCGGGGCACTGGAGTGGGCGCCGACGATCTGGCCGCGCCGGATCGACGTCGACTTGAGCGCCCAGCACCTGATCGCCTACGAGGGCGATACCCCCGTGTTCCAGGCGCCGGTCGCCACCGGCAGAGATGGATTTAATACGCCGACCGGCTCGTACGCGATCTACAGCCAGTACCCGATGCAGACCATGACTGGGTCGTCCGGCGACGAGACCTGGTATGTGCCGGATATCCCCTGGGTCCAGTATGTCGTCGGCGGGGTCGCGCTGCATGGCACCTACTGGCACGATCAGTGGGGCACGGGCTTGCGGATGTCGCATGGCTGCATTAACCTCAATATCGACGATGCCCAGTGGCTATATGAGTGGGCCGATATCGGCACCCAAGTAGATATTCACTACTAAACTGGTGGTATCGCGATCGTTGTGCGTTTTTTTAGCGTCTAGGTGATTGCAGATCGTTTAGGATTCAGGTTTATGGTTTTAACGTCGCCTTGACAGAAGAAGGCCGGAGAGAGTATTATTAGGCCAATCAAGAACCAACCTGAATCTGTAAACACAGACGCTGGTTGCACTGCGTGACGGCCCAGCCATCTGGATCACCGTCTGCCGCACGTTAACAAGTGCATAGGAGGACACCGTGGATTGGGTGATAGTAGCCGTGCTGGGGCTGGTAGTCGGCTTTGCCGCCGGCATCGGCATCGGCATTTTTGTCTACAAGAGCAATGCGAAGAGCCAGCTTCGTCAGAGCGAAGCTGAGATTCGCTTGCAGCTTGAAGCCGCCCGCAATGAACAAAAGGATATCATCCTGCGTGCCAAGGATGAGGCCCTGCGGCTCCGCAACGAGGCTGAGGCGCAGATTCGTGAAGCACGGGCGGCTATTATCAAGCAAGAGGAGCGGTTGCAGCGCAAAGAGGAGAACCTTGACCGTAAGTTGGAAGGGCTGGAGCGGCGTGAGCGGCAGATGCAAAATCGTGAGCGTCAGGTCGAGCAACTCCACCAGGAGGCCGAACAGCTTCGCGGCCAGCAGCGAACCGAGTTAGAGCGTATCTCGGCGCTTAGCCAGGAGGAGGCCCGCTCAATTATCCTCCAGAGGGTTGAGGTCGAGGCCCGCGATGAGGCGGCACGCCGTATTCGCGAGATCGAGCGTGGCGCGCGCGATGAAGCCGATAAGACGGCGCGCAAGGTGATCGGCCTGGCCATCCAACGCTGCGCTTCGGATTATGTCGCCGAAATCACGGTCTCGACGGTCGCGCTTCCGGGCGAGGAGCTGAAGGGGCGGATTATTGGCCGCGAGGGCCGCAACATTCGGGCCTTCGAGCAGATTACTGGGGTCGATATCATCGTCGATGATACGCCGGAAGCTGTTACCCTTTCTTGCCACGACCCGGTGCGGCGCGAGGTTGCGCGTATCTCGTTGGGTAAACTACTCAAGGATGGTCGCATTCACCCCGCCCGTATCGAGGAGGTGGTCGCCAAGACTCAGCAGGAGATCGAGCAGATCATGCGCGAGGAGGGCGAGCGGGTAGCCTATGAGGCGAATGTCCAGGGGCTTCACCCGGATCTGATCAAGCTGCTGGGCCGCCTCAAGTACCGCACCAGTTATGGGCAGAATGTGCTGCAACACTCGCTCGAATGTGCCCTGCTGGCGGCCCATATGGCCGCCGAACTGGGCGCGAACATCAGTGTCGCCAAGACAGCGGCACTGCTTCACGATATCGGCAAAGCGGTGGACCACGAAGTCCAGGGGCCGCACGCGCTGATCGGAGCTGATATTGCCCGACGCCTTGGGCGATCGCCCGCGATCGTCCACGCGATAGCCGCCCATCATAATGACGAGGAACCGCAGTCGGTAGAAGCATTTCTGGTTCAGGCCGTTGACGCGATCTCCGGTGGCCGCCCCGGCGCACGCCGCGAGACCCTTGACCTGTATATCAAACGGCTTGAGGCGCTGGAGACGGTCGCTACATCGTTTAACGGTGTGCAGCGTGCTTTTGCTATTCAAGCCGGCCGCGAGGTCCGTGTGATGGTCCAGCCCGACTCGATTGATGATCTTGGAAGCATCCATCTGGCGCGTGATGTCGCCAAGAAGATCGAAGAAAGCCTGCAATACCCCGGGCAGATCAAGGTGACTGTCATTCGGGAAACCCGCGCTGTCGATTATGCGCGCTAACCTGCTGTCCAAGCTTGCAGCGCAGGTATGAGGAGTTCTCGACTATGAACCTCGACAATCACGATGCGGAGACCGTTCAACCGGCTTCCACGTTGAATTCCACATCATCGCAGGAGGAACGCATGGTATCCAACACTTCCCAGGCTGCCCCCGTTGCCCGCGCCGTCGGTGCGAGCGGTGCCCACGCTCTCGAACGCCATAGCGCCGAAGTGCTGAAGGTCTCCACCCGCTCTAGGCCAAGCGCGGTCGCCGGAGCTATCGCTGGCGTGATCCGCGATAGCGGCATGGCCGAGGTTCAGTCGATCGGTGCCGGCGCGACCAACCAGGCGATCAAGGCGGTCGCGATCGCTCGTAGCTATCTGAGCGAAGAGGGGATCGATATCGTCTGTACACCTTCGTTCATCGATGTCGCGATCGACGACGAGGAGCGCACCGCGATCCGGCTATTGGTCGAGCGCCGCTAGCCCTTGTTCTGGCGTCCCCAGAAAACCTACGAAGGGCGGTAGTACCAGTTGTCTGCTGGTACTACCGCCCCTTGTGTTTTCCCTCTCAAGAACGTAGGAGGAGATTGGAGATTGAACCACGAAACGTAAAACGTGAAACGTGATTGGGACTTGCTCACGTTTCAGGTCTGCTGTGGGATGATTTAAAACGCGCGAGCCCCTTAGCGTCTGGTGCGCTGGTTACGCGAGATGACCAGCGAAACGATCATGCCCATGGTGATCGCGCTGCCGATATTGACGGCCTCGGTCAGCGGGATCATCCCACTGAGGATCGGCGCGCCGAGCGCGAGCGCCATCCAGGGCACCCAGGAAGGGACAAGCAGCAAAAGCTTCTTTTTACTACTCAGCGGCGATTTGCTGATCGCGAAGATCGTCGCGAACCAGCCAATCAGGGCGATAACGATTGCTCCAGTTACGGCGGGGGCAGCCATCAATGTACTCCTTTGAAGTCATGCGCTGGTGCTATTGTATCAAACAACGTTGCTCGCGCAAGCATTTGCGTAGTCCCTTGGTCCTGTTTCTTGCTGTACACTATGATATCGTCGCGCCGGGAAGATCGGTCGCCGGGCTGATTGACGATCGGTCGATCGGGCCCTTGACGGCGTGCCGATCGCCCGCTACAATGTCGGCACGGCGATATCCAGGATGAGTAGGCGCGCCAGCACTACCAGAGATGAAGGGCCACCGGCTGAAAGCCCTTCTAGGATGTTCGCGCTGAACGTGGCCTGTCGGATGCCGTGCCGGGGAAATTGAGAATTGAACATTGAGAATTGAAAATGGAGAAAGACGATTCTTTCTCCATTCTCAATTCTTCATTTTCAATTCCGACGTAGTCGGTGCCGGGTGCGCCCGTTAGCGCGTGCGATGAGGGCAGCAGGCTGTGGCCGGCTGCTGAAATCGGGGTGGTACCGCGGAGGTTTGAGCCTTCGCCCCTGAGTAGGGGCGAGGGTTTTTTGTTTTACCTGGGCTTGGAATGTGGAATGGCGGAGCGACGGAATGAGCGGAACACGCATATCGCGTCAGCGAGGAGCCGGATCGTTTCCGCTCCTCCGGTGGCTTCCGTTCCATTCCTTCCATGTCTTCCGCCGTTCTCCGTTCAAGCCTTCTGAAAGGGGGTGATCCGCCGTGATAGGCGATGATGTAGGTGACGTACGCAACCTTCGGTTTCGATCTGTGAATGAGCCATATGCAAAGGAGCAACTGCAATGGGCTTCCCACAACGTTATGACGCTGCCGAGGCCGAGCGCCGCTGGCAGGAGACCTGGGCGCGCGAGCGCATTTACGAGTTCGCGCCCGACGATCCGCGCCCGATCTTTGCGATCGATACGCCGCCGCCGACCGTCTCCGGCGAGATCACGATCGGCCACGTTTACTCCTACACCCAGGCCGAGGCGATGGCGCGCTTCTGGCGGATGCAGGGCTACAACGTCTATTATCCTTTTGGGTTCGACGACAATGGCCTGCCGACCGAGCGTTTCGTCGAGCGGAGCCGCGGCATCCGCGCGCGCGATGTTGGCCGCGCGGCGTTTATCGCTTCCTGCTTGGAGGTCTCGCGCGAGGTTGAGGATCGCTTCGAGCATTTCTGGAAGAGCCTGGGGATGAGCGTCGATTGGCGGCTGCGCTACTCGACGATCGATCCAACGGCCCGGCGCACCTCGCAGTGGTCGTTTATCGACCTGTATCGCAAGGGGCTGATCTACCGGGCGCAGGCGCCCAATCCCTGGTGCGTCGAGTGCCAGACGGCGATCGCCCAGGCCGAGATGGACGATGCCGAGCGCACGACGACGTTCTATACGCTGGCCTTCGGCATCGAGAGCGAGTCTGTTGTCAGTGGCCCGTTGTCCGTTGCGGACGCTGGCGAACAACTGACAACTGACAACGGACAACGGACAATTCTGCCGATCGCAACCACGCGCCCCGAGCTGCTGCCCGCCTGTGTCGCGATCTTCGTCCATCCCGACGATCGGCGCTTTGCGCATCTGCTGGGGCAGACGGCGACGACGCCGCTGTTTGGGCGGCCGGTGCCCATCCTGGCTGATGCGGCCGTCGATCCTGAGAAGGGCAGCGGCGCGGTGATGTGCTGCACGTTCGGCGATGCGGCCGATGTCCTGTGGTGGCGCGCCCATGAGTTGCCGCTGATCCCACTGGTTACGCGCCAGGGGCTGCTTGGCCCGGACGGCGGCGCCTATGCCGGGCTGACGCTGGCCCAGGCGCGCGAGCGGCTCGTCGCGGATCTGCGGGCGGCTGGGCTGCTGCTTGAGGCCCGCGAGACGTCACAGTCGGTCCGCATCCACGAGCGCTGCAAGACGCCGCTGGAGATCCTGGAGACCAGCCAGTGGTTTGTTCGCATCCTGGACGCCAAGGCGGCGCTGCTCGACGCCGGCCGGCGCATCGCCTGGCGCCCGGCGCATATGCACGCCCGCTACGAGCACTGGGTCGAGCATCTGAACTGGGATTGGTGTATCTCGCGCCAGCGCTTTTACGGCGTCTCGTTCCCGGTCTGGCACTGCGACCGCTGCGGCGCCGCGGTCCTGGCCGACGAGGAGCAGCTCCCGGTCGACCCGACGACCACGCCGCCCCCGCGCGCCTGCGCGTGCGGCAACGCCGAGCTGCGGCCGGATGAAGACGTCATGGATACCTGGGCGACTTCGTCGGTCAGCCCGCAGATCGCGGCGCGCCTGCTCGATGATCCGGCGCTGCATGCGCGGCTGTTCCCCATGCAGCTGCGGCCGCAGGGCCACGATATCATTCGCACTTGGGCGTTCTACACGATCGTCAAGTCGCACTATCACTTCGGCACGATCCCCTGGGAGACGCTGATGATCTCCGGTCACGCGCTCGATCGCTCGGGGCACAGCATCCACAAATCGGTCGGCAACGCGCCGATCGAGCCGTCGGTGCTGCTCGGGCGCTATGGCGCCGACGCTGTTCGCTACTGGGCTTGCAGCGCCGGCGTCGGCGCCGATCAGCCGGTCAACGAGGAGGAGATGAAGCAGGGCGCGCGGCTGGTCACCAAGCTGTGGAACGCCGCCCGCTTCGTCGCCGGCCACCTGGCGGATTTTGACCCGGCCGCGACGCGACCGGCGCTGCTGCCGGCCGATCGGGCGCTGCTCTCCTGGCTCCAGCGCTTGATCGCTCGGGCCACAACCAGCTTCCAGGAGTATGAGTACGGGGCGGCACGGGAGGCGGTCGAGCGATTCTTCTGGAGCACGTTGTGCGACAACTACCTGGAATGGGCCAAAGGGCGCTTGTATGATTCCGGCGGCGCGGATCGGCACGCGGCCCAGTATACGCTGTACTCTGCGCTGCTGGCGCTGCTCAAGCTGCTCGCGCCGGTGATGCCGCATATCTCCGAGGAGATCTATCTGCTCCTGTTCGCGCAGCACGAGGGCGATCGGTCGATTCACGTCTCTCGCTGGCCGCGCCTCGATGAGACGTTGATCGATGCCGAGGCCGAGCAGGCCGGCGAGGCGCTGCTGGCGCTGACGACCGCCGTCCGCCGCTTCAAATCGGCCCGCAAGCTTGGGCTGGGCGCCGCGTTGGCGCGCCTGACGATCGCGAGCGCGAATGCGCCCCAGCGCGCTCTGCTGGAGCTGGCGGCGGCGGACCTGCACAGCGTTACGCGGGCGGGCGAGATTACGTGGGCGGCGGCGCCCGGCGATGGAGAGGAGGTCGCGCCGGGGTTGTGGCTGCTGATCGAGCAGTAATATAGCTTCGCGTAAACAAACCAGCAGTTTTACCACGAAGAGCACGAAGGTACGAAGACCACGAAGAGGGCTAATAGATGTGGCTATAGAGCCTTCGCGAACTTCGTATCTTCGCGTGCTTCGTGATGAGAAACCGTGGGCCGACGTACGCCAAGCTGTATTAGCCGTTGGAAAGCTGGTATGTATCGCTGGTCGCCAGCGACCGTCGTTGGTGCCCTAGCCCCCGGCTGAACCAACCTGACCCATCTTCCCGCAATCGGCGTGATCGTCAGTACCAGCGCTCCATAGGACAGATGAGGTATTGCTGAATCACTTTACTGATTTTATACTTGTTTAATGACCCGGCACAGGCGTCGTGTCTCTTGCGTCACACATAATGGAGCTGCATAGCAATGCTCAGTACAATCCACACTGCCAGCTCATTTCTGATCTATTTCGATCAACAGGCTCGCATCCTCAGTGATGCGCTATCCTTGGCGATACAGCAGAGCGATACCCAGTATGCCCGCCTGGCGCCGGAACAGCAGCAGTCGCTTGCGCGGCACCTCGTGGTTGCCCTGCGCGAGGCCGCCACAGAGCGCAGTATGATGCCATTGCTGGCAGTACTGGACATGATCCCTGTTGCGGCGCATCTGCACGACGGCAGTGCTGCGAACGGTGGGTGCGAGAATGGTCATACGCTGCAAATGGCTTCGGGTGACCCGCAGGTGTTGTTTACGCTCGTGGGACAGAGTGCCTTCGATACACTAAAGCCGTGGGAGGTACTCGATCCTGCCGATGGGGCCGAGTGCATGGTCGTGATCGCCGATGTGCTGGCGCAGGCGATGGTTGAGTATGCCGAGCGACGGGTGCGCGAAGCTCAACTTCACGCCGTTCAGCAGGGGCAGCTCTACGGGTTGGCGTGCGACCTGAGTATTGTCAACAGTATGGACGAGGTGGTTGATGTCGTCGTACGCTACTTTGAGCCGCTCGGTGCAGTGACCGCCACGCTCTATATCTACGAGAATGACGCGCATGGTGCGCCGCTATGGTCGGAGGCGGTAGCGTCCTGGCAGCGTGGATTTGAGCGCTCTCCGCAGATGGGCCTACGAGTCTATCTGCCCGATTTTGCCATCAGCCCAATTGTCCTATCCGATGAGCTGATCGCGGTAGAAGACGCGCTCCTGGAAAAGCGAATGTGCCAGAATTCCCGCCGGATTCTAGGTGAGATGCAGATCCCGGCCCTACTCTCCGCTCCACTTATGCTGCGCGAACATCAGATTGCCCGCATATGGGTCGGCTGGTCAGTGGAGCGGCGTTTCACGACTCATGAGCTGCAATTGATCAACACCGTCTCGTCGCTGGCTCCGGCGATCATCGAGCGCTTGCAGCTACAGGAAGAGGCTCGGCTCCAGTTGGAGGAGCTGACGCGGCTGCACGACAGCCTGGAGCTTCAGGTTGCCCAGCGTACGTCGGCGCTGCATACTTTCTACACGCTGGCCGAGAATGCACCCGACGGCATCGGTGTGGCGGCGCTCGACGGCACAATGACCTACACAAATCCGGCGTTCCAGGCGATGATCGGCGAGGAGCAGGTGATTATCGGCATGTCGATCTCCGAGCTGTTTGCCGAGCCGCGCACGCGCGTCGAGGAGATTGCCCGGCGCGTTCTCGCGCAGGGCGCATGGGAGGGTCGGGTTGACTACCGGCGACATGACGGCAGCACTTTTCCCGGCCAGCTCTCCGGCTTCGCGATCCGTGACACCGAGGGCCGGCCGCAGGCGTTGGTAGGGATCTGCCGCAATCTGACCGATCAGGTGCGCGCCGAGGAAGAGCGGAATGCCTTGCAGGAGCAGGTGATCGCGGCGCAGCAGGCCGCGCTGCGCGAGTTGAGTACGCCGATCATCCCGCTGGCCGACGACCTGGTGGTGATGCCGCTGGTCGGCTCGATCGACAGTGGCCGTTCTCAACAGGTGATCGAGACATTGCTGGAGGGTGTGTCGTCGAGCCGGGCGACCACCGCGATCCTGGATATCACCGGCGTGCAGGTGGTCGATACCCAGGTGGCCAACGGGCTGCTACGGGCGGCCCAGGCGGTCAAGCTGCTGGGCGCCCAGGTAATCATCACCGGCATCCGCCCGGAGGTTGCCCAGACGCTGGTCGGGTTGGGGCTCGATCTCAGCAATATCGTCACTCGCGCGACGCTTCAGAGCGGGATCGCGTTTGCGCTGGCCGCGCGGTCGGGTGCTGCGGCGCGGGGGCAGCCGCGTACTCCTGAAAGGAAGCAGAGTTGCTGATAGCCTTTGATGCGTACCGGAAGCTGCCTCGAATCTCCCCTTTTTAGAGACTGTCTGTAAAGGTTGATGCGTCGCTCGTAGTCCATGGTGGAAGGGGGTTCTTGAGGGGCGGCCCCCTCAAACTCCCCCTTTTCAGACAGCTTCTTAGAACTGCAAAGCACCAAAGAACCTTGTCCTACTGGGTAGCTGTCGGTCTTAATTACTACATTTCATAGTACTATTGGTCCGTCACAATGGTTTTGCGGGGGTGGTTTGGAGGGGGTGGCCCCCTCCAAGCCTCCTCCACACCGCAAAATTTGTGTGGTAAGACACTACGAGGAGGCTGAGATGTCTGAGCGAATTGTGCTGGTCGAAGATAGCCAGGTGCAGGCGATGCGGATTCAGTTAGAGTTGCTACGTTATGGCTTCAATGTCGATATCGCTCATACGGGCGCGCAAGGGCTAGCGCTTATCCGCGCCAGCCGCCCCGCCGCCGTGGTCCTGGATGTGAATCTTCCCGACATGAACGGTTATAGCCTGTGCCGGACTCTCAAAGGCGATCTCGATACGGTCGGGATTCCGATTATTATGCTGACCGTTCGCAGCGAAGAGGAGTCCACGATGGAGGGCTTGCACGTCGGGGCGGAGGATTACATTGGCAAAGATATGTTTGCGCTGCAGAACCTGGTCGAGAGCCTGCGCCGGTTGGGTATCGAGGGGTCGAGCGTGGCGGCGCAACAGGGGCAATAGTCGGTTGTCAATGGGATTCTTGAGGGGCGACCCCTCAAACTCCCCCTTTTTTGATCCGCCGTCGCACGGCGGCGGTAAAGAAATCCAGCGCCTCGACCCGCATGGCCAGGCACAGGCCGAAGTAGAGCGCCGTGCCGACCGCGCCGGCGACGATCATCCGCAGGGCCGCGCCGCTCCCCGGCCCCAGCATCCTCGCCAGCCCCCACGTAACCAGCCCGAGCGCCAGACTTGCGGCGCCTGATTTCACGAGCGCCTCGCCGAGCCGTAGCCCGCGCAGGCTGACGAGGTTGCGCGAGAGCAGCAGCAGGATGAGCGCGTGGCCGATCCACTGAGCCGAGTTCCCCACGATCAGGGCGCTGATGCCGAGATTCAGCCCCAGCAGCGTTAGCGCGGTAATCGCGTACAGGCCGATCGCCGCGCCCTGCACCAGGTTTGGCGCCAGGGTGCGCTTGTGGGCATAGAAGGCAAACAGCAGCATCTGGTCGAGCGCGGCTGCGGGCAGCCCCGGCAGATAGAGCAGCAGCGCTTGCGCCGTCGCGGCCGTATCGCTTGCGCCAAACGCATTCCGTTGGTAGACCAGCGCGATGATCGGCTCGGCCAGCGCGGCTAGCCCGGCGGTCGCGGGCAGAATCAGCAGCAGCACGACTTTGATCCCCATCGCCAGTGTCGCCTGAAAGGACTGCTCGTCGCCGGCGCTGGCCTGGCGCGAAAGCGTCGGCAGCACCGCGAACGAGACGGCGGCGGCGACCAGGCCCAGCGGGAACTGGATCAGCGTGGTCGCGTAGCGCATCGTCGGGATGGTGCTGGCTTCGAGCCGTGAGGCCAGGTTGCGGTCCAGGATCATGCCGGCGACCGAGAAGCCGATGCCGAGCGCCACCGGAGCGTAGAGCTTGAGGATGCGCCGGACGCCGGGGTGGCGCAGGTCGAGCACCGGCCGGTAGGCCATCCCGCGCAGCCCCGGCAGTTGCAGGACGACCTGTAGCGCGGCGCCGATCAGGACGCCAGCGACCAGGCTGAAGGGACCAAACCGCTTCGTGAGCAGCACCGCCCCCAGAATGATCCCCAGGTTGTAGACGCTGGTCGTGAAGGCCGGCAGCAGAAAGCGTTGGCGTGCGTACAGCAGCGCCGTGATCAGCCCGGAGAGCCCCATCGCGATCACTGCGGGCAGGAGCAGCCGCACCATAGCGGTGGCCTGGGCGCGGATCTCAGCGGTGAAGCCGCCGGCCAGGAGCGCCACCACCAGCGGCGCCTGCCAGATCAGCAGCGCCGTGACGCCGATCAGGGCCAGCAGCGCCAGGTTGATCACGCTCGACGCGACCCGCCAGAACGCTTGCTCGTCACCCTCGGCGTACTCGCTGAACACCGGCACCAGCGCCGCGCTGATCGCCCCGTTGATCAGCAGATCGTAGACGATCGTCGGCACGATCGACGCGGCGGTGAACGTCGCGACCTCTACGCCGCGGCCGAACTGCCCGGCGATCACCGCTTCTCGCAGCACTCCCAGGACGCGGCTGGCGATATTACCGAGCGCGATCAACAGCGCGGCGACAGCGACGCGCCGCACGAGGGTTGATTCTGGCTTTGCTGGTGCTGCGATGGTGGGAGGACTCCGCTGTGTGTGTCTAGGTGTTTATTGGGAAATGAGCGCTTGCTCGCTCGGAGATTGGAGATTGGAGATTGGAGATTGAAGCGCCGCTTCAATCTCCAATCTCCAATCTCCAAAAACGGGAAGCTATTCCTTGACAAGCCCTAGCGGGAAGGGCCTTCGCCGCCGGCCGAGACGAGCGAGTTACCAACAAGCTGGTTGACAAGCTGCTTGAGCGCTTTGGGGTCGGCCGCGAACGTGGCCGGCTTCTTCAACATCACCAGCATGTCCGAGTCGATCGAGTAGCGCTGGATGCTGTCGGGGTGAAGCTGCGCCCCGGCGCCAGCCAGGGCCAGCATATCGTTGCGGGAAAGATCGGTACGGATGTAGTCGCGCAGAGTGCCGGTGTAATCGTCCAGGCCGGTAAGCTGGCTCAACAGCCCCTGCGTGCGAACGCGATCGAAGATCGCCATCAGCACTTGTTGCTGGCGGTGGATGCGCCCGAAGTCGCTGTCGGCGTGGCGGGTGCGCGCGTAGATCAGCGCGCGCTCGCCGTCCATGAACTGCCGCCCGGCGTTGAAGTGGACCTCGATGGTGCCGTAGTTCTCGGTCGGGTAGGCTGGGTCGTCGATCGCTTTGGGAACGTCAATGCTAATACCGCCGATTTTATCTATCAGCGCCTTAAACCCCTCAAAGTTGATCAGAACAAAATGGTGGATCGGGAGGCCGACCAGCGTGCTGACGGTTTCTTTGACCAGCGCCGGCCCGTACCCCTGGCCAAGCTTGCTTTCGCCGATCGTATAGGCCGCGTTAATGCGCGCCTGGCCGTGGCCTGGGATCTTCACCCACAGATCGCGCGGAAGCGAGAGCATGCTGACCCGATTGGCGCGTGGGTCCAGGCGCACCAAGATGATCGCGTCGGTACGGCTGATGTCTTCGCCCAGACGCGCGTCGGTGCCAAGCAGCAGGATGTTCACCGGCCCGCCTGGGTCCGGCACTGCGGTGGGAGCGCTGGTTGGCATAGGAAGGGCGATTGTGCTTTCACGTGGCTCTACGGGGACATAGCTCGTCGGGAGTGTGACGGTCGGGACGATCATCGCATCGACGTTGTTCAACGCCTGCTTCCACTCCCAGCCGAGCCGCAGCGTCGCGGCAGAAAGGATGAGGATAACCACTCCAAAGACGCCCAGCACAAGGCGCCGTCGTCGCGGACGCGCCATAAACTTCTCCACTCTAAGCCCACGACGGACACCAGATGTCCGTCTACCCGTATCACACTGGCACAATTCGTGCCAGTGTTCACAGGTGGGGCAACCTCTGCCGGGGAGAATGCCTGATGCGCGCCGGTGATGCAAGCTTCCCGGTCGATTGAATCTGGCAGCCCGCTCCTGACGCCGCGCCATAAAATCATCGCCGACGATTCGCCGCCTACTATACCACATGTTTGAAGGTACCCTGTAGAAGGAGGCTGATACGGAGCTGACAGACTTCTGATTCGGGTCGTCGCCGGTCTCCGCAAGGCTGGCGACCGGCCATGAGTATCTGCCGGCGCATCGCAGCGTTTACTGATCTGAAACGTGTTTCTGATAGCAGTTTGTCATCAAACCAATGATTGTATATTCGCCATTAGTGGTATCCTCATCCCGAAGGTATCCGGTCTTGAGGAAAGTTATGTGAGGAGGCTCTATGGAGGGTCCTGCCGGCTCCGATCGTCGCACGCGCCTGGCACGCCGATTGCCGGGCATAATCGGCTTGTTGGGACGGGCCGTGCGCCTGCCCCGCGCATTCATCATCGCACAATTGGCCGCTGCCGGGTTGTTGCTCCTGTACCTGGTTTTGGCGCCATTTCAGGCCGCCGGCGCCGGGCAGAGTTCAGACGCTTTCGCGGCCCTTGCCACTCCACGCAGGACCGCAACACGAACGCCGATAGCTATCCGCACCAAGACACCCACCCGTACCCCGACGGCGACTCGCACGGCAACACCAACCGCGTCGCCAGCTACGACCTCGACAAATACGCCGACGGCAACTCGCACGGCGACGCCCACCAGCGCGGCGAGCGCCACGCCGACGGCAACTCGCACGGCGACGCCCACCAGCGCGGCGAGCGCCACGCCGACGGCAACTCGCACGGCGTCTCCTACCAGCATGCCGACGGCGACGCCGACCGCCTCTCGCACGGTCTCTCCTACCAGCGCGGCGACGGCGACGCCGACCGCCTCTCGCACGGCGTCTCCTACCAGCGCGGCGACGGCGACGCCGACCGCCTCCCCGACGAGCGTGCCGCCGGGCAACTCTTCACCGATCCATGTCGGCCCTGGCTTCTCCGATGTTGGGACACACCAAGTCATCAGGACCAGCGCCGACCGGGTCTACATTTTCGCACCGGAGCTGTACCAGAACTATATCCACGCCTATCGTGCCACGACCGCCGGGCTTCCCAGCGCCTTCGTCGAGACCGACGTGGCCCACCGCCCGGTCGCGCGTGCTGCTGTCTCGGTCGTCGATGTGGCGATCGACGGGAACGATCGGGTGCATCTGATCTGGATGGACAACGATGGGCCGATGCTCTACGGGACCTTTGACACACGCACAGACGCCTGGGGGCCGAGCACGCAGCTTGCCGATAGCCGGTGGCCGTCTTCCAACGGCCTGCGCCAGGGCAGTGAGGGCGTGGCCCTAGCCGTCGATGGCACCGGCACCGCGCACGTCGTCTACACGCTGGTGGAGAACGGCCGCCGCTCCCTCTACTACAACAACAACGCCGGCGGGACCTGGAGCCACCAGGCGCGCGTCGACGACCAGAACGGCTTGAACAACGGGCACCCGACCCTGGCCTTCGATGGAAACGGACGGCTGTACGTCGCGTGGCTGGTGGAGGCGGGAGCAAACCAGGGCAGCATCCGCATTCGCAGGCGCAGCTCCGACGGAACATGGGACTCAGCAAGCACCTTGATCGCGGCCGGGCAGTTCGCCAACGACTTCTACAGCCTCGATCAAGGGCCAAGCCTGCTGATCACCCGCGATGGCCGGCTGCACATCGCCTACATCGGCGCCTATGAGCAGGTCGGCAGCCAGTTCCAGTACGGGCGCATCCACCACCGCTACAGCGCCGACGGCATCCAGTGGACCGCCGACGACCCGCCGACGGCCCATTACACTCACAATCCCTCGCTGGCCACCGACGCCGCCGGCACAATCTATCTCTTCGGTCACGAGGAGGCTTGGCTGCGCGACAGTTGCGCCTCCATGTACCTGTATAAGAAGCCGGCGGGCGGGAACTGGACGCCTGACTGGTCGCTGCTGGCCGATGGCTGCCTGGACTCAAGCGTGTCGGTGAAGTGGTCGTGGAACTTCTGGAACAATCCTGCCGTTGTCGACCTCGTGCTGTGGACGCAGCAGGAGCCGAACCAACTATATTACATGGCGATCTCAGGCTCGTGAGACTGTCTGAGGCCGTGGTGGAAAGGGGGAGTTTGAGGGGCTACCCCCTCAAACTCCCCCTTTCAGACAGCTTCTCAGGGATCGGCGTCGGCGACAAACACCCGATCACCCGCCTGCACCTGTCCCGTGCGCTGCCCCTCGGCGAGCTGGACGTAGAAGCCGCGCCGGCCATCGTTCAGGAACTGGAGCGTTTGCTTCAGCGCCTGGGGAGGTAGCTCGCTTTGGTTGGCGGCGAAGTGGCTAAATGGGGCGCATGGCGCCGCAACCAGCAGCTCGGAGAGTTCCACGATCTCGCCTGTGGTCGAGTTGTGAATCGCCACGCGCCCCGCTAGGTCGGCCAGCTTAAAGGCGTCGTCGGCCTCGATCAAAATGTTCTCGCCGGCGCAGCCATCGGCCAGGTGCGCGCCGAAGCGCTCGCGCATGGCCTGGTAGTGGCTGGTGAAGCCGATCGAGATATCGTTGGCGCCGCGCTGGTTCTTCGACTCCGGGTGCTGGGCATTATGAATGTCGATCAGCCGGCCGCCATCAGCCGTCAGCCCGACCACCCCGCTCGGCGTCAGCAGCAGGCTGTCGACGACCAGCAGCGGCGCCGGGTCGTAGCGGACATGCAGCCGCTCCCCGACTTTCAGCGAAGACTGCTGGATCTGAACCAGTTTGACCCGACCGATCTCGCGCATACTCACCTCGATTGATGTAAGAGATTGGTGTGGAAAAAAGGATTCTTGAGGGGCAACCCCTCAAACTCCCCTTTTTAGGTTTTCTACTGATGTAAGAGATTGGTGTGGAAAAAAGGATTCTTGAGGGGCAACCCCTCAAACTCCCCTTTTAGATTTTCTACAAAGTGTGTTCAAGCCGCTCGCGCAGCCGCTCCGCTGCCGCGCGGGCCGCCGCCAGCCCATCGCGCTCGCGCTGCACCACATTGGCCGGCGCCTTCTCGGCGAAGCCGGGGTTGCCCAGCCGCGCCTCGCGCCGCCCGATCTCGGCCTCGGCGGAGTCCAGCTCCTTGTGCAGCCGCGCCCGCTCGGCCTCCATATCGATGAGCCCCGCCAGCGGCAAGTAGACCTCGACATCGCCAATGACCAGCGCGGCGGCGTTCTGCGGCTTGGCGTCGAGCTGCTCCACGATCGTCAACTGGTCGTCGGCCACGCGCGCCAGCCGCGCCAGCAGCGCCCGCTGCGCCTCGATCAACGGTACACGCCCGCCCGCCGCGATCGTCGCCGCCACAAAGCGCGCCGGCTCGACCTTGTACTCGTTGCGAACGTTGCGGATGCTCGCTGATGATCTCGCGCAGCAGGGCGAAATCGCGCTCGGTCGCCTCGTCCAGTCCGTCCTGGCCTGGCGCCGGGTACGCCGTCACCATGATTGACGGCCGACGCCCCACCGATGATGGTTCGGCAGCAGTCGCCGTGAGGTACTGCCACAGCTCCTCGGTCACAAACGGCATAAACGGGTGTAGCAGCCGCAGTGATCCCTCCAGAACCGTGTACAGCACCTCGCGCGTGTGTTGCTGCCGCCGCTCATCGCCCTCAAGCTGGACCTTGGCGACCTCGACGTACCAATCGGCGAACTCGCTCCACAGGAAATCGTGGATCTGGCGGCCGGCCTCACCGAAGTTATACGCCCGCATCAACCGATCCACCTCGGCCACCAGGCGCTGATAGCGTGACATAATCCAATGATCCGCCAGCGTACCATCCACTGCCGCTTGCCCATGCCCATCCGTCTCCGACGATCGGTGGTCGGTGGTCGTCGGTCGGCTGTCGGCTGTCGGTGGGTGGTCGGCTGTCGGCTGTCGGTTGTCGGTTGTCGATAGTCGTTGGTCGGTGGTCGTCGGTCGGCGGTCGAGCTTGGAGATCACAAACCGGGTGATATTCCAGATCTTATTGCCGAAGTTGCGCGCCGCCTCGATCCGCTCCATGTTGAGGTTGAGATCCTGCCCCGGCGTGCCGCTGGTCGTCAGCGTGAAGCGCAACGCGTCGGTGCCGTACTGGTCCATCACCTCCAGCGGGTTGACGACATTGCCATAGCTCTTGCTCATCTTGCGGCCCTGCTTATCGCGCACCAGCCCGTGCAGGTAGATCGTGTGGAACGGCGCCGTCCCGGTCAGGTAGCAGCCCATCATCATCATACGGGCCACCCAGAAGAAGAGGATGTCGTAGCCGGTCTCCATCACGCTGGTCGGGTAAAAAGAGCCCAGGTCGGCGGTGTCGTCGGGCCAGCCGAGCGTCGAGAAGGGCCACAACCCGCTGGAGAACCAGGTATCCAGCACGTCGGGGTCCTGGGTGATGCCCGCGCCCTGCGGCTCAGGGTCGTCCGGCCCTGGCACGATCATCTGGCCGTCGGCGCTGTACCAGACTGGGATGCGGTGGCCCCACCAGAGCTGCCGGCTGATGCACCAGTCCTCAATGTTCTCCAGCCAGTGAAAGTAGACTTTCTCAAAGCGCTCAGGGACGATCCGGGTGCGGCCTTCTTTGACCGCCGCCAGCGCTAGCTCGGCCAGTGGCTTGGCGCGCACGAACCATTGCTCGCTCAACAGCGGCTCGATCACCTCGCCGCCGCGCTGGCTGATCCCGACCGACATAGTGTGCGGCTCGGTCTTGACCAGCAGCCCTTCCTTTTCCAGGTCGGCCAGCAGGCTTTTGCGCGCCGCAAAGCGCTCCTGCCCGGCGTAGGGGCCGGCCTCGGCGTTGAGAGTCGCATCCTTATTCATAATGTTGATCTGCGACAGGCTGTGCCGCAGGCCGACCTGGTAATCGTTCGGGTCGTGCGCCGGGGTGATCTTGACCGCGCCGGTGCCGAACGCCGGGTCAACATACTCGTCGGCGATGATCGGCACCCGCCGCCCGATGCCCGGCAGCAGCGCCTCGCGGCCGACCAGGTGCCTGTAGCGCTCGTCCTCCGGATTCACGGCCACGGCGGTATCGCCCAGGATCGTCTCCGGTCGCGTCGTCGCCACGGTGATGAACTCGGTCGCGCCTTCGGCCCATCTCCCCGAACCCCACTCATGATCTGCTTTGTTCTCTGTTCTTTGTTCTTTGTTCTCTGGCGCCAGCGGGTAGCGCACATACCACAGGCTACCCTGGCGCTCCTCATACTCGACCTCCAGGTCGCTGACCGCCGTCTGAAGATTGGGCGACCAGTTGACCAGGTAGGTGCCGCGGTAGATCAGGCCGTCGTCGTAGAGTCGCTTGAAGGCCGCCCGCACCGCCCGCGAGAGCCCTGGGTCAAGTGTGAAGCGCTCGCGGGTCCAGTCGCACGAGGCGCCGAGGCGCCGGAGCTGGCGGGTGATCTCGCCGCCATACTTTGCTTTCCATTCCCAGGTGCGCCGCAGGAACTCTTCCCGCCCGACCTCCTGGCGGCTGGTGCCCTCGCTGCGCAGCAGCTTTTCCACCTGCGTCTGTGTCGCAATGCCGGCGTGGTCGGTGCCCGGCAGCCACAGCGTCGGCTCACCCAGCATCCGGTGCCAGCGCACGATCACATCCTCGATCGTCACGAACATCGCGTGGCCCATATGCAGCTCGCCGGTGACATTGGGCGGCGGCATCGACATCACGAATGGCGTATAGCCGGCATCGGTGTTGGGCGTGAACAAGCCTTGCGACTCCCACCACTCGTAGAGGCGCAGCTCGACCTGCTGGGGCTCGTAGGCTTTGGCCATCTCGGCGGGGCGCTGGGTATCTGATCGGGTCATACAACTATCTCTCCGCTGGAAAAGTGATACTTTTTCTTCCTTTTATCGAGGATTTTCGCCCGGCCGGGCGAAAATCCTCGATAAAAAAAGTGGTGAAGTACCTAGCTGCCGAACTTCCTGAGCTTGACGAAGGGCAGGCAACGGCGGCGTTGTGGGCGCCACCACGTGACTCATACTATTGGGATTATACTCCATCCGCGAGGACCTCTGACACTTTCTTCACCTCAAACCCCATCTCCGCGAAGCGGTCCAGGATCTGCGGCAGCGCGTCGGCGGTCGGGGCGCTGCCGCAGTGCGCCAGGATGATCGCGCCGCGCAACTGCTCCGGCGTCAGCTTGGCAGTGACACGCTCCAGCAGGAACTCCGGCGTCTTCGGCTCGCCGACCGAGTCGAGGCTGTCGAGCGTCCAGTAGACCGGCAGGTAGCCCTCGCTCTCCACGATTCGCAGCACCCGCTCGTCGTATGCGCCGAACGGCGGGCGGAAGAACGGGCGCGTGGCGGCCCCGGTCGTCTGCTGCATCAACTCCTCGGTGTCGGCTAGTTCCTGGCGGATCGAGTCGTCGTCGAGGTTCCGCAGGTCCGGGTGGCTCCTGGTGTGGTTGGCGATCTCGTGGCCATCGGCGACGATCTGGCGGGCCAGATCGGGATTCTCGGCGATCCACGCGCCGGTCAGGAAAAACGTGATCGTGACGCCGCGCTCGCGCAACGTCTGGAGCACGCGCGGCACCGGCTCGGCACCGGCCCCCGCATCGAGCGTGAGCGCGACCCATGGCCGGCTGTCGCTACCCCGCTCCACCAGGATCGGCGTGCTCTCCAGGTCGGCCGGTTGGCCGGCGAGCTGCGGCACGATCAGGCCGCGGCCCGGCTGCGGCGGCGCCTCAAGCAAGTTGTAGCGCGCGATCAGCTCCGGCGTGCTGCCGCCGCGCTGCGCGATCGCCTCCAGCGTCTCACCCTCCGCGACCACATGCCCGACATAGCCGGCGATCTCCGGCGCCGGCGGTTCGGTGGCGGCGGTCGGCGGCGCGGGCGTCGCGCTGGGTTCGGGCAGTGGGGTGGCCGGCGCAGCGGTCGGCGGCGCGGGCGTGTGGGTCGGCGCCGGGATCATGGTCGGCGTGGGTAGCGCGGTCGCCGCCGGGGCGCTGGTGATACTTGTCGTGGGCGGTTGTGGCGCCGGCGCCGGCGCCGAAGTGGCGGTCGGCGCGCTCACCTGCGTGTTGCCGCCGGCGAGCGTGTCGCGCAGCAGCCAGCCGAGCGCGATGCCGACGAGCAGGGTAAGGACAATCAGCGGAAGACTCGTATTACGTGGCAACATCCCTGGTCGATTGTTCATGTTTGCAGCTTATTGTCTAAAAGACTGTCTGAAAAGGTGGTGGAAAGGGGTTCTTGAGGGGGCTACCCCCTCAAACTCCCCCCTTTCAGACAGCTTCTAAGAGCCTGTCTGAAAAGGGCATTGGCTCGCATACGATCCGTGGTGGAAGGAGGATTCTTGAGGGGCGGCCCCCTCAAACTCCCCTTTTCAGACTGTGTCTAAGGAATCACCAATTCCTGATCGATCCGCAGGCTGTCGGCCTCCGCCGGCGTCAGGTCGTTGGCGTCGAGGAGCGCCTGCACGCTGACGTTGAACTGCTCGGCGATCGAGCGCAGCGTGTCGCCGGGTTGGACGCGGTACGTACGCGGCCCGGCCGGCGCGGCGGTCGGTGGGATCGGCGTCTCGGTCGGCGGGACAGGTGTCGCCGTCGGCGGCTCGGTGGGCGCCGTAGTCGCCGTCGGTGGGACTGTCGCGGTTGGGGCGGTCGTCGAGCGAGTGGTCGCGGTCGGACTGGCGGTCTCTGCCGGCTCGGCAACGCTGGCGGTGGGCTCCGGCACCTGACTGGCGCTCGGCGGCTGCTGATCTGGGGCCGGCGCGACCGCGATCGGCGGCAGAACCAGGTCTTGATCGGGCGGGGCCGCCAACGGCAGCACCAGCGAAACGCCAAGGAAGCTCAGGCTGGGCACCTGGCTGCGCGCCAGCCACAGGACGCTGATGATCGCAATGCCGAAGATCGTCGCGGCCGTGCCATAGAGCCGCATCGGCGTGACACGCGGGGCCAGGAACCGGAGGAGCAGCGCGCCCAGCACCGGCAGCCCCAGCGCCAACAGCAAAAGAAGCACTATCAAGGGTTGTGACATAGAGTTCTAGGAAAAAGGGGGGTTGAGGGGGCAGCCCCCTCAGTCTCCACCTCTCACGTTGTAAAGTAGAATGGCACCACTAGAAACCGTGGTTTCGAGATGGAGTATAATCTCCAATCTCCAATCTCCGGCTTGCCTAGCGTTCCACAAGCCGTGCGATCGTTACTCCCTCGCCGCCATCCTGCCCGCCGCCCCCGAACGACGCGACCAACGCGTGGCGACCGAGGACATCGCGGACGACCTGGCGCAGCGCCCCGGTGCCCTTGCCGTGGATCAGCCGCACGAACGGCAGCCCGGCCAGGTAGGCGTCGTTGAGGTAGTGGTCGAGCTTATCAGCAACATCGGCGGCCCGCCAGCCGCGCATGTCGAAGCTCATCGCCACATCCGGCGCCGGCGGGAGCACTGGCCGCTGCGATTGCGCGCGCTGCTCGGTTGCTTTGCGCTCGCTCCTGGTTTCTTTACGCAGCTCGCGCAAGTCGGCCTGCATTCGAAACCCGCCGACCTGGACCTCGGCGGCCTGCTCCTCCTCGTCGATCGAGAGGATCTCGCCGCTCAATCCGATCGAGCGCACCAGCACCGTGTCGCCTACCTGGAGCGGCGGCGGCGGAACCGGTTGGTACACGGTCGGCGGTTGGGCCGTTTCGGCTGTCTTCGTCCGTGGTGGCGGCGCGACGCTCTTGACCTGCGTCTGCGCCGTTTGCAGGCGCTGCTCGGCTTCCTCCATCCACTGGCGCGTGAGCGAGACCGAGCGGAACTCGTCGCGCAGGCGCCGGAGTTGGCCCCGCACTTCGCGCAGTTCATCCTCAAGCTGGTCCTGGGCGGCCTGCCACTCCGCCTCGCGCCGCTGCTCGAACTCGCGCAGCTCGGCGGCCAGCCGATCGCGGTACTTCTCGGTGTCGGAGCGCAACTCCTCGGCCCGCTGTAGCTCCACCGCCGCAGCCTCGCGTTCGCGGTGGATACCGGCCAGCAGATCCTCGACCTGGGCATCCTCGCGCGCCATCGTGCTGCGCGCCCGATCGACCAGCGCCGGGTCGAGGCCCAGGCGCGCGGCGATCGCCAGCGCGTTCGAGCGCCCCGGCAGCCCGATCGTCAGCCGGTACGTCGGCGCCAGCGTCTCGACATCGAACTCGACCGAGCTGTTCTCAACCCCCTCGGTCGCGTAGGCAAACGCCTTCAGCTCGGCATAGTGGGTCGTGGCGATCCCCAGCACCCCCACGTCGAGCAGCCGCCCGACGATCGCGCGGGCCAGCGCGGCGCCCTCGACCGGGTCGGTGCCGGCGCCAAGCTCGTCCAGCAGCACCAGCGCGGGACCCTCGGCCTGTGACCAGTCGTAGTCGGCTGGCCGCTCCTCAAGCGCCCGCAAGATCCGAATGATATTGCTCATATGCGACGAAAAGGTCGAGAGGCTCTGCTCGATGCTCTGCTCGTCGCCGATGTCGGCGAAGATCTGGCTGAAGACCGGCATGTGGGCCGGCGCTTTCGCGGGGATGTGCATCCCGGCCTGGGCCATGATCGCCAGCAGGCCGCTGGTCTTCAGCGCAACGGTCTTTCCGCCGGTGTTCGGCCCCGTGATCAGCAGGATGCGAAACGGGCCGCCCAGGTGTAGATCAATCGGTACCACCATGCCCTGATCGAGCAACGGGTGCCGTGCCTGCGTGAAGCGCAGCGGTGCCGCCTGGTCCGTGGTCCGTTGTCCGTTGTCAGTTGTCAATTGCTCTTCCGCAACGGACAACGGACCACTGACCACGGACTCTTCGACGATCTCCGGCTCGACGCAGCGCAGCGCGGCCGAGTACTTCGCCAGCGCGAAGCCCAGGTCGATCGCCGCCAGCGCCTCGACCCCGGCCACGATCTCGGTCGCATCCTGCCCAACCCGCTCGGACAGCTCGGCCAAGATTCGGGCGACCTCCTCCTCCTCGGCCAGTTGGAGCTGGCGCCAGCGATTGTTAATCTCGACGATCGCCATCGGCTCGATATACAGCGTTGCGCCGCTGGCCGATTGATCGTGGATCAGCCCGCGCACATTGCGGCGGTGCGACGCCTTGACCGGAATGACATAGCGGCCGTTGCGGACGGTGATAATCGGCTCCTGGAGCGCGTCGCTATACTGCGACGAGTTGATCATCCCCTGAAGCCGCTCCTGCAGCCGGCTGAACGCGACGCGCACATCAGCGCGCAACTGCCCGAACTTGGGGCTGGCGCTATCAAGCACCCCGCCGTCGTCGCCGATCGTGCCGGCGATCGCCGCCTCCAGCGCCGGCAGGTTCGTCAGGTCATCGGCCAGCTCACGCAGCAGCGGGAACACCGTCTCGTCGACCTTCAGCAGCAAGGTGCGCAGACGGCGCCCGCTGGCGATCGTGGCGGCGATCTCCAGGAACGTGGCCGCCTCAAGCACGCCGCCGCGCCGGGCCAGCCCGGCCGCCGCGCGAACATCGCGGGCGCCGCCGATGCTGGTCTCCGGGTGATCGTCAAGCAGCCGCCGGGCCTCACTGGTGCGGCGCAGCCGGCGGCGTACTTCGTAGCTATCGGTGCTTGGCTCAAGCGCGAGGGCCAGCGCGCGCGACGCCGCGAATGAGGTGTGCCGCGCCAGCCGATCGCGAATTTTGGGGAACTCAAGTGTCTCAAGTGTTTGTTGACTGATTGTCATCTAGCGTACTTTAAAGATAATCTCAGACTCCCGTGGCAGCACCGGTCGCACGGACGAGTAGATCCACGGCAGAATATTGTCGGCAAAAAATTCGACCAGAAATGAAGAGCGCACGCTGCTCTGGAACGCCGCCATCACCGGGAGGCCCCGCAGGTCGCCAAGCTCTCGAAAGACAAACAGGTCCTTCAGCAGAATCGCAAACATTCCCATAAACAGCGCGCCCATCACCAGCCCCAGCAGCGTGCCGATGATCCGGTCGATGAAGTCCAGGCTCGCCGGCATTCTGGCGTAGCGAAAGGTGTAGAGCCCGGCGATCGTCAGCAACAGGAAGCTAAACACCAGGATGACCGCAAACGCCGTGATCTCGCCGACCTCCTGGGAAGAGCCAAACCTGCGGCGGAAGAAGCTGCCGACGATCTGGAAATACAGGCTTGACAGGACGATGCCGACGTAAAACGCGACGATCGCGATCAACAATTTGATCGTGCCCTGAAAGAATCCGAGCGCAAGCCCGGCCAGCAGGAGCAGAATAAACATCAGATCCATTACGTTCATGCCATCGCCTCCGCATACACGATGGCGGCTCATGGTGGCCGCTGCGACATTATAGCATAGCGGCGCCAAGAGCGGTGACAAGGTGACAAGGTGAAGGGGTGAAAGGGAATTGAGAATTGAGAACCTGTAGGGCAGGCCCTCTGTGGCCGCCCGGTCTGCGTGGCAGCCCGAACGACGCAACACGCAACACGCAACACGTTTCACGTTTCAGACAAGGTTCGTAAGTACTTTACAGTTGCACTAATCGTAAGAAGGCTTCACAAAGCCTTATGACGAGATTACTGTTTGCCAGGACTGTAAAGTAAGATTGCCAGTTCTGAAACCTTGTCTCACGCATGATTCAGCCTTTCGCCGCACTTGACATGCCGCGTTACAACGTGCTATGATCGCCCCAGCAATTTGACAACCGCATATCGCGATGCGATGACGAGGACGAGTAGCCCGGCTACAGCCTTCAGGGAGGGCGCGCCACCGACTGCGAGCGCACCTGGCCATGAGCCCGGCGAAAACCACCTCCGAGCCGCTCCCCCAACGCCCGTGTTGTATCTTTCGTGCCACGGTCAGTATGGGAGCGCGGATGGCCCCCAATACCAGTCACACGAGAGAACGGGGAAATTGAAAATTGAGAAAAGGTCGCTGGCCGCCTCAATTCTTCATTCTCAATTCTGAAAGTGGGTGGAACCACGAAGCGGCCCTTTGTCCCCTAGATTGGGATGAGGGGTTTTTTAGTTGGCTACGCTTCTTTGGCGCTTTACAATCCGAAAAAGGGGTTTGAGGGGGCAGCCCCCTCAATCTTCCCCACCCACTTTGTAACGTAGCATGGCGCTATCCGAAACCTTGCCTTAATCTGAAAAAGGGGTTTGAGGGGGCAGCCCCCTCAGTCTTCCCCCACCCACATTGTTAAAGTAGCATGGCGCTGTCTGAAACCTTGCCTTAATCCGAAAAGGGGTTTGAGGGGGCAGCCCCCTCAGTCTTCCCCCACCCACATTGTTAAAGTAGCATGGCGCTGTCTGAAACCTTGCCTTAATCTGAAAAAGGGGTTTGAGGGGGTAGCCCCCTCAGTCTTCCCCCACCCACTTTGTTAAAGTAGCCTGGCGCTGTCTGAAACCTTGCACAGAAAGGAATCCTATGAGCTATCGATACGAACGAAAGCGCGGTCGGGGCGGCTGTCTGGCCTGGCTGGTCGCCCTGGTCTGGATTCTACTGCTGGTGGTGCTGGCCTACCGCTTCCTGTTTCAGCAGCAGGTCAGCCAGTACATTGGCCAGCGCATCGGCGAGCAGCTCCGTGGCGGCGAGGCCCAATCTGGGCCGATCGGCGAGCAGATCGAGCAGGGTGTCCAAGCCGGGCTGCCCACGGCGCTCGCTGGCCTGCCGTCCGGCGAGCTGCGTCTAACCGAGGCGGAGGCCAACGAGTACCTGGCCGCCAATGCCGAGTTGCTCAGGCCGATCCAATCGGCCACGGTGCGCTTCGTCCCCGGCGAGGTGCAGGCCGATGTGCGCGCGATGAGCACGACCAGCACCATCCGCACCGGCCTGGCCGTGCGCGATGGTCGCATCATCGCCGTGGAGCCGCGCATCGAGGGGCTGCTGGGCCAACTTATTTCGGCCGACGAGCTGACCCGCTCGCTGGAGCAGCAAATAAACGACCAGCTCGCCGTCCAGGGCCGGCGCGTCACCGACGTGCGGATCGAGCAGGGCCAAGTGGTCGTCGTCATCGAAGGCTGACCGACCTCGCCGAGGAGATTATCATGTCTGTCTCACCACATCTACGGCACGGCCTGGAATAGCAAGGAGGAGCTGGACCAGTATCTTCACCAGCAAGGCAAGATACGTCGCACTCAGTTGCAGAAAGTCACCTATATGCTTATAATCGGGGACAAAGAGCAGGCCGCAGGCGTGGTTGCGGTGCGGCTGCACAGCGGTGAGGATCTGGGGGCGATGCCCCTCGACGCGTTTACCGCGCAGGCCCAGGCGGATGTCGCCGCTCGTGTATAATACATCGTGTTTGTAGTGGCGACTTTAGAGCCTATCCGAATAACCGCTTCCTGAGTAGGCGTAGCCGTATCGAAGGGTGGTTATTCGGATAGGCTCTTAGTCCAAGAGTAAAGCGGCTGGGGCCGCCATTACCAGTCTTTTGGTCGAGCCGGCAAGTGTGTCTGTGACGAGGTGTGGCATGGGTCGTTTTCTCCTCGGCTTCGTGATCGGCGCCGTGATCGGCGCGGCGACGGTTATTATCTCGGCGCCCCGCTCCGGCGTTGAGACCCGCCATGGTATCGGCGATCTGATCAGGGGCGCGCTGGAAGCCGCGCGCCAGGCCGCCACCGGCCGTGAGCAGGAGCTGTGGGCCGAGTTTCGCGCACGCCTGGAGCAGAAGGGCGAATCCACTGCAACGGACGACTCATGAACGCTGAGATCGTCGCCATTGGCTCCGAACTGCTCCTGGGCGAGACAGTCGACACCAACAGCGCCTACCTAGCGCGCCAGCTCGCCGGGATCGGCGTCAATCTGTTCCGCAAGTCGGTCGTCGGCGACAATGAGGAGCGCATCGCCGCCGCGATCGTCGAGGCGCTCGGTCGGGCCGAACTGGTCGTCTGCACTGGCGGCCTCGGCCCCACGATCGACGACATGACCCGCGAGGCGGTCGCCCAAGCGCTTGGCCGCCCGCTGGTCTTTCATCAGCACCTGCTCGACCAGATCGAGGCGCGCTTCCACTCCTTCGGTCGAACCATGAGCGAGAGCAATCGTCGCCAGGCGTATGTGCCGCAAGGCGCGCGGATCGTCGAAAATCCGCGCGGTACGGCCCCCTCATTCATTGTCGAGGACACTCGCGGCACTGTGGCCGTGCTGCCTGGCGTGCCCCACGAGATGCGCTACCTGACCGAGCACGCGCTGCTGCCCTACCTGCGCGACGAGCGCGGCCAGACCGGCGTGATCCTGATCCGCACCCTGCACGCGACCGGGCTTGGCGAGAGCGTGATCGGCGAGATGATCGCCGACTTGATGACACTGTCCAACCCGACCGTCGGGATCTCGGCCAAGCGTGCTCAGTACGAGCTGCGTATCGGCGCCAAGTCGGCCAGCCGCGCCGAGGCCGAAGTACTGATCGGGGAGGTTGAGGCCCAGATCCGTGCGCGCCTCGGCGAACACCTGATCGGCGATGAGAAGCTGGAGCAGATCGTCGTGCGGCTGCTCCGCGAGCGCGGCTTGTCGCTCGCGCTCTACGAGGGCAATGCCCGCGCCGCCGTCTACCGTGCGCTTGCGGCGGCTGCCGGCGGGCTGGAGGTGCTGCGCGGCGTGCTCATCCATCCGCTCGATCGCCCGGCCGATGAGGCGGCAGCCCAGATCCTTGCCCGCACCGGCGCCCTGACCGCCCGCGACCGCTGGCGCGCCGAACTGGCGCTGGGCGTGCAGCCCGCCAGCGCCCCCGATGCGGATGGTTTTACGACGATCTGCGTTGCGCTGGCCGGCCCCGGTGGCCTTCAGGAGTGGAGCCGGCGCCACGCCCTCACGCTTGACGAAGAGTGGGAGTTTATCGGCACCTTGGCGCTGGATGTGCTGCGCCGCTATCTGCTTGATTCCAGCTCTGGGAAAAAGGGGGTTTGAGGGGGCAGTCCCCTCAGTCTTCTCTCACCCACATTGTAAAGCAGAGCCGCATCACCTCCGGGAAAAAGGGGGTTTGAGGGGCAGTCCCCTCAGTCTTCTCTCACCCACATTGTAAAGCAGAGCTGCAACACCTCCGGGAAAAAGGGGGTTTGAGGGGGCAGCCCCCTCAGTCTTCTCTCACCCACATTGTAAAGCAGAGCCGCATCACTGGGAATATACTAAGATATAGATAATGGACGGCAGGCCAACAAATATGGACCTACGCACCGCGCTCACTACTCTCCATAAAGATCGCCTGTGGTGGGGCAAGATCTTGATCGGCGGCGCGCTGATGATGACCATTATCGGCTACCCATGGGCCGCCGGTTTGGTCATGGAGAGCTTCGACAATACCCGCAAGGGCTTCCCGTCCCCACTGCCGCCCTGGCGTGGGTGGTCTACCCGCTATGTGTTGGGCTTCCTAACGCTGTTGATTGATTTCGTATTCTTTGTGCTGCCGGCCTTTATAGTCGGCTTACTCTTCTTCTGCGCCGCGGTGGCGCTAGTCGCCACGGCCGGCGATGGGCGGGTGGGTTGGCTCGCGCCGGTGATTGGTGGGCTGCTCCTGGTGTATGAACTGACCATGTTCGCGCTTGGTGCGGCGCCGATCGCCCGTCTGATCTTTGTCGACAAGGGCGGGGTCGAGGAAGCGCTGGGCATGCGGCCAGTACGCGAAGCCCTGCGGCCGGGAGCGCGCGGTGTGTATGCCCAGGCGCGCCTGCGCTCGCTGCCGGTCTACCTTCCGGCGGTGCTGTTTGGTATACTTAGTTGGCTTGTGGCCGGGAGCCTATTTCCAGGCGCCTGGTTGGTCACGTTACTGCTGCTGTGGCTGGCATTGAGCGCGCTGCTGTATGCCCATCTCGTCACCGTCCAGCTCTACTCTGCGGCGGATCGAAGCGTGGGCTATAGTAGGGCGGAGGCGTTTGGGGCGCGGCGGCGTGGCGGGCATATTTGAGCACGATGCAGCCCTGCTCTTGGGTGGTGGTGGAGCGGCGGTAGCTGCGGTGCATTCTCATCACGGCTCACGCGTGCCCTGCAATGGAGAAAGGAACAGCTCCTATGGACATCGGCAAGACGTTCAGCTTTGTGTTCGAGGACGAGGGGTGGGTTTCCAAGGTGCTAATCGGCGGCCTGGTCTTTCTGATTCCAGTGATTGGTCAGATCATCGTGTATGGCTATCTGATCAAGGTTGCCCAGAATGTCGCTCAGGGCAATCCCCGCCCGCTGCCGGAGTGGAGTGAGTTCGGCGAGCACCTGATGCGCGGTCTGTACGTGTTTGTGATCAACCTGGTCTACTCCATTCCCCTCATTCTACTCTTCGGCGTGTTCTACTGTGTGGTCTTTCTGCTGATCGGCTCCAGCGGAGCCGACAGCGATAGTGCCGAAGCCGCCGCCGGTATCGGTGGCGTGATCAGCCTGTGCTTTATTCCACTCATGTTTATTCTGGCGCTGGGGACGCTGGTCGTCTCGTATGCCGCGATGGCCCGCTATGCGGCCACCAATAGCCTGAGCGAAGCACTGAAGTTTAGCGAAGTGCTGGCCTCAGTGCGTAGAAGCCCTGGCGCCTGGCTGATGCTGCTGCTGGTCCAGATTCTTGCCGGCTTCGTCGCCTCGCTCGGTATCATTGCGTGCGGCATCGGGGTGTTGTTTACTGCCTTCATCTCGTATTGCATCCTGGGGCACGCACTCGGTCAGACGATCGTGGGGCAAGGGCTCGTTGGTGCCGTGCAGCAACCGCCGGGCTACGGCCCACCGCCCACCTATGGGCCGCCCTCGTCGTACTAAAGTGAAAAGGGGGAGTTTGAGGGGGTCGCCCCTCAAGAATAACCCCACCCGCATTTCATAGGTGCGTTGTGCGCGCAACGCATGGAAGTCTGATGCGAAGAAGGGCAGGCTTGGAAGGTGTCAGCAAAGTTTCGTCACGCCTTTCATCCCCGTGAGTTTATCTACCCCGCCAACCTACTGACGCTCGCGCGCCTGCTCATGCTGCCGGCGGCCCTTCGTTATATGCACCAGCCGGGCAGTCAGTGGCGCGCGCTCGGCATCTTCGGCGTTGCTATGATCACCGATGTGCTCGATGGCCCCGTCGCGCGGATGCGCCACGAGGTGTCGCCGCTGGGCAAAGTCCTCGATCCGCTCGCCGACAAGCTGATGATCGATCTGACGGCGCTGACGCTGTCGCGCACTCGCGGCTTCCCCTGGTGGGCCACCGCTCTGCTGCTCACGCGCGATCTTGCGATTATCCTTGGGGGCATGCTGGTCTACCGGCGCCGAGCCGAGATCACGGTGGCCCATCCGACCGGCAAGGTCACTACGGTCGCGCTCACCGCCGCGATGCTACTCTACACGGCCGATGGCGAGCGGAGTGGTCGCCCAGCGCTGTACGTCGCGATGGTGCCGTTTCTCGCCTCCATGTTCATCTACGGCCGGCAGTTCTTGCACAAGATCATGCGAACGGTCACTTGACCAAGGAACTGAAGATGGAGGATGGACGATGGAGGATGAAGGATGGAATCGGTGGTCGCTAATATGATCTTGTCATCTTGTCATCTTGTCAGCCCATCGATGGTCAGCGGTCGCCTGTCCTGAGCGAAGTCGAAGGGGTGGTCGGTGGTCACGCATCACGTTTCACGCATCACGTTTCATATTCCACCAACAACGGACAACTGACGACGGACAATGGACAGCAGCACGAGGTCTGTATGCCACTCTCACTCATGGTTCATGGCGGGGCGTGGGCGATCCCCGACGACGAATTTGAGGCGCACAAGCATGGCTGCCGCCGCGCACTTGACGTCGGGTGGCAGATGCTGGTCCAGGGCGGCTCGGCGCTCGATGCGGTCGAGGCAGCGGTGCGCGTGCTCGAAGACGACCCGACCTTCGACGCCGGCATTGGCTCGGTGCTGAATCTTGATGGGGTCGTGGAGCTGGACGCCGCGATTATGGACGGCGCGACGCTGCGCTCCGGTGGCATCGCCGCCGTTCAGCGCGTTCGCAATCCGATTACGCTGGCGCGGCGTGTTCTGGAGAGCCACGTCATCCTGCTGGTTGGCCAGGGGGCCGAGCGTTTCGCCGAAGCTTCCGGCGTGCCGCTGTGCGATCCGGTCGGGCTCGTCGTCGAGCGCGAGCGTGAGCGCTGGGCCAATCTGCTCCAGCAGGCGAACATTCGCACGCAGGATGCTTTTGGTGCCGGCACTGTGGGGCCGGTCGATGCGCTGTCCGCTGCCCCAGGCTCGACCGCCGATCTGCTCACCAATCCCAACGACACCGTCGGCGCGGTCGCGGTTGATCGGCATGGCCATCTTGCCGCCGGTACATCGACCGGCGGTACCGCCAATAAGCTCCCTGGCCGCGTGGGCGACTCGCCCCTGATCGGCTGCGGGCTGTATGCCGACGACCAGACCGGCGCTTGTTCCTCAACCGGCTGGGGCGAGTCGATCATCAAGGTGCTCCTGGCCAAAACCGCCACCGATCTACTCTCCGGCGACCGCGAACCCATGGACGCCGCGCGCGAGGCGATCGCCATCCTGGCCCGGCGCGTCGGCGGGTTAGGTGGCTGCATCCTGCTCGACAACCGCGGCCGCGTCGGCTTCGCGTTCAATACCCCGCGCATGGCCTACGCCTACCGGACCGAAGGAGCGGATGAGATTGTCGGCATCTAGGATGAACAGAGGGAGGTTTGGAGGGGCCGCCCTCCAGAAAAGCCCCCACATGTTCGTCCAAGCTGTGTGCGACACAGCCGCATGGGGAACGGATACGACAGAGGAGGTACCTAATGCGACCTCGAGAACATTTCGTTCAACAGCTTGAGGCGCTGGACGGGGATCTGCGCGCGCTGGGCCAGATGGTCGTCACTGCGATTACACAGGCGGTCGACGCGCTGGCCCGTCATGATGTGGCTGCCTCCCAGCAGATCATCGCCGAGGATCAGCTGATCGACCAGGCGCAGTATGCGTTGGAAGAGCGCGTGCTGGTGGTGATGGCGACCCAGCAGCCGATGGCCGGCGACTTACGCCGGTTAATAGCTGCGATTCAGATCGCCAGTGAACTGGAACGCATTGGCGATTATGCCAAGGGGATCGCCAAGATCACAATCCGGGGGGCGGACCAACCCCTGGCGAAGCCACTGCCCGATATCCCGGACATGGCCCAGGAAGCGATTGCGATGCTTGGTCGCGCCCTTGATGCCTTTGTCAATCAGGATGCCGACGCCGCGCGTCGCCTGGGGGAAGCGGACGATCGCGTTGATATCTTGAGCAAACGGGTCCGGGCTGATCTACTCGACATGATCCGGCACGATCCGCCACTCGCTGAGCGGGTAGTTGATCTGCTGTTTGTGGCCCACAATCTCGAGCGCATCGCCGATCGCACCACCAATATCGCCGAGCGAGTCGTCTTCAAGGTCAGCGGCGATGTTATCGAGCTGAACCCGTGACATGAACAGAGCCAGGGCGCACCTCGCAGCTCCCTGGCTCCCGTCCTCCCGCTTATACCAGCGCCAAATCACGCCGCTTTTGTTCTCGCTTGCGTTCGTCGGCGTCGAGGAGCTTCTTCCGCAGCCGGAAACTTTTCGGCGTGACCTCCACCAGTTCGTCGTCGCCGATATACTCGATCGCGTCGTCGAGGCTCAGCACGCGCGGCGACTTCAACCGCAGCGAGTCTTCGGCGCCCGACGAACGCATATTAGTCAGGTGCTTGCGCCGGCAGACATTCACTTCGAGATCGCGGTCGCGGATGTGCTGGCCGATAATCATGCCCTCGTAGATATCCATACCGGCTGTGGCGAAAAGTTGCCCGCGCTCTTGGGCCCCGTGGAGCCCGTAGGTCGTCGCGACGCCGGATTCGGACGCGATCAGTGAGCCGTTGGCGCGGGTACTGATATCGCCGGCGAGTGGCTCATAGCCCATGAAGAGCGTGTTGATCAGCGCCTGGCCGCGCGTCGATGTCAGCAGGAGCTGGCGTAAACCCAGCAGCCCGCGCGTCGGGATGTGGAAAATCAGGTGCATCATCCCATCGTCTCGGTAGTGCATATCGCGCAGGAGCCCGCGGCGCTGGCCCAGCAGCTCCATGACCGTGCCCTGGTACTGCTCGGAAACCTCAATCTCGGCTTGCTCGATCGGCTCCAACCGCTGGCCGTCAATCTCCTTAAAAATGACCTCCGGGCGTGAGACCTGGAACTCATAGCCCTCGCGCCGCATCGTTTCGATCAAAATCGTAAGATGCAGTTCGCCGCGTCCGCTCACGGAAAATGCCTCCGGTGCATCGGTATCCGCGACGCGTAGCGCAACATCACGCTCCAACTCGTAGTAGAGCCGTTCGCGCAGCTTCCGCGAGGTGACGTAGGTACCTTCACGTCCGGCGAAGGGGCTATTATTGACGCTGAAAGTCATGCGTACGGTCGGCTCTTCGACGGCGATCACCGGCAATTGCTCAGGATTCTGTGCGTCGGCGATCGTATCGCCGATCGCGACCTCGCCCAGGCCGGCGATGGCAATGATGTCACCGGCAGACACTTGATCGACCTCGCGCCGATCCAGCCCGTTGAAGACGAACAGCTGATTGATCTTTGTTGTTGTAATGGCGCCGTCGCGGTCGATCCGCGCAGCCGTCTGACCCCGACTGAACGTGCCCCGGCGTAGGCGCCCGAGCGCCATTTTGCCCTTGTAGTCATCGTACGTGGTCGTCGTGACTAATAGTTGCGCCGGTCCGCTTGCGTCGGCCGCCGGTGCTGGGATCTGATCGAGAATGGCCTCGAACAGCGGCTCCAGCGAATCGTAGATTTTCAGAGGCGAGCGCCCGGCCATTCCCCGCAATGCATCCGTATAGATCACTGCGAACTCAGCTTGCTCATCATTCGCGCCCAGATCGACGAACAGATCAAACGTCTCGTTCACCACATGGTTCGGTCGGGCGTTTGGCCGGTCGATCTTGTTGACGACCACAATCGCCCGGTGGCCGGCCCGCAGCGCTTTGTGCAGCACAAAGCGCGTCTGCGGCATTGGCCCGTCGACGGCATCTACCAGGAGCAGCACGCCATCAACCATATTCATGACTCGCTCGACTTCGCCGCCGAAGTCGGCGTGTCCAGGCGTGTCGACAATATTAATCTTGATGTTGCGGTAGATGACCGCGGTGTTTTTAGCCAGGATGGTGATGCCGCGTTCGCGCTCCAGGTCGTTGGAGTCCATCACCCGCTCGGCTACCTGCTGATTATCACGAAAGATATGGCTCTGTCGGAGCATTGCATCGACCAGCGTGGTTTTGCCATGATCGACATGAGCGATAATCGCGATGTTACGAATGTCATCTCGGCGCATAATTTTCACACAAAATACCCCGACCCAGTGTGGTCGAGGCCTCACTAAGTTTCAAATTGATAGGCGAGAGTTTACCACAGACCGGCTTGCGGCGCAACTCGGCGTGAATTACAGCAATCCTGACTGATGTCGTGACAGTGTCCTCATCTCTTATATGAGCTTATTTTCATCCTGGCGACGGCGACGTGTATAAAGTGTCCAGGAGCGGGGATCCGTGGTTTCCGTCCCAGATTCGGATCACAACCTTGTACTCTTCCCTGCGTAACTAAAAAGGACCCGCTTGCATTATTACTTATACAACGCATAACCTAATCTTGTGGAAGTCTTAACAAAGCGGGTGTTATGGCTGCGCGCCTGGTAGTGCTTTTAGCGCTACAAGGTGTCAGCCATATGCTTGAGCCGGGAATGGGAGCTAGGGCATTGGTGAGGTGGCAGGGCGGACGGCCCGTCCCAGCGCCTCCTCAATTTCTAATCAGAGTGAGGGTGGTAGCCGGTAGCTAGTGAGTCGTTATGGATCATTCAAGTAGCAAACCATGTCTACTCAAGATAGCGTACAAGAGAACCTCATTCCATCTGGTTACTTGAAGGATAATAATTGTTTTTTCATCTCGCACCCTCCAGGCTTCATTCAAGATTTAATTGTTAAGACTATCCTAATCGACAGATAATGCCCATATAACATACGTCCGTCGTCGGTCTCACTTGCTCGTCATTCTCGGTGACGAGCGTGTAGATCGCTATGTCCTTGTGCATCTCATCTTTCAAGCCCGTACAACCGTATTGGCATCCTGATACCTCGAGGTTCGACAGGCGCTGCTGGATACAGGTTGACTTTAAAGGAAGGCAACTATGAAGCAAATGCGTTGGCGAATAAGCCTTCTGATTATTTGGCTGGTCATCCTTTTCAACATCGAGCGGTTGGATTTTGACCAGGGCTCGACGATCAACCTGGCTTCTTTTTTCTATGTCTTGGCAGCGGCGACGGCGATCCTATTCTTGTTCATCCCGCTGCGTCGCGCCCAAGCATACCTGGCAGTGGTGAATGTGCTGGCAGCCTATGTGGTTCTAAAAATCATCTATATGTCGCCGTTCTTCAGTGGCGTGCATAAATATTTGACCGTCACTGAAGTTGTCGCGTTGTGTATTACCACTGGGCTTGCGTGGCTGGTGAGCCAGGGGCTGCAAGACTTTGAGCAGGCGGTTGAAGCAATCTCACTCCCCAAGGGGCGACCACACCTGCTGGAGTATGACAATGTTCACGAGCGTATCCATGCCGAGATGAGCCGCGCCCGCCGGCATCAGCATCCAATTAGCGTTGTGATGCTGGAGCTGGAGCCGGCGACGTATAAGGCTGCGCTGCATCAGGCCGTGCGTGAAGCGCAGGCCGCCATGATCAAGCGCTATGTCCAGGTTCGTTTTGGGCTCTTCCTGACAAAACATGTGCGTGGCACCGATGTCATCGCGCATTACACTGAGGATGGGCGGTTCCTCTTGCTGGCTCCCGAGTCGCCGGCGGAACACACCCAGGCGATGCTCTCACGGCTTGCCCGGCAGATCGATGAACAAATGGGCATCCGGTTCCGGTATAGCATCGCCGATTTCCCTAATGCAGCCCTGACGTCCGAGGAACTCCTGCGGAGAGTCACCGAGGACTTAGAACGTAGGCCTACGTCGGCGCTAGATCATGTAGATGACTCTCGGCTAGAGGCGAACATGGTAGGCGCCGACACGTACACCACGATGTCGGTACGACGCGAACATGGAAATGGGGTAGGAGAGAAAAGGTAACGTTCGCCTACGTTATCGGTGATGAAGGAGGCAGGAGATGGTGCCGGATATTGCTACGAATGCCCGCTCAGTATCAAGAACTCCCTGGTATCTTGAGATCGATCCGCAACGGCGGTTGATTCGCGGTAAAGCCTACCAGATGCTCAAGCGCGCGATGGATGTCACGTTCTGTCTGATGGTGATGCCATTAGTGCTGCCACTGCTGGCTCTGGTTGCGCTGCTTATCTATATCGATTCACCAGGGCCGATTATGTTCTACCAGTTACGTACAGGAAAAGGTGGTCGGCGCTTTCGCATGTACAAGTTCCGCACCATGGTCCCCAACGCGGAAGAGCTCAAGAAAACATACGCCCACCTGAATGAATTGACCTGGCCTGACTTTAAAATCACCAATGATCCGCGAGTTACACGAGTCGGCCATATCTTGCGGAAGACAAGTCTCGACGAGCTTCCACAGCTCCTGAATGTGATTAAGGGCGATATGAGCCTGGTTGGGCCGCGCCCGACGTCTTTCTCTCCAGATACATATCGGCTCTGGCATACGGAAAGACTGGAAGTGCTGCCGGGCATTACTGGGATCTGGCAAGTGAGTGGGCGCAGTAATCTGGACTTTGATCAGCGCTTGAAGCTTGATATCGCCTATATTGAGCGTCAGAGTCTTTGGTTGGATATTCAAGTGCTCGTACGGACAGTCGGGCAAGTCTTTGTGGGCGAGGGAGCATACTGATAGCTGCTCTCAGCTCTATAGGGAGTCGAAGCTCATGGAACTCAAGCATTACCTGGCGATCTTACGGCGATGGGGATGGATCATGGTGCTCTGCGCGATCCTGTCTAGCGTTGCAAGCTACTGGTTTACTTCTGGGCAGCCCCGTGTCTATGAGTCACGCGCGCGCTACCTGGTTGGTCCGGCGATCGACAACCCTAATGTGACCAGTAATGATCTGCGGGCAAGCAGCCAGGTTGGTCAAACATATGCCGAGCTGGCCACTAGCCGGCCGATAATTGAGAGTGTCGTCGCTAAGCTGAATTTGAATATCGATGCTGATACGGTCGCCAGTGGCGTCGCGGCAACGTGGATCGATACAACCCAGATCCTGAACATCCGCGTTCGTGCCTCTGATCCCCTGGTGGCGGCCATGATCGCTAATGCGCTCGGCGATGCGCTGATAGAACGCAGCCCTAATGGACCATCAAGCCCGCAGGCTCTGCAGCGCCAGGAAGCCAATGACGAACTGGATAAACTACAGCAGACCATTCGTGGCCTGGAGGTCGAGATCGATCTGCTTGCCAGCCAGGTGCAGCAGGTTACTGATCCTGTGGCCCAACGGGCGATAGTTGTTCGCCTGGATCAACGGCGGGCGCAGTTGGCGGCTTCACAGCGGGCATTTAGCGACTTGATCCAGATTGTTCAAAGTAGCAATACGAACAAGATCACCCTGGTTGAAAAGGCAGAGGGTGACAATACGCCGATTGCCCCTGATGTCCAGCGCAACGTCTTGGCGGCTCTGATCGCCGGCTTGGTGCTAGGCTTGGCTGCTATGCTCCTCTTCGAGTACTTTACCGACATGGTCTATACGCCCGAGGAGTTACGCAAAGCTACCGGGCTGGCATATCTTGGGGGAATCGCTCGCCATAAGTGGCTTCGCGGGCCTAAATCTTCGCAACTCATTATGCTGTCGCGTCCAGACACACTGGCGGCGGAGAGCTACCGTATCCTACGGACAAACTTGCAGATGGCGTATACTGATCAGCATCTACCATCGCTGTTGATCACCAGTCCCTCACGTGGTGATGGTAAGAGTGAGATCGCTGCGAATCTTGCGATTGCATTTGCGCAATCCGAAAAGCAGGTCATCTTAATCGACGCCAACTTGCGACGGCCGCGCGTTGCAGCGTTGTTTGGTCTGCCGGAGGATATTGGGTTGTCAAGCTTGCTTGATATGCCGGCCAAGACCATCGATCCAATAGCTGTCGAGGCGGTCCCAGGGCTGTCCGTAGTGCCCGCCGGCACGCCCACGTCGAATTCATCCGAGATTTCTGGATCTCGGCGTATGTATCGGCTGATCCAAGAGTATAAGGCCCGCGCCGATATCATTATTCTCGATAGCCCGCCGCTACTCTACTCCGATGCCCTGGCCCTCGCTCCACAGGCTGAAGGTGTGCTTTTAGTCGTGAATAGCGGCGCAACGGGGCGTGAAAACACTATTAACGCTGTCGAAGGGCTGCGTATGATTGGCGCACGCGTGATTGGTGCAGTGTTGAATCGTGTCAAGCCGGAGCCGGCATACTCATACTATCCGTCGCGCGCTCGGAGGCGCATGCTGCCGGCTGTTGCGTCGTCGGCATCGCTCCTGGATGGTCCGGTAGCTGTGCGAGAAGAGCGCGCGGCACTGGCATCGCCCGGTACCTTCACAACTGATTTAGCTCCAATCGGTGATTTGAAGGAAAATAGTACGCGAACCACACTAATGTTGGATCAGACGATCCCTGCGCCGGCTGACGAAATGGACGAAGCACTAGACGCTGAACGGGATACGGTTGATCCGGAGGTGTCGATGCTGGATGGCTCGTCTGCCTCCTATGTTAACGGCAACGGCGCATTGTCCCGCAATGATAGTTTTCGCACGCGCCGGACGCGCGGTAAGGACCGTAGTTAGAGCCGATCCCAAAAAGCAGCGCGGGGCTTGGGGAGGCGGGTACCCTCTGGTGCCTCCCCAAGTTCCTTACCTAAGAAACTGTTTGAAAAGGGGAGTTTGAGGGGGAGCCCTCTCAAGAAGTCCCTTTCAACCACGGAACTTCTGCGAAAAACAGGCTTTCAAACGGTCTCTAAGCCAAAGTTCTCATGAGCAGATAGCGAACCATGTTAATGAGCAATCCAAAAGATCAGGCAACGGTACTCTGCCCATTACTCTCGATGGTCTTCACAGAACTCGATCAGGCTGCGGTTCGTTACTGCTTGCTACGTGGTTATGAGGAGCTTCTGGAGGGCTTAGTCGATGGCGATGTCGATCTTCTCGTCGCCGCAGATCATTTTGAACGAGTGAGCGGTATACTGGAGCGGTTAGGTTTTGTCGCGCTCTCAAGATGGGGCCAGTTTCCGCACTACTTCTTTATCGGTTATGATGAGAGTGAAGATCGTTGGGTTAAGCTCGATCTTGTTACGGAGCTTGCCTATGGCCGGCCAATTCCCGCGCTCCGCCTCGCGTTTGCGACAGAATGTCTGCGAAATCGCATCCGCTATGGCCCGGCTTTCATCCTATCCGTTGAGGACGAACTCCTAACCCTCCTGCTGCATTGCCTGCTCGACAAAGCGACGTTTGAGCCAAAGTATAGAACACGTCTCACTGCTCTGGTGCGGGGGATTAAGGATGAACAATACCTTATATCCCAAGTTGCACGCTGCTTTCCGCCTGCGCTATCCTGGATGCAGATCAAGCAGCGCATAGAACGGGGCGAATGGGACACATTACTTGGAACCCGGCGCAGCATCGCACAGCATCTTGTACGCCATGACTTACCAGGTACTAACTGGCGTCGTGTTTCCAGGTCCCTGTTACGTTTCCTTGATCGCAAGACGCGCAAGATTCGCACGCGAGGAATCGCTGTTGCGTTGCTTGCCCCTGATGGAGCGGGAAAAACAACGCTAGCGCGTGCATTGGGACACAAGTTCTACTTGCCGACCCGCTACGTCTATATGGGTACGAACCTTAACACAAATGCGATTATTCTGCCTACAACTCGTTGGCTCACGAAGGCGAGCAAGGGTGGTCGTAAGCCACTGGTGCGTCTGCTGAATGCGATAAATTCCATGGTTGAGCAGGCAGTTCGTTATCGCGTAGGCGCCTACCATCGTGGATTTGGCCGTCTCGTTATCTTTGATCGGTATCATAGCGGTTCGCTTTCATTAGAGCAGCGGAGTGGTCCCATCCATAAACGACTACAGCAGTGGATGGTACGACGACTTTGTCCTCCTCCAGATATGGTTGTATATCTTGATGCTCCGGCGGAGGTGCTGTATCAGCGCAAACAGGAGCATAGTCCCGAAATTTTGGAACAGCAACGTCGCCGTTACCTCGGATTACTCCAGGGACATCCCCAGACAGTGATTGTCGATGCCGGTTTGGAGCCGGAGCGGGTACGCCGTGAGGTGACCGCTGTTATCTGGCGACGTTATGCGGATCATCTAAGAAAGAGTTCCTAAAACTCCCCCTTTTCAAACAGTTTATAAGAGCCCAGGCGTGGCGCTGCCGGGTGACGTGTGTGACGACATCCGGCAGCGTTGTCATGATCACGGATACATCGATAGTGCAGTTTACGGGAATATGCGGTTAAATGACAAACTTTTCATCAAGAGGATTACTCTACGTCATATTCCTCTCAAGTATGATGGCTATGTTATGAGGCACCAATGGTAACGACAAAACACATACTCGATACGCCAGCACAGCAGAATGGCCGGCATAAGCGACCTACATCGCAAGCGAAGGTCGCCTATATAATGTCACGCTTTCCGAAGCTCACTGAAACCTTCATTCTCTATGAGATGTTAGCTCTGGAGCAAATGGGGGTTCAAGTAGAACTGTATCCGCTTCTGCGTGAGCATACATCGGTCATGCACCCGGAGGCTAAACCTTTGGTGGAGCGTGCGCATTTTCAGCCTTTTATCTCGTGGCGTATCCTTGTGGCTCATCTGCGTTATCTGCGTCGAAAACCGCGGGCCTACTTCGGTACGCTGGGGGCTTTACTACGTGGAACATGGGGCAGCTTGAATTTCTTTGTCGGGGGACTAGGCATCTTTCCAAAGAGTGTCTACTTCGCCGAGTTGATGGCATCTGATGCCGTACAGCATGTTCATGCGCACTTCGCGAACCACCCTGCGGCAGCGGCATTTATCATCCACCGGCTGTCAGATATTCCCTACAGCTTTACAGCTCATGGCTCAGATTTACATGTCGATCGCCACATGCTGCGTGAAAAAGTTGAGGGAGCCGCTTTTGTCGTGACAATCTCGAACTATAACAGAGAGCTTATCATCCAGGAGTGCGGTGAGCACGTCGGTGATAAGATCGTCGTCATTCACTGCGGCGTCGACACGCAGGTGTTCCAGCCCGTCCGTAGCCAAGCATCGGCTCATCCCTTCACGCTGCTGTGTACCGGGACGCTCCATGAAGTGAAAGGCCAGACGTTCCTGGTTGAGGCATGCCGGCTCCTGCGTGAAAAAGGCATCAATGTTGTCTGCAATCTGGTTGGGGATGGGCCGGATCATGAGGCGCTAGCCGAGCAAATCGCGAAGGCGAAGCTGAGTGACTGTGTTCACCTGCTTGGCCGCCGAACACGGGAGCAGATCGCCGAGCTTTTATCACAGGCTGATGTTGTGGTGACGCCAAGCGTGCCGACGAAGGGTGGTAAGCGCGAGGGGATTCCTGTTGTATTAATGGAGGCGATGGGGAGCGGCGTGCCGGTTGTTGCCAGTGGCATCTCCGGTATCCCGGAGCTGGTCGAGCATGAGCGGAGTGGCCTCCTGGTGCCACCACGTGACGCACCGGCACTGGCAGAGGCCCTGGAGCGCCTGCACGGCGATTCTGAATTGCGCCAACGTCTCGGCCACGCAGGTAGAGAGAAGGTTGTGCGAGAGTTTGATCTGGTTACCAACACGGCGACGCTCGCGCGACATTTTGGCATGGAGGCACAGGCATGAGGCTCGTTACGTTTTGGAGTTCCGTTGCGCTGATTGTCTATACCTATGCGGTTTTCCCCATACTGGTGTATCTCCGCGGGCGTCTGTTTCGCCGGCCTTACAAGTTCGCCGATATCACCCCCAGTGTGAGCATGATTATTGCTGCACATAACGAGGTTCGCAGCATCGGCGCCAAGATCGACAATATTCTGTCGCTGGATTACCCACGGAGTTCATTAGAAGTGGTGGTTGCCTCAGATGGGTCAAATGACGGCACAGATATGATCGTGCGAAGTTACGCCGATCAGGATGTCAAGGTGCTGTCGTTGCCACGACAAGGCAAAGCTCCGGCGCTTAATGCTGCGGTAGCAGCTTCTACTGGCGATATTCTGGTTTTCTCCGACGCCAACAGCATGTATGCACCTGATGCTATTCGCGCTCTGGTGCGCCCCTTCGCTGATGCGGAGGTTGGTGGCGTCGCAGGGAATCAGTGCTACATCTCGAAGAGTCACGGCGGCGCCAGTAGTGATGGCGAACATAGCTACTGGAACTTTGACCGCAAGCTCAAGCAGTCTCAGAGCCAGGCTGGAAACGCGATCTCTGCAACAGGTGCTATCTATGCGATCCGTCGTTCATTGTTCCGCCCGGTACCACCAGGCGTAACTGATGATTTTGTGACGTCGACTAGTATTATTGCTCAGGGCTATCGTCTGGTCTTTGCGCCCGATGCGGTCGCATATGAGCCTGTAGCAAAGTCGAGTGGCGTCGAGTTCGGTCGCAAAGTGCGCGTGATTACGCGTGGATTGCGCGGTGTCTTCGTCATGCGCGAATTACTGAACCCGTTTCGTTACGGCTTCTATGCAATTCAGCTTTTCTCGCATAAAGTTTTGCGTCGTTTAGTCGCCTTGCCCTTGCTACTTCTGTTTGCTGTCAGTCCGCTACTTTGGCGGCGTGGTGCTTTCTATCAAGTGATGACCCTCTTACAGGTGGCTTTCTACGGTTGTGGCGTTCTGGGGGGTTTATTAGGTCAGACACGGCTTGGGCGCTCGAAGCTATGTACGATCCCGTTCTTTTTCTCTATGGTTAACATGGCTTCGTTAGTAGCAACCTGGAATATGATACGCGGGCATCGCATCGATTTCTGGGAACCTCAGCGTCAAGCTGATGATGTGGAGAGGAGACCAGCATGATTTCTTTACAGCAATGGCAAGAACAACATCCTCTGCTGCAAGGGCGGCGGCTGATGTTACTGATAGGTGTGCTAGGCGCTGCCCTAGCTCTGGGCTTGATCGCGGCAAACCAGCCAATCTATGCGCTTGGTATTGTGATAGTGGCGATTTTAACGATCGCGATCCTGGCCTGGCCGGAAGTTTCTACTCTGATCGTCATCGCCATTCTTTACTCGAATGCGGCGGTTGTTGCGGTTCGTTATCACGGAGTGCCCGAGTTCATCGGCGCATCGACTCCCGTGCTGCTCATGATCCCGCTTGCGAGTTACCTGGTCTTTCGGCGCCAAAAATTGATCATCACTCCGACTTTACCATTAATCTTCCTTTTTCTGGTGATCCATGTGGTTGGGACGGTATTCGCGGAGTACACCGGTGCCGCCATCACAGCGCTGACCAGTTTCCTCGTCGAGGGCATCGGACTCTACTTTCTGATTACGAATGTCATCCGAACACCGGTGATGTTGCGTCGCGTAACCTGGCTTTTGATTATTATCGGCGCCATACTCGGTGGTCTATCGTTCTACCAGGATGTAACTCAGACGTACAAGAACAATTACCTCGGCTTCGCGCAGATCAGTAATACCGCCTTTCACACCGGGGCAGAGACCATCAATGGCGAGGTCGATCAGCGCCGCTTGGCCGGCCCGCTTGGCGATCAGAACCGCTATGCACAGATTATGCTGATGCTTGTGCCACTTGCGCTATTCCGCTTCTTAGGTGAGCGTTCAACTCTGTTGCGTCTCTTGGCGGTAGCTATCACTGGTTTGATTGCCCTTGGCGTTGCTTTGACATTCTCACGTGGCGCCGCTGTCGGATTTGTCATGGTGCTTGTGATCATGATGTTCATGCGTTATATCAAACCTTGGCAGGTCGGATTGCTCATCCTGGGAGTGATCGTGCTGTTAGAGGTTGTGCCTGAATATCGTACACGGTTGGTGACGATCGAATCGGTCTCAAGCCTAACAACTGAAGAGCGAGGAGCCAGTGCCGATGGCTCTATTCGTAGTCGAGTCACAGAGGGTCTGGCTGCTTTGCTGGTATTTGTCGATCACCCGCTGATTGGAGTTGGCCCAGGCGTGTTTCGATACTACTATCAGGATTATGCTGAGATCGTCGGGTTGCGCGTGCAGGCAGCGGACCGTCAGGCGCATAACCTGTATCTCGGTATGGCTGCCGAAAATGGTAGTCTCGGCATTGGCTGTTTCCTAGCTCTGGTGGTGACAACGTTGCGTGGACTGGCGAAGACACGCCGCCAATTGATGCAGAGCCAGCCTGAGCTGTCCTTTATAGCGACGGGTTTTCTCCTAGCCATTGTCGCGTACTTACTAACAGGTATTTTCTTGCACTTTGCCTACATTCGCTATTTCTGGCTGATGCTGGCGCTGGCCGATGCTGTTACCTATATCACCATGAATCAGGCGCCGATCACCACGCCGAGCGAGTCAACTTCTCATGCTCTAGAGACAGCTCCCGCAAAGGCGATTGCCCAAGGTCGATATAGCGTCCTAAATGAGCTGTAAAAGGGGTGTGGGGGAAGCCCCCATAAAACCCCTTCCAACCTTACAACCCTGATAGGAATGCTATAGGAACTCATTGTAAAGTCCTGATAACATAGGAATGACATAGATGGAATCGGCTACTACCCCACCGATCGATGCGGTATCGAGCATTAAACATGGCGCGACCAAGCGCCAGATCCGTGGTTCCAGTTTGCTCCTGGTCGGTCGAGCACTTTCAATGGCGATCAATTTCGCCGTTCAAGTGTTAATAGTTCGCTATCTCACACAGCTCGACCCGACGAAGTCCACATTTGGCGCGTTTACCTACGTGCTGTCGCTCGTCGCTATGGGCGAAACAATCGCGACTCTGGGTTTAGACCGCGCAATCACTCGGTTTATACCGATCTACCACGAGCATCGCGATTACAACAAGCTGTTTGGAACAATCTTCCTGGTGGTAGGCACGATCCTGGCACTGAGCGTCGCCATGATCCTGTTTGTCTTTGGATTTCAGCAGTGGATTGCTCAAACATTAATTAACGATCAGCTTGCAGTCGGGCTGCTGCTAATCATGATTGGCCTTTCCCCTGTACAGGCGCTCGACGGTTTACTTATGGGCATGTTTGCCATCTTCGCCAGCCCACGCTCGATTTTCTTTCGCAAACATGTTCTTGCTCCTGGCCTGAAGCTGCTTGTGGTGCTGCTACTGATTTTCAGCCAAAGTGGAGTGTTCTTCCTCGCTGGAGGGTATCTGGCCGCCGGCGCGCTAGGAGTGGTACTGTATACCGTAATTCTAGTGCGCGTGCTGCAAAATCAAGGGTTATTTCAGCACTTCAACTGGCAGAGTATGCAGATACCGGCACGTGACATTTTCACGTTCACGATCCCGTTGCTCACCTCCGACCTGGTGTATGTGCTCATGAACTCGTCGGACGCGATCTTGCTGGAGCACTTTCGCGGCACGACTGAGGTCGCAGCTTTTCGGGCAGTTCAGCCGGCAGCCGGATTGAATCAACTGGTAATCTCAAGCTTTACGTTGCTTTTCACGCCGCTGGCGGCACGCCTGTTTGCACGTAATGATCGCGATGGGCTTAACAATCTGTATTGGCAGACCGCAATATGGATGGCGATTATCTCCTTCCCGATTTTCATATTGACGTTCTCGCTCGCGCAGCCGCTCACGATCATACTTTATGGCGAAACCTACGCGGATTCGGAAGTCATTCTTGCGCTCCTCTCGCTGGGGTATTACTTCAACGCTGCACTTGGCTTCAATGGCCTGACTCTGAAGGTGTTTGGAAAGCTGCGCTATATCGTCGTCGTGAATATCCTGGCGGCGCTGGTTAACGTTGGCATCAATTTGTTGCTCATTCCACGCTACGGCGCTTTGGGCGCGGCAATTGGTACCTGTACCACCATGATCGCGCACAATATCTTCAAGCAAGCCGGCCTGGCGTTTGGCACTGGTATTAGTCTGTTCGAGTGGAGTCACTTAAAGATCTATATCATCATTGCGCTGAGTGCTCTAGGATTACTGGCAATGCAGGCGGTCGTTGGCTTGGTTGTCCAGCCGGGCAGCTACACGCATTTTGCGCTCAGTCTGGTGCTTGCGATGCTGGTGTCCCTCTTTGTCCTGATGGTCAATCGTAAGGCGCTTAAAGTCAACCAGACATTTCCTGAACTCCTACGGTTTCCGCTGGTGCGGCGCCTCTTCGGTGAATAGAAAGATAGCGACCTGATGCTCGATACGACACTAGCAACAACATATACTCCCGGCACTAATCTGAAAGGTGAGGTGTCCGGTGCCAACTGGTCATTTCTGCTGCCTAGCCTTGAGGTAGAACGAATCGTTTGTATTGGAGCTCCAACATCCGCGACGCTCATGACCCTGTCGCGTATCAGTAAAGATGTCGTGATCTGGGCGAGCCCACAGCAGTCTAAAGGGATCGGCAAGGTCACGCAACGGCATACGATGGAGCATATCCGCCTGGTCGGCGCTGATGAGAATGTCGCGCTTTCCGATCGAAGTGTTGATCTTGTGTTGATCGCAGGGCACAATGGCGCGCAGCGGTTACGCCGTGACGCAATGCTGCTGCCGGAACTGCGGCGACTGCTGAAACCAGAGGGTTTGATCTATTTCGAGTTTAGCGGCCTGATCGATCAGGTGTTAGGCGGCAATACGATCAACGATGTTAGCGCCGACTTCGGCCGGCCCGAGGTGTTTTGGCTAACGCCATTGAGTGGTGAGATGCACACTGCGGTGCCAGCTCACGATCGGCATACTGTCACCTATTTCCTACGCCATGCGCTGTATAGCCCATCGGTCAATCTGCATCTCTTCAAGCGCGCCGAGCGATATTTGAGTAAACATCGCTTCTTTAGTCGATTTCATGCGGCGCTACGGCGTGCTTGTCGGGAAATCGACGGCACAGCCGGCTGATGCACCACCGCAGTATCTGCGGGAAATTGCTCAAGCCGATAGGGTGAATATCGATACACATCGCTGGGGATTAGCTGCGAAAGGTAAATATAGTTCTCGGAAAGTATTATTCTTTCTCTTTAACCAGGCCAGCGAAACGCCCGAATATATTGTCAAGATAACCCGTGATCCATTCTTCAACCCGCGCCTGGAGAATGAATATCGCGCACTGACATTGTTGCGCGAGCGGGGCATCGGCGACCGAGAAACACTGCCACAGGTGGCTTTCTTCGGCCATCAGGGTGGCTTGGCGATCGTCGGCGAGACGGTGATCGACGGTGCGCCGTTCCGCAAGCGAACAAAGGCAACCGCCGATTGCCCATATGCCCATTCTGCGCTAGACTGGCTCCTGAATCTGGGCGAGGCTACGGCAGATACCAGGGTCGCCACCCCGCTCCAAGTAGCTGAAGGGCTTGATACGCTGTTTAAGCAGTTGACGCGCATTTATCAGATCGCGCCGGCGCACCGCGATTTTCTCACCAGTCAAATCGCGACGATCGCGAGCAGCAAGGCCGCATTTCCGCTGGTGTTTCAGCATGGCGATCCGGGCGCGTGGAATGTGCTGGTTACGGGCACTGGTCGGGCTGCGTTTCTCGATTGGGAGGCCGCCGAGCCGCATGGGATGCCACTGTGGGACCTGTTCTATTTTTTACGCTCTTTTGGTACCTGGGTATCGCGCAGCAGCGGCACCACGAACTCGTTGAAGAGCTTCGAGCAGCAATTCCTGATCGAGTCTGCGCTGGGGCCGCTCTTGATTGATTCTGTCGCTCGATATTGTGAGCGGACTGGTTTATCTAGGGAGATGATCGAGCCGCTGTTCTACACCTGCTGGCTCCACCGGGCATTGAAGGAAGCGACCCGTCTACCGTTAGCACGGTTGGAGAGCGGTCACTATGTGAACCTGCTGCGGCTGTGTATCGAGCGCCGGAATACCTCCGCGCTCCATCGGTTGTTTTCGTCGGCCTAATTGGCGGATTAGACAAGGTTTCGGAAGGCGCCATTCCACTTTACAATGTGGGTGGGGGAGACTGAGGGGGCTACCCCCTCAAACCCCCTTTTTCACAGAACTGTAAAGCTCCCAAGAACCTTGTCTTACTTTGATGGAAAGACGTCTCGGCAAGCGTTGCGGGTGAGGGAGCCCGTGACAGCACACGTAGCCCAAGCGGCGCCCACATCGAGCGCCTGCTGGTGAAGGAGATCAAGGCAATGGAAGCAATGACCCCAAGCTCGAATGGTGATACAACGCGTCGAATGCTGGTGATAGGGCTCGATTGTGCTGCCCCGGAGTTGCTCTTTGATGCCTGGCGGGCTGACTTGCCGACGATCAACTCCCTGATGTCGCGGGGGGCCTATGGAAAACTGGAAAGCACTATTCCGGCCATTACGGTGCCCGCTTGGGCCTGCATGATGAGCGGGCGCGATCCTGGCCAGCTTGGCTTCTATGGGTTTCGCAATCGCGCCGATTACTCCTATGATCGCATGTCGATCGCCAATGCCAAGGCGGTGACGCACCCACGCATCTGGAATCTGCTCAGCGATGCGGGGAAGCGGGTGGCAACGGTCGGAGTTCCCCAGACCTACCCGGTCCAACCAGTAAACGGCCACATGGTGAGCTGTTTTCTCACGCCGAGCGCGAAGAGCCAGTACACCCATCCGCCGGAGCTCAAGGGCGAGATAGCCGGCTGGATCGATGGTGAGTTTTTAGTCGATGTGCCGAACTTTCGCTCGGAGGATAAGGACCAGATTTTGCGCGATATCTACCGCATGGCCGAGCAGCACTTCACGATCTGCAAGCGGATGCTGGAGCGCGAACGCTACGACTATTTCATGACGGTCGATATGGGCGTGGATCGCATTCATCATGCTTTCTGGAAGTACATGGACCCGCAGCATCCCAAGCATGAGCCGGGCAATCGGTTCCAGCAGGCCATCCACGATTACTATGTGTTCATCGATGGCCAGATCGCGGATCTCCTCAAGCTTGTCGATGACGACACGATCGTGCTGGTCGTTTCGGATCATGGCGGCAAGGCCATGGTCGGTGGCCTGTGCATCAATGAGTGGCTGATTCGCGAGGGCTATCTAACGCTCAAAGAGTATCCATCGCAGGTTTCGTCATTGGAGAAGTGCGAGATCGATTGGTCGAAAACCAAGGCGTGGGGTGCGGGTGGTTACTATGGCCGGCTGTTTATGAATGTCAAAGGGCGCGAGCCGAATGGCATTATTGAGCAGAAGGATTACGAGCGGGAGCGGGCTGCGCTTATGGGCAAACTCGCCGCCATTACCGACCCCGATGGCCGGAATATCGGTACGGTGGCCTTCCGCCCGGAAGATGTGTATCACGAGGTCAATAATTTCCCGCCCGATCTTGTGATCTACTTCGGCAACCTGGATTGGCGCTCAGTTGGCAGCCTGGGGTTGGGCTCGATCTGGACATTCGAGAATGATACTGGCCCCGACGATGCCAATCACGCCCAGTATGGTATTTTCATTCTCTATGATCCGCGCAATCCAGGCGGCGGCAAGCAGCTTGAGGGCCTCAAAATCTATGATGTCGCGCCGACGTTGCTGACGCTCCTCGGACATTCGGCTCCAGCGGGTATTCGTGGCAAGCAGATTGCGTTGTAGCCGGATAGTAACGCAGCGTTGCGTCTCTAGCAGTCGCTTTGTCATCGGCAATCGGCTGATAGCAGCCTTTCCTGGTTCGTCATTACTACCCATCGTCAGATGACTTTGATACGTAGGAGAGATTCTCATGACAATCGGTTTCACAATCTGGTTTACCGGGCTCTCAGGCGCAGGTAAGTCTACTATCTCTGCGATTGTCGAGCAGGAGCTGCGCGACCGCGCTCATAAGGTCGAGGTGCTTGACGGTGATGTGGTGCGCACCCATCTCAGCAAGGGGCTTGGTTTTTCGAAAGAGGACCGTGACACGAACATTCGGCGCATCGGCTGGGTGTGCCAGGTATTGACCCGCAACGACGTCGTGGCGATTGCGGCGGCGATCTCGCCCTACCGCGCGATCCGCGACGAGCTGCGCGAGCAGATTGGCCGCTTTGTCGAGGTCTATGTCGAGTGCTCGATTGAGAAGCTCGCCGAACGCGACGTCAAAGGGCTGTATAAGAAGGCACTGGCCGGCGAGATTAGCAATTTCACAGGCGTCTCCGATCCCTATGAGGCGCCGCTCGATCCCGAGGTGGTTTGCTATAGCGATGGGCGTGAGACACCCGAGCAAAGCGCGGAAAAGGTGCTTGCGCGGCTGGAGGAACTGGGATATGTCGAGCGACGGCCCGTGCAGGTGGTGGCCGATACCAACATGGCATATTCTGAGGAAGAAGAGGAAGAAGTGACGGAGCGCCTGCGCGATCTGGGCTATCTCTAGCGAACGATCTGGAGGACAACAATGCGCCTATTCGATAAATTTCGTGGTGGAAACAAGCAGCGTAAGAAGCGTGTAGTCGTCCTCGGGATCGACGGCGTGCCCTATACCTATATCCAAAAGTTGTTCCAGGCCGGCGAGCTGCCGAACTTCCGCGCGATCGTCGGCGAGGGGGCGTTTGTGCAGATGGATACGACGCTGCCAAATGTTTCGTCGGTGGCATGGTCGTCATTCATGACCGGGCAAAATCCTGGTAAACATAATATTTATGGGTTCGTAGAGCGTCAGCCTGGCTCCCTCAAGACGTTCATTCCTACCTCGCGCAATATGCGCAGCCCAGCGATCTGGGAGATCCTGAGCGCCGCTGGCAAGCGTGTGTTTGCCATGAATGTGCCGGTCACATACCCATCGCGTCAGGTCAATGGTATCGTCGTGGGTTGCTTCCTGAGCCCCAATGTCGAGAAGGCTGCGCCCAATGCCGAGGTTGCCCAGGCGCTGAAGCGGTTGAATTACTGCGTAGACGCCGACCCGTGGCGCGCTCGCCAGGACAAGGATAGTTTTCTATCTCATCTGGACGAGGTATTCGAGCGGCGAATCGATGCGATGCGATATTTCTGGCGCCAGGAGCCGTGGGACTTCTTCATGGCTCACATTATGGAGACCGATCGGCTGCATCATTTCTTCTGGGAAGAGATGGAGCAGGGCCACATGAAATACGCGCCAGCTTTTCTGGAGTTCTACAAGCGGCTCGACCAGGTGCTTGGCGAAGTGCGTAGTTGGCTCGACGAGGATACAACGCTTGTCATCCTGTCGGATCACGGCTTCTGCTCGATCCGGCAAGAGGTTTACGTCAATAGCTGGCTTCATGATGCCGGCTACCTTCAGTATGCCAAGGAGCAACCGGAAGGGCTTCAGGACATGGCGCCTGCGAGTGTAGCCTATAGCCTGGATCCTGGCCGGATTTTTCTCAATGTCAAGGGTCGTGAGCCGGGTGGACACATCGCCATGGGCGCTGAGTACGAGCGTGTGCGCCGTGAGGTCGCCGAGGCGGCTATGGGCATGACTGATCCGGCTACCGGTGAACCAATGGTCGAACGAGTTTACACCCGCGAGGAGCTGTATCACGGCCCTTACGCCGACGTGGGGGCCGACCTAGTCCTGGCGATGCGTGACGGTTATGACCCAAAAGGGGCGCTTGGCAAGCCCAGCCTGATCTTCAAGGGCAAGTCTTTGGTTGGTATGCACACGACTCCCGATGCGCTGGTCTATGTTCGCGGGGTCAAACAGCCCTTACGTCGACCATATATCGCCGATATGGCGCCAACCATTCTTGAGTTGCTTGAAGTGCCTGTTCCATCTGATATGGATGGTGTAAGTCTATTTAAGGATATGTAGTAAGACAAGGTTCTTTGGTGCATTACAGTTCTGGGAAAAAGGGGGTTTGAGGGGGTAGCCCCTCAGCCTCACCCACTCACATTGTAAAGTAGATCGGCGCCCCCGGACCCTTGTTTAAGCACGATAGGTGCCTTGGTGATATGTGTGTCAGTTTAGGTTGGCAGCACGTTGTCGGCAATGAATGATCTTAGGGAGGAAACAATGCCAAAGCAGCCAAATATCATCCTGCTGGTGATGGATAGCGTGCGAGCGGCGAACCTGTCGTGTTATGGCTACCATCGAAATACAACCCCTAACATTGATAAGTTGGCAGCCCAGGGCACGTTATATGATCAAGCTATCTCGATGAGTTGCTGGACCTTGCCGGTCCATGCCTCGTTGTTCACAGGTCTTTTTCCGCTCAACCATGGTATTACGGTATCGAAAGATGCGCTGCCCGACGACTTCCCGACGCTGGCACGTCGTCTCCAGGCTCAAGGCTACCAGACTGCCTGCTTCTCGAATAATGCCTATATTAGCGATTCAACTGGTCTGGCACAGGGTTTTGATACCGTCGAAGATGTCTGGCGCGTATCAAATCCTCGTGGGACAGAACGCCCTAAAATGGCGAAACGGCTGAAGGAAATTGAACGAAATGGTAGCTCGCTCGCGAAGCCGGCCGCACGTCTGGCACATGTGTTATTGCGCGCACGCTCGTTCATGAAGAATTGCCGGAGTCGGAAGGACAGTGGTGCGCAACTCACCAATGAAAAGATGCAAAACTGGCTGACTCAGAGCCGGAGAGCTGATGCTCCATTCTTCATGTTCGTCAATTATATGGAGTGTCACGAGCGCTATAGCCCACCGTATCCGTACAATCGGCGCTTTATGCCCGGGCGCTTCTCGCCATGGCGCGTGGCGCAACTCAGCACGAACAAAGTCGAGATACTTGCAGGTCCAGAGAAGCGCCGTGTCGACGACCTGGAGATCATGCGCGCGCTGTACGATGGGGCGTTACATTATTTGGACGATAGGATCGGCGAGTTGATACGCTTTGTCGAGGCGCAGGGTATGTTGGATGATACGGTGCTGGTTGTGACTTCCGACCATGGCGATAGCCTGGGCGAGCACGGTCAATTGGGCCATCGGATGACCCTGTATGAGCCACTGGTGCGTGTGCCTTTAATCATCCGCTACCCAGCGCGTTTTCAGCCGGGGAGCCAAGCCGCCCACCAGGTTCAATTGGGCGATCTGCATCCCACGTTTCTTGAGTTGGCCGGTGCTGATGCCTCCGACTCAATCGCGAATGGCTTCTACAGCCTGCTTACGCCGCCGGAGTTTGTGGATCGATCGTTCACGGTCGCCGAGAATACGACCCCTAAGAGCCTGGATAATGTGGTGGTGCGCATGATCCGCACTGACAACTATAAATATATCTGGAAATCAAATCAACAACACGAGCTCTACGATCTGGTCGGGGACCCCGCCGAGGTGAACAACCTTGTTTCAGCGCGTCCTGATGTGGCTCGCAGCATGATCGAGCAGCTTGAGGCCTGGGAACGTGCGCTTGAGGATAAGCGTATCGAGACGCGCGACGCGGAGTATGACGAGGCGACGCTCCAGCGCCTGCGCGGGCTGGGGTATGTCGCGTAGTTTGCCGGCGGCGCGTGAAATTTCTTTCCAGCCACGTTCTTGATCTTATCAAGGGTGAAATAGATATGTCCTCTTCCAATGGGCACGTCGCTACGCAGATAGATTATGACCTGCATGGTCTTGCCGGTATCCGGCTGGTGAACCCTTCGCTGAGTGATGCGGCTGCCGTCAGCCGGCAGCTTGGGCCAATTCAATCCCCGCTCACCGGCGAGCCGGATATCACGATCCGCTTTGTAGATCAGCTCCCGCTCAATTCGCGGTTGCACTACCTGGGTGTGGACGAGGCTGCATTCACGGAGGATGCCTTCCTGGTGCTGCGCAGCAAGCATAAAGCGCGGGCCAAAGTGCGGATCGCATTCGAGCAGATTGGTGAGCAGTGCGAGATTGTCTGCGAGAGCGGGCTGCCGGCCGTGCCGCTGCTGATACCGATCCTGAACTTGACGGTGCTGGGTAGAGGCGCATTGCCGCTGCATGCCTCGGCGTTCACGTACAATGGGGTTGGCGTCGTCACGACTGGCTGGTCGAAGGGCGGCAAGACCGAGTCGCTGCTGGCGTTCATGTCACGCGGTGCCGAGTACATCGGCGACGAATGGGTGTATATCAGCGGTGATGGGAAACGTATCTACGGCATTCCCGAACCGATCCGTGTGTGGGATTGGCATCTGAGCGATTTGCCGCATTACCGGGCATTGGTTGGGCGCAGCGATCGTGTACGGCTGCGAACAATGAAACTGTTCCAATCAGCGGAGCGCGTGGTGCCGGGGGGACGGCGTAGAGGTTCAGTGTCGGCCAGGGTGTTGGGCCGCGTGATGCCGCTCGTCAAACGCCAAATGTTTGTCGATATGCATCCAAAGCGGTTATTTGGGCGTGGTTTCGGTGGTTTAGCCGGCACATTCGATCGGTTGTTCTTTGTCGGTAGTCACGAGTCCTCTGAGGTGATCGTGCGGCCGATTGATCCACAGGAAGTCGCGCAGCGAATGGTGTTCTCGCTTCAGTATGAGCGGTTGAGCTTCATGGCCTACTACATGATGTTTCGGTTCGCATTCCCTGAGAAGATAAACCCCTTGATTGAGCAGGCCGAAGCACTCCAGCGAAACATATTGGGGCAGGTGATGGCGAATAAACCTGCGTATGCGGTCTATCATCCATACCCGGTGCCAATCCCATCGTTGTTCGATGCGATGAGCCCATTCTGTAAGTAAATTGGTCGATGTATTCTACATTTTATACTGATTTGCGTTCTGGTGGAGAAGATGAACGTGGGAGAAAATAAGATCGTGGAGGGCGGCCCCTCCACACCTCCCCACCGCACCATGCTAGCCGATGTACAGATGGATAATGACACATTACTCCAAGCCTCGCGCCGTGTGGATTGGCGCTTCTTGCTGCCTGATCCGAATTTGGGAGCTGTTGCGTACATTGGCCCTGCACGCGGCGCGCTGATTGAGTCGTTGAAGCTGTTCAGTGATTCTCTGACGATGATCGCGGAGCGACAAGGTACGGGAACCGAGCAATACGATGTTGTCGTGGCGCATAACCCCTCGTTCTCACAGCTGCGAAACGCAATCGATGTGCTTCGTTCGCAGGGCTGGCTGTATATGGAGGGGTATCATCCGTTTTCGTTGAGCCGGTTACGGCGCGGTGAGCGGCCACGTTTTTCAACCAGCTACTTGAGAGCGCTGCGACAGCGTGGCCTGGATGAACTCGCGGCATACTGGCATTGGCCGAATTTCGAAGCCTGTGCCGAGATAGTTCCTCTCCTGGACTCCTCCGCATTGCTCCTTTCGCTTGGAAGGCGACGTAGCGGCAAGGGATCATTCCTCAAGGCGATACTCGGCCGCGCGCTCGTGCGTAGCGGTGCGCTTCCGCTCCTCGCCCCGTGCTTTAGCATTGTCGCTCGCAAGGGACATTAAGCGATTATTAAAGCTTCTTTATGCCCTGGCGAAGCTTTTTTACGCTGCTGTCATCGCGCCTGACTATCATTCGTTTACTGTTGAATGAATACTGTTCTCACATTTCTAGAATCCAACAGGCGGCGGCTGGAGCTGGAACGTTACGCCGCAGGTGGACGGCTGACAGGTGTCGTCGTGACGCCGCGGTTCCGGGCTTCGAGCCATGTGGTCTTCCTGTTGGTGCCGGTTGGTTCAGCCGAGCCCGTGTTGGTCGCGAAATTACCGCGTCTGAGTGGTACGAGCGCGAGCATCGAACGGGAGGTTGCCAATCTGCGAGCCTGTCACGCGCTTAAGCCAGGCGGGTTCGAACTCGATTCCGCGCGTGGTCGCTTTCGAGGAGTATCTTGGTCGCCCAATCCTGATTGAGACGGCGCTGGTGGGGCCGCCGATCGATCCCGCGACCATTCGGCGCGGCCTCGATCAAAGTTGTCAAGCCGTAAGCGCCTGGCTGATCGATCTCCAACAGCCACGTCCGGGTACGGAGCGGCCCACTATCGATTGGTATAAACGGTTGGTTGAAGAACCGCTGAAACGTTTGGAGAGTCTGGTTCCCTGGTCGGGCGAGGAGCTTCGTTTGTTGGAACGCACGCAGGAGTTGGTTGCGCCGCTGGCTGCGCTGGAATTGCCGTTCGGTCTTTGAACACGGCGATTTGAGCCATCCAAACGTGATGAGCTTGGGCAATGGTGGGGTTGGTGTGGTCGATTGGGAGCTTGCCGCTCCTCAGGGCCTTCCAACCTACGATCTATTCTTTTTTCTCACATATGCGGCTTTCGCGCTACAGAATGCCCGTACGAACAACGAATACGTCTCGGCGTTCCAGGCGGCGTTCTTTGGGCGCTCGGCTTGGGCTCAACCATATGTCGTCGATTATGCACAACAGCTTCACCTACCGCAGCTCGCGCTCACACCCTTGTTTGTGCTCTGTTGGGCGCGTTACATGGCAAGCCTGTTGATGCGGCTCGAGTTCGTCTACGGCTCCGCAAGCATCGCTTGGAACGAATACGGTGGAGTGGCTGCGAACAAATCGCTATTATGCCCTCTGGCGGCATACGCTCACACATGCCAGTGAGCTTCATTGGGGTGATTCGCCATCGATGAAGCGCAGGAGTTCATAGGATGCGTATCCTTTACCTAACAAACGGCTTCCCGTTCCCGCTCACGAGTGGCTATCTACGTCACTACTTCCTGATTAAGGAGTTGGCACAGCGCCATACGATCAGCTTGCTTTCAATTGTGGGTGCAAGCTTCGCACCCGAGCATAGCGCGGCGCTAGAACCATTCACCGAGCGTGTGCTCACCTTTACCTCTGCACATAAGGGCCGTTCGATGCAATATAAGGCCCTGAGTTCGATTACGTTCGCTCGCCGGCGAGGATCAGGCTGACGAAGCGGTGCAGCAGATGGGTGCGGCGATCGAGCGCCTGCTCCGGGAAGAGGCGTTCGATGCTGCGCTATTCAGCGGCAAGCGAACCTCGCCGGTGGTCAAGCACCTGAAACGCATCCCGATCGTCGTTGATATGTGCGATGCGACGTCGATGAAGATTCGTGGGAGTATGCGCTACGCGCGCCTTTCCAAACTGCCGGTTCTGCTGCTGGATTACGTCCAGGTGCGCCGCACCGAACGTGCCCTGGCGCAACAGGCGGCACAGCTCATCTTTGCTTCGTGCCGAGATCGTGAGGCGCTGCTTGGGGATGTAAGCAAACAGGCGGCAGTAGTACCAAATGGCGTTGATCTCGATTTCTGGCGCCGTTCGCCACAGGAGCGGGGGCCTAACACGATCATTTTTACCGGCGCGATGGATTATCCACCGAACACCGATGCGGCCCTGTATCTGATCGAGGAGATTCTGCCGCTGGTTCAACGTTCGGTTCCCGATGCGCAGGCGCTGATTGTCGGGCGCGATCCAACGCCACGGCTGATCAAGGCTGGACGACGCCCTGGCGTTACGGTGACTGGATTTGTCGATGACGTCCGGCCATATCTCGAGCAAGCGACGGTCTTCGCCGCGCCGTTACGCTTCGGCGCTGGAATACAGAACAAATTGCTTGAGGCGATGGCGATGGAGGTTCCGGTGGTTGCTTCGCTATTGGCCGCTGATGGTCTGCGTACCGAAGAGGGCAAGCGTCCGCCAGTCCAGGTTGCGGGGAATAAGCAGCGGTTCGCCGAGCTGATCGTCCAACAGTTGCGCGATCGGGCGCGCAATCCGGCGCCGGATCTTGAGGCACGCTGTTTTGTCGAGCATCATTTCGTCTGGAAGCGCAGCGCGGAGAAATTGGAGCAGGTATTCGCTACTGCGGCTGGTAGAAGGAGCAATTGAGCATGTTTACCGTTGCGTTGATCGGCCCGGATGGGGCTGGTAAAACCACGATTGGCCGTCGATTGGAGCACGCCCTTCCACTGCCGGTTAAATATGTGTACATGGGAGTTAACCTCGACTCCAGCAACCATATGCTGCCCACGACACGTCTCATTCGCGCGCTGAAACGCGCGCGCGGCGCCGCTCCAGATACCGCCGGCCCGCCAGATCATAATCGGGTGAAGGTGCGCCCCAAAGGGGGAGTGAAGCGGATACTGGCCAGCTTGAAATCGACCTTGCGCCTGGCTAATCGGATCAGCGAGGAGTGGTTTCGCCAGGGAGTGGCATGGTATTATCAGCACCGCGGTCATATCGTATTGTTCGATCGGCATTTCTTCTCCGACTACTATGCGTATGATATCGCGAACCGGGGTAAAGGACAGCCGCTGAGTAACCGCATCCATGGCTATATGCTCCTGCATATCTACCCCAAGCCCGATCTGGTCATCTATCTGGACGCGCCGGCAGAGGTCCTGTTTGCCCGCAAGGGCGAGGGTACGATTGAGGCGCTTGAGCGCCGCCGCCAGGAATACCTGGAAATGCAGCACTTGGTCAAGCACTTTGCGGTTGTCGATGCGAGCCAGCCAGAGGATGACGTGGCCCGCCGCGTCACTGAGCTGATCTGGGAGTTCTACAATACGCGGGTTGGAAGTACAATAAAGGTGCGCGATGTCCAGGGGTAAGCAGCCTACGATCCTGGTAACTGATGCCGGCCGCGGTAGTGCGATTGCTTTTATCCGTTCGCTTGGTCGGCGAGGGTGGCGGGTGATCGCCGCCGACTCCGATCCGCGTAGCCCCGGCTTTCGATCGCGGTATGTACAAGAACAGTTGGTGTACCCGACGCCCGAAGCAGAACCGCGCCAACTGGTCGCAACGCTGCTTGCTACGGCCCGCGATCGGGGAGTTGACCTGATTATCCCGATCACCGACGCCGTGATCCTGCCGCTCTCAGAGGCGCGTGAGCAGTTTCGGGATGTGTGCCGCCTGGCGCTGCCGGAGACGACGGCGCTGGATGTGGTGACCAACAAACTGAAGACGCTCGAATTGGCTGAACGGGTGAAGGTGCCGGTTCCGCGTACGTTGCTGGTTCACACCGCGCAAGAGGCGGCCGAGCAGGGCGACGCATTAGGCTGGCCGATTGTGCTGAAGCCCCAGGCATCGCGTCTGTATCGGGAACACGCGGCGATCGAGGCTTTCACCGTCTGCTATGCCGAGAATCGGCAGCAGTTGCTGGAGCAAATGCGCCGCTTCGAAGGTCGCTGTCCAGTGCTGCTCCAGGAATATTATCGCGGCGTCGGCCAGGGTGTCGAATTGCTCATGTACCAGGGCCGACCTTTGGCGGCGTTTCAGCATCGACGATTACGGGAAGTTCCGATCAACGGCGGCGCCAGCGCCTTTCGCGAGAGCGTGCCACTTGCTCCAGAGTTGTATCGCCACTCGGTTCATCTGTTACAAGAGTTAAACTGGACTGGTCTGGCAATGGTCGAGTTTAAGGTCGGCGATAATGGCCCGAAGCTGATGGAGATCAATGGCCGCGTGTGGGGATCATTGCCGCTGGCCGTGCGCAGCGGCATGGATTTCCCCGGTCGTCTGGCGGAATTGTACCTGTATGGGCCTCCAGAGGGAGCAAAGACGCCGGTGACGCATTATAGCGTTGGGGTGCGCGCCCGTAACCTGGAGCTTGATATGATTTGGATCGCGTCGGTCCTGCGCGGCAAGCGGCGCTATCCATTCCTGACGATGCCGAGCCGCCGCCAGGGGATTGCCGCGCTGCTTGGGCTGTTGAACCCAACCTACAAGTTCGACATTCTCTCACTGGAAGACCCGCGACCGGGATTAGCCGAGATCGTGAAGATTGCCGGAAAATTCGGGGGCAAGCTCAATGAGGCCGCGTAAGTAGCATATACTGGGGTGAGAGACATGGTGAATTGCTCGTCATTCTTTGCGGCCTGTTCTAAGCTCGTAACATTGCTGGAGCGCACCGATCGCCGCCGGTCGGGATTGCTGCGCGTGCTGACCTATCATCGGGTTGATGAGCCGGAAGCACACCCGGAACTGTACCCAGGGCTGATCAGTGCGACGCCGGCGGTGTTCGATGCCCAGATGCGCCATCTCGCCGCCCACTACCACGTTCTCTCATTGCAACAGGTGCTGGAACTCTGCCAGACCGGCGCTCCATTCCCATCACGCGCTGTATTGGTGACGTTCGACGATGCCTATCAAGATTTTGCCCAACACGCCTGGCCGACGATGAAGCGCTATCGTCTCCCGGCGACACTGTTTGTGCCGACGGCGTATCCTGATCATCCAGAGCGTGCTTTCTGGTGGGATCGGGTGCATCACGCGGTCAATATGACTCGGCGCAGTGGTGATCTTGATACGCCTTTGGGGCCGCTCGCGGTGGGAACACTCGATCAGCGCAGGCAGGCGTTCAAGCGTTTGAGAGATTATATCAAGCGATTGCCGCATACTGAGGCCATGCCCTTGGTTGAGCAACTGTGCGATCGTCTCGGTGTGCCTCCGATTACAAATACGGTGCTCAACTGGGATGCGCTACGGCGACTCGCCCGTGAAGGTGTGACGCTTGGAGCCCACACGCGCACCCATCCACTCATGAACCGGGTGTCGCTAGAGGAGGTTCGTGCCGAGGCTGAAGGTTCGCGCGCTGATCTTGAGCGTGAGATCGGTTCTACGGCGCCGATCTTCGCCTATCCGAGCGGCGGATTTAACGAGGCGGTTGTGCGAACGCTCCGAGATGCAGGCTTCGCGCTTGCCTTCACAACGGTTCCTGGGATCAACGACATGCACCGCGCTGATCGATTGCGACTGCGGCGGATCAATGTTGGCTGGCGCGCACCGCTGCCGCTCTTCCAGGCGCGGCTGTTACCTTGGGCGATCTATTTCAATCGCTGGCGGCCGCTCTCAGGCACCTGATTTGTGATGTGAAAAAGGGGGAGTTTGAGGGGGCCGCCCCTCAAGAAAAATCACCCTTACATTTTCATGCATCAGTATGCGGCCTAGCCGTATGGCCATCTAACTTTAGACAAGATTTCGGATGATGCCGTTCTCCTTTACAATGTGGGTAATGGGGATCTGAGGGGGTAACCCCCTTAACCCCTTTTCCTCAGAGAGGATGCTTCCTATGTCGATATTGGGTGAGGCTATAGATCGTTTCAATCCTGCCGGCCATTCCTTTCTCGTCACCGGCGGGGCGGGATTTATTGGGTCACATATCGTCGAACAGCTTGTGGCCGCCGGCGGCAATGTACGCGTTCTCGATGCCTTTACGTCTGGTAGCCGCAAGAATTTAGCTCATATCAGCGATAAAATCGATCTGATCGAGGGTGATCTGGTTGATGCCGGCGTTGTAAGAGCTGCGGTGCGGGATGTCGAATATGTGTTGCACCTGGCTGCACTTGTTTCGGTTCCAGAGTCGGTCGACAATCCCGTTCGCAACTTCGATGTAAACCTGACCGGCACCCATCATTTGTTGCTGGCCGCTCGCGATGCTGGTGTGCGTCGGGTCGTGTTCTCATCATCCTGCGCGGTCTATGGCGATCACAGCGCGCCACAGCACGAGGAATTGCCGCCGCGCGCGCTTTCGCCGTATGCTGCCGCTAAACTGAGCGCCGAGCAACTGTGCCGCTCGTTCACGCATGTGTATGGGCTGCCAACCGTGTGTTTGCGCTATTTCAATGTGTTTGGCCCGCGCCAAAATCCACGCGGGGGCTATGCGGCAGCGATACCACAGTTCATTCTGACGGTCATCGAGGGGCGCCAGCCGACGATCTACGGCGATGGCCACCAGTCGCGTGATTTTGTCTATGTTACGAACGTTGTCGACGCGAATCTGCGCGCTTGCGGTGCGGAAGAGGCAATTGGCGGTGTATTCAATGTCGGGACTGGCCGTGAGACGAGCTTATTAGATCTTGTGTCGATCCTCAGTGAACAAACCGGGCAGTCAATCACGCCTCTTTTCGCGCCATCGCGCGTTGGTGATATTCGCCGCTCGTATGGTGACATCTCTCGCGCTACGGCCATCCTGGGCTATCGCCCAACAGTTGGCCTGGGCGAGGGATTGCGTGAGACATTCAACTGGTATCGTGAGCAGAGCCTGAGTTCCAGTTCGGCGGTTCAATGAAGGCATCGAAACGCTCTTCTGCTCGACAACCTTCATTACTATTTCTTTGGATTGCTCTCTTGGCGGGCAGCATGTTGCTTGCCCTCATGCTGTGGCCGGTAAATAGCCGTTCAGCGCCGCAAGACACACCCACAGCCCGAGCTACTCCGACATTGCCGGCGCAGCGCAGCCCCATCCCCCGAACTACGCCCATCACCCAACTCAACCCACTCGCACAAAGCACACCCCAGCCTTTGGGGGCTGGTCGCGGATGGTATGCTCCATATCGAGGAATCTGGCTTTCTGGTGAGGAGATTGCCGGGTTGCCTACTGTCGGTCCGGCTTGGGAGCAGCTCAAGGCATTAGCCGGTCAAGAGGCCGGAGAACCGGATCTCAGCGATCAGGAGCAGGTGAACAAAGTTTATGTATTAGCCAAAGCCCTGGTGTATGCCAGGACCGGCGAGCGCAGGTATCGTGATGAAGTCATTGATAACCTGATGAAGGTGATTGGGACCGAGAAAGGAGGGCGCACATTAGCGTTAGGGCGTGGATTGGTCACGTATGTCATCGCGGCCGATCTGGTCAATCTGCCTGCCGAGTCTGAGCAGGATCGACGATTTAGGCAGTGGCTCGGCAACGTTCTCGATGAACCGCTCGAAGGACTCACGTTGCGTAGCACTAGCGAGCTACGCGCGAATAACTGGGGGACGCACGCTGGCGCGTCGCGAACGGCGGTAGCTCTGTATCTCGGGGATAGTGCCGAGCTGGAACGTACGGCGCAAATCTTCAAAGGCTGGCTTGGTGACCGCTCGGCATATGACGGCTTTGCATATGAAGATGACCTCTCATGGCAGGCAGATCCGCAACAACCTGTTGGTGTCAATCCCAAAGGTGCGATGAAAGAGGGTCAATCGATCGATGGCGCATTGCCTGAGGAGATGCGGCGCGGGCGTGGATTCCGCTGGCCCCCGAAACGGACCAACTATCCCTGGGGCGCGCTTCAGGGGGCACTGGTCCAGGCCGAGTTACTGCACAGGGCCGGTTATCCGGCCTGGGAGTGGGAAGATCGTGCGCTCTTGCGGGCCGTGCAATTCCTTTATCGCATCGGCTGGCCGGCAGAGGGAGATGATGAATGGCAAATTTGGCTGGTCAATCACGTCTACGATACCGAATTTCCAGCCGCGCTTCCTGCTCAACCGGGCAAGAATATGGGGTGGACCGACTGGACTCATGCAGCTACCGGACGATAAACTTTTGATAGAGTAATTATTAATGGTTAGAAGGAAGATCATAATGTTTTCTCAACAGTGTTTTAAAATAGATGTCAGAATATTTATCTGACTTAACGGCTGATTTACAAACTCTTCACTGATACTTCATATCCTACCTAGTGAAGAAACTCCACGTTTATTCGCTCATGGCAATGTATACCGACCTGTCGGATTCCGGCAGTATGCTTGCTGTGTCAATGGAAATCGCTTATTGACTACTGGGCGTCGTAGGTATCGACAACTAGAAAGGAGACCACTATACGCGACGTTGGACGGCAAGATTTCAGCGGATCAATATCGAAACACCTTATGGTTGGACCAAAAGGTTGCGATTTAGAGACTAATCCACGTCCAACCAGCTCTCGCTGGACCGTCCAGGGAGGCTAACGGGGAATATGAGGGGAGGAGTGCGGAATGCACTCGGTACTCACCTACACTATCACAAGGAGTGAAACCGCAATGAAGCGAAAGCTAATCGCTTTCACGACGTGTCTGTCGCTGTTGTTCAGCGTGATATTCGTCGCTAATGTCACTGCTCACACCGTGAAACTCGCCGACAGCACGAGCGGGCTCTTCGATAAGAGCCGGGGAGACTGGTTCGCGCAAGGGTCATCCGACGACTACATCGGGGCAGTCGTGCGTAATCCGGTCGGCTATGGCGAGTTCGTCTGGTCGGATAAACGGCGCGACCAGCGGATCCACTTGCCCTACGCCACCAGTGATGTCACGCGCTCGGTGGACCTTGAGCGCATCATGATCACCGCCGACGCGGCCAACATCTATTTTCTGATCAAGCCCGACCGGATCGATGGAATAACCGATAACCCATCGCCGGAGGTGCAGATCGCGATCGATACCGATCACGCCGCCAGCGTTGGCCAGCCGGCCTTCGTCGCGACCAGCACCGTCAGCAACACCACGAATGTAAGCTCTGGAGCTGCCTGGGAGGTCCTGATCCGGACCCGGTTCGCTCCCAGCATATCCGGCGCCAATAATAAGCCGGAAGTCTACACTGGCCCGAGCGCGAGCAGCTGTAGCACCTGTGCTGCCCAGCTCGTGGGCGCCTCCAATGGCGGTCAGCCGGGTAGCTTTATGGAGGTCAGCGTGCCGTGGACCAGGGTCCCCGGCGGCAAGCCCACGCCCGATAAGTTCCTGCGCTTCACCATCGCCACCTTCCACGCCAACCACGCGGCGCCGAACAACGATTTGCTCCATTCGGACGTGGCCGACACCATGAGCGATGTGAGTACGGTCGATGAGCTTGCAGACGGTGATGTCGATAGCTACGTCGATCTGCACTTCGATGCCAATGGTGAGGTGTTCGCGCCGTTGCTGGTCTCGGAGTTCCTGTCCTACCCGACATATGGCGGCGGTGGCGCCGACGAGGTCGGTGCTGGCGATTGGGTCGAGATCTACAACCCGAACGCATTTGCCATCAACCTCCAGGGCTACAAGATCGGTGACCAGTATGGCCGCGGCGGCTCGCAGGCCATGTTGAACCTGCCGAACAAGTCGCTGGCGCCTGGTTCTGCGGTTGTGATCGTGAACGACAAGCCGCGCTTCAAGGCCGGGTATCCGACCGTCCCCGACGCATCGATCATCGATATGGCGACGCTGACGCGGTACCAGACGCCGCGTGGTGTATTTTGGGGTACGAAAACACAGCTTGAGCTACAGCGGCGCAATGTCAACGCGGCCTTGCAGCTTTCCGAGTTCAAAGAGGCTGTTCTGCTGCTGGATCCGTCCGATGTGGTGCTTGATGTGGTTCAGTACGGGACACCCAACGTGACCGGGCTTGACAAGGATAACAAGAAGATCAACATCCCGCTGGCCGGTATGACGGCCAACTCGAGCTTCGAGCGCTGCCCGCCGGCGCGCGACACCAACGATGCCGAGTTCGACTTCGTCACGCACGATCCGTTTGGCGCTCCGGCGTCCAATCCGACACCGGGCGTGCCGTGTGCGCCGAGCACGGGCGTTGACTTGCAGCTCACCAAGACCGCGTCGGTGGCCAAGGCCGCCCGGAACGCGACTATCAGCTACGTGATCAACTGGTTCAACAACGGCACCGCCGGCCTTTCGAACGTGGTGGTCTCGGACACGCTGCCCAGCGGGATCTCGTTTGTGGCCGCGAGCCTGCCGCCCAGCACGACCAACGGGCAGACCCGAACCTGGAATATCGGCACCGCTCCTTCCCTATCCGGTGGAACGATCATTCTGACCGGCACGATCAACCCGGATGCCCCTGGCGGCGTAGAGTTGGTCAATAGCGCCGGGATCACGAACGATAGCGAGACCCAAGTTGAGGCTGCCGGCACGCTGGCTGATAACGTCGCGCTTGCCCCTGTGACGCCTGCTGTCCCGGATCTCAATATTGTCACCACAGGCTGGCCGGATGAAGAGGCACCTGGTCAGGGCTTCTGCTTCGTTATCAATTACGCATTCACCGACGTACCGGATGGTACTACCGCCACCGGCGTCTCGATCGTCGATACGCTGCCGACCGGCCTGACGTTCAACCCAACCGGCTCGACGACGCCGTCTAATCAAACCGGCAACCAACTGACCTGGGACATTGGAACGCTGTCAGCCGAGCAGACTGGTTCGATCACGGTATGTGTGACGGTTGATGGGAATGCCACGGTGGGGAACGTGCTGACCAACAGCATCACGATCTCCGGCACGGGTGAGGATTCGCTGTCCACTGGCAATAACACCGAGGAGCGCTCGCTGACCGTCGCGACGACTCCCAACCTGAGCGTCAGCAGCCAGGGCCTACCGACCACGGTGCGGCCGAACCAGGAGTTCACCTTCGATGTCGTCTATGCCAATAACGGTGCGGTCGACGCCTCGAATGTGACGCTGGTGGTCACTCTCCCGGCAACGGGCGTGACGCTGGTCGATAAGGAGGTGCCGTCTGGGGCTCAGTTCAGCCAGAACGGCAACACGCTGACCTGGAACCTTGGTGTCCTGCCGACAGGACAAAGCGGCTCGATCGCGGTGAAGGTCAAGGTGGCCGGGACCGTCCACGATAACGACGGGCTCGACTTCAACTTGGCGATCTCCGGCACACCTGATGACATCCAGTCGGCGAAGGATGACAATACCGAGGCGGCGACGGTGACTGTCCAGTTCCTGAAGCTCTACCTGCCGCTCATTTCGGAAGTAGCCTAGTCCGGCACTACGGCTCCATCGGACTGGAGCGGGCGCGGGAGATCTCTCGCGCCCGCTCCAGGCGTGGGAACACCATACATCTGTTGATGGGTGTCAACCTGCGGGTGAGGAGCCGCAGAAAGAGAGGTACTCACTATGGTCCGTCGATGTATCCTGCTTGTCGTGCTGTGTGTCTGCGTGAGCATGTCTACGGCAGTTGCGACCGCGCAGGGGCAAGGTAAGGGCTCGGTGCGGTTTCGCGATGGCGCGGCGCTGAGTGATAAGATCCTGGTGCGCTTAAGCCAGGTTGCGCCGCCCGAGGCGAATGCACGCTACGAGGGTTGGCTGGTGTCTGACGACGGCAGCGTGTGGACAAGCATTGGTATCCTGACACCTTCCGCGAATGGGGCGATCAACTTTGACTGGACCTCTCCAAGTGGCGAGAATCTGCTGGCCCGGTACAGCCGCTTTGCGATCACTGCCGAGCCTGCCAATGATACAAACCCCGCGCACAGCCCTATCGTCGTTTTGGGCGGCCAGATTGCTGCTGATATGCTCGATCCGGTACGCCAACTGCTCGTCCAGGGCTCCGATACACCCCTTCCCAATCGGCAAGGCGTAGCGGTAGGGCTGCGGAATGCGGCTCAGCTTGTGCGTACGGCGGCTCGCGATGCGCAGCGTGGGGCCGAGCGAGATCGTCGGGACGATGTGGGCCAAGCCAATGAGAGCACCGTCAATCTCGTAGAAGGAGTTAACAGCGGCCTCTACGGCGATTTGAACGGCGATGGTGTGATCGCCGATGGCGGCGATCCATATGGTGTGCTGCGTTATGCGGCGGCGGCACAACAGCTTGCACGCATCGCACAATCGAGCGTGAGCGCGACCGAAGGGACCAAGCTGTTTGCGAATAATGCGATAACCTCGGCCTATAATATCGTGAATTGGTCGACCCAGATTCGCGATTTCGCTTTACTCATTAAGCCAACTACTCCCTTGGGCGACTCGCTGATCATCCACGATAACATCAATTTTTTGGCAAACCAGGTACTCGCCGGCGTCGATGCCAATGGCAATGGCTCGGTTGATGAGGATCTAGGCGAGGGCGGCGCGCGAGGAGTCTACACGAGTGTGCAGGATATGGCGCGCATTGATGTGGGTCCAGTCACATCGGCGGGTTTTGTTCGGTCGGCTCCGCCTGTCGCGAGCGATGCAGGCTCAGCGCTGGCGAGCAGTCAGCCAGAGCAGGCACCGGCTCCAGTGCCGAGTGGATTACCGAACACTGGTGCAGCAAATTCTCCACAGACTCTGCTTGTCATAAGCGCCGTCGTGCTAATCGCTGCTGGTCGGTTCAGCCTATTGCTCGTGAGGCGCGAACGACGCTAGCGGTCCATCACAGGGATGTTGACGGGGAGGTTTGGAGGGGTCACCCTCCAAGCCACCTTATCTGCCACAATCAATGTGATCAGCCACTAGTAGTTATGTGTTGGTTGTCGAGATAGCGATCAAGAGGATGCTGCTATGAAGCGTTTCGCAGCCTGGGCTGTCGTGCTCTTACTACCGACTCTGGTGATCGGGGCGGCTCAAACCCAAACATTTGCGGGCAGTGCCGCCCCGCTGGCCAGGATTGCCACAATCACCCCGCGCCCTGGCTTTGAACCGATGGGATCTGTCGAAGGTAGCAGCTACCCACAAACTCACGATCAGCCGATTCATATGCCTGACCTCCTTGGTCGCTCGCTTGATTACGCCGTGCGGATCTGGGATAACGACGAACCGCTTCCCCAGATCATCGTCGAGCACCTGAGTAATGCCCCTGATGCGGTGGTGGTCCGCCAGCAGCCCGAACCTGGTACCATGATCGTTCCAGAACACACGCAGGTCATTATCACGCTCGACCGCGGCCCGGTGGTGCGACCACCCCCTACGGCTACCCCGTTGCCGCCCTTGAACGTGCTTGCCGCGCCGATCGGGCAGGCGACACTGCTGCGGCCTCCCTCGATCCAGAACCTAAAGACCACTTCGCTGGTGATTCTCTGGACTACAGTGGAGGGTGGCGCGAGTGAAGTGCAGTATGGCATCGGCAATACAAGCCTGACCGCACTGGCGACCTCGAACTTTTTCACCGCGCCGGCGGATACTTCTGCCCCGTATAAGCAGTACTATGTTCATGAGGCGACGCTCACCGGGCTGGCGCCCGACACCGTCTATCAGTACAAGATCTTCACCAATGGCGCCGAGCTTACGCCTGGCGGTGGGGTTGTGACGGTGCGTACCGCCAAGCCCACCACGGCGACCAGCTTCCGCTTCGCGGCAATTGGCGATAGTGGCGATGGCAGCCAGAATCAGAAGGATGTCGCAACGCGCCTGCTCCAAGTGCAGCCTGATCTCGTCATACATACTGGCGACATGGTCTATGAAGAGGCGACCTATGACGGCCTGGAGGAGAAGTTCTTTGAGATCTACAAGGACCTGATCAAGAGCACCTGGTTTCCGCCGACAATCGGCAATCACGACGAGCAGTATAACGGCGGCAAGTCGGTTGCCGATATGTTTGTCAACCCGACAAACAGTTCAAGCAATCCGATGGAGCGCGAGCAGTACTTTTCGTTCGACTATGCCAATGCCCACTTCGTTGTCCTGAACAACTACTTGGACCTCGCTAATCCCGGTAGTGAGCAGCATAACTGGTTGATCAATGACCTGGCGTCGACGAATCAGTTCTGGAAGTTCGTCATGTTTAATGAGCCGGCCTACTCGACAACTAGCAACCAGGAGCCGCGCGATAACAGTGGGCTGGTCAATAACGTCGTACCGTTGCTTGAGCAGTATGGGGTGGATATCGTATTCCAGGGACATTGGCACTACTACGAGCGCTTGAAGCCGATCCTCGACGGCGAGATCTCGACTATTGCGGCTGGCGGAGTGGTCTATATTGTGACCGGTGGTGGCGGCGCCGGGTTATCAGGCATCGGTAGCGGAACGCTCCACCCGCGCACAGCCGCCAAGGTCAATGGATATCACCTGACGATGATCGACGTGGATGGCTGTAGCCTCCAGCTTTCAGCCGTCCGGAAGGTCACGGGCGTCGGCGATACATTTGATCCGAGCGACGTCTTTGATACCTATACGCTTGATCGCTGTGGAATACCGCCATCCCCGACCAATACGCCAACTTCTACACCCACACCGACGCGAACAAACACATCCAGTCCGTCGGCGACGACGGTCGGGTCGTCGCCCACACGTACAGCAACGCCGACCCGAACGCCGACCCGAACGCCGACCCGAACGCCGACCCGAACACCGACCCGAACACCGACCCGAACACCGAGCCCGACTGTTCCGGTTCCAAATGGAGTGGACGGTATGCCAGTGTACTTATCGATCGTGCTGCGTTAAGAGACTGTTTGAAAAGGGGAGTTTGAGGGGAAGCCTCTCAAGAATCTCCTTTCCACCACAGATCGTAAGTGAAGCGCGGGCCTTTTGAGAGACAGTTTGAAAAGGGGAGTTTGAGGGGAAGCTCCTCAAGAATCTCCTTTCCACCACGGATCGTAAGTGAAGCGCGGGCCTTTTGAGAGACAGTTTCTGAAATAACAAACGGGCCGGTGGATATTCCACCGGCCCGTTCTGTATGTAGCGGCTTGGCGATATTAGCGGGCGTGGCTCCAGTCGGTCCAGCCCAGGTTCTTGCCGGGACCCGCCGGGAGCGCGGTCGGGAAGTTGGAGCCGTAGGCGTAGTTGATCAACCAAATCGTCCACTCGTTGTCGCCATCGGCCCACCAGCCACCCTCTTCCTTGTCCAGGTTGTAGAGGAATTGGGTCGCGCGCAGCAGGGCGCGGCTCTGCCATTCCCAGGCCGGGTACCCGGCGCGGTTCAGGAGTTGGGCCTGTGCCGCCGCGCCGTCCATCACGCCCCACGGGTAGTCGGTGTGGCACGGCGGCCACTGGAAGCTGCACCCGCGGCGCATGTCGTCAGGCAGCGCGCCGTCGATCGAGTGGCCGTCCTTGCTGGTGCCTGGCGCATTCACGCCGACCGGGTTCTTCGGGTCGGCCTGCCACGACAGGTCACCGAACTCGAAGCCGGCGTAGGAGCCACGGTCGCCCAGCCAGCCCGCAAACACCTTGGCGGCGCGGTCGAGGTCGGCCTTGTCGCCCAGGTAGATGTCGGCGGCGATGCGCGAGGCGCCGGCGTGCGTGCCCCAGTTGTTCGGTCGGTTCTCGTGAGTCTCAATCAATGTATCGCCGTCAAGCCGCTCGCTGCGAACGCTGCTCAGCCAGTCGCGGAACTGCTTGTCCTTGCCGGCGTCGTAGCTCTTGAGGTCGATCAGGTCGGCGGCGATGACGTAGGCTGACAGGTTGCGGCCCAGCGCCAGGGTGCGGCCACCGTCCTCAGTCCCGATCGCGGCCATAATCGCGTCGGCGGCCTTCGAGCGGTAGGAGGCAGTGCCGGTGCGGGCGTAGAGGAGCGCCACTGCCAGCGTGTTCACGTCGTGGTCGCTATCCTGGTCGGCGATGTTGGCCGTGCCCAAGCTGCCATCGGCAGTCTTCTTGAGTTGCTCCCAGGCCGGGCCGCTCATCGGCAGCTTGGCCAGATCATCGCGACCGATCCACATGCCGCTACCAGGGATGGCCGGGCCAGGCTGCGGGGCCGGCGTGGGCGGCAGAGGCTGGGCGGTCGGCTGCGGTTTGGCCGTCGGCTGCGGCTGGGTGGTCGGCTGGGTGGTCGGCTGCGGCTGGGCAGTACCCTTGAGCGTGAGCACCAGTTGCGGCGCGTCCTTGTGCTCGGAGGAGCGGAAGCTGATGCGCTCGGAGGAGTCCGAGATCAGCGCGAAGCTCAGGCTGCCATTGGCGATGCTTGCCGGGTTGAGCGCGATCTCCAGCCAGTTGTCCTTCTTGAGAGCGGTGGGCGGGAGCGCGGCCAGGGCGGCCTCAAGGGCCGGCTGGTTCTTCCAGGTGATCGCGCTCTCTTTCCAGTTGGTGGCGGAGCGGTAGAGGGTCAGGCCGGCGGGCTTGTCGGCCTTGGCGGTCGAGATCTTCAAGCGCAAGGTCGCCTGGGCGATGTTGGCCGGGTTGACGCCGGCGACATCGAAGCGCAGGAAGGTGGTCATGCGCGGGGTCGTGTCGAGCGAGATGGTTGTGTCGTCGCCGTAGTTGCGCTTGGGTTCGTCCTCGCGCACGTAGCTATCGGCGGCCGGGTTGAAGGTGAGCGAGTCACTGGCGGCGCTGGAGCCCTGCGGCAGTGCGACATTGAGCGCGACCGCCAGCACGCAGATGGCGAGAAACAGAGCGCCGAGTGTTCGTCCGATGTTCTTCGTTATGGAGCGGTGTAGGGTTGTCTTCGATGTACTCAAGGCAGGTCCTCCTTTGAATGAGTGAGAGAGTGTTGCGAGTAAGTACCTGTTCGTCAGTTGTCAGTGGTCAGTTGCCGGTCGTAGCCAGGAGCGGTGAAGCATCCTGCCGACTACCGACTGGTTTCTACCGATTAGTTCCTGCTATGTAGTTGTTAATGTTCGGTTAATATTTACCGTTCTTTAACCTGGCGTAACAGTATCACAATCGACTCATCTACGTCTATGCTGTTATGCTCCACAAATGGTCAGCCCGATGTGAATGGCGACACAAGCGAAAAAGCAAGTGGATATAGCGCATCAGGACGCGGTTCTATAAATCGGCTGGTTTAATTGTAAAAATTGTGTAAAAGTGCCAACACATTTTCCGCCTGTGCCAGATAGCGATTCCTCCTGGTCCCGTGAGCCGCAATTGACACGCATTTTTACCTCTCGTATAATCACGGCATCCCCCCGTACCGCCTTCAGGCAGAGTGGCTGAAGCAGATGCGAACTGCAGAAAGGAGCCGTTCGATGATTGCTCATGGTGCAACCACGTTGAACCTGGCCAAAATTCTGGAGCAACAAGTGATGAAGCGCCCGGAGCATCCAGCGGTCGTCTTCAACGATCTGCGGTTCTCGTATCGTCAATTGAATGCGCTGGCGAACCAGGTGGCCAATGGCCTGCACGCGCTCGGCATTGGCCCGGGCGACCATGTGGCCCTGTCGTGTCCCAATCTGCCCTACTTCCCGATCGCCTACTTTGCGATCCTCAAAACTGGCGCAACGGTAGTGGCGCTCAACGTGCTCTTGAAGCCCCGCGAGATCGCTTATCACTTGAAAGATAGCGATGCAAAGGCATTGTTTTGTTTTGAAGGCACAGCGGAGCTACCGATGGCAAGCATGGCAAAAGCGGCCGTCGATGAGGTGCCGTTATGCGAGCACTTGATCGTGATGACAACCAACCCGGCCGCACCAAGCCCAGTTGAGGGGGCGCGAACGCTGGGCCAATTAATGTACAACCAGCCGGCGACCTATGCCACATACCCGACACGGCCTGATGATACGGCGGTCATTCTGTACACATCAGGGACAACCGGGCAACCTAAGGGTGCGGAACTGACGCACCTCAATATGACGCTCAACGCCATGATTACGCGCGATCTGGGGCTGGCGGTTGTCGATACATCGCCCTCGGCGCAGAACGTGGTATTAATCACGTTGCCGCTATTCCATTCAACCGGCCAAACCGGCCAGATGAACGCGAACCTCTACGGTGGAAACACGCTTGTCCTGTTGCCGCGCTTTGAGCCGGCGGCGGTCCTTGAGACGATGAAACGCGAGGGCGTCAATCTCTGGACCGGGGTGCCGACGATGTTCTGGGCGCTGCTCCAGTATGCGAAGGCCCACAACGTCGATACCGGGCCGATAGCCGAACGCTTGCTCCTGACATCATCCGGCGGCGCGCCGATGCCGGTTGAACTTATGCGCGAATTTGAGGCGACCTTCGGCGTGCGGGTGCTGGAGGGGTACGGGCTCTCGGAAACGTCGCCCGTTGCGGCCTTTAATCACTACGATCTGCCCTCAAAGCCCGGCACCGTCGGCCAGCCGTTGTTCAGCGTCGAGATTATGTGTGTGGACGACGAAGATCAACCGGTAGCGTCGGGAGCGCCGGGTGAAGTGGTTATCCGCGGCCATAATATTATGAAAGGCTACTATAAGCGGCCCGAAGACACCGCCGAAGTCATGCGCAACGGTTGGTTTCACACCGGAGATATTGGTATCATCGACGAAGATGGCTACCTCTCGATTGTCGACCGTAAGAAGGATATGATCTTGCGGGGTGGTTACAACATCTATCCGCGTGAGCTGGAAGAGGTTTTGATGACTCATCCGGCGGTATCAATGGTAGCAGTGATCGGTGTGCCGGATGAGCGGCTCGGTGAGGAGGTCAAAGCCTGTATCGTATGCAAACCAGGCACGCAGGTGACGGAAGACGAGCTGATGACGTGGTGTAAGGAACAATTTGCCGCGTACAAATATCCACGCCATATCGCATTTTTTGACGCTCTCCCGATCGGTGCGACGGGGAAAATCCTCAAGCGGGAGCTGCGTGGTGCTTCTGAGGCGGGACAGAGCCGGTAAGACAAAGTTCTTTGGTGCTTTACCAGTTCCGGGGAAAAGGGGGTTCTTGAGCGGGTTGCCCGCTCAAGAACCCCACTTACATTGTAAAGGAGAACGGCGCCACCTGAAACCTCATCTTTGCGTTATTACCATGGACTAGCGCCGCGAACGTGCGGGAATATGGTAATACCGCCGCTTATTGCCGATCGTGCTGACCGAGACGGCAAAGTACGCGGCAATCGCTTTGATCGGCAGGCGCTCGATGAGATAGAGCTGGCGTAGGGTCGCCTCATCGATAGGCATCGGTAAGAAGCGTGACCGGCGTAGGGTGACTCCACAGGCGCGCAGGTATTTGGTGATCGTCGTCGGGCTACAGCCGAAGCGCCGGGCCAGCTTCGTCGTGCTCTGGCCGGCTTCGTAGCGGATGCGGAGCTCCTCGCAGGGCAGATTGAGTTGCCGTGTTGGCATAGCTTCTTCCATATACACTATAACGGATAATGAGGCAACAGGAAGCACTATGCACAAAGAGTCATCTTGTGCATGAACGATTAACACTGTAGCGTGTGGAGCGAGTGAAAAAGAAGAGCGCCCTGGCTGCGCTCTTACATTATGCTGATTTTAACACGTAATCGGATTGGTGTCAAACAGCCTCAAACTCCCCCTTTTATACAGCCACTTACTCTTCGGCGGCGGGCTCTTGGGGCGTAAAGCTGTCTTCATACCGAAACTCGTGGCGCTCCGCGATCATGCTGAGCGTCTTTTGGGTCGAACGGTGGGGCTTGTGGAGGTTGGTTTCCCACTCGCTAATCGTCTGTTGGCGAACTTCGAGCTCATCGGCCATCTCGCGCTGCGTCAGGCCCAAGTGCTCGCGTAGCGCCCGTATCGCCTCCGGTGGCCAGATCTGCTTGGCCTGGCGGCGCCGCTTGGCTTTGGGTTGATTCTCGCTCATGCGCGACCTCTTACTATCTTTTAAGGCTACCTTCCAATACCTGTATTGTAACACGGCAACGGATATATGAAAAGTCCCTTGGCTGTAGAGTTTGCTATCCGTAGCAAGTCTCGATTCATCTATTCTTCATTCTTGGTTCATATACTCAGCGTGATACCTGCCTTGCAAACAACATACTGCGCCAAGCACGTCCACGCCACGCAAGCCAACAGAGGAGAGGAGCTGTGTGCGGCGATGTGGAGACTGCCAATACAACCCGATGAGATGCCGCTCTCGCGCAGTTACCATCAGCGCGAGCAGAACGGGACTGACGAGCCAGGCTACATTATGGTGGTCGACGATAGCCCCGAGATAGGCGCCGCCCTGACCAAGCTGCTGGAGCTACAAGGTCATACGGTCGAGCTGATTCCCGAACGGCCGGGCGGCGTTGTGTGCGATCGCAGATCGGCCGCCTGATCTGATCATTCTGGATGTGCGGCTACCGGGCCTAGACGGCTATGCGGTCTGCACTCAACTGAAGCGCGACCCGCAGACCTGGCAGATTCCCGTGATCATGGTGACGGTCGAGTATGAGCGCGCGTCGCGCCTCCAGGGTATCGAGGTCGGCGCCGACAGCTACTTGCAAAAGCCGATCGACGTGGCCGAGCTTGAGGCGCACGTGCGGGCACTGCTGCGGAGCAAGCGCCGCAGTGACGGCCTTGAACAGGCCGACGATGTTATCTTCGCGCTCGCGCGCGCCGTCGAGGCCAAGGATTCCTACACCGAAGGGCACCTACAGCGGCTGGCATTCTACGCGACCGCGATCGGCGAACGGCTGGGGTTGCGGGGGGAAGCGTTGATCGCGGTGCGCTATGGGGCGCTGCTGCACGATGTCGGCAAAGTCGGCGTAGACGAGGTCATCATCCGCAAAGGCGGGCCACTGACACCGGCAGAATATCGGACGATGCAGGAGCATACCCTGATCGGCGAGCGAATCGTCCAGCCGCTGCGCCTGGCCGGGGCGGTTGCTCCAATCGTGCGGCACCACCACGAGCGCTGGGATGGCCGCGGCTACCCTGATGCCTTGGCACGCGAGGCGATCCCGCTGGGCGCCCGGATCGTGGCGGTCGCCGATGCGTTCGACGCCATGACGACACAGCGGCCCTACAACCGGGTCTTCTCGATCGATGAAGCGATCGAGCGCCTGCGTTCCGGCGCCGGGACCTACTGGGACCCACGGATCGTCGCCGCGTTTCTTGATTGGCTCCAATCGGCATGCTGGAAATAGCAGCGGTGCATTTCAGGAAGCGTGTGGCAGCACCATCGGTACGCTCGGTGTGCGTGATTGGTCTTCTGCCCTCCTTTGCACGATCAGCATTCTCCGTGCGACATGATCTCCGGCAAACTGTTCAACGCACCGACGAATGAACTGGATAACCTCATGTGGCCGTTCGCGTTGCGGCAGGTGCCCGCAGCGCGGCAGCAGCAGGGTTGGCGCAGCCGGCAGGTTCGACTGAAAGAATTCCCGCGACCCCTGCGGTAGGAAGCGGTCAGCCAATCCCCAGATCAGCGCGGCTGGTACGGGAAGCTGGCGGAGATCGGCGGCGCGCAGCAAGTCATCTTCCTGCATAGACGCGACCAGGGCCGCCACAAACTCGCGTACGACTCGACGCTGGAACATATCCTGAAAGCCGCGCAGCCCCAGGTAGAGCAGCGGCCGCGGGATCGCCAGGTAGAGCAGCGGCCGTGGAATAATGCCGAACATCTGCCGGAAGGTCAGCCAGGTCGTCCGTAGATCGGGCAGCGCGATCATCTCGGCGAATGGCTCCCACGAGGAACGGCCCTGAAGCGGAGCGCCCCCGGCATTGATCAGCACAACCCCGTGTACCTGCTCCGGCTCCTCCCAGGCCAGCTTCGCCGCCAGCCAGCCACCCATCGAGTTGCCGACGATCAGCGCCGGGCGCCCAATCACCTGATGAAGGAACAGCGCCAGTACTTCGCGCATTTCGTCGAGCGTCGCGAAGCTGCGACCGGCTGGAAGACCCGAAAGGCCATAGCCCGGCAGATCCAGCACGTAGACATCGTGGTCACACGCAAGCGAGCGCACGACCAATGACCAAGTAAGCGCGCTGTCAGCGATGCCGTGGACCAGCAGCAGCGGGACGCCGGCGGCGTGTGAGCCGGCAGCCGGCTGCTGGGGCGCCTGGTGGTAGTAGTTGATCGTGATGCCGTTGAGTTGCGTTTCGTGCTGTGTAGCGCCGTCGTGGAATAGCCTGCGACGCGCGATCCCATCGATCAGCGGCACGACGGCACGTGAGATCGGGTTGAAGAGCGAGAGGCATGCTTCGCCGATAGGTCGCGACATCGGATGCTCCTTTACGAAGGTGCTGAGCCGCATAGTATAAGACTTTATCTCGATTAAATCATGGGTGTCCAGGGAGTGAGGCGAACACGAAAATTGTGTAATGCACAACTGATTTCCGCCACCATATCCCGGACGCTCTCCTTAAACAGACGAATGGTGTCCTTGACGATCCGACAGCGTTTCACACTGCTATTGACGTGCTCAATCCGTACTCGCCGTCGTGCGTGTTGCTGATTAAATGCTTTTTGCTCTTCGGTCAAGCTACCACCGCGTGGTTTCTTGAACGGTGTGATGCTCTCAACTCCAGAAAGCCGAAAGGCCAAGAAGCCGAGATCTTGGAGTAACTCGCTTCCCTCGGGCAACGGATAGGGAGTGCTGTCAGCAATTCGCTTATCGTGCGCACTCCCTTCATACGTGTCACTCAGAAACAAGATCGTCAGCGTTGCATTGACCAGAAGCACATTTTTTATCGTATGGCACTTTTTCTTGCCGCTATAGCAGCTTTTCTGTTCATCTGGATCTTTGGGGCGTGAGATGCGTCGTTCGGTTCCATCATGGCAAAAAGGGGGGCAGTCGCCTCGGCAACCGCCTCAATCGGAAGCGCCAGACGTTGCGCCAGTTCGACCAGCGAGCGGGAGGGCGCATCTCCGAGAGCACGCAAGGAAGCGCGCAAGACCGGCAGCAGCACGTGTATCCACTGATTGGTTTTGCCCTGCGGCAAGCCAAACATAATCCCGTGGGTCACTCTGGAGCGGGTTGGTTTTGAGATAGACCAGGATAAACAACAACCGATCTTGGGGCGAAGGCAGCGGGCAATTGGTATAGGTGGTGTAACGTCGAGCAGTACGCGGCTTGCCATCCAGACGCCACTCGGCCACATGCGCCTGAAACGTGGTCTCGAAGGCAGGCAGCAACTGTTGAAATTCGTCAACCGTGAGACTGGTCATATCTAACACATCCAAGGGTTTGCGGGCCAAATCGGTATAGCGTAAGCCGCTCATTGATTGCTCCTTCATCATAATGAAGCGACACTATACCACAAATCGAGATAAAGTCTATACTATAGCAGGCAGTACGAATCAGATATCGAGCGACATCTGGCTTGCGTCGCCGGTCGAATCAAGTGTGGCGCTTGCTCCGGCTTCGCTTTGCGGCGTGGGCTCGTCTGGCGATGGCGAACCGCCGATCAGCGCCAGCAGCCCAGCCTCGTCGAGCAGCCCGATCTTCAGCTCGATCGCCTTGGTGTACTTGGTCCCGCCGGGCTCAGTGCCAGCGAGCAGGTAGCTGGTCTTTTTCGTGACGCTTCCGGTGACTTTTCCGCCGTGGGCCGCGATCAACTCGGCGGCCTGCTCGCGGCTCATGGTCGGCAGCGTGCCGGTGATCACAAACGTCAGGCCATCCAACGCATTGCCGGCGCGAGCGGCACGCTCCGGCCGCGTCGGCTGGACGCCGACCTCGGCCAGCTTCTGGGCCAGCGCGCGGTTGGCCGGGAGGCTGAAGAATTGGACCACACTCGCCGCAACCGCCGGGCCAAGACCACCGATTGTCTTGACTTGCTCCTCGGTGGCCGCCACGAGGGCCTCGAGCGAGCCGAAGTGCTCGGCAAGCGCCTGGGCCGCGACCTCGCCGACGAAGCGGATGCCAAGGCCCGTGATCAGGCGCTGGAGCGGCCGGCGCTTCGATTCCTCGATCGCGGCCAGCAGGTTGGCGATCTTTTTCGGGCCGAAGCCCTCCATGCCGGCGAAGTGCTCGGCCCGCAGGCAGTACAGATCGGCGACATCTTTAATCAGTTCTTGCTCGACGAAGAGCTGGGCCTGCCGCTCGCCAAGCCCGGCGATGTCCATCGCGCCCCTGGACACGAAGTGCTCGACGCGGCGAACGACCTGCGCCGGGCAGATGCCGAAGTTGGGGCAACGGTAGGCCACCTCGTTTTCTAGGCGCTCAAGCGGGGTGCTGCAGGACGGGCAGCGCTCGGGTATCTGCCAGGGTTGCTCGGTGCCGTCACGGCGATCGACGATCGGGCCGATGATATAGGGGATGACGTCGCCCGAGCGCTTGACCGTGACGTAGTCGCCGATGCGGATGTCGCGGTCGCGGATGTAGTCGGCATTGTGCAGGCTGGCGTTGCGCACCATGACGCCACCGATATTGACCGGCTCGATCACGGCATTGGGAGTCGCCACGCCGGTGCGGCCAATGTTGATCACGATCTCAAGTAGGCGGCTGGTCGTCTCGCGGGCCGGGAACTTGTAGGCGATCGCCCAGCGCGGGTCGCGGCCGACGATGCCAAGCTCCTGCTGCTGGGCGAAGCTATCGACCTTGACGACGATGCCGTCGGCCTCGTACTCAAGCGTGTCGCGGCGGGCCATCCACTCGCGGCAGTAGTCCAGCACCTCCTGGAAATCGGCGAAGCGGCGCGCGTCGCGGTTGACCGGGAAGCCGAGCGCGCGCATGAACTGGAGCGCCTCCCATTGGGAGCGCGGCCGGGCGCCCTCGATCGGGCCGACGCCATAGGCGAAGAAGCGCAGCGGGCGCCCGGCGGTGATGCCGGGGTCCTTCTGGCGCAGCGAGCCGGCGGCGGCGTTGCGGGGGTTGGCGGCGACTCGCTCGCCGGCGGCGGCGAAGCGCGCGTTCAGGGCCTCAAAGTCGGCGATGCGCATGTAGACCTCGCCACGGACCTCGATGCGGGTTGGGGGTTGGAGATTGGAGATTGGAGATTGGGTACCCTCAATCTCCAATCTCCAATCTCCAATCTCTTGAAAGGCCAGCGGGATGCTGGAGATGGTGCGGAGGTTGGCGGTCACATCCTCGCCGACTTCGCCGTCGCCACGGGTGGCGCCGCGAACGAAGCGGCCCTGCTCGTAGGTCAGGGCGATCGCCAGGCCGTCGATCTTGGGCTCGACGGCATAGGCGACGGGCGTGTCCGGGCCGAGCAACCGGGCGACGCGGTCGCGCCAGGCGCGCAGGTCGTTCTCGTCAAAGGCGTTGCCGAGCGAGAGCATGGGAACCGGGTGGCGCACCTTGGCGAACTTCTCCGAGGGCGCGGCGCCCACCCGCCGCGTGGGCGAGTCGGGCGTGATCAGATCGGGGTGTGCATCTTCGAGCGCGCGCAGTTCGCGCATCAGTGCGTCGTACTCAGCATCGCTGACGATTGGGTCGTCCAGGACGTGGTAGCGGTAGAGGTGGTAGCGAAGCTGTTCGCGCAGCTCTTCGATTCGCGACGCGGGGTTGCTAGCGGACATGGAAGTGCTCCATCAGATGGTGGTGAGCGGCGATCCTGGTTCAGTCATCGGCGCCAGGAAGGCAAGCTCCCAATGCGGGACGGGTCGCCCGGCAATCATGACGGTGGCCTGTGAAGAATGCGGCCGATGGCTATTATACCCGATCGGCGGCGACTTCCATCCCCGGTGGCGATGGGTGATTTTCGGGGTGGGTGAGAGGAATTTCAGGGCGTGATATTTGACATGTGCTCCGAACGTGTGTATAATCCCCGTTGGAAATTTCATAGTCCCCGATAGCTCAACGGTAGAGCGGCTGACTGTTAATCAGTAGGTTCGTGGTTCGAATCCACGTCGGGGAGCCACAGACATCTCGGCCGGCAGCATGGGGAACACTTCCCACTTATAGCACCAACTAGCGTGCGTTATTTTCTGGGGGCTGATCCCCCTCTGTTCCATCGAATGATTTCACGAGCCGCATTGCAATGCGGCTCGTGAAATCATTCGATGGAACAGAGGGGAAATCCCATTCTCCCCGCCATTCTTTTAGGCTGATTTGGTAGGATTCGATCCTTGTCTACCTACCAAGACTCAGGGCAACCGCTCTGAAGTCGTATAACAACCACTCCACCACAACGTTCAACGGGAGGGTAAATTCCACGCCCCCCATCAAACTTTGTTTCTCTTCCCTACAACCGGCAGCGAAGCAGGTATCTCCACCACGCTATGCACCATGACACAGCGCGGTGGAGAAAGAAACCGCATATATACGTTTGTTCAGGTGCATGCCAAAGAGTGTAGGAGTGCGCTGTCCAATTCTAGCGAAGTCGCGCAAAGCGATAATCGCAGATTGTGATCAGAATTGATCCAAATAGATTCCAACTGATCCCGTTGGTCGAAATCCTGACGCAACATCATCAGGGTCATTGAATGGTAATGCCACTAGTGGTCCACCACAGTAGTTTTGCGGGGGTGGTTTGGAGGGGGTGGCCCCCTCCAAGCCTCCTCCACACCGCAAAACCTGTGTGGTCAACCACTAGGCGGCGTGACTTATCGTTTTGCCTGGTGTTTACTAGCTTGTATGCTTCGTCCATCCTGGCAGGGATGTGCGAAGCAACAAGGGCGGTACTTCTGAGCAGGTGCAAGGAGGTGCTGCTTTAGAGGATACCCACCCTGGTAGGATAGCGCTGAGTTAGGCAGCTATCAGGGTGGGTATTTGATTCCCCTCAAGTTCCTCAGATTCCTCAGTTTCCTTGGGTCGAACGCTTGAACTTCGCTCAAACTCCTGTAATGCTACTCGTGGTATGCGCATACCCCTTAGCGATCCAAATCGCTTTGCTTCAAGCCGCCCTTCCCTGATCCATTGATAGATAGCCTGTCGGGTCACACCTAGCCGTGCAGCTGCCTCCTTCGGTGTGATGTATTCATTATCCAAACTAGCACCTCCTGCACCTTTACATGGTGTACTCAATATACACCCTTGACAAAAACTTGTCAAGAATATATACTTTACATAGATTACAGAATAAACCTTATTTACAAGTGGAAGCTATATGTCTATTTCTTTCATCACTCCTCCTTTTAGCATTCTCTTGCCTGACGAGCGCGCATCGCTCTGGCGGACCCTGGATCGGCTGGACAAGGCGGTACTGGCGTTGGAAGCTTTGACAGATATAGGCACGCCCTTCGACCATGACGACGTGACCGCGTGGATTGCCGATGTGGATGCCGAGGTAGCTCAATTCGTAGCACGCTTACACGATGCCTGCGCCAATGATGAGACTGCCCTCCAAGAAGGAGCGATTATGCCGACGGTGAACCCACCGCACCCAACACCGCTGTACAAGATCGGAGAGCCTGTCGAGATCATAGCCGGCGAGTATGCTGGCCTGGGCGGCAACGTTGCCGCGGCCTACCAGGGCGGCTATGAGGTCCTGGTTGGTGGCTACCAGATTCCGGTTGCTACCGAGGACTTGGCCCCTGACCTGCTGGTTGCGGCGAGTGAGGCGCTAGCCTACCTAGAAACGCCGCGCAGCCACAACAACGACACAGACCTGCATCGCCTCCTCGCTCGGCTGCGGCTCGCGCTCCCACGCACACGACAAAACGATTCCACACCAGGAGACGCGCATGAACTCCGATGACCGGCTCTTCAGCCGTGGCCCGACACGGCGTCCACTGCCGCGTGTGGCCGACCCACTTCTCCAGTGGAGCACCGGGTTGACCACCAAAGAGCGCCAGATTTATAGCGGCTGGCTCTGCGAGGCCGGGCGCAACGGTGCGCTCGACGAGGCGATGGAGGAGGCCGGTTTCTCTCAGGTGACGATCAAGCATAGCGGCGGCAATTTCGTCACCCATTGGGCCATCGAGACGGCTAACCTGTTCGTCGTGGCCGAGGGCGTGCAGAGCCTCTCGGAGATGAAGCACTCGCCCGATCGCTTCGGCATCACGTTCGCGTGGCGTACCCTGGAAGGTGGTCGGCAGCAATCACAGATGCGCTTCCGAGCTTTCCTGCACGAGTTGCTGGACGTGGGCTTCTGTGAGCCACTGCTCGTGACGGCCAAGAGCACGCTGACCGGCGACCTGACCACCGCGCTGATGCGCCAGTATGACGTGCTCGACGCGATCGACGCCTTCCGCGCTGCTGATCAGCGGCCCCCGCTCAAACCCCCCTTTTATGCCTGCTCGATCCCCCTCGGCCCTGGCACCGACGTGGCGCGGGGTTCCGCGCAGACCAAAGAGATATCCCCGATCGTGGCGAACATCCCAAACCCAATCACCAAAGACTATATTCGGGCTCACTGGATCAAGTCTGAATGGGTTGCGTTGATTGAGGGGCTGCTGGACGAGACGATCGCCTGGTCGGTGGCGACCTCCAAGTTACTGGCCGCCGGCGAGGAGCGCAGCGGGCAAAATGGTGGAGAGGGCGACGAGTAGATACGACCTGGGGGGTGAACAGGGTTGCCCCCTGCTTCATGTGTGGAGACGATCCAGGGTGTTGATACACGAGGAAATCTACACCTACGCCGGATACCAGCGCTGCGAGGCGCGCTGCCGCATCCGGGTCTACGAGCTGCCCAGCGGCGCGCTCGTCATCGTCGCGAGCGAACTCGACGGCGAGCTGGAGTATTTGGGGAAGAATTTTGGCACCTCGATCACCAACATGGCCGAGAAGTTGGCGACCGCCTGGCGCAAGCGCTATAGGGGCCGCCCCTTTGTGTGGGTCGAACACCACAGCGCCCGTGGCTCATGCTGGACCCGCGACGATCGACTGGTCTGGCAGTTCGGTGAGACGTTCGTTCGCGTGTTCTTCTCCTGGCACAACAGTGGGCAGTGTTACCACAAACCGCAATGGACGCACCTGGGGCGAGGCGGCCTGGAGAAGCTACTGGGTGAGGCGTGGCCGGAGCCGCAGGCGATGGACCAAAAGACCTCCTACGGAAGGGGACGGGAATGAACCATGCCGCACCGACGGGCCTGATCGCGCTTGAATTGCCGGTGCCGCCGATGCTGGAGGCGGCGCTAGGGTACGACGGCCCGGCGCGCTGAATCTCGTTCTGGTGGGAAATGCTGGGGGATGAGGCACGCTGGAGCGATGGCCGCCTTGAGCTACGGGCCGACTGGCACGCCTGGCGCATCTTGAGTGAGCACCTGACGGTTTTGGCTGCGCTGGCGCCGTACAACCTGGGAACGAGTGAGACGCGGGCATCGGATCGGCTGCTGTTGGACCGGGGCGAACGGCACCTGTACGTCGCGCAGAGTGTACTGTTTCCCGTGTTCAGCACCTCGCGACTTACCGACCTCGTGTCCCATGCCCCTCCTACATATCCGCTCCCAGCAAGTGAAAACGCTACACACATAAGACACGAGGTAAGTAAACCAACAGGTGCTGAACACGGGAAACAGTACACAGAGCGAGGTGGCGCGGGCCTTCCTCGACGGCCAGTGGACACCGCGAGGCGAGCTGCCCGCAGCCGATCCGCCACCTCTCGTCGAATTGGACGATCTGGCGACCGAAGCTACCGCGTTCCGTCCCATCGCACCGCCGCTCGACCTGGTGGAGCGGGTGGCAGAACAGATGCAGCGGGCCGCAGTCAACACTGAGGCGCTGCAAGTTTGGCTGGTCACGTTTCTGCCACCACCCGACCCGGCAGCACAGCAGCTCCTGATCGAGCAGGCGCTGGCCGAGCTGCTGCGGTGGTCGGAGGGGAAGGGCTGATGAGCGCACACCTCGCGCAATCTGGTGAGTTTTGGATGGCTGGCAATCCATCAGGAGAGACACGATGAACGAGCGAGCAGGGGGTCGGCCGCCTGGGGAAGAGGAGGTATCGCCGTGAGCAGCCGCTATCTCGATATGGTACGCGGTCAACATCGCCGCAACCAGGGGTTTCAGTTTACCTCCAAGACGCTGCTGGCGCTGCTCGCCTTGATCGCGATGGCAGGCTCGGCGGTCTATTGGTGGGGCGTGCAGCGCGAGCTGACCCAAAGCACGGCCGTGGCAATCGCCTTCACCGCGATCCTGGTGCTTGCGCCGCCCAGCCTGGTTAGTTTCCTGATCCCCTGGTCGCCGGGCGGGATGTTGCTCCAGAAGGTCAACGCGCGTACCTGGGGCTATCTGGTCGTGGTCGGCTGCTCGCTGTACCTCTTGTATTATTCGTTCCAGATCCAATGGAGTTGGTGGGCGGCGCAGCCCATCGTCGCTGAGACCGGCCTGATCTATCAGCAGGTGCTGATCGGGATCATCGGCTTTGTGATCATTCCCGCACTGCTGTGGACGCCGGTCAGTAGCGACGAGCTGGTCGAGCAGGTGCGCCAGGCCCACCTGGTCAAGCGCTATGAGTTGCAGACCCAGGCCGACATCGCGATTCTCAGGGCGACGCTGCTCCGGGCGCAAGAGAAAGCACTCATCGGCTTCGCAAACCTGACGGTGGATGAGCGCGAGGAACTGGCGGCGGTGATGCGCAGTCTTGTGGGCGGGATCGACCGCACACTTCGCGAGATCGGCCAGACGGTCAAGACCGTCAGCGGTGTGGCCATGCCGTTCGACGGGATGCTGGAGGATAACGAGGACATCCGCGATGTGCTGGAGTATATCAGCGAGTCCCTGACCCGCTCGACGCTGGGGCCGGCCTCACCCCGCCAGATGGGAGCAGCGGAGGATGAGCCGGAAACATCAGCGCCGCTCTCAGCCGCATCCTCACACCGACCAAGATATGCGCTCATTTCGACACGAAACGGCAATCGGCGCGCTCCCATCATTGATTATCATAGCAACGGCGATGTCACCGTCGAGACGACGCGCGGTGATGTTCGCGTGTCCAGCCGCCAGATCGTCGGCTGGGAATAGGCATGACAACGAAAGTATCAGTGCTGCCGGCCGTCCACTGGCAGCCAAGCAAGGAGAGGAGCGACGATGTACGCGCACGGTGATAACTACGGCCACGGCTTTGTCAAGAAAATCGTGATCGACCCACAGGGCAACGAGCTGCCGCCGCTGATCTTCCCGGCCCAGATCGCGCAGGCCGAGCGCCGATCGACCGGAGCGATTGCGACGGCCGAGACGGTGCAGGCTGGCGGAAAGCACTGGTGGGTTGGCGAGGACGCCGAGCGGTTAGGCAGTGTGCGCGTCCTGCTCACCCAGGACCGCCTCACCGACCCCGCCTTCATCCCCGCCCTGGCGCTGGCAGCTCGGTCGCGGCTGGGGCTGAACGACCCGGCCACGGGTGGGTTCTGCGTGAGTGGGCTGCCCGGCTCCTGGGCCGAGGATGAAGCGCTGTGCCAGCAGCTCTTTGCCCGGCTGCGCGATGCGCTGCCCGGCTACTATACCAAAGTGCGCGTGATCGCCGAGCAGGAGGCGCTGGCCTTCTGCGTGATGCTGGACAACAACGGCGAACTGGCTGGCGATGCGCGCTACCGCGAAGGACGCGGCCTGGCGCTCGATTTAGGACACAACACCGACGACGCCGGCAAGCTGGATGCGGCCAGGCGCGTCAAGGGCAGCTTTCGGACCTACCCGACCGGAACGGCACGGGCACTAACCCAGGTCAAGAATCAGCTGATCGCGGCCTTTGATCGCGACTTCTCGCTCCACGAGGTCGATCAGGCCATCCGCACTAAATCTGTCACGCTGGCGGGCGGGCGCCGCGCGCCGCTGCCTTCCCATTGGGACCGGCCCTTAATCGAAAATGCCGGCACGTTGGTCAACAACCTGCAAGCCGACTACGGCAAGGGCAACGACCTGGAGTATGTGCTCCTCGGTGGCGGCGGCGCGCTCCAGGAGATCAAGGTCGAGGCGATCCGGGCGGTGTACCCGTTCGCCGAGGTGGTGGACGATGCACAGTTCGCCATCGCGCGCGGGTATGCGCGCCTGGCGCGGCGGCTGATCCGGGCACAGGCGTAGGGAGAGGCGACGCCGCAAACGTCGGAGGGCATTGCACATGGCAACCAAGATGAAGCGACTCCCGGCGCGCACCAGCGAGACGCTGCGCACGACCATCGACCAGGCAGGTCCAGTCAGCGCCGCCACCCGCGCGCTGCTCTGGCTGGGTGCCGATGCGGCTGGCCTGACCATCCCCGCAGCGGGCCGGCGCGAGATCGCCGTGCTGCTGGTTGAGGAAGGGCTAACACCTACAGTGCTTGCGGCGCTCCAGCAGCTCTATGACCGGCTGGCCGGCAACATGGGAAGCGGTGCCGCTAGTGATGCCGGTGGTGATACCCCATCCGCTACCACTCGCAGGGCCACCACCAGGAGAGTTATGCCCTTTGTACCTGCCGTGCCACAGCCGGCCGCTCTGGCTGCGGTTCGGAGCGAGGAGGCTGCGGGGGACGATCCCTTTGCTAGTGTAGGCATGGAGTTTGGGGACTAGGAGCGCCGCTGGCAGAAGGCCAACCCACTACCCGCACCGACGAATCTATAAGCAGGGCAGGGCGGTGGGTACCGTCTAACGCGCCAGCACAGCAGGAGGCGCCGATCTACCCTGGTCTGGCGCGGAAAAGGACCCCATGCCATAGGTATTCCCGACCACTCAACCGAAAGGAAACACCACGGATGAAGCAACTCTTTCAGGGCCAGGGCGACGCTGGCGATGACGATCTGCGCTACATCCCGCCTCCCGGTACCACAAACTGGGTGGCGAAGACGCCGCCCGCGCAACGGAACGAGCGCGGTTCGGCGACGCGCGAGTGGGAAGACAGGCGAAACGACGGCCTCGCAGCCCAGCAAGAGGATGAGCGCCAGGCCCCGCCCCGCTCACATGAGGAGCCGCGCGCTCGACGGCAGCCTGACTACGATGATGAGGAGGAAGAAGACGAGGAGTACGATGACGAGGAGGAAGAAGGCGAGCCGCCTCCGCAGCGCCAGAGGGCACGACGGCGAGGATGGGCAGATACCTACATCGACGATAGCGCCCCCCTGCCCCGCCCGATCGTCGATAGAGTGCTGCCGCTTCTGCGGCTGATCGGCTCGGCAGTGTTCATCGGGTATTCAGCTCGCGCGACCATCATCCATCTGGCCCAGGATATTTCGCCCATCACCCGACAGCGAGACGGTGGAAGTAATCCAGAGGTCATCGAGCAGATCGTCGTGACGATGCTGCCGTACCTCAACCAGCCATTGTATCTGAATATCCTGATCAGCTTTATCGTCGCTGTGGCAGTGGTCATCCTAGAGTGTACGCTCAGTGAGCGGGCAACATGGTGGTATAGGCTTGTCTTAGCTTTTGACGCGGTGTATACTACCCGTGAAGCTCGCCCGCAAATCGTGCAGCCACTGGTCGAGGGCTATCTGCCTCGTCCAGAGGACTGGGTTGGACAGCTTGCCTGGGACCTCCTGGTCTCCTTGCTCTCCTTCCTGCTCGGGGCAGCTATCGCCTATCTTGGCGAGATTCTGCTGATGGGGCGCCGACGCAAGCGCAAAAAGTAGGGATGATCGTGGGCCAAGAGACAAGCGCACAACTCGATACTCTGCTGATCGTAGCTGTCGCGGTGGCAGTGATCGTTTTCGTGGCGTTCGTCCGTGTGATGGCATGGCTCCTCGACCTGGCCGCCAATGTGCGAGCATCGATTGGTCGCTGGCTGCGTGGTGGTCGGCCGAAGGGGCGATCGGCGCTGCGGCAGACCCGATCCAAACGGGCGACCACGGCTCCAACTCGCGCTGCATCGCGTTCGGCGAAAACAAAGCCTGCGCCACGCATGCCGCAGATGGAGCCGGAACCACGTCCCCGCACGGCAGAGTTGGAGTCTCCTGTGGCCCGACACATGCGCGATCTGCCCGCTCTGTTTCCGCCGCGTCCTCCGAAACCAGCACTGGTCGATCCGCGCGAGACGACCCTCGACGCGCTCGATCGGCTTCCGCCTCCGATGCACTGCGACGGCCTCTATGCCATGGGCGAGGGGATTCCGTTTCTGTACGATGGCCGGCGCTGGCATGCGCTTCCGTTTTCGCCGACCCAACACCTGGGTGTCTTCGGCACGACGCAACTCGGCAAGAGCAGCCTGATGGAACTTATCGCGCTGCTGGCGCTTGATCTTGGCCCAGACACCGCCCATGTCTGGATGCTTGACCCCAAGTCCGGCCTGAACTACCAGGACATCGCCATGCCGTTGGCGCACGCTCGGCTGTACGCCGATGTCATTGACGAGCAGACCGGCGCGAACCGCTACGATGGATCGCTTCAGGACGGGTACCTGGCCGCACGCAAGGAGATGCACCGGCGCAACGGCTTAATGGCGCAGATCAACGCCAAAGACATCTTTCAGTACAACAGGCGCGCGGAGATGCCGATCCCGTTTCTGCTGATCCTGGCCGACGAGGTCTTCATGATCTCGCCGGCCCAGCGCACTATTCTCGGCGAACTCGCAGGCATGGGTGCTGGCGCCGGCATCATTGTGGTTGTGGCGACCCACCACCCGACGGCTGATGTACTGCCGAACCAGGTCCAGGCCAACCTCACCAACCGGGTTGTGATGGGTCTGGCGAACGAGCGGCTGATCGCGGTAGCAATGGGCAGCCAGCGCGGTAGGCCGACCTACGACCCATCAGTGATTGACGAGCCGGGCGTGGCGGTGCTGCGGCGGCCTGGCAGCGAGGTCCTGGGGCGCATCCCCTATGTGACCAACGCCTTGCGCACAGTGGCGATAGCTGACCTGGCGGCGCGCTATCCGCGCCACCCTGAGCCGGCTGAACCACCACCGGAGATATCTCCTGTGTCAACCGTTCCAGTGGCAAATGGAGGTTTCGCAGACCAGTGGCGCGAGCTGCTCGACGAGTTGCTGCTCCAGCAATCGGCGGAAAAACAGCCCGAAAAGCTTCCCGAAATCAGCGGAAAAGTTTCCGCTAGATTTGACAGATTTTTCCGCGTCAAAATCTGCTTTTGACGTTTCCCGGATGAACTATACCCCCGCTGAGATCGCGTCGATCGCCGCCCGGATCGCAGGCGGAGAAGGGAAATCGGAAATAGTCACGACTATGCCGTACTATTCGGCCCGGCATCATCGAAAATTCGCAGCCTTCTACGATTCGCTTTACACCGGGCTGGTAGATCAGGGGCTGGTCATCCCGAAGAAGAAGCCTCGTAAAGCGAAGCAAAACGACATCGACGTAGCGCGTGAGGCCAAGGCGATCACCGAGCTGGTCGAAGCTGGCAATTCGTAGGCAGCGATGCTTTCAGGAGCATCGTCGGGTCAACGTGTAAAACGGGAATTCTGTACGTTTCGGTGTGTCTGAAGGAGTGCTTCAAGGTGGTGCCCCTGGTCATCATCCATACCTGTTCTCGAAGGTATTGTGTATCAGGAACTCGCGGTGTCCTTGACCACCGGAAAGCGGGCGACCGCCAGAGGAGCGTCGTAAGGGCCTGGGTCAGTCGCAATCTCATTGCATCACCGAGGTAGCGGCCGTCGCCCTTTTGGGAATCGAGCGAGAATCTGATGGGAAGCGGATATGCCTTAACGTTATACCCTGCGCGTCTGTTCCCGGCGGCGAACGATTATGCGAACGCTACGGGGCGCTAGTGCATGAGGAAGAGCAATACACCAGTGGAGCCAAATCCATAGAGCCATCCGGCCACTACCTGGGCAGGTGTATGCAGTCTGAGTAGAAGGCGCGACAGCCCGGCGATAATCCCAAGTATGGTGAGGAATACCGCAACCAGAGGGACGATAGACACAAACAGTGCTGCGCATATCATTGCAATGGCAGCATGAAAACTGATCTTCCAGAAGCGGTTGATGAGAATGCATCCTAGAACCGCCAGGAGGATCACTATCAAGGATCGCACTTGCAGTGTTGGAACGCCAATCCAGCGATAGATAGCGAAGACGAAACCGAGGCCCAACACCAGTGCGATGAGTGTGTAGCGGTGATAGTGAGTGACGCGCGTGTAGTCGAGGGTCTTTCTGCGGTGCAGAGCCGAGAAATGGTAGGCCCAGCCAGGGAGAATACCAGCGAAGAAGATGCCTGTGTCAGCGAGTGCAGCCCCAACATTCCCTCTTGCATATATACCAACTGCTGTCATTGAAACAATCAGTAGCACCCCCGGATGGATCGCACCGGAAATAATATAAGCCAATCGCTCAGGACGATTTCTAAGATTCATACCTGGGTTTCCAATTGTTTCAGTTGCTTGGCTAATGCTATATAGTAGGCAACATCGTTGTAGTGCTCCGGCACCTCGATACGGTCCTCTCAAATCGTGAGCGCCTGGGAGTTCTGGGTGAGTGTCAGGATCATCGCGGCTTCACGGCGCGCTGAAATGAACGATTGGTTTCTACTGCTCCGTATGATTAACAATAAATCGGCAATCTCAGTTACCAGATCTTCCTCGTAAACCGTATCCTTCTGAAGAATGACTTCTGGTGTGATTCTTGCAAGATGTTGATGAAGATAGTGCAGATGGCTCTGGCGTTGTGTGCTTTTTGTTTCCGTTTTTATGAATTTGATTCCCACCATTATGATACGTCGAGGGATTAAAAAGCTTAGGAAAAACGGAAATGAAGCGAAGGTAAGAATATTTTTATAGGTGTTGTTAATGGTCTGGAGAAATACATCATTCCCAATCAAAAACAATAGAACGTTTATTTCAACCATCGCATATCCAATCATCATTGCGGCGGTTCCAATAAATGCTAGTATGTATCTGGTTTTAAGCACTGGTTCTACGTCTTGTTTTAGTCGCATTCCTAGCTTATATGTTATATATATTGCAATATAGAGTACAATAAAATAATCGAGTAGAGTTAGTGTGTAGTACGACCATGTATGTGGAAATAGTTTATTATCTGTAAAACCGACAGGTATCTCTCCTTCTATGTATGCTAAAATAATGAGCGGTATATATAAAATTGTGACAACTGGAAATAAACCGTTTTTGATTATAGGTATATGGGGTTTGTTATACATTATCTGATTTATCGCCAGACAACAAAATACAGTACCATAATATTGTGGTCCAAAGTTGACGAGAGGACGGAGCCAGAGGGGTGGATCTAATGAGGGTGCAATCGATGGAATAGGGATAAGAAGTGCAAAGACTACTAACTTAACCACTGCTGATCTATTAGATGCATTACCTGTTTTATATAGTCGGAAAAAGTAAACCACAGCGAATATGAGCGCCAAGGTGAGAAAAACGATTCTACTCGCTGGCATGTCTAATACCTACCATTCGTATACAGTTTTTGCGATTTCATGGTTCGATGTTTCGTATGTGATAATAGCGTGCGCTGTGCGCCGCGCGAGCGTCTCCACCAACCGCTCATTGGGAGTATTATACATATGGTGAAAGCGGTGTGTTTGAGGTTTGAACTGCCTGGATACGACGGAAGTATGTCTATCTCTCCTCTGAATGAATACCTGATAGGTGGGTGTTTGTGGGCCAGCGGAGAGTAGCGGAACATCACCTCGACGGATATGCCAAATCTCATGCAGTGTTGTTACAAGTTTTTGAGTGGAGTTTAGCCCAGGCTGTGTGCAAACAAGGAAGCAATCACAAAGGCCAATACTATAGCCGGTCATGCCTAGAGGCATTTGGTCGCACTCGATACGAATATCTTTCTGCCGCCAGCCAATGACCGATGCTAAGAACTCCCCGAATGAAAAGATTTCACCAAGTTCCTCCACTACTTGTTGAAATGCCAGTTGCATCTGCACCTCAAAAGTATCCTGGCTCGCCATTTGACACTCCTACATCTTACCGTGATTGCTAGTTGAGGCCCATCGATTTTTCTCCAGGGTTCTGGGTATCCACTTTTCAGGTCGTTGAGGAATGTTATAGTTATTCCTGTTCCCCATCCAATCAAATTCCTTGCACGCAGAGGGAGTTATCTGCATCTGCGTGTGAGAACTTCAATCAGATCTCCCACCCTCTTCTTCTGGTTGCTCCAATGCTCGAAGCAGTTCTTCAATCTTTTTTCTAACATGTGGTTGAATACGCGACGTTCGCAGTGCAATGCTGAGAGAGTCCTCTCTTTGTGAGGCATCCGGGTTGTGAGGAGGTTGAAGTTCAGGAAAAAAATAGCTAGGCGGAATTTTGAAGAAGCGGCAGAGGAGCATGATAGCATTTCTTCCGGGGTTCGGAATTTTCCCCTTCCGCAACTTCGCGATATAGGTTGGGTCGAGTTCGCCCCCTACTCCTTTAGCGACTTCCTGATACGTGTACTCCCTCCCACTGGGATGAAGGTACGTTTTGAAGAGATCGTCTAAAAGCTCCCCTACTGTCTTCGTAGTCATTTTATTGTTCCTTCCGCACACCGGCGAATTTTCCGATGTGGAAGATAATATTCTTGACACATGGAGTAAGAGAACTTATAATCCTGCTGCACGGAAGATTTTCCGCGCCAATAATACCAGATAAGCAGAGTGGTGTAAAGTAAGGAAGGTGCCTGTAAACTCTCCACCGAAGAAGGAAGACTGCATCCCGCGTTTGTCTGAGGCGTCTATCACCAGGACCCAGGAGGAAGAAAGAGCGAAGGCTGTGCTATGCCGAGATGCAATTCCACTAGACTGGGCTGGGCAGACAACTTGCCCATCACGATCGTCGGTAACTGGTATAGTACAGAGCGCGCCCGAATCGGAGATATTCCAAAACATACCAAAGCCGGCCCGACCGCTTCCACCATCACGCGGGCAATCAGGCCGGCTCACCACCACCCACGACCGAAGTCGCCTGGGTAGCGCCTCCTCATTGTACCACTATCCTGGCGCTCCCTTGATCAAGCTGAACCACACCGTTGCATGGGTGCTCGCTGTTCGCGCCCCGTTGCGCGCTGTATCGATAGTGCTCTGAAGAAAGGAGGTGCAAGCTCGCGATAGAGTACCCCTAAAAGCCTGCGCTTCGCCGTGGCTGGCGTGACGAGCTTGCGCCAGCCACGGCGAAAAGAAAGATGAGGTTGCCCAGCGCTGATTGTGGGACGGCTTCCAGGTCCACACCCGATCGCCCAGCCGACCGCCTCGATCGCCACGTCTGCTCCTAGAATGATTGCACTCGCGCTAACTGTTCTTACTGCACCGCGAACACCACGAATAATACGAAGCCGATCACGAGTAGCGGCAGCAGGCAGCCCAGGCCACTGCTCTGCTCCGGCTCCGACACGACATAGATGATCTGCGGTTGGGGCGACACTCGCCGTCTGCTCAGGAGCAGGCCGGCCACGAAGGCGATCAGGCCAATGATCAGCAGGCTATCTATATGAGTCCTCCTTGCTTTGTATCCAGACTGTTCCTGCCTGTAGTACACTACACTCACACGCGCTCTTGTTCCATAACGTGCCTAGAATATCCAGAGCAAGGTAACTCTGAAAGTTCAGAGGATTGCCGTGAAGTCTTCAGAGTGGCGCGAGGCTATGCTGATGGAGTATGATCAAGGCAACAGCGAAAGGTCATCCCATGCGCAACGAGATGTTCGGCCGCTACGCACGTGGAATCATTACGATCCAGATAAAACTGGCGACAATTGATCTTGCGCAAGGCAATCTTGAGGAGGCAGCGACGGCGCTGCAAGTGAGTAGTGCAATGGCCGATAAATTTCATGTGCGTCGCCACACTGCCGATCTCCAACTTGCCTATGCTCGTCTTTATAAGTTGCAGGGCAGCCTTTATGATGCGACGACGGCAGCGCGTACGGCAGTGAACCTCTTTGAACGCTTAGGCATGCGCCGCGAACTGGCCGAGGCACGCGAGGAACTGGCGCGGCTGGAGGCGACAATCACCGCAGGTGCCGAGCCAGCCCCCGCCTAATCAGACCCGTTCGCGTCCCGCAAAGTAGTAGCGCACCACCACCACGAGCAGCCCTGAGACGAATGGCACCAGCTCGCCGAAGAGTACGACCTGCGGTGCGAACAGGCGGCCCAGACACACGACGACGAACAGTACAAGCACAGCGAGCGCCAGGATGCGGCGGAATGCGTCGGGCGTAAGTGTTGCGATGGCATCACGGAGGTTACGGATTTGGCGGCACATCTCTGACCTCGCTTTCTCATGGTGTTGATGTGTCGATGGTCAGAGAATACACGTGGTTGGCGCTCAGGTGCTCCACAGCATCTTCTGAAGCATCAGAACTGGCACACTCTCAACCACCCCAACTGGCTGCGGAAACTTCAGAGCAAGCGTATGCGTCGGGCTCTACTGCTCCAGCGTGCGACCCCGTGCAATGCCCAGCCAGCGCCAACTCGCCCATCTACGCATCAGCTCGCCGGCGGCTTCGAGCGTCCAGCGCTGGTGGCGCGCGATCTCGGCATTATCAGTGGCGATCTCGGCCTCGCAGGGCAGATCGAGGCAGGCGGCCACATCTGGGCGCATCGCCTTCAGCCACTCGTAATACTCATCAGATGAAAACGGAAAGCCGCCGGCCCTGCGGCCGAAGACGAAGCCGCCGCTACCGCAGAAGCGCACGGTCGACGTGGACGGCCAGGGGTAGGCCCGGAGCCCATTGCCGTCCCAGCATGCGCTGGCGGCGAGTAGGACGGCGAGGTGCGGCGCGTTTTCCAAGCTCCAGAGCGAGGGGCGCATCAGGTCCGGTGTCAGCGTGAAGTAGAAGCCGCCCAGCTCGTCGAGCGAGCGCGGTTCGCAATCAGAGAACTCGTGGAGTGTCGCCGGCCTGGTCAGCTCGACCAGGCCGGCGACGTGGCTCATGGCTCGCCAGGCTCCTCTGCGAGCGTCTGGAGCCGGCCAGGCGCGCTGTGAGGCATGAGCCAGATCGCGCCGACGGGACTGCCGCCCTCACGCACGAGCAGCCCAGCCGCGCGCAGCTCGGCCAGCAGTATCGCAAGGTCGCCCGGCCAGCGCCACTCCAGAGGAGCGGCGAAACACACCGCCAAAGAGCAGAGTCGACGGTCTCCAGGCTTTGTCCCACGCCTGGATGCAGCTCTTTAGCTCGGTGCGTTCGGCAGCTCGTAGCGGGGTGCGGATGCACCCAATCGAGCGGGCCGCACACTCCCCACGCCGGCGGCCGTCCGCAGATCGCACCGTGGCACTTGAGTGCGTCGAGCGCGGCCTGGCGATTGGAACCGCGCAACCAGCAATTGAGGCGATGCTGGTGATAATCACGTATTGATTCGCGGCGTTATTTGCACAATCCGCGCTTTCACGGTACGATACCGTGCTACACGTGTATTTCTTGAACTAAAGGACGTATGTATGCCCACCGTGCGCAAACTCACTTCGCAGGAAGTCCAAACGCTCGAATACAAAGGGAAAGGTCAGCGCAAGCTTCTCGAAGAGCAGTACGATGCGTTCCTGGCTGATTATCAGGGAGGCGACTACGGGGAAGCCGAACTGAAAGAGGACGAAAAGCGGCTGACGATACGCAACCGCTTCAAAGCAGCAGCCGCGCGACGCGGGATCGAACTGACCTTCCAACGCACCACAGGGAATACGCTGCGCTTCAAGGTCGCGCCAATACTGGCGGCAGCGGCTGATGTCGCACCAGAGGCGCCGGCTGCTCAGGCGGCTGTGGAAATCGAGCTACCCGTGGCATCCGACGCGCCGCCGAAGCGACGTGGTGGGCGCAGAAAGGCTGTGGTCGCTCCTGCGGGGTAAATTGTAACGAGAGGGAGCATAAGGCGAACGTGCTTCGCCTTGTTGTGGTGGAGTTTGGTTATCAGGATCTGCCGACCGAGGCAGCGGCAATGCTGGCCTCAGAAACAGGATCAACCATCAGCTCCAGGCGATCGGGTGCTCATACCTCCATCATACTTCTCATATCATCGCTGTCAGTGACTCACTCCTGAGTGTGGTCGTGGGCCAGGATCGTGGTCGCTCATCATCACTTCGTCAGGGCAGGCGTTGGTGACGGAAGCGGCCCTTCAAATGGTGGCGGCAGAACCTCACTTGTGGTGGCAACCCACTTCAGCACTAATCGCCCCGCCGGATCACCAATCGTGAGTTCGTCTCCAACCAGCATCGCAGTATAGAGCCCGGTACACGGATCTTCGTGCCGACAGGCGCCAGTCACCGCGAGATGCTTGGTGCTGGTAAGGGCATAGTGCGCCGTTTTATTCAGCCTCAGTTCACCCTCATCCGTTGGTGGTCAGTGTACGAGCGAGGCGACGGTTCCGTCTCCACGAAACTCCAGATACTCCATGGTAAACCAAAAGAACGAGTTTGGGATGGCGATACCGCTGTGGTCGATGACCTCCCACCGACCCAGGATGGTTTGCGCAGACACGGGAGTTGCTTGGCCGCACGCGCCGAGCAGTATCGATAGCATGACCAGGCAGAGACAGCTCGGGAACAACGAATGTTTGCGCATCGTAGCTTCCCTCCGTCGTCATACAGCACTGTGCGGGCGCGCGTGCTTGCCCTACCTACCGGGACAGATATTCGATCGACGGCAGGCGAAATCAGCTTGGAGTGTGGTGGGAGAGCGCTACTGGTCAGTGTCAAGCTCCAGCCGCTCGCGCGCCATCGCCTGCTCGCACCAGGCTCGCGCCGCGTCGCTGCTCTGGAACACGACCGGGCTGACGTGGCGCACATCGCCGCCTATCGCCTCGATCGCAGTTTCCCAATCGTGCCTATTCGGCGCCCGCCACGCCATAGCGCGCCAGGTGGGAGTGAGCGCCTCCCAACGATAGGTTTTGGCATTGTAAGCCCAGGTCATACGTCCTCACAGATCGCGGCGCTGGCAGAGTATACCACAGGCCGGCAGCGCGGCGGGTCAGGGATCGCGTCGGCGCCCCTAGCGCACCCGTCCGTACACGATGCTGCGCGCTCCAGGGGTGCTGCCGCGTCCGCGCCGCTGTGTCGGCATCGTGAAGAGCCGCCCCTCGTCTACCGCCACGCTACCGTCCCGCCCGGTCCTGCGCGCCGCAGCTTGACTGGTCCATGGAGCACCCGACCCGGATTGGTCTCGCCGCGCAACGTCACGCTCCACTCCGCGTAGCCATCAGCAATAACCTTCAGCTCGTGCGGTTCGCCGTCTGATGGCACTGGAATATCCGCCTGCTTGACCTGTATGGCGACCGGCTGACTATCAACGAAGATATCGCCAGTGACGGACTGCTGCGTCTGCGCATCGATGATCGTCGCCCGCCAGGTGAGTGTCGGTGCGTCGCTGCCAGCCAGGCCGCAGCCGACGAGGAGCAGGAGGATGAGCAGGATGAGGAGCAGGCGCGGCATGGGTGGGCTCCTGGATAGGCGGGCTACTACTGCGGAGTGTAGCAGGAATGTGGCACCAGGGAGGCACCAGGGAGGCACCAGGCGCGGGGTGCTAGGCGCTTGGCGTGATCTTCCGCCCGACCCACACGCGCTCATAGACGGCCTCGGCAAACGCGACCAACTCGGCGAGCGTGTCGATCTCGGTGATACTCTCGGCGGTGGTGGCAGGTACTGGCTGCTCTGTCTGGTGACGTGGTAGCCGGCCTGAGAGAGCTTCCAGAGCGCCCGCTCCTGGCGGTCGTGGTCATTCATGGCGCTTCCTTGGTGGGCGATGAGGCGCTCTCGTGGAGTGAGGCGAAGTGCTCCATCAGCAGCCGATGGACGAAAATGTAGCCACCGCCGACTTTGCGCAGAAAGATGCGCTCGGCGCAATGATCGAGGAAGGGGATGAGGCGGAGTGGGAGTAAGCCGTTGCGGTAGAGGAGCAGGCGCAGGATGTAGTGCTGGATGTAGGCGGTGCCGCCTTTGCTTAACCCAAAGACCAGCGCTCCAACTAGCCCGAAGAGCAGCATACCAATTAGTACCACTGCCTCCGTTCTCAGTATGTTTAGCAGTGCGCCGAATAGCATGCCAATCAGCGTACCAACTACGGCACTGATAAGCGCACTTCGTCGTGAGCGTCGAATACCCTCATTGGGAGTCAGGCGAGTAGAAAGGGTTCCGGTTGCGAGACTATCTAACAGCCCCAGGACTAGCCCGCTGACCAGCCCAAAGAACAGCGCGATAAACAGTATGGTCACCAGCGCGACCACTGGACTAATGGCAGGCTCCCTGTCAGATAGGATCATCACGCCGAGCAGCCCGGCGACCAATCCACTGACTAGCCCAGGAACAAAGTTTTTACGCCAATTATGACCTATATTCGTCCATGACCAAGATAATGTTTCTGCCAATTGGATATCGTCTTGAAGCCCGACAATAATCCCGACGAGCAGCCAGAAGCACAGCCCACCGACTAATCCGAAAAGCAGTCCGCTGTCTAGTGCGAAGAGCAGTGTACCGACCAACATACCGGCCAATCCAACGATCAGCCCGCTCAAACACCGAAAGGCACGCCGTTGCGCCTGAGTTGATAACCAGGAAGGCTGTATCCATTCCAGATAGAAGGTACTTTGGTTCATACGCTGCATCGCTGCCGCGAGCCACGCCAGCCACTGCAAGGTCTGTTCTCGCGTATAGTGTGCTCCCGCGCGTGGGCGCTCGACCATGGCGTCAACATATGCCGCGAATACAGTGCTGCGGCGGTGGTCCAATGTCCCCGTGCTGGGAATCGCTTCCGTCGCCTGTCCCTGGTATGCCAGCGTGACAATGCTCAACATCAGCGGCATGTCTAGCAATTCCCAGAGAATCGGGTCATCCTCCAGAGCGGCACGCAAACCTGCCAGCGATGGCCCAGCGTCGTGAAGATAGCGGTTCACTTGGCCCTTGGTTAGAGGCTGCACCACCACTGCCCCATGCAGCCGCAACTCCGGCAGCGCATTGTATTCAGCCTCACGACAGCACACAACAAGCGGCAGGAAGCCATGCTCCTGTCGAAAGGCGTTGATCGCCGCGACACATGCCGGTCGCTGCTCGTCTGTCACCTCATCCAGACCATCGAGCAGGGGCAGCACAGCATCTGAGTTGACCCACGCCTGTGCCAGCTTGCGCGGTACATCGTACTGCCGGTTCAGCTCATCGACGAGCCACTTCACGAGCGGCAAGCGATTCTCGGCCCAGGATGAAAGGTTGAATACGACCGGGATCGGATGGCCATCCTCGATAGTAGCCCAGTCGAGGAGGTCGCGTGCCAGCTCCAGCAGCAGAGTCGTCTTGCCACTCCCCGGTGCGCCCAGGATGAGTAAGGCGCCCTTTTGTGAGTTCGAACACCTCCACGATCCGCGTGTCTATCGGGAGCAGAGTATCTTCCTGGTCCGGGCGCCGGCGGGCGATACCGTAGGGTCTGAGCACTGCTCCTTCTCGCTCGGCGAGGTCGAGGGCAATCAGCGCCTCGCCCAGCAGCGATTTCTTGAGGACGCCCTCGATCCAGGCGAGCCGCACCTTCTCGATCATCGCCAGGCGGTTACAGCGCTCCTTCTCTGGCAGCCGCGACACTAATACTCCCGACGCCGGCCTGTCATTCACGTGATCAGCGACGGTCACGCCATTTTCACGCAGCACGGCCTTGATCTGCACGATCTCAGCACGGGCCTCATCGATGCCGCTGGCGATGTGCGCGGGGAGATGGCCGGCGCTGAAATGCGCCGCCTGCTTCATCAGGTGCGCCAGTGTCCGGCGGTGGGTCGCCAGCAGCACCTGTTGTTGGGCGATGTCTTCCGGGCTGAGTCTGACCATTGGTTCAGTACGACAGCAGGGCGGCGCGCTGCCAGCACCTTGCCAGGAGGCGGGAGGGGTGCTACTATGGAGGCAGGCGCAACGCCAAACGAATACACGGAAGCCCGCCTCTACCGGCCAAGGAAGGAGGCGGGTTTTTCGTTGGGGTGAGTATAGCACAGCCGCGGTCGTCGCGACTTTCCTTCCGATCGACGCCTGGAACCCTGGACAGATCTGCTATACTACTGCTACCGCGTTCGCCCTGTTGCCGGCATTCCGTGCCCCGTCTGTCCCTGGTGCCCCGTCTGCTGCTCTTGTATCTGTAGGCCACGTTCGCCCCTGTTTCATCGTGAGATGCGATTCAGCCGTGTGCCTGCTCGGCACCCCACTCAATCGATGGAGGGAAGATGGGACGAATCTGCGTGGTCGATGATGATGCTGCGGTACGAGCCTGGCTCGTCGATGCCTTGCTGGATGATGGGCATGATCTGGTAAGTGCTGCTGATGGAGCCGCAGCGCTGTTCCTGCTTGAGCAGATGCAGCCGCTGCCCGATCTCATCCTGCTGGATCTGCTGATGCCCACGCTGGATGGTCGAGCCTTTCGGCTGCGGCAGCTTGAGCACCCACGCCTGGCGACGATTCCGGTGGTCTTGATCTCGGCAGCCCGTGATCTCGCGGGCGGTGCCGCAGACCTGCGCATTCCCGAATATCTCGCCAAGCCGCTGCGGCTCGACCTGTTGCTCGATACCGTTGCCCGCTATTGTGACGACGGCCCACCGATGCACGAGAATGCGCGGGTGTGGCAACTTGATCAGCGCATGGCCTGTGGGTAGGGACGGCATCGGAAGGAGAAGACCTAACGCAGATGTTCGAGGGAGGCCCAACCAAAGCTATTCCTTCAGGCATCAGGAACGGCCCAACTGCCACGGCCCAATCGAGCAGCCCGACCAGGGGATGCACAGCCAGTCGCTGGTGGTCACGCCGGCCAACTCGCCGCCCAGCCGACGGCCTCGCTCGCCTCCGCGATCGTCGTCGCTGTAATTTACAGTCGCCGGTGTTCCATCATCGAGCGTGCCAGGCCGGCTGGCTTCCAATGCCAGCAGCGCCGTGGAGACGGCAAGAGGTAGATTGGTCGCTGCCTATGGGCGCAACCGGAGGCAAGAGTTGAGCACCTTGATCGGGACGTTGTAGCTCATTGCAGTGCTATCCGTTTGGTGGTCGAGTGATCAGGTGGCCGGGGAGCGCCCCGGCGCCGTCTCGAACGCTAGCGTGCTTGTGCCCGCGCGGTGTAACGAGCGTGGAAGATCGGCAGTAGCTCGCGCGCTTCGTCCCAGGAGCGGACAACGGCGCGCTGCTGCGCGCAGAAGATGGCGATTGCTCTGGCGGCCTCGACACAACGCCCCGTACTATCCCACTCGGCCGCAAACTCCAGCCGACTCGCATGGGAGGCCCACATCGCGTCTGTCGTCTGATGAATAAAGGTCGCCTGACCGTAACGCGGGGCATCAAGCCACGTGGAATTGTCAACTGACGCCATAAGCGGCACAGAGCCGCAGCCACCTGGCACGCTCATCGCCAGCCGCTCGATCGCATCAAGGTTGCAGAGGCCAAAGATGTGAAAGGGGCCGGGGTGTAATTCGGCCAACGCCTCCCAGTTGGTCGAGCATCGCCAATGGGGCTGGTTCTCGTGCGGTCGCCTGGCGCATCAATAGCACTAGTGTTCTGTGCTCAAGTCATTGCACAAAGACGAGCCGACCCTTCATGCGCGATAGAGCATAGGTAAACCCACTCTCTAGGTCGGCACGGGTGGTAAGATGACCGAGGTCCATGCCCAACGTGACGATTGTTTGCGCTACAATCGGGGTAATCCCTACCAGCACAACTTCCGCACCCAGGAGTTGGGCCGCCTGCGCCGCTTGCAATAGGTGATTGGCCACGTATGTATCTACTATTGACACTCCCGTGATATCAATCAGCACCACCTGGGCCTGGCGAGCACTTATTTCCTGCAATAGAGTCTCCATAATGCGCCCGGTTCGGTTTGTGTCGATTGTTCCAACCAAGGGCAATACCAAAATGCCTCTCGTGATTGGCGCGACCGGGCTTGAGAGCTCACTAATCGTCTGGAACATCCTTTCCTGGCGCTGGTAGGCGCTCTCAAGCTCCCGAGTGCGCTCCACAAGTTGACCAAATAATAGCGCATTTGCGATCATCACCGAGACGGCGCTGGCAATCCGCTCAAACACCGCTAGACCCGCCGACGTGCAGGCACTGGCTACCTTGCTCTCCAGGCACATCGCCCCTAACACCTTGCCCCCGCCAATCAACGGAATGCTAACAAGCGTACGTACGTTTTTCTCGCGGGCAAGGTGAACGTCAGCGTAATGGGCAGCATCAGGAGCAAACGGATTGATGACCTTTGACTGTTCAGTCATTATAATCTCTGCGATGAGTGACTCTGGGTGCATAGTGAGGCGCTGCTGAGCAGTGTCTGTCTCGGACTGGTCCGCCATGCCAATCACCAAGACTTTGATCGGCTGTCCGTAGCGCGCAACTGCTTGGCGTGTGGCTGGCTCACGCAGCCGAGTGGTAGCTACCCTCGTAATATAGTCAGCCAGTGCAATCGACCAAGGTGTCCGACCAAGGGTCACAACATCAACGCCCGTATCGACCATTCGCGTCGGCGGTAGTTGGGCAAGTGTCGACTTCACACCGCCGGTGATCAACTGGCATAAGGTCAATACGCTTCGATATCCCATATCATATTCACGCTGAGCGATCACCGCCTGCGCCGTAGCCTCTTTGAGCATGGCGATAGTATCGGCTCCCACGTCGAAGCCAACCAGTTTGACATGGTCGGAAAGCCCAGCAGCCTTGATCGCCTTACCCCAAGTCGGCGCGTTAGCACCACATGCGCCAAACGCGCCAGCGAGGTGCGGGTACTGAGCAAGGACAACACCCGCACGTTGCTCACCGAGCGCAGCATCATACCCATCGTCAAACGGCGGCAGCATCATGATCGGCGTACCGGCAACTGCCTGGCTAAAACCCTGGATGCGTTGACAGCCGTTGTTAGCGTGGAGCGAGTTGGCTGAGGCGGCGACCAGTCCCCCTTTCGGAAGCAGTTGCAGCATTACTTCGCCGGCCAATTGTCCTGCGGCGACATTATCAGTGCCGATGTAAACAAGAGATTGACTACCATCTACAGGCGGCGTGTCATATGTTACCACTGGAATATTCGCCTGTCGTGCTCGACAAATAAGTGGCTCCAGCCCGGCTGCGTCGATAGGTGCCACTGCGATCCCGTGTATCTGCTGGCCAATACCTTGCTCCAGCATCTCAGCCTGCGCGGCTGCGCCACCAGCCAGAAACTCCACCTTGACCCCCAGGTCGCGTCCAGCAGTTAACGTTCCTTTACGGACATTGCTCCAATAGGAGGTGGTCGGCTGGCCATGGATCTGGTACAGATCAAGCGACAGATTTTGATCATTCAGAAGCATCAAGCTGATCGTCTGCCACCGTTCGGGATGGCAGCAGATCTTTAATACCATAGCCAACTGTCTGAATAACATCGTACAGGCTAGCAGACGATGCCACCGCCTCAAGCACCTCCCCGAGCAGCCGCAGCTCTTCAGCTAAGTAGGTTCTTTCGAGATCAGCATCGACATTCATCAGAAGCGCCTCTTGAATCGGATTGCCCAGCACTATCTCTCTCATAATAAGAGGAAACATGTTGAATGCGAGTTGCCATTTCATGGCAAAGCGAAAGCGTTACTGTTATTACAACGCAGGGTTGGTGCTCCACCGCATCAGGATGCGGCGCACAACAAGTAGAACTCAGACGGGAAACCTGTCTGCAAAGCCATCCGGGCCAGCACATTAGAGTGACTCTGCGGTGTAACACAATCCCATAAAATAAGGACCTGCAAAAGACGGTAACATTCACACTATCCTTGCACTTTCAACCAGAGTTATGCGGCCAGTTCACGAACAGGGTGACGCTAATCTGACCCGCCACAGCACTCGATAGCCCAGCGCGGCCAGATAGCCGATCAGTGTTGATACCTCAGACACCAAGTCGCTCGATGCCCAGAATCGCAGCGCGTACCCAGATTGAAGGTGCATTTGGAGCACCACTCCAATGGCACCAGGAACCGTTTTCCAGAGAACATCGGAGCGCGCTCTATGAGATCGCCTACCGCATCCCGTGTCCAGCTCTGCGCGACCTCCTCCCGGAGCGCTGGTTACACATCTCCGTAGCTTGTCTGATCCCGCGAGGGACCCGCTGACATCGGCAACAGCTTGTCGAGTAGGCACAGCAAGATGATGTCCAAGGGTATCACTGCGAGTTTGATGATTTATAATCTGGGCTGTATGTGGGCTGTACGGCAGTTCAAGAAACAACGCCGGTAGTGGCAATGCCACCAGGGGCTTGCTTGATAGCGACATTATTGGGCCATCCAAAGGGTCGTCCTGCTATAGCCGCTGTCTCTGATGCTTCCTTACCTGCTCATTTGGTCACAGTATCTTGGGAGCTAGGTGACGTGCAGGAGGTAGATCGCGTCGTCCCTCCCAACTGAAACAATCTTCTCTAACTGACCGATAGTATTTTCAGCTTTCCCTGTCCAGCAAAAGAAGCTCGTAAATAATACGTTGAAATTGGCATTTTGACTTTATCCCTGCCCATGTGGCTACTACGGCGACCCGGAGAAGCTGTGTACCTGCTCGCGGTCGGTGATCGCCCGCTACCAGAAGCGCATCTCCGGCCCGCTGCTCGACCGGATCGACATCCATGTCGAAGTGCCGCGAGTTCAACTACGAGTAGATGATGAGGGAGGCCCAACCAAAGCTGTTTTCAGGCATCAGGAGCGGCCCATATCAGTAGCCTGACACGAGGATGCGCAGCCAGTCGCTCCTGCTCACGCCGGCCGGCTCGCCGCCATTCCAGCTCGCCGTCCAGCCGACCGCCTGATCGCCTCCGCGATCGTCGTCGTCGGCGTTCCATCGTTGAGCGTGCCCGGCCGGCTGGCTTCCAACGCTAGCAGTGCCACGAAGACCGCCAGCAGATCTGCGGCCAGATCTGTGACTCTCCCTGTCACACCATACTGGTACAATACTGACAGCGCAGCACGTCTGTGCGGTTGCGCCTGAGAGCGCACTTGGGATGGCATGAAGAGAAGCTACGACTGAGTACGAGTGGAGGAAATCCATGTGTGGACGCTATGCGATAGTTCCCAGCACCGCCTTTACCGAGCGGTTTCAGATCGAGAACCTCCCCGAAGACCTCACGCCAAGCTATAACGTCGCACCAGGTTCAACAATGCCGATTGTCGTACGCAATAGCCCGAACCGGGTTGTGCAGATGCAGTGGGGCCTCATTCCCTTCTGGTCCAAGCTCCCACCACAGGCTACCGAACGCTCAACGCCAGAGCAGAGACGGTTGCAACAGCCCCGTCCTTCCGTCATTCCTTTCGGAAGAAACGCTGTCTGGTGCCGGCCAGTGCCTTTTACGAGTGGAAGCAAACCGCTCATAACAAAATTCCCTACGCTATTCGCCTGACCGATACGGATCTCTTCGCGTTTGCCGGTCTGTACGATGTCTGGAAAGATGCTGAGGGGAATGAGCGCAAAACCTATACGATCATTACCACGAGCCCGAACAGCCTGGTTGCACCCATCCACAATCGTATGCCGGTCATTCTCGCTCGCAAGGACGAAGACGTGTGGCTCAATGGCGAGTTGAGCGATCCAGAACCGCTGCTTCAGCTTCTCAAGCCGTACCCCGCTGATGCAATGGAAGCCTATGCGGTATCAACAGCGGTGAATAATCCCAAGAATGACGACGAAGAGCTGCTTCAGCCAATTATGGTCAGCGAATGACGGTAGGTATGGATTTGCGCCTGACCATCTCTCTCACGGCTTGTTGCGCACACGTGCCGAGGAAGTAGCGAGCGGGGAGACAATTGATTGCCTCCCCGCTCGACCCATAGCGGCTTCACGTTGTCTATCTAAACTCCCGCCTGCTTCCTGCGACCTTTCCCTTTTCCTGGTGAGGAGCTGTCGGAGGAAACAGCTTGCGCCGATGTTTCATCACGAGCAGCACCATTCGTTGAGGCTGACTTCGACCCCTGCTGCCGCAAGTGTCGGCGCAACTGTGAAGCGCAGGACACTGCCCTTCGTGCGCATAAACGTCAGTTGTATCCCTCGGCGCTCCGCTGCGGCCCTAAAGCGATTGCGTACGGTCAGCCTCTTTTCATCCCCCCCAAGCTCTGCTTCGCCATAGTCGCCGGCCCCTCGCCTCCCGCGTTCAAGGAGCGCACAGTGCCACTTTGGCCGACGGTGGTGATACATTCATAGGCGTCTCGTGAACAGTCTTGTCATCGCCACGCGACCTCTGCCGCAACGCCTGCTCTGCCATCACTGTCTCAGGCCCACGTTCCCATGATCTGACGCAAAATCGCGAACTCACCGATGTGGTACGCATTATGGTCTGCAACCACCAAGATTTCGCGTAAGATGGTGTAAGCGGGAGCATGCGGCAGTCGCGTATACAGATCCGTTGCCGGATTCGACACCAGAGCCTGCACCGCCTGGAGATCCGCCTGAAAGGCGGCGATCGTATCTGCCCACGCCTGAGCATCGGCGCGGGCCTCGCGCTCTGGCCAATAGCCAGCCGGCCAGGCTGGCGAGACATGAGCGGGGTCGCGAATGAATTCGAGGATGTCCCATTGGGCGATTCGCAGATGTTCCAGCAGATGCCAGGGTGTACAGGGGACGTGTGGTGGAACGTCATTAATCCGAGCGAGAGGAAAATCCGCAACCGCTTCGTCGAAGGTCATATGCGCCTGTTTGCCGCGCAGCAGGGCCAAGAGTTGCTCGCGTACGACGTGATCCGTACTCATCAAAGGACCTCCTCAGCAGGCAATCGATGCGTTCTCTGATAGTGTGATAAGAATACCCAACGCACACATTCGCTGTCAAGCACAGACATAAGCGTGGCTGAAGTCTCTTGACAGACGGTGTGGCGGGCGCGTCGAGCAGGAGACACCGTGGCTGGACGAAGCGACGCAAGCTGTCGTATCATAGGCGGTATTCGAAAGGTTGTGCGGTGAGCCGCTACCATATGGAAGAGAGGAGCACTATGCCACGCATCCGGGTTGGGGTGCAGTTGCACCCGCAGCACACTACCTACGCCGCATTCGCCGACGCCGTCCGCCAGGCCGAGGATGTGGGCGTCGATACGATCTGGAACTGGGACCACTTCTTCCCGCTCTCAGGCGACAGAGACGGCCTGCACTTCGAGGGCTGGACGCTGCTGACAGCGATGGCAACCCTGACCAGCCGCGCTGAGATCGGCTGTCTGGTGAGTTGCAACAGTTATCGCAACCCAAACGTGCTGGCTGACATGGCCCGCACGGTCGATCACATCAGCGGCGGGCGACTGATCTGTGGGATCGGCGCAGGCTGGTTCAAGCGCGACTACGACGACTATGGCTACGAGTTCGGCAGCGCCGCCAGCCGCCTGCGCGACCTGGGACTCGCGCTACCGATCATCAAGGAGCGCTGGCGGAAGCTGAACCCTCCGCCACTTCGCAACCCGATTCCGCTGCTGATCGGCGGCGGCGGCGAGAAGGTAACGCTCAAGCTCACCGCCCAGCACGCCGACTTGTGGAACGGCTTTGGGCCGCCCGACACCTACCGACACAAAAACGGCGTGCTTGACAACTGGTGCCGCGAGGTCGGGAGGGAGACCTCGGAGATCGAGCGCACGGTCTCCATCGATGCCGAGGAGCTTGACCAGTTGGACGACTACGTGGCCGCCGGGGCGAATCATATCATCCTGGAGGTAGACGCACCGTGGGATATGGAACCCGTCAAGCGCCTAGTGCAGTGGCGCGATGCGCAGGGCTAAGGGCAATACCGTCAACCAGGTGAGAAAGCAGGGCAAGGCATGTCCGATGAAACATACCTTGCGATCGTCGTCGGGGCGCGATAGGCATGACCACGGCAAGTACCGCCGCGTTTTCCACGAGAGTGCTATGATAGCGCCTGTCGTGTTGGATGGCAGAAGCTTGAGCAATGATCAGGAGGCTCACGATGGAGGTCTTTGAGGCCGTGCGCACGCTGCTTGCCGTACGAAGCTATCAAGATACGCCCGTACCAGACGCGGTCGTCCACAAGATTGTCGAGGCTGGCCACTTGAGCGCCAGTGCCAGGAACCTGCAACCCTGGCACTTTATTGTGATCCAGAACCGTGAGACCTTGGAGCAACTTGGCGCACTCGCACCAACTGGTCCCTATATTGCCCAAGCCGTGCTGGCCATTGTCGTGGCGATTGACAAAAGCCCGCTCGCGGTTTCTGATGCCAGCCGTGCGATTCAGTCCATGATGCTGACGGCCTGGGCCGAGGGAGTGGGGTCGAACTGGGTTGGCTTCCGCGGCTTAGAGGCGATCAAGCCGGTGCTGAACATTCCCGACGATTTGGATGTTCTGGCTATTCTACCGTTCGGCTATCCGGTGCAAGTGGTCGGTCAGGGGAAGAAGCAGCGCAAACCATTGGCTGAAGTGGCCCATCGCGAGCAGTTTGGTCAGCCGCTGCCATGAATAGTCGATCGCGCAACCCATCGCGCACCGTCCTGGTCCTGCTGTGGGTGTTCGGCATGCTTGTGGCCGGCTGCGGCCAGCTCGCGCCCACGGCAGCGCCTTCCAGCGCCCCAGAGTCGCCAGCCGCGGGCAGCAGCTACTGGCCCACGAGCGGCTGGCGCACGTCGCCGCCGGAGGCGCAGGGCATAGACCCAGAGAAGCTCACGCTGCTGCTGCAAGCCGTCCAACAAGAGCGGCTGAATCTGCACAGCCTGCTGATCATTCGCAACGGCTACATCGTCAGCGAAACCTATTTCCAGCCGTACACGGCGCAGACACCTCATCAGCTCTATTCCGTGACCAAGAGCGTCGTGGCCACCCTGGTCGGCATCGCCATCGACAAGGGCTCGATCGATGGAGTCGACCAGCCCCTCGCCGACTTCTTTCCCGACGAGGAGTTCGAGGGCGCCGATGTGAGCAAAGGCGCGATGACGCTGGAGGACCTGCTGACGATGCGAACCGGCCTGGACTGGCAGGAGCAGGACTCGACCTTCCAAGCCATGTATCAGAGCCGCGACTGGGTGCAGTTTATGTTCGACCTACCCTTGTACGAACAGCCCGGCCGGCAGTTCCGCTATTGCTCGGGATGTTCGCACCTCTTGTCGGCGATCATCCAGCAGCGCACCGGCATCACTACCCGCGACTTCGCCCAACAGGCCCTGTTTGACCCGCTCGGTATGGACGCTGCGACCTGGGAGCAAGATCGTCAAGGGATACCGATTGGCGGCTGGGGCCTCCGGCTCACGCCGCGCGACATGGCCAAGCTGGGGTATTTGTACCTGCACAATGGGACGTGGGACGGGCAGCAGATTGTATGGGCGGCCTGGGTCAAAGCGGCGGTCCAGAGCCACACCGAAACGGATAGCGAGCTGGGGCTTGGCTATGGCTATCAGTGGTGGACCGAGTTCGGCTTTGGGCGCCTACGCTGCGCTGGGGCGCGATGGACAGACGATCTTTGTGGTTCCAGATCTCCAGTTGGTCATCGTGACAACAGCCGAAACCGACGGACATGAGGCGATCTTCAAGCTGATCAAGCAATATATTCTACCGGCGGTGCAGTGACACGGGATGCTCACTCCTTAACCGCCAGCTTGCTGACCCGTTGCGGTCGCATCCAGGCAATCCAGACTTCCGCCGCCATCAGGTGCAGGACAAAGCCAATCCAGAAGGCAGTCCCAAAGAACTCATACGGCGTCAGACCGGAGAAGCGACTGGTGGCGAAGAACAGGCCAATGATCGGCCGGATGGTGGCAACCGCCAACCCAATCGCGAAGGCACGAATCATCCACTCACGATGCCGCGCGATGTGGCGACGCATCACATGCCAGTACGCTTTGCCCAACGCGAACAAAAAGAAGAGCGCGAACAGGGTTGTTGCCGCTGCCTGATTGAGGCCACCAATGGAAGGCATGGCAATGCTCATCAGCAGCGCTGATACGCCAATCACGAGGCCGCAGATCAGATAGACGCGCCCGCTCCAGCGGTGCCATTGGAGGTGACGAGCGCGAAGGGTGGAGCTGAACTGTATTGGTCCCAACACCATGAACAGCAGACCAGGGAGGATGTGAACGAATGTGAGGAGTGGATAGCGGGCGAACACATCATCGAGCGCCGCGAACTGCGCCGCAATGGAGGTGGAAGCGGCAGCGGGCGGAGTGTAACCGTCCATAAGGATCGGCACGAGCTGGGTGGTGCGCCGTACCACGACGGCCACGCCAATCAGCGCCAGCACGATAACCGCACTCCAGAGTATCCGCCGGACGCGACGATCAGGTTGCATGGCTCCCCTGGTTGATTCAGCTTTGAGGACAGCAATGATGCGTTGACAGCTCCACAGCAACGGGCGCCGCAACGCTTTCCTATCTGTGCTCAAGAATACAACGAAACTGTGAAGTGATGATGAAGATGCTGAGGAGACAGAGAGGATGCAGACGCGCTTGGCGCAGTGCTCTGCCCGCCGGGGGGCGCTCCATGACGCCGCGCAGCCACTCGGAGTGGTGACGCCGGCAAGCGATGCGCCCCCCGGCTTCTGAAGGATGAAGGAGGGAGGAAAGGGCGATCGTTCTCCTTCATCCTTTTCAACGCGCTACTGGGCCGTGAGTATCTGGTCGGCCTCGGCGCCGTGCTTTGACCCGTCAGTCTTGGCGCAGATGATCACCCCGGCGCAGCCGCTCCAGCTTCTCCTGGATACGCGCTTGCGCGGCTTCACTCGCCTGGGCATCAATCTCGACGCGCACCACCTGGTCGCCCTGTACTTCCACCCTGAGCCACTGCCCCTCGCGCGCTTCAGGTGGGATCTGCGAGCGCGGCACGTCGAAAGGCCGCTGCGTTTCGCCAATCAGCACTACAGCGATCTCCCCTTCAAACCGATCAATGACGGCCTGTTCCATGGCAAGCTCCTCCTGCTCTGGCTAGTTGGGTAGGCTTTCGCAGGCGATGCCATCCCCGTCGCCGTCGAGCCGGTGACGGTCGCGCCCTGGCCCGCCGCCGGCCATAAAGAACGCCTGGGCCTCCTGGTGGGTGGCGAAGTCACCACAATCCCGATCTGGACCGTTCGGATCGTAGCGTCGTGCCGCTGTCGGTGGCGCAGTGGGGCGTATGATGGGTGTGGGTGGCAGCGGCGTCGGGACCTGGGACGGTGCGGGTTGCGGCTGCGGTTGTGCTGCCGCCGAATTGCTTGTGGTTACGGTGTAGGTTGCGCCGTCGGTGTCGATGATGACCGTGCCGTGTGTATCCGTTCCGTAGATCTGCGCGCCTGTGGCCTGAAGATTTCTGATCGTCTCGGCGTGCGGGTGGCCGTAGCTGTTGTTGCGACCTGCCGAGTAGACCGCGAGTTGCGGTCGTACGGCGTCCAGAAACGCCAGCGAGGACGAGGTCGAGGAGCCGTGGTGCCCGACTTTGAGGACCGTTGATGGAAGCTGCTCGGCGACCTCGCGCAGCATCGCCGCCTCACTGGCCTGCTCGGCGTCGCCCGTGAAGAGGAACGACACCTGTCCATGCTGGAGATGGAGCACCAGGGAGGTATCGTTCAGCTCGGGCGCCTGTGCCTCGCTATGGACGACGGCAAAGGCCAGGCTTCCGCACGCGATCGTGTCGCCGCGCCTGGCCTCGTGATAGGGCACCCTGGCCTCAACAATCGCATCCAGGAACTGCTCAAAGGTGGCGGTGGTATGGCTGGCGCCGGAAGTCCACACCGCGCCGACGGGCATGCTTTGCAGCACCTCAATGAGCCCGCCGATATGGTCGGCGTGCGGGTGGGAGGCTACCATCACGTCGATCCGCCCAATGCGGTGCGCCTGGAGATAGGCCAAGGTTCCAGAGCCTCCATAGCCGCCATCGATCAGCATGGTCGCACCTTCCGGCGACGCAACCAGGATGCTGTCACCCTGACCCACGTCAATGAAGTGGACGCGCAGGTGGTCGCCTCGTGTCGGGACAGCCGCCAGAGCGCGCTGTTCAGTCGGGCGCGGGGGCAAGGTGGCAGAGACGGGCGATACAGGTGATCGAGCCAAAGACTGATGGGTCGCCGGCGTCGGTACGGCACCAGAAGGTGCTGCCGATCGCTGTGCTGGGCCACCACAGGCGACGAGCAGGACCGCCAGGAGCGTGAGCTGGAGCAGCAGGAATGTGCGGAGGCGCTGAAGACGCACGGGTGGGACCTCCAGGTGAATTGAACGACAAGCTCTATGCTGCCAGCAGAACAGGTGCAGCGCTGGGGGCAGTATAGCCGAATGGAAGCGATTGGGGTTGCCCCGGATCGATTGCCATGCTGGCGCGGTTGCTCAGGGTCCTCTTGGCTCGATGCGACTCGCTGTCTCGGCCGGGATGGTCAGTAATGAGCGATGTACTCAGCTAGTGCTGCCCTGCGCGTTGGTGATGTGGTACCACTGACTGTCGGTGGTCTTCTCGTGCAGCACGACCGTCTCGTAGGCGTGGATCTGGTCGATTACTTTGCTCTGGAGCGACGGCTGCATCCGCACGTTGCCGCCATTGGCGACGCTGGGGATCAGCTCGGCTGGGGCCGTTGGTGTTGGCGCGAGCGTCGCCGTCGGGCCTGGTAGCCTGGTGGGCACAAGCGCGGCGGCGGTGGTGAGATGGGCGACCGTTGGTCGCTGGGCAGCCGAGCCGGCTTGGATGCGAATTGGCACCATCCCCTCCGGCGTGAGCAATGCGAGCAGGAGCACGAGCAGATTGCCACTCGCCGCCACCGCCATCCACCTCCGGCGCCGTCGGCGCTCGTGTGCCTGGTGGGAGGGGTCGCGTTGGGCCTCCTCGGCGGCGCGGATCTGCTGGGTCAGCATCGCGCCATCCCACAGCTCGATCGGCTTACCACGTGCCCAGGCCCAGGCATCCGGGCCGAAGCGGCTACTGGTAATCAGCAAGGCCCGCTCGGCTCCCTCATGCTGCAAGGTGCCGGCCAGCTCACGGACAGAGTGCGGGCCGACGGTGTTGGTGTAACGTTTGCACTGGACGATGTAGCGCTGGCCGCCTACGGTGCCCCGCAGATCGACGCCGCGATCACCCGAGCCGCCGACGTGCTCCACGTGCTGCCATCCGAGTTGCTGGAGCAGCAGCAGCACCCGCCGCTCAAAGTCCTGTGGTGAAAGCGTGGCCACGGACGCCAGCAGCAAACGCTCCTGCTCGCGCCGGCGAGCACGTTCAAGACCCCAACGGATGGCGAACAGCAGCAGAGTTGCGCTAAAGACGATCAGTACCACCAGGACACGCCAGGATACGGTGGTGAAGGCACGGTAGCCGAGTGCCATCACGACGAGCGCGAGGACGCCGATCGCTTGGTCGTGGTGCTGTTCCGTGCGGCGTCTGCGTCTTGTGGTGTGCCTACGTCGTGCCATTGCTTGCTGCTCCTGATAGATGAGATGACGCACTGCGAACGGGACCAGCCGTGCGGCGGATGGGGCTCAGGGTGTTGGCACGCCAGTACGGACCTTGCGCCAGAGGCTCCCAAGCACCATCTGTCCATTGATGAGGCGGTTGGGCAGGCAGATCGCCAGTAATCCGGCGAGCAGCAGGGCCAACAGCGCGGGCCAGAACACCCGCTCGGTGCGGGCTGCGAACAGAAACGCACTCAGGCCCACACCCACTGTTATCGCCAACTCGGTGCGGGATGTGAGCAGCCGCAGCGCCAGGTACAGACAGGCAATGCAGCTCCCCAGAATCCAGATCATCGAGAGGGTGGCGTCGAGCCAGCCATAGAGCGGTAGGTGAATGAGTGCAAAGCCCATCCAGATGATCGGGAAGAGGTCGAACGACAGATGCACAGCCATCGCGGTGGAGAGGCCAATGGTCGCGCAGCGTTTCCAGCTTGGGGCCGTCTGCTGGAGGCTCAGTGCGCACAGCAGTGGGATGAGGGCGCTATGGGTCAGGATCGAGCGGTGCAGCAGAAACGGGAACGAGCGATCCACATCGGGGAGAAACAGGCCGATCGCGGCGCCGCCAATCAGCACCAGGAGTGCAAGGAGCGACATCGTGTACCTATCCAGGCTGATCGAATACGAAGAGCCAGCGATGCGCGCAAGCTCGCACGATTGCAGTGGCTACGTGACCTATCGTAGGAGAGGAGCATTACCAGAGTGTGACCGGCTGTTGTTCGCATCTTGTAGGTAAAAAGAAGCGTCGGCGATTGTCACGTTTCGCGTTCTCCGATCGAGTATGCTATGATAGGCGCGGCAACCGCGACGCTCCTTCCTGGATGAGCACCTGAAGCAGGCGTCTATTCATGACGCTCACTTTTGTGATATCGCACTACGCTCTGTGATCGATCAGCTTGTGCTATGACGACGACCCGCCGTCATGAGAGCGAGTTCACATGGCTGCTGATGGAGATCACCCGCGACCTAGCGGCAAATATTCCATGGGGTCGGTCTCTCGAACCGCTCGCGTCCGCGTCCGTTATCCTGCCGCATACCAGAAGATGTCATCACGTCCATCACCGTCGAAATCACCGTCTATAGGAGTGTAAGTTCCTGATACGCCACTGCCTATGGGAGTAAATGTGCGGTTCGTATTCCCATACCAGACTGAGTCATTCGTGCTGCCTGGAGCATACCAAAAGATGTCATCACGTCCATCCCCGTCGAAATCACCGTCTATAGGAGTGTGAGTTCCTGACATATTACTACTCACGGGAGTAAATGTGCGGTTCGTATTCCCATACCAGACTGAGTCATTCGTGCTACCTGGAGCATACCAGAAGATGTCATCACGTCCATCACCGTCGAAATCACCGTCTATAGGAGTGTAAGTTCCTGATATATTACTACTCACGGGAGTAAATGTGCGGTTCGTATTCCCATACCAGACTGAGTCGTTCGTGCTGCCTGGAGCATACCAGAAGATATCGTCACGTCCATCCCCGTTGAAATCACCATCTATAGGAGTGTAAGTTCCTGATATATTACTACTCACAGGGGTAAATATGCGGTTCGTATTCCCATACCAGACTGAGTCATTCGTGCTGCCTGGAGCATACCAGAAGATGTCATTACGTCCATCCCCGTCGAAATCACCGTCTATAGGGGTGTAAGTTCCTGATATATTACTACTCACAGGGGTAAATGCACGATTCGCATTTCCATACCAGACTGAGTCGTTCGTGCTGCCTGGAGCATACCAGAAGATGTCATCGCGTCCATCCCCGTCGAAATCACCGTCTATGGTAGGAGTGTAAGTTCCTGATATATTACTACTCACAGGGGTAAATATGCCGTTCGTATCCCCATACCAGACTGAGTCATTCGTGCTGCCTGGAGCATACCAGAAGATGTCATCACGTCCATCCCCGTCGAAATCACCGTCTATAGGAGCGTAAGTTCCTAATACACCACTGTCTATGGGAGTAAATGTGCGATTTGCATTCCCATGCCAGATTGATTCTGACGCTGTATATACAGTTTGATATGTCACCTCCTTAAACGTCAAGGCCTTGACCGCATTCCATAGCCTGAAGACATCATGAGTAGCCTGGTGTTCATTACTTCCAACGATATCGCCAGTACCCTTTTGGAAAAAGTACGTAAGCTTCGTATAATCCCATCCTCGCCCACCAACAATATCCGACAAATCATCGTAGCAGATATTCGATTGTAACTGCTCTCCAATTGTGCGATCCTGAGCTAGCAGTACGACGTTATTCGCTAGCAACTGAGGCTCCGCATGGCCCATTGATGCAGCGAAATTCATCACAATGACGAGTAACACCGGCCCAAGATTCACGATCCTCCGCAACATAATCCCCTCCTCATGTGACGACTGAAAAGCCCAAACAAACTAAATACCCTAGGTTCCGAAGCATGGGATTTGGAGCAAACATCGGAAGTCACTGCGCTCGAAAGAGCAGTGGTGGAACGCAGAGCATCATACGCGGAGTTGAGAGAAAATGCAACTGCGGAAGACAGAACATGGTGTCTGGGAGCTATGCAACTCTAGCCCAATCGGAGTGATACAACCTATTGCACAATCTTATGTTCTATGGAACAGATACGGGCAAATCGTTGCCAACCCTCAACAAGAGCCGAGTCGCTTTCCAAACCCGTTGCAAAATTCGCTTGGGGTTTTTCAATGGTTTTGATCTGCTGCGAGGGAGGAGCGCGGGATGAGGGACGATCTGGCGGTGGCCGCCTGACTTCATCGTCTTTCTTCACTGGTTCCTGTACTGACGTAGTAGAGCAGCATTACCAGGGTGTGACTGACTGTTATTCGCATCTGCCAAAGGGCTTGCCGAGCGTTATCTCTAAAGCTCGGCCAGAGCGCCGCAGCGGCCGAGTAGCTTCAGGATGCGGCGCTCCGCGCTCTGATCGCTCCGAGTAGGCGCTCGATGGAGGCGCGCAACTCCGCCGGCGGCATGCTCGTAACCCACCAGAGCGCTCCTGCGCCCACAAAGGCCAGCAGCAGCCCATCCCCAGCCCGCACCGTGATGCGTGCCAACTCAATCTGGAAGCCAATCGCGGCCAGGCCGAGGGCATGCTAGGCAGTGCGGAGCTACTCAGCGGAGGGTCGTGGAGCGTCGAGCGCGGCCTGGACTCGGCCAGGGAGAGATCCAGGTATTCGCGCGGCGCCCCTAGATCCAAACCCCCCTCGCCGCGCTGCTGCTCCCAAGCCGCCAGGCTGGCGTCCACATCGCCAATCACGTCATCACAGACCTGGAACGCTCAGGCCCGCAGAGCCCGGACGCGCCAGCCTGCACCTCATCGCGCAGCTTGCGACTGCCTTTGAACACCGCATCAGCACCGCTGTCCAGTGCAACCTCGCGGAGGCCAATCGGCGACGAGCGGCGCCTGCCAGGGGTCGAGAAGCAGGCGCGAAAGAGCGGCGGCATCGAGCATCGAGCGCTCGACCGCGCTGGCAATGCCAGAAAAAGAGCATTGCATCGCTACACCTCATCGGCAGGGGGGTGAACGTTGTTGCTCCCCCCACCCTGGCGCAGCTCGCGCCTCACTGCCGCAGCCAGCGCCCGCCCTGGTTGCTCGCCGACCAGGCCAATGAGCGCGATCGTGCCGGCTGGGTGGTCGCCCACAGCCAGCAATCGCACGACATCGGCAGCGCGCTGCTCCAGCCTGTCCCCACGCACGTTCAGGGCGCCCTGGGCGTTGTCGAGCCCATCGAGCGCCTGATCGAGCACGTCAAACCTCTCGGCATACCTCAGCCATGCCAAACATCCACACCAGCCCGCTACGAGGGTCACGCGCGGCCAGCGCCTCGCGGTTAGACAAGGTCGCAGCGCAGGCGCCCTCCAGCGCGGCTCGCTCAGGGCTGGTCACTGCCTCCTCGCTGGCCACGCGCTCAATCCGCGCCAGCAGCGCGGCCTCCCGGTCGCCAGCCTGGATGCGCACCGCCAGGTCGTCGAGCACCAGGCGGCAGCGGATCACTTCCGGCAGCTCGGCGACGGGTGGCAGGACGCCACCCAAAACGATGAAAACAACTATCGGGTATTGGGTATCGGGTATCGGGTATGCAGAAGTTACGGCCAGCAGCGGGCGATTTCGGTAATCGCCGTAGCAGTCTCGTTGAGAGATTGTGCTGGGGCCAGCGTGGCGAGCCAAGGGGCCAAGGCCGCTAGGTCGTCCAAAAAAGCTGGGCGACCATACCCGGCCAGGATTTGTACGGTCTGGTGCCAGAGGTTCAGGAATATGCTTTTCGGGAGGCATCCGGATGTGGCAAGCCGTGGTGCGAGAGCCTTCAGCACTCTGGCCCGCGCAGCATCGTAGTCGATGGTGTGAGTGCTCTCAAGCGCCTCTGACAGCAACTCGGAGGGCAGATGCGGCGCGAGGGATTCCAGTACGCTGGCTCCCGCTCCATCGTCGATGCTGATGCGGGCGCTCTCAAGCGCCAGGGCATAGATGGCCGGCTGTTCTGAGGAGGGCAGGTGTGGCGCGAGCCTGATGAGCGCGCTAGCCCGCGCACTATCTTCGGTGATGGTGCGGGCGATCTCAAGCGCCTTTGGCAGCAACTCGGAGGGCAGGTGCGGCGCGAGGGATTCCAGCGCACTACCCCACTCCTGGGCGTCGGTGCTAGTGCGAGCGCTCTCAAGTGCCAAGGCATAGATGGTTCGCTGCTCTGAGGAGGGCAGGTACGGCGTGAGCCTGATGAGCGCTCCGACTCGCCAGTAGTTGTCGGTGATGGTGTGAGCGATCTCAAGCGCCTCTGACAGCAACTCGGAGGGCAGGTGCGGCGCCACGTATTCCAGCAAAATAGCTTGCGAGTAGTCGTCGGTGCTGGTACGGGCGCTATCAAGCACCAGGGCATAGATGGTCGGCTGTTCTGAGGAGGGCAGGTGCGGCGCGAGGGATGCCAGCGCCCTAGCTCGCCAGTAGTCGTTGGTGATAGTACGAGCGCTCTCAAGCGCCAGGGCATAGATGGTCGGCTGTTCTGGGGAAGGCAGGTGCGGTGCGAGGCTGATGAGTGCGCTGACTCGCCAGTAGTCGTTGGTAATGGTGTGAGCGACCTCAAGTGCGTTTGACAGCAACTCGGAGGGCAGATGTGGCGCCAGGCTGATGAGCGTGCTGGTTTGCAAATGGTCGTTAGTGATGGTGTGGGCGCTCTCAAGCGCCAGGGCATAGATGGTCGACTGTTCTGAGGAGGCCAGGTGTGGCGCGAGGGATTCCAGCGCCCTAGCTCGCCAGTAGCTGTCGGTGATGGTGTGGGGGATCTCAAGCGCCTCTGACAGCAACTCGGAGGACAGGTATGGCGCGAGCATGCCTAGCGCCCTGGCTCGGCTTTCTTCGTGGATGATAGTGCGGGCGCTCTCAAGCACCAGGGCATAGATGGCCGGCTGTTCTGAGGAGGGCAGGTGCGGCGTGAGCCTGATGAGCGCGCTGGCTCGCAAGTAGTTGTCGGTGATGCTACGGGCGCTCTCAAGCGCCAGGGCGTAGATGGTCGGCTGTTCTGAGGAGGGCAGGTGTGGCGCGAGGGATTCCAGCAAAATAGCTTGCGAGTAGTTGTCGGTGATGGTGCGGGCGCTCTCAAGCACCAGGGCGTAGATGGTCGGCTGTTCTGAGGAGGGCAGGTGTGGCGCGAGGGATTCCAGCGCCCTAGCTTGCCAGTAGTCGTTGGTGCTAGTGCGAGCGCTCTCAAGTGCCAAGGCATAGATGGTTCGCTGCTCTGAGGAGGGCAGGTACGGCGTGAGCCTGATGAGCGCTCCGACTCGCCAGTAGTTGTCGGTGATGGTGTGAGCGATCTCAAGCGCCTCTGACAGTAACTCGAAGGGCAGGTGTGGCGCGAGGTTGCCTAGCGCGCTGGCTCGCGAGTAGTTGTCAGTGATGGTGCGGGCGCTCTCAAGTGCCAGGGCATAGATGGCCGGTTGCTCTGGGGAAGGCAGATGTGGCGCGAGGCTGATGAGCGCACTAGCTCGCGAGTAGTTGTCAGTGATGGTGCGGGCGCTCTCAAGTGTCAGGGCATGGATAGCCGGTTGCTCTAGGGAAGGCAGATGTGGCGCAAGGCTGATGAGCGCGCTAGCGCGCGCTTCGTCGTCGGTGATGGCGCGGGCGCTCTCAAGCGCTAGGGCATAGATGGCCGGTTGCTCTGGGGAAGGCAGATGTGGCGCGAGGCTGATGAGCGCGCTAGCGCGCGAGTAGTTGTCAGCGATGGTGCGGGCGCTCTCAAGCGCTAGGGCATAGATGGCCGATTGATCTGAGGAGGGTAGGTGCGGCGCGAGGGATTCCACCACGCTAGCGCGCGCTTCGTCGTCGGTAATGGTGTGGGCGCTCTCAAGTGCCAGGGCATAGATGGCCGGTTGCTCTGGGGAAGGCAGATGTGGCGCGAGGCTGATGAGCGCGCTAGCGCGCGCTTCGTCGTCGGTGATGGTGTGGGCACTCTCAAGTGCCAGGGCATAGATGGCCGGTTGCTCTGAGGAAGGTAGGTGCGGCGCGAGGCTGATGAGAGCGCTGGTTCGCGAGTAGTTGTCAGTGATGGCGCGGGCACTTTCTAACGCCAGGGAAAGCAGGTCGGCCGGCAGGTGCGATGCGAGTATCTCTAATGCCTCTCCCTGCCTATGGTCTTCAGGAATCGTAGAGACAATTTCTAAGGCCAGCGGATACGGAACATCGCAACCACATGAGAGGAGAGCCTGCAACGCCTGGTTCTGATGTTCACGATCAGGCATTTGTCGCAGGTGCTCCAGCACCGCCGCAGGCGTCCATTTGCCCTCTGGCGTGCCGACCTTCACCAACCCAACCAACAACTCAGGAGAGAGATTCCCGCTCAAGCTGCGAATACTGCCTGCAATCAAGGCGCACCGCAGCCCCAATGTCAGATCATTGCGGTCTTCTGCATACCGCCAGAGCTGGTCCAAGTCACCGAGATAGCCGGTGTAGCTGCCCTCGACGGCATAGCGCACTGTGGCCCATGGTTGTTCATAACGCGGCCCAACCATCAGACTATCGGTCAATACTCCACGGGCTAGCTCCCACTGATGGGCGACTGCCAGATGGCCGATCCAGAACTGGCGCAGATAGACCGGAAGTGACTCGACCTTGGCTTGCTGGTGGATGTACTGCTCGTACCAGCGCTGTCCGTAGGCCACTAAGCGCTGCTGGTATGTCTCGCGTTCAGAAGCAGAGAGCACCTTCTCTAAAAACAGCTCACGTAGTCGAGGGTGGCTGAAGACATAACCACTCGCTGCGCTCCCATCGCCGATGATGAAACGTGCAACCGTTTTGGCCGCTTGATTCAGCTCGGCTCGGAACTGAAAGCGATCGGGAACCAGTTGCTCCAGATCAGCACTACTCAGTGGTCCGAGCGCGACAGCGCACAACCCCAGCAGCGTGCGAATCGCTGGCCCCGTAACACTGTGGCGTTCTAACTCGTCCAACCAGTCGCGTACGAACGTTTCCAACCCTGGCGGCAACCGCGTGAGATTCCCTGGTGAGAGACTACCGTCTTGCAGTGCCTCGACCAGCAAGCGAATGGTGAGCGGGTCGCCCTCACTCACACGCGCGATCTCGGCGAGCAAATCCACATTGGTTGCGAGCTGATCGAGCGGATTACCCATGCGGCGCAGAATATCACTTACAGCGGTGCGGTTCAGTCCTGCTAGGGCAACATCTCTGGTCTGGGCTTTTCGCCAGCCCAACCGCTCCAGCCAGATCGTACGGTCAGTGTGGGCCATCTGGCGGGCCGAGACGACAATGCGCAAGTGCGGGGGCGGGGTGCGAGGGAATAGGTCGCGGCCGACTTCCCAGCCACTGGCCTCATCCAGCCCATCGAGCACAAGGAGCAAGCGGCAGTCGTCGGGGGCAGGTCGGCGCAGGTAGTCGGCGATGATCGGGCGCAGCAGATCTGGTGTGGTATTGTAGGTCTGGAGCTTGTCGGTCTCGTGGTGGTAGTCGGCCAGGGCACTCGCCAGGGCGCCCAAGGCCATCTGAGCGGAAGCGATCTGGTAGCGCAGGCTGACGGGTAGGAAAATGACATGCCAGTCTGTGGCTACCTGGACACGGACGATCCAGTGAATGAGGAGGGCGGTCTTACCGCGCCCGGTGGGGGCCAGCAGCAGAGTATAGGGCTGTGTGTCCTGCACCAAGAAAGCATCGAGGGCAGCCAGTTCGGTATCGCGCCCACCGAAGACCGCATCATAATCCTCGACCATACGCAGGACAGCGGTGCGAAAGGGCGGCGGGGTCGGCTTGAGAGTATCCCGAATAGTTTGATAGATCGTGATCTTGTCGCCGGCGACCTTATCACCTATCACCTTGTCGCCGCCCACCTGGTCGCCGAGCGGCACCTCATGGTTCTTGAAGCTATCGGATGGCATCGGCGCCCTCGGTTGCGCCGCTGCCCGCATCGCTTGCCAGGGGACGGCAACGATGCTAGAATGAGGCCGCAGCGCTGATCAGCTCTCCCACACAGACCCACCCGCAGGCTTGCCGGCTAGAAGGGTGGGTTTGTGTTTTTCTGCCCCGATTATAGCATGGTCGCCCCTGGTTTTGGCTCTTTCCCTGCCTTTGTGTGGTATTCTTAGCATCGATGGGCAGTGGTATCTGGCTATGTGGCACTGTCGCCGGCGGCCGGCTTTAAAACTTCCCAAGAAGCCGAAGTCGCTCCTCTGCTCGCTGACGCTCGACCAGGTGTGCGTGCTGCTCACCCACCTCCGGGCGCCGCGCCCACCGTGCCGGGGCAATGCTGTTCACAGCTCTGTACATGGGCTCTCGGGCAAAAGAACTCGCTTCCCCTCCACCGCAGTTGGCTCTCCATCCTCTTCACCAACCGGCACCACCTGGCGACCATTTCAAGCTGCACCGGCGCTGACCGCCCACGTACTGCGGCACCACGCCGGCCCTAATCAGCTCATCGTAGAGTGTATAGCCACCACCAGCCGTGTAACAGCGCGTTGGCCGGCGCGTGTCGTCGAGCACCACGATCCCGTCGGCCTGGCGCGGTCCCAAACGCGGATGCAGCTCTTTAGCTCGGTGCGTTCGGCAGCGCGCAGTGGCGTGCGGATGCGTGCAATCGAGCGAGCCACACGCTCAAACTCCCACGCGCGCGGCCGACCACAGATCGTGCCCAACCGGCCCAGCCTGTTGAGCGCAGCTTGAAGCGCCTCCAGTTCGGTCCCTTGGAGAGGTTGATCGTCGTGGCCTACGTCGAGCAGCAGCGCGGCCGTGCCATCGCCGATCGCGAGCAGGATGAAACTGCCAGGCCTGACGAATGGTCGCACGGCAGCGGCCCAAGTGAGGAGCCCGGCAAGCGGAATATACAGCCACTCACCGACCGTCACGCCCGCCAGTTCACTGCTATCTCAGCTCGCCGCCCAGCCGACCGCTTCGATTGCATCGTCGCTCGTCGTTGCCGGTGTTCCATCATCGAGCGTGCCATGCCGGCTGGCTTCCAGGGCCAGCAGCGCCACGGAAACGGCAGGAGGCAGCTCGGCCGTAGCCTGTGGATGCAGCCGAAGGGAAGAGTTGAGCACCTTGATCGGGACGTTGTAGCTCATTGCAATGCGATCCGTTTGATAGTCGAGTGATCAGGCGGCCGGGGTAGCGGCCCGGCGTCGTCTCGAACGCTGGCGTGCTTGTGCCCGCGCGGTGTAGCGAGCGCGAAAGACTGGCTGTAGCTCGCGCGCTTCCTCCCAGGAGCGGATGACGGCGCGTTGCTGCTCACAGAAGGCGGCGATCGAGCGAGCTGCCTCACTACAACGTCGAGCGCGATCCCACTCGGCCGCGAACTCCAGCCGGCTCGCGCGGGTGGCCTGGAGCTTCTTGCTCCGCTCGTGGATAAAGATCGCCTGACCGTAGCGTCCAGCGTCCAACCACTTTGAGCTATCCGCCGAGGCTATGAGCGGCACCGACCCGCTGCCGTCTGGCACACTCACCGAGAGGCGCTCGATCGCATCGAGGTTGCACAGGCCGAAGATATGGAACCGGCCGGGATGCTGATAGGCCAGCGCCTCCAGCTCGTCGAGCATCGCCAGACCATCTGCCTCCAATGCCGTCGCCTGGCGCATCAGTGGCACCAGGCCGCCGATCCCCACCAGCTCAGACTCGGCCAGGTAGCGAGAGAGGTGCTCGCGTGGCGCCCCCCAGCTCCACACCGGGATAACACTCCCATCGCCGCGCTGCTGCTCCCAGGCCGTCAGGCTGGCATTTGGGTTGCCGATCACGTCGTCACAGACCCGGAACGTCCAGGCGCGCAGCGCCCGGACGCGCTGGCGCTGCGCCTCGTCGAGCGGCTTCCGGCGAGCCTTGAAGATCGCATAAGCACCGCTGTCGAGCGCAACCTCGCCCGACCAGTCGGCAACCAGCAGCGCCTGCCAGGGGTCTACGAGCAGATGCGTCACGCCGGCGGCTTCGAGCATTGAGCGCTCGGCCGCGCCACTAATACCTGAAAAATAGAATTGCATCGCTACACCTCGCCGGCAGGGGGGTGAACGCGGTTGCTCCCCCCCTGGCGTAACTCGCGCCGGAGTGCGGCGGCCAGCGCCCGCCCTGGCCGCTCGCCGACCAGGCTCATGAGCGCGATCGTGCCGGTGCGCTGGTCGCCCGCTGCCAGCAGCCGCACGGCGTCGGCAGCGCGCTGATGGGGCGTGTCGCTACGCACATTCAGGACGCTCTGGGCGCTGTCAAGTACATCAAGCGCCTGATCCAGCGTGTCAAACCTCTCGCATACCTCAGCCATGCCAAACATCCACATTAGCCCGCTACCAGGGTCACGCGCCGCCAGCGCCTCGCGAATCGCCTCGGTCGCAGCGCGGGCGCCCTCCAGCGCGGCCCGCTCAGAGCCACTAACTGCCTCCTCGCCGGCCGCGCGCTCAATCCGCGCCAGCAGCGCCGCCTCTCGGTCCTGGGCCTGGATGCGCGCCGCCAGGTCGTCGAGCACCAGGCGGTAGCGGATCGCGAGCGAATGCTCGGCGATCGGCGGCAGGACGCCGACTACCGCGCCCGCGATCTGCGCCAGGTCAGATGACTCCGGCTCGCGCAGCAGCGCGGCCACCGCCCGCAGCCGGCTGATTGCATCAGGGTCGATGTTCGTCACGATGTCACCTTTCAATGTTCAAGCAGCTACAAGTTCAAGATTGCTCACCAGGCGCGTCCAATGGGCCGCGAAGGTCGATCGGGCCTTGTCCTGCACGACCGCCGGACAGATAACGATCTGCTCCTCCAGCGTCGGTCTGCTGTCGGCGCGCTCGTACAGCACCAGCCGCGGCGTCACGTCGGTGGGGTCGTCAGCGAGCGGCCAGCCGTTCTGTGCCGCGAAGGTCGCCAGACGCTCGCGGGCGGCCTCGCGGGTGGGTAGGGTGGTCAGACAAACGACCCGACGAGCCGGTCGCGCCGGCGGGGCCGGCAGGATGCGCTGTACCCACTCGACACCCCAGCGATGCGCCGCGAGCTGCGCACGGTAGAGCGCGAGCGTCACGGTGTTGCCGTCGGCTTCGACAACTGAGCGCTACCTGGCGGCCAGAGAAAAGCGTCGATCGGGGATTGAGCGCCAGCGCGACGTGCTCCAGAAACATCGCCTGCGCAGCGTCCTGTGGCGCACGTCGATACCGCGCCAGCACGGCTGCGTTGCCACCGTTCACCTTCGCAAAGCAGCAGATCGCGCAAGCCGACTTGGTGATCACCTCGCCGAAGGACGCCAGGCTCCAGGTAGCACAGGCGTCATGTCCCATGCCCCAGGCCGCGAGCGGGTAAAACGGCTGGCGCAGCCTGTACTGTTTCCCGTCCTCGGCACCTGTCGGTTTACCTACCTCGTGTCCTGCGCCTGCTTCATATGTCTGCTCCCAGCGAGCGAAAATACTATGCACACTGGACACGAGGTCAGTAAGTCGAGAGGTGCTGAACACGGGAAACAGTACACAGCCCCTTGGTGTACTTCTGGTCGTCGGCGATGCGGTCCTGCTCGTCGGCGTGGAAGCCCATCGCGTGCCGATATGTCTGACCGCCCAGCTCACCGGCGATCCAGGTGTCGATCGGCCATCCCTTCCACTTTAGGGAGCAGCGGCGCTGACCGTTCGCGTACTGCGGCACGGTGCCGGCGCTGATCAGCTCGTCGTAGAGCGTGTAGCCGCTGCCGGTGGTGAAGCACCTCGTTGGCTCGCGGGTGTCGTCGAGCACCACGATCCCGTCGGCCTGGCGCGGTCCTCTCCTTGCGATCTGCACGGTGCGAACTCGCGCCCTGCGCAGCCACGGGAACAGCAGTTCCTCCATCTGGCGCCCGCTCTCCTGGTCCTCCAGCCCGACCTGCGAGCTGATAACAGTCAGGTCGGACAGCTCAAAATCGCGACTTGTGGGGTCTGTCAAATGGCGATCGATGAGCACTGACGAGTGGAGCCCCATTCCAAGCGAGGCGATAACGGGGATGTTCATGCGGCCCTCCGGGTCGTTGTGTGACGATGTGGACCAGGCTATTCCTCACCAGGCTGCTCTATTTCCTCACCTGGCTGCTCCACCAATGAGATCACCTTACAGGCGCACGCGGTCGCGACACCGACCGCCAGGAGTTGCGCGATCGGCCCCTCGCTTATCAGCGCGGTCAGCAGCACCATAAGCAAGATCATCCACAGCCGATCGCGGAGATAGTGAGAAACACGTTGCATCGCATTGGCCTCAGTTATTTCACGTCTTGACCAGATTATATCACAACTCTACAATACTGTCAATATATTATTAACAGTATTGTAGAGTTGTGATATACTAGGCATATGGAATTGGTGCGATGACGCTCAGGAAGGAGGTGGATCGATGCTCAAGCTCCTTATTGGTGCGCTGCTGGCGGCTGTGGCCGTGGCGGTCTATCTGCTCGGACGTGAGGCGCTGCTCGTGGTTGTTGGCGCCGGGCTGGGCGTCGGTCTGGCCGAGCTGATTGATCTGGGCGTTCGCATGGCAGCCCGCAGCATCGCGGCGTCGGAGGAGCTGGATGAAGCTCCGGCGCGCCGCTAATCCGCAGGGGCGGGCGATGTGAGTTGCCCGCCCTGTCGTAACCGCGAAAGGCACAGGGAGGAAGCCGATGGCAAGCGCAGCACAGAGCAGACAAACACCGCAGACAGAGCGCAGCGTGAGCCGCGTCTACCGCGTCGCCCGGAAAATTGGCGACGACTATTACACGATCGAGGAGGTGGTCGTGCTAGGTGTCGGCGCGACCGACGACGAGATCGCCTGTGCTATCGAGCTGGGGACGCGCATCTATCAGGCCCAGCAGGAGGCCGCCTCCGCGCAGCTCGCGCAGCTCCGGGCCGCCATCCCTCTCGCGCTGCCCCGCCGGCCAAGCCAGCGGCAGCTCAACGCCGTCGCCGCCCTCCAGGCCAAGGTCGGCATCCCCACGATCGCGGTCGTCTACCGCGAGCTAGGGATCGCCACCTCCGAGCCGCAGACCTTTGCGGAGGCATCAGCCCTGATTGACCGCTTCAAGGCGATCGTGGGCGGCATCGCCCCGGACCCGGCCGCCGAGCGCAATGCGGCCGATGTGGCGCAGCCCCCTCACGAAGGGCCGCAAGACCCGCCCTTCTGAAGTGGAGAGCCCGGCCGAGCTGCCTGGCCGGCTCTGAACCGAGAAGCTAGACGCGCAGGAGGAACACGATGGACTACACAGTGATTGCCCAAAAGGACGACGCTAACCGGCCAATCGAGGGGACGTTCGAGGTGGTCAAGCGCGACGATCGCCGGATCGGCACGCGCGGCTGGTGGGGTGGGACCGCGATGATGAGCGAGGCTGGCGCTCAGCGCGAGGCCGAGCGGCGCAATGCCGGCCAGAGTAAGGCCAAGGTGCCACCTGGAGCCGCGCCCACAGTTGAGCAGGCGCGAGGTCCCCAACGTGTCCCGTATGTGCCCAAGGCCCGCCGCACGCGGGCGTAGTGCTCCCGGCTCCCCCAAGGGTTTGACGGACTTGCGACGGCTGTGGTGCTACCAACACCGCAGCCAGTACCGAGAGCGATCGGAGTTCTACTGCATGACGGTGCAACTCGCAACAGCACCGGCGAGACCGCCGGCCATGATGCTCACGACGGTAGCCCCGCGCCTGTCGCCTCAGTTGGTCCTGCGCCAGCCGGTCTACATTACGCGCTACACGCTTGGCTACGTTTATATCATCCATTTCTCGCAGCCGCTTGGGAACCTGGACAACCCCCGCGGCCAGGCCCGGCACTACGCCGGGTTCGCGCTCGACCCGCTGGCACGGTTCCAAGAACACTGCGCCGGCCAGGGCGCCAAGATCACGCGGGCGGCCGTGCAGCGGGGCATCACGCTCACGCTGGTAGCCTGTCACGAGGCGCCACAGATGACCGAGCGGATGCTCAAGCGCCAGGTCAAAAACACGCCACGATTGTGCCCGATCTGCTGCACGCAGAACGGCTGGCGCTGCCGCAACCTCCCGATCGCGGCGCCGCAGCCGGCCCTCCTTGACACAGATTTTCCGCCTGTACCGCCAGGCCGCGATCGACCGGATTGGTACGAGATCGCCTGGCTGCGCCGTTGCGAACGGGTGACGCGGTTTGACCAGGGCAACACGGAGGATTGCGATATTCCCTTTTGAGAGGAATGTATGAGCGAGGAACAACACCCGCAGCAGGTGATTTTCGTGCGGACCTTTACCGGGCGTGTGGGGCAACTCGTCGAGACGCTGCCGGATGGTCGCGCGCTCGTGCGCCTGGAGCTAATGCTTCCGCCGGAGCTGGGCCAGGCTGCGCCGCTCCCGTTCGATGTGATCTATGCCTCTGAAGATGTGACCGAGATCCGCAACAGAGCAGAATGATGAAGCCAATCACCACAACACCAGAGATCGACACCGCGATCCGCGCCGGGGCACCGATCTGCTGGTGCGTATCGGGAGGCCAAGACTCGGATGCCCTGCTTATCAAAGGGTGTTGAGGCTCCTGGCAGCGGAATGATTTAGATGACCAGGATGCGGAATAAGGTGACAGTGCTACAACCCATCGCTTGATAGAGATGATGCCCGTCCAGCCAGGATGACCTGCGATGGATCAAACGGCCGTGGGAGCGCCGGGCTGCCGATGAGCTGGAGGATGGTCTGGATGTCGTCGGCGTCATGCCCGGCGATCCAGAGTTCGACAAAGCCAGCCTGCCCTGGGCGCGCGGGCCAGGCATCCGCTCCGGCATCGAGGCCAGGCAGCACCACGCGGAAGAGGGCGTGCGGGCGCGGAGCCGGAGCGGTTTCGCGATGCAGCCAGCCCCGGCCCACACTAATCAGGATGGCGGCAAGCAGAAAGAGCAGGCTCGCGCGAAGGATGAGGCTGTCACGCCTGCTTCTAAGAGTGGCCAATCCGAGCCTCCACAGAGCGAACGTCTACGTAGGGCAATCGTAGGTGACAGGTATTACCAGGATGGCACCGAGACAGTCGTTTGGCTGATGGCAGCGACGTACAAACCGAAAGCCCCAGCCATCGCTCGGCTGGGGCTTTCGTCGTGGCTCCATATATCTCGACACGTGCTACTACTGACCGTACACCTCGTTGCCCAACAGACCAAGTAGCACGCCCTGTGCGCCGTGGTCCTCGAAGCGAGCGCGCTGGAACCACTGGACGCTGTTCTCGTTCTCGGTGATCGGGAAGCCGAACAGCGCCAGGCTCTCCGCCTCACTATACCCTCGCTTGCCGTCGAACTCCAGGCCGTGCGCTTTCCAGTAGCTCAGGAACGGCTCACACAGGTTGTGGCCCGTTTCAGCGAAGTAGCGGCACCCCGCCTTGGACTCGGCGCGCGGGTCGTTCTGCCAGACCCGGCCGAGCTGGAGCAACCGCTCCTCGCCCAATAGGCCAAGCTGCACATGGTACGGCGGCTGGTTCTCTTGGTGAAGTTCGAGGCGGTTGCGCTCGAAGATTTGCGCGATGTGGCCGCCCTCCGTATAGGGCGGGGTTTTCGCGAAGCCGAAGACCGGAAGGGCGCCGTTCCGCTGCCAGTAGGCATAGAACGCGACATCGGTCTCGTAGGTGCGCCAATCCACTGCGGGGCGACCACTCGCGGGCGGCGCGGGTGGTTGCGCTGGGAGAGGCTGCGCGGTCGGTGGTGGTGGAGGCGGTGGTTCTTCCGGCTTACTTGGGCAGTAGTCGTCATAGCCCAGGTCGCCACAGACATAGCTGCCGTTGTCCGACGGGCAGCTATGCCAGCGATGGCAGCCGTGGCGATGGGCTTCTGCCGTGGAGGTCGTGAGTGGGGCGAGCGAGGCGAAGGCGAGCAGCACAGTGAGCAGAACCAAGCGGGCAACCAGTGGGCGCATGGACGGGACTCCTTCCAGGTACGATCAACGCTGCTAGGGTTAGGATGGCGGCACCGAAGTGCCCGCACGATCGTACAACGACCCCGGCAGTCGGGAGGAGTCGGGTTGGTAGCGGAGGATGAACGAATGATCAACGATACTCGGTCGGAAACAAACAAGCGAGCGCCCTGGCGCTGGGGCTTCTGTATTGGAGGGAGTCATAATTTCCAGATACGGGAGAGCCTTGCGAAATACGAGCTTCGTAAGAGCACAGTCTGAGCGCCATGCGAGAGCAGCAAGGGCGACTTGCTACACTAGCCCCATAAGAAGTTGCGACACAACGAGTGTCGCAACACACGAAAGGAACGTTCACAATGCTTCGTGGCAAACTGGTCGCGCTGGTTGGCGCACTGCTGATCGGCCTTCTCACTGTCGTTCCCGCCTTCGCTGGCTCAAGCAGCGTCACGGACCTGCGCCTGGCACCCGGCGCGACCGTCTGTCTGACCCCGCAAACTGCTATTACTTACGCCAATGCACAGGGCATCGCCAACGCCGGCGGGGCGAACTTCGTGGTCTACAATGGCGCGGTCAACGCGACCAATCCGATCTACAGTGCGCCCACCTCGACCGGGTTCAACGTGACGTTCACCAACACTCTGCCGCAGGGCGCGGTCTTCCCTGGCAAGTTTAAGCTCTGCGCCACCAACCCCAGCACGACAACCAACACGCGGATCAGCATGTCACTCACCACGAACTAGGCTGTGCTGCCGCATCCGATAGTCCGATAGTGAAAGAGCGCCCCGGTTGCTATATGCGCCGGGTCGCTTCCAACCTACAGCTATACTCTACGCAACAGAAAACCCGCCCTTGGGCGGGTTTCTGCATCTATTCATCCGTGCGGGATGCTCCGGCATGGAGGCAAGATAGTGAAGCTAGTGGAGCCCATCTGAGCGCTATCGTGCGCTCATGGTGCAAAACGGTGTCAGTCCAATGGATCTATTGGATTGTGGTTACAGAGAACGGATGTCGATCGTGTAATCTGCGCGCCACTGCCGTCCGTCACATTGAACCAGAATGTCACATAGTTATATGCTGAACATGGCCGCTCGATCTGGCTGAAGTACGGTCCGTCAAACGTGGCAATAGGCCACCCCCCTTGTGTCAGAGACCAGGTATGTGTGTGACTTCCAGTTCCACCTGATGTAAACGCATAGCACATCGTTCTGAGGTTGCCGTTTGGGTAGGGGTCAACTTGTTCGCACCAAAGGTGATCAATCGCGAGCGGCGAGGTCGCCTGTGCCGTTCTAGGCGGCGCAAACGGCTGAAGCGCGAACACACCCACGACGATAAGCACCAACAGACCGGGAATGGAGAATAGCCGTGATCGCATACCTGATCCCTCCTTTACTCTTGGCTAACAAAGCACGATGCATGGTATTAGATGCGAAAATCACACCCCTTGGCAAACTGTTTTTTGAGTTCCACTCGCCGCTTGCGGAGGTAGGACCGATCTATGCTATACTAGGCACGTGCCAGGTCTGCAAGGGCAGCATGCCCTGGACTGCACCGCTGGCGCCGTGGGAGGGCCAGCAGGCCGCGAGATTCTCACACTACCTGTCTCTCCGCTATAAAGGTGGCTTGTCTGGGTCCGAGTAGCTATCCGTAGCATAGCCGGATCGCAACGTCTCATCAAGCAGAGTTCTCCACCATTTCTCCTCCATTCCTCTGCCGTGTGTCCCGACACCACACCAACAGTGAGGAGTCTATGGAGGACAGGAGCGATTTCACCACCACCCTGCGGGGGTTTATGGCGCGGGCGCGGCGCAGCAATAGCGACCTGGCCCAACTCACCAGCATCTCGATCAGTACGATTGAGAAGTGGACGAGTGGCATCGTGCGGCGTCCGCGTTTCGTCGCCGATGTGCTCACGCTCGCACATGCGCTGGGACTTGACGCGGCGGACACCACCGCCTTGCTCCGCGCCGCTGGGCACCCCCCGCTCGCAACGCTAGACACCCAGGCGAAGCAGACCGACGACCGTGCCCTCGCCGCGCTGCTTGCCACCTGGCCGCTGACCCCAGCATCCGATCCGGCCCGCGCTGCCACCTCGGCCGCTGCACCACCCCACGCTCCCTGCCACCAACTGCGCGCGCCGGTCGCCGACTTCGTCGGGCGGGCGCAGGAGATCGACCAGTTGGTGAGTGCGCTGCGTCGTGCCCTGGCTGCGGAGCGCGGCGCGATCATCAGCGGGGTGCAGGGGATGGGTGGGATCGGCAAGACTGAACTGGCCTATGCCATCGCACACCAGTTGCGCGACACCTTTCCCGATGCCCAGCTTATGCTCAACCTGCGCGGCAGTAGCGCCACCCCGCTTACCCCGCAACAGACCCTACAAGCGGTCATCCATACCCTCATCCCCGAGGCCAGACTGCCCGACGACCTGCCGGCGCTGGAGCAGCACTACCGCACCCTCTTACATAACCAGCGGGTACTGATTCTGGCGGATGATGCGGCAGGTGTCGTGCAGGTGCAGGCGCTCATCCCACCCGCCGGCAGCGCACTGCTGATCACCAGCCGGTCTCGCTTCCTCCTGCCAGGCATGACAATAATCGACCTGGAACAACTCGCGGAGGCCGAGGCGATCGCGCTGCTGCGGCATGTTTGTCCCCGGTTGACGGCAGATGAGGCACAGGCACTCGCGCGGGCCTGTGGTTCTTTACCGCTCGCGCTGCGGGTCAGTGGCGGAATCCTGCGTACGATCCCAGCACTGGATGTGGCCGACTACCTCGCACTCCTGCGCGATGCACGGCAGCGCCTGAGCTACCTGCGTGACCCCGACGATCCGCATCTGGACGTGGAGGCCTCGCTGATGTTGAGCTATACGCAACTCGACGCGGCCACACAAGCGGTGTTCCGCCAGTTGGGCGTGTTTGCCGTGGATTTCGCCACCCCTTTGGCGCTCTCGGTCGTTGTGGCAGCAGACGGCGTGAATGTTGTGGAGGTCCTGCATCGCCTGCTACGGCGCAACCTGGTGCTCTACAATGGTGAGCAGGGGCGCTGGCGGCTGCATGACTTGGTGCGCGATCTGGCACGTAACGCGTTGGAGCGTGATGGCGAGCGAGAGGCGACGATGTGGCGCTACGCACGGGCCATGGTTGCGCTCGCAGAGCAACTTGAGCACCAATACCTGGCCGGTAGCGAGCCGGCCCTGCTCGCGCTCTCACAGTTCGATGCCGAACGCGCCCACTTCGATGCTGCCTTCCGCTGGGCGCAGCTTCAAGCCGAGACGCCAGCGGGCGACCAGTTGCTCCTCGACATTGCTCGGGCGTCACGCCAGATCGGGTACCTGCGCTCTGATCCGCAGCGCGAGAGCCTCCCAAAATGGGAACGTGTACGAATGGCGGCCCGACGCCTGGGCGACCTTCGTGAAGAAGCACGCGCCCTGGGCTACCTGGGCATGGCCTACTTTGAACTGGGCCAGATTCATAAGGCCATCACGTACTTCGAGCAGGCCCTCGCCATCCATTGCAAGGCAGGCAACCGCCAAGGCGAAGGCCACATCCTCGCCCACCTGGGCCACGCTCATTACGGCCTGGGCGAGCTGTCCAAGGGCATCAGCTATTATGAGCAGCATCTTGCCATCGCCTGTGAGCTTGGCAACCGCCATCAGGAAAGCCTTGCTTTGGCCAACCTGGCCACCTCCTACTGCGAACTGGGCGAAGTTCCCAAAGCTATCAGCTATAACAAGCAGGCTCTCGCGATCACCCGCGAATTTGGTGATCGCTACTCCGAAGGCTGTATTCTCTGCAACCTGGGCAAGACCTACACGGAACTGGGCGACATGGGTCGTGCGATCGAGTTCTACGAGGCAGCCCATAGTATCGTGTGCGCGATCGAGAATAGGCGGCTGGAAGCCTATGTCTTGGGCAATCTTGCCCGCACCCAGGCGCTTCAAGGGGACATGGCGCAAGCAAGCAACACCTATACGCAGGCAGGCGCACTGTTCCAAGAGACGGGTGATCGCTGGGGGGAAGCGCAATGCAATTGGCTGTTCGGGCTGGCGCTGGCCCAGCAAGGGGAGCAGGAGGAGATGTTGCCGCTGTTACGTGCCGCTGTGGCCTATGAACAGGAAATTGGGCACGTTAAAGCGGCAGAACACGCAGCGCTGTTGGAGCGGCTGGAAGTGGGAGAGGATCTGCCAGCAGCGCTACGCCTACCTACCAGCCAGCGTGCAGTTGGGGACGACACAGAGCACTCCACGAATGACAACGAGTTGCCCTGAAGCGGTAACACCGCGCCGCCGATGAGAAGGACGTGCAGGAAGGGGTGTTCTGGCCATTGGACGGCACCGACGATCGGTATGTAGTCGCCTTCTACCACTGCCTGATAGTGTCTTTTTGGTCGTTGCGGCCTGGGGCACAACCGGCGAAGCCGACGGGGAGCCGCTCGCCGCGCTGACTGCCACGATCAGACATATCATCATCAGCTACATTGAGACGGGCCGCGACCGTCTGCTGATAACGATACTCCCCATTCTCGCCGACCCACATTTCCAAGGCAACGCCGAGCTGGATCGGCGCGGCCATAGCGGGCCGCGCCTGTGCATCCATAGCGGCCTGGGAGTCGGCGCTTCCATACTGCGAACGCCTGGCGCGCCATGTGGGCCTGCCGCTCTTGGTGACGAAGCGCAAGCGGGGCGATCTGCTCGACCGCGTTTCTCCTGAGCTGGCAGAGCAACGGGTCCAGCCGAGATACGTGCAAAATTAGGCAATAAACGAAAACGTGTAGAGAGCAGATTTAGTATGCGCGGCACGCTGCTGCCAGGCGGGAGGGTTTTATGAAGAGCGACTGGCTGGCAGCGTCGAGCTTTGAACAAACCCAAGATCTGATCGCTGCTATTACCACGCTTTCGATACAGGCGAAGCTGACCCTCGCCGGACGCTCCGATATTGCCGGACTTGGGAGGTACAAAATGCCCGTGAGCGGGTGCTCGACTTCCTTCAGCGCTTTCAGCGCGTATTGGAAAGTGTCGAAACAAGCCGGGATCGCACTGTGGTCGGGACCGACCCTCATTTCGGAGCCCTCGCGACACGTTACCTGTCGCAAAAGGAGCGTCGGCCGGAACGCTCCCCCCTGATACAGTTTCCATAGCGGAACTGGAGCGGCTTGCCCAGTCGCAGAATCCCGATGACCTGCCCAGATTGGTCGAATGTCTTCACGATCTGCGCCGACTCGTCGAACACCACATCCGCGGTGACGTGACTGGTCCATTGGGGGAGGCATAACCATGCGTGACAGGTTACAGCGCCGTAATCGGGATCTGTTGGGCGATATTGAGGTTCTCATGCGGTCGGGTGGAAAGGCTCGGATACCGGAGACCCTTCAGACCTATCGCGTGCGGCTGCTGACGGTGTGCGAGAAGCTACGTACACTGGCACAGCAGAATCTGAGCTACCTACAGATTGGGCAGGCCGATATACTTGAGGATGTACTCAGCAATACGCAATATACTAAGCGTCGCTTCGACTTGCTCAGTATCCACCTGGCTATGCCCGTGCTGCGTGCGACTATGAATGAGCGGCTCTGCCTGGAGATCATCGCATGGCAGCACCGGATTCACCCACAAACGGCATCTTTCCGGCCGGTGTTCAGTGATGGAGAGTGGGGAATCTGGCCCTTCCGAGAAATGGGAATATCCCTGTACTACGTTCCGAGTGTCCATCAGCGCGGACTACGTTTTCTACTGCTCTCTTTCCACGAGACTGGACACCAACTCTACCTTTGCCATCAGAAGGAGTTGGACGATCTGGTGGCAGAGCTTCAAGAAAACGTTGCCGATATGCTTCGGCCACTTTCACAACGTAACGACCGCTACGCCGAGGACCAGGCGCAGCACCAGCAGCGAATCATGAACACTTGGTACGCCTGGGCACAAGAGCTGTTCTGCGATGCGGTCGGCTTTACTATTGGTGGACCATGCTACCTGTATGCCTTTTCGCACTATCTGAATATGCTCCAGGCTGACGATTTCTACCAGCAGCCCCATGATCTGACGCTAAGTACGAAAGGCATATCCATCGGGCAATTCCTGGATTTCCTGCACCGCCCCATACAATTGCGGCTCGATGCTCTCCATCCAACGTTTATGCTCCTCGTCGGTAAGGGCATGCGGATCGCAAGCAATCACGACGTCATTCTGAGGTTTGGTATCGGTCGACATCGGAATTCCCTCTTTGGCTATTCTCCTCAGTGGCTCAGGCAAAGAGGATTCGGTTCACTCGGAGGGAGTATACAACTTAAAGTACACTTTAATTCAAGAGAGGATTTCGAGGACACGTTCATTGATTCTGTCGGGTGGCTCCTGTTGTATCGCTTGCCGCACGAAAAAGGACGCATCATGCGCCGCGCAAGGAGCGCACCTATGACATTTGTCACGACCACATCAGGATCGATCGCACTTCCGCGTATGCAGGACGGGCATTACACTGGACTGTGAGTGTTGAGCCGCCGGTGTCGTTCACCCCCTTGTGCTCTATCGCTGTTCTGAGGAGGTGTTGTCGTGGATACAGAGCTGAACCAGGAACCGCACAGCGATGCGCTTGAGCGGGCGCTGGTCTTGCCATTGCACGCGCTCGATCCGACCCTGCTCCCGCTCGTCGGCGGCAAGGCGGCCAACCTTGGCGCGCTGATCCGCGCCGGGCTGTCGGTGCCTGCGGGCTTCTGCCTCACCACCGCCGCATATGCGCAGATGAACGATGCCCCACGGCTCGATCCCATCTTGGAGGAACTGGCGGCGCTTCCGCGTGGCGGTGGCCCACGTCTGGAACAATTGGCCGCGAACACGCGCGCCGCCCTGCTGCAAGCGCCCATACCAAAGCACATTATCACCGCCATCGCTGACACATACCAGGCGCTCGCGATGGGAACGGCGTTTCCGGTGGCGGTGCGCTCCTCGGCGACCGCCGAAGATCTGCCCCTTGCCAGCTTTGCCGGTCAGCATGATACGTCGCTCAATATCCTGGGCGTCGAGGCGCTGCTCCAGGCGATACAAAGTTGCTGGGCCTCACTCTGGAGTGACCGCGCGGTGCGCTATCGTGCCGAGCTGGGCATCGATCCGCGTGATGTGCGCCTGGCCATCGTCGTCCAGCGCATGGTGGATGCCCAGGTCGCCGGCGTCCTGTTCACCGCCAACCCGCTCACTGGCAGACGTCGTGAGGCGGTCATCGCCGCCAATCCGGGATTGGGCGAGGCGGTCGTCGCCGGCCTGACCACCCCCGACCACTTTGTGGTCAACAGCGCGACCAATACCATCGTCGAGCGGCGCCTGGGAGACAAACACGTCGTCATCCAGGCGATCGCTGATGGCGGCACCCGGCAGGTCGAGCGCGCCCCCCAGCCAGACCGACCCAGTCTGTCAGATGCCCAGATTCACGCGCTCACGGCCATGGGTGTACAGGTCGAGAAGCATATGGGCGCGCCCCAGGATATCGAGTGGGCGATCGATGCGACCGGGCAGGTCTGGCTGCTTCAGGCCCGTCCAATCACGACACTGTTTCCCCTGCCGCTTGATGCGCCGCCGACCGACTCGGAACTGCGCGTCTACCTCTCCTTCACGCTCCAGCAGGGCACCGCGCAGCCATTCACGCCGATCGGGATTTCAGCCATCCGCCTGCTGGCGTCGGCGATCACGACATTTGCGGGATTCCCACCACCTGACCCGCTGGCCGGCCCATCCTTCGTCACCGAGGCCGCGTCCCGCGTGTTCTTCGACGTGACACCGGCGCTACGCCACTCGTTTGGTCGCGCACTCCTGACCCGTGTGCTAGCGCAGGCCGAGGCCCATGCCGCTACGATCTTCCAGCAACTCATCAACAATCCATGGCTCACGCTCCTGCCTACCTCCCGCGCCCGGCTCATCCGTACGATCGGTCGCGCGCTCCTCCGCACGCGCCTGCCATACTCTCTACTGCTGGCACTGCTCTGGCCCGCCACCGTGCGCAGGCGCTTCCTCCGGCTGATGCGGCTGCTCCACACCGCCGATCCAGCCCTAACATCCACAGATGCGCGTATGCGTCTGGCCATGGTGGAACAGCGGATCGCTGACGCCACACCTCGCCTGCTCTCGGCCGCGGCGCCGGCGATGCTCAGCGGCATGGCAACCTTCAGCCTTGCTGCCAGGCTCCTGGGCGATCTGGCCTCGGATGACGAATGCCAGGCGCTCCTGCGTGGCCTGCCGGATAACCCAACCACTGAGATGAATCGCGCGCTTTGGGCGCTGGCACAGCGCGTTCAGGCCGAGCCGGCGGTCGCGTCCCTGGTGCGGGCGACGCCGGCCGCGCAGCTCGCCGCAGCCTATCGACAGGAGCAGCTTCCGGCCTGCTTGCAGCAGGGCCTGGCCGACTTTCTGGCGCAGTACGGCCATCGCAGCGTCGCCGAACTCGACCTGGGCGTGCCGCGCTGGTCCGAGGACCCAACCTATCTGCTCGGCGTGCTGGTGAGCTATCTTCAACGTGACGCCTCCTCCGATTCGCCCGAGCGGCAGTTTCAGCGCGCGGCGCGGGCGGCAGAGGCGATGGTCGCCGAACTCACCCGCCGTGCCCAGCGCAAGAGTTGCGCGCGTGGGCTGCTGGTCGGCTTCCTGCTGCGGCGTGCCCGCGCGCTTGGTGGCCTACGTGAAATGCCACGGTTCTGCCTGGCATTGCTGCTGGCCGATCTGCGCACACTGCTTCAACCGATCGGCGAGGAGCTTGCCCAACAGGGTCGTCTGGAAGCGGCTGATGACGTTTTCTTCCTCAGCCTCCCGGACCTGCGCGGCGGGCTGGACGGAAAGGACCTCCGCGCCATAGTGCGCGAGCGCCGCGCGTGCGTTGCCCAGGAGCGCCTGCGGCGCCAGGTCCCACTAGTGCTGCTTTCGGATGGCACGAGCCCGGTGGTCGAAGCGCCCCTCTCGGCTTCCGCCCACGCGACACTCCAAGGACTAGGGGCCGCGCCGGGCCGAATCACCGCCCTGGCTCGTGTCGTGCGCGACCCGCATGACAGTGAATTGGCACCGGGCGAGATCCTGGTGGCATCGGCCACCGATCCTGGGTGGACGCCGCTGTTTCTGACCGCTGGCGGTCTGGTGATGGAATTTGGGGGCGTGATGGCCCACGGCGCGATCGTGGCGCGCGAGTATGGCATTCCGGCGGTCGTCGGTGTGCTGGGTGCCACCGAGCGCATCGCGAGTGGCAGCCGCATCACGGTGGATGGAAGCGCCGGCACCGTCTCGATCGAGTCAACGGCGGATGCATAAGTGGGGACTATAATGAGCAACTACACACTCGCCCTATTTCTCCACATCAGCGGTGCGCTTGGCGCCGGCGTGAGCCTGGGTGTCTGGCTGCTCGGCTTGGCGGCTCTGCGCCGCGCGTGGCGCGTCGAGCAGGTGCGCGCGATTGCCTGGCTGATCATCGTCGTCTCGCCGCTGATGGTTATCAGTGTCCTGCTGATCATTGCGACCGGGCTGGTGATGGCCCTCGGCACCTGGGGATTGCGGACGGGCTGGATTGTCGTTGCGCTTGGTAGCCTGGCGGTCATGGCGCCTATCGGCCCACTGCTCCTGGATACCCGCATGCGCGCCGTTCTCGCCATGGCCGGCGCGGAGGCTCAGTGGTCCGATTCCAGATGCCCTTGCCGCACGAATCCACGACCCCCTGATGGGTGCCGCAGCGCGGACCCTTGCGGCCCTGCTGCTGGGCATCGTCTTCTTGATGAGCACCAAGCCAGCTCTGGGTGCTGCTATCGTCGCGATGCTCACCGCGCTGCTGCTCGGCCTGCTCGCGGGTCTTCCGCTTCGGCGTGCGGCGGTGCCGCTTGAGCCCATGCCTGAACACTTGGACAGCACCCACGGCGACCCCTATCTCCGCAAGACTTTCTGGACGCGCAGATGGTAGAATAGGTGCGCGTCGAATGATCTCGCGCTCTCAGGAAAGCAGCGCTGCCCCCATGAAAGCTGTCTGCGCACAGTTTATACGCGGCTATGCCTGGTGGGAAAACCACCAGGCCAGGCTGCACGATACCCAGCCGCTCGTCGTCGCCAGCGGTATTTCGCTGCACCTGTGGCGGCTATACGCCCAGGCGTGGCTGGTGTGCCTGCTGTTTCCGATCCTGGCGCTCATCCAACTGCGCCCGACACCACTCGCGCTGCTTCTGGCTGTGGCTGGGCTGGCGATCTTTGTGATCGGATACACGTGGATCATGTCGAATCACCCACTCCGTATGGGCGTGCGTGACCGATTATCACTCCAGGCATCGCTCCTGCTGCTCGTCAGTTTCGTGGCGCTCGTGCTGGTACTCAGTCTGATATATGGCAACGCCTTCCTCTGGCTGCTCGTCGGCGTCAGCGCCATCGCCGGAGTGCTGCTCCCGGCCCGTAGCGCGTTCGTGGCCGTGATGGTCTTGACGCTGCTCACGCTCGGCAGCAGTGTCACGCTCGCCGGCGGTATTGGGGCGGCCGACTGGCTGCATGTCGTTCCACTGGTGTTGCTGGTGCGTGGGCTGGGTCTCGATATGGTCGGCCTGGCGCGGCTGGCCAGCGCACTGCGCGAAGTACATGCCGCCCGCGGCGAGCTGGCCCGCATGGCGGTGATCGAGGAGCGGCTACGCCTGGCCCGCGACCTCCACGATCTGCTCGGCCATACCCTCTCCATGATCACCTTGAAAAGCGAGCTTGCTGGGCGGCTCGTCACCCAGGACCCGGCGCGGGCCGCCCAGGAAATGCGCGAGGTCGAGCAGGCTGCCCGCCAAACCTTACGCGAGGTGCGCGCGGCCGTCGCCGGCTACGGACAACCGGCCCTGCATCAGGAGTTGGATGGCGCGCGGCAGCTCCTGGAAGCGGCGGGGATCGACCATATGATCGAGCAGACGGCCGGAACGCTCCCATCCAATGTGGACGCGGTGCTGGCCTGGACCGTGCGCGAGGGCGTCACCAACGTCATCCGCCATAGTCGCGCCCGCTGGTGTCGCATCCGAATTACGGCCACTCACGAGAGCGTAAGCGTCGAGATGACCAACGATGCCGCGCGCGAGCCGAGCGGTGCGCCGATGCCCGCCGGCCGTGGCCTGGTCGGGCTAAACGAACGCGTTATGGCGCAGGGCGGGCAGCTTGCGACGGGACCAGTGCCGATCGATGGTCAGGCCGGTTTTCGCCTATGGGTGGAACTGCCGCTTGGACAGAGCGGAATGATCGGACAGGAGCCGCGCGTATGATCCGGGTACTGCTGGCGGAAGATCAGGCCATGGTGCGCGGGGCGTTGGCGGCGCTGCTGCGCCTGGAGGATGATATTGACGTTGTCGCGGAGGTGGCACGCGGCGATCAGGTTGTCGCGACCGCCCTGGCGGCGCGGCCCGACGTAGCGCTCCTGGACATTGAAATGCCCGGTGAGAATGGCCTGCGCTGCGCCCTGGCGCTGCGCGAGCGCTTGCCCTCCTGCCGGGTCGTGATTGTGACCACCTTTGGCCGCAGCGGCTACCTCCAGCGAGCCATGGAAAGTGGCGCGGTCGGGTTTTTGCTCAAGGATGCGCCGGCCTCTGCCCTGGCGGCCGCGATTCGCCGCGTGATGGCGGGAGAGCGCGTCGTCGATCCCGAACTGGCGCTCAGCGCGCTCGGCGATGGTGCCAACCCGCTGAGTGGCCGCGAACGGGACGTACTAACCGCCGCGTTAGACGGCGCCAGCATCGCCGCGATCGCCGCCGAGCTGGCGCTCTCCGAAGGCACCGTCCGTAACCACCTGTCGACGGCCATCCAGAAGCTGGGTGTCCACAATCGCATCGAAGCCGCGCGGCTGGCCGAGCAGAAGGGCTGGCTGTGACGCTCCTATGTGTCGCAGGCGCTCGCACAGCCACTACCGGCGCAGCAGGCACAGCGCGACTGGTAGTCGACGATCCGGCCGGCATGATCGAACTGGAAATGGCAGCAGGCCAGGAGCTGCTCTTTGATCTTCGCCCGCGCTCGCTGCACCCGCGACTTGGCCCCCGAGAACGAGATGCCCAGCCATTCGCTTAGCTCCTTTTGGCTGAGCCCCTGGTATTCGGTCAGCCGCAGCGCCTCACGGTATGAGTCGGGCAGATCATTCACCATCGCGGCCACGCACGGCAGCAATTCCTCGACGACATCATCCCCAACCAGGCTCGTGGGGGCGACCAGCGTCTCGGGCAGCTCGGTCGTGGGCCGCTGGGCGCGGTAGTAGTCGGCAATCGCGTTGCGAGTGATCTGGTAGATCCAGCTCGCCAGGCGGTCGCGGCTGTGCAGCGTGTCGATGTGGGTGTGGATCTTGAGGAAGACGTCCTGCAAGATGTCCTCAGTCGTGTGTGGGTCGGGCACGCGCCGCCGGATAAACTGCTGAAGTGGGACGCTGAATGTCTCCCAAAGCTGCTCGCTGGCGACCGTCATGCCGTCCCTTCCTTTCCTGGGCAACACCGCCAGGCGCCAAATACTCGCCCAACAACGCCAACCGAGGTGCGATGGCCCTGTGCGGAAGCATAAAGATGCTGGCGGAGACGCCGCACGACATAGGCCGCATCCGGCCCGACGCCGCGCAACGTGGCCGAGGCATAGGTCGATTGATTCGACAGGCCCACATAGGCCAGGCCAGGGACGGTCGTACTGACACCGCGACGATGGAACGGCCGGCCGCCGGCATCTAATGCCCCCAGGTCCGTGAGGTAGTCCAGGTTCGGCCGGTACCCGGTGGCGTAGATCACGGTATCGACCTTCTCTTCGCTCCCGTCGGGCCAGACCACGCCGGTGGCGGTGAACTGGGTGAACATCGGTCGCCGTTCCGGCTGTCCCGCCGCGATCGCCGCCTGATAGACACCCGCATCCAGCACGCCGGTCGCTGCCGCCCGAGCGACCCACGCGCCAAGCGGCAGCCGATCGAGGCCCAGCAGCCAGGCCCAATGATGCACATCCTGGCCCAGGAGCTTTTGCCGGCGAAATCGGATCGGTTCGCGCGTGGCGAGGGTCACGCGTGCGACCTTGGCAAATTCGACGCCGATCTGTATCGCTGAGTTGCCGGCGCCGACGACCACCACCCGCTGTCCCTGGAAGGGCGCCGGATTGCGGTAGGCTGCCGCGTGGAGCACCTGGCCACCGAAGTCGCTTTGCCCAGGGAGCTTTGGGATATGTGGTCGATGAAACGCACCCGTGGCGGCGATCACTGCGCGTGACTGATAGCGACGACCGTCGGTGGTGAGGACAAGAAAGCCCTGCCCGGTGCGCTCGACCCGGACTACCTGCGTATCGGTGATGATCGGGAGCTGGAAGTGGTGGGCATACGCTCGCAAGTAGGCCACCACTTGATCACGCTGCGGGTAGTGATGCCGATTGCCGGGAAACGGCATCTCTGGCAGTGACGAGCGGCCGGCTGGTGAGAACAGCGTGAGGCTGTCGTAATAGCGGGGCCAGGAACCGCCCACCTCAGGCGCACCCTCCAGAATGGCAAAAGATAGCCTGGCGCGCTGAAGCTGGTAGCCGGCAGCTAGCCCGGCTTGACCAGCGCCGAGCACCAGCACATCATAACGTGTTGTCAAGCGTGGCCTCCATTGTATTGATCAAATTCGATATAGTAAACAATAAAAAAGCGCGATCAGCCGAGCGTGGCAAGCTGCCCAGTAATCCGGGTACGCAGCACATTCAGAGCCTCACGCCGAACAAAATAGTAGGCCCACAGCCCGTTGCGCTCGCAATCGATCAGCCCGGCCTCGCGCAGCAAGCGTAGATGGTGCGAGACGGTCGGCTGCTTGACCGGCACAGCCGCTTCCAGGTCGCACACGCAGACTTGGCCCGAGCTACGCGCCAGAATGGTCAGGATCTGGAGCCGCACCGGGTGGCCCAGGAGCTGCAAGTCGTCGCTGATTTGTTGCGCCTCGTCGGCGCTCAACTGTTGTTGGTCCGCATCCGCGCAGCAGCGGGTGCCGCGCCGACGCTCAGTTAGTTCCACCGTCATACTCATATCCCCTTAGAAACTGTTTGAAAAGGGCATCATCTCACCCACGATCTGTGGTGGAAAGGGGATTTTTGAGGGGCGGCCCCTCAAACTCCCCTTTTCAGACAGTCTCTTATATACTGGTACAAGTCTAGCATATCTATTGAAGAACGTCAATATAGTCATGAGAATGCGGTGATTAGGTGCATGCACACGATGCTGGCGGCGTTTCGCAACCAGAGCACGGACGGTATCGTCGAGGAGGTATCAGCGCCGTCTTCTATCTGCTCCCTTCGTCCGCTGCTGTTTCCTGATATTGGCATGCGGCAAGGATCATTCCCGCGTGATACGCATCGTCAATCGAGAGGATGGCTGCATCGGGATGCTGTGCGTGCCAGACCTCGGCAGCTTCGGCAGAAGCAAAGAACAAACCGTAGTTGCAGAATGTTCCCCGTATATCACGGCAACAGGCGCCGGCCTCGGGGATGACAAGTGATATCACCGTTGCAGCCGGCTCACGGTTGGTGACACCCGTCGGCGTTACCGTCAGTTGCACTCGTTGTCCACTCACCGGGCAGACCGACTCGACCTGCGCTGTCCGCTGGAGCAGCGCGGGATAGGCCAGCGCATCCAGCGCGCACCACGTATAGAGCGTCTGGCCGTTGACCACAAACCGGTGGGGCGTTGGTCGCTGGGACAATCCTGCGGCGACGATACTCCCCTCGCTGTCAAACTCGATACTTGAGAATTGGTGCAGGGCCTGCTCGATTGCGTCCGGGGAGATTTGCAATGCGGTGGTGAGCTGGGCGATGGATACTGGGTTTCCTTCGGCCAGCAGCCGCAGAAGCTGGAGATGGACGGCGTGCTCGCCACATTGCAGGCTCGTGCGCAGCCGTTTTGTAATCTCAGACATACCTGCGTTGTCTTGGAAGAGTGTCATACGCTTTCTCCACTTATCGCGCACTCAGACGCTCTCTTATTGCCCATATCGCAGGTCATCCGCGCTACTTCCCTGCGAACATTACCCAGGCAGCACGACCCCTGTGGATTGGTGATCTCACAGGCACAGAGACCATCCTTGATCCCGGTCTGAATCTGTGCAATGACGGTCGAGTCGTCCGTTCCTTGTGCGTCAGCACAGATCGTCGCTGAGGTGAATTTGAAGCAGTAGCACACCAGCGTTGCCGGCGCTCGCGCTTTCTGCCAGATTGGCACTCGTACCTGCGTAACCGTAAATGTTTGGCTGCTATCTCTCGCAAAGTAGGCAACCGGACAGTCCGCCGTGGCACAGAAGCGATAGTCGGACGCACCGAGTTCGCGTAGGTCAACCAGCAACAGACTCTGGAGCGTCACGCGAGTTACCCGCTTGCCAGACTGCTTACATGCCGGGCATGATCCTGAAGTTGCTGGAATGGCAGTCGCAGGTGCGCTGGTGGAACAGCAGGACTCAGTCATAGATACACTCCACCCCTGATCGGGCAAAAGCTCTCCGGCAAGGCCGTTGGTTTGGAGGCCGGTGTGAGGCCGTCCAAGAAAACGCGGTTAGGGTTTGAGCAGTGGCGCCAGCTTGTCTCGCAGCTCAGGGCCTTTGTCAATAATGGTTCCACCGGACGAGATCAGCCCGGTCGGTACATCGCTCCAGGTTGCATCGGGTCCGTACAACAGGTACGCGTCCCAGACGAATCCATCCTGAAGCGTAACGTTTTGGGCAAACCAGCTCCCCACGAGACGCTGGGCATCATAGAGATGTGTGGCACGCGGGTCGGTCATCACCTCAGCGTCCCAACCACGCCGACTGTCGCCGCCGAGCACCGGTAGCCACACCGCATACACCTTGACCCCAGCATTAGGATACTGCTCCAGAATGTCGCGTTGCACCCACCGGGCGCCTTCTTTGCACGTCACTCAGGTCGGTGAGACAAGCAAGATAATACGCGGAACCCCCACATCAGCATTGAAGCGCGCTTTGAGGTCGTCAATTGAGGCCAGATCCTCAAGCGCTGCTGCTGGGGTAGAGAGTGGCTGGACAGGGGAGAGAAATCGTGTTGCTCCAAGCACGACAAGCGCAAGTGTGATACCGATACCCAAGATGCCAAGGATTCGTTTCAGCACGATTGTGCCTCCTTCATGCGTTGTCTGATGGGCACGCAGAGATAGTGACGCACCTGGCTAAGACAACACGAACCTTGGGAGGTGAACCTCGCTAGGCGCTGTCACTCCGGTCACGTCCGTGCGTCAGCACCGCACAAGAGGCAAGCTGCTCGCCGTGCATCACCACCATCTCCTGGGCCAGCTTAACTAACTGCCGTACCCGAGGGTCTCGCACTCGGTAGTACACAAACTTGCCGCGCCGCTCGCTTTCAACAAACCCACACCAGCGCAGACACTGGAGATGGATCGAAACGCGTCCTTGCGAGGTGCTAACCAGCGACACAAGCTCGCTCACATTGCGCTCGTGCTCTAACAAGAGCAACACAATCTGCAACCGTGTCGGATCGCTGATGCCGGCGAAGACACGTGCAAGGAGGTCTACGTTTTCGTATCGAGGCGCCTCAGTCGGCTGTACGCTAGGAGGTGTAGCAGTAGTCATAGAAACATTCTTATCATATTCGGATATACAAATATGATAGTCGATTTCTCTCTCCTGTCAAGAGGGCGCATAGAAAAGTGGCTGGTCGCCTGGCTCTTGTCGGTAGCGGAGGTCTGCGTCCTTTTTTTGCATCTTGCGTCTATCCCTGTGAATGCGCAATTGACGCATTGCAGACAAACCCAGAACAAGGAGCAAAGACGTGACGAACGGTCTATTTGATATCCAAGTCGGAAAGCCTTCGACAAATGGGAAAACCGCGAGTGAGTTGCCCATCGCGATCATCGGGGCGGGGGCCAGTGGGGCTGGCCGCCGCCGCCCATCTCGTTCAGCGTGGTCTGACTCCTCTGCTGTTCGAGCGCGGCCCAGCCGCCGGACACGCGCTGCGCGCCTGGAGCCACGTGCGCGTGTTCTCACCCTGGCAGTACAACATCGATGCTGCCGCCCAAGCGCTGCTCGAACAGACGGGATGGAGCGCGCCCGACTCGGAGGCGCTGCCGACCGGCGGCGAGATCGCTGAGCACTACCTGGAGCCGCTGGCCGCGCATCCTGCGATTGCGCCTCAGATTGTGTTCGGGGCCGAGGTCTTCGCGATCGGGCGCGAGGGGCTGGACAAGGTCACGACGGCGGGCCGGGAAGCGGCTCCGTTCGTCATCCGCTGGCGCGACGCGAGCGGCCAACCGCAGGCGGCGCGGGCACAAGCAGTGATCGACGCTTCCGGCACCTGGTTCTCGCCCAATCCACTGGGGATCGACGGTGGCCTCATCGCGGGCGAACAGGAAGCTGCCGATCGAATTGCCTACGGCATCCCGGACGTGCTTGGGGAACTGCGTGCGCGATACGCTGGCGCCCGCGTCCTGGTCGTCGGCGCCGGGCACTCCGCAACCAACGCGGTCCTCGATCTGCTGCGGCTCCAGGAGAGTGCGCCCCAGACACAGGTGATCTGGGCGCTGCGCAAGAGTGGGTTTGAGAAGCTCCTCGGCGGCGGCCTGAACGACAAGCTTCCGGCGCGTGGCGCGCTTGGCCTGGCCGCCAAGCGGGCGATCGACGAGGGCCGGCTCCAATTGCTGGCACCGTTCGCCGCCGAGCGCATCGAGCAGTCCGGCGACGGGCTGCGCATCAGCGCGCAACTGGATGGCCGGCCCTTCGCGCTCGACGTCGACCAGGTCGTGGTTGCCACCGGCTTCCGACCCCAGATCGACATGCTGCGGGAGCTGCGGGTCTCGCTCGATCCGATCCTGGAAGCGCCACCGGCGCTGGCGCCGCTGATCGATCCGAACGTCCATTCGTGTGGGACGGTGCCGCCGCACGGGTCAGCCGAGTTGGCCCACCCCGAGCCGGGCTTCTACCTGGTCGGGTCCAAGAGCTACGGCCGGGCGCCGACCTTTCTGATGGCCACCGGATATGAGCAGGTGCGCTCGGTGGTTGCCGAGATCGCCGGCGACCACGCGGCCGCCCGCGACGTGCGGCTGGTGCTGCCCGAGACCGGCGTCTGTGGCGTGCCGGCTGCACGCTCGGTGGTTGCCAAGAGCGCGGGCAACTCTGCGGCGACCCACGACCTCCAGCTCGTGCTCGCCGAGACGACCGTCTCCGGTGCTGCTGCTGCGGGCTGTTGCGGCGGCCCGGCGCCCGTAGGCGCCGACGCCTGTTGTGTCAAGGACGCCGACGCGAAGGCCGCCGGACTGGATGGCTGCGGCTGTGGCGTGACCGAGGCCACGCCCTCGGTAGGAGCTGCTCTGGCCGGCGCTAGGCAGGTACAGCCGGTTATTGCCGTGACGGCGGGCGACTTTGCGTCGGCCCACGACATCCAGCTCGTGGTTGCCGAGAGCGGTGCTTCCGGCGCCGCTGCGACGGGCTGTTGCGGCGGCCCGGCGCCTGCGGGCGCCGACGCCTGTTGCGTCAAGGACGCCGATGCCAAGGCGGCTGGACTGGATGGCTGCGGCTGTGGCGCGACCGAGGCCAGCTCCCCCCAACCGGCCGTCGCTGCCGGGGGGTGTTGTGGATAGGCCGGCTGAACGACGCGCTGCCGCCGGCTGGCGGGCGCCGCTCCTTGCAGCACGCTCTGGGCGAGGACTGTTCATCACCGGCCTTGGGATCGGCCAGATCGCTTCCTGGGGCACGCTGTACTACAGCTTCCCGCTGCTCGCCGAGCGCATGGGCCACGACCTGGGGCTGAGCAAGCCCCAGGTCTATAGCGCCGCCAGCATCGGGCTGCTCATAGCCAGTGTCACCGCCTATCCGATCGGCGTGGCGATCGACCGGGGACATGGCCGGGCAGTCATGGCGCTTGGCTCCACGCTTGCGGGTCTGCTGTTACTGGCGTGGTCGCAGATCGACGGTCTGTGGGCGCTTTACCCCTTGCTGGCCCTTCTGGGGGTGGCCCAGGCGATGACGCTCTACGAGCCGGCCTTCGCGATTGTCGCGCGCCGCTACGGTTCGGAGGCCCGCCGCGGCATCACGACGCTCACCCTTTGGGGCGGGTTCGCCAGCACCGTGTTCGTGCCGTTGATTCAACTCCTGCTCAACCAAGTGGATTGGCGCAGCACGCTCATCGCGCTTGGCCTGGTCAACCTCGGGCTTTGCGCTCCGCTCTATCTCGGCATCATCAATGCCAAAGCGGAGGCGCGAACAGTCGAGCCAGCGTCGGTACCGAGCAATCAAGCGCCACTGGCAGGGCGGCGGGCTGTGCGCTGGGCGCTCCATCAGCCGGCGTTCTGGGGGCTGATGCTCGCCTTCTCTGTCTATTCCGTGGCGTTCGCGGGGTTGGGTCTTCACCTGTATCCGTTGCTCCTGGAGCGAGGCTTCGACACCTCGACCGTGGTCGCCGCGATCGCGCTGATGGGTCCTTCCCAGGTCGCCGGGCGCATCGCCGTCTGGGGTATCGCGGGAAGGGCGTCGGTGCGGGCAATTGGCAAAGTGGTGGTGCTGGCCTTCCCTTGCGCGCTGGCGCTGCTTGTGCTGCTCCCGGCGGGGTTTGCGTCACTGGCTGCCTTTGCCGCGCTCTACGGCGCCGCCAACGGCATCATGACGATCGTGCGTGGCATCGCGGTGCCGGAGATGCTGACGCCTGACGCCTACGGTGCGATCAACAGCGTGCTGGCCGTACCGGCAACGATCGCCAAGGCGGGCGCGCCGCTGGGGTTGGCGCTGCTCTGGGCTGCTGTGGGATCATACGACGTGGTCCTGGCCTTTGTGCTGGCCAGCTCGATACTGGTCGTCGCCGGCTTCTGGTTTGCCGCAGCGCAACCCGATCCGAAGGAACGGCCGGAAGCGTTGCAGGGATGAATGCGATCGAGCAGCTTATAGCTACGAGCGGTGAAGTTGATCCGCTTGCGTGCCGTTTCTTGGCACCTAAAAGCAGACAAGAATAGATTAACTTCACAACTCGTAGCTATAGCAGATACTGAACTGCTGCCGGCGTTGGCAATTCCGTTACGTACGTGGCCAGTAAACGATAATCCCGGCACCAATGAGCGCCACCATCGCCCCTACTGTGCTTGGCGTATCGGGGCGCACGCCATCTACCATCCACCCCCACAGCAGCGACAGGACAATGAAAGCTCCGCCATAGGCAGCGTAGACCTTACCAAAGTCAAGACCGGGCGGTTGGAAGGTCGGAATGATGCCATAGAGCACGACGACCAGCGCGCCGACCAATCCGACCCACAAGGGTCGCCCTTCCCGCAGCCATAACCACATCAGATACCCCCCGCCGATCTCGGCAAGACCGGCGAGCGTGAACAGCAGGACAGAGCGAACAATCATCAGCACCTCGTCTATATGCGTATGCTGGCCACAGTATATCCTACTCCCCACATGAGAACAGGGGGACGTGTCACCACGTCCCCCTGTGCTTAGTCTTGTCCCTAGCCCAAGAGCGCATCGAGCTTGGCCGTATAGTGGGACTTCTTTCCCGCCCCGACGATGCGATCCACTTCCTCGCCGTCGCGGAAGAAGATAATGGTCGGCGTGCCCCGTATCTGATAGCGCATGGTGTGCTCGGCGTTGTCGTCTACATTGGCTTTTACAATCGCCGCCCTGCCCGCGTACTCGGCGGCCAGTTCATCCACGATCGGTGCCACCATTCGGCACGAGGCGCACCAGGTTGCCCAGAAATCCACCATCACCAATGTATCGGACATCAGCACGGCCTGTTCAAAGTCCTGATCCGTCACCGTAAGAGGCGTCGCCATAATTGAAGCTCCATAATGAATACCCGCTGATGAATGTTCCAACGCCCATCAGCGCGAAGATACGTAGTGTCCAAGCTCCTCCCGCAGGAACGGCTTGACATCGCCCTGCGCTGTGAGCTGAAGCCACACGGGGCCGCGTTCGGAAGCAACATCTAGCCGGAAGGAGAGGAAGGGGCAGCACAGCCGCTCGTTGGTGATAAACTCAGCCAGCAGCGGCTCATGCTCGCCATCGAAGCGATACGCATAGCCGTCGGACAACTCGCGGGTTTCCTGCAAGAGGCTCCCGAAGAGCCGCCCAATGAGTTCCTGATGGGCCTCTCGTTGCTCGCGCGAAAGTGCAGTCATGTCACAGTAGAAGAGGAACGGTGCTGCATCGTTATTGGCTGTCTCGGTCATATCGCAATGCTCCTTGTTACGGATGAAGGGCGGTCTTATAACTGACCAGCTTGAGTGTACCACCTCAAGTTCGCTTTAAGTCAAGCCGTATCCCTCCATCTTTGGGCCGATATTGCGCCCCTGAAAATGGCGGCACATGACAACAGGAGGGGACGCCTCCCCTCCTGCTGCGATAGCGGTGCCGTCCTTCGTTATGAACGGGCTGTCTCTGCCACCTTCTGCTCGCTCTGGCAGGTGTTCGAGCCGCTGCCGATGCTACAGCTATCCTGTCCGCAGCCGCAGGTGTTTCCCGCCTGCTCTCGGAGCGCAACCAGCGCTACAGTATCTCGCTGTATTGTGCCCTGGCTGGCGTTTTTTCTACGCAGCAGCACCAGCGGAGCCAGGCAGGGCACCAGACAGGCGACGATCAGGAGCAGGGGCGCGGCTCCCGCCAGGGCACCGAGGGACGGCATCCCCGTGCAGACAATAAGCCCCACCACCACTAGTGCAGCAATCCCAGCGCTCTTCCAGTTTAGCCAGGGCGCGCACTCTTTCACGAGCTTGAGCATTTCGTCTCCTTTTCTTTCATACGAGGGTATTTGGTACGTGTACTATGCGCTGACAGCGGGAGTTTGCGTCGTAGTCCGGCCCTCGCGCAGCGCCAACAGGGTGACAATCACCGTTGCGAGGCGGGCCACAGCAACAGCGGTGGCCAACGCTGCCACGCCGTAGCGCGCCAGCCCGACCTGAACGACGATTTCCCGGACATCAGCGACTGCCGCCAGCGCCGCGACCATGAGCACCACGAACAGAACTGGGTAGCCAAAGCGCCATAGTGCCGCAATCAGGAGAGCCGTCAAGAACACAACAGCGGCAACGGCCCAAGGAGACTCCAGATCAATTCCGGCAATCGTTGACTCTGCTGCTTCGCTGTGCGCCTCGGCTTCGCTGGCCTCCGCATTCTCTCCAGCTTCGGTGTGTGCGCCTTCTCCCTCAGAAGCCTCTTGCGACGCCCCGGCTTCCTCATGGATGTCTGCCGCCGCGCCAGCGCTTCCCCAGCCGCGTTCGACAGCAACCCCGATCACAAACAGCACGGTTGAGAGCGCCAGCAACGCGGCAATCAGTCTGAGTTTGGTGCGTGAGGGAACCTGATCCATAGTAGATGTCGCCATCATTCCTCCTTGTTCGCTATCAAAGCGATGCTTTCGTAGTGGTCAGCGTACTCGACCGACGGCCTGAGCATCCCACTCCAATCGGAGGAGCGAACGGATGCAGCGCGAGCGGCGCACCAGCCAGCCCCTCTGCTTGCTGCGGAGTATACAACTTCACGTGCGCTTGAAGTCAAGAGGGAATTTGCATGATTCTTCTGGTCCAATGCTGAAGGGTGAGAGGAACACTTGCCAGCTCGCCCATTCCACGGTATCATCTAAAGTGTACTTTAAGTCAAGAGGGAATGGTGATGGAAGAACTCGCGATTGGCGAAGTCGCACGGCGAGCCGGTATTCGGCCGTCGGCATTACGTTACTACGAAAGCGTCGGCCTGCTTCCCCCTCCCAAGCGGGCAAGTGGACGCCGGCGCTACGATGAGAGCACCGTCCAGATGATCAGGGTCGTGCAGTTGGCCCAACAAGCCGGCTTCACCATCGCTGAGATACAGACACTGCTCCATGGATTTGCGCCCGATACTCCACCGGCCGCGCGCTGGCAACCACTCGCACAGCACAAAATCGCCGAGTTGGATGCCCTGATCGAGCGTGCCCAGCAAATGAAGCACATCCTCCAGACTGGTCTGAATTGTGGCTGTCTACGCCTGGAAGACTGTGCCATTGTGCTTGAACGCGGGTGCTGCGAGGAATGAGGCAATGCCCGGCAACGATGCAGCGCGTCAACGCTCATTCTGATAGGCCATCGGGGATTGTGCGCCAACAGCGGCAGTATGCTCCGAACCTGCCTGCTTCGAGTAAATAAGCGTGCTGCACTCCCTATCGAATGCAGCACGCTCAAAGGCCAGCCGATCAGTCTTCGGTTGGAGTTCTCCTATCCGTGGCTGGAGTTAGCAGCCCTGGCAAAACGCTCGTTGACTCTGTCGATCGTCTCAAGGACGGTTTCTACTGAATCGAGGTCAGTTCGGGCGGCGACGCTGAAACCGGCCGCCTTGGCAACCTGCTCGTCGAGCAAGTTGCTTGATTCAAAGCTCATCCGCAAAAACTCTTTGACCCCCTCACCACCCGTGAAGCGTAACCAGAAGGGTCCTCTGTTTGGCTCAATCTCAAGCGTATAGCGCACAAACGGGCAGCAAAGCCGTTCCATATTGAGGTCTTCGGCCGCCAACAGCAGCATCTGTGGATCGTTGGGCAGGCGAAAGGCATACCCGTCGGGCAGTTCCTGGATTTCCTGTATTGCCCCATACAGTTGCGGCGCAATGGTCCCCAGCCAGCGCTCGTGCTCCTCGGCGGTAAGGGCGTGCGGATCGCAAGCAATCACGACGTCACTCTGGGGCCTGGTATCCGTCGACATCGGATTTCCTTTCTTGTGGTTCATGCAAAGAGGATTCGGTTCACTCGGAGGGAGTATACAACTTAAAGTACACTTTAAGTCAAGCGGGGATTTCGAGTACACTTTAAGTGAATGTGATATTGTGGGTTGGATATCGGCACCACGATCGAGCACCTAGTTGTTGTTGATACATATATCAGCTCTTCTTGATGTTTTTATATGCAGAGTGTACAATGGAGCTGCTCGCGACGGACAGCAGATCCTGCATGAAATAGGTATCAATGAAGTCATGGCTACTCCATCCACCCTGGAGCTTCTAAAGCTCCTTGCCGACGACACTCGTTGGCAGCTTATCAGTGAACTACGCCAGAGCGACCGTCAAGTCGGCGAACTCGTCGCTCAGCTACAGCTACCCCAGAATCTCGTCTCTTACCACCTTGGCGTGATGCGACAGGCCGGTCTGGTCCAGGTGCGACGAAGTGATGCCGACGCGCGGGTGACGTATTACGGACTTGATATAGAGCGGCTGCAATCGGCCTATCAGCAGATTGGTGCTGATCTCCAGCTCCCTCAGCTCACAGCAAGTATGGAAGCGCCGTCGGCTACGGTGATTTTTCTCTGCACGGGAAACAGCGCCCGTTCCCAGATGGCGGAAGGATGGCTGCGCCATCTGAGTGGTGGCCGCGTGCTGGCGCGTAGCGCAGGTGTTCAGCCGCGTTCGCTGCATCCTCTCGCCATCGAGGTCATGGCTGAGGCTGGTATTGACATCGGCTATCAGCAGGCCAAGAGTCCAGAGGCGCTTACCGACATTACGCCCAACGTCGTGGTCACGGTCTGTGACCTGGCCCGCGAACGCTGCCCCGACTGGCCGGGCAAGCCGGCGCAGCTCCACTGGAGCATCCCCGATCCCGTGCGCGTGCGGGGAGATCACACCACCCAACTTGGAGCGTTCCGTACCGCCAGCAACGAACTCCACGCTCGTGTGCAGGCGCTGCTTGCATCCTTGCCTACCCTTGCTCCCACGGGGTCCTCATAACCTTCGAGGAACATAGAGAACCCGATCGTGACTTCCCCCTACTAGACAAACCATCAAACCTCCTCTATACTATCAACGCAGATTGATGCTTCAACTTCCCCCACAACGGAGGTGGAGTAAGTCTGGTGCTACGCAAGAAGGAGGCGACGATGGGCGAACCTATTCGCGTGCTGTTCCTTTGCACTGGCAATTCAGTGCGCTCACAAATGGCCGAAGCGCTGTTGCGCCATTTTGGCGGCGCCGATTTCGCGGCGTTCAGCGCTGGTACCGATCCAGTAGGGGTGCATCCGCTCACGGTCGAAGTGATGCGCAATGCCAGTCTTGACATCTCCAACCAGCGCAGCAAGGATGTAAGCGAGTTTCGCAACCAGAACTTCGACTTTATTATTAGCCTCTGTGAAGCCGCACGTGAACAATGTGTAGCCTTTTCTGGAAACACCGAGTGTATCCACTGGGGCTACCCCGACCCTGTGGTGGTCGAGGGGACGCCGGCCGAACAAAAGCAGGCTTTCAGTAAAGTGTACATGGAGTTGCGTGAGCGAATCCATCTGTGGGTGCTGAACCAGCGCAAGTTGTTGCGCGAACGGGTGGCCGCTGCTCAATCCTGAGAATCAATCGTTGTCGCACAGGGAGTACATCCTATGAGCATTCGCATCGGCATCAATGGTTTTGGTCGGATGGGCCGCCTGGCCCTGCGCGCAGCCTGGGGCTGGCCCGAACTCACCTTCGCCCATATCAACGAACTCAACGGCGACGCTGCCACCGCTGCGCACCTGCTAACTTTCGACTCGGTGCATGGCCGCTGGAACCACGAGGTCCACGGTGAGGGCGCCACCCTGTCCGTTGATGGCAGCTCCATCGGCTACAGCAGCTACAGCCAGCCCGGCGCGGAGCCGTGGGCCGACTTGGGGATAGATATCGTCCTCGAATGCAGCGGCAAGTTCCGCACACCCGAAACACTGGCGGCCTATTTCCAGGGTGGGGTTCGCAAGGTGATCGTGGCCGCCCCGGTCAAGCAGCAGGCGCTCAACATCGTGATGGGCGTCAACGATCATTGGTACCAGCCCCACGAACATCACCTGCTCACCGCAGCCTCGTGTACCACCAACTGCCTGGCGCCAATCGTCAAAGTCATCCACGAGGGCCTTGGCATCCGCCACGGGGTAATCACCACCATCCACGATATGACCAATACCCAGACGCTCGTCGATGCGCCGCACAAAGACCTGCGCCGCGCCCGCGCCGCCAGCCTGTCGCTCATCCCCACCACCACCGGCTCGGCGACCGCGATCGGGCTGATCTTCCCCGAGCTGCTCGGCAAGCTGGACGGCGTAGCCGTGCGCGTGCCATTGCTCAACGCCAGTCTGACCGACTGCGTGTTCGAGGTGGCGCGACCGACCAGCGTCGAGGAGGTCAACCATCTGCTGCGGGACGCTGCTGACGGGCTACTGCGCGGCATCCTGGGCTACGAAGAGCGCCCGCTGGTCTCGATCGACTACAAGGACGACCCGCGCTCGGCGATCGTCGACGCGCTCTCGACAATGGTCATCGACGGCACGCAGGTCAAGCTGCTGGCCTGGTACGATAACGAGTGGGGCTACGCCAACCGCCTGGTCGAGCTGGCGCGCAAAGTCGCGCTCACGCTGCCGCCCGCATAACCGCCGAACATGGGAGTGATGCAGACGAGTGTTCACTCATGGGAGAGACACGATGGCAACTGCCGAAATGAGCGCGCCTTCGAGGCCGCAAGGCGACCTGCGCAACTACATCCTGGTCACAGCAGCCTATTGGGCCGACACGCTCACCGATGGCGCGATCCGCATGCTGGTGCTGCTGTACTTCTTCGAGCTGGGTTACACGCCGTTCCAGGTCGCCTCGCTGTTTATCTTCTACGAGGTCTTCGGCGTTGTCACCAACCTGATCGGCGGCTGGCTTGGCGCGCGGCTGGGGCTGAAGGCCACCCTGTTCGCCGGGCTGGCCATCGCAGGTGCTGGCGTTGGGGATGCTGGGCGTGGTGCCGCTGGCCTGGCTCTCGGTACCGTATGTGATGGTCGCGCAGGCGCTCTCCGGCATCGCCAAAGACCTGACCAAGATGAGTTCCAAGAGCGCGGTCAAGCTGGTGGTGGCCGAGGATGCACCCTCGGCGCTCTACAAGTGGGTCGCGGTCCTGACCGGCTCGAAGAACGCGCTCAAAGGGGTCGGGTTCTTCCTGGGCAGCCTGCTGCTCACGCTCCTCGGGTTCCAGCCATCACTACTGGTCCTGGCCGCCCTGGTGCTGACCACACTGATCGCAACCGCGCTGCTGATGCGCGGCGACCTGGGCACAGCCAACAAGAAAGCCAAATTCCGCCAGATGTTCTCCCGCAACCGAGCAGTGAACATGCTGGCCGCGGCGCGTCTGTTCCTATTCGGCTCGCGCGATGTCTGGTTCGTGGTCGGTCTGCCGATGTTCCTCTACACCGTCGTCGGCTGGGATTTCTGGCAGGTCGGGGCCTTCATGGCGGTCTGGATCATCGGATACGGCATCGTCCAGGCTTCTGCGCCTGGGTTCGTTGGGCGGCGGGTCGAAGGACAACGCAGCGAGCCGGATGGTAAGACCGCCAGTTGGCTGGCGTTTGTGCTGGCAGCCTTCCCGGCGGGAATCGCGCTCGCGCTGATGAGCGGAGTAGACCCGACCATCGTTGTCGTCGCCGGCCTGATCGCCTTCGGCATCATCTTCGCGATGAACTCGGCGGTTCACTCGTATCTGATTCTGGCCTACACCGACAGCGACAAGGTGGCGATGAACGTCGGCTTCTACTACATGGCCAACGCCGGAGGACGGCTGGTGGGAACGGTGCTCTCCGGGCTGCTCTACCAGTGGTACGGGCTTGTCGGCTGCCTGTGGGCCTCGGTCGCGTTCGTACTGGCGGCTGGGCTACTCTCACTGCTGCTGCCGACGAATACCGCCCCACGCACGCGCCCGATCGAGCTTGGCAAGCTATCCGATTGAGGAGCACAGCATGTCGAGGAAGCAACCTGCTCAGCACTGGAATATCCGATCGCGAAGGTGGCATCGATTATTGTTCCTCTTCTGGCTTATCTTGCTGTTGGCAGGGTGCGGTGCGCAAGAAGCCAGTGGCGGATTGAATATCAGCGGGTCGACATCGGTTTCCCCATTTGTCGAGCACCTGGCTGAGACATATCAGCGACAGCATGCCGGAGCAGTGATCAATGTCCAATCACTTGGTTCGACGGCCGGCATTCAGGCAGCACTCTCGGGGGTTGCCGAGGTCGGGATGTCCTCGCGTGAGCTGGTCCCAGAGGAAGCCGCGCAGCTCGAACAGCTCGTCATCGCCCGTGATGCGTTGGCCGTGATTGTTCATCCGTCTAACCCCGTCACCAATCTCGATCTTGCACAGGTCCAGGATATTTTCGGAGGAAACATCACGTCGTGGGCCGAGCTGGGCGGGCCGCCGAAGGCTATCACGCTGATTGTTCGCGAGGCCGGATCGGGTACCTTCGGGGCGTTCCAGGAATTAGTGATGGAGGGCAAGCCGATTACAACGTCAGCATTACGTCAGGGATCAAACGGCGCCATTCGCCAGCTCGTGTCACTGGACTCCAACGCCATCGGCTACATTTCGCTCGGCCTGGTGGACGATACCGTAAAGGCGGTGGCAATCAACAATGTGCAGCCATCAGTGGAGCATGTTGAAGCCGGTACCTACACGTTTGTGCGCCCGTTCCTGTTTGTCTGGCGCAAAGGGCAGCAGCTTGGTCCGCTGGCTTCGAGCTTCACGGAGTATGTGATGAGTCCTGACGGACAGGAAGAGCTTGCCAATCTGGGGCTGATCAAAGGCACTGCACCCCGCTAAATCATACTCTAGGGGTCAGCGGGAGCAGAGATCTTCGTATCACAGTACCTGCATCACCTCGTCGATCTCAGCCACCGTTGCTCGTGCCGTCCGTCCTACGCCCAGGATGGTCGCTGAGGCGAATCCGGTCCACTCGCCGTAGCCGACCAGCCAGAGCCGCGACTCGCGAACCGCGCGAGTTCCTCGAACGGCGATATGCCCATCCGCCTCGATGATACCGAGCGGCGCCAGGTGGTCAAGCGCTGGGCGGAAACCGGTACACCAGATCACCGCGTCAATGACTGTCTCACGGCCATCGGCCCAGTGGACCCCACTGGGCGTAAAGGATACGAAGGGGCGAACAGTATGCAGCACGTCACGCGCACGGGCTGCCTTCACGGACGGAACCATCACGATGTCGCCCAGCCCACCGACCGGCTCCCCTTCGCGCCCTTCCTGGAGCGCTCTGAAGCGCGCCGTCGCCCGCTCGAACAGCACACGGCCATCCACATCATCTGGCAGGAAGCGTGGCGGCTCGATTGTCACCCACGTCGTCTCGGCCACCTCCGAAACCTCGGCGAGGATTTGTGCGCCAGAGTTGCCGCCGCCTACGATCAGCACTCGCCGGCCCACAAACAACTCCGGCGTGCGATAATCGGCGGAATGAAGCTGGATGCCGCGAAACAATTCCTGCCCAGTGTAATATGGGATATAGGGCTGGCGCCATGTACCACTCGCGCTGACAAGGGCCCGTGCCCGATAGACGCCGCGGTCGCTCTCGACGAGCAATGCTCCGTCGCCGCGCCGCACCGCCTCGACACGGACAGGCCGTTGAATGGGGAAGGCATAGCGCGCTTCGTAGGCAGCGAAGTAGGCCAGGATCTCGTCGCGGGTTGGCATACCATTTGCGCTCGGCGGCATTGGCCAGCCGGGTAGTGAACTCCACTGCGCCGGGGAGAAGAGGCGCAGCGTGTCCCACCCATGCCGCCAGGCTGCGCCCGGCCCTGGCTCAGCGTCAAGGATGACCCAGCGATACGGTGTACGGCGCAGGTAGTAGCCGACCGCGAGGCCGGCCTGTCCTGCGCCGATCACCACGATGTCAAACTCCTGGCGCTCCATGAGCGCCGCGTGCTGGTTGGTCTCGCCCATGACCTGGTGTTCTATGTGTACAAAAGGGCCGACCTGTTGCCCGAAGAAGAACAGGTCGACCAGGCACGAGCGGCGCCAAGTTCGGCTGTGCTCGAAATACCTTCCTTGTGAATAGAGACGATCGAGGGACAAAAAGGACGCACCAGCCTTGCTCGATACCCTACCATTGATAGGGACAAGACCTCGCGTTCCCAAAAGATCGTGCGTCCTTTTTGGTGAAGTTGCGTCTCTGCATGCGAGAGATGCAGAATTGGTTTAGACAAGGAGTACAAGATATGGAGACATCGAGCACGAAAACCAGAGGCGGTGTGAAGGGTGAGCAGCCGGCTGACACGCCGACCGCCGAACCGAAGGGCGAGTTCATTCCCGTGGCCGCAGCTACGCAAGGGTGTTGCGGTAGTGCTGGCAGCGGTGCGAGCTGCTGCGGCGACGCCACTGCGATGCCGGCAACCAGCGACAACCAGGACATCCTGACCACCGTGCGCCAGCATTATGGCGCGGTCGCCATCGAGGTGCTGGCCAAAAACACGACTGGCTGCTGTGGTGAGGCGTGCTGTGGCGCCGATGACAGCTCGATCACCCAGGACCTGTATCTGGCTGACGAGCTTGAGGGGCTGCCGCTCAAGGCCGCCCTCGCCTCGCTTGGCTGCGGCAATCCCACAGCGCTGGCGGAACTGTGCCCCGGCGAGGTGGTACTCGACCTGGGCAGCGGTGGCGGAATTGATGTACTGCTGTCGGCCCGACGTGTCGGCCCCAGTGGCTTCGCCTATGGGCTGGACATGACCGATGCGATGTTGGAGTTGGCTAGGTGTAACGCGGCCGAGGCCGGCGCGGAGAATGTCGCGTTCCTCAAGGGTGAGATCGCCGCCATTCCGCTGCCCGACGCCAGTGTCGATGTGATCGTCTCGAACTGCGTCATCAATTTGGCCCCCGACAAGGCCCCGGTCTTTCAGGAGGCGCTCCGTGTGCTGAAGCCCGGTGGGCGCTTTGCGGTTTCGGATATTGTCATCCATGGTGGCTTGCCGGCAGGGCTGATGGACACGGCGCAGATGCGCCAGGATCTGCTCTCCTGGGCCGGATGTATCGCGGGAGCGTTGACGGATGCCGAGTATCGCGCGGGATTGGAGGCGGCCGGCTTCACCGCGATCGAATTGGAGATCACCCGCCGCTACACGGTTGCCGACATAGGCGCCAGCGCGACCGCGTGGGCGGCCGGACTTGACGAGGCCAGCAGGGCCGAACTGGTCGGGCGCTTCGCCAGCACCTTCGTCCGAGCCACCAAGCCTCTGCCGGCCTCATAAAGGCTTTGCTGGTTCTCTGATGGTGCGTCCTTTTTGAAGGAGACCTGTCTATCAAGGTATGAGCAGATTTCTGCTGATCACTCTATCGAAAAGCTTCGATAATGGCAATCAGAGTCTAAGGCAATGTAAGGCATGTTTCAAAGTGACTTTACAGTATGCACTGCGGGAAAAAGGGGGTTTGAGGGAGCAGCCCCCTCAGTCTCCCCTACCCACATTGTAAAGTAGAACGGCCCGCTTTTGAAACATGCCTCTTTAAAGGCATGTTTCAAAGTGACTTTACAGTATGCACTGCGGGAAAAAGGGGGTTTGAGGGGGCAGCCCTCTCAGTCTTCCCCATCCACATTGTAAAGTAGATCAGCCCACTTTTGAAACATGCCTAAGACCATAATGGTCGCTCGTCACTGCCAAGCGATCTTTTCTACCTCGCGCTGCAAGTCTTGCCTAGTCCCACGAATGTAGATCATCGTCGTATCCAGTGAGTCGTGACCCATAATTTGGGCTAAGCGATGCAGTGGAACCGACGCCGCCATCCGGTAGCCAAACCGATGCCGGAGATCGTGCAGGCTGACGTCGACGAGGTGCGCCTTGTGGACATAGGCGTGAAAGCAATGCGCGAGGCCGCGTACGGTTAATGCTGCTCCTGTTTTCTTGGAAGGGAAGAGATAGACCGTGTCCTTGGACAGGGTTTGGAGATAGATGTCAAGCGCGGTGCGCGCCGTCGCGTTGAGCGGTACCTCGCGATATTTGTTCCGCTTCCCATTGACCTGGAGCACTCCACTGCGCTTGCCAAGTTTCACATGTTGGACTTGAAGGTTGCACAGTTCTTGCGCGCGGAGGCCGGTGTGCAGCAAGAGGATCACGATAGTGCGATCGCGCAGAGGTGCAGCATCGAGCACGACGAGGAGGGCCGCTTCTTCCTGGTCAGTTAGATGGCGTGGCGGCTGTTCCTCCTCATGAACTAGCTTCACCACCTTCGCGGGATCGCGCTGTATCAGCCCATGGTGCATGGCCCATGCACAGTAGCGTTTCAGACTCACGAGGGCTCGATTGATCGTTGCTGGTCGAAGTTGCAGGACGGTTTGCATCTCGGCGCGGTACTGCGTGATGGTCGGTGTCGTGATGATCGCTGGCGCAAAGGGCACCGCTGCTTCATCCCCTTCCTGCCAGGTTGACTCGCACCACGCCGCAAACTGGCGCAGATCACTGAGATAATTATCAACCGTTTTCCGCGCAAGATCCTCGACCGTTCGCAAGTGAGTCCCGTAGTCCATCAGCGCCTGCTGTCCTTGCAACGAGAGCTGGATCTGTTTTGATCGCGCCACAGCAGCCTCCGTCGTGCTGACAACCTTAGAGGACATGGATTTGCAGCGTTGTGTGGAACCTTAGAAGACATGATCGCTGGAAGAGAGTGCCGTGCATGTCCTCTAAGCTAAGTTAGTAGACATCGCCACCGCGACCCGTAGCACCGTGAATACGAAAGGATCTGCCCGCGTATGGCATCCATCGAACGCACCGCCTACCCGCGCTATCAGCGTAGCCTCACCTCGGCTGACCTACATCGCCATTATACCCTGACCGAAGATGAATGGGCCTGGCTCCAGGCCGTCACCCGTGGTGCGGCGCGAATGCTTACTTGCGCGGTGCTCCTGAAGGCTGTCCAGCACCTCGGCTACTTCCCGGCGCTCGATGCGGTGCCGCAGGCCATCGTCCAGCACCTTCGCACGGCGCTCGATCTCGACCCGACCACCACGCTCAGCATCTCACCCCGAACACTCTACACCTATCATCGCCTCATCCGTGAGCGGCTCGGGCTGATCACGATCGGCCGCCTGATCCGGCACATCGCTGCCGAGGCGGTCCATCAGGCCGCCCAGGTGATGGACAATCCAGCCGATCTCATCAACGTCGCGATCGATGCGCTCATGCGCCACCGCGCCGAAGTGCCGGCGTTCTCTACCCTCGACCGGCTCGTGCGTCGCGTCCGCACGCTGGTCAACCGCCAGATCTTCGGCCAGATTCTGGCACGGCTTTCGACAGACGAGCAGGCCCGGCTTGATGCGTTGCTGATCGCGACCGTGGAGCGCAGCCGCACAATCTTCAACGCCCTCAAGCTGGTCGCCAAGCGCCCGTCGCATCACCACCTCGACGCGATCCTTACTCACCTGACCTGGCTGGAGTCGCTCGGCCAGTTCGCGCCGATCCTCGACGGGGTGCCGCCGTTGAAAATCCAACATTTCGCGGCGGAAGCCAAAGCATTGGACGCGGCCGAACTCAAAGACATCATGCCGCCAAAGCGGCTGACCTTACTCGTCTGTCTGATCCACCGTATGCAGACCCAAACCCGCGACGCGCTGGTCGACATGTTCGGCAAACGCATGGCCACCTTCCACAAACAGGCGCGACAAACCCTGCAACGGCTCCAACTCGCGCATCAGGCCGAGATTGATCAGGTCGTGACCACCTTCAGTGCAGTGCTCGATGTCCTCGACGATGCGCCTCCAGCCGACGAAGCGATTTACCGTATTCAGGCGCTCCTGGCGCCCGCAGGCGGCGTCGCAACGGTGCGTGAGACGTGCGAGGCCATCACCGCGTTCAGTCACAACAACCATCTGCCGCTGGTCTGGAGCCACTACCAGAGTCACCGCGGTTTGCTGTTTCGGATGCTCGACGCACTGACACTCACATCGACCAGCCAGGAGACCAGCCTGATCGCCGCACTCGACGAACTCAAACGACTGCGCAAACAGAAGGCCAAATATCTGCCCGCGACCCTCGATCTGTCCTTCGCGTCCGACCCATGGCGGCGACTCATCCAGACCCGGCAGAACGGCAAGCCCACGCTGGTCCGCAAACACCTGGAGGTGTGCATCTTCTCCTACCTGGCCGCAGAACTCAAATCGGGCGATGTGGCGGTCGCCCGCTCCGACTCCTACGCGGATTACCGCGATCAGTTGCTGCCCTGGACCGACTGTGCGCCACGTGTCGCGGACTACTGCCGCACGCTCGGCTTGCCCAACACGGCCGTTGCCTTTGTCGCCGACCTCAAGGAGCGGCTGAGGAAGGCGGCAGCGGCGTTTGATCGGCTGTTCCCGGAGAACGACCAGGTGCGGATCACCGAGCAAGGCGAACCGATCCTCAAGCGCATTCCGCGGCAGGAGCCATCGGCCTCTGCTCTGGCGCTCGAAGCGCGCCTGCTGGGACGGCTCCCAGAGCGCAATCTGATTGATATCCTCGCGACCGTGGCGCGCTGGACCGGCTGTACGCGCCACTTCGGGCCGCTCTCCGGCGCGGACCCGAAACTGGAAGATCCATTCGACGCCTATGTGCGCCTGCTGTTCGCCCATGGCACGAATATGGGGCCGGTGCAGGCCGCCCGCCACATGCGCGGCGCGATCAGTGCCCATACGCTCTCGTATCTCAATCGCCGGCACGCCGACCTCACGAAACTCACGCTGGCGTCCGCGGATATTAGCAACACCTACGATCGCATGACCCTCGCGAAGCTGTGGGGACCTGGACTGAGCGTCGCCGTCGATGGGACCAAACATGGCCTGGCCGACAACAATCCGCTGGCCGAATATCACTTCCGCTATCGGGATCGTGGAGGCATCGCCTACAACTACGTCGCCGACAATTACATCGCGATCTTCACCCAATTCATTGCCTGTGGTGTCTGGGAAGCAGTCTATCTGATCGAGGGCTTGCTGAAAAACCAAACCGACATCAAGCCCACCAAAGTCCACACCGACACCCAGGGTCAGTCCACTCCCGTGTTTGCACTCACCGCATTGTTGGGCATTGAGCTATTACCGCGCATTCGCAACTGGAAGGACCTGGTGCTGTATAAGCCCGACGCCGGCAGCACCTACCAGCATACCGAGTCGTTGTTTGGCGACACCATCGACTGGGATCTCATCGAACGCCACTGGCAAGACCTGATGCAAGTGGTGCTCTCGATCCAGGCCGGGAAGATTTCGTCGGCGTTGCTGCTGCGCAAACTGGGCAACGACAGCCGCAAGAACCGGTTGTATCGGGTGTTTCGGGAGGTTGGCCGGGTCATCCGCACGCTCTTTCTGTTGCGGTATCTTTCGGATGCGCCGCTGCGGGAGGAGATCACCGCGAGTACGAACAAAGTCGAAGCCTTCCACGGCTTCGCCAAATGGCTGTTCTTCGGCTACGATGGAAGCATTACCGATCAGGACCCCGAAGAAGCTGAGAAGCTGATCAAGTACGGGAATATCGTGGCCAACGCGGTCATTCTGCATAATGCCTACGATATGACGGACCAGTTGAAGCAGTTAATTGAGGAGGGCTACCCGGTGACACGGGCGGATATCGCGAGGCTCAGTCCGTACGTCACGAGCAACATCAAGCGCTTCGGCGATTACGTGCTGAATGTGGATGCCGACGTGCCTTCTCTGGAGGGAGCGTGGACGTGGGAAGGGCCGCCCTCCCAAGGGGCACTGCATGAATCAGTGGTGTCTGGGAGTGATCGCTTCGATGGACTCGTGAATACAGCAGGGTAAAAAGCAGATCTCAGGCTTACACGGTTTCGTTTATTGCCTAGTTTTACACGTATCTCGGCTTGAACTCGAGCAACGTCCGCAGGTACGCGAATCTGGAAATCTGCCAGCTCATCCTGCCCTGGTCCTCGCCGGCGATGCTGTTCTGCCGGTCTGAGCTGAAAACCTCGATCAGCAACCGCGAGCTGATCGCGCGCTTCCCTGGTGCGCTGATCATCACCGCTGCCGGTATCCGGCGCGAGGAGAGCACGCAGCGCGCCAATACGCCGATCGCGGTATGGGAGAAGGGCTTACACAGCAAGACCCAGCGTACCAGCGGCCTGAAGTGGAATCCGCTCGTCGACTTCACGCTCGCCGACGTGGATGAGAGCCATGCCCGGCACGGCGTGGGGCGCAACGAGACCTACGGCCGCGGCATGAGCCGCCATAGTTGCAAATTTTGCATTATGGCTGGCCTCCTCGACCTGATCACCGCCTCCAATCAGCCGGAAAATGCCGAACTGTACTGCGAGTTAGTCCAGATCGAAATCATCTCAACCTTCAGTTTCCAAAGCAATCGCTGGTTGGGAGACATCGCGCCGCACCTGCTCGATAGCGACCAGGTGGTCGCGCTCGCCGAGGCTAGGAAACGCGCGGCCGTGCGCCAGGCAGCCGAGGCGCAGATCCCACGCCACCTGCGCTACACGCGGAGCGGTTGGCCGGCGGCGGTTCCAAGTCCGGCCGAGGCGCAGCTCCTCGCCGACGTGCGGCGAACGGTTGCCGGAACGGTTGGCATCTTGGTCCGCTATACGACCGGCGACGCGGTGCGCCAGCGCATCGCTGAACTGATAGAGGCAAACACGCGCAAGCTGGCCCGGAAAGCTGCCCAGGAAGCGCGCAGGGCGCTGAAGAAGGCGGCGTAGGGGGGGCGCTCGCTCAACACTGGAGCAGGACATGAGAGCCATGAGCAGACGCGACTATTACAGGACAATGCCCGACGAGCTGTGGCTTCGTGGCGCCGATTGGGAGGTGCGGCCGATCGACCTGGAGGCTGGCCGCCGCTTTATCGAGGCGCACCACTACGCTGGCGGGGCCTCGAACACGGCAGTGGCGGTGCATGGCCTTTTTCGGTGGGGCCAGGGGGGCGCTGCTGGGCGTGGTCTGGTGGCTACCGCCGACCAAGCCGGCTGCACAATCGGTCAGCGCCGACTGGCGCAATGTGCCACTCCTGTCACAACTCGTGATCGCGCCGGAGGTGCCCAAAAACGCGGCCACCTTCATCCAGGCGCGCTCGATCCGGCTCCTGCCGCTGCGGTGGACGACGCTGCTGACCTACGCCTATGGGTGGCGCAGGCACAACGGCCATATTTACAAAGTGTTCGGGTGGGAATACCTCGGCGAGACCGAGCCGAAGCGAATCTACACACTCGACGACCGCCAGATCAGCGTCAAAGCCAGCCCGAAGACGCGAACGCACGCAGAAATGCTTGAAATGGGTGCGATCTGTGTCGGGCGATCCAAGAAGCACAAGTTTCGCTTCGTGTGCTGATGACCAGGAGGTGAGGTCATCAAAGCTCAGTTCTGGAAAGCGTGCATCCCCCACTAAGGGACTCGCGATTTTTTATCCAGCCCAAGTCATTAAGGTCTTGGTCATTGACGTGCTATATCTCACTGCCTTGGGCTCATTATTAAATCGCGAATCCCTAAGTTACTTTCATAATGCGGTTTAAGGTGTCCTTGCCTTGCGTAGAGATAGTGTAGTGTTGCAGTTTATTCTCGTTCCAAAGCTCCTGGTATTCTCCTCTGCGCTTTGCCTCTCTGAAAAATCGAGCGACATTCGTTGGTTCTACCGGCTCCTTACCGTAGTTGCGAATAATCTTCGTGATATCACTCGCACGTAGTGGTCCTATATTTGCATAAAAGGCGACCTCTAATGCCCAAAGCACACGCACCACGTACCGTGTGTTTTCATATTCTATATTCAATGGTAATTCACCAATGTATCCCACTGCATCAATTAATTTTTCCTCTATATCCGGCAGCTCTTCTATAAACATCTTCGTTTGTTCAGCAGATATAGTTTTGGTACTCCGCGTGATACCGCTATTTCCTAAAACTGTGTTTGTAAGAATTGGCTGCTCTTTCTTGTCAACAATAGAGATACTCACGACATCCGTTGTTGGCATCTCGTCAGTATGTTCGTCCAAACGATCTTGTAAAATTAGATGCTCGATAGTAGTATTAACTTTTTGTGACCAGTCAGTCGCAGAGTAGATATTGTCCTTATTGGCGATTTCATGGGCGAGCGAAGCTTGCAGGTATTGTATGAAAATGTCACGTGCATTTGTTGCTAACAGGTTGTCGTCGGCGTTCGCTCCTTGGTTTTCGGTGCTTCTTTCAAGGTTCTGAATATAAAGATTAACAAACTGCTCGTCATACCACAAAGTGTCTTCACCAACTCTTGTTTGATAATATGGATGTGGAGTGAGATTTCTGAGGTAAGAAGTCCCCTCGAAGAAAGTGATATTTTGACATTTGGCTCTATGAAGTCGGGCAAGTCAACAACGACTTCTCTTGTCGAGTTTACAGGTAAGTTAGGTGAAACTAACAAACCGCTCTGAAGCAAATTCTTCACAGCGTCTTTTACCTGGTTCCTCGCGTAACCGAGAAATACAAAGTCTTCAATGAGGTCTCGATATAGCACCGGGGTTGATGCGCGCGTACTAGGTGGTCGTTTTATGATGAAATATGCAAGGATGCGAAGTTTGAGGAAGTGACTTGCCCGCTCTAAATCAGTAACAGAAAATATGTTGAAGACAATGCCTTCTTTATAAGACCAAGTATTACTTAGCATGAGTGATTGTAAAAAGCGTGTATATTCCTTTTTGTAGTCCAGCTTCGTGCTTTCATCATCAGCGTCCTTCAGTCTGTATTCTTTGTAGAACTCATGAAAGGTTGAATGATACGATGTGTAGTAATTCTGAAGTTTGGAAAGTTCATCTCTTAAGTTACTCATGCAGAATGCACTAAGTAATTCTCTCACTGCTTTATTACCGCCAGTAATCAGTTTCTTAATGTGCCAGTTGAGAAGAGTAACGAGGCGGACATATGGCTTGAGTGGCCTGGGTAATCTTCCCTCTTCTATGAGACTGTCAACATACCTTCGTCGCCGTGCAATGACTTTAACAATTTCAGGTGCATATATTCTATATATCTTGTCTGGATAACGGGCATCAAAAAGATTCATCGACTGCATATCAAGAAACGTGTCTTCACGTAGCGTTATCATCGCTACACAACCCGCCTCTGCCGTAAGTAAGTGTGCAAAATCATAGATAAATCGTTGATATGTTGCATATCCCCGATCGATATTATCAAAGACAATCCATGTATGGAAATTTTTTCTTGCGTATCTAATATAATCAAACAGATGTTTGCGCCGGTCTTTTTGGATTTCAAAGAGGTATTCGGATAATTTTATTTCGTATGCGTCGGTATCTCGCTCATACAGCCGTCCCATTTGCATCCTGAAATGTTTAACCTCTTGGGCGAATGCTTGCCGTAGGACGTTTGGGTCGTATGGATTTAGCTTGTCTTTGAACCTTATTGCTAGCTCACGTAATACCTCGCCTGCTAATTCTTGTTCTTCTTCTCGTGTTGCCTGTATATCGATGGAAGATTTATTGAGTAAATCAATAACAACGCACACGCTCTCTTTGTTTTTATTCTGTTTCCGTTCACTCTTATCCGGAGGTTGTAATTGTTCCCACATGAAATCGACGTACAAAAGTGCTTTTTCCAGCACCAACATTTCCGAACGAGGAGAACTACTTTCGGCCTCCCAGAAGAAAGTTGAAATTCGACCTCCTTTTTAATCACCTTGCTATCTACTTCTGGAGCCGATTTCTCGATCTCATCAAGTACAGGGTTGTACTCTAGCAAATGCTGAAGTTCGCGAGAATATTCATGAATTTTGCGGTCAGAAACATAGCATTCTTTCAGTAATGATACTTGGTCGGATTGGGCTATATCGCCCATAAAATGCTCAAAGAAAGCAGTAATAATTTGCTGATCGGCCACTAATCTTACATCAGGTACGTCCAATATCTGGTCTCGTGGTCGTATAGCACAAGGTGGTACAGAGATAAGATGTCCAAATTTGTCTCTGAGACTATTTTGTGCCACTGCGTTACGGGATATAAGCTTATAAAATTCATCGAAACGTTGATATACTTCTTCAAGTGAATGAAAAACGACTGCTCTAAGCTTATGCCAATCGAACCCATCCAGGAAGTTGACTAAAACAATCCAAGCATCTCCTGTCGTCGCTACAGCATATCTAATGCCGCTTGACATACTGTACTTAAGACACTGGTCTAATAAATCGGTCATCTCCTTGCCGCAATTTTTGTGCAGGTATCCGTTTTCGTACTCCGACTTCCGAAGAGGATTGCTAGGTGGATTGACACGTCCTACCTTCTTGGCTTCAACGATAAGGCGATGCACTCCGTCAATAGACAAACGGTAATCGGTGTAGTCACCTGCGGTTGTTGGAAGCTCCGGATTGTAGTCTTCCTTTCTCCAACCCAATAGCGCGAGCACTTCATCGACAAGCCTCAGACGTGTGGTTGCTTCATTTGTGCCACGCAGTTGACACACAATATCTTCAGCGATGAGTTCTTGTAATCGCCGAGCGGCATCCTCAATTTTTTGGCCGTTCTGCATCTATGCACCTACTGTTGTGAAAGATTGCACGGTAATCAAGAAGAAAGAGAATTGTATTTACATGGAAACAACGTAGTAGAAGGCTAAAAAGATACGAGTTGGTCCAGAGGCAAAATGACAGGCGCGTATGACCAAATCGATAAATCGATAACGCTTGCTACAGGCGCTCCTCATCGGCACATTGAGCATACGATTCTGACCCCTGCTCACTTGGCCGACGAGCCGTTCGCCCGTCCTATCACCGCCCGCAGAACGGGGTCATTGGGCTTGCCATAGCGCATCGTCGTCGCAAGGTCCTGGTGGCCCAGGACTGTCTGGATGTAGCCAGCATCGGCGCCGCTCGTGTGCAGCCGGTGGGCCAGGCCGTGCCTCAGCCGGTGCGGGCTGACTTCTCCTAGCTCGCGCGCCATCCCCTCCAGTTCGACGATGCGCTCCAGGCTCGGCTCGCGCTTGATCTGCCCCGCAATGCGCGTGGCCGCCTCCTCGCCCAGCTCAGTGAGGCGCTTGCACATCGTCACCGTCTGCATCCCCGGCCGCCACCTCCAATATTGGAGGACAACATACGACTTACGAGGCGCCTTATCGTGACGACACTGAGCTTGAGGCGTTCAGCCACCCCGCCCTCGGTCAGCATGTCGATAGTCACTGGCGCACTCCTTTCGTCCTGACAATCTTCTGCTTGCCTCGCATATCTCGTATTCCTTCACAAATCATCATAAACAATACTGTTAAATGATATATTGACATTAATGTTTAGGCATGCTATACTCCCCGTAGTTCGGTACGCAAACGCGCGTTTGCGTACATTGATAGAGGAGTCATTCAGCATGTCACACGCACTCGACCTCCAGCCAATTGCGGCGCCCATCAAGAATATCCAGATGCTTGAAACAGATCTTGCCGGCCGGCTACTCGAACGCGACGAGACGATCCGCGCGGCGTTAGTCGCCCTGCTGGCGCGGCAACACCTGGTCCTGATCGGCGCACCCGGCTCGGCCAAGAGCATGCTGGTGGAGCTGCTGGCCCAGCGGATTGCTCCTGCGAGCGGGCCTGGATTGAAGATGTTCGTTTGGTTACTCACTCGCTTCACGACCCCAGAGGAGCTGTTTGGCCCGATCTCAGTCCAGGGCTTGAAGCAGGACCAGTATCGGCGGATAACGACCAATAAGCTTCCAGAAGCCGAATTGTCCTTCCTCGATGAAATTTTCAAGGCCAACAGCGCCGTGCTGAACGCGCTGCTGACTATCCTGAACGAACGCGCGTTCGACAATGGCCCAACCAGGCTGACGGTGCCACTTATTTCGTGCTTCGGGGCCTCGAATGAGTTGCCGCAGGGCGATGACCTGGCCGCGCTATGGGACCGCTTCGCGTTGCGCCTGATGGTTAGCTACGTCAGCGATCCGGCCTTCCCCAAGTTGCTGCGGCTGGCTGCCCAGGCGACGCCGCCGGCGACCTTGCTCCCCGCTGACCTGGCCGTACTCCAGCAGACCGTCGCACAGATGCCGGTGCCTGACATTGTGATTGACGCGCTGGTCCAGCTCCGCAAAGACCTGGCTGTCAAGGGCATCACGGCGAGCGATCGGCGCTGGCGGCAGACGCTCGATCTGATCCGCGCCCACGCGCTGATCGAAGGGCGCGGGGTGGTCGAGGAGGACGACCTGGCGATCCTCAAAGATGCACTTTGGACCGCCCCGGAGCAGCGCCAGGAGATCGGGCGGATCGTGGCGCGGCTCGCCAACCCGCTCAACGCCAAGGCCCTGGAGCTAGGCGACCAGGCCGCGAGTGTTCACACTGGCGTGATGGACGCGCAGCGGGTTGGTCAGGATGACACTGCCAAGATGCAGGCTGCCGTCGAGGGGGCTACCAAGCTCAAGACGATCGGCACACAGCTCAAGCGCCTGTTCAACCAGGCCCAGAACCAGGGCCGCTCGACCGCGAAGATCGAGCGGGTGACTGCCCAGGTCCAGCAGATGCGCCAGCAGGTCGCTGAATTGGTCGTGTCGTAATCGTGAGAGTATCGCTGTCTGTACGTAAAGATAGGTTTGCGTACAGACAAGAGGATAGAGCATGAGCACTTCTCCTATGCCCGGCATGCCATCTGGCCCTGAGCGTGGCGCCTCACTGGCACCTGACGATGTACTGGCGATCGTCGCGCCGCCGCCGATCACCGATGGCAGCCAGGCGCTCGCGCACGACGGCTATGATGTCGCCGAGTTCCGTTCGGCACTGCTGGCCTACAGCCGGCTGGCGCGGCTCTCGCAGGAAGCGGCCGAACGGCTTGTGACGGCGCCGGCGCTGCTGCGCGATCTCTTCTGGTCGTTCCACAAGCGTGCGCCGATGGTTGCACCGCTCGTCCCCCTTACAGCGACTTATGAGTTCAATCGGCAAATCATTGAACAGATCATGGGCACGGTGGAGTGGCAGCAGGTACGCGAGGCCGGCACACCGGGCGATCTGCTCAACAGTGCGCTGGCGACGGTCGGGGTAGCGAGTAAAGCACTCGACGCCCTCGATCAGACCACCATCGAGCAGGTGAATGGGCTGGCTGAAGCCGAGAGCGGCGCCGCCGAGCTATTCAGTCGGGCCGAAGCGCTCGACGAACTCGCGGCGCAGGCCGAGGGTGATCGGGCGGCGCAGTTGTTCGCGCAGGCAAAGATCGCGCGTCAGGAGGCCGAGCGGCAGCAGGCCAGCGCCGAACAGCTCGCCGAGGCGCTGAATGGGGACCAGGAGGCGATCGAGGATGCCACCCGCCGGGCCGGGCGGCAGGGCCTCCAGCACGTCGAAGGCCAGATCGACGGCGTACACGCGGCGGTCGCTGCCTTCGGTGGCGCTGCTGGCGGCGAGCAGCGACCGCTCACGACCAAAGAGAAGATCGCGCTCGCCCTCCAGGTCGGCAAGTCGCGCCGGCTCAAGGAGATCGCCGCGCTGTGTGGCCGCTTCACGCGGATCGCGCTCCAGGTCCAGGAGACCAAGGTCAAGCACCCGCCCGATGAGATCACCAGTATCACGATCGGTAGCGATCTGGCGCATGTGCTGCCCTCCGAGATCGCGCTCCTGACCGATCCACTCCTCGAAGACCTGTTCTATCTCAAGTTCGCTGAGGGGCGCCTGATGCAGTATGCCCTGATCGGGAATGAAAGACAGGGCCAGGGGCCGATCGTGGTCGCGCTCGACTCCAGCGGCTCGATGACCGAAGGGTTGGGCGGCATGACCAAAGAAGTCTGGAGCAAGGCGGTCGCGTTGGCGCTGCTGGCAATCGCGCAACTCCAGCAGCGTGATTTCGCCCTGATCCACTTCAGTGACGTAGGCCAGCTACGACAGTTCGATTTTCCGAAGGGCCGCGGAGATTACAACCAGGTGGTCGCCGCAGTTGATTTCTTTTTCAATGGTGGGACCGTTTACGAGCCGTGGATGGCCGCCGCGCTGAAGTTGGTCGAGGACGCCAAATACAACCGCGCCGATGTGATCTGTATTTCAGACGGCGAGCCGAACTCGATTGACCATGCCGCCTGGGAAGCGTGGCAGCAGCGACGTGCGGCGCGCGAGATGCGCGCCTTTGGCGTGTTGATCGGCATCGACACAGGCGCGGCCGGGGTGCTCTCGCGCATCACCGACGCACTGCTGACACTTGATAATCTGCGCGAGGATCTCCCCGTTCTTGAAACCATTTTTGCTGTGTAGTGAGGCCGATATGACGAATCTCGCGACGATCGAACAATCACTCGCAACGCTGCCCTCTCTCGGTGCGACGGTCTGGTGGAGCCTGGCCGGCGTCGAAGTACAGCGGGCCGATCTAGTGCGGGCGCTCGGTGGGGCCGGCTTCTTGGAGTATGCCCCGGAGCCGCCCACGCCCATCAAGGCGCTACGGCGGACACTGCGAGCCTGGATGATGGCTCGTTCGGCTGCCGGCCTGGCGCCGATGTTGGGCAAGGATGGTGCGGATGAGGACGAGACCGATGAACGTGAGCAGAAGCTCCACCGCTCGCTCATCCGGGTGATCAACACCAGGCGCAGCAAGCACACGATCTTCGCGCTGATCGCCGAGGAGGTTGACCTGACGCAGTTCGGCCTGCGCTACGGCACAGAGCTACGCATCCAACTGGAGAAGCTGACACCCCAGGAGCGGGCGCAGCGCCAGCCCGAACTGCACTGCACGACGGAGGCCGAGGGGATCATCGAGGCGCAACATGAGGCCCAGCAGATCACGGACGAGCTGCTGCCCTACTGGCGCAAGTTCCAGGACCTCTACCAATCGGGCGATCTCTCGCGCATGGTGCGGGCGATCGTGTCAGACCTGGAAGCGGTCGCGCTGCGCCAGGGCGGCGGGCTGTACTTCGTGCCAGAGAATCAGCGTGCGGCCCTAGTGCGGCTCCAAGACCTGATCGCGACACTCCCGACCGATGGGAAGCACGAGCCGTTTGTGATGGTGCTGGATGTACCGGATGCGCTTGAAGCGAAGCGGCAGATCGGGCGGGCGGTGCATACGGGCATGCTCGACGAGGTACGCGCGCTGGACAACGAGCTGGCGCACCTTCAGAGCAAGGCGGTTCATGGTGTTCAGCCGGCCACGATCGCGGAGCGGTTGGCGAAGTTTCGGGCACTGCGGGATAAGGCTCAGACCTACGGCGATCTGCTTGGGATGCGCCAGACCGAGATCGATGCGGCTGTAACCGCGCTGACGACCAAAGCCAAGGCATTGCTGATGAGTGACGAGCTGCCCCATCTCGATCAGGATGCTGAAGCGCCGGCGGAGCCGGCTGCGCCCTCGCCCCCCGGCACGGCGCTCGTGCCACCACCTCCGCCGCCCAGCGCCGGCGATGATCAGCCGGGTGCTACGCCCTCGGCCGACCTGGACGATCTGGGCGGCTTGTTCGATGAGCCGTAACGACAACGGAAGGAACTAAAGAGTTGACCCCGGAGTGCTGCTGTGCTTCGGGGTCAATCTATCGCTTCAAATGCTCGTTAAGGCCCCTGCGCCGCGTTCTGAGCCTTCCTGTGTCTGCGACGTAGGGGCCGGCTCAACTGGATCGATCGAGTATGTACGCAAACGCGCGTTTGCGTACATACCGCAGGAAAAGCTATGCTCGTATTGTTTGATGTAGGCCCCTCGCTACAAAGCGGTGGTGCTCGACTGCCAGCACCGATCGGGTTGCTCGAACGTGCATCGTCAGTTCCGGCGAGGCTGGAGCGGCTCTACCTGGTGCTATCGCCAAAAATGACGATGAAAATGGGGGCAGCAGTATCGCCATTTTGACGATCGCGATCGAGCTGGGCAGTTAGGGCCTTATGCTCGAATAAGCCGCATACAGCCAAGCTCGAAGTCAAACGGGAGCAATGCTCCCGTTTTTTCTTGTCCAGATGCTACGCGCGGGCCAGATGCGCTTGACAGGCGTGCTATACTTGTAGTAGTAAAAGTAATAATAATTAGTATAATAGTAATAGTAGTAAATCTACTACTAACTACTAAGGAGTGAGATCGATGAGCCGACGTGCCCATGTGACGCAGGACGAGGTCAACCAGGCGGCGAACGAGTTGCTGGCGGCAGGGACGACGCCGACAACCACGCTCATTCAGCAGCGGGTCGGCGGTAGTTTTACGACGATCGGCCGGCTGTTTGAGGTATGGGAGCAGCAGCACCGGGCCGAGCCGGCGGGGGCGATCGAGATCCCTGATGATGTGGCGCGGGCAGCAACCGAGTCGCTCCAGATGCTCTGGCGCACTGCCTTCGACCTGGCACGCCGCGAGGTCGCCCAGGTCCGCGCAGCGGCAGCCGAAGAACTCGCGGCAGTGCAGTCCAAGCGAGACGAGCAGGCTGGCGCGATCGAGCGGCTGGAACTGGAAGCTGAGGGCTACGAGCACCAGGTCAGGCAGTTGCAGCAGCAGATCGAATCGCTCCAGGGTACACTGGCGCAGGCCCAGACGAGTGCCGAGATCGCCACGGCGCGGGTACAGGACCGCGAACGACAGCTTGCCGAGCGCGATCGGACGCTGGCTGAACGTGACGAGCAGATCACCGATCTGCGTTCTGAGGTCGCCCAGGCACGAAGGGAGGTCGAGCAGGCCAGTAAAGCAGCTCAGGAGGCCCAGGCAGGGCGCGCGCAACTCCAGGGCCGGCTCGATGAAGCAGCAGCGCAGGCGGCGCAGCAGACACAGCGCTACACCGATCTCCAGCTCGCCCACGCGCGGCAGACCGGCGAGCTGGAGGCGCAGCACCAGCGCCTTGACGAGCAGGCCCGCATCATCGATCGCCTGACGGCGGCCAGCACACCCCCACCCGACGAAGGTGAGCGCAGCCGCGCCCAGGCAAGTAGAGTCAAGTCAGCCAGGAAAGAGCAGGACCAGTAAAACCCCCTGAGAGGCTGATTATGGCGTCTGTGGCCGAACTGAGGGTGCTAGAATACGAGCTGCGCCCACCCAGCGACAACAAATCAGCCGTCGTTTTGCGCTACGAGCCGATCGCCAGCCGAGACGGCCCGTTCGCCTGGTTTATCTGCGACTGCGCCACGCCAGCGAGGGCCTATCTGTGCCGTGAGGCTGCGGATCAAGGGTGTTGGCATTGGGATTGGAGCGGTCGGGGCGCCTTAGAATTCACGACACCGGCCGAGGCAGTAGCGGCCTGGGAGCAGTATCGCGCCTGGGAGAAGCTGGAGCATACACATAAGATAGTGTGCCGATGAAATACCTGCAACCGGAGCACGTCAGAGATTATGCCCTTCGGCATGGCTGGACGATCGGCGAGGAGGACGCCGATAGGTGGCTCCTCCACAACGGCGAAAACGACGCTGAAGGCCAGCCGATCATCCTGATCATCCCCAAGACCATCGCGGCCGGCACACAGCGGCTTTTGCTCAAGTGTGCGTTGGAGGTGCTGGGCGGGCAGCAGGGCCTGCCTGGCTACGACATCGCGATCGAGATTGCACGGCTGCACGATCCGATACGAGTGGCCGCGCACCACCTCGTCAACCTGGCCCGGCGCATTCCAGCCGGCGAGCTGGACTCGTTCGATGTCTGCTACGTCGTCACTGAACACCAGTTCAACCCACTCAAGACCGCGCTAGAGGGCGCACAGGACAACAGGCCGTTGAATGGCCGTGTCGAGCAATAATCTGCCCTGGCTTGTACGCAAACGCGCGTTTGCATACAGGTGATAAAAGGATACCCACAGCAATCCGGGTGTTGCCAGTGAGGGTGGGTATTTCCACTGCAACCACTTTGATCTCTCGCCCAATCAGCGCAGCAAGCAGTAAGACCGCACCAAATACAAAAGCAGCGACTGTGACAGTTGGAGGCATGATGACAACCTCATTAGAGTATTACAGAAACACTCAGCGGATACCATCGATCACCTCAGAGGTGTAGCACAGCCCAATATTACGGGTGCGCTGCTACTTCGTCTTTAGCAGCGTTAGGTTGTGCCATACTACTGCGCGTATTGATTGTCGTACTAATTACCGATTGCCAGAAGAATCCGTTTTGGAATGCCAGCAGGTAATCCCCTATTGTTTGGGGGTTATCCCCAATGACAACGTAGATAGAGTTGAAAGTTAATGGGGCAATGACTATAGCCATGATAAACTTCGGATTAGATAGCATCTTAATCAGCTCATCACGGATATCGATGCTATCCTCAGTTGCTTTTTTAGCCCTGTCAAATACGTAATTGCAAACAACTCCTATGAGCATAAAGATAGCGAGTAGAGCGACTCTCAACCATACCTGTGGATCGGTTTCCGAGAAGTTGGGTATCTCACCCGCACCTTTTGCAGCCAAGTAGACTTGGGCAATGTAAGTAATGATAAAGAGCAAAATCACTCCAACCAAACCAGAGAACCATTGATTGAAGTTGCGCATGGTGTCCTCCTTATGGCCTGTTATCACTTGCTATCAGCTTTATCAGCGTATTGGTTGCCTTTTCTGTCCAATACCTCTCATATTTCAGCCATTCAGTTAGACTATACCTGGGTTCTAACGCGAAAGCCTGCTGATATGCCTTAATTGCCTCTTCACGATTCCCCTTATCGAACAAGGCAATTGCTAAACCCGCCCATGCATCCTCATTGGATAGATCGAGGTCGATAGCGAGTTTCCATTGATCAATGGCCTTATCAATCTCATTCTTCTCATAGTAAACGAAGCCAAGGTTGTTGAAGGAATCCGAATGTTCTGGCAGCACTTTACTTGCTGCCTCATAGTCGGCAATGGCTTTATCATGAGAGCCTTGAATGAAGTATATATTTCCGCGATTCAGGTACATGCTGAAAAGCTTAAGACGGATATTCTTGTTCTTCATTGTTGTCTCTAAGCAGTTCAGTTGCAACTTCAATTCCCTTGGTAAAATAATCAGATGCCTTATCATACTGAGCAATATTCATATTATCAATGCCCGCATCCCAATATCTAGCATAAAGAGGGCCGCGAAGATCTTGTGCCCCTTCCGGTAGTTCTAGAACAGCCAAATAAACCACTGGATTCACCGTTGACTGACATAATAATGGCGAAGATGCGCCTTTTGATTTATAATCTACATTTGCTGCAACAACGTTAAAGAAATCACTTGAGTCCAATTCTGGATGCATGCGAAGTAGGAGTTCCATCATATCCAGTGACCTACGCAATAACGGAGGATGTGTAGAAGATATATCGGCTAAGGTGATAGGAGTTATATCTTCATTTCTTAATGGGACCATCCCAGCCTTCTCAGGACTCTGTATATCACGTGCATAAACATATAGAGTCATGATGGTACTGGAAAGAGTTAGGTATGTGAAAGTTATATCATCTACATACGATATACGTTCGATGGCGTAAGCATCGGCTTCCATCTCCACATTCTTGGCTAACCGCTGTGGTGTATCCCCCGTTGGCCGAAAGTTAGACTCCAAACCATCGTGATTTAGTACAAGATGACCAATCTCGTGACCAATGATCCATCTAAGGAGGGACACAGACAACAGTAAATTGATATCATTATTGTATTCAATTGCTTCATCTCTCCCCATTTGATCCTCAAGCCAAATCTTCTCGCCTTCCTTATATTTGTAATTAAGTATTTCAGTGAAATACTTAATCAACTTCTCATCGCAAACAATAATACCATTCCCCAAATAGGCACAGTTACAATCAATGTCAAAGTAGTCTTTTGGATCAGATTTTAGAACATATATATTTGCAAATCCTGCTCTTGGAGGCTGGTTAATTAACAGTTTATTTTCGTATCTGGTACTATTAATAAAATCTTGAGCAATATTCCAGATGAGCTGGTTATCATCGTTCACCACATATCCAGCGCGTACATACTCCTCTATCGCTTGTGAAGGTGTTCGCGGCTTTGTTCCTATGACAAGCACTGTGGCGAGGATGATCAACATCGGCACCACCGCAACGAGTGCGCGTAGCCATGATTTGCGGATCATACACAGCCCCCTTATTCAGCGGTATTGTCACTGACAGGGCCGTAGAAAAGCGCCGGCCTTTCTACGGGTAGTATTGATCGCGATGCAGTGATGAAGCAGGTTTGTGAGATTGATACGTACGAGCAGTCGAAAGGTTGCAGAGAGGGTTGTGCTGCATGGCAAAGTGGAACAGGAACAGACTTCTTCATGATAAACGGGGATGGCCCGGCATTTTGCACATGTCGGAAGCACCTATTTCAAACAAGTGAACAAAATAAGTAATTCTGTTTCATTTTTCGTCTCTCGAAAACGAGGGTTTTTGAGAGACTTCCGATACCCCCGGTTTTCCTACCGTTTTCAGGTGAAATCATCTCTCAAAACAGTCTCTTGTAATTACTCTCTCAATACTGTATACTCTTAATGAGTTTTGAGAGATAACCGGAGGTGTTATGCTGATAGGGTACGCGCGCGTCTCGACGCTGGACCAGAAACCAGCCTTGCAGATCGATGCACTCAAGGCGGCCGGCTGCGATCGTATCTTCACCGAGAAGGCCAGCGGCGCTCAACGTGACCGTCCACAGTTGAAGGCTGCCCTCGAATACCTGCGACCTGGTGATACCCTGGCGGTGTGGAAGCTCGACCGCCTGGCCCGCTCGATGCGCCAACTGATCGAGACGGTAGAGGACTTTCTGGCGCGCGGCATTGAGCTGCGTTCACTCACTGAGAGCATCGACACCGCCACGCCAGGCGGGCGGCTGATCTTTCACATCTTCGGTGCCCTGGCCGAGTTCGAGCGTGCGGTCATCCGCGAGCGCACCAGCGCTGGCCTTCAGGCAGCCAGGGAGCGCGGCAGGAAGGGTGGCAGGCCCAGAACCCTCGGTCCCAAGGAGATCGCCGCTGCCAAGGCCATGCTCGCCAACCCTGATATCACTGTGGAGGATGTCGCGGCGCGCCTGAAGGTGTCGCCGGCGACATTCTATCGGCACTTGCCGGGCGGGCGTAGTGGATTGATTACGGAGGAGTGAAGCATACTGTTGCCGCTGAGATATTGGGATCTGTACGCAAACGCGCGTTTGTGTACAGATGCTACGCGCGGGTCCTATTGAGGACACAATACTGCTCTATGAATGTGGCTCTCACCAGCGGCGCGGTTGAACCCTGGGTCGTTAGGCCAAAAGGGTGAGTAAGGATAGAGGTGCGTTGCTATGACACGGTACTCAATGTCTGGCTATGAGCCGGGTATCTATGTGGAAATCTATCTGCCCAAGAAGACAATCTACCAAACATTCCTCTTTGATGTCCTAACGAAAGGATTCGATATCGAGACGGTAAAGAAGCACTTTCGCGCCTCGGCGCTCCGCCCGGAGATCAACGCATTAATTGGGCGTTTCATGCCCTGGAGCAACTACGACGATGCGTATATCGATGCCCTGCGTCCCTTTCTCTATGGCTACTCGATGTACGAAGTAGATGGTGTCTTCAAGTCTGACATCCCACAGTCCAGCTCGGTGGTTGAGGAGCGCACGCAAGTCATCCGAATGCTTTTCCGTCTAGATGTAGCAGCTTTAACACAGGAGATCGGCCTTGGCATGGATCAATTTAACTTCGTCCGTGCAAGAGCGTGTGACTACTTGAGAGCCCATGAACGACACAATGTTGTGAAGAGTGCGAAGGCAAATAAACGCAAGAAGGTCTATGAGGCCACGGAACTTTGGCGAAATCAGTTGGGCTTCTTCATCTTTGGCTACCTGGTCTTCCTGTTCTCTCGAAATATTGAACAACTTGCAAATGCCGGAGAAATTGTTAAGCCGGAGGACGAAATTTGGGTCACCAACTTTGCAAATGTGGAACTGGATCGTTTGTCCTATATCAAGCAAGACATCGGAGTACTTGACGATATCATCATCCAGCAACAAAATCTGCTTGACATTTACCGCCGATGCCTTCACCACCTGCTTGAGCAAGCCGACCAAGGAGGTGGTGAGGCTGCTGCAAGTCTGTCTGGAATGAATAGTATTCACGAAACGCGCTCGCAGATTCAGCACATCAAAACTACGTTGCGCTCGTATGGGGTAGTGGTGGAGGATCACCCCGACGATGAAATCCAACCTGGAGTTTAATCCAGAGCGCCCCGGAAAGTTGCAGCGAACGTATGTACGCTTCACTTTGCCCGAACGTTCGACAGTCTCTTCGCTCATCGGTGCCTTCGGTACAGTATAACCACCGACCAGTCGCACGTGATCATGGCTTCCCTCGTCTACTCCTAGCCCTGCTCACCGCTGTGGCCGCAGCTTGCCCATAAGCACGTCCAGCCCCAACTCCACATCCGACTTCGCCAGGATCGCGTCGATCGTGTGCGGCCGGATCTGCTGCGCCAGCACGAGCAGTTCATCGATCGCCCTGCGCAGCGTGGCTAGGCGCTGCTCCAGCCGCGTGATTTCGGCGGCCTGTGCCAGCGTCGGGGATTGATTGCGCCATCGGGTGAGCTGCTCGGTGTACAGCCACAGATCGGCCTTTTGCTCGGTGTAGACCCGGAGCACGCGGTCGATGGTGGCGTTATCCATGACGTGCGGCTTGGTCGCAGCTTCGCGAAGGCTCGGCAACTGCTCCTCGGCGCTCTCGGCCATCCCATCGATCATCCAGGCGATGGTCGGGATCTCGGAGAGGGGCTGCCAATTGATGTCCGGTTGGGGCATCGTGCGATCTCCTTATTGCACTCGGTCGGACTGGCGGCGCTATGATAGCACAGATCGACGCTGCAAGTCTTCGAGGCGGGCTGGATTAACCCGATATCCTGGGAAGTGATTCCCACCACATCAGATCGAGTTATGTGAAATGGCCCACTTTGTCGCGAGTTGTTGTCATGGACCTCTTGCGCTCAACTGCCGGGGGGTTCCCGCGTTCCCCCCTCTCTCGATTGCTGGTCCAGCCATGCGAGCTGCTGCCCAATCCCCAGGCCCAGCATCGGCACCTCGACCGTGTATCCCAAACCGGCCAGGACCGGCGCCACAAGCTCACGATAGCGCTGGCCGGCTAAGAAGACGAGTTGATCGCCCACGTCGGCGACCTGGACGATCGCCCGCCAGACCGGCGCGGCCCAGCGCTGGCGCTGGTGGCGCGGCATGGCGTTCAAGGTCTGCTCGTAGGGTTCGAGCGGCTGATCAGGCGCGACCAGGCCGTGCCGGGCACTCAGAATGGAGTAGGCGTCGGCCTCGTGTTCGGCGAAGCGGCGGGCCTTAGCAAACCATGCCGAAGTGTATAAGGATCGCGCCGGCGCCGCTGCTGCGCACTTCTTCCCGACGCAGGCCACAAAGGCGATCGTTCTCCTCGCGGTCATACCGTTTGCTCCACCGCGCTTACTTCTGGACGTGGTAGCCACCGCGCTCGGCGTCCACGATGGCATCCTGCTCAGAAGCGAATCCCTCCTCGCCCACATTGTCAGCAGGACATAGCCAGCGCCATTCGATGCGGCCGTCGTAGGGGTACGACCAAACCCCAGCGATTGACTGCCTATCGGGGCGACGTGGCTGCCGCCGGCGGAAGGCCAGCGCCGCGCCAGCCAGGCCGAGCAGCAGCGCCAGGCCAACGATGATCGGGATCATAGCTTGTTGCCCTCCATACTGCACACTCGTTAATCAGCACTCTCCACTGCCGGCCGGCTCTGCCGGCGCTGCTCGCGATCGAGTTCGCGCTCAACCGCCGTTTCAACGAACTTTTTCATCGGCGCCGTGCCGCCCTGTGCTCTGCGCTTTTCAATGAGATGCCGTGCCAGTCGCGCATACAGCCGCCCGTTGATCATCACGGTGCGGTTCGGCAGCTCGACAGCCGGGTCGTCTTTGGCCCCATCCAGCCCACGCCACAGTAGTGCCTGGAGCGCGTAGGATCTGACGCCCTGGAAGGATCTGTCGGCAAGCTGGGCAAGCTGAGGGTCGTAGTGTCGCGGCACACGGATCGTCACCTTGCCGCGGCCGTCGCTCGGCTGGATGCGCGGATCGCTGCTCAGGGCCGCCAGCTCCTCAGCGTCCATTTCCTCAAGGTCGCTGGTCGCCTGGGCGAGCAGTATGTCTACGACCGCCTCCCGGCTGACCGTCCACCGCAGCCCAAGCTCCATCAGGGATGTGTTTAATGGGCCGGGGACGTTGACGGTTATTGTATCCAGCGCTGGCGGTTCAGGGAGGTTCGCACGCTGGGCGCCCACTGGCAGCGGCTCAAGCTCGGCCCAGAGGAGCGCTTGTATCACGCGGCCTTTTGGAGTGCGGCGTCCCAGCTCTTTCTCGATTGTTTGAGCCAGGTCTTGCGCCGCCTGGTCGGCTTCGCCGCTGATATGCACGGTGGGCGCACTTTGGCCGGCGGAAGCGATGCGCGGGTCGGTCAAGTAGTGATCGGCCAGGCGCTCGCCGCGCTCAAGCATCGCCCTGGCGATCTGAAGCTGGGTCTTGAACGCGCTGTCAGCCAGCGCTTCCCGCGAGACCCCCCGTGCTCCGGCGTGTGTGGCTATCAGATCGCGCAACGTCGCAGGAATCGCGATCGTGGTTGTCTCTGCTGGCATCAATGCTGCTCCGTCACGTCTTTTACAATACTGTTTGTCGTTCTACAGACTATCATGACGGGAGGGCCATGTCAACTGCGGTTCGGCGGCTACTCATCATCGCGATAGACCCGCCGCGCCTGGGCGTCCGGGTCCTGGGTAGCCGTCTTTTTGTTAAAGTCCTCGACCGACAGCCCGCCAGCCGCGAGTTGGCCCAACAGGCTGCTGCCCCTGGTCGTGCCGGTGGCCTCTGCGGTCGCAATCGCCGCACGGATCGCCTCATCCAGCGCTCGGATGCGCGCGATGTCGTCGGGGAGGGCCAGGACTGGCAGGCGCTGCCGGTCATAGCCGGGCATTGCGCGATCGGTGTAGATCGGCTCCAGCTCGTAGCCGCTGGAGCCGGCCGGCTGGCGCTCGTGAACAACCTCCCAGGAGACACCCTCCAGGACGCGCCAGGCCAGGGCCGCCAGTGCGCCGGTCAGCCGATAATCGAGGCAATTCTGGTAATCGCCCCCTGTCCAGCGCACGCCGGGTATGAAGATGCGCGGCCAGTCGTTCGGCGCCGGTGCGCGGTAGAGCTGGCGGGCATCCTGCTTCTGGCGCTCACGCATCTCACGAGCCTCGCGCAGCAGCTCCTTGCACCTGTGGCACACTTCCTCAGCCGGCCGCGTCGAGCGCTCCCTACAACCGGGGCAGGGCTTGCGCGTTATTCGTTGCTGGCCCGTTTTTGAGTCGAGTTTGCTCATTGTCTGACCTCGCTTCCGTCGTGCTCTACGTGATCCAGGATGGCCTCTGTCATTCACCGGGGTATACTGCACAGTGATCGCCGGCAATCCTGCATGACCCGTCGCCGGCAATACTGCACAATTCCTGGTCGTCCTCCCCGCCTTGATCTATCCTTCCGGCTAGTCACTTCTGACGTCAGCGCCGGGAGGTCTTATGCCAGGCAGGAGTACCCAGCTCATGGATATTCGCAACCTACTGCGCCATTTGCAAGCCCAATCCAACATCAGCGCCATTCAGCGCGCCACCGGCCTCAACCGCCGCACCATTCTCCGCTATCGCGACTGGGCACAAACCCACCACTTGCTTGAGCAGCCCTTGCCCTCGCTTGAGGCCCTGCAACAACTGCTCGCCACCACCTTGCCTCCTCCAGCACCGCTCCAAACCATTTCCTCGGTCGAACCCTTTCGCGCCTTGGTCGAGCAACTCCACGCTGATGGGGTCGAAGGCACCGCTATCCTTCAGCGTCTCAAAGAACGCGGCTACACTGGCGCCCTCTCCTCGATTTACCGCTTTTTACACCACCTCGACCCCCATCGCCTGCTTCCCTCCGTGCGTGTCGAACGTGACCCCGGCACAGAAGCCCAGGTCGACTTCGGCTACGCCGGTCGCATGCTCGACCCACAAACCGGCACGCTGCGTAAGACTTGGGCCTTTGTCATGACTTTGGCCTTCTCTCGACACCAGTTTGTCGAGTTCGTGTTCGACCAGAGCTTGCCGACCTGGATTTCTCTGCATCAGCACGCCTTCACATTCTTCGAGGGCGTGCCGCAGCGTGTCGTGCTCGACAACCTCAAAGCCGGCATCGTCAAAGCCTGCTGGGATGACCCGCAGGTCCAAACCACCTATCGCGAGTGTGCCGAACACTACGGCTTTCTCATCGCGCCCTGTCGCCCACGTACGCCCGAGCATAAAGGCAAAGTCGAGCAAGGCGGCGTCCACTACCTCAAGCGTAACTTCCTAGGCGGGCGCACACCGACCACCACCACACAGGCCAATCAGGATGTGCGAGTGTGGTGTCTGACCACCGCTGGTTTGCGAACCCATGGCACCACCAAAACCGCTCCGCTTGCGCGCTTTGAGGCCCAAGAACAAACACAACTCAAACCACTCCCCTCCACGCCCTACGACCTGGCGATCTGGAAGCAGGTCAGTGTGCATCGCGACTGTTACGTGGTCTTCGACAACGCCTTCTACTCGGTGCCGTTCCGCCTGGTCGGCCAGCGGCTGTGGGTGCGCGGCGGCAGCCAGAGTGTGCGGCTCTATAGCATCAGTTATGAGCTTATCGCCACCCATCCGCGCGCACAGCACCCAGGTGAGCGCTTGACCCATCTGGATCATCTGCCGCCTGAGAAACTACCCCAACTGACCTGGACCCGTCAGATGTGTCAGGCTCTGGCGGCGGAGGTTGGAAAGGCCACCTTAGAGCTGGTGCAGACCTTGCTCGACGACCGCGTGCTTGACCGCCATCCACGTGTGGTGCGCATCCTCAAGTTGCGCGAGACAGTCGGCGATCGACGGCTCGAAGCCGCCTGCGCGCGTGCGCTCCACTTCGGCGACCTGACCTACATCACCATCAAGCGCATCCTCGACCAGGATTGGAGCCTGAAGCGGCGGCGCCCAGTCCAGTGCCTGCTCCCGCCCGCACGTTCGTTCGCAGTGCAACCGAATTGCTCGGGCATCTGTTTGGAGGTGTGACTTGGAACTGAATCAGCAGTTAACACCGAAACTCAAACTGCTGCGTCTGTCGGGGATGCTGGCGACGCTGGAGGTACGCCACCGGCAAGCGATTGACGGGCAGTGGTCGTACATCGACTTTCTGGAGCGCTTACTCGAAGATGAGGTCGAACGGCGTGCCCAGAAGCAACTGGCGTTGCGCGTGCGCCGCGCGGCGCTCAACATGACCAAGACCCTGGAGGGCTTCGATTGGAGCTTCAATCCGACCATCAACCGCCAGCAAATCTTGCACCTGGCCAGTTGCGACTACATCCGGCGCAAGCGCAACGTGTTGATCTGTGGACCAAGTGGGGTCGGGAAAAGTCATGTTGCCGAAAGCCTGGCTGATGAGGCGTGTCGGCAGGGGTTTGATGTGCTGTTCGTCACCGTCCATAAGATGCTCCAGTACATTCACGGCGGCCGGGCCGATGGAACATGGGAGAAACGGCTGGCGCTCTACTTGCGGCCGGATTTGCTGGTTTTGGATGATTTCGGCCTCAAGCCGCTGAGTGATCCAGCGCCTGCCGATCTCTATGATCTGATTAATGAGCGCTACGAAGTCGGCAGCATTCTGGTGACTAGCAACCGAGCGCCGACTGAATGGCCGGACCTGTTCGGTAATCCCTTGCTCGCGTCGGCGGGGCTCGATCGGCTGGCACATCACGCCGAGACGATTGTCATCACGGGGCGCAGTTTCCGAGCTGCCAGTACAGTGGTAAATGGAGCATCAGTGTGAATGCCAGGCCAGCGGCAGGATGTTGGGTAACATTTTCGAGGAAAATGAGGGTCAACATGGCACGCACAACACCGACCGTGTGGGTGACATCTTGGGGGCGAGAAACGCGGGCCGAAGTCCAGCTAGCAGGCGCGGTAGCAGCGAGTATAGCCCTGGACACGCCAGCCTGGGTGATGTGGTTGGAGAGGCCGACAACCAGCAGCTTTGCTTATCCGATCTATGACCGTCAGGTCGGCTATATCCGCGCCTTTATGACCGTGCGCAAAGAACGCCGCCAGCGAGGGAGCCACTATTGGGTGGCCTACCGCCGGAGTGGTGGTCGGCTGCGCAAGATCTATCTGGGGTGCTCGAACCAGCTCAGCCAGCAGCAGTTAGAGGGGACTGCCGAGCGCTTTCTGGGCATGGACACTGGGGTAGTGTCAGCGTCGGGTGATGATCGCGAGGCAAACACAGGAAGGAGGTGATGAGCAAACTGCCGGTGGAGGCGTTGTCGTGTGGGGAGGCGACGACGCGCTGATGCCAGGAACCAGATTGTGCAGCATTGCCGGCGATTGTGCAGTATTGCGGTTCTCCGCCACTTTTGATGACGCAGGGGCAAGCGGCAGCGACCCATACGAGCTATAATAGTAGATTCGAATGTCTGTTTGTATTCAGGAGGACTGTCCTTACTATGTTCGTATCGCTGCTTGTTCCGCAGCTGCCGGGCTTTCGCCTAGATAACGTGCAGATGGAGGAGAAGCGTATTGTGGTGAGCATGACTGCCACCAGCCGCACTGCCTCTTGTCCCATCTGTGCCCAAGACTCTGAGCGTATCCACAGCCACTATCAGCGCACCGTCACCGATCTGCCCTGGGCCAGCTCCAATGTGCGGTTGCGCTTGTATGTTCGCCGCTTCAAGTGTTCCAATCCTGACTGTGCTCGGACCATCTTTGCCGAGCGCCTCGATCCGCTCGTACCTGCTTCCGCTCGTCGCACCCGGCGTTTCACACTCCAGTTGCTGCATCTTGCCATGCAACTGGTCAGCGAAGCGGCCGCCCCACTCCTCACCGCGATGGGCATGCCTGCCAGTGCCTCGACCCTGCTCCGGCTCCAACGCCGTGCATCTCTGCCTACCCACCCCACACCGCGTGTCATCGGTGTGGATGAGTTTGCCCTGCGCAAAGGACGCCGCTATGGCACCTTGATTGTCGATCTGGAACGACGGCAACCGATCGAGATGCTACCAGATAAAAAGGCCGAAACCTTGGCTCTCTGGCTCAAGCAGTATCCAGAGGTCGAAGTCATCAGCCGCGACCGCGATGGAGCCTTTGCCGAAGCAGCAGCCTTGGGCGCACCTCAAGCTATTCAGGTGGCCGATCGCTTCCACTTGACCCAGAATTTGGGGGATGCGCTCCAGCGCTTCTTGGCGCGCCATCCTGCCGCCTTACGCGCTGCGGCCCAAGAGCCAACTGATCGGAATACAGCCGAGGCACAGGGCGAGGGTGGCCCTACAGAGGCAGTGAGAGTGAGCACATCAACGCCCGTATCGGCGCCGCCCGAACTACCACCCTCGTCGGCGCCGCCCGAACTACCCCTAACCGAACGTGAACAACGCTTTCAGGAGGTGCTGGCCCTGCACGATCAGGGCTGGAGTTGTCGGCGGATTGCCCAGACACTACAGCTGAACTGGCGCACGGTCAAGCAGTATGTGCAAACAAGAGAGCTGCCCAAACGTGGCGCGCCGAGCATCCAAGCCAGCTCGACGCTCACACCCTACCTGGACTATCTGCGACAGAGGTGGCAGGAAGGGGTCCAGACCGGCACGATCTTGTGGCAAGAATTGCAGCAGCGGGGATATAGCGGCAGCCTCTCCAGTGTCTACCGAGCGCTCAAGCATTTGGCCCCTGGTGATAGATGCCGAGACACAGTTCCGACAGCAACGGGCGCTCCTGGTCTGATCCCAACTGGTCGCGCCCTCTCCCCACGCCAGGCAATGTGGGTGCTGGTGCGGTCGGAGGACGAACTCAAAGAATGGGAGCAGGCAGCTCGGGTCACTCTGGAAGTGGCCACCCCTGCAATCGCAACGGCCACGGGACTGGCCCGCCGCTTCCTGGATCTGATAAGGCGGCGGGATGTGGCAGGGTTGGATGCCTGGTTGGCGGATGCCACGGCGAGTGGGATAGGGGAACTGAAGCGCTTGGCTGCCAGTCTGCGGCAAGATTACGCGGCGGTGCGTGCGGCGCTTGAGCTACCCTGGTCGAACGGCCAGCTCGAGGGGCAGATTAATCGCCTGAAAGTGATCAAGCGGGTCGGCTATGGGCGAGCCAACTTTGACTTGCTGCGGCAGCGGGTGCTCTTTGCGGCATGAGCCCAGCGTCATCAAAAGTGGTGGAGAACCAGTATTGCCGACGATGGATTGGTACATGCGGGCGGCGATTGACAGCCTCGAAGTGCTCCAGCATCCGCCACGTTTCTCGCAGCCGCTCGCGTAACAGCCCAAGCTGGCCGTTCTGGGCGTAGTGCTGCGCAGTGGACATGTTGAACTCGGTCATCAGATCGTTGTGCAGCAACAGCACCCGCGGCAGGCTGGCATGCCGCTCTGGCAGCACCGTGGCCGGGTTGAAGTGGCTGGCGAGTGAGATGTCCTGGCGCGGCTGCCTGGTGTGACGCGCTGCGATTATGCTGGCGACAAAGCCGGCCGGGTCGCGCTCGATCGCGCCTATGCCGCTGTCGGTGATGTGGATGATCGTTGTGCTGCTCATGTCCCCCTCGTTTCGATCGACGTGAGTGCATCATAACATGCGAATACAATACTGTCAATATATTATTGACAGTATTGTATATTTATGCTATACTCAAGATGTCCCGTTCCGAACGGGCCGGCTGCTACAGCGTGACAGTCGCTATTCGATAGAGGCCGATCATGAGCTACACCGTAACCTGCCTCTGCTGTAACACTTCCCCAAGTGGTGACGGCGCCGAGCACCTGCGCACCCAGCACCAGCTTGACCTGGCCGGCTCGACCTGGCGCAACATCGCCTGGGGCGGGCGCGAGCTGGTCCTGGCCGATGGGACGCCTGCCCTGCGCCGCACCCCGACTATCCGCGCCGGCGAGAGCGCTTCGACCTTCGATAACTGGAATGACGCTTTAACGGCACTGAACGAGGCCCGCGCCGACGCTAATCAGCACGTTGCAACCTGGGCCTGGCAAATCGGGCCAGGCGCCCATGTCCTCCTGGTCGCACCTGATGGGCTGTGCGTCTACGGCGAGCTGCGGCACGACGATCAGACGCCGGCAGATTACGTGTTCGGGCGGTGGTACTCGGTGGCCGAGCCCGAAGGCGAGCTAGGCGACAACCACCGCAGCATGCTCACGCTGCCGCTGCCCACCAACATCTTCCGGCTCTGTAAAGATGCCGGCTGGCCCGACGACACAGCGGCGCTCGTGGCGCTGCTCGACGATACGGCTGGAGCGCGCCCTTCGAGTGGAGCGGAGTAGATTTTTGATGAACGAGCGCATCCTAGATCATTGGAACATCCCGGCCGATCTGCTGCCGCTGTTCCTCGACCACCCGGACGGCCTGGCCCTTCTCGCGCTGCTGTGCAACGCCAGCGCGAAGGACTGGCCGGGCTACCCCGGCGATCCAGGGCTGTACGCGCTGAAATCCGAGGCGGTGCGCTGGGCCTGCCTGGCTGCCTGGCCCGCTCGCTCTTGGCGCGACGACCATCAGGGCATGCCGATCTTCTTCATCGAAACCGGGCTCCTGCTCAACGGTCAGCCGCTCCAGATTGCCTTTCATTTCCGGGATAGCGACACGCTGCCGGAGCTGCCCAAAGAGCGGCCGGCGGCAGGTGGCCGCAGGTGGAGCAGGCAACAGGCCCAGCCGCGGGCGCTCTCGATCGCCCATGCCTACCTGGCCGGTCGCGGCGTGGTGGTTGAGGAAAGGGAGACTTGTGGACACGCGAAACCTTGAATGGCTGAAGCGCTGCCGCGACATCGCCGAGAAGTTGAGCGCCCACGACGTTCAGGAATGGGCGCTCAATCCCTCCGGCGGTCGGGCGCTGCTCACGAGCGAAACCGGCCTGGAGCTGACGCTCCGGCGTAACAAGCGCCGCCTGATCATCACGGGCTGGTTTGGGGAAATGCACAACTCCGTTCCGCGCAAGCTCTCGCGCGATGGCATGCGCTACGAGTGGGTAAGCTGCCAGATCACAGAGGACGAGCGCAAGGATGCCCCCACGATCGCGGAGGCGATCCGGCGCAGGCTGCTGCCACGCTACCGGGCGGTGTTTGCGGAGACCAGCGCTCGCTACGCCGAACATGTGCGCCGTAAGCAATGGGAGCAGGAGACCGTGCAGGCACTACGCGCGGCCTACCACGGCTGCGGCCCGCGTGAGCGGGATAACTCCTTTTTTATTGCCAGCCACCCCACGGGCATCACCGTACAGGGCGAGGCGAGCGCCCTGTACGGTGTGCATCTGGATCTGCACAATCTGAGCGGGGAACAGGCCCGGCATATCCTTGCCTATCTGGAGGAGACGCGCGATCAGCGCCACCAAGCACCATGAGCAGTACCAGCAAACAACACCCGCACCCACTGGCCCGCGTGCTCGACCAGCTCGACCGCTGCGCCCTGGAGTGCGATGGGATGACCTGTCTGATCAGCGCGCTGCTCTCGCGCGCCAGGATCGAACACACCGTCGGCGTCGGGGGCATCCTGCATCGGCCCAGCGACCGCAACGTGGCGCCGCATCTGTGGATCAATCTCGCCGATGGCTGGCGCGTGGACTATCGCGCCCGGATGTGGTTGGGAGATCGGCCAGAGGTGCCGCACGGGGTCTTCTGGCCCTCCGATTGGCCGCAGATCCGCCACGACGACCCCACGGTGCCGCCGTTCGGTGCCGACGATCCCAGCGCCCTAGCGCTGGCATTTTCAGAGGGAATCGATCTCAGTGCGCTGGCCGAGCAGATTCGCCAGCTAGAAGGGTAAGGCAACACCATGACAACCGAAGCAATTGCCCTGGTCCCGCATGTGCTGCACGTCGGCGAGTCACATCACCCCTGGCGCGCGGCGCCGATCGAGCGGTTGAAGGTGCTGGGCGACACACCATCGGGCGTGCGGGTCGAGCCGGGCACGCTGCCTGGTGTGACGGCACGGCCGGGGCATGGCGTACTCAACCGGCCGGATCACCTGGTCCATTGCCTCGCGACCGAGGGAGCCTGGACAGAAGCGCAGCAGGTTCGCAACGCCTGGCAGGCCGCGCTTGATGCGCTGGCGGGGGCGCTGCGCGAGCAGGGGCGCTACGACGAGCGCCTGGCTGCGGCGGGCAAGGGTGCGCCCAACCCGCTCACTCGAAATGTGATCCACCTGTATCTGCCGCCCGATCGCCGCTACTCGCCGACCTACTTCTGGACCGGCGATGTGCCGGAGGTGCGGCGCGTCGAAGCCGAGCGCCACACGGCCAAGATGGTCAAATTGAAAGGCGGTTATCCCGCAGCACAAACACATTGCTACTTATGCGAGGACGATCCGGCCGGGGCGCGCATCGAGGCTCTACACGCTGCGGCGGTGGCCGCCCGGCAGGCGTGGCGGGAACTGCTGGAACGGCTGGGCACCTACGCCCAGGCCCGCGCCGAATGAACCCCCGCTGCACAATTCGATCCAGACGCCCGACATCGAGGAACTACATTGCATATACTGACCATTGCTCCAAAAGCAGACGATACCGAGGCCAGGTCGAAGAAGCGTGCTGCTCCCGCGAAAAGCCGCAGCTTCAGCGCGATAAAGCTGGCGCATGTGTGCGCCGGCATGCTTTGGGAGGGCGGCGAAGTCAAAAGCGACACGATCCGCCCGGTCTGGATGCTCCTGACGGGGACAGATACCGAGCTGCGCCCATTCCTGGCGAACTTTCGCATGGGCCGGCAGGCGGCGCTGGCGACGAACGAATCGCATCACAGCAGGAAAAAGCCGGTTCGGTTCGAGCTGCTGAAAAGTGCCGGCTACAGCTTCAGCAGCCGGCGGATAGCATCACCAGATGGAACGACCAGCGAGGTCGTCACCGCGACGCTGGATGAGGTGCTGGCGCTGGACCCAGGTATGGTTGACCCCGCCGGCTGCTGCTTTCTGGCGCTCCCGCCGGCCTGGTGGGTGGTCGAGCAGCGCGCTCGCCTGCGTGCGGATAGGGTTCGCTGCGAGCAGATCGTTACCCACGCCCGCGCGCTGGCGCTGCATCGGGTCGATGGGCCGCTGCTGCCCAAAGGTGTCGCCTTCACCCCTGACGAGCTGCTTGACCTGGCCCCGATCGCGGCCTATGTGTTGGCCTACATAGACCGGCGCACGCGCCGCCCGCTGCTGATGGGGCTGGACTTCGCGGTTCAGCTCTACCTGGCCGGTCTCCGCGATGGGGTGCTGAGTTTCTCGGCGACCGCAGAGAGCGCCCGGAACTCGTACCGGACACCCACCAGCAAAACCGATCGCTGGCTGTGGGCACGCCATCAGTGGGCCGAGTCATTCGTCGAGGAAGACACTGGCTCCGTTGGCCTGCTGCCCGGAGTGGTCGGCTGGACGACTCACGAGCAGCTCGACCGCCTCCTGGCCGCAGAAGTGCTGCGGTACACCGCCGCCTACGAACGCCAATTGCGTGCGGTAGCCTGACATCTCTACCTTGCAACCCAGATAGGAGCCTGTCGTATGCCTCGTCTTGAATCTCAGGCTGTTGGCGGCTATTACGCTCTGCCTACTGACCTCATCTCGCCGATCGCCGCCCTGATCGACACCGTATCGGTCAATGTTTCCCGCGGGCGTGTGGCCGTTGTAGATCCATGCGCCGCCGACGGTGCCGCACTGCTGGGGCTGCTGCGCTGCTGGTTCGGCGAGAAGCTGCGCGATCATCACAACGATACGGGGCCGGAGATCCTGGCCTACACCGTCGAACTGGAGCGCGAGCGGGCCGCTGCGCTTCAACTGGCGACCAACCGGAGGCTCGGTTGGCGCGCTGAACAGACCGCGCTCCACGGCGATGCCTTCCGGGTCGTGTGGAGTACCAAAGCAGAATGGGGAAGCACCGACGGGGCGACGATCCTCTACCTCAACCCGCCCTATGATCTCGATCCGACCTACCGCCGGCTAGAGCACCGCTTTCTGGTGCGCTACACCGACATTCTTACACCAGGGCGAGGCGTGCTGCTGTTGGTCGTGCCGCATCATGCGCTGGCGGCGAGCGCCGCCTTCCTGGCGACCCACTACGATTCGGCCTGGTGCTTCCGCTTCCCCGATACGCACTTTGCCGACTACAAGCAGGTCGTGCTGATCGCCCGGCGCGCGGTCCATCCTCTGACCGCGCCCGACCTGGCGCTCCAGCGGCAGATCGAGGGCTGGGCGCGGGATGCCGAGTGCATCGAGGCGCTGCCTATGGTGCCCCATCCGGTTGTAGCGTTGCAGGCCGGCGGCTACGCAGGTCTGACGCGCTGGCAGACGGCGCCGTTCGATCTGCTGGCGGTACAGCAGTCCATTCGCTGCGGCACGCTCGCCGACGGCAGCGGGATGCAACTCTACGGGCTGGATGGCGACATGGATGCGCTGATCGGCGGTCGCCCGTTCCCGGTCGCCATGCCGCCACGGCCGGGCCACATCGCCCAGGCCCTCTCGGCGGGCATCATCAACGGGGCGGTGCTGGAGCCAGATGATCCGAGAACCGACCTGCCCGTGCTGCTTGCGAAAGGCGTGTTTGAGCGCGAGCTACGGACGGTCGAGGAGCGCACCAACAAGGATGGCGAGACGACCGGCATTGTGCAGGTCCAGCAGCCGCTCCTTCGGCTCTGTGTGCTGGACCTGGGCGCTGGTCGATACTATGACCTGGCGCCGGGCAGCGTGCCGACCGGGACGACCGATGTAGAGCAGATGAACGCGGCGGACCTGCTCGACCGCTACCGAGGGGCACTGGCGCAAGTCATGGCGCGCCAGTGCCCGGCGCTGCATCCACTTGGCGATCCCGCTGCGGCGCTGCCGCTGCCGCCGCTGGCCCGCACACCGTTCCGCGCCCAGCGTGAGGCGATCTATGCAACGCTGAAGCTCCTGGCGCACCGTGAAAACCCGTTCGTGATCGGCGAGGTCGGCACGGGCAAAAGCACGATCGCGCTGGCGACGATCGCCGCCCTGGCCGCCGATCACCTGGCAGTGCTGCGAGGCCGGCTGGCAGACATGGGGCTGCCCACAGCGCTGCGCCCGGTGCGCCGCGCGTTGATCGTCTGCCCGCCGCATCTGCTCGAAAGCTGGTGCAATCAGATCGCCGCAGTGCTGCCGGGCGCCGGGGTGGTCATCGTCAACTCAACCCTGGCGGTCCACAGGGAAGCGGCGTCGGCTGACCCAACGCTGCCGGGGGCTGGGCTGACACTCTCTATCCTCTCACGGGAAGCCGCCAAACTCGGCCACACGTTCAGCGCCGGCCTGGACCCACGGCGGCGCTGCCCACGCTGCGGCGGTCGGGTGGCCGCTCCCGACACCTCGCTGGTCAAAGAGCGGGCGCGCTGTACGCGCCGTATCTACTGGCCTGCAAACGCCGTAGCGGGATGGGTGCGCGATCTGGCGCGCCTGCTGATCACCGCCTTGCCAGATGATCCGCGGGTGCGCGGAACGGTCGGCGCGCGGGGCCTGCTGGCTCTGGGCAGCAAGGTGGCGAATGTGCGCAGGCAGCTACCAGACCGGGCCGCGCGAGACGCTGCGGCGGAAATGGCATGGACAGCTCGATCAGGTGCCGGCGCCGACGAGCTGGCCGCGTCGCCGCTCGGTCGGGTGCTCATGGCGCTCATTCACGCCATCCGTGACGGCTGGGCTGATGGCCGGAGCGGCGATCAGCTCGCAGACGATGTGACCATCCTGGGCTATCTGTTCCTCGCGACACGCCACCAGCAGCGCGACATCCTGCTGGCCGATACGATCGCGGATCTCTATGCGTTGACAACCACCGACAGCAGCAGCCATGGGCGGGGGCGTACTCTGCGCAATGGGCTGCGGGAGCTGCTGCTGCTGCTGCCGCCATCTCGCGCGATTCAGACGCAGCTTATTGAGGTTGTCCGCGCCTACAACCTGGACAAACCGCAGTGGTCGCACGAAACCGATGTGTGGAAGGTGCTCGACCGCGCGATTGCCCGGCTTGGCCGCGAGGGAGAGCGGGCAAATACGGCTGCGGTCGGCCAGGTCGTGAAGCAGGAGGCGGAGAGAACGCAGGAGTTGATCGCGTGGGGCGAGCCGCAGGTGCAAATCTCACCGGCCGGCGATCTGGTATGGAACGATCATGCTGAGGGGGTCGCAGCGGCAAAGCACGCCCTCGATCTGCTCTCTCGCTACGCGCGCTATGAGTTTCAAGGCGTCTGTGACGAGCCGCTGTTCCAGGCGATCCCCAGGCCGCGCCGCTTCTCGATCGCCCGCTACATCACCCGCTACGCGCGGGATCGTTTCGATCTGCTCATTCTCGACGAGGGCCACGAGTTCGCTGGCGACGGCTCGGCCCAGGAGATCGCCGCACATCGGCTCTCCGAGCTTGGCCTGCCCACCCTCCTGCTGACGGGCAGCCTGATGAATGGCTATGCGTCCGGGCTGTTCCGTAACCTGTGGGCGCTGTCGAGGCGCTTCCGCCGCGAGTTCAGGCGTGATGCCGTGCGGGCCTTCGTGACGCGCTACGGCTATCGGAAGGTGCTGCGCGAGCCAAAGGATGAGGGGACGATGGGAGCGCAGTCCTACGGCGCGATGACCGACCGGCAAGAGCTGGATCGGCTGACAACCACCCGCACGCTGGGCGAGGCTCCGGGAGTGCTGCCGGTGCTGCTGCTCCATCATCTCCTGCCCATCGCGGTCACGATCCAGAAATCCGATCTTGATGATGCGCTGCCGCCCTGCACGATCGAGGAAGTGCCGATCGCACGAGATACGCAATGCCCGGTCGACACGATGCTGCGCGAGCGCGCCGATATGCTCTTTTCCAAGGTGATTGCGCGAATCAAAAAAGATCGCTACACGGCGCTGGCCGGCAAACTGTTCGGGGCGCTGGGCCAACTGCCGAGCTTCTATGACCGCGCCACGCTGGACATGGGCAATGCGATGCGTGAGGATGGCGCACGCGGGTGGGATGTCCGTTATCCGGCGAGTTGTGGCGGCGATCTGGTCGCCTCAGCGGATCTGTTGGAGCCGGCTACGCTGCTGCCAAAGGAGCGATGGCTGTGCGAGCGGCTGCGTGCCGAACTTGCCGAGGGCCGCAACGTGCTGGTCTTCGTGACCCATAGCGGCGAGATCGGCGTCGTGGAGCGGCTGATGCGCCGTATCGCCGAGCAGACCGGCGAATACCCGATCTTTCTCGACGCCGGCAGGGTGCCGACCCAGAAGCGCGAAGCCTGGATCAACACCAGGGTGATCGGCGCTGGCAAGCGGATTATGATCGCTAATCCAACCAGTATTCAGACGGGACTCAATAACCTGGTCTGGTTTAGTACCGCGATCTGGATGGAGAATCCGAATTGCAATGCGATCGTCTTCCGGCAGGCGAATGGGCGACTGGACCGGATTGGGCAGACCAGGGCAGTTCGTATTCTCGTGCCGGTGTACGCCGATACTCCCCAATCGCTCGCCCAGGATCTGCTGGCCCGCAAGGTCGCCGCGAGCGAGCAGGTGGACGGGATGGATGTTGCGGCCTCGCTCGACGCCGCAGGAGCTGGGGTGCGTGATGCGCTCGACACGCTGGAAATGGGCCGCGCAATCTATGCGCTGCTCACCGGGGAGCGGCCCTAGATAGGGTAAGTAAGCGAGCCTGACTCCAGGGGCTTGCGACACGAGGTTGCATATGTAGCTGTTACACACGGACGAACCAGGATGTAACCCGGTGTTCTGCCACCGGTACCCTACCAGGACATGCGGCCAGAGTAATCCGACCGTGTGAAGCTCTTGGGACAATGTAGCCCCACCGTCAGGTGGTCATCAAACCGCAAGGCAAGATGGCGACGGCCAGCGCAACGGCCGTCAGGCGCTAGGGTGAAAGATGGTATGGTCAACTCAGGTGAACCGCTGATAAACGTCGTGATGTCACACAAGCCAAATGCGCTGACAGGCTTGGACCAAAAGGTACGTAGCCAGGAACAGCAGTTGCCCCTTCTGCTGTCGCAGACCGCACGGCTACCGGCGGATAGGCGGGACCTAACCCATCTCTGGGTACATATGCAAAACGTGGTAATCCCGTCCTTTTCCCTCTGGGTACGCTCGCCGTAAGGAGAGCGGAGGAATGGGCGGGCACAGGACGATGGAAGAAGCGAATGCCTATTGTAATGGATAGGATAGGGGTTGCGCGTAACGCAACATCACCCCACGCGAAAGCGGGCAAACGTCCATCGGGTCGCTCATCACGAGAGAGTCTGGCAAACCGACTAAGGAGGCAAAGCAGATGACGGCACACCCTCAAGGTGCTGGTGCGGCTTCCCACAATGTAGTGGACTGGGGTCTGCGTAGCAGCGGAGCAGGAAACGCCCTTAAACGAAAACGTGTATTCCTTGGATTCGCTACCCTTATAATCCATCCAGCGGCTGCTCGTCGGGTGCGCGAAGAGGCCAATACTCGCCGCGCTGAATCTGCTCCGGCGGCTCAAAGCTATAGCGATAATCCCGCATCACTATGACCATCCACTCCAGTATACGATGGATTGCCTTTTGATGAAGGGTATCACGCTGCCACCCACCCGCCGGCGATCGTGGTATCGGTGCTGCCCTGAGTCCAGGGTACTGGAGCCACTTTACCCCAACACTACAGGCAGGCGCGCATATCGATGCCACAACGGAACATTTTGTACTTCCAGTTCCTCCCCTTTCACCGCCAGACGCAGCTCTGGGCTACGCTCCAGCAAGTTCTTCAGCGCGATCCTGGTTTCCATCCGCGCCAGGGGCGCGCCAAGACAGTAGTGAATGCCTTGCCCAAAGCCCAAATGCTTGTTTGGGCTGCGCGCAATGTCGAACACCTCCGGGTGCTCAAAGACCGCCGGGTCATGGTTGGCTGCCCCCAGCAATGGGATCACCGCCGACCCCTTCGGTATCGTCACTCTATGCAGCGTGACATCCTCCAGTGCGTAGCCGGGTTTTGTGCCCTGGATCGGGCCGTTGTAGCGCAGGATCTCTTCCACGGCCAATTCCATCAACTCCGGCCGGGCGCGCAGCCGCGCCAGTTGATCGGGATGGCGCAGCAGCGCCTCAACGCTGTTGCTGATCAGGTGAACCGTCGTCTCGTAGCCCGCGAAAATCAACAGAAAGACCATGCTCACCAGCTCGTCTTCGCTGAGTCTGTCCCCGGCCTCTTCCGCCTGGATCAGCCCGGTTAGGATGTCGTCCTGCGGATCGGCGCGCTTGCGAGCGATCAGGCTGCGGACAAACGTGTCTGTGCGGGGCAGATCCCAGAAGAGCGCGCGCAAGAGGGTCCAACCGGACAGACCCGCCAGCACCTTCACACCGTTCTTGAATTTGGGCATGTCGCTCATCCGATACGCCGACCATTTCACGAATCACGGTGACGGGGATGGGGAGAGCATAGGATTGGATGAGGTCAACTTCGCTCTGCTTCTTGGCCACGTCAAGCAGTTCGTGAGTCAAGCGATCGATGCGCCCCTCCAGGCGGGCCAGCGCGCGCGGCGTGAACGCCTTATGCACCAGATTGCGCAGGCGGCGATGTTGAGGCTCATCCTCAAGGATCATGTTCTGCGCGATGAGTGTGATCGTCTTGGGCACGGGAAAGGGTAGCCTGCCCCCGCCGGTGGCGGTGGTGCGGTTGCGTACGAAACGCTGATCCTTGAGCATGTTGACGCAGTCCTCGTAGCGCGACAGCAGATAGGCGTTGATAATGGCGATCCTGCCTTTACAAACGGGCGATTCCTCGCGCAGCCATTCATAGTAGGCATACTTGTTGGCGACAAACGCTTTGCTGCCGAGGTTGATCGGCTGTTTGATGTCGTTGCGTATCAGTGCTTTGGTTGTGGTCAAGGTTGCGCTCCTTTCATGGGAGCTTTTCGGCGTAGACGGCCCGCTCCACTTCCGATATCGGTATCTCGCGCCCACTGGGCCTGATGTAGCGTACCAAAAACTCCTGACTCCCCATCTGCTCCACCTCGCGCCAACTGTATGCCTCCAAGAAGGCGGCTACCTGTTCTGGAGCCATGCCAAAGCGCCACAACTTCTGTTTCACTCGAAACCGTTGATAGATGTACGTGGCTTCGTAGAGGTTGACCCCATCCATGAAATCCTGGCGGACGTAGGTAAATACAAGCCGGCTACCAGTGGCCGCCTTCGCCAGGAAATCGAACGTCTGACGGACAGCTTGCTCGGTTAGGTATTGTGTCACCCCTTCCCAGACGAAAAAGATCCTTTGGCCGGCCGGGTGGCCATGGTCGTTCAGGACGCTTTCCAGGTCCTGGTGCTCGAAATCGATCGGAACTAGACGAACAGTATCAGGAACGTGCCCATAGTGGGTCTCCAGTTTGCTCCGCTTGTATGCGATATTCTCCGGCAGGTCTACCTCGAAGATCGCGATCTTAACCAGGTCGGCCATCCGGTATGCCAGGGTATCCAGACCCGCTCCCAAAATGACCAGCGTATCGATTCCCTCAATCGTTTTGCGGATCGTGTCGTCGATATAGCGCTTCCGGCAGAGCATACTTCCCCAGATACCTTGGGCGGTTTTCTCAGTCATCGTGATCAGCCATTCTCGCACAGGACGCCAGCGTGCCAGCCACACGATGAACTTCACACCTGTGGGCAAGAAGTGATACGCCAAGTCGTCCTGGACCAGGCGTTGGTCTTGATTGGAATATTGTTCTACCGCAACGATGACCATCGGGCCAACAGCGGTTTGGGATGCTGGATTTGCCATTGTTCCCTCTTTTCACACCCTATCAATGGCTCATCACCTGCTGAAAGCGCCGCAGGAGCGCAACCAGCAGCAGGCCCTGGTAGGCCAGCCCGACCAGCCCATAAACCCACGCATCGGGCGCGCCGGCCTGAAGTTCCCAGAACAGCTTCAGCGGCCAGTAGATGGGCGAGAGGCCCAGCGCCAATTGCCAGGGCAACGGTACAAAGTAGGCCGCCAGCGCCGGCAGCAGCACGATGCCGAAGCCCTTTGCCAGCGCGAAGCCCTGGACCTTGTTGGCGGCAAACGCGGCCAGGAACAGCGCGAACAGCGGTGTCAGCGCGGCACTCGCCAGCGCGCTGATCAGCAGAGTCGTGAATGCGACCTTCACCAGGCCCAGGAGCGGGATCACCGCCAGCAGCACGACCGCGCTCAGCGCCAGCGGGACCAGCACGCGGTAGGCCAGGTAGCCGCCCAGGCTCATCGGTGTGACCTGGAGCGCCATCAGGGTGTGATCGTCGCGCTGATCCAGCAGCAGGAACCCGATCACCGTGCCAAAGAGCTGCGGCACCAGGAAAAGGAACGAGCTGGCGAGCAACGTGTGGTAGGGCGCCAGGTCGAGCTGGAACAACGCCTGGATGCGCGCCTCCAGCAGCGGCCACCCCAGGCGCACCAGCACGGCCATGACCAGCGGTAGCAGCACCATCCAGCGCAACAGCGCATCGCGGCGCACGCTCTGCGCGTCGATCGGGCCGAGCGCCCGCAAGATAGACACCACGCGCATATCAAGTGCTCCCCTCACGCTCGACTACGAAGCGATCAAACGCGCGCCGGCTGGCGAGATACATCAGTGCGATCCAGAGCGCACTGTACAGCACGCCGTAGACCAGTTGCCAGGGCGCGAGGGGCTGGAATGCCGCCCGCAGCAGCAGCAGCGGAGCCTGGATCGGGTGCAGGTAGAACAGCCAGCTTTGCCACAGCCCGAAGTAGTCCAGCAGCGGCAGCGAGAGCACCGCCGTGTACACCACCGAGGGCAGTAGGTAGGTGTTGATCGAGTCATAGCGCGCCACGACCACAAAGCCGTACAGCACGTACAGCGCCGCCAGCAGCACGACCCCAGCGAGGAGCGGCAGCAGAGCGAAGCCCGATCCGTAGGCCGCCGCGACGATGATCAGGCTCTCAATCAACGCCAGTAGTGCCAGCGTAGCGACCTTGGCGGCCAGGTACTCCCCGGTGCGTAGCGGTGTGACCACCTGCGCCGCCAGCGTCCCCTCGCCCTTTTCCAGCAGCACCAATCCGCCGATGAAATAAAACGTATTGACCAGGATATTGCCCAGCACGAAGACCGGCAGCAGCAACGCCAGGTCGAACAGCCGCACCTGGTTGAGCACCAGTGCCATCACCACCGCCACAAATGCTGCGGCGTAGTAGAAGCCGTTGCGGAACTGGAGCCGGATGTCGCAGGCTATGGTGGTGAGCAGGCGCTTCATGTCAGACTCCTGCCGGTGACGCGGATGAAGATGTCCTCCAGGGTCGCCTCCTGAGTGTGGATGGTCTGGATGGGGGCGCAGCGCAATAGGTCGAGAAAGGCCCGATTGTCGCCCAGACGCTCCAACGGGAATGTCTGCCGCGCAACCTGTCCATCCTGAAGGTACTCGACCTGCACCAGCGCCTGCCCGTGCTGGAGCTTGAGCGCCCGTGGGGTGTCGATCAAAGCGATCGACCCATCCACGATAAAGGCGACCCGATCGCAGAGTTCCTCCGCGACGGCCATATTGTGGGTCGTGAGGAAGATCGTCGTGCCGGCCTGCTGCTGGGCCTTGATCAGATCCTTGATCCGCCGGGCGTTGAGCGGGTCAAGCCCGGCGGTCGGCTCGTCGAGAAACAGTACTTCAGGGCTGTGCAATAGCGCACGGGCCACGTTCAGGCGGCTTTTCATGCCCTTGGAGAACTGCCCGACCAGCATGTGTCCGTCGTCGCCCAGCCCAACCAGTTCCAGCAGTGCCTGTGGCGGCCGGGTGGGCTGGCGATAGAGCGCGCCGAAGTAGGTCAGGTTCTCCAGCGCGGTCAGCTTGAGAAAGTGGTTGGGTAGCTCAAACGAGACGCCGATCCGCTCGTAGTAGTCGGCGCCCCAGCGGGTGAGATCACGGCCCAGGATCGAGATCCGCCCCCCATAGCCCTTGAGCAGGCCGATCAGTATCTTCTGGGTCGTCGATTTGCCGGCCCCGCTGGGTCCCAAAAAGCCGAAGACCTCGCCGCGCTCGATCATGAAGTCCAGGCCAGAGATCGCCGGGGCTGCGGCGCGGGCGTAGGTAAAGGTCACATCCTGAACACACATTATCTCGCTCATGCGAACACCGCATCCAGCCAGTCAAAGATGACGCCATTCGGAAGCGCCAGATTGTTGACCTGGCAGTGAGCCGCGCCACCCTCCTTCCGAGTAAAGATGACCAGCTTCTTCATGGGGTGCGGCAACTGTGCGAAACACTCACGCGCGATACGCAGCGTAATCGGCGCCTCGCTGTCGCCCGCCAGACACAGCGTCGGGCAGCCAATCTGCCGGGTATCAGCCTTGCCATGCACCAGGTAGTCATACGCCTTGGCGAAGCGACGAGCGATATCACGCGGGTTGAGACTGATCTTGAGCCCCATCCGCCAGGCGATCTGCGCAAAGACCAGTCTGGCGATCGGATCGTTACGGTTATGCCCGTGTTGCTGGGCCAGTGCTGCCCGGAACACATCCGGCATGGCCGGATTGGCGATCAGCGCCCGGATGCGGGGATCGTGCTGGCCGCCCTTGAAGACAATATGCCCGCCCCAGCTAAAGCCGAATAGTGCCAGCCGTTGCGCGTCGATCTCCAGCCGCTGGACGGCATAGTCGGTCACGGCCCGGATGGGCACCTCCATTCTGGCCCTGAAAAACAATCCCTGCTCAGGATTCATGCCTTGCCCCGGCAGATCGACCGTCAGCACGTTGTAGCCGCGCTGCGCGCCCGCTGAACCGATCATGAAGTAGCAGTCCTCAGCGAAGGTCTCGATCCCGCCGAGCACGAGCAGGGTTGGGCGCGGCTGGGTGTGCGCGTCCACTTTCCAAACATAGCCGGGAAGTAGCTTCCCCTGGAAAGGCACCGCGATCGGCTCGATCGGTGGGTCACAGAGGGCCGCCGCAGCCTGGAAGCATGCCCGCATCTTCTGCCAATACTCGTGAAAGGTAGTCGTATGCGGCGACAGCATAAACAACGGCGCGCGGTAGTAGCTACACGCCCGCAGGTAGGCTGCGCGCGCTTTAGCCGCATCGCCCCCGGCGTGTGCCGCCCGTGCGAGACCCTCCACCCGTTGCGCCAGCTCGGTCCACGCGCGCTGCCAGCTTTCCGCGTCGCCATCCCTGATCCGCGCAGCCGTCTCCAGGCACTCGCCGGCATCGCTTCCATCGTAGATCTGGCGGCCCATCACCCAGGACAGGTAATAGTCCATGTCCTTGTGATCGAAGTACAACTTTTCCTCGTTCCGCTGCGCGATAGCCGTTTGCTGTGTCGCCATAGCCTCTTCCTCCACAGGTTGTACAAAGATCGGGCGCGCTCGGTTGCGCATAGCACCAGATAAGGATGCCGGCGGGTCTGTCTCTCAGCCGGCGTTCGGTGGCATGACTCGTTGCGCTCGCATGCTGCGCCTGAGCACAATCAGCAGCGTCACGACCGTCAGCGGTATGACGAAGTACAACATCAGCAGGCTGAACGGCTCCAGCAGCGCGTGCTGGCTCGATGCCAGCAGCAGGTAGCAGGTGTAGGCGGCATAGTAGCCCAGGAACAGCCCACCTTCCCAGCGGTAGATCGTATGGCCGTTGATGAAGATCGGCAGGCACGCCACTGTGGTCGCCAGCATGACCGGCAGATCGAAGTTGAGCACTGATGATGGCACCACAACGCTGGCCGGAGCCGAGAGCACCATCAATCCCAGCACCAGCAGCAGGTTGAAAATGCAACTGCCAATGATAGTGCCGACCGCGATATCACGCTCGCCGCGCAGGCTTGCCAGCAGTGTGGTTGCGATCTCGGGCAGCGATGTGCCCACCGCCACGATCGTCAGGCCAATCACCAACTCGCTCACACCCAGCACGCGCGCGAACGCCACGGCCCCATCGAGGAGCCAGCCCGTGCCCACAATCAGCAGGCCCAGCCCACCAAGCGCCACTGCCAGGTGGCGCATCCATCCGCGCGTCGCCTGGCGCACGTCGACGCCGAACTCGGCCTCATATTCGGCCTTGACGCGGGCGCTCTCCTTGCGACTCTGGCGCACCACGTACACGATATAGGCAACGATGCCCGCGAGGAGCAGCACGCCATCAAGCCGGCTGAGCAGGCCGTCCAGGCTCAACACGATCACCAGCAGCGAGGTGCCGATCATGATCGGCACATCCTGGCGGATCAGGAGCTGCGGGACTGCCAGCGGTGCGATCAGCGCCGCAAGACCAAGTATCAGCAGCACATTGGCAATATTGCTGCCGACGACGTTGCCGAGCGCGATGTCGGCCTGTCCACTGAGGCTGGACTGGAGCGCGACCGCGATCTCGGGCGAGCTGGTCCCGACCGCCACGACCGTCAGGCCGACGATCAGCGGCCCAACACCGAGTGTCCCCGCGAGCTGGGAGGCGCCGCGGACCAGCAGCTCGGCGCCGCCGACAAGCAGGCCAATGCCGGCCAGAAACAAGATGAATGTGAGCGGCTCCACCAGACCCTCCTTCGCTTTGTAGAAGCTCAACCATCGATCTGGGTCTCGTTCTCAACATGTGCCAGAGGCCGACGATCAGCCTCTGCACACCCCAGACCGCGATCCCGGCGATATAGGCCAGGACGACCGGCATCGTCGCGATGCGCACATATACGGTGGAGGTCAGCTCCCGGATCATCCCCATGGCGATCACACCTGCGGCTGAACCGATCACCAGAAGACTGCCCCCGGTGCCCACACAGTAGGCCAGCAACGTCCAGAGCCGTGCGTTCGTTGCCGGGATGAGGTCGATCGCCAGTGCGGTCAGTGGCACGTTATCGACGATAGCGGACAGGATGCCGAGGGCGCTGTTTCCGATGATCATGCGCTCCGAGCTGGGGTTGCTTCCCAAGAGCAGGTTCGAGATAATGGTCAGCACGTGGAGGGCATCGAGCGCGGCGACCGCCAGAAGGATGCCGATGAAGAACTTGAGGGACGGAATGTCGACGTTGCGCAGGAATCGCTCGATGTCGGCCGTCAGGTGGGTCTCGCGAGCACTGACCCGCGCCAGCACGCCGGTCACGATCCACACCAGCGCGAGCCCGGCCAGCAAGCCCATGTAGGGCGGCAGGCCGAGCTGCGACATGAGCAACGGCAGGCCAAAGCTGGCGAGCGCGAGCGCGATGACGATAAACTCGCTCCGTGTGAATGTAATCGGCAGATCTTCTTGACTATCGGGTGTATCGTCCTTGATTTGGCGCAGCAAGAGCGCGCCTGCCACGAGCGCGTGGGTAAGTGACGGCAGCAGTGTATCAAGGAAGACCTGCGCCGCCGTGAACTTCCCCGCCAGCCACAGCATTAGGGTAGTGATATCGCCAATCGGCGACCAAGCCCCACCAGCATTGGCGAAGACGATGATCGCCGTGGCCATCACCAGCAGATTGCGTCCGCGGAAGAATCGCTGAGCGATGGTGATCATCACGATCGTCGTGGTCAGATTGTCGATGACCGGACTCAACAAGAAGGTGACCGTGCCGATCACGATGAACTGCTGCCGGTCGCGCAAGCCGCGACGCGTGAGCTCAACGCGGATGTAATCGAAGAATTGGTAGTGCGTCAGCACTTCGACCAGGGTCATCGCTGCCAATAGGAAGATGACAATGCCAAAGATCTCGGCCGCGGCGACTTCGAGCTGGTGGGCTAAGGGCTCGCCGCCCATGCCATTCAGCGTCACAAGAAACCACAGGACGACCCCAAGCAGGAGCGCGGTTGGTGCTTTATGGGTTCGCAACTGATGCTCGAAGGTGATGGCGACGTATCCCACCACGAACAGCACCAATGCAAGTGTTTGGATAGTGTTCATGCAATTGTCCTAGATCTTGTTGGGCGCACACAAAAAAGAGGCGCCACAAAACCTGTGACAGCCTCCACCTGATCTCGGATGGCAGGAGCCGAGCCTCTCTTTGACTTGTACGGGCGGCTCAAACTATACAAGCAATGTCGCGAAATTGCAAGTGCATATGTCAGTCATCACCGCACTACCATCATCTTTGCGTCACTGCGAGAGAAGGACCCTACAATCACACGTGCGCAGCTTGACATGCTCCGGCCTCTTTGATATACTTCTTCTTGTCTGATTGATGAATAATTTTCTTATTGCTTCAATCCTTGTTTCATAGAGCAAGTGGACGCACTAAACTCTTTACCAACTGTGGCGCAACCCGAGCGGCAGGAACGGGCGCAACGCATTCTCGATGCTGCGGCAGATCTGCTGCTGCGTTGGGGCTACAAGCGCATCACGATCGATGACATTGCTCAGCAGGTCGGGATCGGCACCGGCACGGTCTACCTGCATTGGAAGACCAAGGAGGCGCTGTTCGAGTCGGTCCTGTTGCGCGAGTCACTAGTCGTTTGGCACGCATTGATCGCTCGTATGCGGGCTGATCCGTCCGAAGTGCTGCTGCATCGCTTCCTGCGCGCCCATACGCTCGTCATCCGGGGCAGGCCGCTGGCGCGCGCCCTGTTCACCAGAGATGTTGCGTTGCTGGGCAAGTTGACCCAGAGCAGTGTCGCACAGCAAAACCAGCAAGTGACCACAGCGCGCGATCTGATCGCGATGCTACGCGGCCTGGGCCTGATACGCGGCGATGCCGACCTGGCCGTGCAAGCCTATGCCTTCAGCGCCATGGTGACAGGCGCCGCCCTGGCCGATCAGTTTCTAAGCGACGTGGATCGTGTGCCGCCCGAAGCGCAGGCCGATGCCGTTGCGCTGCTGGCACAGCGCACCTTCGAGCCCGATACACTGCCGCCGCCGGATGTGCTTCGCGACGTCGTTGCCCCGGCGATGATCCAGGCGCTTGAACAAATCTGCACGTTCTATGAGCAGCAGTTGCGGATGCGGCTCGTGTCGTCGTCGTGAGGTTTCTGCCACGAGAGAGCGTGGATTTAGATTGTGGTGGGTGACAGGGCCAGCACCCTGAACCATTCCCACCACCCCAATCGAACAGTCTTGGAGCGCCGGGAAGTCTGGTCGGCAGAACCCGGCGCTTTTGTGTGTCGCGCAGAGGAGGAAATCGATGGCAACCAACACACTGGTTCAGCGAGCTATTCCTGGTCCGCGTGCCCTGCCGCTGCTGGGAGGGAAGGTCAATCTGTTACGCTTCTTCTTCAACCCGTTCCGCACGATGCGCCGGCTCCACAGCACCTATGGCGATGTCGTCGCGCTGGCCCAGGGCGATCCGTCGTTCGTCTTCGCGTTTGGCCCGACGTTGAACCACCAGTTGCTGGCGCAGCCGGAGCTATTCACCAATGGGACCGGGCCGTTGCTCCGGCTGCCCAAGAACACTGCGGCCGAGCGACTATTCACCCAGAATCTGGCGGTGATGAACGGCGCGCACCACAAGCAGCAACGCCGGCTGATGCAGCCCGCCTTTCACCGCCAGCAGGTCCAGGGCTACGCCGCCGCGATGGCCGCGCTGACCCAGCGTATGCTCGATCAGTGGCAGTCAGGAGCCACGATTGACCTGCTCAACGAAATGCGGCAACTGACGCAGCGAATCGCGATCACGACCCTCTTTGGCCTGGATGGCGAAACCGAGCTGGCGCAAGTGGGCGAGCTGTTGCGGCGCGCCGTTGCGGGAGCGACCTCGCCGCTGGCCCTGCTCGTGCCCTACAATGTGCCGGGCCTGCCCTTCCACCGCGTCAATCGGCTCATGGAGCGGCTGGAAGACTATATGCGTTCGATGGTGAGCCGCAAGCGCGCCCAGCCTGATGCGACCGATGTGTTGGCGACCCTGGTGCAACTCCGCGACGAGGATGGCACGCGACTGAGCGACGATGAGTTGATCGGCCATGCGTTCACGCTGTTCGTGGCCGGGCACGAGACGACCTCGAACGCGCTGACCTGGACGCTGTTCTTGTTGAACCAGCACCCGCGCGTGTATGCCGACCTGCTTGACGAACTCGAAGGGACACTCCACGGCGCCGCGCCGACGATCGAGCAGTTGGGTCAGTTGCCCTTGCTGGAGGGGGTGGTCAAAGAGAGCCTGCGCCTGCTCTCGCCCGCGCCGATCGGCATTCGGATCACCGCCGCACCCTGCGAACTGGCCGGCTACGCCCTGCCGCGTAGTGCAAATGTGATCTACAGCGAGTTCATCACGCATCGCCTGCCCCATCTGTATGCCGAGCCGGATCGGTTCAAGCCGGAGCGCTGGTTTTCCCTGGAGCGCTCAACCTACGAATATCTGCCGTTCGCGGCCGGCCCGCACATGTGTATCGGCTGGGCGTTTGCGATGCAGGAACTCAAACTGGTGCTGGCGATGCTGGTGCAGCGCTACCGGCTGGCCATGGTGCCGAACGTGCTGCTCTCGCCCAGTGTCGGAATGCGCCCGGCGCGAGGGATGCCGATGCGTGTGTTCCCACAGGATCGCCAGTTTCAGTCCGTCCCAGTTCGCGGCATGATCCATGATCTGGTTGACCTTGGGGTAGATTGAAAGGCCGCGACAATGAGCATCATGAGCCGCCTGATGGCGCGGGTCGCCAAGCTTCCGCCGGCCGAGACATACGACATTGGCATCGAAAAAGACTTGGCCATACCCATGCCCGATGGTGTCAGGCGATGTCGACGCAGTTGATCGGTTCAGATTTCCGCAGCTTCCTCTATCCAGGCGATGCGTTCGCGCTGTAAACCTTCCAGAGTTGGCTCGCAATGGTCGATGGTCAGGAGCGTTCACTGCTACGACACCTTGGCGGCATGATTGCTGGCACGCGGCGCCGGCGCCAGGCGCTCTGGCATCTCCCACTCGGCACCCTCGATATCGCGACTGTCGGCAAACACTACTCGTTCTGGCACGACTGGCAGGCTCACGACCAGCCGGATGACTCCTGGTGGACAGCGGGCAACCACAGCAACAGTGTCGCCTCGGTAGCGGCGCCCAATCATCCGGTCGGTGGCTGGTACGATTTTATGCTGCCGTTCTTGCTCAAGGACTACGAGGCGCTCCTTACGGCGGGCCATCAGCCGTATCTGACGATCGGCCCATGGCTGCATACCGATGCGGCGGCCTCGATGATGGGAGTGCGCGAGGCGCTGATCTGGCTACGCGCCCACTTGCTCGGCGATCGGCGTGGCCTACGTGAGGCGCCGGTACGTATCTTTGTCATGGCACAGACGTATGGCGCGACATGCAGACCTTTCCGCCAGCAGGGGTACAGTTACAGCGCTGGTATTTGCAGGCGGGGCAGCGCTTCGCCGCCGAGCAGCCACCCAACTCATCACCGGATCGCTACCAGTTCGATCCACGTGACCCTACGCCGAGCGTAGGCGCCGCGTCCCTCATTGCGGGGTTGCTTGGATTTGTGCTGTTGCGCCGGGTCCGGTAAGCGCTGCGCTGCTGTGCGGGGGCCACGGACTCAAGGCAGCACGATTGCTGATAGGCGAGTAGTATCGTGATACACTTCTTGTTCCGCGACCCGCATCGTCACTCTGGGGATCAACGCGGCGTTGTGGTCCATTAGAGGCTCTACCGATGCCCCGTCCACGAATTGTTCAGGATTATTCTTGGTACCGGGTCCCTTCCAACTCCAGGCCGCTATCCAGGCCGTACATTGTGCCGCCGCCTCGTTCGAAGCAACTGCCTGGCCGCAGATCGTCGCTCTTTACGATCATCTGTTCTCGGTCATGCCCACGCCGGTAGTTGCGCTCAACCGGGCCATCGCCATTGGCGAGACGGAGGGTCCCGGCGCCGCGCTCACGGCGCTTGACACAATCGCACCCGACCTCGATAACTATCACCTGATGCACGCGGCCCGCGGCACGGTGTTGCGTCGGCTTGGACAACGAGACGCTGCGAAGGCCGCCTTCGAACGCGCCGTCCACCTCGCGGCGACGGAAGCAGACCTGAGGTTTCTCGCGCAACAGATCGAAGAGTTGGCGGCGAAAGTTGCGCGCTCAGGCGGCATCGGTCGGACGGATTGAGTGGACTACCAAACGAAACAGTGCCTGCTGATTTCAGTTAACGTACAATATCGCTAGATGATGCCAGGGGCGGCGGATAGCCCGGTGAGCTGGTGGAAGGCGGCGCGCGCCTCGGGAATGGCCAGCGGCAACGAGGCAAAGGTGGCGGTGGCGGCGAGCAGGCATCAGAAGCAGAACGCGCGGTGCTTGAGCGCATGGTCCAGCATGAGCTTGCCCGCGATGAGCGCGTCGAACGCGACCTTCGCCGCCAGTCCTAGAGTCGCCGTATAGCTGCCAAGGCCGAGGCATCGACCTTCTCGGCATCCAGCCCTGGCTGCGGCGGCTCCGGTATATGCTCGATCAACCCCATCTGGTAGAGCGTCAGCAGCCCATCGAGCCGGTCGCGGCGAGCGCTAATGTCGCCACGCCGCGCCGGCGTGCCAGGAATGCCCCGATTCCACACTGGAGTTGCCGACTGATATCCTCTGGTTTCATCGATCGCTCCTTTCTCTCTCCCAATTTACGAATTTGAGCAAACAGTATCGCACAGAAGACAGCCGTTAAATCATCGGCGAGCTTGCATACGTAGAACTCCCGTAATCCCCACGTAACAGCCTCGTAATAGTTCCTAGTTAGGCTCAGGGATGAAGGATTCACCGAGCAGTTGCAGGAGCCATGCCCATGCGTGTTGGAGTTGTGATTCCGGCCTTCAACGAAGCCGGATCGATCGCGCGCGTCCTTGAGGCTATTCCGCGCGACCTGGTCGAGACGATCGTGGTGGTCGACAACGGCTCGACCGACGGCACGGCCGACATCGCCCGACGCGCTGGCGCGCAGGTCTTGCGCGAGGAGCGCCGCGGGTACGGCTACGCCTGCGCCGCCGGCGTGGCGGCGCTGGATGCCGTTGATGTGGTGGTGCAGTTGGACGCCGACTACAGCGACGACCCGGCCGAACTGCCGCGGCTGCTGGCGCCACTCGTCGCCGGCCAGGCAGACCTGGTGCTTGGCTCACGGGTGCTGGGCCAGTGTGAGCCGGGCGCGCTGCTGCCGCACCAGCGTTTCGGCAACTGGCTGACCGCGCAGATCATGCGGCTGCTCTACGGCGTGTACGTCACCGACCTGGGGCCGTTTCGCGCCATCGCGAAGCCGGTGCTCGACAGGCTGGCGCTGGCTGAGCGTACGTACGGCTGGTCGGTCGAGATGATGGTCAAGGCTGCGCGCGGCGGCTACCGCCTGGTCGAGGTGCCAGTCAGCTACCGCTCACGGTACGCCGGCCAATCGAAGGTCAGCGGCACCGTGTGGGGCAGTCTCAAGGCCGGCGCAGTGATTATTGGCACCAGCTTGCGCTACCGCCGTTGGGCGCCATAGCGGAGGTATGAGTTCTGAGCGCTGACTTGCTCACGAACAGCCGCCGACCACGAGGAAACCGATGTTAGCAAAACCCTGGTTCCAGTATGTGATCGCGGGCGTACTCGCGACAGCGGCGCTCGTTGGGCTGTTGCTACTGCTCGCGCAGGTCAGCCCGGTCTCGTTTGTGCCGCTCGACATCTCCGATGCGATCATCCGCCTGACTCCCGGCGCGGTCGCGACACAGGGGATCGAGAGTCTTGGTCCGTGGGCGAAACAGCTCATCGAGGCCAGCGGCACGCTGATCTTCCTGCTGTTCGGCGCGCTGATCGCCTGGCTGTATGGCCGCATCGCTCCTCGTCCCCTGGCCATCGCGGGCATCGTGCTGACCATCATCTCCCTGGCGCTGACGCTGCTGGCGCAGACACTGGGGGGCGGGCTGCGCGGCGGCGCACTGGGTTTGGGGCTGACGGCGATGCTGTATGCGCTGTGGGGCTTCGGGCTGGTCCTGATGATCAATCGCTTGGTGGCTCCAGCGACCGCCACGGCGACCGAGCTTGACCCGCTGCGGCGCACCTTCCTGCTCCGCAGCGGTGGCGGGCTGCTGGCCGTCGCCCTGGGTAGCACCGCGATCGCGCAGTTGCTGGAGCGCAGCGGCGTGGTGCGAGAGGTTGCCGGCGCCAGCCAGGCGCTGCCGACCAGCCCACCGGCTGCCGCGCAGCAGGCGACGCAGGCGCCCACCGCCGCGCCAGCCGCGATCACTACGCCGGTTGCCGGGGCGACTGCCGCCGCGCCGACCAGAGCGCCCACGGCTGTCGCGCCGACCACCGCGCCGACCGCCACGCCAACACCCGTGCCCTTTGTGCCGACCTCGGCCACTCGCTCGCCGTTTAACACCAACGAGACGCTGTACGTCATCTCGTCGGCCACCCGCGACCCGCAGGTGGACAAAGATCAGTGGCGGCTGGAGATCGGTGGCGCCGTAGATACACCGTTCAGCCTCTCCTACGCCGAGTTGCTGGCGCTGCCGCGCACCGATCAGACCAGCACGCTTGAGTGCATCTCCAACGAGGTGGGCAACTACCTGATCGGCAACGTCAAGTGGAACGGCGTGCAGTTCAAGCTGCTGCTGGAGCGCGCCGGCGTGCAGGAGGGTGTGATCGACATCAAGCTGACCGCCGCCGAGGGCTACACTGAGTCGATCCCGCTGGCGAAGGCCCTGGACCCGACCACGCTGATCGCCTACGGCATCGATGATCAGGCGCTGGCGATCAATCACGGCTTCCCAACCCGGCTGATCGTGCCCGGCCTGTACGGCGAGAAGAACGTCAAGTGGCTGACCAAGATCGAGGCGGCGCGCGAGGATTACCAGGGCTACTGGCAGCAGCGCGGCTGGACCGACACGGCGATCGTCGAGACCACTGCGGTGATCGACAACGCCAACCCGTTCCTGGGCACGCCGCCGCCGATCGAGCGCGAGAACGGGATCGTCCCGCTGGGTGGGATCGCCTTCGCCGGCAACCGCGGCGTCTCGAAGGTCGAGATCAAGATCGACGATGGCGACTGGCAAGCAGCCCAGCTTGACCCGCAGAACGACCCGCTTACATGGCGCTTCTGGCGCTATGACTGGCAGGCCAGCCCTGGCAAGCACACACTGACTGTGCGTGCAACCGACGGGACTGGAGCGCTCCAGACCGACAAGATACGCGGGCAGCACCCAGATGGCGCCACCGGCTACCACAGCATCCCCGTCGAGGTGGTCTGATGCGCCGCTGCCTGATCATCGTCGCCAAGGACCCAGTGGCCGGGCAGGTCAAGACGCGCCTGGCCGCCCGTATCGGAGCCGAGCGGACCCTGGCACTCTACCGCTGCTTCCTGCGCGACACGGTTGCATTGGCGAGCGACCTGCCCAACTGCGCGCTGGCACTCTCGTTCTGGCCGCCGCATGCCGCGCCGACCTTTCGCCGGCTGCACCCGTCGGCGCTGTTGCTGCCGCAGCGTGGCACCGACTTTGGCGGCCGGCTGCTGAGCGCCTTTGAGCAGGCCAGCGCGGCTGGGTACGACGAGATGGTGCTGGTCGGGAGCGACAATCCCAATTTGCCGCTCGCCTACATCGAGCAGGCGTTCGCCGCGCTCACCGCTGTGCCGGTGGTGCTGGGTCCATCCGAGGACGGCGGCTACTACCTGATCGGGATGCGCGCGCCACAGCCGGCGCTGTTCCACACCGGCATCGCCTGGAGCACCGACGTTGTCGCCGAACAGACGTATGCGGCTGCCGCTACCGCCGGCCTGCGGCTAGCGCGCGTGCCGCCCTGGTACGACATCGACACCGCCGACGACCTCCCACGACTGTACCGCGACCTGCGTGCGGGCGTAGGCACTGCGCCCCGCACGCTCGCGCAGCTCGACATGCTTGCGAGTGATGGGTTGGCTGATCTGCTGGAAGCGTGCGTACTGGAACAGGGAGCAGCGGGCTGAAAGGGTCTCCATGCGACGGCCAATGAACCCGCGCCCCGATCCGCATTGCTCCCGATCCCTGGTCCCTGACCCCGGCTGTCATTATTTGGAGAAGGAAGCATACGTGCAGCCACAATCATCCCGTAGCGCCGTCGCGCCCGACCTGCCGCGCCAGGTCTATATCGAGGTCACCAACCGCTGCAACTCGCTGTGCGGGAGCTGCCCGCTCACCTACGACCTGTTTCTCCCCTACGAGCCCAAACACTACCTGACCTGGGAGCAGTTCCGCCGGATCGTCGACCAGCTTCCCTCGATCGAACGCGCGGTGCTCCACGGCATCGGCGAGCCGCTGCTGAACCCTGCGTTGCCGCGCTTCATCGCGCACCTGAAGGAGCGCGGGGCGTATGTGCTGTTCAACAGCAACGCCGTGCTGCTGACCGAGGTCAGACGCGAGCAGCTTGTGGAATCCGGGCTGGACGAACTGCGCGTATCGATGGATGGTGCCGATCGCGAGATGTACCGCCGCCTGCGCGGGATCGACAAGTTCGACCAGATCATCGCCAACGTGCGCGCCTTCACCACCCGCCAGCGCGCGCAGGGCCTGCGGCACCCCAAGGTCTCATTCTGGTTCGTGGGTATGCAGGAGAACCTCCACCAGCTCCCCGACTTCGTGCGGCTGGCGGCCGATGTGGGTGTGGCCGAGGCGTATCTCCAACGCCTGACCTACTTCGGCGACGGCGCGATGGCCGAGAGCGCCACGGCGCGGGCCGAGAACGCACTCTACGGCACGCTCGATGCGCGGCAGGAAGCGTTGATCCGAGAGTGCGAGACGCTGGCGCGGGAGCTAGGGATGATCTTCCGGGCCAGCGGCGCGACCACACCAGGCGAGAGCGTGCATGTGGCTGGGGCGCACCCGTGGCAGGGCTGCTACCGCCCCTGGACGCTGACCTACATCACCGCTAACGGCACGGTGTTGCCGTGTTGCATCGCGCCCTTCGCCACCGCCGACTTCCCGCAGATCATGCTCGGCAACGTGTTTGAACAGCCTCTCGGGCAGATCTGGAACGGCACGCCGTACCAGCGGTTGCGCGCGGCTGTGTTGAGCGAGAACCCGGCCCCCTGGCCCTGCCAGCACTGCGGCGTCCGGTGGAGTCTGTGATGACAAGCGCTGCGGAGGCTTATTTGGAGGATGAGCGTTCCCCGAGTTCCGCTTGCCGTCGCGCGGTCACGATCCTGCTGCCGGCCGCCGTTTTCGGGCTGGCGCTGGCGCTGTACGCACGCACCGGCGCACCGACGGTGCTGACCGGCGACCAGGCCGAGCACCAGTACACCGCAGCCCTCCTCGGCGTGCCGCACGCGACCGGCTACCCGCTCTTCACCATACTGAACGCGCTGGCCGCGCGGCTGCTGCCGTTTGGCGATGTCGCCCGGCGCGTGACGCTGATGACGGCGCTGTGGAGCGCACTAGCGGTGATGCTGGCGTACCTCGTCGCTCGCCGGCTGAGCGGGCAAGCGCTGGCGGGCCTGCTGGCGGCGGCGACGCTGGCGGTGTCCTCGGAGTTCTGGTCGCTCTCCGTGATCGCCGAGGTGTACACGTTCCAGGCACTGCTGATCCTGCTGGTCTGGTGGTGCCTGGTGCGCTGGTGGGAACGGCCCGAGGCGCCGCGCTGGCTCTACGGCGCTGCACTGCTGTCTGGCGTCGCCACCACGCATCACGGCAGTTTTGTGCCGATCGTCGGGCCGGCGCTGCTGCTGGCGGTGGCGCTCCCGCTGCTCCGCCCTGCGTTGCGTGCGGACGGGGTCGTGGCGCCCGCACTGGGGATCGTAGCGCGCCCGCTGCTGTCTGCGGGGCCACGCTGGGATGTCCTGGGGCGCTGCCTGCTGTGGGGCGCGCTGGGCCTGCTGCCCTGGCTGTACCTGGCGGCGCAGTTCGCGCTGTTCCGCCCGTTCGACTACTACCGCAGCCAGGGACTACCCTACCGCTACTACTGGGGCAACCCCGCAAGCTGGTCCGATGTGCTGAATCTGGCCTTCGGCGCCGGCTTCCGCGGCAAGGTGTTTACGCACGGCTGGGAGCACCTGTTTGCGCTGACGCTGCGCTTTGTCGAGACCTTGTACCAGGAGGTCTGGCGCAGTGGCTTTCTGTTCGGCGCACTAGGCGGCGTGGTGCTGCTGCTGCGAAACCCTATCGCTGGGCGCTTCAGCGGGCTGGTATTCCTGGGCGCGGCTCTTTTCGGCATCAACGTGGCGTCCGATGTTCCCAAGGCACACGTCTACTACCTGCCGGCCTACGTGATCTGGAGCGTCTGGGCCGGCGTCGGCGCCGGCTGGCTGGCCGAACGGACCCAGCGGCTGCTGGCCGCCAGGGGTACGTGGCTCCCACGCGCGTGGCGCACGCCGGTCGCTCTCATCCTGCCGGCAACCGTGTTGCTTGGGTTGCTGGCGCTGCCGCTGATGCTCGGCCAGCACCGCTTCGAGCGGCTGGATCGCTCCGCTGACGATGGGCCGCGCCGTTTTGCCGCCGGCGTCCTGGCCGAGGTGGCCCCAGGTGCGGTGATCCTGTGCCGCTGGGAGATGTGCCAGCCGATCCGCTACCTCCAGTTCGTCGAGCAGCGGCGCCTGGACGTGCAGCTCGACCAGACCGAGCCGGAGGCGGGCGCTGATTGGGCTGAACGCGCCGCGCTGTATCTGCCCGAGAACTCCGTCTACGCCATCCAGTTCAATGAGCAACTGGCGGCGCGCTACCCGATCTACCCGCTTTCGGAAACCTACGATCTCTGGGAACTCCAGCCGTTCAGGTGAGAATGCGCGGAGTGCCTCGATGCACGCTGTCCGCGCACGCGGAGTGCGGCAACCCCAGCCTCGTTCTACTGATTCTCGCCTATGTGCGACGAGCAGCAGAGTTACGACGCTCTGCTGCTCCAAGATGAACCGAGCACAGATGGACGCAGCATCAACTCCGGTCAGTTGTGGGCGCTATGATCTGACCATCAGCTCCGCATGCTGCCACGCCTCCTCGGACAGAACGGGCTGGAGCACGATTGTCTCCTGGCCGTCGTGTGGCACGACGGGCGCCTCCCGCTCGGCTCAAACACTGACATCACTTCGCGGGTCATCCGCTCGTGGTCGCTGTCGTAGCGCGAGACATCGTAGCAGCCGAACGGGTCGGCCAGCACGTGGATCAGGCAGCGGTTGCAGGAGGTACATGGTCTCTTCGGCTGGTCGTGGCCACGATTGCGTCTAAAGGCTGTCGCTTGCCTTCTGCAATGCTTTTTGCTGCGCTTTGAGCTTGCGCGGATGTGGCTGATCGCGTTCGACATAGTATTTCAGCTCCTCGAAGAGCTGTGCCGAAGTGCGGCCCATGAAGAGCTTCAACAGCGGCGCCAGGAACACGCCGGGGAACCACGGCAGGTCGAGTTCAGCCCGTACTTCCACCACCGATGTCTGAGGGTCAAGTGCGCGGACGACCCAGTTATTCTGGGCGCACATGATAAACGCTGGCCGTCCATCAGTCGCTTCGTATCCAAAGCGCATACCCTGCTCATCGTAGTACAGGAATTGTTCTCGCACCGCACTGAAGCCTGGGACGGTGGTTGAGCAGACCCGTCCACAGACCTGTGCGTCGCCGGGAGCCGGACGATCGGTCACGGCCTCTGATTGAGGGATCGTGCTGGCCCAGCGACCAATACTGCCAAACTCATGTGCCAAGACGCGCCAGACTTTCTCCGCTGGGGCGTTGATCGTGATTTGACCGTTCAGTTTTGTATGCACGGGTTGTTCCTTCGGTAATAGTTATGGTTTTACGACGCATGGCGAACGTGCCTCACACGCGGAGTGAGGTGGCCCCGACCGCATTCTGCCTTCACGAGTTCAGCTAAGTATCGTGCGGGGCGGCAACAGATGTCGTCGCGGCAAGGCGCCGTGCGGCTGCGAAGCTGGCCCAGGCCAGTGCCGCGAGCAGGGACACGTCGTCGGGCGTATGCCGACGGTAGGCGACTACCACCTCCTCGTCGATCTGATACGAAGCCACCGCGGCGAGCAGCCCCAGGCGCGCGGCTGCTGCGTCGGCCTCGCTGAGCCCGGCCACCACCTGCTCGACCCAGCCGCGGCTAAGTGGTGGCGCCGCGCCTTCCCACGTCGCCAGGTACTCCCTGACGATCGCCTGGGCTGCGGCAGGCACGGCGCGGTGGCTGTGCTGCTCCACCACCGCCGCGAAACCGGCGAAGGCGCGGGCGATGGTCGGCGACCCGCTTGCCCAGCTCAAATCATCGGGCAGATCGGCTACGGGGGACCACTGGAGGGAGGCGCCAGGCGTGTACACACGGCGGGCCAATGGGCGCAGCAGCCAGGGCAGCGCGGCCGTAAGCGTCCCACGGACCCAGCGCGCCTGTGGCAGAAAGCTCTCAACCAGCAACACGTTCACCATGCGGTTGAGGTAGTGAAAGGTGACGGCGGTTCCGATCAACTCGGCTGCTGCGGCAGGAGCGGCGGGCGGCGGGCCGAGCAGTGGCCTCTCAGCCCAGGTGACGATCGCGCGCAGCGCCGGATCGGTGATGGTCTCGACCTGGGCGCCGGCAATCGCGGCGCGCGCCTGGCCGTGGCCGGCGGCCTCCAGCATCATGCCGTGAATGTCGATACACCACGGGCAGCGGTTGCGAGCTGAGACGGTGGCCGCGACCGCCTCCTTGTGCCCGCGCGCGACCTGCCCGGCCAGCAGCGTCTCGCGCAACATCGCCCAGGCCCCGCCCAGCAGGTCAGGCAGCGGTGCGTGCAACGCCACCGGATCAGCGACCGAACCAAGGTCGCGCTTGAGCTGGGCATAGATCGCCGCAACCTGACCGTGCGCATCGCGGGCGGAGACCGGGGCGGTATAGGTGTAGAAGCTTGTCATGGCATTCCTCTGGGTAGTTCAGGACATGGATTCTGCCTGTACCATATTCCAGAGTCTGGTGCCATGTCGAGGAAAATGACTGCCAAGGACTGCCAATTCAGATCTGCCCTGCTGACTCCCCTAATCCAGCCAGCACCCCCGGCAGCGTCAACTGCTGAAAGATCGCATCGATCTGCTCTGGTGTGTCGGGCGTCTCGTGGTCAACACACCACATCAGCAGACCCATGAATGAACTGACCGTGTACTGCACCACGATCTCCGGCAAGACCGGCGACAGAGCCAAACAACGTAGAAGTCAAGGCCATGACTGATAGGACGGGTTTTGCTGACCTCGTTCAGAGACCTCTGAGACGCCTTTTACTGATTTGTGACGTGCAGTGAGGGAGTCTACCGCCGCTTGCAGATAGGCCAGAATCAATGGATGCGGCTGCTCGGGTGTTGAGGTGAGTGGTGGCACAAACAGTGTTGCCACAAAAAAGGGGTGATCAGGTAGCTCCACAATGCGCGCCTCGTGGTTGTCATCGATACCCACCACCCGCAACCCACCCTCATGGATGGTTGCTTGATAGTCCGGATTGAGGCCAAACCGGCAGTAATACTGTTCCTGCACCATCGCACGCCCATACATCCGAAACACCCGCGAGGACGGCTCCACGTGGACGCGCATTGCCTTACCGACGAGTGAGCAGGCGAGCGCTGAGACAAACAGTGTTGATGCGTCCGGGTCGGATTCGGCATGGGCAGCATCTGTAAATCCCAACACATTGTGAGCATACTCCAGCACCACATGCTGAAAGCCGCCACAGGTGCCGATGAATGGCCATCCTTGTTCGCGCGCGAACCGAATCCCCTGGAGAGCGCCGTTCATGCTCTGATAGGGGCTGCCCGGCGCACACCACAGCCCATCAAATCGGCGGAGTTGAGTGTCCGGCTCGTGTGCAAGGAGCTGGGTTGGCAGCCACTCGATCGTTACGGGCAGTTGGAGTTGATCAGCGGCGTGGTGAATGGCGGCATCCGTGGCTTGATGAGGATGAAAATCGGGTTTGTAATCGCCGATGATACCGATCCGCACACGGCTCATCATGTGTACCTCACTCTGTTTAGCGGGAGATCATCGGGACATCATTCTATCACATTAGTATTACAACGCGGAGTTGAAAGCAGCTAATTGGGCGAGCTTGCGTTTGCGATGGGAGAGGTAGGCAGCGTGGTTGCGACGTTGATAGTAGACCACCAGCACCAAAGCACGAGCAGCATCCACGATTGGCTTGACGATGATGCTCGTGATCAGCAAGCGCACCTGGCACAGCGTCAACGCCGGTGCCTTTTCCTGCAATTGCTGTCCTACCCACACCAGAAAATGATGCGCCAGCATCACCAATACTATATGATGATGCCAACCCAGCCACGAGCGTGTTTCGTACTGGTCCATGCCCAGTTCGTCCTTGCCGACTTCAAACGTCAGTTCGATTGGCCAGCGCATTCCGCACATCCGCGCCAACTGCGTCGTCTCGATCGTCTCAGGCGCGTTGCTCAGGTAGTATTTTACAACCGTCGGATCGTCCAGGTTGCGTCGAATAATCAGCCACTGCCGCGGGCCAGGCAGACCATCACGCGCTTCATTCACGCGCACAAAAGCAAGATCACACACGATCGGTCCCTTGCTGCCTTCCTTGATTATGGTGCGTGTCCAAGCCGTTTTGGGCAGCCGCCACAACAGTTCATCGACACGATAGGCCGCATTCGACCGTGTTTTCAGTCGTTGCTTGGTTGGTTTGCGTCCTTTGCCCGACCAAGGTGGAACGAGGAGGGCAGGTGTGCGGCGCCAAATCAGCTGATCCGAGGAGACTTCGGTAAAGTACCACTTGTCCAAAGCGGCCACCGCATCACGAAAGGCGATTGAGTTGCCGTAGAGCGCATCAGCAGCAACCCAGCGTCCCAGCAACAGGCCACGGTCGGCGATAGCTTGGAGCAAGTTGACCGCAATCTGCGGTTTGGTTAGGAAGGTCAGAGAGGCAGGCAAACCGACCTCCTGACGCATCTGTGCCATCTGCTCGCCAAACCAGTGCTGGGGAACGAACAACTGACCACCGACGAGAGTATAGCCCTTGGCTGAGGCATACCCAACGAAGACGCCCATCTGGCACGAACAGACTTTGCCGAGCGCACCACAATACTGACGACCAACACCGGCGGAGTGGTGACCTTGTTTGGGCATACCAGATTCATCGATGAGGAAGACGCCATCGACGGCATCGCCAAGCGAGCGAGCGACGAGGCGCTCGTGCTGAGCGAGAACGGGAATACACGACCAGGTGCTCTCAGCGATAAAGGCTTGCAAGGCGCGAACCGAGACGCCCAAGGCGAGTGCGATCGGTTCGCACGATTTGCGTGGAAGGGTATCGAGCAAGCCCTGGAGGTAACGATGAGCCTGGAGGAGCTGGTCGGAACGAACAAAGGTGGAGCTGAACTGCTCAAGATAGTTCTCCAAGGCAGGTAGCAAAGCTTGGACATCGATCACGGTCAAGTTGCACTCCGGGGCCGGGCAGGTCGGTGCTACAATGGTGCGAAGCATGGTTTCCTTCCTCAATCTAGGTGAAATCGGTTTGAGGATAGGATACCATGCGCGCTATTATGGTCAAGTTACCGGAGCCCTTCTTGGACTCCGCGTTGTAATATTAGTGAAGGGGACCAAAAGCCCCTACGACGGAGACCGGGTCTATTGGACGACCCGCATGGGAACACATCCAGATGTACCACCCCGAATAGCCGCCCTACTTCTCCAATGATACAGCCGCTCCGAATCCAGTCTTTGCTACGAAACCATGCTCTCACGTGCGCCTCTGCCGCTACATCTCGGGGATGTTCCATTGTTCGTCTCGGTCGTTATGGGAACTCATGCCGAGGCAAGGCTGCGGCTCTGCCCTATCTCAGGCAAAATCCATTCATCACGATAGTGCTGCCGCAAGATGCCGTAGTAGTAGAGCGCTTCCTTGTTCAACAGGCGGTAGTTCCATTGGGTATGGAGTCGCTCACGCTCACCCACGAATACGGTGTCGGAGATCGTCGCATTGGCGAGTTGGGCGCCGATGCCTAGAGAGCCCGCACCGGCGGCATATTTTTGCTTGGGCCGGGTGGCGATCTCCGCCGGCAGGCGATCTGCGAAGGCCCGCCGTAGCAGCGCCTTCTCTGGCTTTCCCTGCCCGTGTCCCTTCCACTTCGCCGGCAGCGCAAGCCCCAGCGCGACTGATTTGACATCCAGAAATGGGACACGCGCCTCCAGGCCATAGGCCATCGACATACGGTCGGCCCGCTGGAGGTTGGTGTTGTGCAGCGCGCCGGTGATCGCCACGAGCTCGGCTTGGAGGGCAGATGGCTCATCTAGTGCGCTCAGGTACCCATACCCAGCGTACAGCTCATCCGCACCCTCACCCGTCAAAAAGACCTTCACATAGTCGGACGCGAGCCGTGCCAAGAAGTAGTTTGGGATGGCACTCCGTACCAGTGCTGGGTCGCACGACTCCAGGTGATAGATCACTTCCGGTAGGGCATCGTGGATATCCTGTTCGGTGTAGATGAACTCATGGTGGTGCGTTCCTAAAAACCTTGCCACTTTTCGTGCTGCTGCCAGGTCCGTGCTCCCGGCCATGCCGACGGCAAATGAGTCCAGCCGCTCCACCGATTCGCGCGCCAGCAAGGCCACGATACTACTGTCCAGCCCTCCACTCAGACTGATGCCGACAGGCACGTCTGCCATCAGTCGCTTGTGGACTGCCGCGCGCAGCACCGCTTGGATTGCCGCGTATGCCTGTTCTTCGGTCGCAATGATATCCTCTACTGGCTGGCTGGCGCCGACCGAGTAGTAACGTGTTTGGCCATGCACCGAATGCCACCAGCATCCAGGCGGGAACTCGTGGATGTCGTCGGTGAGCTGCGCGAGCGCCTTGATCTCGGAGGCGAAGTACAGCGTGGCGCCGCGGGTCCCAATATACAGTGGCTTAATGCCGAGCGGGTCACGTGCCAGGAACAGCTCGCCCTCACTCAGAATCGCGAACGCGAACATGCCGTCGAGCAGCCCTACGCATTGAGAGCCAAGCAGGGTGTAGAGGTGCAGGATGACCTCGGTATCCGTTCGGGTGCGCAACAGTTGGTCGCCCAGGTGGCGACGACACAGGTCCTGATGATTATAGATCTCACCATTAAAACTGATCCAGGAGCGTCCATCACCGAGCGGCTGTTGCCCACCGGCGATGTCCAGGATTGCTAGCCGGGTATGGCCCAGGTTCCCAGCAGGGGTGTCTACCGTTGCGGCGCCGTCCGGGCCACGATGGCGCAGGCGCGCGACCATGCGTCGTACATGCTCTGGGGAGGCAGTCGGATATGATCCAGCAATACCGCACATGGGAACATCTCCTCAGTCAGCTCAGTTTGATACAGGCTCATATGATGCGTGAGCCACGGTGACGGATACATATCACACATCACGCCTCAGTCGCGCATGCCCTTTTCTACGTAGTACGTCAACTCACTCACGCTCAGATTCAGCGAGCCCCAACCTCTCCGGCGTGCGTCCACGACGCCAGAAGTCGGTCTTGTGGATGATGCACGCCATCTGGATGATGCTGTCCATACCACGTACCGACACACCATAACACCGCCCGAGCGCGGCGATTGGGACCAGGCTCATGGGCACGTCCTCAAAGATGTAACGATGATTCACCGTGCTGGGCGCCTTGATGCCGTAGTAACCGGGCTGATTGTGGATCGCGTCGTTGAGGTCCGTGCCGTGGGCATTGTAGGCCATCTTCAGCCACTCTATGGCTGTGCGCGCGCGGATGCCTAGCGCGGCGGCCACTGTGACACGTTCGCGATCCAGCACCTCCAGCACGCGAGCCACCGCCGGAGTCACACCGTCGATGTAAAACTGGAAGTCGCCATGGGTCGAACTCGATCCTTCCGGCGTTGAGCAGCGCCAGTGCCGGGTGAAAGATCGCGCCCATGTTGTTCAAGCCAGTGTGCAGGACGTTCACACCGTCGATGTACTGGGGGTAGGCCGGTCGAAGGAGCTCAAGCACGCGCGTCGTGTGCGTGGCCGGCAGTGCTGCCAGCGGTACGGCCTCTTTGATGCGGAAGATGCGCGACTGAGCCGGCCCCTCCGAGCGGCTGGCATAGATAAAGGTCTCGGCCTCGGCCACGACCACATCCGCCAGACACCTACGGTCTTCGAGTGCCTTGGCAAACGACAATGCTCCGCAGGTGCGGCCTGGGTGCAGCACGACAATCTGGCCATCGCGCAGATGCGGCGCGGCTAGCGTGGCGATCTCGGCGTGCGCCGACGATGGCACGACCACCATGATCGCGTCGGCGTCCGCCAGCGCCTCCTGCATATCCGAGGTCACCAGCGCCAGTTCGCCGAAACCATGCGGTCCGCCCTCGTAGCTCTCCAGCTCGATCCCGCCGCGCGCCTTGATCGCCGCGACGTGGTCAGGGGTGCGGTTGTACAGGCAGACACGAAAGCCCATGAGCGCCAGGTGGGCGGCCATCGCTTTGCCGCCATGGCCAGCGCCAATCACCGTGTAGCGCGTTGTGGTGTTCATGCGTTGTGCTCCTTCATGAGCGCTTCAAGTCGTTCGGCCTCCCCGATCGGCCGGCCGTCACCGTCGACCGCGACGCAAGCGCCCTCGACGTAGCGCGTCTGCACGCGGCCCGACGCGAAGGGGTTGTTGCGTAGCTGCGGCGCATCCATGATGCCGGTCGCGACCGCGCGGGCCAGGGTCATCGGGTCGACGAACGGGTCGGCGACGCCGGGCTCGGCCAGCGCGCGGATGGCATCCAGGGTGAGTTGCGCCTCGCGAACCAACTGCTCCTTGCGGCGCTGGATCGCCGGGTCGGCGGTCATGTCGGGCTGCCCGCGCAGCGCGTTCTCGATCGCCTGGCGGGCCAGCTTGCAGGCTTCGATCACGTCGTCGGCCGTCGCGGCGTGGTGGGCCTCGGTGTGCCCGACCACGTGGACGATGTGCGGGCGCAGCGCCATCTGCACATACACGCTGGCTGCCAGATGGGCGCGGGCCAGCACCTGGTCAAGTGGGTAGCTGAGTAGCCCAGTGCGGGTCTCTCGCCAGATGCGAAAGCCTGGTCCTTCCAGCGGCGCAACTAACTCCAGACAGGCCAGCATCTTGGCCAGGTCCATCGCGTCGGAGAGTCCTGGAGGGCTGTTGAACATGAGCTGCGCGATGTAGTCATGCACCCCGCAGGCGCGCGCGTTGTAGGCCGCAAGGTAGGCCGCGACGACGAATACGACATCGGGCGCATCACGCATACCCCAGTGGTGCGGCTCGTTCAGCTCGACCGGGATGCCATGGCGACTATACCAGGCCATGACCTCCTGGTGCTCACGGATGGAGCCGGCCAGGTCCCACGGCCCGCGCCCGTCCATCTGGTTGAACCAGAACAGCGGGATGGCACACCAGGCGATGTTGATTGTCTCCACATACAATTCAGCCAAGCGGATGAAATCGTCGGTGCCGGAGTAGGTGCGCATCAGCGGCTCATTGCCGCACCGGCTGGCGGCGTACAGGTCGCGGTAGTCATCGGCGGAGCGAACCGGCACGCCCCCCGCGCCGGTGCGGCCTCGGTCCTGCCGCTCAGGATGGAAGAAGTTGGCCTGGGCGTCCTGGTCGATACCCAGCGAGATCACGTCCAGCGCCTGCGCCTCGGCGATCCGCTCGATGCCTACGCGCGTCGCCTCCATAGTTGGCAGGCCGAAGTGATGGCGGATGAGTGGGAACGGCGCCTTCCAGGCGATCCGTGCGATGGTTGTTTGGGGAACGTCGCCGGCGATCGCCCCATCCGCTGCCTGGCCCTTCAGATAGGCTAGGACGGCCTCGGACGGCTCGCTGCCGCCGAAGGCGCGCTCGAAGAAGCCGAGCGCGCGTGCCTGCGCAGCGAGGGGCGGCGTGCCCCCGAACACGAAGCGCACGCCCTCAGCGCGCAGCTCGTCGGCGGCCTCGGCAAAGTCGCCTAGCAGCTTCGCACCCGTTTCGGGCGTAAGCCGGTAGGAGACCCCAACCAGATCAGCCTGCTCGCGCCGGGCTGCCGCCAGCACCTCCTCGACCGGCACGGCTGGCCCAAGGAACACCGTGCGCCACCCGGCGACCTCGGCCAGGCGCAAGAAACGCATCACGCCAGCCACATGGACGCACTCGCCCAGCGCGCCGGCGACTACAGTCTTCATACCGACCTCCTCTTAATACACATCCCATACTGCCGCGGCTGGAACTGGACTAGCATCGGGCCTTGTAAGCACCCGCGCCCATCCCACAGCGTGTTTGATATATCCTATGGGTGCAACCTTGGCAGATCCTTAAGCGAGGGGTAGCAAACCTTAAGATTGCCCTGCGATGTGGGGAGCCCAATGAAGATATGTATGTAAAGGTGTGTGGTTAAGTAGCTGGCGTGGTCATATCGTGAGCAGCGTGCAAGCTACCGCAAACGCTGCCTGCACTGTGCAGCGACAATGTTCTACCAGCACACGTCACAATGACATGTTTAGGGTATCGGTTCTCGACTTAAGGGAAACTTTAGGATCTTCGTGTAAGCTTTTGTAGGTGCCTGGTCAGTCGCTTAGGACCAGTGTGCGTCCAACCACCGCGATCTTCCTGCCCATCCTTCGTCGTTAGACGCAATCGCTGTTGGGCATTGAGCGTGGCGATGGAGCATGAATGGAGCTGTATGATAGAACATCATATCGTTCAGGTGGACGATTTCGAGCCATATGTTGGCGCGGAGACATTGCACGCATCCACGCCAAGGCGCAGGCACTGCGCGACGTCTGAGCGGTCAACCTCAACTCGACCTACTATGGCGGCGGTGTGGCGGAGATGCTATCGTCCCTGACCTTGTTGATGAACAGCCTGGACATTCCCACTGAATAGCGGGTCCTGTAGGGCACGCCGGATTTCTTCAGCATCACCAAGAAGATGTACAATGCCTTGCAGGGCGGAGCAATCAATTGACCCAGAAGGCGCCGCGATCTACGAGTCGCTGCTGGAGCGCCGCGACGAGCACATCGTGATCCTGCCGCACGGCGATGATACTTATGCTCACGACGCTGCTCTTGGAGACAGTTGCGGCGCTGAATGTTAAGGCTGACTCGATTCGGTTGTTGGGTTCCCAGCAAAGGAGACTCATGCGACCACCTACCGGCCCCAACTTGATCGACCATCTGTTCGGCTTACCCTTTCTGACGGTACGCTGGTACGGCGTGCTCATCGTATCTGGAGCCATTCTGGCAGCTTATCTCGCGGCACGGCGAGCGCGAGCCCACGACATTGCCGAGGAGCACGTTTGGAATCAGCTCTTGCTCGGAATGGTGCTGGGCATCATCGGCGCGCGGCTCTACTACGTCGCCTTTGAGTGGGGGCGCTACGCCGGCAAGCCCGTGCTGGAGATTATCAACCCACAGGGCGGCGGGCTGGCGATCCATGGCGCGATCATCGGCGCGCTGATCGCCGTGCTGGTCTACACCCGGCGTCACCACATACCGCTGCTACCCTGGCTCGACATCTGCGTGCCGACGCTGCTGGTCGGTCAGGCGATCGGGCGTTGGGGCAACTTCTTCAATCAGGAGGCTTATGGCCGCCCAACCAGCTTGCCCTGGGGATTGGATATTGCTCCTGAGTACCGCATCCCGCCCTACGATGACTTGCGGCAATATCCGCCAGCCACACGCTTCCACCCGACGTTTCTGTACGAGTCGCTCTGGAACGCGAGTGCGCTCCTGCTCATCCTGTGGATCGAGCGGCGGTTCCGCGCCTTTCTCAAGCCGGGCGATAGTGCGCTGCTCTACGGAGTGTTCTATTCAGTCGGCCGGTTTTTCACCGAGGGTTTTCGTACCGATAGCCTCTGTGTCGGCGCGTATACGATTGATGGGAGCTGTAGCGGTGGGCTGCGGATCGCTCAACTGGTGAGCCTGGGCGCAGTCGTCATCTGTGGAGCCATCCTTGTTTGGCGACACCGGCCCAGGCCCAATCGGGCTGATCAGGTGCCGCCCACGATTGATCTTGGTATGAGCGATTGATCAGATGATATCCTTCGGCCGCCATCCTCTGGAATGCGCCAGGGCTGCGGCCTGGACGGCATGGTGGACACACAGAAGAATCCGCACATCGAGCATATCCAGAGCAGCGCGATGGGCCTTTGGCCGCCGAACATCTCTGCTGCCTGGCAGTCCGTGTGTCCGCTTGCGCTGGCGTGGCTCGTATTGATCGTGCTGATCGGCTGCGATGTCATCGATCAGTCCTCAACGATACCCGATCCTGGTCGCCTGGCACCCTCCCCTTCAACCCAGCCACAAATCGATGCAACCGCTCAAGCCTATTTCGCACGCGGTGTTACGAACTACAATACAGGAGATCCAGCAGGTGCGATTGCAAACTACAACCAGGCGCTTGCGCTCCAGCCCGACTTTGTTGATGTGTACATCGGTCGTGGACTGGCCTACTATCGCGCCGGCGACCTGGATCACGCGATCACGGACTATACTCACGCGCTCCTGCTTCAGCCCGATGTAGCAGCGGTCTACAATAGTCGTGGGCTTGCCTATCACCTCAAAGGCGACCTGGAGCGGGCCATTGCGGATTACACTCAGGCGCTGGTCCTCCAGCCCGACTTCGCCGAGGCTGCTTATAATCGCGGGCGTGCCTATTATGACAAGGAGGCATTGGATCAGGCCATCGCCGATTACACTCAGGCGCTCGCCCTGCGGCCCGATTTCGCTGATGCCTACAGTGGTCGTGGGTACGCCTACCACAGCAAAGGTGATCTGGAGCGGTCCATCGCCGACTATACGCAAGCGCTTGTCCTCCAGCCCGACCACGCCGAGGCCGCAAGCGGACGCGGACTGGCCTATCAACAGAAAGGCGACCAGGAGCAGGCCATCACTGACTACACGCACACCCTCAGGCTCAGGCCAGATGACGCTGTCATCTACTGTAATCGTGGACTTGCGTATGGCGACTTGGGCCAGCGACAGGAGGCGATCAGCGATTTTCGCGCATGCCGCGATCTGAGTCGTGACCCGATGATCATCCAGGGAGCCGTGCGGCAACTAGAAGAGCTTGAGGCCGATTTGTGAGGTCAACCGAGCCTGTTGTCGATTGGCCTGGTGACAAAAAAGGACATCCATGTGCTTCGTGGCGGGGTTTCTGAGGATCGAGAACGAGAGAAACAGCACCCTCCTGTCATATTTTCACGAGAGAGGCCATGACAAACACCGCTATCCCTGAAGACATCAGGAAGTTCCTTGATGCCTATATTACCTCGTTGACACAACTTGAAATGCTGTTGCTCCTCCACATGCATCCTGAACAGGAGTGGAGCGCGCGCGATGTCAGTCACGTATTGTATCTTCAGCCCGAGGCAGCGGCAACGCGGTTAGACGATCTCGTCAGGCATGGGCTTGTGACAGTCAACGATAGTTCGGATCGCCGGTATCGCTATGAGCCGGTGACCAGCGTGCTCGATCAGACGGTGACTCACCTGGCCAGGGTCTACAAAGAGCGCCGGGTCAGCGTGATCACGCTGATTTTTTCCAAGCCGCTTGATACCAGCTAATCTGGCGCGGATGCTGGCCCGCGAAGTCCTACCGTCCATTGTCGAGGCCAGTTCTCCACAAGGAAGGATTGGAGCGTGTGATGGACTTGCTTTGGCCTGAGTTCCTACCCCTGCTGGGCTTGCTGCCGCTGATTGTCGGAGCGTATATCTGGATGCTGCGGCGACGGCGGCCGTTTGCGGTGCGCTACTCCAGCCTGTCGCTGGTGCGCGATGCGTTGCCGCGCTATTCACGCCTGCGCCGCCATCTCCCGTTTGCTCTGTTCCTGCTCGCGATGGGCAGCCTGATGCTGGCCTTCGTGCGCCCGGTGGTCATCGTAAGCGTGCCGACCTATCAGGCGAGCATTCTTCTTGCAGGTGTGAGGTGAGCGAGGCCAGTACTGTCACCTCATTGAGCAGATGTATCAGCAGTTCCAACAGGGGCCAACATCGCAAACGGTATCGGAACGTCTGGTGACAGAGTCTATAATAAAACTGCAAGGATGTGACCACAGCATGATGGATAAAATCATCACTATCGCCATCGTGGAAGATAATCCGCTCGTTGAGGAGTTCCTGAGTGCGGTGCTCAGCGACGTAGGGTACGCAGTTCGTGTCTACAACGACGGTCGCAGCGTCCTGGCAGCAATTATCGCGCAGCCTCCAGCGGTGGTGCTGCTCGATCTGGAGCTGCCCGTGATGTCTGGGGAAGAAGTTCTGGCCCATGTCCGGCGGCTGCTCGGCACAGCCCTGCCAATCGTGATCATGACGGCAAGCACACGGCAGTGGGACTGGGCGGCGCAGGGTGCCACGGCCTTTCTGACGAAGCCATTTGACGGGTCCGAACTCCTAAAGTGCGTCGCCCGCTATGCTACTGGAGAGCCATCCGCGTCCAGAACGTAGAGGTCGGTGATGCTGTCCACCTCGGAGTCGATGCGCCGTAGATGATTCAGGGCCTCAAACAAGCTCATCTCCGGCTGGACCCGCACGAAGCACTCTGTCATCAGACGGCCAGCGGTCTGGGGTGGGTATTGCAGGAGCATACTGACCTCGGTGGCATCCGCGGCTCCATCGCCGCTAGCAAGGCTTGCTGCCGCTCGGACACGTTTTCCGACAGGATTTCAGGGGCATCGTCCACACGCCATCGGACGCCAGGAATACCCTGCATCAGCATCTGTGCATGCGAGAGCGGTACCGCCGTATCCTCCGCATCAGCCATCACCAGCGTTGGGCATCGGTCCGCTGCCACGCCGCTGCCAATCGTCTTCGTAGCGTCTCGGTCAGGCCAGCAATATACCACAGTGCGTTCTTCACCCCAGCGTCAACAGCGCTTCATCTTGGCGTTAGCTTTGCCTGCTACATTTGGTCGGTTCATCGTCGCTCCGCGAGCGGATTAGCTGGACGAGAGATTGTCTCTTATTGGAAAGTCGCATCCTATGGCCGTCATCCTCGATCGTCTGATTACTGCCTGGATTACAACGAAAACGCAGCGTAGCAAGAACAAGACGGCAGTGCGTTCCTACCAGTTGGCACTGACGATGTTCCGAGCCTACCTTCAGGAGCGCGGGTTGGATCTGGATAGCGATCCTGTGACAGTCTCTCGTGCGGTTGAACAGTGGGCGCGCCAGGGCAACCCGGCACCGGCGACCTATAGAAGTCGCCTCTCGATGATCAGTAGTTTCTATCAGTATGGTCGTGCGAGTGCGACACTGACCAGCGAGAATCCGATCAACCTGATCGATCGCCGACCAGGGCTATCCGCTCCGGTCGGTCGAGCGCCGGACGCGGGAACCAGCATCCAGCACCGGACGCCGCTCAATCGTTCCATCCTCATCGATGTGCGCGACCACGCGCTACTTATGGTTGGGCTGACAACCTTCCGACGGGCTGCCGGGCTAGCACGTCTCCGTTGGTCACATATCGCGCTCGCCGACGATCGGCTGACCTTGATCTTTCAGGACAGTCAAGTGGGCATCGCCGAGCGGGAAGTTCTGGCACCCGATGTTGGCCAAACGCTGATACACTACCTGCATACCGTCTATGGCCTCCAGCTCACTGATCTGCCCGCCGATACGCCGATTTGGGTCAGTACCTCACGGCGAAACTTTGGCCAGGCCATCAGCGCCCAGGCCATTGCGGATATCTACCGCAAGCATCTGGGTGTCTCGAAACTCAGCGAACTACAAGAGCGCGGCAAAGTGGCGGTTGCTCAGGCCCTGATGGTTGCCACCGCGCTTCACGATCGAGTCAGCCGACGAATGGCGACGATCGCGGAGCGCTCTACGGCCTGAGTTCTGATCACCGCGATGGTTCTAATTCGGTGTACAACTGTGAGGAGAAGAGCAATGTCGTATAGTGGGGAGCAGCGCCAACGGATTGTGCAATGGGTGAGCCAGTACGTCCCACGGCTGATGGAACAGGGCTGCCCGTTGTGTGGAGCACCCGCAGCAGGATTTGGGATTGAACAGGTACGCATCCCCGATTTTGCCGTCCCACTGCTTGCGGTTGCGTGTCGCATCTGTGGCTACATCATGCTGTTCAATGAGACGATGGTCTTGGGAGCCGCAGCTTTGCGCTGAATGGAGCGGTGGGCTTTGGAGTACGAGGGATGACTGCGGCCAGCCGTCCACCCATGCCTACTCATCGGGAGCCGTCGTCCGCAGCCGCTCGTCCTCACGCAGCGCATACCCGGCGCCGCGAATTGTCTGGAGCAGCCGCTCCTCATCGCCGGCCTCCAGTTTGTCCCGCAGCCGCGCGATATGGACCTCGATCGCGTTGCTGTCGACCTCGGCATCGCCCCAGATGTGCTGAAGGATTTGCTCACGTGTCAGCACCTGGCGCGGATGCTGCAAGAACAGCAGTAGCAGTTCATACTCACGGGTGGTCAGGTCAATCTGACGACTTCTACGCTGCGCCTCGCGTGTACCGGTATCCAGGTGCAGGTCGGCAAACACCAGCACTTCCTCGGTCTGCGGCTGGGTGCGGCGAAACACCGCCCGGATGCGCGCCAGCAACTCGTCAAAGTCGAATGGCTTGACCAGGTAGTCGTCGGCGCCGCTGTCGAGGCCGGCGATGCGGTCGAGTACCGCGTCGCGCGCGGTCAGCATCAGGATCGGCACGCTGGTGCCCCGGCGCAGCCGCCGGCAGACCTCCAGCCCGTCCATCCCCGGCAGCATCACGTCGAGGATCACCAGGTCGGGCGGTACGCTGCGAGCGAGCCGTAGCGCCTCAGCGCCATCGGCGGCAAGCTGCACATCATACCCCTCGAAGCGCAGCCCCCGGCTGACCACGCTGCGAATGTGTGGATCATCATCGACTACCAGAATCGTCGTCACAGGCGCCTCCTCGGCGTGCAGTATAGCACATGCCTCCGTCAGCCTCCTGTCAACTGTGCTTTATCCTGGCGTCAGGTTTGTTTGGTAGAGTGATGCGCATCCAGTACGAACATATGCCTCGTTTCGGTCGTAGCAGGGTCTGTGGATGATGCACCCTTGCCACCGGCAGTCGAGCTACCCTCCGCACGGGGCAAGTTCGGCATACGAAGGAAACAGGGAGCCGGGTGTATGCACGATCGTTCCCAGACGGTGCAACAACAGCTCCAGACGGTGATCGATCGCCGTCGGTCTCGCATCACACGCTGTGCAATGGTGCTAATCGGGCTGGGGCTGGTCTTCGTCTCCAGTGATCTGGACGTCGAGGATGCCATCGGCGTGTTCGCTACGCTCAGCGGCATCACCATGCTTATCGCTGTCCTGGTCGGCTGGTTCGATCGGGAGCAGTACCACGTCGATATGCTCGTCCGGGCGATCGAGCAGGGGGACTACGATCAGGCGGATCTGGTGCAGCTATGGCAGGACACGCTGATCAGCGCCATTCGCACCCACCATCAGCACACGCTCGTGCTCTTGCGAGCGATCGAGCTGGTGCGGGAACGACAGCGCTGGCAAGCATAATCGCTGCTGTGCGTAAGGAGCACTCTCTATGACACCGAACAAACTCGTACCTTCCCAGATCGACGCAATCAGCAGCCTGATGCTCCACCAGGAACTGCCGGGCCTCGCAGGCGCATTCGATGAAGCGGTTATGCGGAGACACTTGCAGCAGGCCCTGTTTGATCACGCACATCTCAGCTCCACGATTCAGCACTGCGAGCTCGACCAGGCGACCTACCTGCTGGATGGAGGCATCGTCCTGCGCTACCTGCTTACGATCTACGACTCTGCGAGTGAGCAAACACATGAACTCCTCGTCAGCGGGCGCCTGTTCGCGGATCAGGATGCATGCTCCACTTATATACGCGAGCGCCTGGTCCCGTTCGTTGGCCTGATGGCCGGTCGCGAGGAGGTCGCCCCATTTGGCTCGCCGATCGCCGAGATCGAAGGGCTGCATATGGCCGTGGCCGCTTTCCCGATCGACGCCGAGCTGCCGACGCTGGCCCAGGCAACCGATCGCCACCTCCTAGCCAGCATCTTGGAAGACGTTCTGGCCGACGCCGTTGGGCCAAGGCGCGCGATTGAGGAGTGCCGGGTTGAGCTGGTCGACTACGGGCGGCGCTACCGCTCGACGCTGCGCTATCACATTGGGTGGCCCAAGGACAGTGACAGCGCCCCCCACCTGGTCTACGGCAAGCTGACTGCCGATAGTAGTGGGGCGCTGGCCGGCGATGTGACTACGGCGCTCTCGGCGCGGCTCGCACAGCGTGCCACAGGACGCCAGGTGCGCGTGCCCCGTGTGTTCGCCTGGCTCCCGGACCTGCACCTTTCGCTGCTGGAGGCGCTGCCGGGCACAGCACCGATTGCGGATCTACTCAAGGCCACGCTGGGCGGAAAGCCGGTCGAGAGCGGGCCGCTGACGCTGGAGGAGATGATCGAGGTCTGCGCCCAGGTTGCCGCTGCCATGCACACGTCAGGGCTGGTCCTGGGGCCGCGGCGCACGCTTGACGACGAACTGGCGGGGCTTGGCCAGGAACTAGAGCCAGTCCAGCGATTTTCGCCTGACCTGGGCGCCCAACTCCATCGCTGGTTGGAGCACCTGGCGCACTTTGCCCAACAGTCCAAGCCCTTCCCGTTGTGCTTCAACCACGGCGATTTCACCCACGGCCAGTTCCTCTTCGACGGCACAGCCTGTGGGCTGATTGACTTCGATTCGATCTGCCAGGCCGAGCCGGCACTCGATCTGGCGCAGTTCTTGACCTACCTGCGGTTCGCCGGCCAGAAGTTCAAGATCGCGCCGGAGGCGGCCAGCGCGCTCTTGGATGATCTGACAACACGGTTTCTGCGCGCCTACCGGACTGAGCTCGGTGACCGAGCCGGCGATTCTGAGCAGCTTCACGCCCGCTTGTCATTGTATCGAATCATCAGCGTACTGCGCCGGGTGCTGCGGAGCTGGCAAAAGTTTAAGCCCAAGCGAATTGCCGGCGCGTTGGCGGTGCTTGAGCAGGAAATCGCCGGTCTGAAGTGAGTGGCATAGGCAAGTGAGGAGCCGACAGACGAAGATGGACCTATTCGAGACTGGGCCTTGGCTTGTTGGCGGTTGTGGTACTGGTGTTTCTCAACGGATTTTTTGTCGCGACCGAGTTCTCACTGGTCAGCATACGCCGGACGCGCATTGACGAGCTGGTGGCGGCGAGGCATCGCGGCGCGGCAGTGGTCCAACAGGCATTGCAGCAACTCGACCCCTACATCGCCGCGACTCAGCTCGGCATCACTATGGCCAGCCTGGCACTGGGTTGGATCGGCGAGCCGGTGCTGGCGCATCTGATCGAGCCGGCCCTCGGTTTTTTACCCCATGACCTGGCCACAACCACGGCCCACACGATTGCGGTGTCGATCGCATTTCTGATCATCACCTCCCTGCACATCGTGCTGGGCGAGCTGGCGCCCAAGTCGATTGCGCTCCAGCGCCCAGAGAGCACGGCGCTGTGGGTGATCCGGCCGACAGCGCTGTTTCTAAAGATCTTCTGGCCGTTCATTGCAGTGATGAATGGCGCCGGCAACATGGTGGTGCGCGCCTTCGGGCTCCGACCAGCCGGCGAACACGCGACAGTCCACTCATCCGCCGAACTACGACTTTTGGTCAAGCAGAGCGGGGAGGCCGGCGTGCTCGACGCCGAGGAGCAGGAGATGCTGATCAACGTCTTCGCGTTTGCCGAACGACCCGCCTACCAAGCCATGCGAGCGCGCACCGAAGTTGTGACGATCGATCACGACGCCTCGATCGGGACGTTTGTCAGGCTGCTGGCCGAAACTGGTCATACCCGCTTTCCGGTCATCGGGCCGCACGGCGTCGACGATGTGCAGGGGATCATTTCGGCCAAAGATCTCTTTGTAGTGCAGCACAACGGGCCTATCGATCGTGATGCGCCGATTGCCCCGTTGGTCCGTCCTGCCTTTTTCACTCCGGCCAGCAAACGGATCGGTGACCTGCTCCAAGAGATGCGCACCAAACAGATCCGTATGGCGATTCTGGTCGATGAGTACGGTGGCATGGACGGTATTGTGACGATGGAGGATCTGGTGGAGGAGATCATCGGTGACCTGACCGACGAAGGCGAAGCTGATCCACACGAGATGCAGACGATCGACGAGCGGACGAGCATTGTGGAAGGCCAGGTGCGTGTGGCCGATGCCAACGCGGAGCTGCACCTGGATTTGCCCTCAGGCGATTACGAGACGGTGGCCGGCTTCGTGCTGACACATCTTGGCAGGCTGCCCGATGTGGGCGATAGCGTGTTGCATCAGGGGGTGCATCTCACGGTACTTGAGATGCAAGGACCGCGTATCAAACGGATCAAGGTTCGACGGATCTAGTGGAGCAGGAGGCTATGGGCTCGGCCCTGATCATTCTCGCAATCACCACTGCGATGATTGGCTTGACGGCGCTGTATGTCGCCGCTGAGTTCGCCGCCGTGAGCGCCCGCCGCCAGCGCATTAGCCGGCAGGCAATCGAGGGCAACCGGCTCGCTAGCACGCTTGAGCCGATCCTGGCCGCCCCTGAACGCCTCGATACCTATATCGCGGCGTGCCAGGTCGGCATCACCGTTTCAAGCCTGGTGCTCGGCTTCTATGGGCAATCGGTGATCGCCGGTGCGCTGGCGCCGCTATTCAGCCGCTTCGCTGGGATGCAGCAGGCGGCGGCTCAGTCGCTGGCGGCAACCATCGTCTTGATCCTGCTCACCATCTTCCACGTGGTGTTGGGCGAGCTGGTGCCAAAGTCGCTGGCGCTGCGCTATCCAGAGCGGCTGGCGCTGCTCACGGTGGTGCCGATGCGCTGGTCGATGGCGCTTTTTCGGCCGGTCATCGCGCTCTTCAACGGCGCCGGGACGTTGATCTTGCGCGCGTTGGGGGTTCCGCCGGCGGGACACCACATGCACGTCCACTCGCCCGAAGAGATCGAGCTGCTGATCGCCGAGAGCGCCAAGGGCGGCATGCTGGAGGCCGACGAGCGCCAGTTGCTGCGGAACGCTTTCCGTGTCGGCGACCTGACCGCTGCCCAGGTGATGGTGCCGCGTATGCAACTGGTCGCAGCGCCCCTCACGACTCCGCTCCCCGCGCTGCTGCGTCTCGCCACAACTTCCGCCTACACCCGTATCCCAATCTACCGCGAGACGATCGATAGTATCGCCGGTATTGTCCATATCAAAGATCTATTCCGCCTGCACGTCGAGGGACGTGATGATGTTGCTTCCATCCTGCGGCCAGTGGTGCTGGTGCCTGAGACTCAGAGCGCGGTGGCGATCTGGAACAAATTGCGTCAGGAACAGAGCTACGTCGCGATGGTCTTCGACGAGCATGGCGGCACGGCTGGAATGATTACGATCGAGGACCTGATCGAGGAAATCTTTGGCGAGCTACAGGACGAGTTCGACGACGAGGCGGCGCTGATCGCGGCCGACCCCGATGGGCGCGTGCGGTTGCGCGGCGATGTGCTGATCGTCGATGTCAACGAACTCTTCGGCCTACGGCTATCGGCTGAATCGGTCAATACGATCGGTGGCTTCGTGACTGCGTCTCTTGGCCGCGCCCCCCAGGTCGGGGATGAGGTTGTGGTGGGAACGACGACACTGCGTGTTGAGGCCGTGAATGGTCCGGCCGTGCGCGAGGTTAGCCTGATGCCACCACCAAATGCCGAGCTGCGCCTGCCAGAGGCGGCGGGGGAGCAGCCATGAGTGCGTTTGTCATCCCGATCATTATCATCATCGTCCTAGTGCTGCTGAATGGGCTCTTTGTCGCGGCCGAGTTCGCGATCATCGGGGTGCGGCCAACCCGAATGGCACAGCTAGCGGAGCAGGGCAACCGCGTCGCCACAGGCATTCAGCAGACGCTGGAGAGCCCGGTGCAGCTCGATCGCTATATTGCGACGGCGCAACTCGGCATCACGCTCGTGAGTCTGGGCCTGGGGATGTACGGTGAGCATACCATCGCGGAGTGGCTACTTGGTCCGCTCGAACACTGGCTGCACCTGGACGAAACCACCGCACACACGATCGCCCTGATCGGTGCCGTTGCGCTGTTGACCTTCGCCCATGTCGTGGTTGGCGAGATGGTGCCCAAGACGCTGGCGCTCCAGTATGCCGAACGCACCGCGATAGCGATTGCGGCGCCGATCGCGCTGTGCAAGCGCATCTTCTACCCGGCAGTCCTGCTGCTCAACGCGCTGGGCAATGGCCTGCTGCGGCTGCTGGGGATTCCACCGTCGGATGCGCATAGCCGGCTCTACTCCTCGGAGGAGCTGGAGCTGGTAGTGACCGAGAGCCACGCGGGCGGGCTACTCAGCGACAACGAGCGCCGGCTGGTCCAGAACATCTTCGACTTCAGCGAGCGGCGTGTCGGCCAGGTGATGACGCCCCGCCCGCGCATGGTCGCGATTCCGCTAACGATCGGCGAGGAGGAACTGCGTGTTCAGCTCCTCGCCTCGCCCTATAGCCGCCTGCCGGTCTACGATGGCGATATTGATCATGTGGTTGGTCAGCTCCTGATCAAGGACTTCGTACGCCAGCAGATTGACCAGCCAGGCAGGTTCGAGTTGCGCTCCCTGTTGCGTCGCATACCGATCGTCCCGGAGGCGATGCCGATCGGTCATTTGCTGGCGTCCTTCAAGCGCACACACCTCCACCTGGCGCTCGTCGTCGACGAGTATGGCGGCACGGCTGGTCTAGTTACGCTGGAAGATCTGATTGAAGAAGTGGTCGGCGAGATTCGCGACGAGTTCGATGTAGGCGAGCAGCCACCCATTCGTGAGGTCGAGCCAGGTATCCTTCTGGTGCGCGGCGACCTTCTGCTGGCCGATCTGGTCGATCAGGTGGCACTGGGCCTACCTGATCGCGACGAACTGCCGGACGTGGAAACGGTCGGCGGGCTGATCGTGGGGCTGTTAGGCCGACCGCCGCAGCCAGGCGACCAGGTTGAAGTGGGAGGCGCAACCTTCACCGTCGAACAGGTCAAGGGGTTTGCGATCGAAACAGCACGCCTGGCACTTCGGACGGAGGCACCAGACCTGCGGTAAGGGGCGATTCAGCGAGCACTGGCGCGGGCAACTGCGCTGGATCGGCTGCTGATGCAGCGGCAAGGCGATCTGGCCGTGGTGCAGCGCATCGCATAGCAGGAAAACCTATGGAATTGTCGCGCATGGGACGCGAGTTGCGCTACTGGCGCAGGCTGCGCTCAGGACTTGACTGGCTGAGGCGGGTCACGCACCTGGGCAACTACTGGAACTGGGCCGAGGCCCCAGAGCTTGGGGCTGGGGTTGAGATCTCCAGACTTGTCTGCCCGCTGCGCTACGATGTAATCGTGCGGCGCGACTTTTTTGCGTTCTACACCGAGCGCCGCGAGCTGTTTCGCCGCGACCCGGCGGCCTTCTTGGCGCTGGCGCGGCAGAGCCCGTATCACACCTGGTTCACGACATCCGAGCTGATCCGCTGCCGGGCATACCTGCGCGGCGACCCGGCCGCGACCGAGGCAAGCTTCGCGGAGCGGGTGCGCCGGTCGGCTGCTCTGTACGAGAGCGTGGCGGCGCGCGGTTTTGACAGCAGCGCGCCGCTCACTCTGAAGACGGCAGCCCGGCTGCTGCCGCCAACGACGGATCGGCGCGGGCCACCGACCGGCAAGCTCGTCTCGGGGCGCTACTTCCTGGCGGATGGCTGCCACCGATTGGCTCTGATGATGTTTTTGGGTCACACAGTGCTGCCGGCTGGCTCCTTTCGAGTCAAGCGCTTCAAGACCTTCAGCCCGTTCGATAGCACCAGCCTGCTCGCGCGCAGCTTGCCAATCGAGCCAGGCGCGTACTTTGCGTTTCTTTCAAGCCGCTACTGCACGCCCCGGATCTTTGAGGATGGGTGCGAGTTGCTGGAATATATCCTGCTTGAGCGTCCGACGTACTTGGAAGAGGTTCTGTCGCTGATCCGGGTGGACAGCTTCGACAGGTATATTGACTGTAGCGGCGGTGGTTAGGTCATCGCCGGCCTGGAATACCGGCGCTCCAATTCCTTCGGCTATGAGCAGCGCGACCGATCTTGACCTGCTGGTCGACCGCGCCGAGTTTGTGTACCTGCTAGCCAGGCCACACCCGAGCAGGTCGCCGGCGCGCTGACCGAGCACACCGGCTTTATCACGCCCGGCCTGGTGACAGGCGTGCTGTCGGCGCTGGAATCGCCTATGCCGGGCGAAGTGCTAGGCCGGCTGGGGCACCAGGCTCGCCGCGAGCTGGTGCCTTACCAGTGCCACAGCCGCTGGCGGGCGCACGCGATCGGCTATCAGGCTGCGCTCGCGCAGCGCTGGCCATTCAGCACTGCGTGCCAATCTCTTTGCCGCTGGTGCCGGCTTGTTTGCCGCCCGGAGCCCAGTACTCTCAGTAGAGGGGCGCATATTCGTTTGGAGGTCTGCCATGTTTACCATCAAAAGTCGCCACCAACTTGCCGCCGCAATCCTACTAATGTGCGTGCTCCTTGTGCTTGGCGGGTCTCCGGCCGCCGCCCAAGGGTCCGGAAGCCTGCGCGCCACCCTGGTGCAGACAACCGACACCAGCCAGTGGTCGCCGCCCAGCCCCGACCCCTCCGGCATCACCTACTGGTCCGACCATGACACCCTGCTGGTTGTCGACGGCGAGGTCGATGAGATGCCACAGGTATTTTGCCGGGGCCAACGTCTTCGAGGCGACAACTGGGGGCATGTTGGTCGACACCTATAGCACGTTGGCCTTCTCTAGTGAGCCAGTCGGGATCGACATCGCGATCAATCCGGGCAACGACCACCTCTTTATTAGTGATGATACGCAGGGGAAGAAGGTTTATGAGATCGACCTTGGGCCAGATGGGGAGTTCCGCACACCCGACGACCTTATAAGCTGGTTTAGCGTCTCTGCCTTTGGCAATAATGATCCGGAGGGGCTGACCTATGGGCTTAGCAACCTCTATATCGTCGATGGTGCCGGCGCCGAGGTCTACCAGGTCGGCCCTGGGCCGGATGGCATATTCAATGGCGTTGCGCCCGCTGGCGACGACCAGGTGACGCACTTCGACACCGCTGCTCTAGGCCACAAAGACCCTGAGGGCATCGAGTTCAACCCTGACTCGGGTACGCTCTATCTTGTTAGCAACGATAAGAAGGCCGATATTGCTGAAGTTACCACTTCGGGTGTGCTGGTGCGGGTGATCGATATATCGTTTCTTAACCCTGTTGCACCCTCGGATATCACCCGCGCCCCCGGCAGCCAGAACCCTGGTGTGATGAACCTGTATATCACCGACCGAGGCGTCGATAACCGGCAGGACCCGAATGAGAACGACGGTAAGATCTATGAGCTTGCGCTTGGACAGATCGCAAACTTGCTCTCGAACGGCGGCTTCGAGAGCGACGTGAACGGCGATGGCAAGCCCGATAGCTGGAGCGCAAACAGCCACTTCTCCCACAGTAGCGCAATCGTTCGTAGCGGCGCCTATGCCGGGCGGCATTTCGCGACCGATAACACGGGCTACACGATCTCTCAGACGGTCGCCGGCCTGGCCGCAGGCAGCGCGTATACCTTCTCTGGCTGGGTACACATCCCAGCCACTGCCGACACGTTCTCGCTCAAGCTCCAGATCAGGTGGCAGGACTCCGGCGGCACTACCATCAGCACCAAGACCGTCAAGACCTACACAGCCCCGACAGGCGGTTGGACACAGGCGACCTATAGCGAGCTGGCGCCATCTGGGACTGCGAGCGCCCAGGTGCGGATGGTCATCAGCAGCCTCAACGCTATCATCTACGTCGACGATTTTGAGTTTGGCCCCTGACGCCGCGGCAGATCTATGTGCGGCCCTTCTTTGAGGGAGCAGTAAGACACCTGCTCGCGGATGCCATCGACACAATTTAACGTAGCGCGTCGTGCTCACAAAATTGCTCACATGTGAGGTGATCAACAGGCGAAAGCCCCAATTCGTGATTGCGGTTTGGAGCTTTCTGCTGCTGGAGCCGGTAGTCGGGAAACGTCAGAACTGATGTTGCTGGCGAACTCCACACGGCAGCCAAAGCCTAGACTACGGGCTAGCGATGCAGTCGTGCATGGAGGCAGGTTCGCTGGCCGCCACCGCGCGATCGGCGACGCGAGGTACAGAGTACGGTTGTGTCAGAACTCAGTTCTCGCGGTACTTCGTGAACTATTTCACCCTCCCGAACCATTATAGTGAGCTGAGAAAACGGCATGGTTCAAGTTAGATTGACAAAGCACCCATGAGTTTCTCTGTGTCATAAGTGGCGTCTCACCGTCCAATTTGACTCGGAGGAACTCGATGGGCGCAAGACGCAATGATATGCCAGTCCAGGAGGGTATCTTGACGAAGGACCACTCTCGATGTCGTTACCTCCATGTCACGGCAACGGAAGCTGCTCGACGAATGTCTGAAGCTCCGGCCCACTCCCATAGATGATGTAGATCGGGGCGTCCGAGTCGGGTCGTCGCGGGCCAACCCATAGCAGTCGAGCCTCCGCACCGAGGACCCGCACCGCTGCGGCCTGGAGTGCTGCGCTGGCATCGCCGGGGAGTACTAAGAGCGCAGACTTGTCGGCGGGGGGCATGAGCTTCATCCCGTCAAATTGGCCGATTGCAAGATCATCGGTTAGGAATCGCACGACCACGCCACGCATACTCGCATCCCACAGATACACCTGGTAAGGTTGTGCGCCGATTACCTTGGTTGCAGCGATGCGTGCGCTGCGCCCGATCAACGTTTGTGTGGTATCGAACTGTGCAAACATTTCTCGCTGATCATTGGTGGTGGAGTAGTAGACCAGACTGTTCCAGAGCGCCGCAGCGACCAGGAGCGTGCCGCCCAAGCCGATCGTCCACGGGAGTGAGGACCGCTTGCGAACTCGCAGCAGCGCGTCGAGCCCAGCCCCTACAAGAGCGCATGTTGGTGCGTACGCACCGATCGACCGCATTGCGTGAGGCGCGGCATCACTGAAGATGCCCGGCACGATCCCAATCCCCAGCCAGAGCAGAATGAGCATCCTCGGGCCAGGGACCCGCGCCGACAGACAGATGCCAATACCGAGCAGCATGAGCGCACCGCTGACGGGATCGATCATCGGTCTGCCGGGCGCATAGTGACGGGCATTCTGATCACCCGCGACATGCCACATCAGGATATACCGTACCAGATTGCTCTCGATGGTTGTCAGCGGTGGTACGGTAGCGCCGTCGGGGTGGTTTAGCAGGTTCACAGAGGTTATCCGTTTGTTAAAGTTGGCGGGATTGGTGATGGCATACATCACAAGCGGTGTGGCCGTGATGGCGAAGGCCAGGAGCCCAAGTATGAGCGCCAGGCGGCGTCGCCACCAGAGACGAAAGCGCCAGAGCTGCGCTATCGCGAAAAGACCCACGGTCAGGGGGGCCAAGCGCCCAGTATGATACGTGTACATCGCGAGACCGGTGCAGATACCACCGACGACCAGCCAGCTTGCAGCGCGGCGCTGGGTGATTCCTGGAGTGAGGCCGCGCCAGATACAGCCAATCGCGACCAGGACGAACAACGGGTCGAAGATGACCGGAAAGGCCCAACGGCTCATGTACAAGCCCCAAGCTGCCACGGCCATACACCACGATGCGATCACAGCAGCGCGCGCGCCCAGCAGTGGCCGAAGTGCGAACCAGAGAGCGAGCGGGGTCAGCGCACCTGCCAGGGCCGGAATGATCCGGAGGGTCCACAATTCCGGGCCGAAGATGCCGATAATCGGTGCAATCAGATAGAACAAGAGGGCCGGAAGATCGACACGTGGAACATAGATCGGGCGATAGGCCGGATTACGCCAGATTTCAAGCGCGATCTGTCCATGATAGACTTCGTCCCGCCAGAGCGCAATCGGCAGCGAGTTTATCCGGTAGAGGCGCAACGCGAGGGCGACCAGGGTGATGCCAAGCAGCATGAGCCACCGCTCCCATCTCAACCGTTGGATCTCCTGAGTGCTGAACGTGCGGTCCACCGCTACGAGCGCCATCCCAGTACCTGCAACAGCAAGTGGCAGCCCTACCCAGACCGGCAGATGCATCCAGAGGGCGAGCGTCCCAGTGCCGCTTACAACCATCCCGCCGATGAGCATCCTCGGCCCTGATGAGACACGAGCATCCTGACGACTGTGCCATTCGCGAAGTGGGGCCATCAGGAGAGCCAGCGCCACGCCGCCGAGCAAGAGCCACGTAGTGGGAAGCCAGTAGGCGATCAGCGGGGCGGCGTACAGGTGCAGACCGCCCAGCAAGATCACCAGGACCGAGATTGCGCCGAACACGAGCGGCATCCCCAGGCCAATGCGACGCAAGCCTGCTGCCATGAGCAGCGTCGTAGCGGTGAGAAACCAGGCGCGAGGCGTGATAGGGAATGCAGATCCCGTAGGCGCGTGCAACTGCTGCACACGAATATGCCTGACCGCCACGCCGAGCATACGCTGGTCAGACGTGTTCTCAGGCACGAATGTGCTGCTGTGGAAGCGGATCTGCTGATATTCGTTGGTATATGCGATTGGTTGGGCCAACACATGATATGTGCGCCAGTTCTGCGCCAGCGTGAAGTGCAGATCGGATGCGCCGTTCATCTCAATCGTGGCCGCTGGAGTGCCAGCAGGACGGGGGCACTCACTTGGAGCGTCAGAATCACAGGGGCTGTGCGCACAAACCCCAGGAGGGCGATGCCCCAGTGCGCCTGGGACCAGCGAAAAGTCACGTGGCCATCCTGCTCGGGTGCGCCCAATCCGAAAAAGCACCGTCCTGCGTCTGAGGCAGTGACGGCGCGATCAAGGAAGGTTGGTGTCATCTCGATGATGCTCGTAAAGATGCAGAGGAGGATCATGCTTAACCCGGCCCATAGGCGCAGGGGCGCAGGAACCAACAATCGCGCACTCCAGGAGCGTTGTTTGCCCAGGAAGAACATAGAGTTTATCTCGATTTATGCTCTATTGAGCTTCCAAAGATCGTGGAAGAGTAGTCAGATGATCTGGTTGCAAAATCCCAGGTAGAACTGGTCGTGCTCGTGAGCGGTGAGCGGCACGGGCCACAGTGCCGTGCAGGCTGTCGTTCAGTAGATAAGCTGCACAATTAGGCCAGCATGGAGTATACTGGTCGTCGTTGTCGCTTCTGATACTGTGCGCTCGGCGCCGGGAGACTGCCTTGATCTTGCGCTCCACCTATCTGCGCTCGCATCCAGCGATCTTCAAAGCCATGACCGGCTTGTATGTCCACGAATTTGACGAGTTGCTCCAGGATGTGCAGCCGCGCTTGGCAAGCGCACAAGAGCAGCGACTTTCGCGTCCCAATCGTAAACGGGCGAGAGGGGCCGGCCATCCCTTTGATCTGCCTGAGCGCGACCAGATCTTGCTCACGATTGTCTGGTTGCGCCGCTATCCGACCCGCGAGGTCCTGGGTTATCTGTTTGGTGTCGGTGAGTGGACCGCTTCGCGCAGCATCGAGCGGGTCTTGCCTGTTCTGGAAGCAAGTGGTCGCGACAGCATGCGTATGCCTGACCCAGGCAAGAAACGCCGTCGCCACCTCGATGAACTGCTCAAAGAAACACCAGAGCTGATCGTAGTGATTGATACCTTTGAGCAGCGTGTGCAGCGCCATCAGGACCGCAAGATAGCCGATCAACACTACAGCGGGAAAAAGAAGCAAAATACGCTGAAGAGCCAGATTACGGTCAATGAAGAGACCGGCGAGATCTGTGACATCGCCGATAGTGTGGTGGGACCACAATCGGACATCAAAACGCTCGAAGAGTCGGGCGTTTGCGAGCGATTGCCAGAGGGGGTGGGCGCGGGCGGCGATCTGGCCTACATTGGGATTGACAAGCTGCATCCACAAGGATTGGGCGTGACACCACGGCGCAAACCGCGTGGCAAAGACCGTCCGCCCGAGGACATCGCCTATAACCGGGCGTTCTCGCGGCGACGGATTATAGTGGAACATACGATTGGACGGATACGACGATATGAAGCATTGAACCAAACAGATCGAGATCATCGCAACCACCATAGTGCTCGGGTGAGGGCGGTGGCTGGGTTGGTCAACCGCCAAATTCGGCAACGTCTCGCCGCCTAACCGAGGGCGGGGTAGGGGTCCTCTATCCTGCGTGCTAATTGTGTAGCTTATCTAGTAGCTGTTCCAGCTCTGAGGGCGCGTCGACCACGCCAGGCAGCCGATCCTGTTCGAGCAGTTGCTGGCGCCGCACCTCAATCATCGGCGCGATAAGCGCCGATGAACAACAGAATCGGCAGGAGTGTGGCAAACACAAGCTGGACGGCAAGCTGCTGGTGAAATCGGAAGTGCATCATCGGCCTCACACGGCTACCGGGATATGATAGCACAGGTTCATTGTGACGCAGCGTGGTCACAATTCGGTCACAACGGCTGCACCCCTATCACGTTGGCTTCATTGAGTATGTCGATATTGACGACAATGCCAGCGATGTGGCATATGTCTTGCTGACAGAACGTTGTGTTATTCGCCTCTATAGTCGGTTAGGTGCATTATGGCCCGGTCGAATTTAACTCCCGCCTCCCACTGGACCGAGACGCCGCTCGCGCGCATTCTCAGCCCGATTCAGCAGTTCATTCATAGTGAAACGGCAAGCGGCATTGTGTTGATGAGTGTTACCGTCCTCGCGCTGATCATCGCCAATTCTCCGCTGGCTGGCCCCTACGACGATATTCTGCACGCCTACATCACCGTCTCGGCTGGTCCGTTTACCCTGAGCGAAACGGTGCTGCACTGGATTAACGATGGCTTGATGGCCATCTTCTTCTTCTTGGTCGGTCTGGAGCTGAAACGCGAGGCACTGGTTGGCGAGCTGTCAAATCTTCGCCAGGCCATTCTGCCGTTTTTCGCGGCGGTGGGCGGGGCGATCGCTCCGGCCGCTTTGTACATTCTTCTCAATGCCTCTGACGCTGGAAGCTCCGGCTGGGGCATACCCATGGCTACCGATATCGCCTTTGCGCTGGGGGTGCTGGCGCTACTCGGCGACCGCGTGCCATGGACGCTCAAGGTCTTTCTTACCGCCGTCGCGGTGATTGATGATTTGCTGGCGGTATTGGTGATTGCGATGTTTTACTCCGGTGGAATCAACCTGGTCGCTCTTGGGGTTGGGATCGGCGTTCTGCTCCTTCTCGGTCTGCTCAACCTGCTCGGCATTCGGGCAACACTGGTTTATATCGTGCTTGGCCTTATCGTCTGGGTCGCGTTTCTGCAATCGGGTATTCACGCGACTATTGCAGGGGTGCTGGTAGCAATGACGGTCCCTGCTCGTCGGCGTATCGACGAGGTAGGTTTCCTACAGCGCGTGCGTCATCTCGCCGCGCTCTTTGAGGGGCGTGAGGCAACCTCGGCGCGTATGCTGATCGATGAGCGGCAGCAGACGGCCGTGCTAGAGCTGGAAGACGCTTGTGAAGCCGTGCAAGCGCCATTGCAAAAGCTGGAACATCAACTGCATACATGGGTAGCCTTTGGCATTGTGCCGCTTTTCGCCCTCGCCAATGCCGGAGTGCGGCTCTCGCCTGCGGGTATCAGCGGGCCGGGATTGTGGGTCGTCCTGGGTATCGTGCTCGGTCTGGTGCTGGGGAAACCGCTCGGTCTGGTCGGACTGTCGTGGTTGATGGTGCGGACAGGCATGGCGACATTACCGGAAGGGGTACGGTGGGCGCACATGGTGGGTGTCGGTTGCCTGGCGGGGGTGGGCTTCACGATGTCATTGTTCATCGCGGCATTGGGATTTGGTGAAAGCCCACTTCTGGAAGCGGCGAAGCTCGGCATCTTGGCCGCGTCCCTCATTGCGGGGTTACTTGGATTTGGGCTGCTGCGCCGGGTTCGGTAAGAGCGCATTGTCAAGTTAAGCGTTGGATAACACATTGGTTGGATTAGTGACGGCCAGAAGCGCGCCTGCTACCGGAAGTAGGGGATATGTGTAGGTGATTACGCGGCGACCTATACTCCTGTCGCGCCCGCAGCTCTCGTCGATAGCAGCCGCTGGCACACTGTCTGCAACACTGGCAGTAGCTACCTCATTGCCCGGCAGGGACCGGCAGGAGTAATACACGTGGAAGTCGCCACCCTGGATATTGCGCTGATCACATTGTTGCTGATCATCTCAGCGGTTGGCATCGCCACCCGTTGGTTACGCCTGCCCTATCCGATCGCATTGGTAATCACCGGCTTGGTGCTGGGGGCGCTGCTGCGCGGCCCGCTGCCGTTCCTGCGCGACCTGGAGCTGGACGAAATCCAACTCACTCCCCACCTCATCCTGGTGCTGTTCCTCCCGGCTTTGCTGTTCGAGGCGACGCTCCATCTCGAAGCCACGGCGCTGTGGCGCAAGCTGCTTCCGATCGGGCTGCTGGCGATACCTGGCGTGGTGCTGACCGCCGCGATTGTAGGCGCGCTGGTCCACTGGGGTGTCGGCCTGGATTGGCCGACCGCGCTGCTGTTCGGCGCTATCGTGGCGGCCACCGACCCGATCGCCGTGCTGGCGATCTTCAAACGACTGGGTGTCCCGCACGATCTGGAGGTGTTGATCGAAGGCGAGAGTTTGTTTAACGATGGCACAGCAGTGGTCCTGTCGCGTATCTTGCTCGGCATCGTCCTGGCCGGCCGCTTTGAGCTCGCGTCCGGCGTGCTCGATTTTGTGGTGGTCGTCGGCGGTGGGCTGCTCGTCGGGCTGATCAGTGGCAGCTTGCTCTCTCGGCTGACGGCGCAGATCGACGATCATCTGATTGAGATCACGCTTACGACCATCCTGACCTACGGCACTTTTATCCTGGCGGAGGTGGTGCAGGTGTCCGGGGTGATCGCCGTCGTGACCGCTGGCCTGGTGCTAGGGAACGTCGGCGCTCGGCGCGGGATGTCGCCCACGACGCGTCTGGCACTGCTGACCTTCTGGGAGTACATGGCGTTTGTCTTGAACTCGGCGCTCTTCTTGCTGATCGGGCTGGCGATCGATCTGCGGGGATTGCTGGCCAATCTCCTGCCGGTCAGCATCGCGATAGGTGCGGTCCTGCTGGCGCGCGCGGTCACGGTCTATGGGCTTGGTGTGGCTGTCCTGCCGCTGCCGCCAGTGCTGCCACTGCGTTGGCTGCACACACTATTCTGGGGCGGTCTGCGCGGTGCGGTAAGCCTGGCGGTGGTGCTCAGCTTGCCGATCGATCTGCCTGTGCGCTCAATGTTGCTCAACCTGACCTTCGGGGTCGTGCTGTTCACGTTGCTGGTGCAAGGGCTCACCATGGAGCCGCTGTTGCGGCGCTTGGAGTTGGTCAGCGACGATCAGCTGCGCCGTGCCTACCAGGAGCGCCGCGCGCAGTTGCTGATGCTACGGGCAGCCGCGCGTGAACTGGGACGACTGCGGGAGGATGCCGGACTATCATCACGCGTCTACGAGCAGCTTGATGCGGCGTACCGGGCGAGCGGTGAGCGTCTCGATGCCGAGCTGGATGGCTTATACCAGAACCAGGCGGAGCTGGAGGCCGAGGAGCTGCGCGCGACGCGCGAGCAACTGCTGCTGGTCGAGCGAACGACGCTGCGCGATCTACTGCGCCAGGGACTGATCGAGAGCGAAACCGCTCAGAAGCTGGCCGCTGAGATCGACGAGCGGCTCGTCGCGCTGCATTCAGGTGGCGATGTCGAAGGATCAGATGCGCCGACCATGAAAGAACTGAAGCCGACCGACGTGACCGCGCCAGTCCAAAAAGCGGTGGACGCGGCCCGAGTTCGAGCAAGAATGATGTGAATGTCGTGCTATTGTTGGTCATCCTTCCGGCTCAACTATGATGGAAACATCGTTTTACAACCTTCCGATGTGACGTTTGGATACTATCATCCGTGACCTTTTAGATCTTCTCTGCGTAGACAGACCGCTCCACTTCCGATACCGCTATCTCGCGCCCACTGGGCTTGACATCGCATGGCATCACGGATAATCGGCTCTTCCGCAAAGATCGTGCTTAAGCGGGAGGATTATCTGCCAAGATCGCATTGTGATGCAATCGAGGTATGACCGAGCACGGTTGTTGCGGAAGAGCCGCTCTTTCGTGAGGTCACGGGCTCGTGTAGGGTAAGATTCTTTCGTGAGGCAAGATGGGTGCTAGAGGATATTGTCAGCCATCACGCAGCCATCGCAGCCATCTGCCGGCACGACTCGGCGCAACGGCGGCAAACGTCAGCGCAGGTCTTCATCTGCGCATCATCGCCCATCCGCTCGCAGTCCTCAGCGCAGCGCTCACAGACCTCGGCGCAGACGCCACAGGTGCGGGTGTGCAACTCCGAGCCGCGCAGCATAAAGTTGGCGCTGGTCTGGCAGATCTCGGTGCAGTCAAGCAGCAACCGGATGTGAGCCGCCTCGGCGTGTTTGCCGCCCTTCTGGAGGCAGTGGGTGACGGTCTCCAGGCAAATGTGGTGGCAGTTCTGGCAGTTTTGAATACACTGCTCCATCTGCCCACTCTGGTGATGATGGGCTTGTTGGGTCATAACCGTACTCCTTTCATCAAATCCTTCCCTTCGATCGATTGAATAGGTGATGCACGTGGACGATGCTGATGCGGATATCCGATTGGCTAGATCCGCAGCAAGTATGAGACCAGGGCCGTCATCTATATTCGCCTCTAAGCGTGTCTTTTTCCTTCACTGTTGCCCACGCGCTGCTGGCGGGTGAGGAATGCCGGCGGCCCTATTGCTCCCATCTCACCGTTGGGGAACTGCCACCAGGCCGGACCTGGCCGATGTGGCCCTGGGTCGTCCATGTCGCCAGCGTCCCGATCGTCCGCTGAAGCTGCGCGAGTTGCTCAGTACCCAGTTCGACGCACAGGTCGGTCTCCCAAACGCGTAGCGCGCCGCGCCAGCGGGCGCTCACCTCACGGAACGTCGGCGTCAGGTCGTCGATTGCCAGCACCGACAGACCGGCAAGCTCCATGAGGTCACGATACTCCTCGGCGCTGAGGATCGGCCAGGCCAGCGGGGAGGGCCGCTCCGGCGGGGCGTCGAGCTGGCCGCGCTTCACGATCAGGGTGGCGGCGAGGCGCCCGTCCTGTCGCAGCAACCAGCGACACATGGCTAGCAGGCGTTCTTTATTGGGCACCGTGATGAACGCATCGTGGCCGACGATCGCGTCGAAGGTGCCACCCGAAAGGTCGGCGGTGACGATATTGCCTACGACAAAGCGAACCTGAGCCGCCATGCCGGCCGCCTCGGCTGCCGAGCGGGCGCGCCGCCCGTTCCCGGTATCTGATTCGATTCCGGTGACGTGGCAGCCCCTTCGGCGTGCCAGCGTGATCGCCGGACCACCTGTACCACTGGCGAGTTCGAGCACGTGGGCGCCCGGCCCGACCTGGAGTGTGTCGTAGAGCGCTTCGAGCGCGGAGGTGGAGGTGAAGCGCCGCTGCCCAACCCAATCGTCGCCGAAGATGGCGCGCAGCACCTGGATGAGGGCCGCGTTCGGCGACAGGCGCCGATACGTCGTTCCGTGCGCGGCTGGCGAGAACTGCCTGCAATATGTCATCCTCCCATAGCTCCTTTCAATCGCGTAGTAGAGTGCTGTGGTTTAGATCGGTCGTCCCACGACGACCTGCGCGATCCCGATCGTAATTGCGGCGCCGACAAGAGAGCAGAGCAGCCCCCACAGACTGAAGCCGGACAGCGGCGCGGTGTCGAAGATCAAGAACACGACCCCGCCGACCACCGCCCCCATCGCGCCGGCGGCGACATGCAGCAGCGCGCCGCTCCCTAGCGCCAGTTGGAACAGGCGGCTCGCCGCCCAGCCAGCGACCATGCCGAACAGTAGCCAGGCCAGAATATTGACCATCAACACGGTTCCTTTCTACCGCCGGCGTCTCGTGGGCTGCCCCACCGGCGCGGCGGTCGCCGGTGGAGCGCATCATGGATCAGTTGCCTCACGCTCAACGATTCACCTCGCGCTGCTGAAGTGTCGGGGTGGGCTGGGCCGGCGCGGCTGCCGCAGGCTGCGCCTCCGTCGGCGTCTGCGTGACATTATGGCGTGGCAGCAGGCCGAACTCATCCTCCAGGTCGAGCAGTTCCACCAGTTGATCGACGTCGATCAGCCCGACCAGGCGTCCCTCCTGCACCACCGGCACCGGCAGTTGCTGCTCCCTACTGCCAGCGGCCAGGAGCGGGATGAGCATACTCACCGGGGTATCCGGCGCAGCCACATCCAGTGTGGCGGCCGGGATCATCGTCTCAGCGACGGTGCGCGTATCCCACAGACCCTGCGGTACCTCCAGCGCCCCCTCGCGGTCGATCATGCCCAGGAACATCCCGTCGGTGACCACTGCGGTCGGCTCGCGGCCACTCCGCCCACGTAGGGAGTGCGCGAACGCCTGTAGCGTGTCCTCCGGAGCGGCGACGTGAGCAGGTGTTTGCAGCACCTCGCCAGCGGTCAGGCGGTGCAGCAGCCGCGCGACCAGCGCGCGCCGGTAGGCGGTCCCGCCAGCCTCGCGCATGGCCCAGCCGATCAGGACCAGCGCGCCGCCGAGCATCCAATCCCTGATATTGACCAGCCGCCAGGCGCCAAAGAAGATCAGGCCATAGGCGATGATCTGGCCGAGCCGGCGGGCAATGCTGGTGGCGGACTCGAAATTGCCGGTTGCCCACCAGAACGCGGCGCGCAGCATGCGCCCACCGTCGAGCGGCAGGCCGGGCAAGAGATTGATCAACCCCAGGAAAAGCGAGAATTGGCCAACGACATACAGCACGACCGCCAGTCCCAAGCTGATGGCTCCGCCCGACGCGAGGCTGATGAGGATGCCCCAGAGCAGCAGGCTGACGGCCGGCCCGGCGGCGGCAGTCCAGAACGCGGCCGTCGGGCTACCGTGGGGATCGGGGAGCCGTGTGACGGCGCCGAGCGGGTACAGGTTGAGCACTAGGAAGCGGACGCCGAAGGTGCGCGCGACCAGCAGGTGCGCCAACTCGTGGATGACGACTGCCCCAAAGCAGAGCGCCAGGATGAGTAGGGCCAGCAGCAGGCGGGCCAGCACACCCGATGCTGGCAGGAAAGCCGGTAGCGTCACGCCGCCCAGGACCCAGACGCCGAGCAGGGCCACGATGATCCAGGTGTAATGGACTTGCACCGGCATCCCACGAATAGTGGTGATGGAATACAGATTACGCATGATATGTTCCTTTCTCTTCTGATATGCAGGTACCGATGGCTATTCGAGTGCGCCTTGAAACATTCGTCGTGTCATCTGATGACCTCCTTCCGCTCACGATCCACGAGCGAGCATGCTCGCCCGGCAGATCGCGAGAATCGAATAGTCGCAGCTTATCGCAGTAACCTTAAGAGTGCCGTAACGCGACGGTCGATGGGCTTAAGATCGGTTTGAGATAGCCACCACGCGCCAGTTGTTCCTCCGCGTGGGAACAACTGGCAAGCGTACAAGGATTTCTTAAGGGAACTCAGCGATCAGTTACGGCTTTTTTAAGGCGCCGTCGCGAGACTGGCAGAGCGGACGCTGATAGTGTCTGTCCGCGCGGAATCAAGTGGAGGAGGAGCATCACGTCTCCTTCTACCCGCTGCTGCTCGTCGTCCTGCTGGCCTTTCTGACGCCGCTGCTCCTCGGCCGGCTGCGTCACATCCGCATCCCGGTGGTCGTCGGCGAGATCCTGGCCGGGATGATCTTCGGCAGGAGCGGGCTGAACATCATTCAGCCCGACCCCTGGCTCGAACTGCTCGCCACGCTCGGCTTCGCCTACCTGATGTTTCTCTCCGGCCTGGAGATCGACGTGAGTGCGCTCGGCGCCGCCCCCCGCCATTCGTGGTGGTCGGCTGCGCAGTATGCTCGCCAGGCCGGCTACCGCCGGCGCGCTCATGTTTGTGCTGACGCTCGGCGCCGCAGCCAGCGCCGGGTTCGGCTTGACCGCCGCCGGCCTCACTAACGACCCGTGGATCATGGGGCTGATCCTGTCGACGACCTCGCTGGGCATCGTCGTGCCGGTGCTCAAAGAGCGCGATCTGCTGCGCCAGCCCTACGGCCAGGCCATCCTGGTCGCGGCGCTGATCCCCTACGCGGTTAAGCTGCTGCCTGCACTAGTGTTCTCGGCCGCCTTTGGGCTACGGACGGCGCTGGCACTGGGGATGCTGACCTCAGCACGGCTGAGCCTGATCATCGCCGCCTCGGCGATCGGCCTCTCGATCGGAGCCATCACCCCGGCGACGAATGCGGCGATCGTGCTGGTAGCGGTGGTGAGCTGTACGCTCTCACCGCTGCTATTCGCCCGCCTGGCGCCGCCACCCGGACCGCGCCGCAGCGGCGTGCTCGTCGTCAGCGTAACGGCCGTCGCGCAACTGCTAGCCCGGCGCCTCGCGGCGCGAGGGATTGCGGTGCGGCAGATCACGCCCGATATGATCAAGACCAGCAACCTAGCCCAGTTGGGTGGCTCAACTGCGCAGGCGGTGGCGGTCCTGACCCCCGACGACGCGCACAATCTGGCGATCTGTCGATCGGCCCAGGCGCTGGGCCGTGCCACTGATCATCGCCCAGATGCAAAGCGCCCAGTATGACGCGGCATACCGCGCCACCGGAGCCCGACCGATCAACCCGGCGCTGGCCGTCGTGACGATATTTGAGGGATTGCTTACACACCCAATGGCGTTGGCACTCTTGACCGACCACGGCGACGAGATGACGATCATCGAGGTGGCAGTGACCAATCCGGAGCTGGATGGTCGCGCGCAGCGCGCGATCGAGTTGCCGCACGACGCTCTGGTTGTCTTAGTCGCGCGCGGCGCCGACCGACTGATCGCTCGCGGTGACACCCGGCTCGCACTGGGCGACCTGGTGACGCTGGTGGGCAGTCGGCCGGCGCTCGATCGGGCCGTTCGACGCTTTGACGGGTTCGGCCCTCAAGTCCTCCAGGGTCAGCGGCTGTTCGAGCGATAAACGGCGCCGGCGTCGCTATGTTCAGCGGCGCCGGCGTGAAGCGTGATGGAAACGTTGTTCACGTTTTGCGTTTCACAGACGTGTTTATGAGTTGATCGCCGGCTCGCGACCGAGCGCGCTGCGGACTCGCGCAAGGAATCCACGCTGCTGTGGCCGCTGGGGCTGCGCCTCTACGTTGGCGAGCCGATCGAGGTACGTCAGTTGGGCGATGAAGAAGGCCCGATCGGCCTGATGCTGGTTGGTGTCGGAGCTAACAGCCCTGCGCTGATCGAGTTCTTCCAGCTCGGCGCGAATCTCGTCCGCGACGGTCGCGATGTTACCACCCGTGTCGGCGACGCGGGCGCGCAGCCGCTGCTGGGCCGGCTGGCTCAACAAATCAAAACCTTGCATTTCATTTCTTTGGTTGCTCTGCATCAGTTTGTTCCTTTCCACTGATTTATGTTTGCTATCAATAATGCTTCATACCAGGTTCGGCGGTGTTCTTCAGCTGCCATGCCTGCTCGATTTCGCGCGCGCGGCGCGCGATGGTCTGGTAGTCCGGCGCCACAGGCACAACCCCTGGATATTGTTGTTGGGCCACTGTTTCCTTAAGGGCCTGGTGTAGGGCACGTTCGTGCAGGGAGATACCTTGTTCCAATACGTTGAACATATGCGCACTCCTCGCTGTGGCTAATAGGACATTAGCGTAGCAGGCGCTCCTTGAGAAATCCAAAAGAAGCTCGGGGGAAAACTAAACGTTGCCTTAAGCGTGCCGTGGTGAAGGATACTTCGGCGAGAGTTCAGGCGGTGGCTGCAAGCCCATTATTGCTCGCGCTCGGCATTTGAGTTGGGTCGCCTCTGGTGTCCGCCGCCGGTCGCGGCACGGCCCGCTGCCTCGGCGTGACGTGTCTCGACCGCGCCGGCCTGACCCACGTGCGCCAGCGAGACCGCCGCGTTGATCAGGCCAATGTGCGAGAACGCCTGCGGGAAGTTCCCCAGGTGCTCGCCGGTCATCGGGTCGATCTCTTCAGCGAACAGACCCAGGTGGGTTGCGCGGCGTAGCGTCCGCTCGAATAGCGCCTGGGCCTCCTGGGTACGCCCCGCCAGGATCAGCGCGTCGATCAGCCAGAAGGTGCAGAGCACAAAGGTAGCCTCGTCGCCGGAGAGACCCTCGGGCGCCGCCAGGTAGCGGTAGCATAGGTCGTGCGAGACCAACTGCTCGATCGTGGCGTCGATCGTCCCGATCATGCGCGGATCGGTGCCGTCAATGAAGCCCACCACTGGCAGCAGCAGGTTGGAGGCGTCCAGCCGCTCGTCCTCGTACGACTGCTTGAACGCTCCCAGCCTCTCGCTCCAGCCCTTCTCGAACACGTCAGCTCTGATTCGGTCGCGCTCCGCGCACCAACGCGCCGTGTCGCCGGACAGGCCGAAAGCCTCCACCAACTTGATCCCGCGGTCGAGCGCGACCCAACTCATCACTTTGCCGTAGACGAAATGCCGCAGCCCGCCGCGCACCTCCCAGATCCCGCTCTCGGGCTGGTTCCAGTTATTGGCGACCCAGTCGACGATCGGCAGGAAGTCGCGCCAGACACCTTTGGGATCATACTGGCCGACTTGGCAGGCGAAGTACAGCGCGTCGAGCACCTCGCCGTAGATGTCGAGCTGAAGCTGGTTGGCGGCGGCGTTGCCGATCCGCACCGGCCGCGAACTGCGGTAGCCGGACAGGTGGTCGAGCGTGCGCTCGGTCAAGTCGCCCTCCGGGCTGATCGGGTGCAGGATCTGGAGGCCGCTGCCCTCGACCTCAACCGTCCGCTCGATCCAGGCGAAGAAGGCATCATCCTCGTCCACATAGCCGGCCAGCAGCAGCGCGTATAATGTGAATGACGCGTCGCGAATCCAGGTGAAGCGGTAGTCCCAGTTGCGGACGCCGCCGATCTCTTCGGGTAACGAGGTGGTCGGCGCGGCGACGATCGCGCCAGTCGGCGCGTCGGTCAGCAGCTTGAGCGTCAGCACGCTACGAACCACGGCGTCGCGGTAGGGTCCCTGGTAGGTGCAATGTTCGGCCCAGCGGCGCCAGAATTTGGTGGTGGCATCGAGCACGACCAACGGCTCGACGCGAGGAACGCCGGTCTCATCGCGTACCACAAGCGTGAAGGCCGTGCGCTCCCCTTTGTGGATGGTCAGCCGGCTGGTCAGGGTGTGGCGCGCCGCGTCGACCTGCCAGTCGGCCGGGCCTGTGACGACGAAGCGACCGAACGCGACCTCGCGGCCGTGTGCGTCGAATTGCGGCTGCTGCCGCGCATAGTCCGGCCGTGGCGCGCAGATACTCTCCACTTCGACCGTCCCGTCGATGCCCTCGACGACCCGGATCAGCATCCCCGGCACCGGGCGTGTGGCGCCCGGATCGCCGGCCGTAACGTCCATGAAGTCGAGCAGGCGGATGCGGCCGCTATCACAGCGAAAGATCGTCTCCAGCACGTTGGTGTTGGCGAGATACTGGTGATCGGAGCGGAACGGCTCGGTTGGTTGGATGCTCCAGGCGCCACCGCGCTCCAGGTCGAGGATGCGGGCGAAGACCGACGGCGAGTCGAAGCGCGGCAGACATAGCCAATCGATCGACCCTCGACTGCTGACAAGCGCTGCGGTGTGGCAGTTGCCGATCACGCCGTAATCGGCGATCGGCGGAAAGCGCCGCTGCTGGCCAGCACCGCTCATGGATTGCTCCTTTCGATCGTCAACCTCCACGGCGCACACCGCCTGATTGCCCAGGTCGCGCATGAAATTGCGCAGTACGCGTGGGCTAAACTGCAAGAGAGGTGCCAGCGGCGCTTCAACATCGCGGGCCGGCGCAATCTTGCCACTTCGTGGCAGACCATCTGTACAATCCTTTGACTTGGAGATGATCAGCAGTGAGATAATGGACCTATGGATACATCAGCACCAGAAGCGGCAGCCGCGCTAGCCGACGACGTGACTGCCCCGATAGTGGCCGGGAGCGCCCCGGCGTCGCGCCCGCATGGGTGAGCAACGCCCGTGAGCTGCGCAAGGACTTCTTCGCCGCTGCCAGGGGTGATCGGGCTATCGCTCATGAAGACCTCCTGCTAGCGCCTCTGATCGCTACTGTGCCGAGCCTGTGTCCACGTCTGGCCGAGATCGAGCCAGACTTGCTGGTAGTCCTGGTAGATGCGTTCCAGCTCATTGGCGTAGGCCGCGTTGGCTTCCGTCCCGGCGAGCAAGAAGCCCAACTGGTCTTTGATGCGCTGAAACCGCGCCAGCGCAGCCTCGTGCTCGATCCACAGCGCGCGGAAGTTGAAGAACGGATCCAGCGCGTTCAGCAGCGTGACGAGCCCGCCGAGCACCAGTGCCAGCGGATTGAAGAATGAGCCCAGGCCAGCCATGTCGAGGCCCAGTAGCACGGTGATCGCGCTCGAAAAGGTCAGGGTCGCGATCTTGATGACGCCGGCTCTCTGGTGGTTGGCATGTTTGATCCGACTGACGCGCGCAATCGCCTCGTCGAGACGCTGATTCAGCCAGTTGGCTTTGTCCGGCAGCTCCTGTGGCGGTGCCCGTCCCAGATCGACCGGGTAGGTGGACATTGATTCATTGACGGTAATGACGGTACCTCGCTTTACTTCTGTGACTCACAATCACAACTCCGTTACGAAGATCGGCGACGACAATCTGAACGCTCTCAGCAGCAGCGTCAGGGTCGTTCTCATCGATCGCTGCGCGCGTGAGGGATCAGCAATATGCATCGAGTCTCCGTGGAGGCGACCCATCGTGATGCGACGAGGTTCTTGTGGATGGCGAGTGGGATGTGACAGCGTCGTGTGGTGGTGCGCCCATCGTACCCTTACCGCGACTGCGAGTCAAGATGCTTGCGCGCCATTCCGGCGCTCATCGACCCGATCCAGGTCGATGTAGGCGAAGTAGAAGACGCCGATCAGGGCGCTGGTCAGATTACTCGCCAGTGGTGGGTGAGGTCATCGGTGTGCTACCCGATCGTAGGAAGGCGTCGACCCACCAGAAGATATCTTGCTCGCGGATGGTGCGGCGCATGGCCTGCATCCGCAGCCACCGCTCCTCCTCCGGCATTGCCCACGCCCGCTCGATCGCCTCGGCGACGCCCTCGACATCGTACGGGTTGACCAGCAGCGCATCCTGCTTCAGCTGCGCCGCCGCCCCGGCGAACTCGCTCAGGATCAGCACGCCGTCCTCTAGGCTACAGGCACAGTACTCCTTCGCGACCAGGTTCATCCCATCTTTCAACGGCGTGACTAGCGCGATATCGGCGGCGCGGTAGTAGGCCAGCAACTGCGGCCACTCCAGCGGCCGGTTGATGTAGTGAATCGGCACCCAGCCCGGCTCGCTAAACTGCCCGTTGATCTCGCTCACCAGTCGCTCGACGCTCACTTTCAGCTCGTGGTACTCGCGGATGGTGGTGCGGCTGGGCACCACCACCTGGGTCAGCACCACTCGCTCACGCAGCTCCGGGTAGCGTAGCAGCGCGTGGCGAAACGCTTCCAGGCGCTGCGGAATGCCCTTGGTATAGTCCAGCCGGTCGACGCCCAGGATCAGCTTCATGTCGGGCAGCCGCGTGCGGATGTGCCGCATCCGCCGCGTGACATCTGACGAGGCGGCCTGTTCGACCAGCGCCCCGAAGTCGATGCCGATCGGGAAGGCGCCGAAGCGGACCTCTCGCTTGCCGACGTGAGCCACAGTTACCTCCCCCTGGTCCAAGAGGACGACATCCGGCAGCAACTGCATGACGCACTGAACGAAGTTGTGCTGGTCGCGTGCGGTCTGAAAGCCAAGCATGTCGTAGGCCAGCAGCGCCTCCAGGATCTGGGTGCGCCAGGGCAGCTTCAGGAAGATATCCGGTGCCGGAAAGGGGATGTGCAAGAAGAATCCTATCAGCACGTGGAGATTCAGGGTGCGCAACTCCTTCGCCACATGCGTCAGATGGTAGTCGTGGACCCAGATGTAATCGCCGTTCCGGGCCGTCTGGGCAACCACCCGCGCGAATTTATGATTGACCAACTCGTAGGTCGCCCAATAGCTCGGGTCGAAGTTGCAGCGTGACTGCAAGTCATGGAACAGCGGCCAGATAATCTCGTTGGAGAAGCCCAGATAGAACTTGTCGCGCTCGGCGGCGGTCAGCCCGACCGGCACGAACGCGTAGCCAAGGTCACGTGCTGCCTCGGCCAGCAGCGGCGCCACGTCGAGCGCTTCCTCCTCAGTCGTGCCTGGCCAGCCGACCCACAACCCGCCGCGGTCGCGCAGCACCGGGTTGAGCGCGTTGATCAGCCCGCCACTCCCCGGCTCGATCTGTGGCTGCCCGCTCTCGGTCCTTGCCAGCACGATCGGCAGGCGATTGGAGACGATCAGCAGGCGATTGTCAGATGTGTTCCAGGCGGTCATCGGTCCTCCTCTTGTATTCACCAAATGGTTGTATGGAGCGAAACCATCAGCACAGGGTATGACTGGGCGCAGCGAGCAATAGCGACGTTCGGCCGCACCCACAGGATACGAAGCCATCCATAAGGGTGCCTAAAACTGTCGGCAGATAACCTTAAGGACAGCTTGCGGATAGCCCAGGCGCTTGACGCGCAGCGAGAGTTGCTGCAAGCGCACCCGACGCTGCGGGCGGAGGAGCGCGAGGACGCCTGGCGCGAGGGGCTGCGGGCGCAGCGCGCGATGCTTGCGGCACTGCTGCGCGACGGCGTCATCTCCGAAAAGGTCTACGAGGAGCTGGTGACCGAGGGCGACGCCGCGCTGCAAGGCCAGCCCGAGGCGCAGCAGATCGCAACAGCCGGATAGCTGATCTCAAGGATATCTTTGGGTTCACCAGCCCTATTTTAGGTGTTCTTTAGGAACAGGGGCTATCATCCACCTCATACCTCCTACTCTCCAAATACGCCCTCGCGCTCGTCCAGGATTTGGCCGGATGGGCGTGGGGGTGTGCTTGGATGCATACCTGGCTATTGGAGCACTGCACGATCGTAATCCCGACGCCGGAGGAGGTGCTGAGCTACACCGGCCGCGAGCCGGACTGGGGGCCGCGAGTGATGCTGCGCAGCCGGGTGATCGAGAATGGGGTCGCGACAGCCGCCTTCTCGCAGGAACTACGGGCCTACAGCGGCGGCGGCGCACTGCGTATGCAGGCGAACCACGACCAGATCACACGCACGCTGCTCCAATTCCCCACCGTGCGCGAGGTGCGAATCGCGATCGAGGGACAAACCAATGGCATCATCCAGCCGTAGCTTGTCCCAGGCGACGATTTGGGCATGAGAACGGCGGGGAAACCTGAAAGAGAGACACTTTCAGGGCTTCCCCGCCTTTCCTTGAATGGTCATCTCAACCGCACGACGAACCATTCCTGCTCCTGATGCACGTGTCCCTTATGGCATCTTTAGGAATCCTGGCGCTTGTTTTAGGCCAGCTTAAGGGTGAACGCATAGAGTAAGGACAGGAGAACAATTCACGTGTATCACCCGCCGCGCTGAGGCCAATATGGCGCTGCGGTGCGTGATGCAAGGGGGTACCTATGTTACGAAGCATCTATGACATGCGTGGCTATACAATTCGCGCCCGTGACGGCGCGATCGGGCAGATCGATCACTTCCTGTTCGACGATCGCACCGGGAACGTTCGCTACCTCGTTGTGCGGATCGGGGGCTGGATGCTGGGCCAGCGCGTGCTTCTCGCGCCGCAGGTTCTGGGCGCGGTTAGCGAGCCGTTCCAGATGCTCGACGTCGCCTTGACCTGCCAGCAGATCAAGGACAGCCCCGATCTCTTGACCAACCCACCGATCTCGCGCCAGCAAGGGGTGGCCGGTCTCCGGGATGACGACTATTCAATAAGTTGGGAGATGCTGCCCGGACTCTGGTTTATGGATATGTCCTGGTATGCGGCGCCATCGACCGTCGGCGCTGTTGGGCGCCCTGGCGAGGGCGACACCCATCGCAACGACCCACACCTGTGCAGCACCCGCGAGGTAATCGGCTACCGCCTCCAGGCCAGTGATGGCACTATCGGTCAAGTGGTCGATTTCATTGTCGACGACACGACGTGGGTGATTCGATCCGCAGTCGTGGATACCGGCGCGTGGTTGCCCGGTAAGCGGGTGCTGCTGCCGTGGCAGCGTATCAAGGACATCCACTGGAGTGACTCAACCGTGGAGGTTGGCCTGCTGCGTGCGACGGTCAAGCGACATCCGGCGTATGACCAGACACGTTTGTGGCCGCAGAACCAGATCAGGAACGGCCAGACGCGCCCTTGAGTACCATGCTGAAGGTCCAGCGACGTATAGCGCGGTATGAGCCGCTCCGCAGCGTGCTGATCGGGCTGACTCTGGTGTTGCTCTGGCTGGGCGCGACTGTGGTGGAATGGGTAGGAGGGCGGCGGGTGTTGCCCTGGAATCCCTATGTATTCTGCGGCACCAGCGCGTCGACAGTACTCCCCAAGACTGTGCGCGTGGGGTTGTACGAAGAGTTTCCCGATCCCTGGCGGCTAGAACGCCTCAGGCAGGTCAACTTCCCCGTCACACTGGCGATCGCCGCCCCTGACCGCACGACCTTCCTGGAGCGACGCGCCGACATTCTGCGCACCTACCCACAGGTGCGCGAGGTCTATTTCTGGCCGCTACTGGACGACGCAGAAGGCTACTATCCCGGCACGTGGTCGGACGCGGCCGCGATCGAGCGCGTGGCCGACGAGGCAGCCGACATGCCGGTGCTGTGGGATCTGGAGATGCCGCGTGACAAGACGACAGTCTCCTTTGGGAGCTGGCCCCACAACCGCGCGTTCCTCGATCGCTGGCTGCGCGAACGAAATGCGCCGGTCCACCTGTGGCGCTCGCACGACACGATGGGCCTCAACCCGCTGTTCCTGCGGCTGATCGGGATGCATTTTGACCCGCTAGACTACCCCGCGCTGACACTGCACCTCAACCTCTACGCCACAGGGGATGGACTGCCGGACGACCAGATGGCGCGCGTGTTGCGCTGTGGCGTCGAGCGCTATGGTGATCGCTTCATCCCGTCCCTGGGTATTTTGAACGACGGCGAGGGGCCAGAGGAGCTCTTTGTGTCCGCCGAAACCTTGCGCCGCGATCTCATCCTCGCGCGTGAAGCCGGGGTCGCAGAGGTCTGGCTGTTTGGTGTGAATGGCTTGAACGACGCCTATCTGTCGGTGCTGCGGGAGGCACTGCCACTAGAGACGCTGCCGAATGCGACACAGATGGCAACAACGACTGCCACGGTCGTGAATATCAAGCCGCCGAATGTCCTGCGTTGACGGCGTGGCCGAGCAAAAGGCGTATGTCAACGATCAGCAGATTCCCGTCAGGCTGCACCATCCCTGGTACAATAGGCTCACCGTGCAATATGCTCATCTGTCAGAAAACCGATCTAATCGGATCGCCGACTAGGGATCACCGGGCTTGGCCGTAGATGGTCGCAATCAGTATCTGAAAGTCTCTAGGCTACGCTACTCGCTATGCAGCCGCGCCGGACGGCGTGTGCGGAGGCAGGACGAGTGAGGAGTTCTTCATAATGGTCCGTTCCACACCCACCGGAACGACAGCGCACCTGCTGACACTCCGTACCCGCAATTGGCTGCTGATCGGCATGATTTTCGTCGTCATGATGCTCCTGGCGTTGATCACGTTGCCGCCGCTGGTTAGCGCGCGCGACGACGCGATCCGCGCGCAGCTCGACGATGCCCAGGCATTCGCCGATGCGCTGATCGTGACTGAGAACGACGTGCAGCAGATGCAGTCGAATACGCGCGGCTACCTGATCACCCAGGCGCCGGCGTTCCTCGAACAGTATCGTGCCACGCAGGATAAGCTGCCAACCGACCTTGAGCGCTTGCGCGAGCTTGGGCCACGCCTTGACGAGGTGCTCGAAGTGCAGGTGGCCGAGCTTATCGAGGTGGTCGAGCGCTGGCAGCGCGAGGGGGCCGACCACCAGATCGTGCTGGTCGAGCAGGGCCGCGTGGCCGATGCCGCCGCCGAAGTGGCCGAAGGCGGCAGCCAGGCGCTGTTTGAGTCGCTCCGCAGCCGGGTTGGCGATCTCCAGCAACAGACCCAGACGACTCAGAGCGAGTTGCGTGAGCAGCTCAGCCGGGCACGCGCCCTGCAATTCTCGATCACGACCGGCCTTGGGGTATTGGGTCTGCTCGCACTCGGTTTCGTCATCGTCGGCTTCCGGCGCATGGTCGTGCTGATGCGGACGATCGAGGTTGAGCGCGAACGCACCGAAGGGCTGGCCGAGCAGGTTCGCGCGCAACTGAACGAGACTGAGCAGCGCAACCAGCAGCTTACTGTGCTCAACGCGGTCGCCCTGGCCTCGGCGCAAAGCATCCAGCGCGAGCAGCGCGCCCATAATGTGCTCACGACAATCGCTCACGCGCTTGCGCTGCCGGCGGGCGCCGTCTGGGTCGCACACAATCCCGACCGCCAACTGGAATTGGTCGCGCGGTATACCGCCCGCAATGGCCGCGGAGCGCCCACTATGCAGTCAATGATGGCCAGTTCGACCACGGCCCTCGCTTCCGCGCAGTTCGTTGATGTGCCCCGCCCGATCATTCAAGCATTGTGTGATGGCAATCCCATCCTAGTTGCCGATGGCGACGCCGCCGGCCTGCCTGCTGATCAGGTCGTGCTGATGTCCCGGCTGGGCGACCAGCTTCGTAGCGGCATCGTCCTGCCCCTGCGCGGACGAGGCCAGCCAATCGGCGTCCTGGTGCTGGCTTCCGATCAGCCGCAGCGCTTCACCGCCGACGAGCTGCCGTTCTTCACGACCCTGGCGGCCGAAGTCGGCGTGGTCCTCGAAAACGCCCAACTGTTTACCGAGGTTCAGACCGAACGCCAGCGGCTACAGACCGTCTTCGATCATTCGCCGGAGGGGATCGTGGTTGTGGAAACGCCCGATGAGCAGATTGTACTCGCCAACCACGCCGCGATCTCCTTGCTGGGCGATCTGCCCCCAGGAACTAACCTGCAACAGCACCCGCTCGCCGGGCGGGTCTACCGGCCCGGTGGCGAGCCGTGCCCACTCGACGAGCTGCCGCTGGTCAGGACGTTGCGCGAGGGCGCGGAGCGCCGCGGAGTTGAGCTGATCGTCGAGCAGCCTAATGGGCGGCGCGTCCCCGTGCTGGTCACGAGCGTTCCGCTGCGGGACGAAGACGGCGCTCTGCGTGGCGCGGTCGCAGTCTTTCAGGATCTGCGCCAGTTGCGTGAGGTCGAGCGCCTCAAGTCCGACTTCGTCGCGCTGGTCAGCCACGAGCTGCGCACGCCGTTGACGACGATCAAAGGCTGTACCGAGACGCTCCTGCGCGGCTACGGCGATTCCGATCCGGTCCGCACGCGCGAGTTCCTGGAGATTATCGACATACAAGGAGAGCGGCTCCAGGAGCTGATCGACAATCTGCTCAACCTCTCACAGCTTGAGGCCGGGGCGCTGCGGCTCCGGCGCGATCTGCTCGCGCCGCAGGCGATCATCCAAGGCGTCATTCGCCAGTTGCGCGAGCGCTTGGGAGGCGTGCGTCTCCAGGCCGACCTGCCGCCCGCCCTGCCGCTGATCAGCGCCGATGGGCGCCGGATCGAGCAGGTGTTGCTCAACCTGATCGAGAACGCGCGCAAGTTTTCCCCGCCCGGCGGTGTGATCACCATCGGCGCGAGGCACACTGCAAAGGAGGTCATCATCGCCGTACGCGACCAGGGGCCAGGCATCCCCGAGGCCGAGCGCGAGCGTGTCTTTGAGCGCTTCTACCAGGTTGAGCAGTCCACAACCCGCAATGTCGGCGGCACTGGGCTGGGGCTGGCGATCTGCAAGGCGCTCATCGAGGCTCATGGCGGGCGAATCTGGATCGACGACGCTCCAGGCGGCGGCGCACAGGTCCAGTTCTCGCTGCCGGCGTTGCCACTGGATGAGGCTGCAAATGCGGCCGGGGGTACAAACGTCATGGCGCGCCAGCATGTCGGCGCGACGCGGGTGCTGGTGGTGGACGACGACCCGGCGCTGCGACGCCTCCTGGAGGGTGGTCTGAACGAAGCGGGCTACAGCGTCCAGGCAGTGGTGGAGTCCCAGGCGGCGCTGGAGGCGGTCGCGCAGCAGCCGCCGGATGTCATCCTACTGGACCTGATGCTGCCGGGGGTGGATGGCTTCGCGGTCTGCAAACAGCTACGCGAGTGGACTAATGTGCCGATCATCATGCTGACGGCGCGGGCGGCCGAGAAGGATATCGTGCTGGGATTGCAACTCGGCGCCGATGACTACGTGACCAAGCCGTTTCGGATGAACGAGCTGCTGGCGCGCATGGAGGCTGTGCTGCGCCGGGCGCAGCCCGACGTGGCGCCGGGCGAGGTCTCGCTGATCCAGGTCGGCGAGCTAGCGATCGACCTGGCAGCGCGGCGCGTGACGCTCGACGGGGCGGAGGTCAATCTGACGCCGACCGAGTACCGCATCCTGACCTACCTGGCGCGGCATGCCGGGCAGGTGCTGACCCACGAGCAGATCCTGGCCGAGGTGTGGGGGCTGGAGTACGGCGGCGAGAACCATTATTTGTGGGTGCATATCGCGCACCTGCGCCAGAAGATCGAGCCGGACAGCAAGAACCCACGCTACCTGCTGACCGAGCGCGGCGTTGGGTATCGGCTGGCGAAAGAATAATCACGTACGGCTCGAACTCCAGCGGCAATCTGAGCGTCCGCAGCGGCGCAAGATGTTGCTTGCACAGCGCTGCACGATTACAGGTCTCAGAGATAAAGATGAAAGGGTAGATCATGGACGTACCCCAGCCATCCGTCGACCTTGACGCTTTCTTTCAAACACTGCGATCGGCACCACAACGTGCGCTGCTACTCGACCACGATGCAGTATTGGCCCTCTTTCATGCGGCTCACGGACAGGCCACCCCCAATCCCGAACTGCGCGCGCTGCTCAACGCCATCCTCCAGGACGGGCACACCTGGCTGGTGATCATCAGTAGGCAGATGGTCGGCCGTCTGCTGCCCTTGCTCGGGCTGGAGCGACACCCAGAGGTCTGGGGCGGGCGCGGTTGGGAGCGGCTGCATCCAGATGGTCGATGTACCATCGCGCCGCTCACTCGGCTCCACGCGCAAGGGCTGGCCGAGGCGCGGGGCTGGCTTGAGGAGCGCAATGTGCTCTACATGTATGAGGATCAGCCGGCCAGCATCGCGGTGCATTGGCGCGGGTTGACCCCTATGGTAGTAGATGCGTCTCGCGCGGAGTTGGTGCAGCAGTGGTCGCCACTGGCTCAGAAAACCGGCCTGATCCTGCGAACGCTTGATGGTGGGGTCGAACTGTGTGCGCCAGGGCGCGAAGGCGTGGCGGTGCAAACCGTGCGTGCGGAGCTGGGTGCCGAGGCGGTCATCGCGTATCTGGGCGATGATATGACCGACGATGCGTTTCATGCGATGAAGCCGCCCGGGCTTAGTGTCCTGCTACGCGCTGACCCGCGCCCGAACGCCGCCGAGCTGTGGCTGCGAACGCCGGCCGAACTACTGGCATTCCTTGCTCATTGGCATCAGGCCAGTCGCGGCTAGCGTGCTTGAAGAGAAAGCCGCACTGCCCCTTTTCTCATCTGGGCTTGCCGGCACCCATGGCGATCAATGGTTCAAAAACACTGCTCGCCGCTCTCGTCGGTGCCCTCCACCGCCACGCCGGTCAGGGCCGCCAGCGCTCCAGCAAGCTGCTGCGATGCCGCCACAAGCGTGACCCGGTCGCCACCAACCAGCAGTGTTTCCCCCTGTGGGATGATGGTCTGTTCAGCGCGCTCGATCGCCACCAGCAGGACGCCAGGCGGCAGCGCTAAGGCGCGCACGGCCTGGCCCGCGGCCGGCGCATCGGGTGCCAATTGAACGGTGTGGTAGTGGAGATCCAGATTGTCGTCCTGAGCCGGGGCGAGCCTGCGCATGCTAAACGGCCGCAACCGCCGGAAGATCGGCTGATCTGCCAGTGTCTCCCGCGCCTCGCTGAAGACTGGCATAGTGCCCGCCACACTGGTGCCGCTGCGGGCCACCCGCGCCTGGGCGCGCACAATGTCACTCAACGCCAGAATACCGGCCAGCCGCTGCGGTGTGCTGCGCTCCACCACCGCGAGTTGACGGCTCTCACTCTGGTCCAGCGCCACCACCGCCTCCACGAGGCGCTGGTCGGCGAACAGTGGCGTGCGCCGGTCGACCAGCGCCCTGACCTTCAGGCCACCGCCATCTTCGGCCAGCGTGCGCCGCAGCCTCGCCTCGCTGACCAGCCCCACGAACTGCCCGTCCAGGTCAAGCACCGGGAAAGAGGTAAAGGGGTAGGCGGCGCTACGCTCCAGTGCTGCTGTCACCGGCAGGTCGGCCGGCAGGGTAACTGGCGCGCTGGTCATCGCCTCGGCCACCTGCACCTGCTCCAGCGCGTGTGGCGGCCTCAGCCCGGTGCGGTAGGTGGACACCATCCTGCTCCAATAGCGCCTCGTAGATCGGCACCGGTCGGAGGTGGCGCGCCAGCGCGTAGGCGGTCATGTTGGCGATCATCAGCGGCAGGATCAGGCTGTAGCCGCCGGTCATCTCAAAGATGATCAGCACCGAAGTGATTGGGGCGCGGATGATCCCGGCGAAGACCGCGCCCATCCCGACTAGCGCGAATGCCCCGATCTCGCTGGGGTCGTGGCCGAACAGCGCCACATCGGCCATGCCGAACGCCCCACCCAGCATCCCGCCGATGAACAGCGATGGCGCGAAGATTCCGCCCGCGCCGCCGCTGCTGTAGCAAAACACGGTCGCGGCCAGCTTCATCAGGCACAGCGCCAGCATCACCCGCACGGCCAGTTGGCTTGCGAGCGCGCGGCCCAGCGTGTCGTAGCCGCCCCCAGTGACGCCGCCGGTCTTGAGCCACAACAGCGCGACCACGGCCAGCGCGCCCGTGATCAGGCCACCGATGCCGGGGCGCGCCCAGGGCGGCACTGCGGCAAGGCGCTGAAAGCCCGCGCGCAGCCCCAGTAGCGACTCGGTGAACAGCAGCGCGATGCCGGCTCCGGCAATGCCCAACAGCGCATACAGCAGCAGCGACTCGAGGTGATGCAGCCCGTAGCCGGGCGGAATACTAAAGACCGGGTGTTCGCCCAGCACAACCCGCTCGATCGCCGCAGCGATCGCCGCCGCCACGATCACGCCGGTCAGCACGGTCTGGTCGAGATCGCCCACCACCTCCTCGATCGTAAAGGTCACAGCGGCGATCGGCGCGTTGAAGGCCGCAGCGATGCCGGCCGCCGCGCCGACCGGGAGCAACTGGCGCTGCCGCTGGCGCGGCAGGGCCGCCAGACGCCCAAGCGTGCTGGCGATCCCGGCGCAGATCTGCACGGTCGGTCCCTCGCGGCCCAGCGATGCGCCCGAGCCGATCTGGATGACGCCGAGCGCAAATTTGCCGAACGCGACCTGGAAGGGCATGCGGCCGCCCTTGACGGCGTAGGCGACCTTGACCTGCGGGATGCCGCTGCCACGGGCATCGGGCACGACATAGGAGAGCAGCGCGCCACTGATGACGCCACCCACCGTTGGCAGCAATAGAGTCCAGAACATCCATGATGAGCCGGGCGCGCTGAGAGCGCGGTCGATCAGCAGGCCCTCGGCGGCGCGGATCGCCAGGTGGAAAGCGACCGCCGCTAGGCCGCACAGCACGCCGGTGAGGATGGTCAGTGCGAAGACCCGTTGGCGCTCGGAGGGGGCCAGGCGCACAAACAGGCGCAGCGCCACTGCGCGAGCGACCTGCCAGCGCGCCTGCGCACTTTGAATCAGCGATTGCATAGCGCTATCCTAAACTCTGATCGGCGATAACCATTGCGCGCGACGGCCCGTCCAGGCACTTCGACTGCCGGACCGTAGTATTGGGCATCGTCAGCATTCGTGCAAGTCGCGTACCGTTGCCGGTATGACTATTACGGCAGGTATCTCCGCCACAAGACAGATGTACGAAAGCGATAAACTCAGTCTATTCATAACCGACCGGCCGTCCGGTTTGTGATATAATGGGAAAATATGCATGACCTTCACGAAAGCTTTTTGTGATGCTTCGTAACGATACGCCGCATGATCGAAAGGTGGGCATGATGCTCGCGCACAACAGCAACGCTCAGCACCGCAAGGTGCTCATCTCGGGCGGCGGGATCGCCGGCCTGACGCTGGCCTACTGGCTCCACCGCTACGGCTTCCAGCCCGTGGTCGTCGAGCAAGCCCCACATCTGCGCACCGAGGGCTACGCGATCGACTTCGCCGGCAGCGGCTGGGATGTCGCTGAGCGCATGAACCTCATTCCCGAGCTATCCCGTCGCCAGAGTATCGTCGACCACTTCATCTTCAAAGACCGCCACGGCCGGACGACCGCGCGTCTCGCCCTTGAGGACTTGCGCCGATCCTTTCATGGTAAGATCATCCAGATCATGCGCCCGAACTTGGAGCAGGTGCTGTACGAGGCAGTCTGCGACACGGTCGAGATTCGCTTTGGTACCACCATCCAGCGCATCGAGCAGTCACCCGACGATGCGCTCGTCTTTCTCAGCGATGGTACGGCAGAGCACTTCGCGCTGGTCGTGGGCGCCGACGGTATCCACTCGCACGTCCGGCGGCTGGTCTTCGGCGAAGAGCGCCAGTTCGACGTGTATCTCGGCTACTACTTCGCGACATTCCCGGTGCCCAACCTGGATCACTTCGAGGAGGGCGCCATCATCTACCTGGAGCCCAACCGCCAGGCGACGATCTATCCCGACCATCACGGCGGCTTCGCGGCACTGCTGACCTACCGCGCGCAGGACGCCGGCTCTATCGCCGCCACCCAACGCAAGGCGATGCTGGAGGCTCACTACCAGGGTGCCAGTTGGGTCATCCCGCAAGTGATCGACTCGATCACCGATGCCACTCCGGTCTACCTCAACTCGGTCACGCAAATTCGCATGCCGCGCTGGTCGGATGGGTGGGTGGTGCTGATCGGCGACGCGGCGCACTGCCTGACGTTGATCTCGGGGCAGGGTGCCTCGACGGCGATGGGTGGAGCTTATATTCTGGCTGAAGAGTTGAGCAAGACGGATGACCATCGCGCGGCGTTGGCGGCCTACGAGCGGCGGGTTCGTCCCTTCGTCGAGGATAAGCAGCGCAAAGCCCAGCGCTTCGCCAGGACCTTCGTCCCCCGCAGTCGCCTCGGCGTCCAACTCAGTTACTTCACACTGAAGCTCCTGTTCACGCCGCTGCTGGCGCCCTTCATCGGAAAGCAGTTCGGCCTCGATAGCCTGCTGCGCGCCGCCTGATTAGTGGCGCGCTGCTGTGATCAATCGAAAGGAACGACACTGATGGTACAGACAACGACACACAAACCACCGCCGCGTGGCTTGGCGCGGCTGGTCTTGGGGCTGCCGATCTGGTTGTACTGGCTGCGGCTGGACTGGCTGCTCGGTGATCGCTTCCTGCTGCTGACCCACATCGGTCGCGTCAGCGGCCGGCCGCGCCAGACGGTGCTCGAAGTGTTGCGGCACGACCGCGCCACCGAGACCTACATCATCGCGTCGGGCTTCGGCCCCCAGGCGAACTGGTTCCGCAACCTCCAGAAGAACCCCAACGTGCTGGTCGCGAGCGGCGGGCGCCGCTGGGAGGCGATCGCTGAACGGCTATCGGTCGTGACGGCCACGGATGAACTGCGCGACTACGCACGACGCCACCCGCGCGCGATGCGCACGCTGTCCCGGTTTATGATCGGTGAGACGATCAACGGCAGTGCGGAGGAATGTCGGCGGCTGGCCGAGTGCGTCCCGTTGGTGGCCTTACGCCCGCGGCTGCCGGTGCGCGACACCTCACTATAGGCTTAGCGAAGCCTTGGAAACGGTTATCTCCTCGAAGGAGTATCACATGGCTGTCAAGCAATCCCCGGAAGCGCGCCGGCAGGCCATCCTGGGGGCGGCGGTGGGTGTGTTCGCCCAGCATGGCTTTGCGGGCACCACGATCGACGCGATCGCGCGCGCGGCTGGGTTGAGCAAGGGTGGGCTGTACTGGCATTTCAAGAGCAAGGACGATATCCTGGCCGCGCTGCTGGACCAATTCTTCGATCAAGAGATGGGCGTCCTGGAGCGGCTGGTCGCGACTGGCGGCAGCGTCGCCGCGCGCTTGCGTCAGCTCGGCGCGCAGGCAGCCACCGACCTGCGCCAGATGGAAGCGCTACGACCGATCATGCTTGAGTTCTACGCACTCGCGGCACGTCAGGCCGAGGTGCGCCAGCGGATTGACCGCTACTACCAGCATTACCACGGCCTGCTGGCCGCGCTGCTCCAGCAAGGCTTCACCAGTGGTGAGTTCCACCACAGTACCGCCGAGCAGGCTGCGCTGGCGCTGATCGCCCAGCTTGAAGGGTTAGCGCTGATCTGGTCGATCTCGCCGCACCTGGTCGACCTGGGTACGCAGACCACAGTGACTATTGACCTGCTGCTGCGCGGATTGATCCGCCCGCCAGAAAGGGGCTAACCTCCATCACAGTGCTGGAGACATTGTGACCTGAGACTAAGTATGAGGTGAAGCTCGACGAACAGGTGGCCTATCTCCAGGCCCGGACGCCGTGGATTCCAAACTGGGGTTTCATCCACGGCGCCCGAAAAATTGTAGCGAATATTTGTTCGATCTTTGTTATGGGCTTGCTGGACGGAAGCGTCCGTTTTTCTTGAATGAGGTTGCCGCAGCCAGCGGTTCGGTACCGGAAAACCACGTGGCAAAGGACAGGTATTCTGCTCTGAGATGAGCTAAATCACAGATTTGATCTTAGTATCTCGGCTGTTCCCCAAGAAGATAGTCAATCCATATTCATGTTGATACGCGGAATCTCGATCTTGGCGCCGCATTGTGATGCGCTTGAACCGCTCGAAAAGTGCTATCAACACGAACGAGGTAGACCACCCCCAAGAAGGGTTGTAGAAAATTCAAACATAATCAATTAAGGCTTCATGTGGCGCGCAGCCGCCACATAAGCCCGTTTGAACGAAGCCGAAGCGGGCCGAGGCGCCTTTGGAATTTGCAGGGGTACTTCTGGTTGAGCCAGTGGTGGAAGATCGCGCCAAAATCCGGGGACCAGGAATATATGTCTGGAGCGAGAGTGATCAACCTTGGTGATCATACCTGTCGAAACACTGATCTCGTCACTTTCCTGTTGCGGTGATGGCCGCTGCTCGTGCTGCCAAACGCTTTCGGACCAACCCTTCCCCATAGCCAGACCAAGAGCCTGGCATACACGTGCGTTTATCTCATCACCGTTGTATCTGTCCTCAAGGCGCACTTGGTGGCGCACGCACACGACTGGGTGGAATAGGTCGAACTCGAGCATGCCGGCTGCCACAGGCTGGACAGACGGCAAGATGTTGGACACGATCATCACCCACTGCTCGAACAAGCTCCTCACTCAGCAATTCGTAACCGCGCACCAACATCAGTTGCGCCCGCATCCGGCTCAACACCGCACGAGCACCAGGGCGCAACCAGCCGTAATATCGAACCTTGACAAAGCCCTTGGGTAAGACATGCGCCAGAAAGCGCTCAATGAAGACCTCCGGTGACAAGCTGCTTGTGCGTGTCTCGCCGCTCGCGCTGTGTGTATAACGGAAAGATACCTGCTCATCCTGGACATCAACGATGCTCTTATTGCTCAGGGCTACTCGGAAGATGTAGGTAGCCAGGTATTTGAGTGCATGCTCCCCCATCCCTACTTTTCGACAATCAACGATCCAGTTTTGTTGCCAGACGGCTGATTTAATCTTGTGATAGTAGCCTGTCTGGCGAAGCGCCGACTGGAGCTTGGCCCGAAAGAGCATGGCTAAAGGTCGCTGGGGCAGCAGGAAATTGGTACCCGGAGGAAAGACAACTGCTCCATCGGGAGCGAGACCACAGGCCGGCACCAGATAGTGGATGTGTGGGTGATAGCGCAGATCGCGCGTCCAGGTCTGCAAAACACCTAGCATCCCCAGTTGGCCGCCAAGTAAGCGTGGATCGGCTGCCAAACATTGCAGCGCTGCTGCCGAAGCCCGAAAGAAACAATCATATACCTGAGCTTGATGCTGACGCGCCACATCTCGCAGGCCGGCTGGCAGCGTAAAGGTCACAAGGAAATAGGGGACAGGCAATCGTAACGCCTGCTGCCTGGTCAACCAGTCACGTCCAGCCTGCTGCTGACAGGTCGGACAGTGACGGTTGCGGCAAGAATGGTAGCTGTAGCGTGTTGTCTGGCAGGCCGGACAGGTAAAAAGCCGACCACCCAACGCTTCGGTTCGGCACGCTTCAAGTGCCGCCATCACGCGCCGCTGCTGGATAGACAGTGCAGCTCCACTCTGGTCACGATAGGCCGGTCCAAACCGACGGAAAATATCGTTGAGGGTTGTCATAGCAAGCTGTCGAATAGGTGCTGGCTTGTCAGCACTGCCACAGCTTCGGCCTGCTCGGTCAGGTGAGTATAGACGGCGGTAGTGTTGAGGGAAGAATGGCCTAACCAGACCTGAATCAGCCGCACATTGACACCGGCTTCGAGCAGATGGGTTGCCCAGGAATGGCGAAAGGTATGGACCGTGACATGTTTGGAGATACCACTCTCGGCAAGTGCAATCCGCAAGGCTCCTTGGAGGCTTTCATTAGCCATGGGGCGAGAGGCGTGAGGAACGGGAAAGCCGGTGCCTTTTGTGCGGGCAGGAAAGAGCCAGCGAGGATTGCGATGGGTACGCCAAAACTCACGCAAGGGGGCCAAGAGAGGCGCTGGAAAAGAGATGTAGCGGTCTTTGTTGCCTTTGCTGCCCTGAATATGCACAAGTAAACGCGCGCTGTCGATTTGCGAGACCTGCAAGCAAACTCCTTCCATGAGGCGCAACCCACAAGCATAGATAGTGGTGAGACAGAGACGATAGTGTGGCATGCGTATGCAGGAAAGCAGGTGCTGGACTTCGTCACGACTTAACACGACTGGTAACTTGTGTTCTTTGGGAGCCCGGATAAAGTCGAGAACAGGCCAGGGACGCTGAAGAGTTTTTTCAAAGAGGAATTTGATCGCACACAGAGCAACGGTGCTGGTAGAGCGCGATGCTTGTTTCTCGTTGCGGAGGTAGAGAAAATAGAGCCGCAGATCTTCTTCGGTGAGTAGATCAGGAGATTTGTGATAGTGACGGGCAAGCAACTCAATTGCCTGGACGTAGGCGCGCTGTGTATGGAGAGACAAGCCGCGCAGTTGCATATCTTCGATCATGCGTTGGCGTAAGGGAGTCATTGAACACCTCCTGTTGTGAAAGCGGATAACACCAGATGGATGTTCACGCAGCAAACCAGAGGCCAGGAGGCAGTGGAGGAACAGACCAGAGCTATCGCATCTCATGTTAGGGTTCTTCCCACAACGGCTGAGAATAAAGAGAGAAGCAGTGCCGCTGCCCTACTTCGGGGTGTTTGGTGCCAACTCCAAAACACGCGCCAAGCAATTGCGGCTGAAAACATTCAGCAATGGTGTACTTTAACGAGGATCTATTACACTTGCGACTGAATAACCGCATATAAGCGGAAATTAAGATGCGACGGCTCCAAGGAACAGACTGAAATCAAATAGGGCTGTTAGTGGGAGGTTAGCTTCGTAGGTGAGATTTAGCTGCGCGTAGCGCTTCGTTCAATACGTATTATGTTTGAAGTGTGGTATACTGCTCCTGATACCGATGCGATCGAACCCCACCTACAGATCGGGGCATTCCTCGGAATTATCTTTGAAAAAGGGCGATCATGGCAACCATCACCCGATTGCGTCCACAATCAGCGGCCACCCTCATGAGCGAACTGGAGTTGTTCCTGGCCGATCTGCGCGATCGGCGCGGCCGAGCCGAGAACACGATCGAGGCGTACCGCTACGATCTGCGCACCGCCGCGCAGTTCCTTGACCAGCCGCTTGAGACGATCACCACTACTCAGATCGAAGCGTTTCTCAGTAGCCGGCAGGAGAAGCCCAGCACGACAAATCGGCGCCTGGCAAGCCTCAAACGCTTTTTCAAATGGGCGCTCAAGAGTGGACTGTGCTCCCTCAATCCGGCTGAACTCGTCGAGGCGACCCAGGATGAGGAGCGGCTGCCGCGGCCCATCCGGGGCGAAGATATCAAGACCGTGGACGCGGCGATCGCCAAGGCACCACAGCCCTACCGGCTCATTTTCACCCTGTTGCGTGAGACCGGCTGTCGCGCCGATGAGGTACTCAGTCTCAATGTCGGCGATGTCACGCTGGATGTAGGTCGCGAGGGTTTGCACATTCGTGAGGCCAAGAATAACAGCGAGCGGATCGTGGTCCTCAATGCCGATGTGATGAAGCGCAGTCTGCGGCTGCTGCGGGCCTATCTGCGTGAGTTGGGACCACTCGATGGTGTTACGCCGCTGTTCCGCTCCAATCGCGGCACGCGCACCGCCTACGACACCCTGTATTATCAATGGCAGCGACTGTGCGCCAGCGCGGGGCTGCTCGATGCGGGCAAGCCGCGTTACACGATCCACCAATTGCGCCACACGGCCGGCACCGATTTTATCCGTCACTACCCGGAGCAGATTGTCAGCCGCATGCTCGGCCATCGTGACCCGCGCTCGACCCGGCGCTACGCCGAGGTCACAGAGGATCAGGTGCGCGCTGCGTTGGCTGCGCCGCGCCGGCGGTAGACGCATGCCCAGATACCCGATGCCGGAAGGAGTATACGAATTGTCTATGGCCTGAAGAGCAACCTATGCCGATCGACTTCTTAACCGAGGACCAGGCTGCCCGCTACGGGCGCTACAACGAGGAACCCACCCCTATCCAACTCGCACGCTACTTCTACCTCGATGATGCCGATCGTACACTGCTCAAGACCTGCCGCGAGGATCATACCCGGCTCGGTATGGCCGTCCAAATCTGCACCGCGCGCTTCCTCAGCTCGTTCCTGACCGACCCCACTGATGTGCCGCCCGGCGCCGTCGCGTATATGGCCGCTCAACTCGACATCGCCGATCCCACCTGCCTGGCGCTGTATTGCGTGCGGAAAACGCATTGGAAACATGCGGCGCAAATCGAGGCAGCCTACAACTATCGCCCCTTCGGCGGTCAGCCACAGCACTTCCGGTTTCTGCGCTGGCTGTACGCCCGGACCTGGATCGGGACCGAGCGTCCAAGTGTCCTCTTCGATCGGGCAACCGCCTGGCTGGTGCTCCAGAAAATTCTCTTGCCCGGCGTAACAGTCTTAGAGCGCACGATTGTGGAGGTACGTGAGCAGGCCAATACCCGCATGTGGCGCTTGCTGGCCGGAACGATCACCCCTGTTCAACAAGCCCAGCTCGACGCGCTGCTGGTCGTGCCCCTCGGCGCGCGTTCGACACTGCTCGAACAACTGCGTCGCCCTCCAATTACCGTGACAGGGCCGGGACTGGTGCAAGGGCTGGAACGCTTTGCGACGATACAGCAACTTGGTATCCCTCGCCTCACGGCCACCCGCATCCCACCAAGTCGCCTGACCAACCTGGCGCGCTTTGCGATGACCGCGCGTGCCCAGGCAATCGCCCGCTTGAAGCCGCCAGAGCGGCGCAACGCGACCCTGCTGGCGTTTGTCAACCTGTTGGAGGCGACTGCCCATGACGATGTACTGGATATCTTTGATACCTTCTTTACCACGCTGTTTGCCGATGCCGTTCAGGCAGGCATCAAGCAACGGTTGCGAACCCTCAAAGACCTGGATGCCGCAGCGCTCCAACTCGCAACGATCGGCGCAATGGTGCTCGACCCCACACTGGCCGATGCTGATCTGCGATCGTTGGTGCTGACGATCGTGCCACCCGAGGAGATCGCCATCGCGCTCGATCAGGTGGCTGACCTGGCCCAACCCCCGGATAACACCTACTACGATGAACTCGCCGCGCGCTCTCGCCGGGTGGGTCGCATCCGGCCCAGTTTCCTGCGCACCATGCAGTTTGAAGCGCTCCCAGCCGGCAAACCGATCCTGGATGCCTATCGTTTTCTACAGGACATTGAAGCGAAGGAGCGGGCGTCACTCAACAATGCACCACGCGCGGTCATCAATCGGGTATGGCAGCGCTACGTCCTCACCTCTCAGCAAACGATTGATCGCATGGCCTACACCTATTGTGTCTTCGATCGCGTCAAGCAGGCGCTTCGTCGCCGCGAAGTCTTTGTGTCTCCAAGCATTCGCTATGCTGACCCTCGGCTGGGCATGCTCACTGATAAGGAATGGGAGAAAACGCGACCCCAGGTTTGCCGCATGCTGGGTCGTTCATCCCAGGTGAGTGAAGAAGTTGCGGAGCTGGCCGGACGCTTAGACGCACTGTACCGCGACACCAGTGCAGAACTTGACGACAATTCCGCCGTCCGTATCGAGACGGTCGATGGAAAAGCTGAACTGATCCTCTCGCCGCTGGATAAGCTCGATGAGTTGCCCGACCTGCGGCTGCTGCGGAGCAGTGTGCGTCGGCGGCTGCCCCAGGCCGACTTGCCCGAAGTGCTGCTTGAAATCCATCGGCGCACCGGCTTTGCCAACGACTTCACCCATATCAGCGAGGCCGAAGCACGGGCGGACGATCTGGCGACCAGTGTTTGTGCCGTACTCCTGGCGCAAGCCTGTAATGTCGGCTTCGCGCCGCTGATCAACCCCTACATCCCAGCCCTGACCCGCGAACGCCTCAGTTGGGTGCAGCAAAATTATATCCGTGCTGAAACGATTGCGCGCTCCAATGCTCGCTTGGTGGATGCACAATCCAAGATTGGACTGGCCGGGCGGTGGGGTGGCGGGGAAGTCGCCAGCGCTGATGGTTTGCGCTTTGTGGTGCCAGTGCGGACAATCAACGCCGGCCGAAACGCCAAGTATTTTCCGCGCGGGCGAGGCATCACCTACTACAATCTGGTTTCCAATCAGTTCACCGGCCTGAATGGGATTGTAGCGGCCGGCACGTTGCGCGACAGTCTGATCTTACTCAGCCTGGTGCTAGGCCAGCAAACCAACCTCCAGCCAAAAGAAATCATGACCGATACCGGAGCCTACTCGGACATCATGTTTGCTCTGTTCTGGCTGCTGGGGTATCAATTCAGCCCACGCATCAGCGATGTAGGTGGGACCCGATTTTGGCGCATCGATCCGGCTGCCGATTACGGGGCGCTCAATGACCTGGCCCGGAACCGCATCAACCTGAACCTGATCACCGATCATTGGGATGAGATACTGCGCCTGGCCGGCTCGCTGGCAACCGGCGTGTTTCAGGTAGAATTGCTGATGCGAACGCTCCAGCAGGGCGACCGTCCAACCAGGCTGGCGCGAGCATTGGGAGAACTAGGCCGAATCATCAAGACGATCTACCTGCTGGAGTATATCGGGGATGAAACCTATCGCCGGCGTGTACTCATCCAGCTCAATCGTGGTGAAGGGCGGCACAGCCTATCGCGGGCGGTCTTTCATGGACAACGGGGGGAGCTGCGCCAGCGTTACAGGGAGGGCCAGGAGGATCAATTAGGTGCCCTTGGGCTGGTGGTCAACTGTATTGTGCTGTGGAATACGATCTATATGGACCAGGCCCTGACGCAGCTTTACGTGGAGGGCATCCGTCCCGAAGATGCTGAGGTAGCCCGGCTATCTCCACTCGGCTATGAACACCTGAACTTTCTGGGTCGCTACAGCTTTGAGCTGCCGGAGCCGATACAGCGCGGGGAGTATCGACCTCTCCGCGCTCCCGACGAGCAGCCGCTCGATGAACTGTAAGGGTAGCAGGTTCAAAAGTATACACGATCTCGTTTAAGGGCGTTTTCTGCCCCGTTGCTACGCAAACCCCTGGACTGGCATGCCATCGATTGGCAAAAGGTCCATCACAACGTGCGTCGGCTCCAAGCGCGTATCGTGAAGGCAACACAGCCTGGCCGCTGGGGTAAGGTGAAAGCCTTACAACGGCTGCTGACCCGCTCGTTTAGCGGCAAAGCACTTGCCGTCCGACGAGTGACCGAAAACCCTGGCAAACACACACCCGGCATCGACCGGATCACCTGGTCATCACCAGCGGCAAAAGCAAGCGCCGTACAGACCCTCCAGCAACGCGGCTACCGTTCAGCTCCCTTGAGGCGCCTGTACATTCCGAAAAGCAACGGGAAGAAGCGGCCGTTGGGTATCCCGACGATGCACGACCGCGCCATGCAAGCTCTCTACCTGCTCGCGCTCGACCCGATCGCCGAAACAACTGCCGACCTGAACTCCTACGGGTTCAGGAGAGAACGTTCGCCAGCGGATGCGATTGAACAATGCCATATCATTCTGAGCCGCACGAACGCCGCGCAGTGGGTGCTCGACGGTGACATACGCTCGTGCTTCGACCGGATCAGCCATGACTGGCTCGAAGCCCACATTCCAATCGAACGACCGATCCTCCGGGCATGGCTGAAGGCGGGGTACATGGATCAGCAGGTCCTCCACCCAACCGAAGAAGGCACACCACAAGGGGGAATTTGCTCCCCGGTGCTAGCCAACTTCACCTTGGATGGGCTCGAACGGATGCTGCAAACACAGTTTCCCAAAATGCCCTATCGTTCTCCGAGCGCCAAGGTCAACCTTGTACGATTTGCGGACGATTTCATCATCACGGGCCACTCGTATGAACTGTTTCACAACCAGGTAAAGCCCCTGGTAGAAGCATTCTTACGAGACCGAGGGCTCGAACTCGCCGCCGACAAAACCCGTATCGTACATATCGAGGACGGATTTGACTTTCTCGGACAGACGGTGCGCAAATACCATGGCAAGCTGCTCATAACACCGTCGCAGAAGAGCGTGAAAACGTTTCTGGCAAATGTCCGAAAAACAATCAAGGCACACAAGCAGACGACGGCGGGACAACTCATCACTCTTCTCAACCCGCTGATCCGCGGCTGGACAAACTACCACCGGCACGTCGTCAGCAAGCGTGTTTTTGCGACCGTGGACCACGCAATTACCAAGAGCCTATGGTGGTGGGCAAAACGGAGACATCCCGGAAAGGGCCACCGATGGATCAAGCAACGCTACTTCCACACAGTCGGTGGCAACCACTGGGTGTTCAGCGGCGAGGTAGCCGATACGAACAACACAACACGACCGATCCGGCTAATCCAAGCCGCACGTGTGCCGATCAAACGGCACACAAAAATCCGAGGGCCGGCAAATCCGTATGATCCGAGGTGGGAAGTCTACTTTGAAGAGCGCCTGGGGCTCAAAATGGCAGACAAACTCAGCGGAAGACGGAAGCTGCTGTACCTCTGGAAAGAACAACAGGGTATCTGCCCGGTGTGCAACCAGAAGATCACTGAGGTGACGGGATGGCACAACCATCACATCACCTGGCGAACAAAAGGCGGCACGGACAGGGCAGAAAACCGTGTGTTGCTCCACCCAGAATGTCACAGGAAAGTACACAGCCAGGGATTAGAAGTGGTGAAACCGCGTCCTGAGAAGGGCGTTTGAGTGGCTTGAGCGGCATGAAGGGAAACTTTCACGTGCCGTTCTGAGGGGAGGGGGCGGTGGCAACATCGCCTCCTTACCCGGCAATCGACGACGGAGTATAAAACAGAGGAGCCGCCCTACTTGGGTGGCTCCTCTTTGGCCCTTACCACACCAGCGGCGTTGTCACGGAATAGCCCTCTCTGATGCCACTATCGTAGCCACACCTCCAGCGCATGTACTGGATAGATCACTCGCATCAGACCATCGAGAATGACCACTCCTGGTCGTTCTCGATCCGTGTGAGCTACTCGGAACTGTACGCAAACGCGCGTTTGCGTACAATTCCCTAATACTTTCTAGTATTCTCTGTGTTGCCCGGCGCCGGCACCCATCGTCAAATCTGGCGATGAGGCCTTGCGGCCAGCCTCGGCGAAGACGCTGCCGGCGGCCGTCTCGCGACGCACCTCCTCGATCGCGGCGAACAGCGCCAGGCAGGCCGCAGCACCCCAAGGGCCGCTCGATCTGCCGGAGGGGTTGATGGGGTATAGCAACTATTCCCTTGAAAATACGGGTTGTGCAGGGCGTTTGGGGTGCAATAACCTCTTCCAATGCACACACCCTCTCCAGACCCACCTCCGTCCAGCATCGGCAGACCAGAAGGAGCCATCGTTGGGGTTATCAATTGTCAACTGTGAAGCGTTATGCTGTTGCTGCCGGCTGGTCTGGTTCGAGCGTGACCCGACAGCCCATCGCTTCAAGACGGCGCACTAAACGCCGCTGAACTCGCTCGCGATCCATTTCGTCGTAGTACGTCGCCCCCAAATCTTCGTACTCGCCTCCATCACGGATGAGATGATAGCTGATGACCAGAATCGTACTGTGCGACCGCCACGGCGGCCTTGTTACCGCCTCGTCGTGCAGCTAAACGATGATATTGGGCTGCCAAGTAGGTGGTGCGGGTTCGTGCCGCAGCTCGTGCCGCCTCTACTAACGCTTCCCGCAACCAGCGGCTGCCTTTGCGCGTTTTGCCTGATTTACGCTTCCCCGCGCTCTCGTGATTGCCTGGACACAAACCAGCCCAGGAGGCCAGATGTTTGGCACTCGGAAAGCAACTCATATCCGTACCAATCTCTGCCAGCAGCGTTTCGGCTGTTCGTTGCCCGACCCCCGGTATCGTGCAGAGCCGTCTGATCAGCTCCTGATGGTCGGCAAAGCGCTGCTCTATCTCAGCGCTGCACGTGACGATCATCGCGTTCAAACTATCAATATGCGCTAACTGTTGGCCCAGCACGAAGCGTTGATGATCTGCGATCAGCCCGTTCAAGGCGGCTTGGAGTTCGGGTATCTTCTTGCGCAACCTGCCCTGAGCCAAGTCGGCTAAAACGTTACTATCTGTGGTGCCGTTGACCAGCGCATCCAGCATCGCCCGTCCAGACACCCCCAAAACATTGGTTGCGACTGAGCCGAGTTTGATATTGGCTCCCTCCAGCACTTTCTGCACCCGGTTGATTTCTGCGGAGCGTTCTTGGATCAAGGTTTTGCGATAGCGGGTCAGTTCGCGCAGTTCACGCAGGGGTCGCGATGGAATGAAACTACTGCGTATCAGACCATGCTGGAGCAGATCTGCAATCCATTCGGCATCACCAACATCGGTCTTGCGTCCTGGTAGGGCCTTAATGTGTTGGGCATTCGCCAGGATCAGAGTAAAGCTGTCTTCCAAGATGTTGTAGACTGGTTTCCAGTATGGCCCGGTGCTTTCCATGGCGACGTGAGTGCAGTCTGCTGCGACTAACCACTCCTTGAGGGCTTGGAGTTGGCTGGTGGTGGTCCCAAAGGAGCGTGCAACCTTCTGCTGACGACGATCATTGCCCGGCAGTAACAAGCAGGCGCTGACCCGCTGTTTATGCACGTCCAAACCACAACAGCGCTGATACAAGATGTGCATCCTGACCTCCTTGCAACGTGACCATGCACGGAGCGCCTGGGTCAACAAGTAAGAGTTTCCCTTGCGTGCTCCCAAAAAGATGGGGCAACAGACGGTGATACCTACAGGCGCTAGATCACATTCGTGCCCGGACTCCCCGGCACCAGATCGTTGTCGACGTCTGACACGCACATGGTCTGAAGTGAGGATAGCACAGTATTTTCATTCGTGGTGGTGGCGCTTGCGCTATGGAGCATTCGTGTGAAATTAGGCCATTAGCTGGTGGTGGTTTTCTCAGATCGCATTCCAATGCCAAAGGAGACTATTTTGGGCTTCTCAAAGGGATTTTCACTGAAAGAGGACGCTCCGAAGGGCAAAGCTTACCGCTACGGCGTCTCCCTCGAAGCCTACCTCGCCGGCCAGGAATGGAGGGCGCGAGAACCTGCCAAGACTGCACTGCAAGGCGGGGCTAGAGCAGGATGAGGCCGCTGAGACAGCGGAGGCAGCGCAGTCGGAGGAAGCTCAAAGCGCCACTCCAAGCAACGCGCCGGCCGTCCTACCAACACAGCACTTATTGTTATTTACGGTTCGCAGACTATAGCGGCGGGCAGAATGATTGATCCTCATTTGTGAGGCAATTTGGCTTTTCATAGCAGGGTTTTGGATGGATCAACCTTTCTGCTCTCAGCTATAATTGGGCTGTTCTGGCCGTTCGGATTGTAACCTCACAGAGCCGACACCACCGGCGCTCTTTATGGTGCGCTCGTTTCACTGGGCGGCTTATTGTGCTATAATATAGTTGTAGGTTCTGGATTGTGCCCGGAAACGGGTCCCGACACCGCAAAACACCGACCACTATGGCCGTTCATCTTGGCTTGAAATGCTAGTGATGGTCTTAATGTTGGTCGTTTCCTGTATATTTGTATATTACGGGGAGGTGGTGTCTATGGCTACAGGGATTATAACTAACGTTATTGTTCACTGGGCTATAGTGGTCGGTGGTCGGGCACAGCACAGAACCTAAAAATACAAAAGGCGGGTTTCTTGCACAGGAGACCCGCCTTTTTGGTACTTCTCACCACTATTAGCGCCGTCGAAGCCCTCTTCGGAGGGCTTTTCTGCGTTCTAAAACCTTGCCCCGCGTGATACAATCGTGTCTGTAACCCTGATTGAACCAATTGCGTAGTCATCTGCAACGGGGTGATGATATGACGCGACTACATAATTTCTGGCGTCGGTTCCAAGCACTGTCAGAGGTCCGAAAGTTTGCGTTTGGATTGTTGGTGCTTGCGGTGGTGCTTGGGATAGGGGGCTACGTCAATCAATACTGCGAAGAGGGGTGTGCGTGGCCCCCCAATACAGACACGTTGGTCAACAATATATTCAGAGATTTCTACGCCAACGTCACTGCGGAACTGGTGAGCATCGTGGTGACGGTGCTTATCATCGACAGGCTGAACGAGCGGCGGGCCGAGCGAGAGGCAGCAGAACGTAAGCGGCTCGCCGAACAACAAGCGAAAGAGCAGTTGAGAGAGCAGCTCATCCGCGAGATAGGCAATCCAAATAACGGAATTGCACTGCGAGCACTCCGGCATTTGTCGGCGCACGGATGGGTTAAGGACGGCTCTCTGCAAGAGGCCAACCTAGCTGCGGCAGACCTGAGTGGGGCCGAACTGAGTGGGGCCGACTTGCGAGGAGCCGACTTGTTCAACGCCAAGCTGGACGGGGCCAGCCTGGATGGGGCCAACCTGCAAAAGGCCATCTTGTTTGGAGCCAGCCTGCAAAAGGCCGTCCTGCACGAAGCTAGTCTGCAAGGGGCCGTCCTGCAAGAAGCTAGTCTGCAAGGGGCCAGGCTATTCAAGGCCAAGTTGGAAGGGGCGGACCTGTACGAGGCCGACCTGGAAGGGGCCTACTTAGCGGAGGCTAACCTGCCGGGGGCTGACCTGCGTTGGGCCAACCTGTACAAGGCCAACCTGCGTGAGGCCAACCTGCGCGAGGCCAAGCTGTACAATGCCAATCTGCGAGAGGCCACGTTAGAAGGGACCGACCTGGAAGGGGCCGACCTGGATTGGGCTGACCTGAGAAAGGCTGACCTGGAAGGGGCGGAAGGGACGACCCACGCGCAACTCGCTCTAATACAACGTCTATGGGGAGCGAAGATGTCAGATGGTAGCCGCTATGATGGCCGTTTTAACTGTAGTTTTGCAAAGTTGAACCACACGCGCTCCTGTAGTAGGATAGCCCCATGCGGATCCGTGCCAGATGAATCACCACCAGGAGCGGGTATGCCAGCGATTGTTGAGTTCCCAAGCGTCGTGCAAGACCTCCTGGTCCAATACGCAGACCTGTTTGCCAACCAGCCCGAGCGCCAGCACTTCGCTGAGTATCTGACCGGCCTGTTCATTGCTGAACGCAAAACCGTCAGCGGTATCAACCGCGAGTTTGCAGTCACGACAGACCAGTCCTGCCTGAACCGCTGGATCACTGAGGTTGAGTGGGAGGAAAAGGCGCTCAACCAGCGGCGCCTCGAGCTGCTGCAACGCGACTCTGCCACCCACTACACCAAGAATGGCGTCATCGCGATTGATAACACCCTCATCGATCACGACGGCAAGCTGATTGAAGATGTCGGCTGGTTCTGGGATCATGCTGAGAAGCGGCACCTGATTGCCCACGACTACTTGATCGCCAACTACGTCTGCGCTTCCGGCAAGCACTATCCGCTGGAGTTCCGCCGCTTTCGCAAGAAGGACACCTGTGCCGCCACAGGCAGTCTCTTCAAGAACCACACCGTCCTGTGTCAAGAACTGGTCGATTGGGTCGTGGAACAGAACATACCGGGCGATTTCACCTTCGATAGTTACTTCACCCATGCCGACATTCTCAACCACATCGACGGTTATGGCCGCAATTACGTCGGTGATCTGAAGTTCAATCGTACTATCAACGTCGATGGACGCGACTGGAAAGCCAGTGAATGGGTGAAGGTCGAACTGGGACCGCTGTGTCGGCGCAAAACGACCGTCGACGGCAAAGAGCAATGGTACTTCACCAAAAGTATTCGCATTCCGGGCGTCACGCACACGGTGCGGATTGTGGTGCTGTGGAAAGGGCAACGGGATGCCGAACCACGCAAGATCTTGATTACCAATCGCACCTATTGGGAAGTGCATCGCATCCTCAAGACGTATCGCAAACGCTGGACAGGAACGGAGACCTTCCATCGGGACGGGAAGCAGCATCTCGGCATGGGCGATTGTCAGCTCAGGAAGGGCGAGAGCCAGACACGGCATATGTATCTCGTATTCCTGGCGTACAGCGCCTTGATGACCCAGTTGCGGCACGACCGTGCGCAGGAATGGGCTCAGGCACGCCTAATGACCATCGGCGAGTCCTGTCGCGCCATGTCTCGCGAGACCTTGGGCAAAACGATCGCCTGGGTGGTTGAGCAGGTTCAGCAAGGGCAGAGTCTGTCCAATATCAAGGCCCATTTGGCCCTACCCTAACTTTGCAAAACTACAGTTTTAACCTAAGCCGCGATATTGAGGCGGCTAAGAGAAGCCGTATCAACCCTTCAGACCCCGAAGCGATGGCCCGCTTCTACGGCGTCCCCCTCGAAGCCTACCTTGCCGGCCAGGAGTGGGCGCGCGAGAACCTTGCAAAGCTGCGCCGCGAGGCGGGTTAGAGCAGGAGGAGGCCGCCGAGACGGTGGAGGCACAGCCGCCAGTTCTTTCGACACAGAGCTTATTATCGTTTACTATTGGTAAGCTCGTCGGGTTGTTCTGGCCGTTTGGGAGATAGGGTCCTCTATTACAAGGAGCATACATATGGACACTGGCACCCTTTTAGGTATCGTAGGTATCGTTATTAGCGTCCTCTTCGGCGTTATCGGCCTAGTTACGGGGTATTATTTTTATCGGAAAAGCAAACAAAAGAAGGAGCCTTGTTGGGCTATCAGAAGTAATAACTTGATTAGAGGAAGTAGTGCTATAATTAGTGGATTGGCGGTATTATATAAAGGCGAGCAAGTCGAAAACCTTACGATAAGTAAGTTGTTGATTTGGAACAAAGGTGAAATCACGCTTGATAGGCAAGATATTGAAACGATAGATCACCTCAGAGTAGTGGGCAAAGGCGATACTAAACTACTTGATATTGATATTCTGGCGAGTAATAATAACGCAAGCAGATTTTCTTACAATTTGGCTCAAGACAAATCCTCGGCAACTTTGAACTTCGATTATCTGGACCGTGGTAACGGAGCTGTTCTTCAAATTGTTCATACCGGAGCATCATCCAACGATTTAACACTTGCTGGCGCAATAAAAGGTGCGAGTTTGAGTTATCTGGCTAACGTCACTCCGGTTGACCCTCGTATTATAATATCGTATAAGATCGCGTTTTTTATTGCTGGATCGATGCCCCTTAGCAGGGCGCTTCGTTCCGAGTTATCGGGCTTGTATGACGATGTTCAGTGGCGAGGGGCTGTGGCAGTGCCGTATGGGCTTGAGATTTTCTTTGATGTATCACCACTGTCGCCCGCTCCATCCGAGCACAGCACCTCTCCAGCTACACCTCTTCTACCCGACCCTAACGCCCCTCCAGCTTCGCCTATTCCGTCCGAGCATAACGCCCCTTCAGATACGCCTGTTCCACCCGACCGCAACGCTTGACGCAACGCCCTCACTCGGCTGAAACCACTTCGCCCGCCGATTTAGCCCTTCAGGACGCCGTGCCTGGGGGCTTTCCTACCCCTCCCGTTGTGTCGGTTTTATCGAAACCCCTAGCCCCGTTTAGTCTCCCTCGATCAGACCCACTCCAGCCGCCGCCGACCGCACTAGGATGCCCCAAAGTGCCCCGTTGACCGCAACGACCCCCAGTTGAAAATTGCTGACAACCGGCTTCCCTCTATACGCGATGCACCAGGCACAGGAGGTATACCCTATTAGGACGCTCTAAAACGCCTCTCGCGCGGGTGATTTTCTCGCGCGTTGTCACACGTTCGCATAATACTCGTTGGTGGATGGAATCCCCATTATTCGCGCTGCCTGGCCGGCGCTGGTCCAGGCGCGCCAGGAAGGCCGCAGCGCCCCAAGGCCCGCCCGATCCACCGGAGGGGTTGATCACCTGGCTGCGGCAGGCCACTGAGGATGTCCAGCCCCTTCTCTCTGCACTGGAGCAGGCGCTCCCCGACCCGGAGCAGCGCGGCCGGCGTCGCACTGGCCGACTGGAGAAAAAATGTGCTATAATTCCAAGTTATTGTGAATATAGATGTGGTAAGGAGTTGAGTAGTGATCATGAACGATCAAGCCCCAGCAGAAATAAGCAACCCCCCAGACTGGACAGAGGCAGACTCGCGCGCATTGGAGGAAATGGCAGGTCGAGCGCTTGCAGAAGTAAGCAACCTCCCAGACTGGACGGAGGCAGACTCGTGCGCATTGGAGGAAATGGCAGGTCGAGCGCTTGCAGAAGTAAGCAACCTCCCAGACTGGACGGAGGCAGACTCGCGCGCATTGGAGGAGATGGTAAGTCAGATCAATAGTGCTGATTTCTCCATGAGTGATAATGCTGTAACCAGCGATAATGCTGTAACCGAAGAGATTCCTGAACCAGACCTCAGTGTGACAGCTACAGATGTAGCACACTGGATGCTACAAGAAGTGCAGACTCATCATCAGCTCTATCAAAGTAGAGCCGCTTGCTATATCCAGAGGCAATTTGGTGATCGGTTTGTCTATATCAATGTCAACGGCAACCTTGCTATAGAACGTGATGTGTTGAAGGAGTTCATGGGACTCTCACGAGAGATTGTTGTTTGGGAACACAAGAAGTTTGCGTGGAGACTCCGAAAGACTACCGATCCATCTAGTTCACGGATTGTTTGATGACCTGAGAGCGCGGTACAAGGTGCAGTTCCTTTTATATGCTATACTGTTCCTCATCATCCTGGATGTTTAACAGAGGAGATTACATTGCCAGGTGGTAAAGCACATGGTCAGAATCATTCGTATCAGATACTTTGTCAAAGTATTATCCAGCAATTGCGACACCAAGAATGCCTTGCACCTTATGCCGGTGATGGGGTCGATGTACCTATCGAATGCGGGGGCACAATTGTTACATTTGATGTTGCGCTAAAGGATGCTCGCGATCGAGTAGTAGTAGTGGAATGCAAACGGTGGAGCGATCCTGTTCCTCAAGGTACCTTGTTTGAGTTTTGGGGGAAAGTAGAGCATCTACGACGTGCCTTAGCCACGGAGGTTGCTGGAATCTTTGTGACTAAAACAGGCTTCCAGTCAGGAGCCGAAAATAGCGCACTCGATCCTCGTGGGTTAGGTATCGAAATAGCTATCTGTGATGACCAGCCGCCACCTAACTACGATATAGTATTCAGGCGTTTTGATCTAGAGCGAGAGGCTGTTGTGAGAAGACTTCTAGCACAGCGACAAATCGGATGGGAACAATTTCATACAGCCGTTTTTGAAGCAAAAGTAACAAAACTAATTGATAAGAAAGAGGTTTCTTCTCATAGTTGAGTTAAATTTCATAAACATCAATAATCCAGGGTAATTATTTGAGAGGCCATTATGGATTTTCACTTCATAGATGATGTGATTAACAATCTTGCCGCAGCCTCCGAAGCATGTCCCCTCATTGCCCCTCATCGCCTACCTGGTCGCCAGCGGCCGGCTGATCGAGCTGGAGCAGCGCTTGTGCTTTGGCAATCAGCCCTGCCCGATCGGCGAGTTGCACCGTTAAATTGCCGACCCTGGTGATCTCGTAGTGCCCATCGGCGAAGCACACCATGGAGCCTCGCTGATGGTCACTGCCACGACCTGAGAGAATGATAGCTCACTCACCTCTGTTCTTTCCCTGGCAGCATCCTCCCAATTTGTAACTATTCTGAAACCTTCACGCCATACCATACGTATCTACGACAGTTCTCCTTACCTACATAGACAGAAGGGGCTGATGATGAGCGACCAGTATGATATTAATGACCTATCGGAAATGGTCTTTATGTTGGGTGATTTTACGTATGATGGGTTTAATAGTAAGCTTGAAGACCTTGGATATGGTTTATTTCGCAAGACTTTTATTTCACAACCAAGAAACTGGGAAAAGTTTGTAAATACCCTTAAATTTTGTGGTAATCACAATAAAGTTGCCGCAGTTTTTATCTATATGCCCTCCGATAATCTCTTGTACGGTTCACAAGAAGCATTCGTACCCATATGGGAAGAACTTTTACCAGAGCTAAAGAAACATAGATCAGTTATTTTTGTCTATGAGGACAATCTTTTTAATACATTTCATCATCGAGGAATACAGACACCTGAAGAATACGAAAAGGATATTAGGGAAGTAATGGAAAGAAGTGGAAGTATTAGCGAAGAATTTCTTAATAGACATATAGAAGAAGAAACACAAAAAATAATCAACAAATTAGAAGATATGAAGCCATGGGAAGAATGGGCTGTAAATTTACTTCGTGTGATAAGCGATAACGATATTGAAATTGTTCCATTTAAGAGGCGGTCAGATATAATCACTAGAATTGAACAGACGTTGGACGAGGTGAGTAGAGGAATTTTCCTTCGTCTCTATATTCCTCGTGGTCGCTATCAAGCAGAGCAACTAGAAGGATTCTTACGTCTGTTTGAAAAGTATCTCCAGCAGGTCGAAGGAAAAATGTTCTCCATTGATACACTGAAAACAAATCATGGCCTTACATACATATTCAAAAATCGTGATAAAGGGGAAACTATCGAAGAGATGGATACCGCAATCCAACGATTCGATCATTTCATGGTACTGTGTAAAAACGATCCTGAACGAGCAGAAGAGCTATTAACAAAGTTGGGTCTAAATTCTGTTGATGCACTCAGCATTGTCTCACGATTTGCTACCGTACAGAAAATCCGTTCGCCATGTGTGAGGCAGTGGGCGGGTCTATGGGCAATCGGAAACTGACCGGAACACGTAACCCTTCACGTAGTGCATACTGTATCGCGCGCAGCCCGATTTGAAACAGGCCTAAGTCACAGCGATCTTTGCGATGAAATTGTTCGACCCATCCCTGCTCCTGGGCAAACACGGCGGCCGCATGAATCCACACATAGGCCAGAGCAGTGGCGATCAGCAGCCGCGCCAGACGTTCGGGGGCGGCCAGATGGCTTTTGTCAATCCGAAACCCACGACTTTTATGATTGGCAAACATGCACTCAATCCGAAAGCGCATCCGATAGCGCTTGACCGCCTCGTCCGCATCACTCAACGAGCTGATCAGATAGAGTGGTTGCTGCTGCTTGGCGTCCCAGACCCCAATCACCAGAATTGGTCCATACTGCTTGGCGGTCATGCGCACATCCGCGATGGCGACAGCCTCACCGCGCGAGAGCGGCAGATCACCGACCGTGAAGACCCCATCCTGAGCAAAGATCAGAATGTTGGTAGCAGTGCGGCAGACATACTCCCACTTCCTCGCGCGCAATCTGGTTTGCAACTCGGTGCCGTCAAACTCACCATCGCCCAGCAGCGTGACGGTCGCATCGGGCGGGATCAACTCCTGAAGCTGCTCGATCAGTGCGCAATGCAGCGCCTCAGGCAGATGGCCCTTCTTGCCCTTTACCACCGTCCACAGCAGCGGAATGGCGCGATGACGATAGAGAACGCTGGCCATCAAGACCACACAGCCGCGCCCGGCGGTGGTTCCATCCAGCAGGATGGTCAGTGGCAGGTGCGCCAGACTGGAGAGTACCGCACGGGCGAACGGGAGCCAGAGCGCCTCCAGCGTGATAGCGTCGTGCTTGACCCAGCGCCGAAAGCGCGTGATCAGGCTTTCATTCTTGCGTCCTCTGATCGGGGCATGGCTGGCGAGCTTATCGAACTGCACATGCTGGGCACTGACGATGCCACAAATCAGCAAGCTCAAGGTGTTAAGGTGCTGTTCGGCATGGCTGTTGGCACGGGTGTGCAAAACCTGCGCCAGGGTCAGTTTGATGGTACGATAGGTACGGAAGTTGATGTGCATGGTTTCCCTCCATTCGTCTCGTTTGGTTACGCTGACGAACAGGATACCATGCCCATCGATTTCCTTCTGGCCCACCGAGATGCGTTACCGCTTGATCAGCTCATATTTTCTGTACGGTAGCAAATCTCACGATACACGCGGGATTACCAAAGAATTGTCATGGATGCTCGACATGAGATGGAGCAGAAAAAGCTTATCTTACACCAAAGATTGGAGAGTGAGATATTCAATATCGCCCATGCACAAATACTACCAGATACTCAGATAACGCATCCAGACACCTTCCTATCTCTGGCTGGAAATCATGGACCAATAATTATAAATATTCCAAACGTTTCCATTCAAAACAACACACTTATTGAACAATTAGTGAATGGGGATATTACTTATACACAAAACGATAAGCTTCTTATTGAAATGTTTGAGATGTATGCCGAAAGACTTGAAGCCATACAACTTAAATCTGATCTTGAACAATTAAAAGATAATTCATCACCTCCAGAATTACGAAAAACAGCAAAACAAAAACTAACTAGCTTCTTATCGAGAGCTGCCTCGAAAGTTGGAGAAGGCGCTATGGATATTAGCGTAAAAGTGCTTTTGGCATATATAGAGAATCTTATGAAGGGATTATAACTTTCGTTAAGTGGTATTTTTAATTATAGCATTCCTATCAGGGTTGTAAAGTGAGAAGGGGTTTTGTGGGGACTTCCCCCACACCCCCTTTTACAACTCATTTAGGAACGTTATATATGGTGGGATACCCACTTTACAGTTGCCTCCTCTCTAACGATTCTCTAGCTGATCATTGCCTTCCCAATCATCAATGTCTCGGCCCTACGCACCTTTCAAGACTGCGGCGCAACAGTGTGTTAGGCGCCAGAGATACGCACCGAATCGCCCTAGCCCCCAAAGCACCTATCCTCCTCATTGCTCCTCATCGCTCATCTGGTCGTCGCCGGCCGACGCCTAGTCGAGCTGGAGCAGTACTTGTACTTCGGCGATCAGCCCTGCATGATCGACGAACTGGACGGTTTGGATCACCAGCCCTCGTGATCTCATACTGCCCTTCGACAAAGCGCACCATGTAACCTCGCCAGCGCAGGGCGACCTGTGCCTGTACCTCCCTCGCCGGAAGAACTGTGGAGCCTCCTGGAAGGCCACGATCGGCCTCTGGCACATCTCGATCATACCCCACACACCAAACATAGGCATCCTCGCGCCTGCTCCCGATAGCGCCGTGGTCGGCTATGTACTCATCAATGCGACCCGTCGCACAGCGCGATCCCTTCTCAGAGGAGGATATCGCACGGATGGCAGCCGTGATCAGCGAGTTGTACCGACAGGCTGATCATGACAGCAGCGGTTAAGTTACAGGAGTGCGACCACTATTGCTACTGTTCGTGCAAATCGTGGTCGCAGCCCATATAGGCAAGTATGTGCGCCGGAATGCTGAGGATATTGGTGAGGGTTCGGCCAGGGAAGCGCACCACCGCGATCGGTACTTGTGCGGCTGCGTAGATGAAGTCACGGAATCGCTAGAATGGCGTTCACAGCTTGGGCATACAAGCCGAAACTGAAGAGCATTGCCTTGGACTGCCGAATGTCCGGTTTGAGCACGGCGTCTCTAGGATGGCCTACCGAATTTCTCTGGTAGCGGTAGGTGTTGTACAGGCTATCGAACTTATCTTCGACATCGGTGAATGCCTCGCGGTGCGCAGGAAACTTCCTTCGCAGGGTAGCAAGGTGAGATACAATCCATTCCTTGCGTTGCCGGACACTGTTGATATTGCTCAAAGCCGCGCTCGCCGCTGGGTCTGCAAGCAAGTGGTCCACGTGCTCGGCCAGCACGTAAATAAGGCGCTCACTTGCGGCCCCCGGCATGAAGATGCTCGACAGCCACAAATTATGCTCGGTCGCCGCGTAGCTCTCCGCCAGGTAGGTTCTGGCGACATCATCAAGCGTGCCCGTATCGGCTTCGATCTTGCGTAAGAACTCGTCGCCGCTCGTAATCCCAAGCACCGGGGCTGAGGTATCGACCTGCAATCCCTTGGTAGTGGGGCGCTGAAACTCCTGCGAATGGGTCTGCGTGGGATCTTGCATGATGAAGCCGCCATGTTGCAGTTGATGGACAGCCTCGGCAAATTTTTGTCGGAACCTTGCATCGGTTTGCCCGGATGACGGACCCTCACGGCTGGCAAGCTCAAACGCCAGGATGCTGGGAATCTGGTAGGGATAGTAAGTTACTCCCCGCCGTCCCGCTTCCTGGTCGCGATGGTTGCGCTGAAGAATACGCAGTACCAGCATGGCAAGCTCGTCCACGGAGATATCGTCCATCTGCTGCTTGGTGAGTTGGTATCCACTCATGTGTATCCTCGGTTTGGAATTTCTAAGGTGTAGCAGGTTTCAGGCGATTGGCAAGCGCCTCGCCTTCCTGAAAGCTGCGGGGCATCTCTCGGCTGATGCGCGTGAACTTCATCTCGCCGATGGACTGGCGATCCGTCCAATAGGTGCCCTCAAGCTGTTCCGTTTCCCGACCTATAGCCAGCCGCGTCCCGCCGTAGTGGATTGGACTTCGCGGGCGAACTTCAAGCCGTGGCTCATTGCGATAGGTGTATAACAGCTCGTGATTGCCGTCCGGCGCTTCGATAAACGATGCGAGCACCGAGCAAAACTTCGAACTCCGCCGTATAAAGCCGAACGTGGATGCTCGACAATGTTTGTCGCACTACCAGAAAAGCGGGAATTGCACCTCGCATCTTGCCGGTAGATGGGTCAATCCAATGCGAGTTGAGTTCACCTTTGTAGGCTCCAATCAGATTTGGTATCCGCACAAACCAGGGGTGCAGTAATCGCCAGCGCCAGGCCCATTTCTCGAAAACTGTCACAACAACAATTAGACAGGACAGGACGAGGGAAGAGGGCTTAAAAAGGCTGATCGTGAGCGGCTGTCCATCAATGAAAAGAAGCAGCGCCCAGGCAGCTACCGCCAGCCAGAAAAGCACTCTCAAATGCAGCGACGTGACCATTAGTTTTCAAATCCCACATAATGCCACGCATCAAGCAGAAAGTCATGGGTCGTGCTTCTATTCCAGGACTGCAAGACGCGGAATAGAGGTTTGATATCGTTCACTTCAACCATGTCTCTGGCGGTATCGTCGGTCTTCGTTGCGTGCCACAAGTACCCGATTACCTCTTTCATATCGTCATAATGGGTAGCGTGGTTGAAATTGCTATTGGGGCAGTTATAGACCAAGGATTCCAACAGGAATGATGCCATTGCCTTGGCGTTGGCATTTCCTGCTGATGCCATTTCGTTGCAAAGGTTTTTCAGGCAACGTACCTTCTTCTTGAATTGCCGGGCAGTTTGGTCATGCTTCTGAACACCCTTAGCATAGTGCTGTTCCGGCCAATTGTTTATCCTGCGTCTATCACTGTCGCATTGCAGAACCGTACCGGAGTGATATACAATCCTGCCGAGGTAATCCCTGTAGTAAAGGCGTCCCTCGAACGTCGGCACTACATCTGCCGCCACCCGGTAAGTATTATCCTTGATGTCAAAAGCCTTGTCGCCGCGCTTGACAGCCTTTCGACCGAACTTAGCAACCAAAGCGTCTTCAACGTCTCGCTTCAACTCGTCGAAACTGTAACTCGCGTCCGGGAAACCGAACGTGCTGTTGTTTACGCCCGGAACCTGGCTGTAATCAGGGAAGAAAGTGTCCTTGCAGAGAACACAAACATCAACATCGCTTTCCATTCGTACATTGGTCCGGTTTCTATAAGACCCTTGCGCAAAGACCTTTATATCTCGCTCCTTGAGTGGTGCATGGGCGGTAATCGCATCACGTACCATGCGCTCGGCGTTATCGCATTTCTCTTGTTCCGTCTTCGCCGGTCCTTGCGCCCATCGGGTAAATCTACTCTCCCAATCTTGGGCAGAAAGGGCGCTCTTGATGCTGGCTGTTCCCATAGAATTAGTTACCCCTTTGTTGTGCGGGTTTGCTATGTCACCGCGCCAGTAGGCGGGGGCAACAAGCTGTTCAACACGAGAAGAAGTAATCGTGCTGCCGGAAGTATAGCACAAAACTTATTGACTACCTGTTTTCCAGGCACGATGATTTTGAAGACGGGCTTTGTGATATAGCCCGCATACCATGGAGGTCGAAGCCTTTGAGATCTCAGAGGCGTCGGAGAGTATCACGAAAATCAGCGTTTCCGTGAACTCTACGCGCTCCATACGATGACAACAAAAGCTGAACACATATTCGCTGCAAAACTTCGGGGTGCCCCGGATTAAACCCTAATATCTGTGGCTCGCCGCCGGCACCGATCGTCAAATCTGGCGATGCACCTCCTGCTCAACGGCCGCGTGAGGCCCCTCGGCGACCTCGCTCCGTACCTCATCGATCGCTGTAAACAACGCCTGGCGCTCCATGTCGAGCATCCGTCGTAGCCGCTCCTTCCAGCGCTTGCACTTGCGCGCCACCCGCTCGCGCTCTCGGAAGGTGCTCCCCAGACTGTGATACTCCTGAATCGCTCGCGGCTGGCCGGCGATCTCGCTCCGCACCTCCTCGATCGCCGCAGATACGAGCAGGCGCTCCAGATCCGGCATCCTCCATAGCCGAGCTTTCCAGCGCTCACACATGCGCCCTATCCGCTCGCGCGCCCGGAAATCGCCCCCAAGAAAGCGATAATCGTGCAATTCGAGTGGAGCCCTGTAGTTCATCCACAGGTGCTCGACCCCCAGCGCGCCGCTACGCTTAACGGTCTGGTAGCTGATCACCCGCCAGCCGGCCAGCTCCAGCTCGTACAGCCAGGAGCGATACCCAGAAATCGCGATCGGGCAGGGCAGCGACCTAAGCAGGCTCAATAGCTCGCGGTGCTCCTCGATCGTGGCGAACTCGTGGCGGTAGATCGGCCTGGGCGTGCTGCGGGTCGCCATCAAGTACGGCGGGTCCAGGTACACAAACTCATCGCCACGCCAGGAGTAGCTGCGCAGGAGGGCCAGCGCATCGCCACAAATGATCTCAAGGTTCGGCACCTCATCGCCGCGCCAGTGCTCGGCGATAACCTGGGCATCCAGCTCGACGCCGATCGTGCGTTCGGCCACGCGCTTGTTGCGCAGAACCGCACCTTGGCCGAGGAACGCCTCGATATAGACCGCGTGGGGCGGGATCTGGTTAATAATTTGCTGGAAGACCCCCGCACCTGCTTTGCCGCCGTCCATTCCCGGCCCCTTGTTACAAAGCGGTGGTGCTCGACCGCCAGCACCGAACAGGTTGCTCGAGCGCGCATCGTCAGTTCTGGCGAGGCTGGCCACGGCCGCCATCGTCGAATATGGCGATGCTGGAGCAGTGGCTCTACCTGGTGCTATCGTCAGAAATGACGATGAACATATGGGCTGCAGTATCGCCATTTTTGGCGATGCTGTCAAGCGCGAGGGCCGGATCGCGAACGATCCGGCCCTCGCGTTCATCCTCGGCTGGCGACTGCTGAGACCGCTCAGACGCCCCAGGCGAGCCAGCGATCGACCTGCTCGACCGCCGCGACCTGGGTGAGCTGCGCCCCGGAGCGGTGAGGATCTGCCGCTGCTGCACGAAGCACCGACGTCAGCTCTCGCTGCTAACTGTAGCTGCTGGAGCGAGATGCTCTGCGACACACGCAAGCAGATCGCCAAACCCGAACGGCTTGCCGAGCACTGCGGCAGCCCCGGCGTGCTGTGCCTGTTCGCGCAGTTCCGGTGTGTCGTAACCACTCATCAGCAGGATCGGCACAGTCGTGATGGCAATATCTCCCTTCAAACGAGCGCAGAGCGCAACACCGTCGCCATCCGGCAGCGAGACATCGAGCAGCACCAGGTCAGGAGGCTGATGGAGGAGCGCGGCCAGCGCCTCCGCGCCAGTTGCCGAGCTGCTTACGACGTAGCCGGCCCGCGATAGATAGCGCCCGACAACATCACGGACGCCGGGCTCATCATCGACGATATGGATGTGTGCAGGCAACGATGCGGCTCCTTCCTGCTCCTCGGTATGCCACCTGGCCCTCGCCCTTGATCATTGCCTCCCAGACTACCACGCGGCGTACTCATGTGCAAGAAATATATGTTGACACACGTACTCAAAACGGATACCATGAAGGAGCAATAGCTCCGATGTCAGCAAACTCGACTGAGGCAAGTGCCATGACGGGGAACAATGGAGTGGCCACAGGACGGCCGCGCATGGCGACGCCGGACGACCAGATCGAGCGCCTCCACACCGAACAAGCCTGGGGCGCTCGGCGCATCCACGCCCACCTGGTCGCGCAGGGGGCGGATGTGAGCTTTTCCACCGTGCAGCGGCGGCTTGCAGAGATCCGCGCTCACTGCGGCGATGTGCCGCCATCTAAGATGCAGCCGGACCCGCCCGACGGCTACATCGGCATCGCTGAGGCAGCGCGGCTGCTGGGCTGGTCGCGCCAATGGGTTCATAAGACCTTGCGATCTGATGATGCCAGGCGCGAGGGCCGGCGCCTCTGGGTCAGCCGTCAGCGTGTCGAAGAGCTGCTCGCCGAGCGGCAGGCGCAGGCCCTTCTGTAGCTTCTTTCGTAATGCCGCGACCGGAGGTGCGGCACACATATGGGCAACCGCCTTCAAATGCTTCTTCGCGGCCTGGCGGCTCTCTTCGCCCTCGCGGCGTTCTGTGTGGGAGTGCTCTGGCTCCTGCGGGGGCTTGGTGTTCCGCTGCCCATCCTACTCCCCGATGCCGCTTTCGAGCCGCTAATCTTCGTCGTCAGCACTATTGTCGCCTTCGTAGCAGGGTTGACAGGCAAAACATTTGATCAGGCACCTGCCGCAGAGCGGGTCGCCGCCCAGGCGCGGAACAACCGGGCGGCGATGATCGCCAAGGTCCGCACCACCTGGATTGACAACGTGCTGCGCCGCTCGCTCTACGCCGAGATGCGCCTGGACCTGCCCCTCGCGCAGCGCACCGATGCCGTCGCGCCACCCCAACCGGCACTGGTCCAGGCGCAGGGCGAGCGGCACATCGACCTCCCAACAGGGACGACCATCCTGGACCTCTATGACCGGCTAAATCGCTCGTTGCTCATCCTGGGCGCGCCGGGCGGCGGCAAGACGACCTTGCTGCTGGAGCTGTGCGACAAGCTGCTCGACCGCACTGCGACTGATGAGAGCCTCCCGATCCCGGTGGTCTTCAACCTCGCTTCCTGGGCACTCAAGCGTCCATCACTGGCCGACTGGCTCAAGGAGCAACTGCGCACCTTCTACGCCGTGCCGTCCTCGATCGCCGAGCATTGGTTGGAGACCGACCAGGTGCTGCCGCTGCTGGACGGACTGGACGAGGTGCCGGAGGCGCATCGGGCGACGTGCGTGGAGCGCATCAACGCTTTCCGCCAGGAGCATGGCCTGCTGCCGCTCGTGGTGTGCAGCCGCCTGGAGGAATACAAGCCGCTGATGAGCGGCGATCAGAGGCTCCAACTCCAGGGAGCCGTACTCATCCAATCGCTGCCGAAGTCCGAAGTAACGCGCTATCTCGACGCCATGGGCGCAAAGCTCGCGGGCCTGCGCACGGCCCTCGTTGCTGATCGTGAGCTGTGGAAGTTCGCGATCAACCCGTTGTTGCTGGGCGTGCTGGCGCTGGCCTACCGGGAAGTGCCGGAGGAGCAGATTGTATCTGCTGGCACGCTGGCAAAACGCCGCGAACGGCTGTTCCGCGACTACATTGACGCGATGTTCGCGCGGCGCCCCGACCCACGCTACCCGAAAGAGCGAGTGCTGCGCTATCTGGCCTGGGTTGCGACACGGATGGCCGAGCGGTCGCAGACTGTTTTTCGCATTGAAGATTTACAGCCGGAGCTTCTGGTAAATAGTAGGTGGCGCCATTGGTATCAGATCGGCGTTAGGCTGTTCCTTGGGCTGGGATTCGGGCTAGTTATCGGGTTAAGTGTTGGGCGGGTCTTCGGGTTGATCGGCGGACTGGTCCTTGGGCTAGTCTTTGGGCTAGTCTTTGGGCTGACCTTGGAGCGGAGAACGGAGCGGATTATGCCCATAGATCGGATGCGCTGGACACGAGAAGGGCTGGTCAATGGGCTGGTCTTGGGACTGGTCTTCGGGCTGATCTTGGGACTGGTCTTCGCGCTAGCCATGGGATTGGTCAATGGACTCATCAGCGGGCTAGTCTTGGGGCTGGCCTTGGGGCTGGCCTTGGGGCTGGCCTTGGGGCTACGTGGCGAAGTATCCGTGGAACAGCGATCATGGCCGAATGAGGGAATTCATCGCTCACTACAGAATACGCTGGTCGGCGGGTTGGTCGTCGGGCTGGCCGGCTGGCTGGTCGGCGGAGTGGCCGTCGGGATGGCCGTCGGGGTGGTCAGCGGGCTGATCTTCAGGCCGGTCGCCTGGCTGGCCGGTGGGCTGGGCTTCGGGCTAGTCTTTGGGATGGTCTTTGGGCTGGTCTTCGGGCTGGTCGTCCTCCAGCACTACGTCCTGCGCCTGCTGCTCTGGCGCTCCGGTGCCGTGCCGCTCCGCCTCGTACCCTTCTGTGACCGCTGCGTCGACCTGGTGCTGCTGCGCCGCGCCGGCGGCAGCTACATCTTCATCCACCGCATGCTGCTGGACTATCTTGCGTCCCTGGAGCCGTCACTCGCCCAGCGACCTGCGGAACGCGATTGATGCAGGTCTCCTGCCTTCCCCTCTGCATAGAGGTCCTGGAGGCGCGCTCCGGGCATCTGCGCGCCTCCTTTCAGTGCAAACTCTTTTCTTTCAGGTAGCTCCCGCCGCTATGACACCGGCCGCAATTCCATCAAGCGGCACCAATCGGCGCGCAGATCGCCGCCGTCCATCCCAGCCAGGCGCCAGGGGCGCTCGTCGGGTAGCGGGTCGTCGTCGGCCTGTGGCGAGACCAGTGTGGCGAGCCGGCGCGGCGCCAGCGCGGTCAAGGCCGCACTATCGGTTGGGAACGCATCAGCGAGCTGGTCGCGTCCGACCACGCTGGTCAGGTCGTACCAGGCATCCGGGCTGATGTCGTCGTTCAGCACGCCAAACACACAGCGCCCCAGCGCCAGGCGCAGCGGGACATTGACAGGCTGGATCTCGTTGGGCGGGTAGGGGAGATCGACTTCCCACCAGTCACCGGCGTCGGTCAGGGTCCAGAGCTGGCCCTCGGTCGTCTGGTCGAGAAACTGCACGTACCCGTACACCGTCACTGCGTCCTGCATCCCCTGCGGCCCGCTCAATCGCACGCGGTTGGTCCAGAGCGACCGGAACCACCAGTATTCAACCTGTGGGAACGCCTCGGCGAAGGCCAGATGATACCAGAAGTCCCACGCGCTCGCCGTGGTGTGCTGGCCGAGTGCGATCACCTGACCGCCCTGGAATAGCCGGGCTTCCCCCGGTGCCCACTGGATGCCGGTCCCCAGGCGCGCGATATACGGGTGGCCGGGCGCGAGTTGAATGTTTGTCATGGCTATCGTGCTCCTTATTGTTCATCATAACGCACTATAAGCAAGGCGGTTACATCGGGCGCAGCCGCTTGAAGATCGTCGCCAGGCGCTTGCCGACTTGCTGGGGCATTTCTTTGAGATCATTGATTGCGACCCAATTGCCCGCCCCGTACAGCTCATCCATGAGCTGGGGTTTGAGGCCGTTACTGCCGACGAACACCCCAAACGTGACCACCCCGCGCCTGCGGGCCTCTTCCAGCACCGTTTGGGTGCGCTCGTGGTCCTGGAGTTCGCCGTCGGTCAGCGAGATCGCGATCTTATTGGCCTCCTCACATCCACCGAGCGCGGTGGTCGCCAGGCTGGCAACCTCGTGCATTTTGGTTCCGCCGCCGCCCCAACTCGTCAGCGCTGCGGCCCGATTCGGATCGAACGACGGATCACCGATCGCCTTCATCTGAGCCGACGAGCCGGTCGAGAAGGCGCGCACCTCGTAGGGAATATCGAGCGCATCAAACGTGTCGCCGAGCACCATCACCGCATCATACAGCGCATAGCTTTCTTTCCGCCCTTGCATCGAGCCGGACATGTCCACCGTGACCGAGGCGGCAAAGCTGGTGTTGGGATACTTCTGGAGCCGGGTTCGCACGTTCTCCTGGCCTTTGATCGCCGCGACCAGCCGGCCGCGATCGAGCCTGCCGGCCGGCTGCCTGCGGAGGCGCTGCTCGGTCTCATCGCGGATGGCGGTGAGCTGAGTGGCGAGCTGTTTGGCGACCGCCTGGTGCATCGAGCGGCGCGGTACAAGTGCGCCGACCCTTCCCGGATAGCCTTTGGGAAACTCCACATCGGCGTTGGCAACGGTGCCCTTCTCGGTGCGATAGCGCTGGGCGCCGCTCGTGCGGCTGCCGAGCGGCTGGTGGAGCGCCGCACCCAAAACCTCCGGCCTCGCATTGGCGCGCACCATGCCGTCGATCGCGGTGGCGGCCTGGCCGTCCAGCGCGTCAAGCACCGCCTGGAGGTCCCCGGCATCAAAAGGCTGATCGGCATCACGAACCGGCCCGTTGCTGGCGGCCGAGTCGCTCCAGTCCACCGCATCGCCGCCCGCCCCCTCAGCGCTCTGGCTGCTCTGGCTGCTCTGCTGGCCGTCCTGCCCTTCCTCACCCGCGCCGCGCTGCCGCCCGCCGTCCTGCTCGTTCTGCTGGCGCTGATACCGACCACCTCCACCGCTTTCATCCTCCTGCCGCTGCCGCTGCTCGCCGCTCTCATCCTCATCATCCCCAGCGCCGCCCCGGCGCCGCGGCTCCTGCTCGTCCTCAGCTTTCCTGCTGCGGCCACGCCCCCCGCCCTCCTCATCGTCGTCAGCCTTTCGCTGCCTCCTCTCGCCCGTCTGCTCGTCATCCTCCCCACCGCCACCGCGCCAGCCCGCTCGCGGCTCATCCTCGTCCTCAGCCTTCCGCTGCCGGCCAACACCGCTGCCCCCTCGATCGTCATCCTCCTTCGGCTGACGCGGATCGCCACCGGCCTCATCGTCATACTCAATCTTGGGAGGCTTGCGAAACGTGGCAGTGCTAGTGCCCTGATCGTCGTCTTCCCCGCGCTGCTTCGGGTTGCGGATGGTCACATTGCCGGTGTATTCAACATCGACATCCGCTCCCCCACCCTGGCCGCTGCTCTGGCTACCGTCGATCACCTGGTCGCCATCAATGACGATCTTGGGCCGCTGCGCCTGAGTGCCGGGTGGCGGATCGCTGGGCGGGCGCTTGTTGACTACGCTGGACGGCGGCGCGCCCTGTAAATTGGCCTGCTCGAAGCGCCAGGCCAGGTACAGCGATGCGTGATAAGCATCCTCGGCCGTTCCTCGCACCGCCCTGGCGATGATCGGCTCCAGCTCGTCGAGCAGCCTCACCAACTCCTCGCTCATTCCAGCGCGTGTCGCCGCTGGAACACTGAAGTAAGGCAGCGCGGTGTAGAGCAGCGCGCCCTCAAGCTGGTAGCGGGTCGGGATGTGCTCGCCGACCTGTTCATCCCAGCGCGGATCGATCATGCAGGAGGCTGCCAGCACCTCGGCCACGCCGCGGTACTCGTCGCTGATCGTCCGCTCCATCCGGCCGTCCTCGACGATATTGTAACAGCCCGGCACATCGCGCCGCGCACCGTCGAGCGTGATGTCGATCACCCCCAGGCCGGCGAACCGCAGGTCGATCTGGCGCGTGACAGGCGTGTCGCTCCGGGCGATGTCGAGCAGGTCAGCCCAATAGCCCATCGGGGTGAACTCCTCGTGGCCCAGCTCATGATAGATGCCGGCGTTGATGACTAAGAGCTGGTCCTGGAGCGGCGCGCCCTGGCCCATCGGCAACGGGTCGGCGTAGATTTTGCCGCGCATATCGGTGGCGAAGCCGCTGCCGGGCTTGCCAAAGATTACGCGGCGGGGCTGGGAGGCGATCGAGGTGGCGATCCGGCTGAACATCGCCGCAATCGTCTCGTTGTTGATCGGGTCTTGCTCTTTGGTCAGCCCCTTGGCGGCATCCTCGACCGTCGGGGAGACCTGGCCGGCGCGCCGGCGGCGTTTGGGCACCTGGGCACTTGACGGTGGGCAGCGGTGGCCCCTGCGAACGCTCATGTACTGGCCGCAACGGACACACTTCGGCGCACCAGCGGCGCCACACAGCACCGTCGCGAACGCCTGGGCATCGGCCACACCGTTCTGATCGTACTCGTTCGCCGCGCTGGCAAACGCCTGGGGAGCCTGTGGGTGGTGGCCGAGCAGAGAAGCGCCGCCCAGGACCGGCTCGACGCCCAAGAACACCGCAATATCACCATTCGCCAGCGCGCACACCTCGTCAGGCCGCAGCGCGTACAGGTCGGCGGCGACAGTAGTGAGCGGGCGCCCGGCGGCATCGTGCAGGGCTGCCGTGACCCCCAGCGCGGTCACAAAGTCGCGCATGCTGGCGTAGTCGGCAGCGGTGAGGAACGCGCGGGCGGCCTGCGTGACAGCCGGCGGCATGGTGTCGTCGGGCAGGTGGTCGGCGACGATTGCCCGTGCTGCGGCGGCAGCGGTCTGCATGCCCCGGTCGCGGGTCGCGTGGCCGATACCGCGCGTGAGAGCGCGCACGCCCGTCGAGCGGAACACCGCGCGCACCCACTCCCCGCTGCTCTTTGCATGGCGCGTCCCGGCCACACCCGGCAGCTCACCGAACTCTGGGCAGCGATGGCGGGTCGGGTCCATCCACTGCTGGCAGGACGGGCAGCGCGGCGCCCCCTGCGCCGTCAGCAGCGCCTGGGCGAAGCCCTGCGCCGCCCCGGTCGGGTCGAACAGCACCGCCTTGAAGCGGTCGGCCAGAAAGCTATCAGCCGCCGCGCGCAGATCCGGGTCGGGGTCGTGCATCTGGTAGGCGATGCGGTGAGCCTCCTGCTCCAGCTCGCTCGTGAAAGCAGGCCCCAACAGGCCGGCATAGGGAACGGTCCCGTTGGCGATATCGCGCAGAATGGGGAAGCGATCGACGAGTGCCGGGCCGGACGATGCGCTCGCGGTACTCGATGAAGGTGGCGGGACGCTGGGCACGCCAGCGGGCAGAGGCGAGAGCGGCGGCGGAACGGTCGGCCGAAACGGCGCAGGTGAAGTGACCGGCACGCCTGGCGCAGCCGATGCGATGATCTTTCCGCTCGCATCGCTCACCGACAGCCCGGCCGCCGAGAGCCTCCTCGCCACGTCGCCGAGCGGAACTGGAACATCCCAATACGAGTTGTACTTTCCGCCGCCCTGCGCGACTTTGCGGAAGTTGCGGCCGTTCAGCCCGAACTCACGCTTGAGCGCATCGACCACCGCCATAAAGGTGTCGCCGGCGTTGCCGCTGACCGTGTAGCGCTGACCGCCGACCTGGATACTGATCTGCGGCACCTGGGGCGTGCCGCTGCCGCGTCGCCGGCTGTAACTCGCCAGCGCCCCATCAGCCCCGTTCGTGCCCGGCGAGGCTGGCGCGCCACTCGCGCGAGACTGGCGGGCGGTCACGATCTGCTGGGCCAGCGCTGGCAGCGCACCTCCCTGCTCGACCGACTGGATCGCCTCCCAAACCGCCCGATAGCCGTGCTGGGCCTCGCGCCGGGGCAAGGGCACACCGTCGCGCCCGCTGCCGTGTGCCGGAAGGTCTGAAGCGGCCAGGTGATGCACGTCGCGCAGATGGGTGAACAGCGCCACCGTCGCGTCCTCGGCGGCCTGGTCAGCCGCCTGGGCCTTGACCCGTGCCAGACTCGATCGGGCGTCGCTCCCCTCCGGCAGCGCAGGCGCGCGGTTGCGGGCCACGCGATAGATTTCCTCCAGAACCGCCGTCGGTGCGCCATCCAGTACCTTGTGCAATTCACTACCAGGCGGCGCGAGCACCGCGCAGGCCGCTCCGAGCTTGCCTTCGCAGGACATGGCGCCCTCCCTATCGCTGCACGGGCGGCATGTCGAAGTTGACCGGCGAGCCATCCGGCCTCAAGTAATTGGCCCGGAAACGTTCCTCAATCAGCGCCCACTGGCCCTGGAAATCGTCGCCCTGGTCGCAGCAGATTTTGAACATCTCGGTCGCCTGCGGCCAGCCGACCGTCTTGCCCAATACCAGGAAGCGCGCCAGTTGCCGATCGCCCGGCGCGGTCGAGGTCGAGGAGGCCAGCCCGATCTGCTTGGCGCCCACGCCAGCGTCGGCCAGCTTCTCGATTGCCCCGATGAATTTCACCGCGGCCTTGACCTCGTTCGGCGTGGGCGCGAGCTTCTCTGGGATGCCGTAGTCGCGGCGGGCGATCTCCCTCCGGCGCTTCTCCTGCTGCTCCTGTTGGCCGGTGCTGGGGCCACTCTTCGCGCCGTCGAACTGCGACAGGAAGCTCATCGCCCGCTGTGCCCGCTCGGCGTCGCTGGCCTTGTCGAGCTTGAAGGGCGTGATGCGCGAGAGCGGCGCCTGAGCCGGCCGATCCGGGTCGCCTTCGTTGCCGGGGTTCCAGGTCAGGAACATCACGGTCGAGGGATGCACCGGGATGCGGATTTGCCCGGCCTCCGGGCTGGGGATGATGATTTCGCCATCCTCCAGCATGCTCTGGAGCGCGGTCGCCAGCTTGGGGTTGCGCACGATCTCGTTGACACAGACCACCGACCCCATCGCCGCCGCCAGGCCGATCTTGCCCAGCCGCACGGCCGAGCGGGTGCCGCCCTTGCCGTCCGGTTCCAGGACGACGGTGCCGATCATGTCCTCGATCGAGCTGTCGGGGAGGATATTCACCTCGGCGTAGTTCATGCCCTGCGTCTCGCGGCCGTCGGCAGCCACGGTCTTGATGCTGGCGGCGACCTGGCGGGCCAGGGTGTTCTTGCCGGTGCCGGGCGGGCCATAGAGCCCGAACGCCATACACGAGCGCTGCGCGGTGCCACTGACGCGCTTCCCGGCCTGGATTAAGGCCGAAACGCTCTTGAGGATCGTCTCGGTCTCCTCGCTGATGGCGTAGTTGGGGTCGATGTCGGGGATGAAGGATTGCAGCGGCGCGGCACGCTGGCCGCCGACTTGGTTCGTCCACGTCCATCAGGTAGGGGTCGGGAGCGGCCAGCCGCACCTTGCTCAAGATGTGCTCTTGCCCGGTGGTGGATAGTCCAGCCGGCCTCGAACGACCCTGCCACGGTTGCCTGGCTGTAGGCGCTGCGGGCTCTGGTGCTGTGGCCGGCTCCGGTGCTGCGGCCGGCGCAGTGGCCCGCCCGCTCGCGACATCGCCGATCGCCGTCTTGAGCGCTTCGGCGAGTTTGGCGCTATCGACCTGGAGCTGAACCTGGGCGCTGGGTGGCGGGGCCTGAACGTTGACCTGGGGCGGGGGAAGTGCCGCCAGGCCGGCTCTGACCGCCTCAGTGAGAAGGGCCGGATCGATTGGTTGGACGTTGACCTGCGGCGCGGGTTGCACCGACAGAGCATCGGCCAGCGCCTCGGCGGCGCCCACGCGCACGGCATCGGCCAGCACTGCCGCATCAAGCTGGACTATTGGGGCCGGCTGTGCAGCCAGCGCACCGGCCAGCGCTATCGCGAACGCCTGCGGGTCGAGTTGCTGCGGCTGGGGCAGAGCGGCGGCCAGCGCTGCGGCGAACGCCTGCGGGTCAAGGGTCTGCTGGGGCGGCAGCGCTTGAGCGATCGTCGTGGCAAACTGCTGCGAATCAAGGGTCTGCTGGGGCGGCAGTGCGCCCGCGAGCGCTGCGGCAAGTGCTTGCGGATCGAGCTGGACACTGATCTGCGTCGCCGCCGGCGGCACCTCATCAGGTTGCGGCGCGGCTGTAACCGCACCCGGCGCCGGCAGCGGGGGCAAATTCGCGCCCAGATCCTCGACGACCACACCTCCACCGGGCGGCGTGCTCGACACAGCCCCCTGCTGCGCAGCTCCGGGGCACACATGCGCGTTGCCCATGAACTGCCCACACGTCGGGCATTTCTGAGTCCCGACCTGCGCGCCCAGCGTCAGCGTGCCGCCACCAGAGAGCGGGCCGCCCATGATCGCCAAATAGGCCGCATCCATGGCGTTGAGGCTCGCTCCAGTGCCGTCGAGCGCCGCGGCCAGGTCGGTCGCCAGGCCGCGATCGTAGGCGTTGTTCGGATGCAGCGCGTGGTAGGCGATAATCGCCGCGATCTGCTCGCTGGAGGCATTGGGCGTGCCGTTCGTGTCGCCGGCTACCCCGTTCCGAGGATCGTAGACCGCCAGCAGGCCGCCGCCCTGATAAAGCTGGATCTGCCCGTCGGATAGCTCGACCACGCGGGTGTCAGGCTGTTTCAGCAGCTCGATCGCCCCCGGCAGCGTGCGCCCGATGCCGATTGTCACGCCGTTGGTCGGCGCCAGCCCGGCCTTGCGGGCGCCGGCCCAATGCTGATCACCACTGGCGCGCTGACCGACCGCCCACTGCACGCCGTCGATCGTGACCGGCTGGCCCAGCGCACTCTTTTTGCGGTACTCGCTGCCCAGAAAGCGCCCCTGGTCGTAGCGGTCGCCGGCCGTCACAAGCGTCGTGGCGGCCTGCTGGACCTGCTCAGAGATACGCTGCGGCAGCCCGGTCGCGCTCCCCATAGGCGCTCCGGGTGTGAGCACCCGCCCGGAGGCCAGCGCGGCAGCCGTCACACCATCGGCCGCGACAGGAGCAGCGGTCAGGTTCTTCATACTCAGCACCGGCACCACACGGCCACCAGCGACCGCCGCGATCTCGGCGATGCCCTGCCAGGTGTCGGGCACAAAGCCACTAGAGAGCGCCAGCGGTAGGCCGTCGAGGGTCGAGCGGATCGTCTCGCCACTTATGGGGTGACGCATCGACACGCCGCCGGCCCTGGCCTCGGCGATGAGCTGATCAAGCGCTGCGGTCGGATAGGCGCTGTCGGGCACCGCCAGCGAGCGCATGAGCTTGCGCGCCAGCTCCTCGCCGCTGGTTGTGTGTGAGCAGGTGTGGCCCTTGAGTGCCGAGGCGAACTGCCCGCAGTTGCCGCAGCGCGCCCCGCCGCCGCTCCACTCATCAGCGCGCAGACTACTCACGGTGCGAGTGTTACCCTTGCGAGCAACCCGCACCTGCTGGGCCAGCGCGGGCAGCGGCTTGCCCTGCTCGATCGCCTGGATCGTCTCCCAGACCGCCGCATAGCCGTGCTGGGCGTCCCCTTTTGGCAGCGGCACGCCGTTGCGGCCTTTGCCGTGGGCCGGGAGCTGCTGGGCCGAGAGGCGGTGGACATCGCGCAGGTAAGTGAATAAGGCCACGGTGGCATCCTGGGCGGCCCGATCGGCTGCCTGGGCCTTGATCCGCGCCAGGCGGGCCACTCCTCCGCTGCCCGTGGGTGCCTGGCGCACCGCAGCTTGCGAACGGGCCACGCGGTAGGTTTCCTCAAGCACCGCAGTCGCCTCGGCGGCATCGCCACCGAACGCCTGAGACAAGGCCGGCGAGCCGCCGATCATGGACGCGCACGCGGCGCCGAGCTTTCCTTCACAGGACATGACTGAAGCCTCCTGGTTCAATGTATGAGTGGGTCGATCGATTCACGTATCAGGTCACAGGCTACCTGGATTAGCTCGCCATGCTCTGGCACGTCAGCCGCGGCGCGCCCGCCCAGCAGCTCGGCGAGCTGCGCCGCGCAGGTCTGCACCTCCTCGGCGCGCGTCAGCAGCTCCAGCGCCGCTTTCGAGAGTGCTGCGGCTTTCGCCGCATCATTGGCGGTGAGCTGCGGCGCGGCCAGCTCCTTCGTACTGAGTGCCGGCGCCCTCAGATCGCCGCGATCAGCTTCGGGATGATTCTGAGGGCCGCTCGCTTCCTGGTCCTCCTTCTCATCGTCGGCCATGCCGGTCCAGACCTCGCCGCGGGCCAGGGCCAGCGCGTGCCCCATCACATAGCCGCGCTTGGTCACATCCTGAATAATCGTTTTGACCTTGCGCGCCAGGGTCGGATCGGCGTCGAGCGCCCGGAGCAGCGCGTCCTGCTGGTCAATGTCGAGGCGCATAAAGGCCCGGATGCCGGCCTCGGTCAGCCCAAGTGCGTCGATCCGCTCCTGCGCGGCATCCGACAAATTGAGGAGCTGGAGCTTCTTGCGCATCGCGGCCTTGCTGATGCCCAGCCCGCGGCTCTCCAGATATGCCTCCTGGGTCACATTGGGCCGGCTGGGCGACCACTCTGCCGCTTTGAGCACCGCCGCGACCGCCGCCAGTCCAGCCCGCACGCTGCCCGCCTGGCCGAGCGCGGCGCCAACTGCATCCACCAGGTCCAGCGCGACAGCGTTGGCGCCCAACCAATCGAGCTTGAGCGCGCGGGCCTCGTCGAGTGGGCCTAAATCCTTGCGATGCAGGTTCTCGGAGACGCGCCGGGTGTGGGCGTCAAGTGGGTCGAGCGCATCCTCGACCACGGCCGGGATCGCCGTCCAGCCCAACGCCAGGCCGGCTCGAACGCGCCGTTCACCCGTCAGCACCTCGAACACACCCGGCTCGACTTCAACGAGGGTCGGGCGCTGGGCCAGCCCGTGCGCGAGCGAGGCGACCAGGCCATCGAGATCCTCGGCCCCATCGGTGCGGGGATTGGCCGGCGTCAGACGAATCGCTGCGGCCGGCACGTCGAGCAGGCGAATGGTGCTCATGTCGCACGTTCCTCACGCCTGGCAATGATCGCCACTTCGGTCCCATCAGCGGCCTGCACATGCCCCACACGCTCACCACGCGGCTCCCAATACACCAGGTCGCTCCTACTCTGCCAAGCAGCGCGTTTGGCGGCGTTGGGCGAAAGCCCGGCGTGCGGCAGCTCGGAGCGGTCAGTTCTGCCGTGACAGCGGACGCGCGCCGCCGCCCACAACGAGCGAGCCGGGAGAGTCGTCGCTTCAGTCAAGTCCCTGGCGCTCTGGGCAACAAACCAAAAATGCAGGTTGAGTGCCGGCCAGGTCGCAAGCACCTCGGCGAGCTGCGGCGCGATGCTATCCGGGGGCACCTCGCCGTCGACGATGACAAGGAGCCCTTGCGCGCTCACCTGGCGGCGCTCGCCGATTGCCTTGAGCGCCGCGCCAACCAGGGCGTAGCATTGCGGTGGCGGGATGTGGTCATCACGTATGACCGTCAGCCCCGCAGCATCGTGCCGCGAGTCCAGATCAGCACTATCGTGGTAGATCGCTGTGGCGTAGCCGGCGGCCTGCGCCGGCGCCACCAGGCTCTCGTGCTGGTTATGCGCCCCGCCGATCAGCACGACCCGCGCGCCGGCCCGCAGCAAACGCCAGGCCCACAGATCGAGCGCGACCGATTTTCCCGCTCCGGCCTTGCCTAGCAGTAGCAGCGGCGCGACGTGCGCGGCGGATACGTCGATCGTTACCTCCTCAAACGCCAGCCGGGTCGGGGGCTGCCGAACTGCGCGACCAAAGAGGCGGCGCGCAGGTTCGGGCGGGGCTGGAGGCCAGAACTCAGCTTGGAGCAAAGGGATCGTGATCATCGTGACTCCTCCAGGGCCAGAACACGCAGCAGTGCATCACGTCGATCGCCAGCCACGAGTGTGTGCAACTCGCGAGCAGTCACCAGGCTCGTCACCGCCGCCCACTGGTCGAACTCGGATCTCGCCGGCCAGCACCAGGCGCACGAGCTGGCCCAGGCGCAACCGCAGCGGCACATTCAGAGCACCGCCAGAATACTCCGGCAGCTCCCCGTCAGCCGTCCCATCGGCCTGCACACTCCAGGGCAGTTCGTCGGCATCCTCCTGGACCGCCTGGAGCCAGACCAGGCGCGATCCATCCGGCCAGCGCGCTGTCGCTGTGGCGCGAACGCGCTGCGTCCACGAGCTGCCGAACCACCAGTGCGAGACGGTCGGAAAGGCGTCCACGAAGGCCAGGTCGCACCAGCAGCTTACAGGCGACTCGGTCGCCAGCTCGGCCACGTCGAGCCGTTCGCCCCTCACCCACAGCTCCAGCGCCGAGGGCGACCACCGGATGCCGCTGCCCATCCGCTCATCGAATGGATGCGCCGGCGCACTGAATATGCCACTCGCCTGCCCGGAGAGCGCGGCAGCCAGGCTGCCGGCCGTATGCTCCTGGCCTTTTCGCATCAGCCGTGGGATGCGTAGCAGATCGGCTCCTTGGGCGCCTGGTGAGAGTGTACTTTTCATATCTTTCCAATGCAGTAAATCACCGTTTTAGTCTTAACGGGGATTTTCCCTCAAAAAATGTCACCCTGGATCACTTATGCTGCCGCTGCGGCAGGTATGCTGTCGGCGCCCTGGCCGGCGATACGGAAAAACAATTGCTCTCTGGTCATCCTCGCGCCGCCAAACATATCGGTCTGATTGGGGTCCGGGGCGTCTTCTATCGCCTGCGCGTAGGCGTTCAGGAAGCTGCGGATCGCCTTGGGCGATCGGCCCATTTTGTCGAAGTGCCGTAGCATGGTCTCCTGGAACGGTGTTAGCTCGCGCTCGAACAGCATGGACTGCTCCAGGTACACAGAAATAGGCATGTCCTGCTCGCGCAACCGGGCCAGCATATCGAGCGAGGCAGCCATGTCACCAGAGAGATCGAGATCGGCGCTACGCTGGCCGCTGTTGATACGGCTCTGCGCCCGCACCAGCGCGGGCAAGCTGCCGGCGACCGCTTGCTCAAAGTTCTTGGTGGTGCTGTCTAACGCTTCGGTAAAGGTCTCGGCCAGCCTCCGGCCCGCATCGCCTGGAAAGGTGCGAGTGAACAGCGCAGCCTTGATATGCCAGATGCCCATCTGGTTGAGCGAGCCGTCGGCGCGCATCAGGGTCGCGCGCTCGTTGTCGGGGAGCGTCTGCATAAAATCGCGCACGAAGCCGGCGTTCCCTCTGGCCCGCAGTGCGAGATCAATGCTCTGGTCCTCGCGCACATGGAGGCGCAGCAAGGTCTCATCGGTCAGCCGGCGGGCGTCGATAACGGCATTTTCCAGAGTCGACATCTGCAAGACCGGCGGCGCGTTCGCTTCGCGCGCAAAAGCCGCCCGGTCCACCGCATCGATCCGCTCGCGCACCAGCACCGGCGAGCGCATCTGTGCCAGATCGGCCGCGTCGATGCCAAAAGACCCAGCCACCGCTTGCAGCCGGCTTTGATAGGCCGCCCACTGCGCGGGAAAGGCTTCCCGCGCTTTCCTGAGTGCCAGCACACGCCCGTTTCCCAACTCGACACAGCGATCCTCCGAGCCCCAGGATCGGCGCGCCCTTATCGAGTTGCTTAAAATCGGTCAGGATGGCATCAGGCGTAAGGGTCTGGGCCACCTTCGCGATCTGCGCCTGGCTGGCGGCTCGATCGCGCTGGCGCGGCTGGAGCGCCGCGTCGTAGGCTGGATTGATCGCGCCGCTGTCGAGGTTCGAGGGCACCAATTCGTCGAGGTCCACCACCCGGTAACGCATCCGGTAGGCGCGGGTCGGGTCGCTGCCGTAGGCGAACGTCTCTACCGCCGGCGCGACCGGGGAAGAGTCTGGGACGGGCGTGGACAGCGCAGGCACGCCAATGATCGGCATCTCAGGAGTGAGCTGTAGCCCGAAATCGGAGGCGGCTGCGGCCACGGCCGCATTGTCCCGGATCGCATCATGGAGGTCGCGCCAGTAGTGAAACAACCGGGCGCGCTCCTGTTCGTCGAGTGTCATGCGCAGCCGGGCCTGCACCTCGTCGCGCTTGGCGATAAGTTGGGCCTGAAGCGGAGCTATTTCTGGCGCCTCTCTCAGCCCGGCGCTGTCGAGCACGGTCAGCACGGCACCGCCAGGCGTGACGATGCGCCGGCCGCCCTCGGCCCACAACTCCGGCACGAAGCCGCTGCCCAGCGCCAGCGGAAGCCCATCCAGTGTCACGCTGACCACCTCGCCGGTTGCCCCATGGCGCATCATGACGTCGCCCCCGCGAGCGGCTGAGAGCAGCGCGGCAAGCTGCTCGTCCCCATAGCTAGAGGGCGGCACACCCAGCCGGCGCACCAGGCTGCGCCGGAGGGCTTCGACGCTGGCGGTTGTCTTGCAGACGTGGCCGCGGATCGGGCTGGTGTACTGGCCGCAGCCGCCGCAGCGCACCCGCCCGCGCACGTCGGTGCGCAGGCTCGTGATCTGCCGCTCGCGCTCCCTAGCCAGAAACAGTTCACGCGCCTGGGGCGGCAGCGGCTCGCCGCGCTCCAGCGCCATGAGCGTGCGCTGGACCAGCGCATAGCCATACTGCGCGTCAGCCCTCGGCAGCCCGCTCGCGCTGTGGGTGGGCGGCTTGATGCGCTGGCGCTGCATCTGCGCGAACATCAGCCGGGTCTGAGCTTCGGCGAGCCTGGCATCGGCGGCCGGCTTCGGGCCGTTGCGCCCGATCGCGAACAGGTCGTCGAGCGCCTGCTTTGCCGCCTCAGCGCTGCCGAACGCCTGCGCCGCCGCGCTGCCGCCACCTGATACTGCCACGAAGTAGCTGTCGCGGTTGCCGTCGCACGACATGGCTACGCCTCTCCCATCGCATGCTGCATCAGCTCAAGGATCTCGCCCCACTTCGGCTTCAGCCGCTTCATCTGGCTCTCGTTGAAGCGCGCCAGGCCGGCCTCGTCGAACAAATGCAATGCCGCCTCCAGCGCGCCCTCAAGCTGGAGCACACCATCGTTCGACCACTCCCCGACTTTGCTCACCGCAGGGGTCTTGCCACGCTCCGGGGCGGGTCGATCGGTAATCAGCTTCGACGCGCTGCCGCCACTACTCGTTAGGAACGCCAGGCTGGGGTCGGGGGTGAACGCTTTCGCCCCCTCCCGATCGCCGTCCAGGTCGGCCGCCAGGTCGTCGGCCGGCTGCTCGCCCTGGTCGTCGGTCAATGTGGTCTGCTTGGGCTGCTTCCGCTTGTCCGTCTTGTCCGGCTCCAATGCCCCACGCAGCGCGGCGCCGATATCGCCATCCTCTTTTTGTGCTGCGGTCGTCTTGGCCTGCTGCACCAGGCCAGCCTGCTCGTCTGGGGCGCGCTTGCCCAGGTCGCGCAACGCGCGGGCCGAGACATCGACGCCGGAGAGCAAGTCCTGCACTTCCGCCGCCACGTCGAGCGCCTGGAACAGCTTCTTGAGCCGTGACGCGCTCCAGTCGGCCATGCCGTAGCGCGCCAGGATGATCTTGCGCGCCACACGCACCCGCCCGCCGCCGAAGTAGTCAGCCACGGTGGCGACGCCGGCAAGCTGGCAGAGCCGGTCTTCGAGCGCGGCGATCTGGCTGGTCGGGGTCAGGTAGTTGGCGAGGAGCTGCGCCGTCGCGCGGCCGTCGTCGCCCTGTTCTTCCTCCAGCGCCTCGATGTTCGCGCCTAGAATCCGCCGCCATAGCCCTTGCGCGACTTCGAGCGGGCGCAGCTCGGCCCGGCAGAGGTTTTCAATAAGCTGGGTATCCAGCGCCTCCATCCACGACGGTGCATGTTCTGCTGGGACGACCAGGCAGGGCACCGCCGGCAGCACGGCGGTCTGCACGGCTCGCAGCCGTCGCTCCCCATACAGCAGTTGATAGCGGCCGTCGCCCTTCGCGACGACCATGATCGGCGTGCGTATGCCCTGCACTTCTCGCACGCTCGCTTCAAGGTCGTCCTGGGCCTCCTGGTCAATCTCCTGGCGCGGCTGGGTCGGGTCGAAGTCGATGAACAACGGGTCGACCTGGTGCAGCGCCGCCGGCGCAAATGCTGCGGTCATCTTGCTCCTCTTTGTGCTACGCCTCGCCAGTGCCAGACCGAACCAGCCGGCTGTACACCTGATGGGAGGCTTCTCGAAGCTATCCGATGGATACGGTCAATGCGCCGACCTAGCCAGCGCATGCAGGGGACGGCCATGGTGTTGCCCAGCGCCCGGTAGCGCGGGCGATCCGCGGCATCCCGTCCGCGACAGGGGATGCGGCTCCAGTGGTCAGGAAATCCTTGCAGCCGCTCCCATTCCAGCGGGGTCAGCCGCCGCACGATATGCGGCGCGTCCGGGTGGGAAGACCCCCACTCAAGCGGCACAAGCAGGATCGGAGCGCCGTCACCTGTGCCATGATCACCATTCTGAGCACGCAGAGCCGGCACGATCGGCGCGGGCTTGCCGCGGCCGTTGCGAGCGAGGCGCGTCTCGAAAATGTAGATGTCCTGGTCGCCGAGGTCGGCATCGGCCGAGAGCGGCGGAGCAACCTCAGAGGGCGCGCCATCCTTGCCGCGAGTAAAGTGCGATGGTTTGAAGGCGCTCACTTCCTGTGCAATCAGCCATCCTGCCTGCGCGTGGGCCAGGTCCGGCCCACCGATACCAAAGCTGGCACACAGACTCGTGACGATCTGGCGGTCGGATCGAGAGAGAACGCTCTCACCGATCTCACCATCCGCAATCTGCATCAGCGCCGCGCGCAGCACCGCCGGAAGGGACCGCCGGCGCTGCCCGGCCCGTGTGAGGATAGTTCGGCAGGTGCTCGGCGCGAGCTGGTAGCGGGCCAGGTGCGGCCCCCACGGCTCGACGATATCTATCAGCGACGACGGAATCACCGCATCGGGCATGGGAGTTTCCGGCAGTACCAGCGTGACACATTCGCCGCGGTGGGCCAGCGCCCGCGCGAAGCGCCGCTTGCGCCTCCAGCCGGGGAGCGACAGGGCCGAGCAAATCTGCTCCAGGCGCAGCGACATCCCAACCATCCCGATCGGGTCACAGGCCGCATCTGCCGCCCAGAGCGCGCCGAAGGGTACACGCCAGAGGTCGGTGGCAACCGCGTAGAGGAACACGCGCCGGCGGCGCTGCGGCACCCCGAAATACTGCGCGTCCAGCACGCGCCAGATCAAGGCCCGCTTTGGTCCCCACGCCGCGCCACCACTCTGCCAGCCAGAGGGCGGCGCGGTAATCTCGGCCCCACTCAGCAGCGACAAAATACGCGCGAAGGTGCGGCCCCTATCGTGCCAGAGCACGCCCGGCACGTTCTCCCAGAGCAGTTGCCCAACCTGCAACTCATCGGCCAGGCGGCAGAAGTCCAGCGTCAGCTTGCTGCGCGCATCGGCAAACCCCGCGCGGCGCCCGGCCGAGGAGAACGGCTGGCACGGTGTTCCGCCGACCAGCACATCCACGCCACCGAGTTCAGCAATCTGCGCGGTCGGTCGGGCGGGTCATATCGCCCAGGTTGGGCACGCCGGGGAAACGAGCCGACAGGACCGCCGCAGCGAACGGATCGATCTCCGCGAACGCCACAGGTGTCCAGCCGAGATCGTGCCAGGCGACGGAGGCAGCCTCGATGCCACTGCACACGCTCACGTATCGCATGGTGCGCTTCCCCATCGCCAGATGCCGCCCTGATCGTGCCGGTCTGGGTCAGGCAGGCCCGCCCGCGCCCCTCGCTTGGGGCGGGCGTCCAGGTAGGCCGCCGCCCGCTCCAGACGGGAGCGGGAAACGTCGATATAGTGTGCCTCATGCTCGATGCCCAAAAAGCGCCGGCCTTCCAGCAGCGCGCCCACGCCAGTCGAGCTGCTGCCGGCGAACGGGTCGAGGATCAGGCCATGTTCCGGGACCATGCGCGCCAGCTTGCGCATCAACTCGACCGGCTTGCCGGTCAGGTGCTCTTTCTCCTGCGGGTCCACCGGGACGGTATAGGAACCCGGAAACGGGCCGCGCCCGTCGGCACTCTCAAGCTGGCCGACCGTTCCCCACACAATGTATTCGCACTGATGTCGCGCGTACCCGGTATGCGGCGCGCGAGCGGTCGGCCCCTTGTCCCACGGGATGATTCCACGCCACAATCCACCACCCGATTGAAAAACGTCGGTAGCTAACGGCAATTGGCGCCAGTCGGCAAACATCATGAGATACCCACCTGGCTTGACAATCCGCACGCACTCGGAGAACCAGAGCACGCACCAGAACGCCCAGGAACGGGCATCGCGGTTGTCACCGGAAAAGATCGGGTAGCTGCCGGGGGTGGACCAGGCACCACCGTACTTTGTATCTGGCGCCTGCATACGATCGCTGCGCATGATGCCACCGGAGGAGTAGGGCTCGTCGGTGATCAGCGCATCAGCCAGGCCGTCCGGCAAGCCGCGCAACACGTCCAGGGCCTCGCCGTGGATCAGGGACCAGGGCGAAGCGTACTTGGTCAGGTCAATCGTTCGGGTTGTCCGTAAGTCAAGCATGGGTTCCTCAATTCGTCGCCAGCTCCAGATCGGGTATTTGTGGCTCTGGAGCGCCGTTCATGGGCTGTCGGCACTCGCCAGGTGCCGGTGTCTTATCCACATCACAATCTTCTTGCAGCAGCTCCCGAATAAGCGTCATTCCCTCGGCGACAACCCCGCGCAGCTCGTGGGGCGCGCCCTGCACCCGCCGCCAGCCGGCGAGCGCGGCACTGAAGGTGCCGATCGCATCAAGCAGCGCGGTCGCGGCCGTCTCGGCATCCAGGCCAGCCATATCGGGCAGGGGGCAGGCGTCGCTCTGCTCGTTGATGAAGCCGGAGTGTATCTCCAGAAGCAGGTGCAGCACCTTCGCAACTGCGTGGGCGGTCTGCTCGACGTGGGCCAGGTCCGCCGGCAGCGCCACGCAGGCCCGCCCCTGGTGATCCAGGTAGCCGGCCGTGACCTGCTCGGCGTCCAGAGCCCGCGCAACCTCCAGCGCGTTCGCGTGCTCAGGGAGCGCGAGCGCCACGCCGAACAGCGGGCGCGCGACCAGCTCGGCCGCAACGTTGGCGTGCTCGGCAATGGCGACAATCAGCGCCCGGCCGATCGCCGCATCGCTCCCAAGACCCACTCTTTCACCTCTGACCGGCGGCCGACCGTCGAGCGCCAGCAGTCAGAAGCCATCGATCGAGGCCATTGGGTCGGCAGCACGGGAATAAGTTCCTACACTCATCACAGCAGCTCAGGAAAGGTTTCGCACAGTCCCACGATCATGCCACAAGCTCAGGCCGCAGTCGGGGTCGGTTTGGAAGCAATTTGATCACAGCCTCCCCCTCCAGGAGCGCCAGCAGCGCCGCGGCATCACGAACAGCCCGCTCGGCCGTCAGCACATCGCTGTCGTCGAGCGTGAGGCAGGCCGCGTCGTCCACGAACCCCCAGCCTTGGATCGCCAGCGTCGGCGGCACGCCCACCGGATCGGAGTCGACGATTACGCCGCGCTGCCAGTCGGCTTTGGCCTCCCGCACGGCGACGGCGATACCGTGCTGGAGGACGCGCACCGCGACCATGTAGCCACTCTCTGCCGTCCGCGCCAGCTCCTCGTAGAGCGCGAGCGCATACCAGAAGGCAGCCGCCGAACGTGCCGACCAGATCGATACTGCGGCCTCGCCAACCGTCGCCCCGCGCCAGGCGCCTCGGCCAGATGAGACCACGGCTGCGGCGCAGGCCGCGCAGGTCAGCCAGCACCACAGCAGCGGCGGATGCTGGTAGCGGCAGTCGTCGATCGAGGGCGCCAGCGCCATACTGCACAGCACTCGATCGCCGTCTACGAGGTGATTGAGATCCAGGCCGCGATCGTAGCAGGCGTCGACGCCAGAAACCTCCAGCACCTCGACCCCGCTCTGCATCGCCGGCCCGCCCGCAAGTTCTGCCGGCGTGTACGCAAACGCGCGTTTGCGTACAGTGTGCATCCGCAGCACAGGGCGCCCGTCGGCGAGCTGCACGCAAGCGACGTGAACGCCGTCGGCCCGCAGCCGCTCGATCTGGACCGCTCCCGCCAGCGTCACACGATGCGCGCCGGCAAGATGCTGCTCCGCGCCGGCCAGGTCCAGGAACGGGCGCGGTATTTCGCAAGACAGACACCAAAAACGCTTATCCATTAGAAGTCTCCTCGAATGAGTAGGTAGCCAGCGAACAGCGCCAGGGTGCCGACGATCGCCTCGCCCCGGCGTGCCAGCGGCGCCGGCAGCAAGCGAATATCCCGCGTCGAAATCGGCCACAGGAGCGGAACGCCGCTCACGGTAACGACATCGCCCAAAAGGTGAAGCAATTGAGTCCACGCCAGCGCTGCCGGCACGAGCGCGGCGGCGGGCATCCGCGCCGACCACAACACCAGCGCCAGCGCGGCCAGGGTGCCGCCGAGCAGCAGGCTGTGAGTCAGGCGCCGGTGGCCGCCGGTCGCGCGCCGGATGAGCCGCAGCAACAGAACGCCCAGGAGCGGCCCGATCAGGCCCACGCCGAGCAGCATGCCGATCAGCGCGACGGTGAATGGCTGCATCCCCACCCGCGGCGCGAGGGCGTAGCCGACCAGGCCCCCGATCGCCGTGCAGACCAGGACGACGGCCAGGCGCACGCGCCTGCTGATCCACGAGCCCGGCTCGTCGATGTCGGGCCAGCTCGCAAGTATCGCCGAGCCACCGACGAGGACAATCTCAGCCAGGAGCGGCGAGACGCCGGGGAGGCTGCCGGCCCCTAGCACGCGGGTCAGCGCCAGGCCAGCCACGCCGCCGATAAGGAAATGGGTTGGGTAGCTGCTCACGTTGTTACCTCACTGCGGGAACATCTTCCCGCGCTGTTCTTGCTTCGCCGACGAGTGTGCTGTTTCCCATCATTAGCACCTCGCGGTTTACCATCATTGTGTCTCGCACCTCTCCTACGCATCCCCTCCCAGCGAGCGAAAACGCTACGCACACAGGTCACGAGGTTAGTAAGTCATGAGGTGTTGAGGACGGGAAACAGTACAGACGAGGGGAGCAACCGCGTTCACCCCCCTCACGCTCCTGATGACTACGGGAAGGCATTCCCGCGCTACTACTTCGCCGACGAGGGGAGCAACCGCGTTCACCCCCCTCGCGATCTGACCACTGCGGGAACGCCTTCCCGCGCTGCCCTAGCCTCATCTGCCGACAGGCTTCCCACACAGAATCCGGCACCCGACCGTCGCACCTCCCCCAGCTCCTGCTCCACCTCCGCGATCGTCGACTCCTCACACATCCCCCACTCCTCTTGATCCTGCTTCCCCCACACATCTGCTTTCACCATCAGCCACAGGCGGCCTGGAGCATCGCCCGCAGTGAAATTCATTGAGTTGCATTGCCTTCGCTGTGTGGCCCATTGAGTTGCATTGCCTTCGCATTGTGATTTATTGAGCTTCGCTGCGTCGTGGCGCGGGCCGGGTCGGTGGCGCGTGGCGGGCGTGGGCGATCGACGGCGAGCTGGGCGAGCACCGAGCCGTGGGGACTGATTTCGGACTCCGGGGCTGCGTTCGGACGGCGGGACAGGTAAAGATGTCGGCGGCTCTCCCTGCTTTGGGCTGACCAGCACCGGCCCGCCCTGGCATGCCATCGGATGCCCATCGCTTGCCCCATCGCTCCCCCCATCGGGCGGGTGCATCGCTCTGCTCCATCGCTGGCCCCTTCGGGCGCCTCCATCGCTCACAGCTCATCGCTCCCTCAGATCACCAGCCGTTCCCAGGTCGCCAGGTCAGGAACCACCCCACTCAGCAAGTGAGTCACCTTCGGCGGCGCATCCGCCATCGTGTAATACTCGCCCCACAGCGCCCCGTGCTTCGGGTGGTCCGCCTTGAGAAAGTTCGAGATCACGCCCCGGCCGCCCGGCCACGAGGTCTGCCACTCGCGGGCGATCTGCCCGGCTCGCTTCCCTGGCGGAACCAGGAAGACCGGCAGGATCTCGCCGCCCAGCGTCTTGCGGTAGTGCCCAGACTCGGTCAGCGTCCGGTACGTCAGGCCCTTCGCTAGCAGCGTTTTCAGCGGCTCCGTACCCCGATCGACCTCCAGGGCGTAGCGAATGACGATCTGCCGCTGTGTCGGCGCCTCGCCGGCGTTCCAGGACAGCATCCAGATCGGGCCGGTCGCCTCCTTCGCCTCACGGTTGAACGTCAGCGCCAGGAAGGCGTCCATACGCTGCTGCTCTTTACCATCCGGGGTTCGCATGCTGACATACTCGACCTGACAGATGATCGTGTCGAGCAGGGGGCAGCACCGCGCGCCGTCGATAACCGAGGCGCACCACTCCGAGACCCGTAGGTCGTGCTTGAGCTGGGCCTGGGGGACGTTGGGGGCGCGCCGATCGCGGGTCTGCAAGCCCTCGTAGACCGCCGCGCTGCTCTCGACATCGAGCATTTCCAGCAGCTCGCGTCCCTCTGGTGTCAGGCCGTAGACATAGGGGGCCTTGGGTGGCGGCTGAACCCGCCCACCGGCCTCCCTCGGCCGCACCTGGTCCATGGTGACGGCCTGGCGCCAGATGCGGCCCTCCTTCAAGAGCCGGTTGAGCCGATCGCGCAGCGCCGGCATGGAGATGTCGGGGGCAATCAGGGCCTTGAGCATGGCCGTGGTGACCAACTCCAGCCGGCCCACGAGCCGCAGGATCGCAAGATCCCGGTCAGCCGCCAGCGCCGCGGGGACCGTCAGGTGCAGGATCGCTGGAGCGCTTGGGGCCATGAACGGCTTCTTGATCAGGATCATGTCGTCGTAGATCGTGACCGGCGAGCAGGCGAACCGCTGCGCCAGCTCACGCCGCTGGGCGTAACTCAGCGTTCCCACCTGGCCGACTGCGGCGGCCACTGCCGTGCGGCGAGTTTCCTTGTTGTCGTAAGGCTGGGCCATGATTATTCCAATCCCTCAAAACCAGCGGCAATATCGTCGGCGCCGCGCCGAGTACCACGCTCGGCCAGCAAATCCTCCAGCGACGGCAGTGTGGAAGACGCAGGCGGCAGCGCACTCCCCGCCGTGGGCGAAACGGGCATGATCGGCGTCTCCATCGCGATCATGCCCTCCATCGGGGCGACCTGTTTGGGTGCTTTTGTCCCATTCTGCTTGCCCCGATTTCCCTTCGCAGCTTTCTCGGCCTCAGCTTTGGCCGCGCGAGCCTCGGCCGCCTGCCTGGCCTGCATCAGCAGCGCCCACTGGAGCGCCTGGGTCTCGATCCGTGGCACGCCAATCCAGAGCGCTGAGAGCGTGCGGATACGCTGCTCCTTGTCCATCATGCAGCCGGGGTGCTCAAGAATAAACGTGCGCTGGGCCAGCCGGTGCGCCTTTGTCCTCTCGCAGTAGGCGCGGTAGGCCGCCTGGTCGCGCATGGCGAGCTGGCCGAGCTTCTGGATCGCGGCGTTCCCATCGAGCACCGCCAGCTCCTTGAACTGCGCCAGCGCCTCGTCGAAGCGCCGATCGGCTGCCGACCGCGCCGGAGGCCGCACCGTGCGCCAGTTGTGATACTCGCGCTTCGGCGGCGGCTCGTCGAGCGGCGCGACCATCGGCGGCATCCGGGCGCTGAACAGCATCGCGTCGGTGCCGTAGAGCCGCATATACTGGTGCTCGAACTTCTCCATGTTCAAGAAATCTTCTTTGGTCATTCCCATCGCGCGGTAATAGTTGCCGTAGCTGCTGGCATCCTCCATCTCAGCACCGAGGATCAGCCGGCTCTGGGCGTTGCCCATCAGCACCGACAGGATGGAGGCGAGCTGGGCCTCGTTCTGATGCACCACCGTCGTCCCGATCCGCATCGCGCGGAGCTGCGAGAAGATCACCGGCGCCATACCGGGGTTCTTCTCGAACACGATCTGGGCCTCGTCGATGATGACCGGCCAGTCAGGGCGCTGGCTTTCCGGCACGTTGGTGCGCGAGAGCGCCGCCAGGGTCATCTGCGTCAAGAGCAGCGTCGAGGCGATGCTGGCGATCTTGCCGTCCTTGGCCGAGATGCCGGCCAGCAGGATACCGCCGTTATCCATCATCTCGCGGAGGTTGATCGAGCAGCCAGGCGCGACCGAGAGGGCCGCGATTGCCGGGTAGGTCAGCAGCAGGTCGATCCGGCGCTTGAAGGCCGTGAGCGCGCTGGTGTCCTGGCTCGACATGAGCGGAAAGCGACTCAGCCAGAAATCCTGCACTGGCGCATTGGTGAGGTTCTGGCAGACCTGGGCGCGGTAGTCCTCATCGTCGTAGAACCTGATGAGGTGCTGCATGGTGGCGTTGGGTTCGCCCTCCATCAAGGCCAGCATGCCCATCGTGGCGAAATTTTGTATGGACGGCGCGCCCTCGAACCGCTCGTCGAGCGCGGCGAAGAAGCTCATCATGGTGCTGGCCTGGGTGTCGTAATCGACGCCCAGCGCGCGGCCGAAGTCGCCCGACAGCAGGTTCATCGCCGCGAACAGATGATCGCCGTTGCAGCGCACGCCGCCCAGGTCGAGGATCGCCACGTCCTTCTCGCGCGCCAGAGGAATGAGCGGGATGGTCCCGTTCACCAGGTCGGTGCCCTTGCAATCAAGTTCCATAAAGCCTGCGCCGGCCCTGAGCAGCCCGGCAACCAGATTCTTCAGCCACTCGGACTTGCCGCGACCCATGGGCGCTGTGACCCACAGGATGTAGCGCAACAGATCGAACGGGAGACCGACCGGCGCCCAGGAGCCATCGGATTTCTGCCCGTAGCCCAGGATGAGGTTGCGCGGGTCGGATGGGTCGATGAATGCCTTTGCCGGCGCGGAGAGCCAGCGCGCGGCGACCATCTCCACCAGGTCGGCGATCTCTGCCGTCGGCGGTCCCCACAGTGTTGCCAGTTCGGCTGCACTTAACGTCAATGCCTTATTCAGACTCATAATGACTACTCCACCCGGCCCAACCAGGGCCACCAGAGCGGCACCAGGCGCGGGTTGCGCGGCGGAAGCATCCCGACGACGATCCCAGCGTGCCGCTCGACCAGATCGGCGTTGCTGCGCTTGCGCCAGCGTGCCGCCAGCACCAGCACGGGCAGCCACAGCGCGAGCGGCACCACACCCCACAGCAGCGGGCGCGCCGGCGCCAGCCCCCATCGCCAGAGGAACAGCGCGAGCAGCCCAGCCAGCAGCAGGCCGAGGAGGAGGCCCACACGTCGCTGCGAGCGGGGGAAAGGAGGGGAGGGCGGCACCACGGCGGGAAGGAGTTGCACCGGCCCAGCCTGGAGGCGCTGGGTCTGCGTGGCGACGGGTTGCGCCGTGCCGGCCAGGGCCGCGCCGATCGTCTGCACCTGCGCGGCGCCGGCCTGCGGATCGTCGGCGACGGCCAGCAGCAGGATACGGGTGCGAAAAGCCGGCCCGGACGCCTTGGCCTTGAGCGCCTGCTGCTCGTCACTTCCCGCGTCCAGCTTCAGCCGCTCCAACATCGCCAGCACGTCGAGTTGCCACAACCGGGAGGCGATCGGCTCTTGTACGATCCGCACGCCGCTGACAACCACCCCGGCCTGGGGCGCCAGCGCGGGCAGCAGCGCCGAGAGTAGGGTTTGTTCTTTGCCCACCACGGCGATCGGCAGCACACTCCCGGCGGTCGTGCCGACCTCGGCGATACATAGAAAGCGGCCCGCTTGCAGCTCGGCCAGGAGCGGATCGTCGGTAACGACGGCCTTGGTGCCGCTGCGGATGCCCAGCAGCCGCTTTTGGATGCTCGTCACGGTGGTATCAGGGCCGGCGACGCTGACTCCTTGCTGGATTTTGCGCTCCGGGCGGGCGGTCCAGCACAGCATCAGCGGCGGTGCGGCCGGCTGCATGGGGTTGCCCGGCGGCACCATGCCATGCACGGATTTGATCAGCGTCAGCGCATCAGTCGGCTTGCCGGGCGCGCTGGCCGGGATGGTCAGGCGCAGATAGGTGCGCTTCTCTCCGAGCGGACGCCTGCGCTGCGCCGAGATCGCCCCCAAGTGCATCACGAGCGAGAGCGCCACAAAGGCCAGAAACGCGGCCAGCAGCCAGGAGAGCCATTGCACGACCGGGCGCGGCGCCACGACAAAGACACCCACATCGAGCGGTTCGGGTGGCATCAGTTCCCACAGAATCACGAGCGAGGGGCGGAACGACTTCCACCAGTCCACACCCATGATCGGCGATGGAATACGGGGAACAGCGAATGCCAGAACCAGCAGGAGAAAGGCTCCCAGGCGCATCAGTGCCACCTGCTGCTGCTGCTTGGCGTAGCTGGTCGCCTGCGATTCTGGCTTGGGGGCTTTGCGTGCGGTCGTCGCCACCTTAGACCTCCTGCCGTGCGGCGATCAGCCGCTTACGGAGCGACTGCTCCAGCGCGCCGATCGGCAGTGTCTCGCTGCGGGCCAGGCGCTTCATCAGCAGCTCGTAGCGCGGATCGTCGGGGATGTCATCACTCGCCAAGAGTTGCTCCACCAGGTCGGCCGCATCCAGCTCGGCCACGATCCGCGGCACCACCACGGCGTAGATCCGATCGCGGGCAGCATCCGCCTTTGTCCCACGACGCCGGCCGCAGATCACCAGTACCAGGTCATCCATCTTCTCATTCGCCATCCATCGCTGCCAGATCGCCCGGTCGTCCAGCTCGGCCACCTCCATGAACGGCATTGGAGCGCCGTTCATGGAGTCAGCAGGAGCCGGTGGAGGTACAAGGGGGGTCAAGGTGGTCGCAGGGGCGTGATTCGACAGGGGCGCTGCGGGCCGGCTGCTAATTGCCCCCCTCACGCGCGCCCGTGCAACCGGGGCGGACACACCGGCGGCCGTCAGGCGGGTGATCAGCTCCGGGACCGACGCGCCACCCAGCCAGGCAGCCCGGATCGCCGTGTCGCCCAATTCCTCGGCCGTGTTCACTCCATCGGGTAGCGCTGGTGGTCGTGCTGATGATGCCAGTAGGCCGTTGAGGGCATGATCGCGGTCCTGATGCCCAGGATCGACTTCCGCAGCAACCGGCTGATCAGCTCCGGCGGTCGAGTTGGTCAGCAGCTCACCGAAGGCATGATCGCGGTCCTGATGCCCAGGATCGACGTTCGTAGGTGCGATCGGGTCAGTTGCGACGGTCGCAGCAGCCACATCCGCCGATAGTGCGGCAGCGGCATGATCGCGGTCCTGATGCCCAGGATCGACTTCCGCAGCAACCGGCTGATCAGCCCCGGCGGTCGAGTTGGTCAGCAGCTCACCGAAGGTATGATCGCGGTTCTGATGCCCAGGATCGACTTTCAGAGGTGCGATCGGGCCATCAGCTCCAGCAGCCGAGGGCGCCAGGTCTGCCAGTAGGCCGTTGAGGGCATGATCGCCGTCCTGATGCCCATGATCGACTTTCAGAGGCGCGATCGGGTCATCAGCTCCAGCAGCCGAGGGCGCCAGGTCAGCCAGTAGGCCGTTGAGGGCATGATCGCCGTCCTGATGCCCAGGATCGACGTTCAGAGGCGCGATCGGGTCATCAGCTCCGGCAGCCGGGGGCACCAGGTCAGCCAGTAGACCATTGAGGGCATGATCGCCGTCCTGATGCCCAGGATCGACGTTCATAGGCGCGATCAGGTCAGTTGCGACGGTCGCCGCAGCCGCATCCGCCGGTAGCGCGGCAGCGGCATGATCGCGGTCCTGATGCCCAGGATCGACTTCCGCAGCAACCGGCTGATCAGCTCCGGCGGTCGAGTTGGTCAGCAGCTCACCGAAGGCATGATCGCGGTCCTGATGCCCAGGATCGACGTTCGTAGGTGCGATCGGGTCAGTTGCGACGGTCGCAGCAGCCACATCCGCCGATAGTGCGGCAGCGGCATGATCGCGGTCCTGATGCCCAGGATCGACTTCCGCAGCAACCGGCTGATCAGCCCCGGCGGTCGAGTTGGTCAGCAGCTCACCGAAGGCATGATCGCGGTCCTGATGCCCAGGATCGACTTCCGCAGCAACCGGCTGATCAGCCCCGGCGGTCGAGTTGGTCAGCAGCTCACCGAAGGCATGATCGCGGTCCTGATGCCCAGGATCGACGTTCATAGGCGCGATCGGCCCTGCCTCTTCGTCGAGCGCTTCCCAGCCGCTTGCCGGCGGGGGGGGTTCGTGTGTACCCCCCTCATCGTCCAGCAGGACAGGCCAGCCGGCCAGGTCGGAGAGCGCGAGACCGCCAGAGGGCAAAGCGGCTCCATCGAGCACGCCGAGCACCGCGCGCAGCAGTTCGGCGTGGGGATCGTCGGGGGCGTGGCGCAGCGCCCACTCGGCCGCCCCTGCCCGCTCGGTATCTTCCTCGGCCAACACGACCCGCCAGCAGTAGGGTCGCGGATCGGCTCTCTCCCGCTCGGCCCACGCCACAGCCAGCCCGTCAGCATCGCCGAACGCCTCATTCGCCACCGCCGACTGGATCACCTGGTCGGTCAGGTCCGGGTGCTCGCTCGCCATCAGAGCACCCAGCAGGCTCCCCAGCACGGCGTCGAGGTCGCCCACGACCGTATGAGTATCTGCGTCCAGGGCAAGCGGCTCGGCCTGGGGCAGTTCCAGTGCTGGAGCGGTCTCTCCAATAGAAGGGGCTGGCTGCGCAGCGGCCTCAACTCGCCCATCAACGGGCAGATCGACGGTCGGCAGAGCTGCCGCCGCTGCGGCCTCCTCTCTCGCGGGTGCCTCTACTGTTGGTGTAGCCTCTTGGATCGCGGGTGCCTCTGCCGCCGGCGTGGCTTCCAGGGTCGCAGGCTCCGGCTCGTCTTCTTTATGGAGGTCGTCGTCACGCACGTCAGCCGCCCACCAGTCGCCCTCTTCCTCTGCCGGTGCTACAAGGGTCGATGCCGAAATCGGCTCCGGCATGCCGATCTCACGGATGATCGTTTCCAGCAGCTCGCTCGTGCCGCTCGCAGGCTGGACCATCAGATCGGGCAGCATATCGGCGAGGTGCGCGCCTTCGGGGCTGCTCAGGCGCCAGCCGGCGTCGGTGGCGGTCATTCGCACCAAAGCATCGCCGCGCTCGCCCAGCACGACCTGGATGGCCTGGTCGCGCAGCGCGTCGGGAGGTATCAGCGCCGGGTCGAGGATGAGCAGCGCCGCACGCCCAATCGGGGGCGGCGTCGCCAGGTAGGCCAGCAGCAACCTCGCCACGACGGTCGAGGCCGCGTCCCCGTCCTGCGGGACGACCACCAGGCCGCCGGCCGCCAGCACTCGCCGCAGGTCGTCGCCTGGCCGCGCAACCAGCCCCAGCACCGCCGGCACCCGCAGCGCCCCGGCTCCAAGCTGGTCCAGCGCCGTAGCGAAGCGATCCGGCAGCCCAGGCAGGGATGCCTCCGGCCCAGCAATCGCCTGGGCCAGCAGCTCCGGGGCGACCTGGTGCCAGGGGATGGCGCAGCTCGAAGCGACATTCTGCACGTCGAGCTGCCGCACACGCGCCTCCCAGGCTTTGAGCACCTCGCTCGGCAGCAAGGAGCGTTCGACGGCGACGACCATCCCCAGCCCGGCCTGCATCCCACGTCGCATGAGCGCCAGGACCGCCGTCTGGCGCATCTCAGAGGGCGCGATGAGGGCCAGCGTCATGGCTCTCCTGGCAAGGCGCACCGCCTCGCCATCGGGCGCCACGCCCAGCAGTATGCCATCATCGCCGTCTGTCAGCACCGCCGCGGCTTCCTCCGACTGTGGCGCCACTAGCAGCTCCCCCGCTGGCACTTCCGTCCCCTGGTTCTGAGCAGAGACAGCAACAGCCGGCGCTACGCCGCCCGGAACCGGGGCAAAGCTCGGCACACCCCGCCAGGCCCCACTAGCGAAGGCCCGCGCGAACGGGTTGGGGCGAACGGTCAGCCGCCAGCCTGGAAGATTGAGCTTAGTGAGTTGATCGGTGTCCTCCACGCAGCACATCAGCCGCGCCACCGCCCAGCCACCCTGGTAGGCCACGGTCAGACAGACCGAGTCCCAGCCGTCGAGCAGCCCGCCGTCGGGCGGCGCGGCCGTGGGGTCGGTGGGCACCAGGATGGCGTGCAGCCTCCACTCCTCACGCTGCCGCACCACCGCGCTTATCTTCACCGCATCGTCGCGCTCACTCAGGATGTGCATCACGCGCGCCGCCTGCTCGGCCACCCGATCGGGGACCGTCAGCAGCGTCAGGCGCGCCCGCGCGGCCTTGTAGCGCCCGGCCACAGTCACAAACTGGAGTGTCATCTGCTTGCTGTGTTTCAGCAGCCGCTCCAGCTCGTCGGCCTGTTTCTCTGCTGGCGCAAGGGGCGGCGCCGTGATCTGATAGTACATGTCGCTCGTGCCTCTACGTCCCGCTAAATGCGCGCTTCTCGCCCTCAGTCGGCACCACTCGCCCGCTGAACACCTCACTCACCTGGCGCTCGTCGTCGTCGGAGTTCCAGGTCAGCACGCAGTCGCCCAAACCGGCGCCCTTAATCGCCTGGACGTGTTGCGGCTGCAAGCCATCGACGACCTCGGCCAGCCGCTCGGCTGGAGCGGGGTCCTGCTTGTAGATGATCTTGAGCGGCGCATTGTCAAACACGCTGCGCAGCGGCCCGCTGGCGACGTCCCCTCGGTGCCCAGGTAGGTATGCGCGTCCTGGTCCATTGTGACCAGCGCCGTGCTGAAGGTGCGCCAGGTCTTCGCGGCGTCGGCGGCGAAGCGCGCGAGAGATGGAGCCTGGCCCAGCGTGTAGGCAAACTCGTCGAAGAATACGATCAGCGGGCGGTCGCGGTCGGGCCGGTTGCGCACGTAGCGGTTGAGCGCACCGAACGCCTGCGCCGTGTAGAGCACCCGCGGCGCGCCCTCTTCCAAGGCCGTCAGATCGTAGGCGGTCGCGTCGCGCGAGAAATCCCAGGCCACCGACGTTTTGCCGTTGTAGACCGCGCCGGCCGAGCCGGAGACCAGGTACAGATACAGCTCGTCGAGCAGACCCGTGCGAACGGCCTCAGTCGAGGGCCGCACCGGCATGGTCTCAAGGATGGCACACAGATCCGCGAGTGTTGGGGTCTGAGCGGGTTCGAGCTTGTCGAGATCGGCGGCCCACGGTACATACAGCCGTTGCAGCGCATGGTCGATCAGCGCTCGCTCGATCGTGGTGAATGAGCGGGCCTTGAAGGTCGACTCGCCCTGCGCGCTGGGCTCGTGCGACCCTAGCAGGATCGCAAGCTGACTTGTCACCTGCATATTTTGTGCGGCCAGTGGCGGCGGATTGCCCTCCTCGTCGCGCGTCACCACGACATCAAGGACATTGATCCGCTGCCGCATGTCGAGCTTGTAATACGCCCCGCCGTGGCCGTTGGCCCGGATGAAGCGTTTGGCGTGGCCCTGTGGCTCGAAGAACACCACCTGCCAACCCAGCGCCAGCATCCGCTCGGCCCACACAAAGGCGCCGAAGGTCTTCCCTGAGCCGGTCTTGCCCAACACCACAATATGCCCGGCGCGTTTGCGCCCGGCCGCGTCGCGCATCGGGTTGAACATGATCGGCGTCTGGCCGTCGATCAGCCACATAATGCCGTCGGTGCGCGAGGGGCGGCGGATGCCAAACGGCATCATCACCGCCGCGCCGTGGCTGATCTCGATGCGTGTGTTCACGAAGGCGTCGATTCTGCTGGTCGGCGTGGTGGTGAAGAACTTTGCCAGCGACCCTGGCCGTGCGGCGGGCGAATGAGCCGCATAAACGAGCTTGTTGCCTTCATCACCTGGCGAACGGCATCATCCAGGCTGGGCTTGTCGCGTCCCTCGACCGCAACCACGACCCGGATCTTGTGAAAGCCCTGTTCGGCTTGCTCCTGGTAGTAGCGCGCGGTTTCCAGCTTGCGCTCGGCCTTGACATCGCGCGGGCCGCTGCCATCTCTGAGGCTGTTCTCGGTCGAGGTGGCGACGAAATCGATATTCTGCTCGCCCGTGGTGCGGTCGAGGGGCACCACGTCGATGCACAGGTGCAGGTCGACATCAAGACCGAGCAGGCGCGAGAGCGTCCAGAGCGACCAGGTGCCCTTGAGGTCGTCGGCTGACAGCAGCGCGATGTAGGGCAGATGCGGCTCGCGCCCCATGAGGCAGTCGCGCCCTTCGTCATACAGGTCGCGCAGCAGCGGAGCCAGCTCCCCGATTCGCGCAGTGGTGCCGAAAGCGCGCCCAATGAAAGCCGCTTGCTGCTCGGCGCGCACGCCGTCGGGCAGCCAGCACAGCATGGAGTGCTCCAGGCCGCGCAGCTCGACCTGCTCGGTGAGCAACTGATAGTAGTCGCGGTACTCCTGGAGCCAGCGGCGGCGCCAGATCGGTCGTCCAAGTTTGGCGAGGGCCTGCTGCCAGGCCGCGCGTTCGCGCCGGCGCGAACGGGGGAGCACCGCATCAAGCGGATCGCGCAGCGGAAGCGGCAGCGCCGCCGCAAGCTCCCCCAGCCGTGCCACGGCTCCCTCATCCCACTGCTCGACCACATCGGCGATCCGCTGGTAGCCGACCGCAGCGGCATCCAGCGGACGCAACATATTGATCATCTGCTGGCGCGGGCCGCGCAAATCAAAGCGCGTGGTGCGCGAGATCACCCGCAGAGGCTTCTCCAGGCCGGCGAAAAAGGGTATCCACTGCTCATCCAGGCTGCCGGCCTCCGGGTGCATTTCTAATGGAAAAGCGGTGACGTGGTAACAGACCGGCTCACTCACGTCGGACCTCCTCGTTCGGGTCGTAGACTTCGGCGATGACTCTCCCATCACGCATCACGGGCGCGATGATGTTGGTGCTGGCCGCTCGCAAAGCAGCGGGCGGCTTGAGCATGGTCTGGCTCATGGCACGGCGGAGCTGATAAGCACCCCACAGCACTCCCTTGTCCCAGAGCGAAATACCCGTCCAGCGAAAGGTTGCGATCACGCCGACAGCAGTGCCGGCGGCGGCCAGAGTGACGCGCACGAACCAGCCGGCTGTAAACGCCTGATCGCCACCAATACCCAGCAGCCCACCCAGCAGCCACAGCGCGGCCAGGCCGGCGATGCCGCCACCGAGATTCGTGAGGGTCAATATCCCAATCACGCGCCGCTCGCCGTGCGTCCCTAAGTTTTCTGGTCGTTTGTAGCCCATACGTCTCGAACCTTATTCGGTTGCCGCGTCCGCCGGGAGCAGTTGCCTCCTGGCGGACGCGGCAGAGCGTTCCGCTTTTAACTCCCAAACCCACCCTTGGCGGCCTCAGCGGCAGCGAACAGCGCGCCCATGACCGGGTGCGCGCCGACGCCGATGATCACCGCCTTTTTGACCCACTCGCCCTGAAAGCTCTGGAAGAAGCTGGGGAACCACGCCTGCGTGAAGAACGCGGTGGCGTAGCTGATCGCGGCCAGGATCTCAGCCAGGATGACGAACACCCAGGCTTTCTTGAGGAAGTCGATTGCCGACTGCGCCCAGACCGACGGGTCGAGGTCCTGCGCGTAGGCCGATGGCGCGAACGCGACATGAAAGGCCAGCGCCAGGCCGAACAGGAGACAGGCGTACATGGCCGTGCGGCCCCAATTCCGGCCTTCGGTGACGATCGCTGGGGTGCCCGTGGTCTGGAGGGTCTGTGGGTTTCCGGTGGTCTTCATTGGTGATTGCTCCTTAGTTATACAGTGTGTTGCTTGTATCTGAGCCGCGGCGGCTGCCGCGTTCTCATTCGGTGGTGATGCGCGCCCGCCAGTTTGCGAGCGCGATCTCCAGGGGCTCGCCGGCGCGGAATGGCACCCGTACCGCGATCTCGGTCGGCTTGCCTGGCTTGAGTGTCAATGTGTCCCATCGAGCCTGGGTCGGCACGCCGCTGGCCTCGATCAGCAGATCGGTCGGGAGAAGCGTCAGCGGCGTAGCCTGATCGTTGAGCGTGAGTATGAAGGTCAGCGCCAATTCCGGCTGACCGTCGCGCTCTGCAACGAGAGGTGCTGCGGCCTGCACGTCGAGCAGCCGCCGCAGCAGCGCGGCGCGGCTTTCTGGCGCCGGCAGATTGAGTGCCAGCAGCGCGGGCAACTCGCTGCCCCGCAGCAGCTCCCAGCCGGCCGGCTGCGCTGTCTTCGCGAGCGGCACCAGGTAGATCAGGCGCGTCCCGCCCTCCAGGGCCTCGCTCCGCGTTGCCGCCCAGCGCCTGCCGTCGGCCAGCACGAGCGTCCCGGCAGCCGCGTCGGGGATCGCAATGTCGAGCGTGATCTCCATTTGGTCAGGCGGGATGACCTGCGGATCGAGATCCGGCCCGCGCACGAGGGCGGCCCGCAGCATGTCAGGCTCCAGGATGTGCCGGGTGCGGGTCTCGACCAGGCGGGCCGATGCCTTCGATGTGGGTGGAGCGGTGTCACAGTCGGCCAGCAGCAGATCGGCCTCGCGCGCCGAGATGCCCGGCTGGACCTGGTAGCGCCGGATGGCCTCGGTGCCCGTCAGCACGACCGTCGCGCCTGGCGTCGCGGCCTTCGTCGCTGCCTCAGAGAGACACAGCACAGCCGGGTAGCTGCCGCTCATTTGCGCTGGCCCGGCCACCGCCCCGATCGCGGCGGTCTCCACCGTCCAGAGCGTCGTCGCCTGCTGGCCGACCTGCGCCGTGCCGGCCGCCTGCGCCCGCGCGGGCACCTCCGAGCCAAAGGCCCACTGCACCATGAAGTAGGCGATCACAAGCATCACGCCGATCAGGCCCAGCAGCCCGAACACCTGCGTTCTGGTCGGCCCACTGCCGCCAGCGGCGGCCAGGTAGTCGGCGTCGGTCGTACCGGCCATGACCGCTGCGGCGTCGAACTTGATCAGCGCGTTCTTGTACCAAACCAGTGCCAGGCCGGATGGGTGGACCTTGCCGTCCAACTCGTCGGCGATCGACTGAAGCACCGCGGCGTAGACCTGGTCGGCATCCGGCGCCACTTTACCCCCCTCGCGGGCCGCGCGCTCGGCTTTGGCCTGCGCATCCTGCCGTCGTGACTCCAGCACCAGGCCGAACTGCTGGCGCATGGCTCCGTCGAGCTTGGCCTTACGCGGGGCCGATCGGCCACTGCCGGTCAGGTCGGCATCCGGTGCATCGTCGAGTTGCCGGGCGGCCAGCTCATCCTGCTTCTCGGCGATGAACGCTTTCCAATGTCGCCAGACCCGCTCAATATCACGCGCCAGGGTTGCCTCGGCGCTGTTGATCGCGGCTGCGTCGTCGTTGCGAGCGATCATGAGGCTCCTCCCTTCGACACACGCACCGGCACGGTCGTCTCGTTCTCGCCCAGCGGTGCCTCCAATCCCAGCGCCGGGATCGCCAGCAAGACCTGGCTGCCTGTGGGCACGCTGACCGAGAGCGTCACGCGCCCGCTTGTATCGGTGACGTTGCTGGTGAGGACCTGGCGGTTGGCGGTCAGCAGCAGCTCGATCCGCACCCCGGAGAGCGGCGTTGTGCAGTCGTTGGGCCGGCTGCCCGCCGTGCAAACCTCGACCGTCACCGCTCGCGCTGCGGGCCTGGGCGCGGCGACGGTCGGCAGCGGCAGCGGAGAGAGCGGTGTTAGCACCGCCGAAGGCTGCGGGGCGGGGGTCGCCGTAGCATTTGCGGGCGCTGGACCAGGCGTGATTGTGGGCGACCCTGCGGCAGCGGATGGCCGTGGGTCTGTGCCGTCTGTGCTCGTCAAGGTGGCCGGCACCAGGGTAGCCTCCGGGCTCAGGCGAGCTGCACGCATCCAACCGGGGGTCACGCTATCCTGGGGCTGGACCTTCACCCAGCCGCCATAGCATTCGCCCAACAGTTGCACCAGCGCGCCGGCTGCATAGCTGGCGATCAGGTCGTCCTGCGCTGGTGGCGCAGCGGCGAAGAATCCGGCATCATCTTCACCTTTGACCACTGCCAGCCCGGTTGCGCAGGCTTCCTTGATCACCTCGCGGTTATCGGCAGCGGTCTGGGTGTTGACCGCAACCGGCGCAGCCTGGCCGGTCGGTCGTGCGGTCGGCGGCGCTGGCGTCGGTGGTAGGTCTTGCTGGCCCGCAATCGCGGCCTTGACAGCGGGCAGCTCCGGGCTGCCGATGATCAGCCGGTAGCGCCCTGGTCGGCCCTCGCCAGGGATCGGCGGCAGGTCGGCGCGGTCGGAGGGCGCAACCACCAGCAGCGCGATGCTGTTCCAGTCGGGCGTCAGGCTGATCTGCGAGCGTAGCGTCCAGCCCGGCGCGATGTCGTCGTTGCTGGCGACGGCGCGCCACCCTGGAATGAGGCCAGGCCCATCGCTCTGCTGCGTCGGGTCGGGCTTGTAGAGGGTGAGCACGGGGTCGACACCGGCACCGAGATCGTAGGTCAGGGCCGTGAACGGCACCGCACCCTTGACCGGCACCAGTAGGAAGGTGTGCCGGCCGCTGTAGCAGGCGCCCGGCCGGCTATCAGGGCAGGCCATGCTCAGGTCGTAGGGCACGTTCCAGGCCAACCGGACGGCGTGCGCCACATCGTAGGCGTTGCCGATCAGGTCGTCGGGGTTGGTCGCCACGGCCGGCGCGGAGCCGGCTGATGCGACGCTACGGGCACTCACAGTGTAGACTTTCCCAGCCACATCGCCGGGGGCCTTGTTCGTCACCCGCACCAGATACCAGGCGTCGGCCTGCACTGTGACGGTCACGACCGCTGATGGGTCGCCGATCCGTGCATCGTCGCCCGCGGCGATCGGCTGCTCGGTCTGGCCGGCGAGGTACACGTCGATCGCCGGGTCGAGCCCGCCGGCACTGCCGACGATCGCCGAAATTCGGTACTGTCGCCCGCCTTTCAGGAGAAGGCTGAACACATCAGTGGGATCGTCGGTGAAGTTCAGATTTGTAATATCGGTCTCGGTCGCCAGCGCGCAGGGCTGGGTAAGCTGGTGGTTCGGGTCGCACTGGTCGCGGCCGTAGCCAGGCGGCAGCGGTGTGGCCGTAGGCTGGGGTGTGCTGCTTGGAACGCTCGCGCTCTGCGTGCCTGTCGCGGCCGGCGCGGTGGTGGTCGTGCCGCCCGACATGGGCGGTGGGGTCGGAAGAATATCCGGCGTCGGCGTCAGCGTCGGCCCGCTGGTCGGCGTCGGCGTCAGCGTCGGCGTCGGCGAGACCGGCGTTGGAAGCTCAGTCGGCTCCGGCGTCGGCGTGAACGGAAGCGCCTGCGCGGTGGTGCTGGAGGCAAAGCCGATCCAGGCCAGCGGCGCCAGCGCCAGGCCCAGCAGCAGCCCGATGGCAAGGATGCGGAACATACCTGGGCGATACATCACGAGTCACCTCGTTTGCCGCGTTTCCACGGCTGGCGAGAGGAAGCTGCTCCCGACGGCGCTGCTGGAGCGGTGGGAACCGCCACGGCGGAAGCAGCCCGCGAGCTTCCGCCTTCCCCATCCCTACGCACCTCCGGCACGTTGGGCAGCGCTGGGCCACCCAAAGCACGAGCTGGCTGCACTGCCCTTTCTCTGGCCTCGGCCCCCGGTGCTGCCTGGGCTGGAAGTGGCGCAGCCGTGCCAGCACTCCCAGCCAGGGCCAGCCCATTCGTTGCCCGTGGAGCGGGCGCTGGAGCAGGAGTGGAGGCCGGCGCTGAAGTTGCGGGGCGTGGACCAGCCTCTACGACCGGCGTAACTGCGGCTGGTGTGGTCTGTGCTGGAGCTGGCGCTCTCTCAGGGGCCGGCGCTGCAACGGATGGCGTGGTCGCCGTCCCTACGGGTGGCTGCGACTGCTCGGCCAGCGCGCTCGCGCTTCGTGGGGCGACTGGCACACTTGCCGGCGCTGGCGTGGCTGGGGCGTTCGCTGCGGCTCCTTCTGCTGCTCCTGGCACGCTCGTCGAGGCTGGGGGCTCGCCATCCGGCTGCTCGATTGCCCTGGCCGGAGCTGCCGGCAGCGGGGAGACAGGGGCCACGTTCGACGCGCCAGCGGCGGCAGAGGGAGCCGCCTCGCCCGCGCGGAGCGGCCGTCCGCCGGCTCCATTCACGGATGTCGCACCATTCCCCGCACCGCCCTGCGCGCCGACACGCTTCCGCCGGCGACCAACCTCAGCGCTGCGTCCCTGAAGAGGCTGGCCGCTCGTGCCGGAAGGCGCTCCCCCGGCTGACGCTTGCGATGACGGTGTGGTGGTGGCAGCGAACGGAGCGTATGCCCTGTGCCGTGCGGTGGCGCCATTCCCCGCACCACCCGGCACCGCGCTGGCGACCCGCGGCGACCGACGGAGGGGCAAGGAGCGTGCTCGTGCTGGTGCCGATGGACCCTCGCCGCTCGTATCCGCAGCCAGACCAGCAGTCTCCGCTGAGGGCGTCACAACCCCGTGAATCGGGAAGGCCGTTCCTGTCTTGGCCGCCCGCCCAAACCGCAGCATATCGCGATACTCCCCAGCCGAGAGTGTCACGAGCGAGCCGTCGGCCAGGCGCAGCTCGGCTTTACTCCCACCCTCGCGCGGCACAATCCGCGTCACCGCCCGCCCGTTGACCGCGATGCCGGTGTGGGTTTTCGTCACCGCAAGCTGCTGGTTGCCACCCCGTAGCGATGGTAGGTCCCTCGGCTCGCCAGGGGCGGGGGGCGGAGGTGGCGCATCTCGATTCGGCGTGGGAGCAGGCGCATCGTCTTCCATCGCGCGCAGGTCCCGTATCGCCACCTTGGCGTCATCAAACCGTTTCTCGCGCAGCGCCCGATTGCGCACCGCTTTGAGCTGCGCCCGCCTGTGAGATTGCGCAGCCACGTCGGCGAGCACGCGCCGCTGCATCTCCTGATCATCCCCAGCCTCGTGCAACCGCTCGGCGGCGCGATCCAGGTCCAGCTCATCGCCGTCGGGCGTGCTGGCCGAACTGTCAGGGCGCGCATCATCGCCCCCCAGGCGCCTCGCCTCGCGGCGCAGCCGATCGGCCTTGCGAAAGTTCCCCGCTTTGCGGGCGCGCTCGGCCTGGCGCCCTTTGAGCTGCGCGAGTTGCTGCCGGGCGCGCTCCTGCGACCTCGCGCGCTGCCTAGAGGCATCGGCGTCGCTCGCTGGCGCGCCAGCCCCATCGTAGAGCTGACGCTCATACCATGCCGCCTCCTGGGTGCTCAACTCGGCATCGCGCTGAAGTCGTCCATCTTCGAGCCGCGCGTCGAGCTTATCGGCGAGCCGGTTGGAGAGCACTCGACCGGCTGCCTGCGAGAGGGGATTGTCACCGACGTTGCGGCCAGCACGCCGCACCATGGTCGAGCCGACCTGGCCCAGCGCCGCCCCCAGCCCGCCGCCCGTGGCCGCGACTCCCGCGACCACAGCGGCGGTCGTCGCCCAGCCCTTGACCATCCCGCCCACGGCCGACGGCGCGCTGCCCATCACGGTATTGACCGACGACATCGCGGTCCCGACCGTCGCGAGCGCCTGCTTGCCTTGCCAGACGCAGACCGCGATCAGCACCAACCCGGAAAAGAACATCAGGGAGCCGTTGCCGCTGGCGGCGACGAGCCGCAGCACCGCCAGCCCCAGTCCGATAAGTAAGGACGCCTGCCACGAGCTGCGCAGCACCGTCAGGATGGCCTTGATCTGGCTGCCGAGCAGCGCTTCGGTCGGCAGAAACACCGCGAAGACCAGCGAGAGCAACAGACCGAACCAGACCATCGCCAGCGACAGCGCGAAGATCAGGTGATCGAGCTGTTCAACGATCGCCCCCACCACCATAAACACGCCGGTGATCTGCCGCAGCCCGCCCTGCGCAGCCCAGGCCACGGCCTCCCGGCGCTTGCTCGCGTCGGACTCGGATGAAATATCGTGCTGTGCGAAATACTTGGCCCGAAACTCGCCGGCCATATCTATGAGGCCGGCACAGTGAGCATCATCGCCGTTCGACCACAGATAGCGGGCGCCGTAGTCGTTCAGGTACATCGCCTCGATCTCGCGCTTGCTGGTGCCACAGGAGCTATCACTGGCGTAGATCGAGCGCGAGGCGTCCGGCATATCGCCGCTTGTGGCGCTGGAGATGCCCGGCGCCTCAAAGGTCGTCGTGACTTCCTGGGCGGTCTGCTGGAGCAGCGACCCGCCCAGCAGGCGCACGTTCTCGGTCCACAACACGAAGTTGCCGCCGAACTGGTAGACCAGCCAGGCCAGCAGGATCGGCCGCAGAGCGCGCCGGATGTCCACCCAGCGTAGGTCGATAAACGACTGCACCATAAAGCTGATGATGAACAGCATCCAGGCCACGATCAGCCCCAGCGTGAAGAACTGGATGACGGGCCGGCTCAATGTAGTGAAAACATTGACCATCACCGACTCGATCAGCCAGACTCGCAAGTCCTCGAACCAGCGCGCCAGCACTAGCCCGGCACGGTTGATCTGCCAGATCGAGAGGCTGAACTGGTAGAGCTGCTTATGAACGAAATCGTCGATGTAGCAGCCAGGATCGTTGATCTGGCAAGCAAAGGTCACAGACGGCCAGAGCGCAGACGCTAGAGCCACAATCGCCAGGACCAGGAGGGTGAGGGAGCTGCGTCGTCTCATGGTGCCCTCCGTCGTGCCAGCCCGATGAGGAGCGCCAGTCCGACCAGGAGCAGGCCCAGGCCGAGAACGATCCAGATCGCCGTGAGCGGCATCGTGTTGTCAGCTTGGGGCATCGGCGTATCTTCAGCAGCCGCCCGATCGCTCACTGCCGAGGGCGCGCCGGCCTGCGGTGACACCGTTGCGGTGGGCGAGCCAGCCTGGAGCGGCGGCACGGTGGCGGCCAGTGCCGGCGGGGTAGGTAGAGCTATTTCGCCTGGCTCTCCGGGGGAGAAAATCATGTCCGGGTCGAGCACAATCCTGGAGCCGTCGAGGCGCAGCAGCGCGTCACGGGTCTGGCCGGGGATGAGTATGAGGCGGAAACCTTCGCCCGCTGGATAGCTGTCGGCGGTGAGTGTCTGACCGTCCGCCAGCCTCCCGCCGATGAGCCACACGGCGTCCCCGGAGAGCACCTCGCTGACCGCCACGCCGTTCGCATCCGTCGCCAGTTGGAGCGTCTGCTGATCCGCAGTGCGCAGCACGAGGGTCGCTCCAGCAATGCCTGTATCGAACTCGTCGCGCAGCAGCAAGCGTATCCGGTTCGATCCCGATGGCTGCATGAACAGCAGCAGCAACATGGTGAGCAACAGGTGCATGGTTGGTTCCTCGACGCAAGGCTGAGACGCCCATGGACCTGGCGCACTTCTCGCGCCATGTTCGGCCCGTGCCTAGCATATCATCCGCATGGGGCTTCTGATCAGGTGCTAACTGTCAGATCGCGATCAAAAAGTACCAGGGGTCGCCGGATAAAGTACCAGAGCGATCGGGTGCTTCGATGGCGCAGTGCGATCGGCTCTCAGAAGAGGCCATTTGTGGATTTGAGGAAGGGGGAACTATACATCTACAGAAGAGGAGAAGGAGCAAGGCGAGGACGGCGGACCCACGCACAGGACGGTGCGGCACTACCACGAGGGGCAGCCTGTAGCGGAGCTTCAGGCGCCGGTGACGGTGGAACTGCGCTGCGGGTGTCGCGTGGCGCTCTGAATCGCGTTGCCCAGCCTGGCACGCCAGGCTGGGCAACAAAACCCCTTCATCCGTTCCTAATTCCATTACCACAAACGGCTAGGTCTGCGGCGGGCGCGTGATCACGACCAGCCTTGCCCTGTAGTAACGGTTGGTGAACACATTCGGCGTGGCGATCACGCCGTCAGGATAGCTGGCCGCATGCACCATCACACCATCGCCGGCGTAGAGCCCGACGTGGGTGATGCGCGCGGCGCGCCCGCCCGCGTTGATGCTCGAAAAGAGCAGCAGATCACCCCCTCTCACGACAGTCGCCGGGTCAACCGTAGAACCGACCTGCCACACGGGCGGATAGTGGCTCTGGTTGGTGGTGCCGTGGCCGATCGCCACGCCCACGCTCTTGTAGGCGCCCCAGGCGAGCCCTGAGCAGTCCCAACAGGGCTGACCGCCCTGAGCGTCGCACGACGGCGTGACCTGGCCGTTGACGCTATCAGCTCCGCTACACGGTGCCCAGCCCTTGCCACCCCAGCAGTAGGGCCTGCCGATCTGGCTGTAGGCCCAAACTACCAGGGCGGTCGCATTAGCGGGCGGCGGCGGACCCTGGAGCCCACTGGCCGCGCTCTCGTAGGACGCTGCGCGTGTGCCAGCATGATCGCAGTAGGGATCGCTCGCCCTCGACCACTGCACGCGCATCCCACCGCTGTCCACCTCGCCCGACTGGCCACCAGATCCAGCCGCAGATCAAGCGTCTGCGCCTCGCCGTCGGGCGCCAGGATCGGCACCACCGTCTCGGAGTCACCCGCCGCCACCTGCGCCGCCAGCATCGTCTGATCATCAGCTCGCCCGGCCAGGCGGGCAGCCGCCAAACTCCAGCCCCAGCCGTCGCCGGCCAGGCGCGTATTATCCGGCCGTAGGATGGTGCTAATCACGAGCTGCCGCGCTGCGGAGAGCGCGAACGGCTCGCCGCGATTACTCCACATCAGCCTGGCCTCGAACAGCCGCAGGCTACCGCTGATTACATCCGTGCGCTCAACTTGCGCCTGCACGTCGAGCGAGGGCGACAGATTGACGATCTGGCCCAGGTAGTAGTTGCTGCCCGATCGGGTGTAGGGCGTCGGAGGCGGCGCAGGGTCGCCGAGGTCGCCATACTCCTGCTCCCAAATAGTGTAATAGGTGTTCTCATATTCTTGCGGGCCGGAAGGAACGGCGGTCGGCAGCTCTCTGCGCTCCTTGATCGGCCCATCCTCGCCGTAGGGCTGTGGCGTCGGCGTCGGGCACGCCCAGCGCGGGACCGACTGCGCGACACTTCCCCCACTGACATCCCACGGCAGCGAGATGCAGGCCAGCAGCAGCAGCCCCAGCGGGATGCAGGCAGCGGCGACAAGGATACGGCTGGCCGGGCGCGTCACCATCGCGTTGCTACTCCTCCCATTCTCCATGAATGTTGAACAGCCGCCAGCCCTCCCCGGTCTGGGTCAGCGAGAACTCCCACAGCGACGTTCCCCGCTCGTGTGTCACTCTGACCGGGATAACCGTCGTCTGGCCGCGTACCTCCGCCCCCTGCAACTCGCGCGATTTCACCGGCCCAAGCGCGCCCGGCACCTGCGCGTCGGACTTGTACTTGATCCAATCGCGTATCGATTTCAAAGGCGCGCACGCTCCTGAGATTGCCGAGCGACTGGTCGAACATCTCGGTCAGCCCCGCCTCATCGTTCGCCACCATTGCATCAAGGGCCTGATTAACCATCACCTCCGGGCCGGCTGCGGCCGGCTGCTCTGCACTGGCGCCGCTGCTCGTGCTGGAACTGCCACCACAGGCTGCCAGGAGCAGCGCGAGCAGTACCAAAGTGACCGAACGTTGAAACATCGTTTGTGCCTCCTGCATCATCAAGATTCCACCTCGCCGAGTAAGGCCGGCAGCTCAATCTGGCGCGCCTCAACCCGGTTCTGGTCGTTGCGTGTGTCAATCAGCACCAGCCAGGCATAGTGCCCTTCTGGTGAACCGTAGAGCGTCCCCTGCCAGCCCCACGGTGCAAGAAGTGGCGGCTCATTATCACCCTGATCAGGCGTGACCGCAAAGCGCCAGCCGTCGCTATCGGGCTTGGAAAGCAGGCGGGCGGCGAGCACTGTTCGCATGGGTGGCTCACGCTTGCGCACAACCTCGACCCACGAGAAGGCCAGGCTGTCGGTCGCGGCATCATAGGCCATGCTGGGCCAGTAACCGCACGGCAGCCCTGCGCTGTCCCCTGAATCACCCGCGTAGCAGCTTCCATCGTCCTGATGCTGGGCGATGCGCTCCTCGCGGCCCCAGGTCATCCCGCCATCGATCGAGAGCTGCGTGAACACCCCGCCCTTGCTGTACTGGCTCCAACTTACAGCAACCACATTACCCGCCGGGCGCGAGGCGGCCATCACCGATACCTTGTCCGGGTTCGGCTCGCTCATGAAGCGCCCCAACTCCACGGGTATGGGGGTCCAGGTCCGCCCGCCGTCGCTGCGGACCAAGCCCACGCCGCCATCCAGCCGGGCGACCACAAATCGCCGCACCCCACCACCGGGCAGGTTGAGCACGGCCAGTTCGCCGCCGAAGTGCTCGCCAGCAAAAGGAATTGCTGAAGCTGCCCAGCTCGTCGCCGTCGGCGCGCGGTAGGCATAGCGGAGCTGGTGCGGGTCGGGGGTCAGCGCGAGCAGGTGCAGCCCGCCGATGGCGTCGCTGTGGAGAGCGATCACCTGGTAGGCGAACGTGCCGGCCAGAAAGGGCTGGCTCCAGCTCTCGCCATTGTCGCGGGTCTCGGTCGTCCAGATCGCCCCAACCCCATCCCCCCAAGCCACGATGAGCGTATCGGAGATCGTCGCCGCGATCCCCACGCCACCAACGCCGCCGCCTACTGGTTGGCGCGTGAGAGTCTGCGCGATGCCCCAGCTCCCGCTCCTCCCCTGCACACGAACAAACACCTGTCCATCAGGGCCGTTCTCCGGCGGTGCCCAGCCCCAGTTGGTCCAGGCGACCGCAGCGCGCCCATCCGCCTGAATCGCCAGACGCAAGTTGGTATTTTTGCCGGGCGGCTGCCCGATCTCATGGATGCCGGAAAGCGGAGGGGCCGACGGTGGGGTTGGCGGCGGGATGGGCCGAGGTGTGCGGGTCGGCCGCACCGTCGCGGTCGGATGCCCTGGCTGCGGCGTACAAGCCGGGTAGGCCAGGGCGGTCGGCGCAGGCGTCGCGGTCGGTGTGAGCGGCCGAACGGTCGAGGCCGGCACGGGAGTATCGGGCTGATGCACCCCGTAGGGCCAGCAGCCCGATACCACAGCGGTCGCGCGGGCCTCCTCCACCGTCAGCGGCGGCGCGCAGGCAGCGAACACGAGCAGCAGCGGCAGCATGGCGAACAGACGGCGCATGGACCGTCACAGCCCTTGATCAGCGGTCGCATCCCGCAGCGTATCATCGCGGTCCAGGGGCGTCAGCGGGGGCAGCGCCGCCGGGGGCTGGGCCGCAGGCAGCGCCGGCCCCAGCCGCGGCGGGCCACTCGGCGCAGCCGAGGGCAGCCGGAACGTGGACGCCGCCGGTCGTGCTCCGTTCGGCAGCGCCGTGGCGGCTGCGACCGAGGCGCCGCCGCTGCTTCGCCCACGCACCGCCAGGTGCATCATGCAGCCGAGTGCGATCAGCAGCACCCCGACCAGTGCCGCCCAGAGAGCAGGCGGGATACGCCCGAACAGCGGATCGTCCTGGCCGAGCAAGGTCTCGGCCGTGCGCGGCAGGCGACTCGGTGGTGCTTGTGGCGGCAGCAGCTCGATCGTCAGCGTGCTGGTGTTGTTGCCGGGTGGGTCGCCTGGTGTGCTGGTGGTGATGATACCGATGTTGGGGATGCTGCCGGCCTGTGCTCCCGGCCGCACGCGCACCGTAATGCGGATCGTCTGCTCCTCGCCCGGTTGCAGCTCGCGCGGGTAGGCCGTCACTGTCTGGCCGTCTACGACCACATCGCCCTTGCTCGACCACAGATCGATCACCTCCAGGGCGGCAGGCACCTCATCAGAAACCACGACATCGTAAGCGGTTTGCCCGCCCCGGTTGGAGATCGCCAGCGTATAGACCACGGTTCCGCCCGGCTCGACTTCGGCGCGGTCGGCAGTTTTCTGGATCACCACGTCCGGCGGCTCCTCTGGCGGCGGGGTTGGTGTTGGCGTCGCGGTCGGCTCTGGCTCAGGCGACGGCTCCTCCTCCGGTTCGCGCGTCGGGCGCGGTGTGGCCGAAGGTGTGGCCGTTGGTGGCATCCCTGGTGTGGCCGTTGATGGCACCCCTGATGTGGCCGTTGGTGGCTCCGTCGGTTCGGGGGTAGGTGATAATGGCGGCGTGGGCGTGTCGAGGCTCTGCGGCTCAGTCGCCCGCGCTGGTGTCGTATCGATCAGGACCAGGCCCAGCAGGCAGCACGCGAGGCCGACGGTTATCAGGATGTGGGCAAAACGTCGCATGGGATGGCTCCTTTAGCGCCTGACGAACGGCAGATAGGCCAGCGATTGCATGGCCTGGGTCCTGGGGAAAGCTGGGCCGTAGACCGTCTGATCGCCATCGGTCTCGACCTCGATCAGCCAGTAATAGACCTGGCCCGACGTGGGCGCGCTGGCGTCAAGGACGCGGTAGTCGCCGCCGCGTCTGCCCTGGCTGGGGGTGATTCCGACCAGCACGGCGTCGGAGCGGTCCCGTTTGCTTGAGCGTTCGACGCGGAAGTGGCTGGTATCCTGCTCTGCCAGTGTGCCCCAGCGAATGAGGATGCCGCGCGGCTGCGGCTCGGCGAGCAGGTAGGCCAGCACCACCGCCGTCGGACTGGTTTGCTGGAGGCCGATATTGAGGGTGTTGTCGGTCAGCGCGGTGCTGGTCAACGTACCAACCGGGATCGGGACGGTCGTGATCGTGTAGTCGTGATACGTCCCCTCCAGAGCCAGCGGGTTGATGCGAACGGCGTACTGGCCCAGATGCAGGCCCTCAAAGCGATAGTGGCCCTGCGCGTCCGTCGTTGTCGTTGCCAGCACCCGCCCGGTGGCCGGGTCAATCAGCTCCAGCGGCACGTTCTCCAGGCCCGGCTCGTCGGCGTCCTGGCGCCCGTCGCCATCCTTGTCCAGCCAGATTGTGTCGCCGACCCGGCCGGCGATCGGGGTGTCGATGTCGGTGCTGGTGTTGTTGCCCGGTGTGGGGTCGTCGCAGCACGCCTCGCGCACGCTGGCGGTGTTGACGATGCGCGTCAACAGCGCCGCCGTCAACGGGTTCGGAAGCCGGATCGTGACGCTGCGGGTGATGGTCGCGCCAGCCTGGACCGCGCCGATCGGCAGCGTGTAGCTGCCATTGCCCTGCGCGGTCCAGGCCGGGTCGGTGATCGGCGCCGGCGGGGTCTCAGTCAGAATCACGCCTGTCGCCGAGATCGGGCCGGTGTTGCGGATGGTGAGGGTGTAGGTCAGCTCGTCGCCTGGCTGGGCCTGGGTCACGCCGTCGGTCTTGCTGATGCGCAGATCCGGGCGCAGCACATCGACAGGATGGTCGTTGCGGTTGTTGCGCTCATCCGGGTCGTCGGTCGGGCTGTCGATCGCCGCCAGATTGACTCGTCGCGTCGTGGCCTGATCGCCCGTGATCGTGCCGGCGAGCTGGATCGTGCCGCTCGCGCCAGGGTTCAGGTCGCCCAGGTTCCAGACCAGCAGGCCGCTGCTGTTCTGCGCTGGCGCCGGTGTAGCCGATACAAACGTGAAGCCAGTGGGCAGCGTATCGCTGATCACGACGCTGCGCGCCAGGCTTGGCCCATCGTTGCGGTAGGTGATCGTGTAGGTGATCGCGTCGCCGCTGCGAAGTGGCCCTGACGTGCCATCCTTGATCACCACCAGCTCGGCGTTGGGCCGCACCTCGGTGGTGTCACTGCTTGAATTGTTGCTCAGATCACGATCGCTGCTGGTGGTGTCGATGAGCCCCACGTTGGTGTAGCGTGTGCCCATGGGCGTGTTGGGCGCGGCACGCAGCACGAGCTGGATCGTACCGCTCGTGCCGGCTGGCACGCTGCCCAGGTTCCAGCGCAGCCCCGGCCCGCTTGGCGCGGGAATGGCCTGGAGCAGTGTCAGGCCAGGCGGCAGCAGGTCGCGCAGCGTGACACTGAGCGCGTCAGCCGGCCCGGCGTTGGCGTAGGTCAGCGTGGCCGTGAACGGCACGCCCGCCACCGCGAACGCTGGCATGTCCTTGACGATGCTCAGATCGACCGTCTCGACGGCGGTGGTGTGGTCGTCGCGGTTGTTATCGGGGTCTGGATCGCTGGTCGAGCTGTTGATCTGCGCCTGGTTGGTCGCGTCGAGCGAAGCAACCACCTGGTCATAGCGGCTCTGCATCTGAATCGTGATAGTGCCACCCTGGCCCGGACCTACATCGCCCAGGTTCCAGGTCAGCACGCCGCCCGCGTTGCTTGTGGGCGCGGGAGCGGCCGACACATAGTCCAGCTCTGCGGGCAACGTATCGCTGATCACCACGCCGCGCGCCACGCTGGGGCCGGTGTTGGTGTAGGTGATGGTGAAGGTGACAAGATCACCAGCCGATACCCGATTGGGGTCAGTCTTGGTCAGGCTGATGTCGGCACGAGCAATAAGGAGCGTATCAGCCTGGCTCCCATTGTTGCCAGCGTCGCGATCGGTCGTGCCCATAGAGATCGCCGCCCGGTTGGTGACGGTTGTATTGTTCAGGGTGGCCGGGTCACTCACCATCACGAGCTGGATCGTGCCGCCCGCGCTGTCGGCGAGCGTGCCGAGACTCCAAGTGATCACGTTGCCGGCCACGCTCGACGGCGCCGGGCTGGCCGAGACAAAGGTGATACCGGCCGGCAGCGTATCGACCAGCGTAGCATTGGCGGCCGGCGCCGGGCCATTGTTGCGGTAGCTCAGGGTCGCGGTGAACGTGTTCCCCGCCGTCACCTGCGGCTGGGCCAGCTTGATGACCTGGAGGTCGGCGGTCCAGACCGCGCCGGGCACCGAAGATGTGTTGTTATCCGTCCTTGTCTCCGGCGTGGAGGTGGAGATCGTCGCGGTGTTGGTGAAATCCTCGCGGGCGATCGTGGTCACAGTCGTGCCCGTCACCTGGATGCGCCCGGTTGCGCCGGCCGCGAGCGTGCCCAGGCTCACGCTGATACTGTTGCCGCTGCCCGACGCAGCGCAGCCGCTCACACAGGTCCACATCACGCCGGTGAGCTGGCTGGGCACCTGGTCGGTCAGCAACACGTTCACCGCCGAGGCCGGGCCGCTGTTGCCATAATCAAGGAAATAGGTGACGGCCCCGCCGCTCACGACCGGGAAGCTAGTCGGGCTGCTCTTGGTCACATACACATCGGCGCGCTGGAGCGTGGTCGAGGTGCTATCGCTGTTGTCGCCTGGCGTATCACCAGGCGTGGTCGTGCTGATGCTGGTGTTGTTGACCACGACCGTGCCGTTGGCGACGCTCGTGGCGCTCCTGACGTTGACGGTGATGCTACCGGAGCCGCCCGCCGCAAGCGTGCCCAGGTTCCAGGTGAGGGTCTGGCCGCTGACGCTACTAGGCGCCGGGCTGGCCGAGACAAAGATGAGCCCGGCCGGCAGCGTATCGACGAGCTGCACGCCCCCGGCGTTCGCACTGTCGTTGTTGCCGTAGGCCAGCGTGTAGGCAAACTGGTCGCCGACCGTCGCCACGGCCGGGCCGCTCTTGCTAATGAAGACATTCGGGCGCAGGATTGTCGTCGTGGTCGTCGAGGTGTTGTCGCCCGGATCATCCCCCGGCGTCGTGGTGCTGATCTGTATCTGGTTGGTCACGCTCGACGGCGCGCTGGTGCCAACTGTCGCGTTGAGCGTGATACTGCCGCTCGCGCCTGCTGCCAGGCTGCCGAGATTCCAACTGATCGTCTGCCCGCTTACGCTGGCTGGCGCTGGAGTGGCGCTCACATAGCTCAGGCTAGTGGGCAGCGTGTCTACCACCGTCACGTTTGCTGCGGCTGCCGTGCCGGTGTTGCGGTAGGTCAGATTGTAGCTGATGGTGCTGCCGGTCACAGCCGTGGCTGGGCCAGTCTTCTGAATGGTGACGTTCGGGCTCAAGATCGTCGTCGTGGTCGTCGAGGTATTGTCGCCCGGATCATCCCCTGGTGTCGAGGTAGAGATCGTGGCCGTGTTGGTTACGCTCGACGGCGCGCCGGTAGAGACAGTTGTATTGACCGTTATGCTGCCGTTCGCGCCTGCGGCCAGCGTGCCCAGGCTCCAGGTGATTGTCTGGCCGCTGACGCTGGAGGGTGCTGGGCTGGCCGAGACGAACGACACACCCGCCGGCAGAGTATCCTGCACAGTGACGTTGGCCGCCGGCGATGGCCCGTCGTTGGCGTAGGTCAGCGTGTAGGCCAGCGCACTGCCAACGACGGCACTGGTTGGGCCGCTCTTTGAAATCCTGACGTTCGCGCCGGTCGCCAGACCGACATCAAAGGTTATATTCACCTCGCTGGCGTAGCCAGCGGGGATTGTGATGGCACCAGAGCTATCAGCATCGCTATCGGCATCATCAGCGCCGGCATCGGGAGTTGTGTAGCCGAGGTTAAACAGCGGTTGGCCCGCCCCGAACATCGCCGGGTCTACGCGCACCAGATAGCTCAGGAACGGGCTGACGTAGAACCTGTAGTTCCCGGTCATTGCCGGGTCGGTGCCGGTTGTGATCGTGGCAAGCGGTGTGGTAAAGCTCGTGTCGGAGGCCGCGAAGATTTGCAGCCGAACACCGTTGATATTCGGCTCTCCGGCATCCTGGATGCCATTCCCGTTGCTGTCCCTCCAGACCCGATCGCCGATGGCTCTCCAAACGCACAGCAGCTCCAGATCGCCCACGCCGGCAGCTTTCCCAAACTGGTGCGTGCCGGTCGAGAGCGATCCCTGGTAGATTTCTTCGCGTGCGGTGGGTGTGCCACCAGTCGCCGTGTCCCACCAGCCGATCCCGAAGCTCCGCGAGCGATAGGGATCGAGGTAGGTGCTCACGATCTCACCCCCCACTGCGCCGCTATGGTTTCCGGGGACATACGCGAGGCCGCCGCTGGCCGCCTCCGGCTCCTGCCCGCTGCCCCCGCCGCTCTGATCAGTAAAGTATTCCGAGCCGGCCGACGGCGGCACATTCCATCCGCCGGAACCGTTCGGTGTCGCCCTGAGCAGGTCGCCCTCCGAGCGCGTCGACGGCGTGTACGGCTCATCGCTGGTCATGTCGCCGAACCGATCCCGCATGCCTAAAAACATGCTTCCACCCTCGCCGATCTCGATATCAGTGATCAGCGGTTGCGGATAGGTCTGGTGAACACCGGAATCAAAGCCGGTGATGCCATCCCGCCAGGCATACCAGCGAGTTTCTACGGCAGCGACCGGCTCGCGCTGCGCATCGAACGAGTCCAGCGAGAAATTGAAGGCCCAGGACCAACTGCCCGTTGTTCGGTCGTACTGCGCCACACCTGCGCGCAGATCAGCGCGGTTCTGGGTCGCCTCGGCGCTGCACACTACGCCGAGGAAAATGTCGGTGTTTGTCACATGCAACCCAAATGGACGGGCAAGCCCGGCGCCACCAACTGTCGAGCAGGGATTGAGCGGCGCGACCCAATCAGGCACAAGAAACATCGTAGCCTGGGGATTCGCATCCCACGTGTCGAACCGATACATTCGCTTGGTATTGAGATTGACCGCATACAAATAGCGCTCGTCCGGGGACATATCAATATCGCCCAGGCTGACCTTGCCGACAAGATCGCGGGCGATCGAGTCGCTGGTGTCCCGGTGGACGCCGCCGCTCTCGTGCGTGTAGGTTGGCTCGCTGGCGACGTTCGGGAATGTCGCCTGAGTACCATCCCCCGGATCGCCAGGGAAGCCGTTCGGTCCAGGCACAACATCGGGCACCTGGACGAACAGGCTAACAACGCCGGTTGATTGGTTGATGACGTAGATCGCGCCAGGCCCACCGGAGCCGAAGCGTGTCTGCATCTTGTCGAACGCCCCGGCGAATAGCCGGCGCTGGCGCGGTGCGCCAGTGGGAGCTGCGGGGTTTGTCCCGCTGTTGTAAGCCAGACCATACACGCTTCCGACCTGGCCGAGATTGGCAAGTTGCGTGTGGGTGAACGTTCCCATAAGGTCGTCCACGCCATCAACCTGAGCATCACCGAAAGAAACGACAGCAGTATCAGCCGGGTCAGAATCATCGCTACCACCGCCCTGAGCATAACTACCAGCAGTCAACTTCGTGCCGAAACATGTTGTTGCAAATCGTGGTGAATCAAATGATAGGAAACCGCGGTCTACTCCTGTACGGATACAATCAACTAAGCTGGCATAGGGTTGTCCAGGCTGATTGTTATCGATCTGCGCCTGAACTGGCACCACACTTGGAATAAACGCAAGTGTGCCAGATACGACGAAGAAAATGAGAACTACCACACACAGCATGTGATGAGAGCGAATACAGCGAATATGTCGTATCACAATGGGTACTCCCCTCAAATGAGAATAAAGACTATTGACAACTAGATAAAATGTGTGTTACGATACGTCGGTGCATATATCTGCATAACCTGATGAAGATCGCACCTGTTCAGGCAATATCACATCATTTGGAACGAAATACCGTTGTAGACCATCGTTGAAGCATGTACGAGCCACAAGCAAGGAGTAAGCACCATGTTCACACCGGCCACGTCCACTACTACATTCATCATGCGCCGCCTGCACGCCCTTCTCCTGATGAGCCTGCTGATAGCGATGAGCAGCCTTGCGCTGCCGAACCGTGCTGCTGCAATGCCGGACGAAACCCTGCGGGGGGAAATCTGGTCCGATATCAACTGTGATGGTATCCGTCAGGGAGATGAACCGTTGTTCACGGGCATGATCGTCTATCTGTTTGCTGCTGGGGCCGACGGGCAAATCCACACCCCTGATGATCAACTGATCGACCAGGCGGGCGGCTCTGGGAGGATGGTGTTCACCCTTGGTATCACCGACCTGGACTACGAGCTGGACGTTGTGCTGGGCGCTCGACCGCTTGGCTACATGCCTTCTCCGCTGAACGTGGGTGCAGACCGCACGATCGACAATGATCTCCGAAGTGATTGGTCGAGTGCCGGCTTCCGCTTCAGTGAAACCGAGACTGTTAGCGACATCGACCTGGGGCTGTGCGTCAACCCGAATATGAGCACCACCTACCTGCCCCTGCTCGCTCAGTGAGCTACGATCATTCGGTACGTGACCGCTGGAAGGAGGAGCGCCCGGCTCCTCCTTTTTCATCCCCTGCTTGCCCCACAACCGCCGCAGATAGACGTGTGCGGCCGGGATAAGCGGCATGACCTCCCCGGTATTCCAGTAAAAGTGAATATCCAATCGAATAGGAGTGATAAGAGCCGGCGCGACCCGACAGATGAACTCAACCGGCCCGTTATCATTGCTATTGACAAATAACCAACCTTCGCGGCCAAGGATGCCTGGCATGCCCTGAGCGAAGACCGGGGCAACACCCTGCGAGAGTAAATCGCGTACCACAGCGATATAGCGTGCAAACAAATAGGTATGCTCAAACGTGTGCGCTGTGGCCCATATCAGGAGCAACCAGGCCCAAACGTTGCGCATCTTGCCGATACTCATCAAATAGACCAACACCAACAAGACGCCCCAATTCCACGCAAAATGGACCCACTCGCTGTTCGCGGCGCTTATCAAACCACTGGACGCCTTGAGCGGCCACCCCAGAATGTGATACTGAATGACCTGGGCAACGTGCTCGAACGTGTGAAAGGTCTGGAGCACCAGGGAGATACTGAGAATCATCACCGGCATGCCCCACAACTTCAAGTCTTCCTTCCATTTCAGGATCGCGGGATACAGCAGCAGGGCCACAACCACACACGTCGCCTTCCACACTGGCTGCCTCAACACGTAAACGATCAGCCCCCATAGCACCAGCCCTATCACCAACAGAATGAGGCCAGGCCGCAATTGTCTGCGTGGGTTCAGCAGCTCTATGAGCGGCAGCGCTCGAACGATGCGCCGCTGCGGCCAGGTGCTTGTCAGAGAACTATGAGCCATGAACAACCTCCCCTTGACCGGCTACACCGATGAGGGGTGCCGGAATAGCAATATCGACAATCCAACTCGAACCGTGCGCGGCGCACCCTGTCTGCCACCTGCCGCCACGCCTGATAATCGTGGCCTGGAGCGACTGGAGGATCGGCAGTTCTGCCGTCACCCCCGGCCGGTCGCTCTCGATCTCCAATCGCGCCCCGCCACCCGGCTCCCGCTCAAGCCGCACATCAATGTTTCGCGCCCCATCGTCGCAGGCAGTCAGCACTAGCAAGATCGCCGCGTCGCGCAGCAGGCTGCTCCCTCCAGCATCGAGGGCAACCTGGTGCCCACGCACAGTCAGTAACGGCGCGATTTGCTCATCTGGGGTTGAGGCGGTCAGCACGGTCTGGAGGTAGCCGACCAGGCGGCGCAGCACCGCGCCCAGACTCATATCCGGGTAGGGGTCCTCTCGCACCAGTGCCGCCATCAGCTCGCGACCCGCCGCCTCGGCCTGAAGCATGCGCGTCAGGCGTACCGCATCATCTTCATAGGGCGAGACGACCTCGCCGGCGCGCTGGGTCGCGCACTGCTCCAGCAGCGTCGCCACGCTAAGGAGCACGTCAGTTGATCGCATGCGGCCCTCCCCGCTCGCGCTCGGCCGGCTGCACCGGGCCACTCAGCGGCCCAAAGGCCGCCACCCCGGCCTGTATTTCGCGCGCCATGTGGAGCATATCGCCCAGCGCGCTCGCGGCGCGCGATGGGTGACAGATCAGGCGTAGGAACGGGACGCGACCGCATAGCACCTGCGCCTGGCTGACCACATTGGTCACAAGCAAAAACGGTGTTGTCAGCTCCCTCATCCAGAACCGCTCGGCCAGCGGGTCCGAGACAGCTACCAGGCACACATCGGCCGCCTTGTCTGGTGCTGGAGCGCCCAGCGGCAGCAGCGTGGCCTCGTGGCCCTGCGCCCCGATCAGATCCTTCCATTCCTGCGCCAGTCCATCAGCGTAGACAAGCACTTGCATTGCACACCTCGCGTCATAGTTTCTATGCCAAGCATACCAGCGACATGCCCTTCCTGATCAGGTGCTAACTGTCAGATCGCGATCAAAAAGTACCAGGGGTCGCCCTCTAAAGTACCAGGGTGGAGCTGCTCACAAGACAGTTGACATCCTTGGGAAGAAATACTTCCCCCCTCCCTACTTGCCTTTTTTGGCATTAGAAAGCCAAGAAAGCCATTTCCCAAATCAAGCATAACAGGCCGATTTTGGCTTTCTAATGCGGTATTTCCGTAGTAGCCATCTTCCCAAAAATGTCAACTGTCATATGAGCAGGTCCACAGGGGTCGCCGGCGGGTGGAGGGCAGCGGCCGTGCCACTCCTCAGCATCGCCATGTTCGGCGATGGCGGCCGTGGCCAGCATCGTCAGATATGGCGATGAGATCCGGATTATGTTTGCGGGGCGCTGCGGCTAAGGGGTAGGACGATTTCAGGGGATTCGTCTAGCAGCGTGGCGCTGGGTGGCCCTGGTGAGCCTGCTGCGATGCAAGCGGAGAATCCGCGCTCAGATACTCAAGGATCATCCGCGCCAGGTCGGCGGGGGCAGGGCGAGACCGATCACCAGCAGGCAGCCCCAACGCGGTCCGAACAACACGAAGCCTGCGGGATAACTGCGAATCAGACACGCCGCAGCGCGCGGCAATCGCCGCATAGGTCGGGCAACTCAGCAAAGCCGCCAGCAACGGCAGCAGAAGCGGGTCGCGCAGGACCGATTGAGCAGCCTGCTGCATGGGCAGCGGCGACGGTGGCGCGAACAGACAGGCCGGCTCAGAGGCCCGGCGCCGCGGCGGGAGCGTGCTGGACAAGTGGTATGCCCAGCGCCGCACCAACGAGAGATCATCAGCGCTAATCAGCCGCACCGCCGGGCAGAGCATCAGCAGCCGCAGCGTGCGCCAATCACGGGGATCAGCCAGCGCGCCGATTGGCACCAGCTCGACATGCTCCCTCAACATCGTCGCTCGTGTCGCTGGCAACGTCCTGGGCTGTGCAGTGGGCGCCTGGTCGACCACTGATGCGGACGACCGCTTGATCACTGGCGGATTCGCCAGCAGAGCCACCAACATCTCCACCGGCATATCGATCGTGTCGAGAATGAGCGGCGGGCGAAGCTGAGGCCAGGCCGGGCCATCCTGCACCGGCAAGACACGCGCGGAAACGTTTCCCGTAAGGAAGCGCTGTTTGACGCGCGACGCCCGCTCGGTCGTGGTAACGACCACAACTCCTTCCATGTAGCGCCGGTCGCCCGTCATCGCTGCACCAGCGGGAGCGAGACCGAGGACACGGGAACGAACGGGGCCGTAACCAGAGGGTCGCCGAGCAGCGCGAACGCGAAAGCCAGATCGGGCGTAGCGCCATAGAGCCCCTCTAGCCCGGCCAGGTGCGCCGTGCCCAAGGTGCGATCACCAGAAGCCGCGTACAGGCGTGCCAGCATCCCGCGCAGCAGACGGGCGTGGCCGGTGTTGACCCCTTCGCCGCTGGAGCTGATGCTGGCGATCACCCCACCGCCGGCCTTGAGCACAAGCCGCTCATCATTGGACTGCAAGACCGGGTTGGCGAAGTCGCCCGACAGGCAGGTCATCGAGAGCAGGATTGGGAGCCGATCACCATTGCGCCGGCTGTCGGCATCATACAGATACCAGAGGTACGGCACCGGCGCCTGCGGGGTTGTGCTGGCCCACTGCCACATCGAGCCGTGGCCGACGTAGATCCACAGCGCCACCCCGCTCTGCGCCGCGTCCACAGCCCCACAGGCACTCTCTGAGGCCCGCCCGCCGTCGAGCAGCCGAAACATCCGGCAGCGCAGCCGTGCCACGTCTGGCTCAAACGATCCACTCGGTGCCGCCAGGTTGGGGGCGTAGTACAGGCGCGTCACCGCCAGGCCAGCAGGTAGCGTGGCCAGGCCCGCCTCGGCTGTGGCGGTGAAATCACCCGCCGGGTCAGGCGTGCCGTCGAGTTGCTCATCATTATCCGCGAGGATCAGCGCCCGCGAGCGCCAGACACCCGCCGGCGGGGCAGTGAGGTGTGCGACGGTCTTGGCGACGACGATCTCAGCCTCGGCCAGCGTCGTGACCGGGAAGCGGCCGATCGGCAGGTCCGGGATCAACTGCGCGGTGGGATCACCGGCGTTCAGGCGCGTGTAGCAGGTGTCGCAGTTCGTCTCCCCATCACGCACGTCGCGGATGAGGTACGGCGGGATGAACGTCGGCCGCGCCGGTCCCTCCTGGCGCAGCGCGACCGTGCCCAGGCCGATCAGCAGCACCGCGCCTGGTCGCGTCTGGCGAACGAGCTGCCTGATTGCCTCCGGGTCGCGCTCGCCGAAGCTGTAGGCATCGTAGGCCGCTTGCACATCGGCAACCACCACGCGCCGGCCCAGGCTGGTGTGGGCGGCGATCAGGGGGTCGAGTGCGGGCCGGAAGGCCGCATGGGTGACGATCAGCAGGTCGGCGCCGGCGAGGTCGCCTGGCAGCGGCACTGCCGGGGCCGGTTCGGCGATGGCGATCGGCTCTGCTGGCGGAAAGACGGTCGGAAGGGCCAGGCTATCTACCAGGATGGTGTCACCAATAGAGGCCAGGGCCAGTTCGACGCGCAGCGGCCCGGCCGGCTGGGCGGGGAGGCTGACCGTCCCTGTGACGACCTGTGCGCCCCCAGCCCCATCACTCCAGGTGACGACGCCCACGAGCTGCCCGCCCACTGAGACAGAAACGCTATGGCCGCTGCGGGCCTGCGTGGCTCGCATCTGGAGCTGGAGCGGCGTGCCGGCCGGCAGCCCATCGGGCAGGGGGAGCGTGGCACTGAGGGTCTGGGCGCCGCGCAGTTCGCCCGCCCACCACGAGTCGCCGCGTGCGGTCGCCTGGTGCCGCTCATAGAGCTGATCGATCTCCCAGGAGAGCGGGGTGGGCAGCCGGGCCGGGAGCGGGGCCCGTGGCGCTGGTCCTTCGGCGATCGACAGCCAGTAAACCGCCTCACTGGTCCAGCGCGACTGGCTGGGCACTCCGACGAAGGCGAAGCCAGAGCCAGTATCAGCGAGCGGGAGGAGCTGCCCGTGACGGCTAAGGGCCACGCGCGAGCGCGGGAGCGGCAGCGGCCAGCCTGCCTGTGCAAGCATCGCGTCGGTCACGGTGACGATGCCGGGACGCGACACACGCACAGCCAGCGGCGGAACGGCAGCAGCGCGCACCGATGCTGCCGGCAGCTCGGCCAGCACAAACAGGATCAGGGGAAGGATGTAGGCAGCAATGCGGCGCATCGGTGTACTTTCAGGACTGCTGTAGCTCGGCGAGCTGCTGCGCCCGCCCGGCCAGGTCGTCGGCAAGGGCCGCGAGTGAACCAGCCGCCTCGGCGATCTGGGTGGGATCTGCGCCGGCCTGCGTGATAGCCGCATAGCCGGCATCCAGCGCCAGGCGCGCTTGCTCATACACCTGGCGCGCCAATATCAGCGTTCGCAGTGGCCCGGTCGCCGCTTCGATTTGGGCGCCGACCAGATTCAGCTTGTCGCTGGCCTGCGCGTCGGCCAGTGTCAGCAGAAATTTCCGCAGTGCCGGCCAGGCGTCGGGAGGGAGTTGGCCGCTCGACTCTGCGGCCAGCAGAACGGCGCCCAGATCGGGCATGGTCGCGGTCGGCGTCGATGTCGTGGCGGTTCCGTTCCGGGTTGTGGTCATGGTTGTCAACTCCTGTGATGGTGATGTTAATGGCGAACAGCACGACGGTTGGAACTCTCCTGCTACGGCGCGGCTCTGACCCACGCCTGCACTGGTGCGGCCCTGGCCCACGCCACCGTGAGCAGTTCACGCAACGGCTCGGCAAAGGGCGACGCGAGCAAATCATAGACCTCGGCACGTGTTTCTGTGAACACGGTGTTACCGGCGTCGCTTTCAACGTGTCCAAGTGTGCGCTGGAGACCTGGGCTTCTTGGACCTCTCGCATCTCAACCTTTGTTCTCTGCACTTGCGAGTTGCTTGCGCCTCCGGTAATCGCCGGCCTCGATCAGGATCGGCTCGCCCAGCTCCGGGTCACACAGGCGTGAGTAGATGCGTGGGTCCAGGTCAGTGGGCGCGCGGTTGCTGGTGATCACGGTCGGTAGCTTGGTGTTGTAGCGGTGGTTGATTAGTTGGAACAGCTTCTCTTTCGCCCAGGGTGTTCCGTTCTCGGTGCCCAGATCGTCCAGAAACAGCACTGCGACACTCTTGATGCGGTCGAACAGCTCGTCGTAGTCGAGGGTCGAGTCGGGCTTGAAGGTCACGCGCAGGTGGTCGAGCAGATCCGGGACGATGGCGAAATAGATCGCCAGCTTGCGAGAGAGCAACTCGTTGGCTATCGCGGCGGCCAGGTGTGTCTTGCCAGAGCCATAGGTGCCGAACAGGATGAACCAGCCCTCTGGGTGCCTGGCGAAGGCCGCAGCACGGCTATAGGCCGGCTCGACCCTTGGCACAAACCGGCTGAAGGTGGCGAAGGTCTTGTGGGCAAAATCGCCCAGATTGCTGCGCAGCAGCAGGTCACGCCGCACCTGTTCGGCTTTCTGCTCCAGCTTGCACTGGCAGGGAAACAGCACGCCGAAGTTGGGATCGCCAAAGTGTGCGCGCTCGTCCTTGTACCAGCCCAGTCCATTGCAGCACTCGCAGGCTGGTGCGGCGGGCTGCGCGGCCTCATCATCGCAGGTGACATCGGCGTCGCCAGCGGCCCCTTTGAGCATCAGCAGGTCGCTCATTGCGATGCGGCGCATCTTATCGTCGAGCCCGTTCGCGAGTGTGCTGTCGGAGGGCATTGAACACCTCGTCACTGCTAGGCTGGGCCGCTCGGACAGCCCGCTGGGCCTCCATCTGGGCAAGGGCATCGGAGTTCGGTCGCGCCGCTCGATAGCGCCACAATCAGGACGCCGATGTCCTGGTCATCGGCATCTGCTGGCGCGAGCCTACGCACGCGCGCCTCCAGGACGGCGGCCTGTTCGAGATCCTCCTCGGACACGGGTGGGGCCTCGATGTGCCGTTCGACATCGACTCGGCGACCACGCCGTTGCTGCTGGTGTGGAGCAGCAGGGCGAGCGTCGAGTGCTAGTTCGGGTGGTGGTGGCGCCAGAGTGGCCGCCCGCTCCTGCAACTCCTGCCGGCTGTAGATCGGCTCGTCAGCACGCAACGCAGCGATGATTAGGCCAACTGGGTTGCCAATTCCACCACGGGTCGCCAGCTTGCCCAAGTCACGAAGGAGATCCGTCTCCGTGTACGCCGGAGCGGTGGCGTGGATCTTGGCCCACTCGCCGGCGGTGATTCCCGCTGGTGTCGCCGCTGGCTCCGGTTCGCTTTTCTCGTTCTCGCATGCGCGCGCATGCTGCTGCTGCTGCTGATTCCAACCAGGAGAAGTACCATATACTTCTGTGCGATCAAGGTGTTGATCGCATTGGGATGGGGCAAACATGCCGATCACGCTGCTGATCGCTTCCAGGAACCGTTTCATCCGATAACGGAGCCATGATCGTCTCAGCAGAGGCAGCGGCGGGCACCTTGGAGCGATCAGCACACTGATCGCTTCGAGATGCTCGCTGTGGGCGATCAGACACTTGATCGCTCTTGAGGACTTCCACTAATGTGCCGGATGAGGTCGGCAGACAAGCGATGTAGCCGTCACGTTCGAGGCGCTTGAGAGCTGGCGAGATCGCGCCCCAGGCACGCTTGCCCCGTCCAATGATTTCGGCCAAGCTGCGGACAGTCACGTCGATGAGCGCGCCGGCGGGGTACGAGCAGAGGTAGGAGCGCACCAGTTCGACGGTCGGAATCGAGATGTACGATGGGACTGTTCCTGTCACTGCGGATGTGGTAGAATAGCCTGTGAGGACCATGGTGAAACCTCTCTAGAAGACACAAGGATGGTCCGACATGCGGCCGGGGGCGATGCCAGCGCTCCCGGCTGCGGCGTTTCGGGTGATCACACTGAAGCCGTCATCGTGTTACCTCCTTGTGGCGCCCAGCGCGCCTGCGGATTGCTCTCGGCCAACCAGCGTTGAGGAGCGGAGGGCGCCGTCGAACGGGCAGCGCCGCTAGGATCTGCACCGCGAGCAGATGCAGACAGAGAATAAAGTTGCCCTCCTGGCAAGAGCAGCGCTCGGAAACAGTCACACCACTGACGAAGTGGAGCACGCCATCGTCCTCAAGCCACCAGCCGCCGCGCAACAGCAGGTTTCGAGCTGCCAGCAACCTCTCGGCGTCGAGCGGTCGGCGTTGCCTGAGCGCCTCGGTGGTGGCACGAATCTGCTCGGATGTGAGATCCCGGCCCCACTTCCTCTGATGGGTCATGGTCATCTTCCTCTCGCCTCCGATATAGCGCCACCAATACCCTCCCCGTGAAGCTGGTGGCGTCTTCTCCCCTATCAAGCCTTCTTGCTCTCATCTGCCCACGAAAGGCAGAGCTGTTCTTGTGAGATCGCCCCACCCTCCTCGGCTTGTTCGCGTCCCTGTTTGGCCTGGACCATCCAGGTCTTGATGCTGGCGAACGCAGCGATCGTTAGCGCCACGTCGCGTTGGGCCTGAATCGCCAACTGAGCCACCAGCGCGGGATTGTCATAGGCCACATCCTGGATGCGCTCCAACATATGCATGGTCTGCTGGAGTAGTTCGGCGTAATTAGTTGCGGTCTCCTCGGCCCGCTGGCGCGCCTGTCCAGCGTAGCGGGGCCAGGGTTTCTGGCGGTCGCTGGCGGTGGGCATCACTTCCCTCAATCGTCTGCTCTAAGGCGTGGATGTGCTTGGTCAGGCGCGTGTAGGTGCGCCAGAGTTGCCAGAGGATAATCAGTGTGCCGTCGATCACAAAACTGAGGGCAACCGATCGCTCGTACATGGCGCGATCATCGCTTCCAAGCCGGGCGCTCTGCCTGCGGCCAGCAGGCAGAGCGCATCCCCACGACAACCTCGGCCAGGTCCAGTTGGGCTCGATCTTGCGTGCTGGCAGGGTGCGGCGCTTGTTGCGATCCTGCACAATCGCATCGATCGTGGTCGCGGCAGCCAGCGTGCCAAACATGCAGGTATCGGCTGTTTGTTGTTTCACGATACGTGCTCCTCAAGTGCTGCTCCCGTGCAGTCTCCGTGCATTGCAAGTGTAGAACCCTTCGCCGTAGACTGGAGTGGATGAGTGGCACGGCGAAGGTATCGAGCCTGACGACGCACCGCCTGGCACCATCCTGCTCGCTCGCTCCTCCTTTCTGTGGGAAGTAATTGAGGAGATGTCGCCATCGAAGTGAAGGTGCGCAGGCTATACAGCTCGCTCTGCATGATGAGCAGGCTTGACAGCGTGCGTAATCCATGTAAGATGGCGCTGCGCAGGCAAAGGGGTACTCAGATCGCTTGCGTCCTCGCATGTTTCCCAATGGTTAGTTGAGAGTGAGATAGACATGTACCGCCTGATCGGGGCGGCGTCACCGTGCGCGGCAAGGCGTGCCGATCGCGGTTTCCGATCGTGGGCTGTGGTTTTTTGCTGCGGCCTGCTCACTCCTTTGGCGTCCCCTCCGGAGGTTGGACTGGATACGTAGCCAGGGTACAAGGAGAAATTTCACATGACCATCATTCTCTTCGAGGCGCGCGTCAAAGAGCGCAGCGCCAGCCTTGCTATGGCCCAGCCAGCCGCTCTGATCCTGCCGGAACTGTCGAGGTTGCTCCCCCGCTGTGAGAAAGAGGGGGTCTGCATATGAAAATCCCACGAGCGATCGAGCTGTTCTTGGACCACCGCCGCCGACGTACACGCGAGACGTGCCGGCAGTATCGGCGCTGGCTCACCGACTGGTCGGTTTGGCGTCTGCGCCAGCCAGATGCGGGTGAGGCAGTCGCTGATGTGGGCATTGACGACTTTCGGGACTACCTGCATTACCTGGAGGTAGCCAAGCGCCCGTTTGAAGATCACCCATACCCTCATGAGACCAACCAGATCGGGCTGAAACCGGCCTCGGTCGCTGCCGCGCGGCGCACCTTGCGTGCCTTCTGGCGCTTTCTCGACGGTGAGGAGTTGTTGACTCCTGCCCAGACACGCTTTTTCACTAACGACCGCATCCCCGCGCCGATTGTTGAGGAGCCACCGCGCGAGTATTGCGATGAAGCGACCTTCCAGCGGCTCTTGGCGGCATGTGACTCAGCGTGTGCCGAAACTGCCGCGAGGAATCGTGCAATCTTGTGGCTCCTGATCGAGTCAGGTATGCGGGTCGGCGAACTCTGTTCGCTCGACGATCGCTACGTCGATCTGCGGGAGCGCCAGGCGATGGTGCGTGGGAAGGGGCGCCATTGGCGGCCCGTCTTCTGGCAGCCGCCGGGCGCGGTCGCGCTCATTCGCTACATCCTTGTGCGACGCGGCCCGCGTGATATCGGCCCACTTTTTCGGGGAACGAGCATCCGAAACAACGGCGGTGCGATGTCACCAGACTCGGTGCGCAACGTGATCAAACGAATCGCGCGCGCGGCCGGTGTGATGCTGCCACCCGGCTGCCCGGTCCACTGGTTCCGACATAGCTTCGCGAAGCGAGGATTGGAGGGTGGGCTGGACGAGTCGCAAGTCGGGCAGTTTCTCGGCCACCGCGACCCGGCCTCCACGCGAATCTACACGCGCGACACGCCGGTACGGCTCAAGGCGCTCTACGATCAAGCCTTCGGTGCGGCTGGCGAGAGATCAGAGAGGACGTTGACAGGTCGGCGCTCCGTGCTATAATCACTGCACCTCTACCCGTGTTGATCGCTTTGGTCACGGTGGAGATGTCTGTTAATCAGTAGGTTCGTGGTTCGAATCCACGTCGGGGAGCCACAGACATCTCGGCCGGCAGCATGGGGAACACTTCCCACTTATAGCACCAACCAGCGTGCCCGCTATCCTAGAAGTGTGCATTGTTTTCTGGGGGTCGATCCCATGCTCCCCGCCATCCTTTTAGGCTGGTTTGGTAGGATTCGATCCTTGTCTGCCCACTAAGACTCAGGGCAACCCGTTCTGAAAGCGAATCGCGGGCTGTTCGGGAGTTGGGGCAAATCTTGCCCTTTCCGCTACCCATCTCCAACGTTCAGCGCTCGGTGGATTAGTTCCCGTCATTCCACCACAACATTTCAAAGGGGGGTAAATTCCACACTCCCCACCAATTTTTGTTTCTCTTCCCTCAAGCGATAGCGAAGCAGGTATCTCCACCACGGCTACCAACTCCCGGTTGCTGCCGATGACCTGGCTCCCGACCTTCTGGTTGCGGCGACCGAGGCGCTGGCCTACCTGGAAGCGCTGTGCAGCCACAACAACGACGCAGATCTGCATCGCCTCCTCACACGGCTGCGGCGCGCACTGCCCCACACTCGGCAAACCGAATCTCGCACCAGGAGACGCGCACGAGCAGCGATGAGCGCCCCTTCAGCCGTGGCCCGGCGCGGCGCCCACTGCTCCGCGTGGCTGATCCGTTGCTTCAATGGTCTACCAGCCTCCAGACCAAAGAACGCCATATCTATAGTGGCTGGCTGTGCGAGGCCGGGCGTAACAGTGCGCTCGAATGACCCATTCTATTACTGCTCGATCCCCACTTGGTCCTGGCACCGATGTGGCGCAGGCACGACCCAGACCAAAGAGATCACGCCGATCAGGGCGAACATCCCGACGCCAATCAAAGACTATCTTCTACGAGCGCACTTCATCAAGCCTGAATGGGTCGCATTGATTGAGGAGCTACTCGACGAGACGATCGCCTGGTCGGTCACGACCTCGAAGATCATTGCGGCCGGTGAGGAGCGCAGCGGCGGAAGTGCGGATGAGTGATGTGCAGAGGGGGTGAGCAGGGTTGCCCCCTGCTGCCTGTGTGGAGACGGTTCATGGCGCTGATACACGAGGAAATCTACGAGTACGCCGGATACCACCGCAAGACTTATGCGATTGCGAGTGGAAAGAGAATCTGCTTCAACGGCCACCACCTCCCCAGCCAACAAGCCCCACCGTAGTCATCAGATCCACTTACGGCTACTGGACGACCGGCAGCAGCTCATCTGGCACAGGCTACTGCTCGCGCTTTGAGGGCGCTCAGCATACTCAGCCAATCCGCTCAAAGATAACGACCGGGATCGGGCGCGTCGTCTGCTGCTGGTACCCAGCGAAAAACGGCATCAGCGCCGCCTGGGCGTTGAAGAGTCGCTCACGCTCTTCCCCTTCAGCAATTTTCGCGCTCACCGGAAACGTCTCCCTGCCTATCTCGATAATCGCTTCAGGGTTGGCGACGAGATTATGATACCAATCGGGGTGGGTTGGGGATGCAGCTTTGGAGGCAATCACAATGATGCGGTCGCCATCGGTGCTATAGTTCAGTGGAGTTGTACGAGGCAATCCTGTCTTGGCTCCCCTCGTCGTCAGCAGTATGAGTGGATATTTTCTGCCAGGAACCTGGCCGCCAGTCGCACGAAACTGCTCGATAACATCTTTATTGAACTCATTCCAATCACGGTTCCACGACATGACAGACCCGACCGAACTGGAGCAACCCCTCCTCGCCAAGCAGGCCGACTTGGGCATAGTGCGCGGTGCATCTACTTAATTGTTCTCACAGCCGACGCCGTCTTTGTTCCCGTCAAAACGATGCGGATCAGGCGGCAAAACCTGGAAACGCCGATACGGAATATCTTTGCAATCTAGATCAGGCGGTGTGGGTGGAATACAGACGCCAGGGTAAGAGGGATCACATGTACCGGCTTGCGCCGGCACCTGCGTGGGTGCTGGTGATGGCTGAAGCGGCGCAGTAGTCGGTGGAGTTTGCTGGGCCGGGATATGTTGGCCGTTGCAACTCATCGCCGACCACAGCCCATGCTGCGCTTCACGGGCTGCCTGCTCTGCCGCTTTGAACTCGGCCTGATATTTGTACGGCACACGGTAGGTGTACTCAAAGGCGTAGCCCTGCGCGATCATCTCCTCATTGAACAGCCGGCCATCCGGCAGCCACACGTAGCGCAGCAGTCGCCCATATTGGTCCTGATCGTCCTGGCTGGGATCGGCTTCCAGCTCGACCGCCTGGCTGTTCAGCAGTTCGTAGGCTCTGGCCGATGCCTCCTGCCCAAAGCACTCGATCGGCTTGCGCGGATCTTTGGTCTCTGGCGTGTCGATGCCGATTAGCCGGAGGCGAACCACCTTCCCGCTCAGGTCAACGTCCAGGGTATCACCGTCGATCACCTCGACAACTCTGGCCGCGATGCGCTCGCTCCTAAGACGCTCGGAACAGCAGTCGGTGGAGCCGGGGTCGGCGTCGAAGTCTCGGTTGGTGCCGGGAGCTTCGTTGGTGCTGGAGGAGGTGTGGGCGGTGGGGTCCTGGTTGGCTCTGGAGTGTTGGCCGGTCCTGATGTTAAAGTCGGCGGTCGTGGAGTGCTGGTGGGCACGATGCCGATCGCCTGTCCCGCGCCGCGCACCGCACCCAAGCCCACCGAGCAGACGCAGCAGATAGCAAAGAGGCCGATGCCCAGAGACATTGCCTTCTCCATGAGTGATTTCCGAGTCCGAATGTTTTGCATCCACCAGGAAAAGATCGCTCCGATGCGGGTGATGATGTGCTGAACCATCGTGTCCTCTGTCGTGCGTTATGGTGCGGTGCCAAGATCCGGACAGACGGGGTCATGGGATCGCGAGGGCATCGCCGGAGCTTATTGCCCTGCTGATCGTACAACGGTGCAGACGATGGGGAGGAGTCGGGTTGGTAGAGGAGGATGAACGAATGATCAATGATGGTCAGTCGTTTTGCGAGTATATGAACGTGCGGCAGTGGTGTTCCAGGTGTATTTAGAGCAGCACCTCTGATCTTGAGTGATCGGGGCGTTGCCTTTGATGCGCCCGGCGACAGGTCGTCAAGGGGGGCGGCGCTCACAAGCGAAAGCCCCAGCCGTCATAGCTGGGGCTTCGCTATCGGCGAGGTGGGTGCGCTTGAACGGGCAACTCTAGCTCCGCTTCGATGGCTACCTTCTGCCGGCACCGCAGTTCAAAATGAGGTTGAGGAAAATAGAACGATCCGCTATTGTAATGGATCTCTGGTGCAGTAAAGTATCGCGGAATCTGTATCCTGCGAACCGCTGCTGTCGCTCACGGTGAAAGATACTGTCGTTAGTTGGTTAAATACACACGACGTATTTTCTCGATCCTGGGATGCTCTGTTGGAGTGTATCGAACTTGCCGATACAGCTTATCTCTTCTCGAAGGCGCCCGCTGGGTGTTGACCCGGCGGGCATCTTTGTGTCTATGATGCGGGACACCTCCACCCCGCTCCCATCACCCGACCCATTCTATGCTCTACTCGCGCACACGGTCGAATCGCGTGAAGGGGGCAGCCGATGGAGATCGAGGTGTACCGCGGCTCAACCGCTGGCGGCAGCGCTGGCAGAGCAACGTTCGCAGGTATACGAAGCTGGAAATCTGCCAGTTGATCCTGCCAAAAGAGGCAACGAACGAAAACGTGGCGCCAGGATGGGATTGAGCGAACAATCAGCCCACCGGCTGCCGTTCAGTCGCCACGAACCTGCTGCACCCGACAACCTTAAACAAGTAACGCTCTCGCGTACGAAGCGGAATGGCTATCCTGCATCCATCTTTGTGTCGCTGTATGAGAGGACATTCTGGGCACTTTCAGCGCCAAGCACCGGCAGCGTGTGGCTATCCAGCAGCCCCAGTTGAACTAAGACTGAGGCATGATCCCAGTACAAGTGTTCATGGGCGACTTTCCCATCGCGGAATTTGATAATGCCGACCACTGCAACTTCCACACGTCTGCCAGTTGGCGGGACCCCCGGAATCATCCACTCCATTGGCAGAGTATGCGTGAAGGTATGGACCGCTTCTTCAACCAAATAGTCGCTACCGATGATCTGGGAAATCGGAGTCGCGACGAGATCGGGGGGGATGTTCGGGATAAAGGATGTCGCGTAAAAGGTGCGAACGGCGTCCTTGCCACGGCCGCCCGTGCCCACCGGGACGAGCAGCACATGGGCATCCTCGATCATCGTTGCAAGGGCGGCTTCAACGTCCTTGGTGACAAACTCCGCATATATATGCTGTTGCCATATCGCAAGCAGCGGATGCGTACTCTCGGTTTGCGGTGTCGTCTCGCTCATTCAATCCTCCTACTCTCTGTGATTGACAAGAATCCAGATCGTGAACAGAGGAGACTATAGCATGGTTGTGTGAGTCCGTCGAGGGATGGGTTCAGCGCGCGGCCGTGGGCCAGGCGGCCGAGGCACAGACCCCGCGCCACCTGCGCCACACGCGCAGCGGCTGGCCGGCGGTGCTTCCGACGCCGGCAGAGGCGCAGCTCCTCGCCGACGTGCGGCGAACGGTAGCCGCGGCGGTCGGCATCACTATCCGCTATACGACCGGCGACGGGGTGCGCGGGCGGATAGCCGAACTGATGGAGGCAAATACCCGCAAGCTGGCCGAGCAGGAGGCGGTTGGGGTTATCTTTCCGCGCCCTTTGTGCAGGAATCTCCGCGAAAGGTGATGATCACCGCCGCTTAAATATGGAGTGTACTACAACCAGGAAACAGTGCAATAGGCAGAGGAGGTCACGATGGAAATCTTGCTACTGATCATCGTCGGGAGCGTCGCCGCGCTACTCTTCCGTCGCTCCAAGCGGGTCTTCTGGCCGATGCTCGTGTTCCTGCTGTGCGCCGCCCTCCTGGCCACTTGCTTGCCCAACCTCCTCATTCGCGGCCAGGTCGTCATCGGGCGCGTCTGGCGGCGAGTGCGCGGGCGCCCTGCCGCGAAGACCCCGGCGTAAGCGGCAAAGTGGATTACTCTTACGCCTGCTCGTCTACCACCTCGATCTCACCCTCCTGTCCCACCACCTCCCAGCGCGAGGCGTCGCCGTCGCGCCAGAAGCGCAGCGTGAGCCGCGCCTGGCCACAGCACAGCCCACTGAGCGTCACGTCGGGCAGCCAGTTTGGCAACGTCGGAGCTACGTACAGGCGGCCGTTCGGCGCGTCGGCTCGCAGGCCCAGGATGGTTCGTAGCAGATGGAAGATCGTCCCGGCTGCCCAGGCCTGGGGGATATTCGTACCAAGGTACTGCACCGGAAAGCGACTGTCGGCGCGTGATAAGCCAGCGTACAGCTCCGGCAGCCGATAGAAGTCGAAGTCGCTGACCGCCTCCCAGATGTCGCGCGCTAGTCGAGAGGCCTCGTCGGCGAAGCCATAGTGCTTAAAGCCGGCCGCGATGATCCCATTGTCGTGCGGCCAGACCGTGCCGCGATGGTAGCTGTGCGGGTTGTAGGCCACGTGACGCGCGCTCAAGGTCCGTATCCCCCAGCCGCTCCACATGTCGTCTTGCATCAGTCGGCGCACGAGGCGCGCGGCACGCTCGACGCTGGCAATCCCCGACCACAGGCAGTGCCCGGCGTTTGAGGCCACACTGCGGATCTGGCGCTTTTGGTCGTCCAGTCCAAAACAATAGATGCCTTCGTCTTCATCCCAGAACGCGGCCTCGAAACGCTGGCGCAACTCGTTGGCATCCTGGCGGAGTGCAGCGGCGCGTTCCTGCTCGCCCAGTGCCTCGAAGACTTCGGCCATACGACATTTCGCATCATACACATAGCCCTGTAGCTCGCACAACGCGATTGGCGCCTTGGCGAGTGAGCCGTCCGGGTAGACAACCGAGTCGCCCGAGTCCTTCCAGCCCTGGTTGTCAAGTCCCTGTGGCGAGCGCTTCTGGTACTCCTGGAAGCCGTCGCCGTCCAGATCGCCGTACTGGTCGATCCACTGGAGGCAACGCTCGGCCGTGTCGCGATGCTGCTCGATCAGGGCGCGGTCGCCGCTCCACTTCCAGGTCTCGTGCAGCACGACCAGGTACAGTGGCGTCGCGTCGGCAGTGCCATAGTAGGGTATGTGCGGCACTTTGCGGAAATGCGCCAGCTCGCCAAAGCGGATCTCGTGGAGGATCTTGCCGGGCTGTGCATCGCGCCAGTCGTCAGTCTCGGTCGCCTGGAGCTGGGCGAGCTTGTAGAGGGTTCCGACGCCCAACCCTGGGTTGACGGCCATCGACTGGAACGCCACAATCAGCAAGTCGCGACCGAAGTATGTGGCGTACCAGGGGATGCCGGCGGCGGGGGTCCAGGTTTCTGCCGAGGCGTCGTCGCCCTCCAACCGCAGTGCGCCCATGTCCTCGATCGACTGTCGGTAGGCACGGTAAACATCTTCGTTGGCGCTGGTCAGCTGAGTCGAGACCTTGTGCCAGGTGGCCTGACGCTCATCGGCCTCGTGGCGCTTCTCCGCGGGCGGCGGCCGGTCCACGCCTGCTTCGCCCTGGCTGATCAGGTGGATCGTGTTGCGCGCATGCCAGCGCTGGCCGGGCTCAAGCGCGATCTCGTAATATAGGCGGCCATTCGCGTACAGCGGAGCGCTGTCGCTCTCGACGACATCCAGCCGGCAGCAGCGCCGAAAATCGTGGTGCTCGTAGCTCGTCGTCAAGTGGCCGCGGCTCGTGTCCCAATCGGTGATTGCGCGCCCGCGCCTCACGATCTTCTTGCTGCGGATCTCGAAGATATCGGCGAAATCGGAGCGCAGCAGCAGCTCCAAGAAGAAGCGTACCGGACGCAGGCTATAGTTTGCGATCGTGAAGCGCTCGTCGATGGCTTGCGCGATCTCTCGGCTCAACGACAGGCCAACGGTGCGCTCGGGTACATCACCGTCCTCAGTATGGAGCGCCGGGTTGACGAACTCGAAGCTGGCCGCATAGTACGTCAGCGTGCTGGACGAGAGCAGTGTCCAGGGCAACTGGTTGATTGTCAGCCGGTAAGCGCTGACGAAGCGCGTGTCCTGCGCGAAGACACCGTGCGCCTGATATGGGTCGATCTCCCCGCGCAGATCAGTGATCATGAAGGTGTTGCCCTGGTTGATCGTAATCACTGGCGGGCCAACCCTGATCTCCACAGGCATGGCTGCTCCTTACTGCGGTTATGGTAGGTCTATGCTAGACGGTGGTGCGGACACCACCGATCAACCAAGGCTTGAGGGTGGTGCGAGCGGCGCCAGCGATTGGTTTGGTGACGAGCGCTTGTCATTGGCAGCCAGCAACGCAGGCCCAGGCCCGGCCATCCCACTCCCAGGTGTCGGCGAGGTTGTTTTGTCCGTCGTAGCCACCGAAGAGCACGATCTTGCCACGTGCAATATCATAGGCCATCGCATAATAGGCGCGGCTTGGCGGCCCGCTATCAGCGACCTTCGACCACTGCACGCCATCCCAGGTCCAGGTATCGGCAAGTGGTGTGCGACCGCCGCCGAAGAGGACCAGCTTACCGGCCTGCGTATCAAACGCCATCCGCGCACCCTCGCGGGGTGTAGGGCCAGCGCTGGTCTTGATTTCTTGCCAGGCGTTCCCATCCCACTCCCAGGTGTCGCCGAATGTTCGCTGCCCATTACGGCCACCGAAAAGCACAATCTTCTTGCGGATGCTGTCGTAGGCAAACGCATAGTGGACGCGTGGTGGTGGCTCGGTCGCGTTGGCCTGAGACCAGCGCTGCCCATCCCACTCCCAGGTGCCGGCGCGCAGTTTCACGCCAGGGGCTTGACCGCCGACCAGCACCGTCTTGCCGTGCGCCGCGTCGTAGACCATCGCGAAGTGGTCACAGATCTCTGCGGGTGGGACATCTTTGCGCTCCCAGCGCTGCCCATCCCACTCCCAGGTGTCGGTCTCACATTGGGGTGAAGTCCCACCACCATAGAGCACCAGGCGATCACGGGCCGAGTTGTAGGCCACGCCGCCCAGGCTACGCACCGTTGGCCCGTCAGTGCTGACGACACGCCATCCCTGCCCGTCCCACCCCCAGACTTTGCCGGCCGCGACTTCGTCCGGGTCTGGCATGTGATCGCCATTGATGAGCAGCACCATACCGAGCCGCCCGTGGTAGACCAATTCATGCCCAGATCGCGCGCTCGGGCTGGCGCTCATAGTTGGCGTCGGTACCGGTGATGCCGAGATCGGTGCGAACGAGGCTTCGGCAGGCGTAGGAGTTGCCGGGGCGGCAGTTGGGGGTACTGCCGAAGCGGCAAGTGGCACTGGAACAGTTGGGACAGCAGTTGGGGAAACTGCCGAAGCGGTAAGCGGAACCACTTGGGGTGTATCACCGCAGGCGGCTAGCAATCCACCTATCAGCATGGCTATCGCACATCTACCGATCATAACATGCCTCACGATAGACACAGAGCACAGCTCATTCTATTCTATTTCTCAATGAAAGCATACCATTGTGGATGCTGATCGGCAAGCGAGGTAAAGAGTGCGTCGGCTGGGCCAGGGGCCGTTGTGGTGCTGCCCGTGAGGCTGCCTGGAAACAGTACGACGATGTCAGTGGGTGACGCAGCCGGGGCTGGCGTAGGCAAGCGCCAGGCAAGGGCCGCCGAGCAGCAGCAGGGCCAGCAGGAGGAAGCGGAGGGGGTGCGTCTGGGGGGCGCCAAGGGCGGTCCTTTCTCTGTACCATACGGCGCCGCGCCGGCCACATAGCAACCCACTGGCACAGCATAACGGTGGCCGCGCGCCACCTGATCCTCCTTGGTCGCTGCCCGATCATCTTGCTAATCTTGGCAGTGGTATAATGCGTACTGCTATTGTCCTTTGAGCGAGATCAGGAGTAGAGACGTGTTGCGTTGTAAGAAATGTAACAGCACGAACGTCAAGAAAAATGGCTTGACCGTCGCTGGACGCCAGCAATATCACTGCAAGGTCTGCGGTATCTATAGTACCACCGATGACGCTGCCCGTGAGCGTGCCACAAAAGAAGCATTGGTCGAGAAACTCCATCTCAAGCGTGTTTCACAGCGCGGGATTGCCCGTGTGAGCGGAATGAGCCGAGCTACTATCATCAAACGACTCAAAAAAAACCTTCCCCCCAATTGGCGAAACGATAACCCCATCTGTTGAGCGCCCCATTCTTGAAATGGATGAATTGTGGTCGTATGTCGATTCAAAAGGCAATGAGATATGGGTATGGATAGCGCTTGAGCGCCTATCCTTGTGTCCGTCCTTCCAAACGACACCGACCTGTGCCAAAAGAGTTGGGTGAAACCAATCATATCGAACGATTGAATAATACTTTACGTCAATGGTGTGCAAATCTGGTTCGGAAGACACTCTCCTTTAGTAAAGATCTCGAATTGCATAAAACGCGCATTCGGATGGTAATCGAGCATTGTAATACACGCACTGATCTGTGGGTAGCAGTATGATTTAGACTACTACCAATATGTGTACGTGGGAGGAGCCAAACTCATGGACGAAGACTCGATCACCCAGTATATCATCGACACATTCGACGGCATCCATCTTGTCACCGCCGACGGCAACACGTTCTTCATCTACGATCCTGAGGGCAAGTTCCCGTTTGCCACACTCATGATTAACGATGCCAATGACCAGTTCTCCAACCTGAGCCGCCCGTCGGCCTTCCGCCTGAATATCGGCGTCAGCAAGCAGACCTACCAGTCATTGTTCGGCACACAAACGCCCTCTTCCGATCAAGGCGGCGATGCTGAGAGCAATTATGATTTCACCGTCTTCGATCAGCTCCTGCCGCACCCGGTCTATGGGCGGCAGTACTGGGTTTGCGTGCTCAACCCCAGCGCCGCGACATTCCAGACGGTGGTCCAGCCACTACTCGCCGAGGCCTATGACAGGGATGTCAGCAAGTACGCGAAGCGCGTGGCCCGCAGCTGAGTCCGAATCTATTCGGACTCAGCTGCGAACGTATGCTGCCCGGAGTTGCGGGTCGCATAGTTTTCGGGTAAAATAGGCCTACGTTTTAATTTCGGCGCTGCCGGCGGTAGTTAACACCTCCCTACCTTTAGCAGTAATCAGAAGGTGCCTGGTTCGAATCCAGGTCGGGGAGCCAGCAATTGAGGGACCCCACGTGCGCTCGGCAATGCCTGCGCCGTGGGGTCTCTGAGCGAGAAGGAAGCGAAATCCCTCGCGTTCAGCGGCACGGCCGGTCCGTGCCGAATGACTTCACAATTGTCCCACGTTCTTTTGGCAATCTTCATACGCTATAGCATTCCTACCAGGGTTGTAAAGTGGGGAGGGGTTTTTTGTGGGGCTTCCCCCACACCCCCTTTTACAACTCATTTAGGAACGCTATATTGGCCTTCGCCACACGTCGCTTATGGAGCGCACGACCGCCAGACGTAGGCAACAAGTAGCGGAACTCGAGCATCAGCTCGAAGAGCTTCGCGATCAGCAGAAACGCGACCGCCGCGCCCTTGAGGTGCTCTACAACGTCAGCCTGGCCTGCCGTGGGCGGACGTCCTTTCGCGCGATTTTCGAGGCGACCTATCGTGAGCTGACTGCGGTCTTCCCGCTCGACGCCTGCTATATCGCGCTGTGCCACACGCACCGGCCCGACCTCTTTCGCGCCGCGCTGCTGGTCGATGAGGGGCAGACCGAGTACGTCGAAAATACCGGGCATGGGGTGCTGACCGGCATGCTGGTCAGGGAGCGGGCGCCGCTCCTGTTTAGCGACCTGGCCGAGGAGCGCGCGCGGCTGGATGAGGCGCCGGAACCTTTCGGCGATGATCAGAAGCGTTCGCGGGCCTGGATGGGCGTGCCGCTGATGCTGGGGCAGGATGCGGTCGGCGTGATCTCGGTGCAAAGCTACCAGGCCGCGCTCTACGATGCCACCGATCTCGATCTGCTGCAACGGCTGGGGAATGTGGTGGCGGTGGCCCTGGAGAATGTCAACCTTGGCTTGCACCAGCGCGATCTGAGCCTGGCGCTGGCCCAGCGGGTGACGGCCCGCACCCAGGAGTTGACGACTCTGGGCATGCTGGCCGCCGAGATGGTGCTTCAACAGCCGCTGCCGCATCTACTCGACCGCGCGCTGAGTCTGGCCGTGCCGCTGCTTGGGCTGGCTGGCGGCAGCGTGCGGCTGCTCGACGAGCAGCGCCGCAACCTGATACTGGCGGCGCACCAGGGCTTCCCGGACGATTACGTGCGTGTGGCAGCCAGCATTCCGCTGGAGGACAGCCCGCAGGGGCGTGTCGTGCGTGAAAATCGGCCGCAGGTGGTCGAGAGCGATCTCCCGCAGCAGCTCAGATACGGCGCTGCCCCGCCGTTCGAGTCGGTGCTCAGCGTGCCGCTGCGGAACGGGGAGCGCGTGGTGGGGACGCTAAATCTGCTCGGCAAGCAGGCGCATACTTTCGATGAGCAGCAGGTCGATCTGGCTCAGGTGATCGGCAATCAGATCGCTATTGCGGTCGAGAACGCGCGCCTGTTCGCGGAACGCGAGCGCCAGATCGCCGAGCTGCAAGCGCTTGGCGACATCAGCCACGCGATCAGCACCGCGCTTGACCTGCCGACGCTACTGCGCCAGGTCCACGAGTCGCTGCGCGGTTTCATGAAGCTCGATACCTTTGTGATGATCGTCTACGATCCGCAGCGGCAGGTGATCGCGGAGGGCATCGGCATCGACTTGGGGCAGGAGTACAGCTACCTGGCCGGCCAACCGCCGCCGCCGGAGTCGCTGATGGCCTGGGTGCTTCGCAATGGGCGCACGCTGCATTTCAGAAATTTGCCCTACGAGATCGGCGGCTATCCCGAGCTGCGCCAGATCACCGTCGGCACCGACCAACTGACCGAGTCGTGGATGGGCGTGCCGCTGTTCGACCGCGATGGGCCGGTGATCGGGGCCATCTGTGTGCAGAGCTATACATCCCATGCATTCAGCGAGCGTGACGAAGGCTTTCTGGTCAGCGTGGCGGGCCAGGTCGCGCTGCATGTGCGGAATGTGCGGCTGCTGACGCAGCGCGAGCGTCAGATCCGCGAGCTCGACGCGATCGGACGGATCGGGCAGCTTGTGAGCGCCTCGTTCGACCTTGACGAGATGCTCGACGGTGTCTACCAGACTCTGGAGCAAGCAACCAGCGCCTCGGTCTTCTACCTGCTGATCTGTGAGCCTGACACGCATGTGGTCACCAACGCCGTGTTTGTGGAGCAGGGCGAGCACGTCGCGCTGGATTGGAACGGTCGGTCGCCGTCGCCCGGCAGCATGACGGCGTGGATCATAGGGCAGCGTGAGCCGCTGCTCCTGCAAGATCGCACCCTCCAGCGCGATGAGTTGCTGGCGCGTGGGATCACGCCCCACCCGACCGGCCCAGGGAACTTTGTGCGCTCGTGGGTGGGCGTGCCGCTGCTGGCCAAGGACGGCGAGTTGATCGGCGTGCTCTCGCTTCAGGACTACCAAGCCTATCGCTACGACGACCAGACGATCGACTTTCTCAGCCAAGTTGCCAGCCACGTCAGCCTGGCGGTCCAGAAGGTGCGCCTGTTCGAGGAGCGCCAGCGCCAGCTTGAGGAGAACGCCCGGCTGTTCGCCCAGGCGCAGGCGCACGCCGCCGCCGCCGAGCGGCAGGCCCACCGGATGGAATTGGTTCACCGGATCTCGCTGGTACTCAGCAGCCGGCTCGACCAGCAGGAAGTGCTCGACTTGGCGGCCCAGGAGGTGGTGCGGCTGTTCTGGGCCGACCACACAGGGATTGTGCTGTTCGACGCCGATGGCACGCTGGGCACAGTGGTCGCCGAGTACCCGCCCAGCGGCGCCCGCGACACGCACCTGCCGCTGCTGGGCAACCTAATCATCGAAGAGCTGATCGAGACGCGCCGCCCGGTGTATATCGACTCGGTCGAGACCGACCTGCGAGCCACGAGCATCCGCGACCAACTGCGGCCGCTGGGCGTGGTCTCGCTGATCATCGTGCCGCTGGTGAGCCGCGGCCGGCTGGTGGGCTCGCTGGGGCTTGACAGCATCGGCAAGCCGCGCAGCTTCGGCGAGGAGGAGCAGAACCTGCTGCTGACGGTGGCCGCCTCGATCGCTGCGGCGATCGATAATGCGCGGCTGTTCACCGCCGAGCAAGAGGCGCGGCGAACGGCGGATACGCTGCGCGAGGTGGCGCGGGTGCTCAGTTCCTCATTTGATCCCGGCGAAGTGCTCCAGTTGATCCTGCGTGAGCTACAGAGCGTGATCGCGTATGACACCGCCTCGGTCATGCTGATCGAGGGGCAGATGCTGCGGAGCGCGGCGCTGCGCGATCAACAGGCGACCACAGCCCCGGAGCACATGACCTTCCGGCTGGACCAGTGGAGCGGCGTCGAGTTGGTCATAGAGCGCCGGCAGCCGGTCGTGATCGCCGATACGCTGGAGTCGCCGTACTGGACTCACTCGACGGCGACCGAGTATATCCGCTCCTGGCTGGGGGTGCCGCTGATTACCAAGGGGCACCTGATCGGAGTGCTCAATATCAACTCGCGCAAGCCGGATCGGTTTACGCAGCGCGACGCGGAGGTGGCGCTGGCCTTCGCTAACCAGGCCGCTGTGGCGATGGAGAACGCCAGGCTGTACCAGGAGTCGGTGACGCGGCTTGAGCAGGAGTTGGAGATCGCGCGCCAGATCCAGAGCAACCTGTTTCCGCGCACACTGCCGCAGGTGCAGGGGCTGACCCTGGCCGCGACCTGTCTGCCGGCCCGCGAGACCGGCGGCGACTTCTATGACGTCGTGACATTGGACAACCAGGGCGCGGGCGGCTCGGAATGGGAGGGTTCCGCGCTGGGGATCATGGTCGGCGATGTGTCGGGCAAGAGCATTCCAGCGGCGATGCTGATGGCAGTGGCCCGCTCGATCGCACGGTCAGAGGCGCGCGATCACCGGGCGCCCGAAGCGGTCATGCGCGAGACCAATCGCCTGGTCGCCCTCGACATCCCGCCGCGCACGTTTGTCGCGCTGTGCTACGCCACGCTCGACGTGGGGCGGCGCCGGCTGGCGCTGGCCAACGCCGGCCAGCTTGCCCCACTGCGCCGCCGCGCCGATGGGCACGTCGAGTATCTGGAGGTCCACGGCCCGAAGTTTCCGCTCGGCATCGGGCCAGATGTGGCCTACGTGGCGCTGGATGTGGATCTGGAGCCGGAGGATGTGCTAATCTTTTACACTGACGGGATCGTCGAGGCTCAGGATAGCAGCCGCGTGCTGTTTGGCTTCGAGCGATTGGAGGCCCTGGTGGGTGCCTACGGGCATCTGCCGCCGCCGCAGTTGATCGAGCGGGTGCTGGCGGCGATCACGGAATTCATCGGCCCCGCGCCCCAGCACGACGACATGACCCTGGTGGTGCTGCGGGTCGAGTGATGCGTGAATTGTCCGTTGTCAGTTGTCCGTTGTCCGTGAAACGTGATGCGTGGCATCCGGGCGGCTATGCAGGGCCTGCCCTACGGGTTGATGATGCCATATGCGTGGCGTCCGGGCGGCCACGGAGGGCCTGCCCGGGCGGCCACGGAGGGCCTGCCCTACATCGTGCTCATCAATCCTCCATCCTCCATCCTCTACGTACGGTACCCCTGCCGCTCCACAAACTGATCGATCTCGGCCTTGCGGGCCGCGCGCTCAACCTCAAAGGCGGCGCGTAGATCGGGTGAAAGCTGGGCGAGCATGGTCGCGAAATCCTTGATGGCCGCCGCGCCAGTCTGGTTACGAAGTGGGCACCCGAACTCATTTTGTTCATTCGTATACATACAGCACCCCAGCGTATCAATTGGAGGGCCGGGGTGTGTACGCGCCAGTCCAAGCCGGTGCTTGGTTCGCTCTTGGTATGGATGGCACCTCCGAATCTTCGTCCACTATACGCTATAGCAAGCCGCTTGCCACCCAACTCACGGCGCGTTTATGGGTGTATCTTCGGAAGGAGGAGGCGCTCATTCGCAGGACGGAGAGTACGGCATCTTGCGGCGGGGAGGTGTGAAGGGTCGCCCTCCACGATCGCATGTTACCCACCGCAATCTTCGCCACCAGAACGCAGGGTGATATCAATCCTCAAACGTGGCATCTTGCGGTGGGGAGGTGTGGAGGGGTCGCCCTCCACGATCTTATTTTCTCCCCCTTCAACCTTCGCCACCAGAACGCAAGCTGACATCAATCCTCAAACATCGAGCCGGTGAGGTACAGGAAGCTGGTCCACAGGCCGCGGGCGTGGCGGTAGAACAGCAGGCCGAAGACGACGATGAAGAGCGCGAGGATCACGATCAGCGGCAGGACTGGGAAGGTGGTAAACATCGCGACCAGGCCGCCGACGATCACGGCGATCGTCGAGGTGACGACCATGGTGATCGCCATGCCGCCGGTGCTCTCGCCGACATCGCGCTCGAAGATCACGCCGCAGTTGGGGCAGCGGCGATTCATGGTGAAGAGCGAGCTGAACATCCGGCCGCGCCGGCAGACCGGACAGGTCAGGAGCAGGCCATCGAGAAAGATGCGCAGCATTCGCAGCATGAGGCGATTTTCCCGTTTTAGAGCCGAGCCGACTAACACATCCTGGACCCAGAGGGTACCCCGGCGCAGCCGAATCGAAGGGTAGGTATTCGGATCGGTTTTTAGTAGCGTTCGAACGTGCCGTCCTCATAGAGGACATAGATCGTCGGGCCGCGGCCGAGGCCGGTCGCACTGTAGAGCATGATCCCGTTTTTGAAGCGCTGCCAGGCTCCCTCGCGGCCCTCGGCCAACTCTGCGGTCGCCCATCCCAGCGCCTCGCGTATCTCTTCCGAATTGCCCCAGATCAACTTGAACCCGCCGCCTGGCTCGAAGAGATCGGGCCTCGGCGGGACCGCTGGGGTGGGCATGGGCATGCCCGTCAGGTCAGTGCGGTAAAAGTCATACCAGATCCTTGAATTGGTCTCGACAAGCACATAGTGGGTATCGAGTTCCTGGAACCAGATCATGCTGCCTCGCTGGAAAGCCTGCTCCGAGATCGAGGTATCGACCGTCTTCCCGGATGGGCATCCGACTCGCCGGCGAATTTCAGGGTACTCCTGCAACGTTTGAACGAAGCCCGGCCCTACCCCGGCGCTCTCGGGGCATGGCGTCGGCGTTGGCGTACTTGTGGGCGTCTGGGTCGGCGTACTGGTGGGCGTGGTCGTCGGCGTCGTGGTCGCCGTCGGCGTCGGCGTGCTGGTGGGTACGGTTGTGGGCACATCGGTGGGCTGGGCCGTGGGACGCGGCGCGGGCCTAAGTGTGGCAGGTGGCGCGGCCGTCGGTGCCGGTGTATTGGAAGGTGCTGCCGTGGGCGCCGGCGTATCGGAAGGTGCTACAGGTATAGTTGGGCTTGCCGTTGGGCGCGCGGTCGGCGTGATCACGCTGGTCGTGGGCAAAATCGCCGTCGGCGCCGGCACGATGGTGGCAGCGGTCGGCGCGGAGGTGGGCAAGGCTGTAGGCTCGCTGGCGCGGGCATTGGCGCCGAATTGAGATAGAAGAAGGGTGAGCCCGCTGCCCAGGAGCACAAGCAGTGCCAGTGCCGCCAGCGCAATCAGGCGGCGAGAACGGCGCTCGGAAGATGGCGAGGCTGGCGCGGGTACGGCAGGCCGCGCGGTCGGGCGGGCTGCCGGCGGAATGATCACGCCTTTGGCCGTCGGCGCCTCGTGGCTGGTAGCCGGGCGCGGGGCGCTGGCGGCGGCCTGGAGCGCCTCGGCGAACGCGCCGGCATAGCGCTGCTCCGGCCGGCGGGCCATGGCGTTCCGTACGACCTGATCGACGGTCGCCGGCAGCGACGGCTCCAGCGACGAGGGCGCCGGCACCTCTCCTTGGAGGTGGCCAAGCAACACTGCCTCGGTGGTGCCATCGAAGGGCTGCCGGCCGGTCAGGCAGCGGAAGACCAGCACGCCCAGCCCGTAGACATCGGTATACGGCCCGATCGGCTGCTTGGTGATCTGCTCAGGCGCCATCGAGCCGGGTGAGCCAAGCATGGTGTTGGTGCCAGTCAGCCCCAGCTCGTCGACGATCGACTTGGCGATGCCGAAGTCGGTGAGCAGCACCCGCAGCCGGTCGGCCACCGGGCCGCTTTCGATCAGCACATTGGCCGGCTTGACGTCGCGGTGGATGATGCCGTGGGCGTGGGCGTAGTCGAGTGCGTCAGCGACCTGCGTGGCGATCGTGACGACCTGGGGCAAGGGCAGCTTCGGCTGCTGCTGGAGCAGGTCGGCGAGCGAGGGGCCGCCGAGCAGCTTCATGGCGATATAGACCAGGCCATCGGCCTCGCCGACATCGTAGATCGGCACGATGTTGGGGTGGTCGAGCTGGGCCGCCAGCACTGCCTCGCGCTGGAAGCGGGCGATCAGCGACTGGTCGCCGCGGTACTGCGGGTAGAGCACCTTGAGCGCCACATCGCGGCGCAGCACGGTATCGTGGGCGCGGTAGACCGCGGCCATCCCGCCGCGCCCAAGCAGCGCGATGATCGTGTAGCGGCCAAGGCGCTGGTTGTGAAGATCTTCGAGGCGCATAGCCAGGTTCTCGGTGGCGGGCAGCGTACAGCGAGAGCGGCATCTCTCTGTGCTCTCATGGCATGACGCTTATTATATATCATAGGGTTCCTGAAGGTCGCAATTGTTGCAGTAACTCTGTACAAGGCGATTTTGCGGTGGAGGCAATCCTGATCTTGGCGTGGAATGGTACAATACGAGCCAGCACCCGAAGGAGGTTTTCATGCAACTCGAAGACTACTTCAATTTTCTCAGCCCCGACGATATCCGCATCAAAGGCCACCGAATCGGCCTTGACGATCTGCTGGAACTTTACCTGGGCGGCTACACCGCAGAGGAGATTGTCGCGCATTTCCCGACGCTGCGCCTAGTCGAGATCTACGCCGCGCTGACCTACTATCACCAGCATCGTTCGGAGATGGATGCATACCTGGCCCGACTGGAGGAGTGGCGCACGCAGCACGAACGGGACGAGGAAGCCAGAGAAGCGCCGGCCGTCGTGCAACGCCTGCGCGCGTTGAAAGCCCAACGCCGAGCGGAGCGGTTGAGTGCATGAATGTGCGCTATTTGCTCGACGAGAACGTCGACCCGCACCTCTTCTTTACACTTCATAGGGGATGTAATCGGGGTGATCTGTCAAAGGAAAGGCGCTGGATGCTAGTCTTCAAAGGCTCTCGGCGGCTCTTTCTGCTATTCAAAACAACATTTGATACAAGAATGTTGGTTTCGCCATTTGACACATCTGGGGTGAGGAACGTTGACCGGTTCTCTTTCAGTCATCTCTAGACAGCAGCTCTGTGTATGTGTAGAATACAACCAGAACACGGGCACGATAGAGGGATGATTGTTGGTCTCAACCAATGAGTGGGACGTAGTAGGCAAACCCCCATTCTCCGAGCATCTAGCAGGAAAACGGGACGCGCGTCGGTCTACTTCTAGTTGAACGAAGCGCTGCGCGCAGGAATCGCTCCCAGGCCGCAGTGCGCCTCCCGCTTGTCATACGCCAGCCCTGGTGTGATCATTCCTCCTATCGATAATCGGTTCAACGATAGGAGGTGCTCTCATGACCCCGTTACGGCAGCGGATTGCAACTTTACCACACCGAGAACGGATGTTTTGGTGTTGACACATTAGGAAACATGAGGGTAATATGTGAGTAGCGAGTTCCTGATGCAGATTCAAATCTGCCCAGAGGCATCGTTACAATAATCAGTAGCCAATAGGTGGATAACATGAAACTTGAAGCAGTCAGTATCAAGCGATTCAGAAGCATCGATGACCTAGTCATGACAGATTGCGGGAGTTTCAACGTCCTGATTGGCAAGAACAATTCTGGCAAATCAAGCATCTTGACAGCGATCCAAACATTTTTTACTTGTATCAAGGGTGGTGTCGTGGCAAGTTTGAACCCACCTATAGGACAGGATATTGACTTCTTTGAGCGGGATACGCATAATCCAATAGAAATTACTCTCGTCTTTGCTTTGGCTTTAGCAGAACGAGATGCATTGGTGCGAGATATTGTTACCGAAGCCCCTCAAATGAAGAATGCTGTGGATGGAATAGATCCGTCACTTCGGCTAGCAGTAATGCTGCGAATTATAAGTGCTAATGTTTCATTCAGTTACATTGCAAAGATTGCTCTTACAGAGTTGATTAGGTCTGCATCTGGAACTACGGGAGAAAGAACTCTCTTTAGTGTTGGTATTGAGGCCGCAGAAGAACTTCGCTCTCAATTACTACTCGTGAAACGCCAATCCGAAGATGCGGAAAGCCTTTTTACATTTTCAAGATTTATAAACAACGAGGATATACGGCGAATGACAGCAAAAACTTCCGGCTCAGAACGAATATCTGCCCCACTACCTACTGCTTTCCTGCGTGAGATCGGTAGAGAATTGAGGCCGAGGGTTGAAGGTATGTTTCGCGATGCAACTTCCTTTGACGATTTTGTCCGCGAAATCAGAGCTTGGGGAACTAAACTTCAAGAAGAGGCAAAATCCATTCTTGAGGGGCCGTTGAAATACAAAGTTGGGACCTTTGCAGGGGATGAGGCTACGATACCTGATTATGTATCCAAACTCTTGACTAATCTTTCAGGAATGAAGGTTTTGTATCTGACAGAGCGCCGCAAGGAAATTGGTAAGGAAGAAGCAGAAAGAATTTTAGCACTAAAGACAGTTCGAGGACAAGAGAAAATCCTGAATAATTTAAAAGATACTGTCTCCTCATTGTTAGGGGTACAAATTGACGCCTTTCAAAGCCAAATACCTCTTGCCTCAGGATTAAGAACGGCTGAATTGGATGTAGACAATTTTCTGGTGGAGGTAAACGGTTCAGGTGTTCGAGAAGCGTTACGCTTAATTCTCGATTATGAGTTTGAACATCCTGATATACTCCTAGTCGAAGAACCAGAAACGCATCTTCATCCTGCTTTGGAGACGAGCATGATGAGATACCTGAAGCAGGTGAGCGTTAGCTGTCAAGTGTTTATCACAACCCATTCCACCAACTTTCTTGATACCGCAGAGATGAAAAATGTTTATTTGATATCTAAAGATAGGTTCACGCAAGTTCAGTTGTTAAATCTAGCAGATGCCGAGACTTACATCCCCAGGGAATTGGGGATACGCCTCAGTTCTTTGTTCATGTTTGACCGTCTTGTATTTGTAGAAGGCTCGTCTGATGAGGATGTAATACGAGAGTGGTCAACCACGTTGAACATAAACCTTGGGCAGGCAAACGTTGGGTTTATACAAATGGGAGGAGTACGCAATTTTGCCCACTTTGCCGCAGAGCAGACCTTATCATTCCTTACGAGACGACAGGTCAAGATTTGGTTCATTATCGATAAAGACGAGCGTGATGATAATGATATAGTGAGAATGCAGCAGTTTTTACAAGGAAGAGCTACAGTATACCCACTGTCGAAAAGAGAGATCGAGAACTACATGGTAGTACCTCGTGCCATTGTAGAATTTCTACAACTAAAGAGGCAACTGTCCGGTGATATAAACACTGCAAATTCACCAACAGTGGAGGGAATCGAAAAGGACATAGAGGAATGTGCTCAAAGGCTCAGACAATTAACAATCGACAAGAGAGTTGCGCGAGCTATATGCCGCCCTTTATACCCTTCTATGAAGTATATCTTCGACGAAAAATCCCAAAATCCTGCATCGGAGAGAATATCTGGCGAAATCGAAAGAATGCGCAAGGAACTAGACAATATGCAAACCAACATGTACGAAGTATATCAAAGGAACGAAAACGATATTGATGCAATTTGGCAACGTGACAAGTTATCAATAATACCGGGTGACATGTTACTTGATATGGTATGCCAAAAACATGGCACACGATTCATTAAAGAACGAGATGGGGCACGGCTAGCAGCTCTTATGAAACTCAATGAGATACATCAAGATATTCGAACTATTATCAGCGATATTGGCAGCAGTTAGCCATCTCCAAGATTCCTGTGGGATCTGGCACTTGCCTCACTCATCAATCTAAAATCACAGATATGATGACAGAATCCGAGAGTTTTGTGAGTTACTGAACTGAAATATCGAACGCACAGCAGCCTAACACGCGCGTCCAGCCGACCGGCTGAATCGGGACGATTTTGGCTTCCAGATCCAAAAGAACGCCGTGCCAGTTCAGCACGTCATCTCTCTCAGCCGGCGGCTGGCGTGTATCGTTAGGCTGTTCTTGCAAGTCCCCTCTTATTTACTCCTCGCCGCTTACCTGGTCGTCGCCGGCCGGCGCCTGGTCGAGCTGGAGCAGTGCTTGTGCCGATAGCTGTTATTCCCTCGGTACCGGGAGCGATCAGTTTCCCCGCTTGGAATCCCACGCTTCCCCACCCCCAGAAACACCAAAGGGGAGCGACGTTTTCGTCGCTCCCCTTCGCTTGCTCCTGGTGGGCGATACTGGACTTGAACCAGTGACCTCTACGATGTCAACGTAGCGCTCTAGCCAGCTGAGCTAATCGCCCGCGCGGTCATAATAGTACCATCCCCCCACGCACCTGTCAAGCGAAACGAGCGCTTTTTGTCAGCAGGCAGCGCTCCGGCTATAATAGGGCTACGACGGCCTGTGGCGCTGTGCAGCATATTTTGAGGTTCTAATGAAACTCCTGGTTACTCTCACCTATTATCACCCGCATTGGACTGGGCTGACCGCCTACGCGAAGCGCCTGGCCGAGGGCGTGGCCGCGCGCGGCCACACGGTCACGGTACTGACCTCGCGCCACAGCCCGGACCTGGCGACCGATGAGCTGGTCAATGGGGTGCGCGTCGTGCGGCTCCCGGTGCTGGCGCGCCTTAGCCGGGGCGTGATTATGCCGGCGTATCCGCGCGCCGCCGCCCGGCTGATCGCCGAGCACGACATTGTGCAAATACACTCCCCGTTCCCCGAGACGGTCCTCGTCACTGGGCTGGCGCGGGCGCTGGGGAAGCCCTCGATCATCACCCACCAGGGCGATGTGGTGATGCCGGCCGGCCTGGCCAACGCTGTGGTCCAGCGGGCGATGGACTCGACCATGACGCTTGGCATGCGCCTCTCCAGCCGGGTCGTCGTCCACAGCGCCGACTACGGTCGCCACTCGGCGTTTCTGGCGCCGATCGCCGATAAGCTCGACGCGATCTACCCGCCGGCCGAGATGCCGCTGCCGCAGCCTGAGGTCGTCGCCGCGTGGCGGCGCGAGCTTGGCCTGGAGGGGAAGAAGCTGGTCGGTTTCGCCGGCCGCTTTGTGGAGGAGAAAGGCTTTGACTTTCTGCTGCGGGCGATCCCGCTGGTGCGCGCCCAGATTCCCGAGGCGCACTTCGTCTACGCCGGCGAGGTTGACGTGGTCTACGAGCACTTCTTCGACCGCTGGCGTCACCTGGTTGAGCAGGAGCGCGACGCGATCACGGCCCTGGGGTTAATCCGCGACCCGCAGCAGATGGCGAACTTCTACGCGATGTGCGACCTGTTCGCGCTGCCGTCGCGCACCGATTGCTTCCCCAGCGTGCAGATCGAGGCGCTGCTCAGCGGCACCCCGCTGGTGACGGCTGATATCCCCGGCGCGCGCGAGGTGGTGCAGACTACCGGGCTGGGGCGGCTGGTGCGTCCGCGCGATCCGCACGCGCTCGCCGAGGGGATCGTGGAGGTGTTGCGCGAACCAGCGCCCTACCGCCCGACCCGCGAGCGGGTGCGCGAGGTGTTCAGCACAGGGCGCTCGCTCGACGAGTACGAAGCGCTGATGGAGCGCCTGATCCGCACCGAGACCAAGGCTGGCGCGCGGGCTGATGTGGCGCGACGGCAGGCCCGCAGCGCCTGGCAGGCGCTGGGCGCGAGCGCGCTGCTCTCCACGCCCACGGCGACCGAGCGCGCTAACGGGACCGGCGGCAACCTTTCCACTGAGGATCAGGCGACGCTTGAGCGGCTGCTGCGGAACGAGGCCGATATGGCCTTCCGCCGCCGCGCCGTCACGCTGATGGACCACCTCGACCTGCGCGACGGCGACCGGGTGCTCGACTGCGGCTGCGGGATGGGCGTCTACCTGATGATGATGAGCCGCTTGCGCAACCTCCAGCTCTTCGGGGTGGACGGCGACGTGTCGCGGCTGGCGTGGGCCGAGAGTGAGGGCGTCGTAGCGCGGCTTTCGAGCGTCGACATCCACCGATTGCCCTTCGCCGACACGACCTTCGACAAGGTGCTGATGACCGAGGTGCTTGAGCATCTCGCCGACGACCGGGCGGCGATGCGCGAGATCTACCGGATCTTGAAGCCGGGCGGTGTCTTGGCGCTCAGTGTCCCCCACGCCGACTACCCGTTCTGGTGGGACCCGATTAACAAGACGCTGGAGGCGCTGGGTGCGCGCCCGATCCGCAACGCCGGGCCGATCACCGGGCTGTGGAGCAACCACTGGCGGCTGTACCGCCCCGGCGAGCTGCGCGACGTGATCGCCGGCGCGGGCTTCGCGATCGACGCGCTGGAGGAGCAGACGCACTACGCCTTCCCGTTTATCCACTTTATTGTTTACAGCATCGGGAAGCCGCTGATCGAGTATAATCTGCTGCCGCAGCGTCTGCGCGACTCGGCCGATCGCTTCCGCGGCGAGCGCAACAGCGGCAGCCGGTTCAACCCGATCAACGTCGGTGTGGGGCTGTTCCGCCGCTTCGACGCGCGCAACGAACGTATGCGCGGCGACGAGCGCACGTTCGTCAACATTGTCGTCAAGGCGCGCAAGCCGCTGAGAGAAGGCGTCGAACAATAATTTCTTTTTGCAGTTCTGGAAAAAATGGGGTTTGAGGGGGCAGCCCCCTCAGTCTTCCCCCACCCACTTTGTAAAGTAGAACGGCGCCACACGAAACCTTTGGAGATTGGAAGTTAGAGATTGGAGATTGGGGCATCTCCAGTCTCCAATCTCCAGTCTCCAATCTCCCTAAATTTGCCTGCTGATGGAGATAGCCTCGATGCTTGGACAGCTTCCAGTGCTGGCGTTGACCTTGGCGGCGGTGTTGAATCTGGCCTGGCTCATGATCTCCTGGCAGTCCGTCGCCCCTGCGGTAGAACTCACCCCGTTCGCAGACGACGAAGCCACCGGCCATGAGCCGATAGCGGCGGCCATGTCGCTGGAGCATCCGTCTCTAACCTCCGGCGATCAGCCTGGTACGTTGGCAGCCCGCATCACCGCAATGTCGCGCTCTTGGATGGCTAGCCTCACCGGCGCTCTGGATTGGCTCTGGGCGCGCCGCCTGCCGACGACGGTGGTGCTGCTGGGGCTGGCCGTGCTGCTGTACATCTTGCTGATCTCTCCGCTGCCGCTCAGGATCACCTCCCCTGGCAGGGTCGGGCACCCATTCCAAGGCCTGCATTACGTGCGCGAGTTCCAACTGCGCTCCGCGAACCGGCTGGCGCTGGTTCTGGCTGTTGTTGGGACGGCCACGAGCTTGGGGCTGCTGGCCCTGGCGCGCTTTCGGCGATATGCTCCCGAGCGCTCGAGCGATCAGGCGCGCGCCGGCTTGTTGGTGGCGGGCGTCTGCCTGGCCGGCGTGGGCCAGTTGTCGCTGCTGAATTTCTACGATCGCCCCCCGATCGGCCTATTCCTGCCGGCGCTGATCCTGCTGGGGGCCTGGGCGTTCACCTACCGGCCCGAGCTGTCCGGCGACCTGTTCGTCTCCACCTGGCCGCGCTCGCGTGAGCTGTTGCTGCTGGCCCTGGCGCTGGGCGTGACGATCTTTGCCCGCTTCTACCGGCTGAGCACCTACCCGTACGGCATCGAGGGTGATGAGTTGAAGTGGACGATCGAGGTGATCGCCGCGATGGTTGACGGGGAGTACCCCGGCAGCACCGACCTGCATTTCGCAGTGGTGCCGCTCAGCTTCTATATGCAGGCGCCGTTTCACTACCTGCTGGGGCCGGGGATCTTGAGCGGGCGCATAGCTGTGGCCTGCTACAGCGTCCTGGGCAGCCTGGTCTTCTATCTGCTGGTGCGGGCGATCACCAATGCGCCGGTCGCTTGGCTGGCGACCATGCTGCTGGCTGTGTCGCTGCTGGATGTGGGTGCGAGCCGGCTGGCGAACGTGGAGAGCCATGTGAAGCTGTGGCCGTTGCTGGCGCTGCTGCTGCTGGCCGAGGGCACCCGCTCCGGGCGGCCGCTGCTCTACGGGCTGTCCGGTACGGCGGTCGCCGCCGGGCTGCTCACGTACGAGACGATCTCGCCGGTGCTGGGGGTCGCGCTGCTGATTATGCTCTACGAGTTTGTGCGCGGCCGGGTGGCGTTCGCCGAGAGCGTGCGCCGGTTCAGCGCGTTTGTCGCACCGGTGCTGGTGATCCTGCCGATCGTCTTCACTTACCAGCTTGGCCGGCTCGACTACTACCTGGACTATGCGTCGGGCGGGAATGTGCGCGAGGGCAACTTCGCCGGCGGCCTGTGGCTCAATTTCCAGGAGGTGATGCACACACTGTTTGTGTCGATGCGCACCGATTTCCTGCTGAATCGCCAGGGGCCGCTGTTCAACAGCCTGTTGCTGCCGTGGCTGGTGGTGGGGACCGTGCTGGCGCTGGTGTACTGGAGGCGCGGCCAGCTGCTGTGGGTGATACTGTTCGCCGCGCTCTTTTTCTTTCCGGTGCCCATCCTGACGCACGCCCCGCTGGGCCGAGTGTACTACCCCGGCCTGCCTGCCGCCTACCTGCTGATGGCGATCGGGCTCTACGCCGCCTTTCGGGAGCTTTGCCGCGCGCTGGGGCCGGCGCTCCGACCGATGCTGACGATGCTGGCGGCGGTCGGGCTGATCCTGCTGGCCGGCTGCAATCTCTACATCTATTTCAACGAGGTGTTTGAGTTACCCGACCAGCCGTACCGGCGCGAGCTGTATGATATGGCGCAGGCGGCGGCCGCCCCGGACGCGATGGTCTACTTTCCGTTTGCCCCTGGCGTCGGGGACCCGGTTGAGGCCGAGCGCGAGTTTATCATCTGGCTGGGGATGCGGCAGAGCGGGGCGAGGGCCGCCGAGCGGAATCCCTATGAGGTGATCCCGCTCCAGTCGTTGGTTTCGGCCATGAAGACGGCCCCGCGCCCCTACGAGCGGGTCGAGGTGATCTGGGACACGACCTCGCCGTCGCTGCGGGCGGACCGCGATGCGGTGCTGACGAGCCTGCTACGCTGCTACCCGGACGCCCGGCAGGTCAAAGGCCAGAACTACGATCGCTACGTGATCCCAGGCGCAACACTGCGAACGCCGGCTTGTCCTCCGTAGTCAGTGGCCGATGATGCGTGAAACGTGATGCGTGGTTCGGGCGGCGGGCACGGAGGCGACGGAGGGCGGCCACAGAGGGCCTGCCCTACAGAGCTTTTGGTGCTTCGGAGTGCGGTGGGGGGCGAACACGAGGTTCGCCCTTACGTGCGCTGGCGCGATGCTTGGTTCTCACTTCGCCGACCGCCATCCTCCATCCTCAGATGCACCTCTTCACCCTTTCACCCCTTCATCTTGTCATCGTGTCATCTTGTCACCCAGGCACGGGCACCCACTTCACCGCGTCGTACCAGAGGGTGTGCATCGAGTCGCCGGCGATGTCGCGCAGCTCGATGAAGCCGGCCTCCCCGGCGGCGAATGGGAATCGACCGAGCAGAACCCACGTCCCGGCTGCGGCCTGATCGATGATCACCTCCTGGACGCCGTCGAGGTGGTGGACCAGGTAGCGGGCGCTGCCGGTGGCGCGGGCGCGGCTCTCGCAGGCCGGGATGTTGACGTAGACATCATAGAGCATCTCGGTCGGGAGCGCCGGCTGCCAGCGGGCCACGTTCTCACTATCAGCCTGGTTGGGCGTCGTGTAGGTCCAGAGCGCTTGGCCGGCGCTGCCGCAGCCCTCCGGCCCACGGTACCACGTCGCCTCCTCGGCCTTGAAGGCTGGATCGTGGTTATCGACCACAATCTCGGTTGGTGGCGGCGCGGCGACCGCGTCGGGTGGTGGAGCCGGCTCGCTACTTGGCGCCTCTGACGTTGCCGAGGGCGTCGGCAGTGGTTCGGCGGGCGGTTGCTCGGCGGGCGGCTCAGGAGCGGGGGCGGCCTCGGTCGGCGGGGCTTCGGCGGGTGGTGGTTCGGCAGGTGCTTCGGGCGCAGGAATAGCTTCAGCCGGTACTTCGGCTGGCGGCGCTTCGGGTGCGGGAGCGGCCTCGGGCGGCTGCTCGACGGGCGGCTCAGGCGCGGGAGCGACCTCGGCGAACGGCTGCTCGACGGGCCCTTCGGGTGCAGGGGCGGCCTCGGGCGGCTGCTCGACGGGTGCTTCTGGCGCGGGGGCGGCCTCGGGTGGCTGCTCGGCCGGCGCGGCGGGTGCTTCGGGCGCGGGAGCGGCCTCGGCGGGTGCTGGTTCGGGCGGCGGCGCGGCTGTGGGAGCGGGCGCAGGCGGGGCCGCAGCCGGGTCGCTGCCGAGCCATAGGAAGGTCACTTCGACGATCGCGCGGTCGCCGTTGATGCCCAGGTCATCCCACCAGAGCCCATCGCCGACATCCATCGCGGTCGGGAAGCTCACCCGGCCCTTCTCGGCCCTGCCCCCGTTGTACCCGTCGAAGAAGGCGGCGTGATCCTCTGGCCAGCCGCGCGGCAGGTCGTCGTATCGGTCGCGGTGCTCGTCCCAGTAGTTATCGTTGATGTTCCACGGGCCGATATCGTACACTGGCGCGACGGAGGTGCGGCCATTGTAGGTGATTTGCACCATGTACTCATTGCCGCCGTTGCTGGAAAGCGAACGCCGCGACGGGAGCGCGACAAAGCGGTCGCGTTTGGTGATCCGGTGGCCGTTGGCGGTGCGCCCGCCGACCATGCCCAGGCGGGTGGCGTGGATGCGGAAGGTCGGCGCGACGGGCGTGGCCTGCTGGAACGCTGTGTAGGCCGCTGGCTCGTTCAGCCCCACAAGCCGCGGCGCGCGCACGACCGGCTCGGCGCCAGGGTTGCCCAGCAGCGTCACGCGATATTGCGCGAAGCGGGCTGGGATGCCGAACGAAACCGGAGTGCCGCCGACCAGGTCCAGCTCCCAACTCGTCCACCGGATGCCCGTCGGCGCTTGCCCGCGCGTCGAGGTGGACAGCGCTGCCAGTCGGTACAGCCGCGTCATAATCGAGCCGAATGGTGCGAGTGGGAGAGTTGAGTGGTTGGGCGGGGGAGATCGCGAAGCCGAAGCGGTCGAAGGAGCCGTAGATCGCTGGGGCGGGAGGGGCGTTGGCGGTGAGCTTGAGCGATCCGTCTTCTTGGACCTGAATATGCTCGTGTTGGCCGATGGCGATTGCGCTGGGTAGGGTGGCCAGATGCGCGTGGCTTATGCCAGCCGAGGCTATGTTTCCAAAGAGCGCCAGGGCCAACGCCAGCCCGCATACACGAACGAGGTGTGTCAAACGCCTCATAGGCACCTTTCTCTACACACTTGGTAGGAGGAAGTTCTACGTCTTAAGGCCGAGGCGGATTATATCACAATTTTATCATTTGTCTATCAGGTTCCGTGGTGGAGCGGGGTTCTTGAGGGGCAGCCCCCTCAAACTCCCCTTTTTCAGGCAGTCGCGGTCCGTGGTGGAGCGGGGTTCTTGAGGGGCAGCCCCCTCAAACTCCCCTTTTTCAGGCAGTCGCGGTTCGTGGTGGAGCGGGGTTCTTGAGGGGCAGCCCTCTCAAACTCCCCCTTTCAGACAGTCCCTAGCTGGCGTAAAGTTGCGGGGAGTCAGGGGCTCTGTCGCAGGTCGCCGTGGATCTCGCGCGAGCTGCGGATGAACCACTGGGTGACGTTGCGGAAGCGGGCCTCGCGGCCGATCAGCAACTGGCTGCCGGCGATATTGGCCGGGGCACCGGCGTTCCGGTCGAGGTCCAGGCCGCCAAGCTGCTCGGCAACCACATAGACGAAAAGCGGCTGGTACAGCGTGATGCTGGGGGCCAGATCGATCCAGCGCTGCTGAAACGCGGCGTAGGAGGCCGCCCGCGCGCCGATGTCCAAGTCCAGGCGTGCATTGGTCAGCAACTCGTCGATCTGCTCGTCCTGCAATCCGGCGTAGTTTGACGGCCGGCTCGAATGCCAAAGCTCGTACACATCCGGGTCGGCGCCCAGGCGCTGCCAGCCGTGAAGCGCGATCGTGAAATCGTGGTCGGTGAGGCGCTGGAACACGGTCGCATTATCGAGCTGCTGGACCTCGACTTTGACGCCCAGCGCGCCCCACTGGCGCGCGATCTCCTGGGCCGTCGCCAGGCGATCCGGGGCGCTGTCGGTGATCAGCGTCAGCACGAGCGGCGTACCGTCGAGTGTGCGGGCGCCGTCGCTCCCAAGCTCATAGCCCAGTGAGGTCAGCGCATCGGCGGCGCGGGATGCCTCGTAGGGGTACCAGGGGATATCCTGGGCCGTCGCCCACCAGCCCGGCAAGAGCGGGGTGTCGAGGCGCACCGCCTGCCCGCCGAGCGCCCGTTCGATCAGCGTGTTTTTGTCGAGCCCCTCGGCGAGCGCGCGGCGCAGCCCCTGGTTGTTCAGCGGCTCCTCGCGCAGGTTGAAGGTCAGGACCGTGTAGCTGTCGAGCGGGATAGCCTGGCGGATCACGCCGCGCGGCAGGTTCCCGTGGCCCAGATCGCTGGTGCTGAGAAAGCCGATCCCTTGGATCTCGCGGCGGTTGAGTGCGGTCAGCGCCGTCTGGTCGTTCGAGAAAAAGCGCATCTCGATGCTGTCGAGGAACGGGCGACCGCCGTAGTAGCCCTGATTGGCGGTCAGCAGCGCGCGCTCGGCGTTCAGCTCGGTGAGCCGGTAGGGGCCGGTGCCCACCGGCGCGCGGCTAAACGGCGCTGACGACCACTGTTCGGGCGGGGTATCGCGGAGCAGATGCGCCGGGAGGATCGGAATGGTGGCCAGGCTCAGGAAGGGCGCGAAGGGCGCGTCGAGGGTGCAGCGGATGCTGCGCTCGCCGGCCTGGTCGATCAGCACGTTGCGCCAGACCCCGCCGATGCTGGGGGTGGAGGCGAACGCGGGGCCTTGGATCGTGCGTAGAGTGAACAGAACGTCATCCACCGTGAACGGCTCGCCATCGTGCCAGGAGACATCGCTGCGTAGGGTGAATGTATAGACGGTGCCGGTGTCGTCGATCTGCCAGGACTGGGCCAGGGCCGGCTCAGGCAGCCCGTCCGGGCCGATACGCATCAACCCCTCGAACAGCAGCGCCTGCATATCGGCGGCGACCGGGTCGCGCGTCAGGTCGCTGATCAGCGGGTTGAGCTGCTGCGGAGCAGAAGTGAAGCCCTCGACGTAGTCGCCGCCGGTGAGCGGCCGCGCTACCGCCGCGCTGGTCAGCGCGAGATAGGTCATGAGGCCAAGCACCAGCAGCGAGCTGATGCTTGCGATCAGGAGCTGCCAGCGAATGCGGCGGGCCATGGAGGGCTAGAAGAAGCCCGGCAGACCAAGCAGGCCCGTCGGCGCCAAGGCGGGTGGGGCAAAGATCGGCAGGCTGGTGATCAGCGCCAGGATCAAAAATACCACCGCCAGGAGGATCGTCGTCTGGTGGAGCGTTTTCTCAAGGCCGCGCTTGGTGCGGTAGATCGAGCTTGTATCGCGGGTCTGTAAGCCCGCGCTGCGGCCCTGCAAGATGACCAGGCCGATCAAGGTGAAGCTGATAATAATCAGGGCGATGTAGAGCGCGCTTTCCAACGGGTCCTCCTCACGGGCGATTCCAGTTACGGCGCACTATTATAGCATCCCTTGGGAGGGCGCGCAACGTCGGCGCGCTCCCGACTCGTCTCAGAAACTGGTTGAAAAGGGCATTGTCTGGTCTACCGATCCATGGTGGAAAGGGGGAGTTTGAGGGGCGGCCCCCTCAAACTCCCCCTTTCCAAACGGTCTTTTACAGCCCCGCGAACAGGTCGGGGATCGAGCTGCCGTTCTCCGGCTCCGGCCAAGCCAGCGCGAAATGCTCGCGACTGAGCATCTGCATGAGGATCGCCTCGGGGAGCTTGCGGAAGAAGTTCTCCGGGCCGAACTGGGTGCGGTGCGCGTTCAGCGCGCCCAACTTCGCCGCAGTCGTATCGGCGACATCCAGGATGGTGTGAATCTGGTCATCCGGCCAGCCGCGCGGGGTCTCTTCAAAGCGGTCGAACTGGCTGGTATCGACGCCGGCGGCCGCAAGCTGATCGCGCATGGCGCGAAAGGCCGACCGCGGGATGACGACGTAGAAGAGCCGGGCCGCCTGCCAGGGCGGCCCGGCATCTGGGTGGCCGGCGGCGTCGCCGGCGGCGTGGACGGCGGCGACGGTGTGGGTGTGAATGGCGATATGATCGGGGTGGCCGTAGCCGCCGCCTGGGTCGAAGGTGATCACGACCTGCGGCCGCACCTCGCGGATGATCCGCACCAGTTGATCCACGACCGCCTCGGCCGGGGCATTGGCGAAGGCGCGCGGGTCCTGGTTCTCGGCGGTGCCGGCCATGCCCGAGTCGCGGTACCCCAGGAAGCGGACGTCGGTGATCCCCAGCGCCCGCGCCGCTGCCAGCAGCTCGCCCTCGCGCACGGCCCCTAGCGTCTCGGCCGTGGCCAGCGCCGGGTCGGAGATCTCGCCCACCTCGCCGCGCGTGGCGCACACCAATGTCACGTGAACGCCCTCGGCCACGTAGCGGGCAAGCGTGCCGCCGCTGCCGAAGGCCTCGTCGTCAGGATGGGCGAACGCAGCGAGGATTGATCGCTGTTGCATGGTCTATTCCTTTCATGACACGAACAAACTTCCCTTTTCAGACAGTACCATAGGGAAGCGGAACATGTAAAGCGTCCCGGCGTGAAACGTGAAATGTGATGCGTGAGGGCCTTTCACGTTTCACGTTTCACGCGCGCTTTGGGATGAACAAGAAGTTCAGAGTCCCTTAGCGCGGGTTGCGGCCCAGCGTCGCGAGCGCCCAAACAATGATCGCCGCCGCGATGATGTGCATCAGTTCGAGCGACAGGATCATGCCGGCGGGCGCGCCGGGGAGGCTAAAGGGCGACACGAACGACAGGATCAGCGTGATGGCCGCGACGATGCGGAACAGCCGAATCGGGCGGCGCACGAACCAGCCGATGGCCGCGAAGACGCCGGTCGCCGCTACCGCGCCGATCACCGATGATATAATCACCGGTGCCAAGGTCAGCGGCTGGCCTACCTGGCCGTGGCCGGCGCGCCGCAGCGCCGCGAGCGCGTCCTCGATCTGCTGTGGCCGGACAGCGCCGCCGAGGCCGCGCGGAAAAATCTTCGCAATACGCTTTGGGCATTGCAGCACGACCCGCTCCAGGAGCCGATGTACCGCACGCTGAGGGATCATCTCTGGAAAAAAGGGGTTTGAGGAGGTAGCCCTCTCAGTCCCCCCCATCCACATTGTAACGTAGAATGGCGCCACCTGAAACCTTGTCATTATCGACGATAATAAACCTGTCATTCAGCGAACGAAACGAGGCACCTATGGACCTGATTCAGCACTGGTCCCAAGACCCGGCCGTTCAAGCAGCCTGCGCTGGCTTCGGCGACGGCGCGGCGGTCGTCGAGACGGCGATCGCCATTCAGAAGATCCCCGCGCCCACCTTCGACGAGGGCCGGCGCGGCGCCTATGTCGCCGAACGGATGCGCGCGCTCGGCCTTGCCGACGTGCGAACCGACGCCGTCGGCAATGTCTACGGCCGGCGCCCCGGCAACGCCCAAGGTCCCGGCCTGCTGATCGCCGCGCACATCGACACTGTGTTCCCGGCCGGGACCGACCTGACCGTGCGCCGTGAGGGCCAGCGGATCTACGGCCCCGGCTTGGGCGACAACAGCCTGGGGGTCGCCGGGCTGTTGCACCTGGCCCAGGCGTTGCAGCGGTACGCCGTCGCCAACCAGGGCGACATCTGGTTTGTGGCCAATGTCGGCGAGGAAGGGCTGGGCGACCTGCGTGGGATGCGGGCGGCCGTCGATCTGCTCCAGGGCCGGATCGGCGCGGCGCTGGCGCTGGAGGGCTGCGACCAGGGGCGGATCATCCACACGGCGATCGGCGTGCGTCGCTACCGGATCAGCGCCTCTGCGGCGGGTGGCCATTCGTGGTTGCGATTTTGGCGCGCCAAGCGCCATCCACACCCTCGTGCGGTTGGCCGCGCGGCTGGCTGGCCTGGAGGTGCCCAGGGAGCCGAAAAGCACCTTCAACATTGGCGTGATCGAGGGCGGCACCTCGGTCAACACCATCGCCCAGCGTGCCGCGCTGCTGCTGGACCTGCGCTCGCTGGAGCCGGCGGCCCTGGAAGGGTTGGTGCGGCAGGTCGAGCGGATCGTCGCCGAGTTGCGCACGACCGAGCCGCATGTGACGCTGGAGGTCGAGGTCGTCGGCGATCGACCGGCTGGACACCTCCCCCGCGCTCACCCGCTCGTCGGGCTGGCGGCGGCGGCCTACGAGTCGGTTGGCGCGCCGATCACCTACGACGCGGCCAGCACCGACGCCAATGTCCCGCTGAGTCGCGGCATCCCGGCCGTGTGCGTCGCTGTCGGCCATGGCGAAAACGCCCACCGGCTGGACGAATACATCGAGCCGGCGCGGGTTGCCGCCGGTATGCGTGCGCTGCTCCTGCTCGCGCTGGCGGCCACCACCGATCAGGCCACAACGATCGACGATCGTATTTGACAGGCCGTACCCGCCGTGGTATACTCCCGAATCGCTGTGCGTACAAACTGAGCTTTCTTAACAGTGCGCATCTCTGAGCCCTATCTAAGGCGCGGCCCATGCCACGACCAGAACGGGGTTCGAGTTTTATTTTGTGTAAGGGTAGATGCTGAAAAGGGGGAGTTTGAGGGGGTCGCCCCTCAAGAATCCTCTTTCCACCCTGGATCGTAGGCGAGACAATGCCCTTTCAAACAGTTTCTTAGGTGTCTGAGAGAGGAATTACACAGGATGCCGACGATTAATCAATTGGTACGTAAGCCGCGCAAGCCGGTGATCAAGAAGACCAAGGCCCCGGCTCTCCGCTTCACCTACAACTCGTTGAAGGGAAAGCTAACGCGTGGCAAGGGCTCGCCGTTCAAGCGCGGCGTCTGCACGCAGGTCAAGACCATGACCCCCAAGAAGCCGAACTCGGCGCTACGCAAGATCGCCCGCGTCCGGTTGAGCAACGGCATGGAGGTCACCGCCTATATCCCCGGCGAGGGGCACAACCTGCAAGAGCATTCGGTCGTGCTGATCCGCGGTGGTCGCGTCAAGGATCTGCCTGGCGTGCGCTACCACATCGTGCGCGGCACGCTTGACGCGCAGGGCGTAGCCAACCGCAAGCAGGGGCGCTCGAAGTATGGGACCAAGAAGGCCGGCGCGCCGACGAAGAAGAAGTGAAACCTGTAAGGGCGTATTGCATACGCCCCACACGCAATACCTAACGAGGTGAGTGATGCCCCGTCGAGGAACCATCGAGAAGCGCGTGCCGCTGCCTGATCCGCGCTACAACAGCGTGCCCGTGCAGCAGTTCATCAATAAGGTGATGCAGCGCGGGAAGAAGAGCACCGCCGAGAAGATCGTGTATCAGGCGCTTGAGCTGGCCTCCGAGCGGCTTAAGAAAACACCGATGGAGGTGTTCGAGATCGCCATCCGCAACGCCGGGCCGGCGATCGAAGTGCGGCCCAAGCGCGTCGGCGGCGCGACCTACCAGGTGCCGGTCGAGGTCAAGAGCGACCGGCGGCTAGCCCTGGCGATGCGCTGGCTGCTCTTATCAGCGCGCGGCCGATCGGGCAAGCCGATGCACGAGCGGTTGGCCGCCGAGCTGATGGATGCCTTTAATAACACCGGCTCCACGATCAAACGCAAAGAGGATGTCCAGCGCATGGCTGAAGCCAACCGGGCCTTCTCTCATTACGGTCGGTTCTAGGCCCTCCGTCGTATGACCGGCCAGCTACTTAAGGGCGAACGTGCTTCGCCCGGCACCCAAGCGTATCGACGATCGCCCGCGTAGATGGCGGAACGATTGGTACGGAGGCGACAAGGAGTACAACTGAAATTATGCCTCGCGAAATACCATTAGAACGAATCCGAAATATCGGCATTATTGCGCACATCGATGCGGGTAAGACGACGACGACCGAGCGCATCCTGTTCTACACCGGCCGCACCTATAAGATCGGCGAGGTCCACGAGGGCACCGCGGTTATGGACTGGATGGAGCAGGAGCGCGAGCGCGGCATTACGATCACCGCCGCCGCGACGACGGCCGCCTGGAAGGATCACCGCATTAATATTATCGATACGCCCGGCCACGTCGATTTTACCGCCGAGGTCGAGCGCTCGCTACGCGTGCTTGACGGCGGCGTGGTGGTCTTTGATGCCGTCGCCGGGGTCGAGCCGCAGTCCGAGACGGTCTGGCGCCAGGCCGATAAGTACCGGGTGCCGCGGATCTGCTTCGTCAATAAGATGGATCGCACCGGCGCCAACTTTGAGCGCACGGTCCAGATGATTAAGGACCGCTTGGGCGCCAAGCCGGTGCCAATCCAGTTGCCGATCGGCTCCGAGGATCGCTTCCGCGGCATCGTCGATCTGATGGCCAATAAGGCCGTGTTGTACCTGGATGACGCCGGGAATCGCGAGGAGCTTGAGGCGATCCCCGAAGAGGTCGCCGAGCAGGCCGAGGCGCTACGCCAGGAGATGATCGAGGCGATCGCCGAGACCGACGACGAGCTGACGCTGCTGTACCTGGAAGGTGAGGAGTTGAGCCCCGTTGAGCTACAGCGCGCGCTCCGCAAGGCCACGATCCAGGGCAAGCTTGTCCCGGTGCTCTGCGGTGCCGCGCTCAAGAACAAGGGCATCCAGCGCGTCCTCGACGCGGTGATCGACTACCTGCCCTCGCCGCTCGATGTCCCGCCGATCACCGGCACCCGGCCCGGCCAGGCCTTCGACGAAGAAGGGGTTGAGTTGCTGACGCGCCCGGCTAGCGAATCTGCGCCATACGCCGGCTTGGTGTTCAAGATCGTCGCCGACCCGTACGTCGGCAAGCTGGCGTACTTCCGGGTTTACTCCGGCAAGCTCGAGACTGGCTCGTACATTCTGAACTCCACCCGCAACCAGCGCGAGCGCGTGGGCCGGCTGATCCAGATGCACGCCAATCACCGCGAAGAGATCAAAGAGGTCTACGCTGGCGATATCGCTGCGGTGGTCGGCCCGAAGCAGAGCTTCACCGGCGATACGATCTGCGACCCGGATAATCCGATCGTCCTGGAGAACATCCGCTTCCCGGAGCCGGTCATCCAGCTTGCGATCGAGCCAAAGACCAAGTCCGACCAAGATAAGCTCGGCGTCGCACTCTCGCGGCTCAGCGAGGAGGACCCGACCTTCCGCGTCCATACCGACCAGGAGACCGGCCAGACGATCATCGCTGGCATGGGCGAGTTGCACTTGGAGGTGTTGGTCGACCGGATGCGGCGCGAGTACAAGGTCGAGGCCAACCAGGGCAAGCCCCAGGTCGCCTACCGCGAGTCGATCAGCCAGCCGGCCGATGTCGACTCCAAGTTTGTGCGCCAGACCGGCGGCAAGGGCCAGTACGGCCACGTCAAGCTCCACCTTGAGCCATTGGAGCGCGGCAAGGGCTTTGAGTTCGTTAATGGGATCGTCGGCGGCTCCGTCCCGCGTGAGTATATCCCGGCGGTCGAGGCGGGCGTCAAGGAGGCGATGCAGACCGGGGTGATCGCCGGCTTCCCGGTGGTCGACCTGAAAGTCACGCTCTACGATGGCTCGTTCCACGAGGTGGACTCGTCCGAGATGGCGTTCAAGATCGCCGCCTCGATGGGCTTAAAAGATGGTGTGCGCAAGGGCCGCCCGCTGCTGCTTGAGCCGATTATGAAGGTCGAGGTCACCACGCCGGAGGATTTTCTGGGCACCGTGCTTGGCGACCTGAACTCACGCCGCGGCCACGTCGAGGGTATGGAGGCGCGCGGCAACGCCCAGGTCGTCAAAGCGTTTGTCCCGCTGGCGTTGATGTTCGGCTATACCACCGACTTGCGCTCGGCCACTCAAGGACGCGCGACCTCGTCGATGGAGTTTGCCTACTACCAGCCGTTGCCCGATCACCTGGCCCAGGAGATTTCGACCAAACGGCGCGGATAGACGAAGAAAAAGGGAGTTTGAGGGGCCAGTCCCCTCAGTCTCCCTCACTCACACTGATAGCATATGGGGAGATGAAAGATTGGAGATTTATTACTCGCTCGCAATCTCCAATCTCCAATCTCCAATCTCTCATCTCTCGTAGCTTTTGAAGAAGGAGCGACAGAACCTATGGCGAAGCAGAAATTCGAGCGCAACAAGCCGCACGTGAACGTCGGCACGATCGGGCATGTCGACCACGGCAAGACCACGCTGACCGCCGCGATCACCAAAGTCCTGGCGATGAAGGGCGCGGCTCAGTATATGGCCTACGACCAGATCGATAACGCTCCCGAAGAGAAGCGCCCGCGGCATCACCATCGCCATTCGCCACGTCGAGTACCAGACCACCAATCGCCACTACGCTCACGTCGATTGCCCTGGTCACGCCGACTATATCAAGAATATGATCACCGGCGCCGCCCAGATGGACGGTGCCATCCTGGTCGTCTCGGCCCCCGATGGCCCCATGCCCCAGACCCGCGAGCACATCCTGCTCGCTCGCCAGGTCCAGGTCCCGGCCATGGTGGTCTACCTCAACAAGGTCGACATGATGGACGACGAGGAGCTGCTCGAACTGGTCGAACTGGAGCTGCGCGAGCTGCTCTCCAAGTACGAGTTCCCCGGCGACGACATCCCGATCGTTCGCGGCAGCGCGCTCGCAGGCGCTCTCCTCGACCTCGACCGACCCGAATGCGCCGGAGTACAAGTCGATCATGGACCTGATGGAAGCGGTCGACAACTACATCCCGACGCCGGAGCGGGCGATCGACCAGCCGTTCCTGATGCCGATCGAGGACGTGTTCGCGATCAAGGGCCGTGGGACGGTGGTGACTGGGCGGATCGAGCGCGGGCGGGTCAAGATGGGCGAGACGATCGAGATCGTCGGGATGAGCGAGGCGGTGCCGCGCAAGACGGTGGTGACGGGCGTGGAGATGTTCCAGAAGACGCTGGACGAGGGCATCGCGGGGGACAATGTGGGCGTGCTGCTACGCGGGGTCGAGCGCACAGACGTGGAGCGCGGGCAGGTGCTGGCGGCGCCGGGGAGCATCAAGCCGCACCAGAAGTTCAAGGCCCAGGTGTACGTGTTGAAGAAGGAAGAGGGCGGGCGGCACACGCCGTTCTTCCCAGGCTACCGGCCGCAGTTCTACATCCGCACGACCGACGTGACCGGGGCGATCGAGCTACCGGCGGGGATGGAGATGGTGATGCCGGGAGACAACGTGGAGATGGGGGTTGAGCTGATTGTGCCGGTGGCGATCGAGGAAGGGTTGCGGTTCGCCATCCGCGAGGGCGGGCGCACCGTCGGTTCCGGTGTCGTCACCAAGATTGAGAAGTAGGGCACGATCGATAGCGTGCAGCGTGTAGCATAAGCGATACACTGCACGCTATCGATTGCCCGCCTGACAGGAGACCATATGGCGAAGCAGAAGGTTCGCATCCGCCTCAAAGCGTATGACCACAAGATTCTTGATCAGTCGGCTCGCCAGATTGTCGAGGCGGCCGAGCGAACCGGTGCGCTGGTCGCGGGACCGGTACCGTTGCCGACCAAGATCGAGAAGTACAGTGTTATGCGCTCACCGTTCATCGACAAGGATTCGCAGGAGCAGTTTGAGATTCGCACGCACAAGCGTCTGATCGATGTGCTCGACCCCAGCCAGCAGACGATCAACGCGCTGATGAAGCTGAATCTGCCGGCCGGTGTTGATATCGAGATCAAGCTGTAGGACAAGGTTCTTTGGTGCTTTACAGTTCGTGGAAAAAAGGGGGTTTGAGGGGCCAGCCCCTCGGTCTTCCCCACCCACATTGTAAAGTAGAAGGGTGTCACCGGAAATCTCATCTAGGAACAAAGAATAGCGGGTAATGAAAGAGCGATTTGTTCTTTGATCTGCTAAAGAGCAGCCGCTGCGGCAGGAACGTCACTATAAGTCCGCACGCTGTGGAGGTGCAATTGTGATCGAAGGATTGTTGGGCCGGAAAATTGGCATGACGCAGGTCTTTAGCCCGAACGGTGAGGCGATCCCGGTGACGGTGATCGAGACCGGGCCATGCGTTGTCACGCAGATCCGGACCAGAGATCGCGACGGCTACGAGGCAGTCCAGATTGGCTTTGGCGAGGTTAAGCCGAAAAGCCTGACCAAGCCGGAGCAGGGGCACCTCAAAGGCGCCGGGCGCCTGGTTCGCCACCTGCGCGAGTTCGGGGCCGATAATGTGGAAGATTATGAGGTCGGCCAGGTGCTTACTGTGGATCTGTTCGAGGTCGGTCAGATCGTCGATGTGACCGGGACCTCGAAGGGGCGCGGCTTCCAGGGCGTCGTGAAGCGCCATGGGTTTAGCGGTGGCCCCAAGACGCACGGCCAAAGCGACCGCCATCGCGCGGCCGGCTCGATCGGCGCCGGTACCACGCCGGGCCACGTCTGGAAGAACACTCGTATGGCTGGCCGCATGGGCAACAAGCGCGTGACCGTGCAGAATCTGCAAGTGGTCGAAGTGCTGCCCGATCGGCACGTGATCCTGATCCGCGGGTCGGTGCCGGGCGCGAAGAATGGGCTGGTGATGGTTCGCCGGGCGGTCAAGGCCGCAAGATAGTTAAGAGTTAAAAGTTAAGAGTTAAAAGTTTTCAGCTTTAGGAAACTCATAACTCATAACTCGTAACTCATAACTGAGAGATATAAGGATACTTGTTGATGGAAGCAAAACTCTTCAACCAGTCCGGCGATGAGGTGGGGTCCATCCAGCTCGCCGAGTATATTTTCGGCATCACGCCGAATGTCCCGGTGATGCATCAGGCGATGGTGCGCCAGCAGGCCAATGCCCGCCTTGGCACCCATAACACCCGCGGTCGTGGCGAGGTCGCCGGGCAGCACGCGCAAGCTGTATCGCCAGAAGGGCACCGGCCGCGCGCGCCAGGGCTCGATTCGCGCCCCGCACCGCAAGGGCGGTGGCGTGGCCCATGGCCCGCATCCGCGCTCGTATCGCCAGGATATGCCGCGCAAGATGCGCCGGCTGGCGGTACGCTCCGCGCTCTCGGCCAAATACGCCGCCGATGAGATCCGCTTTGTCGATCAGCTCGCGCTGGAGCAGCCGCGCACCAAGGATATGATCGGCTGCCTTTCGGCGCTCAATCTCGACGGCAAGACGCTGATCGTGCTCGACCAGAAGGACGAGAATGTGCAGCGCTCGGCCAATAATCTGCCCGGCGTGAAGACCCTGCTGGCCAATTACCTGAATGTGATCGACCTGTTGACCTACAACAACGTCGTGATCTCGCAGGCGGCCGTGGATCTGATCGAGAGCTGGTTGGGTGGCGTTGCCGCCGCCGATACCGCTGACGAGACGGACGAGGAGTTAGGTGGCGTCGTCGCCGATACCGCTGACGAGACGGACGAGGAGTTAGGTGGCGTCGTCGCCGATACCGCTGACGAGACGGACGAGGAGCAGTCATGAACTCACATCAGATTATTATTCGTCCGTTGATCACCGAGAAGAATACCAACTTGATGGTGTTCAATAAGTATTGCTTCGAGGTGGATCGCGAGGCGACCAAGGCGCAGATCGGCTGGCGATCGAAGAGATCTTCAACGTCTCGGTGACCAAGGTCCACACGATGAATGTGCGTGGCAAGCTGCGTCGGCGCAACACGCGGCAGGGTCCGCGCTTCGGCTATAGCGCCGATTGGAAGAAGGCGATCGTGACGCTGGCGCCGGGCGATCGAATCGAGCTGTTCGAGGGCGTATAGCGAGTTAGGAGTTAAGAGTTAAGAGTTAAGAGTTACGGAAGTTCCATAACTCATAACTCATAACTTATAACTCATAACTTCTCGGAGAGAAACGATGGGTGTTCGACGATATAAACCGACCTCGGCCGGCCGGCGCAATATGTCGGTGTCGACGTTCGAGGAGATCACCAAGAAGGACCCCGAGCGATCCTTGCTTGCTCCGCTACGCAAGAGCGGCGGGCGCAACAATCGCGGCCGGCTGACGACGCGCCATCGCGGCGGTGGTCACAAGCGGGCCTACCGGATCATCGATTTCAAGCGCAATAAGCACGGCATCCCGGCGAAGGTGGCCACGATCGAGTATGACCCCAATCGCACCGCGCGCATCGCGCTGCTGCACTACGCCGACGGCGAGAAGCGCTACATCCTGGCGCCGCTGGGCCTGAATGTGGGCGACCGGGTGATGAGTGGTCCCGAGGCCGAAGTTCGGGTGGGCAATGCGATGCCGCTGCGGCTGATCCCGCTCGGTTCGCAGATGCATAACATCGAGCTGCAACTGGGCCGCGGCGGCGTGATGGTGCGCAGCGCCGGCTCGTCGGCGCAGTTGATGGCTAAAGAAGGCACCTACGCGACCCTACGTATGCCTTCGGGTGAGATGCGGCATGGTACATATCGAATGCACGGCCACGATCGGGCAGGTCGGCAATCTTGATCACCAGAACATCCGCATCGGCAAGGCCGGGCGCAAGCGCTGGAGGGGGCGCCGGCCCGAGGTGCGCGGAGCGGCGATGAACCCGCGCGACCATCCTCATGGTGGTGGCGAGGGCCGCGCGCCGCGCGGTATGCCAGGGCCGAAGACGAAGTGGGGCAAGCCGGCGCGCGGCGTCAAGACGCGCCACAACCCCAGCACCGATCGCTATATCGTCCGCCGCCGCAAGAATTAGTGATCCACCACAGTGGTTTTACGGGGGTGGTTTGGAGGGGTAGCCCCCTCCAAGCCTCCTCCGCACCACACTCACAAGAAGGGGAGCGCGCCGGTGGCGTGCCGGAGGATCAGGGCCGATGCTCTGCCTCTCCCTGCTCCCAGTGCAAAGGAAGGGAACTAGATGTCACGTTCGTCGAAAAAAGGGCCTTACGTCGATACCCGGCTCCTGGGCCGAATCGAGGACATGAATCGCGCGAGTGAGAAGCGCGTGCTGCGCACCTGGTCGCGCGATTCGACAATCTTCCCGCAGATGGTGGGCCATACCATCGCTGTCCACGATGGGCGGCGCCACGTGCCGGTCTATATCACCGAGAATATGGTTGGTCACAAGCTGGGCGAGTTCGCGCCGACACGCTTCTTCCGCAGCCATGGCGGCAAGAAGGCTGATAAGCGCGGCAAGATGAAGTAACATCGTATTGCGTGACTTCGTCAACACGCAACACGCAACACGCAAGATTAAGGTTGAGCGATGCAAGCAAAAGCAATAACCAAGTCTGTACGCATCTCGCCCACCAAGGTGCGCCCGGTGATGGACCTGGTGCGCGGCAAGCCTGTCGACCGCGCGCTGGCGATTTTGCGCTATATGCCGCACAAGGCGGCCCGCGAGATCGCCCGCACGATCAAGTCGGCGGCGGCGAATGCCGAGAACAACTTTGAGATGACGCCGGATGATCTGGTCGTGAAGACGATCTTCGCTGACGAGGGACCGGCTTTCAAGCGCTTTATGCCCCGCGCACGGGGCCGCGCCGATCACATTCGCAAGCGCACGACCCATATCACGGTGATCGTGGACGATGGCGAGGAGCTCTAGTTACCCTCCTGGGAAAAGGGAGGTTGGAGGGCAGCCCTCTCAGCCTCACCCCACCCACACTGTAACGTAGAATGGCGCCATCGGAAATTTTGTCTTAACGGAAACACACCCTGTTTCCCTTCGTGATGGTGAGGAACTATGGGACGCAAAGTACACCCGATCGGGTTTCGACTCGGATACATCAAAGATTGGCAGTCGAAGTGGTTCGCGGAGCGCGGCTATACCGAACAGCTTCACGAAGACTTTATGCTGCGCAAGATGATCACCAAGGAGCTTGAGAACGCCGGTGTGGCGCGCGTGGAGATCGAGCGCTCGGCCAACAAGGTCGAGGTGACGGTCTATACCGCCAAACCCGGTATTGTGATCGGCAAGCGCGGCGCCAAGGTCGATGAGCTGAAGGCTGAGCTTGAGAAGCGCACCAGCAAGAAGGTCAAGCTCAACATCCAGGAAATTCACCAGCCTGAGCTTGAGTCGCAGCTTGTCGCCGAGAGCATCGCCGAGCAGATCAACAAGCGCGTCTCCTACAAGCGTGCGATGAAGCAGGCGGTGCAGCGGGCGATGCGCCTGGGCGCGCAGGGCGTCAAGATCAAGTGCTCCGGAAGGCTGGGCGGCGCCGAGATGGCCCGCGTCGCCAATGAGAGCGATGGGCGCGTGCCGCGCCATACGCTGCGCGCCGATATTGACTATGCCCAGGTCCATGCGCACACGACCTATGGCCGCATCGGCGTCAAGGTCTGGATCTACAAGGGCGAGATCTTCCCCGATCAGATGGGCAAGATGCAGGCGGGCCAGCTAACTCCGGTGCGCCCGCAGATGAACGATGATGATGATCGTCCGCGCCGGCGATCACGCGGCGGCCGTGGCGGTGGCGGTGGCGGCGGTGGCGGCGGTGGCGGCGGCGACCGTGGTGGCAGCGGTGGCGGCGACCGTGGTGGCCGTGGCGGCTCACGCGGCGGCGGCGGGCGCGGCACGTCGTCGCGTGGTTAAATAAGGAGCAATGACCATGCTGATGCCCAAGCGCGTGAAATATCGAAAGCATCACCGCGGGCGCAACCGGGGGATGGCTCAACGGGGCAACACGGTCGCCTTTGGCGACTTCGGGCTGATGGCGATGGAACCGTCCTGGGTCACCAGCCGCCAGATCGAGGCTGCCCGCCGCGCCATCACCCACCACGTCAAGCGCGGTGGCAAAATCTGGATTCGCATCTTCCCCGACAAGCCGGTGACGGCCAAGCCGGCCGAGACCCGCATGGGCTCCGGCAAGGGCGCGGTCGATCACTGGGTGGTGGTGATCAAGCCTGGCCGCGTGATGTTTGAGATCGCCGGCGTGCGCCCCGATATCGCCCAGGAGGCGCTTCACCTGGCCGCGCAGAAGATGCCGATCAAGTGCAAAGTTATCGGACGCGAGGACGCGGAGGCGACCGAATGAACAACGATGAACTGCGTAATCTTGATGACGAGCAACTGCGCGCTCAGATCAAAGATCACTACGAGGAGCTCTTCAACCTGCGCTTCCAGCAGGTGATGGGCAAGCTGACCGCTACTAGCCGCCCACGGATCGTCAAGCGCGAGATAGCGCGGATCAAGACCATCCTGCGCGAGCGTGAGTTGGGACTGTAAGAGACTATTTGAAAAGGGGGAGTTTGAGGGGTCGCCCTCAAGAATGCCCTTTTCAAGCGGCTTCTAAGAACGGAGATTGATTATGGCCGAAGGGCGACGCCAGTATAAGGTTGGCCGGGTGGTCAGCGATAAGATGGACAAAACCATAGTGGTGGCGGTCGACTATCTCAAGCCGCACCCCCTGTATCGCAAGATCATCCGCAAGACAAACAAGTTTCACGCCCACGATGAGAGCAATGAATGCCACATCGGGGATGTTGTCCGAATTGGCGAGACGCGGCCACTGAGCAAGACCAAGCGCTGGGAAGTGGTCGAGGTTATGAAGCGGGGTGAGGAGAGTTAAGCCATGGTGCAGCAGCAGACTCGTCTCAAAGTTGCCGATAACACGGGCGCCAAAGAGATCATGTGCATCCGGGTTATGGGTGGCTCACACGTTCGCTATGGCTACGTCGGGGATGTGATCATCGCGTCGGTCAAGGAGGCCTCTCCTGGCGGCGCCGTGAAGAAGGGCGAGGTGGTGCGCGCCGTGATCGTGCGGACCGCTAAAGAGTATGTTCGCCCCGATGGCTCGCACATCCGCTTCGATGACAATGCGGCGGTGATTATCGGTAAGGAGAACAACCCGCGCGGCACGCGTATCTTTGGGCCGGTCGCCCGTGAGCTGCGCGAGAAGGCGTTTATGAAGATCATCTCGCTTGCGCCGGAAGTCCTCTGATTGTCTGTTGTTCTTGGTCCGTGGTGCGTTGCTACTGACAACTGACAACTGACTACTAAGAAGGTTTTGGATATGCACGTAAAGACTGGCGATGAGGTCTTGATCATCACCGGCAAGGACAAGGGCAAGCGCGGCAAGATCAAGCAGGCGCTGCCGAAGAAGGATCGGGTGGTGGTCGAAGGCTTGAACATTGTGAAGCGTCACATGAAGCAGCGCGGCCCCGGAAAGCCGAGTGGGATCATTGAGCTGGAGGCGCCGCTCAATGTCTCCAATGTGATGCTGATCTGCCCGCGCTGTGGCCGGGCAGTACGAACGGGCCATCGTTTTCTGGATGAAACCGATCACAAGGGCCGGGAACGCAAGGTGCGCTTCTGCAAGGCCTGTGATGAGGCTATCGACGATTAGATGTAGTTAAGAGTTAAGAGTTAAGAGTTAAGCTCCTTTCTAACTCATAACTTATAACTCATAACTTCAAGGCCGGAGGGCCGATGCTGTGCGCTCTCCAAGCCCTTGAGGAGTAGAAATGGCACCACGACTGAAAGAGCATTACCAGAGTGAGGTCGTAGCGGCGCTCATGCAGGAGTTCAAGTACACCACGCCAATGCAGGTCCCGCGCCTGGAGAAGGTGGTCTTGAACATCGGGCTCGGCGAGGCGATCCAGAATGCCAAGGCGCTGGACGCGGCTGTCGGCGACCTGTCGCAGATCAGCGGTCAGAAGCCGGTAATCACGAAGGCCAAGAAGTCGATCGCCGCCTTTAAGCTGCGCCAGGGGATGGCGATTGGCGCGATGGTGACGCTGCGCGGCAGCCGGATGTACGATTTCCTCGACCGATTGGTCAACTTGGCGCTGCCGCGCCTGCGCGACTTCCGCGGCATCAGCCGCCGCTCGTTCGATGGCCGTGGCAACTACAGCCTGGGCCTGCGCGAGCAGATTATCTTTCCGGAGATCGACTACGATAAGGTAGATAAGATTCGCGGCATGGAGGTGGCGATTGTCACCAGTGCCCCCGACGACGCGCAGGGCTATGCGCTGCTGAAGCGTCTCGGTATGCCGTTTCGCGATTAGCACAGGCCAGGAGTAGGCACGGTCATTGCCGGACGGTTTACTCACCAGCCTGAGCTGTTAGCAAGGAGCACACATTGGCAAAAAAATCGCTGATCGTCAAGGCCCAGCGGCCGCCTAAATACAAGGTGCGCGCTTACAATCGCTGCAGGCTCTGTGGCCGCTCACGCGCCTTTATGCGCAAGTTTGGCATGTGCCGTATCTGCTTCCGCGAGAACGCGCTCAAAGGACTGATTCCGGGCGTTACCAAGTCGAGTTGGTAGCGTCTCTGCGGGCACGTACGGCTGTCTAACACAATGGTCATCAAGGAGGAGCGTAGTGAGCGTTAACGATCCAATTGCCGATATGCTGACGCGCATCAGGAATGCGTGCATGGCCCGTCATGTTACGGTGTCAGTCCCGGCGTCCAAGATGAAGCTGGCGATCGCGGAGATTTTGAAACGCGAGGGCTTCATCCGCGACTTCGAGATTCAGAAGGGCAATCCGGCTGATGCAATTCTGATTACCCTGAAATATACGTCCGACCGTCGGCCGGTGATTACCGGCCTCAAGCGCGTGAGCAAGCCGGGGTTGCGTATTTATACCGGCCACGCCGATATCCCGCGTGTACGCGGCGGTCTGGGTCTTAGCATCCTTTCGACCCCCCAAGGCGTGATGGCTGGCCATGAAGCATGGCAGCAGCACATCGGGGGCGAGGTGCTGTGCTACATTTGGTAGCAGGGAGGAGACCAGCGATGTCACGGATCGGTAAGAAGCCCATCTCTGTCCCCAAGGATGTGGATATCAAGGTGGTCGAGGGGAACTTTGTCTCCGTCAAGGGGCCCAAGGGAACCCTTGAGCAGCAGTTGCCTGCGGAGATCATCATCCAGCAGGAGAGCGATGTGCTGACGGTGGCCCGGCCGACCGATACGCCGCGGCACCGCGCGCTACACGGTCTGACGCGCTCGCTGTTGGCGAACATGGTCACCGGTGTCACCGACGGGTACCAGCGCGTGCTGGAGATCAGCGGTGTCGGCTACCGCGCCACGCGCGAGGGCAAGAATATCATTCTTCAGCTCGGTTTCTCGCACCCTATCCGCGTTGTTCCGCCGGAGGGGGTCATCTTCGAGATCATCGAGCGCCGCAGCGCCAATGAGCCGCAGCAGGTGATCATTCGAGGGATCGACAAGCAACTGGTCGGCGAAGAGGCCGCCAAGCTGCGTGGCTTGCGCCCACCGGAGCCCTACAAGGGGTACGGCATCAGGTACCGGGGCGAGAAGGTGCGCCGCAAGGCCGGCAAGACGGGTAAGACGAAATAGTTATGAGTTAAGAGTTAAGAGTTATGAGTTGAGGAGCCTTTATTCATAACTCATAACTCTTAATCCATAACTGAAAGACAGGGGATACAATCTCTGTCGCCAGGAGTAGTACTACTATGGCAGGACGTACACCACGTGAACTCCGTATCCGCCGGCACCGCCGCGTACGTAAGCGGGTCGCGGGCAATCCCGAGCGACCGCGCCTGAGCGTGTTTCGGAGTAATATTCATATCTACGCCCAGGTGATCGATGATGCGGTCGGCCGGACGCTGGTAGCCGCCTCGACGGTCGAGTCGTCGGTAAAGACGATCGCCGAGCAGTCGAAGATCGAGCAGGCCAAGGCGGTCGGGCGTTTGATCGCCGAGCGCGCCAAGGCCGCCGGCATCGATAAGGTCGTGTTCGACCGCGGCGGGTATAAGTACCATGGGCGGGTGCAGGCGCTGGCCGATGCCGCGCGTGAGGCCGGACTGAGCTTTTAGGGATTGCCTGAAAAGGGGGAGTTTGAGGGGGCTGCCCCCTCAAGAACCCCTCTCCACCACGGATCGCGGGTGACACGCGGGCCTTTCAGATAGCTTGTTAGTCCATGGTCCGTCGTCGATGATCAGTGTCCTGCGTATGGACAACTGACAACTGACAACTGACAACTGACAGACGGAGGAATTGTGGCAAAGAAACGAGTCAACGCCGATGAGCTTGAGCTTGAGGAGCGCGTTGTCCAGATCAACCGCGTTTCGAAAGTAGTGAAGGGCGGTCGGCGCTTCAGTTTTAGCACCGTTGTCGTCGTTGGCGACGGCAAGGGCCATGTCGGCATCGGCATGGGTAAGGCCGGCGAGGTACCGGAGGCGATCCGCAAAGGGGTTGAGGCGGCAAAGAAGAACGTGATCTACGTCATGCTCACCAATACGACGATCGCGCACGAGATCGAGACGGCGTTTTCCGCTTCCAGGGTGCGCCTGATCCCGGCGGCGCCGGGGACGGGTGTGATCGCCGGTCGCGGCGTACGCCCGGTGATCGAGGCTGCCGGCATCAAGGATATCCTTACGAAGAGCTACGGCAGCAACAACCCGGTCAATGTCGTCAAGGCCACGTTCCAGGCCTTGAGCGAGCTGACCTCGCTGGAGGAGCAGGCGCGCATGCGCGGCATGTCGCCGCATGAGCTGCACCAGCGGCGCGTGCGGCACAAGCCGCAGCCCCAGGAGGCCTAGCATGGCGAAGTTACGTATCACCTATAAGAAGAGCACGATTGGCTATAGCCAGGATCAGAAGGATACCGTGCGATCACTGGGGCTGCGCAAGCTGAACAGCACAGCGGTCCACGACGATACGCCGCCGATCCGGGGGATGATCTTCAAGGTCCGCCACCTGGTGCGCGTCGAAGAGTTGCCTGAGAGCGAGGGAACCGCATGAAACTGCATGATCTCAAGCCGGCGCCCGGCTCGCATCGCACGAGCAAGCGCGTCGGCCGAGGGCCTGGCTCCGGCAAGGGCAAGACCGCCGGCAAAGGTATGATGGGTCAGAAGGCGCGCTCCGGGCCAAACCCCTCCCGCACGTTCGAGGGTGGTCAGAACCCGATCGTTCGCCGGATGCCGTATCTGCGCGGCTTCAAGAATCGCTGGCGCGTCGAGTACCAGGTGATCAATGTCGGCGAGATGAACGACTGGCCGCAGGACCGCGAGATCTTGATCGAGGATCTGATCGCCGCCGGCATGATCGACAAAAAGCGCCCGTTTAAGATCCTGGGCGACGGCGATCTAAATGTGAAGCTGACGCTTCAGGCCCACAAGTTCAGCGCCGGCGCGCGCCAGAAGATCGAGGCGGCCGGCGGCTCGGTTGTCGAGGTGCCGTGGGTCGTCGAGCGGCCAAGCCGCAGCCGCGGCCCTAACCTGGCGATGCGCAACCGCCGGACGAGTGCCGAGTGACGCCTGGCGACACCCGGCACCCGAGCCGTTTCGTTTAGAGGAGATTGCACCGATGCTACAGTCGGTTTTACGCGCGCTTCAGCTCCCGGACCTGCGCCGGCGCATTCTGTTTACGCTTGGCATGCTGCTGATCTTTCGCTTGATCGCGCATATCCAGGTGCCAAATATCGATCCCGCCGCGCTGGCGGATCTGAAGCTGGCGCTACAGAATAACCAGCTCGCCCAACTGCTGAATATCTTCGCCGGCGGCGCGCTCCAGAACTTATCGGTTGCGGCGATGGGCGTCTACCCCTACATCACCGCCCAGATCATCGTCCAGCTCTTGCAGCCGCTGATCCCGGCGCTGGCCGAGCTCCAGAAAGAGGGCGAGCAGGGCCGGATGAAGTTCAACCGGATCACCTTCTGGTTGACCGTCCCGATGGCGTACCTCCAGGCCTACGGGCAGACGGTGACGCTGGTGAATGGCGTAGGGGTCGACCAGAGTGTGTTTCGCACGCCGTTTGACATCGTCAATAACTTCCTGCCGACCTTCACTGTCGTCACGACGATGGTCGCCGGCACGCTGCTATTGGTGTGGCTAGGCGAGCAGATCCAGGAGCGTGGCATCGGCAATGGCATCTCGGTGATCATCTTCGCAGGGATCGTTTCGGGCCTGCCGGGGCTGATCTCCCAGGCATTCAGCGGAGCGACGGTTGGCAGCACCGATTATATTATCGGGATCATCGCCTTCTTGGTGATCGGCTTGTTTACGATTATCGGGATCGTGCTGGTGCAGGAGGGGCAGCGCCGCATTCCGGTGCAGTACGCCAAACGTGTGCGCGGCAACCGAGTGTATGGTGGCCAGAGCAGTCATATCCCGTTGAAGGTCAATATGTCCGGGATGATCCCGCTGATCTTCGCGCAGAGCATTATTATCTTTCCTGGCACGCTTGCATCCTATGGCTGCCCGACCGGCGTAGCCCAGCCGGGCGAGGGGATTTTGAAGCAGATCGCCTGTTTCGTCTATACGACGTTCAGCCCCCAGTTTGGCGGCGGTACCCTCGTTTATTCGGTGCTTCTATTCTCGCTGGTGGTCGCCTTTACGTACTTCTATACGATGGTGATATTCAACCAGCAGAACATTCCCGACTCGCTCCAGCGCAATGGCGGATTTATCCCAGGCATCCGGCCAGGTAAGCGAACCGAGGAGTACCTGGCGAAGGTGGTCTACCGAATCACGCTGGTCGGTGCGTTTTTCCTGGGCCTGGTCGCAGTGCTTCCATTTCTCACTCAGCAAATCACCGGAGTGCAGATCGGCCTGGGCGCGACCGGATTACTGATCGTCGTCGGCGTTGCGGTCGATACGATGCGGCAGCTTGAGGCGCAGCTTGTGATGCGCAACTATGAGGGCTTTATTAATCGTTAGCCCCTGCTCGCCGGCAGTGATAGTGTGGTTTGGTGCTCAATGACGAGCAGAAAGAGCATGGCATGGATGTGGTTCTCCTTGGGGCTCCTGGTGCCGGCAAGGGCACACAGGCGAATGTCTTAGAGCAGCATACTGGCTTGGTACATGTGGCCAGCGGCGACTTGTTCCGGGCGGCACTGCGCCAGGGCACCGAGTTGGGCATGCTGGCCAAGTCCTATATGGACCGGGGCGAGTTGGTGCCCGACGAGGTGGTGATCCGCATGATTATCGAGCGGATCAGCCAGTCGGACTGCGCCAGTGGCGTGATCTTCGACGGTTTCCCGCGCACCAGGGAGCAGGCGCGGGCGCTGGAGCAGGAGATGAAGGATCACAGCCGCCGGATCGACTATGTGCTGTTTCTGAGCGTGCCCGAGGATGTGCTACTGCGTAGGATCGCCGGTCGGCAAACTTGCAAAACCTGCGGCTCTATCTATAATATATACTATTTCCCGTCCAAGCGCCCTGATGTATGTGACGATTGTGGCGGGAAGCTGTACCAGCGCAGCGATGATACGCTTGAGACCGCCCGACATCGCTTGCAAGTGTATTTCGCCCAGACGATGCCGTTGATTGAGCACTACCGCGATCAGGGCAATCTGATCGAGATCGATGGGCAGCGTGAGATATCGCTGGTGACGGAGATGATGAGTCGGGTGTTGGGTGTGGGAAATGGCTCCAACGTTAAAAAATCGGCATGAGCTTGAGTTGATGCGGGAGGCCGGGCGGATCGTGGGCGCCTGTCATCGGCTGCTGCGCGATGCTGTTCAGCCGGGGGTGACAACCGGGCACCTGAATAGGATTGTTCATGAGTATATTGTCCACCGCGGCGGCGTACCCTCGTTTCTGGGCTACCCAGGCTCGGTGCCTTACCCGGCGGCGACCTGTATCTCGGTCAACGAGGAGATCGTCCACGGGATGCCAGGGCCACGGGTGCTGCGCGAGGGCGATATAGTTAGTATCGACATCGGCGTCAGTTGGCGGGGCTACCATGGCGACTCGGCTTGGAGCTATCCGGTCGGGGAGATCTCGCGGGCGGCACGCGATTTGCTCGACGTAACCGAGCAAACACTGTATCATGCCCTGGAGTTTGCCCGCGCCGGCGGCCGGTTGAGCGACATCTCGCATGCGATCCAGGGCTATGCCGAGGAGCAGGGGTACGGAGTCGTGCGCAACCTGATCAGCCACGGGATCGGGCGGGTGCTCCACGAGGATCCGCAAATTAAGAACTACGGCCAGCCCGGAAAAGGGCTGCTGTTGCGCTCCGGTATGACCTTTGCGATCGAGCCGATGATCACGCAGGGTGCTTATACGAACTCGTGAGCTGGACGATGGGTGGACGATTGTGACGACCGATGGGAGCCTCGCGGCGCACTTCGAGCACACTATCGCCATCACTGAGCACGAGGGGCCGGAGATACTGACACGGCAGGATTAATACAAAGGAGCTGTATGTCGAAGAAGAAAGACGCCATCGAGATGGAGGGCACAATCACCGAGCCGCTGCCAAACGCTATGTTCCGCGTGCAGTTGGAGAATGGTCACGAGGTGCTGGCGCATATCTCAGGTCGGATGCGGATGAATTATATTCGTATCCTCAAGGGAGACCGCGTGCTGGTTGAGCTGTCGCCGTACGATCTGACGCGAGGACGAATTACGTACCGCTATAAGTAATGAGGGTGGCGAAAGCAAATTGCTGCCCGCCGAACAGGTGGGGCGGCGTATATGTGTGTTTTTATCAAATGCTCTGGATGCTTTCTAGCTATCAGTAGCTGATCACGGGAAGGGGACATGCATGGCACGCATTGCCGGGGTTGATATCCCACGGAACAAGAAGATCGAGGTCTCGATCACCTACATCTACGGCATCGGCCGCTCGAATGGTATGGTGATTCTCAAGAAGGCCAACGTCAATCCGCTCACGCGCGTGCGCGATCTGACCGAAGAAGAGGTTGGGCGCATCCGCGAGGTGGTCGATCGCGAATATCGCGTCGAGGGCGACCTGCGCCGCGAGATCCAGCTGAATATCAAGCGGCTGATGGACATTGGCTGCTACCGTGGGCTGCGGCACCGTAAGGGAATGCCGGTGCGCGGCCAGCGCACGCGCACCAATGCGCGCACCCGCCGTGGACGCAAGGGCCAGGCGATCGGCATCAAGAAGAAGACGCTGAAGAAGTAAGGGCGTATTGCATACGCCCACAGGCAACCAACCAGTGGAGGAATAATGGCGAAACAACCGGCCAAGGGGGCAGCGCCGAAGCGCCAGCGCGGCAAGCGGCGCGAAAAGAAGAATGTGCCGCGCGGCCAGGCGCACATTCAGAGCACATTCAATAATACGATTGTGACGATCACCGACCTTTCAGGGAATGTGGTGTGCTGGGCGAGTGCCGGGCAGAACGGCTTCAAAGGTTCGCGCAAGAGCACCCCGTACGCCGCGCAGATTACTGCCGAGATCGCGGCGCGCAAGGCGATGGAAAACGGTATGCGTTCGCTTGAGGTGTTCGTCAAGGGGCCGGGCGCTGGTCGCGAGGCCGCGATCCGCTCGCTTCAGTCGAATGGGCTACAGGTCATCGCGATCACCGATGTGACGCCCATCCCGCATAATGGCTGCCGCCCGCCTAAGCGCCGGCGCGTCTAAAGGAGGATTGGAGTTTCATGGCTCGTTATCGTGGACCTGTGGGGAAAATCAGCCGTCGGCTAGGCATTGGCATCTCCGAGAAGGGGCAGCGTATTCTGAATAAGAATTCCTTCCCTCCTGGGCAGCATGGGCCGACGGCGCGCCGCCGCCAAGTGTCGGATTACGGCCTCCAGTTGCTGGAGAAGCAGAAGGCCCGCTATATGTATGGCGTGCTGGAGCGACAGTTCCGGCGCATTTTTGAGAAGGCACAGCGTATCCCCGGCGAGACCGGCGCCGCGCTGTTTACCTTGCTGGAACGCCGCCTTGACAATGTGGTGTACCGGCTGGGATTCGCGACGACGCGGGCGCAGGCGCGTCAGGTCGTCAATCATGGCCACATTACGGTGAACGGACGCAAAACCAACATCCCGTCGTTTACGGTCAAGGTTGGCGATGTGATCGCCATTCGCCCGGAGAGCCGCCGCCGGTCCTATGTGAAGAATCTCGTCGATAGCGGCGACCTGAATCGGCGCAATGTGCCCGACTGGCTGCGCTTGAACGGCGCCGATCTCGCCGGCGAGGTGCTATCACTGCCGCGCCGCGAGGATGCCGAGCCGGGAATCAACGAGCAGTTGATTGTCGAGTATTACAGCAGGCGAAAGCCGTAAAGTGCGACCCATTTACTACGGGAACAGCGTTGGTGCCGTCGTCCGGGCGAGCGGAGGTGCTACGATTCTCTGGCGCGCCCGGCAGACGCCACTGACGAGTCATAAGGAGGCGATCCGTGCTTGATATCGCCATGCCCAAGATTGAGGTCGTGCAGGCGGCCGAAAACTATGGTCGATTCAAGATTGAGCCGTTGGACCCAGGCTATGGACATACGTTGGGGAACGCGCTGCGCCGTGTGCTGCTGTCGTCGATCCCTGGCTCTGCGGTCACAAAGATCAAAATAGATGGTGTATTTCACGAGTTCTCGACGATTCCTGGCGTGAAAGAGGATGTGACCGAGATCGTCCTGAATATCAAGGGCATCCGGCTGCGCTCGTACGCCGAGCGGCCGGTCAAAGTGCTGTTGACTAAGCAGGGCGCCGGGATCGTACGAGCCGGCGATATCGATACGCCGAGCAACGTCGAGCTGGTGAACCCGAATCATTATATTTGCACCCTGGACTCCGATGACGCTCATATCGAGATCGAGATGACGGTGGAGCGTGGCCGCAGCTACCTCCCCGCCGATCAGCGCGATGCCCTGCCGATCGGAGAGATCCCGGTGGACGCGATCTTTACGCCAGTGCCCAAGGTGAATTATGTCGTCGAGAATACGCGCGTCCAGCAGGCGACCGACTTCGACCGATTGTTGATTGAGATATGGACTGATGGGACGATCAAGGCCGGCGATGCCTTGAGCCATGCCGCGCAGGTGCTGGTCCAGTACTGCCAGACGATCGCCGACTTCAACCGGCTGACGATGGAGCTAGAGCAGCCGACGGTGCCGGGTGGCCCGGTGATCCCGGCCGATATCTACGATACGCCGATCGAGGAACTCGATCTCTCGACTCGTACCTACAACTGTCTCAAGCGCGCTGATATCACTAAGGTCGGCCAAGTGCTGGAGATGGACGAAAAGGCGCTCCTATCGGTGCGCAACCTGGGCCAGAAGTCCATGGAGGAGATTCGCGACAAGCTGATCGAGCGTGGCTATATCCCGCGCGGCAGCAATGTGTCGGTGACGAATGGCGCAGATCCGGGTGGAGAGAGCTGAGAGACTGTCTGGAAAGGGAGCGAGGGGCTGGCCCTCAAGTCCCGCTTTCCACCACGAACTGCCAGTGACACACCGGCCTTCTCAGACAGTCTCTGAGAGCCAGGAGGATAGACTATCATGCGACACCAAAAGAGCGGGCGCAAGCTGGGCCGCTTTAAAGAGCATCGCGATGCGCTGCATCCGCAATCTGATGATTGCGCTGATCGAGCACCGCAAGATCCAGACGACGATTGCCAAGGCCAAAACGGTACAGCCGGAGATCGAGAGCTTGCTGTCCCTGGCTCGGCAGGATACGCCCCACACGCGGCGTATGGCGCTTTCGCGGCTGGCCAGCAAGAAGGCGATGCGAGAGCTGTTCGCGTTCGCGCCGGAGCAGTACGCCGAGCGAACGAGCGGGTTCACCCGCATTACCAAGCTTGGCCCACGCCAGGGCGATGCGGCCGAGATGGTTGTGATCGAGCTTCTTTAAAAGAATAAGGAGGAGGGTGGGGTAAAGGGGCGGGCCGCCCGCCCCTTCAGCCCTACCCAATACTAATGCGGAATATTGCCCTGCGAATCGAGTACGATGGGACTGATTTTGTCGGCTCGCAGTGGCAGAACAATGGCCGCTCGGTCCAGGGTGAGCTGGAAGGCGCTTGGGAGCAGTTGACGCAAGAGCGGCGGCGGGTTAATCTGGCCGGGCGCACCGACGCGGGGGTGCATGCGCGCGGCCAGGTCGCCAATGTGCGGACGGAGACGGAGCTGGATCTGGCGACCATCCGCCGTGGCATGAATGCGATCATGCCGGAGGATGTCGCGGTGCTGGAGGCATGGGCGGTGCCACATGAGTTCCACGCCCGGCATACCGCAGTTCGGCGCGATTATCGCTTTTTGATCGACAATGGTCCGGTTGCCGCGCCGCTATTGCGCCGCCATGCCATCCATGTGCCGCGCCGCCTGGATCAGGCGGCGATGTCCGAGGCCCTGACGACGCTGCTGGGCATGCATGACTTCGCTGCGTTTGCCGGAGGGCAGCAGGAAGGTTCGACGGTGCGCACCTGTTACGTCGCGAGCTGCGCGGTCCACGAGGTGTGGGGCCAGCCGCTGATCGCGGTCGAGTTGGCGGCGAATGCGTTCTTGCGGCATATGGTGCGCAATGTCGTCGGGACGCTGCTGTCGGTCGGCGAGGGCAAGCTGGATGTCCAGGGGTTTGCGGCGGTGCTCGCCAGCCGCGACCGGCGGCGGGCGGGGCGAACGGCGCCGGCACATGGGCTGTATTTGATGTCAGTCACTTATCCTTAGTTTGTTTAGTGGTGGAGAGGGGTTCTTGAGGGGCTTGCCCCTCAAACTCCCCTTTCAAACAGCCTCTTCAGTTGTTTAGTGGTGGAGAGGGGTTCTTGAGGGGCTTGCCCCTCAAACTCCCCTTTCAAACAGCCTCTTAAGGAAGAAACATGAGTACTTATTCGCAAAAGCAGGCGGAGGTTGAGCGCGACTGGTACATCGTCGACGCGACCGATCAGACGCTGGGGCGCCTTGCGACGCAGATCGCGGTCCTGCTGCGCGGCAAACACAAGCCGACCTTCACTCCGCACATCGACGGCGGCGATTTCGTCGTGGTGATCAACGCCGAGAAGGTGCGCCTGACCGGGCGCAAGCCGGACCAGAAGATGTACTACCGCCACTCGGGCTATCCAGGTGGCTTCAAGCAGATCCCGTATCGACGGATGATGGCGACGCACCCGGATCGCATCCTGCGCTTCGCCGTCAAGGGGATGATCCCGAAAACGCGCCTGGGGCGCCGCCAGATCCTCAAGCTGAAGATTTATGCTGGCCCGACGCATCCGCACGCGGCGCAGCAACCCAAGGTCTATGAGCCGCGGCCGCACGGCTAGTTCGCCCAAAACCGTGGTATGTGTTGCCTGTTCGGTGCCTTCGCGCCCGACGTACGACACGACCCGATGTGTGAGGAGTGCATGACAGAGAAACGGTATTATCAGGGTACCGGCCGCCGCAAGACGGCCGTCGCGCGCGTGCGCCTGTTCCCGGGCGGCGGCGATTTCGTGGTCAACGGCAAGCCGATCGTCGAGTACTTCGGCCCGCGCGACTTGTTCCAGAAGGAGCTGACCCGGCCGCTGGATCTGACCGGCCACGCTGCGAGCTTCAACGTGCTGGTCAAGGTGCGCGGCGGCGGCGTCTCCGGCCAAGTCGGCGCGGTGCGCCACGGCATTGCGCGCGCCCTGCTCGATCTGAACGCCGAGTTGCGTCCGATCCTTAAGAAGGCTGGTTTGCTGACGCGGGACCCGCGGGTGAAGGAGCGCAAGAAGCCCGGCTTGAAGCGGGCGCGCAAGCGGCCCCAGTACACCAAGCGGTAAGTTTCGGCGTCCTAGACAAGGTTCTTTGGAGCTTTGCAGTTCTGGGAAAAAGGGGTTTGAGGGGGCACCCTTCAGCTTCCCCACCTACACTGTAAAGGAGAATGGCATCACCCGAAACCTTGCTCTACGCGTAGGGAACAAGAAAGGTCTGCTCCACAATGGAGCAGACCTTTTTCTGATTTGAAAATTTGAGGGGTTGCCCTTCAAACTCCCTCTTTTCAGACTGTCTCTTAGTGCGGCGTTTCCCGCGCGTTTTCAGGGACCGGGGCATTGCCCGAACCGGGCTGGACATGGCGGGCAACGCACTCAAGCAGTTGGTCGATGTCAAATGGTTTCGCCAGGTAATCGGTGGCGCCGGGCATCGTCGCCATCGCGCGTGGGCTGGCGGTCATCAGCACAACCGGGATATCCGAGAGGCCTAACTGCTGGAGGTGCTCCCAGAGCATAATGCCGGTCATCTGCGGCATAAACATGTCGAGGAGAATGAGGGCTGGCGGCTGCTGCGCGATCGCAGCGAGCGCTAGTTCGCCGTTGAGTGCCGAGCGAACTGAGTAGCCCTCGTCCTGCAAGAGTTCGACGACGAAATCAACGATGTTGGCCTCATCATCTACTACAAGAATGTCGCCGGATTGCTGCATAGTAAGTGTTCCTTCAAACGGCGGCTAATGTAGCCCGCTGACCATGCCCATATTATAACACGTCTTGCGTTTGGGAAACGCAATCGTCATGTGGCGCTACGCCGGTGGACGATGCCGCGTAATGCCTGCAAGTGCGCCGGCGCGGCGGCGATGATCGGCTCAGTGAGCGTCTGGCCGTCCAATATCGCCGCAGTGTCGAGTGGCGCGCCCGATAGCCCGGCGACATCGCCGCCCGCCGCGCGCAGGATCGCCAAGCCCGCGGCGATATCCCAGATCCCCGCGCGGCTTAACAGCGCGCCGATAGCGCTGCCTCGGGCGACGTAGCAGAGCGCGGCGGCGATGCTGCCCAGGCTGCGGGTCTTGCCGACGAAATCGATCAGGAAGCGACGGTGCGCGTTCGACGGCACCGAGAGCCAGTCCTCAGATTCCCACGCGCGCGGCGGGGCGACCAGGATCGGGCGCCCGTTCAGGAAGGCTGGGCCGTCCGGCCCGGCCCAGTAGAAGTCCTCCAGCAGCGGAAGGTAGATCATGCCGAAGTGCGGCACGCCGGCGCGCAACAGGCCGAGCGAGATCGACCAGGTGGGCAGCCCGGCGACGAAGGAGGAGGTCCCGTCGAGCGGGTCGAGCGCCCAGAGGAACTTGCGGTCGAGCGCGTGCTGAGTCTGCTCCTCGCCGATGATACCGTGGTGTGGGTAGCGGGCGGCCAAGCGCTCGGCCAGCAGTCGTTCGATCGCCAGGTCGGCCTCGGTGACCCAGGATCGATCGGCCTTGCGGTGGCCGGCTACCTGGTTGAAGTGTTGGCGGGCGATCGCGCCGCACTCGCGCAGCCAGGCGCGAAGCTCGTCAAGGTCGATGTCCTCCAAGGTGCCGCCTTTCTCGTGAGTCTGTTATGATGCAGTGTCGTGACCGTCGTGACCATGGTATCATACCTCTGTCCTTAGAGACTATCTGAAAAGGTTGATTTGTCGCTCGTCGTCCGTGGTGGAAGGGGGATTCTTGAGGGGCGGCCCCCTCAAACTCCCCCTTTTCAGACAGCTTCTTAGAGACTGTTTGAAACGTCTCTCTGTCGCTGTGTTCCGTGTTGGAAAGGGATCTTGAGGGGCAACTCCTCAAACTCCCCTTTTCAGACAGTCAGATGAGGTAGGTATGCGTATTGCCGAAGGGATCTATCAGGTCCAGCTTCCACTGCCGTTTCCGTTGCGGATCGTCAACTGCTATGTGCTGGAAGACGGCGCGGGCTGGACGGTCATCGACGCCGGGTTAAACTACCCGCCCGGCCAGGCGGCCTGGCTGGCGGCGTTCGCGGAGATCGGGATCGGCCCGGAGTCGATCACGCGGATCATTCTCACCCATGCACACCCCGATCACTATGGGATGGCCGGATGGCTGGCGGCGCAGAGCAATGCGCCGGTGCTGCTTTCGCCACCCGAGCAGGTATTCGTTCAGCGCGTCTGGCGCGGCGGCGAGGCGACCTACCGGGCGGTTGCGACGTTCTTTTGCGCCCACGGGATGCCCGACGATCTCACCGAGGTTGTCCACGCCAACATGGTCGCCGTGCGACCGATGACCGAGCCGCACCCGGAGCTGCTGACGCTGGAGCCGGGCGCGCCGCTGCGGATCGGCCCGCGCGAGTTTCAGGTGCTGATGGTGCCGGGTCATAGCGACGGGCACCTGGTTTTCTACTGCGCCAAGGAGCGGCTGCTGCTCTGCGGCGACGCCGTGCTGACGAAGATCACGCCGAACATCAGCCTATGGCCGCATGGCCGCCCAAACCCGCTGGCAGACTTCTTGCAATCACTCGACGTGCTGGACGAGCTTGACATGGAGCTGGCGCTGCCGGGCCATGGCCCGATCATTCGCGCGTTCAGGCAGCGGCTCCAGGAACTGCGCGAGCACCACGCGGCGCGCCTACGGACTATTGAGCAGGCGGCAGGGCATGGTGCAACAGCTTTCACTGTTTGTACGTCTGTTTTTCCAACCGGCGAGTTGTCGCCACATCAGAATTCGCTTCGCGATGGCCGAGACGCTGGCGCACCTGGAGTACCTGGCCGGCGTCGGACGGCTGGCGCGCGTTGAGCAGGATCAGGTGATCTATAGTGTTCCTAAATGAGCTGTAAAAGGGGGTGTGGGGAAGCCCCCACAAAACCCCTTCTCACTTTACAACCCTGATAGGAATGCTGTATCGGCAAGCGAAGATAGAACATAGGAGATAGAAGATAGAGGGTGGAAAAAGGACTTCCCATCCTCCATCCTCCATCCTCCATCCTCAAGATCATGTATCAAGCGATTCTGTTCGATCTGGACGATACCCTCTATGACCTCCGCTCTCACTGGGTCACGCGGCTGCGCGCGGTGCTGGCCGACGTGCTGTCGCGCCATCCGCAGTTCGACGAGGAAGAGCTGGTGCGGCTGGCGATCGCCGAGCGGGTGTACATCGAGCGCCTGACCGACTTTCTGCGCGGCCAGGGTGTTGTGGATGAAGAGCTGATTGCTGCCGCGCAGGCAGCCTACCGCCGCGATTGGTTTGAACACATGGTGTTGTATGAAGATGCGGTCCACACGCTGGAGGCATTGCGGTCGCGCTTTAAGCTTGGCCTGATCACGAATGGGCCGGTTCGAACGCAGCGGCCGAAGATCGAGCGCTTTCGTCTGGTGGAGTACCTGGATCTACTGATTGTTTCGGAGGAGGTGGGCGTGGCGAAGCCCGACCCGGCGATCTTTCAGCTCGCGCTGGAGCGCCTGGGCATACAGCCTGCCGACGCGCTGTTCGTGGGCGACTCGCCGGAGTATGACCTGCGCGGCGCAGCGGCTGCGGGCCTCCCGTTCGTCTGGATGAACCCGCGCCGCGAACATCTGCCCGAAGGTTTACCGCCACCGCTGGCGACGATCACGCGACTGGCCGAGCTTCTGCCGCTGCTGAATGATGTGAACAACGAACAAGGAATATAGCGGAGCTGCTTTGATCATGCCTTGTTCGGGGAGGGGTGAGATGGATATCCTCTGGATTATGACGGTAGTGACGGCGATCAGTGTCGCCATTTTTGCGGTTCACGTGGCGATCTTTCTGTGGCGCTGCCCCAGGCTGCTACCGGGCGGCGGCGTTCCGACCGACGCTCCATTGATCTCGATCGTTGTGCCGGCGCGCAACGAGGAGGCCAATATCGAGCGTTGCATCCGCTCGCTACTGGCGCAGACCTACTCCAACTTCGAGGTGATCGCGGTGGACGACGCCTCGACCGATGCGACGCCGCAGATCCTGGCGCGGCTCGCCGGGCATCGGCGGCTGCGGATCGTGCGGAGCGGGCCGCTGCCGCGCGGCTGGACGGGTAAGAGCCACGCGGTGTGCGAGGGCGTCCGATGGGCGGGCGGCGCGTGGCTGCTGTTCGTCGACGCCGATGTGACGCTGCATCCGGGCGCGCTCGACGCTGCATACCTGGCGGCGCAGCGCTCGGGCGCCGGGTTGGTCTCGCTATGGGCGCGCCAGGAGCTAGTCGGCTTCTGGGAGCGGGTCGTGCAGCCGGTGCTGGTCGGCGTGGGGCATGCCACCGACCCGCTCCAGCGGGTCAGCAGCCCGCGCCACCCCGGCTATGCCTTCGCCAATGGCCAGTTCATCCTGGTCGAGCGCGACGCCTACGAGCGGATCGGTGGGCACACGGTGGTGCGGGACGAGGTGGTCGAAGATCAGATGCTCTCGTGGCACTTCAAGCGCGCTGGGTACCAAATGCTGATGATGGATGGGACGAGTGTGCTGAGCACGCGGATGTACACCTCGTTGAGCGGCATCTGGGAGGGCTGGTCGAAGAACAACTTCCTGATCCTGAAGCGCAATTACCTCATGGTGCTCGGCGGGGTTCTGGCGGCCTTCCTAATCACGGTCAGCCCGTTCGTCCTGGCGCTGGTGGCGCTGCTCATGTCCAGGTTCAACTATCAGGTTCTCGGCCCGCTGCTGGTGAATCTGGCCGCGCTCGCCACGCTGCTGCTCACACGCTGGCGGGCGCGCCGGTTCTTCGGCACGCCACTGCGCGACTACCTGTGGCACCCGATCGGCGGGTTGGTGTTCATCGGGATCATCATCAACTCGGCCTACCGGCACACCTTCGGTCGCGGGGTGACGTGGAAAGGGCGAACGTACGGGGATGTGGACCCGGTGGCGTGAGCTGGCCGGCGATGATACTATCATAAGTAGTAAAACAGCACTTTGAGCCTATCCCAAAACCGCATCCTGGACCCAGAGGGTACCCCGGCGCAGCCGTATCGAAGGGTGGTTTTGGGATAGGCTCTATGTTGACCGCGCACCCTCCCATCGCCTATAATACCGCCTAGCTGAAGCGCAAAGCTGCCGGGGGCGGCACGGGAAGGCGAGGAACTAGGCCACGGTGCATCAGAAGAGACAGGAACTGAAATCGCTCCAGCGCTGGCTCGACGAGCGAGGCGACGCCGAGCGGGCCACGCTGGCGCGGCTCTGGCGCTTACAGGAAGGCGATGGTCAGGCGCCCGGCCTACTGGCCGAGGCGATGCTGCGGCCCGATGTCGTTGAGCGCCTGGTCGCATCGCTGGCGCCACCTGAGCGCGACGCGCTCGCGCGGGTGCAGGAGCACGGCGGCAGCATCATGGCGCCGGTGTTGGAGCGCGAGTTTGGGACCATCCGCAGGCATGCCGATTACCCAAATCCGCGCGCGTACCTGCTGGCGCTGGAGCAGCCGCCATCGCCCACCGAGCGATTGTACACGCTGGCGCTTATTCAGCCGGTCCAGGAGGGAACGCGGCGCACCTACGCCATCCCACCGGAGCTGCTGGCGCTCCTGCCGCCGGTGCCCCCGCACGACGAGCAGCTCCACCTTGGCGACGACGGCGAGCCGGAGCGCGCTGTAGCTGGCGATGCGCGCTTCACCGAGCGCTGGTTGCTCATGATCCTGGCGCTGGCGCAGGATGGCCAGCTTGAGGTCATCCCGACCGGCGGGCTGAACAAGGCCAGCCTAGTGCGCCTGGCCAAGTATCGCGATAAAAAGGCTGATCTCACCGGCGTCTATCGCGAAGAGCACTGGCCCTTCGTCCAGTTCCTCCGCCGGGTGGCCCAGGGGGCCGGGCTGCTACGCGCCGGCGCCGACGCCAAGCTGCGCCCGACCCGCGAGGCGCTGGAGTGGATGCAGCAGCCGGCAGTGGAGCGGGCGCGCCAGCTGCTCGACGGCTGGGTCGCGTCCGAGTGGGATGAGCTGATCAGCTTCCTGGGAATCAAGATCGAGCGATCGTATTCCCGCGACCTGCCCGGAGCGAAACGGGCGCTCTTGCAACTGCTGGGCCAGGCGCCGCCAGGCCAGTGGATCGCGCTCGACGCTATTGTGGCGCAGATCAAGCGGGTCGCGCCGGATTTCGCCCGCCCCGACGGTCGCTACGATGCCTGGAAGCTGACCAGCTACACGCGCCAGCCGCTCGATGGCTTTGAGCACTGGGACGCGGTCGAGGGGCAGCAGATCAGCTCGATCGCCGGCGGGAGCTTGCGCTGGCTGGGGCTGACCGATCTGGGGGTACGGGGTGAGGAGTCGGTCAGTTTCCGCGTCAACCCGCTCGGCGCGGCGCTGCTGGGGAGCGGCCCTGCGTCGGAGGATGCGCCGGTCGAGCCGCTGGTGGTCCAGCCAAACTTCGAGGTGGTCACGCCGGCTTACGCGTCGCCCTATGCTCGTTTTCAGCTTGGCCGGATCGCTGAACGGGCCGGTGACGGCGATACCCAGGGCGAGCAGGCCGCGATCTATAAGCTGACGAAGCGCAGCGTCCAGGCCGCGCTGGAGCACCAAATCTCGCTCGACGAGATGCTGCGCTTTCTGCGCGAGCAGAGCGGCCCTGATATGCCACAGAATGTGGCCGCGACACTGCGCGAGTGGGCCGGTCTGCATGGCCAGGTCGCACTGCGGCGCGGCGTCCTGCTTGAGGCCGAGGACGCGACGGTGCTGGCGCAGATCAAGCATGATAAACGGGTTCGCCTGCCGGCAGTCGAGCAACTGACGGACACTGCGTGGGTGGTGCGCGAGGGCGACGCGGCGGCGTTGGCGGAGCGTCTGCGAAAGGCGGGCTACGGCCTGACCGGCGATGGCGACCGCGTGGATGCGCCGCTGCGCGAGCATGATCTGACGGTGCTCTTCGCCGCGCTGGAGTTCTATGTCTATGCCTGCGCGGAACTGAGGATCGAGGGCGAGGCCAGCGTGGCGCTCCGGCAACGGGTCGCCCGGCTGCTGGCGGAGAAGCAGTTGAACCGGGCCTACCAGGCTAGCAATGGGGCGCTGCAGCGGCTGAAAGAGCGGCTGTCAAATCTGGGAAAAAAGGGAGACTGAGGGGGCTGCCCCCTCAGTCTCCCCCAACCCAACATTGTCTAAATAGTAAATCCAACTTATGCGCGACCGAATCTATCGAACTGAGGCAGTGATTATCCGGCGGAGCGATTTTGGCGAGGCCGATCGGATGATCACGCTAATTACACCGCAGGGTAAGCGGCGCGTCGTCGCCAAGGGCGCGCGGAAGACCACCAGCCGGCTGGCCGGCCATATCGAGCTGTTCACCCATGCGGCGATGCTGCTGGCAGTTGGGCGCAACCTGGATATCATCACCCAAAGCTCGATCCTGCACAGCTTTGACAATCTGCGCGCCGACCTGCGCCGGATTGGGGCAGCCTATTATACGGCGGAGCTGATCGACCGCCTGCTCGAAGAGGAGGACGAGAATCGCCTGGCCTTCGAGTTGCTGGTTGCGACGTTGCATCAGATTGACATAACTATTAACCTGGATCTGGTATTGCGCTTCTACGAGCTGCACCTGCTCGGCTATATGGGCTACCGGCCGCAGCTCTACCACTGCGCCAACTGCCAGGAAGTGCTGACCGAGGAGGCTCGCCGGTTCAGCACCACCGCGGGCGGGGTGGTCTGCCCGCGCTGTGCGCCCGCCGAACGCGCGAGCATGCCGATGAGCTTGAACGCCTTCAAACTGCTCCGATTTCTTCAGGCTCAACCACTGGAAGCGGTCGAGCGACTGAATATATCGGATGCCATCCGCGACGAAGCCACAAAGCTGCTACGGGTCTATATTCGCGGTATTCTGGAACGCGATTTGAAGTCGGTCGCGTTTCTGGAAGAGGTTCAGCATTCTTGATCGATGAGGTAGCCACGTCGCGGCAGTGCCAGGAGGCGTAGATCCTGCGTGGATCGCTACGTTCCAGCCATCGCACAAGGAGAAACTCATGGCCTACATCGACGACCTCTTGGGACGAGGCGAGAAGGTTGTGTATACCGGGCGGCAGCACACCTTTGTCCTGATCAGCAGCATCCTGACTGAGCTGTTCCTGATCGGCATGCTGATCGCCGCAGGGGTCGCTTCGCAGACGGCTTTTCGCGGCCTGGCGCCGTTGGGTAATGTGCCGGTCGGGCAGCTCGTGCTGTTCGGCTGCGGCGTGATCAGCCTGCTGGTGCTGATCAGCGCGTTTATCGACTATCTGCGCTGGAATAACGAGCAGTATGTGGTCACTGATCAGCGAGTGATCCAGGTGCGGGGTGTCTTCAATAAGGCGGTGATCAACTCGTCGCTCGAAAAGATCAACGATATCGAGATGCGGCAGAGCTGGGTTGGCCGGATCTTCAACTTTGGCGATCTCGAGATCCTGACGGCCTCGGATGTGGGGGTCAATATGATGCACCGGATCGCGCATCCGCTGGAGTTCAAGCGCGCGATGCTCGACGCGAAGCAGCATTACAGCCGCGGCTTCGGCTACCTCGACCCGCAGATCGGGGCGGCCTACACCCAGCCGCCGTATGTCTATGCCGGCGCCCCAACCGATATCGAGCAGACGCTGCAAAAATTGGCCGACCTGCGCGATCAGGGGCTGCTCTCGCAGGCTGAGTTTGAGGCCAAGAAGCGCGAGTTATTAAGCCGGATCTAGGGAAAAAAGGGGGTTTGAGGGGGCAGCCCCCTCAGTTTCCTCCCACCCACATTGTAAAGTGGGATGACGTCTCCCGAAACCATGTCTAAAGATCAGAGAACAAATGTAGAGGGAGCTTATGGAGGATCTGTATACCCAGATCGAGCAGGCGCGGGCGGTGATCGCCGCCCGCGCCTCTCTTGTGCCGCGCGTAGGAATTATCCTTGGGTCGGGGCTGGGCGGGCTGGCCGACGAGCTGGCTGATGCGGCGATCGTGCCGTATGGCGAGATCCCAGGCTTCCCACGCTCGACCGTGGTGGGCCACCGGGGCGAGCTGGGCATCGGCAGGCTGGAGGGGCAGGCGGTAGCCGTGATGCGCGGACGCTTTCATTTCTATGAGGGCTACTCGATGCAGCAGGTCACGTTTCCCATACGGGTCATGCGGGCGCTGGGGTGCGAGACGCTGATCGTGACGAACGCCGCCGGCGGGCTGCGATCGGACTGGGCGGTCGGCGACCTGATGCGGATCACCGATCAGATCTTCCTTCCCGGCATGGCCGGCCACCACCCGCTGCGGGGCGACAACGACGATCGTCTGGGGCTACGCTTCCCGGCGATGGTCGGGGCCTTCGACGCGGAGTTGGGCCGTATGGCCCACGCTGTCGCGGCGGAGCAGGGCACCAAGCTGCGTGAAGGAGTCTACATCATGCTGTCCGGGCCGACGTTTGAAAGCTCGGCCGAACTGCGGATGTGCCGGGCGCTGGGCGCCGACGCGGTCGGCATGTCGACCGCGCCCGAGGTGGTCGTCGCTCGCCACAGCGGGATGCGCGTGCTGGGCATCTCGCTGGTCACGAACCTCGCGCTGCCCGATGGCGCGCCCGCCAATCACGAGGAGGTGCTGGAGACGGGTGCGGCGGCCAAGCCAAAGTTCGCGGCGCTGCTGCGGGGCATCCTGGCGAGATTAGAGATTAGAGATTAGAGATTGGAGATTGGAGATTGGCACCAATCTCCAATCTCCAATCTCCCCATGGAAGAGGAAACGGCTGCCCATTGGGCAGCCGTGGAAGAGAAGGTGGGCGGCTGAGGCGGGAGCCGGCGCGTATCCCCGCGCCGGTGATGATCGCCGCTGTCATCGTTTGTCCCTATGTCATAATAGACGCCGCAGGGTGCGGTTTTGATCCACTCTGTAGATGAGAATCAGCTAAGTGGCAGATGAGGGAATGCTGAACGCCAGGCCTACCAGCCGCTTGTTCCGGCAGTGCCTTTGAACGGCCCCACGATCTCGCTTGTGATCCACCCCCCGTAGAAATCGCCTGGCTGGGCCTGAACCTGCTCGCGGTCCACGAAGCAAGCATCCATCTTGCCTGGGTAGAATGCCACGTAGTTCCTGATTGCCGCGAACGCGGGCGTCGGGTCGGCGTAGAACCAGGCTGCGTTGGGCGCTACCTTATCGCCGACGGTGATGGTGTAGTAGCCGGCGCCGCCCTTCCACTCGCAGAAGGTTGCGCGGTTGGTGGCGCTGAGATATTCCTGCTTGATATCCTCCGGCGGGATGTAGTACACCGGCGGGTGGCTGGTTTCTAGCACCCGTTTCGCGCGCTGGGTCTCGGCGATCACGACGCCGTTGAAGACAACCTGGATATGCCGGCGCGAGTCTTCGAGCCGCGGGGGGCGGGGGTAGTCCCAGACGGACTCCTGGCCGGCGCCAGGTTGAATGCGCTGCTGATTCATTTATTCTGTACTCCGATAATGGTGGGTGGAGAGACTTGGAGGGGCAGTTCCCCTCCAAACCTCCCCTGCCGACCTTCCGATCGCGCTACGATGCTGGCTCCAGCGTCATCTGGCTGACGGCGGCGCCCTCGACGCGCGCCCGCGTCCAGAGCATTGGGTGGTACTGGACTTTGAGCCATGGCTGGATGAAGTCGGCGTAGTGGCGGCTGGCAGGGTGCCCTGACTGGCCGGTCGGGTGGATGCTGCAACTGCGGTCCCAGTCGGCGAGGTCGCAGATCTGGCGGTAGGACGGGGCAAGGTAGAACGGGAGGGCGGCAAATTCGCGCGGGCGGTGGCCCATGCAGACGGTGTCGATGTCGCCGCCCATGGGGAATGGCCCGCGGTTGAGCAGCGGCGCCAGGGCCGGCACGGCGCTCAACGGGTGCCGGAGTGTGAGGGTGTGGAAACGGCCGTAGCGCCACGTGCGCACATCGTCGCCATACTCGGCGCGCAGCTCCGTGACCGCCGCCTCCCAGGCTTCGCCGAGCACGCCGTCCCAAGTGCGGCCGGCGGGGAGCCATGCGTCCTCGTGATCGGCGATGTGCTGGAGGGTGTGCGGTATCGCCCGCATGAAGTACTCATTGCGCATCAGGGTTGCGAACATGCCCAGCCCGGTGATGGTGGCCAGCGGCCCGGCGATATCGGCGTGCGCGGCCAGGAGCAGCTTTTCGCGCAGCCGCGCGTAGATCGCCCCGCCGACGCTGCCGGCGGTCAGCTCGCCGTTCCAGGCGGCCAGCGCGTCGCGGGCGTGCTGGGCTGTCACCGTCGCCACCGGCAGCCGATCGGCGAGGGCCGCGAGCGCGCGACCGGGCAGGCTCTGCTGGTCGGCGTGGATGCGCGCGAACGAGTTGGCGTCATGGGTGGGCGTTTGATCGAGCAACTGACGGATGCGGATGGCGCGGTAGCCGGCGAGCCACTCGGCCTGGAGCGGGTACGGGTAGCCGTCGCCGACGATGCGATTGTTGGCGGTCACGACCAGGCCCTCGGCGGGATCGAGCGCGTGCGGCATTTCGGCGTGCGGGATGATCCCGGTCCACTCGTACTCGCCGGTCCAGCCGGGTACCGGCAGCCGGCCGTCGCCGCTGGCGCGGATGGGGATGTCGCCGCCGAGGGCGTAGCCGATGTGCCCATTCACGTCGGCGTAGACGAAGTTCTGCACCGGGACGGTCCAGTCGGCGAGGGCGGCGCGGAAGTCGTCCCAATTGCGGGCGCGGTTGAGGTTTAGGATCGCGTTGAGGATGCGCCCTGGCTCCAGGGCCGTCCAGCGTAGTGCGAGCGAGTCAGTTGTCGGTCGTCCATTGCCACTTACATCGATACCGGACTCTTGAGCTGGGGGTGGGACGAGCGAGGAGATAATCGGCCCGTGGCGGGTGATGCGTACCTCCTCGATGACCGGCGCGTCCTGGCCGCGAACGACGATCGGCTCGTGTACGATCTCGGCCTGCTCCCAGGCGCCGCGGAACTCGTAGCGGGTCGGGTCGGCCGGGTCGAACTTCTCGATGTACAGATCCTGCACGTCGGTCATGCCGTTGGTGACGCCCCAGGCGATCCGCTCGTTGTGGCCGACAATCACGCCGGGCGAGCCGGGCATACTGGCGCCGGTCACGTGGTAGTCGCCGCCACTGAGGTGATTTTCGTACCAGAGCGAGGGCATCTGGAGCGATAGGTGCATGTCGTTGGCCAGCAGCGGCATCCCGCTGGCGCTGCGGGCGCCGCCGGCGACCCAGGCGTTGCTGCCCTGTCCAGGCGCGTCACCGCCCGTGAAGGGCTCGACGGCGGCGGCGCCGTCGAGCGCGTCGGCGCCTATATCAGCGCTGTAGTGGACGCCATGCGGGATGACCAGCGGATGCTCGTCGGCGTAGCGCAGCTCCAGGGCGGCGGCGCGCTCGGCGCCGACGGCGGCGACAAGCCGGGCGCGCAGGATCTCGAATTTCCAGTTCTCCGAGAGGGTGAGCGACATAATCTTGCCCCACACCAGCACATCGGTGGGCTCCCAAGGGCGCGGGCGCAGCCGCAGGATCGTGAACTCAATCGGGAGGCGCCGGGGGTGCTGCACGATGTAGGTGTTGACGCCGCGGACGTAGGCTTCGATCGTCAGGCGGGGTTGGCCCTCCAGCAGCGCCGCCTCGCGCCGCGCCACGCGGCTAAAGCCAAGTACGCGGATGAAGCGGTCGGAGTTGAGCGCGATGGAGCCCAGCACTTCCGCGAGCTGGCCATGGGCGGTGCGTCGGTGCAGTTCCATCTGCCAGAGCCGGTCCTGGGCGTGGACGTAGCCCTGGGCCATGAAGAGATCGGCATTCGTTCGGGCGTAGATGTGCGGCACGCCCCAACGGTCGCGGTAGACCTTGACCGGCGCGCTCAGGCCGGGGAGCGACAGTCTGCCCGATGTGCGCGGCAGCGGCCGGCGCAGCGCCACCAGCGTCCCGACGCCGGCCACCCCGGCCGTGAATCCGAGCGCAAGCCCGGCGGCTTTGCCGATCTTGGAGAACGCAGGCATACTTCCTCCTCAAAACGAGATTAGAGATTAGAGATTGGAGATTGACGGTCGCGTTCCAATCTCCAATCTCTAATCTCTATGACAAGGTTTCGCGCGGCGCCATTCTACTTTACAATGTGAGTGGGGGTAGACTGAGGGGGCTGCCCCCTCAACCCCCCTTTCCCAGGACCGTCTCTTCGGTTGGCTGCGCCTATTGTTCCGGCGGCAGCGACGTCGCGATGTCGTACACCAGCACCTGGACATCCAGCCCCTCGCCGGTGAGCAGATTGAGGGTGATTTCCTGGGTGGCCTCTTTGATCGCCAACTCGTAATCGGCCGGCGCGTAGGCGCGGATAGAGGCTTCTTCGGCCGAGCGCCTCTTGGTGCGGATGACGGCCTCCGGGCAGACGGTTTTGATGCGTGAGGTCAGGTCGCTGATGGCTTCCTCGATTGTCATGCTATGATCCTCCTGGGTCTGGTGGCGGGCGGCCACGGGGGCGGCCACGGTGGGGCCGCCTACAGGTACTATGGATGACGGGCGGCCACGGAGGGGCCGCCTCACACGGCTAACACTCGGCGTAGACGAGCGGTGAACTCGCTCAGGATCAGCGCGGTAGCGCCCCAGACCTTGTAGCCGTCGATCGCGAAGAACGGCACGCGCACCTCCTGTCCACGGAGCATCCACTGCTCCGTCACGACGGTGGCGGGGTCCAGGAGTTGGCGCAGCGTCACCGTGATCACCGCGCTGACCTCGTCGCCGTTGACCTGGAGCACCGGCGGTCGGCTGCAGAAGCCGACGACCGGGGTGATACGAAAGTTGCTGGGCGGAATGTAGATCGGCGAGAGCACCCCCCAGGCCGCCACTTCGCCTGGATGGACGCCAAGCTCCTCGTGACACTCGCGCAGCGCCGCAGCGACCGGCCCGTCGTCTTGGGGGTCGATCGCGCCGCCCGGCAGCGAGACCTCGCCGCGGTGGTTCGGCAGCCGATCGCTGCGAACGGTCAGCGGCAGGCGCAGGTCGTCCCCATCGGGGTAGAGCAGGATCAGCACAGCGCCGGGCCGTGGGATGACGCCTGCCGGCGGCTCAAGGTCGCGTGCGGTGCGCCCGGACAGGTCGCGCATCAGTAGCAGTTGGTCGAGCGGGACAACCGGGCCAGGCGCGAGCGCATCGCGTACGAGCGCCGCCCACCGTTCCCAATGTACTGGCAGATATGTCATCGGCGCACGTCGCGATCTGCTTCCATAGGTCGAGATGATCGCCTATTGTACCACCCATCGCCAATGTAGAACATAGCACAGACCGGCCAGACTTGCAAGTGGCGTATCGGGCTGTTGTTTACGGCAGCACAAAGCCGCTGCGGGCCATGATGGCGCTTGTAGTACGGTTGGTGTAGTACAGCTTGGCGTACATACACCAGCAGTTTTACCACGAAGATCACGAAGGTACGAAGGCCACGAAGAGGGCTGATACATGTAACTGTAGAGTCTTCGTGATCTTCGCGTCTTCGCGAGCTTCGTGATGAGAAACCGTGGGCTGATTTAGTTAAGTGCTATGATTGCTCTCGATAGGCGTGCCGCATCCGCCACCCGCGATCTACCGCCCCACAAAGGACTGTGCGGCAAATGGCGTCGGCGTCACGGCAGGCACGGTGCATGTGAGCTGGCGCAGGATCTGTCTGGTGCCACGCACGCGCACGACGACCTGATACTCGCCGGCGCGCTCATCGCCGACCACCAGCGGGATCGAGAAGCGCCCATCCGGCTCGATGCTGCCGCCACTCACGGCGCGCTGGTTGAAATACAGCAGGAATGGCGCGCGCGGCGAACCCTCGCCGGTAATCTCGACCGCGATGCCAGGTACGCAGGTCAGCTCGTTCGATAGGGTCGGCGTGGATGTGGGCGCCGCCGGAGTAGTTGTAGGCTGGGGCGAGGTGGCGGGGCTGCTCGGGCGTGACGTTGTCGTCGGGGATGGCGTGCGGGTCGCCGCCGCCGTGGTTGTTTGCGTGATTGGGGTGGTGGTGCCGGGCGTGACGGTCCGGGTGATCGGCGTAGTGGTGCCGGGCGTTGTGGTTCGTGGTGTGGCGGTGCCGGGAGTGACGGTCGTCTGGGGCGGGTATGGAGGATATGGCGCCTCCTGCCCTTGTAGGGAGGGCTGGTCGCGCGCGGCGGCGCTATCGCGTGCGCCGGGCCCGGCCAGCACCAGGATGATTATCGCCAGACCGGCGGCAAGGATGCTTATGGGTGTCCAGAGATTTTGCCGGGACATGGGTAACAACTCCTCATACTCTCTCTTGGCGTAGCGCCGGATGATACCAGGCGAAACACCAGCAATGACTATACCACAAGCATCAACTGCTCGCCACTGAGGAGCATTACCCCTTGGTAGAAAGGGGGTTCTTGAGGGGCGGCCCCCTCAAACTCCCCCTTTCAAATAGTCTCTCAGGGAGTCCTAAAACAACAGGCCGGAGCGATTAGCTCGCTCCGGCCCGGCGCTACCGATGGATGCGGCTGGTCGCTCGACCTACTCCGACATCAGCGCGACCATCAAGAAGGGCTTGTTGCCGAGCATCTCCGGCCCGAAGCCGACGCCGAGGGCCTGCTCGCTGTTGAGGCTGCCGCGGGTCCAGCCGACGACCTTGAAGAACTCGGTGTCTTGGGCGATCTCCGTGCTGGTCTTCCAATCGCTGGAGGACAGCTTGTCGTTGTAGAACTTCGTGACGTCGTCCCAGCTGGTGCCGTCGGGCAGGGCGTACATCAGGACATCGGCGGTCACGTTCTCGGCGCTGACCGACTGCTTGAGGCCGTCGGCGGCCGCGTCGGCGATCTCGTTCTGCCCCTTCTCGAGTAGGGTCGCGCCGGGGAAGAGCGGAACATCGGTCATCGTGACGGCTGGGGCGCCACAGGCCGCGAGCGAGAGCAGGAGCAGGCTCAGGAGGATAGCGGCGGAGATGAGTTTGAGGGTTTTCATCGTACCTTTCTCCCTGGTAATAGTTTCCGGAATGCCGTAACGAGCCCAATCCTAGCACGTCGGGCCGGCGATGTGAATAGTCCTATCCGGCCACAGCTATTAGTACCTTTAGTATGCTGGGGGTAGTATTTGTGTAGTTCAGGCTGGGAGGCAAGATGAAAGGGTGAAAGGGTGAAAGGGTGAAGGGGTGAAAGGGTGACAAGATGACGCAACACGCAATACGCAACATGTTTCACGCATTGGGATGCTACGGACAACGGACTACGGACCACTAACAACACCGGCGAACAGGTCGTGCTCGTGTTTGCGGGCGCCGTCCCAGGCCGGCACGACGCGCGTGAAGTGCTCGGTGCCGACGAAGAGCCGGCGTAGCGGGGCGGGGAGGCGCTGGAGCTGGCCCATACCGCCGAGTTGGCTGCGGTGGCACTGCCAGGCGCGCAGTTTCTGCTCCAGGAAAGCGCCGCCGTCGATCGCGGTGGTGATCGGGGTGGCCTCGGCGGCGGCTTGCTGGAGATCGACGTCGCGGTTCTCGCCGAAGCGGCGCGGGTCCCTGCGGAGGAGCCGCATGAGGGGAATGCTGGCTTTGAGCAGGCGTACGCCGAAGGTTGAGTAGTAGAGCTTGCGCGGCGACCAGGGCGGCAGGCCGGCGGCGATCTGATCGGGGTAGCACGATGGGTCGCCGGCGGTGGCGAACGCGGCGAATGTGGCGTGGTGGATCGCGATGTGGTCGGGGTGGCCGTAGCCGCCGTAGGGGCCGAAGGTGAGGATTACCTGGGGGCGTAGCGCGCGGATCAGCGCGGCGACCTGCCCGGCTACGCGCTCGGTCGGCGCTTGGGCCAGCGCGGCCGGGTGCCGGTTGTCGGGCGCGCCGGGCATGCCCGAGTCGCGGTAGCCGAGGAAGTGGACCGCTGCCAGCCCAAGCGCGTGCGCGGCGCAGGTCAGCTCGGCGGTGCGCAGCGCGGCGATGCTTTCGTCCTGGCCGAGGCCGCGCTCGTGGTAGGGTACCAGCAGCGCCGGATCGACCGAGCCACACTCGCCGCGGGTGGCGCAGGCGTAGTGGACCGCGACACCGGCGGCGCTGTAGCGGGCGATCGTGCCGGCGTTGCCGAAGCTCTCGTCGTCAGGGTGGGCATACACCACCAGCAGTGTCCGCGCGGCCGGCTTCCGTTCAAGCCAGAGCGACTCGACGGCATAGTGGGAGAGATCGGGCGTGTGTGTATCAGTCATCGGGCACTATTTCACAATCGGGAGGGCGCACGTCTGATTATATCACGTTCGTGGGGAAGGGGGTTTCTTGAGGGGTAGTCCCCCAAACTCCCCCTTTTCAGATAGCCTCTTACGGTTTGCTCAGGTTTTGATGCCGGATCGTAACTCCCGAACATGGCACATTCGCGGTATACTGAGCGGGTGCATATTTGCCTCGATAGTCGGGGCGAACCCCGTCGAAGATAGCGGCCTGATGGCGATTACCTGGTCGCCGACCGCTGCTCGAATCAGGAGATAAGCTATGCGTTTACGCCCATATGTGGCGCTGGCGGTGTGTGTGTTGCTGGGCGCCTGTTCTAGCCCGCTGGGGCAGTCGCCCAGCCCGACGTCGGTGCCGCCTACAACCGCGGCGGCGCCGCCCACAACCGCAGCGGCGCCGGCGACCGAGGGGCCGGAATTTATAGGCGCGCCGGACCAGCCGACGACCGCGCCGGACCAGCCGACGGCCGAGCCACCGCAGCCCACCGCCCAGGCGGCCAAGCCGGCCTATGAGTTGGTGGATTGCCGGTTCCAGGTGCCGGAGGGGTACGAGGTGGAGTGTGGTGACCTGACAGTGCCGCAGGACCGCAGCAAGGACGATGGCGAGACGGTCAAGATCCACGCGGCGGTGTTCAAAAGCCAGAGCAATCAGCCGCTCCCCGATCCGGTGGTCTACCTCGAAGGCGGGCCGGGTGGCCACTCGCTCGACGCGATACCGTTCAGCTTCGAGGATCGCTTTGCACCGTTCCTGGAGCAGCGCGACTTCATTATGTTCGATCAGCGCGGCATCGGCTACTCGGAGCCGGCGCTCGACTGCGCCGAGATCGTGGACTTGGCCTATGAGACACTCGACCAGGATCTGAGCGCCGACGAGAGCAACAAGCTGTATGGCGAGGCCACCACGAAATGCCGTGAGCGCCTGGCCGGGGAGGGCATCGACCTGGCGGCCTATACGAGCGCTGCGAACGCTGCCGACCTGAACGATCTGCGGCTGGCGCTGGGGTACGACGAGTGGAACCTGTACGGTATCTCCTACGGGACGCGGCTAGCGCTGACCGAGATGCGCGATTTCCCGGAGGGCATCCGCAGCGTCATCCTCGACTCGACCGTGCCGTTGCAGGTCGATATCAATGTCGATATTCCCGCCAACGCCGACCGGGCCTTCGAGATGCTGTTCGCCGGGTGCGCCGCCGACGAGGCGTGCAGCCAGGCGTTCCCCGATCTGAAGCAGACCTTCTACGACCTGGTCGATCGATTGAACCAGGAGCCGGTCACTGGGAAGGCGAACGATCCGTTCACCGGCGAGGAGCACACCGTGCTGCTGAACGGCGACGCGATCATCAATACGGTCTTCCAGTCGCTCTATATCACGGACGTCATTCCCAGCCTGCCGAAGGCGATCGTGGCAGCCAACCAGGGCCGCGATTATTCGTTGCTGACGCGGCTGGCGGTGATCTTCGCGGCGCAGACGAAGTTCATCAGCTACGGGATGTACTACTCGGTGCAGTGCGGCGAGGAGGTCAGCTTCATTAGCCGCGAGGAGCTGCTGGCGGCCGACGAGGCGTTCCCCGAGCAGCACAACCTGTTCGACGGTGGGCCGACCTACGAGGTCTGCCAGAGTTGGGGTGCGAAGCAGGCCGATGCGGTTGAGAACGAGCCGGTGCGTAGTGACCTGCCGACGCTGGTGCTGGGCGGCGAGTATGACCCGATCACCCCACCGAGCTACGGCAAGCTGGCGGCGGGGACGTTGAGCGAGAGCTTCTTCTTCGAGTTCCCCGGCCTCGGGCATGGCGTCAGCCTGGACCACGACTGCTCGCGCGGCATCACGATGGCGTTTGTCGACGACCCGACCACCGCGCCGGATGCGGCCTGCATCAAGGAGATGCAGGGGCCGGCGTTCGAGGTCCCCGGCGGGGCGATCACGCTGGAGCCGTTCGAGAGCGAGCAGTTCGGCATCAAGGGGGTCGCGCCGAGGGGCTGGGAGGAGATCGCGCCGGGGGTCTACGCGCAATCTAGCTCGGCCCAGATCGCGATCGTGCAGCACGCGCTGCCGGGCTCGCGCGACGATGCTTTGGCCTTCTGGTCGGAGCGGATGGGCGTCAGCGGGACGCCGGAGAGCGCGGGCACACGCAAGACCGACCAGCTTGAGTGGACGCTGTATGAGATCTCGGCGCAGGGGCAGCTGATCGATCTGGCGGTGGCGGAGCAGGATGGCAAGGCGTTTGTGGTGATGCTGGTCAGCGATGGGATGGAGCGCGAGGCGCTCTATGCCAAGCTCTTCTTGCCGGCGATCGACGCATTTACCCCCACGAGCTAGGCACCGACCGCTCAGCATTAAGCAGAAGATAGAGGATAGAGGATAGAAGATAGCATTTCTATCCTCTATCCTCTATTTTCTATCCTCGTTTTCGTTCTGTTGTAGTAGGCGAATTTAAGCTGTGGTATAATACGCGCGCCATGCGACTACGTTCAGGAGTTGAGATGATGCCCTCGTTGGCCGTCATCATCGTTAATTACAATACTCGTGACCTGCTGCGCGACTGCCTGCGGTCGTTGGGGGCGGGGGCGCTGCGCTGCGCGCTGCGGACTTGGGTGGTCGATAATGCCTCGGACGATCGCAGCGTTGAGATGGTTCGCTCCGAGTTTCCCCGTGTTCAGCTGATCGTCAATTCGCACAATGGCGGCTATGCCTACGCGAATAACCTGGCACTCCGCGAGCTGTTGGAGATTGGAGATTGGAGATTGGAGGTTGACTCGTCCCCAATCTCCAATCTCCAATCTCCATTCCCGGATTACGTCTTGCTGCTGAATCCGGATACCGTGGTGCCGCCGGGCGCGCTGGACTGGTTGGTGGCCTATCTGGAGGCGCGCCCAGCGGTGGGCGCCGCCGGCCCGAAGCTGCTGCTGGCCGATGGCTCGCTCGACCTGGCTTGTCGGCGCTCGTTCCCGACACCGGAGGTCGCGTTCTACCGTATGATCGGTCTGTCGCGCCTGTTTCCCCGCAGCCCGCGCTTCGGGCGCTACAATATGACCTATCTGGACCCCGACCTGGAGACCGAGGTCGATGCGCTCGTCGGCGCGTGTATGCTGGTGCGCGGGTCGGTGGTGCGCGAGGTCGGCCTGCTCGACGAGACCTACTTCATGTATGGTGAGGACCTGGATTGGGCCTACCGTATCAAGCAGTACGGCTGGCGGATCATGTATGTGCCGGATGTGATTGTGCATCACTACAAGCGTGCGGCCAGCAGCCAGCGCCCCTTCCAGTCCATCCGCCATTTCTACCATGCAATGCGTGTGTTCCACCGTAAGCACTACGCCGCCACGACGCCGGCGCCGCTGAATCTCTTGATCGAGGTGGGGATCACGCTCAAGGAGGTATGGGGCCTTGGCAGTAATCTCCTCCGCCCCCCAGCCGCGCGCCGTATCGGCTAGTGCCACGCGGATGCGCCAGTGGGTCACGCGTCTGCTGCTGTCGTTTGCCCTGGTCGGCTGCGACGCGCTGGCAGTGAATGCCGCGTTCGCGGGGGTCTACCAGTGGCGCCAGCAGGCCGGCGACCTCCAGGACTTCCCCCAGCCCACCGCCGCGACGCTCTGGCTGTTTGTGGTGCTGTTCAACCTGGCGTTCTTCCTGACCTTTTTCACCAGCGGCCTTTACACCGTGAAGCGTGGCGCCTCGCGCCTGGACGAGGGCTTTAAGGTGGCGGTGGCGGTCTCGCTGGCGACCTTCAGCGCCTTTATGATCAACACGCTGTTGCCCCAGGTTGACCGCAGCCTCGACGGCGTGCTGATGCCCTGGAGTCCCTCCATTCTGGTGTTCGGCTGGGCGGCGGCGACCGTTGCCGTGTCGCTGCTGCGGTTCTGCTACCGCGGCTTTATGTACTCGCTGCGGCGGCTCGGCATCGACACGCGCCGGGTGCTGATCGTCGGCGCGCGTGAGCCGGGCCGGGTGGTGTGCTCGACGATCCGGCGCGCCCCGCAGTTGGGCTACCGCGTCGAGGGCTTTCTCTCCGACCATGTCCCGGTGGGGACGCTAATCGAGAATGTGCCGGTGCTGGGGCGCACTGCGTCGATCGGGCGCGTCCTACGGGCGACTCACGCCGACGAAGTGATCATCGCGCTTTCCGGCCGCTCGCCGGGCGAGGTGCTCGATATCGTCGCGCTGGCCGAGGACGAGTTGGTTGAGATCAAGCTGTACCCGGATGCGTTTCAGCTGATCACGAACAATGGCGTCTCGATCGGCGATATCAGCAACCTGCCGCTGATCAGCGTCAAGAATGTCGCCCTGGATAACCCGATCAATCGGGCTTTGAAGCGAGCGCTCGACCTGGCAGTGGCGATGCTGATTATGATCTTTTGCTCGCCGCTGATGGTCCTGATCGCGATGCTGATCAAGCTCGACTCGCGCGGGCCGGTGTTTTTCATCCAGGAGCGCGTGGGGATGGACAGCGAGCCGTTTCCGACGATCAAGTTCCGTACGATGCGGCAGGATGCGTCCGACCTTGGAAACTGGACCACCGAGGGCGACCCGCGCGTGACCTGGCTGGGCGCGTTCCTGCGGCGCTACTCGCTGGATGAGCTGCCGCAGTTTATGAATGTCCTGCGCGGCGAGATGAGCATCGTCGGGCCACGCCCGGAGCAGCCGGTGTGGGTCGAGCGCTTCAGCCAGAGCATCCCGCGCTATGTGCGCCGCCACAAGCACAAGGCCGGGATCACCGGCTGGGCGCAGATCAACGGCCTGCGCGGCGATACCAGCGTCGAGGAGCGCACCCGCTACGACCTGTACTATGTCGAGAACTGGTCGCTGCTGTTCGACATCAAGATTATCATTAAGACGGTGATCTCGATTCTCAGCGGCGAGAGTAAAGGGTACTGAGGGATTTACGATTGGCGGGTTCCTTGGTGGAAGGGGCTCTTGAGGGGGCTTCCCCCTCAAACTCCCCCTTTTCAGACAGCCTCTGATACACCCCTTCGATTTGTTGTGAGCGAATCCCCACACGTTAGAGCAGAAAGCACGCCGGCGCGTCCGGGCTTGGCCTGGCTGATCGTCAGTGGGCTGGGCGGCGCAGTGGCGGCGGCGATCGTGTTCGGGACCGTCGCCGGTCGGCTGGGCGTGCCGCTGAGTGGCGCCCTGCTGCTTGGCGCGGCGGCTCCTGGGGCGCTGCCAGGGCTCGTGGCGCTCCTGCGCGGGCGCTGGGCGGCGCGCTGGCCGGAGGTGGCGGCGATGCTGCTGGCCTTCGGCGCGGTCTTCGGCATCGGCCTGTGGCTGGGATGGCCGGATCTGCTGCCGCCCGGTCGCTCGGTGGACGCGGTGCTGCACCACGTGCTCGTTCGCTGGATCGTCGAACACCAGGCGCTGCCGGAGGGCACCCCGGCGAACCTGGAGCTGCTTGGCGAGATGGCGGTCTACCCGCCGGGCCTGGCGCTGGTGGTGGCGACGGCGGCGGCGCTGACGTTTCAGCCGCCGCTCGCCGCGCTGTACCCGACGGTGGCGTTGCTGGGCGGGTTGACGGCGGCGCTGGTGCTGCTGCTGGCCGGCGCGACATCGCGTTCGCCGGTGAGGTGGCGCACGACGCCGCCGGCGCTGGCCGGCACGCTGCTGCTGCTGGCGCACCGCACCTACACGCTGGGCGCCTACACTGATCAGAACTTCTACCCAATGACACTGGGGGTGCTGCTGGTGCTGCTGGCCGGCGGCTGGCTGATCGTGGAGCCGCGGCTGCACGCCGGGAGCGCGGCGCAGCTCGGGCTGGTGATCGCCGCGCTGATGCTGACCTACCCACTCTGGTCGCCGGTGCCGGCGGCGCTCGCCGCGATCACGATCGTCGGTAGCGTCCAGCGCTGGCGGCGCAAGCTGCTGTTCCTCGCGCTGGCGCTGCTGCCGGCCGGCGTGCTGGCGCTGGTCGATGTCCTGCCGCACCTGCGGATCGGCATCGCGCTGCTGATCCACGAGGGGTTTGTGGCCCGCCCAACGCCGGCCGATCTGATCCCGCTGGCCCTGGCGCTGCCCGGCGTGGCGCTAATTCTGGCGCCAAAGCGATGGTGGGAGGCTCTCTCGCACTTTCCCACGCCGCAGAAGAGCGGGAGAGCGGGAGAGCGGGAGAGGGAGAAAGAGAGTATAGCTGGAGGTAATCTCTCCTCGCTCGTCACACTGGGAGGCAAGCGAAGCGCAGAGGGTGGGCTGCCGGGATTGAGGGCCTCCAGCCGCCGGCTGCTGCTGCTGGCCGGGCTTGCGCTGGGCGAGATGCTCGGATTGTTCCTGGCGGCGCGGCTGGGCCTCTCGGCCGCCTATCATAGCTTCAAGCTGATGTACATCCTGACGCCGCTGGCGGCGGCCCTGGTCGGCGCTGCGGCCTCCAGCCTGGCGGCGCTGCCCCGGCCGGCCGGGCGACTGCTCGCACTCGCAGGCACCATCCTACTCCTGGCCGTCTCCGGCAGCTTCAAGATCATCCCGCCGCCGGCCGAGCACCCGATCGACTGGGATATGGTCGCGGCGGCGAACTGGCTCCAGACTTAGAGCCCGGCCGAGGCACGTCGTGCGATCACCGTCGGCGGGATCGCCGGGCCACAGCCCTACTGGCTGCTGGTCGGGCTGCTGGGGCAGAATTGCGACGCGGCGCGGGCGGCGTTTATTGCCACCAGGCCGCCGACGCCGGAGGGCTGGGTCTTCGACGAGCGGCTCCCCGATGTCGCGGTGGCGCTGAACCTGGACCGGCCGCCGCCGGGCACGACCACCGCCGCGCGCTTTGGCCGGGTGGCGGTCCTGCGCCGCTCCGGCCCGCTCGACGCTCAGGCGCTGAACCCGCTGGTAGTGCGCTACCGCACGTTCTGGGAGCAGCAGCGGCTCAAGACGGCGATCGAGCTACAGCAGCCGTTGCCGGGGCGCCTCCCGCTGCTGGAGCTACAGCTCTACCAGGGCGACACATTGGTGAATGTTTTTCCGCTTCAGCCCGACCCACAGCGAACCCGGACACAGTACCTGGGGGCCGATGTCCTGCCGGCGACGTTGGGCGGCGAGGGGTATGTCAACACCAGCGACTACCCGGTCTTCGCGGCGCCGCCTGCGCCGGCCGCTGGTCAGCTCGCGCTCCGGCTGGTCCTGCGCCTGGGCGATCGCACGGTCGACGAGCGGCTCCTGGCCACATTCGACCGGACGCCGGACGGCGGCTTTCAGAACATCGCGCCCCACAGCGGCGAGCTGGTCTACCTGCGGCGGGTTGAGAACGAGGAAGGGCTGCGGGCGGGCGCTTGGCGAGTTGGCGATGCGCTGGAGCTGACCGGCTGGAGCGCCCCGAGCCGCGCGGCACCTGGCGGAGCGGTCGAGCTTTGGCTGCGCTGGCGGGCGCCCCAGCCGATCGATCGACCGCTGCTGACGCTGGCCCGGCTGGTGGACGCCGGCGGGCGCGTGCTGGCCGAGAGCGCCTCGTCGCCCCAGGACGGCTTCTACCCAACCTGGCGCTGGCGCCCCGGCGAGGTCGTGGTCGAGCGGCGTGTGTTGGCGTTGCCGCCGGGCCTGGCGCCGGGCGAGTACCGGCTAGTCGCCGGTGCGCGCGACGGGGCGAACGATGAGGTGGTGGAGTTGGGCGTGGTGGTGATCGAGTGATCGTTGCGAGGATGCCTAATCAATGCTATTGTTAGCCCATCACCAAACAACGATCGAACGATCGGCGGAACATCGAAACGCTTGCGATATTGATACAGGAGTCCCCATGGCCGACCTCCATAACTTGACCATCACGGCGGCGCGAGAGCTGCTCGACCGGGGCGAGATCAGCGCCCTTGAGCTGACCCAGGCGCTGCTCGACCGCATCGCAGCGGTGGATAATCAGGTGGGCGCTTTTCTGACCGTCGCCGACGAGGACGCGCTTGAGCAGGCCCGCGCCGCCGACGAGCAGTTGCGCGCCCGGCGCGTTCGCTCCGGCTCAGGTGCGCCTCCGCCGCTGCTCGGCATCCCGCTGGCGATCAAGGATGTGATCTCGACCGAGGGCTTGACGACCACCTGCGGGTCGCACATGCTCGAAGACTACGTGCCGCCCTACGACGCCACGGCGGTCGCGCGCCTGAAAGCGGCCGGCGCCGTGCTGCTGGGCAAGACCAACTGCGATGAGTTCGCGATGGGCTCCTCGAACGAGCGCAGCGCCTTCTTCGCGGCCCACAACCCCTGGGACCCGGCGCGGGTGCCGGGCGGCTCCAGCGGCGGCTCGGCGGCTGCCGTGGCGGCCGGCGAGGTGCCGGGCGCGCTGGGGACCGATACGGGCGGCTCCATCCGCCAGCCGGCGGCGTTGTGCGGCGTGACCGGGCTGAAGCCGACCTACGGGCGCGTCTCACGCTACGGCCTGGTCGCCTTCGGCTCGTCGCTCGATCAGATCGGCCCCTTCGCCTGGACGGCGCGCGATTGCGCGATGCTGCTGGGCGCCATCGCCGGCCCTGACCCGTTCGACTCGACTGCGGCGCCCCAGCCGGTGCCCGACTACCTGGCGGCGCTGGGCGATCTCGCGGCCGGCCCTGGGCAAGCGCTGCGCGGGCTGCGCGTCGGCGTCCCGCGCGAGTACTTCGTCGAGGGGCTGGAAGCGGGGGTCGAGGCGGCGGTTCGCGTGGCGATCGAGGCGCTGCGGGCCGGCGGCGCCGAAGTGATCGACGTCTCACTGCCGCACACGAAATACGCGCTGCCGGTCTACTACATCATCGCGCCGGCCGAGGCCAGCTCCAACCTGGCCCGCTTCGACGGCGTTCGCTACAGTTCGCGGGTAGCAGGCGAGAGCTACTGGGAGACGCTTGAGCAGACCCGCGGCGCCTGCTTCGGCCCGGAGGTGCGCCGGCGGATCATGCTGGGCACCTACGTGCTCTCGGCCGGCTACTACGACGCCTACTACCGGCGCGCCCAGCAGGTGCGCACGCTGATCCGCCGCGATTTCCAGCAGGCCTTTGAGCAGGTCGACATCCTCGCGGCGCCGACCACGCCCTCGGTCGCGTTCCGCATCGGCGAGAAGACCGATGACCCATTGTCGATGTACCTTGAAGATGTCTGCACGCTGCCGGTCAACCTGGCCGGCGTGCCGGGGCTGGTGGTGCCGTGCGGCTTCAGCGCAGGGCTGCCGGTGGGCTTGCAGCTAATCGGCCGGCCGTTCGACGAGGCCACGCTGCTGCGGGTCGGCGACGCCTACCAGCAGATGACCGACTGGCACACCCGCCGCCCGGCGCTGATCCCCGAGTTGCCCGATGAGGAAGGAATGTCCGCGGAATGAGAAAGGAGGGGGCGGTCTTCGGTCGAAGCCGCCAGCATACTATGGAAAGTCGTGCCAAGATCTTAGGTCATGCGATTCATCCGATCGGCGTCGCGTTTCCGATCGGCCTGCTGCTGGCATCGCTCCTGTTCGACGCGCTGCGCCTGATCACCGGCGATAAGAAGTGGAGCACGATCGCCTTCTGGAATATCCTGGCCGGCTGCGTGAGTGGCTGGCTCGTGATGATCCCCGGCGCGATCGACTGGTGGTTCCTGCCGCGTGGCACCCGTGCCAAGAAGGTCGCGACCATTCACGCGGTGGCCAACGAAGTGGCGATCGACCTGTTCATCGCGAGTTGGCTGCGGCGCCGCGCCAGCCCGGAGGACCCCGACCGGGGGGCGTTGTTGCTCTCGCTCCTGGGCGGGGCGGCACTGGGGGTCGGCGGCTGGCTTGGCGGCGAGCTGGTCGAGCGGCTGGGAGTCGGCGTATCGCCCGGCGCCAATCTTGACGCGCCCTCGTCGCTGACGCAGCCAGAGCTTCCCGAGTTTAATCGAAGATAGCTGATGGGAGGTGTTCGATGAGCACAACCGAGACGCTTCCCCAGGTGACGTCCACGCCTCCGCGCCCGCCGTTGCGTATGAGCTACGAGGAGTACAAGAACTGGGATTATGAGGGTGGGCTGACCGAGTGGGTTGATGGGGAGGTCATTTTTCATATGGCGCCGAAAGATGAGCATCAGAATATCGTCGAATTCCTGATAGAGTTGCTTCGCCCATTCGTACGATTGTTAAAGCTTGGCAAAGTGCGTGTTGCGCCATTCTCAATGCGGGTGTTGGAAGGCGGCAGCGCGCGCGAGCCGGATCTGTTCTTCCTGGCCGCCGAACATCTTGGGCGCTTGACCGAGACGGAGCTGAGTGGACCGGCCGATCTCGCCATCGAGGTCATCTCCGATGAGAGTGTCGGCCGCGACCGAGGCGACAAGTTCTACGAGTATCAGGAAGGCGGCGTGCGAGAATATTGGATTATCGATCCACGCCCCAGGCACCGCCGCGTCGACTTTTATGTGCTGGACGCGAAGGGCAGCTATCAGCCGGTGCCGATTGGCGAAGATGGCATCTATCGCTCGACGGTGCTGCCCGATTTCTGGCTGAAGATCGAATGGTTCTGGGCGAATGACTTGGACTCGCTGGCGGCGCTGGCTGAGATCGTCGGGGTTGAGCGTGTGATCGCTGCGCTGCGTGGACAAGCGTAGCCAAAACGCTTGACACATTAAAACAGATGTACTATCCTACGGCCCTGGTGGAGCCTTTTGGACTAAGGAGGGCGCCATGGGCCTGGACCTGACCGCGTTAAGCCGCCAAGTGCGCGTGATGAGCGGCTCGCTGGCGGGCGAGGTGGATGACAAGCAGCAGCGCCGGCTACTGGCGCTCGGTCGCTACCTGGAGGAGTCCGCCGCCTACGAGACCTGGGCCGAGGCGGCCGACCTGAGCCGCGAGACGGCGGCGTGGCTGCTGGCTCGGCCGGTCGAGCCGCTCAACACCGTCCACGAGCTACCGCCGCGCCCACCCGACTACGCCCTGATCGCCACCGACGGCTCGCAGATCGACGTCGAGCGCCACGGCATGGTCGCTTGCTACGTGATCAACATCGGGCGCGTGTTCCTGCGCTACGGCACACGCCCGGCGGCCAAGCTTTCCTCAGCACCCGCGCTCTACTACCGCGACGAGGATCTGTACCTCTCCGACGGCGTTCGCCGCATCCCGATCGAGGGCAACTACCTGAGCGCCCGCCGTGACGTTGAGGAAGGCGTCGCGCTGGTCGGCCTGGCCGACGAGTTCCTGCACGACGGCCTGCCCTGCGCTGCGATCCAGGATGGGACGCTGGTGCGCTGGACGCTGGCCGGCGCCGAGAAGTTCGTCCAGGAGCGCTTTCTGCGGCCCTACCTGGCCTACCTCGACGCAATGCGCGAGCGCGGGATTCCGGTCGCCTCGTATATCAGCCGCCCGCGCGCGCCCGAGGTCGCCGGCACCATCCGGCTCATGCTGTGCCCGGATGTCAGGCTGGACGAAGGGCGCGGCGCGAAGTGCGGCGAATGCAGCGATGTGGCGGCGGGCCGCCTTCCCTCGTGCTCGGTCTGCCAGGGGCTGACCGACGCCGAGATCCTGGCCGACATGCTGGCCGAGGGGCAGCGCGGGCCGCTGTTCGTCTCCATGTCGCGCGTCAACATCGAGACCTACGGGCCGCACCTGATCCATTTCTTCTACATGCGGGCCGGCCGCGAGGTCGCGCGCGTCGAGGTGCCGCGCTGGGTGGCCGAGGACCGCGCCCTGGTCGACCTGGTCCACACGCTGATCTACGACCAGTGCGTCAAGGGGCAGGGCTACCCGGTGGCGCTGGCGCGCGCCCACGAGCAGGCGATCGTCAGAGCGGTCGACCGGCGGGCGTTCCTGGGCATCGTCGAGGGCAGTCTGTTGCGGGCCGACCTGCCGGCGACATCGTCGAAGAAGCGCGAGAGCAAGGAACGGCAAGCGCTGTAAGTATTACCCATCCCGCCGCAGTCGCTGCGTCAGCCGCTTGTAGAACGCGCTGGGCGGGTGGACGCGGGCGAAGATGCAGGTCTGCGCGGCACGCCGCACCTCGACGACGTCGTTCTCGTGGAGCGGGAGGCTCTCGCGACCGTCGGACGAGAAGGCCGCTTGGTGGCGGCTGCGCAGCCGCAGGGTGATCACCGCGTCCTCGTGGAGCACGAGCGAGGGGATGTTGGTCAGGTGCGCGGCGATCGGCACCAGCGCCAGCGCGCGCGAGCGCGGGTCGATGATCGGGCCGCCGGCCGCCAGCGCGTAGGCCGTCGATCCGGTCGCCGTCGCCACGATCACGCCGTCGGCGTGGTAGGTGGTCAGCAGGGCATCGTAGATCTCGATCTCGATCGCGGCGACACGGCTGATATCGCCGCGCGCCAGCAGGATCTCGTTCAGGGCGATCACTTGCTCGGGTGCGCCGCCGCCGTCGTGGTTGTGGTGGATCGTCGCCTCGATCAGCGTGCGCTCGTCGTGCCAGCCGCCGCCGTCCAACAGCACCTGGAGTCCTTTATACAGCTCGTCGGGCTGTAGCTCGGCCATGAAGCTCAGGTGCCCAAGCGCGACCGGCAGCACCGGAATCCCGTGCATGATCGCCAGCCGCGCGGCCCGCAGCACCGTGCCGTCCCCGCCGAGCGCCACGATCAGCTCCAGCCCTTCGAGCAGCTCCGGCACCTCGCGGCCCTGGTGCGAGAGCCCGCGCCAGACCTCCAGGCCGCGCGCCTGTAGCCACTCGGCGACCTCGCGCGAGAGTTGGGCCGAGGGGCCGGAGAGCGGGTTATAGAGGACTCCAATCCGTCGCATGGTGCCTCCTTCTGCCGGGAATAGGCGATCTGTGGCGGAAAAGGAGCCTTGAGGAGCGGCCCCCTCAACCCCTCCCTTTTCAGACAGCCGCTTAGAGTGCTGTCCCGACGATCGCATCCGCCACGTCCACAATGCTTTCCACACCTGCGAACGCCGCCCCGGCCGGCCCGACGACCAACAGCGGCACGGGGTTGCGGGTGTGCGATGGCGCGGCGATGCTCTCGACGTTGCCGTGATCGCTGGTGATCAGAAGTGTGTCGGCGCTGTGCATCACCTTCAGGATGCCGCCGATCAGCCCGTCGATCAGCGTCATCACCGTCCCGATATCAGCGGGTAGCCGGGCGTGGCCGGCCAGGTCGGGCAGGAAGCACTCGTAGAAGACCAGGTCGTGGTCGTGGGCCAGACCGGCCAGGTTGGCGCCGGCCTGGTCGGGCGTCATGGCCAGGGTCGTGGCCGCCGGCTCGTGTACACGCAGCTCCGCCCCGGTGATGTCCCAGGCCAATGCGCGGCCGGCGCGCAGGTCGTCCATATCGCGGAAGCGCAGCCCGGCGCCCTCGGCGGCGATCACGCTGGCCGAGCGGCGGATGCGGCGGGCCGCCAGGGCCTCCCAGTAGCCTGGGCCAAAGGCGTTGGCGAACGTGGCGCGGCCGCCACCCGCCGTGACGCGGCGAAAGATGCTGCGCTCGGCCAGCAGGGGGCGCAGGGCCACTGGTGGAACGTGCGGCTGGTGGCGGCCGTGGAGCACGGCGGCGTTGACGCCCGCCAGCAACGCGGTCTGGCCGGTGCCGCTCTGCGGCAGGCCGGCGACGCCCAATGTCGCGTCGATCCCCTTCAGCAGCAGGGCGCCGCCGGCCTGCGCCTGCTCGGCGGTGAGCGGGCCGCCCAGCAGCGCGTGGAGCGCTGGCGTGTCGGCCCGCGCCAGCGGGTTATCCGGCCCGGCGGGGGCGAGCCCGACGCCATCGAGGAACAGGAAGATGATACTCATAGTGATCAGGTTTCGAGGTCTGCACAGCGCATTATACTATAGTCTTTCAGAGGCTGTCTGAAAAGGTTGATTTGTCGCTCGTAGTTCTTGGTGGAGAGAGAGTTCTTGAGGGGCTTCCCCCTCAAACTCCCCCTTTTCAGACAGCCTATCAGAAAAAGAACTGGAAAGGATGGTGTGCCAGCATCGCCGGATCGCTCCCCAAAGAACTAAATTTGACAGCCCCTAGTGAGTGGGGTATAATGCGCCGGGTGTAAAAAATTATTAATTACTCCGCCACCGGCTCCCCTCTCGTATACTCGACCGCAGCAATGCCGCGATCCCAGGAGAGCTAGCCAGCGCGGAGCCTTCGCGGGCACCGGCACTGGATGCACCAGCGCTGTACGTCGCCACTGGCGCCGTCAGCGTTTCTGTGTTACAGGGCGATTTCTTTAGGCCACGCCGGGTCATTTCCGCTTTTGCGAAGCTGCCGTTATTCGTGACCGTCGCCAGAAAGCGGGGCGCCGGGCTAGCATCCCAAATTACCCTGGAGGTTTTTTCGAATGAGTATGTATGCCGACAGCCGAGATCAGGAACTTGAAGAGCTTGACTGGACCCAGTTGCTCGATGATTATGATTACGCCCGACCGCAGCGCGGCGAGTTGCGCGAAGGTGTTGTGATGCAGATCGAGGACAACGGCGTCCTGGTCTCGATCGGCACCAAGCGTGAGGGTGTCATCCCGCAGCAAGACCTGAAGGCGATGGGTGACAATTTTGTGGGTAGCCTGAAGGTCGGTGAGGCCATCCAGGTCTATGTGCAGGACCCTGAGAATCGCGAGGGAGACCTGATCCTTTCGCTGACGATGGTGCAGGTTGCCAAGGACTGGGAGGAGGCCGCCCGGCTACAGGTCGATGGCGGAATCATCCAGGGCCAGGTGATCGGCTACAACAAGGGCGGTCTGCTGGTGCAGTTCAACCGCATCCGCGGCTTCGTGCCGGCGTCGCAGGTGGCGCAGCTCCATGGTCGCACGGCCTCGGAGGAGCGCCAGCAGGCGCTCCAGCGCATGGTTGGCCAGACCATCCCACTCAAGGTGATCGAGGTCGACCGCGAGCGCAACCGGCTGGTGCTCTCGGAGCGCAGCGCGACGCAGGAGTGGCGCAAGGCTCAGAAGCAGCGCCTGCTCACCGAACTACAGCCCGGCGATGTGCTGTCCGGCCGCGTCAACCAGCTCACCAACTTCGGCGCGTTCATTGACCTGGGCGGGGCCGACGGCCTGGCGCACATCTCGGAGCTGTCCTGGCAGCGCGTCAACCATCCGCGCGAGGTGCTCACCCCCGGCCAGGAAGTCAAGGTCATGGTCGTGGAGATCGACGCCGATCGTGAGCGCATCGGCCTGAGCCTGCGGCGCCTCCAGGCCAACCCGTGGGAGACGATCGACCAGCGCTACAGCCTGGGCCAGCTCGTTAGCGGCCCGGTCACCAACGTCGCGCCGTTCGGGGCCTTCGTGCAGATCGAGGAGGCGGTCGAGGGCTTGATCCACGCCAGTGAGCTGGACGTGGACCCGCAGGCCCAGCCGCGCGATCTGCTCCAGCCCGGCCAGACCATCACCGCCAAGATCATCAGCCTCGATAAGCAGCGCCAGCGCATGGGCCTGAGCCTGCGCCGCGTCACAACCGACGAGCGCGGCAACGGCAGCCCGGCGCCCGAGGCGGCTCCGCCGGTCGCCGAGCCGGTCGCAGAGGCCGAGAAGGCGACCGAGGTCGAGGCGTAGTTCGTTCGATTTTTTCAAAACAAAGCAGGCGGAGCGCGAAAGCGCCCCGCCTGCTTTGTTTTCCGACCGTGCCAGCGATCACACCTTCCGCATACTCAGCCCGATCCGCCCGCGCGCCAGGTCCACATTGAGCACCCGCACATCCACCACGTCGCCGACCTGCACGACATCGAGCGGGCTCTTGACGAAGCGGCTGGCCATCTCGGAGACATGGACCAGGCCGTCCTGCTTAACACCGATGTCCACGAATGCGCCAAAATCGACCACGTTGCGTACGGTGCCCTTGAGCCACATGCCCGGCTGGAGGTCCTCGATCTTGAGCACGTCGGCGCGCAGGATGGGCGGCTCGGCGTCGTCGCGCGGGTCGCGGCCGGGGCGGGCCAGCGCGTCAAGCATATCGACGAGCGTGGGCTCGCCGATACCCAGATCGGTGGCCAGTTCTGCCGAGGTTGCCGCCCGGGAGGCGAGCTGTTGGCGAACGCGGGCTGCTACTTCGGGCAGCGGCGCGCCGTCGAAGCGGGCGATCAGCGCGCGGGCGGCGGCGTAGGACTCGGGGTGGATGGCGGTGCCGTCGAGCGGGTCGGGGCTGCCGGGGATGCGCAGGAACCCAGCCGACTGCTCGAACGCCTTTGGCCCCAGCCCCTTGATCTTGAGCAACTGCCGGCGCGAGCTGAACGGCCCGTTGGCGTCACGGTGGGCCACGACGGCCTTGGCGGTCTTGCTGTTCAGGCCGGCGACGTAGCCGAGCAGCGCCGCAGACGCGGTGTTGAGATCTACGCCGACATAGTTGACGCAGCTTTCGACCACCGCCTCAAGCTGTTCGCCCAGCCGCTTCTGATTGACGTCGTGCTGGTACAGCCCGACGCCCAGCGCCTTGGGGTCGATCTTGACCAGCTCGGCCAGCGGGTCCTGGAGCCGGCGCGCGATCGAGATATTGCCGCGCTGGGTCGCGTCCAGGGCCGGGAACTCGTCGCGGGCCGCCTCGGAGGCCGAGTAGACCGACGCGCCGGCCTCGCTGACCATCACGTAGCGCAGCGGGAACGGCGCGGCCTTGATCACCTCGGCGACCAGCGCCTCGGTCTCGCGGCTGGCGGTGCCGTTGCCGATCGCGACGATCTGCGCGCCCCACTTCTGGGCCAGCCGCAGCAGCATGGCGCGCGCCTGGTCGGGCTGGTGCAGGTAGGCCACGCCGCCTTCGAGGTACTTGCCGGTGGCATCGACCAGCGCGACCTTGCAGCCCGTACGGTAGCCGGGATCGAGGCCCATGACGATCTTGCCGCGCAGGGGCGGCTGGAGCAGCAACCCGCGCAGGTTGGCGGCGAAAACGGTCAGCGCGTGCTCCTCGGCCCGCTCGGTCAGCTCGGAGCGCAGGTCGCGCTCGATCGCCGGGGCCAGCAGGCGCTTGTAGCCGTCGGCGACGGCGGCGCGCACCTCCTCGCCCAGGAAGCTGGGGCCGGTCGCGTAGCGCCGCTGGAGCGTGGCGACGAAGGCGTCATGGTTGGCCTCAAGCTCGACCTTCAGCACGCCCTCGCGCTCGCCGCGGTTGATCGCCAGGATGCGGTGCGGCGGCAACTTGGCCAGCGCCTCGCCGAACTCGTGGTAGAGCTGGTACTTGTTCTCCGGGTCGGCGTCCTCCTCCTTGCGAGCCACCCGCGCGATACTGGTGCGGCGCGTCGCCTCGCGCACCGCCTGGCGCACCGAGGCCGTCTCGGCGACGGTCTCGGCCACGATATCGCGGGCGCCGGCGTAGGCTGCCTCGACATCGACGACGCCTTTCTCCGCATCGATGAAGGGCGTCGCCAGATCGTCACGGCGCTTGCCGCCGGCGTCTTGCGCCAGCAGCAGGTCGGCGAGCCCTTGCAGCCCTTGCTCCCTGGCGACCTGGGCGCGGGTACGGCGCTTGGGGCGGAATGGCAGGTAGATGTCCTCGATCGTCTGTAACGTCTCGGCGGCAGCGAGCTGCGCCGCCAGTTCGGGCGTGAGGTGACCGCCCTCGTCGAGTAGCTTGTGGACCTCGGCGCGGCGCGCCTCCAGGTTGCGCAGGTACTGGAGCCGGTCGGCCAACTTGCGGATCTGCTCCTCGTCCAGGCCGCCAGTGACTTCTTTGCGGTAGCGGGTGATAAACGGGATGGTGTTGCCCTCGTCCAGCAGCGCGGCGGTCGCTGCGACCTGTGCTTCTTTCAGGCCAAGCTGCGTGGCGATCTTGTGAGTAAGTTCCATACACAATCCAACACTATGACGGAAACCAGGCGCCATTATACAACAGCCTCAAACTCAACGCCGTCATTAAAAATTTGTTAACGCACGTGTGGTAAGCTAATCTAGTGGTGTTGTGCCATGCGGGATTGCTCAGTCGATCCGAAAACTGATACCTTGTGCAGGCAGGTCGACAGTCGCCAGGGCGCGGCATCCCCGATCGACACCTGGGGCCATGCGCAATCTTAGAGACTGTTTGATAAAGGGGAGTTTGAGGGGTCGTCCCTCAAGAATCCCCGTTCCGCCACGGATCGTAGGCGAGACAATGCCCTTCTCAAACAGTTTCTTAAAGAAATCTACTATGAGGATCACATGACTGCTGGATGGAAGAATTGCTCAACGTGCGACACCCATCTCGACCCGGCGGCGCGGTTCTGCAATCAGTGCGGCATGCCGGTCTCCAGCGCGGGCCGGGTGACGCGACGGCTGGGTGGTGGCCAGCCTGGGCCGTGGCTGCGGCTGGGTGAGTACACGGTCTGCGTCCACGACCTGATCGACGGGCGCGTGCTCGACCCGGCCTATCGCGACACGCCGGTGGAGCGTACGGTCTGCGTCGAGGTGGCCTACCGCAACGATACCGACACGCCGCTGAACTACCGCCTGGGCCAGTGGATGCTGTACGACACCGCCGGGTACGCCTACGAGTTCGAGATCCGGCGCTACCTCTACCAGGGCCGCGATGCGCGTAAGCTGCAAGAGGGCGTCCTGGCTCCCGGCCGGCAGGCGCGCGGCTGGGTGGCTTTCATCGTGCCCGAGGACGCGGTCGTCGACTACATCCAGTTCCGCCCCGGCCACCTCTCTGATACCACGCTTGAGATTGCCGTAAGCTAGTGTTCCACCACAGTGGTTTTGCGGGGGTGGTTTGGAGGGGGTGGACCCCTCCAAGCCACTCCACACCGCAAAATCTGTGTGGTCAACCACTAGTGGATTTAGCATGATCAGTAGTCAGTTGTGCCGCAACTGACTACTGACTAACGGTCAATGGATTGTCCAAGTCATGCTACAATCGCCGTATCACGATACATTCCCGTACCGTGGAAGTGCTGTAGTGGTGACAAAGGAGTTACCAGATGGCAGTCAAAACGGTCCTAGTCACGGGCGCGAACGGTGAGATCGGCCACGGGTTGATCTCGCACCTGGCGGAGCGCGCCGACGTCCGGGTTGTGGCGCTGGATCTACAGGCGCTGGACGACGCGCTACGTCGCAAATGTTATCGCACGATCGCCGGCGATATCCAAGACACCGGGCTGCTGGAGAATCTCTCCGCAGCTTACGACTTCGACACGATCTACCACCTGGCGGCGCTGCTCTCCACCAAATCCGAGCGCCAGCCGCGGCTGGCGCACCGGGTCAACGTTGATGGCACGCTCAACATGCTGGAACTGGCCGTGGGGCAGTCGCGCCTCCAGGGCCGCCCGATCACCTTTCTGTACCCAAGCTCGATCGCGGTGTACGGCCTGCCGGCACTGGAGGCCAAGCATCGGGCCGGTCGAGTGCCGGAGGGCGAATGGCTCACCCCGCGCACCATGTACGGCATCAATAAGCTGTACTGCGAGCAGTTGGGGCATTACTATGCGCGGTACTATCGCCAACTGGATATGGAGGCAGCGGCCGAGCGCATCGATTTTCGCGGCCTGCGCTTTCCGGGCCTGATCAGCGCCATGACCGTGCCGACCGGCGGGACCAGCGATTACGCGGCGGAGATGCTGCACCACGCCGCCCAGGGCTTGCCGTATAGCTGCTTCGTGCGCGCGGATACGGCGATCCCATTTATGGCGATGCCGGACGCGGTCAACGCCCTGTTGCGACTTGAGGCCGCGCCGCGCGCCGCGCTCACGCGTCAGGTGTATAATGTGGGCGCCTTCAATCCCTCCGCCGGGGCGATCTACGAGCTGATCCGGGCGCGGTTTCCGCAGGCCGGCGTGGCATTCGCGCCCGACGAGAAGCGCCAGCGGATCGTGGATAGCTGGCCGGTCGATGTGGATGACACGGCGGCGCGCGAGGATTGGGGCTGGGCGCCGGTCTACGATCTCGAGTTCGGCCTTCGAGGAGTACCTGATCCCCGGCGTCTCACGCCGGTATCGCGGCCCTGGGTGATACGCGGCCCAAAGATGTAGTGTTCACATGTAACGCAAAGGCGCAAAGGTGCAAAGATGTCGCGCTATTGTTATATTCCAATCTCTGCATCTTTGCCGCTTGGTGTCTTTTGCGTTAGGCATGTTTCAAAAGCGGGCCGTTCTACTTTACAATGTGGGTGAGGGAGACTGAGGGGGCTGCCCCCTCAAACCCCTTTTTCCCACAGTGCAAACTGTAAAGTCACTTTGAAACATGCCTTAGAGCCCAAGTGTGAACAGTTAGTTGAAACAGGCCCCTCGCTTGCCGATGGAACGGATGCTGTGTTTAATGATGAGGTGTGTTGTGGGAAGGAAGGATCCCCGGCTCTCCGCTAAAACGCTGGCCCGGCTGTCACCGGCCGCATTCGAGGAAGAGGTCAAACCACTGCTGCGCGGCTGGTCGCACGCCGTCGCGGCGCTCGGCGCGATCGTCGTCACCGCCTTTATGCTGACGGCGACCGCGCACGATCTGCCGCGCTTTCTCTCGTTCCTGGTGTTTGGGTTGAGCCTGATCACGCTGTATGTCGTCAGCGCGATCTACCACATCGGGAACTGGCAGGGCCGGGTGGCGACGGCCCTGCTGGCTTTCGACCACGCCAATATTTTCCTCTTGATCGCCGGCACCTACACGCCGATCTGCTTTAACGTCCTGAGCGGCTGGCTGCGCCCGGCGGTCCTGGTGGGCATCTGGGTGCTGGCGGCGCTGGGCATAGCTGGCTCGGTCGCCACGTTACACGTGCCGCGCTGGGTGCTGACGGCGCTATACCTGGGGATGGGCTGGATCTCGCTGCTGCTGCTGCCGGGGATGACCCGCGCGCTGCCGCTCGGCGCGACGCTGCTGCTGTTGAGCGGTGGGCTATTGTACACGGCTGGCGCGGTGATCTATATCTTTGGCCGCCCGAACCCAGCCCCGCATATCTTCGGGTTCCACGAGATCTTTCACCTGTTCGTGATCGCTGGCAGCGCGGCGACCGTGGCGATGATCTGGATCTGGGTGGTGCCGTTCCCGCGCGTCTGACGGAGAACAAAGCGCCTGGCGGAGAACAAAGAACACAGAACACAGAACACAGGAAGAGCGCCTCAAAATCTGCCCTTTGTTCTTGGCTCTTGGTTCTTTGTTCTTGGTTCTTTGTTCTTTGTTCTGGTTTACCTCGTCTTGTAGTTGCGGTGCAGGTTCAAGAAGTCGTCCACGGCGCGCTGGGCCGCCGCGATCTTGTTGCCGGCGGCGATGTACTCGTCGTCGACCGAGCGGAACTGTTTGTCGGACAAATTGCCCGCCTCGACCTCGCTCTCCGCCTGCCGATGCCGCCCTGAGACCGGCGTGCGCGCCTGCTCGGCCTCCCTAAGCCGCTGGACCAGCCGGTCGAACTCGGCCTGTACGTGCGGCTCGTCGTAGTAGATTCCTCGGTATGCATCGCTGCTCATTGTGGTGTCTCCTTTGGTGTGGAAGGCTTGCCTGGGTAGGGATGGAGCAAGTCTTTGGCCACCAACCGCCGATATGGTCTGAAGTTCAAGGAGCCTGCCATGCCCACCCCTATTGGCCTCAACGTCTGGTCCAGATTCGTCGAAGAACTAATCCCGTACCTCGATGGCGCGGCCGGGGCGTTCGACTCGCTCTGGTTTCCCGATCACGTGCAGTACGGCCAGAACAAGGTCGCCGAGGGCTGGAGCGCGCTGGCGTTCGCCCTGGGGCGCTACCCCGACAAGCTGTGCGGCCACGAGGTGCTGTGCAACAGCTTTCGCAACCCGGCGCACCTGGCTAAGATGGTCGCTACGGTCCAGGCGCTTTCGGGCGGGCGGGTGGTGCTGGGCATCGGCGCCGGCTGGAGCGAGGAGGAGTATCGGGCCTATGGCTGGCCCTTCCCCAGTGCCCGCGAGCGCATCGCCCAGCTCGCCGAGGCGATCGAGCTGATCCGGGCGATGTGGGCCGAGACGCCGGCCAGCTACCAGGGCCGCTACTACCAGATCGCCGACGCCGCCTGCGAGCCGCGCCCCGATTCGATCCCGCCGATCATGGTCGGGGGTGCCGGCGAGCGCTACCTGCTGCGGGTGGTGGCCCAGCACGCCGATTGGTGGAACTACGGGTTCGCCGACGCGGAAACGTACGCCCACAAACAACTGGTGCTTCAGCAGCACTGCCGGGACGCCGGCCGCGACTACGATGAGATCCGGCAGGTCATCCGGGTTGGGGTGCTGATCGGCGAGACCCAGGCCGACGTTCGGGGGCTGCAAGCCCAGCCGGATACCCGCCCGATGGAGAGCGGCGCGATCGGCACGCCGGAGCAAGTGACCGAAATGCTGCTGGGCATCATAGCGCAGGGCGCCGACCGGCTGACGGTCCACTTCGCCGACGCGCCCCGGCTGGACGGCACCGCGTTGTTTACGGAGACGGTTCTCCCGCACCTAGCCCGGTAGTGTATTTACGATTTGGGTTGTCGGTGAAACGTGATGCATGATGCGTGATGCGTGGCGTCCGGGCGGCCACGGAGGGCCTGCCCTACAGGGTGCTCGGTGCTTCGAGGTTCTGTGGTGGGGCGTATACGATACGCCCTTACGTGGTTCTGTGGTGGGGCGTATGCGATACGCCCTTACGTGGCTCCATCCTCCATCCTCCATCCTCCATCCTCAGATGCACCCCTTCACCCCTTCACCCCTTCATCCTGTCATCTTGTCATCTTGTTGGGAGCGGTGGGTAACGATCGGTCCAGGGGCGGGCTGCCTCGAAGGCCGCCGCCGCCTGGAGCACCGCCGCGTCGGCGAAGCGCCGCCCGATGATCTGGAGCCCCACCGGCAGCCCGTCGGCGGCAAACCCGCACGGCACCGTGATCGCTGGCTGGCCGGTCAGGTTGAAGGGGAAGGTGAACGGCGTGTAGCCGAAGCCGTGGATCGGGCGGCCGGCAACCTCGGTCGGCGTCGGGACGCCCGCCGCGAACGCCGTCGTGGGCATGGTGGGTGTCAGCAGCAGGTCGTAGCGCTCGAAGAAGCGCTGGGTGGCGCCCCAAAGCTGGTCGCGCGCCCGCAGCGCCAGGGCGTAGTCGATGGCAGTCATGGTGTCGGCCGAGCGCACCATCTCGACCAGCCCAGGGTCCATCTGGTCGCTCCAGCGCGGGAGGGCCGGGCGGAGCAGGGCGGCCAGCGCGGCAGCCCACAGCACCTGGAGATGATCGACCGGGTCGGCGAAGCCGGGGTCGGCCGCCTCGACCTGGCAGCCTAGGTCGCGGGCGAAGACCTGTGCGGCGTCGGCGCAGATTCGAGCCACTTCGGGATCGACGGGCGCATAGCCGAGGTCGGCGCTCCATGCAATGCGCGGCTCGCCGAGCGGTGCGGCGCAGGCGGCCAGGTAATCGATGCCGTCGCGCGGCAGCGAGCCCAGGTCGCGCTCGTCCGGCCCGGCCAGCACCTGGAGCATGAGCGCAGTGTCGCGAACGGTGCGGGCCATCGGGCCGGTGTGGGATAGGAAGCCGACCGCGCTGGCCGGGTACGCGGCGACGCGCCCCACCGATGCCTTAAGGCCGACGATGCCGCAGAACGAGGACGGGATGCGGATGGACCCGGCCCCGTCGGTGCCGACGGCCAACGGCCCCATCCCGGCGGCGACCGCCGCGCCGGCCCCGCCGGAGGAGCCGCCGCAACTGCGCGCCAGGTCCCACGGGTTGCGGCTCACGCCGGTGACTGGGCTGTCGGTCGCGCCCTTCCAGCCAAGCTCCGGCGTGGTGGTCTTGCCGAGCACGATCGCGCCGGCGGCTTTCAGGCGCGCGACGGCGGGCGCGTCGGTGTCGGGCACGTCGTGCTCGTAGATCCGGGAGCCGCGCATGGTCCGCATGCCTGCGGTGCTCAGGATATTCTTGATCGACACCGGGACGCCGTGCAGGGCGCCCAGCGCATCGCCGCGCATCACGGCTTCCTCGGCGGCGCGCGCCGCCTGCCGCGCCGGCTCTTCGGCGAGCAGGCAGTAGGCGTTGAGGGCTGGGTTGAGGCGCTCGATGCGCTCGAACAGGGCGTCGACGAGTTCGACCGGGGAGAGGCGCCGGGTGCGGATCGCATCGGCCATGGCGACGGCCGGCATAAAACACAGCGCGGAGTCGATTCATGGGCCATACTCCTAACCACGACCGACGACCACGGAGAACCAAGAACTAAGAACCAAGAACCAAGAACCAAGAACCGACGGAGACGCAACACGCAACACGCAACATAATGCTGCGGACAACCGGCGACTGACAACGGACGACTGACAACTGACAACTGACGACAGAGGCTATTTTACGCGATTACCGAGGGCATGTACAACGGTGTGATCGGGCCGGAGCGGCTTCAAGTAATCTCAACCTTTCGACCGATACCTGATCGGGGCCAGGATGGTATCATACGTCAGGTTGGTTCTACCCCTCACCAGGCTTCGTTATGGAGTTCGATGTCATGTTTTGCACTGTGATTGCGCCCCAGCTCGCTCAGCACCCCCTGAAGGTGACTGGGTCGAGTGCGCCCAGGAGCAGCCCATGCAGCCCATAACGCGATACGCGAGATGTAGCGGGCTGTGGGCGCTGAAAATGCTCACAGCCTTTTTATTTGTAGCCTGGTCCCAGGTTGGGGTGGGGTTTAAGGGGAAAGAGCCCCTTCCCCTTGCCCCTTCCGTTCCAAAACCTTACGCCTTCGCGGATCGGTAATAGAGGGAGGACAGCGTGGCCCAAAGAAGCGAATTTACCGTCCAGGATGCCTACCAGTACAATCGGACCAGCGTAGTGCGCTGGATCATCTCGCACATCTGGCGCTACTGGGGCTTCGCCCTGGTCACGATCGCTTGTTTTATCACCGCCTGGACCTTCTACTCGCGCGCCCAGGTGATGATCGGCCGGGCCGCCGAGGAGTTGCTGGCCCCAACCGTCAGTGGCGCGCTGCTGACAATTGCTCTGACCATCCTGGCGATGCTGGCGACCGACAGCATCTCGATGCTGATTGGCAGCTATTCGGCCGAGAACATCGCCGCGCGCTTCGAGGCCGATGCCCGCGAGGAGCTGTACGCCAGCCTGCTAGGTAAAAGCCAGACCTTCCACGATCGCCAGCGCGTCGGCGACATCATGGCCCGCGCCACCGACGACACCAACCAACTGAGCAATATGATCGTCCCCGGCATGACCCTGATCTACGAGACCATCCTGGGCATTATCATCCCACTGAGCTTTATCGCCAGCATCAAGCTTGAGCTTACGCTGGTGCCGCTCGGCTTCGTGGCCTGCTATATCGTCGCGGTGCGCGTGTATCTACGCAAGCTGAACCCGGTGATCACGCGGCAGCGCGATCAGTTCGGCACGATGAACGCCGGCCTGGAGGAGACGATCTCGGGGATCGAGGTCGTCAAGGCCAGCGCACGGGAGGCGTTCGAGCGGGCGAAGTTCCGCAACAATGCTCGCCTGTTCCGCGACCTGTTCGTCCAGCAGGGCTACATCGAGGCGCGCTACCTGCCGCTGCTGCTCTTCGGCATTACGATCGGCCTGACGTTTCTGCATGCGCTGCTGCTGTACCAGCGCGGGGGCATCGGCGTGGCCCAGATCATCGCGGTCATGGGGCTGGTGAATCTGCTGCGCTTCCCGACCTTTATCTCGTTGTTCGCGTTCTCGCTGGTCCAGTCGGGGATCGCCAGCGCCAGGCGCATCCTCACGATCATCAGCGCCGAGACCGACCTGGACGAGAATCGCGCCGGCTACCGCCAGCCGATCGAGGGCGCGATCACGTTTGAGAATGTCACATTCAGCTACGATTCGTCAGTGGTCAGTGGTCCGTTGTCAGTTGCACCAGACCACGATTTGTCGCCAGATGCAACGGACAACGGGCAACGGACAACGGATAAGCGCGTCCTCGACGAGATCGCGTTCCAGATCATGCCCGGCCAGACGGTCGCGATCGTGGGGCAGACCGGCTCCGGCAAGAGCGCGCTGACCCAGCTTGTCAACCGGACCTATGACACGACTGCGGGCCGCGTCCTGATCGACGGCGTCGATGTGCGCGAGTGGAACCTGGACGCGCTGCGCTCGCAGATCTCGAAGATCGAGCAGGACGTGTTCCTGTTCTCGCGCTCGATCGCCGACAATATCGCGTTTGGCGCGCCGGACGCGACCCGCGAGCAGATCGCCGGGGCGGCGCGGGAGGCCCAGGCCCACGACTTTATCACCTCCTTCCCCGACGGCTATGATACGGTGATCGGCGAGCGGGGCGTGACGCTCTCCGGCGGCCAGCGTCAGCGGATCGCTCTGGCCCGCGCGTTTCTGAGCAACCCGCGTATCCTGATCCTGGACGACTCGACCAGCGCGATCGACAGTGCCACCGAGGACCAGATCCAGCGCGCCCTCCGGCGCGCCCAGGACGGTCGCACGACCCTGCTGATCACCCACCGGCTCTCGCAGATCCGCTGGGCCGACCAGATCCTGGTGCTCGACCAAGGGCGCTTGGTGGCCGCCGGCACCCACGACGAGCTGCTGCGCCGGTCGCTGCACTACCGGCGCATCTTCACCCGCTACGACGCCGACTTGCCGCCGATCGAGGTCGAGACGCTTCAAGCAGCCTGACATTAAACCACATTTTGTGGAGGGGTGAGGTTTTGGGGAGGGCGACCCTCCCCAAGCCCCTCCTTTCCCCACGAACTGTGGTTATAAGGAGACATAACTATGGGCTTCATGTTTGATGGTCTTGAGGCCGAGGCGTACGACCGAACCTACAGCGACCGCCAGCTTGTCCAGCGCATCGTCGGCTACTTCCGCCCACAGGCCCGGAAGATGTTCGGCGCCGCCGGCGCGATCGTCATGGCCGCGCTGCTGGACACTGGCGTCCCGATCTTTGTCGCGCGCAGCCTGGATCAGCTCCAGCAGAGAACCACGACCACTGGGCTGCTGACCATCTCGGTCGGGCTGACGCTGCTGGCATGCCTGTCGTGGGTCGCCAACGCCGTGCGGCAGACCCTTTCGTCGCGCGCGGTTGGCGATGTGGTGCTGCAACTGCGCGAGGACGCCTGCGACGCGGTGCTCCAGCGCGACCTTTCCTTCTACGACACCATCCCCTCCGGCAAGATCGTCAGCCGGGTGACATCGGATACCCAGGCGTTCTCGCAGGTGATGGCACTAACGCTGGATCTGCTCAGCCGGCTGCTGCTGGTGGTGCTGCTGGTCGGCTACCTGTTCAGTGTCAGCGCGCGCCTGACGCTGATTCTGCTGGGTCTGGCGCCGTTCATCTTCGCCGGGGCGTTGATGTTCCGGGTGATCGCCCGCCGCACCATCACCAGTTCGCGGCGGATGGGCGCGACGGTAAGCTCGCACATCCAGGAGACGGTCAGCGGGATCGGTGTCGCCAAGACCTTCCGGCAGGAGCCGGCGATCTACGCGCACTTTCTGGGGGTCAACCAGCAGTCGCGGCAGGTCAATCTGCGCAGCCGCTACGTCTTCAGCACAATCTTCCCGATCATGAACCTCCTGGCCGGGTTCGGCACCGCCGCCCTGGTCTACTTCGGTGGCCTGAATGTCTACGACGGCTCGCTGACGGCCGGGAGTTGGTATCTTTTCATTCAGGGGCTGGCGCTATTCTGGTTCCCGCTGACCAGCATCGCCTCGTTCTGGAGCCAGTTCCAGCTCGGTCTGGCGGCAGGTGAGCGGGTCTTCGCGCTGATCGACGCCGAGTTGAAGGTCGTCCAGACTGATGACGTTAAGCTGACGGCGGTCAGAGGTGAGATTCGCTTCGAGAAGGTGCGGTTCCGCTACAACGAGTCAGTTGTCAGTGGTCCGTTGTCAGTTGCAGCAGATGAACCAGAACAAAGAACAAAGAACAAAGAACAAAGAACAGAGAACCGAGAATCGACAAGCGATGGACTACGGACAACTGACAACGGACCACGGACCATGGACTACGAACAATGGGTGCTGCCGGAGTTCTCGCTGACCATCCGCCCCGGCGAGACGTTGGCGCTGGTCGGGCACACCGGGTCGGGCAAGTCGAGCATTGCCAGACTGATCGCTCGCTTCTACGAGTTTCAGGGTGGGCGGCTCATGATCGATGGCGTTGACATCCGGCGCCTGGATCTGGACGCCTACCGCGCGCACCTGGGCATCGTGACCCAGTCGCCGTTCCTGTTCGATGGCACCGTGCTGGAGAACATCCGCTACGGCCGGCCGGACGCATCGGACGAGGAGGTGCTGCAGGTGGCCCGGCAGGTCGGCGGGGGCGACTGGATCGCCAGCCTGCCCAATGGCTTTGAAAGCCAGGTCGGCGAGCGGGGCGGCAACCTCTCGATGGGCCAGCGCCAGATCGTGGCCCTGGCGCGGGTGCTGTTGCAAGACCCGTCGATCGTCATCCTCGACGAGGCGACCGCCAGCATCGACCCGCTGACCGAGACACTGATCCAGGAAGGGCTGGATGTGGTGCTGGCGGGCCGGACCTCGATCGTGATTGCCCACCGTCTCTCGACGGTCAGGAACGCCGACCGGATCATTGTGCTGCGCGAGGGGCAGATCATCGAGGAGGGTAGCCACGCGGCGCTGCTGGCGGGCGGCGGCCACTACGCCGAGCTGTACAACACTTACTTCCGCCACCAGAGCCTCGATTACATCGAGGACTCGTGGCGGGTGCTGGCCGAGGCGGTGGAAGAGGCTGTCTGAAAGGGGGAGTTTGAGGGGTTGCCCCTCAAGAATCCCCTTTCCAACACGGACTATGAGCGACAAATCAACCTTTTCAGATAGCCTCTAAAAGTGACAATCTCGTCATTTTCGAGTGCTGGGCGTATCGGCGGGGGCAGGGTGGCGTTATAGGTGGTAGAACATGTACTGAACCTATTTCCCCCACTGCTGTCACATGCGAGCGATGACGAGATGGAGTGTAGAGGTGACCCGGAAGGGTCGTCGGTAGGCACGAGCGATTGTGTCTGCCGGCGACCCTTCCGGGTCATTCTTTTTCCAGGTCTCCGCTGGCGTGTGGCATACGGCGCGGGATGTGGTCTCGGCATTGGCGTTGTATCTTTAGGAGACTTGCCATGTCTACGCTGTCGAACTCGCGCCCATTCCGCCCTGCTGCGCTGCTACCGGCTGTTCGCGCTGACCCTGGCGTGGGTGCTGATCGTCAGCCCCATGCTCGTCCCGGCGCGCCCACTCTCCGCCGCAGCTCCGGCCCCTAAGACCAGCTACCCCGCCGCTGTGGCCGAGAGCCAGCCGGCCGAGGCCCCGCCGAGTGCGCCCGGCGATGCCCCGCTCTGTGCGCTCTACCCGATCGCGCTGCATACGCAGACGCTGGCGGGCGTCGCCGAGGGCACGGTCGTGAACGATATCTTCAACGGCAGCCAGCCCGGCAACTTCGGCTGGTTGAGTTGGACCGGCCATCCCAGCGTGCCGACGCTGGTCGAGAGCCTGACTCCGCCAGGAGACAGCGAGACCTATACCAACCCAGACGCGCCCAATGACCACGTCGTTTCGATCGGGGATTGGGTGCCGGGGAAGCCGGGCGTGTCGAACAGCAAGCAGGTGCGTGATGCGCTCGACCTCCTAAAGACGCTCGACATCACTGTGCCGGTCTGGGATTCGACAACCAACAATGGCTCCAATAGCCGCTACCATGTGGCGGCTTTTGCGCGCATCCGGCTGGTGTCGTACCATCTGCCGAGCCAGAACCGGATCTCCGCCCGCTTCCTGGGCTATACGACGTGTGACGGCACGCCGCCCACCCCCACGCCAACTCCGACTCCGCTCCCGACCGAGACGCCGACCCCGACCTGGACACCGGAGTCAACCCCGGAGCCGACAATCACGGCCACACCCACCAGCACGCCCACCGCCACGCCCACGCCGATCCCGCAGCTCCCACAGCTCACGCTGGCGGTGACTGCGCCGGCTACCACCAGCCCGGGCACGCCGATCCCCTACCTGCTGGAGATCACGAATGTCGGCAACGCGGCGGCGACAAGTGCGACCGCCACGATCACCTTCCCCGACGGCAGCACCGGCAGTATGCTGATCACCAACCTGGCGCCGGGCGCGACGATCAATGGCTCGCTCCAGTGGACCGTGCCGGTCATCCCAACCCGCGCGGCCGACGAGACCGAGAGCGCGTACAACGATCGGCTGGCGGCGGCCGACGGCGCAGTGCTCACCAGCAGCGTGACGCTCGTCTGGCAGGATGCGCAGGGCGCGCCGCTCGGCCAGGTCTCGCAGGCGGCCTCGACCACCGAGCAGGTGCCGATCCTGACGCTCGCCGCCGCGGCCCCGGCGACGGTGCGCCCCGGCGAGTTGGTGACGATCGATCTCACGATCCAGAACGTCGGCAGCGGCGCCAGCGGCCCGCTGCGGGTGCGGGTCGCCAACCCGGATGGCATCACCACTGGCGCCACTGCCCCCGCCTTGCCCGCCGGGGAGACAGCTGTGCTGCACACGAGCTGGGCCGTCCCCACGTTCGCGAAAGGCTCCTCCGAGAGCGACGCTGAGTACCAGGCGCGCCTGGCGGACAATATGCAGCCCCAGGACTTCGCGGCCGAGCTGGACTGGGAGGATGTCGCGAGCAATCCCTACGGCACCATCGCCGCCCAGGCCAGCTCGGCGCTTGCCGCGCCTCTGCCGATCCTGGCACTGGAGCTGGACGGCCCGGAGCAGGTGCGGGCCGGCGAGGCGACCACCTACACCGTGACGCTACATAATATCGGGCAGTCCGACGCGGTGAGCATGAGCCTGGCGCTGATCATGCCCGACAATACGATCCGCACGCTCGATCTCGGCGGTGCGCTGGCCCCTAGCGAGCAGCGGCAGTTCAGCGTGCCGTTCGTGGTGGGCGGCGTCGAAGCCGGGAGTCCGTACCGCGCCCACGCCCAGGCGACCTGGCAGGATAGCATGCACAACGCCTTCGGGCCGATCAGCGCTACCCAGACCAGCACGCTGGTGTATGATGCGCCGGTGGCTGTCGATGATAACTATACGGTTGACATTGAGCAGACCCTTACTGTCACTAATACAGGCGTGCTCGTAAACGACCATGCATCTAATGGGCAGTCGCTCACGGCCGTACTGACCAGCCCGCCTGCGCATGGCACGCTGGCGCTGACCCCTAATGGTGCCTTTCGCTATGCGCCTACGTCGGCTGTTACCGGGACCGACCAGTTTACCTATGTGGTCGATGATGGTTTGAGCAGATCCGTTCCGGCAACGGTGGTGATCTCGATCACCGGGGTGCTCAACCGCCCGCCGATCGTGGATGCCGGATCGGATCAGACGGTGACACTCCCCACCAATAGTGTGACGCTGTCGGGTCAGGCAGCGGATGACGGTCGCCCGCTTGGAAAAGACCTGCTGGTCTACTGGAGTAAAGTGGAAGGACCAGGCGGGGTCAGCTTCGGCACGCCCAACGCAGCGGTAACAACTGCGACCTTTAGCCTGGGTGGGACCTATCGCTTGCGGCTGACGGCTGATGATTCAGCCCTGATCGTGAGCGATACCGTGACAATCCATGTTGTGCAGCCGGCCACCGTCATTGCCAAACAAGATGCGAACTACCTGTATCGTATCTACCCGCTCGGTGGCGTACCTGGCGATTTTGGCGCGTTGACCTTTGATGACTCGACCTTTGTGGCTGGCGAGGCCGCGTTCGGCAGCGGTGGCGGGTGCGCTATCCAGGCCACCAGGCGCACATTCTGGCCGACCAACTCCGAAATCGTTTTGCGGAAGCGCTTTGATCTGCCGGCCGGCGCGCGGAATCTGCGGATCACCGCGGCGATCGATAACGACATTCAGATCTTCTTCAACGGGGTCGATATTTCGGGTGGCCTGATCTCCCACGAAAACTGCGCCAATGTCAACGAATTTGTCTTCCCGATCGCGGATCAGCTTGTCCAGGTTGGGCAAAATCTGCTGGCCGTGCGCGGGCGCGATCGGGGTTCCGAGGGTTTTCTGGATGTCGCGGTGATCGCGGAAATTCCGACCTCATCGGTTACGCCGGGCAACACGCCGCCCCTGGTCGATGCCGGCGCGGATCAGACCATCGTCGCGCCCGTGCATACGGTTCAACTTCAAGGTACGGCGACGGACGACGGCATCCCGGCAAGCGGCACGCTTGCCACGACGTGGCGAGCGATTAGCGCGCCAGGACCAATCAGCATCGCGAATACGCATCAACTCACGACCAGTGTGACGGTGAGTACTCCTGGGCGGTATGTGCTGGAACTGCGCGCCGATGACGGTGAATTTTCCACCAGTGCGTATATGGTCATTACCCAGCAGCCAGCGCCGGAATTCCCGCCCTCCTCCGGTCCTGGGCTACCCCCGACGCCTTCCGGCCCGCTGACGGTGCCGGGCTGGATCGGCGGCCCGGCGAATCAGAGCACGATCAGCCAGCCGACGCCGATCACGCTGGCGAACGGTGTGACGCTCCAGCAGGGCACGATCGACTACTGGCCGGCCGACAACCCCAACGCGGCGACGCCGCTGGCGACGAACGTGTCGGGCAGCGGTGGGGCGACGCTGGCGACCTTTGATCCGACGCTGCTGGCCAACGGCTCCTATGTCATCCGACTCAGCGGCACCGACAGTGGCGGCAACCAGGTCAACAGCGGCATCCTCGTCACTGTCGTGGGCGACTACAAGCCGGGCCGGGTGAGCTTCAGCGTGACCGATCTGACCATCCCGGTGACTGGGCTGCCGATCACGATCGGGCGCACCTACGACAGCCTGGAGCGCAACCGCAGCGGCGACTTTGGCTACGGCTGGTCGTTGAGCGTTGGCCACCCGCAACTGACGATCGATCAGGCCCACAACGTGACGCTGACGCAGCCGAACGGCCAGCGTGCGACGTTCTTCTTCTCGCCCGTCTCGTACGGCGGCTTCTTCGGCTTCCTGCTGAAGCCCAATTACATGCCTGAACGTGGCGTTTACGGCAGCCTGAGCACCGACGGCTGCCCGCTCATGGTCTCATCGGGCGGCAGCCTGTTCTGCTTCCTCGACACGGCCCAATACCAGCCGACGGTCTACACCTACACCGACCCCTACGGGCGCGTGTATAGGATGGGCGCCGACGGCGGCATGCTCTCGATCGGCGATCTGAACGGCAATACGCTCATGTTCGGCCCCGGCGGCATCGCCAGCAGCAGCGGCGATATCGTCGTGCCATTCGCGCGCGACAGCCAGGGCCGCATCACCCAGATCACCGACCCGGCCGGAAACATCTACCGCTACGGCTATGACGGCAGCGGCGACTTGAAGACTGTCACCTTCCCTAGCCTCGACGCCGCCAGTCCTAGCCCGGTCGCTGAGTACTTCTACTCGGCCAGCCACCCGCACCTGTACGAGCGTTCGACTGACCCGCTTGGGCGCAACATCGCCGTCAACGCCTACTACACCAGCCCGGCCGACCCGCCGGAGCTGAACGGGCGCCTGAAATCAGTCACCGAGCGCCTGGACGAAAACACCACGTTTACCACCAGCTACGCCTATGACCTAACGGCGAACACCATGACCACGACCAACCCGGACGGCGGGCGGGTCGTGTATGAGTATGCCGCCACTGGGTCGGGCGCCCCGCTCATGGTTCGCGAAACCATCGACATACGTCGGGACGCACAAGGCCAGGTGGAAACCAGCACGACGCGCTACCGCTACGACGCCAGCCAGAGTCTGGCGGCGATCGCCCTGCCCGATCCTGACACCGGCGAAGCCGCGCCGTTCGCGAGCGACCCGGCCACCTGCGCGCCGCGCAATATCTGCTATACCTACGACAGCACGGGCAACCGCACTGGCGTGACCGATGCGCTGGGCCACATCGCCAGGGTCGAATACAACCAGTGGAATCGCCCGGCACGCCTGATCGACGCGGAGGGCCGGATCAGGGAGGTCCACTACGACAGCTACGGGAATATCGACTTCGCCGAGGACAGCCTGGGCGTGATGGGCGGCTACACCTACGATTCCTATGGCAACCCGACCTCCAGCTACCTGGGCGCTGATTCGAGCACGGCAACCACCTACACCTACGATCAGTACGGCCATGTCGCCAGCACGACCGACCCGCTGGGGAACGCCACGCTGTTCGCCGACTACAGTATCTTCGGCGGGCCGGGGACGATAACCCTGAGCATAGACGATGGGTTTGGGCAGACGCTGATCTACCACTACAACAAGGACTACAACACCCTCGGCGGCGTCACCGCCATGACGATCAGCGACGGCGACGGGCTGGACGCTACCAACGCCTACACCTACGACCGCGTCGGCAACGTGACCGAAGTGCGCGATACGGCGACCGGCTGGAGCACCACCTACGACTACTATTACAACGGGGCGGTGAAACAGGCCAGCACCACAGGTGCAGCGCCGGTGTCGTACACCTACACCTGGCGCGGCGACATCGAGACCATGACCGCCGAGGATGGCAAGGTCATCCGCTACGAGTACGATTATGCCGGCAACCTCGTCAACGTGACCGAGGCGTGGGAGCCAGGCAAGCCGCCGACCCAATCGTACAGCTACGACCTGTCCGGGCGGCAGTTCGGCGAGGCTGACGCCGAGGGGCACACCGCTCTGACCCGCTACGATGCGGGCGACCGGCCGGTGGCGCTCGAAGACCCGGTGAACGGCGCGGCCCATCGCACCCAGCTCCAGTACGATGATGCCAATCGCCTCACGATCGCGACCGCCGTGGATGGCAGCCAGCTCCACTACACCTACGATGCGCGCGGCTTCCCGATTGAGATCACCAACAGCTACGGCACGCCGGACGCCCAGACCTGGAGCCAGGAGCACGATGGAACCGGCAAGATCACCGAGCGAACCGATCTGAACGGCAAAACGATGGTCTACGGGTATGATGCCGCGTCGCAGTTGATCTCCGTGACCAACCCGATGTCGGAGACGACCAGCTACATCCGCGACGGGGCCGGGAACGTGCGGCGCATCACGGATGCCAATGGCCGTACCACCACCTACGAGTACGATGCTCTGGGGCAAGTCACACGGACGATCTGGCCCGACCAATCGGAAGAGACCTTCACCCACACCTTTGTGCAGCCACTCGACAACAACCCCGCGCACGATCAGGCGCCGGCCGCGAGCGCCGCACCGGACGACGTGCTGCTGCGCGTCGAGCATGAGCTTACCGACAACCATGTCAATTATAGCTATTACGACTCGCAGGGCCAACTCCTGCGCGCCAACTACTTCGACGGCGAGGTCGTCGAGTACGCGTACGCGCTCGCCGGCCAGGTCAGCCAGGTCAAGGACGGCCGTGGCACCACCTGCTACGTCTACGACGAGCTGCAGCGCGTGACCTCGATCGATCAGCTCGGCGACGGGGCGGGCCTGACCTGCGGGATCTCGCCAGTGGAACGGCGCGTCAGCTCCACCTACGATGACAACGGCAACCGGCGCTCGGTCAGCACCATCGTCGGGATGACCACGAAGACGGTCGGCTATGCCTATGATGCGCTGAACCGGCTGTGCGTCGTGGAGGTCGGGGGCATCCCCGCCTCGTGCGCCGATACGGCCGGGAACTTCGCCTACACCTACGAGGATTTCGTCGCCGACCCGGACATCTCGCGGCGCGACACCGTCACCTATCCGAACGGCCTGATCGAAACCGCAGCCTACGATTCGCTCGGCCGGCTGAATATCTTGCAGCAGCAGCTCAACAGCACCACGTTGGCGTCCTACGCCTACACGTTCGACCCGGCCGGCAACCGGCGCGGCGTGACCGAGCTGGACGGCTCGACGACGGCCTGGGAGTATAGCGACGCCAACCGCCTCATGCGCGAGCTGCACAAAGACGGCGCCGACGCGCCGCTCTGGGACCTCAACTTCACCTACGACAGCGCCGGCAACCGCCTGACCATGCAGGACGCGGTGAGCGGGTCGACGATGGCGTACACCTACCGGCCGAACGGCCTCGACCAGGTCGAGAGCGTGACGATCGACGGCACGACCACGCGCCCGTATGCCTACGACGGCCGCGGCAATCTCCTCAGCGACGGCGTGGCGACCTACGCCTACGACGCCCGCGACCAACTGGCCGGGGTCAGCGGGCCTGGATACAGCCGCAGCTACGAGTACGACGTGCTGGGCAACATGTTCCGCCAGACCGCCGACGGCGTCGTCACGGAGTACCTATGGGATGAGCTGTCGCCCTATGGTGATGTCCTGGCCGAGATCGACGGGAGCGGCAGCGTGAAGGCGAGCTACGTGATGGGCGGCATCACGCTGCTAGAGCAGACCAGCGGGGGCACGACCTCCTACCCGCTGCGCGATGCCCAGGGCAGCACCCGCGCGCTGTTCGATACCGGCAGCGGCGTTGTCGCCGAGCGCTATCTGTACGACGCCTTTGGCGCCTTGCGGGGCAGCTCGGCCACCTCGACCGATTACCTGTACACCGGCCAGCGCTTCAACTCGGCCACCGGCCTGTATTACCTGCGGGCGCGCTTCTATAACCCGGCCGACGGGCGGCTGCTGAGCCGGGACACCTACCCGGTGAATTTCGAGAACCCTGACCAACTGCACCGCTATGTGTACGGCGCGAACAACCCGGTCAACGGCTTTGACCCGACCGGGCAGATGCTCATCGAATATGTCGCGACGGATAAAATGAATGAGGAGCAGCGCCGGGCGCACGCGCGCTACCACGCCGGGATCGGCCCCTCGATGGGCATGGATCGGTTAGCGCTGCAAGTCGAATCGATCTTATCGACCATTTTCGACGGATTCTTCGTGGCCGGCGCCTGGATCACTTTCTCGGTGCTTGAACGCCGGGCCGGCATCGCGCCGGGCAGCCGGGGCAGCATCGGTAGGCACGCGACGATGGGCCTGGGGACCGTGTATCACCTGGGCGGCTCGACTAAGCGGCCACGGCACACGGTTACCAAGGCCGTCACCATCAACGCCGCTCCGAGCAGCGGCACCTGCCAGTGGAGTTCTGGTGGGGCGGAATATCCGCTGTCCGCAGCTGCCGAATGCGGCAGCCTACTTGCGGAACTTCATCGTCGCCCTGCTCAACGCGATCACCCAGCCAGTGTGGCGCGGCTCCAACGTGGTCGCGCTGAACAATGTTCGCGACGGCAACAGCTCGTATGCTTCGGCCGAGGGGCTGAAGGATGGGCACGCCGAGATATTGATTGCGCGCTGGGCGTTGAGAGAGTTTGGCGGGCCGCCGACGCCCCACCGCATGCTCGACATCGTCGCGTCGCGCAAGGCATGTACGGGCACGAAATATAGTAAGCATAGGCAAGGGCAGCCGTGCTCGGTGGCGCTGAGTCCGCCGAATCGCTTGCTTTTGCATCCACTCTTGTTCGAGACCACCAAGGTTGTCAACCTGCCGTTCTCTTGAGAGACTGTCCCAAAAGGTTGATTTGTTGCTGGTAGTCTGTGGTGGAAAGGGGGTTCTTGAGGGGGCTGCCCCCTCAAAATCCCCCTTTTCACACGGCAGTTTGGCGGGGTAGTCCCGCCAAACTGCCCCTTATTCAACATGGCTTGTTTCCCTGCCTCGTGGAACGCCTTATACCAAGTCGCGTTCTCGGGTAGAAGCATGGGGGAGGTTTTCTGTGGAGGGCGGCCCCTCCACGCCTCCCCTTTTTATACGGCAGAACGCGATTTGGTATTACTCCACGCCGATGACCACGCCGGAGCCAACCGTGCGCCCGCCCTCGCGGATCGCGAAGCGCAGCCCTACCTCGATCGCCGCCGGCACGATCAGCTCCACCGTCATCTCGACGTTGTCGCCCGGCAGCACCATGTCAACCCCGTCGGGCAACTGGATCTTGCCGGTGACGTCGGTCGTGCGGATGTAGAACTGCGGACGGTAGCCGGCGAAGAATGGTTTGTGCCGCCCGCCTTCATCCTTCCCCAGCACATACACATTGGCCGTAAACCGCGTGGTCGGGCGGATCGAGCCAGGCACCGCCAGCACCTGCCCGCGCTGCACGTCGCTCCGCTCCACGCCGCGCAGCAAGCAGCCGACGTTATCGCCCGCCTCGCCGGCGTCCAGGATCTTCTGGAACATCTCGACTCCGGTCACGACGGTTCGCTTGGGCTGCTCGTCGCTCATCCCGATGATCTCCACCAGATCGCCGACCTTGACCTTACCCCGATCGATCCGGCCTGTCACCACCGTACCGCGCCCCTTGATCGCGAACACATCCTCGACCGGCATCAGGAACGGCTGGTCCATAGCGCGCGGTGGCGTCGGGATGGCCTGGTCCACCGCAGCGACCAGCTCCAAGATCGGCTGGTACTCCGGCGCGTCGATATCCGTCGCGTCGCTGGAGAGGGCCGCCAGCGCCGAGCCTCGGATGATCGGCACCGTGTCGCCCGGAAAGTGGTGCTTCGTCAGCAGATCACGCAGCTCCAGCTCGACCAGCTCCAGCAGCTCGGCATCGTCCATGAGATCGACCTTGTTGAGGAACACCACCATGGCCGGCACCTGGACCTGGTAGGCCAGCAGCAGGTGTTCGCGAGTTTGCGGCATCGGCCCGTCGGGCGCGCTCACCACCAGGATCGCGCCATCCATCTGCGCCGCGCCGGTGATCATATTCTTGATATAGTCGGCGTGGCCGGGGCAATCGACGTGGGCATAGTGCCGGGCCGCCGTCTCGTACTCGATATGGCGCAGGGAGATCGTGATGCCGCGCTCCTGCTCCTCGGGCGCATTGTCGATCTGGGCGTAGGATGTAAAGCGCGCCCGGCCCTGGAGCGCCAGCACTTTGGTGATCGCCGCTGTCAGCGTGGTCTTGCCGTGATCGACGTGGCCGATCGTGCCGATGTTGACGTGTGGTTTGGTCCGCTCGAATTTCCGCTTGGCCATGGGGAGATCCTTTCCTATACAATGTGAGTGGGGGGAGACTGAGGGGGCTGCCCCCTCAAACCCCCTTTTCCCCGTCTATTCGGTGGAATCGGCTCGATCGACGCCCCAGTAGCGGTCGTATGCCTCCTCGTCGGTGAGCGTGCGTGGCGCGGGCAGCGTGCTCTCTGCCCTGCGCCAGTAGCGCGCGCCGTCATCGGAGCGCTGGAGCAAGCGATCGTCGATCAGGTCGCGACGCACCGTCACATGATCGCGGATGTAGGCGGGTACGTAGCGCATCAGCACTGCGTTGACCTCTTTTTCGCCGTACTCCTGGCCCGGCGCGAACTGGCCCGCGAGATAGTCAAGCATCACGCGACGGTCCGGCTCCTGAGCCGGCCAGAAGAGCACAGCCCCCTGCTCGTCAAGGTAAAATGTCAATCCCTGCGATGGCATCTGATCCTCCTCCTGCGGCACGGCCGGCGTGGCCGCCGCGAATATAATCTGCTTGAGCGCCTGGAAGGTCACGTCGAGCTGGGTCGGCAGCAAGCGGTAATGTTTCCGGCTGTCTTTGCCGCGCCGCTCCTTGACGTAGCTGCCGAGCGTCTTGAGATAGCGCGAGACGTTGGGCTGGCTGGTGTCGAGCTGCGCCATCAGATCCTGGAGCGTTAGCTCGTTGTGCTGTCCCAGCAGCGCCAGCACGCGCAGGCGCGCCGGCTCGGTCAGCGCCGCCAGCCGCCCGATCAACTCCACCTGTTTGATCGGCGTATCGCGCAGCAGAGCCTCGGCGTGCAGTTCGGCGTCGAAGAACAGATACAGCGTCGATTCGCGCTGGAGCTGTGTGATGTAGCGCCCGGTGTGGGGCGACGGCACAAACACGATCTCCTGGACGCTAGGCACAGATCCGGTCGCACTGGCGATGAACGTGTGTAAGTTCTGCCTGATCTGGGCGGGCGCCATACCTGAGCCAGGCGCCGAATGGTGCAGCAACTCGGCGTGCTGCTGGAGCGTGCGCTGCGTGCGCGCCCATTCCGCTGCCAGATGCTCCTCCCAAAGCTGGCGCAGATGCGCGACAATCAGGTCGTGCATCTGAAATGGGTCGGCCAGCAATGCCGCGACCTCCGGCGGCACCACGTCGCGCCGCTGTGCAAGGACGCGGTCGCGCAGGGCGTGGGGGTGCTGAGTGGCCAGCGCGTCCAGGTACGCGGGAAAGTCCGGCCACGTGCCCTCGACCAGCAGCGCCGCGCCCAGCTCCCCGAAGATGACCTGGTTGGCCCGGCGCTGCTGCGCTGTGAGCGCCTCCGCCGTGCGCCGAACCCAGTGGTTAACTGCCGGTAGCCGATCCACAGCGTCCAGGAGCGCCAGACTGTTGAGCAGATTATAGACCGGCTCCAGCGCGATGCGGCTCTGCGGCTGCCCGGCAGTCGCGAGGCGAAACAGCCCTTCCATGTATCATGTTCCTTTCTGGTATACACATATGTGTATATTCGATAAGATGAATATACCTGAAAAGAAGCTGGTTGTCAATACCCTGTTGGGAGGAGGGATGAAATTTAGTCCATTTGGAGATGTATCGATGACTGCCTGGTTCTCCAATCTGGCAACTATATGGACACAGTCTGGCCGGTAGCGGGGTATAATGGGGGCGACAGAGTCCCTGGTCAGGCACAAAGGAGCACACGCCAGTGACGATCAACGAACACACGACCCATTTTGCCGGCAAGCCGGTGGTCGATTGGGACCCGGCCACGGGGATACAGGACCCCGCCGGCACGATCTACCGTGTGGCGCTGGGCTACGACGAGGCCGATGAGCAGGTCTGGAATGACAATTTCGCCCTTTTCCTGGACGATCCGGCGTCCAGCCAGGTGGTCGGCATCGTGGTCGGCGCCTGGGAGGAGCCGTACGAAGCCGACGGCTCGCAGTTGGTAGTCGAGGCGCTGGTGGCGGCCCGCGATCGGCTGCCGAACCTGCGGGCGATCTTCCTGGGTGATATGACCTACGAGGAGTGCGAGATCTCGTGGATCGTGCAGACCGATGTCTCGCCGCTGTTCGCGGCCTACCCCGCGCTGGAGCATTTCTGCGTTCGCGGCGCGACGGGCCTCAGCCTGGGTGCCCCGCAGCACGACCGACTCCTCTCGCTGACGGTCCAGAGCGGCGGGCTGGACGCCGAGATCGTTCGCGTAGTGTGCGCCGCGCGCCTGCCCGCGCTGGAGCACCTGGAACTCTGGCTGGGGACTGAGAACTACGGCGCCAACACGACGGTCGAGGATCTCGCGCCGATCCTGGGCGGCGCCCTGTTTCCCAAGCTTCGCTACCTGGGCTTGCGCGACAGCGAGATCGCCGACGAGATCGCCGCGGCCCTGGCCCAGGCGCCCGTGCTGGAGCGCATCCGGGTGCTCGATCTTTCGCTGGGCACGCTCTCCGACGCGGGGGCTGCGGCGCTGCTGGCCAGCCCAGCCCTCGCCCGGCTCGAAAAGCTCGACATCCATTATCATTACTGCTCGCAGGAGCTAGTCGCCCAGCTCCAGAGCCTGGGGATCGAAGTGGACGCGAGCGACGCCAGGGAGGACGAAGAAGACGACGGCGAGGTGTGGCGCTATGTCGCCGTCAGCGAGTGATGGCGGCCCGGTCGGCTTTGTCGTCGTCGGCAACCCCGGCAGTCGGCGCGTCGAGCTGTTCCAGGCCGCGCTTGGCCGCCTGGGGTTGCCGCCGGCGCAGGTCGTCGCCTACGCCGATCTGCTGGCGGGCCGGGAATGCCTGGCTGGCGCAATCCAGCCCGGCGCCCTGGTGCGGATCGAGTTGCCGGGGAAGGACTTCGAGGTCGAGCGGGCGCTGCTTATCGCCGGGGCCGACGCCGCCGAGGCCGAGGGGTGCGAGTGGATCGGGTGCGCGGCGGCCGAACGGCTGATGTTCGAGAAGGGCCGCATCCTGCCCTCGCGCCAGTGGTACCTGGGCTGGTGCGCGGCGCTGCGGCTGGTTGAGCGCCAGCTCGCCGCCTGCCCAGCGCACCGGCTGATGAGCGCGCCGGCCGATATCGCGCTGATGTTTGACAAGTGCGGCTGCCACCAGCGCCTGGCCGGCGCCGGGGTGCCGGTGCCGCGCGCGCTCGGCCCGCTCGACTCCTACGATCAGTTGCTCGACCAGATGCGCCAAACCGGGCGCGCGCGGGTGTTCGTGAAGCTGGCGCACAGCTCCAGCGCATCGGGGGTGGTCGCCTACCAGGCCAGCCGTGACCGGCACCAGGCCACCACCACGGTCGAGATGGTGCGGCAGGGCGGCGAGCTGCGCCTGTACAACTCGCGCCGCATCCGGGTCTATCGCGACCAGCGCGAGATCGCCGAGCTGATCGAAGCGCTGTGCCGCCACCGCGTCCACGTCGAGGAGTGGCTGCCCAAGGCCGGCTTCGCCAACCGGACCTTCGACCTGCGCGTGGTGGTGATCGGCGGGCGGGCCAGGCACCTCGTCGCGCGCCTGAGCCGCGGCCCGATGACCAACCTGCACCTGCTGAACGAGCGCGGCGACATCGACGCGGTGCTGGGGCGGATCGGCCCGGTCGCCTGGGAGGCCGCGCGCCAGAGCTGCGAGCGGGCGATGCGGTGCTTCGGCGGCAGCCTGTACGGCGGCGTCGATCTGCTGATCAGCGCCGACTACCGGCGCCACGCTATCCTGGAGGTTAATGCGTTCGGCGATTTGCTGCCGGGGGTGCTGTGCGATGGGGTGGATACCTACGCGGCTGAGATCCTGGCGATGCTGTCTGAAAAAGGGGGAGTTTGAGGGGGAAGCCCCTCAAGAATCCTCTCCACCAAGAACTACGAGCGACACATCAACCTTTTCAGACAGCCTCTGAGGAGCCAAGTGATGACGTTCATCGACAACACATGGTATCAGCGCCCGGCCGGCGTGCGCGACCGCACCTCTGCGGGTGGCGTCGTGGTGCGCCTGGCCGAGCCGGATGTGTTGGTCGCGCTCGCGCGCGAAGCGAACATGAGCATGTTTATCTTGCCCAAAGGCAAGGTTGAGGCGGGCGAAACCTACGAACAGGCGGCGCGCCGTGAGATAGCCGAGGAAGCCGGCCTGACCGAGCTGCGCCTGCTGCGGCCCCTGGCGGCCCTGGAGCGACTCAGCTACAACAAAAAGTCCTGGATCACGACGCACTATTTTCTGTTTGCGACCGACCAAGTCGAGGGCCGGCCGACCGACACGCGGCACCACTACGGCGTCTGGTGGTTTCCGATCGGCGCGCTGCCGGCGCTGCTCTGGCCGGAGCAGCAGGGGCTGATTCAGTCGAACGCGGAGCTGATCGAGCGCCTGGCCCGGCAGCATTTCAACTCGTCATAATGCAGTGGTGTTCATCATGATCAACGCCTGCGATCTTGTCGGCACTCACGATATCCTGCTCGTGACTCTGGATACGCTGCGCTACGACGTGGCCCGCGAAGCGCTGGCCGCCGGCCAGACGCCCAACCTGGCGGCGGTGCTGCCGGGCGCTCGCTGGCAGGAGCGTCACTCGCCGGGCAGCTTCACCTACGCCGCCCACCAGGCCTTTTTCGCCGGCTTCCTGCCCACGCCGCTGGGGCCAGGGCCGCACCCGCGCCTGTTCGCCGCCCGCTTCGCCGGCAGCGAGACGACGACGGCGCAGACCTATGTCTTCGACGCGCCGGACATCGTCGCCGGTCTGGCCGGGCTGGGCTACCACACCGTCTGCATCGGCGGGGTCGGCTTTTTCAACAAGCAGACCCCGCTCAGTCGCGTCCTGCCGGGGCTGTTCGCCGAGAGCCACTGGGAGGCTTGCATGGGTGTGACCGACCCACACTCGACCGAGCACCAGGTCCGGCTGGCGGCGACGATCCTGGGCCGGCTGCCGCCCGATCGGCGGGTCTTTCTATTCGTCAACATCTCCGCGCTGCACCAGCCGAACTGTATCTTCCTGCCGGGCGCCGGCCACGATACGCTTGAGACCCACGCGGCGGCGCTGGCCTACGTCGATCGCCACCTGCCCGCGCTCTTCGGGGTGCTGCGGCGGCGCGCGCCGGCGCTGGTCATCCTCTGCTCCGACCACGGCACGGCCTACGGCGAGGATGGCTACACCGGCCACCGGATCGGGCACCCGGTCGTGTGGACGGTGCCCTATGCCGAGTTTGTTTTGGAGCACACTGACCACCGAACGTCGATTCCCGAATAGGCATGAGCAGAGTGTGTTGAGGACGAGATATGGATCTTTCCATCCTTTATCGTGGCCCGCTGTCGAGCTGCAACTACGGCTGCGTGTACTGCCCGTTCGCCAAGCACGCCGAGACCGCCGCCGAGCACGAGGCCGACCGCCGGGCGCTGGAGCGCTTCGTCGATTGGGTGGCCGGGCGGGACGGCGATCGGATCTCGGTGTTCTTCACGCCCTGGGGCGAGGCGCTGATCCGCAGGCGCTACCAGCGGGCGCTGGTCCGGCTGACGAACTTGCCGAATGTGGAGAAGGCCGCGATCCAGACCAACCTTTCCTGCCGACTTGATTGGGTCGAGGCGTGCGACCGGGACCGCCTGGGCATCTGGGCAACGTTTCACCCAGCCGAAGTCCCGCGTGCCCGCTTCTTGGCCCGCTGCCGCGAGCTGGAGCGCCGTGGCGTGCGATTCAGTGTCGGCGTCGTGGGCCTGAAGGAGCACGCCGCCGAGATCGACGCGCTGCGCCGCGAGCTGCCGCCGCATGTCTACCTGTGGATCAACGCTTACAAGCGCCAGCCTGAGTATTACGCCGAGGATGACGAGCGGCGGTTTGCGGCGGTCGATCCGCTGTTCCCGATCAACAACCGGCGCCACCCAAGCCTGGGAAAGGCGTGCCGCTGCGGCCATTCGGTGATCGCGGTCGACGGCGAGGGCACGATCCGGCGCTGCCACTTCATCCGCGCGCCGATCGGCAATATCTACGCGCCCGGCTTCGAGCAGGCCCTCCAGGAGCGGCCATGCCCCAACGAGACCTGCGGCTGCCACATCGGCTATGTTCACATGGATGACCTGGGGCTGTACGATGTGTTTGGCGCGGGGGTGCTGGAGCGGATACCAAGGGAGCCGATCTGGCTGCGGCAGAACCAAGAACCAAGAACCAAGAACCCAGAATATCGGTGATGCGGTTCTCGGTTCTCGGTTCTCCAGCTTATGTCTCGGCGATCGGGCGGTAGTCATTGGGATTGTCGAAGCCGGCGATCCAGGCGGCGGCCTGCCGGCAGGTCCGTAGCGTGGGCGGCACGCGGATGATATACTGCCGGCCGGTCGAGGGGCAGATCACCGCGACGCAGACCAGGTCCTCGTCGCCCTGGAGCGGCACCCTCAGCAGCCGGCGCTCGCCGCCGGGGTCGCGGTCGCGGTCGAGGATGGCCGAGCCGGTCTCGTGCAGGAATGTCTCGTAGCCCTTGCGCTCCAGCAGCACCCGCCGCAGTTCGACGTTCGGCTCGGCCAGAATTTCCTGGGCGCTGATCGTCTCGGGGTGGAACGCAATGCGCTCGTCGATTGGTATCCCGCGCCAGCGCAGCCGGACGCCCCGCAGCGACGCCGGCAGCGACGTGATCCTGGCGTTGGCCAGGTCGATCCACGAGCTGACCCGCAGCCCCTCCGGCAGCTCGGCCAGGCTGACGCACCCGCTCAGGTCGAGCTGCGACAGGTGGGTGAGCCAGGTGGGCAGCGACCTGATGCCGACGCACCCGGCCAGGTTCAGCCGCCCGATCCGCACCGCAGCCGAGCGCGGCCAGCCGGTGAGGCTGGTGCAGCCGGAGATGTCGAGGAAGTAGACGTCCAGCCCCTCCGGCAGCGAGCGCAGCGCGGTGCAGCCGCGCAGGATGAGCGAGCCGACCTTGAGCCCGACCGGTAGTTCCTCAAGGTGGGTACACCCTTCCAGGTCGAGCCGGTTGGTGACCCGCAGGTCCGCCGGCAGCGAGCGGATCGGGGTGTCGCGCAGGTCCAGGTCGAAGCAGCTCATCCCGGCCGGAAGGCGCTCCAGCGCGTTGCACCCGCTCAGGTTGAGTTGCCGCACGCGCAGGCCGAGCGGCAGGGTGCCCAGCGCTTTGCAGCCGCTGAAATCGAGAACGTTGGCCCGCAGGCCGTCAGGCGCCCGCCCGTTCAGGATCACATCGCGCGCCTGCTGCGAGAGGACAAACTGCTCGTCCACCGAGAGTTCGTCGTAGTGCTGGAAGGTTTGGAGGGTCATAGCGGCTCCTGGCATACTAAGAACCTATCCGAATAACCACCCTTCGATACGGCTGCGCCTACTCAGGATGCGGTTATTCGGATAAGCTCTAATCGACGACGCGGCGGATCTCCTGCGGCGTGTACTCGCGCTGCTGCCAGACCCGGTAGAACCCGCGCGGCAGGGTGATCGGTCGGTGCTCCTCGTGGACCACGGTCGCCGTGTCGGCCACGACCTTGACGAATAGCATGCCGCCCAGCTCCCACAGTTCGGCCGTGCCGGGGGCCGCGATGCGGTGGCTGTGGCCGGTGATCTCGCCGTGGGCCAGGATGGCGCCGGCCCGCTTCGCCGCGTCAGGTGGTAGGGTGTCGATCGCCGCGATTAGTACGTCTCCATGTCGCCACATAGTCACTCCCTTTCGTACTCGTGCATCTCATAAGACAAGGTTCTGGGTGGCGCCGTTCTGCTTTACAATGTGAGTGGGATGAGACAGAGGGGGCTGCCCCCTCAAACCCCCTTTTTCCTGGGACCGAGTTTTGGGTGGCGCCGTTCTGCTTTACAATGTGAGTGGGATGAGACAGAGGGGGCTGCCCCCTCAAACCCCATTTTTCCTGAACTGGAAAGCAAAAACCTTGTCTAACTCGTATATGCGTAGTATACACTAGCGATGTGACAGGGAGTGTCACAGGCGGTCAATGCAGCAGAATCTTGGCGACCGGGCCGGGCCGGCCAAGCAGCCGCTCGAAGCACTCGCGCCCTTCGGCCAGCGGCGCCTTGACCAGCCAGGGGTCGATCTGGATGCGGCCGGCTGCCAGCCATGCTAGCGCGTCGCCAAACTCGTTGGGGGTATAGGCGAAGGTGCCCAGGAGGTTGATCTCGCGGCGAATCATGGGGTTGACCGGGAAAGGGCTCTCCTCTTCGTGCAGCCCGATCAGCACCACCCGGCCGCCGGCTGCGACCACATCGACCGCCTGCCGCCTGGTCGCGGTCAGGCCGACCGCGTCGATCACGACCTCGACGCCCAGCCCGTCGGTCTCGGCTTGGAGCAGGCCCACGACGTCGTCGGTCGCCGGGTCGAGCGCGCGAATGCCGCAGGCGGCGGCTATCTCGCGCCGGTCGGAGTCCAGGTCGGTGGCGACGAGCGCGGTGACGCCGTAGGCCCGCGCGGCCTGGGCGATCAGCAGGCCGATCGGTCCTAGCCCGATCACCAGCACCCGGTCGGGCGGGGCGCACTCGGCCAGGCGCACGGCCCTGATGGCGCAGGCCAGCGGCTCGGCCAGCGCGGCGTGTTCGAGGCTCAGGTGGTCGGGGAGCGGGGAGACCATTCGGGCGTGTGATTTTACATAATCAGCGTAGCTGCCGGGGCGATGCGCGCCGATCAACTGGCGCCGCACGCAGAGGTTCTGCCGCCCGGCCAGGCATGGGCGGCAGCGCCCGCAATACAGCAGCGGGTTGACGGTGACGCGCTGCCCCAGCGCCAGGCCGGGGTTGTGCTGGAGCGCTTGCGGGCCAAGCGCGGCGATCGTGCCGGAGAACTCGTGGCCCATCACCAGCGGCGGCTTGCGCAGGGTGCTTTGCCCCAGGTAGCCGGAGAGTTCCGAGCCGCAGATGCCTGAGAACGCGACCTTGATCAAGACCTCCTCCGGCTCCGGCTCCGGCTCCGGCACCTCGCGGATCTGCATCTGGCGCGGCCCCTCGTAGACCAGTGCTTTCATGATTTTCTCCTTACATATGTGAAACGTGAACCGTGAAACGTGAAACGTGATGCGCGTGGCGTGCGGGCGGCCACGGAGCGGGCGGCCACGGAGGGCCTGCCCTACAGGTTCTCAATTCTCAATTCTCAATTTTCAATTCCTTGTCACCGAGGCTCGGTCGTGGCTACCCGGTCGCGAGCGCGATCACGTCTTCGACGCCCAGCCCGTAGATCTGCGGCGGCGGGACGCCCATCGTGGCCAGGTAGATCGCGAGTTGGCTGCGGTGGTGGATCTCGTGCTCGACCATCGCCATCAGTAGCCGCCAGGCTTTGACGGTCGGGCCGTTGAGCGTCGGGCGCGGCTCGGAGAGCGCCGTGTCGTTCAGCGCGCGGAGGGCAGCCATCGCCGCGTGGTGTCCAGACTCCAGGTCGGCGATCAGCCCCTCTAATCCGTGCTCAGAGTTGTGGGTGTGGCCGGCGTAGCGCCAGCGCCCCTCGACGACCGCGCCGACAAACATCTGCTCGGCGGCGGTCAGGTGGCGCACGATCTCCCTGCAGGTGAACTCGCCCGTGCCGGGCGACCAGCCCAACTGATCGGCCGGGATGATTCTGACATAGTTGAGCGTGCGACGGCGGATGCCTTCGAAGTAGTCGACGAAGCTCTCGATACTTTGCAGCATGGCAGCTCCTCGCTTAAAAGAAGATGCGGGAAGCCCGCGTGGGCTTCCCGCATGATACTTCATTTTCGGTGGAGAGGGACTCTTGAGGGGCGACCCCTCAAACTCCCCTTTTAGATTCGGTGGTGGAGAGGGACTCTTGAGGGGCGACCCCTCAAACTCCCCTTTTTAGATTCGGTGGTGGAAAGGGAGAATTTTGAGGGGCGACCCCTCAAACTCCCCCTTCTTCTGTTATCTGAGAATCAACGGCAGGTACACCTTGGTCCCGACGACCGTCACCGTCTGATTCACCGAATTGTTGGCCGTAACCGGGTCATCCGTCGCGCTGGTCACGCTGAGGGTGAAGTTCTTGGCCCCGATCTGTGAGGCGCTGGCGACGATCGTGATTGTGGCAGTCCCCCCGTTAGCCAACTGGCCGATGCTACAGTTAACTACGGTCGTGCCAGTGGTCGAGCAGGTGCCCTGGCTGGCCGTGGCCGAGACGACCGCCAAGCCCGCCGGAAGCGTGGCGCTGGCCTGCACGCCGGTCGCCGCGCTAGGCCCGCCATTCGCCACTGTGAAGGTGAAGATCTGGGTGCGGCCGACCACCACCTGGATCGAGGGCGATTCCGCGCCGACCGACAGGTTAGCTGCCACCACACCCTCCTCCACCACTGTCACGGTGAAGCTGCCGGTGGCGTCGTTGCCGGCGGCGTCGGTGGCGGTGCAGTTGACCGTGGTGGTGCCGATTGCGAAGATACTGCCGGAAGGTGGGAAGCACGTCACCGGCACCGAGCCCCCGTTATCGGTGGCCGTCGCGCTGTATGTCACCACCGCGCCGCTGGGGCCGGTTGCCGTGACGGTGATGTCCTCGGGCAGGGCGAGCACCGGCGCGGTCGTGTCGATCCTAAAGATGCGGGTGAATGCGTCGCCGGCGGTGCCGTCGGCGTTGCCATCGAGCTGGTTGCCGTCGCTGTCGGTCAGGGTCGGGCAGGCCGCCAGGCGGTAGCGCTCCTCCGGCAGCGCCGTGCTGCCGTTCACCGTCAGGGTGACGGTGCGCGTCGCCGTTATGTAAGTCGCGCTGTCGACGGTGATCGACGCGTCGTCGCCGGCGGTCGCGGCGCAGGCCGCAGTCTGGAAGATGCCGTCACCGCCGTCGGTGATCAGCTGGTAGTTGGCCTCGGTCTCTGCCTGCGTCACGTTCATGCTGGTGCTGAAAGTGACCAGCAACTGCGTGATTGCGGCGTTGGTGCTCTCGCCCTCGGTCAGGGTCGCGCCGCTGGTGCCGGCCACCGAGTTGACGTTCGAGACTGTCGGCAGGCCGAAGGTCATCAACTGGCCGAAGATCTCAAACTGGTTATCCACCAGGCCGGCGCTGTCATCGTCGCCGACCCACACGACCAGGTACTCCGCGCTCCTGGTGGCCACAGCCGGGAGCAGGGCCGTGTAGCTGGTGTTGCCGTCCGGCCCCATATCGCTGATGCGGAAGTCGGTGCCGGCGTCGGCCCCAGTGGCGGCGGTGAGCCGCTGGCCATAGATCTCGAACTCCTGGTCCACCAGCGGGGCGGCGTTGGTGTCGCCCGACCAGACCACCAGATACTCCTTGCTGGTCGCGTTATAACTGACCGCCGGAGTGTTGGCATCATACACCCCGCTGTTGTCCGGCCCCATATTGCTGATCCGGAAGTTGCTAGTGCCGGTCTCGACCAGGTTGCCGCCACTGTAGCCCAGCCGCTGGCCCCAGATCTCGATCTCGCCCTCGCTCAACGGCGGGTTGTCGCCTTCCCACACCACCAGGTACTCGTTGTTGGTGCTGTTGTAGGCTGAGATCAGGGCCGGATGCCTGGAAGAGCGGGTTGCCGTCCGCCCCCATCTCGCTGATGCGGAAGTCGTTGGTGCCGATCGCGCCGCCGGTCGAGTTGAGGCGCTGCCCGAAGATCTCGAACTCCTCGTCGCTCAGCGCGCCCGTGTTGTCGTCGCCCGACCAGACCACCAGGTACTCATTGCCGGTTGTGTTGAAGGTCACGGCCGGCGTAACAGCATCGAATGAGAAATTCTCATCCTGGGCCATATCGCTGATGCGGAAGTCGCCGGTGCCGACCTCGGCGCCGGTCGCCCCGTTCAGCCGCTGCCCAAGGATCTCGAACTCCGCCGTGGCGCTGTTGGTTGCTGTGATCGTGCCTGACCAGACCACCAGGTACTCGTTGCCAGTCGGGTTGTAGGTCACGTCCGGCTCATTGGCGTCGAAGTACGAGAAACCGTCATCGCTCGAGCTGATGCGGAAGTCATTGGTGCCCAACTCCGCGCCGCTGGCGCTGATGCGCTGGCCGTAGATCTCGAACTCGCCGTCCACCAATGCGCCGGCGTTGGTGTCGCCGGTCCAGACCACCAGGTACTCGTTATTGGTGCTGTTGTAGCTCACCGCCGGTTTGAGCGCATCGAAGCTGGTGTTTGAGGCTGTTCCGATGTTGCTGATGCGGAACTGCGAGCCGACTTTGGCACCCGACGCGGCGTTGATGCGCTGGCCCCAGATCTCGGACTCGCCGTCCACAGTCGGGGCGATATTGTCGCCGGCCCACACCACCAGGTACTCGCCGCTGGTGGAGTTGAACGCGACCGCCGTATCGAAGCCGGAGAGCTGCGTCGCCGGGTCGTCGGCGGTGCCCATGGCGCTGATCTGGAAGTCATTGGTGCCGATCTCTGGGTCGATCGTCACCGGATAGGCGGCCCGCGCCAGGGCGTCGCCATTCACCACGATGCGGGTCGAGTTGCGCGTGACGCTCATCGTCGCCGGCAGCGGTTGGCCGTGCGCGTCGTACACGAAGACGCTGCCAAGCGAGACCACGCCGATCGAGTTCGCGCCAGAGCCAGCCGCGCGGCGTGGCCTCGAACGCGCCCGCCGAGCGAACCGCACCCTCAAGCGTCAGGTCGGCGCCGCCCAAGCCCAGCGGCTGCTCGATCACAAACTGCTGCTCGACGCTCTCCGGCCGCGCCAGGTAGCGCTCGACCAGCGCGCCGCGCGAGTAGGCGACGACGCCGGGCGCGTCCTGCTGGGGCGCGACAGCGCCGAGTGTTACGCTGGGGAGAACGGTCGCGTCGGCGCCGACATGCCGCAATTGCCAATGCCAGCTCGGGCCGCCGCGTTGGGGAGTGAAGCGCAGCCCATCGGTCGTAAACGCGGCGCTGTGGCGCGGATTACGCAGCTCATAGCCGGCGCTCGTCGGCGCGATATCATTGAGCGCCGCCGTAGCGGCCTGTTCCGGCGACTGGGCGCTGTAGTGCGGCGCGGTATCGCCGAAGAAACGGCTGAAGCCAGGCGAGATTGTCGAGCCGGGAGAGAACGTCGCCGCCGCGCCGACAAGCCAGAACATCAGCGCAGTGGCGCATAAGAGATGTAGGCTCCTGGAGTATGGGCGGGCCATTGTCATCTGGAGCATACCACGACCTCCTTTATAATGCTGGGGTGGTTTCTATTATACGTTGCAGTGCTGGGACGTATACGAAGCGGGGCGCACCTCCTTCTCGTATCGCCGTCGATCGGCTGAAGGCTTGCACGGTCTGTCATAGTGTGGTTAAGCTTATCGTACAAGTTATAACGCTTCTAGACAATTAAAAGATGTGGCTGCTTCTTAATATTTAGTTTAAGTTCGTGCCACGATCTCGTAGGAGAGCGCACCCGATGCCCATAGCAACCAGAGTGTTGGGGGATGTCGCCAACGTTTGTTGGCCGGCGGCGCCAATGAATCATGTCTCCTGCAAGAAGCCTACCGCCGCCGGAAGGAATGTCTACTACGTCTAGTCGGTATCATGGTATACTCAGCCATCCACCGGACTCACCCGCTTCGCAGGAGGACCCTATGATCCAGCCCGGCACACCGATCGCGGCGCTTGACACGCCCTGCCTCCTGGTCGATCTGGATCGCATGGAGGCTAACATTAGCAACTGGCAGGCCGCCGTGAGCGCGGGCGGCGCGCGGCTGCGGCCACACGTCAAGACTCACAAGGTGCCGGCGATCGCCCGCATGCAGCTCGACGCCGGGGCCGCCGGGATCACCGTCGCCAAGCTGGCCGAGGCCGAAGTGTTCGCCGCCCACGGCTGCGACGACATCTTCGTCGCCTACCCGGTGATCGGCGCCGAGAAGTGGCGCCGTGCTGCCGCGCTGGCCCGCGCCTGTGTCCTGACGGTCGGGGTCGATAGCGAGGTTGGCGCGCGGGGCCTTAGTGCGGCGGCAGCGGCGGCCGGCACGACCGTGCGCGTGCGGGTCGAGATCGATTCGGGCCTGAACCGCTCGGGCGTGGTCCCCGAGCGGGCCGCCGCACTGTGCCGGCTCGCGCTGGACCTGCCGGGGATCGAGCTGGACGGGCTGTTCACCTTTCGCAGCCGCCTGTTCTCCAGCGCCGGCGGGCGGTCGGCGGCCGAGCTTGGCCGCGAGGAGGGCCAGCAGATGGTCGACCTGGCCGATCGGCTGCGCGCCGACGGCATCCCGATCCGCGCGGTCAGCGTCGGCTCAACGCCCACGGCCCGCTTTGCCGCCCAGGTACCCGGCGTGACCGAGGTTCGCCCCGGCACCTACGTCTTCGGCGACTACAGCATGGCCGAGCGCGACGACATGGGCTACGACGATCTGGCGCTGTCGATCCTCTGCACGGTGGTCAGCCGCCCGGCGCCCGACAAAGCGACTGTCGACGGCGGCTCCAAGACCTTCTGCGGCGACTCGGTCCCCGACGGCAAGCTGCTGCGGGGCTACGCCAGGGCGGTCGGCATGGAGGCGTATGTGGAGCGCATGTCCGAGGAGCACGGCGTCGTGCGGCTGGAGGACGGGGCCGACCCGCAAGTCGGCGAGCGGATCGCCTTCCACCCGATCCACGTCTGCACCACCGTCAACCTGGCCGACGAGCTGATCGGGGTGCGCGGCGGCCTCGTCGCGCAGGTCTGGCCCATCCTGGCGCGGGGCAAGCGAACGTGACAAGATGACAAGATGACAAGATGACAAGATGACAAGGTGATGATGGAGACCGGGCCAGAGCACGTAAGGGCGTATTGCATACGCCCCCACCGAACCCCGAAGCACCGAGAACCTGTAGGGCGAGCCCTCCGTGGCCGCCCATTCGTGGCCGCCCATTCGTGGCCGCCCGTGCGTGGCCGCCCGTGCGTGGCCGCCCGTCCGTGGCCGCCCGGATGCCCGTAGCCGCCCGGATGCCACGCAACACGCAACACGCAACACGTTTCACGCATCACGTAGCCGAAAAACCTTAAATCGAGAGAGGGAGCACCATGACCAAGCAACTCATCCAGCCCGCCGGCGGCGCCAAGCCGCTCGGAGCCTACTCGCCCGGCCTGCGGGTCGGCGATTTCGTCTTCGTCTCCGGGCAGGGACCGCTCGACCCGGCGACCGGCAATGTTACCGGCGACACGATCGAGGAGCAGACCGCGCGCACCCTGGAGAATGTCAAGATCATCCTGGAGGCCGCCGGCGCGACCATGGCCGACGTGGTCAAGGCGACCGTCCACCTGAGCGATCTCAGCATGTTCGAGCGCTACAACAAGGTCTACGCCAGCTACTTCCCCGACCCGAAGCCGACCCGCACGACCGTGGGCAGCCAGCTACTCGGGATCATGGTCGAGATCGACGTGATCGCCTACACCGGCGAGTGACCAGATGACAAGGTGACAAGGTGACAAGGTGAAGGGGTGAAAGGGTGAAGGGGTGTATCTGAGGATGGAGGATGGAGGATAGAGCCATGTAAGGGCGTATCGCATACGCCCCCACCACAGAACCACGTAAGGGCGAACCTCGTGTTCGCCCCCCACCGAACCCCGAAGCACCGATCACCTGTAGGGCAGGCCCTCCGTGGCCGCCCCGGCCCTCCGTGGCCGCCCCGGCTCTCCGTGGCCGCCCCGGCCCTCCGTGGCCGCCCGAAAGCACGCAACACGCAACACGCAACACGTTTCACGCATCACGCAGCTCCAGCCACGCGATCTCCTCCACCGTGAGCGGGATCTCGCTGGCGGCGGCGTTGGCGCGAAACTCCTCGCCAGTCTGGCAGCCGACCAATGCGTAGATATCCAGCGGCTGGCTCATCACATAGGCCAGCGCGATCTGGGGCAGGCTGAGTCCCCTGGTGGCGGCGAGCTGCTCGGCCCGGTCGAGGCGCCGGAAATTCTCCTCGGAGCAGTAGGACTCAACACAGAGCTTGTCGAGGTAACTCTCGAACGTATCCAGGTTGTCGCGCCGGAAGCGGCCGGAGAAGAACCCGCCCGCCAGGCTCGACCAGGTGAACAGCGCCATGCGCTCGCCGGCATACCAGGCGCGGGCCGCCGCAGCCGCCGGCCCGCTGATGCTGATACACCCCGGCCACGGCTCCTGCGTCTGCACGGCCAGGCTGAAGTTCGGGCTGGCGGCGACGAACGGCTCCAGGCCGCGCTCGCTGGCGTACGCGTTGGCCGCCTGGATGCGATCGTGGGTCCAGTTGGAGCCGCCGAAGGCCCGCACCCGGCCGGCTCGCCGGTGCTCGTTCAGCACCTCGACGATCGGGCCGACCGGCACGGTCGGGTCATCGCGGTGCAGCAGGTAGAGATCGATGGAGTCGAACTGAAACCGCGCCAGCGAGTCGTGGATATCGGCGGTGATATCAAACGGCGTGACCCGGCGGCGGTCCTGGTTGTGGTGCGCGCCCTTGCCGATGATCACGACCTGGTCGCGCAGGCCGCGCTCGCGCACCCAGCGCCCGACCGTGCGCTCATTGTCGCCGCTGCCGTAGACGTGCCCGGTGTCAAAGGTCGTACACCCAAGCTCAAACACGGCATCCAGCAGCGCGAACGAGCGCTCCAGCTCTTTCGAGTTGACCATGATCGTGCCCTGCACGAGCCGCGAGATCGGCTTGTCGATGCCAGGGAGGCGTCCATAACGCATCTGGGCTCCTCTTTCTATAGTCTTCCAGATAATGATCTGGACCCCTTACGACGGGATGGGGTGGGGTTTAAGGGGAGGGCTGCCCTCTCCTTGCCCCTCCCGTTCCAACTCAGGATTCTCCGGGGTACCGCAGTCCCCACTGCTGCCGGAGTGCGTCGAGCGTGCCCATGATCGCAAGCGTCTCGTCGAGCGGCATCGTCGCGCTCTCACGCTCGCCCGCGCGCAGGCAGCGCATGACCTCGGCCGCCTCGTAGTTGTACCCATTGCCCTCGAACGGCAGTTCAATCAGCTCGGCCTCCTGGCCGGCCCGCAGCACAGTCATCTGGGTCGGCATCCACCACGGTGAGTGTAGCCTGATCTGCCCTGTGGTGCCGATCAGGAGCGCCTCGTGGGGCGTGCTGGTTCTGATTGCCGTGGACAGCAGCGCCAGTTGCCCACCATCATAGCCGAAGATGATGCCGGCCTGCTCGTCCACGCCGGTCGCGCCGAGATGCGCCAGGCTGGTCACGCGGGCCGGCGCCCCGAAGACCATCGAGGCCAGCGACACCGGGTAGACGCCGACATCCAGCAATGCGCCCCCGCCCAGCGCCGGGTTGAACAGGCGCCCGGCCGGGTTCACCTCGGCCCGAAACCCGAAGTCGGCCGTGAGCATGCGCACCTCCCCGATCGCCCCCTCGGCCAGGAGCTGGCGCAGGCGCACCATGATCGGAAGGAAGCGCGTCCACATCGCCTCCATGACAAACAAGCCCGCCGCGCGCCCGTAGGCGATGACCTCCTGGGCCTGGTGGGCGTTGATCGTGAAGGGTTTCTCGCATAGCACCGCCTTGCCGGCCCGCAGGCACAGCAGGCTGTTCTGGTGGTGGAGCGAGTGCGGCGTGGCGATATACACGGCGTCCACGCCGGGGTCGTTGGCCAGTGCGTCGTAGCCGGCGTGGCGCCGCTGCACGCCGAATAGCTCGCCGAAGGCGTCGGCGGTGGACTGCGACCGCGAACCGACCGCCACCAGCGCGGCATCCGGCAGCACCGCCAGCCCGCGGGCGAACTGCTTCGCGATATTGCCGGTCCCCAGGATGCCCCAGCGGATTGGTTCAGGTGGCATGATCATCCTTAATCATACAGGCTCCAATCTCTGAGCCAGGTTTCGGGTGATGCCGTTCGACTTTACAATGTGAGTGGGGAAGACTGAGGGGGCTGCCCCCTCAAACCCCCTTTTTTGGAGCCGTGCGCTACGTATCCAGGATGCCCTCTCGCAAATCCAGCGGGAGCGGGGCCGGTCGACTGCACGTGCTGCTCAGGGCGATATGCCGATCCTCACGCGATGCGTCGTGGAAGGCGTGCATGATGTCTAGCACGTGGTAAGCCAGCTCGCCGCTGGCACGTTGGGGCCGCCCCGAGCGGAGCGCGTAGGCCATATCAGCGACGCCGATCCCGCGGCTGTTCTTGCTGTAGCCGTGTGTGAGCGGCACTTCGCTCCAGCCCGCCGCGCCGGCCCGCCTGATCCGCACCGGCCCATCGAAGGTGTTCGGGTCGGGCAAGCTCAGCGTGCCCTCGGTGCCGTAGATCTCGATGCGCGGCAGCTCGGCCGCCCACACGTCGAAGCTCGTCACCAGCGTCGCCACTGCGCCGCCGGCGAAGTCCAGCACCCCCGCGACGTGGGTTGGGATCTCGACCGGGATTGTGCGGCCGTAGCCGATGTGCTCGCGGTTGGTGATATTGCGCTCCGGGAAGGAGATCTGCGCCGAGCCGGTCACCCGCCGCACCGGGCCGAGCAGTGACACCAGCGCGGTCAGGTAGTACGGCCCCATGTCAAACATCGGCCCGCCGCCGGTCTGATAGAAGAAATCCGGGTTGGGATGCCAGTTTTCGGGGCCACGGCCCATCATAAAGGCCGTCGCCGCGAACGGTCGCCCGATCCAGCCGTCGTCGATCAGCTTGCGGCAGGTCTGGAGCCCGCCGCCGAGGAAGGTATCGGGCGCGCAGCCGACCAGCAGCCCGCGCTCGGCGGCGGCGTCCAGCATCCGGCGCCCCTCGGCGCGGGCGATCGCCAGCGGCTTCTCGTTGTAGACCGACTTGCCGGCGGCGATAGCGGCCATCGCGATCGAGGCGTGGGCCGCCGGGATCGTCAGGTTGATGACGATCGCGATCTCCGGGTCGGCCAGCAGTTCCTCGACCGAGCCGGCCCGCGCTACCCCGTACTGCGCCGCCCGCGCCTGGGCCCGCTCGATGTCCAAGTCCGCGCAGGCGACGACGTTGAGGATGTCGAAGACCTTGCCGTTCTCCAGGTAGATGCCGCTGATGGCGCCACAGCCAATAATGCCGACGTTGACTCCTGACATGGTCATAGTTGTATCCTTGCGTTGTGTGGGTGAAGGCTCCTCTCTTGGAATAGGTGAATAGTATACCCGAAATCTCTGTGGTCACGTTTGGGGCAACGATCATTGAGGTGGCCGCGCCCGCGATGGCGGCGATATTGGCAACAGCGACAATGTGGGGTGGCGGCGGTGGCGATGGGGCAACGGTGACAATGTGGGCCGGGTGTTCAACAATGCTGGCAACGGTGACAATGTGGGTATGGGCGAAGCAGTTGCCTTTATTGACAACGTGGTTTGCTCAATAGGTGCAACTGCTTCGCCCCTACGGCATTCGTCGCGCCACGATGAACGATGGAGACAACGGGCGACATGCTTCCAAATGGCGGAACGCATCAAGGAGCCTCGGCAGCCGTCTGCCGAGGCTCCTTGATGCGTTCCGCTCGATGCCGCGTTTACCTCTCGGCGATCGTCAGCCTGGTGAAGGTGCCGGCTGGCCCCGGCTGGGCGTCGCCGGCGACTTGCAGGCGCCGCAGACCCTGGATGATGTTGTGGCTGAACTCCTGGGGCGTCCAGCCATTCTGCGCCAGCGCCTGGTCGTAGAAGGCCCGGACCTCCTCCGGCGACGCCGCGATGGTGTAGGTGTTATCAGTCTTGATGACGCCGTCGTCGTTGTCGAGATCGAAGTCGATGCAGGTCGCGTTGGGGAAGGTCGGCAGCCCGGCGATGGCGTTGCAGGCATTGAGCGCGGCGGTGGCGGGCGCGCCGTCCTCGGACAGGTTGAGCCTGGTGAAGACGCCGGTCGGCCCCTGCTGCGCCTCGACATCGATCGTCAGTTGGCGCTGGCCCAAGTTGACATCGTAGCTGAACTCCTGGAGTGTCCAGCCATTCTGCGGGAACGCGCCCTCGTAGAAGCGCCGCACGTCGTCGGGCGAGGCTGTGGTCGCATAGGTGTTCTCGGTCTTGAGTACGCCGTCGTCCTGGTCGGTGTCTTGCTCGATGCACACCGCGTCGGCGAAGACCGGCAGCCCGGCGATAGCGTTGCAGGCGACCGGCACGCCGGCTTGCGGCACGACGGTGGGCTGGGCAGCAGGCTGCGCGGCGGCGGGAACGGCGGTCGGCTGCACGGCTGGGACGGCAGTGGGCTGCGCGGCTGGGACGGCAGTGGGCTGCGCGGCGGCGGGAACGGCGGTCGGCTGCACCGTTGGCGCGGTGGTGGGCTGCGCGGTGGGAACCGTGGTCGGCTGCTCGGTCGGGACGGCGACCGGCTGCGCGGGCGCCCACGGTTGGAAGAAGGCCAGCAGCCCACCCACCAGCAGCAGCGCGCCCAGGCCGACGGCCATGCCGACGTTGCGGCTCCGCATCGCCATCCGCTCGGCGGCCAGGCTTTGCGCGCTGCGATCGCGCGCATCGGTGCCGGCCGAGCGCTGGGCATCTACCGCCTCGATCAGCGTCGGCGCGCCGGCCGAGCTGTACTGGGTGGGCTTGGTGGCTGGCTGCTTGTTCTCGCGTCGCTTTGATGTTGCCATGACACTCCTCCTTAATAAAGGAATGGGATGGTCAGACCCGGCAGAGGCATCCTTACAAACCGCACTGACCAACCGTGGTTAACAATCTGATGGGAGCACTATACACCCAACGCGCGCGAAACTGAATGACACGGAACGTCTTGGGGTGATCCGATAGTTGTCTGTGGTCGGTTGTCGGTTGTCCGTTGTCAGTCGTCAGTTGCATTGTGAAACGTGAAACGTGAAGCGTGAAACGTGAAGTCCCCCTTTCACCCTTTCACCCTTTCACCCTTTCACCCTTTCACCCTTTCACCTTGTCATCTTGTCGGCGGTCGCTTATCCGTTTTATCCGCTCCCCTATCCGCTCATGGTATAATCCTGCGACGCTACATGAGAACTGTGTAGCGAGAAAGGAGAACACCTCATGCCCGCAAAGCAGTGGAACGAGCCGCCGTCGATGCAGATCGACCCGGCCAAGAACTACCGCGCGACCGTCGAGACCAATCGCGGCACGATTGTGCTGGAGCTGTACCCGACCTACGCGCCCAAGACGGTCAACAACTTTGTCTTCCTGGCCCGCGAGGGCTTCTACGACGGCATCAAATTTCACCGGGTGATCAAAAGCCCGCCCTTTGTCATCCAGGGCGGCGACCCGACCGGCAGCGGCTCCGGGGGGCCGGGGTATCGATTCGAGGACGAGCTTAGGAACAACCCACTCAAGCACGAGACCGGATCGATCTCCATGGCCAACGCCGGCGCGAACACCAACGGCAGCCAGTTCTTTATCGCCCTCGCGCCGCAGCCGCACCTGAACGGCAAGCACACCGTTTTCGGCAAGGTGATCGAGGGCCAGTCGGTCGTCAACGCGATCAACGAGGGCGACATGATGAAGCGTGTCACGATCGAAGAGTATTAGAAACTGTTTGAAAAGAGGGGGAGTTTGAGGGGGCTTCCCCTCAAACTCCCCCTTTTTATACAGTCTCTCAGATCCCCGGCGGCGCCAGCCAGTTGCGGCTGATGTAGTCGTTCAGCGTCAGGCCGATCATGATCGCCAGGGCCGCGAACGCCGCCCCGGCGAAGATCTGGGTTAGGCGGCTGCTGTAGCGGACGTGCATGAAGTACAGGATGATCACTAGTGCCTTGATCACCGCGATCGAGAGGCCGATCAGCGTGCCCAACGGCCCAAGATGCAGATATGTCACCGCGACGGTTAGGCCCAGCAGCACCAGCAGCACGGCGTAGACGATCAGGTAGGTTACGGGCGAGATAATGTGATGTGCTTTCATATCAGACCCCAGCGGCTGGGCTGCATACCTTGAGCATGTGGGTGGGGTTATTCTTGAAGGGCGGCTTCCCTCAAACTCCCCCTACTTTCAGATCACTGGATGCAGCAAATACAGAATCGGAAACAGAAACACCCAGACGATATCGACAAAGTGCCAGTACAGCCCCATCCCCTCGATCAGCATCGGGTTTTCGGGCGAGAACCGGCCGCGCCAGGCCATCCAGATGATCACCGACAGCACCGCGATGCCGACGATCATATGCACCGCGTGCAGGCCGGTCAGCGCGAAGTAGAAGCTGAAGAACATCCTGGCCTTGGGCGTGTCGGGCACGTCCTCGGGGTGGAAGTCGAAGCCCCGCAGCGGCACCAGGTGCTCCTGGTAGTCCACGTAGTACTCGTAGCCCTTGATGCCCAGGAACGCCGCCCCCAGGATCAGCGTCGCGACCAGGAAGGCCACCAGCGCGCGGCGGTTGCCGGTCTGCACAGAGTGGACCGCCATTGCCATGGTCAGGCTGCTGGTGAGCAGCACAAAGGTGTTGGCGGTGGCGAGCGGGATGCTCAGGTGGTGGGCGGCGGCGGCGAACTCGGCCACATAGTTGGCGCGGTAGACGAAGTAGGCCACGAACACCGCGCCCAGGAACATGACCTCCTGCGCCAGGAACACCCACATCCCCACCGTCGACAATTCGTGCTGCTGCTCGGCCGTCTCGAACTGGTGCGCGACATGGGCGTGACCGTGGTCATCGTGGCCACTCGGCACGCGGTGCTCGTCGATCGACGATGTCTTGCCGGCGGATACTGTCTCAGACACGTTCGCTCCCCTGCGGTACAAAGACCTGATCTTGCTCCGGCAGGTACTGGTATGCGTCCTCAGTCACCACCGGGATGGTCGCGAAGTTCTCGGTTGGCGGCGGCGAGGGAGTCTGCCACTCCAGCCCGGTGGCGCCCCACGGGTTCGGGCCGGCCAGCCGGCCGTAGCGCAGCGACCAGATCAGGTATGCCAGCGGCAGAATGAACCCGACCGCCAGGATCGAGGCGCCGGCTGTCGACAGCACGTTCAGCACCTGGAACTCCGGCGCGTACTCGTGGTAGCGGCGCGGCATGCCCTCGTAGCCCAGCAGGAACTGCGGGAAGAATGTCAGGTTGAAGCCGATAAACAGTGTAAACGCCGCGAACTTGCCCAGCCCCTCCGGGTACATCCGCCCGGTGATCTTCGGCCACCAGAAGTGAACCCCGCCCAGGTAGGCCGAGAGCGTGCCGCCGACCATGATGTAGTGGAAGTGGGCGACGACGAAGTAGGTATCGTGGACGTGGACATCGACCGAGGGCGCGGCCAGGAACAGCCCGGTCAGCCCGCCGATCACGAACAGGCCGATGAACCCCAGCGCGTAGTACATGGGCGTACGCAGCGAGATCGAGCCCTTGTACAGTGTGGCGGTCCAGTTGAAGACCTTGATCGCCGATGGGATGGCGACCAGGTAACTGAGCAGCGAGAAGGTCATCGCCGCGAAGACCGACTGGCCGGAGACGAACATATGGTGGCCCCAGACCAAGAAGCCGACGCTGGCGATCGCCAGGCTGGAGAAGGCGATGAACTTGTAGCCGAACGGTCGGTTGCGGGAGAAGCAGGCGATCAGCTCGCTAATTACGCCCATGCCCGGCAGGATCATGATGTACACCGCCGGGTGCGAGTAGAACCAGAACATATGCTGGAACAGCACCGGGTCGCCGCCCAGCGCGGGGTCGAAGATGCCGATCCCGATCGTTCGCTCCAGGAATACCAGCAGCAGCGTGACCGCCAGCACCGGAGTCGCCAGCACCATGATCAGGCTGGTCGCATACATCGACCAGACGAACAGCGGTAGCCGGAACCATGTCAATCCCGGCGCGCGCATGGTGTGGGTGGTGACAATAAAGTTGATCCCGGTGAAGATCGAGCTGAACCCGGCCAAGAAGGCGCCCAGGATGGTCAGGCTGACGTAGGTGTTACTCAGTGTGCTGTAGGGGGTGTAGAAGGTCCAGCCGGTATCGACCCCGCCCAGGACCACCATGAGGATCGCGAACAGGCTGCCGAGCATAAAGACGTACCAGCTCGCCAGGTTCAGCTTTGGGAAGGCCAGGTCGCGCGCGCCGATCATCAGCGGCAGCAGGAAGTTGCCCAGCGTCGCCGGGATCGACGGCACCAGGAAGAAGAAGATCATGACCAGGCCGTGGATCGTGAACAGCTTGTTGTAGGTCTCCGACTGGACCAGATCGCCCTGCGGCGTGACCAGCTCCACGCGGATCAGCGTCGCGGCGATGCCGCCGATCACAAAGAAGAAGGTGATCGAGAGGATGTAGAGAATCGCAATCCGCTTGTGGTCGAGGGTCAGCAGCCACGACCTCACGGCATAGCTGATATTGAGGTAGTTTCTCGGCGGCCTGACAACTGGCGTCGCTGTGGTCGCGCTCATCGTTACCTTCCTCTAGTGCAGTTTTGAGTTATGAGTTTTGAGTTCAGAGTTATTGTTTCGCGTACCAGCATCCTGATCCCTGACCCCTGCGCCGAAAGCGCACTAGTGCTGTTCCAAAGTAGATGTTCGGCCATCGAACACGGATGCTACGGATGAAGCGAATGTCCACGGATGGTTTTCTTCCTGATCCGTACAGATCGGTTCGATCCGTCTGATCCGTGTTCTATTCCCTACAATGTCGCTTGAAAGAGCACTAGGGCGCGGTTCCAGTTGGTGCAGCCTGGTTGTCGGCGCCGTCGTTGCCGGGCACCGCTGTCCCGCCCGGCTGGGGCGTCGTCCCGCCATCGTCGGCGTTGGATTGGCCCAGCGAGCGAATGTAGGCGACGAGCTGATTGACCTCCTCGTCATTGAGTTGGCCGGCGAACGCCGGCATGATCGGCTCGTAGCGGGCGACGATCTTGGCGTTCGGGTTGAGGATCGACTCGCGCAGGTAGTTCTCGTCGGCGGCGACGGTCTCACCGCTGTCAAGCTGCACCTGCGAGCCATACACCCCGTCCAGCGATGGACCAGGGCCGGCGCCGTCGGCCAGGTGGCAACTGGCGCAGCCGCGCTGCTGGAACAACAGCCGCCCGGCCTCGACCATCGACTCGGGCGTCTGCGGGCCGCCGGCCTGCGCCTGCCCGCCGGTCAGCCATTGCTGGTAGTCGGCCTGCTCCATGACGATCACCTGGCCGACCATCTCGGAGTGCTCCGCGCCGCAGTACTCGGCGCAGAACAGGTGGTAGGTCCCGGTCTTGGTGGCCTGGAACCACAGCGACGTGTAGCGCCCCGGCAGCACGTCGTGCTTGACGCGGAACGCCGGCACGTAGAGGCTGTGGATGACATCCTCGGAGGTCATCAGCAGCTTGACTGGGCGGCCGATCGGCACATGCAACTGGTTGATCTCGCGCTGGCCGCCGGGGTGCTGGAACTTCCACATCCACTGCCGGCCCACGACATAGATGTCGAGCGTGCCCGCCGGCGGGCGAAACATGTTGAAGTACTCGTTCGCCGACCACCCGAACACCGGCAGCACCAGGAATAGCAGCCCGCCGATCAAGAACCACTCCAGCGAGTGCTTGGTGTGCGAACGCTCACGAGCGGCCGGCGAGCCGCGCCGATATTTGACGCCGAAGTAGATGATCAGGAACACGATCGGAATGGTGAAGATCGCGCTGAGCGTGACCAACACTAGGTACAGCGCGTCGGTCCGCCAGGCGAAGGTCGAAGCATGCTCGGGCAGGAACGGAAATTGGTCCATAAACATTCACCGTCTAGGAAAGTGCGAGCCGCTCACGGCGCAGCAGCCGGAGCACGACTAGGCCCAACAGGGCAATCGAGACGACGCTGACGACCCGTACAATTTTCATGATCGCTAGGGTGTACTGCCCAGTTACCGGATCGTAGTGGTAGCAGCGCAGCAGGAACTGATCGACCGGCGAGCCGATCTTGCCCTCGGATGCCTCCACCAGGCCCAGGCGCAGGTCCTGCGGCGAGTAGTCGAGATCGTAGAAATAGCGCGAAATCGTGCCCTGCGGGGTCAGCAGCATAATGCCGACCGGGTGGGCATACTGCTCCTGGCGGGTGTCGTAGGTGTACCGGAAGCCGATCGCCTGGGCCAGCGATTGGATCGTGCCCTCCTCGCCGGTCAGGAAATGCCAGCCGGCGTCGGCGCCGGGGCGCCCGTAGCGCTGGAGGTAGGTCGCCTTCTTGGCCGCCGCGCCGGCCGGCGTATCGCGCGGGTCGATGCTCACCGTGATGACGTCGAACTGGTCGCCGATGTCGAACGCGAGCCCGCGCATCGTCTCGACCAGCTTGGTCAGCACCAGCGTACACAGGTTCGGGCACTCGTAGTAGGCCAGCACCAGGATGGCCGGCTTGCCGCCGATGTAGTCGCCCAACCGGACTGCGGCGCCCTGCTCGTCGCGGAACACGAGGTCGAGCGGTACCTGCGCGTTCAGCCGCTGGTCGAAACCGACCTGGTTGAGCGGATCATTGGGCGGGATCGGCTGCGCGCGCACCGGGAGCGCCGCGCCCAGCGCCAGCAGACAGAGCGCAAACAACAATAATTTATGAATGGCGTTGAGTAGCCTCATCGCGCGCTCCCACCCAAGAACAAAGAACAAAGAACAAAGAACAAAACATCACCACCGAAACCTGTAGGGCCGTCCCTCCGTGGCGGCCTGGCCCTCCGTGGCCGCCGAGAACAAAGAACAAAACATCACCACCGAAACCTGTAGGGCCGTCCCTCCGTGGCGGCCCGGCCCTCCGTGGCCGCCGAGAACAAAGAACAAAGAACAAAGAACAAAACATCACCACCGAGACCTGTAGGGCCGTCCCTCCGTGGCCGCCCGGCCCTCCGTGGCCGCCCGGCCCTCCGTGGCGGCCCGGCCCTCCGTGGCCGCCCGGCCCTCCGTGGCCGCCCTACGGCGTCGGCGTCACCGTCGTCGGCGCCGGCGTGCCGGTCGATTGCGCGGCCGGCGTGACGGTGGCCGCGGTCGTCGGCAGGCCGCGCTCGGCCAGCAGGTCCATGGCCCGCTCGATCGGCATCCTGACCTTGCCGGCGTTCTGGTCGACCCAGCCGTAGCCATCCAGCAGCGCCTGCTCGGTCGCCCGCAGGCTCGCCAGGTTGGCCGGCGGATCGACCTCCAGGCGCGGCTCCGGCGGCAGCGTGGTCTGGTTGATCAGCAGCGAGAGCGGCGGATCAGCCGGCACCGGCAGCGACGAGAACAGCGCGAACAGGCCCAGCATGACCGCGCCGACCAGCCCCAAGACGACGGCGGTGGCGATGCCGATCATCAGCACTGGGCGCGCGCGCACATCCGACGGCTCGTAGCCCAGCGCGATCTTCTGCTCCATACCGGCGTCGCGCTCGGCCTTGGCCGCGCCCTGCGCGGCGATCTCGGCATCGCGCTGGGCCTGCTCGTCCTCGGGGCGGTTCCTCAAACGCGACCTAGCCATGGTGATGTGCCTCCTGCAAGACCGGGGCGTGCGGGTCGTGCAGCGGCAGCAGCGCCCGGCGCTTCAGCAGCCACACGAGCGCCGCCACCCAGATGCCCCCGATCCCGATCGGCGCGGCGATATCCGTCGGTGTGATATTCACTTCCGCGTGAAAGGCCGGGATGATCAGCCAGAACACCTCGACCAGGTGGACGAACAGGATCATCAGCGCCAGCGCCGACAGCCGCTCGGTCGCGCGCTTGTTGCGGCGCGAGAGCAGCACCAGGAACGGCAGGATGAACTGGAACGCCAGCACGAACAGGATCAGCCAGTTCCAGCTGGTTCCGGTGCGGCGTGTGTACCAGGTGACCTCCTCGGGGATGTTGGCCGACCAGATGATCAGGTACTGCGACAGGTTGACATAGGTCCAGAACATCACAAACGCCAGCAGCAGATTGCCCAGGTCGTTGAATGGATGGGCAGAGACCTGGCCCTTGAACGGCCCGCGCAGCGTCAGCAGCGCGGCGGCGACGATCGCGAAGGCCAGGGCCGAGAGCCCCTGCCCGGCGATAAACAGCACGCCGTAAATCGACGAGAACCAGTGCGGCTCGATCGACATGGCCCAGTCGAACGCCGCGAACGTCATCGTCAGCACGTAGGCGACCAGCCCGATCCGCGCCAGCAGCCGCAGCCGGTCGGATAGGGCTGGGTCGGCGGTGCGGTCCTGCTCAAGCGACCACTGGTTCAGGAAGGCGGCCAGCAGGCTCCAGACCGCGAAGTAGACCAGCGTCCGCGCCAGGAAGAACGGGACGTTCAGGTACGACTGTTTCCGCTGGAGCAGCTCGTCGGCCGCGACCACCTCGGGGTGCGACCACTCGTATAGGTGGCCGCCCAGCATCAGGTTCAGCAGGATCGGCACGAACAGCAGGGCCATGAGCGGGAGCGTCATCGCCGCTGCCTCCTGGACCCGCCGGATCAGGAAGCCCCACGCGCCGCCGACCATTTGATGCAGCAGCGTGATCGCCATGCTGCCCAGCGCGATCCCGAACCAGAATAGGAAGGCGAACAGGTACGATTCGTAGGTTCGCTCGGCGCCGAACAGGAAGCTCAGCCCGACGCAGGCCAGCAGCCCCACGACGCCGGCGATGCCCGCCAGGAGCTGGATACGGTCAAGCTGCCGCCGAAACGACTCGTCCTGGATCATTGCGCTGCTCCTAGCTTCTGTCGCTCCTCCGGCGGGATATCCTCAAGCGTGGCGTTCTGGCTGAGCTGGAGCGCGCGGATGTAGGCGGCGATCGCCCAGCGCTCCTGCGGGTCGACCCGGTAGGCGTAGCTGTACATACGGCCAAAACCATTGGTGATCACATCGTAGAAGTGCCCCGGTGGCGCGTCGAGCAGGCGCTGGGAATGTAGCGACGGCGGAGCCGGGAAGCCACGCTGGACGATCATCCCGTTGCCGTAGCCACTGAGGCCGTGGCACGGCGCGCAGTAGATGTCGAAGCGCTGCCGGCCCTGCTCCAGGATCTCGCGCGTCACCGGGAAGGGGATGTCGCCACTGGCCCAGCCGCCGGTGCCGTCCGTCGTCAGCACCTGATCCTCCTGGCCGATCCCGCGCGCGATGGTGTTAGGCGGCGGCACCTGGGCGCACTTGCCGTCGGGGAAGAAGGCGCTCGCATCGCCCGGCTCGCAGCGGGCCTGGTCGCGCATGTTCGAGCCGCAGCTCGCGATCAGGATCAGCGTGCAGCAGGCGAGTAATCCAAGTCCTAATCGTTTGCTCATGGTCAAGCCTTACAATTCCCAAAACCTATGCCGTGAATACAAGACAGGAAATTGATGTTTCAATATTTTGGACATCGTGGCCGATGCGAACCCGTAGGGGCGGAGCAGTTGCCATTCTTGATCGGGCACTTGTTGCTCTATAAAACATATTTGTAGATCAAGCCTGGCGCGATCTAATGGGGCAACTGCTCCGCCCCTACAACGATTTCAATGCCATTCATTGATGTTCGGTGGGATTATTTCCCGACCATTCCATCCTCTATCCTCTATTCTCCATCCTCCATCCTCACGGCTCGACATCGGCCACACCGTGCGCCCCCAGGCTCTCCAGGAAGCGCCGGGTCTCGACCGGGTCGAACTGCGGGTCGGTGGACTCGATGCACAAGAAGAAGTGGCTGCGTGATGCCAGCTCGAAGTTCGGCACATTGAACACCGGGTGGTACGGCTGCGGCAGCCCGTTCAGTCCCAGCATGCCCAGCACCGCCGACAGCGCAGCCACCAGGATGGTCAGCTCGAACGTTATCGGGATGAACGCCGGCCAGCTATTGAACGGGCGGCCGCCGATATTGACCGGGTAGTCGATCGCCGAGGCGAAGTATTGCAGGCCGAAGCCGGCCGCGGCCCCGACCAGCCCGCCGATCAGCACGATGTAGGGCAGGCGCACGCCGCGGTGGCCGAGCGCCTGCGACAGTCCGTGGACCGGGAAGGGCGAGTAGGCGTCCATCGTGCGGTAGCCGGCCTCGTAGGCCCGCTGCGTCGCCTGCACCAACTCCTCCGGGTCGTCGAACTCGGCCATGATGCCGTAGAGATCCGTGTTCGCATTCATAATCCACCGTGTAGGGCCGGCCCTCCGTGGCGGCCCGCCAAAGAACCGAGACCCGAAGGCGTGATGCGTGATGCGTGATGCGTGATGCGTGATGCGTGATGCGTGAAACGTGATGCGTGAAACGTGATGCGTGATGCGTGAAACGTGATGCGTGAAACGTGATGCGTGGCATCCGGGCGGCCACGGAGGGCCTGCCCTACATTGTGCCCCCTCACCCTTTCACCCCTTCATCTTGTCACCTTCTCACCTTGTCACCTTCTCACCCGACCGCCGGCGACTCCGGCCGCGCCAGCGGCGGCTCGTGGCCGTCGCCGGGCGAGGTGTGCGGCCCGCGCCCATCGCCAGCCTCCTCGGTCTTGGCCACTAGCTCGCGCATCTCGAAGATCGAGATCACCGGCAGGAACCGGATGAACAGGAACAGCAGCGTCAGGAACAGCCCGATTGTCCCCAGGAAGGTCAAGAAGTCCCAGAACGTCGGGTGGTAGATATCCCACGCGGCCGGGATGAAGTCGCGGCTCAGGCTGACGACGATGATCACGAAGCGCTCCAGCCACATGCCCACGCTGACGATCAGCGAAACGATGAACAGCGCTGGGATACTGATGCGGAAGCGGTGGAACCAGAAGAGTTGCGGCGCCAGGAAGTTGCAGAAGATCAGCGCCCAGTAGCTCCAGGCGTACGGCCCGAACGCCCTGTTCATGATCAGGGCGCGCTCGTAGATGTTTCCGGTGTACCAGGCCGTGAACGCCTCCAGCAAATAGCCGTAGCTGACGATCATCCCGGTCGCCAGCGTCACCCGCGCCATCAGGTCCAGGTGGCGCATAGTGATAAAATCCTCCAGGCCGTAGGCCTTGCGTAGCGGAATGGAGAGGATGATCACCATGGCGAAGCCGGCGAAGATCGCGCCGGCCACGAAGTAGGGCGGGAAGATCGTGGCGTGCCAGCCGGGCACCTGCGAGACGGCGAAGTCGAAGCTGACGATCGTGTGGACCGAGACGACCAGCGGCGCCGAGAGGGCCGCCAGCAGCAGGTAGGCCACCTCGTAGCGCTGCCAATGGCGGGCCGAGCCGCGCCAGCCCATCGCCAGCAGCCCGTAGATCACCCGGCCGATGCGGTTGCGTGAGCGGTCGCGCAGCGTGGCCAGGTCGGGGATCAGCCCGATGAACCAGAATAGCGCCGACACGCTGGCGTAGGTCGAGATCGCGAAGACATCCCAGACCAGCGGGCTGCGGAAGTTCGGCCACAGGCCCATCGTGTTCGGGTAGGGGAACAGCCAGTAGTCGAGCCAGGGCCGCCCGGTGTGCAGCAGCGGGAACAGCCCGGCGCTGGCGACCGCGAACAGTGTCATGGCCTCGGCGAAGCGGTTGATCGAGGTGCGCCACTGCTGGCGCAGCAGCAGCAGGATGGCCGAGATCAGCGTCCCAGCGTGGCCGATGCCGATCCACCACACGAAGTTGATGATATCGAAGGCCCAGCCGACCGGGACATTGTTGCCCCAGATGCCGACGCCGCGCAGGAGCAGGTAGCCCAGCGAGAGCAGCAGCAGGTTGAGCAGCATGAACGAGATCGCAAAGCCGACGAACCAGCCCCGCGGCGTCTTGCGGGTCAGCACGATCGCGCTGATCTTGTCGGTGACGGAGGCGAAGGTGTGACCCGGCTCCAGCACCGGCGCGGTTGCCTGGGTTGCAGGGGTCGGTTTGGCTTCTTCGGATCGCATAGCCTACTCCGTCCTAGTGGGTCATTGCGTATTGCGTGTTACGTGTTGCGTGTTGCGTGCGCGCTGACCACGCAACACGCAACACAGTAAATGCCGATAAGTCCATCAAATGACCCACTCGTCTAGCCCAGCTCCGGATTGGGGTTGCGTAGGCGCGCCAGGTAGGTCGTGCGCGGCTGCGTGCCCAGGTCGGACAGGAGGCCATAGTTCAGCGGCGTGGCCTTGAGCTTCGAGACCTGGCTGTTGGGGTCGTTGATGTTGCCGAAGACGATCGCGCCGGTCGGGCAGACCTGCTGGCAGGCAGTCTGGACCTCCTGGTCGGCGATCGGGCGGCCAGCCTTCTTGGCCTCGATACGGACCTCCTCGATGCGCTGGATACAGTAGGTACACTTCTCCATCACGCCGCGCTCGCGCACCGTCACCTCCGGGTTGCGCACCAAGTTGATCACCGGGATGTCCTGCCGGTAATCGAAATAGTTGAAGCGCCGCACCTTGTAGGGGCAGTTGTTCGAGCAGTAGCGCGTGCCGACGCAGCGGTTGTAGATCATCGTATTGAGGCCCTCGTTGTCGTGGACGGTGGCGACCACCGGGCAGACGACCTCGCAGGGTGCATTCTCGCAGTGCATGCAGGGCCGCGGCTGGAAGTACATATCTGGGTTGTCCATGCTGCCTTCGTAGTAGCGGTCGACCTTGATCCAGTGCATCTCGCGGCTGCGTAGCACCCCTTCCTTGCCGATGATCGGGATGTTGTTTTCGGCCTGGCAAGCGATCGTGCAGGCGTTGCAGCCGATGCAGGCGTTGGTGTCGATCGCCATGCCCCAGGCGTAGCCGTTGTACTCGTACTCGGGGTACAGCGAGGGCACGCCCTCGCCGCCGTGCTGCTCCTCGGCGCCGCCCTCCGGCTGGGCGGCTGCCGATTCGGGGTGCTTGGTCTGGTACGAGGGCAGCGCCTGGTCGAACTCGTGCTTGGCGAACTCCGGCTCGCGCAAAAAATCCTCCAGCGTGGCGGCGCGCACCAGCTCGCGGCCCTCCATGCTGAAGTGCGCTTGGGTGTTGGCCAGCTCGTAGCGTTCGCCGGTCCTGGTGAGCGCCAGCCCGGAGCTGATCCAGGGCGTGTCGGCGCTGCGTAGCGCGTAGGCGTTGAACCCGACCCCCTGGCCGACCCGCCCGCCGGCGCCACGCCCGTAGCCCAGGTGCAGCGTGACCGATTCGTCGGCGTGGCCGGGCGCCACCCAGATGGCGGCGCGCAGGGTCCGGCCGCCCAGGCTCAGCTCGGCCACGTCGTCGGTGGTCAGGCCCAGGCGCTCGGCGGTCGCCGCGCTGATCATCGCGGCGTTGTCCCAGGTGAGCGTGGTCATTGGGCGGGGCAGTTCCTGGAGCCAGCCGTTGTTGGCGAAGCGCCCATCCCAGACCGACGGATCGGGCCGGAAGACCAACTCAAGGCCCTCGGCTGGGGCCGGTGGCGCCGGGCCGAAATCGCTCCCCGCAGCCGGCTGGGCAGGCGCAAAGGCGCTTCCCTCGACAACGCCATCATTTAACGTCTTCAGCCAGAACTGATCGAAGTTGGCACCGGCCTGCGGCTGACCCTGCCAGTAGTCGCGCACAATATCGTAGCCCGACTGGTCGCTGTTCCCGCCCAGCGCGGCCAGCAGTTCGTAGGGCGAGTGGCCGTTGTACAGCGGCTGGACCAGCGGCTGGATGATCGAGGCGGTGCCGTCGAAGGCCCGCACGTCGCCCCACATCTCCAGGTAGTGCGTCTGCGGGACCTGCCACTGTGACAGCGCCGAGGTCTCGTCGTAGTACAGGCTCATGTGGGCGCTGAAGGGCACCCGGCGCAGCGCGTCGGCGAAGTTCAGGTCGGCCGGGGCGGTGAATACCGGGTTGCTGTCGATCGTGATCAGCGTATCGACCTGGCCGGCGCCGATATCGGCGACTAGTTCGCGCAGCGACGCGATCTGATCGACCGGGTTGATCTCGACCGGCTCGGTGTAGATCACCGTCGCGCCGGCGTTGCCCAGCGCCGCGTTGATCGCGTGGGCCAGCGCGTGGACCAGCGGCGGCTGCTCCAGGCCGGCGATCACAATGCCGGCGCTGCGGCTGGCCTGGAGATCGCGGGCGGCCGCCGCGACCCAGGCGGCCTCGGCCTGGGAGAGCGGTGTAATCGGCGGCGGGGCGCCAGCCACGCCGGCCTGCTGCGCCAGCGCCCGCGCGAAGTCGGCGATGCGGTCGGCGCGCGCCGGCAGCCGGTGGTCGGCCATCGCCCCCGTGATCGTGGGCGTGCTCTCGACCACATACAGCCGGTTCATCTCGCGCTGCCCGCCGCTGACCCGGCGCCGGTCCATGAAGTGGCGCGCGTAGCGCACGCTGCCAGGGAACTCGTACAGGAAGTTGGCGTCGAGCGAGAGGATGCGGGCGGCCTGGTCGAAGCGATAGACCGTGTTGAGCGGTTGGCCGAAGGCGAGCTGCGCGCCGGCCCGCAGATTGTCGAGCCCGGCCGGGTCGTACTGGTGCCAGCGTGCCTGCGGGAGCTGCGTCAGCAGCGCTTGCAACTGGGCGCCCAGCGTCGGCGAGGTGATCGCCCCGGTCAGGAGGCGCAGCCCGGCGCCGCCGTTCGCGTTCAGCGTCGCCAGCCGCCCGCTCAGCGCGCCGAGGAAGTTCTCCCAGGTGCTGATCTGGCCCAGGTTGGTCACGGCCTGGACCCGCTCGGGGTCGTAGAGGGTCAGCACCGAGGCTTGGGCGAACACATCGGTGGCGCCCAGGCTGGCCGGGTGCTGGGGGTTGCCCTCGACTTTGGTGGGCCGGCCCATGTTGCTCTCGGCGATCAGCCCCAGGCCGTAGCCGCCCATCGGCATCGGCATGGCGGTGGCGAAGTACAGCGGCCGGCCGGGGGTGATGCGCGGGTCGGGCTGCTGGACGTAGGGGACGATCTTCTCATTGGCGACCTGGGCGCAGCCGGTGAGGCCGGCCAGCGCGAACGAGGCCGCCATCAGCTTGAGGAACGAGCGCCGGCTGATCGAGTCGTTCAGCTCCGCAGCGCCTTTGGGGAACTCGCGGTGCAGGAACTCCTTGAACTCGCTGGTCTCGGCCAGCTCCTCCAGGCTGCGCCAGAACTGCTTGCCGGTGGCGCCGGCGAGCCGGGCGCGGATCTTGGCCAGGTCGATCGGTTCTTTTTGCATCGGTTTCGCTCTATAGCCTTTAAGGTTTCGACCGGCGCTGTTCTACTTTACAGTGTGGGTGGGGGAAGACTGAGGGGGCAACCCCCTCAAACCCCCCTTTTTCCCGGTTACAGTGTGGGTGGGGGAAGACTGAGGGGACAACCCCCTCAAACCCCCTTTTTCCTCAGTTACGATGTGGGTGAGGGAAGACTGAGGGGGCAACCCCCTCAAACCCCCTTTTCCGAAACGATCAGCGGTGGCAGACGTAGCAGTTGCTCATTCGCGTCGGCTCGATCCCGTACTCCTGGATCAGTTGTCGCCCCTGTTCGAGCTGGTTGGGCGGCGGCGTCCAGGCCATGTTGAAGATCTCGGAGCGGGGGCGGATAAAGCGCTCGGGCTCACGGTGGCAGCCAAGGCACCACTCCATCGTCATCGGCTGGTCCTTGAAAACCTGCTGCATCTGGTCGATGCGACCGTGGCAGGTGGAGCAGCCCACGCCCTGGTTCACGTGGATGCTGTGGTTGAAGTACACGAAGTCGCCCAGGTCGTGGACCCGGTTCCACTCGATCGGCATGCCGGTGGCGTAGCTGTCGCGCACCGGCTGGAGCACCGGAGCCTGGGTCCAGACTTGGGAGTGGCACGACATACAGGTGTGGGTGGGCGGGATGTCGGCGGTTGAGGACTTCTCGACGGCGGCGTGGCAGTAGCGGCAGTCGATCCCCAGGCCGGCGACATGGTGCTCGTGGCTGAACGGCACCGGCTGCTCGATTGGGATGTATTGACCTGTGGCGTGTGAGGAGCGAACGAGGACTGCGAAGATGGCGATCAAGCCTGCGATCAAAAAGACGGCGCCGAAGATGGTGGCCCTGGATAACGTGTTGGTTGCAGGGTGGAAAATCTGCGACATCTCAACACCTTGTCTAGGCAGGCTCACGACCTGGTGGGCGGCGGGAAGGTGTGTTCGCCACAGCACTACAGCAATTCACATGCCGCGAGTGGCGTTTTCTCGTCCATTGTGGCCTGGATGAACCAGCAGTTGTCACCACGAAGGCCGCGAAGATACGAAGACCGCGAAGGTATTAAGACTGCTGGTCGACTTTGGCCCAAATGTTAGTGGCTTTTGTCAGGGTTCCGAGGGCCGGGGTGAGGTGGAGGGCGTGTTGCTCGGCCACAGGCATAGCATTTCCGCGCTGGATAGTATAGCATAACTTCGTCACACCGGATTCAGGCGGCGCGCCCACGCGACCAGCGCCCCGACCAGCTCGCGAATCTGATTACGGGTCTCGTCGTCGATCAGATTGCCGGCTGCGTCGAATTTCTCGCCGGCCCGGCCGATATGCAGCAGTGGCCGCTGGATGGCCAGTGTGTTGGTGTAGACGAAGATCTGGCGTAGGTGCAACTGCGCCCGCACGGTCCCGAATGGCCCGACCGAGGCGCCCAGGATCGCTGTCGGCTTGCCGTTCAGCGCGGCGCCGGCGGCCGGTCGCGAGGCCCAATCGATCGCATTTTTCAGCACGCCGGGGATCGAGTAGTTGTACTCCGGCGTCGCGACCAGCAGCGCGGCGGCGGCCCCGATGCGCTGTCGGAAGTCCTGCACTACTGCGGGCGGGTCGCCCTCCAAGTCCTCGCTGAAGAACGGCAGCGGGTCGAGGTCGTAGATCTCCAGTTCCACGCCTTGCGGGACGAGTTGCTGGGCGGCGCGCAGCACGGCGCGGTTGTAGGAGCCGCGCCGCAGGCTGCCGGCGATGCCAAGGATGGTCAGGCGGGTTTGCATCGAGCCTTCCTTCCTGATAGACTGTGCGTTCGTACGATAGTACCACACTAAGGGACTTTGAACTTCTTCTTCATCCCAAAGCGCACGTGAAACGTAAAACGTGAAACATGAAAGGCCCTCACGCATCACGTTTCACGCCGGGACGCTTTACGTGTTCGGATTCCCTAAGAGACTGTCTGAAAAGGTCTGTTTGCCACTCATAGTCTGTGGTGGAAAGGGGTTCTTGAGGGGGCAACCCCCTCAAACTCCCCCTTTTCAGACAGCCTCTAAGAGAAGGAGTGCCATGCCTACGCCGCCCGCTCGCGCGATCAACCTGCTGCTGGCCGTCCTGGCGCTGGCCGCCTGCGCCCCCGCGCCGGCCGCAGCGCCAGGCGCGACGGTGCCGGCCCCTAGCGTCGCCGTCCAGCCGAGCGTGGCGCCCACCGTCCCACCACCGACCCTGGCTCCCAGCCCGACCGCCGCGCCGACGGCCAGCCCCACGACGCCGCCGACCGCGACGCCGACTGCGACGCCGGAGCCGACCGCGACGCCGACCGCGACGCCGGAGCCGACCGCGACGCCGACGGCCACGCCACAGCCGCTTGGGCCGGGCGGGCTGCCCTACCCGCTGAAGACCGGCGAGTTGGAGTTCGGCGTGGCGGCGCACCTGTTCTACACTAACCGCGCGCTACCGCTCCAGCGGGCCGGCGAGGCCGGCTTCGGCTGGATTCGCCAGCAGATCCATTGGAAAGACATCGAGGGGCCGCGCGGGCGCTACGCTTGGGGCGAGCTTGACCCGATCGTCACGGCGGTCAACGCGGCTGGGCTCAAGCTGCTGATCTCGGTGGTGCGCTCACCCGGCTTCTACACCGCCGACGGTCGCAACGGCATGCCGGCCGATCCCAAAAGCCTGGGCAACTTCGTCGCCGCGCTGACCGCGCACTATCAGGGGCGAGTCCACGCGATCGAGATCTGGAACGAGCAGAACCTGGCCCACGAGAACGGCGGTCGTGTGGCGGAGGCTGACGCCGGCTACTACGTCGAGCTGCTCAAAGAAGCCTACACCCGCATCAAGGCGGTCGACCCCAGCGTCTACGTGCTGGCTGGCGCGCCCTCATCCACCGGCATCACCAAAGCGACGGTGGCGGTGGACGATATGACCTACTACGACGCGATGTACCGCTACCAGGACGGCATCATCCGCGACTACTTCGACGCGCAGGCGGTCCACCCCGGCGGCTCGGCCAACCCGCCCGACACCATGTGGCCCGACAACCCCAGCCAGGCCCAGGGCTGGACCGATCACCCGACGTTCTACTTCCGGCATGTGGAGGATGTGCGCGCGCTGATGGAGCGCTACGGGCTGGGCGACCACCAGATCTGGATCACCGAGTTCGGCTGGGCGACCAGGAATACCACGCCGGGCTTCGAGTTCGGCAACCAGGTCTCGCCGGAGCAGCAGGCCGAGTACATCGTGGGGGCGATGCGCCGCACCAGGGAGCAGTACCCGTGGGCCGGTGCGATGTTCGTCTGGAATCTCAACTTCGCCATCCTGCGCGCCCGTAGCGGCCAGCCGCTGCATGAGCAGGCGTCGTTCGGCATCCTGAGCACCAATGGCGGCCCGCGCCCGGCATTCCTGGCGATCCAGCGCTACCTGGCCGAGCTACGCGAAGCAAGTCCTTAGAGGCTGTCTGAAAGGGGGAGTTTGAGGGGGGTTGACCCCTCAAGAACCCCTCTTCACCACAGAGACTGTCTGGAAGGGGGAGTTTGAGGGGGTTGACCCCTCAAGAACCCCTCTTCACCACAGAGACTATCTGAAAGGGGGAGTTTGAGGGGGCTGCCCCTCAAGAATCCCTCTCCACCACAGAGACTGTCTGAAGGGGGAGTTTGAGGGGGGGAGCCCCTCAACAACCCCTCTCCACCAACAGATGGTGAGGGAGACAATGAAAGGAGACACAATGACCATCCCATTTGAGCAGCAGTACGAGGATGTGCTCCAGAACATCGAGTTCGCGATCGTCGGCGTCTACCGCGAGAACCGGGATCTGAGCGACTGGGGCGTCGAGACGGCGCTGGACGGGCTGCTGCGCGCCTACCAGGCCCAGGCGCGCGGTCGCAGCGCGCCAAAGCTGCGGCTCTCCAATCTGGAGCAGCAGATCTTCGACCGGGTGCGGGCGATGTGCGAGTGGCGGATGGGCCGCGAGCAGATGATGACGGAGGACGACCAGCCGCTCGTGCAGGAGATGATGCCGATCACGCTGGACGAGGCGGTCGCCTGCCTGAAGCGGGTGCGCAAGTCGGTCGATTACTGGCACAAGAGCGGCGGCCGGCGCGGGTACCTCGATTTCGTGAGCCGGTTTATCCTCTGACAAGATGACAAGATGACAAGATGACAAGATGAAGGGGTGAAGGGGTGAAAGGGTGAAGGGGTGACGCAACACGCAACACGCAACACGCAACACGCAACACGCAACACGTTTCACGTCTCACGTTTCACGCCGACGAGTGGGCGCTTGCCGGCCGCCGGCTTATGAAGCTGCTGGTAGGTGAACGACAGGTAGCCGACCAGCAGGATCAGCGCGAACGCGAACCACTGGACCGCGTAGCCGAAGTGCGACCCCTCACCCAGGTCGGTTACGGGGATGCGGCGGGGCAGCAGCGGGTCGCCGGGCGCCGGCTGAATCTGGACGAACACCGGCAGCAGCGGGTAGCTGATCTGCTGTTGGATGCGCGGGATGTTCACCCGAAACCAGGCGTCCAGCCGCGGTCGGTCGGGGCCGAGCGGCAGATCGTGCGGGGCGCCCTGCTCTTCCTGCGATAGCCGCACCACCCCCTGCACGACCACCTCGCCCGGCTCGGCCAGGGCGCGGCGGGCCTCCGGCGCCGCCTGGGCCATCGGCACCCAGCCACGGTTCACCAGCACCGCCGCATCGCTCCCGCTTAGACGCAGCGGCGTCAGGATGTGGACGCCGGGTATGCCGTCGAGCGCGCGGCTGCGCAGCACCATCTCCTGATCGGGGTCGTAGGTCCCGCGCAGCTCGACGCGCCGGTACTCCAACTCGGCCGGGTTCGCCGAGGCCGCTGCCAGGGGCACGGCCGGCTCGGCCATGCGCCCATTGATCAACGCATTCGTCGCCCGCCGCTGAGCCAGCCGATCGAGCTGCCAGATCCCAAGCCGGCACAGCACGCCGACGCCCACGACGACCAGCAGCGTCATCAAGAGCCGCCGGCCGGTGAAAAGAGTTTTGAGCATTGTGGCACCCCAAGAACAAAGAACAAAGAACCAAGAACAAAGAATCGACCACCGAACTGTAGGGCCGACCCTCCGTGGCGGCCCTGACCACCGAACCTGTAGGGCCGACCCTCCGTGGCGGCCCTGACCACCGAACCTGTAGGGCCGGCCCTCCGTGGCGGCCCACCCCGAGAACCAAGGGCCGGCGCTCCGTGGCCGCCCGGCGCTCCGTGGCCGCCCGGCCCTCCGTGGCCGCCGGTTCGTGCCCACATTCAACGAGCCACATTATAACATCAGGGAATCGTGAAGCGGAGCGATGGAGGAGGACGGAACCCGCCATCAAGTGAACCGCACACGATCATAGCCCAAGCAGGGCATACATGTGCGGATCGACGGCAGGCGGCGCGATCGGCGGGACGTAGAGGGTCGAGACAGGGAACAGGGGGGCGTTTTGCAGATCGGCTAAGGGTACCTCGGTGATACGCGGCTCGTCGGTCGGCAGCATGGCCGCCTCGTAGACCGTGACCGTGTGGTCGGCGGGGAAGAAGCGGCGCAGCAGTGCCACCAGCGCAGCCAGCCCCTTCGAGCAGTCCATCTCTGGGTGGATGACCATGAAATGGCCGATCACGCCGACCTGCCACAGGATCAGCGGCGTGCATGGATCGAAGCGGCGCGGCCGGAGCACGAAATCGCTGGCCTCATAGCTCTGGCAGCCTTGGCGCCCCGGATCGAGACCCAAGTCGGCGAACAGGCAATCCTCGGCCGAGATGCCTGGCAGCATCTTGACGGCGTGGCCCGCCGCGCGCGCCCGCTCCACCATGTCCTGCGTCGGCGAGACAAACACGCCGGGGTGCCCGTAGAAGGCCGCGCAGACCATGCGCCCGCCCTGCACCGCGGCGAGCACATGGTCGGCGATGTCGCGGTAGACCTCCGCCCGGTCGCGGCCTGGTGTGTAGAAGCGCGCCAACAACTCGGCCGCCGGGTTGAGTTCGAGCATCCACTGCTCGGCCAGCGGGTGCATCACCAGAAAGAAGGTTTTGTCGGCACGCGTGATCCACGCCTTTGCCTCGGTCGTGATCTGCGAAATCAGCGTGATCCCCGTGCCGACGATCGTGAGTGAGCCATGAGTCATCGGATAGAAGTCGTTTCTGGTGGATCACACGGGTCACTTGAGAAAACGAGAGTAAGTTTTTGGGTAGCAGGCTCATACTTGCTGCCAGGGCCGAGACGCCGAGTCTTTTCGCGGTTGGCAAGAATCAGAATATACCCTGGGGGGTCAGGTATTCTGAGATGCACCTCTTTATAGCCAAAGTTATAATCAGGCGTGTTAGGCGGCTCCCCCATTGAGAGGTATAGGACTTGTGGCAGGTCTTGTAGGTCACCTGGGTCGGTATAGCACAGGTGGAGATCGAAACGGAGATAGTTTCCATCGACATAGACATAGCTATGCCGAAGTGTCACACAGGTGGCAACTCTCTCGCCTGAACCTTCTTTCAATGGCTCGGCAAAGAACACCTGATTATCGGCTAACGCATGCGCGTTTACGTAAGCACCACACAAGTGTATCGCTTCTGGTTCGGAAAGGCTTTCGGACGCTCCTGTTGTGGAAGGGCTTTCGGATTGAGGCGCAGCCAGCTCAGCCGGGGGTATCTGGAGATCCAGGTTCAAACGCATGATTGTGGTGGCCTCACGAGGCATAAATGCTCTAGAGCTATGCAAACTCTGTCGTTCGTCATCCGAAACAGTGATGCCTTCAGGAAGTTGCTGAAAAAAGGCGTCCGGGTTACTCTTGTACAAATTTAGCTGATCGGGATGCTCGGCCAAGTAGTTCAACAATTCAACCTAACTCATACGATACCTCCTACATACTAAAAAGACTGCCGACACCAGCATTCAGCTCTTGTGGCATCCCACGCATCCAGTTCGCAACCATCTGCTGCACGTGCTCAAGCGAAACGATGCTACCGGCATGATTGGCGCGATCAACAGACCGCACGAGAGCGAACGACCTGATATACCGCCTGACGCTGGCCGGGCAGGCCGGATGCCGATCCAGGGCCTCCAGTGCCATGGAGATCATAGGGTCTGTCACATGATCTGTTTTCGCGCACAGTAGCAGATGTAGCCCACCAGCGGCGCTCTCGATCTGAAGGGCCGGCGTTTGGGTGTGCAGCGCGAGATCGAGAGCCTGGAGAAAACACTGCCGTGCTGCCTCGTAATCCTCCCCGGCGAGAGCCACCCGACCCTGGTGGCACAGCACACGGATTGTGCCCAAATCGACCCCTAACTCCTGAAAGATGCTTAACCCTTGCTGAAGCGCGGCGACGCTTTGATCGAGTTGGTGCTCGGCCAAGTACAACAACCCAAGTTGATCAAGCACCAGCGCCTCACCAATTCGATGGCCGAGCTTGTGCATCATCGCCAGGCTTTGCTGATAGTGACGGCAGGCTGTCGCCAGATCGCCGCGCGCCAACGCCAGCATGCCCAGAAAGCGTAGCGCGTGACCAATGCCCCACTCGGAGCCCACGTTTGGTAGAGCGAGAGACCGCGCTGAAGCGCTGTTTCCGCTTGCGGCTCATCCCCCTGCGCCAATGCGACAAAACCGATCGAGAGCAACGTATCGCCCAGGCTGGTCCTGTCCGTACCCACCTCGGCCCTTTGGAGTGTGAATTGCAAATGCTGCATCGCCTGATCATATATTCCGCGCTGGTAGGCGATCATACCGAGCTGTTTAGAGATGTACAGCAGCCGCGGCAGATCCTGAGTAGCGATTGGCGCCAGGAGCATACGACATTCCTGGAAGACTTCCTCGGCGACATCGAGATTGCCGAGTGTATATTCCAGCCCGGCATAACACGATAACGCCCGCGCGGCGGCGGTGAGTTCGCGATCGGGGTGCGATCCGCGCGCCACCCACTCGCGGATGGCCGTGGCGGCGCTTTGAAACAGCATCCGCCCTTCGATCTCCCAGCAGCGAACCGCGCAGAAGTCGTGGAGCGCGATGCTATAGCGCCCCAATGTTTCGATATCATAGGTCGCGATCGCCCGGCGCCAGCCGGCGCGCAGGTTCTCGATCTCGCGCTCAAACGCGCCCATGGTATCGGCGCCCTGTGGCTTATAGAGATGATCTTCGCGCCGCGCGGCAAATGTCGCGAAATAGGAAGCATGCCGTTCGCGCACGGCGGATTCGGCCACGCTGTCGGCTTGGAGCTTCTCCAATGCCAGGTGACGCAAGAGCGGGTGCAGCGAGTAGCGCGTTTCTGTCTCGGTTTTGCTGGTGTGCAGCAGCGATTTATCGCGCAACAGCGCCAGCAGCGGTAGTGTGACTCCGGCGATCGCTTCGGCGGCCTCGGCGGTGAAACTATCCGGGAATACTGCCAATTGCGCCATCGCGGTGTGCTCGCGTTCGGTCAGCAAACACCACGAGTGATCGAAAACCGCACGAATGCTGCGATGGCGCTCCGGCACATCCGGCATGTCCACGGCCAACAGGTCGAGCGTTCGCGTAAGGTCGCGCAGGATCTCGGCGGGCGAACGCATGGGCAGCCAGGGTGTCACCAGTTCGATCGCCAGCGGAAGACCATGGACGATCTGGCAGATCCGCCCGATCGCAATCTGGTCCAGTCGATCATAGCCCTCAAATACAGACATTTCCTGGAATCGGCCTGCACAGGCCAGGAACAGTTGCACCGACGCATAGGCCGGAATGCTGTCGTTGATACGCTGCTCCACATGCAGCGTGGTCGCGTGCGAGGGTAGCGTGGGATATGGCAGACCCTCAAGCTGTAAGACATTCTCTCCACGTAGTTTGAGCCGCTCGCGCGATGGCACGAGAACATGCACAGCCGCCGTATGCTGGACCAATGTGCCAAGCGCTAGGCGCGCCGATGGAGCGAGCAATTCGCCGTTGTCCACGATCAGCAGGATTTCTTTATCGCGCAGGTGCCGGATGATCTGGTCGATCAACGCGCTCTTGCCCGAAAGGGTGATCCGCAGCGTCTTGGCGATCTCCATCAGCAGGTACGCGTCATCAGCCTGCGGCGCCGTCCAGTTATCCACGACGAGCGCGAGATAACATACCCCATCGCTGCACGGGCCGACATACTCATTCACGACGCGCCAGCCAACTGTGAGCGCCAGGTGGGTTTTACCACTGCCGCCCGGCCCAACAATCGACATCAGGCGGGAGGGCGACGCGGCCAGCCACTCGTAGACGCGCGCCAGTTCGCCTGTCCGGCCAAGTGGGGCGAGCGGGCAGGGCGGCAGTGTGTGCGGGCGCTGCTCGGGCAGATCGCGAATACGCTGATACAACGCCTCGGTGGCCGGCTCGGGATCGAGCCCCAGTTCCTCTTGCAATAGTTGCCGGCATGCCTGGTACTGGCGCGCGGCGGCATGGCGCTGCCCGCTACGTACATACAGCAGCATCAACAGCCGGTGCGCGGCCTCGTCGAGCGAGTCGAGCTTGAGCAGGCGCAGTGCCCATGTTCTGGCTTCGACATAGCGGCTGTGCGCGATGTAGCGATCAACCAGGCGCTGCATCCAGTCGAGCGCCAGCCGGCGCCACTGCTCGGCCTGCGCGGCCTGCCATTCGGAAAAGCCGCGCGCGTCGCGCACATGAAACCCCTGGAGGAAATCGCCCCGGTACAACTCAAGCGCCCCGGCGATGGTTTGCATGTCTTGCGGCTCGCCGGCCAGCGTGCGCTCAAACGTCTGGGCATCCACCAGGCAGGGCGTGTCGCCGCGGAGCGCGATCGTCTGGCGCGTCACATCGAGAAAAGGCGCGAAGTGTTGGCGAAGCTGATTCAGGATCAGCCGCAAATTCCCGGCCGCGCGATCCGGCGCCAGGTCATCCCAGAACAGTTCGGCCAGTGTCTCGCGCTGATGCGGTTGCGGGTGGCAGGCCAGGTAAATCAAGAGCGCTTCGGCTTTGCGCGTCGCGAGGTCGGGGGCGCGCTGGCCATCCACACGGATAGCCAGACCACCGAAGAGATCGATCTGTAGGGCAGGGGCGCTCGATTGAGCAGCGCTCTGTGTGAGATCGGCCATCGGTACGCCGCAGTTCTAAAAAAACGATCTTGAAACGATAGGTGTATATGCTGCGATTGTACCAATCGAGCGGGGTGTTGTAAAGGGGGAAAAAAACGTAAAAGCGAAAGCTGCGATTGTGGCAGATGCATGACAGTTCGTAAAGGGGGTGATCGCGCACTAGAAAACACTTCAGTCTTAGGGAAAGGGGTTTGAGGGAGCTGCCTCTCAGTCTCATCTCACCCGCATTGTAACGTAGCAAATCGCTATGCGAAATCTTGTCTTAGGAGGTCAACATGCCGAAACCACGGTCTGGGAGTGAAGAAGAGCCGCAACCCCAAGAACCAGCCCAAAGTGAGCAAACGGAGTCTGTACCCCCAGAGCAGGCGGAAAGCGCCGGCCCCAACCCGGTCGAACTGGTCGGGTACCTCGAAGAGCGACCCGGCGAGCCAACTCGCCTCTACCCGGCGCTAGCGAAGGACCACTATTTTGAGATCCCTGCCGAGGGAATCGTCAAAACCCAGCCCTATCCAGACGAAGAGCATACCCTCATGCGCGTGTTTGTGGATCCGAAAACCAACATTCAGGAGGTCTCTATGACCAGTCGTAGTCATGAAGCGGGGTTCCTGAGCGGTGCGATCACCAGTAGCTACCTGGGGGGCGCACAGAGCAACTGCTTGCAGCTCCTGGGAACACTCGTCTGTACCATTCCCACCGGGGCCGCACAGGGCGCGGCCGCAGCGCAGGCAAGCGACGACTGTGTGTCGATCACGGCGACGCTGGCCTGCACGATTCCTAACGCGGCCGCCGTGGGGACCGTCTTTCCAACCCTTCTGCCGCCCTGCCTCCCGACCATTTTTCCTCCGTGTGCCCAGCACGCCGGGGGTGTGGCTCAGGTGGCTGGCGCGGCGCAGGCGGCAGCCGATTGCGGGCAGATCACTACATCGTTCGTCGTCTGCACGGTTGGCGCGGCCGCCGTAGGCACCCTCCCTCCGACCATTTTGCCGCCCTGCCTCCCGACCATTTTTCCTCCGTGTGCCCAGCACGCTGGGGGTGCAGCACAGGCGGTTGGCGCGGCGCAGGCGGCTGCCGACTGCGTGCAGGTCCTGACGACGCTCGCCTGCACATTTGGTGCGCCGGAGAACGCGCCCGCGCTAGGTGCCGGCGCGGCGCAGGCAAGCCCCCTTGCCTGCGTGCAGGTCCTGACGACGCTCGCCTGCACATTTGGTGCGCCGGAGAACGCGCCCGCGCTGGTTCCCAACTTCACCCTTAACTGTCTTCCGACCTATCCGCCGATCTGCCCACAGCACGCGGGAGGTGTGGCACAGGTCGCCGGCGGGGCGCAGGCGGCTGCGGATTGCTTGCAGATCACTACGTCGGTGATCGTCTGCACGGTTGGCGCGCCAGCCAACGCAGCCGCGGCGGCGCCTTTCACCGTTTGGCCTATCTGTCAGCAGCAGGTGGGCGGTGCGGCGCAGGCGGCTGCCGAATGCCTGCACATCGCCACGTCGGTCATCGTCTGCACGGCCGCCGCGCCTGCGGCAGCCGCCCTCTTCCAAACCCAATGGCAGACCTGCGCGCAGCAGGCGGGGGGTGGGGCACAGGCCGCCGTGGGTACCTTCCACCCGACACTTGGGATTGCCTGCACGATTCTGCCACCGTGTCCGCAGCAGGCGAGGGGTGCGGCGCAGGCCGCGGTAGGCACCGTCTTTCCGACCCTTCTGCCGCCCTGCCTCCCGACCATCGCGGCTCCCTGCCCGAGCCTGCTGCCGATCTGCGCGCAGCACGCCGGGGGTGTGGCACAGGCCGCGGTAGGCACCGTCTTTCCAACCCTTCTGCCGCCCTGCCTCCCGACCATCGCGGCTCCCTGCCCGAGCCTGCTGCCGATCTGCGCGCAGCACGCCGGGGGTGTGGCACAGGCCGCGGTAGGCACCGTCTTTCCAACCCTTCTGCCGCCCTGCCTCCCGACCATCGCGGCTCCGTGTCCGAGCCTGCTGCCGATCTGCGCGCAGCACGCCGGGGGTGTGGCGCAGGCCGCCGAGGGCTGCTTGTCGATCACGGGAACACTGGCCTGCACGATTCCTACGCCGGCGAACGCACCGGGGGGTTAGGGCTCGTGAGGCACGACCTGGGCTGGTAGCATCGCTCTTCCGCATTCCACAGCATACCTCTCGCGTGGGAGAAATCACAATCGTACATCGTACACGCGTAGGTGCCTGACTATCCAGCAGGTGGAGTAGCTCCAAGGGCGCGAGCGAAATCCCTCTTGGAACTACTCCCCAATCTCTCCTGGTACCAGCGGTTCAGCATATGGGGACTAGCATGCTAAATATTGATAATACTCCGGCGTACCTGATCGAGCGCGGGCTGATCACCCGGCAGGCGGTCATTGACGGCGACTTTGAGATTACCAGTACACCGCGCCGCAATCGTAATGTACGGGTGACATCCCGCGCGAGCGGCGACTATCTGATCAAACAGCCCGACGACCCGCTGCATCCACAGGCGTACACGCTGCGCCACGAGGCCATGTTCTATGCCTTCTGCCAGCAGGAGCCCAGGGTAGCGGCTGTACGTGCGCTGATTCCACGGGCTATCTCCACCGATCTCGATCAGGCGCTGGTTATTCTTGAGCTGTTGCGCGATTCCTGCACGCTCTGGAAATATTACGAAAAGCGCACCGCGAACAACTTCCCCATCGACACCGCCGCCGCTGTCGGAGCGGCGCTCGGGATCGTGCATCAAACCTTTCTCCGACCAGGGCTGCTCGACGATCGGCGGCTGGCGTTTCTGCCACGCATGACACCCTGGGTGTTGATGGTGCATCGCCCTGGCCCCGACATATTGAGCGCGATCGGCCAGGCCAATTACCAGATTCTTCAGATCCTGCAAACCCAGCCGGGGCTGGCCCGCCAACTGGACGAGCTACGCAAGCTCTGGCAACCCCAAACCGTGATCCACGGCGACATCAAGCTCGATAACATGCTTGCGCTGCAACCCGATCTGGATATCGCGCGGGGCAGCCCGGAAGTGCGCATCGTCGATTGGGAGTTGGTGCAGTTTGGCGACCCGGCCTGGGATCTGGCGAGCGCCTTCCATGACTTTATCGTCTGGTGGATTAGCACCATGTCGTTTGAGGGCTCGCTGGATACGATCGTGCAAAGCGCGCGCTTTCCGCTGCCGTCGTTGCAACCGGGCATCCGCGCGCTGTGGGGCGGCTATCGCGATGTGCGCGAGTTCGCGCCGGCCGATGCACAGGCCATGCTCATGCGCGCGATCCGCTTCTCGGGGGCGCGCCTGATCCAGAGCGCCTATGAGATGGCCGTCAACCTCCAATCATTGCCGGCGGCCTCGGTCCTGATGCTTCAGGTCGGCGCAAATATATTCGCCGATCCGGATAACGCGCGGGAACACCTGTATGGTCTGGCTGTACATAGCATTCCTAAATGAGTATAAAAGGGGGTGTGGGGGAAGCCCCCACAAAACCCCCCTCCCACTTTACAACCCTGATAGGAATGCGATAAATGCGGGAGGACATCATGAGTACACAGTCTTACCACCCGGATCTTCGCTTCGTGGCCGAGGCCGTGGAGATTCAATCGCCCACGCACTATAGCATACTTGGGACGCTACGCAACCTGCTTAACGAAATCATGGCGATGCCCAGGACCCTGATGGAAGCGTGGGGCGCACTCCCAGGGGAGGTCGAATCCGGCGAGCGCCCGCTGTTGCTCAACCTGCTTGAGAAAGACCTGTATAGCCGGATGTACTGTCGGCCAGGCACATCGCAGGTGGCGGCATCGGACATGCTGACCTTGCGCGACTATATTGGCAGCCTCTCGGCGGCCAATACCGGCACAGGCACCTGGGAGGCCGGCTGGACCATCGCCAGCACTGAGGAAGATCAGCAGATCGCGGTTGCGAAGGACGGCATCACCTTCTGGGTGGCACTGCACGATGTGCGTACCAGCGCGCGCAAGCCTGTGCCGGGCGCGCGGTGCCGGGTCAGGATCGGGAAAGAGATGCGGCACCTTATTCCCGGCTTTTATACGGCGATCGGCAACGGCTCCGCCCACGATCTGCGTGATACGCTTGGCTCGCAGGTGCGCCTGTACTGGCATCTCACCGCCGCCGGCGCGCCGCGCTACATGCGGCTGATCACCGAGCGGCTCAACGCGATCGGCTTGCCGTTCCGCACCAAAGTGGTTGTGGACCCGAACCTCTACATGCGCGCCGATGCGGGTGTGCTGTACATCGAGCGTAGCGCCTTCGCGCGCGCGCGCGGCTCCATCCTGGCGGTCCACCACGAGTTGCGCGCCGAACTGCGGCCCGAAGTGCCGATGTTTACCAAGCGGCTGGCGGATGGCCTGGGCCTGGCCGAAGATCCCGGCGATGGGCTCAGCTTTGGCCAGTCGCGCTGCTCGATCGCCGCGCGCGCCCTCTGGTCGTGCTACAACGATGGGCTGACCGATGTTGATGCGCGCCTTGAAAGGCTGGTCCATGCCTTCCGCCAGCGCGGGATCGATCCGGCCCGCCCGTTCCTCAACCCGCGGTCCACGGATATCTATACACTCGTGGGCACGCAGGCCAGACCTGCGCGGGGAGCTGCTCGGCAGGCTGGGCGACAATGAGCCAATTGGGTACGTGCTGAAAGGGGAGTTTGAGGGGGTTGTTCCCTCACTCTCCCCCACTCACACTGTAAAGAAGACTGGCGCCACCCGAAACCTTGCTATAAGGAATAATGATATGACTGCGATCGAGAAACAGCCTGAGGTTACGCTGCAAGCGGCGATCCGGATTGGAAAAAATCTCTGCACGGCGGCGTTCTGGGATGACGAGCGGCGCCTGTGCAACTGGATGGGCCGGTGCGACATCCTCGACGGCACCATGGACCCTAACGCCGCGCGCTCGTCCGCGCTCGGCCCGGACTTATACGCCGGCAGCACCGGGGTGGCGCTGTTCCTGGCCGAGCTGTACGGGATCACGCGCGAGCCGCTGTTCAGCCAGACCGCCGCGGCCGCGTTGCGGCGATCGATGCGCTATCTCAAACAAACGGCATTGCAGTCGCCGCTGTCGATGTATGCCGGCCATCTGGGGGTGCTGTATGTGGCGCGCCGCCTGATCGAACTGGACCGGGGTATCGATTTTGAGGGCGAGCTGCCATGGCTGCTGGAGCGGCTGGATCGCGCGCTGCTGGAACCGCACGGCTTCGATGTGATGGCCGGTAACGCCGGGGCGATTCCTGTGCTGCTGAGGCTCGCCAGGTATCCGGATCTTCAGCACTTCGTTGACCTGGCGGTCGCTTGCGGCGACGAACTGTGCCGCAGCGCGCGCCGCGAGCCGTTCGGCAGCACCTGGAGCGTGCGCGGCGCCGATGGCCGCGAGCTTGGCATCGGCTTCCTAACTGGACTTTCGCATGGCAATACAGGTATTGGACTGAGTCTGCTGGAGCTGTATGCCCATACCGGCAACACACTCTTCCGCGAGGTCGCGCGGAGCGCCTTCGCCGCCGAGGACTCCTTCTTCAACGAGCGCGAGGGCAACTGGGTCGACCCGCGCTCCCCGTACCGGATCGAGAACGGCGCGCCGGTTGGGCAGTTTCTGACCGCCTGGTGCCATGGCGCGCCGGGGATCACGATCGGGCGCCTGCGCGCGATGCGCCTCGATCCCGAGTACGCGCAGGACCACGAGTGGAAGGCACGCCGGGGCCTGGCGACCACGCTGGCGGCGCTCAAGCAGTTCATGGAGTTGCCCGGCATGGACGCGACCCTCTGCCACGGCATCTGCGGCTTGTCCGAAGTAGTCACCACCTTTGCCGAGCAGCAGCAGGACCAGCACTGCCGGGGGGTGGCCGCCGACGCGGCCGCGGAGCTGATTCAGCGCTACAGCGCCGCCGATGCTTGGCCCTCTGGCCTGCAAGCCCGCACGCCAAACCCAAGCCTGATGATCGGCACCGCAGGGATCGGGTATCATCTGCTGCGGCAGTACGATCCGTGCAAGGTGCCACAGTTGCTGGTTATTGTACCTGGCTCGTAAAGGAAGGAAAACGCATGAAATAATGATAAAAAGGGGGTTGAGGGGGCAGTCCCCTCAGTCCTCCCCCACCCACTTCGTAAAGTAGAACGGCTTTGCCCGAAACCTTGTCTGTGGTCCTAAACCTGATCACAACTCGATCGTTCGCACTATTGCACGGCATGAATAGGGAGGTACATGATGGCGACGTACACACCGCTTCCTGGTAGCAAAGCCAAGCTGCTGCCAAATTCTCATCCCGCCGGCCCGATCGACAAATCAGAAATTGCCAGCCTTACCATCCGCGTCCGTTCGACTGGAGATATCGCTGCTCTCGAAAAACGAGTATATGAGCAAAGCACTCAACCGCTTGAGCAGAGGACCCATCTCAGCCGCGAGGAGTTTGCTCAGCAATACGGCGCCGGCACGGCGGACCTGGATCTGGTTGAGCAGCACGCGCAGCAGCATGACCTCATGGTGGTCCATCGCAGCGCGTCCGAGCGTTCGGTTGTCCTCCGAGGGAAGCTGGGCGACCTGCTGGCCGCATTCCCTACCAACCTTCATGTGTATCATCACTCGACAGGTCGGTATCGCGGCAGGCTGGGAGAGATCTATGTGCCCAGCCACCTTGATGGGATCGTCACCGGGGTATTTGGCTTCGACACGCGCCCCAAACACCGCTCCCCGCACCGGAGTAAGCTGATCGCTGCGGCAGGCCCGGACGGCCAAGACGGCGTCGCCGCAACCCAATTCGCCAAACGTTACAACTTCCCCACTCAGTACCAGGGCAAAACGCTGGACGGCTCCGGTCAGACCATCGCGATCGTTGAACTGGGTGGAGGCTTCCGAAATAGCGATCTGGCGGTCTATTTTCAGGAGATTCAAGTCCAACTCCCCAATGTGCTCTCGATCTCGGTGGACCATGCCGGCAATGACCCGACCTCGGCCGGTTCCGACGACGGCGAAGTCATGCTCGACATCGAGGTTGCCGGCGCAGTAGCCCCTGGCGCCACTATCGCCGTCTACTTCGCGCCCAATAACGGCAACCAGGGGTTCATCGACGCCATCAGCGCTGCGGTGCATGATGCCGAGCGCAAGCCGAGCGTCATTTCGATCAGCTGGGGCGGGCCGGAGAATACCACCGATCAGCATAGCGTCGACAATTTCCACCAGGTGTTCGTGGCGGCCGCCGCGATGGGCGTGACAATCTGTGTCGCTGCCGGCGACCATGGCACCGCCGACGAGGCCGCACAGCAGTGGGACGGCAGCATCCACGTCGATCATCCCTCGGCCGATGACCTGGTGCTCGCTTGCGGCGGCACCCAGATCGATGGCCAGGGCAACGAGGTTGTCTGGAACGATGGAAGATCCTTTGAGGAGGATGGCGGGTGGGCCGGTGGAGGAGGTATCAGCGTGATGTTTGGAGTGCCCACCTATCAAGCAAACGCTGGGTTACCAGTTTCACTCGTTACTGGGAAGCCTGGCCGCGGTGTCCCTGATATCGCGATGAGCGCGACGAACTATTTCACGCGCGTAGATGGGGGGGAGGGCGCCTCCGGTGGAACCAGCGCCGTCGCACCGCTCATGGCCGCGCTGGTCGCGCTCTTGAACCAGGCGAAGCAGAAGAATGTCGGCTTCTTAAATCCGTTCCTCTATGCCAATGTCGCCAAGGGTGTGGCTCGCGACATCACCGTCGGCACCAACGCGATCACGGGTACGGTGGCCGGCTACAACGCGGGTGTCGGATGGGATGCATGCACAGGATTGGGGACGCCGGACGGAACTGCCATTCTGAACAACCTGTGAGGTGATAGGGCTCACGAGGAGCTGAGGGGCCAACACACCTTGATGTGGGAGCAGCGCCAGGGGTGAGGGCGCCGCTCCCCACCACGGCTACGGGGTACTGACAGGCGCCCGCCCATTGACGTACTCGGGTGCCGGATGGTCGTTGTTGTGGGTAAGGGTGGAGGCTTCGACGCCGAACGCGACCGCGCTTCGGGTGGCGGAGCTACGAGTACCAGTGGCCGACCGTGCCTTGCGTGCTTTGATGCCCAGCTTATCCAGGAGCTGCGGCCGACCCTTGAACGCCTCACGGGCGATGTTGGTAAAGCTCTGCATCCGGGCATCCAGCGCGGCGAGCGCCTCGTCGCGCTCCCTGGTCGCGTCGCGCGCGGCGCCCCGCTGCTGGCGCCTTGTCTCCTCACTTGCGCCCACCGTGTCGAGTTCGCGCTGGCCCGCTTCCAGCATTGCCCGCGTGATCCCTACTGCGGTCAGCTTGTCCAGAATGGCGGTATCGGACAAGGTGTGGGTGTAGAACTGCTGTGCCTGCGCCAGCCACTTCGTCAACGGTCCCTTGCGCTCACCCGCCAGGTCCAGCTTCTGCGACGCGCCGCGATTGTCACTGAACACCAACCGCGCCATTCTGACGTACCCCAGGTAGGTTGTCCGAGCCTGCTGTCGAATCGATACCAGATCGCCGTTGGCTGCGGACAGCTCGCTGTACTGGGCCTTTTGCTCGTGATACAGCGCCCACGCTTGTTCGCGGAGCGCATTCCCCTGCTGGAGGCGGTTGGTAGTGTAGCCATACTCTGCCAGTGTCGCCAGGAGCGTGGGGTTGGCAAGCGCGTTGCCGATCACGATCTGTGACAACCTGAGTTGCCCCTCGATGCTTCTGTTGGACATAATGCTCCTTTGTACGTTGTTGTTCTGTGTTATACGAACATTACTCCCGCTATTCCACTCCCCGGCCTTAGAGCCTGTCTGAAAAGGGCATTGGTTCGCATACGATCGGTGGTGGAAGGAGGATTCTTGAGGGGCGGCCCCCTCAAACTCCCCCTTTCAGACCGGCTCTTAGATCCTCCCATGACCCGAATGGCTCCACCCCTTTGCTGTGCCAATCGTTGCTTTTACACCGGCGCAGGTCGCGCTTAGATACGCTGCCGATACCGTCATATTGCCGATACATCGTGGCTTGGGAAGTTAACGGAGGCCGATCGGGGCAGCCTTGATGGGATTCAAGAAGTTAGCAGAGACCGATCGGGGCAGCCTTGATGGGGTTCAAGAAGTTAGCAGAGACCGATCGGGGCAGCTTGATGGGGTTCAAGAAGTTAGCAGAGACCGATCGGGGCAGCCTTGATGGGGTTCAAGAAGTTAGCAGAGACCGATCGGGGCAGCCTCCGCAAGAACAACTTGGAAGCATTTGGCTGCGCCGGTTCGCGGCGCAGCCAGGTGGTATCAGCCTCAGCGCCGGATCAGCGGCAGGTAGACCCGCCGGTCCAACGCCGAGCCGTCGTCGTCCACGATCGTCAACGTGGCGCTCGCGGGCGTGGCGAGGGTGGCGCCCTTGGGGGCGCTCAATGTTATGGTCAGCGTCTCGACCACCTCGTCGCTCGTGTCGTCGAGGATCGGTACCGCAAAGGTCTTGCTGGTCTCGCCGGGGGCGAAGGTCAGCGTGCCGCTGGTCGCCGTGTAGTCGGCGCCGGCCGCCGCCGAGCCGCCGCCCGTCGCGTACTGGACCGTGGCGGTCGTGACAGAGGTGGAACGCAGGGTGACGCCGATCGTGGCCGCGCCGGCACCTTCGGCGATGTCGATCGCGCTCCCGTTCAGCGTCAGGGGGCAGGCAGTAAACTGGTAGCGCTGGGCCAGCGTCAGGGCCGGGTTGCCGCCATCGTTGACCGCCCCGACTGCCCACGCCTGGCCCGAAGCGACCGCCGCGACCCCGCGCAGCGTCTTATCTCCCATACCCGGCCTGGTCACGATGCTCCATCCGGCGCCGTTCCAGTGCAGCAGCAGCGTTTGCCCAGCGCTGCTGCTGGTCCCGGCGTATCCGGCGGCCCAGACATGGCCGCCGGTCGCCGCCACGCCCAGCAGTTCGGCGTTCAGCGCGCCGGGGTTGGGGCTGGCGACGAGCGACCATTGCGCGCCGTTCCAGTGCAGCGTCAGCGGGATGTTCCCGCCACCGTCCGAGCTGTAGCCCACTGCCCAGACATCGCCGGGGCCGGCGGCCGCGACGCCGTGCAGGCCGTTGATGAAGGTGGTCGGGTTGGGGCTGGCGACCGCGCTCCAGTCGTCGCCGTCCCAGTGTAGGATAAGCGTCTTGCGTAGGGTGCCGTCGCCGTCCTGGTAGTTGCCGACGGCCCAGATATCGTCGGCGGCCACGACCGCGATGCTCCGCAAGCTTGATTCGGTCGTCCCGCTGGGCAGCGCGATCGTGGCCGTGCTCCAGTTGCTGCCGTTCCAGCGCACAATAAACGCCTGTGTTGCGATGCCGTTGTCGGCCTCGCCCACTGCCCATGCATCGGTGGCGCTGACGGCGGCGACCCCGTACAGGCGGCGGGCGCCGGAGCCGGGGTTCGGGCTGGGCGCCTGGCTCCAGTTGGTGCCGTTCCAGCGCAGGATCAGGGTCTGCGGGCCGGCGCCGATGTCGTGCTCGCCGACGGCCCAGGCGCTGCTGCCGTTCAGCGCTGCTACGCCGTGGAGCCGGTTGTCGGTGGTGCCGGGGCTGGGGCTGGCGACGGTGGTCCAGTTGGCGCCGTTCCAACGCTCGATCAGAGTCTCTCCCAGGATGGTTGGCTCGGGCGGATCGAGGTAGCCGACTGCCCAGCCGTCGGCGGCGGAGAGGGCTGCGACCCCGTGGAGCGTGGCCGGCCCGGCGGAGACTCGGGCCGGTGAGGCCGGCTCCCGCCGGCCCACAGGCCGGCGGGGCGCTGCTCCCGGCAAGCGGCTCGCTGCGCGCGTTGCTGCGCGGCGTTGCACCGGCGACCACCCGCCGCTCGACCACCTGGGCCGTCACGGTATAGTCGCCGCCCGCTATCTGCGTGGCGTTCCAGATGCCCGACACATACGGCGCGGTCGTGCTGGTGAAGTTGTAAACCGTCGTGCCGGCGCTGTCCTTGACGGTGTACACGACTCGATCGACGGGCAGTGGCGCCCGTAGGCTGACGCCGAAGCTGATGCTGCCCGGCAGCGCTGGCCCGGTGTTGGTGATGTCGAGCACCAGCGGCGCGGGCGGGGTGGCCAGGTAGTCGCCAGCGTTATTGGCGGGGTTGCCGTCGCTGGGGTTGGAGACAAAGGCCGGGGTGCCCGGCTCAGGCTGGCCCTTCACCCAGGTCCCGGCGGGGTCTTGCAGCTCCTCGCCGTTGCTGAAGCTGTCGCCGTCGGAGTCGAGCATCGCCAGGATCGCCGTCCAGGTCTTGGTCGGGTTGGTGGCCAGGAAGTGCGGCTGCATGGCGTTGCTGTGATCAGGGAACTCGGGCACGCCCGATGAGTGGCCGGACTGGTGGCAGGTGCCGCACGAGTAGACGCCGCCATTGGGCACCTTCGGCGGCGATTCGGGCAGCGCCGAGGCCGACTGGGCGCCAACGAGATAGGCGGCGCCGATCAGCGCCGCCAGGATGACCGCACGATTGCGAAGCAGGTGGCCGAGTGAGGGGAGCAATATGCGCGTCCTTTCTCAACAGGTGTGGCGCCATTCTCTGTTGCGTGTTACGTGTTGCGTGTTGCGTGCGCGCTGAAACGCAACACGCAACACGCAACACGTAACACGGACAAATGGGGTTGGAATGGCGACGGTGTCGATGCTTGAAGCTTACTTTTCGACCAGCACCTTGCTGTTCCCGTTGGCATGCACCGGGATCTCGATCGAGGCCGGCTGCGCGCCGATGAACTCCTCCATCATCTGGCGGGCCTGGTCGTCGGTGTACTGCGTCGGCGGGGTCTTCATGAGGTAGGAGGATGGGCCGTCGAGCTGGCCGCTGATGCCACGGTCGAGCGCCAGCTTGATGCAGCGCACGGCGTCGATCACGACCCCGGCCGAGTTCGGGCTGTCCCAGACCTCCAGTTTCAGCTCCATGTTCAGCGGCACGTTGCCGAAGGTCGTGCCTTCCATGCGGATGTAGCACCACTTGCGGTCGGTCAGCCAGGGCACGTAGTCGCTCGGGCCGACGTGGACGTTGTCCTCACCGATGTCGTGAGACATCTGGCTGGTGACGGCGCCGGTCTTGGAGATCTTCTTCGACTCCAGCCGCTCGCGCTCCAGCATGTTGTAGAAGTCCATGTTGCCGCCGAAGTTGAGCTGATAGGTGCGGTCGAGCCGGACGCCGCGCTCGCGGAACAGGTTGGTCAGCACGCGGTGGGTGATCGTGGCGCCGACCTGGCTCTTGATGTCGTCGCCGATGATCGGCAGCCCGCGCTCGACGAAGCGCTGCTGCCAGTAGGGCTGCGAGGCGATGAACACCGGGATGCAGTTGATGAACCCGCAGCCGGCATCCAGCACCTGCTCCACGTACCACTTGGTCGCCATCTCGGAGCCGACCGGCAGGTAGTTGACCACCACGTCGGTGCCGGTCTCCCGCAGGATCCGGCCGATCTCGGCGGTCGCGCCGGGGGCCTTCCTGACCCGGTTGCTGAGGTACTTGCCCACGCCGTCGTGGGTCATGCCGCGGTTGACCTGCACGCCCAGCCGTGGGACGTCGGCGAACTTGATTGTGTTGTTCGGCTCTGCTAAGATCGCTTCCGACAGGTCCAGCCCGACTTTGGTATCGACGACGTCGAAGGCGGCCGAGAACTCGATGTCGCTGATGTGGTAGCCGCCCAGGTTGACGTGCATCAGGCCGGGCACGGTCTCTTGCTCCGCGGCGTGGCGGTAGAACTCAACACCCTGGACCAGCGACGAGGCACAGTTGCCGACCCCGATGATGGCGACGCGAACTTTCTTGTTGCGTGGACTCATTGTTATGTTCCCCCTGAAATACTCTAGCGATTGTCGTGTGCCCTGATTATATGCGATTGCGCGACCAGCGCGAATGATGCGCGGGCAACCATTTGTGATCCAAGATAAACAGAAAGTCATCCAATACGTACTGCGGGACTTCAATGGATTGAACGGATAAGAAAACGGATCGGACGGAAGCCTGCTTCCGTCCGATCCGTTTTCTTATCCTCTTAAACAAGGATTGGAGCGACGCCGATCTACTTTACAATGTGGGTGGGGGAGACTGAGGGGGCTACCCCCTCAACCCCCCTTTTTCCCAAAGAGGATTGGGGCGACGCCGATCTACTTTACAATGTGGGTGGGGGAGACTGAGGGGGCTACCCCCTCAAACCCCCTTTTTCCCAAAGAGGATTGGGGCGACGCCGATCTACTTTACAATGTGGGTGGGGGAGACTGAGGGGGCTACCCCCTCAACCCCCCTTTTTCCCAAAATGGAACCTTTGCCGTCATTCCTACGCCGGGCTTGGGCTTGAAGCCTCGACTTGCCGGAGCAGCTTGTCGGCGCGGGCGATCAGCCGCTGGGTGCGCGGCGCCCAGTCCTGGTCGAACAGCCGCACCCGGCGGGCGGTCGTCTTGACTAGCACTAGCACTTCGTACAGCCGGGCGCGCAGCAGCCGCTCCGGCGCGGGCAGGTAGCCTTCGAGGAACTGCGCCTGGGCTTGCTCCACGCCATCCAAGCCGTACCCATCGTACCACCAGTGCAGGTCGGCCAGGAACTTCCCGACGTCGATCGCCTGGTCGGCCAGGTAGGCGGTGTCGAAGTCGATCAACGTCAGCCCGCCTGGCGTGATCCACAGGTGGTCGGATTTGAAATCGCCGTAGGCCAGGCCGTGCTGCTCCTGCGGCAGTTGCCCATACAGCGCCCGCGCCCGCTCGACCACTGCCGTGAGCAGCGCGCCGGTCTCCGGCAGGAGCGAGTGGATGTGCTCGCCGGCACTGAGGGTGCCTTTCACCTCCCTGGCGAACGAGTGCGGCTGGAGTTCGACTAGGTCGGTGGGCGTGTGGTGCAGCGCCTGGAGCGCGGCGCCGGCCTGGCGCAGGTGCTGCGCGGTCTCCGGGCCGGGGGCGCGCAGCAGTTGCGAGAGCGGCGTGCCGGAGAGGTGCGGGTAGAGCACCAGGCCATCGGCGGCCAGGTAGGCCAGCGGGCGCAGCGTCGCCATCCCGGCGCCATGCGCGGCCAGCCGATCGGCGACCCGGCTGGCGGTGTCGAAGATCCGCGCGCCCTTGTCACTGTTGTAGATCTTCGCGAAGAAGGTGCCCTCACCTTCGGCGCGCCCGGCCCCCTCGGCTGGGTCGTAGCGTAGCATGTGGCGCTGGCCGGGGCGGTAGCGGATCGCGGTCACGGCATAGCCGGCAGCCGACGCGCGCCCGTCCAATGCGGCGCCCAGCATCTCGCGAACGTAGCCGGGGTCGGCGGTGCGAACAAGCTGCGGGTACTCCACATCCAGCGGCGCGACCTGCACCCGCATGCCCCACTCCGGCGCATCGGCGGTGAGTTGGCGAAATGGGGCCGCCAGCCCCCGGCGAGCTGCCTCGTCCTGCATCGCCAGCAGTTCGTCGACCGGCCCGCGCGGGTCCGCCGTTCCCGATGGCGTCCAGGATACCTCGATCTGGCGCGCGTGATCGCCGGCGTTGTCGTGGGCCGTCACCTCGTAGTAGGCTGTGAGGTGGCGCCCAGGCTTGTACTTCGCGCGGTGCAGGCGGCAGTCTTTCAGCGTCGCGTCGGGCAGGATCGAGGCCAGCGCCCGCCACAGCACCTCGCGCGACACGGTATCCAGCAGCGTCCACTGCACGTCTGCCAGCCCGGCGTTCTTCCATAGCGTGCCAGTGATGTCCGGGTTCATGGCCTATTTCCTCCGATAAAGGTACTCTTTCTTCTTTTATCGAGGATTTTCGCCCGACCGGGCGAAAATCCTCGATAAAAGAAGAAAGAGTATCACACAAGAGTCTAGCCCATACGGCGCAGTTGGTGTTCGAGCGTCATCAGCGCGTTGTCCGGTTCCGCCGGCTTGACCTTGATCCAGTAGTGCAGCGAGTCCCTGAAGTAGCTCCAGGCCTCCCACAGCGCCACACGCCGCCGTGAGATTGGCGCAAGCACCTCGTACTGCGCCAGGAAGACCTCGCCAATCGCCTCCAGTTGGTCGAGGCGCGCCAGCCGCGCCGCGCGATTCTCCCTCGCATCCTCGTCGAGGGCGTTCATGCCAGTATCTTTGATCGCCGCCCGGAAGAGCGCCACATCCAGCGCCGGCTCGGCCAGGCAGAAGTCGTCGAAGTCGATAAAGCCGATCTGCTGCTGGAAGATCAAGACCTGCTCAGGATTAAAGGTTCCGTGAGTTGGCACCGTCGCTTCGGCCGGGTGCTCTGCCGCAAGCGCCTCCAGCCGCTCCAGCAGCGGCGTCAGGGCGCCGGCGATCTCCGGCACCGGCACTGCGAGGCGGTCGATCAGCGCGTGCAGCTCCTGGAAGCGCTCTTCCAGGGTGACGGTATCGCCGTGCCGCGCCTCGGAGCGGTGAAACGCGGCCAAGCCGGCGGCGGTCTTACGCATGAAGTAGTATAGCTCCTCCTGGGCCTCGGCAGTGCCAGCGCTTAACGTCGATTTAAGCAGATCCTCAAGCGTGCGCTCCTCGGCGATCGCCCCCTGCACCATCACCTTCAGGTCGGGGATACAGGCCAGCGGCTCGGCGATCGTCACCACATCGCCGGCAGCCAGGGCCGAGTGCCACAACGCCAGCATCCCGTCATAGGCATTCTGGGCTTTGCTGGCCTTGCGGTAGGTTTTGGCGATCACCGTCGTGGGCCAGCCGCGCCCGGCCAACTCCCCCGCATACTGGAGGTGGTAAAGGATGGTGCAGCGGCTGCCGGGCTTGTAGCTGAGAATCTTGGGCGTACAGGTCTGGATGTGCAGATCGTGGTAGGCCGGCGCGCCGGCGCTGATGGCCTGTTCGAGCAGCGCGCGTGCTTGCTCCGGCTCCGTCAGTTGCGGCATCGCCGGCAGCGCGGCATCGGGCGGCTGCGTTTGCAGGCTCAGGCCCAGCTCCGGCAGCCAGCAGCGCCATTCATCACTTCCAAAGGCTTGCTGCGTGCTGTGCTGCTCGTCGTCGGCGGGTGGACGCAGCGCAGGTGCGGTGACGCTGCCGAGCGCCTGGATGACGCGCCGCGACCCCGGCTGCGGCCCTTCGACCGTCAGTTGGTATGTGCCGGTCCAGTGCCCGTCATCATCCTGCAAGTGCAGGCGCTTAACCTTGCACTCCACAAGTTTTTGCGATCCCGAGCTTAGTTCGGGAACGTGGCGCTGGAGTGCATCGATCACCTGCTGGGGTTGCAACGTGGCTCTGAGCCAATCCGGCGGCGTCGCGAGCCGGCGCAAGTCGCCAGCGATCGTTGGTTCCGGCGAGCCTGGCAGGGCTGTTGTGGGCGACATAACGTTCTCTTTCTGGTGCCTTACTTTAAGAGATTGGTAAAAAGGGGTTCTTGAGGGGAAAGCCCCCCTCAAACTCCCCCTTTCAACTATCAAAGGAGTAAGGTGGTAAAAAGGGTTCTTGAGGGGCTTCCCCCTCAACCTCCCCCTTTTCAACCATCAAAGGAGTAAGGTGGTAAAAAGGGTTCTTGAGGGGAAGCCCCCCTCAAACTCCCCCTTTTCAACCATACTTTAAGAGATTGGTGGAAAGGGGTTCTTGAGGGGCTTCCCCTCAACCTCCCCCTTATCAACTAATCACATCACATCAGGGCAACTGGCGGTTGGCATGCAGGTGCCGCTCCAGCAGGAGCATATTGGCCGGCAGCCGCTCAGGCTCGATCTTGGTCCAGCAGTACAACACCAGCGTCAGCAGATCCAGCGTCTCCCACAGGGCGATGCGCTGGTGCGAGATCGGCACCTGGGTCTCGTACTCGGCCAGGAACGCCGCGCAGATCGCCTCGACTTTGGCCAGGTTGGTCTGCTCGTCGCCGTCGCCGCGCGCCCGCAGCGCGTCCATGCCCAGCGCCCTGGTCTTGCGTAGGAACCGCGACAGGTCGAGCGCCGGCTCGGCCCGGCCGAACCCGTCGAAGTCGATAAAGCCGACCTTGCCCTTGTGGAGCAGCACCTGCGCCGGCCGGAAGGCTCGGTGCGCCGGCAGCGGCTGGTCGGCCGGGGCGGCGGCCGCTAGCGTCTCCAGGTGCAGCAGCAGCGGCTCGGCTGCGTCGGCCAAATGCGGCAGCGGGACGGCCAGCCGGCCGATCACCTCGCGGACCTCGGCCAGTTCTTCCTCCCAGGAGATCGTTTCACCATAGCTGACTCCCGACTGGTGCAGCGCGGTCAGGCCACGGGCCGTTTTGCGCATGGCGTCTCCCAGCGCGTCCATGGCCTCCGGCGCGCCCGAGCGCAGCGCCGACTTGAGCAGGTCTTCGAGCGTCTGCTCCTCGTAGATCGGGCCCTGCACCAGCACCTTCAGCTCCGGGATGTAGGCCAGCGGCTCGGCGATCGTCACGATGTCGCCGGTCGAGAGCGCCGATTCCCACAGGGCATGCATCCCGTCGTAGGCGTTGCGGCCCTTGCTGCCGCTGTAGGTTTTGGCGACCACGATCTCCGGCCAGCGGCGGTCGGCATGCTCGGGCGCGTAGGTGAGCTGGTAGACCACGGTGGCCCGGCTGCCCGGCTTGTAGCGCATGGCCTTGATCGCGCAGGAGGCGATCTGGAAGCCGCGATAGGCCGCGCCCGCGCCGATGCTGCGCTCCAGCAGCGCGCGAGCCTGCTCCGGGTCCGACAGAATTGGCAGCGCCGGCAGCGCCGGGTCGTGCGGCTGGGTCTGAAGCTCCAGCCGCAGCTCCGGCAGGTAGCAGTGCCACTCAGTGGCCCCAAACGGGGCGTCGCTAGTGGCGGCGGCTGGCTCGGCGAAGCCGGGCGGGATGATGCGCGCCTGGAGCATCACGACCTGCGGCGGCCCGCCATCCAGCCCATCCACGGTCGCCTCGTACTGGCCGGTCCAGCCTTCCTGGCCCTTCTTCAGCCGCAGCCGCTTGACCTCGATATCGCGAAGCGTGCGCGTGCCGGCCGCGAACTCGGGGACGTGGCTCTGGAGCGCAGCGTACACGCGCCCGGCGTTGCCGGCCGCGCCCAGCCACTCGGGCGGGTCCATCAGGCGCCGCAGACCATCGAGCACCGCCGATGGTTGGGCCGATTCTAGTAATCCAACTGTGGCAGACACGCGATTTCCTCCTTCAGGATTGCGACTGCATGTTCGAGCCGGCTGGCCTTGATCTTCTGCCAGCTCCGCATGGTCCGGCGCAGCGAGCTGATCACCTGGTAGGCCGAGATGCGAACGCGCAGCCGCTCCACATCCTCGATCTGGTTGCCCGACGCGGCAATGTAGCTATTGAGGAACCGCTCGCCGAGTTGGTCCAGCGGCGTCCCCGGCGCGGGTGGGATGGCCGGCTCGCCCTTGCGGCCGACTAAGCGCAGGTAGGTCAGGAACTGGCCCAGGTCGAGCGCCGGCTCGGCCTGGCAGACCCCATCGAAATCGACCAGGCCGCTGGCCGCGCCGTCGAAGATCACCTGGCCGTGGGTGAAATCGCCATGGCTGAAGCGGGGTCGCAGCGGGTCGGACTCCTCGGCGTAGGCCTGGAGGCGTCCCATCCACTCCTGGAGTTGGGCGCCAAGCTCGGGCGAGACCCGCAGGATCGGCGTCAGCTCCTGGTGTAGTGCGGTCATCTCGTCGTCGAACGTGCGCCGCCGACCGAGCTTGATGTTCGAGGTGTGCAGCGCCGCCGCGATCTTGGCGCAGCCGTCGATCATCTCCTCCAGCGTGGGCACACCCGCCGGCGCCGGCTCGCCGCGCAGCCGCGCCCGCAGGGCCTTCCCGAGCACCGGCTCGCCTGGGATGGCTTCCAGCAGCGCCAGCTTGAGGTCCGGTCGCCAGGCCAGCAAGCGCGGGATGTTGAACTGGTAGCCGTTGCGGTTGTGCGCGTAGGCCCGCAGCGCCTCGGTCGCCGGCCCGGAGAGCGCGCCGGTGTTGTCGGCGAAGACCTTGCCGTAGACCGTTCTCTGCTCGGCCTGGCCGCCGTCGGCCCAGCGCCCCTCGATATGGTAGCGCAGCGTGCAGCGCTGCCAACGGGCGTAATCGACCAGCTCCACCTGGCACTGCTCGACGGCGAAGTGCTCGTCCTGCCCGTCGCTCAGCACCTCGCCGAGGATCTCGGCCATGCGCCGCCTGTCGGTCGCGCCGGCCAGCGTCGGCAGGTCGCCGTCGATCGGGAAGATGTGGATGACCATGTTCAGCGGCTCGATCATCGTCACCGGGAACAGGTACGGCGCGACCTCCTCGCGGCCGCGCATCAGGGCGGCCACCGGCGCCAGCCGGTCGCGCATATACACGGCGCAGACGATCTGGTTCGGGAAGATCCGCGCGCTCACCAGCGGCGTGATATTGCGACCGTGCGCCTTGTCATAGATCGAGAGCTTGTAGTGCAGCAGACAGCCGTCGGCGGCCGGGTAGGCTGCCTGGTCGACCTTGCAGCTCTCGATCGTATAGTTCGGGTTGGACTTGCCGAACAGCACCGCTTGGAGCTGATCCAGCATCTTCTGCTCATTGAAGGCGATCTCGACCCCCGGCAGCTCCTTGCGTAGGATCGGGCTGCTGAGTGGGTCAATCTGCACCCCGGCCAGTCGATCCGGCACGGTGGGCCGTTTCGGCGGCTGGGGCGCGGCTGTGGCGGCCGGCGCGTCGGGGAGGATCCGCATCACCGTGGTCTCGAAGATCGCCGGGTGGGCCGGCGGCGCGTGCGGGGCCGGTGCGGCCGGCTTGTCGGGGGCTGCCGGCGGTGGGTTCGCCGCTCTCGGCTGCGCCGAGGCAGGCGTTGGTGTGGCCGGTCGCGCCGTAGCGGGGGGTGGGCTGCTCGCGGCTGCCGGCTGTGCCGGGGTCGCTGGTGGTTTGCTTGCCGCCGGCGTGGTCGCCGGCCGCGTTGGTGTAGTCGGCGGTAGGCTCGCTGCCGGTTGAGCCGATGCGGCTGGTGGCGTGGCGGGACGCGCCGGGGCTGGTGCCGGTTGAGCCGATGCAGCTGGTGGCGTGGCGGGACGCGCCGGGGCTGGTGGGGTACTTGCCGCTGCCGGCTGAACCCTCGCGGCCTGTGGCGTGGCGGGACGCGCCGGAGGCTGCGAGGGGGCCGCCGGTGGCGCGACCACGCCGCCCGGCGCGCCGTTCGGGTCCAGCGGTTTCAGCGCCTGCATCATCATAGTCTGGAACGCCTGTGACGAAACTGATCGCGGCAGCGCCTGGGTCATCATGGTCTGGAACAACTGCGGCGAGACCGCCGGAACCTCGTCGTCATCCTCATCGGCGGGCACGGCGACCGGCGCGGGGGCCGAGTGCATGTCGCCGCCCTGCTCCTGCACAACCGCGCCGAACTGCTTGTAGTATAGGTCGGCATACAGCCCGCCCGCCTTCAGCAGCGCCTTGTGGCTGCCCACTTGCTCGACCTGGCCATCCTTGACCACCACGATCTTATCGGCCTGGCGGATCAGGTTAAGGTCGTGCGAGATAATGATCGTCGCCTTGCCCTTCATCAGCGAGCGCAGCGCCAACTGCACCAGCTCGGTCGACTCGGCGTCAAGCCCAGTGGTCGGCTCGTCGAGGATCAGCACCGGCGTATTGCGGATGAACGCGCGGGCGATCGCAATGCGCTGGCGCTGCCCGCCCGACAGGTTCGAGGCGCGCTCGCTCAGGATGGTATCGTAGCCCTTGGGCAGCTTCTCGATAAAATCGTGCGCGCTGGCCTGCATCGCGGCCGCGATGATCTCCTCGCGCGTGGCATTGGGGCGGCCATAGGCGATATTCTCGGCCACCGTGCCGACGAACAGGATCGCCTCCTGGAGCACCATGCTCATCCGCGAGCGCAGCGAGTTGAGCGTAAACGCGCGGATGTCGTGCCCGTCGATCATCACCTTGCCATCGCTGGGATCGTACAGGCGCGGCAGCAACTGCACGACCGTGCTTTTGCCGGCGCCGCTGCCGCCCACCAGGGCCACCACCTCCCCCGGCGCGATCGTGAAGCTGACATCGCGCAGCGCCAGCCGTAGCTGCGGTGGCCCGCCATCGTCCGACGCGGTCTGGTAGGCGAAGCTGACATTGCGGAACTCGACATTCCCGCGCAACTCCGGCGCCGGGAAGGCGCCCGGCTGGTCCTCGACATCGGGCTTGCGGTCGAGCACCTCGCCGATCCGCTCGGCGCTGGCCATGATCTTGCCGACCTCGTTCCACTGCTTGATGATCCGCTTGGTCGGCTTGAACAGGTCCTGGATCAGCGTAATGAAGATGTAGGTCTGGCCGAAGGTGATTACATTGCCGTCGACCAGCGCGACCGCCACCCAGACGATAATCACGACCACCACCGCTTGCAGCACGCTGATCACGCCGCCGAACCAGGCCTGGAGTCGCCCGAACCTGGACTGCGATATCCATCGTCTTGCGGCTCTGATCGGCGAAGCGCTCCTGCTGGTTGCCGGCGCTGCCGTAGGTCTGGATCACGCGGATCGAGGTCAGCATCTCCTGGGCCGATGCGGCCAGCTCGCCCTCGCGCGCGCGCTGCTTCTTCGCCGCCGTCTTGATCCGGTCGGCGAAGTAGTTCGAGGCGACCGACAGCAGCGGCACCGTCAAGATCGCGATCAGGCCCATCTGCCAGGAGGTGATAAACAGCGTTGCAAGCGTCAGGACAATCAGAAAGACGCTGCCGGCGATATCTTTCAGCGATTTGACCGCGAACTCCTCCAGCGCGGTCACGTCGCTGGTCACGCGGGTGAGCAGGTCGCCGACGCGCTGTTGGCTGAAGAACGCCAGCGACAGCTTTTGCAGGTGCGAGTACAGCATGTCGCGCACCCGGAAGCCCAGCAGCCGCCCGCCCTTGGCCAGGTAGATCTCGGCCAGCGAGTCCGTCGCGCTGTTGCCCAGGGCGGTCAGCAGAACCGTGATCGTGATGAACACCAGCAGCGTGGTCTGCGTCGTGACCACCGTTGTCAGCCCCAGCGTCCCCAGGATATCCGGCTGCTTGCCTTCGCCGAGGTAGTCGAGCAGCCACCCGACCGGGAACTTGGCCCCGATCGAGGTCAGCGACTCGAGCGTCAGCATCAGCAGCGCCAGCCCGAAGACGCCGCGCAGGCCCTCTAGGAAGCGGTTCAGCAGCCGCACCGAGCGCCTGACCTCGGTTTCTGGCTTGGGCGCCTTCGCGGCGACGGCCGGTTTCGCTAGTCGTTGCGCGTCAGTTATGTTGCTCATATCGGAAACCCCTTATTGTGCGCGAGGTCATTGGAACTGCGTGTTACGTGTTACGTATTACGTGTTGCGTGTTACGATATGTTTGGTGTGAATTAGCTTACACGATATTGAGCGAGAAGGTCTCGCTCACCAGGTTCTGTTTGGCTGACTAAACGGCTCAAGACAAAATCGAAAGGTGCCTGTAGAATCCCTGCATCTATGTGCCACATCTGACAAAAGACAGGAGCACACCCATGCTGGATCTCGACACCTTTCTGACCACATTGTACGTGTTGGTGGATGATTCGATCAAATCGCAGCCGGCCAAACCAGCGCGACCAGGTCAGCAAGCGCATCTGACTGATAGTGAAGTGGTCACCTTGGCGCTGGCGGCCCAATGGAAGCAATTTGCCAGTGAACGTGCCTTTGTCCGCTATGCGGTCAAGAATCTGCGCTCGGCATTCCCAAACCTGCCGCATCGCTCGCAACTCAACCGTTTGATCCGCGGTGCCCACGACCGGATCGTAGGGGTTGGACAGGATTTCGTGACCTTGTTGGGCAGCGCTGAACAACCCTATCAGGTACTCGACGGCATGGGTGTGGCGGTGCGTAATAATAAGCGGATTGGGCCAGGCTGGCTTGATGGGATTGCCAACACTGGCTGGTCGAACCGCTTGGGCTGGTATGATGGCTTCCATGTGCTGACCGCCGTCGATCGTAAGGGCGTGGTGACCGGGTATGCTGTTGCACCGGCGAGCACCAAAGACCAGCCGTATGCGGAGGACTTTTTGGCGGCACGTGCGCAGCCACACGAGCGCTTGTCGATGGTAGGACGGCCAGCAAGCGGACCGTATTTGGGTGATCGCGGCTTTGAGGGACGCGAGCGGCATCGACGCTGGTATGTGGAGTATGACGCAGAAATGCTGGCACCACCGCGCAATGATCGTAAACGCCCCTGGCCCAAGGACTGGCGGAAGTGGCAGGCGCGGCTGCGCCAGATTGTCGAAACGGTGCATGGAAAATGGACCGAGACCTTTCGCTTGGATGATGAGCGTTCGCATACCTTGGAAGGCTTTCTGGCGCGCTTGGCGGCCTTGGCCGCCTTGCACAACGCCTGTATCTGGATCAATCAGTCGCTCGGGCGTGAGCCGCTCGCCTTTGCTGATTTGATTGACTGGTGACCCGTTCTAATTCACACCAAGCATACGATGTGACGCAACACGTAACACGCAATACGCAACATCTTAGCTGGCGGGCAGCGCCTCCAGACAGCGCCACCCCTCCTCCACCTGGGCCAGCGGCATGGGCGAGCGCGGGCTGCGGGCGAAGCCGCGCAGCGCCTTACGCATCAAGGCCGCCGCCTCGTACCAGATCGCGCGGGGGCGGAAGCCGGGACTGTACCCGCTCGCCGCGCAGTACTCGTCGAGAAACCGATCCTCCAGGTCCCGCAGCCAGCGCCCGCGTGCGGCGGCGGCGGCCCCGTCGCTGGCGCCCAGCGCCTGGTGGATGGCGAGCTGGCGCAGCGTGGCCAGGTAGGTGCCGATATCGGTGGCCGGGTCGGCCATCCCGCAGTGGTCGAAGTCGAGGATGGCGATCCCATCCGGCGTGACCATACACTGGCTGTGCTTGCAGTCGCCGTGGACCAGGCCGATCTCGGCGTCCCACTCCGGCAGCCGGTCGAGCCAGGCCGGCAGCGCCGCCGCCAGCTCGCCCATGCGCCCGCCGGCCACCGGGTCCACCTCGGCCGCCTGTGCGGCCCGCTTGCCGAAGCGCTTCAGCTCCTTCTCGATCGGCCGCTCGCGGTCGGTCGAGAGCCCGGCGGTGTGGACTGCCGCGAAGGCGCCGGCCGAGCGGATGATGCCATCCCAGCCGCGCTGGTCGCCGGCCGTCACGTGGCCGCGCAGCCCTTCGAGGTACAGCTCCAGCGGCACGCCCTCGACCGGGCCCTGCAAGATCAGCCGCAGATCGGGCAGGAACGCCACGACCGGCGCCAGGATGACTCGCCCGTCGCGCACCGGCGCCGAGTTCGGCCAGCATCTGCATCTCGCGGTCCACCGAGGTGGCTTTGGCCAGGTCGTGGTAGACCTTGCCGAACAGTTGGCGCCGCAGAAACGCGCCGGTGCGCGTGTCGCGCAGCGCGACATCAAAGCGCAGCGTGCAGCGCCGGTCGGGCCGGTAGCGCAATGGTGTGGTCCGGCAGCGCAGCACCCGCGCGCGGCCATCGCGGCACTCCGGCAGCGTCTCGCTCAGCACCTGCGCCATCGCCCGGTGGTCCAGGGTCGTGGCCAGCCCCGGCAGCGCCGGGTCCTGGTCGAAACGGTAGACGTACATCCCCAGCGGCGTGAGCAGTTTGGCGGTCGCAGGCAGATCGTCGGCCGGTTTGGCCCACCTGAACGCGCCAATGACCATGCCATCGCCGAACTGGTATAGAATGGTGCAGTACTGGCCCGCCTCATACTTCATATTCAGGATGCGGCACGCCACGTCGGCGTGCGGGGCGCCGAAGATCCTGGCGAAGGCAGCGGCCATTTCCTGCGTCTGCTGCGCCATCTGCACCTGCCGGCGCTCTTCGCTGGCGCTCATGGTGATTGGTTCGGTGAGCGTGGACTGCATAGCTTCCTCTTTGTCAGTTGTCAGTTGTCAGAGACTGTTTGAAAGGGTATTGTCTCACGTACGATCCGTGGTGGAAAGAGGATTCTTGAGGGGTGCCCCCTCAAACTCCCCCTTTCCAAACAGCCTCTTATACGATCCGTGGTGGAAAGAGGATTCTTGAGGGGCGGCCCTCTCAAACTCCCCCTCTCCAAACAGCCTCTTAGGAATTGGGCGCGCTGGCGGCCACATCCTCGCACGTCATCTCCAGCTCATAGCGCTCCACCTGGTCGCAACTGAGTGGTGGAATATAACGATTCGCCCTGGTCCAATCGATCAGCTCCGCCTGTGAGTCGATCCGCCACAGGATCAGCGAGGCATCGTGCGAGGCCGAGAGTGCCGTGTGGCCATCAGGGCTCCAGGCCACGTCCTGTACCGCACTCTGATGTCCGGTAAAGCGGCGTAGCGCGTCCCCGGTCTCGGCGTCCCACATAATCATCGTCGTGTCGGCCGAGCTGGAAAGGATGAATTTGCCATCCGGGCTGAACACTGCCGAGCGTACCGCGCCGTTATGCTCCTGCGGGAAGAGGCGGATCTGCTCGCCGGTCTCGACGTTCCACATACGCAGGGTCTTGTCATCGGAGCCGGAGAGTGCCTTGCTGCCGTCCGGGCTGAACGACACATTGCGAACTGTCGCCGTATGCCCCTCGAAGCGGCGGATCGCTTGCCCGGTCTCGATGTCCCACAGGATCAGCACGGTATCGACCCCGCCGGAGAGCGCGGTGCGGCCATCCGGGCTGATCGCCACGGTGCGGATCGCCTGCTCATGCCCTTCAAATTTGCGGATCGGCTGGGCTGTAGCGACATCCCACAGAATCAACCTCCTATCGGTCGAGCCGGAGAGGACGCGCTTTCCATCTGGATGGAACGCCACCGACGTGGCCTGCCGCTCGTGCCCCTCGAATTTGCGGATGAACTGGCCGGTCTGAGCATCCCACAGGATCAGTAAGCCATCGTTTGAAGCGGATATGATGCTCTTGCCGTCCGGGCTGTGGGCCACCCCCTGGATGCTACCCTCATGGCCGGCGAGCCTGAGGATCGGCACACCGGTATCGACGTTCCATACGATCAGTTGCTGGTCGCTGGAGCCGGAGACGGCGGTCTTGCCATCCGGGCTGAAGGCCACCCGCGCTGCCTCATCGGTATGCCCCTCGAAGCGCCGCAACTCGGCGCCCCCGTCCAGGTTCCACAGGCGCAGCGTGCTATCCTGTGAGCCGGAGATCAGGGAGTGCCCATCCGGGCTATAGGCGATCGTACGGACCGCCGCCCCATGCCCGGCCAGCAGCCTGACCTGCGCCCCGGTCTCGACATCCCAGACGATGATCGTCGAGTTGATCGAGCCTGCGGCGACGGTGCGACCGTCGGGGCTGAAGGCCACCTGGCGTATCTCGTCGATATGGCCGGGAAAGCGCCGCAGCTCCCGCCCGGTCTCGACATCCCACAGCACGCCCAGGCCGTCGACCGTGCCGGAGAAGATCTGGCGGCCATCCTTGCTCAACACAATGTCGTTGATCTCGCGCGTCAGCCCTTCGTACTTCCTGATGATCTGCCCGGTCTCCAGGTCCCACATGATCATGGTTGCGTCGGCCGAGCACGAAATGGCGGTCCGTCCGTCGGCGCTGAACACCGCGTTCTTGACCTCCTGGGTATGCCCGGTCAGGCGGCGGATCTCCTGCCCAGTCTCCAGATCCCACAGAATCAGCAGCGAGTCCTGGGAGCTGGAAAGGGCTCTGCGGCCATCGGGGCTGATCTCCACACCCTGCACCTCGTCCGTGTGCCCCTCGAATTTGTGGATGATCTGCCCGGTCGCCAGGTCCCACAGGATCATCGTCGTATCGTTCGAGCCGGAGAGCGCTTTGCTGCCGTCCGGGGTGATCGCCACGCTGCCGATCTCATCGGTATGCCCTTCGAACTGGCGGATGACCTCACCGGTGGCCAGATCCCAGAGCAGAAGCGTCTGATCATTGGAGCCGGAGAGCGCCTTGGTGCCGTCCGGGGTAAACGCCACGCTCTGGACAACGTCGGTATGTCCGCGGAAGACGCGGCGGGTTCCCGGCGCGTAGGCGGCCTCGGCCAGCGTGAACTGCTCCTGCGGTAGGCTGGGCTCCAGGCTGTTGCCGGCCAGCGCCAGCGCCAGCGCCAGGTCGGTATTGCCCACATTGACCGCCGCCTGCGCGCCGGAGGAGAGCGCCAGGTTGCGCGCTTCGGCCGCGTTCTGCTGGGCTTCCTGGGCATTAAGCTCGGCGCGGTCCTCGTTCGTCTGGGCCACCTGCCGGGCGCTCTCGGCCGCCTCGGCGTTGCGGAGGGCCTCTTGCTTGGCCAGCGCCTCCGCGTCGGCGGCGCGCACGGCCACCTGCCGCTGGCTGAACGCGAGGCCCGCCAGGGCCAGCGCGATCAGCGCCGCCGCCAGCGAGACCCCGACCAGCGCCCGCAGGAAGTTGCGCGAGCGCCGCTCCAAAGCGACCTCGTGAGCCTTACGGGCGGTCTCCTGCGCCCGGCGGGCCTCCCGCTCGGCCAGGCTGGCGTCCAGGAACGAGCGCTCCTGGGCGTTCAGCGCCAGGCGGCTCTCGGCCGCCCAGCCGGCGAACTGCTCCAGCCGCGCGCCCCTGGCCAGGAAGCTGGCCTCGTGCCCAGCGTTGGCCCACTCCGTCGCGGCGGAGGCCAGGCGCCGGTGTAGGCGCACGTCGTCGCGGCTGGCGTCCAGCCAGTCGCGCAGCCGGCTCCAGGTGCGGATCAGCGCCTCGTGCGCCACCTCCACCGTCGAATCGCGCGTGACCGGGTCGCGGTCAAGTGTCAGCAGCCGGTACTTGCTGTAAACGTCGATCACTGTCGAGATTGGAGATTGGAGATCGGAGATTGCGGAGGAAGTCTCCAATCTCCGATCTCCAATCTCCAATCTCTGATAGGTGGACCCGCCGGCGCGTATCCTCGGTGCCTTCGCCGAGTGTTACTAGGCGCAAGAAGAGCTGCCGGGCCGCTTCTTGCTCCGCCGCGTTCAGCTCGGTGTAGATCTCGTCGGCGCGGCGGGCCAGCGCGCCCAGCACCCCGCCGCTCGCGTGGTACGCCTCCAGCGTGAGCGTGCGCCCCTTGCGCCGCTCGAACAGCTCGGTCAGCGCGTACTGGAGCAGCGGCAGCGCGCCCGGCTGCTCGCCGACGTCGTGGATGATCGCCGCCACCAGGTCCGGCTCCAGGAACAGCCCCACGCGCCGGGCCGGGCCGGCGATCGCGTGCTGGAGTTCCTCGGGCGCCAGCGGCACCACCACCTCGGTGCGCTGGCGCACCATCTCGCTCAGGCTGCTGTACAGCAGCGGGCGGTCGTAGAAGTCGGCCCGCAGCGTGATAATCAGGCGCAGCCGGCTGCGCGGGTCGGTCACGGCGGCGCGCAGGCTATTCAGGAAATGGGTGCGCGCGGCCTCGTCCTCCAACAGCGTGAATACCTCCTCGAACTGGTCGATCACCAGCACCAGCTCGGTCTCGGCGCCGCCGGGCAGCAGCCGCTGGACAGCGTGCAGCAAGCCCTGATCGTCCTCGCGCAACCGTTCGAGCAGATTGGCCGGGCGATTGACCGCCACGCGCAGCAGCGCCGACTCCAGCTCTTGCAGCGGGTTGGTGCCGGGGATCATCTCGACCACAAACCAGCGCTGCGAGCCGGGCAGCGCGCCGCGGCGGAGCGCCGGGATCAGCCCGGCCCGCACCACGCTCGATTTGCCGCCGCCGCTTGGCCCGACCACCGCCAGGAACCGCTCGAACTCGCTCTTCTCGGCCATCCGCGCCAGCAGGTGCCCGGTCAGCGCCTCGCGCCCGAAGAAGTCGGACGCGTCGGCCTCCTGGAACGCCCGCAAGCCCTTGTAGGGGTTCTCGACCGCCGGCGCAATCGCTTCCAGCAGCGCGGTCCGGTTGATCACCACGGTCTCATACGCCGACCGGCCGCCAGTGGTGTCCTGACCATCGCGCGGCCGCCCGTCGACCACCGTCGGCGTGGTCCGGCCCACCGAGCGCGCTCGCTCCGGCGAGGTAGAGCCCAGCGCATGCCGCAACTCGATCACCATACGCAACACGTCGGGGTAGCGGTCGGCCGGATTCTTGGCGGTGGCGCGCTGGATCACGGTGTTGACCGACTCCGGCAGGTCAGGGCGCAGCGTCTGGAGCGGGGGCATCGGCTCGTGGATGTGCTTAAACAAGAGCGCGATCGGCGTGGGGCTCTCGAAGGGCAGTGCGCCGGTCAGGATCTCATAGATCATCACGCCCAGGCTGTAGATGTCGGTCTGGGGCGAGATCTGCTCGGCCTTGATCTGCTCGGGCGAGATATAGGCCGGCGAGCCCATCACGGCGGTGTGGTCGGTCTGGTAGACATTGCCCAGGTCTTTGGCGATGCCGAAGTCGGCCAGGTAGGCGTTGCCGTCCTCGTCGAGCAGGATGTTGGCCGGCTTGAGGTCACGATGCACCACGCCGTGGCGGTGGGCGACCGTCAGCGCCGCGCCGATCTCGTCCAGTATCTGGAGCAGCCGCTCGATCTTCCAAGGAGTGCCGGTGAGCAGGTTATGCAGGCTGCCGCCGCGCAGCCAGCGCATCACCAGGTACGCCCCGTCGGGCTCGCGCCAATAGTCGTACAACGGCACGATATGCGGGTGCTCAAGCCGGGCGACCAGGTGCGCCTCGGCCTCGAAGCGGCGGATGAAGTCGGGGTGATTGGCGTACTGCGGCAGAATAATTTTGATCGCGACTTCGCGCTGGATCTGCGCCTGATGGGCTCGATACACCGCACCATACCCACCCACCCCAATCTGTTCACGCAGCTCGTAGCCTTTGATCTGGTAGCCGGTGAGATCCTCCATGGCCAGTTCTCCTTGAGGGTGCGCCCAGCCGGTGCGAGCGAGGCCTGCGGCGGAGCGAATCCCAGCAGCGCGGGCGCGGCTGGGGCCAGCAGGGTGAGTGTGCGGAAGTCCATCTCCGCATGCGGCGCGATCCGCCTCGTGCTGCCTCTGAATCGGCAGATCGCCGTACCCAGCGCTGGCGCGGATGAAGACGGCTTCTTACATTATGATGAGCGGTGCTGTGTCGGTCGAATGATAACACATCTGGTGTGCCTTGTATAGAATTCGGGCGAGCGAGCGAAGAGCGCCGCCATCTGCTGGGCGCCGGTACGCAGATCGAAGCGCTCGGTCGCCGTTTGGCGGGCCGCCGCGCCAAGCCGGCGCCGCCGCGGCTCGTCGTCCAGCAGCGCGGCCAGGCCGGCGGTGATCGCTTCCACGTCGTGCGGCGCGGCCAGGATGCCGTTGTGATCGTGCTCGACCAGCTCCGGGATGCCCGCGACCGCCGTGCTGACCACCGGAAGCCCACACGCCATCGCCTCAACCAGGACGTTCGGCACCCCATCGCGGTCGCCGTCGTCGGTGACAAACGGCGTCAGGGCGAAGACGGCCGCGCGCTGGAACTCCGGCACCAGCCGGCGCTGGTCGGTCGCGCCGGCCAGCGTCACATCATCGGCCAGGCCGAGCTGCTCGATCAGGGCGGCCAGCTCGCCGTGCAGCGGCCCCTCGCCGTAGATCACGCAGCGGAAGCGCCTGCCGGCCTGCTTCAGGCGCCCGCAGGCGCGCAGCAGGTCCGGGAAGCCCTTCTTCTCCACCAGGCGCCCGACCGAGAGGATCAATGGTTCTTGGCTGGGGCGGCCAGGGAGGGCCTGCCCTACAGGTTCTGGGTGGGCGACGGTTTGTTCTTTGTTCTTTGTTCTTTGTTCTTGGTTGGGGCGGCCAGGGAGGGCCTGCCCTACAGGTTCTGGGTGGGCGACGGTTTGTTCTTTGTTCTTTGTTCTTTGTTCTTTGTTCTCGGCGGCCGGCTGAAACCCCTCCAAATTGACGCCGTGGTAGATCAGGCGCACCTTTTCGCCCGCCCCCGGCGCGACCTGCGCGAAATAGCCCAGATTCGAGCCGCAGCAGGTCACGACCGCGCTTGCGGCGGCGATCCGCCGGGCCAGCGCCGGCGCCGGCACCTGGTAGAGATCGCGCGCGTGCGCCGTGAAGCTGAAGGAGACGCCGGTCAGCATATGCGTGAGCAGAGCGATCAGCGCCGGGTCGTGGGCGAAGTGGGCGTGCAGATGCGTAATCGGCCGGCCGGCGCGCCGCTCGCGCAGCAGCACCCCGGCCAGGTAGACCGCCTGGTCGAAGCAGGTATAGCGCGAGCTATTGGTGTAGCCCTCGTCCAGCTCGGCATGGCGCCGCACGTAGCGCAGGGCGCGGAAATAGCGCTGCGGCGCCGCCCGCGCCAGCAGCCGATGCTCGGCGTTGATCTCGGCCCGCCCGCGTCGCGCCGCATCCTCCAGGTACACGACCGGGGCGCGCACCTCGGCGACCTGCGGCTGGACTACCGGCTCGCGCGGGTTGGTGATCGCGAAGATATCCAGGTCCAGTCCGAGCTGCTCAAGCGCCAGGATCTCGTTCAGGATAAAGGTCTGCGAGAGGCGCGGGTAGCTCCGCAGAATATAGCCGAACTCGTTGTGGGGTGTGTGTTGTATTCATCATCTTTATACAGTTGTCAGTTGTCCGTTGTCCGTTGTCAGTTGCGGTGCAACTGACAACGGACAACGGACAACTGACCTTGTCTTACGGTTGTTGCACACGGAGAAAGAACGTCGGGGACGGCTTGGTCCCCGGCGCGCCGACAATGCCCACGCAGGCGTGGTGTCTACTCCTCCGGCGGCGGCTTGGGAATCTCGAAGATCTGGGTCGCGAACGTATGCGCGTCCGATGGCGTGCCGGACGCCGGCTGGGGTGGGATTTTCATGATCTGCGTTGCGAATTTCCCCGCCAGCCCTCTGGTGGCATCCTGCGGCAGCGCCCCGACCCCCTGCTCGATCATCAACTGGACCTGGCGCTGCTGCTCCTCGCCCTCGGGGCGGGGCCGCAGGCCGCGCATGCTGCAAAGCTGCTTGGCGATCTTCAGGCAGGTGTAGGCGTAGAAGTAGACGAAGCGCTCGTTCGGTGTCCAGCCGCTATATCGGCTGTATGCACTGAGGAACGCGCCCTGGAGCGCCGAGAACTGAAACGGCGAGTTATTCGCGCGGTAGGCCAGCAGGTGCAGATTGGCGCAGAAGTGGGCCAGGTCGAAGTTCGGGTCGCCTAGGCGCATCTCGTCGAAGTCGATCACCTTGAGCCCGCCGTTGACCACGATATGCCCGTAGTGAAAATCCTTGTGGACCGGCGCGTGGGTCTCGAACTCCAGCTCGTTCACGCTGTCTTTCAGGTGGTTGGCGATCCGCGTGGCCGCCTCGGCCTGGTCGGGATACTTGTGGCCGATCAGCGCCGCCCATGCCTGCAAGTTGACGACCTCGTTCGAGAGCTGGAATGTGCGCTCAAGCGGCAGCCGGTACTGGTGCAGGCGGCCGAGCCACGCGCCGGCCAGCTCCATATAGTGGAGCGCCTCGCCGCTGGTGATCGCGTCGCCCAGGAACGCGCCCTCGACCGGGATATAGACCAGCATCGACAGCTCGGCCAGGCAGCCCAGCGGTTGGGGGATGCCGAGCTGCGCGGAGCCGACGAAGACCTCGTTCCAGAGCGCCTGCATGGTCGCGTTTACCCGGTTGGCCTGGCTCAGATCTGGGTAAAGCTTGCCGAGTACCACGCACGTCTCGCCATAGATCGTCCCGGCGACATCGTAGTGGATCAGCCCGCGATTGCCCTGCTTGTAGGCCAGCAGCTTGGCGTAGCTGACACTGGGTGTGCTGCCGGGGCTAGCCAGCGGCTGGAGCAACGGCGCCAGCTTGGCGGTCATCATCTCGGTGTTGAGCGCGACCTCGAGCACCGGGAGGCGAGTATTGAGGAGTGCGGTCGGGTGCTTATGGACGCTGGTGGAGGTCATCACCCGCGCGATCCCTGTCTCGCGAATATTGCCGCCCGCCTGCTGCGGATTGTCATCCTGCTGCTCTGGCATGGTCGGTCGCTCCTTTCTTGGTCACGTCACGCCGTCATCATAGCGCGAAGTGAGCGGGAAACCAATGATAGGGCTGCGTCGTCTAGTTGTCGATGATCTGTCTACAAGCTGACCGGCGTAATCCAGAATGCCGGATGATCAAAGATTTCGGGTGACGCCGTTCTCCTTTACAGTGTGGGTGGGGGGGAGACTGAGGGGGCTGCCCCCTCAAACCCCTTTTTTTCACACACTAGAGCGCGGCGGCGCGATCCTGCGGCGCGGCGTGCTGGCTGGGGTTGGTGGCGAAGGCGACGTCGGCGTCGAGGCGAAAGCCGATCCGCTGCACCGTCGTGATCGGCGGGGGCTCCTGGCCGACCGATTGGGCCGGCGCGCGCAGGTTGCGGCGCAGCTTGGCGATGCAGGCGTTCAGCGCGTCTTCGCAGGTGGCGTGGTCGTAGGGGTGGCCCCAGACGGCCAGGAAACAGCCATCGCGCGTGCAGACGGTGCCGGGATTGTGGGCCAGGTGCAGCAGCAGCCCATACTCCAGCGGGCTCAACTGAACCGGGACGCCGTAGACTTGGACGGTGCGGGCGTTTTCGTCGATAAACAGCGGCGCCGGGCCGACCTGGGCCAGCATCACCAGCGTCTCCTCCGGGTCGGCGAAGCCGATCGGCGGGTCGTTGGCGCCGAGCCAGATCTCATCGCCGGTGCTCAGTTGGTAGCCCTGGTCGATACGCTTGCCGTTGACAAAGGTGCCATTGGCGCTGCCGGCGTCGAACAGCACATAGCGGTCGTGCTGAAGCTCGATCCGGGCGTGCAGCCGCGAGACGGTGGGGAACGGGATCGCGACCGCGCACGAGTCCGAGCGCCCCAGCGTCGTCACATCCTGGCGGAGCTGAACACGCTCTTCGCTGCCATCCGGGTGCCGGTACGTCAGCAGTCCTGGCGTTGCGCGAGCCATAGCAAACCTATCTAGCGTGAGTGAATCGCCCTGTTTCGGCATTGTATCATACGGCGGATTGATTGACAACGTGGACGCGGGTGTCGTAGAATACGAGTGATCCGTTTGTTGTCTATTTGTGATCCAATGTCCGCGCGCCTCGTGTCCGTGGCCATGCCGACCGGGGAAGCCGACCGCACGCTCGCCACTGAGGGGCGCCGTGATGAGTGATCTGATCAATACACAATTAGGGCAGTACCAGCTCACTGCGGTGATCCGCCGGGGCGGGATGTCGACGGTCTATAAAGCCTACCAGGCCTCGCTGGACCGCTTTGTGGCGGTCAAGGTCCTATTCCACAACCGAGACCCGCAGTTCGCCGCACGCTTCAAGCGCGAGGCCCGGGCGATCGCCCAGCTCCAGCACCCCAATATCCTGCCGGTCTACGACTACGGCGAGCAGGATTTCATGCTCTACCTGGTGCTCCAGTATATCGAGAACGGCGTTACCCTGGCCGACATGCTGGGCCAGCCGCTGGCGCCGATCCCGACGCTGCGGCTGGCGATCAGCCTGCTCAGCTCGCTGGACTACGCCCACAAGCGCTCGATCATCCACCGCGACATCAAGCCGGCCAATGTGCTGATGCCCTCGCCGACCTGGCCGATGCTGGCCGATTTCGGCATCGCCAAGCTGCTGAACGACAACGAGCTGCGCCTGACGGTGCCCGGCCTGATCGTGGGCACGGCGGCGTATATGGCGCCGGAGCAGGCCACCGGTCGCCCGGTCGATGCGCGCACTGACATCTACGCTACTGGCGTGGTCCTGTACGAGATGTTCACTGGCCGGGTGCCCTTCGACGCCGATACGCCCATGGCGGTGCTGACCAAGCACGCTTACGAGGCGCCCCCGCCGCCGCGAACCTTCAACCCCGACCTGCCGCCGCTGGTCGAGGCGGTGCTGCTGCGGGCCATGGCCAAGGACCCCGATGCCCGCTACCAGAACGCCACAGAGATGGCCCAGGATCTTGAGCGCGTGATCGGCCAGCTCGGCCAGCCGCAGTCGCGCAATCAGCTCACCGGCATGTATCAGCTTGGGGTGCAGGCGTTCCGCGAGGGGCGCTGGAATATGGCGGTCGAGCAGTTGAGCCAGTTGGTCACGATCGACCCGGAGTATGAGGACGCGATCGAGCTGCTGGAGGCGGCCCGCGAGGCCCAGGAGCGCGCCAAGGCCGAGGCGCGCCAGCAGATCGAAATAGTGCGCCAGCGGCGCCAGAGCGGCCCGCATCAGCGCCTCCCGACCTCGGAGGTCCCGGCGCCGGCACCCTTCAACCCGCACGCGACCCACCGGCTTCCGCCGCTCGCCGACATGCTGGCCGCGCAGTCCGCCGCCGACGTATCGCGCGAGCCGGCCAACGCAGGCACCGGCAGCACGCCGGCACCCCAGCCTGAGGCGCAGCGCGGGTCCGCTACCGGCAAGCTTGAAGATCTGGACTCGCCACGCCGGAAGATCCCATGGCTGTATATCGGCATAGCAGTCATCGCCGTGCTGGTGCTCGTGTTTCTCGCCACCAGGATCTTCGCGAGTGGGGCCGGACAGCCGGACGGCGCTCCCACGCCGGTCGGCGCGGCGACGACCGGCCCGGTCGCCGCCGGCACCGCAGCGCCAGAGCGGGATAGCACCCCGGCGCCTGAGCCGGACGGCACGCTGATCTTCACCGACAGCTTCGACAGTGGCCTGGGCAGGAGTGGGCTTGAAGACCTACTTGACGCCGACGACTTTCAACGCGGGGTCCACCCTCCCGGCGTTTACCACCTGCTTTCGTCCGAGTCGGGCACTCACTGGTCGCTTCTACCACGGCTGGCCTACCGCGACTTCAGCATACAGCTCATGCTGCAAGACAACAGCGATAGCTTCGACGGCAGCGCAGCGCAGGGCGTGATCGTGCGTGTGCGCGACGACGAACACTTTTATATGGTGCTACTGGACTCGCGCGGCGGGCGGTACGCTGTTCGCAAGCAGGATGGCGAGGACAACGCGGCCGACCTGATCGCCTGGACGCCGTCGCCGTCGATCAAGGGGCGGGACGGCGAAAATCTGCTGCGCATCGACGCAAAGGATGAGAACTTCACAATCTACTTGAACGGCACGCTGCTCGACAGCTTCAGCGACAGCGACTATGGGTTCGGCATGGTCGGGATGGCCATCGAGCAAGGGGATGCCGAGCGACCGCACCTGCACGTCGACGACATCCAGATCTGGAGCAGCGACACCACGATTCTATCGACGCTGCCGGGCGAGAAAAAAGACCCGGCCGGCGACATGGTGCTGATCCCCGGCGGCGAGTTCATCATCGGCAGTAATGAGCGGAGCAATGAGCGACCGCATATCTACGGCCTGCCGGACTTCTATATCGACCGCACCGAAGTCACCAACGCCGCCTATGCCGCGTGTGTCGGAGCCGACCAATGTGAGGCGCAGCGCTCGCCCGAACTCGGAGACGCACCCTAACTATGCCGCCGAAGCAACCTACGCCGACTTCCCGACGATCTATGTTTCCTGGGAGCAGGCGCAGGCCTTCTGCGGCTGGGCCGGCAAGCGGCTGCCGACCGAGGCCGAGTGGGAGAAGGCCGCCAGTTGGAACGCCACGACCGGGGAAAAATCGGTCTGGCCGTGGGGCAACGAGTTCAACCCCGAGCTGCTGAACTCAAACGAGGCCAGCAAGCGGGACACGACCCACGTGGGCGACTTCGCCCGCGAGCTGAACGGCACCGTCGATATGGGCGGCAATGTCTCGGAGTGGACTAGCTCGCTCTACATAGACTACCCCTACAGCGAAGGCGACGATCACGAAGACGCCGAGGACTCCGGCGACCGGGTCTTCCGCGGCGGGTCATGGGCCCAGACCGAGGGCAAGGCGCGCTCCTTCTTTCGCCAGGGTGCCGCCCCCGACTACGCCGACCGCGAGATCGGTTTTCGCTGTGCCCTCACTCCATAACCCACCTCGCGGCTCCACCACACCGAGATCGTACGCAGGCTTTCCAATCACCGGCCATCGGGTTCAGATTGTGATATGATATGGGGCATCCTTATAACGTGTCGGTCGCTACGGAGCAATTTGATCATGACGGCCTCGTAGATTGTCCTTGTTCGCTGTCCAATCTTGCCGTCAGCAGCGTTATCTAATAGTGGGGGCATAGTTTTTGCCGATCTTACTGTGGGTGGGGTACGTTTGTGGTGGGGCGTTTTCCAAGCGCAATCGTTCCGCACAGCGCTATATGTTGCACGCACGCCACCGAGGGGCGCCGTGATGAACCAACTGATTGATACACAACTAGGGCAATATCAGCTCAAAGAGGTGATCCGCCGCGGCGGGATGTCGATGGTCTATAAAGCCTACCAGCCTTCGCTGGACCGCTTTGTGGCCGTCAAAGTTCTGGCGCATGCCTCCGATATGCAATTCTCGGAGCGCTTCAAGCGTGAGGCGCGGGCGATCGCCCAGCTTCAGCATCCCAATATCCTGCCGGTCTACGACTATGGCGAGCAGGACGGTCTGCTGTACCTGGTGATGCGCTATGTCGAGAACGGCGTCACGCTGGCCGATATGCTGGGCCAGCCGCTGGTGGCGCCGGCTGCCATGCGCCTGATCGGGCACGTGCTTGAGGCGCTGGAGTACGCCCACCAGCGCGGGATCATCCACCGCGATATCAAGCCGGCCAATGTGCTGATGCCCTCGCCGACCTGGCCGATGCTGGCCGACTTCGGCATCGCCAAGCTGCTGAACGATGTCGAGCAGCGCCTGACGACGCCCGGCCTGATCGTCGGCACTGTCGCGTATATGGCGCCGGAGCAGGCTACCGGCCGCGCGGTCGACGCGCGCACCGATATCTACGCCACTGGCATCATGCTGTACGAGATGGTCACCGGCCGGGTGCCTTTCGACTCGGATACGCCGATGGGCATGTTGACTCAGCAGGCCTACGAGGCGCCCCCGCCGCCGCGAACCTTCAACCCGGACCTGTCGCCGCTGGTCGAGGCGGTGCTGCTGCGGGCCATGGCCAAGGACCCTAATGCGCGCTACCAGACCGCCGCCGAGATGGCCCGCGAGCTTGAGCATATGGCCGGCATGCTCGATCAGCCGCAAAATGTAGAGCAGGAGTCGGATCTCTACAGCTCTGGGATGCGGGCGTTCGAGGAGGGCCAGTGGGAGCTGGCGGTCGGGTTCTTTACCCGGCTGGTCGTGATGGCACCCGAGCACGAGGAAGCCGCCGATCTGCTGGTGGCGGCCCGCGAGGCCCGTGAGCGCGCTAAGACCGAGGCGCACAAGCAGATCGAGTTGGTGCGCCAGCGGCAGCAGCAAAGTACGATCCAGAAGGCCGCGGCGCTCGCTGCCCCTCCACCGGAGCCGCAGCGGGCGCCGACAAGCAGTAGCGTGCCGGCGACCGCGACTCGCCAGCCGGCTACGTCGGAGGCCACGGTCGCGGCCGTGCCGGACGCGCGCCCCGTGTCGCCTCCCACCGCGCCTACGCCGGAGCCGGCCCAGCCGGCCGATCGACGACGTAGCGTCTGGCCGTGGGTGCTGGGCGCGGTTCTGGGGCTGGTGGTCGTCGGGCTGGTCCTGTTCCGCGTGCTCAGCCCTCCCGCCACCACCGGCGGCGAGCCGACCGCCGTCCCCAGCGTTGCGGCGACGATCGCCACCAAGCCGACGGCGGCGGCGGCGACCACAGCGCCGGTGGTAGAGAGCACCGCCGTCCCGACCGTCGAGCCGACGGCGGCGCCGATCCTCGCCCCTGCACCCGCCCCGCTCGGCGAGTTGGTCTTCCAGGATGACTTCAGCGATATCCAGGGCCAGGCCGCCAGGACCGGCCTTGAAGATGATCAGCAGAACAACGAGTTCTCGCGCGGTTTTCACGCGCCGGGGGTCTACCACTTCCAGCCCAAACTGCGCGACGCCCGCTGGGTCGTGCTGCCGCGCGTCGCCTTTGGCGAGTTCAGCATCCTGGCCGAGGTGTGGGACAACAGCGACGATCGCGCCGGAGAGGTCGCGCAGGGGCTGATCGTGCGCGCGCGGGATGAGGCGCACTTCTACGCGGTACTGCTCGATAGCCGCCAGGGCCGCTATACCGTGCGCAAGCAGGACGGCAAGGATAACTGGGCCGACCTGATCGCCTGGACGCCGTCGGCGGCGATCAAGCAGGCCGACGCGCACAACCAACTGCGCGTCGATGGGCAGGGTGGCGATTTCTCGATCTACCTGAACGATGTGAAGCTCGACAGCTTCAGCGACGACAGCTTCGCCTATGGGATGCTGGGGATGATCGTGGCGAACGGCGACGCCGATCAGCCGCACATCCACTTTGATAATGTCTCGATCTGGAGCAGCGACCCGCCGGTAGTCGACACCGAACTCCCGCCGACGCGCGAGACACCGGCTGGCCAGATGCTGCTGATCCCCGGCAGCGAGTTCATCATGGGCAGCACCCTGCGGAGCGACGAGCGGGTCCACATGGTCGCGCTGAAGAGCTTCTACATCGATCGCACCGAGGTCACTAACGAGGCCTACAAGCGCTGCGTCGCCGCCGGAGCATGCCAGCCGCCGGGCGACATCTCCTCGATCTCGCACCCGACCTACTACGACAACTCGCAGTTCGCCACGTTCCCAGTCCTCCATGTGAACTGGGAGCAGGCGCGCAACTACTGCGGCTGGGCCGAGAAGCGGCTGCCGACCGAGGCCGAGTGGGAGAAGGCCGCAAGCTGGCACGCCGAGACGAGTCGCAAGTCGCTCTGGCCGTGGGGCAACTCCTTCGACCCGGCGCTGGTCAACACGAGCGAGACCGGCGTAGGTGACACGACCGCCGCTGGCACCTACGCTCCCGAGCTGAACGGCACCGTCGATATGGGCGGCAATGTCTCGGAGTGGACCAGTTCGCTGTACCAGCCCTACCCCTACGTTCCCAACGACGGTCGCGAGGACCCGCAGGCCAGCGGCGACCGGGTCTTCCGGGGCGGATCGTGGGCTCAGACCAAGGGCAAGGCGACCGGCGTGTTCCGCCAGGGGACCGCGCCGACGAATGAGTTTCGCGAGATCGGCTTCCGCTGCGCCGATGATCCATAGTCTGATGCGTGAAACGTGATGCGTGATTCGTGATTCGTGGTAGGGGCAGCCACGGAGGGCCTGCCCTACAGGTTCTCGGTGCGTGATGTGTGGTTTTCCGCTGACTATATGCTCATCGTGATACGTCATCTTGTCATCTTGTCATCTTGTCGGCGGTCGGTTCTGTGTAACATTGTCACTCGTTGAGCCTAGTGGGCTTATGAAAGAGGTGGAGCATGAGGACATTTTTCAAGGGCGGCCTGATCGTGGTACTTTGCCTGGCGCTCTGGCCAGCGCTCGTCGGCGCACAGCCGCCGGACCCTAAGGGCAAGCTGGTGTACGAGGATGATTTCAGTAGCGCCGCGAAGAGCGGCCTGGAGGACAACCTGCGGGCCACCGACTACTCGCGCGGCTTTCACCCGCCGGGCGTGTACCACCTGATCCTGCTCAAGAACAACGATACGCGCTGGTCATTGCTGCCGAATAAATCCTTCGGCGACTTCACCCTGGATCTGGAGGTGGTGGACAACAGCGATGACTTCGTCGGCGACTTCGGGGGTGGGGTGGTCGTGCGCGCGCAGGATGCCACGCATCTCTATGCCGTGATGCTGAATACGCGCAAAGGGCAATATACTGCCCGCAAGCTGAACGGCACCGCCTGGACCGACCTGATCGCCTGGAAGGCCTCGCCGCTGATCAAGCAGCGCGACGCAGCCAATCAGTTGCGCGTGGATGCCGCCGGGAACACGTTCACGATCTACCTGAACGGCGAGCAGCTCGACACTTTCACCGACAGCTCCTACACGAAGGGCCAGGTGGGCATGATCGCCACCAACGTCGACGCCGCCAAGCCGCACATGCACTTCGATAACCTGAAGCTCTACACGGCCGAGGCCCAGCCGGCGGCGCCGGCCGCTGCGCCCGCCGCCACCCTCCCCGCCACCGGCGCGGGCGCGGATATCACCGTGCTGCTGATCGGCAGCGCGTTTGCGCTGCTCGGCCTGGGGCTGGGGCTGCGCTCGCTGGAACGACGGCGCGTTCGTTAGCTATCCTCCCATACGTCACTTCACCCGGCTTGATCGACAAAGCGCACAGAGATCGTCTCTGTGCGCTTTGTCGATCGTGGGACGCCGGTCGATCAGCGTGGCGCGCCAAATGGCGTTGTGGCGTTCCCCGATCGTTCATCGTGGATAATGCCGTCATCGTAGGTGGCCGCAAGGGCCACCCCTACAAGAGCAAGGGCCACCCCTACAAGGGCCACCCCTACGAAAGACCCCTACGCGCGATGACTGCAATGGGCCAGCGTCACCGGCGCAGCGCCAGCGGCAGATAGGCGCGCCTCGTGAACACCACGTTCAGCTCGTAGGCGCCGACGTCGCACACGGCCTGCCCGTCGTTGTCGCCGTCCCACGTCCGCGGGATGCCGCGCTGGTCGGTAGCCGGGCAGGCGCTGGGGTCGCCGGCGTCGACCGCCGGGCTGCCGCCCAGCAGGGCGTGGGTCGGGGTCGGGCCGCCGTTGTCGCGCAGCGGGCCGAGCAGCGGGTCGAGCGGCTTGTTGAAGCTGCCCACTAGATCGCTGGCGGCGGTGAAGCCACAGCTTTTGCCGACCCCGACGACGTTGTGTCCCTGTGAGGTGATCGTTCCTTCGCAATCGAAGGCCCCCTCTTCTGGGAAGTAGCTGATATTCCCGGCGATGATCGTGTTTCTTACGACCATGGTTCCGCCGTTGTAGACGCCACCAGGGGGCAGTGATGCGTTGTTGCCGGTGACGGTGCTGTTGACGACGGTCATGGTTCCGGCGTTGCACAGGCCGCCGCAGTTCGCCGTTGAGCGCCCGGCCACATTGTCCGTCACCGTCGTATTGATGAGCGTCATAGTCCCGCTGTTGAAGGTACCGCCGTTCCCGAGGTGGCCGTAGTTATGTTGGATCAGGCTCGCGGTCACGGTGATCGTGCCGTAGTTGGTGATGCCGCCGCTGTTGAATGTAGAATCATTGTTGCTGATCACGCTCTCTGAGAGCGTCAGGGTGCCGTTATTCTGGATACCGCCGTCGGTGCCATTGCTGATCGACACACCCGCGATTCCGACCGTACGCCCCTCTGGGATCGTGACTTGCTGAAAGCCCGGCTCGATGATCGTCGCGACGGCCCCAGCGCCATTGATCGTCACATCCTTGTCGATCGTCAGCGTCTCGGTGTAGATGCCGGCCGCGACGTTGATGATGTCGCTATGGGTGGCCTTCCCCAGCGCCGCGCCGATCGTCCGGCAGGCCGTCGCCGCCGCCAGGCAGTCATTGTCGTCGCTCCCGGCGGGCGCCACGTACCAGGGGCCGCCGGCTTGGGCCGGCTCGGTGCTGATGCTGAGGGAGAGGCAGATCACGATCGCGAAGATGATGATTCCGCATCGCACTTTCTTGTTCTCTCTCACTTCAATCTTCTCCTTAAGAGCTGGAGTACCTATACGGCCTTTTGATGATAGCACCAGGCGAGTAGACATACAATCTAAAGCAGGTTGATTGTAGATTGATATTGGGAGGCTCACCTGGAAATCTGCCTGGTTGAGTTGAGCCAGGATTAGACCGAATCTTTGACGATCCGCCGCCCCTATGCTATAAAGCAGCAGATCCTGCTGCAACCCAAAGGAGGGCGCATGGCTCAATTCGATATTCAGTTGGCGGCAGCCCCGGTCTCCTGGGGCGTAACCGAGGTGGCCGAGGGGGCGGCGCGGGTCCCATGGGGCCGGGTGATGGACGAGATCGCCGGCGCCGGCTACGCGGCGACCGAGCTGGGGCCCTACGGCTACTACCCGACCGATGCGGCCGAGCTGCGGGCGGCACTCGACGCGCACGATCTGGCGCTGACCTCGGCGTTTGTGCCGCTGCCGCTCCACGATAGCGCGGCCTTCGAGCAGGTCCAGGACGAGGCGCTGCGGATCGGGCGGCTGCTGGCCGACCTGGGCGCCGGGTACATCGTGCTCGCGTCGGCTGGGGATGAGCACCGCGCTAGGCTAGCCGGCCGGGTGCCCGCCGACGGCAGCGCTGGCCTGAGCGCCGAACAATGGCGCGCCGCCGCCGCCGGCCTCCAAGCGCTGGCGCGGCGCAGCCACGAGCTGGGGTTGCGGGCCGTGTTCCACCACCACGCCGGCACCTACGTCGAGACGCCGGACGAGCTGGCGACCCTATGCCGGCTGACCGACCCGGACCTGGTCGCGGTCTGCCTTGACACCGGCCACTACGTCTACGGCGGCGGCAACGCGCGTGAGGCGCTGGCGACCTACGGCGAGCGGGTGAGCTACGTCCACTTGAAAGATATCGACGGGGCGCGGCTGGAGCAGGCGCGGGCGCAGGGCTGGAGCTTCGTCGAGGCGGTCGAGCGGGGTGTCTTCACGGCGCTTGGCCGCGGCGTCGCCGACATCGCCGGCTGCGTCGCCGATCTACAAGCGCGCGACTACCACGGCTGGGCCGTCGTCGAGCAGGACATCATCGGCGAGCGCGACGCCGATGGGCGCACGCCGCTGGAGGGCATGATGGCGGCGCGGGAGTATCTGCGCGGGTTGGGGCTTAGAGATTAGAGACTGTTTGGAAAGGGGGAGTTTGAGGGGGCCGCCCCTCAAGAATCCCCTTTCCACCACGGATCGTAGGGGATTAGAGATGAGAGATTGGAGATCGGAGATTGTCAGCGCCAATCTCTCATCTCTCACAAGAGAAGGTTTTGTTGTGCCAACCGACCGAGTAAACATTGGCCTGATCGGCGCTGGGCGGATCGGGCGCCTCCACGCCGAGCACCTGGCCTACCGGGTGCCGGCGGCCAGCTTGCTGGTGGTCGCCGACGTGGTCGAGGACGCCGCCCGGCAGTGCGCCGACCGCTGCCGGATTCCCCACGCCGTGTCCGATTACCGCGCCATCCTCGATCGAGCGGAGATCGACGCCGTGGTGATCTGCTCGGCCACCGATACCCACGCCCAGATCATTGAGGAGGCCGCGGCGGCCGGAAAGCATATCTTCTGCGAGAAGCCGATCGATTACGACCTGGCTCGGATCGACCGGGCGCTGGCGGCGGTCGCGCGGGCCGGCGTCAAGCTCCAGATCGGCTTCAACCGCCGCTTCGACGCCGGCCACCGGCGGGTGCGCGAGGCGGTCGCGCAGGGCGAGATCGGCCAGCCGCACCTGCTGCACATCATCAGCCGCGACCCGGCGCCGCCGCCGATCGCGTATGTCAAGGTGTCGGGCGGCATGTTCCTGGACATGACCATCCACGATTTTGATATGGCCCGCTTCCTGCTGGGCAGCGAGGCGACCGAAGTCTACACCACTGCCGGCGTGATGATCGACCCGGCGATCGGCGCGGCGGGCGATGTGGACACGGCCGTGGTGGTGCTGACGTTCGCCAATGGAGTGATCGCGACGATCGACAACAGCCGCCGGGCGGTCTACGGCTACGATCAGCGCGTCGAGGTCTTCGGCAGCGCCGGGGCGATCAGCACCGGCAACAACTACCCCAACACCGCCCTGATCAGCGATGCCCAGGGCGTTCGCCGCGATCTGCCGCTCAACTTCTTCGTGGAGCGCTACATCGATAGCTACGTGGCCGAGATGGCCGCCTTCGTCGCGGCGGTGCGCGACGACACGCCGGTGCCGGTCGGCGGGGCCGACGGGCGCATCCCGGTGGTGATGGGGCTGGCGGCGCGCCGCTCGTACGAGGAGCATCGGCCGGTGCGGCTCGACGAGTTCGAGGCTTAGAGGCGGTCTGAAAAGGGGGAGTTTGAGGGGCAGCCCCTCAGTCTTTCCCCACTCACATTGTAAAGTAGAACGGCACCACTCGAACCTTGTCTGAGAGATTGGAACGTACGCTAATCTCCAATCTCCAATCTCCAATCTCCTAGCGTGGCGCCATGCGGATCGCGCCGTCGAGCCGAATTGTCTCGCCGTTGAGCATCGCGTTCTCGACGATCTGCTGGACCAGCGCCGCGTACTCGTCGGGGCGGCCCAACCGCGATGGAAAGGGCACCTGCTGGCCCAGCGAGGCCCGCGCGGCCTCGGGCAGCCCGGCCAGCATGGGCGTATCGAAGATGCCCGGCGCGATGCTGACCACGCGGATGCCGGAGCGGGCCAGCTCGCGCGCCGCCGGCAGCGTCATGCCCACAATCCCGGCCTTGGACGCTGCGTAGGCCGCCTGGCCGATCTGCCCGTCGAAGGCCGCCACCGAGGCGGTGTTGACCACCACGCCCCGCTCGCCCTCATCGTTCGGCTGGTTCTGCGCCATCGCCAGCGCGGCCAGCCGGAGCGTGTTGAACGAGCCGACCAGGTTGACCTGGATGACCCGCGCGAAGCGCTGCAAGTCGTGCGCGCCCTCTTTGCCCAGGATCTTCTCGGCGATCGCGACACCAGCGCAGTTCACCAGGATGTGCAGCCCGCCAAACTGCTCGACCGCCGTCCGCACGGCCTGCTCCACCGAGGCCGCGTCGGCCACATCCGTCTCGACAAAGTGTGCCCTGTCGCCAAGCTCGCGTGCCAGCGCCGCCCCGACCTCCTGGTTGAGATCGGCGATCACCACGCCGGCCCCGGCCGCCGCCAGCCGCCGGGCCGTCGCCGCGCCCAACCCCGATGCCCCGCCGGTTATGAGCGCCCCGGTTCCTGAAATGTGCATACCTGCCTCCCTGCTGATCATGGCTCTGCCGGTCTTATTATAACCGCGCCAGCCGCCGGGTCGGCAGCCACGTGCCGCTCAAACCAACTTGCGTTCTGGTGGAGAAGATTGAAGGGGGAGAAAACAAGAGCGTGGAGGGCGGCCCCGCCACACCTTCCCATCGCAATGCTTCTGGTGGAAAAGATTGAAGGGGGAGAAAACAAGAGCGTGGAGGGCGGCCCCTCCACACTTCCCCAACGCAAGATGCCACACTTGCGACTCGGTATCAGGGATTCTCGTAGCCGACGACGCGCGCCGTGAGTTCGCCCGCGGCGCTTGGATCGGTCTCGAATGAGACCCAACCCTCGCGCGTCGAATGGCGCGGCAGAAACGCGATCTCGAACTCGGCCTGCTCAGGCTCCTCCCCGGCATGCACAAGCGTGACCTGGACCAGCACTCCCTCGGCGGTCTGGTCGCCCGTGTTGGTGACTACGACCGGGACGACGAACTGCTCGGCCTGCTGTTGGGCCGGGCCGACGCTCACCTCCACCACCGGCGGGGTGCCGCGCAGCGTCGCGCCATCATACACCAGGTAACCCAGCACCCCCACGATCAGCATCAGCCCGGCGGCAAAGACCACCCATTCAAGCCAGTTCTTTTTCGGTAGATTCTATTGTTTCGCCTACGATTTGTGGTGGAAAGAGGGTTCTTGAGGAGCGACCCCTCAAACTCCCCCTTTCAAACTTATCATTCGCGCATTTGCAGGGCCAAGTTCGCAAGCGGCAGGCCCAGACGGGTGTACAGGTCTGGTGGAAGCCCCAACAACTCGAGGATCTGCTGTTCGGGTCTGATTCAAGGGTGAGATATGGCGCTGTTCCCATCCCGTCCCCGTGATAACAGTGACGGTCAGGTTGCGAAACGCCCGGATCACCCGTTCCGTGGTCGGCTGCGCTGTGGCTTGGGTGCGGCTGGCCGGGTTCAAGCCCACCAGTTCCACATCCTGTGCCTGCATTGCCGCTCGCAGCCGCTGCTCGGTCAGCACCAGCACCCGCAACGCCAGACACAGCAGCCACACCAACCCGGCGATGCGCTTCTCATCGCGCACAAACACAGGGCGCAAGTGCAGATTGCGCGTTTTGAGGCGGCTGAAGCTACGCTCAAGCACTGGTTGTTGATGATATGCTGCCACCAGAGTCGCTACCTCATAGTGCTCAACAGTCGTATTGCTGACCAAGACCTGCCAGCCCAGCCGCTCCAGCATTGCCTGCCAGGCGGCCAGATCGACCCAGATCGCGCCTACCACCCACGCCGTGCTGCCATCGCGCATCGCGAGCGGCGAGAGCGCCGTCTGCACCACCCCTTCCAGCTTAACCTCCGCAATGCGTGTGGCCACCACCCCTTCCAGTTCGGCTTGGTGCCTATAGCGCTTGCGACCCTCTGCTCGGCGGCTGGGCCAGCTTGAGTACGTCGGTGGTCAGGCGCTCCAATGCCTGCTCACGCAGTCGGCGCAGTCCCAAATGATAGGCGGTTGCGCGTACGACCATCACACGTTCATTCCAAGTGTGAGGCTGCTTGGTTTCCCCGTCCAGCCAGGTTTGCCACCGCTCGAACGAATGGATGACACTGGCCAGTTGCAGTTCGCCGGTGTGGCGGTCGAGAGTTTCGATGCGCGTCCAGGTGTCGGCCTGCGCCAGGGCACTCTCCACCCAAGAGGCGATCTCGGAAGTGGCGTGGATGGGGCGATAGGCTGCCAGATAGCGGCTGCCGCCACTGGCGATGTGACCACGACTGGAGAGATCGCTCATTTTGCTGTCGCCGACCAGGAGCATATCACTCGTCCCCAGCGCGGCGACGGCGGCGTCATAGGCCGGTATGTACAAGCCGTTATCGCCTTTGTTGCCGGCGACTGGCTGGCAACAGATCGGCAGCCCGAGCGGGTCGAGCGTGGCCAGCATGAGCTTGAACTGGCGCAGGTCGGGGCGATGTTCCTTACTCCAGCCCTGCTGGAGCAGGCTGTCTTGCTCGACATCATCGTGATAGACACTGACGCTGGTGCTGTCCAGGCGCACGGTATCGGTGGGCAGGCGATAGACGCGCACCCAGCGCTGCATCAGGGTCTCATCGAGGGCCGCCTGGGTGGTGGGGTTGCCGAGCAAGGTCAGGATGGTAGCCAGGCGGTCGTCGGTGCAGTCGGTGTCGCGCAAGCTGATGGAGAGCAAGGTGTTGAGCGTTTCTCCCCGCTCTCTCGCCCAATCACGCACGGTCACCAAGCGATGGTCGCGCTCCTGAAGGATGTGAGAGAGCCAGATGCTCACGACGGTGCCCACACTCGTGCCTTCCCAGTTGCCATGCGGGTCACATGCCTGTCGATCAGATCCCGAATGCCCATATCGATCATGATGCCGAGCAGCAGCGGCAGGCTATTGACCTGCTCGTTGGTAATGGTGAGGGGTGGTGCTGTCATGCTCTCAGGATACCACAGCACCGCCCGAACTTGGCAACCCAAATACGCGAACCATAAGTTTCAAACAAGGGTGGAAAGAGGATTCTTGAGGGGCGACCCCTCAAACTCCCCTTTTCAAACAAGGGTGGAAAGAGGATTCTTGAGGGGCGACCCCTCAAACTCCCCTTTTCAAACAAGGGTGGAAAGAGGATTCTTGAGGGGCGGCCCCCTCAAACTCCCCTTTTCAAACAAGGGTGGAAAGAGGATTCTTGAGGGGCGACCCCTCAAACTCCCCTTTTCAATTTCGATCACGACGACGGTTGCAGGAGCAGCCGCCCAGCCGATGCGCCCAGCGTCGCGGCAACCCCCAGCACCACGGTTTGGGCTAGGCAGATCGCCGGCGCATTTCCATCGAAGCGGCCGAAGAACCACAGGATCGCCGCCGACGCGACCAGCGCGACCGTGTAGGTTATGACTGTGCCAAACACCACCTTGGAGATCTCGTCGGCCGGCGCATACTTTTGCGCCCCGGCGAAGTCGCTGTAGAACAGGATCAGCGCGCCGAGGGCGATCGAAACTAGCGCCAGGCCCAGCAGTCGCCACGGGGAGATCTCGACGGCCAGCATCAGGATCTCCTCGGTCGGCGCGACGTTGGCCCCCACCAGTACCGCGCCGCACAGCGCGATCACGACCTGCCCGGCGAAGTCCTCACCAGTGTGTACCTCACCTGTAGCCGTAGCGCCCGCATCCTGCTCCGGCCCCTCGCCGATGTCGTCGTCGCCGCCGCCGAGCTGTGCCGTGCCCACCGAGACGCCGATCGCGACGATCATGCCCTCGGTCACGATTTGACCGACGATCTCCCCGGCGGTCATCTCGAACGTGACGCGCCCCAGCAGCCAGAGGAACACGGCTGCGAGCACCAGCCCGATTCCCAGCTCCTCGACCGAGTCGATCGCCACCTCGGTCATGCTGGCGTCATGCCGTAGCCCGGCGTAGCGGTTGTAGCCCAGCAGCAGCCCGAAGGTGGCGAGAACGTAGACGATCAGGCGCGATGGGTGCGTGATGAACCCGGCCCACCACATCTCCATGGTATACAGCATCGGCAGGCTGAACAGCAGCCCGCCGGCCACGCCGCGCGCGTATTCTTGCAGCGATTTGTTGACCGGGCGCGCCGCCGTGTGTGCGGCGGCGCGCGGTACGTCGATTGTGGCTGGGCGCTGCATCTGCATGTCCTTTACTGGCGCACCACTACTCGCTGCCGGTCTGGCTGTAGGGCGCGGCCACTGCCTTCGACTCGGGCGAGCCGCGCTCGCGCAAAGCGATCGAGAGCACCACCAGCGCGCCGACCGACAGGAACTCGCTCTGCCAGTTCTGTAACGACTCGAACCAGAAGCGCGAAGATCGCAAGTATTCGATCGTCGAAGCCGGCTGCCCACCATGCTCGATCTGCTCCTGGCTATATTCGCGCGCCCCACCGAACGCATGCAGCGCGAGGGAGAGCAGAAAGAACAGCAGCAGCGCGCTGCTCAACGAGTGCTCGTACAGCTTCAGCACCCAGCCGCCGCGCCGGACCGGCCAGGGAGCCTTCGGGTCATGCTGCGCCTCGCGTGGATCGGCGTCAACCGGCTCCTCGCCGTCAAGCTGCTTCGACTCCGCCGAGCCCTTCTGGCGCAGAGAAACGGTGAGCAGAACGTACATGCCCATCTGGAGAAACTCGCTCTCCCAGTTCTCGAACACCGCCTCGATGAAGTGGCCGCTCCCTAGATACGCGCCGTAGCCGACTGCCGGCTGCCCGTGCTCCTGCTGATCGAGGTTATACTCGTGGTAGCCGGCGACGATCTGGCCGGCCAGGCACAGGAAGAACAGCCCGAACATCGCGATCGACAGGCTATGCTCGTAAAGTTTCCGTCGCATATGACCTCGCACCGTTAGTCGCCGCTTTTCAATGGTAATAAGGTTTCGGAAGGCGCCGTTCTCATTTACAATGTGGGTGGGGCGAGACTGAGGGGGCAGCCCCCTCAAACCCCTTTTTTCCCAGAACTGTAAAGCACCAAAGAACCTTGTCTAAAGAAACCATTGCATGGTTGGAAAGCAACCGGCGTGCCAAAGGCTGAGACTGCCCAGACGGGCAGTCTCCTGCGGCGAGCGCTGTGCTATGATTGGACTGGAACAGCTTGGTGTAAGACCGCCCACGGACTCTGATCACGAAGCACACGAAGGCTCTAAAGCCAACATGTAAGCCCTCTTCGCGGTCTTCGTATCTTCGTGCTCTTCGTGGGAAAAACTGCTGGTTTATTGGCGCCGAGCTGTATCAGAAATAGTTCTCGCGAGGATTTAGCAGGAAAGGCTACCCATGACCACCGATCTGACGCAGCTTGCCGATGCAGACTACTGCTACCTGACGACCACCGGCCGCGTGACCGGCCGCCCGCACACGATCGAGATCTGGTTCGCGCTCGACGGGCCGACGCTCTACATGCTCTCCGGTGGCGGCGCCAGCGCCGACTGGGTGAAGAATCTCCTGCGCGCGCCGGAGGTGGCGGTGCGCATCGCCGAGGTCACCTGGGCGGGGCGGGGGCGGGTCGTCGAGCGCGCCGAGGAGGATGCGCTGGCGCGTCGGATCGTGGTCGCCAAGTATCAGCCGCGCTACACTGGCGATCTGACCGATTGGGGCATCACCGCGCTGCCGGTTGCGGTGGATCTCACGACGTAATACGGCTACGTGTTGCGTGTTGCGTGTTGCGTGTTACGTCGCGCCGCCTCACGCAACACGTAACACCCACGCCGGGATAGTTTACTCTTGACCTGCCATTTGTCACCTAAGTTAGGCGCCCAACTCGCGGGCTCGTGGAGCCTCGGTCACGGCCATTGCGTGCAGGCGCTCGAACATCTGGGTGTGGCGCTGGCGCCACGCCTCGCGAAACGCCTCGAAGGAGCACATCACAAACCCTCTGGCCTCAAACCGCTCGACATACTGGACGTCCTCACTCACGGCAATCTCGATCGCCCGATTGCCATACGGATCGACCGTAGTGCGCGTAAAGTAGACCATTGGAAACCTCCTCGGCACGACAAGGCCGCAATCAGGATACCGGAAATGGGTTGTAAAGCGCTGCGAGCGCCCTATCTGATCGTCCACCACAGGGTGAACCTGCTGATATACACTTGCCGGTGACTGCGAATTAATTACGAGTATAGCACGGGTTGTCAAGGGTTTTGAACAACCGAACTCGCTGCATATAGCCGATTACAATGCGCTAAGGAGCTGAAATAGAGGTTGATGACAATTCCGTCACAGTAATGGCCTGGTTTCACGGCTGATGCCGCGAAACCAGGCCATAAGGTGCGCACCTGATCTGCTTCCTCTTTACACCCCTGATAGGAATGCTCTATTACGTCAGTTTTGCGATCACATGTTCGCCAAACGCCTTGATGAACTGCTCTTGATTACGGCCGACATTATGGACATGGATCTCGTCGAAGCCCAAGTCGATAAACTGCTGGATCGCGGCCCGGTGCGCGTCGAGGTCAGGCGAGATCAGCATCCGGTTCTTGTAGTTCTCGGGCCGCACCAGCTTGGCCATCTCGGCGAAGTCCTCCGGCGAGCGGATGTCCTGCTTAGGAAAGGCCATGCCGCCGTTAGGCCACTCGGTCAGCGCGTTCTGTAGCGCCTCCTCCTGCGTCTCGGCCCAGGACATATGTAGTTGGAGCAGCTTGGGCAACTTGGCCGGGTCGCGACCGGCCTCCCTGGCCCCCTCGGCGAACTTGTCCAGCAGCATGCGCAGCTTCTCCGGGCCGGCGCCGGGCGTGATGATGCCGTCGCAGTGCTGGCCGGTCCACTTCGCTGTTACCGGCCCGGCCGTAGCGACATAGATCGGCACGGGTCGCTCGGGCAGCGTCCACAGGCGCACCCGCTCCATGGAGAAATACCGGCCGTCGTCATGGCGGGCGACCTTGCCGCTGAACAGCTTTTTGATGATCTCGATCGCCTCCTGCATCATCTTGAGCCGCACGTGCGGCTCAGGCCAGGCCCCGCCCACGACATGCTCATTGAGCGCCTCGCCACTGCCCAAGCCCAGCCAGAAGCGCCCAGGGAACATGGCCCCGGTCGTCGCGGCGGCCTGGGCCACCACGGCCGGGTGGTAGCGGAACGAGGCGCATGTGACCCCCGGCCCAAAGGTCATCTGCCTGGTCGTCGCGCCCAACGCGGCCATCCAGGACCACACAAAGGCGCTGTGGCCCTGCTGCGGCACCCAGGGCTGGAAATGGTCGGCCGCCATCACCCCGCGGAACCCGTGCTCCTCGGCCAGGGCGCAGTAGCGTAGCAGGTCGTTGGGGTGAAACTGCTCCAGCGCGGCCGCGTATCCGATGATCGCCATCTAGCTGCTCCTTCCTTAATATTATCGACCCGAATCTCTGGTTGAGAGGAGTTGCGCGGTCATCTACCAAGCCTGGTTTCAGCCTTCGGCAGAGCGGTACTTTTTCTTCCTTTATCGACGATTTTCGCCCGGCCGGGCGAAAATCGTCGATAAAAAAGAGCTGAAGTACCTTGCTGCCGCAGGCAAGGGCGGCGTTGTGGATACCACCGCGTAACTCCTATGGTTGAAAGGGAGTTTGAGGGGTTGCCCTCAAACTCCCCCTTATCAAAATATGCTCCGCCGAAACTCCCCCGGCGTCAACCCCATCGCCCGCTTAAAGGCCCGGAAGAACGAGGTCGGCTCGTCGTAACCAAGCTCCCCGGCGATCTCCTCGATCGTCAGTGTGGTCGAGCGCAGCAACTCCCTGGCGCGGGCGATCCGCTGCTCGCGCACGTAGGCCTTGGGGGCCACGCCAAGCAGCGCCTTGACCTGGTGGCTGAAGTGCGACTTGCTCATGTGGACCTGACGAGCCAGGTCGCGGATCGAGGCCGCGCTGGTGATATGCTGATCCAGCAGCCGCCGCAGCTCGGCCACTTGCGCCTGATCGTCCGGCGATGCACCGGGGCTGTGTCGGCGTAGGGCGCGCTGTAATAGCACGGCGAACTGGAACAGATAGGCGCCGATCATCGCCGCGCTGTGGCCGTCGCGCTGCTGGTACTCGGTGATGATCTGATCCAGGATCGTGCGGAACGCTGCGTCTGGCGGTAGCGGCGTCACCGTGGGCAGCACCGACGGCTCGGGGAGCGGCACCCGATGCTGGGCCACGAACTCGCTGGGGAAGCGCAAACACACCACCGCGTAGATGCTACTGAGCTGGGTCTCCTCGTGCCACTGGTACGGCCGAAACAGGATCAGGTGGTGGGGCTGGGCGACCTCCGCCCCGGCGGCGGTGACAACCAGGCAGCGGCCCTCCAGGACATACAGCAACTCGAAGCACTGATGGGCGTGGGGCGGGCTGCGCCACTCTGCGCTGCTCACCACCGAATACATGATGAACTCGGAGCCATAGACCGGGTGCTGCATCACGTCACCTGCGCGGCTGTTGCTCAATCAAGCATCTAAGAAACTGTCTGAAAAGGTCCATACCTAACGTGAAAAAGGGGGAGTTTGAGGGGGTCGCCCCTCAAGAATAGACCATCCCACATTTTCATGCATCAGTGTGCGCCCCGCGCATGGAGTCTCACTTGTGATCTGTGGTGGGAAAGAGATCTTGAGGGGGTTGCCTCCTCAAACTCCCCCTTTTCAGATAGTCTCTAAACTGCCCGCGCGATTCGAAAGCGCGGCCGATTGTACCACGAAGATCCGCAGACACCAACGTGGCCGCTGTGCCCCCTGCAAAATCACATATAATAGATCGTTAAGTGTGAGTGTGACCAACGTTGGTGGGAATGGGAGGGACCTGGGGTTGGCCGCCCTCTCCAAACCCCGCCCTTCCACAGATTGAGGTGAGCCATGTCATTCCCCAAACACATTCACTCGGTCGTCAGCCAGGACGACGAAGCAGCCTGGCCGATCGAGGCCCAGGGCGTCAACGAGTGCGGCTGCACGGCGGCGTCGAATGCCCTGAACCTGCTGGTCAGGGCGCCGCGGTTTCGCAAGGACGATTTCGTGCGGCAGGCCGGGCTGCTGTTCCAGCGCCGCTGGGGCGGCTCGCTCAGCCCGGTCACCGGCTGGCTGATCAAGCAGCACGGCTTCGGTACCCACTTCGGCAACCTGTCGCGGACCGACTATGAGCTCGTGCTGCGCGACCTGATCGATCGCGGAGTGCCGGCGATCGTCGAGCTGGGCCTCGACCCGTTCGGTGTGTACGGCGGCCACTCGATCGTGCTGGTCGGCTACAGCGACCCCTACCCCGACCATACCGGCCAGGTGCGCGAGGAGTACTATTTCGTCGACTCGCAGTACCCTGAGCTGGGACGGATCTCGCTGGCCGCCAACAACGCCGATGTGAACGGCGATGGAGTGGCCGAGGTGTTCCCTGGCAATCGAACCATCAGCCGCAAGGATCTGCACGCGCAGTACCCGAAAAAGATCTACTACCCGGTGTTCCCGACCCAAGCCGACCACGACGCCTGGTACAGGCAGTATATCCGGCCGGCGCCCAGCGTGCCGGTGCTGGGCTGGTTGACCGGCGAGCTGCTCACTGGCTCATTCGACCTGTGGGTCGGCCCGCAGCTGCGCCCGGCGCCCCAGCCATCGTCATAATTGGTGAGCCTTTCTTCTCCGCAATCCGCTCCGAATCAAAAGCCCTGCCGCCAACTCGGCGGCAGGGCTTGCTTTTGGGGCAGGAGTGCATTAGCTAACGGTGAACGTACCCTTCATCGTAGCCGCATGGCCGGGGAACGTGCAGATATAGGTGTAGGCGCCGGCCGCCGGGGCGGTGAACGTGACATCCTCCGCCTGGCCGCCGTTCAGCAGCTTACCGCTGGCGATGATATTGGGGTCGGTGGGGATGTACCCGGCGGCCGCGCCGGCGGTGGTGCCGGCCTGGGCGACCGCGTCGGCCGCAGCGGTATCGCCCTTGACCAACACCCAGTTGTGCTGGAGCGCTCCGCTGTTCTTGAATTTCACGGTTACCGGCTGGCCAGCCTTGGCCGCGAGCGCCGCCGGCTCGAATTTGAGCGAGTCCTGTGCGGCGACATTGAGCGTGACTGCCTCAGGACCACCACTACCAGCCGTGTTGCCGCCGCCGCCGCCGCAGGCCGAGAGAAGGAGCATACCGACCAGCGCCAGGCCCAAGAGCCAGAAGCGTACCTTGAGGTTCATACGAACTCCTTTTGTTATCTACACCACGATTCCGTGAACTGGTGTATTCTATCACAATCGCCTTTTTTGTCAAAATGAAGCCAAATAGGCCACATAGATGAGCAGCAAGAATAATGCCATTACAGCCTGGCGGAAAATGGGCGCCTTACGAAGATCGCCCGGCGGCACTCGCTCTCGTGGCATGGTTTTTGCATCGCGGTCTGGGAAACTTTCCTGCCGAGCTGCTAGAGGACACACGTATGGAACAACTTACAGAAGGGAGAAAGACGGTAGTGGCACGATCGGCGGCGCAGCACGACCCCGACCGGCGAACGATCGGACTGGTGCTGGGCGGCGGGGGCGGCAAGGGTGGCGCGCACCTGGGCGTTATCGCGGCGATTGAGTTGATCGGATTGCCGGTGGATATGATCGTCGGCACGTCGATTGGCGGCGTGATCGGCACGCTGTACGTGGCCGGCTACAGCCCCGACCTGATCGGCGCGGCGCTGGGCGGGGCGACAATGTGGCGCCTGTTCGAGCGCGACCCATCGGGGCTGGGGCTGATCGGTAGCCGGCGCATCCGTGCGATCCTGGAGGACATGCTGGGGGAGTGTACCTTCGACCAACTGGCCATCCCGTGCGCCGTCGTCGCGACCGACCTGATAACTGGCGCCGAGGTTGTGCTTGACAGCGGCCCGCTGGTCGAGGCCCTGCTGGCGACGATGGCGCTGCCGGGCCTCTTCCCGCCGATCGAGCGCGACGGTATGCTCCTGGCCGATGGCGGCATCGTCAATAACCTGCCCGTCGACGTGGCCTACGCCCGGGGCGCGCAGCGGGTGATCGCCGTCGATCTGGGCGCGGTGTGCGACAACTTCATGCCGGAGCCGCTGAGCGCCGGCGCCCTGGGGCGGTTCAACCTGCTGCCGAACGTCCCGCTGACGCTTGCCAACCGTGGGCTGTCGGTGCTGATGGCCAACCTGACGCGCTATCGCCTGGCGATGAACCCGCCCGAACTGCTGCTCTGCCCGCAGGTCGAGCACATCAACACGCTTGACCTGAGCAATATCAACAGCGCCGAGGGGCGCGCGGCTGGCGCGGCGGTCGCCGGCACGGCCATGAGCGATCTGCTCGCGCTACGCGATTGGCGCGCCGGCGCGGCCCGCTCAGTCGGCGTGCGCGCCGGTCTGGGCCAGCAGCAGCGCCAGCTCCTGCCGATCGGCTGAACCGGGCCTATGGGCAGCCGCCAGCGTGCCGTGCATGACCTCCCGCCCGGTCGGCCAGGCGCTGCCCGCCAGCGGCTCGACGGTGATCATAATCGATTCGTAGGCGGCCAACGGCTGTTCCTCTTCGAGTAGCACCCAGGCGCTGCCTCCATGGGCATCGAACACGCCGCCATCCAGGCGTTGCGTGCCGCGCACCAGCCAGATCTGATAGGTCTGATCATCACCGAGATCCGGCAGCCCCTGGGCCACCAGGCAGCCGGTACGCCCTCCCGGCGAGGCCCAGAGCTGCCCACGCGATGGGCTGCCGGCGAGAGCGTACCAGCCGACCGCCGGGTCGTTCAAGAGCACGATCATCGTGCGCCAGGCATCGCGGTCGGCCTGGATCAGCGCCTGCTGCCCCGCGACCTGGTTTTGAAGCGACATATTCCAGCCCAGCAGCCCGATCAAGATGGCCAACGCGCCGGCGAAGGCCACCCAGCGCGCCGGGGCGCGGCGCGGCCGCCGGGCCGGGGTGGCCGGCGGAGCCGGGAGCGGCGCCGCCGGCTGGCCCTGCTGCTCCTGTGCGGCTGCGGCAAGAATGCGCTCGCGCAGCGACGCCGGCGGCGCGATATCGGGCGCACCATAGGGCAGCGCCCGCGCGATCTGCGTATAGGCGTGCAGATCGTGCCGGCAATCCGGGCAGCCCTCCAGGTGCGCCAGCATGGCCGCGTCAGCCTCGCCCTCACCTAGAGCATAGGCGGCCAGCTGCGGCTGAAGTTCCTCACATTGATTGGTTAGGTCGTGTGGCATGAACGTTCCGTTTGGAGATTGGAGATTGGGGATTGTGCAATCTCCAATCTCCAATCTCTAATCTCTTAATATTCTCTCAGCATGATCTACGCGCCGGAACGAAAAAAGATCTATTCGCCGCCGATCAAACGCTCAAGCAGATCACGCAGCTTACTCATACCCAGGCGTAGGCGGGTGTGGACCGTTCCAAGCGGCAACTGGAGCCGCTCGGCGACCTCGCGCCGGGTGAGCCCGCCCCAGAAGATCAGCTCAATCACATCACGCTGGGCCGGCGGCAGCGTCTGGAGTGCCTGCTGGATCTCGGTGCGCAGCAGCGCGTCGTCGAAGCCCGGATCAAACGCAGCCAGCGGGAGAATAGCCAGGTTGGAGATCTCGCGGCGCTGATCTTTACCGCGCCGGCTGCGCAGCTCGTCGATCGCTCGATTATGCGCGATCGACAGCAGCCAGGAGACCAGGCTGCCCTGGCTGGACTGGTAGCGCTCGGCGTTGCGCCAGCAGCGCAAAAACACATCCTGGGTGATCTCTTCGGCGGCGCCGTGATCCTGGACGACCCGCAGCGCCACGCTGAAGACCAGCCGCCCATAGCGATCATAAAGCGCCGCCAGGCCCAGGGAGGGGTGGTTGCGCAGCAGCGCGATCAGGTCGGCATCGCTGGTTATCGTAGACGGTACAGCAGCCGCTTCGTCCACACCTACGGCTCCTTGAGTAACGCCCAGGCCCGCAGCTTGGCGGGGTAGGGCGGGGAAGTCTATCCGGTCGTCGCAGTTCGTTTCTGATCGCCCTATTGTAGCATGGATACTGTTAGACAAGGTTTCAGGCGGCGCCATTCGAGTTTACAGTATGAGTGGGAGACTGAGGGGCTGCCCCCTCAAGCCCTCTTTTCCGCCAGAACTGTAAAGCACCAAAGATCCTTATCTTAGCACAAACAGAATGTGTGCTACAATGCGCCCGAACCGTTGTGAGAGACCGAACCCATGCCAGACGTGATACCCTCACAGGCGCGGCCGCTGCGCGTCGCCATGCTTGCCCGCGTGATCTTCCCACTCCACGGCTTCGGCGGGATCGAGCGCCATGTCTTTCACCTAGTAACCCACCTGGCGCGGCTCGGCGTGCAGGTGACGCTGTATGTCCAGCCGCCGACGACCGACGACCGACGACTGACGACCGACGATCAGGAATATATCGAGTCGGTGGTCGGTGGTCGGTCGTCGGTCGTCTTCCTGCGCTACGACTACACCTCGCCCTACCTGCGCCCCAACGCGATCCTCGGCCGACAGATCAACTACCCCTGGTATTCCTGGCAGCTTGGCCGCGCGGCGGCGCAGGCGGCCAGGTGCGGCGCGTATGATGTCGTCCACGCGCAGGGGCTGTGCGCGTTCGGCTACGGCTGGATCAGGCGCCGCGATCCGCTGCTGCAGCGGCTGCCGTTTATCGCCAACCCGCACGGCCTTGAGGAGTACCGCACGCCCGATTGGCGCAAGCGCCTGGCCTATGCGCCGTTCCGCCTGCTCTACTCGTACGGCAACCGCTGCGCCGACCGGGTGATCGCCACCGACGCCTGCACAAAAGACGACCTGCCGCGCTACCTGGGCGTCGACGCCGGTCGGGTCGTGGTCATTCCCAGCGCGATCGACGTCCAGGAGTGCCTGGCTCCCGTGAGCGCGGCCGGTCGCGCCGCGCTCCGCGCTCGCCTCCGGCTCGACGAGGGCGACCCAGTGCTGCTCAGCGTCGGGCGGCTCGAACGCAACAAGGGCTACCACGTGTTGATCGCGGCGCTGGCAAAGCTGCGCGACCGGCTGCCGCCCCGCTGGCGCTGGCTGCTGGTCGGCACGGGCAAAGAGCGCGCGGCGCTGGAGCAGCAGGCGCGCGACCACGGCCTAGCCGGCCACATCGGCTTCGTCGGCCGGCTCGACGACGACGAGCTGCACAACCTCTACGAGGAGATCGACCTGGTCGTCCACCCGACGCTCTATGAAGGCTCGTCGCTGGTGACGCTGGAGGCGATGATCCACCGGCGGCCGGTGGTCGCCTCCGCCGCCGGCGGCATCCCCGACAAGATCTTCGATGGGCGCAACGGCTACCTGGTGCAGCCAGGCGACGCCGACGACCTGGCAGCGAAGATCGCGCGGGCGCTGGAGGCCCGCGCCTGCTGGCCCGCCTGGGGCGAGGAGAGCGTGCGGATCGTCCGGGAGACGTTCGACTGGCCGGTCGTCGCGCGGCGCACGCTGGAGGAGTACCAGCGGATGGTCGGTGGTTCGTAGTCAGTGGCAGTGGTCCGTAGTCAGTAGTCCGTGGTCCGTGGTCCGTGTTTCTCTACAACGGACAACGGACAACTGACACATTTCGTTTATGACGCACAAGATCACCCCCTTCCATATCGCGATCGGCTCGCGCTCGCCGGATGGCACCTACGCCGTCCACGCCGCGACTGGGCGGGCCGAGGCGACGACCAGTCTACGGCTCCCGGAGCGGCTGCTGGCCTCCGCGGATCTGCTGCTCCAGCCGGGGACGATGCTGCCGATCGGCGACGCGCCGGCCTTCGGGCGCGCGCTGGGCCATGCGCTGCTCACGCCGCCGCTGCGCGAGCTGCTGCTGCGCGCAGTCGCTCGCGGCCAGCGTCGTCTCCAGATCCAGCTCCAGCTCGCCGCGCCCGAGCTGGCGGCGCTGCCATGGGAGTGGCTCACACTCGGCAGCGCCGCCCCGTGGTCCCCCGCCCTCCGCGACGACTACACGCTGGTGCGCGTCGGCCGGCGCGGCCGGCAGCCGTCGCCGGCAGCCATCGCCGGCCCACTACGCATCCTGGCACTCGGCGGGCCGGACGAGGAGCTTCAGCTCGACGTGCTGGAGGGCGCGCTCCAGCGGCTGGTGCGCGGCGGCCAGATCGAGCTGCGGCTGCTGCCCGGCGCGACGCCGGTCGCGCTGGAGCGGGCGCTGGCCGCCGGGCCGGTGCATGTCCTGCACTGCGCCACCCCGTTCGCCTTCACCGCGCGCGGTGCCCCGCGCCTGGCCCTCGGTCGCGGGCGCGAGCCGATCGACCTGGCCGCCCTGCTGGCCGACGCCGATCGACTGCGGCTGGTCACTCTTACGGGGCCGCAAGGCGACGCGACCAAGATCAGTGCGGCATTGCCGGCGCTGGCGACGACGCTGGTGGGCGAGGATCTGCCGGCCACGATCGCGTTTAGCGGCCCGCTCCCGGCGCTGCTGGCGGCCCGTTTCTCGGCCGCGTGCTACGCCCGGCTGGCCGCCGGCGCGCCGGTCGACCTGGCCGCCACCGCTGGCCGGCGCGCCCTCGCCGAGCGTGGCGATCGCGGCTGGGGCCATGTGCAGGTGCGCCTGGTGCCCGGCGGCGAGCAGTTGTTCACATTCAGCCGGCCGCGGCGGGCCGCCGCGCGAACGCGGTTGCTGCTGCCGGCGGCCGGCGCCGCAGCGACCCTGGCGCTGGTGCTGTGGCTGGGGATACGCTCGATCAGCGCGCCGGTCGACAAAGTGCCGACCGCCGTTCTCTCGCAGCCGCTCGTCCTGATCTCCAGCAAGCCGACGCAGCCGGCCGCCACCCCGGAGCCGACGGCCTGGCCCACGGCCACGCCGACAGCTACGCTGGCCCCCACGCCGCTGCCCGCGCCGGCGAGCTACGCGACCTTCCTAACAGCCCAGGGCGACACGCTGGAAAGCATTGCGGCACGGATGGGCAGCGATGGGGCGGCGATCGCCGCGCTCAACCGGCTTGACCCCCAGGCCCCGCTACGCCCCGAGCGGCCACTGGTCATCCCCGTCTACCGACAGGGCGAAAGCGGTGCCGGCAGCCTGATCGTCCGGAACGGCAACCCGGCCGCGCCCAAAGTAGCGCTCACCTTCGACATCGAGATCGACGCCGCCACGCTCTTCCAGCTCCTGGAGATCCTGCGGGCGCGCGGCATCCACGGGACCTTCTTCGTCACCGGCGGCTGGGTGCAATCCTTCCCCGACGCCGCGCGCGCCATCGTCGCCGAGGGGCACGAGATCGGCAACCACTCGCTCACCCACCCCTTCTTCTCCCGCATTGGCTACGACGGCGCGGCCAACGAGCTGGAGCAGACCGAGCGCATCGTCAGCGAGACGACCGGCGTGACGACCCGGCCCTACTTTCGCTTCCCCTACGGCGACTCGACCCCTAAGCATGCCGCCATCGTCGCCGGCCATGGCTATGTGGCCTATCACTGGAGCGCCGACGACCAGGCGATCTCCGGCTGGCTCGCCGGGGCCGCGCAGAACCCGGCCGCAGCCAACGGCGGCATCCTGCTGATGCACGGTCGGCCCAGCACCGTCGAAGCCCTGCCCGGCTGGCTCGATCAGCTCGCCGCCATGGGGCTCCAGCCGACGACTCTGGGCGATGTTCTTCGGTAAATGACAGGAGTTACGCGATGGCGCCGCAACGCCGCTCTTGCCTGCGGCAGCAAGGTACTTCACCCATCTTTTTGCCGTCGATTTTTGCCCGGCCGGGCAAAAATCGACGGCAAAAGAAAGAAAAAGTACCACTCTGCCGAAGGCTGAGACCACGCTTGGGAGATGACTGCGTAACTCCTGCAAACGAGAAGAAGGGGAGCAGCGTACGCTGCTCCCCTTCTGGAAGAGACTCCTAATACTGGCCCGCCTGGCCGCGACCGCCCTCGATCAGAGGGTGCCTTATTCCGTCGTGGCGGATGTGCCCAGGTGCCCGCGGATAGCCTGTATAGCTTCCTGCTCGGCTCGCCACAGTGCTCTGTCGAGTCGGCGCGCGGCCGGATGCTCGTCCCAATCTCGGTTGGTCCGGCTCGCGGCGCGAACAAACCCGATCACCCCGGCAACCCCCAGCACAACATACATACTCAGGAACAAGGTAAGGTTCGCCGCCATAAAGCCTCCTCTAAGAAGCTGTCTGAAAAGGTCCGCGCCATCGATGAATATTATATCATCTTGTAGCACCGCCATTGTCGGCAGAATATTACTTTTTGGTAACAAAACTCGTGATCCGCATGTCATCCTGGCGCCGCGAAGAAGATTGGATAGCCTTCGCCGGCAGACGGCGGATGCTACCAGGATGACTCGAACGTCACACCTGCAATGTGCTACAATGCACGCGCACCTGTCCGTTGCCGAGGGAGTCGCATGTCTTCCGCCTACCGCCAGCTTCCAGCCGTCGAACTCCTGGTTCAGGCCATCCAGCGGCGCCTGAACGGCGACCTGCTGCCGCGCGATCTGCTGGTCGCGGCGGCGCGCGAGGAGCTTGCGGCGGCACGCGCGGTGATCGCCGTCGGCGGGCCGCCGCCGTCGGTCGAGCAGCTCGCCGATGCCTCGGCCTGTCGCGCCCGGCAGGCCGCTCGGCCCTCGCTGCGCCCCCTGATCAACGCCACCGGCGTGATCATCCAGACCAACTTGGGACGTGCGCCGTTGAGCGACGCCGCGCTGCGCGCCATGCGCGAGGTCGGCGCTGGCTACTCCAACCTGGAGTATGACCTTGCTGCGGGCGAGCGCGGCTCGCGGGCCGCCCACCTGGCGGCGCTCCTGTGCCGGCTCACCGGCGCCGAGGCCGCCCTGGCGGTCAACAACAACGCTGCGGCGCTCTACCTGGCGTTGAGCGCCCTCGCCACCGGGCGCGAGGTGATCGTTTCGCGCGGGCAGGCGGTCGAGATCGGCGGCGGCTTCCGCATCCCGGATGTGCTGCGCCAGAGCGGCGCGACGCTGGTTGAGGTCGGCACCACCAACCGCACCTACGCCCGCGATTACGCCGCCGCAATCAGCCCTCGGACGGCGCTGCTGCTGCGGGTCCACACCAGCAACTTCCGGGTCGTCGGCTTTGTCCACGAGACAGCGCTGGCCGAGCTGGCAGCCCTGGCGCGCCAGCACGGCATCGCCACGGTCGACGACCTGGGCAGCGGGACGCTGCTGCCGACCGAGCAGTATGGCCTGGCGCCCGAGCCGACGGTCCAGGAGAGCCTGGCGGCCGGCGCCGACTTGGTAACATTCAGCGGCGACAAACTGCTCGGCGGCCCGCAGGCCGGGCTGATCGTTGGGCGGGCGCCGCTGATCGCGGCGCTGCGCCAACACCCGCTGGCGCGCGCCCTGCGGGTCGACAAGACCACCCTGGCCGGGCTGGAGGCGACCCTGCTGGCCTACCTGCACGGCCGCGCGACGACTGAGATCCCGGTCTGGCGCATGATCGCGGCCACGACCGAGGCGCTTGGCGCGCGGGCCGAGCGGCTCGCTGCGGTGATCGGTGGCCCGGAGGTAGCTGTGGTGCGCTGCACAAGCGCGGTTGGCGGCGGCTCGCTGCCTGGCGAGACGCTGCCGAGCTACGCCGTAGCGCTCGGCGGCGCGCCCGCCGATGCCCTGGCACAGCGGCTGCGCGCAGGGACACCGCCGGTGATCGGGCGGATCGTCGAGGATCGGCTGATTCTGGATGTACGAACCGTGCTGGATGACCAGGAAGAGGCGCTGGTCACAGCCGTACGGCGGGCGCGTGACGGAGTGACAAGGTGAAGGGGTGAAGGGGTGAAAGGGATGAGGGAGTGACAACGCAACACGCAACACGTTTCACGTTTCACGTTTCACGCATCAACCTGGAGAACAACAATGAGCAATGACGTAGCCCGCATGCTCTACGAGGGCGCCGTCGCGGTGCGCGAGGGCCGCCGCGCCGACGCACAGGGTCTGCTGCTCCAGGTCATCGAGCGCGACGAGCAGAACGAGCAAGCGTGGCTGTGGTTGAGCGGCGCAGTAGAGGACCCGGCCGATCAGCAAGTGGCGCTGGAGAATGTGCTGGCGCTCAATCCGGCCAACACGGCTGCCAGGGAAGGGCTGACCTGGCTTAAACAGCGCTACGGCGACCTAGTGGGGGGAGCGGCGCCCGGCGGCGAATGGGCACCGCCGCCGCCGCTGCCGGCCGACTATGTGGCGGAACTGGCCTGCTGGCAGTGTAGCGCGTCGGTCTACAGCGTTGCCCCGTTCTGCTGGCAGTGCCATGCGCCGGTCCATAGCTGCAACAACTGCGCCTTTCGGCCGGAATCGCGCTGTAAGGAGCTACAGGGGCTCACCGCGACCATGGCCCAGAGCGGGCGCAACGATTGCCCGTGGTGGCGGCCCCACGAGTAGTCACGGGGCTGAGATGACAGGCTGTTTGAAAAGGGGGACTTTGAGGGGCCGCCCCTCAAGAATCCCCCTTTCCACTCAAACAGTTTCTGAGATTAGAGATTAGAGATTGGAGATTGAATCGTGACGCCTCAATCTCCAATCTCCAATAACGGGAAGTTCTATGTTAACCAGCTCTTAGTTCCTGGGAATGTCTTCCCAACCGACCCAGAAGTTGTTACGGCGGATAAAGACCGCGCTACGCACGGCAATACCATTGACCTCCGCGCAGTCGGCCTCATTGACGAGCACAACATTCGGCTGAGTCTTGAAGCGCTCGGTGTAGGCGAAGATCGCCTCCTGAATCTTCAGCGCTGTAGTCTTCTTTGGATTGTCGTCAAACCATCCTAAATACATCGTACCCCTCCTCATTGCTGCTTCGACAAGGTTTCGGGTGGCGCCGTTCTAGGTTACAATGTGGGTGGGGAGACCGAAGGGCCACCCCGCCGCTGTGGCAGAAGAACCGACTATACACTCAAATGCCACGTGCCAATGCTCAAATCCTGGAACAGAAGGTAGGTGCCGTCGTCGTGGCAGACGACCTCGAAATAGCGTCGGGGTGGCCGCCACCCCACACGCGGATGCTCCCACATCCGTGCAACCACCCGCACCCGCCGGAGGTCGCCACGCCAGCGAAAACTGCGCGGCAGAAAGTTGAAACGCTGCTCGACCAGCGCCACTGGTTCCGCATGCCTGATCAGCGCTCTCAGGAGCGAACGCATACGGGGGAAACCATCGGCCCGCGATGGGCCGATCGCACTAATCCGCTGGACCATTCCCGCGCTCCTTATGCATCCAAAGGCTCAGGCTTAGTATATCAGAACACATGTTCGAAGTCAAGCCTTGCCTGGCGGGCCTCGACGTGGGCTGTTTGGTCGAGGTGAAAGCATAGGTGCTGCCATGGAGCGAATACACGACGCCCCCGGCGAGCCATCTGGTCTCGTCGAGCATCTGGAGCGGCTCAATCAGTCACTGGAGCAGGGCCGCGCCGAACTCGCCGGGCTCCACGAGCGCCTCAACGAGGTACGCAGCCGGTTGAGGAGCGCGCGAGCCCACGCCAGCGACCTAGCCTGGGAGTTGGAAGACCTCGAGCATTGCCTGCACGATCTGCAACGGCGGCGTGAAGGCCCCGGCGACCTGTTGCTGGAGCGAGAGCTCGCGAGCATGACTCAGCGACACGCCGTACTAGAGGAGCAGGCGCTGGCGCAGATGCTGCTCGTCGACGAGCTAGCCGCAGGCTATGCCGCCGAGGAGCAGGCGCTGACCGAGCAGGAGCGCGCCTGGGCCGCACGCGAGGCCACGTTGCTCGCCGAGCACCAGCGCGCCACCGACCTGCTACAGTAGTCCGTGGCCCGTGGCCAGTGGTCAGTTGCTTCTTGGTTCTCGGGTGGGCGGCCACAGATGCACCCCATCTCCTCCTCTATCCGTTCTATCCGCTCCCTATCCGCCCACCCCTATCCGCTCCTTTATGGAGCTAGGGCGTAAAACCCACGAGCTTTAGACGCCCAGAGGGCACCCGGATATAAGCCCTCCACTCGCTTTAGCCGCTTTATGTCGTTGATCGAACATATGACATTCCCTTTATATACCAGAATTGGGTTTCCTGATGCGTCAAAACGCTTGTTTTAGAATGTCCGAGCTGGTATAATAGAGCCATGCACCGAACGATTCAGACCACCTATCGCTATCGCCTTGACCCGACTGCCGAGCAAGTAAATCTGCTCAATCAGTTTGCGGGCGCGCGGCGATTCGTCTGGAATTGGGCGTTGGGCCGCAAGCGCGATCACTTCCGACAGACCGGCAAAACGCTGTCGTACAACGAGCTTGCGGCTGAACTCACCCGGCTGAAACAGCAGCCCGCAACCGCATGGCTGCGCGAAATGGATAGTCAATCGCTGCAACAGGCGCTGCGGGATCTGGATAGCGCCTATCAGCACTTCTTTCGCCGCGCGCGGAATGGCGACAAGAAGAAGGGTTTCCCGAAATTCAAGTCCAAAAAGACGGATACGCCGCGATTCCGCATCCCGCAACGGGTTGTGCTTCAAGATGCGTTTGTCTCGGTTCCCAAGATCGGGTTGATCAAGGCGATCGTTCACCGACCGCCCCACGGTGTCACGAAAAGCGCGACGTTCAAGCTCGAAGCGTGCGGCCACTGGTACATCAGCTTGGTCACTGAGCAGCAGATCGCACCACCGGTTGCTCGTCGTGTTCAAACGCACATCGGGGTCGACGTGGGCCTGAAGTCGCTGGCCGTGCTTTCGACGGGCGAAACAATCGCCAACCCGCGCTGGTATCGCACCCAAAGTCGCAAATTGCGCCGGGCACAGAAGGCGCTCAGTCGCAAGCAGAAGGGCAGCCGCAACCGTGGCAAGGCGCGGCTCGTTGTCGCGCGATTGCACCAGAAAATTGGGAACCAGCGGAAAGACTTCTTGCACAAGTTGAGTACCGATCTGGTGCTGCGCTTCGACCTCGTTTCGATTGAAGATTTGAACGTTCGCGGCCTTGCGAAAACCAAGCTATCCAAGAGCGTTCTTGATGCGGGCTGGAGCATGTTCCGTTCGATGCTCGCGTACAAGGCCGATCGGAACGCCTCCTACCTGATGGCTTGCGGGCGCTTCTTTCCATCGTCGAAAACCTGTGGCGCGTGTGGATTGGTCAACGCCGTTCTCACCCTTGCTGATCGCGACTGGACATGTCTGTGTGGCGTCCATCACGATCGCGACCTCAACGCCGCGCGCAACATCGATCGTGAAGGATTGCGCCTGTTTGAACAGCTCGTCGCGGCAGGCTATGCCGAGACGCAAAACGCCTGTGGAGACCCCGTAAGACCAATCGAAGTGATTGGCACAGGTCCTTGAGACAGGAAGCCCAAGTCCTTTAGGCTTGGGTATATCACTCGCTCATGATCTCGCCGCTTCTGCCGCCGCGCTTCTGGGCCAGCCGGATCTCGCTGATTCGCATCCCGCGATCCACCGCTTTGCACATGTCGTAGACCGTCAGTGCTGCCGCACTGACTGCGGTCAGCGCCTCCATCTCGACGCCGGTCTTGCCGGTGGTCCGTACCGTCGCCTCGATCAGCAGCGCGGCGCCGGTCGAGTCGGGCCGCAGCTCGATGGCGACGTGCGTCAGCAGCAGCGGGTGGCAGAGCGGAATGATATCGGACGTGCGCTTGGCCGCCATGATTCCGGCGATCCGCGCCACCGCCAGCACGTCGCCCTTCGGCACGCCGCCGGCGACGATCAGCTCCAGCGTCTCAGGGCGCATAAGCACTGCACCGCGCGCCACCGCCTCGCGCCGCGTCTCCTCCTTCGCGCCGACATCCACCATGCGGGCATGCCCCTCCGCATCCAGATGGGTTAACTCACTCATATCTTTCCTCTATACAGGCTATCGCACACTCGATCCGCTAGTGCTCTTTTAGCAACCTGGTAAGGAATAGAACACTGATCAGGCGGATCGAACCGATCTGTACGGATCAGAAAAGAATCCATCTGTGGACATCCGCTCCATCCGTAGTATCCGTGTTCGATGGCTGAACATCTCCTTCTGCACTAGGTCGCGCAGTATAGCACACCACCGAGGAACCGAAGATATGAGGATGGAAGATAGTGGATGGAGGATAGAGGATGGCGCCACTCCTTCCATCCACTATCTTCCATCCTCCCTCCTCAGTTATATGGCTTGGGCTCGACTAATAAGGCTCGTAAATACCCGGCGGCTTGCGGCTGTTACCCTAAATCTCATCAAAAAAACCTTGTAAAGTGGGGTGTAGTGGTATATAATGTGCGAACTTGTGGGGAAATGTGGGGCAAAGTGGGGACTATTAGTACTTTTGTTCTACTTTTAACCCTTTTAGAAAAGAATTGGAAAAGGGAGGGGCAAGGGGAGGGCAGCCCTCTCCTTAAACCCCACCCATCCCAGAGATTGAGCCAAGAGGCAATCAAGCGTGTTCCTGGGTGAGTACGATCACAGCATGGACGACAAGGGGCGTCTGGCGATCCCGGCCCGCTTCCGTGAGGATCTGGGCGAAGGAGTGATCGTCACCCGCGGCTTCGAGCGCTGCTTGATGGGCTTCCCCAAGGCGGAGTGGGCCAAGCTCTCGGAGCGGATCGACACGCTCTCGATCGGGCAGGGCGACGCTCGCAACCTGCGCCGCCTGCTCTTCTCCGGCGCCGCCGACGTCATGCTCGATCGGCAGGGTCGTGTGCTTATTCCGCAGAACCTGCGTGAATACGCCGGCTTGGGCGAGCAAGTGATCGTCGCCGGCCTGAATCGGCACTTTGAAATCTGGTCGCACGAGCGCTGGAACGAGGTGCTCACGTCGCTCGATGCCAACGGCAGCGTGATCGCCGAGCAGATGGCCGCGCTGGGCCTTTAGAGACTGTCTGAAAGGGGGAGTTTGAGGGGCCGCCCCTCAAGACCTCCTTTCCACCACGGATTGTGAATTGAAAATTGAGAATTGAAAATGCAGAATGATGCAAGTCCTCCCCAGGACAATTCTCAATTCTCAATTCTCAATTCTCAATTCCGCCACGCGCCGGTCCTCTTGGCGGAGGTGGTCGCCGGGCTGGCACCGCGCCCAGGCGGGCGCTATGTCGATGGCACGCTGGGCGGGGGCGGGCATGCGGCGGCGCTGCTTGAGGCCAGCGCACCCGACGGCCGGCTGCTGGGTATCGACGCCGACCCGGCCGCGCTGGTGGCGGCCCAGGTGCGCCTGGCGCCTTTCGGCGAGCGGGCCGCGCTGGTCCACGGCAACTTTCGCGACCTGGCCGCGCTGGTAGGCGCCGCCGGCTTCGCGCCGATCGACGGGCTGCTGCTGGACTTGGGGGTTTCGTCGCACCAGCTCGATATGCCGGAGCGCGGGTTCTCATTCCAGGTCGACGCGCCCCTCGACATGCGCCTGGACCCGACCGAGGGGGCGACGGCGGCGGAGCTAGTCAACGAGCTGCCCGAGGGCGAACTGGCCGACCTGATCTACCGCTATGGCGAAGAGCGCGGCTCGCGCAGGATCGCCCGGCTGATCGGCGAGGCGCGCAGAAAGCGATCGATCGCCACGACCGGCGAGCTGGCGGCGATCGTGGCGCGGGCGCTGGGCGGGCGGCACGGCAAGATCCACCCGGCTACGCGAACGTTTCAGGCGCTCCGAATCGCCGTCAACAGTGAGCTTGACAGCCTGGAGACGATCCTGCCGCAGGCGGTCGAGCTGCTGGCGCCGGGCGGGCGGGTGGCAGTGATCGCATTCCACTCGCTGGAGGACCGGATCGTCAAACAGTTTTTCCGAGCCGAGTCGGGCTACGGCGGCCAGGAGCCGGTGCGGCTGCGCCTCCTAACCAAGAAGCCGATCGAGGCCGGCGCGGAGGAGGCCCACGCGAACTCACGCAGCCGAAGCGCGAAACTACGCATCGCCGAACGAGTTGCGTGATACGTGTTGCGTGTTGCGTGGACGGTACGCAACACGCAACACGCAACATACGACGAGAACAGGAGCCTGCAATGGCAGTCAACATCCGACAACTCTTTCCACTCCGGCAGGCGAAAGCTCGCCGCAGCCAACTGCCGCGCTACTTGCAGCTCGACGGCGGGCGCTCGTTGATCGCGGCGGCGCTGCTGCTCTCGCTGATGAGCCTGATCACGCTGGGCCAGACCGGCCGGCTGACGACCAAGGGCTACGAGATCGCCCAGCTCCAGGCGCGCAAGGCCGAGCTGCTGCGCGAGCGTAGCTCGCTCCAACTGCGCCTTTCCGAAGCGCAATCGCTGGCGTCGATCGAACGGCGGGCCAGAGAGATGCAGTTGCAGCCGATGGCGCCCCAGCAGGCTCGCTACGTCACGATCGCGCCGCCCAGCGAGGAACCAGCGGCCGAGAGCCAGGAGCCGACCGCCGACCACCGACCACCGACCGCCGAGACAAGATGACCTGATGACAAGATGACCAGATGAAGGAGTTGGGCACCTGTAGGGCAAGCCCTCCGTGGCTGCCCCGGCCAAGAACCAATGATCATGCATCACCTTCGACTTCGCTCAGGGCAGGCGTTTCACGTTTCACGCAACACGTTTCACAGATATGGCGACACGCACCGCACAATCGAATAAGCCAGTCACGATCAGCCGCTGGAGAGTGAATGCCGTGCTGATCGTCGCCGTTTTGCTCATGGCGCGCATCGCCGCACAGCTCGCCTATGTCCAGGTGGTTCGCGATCTCCAGGTGCCCGCCGATGAGCGCTACGCGGCGATGGCGCGGAGCGAGATCGACCGGCAACTGACGATCTTGCCGCGCCGCGGGACGATCCGCGACCGGATGGGCAATGTGCTGGCGCTGGATGTGGAGCGCGAAAGCCTGTATGTCGTGCCCAGCCTGGTCAAGCCCCAGGATGCGCCCCGGCTGGCGCTGGTGCTTTCGGGGCTGATCGGGCGGCCGGCGGCCGACATCGAGGCGATCATCGGGGACCAGGAGCAGGTGTGGGTGCGGGTCAAGGGCTGGCTGGACCCGGAGGTCGCCGGGCGGATCACGCTGTTCAAAGAGCAGGAGCCGCATGTCTGGGAAGGGTTCCAACTGCTCCACGAGCCCCGCCGCGTTTACCCGCAGGAGAGTTTCGCCGCCCAGGTGATCGGCGCCGTAAACCTCGAAGGCAGCGGCATCAGCGGGATCGAGGGCTACTACGACGCCGAGCTGCGCGGCACCACCGGCATTATCACCGCCGAGGTCGACGCCCAGAACAACCCGATCTGGATCGCGCCCCAGCAGACGCTGCCGGCCAGCAACGGCGCCGACCTGGAGCTGACGATCGACCCGCTGGTGCAGCATGTGATCGAGACCGAGCTGAAGTCGGCGGTGGACCAGCACGACGCCACCGGCGGCACCGTGATCGTGATGGACCCCAAGACCGGGGCGATCCGCGGCATGGCCAGCTACCCAAGCTACGACCCGAATCGCTACTACGATTACGAGCCAGAGCAGTATAACCTCAACCCGGCGATCGGCAAGCTCTACGAGCCAGGCTCGACTTTTAAGATCGTCACTGTCGCGGCCGGGCTCCAGTCGCGCGCCTTCAATGGCGATACGCTGGTGGACGATACCGGCACCACCGACCGCTACGGCTGGTCGCTTTCGAACTGGAACGGCGGCGCGCACGGCATGATCACGCCCGGCCAGGTGCTGTATTACTCCAGCAACATCGGCGCCCTGAAGCTGAACGAGATCACCGGCCCTGAGAAGTTCTATCAGATGGTGAGCGACTTCGGCTTTGGCGGGCCGACCGGCGTGGACCTGGCCGGCGAGGAGGGCGGCATCGTCAATTCCCCGGCCACTGTGCCGGACTGGAGCCCGTTGACGCTCGACACCAACGCCTTCGGGCAGGGCATCGCCGCCACCCCGCTCCAACTGGTGCGGATGATCGCCGCAGTGGGCAACGACGGCAAACTGATGCGACCGTACATCGTCCAGAAGCGCTGCTACGGCGATGTATGCGAGACGACCAGGCCCGAGCAGATCGGCCAGCCGATCGAGCCGGGCGTGGCCTGGACGATCCGGCGCATGCTGGTCAACTCGGCCAACCACTACGTCAACCCGGTGCAGCCGGATAACCTGTGGCTGGTGCCTGGGTACCAGGTCGGGGCCAAGACCGGCACCTCGCAGATCGCCGAGAACGGCGTCTACAACGGCCACGTGATCGGCTCGGTGGCCGGGCTGGCGCCGGTCGACAACGCCCGCTACGCGATCCTGGTCAAGATCGACCGGCCTGCCGACGACGAGTTCGGCGTCGTCACGTCGCTGCCGGTCTACCAGACGATCGTCGAGCAACTGCTGCGCTACGAGCGCATCGCGCCCGACCCCGGCTTGGTCGGTCCCGGCCAGGTCGCGGGGGTCGCGTACATTCAAAATCGCGAGGGACAATGACCGCCGAAGAACACAGAACAAAGAACAAAGAACAAAAAGTGCCGGCTGCGGGCTTCCTTTGTTCTCTGTTCTGTGTTCTTTGTTCTCGGCCGACGGTCTGAATCGCGACACGTGATCTATGCTACAATGCCGCCGCAAGTCTTGGGTTTCTTGGTAGGAGACGGCGGTGTTGTACCTGGATGAAGTGCTGACTGGCGTGCAGGCGGGGGTGGATCGGCGCGAGCCGGCTATCCCGCCGTCGCTCAGCCAGGTCGCCTTTAGCGCGGCGGTGATCGACTCGCGCGAGGCGACGCCCGGCGCCCTGTTCGTCGCCCTGCGCGGCGAGCGAGTGGACGGGCACGGCTTCCTGGCCGACGCCACGGCGCGCGGCGCCAGCGGGGCGCTGGTGCGGCGCGAGCAGGTCGCGGGATTGACGCTCGACCGGCCTTTTACGCTGGTGGACCCCACCAGCGGCGCCGGGATGGAGCAGGCGACCCCGGAGACCACGCTGCTGATCGCCGTGGACGACCCGCTCGCAGCGCTGCAGCGGCTGTCGGCCCACCATCGTGGATTGTTCGCGCCGCAGGTGATTGCGATCACCGGCAGCGTGGGCAAGACCTCCACTAAGGAGGTCACGGCGGCGATTTTGAGCCGCCGCTACAGCACCTTAAAAAATCCAAGAAGCTATAACAGCGAGGCCACACTGCCCATCACATTGCTCCAGTTGACCGCGCACCACGAAGTGGCGGTGCTGGAGATGGGCACATACGGGCCGGGCGAGATCACCCTGCTGGCGCAGCTCGCCCGGCCCCACATCGGGATCGTCACCAACATTGGCCCTTCGCACCTCGAGCGGATGTCAAGCCTTGAGGTCGTCGCCCAAGCGAAGAGCGAGTTGATCCAGGCGCTGCCGCCTGACGGCTATGCCATCCTGAACATCGACGACCCGCGTGTGCGCGCGATGGCCCAGGTCACGGCAGCGCGGCCGTTCTTCTACGGGCTCGACCCGGCGGCCGACCTGTGGGCCGACGAGATCGAGAGCCGCGGGCTGGATGGCATCAGCTTCCGCGCTCACCACGCCGGCGAGTCGGTGGTGCTCAAGCTGCCGCTGCTCGGCCGGCACAGCGTCCATACCGCCCTGGTGGGCATCGCGACCGGGCTGCTGCTGGACCTGGGGTGGGACGCGATCGTGGAAGGGCTGCGCGACCGGCGTGCGCAACTGCGGCTCCTGGCGGTGCCGGGCATCAACGGCGCGACGCTGATCGACGATACCTACAACGCCTCGCCGACGTCGTCGCTGGCAGCGCTCAACCTGCTCGACGAGCTGGAGGGCCGGCACATTGCGGTGCTGGGTGATATGTTGGAGCTGGGGAGCTACGAAGAGGAAGCGCACCGGCTGGTCGGCGGGCGCGTCGCCGAGGTCGCCGAGCATCTGATCACGGTCGGGCGGCGGGCGCGCTGGATCGCCGAGGAGGCTGCGGAGTGTGGCATGCCCGGCTGAGCAGATCAGCATGGTCGGCTCCAATGCGGAGGCGCTGACGCTGCTGCAAGAGATGGTGCGGCAGGGGGACTACGTGCTGATCAAGGGGTCGCGCGGGGCGGCGATGGAGATGATCGTGGCAGCGCTCCAGCGGCAACCGAAGCCGTGAAACGTGAAACGTGAAACGTGTTACATACTGACGCAACACGCAACACGCAACACGTAACACGCAACACGTACAGCGTTTCAGTCATCATCTCGAGGAGAACAAGACGTGGAAGACGTTCTGACAGCGGTGCTGGTTCGCGATATGCCGCGCGCGCTATTGCTCGCCGCCACCGCATTTGTGCTGACGCTGATCACCGGCGGCTACTGGGTGCGCTTCCTGCGCGAAAAGAAGATCGGCAAGCAGATTCGCGTGGAGGGTCCGCAGAGCCACATGGTCAAGACCGGCACCCCAACGATGGGCGGCATCATTATCTTGTTGCCGGTCGTGCTGCTGACTCTGTGCTTCAACTTGATCGACCGCTGGTCGATCATGCTGCCGCTGGCGGTGTTGGTGGCCTTCGCCGTGCTGGGCGGGATCGACGATTATATGTCGATCATCGGCACCCGCTCCAAGACTTACGGCTTCACGGCGCGGCACAAGCTCATCCTGACCATCCTGGTCGCCCTGGGCGCCAGCATCGTGCTGTATCTGCCGCCGCCGTTCGGGCTGCGGAACTTCGGCAATGTGCGCATCCCATTCCTGCGCGACCCGGTGGACATCGGGCTGTGGCTCATCCCCTTCGCGACGTTTATTATCATTGGCTCCAGCCACGCGGTCAACCTGACCGACTGGGCTGGATAGCCTGGCCGGTTGGAACCTGACCCTGGCGTTCGCGGCCTACGGCGTGATCACCTTCCTCAATGGCGAGTTCATCAACCTGATGGCCTTCTGCTTTACGCTGGTGGGGGCCTGCGCGGCGTTCCTGTGGTACAACGCCCACCCGGCCCAGGTGCTGATGGGCGACCTGGGCTCGCTCTCGCTTGGGGCGGTGCTGGGGGTGATCGCGCTTCAATCGCAACAGTGGTTGCTGCTGCCGATCGTCGGCACAGTCTTCGTGGCCGAGGCGCTCTCGGTGTTCATCCAGGTTGGCTACTTCAAGTGGACCAAGCGGTTCACTGGGCAGGGCCGGCGGGTGTTCAAGATGTCGCCGCTCCATCACCACTTCGAGCTGCTCGGCTGGAGCGAGACCCAGGTTATGCAGCGCTTCGTGCTGATCGGGATGGTCGCGGCGCTGATCGGCATCTCGCTGGCGATGACCCTGGACGCCCAGCAACGTCTACCCAACCGCACCGGGCAGAACACGACGCCGGCGGTGCAGCTGATCGAGCAGCAGCCGGATGGCGGGCACTAGCGGGACACTCGCATGCTTATCATGATGTGTGAAAGGTGTTACGTGTTGCGTGTTACGTGGCCCACGCTCGCGTCTCCCCCTCACGCAACACGCGATACGCAACACGAACGACGTATCCTGGTAGCCAAAGCAGAGGCGTGACGAATGCGACGAAAAGCACATGGTGTCCTCCTGGGCGTCCCGGTGCGGCTGCGGCCGGCTGCGGCGCTGGCGGGGGCGCTGGCAGGGCTGCTGGCCTACGTACTGGCGCGTCTCCTGGCGCGCGACGAGCGGTCGGCGCCGGCGCTTGGCCTGCTCGGCACGCTGACCTGGTACGACACTGAGCTGACTCACGTGGTCGGCCACATTATCTCCGCGCGGATGGCCGGCGCGCCAATGAGCTACATCCGCTGGGGTTTTCTAGCGATGACCGGCTATACTGACCACGACGTGACGCCCCAGCAGCACATTGGCCGCTCGCTCGGCGGGCCGATCGCCTCGGGGGCCGCCACGCTGGTATGGTGGCTGGCGCGGCGCGCGCTGGGAGACACGCTGCTCGGCCGGGCGGCGCAGATCGCCGCTATCCAGAACGGGCTGATAGCGCTCGGCAGCCTGCTCCCGCTCTCGATCTTCGACGGCGGCGTGATCCTGGAGAACCTGCACAAATTGAGAATTGAGAATTGAGAATTGAGAATTGAGCACTTGTAGGGCAGGCCCTCCGTGGCCGTCCCAACCACGTTTCACGCATCACGTTTCACGTTTCACGCGAACGGTTTCAATGATCGATCTAGGTGGCAAGCGAGCCCTGGTGATGGGCCTTGGTGTTCACGGCGGCGGTTTGGGGGTCGCCCGCTTCCTTGTCGGCCAGGGCGCCGATGTCACCATCACCGACCTGCGCGGCCCCGACCAGCTCCAGCCCTCGCTCGACGCGCTGGCTGGTCTGCCGATCCGCTACGTTCTCGGCCAGCACCGCGATGACGATTTCCGCGCGGCCGACCTCGTCGTCAGGAACCCCGGCGTTCCCCGCGAATCCCGCTACCTCCAGATCGCCCGCGCCGCCGGCGCCGCGATCGAGATGGAGATGACCCTGTTCTTCCGGCTCTGCCCCGGCCCGATCCTCGGCATCACCGGCACGAAGGGCAAGACGACCACGACGTTGCTCACCGGCGCGATGCTGCGGCAGCAACACCCCGACACGGTTGTAGCCGGAAACCTGCGCGTCTCCGCGCTTGAGGCGCTGCCTCGCATGACCGCCGGCACCCCGGTCGTGCTGGAGCTTTCTAGCTGGCAGCTTGAAGGGCTCGGCGAGGCACAACTCAGCCCCCAGTACGCGTGCGTTACAAATATCTCGCCCGATCACCTCGATAGCTACGGCTCGATGGAGGCGTACGCCGAGGCGAAGAAACACATATTTCTTCACCAGGGAAACGATGGCATTGTCGTGCTGAACTGGGACGACGCGCTGCTGCGCGAGCGCTTCGCCCTGGAGGCTCCCGGCCAGGTCATCTGGTTCTCGAACGGTGCAGGGCCGGCTGCTTACGAAGAGCGCTATTCATTTTACCGTGACAACTGCCTGTATTGGGGTTCGCGGCACCAGCGCCAGGGCGAAGTGATCGGCGCGCTTGACAACCCGAATTTGCCCGGCGATCACAACCGAGCCAATATCGCAGCCGCCGCTGCCCTGGCAAAGGCGTTCGGCACTCGGAACGAGGCGATTCTCAGCGCGCTCCGCACCTTCCCCGGCGTCGAACACCGGCTTGAGCTGGTCCGCGAGCTGGGCGGCATCCGCTATATCAACGACACCACGGCGACGGCCCCGGAAGCGGCGGTCGCGGCACTGCACAGCTTCGACGCCCCGATCGTGCTGATCGCCGGCGGCACCGACAAAACGCTGCCCTTCGATGGCCTGGCCCGCGCGATCGTCGAGCGCGCCAAGGCGGTGGTGCTGCTGGCCGGGACGGCGACACCCAAGCTACAGCACGAATTGAGAATTGAAAATGAAAAATTGAGAAAGGCTTCACTCGACCGATTCTCAATTCTCAATTCTCAATTCTCAATTCTCGGTCCGTTCGACGACTTCGCCAGGGCGGTCGCGGCGGCGCGCGGGCTGGCCGCGCCGGGGGAGGTGGTGCTGCTGTCGCCGGGCTGCGCCAGCTTCGGGATGTTTCGGAACGAGTTCCACCGCGGCGAAGAGTTTCGGCGGATTGTCAACCAACTAGAAGCTGTCTAAAAAGGGGGAGTTTGAGGGGGCAGCCCCCTCAAGACCCGCTTTCTACCACGGATGACGAGCCATATGAGTTCGACCTGATCGACAAGACTCGGACGACGAGTTCCAAGACGTGCTGCGGCGCCTGAACGACGCGGGGAGCCGGGAGCCGCCGGCAGAGCCGGAGCCGGTCTACGGCGAGGCCCGGCCGCTCCCACCGACCCCGCCGCGTAGCTACCAGCTACGCTTGCCGTTCGCGCGGCCGCGCGCCGCCTGGGCGCTCCTGGCGATCAACATCGTCATCTTCCTGGTGCCACTGCTGTTCGACATGGTGACGGCCATCGGCGGAAGGCCGGCCAACCTCACCGAGTATGTGCTGGCCCTGGGCGCCAAGGACAACGCGGCGATCAAGCTGGGCGGCCAGTACTACAGGTTCCTGACCGCCATGTTCCTGCACGGCAGTTTGCTGCATATCGGCTTCAACGCCTACTCGCTCTACGTGCTCGGGCCGGAGACCGAGCGCATCTACGGGACCGCGCGCTTCCTGGCGCTGTACTTCCTGGCCGGGCTGGCCGGCGGCATTGCCTCCTACGCGCTTTCCCCGAACCCTTCGGTCGGCGCGTCGGGCGCGATCTTCGGCCTGATCGGCGGCATGGCGGCGTTCTACTATATCTCGCGCAAGTTACTCGGCGAGATCTCGCGCCAGCAGCTCGGCAGCCTGATCACGATCGTGATGATCAATTTGTTTATTGGCTTCAGCTCGCCCAACATCGACAACTACGCGCATATCGGCGGGCTGATCGGCGGCGCACTGGCCGGCTTGCTGCTGGCGCCGCGCTTCCAGGTCGACGAGCAACTCTTCCCGCCCCAGATCGTGCGCCGCAGCTTGCCGCTGGCCTGGGCCGGGGCGCTGGTGCTCCTGGCGCTGATGATCGGGCTCGCGCTCGTTGTCGATCCACCGATTCGGTAGGTCGTAGTCCGTAGTCTGTAGTGCGTAACACAGGCGACTACGCACTACACACGACCCATGACTCGCTAACTACTACGGACACACATACTATGCTTGACACAACTCGACGCAAACCCGACTACCCGCTCCTGACCGCCGTGGGGGTGCTGGTCCCAATCGGCCTGGTGATGGTCTACAGCGCCTCATTCGTCGACGCCTTCACCAACCACGGCAACCAGCTCTACTATACCTGGCGCCAGCTCAACGGAGCCATCCTCGGCACCGTCGGGCTGCTGGTCGCCCAGCGGATCGACTACCGCTTCTGGCGCAAATACTCGGTGCAACTGCTCGCCGCGACGCTGTTCCTGCTGCTGCTGGTGCTGGTGCTGCCGGCCTCGATCACCGAAGTCAACGGCGCCCGAAGCTGGATCAGGCTCGGCCCCTTCAGCATGCAGCCCTCCGAGATCGCCAAGCTGGCGCTGGTGGTCTACTTCGCCGACTGGCTCTCGCGGCGCGGCGCCAAGCTCGACAACGTCAGCTACGGCCTGATTCCCTTCTCCGTCATGCTCGGTATCGTCTGCGGGCTGGTGATGCTGGAGCGCGACCTGGGGACAACAGTGGTGTTGGTCGTGATCGGCGGGATGGTCTACTTCGCCGCCGGTGCCAACCTACTGCACATTGCCGGCGCCGGAGTGGTTGCCTCCGGCGCGTTCTGGGCCATGGTCAAGGTCGCGGCCTACCGCCAGGACCGCATCGCCGCCTGGATCGACCCATTCGCCCACTACCAGGGCGCCGGCTACCAGCCGGTCCACGCGCTCTACGCCCTCGGCAGCGGCGGGCTGTTTGGGGTCGGCCTCGGCCAAGCGCGCCAGAAGTTCCAGTGGCTGCCCCAAGCCCACACCGACACAATCTTCGCGATCATCGGCGAGGAGTTCGGCCTACTGGGCACCCTCTTCGTGGTCGCCTGCTTCCTGGTGATCGCCTACCGCGGCATGCGCATCGCCGGGCGCGCACCCGACCCATTCGCGGCGCTACTGGCCACCGGGCTGACCACCTGGCTGGTCTTCCAGGCACTGATCAATATCGCCGTCGTCACCACGCTGGTGCCGTTCACCGGGCTGACCCTGCCGTTCATCAGCTACGGCGGCACCTCGCTGGCGATGTGTATGGTCGCCGCCGGTATCCTGCTGAATATCTCTCGCCATACTGTCGACCGGCCAATCGCGGAGTTTACCGATGGCATCCGAACCATCCGCCGCGCCCCAACCAGCCTCCTCCACGCTCTTCCTGGTTGGTGGCGGGACCGGCGGTCACGTCTACCCGGCGCTGGCCGTCGCCGAGGCGCTACAGGCACCCGAGCCCGTAGCCCACGGCGCGCGCGCTAGCCGCCAAGAACCAAGAACCAAGAACCAAGAACCAGAAGGCGACACGCCTGGTGGTCGGTTCTCGGTCCTCGGTTCTCGGTTCTCCGTGGTCTACATCGGCAGCCAGGATGGCATGGAAGCCGGCCTGGTCTCCAGCGAAAGCGACCTGCCGTTCCGGGCCATCCCGGCGGCGGCACTGCGCGGGCGGGCGCCCTGGACCCTGGCCCGCAACAGCGGAACATTGGCGCGCGGGACGCTCATGGCCCGCCGGTTGATCGCCGCAGAGCGGCCTAAAGCGATCTTAGGAACCGGCGGCTACGTCTGCGTCCCGCTCTTCCTCGCCGCGCGGGCGGCCGGCGTGCCGGCCGCGATCTACCTGCCCGATGTGGTGCCAGGGCTGGCGGTGCGCTTCCTGGCGCGGCTGGCCACGCGGATCGCCTGTAGCGTCGCCGACTCGCTGGCCCACTTCGACCCGCGTGAGCAAGCCAAGGTCGTCGTGACCGGCTACCCCGTGCGGCGCGAGCTGTTCGAGCAGGATCGCGGCGCGTGCCGGGCGGCGTTCGGCCTTGCGGCTGGCCTGCCGGCGCTGCTGGTCTACGGGGGCAGCCGCGGGGCGCGCAACATCAACCGCGCGATCGAGGCGCTACTGGAGCACCTGCTGCCGATCGCGCAGGTCATCCACGTCTGCGGGCGCGAAGCCGACGAGACCTTCCTGCGGGCGGCGGCGGCCCGGCTGCCCGGCCAGCTCCAGGCGCGCTACCGGCTGTATCCGTACCTGTTCACGGGAAAATTGAAAATTGAGAATGAAGAATTGAGAATGAAGACGGCCCAATTCTCAATTTCCAATTCTCAATTCTCAATTCCCACGATGGTCCAGGCCTTCGGCGCCGCCGACCTGGTCGTCTGCCGCAGTGGAGCATCGACGCTGGGCGAGCTGCCGGCGGCCCGGCTACCGGCGCTGCTGGTGCCGCTCCCGATCACAGGCATCCACCAGGACGCCAACGCCAACTACCTGGCCCGCCACGGCGCCGCGATCACCGTACGGGACGAGGAAATGCTCGGCGGCGCGCGGCCGGAGGATGGCCCGCTGTTTCGGCACATTCGGCGCCTCTTGGAGCAAAACGAGGAACGTACGCAAATGGAAGAGCGCAGCCAGGCGCTGGCCCGGCCCGACGCGGCCCGCAGCCTGGCCACAGTGTTGCTTGATCTGGCAACCAGGAGAGGCCCGGCATGATCGTCATTGATCTAGGATCAGCCATCGTCACCTACACCATCCTCATCGCCCTGGCGATCCTTGGATGGGCTCGCGGCTTTCGCTACACGCTGAGTATCGCGATCTTCATCACCATCGGCTACCTCCTGACCGTTCAGGGAGGCAATTTCATCGTCGGCCTGGTCAATCGGTTCTACACCAACGGGCCAAAGCTCGGCGCCTTCGCGCTTGGGCGCGACCCGGCCTCGGTCGAGTCGCTGCCGCCGCTCATCCCCGACAACTTCCAGGCGCCGCTGCTGCTGCGGGTGCTGGTGTTCTTCGCGCTGCTGGCCGTGGGGGTGGCCTATGCCTGGCCCTGGGAGGGCAAGCCGCTCAGCGGCTTACAGGGCAACCGACCGATCCGGGTGCTGGGAGCGCTCACCGGCCTCTACGTCGGCGTCCTGGGCATCAGCGCACTCTCGACGTTCTGGGTCGAGACCGGCGGCAACTTGAACCTGCCCGACCTGATCGTTGCGGCGCTCAACGGCCTGCCGAACTACTCGCCGATCGTCCCATCGGTGATCGCGGCCTTCTTTATCTTGCTGGCGGCCGTAATACTCTTGCGGTTCAACCGCATCTGGAAGACCTAAACTCCTATGCGCTACCATATCGTCGGCATCGCGGGCGCCGGGATGAGCGCCATCGCCCACATCCTGCTCGACCAGGGGCACACGGTCGGCGGATCGGACATGCAGCGAGGAACTGCCGTCGAGGCGCTAGAACGGCGCGGCGTAACAGTGCGGCTTGGGCATGACCGCTCGCACATCGCGGGAGCCGACGCCCTGGTGGTCACATCGGCAGTCAAGCCCGATCACGTCGAGCTGCTGGCCGCGCGGGCGCGCGGACTCCCGGTGCTCAAGCGGGCCGACCTGTGGCGCGAGTGGTCAGCCCAGCGCCAGGTGATCGCGGTCGCCGGCACCCACGGCAAGACCACCACGACGGCCTTAATCGCGCTGGCGCTGACGCGCGCCGGCCTCGACCCCGGCTTCCTGGTCGGCGCCCAGGTGCCCGACCTGGGCACCAGCGCACGCTGGGGCAATCCGCAGGCGCCGCTGGTGATCGAGGCCGACGAGTACGACCGCGCGTTCCTGGCGCTCACCCCGCACATCGCAGTGATCACCAACGTCGAGTGGGACCACGTCGATATCTACCCATCGCAGGCCGAGTATGAGGCGGCCTTTCAAGCCTTCGCCGGCGCGGTCCGGACACCGCGCAACCTGATCATCTGCGGCGACGACCCCGGCGCCGTGCGCGCGACCGACCAGCCCGGCGCGACCCGCTACGGCATCGACGACGCGCTGGCCGCCGACCCGGTCTCCTGCCGGCGCACGCTGCACGACTGGAGCGCCGCCAACCTCCAGTCCGACGCCGGCGGCACCCGCTTTGAAGTCTGGCGCTACGACCAGGCCACCTTCGCCACGCGGCGGCTGGGCACCGGCGCACTCAGGCTGCACGGCGCCCACAATGTGCGCAATGCGCTAGCGGCGCTGGCCGTGGCGGCGGCCGTAGGCGCGGCGCCGGAAGCCACGCTAGCGGCGCTGGCCGAGTATCGCGGCGCCGGGCGGCGCTTCGAGCTGAAGGGCGAGGTCGGCGGCATCACCATCATCGACGACTACGCCCACCACCCGACCGAGGTCTGCGCGACGCTGGAGGCAGCCCGCAGCCGCTACCCCGGCCGGCGCATCGTCGTCTACTTCCAGCCGCACACCTACTCGCGAACGCGCGCGCTACTGGAAGACTGGTCGATCGCCTTCGGCGACTCGGATGTGCTGCGGGTCGGCGAGATCTACGCCGCGCGCGAGACCGACACGCTCGGCATGAGCGGCGCGGCCCTAGCCGGCCGGATCGCGCACCCCGATGTCCAGGCGGTCGGGAATCCTGAACAAGCGGTCGCGGCGCTGCGGGCCACCCTTCAGCCGGGCGATGTCCTGCTGACGCTGGGCGCGGGGGATGGTCACCAGGTCGGCGAGATCATCCTAAATGGGGAGTTTGAGGGGGTCGCCCTTCAAGAATCTCTTTCCAACGAATAAAAGGTGGAGTTTGAGGGGGTCGCCCCTCAAGAATCTCTTTCCACCCAATAAAAGGTGGAGTTTGAGGGGGTCGCCCCTCAAGAATCTCTTTCCACCCAATAAAATGGGGAGTTTGAGGGGATTGCCCCTCAAGAATCTCTTTCCACCCAATAAAAGGGGGAGTTTGAGGGGTCGCCCATCAAGAATCTCTTTCCAACCGATAAAAGGGGGAGTTTGAGGGGGTCGCGCCTCAAGAATCTCTCTTCACCAAGAACTACGAACTATGCGACATACCGTCGTAACCCATCTGATATGATACATCGCAAACCTGTTCGAGAATTGAGCGCGCGATGAACGAAGACAACGCAGCCTTTCACCGCCGAGTCGCCGAGGATATAGCCGCACGCTACACCACAAGTGCGTGGGCGCCCGAGGGCTGGCGTGAAACCATGGCCTGGCACTGGGAGCAAGCCGGCGGGTTCGCCGAGGCCGCCGACGCCGCGCTGGAGGTCGCCGAGATGCGCGTCACGCGCCTCGACTTCATCGCGGCGCGCCAGTGGGCCGAGCGCACGCTCTCGCTGATCGACCGGCTCGACCTAATGGAACGCCGGATCTATGAGCTGCGGGCCTACGCGCTGGCGCTGGCGGTGCTGGAGTTCGGCGGCCAATACCGCGAGGGGCTCGACTACGCCCGGCGGATGCTGCGGGTGGCGCAGGAGCGCAACAACCACGAGGCCGCCGCGCGCGCCCTGATGGCGGTCGGGCGGATGCAGCGCGAACTGGGCCAGCTCGATGTCGCCGAGACCTCGCTTCACCAGGCCCGCGAGCTGGCCGAGCGCGACGACCTCGGCGAGCTGGAGGCCGAGGTGCGCTTTCACCTGGCCAGGGTGCATCAGCTCCAGGGGCGCCACCTGGAGGCCCTACAGGAGCTTCAGCTTGCGCGCGAGGAACAGGAGCAGCACGACGACCTGGTCAAGCTGGCCCGCGTGTTCACCGGCATCGGCGATATCTACCGGGTGCTTGGGGCCGGTCGCGAGGCGTTGACGTTCTACACTCGCGCGTTGAGCCTTGAGCAGGGCCGCGGCAGCCTACTGGGCCAGGCGATTCTCAAAGACAAGCTGGCGCTGGCGCTGCTCCAGCAGAACCGGCTCGCGGAGGCGCTCGCCGCCGAGGAGGAGAGCCTGCAACTGCGCCTGCGCCTTAGCGACATCGTCGGCCAGGCGCGCTCCAACAGCGTGCTGGGGATGATCATGAGCCAGCTCGGGCGCCACGACCAGGCGCAGATCTACCACGAGCAGGCCCACCAGCTTGAGGAGCAGACCCAGAACCCGCGCGGGCAGAGCATCGCGCTGCTGCACCTGGGCGACACCGCCCGCGCCCAGCAGCACTACGACCAGGCGCACACACACTACCTGAACAGCCTGGCGATCGGCCAGCGCGCCAACGACCAGATCGGGATCGCCCGCACCTACGAGCGGCTCGGCAACCTGAGCTTCGACCAGGACCAGCACCAGGAGGCGACCACCTACTGGACCCACGCGCTCACCATCCGCGAGGCGCTCCACCATGCCGACGAGGCGGCCGTGCTGCGCGACCGGATTCGAGTCGGGATTCGGGTACGGGTGTGACAAGATGACAAGATGACAAGGTGACAAGGTGACAAGATGACGGGGCCGAGCACCTGTAGGGCAGGCCCTCCGTGGCCGCCCTGGGGAACACAGAACCACTCATCGAGCCAGAGCACGTAAGGGCGTATGCAATACGCCCCACCGAACCCGAAGAACCGAGAACCTGTAGGGCGAGCCCTCCGTGGCCGCCCGCAACACGCAACACGCAACACGCGATCGGTAAATCGTAAATCGCCATGATACCTGAGATCACCGAAAATGAGCCGCTAGCCAAATACACCTCCTGGCGTATCGGCGGGCCTGCGCGCTACTTCGCCAATGCGACGTCGGCCGAGGAGCTGCGCGCGGCGCTCGGGTGGGCGCGCGAGCGCGAGCTGCCGGTCCACCTGCTGGGCGGCGGGACCAATATCCTGGCGCGCGATGGAGGATTTCCGGGGCTGGTGCTGCGCTACCGGGCGCAGGAGCTGCGCGTCGAGCCGGGGGCGGATGGCGCGCGGGCCTGGGTCGCCGCCGGCGCCCCCATGGCCGGCACGGCGCGGCGCCTGGCCGGGCTGGGCTGGGCCGGGCTCCAGTGGGCCGAGGGGCTGCCGGGCACGATCGGCGGCGCGGTCTTCGGCAACGCCGGCTGCTATGGCGGCGACATCGCCTCGACGCTGGTGCGGGCGTGGCTGCTGGCAGGCGACACGGTCGAGGAGTGGCCGGTCGAGCGGTTCGCGTATACGTATCGTTCCAGCGCCCTTAAAGAGTCCGTTGTCCGTTGTCCGTTGTCAGTTGTAGAAGCAACTGACAACGGACAACGGACAACGGACAGGCCGATCGTGATCGCTGCTGAGTTCCGGCTGGCCGGCGCCGACCCGCGCGAGCTTGCGGAGCAGATGGAGCGCACCGCCCAAGCGCGCCGGGGCAAGACGCCCGCCGGCCAGTCGTGCGGCAGCGTCTTCAAGAACCCTCCCGGCGATAGCTCCGGTCGGCTGATCGAAGCGGCTGGGCTCAAAGGGGCGCGCGTGGGGGCGGCCGAGATCGCGCAGAAGCACGCCAACTATATCGTCAACCTCGGCGGCGCATCGAGCGACGACGTGATGCGGCTGATCGAGATCGCGCGCGAGCAAGTGGTGCGGAAGTTTGGGATCGAGTTGGAGTTAGAGGTCCAGATCGTTGGTTAATTCCGCTGAGAGGCTGTTTGAAAAGGGGGAGTTTGAGGGGGAAGCCCCCTCAAGATCTCCTTTCTACCACCAAATTCCTGCGATAAACGGACTTTTCAAACAGTCTCTAAGACCCAGCTAGCGATACATGGAGCACGACCGTGACAGGGAAACTCCGCATCGGCGTTCTGTTTGGCGGCCAGTCGGGCGAGCACGAGGTCTCGCTAGCCTCGGCCCGCGCCGTGCTCGATGGCCTCGACCCGGCCAGGTACGAGGTTGTCCCGATCGGCATCACCAAGCAGGGCCGCTGGCTTGCCGGTGGTGACCCGCTCGCCGCGCTCAAAGCTCAAGCCGACCCGCTGCTGCTGCCCGGCGGGGCAGAATTGAGAATTGAAAATGAACAATTGAAAAAAGATCGATTAGAACAGAGTGACGCAGCCGATGTCACGAGCACCATGCTGGTCGCCAATTCCGAATCCCAATTCTCAATTCTCAATTCTCAATTCTCAATTGATGTCGTGTTTCCAGTGCTCCACGGCCCGCTGGGCGAGGACGGCACGGTGCAGGGGCTGTTCGAGTTGGCAGGAGTCCCCTACGTCGGTTGCGGGGTGCTGGCTGCGGCGGTCGGGCATGGACAAGGCCATGATGAAGGCAGCCTTCGCCGCCGCCGGGCTGCCGATCCTGCCCTGGCAGTTGGTGCGCCGCACCGACTGGCGCAGCGCTGGGCCGCAGGTCGTCGAGCGGATCGAGGCCGCGCTGCGCTACCCGCTCTTCGTCAAGCCGGCCAATATGGGCAGCAGCGTCGGCATCACCAAAGCTGCCGACCGGCAGTCGCTGGAGCGCGGGCTTGACGAGGCCGCGCGCTACGACCGGCGGATCGTGGTCGAGCAGGGCATCAGCGCCCGCGAGATCGAGGTCAGCGTGCTGGGCAACGAGCAGGTCGCCGCCAGCGTGCCGGGCGAGGTCGTGCCATCGAACGAGTGGTACGACTACGCGGCCAAGTATCTCGACGGCGAGTCGCAGATCCTGATCCCGGCGCCGCTCGCGCCGGAGCTGGCCGAGCGGGTGCGCGCGATGGCCGTGCGCGCCTTCACCGCAGTCGACGGCGCCGGCCTGGCGCGGGTTGATTTCCTGCTCGACCGAGTGGACGAGACCCTGTACCTGAACGAGGTCAACACCATGCCGGGTTTCACGCCGATCAGCATGTACGCCAAGATGTGGGAGGCCAGCGGGCTCAGCTACAGCGCGCTGCTGGACCGTTTGATTGAATTAGCGCTTGAACGTCATAAAAGCGATTAGAGATTGGAGATTGTCACATCTCTAGTCTCTAAGATTTCGGAAGACGCCACTCGACTTTACAATGTGGGTGGGGGGAGACTGAGGGGGCTGGCCCCTCAAACCCCCTTTTCCCAGAACTGTCTAAATCTATGGATCGATTCGAGTACAACCAGCCCAACACCCGCGAGCGGATCGCCGCCCGTCGCAAGTCGCGCGCGACCCGATCCGGATCGGCGGTGCGACCGGGGCCGCGCCGGACACTCGGCGCCTGGCTCGCGTCGGGGCGTCTCGCCAGCCTGGTGCTGTTGATCGGGACGCTAGGCTATATGCTGTATATCTTTCGCGCGCCGAGCTTCATCATCCGGGATGTGCGGGTCGAAGGCGCGCAGGCGTTGAGCCAGCGGGCGATCGTCGAATTGGCCGACGCGCGCGGCCAGTCGATCTGGCTCGTCGACAGCGGGCAGATCGCCGACCGGCTCAAGACCAACGCCTACGTCGAGGAGGCCGGCGCTATCCTGACCCTCCCCGACCGGCTGACGATCCGCGTGAAGGAGCGCCAGCCGGAGCTGCGCTGGCGGGCCGGCGGCACGCTCTATCTGGTGGATCGGAGCGGCCGGGTGCTCGACGCCGACGCCACCATGCCGCTGACCAACACCCTGGTGATCGAGGATCGCAGCGGGCAGGCGCTCAAGCCCAACGACAAACTCGACGTCGACGCCCTCGAACTGGGGCGGCTGCTGACGCTGCGCCTGCCGACCGAGATCGGCCTGGCCCCGGCCAGCATCGGCTGGGATACCGGAACCGGCGTCTTCATAACCACGCCCGACGGTCGCATGATCGTCTTCGGGCGCGCCGATGACCTCGACAATAAGCTGACGGTCCTGGGGACACTGGTCAAGGACGGGACCGCGTTTACCTATCTCGACCTGCGCCCGCGCACACCATTCTACCGGAATGAGGCCGCGAGCACACCAGCGCCGGAGGAGCCGACGCCGGAACCATAACAAGCTGTCTGAAAAGGGGGAGTTTGAGGGGGCCGCCCCTCAAGAACCCCTTCCACCACAGAGGAAACGCTATGGCACATCGCACCATCGTCGGCATTGATGTCGGCACCACCAAGGTCTGCACTATTGTCGGGCAGGTCCAGGATAACGGTCGCGTCAACATCCTTGGCGTCGGCCTGACTGCCATCCAAGGGGCTTGACAAGGGAGTGGTCGTCAATATCGATGACGCCGTCAACGCCATTGCCACCAGCGTCGAGAAGGCCGAGCGGCTCTCCGGGTATCGCATCGGCACTGCGTTTGTGGGCGTGGCCGGGCGGCATATCTCGTCGCTCAACAGCCGCGGCGTCGTCGCGGTCGCCCGCAGCGATCACGAGATCACCCGCAACGATATCGCCCGCGCCGTCGAGGCGGCCCAGGCGGTCGCCATCCCGACCCAGCGCGAGGTCATCCACGTCATCCCGCGCGCCTACGTCGTCGACGGCCACGAGGGCATCCGCGACCCGATCGGCATGTCCGGCTTCCGGCTCGAAGTCGAGACCCACATTGTCACCGGCGAGGTGATGGCGATCCAGAACCTGATCAAGAGCGTCCAGAAGGCCGGCGTGGAGATCGACGACCTGGTGCTCCAGCCGCTGGCCTCCGGCGAGGCGGTGCTCAGTTCCGAGGACAAGGACCGCGGCGTCATCCTGGTCGATATCGGCGGCGGCACAACCGACGTGGCGGTGTTCGTCCAGGGCGGCATCTGGCACACCAGCGTGATCCCGGTCGGCGGCAACCACTTCACCAATGATATTGTGCTGGTGCAACAGACGCCCCACAACACCGCCGAGTATCTCAAGCTCAAGTACGGCTCGGCGATCGCCGAGGAGCCCGCCGACGACGCCGCCGATATTATTGAGGCCGAGGGCTTCGCCCCCGGCGAGCGCCAGCAGATCAGCCGCGCCATGCTGAACCAGATTATCCAGGCGCGTGCGGAGGAGGTGGTCGAGCTGATCTATAACGAGATTCGGCGCAGCGGCTACGAGGGCATGCTGCCGGCCGGGGTGGTGGTCACTGGCGGGTCGGCGCAGCTCCCGCGCTTCGACGAGCTGATGCGCGACATGCTCGGCATCCCGGTGCGCATTGGGGCGCCTTCCGAGCTGACCGGGCTCTCGGACTCGATCGACAGCCCGCCCTACGCCACCGGCGTGGGGCTGCTCCGCTGGGGTGCGCGGCACGGCTTGTCGATGCTCAACGCGCCCAGTTCCAACCCCGAGCGCAACGGCTGGGGTTCGACATACGAGCGCTTCAAAGGATGGCTCAGGGAATTTTTGCCGTAGATGGTCTTACGTCTTGCGTGTTGCGTGAAGGAGCGACGCGGCACGCAACACGCAACACGCAAAACGTAGTAGGAGGGTACAGATGGCGGACTTCACCAATTTCAATCTGACACCGGAGCCCCACGCGGTCATCAAGGTGATCGGCGTCGGCGGGGGCGGCTCGAACGCGGTGGACCGGATGGTCGCGGATGGCGTGCAGGGGGTCGAGTTTATCACCGTCAATACCGATGCCCAGGCGCTGATGCACTCACGCGCCGACGTGCGCATCCGTATCGGCGACAAGCTCACCAAGGGCCTCGGGTCGGGCGGCAACCCGGTGATCGGGCAGAAGGCCGCCGAGGAGACCACCGAGGAGATCTACGAGGCGCTCAAGGGCGCCGACATGGCCTTCATCACCGCCGGCATGGGCGGCGGGACCGGCACCGGGGCCTCGCCGATCATCGCCAGCATCGCCCAGGACCTGGGTATGCTGACGGTCGGCGTGGTCACGCGGCCATTCACCTTCGAGGGCAACCACCGCCGCAAGATGGCCGAGCAGGGCATCGATCAGCTCAAGCCGATGGTCGACACGCTGATCATCATCCCCAACGACCGGCTGCTCCAGACGGCCAGCAAGAATACGTCGATGCTCCAGGCCTTCCAGATGGCCGACAATGTGCTGCGCCAGGGCATCCAGGGCATCTCGGACCTGATCACCCAGCGTGGGCTGATCAATGTCGACTTCGCCGACGTCAAGACGATCATGGCCCAGCAGGGCTCGGCGCTGATGGCGATCGGCAATGGCAGCGGCGACAGCCGTATGGTCGACGCGGTCAACGAGGCGATCGCCTCGCCGCTGCTGGAGGTCTCGATCGACGGCGCCAAGGGCGTGCTGATCAATGTCGTCGGCGGCGAGGACCTGGGCATCCTGGAGATCTACGAGGCGGCCGACATCGTTGCCAAGGCGGTCGACCCCGAGGCGCAGATCATCTTCGGCGCCGTAATCGACCCGAACTTCCCGGCCGGCCAGGTCAAGCTGACGTTGATCGCCACCGGCTTCGATGCGACGCGGCCAAACGTGCAGCGCTCGCGCTCGTACCCGCCGGTCGCGGCGCAGGCCAACAATCTCCAACTGCCCCACCAACCGACCGTGCCGGTACAGGCGCCCCAGCAGCCGCTCCAGCCGCCGCGCCAGCCACAGGCCCAGCCGCGCGTCGCGCCCAGCTTCCCCAGCGGCGATGACCTGGATATCCCGCCGTTCCTACGCAACCGCAATCGCCAACGCGGACAGTGAGGGGGTGAAGGGGTGACAAGGTGAGGGGGTGAAGGGGTGATGGGTAAGACACTTCTTGTCACCTTGTCACCTTGTCACCTTGTCACCTTGTCACCTTGTCACCTTGTCACCTTGTCACCTTGTCACCTTGTCACCTTGTCACGGAGGAGGAGCAATTATGTGGCCCGCTGCGGACCAGGGTGTCCACACGGCCGGACCGAGCGGCGCGATGCGACCGCGCCGCTGGTACGGCGCCGAGCTGGCGCCGCCACGCCGCCACGGCGTGATGTTGACGGCAAGGCTGTGGCGCTACCGCACCTTCGTGCGGCGCGAGAACGACGACGCCACCCCGAAAATCGGGGTGGCGTCGTCGCATTATCACGCTCTAAGAAACTGTCTGAAAAGGGGGAGTTTAAGGGGGGCTTCCCCCTCTACGGTCGCAGCGTCGTATACGTAGTCGCACAGCTCTTGAATGTCGTGGCCGTGGTGCCGAAGCAGACGTCACTGCCGCTGCCGCCGGTGAGATCATCTCCGCCGGAGCCGCCGACCAGGCAGTCGTTGCCACCACCAGCCCTGATGTTGTCATAGCCCGCCACACCCAGCACCAGCGCGCTGGCGCCGTTATTTTTGTAGGTTCCGCCGGGGACGAGAATATATGTCGTTAGAGTCAGGCTGTTGCAATCCTGCGGCTTGAGGTGCTGGACGGTCAGGGTGACGCTGGTATCCAGCTTGCCCGACACCGGCACTGTGGTGGTGGCCGCCAGCGCCGGGATCACGATCGCCAGGCCCATCAGCAACAACCCGGTCAACCCCAGCCGACACAGCTTCCAGATAAACATAACCATAACCCTTTAGATAAGGTTTCGCGTGGCGCCGTTCTACTTTACAATGTGGGTGGGGGAGACTGAGGGGCTACCCCCTCAAACCCCCTTTTTTCCAGAGTGGTGGAAAGTGGCCTTGAGGGGCGGCCCTCAAACTCCCGTTTTCAGGCACACCCTCAGAACTACTGCGCCGCGATCACCCGCAGCCGGATTCCGGCCTGGACATACGCGAACGCGCCGCCAGGCGTACACTCCCAAGTCGCAGTACCGATTTTGGTGCAGGCGCTGTACCAGCCGCCGATCGGGGTGCCGCCGGTGGTGAGAAACTGCGCTCGCACCGACTGTGGCGGGGCCGCGCCGCCGGCGGCATTGATCGTAAAGCGCACCTTGAGGATCTTGGTCGGGTCGCCATTGGTCTCAAGGCTCACATGCAGGCTGGTGGTGGTGTTTGGCGCCGTAGTCGTATCCAGGATGTAGCTAGCGATCGTCGCCCGGCCGTCGCCCGCCCGGCTGGCCGAAAGCGTGTTGCTCGCGGCCAGGCCGTAGCCCGCCGCCGCGAAGAGCAGCGCGCCGGCCAGTACCAGGAGGGCTCTGAGGCTGAACGAGCGCGATCTCCTCATCAGGGCGCTCCATCCGCCGCCGGCCAGGCATCTTCGCTAGCGCTCTGGTAACGGTAGACCACGTCGCCCTGGTGGACAAAGTAGCGGTGGGCCGTGCCGCGCGTCCCGTGCAGGATCATGTGGCCGCTCTGCTCGGCTAGCTTCGCCAGGTCGTCGATCGCCGCGACGTCGACGACCCGCCCCTCCGCCCCCAGATCGCCGTCCAAGATGCCGATCAGCAGCGCGCCATATTTGAGCTGGATGAGCGCCGCCGCATCGCCCCGCACCGTGTAATGCTCGACCAGGCCGAGCGCCGCCAGCCCGGCTAGCGCCAGCAGCAGCCCGATCACCGCCAGCCGGCGGGCGCCCGCGACCTCAAGGGTGAGACCCAGGAGCGCCAGCGTATTTGGCCGCTCGACCGAGTGCTGGAGCAGCCCTTTCTGTGAGGGACGGAGCGGGTCGAGGGCCGAGCCTGCATCGTTCACAACCTGCAATTGAAGCTGGTCGAGCCGGAACTCCAGCCGCGGCGCGAACGCCTCGTGCAGCTCCTGCCCCGCCAGCGTCCCCCGCACGCTCACCTCCGGCACGATCGCCAGCACGTACTGCTGGCGCTGGAGCGCGGTTTGTTGCTCGAAGCTGTCGATCAGCGCCTGAATGCGGTCGAGGTCGAGCGTGGCGGCGGCGCTGAAGCTGTCGCCCGTGAATGGGGTTTCCGGCAGCAGTTCGACTAGGCGGGTCCAGCCGCTGCTGTCGCCGACCTCGGCGCGCAGCCGGTAGGTCCCGGATACGCCGGACGCCTGCTCGGCCGCCAGGCGGTAGGTGAACTCCACGTCGACGGCGTCGGTCAGCGCTCGGAACACCGGGTCGCCGGTTCGTACGCCGCCGGAGTTGTACAGGTCGGCCGGCGCAGTGGCCGAGTAGCTGAACCCGCCGATCTGCTCGTAGGCCAGCTCCTCGGAGACGGCGCGGACGGTTGGCCGTGTGAATGCGAACGCGCCCAGCAGCAGCGCCGCGAACGCCAGCGCCGCGAGGGCGAAAAAGAAGGGCTCTCTGCTGGCCCCCAGGTAGCCGATCGTCTGCTCGCCCGCCGGGCGCGACCCGCGCCGGCCGGCGCGCCCTTCAAAGACCAGGCGGATCGTCAGCGGTGGCCCGCGGCGCGGCTGGCGCCATGGGCGGCGATCCTGGCCGCCGGTTACTGTGGTCATGACCATCACCCCCAGCACTGCCCCCAGCAGCGCCATGTTCCGCGGTGCGCGCAGCAGGGACAGCGCGCCGCCGGCGGATGGAACAAAGAGCCAGAGCTTACCGATACATTCGGCCGCCGTCGGCCGGTACGAGTTGGTCCAGGCGTTGTTGTCGCCTTTGAAAACGAGATGGTCGCCGTCGACCGCGATAATCCGGTGGATGACCGGCCCGATCTGCGGGTGGCGATAGGCGACGACATCGCCGACTTGGTAATCGGCCGACGCGCGCATGATCGCCAGGTCGCCGCGGTGCATCCCTGGCTCCATGCTGATACCGTTGACGATCACATACGCCGCTTGGCCACCGAACTGGATCGGTCCCATCGTGAGCCAGGCGGCGGCCATCAGCATGAGCATCAGTGCGGCTAAGATCGTATGCTTTCGGCGTCCGTATCGCATGATTGCCTATTCTGACCAGAAAGGGAGTGGGTTGAAGAGGAGGAGCACGATCGATCGTGCCCCTCCCGACGAATGATGCTGCCCCCCGTGCCATTTCTATGAGAAACTGTTTGAAAAGGGGATTGTCTCGCCTACAATCCGTGGTGGAAAGGGGATTCTTGAGGGGCGACCCCCTCAAACTCCCCCTTTCAAACAGTCTCTGAGCGGCAATGCTCCAGGCTACTGCGCCGCGATGACCCGCAGCTCATCGGCCGCCAGCGCCGTCACGCCCAGCGCGCCGCTGCTCGGGCAGGTCACGTTGGTGCCACCGGTCACCGTGCAGCCGGTAAAGGTCGTGCCGGCGTTCAACAGCTTCACATACACCGTGCCGCCGGCCGGGACTGCCGGGGCAACCGTGAAGGACACGGTGTCGATGTTGGCCGGGTTGGTGGTGTTCAGCGTGTAGTGGACATTGGTGACTGTGTAGCCACTGATGGCGGCCGAGCCGTCGCCGGCATGGGTGCTGGGGACGGTGTTGCTGGCGGCGAAGCCGTAGGCGACCGAGGCAAAGAGCAGGGCCAGCGCGAACACGGCGACGATCCGGAGCCGGGGGGTGCGAGAACGAAACATGGTTGTGGCCTCCTGTGGTTGGGGACATTCCCCTGGGTTGATGTTAAGGAAGCACATCCTATACCTACGACAGTCTGTACTATAATCCCCCGTGTGTCCTGAACCGGGTTAGTACCTGCGTGACACCGGTGGGGGTACTAACATTTCGTGGTGTGGGGATGCCGGGAATGAGCGGTGCGCCGAGAGGCCATTGTGGTACGACGATGCGGCGGAACCGGCGGTGCGCCGAGAGGCCATTGTGGACGTTGCGAACCCGAAGGGGCGTAGCAGTTGCCCCTATCGAGCAATGCACGTTGTCGATAAGGGCAACTGCTACGCCCCTGCTCACATTGCCATCATCGCAGGTGTTGCCACCGCCGCCCACGATGTTGCCGCGCGTTGCCGCCGCCCACGGTGTTATCGTCTAATCGTGGGCCTCGGTCAGCCGCACCCCCAGCCGCTCGAACAGCTCCTGCGCCAGCGGCCAGGCCCACCGATCCACCAGCCAGCCTTCCGCGCCGCTGGTGGCGATGACGCGCAGCACCTCCCGGTACGCCGGCGGGAGGAGGATCTCCGGGAGCAGGAACTGGCTGCCGTCCGGCCCTGCGTTAGGCGACGGGCGATGCTCGGCCATGAGGGGCCGGTCGTCGAGCGCGAGCGCTTGGGCGTAGCCGGTCAGAATCGCTTTGGTCTCGTCGAGCGGTTTCAGGCCGATATCGCCGCCGCGCTCGACAAAGGCCAGGAAGTATGACGCCGAGCCGCGGCCCTTGCGGCGCCGCAGCACCCAGCCCTCGTAGGCCAGCACGCCGGGCGCGCCGTCGCGGGTCTCGGTGGCCAGCGGATGCCAGCGCAAGTTGCGTAGATCGAAGTGACTGATCTGCTCGATCGCCGAGGTGAGCGGGCGCCAGCCCAGCGAGCCGATCGGCGGCGGCGGCGGCAAGCCGGGTAGCACGTCGAGCCGATCGGCGATCGTTCGCACGCGGAACTGGCGCTCGCGCAGCCGGGCCAGCAGCCCCTCGCGCCGCCAGCCCGTCAGCGTAAACATCTGGCCCTCGATCGTTCCCTCGCCCTTGATCACGCCGCGCACGCGCGGCTCGTGGATCCGGAAGCGGTTCGGCGCGATCTCGTCGAGATCAAACGGGAACTTGTGTTGGGATCTTCGTGGTGGAGACATACAGCATTGAGAATTGAGAATTGAAAATTGAAAATTGAGAATGATCGCGTAATTCTCAATTCTTCATTCTCAATTCTCAATTTCTACTCTCCCTCAGATACATCGGTGACGACCACCTCCGGCAGCTCGGCGGCCTCGTGGCGCGGGCTGTCGGCGATGAGCAGGTCGTGGCGGAGTTGCGCCATCTCGATCAGGTGCAGGCGCTCGTGGCTGATGATCCAGTTGCCCTGGTGCAGCAAATTGATCTCGCCGTACAGCTCGTGGTGGCCCCTGCGGTGCCAGGCGGCGCTGGTCAGGCCGCGCAGCAGATTCAGCGTCTGGCGCCGGGTGTCGTGGAACGCGTCGAGGATCGTGGTGATCGGCTGGCTGCGGTAGGCGGCGGCGGCGTTGAGCCGCGGCGGGTGCGCCGGCGGCAGCTCGGGCCGGTCGGTCTCCAGCAGCAGCCAGGCCCGCTCGCGAAACACCGCGTCGATATCCACCAGGTGGCCGGCCAGCTCCTTGAACGAGGGTTGCTCCGCGACCAGGCGCCGGGCCAGCAGCGCTTCGTCCACACCCTCGACCAGTTTGCGTAGCGACTCCTCGGAGTGCTCCAGGAAGGCCATGATTGCGTGTGGGCCAAGTACGCCCATCGCCTCGATCGCGCGGAAGGCCTTGTGCGCCTCCGGCACCGTCCCACACAGCTTGCAGGCGCCTACGAGCTGTCCTTCGCGCAGCTCGCCGCAGGTGGTGCAGACGAACAGATCGCCGATCTCGTCGGCCCGCAGGTCGCGATTCTCGTTTAGCGCGCCCTGCGCCCGCGAGAGCAGGTCACGCGCCAACGGCGTCGTCCCGGTGATCGGCCCGGTGGCGATCGCCACCGGCTCAAGGCCCACCAGCGCCCGCTCGACGTTGGCGGGGGTCAGGCCGACCTCCCCAAGCTGGCGGAACGCGTGATCCGCGCGGGCGATCTTGGCGGTGCCAAGCGCGTCGAGTAGGCGCGCGATATTGAAGCGTCGCTCCCGCCGCGCCTGCTGCGCCCAGGTTCGGTACGCGCTCTGCCCCAGGCTGGCGCTGGTGAAGATGCGTCGCGGCTCTGCTTCGTCGGTTGTCATGACCTCCCTGCCTCCCGTCTTATACTAACTTGCGCTCTGGTGGAGAAGATGAATCAGGGAGAAAACAAGATCGTGGAGGGCGGTCCCTCCATACCTCCCCGCGCACGCTGCCACATGTGAACGTAACCTGGCACTATGGTTGATTGACCTGACAAATCTTCTGGTATACTCCCATCCTATAGCGTTCCCTGGTTTCTTGCAAGCTGCATACCACTTTTTTTCAGAACTCTATGCGTGTCGCACTGATCCACGACTACCTGAACCAGTACGGCGGCGCCGAGCGCGTGCTCGAAGCGCTACATGAACTGTACCCGACCGCGCCGGTCTACACCTCGTTCTACGATCCCGCCGCGATGCCGGCAGCCTACCGGGCCTGGGATATCCGCACCTCCTGGATGCAGCGGCTACCCGGCTGGCGGCGTCACTTCCAGAAGTATTTCCTGCTCTACCCCAGCGCGTTCGAGAGCTTCGACCTGAGCGGCTACGATCTGCTTCTCAGCAGCAGCAGCGCCTTTGCCAAAGGGATCATTCCGCCGCTCGGCGCGCGGCACATCTGCTACTGCCATACGCCCATGCGCTTCGGCTGGCGCACTGGCGCCTATGTAGAGCGCGAGGGCATCGACGGCCTTCAGCGCGTCATCTTGTCCGTTCTACTAACCTATGTTAGACTGTGGGACGTCGCCACAACGCCGCGTGTTGATGCCTTCGTCGCCAATTCGCGCGAGGTGGCGCGCCGGATCAGCCGTTACTACGGTCGCGAGGCGACGATCATCCCGCCGCCGGTTGACTTGCTGCCCTATCGTCCTGAGCCGCCAGGCGATTTCTACCTGGCCGGCGGGCGGCTGATCCCCTACAAGCGGCTTGACTTGGCGGTGCGCGCGTTCAACCGGCTGGGCCTACCGCTCAAGATCTTCGGCGCCGGCCGCGATCGTGACGCGCTTCAGGCGATCGCCGGGCCGCAGGTCGAGTTCCTGGGCCATGTGAGCGAGGAGCGCCGGCGCGATCTGTTCGCAAGCTGCCGCGCGTTTATCTTTCCTGGCGAGGAGGATTTCGGCATCACGCCGCTGGAGGCGATGGCGGCCGGTCGGCCGGTGATCGCGTACGCGGTCGGCGGTGCGCTCGATACGCTGATCGATGGTGTGACCGGACGCTTCTTCCACGAGCAGAGCGCTGCGGCCTTGGCGGTCGCCGTCGCCGTATCGCGCGCCGATCTGTACGATCCGCTCGCCATCCGCCGCCACGCCGAGGGCTTCGGGCGCGACGTGTTTCTGTCCCGGATGCGCGATTTTATCGGGAATTTCGAGTTTATCGGGAATTTCGAGGTCTGAGGCGTCATCCGTGTTGCGTGTTGCGTGTTGCGTGATCCATTACGCAACACGCAACACGCAATACGTAACACCATCCGTTACCGGCAACCCAGGACTTGCGTCTTAACTTGACATGGAACTCCAACACTACCTGGCCATCCTACGTCGACGCTGGCGCCTCGTCGCCGCCGTGCCGCTGCTGGCTGCGCTGTTCAGCCTAGCGCTGGCGCTGATGCGCCCGCCGGTCTACGGGCTCACCGCGCGGCTGCTGGTGACGCGTGGCGGCGCGCCGGAGGGCAGCACCGCCGGCCTGACCGCTGAACTTGAAGACAAGACCGCCCAGGACTTGCCGGCGATCGTCGGCGGCGCACCATTCGCCCAGGATGTCGCCAGGGAGCTGGCAGCCCGTGGGCGCCCGCTGAGTCAGGCGGCGGTCGCGCAGGCGCTGCACGGCGCGAACGATCTCCACGTCGTCTACCTCGCGGTGACGGCGGCCGACCCCGCCGACGCCGTCGCAATCGCCGACGCGGCCGTGATGCTGATCAAGACCAATGGCTTGCGCTACTGGGGCGAGACGCAGGCCACACCCGCCAGTCCAGGGCTGAATGTCGCCGTGCTTGAGCTGCCGGTGCAGGCTGCCCGCCTCGATGGGCCACGGACGATCGCGATCGACATAGCGCTGCGCGCGCTGCTGGGCCTGGCGGCCGGGGTGGGCATCGCCTTCGCCCTTCACTACCTTGAGGCGCGGCCAGCAGCCGACCACAGAGAACAGAGAACAAAGAACAAAGAACAAAGAGGCGACCGCCGACCACCGACCGCCGAGCAACGGCAAAATCGATGATCGAAGATAGAGGATAGCAGAACGGAGATCAGGGATCGAGGTTCCATCCTCCATGTTCCATCCTCTCATCCTCAACAGGAGATCCGGGCTATGCGCCTTACCGACTACTCGAATGTGCTGCGCCGCCGCTGGTGGGTGATCCTCCTGGTGGCCTTCTCGGCCGCTGTGGCCGCGTACATCTTCAGCAAAGTCCTGACGCCGGTCTACCGCTCGGAGGCGACCTACCTGGTGGTGCCGAACCGGAATGACAACGGGCTCTCGATCGTGCTTCAGAACAATATGAATATGTACCGCGATATGGCCCTCGCGCCCAAGGAACTCGAAAAGATCAGCGCTCAACTGAAGCTCGACCGCAGCGCCGACTGGCTGCTACAGTACGTCCGGGTCCAGCCGCGCCCCGAGGACCGCAAGATGATCGTCCAAGTCGACTACCCAGAGGAGCCGGATATGGCGCCGCGCGTCGCCAATGCCATCGGGGCCAATATGATCGGCCTGGTCAGCTCGCTGAACGATAACCTGGAGGGCACCGACAAGATCAACATCCGCGAGCTTCAGCCGGCCCGCCCGGCGTACCAGCAGCGCCCGCAGACCAAGATCAACGTGGCCGCCGGCGGCCTGCTGGGGCTGATTCTGGGGCTGCTGCTGGTCTTCGTGCTGGAGGCGCTGGACAATACGCTCAAGACCCCCGCCGATGTCGAGCGCTTCGTCGGGCTGACCACCCTCGGCGCCATCCCGACCGCCGATGAGCACCGCAAGCCAGCCGCACCGAGAACGCCGGCGCTGGTCCCAGGGAAACGCTCGCCGTGACAAGATGACAAGGTGACAAGATGACAAGATGAAGGGGTGACACGGAACCGAGAATGGAAGATGGAGCCACGTAAGGGCGTATGCAATACGCCCTCCACCGAACTCCGAAGAACCGAGAACCCGTAGGGCCGACCCTCCGTGGCGGCCCCCAACCACGCAACACGCACCGAGAACCTGTAGGGCCGGCCCTCCGTGGCGGCCCCCAACCACGCAACACGCACCGAGAACCCGTAGGGCCGGCCCTCCGTGGCGGCCCCCAACCACGCAACACGCAACACGCACCGAGAACCCGTAGGGCCGGCCCTCCGTGGCGGCCCCCAACCACGCAACACGCAACACGTTTCACGTTTCACGTTTCACGCAACACGTAAGTATAGAAGAACCATGAGCACACCAGCCCACACCAACGGAAGCTCGCCGCTGATCGTCCTGCGCGACCCGCGCTCGCCGGCGGCCGAGGCCTACCGCACGCTGCGAACCAATATCCAGTTCTCAAGCCTCGACCGGCCGCTGCATACCCTGCTGGCGACCAGCACCTCGCCCGACGAGGGCAAGTCGACCACGCTGGCGAACCTGGCGATCACCATGGCCCAGGCCGAGCAGCGGGTCATCCTGGTCGATTGCGATCTGCGCCGGCCAACACTGCATACGCTGTTCGATCTGCCCAACGACGTCGGGTTGACCAGCATGATCCTGTCGCAGGAGGACGCGCCGCCGCTCCAGGCCACGACGGTGCCGGGGTTGAGCCTGCTGGCCAGCGGCCCGCTCCCGCCCCGCCCGGCCGACATCCTGGGCTCGCGCCGGATGGAGGCGGTGATCGCGCGGCTGCGCGCCGAGGCCGATATTGTGCTGTTCGACACGCCGCCGGTGATCGCCGTGACCGATGCGGCCGTGCTGGCGTCCAGGGTCGACGGCACGCTGTTGATCCTCCAGGCCGGCAAGACCACGCGCGAGCGCGCCCGCCAGGCGCGCCAGATCCTGGAGAAGGTCAAGGCCAATATCGTCGGCGTGGTACTCAATAACGCCCACGTTGAGCGCGAGTACGGCTACTATAGCTGAATGAACAATTGAGAATTGAAAATTGAGAATGACTGACGTCTCAATTCTCAATTCTCAATTCTCAATTCTCAATTCGTGATGATCGATCTGCACTGCCACATCCTCCACGGCCTCGACGACGGCCCGGCGACGCTGGATGAGTCGCTGGCCATGTGCCGGTTGGCGGCCGCCGATGGGGTGCGCGTGATCGCTGCCACGCCGCATAGCCCCGGCTCGGTTGCCAGCCGCCACTACGCCCCGGCGCTGATTCACGAGCGGCTGGGCGAGATCAACGCCGCGCTGGCGGCCGAGCGGCTGTCGCTCGAAATCGTGGCCGGCACGGAGATCTGCTACGAAGCCGACATGATCGACCAGCTGAAGCGCGGCGAGTTGCTGCCCTACGGCCGCAGCCGCTCGATCCTAGTCGAGCTGGCCCACAATACCATCCCGCCCATGCTTGACCTCCCGCTATTCAACCTCCAGGTCGCCGGCTACCGGGTCGTCCTGGCGCACCCGGAGCGGATCATCGAGGTCCAGCACGACCCCAACCGGCTCCTGCCGCTGATCGAGCGCGGCGTGCTGATGCAGATCACCGCCGAGGCGCTGATCGGCGGTCAGGGCCAGCGCCTGCGGGCGACGGTCGAGGTGATGCTGCTCCACGGCATGGCGCACCTGCTGGCGAGTGACGCGCATGGGCTGCCGCCGCGCCGCCCGCCGCTGCTCACCGTGGCCCGCGCCCGCGCCGCCGCCCTGGTGGGCGCCGATGCCGCCGACCACCTGGTCGCCAGGACACCCGCTGCGGTGCTGCACGGGCAGCCGCTCAAGCTCCCGCCGCCGCGCCCAGTCGAGCGGCGACACGGCCGCCTGCGGCTGTACCGCTGACCACCGACCACCGACCACCGACCACTGACCGACAACCACCGACCGACAACCACCGGCGGCCACGGAGGGCCTACCCTACAGGAACGCGGTTCTCAATTTCAATTCTCAATTTTCAATTCCTCTCCTCCCCGGCCTTTGCTTGCCCCTCGCTACCCCTGATGCTATACTATCCGCGAACCGGCCGGCATCACGCTCGTGCTGGCTGATCAAGCGAAGGATGCAGGTGATCTGATGGCAATCGCCCCTGATAAAGTGCGCCCCGCAGAGCTGCTCTCCTCCCCGGCCGAGGCACCGCGCTACATCAACCGCGAGCTGAGTTGGCTGGAGTTCAATCGGCGCGTGCTGGAAGAGGCGATGGATGAGCGCCATCCGCTGCTTGAGCGCGTCAAGTTCCTCTCGATCTTCAGCACCAACATGGACGAGTTCTTCATGATCCGCGTGGCCGGCATCAAGCAGCAGATCGCTGCCGGGGTCGTGGGGCGCTCGCCCGATGGGCGCAGCCCCACCGAGCAACTGACCGCGCTCCAGCGCGTCGTCAAAGCCTTGAAGGAGCAGCACCGGGGCTGCTGGCTCGACGACATCCAGCCCAAGCTCTGCGACCAGGGCATCCACCTGCTCGACTACGACGAGCTGACTGAGCAGCAGCGCGCCTTCTGCCGCGAGTACTTCGAGCGCGAGATCTTCCCGGTCCTGACCCCGCTGGCCTTCGACCCCGGCCACCCCTTCCCGCATATCTCGAACCTTAGCCTCAACCTGGCGGTGGTCATCAACGACCCTGAGGAGGGCCGAGTTGTTCGCCCGCGTCAAGGTGCCCGCCGTGCTGCCGCGCCTGATTCCGCTGGTCGGCGGCCACTGCGAGGGACCGGGGCACATCCCGCCCCAGCGCCGCCACTGCTTCGCCTGGATCGAGCAGGTGATCGCCGAGAACGTGGAGGCGCTGTTCCCCGGCGTCGAGGTGGTCGAAACCTACGCCTTCCGCGTCACCCGCAACGCCGATATGGAGATCCAGGAGGAGGAGGCCGCCGACCTGCTGCGCACGATCGAACAGGGTGTGCGCCAGCGCCGCTTCGGCGCCGTCGTGCGTATCTCGGTCCAGCATAATATGCCGCCGCGCATCCGCGACCTGCTGCTGTCTAATCTCAAGCTGACCTCCGACGACCTGTACGAGCTGCACGGGCCGCTGGGCCTGGCCGACCTGATGGCGCTGACCCGGCTCGATCGCCCCGACCTCAAGGACCCGCCGTTCTACCCGGCGGCCCCGGCCGTGCTGCGCCACGCCCGCTCCAGCGCCGATCTGTTCGCCGCCATCCGCCAGCAGGATATCCTGCTGCACCACCCTTACGACTCGTTTCAGCCGCTGGTCGAGCTGATCAGCGCCGCCGCCGAGGACCCCGAGGTGCTGGCGATCAAGCAGACGCTGTATCGCGTCGGCAGCAACTCGCCGATCGTCAAGGCCCTGATGCACGCGCGCGAGCAGGACAAGCAGGTCACAGTGCTGGTCGAGCTGAAGGCGCGCTTCGACGAGGAGAACAATATCTCCTGGGCGCGGGCGCTGGAGCGCGCTGGCGTCCACGTGGTTTATGGGCTGGTCGGGCTGAAGACCCACGCCAAGATCGCGCTGGTGGTGCGGCGCGAACAAGATGGGGTGCGCCGCTACGTCCACCTGGGCACCGGGAACTACAACGCCACCACGGCGCGGATCTACACCGACCTGGGGCTGCTGACCTGCCGGCCCGATATCGGCGCCGACGCCTCGGAGCTGTTCAACTTCCTCACCGGCTACTCCCGACAGCGCCACTATCGCAAGCTGCTGGTGGCGCCGGTGAACCTGCGCGAGGGGCTGACCCGGCTGATCGAGCGCGAGATCAGCCACGCCGCCAGCGGGCACGGCGGGCACCTGATCTTCAAGATCAACGCGCTGGTCGACCCGACGACGACTGATATACTCTACCAGGCATCGCAGGCCGGGGTGCGGGTGGAGCTGGTGGTGCGCTCGATCTGCTGCCTGCGGCCGGGCGTGCCGGAGTTGAGCGAGAACATCACCGTGCGTAGCATCGTGGGGCGCTTCCTAGAGCACAGCCGGATGTACTACTTCGCCAATGGCGGCGCGCCGGAGATCTACCTCGGCAGCGCCGACTTAATGCAGCGCAACCTGGATCGGCGCGTCGAGACGCTGTTCCCGCTGGAGGACCCGGCGCTGATCAAGCACACCCACGAGCGCTTGCTGCAAGTGTACCTGCGCGACAATACACGGGCGCGAGTCCTACAGCCCGACGGCTCGTACCTGCGCGCGCAGCCGCAGAACGGCGAAGAACCGCTCGATAGCCAGGCCATCTTCGCCGCCGGACACGACGTGCCACCTGATTAGTCCGTGGTCAGTGGTCCGTTGTCAGTTGCACACGAGCAACGGACCACTGACAACTGACAACGGACCACTGACAACGGACCACTGACCACTGACCATGCAAACGTATCGTCTCTTTATCGCGGCCGAGCTGCCGCAGCATGTGAAACAGGTGCTGTCCGAGGCGCAAGCGCATCTGCGGCGCGGCGGCCCGCCCGTCAAGTGGGTCGCGGCTGACTCGATGCACCTGACCCTGCGCTTTCTAGGCGAGACCAACGTCGAGCTGGTGCCGCAGCTTGGCGCGGCGCTTCACCAGGCGCTCGGCGGCTGGCCTGCGATCGTGCTGCACCTCACCGGCGCCGGGGCCTTCCCAAACCTGCGCCGCCCCAACGTCCTATGGGTCGGCATCGGCGGCGCGACGCCCGCGCTCACCCAGGCGCACGCGGCGGTTGAGACGGCGCTCGCGGTGTTGGAACTCCCCCGCGAGGAGCGCCCGTTCCGCGCCCACCTGACCCTCGGCCGGGTGCGCCGCGACGCGACCCCCTCCCAGCAGGAGCGGCTGGGCGCCGCGGTCCAGGTGCTGCCGCCCTTCACACCAACGCCCTGGTCGATCGACCGGGTGATCCTGTTTCGCAGCGAGCTACGCAGCGAAGGGCCGATCTACACCGCGCTGGACGCCGTGACGCTGGCCGGGTGACAAGATGACCGGGTGACAAGATGACCGGGTGACAAGATGACAAGGTGAGAGGGGTGCATCTGAGGATGGGGGATGGAGCCAGGACACGTAAGGGCGTATTGCATACGCCCCCCACCCAACCCCGAAGCACCGAGACCCTGTAGGGTAGGCCCTCCGTGGCCGCCGGTGCGTGGCCGCCGGTGCGTGGCCGCCCGGACGCCACGCAACACGCAACACGCAACACGATGAGCGGATAGAGAGCGGATATTCACGCAATACGCATCACGCATCACGTTTCACGTTTCACGTTTCACGCATCAGATAAATCGTACATCCTGCGGAGACAAACTCAATGCTCGGTGATCGCCTTCAGCGTATCCTGATCTGGCTGCTGATCGTGGCTGTGGCCGCGTTTCTGCTGGAGCGGCTGTATTTTCTGCTGGCGCACTTCGCGATGCCGCTGCTCCTGTTTGGGCTCGCCTGGCTGATCGCGCTGGTGCTTCAGCCGATCGTCAACCGCATGACCCAGCTCTCGCTGCGGGTGCCGTCGTTCGGCACCCGCACCCCCAACAGCGGCGTCGTCGCGCCGACGTGGCGCATGCCGCGCGCCGTCGCGGTGCTGCTGGTCTACCTAGGGCTGCTCGCGGTCGTCGTCGTCCTGATGATCTCGCTGGTCCCGGTGATCGGCTCCCAGCTTGTGGGGATCGAGACCACGCTGCCGGACGCGTTCACCGCCGAGGTCACGAACTGGGCGATCGGGATGGAGGATGAACTCAGGCGGCTCGGCTTTCGCGGCGACTTAAATCAGGTGTTCCCGCTCGAAACCCTCTCCCAGCAGGCCACCGCGCTCGGCACCACCGTCATCCAGCAGTCGCTCACCATCGTCAGCGGCATCGCGACGCTGCTGTTCAACCTGATCCTGATTCTGATCGTCAGCTTCTACATGACACTCGATGGCCCGCGGCTGGCCCTGCGCGTCATGGAGATGCTGCCGCGCTCGTGGCACCCCGACGCGCTGCGCTTCTTCTCGATCGTCAACGACACGTTCGGCGGGTTCCTCCGCGCGCAATTGGTCCAGGCCTTCTTCTACGGCGTGGCGACGGCGATCCTGATGACGATGCTCCAGCTTAACTATATCGCGCTTTCAAGCGTGCTGGCTGCGGTCATGGTGCTGATCCCGCTCATCGGCGGGCTGTTCGCGATCGTGCCGCCGCTGCTGATCGCGCTGATCGAGGCGCCCGACCGCTTTCTGCTGGCGCTGATCGGGCTGATCATCATTCAGCAGGTCATGTTCAACATTGTCATGCCGCGCCTCATGGGCCGCATCGTGGGGCTGCACCCATTGCTAGTCTTCGCCGCGATCCTGATCGGGGCCACGTTGGCCGGCGGCTGGGGGATTCTGTTTGGCGTCCCGATCGCCGGCGTGATCGCCTCGATGTTGCACTTCATCTACCTGCGCGCGACCGCCAGGAACGCCGCGACAATCATCGAGACACCACCATAACGGGGAATTGCGAACTTGTACACGCTTGATATCGTTTCGCTCACTCGCAACGGCGGCCTTCAAGATAAACTGCATAGCGTGTCGACCGATACCGTTATATGATACCGACCGCGATGCGTTTAAAAACGTATGCCGGACCTTTGCTGACCTGGATGGACCAGGCAAGACTGCGAGGGCCGGCATTGTTGTCTCTTCGTCCCATTACTACCGAGCATCAGGACCTGCTTTAAGCCCCATAGGAGGGCATCAATGTTCCAATCACTCCTCGCCGTAACAGCTCGTGATGAGGGTGCCCTGGCCGCGCGCCGAGGCCAGGTGCTGGCGCTGCTGGCAAGCATCCTGATCGTGCTTTCGGTGATGTTGACGCTCGTCTCTGTGCTCACCGGCGATACCCTGGAGGTCATTGCCGGTAATATCCTGTTGATGGTCATCGCTGCGGTGATCTATGCCATCAACCGTAGCGGGCGATTGCGGATCGCCGTCACCATCTTGCTGCTCTCCCAGACCCTGGCGCCGATGTCCTTCGCGTTGTTGCTTCGCTCGCCGGTTCCGTCGGTCTTCTTCCTGGGTACCACGGTCGGGATCGCCGCCGCGTTCGGGCGCCCGCGCACCCCGATCATCTGGGCGGTGGGCCTGAGCAGCGTGCCGGTGATTATCAACCTGCTCCTGTACCAATCGCCCCTGCCGCCGGTTGAGCCGCTCATGCAGCCGAACGGCCTCCCGCTTATGCCGCTCCTGAACCTGGAGATCATCGGGATCGTGATTCTGTGGATGGTGGCCGGCGCCGCCTACCTGACGACCCGGCTGCTCCACCAGGCGATCGTCGAGAGCCGCGCCGCGACGGCGCAGGTCCAGGGTGCCCAACAGACGCTGATCGCGCAACAGGACGACTTGGCCGAGCAGAATGAGGAGCTGCGCCAGGCCCGCGAGCGGCTGGAGGCGCTGGTCGAGGCGCTGGCCGTGCCGGTGGTGCCGCTCGCCGACGGCATCGGCCTGCTGCCACTGGTCGGCCCGCTGGACGCGGCGCGCATGGCCCAGATCGAGCGCATGACCCTGGGGTTCGCGGCGGAGCGGCGGCTGCGGGCGCTGGTGCTCGATCTTTCCGGCACCAAAGGGCTGGACACCAGCGGCGCGCAAGCGCTGGTGCGCCTGTGCGCCGCCCTGCGGCTGCTGGGCGTCGCCCCGATGCTGGCCGGGCTGGGACCCCAAGGCGCCATGTTGCTCAGCGCCACCGAGATCGCGCTGCCGCCCACCGCTGCCACCGTCCAGGACGCCCTTGCCACCCTTCAGAGAGGGCAAGGTTTGAGGAGATAAGTTCCTGTTCCCTCCGAGATTAGAGATTGGAGATTATTCGCGGCCTCCCAATCTCCAATTCCTTGATAAGACAAGGTTTCAGAAGACGCCGTTCTACTTTACTGGGTGGAGGGAGACTGAGGGGGCTGCCCCCTCAAACCCCCTTTTCACAGAACTGTAAAGCCCCAAAGAACCTTGTCTAAGCCCTCACTCAGGATTATCGATCTGCGCCCGCTGGAGATGGCCCGAATAATCCACGTAGATCGACTTCCACTCGCTGAACACATCAAGCACTTGCGTCCCACCCTCGCGGTGGCCGTTGCCGGTGCCCTTGGTGCCCCCGAAGGGCAGGTGGATCTCGGCGCCGATCGTCGGCGCGTTCACATACACGATCCCAGTGTACAGGTCGCGCATCGCCACGAACGCCTTGTTGACATCGCGCGTGTAGATCGAGGACGACAGGCCGTAGGGCACGTCATTGGCGATATCGATCGCCTCCTCCAGGCTCTCGACCGGGATGATCGACAGCACCGGCCCAAAGATCTCCTCCTGCGCGATCCGCATCGTACGCTTCACGTCGACAAAGATCGTCGGTTGGTGGAAGTAGCCGTGCGCCCAATCGCCCTCGGTCAGCCGTGCGCCGCCGCAGATCGCCCGCGCGCCCTCGCTCTGGCCGATCCGCACATACTCCATGATCTTCTCAAGCTGGGCCTGGCTGATCTGCGGCCCCATCTCGGCCCGCTCGTCAAGCCCATTGCCCACCACCAGCCGCTCAGCCCGCTCGCCCAGCCGCTCGGTCAGCTCGCCCACGACCGAACGGTGCGCCAGCAGCCGCGAGGTCGCCGTGCAGCGCTGGCCGCTGGTGCCGAACGCGCCCCACAGCGCCCCCTCCGTCACCAGGTCCAGGTCGGCGTCATCCATTACGATCATTGGGTTCTTGCCGCCCATCTCCAGCGAGACGTGCTTCATCTGATCGGCGCACATCCGCGCCACCTTGCTGCCCGTCAGCGTCGAGCCGGTGAACGAGATCACCTTGACGTCGGGGTGGCGCACCAGCGCCTCGCCGGCCTCGGCCCCGCCGGTCACGATATTGACCACGCCCTCCGGTAAGCCCGCGTCGAGCAGGCACTGCACCAGGTTGTAGGTTGAGAGCGGCGTGTCGGGCGCCGGCTTGATCACCACCGTGTTGCCCACGATCAGCGCGGGCAGGATCTTCCAGGACGGGATCGCCATCGGGAAGTTCCAGGGCGTGATCAGGCCGCAGACCCCCACCGGCATACGCATCGAAAGCTGGAACTTGTTCGGCAGCTCCGAGGGCGTGGACTGGCCGTGCAGCCGCCGGCCCTCCCCGGCCATAAAGAACATCATGTCGATTGCTTCCTGGATGTCGCCCCTGGTCTCCTTGAGCACCTTGCCCATCTCGCGGGTCATCTCGTGGGCATACTGCTCCTTGCGCTGCACCAGCAGCTCGGCCGCGCGGAACAGGATCTCGCCGCGCCGGGGCGCCGGCACTAGCCGCCAGGTCTCGTACGCGCGCCTGGCCGCCGCGACGGCGGCCTCCACGTCGCGCCCGTCCGAACTCCTGAAAGACCCCCACCAGGTCGCGCGTGTCGGCCGGGCTGCGATTCTCGGTCGTGCGCCCGGCGGCCGAGTCAACCCACCGGCCGCCGACCAGGTTCTTGTAGTGCTTGGGCTCGGACATCAGTGTCCTCCTCTTTCGTGTTACGTATTGCGTATTGCGTGATTATCCGCTCCCCTACGGAAGCGTCGCGGGAGATTATAGCATAGAGGTTTGAACGTGGAACACACGAGCGCCGCGTCTATCAAGAGAGAGGAGAGAACACCATGCGATCACGCACTCATTGGCTGGCCCTGCTGCTCTCGCTCGACGGGCAGCGCTACGGCACCCGCATCCTGGCCTCGCGCTTCATCGGCGGCGACGACTACTGCGCCCCGGCCGGCACGCCAAGCCCGACACCCACGCAGCTACCGACAACCAGCACGCCGTCCAGCTCGCCGACGCCCACGAACACGCCGCTGAGTTCGCCGACGCCCACACGCACGCCGACGCCGACTGTGGGACCGGGTTGATCGGCATCGGGTAGCGGCTGCCTATCGCAACACGTCGCTCTCACTAATATTACCTAAGAGACTGTTTGAAAAGGGGGGAGTTTGAGGGGGCCGCCCCTCAAGAATCCCTTTTCCACCACCGATCGTAGGCGGGATAGTACCCTTTTCAAACAGTTTCTAGACGACAGCCTGTATGAGACGGTTTCGCTCACCGAATAGCCCGCACCGAAAGCCCGGCACGGAGCATGTCCACAAAGTGTGTCCGATGGCCTACCGCGCATATGCGCGCGTCTTCCACTTCCCCAACAGTGACGTCCTGAAAGCCGACATCAGCCAGCATCGCGCCGAGCGCCGTGCGCGAGGGGAGAAACCAGTTCCAACCACTACGGCTGAGATCATCTTTGCTGCCAGCGCCGAACACATTCGGCCCATCGTAGCGCACCACCGACTCGGGATGATGTATGCCGTAGGTCTCGACCAGACAGACGCCGCTGTCCTTGAGGGCGTTGAAGGCAATGCGTAGGGCAATGATCGGATCGGTCACATGGTAGAGCACGCCGGAGAAAAACACGTAATCAAACTGGTCGAAGAAGCGCGCATCGTTCAGATCGTAGAGTGACAGATTAAGGATGGTCAGGCGCTCAACATCGAACGCCTGCTTCAAGAAGGAGACAGCGTCGGCGTACTTCTTGACTTCCTCGATCGCCACCACTTCGGCGCCGAGTGCGGCGAAGAGCAGGCTCGTGCCGCCCGTCCAGACGCCAATATCGAGAATATGCGCGCCCTGTAGGTCGAGTGGGAGGGCATGGAAAACATCGATATACTGCGCGGGGATGGTAAGATGCCGGTTGCCCATGCGGCCCTCGATCCGGAAGTCGCCAAAGTCGTGGTTATGCCCCCAGTGAAAGCGAATCGACAGGTCGCGCTGTTTCTCCAGATCGTTGTAGCCCTCCATCGTGCCGTCGCTGATGGTCAGTAGCGCGTCGAGTGACCGTTTGAAGGTTGACGGGGTATCGGCGACGAGTTTTGCGACGCTGTAGTGCTCGCGCATGACTTGTGCCAGCGTGTCATAGGTAGACATTCTCTTTCCTCCTGCGCTCGGATGCCATTTCGATTGGTGAGCACGCGGGCGCGCCCGCTCGCGCTCGGTCGTGAGGGTTGGGTACCATTACACCGGCCTATGCAGCCGCTGGAGCATATGCTCCCTTGACGCCAGGATTATAATAGGACCACGAAGACGCGCTTCTACCCGGCTCGTTGTCCACTGGTACGCCTGCTCGCAGCAGGCGGCTTTTTTCTGTGATCCCTCAAAGCCAGGAGAACTATGACAAGCCGTAAACTCTGGATTATGCTCCTATCGGTATGGCTGCTCATACTGCCGAGCACTCTAAACCGGGCGGTCGATAGGTCCTTTGCCCCACAGCAAGCGCCGGGCCGCGTTGCGGGCTTGCCGCCTGCCGCGCAGACCGGCGGGAGTGGGTCAGGACAGGGAACCGAGAGCAGCGCGTCTTTCCAGCCGGCGGTAGCTCCGTTGCAGCTCGTCCCCAAGAATATGAGCGAGAACTTCGAGGGTAACTGGCCCGAACGCTGGTTGGCAGCTCCTGGACGAGGGCAGCAGCGACGGAGGCCAATTTTTCTGGGGCAAACGCAACTGCGACCCCCACAGCGGCACCTATGGCGGCTGGTCGGTCGGGGGTGGGGCGAATGGGTCCAACCTCGCCTGCTGGGCGCAGTACCCGAACAACACGCTCACGCGGGCTATATACGGCCCATTCGATCTGAGCAACGCCACCAGTGCCAGCCTGACCTACTACTTCCGGGGCAGCCTTGAATGGGATGGCACAAACAACTGTCCCTACGATCGCTTTACGATCGCCGGCTATACCGATTCAGGAGCCAGCTCGTTTTCGTACTACTGCGGCCCCTGGGTCAATGGGAACGACGGCAACGGGTTTTATCGGGCGGTGCTCGACCTCGCCTTCCTGCTGGGGCCGGACAAGGGCGCGTCGTGGATCGAGCTTAGAACTCTCTACTGACCCCAGCGAAACCGACATTGGTGTCACCGTCGACGACCTCTCGCTCAATGTCGTCGAGCCGCCGACCGCAACGCCGACGCGCACTCCGACGCGCACTCCGACACTCACCCCAACGCGCACGCCCACCCTGACGCGCACGCCGACACGCACGACCACACCCACTCGGACACGCACGCCGACGCGCACGACCACGCCCACCAGGTCGCCCTCACCCACAGTAGCGAGTCTCTCGAAGACTGTTGCCTACCTGCCGCTGATGTTCCAGGCCGGCTGCGATCTGTATGAGCCCAACGACAACCGGGCCACCAACCCGAGCGGGCCGCTGAAGTCCGAGGAAACGATCCAGGCCCGGCTCTGCGCCAACGACGGGGAGGATAACTACTTCTTCACCACCACCACCAGCAAACAGATCCAGATCACGCTTAATCTCCCGCCCAAGCTGCTCGGCCACACCTTGATCTGGCTCTATGCCGCAGACGATTTGATCCAGGGCAATGAGATCTGCGGATCAGACAATGTTGCTGCGCCCAACTATATCAAACTCTGCTCCATCCCCAAACCCGGACGCTACATCGTGCGCCTGTATACCGATGCAGCCAGCGACGATCTGAACCCCTACACGCTGCGGGTGAAGTACGAGTGATCTGAGGTTTGAACGTGGAACGGCGGAGGGAGCGGAACAGGAAGGAGTGGAAGTAACGGAGCCGCCGGAAGACAATGGGCGTAGGGGCGAAGCAGTTGCCGTTATTGATAACGTGCTTTACTCAATTGACGCAACTGCTTCGCCCGCGACGATCGCCATTGATAGCCGATGCAATGCCGCGACTACATCGATTTCGTTGTAGGGGCGGTTCACGAACCGCCCTACCACGCTGGGCCACGCTGGAGCTGGTCAACCCGGCCGTGCCGTCGCGCGTGGTCTGGCCGATCCCGGCCTGAGGCACGCTGGGCCGGCTGACCTTCGAGCGCGGCGAGGTCAACCTGCTGCTGGGCGACCGCCCGCCCTACGACGCCTACCGCCCGCCCAACTCGCTGGCGCGCGTCATCCCCGACAGCGTCACGATCGCGCCGGACGGCGGCCAACTGGTCGTGACGGTGCGGGCCGGCGCCGCCCCCGATCTCGCCACCAACTCGCCGCCCAACTCGCTGGTGTATAGCTACCAGAGCGGTCGGGTTGAGCAGATCACATTTCACCAGATCACCACATCTTTTAGCCCAACCGAAACGCCCAAGCTACTGCGCGTCGCCTAGGGGCTGCCGGTCCCGACCTGGGACGACGATGACCGGGCGCCGTTGGTCGAGCCGCTGGTCTGGGGTTTCGCGCCGCTCGACGGCGGCTGGGCGCAACTGCCGATCCCGAACCTGACTGAGCAGATCTACCTCGACGCTGGCCACCGACCGCCGCGCGTACAACCAGTACTCGCCGCTGGCGCTCCGCGCGATCATCTGTTTCGCAGCTTCCTGGCGTTGCTTACGGCCAAGTCGCGCGACTCTGCTGGTCTTTGAAGCTCAGTACACATGTGCAGGACAATCCTCTCGCCGCTCGCGGCAAAGAAAAATTCGGCGCTTTGGTACTAATATAGATATAAAGGTGCGCGAACCGAATCTTGATCTGGCCGCAAGAGGTGAGGCACATATCAATAAGGAGGCAATCGGACCGTGAAGTCATCAATCTCGCAGCTTTAGCTGGCAATGTTCTGTTTATTGGAGAACATTGCCGGTGGAAGCTTTTGTGTCGGGTGAGCTTTCAGAAAGGAAGCATCCATGCAAAAGCGAGTCCTTGGGGGTTTAGCTTTACTTCTGGTCCTTGGAGCGTTCGCCGTCGGTCCCTCTTTTGCCGCACCGCAGGCGGAGCCAATTGTGCGGCACCGCCCGCCCGGCCCCATCGGTCCGCCCCCACAAGTCGAAATCGACCTGACCACCGTGGACGTGGCACTTCCTGCCGTGGCGTTAAAGCAGAGCTTAACAGCCGAGCAGCAGCGCGCATTGTCGGCGGTGCTGGATCGACACAAAGCAAAGCTCGATAAGATCGTTCGGCAAGCCACCAAGCCAGCCGAGGTGCCTCACCGAGCTGTGATCGGAGCTGAGCAGCCCTCAATGGACAGCGCCCAAATTGAGCAGCCCTCAATGGACAGCGCCCAAATTGAAGCCCAACTGCAGCGCGCGCAGGCGGATATCAAAGCGTCGCAAGCCACGATCGCCCAGCTTGAAAAAGTGCAGGCCCAAATCGATCTCGAGCTGGCGACGATCCTCACGCCCGAGCAACTGGCGCTGCATAAAGAGGCAACCTCGACTGCCTTGAAGCCGCTGGCGATCGCCGATGCGCAGCTCCAGTCGGCCACTGCACCCTGGGTGAAGACGAACGCCACACCGATGGCGAGCAGCAGCACTTGTTCCATTGGCGCCCAATACGCCAGCGTGGCCCGGTACTGGGCATACCATGCGTATGTCAACGCATACTACAATTACCTCTACTATGACAAGGATAGCAACGCCACTAACGCTCTTAACTACCTCAACTACGGCCAGTACTACGCGCTTTATTCTGTTCAGTACCTCGGTGGCGCCTTCTTCGATCTCATTAAAATTGGCTCCAACTTTAACGGTAACGGCAGCAAAGGCGCCGCAGCCGCGTACAACACTCAATACTACACGTATTACGGCTACATCTACGCCTATAACAACTACTACTACTCAGGCGGCAGCGGCTACGCGTATAACGCTTACGTCTACGGCCTCAGAGCCTACCAAAACGCTTACCCCTCATACGTCTATGGCCTCTACTGCTACTGATAGTGCTTCACTTGCTTTGTAGCATCTATCTGTGTGGGTGTAGGGGCAAGTAGAACAGGCGTTGAAGACAAAAAGCCAGAAAGCGCCGTGTGGGATGCACACGGCGCTTTCTGGCTGGTTCATTTTCAAGAGGCGGAACAAGGCCCGCTTCAGATAATCGGGCCAGATGCGACCGTTGCCTCCTTGGCGACCTGGTGAATTTTGACGATCAAAATCGGCAACTGTAGGGGCGGTTCGTACACCGCCCCTACACCATCCTGCCCGAATCTGTGATACCCTGTACCAAAGACGATGCGCAAATAAGACCTGACAGATCTTGACTCAGGCGCTTTCGATGCCTTCCCCAAGACCTGTCAGGTCTGAGCGCAGCCTTACGCGAAAGGATGGGCGGTATGAAACGGGTCGGCTTTGTGCTGAAAGTGAAGCCAGCCATGCTTGAGGAGTATAAGCAGCACCACACCAGCGTATGGCCGGAGATGTTGGAGGCGCTGCGGCGGAACGGCTGGCGTAACTACTCGCTCTTTCTGCGCGATGACGGCCTGCTGTTCGGCTATTTCGAGACGCCGGAGAGCTTCCAGGTGGCGCTGGACGGCATGGCGCGCGAGGAGATCAACACCCGCTGGCAGATCTTTATGGCGCCGTATTTCGAGAACCTGGGCGGATCGCATCCCGATCAGGGGATGCTTGAAGTTGAGGAGGTCTTTCACCTGGATTAAGTTGAACATCTCGAAGCATCCCCGCTCCGTGAAACGTGAAACGTGATGCGTGTAGAGGCGAATTATCATATGCCTTTTCACGTTTCACGTTTCACGTTTTACGCCGCCTTTGGGATGGTTTAAAATGCGCGCGTCTATTAATGAAGAGTGGAGATCCAAGCGATGAGAAGGTTTGGCTCTTGTCTTAGCGCGCTGCTCGGCGCGATCGTCTTTGCGCTGCTGCTGGTCGCGGTCCTCGGCCCGGCCCTGTATGTCGAGGTGGGCAACCTGGTCGCGCCGGGCGTGGTCGTCGGCAAGCGCGAGGAGATCACGGTGCGGCGGTCGACTTGGACGCGCCGGCTGGTCCTGGAGGTGCGCTACCAGCCGGGTGACGCCGCGCCGGAGCAGACCGGGATCACCGTCGATGCGGAGCGCTACGACCGCACGCCGATTGGGACGCCGGTGCAGGTGCGCTACCTGCCGCTGGCCCAGGTGCGGCAGCTAGGCGACATCGCGGCGGCGCGGCTGGCCGATCAGCCGCCGCTGGGGCCGCTGCGGGCGCGGCTCGCGCCGGCCCGCTACCTCTTGATCGGGCTGGCAGTATGGCTGGTGCTGCTGGCGCTGTGGAGCCGCTGGCGGCGCTGGTGGCTGACGCTGCCCCTGGTCGTCGTGTTCTTGGGCGGGGCGATCTATGCCGCGAGCAACTGGCCGCCGCCCGCCCCGCCAGGGCCGCAGTTGGCGGCCAGCGCCACCGTGCAGGAGACGCATGTGGTGGAGCGCCTGGTCGGGCGCCGGGGGCGGGGACTCGGATCACCGGATCTCGCCCAGCCCTACGCGATCGTGGAGCTGTCGTTTGTCCCGGCTGGGAGGGCCGACCCGGTGGTGGCAGTGGATCTGATCGACGTCGGGAGCGTAGCGAGGCTGGAGCCCGGCAGCACGCTGCCCATCCACTACAGCGCCGCCGACCCGCGCTGGGCCCAGATCGACGGCGCGGCGCGAACCTACGCCTGGAAGAACCTGCGCGACTTCGGCGTGATCGCGCTGCTGATTGTCGTCCTGGGCTTGGCCGCCTGGCTAGGGCGGCGGGGCCGGGCCGCCCGGCGGGCGCGCCAGCCAGCCCGCTAGAGCATCGGTCAAGTATTCGGCCACCCTGATGACGATCCGCGAAGGGACGCGAAGAAACGCGAAGGTTAGTATCCCTTTTCGCGTGGCTTCGCGGATCCTTGACCGGCACTCTGGGATCTATCTCACTTTAACTGTGGCTTGACAAAATCAAAATACCATGCTAGATTTGAATCGTTTCAATAAATTACTTCCAACACTCGCATAACCACCATCCTGCGCCTCGGAATCTGCCCTTCGCAACAGGGACAGTACGAAACTACGCTAACTCTTCTGTGATCTTTATCACTTGGGCGGTAGGTAGCATCTCTATAGCAGCTTTGATAAACAGGCAATAAGCGTTTGAACCGTTTCAAACAGATTTATTGTCAAGAATTCGGAAAGGAGGAGGAATCACCGAGCCACATAGCCGTTAGACATCTCGAACAAGCTTGCCCCATCTCATCCACAGTGTTTCGTGGACATATTCAGGGAGGAGTACGATGGAAGGCATCTCGAAGCGCCCACATGTATCGAGGCTTGTGCTTTGTCTGCTGATGTTTGCGCTGCTGGCGGCGCAGTTCGGTGCCATGCTGGCGCCAACGCCCGCCGCCGCCCAAACGCTAAACTATGTGCGTCTGAAGAATAAGTGGCAGAGCACCTACCTGTACGAGGCCACCAACCAAGTGCGCTACGGCACACCGGCTGCCGGCGACACCAGTTCGCATTGGCTGATCGAGGACTTTCAGGGCAACAAGCGGATCAAGAACCGTGCGACCGGCAACTACATGGCGATCGAGCACCAGCAGGACTACGTCGAGAGCATCGCCGTCCAGGACACCTGGATGAGCCCGCGCTGGACGCTCGAGAACGCCCCGACCGCCGGCTACACGATCATCCGCAACGTCTGGCATAACACCGAGATCGTCAATGTCGAGAACCTGCGCGGCTACGCGCAGCACACCAACATCCCGACCAGCTCGGACAGCCCACAGTGGCTGCTCGAACCTGTCTCGGGCGGCAGCACGCCCACCTCAACCCCCACACAAACCCCGTATGGCGGAACCGTTCGCCCGATCCCCGGCACCATCCAGGCCGAGCACTTTGACGAGGGCGGCGAGGGGATCGCGTACCACGACCTCGACACCGCCAACAGCGGCGGGCAGTTCCGCAGCACCAGCGTCGATATCGAGACCACCAGCGATACCGGCGGCGGCTTCAATGTCGGCTGGATCAGGAATGGCGAGTGGCTGGAATACACTGTTAACGTCCAGACTGCGGGCACCTACACGCTGGCTGCGCGCGTCGCATCGGGCGGGAGCAGCGGCAGCTTCCGCGTCGAGTTCGGTGGTGTCGATAAGACCGGCACCATCGCTGTGGCCAGCACCGGCGGCTGGCAGACATGGGCCAACATCAGCCGGTCGGTCAGCCTGAGCGCCGGCCAGCAGGTGATGCGCATTGCGGTGCTGGGCGACGACTTTAACCTCAACTACCTGAACTTCACCACTGGGACCGCCACGCCGACCTCCACACCGACGGCGACGGCAACGCCCACCCGCACGCCCACGAGCGGCCCGACGGCGACGCCCACCAACACACCCACGCCCACCCCCGGTGGCAACAACCAGGCGCTCAACAAGCCGATCAGCGCCTCGTCGTCGCATGTCTTGTACCCACCCACCAATGCCAACGACGGCAGCCTGACGACCTACTGGGAAGGCGCCAGCAACCCCAGCACCCTGACCGTGGATATTGGCGCCAATGTCAATACCACCTCGCTGGTGCTGAAGCTCAACCCCGACCCAGCCTGGTCGACCCGCACCCAGCGAATCGAGGTTCTGGGGCACAACCAGAGCACCACCACTTTCACCTCGCTGATAGCGCCCACCGACTATACCTTCAACCCGGCGACCGGCAACAGCGTGACGATCGGTCTGGTAGCGACCGTCAGCGCCGTGCGGTTGAATTTCATCAGCAACACTGGCGCGTCGGCCGGGCAGGTCGCGGAGTTCCAGGTCATCGGGACGATGGCCCCCAATCCCGACCTCGTGATCACGGGGATGAGTTGGACGCCGAGCGCGCCGACCGAAGTGCAGGCGATCACACTACAGGCGACGGTGCGGAACAGCGGGAACGCGGCTTCCGGCGCGACGACGGTCAATTTCAGTCTGGATGGGGCAGTCGTGGGCAGCGCGAATGTCGGTGCGCTTGCCGCCGGCGCCTCGACCACCGTCTCTCTGAACATCGGGACACGCGGGATGGGCACCTACAGTGTCTCGTCGGTGGTCGACCCCACCAACACGATCATCGAGCAGAACAACAACAACAACTCGTTTGCCTCGTCGTCGTCGCTGGTGGTGGCCCAGTCCCCCGGCCCCGACCTGCGGATCGTCGGCGTCAGCATGAGCCCGCAGAGCCCACTCGCCGGCGCCTCGGTCTCGTTCATCGTCGCGATCAACAACCGTGGTACGACGGGCGTGGCCGCCGGTACGACGACGCGCGTGCTGATCGGTACGACGACGCTTAACAATGCCAGCACACCGGCGATCGCGGCCGGCGCGACCGTGAATGTCACGGTCGGGACTTGGACGGCAGTGAACGGTTCCACCCCGCTGACCGCCACCGCCGATGCGACCGGCATCGTCGCCGAGACCAACGAGAGCAACAACACGTTCTCTCAGGCGATGGCCGTCGGGCGTGGCGCGATCATGCCGTACACTAAGATCGAAGCGGAGTCGGCGGCGGTCGCCACCAATGGCACCAAGCTGACCCCGAACTACAAGCTCGCCGACTACGCCGGTGAGGCCTCGGGCCGCTCCGCAGTCCTGCTCGACGCGGCGGGCGAGTATGTGGAGTTCACGCTCACCGCTCCGGCCAATGCGATCGTCGTGCGTAACGCCATCCCCAACACGGCCGACGGCGCGGGTATGGACGCGAGCATCAGTATCTACGCCGCAGGAACCGACAAGGGCAACCTGACGGTCTCGTCCAAGTTCTCGTACGTGTACACCACGCCGTCAAACCTGGGTCAGCTTGGCTACAACAACACGCCGGGCGGCACGGCATACTGGCTGTATGAAGAAGCCAATATGATGCTCGACCAGGTCTATCCGGCCGGCACGAAGCTGCGCATCCAGAAGGACAGTGGCGACGTGCAGTGGATCTACGTCGACTTCCTCGAAACCGAGAACGTCGCCCCGCCGGCCAGCAACCCCGACCCGGCGCGCTACGTCCAGGTGTCGGCGACGAAGAACATCGACACGGCGCTCCAGGAGTTCCGCGCCGACGCGAACAAGCTTGGTATCTTCATCCCTGCCGGCAACTGGCCGCTCAACAGCAAGATCTTTGTCTATGGGCGCGCCACCCAGATCATCGGGGCGGGACCGTGGCACACACGGCTGATTGCCCCGCAGGACCAGAGCAACACCGACATCGGCTTCAACATCAGCTCCCAGGCCAATGGGTCGCTCGTCAAGGACTTCTCGGTCTGGGGCAACTATCGGTTCCGCGTCGACGGCCCCGGCAAGTTCATCGACGGCAATGGCATGCAGAACGTGACGGTCGACAACGTCTGGGCCGAGCACTTCATCTGCTTCTACTGGGGCGTCGGCTCCTCGAACAACACGTTCAAGAACCTGCGCATCCGCAATACCTTTGCCGACGGCATCAACATGACCAACAGCTCCTCCAACAACCTGATCACGAACTCGGAAAGCCGGGGAGCGGGTGACGACGCGTTCGCGCTGTTCAGCGCAATCGACGCAGGCGGCTCGTATAACGTCGGCAACAGGTACACCAACCTCACCGCCATCCTGGTGCGGCGCGCGGCTGCGTTCGCTGTGTACGGCGGCTCCGGCAACCTGTATCAAAACCTCTACGGGGCCGACACGCTGACCTATCCGGGCATCACGATCAGCAGCTTGAGCTTCGGCCTGAACACGCTCGGCTTCGGCGACGTCGACAATGTGTTCGACGGCGTCACGCTTGAGCGCACCGGCGGTGATTTCTGGACCAGCGTAGGAAGCGACGACCATATCAACGAGTACCAGAACTTCGCCGCGATCTGGTTCTTTGCCGGCGACCGGCCGTTCAGGAACATCCTGGTCAAGAACATCGATATCAACAACCCGGTCTACTTCGGCATCATGTTCCAGACGAAGTATCCGGAGAAGCCGGCCATGCAGAACGTCCGGCTTGAGAACATCAACATCAATGGCGCGCCACGGTACGGCATCAAGCTCGTCATCCGGGCTGAAGGCAGCACCGATACGCCGCCGGTCGGCACGGTATCGTTCACCAACGTCAAGGTCAACAACTCGGGCATCGCCCCAATCTACGGCGAGGGCCGGGCTCCAGAGTTCATCATAGTCAGGGGGCCTGGCAACAACTGGTAGTCGCTCGACGGATCGTGAAGGGGGCGCGACACCGCGCCCCCTTCATGATTAGTCACATAGCTGCTCTGGAAAAAGGGGGAGTTTGAGGGGGGCTGCCCCCTCAAGAACCCCTTTCCACCACGAATCTTCGCTGACAAATCAACCTTTTCAAACAGTCTCTTAAAGAATCCGTCAGGTCTGATCTTCATCCAGGCGGGTGAAGATCTCACCATCGATCTGATCGGGCGTTCGCAGCAGCGTGCAGGTGGCTGGGCCGCCGGCATCGCCCAGCTCGAACACGATGATCCCCCACGCGAAACCAAAGCGGTGCGCATCCAACGGCAGGCAAGGCATCGAGTCCCCAAGCATCTCCGAGTAGATCATCAGCCGCTCGTCCTCAAGAAAGACCTCCAGCGTGTCGTGATCGCCATCATACAGGCCGGTGTACGCTTCCCAGGTGGAGGGTGCTGACGCGCCGCCGCCGACCTCAATGCGCCGATACACCGAGCCATTGATCAGCACGTGTTCGGTCGGTCGCTCCGGCGCTGGGACAAAGCCGATCGAGAGCGCCTCGCCGCCATCCTCCGGCTGATGATAGTAGAGATCCTGCCGGTGAATACACAGCGCGACCAGCGTGCCGTTGTGGTTGAGCGTGAGCTGATCGTTTGTCGCCTGAACCGATGCGACGCCGGTGCCGTATCCAACATACACGCCGGTATACCTGGGCCAGGCCGAGCGATCGGGCGCCATCGGCGGGGGCAGCGCGGTCGCCGCCGGAAGGTCGAGCAGCTCCTCAAGGATCTGGAAGACCAAGCCGTTCAGCGGCAGGGCATTGCTGCGGCGGCTGGCGAGCACGATCACGGCGGCGCCGGTGCCGGGCATGAGCACGAGGCGGCCTACGAATGCGCCAAATGTTCCGCCGTGCCCAGCCCAGCGATAGCCTCGATGTACCCCGGTGTAGAATGTCAGCCCATAGCCCATATCGTCCAGCGTGTACAGATCGGTCTGCGGCGTGAGCATGGCCGCCACCGTTGCGGGCGCCAGCAACTGCTGGTGTTGGAGACGGCCCTCCTGGAGATACATGATCGCGACATTGGCCAGATCAGTCACCGTGGAGTAGGCAAAGTAGGCCGGATGCTGGCCGGTGTTCTGGTGGTCGCGACGATCGACGCCCGGCGTTCCATCAGGACGCAGAATATGTGGCTGGGCGGTCGGGTAGCGCATCGCAAGCCGCGCATCGAAAAAGGTCTGACCCATCGCCAGCGGGCCGAGGACCAGCTCGCGCATCAGGGCGTCGTACGGCCGCTCGCAGACGAACTCGGCGATATAGCCGGCCAGGCTGATGCCGGCGTTGCTGTACGCATGCACCGTTCCAGGCGGCGCAACGAGCGGGTACTGAGGGATATCGTCGCGGACATAGGCGGCCAGGCCGTCGGGGGTGCGCCGACCGGAAGGCTCGTAGGCCCGCGGGAGCCCAGCAGTATGGCACAGCAGCATCCGCAGCGTTATGCGGCCGGCTGCCTGCGGATCACTCAAGCGCAGCCAGGGAATATAGTGGTTGACCGGCCGATCGAGGTCGAGCTGTCCCGCCTCAACCAGCCGCATGATCAGCGTCCCCGTGAGCGGTTTGGTCAGCGACGCGATGCGAAACAGAGTCTGCGGCGTGATCGGCGCGCCGTGCTCCTCCGCATTGGCAACCCCGAAGCCCCGCGCGTAGATCAGCGCGTGATCATGGACGATCGCCAGCGCGAGTCCAGGCACCCGCCCGCTGTGCATCTGCGCTTCGATCTGCTGCTCTAGCGCGGTATAGTCAAGCATAGGCTGTCCCCTTCGTCGGCCTCCCAGGCGTCCCGAAAATCATAGCGGCCGGGTGCCAGAATATCGTTCGGGTCCAGCGCCCGTTTGATGCGTTTGATCAGCGTCAGATGATCATCCTGGGGTGGCGGGAGCGCGTGCATCGACTGAACGCCCAGCCGATACGGAATGTAGCCCGCGTGTACTAATCGTTGCATGAGATCGTCGTGGCAGGCCATTGCCCGGTCATCCTCGCCGGCGACTTCACGATCATACATAATCGCCACGATCGTATGAATGCTGCGCTCGCTCATGCACAGCAAGGAGATGTTTGGCTCGAACGCATGCGATGTAATGGTGTCGGTGATAATGTTCACCGCGTCAGTGACACTTTTGCCCTCGAACGGCACAGCCGGGCTGCACCAGATCGTGCCGCACAAATCGCGGTCGGGGTCCATTGTCGGCGGTACCGGTGTGCGCTTGCGCCAGTAGGCGCTGGCGATATTTCTGGCCGATGGCACGCCAAGGAAGCGGCTGTTCTTCAGCGTCTCGGGGTTGAATCCCGGCTTTCTTCCGGTGAGACGCTGCAAAACCCCCCACAGTCGCTTATCGAACTGGATCTTTGCCTCGTCGATAAAGAACAGCGTATCGACTTTACCTTTGAGCGCCCGCGTGATCAGGTCGCGCTCGATCAGGCCGTGCTTTCTGCTGGGGTGATACAGCGCCCCGCCCGCGCTCCATACGCCTTCGCGCGCTCTTTGCCGCCAGCTTTCCAGGAACGCCGGTGGAAGCGGAACAGCGGCGCCCGCCTGCTCCCAGGGATATTGCTGCCGCACCGACAGCCGCTTGTAGTCGTTCCAGATCGAGAACGGCGTGCGCATCAGCCCCTGACGCTTGAGCGTCCTGATCGTATCGACCAGCTCCTCAAGCGCGCAATGCTGCTTGATGCTCAGGTTGAAGACCTGAATATACTCCGGCATCGGCGACAGCCAGATCGTCAGCCTGGTGACAATGCCCAGGTTCGATTGGGTGAACAAGCCGTCGAGCGCCGGGCCGACCCCCCAGCGGTGAACCCTGGCGGCCTTTGCATTGGCGAAGCGCTCCAGCCCGGTGTGGATACACTCGCCGGTCGGCAGCACCACCTCCAGCGCGCAGGCGTGCATAAAGCGGTCGCCGTTTGGCCCGGTTCCCGTACCGCGCTCGACCATATTGCCGATCAGGCTGGCCTCGGGTGTACTGCCGTTGACCGACATAAACAGGTTTGATTTTTGTTCGCGCAGGTACTCGAAGAGCTGCCTGGGGGTGACGCCCGGCTCGACCGTGACATACGCAAGGCGCTCGTCGTAGTCGAGGATCCGGTTGAGCCGGCTGAGATCGACGATCACGCACTCATCCTGGGTGGGCACGCGTGAGCCATAGCCCCAGTTCTTGCCGCGGCTCACCGGGTAGATCGGTACCTTGAAGGTATTGGCGATCCGGACGCACGCCTGTAGCTCCTCGCGGCTGGCCGGGCAGATGATCGCGGGCACCTGCTGTGTGGTGGCAAACGTGGCCGTCTGGGCCGCCAGCCGTGCCGCTCGGTCGGTGATGACGTAGTCCGGTCCCAGGGCAGCTCGCCAGGATGAAAGGGCCTCCTCCAGATGTTGCATGGTACAGCCTCGCTCTTTAGCTATGCGCCGCCTCAATGCACTGGCGCAATTGTTCAGCCATGTCCTGCACGTGCTCGCGACTGAGGATCGAGTAGTGGTTTCCCGGCACCAGGCGCAGATCGACGCCGCCGCCGGCCAGGTGACGCCAGCCCTGGTCGGCGCTCTCAGGCGCCCGCTGAACCGACGCGGCTGCCCGCAGCAGCGTGATCTTGCCAGCGAAGACTCGCGGCGTGTAGCTCCGGCGCGCGGCGATATTGGCCCGGAACACTTCGAGGTGATGGCGCAACTGCGAGGTCTTCAGATCGATCGGGAACAGGTTGGCCGCCTGACACTGCGCCAGGATGACGTCCAACTGCTCGTCGCTCGATAGCGCCTCAAGCCGATCGTCGAAGGTGGGGAGCCGGCCGCCGAGCTGGCGCGCTAGGTCGCCCAGGCATAGCAACACTAGTTGAGTGTCGGAGATGTCGCGCGGCTCGTCCTCCACCTCCCACCCGCCCGAGTCCAGCAGCGCCACCAGCCCGACCGGCTGCCCTTGCTCCTGGAGCCGCTGGGCGACCTCGAAAGCGACGACCCCACCAAACGACCAGCCGCCGATCAGGTAGGGGCCGTACGGCTGTTGAGCCCGGATCAGCTCGACATAGTGCGCGGCCATGTCTTCGACGCGCTTGTACGCGGCCTGCCGCCCATCCAGCGCCGGGGCCTGGATCGCGTAGAACGGCTGGTCGGGCGCCATGTGGCGGGCCAGCTCAGTGTAACACATGACCGACCCGCCGACCGGATGGATGCAGAAGAATGGGGCGCGCGCGCCGGTGGGCTTGAGCCCGATCAGCGGCGACTGGCCGACCGGGTCGCTGCCCTGGCGCAGCAGCGTCGCCAGCCGCTCAATCGTGGTCTGCTGGAACAGCGTAACGAGCGGCAGCGCCCGGTCAAAGTGCCGTTGGATCTGGGCCAATAGTTGGACCGCCAGCAGCGAGTGCCCGCCTAGGGCGAAGAAGTCGTCGGTGACTCCGATCGGGCGTAGGTGAAACAGCTCCTCCCAGATCCTCTGAAGCCGCAGCTCCAGCAGGTCACGCGGGCCAACGATCGCCTGGCCCGTCGCGGCGCGCTCTACGTCCGGCGCGGGGAGCCTGCGCCGATCGATCTTGCCCGACACAGTCAGCGGCAGCGCGTCCAGCAGCACGAACGCCGCAGGTATCATGTACTCCGGCAGCCGCTGCTTGAGCAAGGCGCGCAACTCATCTAAAAATTGAAAATTGAGAATTGAGAATTGAGAATCAGTCTTCTCGCTGCTTTGTTCTTGGTTCTTTGTTCTTTGTTCTTGGTTAGGGACGATATAGGCGACGATCCGCCGGTCGCCCGAGGGCGTCTCGTCGAGCTGGGCCGCCGCTACGCGCACGCCTGGGTGGGTCGCCAGGAGGGCCTCGATCTCGCCCAACTCGATGCGGAAACCGCGCACTTTGACCTGGCTGTCCAGGCGCCCGATGAACATGATCCGCCCGTCAGGCAGGCGCCGGGCCAGGTCGCCGGTCCGGTACAGCCGGGAGGATGGAGGATGGAGGATGGAGGATGGAGGATGGCCATCCTGGGTTCTCGGTTCTTTGTTCTTTGTTCTTTGTTCTTTGTTCTCGGCAAAGGGGTTGGGTACGAAGCGCTCGGCGGTCAAGGCCGGGTGGTTGAGGTACCCCCACGCCAGGCCGTCGCCCCCGATCACCAACTCGCCCGGCACCCCGACCGGCACCGGCTCCATCTGCGCGTCCAGCAGGTAAACCTCGACATTGGCGATTGGGAGCCCGATCGACAGGATCGGCTCGTCGTGAAGATAGGGCGCCAGTGTGGCGCACACGCTGGCCTCGGTCGGGCCGTAGGCGTTGATGACCCGCTGCCGCCGGCCCCAGGCGGCGGCGACACTGACCGGGCATGGCTCGCCCGCCACGACGATCGTTCGCAACTGCGGAAGCTCCTCGACCGGTAGGAGCGCCAGCGCCGCTGGGGGCAGCGTGACCGTGCTGATCGCCTGCGCGCGGAGCAGCCCGAGCAGATCGGCGCCCGGTCGCAAGCTCTCCGGCGGCGCCATCACCAGCGTCGCACCGGCCAGCAGCGCCATCATCACCTCCGAGATCGCCGCGTCAAAGCTAAATGAAGCGAACTGGAGCACCCGCCCGCCCGGCTTGACCTCAAAGGCCGCGATCTGCGCCAGCGCCAGGTTGCTCAGGCCAGCGTGCGATACCAGGACGCCCTTTGGCCGGCCGGTCGAGCCGGAGGTATAGATGATGTAGGCCAGGTGGTCGGGCGCGACATCTACGTCCAGGTTCGTCGCCGGTTGCCGGGCGATCTGTTCCCAGTCAGCGACCAGATCGATCATAGTTGGTTGTCCAGGGTTCGCTGGGGGCGTATGCAATAGGCCCTTACGATCGATGGTTCTATCGGTTCTTTGTTCTTTGTTCCCTTCGACTTCGCTCAGGACGAGCTTTGTTCTTTGTTCTTCGTTGGTGAGTAGCACCGAGACCTGCGCGTCATCCAGCATATACCGGAGCCGCTCGGCGGGGTAGGCTGGGTCGAGCGGCACGTAGGCGCCGCCAGCCTTGACGACGCCCAGCATGGCCACGATCAGCTCGACCGAGCGGGCCATGCAGATGCCGACCAGCGTGCCGGGTGCCACCTGGCGCGCCTGTAGATAGTGTGCCAGGTGGTTCGCGCGCCGGTTCAGCTCGTCGTACGAAAGCTGTTGATCCTCGAAATTGACGGCGATTGCATCAGGCGTTCGCTCGGCCTGCGCCTCAAAGAGCCGGTGAAAGCACACGCGCGGCGCCGGCGACCGCGTGATCGCCCACGGCCCCAGGAGCTGCTGCCGCTCCACGCCGGTCATTAGCGGCAGATCCGCGATCGGCTGCCCAGGCTCGGTCGTCGCGGCGTACAGCAGGGTCTGAAAATGCCCCAAGATGCGCTCGATCGTGGTTTCGTCGAACAGATCGGCGTTGTACTCGAAGGCCGCGAACAGCGTGTCGGCGCGCTCCGATATCACCAGCGTCAGGTCGAACTTGGCGGTCTGGGTCTCGGCGGTCAGGGGCGCGATCGTCAGCCCCGGCAGCTCGATCGGCTGAAACGGCGCGTGCTCCTCATTGAACACAAACATCACCTGGAAGATCGGCGTTCGGCTCAGATCGCGGGGGAGATTCAGCATCTCCACCAGCTTCTCGAACGGCAGATCCTGGTGCTCGTAGGCCGCAAGCGCTGTCGCGCGCACGTGGGCCAGCAGCTCCCGAAAGCTCAGGGGCGCGCCGAGATCGAACCTGAGCACTAGGGTGTTGACGAAAAACCCGATCAGCCCCTCGATCTCGGCCCGGTTGCGGTTGGCGATCGGCGTCCCGATGACGATATCGGTCTGCTGGGTGTAGCGCCAAAGCAGCGTCGCGAACCCGGCGGCCAGCGTCATAAACAGGGTGACATGCTCCTGGCGGCTCAACTGCTTGAGCGCGGCGTACAGGTCGTCGGGCAGCGACGAGCTGTGCCGCGCCCCGCGAAAGGTCTGGATCGCCGGCCGCGGGCGGTCGGTCGGTAGCGACAGCGCCGGTAGCTCGCCGGCCAGTTGCCCGCGCCAGAAGGACAGATGCGCCTCCAGCACCTCGCCCCGCAGCCATTCCTGCTGCCAGAGGGCGAAGTCGGCGTACTGGACCGGCAGCTCCGGCAGCCGCAGGGGCTGCTGCCGGGCGAACGCATCATAGCAGGCGGCGAACTCCCGGAAGAGCACCTGCGACGACCAGCCGTCGGAGATGATGTGGTGCTGCGCCAGGAGCAGCACCACCTCGCTTTCGGCGGCCCGGATGACGGTGATGCGCAGCAGCGGGCCGGCGCTCAAGTCGAAGGGGCGCTGCGACTCGCCCTCGATCAGCCGCCGTAGCTCCTGCTGGCGCTCGGCCTCGGGCAGGTCGCGTAGGTCCAACAGGTCCAGCAGGGCCGGCGTGGCCGGAGCGATGACTTGAATCGGGCGGCCGTCATACGCGGGAAACGTGGTCCGTAGGCTCTCGTGCCGCTGGACCAGCGCGCCGATACTTTGCTCCAGCGCGCCAAGGTCGATCCGGCCCCTCAACCGCAGCGCGACGAGCGGCATATTGTACTGGGTGCTGCCGGGGCTGAGTTGGTCGAGGAACCACAGGCGCTGCTGTGCAAACGAGAGTGGGAGTTCGTCGCCGCGTGGGGCAGGAGCGATCGGCGGCGCAAGCAAGCCCTTCAGGGCGAGCTGCGCGCCCGCAATCGCCTGGGCGAAGCCGGCGACCGTGGGCGCATTGAAGAGCGTGTGGATCGGCAGCTCGACCTGGAACGCCGCGCGGATGCGGGAGAGCACCTGGGTTGCTAGGAGCGAATGGCCGCCAAGCTCAAAGAAGTTCTGCTGGATGCCCACTTGGCTGACGCCCAGGATCTGCGACCAGATTCCACTGACGATCTCTTCGACCGGCGTGCGCGGGGCGATGTACTCAGCGTCGTGGTCGGCCAGGCCGGTGGCGAGGGCGGCCAGGGCCTGGCGATCGATCTTCCCATTGGCCGTGAGCGGCAGCGCCCGCAGGTACACGAACGCCGAGGGAAGCATGTACTCGGGCAGATGATCGCGTAGAAAGGCCCGTAATTCACTTGTCCGTTGTCCGTTGTCCGTTGTCCGTTGCTTACCCTGAGCGAAGTCGATGGCTCCGTTGTCAGAAGTGTCATTGTTGGAGGAAGGCAACTGACCACTGACTACTGACAACTGACTACTGACAATGTAGGCCACCAGCCGCTGCTCCCCCGGCGTATCCTCGCCTGCCAGCACGACGGCTTCGCGCACGGCCGGATGCCGGCACAGCGCCGCCTCGATCTCCCCGATCTCGACCCGGAAGCCGCGGATCTTGATCTGATGGTCCGCCCGCCCGAGGAACTCGATCACCCCATCCGCCCGGCAGCGCCCACGGTCGCCGGTGCGGTACAGCCGGTTGTCCGTTGTCAGTGGTCCGTTGTCCGTTGTCCGTTGCAACTGACTACTGACAACTGACCACGGACACGGGACGAATCGCTCGGCGGTCAACGCCGGTTGCCCAAGGTAGCCCCTGGCGACGCCATCCCCCCCGATACATATCTCGCCGGGCACGTTGGGCGGCAGTGGGCGCAAGTGCTGGTCGAGGATGTACACCTCGGTGTTGGCGATCGGTCGCCCCAGCGGGACAGCCGGCGAGCTTGCGGTCCTGCTCCCGCGCGGCTCGACGAACCCCATTAGCGCCCCGACAGTGGTCTCGGTTGGGCCGTAGTGGTTGATGATCCGGCAGCCGGTCGAGGCGGCGGCCAGCCGATCCACCAGCTCCCATGGGAGCGCCTCGCCGCCGAAGATCAGGTATCTTCGCGGCATCAGCTCCCGATCGCAAGCGTGCGATGTGAGCAGGGCGCGGAAGTGCGACGGGACGATCTTGAGCACATCGATCGCGTGGGCGGCCAGCGAGCGCGTGAAGGCGCCGGCGTCGGTGACGACATCCTGGCCCAGCATGTGCAGGCACCCGCCGCAGAGCAGCGCCGGAAAGATCACGGTGTTGCCGAGATCGGCCGCGATCGTCGAGACATTGGCGAACTGGAGCGCGTGCTCCCCCGACATCTGCTCCAGGTCGAGCGCCCGCGTGATCGAGGTGCTGTAGTTGACCAGGCTCTGATGCGATATCGCCACGCCCTTGGGCACGCCGGTCGACCCGGAGGTGAAGATGATGTAGACCGTGTGCTGCGGGACATTCACGCACGCCGGGTTGTCGGTGGCCTCTTCGTCCAGCCCCGCACTATCGCGATCGAGGCAGATGCGGTCGCCGTGGAGCGCGGCCAGGTGGCCCAGGTGCTGCGCCTGGGTCACGATGATCGGGGCCTTCAGCTCCACGAGTTGGCGCGCCAGGCGCTCCTTGGGAGCCTGCGGATCGAGCGGGACGTAGGCGCCCCCGGCCTTGAGGATGCCCAGTAGCCCGACGATCAGCTCCTGCGAGCGCCCGACGCACAGGCCGACCGGCGTATCCGGTCGCACCCCGCGCCGCCGCAGGGCATGTGCCAGTTGCGTTGGCCCGGCGGTTGAGCGCCGCGTAGGTCAGCGCCTGCCCGTCGGCGACCAGGGCGCGGCGGTCGGGGGTGCGCTCGACCTGGGCCTCGAAGAGTTGCTGGATGCAGGTTGCGGGGTAGGGCGCCCTGACGCCCCGTAGGGCGGTGAGCAGCGCGCCGGCCTCCTGGGGGCGCAGGAGCCTGAGCTGGGAGATCGGCGCTGTGGCGTCTCGCACGGCGTCGGCCACGAGCGCGGAAAAGGCGGTCGCCAGCCCGGCGATGTCGGCGCCCTCAACGCGGGCGGGATCGTAGTACAGCGTGATCGCCAGGCTGGGGGCGCCGTCCTCGTGGTACATGCACGACAGCTTGAGCGTGAAGCGCTCGGTACAGGCGGATTGCCGGTCGAGGGCGAATGCGAGATTCTCGGCTCCCCGGTAGCTGGATGGCGCATGGAACTCGAAGCAGAACGGCAAGCGCGCCGGCACATCGTCAAGCGCGCTGCCGATCGCGGTCTGCTCCCAGGCGAAGTACTCCTGCCGCTCGCGAATCCTCCGGCAGAGTAGGCCAACCTGCCCCAGAAACCCGGCAAACGGCTGTTCGGATGCGCTGGCGCAGCAGAGTGGCACAAACTTTTCAAGCGGCCCGAGCACCTGCTTCAGATCTTCATACGCCCGCCCGCTGCAAGACAGCCCGATACACAGCTCCGAGCGCTCGGTGAAACGACTCAGCACGATCTGCCAGCAAGCCAGCAGCAGCACCTCCAGGGTCGTGTTGTGGTGCTCGGCACAGGCCAGGAGCTGCGCTAGCGTGTGAGGCTCAAGGGCTATCGGTGCGCCGCGTGGCCGAAAGACCGCCTGATCGTCCGGCTGTAGCTCAAAAGGAAGCCTTGCGCGGCCCACGGTCGAGAGGTCGAGCTGCTGCCAATACAAGCTTTCTTCGCTGGCCTGCTCGCTCGCCAGGATCTCATGCCGCCATTCGGCGATATTGGCGTACTGCAAAGGCTCATCGTTCGGCTCGGCGCCGCTGCGGCATGTTTCATAGCAGCGGCCGATCTCGGCGGCCAGGTGCTGGAGCGTGTAGCCATCGGCGCACAGCGCGTGTACGCTGAGCAGCAGGCGCTGGTCTTCTGGGGAACACACTAGGAGCGCCGCCCGCACAAGCGGCCCATGTTCCAGGTCGAAGGGCGCTTGGCCGGCCTCCGCGAACAGCGTCTCTACACATGTAGCCTGCGCCTCCAGCGTGAGCGCGCCCAGGTCGACCTCCGTCAGCGGCACGCTGCATGGCTCCTCGATCACCTGGAGCGGGATGGTCACGCCGGGGAGGCACTGGTAGACCGTGCGCAGAATCTCGTGCCGGCGCACCAGCAGGTCGAGCGCTGCTCGAAGCAGTTCCCGGTCAAGGCATCCCGTGATCTTGATCACCCCGACGATGCAATAGGCATCGGTCTCGCCGCGCCGCTGGAGCGACCACAGATATTTTTGCTGCGGGGAAACCCGGTATCCTTCGATCTGAGCGCTTTGCATCGAACCTGCTCCTTAATGATTTGTAAAGGGGGTGTGGGAAGCCCCCACAAAAACTCATTCCCAACTTTACAACCCTGATAGGAACGCTATAGCATTAAGATTGTTTGATCGATTTTCGCTCGGCCCGCCTGAGCCGCTGGGTGTTCTCGTGTTTCCGCTCGCCCATGAGCTGATCCGATCGGCGCTCGTCGATCGTTCTCAGCAGATCGACGAGCGACTCGATCGGCTTCTCTGGATGCGCCGCGATCAGCTCCAGGAGCGCCGTAAGCTGATCGGCCAGCTTGCGAATCGCGACCTGGCTGAACAGCTCGGTCTTGTACTCGAAAAAGCCGCTGATCTCGGCGCCGCTGTGCAGCAGGTCGAGCTTGAGATCGTATTTTGCGTCGCCGATGCCCTCAAGCTGCGGCAGGAGCGGGCTGATCGCCAGCCCCGGAAGATCGGCCTGGAGCGACGGGGCGGTGTTGAGGACAAACCAGGTGCGAAACAGCGGCGGGCGATGAAGTTCGCGCTTGGGCTGGAGCATCTCCACGATCATCTCAAAGGGCACTTCCTGGTGGGCGTGCCCGTTCAGCACAACGTCGCGGACCCGCAGCAGCAGCTCGTGGACGCTGGGATTGCCGCCCAGATCGCTGCGAAGCACCAGTGTATTGATAAAGCAGCCGATCAGACTCTCGGTCTGGCTGTGCGTGCGGTTGGCCACCGGCGAGCCGACGACGACATCGGCCTGGCGGGTATAGCGATACAGCAGCAGCTTGAAGGCGGCCAGCAGGACCATAAAAAGGGTCACGCTGGTCTGCCGGCTCAACTGCTGGAGGGCAACCACCAGGGCGAGTGGAATGCTCAACGGCTGGCGGGTGGACTGGGCCGGCGCGGTCGAGGGCAGCGCGCGCTCAGGCTGCGGTTGCTCGAACGGCAGCGTTTGAAGGGGCGGCAGGCCGCTCAGTTGCTGCTGCCAATAGGCGAGCTGAGCCTGGGTGGCGTCGCCCTGGAGCCGCCGCTGCTGCCAGCAGGCGAAATCGGCGTACTGGATCGGCAGCTCGGGCAGCGCCGGCGCCCTGCCGCTCACATACGCGCCGTACGCCGCGCCGATCTCGCGAATCACGATCTCCATTGACCACCCATCCGAGACGATGTGATGCATGGTGATCAGCACCGCATAGTCCTGCTCATCAACCTGGATGACAGCCGCGCGCACCAGCGGGCCGCGCGCCAGGTCGAAGGGGCGCTGCCGCTCGTCCACGACCAGCCGCTCCAGCTCGCGCCGGCGGTCGCCGGTCGGAAGCAGCCGTAGGTCGAGCAGCGCGAGGTCCAGGCGCAGCTCAGGCGCAATCACTGCGATCGGGTTGCCATCGACGACGGCGAAGGTCGTCCGAAGCACGCTGTGGCGGCGCACCACCTCGTCGAGGCAGCGGCGCAGCACGTCGGTGGCGAGCGGCCCGGCCAGCCGCACCGCCAGGCACATATTGTAGGCCGGGCTACCGAGCGCCATCTGGCTGAGTAGCCACAGGCGATGTTGGGCGAACGTCAATGGGATGGGCTGGTCGTTCGCGCGGCGCGGAATGATCTGCGCCGCCTGGCCGCCGCCCGAGCGCTCCCGCAGCAGCTTTTGGAGCAGCAGTTGCTTGGCCGGCGAGAGCTGCGAGAGCTGGCTCAAAAGGTCGTCCATGGCTGTTCTCCGCTGGCGTTACTTGATCCCGATGACCATGGAGTCCGGGCCGGTCAGGTGCTCGACGCGCGTCGCGCGGAACCCGGCCTCGCGCATCCACCCCTGGCACTCGGTCCCGGTGAACACAAAGCCGCCGTGGGTGACGAGCAGCATGTTGAGGCTCATCAGCAGCCCAAAGGTGTTCTGGCGGCGTTCGTCGTCAAGCAGCGCCTCGTACACCAACAGCGCCCCACCTTCCGGCAGCGCCTCGTAGGCCTTCCTGATCAGCAGGCGCTTCTCATCCAGGTTCCAATTATGCAGCACGTGGCCCATGACCAGCACATCGGCGGTCGGCAGGGCGTCGGCGAAGAAGTCGCCCGGCTGAAACCGCAGGCGGTCGGCAAGCCCGAACGCGGCGACATGCTCGTGAAAGTACGGCTCGACCGGCGCGAGATCCAGGGTGATGCCGGTGAGATGCTGGTTGGCCAGGGCCAGTTGCACCCCCAGCGTGCCCTGCGCCCCGCCGATATCGGCGAACGTTCGGTAGTCGCGCCAGGGAAAGGCACTGGCGACTACCCTGGCCGTCTCCATACTGAGGCCGGACATCCCGCTCAGAAACGTATTGAGGCGGGCCGGCGCGCTGCACAGGTTGCCGTAGTAGTCGGCCAGTTGCTTGGCCTCGTTCTGCGGCTGGCCCGTACGCAGCGCCTCGTCGAGCAACCCCCAGACCGGGTACAGCCGGCTGTTGGTCAGCTCAAACCAGCCGCCGATGTAGGAGGGCTTCGCACGATCAAAGAGGAGGTCTACCTCGGGCGTGTTCGCGTACAGGTCGTCGTTGCGCTCAAGCAGGCCGAGCGAGACCAGCGCGTCAAAGAAGTCGCGCGCGCCGCGCGGGTGCAACTCAAGTCTGCTGGTCAGTTGCCGGGTGTCGAGCGGCCCCTCCGCTAAGGCGGCGAACAGACCCAGCGATACGGCCGTCATGAGCACCTTGGAGCCCCAAAAGGCCATGCCGATCTGGACGATCCGCTGCGCGCTCTGATTGTGATTCATGTTGACCTTATCTTTACAACTGGTTGGGGTGGGGTTTAAGGGGAGGGCTGCCCTCCCCTTGCCCCTCCCTTTCCAATTCTTTTTCTGAAAGACTATAACTCGCGTTCTGGTGGAGAAGATGACAGTGGGAGAAAACAAGATCGTGGAGGGCGGCCCCTCCACACCTCCCCGCCCCAAGATGCCACACGAACGCGACTTACTCGATTAATTGTCTCGCCTGTTCCTCGGACATCGATTGCAGTTGGTCGAGCAGCAGCGCGATATCTGCCTGGCCGGCCTGCTCAATCTGCTGCCTCATGATCGCCTGTGCCAGGTCCGAGAGTTTAGGGTTCTCAAACAGGCTGCGCAGCGGCAGTTGGATATCAAACGCATCGCGTATGCGAGCGATCAGCCGGGTTGCCAGCAGCGAGTGGCCCCCCAGCTCAAAGAAATCATCCGCGCTGCCGACGCGATCGATCTGGAGCACAGCAGCCCACAGCTCGGCCAGCGCCTCCTCGATCGGTCCGCGCGGTGCCACAAAGGCGGCCTGCTGCTCAGGGCGACCCTGATCGGGCCTGGGCAGCGCCCGGCGATCGACTTTGCCGCTGGGCAGCCGTGGCAGCGCGTCAAGGCCGACGAAGGCCGACGGCAGCATGTAGCCGGGCAGGCGTTGCTTGAGGAACGCGCGCAACTCCCCAGAGAATTGAGAATTGAGAATTGAAAATTGAGAATCTTCCTTCTCGCTCTTTTGTTCTTTGTTCCCTTCGACTTCGCTCAGGACAGGCTTTGTTCTTTGTTCTTGGTCGGGGACGATGTAGGCCACCAGCCGCTGGTCTCCCGGCGTGTCCTCGCGCGCGACGACGGCAGCCTCGTGGATGTCGGGGTGGTCCAGCAAATTGCGCTCGACCTCGCCCAGCTCGATGCGATGTCCACGGATCTTCACCTGCTGATCGGCGCGGCCCAGGAACTCGATCGTGCCGTCGGGCCGGTAGCGGGCCAGGTCGCCGGTCCGATACAACCGACCACCGACCACTGACCACTGACCACTGACCATCGGCGACTCTGACAGGGTGAAAGGGTGAAGGGGTGAAGGGGTGAGCGCATCTCCGGCCTCCGTCACCTTGTCACCTTGTCGCCTTGTCACCGTGTCAAACGGATCGGTCGTCGGTCGTCGCCTGCCCTGAGCCGTGTCGAAGGGGTCGTCGGTCGTCGGGAAGGGATTGGGCACGAAGCGCTCGGCGGTCAGGTCGGGCCGGCCCAGGTAGCCGCGGGCAAGGCCCAGGCCGCCGATCGCGATCTCCCCCGGCACCCCGATCGGAACCGGCCGCAGCCACTGGTCTAGCAGGTAGATCTGGGTATTTGCGATCGGGCGGCCGATCGGGGTGATCGGCCCGGCGCTGTCGGGCGTACAGGTCCAGCATGTGCTGTCGATCGAGCACTCGGTCGGGCCGTAGCAGTTGTGGAGCTGCGCGCCCAGGCGCTGGGCGAAGCGCGCCTGGAGTTCGATCGGGAGCGCTTCGCCGCCGCAAAAGACCGCCCGCAGCGAGGCGCAGGCCGTCAGATCCTCCTGATCGAGCAGCATCTGGAGCACCGAGGGCGTACAGTCAAAGACCGGAATCTGATGTTTCCCGATCTGATCGAGCAGGTAGGCGATGTCCTGCTGGCCGCCTGGCTGGCTCAAGATCAGGCGGGCTCCGACCGTCAGCGGGCCAAACAGTTGCCCGATCGAGGGGTCGAATGCAAATGGGAAGTTTTGCAGCAGGCTGTCGCGCTCGGTCATCTGGTAGAACCCGGTCTTCCAGCCGATCGTGTTGCAGATTCCCTGGTGTGTGATCATCACCCCCTTGGGGGTCCCGGTCGAGCCGGAGGTGTAGATCACGTACGCCAGGTTGGCCGGCGTCACCGCGCTGTCCAGGTTCGTCTCCGGCTGCTGGGCGATGTCGTCCCAGTCGGCGATCAGATCGAGCACGGTTGGTTGTCCAGGGTCCGCTGGGGGCGTAGTGCTGTAGGCTCTTACGTCGTCCGCTGGGGGTGTATGCAATACGCCCTTACGTTCGGTAGTTCTTTGTTCTTTGTTCTCTGTTCTTTGTTCTTGGCTAGTGAGCAGCACCGTGGCCTGGGCGTCCCGCAGCATGAAGGCCAGCCGCTCGGGCGGGTAGGACGGGTCGAGCGGCACGAAGGCGCCGCCGGCCTTCAGAATCCCTAAGATCCCCACCACCATCTCGATCGAGCGCTCGATGCAGATGCCCACCATCGTCTCCGGGCTGACGCCGCGCCGCCGCAGCTCCTGGGCGAGCTGGTTGGCGCGCTTGTTCAGCTCGGCGTAGGTCACATATGAGAATTGAGAATTGAGAATTGAGAATTGAGAATTGAGAATTGAGGACATGTGGTCGGTGGTCGGCGGTCGGTGGTCGAAGATCACCGCGATGGCTTCGGGCGTGCGCTCGGCCTGGGCCTCGACGAGCTGGTGTAGGCAGCCGCCGACCGGCGTGGGCTGCGCGGTGTCGTTCCAGCCCAGCAGCAGTTGCTCGCGCTCGGTCGCCCCGACGGTCGGCAGATCGGCAAGCCGGCAGCGCGGGCGCGCAGCCATATGCTCCAGCAGGGCCTCGAAAAGATCCAGCATCCGCCTAACCGTGGCGCTATCAAAGCGCTGGCGGTCATACCACAGCTCGACCAGCAGCTCGGCGCCGGGCATCACGACGACGTTCAGCGGCAGATTGGTCTTTTCGATCGATCGAAGGTACTCGATCGTCAGCATGCCGCCGGAGCCTGCGGCGGCGACCGGGGCCGGGTAATTTTCAAAGGCCAACACGCTCTCGAATAGCGGCACACCTCGCGCAACCTCGCTCCAACTATGGATGCGGATCAGCGGGGTGTACTCATACTGCCGGGCCTCGACTTGCTGGTTCTGGAGCTGATTCAGCCATCCGATCAGTTCAGCCTGCGGGTCGAGTCGCACCCGCGCGGGCAATGTGTTGACAAACAGCCCGACGCTTGACTCGCTGCCCGGCAGGTCGGCCGGGCGCCCCGCCACGGCGATGCCGAAGACCACGTCATCCTGGCCGCTGTAGGCGCCCAGCAGTAGCGCCCAGGCCCCCTGGACCAGGGTGTTCAACGTCAGTTGGTGCTGCCGGGCCATCGAGCGCAGCGCCGTGGTCGCCGTTCGTGAGAGCTGGAGCTGTTCGAGCGCGTTGTCGGGCGCATCGTCGGGCTGGCTGTGCGTCGGCGGCTTGGTGGCGATCGCCGTGGGCGCGCGGAACCCGCTGAGTGTTTGCCGCCAGAACGCCTCTGCCCGCGTAATATCCTGATGCTTGAGCCACGCGATGTAGTCGCGGTACGGCTGCGCCGGCGCAAGCTGTGCCCGCCGACCCTGCGAGATGGCCGTGTACAGGGTGATCAGCTCGCCCAGGATCAAGGCGTTGCACCACCCATCCAGCAGCAGGTGGTGGTAGGTCCATACAAAGTAGTGCGCGTCCTCGGCCACGCGGATGAGCGCCAGGCGCATCAGCGGCACGGCGGCCAGATTAAGCCCGCGCCGACGCTCGGCCATGCAGTAGGTCTCCAACTGCGCCTCCTGCTCGGTCGCCGGCAGGGCGCGCCAGTCGTCCTGGAGGATCGGCAGGTCCACATGCCGGTAGACCACCTGGACCGGCTCGTCGAGATCATCCCAGAAGAAGGCGCTACGCAGGATCGAGTGGCGGTTGACCAACTGCTGCCAGGCGCGCGTGAAGACTGAGATGTCGAGCGCCCCGCGCAGGAGGTAGCAGCGCTGCTTGATATACACCCCTGACACTGGCCCGTACAGCGTATGGAAAAACATGCCTTGCTGCATGGGCGAGAGCGGGTAAATATCTTCGATTTGATCGCTTGGTAGTTTCATTCGATTACGCTCTGCTGGCCTTTTTAAGAAGCTTGTCGAGCTGCTGCTGATCGAGCTGAAGCAGCGAGAAATCAGCCGGGGTATAGTCCCGCGGCGCCTCCGCCGGGTGGTCGTCGATCAGCGACCGCAGCGCCTGGATGAACGTGTCGGCCAGGCGCCGGATCGTCGCGCGGTCGTGGACGGCCTCGCTGTAGAGCCACTCGACCTGGAACTGGCCGCCAAACACGCCGCTCTGCACCTCCAGCAGGTAGCGGCGCTGCCCGCGCGACCGAGGGGCCGGCCTGATCGCCTCCGAGGCCGGTCTGAAGTCCAGTGACCCGGCCAGCACCTGGTCAAACTGTCCCAGGTAGTTAAAACATACTTCGGCGGATGGCAGCGCGCCCAGCATCTGCGCGACCGCACTATCCCGGCACAAGTAGCGCAGCAGGCCATAGCCGATCCCGGCGCCTGGCACTCGCTGGAGCTGCTCTTTCACCCCGTGTACCAGTTCGGCCATCCGGCTGTCTCCGCCGTTTAGCAGGACCGGGTAGCGGGTGCCAAACCAGCCGACGGTGCGCGATACGTCCACCTGGTCGAAGATCGGCGTGCGCCCATGGCCGGCGATATTGACGATCAGCGATGGCGCGCCGGCCCAGGGCGAAAGCGTCTGGATCAACGCCGCCAGCAGCACATCATTGATCTGCGCCCCGTGGGCCGCGAGCACGTCCTGCAAGAGCGCATCGGTTTCCTGCGGGGTCAGCGCGACCGTCAGCACGCTGCCGGAGGTCTCGGCGTTGCGCTCCCCAGGGTGATCGACCGGCAGCCGGCCGCTGGCCGCGCTGAGTTGGCCGTACCAATAGTCCAGCTCCCGGCGCAGTTCTTCCGACTGGGCGTGTGTCGCCAGGCACTCAGCCCAGTACTGAAACGAGCTGGTCTTCGCGGGCAGACCGATCGGCTCACCGCGGTTCAGCCGCTGGTAGGCGGTCTGTAGATCGTCCAGCAGGATGCGCCAGGAAAAGGCATCGGCCGCCAGGATATGCGTGGCCAGCAACAGACGGTGCGGCTGGTCGCCGCCCAAGTCAAACAGAATGCCGCGCATCAGCGGGCCTTCGGGGAGGCGCATGCCGGCCTGAAGCTCGGCCAGAGCCATCTCCATCGCCCGCGCCTGGTCGGCTGCCGGCACGGCCGATAGATCGACCGCACTCAGCAGGGTCGCCGTCTCACCGTTCGCGTTGATCTGCCGCCACCCGACCGCATCAAGAATAAAGCGTAGTCGCAGCGCGTCGTGGTGCTCCATCAATTGGTGGAGCACCAGCTCGACCAGGGCCGGATCGACCGTCCTGGGCACCTCAAGCAGGACCGGCTGAACTTTGACGTGCGGGTCTTCCAGGTGCTGCTCGAAGAACCAGCGCTGGATCGGCGTCAGCGGGACCGGGCCGAAGATCAGCCCTTGGTCGGCGTGGATGGCCGGGCCGGTGCCGGCGGCCCCAGCCAGGTCGGCGATGGTGCGGTGTTGGAACACGAGTCTGGGGGTCAGCCGCAAGCCGGCGCGGTTGGCCCTGGCGGTGATCTGGATGCTCAGGATCGAGTCGCCGCCCAGCTCAAAAAAGTTATCGTGAATTCCCACCCGCTCGACCCCCAGCACCTGGCCCCAGATCGTGGCCAGCAGCGCCTCGGTCGGCGTGCGGGGCGCCTGGTAGGCCGCCACCGTGCGCGGCTGCGACCGATCAAGAGCCGGCAGCGCCTGGCGATCCAGCTTGCCGTTGGCGGTCAGCGGCAGCGCGTCGAGCAGCACAAACGCGGAGGGTATCATATAGTCCGGTAGGCGCTCACGGAGGAACTGGCGCAACTCTCCTGAAAATTGAGAATTGAGAATTGAGAATTGAGAATCAAGCTTCTCTTTCTTTTGTTCTTTGTCCTTTGTTCTTTGTTCTTGGGTGGGGACGACATACGCAACCAGCCGCTTCTCCTGATGGCTGTCTTCCCACACCACGGCCGCCGCCCGCACGGCCGGGCTTTGGCGTATGGCCGCCTCGACCTCGGCTGGCTCGACGCGGAAGCCGTGGATCTTGACTTGGTCGTCGACGCGCCCCAGGAACTCAATCGTCCCGTCGGTGCAGTAGCGTGCCCGGTCGCCGGTCCTATATAGCCGACCGCCGACCACCGACCACTGACCACTGATCATCGGCGACTCTGACAGGGTGAAAGGGTGAAGGGGTGAAGGGGTGAGCGCATCTCCGGCCTCCGTCACCTTGTCAGCTTGTCGCCTTGTCACCGTGTCAAACGGATCGGTCGTCGGTCGTCGCCTGCCCTGAGCCGTGTCGAAGGGGTCGTCGGTCGTCGTGAACGGGTTGGGAATGAATCGCTCGGCGGTCAGATCGGGCCGCCCCAGGTAGCCGCGCGTCACATTGGCTCCGCCGATATAGATCTCGCCCGGCTCCCAGGGTGCGACCGGTCGGAGCCGCCGATCCAGGATGTAGATCTGCGTGTTGTCGATCGGGCGGCCAAGCGGCACCGTCGGCGCCCGATCGAGATCGGCCTGCCCATCAATGAGGTGGGTCAGCACGCCGATCGTCGTCTCGGTTGGGCCGTAGTGGTTCAGGATGGCGCAGCCCGGCGCCAGCGACCGCACGCGCTCGACGAGATCCCAGCCGGCCGCCTCACCGCCCAGAATGAGCCAGCGGCGCGGCACGATCGCAGCCGGCTCGGAGGCGACCAGGAGCGCGCGCAGGTGCGATGGTACGATCTTCAAACAATCGGCCGGGTGACGGCGGAGGTACTCGGCTAGCCGATCTGGGTCTACGGCTCGATCCTGCGCGATCACGTGCAGGCACCCGCTGCCACACAGGGCTGGAAAGAGGACCGTGTTGCCCAAGTCGGCCGCGAACGTCGAGACCAGCGCAAAACTGGCACCCGGCGGCAGGCTGAGACGACGCTGGATGGCCTGGAGGTAGTTCAGGAGCTGCCCATGCTCCACTGCCACCCCCTTCGGCGTGCCGGTGGAGCCGGAGGTGTAGATCACGTAGGCCAGGTTGGCCGGCGTCGCCGCGCAGTCCAGGTTCGTCCCCGGCTGCTGGGCAATGTGATCCCAATCGGCATCCAGGTAGACTGCACTCGGAGATTGGAGATTGGAGATTGGAGATTTCTCAGCCGCGTCAATCTCTACTCTCCGATCTCCAATCTCTTTGCTCGTGAGGAGCACCGGCACCTTGGCATCCCGCAGCATCCAGGTCAGGCGTTCGGGCGGCTGGGCCAGGTCGATCGGGACGTAGGCGCCCCCGGCCTTGAGAATGCCCAGAATCGCCACCACCATGTCTGCCGACCGCTCTAGACACAGGGCCACCGGCGTATCCGGCCCCACGCCGCGCGCGCGCAGGTGGCGTGCCAGTTGATTGGCGCGCGTGTTGAGTTCGGCGTAGGTCAGTTGCTGCGCCTCATACCTGACGGCGACATGACCGGGCAGACGGGCCGCGTGCTCCTCAAACAGCTCGTGAACCAGCCGGCGCCGCTGATGGTCTACCCGCGTCTGGTTGAGCGCGACCACGATGCGGTGACGATCGCGGGCGCCCAGCAAATTCAGTTGGTCGGCGCTCAACTCGGGCGAGTCCATCGCGCTCGCCACCAGCGCCTGAAGCTGACCGGCCAGGATATTGGCGGTGTCTGCGGAGATGACCTGCGCGTTGTACCGCAGCTCGATCCGCAGGCCGCCCGCGGTACGGGTACACGCGAGCTTCAGCTTGAACCTATCGACGCACGCATCATACCGATCGAGCGAAAACGATGCGTGGCCGGCCGCGAGCGGGCCAACCTGCTGGCCGAACTCGAAGCACACCGGCCAGAACGGCTCGGTCGCCTCGCTCAATTCGGCGATCTGCTCCCACGCGAAGGCCTCCTGCCATGTCTGCATCTCGTCGAGCGACCGGCTGGTCTCCTCGGCAAGCTCCCGAAAGCTACGCTCGCCCGCCACGGTGGAGACGTGCGGCAGATATTGGGCCAGCAGACCGACCGTCGGCTCAAGCTCCTGGTAGTTCCGCCCGTCGCAGGCCACGCCGATCAGCAAGGCCGGCTGCTGGATCAGGCGCCCCAGCATGATCTTCCAGCACGCCAGCAGCAGCGCGGAGAGCGGGAACCGCGTGTGCTGGGCCAGCGCCTCCAGCCCGGCCAGGCTTTCGGGGCTGATCGGCACCTCGACCAGGTCCGGCTCAAAGCGCGCCGGATCGCTCGGAGGCCGCTCGAACGGCAGCCTTTCCCGCAGGTACAGCGGCAGCTCGGGCCGGCGCCAGAATGCGCGCCCAACCACCTGCTCCTCCGACTCGAACAACTCGTTCTGCCATTCGGCGATATCGGCGTACTGGAGCAGTTCGTCGGCCGGCTCCTGGCCGCTGGGAGCAGCATAGGTCCGGGCGATCTCGCGCACGAGGTTGGTCAGCGCCAACGCGTCGGCGCACAGCCCCGGCAGATCAATGACCAGCAGGGATCGCTGGTCCGAGAGGGTGATCACCCCGATCGCGCCCAACGGCCCACGCTCAAAGTCGAACCGGCGCCCGCGCATACCGCCGACGATCCGCTCGACGCCGGCCGCCTGTTCGGCTTCCGAGGCATCGCGAAGGTCATGCCACTGGACCGCCGGGGCAACCTGATCATCCACAACCTGGAGCGGGATGGCCATGCCGCGCAAGCAGCGGAACGTGGTCCGCAGGATCTCGTGGCGACCGACAACCTGATCGATCGCCTGCATCAGCGCCTGTGGCTCAAGCGCGCCCGCGATCGTCACCAAGCACCAGGCCCGATATGGGTCGCCCTGGCCGGCCTGCTGCAAGAGCCAGAGGTGCTTCTGTTGCGGGGATAGACGGAATCCTTGCGTGATGTGATTTTGCATGCGCTGCTACCTAGCTGATCGCCTTTCGTCGGATATTCCTCAACTTATCGCCGCGAACCGTCTTGAAGACCTGCTGGTGCTCCCGGCGCGCCTGGTTCTCGTAGTCGTTCAGCGTGCGCGCGATCTCCCCCACGCTGATCGTGGGATGCTCGACGATCGCGGTCAGCAGCATCTCAATCGCGCCCAGTATCCGCCGCGCGGTAGCCTCCGTAAATCGCCGGCTATCAAACAGCACATGGAGCGCGACCGCCTGGTTGGGGATAATGCGCACGGTCAGCGGGTAGCCGTTGTTGATGAACGTCTGGATGCCGCTCAGGTTGAGCTGCCGGCTCTGCTGCTGCACGGCGGCGTCCACCGGGTAGTTCTCAAAGACCAGCAGGCTCTCATACAGCGGCGCCCCGCCCGGAAGCTCGCTCCAGCTCTGGATCTGCGCCGGCGAGCTGTACCCATGCTGGTAGGCCTCGATCTGCCGGCCCTGGATCGCGGCCAGCCAGTCGCCCAGCGCTTGGGCCGGGTGGACCTGGATGCGCAGCGGAATCGTGTTGATAAACAGGCCGACCATCGTCTCGCTGCCTGCCAGCTCAGGTGGGCGGCCGGAGATCGTCGTGCCAAATACAACATCGTCATCGCCACTTGCCTGGCTCAAGATCAATGCCCAAACGCCCTGCATCAGGGTGTTGAGCGTCAGGTGCTGCGCCCGCACCAGTGCCTTCAGCATCTCCGACACCTGCTCCGAGAGATCGAGGTGCTGCTCGGCGTAGCGCGCCGGGATGTCTGGCGCCGGCTCGTGCTGATCGGCGACCCATAGCGGCGTCGGCTTGGTCATCCCCCGCAGCGTCCGCGACCAGAACTGCCTAGCCGCATCCATCCCGTGCTGCTGGAGCCAGGCGATATAGTCCCGGTACGGGCGCGGCTGATCGAGAACCAGGGGCTGATCATCGCAGAGCGCTTGGTAGAAGCTGAAGACCTCGCTCAGGAGCAGCGGCCAGGACCAGCCGTCGAGCAGCAGGTGGTGATGACTCCAGAGCAGTTGGTACACATCGTCGGCGGTACGGATGAGGTACACGCGCATCAGCGGCGCCCGCGCCAGGTCGAAACCACGCCGGCGGTCGTCGTCAAAGAGCGCTGCTCGGCGGGCCTGCTGGTCGGCCTGCGCCAGCCCGCGCCAGTCGTGCTCGATCCAGGGCAGCTCGACATCCCGGTAGACGATCTGGAGCGGCTGGTCGAGCTGATCCCACCCGATCGCAGTACGCAAGATCGTGTGCCGATCGACGATCGCCTGCCAGGCGCGCCGAAAGAGCGGGCCGTTCAGCGCGCTGCGGAAGGTACAGCTCATCTGCTCGCAGTACAGCCCCTGCTGCGGGTGGCTGAGTGTGACGAAGAGCATGCCCTGCTGCGTCGGCGAGAGCGGGTAGATATCTTCGACGTGCCGATCCCGCGTCAGCCGATCGACCGTCGCCTGATCAAGGCCCATGAGCGGGAAGTCGGACGGTGTGTAGCCGCCACCGGCCCATGCGAGGCAATGGTCGATTAGGCCGGCTAGCGCCGTCAGGAAATCCTGCGCCAATCGCTCGATCGTCTCGCGCCGATGAACACCTGCGCTGTAGTTCCAGGTCAGGTGGAGCTGGTTGCCGGCCACGACGCCGGCGATATCGAGCAGGTGGGTGCGGGTGCCGCGGGGGCTTTGTAGCGGCCCGCCGTGTTCGCCTGCGGCGGCGAACAGCCCATTCTCAGCCAGAACCTGGTCGAGCTGGCCCAGGTAGTTGAAGACCACCTGCGGCTGGCCCCCTTGGCGGAGCTGCTCGGCGATGTCGCGATCCTGGGCCAGGTAGCGCAGCAGGCCGTACCCAATGCCGCGCTGCGGGACCTGGCGCAGTTGCTGCTTGATCGCCCTGAGCGCCTGCGCCGGCCCCTGTGCCCCCGTCAGGTCCAGCAGCACCGGGTAGATGCTGGTACACCAGCCGACGGTTCGCGACAGATCGACATCCTCGAACAGCTCCTCGCGCCCATACCCCTCCAGCTCCACCAGCACCGCCCCTGCGCCGCTCCACGTCCCCAGAGTCTGCGCCAGCGCGGTCAAGAGTATATCGTCGATCTGCGACCGATAGACCTGGGGAACCTGGTGCAGCAGCGCTTGAGTCCGCTCGGTCGAGAGCGACACCGTCACTGCCTGAAGCATTTCGACGGTGTTAGCGCCGCCCGGATAGTCCACCGGCAGCCGCCCCTGCCCCCGCCGCAGCACGTCCAGCCAATAGGGCCGCTCTTGCTGGAGCACCGCACTCTGGGCATATTCCGTCAACCGAATCGCCCAGCGCTTGAACGAGGTCGTCTTGGGCGGCAGGGCGATCGTTTGGCCGCGCGCCAGCCGATCGTAGACGGCCTGCAAGTCGTCCAGCAGAATGCGCCACGATACCCCGTCGACCACCAGGTGATGGATGACCAACTGGAGCCGTGCCGGCTGGCCGGGGCCGAGATCAAAGCAAGCGACTCGCACGAGCGGTCCCTGGTGCAGGCGCAGGTTGGTCTGCTGGGCCGCCAGCGCCGCCGCCAGGGCGGCGCCTTGCTCCCCTGCCGGCACGCCGCTGAGATCGATCAGCTTGACGATCGCTTGTGACGCCACGCTGCCGTTAAACTGGCGCCAGCCGTCGGTCGTGCGCACAAACCGCAGGCGCAAGGCGTCGTGGTGCGCGAGCAGGTGCTGTAGCGCCTGCTCAAGCAGGCTGATGTCGATCGTCCGCCGCGCTTGGAGCACGATCGCCTGGTTGAAATGGTGCGGGTCGGGCAGAGCCTGCGCGAAGAACCAGCGCTGGCTCGGGGTCAGCGGCGCCTCGCCCATCACCGGCCCCTGGTCGGCGATCGGCGCGGGCGTGCTCGTCGAGTGCAGCACCACCGGGGCCAGGTCGGCGATCGTCTGGTGCTGGAACAGTTGCCGCGCTGTCAGCCGCAATCCCTGCTGCCCGGCGCGGGCCACGATCTGGAGGCTCAAGATCGAGTCGCCACCCAGCGCGAAGAAGTTATCCGCGACGCCGACCTCGTGGCCCAGGACCGCCTGCCAGATGGCGGCCAGTTGTCGCTCGACCGCCCTCTGCGGCGCTCCGTCGCCCTCCGGCGGCGCGGGCCGGCTCGCCGGGAGCAGGATGCTCGGCTCGTCGGCGCGCGGCTGGCGCCCGGCCAGGGCCGGCAGCCGCAGGTCGGCCAGCGCGGCGTCGGGCTGGGCTAGCACCTGCTCCAGCACCAGCAGAAAATGCGCTTGCATGCGGGCGATCGTCGCCGCGCCGAACAGCGTGGTGTTGTACTCCCACAGGCAGCGCAGGCCGTCGGCGGTCTCGCGCACCTCCAGCGTCAGGTCGAACTTGGCGGTAGCCGTCTCGGTGGAGACCGGCTGGATGGTCAGGCCGGGCAGTTGCACGGTCGCCGGCGGCGTGTTCTGGAGGATCAGCACCACCTGGAACAGCGGGTGGCGACCGAGGTCGCGCGTGGGCGCCAGGTGCTCGACCAGCAGCTCGAACGGCATATCCTGGTGCTCGTAGGCCGCCAGACACACCTCGCGCACCCGCCCCAGCAGCTCGCGGAAGCTGAGATCGCCGGCGAGCCGGACGCGCAGCGGCAGCATGTTGATAAAGACCCCGATTCAGATTCTCCAGCTCGGCGCGATTGTGGCCGGCAACCGGCGTGCCGACGACCAGATCATCCTGCCCGCTGTAGCGACTGAGCAGGGCCGCAAACGCCGCCAGCAGCGTCATAAAGAGCGTACTGCCCTCGCGACGGCCGAGCGCCTTGAGCTGGCTGATGAGCGTCGGCGGCAGCTCCTGCGCGCGGGTGGCCCCATCGAAGGTTTGAAGGGCCGGCCGGCGCTGATCGGTCGGCAACTCAAGCTGGGGTGGGTAGCTGGCGAGCTGTTGTTTCCAATACGACAACTGGCGATCGAGCGCGTCGCCCTGGAGCCACCGGCGCTGCCAGGCGGCATAATCCGCGTACTGGATCGGTAGCTCCGGTAGATCGGCCGGGCGGCCAGCCGCAAGCGCCACGTAGGTCGTCGTCAGCTCCGAGATCAGCCGGTTGATCGACCAGCCGTCGGCGACGATATGGTGGACGATCAAGACGACGATATGGTCCTGGCCGGCAAGCCGAATGACTGTGGCACGCAGCAGTGGGCCATGCGCTAGGTCAAACAGGCTTTGGGCCTCACACTGTGCGAGCTGTTGTGCCGCCGGCTCACGGTCGGTTTCCGGCAACTCGCCGAGGTCGATCAGCGGGACACTCAGCGTCGCCGACGGGGCGATCACCTGCACCGGGCGCCCGTCAACGACGGAAAAGGTGGTTCGCAGCGCCTCGTGGCGCTCGATCAGGGCGTTGAGGCTGCGCTCGATCGTGGCTGCGTCGATCGGCCCGATGAGGCGTACGGCGGCGCCGATGTTATACGCCGGGCTGGCCGGATCGAGGTGCTGGAGAAACCACAGGCGCTCCTGCGCGAACGATGCCGCCGGTGCTTGGTCGCCCCTCCCTGCGTCGGGATTCCGCGCGGCCGGCTGGATGGGCAGCGCCATGAGCGACGTAGCTCCCCCGCGCCGCGCCGCGATCACCGGCGCGAGCCCGGCGATCGTGGGGTGCTCAAAGAGCGTACGCAGCGGGAGGTCGATCCGGCAGACCTCGCGGACCCGCGCGATCACCTGGGTCGCCAGCAGCGAGTGGCCGCCCAGCTCAAAGAAGTTGTCGTCGGCGCCGATGTGCGTAGTGCCCAGGACATTGGACCAGATCGCGGCCAGCAGCTCCTCAAGCGGGCCGCGCGGAGCCGTAAAGGGCGCATCCGCAGCCTGCCGGCCCTGGTCGGGGGGTGGCAGGGCGCGCCGATTGATCTTGCCGTTGGCCGTCAGCGGCAGCGCATCCAACACCACGAACGCGCTCGGCACCATGGAGCCGGGCAGGTGCTGCTGGAGGAAGGCGCGCAGCTCCCCTGAGAATTGAGAATTGAGAATTGAGAATTGAGAATCTTCCTTCGTACTCTTTTGTTCTGTATTCTTTGTTCTTTGTTCTTGGTTAGCGACGACGTAGGCAACCAACCGCTTGTTCCCGCCCTCATCGTCCCACACGGTTACTGCGCTCGCTTGCACTCCGGCGTATCTTCCTAGTACCGCTTCAATCTCGCCCAGCTCGATCCGGTGCCCGCGCACTTTCACCTGCTGATCGAGGCGCCCCAGGTACTCAAGCTGCCCGTCGGGGCGCCAGCGGACTAGGTCGCCGGTCCTGTACAGCCGGTTGTCAGTGGTCAGTGGTCCGTTGTCCATTGTTCGTTGCAACTGACCACTGACAACGGACAACGGACTCGGCACGAACCGTTCGGCGGTCAGCTCGGGCCGGTTGAGATACCCGCGCGCCAGCCCGGCCCCGCCGATGTACAGCTCGCCGGCCACGCCGATCGGCACCGGCCGCAGGTGCGCGTCGAGCACGTAGAGTGTGGTGTTGGCGATCGGGTGCCCGATCGGCGCCGTGCCGTCGTCGCCAGTGATCGGCGCGATGGTCGACCAGATCGTGGTCTCGGTCGGGCCGTACATATTCCAGAGCGCCCGGCAGGGCAGGAGCGGGCTGATCAGATCGGGCGGCAGCGCCTCGCCCCCACAGAGGATGGTCAGGCTGGCGGGCGGGGTCCAGCCGCTGGCCAGCAGCAGCCGCCAACTGGCCGGGGTGGCCTGCATCAGCGTGGCGCCGTAGTCCTGGAGCGCCGCGGCCAGCGCGCCGCCGTCAACCGCGGTCGCGCGGTCGACGATGACGACTGACGCGCCGACCGTCAGTGGGAGCAGCAGCTCCAGGACCGCGATATTGAACGAGATTGTTGTGACCGAGAGCAGCACGTCGCCGGGGGCGATGCCGGGGCGCTGCTGCATGCTGTGGAGAAAGTTGACCACCGCGCGCTGAACGATCTGCACGCCCTTGGGGGCGCCGGTCGAGCCGGAGGTGTAGATCACATACGCCAGGTGGTCGGGCGTCACCCCGCTATCCGGCTTGGTCTCCGGCTGCCGGGCGATGCGCTCCCGATCGGCAATTAGTTCGATTACCGTTGGAGATTGGAGATTGGAGACCTGTCCTGAGCGTAGTCGAAGGGTTGGAGATTGGGGAGCGTCACTCTCTAATCTCCAATCTCTCATCTCTTTGTTTGTAAGCAGTACTGGTGCCTGGCTGTCGGCGAGCATGTAGGCCAGGCGCTCGGGGGGGTAGGTCGGGTCGAGCGGGACGTAGGCGCCGCCGGCCGCCAGGACGGCCAGGACCGCCACCAGCAGATCGCAGGAGCGGTCGAGGCACAAAGCGACCAGGACATCGGGGCCGACGCCGTGATACTGCAAGGCGTGCGCCAGTTGGTGCGCGCGGGCGGTCAGCTCGGCGTACGTCAGCGTCGTGGTGGCGTCGTGGACCGCCGGCGCATCGGGCGTCCGGGCCGCCTGCTCGGCGACGAGTTGGTAGAGACAGGCGTTGCCAGCGAATGGCGCATGGGTATCGTTCCAGTCGGCCAGCAGCCGCTTGCGCTCGGGGGGCGTCAGCAGCGGCAAGCCGGCCAGCGCGGCGTCGGGTTGGGCCAGCACCTGCTCCAGCACCAGCAGAAAATGCGCCTGCATACGGGCGATCGTCGCCGCGTCGAACAGCGTGGTGTTGTACTCCCACAGGCAGCTCAGGCCGTCGGCGGTCTCGCGCGCCTCCAGCGTCAGGTCGAACTTGGCGCTGGAGGTGTCGGTGGGTAGGGGCTGGATGGTCAGGCCGGGCAGTTGCACGGTCGCCGGCGGCGTGTTCTGGAGGATCAGCATCACCTGGAAGAGCGGGTGACGGCTGAGATCGCGCGTGGGCGCCAGGTGCTCGACCAGCAGCTCGAACGGCACATGCTGATGTTCGTAGGCTCCCAGACAGACCTCGCGCACCCGCCGTAGGGCCGAGCGAAAGGTCGTGGCGCCCGCGAGATCGACCCGCAGGACCAGCGTGTTGGCGAAAAATCCAATCAGCCGCTCGACCTCGGCGTGGGTGCGATTGGCGATCGGTGTGCCGACGACGAGATCAGCTTGCCCGCTGTAGCGACTGAGCACCATTGCAAAAGCCGTCAGCAGCACCATGAAGAGGGTGCTGTCTTCGTGCTGCCCAAGCGCCTTAAGCTCGCTCGTCAGCGTTACGCTCAGCTCCTGGGCGCTGGTGGCCCCGTCGAAGCGCTGGATCGGCGGCCGGGGATGGTCGAGCGGCAGCTCCAGGGTCGGGGCCTGGGCGAGCCGGCTTTTCCAGTACGACAGCTCGTGTTCCAGCCTATCGCCCTGGAGCCACTGCTGCTGCCAGAGCGTGTAGTCGGCATACTGGATCGGCAGGTCGGGGAGGTCGCGCGGCTGCCCGCTGGTATGCCGGGTGTACAGGCCGACCAACTCGTCGACAAAGATCTCCATCGACCATCGGTCGGTGATGCTATGGTGCATTGTCAGGAGCAGCAGATGGTTCTCACGCCCCAGCCGCACGATGCTGATCCGAAAGAGCGGGCCGCAGGCCAGGTCAAACGGCGCACGGGCTGCCGCCCGCATGGCGTCGGCGACCGCCGCGTCTCGCTCACCTGGGGCGGCGGCGCGCAGGTCGATCAGTCGCAGCGGGTTGGGCGCGGCCGGCGCGACGATTTGGTGGGGCCTGCCATCGACGATCTGGAAGGTTGTTCGCAGCGTCTCGTGGCGGCTGATCAGATCTTGTAGGCTGCGGTCGAACGCCGCCAGGTCGATCGCGCCGGCCAGCCGCAGCGCGACAGGGAGGTTGTAGATGCTGCCGCCGGGGTTGAGCTGATCGAGAAACCACAGCCGCTGCTGAGTAAACGACAGCGGCACAGCGACGCCGGCCGGCCGGCGCTGGGGTGACGATGCCCCGGCCTGCGCGTCCACCAGCGCCTCGGCCAGCCCGGCGACGGTCGGCCGCTCGAACAGGAGGCGCAGCGGCACATCCACGCTGAAGACCTCGCGCACCCGCGCGACCACTTGGGTCGCCAGCAGCGAGTGGCCGCCCAGCACAAAGAAGCTATCGTGGATGCCCACCCTGGTGATGCCAAGCACGTCCGACAGGATATTCGCCAGGAGTTCCTCAACCGGCGTGCGCGGGGCCACGTAGTCCATGGTTAGCGTCGTCCGGTCGCGCTCCGGTTCGGGTAACGCCCGGCGGTCGATCTTGCCGTTCGGCGTTAATGGGAGCGCGCCCAACACCACGAACGCGGCCGGGATCATCGAGTTCGAGCAGGCGCTCTTTGAGGAAGCCGCGCAACTCCTGATGGAGATTGGAGATTGGAGATTGAAGATTGTCGGGCGTAGAATCTCCAATCTCTACTCTCCAATCTCCGGCGATGACGTACGCGACCGCGTAGATCTCGCCATCGGCGCCCGCGCGCGCCGTCACGACGGCCTGGTGGACAGCCGGGTGTTGGGCCAGCAGCGCCTCGATCCCGCCCAGTTCGATCCGAATGCCCCGCACTTTGACCTGATGGTCGCGGCGCCCAATATGCTCGATCCGCCCGTCCGGCAGGTGGCGGGCCAGATCGCCCATGCGGTACAGCCGGGAGGATGGAGGATGGAGGATGGAGGATGGCACGCCCTCCATCCTCCATCCTCCATCCTCCATCCTCAAGAATGGGTTGGGGATAAATCGCTCGGCGGTGAGATCTGGGCGATTGAGGTAGCCGCGCGCCAGCCCCGGCCCGCCGATATACACCTCGCCGGTCATGCCCGGCGCAACCGGCTGGAGCCGCTCGTCGAGCAGGTACACCTGCATGTTGCCGATCGGCCGGCCGATCGGCACCGATACACAGTTGCCGCAGTAGTCGCTGGTGTCGTAACAGGTGACGTCATTGACCTCCGACGCGCCGTACTGATGCAGCAGCGTCGCCTGGGGCAGCCGCTCGCGGAAGCGCATGTAGAGTTCGGGTGCGAGCCGCTCACCGCAGATACTCCAGAGCTGCAGCCGCGTCAGGTGCCGCTGGAGGTCGGCGTTTGAATCGAGAATCATGCGTAGCAGCGAGGGCACCAGCACGATCCGCGTGACCTGGCGGGCGGCCAGCAGCGCGATAAACCGCTCGGCGTCCTGGACGATATCGTCGGTCGCAACCACCGTCGGCACCCCCTGGAGCAGCGGTCCCAGCATCTCCCACAGCGAGACCGAGAAGTTGGCGGTTGTGCGCTGGCACACCACCTCATCGGCCCCGAAGGGATACGCCTCCCACATCCAGGGCAGCCGGTTCAGCAGTTGCCGCTGCTCGACGGCCACTCCTTTCGGCTGGCCGGTCGAGCCCGACGTGTACATGATGTGGCTCAGGTTTGATGGTGTCGCGCGATTGATCGGGTCCGTCACGGGGCGACCGGCGATCTGGTCGCGGTCGGCATCGAGGCAGACGATCGTCGCCTGGTGGCGCGGGAGCTGATCGACCAGCCGCCGGTAGGTCAGCACGACCGGCACGCCCGTATCGGCAAGCATAAAGGCCAGGTGCGTGGCGGGGTAGCGCGGGTCCAGCGGCACATATACGCCGCCGGCCTTGATGATCGACAGCAGCGCTATGAATGTCATGCTCGATCGCTCGATGAACACGCCCACCGGCACCTCCGGGCCGACTCCCAGCGCCTGGAGGTGGTGCGCGAGCCGGTTGGCGCGCCGATCGAGCTGGGCGTAGGTCAACTGCTGGTCGTCGTCGCTCACGGCGACGGCGTGCGGGGTGCGCGCCGCCTGTGCTGCAAACAGGCTGTGCAAGCCGGTCGCGTACGAGTAGTCTTGCCGTGTGGCGTTCCAATCCTCAAGAACGCACCGGCGCTCGGCCTCGGTCAGCAAGGGGACTTCGGAGAGGCGTAGGCTCGGGTCGGCGACCACGGAACCCAGTACCATCTCGTACTGACGCAGTATCCGGCTGATCGTGTCGGGAGCAAACAGGGCGATGTTGTACTCCAGGGTGCCTTTCAGCCCATCGGTCGTCTCATATAGCGAGAAGTCCAGGTCATATTTGACCGTCTCCGGGGCGATCTCAAATGGCTGCACCGACAGGCCGGGCAGCTCCAGCTCGGCTATCGGGTAGTTCTGGAGCACAAACATGACCTGGAACAGCGGGTGCCGGCTTGGGTCGCGCTGTGGCCGCAGTTCCTCCACCAACAGCTCGAACGGCACATCCTGATGCGTATATGCTCCCAACGCGACCGCGCGCACCCGGCCCAGCAGCTCGCGGAAGCTGGGGTTGCCCGATAGGTCGGTGCGGAGCGCCAGCGCATTGATAAAGAACCCGACCAGCGCCTCGGTCTCACGCCGGTTGCGCCCGGCGATCCGCGTGCCGACGACCAGGTCGTCCTGGCTGGTGTAGCGCTGGAGCAGCGTCAGGAAGCCCGCCAGCAGCGTCATGAACAGCGTCACCCCCTCGCGGCGGCTCAGATCCGCCAGCGCCGCCGTAAGCTCCAGGGGGAGCGCAAACGGCTGAAGCGCGCCGCGGAAGGTCTGGAGCGGCGGGCGGGGATGATCGAGGGGCAGGTCCAGCGCGACCGGCGCGCCCCGCAAGTGCGCGCGCCAGTAGTCCACCTGCGCCTCCAGGGCCGGCCCCTGGAGCCAAGCGCGCTGCCAGGCGGCGTAGTCGGCATACTGGATGGGCAGAGTGGATAGGGCCGCGACGCCGCCGGTCGTATGAGCCTGGTAGAGCAGCATCAGCTCGCGAACCAGCACCCCCAGCGACCAGCCGTCGGCGATGATATGATGCATTGTCAGGAGCAACACGTGATCATCGTCGCCAAGGCGCGCCAGGCTCACGCGGATCAGCGGGCCGTGCCGCAGGTCAAAGGGCCGCCGCAGCTCGTCGTGAATGATGTGCTCGACGGCGGCCTCCCGACGTGCTGCGACTGTCGTTGTAAGGTCGAGTATGGTCAGCTGGACATCGCCCGCTGTGGTTATGATCTGGACCGGCTGATCGTCGACGGTCGTGAAGATCGTACGCAACGAACTCGTGGCGGGCGACGAGTGCCCCGATCGTCTGCCGCAGGGCCGGCACATCCAGCCGGCCGCGCAGCCGGAGCGTGGCGGGGATGGTATAGACCGGGATCTCCGGCTCAAGCTGCTCGAAAAACCAGAGGCGCTGCTGCGCGAACGAGAGCGCCAGGCCCCGCCCTGAGCCTGCCGAAGGGCCGCCGTCGCCCCTCCCTTCGTCGGGATTCCGCGGCAGCGCTACGATCGGCGGGGCCGGGACGCCGCTCTGAGTTTGCTGCGCATCGGCGATCTGGGCGGCCTGGTCGGCCAGCGTCCCGGCCTCAAAGAAGATCCGCAGCGGCAGCTCGACCTGGAATGTGTCGCGCACCCGCGAAAGGACCTGGGTCGTCAGCAGCGAGTGGCCGCCCAACTCGAAGAAGTTGTCGTACACGCTGACCGGCCCGCAGCTAAGGACCTGCTCCCAGATGCCGGCCAACAACTCCTCCGCTGGCGTGCGCGGGCCGACCGGAGTTGCCCCTGAGCCAGGCTGGTCCTCCACAGCCGGCAGCGCCCGCCGGTCGACCTTGCCGTTCGGCGTTAGCGGCAGCGCATCAAGGATGACACAAGCCGCCGGGAGCATATACTCGGGCAGCGTGCGCTTGAGAAAGGCCCGCAGCTCCCCAGAGAATTGAGAATCTTCCTTCTCACTCTTTTGTTCTTTATTCTTTGTTCTTTGTTCTTGGGCCGAGACGACATAGGCCACGAGGCCCCGATCGCCACTGGGAAGCTCGCGCACGACGACCGCGCAGGCCGACACGCTGGGATGCCGATTGAGCGCCGCCTCGATCTCGCCCAGCTCGATCCGGTAGCCGCGCAGCTTGATCTGTGCATCGACACGCCCCAGAAAATCAAGCTGCCCGTCGGCCCGGTAGCGCACCCGATCGCCTGTTCGGTACAGCCGACCACCGACCACGGACCACCGACCACCGCTCAGATCAGTCCCGTTGCTCATCGTCGGTCGTCGGTCGTCGGTCGTCGTGAACGGGTTGGGTACAAAGCGTTCGGCGGTTAGGTCAGGGCGGTGGAGGTAGCCACGCGCCAGCCCGATCCCGCCAATGTAGAGTTCGCCCGCCACGCCGATCGGCACCGGCTGGAACTCCCGATCGAGCACATAGACCGCAGTGCCGGCGAGCGGGCGCCCGATCGTCGGTGTGCCATCGGCCCCCGGCTCGATCAGGGCATAGGTCGAGTACACTGTATCTTCCGTGGGGCCATATAGGTTCATGACCTGCTGGACGCTGCCGAGCCGGTAGAGCTGCTCAGGGAGCGTCGCGGGGAGCGCCTCGCCGCCGAGGTTGATCGTGGCCACCGATGCAGGGATGCCCCCGACCCTTAGCAGCTCGGCGATCGCCGAGGGGACGGTGTTGATCAGCGTGACGCTGCTGTCGGCCGGCAGTTGCGGGAGCTGGAGGGCGTTCTCGGCGAGCAGAACGCTCCCGCCCCAACTCAGCGGCACGAACACCTCAAAGACCGACAGGTCAAAGCAGACCGATGTTGTGGCTAGGACCCCAGCCAACTGTTCCGGAGAGTAGATCGCGCTGGCCCAGTGCAGCAGAGCAACCACACCCTGATGCGAGACCGCCACACCCTTGGGCCGCCCGGTCGAACCGGAGGTGTACATCACGTAGGCCAGGTTGCCGGGCCTCACCCCGCTGTCCAGGTTCGCTTCCGGCTGCTGGGCGATGGTCGGCCAATCGGCATCCAGGAAGATGACGGGAGATTGGAGATCGGAGATTGGAGATTGTTGGGCGGCGTCAATCTCCAATCTCCGATCTCCAATCTCTTTGCTTGTAAGTAGCACCGCGACCTTGGCATCCTCCAGCATATACTGGAGGCGCTCGGCGGGGTAGGCCGGGTCCAGCGGGACATACGCGCCACCGGCCTTGAGGATGCCCAGCATGCCCACAATCAGATCAGCGGAGCGCTTGAGGCACAGGCCGACCCGCACCTCGGGGCCGACGCCGTGCGCCCGCAGATAGTGGGCCAATTGATTGGCGCGCCGGTTCAGGTCATCGTAGTTCAGCCGCTCTGTCGCCGATATCAAGGCCGTTGCGGCGGGCGTGCGCTCCACTTGGGCCTCGACGTAGCTATGGATGCAGTCGTCTTCCAGCACCGGGGCGGGCGCCCCGTTCCAGTCAACCACCAGCCGGCGCTCTTCTTCCGCAGTGAGCAGTGGCAACCGCCCTATTCGCTGCCCAGGGGCGGCGATGATCCCTTCCAGCAGGGTCTGAAAATGGCCGGCCATGCGGCTGATCGTGTCGGGGTTAAACAGGTCGGTGCTATATTCGAAGAAGCCCTCAAGGATAGTAGGGGTCTCCCAGAACATCAACGAGAGGTCGAAGATCGCCGTCTTCCGTGGGACATCCAGAAAGCTGAGTCTGAGGCTTCGATCGAAGTCCAGCGGCATGGGCGCGTTCATATGGGAGCAGAGCACCTGGACCACTGGATTATAGCCCAGGTTGCGCTCAGGTTGTAGCTCTTTGACCAGGTACTCGAACGGCATGTCCTGGTGCGTGTAGGCATCGCTCGCCGTGCGCTGAATCCGTGCCAGGACCTCGCGAAAGGTCGGGTTGCCCGAAAGATCGGCGCGGATGACCAGCGTGTTGGCGAACAGGCCGATCAACTGCTCGGTGTTCGGGTGGTGGCGCCCGGCGATCGGTACCCCCACCAGAAGGTCGGTTTGTTCGCTGTAGCGCGAGAGCAGCACTTGAAAGGCCGCCAGCATCGTCACGAACAGCGTCGCCCCTGCCTGCCGGCTAAGGTCTCTGAGCCCCTCGCTGACCGGCAGGGAGAACGATATCCACTGTTTCCCACCCGCGAACGACTGCACCTTCGGTCGGGGCCGGTCGGTCGGCAGCTCAAGCAGCCCTGGGGCGCCGTCGAGCTGCCGTCGCCAGTATGCCAGTTGCGCCGCCAGCACATCGCTGTCGAGCCACTGGCGCTGCCAGCGGGCAAAGTCGCGGTACCGGATCAGCAGCGCCGGCAGCGCCGCCGGCTTCCGCTCGCTCATCGCGGAGTACAGATCGGCAAGCTCGCGAATCAGAATGCTGTTCGACCAGCCATCGGCGATAATGTGGTGGATCGTCAGCACAAAGATGTGTTCCTGTGGCCCCAGGCGGATGAGCGTCGTTCGCAGCAGCGGCACTTGGGAGAGGGTAAAGCGATGGTGTACCTCGTTGTAGATGACCTGCTGCGTCGCCGCGTCGCGCTGGTGCGCTGGCAATCGCTGGAGATCGACCACCGTCAGCCCCAGGTCCAGCCTAGGGGCGATCTCCTGGACCGGCTGGCCATCGACAGAGGTAAAGGTCGTTCGCAGGATCTCGTGGCGGCGCACAACTTCATGCAGGCTCTGTTTGAGCGCCGGTAGGGCCAGCGGCCCGGCCATCCTGAGTGCCGCAGCGATATTGTAGGCGCTGCTCTCAGGCTCCAACTGGTCGAGGAACCAGAGCCGCTGCTGGGCAAACGAGAGCGGGTGCGGGCCGGGCGCTTCCGACCGTGGGATACCCGTCTCGGCTGCCGCGCTCTGCTGCCGCTCACGCAGCAGCAGCTCAAGCAGCCTGCGCTTATTGGGCGAAAGATGCGCGAACGATTCAGAATGATCTTCCATATTGCCATACCTCTGTACAGAGTGCCTACCCGAATAACCTTGGTTGGGTGGGGAATTTGGGGAGGGCCGCCCTCCCCAAGCCCCTCCCCTGTATTATTGGGTCGTTCGCCTCAAGATCTCGCGCTCGACCTCTTCTTCCGACATCTGATCTAGCAGCTGCAAAATCTCGGCCTCGTTCTGGCTGCGCGCGGATGCCACCCGCGTCTCCATCAACTGGGCGAGGTGCGCCACAGTGGGCTGCTCAAACAGCTTATTCAGCGGGAGGTCGACGTGCAGCTTGTCGCGTATCCCGGCGATGACCTGGGTCGCGAGGAGCGAGTGGCCGCCCAGCTCGAAGAAGTTGTCGTAGATGCCCACAGGTTCGATCCCCAGCGTCTGTTGCCAGATCTCGGCGATCGCCCGCTCGTGATCGTTTCTGGGGGCCACATAGGCGCCCTGGAGTTCCGGTCGCGCATGTCGGCTGCCTTCCGAGCGTCCGGAGCCGTCCTTGTGCAGGCCGCGACGGGTCACCCACTGCTCAAATCTGGCGCCCAGGTCGCCGGTCGCATTGATGATCTGCGAGACGGCGCCGCCCGTCGCCAGCACACGCGCGAACGCCTCGACACCCTCCTCCGGCGTGATCTCATACTGCGCCAGCGTGGCCCCCAGCGCCGTCAGATCGTGCTGGCGGCTTCGCCACATGTCCCAATTGACGCTGATCCACGGGTGCGGGCTGTCCTGGTTATGCAGGTAGATCCAGGCATCCATAGCGATGCTGGCGGCCGCGTAGCCCACGTAGCCCAGGCCGCCCAGGATCGAGGTCAGGGAGGAGAACAGCACGCAGAAGTCGAGTTCTCGCCCCTGGAGGACCTGGTCGAGGACCAGCAGCCCGTGGACCTTCGGTCGAAAGTGCCGCTCGCAGTGCTCAGGGCTGATATCCTGCACCGTCGCAAACGCCTGGATATCGGTGGTGCCCGCCGCGTGAACGACCCCGTGCAGGGCACCGAACCGCGCGTCGAGCCGCTCAAGCACCTGGCGCATCGCCGCTGCATCCGCCACATCCGCGTTGAGCGCCAGCACCTCGGCGCCTAGCGACTCAAGCTGCTGTAGGCCGCGGATCTTGCGGCTGACGCCATCGGTGGGGTCGTGGGAGGCCAGCCAATCCTCCCAGGCCGTTCGCGGCGGGATCGGGGTGCGACCGATCAGCACCAGCCGGGCCTGCGCTGTCTTCGCCAGGTACTCGGCCAGCATAAAGCCGATGTCGCCGAGCCCGCCGGTGATCAGATAAACGCCGCCCTGGCGGATTGGCAGCCTCCCATCGGTCGCCGGCAGACGCAGCGGCTCGAACGTCTGCACCCAGCGCCCGCCTGCGCGGTAGGCAACCGCCAGGTCGTTGGGAGAAAGGGTACACTCGGCGAGCAGCAGCCGGGCCAGCCGCCGACTCCGCCAGGTCGGGGCGGGCGGGAGGTCCAGATCGATATGTCGGCACGTGATGCGCGGTTGCTCCTGCGGGATGACCCGGCAGGCGCCCAGCAGCGTCGCATGCTCAGGGCGCAGTTGCTCGACCCCGGTCACCTGGTACACCTGCTCGGTGACGGCCAGGATCTCCAGCTCGCCGGGGTCGGGCTGTTTGCCGAGCGCCTTGGCCAGGTAGATCAGGCTGTAGAAGCCGAAGTCCTGCGCTCGCCCAAAGCGCTCGGCGGTGAGCGCCGGCTCGTGCCGGGCGCACATGCTCCACAGGTGGACAATCGTCCTGGGTGGATGGGCCAGCCCGCTCAACAAACGATGGTAGTCTTCCGGCTGCCGGGGATCGATCGTGTACACGCCGTCATCGCGCTGCGCGTAGGTGCTACCGGCGATCACATATGTCACCGGGCAGTCGTACGCGGCGAGCTGCTCCAGCAGCATGCTGCTCAGTTCATCGTCGCCGCCGAAGATCAGCCAGGGAGCCTTGCGCCCGGCCAGGGTCGCCAGATCGTCTGCGGCCAGCAGCGTGGCCTGTTTCCACACTGGGCGGTAGAACCAGTCGGCGATGTCGGCCTGTTTCCCGGTTGGCCGGCGGTCTTCCGCTGTCGCCGCCGCAGCGGGCTGGGGCTCGACCCAGTAGCGCTGGCGTTCGAAGGGGTAGGTCGGCAGCGGCAGCCGGCGGCGCGGCTCATCCCGGTAGACCTCGGGGAGGTCGGCTGCGACCCCGGCCAGCCACAATCGCCCCAGCGTGGTGAGCATCGACTGCGTGTCCAGCTGCTGCCCATCCTGGTGGGGCAGCGAGGCGAACACGGTTTGGGTGTCTCCCGCCTGGAGATGCTGGCGGGCCAGCACGCCCAGCGTTCGCCCAGGCCCGACCTCCAGGTAAACTCGATCCCGCTCGCGCGCCAGCTCGCGCATGCCGCTGCTGAAGCGAACCGGCTGCCGCATATGCCTGGCCCAGTACTCCGGGTCGGTCGCCTGCTCCGCCGTTATCCAGGTGCCGGTCACATTGGAGATCCAGGGAAGGTGCGGGGGGGTCAGTTTGACGGAACTCCAGTGGGCGATAAACCGCGCGCTGATCTGCTCGATCGCCTGCGAGTGGAAGGCGTGTGACGCCGGTAGGCGCTGGTGGCGGACGCCCTGCCGCAACAGCTCGCACTCAAGCGCCTCGATCGCCGGGAGCGGGCCGGAGACGACCAACTGCTCCGGCCCGTTCACCGCCGCCAGGCACAGATCGGCCCCCAGCAGCGACGGCGCCTGCAACTCAGGCAGGCCGACCGCCAGCATCGCGCCGGCCGGGAGCTGCTGCATCAGCGCCCCGCGCGCGGCCACCAGGCTCAGCGCGTCCTCCAGCGAGAAGACCCCAGCCAGGCAGGCCGCCACGTACTCGCCGATACTATGCCCGATCAGCGCCGCAGGCTGGACACCCCAGCTCATCCACAACCGCGCCAGCGCATACTCGACCGTGAACAACGCAGGCTGGGCATACTGGGTCTGGTTGAGGATGGAGGATGGAGGATGGAGGATGGCAGTCTCGCGCTCCTCGATCTTCCATCCTCCATCCTCCATCCTCGCGGCGTCAGGATAGATTACCTCGCGCAGATCAAGCCCCAGGTGTGGCTTCAGGATCTCGGCGCAGCGATCGACCTCGGCGCGGAACACCGGCTCGTGTTGATACAGGTCGCCGGTCATCCCCGGATACTGGCTGCCCTGGCCAGGGAACAGAAACACCACCGGCCGACCGAGAGTCTCTGGGAACCCGCTGTAGATCCGCTGTGGATCGGCTCCTATGAGCATCGCGGCCGCATCGGCCCGGTCGCGGCAGACCACTACCCGCCGGTGGCTCAACTGCTGCCGGCCGGCCTGGAGGGTGTAGGCAACATCGGCCAGGTTGACCTGCGTGTCGCCGGCCAGGTAGGCCGCCAGATTGGCCGTCACGGCCTCAAGCGCTGTGTCGGTCTTTGCGGAGAGCGGCAGCAGATGCCAGGGACGCGCCGATGCCTCGGCGTCGAGCGCGGGCGCCTCCTCCAGGATGATGTGCGCGTTGGTCCCGCCGATCCCGAATGAACTCACGCCGGCTCGCCGCGCGCCGTTGGGGTTCCAGTCGGTCAGGCTCGTATTGACGTAGAATGGCGTCTTCGCAAAATCGATCTGCGGATTTGGCTGCTCGAAGTGCAGGCTGGGGGGCAACTGCCGGTGCTTCAGCGCCAGCACTGTCTTGATAAAGCTCGCGATACCGGCGGCCGCATCCAGGTGGCCGATATTGGTCTTGACCGACCCGATCGCGCAGCAGCCGGGCGCCTCGGTGCCGGCGCGAAATGCCTTCGTCAGCGCGCGGATCTCGATCGGGTCGCCTAGCGGGGTGCCGGTGCCGTGGGCCTCGACGTAGGAGATCGTCCTGGCATCGACACCCGCGCTCATCAGGGCCTCGGCGATGACCTCGGCCTGGCTGTAGACGCCGGGCGCCGTAAAGCTGGCCTTCAGCGCGCCGTCGTTATTGGCGGCCGACCCGCGGATGATTGCGTGGATGGTGTCGCCGTCGTTGAGCGCATCCTCCAGCCGCTTCAGCACCACCACGCCCACGCCGCTGCCGAAGATCGTTCCCTGAGCCTGTGCGTCAAACGCGCGGCAGTGGCCATCGGGCGAGAGGATGCTGCCGTGTTGGTACAGATAGCCGGTGCGCTGCGGTACCTGCACGGCGACCCCGCCGGCCAGCGCGATCTGGCACTCGTCGATCAGCAGGCTTTGACAGGCCAGGTGGATGGCGACCAGCGATGTCGAGCACGCGGTATGCACGGCATAGCTTGGTCCCTTGAGATCCAGCTTATACGAGATACGGCTGCTCAGGAATGCGAGATCGTTGCCGAGGCCGATATGAAAGGCCCCCAGCGAGCGAACAACATCCGGGTTGGAGTACAGGTTGAACAGGTAGGTATTTGTGCGCGCGCCGGCGTAGACGCCGATCAGCCCATTGTAGCGCTGCGAGTCATAGCCGGCATGCTCAAGCGCCTCCCACGCACATTCCAGCAGCAGGCGCTGCTGCGGGTCCATGACCTGCGCTTCCTGGGGGGTATAGCCAAAAAAAGCAGCGTCAAAGCGATCGAACTCGTCGAGGACCGGCGCGGCCTTAACATAATTTGGATCGTTTAACGCCGCCGGATCGACGCCCGAAGGTTCGAGATCTTGGTCGCTGAAGAAGGATATCGACTCAACCCCGCCTTTTAAGTTTTCCCAGAACTCCTCTACCGTCTTTGCGCCGGGGAAGCGGCCTGATAAGCCGATCACAGCTATCTCAGACCCGGTCAGGCTACTCAACACATCGGAGCGATTCATGTTAGACCTTTCGAGTGCGCTGCTGCTGTTGGTACTGTTTCCTGCGCAGGATCTTCTCTTCACGATTATTCGCCGGGCCGGCGCCATCAGGTGCGGTGGCGGGGCCATGCTGGTCCCAGCCGACCATGTCGCCCAACTGCTCGATCAACTGACGCGCCTTTTGCACCCCCTGCTCGGCCCAGATCTTCTCGGCGAGCGCGGCGGCGGCCTGGCTATAGCTTGGCGTAGACAGCGTCTGCACAAGTGCCTGGCTAAGTTGCCCGGCTGTCAGTTGGTGGTAGGGGATCGGTGGGCCTGCACAGCCAAGACCGTGGACGAATGTGGCCCAGGCCGGCTGATCCCAGCCATGCGGCACAACCACGCTGGGCCTCCCGGCGCGCATCGCCGCCGCGGTCGTCCCGGCGCCGCCGTGGTGGACGACGCAGCGCGCTCGCGTGAAAAGCCAGTAGTGCGGTATGTATCCCGCTGCATAGACATTTGGCGGGAGGGAGCGCCGGGTCGCCACGCTGCTCCATCCTTGCTGAATGATCGCTCGACAGCCGACCTGTGCGATAGCCTCAAGCAACAGATCGGTCAATATCGTGGGGTCGTCGTGGGTCATGCTCCCAAAGCTGATGACAACTGGAGGCTCACCTGTAGCGAGGAATGTCTCCAACTCCGCGCTCGGCTGCCAATCGTCGTCTTCGAGAAAGAAGAACCCGGTCATATGGTAGTGGGCCGGCCATCCGGGCGGCGGCGGGCAGATATGCCGGCTTATGGCAAAGATCGCCAGTTGAGATGAAAGCGCGTCCAGCGCGAATGGGTCGGTGATCGGCGGTAGGCCGAGCTTTACCCGGAAAGGGTTGACTAGCGCGGCGCCCTCCCGCGCATGTTCGGCACTGCTCGCCGCAGCCGCTTGCCGGTACCCACGAGGAGTTAGGAGGTCGAGGTAGGCCGTCTGAATCGATACAAACGGGATTCCGGTCAGCTCATGCACCATTCTGCCGGCTGGCTGGAGGCGTCCGCAGATCAGCATATCCGCGCCGGCGCACAGGGCGCGCAGCTCTTCAAAGACCTGGGGGAGCGCTGCGACCAGCTCCTGTCCATACGTGTGCATATAGGCGAACTGCGCCGACGAGTTAGGCTTCAGCGGGGAAGGCGCCTCTGGACGTGTGCGCGGCCAACTGGATGTGCTCTAGAAGATGCCGAACATCTGGGCCGATCGGGACAAACGCGATTCCACGCTGCTCGGCCAGCGACGCAAAGAACGGCGAGAGCGCCAGCACCGGCTCGTGACCATGACGGCGCAGCTCAACCGCGAGCGTCAGAAACGCCATGACATCGCCGGTTGACCCAAAGTTCGTCAAAACAATCCGCACATACCCCTCCGTATAACCCTCCGCCGATCGGCGGTGAGGCGCTTCGTCGTTGCACAAGCCCGCTGCGCCGTGAGCATTGCTGCGGTGCTATGAGCGCTCCGTACGCAGCGTGCGCTTGCGTAAACGCTCGGTGTCCTGGTAGCGCTGTCGCTGCGTGATGCGCTCCTCCCGCTCCGATGGCTGTGCCCAATCGGGCGCGTGTGCCTCCGCGCCGCCCGGCTCCAGCCCCAGCAGGGCCACCAGCGATCGAACGGTCAGCCCCTCGTACAGGCTGGTAACGGGAATATCACGATTGAGCGCCTGCTTGAGCTGGGCGATGACCTGGATGGCGATCAGCGAATCGCCGCCCAGGTCAAAGAAATTATCCAGGACACCCACCTGGTCGATCCCGATCGCCTGCTGCCAGATCGCGGCGATGCGCCGCTCGCTTGCGGTCGCAGGTGCCACATACGCCTGCTGAAGCCGTGGGCGCGGGTGCGGCGCGGTCCCTATCGCGGCTGCGTCTGCCGGGTGCTGGGCCGGCTGGGATGGCGCGCGGTTGATCCACTGCCTCAGACGGTCGGCCAGAGCGCTCCTTGAGACGATCAGCTGATCGGTCGCGGGCGCCGCGATGATCCGGCGAAAAACGTCGGCGGCCTCGGTGGGGCTGAGCGCGAGCTGCGCCCCGTGCGATGTCGCCGGCAGGCTGGCGCGATTGTGTTCCGGGTCATGCCAGGCATCCAGGTTGACCACCGTCCAAACCCCCGGCTGCACCCGGTTGCGCTGGTAGATATAGGCGTCTATCAAGAGGTAGGCCGCCGTATCTGCAACCGACATCACCCCGCCCAAGACCGCCGCAAGCGAAGAGATCCACAGGCAGAACTCAAGCTCCTGCTGGCCCAGCGCCTGGGCGAATGCCAGCGCCCCCTGAACCAGGGTGTTGCCCTGCCACCAGTCCGGCTGATAGCTGATCGCCCGGATCGGGGCAAGCTGTTTGTGGCCGAAGCCAGCCGCATAGATCGCGCCATGAAGCGCCCCATACAGCCGTTCGACCTCGGCGATGACCGCGCGCACCTGCATAACGCTCGTGGTATCAACGCCGTAGACGACAACACGGGCGCCGGCGTGGGTAAGCGCCAGCGCGCGGCGAATCTTTGCCGTGAGTTGGTCGTCCGCGGCGGGGTCGGCCAGCAGCTCGTCCCAGCGCTCTCTGCTTGGGAAAGCCCCGTGCTCGATCAAGATCAGCGTTGGTCGCACGCTCTGTGCCAGCGATTGCGCCAAGACCAGGCCGGCCCCGGCCAGCCCGCCGCTGATCAGGTACACCGCCTGCTGCCGCAGCACCTCGCGGCCGACGCCCTGGTCGCTCAACTGAACCGGCTCAAACGTTTGGGTCCAGCGCTGCTTGTTCCGGTACATGATCGCCGTATCGGTCGCCGGCGCGCTCGCCTCGGCCAGCAGTTGGCCGGCCAGATCCTGCGGCCGGCTGAACGTCGCGAACCGATCGATATCGATGCAGACGCAACTGATCTGCGGGAACTCCTGCGGGATGACCTTGCAGGGCGCCAGCAGCGCGGCGTTGATCGGGACCTGTGGCTCTGGCGGCGCCACGGCCGCATCGCCGGGGTCCGAACTCGGCACCGATCACGCCCGCGTTGTAGACCGCACTGGAGACAACCGTCAGGCGCAGGGGCCGGGCTGCCTGCACATGATCGAGCGCCTGAGCTAGAAAGATCAAACTATAGTAACTGCGCTCCAACGCCATTTGCGCCATGCCCTGCTGGGCCGGCGAGTCCGGTTGCGTCGCCAGGCTCCAGAGGTGAACAATCGTATCGGGAGCGTCCTGCGCCTCCGCCAGCCGCGCCAGCAGCGCGCGGTAATCCTCCGGTCGCCCTGGGTTGAGCGTATAGGTCGATCGGTCGATCTGCCGGAAGCTGTCCCCGAGCAGGACGCTTGTGACGCTCTGGTTGGCGTGTTGAAGCTGCCCGTGCATATGGGCGCTGATCTCGCTCGCATCCGAAAAGATCAGCCAGCGGCGCGTCGTGCCGGGCTCGCCGGGCCGCCACGGGCTTGGCGGCAGGGTGCGCTTCCACGAAGGAATAGAGAACCAGTCGGCGATATTCCAGCCCGGTATCGGGCTGCGCCGGCCGCTGGGGAGCGGCGTCGCTTTGGGGGTCTGCTTCGACCCAGTAGCGCCGGCGCTCAAACGGGTAGGTCGGCAGCATCACCCGCTGGCGTGGCGCGTGCCGATGCAGCCCCGCCCATGCGATCGGCACTCCGGCTACCCACAGCCGGCCCAGCGCCGTAAGCACAGCCTCCGTATCGGTCATTTCGCCGGGGCGCGGCGCCAGCGACGGTAGCACCACTCGCTCGGCGCCGGCCCTGGGGTGACGCATAACCAGCCGGCTCAACGACTGGCCCGGCCCAACCTCAAGCAACACCCTGCCGGGCTCCTGCAACAGCTCGCGCACCCCATCGCTAAACCGTACCGGCTCGCGCAGGTGTTTGGCCCAGTAGCGCGGGTCGGTCGCCTCGTCCGCCGTGATCCATGTTCCGCTGACGTTGGAGATAAACGGGATGCGCGGCGGCTGTAAGGTGATCATACGCAGGCGCTCGACGAACGGCTCGACGATCGGGTCCATCATCGCGGAGTGGAACGCGTGCGACGTGTGCAGCCGCCGGCAAACCAGCCCCATCTCGGCCAGCCGACCGTCAAGCGCCGCGATCATCTCGGGTGGGCCGGCGACGACGCATTGGGTCGGCAGGTTTACCGCCGCCAGCGAAAGCCCTTCGTCCAGCAATGGGCCGATCTCGTCTTCGGAGAGCGGCACCGCCAGCATCGTCCCGGCGTCGAGTTGCTGCATCATCCGCCCGCGCATCGCGACCAGGGCCAGCCCATCCTCCAGCGAGAACACGCCGGCCAGGCAGGCCGCCAGATACTCGCCGACGCTGTGCCCGATCATCACTTGGGGGTGGATGCCCCACTCCATCCACAGTTGCGCCAACGCGTACCCGACCACGAACAACGCGGGCTGGGCATACTGGGTCTGATCGAGAGGAGATTGGAGATTGGAGATTGGAGAAGGGTCTGGCTGGTCGGTGCTTTGTTCTTTGTTCTTTGTTCTTTGTTCTCTGGGGTAGAGCACGTCGCGCAGATCCAGCCCCAGGTGCGGCCGGAGCAACTCGGCGCAACGGTCGATATGCTCGCGAAACGTCGGCTCGTGCCGGTACAGCGCCTGGGCCATATCAACGTGCTGGCTGCCCTGGCCTGGGAACATAAAGACGACCGAGCGATCGTCGGCCGTCTGAACCTCCAGGGGCGCCTGCTGGGCGCCAAGCTGATCGAGCGCGGCCAGCGCATCCCCTGCTTCGCGGCAGACCACCATCTGCCGGTAGCCGAACGCCTTTCGTCCGACCTGGAGCGTGTAGGCCACGTCGGCCAGCGCGATATCCGGGTGGTCGTGCAGGTGTACCCGCAGGCGCGCGCCGAGCTGGTCCAGCGCCGAATGGCTCCTGGCCGACAGCACCAGCAGGTGCCAGGGGCGCAGAGCCGGCGTGGGCATGGACAGCGGTGCTTCTTCCAGCACTAGGTGTGCATTTGTCCCGCCGACGCCGAACGAGCTGACGCCCGCGCGCCGTGGCCCACTGCCAGCCGGCCAGTCGGCCAGCGCGGCATTGACGTAGAACGGGCTGCGCGCGAAATCGATGTTCGGGTTTGGCGTGGTGAAGTGCAGCGACGGCGGCAATTGCCGGTGCTTGAGCGCCAGGATCGCCTTGATCAGGCCGGCGACGCCGGCGGCCGCGTCCAGGTGGCCGATGTTGGTCTTGAGCGAGCCGAGCGCGCAGAACCCGCTCTTCTCCGTCCGTGCGCGGAACGCTTTGGTCAGCGCCTGGATCTCGATCGGGTCGCCCAGCGGTGTACCCGTCCCATGGGCCTCGATGTAGCCGATCGTCTCGGAGTTGATGCCGGCGTTCGCCAGCGCCTCGGTGATCACCTGGGCCTGCCCGTCGACGCTGGGCGCGGTATAGCCGACCTTCCACCCGCCGTCGTTGTTGATCGCCGACCCACGGATGACCGCGTGGATACAGTCGCCGTCGGCCAAGGCGTCGGCCAGCCGCTTGAGCACCACGATGCCCACGCCGCTGCCGAAGATCGTCCCCTGCGCCGCCGCGTCAAAGGCCCGGCAGTGACCATCGGGGGAGACCATCCCGCCCTCGGTGTAGCGGTAGCCCGCCCGCTGGCCCAAGTTGATCGAGATGCCGCCCGCCAGCGCCATATCGCACTCCTGGTTGAGTAGGCTCTGGCACGCGATGTGGACCGCCACCAGCGAGGTCGAGCAGGCGCTCTGAACCAGGTGGCTCGGCCCCTTGAGGTTGAGCTTGTACGACACCCGTGTGGTCAAGAAGTCGCCCGCGTTTCCGATGTTAATCTGCAATGGATCGAGGTTGTGGAGCGCGGCCGGGTTTGCCGCCAGGTGAAACAGGAGGTAGGTATTGATCGTTGCGCCGGCGTACACCCCAATCGCCTCGGGGTACGTTTCGGGGTTGTATCCCGCGCTCTCCAGCGCCTCCCAGGCACACTCTAGAAAGACCCGGTGCTGCGGGTCCATGATCGTCGCTTCATGCGGAGTGATGCCGAAGAACTCGGCATCGAACAGCTCGATATCGTCGAGATAGGCCGTCGCCGGGACGAAGTCCGATTCCTGCGCCGCCTGGTTGGGCAAAAAAGTGATCGACTCGACCCCGCCGCTCAGATTGCGCCAGAAGTCGTGCAGATTACGCGCGCCGGGAAACCGACCGGTCATACCTACCACTGCGATCACCGCATCGGGCTGTTGAGGCATTGTGTATAGCTCCCGGGTCTACTGGGCGACCCACACCCTACGAGCGGGACGACACACCCTTGAGACGTTGTCGTCGCCGATGTTCTTCGCGTCGGGCCATCTTTGCGGACTGCCGGCTGCCCTCCTGGGCGGCGTCTTCCGCTTCCGGTTGAGCGCAGCCGAGCTTATAGAGCAAGTCGTCGATCAGCAGCCGCGCTTTGCCGACCCCCTGCTCCGCCTGAATCTTGGCACTGAGCGCGGCGGTCTTCTGGCGATACGCCGGGTTCTCCAGCGCCGTGCGGATGGAGCGGGCCAGGTTCTCGGCCGTAAGCTGCAAGAAGGGGATCGTCGCGACTGAGAACCCGCCGCTCTCCGCCAGCCGCGCCCAGATAAGCTGCTCCACCGTATGCGGGACAAAGATATTCGGCGCGCCGGATCGAAACACCTCCGCCGTGGTCCCGGCGCCGCTGGCGTGGATCACGCACGATGCTTTCGGAAACAGATAGTGGTGAGGAACAAAATTGGTGGTGTAGATGCGATCCGACGCTGCGGAAGCGGCCAGCCCGCCCCATCCGGCCAGAATAATCGCCCGGCACCTAGCCTGATCGATCGCCTCGCAGATCAGCTCCGACATGGCCGCCGAATCTTTGTAGACCATGCTGCTGAACGTGATGACGACCGGCGGCTCCCCGGCGCCGAGAAATTCGACCAGGCCCGCGTCCGGCTGCCAGCTCTCGTCGTCAAGAAAAAAGTAGCCGGTCATATGGTAGTGCGGCGGCCAGCCGGCGGGCGGCAGGAGCACATGCCGGCTGATCGCATACAGGGCAAGCTGCGGCGAGTTGGCATCGCTATAGATCACATTCGTGAGCGGCGCCAAACCCAGCCGCGCGCGAAAAGGGTTGACGCTGGTGGCCAGAAGCTCCTGAAAGGCGGCCACCCCGGTCCCGCCGAAATGGGCAAGCTGGACCGAGACAAAGGGAATGTTGGTCATCTCGTGTACCATGCGCCCAATCGGCTGAAACCCGCCGCTGATCAGCAGATCGGCTGTCGCGCAGACGTGCAACAGTTGCCCATACATCTGCGGGAGAAACTCGGCCAGTTGCGCGTAGAGCGGTACAACCCGCCCGAATGAGTTCGGGCAACTCGCTCCCAGCTATGAGGAGCTGGCGCTGAATCTCGCTCAGATCCGGGCCGAGCGGGACAAACGCCAACTGAAACTGCTGCGCGACCGAGGCGAAGTTCGGAGAAAAGGCCATGATCGGCTCATGCCCATGACGGCGTAGCTCAACCCCCAGGGCCAGCATAGGGCGAATATCGCCCATCGAGCCAAAATTCGTTAAAACAGTTCGCATAGCCTCGCTCCGTTATTGCGCTCCGTCGCGCTGTCTGCGCTGTCTGCGCCGTTCGCCGCGCGAACTCGCTGGCCTCGTAGACGGTCTCGACATCAGGGCCGGCGCTCAAGAGGGCGGCGAACGACCGGATCGTCGGCCCCTCAAACAGCGACACTATCGGGATGTCAACTCCGAGCGCTTTTTTGAGCCGCGCGATCACCTTCAGGCCGACCATCGAGTTGCCGCCCAGGTCAAAAAAGTTGTCCTCGACGCCGATCTGGGTGATCCCCAGCAACTCCTGCCAAACGCCGGCGATCAGCTGCTCAAGCTGGCCCTGCGGAGCCTCGTAGATCGTCTTCAGGTCCGGCCTGGCGTGGCCTGGTGCGGCCGGCTGCTGGCCCTGCGCCCCCGCCAGCGCGCCCGCGCCGTCCCGGTAGATCCACAGCGCCAGGCGCTCGGCCAGGTCGCCGGTCGAGACGTGGCCTGGTGCGGCCGGCTGCTGGCCCTGCGCCCCCGCCAGCGCGCCCGCGCCGTCCCGGTAGATCCACAGCGCCAGGCGCTCGGCCAGGTCGCCGGTCGAGACAATGATCTGCCCCGCTAGGGGCGCGCCGAGCACGCGGCTGAATGCCTCAAGGCTTTCTTGCGGCGTCATCGCATACTTGTCGAGGCTGGTCTGGAACGATGTGCTGAGTGTGCCCGCTTCGTGGGAGAGCCAGCCGTCCCAGTTGGCGCTGACCCAGCGGCTGCCGCCGGCGTGAAGATTCTGAGCGACGGCGAAGCTGTCCATAAACAAGTTGGCCGCCGCGTAGGCGACCGAGCCCAGGCCGCCCAAGACAGATGTGTTTGATGAGAAGAGCAGGCAGAAATCGATCGCGTAATCGCGCAGCACGCGCGCAAGCGTGCGGGTGCCGTGGACCTTGGCGTGAAATTGCTCCGCGCAGGCGTCGGGGCCGGTCTCCGTGATGAAGCCGATCGCCTGCTCCCCGGCGACGCCCGCCGCGTGAATGACACCGTGGAGTGCGCCGAAACGCCCGATCGCCTGCTCCACGGCGCCGCGCATCTCGGCCTCGTCGGCCACGTCGCCCCGCACCACCAGGACCTCGGCGCCCTGCGCCTCCAGCCGCCGCAGTGTCCGCACCACCCGGCTGACGCGGTCCTGCTGATCGGGGGTTTCGAGCCGGTCATCCCAATCGGCGCGATCGGGGAAGGCCGACCGCCCGACCAGGACCAGCTTTGCCTGCACGGTCTCTGCCAGATACGCCGCGAGCATCAGCCCGATGCTGCCGAGGCCGCCGGTGATCAGGTAGACTCCCTGCGGCCGGAGCGGCGGCTGATCGCCCTCCAGGCTCGCCGGCTCGAAGATCTGCACCCAGCGATGCGCGCCCCGGTAGGCGATCACCGGCTCGTGCCTGGGAAAAGCCGCCACCTCGGCGCTGATCTGATCGACCAGCCGGCCCTTGGCATGGTTGGCCTGCGGCAGCCCGATGTCGATCGAGCGACAATTGATCTGATCGTGCTCTTGCGGGATTATCTTGCAGGCCGCCAGGATCGTTGCCTTCGCCGGGCAGATGCGGTCGGCGCTCTCCACCTGCTGGAGATCATTCGAGATGATCGCGAGTTGCAGCGGGTCGGTCTGCTGCTCCGCCAGCGCCTGCGTGAGATACAGCAGGCTGTAGAGGCCATAATCCTGGAGGTCCGTGAACGGGTGCTCAACCGGCGCTTCCTGGGCCGGCGGCGTGACCGTCCAGAGGTGGATCACCTGGCCGAGCGATAGATCGCTGCCGTAGAGGGCTTGGACCAGCGCCCGATAATCGGCGGGGCTGCGCGGGTTGATCGTGTAGCTGCCGTCGCCCTCCGTAAACTGTTTGCCGGCGGCGACACACACCACGCGCCGGCCCGCCCGCGCGAGTCGTGTGGCAAGCTCCTGCCCGATGCCGCACGAGTCCAGGCATATCAGCACCGCGCCTTGGGCGGCCGTATCGCTCTGGGTCAGCAGCGGCGCCCGTTTCCATGAAGGAAGGTAGAACCAGTCGGCGATCCGGGCCGTTTTACCGCCGCTGTGCGGGCGATCGAGGTGCGAGGATTTACGCGGCTCGACCCAGTAGCGCTGGCGCTCAAACGGGTAGGTGGGCAATGGCACACGGCGGCGGCGCTCGCCGGCGTACACGCCCGGCCAATCGATCGTGGCGCCCGCCATCCACAGCTTGCCCAGCGCGGCGATCACGAAGGTATTGTCGGATAGCCGCTCGTAGACGTGACCCAGGGAAGGAATGATCGTTGCCCCGACCGCATCGCTTTGCAGCCGCGCCAGGGTGGTCAGCGTCTGCCCCGGCCCGACCTCCAGCAAGATGTGGCCGGGATCATCCAGCAACTCGTGAAGCCCATCGGCAAAGCGCACCGTGCGCTGGAGGTGGTTGACCCAGTAGGCCGGGTCGGTGGCCTCCTCGGCGGTGATCCACGCGCCGGTGACATTCGAGACAAACGGGATCTGCGGGCTGTGCAGGCGTCGGGTGGCGATAAAGCGCCCAAACTCATCCAAAATCGGCGCCACCATCGGGGAGTGCGCGGCGACATCGATCTGGAGCCGCCTGAACTCGATATCCTGCTCGGTGAGGGCCTGGGCCAGGCGCTCGATCGCCTCCACCGGCCCCGAGACGACGCACTGCGACGGGCCGTTAATCGCCGCGACCGCCAGCCGCTGGTCGATCAGCGCCCGGACCTCGCGCTCGGGCAGGGGAATGCTGAGCATGCCGCCGCCCGGCAGTTGCTCAAACAGCCCGCCGCGCAGCACCACCAGCGCCAGCGCGTCCTCCAGCGAGAAGACGCCCGCCAGACAGGCCGCGGTATATTCGCCCAGGCTGTGGCCGATCATGGCCTGCGGTCGGATGCCCCACGACATCCAGAGTTGTGCCAGCGCATACTCGACCGCCAGGAGCGCGGGCAAGGCAACCGATGTTTGTCGCATCCGCCGGCTTGCCTCTTCCAACCGCTCGGCGGTCGGATACAAGAAGGCGCGGATGTCAAACCCCGAACAGTGGGCGCAGAATCGCCGCGCAGGCGTCGAGCTGTTCGCGAAAGACCGCCTCGGTCTGGTATAGGTCGTGCCCCATATTGACATGCTGGGCGCCGCCACCAGGGAACATAAAGATCGCCGCCCGCTCGGCCGGTTCCTGGTAGGAAGTGAAGACACGCTGGCGATTGCGCGTCTCCAGAGCGATCAGCGCATCTTCGCGATCCTGGCAGACGACCGCCCGGCGATGGGCGAAGCGACTGCGGCCGACCTGCAAGGTGTAGGCGACATCGGCCAGGCACAGCTCCCCGTTCTGCTGGAGGTAGCCGGTCAGATTGGCCGTCGCCGTATCGAGCGCCGCCGAGGTCTTTGCCGAGAGCACCAGGAGCTGCCAGGGCCTGGACGCGCTCGACGGCGGGAGCGGCGGGGCCTCCTCGACGATCACGTGCGCGTTGGTGCCGCCGATGCCGAACGAGCTGATTCCGGCCCGGCGCGGGCCGCCGTTCGTCGTCCAGTTCTGGAGTTCGGTGTTCACATAGAACGGGCTGTCGGCGAAATCGATCTGCGGGTTGGGCTGGTCAAAGTGGAGGGTTGGCGGCAGCAGGCCCCGGTTGACCGCCAGCACGCCCTTGATCAGGCCGGCGACGCCGGCGGCGGCGTCAAGATGGCCGATATTGGTCTTCACCGAGCCGATCGCACAGATGTTTTTCGCCTGCGTGCCGGCCCGGAACGCCTTAGTCAGCGCGCTGACTTCGATTGGGTCGCCCAGGGCCGTGCCGGTGCCGTGGGCCTCGATATAGCCGATCGTTTCCGGCTCCACGTCCGCGATCGCCTGCGCGCGTGCTATGACCTCGGCCTGGCCCTCGACGCTGGGCGCGGTAAAGCCGAGCTTGTGCGCGCCGTCGTTGTTGATCGCCGAGCCCCTGATCACCGCGTAGATCGTATCGCCGTCGGCGATTGCGCCGGCCATGCGCTTCAGCACCACCACCCCCACGCCGCTGCCGAAGATCGTCCCTTGCGCTTTGGCATCGAACGCCCGGCAGTGGCCATCCGGTGAAGCGATGCCGTCCGGCTGGTAGTAGTAGCCCGTTCGCTGCGGGACCTGCACCGAGATACCGCCCGCGAGCGCCATATCGCACTGGTAGCTGAGTAGGCTCTGGCACGCCAGGTGGGTGGCGACCAGCGATGTCGAGCAGCCGGTCTGAATGTCGATGCTGGGACCCTTGAGATTAAGCTTGTACGAGACGCGTGTGCTGACAAAATCTTTATCGTTCCCGATCATGCTCTGGAACGAATCTTCCGCATCGTGGAGCGCCGGATTGGAGAGCAGGTTATACAGCAGGTAGGTGCTCATGCTCATGCCGGCGTAGACCCCGATCATGCCGTCGAATGTCTCAGGGGTATGCCCGGCCTGTTCCAGCGCCTCCCACGCGCACTCCAAAAAGATGCGCTGCTGGGGGTCGATCAACGCGGCCTCGCTGGGCGCATAGCCAAAGAATGTGGCGTCAAACAGATCGATGTCTTGAAGCAGCGCGCCGGCCTTGACAAAAGCGGGGTGGCGCAGCGCGGAAGGACCGACGCCCAGCCGCTCCAACTCCTGCTCGGAAAAATGGACGATCGACTCGACGCCGTCGCACAGGTTTCGCCAAAACATTTCGATATTCGGAGCGCCTGGGAAGCGGCCAGCCATGCCGATAACTGCAATATCGAGGCTTTCCTGGTAGTCATGCGCGTCGGAATCAGTCATTGAGCATCCCTTTGGACATTATTCGGAGATTGGAGATTGGCGCGTGTTCCCCTGTAACTGCTGGGAGATTGTCCGTTCTGGGCGCGTCGGGTGGGGTGGCGGGCACGGCCATATACACGATGGTTTGGCGTCTCGCGTACGCTTCATGGCGTAAAAGTCATGATGCTTTGTTTGATGCCTTCTGAGATATGAGGGGGGCTGGCGAAACGTCAGCTACATTGTCCATGTGACGGCTCCCAAGGCTAAAGCACTTGGGCTTCAAGGGGATGCCGCCCCATCCCACACACTCACAATCGAAGTGTTTGGAGACCACGTTGCAAGATATTGATCGCCGCATTCACATCCCGATCCAAGACCAGCCCACATTTCGGGCAGGTATGCGTGCGCATGCTCAATGTCTTGGGTACTATCTCGCCACAGTCAGAGCACATCTTGGATGTGTTGCGAGGGTCTACCAGGATGACCGTTCGGCCAGCTTCTGCCGCTTTGCCGATTGTCATACTGATAAACTGTCTCCACGCCACATCCATTATGCTTTTGCGCATTCCGCGACTTTTGCCCATCTCCTGTGGGGCCAGCGCCTCAAACACAATCACCTGATAGGTGTTGACCAACTCCCGGCTGCGCTTGTGGGCAAAGTCAGAACGTCGGTTCCCGATTCGCTCGTGTATCTTTGCCAGCAGCGTTTTCTGCTTCTGGTTTTCCTCCCAATCCTGCGCATTCTTGGCCGCGTCTTTGCGCTTCTGAACGCGCTTGAGATCGGCTTCGTCCCTGCGATAGAAGCGCGGATTCTCGATCTGTTCGCCATTCGAGAGCGTGGCAAAGGACAACAGCCCGACATCCACACCCGTGATATGCTCGGTCGGTGGCAAGGTTGGTACCGCCGTCTGACACGAGATGCAGGCATACCATTTGCCCGTGCGCGATCGGGAAAGTGTGACCGTTTTGGGCGTGCCTTCCATAGGCCGATGCAGCACCAGCTTGACCGCGCCGATCTTGCTGACAATCAGCCGCTCGCCGTCTAGTCGCACCCCGTTGCCATACTGCGGATAGGTGATACTGTCATAGCGCCCAAACTGCTTGAAGCGCGGATAGCCCGGCTCCTCTGCTCCCTGCTTGACGCGCTGAAAGAACGCTTGGAACGCCAGATCAACCCGCACCTGGACATTTTGCAGCACCTGACTATGTGTCTGTTTGAGCGCGGGTCGTTCGGCTTTCCAGATAGGAAGTAAGGCTTGCGTGTCATACAACCCGCATTTGATGCCGTTGGTGTAGGCATCGCGGCGGGTCTGAAGCGTCTGGTTGTAGACCCATCGGCACGCCTCAAGCTGGTGCTCAAGGATACGGCGTTGGCCGTTGGTGAGATAGACGCGGTATTTGTAGGCTTTTGGCATACATTAAGTATACTACGCCATTGCTTAAAGTGCAACATATGTTCTGTCCATTCTCACTGAGGACTAAAGTGGCTCAAGCGAGTGGAGCCCTTATATCCCAGGGCTAAAGCTCCTGGGCTTTACGGGCTAGCATTGTAAAAGCACTATAGAGTTATAGTGATACTATATATATTAGTAGCATACTTTCTTCGTTTGTCAAACTGAGCGGCAACTTTGGCTACCGATGAGGGCGAGAGGTGACGGATTGACTACACGATTTTTGGGCAGAAGCGGGGTTTCAGTGAGCGCCCTGGGTATGGGGTGTTGGGCAATCGGTAGCGACTGGGGTCCGGTCGATGACGCCGAGTCCATCCGGGCACTACAGCACGCATTGGATCTTGGGATCACCTTCTTTGATACCTCGGATGTGTATGGCTGCGGGCACAGCGAGCGCCTGCTCGGCCAGGCCCTGGCTGGGCGCCGCCATCAGGTTGTCGTCGCCTCCAAATTTGGCAATATCTGCAACCCGATCACACGGCGGATCACGGGGCAGTCAGCAGATCCGTCAGCCATCCGAAATGCGTGCGAGGCGAGCCTCAAGCGGCTGGACACCGACTATATCGATTTGTACCAGTTTCACCTGGGCAACTACCCTTTAGCGGCGGCAGCCGAGGTGCGCGATGTCCTGGAAGCGCTGGTGCGCGAGGGGAAGATCCGCTGGTATGCCTGGAGCACCGACGACCCGGAACGGGTACGCGTCTTCGCTGCCGGGGAGCATTGCACGGCGGTTCAGTACCAGCTCAACCTGTTCGATGATGCTCCCGGCATGCGCTCGCTCTGCCGGGAGCAGAACCTGGCCGGAATAGCGCGCACCCCGCTGGCGATGGGACTGCTGACAGGCAAATACGGCTCAGACGCACAATTTCCGATCGGAGATATTCGGCGCACCTCGCCATGGTGGGACTACTTCAAGCGGGCTAAGATGCCGGGCTTGCTTTTGCAGCTTGAGCGTGTGCGCGAGGTCCTGACCCGCGACGGGCGCACGCTTGCCCAGGGAGCGCTGGGGTGGGCGTTGGCGCGCAGCGAGCAGGCCATTCCCATCCCCGGCTTCAAGACAGTTGCCCAGGTTGCGGAAAATGTAGCTACCCTGCGCTATGGCCCGCTGAGTTCAGCGCAGATGCAGGAGATCGACGCGCTACTCGGCCGCCCGCTTGCCACTAGCGCCCTTGCAGATGATTCTTAGAAACTGCTTGAAAAAGGGGAGTTTGAGGGTTGGTCCCCTCAAACTCCCCTTTTTCAAGCAGCCTCTACGGCACGCTCATACCGCGAACCCCTCCGGCGGGCCGGCCAACTGAACATATAAATCCATCCGGTTCCAGAACACCCACTCATCGATAATCTTCCCATCATCGATATAATCGATCGTCACGCCGCTCCACGAGACCGATTTGTCGGTCGGCTCGATGCCGCGCCAGCGCCCTTTATGAGTGCCCTGCGTCACCCAGCGGGTTACGATCTTGTCTTCTTCGGCGATCACCTCTTCGACGATCCACAGGATATCGGGGAAGGAGGCGCGAATTGCACTGAGGATATGCTTTTGTTGATCGTGGAGCGGAGCGGCGTAGCTCGCTTCGATAATCGACATCTGCTGGTTGCTCAGGCCCTCCTCGTAGAGACGGAGGATCATTTCCTTGTTGGCCTCAATGGACATGAAAGGGTACCTCCTAACATCGCGGTCGCGTTCATGGCAATGGCTGAATTATACCCGCGGAGCAGGTGGCGCGCTACCTGGGTGCGATGCTGACCCCCGCCGTCATATTCCAGCGCAGCCGCTCGTCCTGCGTGTCGGGAGCGACGGTGACGGTGTAGGTGATATCGCCCTGTTTGTTCTGCCCGATCGCCGCGATCTTGGTGATGTTGCCGGCCAGCTCGACGCCCGGCAGCGCGTCGAACGTCAGCATCGCTGGGTCGCCTACTTTGATCCGCCCGATGCTCAGCTCGGTCAGGTCGGTCGTCTCGATCTGCCAGGCCGAGAAGTTGGCCAGGATGATTGCCGCGCTGGTGATGTCGGGCGCCTCGCCGGCCTTCAGGTTGATCTGAGCGACCGTGCCGGCGATCGGCGCCACCAGGGTGGCCTTCTCCAGCGCCAGCCCGGCCTCCCGGACGCCCACTTCGGCCGCCTGCACCTGCGCTTGCGCCACGGCCAAGTCCGATGCGCGCGGGTTGGCTTTGAGCATCGCCAGGTTGGCCTCGGCGCTGGTGACGTTTGCCATCGCCGCGTCCACACTGCCGGCGCGCTCGTCGCCCAGCAGCTTGTCCAGGTTGGCCTGCGCCTGGGCCACCTGCGCGCGGGCCGCCGCGATCCGGTCGGCGTCGGTGCGGGCGTAGAGCTGGTCGAGCGCCGCCTGGGCGCTGCGTACCTGCGCCTCGGCGGTCTGGATGCCGGTGATCTCGGCCTGGCGCGCGTTGTCGAAGGCCACCTGGGCCTGCTGGACGGCGCTCTCGGCGCCGCGCAGCGTCGCCTCGGCCTGAACGAACGCGTCGTAGTACTGCTGGCGCTGGGTGTCGTTCAGCGTGTTGTCCTTGGACTTGCCGTCCGCGCCCACCGTCGTCGGGTTGAGCGGGTCGCTACCGGTGTCCTGGACGTGCTGCCAGTTGTAGAGCGCGGTCACGTAGGCCGATTGCGCCTTGGTCATATCGAGGGTGGCCTGCTGTAGCTGGAGTTCGGCGTTGGTCTTGGCCGCCGAGAGGCCATCGCGCTGGGTCTGGAGGTTGGCCTGCGCCTGGTCCAGCGCCGCCTGGGACGACCGCACCTGGGTGCTCTTCGGGCCGGCCTGGAGCTGCGCCAATGTGGCCCTGGCCTGCGTCAGCGCCGCGCGGGCGGCCGCGATATCCTGCTCGGTGACGCTGCCCTGGGTCTGCCGCAGGCCGGCCTGGGCCTGGGCGAGCTGCGCCTCGGCGGCGGCCAGTTCCTCCGGCGTGGCCTGCTCGACCAGCCGCTCGTAGCTGGCCTGCGCCTGTGCCAGCGCCGCCTCGGCCTGGGCGACCTTCAGCTCCAGGTCGCGCGTGTCGAGCCGGGCCAGCGGCGCGCCCTTGGCGATCGTGTCGCCCTCCTGCACCAGCACCTCGACCACCACGCCGCCGCCGCCGAAGTTGAGCGCCACGCTCTGCACCGGCACCACCCTGCCCTCCGCCACCACCTGCCCGCCCGCACTCACTGCTGGGGCCGCCGGCAGGGGCGGCTGCGCGGCGGTTGTGCTCGTCGTCCCGCGGCCCAGCGCAAAGTAGGCCCCGCTCGCGACAAGCACGATCAGGATGATGCTGATGATGATCTTTTTCACAGATGCGCTCCTATAAGGCGTGTTCTGAGAGATTATCTGAAAGGTTGATTTGTCACTCGTAGTTCGTGGTGGAAAGGAGTTCTTGAGGGGCAGCCCTCCTCAAACTCCCCCTTTTTACTGGTACTCCAGCGCATCGCGCACATTGATACGAGCCGCCCGGCGCGCGGGCATGTAGCTCGCGCCGGCCGATAGCAGCACGACGACGCCGATCCACAGGAGTGGCGCGAACGGCGGGAAGACATACACGAGCGGCCAGCTCACAATGCTCCAGCCGAGGACATCACTCAGCAGCCTGCTCAACGGAAGCGCGAGCAGCGTCGCCGGGAACCAGCTCAACACCCCAATGCACACGCCCTCGGTCACTACGATGCTTGCGACGTGCCGGTGGGTGGAGCCGATCGCCCGTAAGATGCCGATCTCCTTGGTGCGCTCCAGCACATTCAGGCTCATCGCTCCGACCAGGCTGAGCGCGCCGATCATGACGAAGCTCAATGCCATGACCAGCAGCAGCACCACGATCAGGCTCACAAAGCTGCTGATCTGCCCGCGGATATCACTCTGCGTCTGCACCAGGACCTGCATTCCGGCCTGGGCGAAGTGCGCCTCGATCGCCTTCCCAACCTGCTCGTGAAAGGCGGCGTCGTGCTGGGAGGTGGTGATGATAATGCGGTTGGTACGCAGCGCGCGGTAGAGCTTCTGGGTGAACGCGGCGTCGCTGATATAGCCGACCCCCTGGCCGACGCCAGAGTCGCCGAAGATCAGCAGGTGGGTGGTGACGACGCCGACGATCCGCCAGGCGGTCGTGTGCCCGTTGACCTTCAGCTCGATCCGATCGCCAAGGGCCAGGTCAGGCTCGCGCTTCAGGAAGTCGACATTGACGACAATCGCATCGTGATCCTGCGGCGTGAGCCAGCGGCCTTGCAGCAGGGTCGGTTGCAGCAGCGCACTGTCGGGTAGCACGCCGTAGATCGCGTAGCGATCCTCGGAGTCGCCGCCGTTGGCGCGCCGGCGGACAGCCAGCGCGGCCGGCTGCTGCTCAACCCCGACGACGCCGGGCACCAGCGCGGCCTCGCCGACGACGCGCGCGGCGCGCTGGGGCTGGTCAAAGGTCACGGTCAAGTCCTGCTGCCAGTAGGCCGCAACCTGGTCGAGCGTGGCGGATAATGATGCCTGGGTGCTGATGACCGTGATCTCGATCGCGCCCCCGCACACCAGCGCCGCCAGCGTCAGCGCCAGCCGGGCCTTGCGGCGGAACATGCTGCGCGCGGCATACAGCAGCCCGATCGGCACGCCCGGTACCGGCGTGCTGGCCCGGCTCGCGGCGCGCGCTCCCGAGCCGCCTTGCATACCACTGAGGGCCTCGCGCACGGTCACGCGCGCGGCGATGCTGACCGGGTACGCGCTGGCCAGCAGCGGCGCGATAATACCGGCCGCGAACTCCACGACGATCACGGCCAGCGGAATGTTGACATCCTGGATATCATAGTTCAGCAGCCAGGCCAACTGAGTCGCCAGCAGCCAGGCACCCAGCGCGGCGGTCGGCAGCGCGATCAGCATGGCCAGCATGGCGATCAGCAGCACCATGCCCAGGTAGGTGAGAAAGATATCGCGGCGCCGGGCGCCGATCGCCTTCATGACGCCGATCTGCGGCACGTGGCGCGCCAGCAGCGCCGAGGTGGTGTTGATCACCAGGCACACGCTCAATCCAAGCGACAGGACGCCCAGCGCATTGAGCGTCTGAAAGACGGCGGTCAAGATCGTGTAGGCCTCCGGCACACCTGGGTCACGCACGCGGATATGCACGATCGTGGAGCCGGCGTCGGTGAGTTCAGCGCGAACGTTGCCAGCTATCGCCCGGATCTGCGCCGAGTCGCGCTGGTCGTCGTCGACGGCGATCAGGAACTCGTTCACGTCGCGTGAGCCGGTGAGCCACTCGGCCGTGTCGAGCGAGATGTACCCGTACAGCACCGGGTTGCCGAGCCGGCCGGAGACCACCGCTAGATCGTGCGTCGAGCCGGCGACCGGAAGCTGGTACTCGCGGCCGTCTTCCAGCTTGATCGGCAGGATGTCCCCGATCTCCAAGCCAGGGCTCTCGATATATGACCGTTCGATCAGCATGGAACGCCTGGGCGCCGGCCACGCGCCGCTGGTGGGCGCCAGCCGATTCACCTGCATATTTGATGGATCGTCCACGCCCCGGAGCGCCAGCGCGCGCCACGTTGTGCCGATCAGCGCCCGCGTCGAGATATGCTGCACCCCCTCGACGGCGCGCACCCCAGGGACACGGCGGAGCGTCGCGGCGAGCTGCCGGTCGGCCGGCAGCACCTGCACGACGATGGCGGCCGGCGTGGTGGTGGTGTAGAAGTCGAGCACATTGCGCGATAAGATCGCCTGGGTGCGAAACGTCAGGCTGACGGCGAAGAGGCCGACCGCGATCGACAAGACCGTCAGCGCCGTACGCGACCACTGGGCCGCGATCTCACGCACGATCTTGATCAGCCAGATCTGTTGCATCCCTGGGCTCCTGCTACGGCTCAACCGGGGACCTACGCATGAACCGCTCGCGGGCCATTTCGGCCATCTCCACCCTGGCGGCCTCGGACTCGGCCAGCAGCTCGACGAACAACTCGCGGTCCAGCGTCACCAACTCGACCTCGGTCGTGCCGGCGGCGCGGGCGCTGGCGGTGCGCTGGCCGCCGTGGATCAGGCCGATCTCGCCGAAGTACTGGCCACGTTCCAGCCGGTTGACGACGATCTTCGAGCCGCCGGGATGATCGAGCAGAATCTCGACCTGGCCGCGCGTGATGATGTAGAAGCGGTCGGACGGGTCGCCCTGCTCCAGGATCGTGGTGCCGGGGGCGAAGTGCAGTGTCTGGAGCCGGCCGGCCACCCAGCCGAGCTGATCGATGTTCAGCGCCACCAGCGCCCGCGCCACGTACTCATCGATGATCTCGCCGTCGGCCACGATGATCGACCGATCGACCGAGCGGGCGAAGTCGCTGTCGTGCGTGACCATAACGATCGTCTTGCCCTGGACGGTCAGGCGCGCGAACAGCTCGAAGATCGCGGCGGCGGTGCGCGAGTCGAGGTTGCCGGTCGGCTCGTCGGCCATAATGATCGGCGGGTCGTTTGCCAGCGCGCGGGCGATCGCGACGCGCTGCTGCTGGCCGCCGGAGATCGCCGAGGGCAGCTTGTTGACGTGCTCGCCCATGCCGACCTGCTCAAGCAGCGCCGTGGCGCGGGCGCGGCGCTGGCGCGGCGGGTACATCCCGCACAGCTCCATCGGCAGCATCACGTTCTCGACCAGCGAGAGCGCCGGAAGGAGCTGGAAGAACTGGAACACAATGCCGATATTGCGCCCACGCCACACCGCCATGCGGCTCTCGTCGAGCGTATGGACGGCCGTATCGCCGATCAACACCTCGCCGGAGGTCGGGCGGTCGATGCCGGTGATCATGTTCATCAACGTCGATTTGCCGGAGCCCGACTTGCCGATGATCGCCACGAGCTCGCCCGCCGCCGATCTGGAGGCTGACGCCCTTGAGCGCGGTAAACGTGCCGGCGGCGCTGTGGAACGTCTTGACAATATTGCGAATCTCGATCAGGTGCTCATTGCCGTGGCGGAAAGCGCCGTCCGCGACAGGCTGCGGCTTCTTCTGGAACCAGCCCTTGAACACTCGTCACCTCCCAACCGGCAACGCCGGCGCCGCCAGGGCCGCGTCGATAGCCTGCTCCCAGGAAAGCGCTTGCCCGGCGGCGAAGGCAGCCTCGAAGGCTGCCGGCCCCAGCGCCGCGCGTATGGCGGTCTCGGCCTGATGGTACACCCGTTGCTCCAAGGCTTCAAGCACGCTGCCCTGTTCGGTCAGCAGGCGCATCCCCGCGCCCAGCACCTGCGCCGCCACCTCGCCGGCCTCGATCGTCGCGGCGGCCGCCACCAGTGCTGCCGGAGTCGGCGCGCCCGGCCCAAGCTGACGGCATAATGCCAGGCAGGCGACCATCTGCTCGTGCGCCTGCTCACGGTCGCCATGCTCGATCGCCCCGATGCCCAGGTTCTGGAGCGTGTTGGCGGTGCTGACGCGGTCGCCCAGCTCCTCCGAGAGTCGCAGGCTCTCCATGTGCAGCGACTGCGCCTGTTTCCAGTCGCCCTGGTTCTGAACCATCAGGCCCAGGTTGCCGAGCGTGAGCGCCAGGCCCCAGCGGTCGCCCAGCTCGCGCCGTAGCGCCAGGCTTTCCTCCAACTGCACCCGCGCCAGCTCGAACTCTTGCTGCTCCATGGCCACGATGCCCAGGCTATTGAGCACACTGGCGCAGGCGGCCTGGCTGCCCTGTTCCTGGTGCAGCGCCAGGCTTTCCTCCAACTGCGCCCGTGCGGTTTGCAGATCGCCTTGGCGCACGGCCAGGATGCCAAGATAGTAGCGTATCTTGGCCATTGTCACCCGGTCGCCGGCGGTCTGCGCTGTCTGGAGGCTGGCCCCCAGAATCTCGCGGGCCTGCCGGTAGTCGCCCTGAAACCAGTAAATGCGCCCGATCTCGACTTGGGTACGCCCGGCGCCGGCCTGGTCGCCCGCCTCGGCGTGCGCCACGCCGGCCGCTTCCAGCCACGCCGATGCCTCCTTGTAGGCCCCCTGCTTGCCGCGCACAACTCCCAGGCCGTGTGCCGCCGCCGCTCGTGCTTGCGGATCTTGCGCGGCCGCCAGCGCCTCGGCGTAGCGCGCCGCCGCCGCCTCCCATTGCCCCTGCCGCTCCAGCATCTCGCCCAGCGCCCGCAGCACCGCGCTACGCTCCAGAGTCAGCCTCGGCCAGCTCGGCCAGCAGCCGCTCGTAGTAGCCGGCCGCCGCCGCATTGGACCAGGCCGCAGCCGCCGCGTCGCCGGCCCGGCGCAGATACTCCCGCCGCTTGGCTGTGAACACACTGAGGCTGTAGTGGTAGGCCAGCAGGTACAGATCGGCGCTGCCGGCGCGTTCCAGCCAGGTCGCCACCTGCCCGTGCAGCCGCGCCCGCACTTCCTCGGCCAGGCTGCCGTACACCACCTCGTGGCTGATAATGTGCTTGAAGAGGTAGGCCAGTTCCGGGTCGGGCGTATCGAGCACGACCAAGTCCAGCCGGGCCAGCTCCGCCAGGTCGGACTGAAGTTGCTCCGCGCCGAAGGTCGGTTGGTAGCCGGCCAGCCAGGCGACGCGGATCAGCCGGCCCAGCACACTAGCCGCCTTCAGCGTCAGTTGCGCTCGGTCGTCCAGTTGGTCCACCCGGCTCAAAATCAGGCTTTGCAGGCTGACCGGCAACTCCACCCGCGCCCCAAGCGCCGGGTCGGTCAAATCGACATCGCGGTCGAGCAGGTAGGCCAGCAGCTCCTCAAGATAGAACGGGTTGCCCTGCGCCCGCTCGATCAGCCGCTCGATCAGCACTGGGGCCAGCGCTGCGCCGGGACGCGCGGCGACCAGCCGCATGGTGAGAAAAGTGGCCGCCTCGTCGGGAGTCAGGCTGGTCAGCTCCAGTGCCGTGAACTGGGGCAGCGCGGTGACACGGGGCGCCGATTCGTCGGCCTGATCGGCGTTGCGGTAGGCCAGCAGCACCGCCACCGGCAGGTGGGTGATCGCCCGTCCGATCGCTTCCAGCAGCTCATGGGAGAGCGGATCGAGCCAGTGACAATCTTCCAGCACCAGCAGCACCGGCCATTGATGGGCGTGGGCTTGCAAGAGATCGATCAGCAGTGCCTCGCGTGACTCCTTACGCAGCTTCTCGTCCATACTCGCCGTCAGTTCCGTGCCGGGCAGCGTTAGGCCGAGCACCGGCTCCAGCAGCGGCAGCCGCTCGGTCGCGCCGGGGGCCAGCCGGGCCAGCTCGCGCTGGATATGCGCCGCCCCTTCGGCCTCGTGCTCGGCTGTGAGCCCGAAGAACGCCCGCCAGATCGGCTGCCAGGCCAGGTAGGCGCTGCTGATGCCGAACGACTGGGCCGCGCCGCCGTAGACCCTCCACCCGGCGGTGTGGGCCGCCCGCGCGGCTTCGGCCACCAGCCGTGATTTCCCCAGCCCTGCTTCGCCCACGACGCCGATGATCTGCCCGGCGCCTTTGGCCGCTCGCACCAGCGTCGTGGCGATCTGGGCCAGCTCGGCTCGACGCCCGACCAACGGAGCATAATAGCGCGGCTCGTGCAGCCGGAAAGTGCTTTGGCGCGCCACGTGGAGCCGGTAGGCCGGCACCAGCGCCAGCTTGCCCTTGACCTGGAACGGCGGCAGCGCCTCCCAGGTGAAGTCGTCGGCGCAGGCCGCCTGCACGCGCCCGCTGGCCAGAATCTGGCCCGGCGGCGCCGCCTGCATGAGCCGGGCCGCCAGATTCACCTCATCGCCCAGCGCGCCATAGGTACGGCGCGTCGTGCTGCCGTAGGCGCCCACCCGCATCTCGCCCCGGCTCAAGCCGATCTGGACCGGGCCGATAAATCTGAAGTCCGGCGGAGGGTCGCGCAGCTCCAGGGCGGCGTGCGCGGCCCGGTGAACGTCATCCTCGTGGGCCACCGGCGCGCCCCAGGCGGCGTATAGGTAGCTGCCCTTGTCGCCCAGCGTCAGATCCAGCACAACGCCTTCGTATGCGGCGACCACCCGCTGCACCCAGCAGATGTAGTCGTTCAGTTTGGCCGGGGCCTGCGGGTCCGTGTCATAATCCAGCCCTCCGAAACGGACAAAACAGGCCACCACCGGGCGCAGCTCGGTCAGGAACTCGCCCTGGCCGGCCACCAGCCGGTTGTAGACCGTGGGCAGCAACCAGGGCCGCAGTTGCTCCGGCGAGGGGGTGAAGGGGTGAGGGGGAGAAGGGGAGAAAGGGTGAAGGGGCCTCTCCCCTTCACCCTTTCTCCCTTTCACCCCTTCTCCTCTTCCGGCGGTCGTGATGACGGCGAAGCGCGCGCCCGTCGCCGGGTCGGTTCGGCAGGCGGTCACATCCTGGTCGCCCAGCGCCGCGATCGTGGCCTGATCGACCACAATTTCCGCAGCCCGCGCCACGTGTTCGGCAGCCGCCATGCGGTCGATGGTTGCCCCGGCCAGCACCTCCAACAGGTAGGTCTGCGGATCGCCGGCCAGGAAGCGCCGGGCCGGCCCGGTGGCGACTGCAACCTTCAGGCATAGCGCGAGCGTCCCACCTGCCGGGTGAGGCAGGGCGGCAAATCCATCCATCGCCGCCTGCATGGCGCGCGCGCAAGCCACCGCCCGGCCCGCGCCCGCGCCCGGCGTGCCGGCGTCGTCGAACCAGCACGTGACGGCGTCGCCGGCAAACCCCACAATACTGCCGACGTGTACTTCTACAGCCTCCAACAGCGGCTCGTACACGGCATTGATCTGCTGGATGAGCGCCTCGGCGCCACGACGGGGGCCAAGGGCGCGGGCCAGCGCCTCGGTCAGCGGGGTGAAGCCGGAGATATCGGCGAACAACGCCGCGCCGGCCGAGCGGGCCGGCAGCGGAACGCCGCTGGTCAGCGTCGCGCGACGATCCTGCGGGAGGTAGGCGAGTAGCGAGTCCATTGGATCCTCTGGCAAGGTTCTTTGGTGCTTTACAGTTCTGTGAAAAGCTGTGTCGTTCACGAGCGGTAGCGGAAAGGGATTCTTGAGGGCAGCCCCCTCAAACTCCCTTCTCAGGCAGTCTCTGTCGCAGGGTCAGTATAGAATGCGAAGCGGGCAAACAGCGCAAACAATATGATGGCGATTGTGTAACAATTTAAGTTCAGGTGTACAATAGACATACTTTCCCCCTGGACTGGTTTCGACATGGGCGGCGCGACCGTTTTTGTTCGTGTCTGCTCTTGCTAAGGAGAGGACCATGCGCGAAGACTCACCGATGCCCTTCACTGCGGCGGCACCAAAAACCTGGCGCCGTGCAACCCAGGAGTATCAGCACGCCCACACATGGTACAGCGTCTGGCAAGTCGTGAGCAGCTTTGTTCCATACCTGCTGCTCTGGTACCTCATGGTGCTCAGCCTGGCCTACAGCTACTGGCTGACGCTGGGGCTCGCATTGCTCGCCGCCGGCTTCCTGGTTCGCATTTTCATCATTCTTCACGACTGTGGCCACGGCTCGTTCTTCACGTCGCGCCGCGCCAATGCGATTATCGGTAGCATCTGCGGCGTTTTCACCCTCACACCATTTTACCAGTGGCGTCATGATCATGCCATGCACCACGCCACGAGCAGCGATCTCGATCGGCGCGGCTATGGCGATGTGCCGATGCTCACGGTGGCTGAATATCTCCAGATGTCCCGCCTGGACCGCTTCAAGTACCGCCTGTTTCGCCACCCGCTGCTGCTGCTGCTGGCCGGGCCGGTCTACTCCTTCGTCGTCCTCCAACGCTTCACGCTGGCCACCAGCGGCGCGCGCGAGCGCTGGAGCGTCCGCCTGACCAATGTCGCGCTGCTGGCGATCATCGCTGTGGCCTGGATGACGATCGGGCTCAAGGCTTATCTGCTCATCCACGGGCCGGTGGTGTTCTTCGCCGGTTCAGCGGCGGTCTGGATGTTCTACTGCCAGCACCAGTTCGAAGGCACCTACTGGCGGCACCACGAGGAGTGGGATTACGAGGAGGCAGCGATCAAAGGTAGCTCGTACTTCAAGCTGCCGGCGCTGCTGCAATGGTTTACCGGCAATATCGGCTTCCACCACGTCCACCACCTTTCTCCGCGCATCCCGAACTACTACCTGGAGCGGGTCCATTTCAGTCACCCCAAGTTCCAGGAGGTGACCACGATCACGCTTCGCACAAGCATCAGCGCCTTCGCGCTGAAGCTGTGGGACGAGGAGCGCCAGGAGTTGGTCAGCCTGCGCGATCTGCCGGCCCACGACCAGCAAACGCGGAGCGCCGGGTCTGAGGAACGATCGGGCGCCTAATACTAAGAGCCTATCCCAAAGCCGCATCCTGAGTAGGCGTAGCCGTATCGAAGGACGGTTTTGGGATAAACTCTTAATACTAAATATGGGTTGGGTGGAAATACACCAGCGTGGGAGCGGCGCCAGGGGTGAGGGCGCCGCTCCCACGCCACGGCTACCGGCTGGTCGCCATCGCGTGCCCGTTGCGGCGTTCGGGTGCCGGTGGCGCGCTGTCATGAACGGGGGTGGTGGCTTCGGCGTCGAACGCGACCTCGCTGCCGGCAGTGGAGCCGGAGGCACGGGTGGCCGCCCGTGTCTTGCGCGTTTTGATGCCGAGCTTCTCTAGCAACTGCGGCCGACCCTCGAACACCACGCGCGCGACCTTGGTAAAGTTCCTCATCCAGGCGTCCAACGCGGCGATCAACTCGTCGCGCACCCTGGTCGCGTCGCGCGCGGCGCCCTGGCGCTGTCGCCATACCGCCTCACCCTCGCCCACTGCGTCGACCTGGTGCTGGCCTGCTTCCAGCATCGCCCGCGTGATCCCGAACTCGGCCAGCTTATCCAGAATGTCGGCATTGGACAATGCGTGGGTGTAGAACTGCTGCGCCTGCGCCAGCCACTTCGCCAGGGGTCGCTTGCGCCCGGTCGTCAGGTCCAGCTTGTGCGACGCGCCACGATCGCCTTCGATTGCCACCCGCGCCACTTTGACATAGCGCATGTAGGTCGCCCGAGCCTGCTGTTGAACCGCTTCCAGCCCGTCGCCGGCCGAGGACAGCTCGCCATACTCGCCCTTTTGCCCTTGATACAGCGCCCACGCTTGCTGGCGGAGCGCTCTCCCCTGCTGGAGGCGAGTGGCATTGTAGCCATACTCCCCCAGTGCCGTCAGGAGCGCAGGGTCGGCAAGCGCATTGCCGATCGCGACCTGTGCCTCCCGTAACCGTTCCTCGATGCTTGTGGTGGCCATTGAAATGTTCCTTTCTACGATGTTGTAAAGTTACGCGAACATTGCTGTTACACCGCCACAGGTCCTGTTTAGATACGCTATTGCTGTGACCAGGCGGCATGGTGGGCCTGACATGGCAGGTGGGGCATTGCCCAAGTGGTAGGACGGGTCGGACATGGCAGGTGGGACATTGCCCAAGAGGCATACCGGGCCGGACATGGCAGGTGGGGCATTGCCCAAGAGGCATGGCGGGCCGGACATGGCAGGTGGGGCATTGCCCAAGAGGCATGGCGGGCCGGACATGGCAGGTGGGACATTGCCCAAGAGGCATGGCGGGCCGGACATGGCAGGTGGGACATTGCCCAAGTGGTAGGGCGGGCCTGACATGGCAGGTGGGGCATGCCCAAGTGGTATGGTAACTGTTCAGACTTGGGGTTTAACGCAAAGACGCGAAGGAGCAAAGGCACGAAGATAGGGGCCTCCCTGACATCTTTGCACCTTTGCATCTTTGCGCCTTTGCGTTACATGTAAACAGTTGCGATTGAGCATAGTTATCCTTGCGTCGCGAGCCGGCCCAGGATAGATCACTGCCGCAGCATTCGGTATGATATACTGTGGTTTGCACGAATGTTCGAGGTACTGTCATGCCCATTCAGGTTCTAAATTCGCTGGTAGCGGCCCAGATCGCGGCCGGCGAAGTGGTCGAGCGCCCGGCCTCGGTCGTCAAAGAGCTGGTCGAAAATGCGCTCGACGCGGGGGCCACGCGCATCGGCGTGAGCGTGCGCGGCGGCGGGATCGAGGAGCTGGTAGTCCAGGATAACGGCGGCGGCATCCCGGCCGACGAGATCGAGCTGGCCTTCGCGCGCCACGCCACCTCCAAGCTGACCACCGCCGACGACCTGTGGGCCATCCAGACGCTGGGCTTCCGCGGCGAGGCGCTGCCCTCGATCGCCGCCGTCGCCCAGATCACCTGCATGACCCGCGCGCGAGCTGCGGCGGCGGGGGTCGAGCTTCGCATCGCCGGCGGCGTGATCCAGAGCCGCACCGCCAAAGGCGGCATGCCCGGCACCACGTTCACCATCCGCAACCTGTTCTATAACGTCCCGGTGCGCCGGGCCTTCCTCAAGTCGCCTGGCGCCGAGGCGGCCGCGATCACCGCCGTGGTGACGCAGTACGCGCTGGCTTACCCCCAGGTGCGCTTCACGCTCACCCGCGACGGGCGCGAGGTCTTCCACACCAATGGCAGCGACCACCTGCCCGGCGCGGTCCTGGCGATCTACGGGCTCGATATTGCGCGGGCCTTGCTGGCAGTGGAATGGGCCGACGGCGACGAGCTGGCGGCGGTCAGCGTGCGCGGGCTGGTCTCGCCGCCGACGATCCATCGCGGGAGCCGCGAGGCCATGCACCTGACCGTCAATGGGCGGGCAGTGGTGCCGCGCGGGCAGCTCGTGACGATCATCGAAGACGCCTACCACACCCTGCTGATGAAAGGGCGCTTCCCGATCGTGGTGCTGCGGCTGGATGTCCACCCGGCGGCGGTCGACGTGAATGTCCACCCGACCAAGAGCGAGGTCAAGTTCCGCGACCCGCAGCATATCGCCCGCGCGCTGAGTCTGGCGATCCGGCCGGTCGTCCAGGGCACCGGCGTCGTTCAGGGCTGGGATACCGGCACATCAGACGAAGCGGCTGCCGAGGAGGCCGCGCCCCTGGATGCGACGCCCGCTGATGAGCGCCAGGCCGCGTTCGACGCCGACCTGCCGCTGGACTCGCCCGCCGCCGACCACCGACCACCGACCGCCGGAGGAGAAGGGGTGAAAGGGGGAAAGGGTGAAGGGGAGAGGCCCTTTCACCCCTTCACCCCTTCACCCCCTCACCCCCTCACCCCCTCTCCGGCCGCCGATGACGACCCGGCCGAGCGCCTCGCCGCGCGCCAGGTCCGGGAGACGCGCCCGCAGCCGCCCGCGCCGCCGGCACCCCCCCTGACCAGGGCGCAGGCCCCCGCCGCTGCTGCGGCTCAGGAGGACTGCCACGCGTTGCCGCCGGACGTGGCTTCTGCCCCCGAATTGGCGCCCCCGTCGCCAGTATCAGTGGAGCCGGCTGTTGTGGAGCCGACCGCCGGAGGAGGAGAAGGGGTGAAAGGGAGAAAGGGTGAAGGGGAGAGGCCCCTTCATCCCTTCACTCCCTCTCCCCCTCTTCCCATCTCCCCCTCTCCCCCTGTCGCCCGCCCGCGCGAGCAGGCTCAGGATGGCGGGGCGCTGCCGCCGCTGCGCGCCCTGGCTCAACTGGCGCAAACCTACGTGCTGGCCGAGGGGCCGGAGGGGGCGCTGTACCTGATCGACCAGCATGCGGCGCACGAGCGCATCACCTACGAGCGGCTGCTGGCGCAGCACGCCGCTGGGGCGGTCCAATCGCAGGCGCTGCTGCTCCCGCAGCCGGTCGCGCTGGCGCCGGCCGCGCGGGAGGCGCTGCTGGAGGCCGCAGATGAGCTGGCGCGTTGGGGTTTTGCGCTGATAGAGGATACCGACGGGGTGCTGGTGCAAGCGCTGCCGGCGGCCATCGCGCCGGAGGACCTCCCCACCACGCTGCGCGACCTAGCCGATCAGCTCCAGGCGGGCGGGCGGGATACGCTGGTGGCGCAGCGCGACCATACGCTGGCGACGCTGGCCTGCCACACCTCCGTACGGGCCGGGCAGACGCTGACCCCCGTCGAGCAGCAATCGCTGCTCGACGGGCTCGGGCGCTGTCAGGGGCCGCGCACCTGCCCGCACGGTCGCCCGACGGTGATTGTGGTGACGCTCCAGCAGCTTGCGCGCCAGTTTGGGCGGCTGGGGGCCTGAAGAGCGTGTTGCGTGTTGCGTAAATCGGACTCACGCAACACGCAACACGCAACACGCAAGTGGTAGGGCGGCTTACGTTCGCCTTTCCGGCACTAGCGCCCGCACCGCCGGCCCATTGTCGGTCGTGGCGCCGGATGTGAGGAGCTTGGCCAGTGGCGCGCTGCCGCTTGGCATCAGCGTGAGGCTGGCCTGCCCCTCGGTGATCCGCTGGGTCTCCAGGATCTCGAACAGCGCATTGGCCACATCCGGGTCGGCCGCGATCGTGTTCAGCGCCTCGCCCACGATCCGTGGCCGCATAGCCTCGGCCTTCGCGAACTCGATCGCCGCCCGCCGCTCGGCGGTGCTGGTGATGATGCTGACCTGGTTGGCGCCATCCTGCTTGATCGCCGACGTGACCTGGCGCAGCCGGTTGACGACCTTGGCCTCGATCTGGCGGATCATCTCCACATCGCGGAAGTGAACCTTGCGGATATAGATCGAGCCGAGCTGGTAGCCCCACTCGTGCGACTTCGGCGACACTTCCTGGCGCACGGCCTGGCTCATCGGGTGGCGATTTTCCAGCATCTCGCCCAGCGGCATATTGCTGAGATTGCGCACCACCGCGTTGCTGACGTTGGCCGCCAGCGAGCCGCGCGGGTCGGTGTTCTTGAACAGGTAGGCAACCGGATCGCTGACGAACATCTCGTACCAGATCCCGATACCCATCGGCGCGCCCTCTTCCGAGTTCACCGCCTGGCTACGCAGGTAGACCTGGTCGAGCCGCATGTCGATCACGTGCCGGCGACCGGCCCAGTTGATAATGAAGGCCGCCGGCCCCATCTTCAGCGGCAGGAAGTACAAGCCCGGCTCGGTCAGCACCGCCACGACTTTGCCGAACAGCACATACACGTGGCAGGTGCGCTCGTTGACGATCGCGTACAGCCCGAACATGCGTATAAACGCCAGGAGCATCGGGACCAGGATGAAGCAGGCAAAAAAGGTCACGACGGCGATAATCAGCGTTGTCATTCCTTCACCTCCAGAATAATGCGCTGGGCCTGGCTGTACAGCTTCAGGCGCACATTGCGCATGTAGATCGCCAGCGATTGGGGGCCGCTGCGCTTCAGCGTCGTCAATTGTGCGGCCAGGGCCTTCAGCGGCTCGACCTCGGCCTGGGCTTTGAGCGTCTCGATCTCCACCGCCCGATGCGACTGGACGATCTTCTGGTCGGCTGATGCCTGGGCCAGGCTGATATCCGACGAGACATGGTTGTGTGCCGTGTTGATCGCCGCCAACGCCGACTCGACCTCGACCGGCGGGTCGATGCCGGTGATCAGCGAGGCGTCGAAGGTGATGCCGTAGCGCGCCTCGGAAGAAAGGCACTCGCGGTCCATCACCTCATTCAGATCGCGCAAATTTTTGCGTAGGTCGTTGATCGAAACGCCGATGACAATGGCCGAGTCCGGCGTGGCGGCATCAGGCAGCAGCTTGGCGGCCGGCGCCTCGAAGTTGGCGATCCGCTCGCGCAGAATCGAGACGAAATAGCCCATCACATGGACGATCGGCCCCTTGACGCCGAACAGGTAGGCGTACAGGTTTCGGTCGCAGACGCGGTAGCGGATCTGCCCGGTCAGGCCGATGTTGAGCTGATCTTTGGTCACCGCCTCCAGCTCGGTGCCGTTCCGGTTGGCCGAGGGGTCCTCCGGGTCAACCGCCATATTGATCGTCTGCGTGGCGATCGACACCTTGTAGACGCGCTCCCAGGGCCACTTAAAGTATGGCCCACCGGGGGGAATGACCCGTACCTGCGGGTAGTCGTAGCGCGTCCGTTCATCCTCGCGCAGGTACTCGGCGAATGGGTCCTCCAACGTCGATTTCGGTAGCCGGTCGGCCCGCCCGAAGATCGTCTTGACCGCGCGCTCGTTCTGATCGACCGTGTACAGGCCGGCGACGAGATAGCGCACCAGGAACCAGGCGATGAAACCGATCACGATTCCGACTGTCATCATTGATCCTGCCTTTCGTTACCAACAAGTTACGCGGTGGCGTCCGCAACGCCGCTGTTACCTGCGGCAGCAAGGTACTTCACCCATTTTTCTCGTCGATTTTTCGCCCGGCCGGGCGAAAAATCGACGAGAAAAGGAAGAAAAGTACCACTCTGCCGAAGGCCGAAACCAAGCACGGTAGATGACCGCGTATAAACACTACCGATACTACGTACACCGACGCCGGGGGTTACAAACCGCTCACCACATACGCCAGGATAGAGCACTGGCTTTCGTCAAGTATAATACACCTGCATAGCCCGAGATTCTGCGAAGGAGCACCACCATGAGTAAAGTCCGTTGGGGCGTCTTGAGCACGGCCAATATCGGGGTCGCGAAGGTGCTGCCCGCCATGCAGCGGGGCGCGTATTGCGAGATCGCCGCGATCGCCTCGCGTGACCTGGCGAAGGCCCAGGCCACCGCAGCGCAGTTGGGCATTCCCAAGGCCTACGGCTCCTATGAGGAGCTGCTGGCCGACCCGGCGATCGACGCGATCTATAACCCGCTGCCGAACCACTTGCATGTGCCTTGGTCGGTCAAAGCGATCAAGGCCGGCAAGCATGTGCTATGTGAGAAGCCGATCGCCCTGACCGCCGCCGAGGCGCGCGAGCTGGTCGACGCCGCCCAGCAGCACCCACAGGTCAAGGTGATGGAGGCGTTTATGTATCGCCACCACCCGCAGTGGCAGCGCACCCGGCAGATCGTGCAGGCCGGCGGCATTGGCGAACTGCGTACCATCCAGTCGTTTTTCTCCTACTTCAACGACGATCCCGGCAACATCCGCAACCAGGCCGACATCGGCGGCGGCGGCCTGATGGACATCGGCTGCTACAACATCTCGCTGTCGCGCTTTATCTTCGACGCCGAGCCCCGGCGCGTCTGCGGCCTGATCGAGTATGATCCGCAATTGAAGACCGACCGGCTGGCTTCGGGGATGCTGGACTTTGAGCGCGGCACGGCGACGTTCACCTGCTCCACGCAGCTCACGTCGTACCAGCGCGTGAATATCTTCGGCACCAGCGGTCGGATCGAGATCGAGATCCCCTTCAACGCCCCGCCCGACCGACCGTGCCGGATGTGGCACCAGCACGCCGGCGGAACCGAGGAGATCACCTTCGAGGTCTGCGACCAATACACGCTCCAGGGCGACCTGTTCTCCCAGGCGATCCTGAATAACACGCCCGTGCCGACGCCGATCGAGGATGCCGTCGCGAATATGCAAGTGATCGATGCGCTGATCCAGAGTGCGAAAAGTGGAGCCTGGGTGTAAGACAAAGTCCGTTGTCCGTTGTCCGTTGTCAGTTGCGCCACAACTGACAACGGACAACGGACAACGGACAAAGGAGATACCACCATGAAACTCAACGACGATCTGTTCGTCCTGCCGCTACCGCTAGAGCGGAATGGCCGGACGGACTTTTTCAATGTGAGCCTCATCCTAGATGCGACGCATGGGCCGGCCCTGGTGGACACCGGGATGCCGGGACAACTCAATGTGATCGGCACCGCGCTGGCCGAAGCGGGCGTCCAGGTACCCGACCTCACGCGGATCATCCTGACGCATCAGGACATCGATCACGTCGGCTCGCTGCATGACCTGGTGCAGGCCGGCGGCGCCCGCGTGCTGGCCCACGCCACCGAGGTGCCGGCGATCGACGGCAGCGTACCGCCCCGGTTCGCAAGGCCCGAGCTGCTGGCGCAGCATCCTCAACTACGCGCCATCGCCGAGCAGTTCCAGCCGACGCCGGTTGACGAGGCGCTCCACGACGATACGCGCCTCGACCTGGCGGGTGGGGTGCGGGTGATCTTCACGCCGGGGCACACGCCGGGCCACATCTGCCTGTACCACGAGCGCAGCCGGACCCTGATTGCCGGGGATGCGCTGACGGCCAATGATGGGCAGTTGATGGGGCCGAATCCGCAGGCCACGCCGGATATGGCCGAGGCGGGGCGGTCGGTGCGGAAGCTGGCCGAGCTGGATGTGCAGACGATCGTCTGCTACCACGGCGGCGTCGTATCGGAAGAGGCGGGCGCGCAACTCCGGCGTGTGGCGCAAGAGCTGACAACATAGACCAGCAGTACATACCTTCGCGGTCTTCGTATCTTCGTGATCTTCGTGGTTAAAAAGATTGGCTTGTTTATGGACACACATGCACTCTCGGCACTGCACGTCATCGGCATGCGCTACCGCGGCAGCCGGCCGGCCGCCGGTGACGAGCGCGCCCTGGATGCCTACGCCGCCTCGGATGTCTACCGGCAGGCGCAGGTACACCTGGAGATCAGCGAGCCGCGCCTGCCGGAGCATCTACGCGGTGATCAGGAACCCGACAACCTGGGCTTGCTGGGCGGCGCCATCGCCGAGCAGGTGGCCGCAGCGCGCCGGTCGGGCCGGGCGATCCTGATGACCGGCGGGGATTGCACCCATTGCACTGGCGTCCTGGGTGGGTTGCAGGACGCCCACGGTCCCGCCGCGCGCATCGGCCTGGTCTGGTTCGACGCGCACGGCGATTTCAACACGCCAAAAACCACCCTTTCGGGGATGCTGGGCGGCATGCCGGTGGCCGTCTGCGCCGGCCTGGCCTACCCACGCTGGCGTGAGCGGGCCCATATCGCCGCGCCGCTGCCGACCGACCGCATCCTGATGGTCGATGTGCGCAACCTCGACCCGCCCGAGGAGCAACTCATCCGCGCCACCGAGATCGTCATCGCCGCCCCGGCCCCCGGCTACCAAGGCGCGGATCTGTCGCGCTCCGTCGCCGACCTGGCCGAACGCTGCGATCTGCTCTACCTGCACATCGACTCAGATATCCTCGACGAGTCGCTGGTGCCTAACCACGGCACCAGGGAGCCCAACGGCCCTTCGATGCAGCAGGTCCACGCCGCGATCGATACGGTCATGGCGACCGGAAAAGTCGCCGTCCTGGCGGTGGTCTCGGTCTACGGCGCCGGCGAGGGCAGCCCGGTGAGCGTCGCCTCCGGCATTGCGCTGATCGATGGCGGCCTGCGGTCGTGGCGCCGGTACGGGCTGCCATGAACATCGCCACTGTGGAGGTCATCCAAAAAGTAGTATTCCTAAGAAGATCAGAAGCAGCAGGACCAGCGGGCCGAGGCACCCGCCCCCGCGCTCTTCAGCCGCCGGCGTGACGACCGGCGGGACCTCCATTGTTTGCGGTCGGCGCGGCGCGAGTAGCAGCCCGATCAGGCCGCCGAGCAGCAGGATGGTCAAGTCGTCCATCATCCTCCTCCTTTGTATGTATCTGGGTTCTGCTCTCTATTCTCTGAGCGGCGGTGCGGGTGACATTTTGTTCACCAGGTGTTACTTTCGCGCCGGTGTGCAGAATAGAGAGACGAAGCGCGAACCTTTCGTAGATCATCATGGTGGAGGTGATACTACGGTGGTACATACGGTGTTACGTCCGAGGGTTTGGTGAGAATAGATATGGGGGATCGCAAAACATTTTTTTAACAAACCTGCTCCAGCGATCACTCTCGCCGGCCACTGCGCTGAACGCCGCGAGGTTCGCTATGAGCGTCGGTGGCTGCTGGCCCAACGCTTGCGGCTTGGAATCACCGCCGAGGTGATCTCGGAACGGGGGAAAGTAGGCGCCAGGAGCCTGCAGTTGTTGGAACTCGGCCTGGCGAACGACGTTGGAGCGAACGACGACCGTCTGAGCGGGCTGGCGCAATTGCTGGCCGACCCACAACGCGATGCCGCTCTCGTGATGGCGGCGCTACGCGTGGCGATCGGCGCGGCGGCGATCTCGCCCTCCCTGTTGGAGCGCGTTGCCGGCGATGTACGCCCGCCGGCGCCACCAGTAGACGACAGCGGAGAGTAACCAGATGCCCATCATGTGAGCCGTCGTCAGGAGTGACGACGGCTCACGTCATGGGTCTTGTATTGTATGGAGAGTCGTTGCGGCCAATGGCGATTGAGGCACGCTATCGCCGCTGCAACGTGATGTACTACGCCCCTATGGACAATCGCCTCACCCCTCGACAACGGTTCCGCCGGTGGAGTGGACCCAGCCGTGGCCGGCGCTGAGCGCCAGGTGGAACCAGCGCGACGAACCGGCTACGTCTTGGCCGGAGTCGGTGAACCCATCGGTGATAAAGGTCTCGCCAGCCACCAAGTTGCGTATGACGTTGTCGCCCCGCCGCGGGTCCGTGCGCGCAACCGCGCCTGGGCCGGCCGTAAACGTGCCGCGCACCCAGGTGATTCCATCAGAAGCTGCCCACGGGGACGGCTCGGTGCCATTGAGGAACCCCTGCACCAGTTCGAGCAAGCGCTGACGCTTGAAGTTCTCGCCTGGATCGGTACGGCGATGGGGCGTAATCGTGCGGTGATCGATGATCCCATCCTCGCCGAAGGCTTGCGCATACCGCAGTGGCGTGGCGGTGTTCTGGATCAGGTAGGCGACCAGGTAGGCCAGGCGGCGGTAGTGGTCGTCGGGGAATGTGCCCGACTTCGCCGCGAAGTCGCCCTGCTCAATGCCGACGCTGCGCTCGTTGTAGGGCCAATTGCCGGCCTGAAACGCGATAAAGTGCCGGTAATCGTTGCAGCGATGCAGCTCTCCGTTCAGCGGCAGGTAGAAGTCGAAGCTTGCGCGCGTGCCCTTCAGGACGCCCAGCGTCGCCGACACGCCGCCCTCGGGCGTGTGCATGACGATCGCGCGGATGTCGGAGCCGGCGCGGTTGCGGGCGCTGGCGGCGCGGCCCTGCAACACGCGCGCGATCGGCGGCGGATCGAGCCGAACCGCCGCGTCCAGTGCCTCTCCTACGGCTACCGGCTCCTCCGGCAAGATCGTTGAGTCCGTCGATCGAAGCGCCTGGGCCGCCCCCTCCTCCGAGAGCGGGATGAACCTTGGATCTTCCGCCGCGTCGTCCAGGCCGGTGCTTTCCCGACCTGATTGGTCCTCAGTGAGACACGATTCCTGCCTTGCCTGTTCCTGTTCCATGTGTGCCCTCCTGGTCGGCTGTGGATGCGGGTATTATTCCGCAAGCCATTGCTTCTATAGATGCCACCCGCATCTGCGCATGATCATCCACTTGTCTTGATATTTCGCATTCATTCATAGATAAGGTTTCGGGTGCCGCCGTTTCCTTTATAACGCGAGTTTGGGGGATTTTGGGGCACTACCCCTTCAAACCCCTTTTTCCTCGAATTGGAATACCCTCAAAATCTAAGGAGAAAAAGATGTTCTCGCCACTGCCCGCTAAAAGATTCGTCAGCTCAGGGCTCGCGTGCCTCCTGTTGGTGGTCCTGGTCGCGTGTGGCGGTACGCCTGCGGCCACGCTCACGCCCGCGCCGGCGGCCACCGCCGCGCCTGTAGCCACGACCGCACCCGCGCCGGCAGCCACGGCCGCGCTTGCCGCTAGCGAATCAGAGCTGCCACTCTTGAACGAAGCGATTGATACCGTCACCCAAGCCGCAGCCGCCAAGGGTTGGACGCCCCTGGATTCCGTGCCAGCGCCGGATGCCCAATCGATCTACTTCACCGCCAACGGCAGCTCCGGCCCGGCAGTCTACAAAGTGGCCTCCACCGGCGGGGACGTTACCGCTGTTGCCAGCGGTGCTCCGCTGGTCGCGCCGTGGGGGTTGAGCATCAGCACCGATGGCCAAACGCTGTATGTGGCTGATCTGGGCGCCGAGCAATCGGCCGACGGGAATGTGATCTTTGCGCTGCCGGCCAGCGGCGGCGCGCCGACCAAGCTGGAGACGACGGCGGGCAGCCGACCGAATGTTCCCGAGGTGGTCAGCGAGAATGGTGTGGATATGCTGTACTACTCCGGCTTCAACTCGTCCGATCAGCAGCCGGCGATTTTTAAGCTGAATCCTGCTGAGAGCCAGCCGCCTACAGTGGTCTTCAAAGGGGCGCCGCTAGTTTGGCCAAGCGGTGTAGCGGTGACCAAGGCCGGCGTGGTCTACGTGGTGGACTTGGCTGCGGCAGGCAATGGTCAGGGGGCGGTCTTCCGCATTGAAAAGGGCGCGACCGAAAAACTGGCCGATCAGATTCGCACCAGCGGCTGGATCGCCGGCGCGGCCCTGACCCTCGACGAATCGATCCTGCTGGTCTCGAACCTCCAAGTCGAGAAGGGCACCGCGCAGGTGCTGGCCGTGATCCTGTCTACCGGGAAGTTAGGCCTGATTAACAAAGGCATCGCCAATAACACCGGGGCTGGCGGGGTGCATCGGGCGCATCAGGTCAACCAGTTCTCGTGGGCGGATTGCACCTGCCCACGGCCTCCACGTCTGCCGATCTCCAATTCACCCCCAATCGCCACTTCATCCGATGGCGGCGGGGTGTACTTCCTGACCACGCCGTAGGAGAAAACAGTACAGGGGTGTTTCCAAACACGATCCGAGGTGGCAATCCAAGCCCCTCACCCCGACCCCTCTCCCGTTGCGGCGCGAGAGGGGTCGGAGGTGAGGGGCCTCCGATGTCACTTATTCAGCGTAGCGACCGCGCAGGGTAAAGCGGCCAGCCCCGACCGAATCGCTCTCGACGGTCCTACTTTCGCAAACTTATACTAACGATCGTTATGATGACAGCCATTAACGGTAATAGCCATAACGAAATTGTAACAAGGCTATTTGAGAAACTAGTTGGATTAGAGATATACATTATTCCCAGTACACTATACCAACCGATTGCTACCGCTATCAGATTCCTCAGAAACTGTTTCAGAAACATCTTAACCTCCAAGGTATAGCAAACCTATCTGAGTTGTAAAAGTGGTTGGGCTTTTCTGCGGGGACTTCCCCCACACCCCCTTTTACAACTCATTTAGAAATGCTGTATTTTCAAAATCCTTTGTGGGTGCAGTTCAGGTATGTCTCACCAGACAATGTAAATTGCCTTGATACCTTTAGTCCGCACCCACAAAAGCATGATACGAAGCGTGCGTCTTCTGGACAAGAGAGCCTAACTAGACATCAATAGTCATAGAGTATCTGGGCCGGAGGTATGTCACCTGTAGTATAGGGAACTCCTGTTTCTTCGGCCGAAGCTCGCAAATCCTTCGTAACGGCGCGTGATGTTTTGAAGGATTTAGAATATACTTCTTTCCCATTCTCATCGTAGCCGGTAATGCTTACGGTAGGGTCGCCATATCCTCCTGAGTTAACTGGTTCGTTAATGTACACACGGATTGCTCCGTTGGCACCGACTACACCTTGTGCTTCTATCAGATATTGGTTCACCTCATTGTAGTCGTCTTGCAATGCACCGACTCCTGCGGCAGTAATAGCCGCTCCTGCAGCTCCGCATACAGCCATGAGTGTTCCTGCACTAAGAGCGCTGCAAACAACAGCACCTAGGACTCCTATAGCTCCGCCAGCAAGCGCCGCCGATGCATCTTTCTTGCGACTGAGCAAAGCGAGAAAGTTATTAACTTTGCCCGGGTCCAGGAGAAGATAGGTCTTGTGTCGAACATGGCCCGTTGGATCGGTAGAGTTGAGCGGATTATTCTGTACATAGCTGTAGCGATTGAGCGCTTGGGGATTCATTGGCCCCCACGGGCTCCCAGCCCCTTGCCGCTGCTCATCGCTCATCTGGAACCAGAAGGGCAACCCATTCTCGTCATTGAGCCGCCCGACAAACCCCGGCTCGTGGAAGTCGACCGTGAGCGCCTTGAGCGCCACACCGTCCATGTCGCCCGACGCATTCCCCGGCACCACGCTGTCGGCTGAGATGAACCGCCCCAGCACCGGGTCATAGTAGCGTGCATGATAGTACAACAGCCCGGTTCCGTCCAGGTATTGACCGGTGTAATTGAGCGGCTCGGTCAGCGAAGTCCCGCTGGCCGCCCGCACGTTGCCCCACGGCCCATACTCCTGCCCACCGACCGCGTTTCCGCTCGCGTTGGTTGCCCAGGTCATACTGCCCAAGTGGTCGCCGTGCAGATAGGTCGCCAGCGAGCTCACATTCCGCCGCGCCACCACCTGCCCGTTGAACGGGTAGAGCTGCCACGATCCGGTAGAGGTCAGTTCCTCCCACAGCCCCTCCTCATACACATACACCCCACTGACCCCTGCACGGGTGCGGATCGCCCGCTCCCCATCCGGATCGTACCCATAGGTTTCCACCACTCCGCCGCTGTTCACCGTTTCCAGTTGGTTCTCGCTGTTCCAGGTGTAGCTCCGCCCCGCGCCACTCAACAGGTTGCCGTTGGCGTCGTAGCTGTAGGGCTGCCCATTGACACTGCGAACCTGGTGCGGCCCGGCTCCTGTGCCATTCAGATTGGCCCCGTACTGCATCGTCACGCCGCCCTTGCTTAACAGGTTTCCTAGCGCGTCGTAGCTATGCCACTGGTCGTAGGCCATTCCCGGCCGCCCGCCCTCCGCCGGGTAGCCCGGATTGCCCGTGGTCCAAGCGTGCAGCAGCCGGTCGCGGTGATCGTAGGTAAAGTTCTGTGTCTGGCCCCACACATTGTCGGCAATCGTCTTGACATTGCCGACCGCATCATAGGTGTAGTCACGATTGCCGTTCGTCCCCATCTCGGTATGCGTCAGCAGCGCCAGCGGGTGGTTATAGGTCCAGCGATCGGTGATATTGTTGCCGTACCTGCGCGTGGACGGCTGATCCAGCGCCGTGTAGGTCGCATCCGCAACGATCGTGCCGATCGCATCGGAGTAGGCCGTCTTCTGGCGCCAGACCTGATCATAGGTGTAGCGCAGCACGTCGCTATTCGGATAGGTGATCGCCGTCACCAGGTCGGCGCTGTTGTAGGCCCAGCGGTAGGTGTGGTTGAGGATCGTCCCGCCGGCATTGGTCCTGTAGTCGGCCTGGGTCTTGCGCCCGCGCCCGTCGAACTGCCACAGGATACGCCGGTACCAGTTCTCGATTCCGGTTCGTAGCCCTTTCCCATTGGTGCCCTGGTCGTAGTAGTAGGCGACATGAATGGTTGGGTTGGTCGGGCAGGTGTCGTCGCCGCGGTAGTGCTTGCCGGTCATACGGCCGAGCGAATTGTAGACGAAGCAGATGCGCTGACCGCGCGCGTCGGTCTGGCGGATCAGGTTGCCGTTGGCGTCATACTGGTAGGCCCAGTTGCCCATATCTGGGTCGGTCATGCTGGTCTTGCGCCCCAGGCTGTCGTAAGTCATGTGGGTCTGGTTGCCATGGGCGTCGTTGATCTGCACAAGCTGATCGAGCGGATCATAGAAGTAGCTCGCGACGACCGCATCATGGTAGCTGCCCTCGCTGCCGTTGTTGCCCTGGTACTCATAGACCCGCTTGAGGCGCCCAAAGATGTCGTGATCTTGGACGACTATGTGGTTGTTGGCGTCGTAGACGCCGACCGCCGTGCCCTCACCACCCAGCCAATACCCCCAGCGGGTCGCGCTCCCGTCGGGGAGGCTGACACGCGTCTGACGCCCCAGCAGATCATAGCTGGTGCTGGTCGGGCGGTATAGGGTGGCGCCTGGGGCGGTGTATCCCCAGAACGCGCTGCCCGTCTCATCGACATAGCGTGGCTGCGACTGCTCCTCCACCCGGTCCAGCCCGTCATAGCGCCTATCAGTCACGACGTTCTGCGTGCCGTGCGCGCCGCTCTCGCGCTTGGTCTGGATCTCGCGCCCCAAGCCGTCGTAGAAGTGGCCGGTTTCTCGGACGTAGTCCCCGGTGTTGCCGATCCACTCCTGCACCAGGTAGCGCACCGGCTGCTCGGTGTCATAGTAGGTGATGCGGGTCGTCGGATCGCTGGTAGTCGCCCCCGGCTTGATCATCTGGGTCAGCCGCCCGAAGACGTCATACTGAGCGGAGGTGACGTTGTTGTTCGGATCCGTGACACTGGTGAGCCAGCCCATCCGGTAATCATAGTCACCACGCTCGACGTGCCCGGCCGGATTGGTCACCCGCCAGGGCAGGCCGCTATACGCCTCATCGATGGAGGTGGTCGCGGGGTTATCATACTCAGTGGTCGTCTTGCGCGCGGCGCTGCCGCCACCCGGCGCGCCGATCGACCAAGACCCGTTGTATACCGCAGTCCCCTGCCCCGCATAGGTTGTCACCTCGGTGGGATTGCCGAAGCGATCGTAGATATACGTGATGTCCTGGCTGTGGAGCGGCACTCCTACGGCGCCGACGGTCAGCGGCAGATCAGAGTAGTTGCTGACCCGGGTCAGCTCGCCTTCATCGCCAATCGCCGTCGCCGTCGTATTGGCACCATCATAGAACAACAATGCCAACGCCAGCAGGCGCCCTTGACCGTCGTCGGTCTGATCGGCCGAGGTGCGGTCGACGATGTAGCGCACGCTATAGGGCTTGGGCTGGCTCCAATCCCAGGTCTCGACATACCGTGTCGCGTACCAGTGCCGGGTGCTGCGGTACAGCGCGCCGCTCACGTCGTACACGTCGACGCGCCCGAGGTTGCCGAAGTGGGTGTTTTGACTGCTGCCCGTCTGGTAGGCCGGATCGTAGGTATAGACGGTCTTCTCCGTCAGGGGCGTCGAGTTGCCCTCGTAGAGGTAGTCGAGCGTCTCACGCGCATACGTGAAGGCGCGCCACAAGCCGCGGGTGGGCATGCTGGTATAGTCGATCCCAGCGGCGTTCGACGGCGCAGCGACCGCAAACGTGCGAACCGTCTCCTTGATTGTGCCGCCGGCCTGGTTCTTCCAGACCGTTTTCCACTCGCGGCCCTTCATTAACTCGCGCTCCCGCAGGCTCGCGAAGCACCCATCACTGGTCGAGCCGGGGGTACAGCCGACATCACCCTGGTAGAAATAGTGCTCGCTCCAGGCCAGGAGCGGAGTGGCGGTGGTCGCTCCGTCGTAGATGCGCTCGATCACCAGCGGATGCCCACGGAACTCCTTGCGGTCGCCGCCGGCATGTGCGCCCAGGGCATTGTTGGCATTGCTGTAATACAGCGAGGCGGAGTTCGGGTGGTAGTTGGAAGCAATCGCGCCCAAGTCGGTCCCCAGCGAATTCATAGCCGCCGGACCAGCCTGATCGTAGCTATAGGTGGTGAGCGAGCTAGAGCCGCGGCCGTCGTTGACCGTCTTGCCGGTCACACGGTGGCGGTTGAAGAACAGGTTGTAATAGTTGCGCCCCTGCGCGTAGTAGAACTGCGCCAGGTGCTCATAGCTGAACGTGACCGTCCCGCCCTGATTGTTGTCAACGGTTTGAAGTCGATTCCAGCCACCATTGGCTCGCTTGAGGGTGCCGCGATTCATCTGATAAGAGAAGCTGAGTGACGGGAGGGCCGACGTGCCGTCTTTGCCGACGCGGGTGATACTACGCAGCGTCAGCTTGCGGTAGGCCGGATCAGGGCCAAACGTACCGCCGTTGTCGCTGCACGGCCCGACCTGGCACACGTAGGAATCGGAGTAGAGGCTGAAATCGTAGGCGAAGTTGTACTGTCGGATCAACTCCCAGCCGGCGGCGGGCTTGCTCAAGACTTTGATCGCATTAAGCTTCTGGGTCTCGTGTGGGGCGCCGAGCTGCACGCCGTACTGGCTGTCGGCGTAGTCCCACTCCATATCTTCGCCCGCCGCGACGTTGGTGGAGCCGTCGCTGCGGCGCGGCGACGAGATGAACTCAACCCGGTAGCGGGCGGGCGCGGCAGGATCGTTGAAGCGGCCGCCCCACTCGATCGCGGTGGGCCAGATGACCGGATCGACGACAACTCCACAGCTCCGCTGATGGGTGAGCCGTTGGTAGGTGAAGGTCATGGTATTGAGATGCACATCGGTGACGCGGGTCAGCATCCACTTGTAGGGCTCGACGGTCACGCCCTCCTCGCAGCTGCCCATCCCCCACATCGCGACTTCACCAAACTCGTACTTGGTGCCATCCTTGCCCCACACCAGCCAGGTCCCGCGCTTATCTGGGCCGGGCTCATCGTAGCGCACTTTCAGGAAGTTCTCGTCGGTCGGGTACCAGTACCACCCCTTGAGGTAATTGATCGAGAACGGCGTGCTCGTCAGTTGTCCGCCGCGCACGATATTGGAGGATTGGCCATTGAGCACCAGGCTGTAATAATCGCTGTCGGCGCCACTACGCTTGTTGAGCGCGACATACGGGACGGTCAGGTCCCAGCCCTTGCCGACCCAACTGGACTGCCGCTTGGCCAAAGCAGTGCCATCGGAAGAAGCGCTGCTGTAGCTAAGATTTAACTGGGGCTTCAAGCCACCGGCACCGGTCGGCACGTCGATCGGGAAGCCATAGGTGGCGGCGCCGGTGAGCTGGCTGACCTGCCAGCCCTGGAGAGACGGAATAAAGGTCGTCGAGGGCGAGGAGCCGTCGGCGAGCTGGAACGGGCTGAAATGGTCAACCATCGCGGTGGCGGTTCGCGTGGCTTGGTCAACCGTCGTGGGTAGCGGGACCCACCGTTGCGCCGTTTCGTCGAACCAGAACAGCGTCAGCGCGTCCTCGGCGATCTGCAGCGCCGCCAGTTGCTCGGGGGTGTAGCTGACGGAGATGCTCAACGGCGCGTCGAACTGGTGGATGTCGGCGCCGGTGTCATCGGTCGCATCCAAGTAGAACGTACCGAAGCCGCGCTTCCAGCCGGCGACGTCGGGCGGGATGGGCAGGCCCCTGGCGCGCAGGGCCGGCAGCTTCTCGGCCTTAGGAGTATGCTCGATGGTCAGCGTACGCTTGTGAGCCCGCGATGGCAGCTTGACCCTGACGCGGCTGTCGCGGCTGTGCAACTCGGCGGTCGCTCCAGGTTTGAACTGGCCCTGAGCGCGGCCAGCCTCGCGTGGGCTGACGATCGCGCCGGCCTGTCCGATGACCGGCAGGCCAAGCCCACGGGCGGTCGCTTCGGGCGCGAAGAGCACCGCACCACCGGTGGGCATATTCGAGAGACGGAAGGTGCCGATAAGAGTTCGTGCTGGCGTGCGCGTCCAGGTGCCCAATCGGCCAGCGCCAGCCTTGGGTCGGCCCAACCCGGCCGTTGCCGGGGAGCGCATGGACGCCGTCGGGCGCGGGCAGCGTCACCACCAGGTCGTCGGCGGGGTTCGCAGCGACATTCGACACCCTGAGGGTCAGTATGGCGGTTTCGCCGACGACCACTAGATAGGGCGAGATCTGCGTCTCAAGCGCCAGAGTGGGTAGATGCGCGTCGGGCGTCTCGGGGAGAGGCGGGACGGTGCGGATAGCTGGCGGCTGGGGCGGCACGTAGTCGGCGGGCGGCGTGGAGGATATAACAGGCGGCGGGGGAGACGGAGGCGCCTCTTGGGCACGAAGGGGTGTGCTGGGGAGCCAACCAAGGGCGATGATGGCGCTCAACAGCAGGGTGAGACGTTGGGGGAAACGAAGCATGATCATGGCTCCTCATAGCGAACTACGGTTAAGCAGACACGGCTCTGGCCGCAAAACAGCCGCCGACGGATATTGCACCGTCGGGGCCGGCAGGCGTGGCACCAGTATCCGCCGACGCTCCTGGTCAGGCGGATGCGACGTATAACGAGTGACAACAGATCTGGGCAGACCGCGAGAACATTGGGAAGTGACCGCAGAGCAGAATGTTTTCCAAACCACCTCCGGCCATATCCATGTAGTAAACCGGAGATTGTATCGATAGGTTACGGAGACAACCGGGGAGGCTGAAATTCCGAGTTGGCAAAGGTCTTAGCCCTGCTCGCACACGATCAGGCACGCCAGAGTGGGAAGGGTGGGAGTGGGAAGGGTGGGCTTGGGGAGGGCGGCCCTCCCCAAGCCCACCCTTCCAGGGAATTCATTCGATGCTACGCCTGTAAGTCCTCGGCCCGGATCGGTGTGCGGCGGATGCGCACGCCGGAGGCGGCGAAGATCGCATTGACCACCGCCGGCACGATCGGCGGCACGCCCATCTCGCCGACGCCTGTCGGCGCGCGGGTGGCCAGCATCATGTGTACCTCCACCTCGGGCATCTCGCCGAGCTGAAGCAGCGGGTAATCGGCGAAACTGCTCTGCTGCACCCGGCCCTTCTCGAACGTGATCGCGCCCTTGAGCAGAGACGTCAGCCCATACGCGATACCGCCCTCCATCTGCTGCGCGACCATATCGGGGTGGATCACCAGCCCGCAGTCGACGGCGCACACGACCTTGTGGACCCGCACCGCGCCATCCTGCACCGCGACCTCGGCCACCATCGCCACCGCGGTCTCGTGGTAGGTGTGGCAGGCGATGCCCCGCCCGCGCCCTTCCGGCAGCGGCGCGCCCCAGTTGGCCTTGGTCGCCGCCAGCTCGACGACCGGCCGCAGCCGATCGGATTCGGGCAATAGCGCCATCCGCAGTTCATACGGGTCCTGCCGAAGCGCGTTCGCCAGCTCGTCAAGGAAACATTCATTGGCGAAGGCGTTTGGCCCGTTCACCACCGCCCGCCAGGGTCCGGTAGGTATGATGATATTGGCCAGTAACGATCGGGACCGGCTATTGGGAATGGTATAGTGGACCACCAGGCCATCGTCCAACACCTCCTGCCCTACCCGGTAGGCGATACCATTCAGGCCGGGGCCGGCCACATAATGTCGCCATTCCGCGAGCTTGCCGGCGTCGTCCCAGCCGCCCCGCAGCCAGTGGTAGGTCGGCTGGCGGTAAAAATCGTGTTGGAGGTCGTCATCGCGCGTCCACACCACCTGCACTGGCGCGCCCGCAGCCTTCGACACCTGCGCCGCCTCGATCGCATAATCCACTTCCAGCCCGCGCCCGAACCCGCCGCCCAGCAGCGTCACGTGGACAGTGGTCGGCAGGCCGATGCTATCCTGAACAAAGCTTTGAACATCTTGTGGATTTTGAGTCGGCGCCCATATCTCGCACCGATCCGACCGCACATCCGCCACGCAGTTGACCGGCTCCATGGCAGCGTGGGCTAGATAGGGCGTTTCGTAAACCGCTTCAATCGTCGTCGGCGCTTGCGGCGCATCGTTCGCGATCGCCTCATCCATCATTGCGGCCAGGCGCTTGCGAACCCCCTCCGACGAGACCCCAGCCAGCGTGCCCTCGTTCCAAGTCACCTGGAGCGCGGCGCGGCCCTGGATGGCGGCCCAGGTGTGCTCGGCGACCACTGCCACGCCGCTGGGCACCTCGACCACCGTTCGCACGCCCGGCACGGCCTCGGCCTGGGCGGCATCGTAGCCGGCGACGGTGCCGCCGGCAACCGGGCAGCGCGCGACGGTCGCGAACAACATGCCCGGCACGCGCACATCCAACCCATAGATCGCCGTGCCCGCGACGATCGCCGGCTCGTCAATGCGCGGCACCGCAGTGCCGATCAGCCGGAACTCCTGCGGGTCTTTCAGCTTCGGCGCGCCAGCAGGCAGCTTGATCGTCTTGGCCGCGCCGACAAGCTCACCGTAGCCCAGCCGGTCGCCGCTGGCAGTGCGGACGACGGCGCCTTGCTCGGCGTGACATTCCTCCGGCGTGACGCCCCACGTCTGGGCGGCCGCGGCGACCAGAATCTGGCGCGCTGTCGCGCCGGCCTGGCGCAATGGAGCATAATTGTCGGCGATGCTGCCGCTGCCGCCCGTGATCTGCTCAAGCGCCGGATGCGCGGGCGATTGCTCGACCCGCACAGTGGCCCAGTCGGCTTCAAGCTCGTCGGCCAGGATCATCGCCAGCGCCGTGCGCACGCCCTGCCCCATCTCGGAACGATGCACGGTCAGGGTCACGGCGCCGTCCGGGTCGATCCTGACGAACAGACTCGGCTGGAATGACGAATTGGGAGTGGGGCTGGCGGTCGGCGCCGGGGCGGGCACGGCCGTCGGTTGGGTTGGTACATTGGTCGGCGGGGCCGGTAGCGCGGTTCGCGGCGCGGGTGCTGCCGTCGGCGGCGCGGATACCGCCGTCGGGGCGGATGCTGGCGCATCTGCCGCGCACCCAGCCAGGTACGAGCCGATCAGCAGCCCGCCGCCGGCGGTGAACGAGACCTTGAGGAAGGTCCGCCGAGTCAGTTGGGTGCGTCGTCGCATGATCATCACCCTCCCGCCGCGCGATGAATGGCACGCCGGATACGCAGGTAGGTGCCGCAGCGACACAGGTTATCGGCGAAGGCCGCGTCGATCTCGGCATCTGTTGGCTGTGGCGTCGCATTCAGCAGGGCCACGGCGGTCATGATCTGGCCGGCCTGGCAGTAGCCGCACTGCGACACGGCCTCGGCCAGCCAGGCCTGCTGCACCAGGTGGGTGCCGTCGGTCGAAAGCCCTTCGATCGTGGTGATGGTACGGCCGACTCCCTCGGCAACCGGCATAACGCAGGAGCGCGACACCGCCCCGTCTACCAGCACGGTGCAGGCGCCGCACATGCCGACGCCGCAGCCGAACTTGGTCCCGGTCAGGCCGAGCAAGTCGCGCAGCACCCACAGCAGCGGCATGTCAGGCTCCGCCTCGATGGTGCGGGCGACGCCGTTGATCGTCAGGGTCAACGTTGCCATAGGGTGCTCCTATCATCCTAACAGGACTTGCGCGGTGGCGCCCGCAACGCTCTATTGCCTGCGGCAGCAAGGTACTTCGTCTCTTTATTTCTCGACGATTTTCGCCCAGCCGGGCGAAAATCGTCGAGAAAAGAAAGAAAAGTACCACGGCTCCTGAGCCTGTCGAAGGGCTGCCGAAGGCCGAGGCCACGCCTGAGAGATGACTGTGTAAGTCCTATCATCCTAGCAGGTGGGTGAGTGAAAGAAAAGATGTGAGATGTAAAGGGATTGTAAAGAATGTGACCGCCCCTCGTCCAAGCGGCCAAGCCCCGATGTAGCGCCTCCGCTGCACTTTCCCAAGTTGCCAAGCCCCCATGTAGCAGGCCCGCTGCCACTTTTCCAAGTTGCCAAGTCTCCATGTAGCAGGTCCGCTGCCACTTTTTCAAGTTGCCAAGTCTCCATGTAGCAGGTCCGCTGCCACTTTTTCAAGTTGCCAAGTCCCCATGTAGCAGGTTCGCTGCCACTTTTTCAAGTTGCCAAGTCTCCATGTAGCAGGTTCGCTGCCATTTTTCTAAGTTGCCAAGTCTCCATGTAGCAGACCCGCTGCCACTTTTCCAAGTTGCCAAGCCCTGATGTAACGCCTCCGCGAAGCTACGCGAAGATAAGCATACTACAGTCCCTCCTTCGCGTCTCTTCGCGTTCCTTCGCGGATCGTGAGAAATACTTGACCGATGCTTTAGAGCATCGTCTCCTGCCGTACGTACGCGGCGACCAGCGGTATCGTTATGGCGATAGTCTCGTCGCTGCCACGTTTGACTAGTTCCCGGCGCAGCAGTACCCGCAGTGCCGCGACAATCGCCGCCCTGTCGCCCAGTGTCGCGGCAAGATCCTTCAGGCTGCGGCCCTGTGGCCGCGCCAGGGCTGCCAGCAGCGCCTGCCCTGTCTCACCTCCGGTGTGAACGCGCCACAGATCGCTGAAGTACGCCTGCCCGCGCTCTAGCGCCTGCGGCACAATTGCCTCGACGTCGGCCGGCGTGACATACGACTGCGGCGGCTGGCGGCGTGCGGCGTTCATGCGCTCGACCAGCAGCGAACAGATCAACTGGACCAGGTAGGGCTGGCAGCCGGTCAGCCGGATGATCCGATCGACCGCCTCGGCCGCGTAGATGTTGGGGAAGCCGGCGACCGGCTCTCTCACTAGGGCGCGGGCATCGGGTTCCTCCAGCACGCTGATCGGCAGCATTGTGGTCGTCACCAGCGCGCCAGCCCAGTGCGGCGGCAGCTCGTCGATGTGGTGGCTGCCGGCCAGCAGCACGACCACCCGGCGGCGGTGCTGGGCAATGTTGCGCAGGGTCGCCAGCAGGCGCGCATCCAGCCGCCCCCCGGCGATCGCGCCCTCCAACGCCTCGAACTCGTCCAGGCACAGCAGCAGCGTCCGGTCGCCCAACGCCGCCTCGACCCGATCGAGCCAGCGGCCCAGCGCCGGGTAGGGCTCGGCGGCCAGCGTGCCCTGGTCGATCGGCGGCAGCGTCAGCCCACGGTGGCGCCGGGCTTCCTCGCCCACGGCCAGCGCCAGCGCGCGAAACAGGCTGGCCGGACTCTCGGCGGCGAAGCGCGCGTCCTGCATGTCCAGGAACGCCGGCACGATTTGGGTGCCCAGCCGGCGCGGAAGCTGGAGCAGCACTGATGTCTTTCCAGTTCGGCGTTGCCCGATCAACAGCAGCGTCGCCCGCTCGCCGGAGTTGCCGCCCAACGCCGTCTCAAGGCGGCGGAACAGCGCGGCGCGGCCCTTGAACGGCAGCACGGTGTCGGGCCTATCGCCGGGCAGGATCGGGCGCCCGTCGGTGATGTAGACCTGGGGAATCGGCTCCTCGACCCGTCGACGCGCCTGGGCCTGCTCCAGCCCTCTCGCGACGATCGCGGCCCAGCGGGCCGGTATCCTGCCCAGCGGGCCGGGCTGTTGCTGAAGCTCGCCCAGTAGGGTCTGTGCGCGGGCCAGGCGGCGCACCTGGTTGGTGGCCGAGTCGCTCTCCAGCGCTGCGGCGACCTCCACGCTGGCGTCGCGCAGTTTTTGCAGCGCGGCGCGGGAAGCCGCTGGCAGTGCTACCTGGTCGGAAAGCCACACCATCCCGTCCTCGACCGCGCCGATCGCCGGTAGGCTGCTGGCGTTCAACGCGTCCTCTTGAGCTAAACGGAACAGTGCCTGCACCGCAGCACGATGTTGAAATTCGTGTGCCGCGACGATCGTGATAGCGCGCTGCGCCAGCGCCGAGTCCTCGCGGGTGAGCGCCACGAGCAGGTTGGATAGCCCAGGCAATGGCAGTAGTATCACTTCATCCCAACGTACCGGCGAAAACCGCCAGAGGGTTGGACTCAACGACGGGCGCATGCTGATGAGCAATGCGCTGATAGTGCTGATAAGCATCTGGAGTGGGAGAATCCAAGCATGGGAAGCAGCCACACCCAAAGCTACGCCAAAAGCCACGCCAAAAGCCACATCCACAGCCACGCCAAAAACCACGCCCCAAGCCACACCCACAGCCACACCCACAGCCACACCCACAGCCACGTCCACAGCCACGCCAAAAACCACGCCAAAAGCCACGCCAAAAGCCACGCCAAAAGCCACGGCCAAAGCCACGCTCCCAGCCACGCTCCCAGCCACGCCAAAAGCCACGCCCACAGCCACGCTCCCAGCCACACCCACAGCTACGCCAAAAGCCACACCCACAGCTACGCCAAAAGCCACACCCACAGCCACGCCAAAAGCCACGCCCAGCCAATTGACGGGAACACCCAATCTACTGACGATTGCTGAAACGGCAATCGACCATATAAGTGAGGTGGTTGCTTGTAGCACAATACGCCCCAATCCCCGCCGGAAGGACGACTGGCGTAAGTGGCGACGCGCCTGCCAAAGGTTGTAGTTGTGTGGCAGATCGGGCGCCAACGCCGCGACCTCGTCGGCGAAGGCGGTCGGCTGGAAGTAGAGCTTGAACGGCAGCAGCAGTCCGCCCAGCAGGATGTCGCGCAGCATACTACCCCCCCACCCCAAATATCCTTCGCAGGAAATCGCGTAGATCCTGGCCGGGCACGTATCCCAAGATCAGCAGGATCACCAGCACAATGATCACGACGCCGATAGTCCAGGCGACCATCTCGTCGAGCTTGACGCCCAGTTTTTGCACCAGCCGCCCGACCCACAGCGGCCCGCTCCAGAAGATCATCCGCAGTATAGGTTGCGCCCGCGCGGTTGGTGCTGCTGGAGCCGTGGTCGCCGGCACAGGGGCCGGGGCAGCCGTGCAAGCCTGCCGCGCCAGCTCCTCGCGCCGCACCCGTACCCAGGCCGCGTTGCGCCGGTCGCGCTTTGCTTCGTACATAGCGGCGCCGGCCACCTGAAGGCGACAGGGGTGGTCCTTGGCCCACCGGCGTGCCTCCGTGACCTCGGCCAGCGTCAGGGGGTAGGCGCTGGGCTGAAGCAGCAGCGCGTCGGCGGCCGCGTCGTCCAGTTCGCGCAGCATGAACGGTTGAAAATAGGAGGGGAAGGTCGAGGTCAGTGTCCCAGGTCGGCGTGGGTCGTTGAAGTATTTCGAGAGAGGCTGGCGCGAAGCTACGACCATCGCCAGGCGCTCGGCTGTCATTCGTGCCCGCATGTTATTGAAGAAGTCGGGGAAGGGCAATTGGCCCCGATCGGCCAGCTCCAGCAGTCGCTCGAACTCGTCCAACACCAGCACCGGGCGCACATTGGCGCCCTGTGGATCGGCCAGTAGGTTCAGCGCCCGATCGAAGCCATCCTCGTCCAGCTCGGGCCGCGTCGCTAGCCGCCGCTTCATGTCACGTAGAGCGCGGGTGCCCTGACCCTGGCCGAGGTTTAGCGGTGCAAGCCAGGCCCGCACCGATTTACCATAGAAGCGGGCGGTGCCGGAAATGTCGTTCTGGAGGTCGAGGAAGGCCAGCGCTAGCGGTCGCCGGCCAGCGGGGGCAGGTGGAGCATAGTTCGGGTTCTCGCACAGGTAGGTGAGCAACGAGGTCTTGCCCATGCGCCGCTCGCCGATCAGATTGACTGAACTGTACGAGGCCAGGGCCGTATGGATCGAACGGAAGGCGGCGTCGCGACCGAAGATCGGCTCGTCGGCGTGCAGTGGCCGCCCCACGATGAAGGGCAGGCCGTCCGAAGGGACGTCGGGATTGGCTGCGGACGACGGTTGCATGTCTACTCCTATTAATCTTTGCTCACATCTTAGCATGGATGACCAGTATTGGGCAGGTGACTGGTATCTGCCATCCTGTGTTGATGTTATAATGCCAGCTACATGTTTGAAAATTAGGAGTTAGACAAGGCTTCGGAAGGCGCCTTTCGACTTTACAATGTAGGTGGGGGAGACTGAGGGGGCTGCCCCCTCAAACCCCCCTTTTCTCCCCAGAACTGTAAGTTCCGTCAAAGCCAACTAGAAACCAGAGTTGCAACAATGCTCTCCTCGATCGAAGCTACGCGGCTTGCGCTTGCCGATCAGGCGTACGTCGCCGATGTCGGGCTTGCCACGAGCCTGTTCCTGGCGCTGCGGATGGGCAAGGCGCTGCTGCTGGAGGGCGAACCGGGCGTCGGCAAGACCGAGGTCGCCAAGGTGTTGAGCGCGATCTTCGGCGCCCCGCTGATCCGGCTTCAGTGCTACGAGGGGATCGATATCAGCCAGGCGGTCTACGAATGGAACTACCCGCGCCAGTTGCTTGAGCTTCAGGCCCGCCGTGATCAGCCCGGCGGCGACGGCGCGACCGCGCACCTGTACACCGAGGCGTTTTTGCTCAAGCGCCCGCTGCTCCAGGCGATCGACCAGGCCCACGACGCCGCGCCGGTGCTGCTGATCGACGAACTCGACCGGGCCGACGAGGAGTTCGAGAGCTTTCTGCTGGAACTGCTCTCCGATTTTCAAATCACGATCCCCGAGCTGGGCACGCTGCGGGCCAAGCACAGGCCCATGGTGATCGTCACCTCGAACCGCACCCGCGACCTGCACGACGCGCTCAAGCGCCGCTGCGTCTACCACTGGATCGATTACCCGTCGCGCGAAAAGGAGATCGAGATCGTGCGCCGCAAGGCGCCCGGCGTCTCGGCCCGGCTGGCGGCGCAGGTGGTTGACTTTGTGCAGGCTGCGCGCCGGCAGGAGCTGACCAAGAATCCCGGTATCGCCGAGACGCTCGATTGGGTCGCGGCGCTTGAGCACCTGAACGCGGATGAGTTGAGCCGCGAGGTCGTCCAGGCCACGCTGGGCATCATTCTCAAGTACCAGGACGATGTCGACAAGCTGCGCGGCCCGCTGGTGGATACGCTACTTGAGGCGGCGGGAGGCCAGGGTGACTGAGCAGCCCGGCCATGCCTTTCTGGCGAACTGCCTGCTGTTTACCCGCATGCTGCGGGCGGCCGGCATCCCGGTCGGGCTGGACCAGGTGCTGAACTTCGTCAGCGCGCTGGAGTGGATCGACATGGGCGCGCGCGACCAGGTCTACCACACGGCCCGCTCGCTGCTGGTGAGCCGCTATGAGCATTTGCGGCTGTTCGACGCGATCTTCAACCGCTTCTGGCGCCGGATGACCCCGGCCCAGCGTCGCCGGCAGACGATGCCGCGCGCGCCGCGCCACAAGTCGCAGGAGCGGCCGTTTACGATCGTGACCTATATGGCCTATAAGGCCCGGCTTGGCGACCCGGAGATCGACCTAACCGACAAGTCTGGCACGGCTAGCGATCAGGAGGTGCTGCGGCGCAAGGACTTCTCGGAGATGACGCCGGAGGAGCTGGAGCAGATCAAGCGGCTCATGCAGCAGATGCGCTGGCGAATCAGCCCGCGCGAGACGCGGCGGCGGCGGCCCGACCGCCACGGCGACACGCTAGATATGCGCGCGGTGGTCCGCGACGCGGCCCGCCACAACGGCGTGCCGACCAAGCTGGCCCGCCAGCGCCGCACCGTCAAGCAGCGCCCGCTGGTGATCATCGCCGATATCAGCGGCTCGATGGAGAAGTACGCCCGCCTGCTGCTCCAGTTCCTGTACAGCGTCACGCATTCGCTCCAGCGAGTTGAGTGTTTTGTGTTCAGCACGCGCCTGACCCGCATCACCGGCCAGCTCAAGGTCCGCAATATCGACCAGGCGATCGATCAGGCCGCGCGCGAGGTGGTCGATTGGGCCGGCGGCACGCGCATCGGCGCCAGCCTGCACGCCTTTAACCGCCACTGGAGCCGGCGCGTGCTGGGGCGCGGGGCGGTGGTGCTGCTGATCAGCGACGGCTGGGAGCAGGGCGACCCGGCGCTGCTGGCGACCGAGGTGCGCCGGCTCCAGCGCCGTTGCCACCGGCTGATCTGGCTGAACCCGCTGCTTGGGCGCGCGACCTACCAGCCGCGGGTCGGGGGGATGCGGGCGGTGCTGCCGCATATCGACGATTTCCTGCCGATCGATCATTTTCAAAGCCTGGAGGTGCTGGCCCAACGGCTTGGAGAGCTGCGTGAGCGGCGCTCTAGAAATTAGAAACTTATCATTCGCGCATTTGCAGGGCCAAGTTCGCAAGCGGCAGGCCCAGACGGGTGTACAGGTCTGGTGGAAGCCCCAACAACTCGAGGATCTGCTGTTCGGGTCTGATTCAAGGGTGAGATATGGCGCTGTTCCCATCCCGTCCCCGTGATAACAGTGACGGTCAGGTTGCGAAACGCCCGGATCACCCGTTCCGTGGTCGGCTGCGCTGTGGCTTGGGTGCGGCTGGCCGGGTTCAAGCCCACCAGTTCCACATCCTGTGCCTGCATTGCCGCTCGCAGCCGCTGCTCGGTCAGCACCAGCACCCGCAACGCCAGACACAGCAGCCACACCAACCCGGCGATGCGCTTCTCATCGCGCACAAACACAGGGCGCAAGTGCAGATTGCGCGTTTTGAGGCGGCTGAAGCTACGCTCAAGCACTGGTTGTTGATGATATGCTGCCACCAGAGTCGCTACCTCATAGTGCTCAACAGTCGTATTGCTGACCAAGACCTGCCAGCCCAGCCGCTCCAGCATTGCCTGCCAGGCGGCCAGATCGACCCAGATCGCGCCTACCACCCACGCCGTGCTGCCATCGCGCATCGCGAGCGGCGAGAGCGCCGTCTGCACCACCCCTTCCAGCTTGAGCCTCCGCAATGCGTGTGGCCACCACCCCTTCCAGTTCGGCTTGGTGCCTATAGCGCTTGCGACCTCTGCTCGGCGGCTGGGCCAGCTTGAGTACGTCGGTGGTCAGGCGCTCCAATGCCTGCTCACGCAGTCGGCGCAGTCCCAAATGATAGGCGGTTGCGCGTACGACCATCACACGTTCATTCCAAGTGTGAGGCTGCTTGGTTTCCCCGTCCAGCCAGGTTTGCCACCGCTCGAACGAATGGATGACACTGGCCAGTTGCAGTTCGCCGGTGTGGCGGTCGAGAGTTTCGATGCGCGTCCAGGTGTCGGCCTGCGCCAGGGCACTCTCCACCCAAGAGGCGATCTCGGAAGTGGCGTGGATGGGGCGATAGGCTGCCAGATAGCGGCTGCCGCCACTGGCGATGTGACCACGACTGGAGAGATCGCTCATTTTGCTGTCGCCGACCAGGAGCATATCACTCGTCCCCAGCGCGGCGACGGCGGCGTCATAGGCCGGTATGTACAAGCCGTTATCGCCTTTGTTGCCGGCGACTGGCTGGCAACAGATCGGCAGCCCGAGCGGGTCGAGCGTGGCCAGCATGAGCTTGAACTGGCGCAGGTCGGGGCGATGTTCCTTACTCCAGCCCTGCTGGAGCAGGCTGTCTTGCTCGACATCATCGTGATAGACACTGACGCTGGTGCTGTCCAGGCGCACGGTATCGGTGGGCAGGCGATAGACGCGCACCCAGCGCTGCATCAGGGTCTCATCGAGGGCCGCCTGGGTGGTGGGGTTGCCGAGCAAGGTCAGGATGGTAGCCAGGCGGTCGTCGGTGCAGTCGGTGTCGCGCAAGCTGATGGAGAGCAAGGTGTTGAGCGTTTCTCCCCGCTCTCTCGCCCAATCACGCACGGTCACCAAGCGATGGTCGCGCTCCTGAAGGATGTGAGAGAGCCAGATGCTCACGACGGTGCCCACACTCGTGCCTTCCCAGTTGCCATGCGGGGTCACATGCCTGTCGATCAGATCCCGAATGCCCATATCGATCATGATGCCGAGCAGCAGCGGCAGGCTATTGACCTGCTCGTTGGTAATGGTGAGGGGTGGTGCTGTCATGCTCTCAGGATACCACAGCACCGCCCGAACTTGGCAACCCAAATACGCGAACCATAAGTTAGAAAGGAGCGACTACCGACGCACATTCGATCATCGAATGAATTCGATGCCTAAAACAGCAAACGTGTTAAAACACGTTATAGAGTTCCTATCGAACACGTTTTAACGTGTTTGCGGTGTCAGGCTACAAATTCATTTGTGGCTTCCAAACGCCCTCTTAGCACAAAGGACACACGGCGATGATACCAGGAGCCTTCGACTACCTCGCGCCACAAAGCGTTGAGGAGACCGTCGCGCTGCTCGCCGAGCATGGCGACGACGCCAAGATCCTGGCCGGCGGCCAGAGCCTCATCCCGGCCATGCGCTTCCGCCTGGCCTCCCCAACCCTGCTGATCGACATCAATAAACTGACCGACCTGGAGTACGTACGTGAGGAGAATGGCCACCTCGCGATCGGCGCGCTGACCCGCGAGATGATGCTGGAGGAGTTGGCGGTCGTTCGCGCCTACTCGCTCCTGGCCGACGCCGCGCGGGTGATCGCCGACCCACTGGTGCGCAACCGCGCGACCGTGGGCGGCAATATCGCCCACGCCGACCCGGCCAATGATCACCCGGCGGTGATGCTGGCCTATGGCGCGCAGGTGGTGGCCCGCGGCAAGGGCGGCACGCGCATCATCCCGATCGACGATCTGTTCGTCGGCCTGTTCGAGACCTCGCTGCGGCCGGACGAGCTGCTGGTCGAGATCCAGATTCCCAGGCCCCAGCCGCACTCCGGCGGCGCGTATCTCAAGATCGAGCGCAAAGTCGGCGACTACGCCGTGTCGGCCGTGGCGGTCCAGTTGACCATGAGTGGGATGACCTGCACCGCCGCGCGGATCGCCCTGACCAACGTCAACTCGGTGCCGATGCGGGCGCTGAACGCGGAACAAGCCGTGATCGGCCAGACATTGAGCGAGGAGGTGCTGGAGGCCGCCGGTCGCGCCGCCGCCGCCGAGTGCGATCCCTCCGCCGACCTGCGCGGCACCGTCGAGTACAAGCGCGATCTGACCCGCGTGCTGACCAAGCGCGCGCTTCGTAAGGCCGCTGGGCGTGTAGAGATGATAAGATGACAAGATGAGGGGGTGACACGATGATCACTCGAAATCAGGTCATCGGGTCATCAGGTCATCTTGTCGCTAAATTGAGGGAATAAGACGACGAGTGCTCGAAATCAGGCCATCTTGTCATCTTGTCATCTTGTCATCTTGTCATTAAGTTGAGGAACGTACTATGAGCACACACTCTATCACTGTCACCGTCAACGGCGAGCCGCACAGTGCCACGGTCGAGAGCCGGCTGCTGCTCGTCCATTATATTCGCGAGAATTTGAATATGACCGGCACGCATATCGGCTGCGACACCACGAACTGTGGCGCCTGCACGGTGCTGCTGGACGGCCGCGCGATCAAGAGCTGCACAATGTTTGCCGTCCAGGCCGATGGCCACGCGGTCGAGACGATCGAGGGCGTGGCCGCCGACGGCCAGTTGCACCCGCTGCAAGAGGGCTTTTGGGAGCAGCATGGCCTGCAATGCGGCTTCTGCACCCCCGGCATGATTATGGCCGCCAAGGAGCTGCTGGCGAAGAATCCCAACCCGACCGAGGAGGAGATCCGCTGGGGCATCTCCGGCAATCTGTGCCGCTGCACCGGCTACGTCAAGATCGTCGAGGCGATTCAGTACGCCGCCGAGAAGCTGCGCGCGCAGCAGGAAGAGGTGACAGCATGACCAGCCACGACGATCCGCTGGACCAGCTCGACGAGTTGCGGGATCGGACACACCATCTGGCCGACCGCACCGAGTTCCATACGCCGAAGCCGGCGGGAAGCTCGGCCCAGGTCGAGACGACCTACGAGGCGCGCATCACCACCCCGGCTAACGTCTGCGGCATGGGCCACCGCATGAAGCGCAAGGAGGACCCGCGCTTTATCCAGGGCAAGGGCAACTACGTCGACGATGTCAAGCTGCCGGGTATGCTGTATATGGATATCGTGCGCAGCCCCTACGCCCACGCCAAGATCCGCTCGATCGACGCCAGCGCCGCGCTGAAGATCCCCGGCGTGCTGGCGGTGATCACGGGTGAGGATCTGAAAAAGGCCGGCAACCTGCACTGGATGCCGACGCTCATGTCCGACACCCAGATGGTGCTGCCGATCGAGAAGGTGGTCTACTACGCGCAGGAGGTCTGCGTCGTCGTCGCGACCGAGCGCTATATCGCGGCCGACGCGCTGGAGCATATCGTCGTCGACTATGAGCCGCTGCCGCCGGTGATCGATCCGTTCGAGGCGCTCAAAGATGAGGTGATCGTTCGCGACGACAAGGCCGAGAAGACCAATCATATCGTGGCACTGGGAGGCCGGCAACAAGGAGCAGACCGATCAGGTGTTCGACCAGGCGGCCAAGGTGGTCAAGCAGTACATGTACATCCCGCGCATCCACGTGGCGTCGATCGAGACCTGCGGAATGGTGGCCGACTACAGCAAGATCACCGGCAAGCTGCGGATCTATATGACCTCGCAGGCGCCGCACGCCCACCGCACCGTCTTCGCGCTGGTCAGCGGCATCCCGGAGCAGAAGATCCAGATTATCTCGCCCGATATCGGCGGCGGCTTCGGCGGCAAGGTGCCGGTCTACCCCGGCTACGTCTGCTGCGCGGTCGCCAGCATTGTCACCGGGAAGCCGGTCAAGTGGATCGAGGACCGCAGCGAGAACCTGCATGGCCGACTCGTTTGCCCGCGACTACCATATCACCGCCGAGATGGCCGCCGACCAGGGCGGCCACATCACCGGGCTGCGGGTGCGACACGGTGGCCGATAATGGCGCCGCCGACGCGGCCGCCAACCCGTCGAAGTTCCCCGCCGGCCTGTACAGCATCGCGACCGGCTCGTACGACATGAAAGCGGCCCACATCACCGTCGACGGCGTCTACACCACCAAGCCGCCCGGCGGTGTGGCCTACCGCTGCTCGTTCCGCGTGACCGAGGCGGTGCATATGATCGAGCGCATGGCCGACATCATGGCCCACGAGCTTGGCGAAGATCCGGCCGACTTCCGCCTGAAGAACTTCATCACGCCGGAGCAGTTCCCCTACAAGTCGCCGACCGGCTGGGAGTACGACAGCGGCAACTACCCGGCCGCGCTCAAGCTGGCGATGGAGATGATCGACTACCGGGCGCTGCGCCAGGAGCAGGCCGAGAAGCGCGCGCGGGGCGAGTTGATGGGCATCGGCATCGCCTCGTTCACCGAGGTCGTCGGCGCCGGCCCCTCGCAGCGATTACGACATCCTGGGCATCAAGATGTTCGACTCGGCCGAGATCCGCATCCACCCGACCGGCAAGGCGATCGCGCGCTTCGGCACCAAGTCGCAGGGCCAGGGCCACGAGACCACCTACGCCCAGATCATCGCCGAGGAGCTTGGGCTGCCGGCCGCCGATGTGGATGTCGAGGAGGGCGACACCGATACCGCGCCCTACGGCCTGGGCACCTACGCCAGCCGCTCGACGCCCACGGCCGGCGCGGCGGCGGTGATGGCGGCCCGCAAGATCAAGGCCAAAGCCCGCAAGATCGCGGCGCACCTGCTAGAGGTCGGCGAGGACGACCTGGAGTGGCACGTGGACCGCTGGCAGGTGAAAGGCTCGCCGGAGCAGGCCAAGACCATCCAGGAGATCGCCTTCGCGGCCTACACCAACCACCCGCAGGGCATGGAGGCCGGGCTGGAGGCGACCGACTACTACGACCCGCCCAACCTGACCTTCCCATTCGGCTCGTACATCTGCGTGGTGGACATCGACAATGGCACCGGCGAGGTCAAGATCCGGCGCTTCGTGGCGGTCGACGACTGCGGCAACATCATCAACCCGATGGTGGTCGAGGGCCAGATCCATGGCGGGCTAACGATGGGGCTGGCGCCGGCGCTGTTCGAGGAGATCGTCTACGACGAGAACGGCACCAACCTGACCGGCACCTTCGCCGATTATCTGCTGCCCACGGCGGTCGAGACGCCCAAGTGGGAGGTAGGCAAGACGATCACGCCCTCGCCGCACCACCCGATCGGCGCCAAGGGCGTGGGCGAGTCGCCCACCGTCGGGGCGCCGCCGGCGATCGCCAACGCCGTCGTGGATGCGCTGTGGCACCTGGGCGTGCGCCACATCGACATCCCGATCACGCCGCTCAAGGTATGGAAACTGCTGCGTGAGCACGGTGTGACCGACTAAGAATAAAGAACAAAGAACAGAGAACAAAGGGGAATGTCGCGAAGCAGCACATTGTAAACTGCGTCGTTTGTTCTTAGTTCTCTGTTCTTTGTTCTACCGAAGGTGAGTTATGTACGACGAGTTCTTTGCAAAAGCCCACGAGCTGCATCGCCAGGGCCTCCCGTTCGCGACGGCGATCGTGGTGCGGGCCGAGAAGCCGTCCTCCGGCAAGCCGGGCGATAAGGCGATCATCACCCCCGATGGGACGATGCACGGCTGGATCGGCGGGAGCTGCGCCCAGCCGACCGTGATCCGCGAGGCGCTCAAGGCGCTGCGCTCCGACGAGAGCCGCTTCGTCCGGCTCTCGCCCAACCCGCACGAGCAGCCGCCGCGCGAGGGGTTGAGCGATGTGTCCATGACCTGTTTCAGCGGCGGGACGCTTGAGATCTATATCGAGCCGCAGCAGCCGCAGCCGCGCTTGATTGTGATTGGCAATCTGCCGGTGGCCCGCGCCCTGGCCGAGCTGGGGAAAGCGATGAGCTACCGCACGATCGTAGTCGATCCTGGGTACATGGGCGAGCGGCCGCCCTACGCTGACGAGCTGCTGACCGACCTGACCGCGATCTCCGGCCAGGTCACGCCGCTGACCTCGATCGTGGTCGCCACCCATGGCCAGTACGATGAACTGGCGCTTGAGCAGGCGCTCCAGACCAGCGCGCCGTATATCGGCCTGGTGGCCAGCCGCAAGCGCGCCGCCGCCGTGCGCGAGTACCTGATCCAGCAGGGGCTCACGGCCGAGCAGCTACAGCGCTTCAGCTCGCCTGCCGGGCTGGACATTCAGGCGCGGCGCGGGGATGAGATCGCGTTGAGCATCATGGCCGAGATCGTGCAGCGCCGCCGCAACAACGCCGATATAGCCTGGCAGCCGGCGCCCCCGCAGGCCATCCCATTGGAGGCCGAGCCCGCGCCGGCCGCCGCGATCGACCCGATCTGCGGGATGAGTGTGACGATCGCCGGGGCGAAACACACTTACGAATATCAGGGTCGGATGTACTACTTTTGCTGCCCCGGCTGCAAGACGACGTTTCGCAAAGAACCCGAACGATATGCCATGGCTGGTCAGGCGCCGCTGGCGGTCGAGTAAGCTAGCACAGCCTAATGCTGTTTCAAGCGAAACGTAGGGAATAGAACACGGATCAGACGGATCGAACTGATGTTGACGGATCGGGAAAAAGAAGCCATCCGTGGACATCCGCTCCATCCGTAGCATTCGTGTTCCGTAGCCGAACAGCTCTTTGGGACTGCACTAACTAAGGAGTCGCTATGCCGATCGGCACCACAAACACCCAGATCCCCGGCTGCGGCGCGCATCATATTGCGGTTCAGGCCCGCGATTGGGAGGCATCGCTGCGGTTGTATCGTGATGTTTTGGGAATGCCTGTCGTCGCCGAGCTGGGAACACCCGAACGCCATATCGCGCTGCTCGACATGGGCGACGGCAGCCACATCGAGCTGTTTGCGCCCCTGCCTGCCGCCGCCGTCGGCGAAGGCCCAGTTGCGCCCAGCCCGTTTATGCATGTGGCGCTGGCCACCACCGACACGCGCCGGGCGATCGAGCATGTGCGCCAGGCCGGCTACCAGATTACGGTTGAGCCGAAAGACATGGAGCGGGGCGCCTTCAAGGCGACGATTGCCTTTTTCGCCGGCCCGAGTGGGGAAATCATCGAGTTCTTCCAAGTCAGATGAGAGCGCGATGACAGGTATCGCGTGGCTGAGTTTGGCCTTCCAATCGGTGATCGTCGTGTTCGCCAGCTTTCTCGCCTGGTTCTGGATGTTGCGACGCTACCTGGCCTCGCGGCTCTCGGTCTTCTCGTTTCTCACGCCGTTGTTCGGGGTGGGCTTCGGGGTGCTGTTGCTGGGCGATCCGGTGGATGGGCGCTTTGCGGGGGGCGCGCTGTGCGTGCTGGTTGGCATTCTGCTGGTGAATCTGCGGTGATTGTCGGTTGTCAGTTGCGGCGCAACTGACAACTGACCTTGTCTTAGAAGCTGTTTGAAAAGGGCATTGTCGCCTACGATCCGTGGTGGAAAGGGGATTCTTGAGGGGCGGCCCCCTCAAACTCCCCCTTTTCAAGCAGTGTCTTAAAGGCTGGTCGTCTCAGGAGTTAGAATCGCCGGCGGCGCTGTCGAGCAGCGACTTGACCGCCTCGTCGAAGTGAGCGGCCATCACGCGCCCGGCCGCCTCGGCATCACCCTGCTCCAGGGCGGCCAGGATCGCCTCGTGGCCGAGCTGCACGCGCTCAAGCTGCTCGGTGGTCTGCTGGCGCAGCATGCTTTCGTGGAGCGTATCGTTGAGCGCCTCGCGGATGCCACCAACCACATGCGAGATCATGATATTGCCGGTCATGGAAGCGATCAATCGGTGAAACGCGACATCTAACTCGACATACGTATCCGGCACATGCAGGTTGCTGCGCATCTCGGCGACGATGCCGGCCAACTGGGCTAATGCTTCGGGCGTCCGGCGGACAGCGGCAAGCGCTACGCCTTGGACTTCAATACCTTTGCGTAGCTCCATCAGATCGATGATCGCCTCGCGCTCGATCCGCATGGCGCGCTGAAAAAACAGCCGGAGCTGCTGGCTGTCGAGCGGCTTTATCATCGCGCCCTTGCCGCTCACGACCTCGATGATCCCTCTGCCGGATAGGGATTTGAGCGCCTCACGAATGATAGGCCGGCTCACGCCCAGGTCGGCGGCCAGCTTCGTCTCAGGCGGCAGTACGCCTCCAGGCTTGAGATCTTGGGCCTCGATGAACGCCATGAGGTTCCGGGCAGCTTGCTCAGCCAGGGTCTCACGCGATAATTTTGTCAGCATACCTTTTCCTTAAGACAAGGTTTCAGAAGACGCCCTTCTACTTTACAATGTGGGTGGCGGGAGACTGAGGGGGCTGCCCCCTCAAACCCCCTTTTCACAGAACTGTAAAGCCCCAAACAACCTTGTCTAACTGCGAACATCAAGGACAGCCTTCATTATAGTAAATGACTGACACCCCGTCAACATGTCATACAGCTTGATCACTGAACAGGATAAGAAGTGGTATAATTTCCGTAGATTTAAGAGACTGTCTGAAAAGGGGGAGTTTGAGGGGGCCGCCCCTCAAGAATCCCCATTCCACTTACGACAGGCTGGGGTGGAGTTTAAGGGGAGGGCCGCCCTCCCCTTGCCCCTCCCTTTCCAGTTCTTTTTCTGAAAGACTATAGAAAGGAGCAGACCATGGACCTTCAACGAGACGCGTTCCAGCGGGCCGTCGATGTGTTGAAGCGGTTGGGCGACCCTGAATTGATCGACGCCTACGGGCAGTATGTCGCGCGCTTGGAGGCAACCCTGGGCGGCGGGTGGCTGGACACCTACGCCGCGATGTACCAGCGTGATCGCCGGCAGCTCACCGGGCAGGCCGCCGGGTCGTTGGTGCTGCCGGAGGAGATCGCCGTGCGCGACCGAGCCATGGCCGACGCGGAAGTGGCCAAGCTCTATGAGCACTACATTGCCCTGCTGGCCGGCAAAAAGCTGCTCGACGAGCGGTACGTCCACTAATACCCTGCCGCGTTCAGGTGACGCAGCTTAGGCGGAGAGGTGTGGAAGGGCCGCCCCCCGCAATCTTGTTCTCCCAGGCTCATCATCGTGTTGTCAATGTGTCATACAGCTTGACGGTAAACACGATTAATGGTATATTTTCTTTACCTTTGAGGGTAAGACAAGGTTCTTTGGTGCTTTACAGTTCTGGGGAAAAAGGGGTTTGAGGGGGCAGCCCCCTCAGTCTCTCCCCACCCACGTTGTAAAGTCGAATGGCGTCTTCCGAAACCTTGTCTAAGCGAATGGAGCCGTGCGCGGTGTGTATGCCGTTCCCCTACGCGCTCTAGCCTTCAACACATCGATACAAAAGCCTCTGACAAGCGCGGTGCGAATTCGATCCTTGGTGCCTGATTTCGTATAGTTCCGTTTCGGCACTACCTGCATCCCTCCTTACTGATCCTGCCGGTTGCGGCCTATTATAGCTCTGTATCCTTATTCCCCGTAGAGACAAGGTTTTGGGTAGCATCCTTCTCCTTTACTCATGTAGGTGAGGGAAGCTGAGGGCACCCGGAGGCGGCGTAGACACAGGAGCGATGCGAACATGATAGCTGAACACGCGGGCACTCACCGGGTCCTGCTTGAGGTGAAAGATCTCAAGAAACATTTTCCGATCAAGCGCGGTCTGCTGGCGCGCACCGTCGGGGCGGTCAAGGCGGTTGACGGCGTGAGCTTCTATGTTCGCGAGGGCGAGACCTTGGGGCTGGTCGGCGAGAGCGGGTCGGGGAAGACGACCACGGGCCGGATGATTCTGCGCGCGCACGACCCGACCTCCGGCGAGGTCTGGTTTGCCGATCGGGAGATGGGGCGCGTCAACATCGCCGAGCTGGACAAGCGGCATCTCAAGAGGTTACGCCGCAACATCCAGATGATCTTCCAGGACCCGCACTCGTCGCTCAATCCGCGTATGACGCTGCTTCAGATCGTGGGTGAGCCGCTGATGCTGCACGGGATCGCTCACGGGAAGCAGTTGACCGAGCGGGTCGCCGAGCTGCTGGAAGTGGTCGGGCTGCGCCCGCAGTACATGAGCCGCTACCCACACGCCTTTAGCGGCGGCCAGCGCCAGCGGATCGGGATCGCCCGCGCGCTGGCCCTGCACCCGCAGCTCGTCGTCTGCGATGAGCCGGTCTCGGCGCTGGATGTCTCGGTCCAGGCGCAGATCCTCAACCTGCTGCAGGATTTGCAGGAGCAGTTCGGCCTGACCTACCTGTTCGTCGCCCACGACCTGAGCGTGGTCGAGCATATCAGCGATCGGGTGGCGGTGATGTACGTGGGCAAGCTGGTCGAGCACGCCACGACCGCCGAGCTGTACGCCAACCCCCGGCACCCCTACACCGAGGCGCTGCTCTCGGCGGTGCCCAAGCCCGACCCGCGCATCCGCGTCGAGCCGATGGTGCTGACTGGCGAGGTCGCCGATCCGGCCAACGCGCCCAGCGGTTGTGCATTCCACCCGCGCTGCCGCTACGCGCAAGAGATCTGCAAGATCGAACGTCCCGCGTTGCGCGAAATTGAACGTGAGCATTGGTCAGCATGCCATTTTGCCGAAGAGCTGCGGCTGATGGGCGTCGAAGGCCCGGCCGCGCCGGTGTCGGCGCCGGGCGGGAACGGCGCGGGAGGCGGAGTGCCGGCGGAGAAAAGGAGCAGTATGCCAGAAAAACCGGATGTTGGCTGATTGAGCGCTGGAGCAAGGGCCGCTCGTCGCTGGCCCTGATCATAGATTCTCGCACTTGCAGGGAGGCAACTATGGGTAAACGAGGCCCCAAAGATCAACGCCCGATCACCCGCCGTGAGTTCCTGCGTCTGTCGGCAGTGGCCACAGCAGGCGCAGGATTAGCGGCGTGTGGCGGGCAGGCGGCAGGACCAATCACCGTCCCAACATCGGCTGCGGCCCCGACCGCCGCCGCGCCCGCGGCTGCTACCGCAGCGCCCGCAGCCGCAACCGCAGCACCCGCGCCCGCCGCAACCGCGCCGCCGGCGGCGGCCCCAACCAAGTTCAACGAGGCGCCGATGCTGGCCGACCTGGTGCAGCAGGGCAAGCTCCCGCCGGTCGACCAGCGCCTGCCGAAGAACCCGGTGGTGCTCGATGGCATCGACGGGCCGGGCAACTATGGCGGCACCATCCGGCGCGGCTATAGCGGCGTGTCGGATTACTACGGGCCGAACAAGGTGCAGCAGGTGAGTCTGACCTGGTTCCAGGACGACCTCACTGTCCGCCCCGACCTGGCCGAGTCGTGGGAGGTCAGCGACGACGCCAAACAGTGGACCTTCAAGCTGCGCGAGGGGCTGAAGTGGTCGAACGGCGCGGACTTCACTACTGACGACTTTAAGTGGTGGCACGAGAATGTGCTGATGAACGAGGATTTGAAGAACCTGCAATTCACGGGGCGATCACAGTGGGTCACAGGTAGCCCCCTGGTGGAGATGAAGGCCGAATTCCCAGACAAGACCACCGCAGTCTTCACCTTCGCGAACTCTAATCCCCTGTTCATCTACCAGGTCACGCGCGGCCAGCCATTGGCGCCCGCCGAGTACATGAAGCAGTTCCACGCCGACTTCGCCGACAAGGCCGAGCTGGATGCCAAGGTCAAGGAGTTCGGGTTCGAGACATGGGATCAGCTCTTCAACGACATCAACCGACCGATTGGCCCCAACGTCCTCGAACGGCCGCAGTTGGGACATGGGTTCCGGCCAATAAGTACGGCGAGCAGTTGTTCGTGATGGAGCGCAACCCGTACTTCGCGCAGGTCGACTCGGCGGGCAACCAGTTGCCCTATATCGGACAAAGTCACGCATCTGCTGTACGAGGCGGTGGATGCCTTCGGTTCGCGGATCATCGCCGGCGAAGTCGACTACCAGGCTCGCGGTATCAGCATCGGCAACTTCACCTTGTTCAAGGAGAACGAGAGCCAAGGCGACTACCGGGTGCTGCTCGGCGTAACTGCCGGCCACGAGGCCTTCCAGCCCAACCAGACGACTAAGAACGAGAAGCTGCGTGAGTTCTTCCAGAACCGTGACGTGCGCATCGCGCTCTCGCACGCGATCAACCGGCAGGAGATCAACGATCTGATCTTCAACGGCACGGCGACGCCGCGCCAGTACAGCCCGATCGAGGCCTCGCCGCAGAATTACGAGAAGCTCTCGAACGCCTACATCGAGTTCGATCCGGAGAAGGCCAACCAGATGCTGGATGCGGCCGGCTATGCCGCGAAGGATGCCGAAGGCTTCCGGCTCTGGAAGGACGGCAGCGGGACGCTCAGCTTTACGATCGAGGGCACCACGACCGGCGATGCGCGCGCAGATGCCGCGCAGACGGTGGTGAAGTATTTCACCGACGTCGGCGTCAAATCGGCCTACAAGGCGGTCGAGCGCGCACTCTACACCGAACACTACGATGCCAACGAGATCGAGGCCGCCTTCTGGGGCGGCGACCGCATGCTGCTGCCCCTGATTCGCGCCGCAGAATATCCTTCTCGGCACCACGCTCGACCGGCCGTGGGCGGTCGCCTGGGGCATCTGGAGGAACAAAGGCGCAGACACCGACGATCCCAACGCCGAGGAGCCGCCACAGGATCACTATATCCGCAAGATCTGGTCGGCCTGGGATCAAATGGTCGCCGAGCCGGACGAGGCCAAGCGCAACACGATTTTCCAGCAAGTACTCGACGTCTGGGCCGAGGAGCTGCCGATGATCGGTATTCTGGGCGAGCTACCCGCGCCGATCATCGCGAAGAACGGACTTAAGGGCGTCAAGGAGGGCTTCCCGATCGATGACCCGACCAAGGACGAGCAACTGATCAACCCCCAGACCTTCTTCTGGGATGATCCGTCGAAGCACGCCTAACCGTAAGGCTGTCTGAAAAGGGGGAGTTTGAGGGGCTAGCCCCTCAAGAACCCCCTTTTCACAGAACAGTAGAGGCTCTGATGGCGAAATATATCATCAAGCGCGTCCTGTATATGATCCCGACGTTGTTCGTGATCTCGCTGATCTCGTTCGCGATCATCCAGTTGCCGCCCGGCGACTTCTTGACCTCGTACGTCGCACAGCTCGCGTCGCAGGGTGATGACTCTCGACGCGGAGGCGATCCGGTCGCTCGAAGAACAGTATGGGTTGAACCAGCCGATCTATGTCCAATACTGGAAGTGGATCAGCGGCATCCTCACGCGCGGCGACTTCGGCCTGTCGTTCGAGTGGCAGCGGCCAGTGTCCGAGCTGATCTGGGGCCGGCTCGGGCTGACCGTCTTTATCTCACTGCTCACCATCCTGGTGACCTGGGCGATCGCCATCCCTACCGCCGTGTATGTGGCGACGCACCAATACTCATTCCTGGATTACCTGATTAGCTTTATCAGCTTCATCGGCCTCGGCACGCCGGGGTTCCTGGTGGCGCTGGTCTACCTGTGGATCATGCTGTCGGTGTTCGGCGTGAACGCCAGCGGCCTGTTCTCCGAGCAGTACATCAACGCTTCGTGGAGTCTGGCCAAGTTCCAGGATATGATGAGTCGCATTTGGGCCCCGGTCCTGATTCTGTCGCTGGACAACACCGCCGCTATCATCCGCACTGTGCGGGCCAACCTGCTCGACGAGCTGAACAAGCCCTACGTCGAGACGGCGCGCGCCAAGGGCTTAAAGGAGCGGATACTGATCTGGAAGTACCCGGTGCGGGTGGCGCTCAACCCGTTCTTCAGCACGGTCGGCTGGACGCTGGCGGCGCTGGTGTCGGGCGAGACGCTGGTCGCGGTGGTGCTGAACATCCAAACTTCCGGGCCGCTGCTGCTGCGCGCGCTCACTTCGCAGGATATGTACCTGGCAGGCGCCTTCGTGCTGTTACTCAGTGCGCTGACGGTGATCGGCACGCTGATTTCGGATATCCTGCTGGCAGTGGCTGATCCGCGTATCCGGCTGGAGGGCTAGACATTATGGCGACCGAGAAAGCTACCGGTATCGGCATCCCGGCGGTGCGCAAGAAGGCCCGCGCAACCGAGGACATCTACGTTGCGCCGCAGTGGAAGCTGATGTATTGGAAGTTCCGTAAGCATCGCATGGCGGTGATCAGCGTCTTCGTATTGGTGGCCTTCTACCTCGCGGCGGCCTTCTGCGAGTTCGTCGCACCCTACAACCCGGAGACGTTTTCCACTCGCTACACGCTGGCGCCGCCGACCGGCGTGCATCTGTTCGATACGAACGGCACATTCCGCGGGCCGTTCGTCTACGGCACCACCCGCACTCGCGATCCGGTGACGCTGCGGCCGACCTTCGTCGACGACACGTCGACGATCTACCCGCTCGGGTTTTTTGTGAGCGGCACGCCATACAAGCTGTGGGGGACCTTCAATTCCGAACTGCACCTGTACGGGATCGCTGCGCCGCTGGAAGAGCAGGCGGTTTTCCTGTTCGGCGCCGACCGGCTCGGCCGCGATGTGTTCTCGCGCATCGTGTACGGCTCGCGCATCTCGCTCTCGATCGGGCTGGTGGGGGTGTTCCTGAGCTTGATCCTGGGCATCATCCTGGGCGGGATCTCGGGCTACTACGGCGGCCTGGCCGACAATATCATCCAGCGTGTGATCGAGTTCATACGCTCGGTTCCCCATATCCCGCTCTGGATGGGGCTTTCCGCGGCGCTGCCGGCCAACTGGCCGGTCGTGTGGGTCTACTTCGGCATCACCGTGATTCTCTCGCTGATCGGCTGGACCGGATTGGCGCGCGTCGTGCGCGGGCGGTTCCTTGCGCTGCGCGAGGAGGACTTCGTGCTGGCGGCGCGGCTGTTGGGCGCGAGCGAGATGCGTATCATTCTGCGGCACATGGTCCCATCGTTCCTGAGCTATATCATCGCGGCGCTGACGCTGGCGGTGCCGGACATGATCCTGGCCGAGACCGGGCTGAGCTTCCTTGGCCTGGGGCTGCGGGCGCCGGCGATCAGCTGGGGCGTGCTGCTGCAAGAAGCCCAAAACCTTAGCTCGGTGGCGCTGGCGCCGTGGGTACTGCTGCCCGCTGCGGCAGTGGTGCTCTCGATCCTGGCCTTCAACTTTCTGGGCGACGGCCTGCGCGATGCGGCGGACCCGTACTCCAAGTGACAAGGTGACAGGGTGACAAGATGAGGGGTGAAAGGGTGAAAGGGTGAAGGGGAGGATGGACGTGGGCGGTCGGTGAACGGAGAACCACGAACCGAGCCAGAGCACGTAAGGGCGTATTGCATACGCCCCCCACCGGACCACGAAGAACCGAGAACCCTGTAGGGCCGGCCCTCCGTGGCCGCCCGTGCCGAGAACCGTGGCCGCCCGTGGCTGCCCGAACCGAGAACCGTGGCCGCCCGTGGCCGCCCGAACCGAGAACCGTGGCCGCCCGTGCCCGCCCGGACCGAGAACCGTGGCCGCCCAACCATGCAACACGCAACACGCAACACGTTTCACGTAAATCGTCGCCAGCATCACGCAGGAGCATAGCCATGGACACCAGACCCGTCTTGCTGGAAGTCGAGGACTTGAAGACCCACATCTATCTTGATGAGGGCACGGTTCGCGCCGTGGACGGAGCCAGTTTCATGATTCGCCGCGGTGAGACGTTGGGGGTGGTCGGCGAAAGCGGCTGCGGCAAGTCGATCACCGCCCGCTCGATTCTGCGAATCGTGCGCAAGCCAGGGCGGATCGTGAACGGCAAGATCCTGTGGCACCGCACGCCCACAAGCGATGCCAACGGGTCACATGCGAAAGTGATCGACCTGACCTTGCTTGGCGAGCAAAGCGACGAGATGCGCTACATCCGCGGCGGGGAGATCTCGATGGTGTTCCAGGAGCCGATGAGTTCGCTCAGCCCGGTGCATACGATCGGCAACCAGATCATGGAAGTGATCCTGCTGCATCAGCACGTCTCCAAAGAAGAGGCGCGCCAGAAGACGCTCCTAGTGCTCAATCAGGTTGGTATGCCGCAGCCGAGCCGGATCATCGACCGCTACCCGCACCAGCTCAGCGGCGGTATGCGCCAGCGCGCCATGATTGCGATGGCGCTCTCGTGCCACCCCGATCTGCTGATCGCCGACGAGCCGACCACCGCGCTCGACGTGACCACCGAGGCGCAGATCTTGAGCCTGATGCGCACATTGCAGAGCGAGTTGGGCATGGCGATCATGTTCATCACCCACAACCTGGGCGTCGTGGCGCAGATGACCGAGCGGGTGATCGTGATGTACATGGGCAAGGTGGTTGAGGAGGCCAGCGTCGACGCGCTGTTCTACGAACCGAAGCACCCGTACACGATCTCGCTGCTGCGCTCGATCCCGCGCCTCGGCACCCGCGATGAAGGTCGCCTGGCGTCGATCAAAGGCAGCGTCCCGGACCCGTACTCGACGGTGACAGGCTGCCCGTTTCATCCGCGCTGCCCAAGCTTTATGCCAGGGCTGTGCGACACGATCGTTCCGCTGGAAACGATGGTCGCCGGGGAGACCCGTCATACCGTGCGATGCCACCTGTACCCCGGCAGCATCCCACTGGAGGTAACCCGCTCGAACGGGGGCGAGTCGGTTGTGTCCAGAGGGACGGAAGCGCGGCAGTCACGCGAGGTAGGGATGTGAAGGTCTTCCTGCTTTTCCCACCGAACTGGACTCCGGCCATGCCGCACCTGGCGCTGCCGACGCTCACAGCCTTTCTGCGCGCCACACGGCATCGAGGTGATTCAGCGCGATCTTAATGTCGAGGTGTTCGACGAGGTGCTGACGCGCCGCTATCTGGAGGGAGCGCTGGCGCGGCTGCGGCACGACTACGGGCCGCGCGGCGATCGTCGCCCGTCCCGGTCGGTAGCGGCGCCACGCGAGCTGGTCACTTGGGCGCTGACGCGCGGCCCACAGGTGGCGGCGCAGGTCGAGCGGGCCAAGCGCACGATTCGCGGCGAGTCGTTCTTCGACGGCCCAACCGGCCGCGACGCGATCGAGATGATCGCCCAGGCATTGCAGCTTGCCTCGCTGCCGTTCTTCCCGACCGCGCTCGAGATCAGCACCTACCGCTCGGCATTGACCCCCGACAGCACGCACAACATCATGCGCGAGGTACGCGATCCGCAGTTCAATATGCTGCTGGAGATCTACCAGCGCGGCGTGCTCGCCGATATCGAGCGCGAGCAGCCTGACGTGGTTGGCATCTCGATCCCGTGATGGCGCAGATGGTGCCTGGCCTGACGATCGCGGCGCTGATCAAGGAGCGCGGCCTGCGCTGCCACGTCACCGTCGGCGGGCCGCATATCACGATGCTGCGCGAGCGGCTGGCGCGAACGCCGGCGCTGTTTGAGCTGATCGACAGCGCGGTCGTGTTCGACGGCGAGGTGCCGCTGCTGCGGCTGTGCGAGGCGCTTGGGAGCGACGGCGACCTCTCGAAGGTGCCGAACCTGCTCTACCGCGATGGCACGGCGACCCGGGCCACGGAGCGAAAAAAGCCGGAGAAGATCGGCGGCCTGCCGCTACCGGATTTCGACGGCCTGCCGCTCGACCGCTACCTGGCGCCGCGGCTGGCGCTGCCGCTGCTGACGGCGCGGGGGTGCTACTACGGCAAGTGCGCCTTCTGCAACGTCGGCTATGGCGAGTCGGAGAGCTTCAGCCTGATGCGCTCCGAGCAGCTGGCCGAGCAGATGTACGCGCTCAAACGCAAGTATGGGGTCGATGAGATCTTCTTCTCCGACGAGGCGCTGACGCCGCGCACACTGCGCGAGCTTTCCCAGATCATCAAGCGCGATCGCACGCCGCTGCTGTGGGGCGGCTGCGCCCGCTTCGAGCGCCCGATCACCGGCGAACTGCTGCGCCTGATGTACGAAGGTGGCTGCCGGTCGATCCTGTTCGGGCTGGAGAGCGCGTCAGAGGCAATTATGCAGCGAATGCTCAAGGGCACACAGCTCGATCACATGCACCGCATCCTGCGCGAGAGCACCGAGGCCGGCATCTGGAACCACACGTTCTTCTTCTTCGGCTTCCCCGGCGAGACGCTCGACGACGCGCAGCAGACGGTCAATTTCCTCTACGAGCACAAGCAGCATATCCACTCGCTCGGGTTCGGCCCTTTCCTGCTGGAGATCGATGCGCCGGTCCATCTCTCCCCAGCGAGCTTCGGCGTCACGCGGGTGATCGAGCAGCAGGAGAAGGATCTGGCGATCTATTTCGACTACGAGGCAGCCGAAGGCATGGACTCGCAGATGGTCGACCTAGTGTCGTCGCGCTTTATGGAGGCTTTGCCAAAGAACCATTTTCCGCAATTTTATATCAACGCTGTCTACCGATTCCTGTACGCCAATCACCTGAGTCGGGTTGGCCGCCCGCTGCCGCCATGGCTGGCCGAAGAGCCTGAGGTAGCCGCAGTATGACAAGATGACAAGATGACGGGGTGACAAGGTGACAAGGTGACAAGGTGACAAGGTGAAAGGGGGAGAGGGGGAGAAGAGGATGGAGCCAGGGGACGTAAGGGCGTATTGCATACGCCCCACCGAACCCATAAGCACCGATCACCTGTAGGCCAGGCCCTCCGTGGCCGCCTTCTCCATGGCCGTCGGTGGTCGGTGGTCGGTGGTCGGTGGTCGGTGGTCGTCATGCATCACAGGGAGTGGAAATGGCAACCGCAATCAGAGTGAGCGTCATCGGCGCCGGGAGCGCGCAGTTCTCGCTTGGGCTGGTCAAGGACCTGTGCCTGACCGAGAGCCTGGCCGGCAGCCAGGTCTGCTTCATGGACATCAACCAGGAGCGGCTGGAGATGATCTATAAGCTGGCCGCGCGCTACGCCGGCGAACTGGGCGCTGATCTGCGCTTCGAGCGCACCACCGAGCGCGCGGCGGCCCTGCACGAAGCCGACTTCGTGATCGATACCGCCGCTGTCAAGAGCCACCATCATCAGCGGGCGGTACGCGAGCAGGCCGAGCGGCACGGCTACTACTACGGCGGCGTGCGCTTGGGGAGCTTCTACCAACTGCGGCTGATGCTGGAGGTGGCGCGGGATATGGAGCGCATCTGCCCCGATGCCTGGCTGATCATGTCCGGCAACCCAGTCTTCGAGGGCTGTACGCTGATGACGCGCGAGACCGGCATCAAGGTCTGCGGGCTGTGCCATGGCCACTACGGCGTCCACGAGATCGCGCGAACGATCGGCCTCGACCCTGGGCGCGTGACCTGGCAGGCGCCCGGCCTGAACCACAATATCTGGCTGACCCACTTTATCTACGAGGGGAAAGACGCCTACCCGCTGATCGACGAGTGGATCGCGACCAAGGGCGAGGAGTACTGGCGCACGCACGTGGCGACCCGCACGCACGACATCCAGATGTTGCGCGGGGCGGTGCATCAGTATCACCTGTACGGGCGCTTCCCGATCGGCGACACGGTGCGCCGGGGCGGGTGGTGGTATCACACCGACCTGGCCACCAAGAAGCACTGGTTCGGCGAGCCGTGGGGCGGGCCGGACACCGAGCTGGCGCGGCCGATGTTCGTCCAGAACCTGGAGCAGCGCCTGGCCGAGATGACGCGGTTGACGAATGACCCTAAAGCCAGCCTGGTCGAGGCGCTGGGGAGCGACAGAACACTGGAGCAACAGGTGCCGATCATCGATGGGCTGGTCAACGACAACCAGGGGCTATTCCAAGTGAACGTGCCCAACCGCGGCGCGCTGGAAGGAGTACCCGGCGACGTGGTGGTCGAGGTGCCGGCCGTCGTCAACCGCAAGGGCATCCAGCCGCTGCATGTCCGGGCGCTCCCGCCCAAGATCATGCTTGAGCAGATCATGCCGGAGTGGCTGGAGATGGAGCGCGAGCTGCTGGCCTTCAAGACCGGCGACCGCTCGATGCTGCTCTTCAACGTGCTCGAAAGCCACCAGACCCGCTCCTACGACCAGGCGGTGGCCGTGCTCGATGACTTGCTGGCGATGGAGGGGCATGAGGAGCTGGCCGAGCACTATCGATTCCCCCAGTAAGCTTGGAGATTGGAGATTAGAGATTGGAGATTGAACACGGCACTTCAATCTCTAATCTCTAAGACAAGGTTTCGGATGAGGCCGTTCTACTTTACAATGTGGGTGGAGGGAGACTGAGGGGGCTGCTCCCTCAACCCCCCTTTTTTTCCAGAACTGTAAAGCCCTAAAGAACCTTGTCTAATCTCCAATCTCTTATTTCTGTAGCGAAGGAGATGCGATGATCGGCCGGACCTGGCCCTCGGAGATCCGCGCAATTCAAAGACCCAAAGACCGGGCGCGCGATCAAGCAACTGACCTCCACCGGCAACAACGTTCACCTCTACTTCACCGAGAACTCGTTCGACGCGGGCGGCAACGCGATCATCTTTCGCTCCGACCGCGCGTCCGGCCAGGAGCGGGCGCCGCACGAGGACCCGATCTATAATCTCTTCCGCATGGACCTCGAAACGGGCCAGATCGTGCAGCTCACCGATGAGCCCGAGGCGCTGGGCAGCGTGACCAAGACGCCCGATAGCCGCATCGTTGTCTATGTCACCGGCAATACGGTCAAGCAGCTCGACACCGCCACCGGGGCGATCTCCATCGTCTACCAGGAGACCGGGGACTACGATCTGGGTGCGCCGTCGATCAGCCGCAACCGGCGCTTTATCGCCTTCTGCCGCAACGAGCAGGTCGATGTCCCGCGCGGGCCGAACTACACCGGCTTCAAAGAGCACTTCTACCTGGTCAAAGACGGGCGCATCACCCTGGCCTACCTGGACGGCTCGGGCTGGTTCGACGTGTTCAAAGATACGCACTGGGTCGGGCATTTCCAGTTCTGCCCGGACGACAGCACGCTCGGCACGTACTGCCACGAGGGGCCGTGGAACCTGGTCACGCAGCGCATGTGGCTCCTCGACTTCGCGTCGCGCGAGGCGCGGCCCTGCTTCCGTCAGCAGGAGCAGGATTCGATCGGGCACGAGTTTTGGACCCAGGACGGCTTTATTTTCTTCGACAACCGCGGACCCGGCCATGACGGCACGATCACCTCCGACCGCACCCAGGCTGTCGCGACCGAGGTTGCCGTGCGGGAGAGCGCGATGGTCCCATTCGTTGGGCTGATCGACCGGCGCGGCAACCTGGTCCGGCGCATCGACATGCCCTACTACTGCAATCACTACCACGCCAACCCGGATAACACGATCCTGGTCGGCGACGACCTGGACGACCTGGTGCTGATCGATATCTCCGGCGATGCGGCCAAGCTGGAGGTGTTGTGTACGCACAAGACCTCGTGGCACACCCAGAGCAGCCACTGCCACCCGACCTGGAGCTGGGAGGGCAGCCAGATTTTGTACGCCTCGGACGTCGGCGGGCGGGTCAATCTGTACCTTCTGGCTGACACGATGACAAGGTGACAAGGTGACAAGGTGAAGGGGTGACAAGCGGAGAACGATCTTCTATCCTCCCTCCTCCATCCTCGGTGGTCGGAGAAGCGGAATGCCTATGATTCTTCATCACAACATCGGTCGCTCGATCGAGCTGGCCGACCCGGCCAGGGAGCTGCCCCTGTGGCGCTACGTCTATGGCGGCAAGCCCAAGCCCTACTTCCACCCGGTCTGTACGCCCGCCGGCCACTGCCTGACCCTGTTCGAGCCGCACGACCACATCTGGCATCGCGGGCTGTGGTACACGATCAAGTTCATCAACGAGGAAAATTTCTGGGAGGAGCGCGAGCCGTTTGGCACCCAGCAGACGGCCCTGCCGCCCTCGGTCGCCCATGCCGAGGACGGGCGCATCGTCCTGGACTCGCGGCTGGCCTGGGTGCGCCCCGATGGCGGCGCGGCGGTGTTCCACGAGGCGCGGCGGATCAGCTACGCGCCGCTCGACGACCAGTCCTACGCGCTCGACTTCGAGACGACGCTGACCGCCCAGGCCGACCTGGCGCTCGACCGCACACCGTTCACCACCTGGGGCGGCTACGGCGGGCTGATCCTGCGCGGCAACCGCAACTGGCGGGAGACGCGCCTGCTGTTCCCCGACGGCTCGACCAGCGACCGGCCCACCGGCAACCGCGCGCTGTGGTGCGATCTCGCGGGCACGTTCGATGGCGGGCTGGAGCAGACCGGCGGCGTAGCCATGTTCGACCACCCGGAGAACCCGCGCCATCCCTCGCCCTGGTACGGCGCCACCGGCCCCGGCCACTACTTCAACGCGGCCTTTTTGTTCCACGAGCCGATGAGTGTCGCCGCCGGCCAGTCCCTGGCGTTCCGCTACCGGGTGCTGATCCACGACCAGGTCTGGGAGGTGGCGCGCTTGCAGGCGGCGTATGAGGCGTATCTATGATCCTACGCACAATCCATGTCGGCGTGGGCGCGCGCGGCACCTGGCCGATCGACGTGCTGGGCGCCGACCCGAAGTTCCAGCCGGTCGCCCTGGTCGATATCAACCGCGACTTTCTGGCCGCCGCCCAGGCGCGGCTCCAGCTTCCCGAGGCGGCGCTGTTCGGCGAGTTGGGCGCGGCTCTGGGCGCTGTCGAGGCCGACGCCGTGGTGATCTGCACGCCGACCGTCACCCACGCGCCGCTGGCGCGGCTGGCCTTTGAGCACGGTAAGCATGTGCTGGTCGAGAAGGGCATGACCCTGGACTGGGAGGAGGCCAAGGCGCTGGTGCGCGAGGCCGAGCAGGCCGGCGTGAAGTTCTGCGTGGCCCAGAACTATCGCTACTTCGCCAATATGGCGACGGTCAAGCAACTGCTCGACGCGCCGGCCCACCCGCACCACCCCGGTACGATCGAGATCGCCGACTTCATCCACCACCGCTACCGGCCCGAGCCGCGCACGCTCAACTACCCCTACGCGATGGTCTGGGACATGAGCTGTCACCACGTCGACCTGCTGGCGTACTGGCTGGGCGCGGCCCGTCGCGTGACCGCGCTCTCGTACAACACGTCCTGGAGCGCGTATGACCACGACGCCAATATCGCCGCGATCATCGAGTACGCCGGCGGGGCGGTGTGCCACTACATCCTGACCCACAGCGCGACGCTCAGTGACTGGCGGATCATCCTCCAGGGCGAGCGCGGGGCGCTACGCACCGGCGATGTGCCGGGCGTCCAGTTCTACCCGCGGCCGAGCGGCCAGCTCGGATCGAGCGAGCCGCTGGCGTGCGACGTGGCCCGCTACCCTGCCAGCGAGCAGGGTGTCGCCGACGACTTCCACCGCTTCGTCGCCGAGGGGATCGAGCCGGGCATCAGCGGGCGCAACAACCTCCAGACCCTGGCGGTGTGCGAGATGCTGGTGCGCTCGGCCCGCGATCGGCGCCCGGTTGAACGTGAAGAGTTAGATTGATTATGATCTCGTATCTCGAATATCAGCTCCAGAATGGCTACATCCATAACTGGCTGGTCGCCGGCCCGCAGGCGACCCCTGTCGCCGACCTGGACCGCTTCGAAGGCGCGGACTTCAAGCTCCAGATCGCCCGCCATTACTACGAGCCTAAGCCGGGCTTAGCCCAGCCGCCCGCCGAGCGCGACAGCTTCAGCAGCGGCGACACGACGCTGACCTGGCGGTATGTGCGCTGTCTCGACGATCACTTCGTCGATCTCACCGCCTTCTACCACACCTGCCACTACCTGCGCGCTTGGGCCTACGCCCTGGTGGCCTGCCCCGCCCCGCAAGCCGTGACCTGCGTCCTGACCACCAACGGCCCGGCCGACGTCTGGCTGAATGGTGAGCAGATTCATCGCCAGGAACACTTCCACCATCAACTCCCCCACAGTGTCTCATTTCAAGCAATGCTGCGGGATGGGCGCAACGAGATCTTGGTGCGCTGCGAGGAGGTTGCGGTGCGCGAGTGCCCTTACGCCATGGCGCTACGGATCGTCGAGCGCGCGTCCGAGGCGACGCCGGTGCTCCTGCCGACCCTGGCCGAGCAGGTGGCCCGCCGCCAGTTGCTTGAGCGCGTGTTCGAGGCCGCGTACCTGGACCGCGACGTGTACACCAAGTTCGACGAGGTGATCTTGCGCTGGCCGGAGACGCTGCCCGAAGTTGCCAGCCTGGCGGTGCGGCTCCAAAAGCCGCCGGCCCGCATCTTCCTAGAGAGCTGGCCGGAAGCGAAGGCTGGCGCCGCCGCGAGCATGGCCAAAGGGTTTCAGCTCCCTGATGGACCCTTCCGGGCTTTGCTGATGCCGCGACCGGAAGAGTACTACATCGGGAATGTTCGCGTCACGCGCGAGATCCCGTTCTGGGTCCACAAGAACGCCTACTCGCAGACGCCCTACGGCACCTACGAGGAGCGCCGCCGCGAGGCCCTGGCGGATGCGGCCGAACGGGAGGAGAACGTCTTTTGCGAGATCGCCAAGATGGAGCTGGGCCAGTGGTCCGAGATCAATACCGATCGGGTCGCCGAGACGATCGGGCGGATCAACCAGCGCGCGGACTGTAGCGATTTCTACATGGTCGGCCTGCTGGGGATGCTGTATCGCTACGCCGACGACCCGGCGTTCCCGCCCGAGCTGCAAGCCCCGCTTGAGGACTGCGTGCTCAACTTCAAGTATTGGATGGACCAGCCGGGCAGCGACGCGATGTGCTACTGGTCGGAGAACCACCAGATCCTGTTCCACGCCTGCGAAGTCTTGGCTGGTCAGCTTTATCCTGAGCGCGTCTTTAGCAATGTGGGCGAGACCGGCCAGTGGCACCGCGAGAAGGGCGAACAGCGGGCGCTGGCCTGGCTGCATAAGCGCGCCACGGGCGGGTTTCGGGAATGGGACTCCAACTGCTACTTCGAGGAGGACATCCTGGCCCTGGCGCACCTGGCCGACCTGGCCGAGGACGACCAGGTGCGCGAGTTCGCCGCGATCGTGCTGGACAAGCTGCTGTTTACGATGGCGCTCAACTCCTACCAGGGCGCCTTCGGCTCGACCCACGGGCGCACCTACACCCCGCTGATCAAGGGCGCGCGGCTGGAGTCCACGGCAGGCATCGGCCGGCTGATGTGGGGCATGGGCGTCTTCAACCAGCATATCCTGGGGACGGTGAGCCTGGCCTGCGCACCCAGCTACGAGCTTCCGCCGATCATTGAGCAAATCGCCGCCGACCAGCCCGACGAGCTGTGGTCGCGCGAGCGCCATGCTGGTGTGCTGGAGGAGTGGTGCGACTGCGCCAGCGGCGCCTGGGAGATCAACAAGGTCACGTATAAGACGCCGGACTTTATGCTCTGCTCGGCGCAGGATTACCAACCCGGCCAGCCGGGCTACCAGCAGCACGCCTGGCAGGCGACCATGGGGCCGGACGCGGTGGTCTTTGTGACTCACCCGCCCTGCGTCAGCGAGGAGGGTTCGCACCGGCCTAACTTCTGGCACGGCAACGTGGTCTTGCCGCGGGTGGCGCAGTGGAAGGATGTGCTGCTGGCGGTCCACGACCTCGGCGACGACGACTGGCTGGGCTTCACCCACGCCTATTTCCCGATCTACGCCTTCGACGAGCACGCGCTGCGCGCCGGCTGGGCCTTCGCGCGCAAAGGCGACGGCTACCTGGCGCTCACGGCCGCCCAGGGTCTCACGCTGATCACGCGGGGGGACAACGCCTACCGCGAGCTGCGCTCGACCGGGCGGCACAATGTCTGGCTGTGCCATATGGGCCGGGCCGCCCGCGACGGCAGCTTCGAGGAGTTCCAGCGGGCGGTGCTGGGGCTGGAGGTGCGCTTCGACGGCCTGTCGGCCCGCTGCGCCACCCTGCGCGGCGAGACGCTGGCCTTCGGCTACTCGGGGCCGCTGCTGGTGAACGGCGCCGAGGAGCCGATCACCGGCTTCAAGCACTACGAGAACCCGTACTGCGAGGCCGAGTTGCCGGCCACACAGATGGAGATCCGCTTCGGCGACGAGTTGATGCGGCTGAATTTCACATGATATGGAAATGGGGAGGTGTGGAAGGGCCGCCCTCCACAGCGTTACGCTTTTCGGCGGCGGGCGTTCCTGGCAGCAGCGGGTTGATCTAGTCAGCTTGCAGTTCGGTGAGGATGATCTGTACTTCAGCCTTGAAGAGCGGGAGATCCTCCGTTGCGGTGAGCCAGACCTCATCCAGATCGACCCCGAAATACTGGTGAATGAGTTGGTCACGCATGCCGGCGATATCCTGTCACGGTACTCGTGGATACTGGCTTCGCACGACTGTGGAGAGGTGTTTGACGGCCTCGCCGATGATTTCCAATTGCCGGATGACCCCATCCTGAATGAGCCGCTGTGCGCGAAACGTCGCTTCATCGACGCCTGTAAGATAGGTCTCAATCATGCCGATCGCGTCCAGCATATGCTGTAGATACACGCGATCATCGCGCTTCATAGAGCACCCGAAGGTCGCCTAAAATCCGCTCGCGGAGGTAGGGACTGAGGGCAGCTTCGGTCAGGAGATCAACCTCGCGGCCGAGTGCTTCGGAAAGTTGACGTTCGAGGGCGACGTGTGCGAGTAAACTTTTCCGCTTGGAGAACCGGACGAGCAGGTCGAGATCACTTTGCTCGGTGGCTTCACCGCGCGCAACCGAGCCGAACACACCGATCATGCTCACATCATTCCGCCGGCAGATTTCAATCAGCCTGGTGGTATCAAACGGAAAATGGGTCTGTGGTTCAATCATCGTCGCTTGTCCCTTCGGCGAACACAGCTACGCATCCTGTTGAGTCATCGTCCATTGTACCACGAACGCTGTGGCAGCGTGGTAGAGAAAGCATTAGCGTGCTTGGAGACACAACATGAACTTCCTAGAGCATGCGGTCAAAGGGCTAGCCCGCTGCCTGGTGGACGAAGACCTCCACCCCGAGCGGCTCCACATCCACGTCTCGGAGATCGGCCCCGGCGCCTGGTCGCACCCGCCCCACCGCCACGACGGCGTGGAGGTCCTGCATGTGCTGGAGGGCGAGGGTACGTTCGAGATCGACGGGGAGCGCCGCCTGCTCAGGGCCAATGAAGCGGTGGTGTTCGACCCCACCAAGCTGCACGGGCTGGTCAACACCGGCACTGCGCCCATGCGCTACGCGGTCATTATCACGCGCGAGCCACAGTCTTGATAGCCCACTATGCCAGCCCATAGCGATTCCTCGGAGCCTATGCGGCGAACGCTGCCGCTCTACCTGGCCTGCTACGTGCTGTGGCTCGGTTTCGCGGCGGGGGCCGTCTGGCTGATCTTCGAGGTGCAATCGGTCCTGTTCGTGCTGTCGGTGCGGCTGCGCCTCAATCCATGGCAGGTGCGCGCCGTCGATAATTTCGGCATCGTCACCCTTGGGCTGCTCTGGCTGGTGGGCATCCTTGTGGCAGAGCACTACCTGCGCCAGGGCGTGGTCAAGCACCGGCTGTGGCGCCGCGCCACGCGTGTGTTGGTGATCGAGGCCGTGGTGCTGGGCCTTTGCTATGGGCTACAGCTGCTGCCCGGCTGATCCTTTGCCACCAGAAACCTATCCGCTTCCTTCCTTTATGGTCGATGTTTCGCCCCGACCGAGGCGAAATATCGACCATAAAAATTTGGGTATTGACAAGAAACCGATATATCGGTATAATCACTTTTGAAATCGATATATCGGTTTCGATACGATAGAAGGAACATTTAAGGAGGCAACCATGTTCGGCAAACGTTTTGCATATCAATTCACGGCGGAGGATCAGGATGAGTCGGACTGGCCGCACGGCCACCATCGCGGGCGGGGCCACCACTGGCACGGTCCGCGGCTCTTCGGCTGGCACATGCGGCGTAAGTTCTTTGGCCGCGGTGGCCCGTTCGGCCCTGGCGGTCCATTCGGTCCCGGCGGCCCGTTCGGCGAAGAGGGTTTCTTCGGCGGCCCAGGCCGGGGCAAGCACTTCTTTGGCCGGGGCGACTTGAAGTATGTGCTGCTGGAGCTGCTGCTGGAGCGCCCGATGCACGGCTACGAGATGATGAAGGCGCTCCAGGAGCGCACTGGCGGCCAGTATACCCCTAGCGCCGGCTCGGTCTACCCGACGCTCCAGATGCTGGAGGACCGCAGTTTTGTGACGGTGAGCGAGGTCGACGGCAAGAAGGTGTACCAGATCACCGATACCGGCCGCGCGTTCCTGGCCGAGGGCCAGTCGGAGGAGCGCGGCGACCCCCGGCAGCGCGGTTTCCGAAATATGCCTGAGGTGGATCGGGTCGAACTGAAGGCGTTAGCACATGAGCTGCGTGAGATCGGGCCGCTGTTCGGCCACGCGCTGCATCAGGCCAGCCACGACCCGGAGAAGCTCAAGCGCTTGCGCACCCTGCTGGAACAGGTGCGGGCGGAACTGCGGGCCATCGCCGGCGAGACGGATGACTAAGGGACTCGCAGAAAATAAAACATCCCAGTTTGTCTCACGCAAAGCCGCAAAGACGCAAAGGGTTCCGGTCTTTGCGACTTTGCGGCTTTGCGTGATTCTCCAGCGTGGTGTCCTTGGGATGATTTATTATTTTTGCGTCCCTAAGGAGGCGCCTATGCCTCACGACGGCCCAACCACGCTGGGGCCGGTGCAAAATATCCTCTTCCAGGATAACCATGGTCTCTTGCTGGAGGCCACGTGGCCGGCGTAGGACTTACGCGGTGGCGCCTGCAACGCCGCTGTTGCCTGCCCTTCGTCAAGCTCAGGAAGTTCGGCAGCAAGGTACTTCATCTCTTTTTCTCGTTGATTTTCGCCCAGCCGGGCGAAAATCAACGAGAAAAGGAAAAAACAGTACCGCTAATTCGCTCCTCGATGAATTCGATATTACCTCGACGAGCCAGCCTGCCCATACACCGCCAGCGTCGCCTGCGCCGTACGGCGCCACGAGAACGACGCGGCCCGCGCCAGCCCGGCACTCGCCAAGGCCGCCAGCAGCCCGTCGTCGGCCAGCAGCCGCGCCAGCCCGTCGGCGATGCTGGCGGCGCTGGTCGGATCGACCAGCAGCGCGGCGTCGCCGACTACCTCGGGCAGGCTGGACGCCGCCCCGCACAGCACCGGCACGCCCGAGGCCATCGCCTCCAGCGGCGGCAGCCCGAAGCCCTCGTACAGCGACGGGAAGGCGAATAGCGTGGCGCCCGCGTAGAGCGCCGGTAGGTCGGCCTCGGCCACGCCCGGCAGAAAGCGCACCGACTCGGCGACGCCGCGCTGCCCGGCGAGCCGGTGCGCCTCGGGGTAGCGTGGGTCCCAGTGGCCGGCGATGACCAGCATCAATTGAGAATTGAGAAAACTGTTGCGTGTTGCGTGTTGCGTGTTGCGTGTTGCGTGGAGACTGTCCTTTCTCCATCCTCCATCCTCCATCCTCCATCCTCGGTGGTTGTGGAGGAGCGCCCACGCCTCGACGAGCTGGGGCAGGTTCTTGTGCGGCTTGTTCGAGGAGACCGACAGAACATAGCGGTCGGGGAGGGCGTATTTCGCGCGTACGGAGGCGATCTCGGCCTGGGGCTGGGGGCGAAAGCGCGGGTCGGCCGCCAGCGGGGTCACGGCGATCCGGTCGGCGGGAATGCCGTAGTCGGCGGCCAGGTCGGCGCGGGCACTGCTGGAGAGCGCGATCACCCGGCGCGAAACGTAGGCGGCCAGGCGGACCAGCGCGCCGAACAGGATCTGGTCGCGCGGCGAGATCTCGTTCGGGAAGCGCTGCGGGATGGTGTCGTAGAGTGTGGTGACCGAGGGGCAGGGCAGGCCGGCGTAGGGCCGCACGTAGTAGGGTGCGTGGTAGAGGTCGGCACGCAGGCGCCGCAGCAGGCGCGGCACCAGGATCTGCTCGGCCGGCGTGAATGGCCGCGCCGACGTAGCGACCAACTCGACCGCCGGGAAGCGCGCGAGCGCGGATAGATCGTGGCGGGTGTTGGGCAGCGCCGGGCTGGAGATCACCACCAGCGTGTGCCCGTGGTCCAGCTCGGCCAGCGCGGTCAGCAGATTGTAGACATAGCGCCCGATGCCGGGGAAGTGGTCGGCGACATGGCGGGCGTCGATCGCAATACGCACGAGTGTACTTACGATTTACGATTTACGATTACAGTTTCCCACCTTCGTGGCCTTCGTATCTTTGTGATCTTCGTGATAAAACAGCCGATTTGTTTAAGACAGGGTTCCTGGGAGCTTTACAGTTCTGGGAAAAAAGGGGGGTTTGAGGGGGCTGCCCCCCTCAGTCTCCCCCCACCCACATTGTAAAGTGGAATGACGCCTTCCGAAACCTTGTTTAAGTAGAGCTGGATTAGAAGGTCTGTCGCCCATGCCGTTGCGAGTATAGCATATTGTAGCTGGCGAAGTTCCGGTCTCTGTTGCCCTTTTGCCCACGTGGCCCCAATCTTGCTATATTATCTCAGTGATGGCCAGGAGGCCATCGGAGAAGAGGTAACTAAAGGAGGTAAACAGATGCGAAGACTTGTTCTTTGCTTGATGCTGGGCGTCACGTTGGTCCTTGGCGCCTGTGGCGGGCCGGCGGCGCAGCAGGGTTTGAACGATGCTGGCACAGCGGTTTCCGACCCCGCAGTGGGCACGGCCGCCAGCGATGCGGCGGCTGAGGTCGGGACAGCGGTGGCGGCTCCCGACACGGGCACGGCAATGGCAGAGGTCGGGACAGCGGTGGCGGCCCCTGACACGGGCACGGCAATGGCAGAGGTTGGAACGGCCGTGATGTCACCCGACACGGGCACGGTCGTGGCCGAGGCCACCGGCGCGTTGAGCGCCGTCGCCGACGACGTCACGCTCCAGGAGGGCGAGCAGCTGATCCTGGACGCCACGCAGTCGGCCGGCAACATCGCCGACTACAAGTGGACGGTCACACAAGCTCCGGCCGGTGCCGAGACCGTCATTGGTCAGGTGATCAACGAGGGATCGAACGGCAACGTCACCCTGGACCCCACTGCCTACGCGCAGTACTTCCCGGTGGCGGGCAGCTACACGATTCAGCTGACGGTTACGGACACCAGCGGCCAGTCGTCGAACGACGAGTTTACGATCGACGTGCCGTAATCATGTGGGAAAAGGGAGGGGCAAGGGGAGGGCAGCCCGCCCCTTAAACCCCACCCATCCCGTTGTAAGCACCCCCGCTCCGATTCGGAGCGGGGGTGAAACTCTACCCCCACCTCGCGCGTCCTAACTCTTGAATGTTTCCCCGATCCCCAGGGCAAGAGAGGAGGACCGCTCTATGCGATACCGTCACATGCTGGCCATGCTCCTGGTCGCTCTGCTGCTAATGAGCGCCTGCGGCTTGGGCGCCGGCACCCCCGACGCCGATCTGGCCGCCGAGATCACCCCGGATGCCGCCGCCGGCCCGACCGCGCCGCCCGCCGCGACGACCGCGCTCCCTGCCGCGACGGCCGCCTCGGAGGAGTTGGTGACGATCGGGTTCGGGGCGCAGGAGTTCGAGCGCCAGATCTACGAGCCGCTGATCAAGACCTTCAACGAGCAAAACCCCAACATCCAAGTCCAATTCGTGGCGCTCGACGAGTTCACGCGCCCATCCGAGGGGCAGGAGTTCGACCCCGGCCGGATGATGCGGCAGGTCGTCGGCGCCGCCGACACCTCGTCGGCTTTTTTCGTTCGCCCCGAGGAGATCAGCAGCGGCCTGCTGCGCGACCTCACGCCCTTGATCGAGTCCGACCCCGACTTCAACCGCGACGACTACTTCCCGATCACCCTTGCGGCGGGCAGCCAGGAGGGCGGGCTCTACATGCTGCCGCACACCATGTTCATCCAGCTCCTGTCCTACAACAAGGCTCTCTGGGCGGCGCGCGGCCTGCCGGACCCCAAGCCGGATTGGACCTGGGATGACCTACTGGCCGCCGCCGAGCAACTGGCCCAGAAGCGCGGCGACGAGGTCGAGGTGTACGGCCTGCTCGATTGGGGCGGCGGGTTTACGCTCCTGCTGGGCGAGCTATCCAAGGCCGGCGTCAGTGTGTTCAGCACCCCATCGGACCAACTGCGCCTGGATGCGCCGGAGGTCGTCGCGGCGCTGGAGCGCGTGGCGGCGCTGGCGAAGTCCGGCGCGGTCTACGTGCGAGCCGACTCGCCGGGCCTGGGCGGCATCAGCCCCGACCAGTTCCGCACGCTGATCACCGAGCAGAAGGCCGGGATGTGGCAGCGCGATATGCTCTTCGGCGGCCCGCCCAGCGAGAAGCCGGCGTTCGAGATCGGTACGGCAGCCTACCCGCAACTGCCGGTGCCGTTCTTCGGCGGCACCCAGGGCTACATCATGAGCAGCGGCACCCAGCATCCCGAGGAGGCATGGCGCTGGCTGTCTTTCTTGAGCAAGCAGGAGATCAAACAGCCCTTTGAGGGGCCGGATGCCGTCAGCCAACTACCGGCCCGCAAGTCGATCGCCGAGAGCAGCGGCTTCTGGTCCAAGCTGGATGAGGAGGGGGCGGCGGCGGTCAGGGCCACGGTCGAGCGGCCCACGGTGGCGCAGACCGACGTCATCTTCGACAACAACCTGTTTACGCTGCTCGACCAGGCGGTCAGCGCGGTCGTCGGCGGCGAGCAGAGTGCCGAGCAGGCGCTGCGCGAGGCCCAGACGGCGCTGGACCAGCGCATCGCCCAGGCGCAGAGCACGCCCAGCCCCACGCCCAATAGCGCGCCGGTCGTCGTGGCGACGCCGGTGGCCGAGGTAGTGCCCGAGGGCGCCACCAAGATCGTCTTCGGCGCGCCCGGCTTCGAGGCCGAGGAGATTCGCCGCGCCGCGCGCCAGTTCAACCAGCAGAACCTGGGCATCTTCGTCGAGATCAAGAACATCGACCCGGCCGGTGGCTCGTTCAGCTTCAGCGAGCTGGCCGGCCCCTCCGACTGCTTCACCTGGTTCGGCCCGCCCGGCCAGGAAGAAATCACCAGCACGCTCGACCTCCAGCCGCTGTTCGACGCCGACGCAACCCTGAAGATCGACGACTACCCGCCCGCGCTGCTGGCGCGGTTCCAATCCGGCAGCGGGCTCCACGGCCTGCCCTACGTGGTCCGGCTGCGGGTGCTGACCTACAACCAGACCGCCTTCGACGACGCCGGGCTGGCCTACCCCAACGCCGGCTGGACCATGGACGACTTTGTCGATGCGGCTCAGAAGCTGACCAGCGGCGACGGCAAGGACAAGCGCTACGGCTACGCCTCTATGGGCTCGGATGTCCAGGACCTGATCTTCTTCCTCGACCGGATGGAAGCCTCGCCGACCAAAGGCAGCGGCGACGCGGTCGAGCCCAATTTCAGCGACCCCAAGCTGCTGCAAGCCGTGCGCACCTACGTGGATCTACTGAAGAACTTCTCGCCCCACAAGCAGCTCAACGGCTACACCAACAACGCGAGCTTCGGCGGCGATGTCTTTGATTTGCTCAACAATGGGCGGGTCGGCATGTGGTTCGACTTCGGTGATGTGTTCTTCTTTGGCCCCGGCGCGCCGGATGCGCCCACGTTCACCAAGGCGATCGCGCCGCCGCCGCTGGGCGGTAGCCCGCTCTCACCCGACGAGCTTGACACCCGTGGGCTGTTTATCTCGACCAAGACCCAGTACGCCCAGGGCATGTTGGGAATGGATGAAGCACTTGAGCACCAACGTATCGGGCCTCCAGGGCGCCTTCCCAGCCCGCATCTCGGTGGCCGAGTCCGAGGCGTTTGCCAAGCAGGCGCCGGTCGGCGCCGTCGAGGTCTACAAAGCCTATCGCGAGGCGCTCGGTCGCCCGGCCATCGAGGGGCGCGAGCCGTTCTACCGCTCGCGGCTCGACTACTTCTGGTTCTTCCGCGCCGTCGACCGGGCGGTCCAAGGCGAGGACCTGGAGCGTGAGCTGGCCGACGCGCAGGACCTGACCAACCAGTTCCTCACCTGCGTGCGGGCCGATGCGAGCTCAGGCGTCTGCGCCAAGCAAGTGGACCCGAACTACGCGGGCTGGAACAGCGGCCAGTAGGACAACGTGCATTGATCAATGAGGGCAACTGCTACGCCCTTACGGCATTCATGGCGCCACGATGATGACCACGACGACACAATGGCGACCCTGAAATCCTTCGGGTCTGCGACACGCGCGGCGATTGACGGTAGCGGCGGGCGCAGACCCGAAGGGTTTTGTCGGCCCTGATTTCCCTATTCCAGCGCCAGATAATCGCTGATCTTGGCGAACGCGCCGCCGCCGGCCTGCATGAAATAGACCGATTTGGCGCCCTGGTGATCGTCGGCGCTGTAACTGATACCCGGCAGGACGCTGCCGTCCCAGTTCTGTAGCGACTCCAGCGCCGTGATCAGGCTCTCGCGGGTCAGGTCTTTGCCGGCGCGCTTGAGCGCCTCGGTTGTCAGTTGGGCTTGGGTGTAGCCGCTCAGGCTGAAGCCGCCGATCTGCTCGTCCGGCGCGTACTTCTTCATAAACTCCTGGTACTCGGCCACCTTCGGGTTGCTGGTGTCGGCGAAGTCGGGCAGCCAGGAGGTGATGATCAGCCCCTCGATCCCCGGCCCGGCCAACTGGAACAGCGCCGGGTCGTTGATCACCGCCGAGGAGAGCAGCTTGGGTTTGAAGCCGATCTTGTCCATCTCGGAGATGACCGAGCCGCCCGGCTTCGGCACCGCCCACAAGATCACCGTGTCGGCGCCGCTGGTCTGGAGCTTGAGCGCCTGCGCGCTGAAGTTGGTGTCGCTGGTCTCATACGGGACGCCGGCGGCCTCGGCCAGACCGCGCTGCTTCAGCACGCCGTTGATCGCGTCGAAGCCCTCCTTGCCGAAGGCGTCGTTCTGGTAGAACACCGCGAACTTCTCGCCTTTCAGCGTGTCGAGCGCGTACTGGGCCAGCAGCGTGGCCTCGACCGTGTAGTTGACCTGGAGCGCGAAGACGTTCTGCTTCAGCGGCAGCGCTATGGACGTCGACCCGGTGGCCGGCGCGATATGCGGGACATTGTTCTGGACCAGGTACTCCATCACCGCCAGGTTGTTGCGGGTGCCCAAGCCGGCGACCAGCGCGAAGACCTGGTCCTCCTCGACCAGCTTCTTGACCGCCGCGACCGTCTTGGCCGGCTCGTAGCTGTCGTTCTCGTAGACGAAGCGCACCGTACGACCGTTGATCCCGCCCTCCTCGTTGACCTTCTTGAAATAGGCCCCGATTGTGCGGTCGATGACGCCGTAGGCGCCGGCCGGGCCATCCTGCGGTCCCCAGCTCCCGATCACGATCTCGGTATCGGTTACGCCGGGCGTCGCCGCGCCGCTCGCGGGGGCCGGGGCGCTGGTCGGCGCCGGGGCGGCTGGGGCGGCGGTCGGCGCTGGGGCAGCCGGGGCGGCGGTTGCCTCGGCGGGGGCCGGGGCGGCGGTTGCCTCGGCGGGGGCCGGGGCGCTGGTCGCGGCCGGCGCGGCTGGGTTGGCCGGCGTGCCACAAGCGGCCAACACCAGCGCAAACAGCATCGTGAGCGCCGCCACCGATCGCATAAGCGTCTGCTGGACCATCTGCACGGTGCGGGGCCGCCGCACATCCTTGTGCTGAACTGCCATGACTCTGCTCCTTCCTCAAAACCGGCATCCGGGCGGCCACGGAGGGCCTGCCCTACAAATGTGGGGGCGGCCACGGAGGGCCTGCCCTACAAACGTGGGGGCGGCCACGGAGGGCCTGCCCTACAAATGTGGGGGCGGCCACGGAGGGCCTGCCCTACAGGTGTACGATCCTTGTCATCTTGTCATCTTGTCACCCTGTCATCTTGTCACCGGCCCAGGTATGATCGTTGCACCTCCTCTCGTTGCCGCAATGCGGCGCTTGTATCGGCCAGGGCGACCCGGCCTGCCTCCAGCACGTAGCCGTAATCGGCCACGTTCAGCGCCATATGGACGTTCTGCTCCACCAGCAGGACCGTGGTCCCAGCGGCGCGGATCTCGGCGATAATCCGAAAGATCTCTTTGACCAGCAGCGGAGCCAGGCCCAGCGAAGGCTCGTCGAGCAGCAGCAGACGCGGCCTGGCCATCAGGGCCCGGCCGATGGCCAGCATCTGCTGCTCGCCGCCGCTGAGCGTCCCGGCGATCTGCCCGGCGCGCTGCTCCAGGATCGGGAAATACTGGTAGACGCGCCGCAGGTCGGCGGCGATAGCAGCGGAGTCGCGCCGCACGTAGGCGCCCAGCCGCAGATTCTCGCCCACCGTCAGCTCGGCGAAGATCTGGCGGCCCTCGGGGACGTGCGCGATGCCGGCGCGCACCAGCCGCTCCGCGCTGACACGATCGACGCGCCGCCCGTCATACTCGACCGTGCCGCGCGCCGGCCGCAGCAGCCCCGACACGCTGCGTAGGGTCGTCGTCTTGCCGGCGCCGTTGGCGCCCAGCAGCGCCACGACGCTGCCCTCGTGTACCTCCAGGCTCACGCCCTTCAGCGCCCGTATGCGCCCGTAGTAGGTCTCGATCTCGTTGATCGCCAGTAGCGGTCTCATAGTTCCTCTGTGTCGTCATCCCCACCAAGCATCCTGAGTAGCGCGGAGCGCGTATCGAAGGGTGCGGCCCGTGTCCCACCACGATGCTATTTTCGGAATCGAGGCTTCTTGGCCAAGAAGCGTAACAACTCCCAATTTTCGGCGATCAAGGCCTCTTTCTTCGTGCGTGACCAGCCTTTGATCTGCCGTTCTACTAAAAAGGCCTGATCTTCATCCGGCATTTCCTGCGAGAAGACCAATTCTACTGGCAACCGGCGTTTCGTCCACTCGCCACCCTCGCCTGCCTGATGTTCGGCGAGACGCTTTTCAAGATTGGTGGTGTGACCTGTGTAGTAGGACTCATCAGCACATCGGAGGATGTAAACCCATGCCTTTGACATGGCCTATCTCGCCGCATCCTTCGATACGGCCTCACCCTTCGTTACGCCTGCGGGCTCTCAGGGTTCGGCCTACTCAGGATGCTATCGTGTGGTACGCTGCTCGGCTCCGGGCGCATCCTTCGATACGGCCTCACCCTTCGTTACGCCTGCGGGCTACTCAGGGTTCGGCCTACTCAGGATGCTGTCTTTAGCCAACAATACAGTTGTTATTAATCATCTACTCCTCAAGCTCTGCGACCTCGCGCTCCCCCAGATACGCCTCGATCACCGCCGGGTCGCGCTGGATGTCGGCCGGGGCGCCGGCGGCGATCAGCTTGCCGAAGTCGAGCACGTACAGCCGGTCGCACAGGCCCATAACCAGCGACATATCGTGCTCCACCAGCAGCATGCTGACGTCGAAGATCTGCCGGACATGCCGGATGATCTCGGCCAGGCCGGATGTCTCCTGCGTGTCGGCGCCGGCCGCTGGCTCGTCGAGCAGCAGCAGCGCCGGCCGCGCGACCAGCGCCCGCGCCAGCTCGATCGACTTCTGCACGCCGAAGGGCAGCGTCGCGACGACCCGATCGCGGTACGGCACAAGGCCAAGCACGCCCAGCACCTCGCCGGCCCAGCTCCTGGCCGCCGCCTCACGCCGGCGCACGCTGGGCAGGCGCAGGCCGTTGGCCAGGACGCCGCCGGGGAAGTGGGTGTGCTGCCCGACCAGCAGGTTCTCAAGCGTCGTCATGCTGCGGCACAGCTCGACGTTCTGAAACGTGCGCGCGACCCCGGCCCGGATGACCTCGTGCGGGGCGCAGCGGGTGATATCGCGCCCGGCGAAGCGGATCGTGCCGCCGTTGGGCTGGTAGAAGCGGCTGATGCAGTTGAAGACGGTGGTCTTGCCGGCGCCGTTCGGGCCGATCAGGCCGACGATCTCGCCAGCGTGGACGGCCAGGCTCAGGTCCTGGACCGCGACCAGCCCGCCGAAGCGCATCGTCAGGTCGCGAATCTCAAGCAGCGGCTGCGTCATACGCTCAACCCTTCGGAATTGAAAATTGAGAATGAAAAATTGAGAATGCACCAATTCTCAATTCTCAATTTTCAATTTTCAATTCTAAGCTTGGATCGGGATCAGATTGTTTCCCTACCGCGCGGTCAGGCTGGGGCGTTCTTCCACGCAAGCCCCCGGCGATCCCGTGCGGCAAGAACATGATCGTCAGGATCAGCAGGGCGCCGAACACCACGATGTACAGATTCTTGAAATCGCGCACGACCGGCAGGCGAGTCAGCAGATTCTGGAGCGCCGTCAGGGCGAACGCGCCCAGCAGCGCCCCACGGATCGTGCCTAGCCCGCCCAGGACGATCATCGTCAGCAGGCCGATCGAGAGGAACAGCGTAAAATCCTCCGGCCCGATGCCGCGAATCAGGTGCGCGTACAGGCTGCCGGCGAGCCCGGTGAAGCAGGCACTGAGGGCGAAAGCGGTGGTCTTGTAGCGCACCAGGTTGACGCCCATGGCCTGGGCGGCCAGCTCGCTGTCGCGGATGGCGATGAACGCGCGGCCGGTGTGGCTGTTGACGACATTGGCCGCGAACAGCGTCAGTGCGGCGATCACCGCCAGCACGAGATAATAGTACACGCGGTCGGAGTTGAAGACGACATTGTACAGGCCGACCGTGCCGTCGTACCAGATCGGGAGCGCCGCTGCGGGCAGCTCGATCAGCCCGGACGAGCCGCCGGTCAGCGGCGCCAGCCAGATCACCAGTTGCGGGATCGCCAGCCCGAATCCAAGCGTCACCACCGCTAGGTAGGGGCCACTGAGGCGCAGCGCCGGCAGCCCAAGCAGGAAGCCGATAGCCGCCGTCAGCAGGCCGGCCGTCGGGAGCGCCAGGATGAAGTGCCAGCCGAAGCGCTGGGTGAGGATCGCCGAGGTATAGGCGCCGATCGCCATGAATCCGGCGTGCCCAAGCGAGAACTGCCCGGCGTAGCCGATCAGCAGGTTGAGCCCCAGCGCCGCGATGGCGTAGATCAGCCCCAGGCAGACCAGGTAGAGCACGTAGCCGACAGCCATGCCGGGGATGCGACCGAGCAGCCACGGCAGCGCCAGCGCAATGATCAGGCCCGCGCCGTAGGTAACTGCCCGCTCCAGTGGTATGCGCCGCCCGCCTATATGATCGTCGTCGCTCATGAAGCCCCTATCTGCTCTCCGTTCGGTGCTATGGCGAAGTTCTTTTCTACTTTAGAATGTGGGTGGGCTATTTTAGAGGGGAGGCCCCCTCAAACTCCCCCTTTTCCGGACGATGCTATGGCGAAGTTCTTTTCTACTTTAGAATGTGGGTGGGTTATTTTAGAGGGGAGGCCCCTCAAACTCCCCCCCTTTTTTGGAAACTGTGGGTGGGTTATTTTAGAGGGGAGGCCCCTCAAATTCCCCCCCTTTTTTGGAAAATGTGGGTGGGCTATTTTAGAGGGGAGGCCCCCTCAAACTCCCCCTTTTTTGGAAAATGTGGGTGAGCTATTTTAAAGGGTCGGCCCCTCAAACTCCCCCTTTTTTGGAAAATGTGGGTGGGCTATTTTAGAGGGTCGGCCCCTCAAACTCCCCCTTTTTCGGAAACTGCGCTCTACACTTTCTTAATGGCATGCCTCCCAAGCAGCCCGCCGGGGCGCAGCACCAGCACCAGCACGATCAGCACGAACGCGATCGTCGTGCGTAGCTCGGCGGCCTGGTAGCCGACGACGCTGTCGATCACTCCCAGCAGCATGCCCCCCAGCACCGCGCCGGGCAGGCTGGTGATGCCGCCCAGCACTGCCGCCGCGAAGGCCTTGATTGCCACGTCGCCCATCATGCCTGGGTCGAGGTAGTTGAGCGGTGCGATCAGCATGCCCGTCACCGCCCCCAGCGCCGTGCCGAGGCCCCACCCCAGCGCGTTGATGCGGTTGACCCTGATGCCCATCAACTGCGCGGCTAGCCGGTTCTGCGCGACCGCGCGCATGGCGATCCCGGTCAGCGTATAGCGAAAGAAGACGAACAGGCCAACCATCAGCACGAGCGTCACCAGCAGGATCAGGGCGTTAAGCCGACTGAGGACGACCCCACCGGCTCGGAGCGGCGCACCGGCCACCGGCGATGGGAAGGTCCTGACTTCGTAGCCCCAGATCCAGCCTGCTAGCCCGTACAGGATCAGCCCAATCCCAACCGTGACAATCACTGGGTTGAGCACGGTGGCTGTCTCGATCCGCCGCAGTATCAGGCGCTCGACGGCGACGCCGAGCAGGCCGGCGAAGACCAGCGTCAGCGCGAATGCGAGCACAAAGGGCAGTTGGAGCCGGGTCAGGAGCGTGAAGGCGACGAACGTGCTGAACATTGCCATTTCGCCCTGGGCGAAGGTGATCACATCGGTCGTCTTGTAGATCAGCACAATGCCGAAGGCTGTCAGGGCGTAGAGGCTGCCCAGCGCAAGGCCGTTGACGAGCAACTGGCCCAATGGCAGGCCCAGCGCCTGCTCGAAGGGGGCGGCTGCAACCATGGGAGCGTTGAACATGGCCATGAGCATACCGGGACACCTCCTCGGCCCACACGCCCTTCAGCCAGGTCAGCGAAATCTTATGCTGCAAATTCAAACGGTTGGTAGGTGCTACGATAGCACAGGCGCTAGGAGCTTGTCAAGCCGCGTGTTGGCTGTTTATCGCAGCAATCTGTGTGCTCTGGTATAATGCCTGCCGGCCCGAGAACAAAGAACAAAGAACCGAGAACCAAGAACCGAGAACCGACGGAGACGCAACACGCAACACGCAACACGGTTTGAGAACCAGTATGCTTTACCTGGTCGCAACCCCGATCGGCAACCTGGGCGACATCACCCTGCGCGCGCTCGATGTGCTGCGCGAGGTTGATCTGATCGCGAGCGAGGATACCCGCAAGACCGGGCTGATGCTCAAGCACTTCGAGATCAAAAAGCCGCAGATCTCGTTCCACGAGCATAACGAGCGCCAGGCGGGCGAGCGGATCGTCGAGCAGCTCCGGCAGGGCAAGTCGGTCGCCGTCGTGAGCGACGCCGGGACGCCGGGGATCTCCGACCCCGGCTGGACGCTGGTGCGCCGAGCGATCGACGAGGGCCTGGAGGTGACGATGCTGCCGGGCGCGACCGCGCTGGTCATGGCAGTGGTCTTGTCGGGTCTGCCGATCCACAGCTTTACGTTCCGCGGCTTCCCTCCGCGCAAGCCGGGGCCGCGCCGCCGCTTTCTGGAGGTCGATAAGCACGCGCCGCACACGCTGATCTTTTACGAGAGTCCCTACCGCATCGAGGCGTTTCTACGCGACGCGCTCGCGGTCTATGGCGACCGTGAGGCGGCCATCGCCAATGATCTGACGAAGTTCTACGAGACAGTCATGCGCGGGACGCTGGCCTCGCTGGCGGAGACGATCGCCCAGTCGAAGCCCAAGGGCGAGTATATCGTGGTGATCGCCGGGCTCGGCCGTGTATCGAGAGCCGAGGATGATGAAGAAGAATAATCATACATCGTACATGTGACACACACCTCTCTATCTCTAACGCACGGCGAGCTGCCCTTGCCGGCCTTTCTGCCCGACGCCACGCTTGGGGTGGTGCGCTCGGTCGACGCGACCGATCTTGAGCGAGTCGGCGTTCGCGCGCTGGTGATGAACGTCTTTCACCTGATGCAGCGCCCCGGATCGTCCACGGTCCAGGCCCTCGGCGGCCTCCATGCGATGGCCGGCTGGCCGGCGCCGATCGTGACCAACTCGGGCGGCTTTCAGGCCTACTCGCTGATCCGCCAGAACTCGCGCTTCGGCAGGATCACCGACCAGGGTATCAGCTTCCAGCCGGAAGGCGCCGACCGCAAGTTCCAACTGACGCCCGAAAAAAGCGTGCAGCTCCAGATGTCCTACGGCGCCGATGTGGTCATCTGCCTGGACGACTGCACCCACGTCGACGACCCCTACGCCGAGCAGCAGGCTTCGGTGGCGCGGACGATCAAGTGGGCGCGGCGCTGTAAGGACGAGTTCGAGCGCCTGCTTGGGCAGCGCCGGGGTGGTGCGCGAGCTGCCCCTCCGCCGCGCAGGCCGCTGCTGTTCGCGGTCGTGCAGGGCGGCGGCTACGAGGACCTGCGCCGCCAGTGCGCCGAGGCATTGCTGGAGATTGGCTTCGACGGCTATGGCTACGGTGGGTGGCCGCTTGACGCGCACGGAGCGCTTCTGCGTGAGATATTGGCCTACACCCGCGTGCTCATCCCGGCCCAGTTCCCCATGCACGCCCTGGGAGTCGGGCAGCCAGAGAATGTTCTGGTCTGCGCCCGCCTGGGCTACGCCATGTTCGACAGCGCGTTGCCCTCCCGCGACGCGCGCGGTGGCCGTCTATATGCCTTCACCGTCGACCCGGCCGCCCCGCATTTCCGCCTGGAGGGCAACTGGTACTCCTATCTGTATGTCGATGATAAGAAGCATATCAAGGCTGCAACGCCGCTCTCCCCCGGCTGCGATTGCCTCACCTGCTCCAAGTATACACTCGGATATCTGCATCATCTCCATAAGGTTGGCGATACGCTCTTCTTCCGGCTGGCGACGATCCACAACCTGCGTTTTATGATGCGGTTGATGGAGAAGATCGGGCAGGAGCGGGGACAAGATGACAAGATGAAAGGGTGAAAGGGTGAAAGGGTGAAAGGGAGAGGGGGAGAGGGGGAGAGGGGGTGAACACGCAACACGCAACACGCAACACGCAAATGGGCCGATATGAGCGACCTGGAAAAGATCGATGAACTAGTTCGGGCGGTTCGCGAGAGCGCCAAGTATGGGGCCATCAGCGAGGACCTGGTTCGGGCGATCGGGCGGCGTGAGCTGGCGGCGCGGCGCGGACTCAAAGATGCCGTCAAGGCCACGAAAAACAAGCTGCACCAAGTCGCCGGTGCCTACCTCGACACGCGCCCGCGCTACGACGCATGGGCCGCAGAGCTGGCCGAACATCTAGAACCAAGAACCAAGAACCAAGAACCAAGAACTGACGATCAGGACGGCACGCAACACGCAACACGCAACACGCAACACGCAACACGCTCCGTCGCGTTCCGCCAGGCATGCCTCCGGATTATGCGCCACCACGCCTCGACCGACGAGCGCATTCCGATCCTCGACACGTTCTACGCGGTGACGCTGGCGCGCGTCGGGCCGGTGCGCTCGGTCCTCGACGTCGCGTGCGGCATCAATCCGCTGGCGATCCCCTGGATGCCGCTGGCCGACGATGCCGAGTACTATGCCTGCGATATCTACGCCGATATGGTCGCGTTTCTGAATCGCTTCTTCGTGATCGCCGGCGTCCACGGACAGGCGCAGGTTTGCGACCTGATTTCGGCCCCACCGCGACGATCTGTCCATGTCGCGCTGGTGCTCAAGGCGCTCCCGCCACTCGAACAGGTCGACAAAAACGCCGGCATCAACCTGCTGCGCGCGCTCGACGCCGAGCACCTGCTGGTCTCGTTCCCGGCGCGCAGCCTGGGTGGCCGGGCTCGTGGCATGGTCGAGAACTATGAGCAGCACTTCCGGGCGCTGATCCAGGCCGAGGGCTGGTCGGTCGAGCGCTTCGTGTTCCCGTCTGAGCTGGCCTTCCTGGTCACAAAGTGACAAGATGACAAGATGAAGGGGTGAAAGGGTGAAGGGGTGCATCTGAGGAGGCAGGATGGAGCCAGAGCACGTAAGGGCGTATTGCATACGCCCCCCACCAAACCCAGAAGAACCAAGCACCCGTAGGGCAGGCCCTCCGTGGCCGCCCTCCGCAGCCGTCCGGACGCAACACGCAACACGCAACACGTGACTACGGACCAACAAGCGTGATCGGCGCCGGCATGAACAGCAGCGCGAAGACGATCAGGCCGAAGATCGCCAGGGCGGCGTGAGATCGGTCGAGGCGCGAGATATCGTTGAGCGGCTCGGGATGGCGTGGGCCGATCGCCAGCGCCAGCAGCGGCAGCAGCAGCCACGAGGACGAGACCAGCACCCCCAGCGTCAGGCAGACCGCGATCGTGCCGTACGCGAGGTAGTCGGCGCGGCGGCCAAGCAGCGCGTAGGCCACGTGCCCGCCGTCGAGCTGGCCGATCGGCAGCATGTTCAGCATCGTCACCAGCAGCCCGATCCACGCACCCCAGGCGACTGGGTTGAGTTGCACGTCCTGCCCATTGCTCGGCAGATAGCGGCCGAACATCAGCCACTTTGCCCCGGCGTACAGCAGCGAATTGCCCTCCTGAAGGTAGGACGGCGGGCAGCCGGGCGGTGGCGCTGGCGGCGGGCCGACCGGCGACGTCCCCAGGCCGTAGAGGAGCAGTGGAATCGCGATCAGCAGCCCCGCCAGCGGTCCGGCGATCCCGACCTCCAGGATCGTCCGGCGATCCTCCATCGGCTCACGTTGGACGATCACCGCCCCCATCGTGCCGAACAGCGTCAAGCCGGGCGGCATGGGCACAAAGTAGGGTAGGCTCACCGGCGCCTGCCGCAGCCGCCCGACGATATAGTGGCCCATCTCGTGGGTGAATAGGATGCCCAGCAGCGTCGCCGCGAAGGGCAGCCCGGCCAGCAGCGCCGCCGGGCTGTTGAGGATCGCCACCTGGGCCTGGACAAGCCCTCCGACGCCCTCGATGCACTGGTTCCACTCGTTGAGCGCGCCGGTCAGCAGGACGGTGAAGAGTGTGGCCAGAAACAGCGCGATCGGGAGCCAGAGCCGCGAACGCCTTCGCTCGACCACGCCAGGAAGCGCCAGCAGCTCGTCTTCCTCGCCGCTGCGGCGCAGAAATGGCGTCAGGCCCAGCGCCTCCAGGCGGGCGCGGATGGCCCGGTAGAGCGATTCAGGCGGGCCGCTCAGCCGCCCACGCAGCGTCAGCACGCCACGCTCGTCCCAACTGTAGCGCTCGATGTCCATCAGATCGTGGAGCGCTTCGCGCACTTTGCCGACCAGTTCAAGTCGATCGACATTCTCGACTGCGGCGGTGTTCAAGAGGGACACCTCGATTTCTAGAGGGAGACGCTGTGGCGGTACGGATGTACGATTCCAGCTCGATCCTCGCACCTGACATGCCAGTGCTGTTCCAAAGGAGCTATTTGGCCATCGAACACGGATGCTACGGATGGAGCGGATGTCCACGGATGGTTTCTTGTTCCCGATCCGTACAGATCGGTTCGATCCGTCTGATCCGTGTCCTATTCCCTACGCTCTCGTTTGAAGAGCACTATGGATCAGGCAGCGCCGGTAGTATACCATGCGCTATCGGCGCCGTCGCGGAAGTTGGTGAGCATTCAGGCTTGCACGCCTGTGCTATACTGTGTGCAGATGTTGCACAAGAGCCGCAAGCAATGAGTCTACCAGCCCCCACACCCGATCCGGCGACCGCCCTTGGCCCAGCCGCGCTGCCGGCCGCCGTGCTGGCGGCAATCAATGACTGCGCCGACGCCTGCCGCGAAACGCTGACCCGCCTCGAAGGCGACCGTGAGCGGCTGCGGGAGACGCTGGCGAAGCGCATTCGCGCCGCGCCCGACGGGCCGACGCGCCGCCTCTGCGCCGTCGACGGCGCCCACGCCACCGTCCCCGCCGCCGGCGCGACCTTCGCGGCCCTGGCGGCGGTCGCCGTCGAGGAGGCCGAGCTGACCGACCAGGCGGTGCTGGTGCAGCTCCTGCCGCCGGTCGAGGAGCTGGAGAGCATCCTGGGCGGCCTGCGCACCATGCTGGAGCTGCGCCTGATGGCCAGGCGCATCCGCGCGACATCGAGCGGCCTGTTTGTGCTCGATGGCTCGTTCTACTCGGTGCTGCTGGAGATCAACCGGCTGCTGGTGCGCTACGCCCAGGATGCCCGCGCCCCGCACCCGCCGGCCTGGTGGGCGCCCTTCCACGCGCTGATCGAGGCCTTCTTCGCCGAGGAGGACTGGCGGCTGGTGCTCTCCTGCCGCCGCGTCATCGCGCACCCCAAGCAGGCCACCGCCGCCGACGACGTAGCCCAGCTCGCGCCGCATCTCTCCGGCACTGTCACCGACCGGACGCTCTGGAGCACAGTGCTGGAGTCGGGCGAACACTCGCTGCCGGTGCCGCTGATCAAGCAGGACCGCCCGCACCTGCTGACCGGCTACCGCTCGCCCGGTCTGCGCGACTTCGCCGAGCGCCGCGCGGCGATCGAGCAGGGCTACGGGCAACTGTACGTCACCTACTACCGCCCGGACGCCGCCGGCCCGGCCTACCGGATCGAGCTGCCGGCGGCGCTGATCGCCCGCGAGCCGCTCGGTGCCGTGCTGGCGACCTTCCGTGGCGCGCTCCAGATCAGCGCGGTCCAGGAGCCGCTGCCGCAGTTCCTGGCCGACGCGATCTGCCGCCAGATCGGCCGGGCCCTCGAAGCCACTGCCGAGGGCGCCCGCACGACGCTCCAGAACCAGTTCGGGCTGGCGCTGGTCCAGCGGTATTTGGGGCCGTATCGGACGCCGAGGCGATGAGCGCCATTGCGCCACAGCGGCGCATTGCCTCACCAGAAATGACACCTTGACAGGGGGCTTGCCTCACGAAAAAGGACCGCGCACCTACTGCACGCGCCCCGGCCCTTCGCGGATGTCTGGGGCGAGATCGGCACATGGCGAGTTGACCAGTTTTCAGGGCTCACGACATTCCGACCTCGCGCTGCAACTGCTCTGCCGATACGACATCTCTCACCTCCATCTGTGCCAGCAGCGCTGCATGCGCCGCGGCCTGGGTATGCCCAATCTCCTGCTTGTAGGCCACAGCTGCGCGTAAGAATGGCAGGGCGCGCTCGCGTTGCCCCCAACTGACCAGAGCCAGACCAAACTTCCAACGACACATGGCTTCGCCGTGACGGTCGCCGATCTCGTGGAAGAGCGCCAGCGCCTGTGCAAAAGCGCTGCTGGCAAACTCCAGATTCTGGAGGGCGGCATCGGCCTGACCCAGCACTTGCAGCGCGTAGCCTTCGAACCGACGGTCGCGAATTGCCTTGGCGATGGTCAGCGCGCGCTGGCCGGCTCTGGCGCCACGCTGTGGGACTCCCAGCCCGACATAGATAAACCCCAACCCGCAGTGGACGGTACATTCACCGTACCATTCGCCAAGCTCCTGGGCAATCTGTAGCGCCAGCTCGAAATAGGTGATCGCTCGTGGGGCTACCCCTAGTTCGTGATAGGCCAGCCCAAGATTATGGAGTGCGCGCCCTTCGCCACGCTGGTCGCCCAGCGCCCGCGCGATGCTGAGTGCCTGCTCGTAGAAGGGGATACCGCGCTCTGCATCCCCGAGCCTCACGTAGGCATTCGCAAGGTTGGTGAGAATCATCCCTTCGCCGCAGCGGTCGCCCAGCGCCTGCGCGATGCCGAGCGCCTGCTTGTAGTAGGGGATACTGCGCCTTGGGTCGCCCAGGTTCCAGTAGGCCAGCCCGAGGCTGACGAGGGCGGTCCTTTCACTGTGCCGGTTACTCAGGCGCTGGGCAGCGGCGAGTGCTTGCTCTAACTGTGGGAGTTGCCCGTACTGTCCATTGTAGCGTAATGGAGCGATATTGCGCGTGGCCGACAGCGCTTCCAGGAGCAGCGTGTCTGCTGCTGGCACCCCGGCATGCCGCATAGCCCAGCGCCAGGTGGCATCAATGTGATGCCGCTCCTCATCGAACCGTGCGAGCGCCACCAACAGGCTTTCTCCACCCATCAGATACTGTGCATCAATCGCCTGCATGATCTGTACTGCATGTCGCGCGTAGCGTTCGGCGACCGCGTGAGTTTCCCCTGCCACGTCCAGATAGCCTCGCGCTAGATCGCGGAGCAGATCGTGCAGCTGCCAGCGGTTGCTTGCCGTATCGTACATAACCAGGTTCCGCCGCAGCAGGTGGTGCAGGATCGCCTCCACGTCTGTCTCAACAGGCACTTCTACCACGGCCTGCGCCTGCGCGGTGACAAAATCGCCGATAAACACCCCTAACTGACGGAACACCCGCTGCGTGACTTCATCGAGCTGTGCGTAGCTCGCGGCAAGCGAGGCGGCCACATCAAGGTGGGGATCGTCTGGGTCGCGGAGTTGCGCTAGTCGCTGCCGCTCATCCGTCAGGTGCCGGATATATGTCAGCACATCCAGCGCCGGATCATTATGGAGGATACTCCCGCTTACGCGGAGCGCCAGGGGCAAAAATCCACAGGCGCGGGCGATGGTTAGGGCCGCATCCGGCGCAAGGCGAGCACAGATGTCACAGAGGAGCGTGACCGACTCGTCTATGCTGAGTTGCTCTAGATCAATGGGAGACATCCCCGGCAAGCTGAAGCGCTGCCGACTGGTGATCAGGAGCGCACAACCCGATGGTGGTAGGAGCGGGCGCACCTGTGCGGCATCGCGGGTGTCATCGGCCAGGATCAGCGCGCGCTTCTCGTGCAACATCGCTTGGTAGCGGGCCTGCAACGCCTCCAGATCGTCCGGTAGCGGCATCTCAGGCATGAACGTGTGGATCACGGTCCGGAGCGCTTGTGCTGTAGAGAGCGGGACCATATGTGACCCGCGCAAGTTCACGACGATCTGTGCATCGGGAAACGAGCCCCGCACATGGTGGGCCACCAGATAGGCCAGTTCGGTCTTGCCGATCCCACCCATACCCTGCACGCCGCTGATGGCAGCAACCACGCCGCCCGTGCCGACCTTCTGGAGTGTTCTGATCAGTTGGGCGATTTGCTGCGACCGTCCGGTGAAGTCGATAATCGGGGCACGGAGTTGGTGGTGCAATGCTGCCTGCCAGCGCACATCGTTGGCCCCGCCAGCCACCGGCGCGGGCGGTGCGAAATCGGACTCAGAGCCAGCTTGGTGAGGATGACGCCGGGCAATCGTGGCGAGTTGCTCGATCTCGCTGGTGTGTAAGCGCAGCACCTGTGCGAGATCGAGCAGCCGCGCGCGGTCGCGGGGCACCCGCCGGTCTCGCTCCCAGCACGCGATGCTGCGCCGACTAGCCCCAAGCGCGTCGGCCAATTCGGAGACGGTCATGCCTGCTCGCGTCCGGAAGCGGCGGAGTGCTTGTCCGAAGGTCTCTGCGATCATGCGCCCTCCAATGAATCAGCACGGAATCACAAAGGGATCGCTGAATAAATCAGCTTGCTGCTATCCTGAAGCTACCAATGAATGGAAACTGATAGGTATTAGCCGCTCATGGTGTGGGTGCGGTAGGAGACCGCACGCCGATCACAGCCCCAGGGCAGTGGTTGTTTGGCGGGCATACAAGCTCACCGGCTTGCTCCAGCACGACACAACTTGCACCGTGGGGAAATGCAGCGGCAGCGCTTAGAGAGATCCAAGCGCACCATGCCAAGGCGCACGGCAGGGCACTGCACTCCGGAATTCGGATGGCAGATGTGTGGCAGCCCATGGCCAATGCACAGGCATTGCGTTCACAGACCCATGGGTTCTCTTCTCTGGTGGGCGCTAGCTTTGCCCGCTGGGTTCTCTTCTCTAGTGGGCGCTAGCTTTGCCCGCACGAACAGCCGTAGTATATATCACGAATACGCTTAAAAATGCGGTTGCGGGTTTTGCCGCAAGGGTGTTGGAGAACACGATGGCTATGGTATATACGCATATTCTGCGGAGGTGATGTTGGTGTCAGAGCCACCCACGACGTTGGTCGATCTTCTGCGCCGGCGCGCGCAGCAGCAACCACAGCAACGTGCCTACACCTTTCTCGTCGATGGCGACGCCCAAGAAGAGCATCTCTCGTACGCCGACTTGGATCAGCAGGCGCGCGCGATTGGAGCGCTGCTCCAGCGCCAGATTGCACCTGGTGCGCGGGTGCTGCTGCTCTATCCGCCCGGTCTCGACTATATCGCGGCCTTCTTCGGCTGTCTGTACGCCGGTGTCGTGGCGGTCCCCGCCTACCCTCCCAACCCTGCCAAGCTCCAGCGCACGCTCCCCCGCCTGCGCACCATTCTCCAAGATGCCCGACCGGCGCTGGCCCTCACGACGACCGCCATCCTGCCCATCGCCCAGGCGCTCGCAGCCGTCGCGGCGGAGTTCCAAGCCCTGTGCTGGCTGGCTTCCGATGCGCTTCCCGCTGACCAGGCGGCGGCTTGGCAAGTTCCGGCTGTGGGGGATGTGACTTTGGCCTTTCTTCAGTATACGTCTGGTTCTACCTCCAATCCCAAGGGCGTGATGCTCTCTCATGCCAACCTCTTGCACAATCTGGCCCTCATCCAGCGCTGCTTCGGCCATACGACGGCCAGCTCTGGCGTGATCTGGCTGCCGCCGCTACCACGATATGGGCCTGATCGGCGGCATCCTTCAGCCGCTCTACGCTGACTTTCCGGTCACATTGCTCTCGCCGGTGGCGTTCTTGCAGCAGCCATTGCGCTGGTTGGCGGCGATCACGCGCTATCAGGCCACCACCAGTGGCGGGCCAAACTTCGCCTACGATCTGTGCGTTCGCAAGACCAGCCCCCAGCAGCGCGCGACCCTCGATCTCAGCAGGTGGCGAGTGGCCTTCAACGGCGCCGAGCCGCTCCGCCCGGAGACCATGGAACGCTTCGCGGCGGCTTTCGCTCCCTCCGGCTTTCGCTACGACGCCTTTCTGCCCTGCTACGGCCTGGCCGAAGCGGCGCTGATTGTCTCGGGAAAAGCGCACAATGCACAGCCCCTCATTCGTACATTCCAAGCGGCGGCGCTTGAGCACCACCGCGTGTACGCCACCAGCAGCGCGGATGCCTCGGCGCGCCGGCTGGTCGGATGTGGGCCGGCGCTGGACCAGCAGCAGCTTGTGATCGTCCAGCCGGAGACCCGAACCAGGTGCGCGCCGGGCCAGATTGGGGAAGTCTGGCTCTCGGGGCCGAGCGTGGCCCAAGGCTACTGGGAGCGGCCCGAGGAGACCTGCCGGACCTTCGGCGCACGGCTGGCCGATAGCGATGCCGGCCCGTTTCTGCGTACCGGCGACCTGGGCTTTCTCCAGGAGGGCGAGCTGTTTATCACTGGCCGGCTCAAGGATCTGCTGATTATCCACGGTCGCAATCACTACCCCCAGGATATCGAGCTGACCGTCGAGCAGTGCCACGCGGCGTTGCGAGCGGGCGGTGGAGCGGCGTTCACGGTCGAGATCGACGGCCAGGAGCAGGTGGTCGTCGTCCACGAGGTCGAGCGTCAGCAGCTCAATGTCGCGGTCGAGCAGGTGGCGACCGTCGTTCGCCAGGCGGTCGCCGAGCAGCACGAGTTGCACATCTATGCCCTTGTGCTGATCAAGCCCGGCAGTCTTCCGAAGACCTCCAGCGGCAAGATCCAGCGCTATGCCTGCCGGGCGGGCTTCCTGGACGGGAGCCTGGCCGCCGTCGGGAGCAGCCTGTTTGCCCCTGACGATGCGAGCGCAGAGGAGCAGGAGTGTACACGCGCCTCACTGCTGGCGCTGCCCGCGGCCGAGCGCGCGGGCCACGTCGAAGCCTACCTCCAGCGGCAGGTGGCGCGGCTCCTGAGGACCACCCCAGCGTCGATTCAACTCCAGGAGCCGCTCACCGGCCTGGGGCTGGACTCGCTGATGGCGATGGAGCTCCAGCACGCGCTGGAAACGAAACTGGAGCTGATCGTTCCAATCGCTCAACTGCTCCAGGGCGAGAGCATCGCACAACTGGCACCGCGCATCCTCGCTCAGGTTGGCGAGGCTGTTCCCACGGTCGCTATGCTCCCGGCAGCGGGCCAGGCTGCACCGGCCACGTTCCCGCTCTCCATCGGCCAGCGGGCGCTCTGGTTTTTGCAGCAACTGGCGCCGGAGAGCACCGCGTACCACATCACGTATGCCGTGCGGCTGCGTGCGCCGGTCGAAGTCCCAGCGCTCCAGCACGCCTTTCACGCGCTCCACGACCGCCATCCATTGTTACGGGCGACCTTCTCGGCCCAGGGTGGCGCCCCGCTCCAGCATATTCACACGCCGGGCGCCCGCTCATTTGAAGTGCAAGATGCGACCGATTGGAGCGAGCAGGCGCTTCAAGAGCGTCTCACCACGGAAGCACAGCGGCCATTCGATCTGGTGAGCGGTCCCTTGCTGCGCCTCCAGCTCTTTCGGCGTGCTGGCCAGGAGTATGTGCTGCTGTTGACCATGCACCACATCATGAGCGATTTCTGGACGGCGGCCCTGCTGGTCGGCGAGCTGGCCGCGCTCTACAGCGCGCAGATCGCGGCAGCGCCCGCCCCAGTTTCGCGACCGTCGTCGCAGTATGCCGATTACGTGGGCTGGCAGCAGGCGTTGCTCGACGGCGACGAAGGCGCGCGACTGCGCTCCTACTGGCACGCACAGCTTGCCGGCGCCACCAGCGTGCTTGCGCTGCCCACCGATCGTCCCCGCCCGACGCATCAGACATTTCACGGCGCCCAGCACAGCTTCCGGCTCGACGCCGCATTGACCAGGGCGATCAGGCAGCTCGGCGAACGCAGCGGCGCAACCCTCTCCATGACCTTGCTGGCGGCGTTCAATCTCCTGCTGCACCGCTATACCGGGCAGGACGACATCCTGGTCGGTTCGCCGACTGCGGGACGGAGCCGAGGCGCGTTTGCCGGCATTGTGGGCTACTTTGTCAACCCGCTGGTGCTCCGCACCGATCTGGCCGGCAACCCGTCATTCAGCGCGCTGCTTGAGCGTGTGCGCGGCTGCGTATTGTCGGCCTTTGCACACCAGGATTACCCCTTCCCCACGCTGGTGGAGCATCTCCAGCCCACCCGCGATCCCAGCCGCTCGCCGCTGTTCCAGGTCCTGTTTGTGCTCCAGCAGGCGCCGACCTCGGAGATGGCCGATCTGGCGGCGTTCGCGGTGGGCGCCTCGGGCCACAGCCTGACGCTTGGCGAGCTGCGGTTCGAAGCCCTGGCGCTCGAACAGCAGACCGCGCAGTTCGACCTGACGCTGAGCGCGGCCGAGGTGCAGGGAAGGCTGCTGTTCGCTTTGCACTACAATCGCGATCTGTTCGATGCGACCACCATCGCGCGGATGGCGATCCATTACCAGACCCTGCTCTCAGGGATCGTGGTCGCACCGCAGCGCCCGATCGCCGAGCTGCCGCTCTTGAGCGCGGCCGAGCTGGCCCAGCTTGAGCTGTGGAACGCCACCGCGACGGCCGCTCCCAAAACGCAGGGTCTGCACGAGCTTATCGATGCACAGGTCCGGCGCTCGCCGCAGGCGCCCGCCGTGGTGTTCGAGGGCAGCAGCCTGACCTACCAGGAGCTTGACCAGCGCGCGAACCAACTGGCCCGCTATCTCGGGCGGATGGGGGTCGGGCCGGAGACGCTGGTCGGGGTGTGTCTGGAACGCTCGCTGGAGCTGGTGGTCGCGCTGCTGGCGATCCTCAAGGCCGGCGGGGTCTATGTGCCGCTCGACCCGGCCTATCCGGTCGCTCGGCTGCGCTTTATGCTTGCCGATAGCCAGGCGGCTGTGCTGCTTACAAACAAAGAGATTGGAGATTGGGGATTAGAGATTGTTGGGGCGCACCAATCTCCAATCTCCAATCTCCAATCTCCAACCGTAGTCTGCCTCGATGCTGAGTGGGAACAGATCGCCCACGAGTTGGCGGCGCCGTTTGGCTGCCCGGTCAGCGCCGACCATGCCGCCTACATGATCTATACGTCGGGGTCAACCGGGCGGCCAAAAGGAGCCGTGAACACCCACGCGGGCATTTGCAACCGTCTCCTTTGGATGCAGCAGACCTATCAACTGACGGCAGAAGATCGGGTGCTGCAAAAAACACCGTTTAGCTTCGATGTCTCGGTCTGGGAGTTTTTCTGGCCGCTGATCAGCGGCGCGCGGCTTGTGCTGGCCCGTCCAGGCGGGCACCAGGACAGCGACTACCTGGTCAAGCTGATCAACGAGCAGCAGATCACGACGCTGCATTTCGTGCCCTCGATGTTGCAGAGCTTCCTGGAGCACCCGCACATCGAGAGCTGTGTCAGCTTGCGGCGGGTGATTTGCAGCGGGGAGGCGCTGCCCGTTCAGGCCCAGGAGCGCTTCTTTGAGCGCCTGGACGCGGAACTGCACAATCTGTACGGGCCGACCGAGGCGGCGGTCGACGTGACGGCCTGGGCGTGTGTGCCAGGCACGGCAGAGCGAACGGTCCCGATTGGGCATCCGATCGCCAACATCCAGATCCACCTGCTCGATCGCTCATTCCAGCCGGTGCCTGTGGGCGTGGCGGGTGAACTCTACATCGGCGGTATCGGGCTGGCGCGCGGGTACCACGGTCGCCCCGAGCTGACCGCAGAACGTTTCATTCCCAACCCGTTCGCGACGACCGACGACCGGCGACCGACGACCGGCGACGGGACTGATCTGGACGGTGGTCGGTGGTCAGTGATCGGTGGTCGGCTGTACCGGACCGGCGACCTGGCGCGCTACCGGAGTGATGGCGCGATCGAGTACCTGGGCCGGCTCGATTATCAGGTCAAGCTGCGCGGCTTTCGGGTCGAGCTGGGCGAGATCGAGTTCGTGTTGGGGCGGCACCCCTCTGTGCGCGAGGCGGCGGTGGTGGCGCGCGAGGATGTGGCAGGCGATACGCGACTGGTGGCCTATGTGGTTGCTGGAGATTGGAGATTGGAGATTGGAGATGCGAGCGGAGACAATCTCCAATCTCCAATCTCCAATCCCCAACCGGCACTGCGCGCGTTCCTCACGCAGCACCTGCCCGAGTACATGATCCCATCGGCCTTTGTGTTCCTCGACCAGTTGCCGCTGGCGCCGAATGGCAAGCTCGATCGGCGTGCCTTGCCCGCGCCGGAGCTGACCCGGTCGGCTTCGGAGATGGAGTTCGTGGCCCCGCGCACGCCGGTTGAGCAGACACTGGCCGAGATCTGGCGCGATGTGCTCAAGATCGAGCGGCTCGGGATCGAGGACAACTTCTTCACGCTGGGCGGGCACTCGCTGCTGATCACGCAGGTGGTCGCGCGGATACGGGAGGCGTTGCAGGTCGAGCTGCCGATGCGTAGCTTCTTTGAGAAACCGACGATCGCCGGCCTGGCGCTGACGATTACGCAGATGCGAGCGGCCCAACGCGACACGGACAAGATGCAGCAGATGCTGGAGCGCCTCGGTCGTATGTCGCAGACCGATGTGACGGCGATGCTGGCCTCTCGAACTGGCTCGCAAACGCAGCGCCTGCCGCTGGAACTCGACACAGGAACGCACCAGCGCGCCGCCGAAGTGGCCGGCCCGAGCGCGAATGGGGCTGGGGGTGCAGGCGAGCGCTACCGGCGCGGGGATGTCGAGCGGATGGTGGTTGGGCCGGGTATGGAGCTGGTGTACTCGAAGGGCACCCGTTCCGCGCGTATCCTGCACAGCGATGCGATCGCGCTACTTGAGCGCTGCCAGAGCTTCAAAACGCTCGATGAACACGCCGGCCAGTCGGCGGGCGATGCGGAGACCGCCGCAGCCGTGAAGCAGCAACTGGCCGAGCTGCGCGATGCCGGCTTCCTGGTCTCCTACAGCGAGACGATTGCGGGGTTCACTCAGAGCGCAACGACGGCTGATGGAAATACGCCGATTAGCACCGTGGCCTGGCCGACGGCCAACCGTGTTGCTGTGTTAGAGCGCTCGCTGGTGAGCTACATCGAGAATCGCACGCAGTATGGCCGAACCTACGACTTCGCCGTCCTGGACGACTCGCCGGCGGCTGAAACCCGCAGCGCCTACCGGTCGATGCTGCGCGGATTGCGGAACCAGCACGGCGTCCCGCTTCGGTATGCCGGTCTGGAAGAAAAGACCGCGTTTGCCAAGCGTATCAGCGACCAGGGCTCTATTCCCCTGCCAATCGTGCAGTTCGCGCTGTTCGGCGCGCCTGGAGCAGCCACGTATGGCGCCAACACCAACGCGCTGCTGCTTCACTCGGTCGGCGACCTGGCCGTATCCGCCGACGACGACATCGTGTGCCGGATGACGCCCGCGCCGCAGGCAACACCTGGGCTGCGGGTGATTACGGGCAGTGAACCTTCCGGTAGCCGCCGGATGAGCGTCGGCTACCCGGAAGAAGTCTGGTGTTTCCCCGATCGGGAAGCGCTCCTGCAGGCGACCGTCTTCGCCGAGGCCGATCCGCTGCGCCTCCACGAACAGTTGCTGGGCAAGCGCGTCGGCAATCTGCTGGCCATCGAACTCAACAACGGGCAGCGCTCCCACACGCCTGAGCTTGATCCGGTGGTTGTGCGCCAGCTTCAATCGTCTGGCGGGCGGGTCATGGTGACGCTGCCGGGTCTGATCGGCGATTGCGCCTGGGGCACGCCCAGTAATTACCTGCTGTTTACCGGCGCCTCCTTTGACCGGCTGGTTGAAACGGAGGCGACCTACCGAGCGGCCTGCACCAGCCGGCAGATCTTGCGCGTGGCTCAACAGGCCACATTGGCCCGCAACGTCGCCGCGATGACCGGCGCCTGTTATGGGATCGACAATCGTCGCCTGGTTCCGCCGGCATTGCCGCTCACATCGGGGCAGGATGTGCTGTTTGGGTTGACGGTATCGCGATGTTTCGACGACGGCTACTTCGCGCATCTGCCGTGGGCCACGCTGCATCTGCCGGTCGAGGAGCGGGCGTTCTGGCCCGGTGAGATCCTACGCAGTGCCACGGGAATTGCCTTTCATATGCTGCTGTGGACATTCATCAATCGGTTCGATTTTGGCTTTGAGCAGGCAACCGGCGCAGATCGGCTGCGAAAACTGGGTCGCGAGCTTGAGGCGCTGGGCAGCCTGTCGAGCGCTGGGTTCGACGAGGCTATGCGCCTTCAGGTGGGCCACGAGGTGAGCCAGTACCTGCTGGACCTGGAGGAGCAGCTCGAACGGCGGAATGCCCAGCCCGCGTTCTGGGCCGCCGATGTAGGGAAGTTCACGACACTGATGCGCGAATCGCTCACCCGCGCCGAATTTTATGTGCCGGTGGACTTGCGGTACGGGCGCGACCTCAGCGAAGCACGCGACATGACCCAACGCTTCGTGCGCCAATTCGGGCAGCTTCTGTATTGGTGGCCGGCGATGGTGGAGGCAACGCGGGCGTTACGGGCGCAGGGGCATCGATTAGCTATATTGGTGGAGGACGAGACTCATGCATGATCTTGCAGAACGAATTGCCGGTCTGTCTGCTGAAGAACGCGCGCTTTTGGAATTGATGCTGGCAGAAGATGAGATACGCAGCCCTGCGCCGCAGATCTCCCGCAGAGCCACCGAAACAGCACCGCTCTCGTTTGCCCAGGAGCGCCTCTGGTTTCTCGAACAGCTCGTGCCCGGAACTCCGCTCTATACCATGCCCGGTGCGTTGCAACTCTCTGGGCCGCTCGACCCCAGCCTACTGCGGCAGAGCCTGAATGCGCTGGTAGTTCGCCACGAAGCGTTGCGTACCTCTTTTGGCTCGGTGGATGACCAGCCGATCCAGCAGGTTTGCAAGGCCCTGGATCTGGATCTCCCACTGCTCGATCTGACCGCGCTGCCCGCGAGCGACCGGCCTGCTGCGCTCCAACAGCTGATCAGTGTCGAAGCCGGCACACTCTTCGACCTGGCGCGCGGGCCGCTGATTCGGACGACGCTGGTGCGGCTGGCGCCCGATGACCACGTGCTGCTGGTGACGCTGCACCACCTGATCGCCGATGGCTGGTCGCTGGGCATCCTGCTGCACGACCTGACGGTGCTCTACACGGCCTTCATCAATAGCCGCCCCGCGCCGCTGGCGGAATTGCCGTTGCAGTATGCCGACTTCGCGGCCTGGCAGCGTGAGTGGCTTGACGAGGCGATGCTGGAGCAACTGCTGGGCTACTGGCGCAAGCAACTCCACGAGCCCTTGCCGCTGAACCTGCCGGCCGACCGGCCCCGAGCGGCGGAGCTGACCTTCGCCGGCGCCCAGTATCCGCTGGCGCTGCCCCGCTCGTTGACCGACGCGCTGGTACGATTGAGCACGCAGGAACAGTGTACGCTCTTCATGACCTTGCTGGCGGCGTTCGATGTCCTGCTGGCCCGCTACAGCGGCCAGACCGATATCATCGTCGGCACCCCGGTCGCCAACCGCAACCAGGAAGGGGTTCAGCACACGATCGGTTGTTTTGTCAATCTGCTGGCTCTGCGCACGGACCTCTCCGGCAGCTTGTCGTTCCGCGAACTCTTGCGGCGGGTTCGGGCAGTGGCGCTCGACGCCTACGCCCATCAGGACCTGCCGTTCGAAAAACTGGTCGAGAATCTGCGGCCGGCACGCCACCAGGGCTACGCCGCGCTGTTTCAAGTCCTGTTTATCCTCCACAGCGCGTCTACGGCGCCATTGGCCATTCCAGATCTGACGATCAAGCACCTTGCGGTCGATAACGGCACCGCCAAATTCGATCTCACGTTCAGCCTTGCGGAAGACCCGGCCGGACTCCAGGGCTGGATCGAGTACAACACCGACCTGTTCGATGCGGCGACGATCGAGCGCATGGCCGGGCATTTCCAGATACTTCTGGAGGGCATCGCCGCCGACCCGGATTGCCACATCTCCGCGCTGCCGCTGCTGAGTGAGGCCGAGCTGCGCCAGCTCCAGTCCTGGAACGCCACTGCCGTGCCCTACCCGCCTGAGCTGCTGTTGCACCAACTCTTCGCCGCCCAGGTCGGACGCACACCCGACGCCGTGGCCCTGCTCTTCGAGGACCAGCAGCTGACCTACGCCGCGCTCGACGTTCGCGCCAACCAACTGGCCACCACCTCCAGTCGCTTGGCGTCGGCCCCGACAGCTTGGTGGCGGTCGCGTTGGAACGCTCGCTTGATCTGGTGGTCGCGCTGCTGGGCACCCTCAAGGCCGGCGGCGCCTACCTCCCGCTCGACCCGTCCTACCCCCACGAGCGTCTGACCTTCATGCTCACGGACAGCCAGGCCGCCGTGCTGCTGACCTCGCAAGAACAAAGAACAACCACCGATCGTAAGGGCGTATTGCATACGCCCCCAGCGAACGACGGAAGCGCACCTGGCGCGACGCCCCCACCTAACTATACGCAGTGGGCGGAGATCTATCTGGACGCCGACTGGGAGCTGATCGCCCAGCAGCCGCACACAAATCCGGGTAGCGAGGTAACGCCCGAAAACCTGGCGTATGTGATCTATACCAGCGGCTCGACCGGAGTGCCCAAGGGCGCGATGAACACCCACCAGGCGATCGTCAACCGGCTGCTGTGGATGCAGGAGCGGTATGGGCTGAGCGGGGACGACCTCGTGATGCAGAAGACGCCGTTCAGCTTCGATGTGTCGGTGTGGGAGTTCTTCTGGCCGCTGCTGGCGGGGGCGCGACTGGTTCTGGCCCGCCCCGAGGGCCACCGTGACCCAGTCTACCTGGCCGAGTTGATCGAGCGAACCCGCATCACCACGCTGCACTTCGTGCCCTCGATGCTGCGTGCCTTCCTGGAGGGCGCCGACGTGAGCGGCTGCGCCAGCCTGCGCCGCGTGATCTGTAGCGGCGAGGCGTTGCCCTACGAGTTGCAACAGCGCTTTTTCACCACGCTCTCTGCCGAGCTGCACAACCTGTACGGCCCGACCGAGGCGGCGGTCGACGTCAGCGCCTGGGCTTGCCAGCGCGAGCTGGATACGAGCAGCGTGCCGATCGGCCACCCGATCGCTAACACCGAGTTCTACATCCTGGACCGCCACATGCACAGGATGCCAATCGGGGTTCCAGGCGAGCTGTACATCGGCGGGGTGCAGCTGGCCCGTGGGTACCACCGTCGCCCCGATCTGACCGCCGCGCGCTTCGTTCCTTGTCCGTGGTCAGTTGTCAGTAGTCAGTTGCAAGGAACAACGGACAACGGACAACGGACAACGGACAACCGGCTGTATAGGACCGGCGACCTGTGCCGCTACCGTCCTGACGGGGCGATCGAGTTCCTGGGGCGGATTGATGGGCAGGTCAAGCTGCGCGGGTTCCGCATCGAGCTGGGCGAGATCGAGGCGACCCTGACGCAGCACGAAGCCGTGCAGGAGGTGGTGGTGCTGGCGCGCGAGGATGTGCCGGGGGAGAAGCGGCTGGTGGCCTACATCGTCTCCGGCCAAGAACAAAGAACAAAGCTTGTCCTGAGCGAAGTCGAAGGGAACAAAGAACAAACCAGCGAGAAGGAAGATTCTCAATTCTCAATTCTCAATTCTCAATTCTCAGGAGAGTTGCGCGCGTTCTTAAAGCAGCGCCTGCCGGTCTATATGATTCCTTCCGCCTTTGTGCTGCTGGACGCCATGCCGCTCTCGCCCAATGGCAAAATCGACCGGCGTGGGCTGCCGGCGCCCAGTCAGAGTGGCTGGGATCGGGGCGGCACCTATGAGGCGCCGCGCACACCGGCTGAGGAACTCGTGGCGGGTGTCTGGGCCGAGGTGCTGGGTATCAGCCCGATCGGCATCCACGATAACTTCTTTGAGCTGGGCGGGCACTCGCTGCTGGCGACGCGAGTGGTCTCACAGCTACGCGAGATCTTCCAAGTTGAGGTGCCACTACGCAAGCTGTTCGAGGCGCCTACCGTGGCCGGTCTGGCTATTACCATCGGGCGGCAGAAGGCCCAGCAGACCGAACAGCCGGCCCCGCTCGCCCAGCTTCCCACCATCATTCCCGCGCCCGCGCAGCGCGCCCTGCCCTTCCCGCTCAACGATGTCCAGCAGGCCTACTGGATCGGCCGCAGCGATATGCTGGCGCTCGGCAATATCTCCTGCCATGGCTTTGTCGAGGTCGAGTGTGTCGATCTGGATCTGCCCCGCCTCAATCAGGCCTGGCAGCGGCTGGTCGAGCGCCACGACATGCTGCGGGCGGTCGTGCATCCCGATGGCCAGCAGCAGATTCTGCCCGAGGTCCCCTCCTATGTGATCGATGTGGTGGATCTGCGCGGCAGCCCACAGGACACGATCGCAGACCGGCTGGCCGCGATCCGGCAGCGCATGTCGCATCAGGTACTGGCCTGCGACCGCTGGCCGCTGTTCGAGATTCGCGCGGCGCAGCTGAATGGCGGCCGCTGCCGGCTGTTCGCCAGCATGGATCTGCTGATCTCCGATGCTTGGAGCTTCTCGGTTCTGCTCCAGGAATTGCGGCAACTCTTCCAGGACCGCGACGCCCTGCTCCCGCCGCTGGAACTCTCCTTCCGCGACTATGTCCTGGCCGAAAAGGCGCTCCAGGACTCTGAGCTGTATCACCGATCGCTGGCCTACTGGCGGCGTCGGCTCCCTACCCTGGCGCCGGCACCGGAGCTTCCGCTGGCGAAAGATCCGGCCACGATCCAGCAGCCCCATTTTGTGCGGCGCAGCGCCCGGCTCCCGGCAGACGCCTGGTCGCGCCTGAAGCGACGGGCCGCCCAGGCCGGGCTGACCCCCTCCGGTGTGCTGCTGGCCGCCTATGCGGAGATCCTGACTGCCTGGAGCAAGCACCCGCGCCTGACGATCAACCTGACCCTGTTCAACCGGCTCCCGCTGCATCCCCAGGTCCAGGATATTCTTGGGGATTTCACCTCGATTACGCTCCTGGAAGTGGATAACAGCACGCCTGCGGGCTTCGAACTGCGGGCGCGGCGGCTTCAGGAGCAGCTGTGGGAAGATCTCGACCACCGCTATGTCAGCGGCGTGCAGGTCCAGCGCGAGCTGATGCGCCGCCAGGGCACGGCATCGCTGATGCCGGTCGTCTTCACCAGCACGCTGACGCTCGGTACCGCGGACGCCCAGACCTCGCTCGCCTGGCTGGGCGAGATGGTCTATACGATCGGCCAGACGCCCCAGGTCTGGCTGGATCACGTCGTGTCTGAAGAGGCAGGCGGGTTGCTCTTCAATTGGGATACGGTGGAAGGGCTGTTCCCCGACGGAATGGTGGATGACATGTTCGCCGCGTACGGTCGTCTCCTGCTCCGGCTGACTGAGGATGAGTCGACCTGGCATGAAACCGTGCTGTCGTTGGCCCCGCCGGAGCATTACGAGCGGCTGGCCGCTATCAACGCGACCCAGGCGCCCATCCCAGCCGACCTTCTGTTCAGCCCCTTTGTGGCCCAGGCGGCGCGGCAGCCCGATCGCCCGGCGGTGATCTCCACCCGCCGCACCCTGACCTACCAGGAGCTGTATCGCCGCGCCAACCAGATCGGTCGGCGCCTGCGGGAGCTGGGGGCGCGGCCCAATACGCTGGTCGCGATTGTGATGGAGAAGGGCTGGGAGCAAGTGGCGGCCGCGCTGGGCATCCTCCAGGCCGGGGCGGCCTATGTGCCGATCGATGCCGCGCTGCCGACCGAGCGGCTGCGCTATCTGCTCCAGCACGGGCAGGTTGATCTGGCGCTGACCCAGCCGTGGTTGGCGCGCGCGCTCGACTGGCCGCCGGAGCTGCGGCTGCTGATCGTGGATGAGGACGTGTTGGAGCACGTGGACGACCGGTCGCTGGCGCCGGTGCAGGGACCGGAGGATGTGGCTTATGTGATCTATACCTCCGGCTCGACCGGCCTGCCCAAGGGCGTGGTGATCGACCATCGCGGCGCGCTGAACACGATCGTGGACCTCAACCAGCGCTTTGGCGTCACATCCGACGATCGTATCCTGGCCTTATCCGCTCTGAGCTTCGACCTATCAGTCTACGATATCTTCGGCGTGCTGGCGGCCGGCGGCGCCGTAGTCATGCCCGATCCCGCCGCGCGCCGCGAGCCGGCGCACTGGATGGAGCTGGTCGCGCGAGAGCGGGTCACAATCTGGAATACCGTGCCGGCGCTGATGGGCATGCTCGCCGAATATGCGCGGGGGCGGGGGGAACAACTGCCCGACACCCTCCGGTTGGTGATGATGAGCGGCGACTGGATCCCGGTCGGGCTGCCCGACCAGATCCGCGCGCTGGCCTCCGGCGCGCAGATCTACAGCCTGGGCGGCGCGACCGAGGCCTCGATCTGGTCGATCTTCTACCCAATCACCCAGGTCGATCCCGACTGGGCCGAGCATCCCCTACGGCTGGCCGCTGCTGAACCAGACCTTCTACGTCCTCGATCACATGTTGGCGCCGCGGCCGGCCTGGGTTCCCGGCGCGCTGTACATTGGCGGTATCGGCCTGGCCAAGGGCTACTGGGGCGATGAAGAGAAGACTCAAGCCAGCTTCATTACCCACCCGCGCACAGGCGAGCGCTTGTACCGGACCGGCGACCTCGGCCGCTATCTGCCGGATGGCGCGATCGAGTTTCTGGGGCGGGAGGATTTTCAGGTCAAGATCCAGGGCTACCGGATCGAGTTGGGCGAGATCGAGGCCACCCTGACGCAGCATCCGTCGGTGCAGGCGGCCGTGGTCGCGGCTCATGGCGAGGGGCATGGCGCCAAGCGGCTGGTGGGCTATGTGGTCCCTGGCCAAGAACAAAGCACAAAGAATAAAGAACAAAACGGTGAGAGAGAGGATTCTCAATTCTCAGGAGAGTTGCGCGCCTACCTCAGGGAACGCCTGCCTGAGTACATGGTCCCTACGACCTTTGTGATGCTCGACGCCCTGCCGCTGACCGACAACGGCAAAGTGAATCGGCGGGCGCTACCGGCGCCGGAACGGATCGGGAGCGCCGAGGGCGCTGAGGCGCCGCGCACACCGGTCGAACGAACGCTGGCCGACATGTGCGGGCAGGTGCTGGGCATCGCGCGAACCGGCAACCACGACAACTTCTTCGAGTTGGGCGGCAACTCGGTGCAGGCGACGCAGTTAGTCGCGCTGATACGCGAGGCATTCCAGATCGAGTTCCCGCTACGCAGCATTTTCGAGGCGCCATCCGTGGCCAGGCTGGCGGAAAAGATCGAGGCCAGCCGCTGGGTGCAGCAGCCCACGCGCAAGCCGCTGGCTGCATCCGCTCCAGGTCGCGAAGAGGGCGAGCTATGAGCACCGTCGAGTTCTTGACACGCCTGCGCGATCAGGAGATCGAGGTGTGGGTGGAGGACGAGCGGCTGCGCTACAGTGCCGCGCCCGGCGCGCTGTCGCCGGAGCTGCGGGCTGAGCTGGTGGAACGGAAAGCCGCGATCATCGCCTTCCTGCGCCAGGCCGCTCTAGCCGCCGGCCCGAGCGGCCCGCCGCTCCAGCCGGCCACGCGTGATGGCGATCTGCCGCTGTCCTTTGCCCAGCAGCGCCTCTGGTTTCTCGAACAGTTGGAGCCCAACAACACGGCGTATTTGATCCATGCCGCAGTACGGCTGGAAGGTATGCTGGATCGAGCGGCGCTGGCGGCCAGCCTGGCAGCCTTAGTGCAGCGTCACGAAGCCTTGCGAACCACTGTCACATTGAGTGCCGGCCAGCCGGTCCAGTGCATCGCCGCAACTATGGAGCTGCCACTACAGCTCATCGATCTGAGCGATCTCCCCGCTGCCGTACGCGAGCGCCAGTTCCATCGGCACATGCAGGTCGAGAGCCAGCGTGCGTTCGATATGGCGCTTGGACCCCTGGTGCGTGTACACCTGCTGCGCCTGGCCGCCCAGGAGCACGTCCTGCTCTTGACGCTGCACCATAGTGTTGCCGATGGCTGGTCGTTGGGCGTGCTCATCCGCGAGATCGCGACACTCTACACGGCTGCGCGCACCGGCGCGCCGCTCACGCTCCCGCCGCTGCCCATCCAGTATGCCGACTATGCGGTCTGGCAGCGTGCCGCGTTGCAAGGTGTACTGCGCGAGCAACAGCTCGCCTACTGGCGCGAGCAGTTAGCCGGTGCGCCTACGACGCTTGAGTTGCCAACCGACCATCCTCGCCCACCTATCCAGACCTACCACGGCGCTACGCAGCCGCTGGTGCTGGCACCGGCGCTGGTCGAGCAACTTGTCGAGTTGAGCCAGCAGGCCGGCGGTACGCTGTTTATGACCTTGCTGGCGACATTCGAGGTGCTGTTGCACCGTTACAGCGGGCAGGCAGACCTGCTGATCGGCAGCCCGATCGCCAATCGGACCCATGTGGCGACCGAGGGCCTGATCGGCTGCCTGATCAATACGTTGGTGTTGCGGGGAGATCTACGTGGCAACCCGACCTTCTGGGAGCTACTGGGGCGGGTGCGCGCGGACGCACTCGGAGCGTATGCCCACCAGGATCTGCCGTTCGAGTTGCTGGTGGAGGCGCTCCAGCCCGAGCGCGACCTGAGCCGGCACCCGCTGTTCCAGGTCATGTTCGTGCTCCACAACACACCCAGGCCCACCCTCCAACTCCCTGACCTCACATTGGTGCCTGTCGATATCAACACCCAGTCGGCCGCCTTCGACCTGACGTTGAACCTGGAGGAGCGCGCTGGGGCGCTGCACGGCTGGCTCGAATACAACACCGATCTGTTTGAGAGCGCGACGATTGCGCGTATGCTCGGGCACTACCAGGCGCTGCTCGTCAGCATTGTGGCCAACCCACGCCAGCCGATCGCGGCGCTGGAGTTCCTGCCGGCCGCCGAGCGCCAGCAGGTGCTGGCTACCTGGAATGCGACCACGCGGATATTCCCCGGCGAGCGAGACATCCCCCAACTGTTTGAAGCCCAGGTGGCCGCTTGCCCGACCGCGACCGCTGTCGTCGCTACGGTCGAAACGTTGAGCTACGGCGAACTGAACACACGGGCCAACCAGCTCGCACACCAGCTACGCGCGCGTGGCGTTGGACCGGAGACCCGCGTAGCCGTCTGCCTGGCGCGCTCACCCATGCTATTGGTCGCCTTGCTCGGCATCCTCAAAGCCGGTGGCGTCTACGTCCCGCTCGACCCATCCTACCCGCGTGAGCGTCTGGAGTTTATGCTCAACGATTCGCAAGCAAGCGTGGTGCTCACCAGCAGAGAGATTAGCGATCGGAGATTGGAGATCGAGCGCGTCGAGCAATCTCCAATCTCCGATCTCAAATCTCAAATCATCCATTTGGACGCGGATTGGCCCATAATCTCCCAGCAGCCGACCAGCAACCCGCCGGTTGTGGCCACGCCCGATAACCTGGCCTACGCCATCTATACCTCGGGCTCGACCGGACAGCCGAAAGGAGTGCTTATCCCGCGGCGCGCGCTTGCCAATCACTGCCAGGCGTTGATCGAGCGCTATACGCTGCAACCGGAGGACCGGGTTCTGCAATTGGCCTCGATCAGTTTTGATGTCGCGGCTGAAGAGATCTTCCCGACGTTGTTGAGTGGCGGCTGTCTGGTGCTCTGGCCCAGCGCGATCCTTGGCGGGCCACAGGATCTGGTCGAGTTCGTTGAGCGCGAGCGCCTGAGCGTGCTGAATTTGCCGACGCCTTACTGGCATGCGTGGGTCGCCGAACTCAAACGCACGGCGCTGATCTGGCCGGCGGCATTGCGCCTGGTGATCGTCGGCAGCGATACAACACTGGCGGATCGGCTGATCGACTGGCGGCGCCTCGTCGGCGACCGGGGGCGCTGGATCAACGCCTATGGTCCGACCGAGGCCACAATTACCGCCACGCTCTATGAGCCGGACGCGGAGAGAACACGTTGCTCCAGCGCCACCGCCGTGCCAATCGGCCGGCCGATCGCCAACGTCCAGGTCTATCTGCTGGATGCTGGCTTGCGGCCGGTGCCGATCGGCGTACCGGGCGAGATCCACATCGGCGGTGCCGGGATGGCGCGCGGCTACTTGAACCTTCCGGCGCTGACCGCTGAGCGCTTCACTCCCGATCCGTTCAGCGGCATACCTGGCGCGCGGCTTTATAAGACTGGTGATCTGGCGCGCTTCCTGCCTGAAGGAATCATCGAATACCTCGGGCGAACCGATCATCAGTGCAAGGTGCGCGGCTTTCGGATCGAGCTGGGCGAGATCGAGGCCGTCCTGGCGCAACATCCACAGGTGCGCGAGGTCGTTGTGCTGGTCTCCGAAGATGTGCCGGGGGACAAGCGGCTCGTCGCCTACATCGCCAGTAGTCAGTTGTCAGTGGTCAGTGGTCCGTTGCAGCCGACAACGGACAACGGACAACGGACAACGGACAACGGACAACTGACAATCGAACTGCGCGCCTTCCTGAGGGACAAGCTCCCCGCATATATGATCCCGTCGGTCTTTGTCGCGCTGGAAATGCTGCCGCGTACCCCGACCGGCAAAGTCGACCGCCGAGCGCTGCCGATGTCGGCGCAGCTTCGGAGCGAGGCGCAGGCAGCATATGTGGCGCCGCGCACCGAACTAGAGCGTGGAATCGCGCAAGTCTGGCAGGAGGCGCTACAGATTGAGCGCTGCGGCGTAGACGACAACTTCTTCGATCTTGGGGGGCACTCGCTGCTGCTGGTTCAGGTCCATAGTCGGCTGCGCGAAACGTTGGGCGCCGAACTCGCACTGATCGAGCTATTCGAGCATCCAAGCATCAGCACGCTGGCAAAGCATATCCGTCAGCAGCACCAGGGCCAGCGCTCCACACAGCCCGAGGCGGGCCGATTCGAGCAAGCGCGCGCGGGCAAGAGCCGGCTGCAACAACGCCTATCTCAGCGCCAGCGCGCCGAAGACGAAGGTTGAGGGGGTTCTCGTGGATACAACCGACCAGCATCGTACCGGATTGGAGATCGCGATCATCGGCATGGTGGGCCGCTTTCCTGGCGCCAACAACCTGGAAACGTTCTGGCAAAACTTGGCAGACGGTGTCGAGGGCATCAGCTTTTTTTCTGACCAGGAGCTGCTGGCGAGTGGGGTCGATCCCGCGGCGCTGCACGACCCGACGTTTGTTAAGGCTGGCGGCGTGCTTGACAACGTCGAGTGCTTCGATGCCGCTTTCTTCAATTACACCCCCAGAGAAGCCGAGATTATGGACCCGCAGTATCGGCTGTTTCTGGAGTCGGCATGGGAGGCGCTGGAGCACGCCGGATATACGACCGACACGTTCGGGCGACCGATTGGGGTATACGCCGGCGTTGGCCTGAGCGACTATCTGTTGAACAATGTGCTCAGCAACTTGGCGCAGGTCCAGGATACGGTCGGCCTGTTCCAGATGATCCTTAGCAACGATCGCGACCACCTGACGACGCTGGCCTCCTACAAGCTCAACCTGACCGGGCTGAGCGTCACGGTCCAATCGGCCTGCTCGACCTCGCTGGTGGCGGTGCATCTGGCATGCCAGGGGCTCCTGAGCGGTGATTGCGACATGGCACTGGCAGGTGGGGTATCGATCGCGTTCCCCCAGAAGGCCGGCTATCACTACCAGCAGGGTGGCGTACTCTCGCCGGATGGCCACTGCCGGGCCTTTGATGCGCGGGCGCAGGGGACCGTGAGGGGCAGCGGGCTGGGGATCGTGGTGCTTAAACGGCTGGCCGACGCACTCGAAGACAATGATCAGATCTATGCGGTGATCAAGGGCTCGGCAGCCAACAACGATGGCTCGCACAAGATCGGCTACACAGCTCCCAGCATTGAGGGGCAGGCGAAAGTGATTCGTGCCGCGCACCTGACGGCCGAGATTGAGGCCCAAACAATTAGCTACATCGAGGCGCACGGGACGGCGACGCCGCTCGGCGATCCGATCGAGATCGCCGCGCTGACCAGGGCATTTGGCGCCCAGCCCGAGCGGCGCGGCTGCTGTGCGATTGGATCGGCCAAGACCAATATTGGCCACCTCGATCAGGCTGCCGGGATCGCCGGGCTGATCAAGACCGTGCTGATGCTCAACCACCGGAAGTTGCCGCCCAGCCTGCATTTTGAACGCCCGAACCCCCGGGTTGACTTCGCGAACACCCCGTTCTATGTCAATACCAGATTGACCGATTGGATCGCCGATGGCACGCCGCGACGCGCCGGCGTTAGCTCGTTCGGTATGGGCGGAACCAACGCCCATGTGGTGTTGGAGGAGGCGCCGCAGGCCGAAGCGACGACGGCGTCGCGCCCCTGGCATGTATTGCCGCTTGCCGCGAAGACGCGCACCGCACTCGATACGCTGACCAGCAACCTGGCTATGCACCTGCGCCGGCACCCCGATCTCGACCTGGCCGACGTGGCCTACACCTTGCAAGTGGGGCGCAAAGCGTTCGACCAGCGGCGCGTCGTCGTGTGCCACGATGCCGCCGACGCAGCCACCGCACTGGCAACCCAGGACCCTCAGCGCCTATTTAGCGCCGTGCCGGTGGCCCACGAGCTGCCAGTGGCATTCCTGTTCCCCGGCCAGGGCGCCCAGTATCCGCAAATGGCCCGCGAATTGTATGAGGTCGAGCCGCTGTTCCGCGAGACCATTGATCGCTGCGCCGAGTTGCTCCAGCCCTATCTCCAGGTCGATTTGCGCGAGGTGTTGTATCCTGGTTCCTACGGGGAGTCAGTTGTCAGTGGTCAGTTGTCAGTTGCAGCCGACCACGGACAACGGACAACGGACAACGGACAAATCAACCAGACCCAGTATGCCCAGCCTGCGTTGTTCGTGGTCGAGTATGCCCTGGCACGCCTGTGGATGGCCTGGAATGTGCAGCCGGCGGTGATGCTTGGTCATAGCCTCGGCGAATATGTAGCGGCCTGTCTGGCCGGTGTCTTTTCGCTCGAAGACGCGCTCGCGCTGGTCGCCACACGTGGCCGGCTGATGCAGCAACTGCCTGGCGGCGCGATGCTGGCGGTTCCGCTGGCCGAAGCGGATCTGCTGCCGCTGCTTGGCCCGCCGCTTGAGCTGGCCGCGGTCAATACGCCACAACTGTGCGTCGTGGCCGGACCCCAGGAAGCGATCGCCGAGCTGCGCCGCCAGCTCACCGAACGTGGCTTGAGCTGCCAACAATTGCATACATCACACGCCTTCCATTCCAGCATGATGGACCCAATCTTAGAAGCGTTCACTGCCCAGGTGCGCCGTATGTCGCTCAACCCGCCGCAAATCCCATTTCTTTCGAACATGACCGGCACATGGATCACGGCGGCTGAAGCGACCGATCCAAGCTATTGGGCTCGTCATCTGCGGCAGACGATCCGTTTCGCCGAAGGGGCGCAGGTATTGTTGCAGCAGCCCGATCAGATTGTACTCGAAGTTGGCCCCGGCCGGACGCTCAGCACGTTGCTGCGCCGGCATCCGGCGAAGACTGCTGGGCAGGTCATACTCTGCTCGCTGCGTCACCCGCGCGATCAGCATTCCGATGTGGCGTTCCTCCAGCAGACGCTTGGCCGGCTCTGGCTGGCGGGCAGCGCAGTGGACTGGCCGGCGCTGTATGCCGATGAGCGCCGGCGACGCTTGCCCTTGCCAACCTACCCGTTCGAGCGTCAGCGCTATTGGCTCGCCCCACGCACGCCAGTCACGCATGCCCTCGCGCATGGCGAGACGGCGCCGCAGGAGATCACGGAGGCTGCTTACTCGGCCAATAGCAACGAACCGGCGACCTACGCGCGGCCCGATCTCCAGCAGGCCTATACTGCTCCCCACAACGAGATCGAGCGGCAAATCGCCGCGATCTGGCAAGAATCGTTAGGAATCGAGCAGATTGGCATCCACGATAGCTTCTTCGAGTTGGGCGGCCACTCGTTGCTGGCGGTTCAGGTGCTGTCCCGGCTGCGCGATGCCTTTCAGATCGAGTTGCCCCTGAACACATTGTTCGAGCACCCAACCGTAGCGGCAGTGGCTACGGCGATCGGGCAGCAGCAGCTTGAGCAGGCGGATGGCGCTGCGCTGAAGCTGCTCCTGGCCGAGATCCAGCAGCTCTCGGTCGATGAGATCCGTACGCAACTCGCAACCGAAAAGCAGCTGGTCGTGGCTGAATCGACTTAGAGGCTGTCTGAAAAGGGGGAGTTTGAGGGGGCTGCCCCCTCAAGAAATCCCCTTCCCACCACGGACTACAAGTGGCGCGCGGGCCTTTTCAGACAGTTTCTTAGTGTTGGAGTTAATCACTGATGATGACCGACGATATGGCACTGTTAAGCCGCGTACCGCCCAAAGATGAGCCGACAAGTGCTCCGCTCTCGTTCATCCAGGAGCGGCTATGGGTGCTCGATCAATTGGAGCCGGATAACCCTGCCTATATGCTTGGTATGCTCGTCGATCTATCTGGACAACTGAACATCGCTGCACTGCGCCAAAGCCTGGCAGTGGTCGTCGGGCGGCATGCCGTGCTGCGTACATCGATCGTGGTTGTCGATGAGCAGCCACGGCAGGTGATCGTGCCGGCTGGGGCGGTCGCCATAGAGCTGCCGTTGCTCGATCTGAGCGCGCTCCCTGCGCCCGAACGTATGCTCCAGGTGCAAGCGCTGACCATCGCCGAAGCCCGCCGTCCATTCGATCTTGCCCACGGGCCACTGCTGCGTGTACGCCTGCTGCGTCTGGAAGCCAACTCGCATGTGCTGCTGCTTGTGCTGCATCAGATCATCGGCGATCAGCGCTCGCTCGCGATCCTGAGCCAGGAGATTGCGACGCTGTACGACGACTTTGCACAGGGGCAAAACCCAACATTCTTGGAGCCGCCGCGCCAGTACATCGCTATCGCGGCATGGCAACGCGAGCAGCTACAAGGCGAACTGCTGGCCGAGCAGCTCGCCTACTGGCAGGCGCAGCTTGCCGACCCGCCAGGTGCCCTGGAGCTACCGACCGACCGGCCCCGCACGGCGGCGGCTAGCAAGGCCGCCCGCTTGCCGCTGGTGCTGCCGCCCGCGCTGACCGTGTCGCTGCGGGTGTTGAGCCAACGCGAATGTGTGCCGCTGTTCGTTACGCTGCTCGCCGCCTTTCAAACATTGCTGTACCGATATAGCGGCCAGGAAGACATTCTGGTCGGCACGCCGGTCGACGGTCGCCGGCACGCCGAAGCCGCCGATGTGCTCGGGCCGCTCACAGATACGCTTGTGCTGCGCGGTCGCCTTCGCGCCGAGCTGTTTTTTCATGAACTGCTGGCGCAGGTTCACACGACCGTTGAGGGCGCTCGGACCCATCAGGACATACCCTTCGCGAGATTGGCCGTAGCTCTGCGGCCCAGGCGCGATCTCGATACTCCGCTATTCCAGGTGCTGTTTGCGCTGCACGAGGTGCCGGTTGCCGGCTCACCGCCGGGGGCGCCGGCTTTCAGCCACCGGGAGCTTGCACCTGTGCTGGCGCTGCACGATCTGGGCCTGGTGCTTGCCGATGATCGGTCGCAACTGCGCGGCTGGCTAGAATACAACGCCGACCTTTTTGACACCACGACAATCGCGCGTTTATCTGGTCACTTCCTTGTCTTACTGGAGAGTATTGTCGCGAACGCACAACAGCGCCTGGCCGATCTGACAATTCTGACCGACGACGAGCGGCGGATGCTGCTGATTGACTGGAATCGCACCGAATCAGCGTATCCTATCCAGGGCTGCATCCAGGCGCTATTTGAGGCCCAGGTCGCACGTATACCCCATAACCTCGCCGTGATCGGAACGCATCAGCGCCTGAGCTACTCGGAACTCAACCGGCGCGCCAATCAGCTCGCGCACTACCTGCGGCGACAACACATCGGGCCGGAGACGCGGGTGGGAATCTGTGTCGAGCGCGGGCCAGCAATGCTTGTAGGGTTGCTCGCGATCCTCAAAGCCGGTGCGGCCTTCGTCCCGCTCGACCCATCCTTCCCGCCCGAGCGCCTGGCCTTTATGCTGGAAGATTCGCGGGCGACGATGCTGATCACCCAAGAAGAGATGAGACATTGGAAATTAGAGATTGATCCGACCCGTCAATCTCCAACAATCGTGTACCTGGATCGCGACTGGCCGATCATCGCCCAGGAGCGCGACGATAACCTGCAAAACGTAACGACGCCCGATAGCCCGGCCTATCTGATTTACACTTCCGGCTCGACCGGGACGCCCAAAGGGGTGGTCGGTCTGCACCGCGGCACACTGAACCGTTGCCAATGGATGTGGGCAACCTATCCCTTTACAGAGGGCGAGATCTGTTGCCAGAAGACGGCGCTGAGTTTTGTCGACTCGATCTGGGAGGTGTTCGGCCCACTGCTGCGGGGCATCCCGTTGGTAGTGATCCCCGATGAGATCGTCAAGGACCCGGCCCAGTTAGTGGATCTGCTCGCCGAGCGGCGAGTGACCCGGATCGTGCTGGTACCGACACTCCTGCGGGTCATCCTGGAAATGCATGTGCAGCTCGAATGTCGGCTGCCGCACCTGAAGTACTGCGTCACCAGCGGTGAGGCGCTGCCCCTGGAGATGAGCCGGCGTTTTCATGAACAGATGCCGCACTGTGCGCTGCTGAATCTCTACGGCTCGTCCGAGGTCGCTGCGGATGCCACCTGGCATGATACGGGCCACGCGAGTGCTGCACAGAGCGTGCCGATCGGCCGGCCAATCGCCAACACCCAGATCTATATTCTTGACCACGCTATGCGACCAGTGCCGGTGGGCGTGCCAGGCGAGCTGTATGTTGGCGGGGAGAATCTGGCCCGCGGCTACTTCAACCGCCCCGACCTGACCGCCGAGCGCTTCGTTCCGAGTCCGTGGTCAGTGGTCCGTTGTCCGTTGCCCATTGCAACGGACAACGGACCACTGACAACTGACAACAGAACTCTACAAAACGGGCGACCTGGCGCGCTACCTGCCCGACGGCACGATCGAGTATTTGGGCCGCCGCGATCGGCAGATCAAGCTTCGCGGAGTGCGAATCGAGTTGGGCGAGATCGAAGCGGCGCTGGCGCAGCACGAGGCCGTGCGCGAGGCAGCCGTCCTGGCCCGCGAGGATGTGCCGGGGGACAAGCGCTTGGTGGCCTATATCGTCCCCTCCCAAGAACAAAGAACCAAGAACCAAGAACCGGAAAGTGTCTCAGAAAATGGTTCTCGGTTCTCGGTTCTCGGTTCTGGGGATGGTTCTCAATTCTCAATTCTCAATTCTCAATTCCTCGGTGAGCTGCGGCGCTTCCTCAAAGCGCGCCTGCCCGAGTACATGGTGCCGGCAGCGTTTGTAGCACTGACCGAGCTGCCGCTCACGCCCAGCGGGAAGGTCGATCGGCGCGCTCTGCCGCCGCTCAACGATACACGGCCCGCGCTGCCGACCAGCTACGTGGCACCCTCTACAGTTGTCGAGGAGCTGCTGGTCAAGATCTGGGCTGAGGTGCTGGGGATCGAGCGCGTCGGTATCCACGACAACTTCTTTGAGCTAGGCGGCTACTCACTCAAGGCGGTTCAGGTGATGTCGCGTGTACGCCAGACCTGTCAGGTCGAGCTACCGCCGCTGCGTACCTTATTCGAGGCGCCAACCGTGGCCGAGCTGGCCCGGACGATCAGCCGGCGGCAGATTGACCAGGCAGATCAGGCCCTGCTGGATCAGTTGCTGGCCGATATCACACAGCTTGCACCAGACGAGATCCAGACCAACCTGGCGGCCGAGCGCGATCTATTCCAGGAACTAGGCAGGCTGAGCTATACCAAGGAGTTTTCAAGTGAGTGATCTTGCCACACTACTCGACGGGCTTTCTCCAGAACAGCGCGATCTCTTTTTATTGCGCCTGAATAAGTTGAACAAAACGCAAAGCAGCCCCACGCGAGTGCGGATTCCGCGCCAGAGCCGTGTCTCGGCTGTCTTTCCGCTATCGTCTGCCCAGCAGTCGCTCTGGTTTCTTGACCAGTTGCAACCGGGATCAGCTGCCTATAATATTCCCCTGGCCGCGCGCCTCGAAGGCCGCCTCGACCTGGCCGCGCTCCAGCGCGCACTGAACGAAATTATATGCCGCCACGAAGCGCTACGCACCAGCTTCACCACCATGGCGGGCCAGCCGGCGCAGGTGATCTTGCCCGATGTGTCCCTGCCGTTGCCGATCATAGACATCCAGCACCTTCCACCAGCGGCGCGCGCCGCCGAGGCACAGCGCCTGGCAACCGAGGAGGCGCTGCGGTCGTTCGACCTGGCGCGTGGCCCGTTGCTGCGCGCGCTGCTGGTGTGCCTGAGCGCCGCCGAACATGTGTTGCTGCTGACCACGCACCACATCGCTTCCGATGGCTGGTCGATGGGCACGCTTGTGCGCGAACTGGCGGCGTTCTACACCGCCTTTGCGCGGGATGCGCCCGCGGCGCTGCCGGATCTGCCCATCCAGTTCGCCGACTTCGCCGCCTGGCAACAGCAGCAACTCCAGGGCGAAGTATTGGAACGCCAACTCGCCTACTGGCGGCAGCAGCTCGGCGGCGCACTGCCGGTGCTGCACCTGCCGACCGATCGACCGCGCCCGCCAATACCGACCTTCCGCGGCGCACATCAATTTTTCAGCATACCAGCGCAACTGACCGAGGCGCTACGCACCCTGAGCCAGCAAGCTGGGGCCACGCTGTTTATGACCTTATTGGCGGCCTTTCAGACCATGCTGTACCGCTACTCCGGCCAGGAGGATGTGATCGTCGGGTCGCCGAACGCCAACCGCAACCTGCCCGAGCTGGAGGGGTTGATCGGCTGCTTCTCCGACATCCTGGTGCTGCGTACCGACCTATCGGGCAACCCGAGCTTCCGCGAGGTGCTGCGTCGGGTGCGCGAGGTGACCATGAAAGCCTACGCCAACCAGGATCTGCCTTTCACCAAGGTGGTCGAGGTCGCACAGCCACAGCGCGATCTCAGCTACAACCCGCTCTTCCAGGTGATGTTCAGCTTCCTGGACGCGCCGGAGCAGGCCCTGGAGCTACCAGCGGTAACGCTACGCCTGATCGATATGGAGAGCGGCGCGATCGATTTCGACCTGTTCTTGACGCTCACCTGGCACGGCGCCGAGTTGAGCGGGTCGCTTGGCTACGCGCTCGACCTGTTCGAGGCCGAGACAATCAGCCGCATGCTGGCCGATTTTCTGGCGCTGCTGGAGGCAATCGCCGCGAACCCCGATCAGCCGTTCTCGGAGATGGCGCTGCTGCGGCGGCAGACGATCGCGATCGCCGCCACCTTCACCGCCGACCCGCTGGCGGAGTCGCTGGCTTTCTGGATGAAGCAACTCGACATACCCACGCGGATCACATTCGCCCCCTACAACCAGATCTTCGCAACAGTTGCTTGACCCGGCCAGCCTGCTGGCCTCCAATCACGATGGCGTCAATGTGCTGCTGCTGCGCTTTGAGGATTGGCTGCGCTTCGATAGCGCCGGCGAGGATGCCGACGCCCGGATCGAGCGTGCTATGCAGGATCTGATCCAGATGCTAAACGCAGCTGTGGCGCGCTCAGCGACGGCCTACCTGGTCTATATCTGTCCTGCCGCCCCCACCACCGATCAGCGGCGGCAGACATACTTCGCCCGACTGGAGTCGCAGTTCGCCGCCAGGCTGGCCGAAGTCGACGGCGTCTACATCGTTACCACCGGCCAGCTCGCCGCCACCTATCCGGTTGCGGAGTATTATGATCCGCACACCGACGCGACTGGTCATATTCCTTTCACGCCGGCCTACTACGCCGCACTGGGCACGCATCTCGCGCGCACGCTCTCGGCGCTGATCGCATCGCCCTATAAGGTGATCGTGCTCGACGCCGACCAGACGCTATGGAGCGGAGTCTGTGGTGAAGATGGCCCGCACCACGTGCAAATCGACCCAGCGCGCCACGCGCTGCAAGAGTTGATGGTCGCGCAGCACGACGCCGGCATGCTGCTGTGCTTGTGTAGCAAGAATGTCGAGGCGGATGTCGCCGCGGTGTTTGCAAGCCATGCCGAGATGCCCCTACAGCGTCACCACTTTGCCGCATGGGCAGTCAACTGGCGCCCCAAATCCGAGAATCTTCGCCAATTGGCCGCCGATCTTCAGCTTGGGCTCGACAGCTTTATCATTATCGACGATAACCCGGTCGAATGTGCCGAACTGCGCGCCGCTTGCCCGGAGGCGCTGGTGCTTCAACTGCCTGAAGAACCTGAGCGCATCCCCCTATTTCTGCGCCATGTCTGGTCCCTGGACCATCTCAAGCTGACCAGCGAAGATCAGCGGCGCACCGCGCTCTATCAGCAGAATCTTCAGCGCCATCGCGCGCGCCAGGAGGCGCCGACACTCGCCGATTTCCTGGCCGGCCTGGATCTGCACGTCCATATCACGGCCCCGCAGCCCGAGCAACTGGCGCGGCTCGCCCAGCTAACTCAGCGTACCAATCAGTTTAACGCGACAACTATCCGCCGCACCGAGGGCGAACTGCGCCGGCTTATGCAAGCCGGCGGCGAATGTCTATGCGTGGCGGTTCACGACCGTTTCGGCGATTATGGGCTGGTCGGTATGATGATCTTCATGGTGGCGGCCGAGGCACTTGAGGTGGATACGTTCCTGCTCAGTTGCCGCGTGCTTGGGCGTGGAGTTGAGCAGCACATGCTGGCTCGATTGGCCGAGATCGCCCAGGCCGCTGGGCTGAAACGCGTCGATCTCCACTACACCCCCAGTGCCAAAAATCAGCCTGTCGCAGATTTCCTGAGCTGGTTGGGCCGGCAGTATCGTCATTCGACGGGTGCCGGCGCGATCTACCAGATCCCGGTAGCTGTTGCCGCTGCGGCGCCGGCCCGCCTGCTGGCCGAGCCCACGCTGGAGCGGCAGCCGCCGACCGTGGCCGTAACGCCTGCCCAACCTTCGAGTGTGCCGAGTTGGCGCGCCGCACGCCAGGCCCGACTGGCTACCGAGCTATGCACTCCCGAGCAGGTTCTGGCGATGATCGAAGGTCCGCGGCGTGTACGCTCGAACGCCCAGCACGCGCCGCCTTTCGTGGCGGCACGCAGCGAGGCCGAGACACTGCTGGCTGATATGTGGGCGCAGACCCTGCGACTCGATCAGGTTGGCGTGTACGACAACTTCTTTGATCTGGGCGGACATTCGCTCTTAGCGACTCGGATCATCTCCCAAGTGCAGCAGACCTTCGAGGTTGCGCTGTCGCTCCAGAGCTTCTTTGAGGTGCCCACGGTTGCGCGCATGGCCGAGCGGATCGAGTTGCTACGCCAACTGGAGCAGGGCCTCCAGGCGCCGCCGATCCGCCCGACCCCACGTGACGCCACGCTACCGCTATCGTTCGCGCAGCAGCGCCTCTGGTTCCTCGACCAACTGGAGCCCAATAGCCCGGCCTACATCATTCCCCAGGTCGTGCGGTTGGCCGGTCGGCTGGAGGTCGCGGCGCTCCAGCGCGCGCTCAACGAGATTGTGCGCCGCCACGAGGCCCTGCGGACAACCTTTGCGTTGGTGGATGGTCAGCCGGCGCAGATGATCGAGTCAGCCGACACGTCAGCCGTGCCGCTGCTGACGCTTGATCTAAGCGGCAGCCCGGCGAGTGAGCGCGAGGCCGAGGTGCATCAGGCGATCGAGCGCGATGTCCAGCAGCCGTTCGACCTGGTGCGTGGGCCGCTCCTGCGGGCGACACTGCTGCGGTTGGGCGAGCAGGAGCACATCCTGATGCTGACGATGCACCATATCGTTACCGACGGCTGGTCACTCGGCGTGTTTGTCCAGGAGCTGGCGGCCCTCTACGAGGCCTTCGCGCATGGCCTCGCTTCGCCGCTGCCGGCGCTGCCGATCCAGTACGCCGATTTCGCTATCTGGCAGCAGCAGTGGCTCCAGGGCGAGGTGCTGGAGCGCCAGCTTGGCTACTGGAAGCGGCAGCTCGCCGGTGCGCCGCCGGTCCAGGAGCTACCGGTCGACCGACCGCGCCCGCCGGTTCAGACGTTCCGCGGCGCCTACCAGCACTTGAGCCTCCCACACGACCTATCCGATGCGCTGCGGGCGTTGGCTCAGCGTGAGCAGGCCACGCTCTTTATGACCCTGCTGGCAGCCTTTGACACGCTGCTCTACCGCTACACCGGCCAGACCGATATTGTCGTGGGCACACCGATCGCGAATTGGCAGCATGCCGAGCTGGCTGGGTTGATCGGCTTCTTCGCCAATACGCTGGTGCTGCGTACCGACCTGTCGGGGGATCCAAGCTTCCGCGAGTTGCTCAGGCGGGTGCGCCAGGTCACGCTGGGCGCCTACGACCATCAGGACCTGCCATTCGAGCGGCTGGTCAGTGAGCTACAGCCAGACCGCGATCTGAGCTACAACCCACTGTTTCAGGTCATGTTTGTCTTCCAGAACACGCCGCTGCCCGACCTCGCACTTTCCGACCTGACCTTGAGCCAGGTCGAAAGCGAAGGCGAAACCACCCGCTTTGACCTGTTGTTCCATGTCTGGGAGACAGCCGAGGGCATCAGCGGCCTCCTGACCTACAGCGCCGATCTGTTCGATGCCGGCACGATCGTGAAGATGCTGCGGCGCTTCGAAACATTGCTGGCCGGAATCATCGCAGATCCCGAGATGCGCGTCTCGCGCCTGCCGCTGATGAGCGCCGCGGAGCGCGAGCAATTCACCCTGGCGGCGGCGCCGGCGCAGCCCAGGCTCCAACTATCCGAACAGCTCAAGCATCGTCTGCTCCAGGCGGTGCGAACCAGGGAGGCCTAAGTGATCCAGCACACTTCATATGCGCCAGCGCCCGATCCGCTGGACGCCGCTGTCATCGACGAGGTACGTCAACTCCTGGCGGCGGAGTTGGGGGACGCCGCCGAACAGCTCTCGGACGCCGAGCTAAGAGCCTATCTGGTGGACCTGATCGCGGCCGCAGATGATGGCGCGCCGCCAACCTGCATCCAGGCGCTGTTCGAGCGCCAAGTCGAGCGCGCCCCGCAGGCGCTCGCGCTGGTCGCCGCAGATGGGCGGCTAACGTATCAGGAGTTGAATGTGCGTGCGAACCAGGTCGCCGCTCACCTACGCCATCTGGGTGTCAGCACTGGTGCGCTGGTCGGAATTTGCGCGACGCGCTCGCTCGAAATGGTTATTGGTATCCTGGGTATCCTCAAGGCTGGCGGCGCCTATGTCCCGCTCGATCCGGCCTACCCGCACGAGCGCTTGGCCTTTATCATCAAGGACACCGCTATCCCGGTGCTGCTGACGCAACAGCGGCTACGAGATGCACTGCCGGCGCATGCCGCGCGCGTAGTCTGCTTAGATGCCGATTGGCCGCTGATCGCCCAGCGGAGCCAGGCCAACCCTGTGGCCCCTGATCTGGCGGGGCACCTGGCCTATGTGATCTATACATCGGGATCGACCAGCACACCCAAGGGCGTGCTGATCGGGCATGCCGGCCTGGCTCACTACGCCCAGGCGATGCGTGAGCCGCTCTCGATCAGCGCGGACGACGTCTATCTGCACACCGCCTCGTTTGCCTTCTCATCGTCGGTGCGCCAGTTGCTGGTGCCGCTTGCCCATGGTGCGGCGGTTGTGATCGCGGCTGCCGAGCAGATCGGCGACCCACTGGCGCTGTTTGAGTTGGTGAGGCGGCAAGGCGTGACGATCATGGACATGATCCCATCCTACTGGCGCAGTTGTGTCTATGCGCTGCGACACCAGGATGCCGCGACACGCGCCACGCTGCTGGGCAACCGGCTGCGTCTGATCTGCTCGGCCAGCGAGCCGCTGCTGTCCGATATCCCGGACGCCTGGTCGCATGAGTTTATGCACCGGGCCAGGCTGATGAATATGTTCGGCCAGACCGAGACGACCGGCATTGTGGCTGTCTATCCGATCCCGCACCGGCCTGCCGGCCGAGTGAAGGTTGTCGAAATCGGTCGGCCGATCGACCGGACCCAGCTGTACCTGCTGGATGCGAATCTCCAGATCGTGCCGCCAGGCATCGCCGGCGAGGTATACATTGGTGGGGCCGGGCTGGCACTGGGCTACTTGAACCAGCCGGGGTTGACGGCCGCACGCTTCCTCCCCGACGCCTTCAGCGGCCTGGCCGGCGCACGGCTGTATCAGACCGGCGATCTCGCCTGCTATGCCGCGGACGGTACGATAGAATTCCTGGGCCGACGCGATCATCAGGTCAAGATTCGCGGAGTGCGGATCGAGCTGGGCGAGGTCGAAGGCGTCCTGCGCCAGCACCCACTGGTCGATGACGCGGTTGTGGTGGCGCGTGAAGATGTGCCGGGCGATAAGCGCCTGGTCGCCTACATTGTCCCGACCACCCCCCATCCTCCATCCTCCATCGTCGGCGAGCTACGCAGCTTTATGCAGGCCAAGTTGCCGGCCTACATGATCCCGTGGGCGTTTGTCGTGCTCGCTGCGCTGCCGCGCATGCCAAATGGCAAGCTGAACCGGCAGGCGCTGCCGCCGCCCGACCTGACGCGGCCCGACCTGGACCGCGTCTATGTCGCGCCGCGCACCCCGGTCGAAGAGGCGCTGGCGCAGGTCTGGGCCGAAGTGCTGCGCATCCAGCAGATCGGCATCTACGATCATTTCTTCGAGCTGGGCGGCGACTCGATTCTGGCGATGCAGGTGATCGTCAGGGCAAATCAGGCCGGCCTCTCGCTCACCCCCAGGCAATTGTTTCTGCACACCTCGATCGCCGAGTTGGCGCGGGTGGTGGGCAGTGCGCCGGCGGTCCAGGCCGATCAAGGATTGGTGACGGGACCCGTTCCGCTGACGCCCTCGCAGCATTGGTTCTTCGAGCTGAACCTATCGGCCCCGCATCACTTTAACCAGGCGCATCTGTTCGAGGTACATGCGCCGCTCACACCTGCGGTTGTCGAGCAAGCGGTACGACACCTATTGGCACACCACGATGCGCTGCGTATGCGCTTCGTACACGAAGCTGACGGCTGGCGGCAGTTCAACCAGGGGGTCGCAGAGCCGGCGCCATTCGCCTGGTTCGATTTTTCGGCCTTGCCAGAGCCCGAGCAGCAGGCAGCGATCGAGTCGGCGGCCATGGAACTGCAACTCAGCCTCGACCTGCTGGCCGGGCCGCTGATACGGGTCGCACTGTTCGAGCTTGGTGCCGGCCGCCCCTGCCGGCTGTTCATTATCATCCACCACCTAGTGATGGATGGCGTGTCGCGCCGGATCGTGCTGGAGGATCTGTATAACGCCTGCTTGCGGATCAGCGAAGGCCAGCCGGTCCAGTTGCCGCCAAAGACCACTGCGTTCAAGCATTGGGCCGAGCGATTGAGCGCCTATGCTCGCACGCCCAAGCTAGACCAGGAGCTGGATTACTGGCTGGCCAAGTCGCGCGCGTGCGTCGCACCGCTGCCGGTCGACCATACTGATGGTGCATACACCCTGGACTCATCCGATGTGGTATCGATGGTAGTAAGCATCGAGGAGACGCGTGCCCTGTTGCAGGATGTGCCCAGAGCCTACCGCACACAGATCAACGATCTGCTGCTGACAGCTGTATTACATACCTTCAGCGATTGGACCGCCACATCGACGCTGCTGGTCGATGTTGTTGGTCATGCGCGCGAGCCGATCTTCGACGATGTTGATCTGTCGCGTACTGTCGGATGGTGCAGCGCAACCTTCCCAGTGCTGCTGGAGCGCGCCACCGGCAACACGGCCGCGCAGACGCTGCGAGCCGTTTCTGAGCAACTGCGCCGGATCCCTGGGCAGGGTATCGGTTACGGGCTCCTGCTTTCGATGCGTGGAGATCCGGCGCTGGCCGCACAGCTTGGGGCTATGCCACAGCCCCAAGTGGTCTTCAGCTACACGGCCAGTTCGATCAAGCCCTGGCCGGCTCACCGCTGTTCGCGCCGGCGCCCGAGTTGATCGGGCCGGCACAAGACCCACAGGGCCGGTGGCCCTACCTGATCGACATCTATACTCATGTTGTGGGTGGGCAGTTGACAACAAACTGGCTCTATAGCACGCGTATCTACCATCGCTCGACGATCATGCGGCTGGCGGAGGGCTTTGCCGCTACCCTACGCGCGATCCTGGCGGCTACGCCGATCGAATCCAGGCTGGTAGCGGCATCCGCTCCTGGCGACAGATAAAGGAGCATCGTATGGGCTTCCGAAGACCGGTCCGATCCATGCCCGTCTTCCTAACGATTTGGTTTGGGCAACTCGTGTCGCTGCTTGGATCGGCCTTGACCAGCTTTGGGCTGGGAATTTGGGTCTACCAGCGCAGCGGCTCAATCACATCGTTCGCCCTGATCTCGCTCTTCGCCATGCTGCCGGGGATCATCCTGGCACCGCTCGCTGGTGCGCTGGTGGATCGCTGGGATCGCCGCCGGGTGATGATCGTGAGCGACGCCATCGCGGGAGTGTGTACATTAGTAACCGCCCTGCTGCTCCTATCCGGTCGGTTGGAGATCTGGCAGATCTATGTGTTGACGACGCTCGGCGCGATCTGTAACACATTCCAGTGGCCGGCCTATGCCGCGTCGATCCCGCTGCTGGTGCCGGAAGGCCAACTCGGGCGTGCCAATGGCCTGCTCCAGCTCGCTCAGGCGCTCGGGCAGTTGCTGGCGCCGGTGCTGGCTGGGGTGCTGATCATAACGATCGGACTCGAAGGCGTCCTGCTGATCGACCTGATCAGCTTTCTCTTTGCGGTCGTCACACTGCTGCTGACAGCGATCCCACGCCCGGAGTCCAGCGCCGGCACAGCGCCGGCCCAAACCAAGCTCCGGCACGCCATCGCCGACAGTTGGTCGTTCCTGACGGCTCGGCCCGGTCTGCTCGCGATTCTGCTGATGTTTGGCATCAGCAACTTTATGATTGGGCTGGTTACGGTGTTGGCGACCCCGCTGGTGCTGTCGATCGCCTCCAGCGCGACACTGGGCCTCACAATCTCGATCGGCGGGAGCGGAATGTTGTTTGGTAGCCTGCTGCTAAGCGCGTGGGGTGGGCCGAAGCGCCGGATCTATGGTATGTACAGTTGTATGCTGCTGGAGGGGGTGGCGATCCTTGCCGGAGGTATACGACCCTCGGTCACGCTGTTTATGATCGCGGCGTTTGTGTTCTTCTTTGCGCTGCCGATCGACGCCGGTTGCTGCCAGGCGATTCTCCAGAGCAAGGTTCCGCTGGATATGCAGGGGCAAGTTCTGGCAACCCAACGCATGATTGCCCGCGCGGGCATGCCGCTGGCCTACCTGCTGGCCGGGCCGCTGGCCGATGGGATCTTCGAGCCCTTGCTCGCCAGCGGTGGCCCGCTGTCCGGTAGCGTTGGTCAGATTATTGGCGTCGGTCCAGGGCGCGGAGTTGGCCTGTTGTTTATCATCTGTGGAGCGCTCTACCTGCTGCTGACAGCCGCTAGCTACATGTACCCGCGCCTGCGGTTGGTGGAAACAGAGCTGCCGGATGTGATCGTCGCGCCGGCCGCGACCGGCGATACCGCGCCGAGCGCCCAGCCGCCGGCCACCCAGTTCGCCGGCGACAACCACGCCGAGCTGGTGAGCGGCTCACCACCCTCATAGGGCGGGGGGAGCGGCTTGGAGAGAGCCATCCTCTCCAAGCTACCTCGCAACATCGCGGGCCAGCTACCCCAAGCCGTTAGGGACGCTCGATTTTTAACCCAGCCAGGCCCGTGTTACGTGTTACGTGTTGCGTGTTGCGTCGCGCTGACTCACGCAACACGTAACACCCACGCCGAGATAGTTTATTTTTCGAGAATCCCTTAGACAAGGTTCTTGGGAGCTTTACAGTTCTGTGAAAAAAGGGGGTTTGAGGGGGTAGCCCCCTCAGTCTCCCCCCACCCACATTGTAAAGTGGAATGGCGCCTTCCGAAACCTTGTCTTAAAGACTCAGGCAACGATCGTATATAGTAGTGAGGAGCAACGCGAGATGGACCAAAGTATCTTACGACCGACACTGAACCAGCGCCTGGACCGGCTGCTGCCGACAACCAATAGCCTGGCGGGATTAGGGCTCTTCTTACTGATCGCCTGCTGCGCCGCGTTTGCGCTCTACCAGCTTCGACCGCCGCAGCCGCTTCCCGCCACAGCGCCCGCCGGCGCCTTCTCGGCGGATCGTGCCTTTACCCACCTTCCACCGATCGCATCGGTCGCACACCCGATCGGCTCGCCCGAACAAGCGCAAGCCCGCCAATACATCGCTCAGGAGCTGACGAAGCTGGGGCTAGACCCCGAGATCCAGGAGGCAACCAGCACAAATCAGCGCCTGCTACTCTCGCTCTTCGAGGACGATATCTACCTATCGGCTGGAACTATACATAACGTTGTATCGCGCTTGAAAGGTACGGACAGCGGCAAGGCACTCCTGTTCATGGCCCACTACGACTTAGTTCCCAGTGGTCCCGGCGCCAGCGACAACGGCGTCGCGGTGGCTGCGCTCTTGGAGACCGCCCGCGCGCTCCGCGCAGGCCCGGCGCTCAAGAACGACGTGATCTTCCTGTTCACGGATGGTGAGGAAGTCGGCGCGCTGGGTGCCAACGCCTTTTTGAAGGAGCACCCCTGGGCCAAGGAGGTCAAGCTAGCCTTCAACTTCGAGGGCCGCGGCCGTAGCGGCCCCTCACTAATGTTTGAAACCAGCAGCGGCAATGGCTGGCTTATCCGCGAGTTCGCACAGGCCGCGCCCGATCCGATCGCCAGCTCGCTGTTCTACGAGTTCTACAAGTTGTTACCAAACGACACCGATCTCTCGATCTTCAAGGAAGCCGAGATCGCCGGGATGAATTTCGCGTTTATCGAGGGGATTACCCACTACCATGCCGAAATCGACACAGTTGAAAACGTCGATCGGCGCAGCCTACAGCACCACGGTAATTATGCACTGTCCCTGGCCCGCCATTTCGGGGATCGCGATCTCCAGAACATCCGCGAACCTGATTATGTATACTTTAACTTCGTGGGCGCTTATCTCGTGCGCTATCCCTACAGCTGGATCATCCCACTGACAGTGCTGGCTGTTGTGCTGTTTGCCGGCACGATAGTGCTGGGAATCAAACGTGGGGCCGTACAGCCGCTGCAACTCGTCCTCGGCGCGCTGGCCTTCTTGCTGCCACTGATCGGCAGCGCCCTTCTGATCGGCCTGCTCTGGCGGGCGATTAACCTGATCCACCCTGACTATAGCTCGATGCGACAGGGCGAAATCTACAACGGCCAGCTATATATCATAGGCTTTGTGTTCAGCGCTATAGCGATCACCGCGGCATGCTATCGCGTATTGCAGAAGAAGATCCGGGTGCTCAACCTCGTGTTGGGTGTGCTGCTTTGGTGGGTCGCGTTAGCGATCGCCTCCGCTATCTACTTGCCAGGCGGAAGCTATGTGTTTACCTGGCCGTTGCTATGCAGCCTGCTTGGTATCATAGGGGTACTTGTCATCAGGGCCGATGTTACCGGGCCGCGCGGGATCGCACTACTTTCACTTAGCGCGCTCCCCGGAGTGATATTGGTCGCGCCGATAATCTATCTGCTGTTTGTCTCGCTGACGATCGGTACCGGCAACATGATCAGCGTGCTGATCGTTCTCTTGTTGGGGTTACTGGTTCCTTACCTAACCTTTGCCAGCCGCCGCTGGCTGCTGCCGGTAGGCGCGGCGCTCATCAGCGCCGGTCTGCTCGTCGCCGGCAGCTTCAACGCCGGGTTCGATAAAGCCCACCCCAAACAGAATAGTATGATCTACGGCCTGGTCGCCGACAGCAATACCGCACTGTGGGCCAGCACCGACGCACAGCCGGATGAGTGGACTGAACAGTTCTTTACCAATGAAGTCGTTAGAGAGCGTCTACCGGACTTCTTCCCGCTTGTACGCACTGAGTTTCTCCAGAGTCCGGCGCCAGTCGCTCCGCTGGCGGCGCCCGAGGTCGCTCTGCTCGACGATCGCAGCACCGAGATGACACGAACCGTGCGTATGCAGGTGCGCGCGCCGCGTGGCGCGCCGGGGATCAACATCTATATCGGCGCACAGACTGAAGTTCTAGGCGCGCTGATCGATGGCAAACGCGTCTATACGAAAACGACGCCGGTCACGCATATGCATCAATGGGGCCTGCGCTACTGGACAGCGTCGAGCGCAGGGATCGAATTGACCCTGGAAATCCCGGCGGCTGACCCACTCACGCTGCGGGTGGTCGATCAAACATATGGGCTACCGAAGATCCCCGGTATGTCGTTCAGGCCACGACCGGAGTATATGATCACCAGCCCGTTTGGGTTCGAAGGTAGCGAGTTCACACGGGTGAGCAAGTCCTTTACCTTCGACAGGCGACCTTGATCACGTGGGCCATTCGAGACACAATGACTTTCGCTTGCAGTGATGTCCCAGTGAGCCTCGCCGCGCTCACTGGGACATCACTGCAAAATGTCGCCGTAGATCTTTTGATAGGCGATCGGAAAGCTTTGCCTGCTTGCTTAGAGCTTCTCGTCGGTATATTATAGAAGCGCTCCTCGGAGGATTTTATCGCGACGGTCGGCAACCCACGGCTGCGGTCGCAGCTCGCCTATGCCATCCAAGGGCGCGGCGCCTTCCGCCGCTTCGTGGAAGCTCAAGCAGGATGTAAGGGAGAAATGCTATGCTACGCCCGCCGGCCTCATCCAATCAGATCTACCAACTCAAGATCACCCTGAAGGACAGCAAGCCGCCGATTTGGCGCCGGGTCGAAGTGCCGGATACCGTCACGCTCGCGCAACTTCACCAGATCATCCAGGCAGCGATGGGCTGGTACGACTCGCACTTGCACCAGTTCACCCTCGACCGGGTTCACTATGGCGTGCCGCACCCGGACGACTTCGAGCAGGTGCGCGACGAGCGCCGTGTCAAGCTCAACCAGATCCTTACCGAGCCCAAGCAGAAGCTGGTGTATGAGTACGACTTCGGCGATGGCTGGGCGCATGTGGTTCTGTTGGAGAAAGTATTGCCTCCCGAGCCGGGCGTGGAGTACCCGCGCGCCACAGATGGAAAGCGTGCTTGCCCGCCAGAAGATGTCGGCGGGATATGGGGCTACGCGTCGTTTCTGGAGGCGATCGGCGACGTTAAGCATCGCGAGCATGCGGAGATGCTGAAGTGGGTGGGCGGAGAGTTCGACCCGAAGGAGTTCGACTTGGCTGCGGCCAATGAGGCCTTGCGTACTCGCCGGTAGCTACAAGGTCCATTTTCAAACAGTCTCTTCCTACGCACACAATGATTTCTTCTGCGGCACTCTGATTTCGGCCAGTATACCACCTTGCCGGCTCGGATGAGTTCTTGACCGCCGTGCTATCACTGGATGGCAAACCGAATCCTGCTGTGACAGTCGTTGACACAACTCTATGCTATTATCTTAGCACATCAGGGGCGAAGGAATAGGCGGACGCACATCCCGTGAAATCGGTATAGATTGACGAGTTTCCGTCTACTTCTCGTTGGGCGGCTATCGACCGAATCGGATGCGACGATAGAGCAATCGCCACACAACAGTCAAAAGGAGAGACAGATGAATTCAAAGGCTGAAACGAACGCGGCGATGCCCGCCAATCAGGATAATGCCGCCCAAGAAACTTCATTCAAGGGCGAATACGCTTCGGTGGGCGATCTCAAAATGTATTACGAGATTCACGGCACGGGGCGACCTCTTGTTTTGCTTCACGGTGCTTTCATGTCGGCAACCGTCTATCCGGCACTCGCCGAGGGCAGACAAGTGATTGCCGTTGACTTACAGGGACACGGGCGCACCGCCGACATTGATCGTCCGCTTACTTGCGAGCAAATGGCGGATGACACGGCGGCTCTTTTGAAACAACTCAAGATTGAGCAGACGGACGTGTTCGGCTACAGCTTGGGCGGAAAGGTCGGGCTTGCACTGGCAATCAGACATCCCGAACTCGTGCGGCGGCTAGCGATTTTCGGCGCGGCTTACAGATCATTTGAAGAATCGTTTCCGCCTGATGTTCTTAAAGTTTTTAAGGAAGCCACGCCGGAAACTTTCGCGCCGAAAGAGTTGAAAGAGCCATACGAGAAAATGTCGCCCGCTCCAAATTGGGAAGGATTGGCAGCGAAGATACTCCAATCGGTGAGGAACTTTAAAGGCTTCTCGCCGGAGCAAATGAAAGCCATCAAAGCGGAAGTCTTTATCAGCGCGGGCGATCACAACGATGTCAGTCTTGAGGATATTGTTGAAATGCACAAACTGATTCCGAAATCACAACTGGCGGTTTTCCCGAACACGGAGCATGTGGTTCTGATGACAAATCCAGATAAAGTGCTTGTTCAAATCAGGGAATTCCTCAATGCTCAGAAATAGAATTGAAAAGGTTGCAAGCTACGCTCCCGCGCCGCCCAACAATGGCATCCTGAGAAACCCCTAGCTTGGTACGGGTTCGGTTGCACCGGCTGGTTGCTTCGTGGCGGCAGGTGTGAGGGTATAGCCCAGCTTCTCTGCTCGGCGCGTCAACTGGCGCAGCTCGCGCTCCTGACGTTTCTGCTCATACGCCTCGGCACTTTCCGCTTCATAGGCTTCCCCATATTTCAGCAGGTGGTAGACGATCCGCGCAATCTTGTGGGCTGTGGCAACCGTGGCCTGTTGCGGCCCTTTGCGCGCTCGCATCGCCCGATAGTAGGCGCCAATCGCCGAATCGGATCGCGACACCGATTGCGCTGCTTGTCGAAACGCTTGGGTCGCTCGATTGACCACCTTGAGCGTGCGTGAGCGTAGCACCTTCCCTCCCGAAATGTCGTTGCGTGGTGCGAGTCCCAGCCAGGCACAGAAGTGCTTGACGGTCGGGAAGCGCTCCATATCGGTGCCAATCTCGCTGATGATCGTTTGCACACTGGAGGCTGAGAGGCCCATCACTGCCACCAGATCGACCCCCAGGATGCGCGCATACTGCGCCCGTGTCGGTGCCGGTGGCGCATTCTTGGTCTTCGAGTTGCGTTTGGCTGGTGGCAGGTCGGGCAAGGGCGCCTGTGGGTCGCCACTGCGCGCCTCCATCCGCTGCAAATACCGCTCCACCTCGCCATCACAGACCGCAATCTGTGCGGTGTACACATCATAGATGACCAGAGCTTGTTGGAGAACAAAGATCAGCTCATCTTTCCAGGTCCCAGTCAGCGCTTTAGCAATCGTCTCGGTGCTGGACTTGCAGGCTGGGTTGCGCTTCTGAGCCAGTGTGACTGGGTCACGCTCGCCATCAACGATCGCGCGGATGATCGCTTGGCCGGTCGTGCCCATGATATTGCTCAGGACGCGCTCCAGTTGGATGTTCATCTGCTGCAACGCCCGCTGCATGTGCAGAATATGCGGCGCCCGATGTTGGATGAGTTCGGCGCGATAGCGTACCAGGATGCGTAACGCGCTAATCTCGGCGTCGGGGCGAAACGAGGCTTGCAGCAAGCCAAGGGCGTGCAATTTCTGCAACCATTGCGCATCATTCCAGTCGCTCTTGCGTCCGGGGACGGTCTTGACAGGGCGAGCGTTGACCAGATAGGGAGTGATACCGTGCTGTTCCAGCAATTCGTAGATCGGCACCCAATAGACCCGGGTTGACTCGAGGGCGACGGTATCGATGCCGCAGTTCACCAGCCAGGTGACCAGCGCCAGCAAGTCGGGGGTAAAGGTGCGGAACACACGCACAGGCTCAACATCGCGAGAAGGCGGCACCGCAACGACGATCTCATTGGCACCAATATCCATCCCAGCGGCATTGGGGTGGATGGTCGGCAAGCCGTCCAAGTGGAGGGTCTTGGGTGTGCGACGAGTGTGGGGCATAGCAACCTCCTGCAACAAGGTGATGGAAGAGACTGCGACCAGCCCCCGCACCTGATGAGAGTAGCTTCCTGAACGGGGTCGGTCGCAGCAGGCGCCACAACCGCCACCAGTGATGGAGTCACCGATGCGTGGGAACCAGGATGCAGCATGGGCTCAATCGCTCCAGTGCGCTTGACGGTCTGTTGCTGCTGGTCGTATGATAATGATACAGGCGGATGGGTGGGGCATGTCAAGGGGGTTTCTCTGGTGGGGAGTCACGACCCGCCGTGATGGTTGGATGCAGCGAACGCGCAATCACGGAGCTTCTTATCAATCATGGCCTGTGCGCGCCGCTGATGCCGAGCGTTAGGCCGCACACTCGCTCCACGACCGACATCAATCTCCAAAGGAAATAGCACCATGGCCAAGTACCTGATCTCCTTTCCCAGCGCTGCGATGGTCGTGCCCGAAGGCGAGTGGGAGGCGGTGGGTCGCGACGCGCACGCCGTGATCGACGAGGCGAAAGCCGCCGGCGTCTACGTCTTCGGCGGCGGCATCGACGAAGGCGTGCCGCCCGTTCTCGTCGCAGCAGACGGAGCAGTCGCCGAGGGCGGCTACCCATGGGCGCCCCCGCTTGACGGCGGCTTCACTGTGCTCGAACTACCCTCACGCGAGGAGGCCGTCGCGTGGGCCGCGCGCATCGCGAAGGCCTGTCGTTGTGACCAAGAGCTACGCGTCTTCGGGTTCGACCCGCACTCCTGAGGGCGGCATAGAAATGGCGCAGAAGGTGCGGCCTAACAATTCATTCAAGCCGACGCCGCTTCGCGGCCCGAATATCGAGACTAATCAACACTATGCTACGGCTCACGAAGAACCGTAGCATTTTTGTGGCCTCATCTACTATAAGTGATAGTGAGTTTCGCAGCGGTTGTGTTCTTTGGAATACTATTTACAGTTCAGAAAAGTTCTGTGTAGCCCTCAAAGGCTTTGTAGAGCTTAGTAACACAATGACTCTAAGACTGTCCTCATAGCTGCAAGTTACTCCGGCCCAAACGGGAAGCTCTCCACATCGTTGGCGATCGCCTCGATCAATATCGAGACCTCACGTTTATCGTCAGCGTCAAGCGCAGTTAAAGACGAGGGCGCTCGCTCGACAGTGGAAGTAAAGACGCCGCGCCGTTTGAGCATGTAGCGCATGAATGGGTGTGTTTCGAGTTGAATGAGTGGCAGCAATCTGCGGTGCAGTTCGCGCGCCCCGGCCTCGTCGCCAGCCCACCAAAGCTCCATAACCCTGGCTAGCAGGTCGGCGATCTCGCAGGCCGGCATGCAGCCGTTCGCACCGCGCCGAAGCTCATCCGGCAGCACTCGCCCGCCAAAGCCGCCGAAGATTGTTTTGACCTTGTCGCCAAGCAGCTGGTGGACCTCGGCAATATGGCGTGGGCCAGGTGAACGCTCTTCTTTAACGTATTCGATTTGTGGTACATCCTCGATCAGCCTGGCGATCTGCTCGCCGGTCAGCGGCGCGTAGGCTGCCGCGTTCTGCAAAATGATCGGCCCATCGTAGACATCGGCCAGGCGCCGGAACATATCCATCGCGATCGCTGCGTTGGTCTGCGCCGGGGCCATGGCAATGATCGCATCCGCGCCAGCCTGCTGGGCAGCGCGTGCAAACAGCAACACCTGCGGTACCGATACGCCCGAGCAGCCGAAGACTACCGGCAATCGCCCGTTGACCTCTTCCAGCACGGCATCCAGGTTGCGGATGCGCTCCGCTTCGCCCAGGAAGTAGAACTCGCCGACCATCACCGGCCAGACGATACCGTGCTGGCCGCTGCGGCAGCAGAAATCGGCCGCCGCGCGCAGGTCGGCGGTGTGGATCTCATAGTCCTCGGTGTAGGGGGTCGGCAGCAGGCCAAACACGCCCTTCAAGTGGTTAAATCGTGCCATAGCTTCTCACTCGTTTCATACTGAAATTCTCTGGGAAAAAGGGGTTTGAGGGGGCAGCCCCTCAGTCTCCCCCTCGCCAACCGAATATATCATTCGGACCAGCGGCGGTCGGGCTGCCAGAAGCCGAGCTTGGGAGTATTCCACTGCTCGGTCGGCTGGAACATGGTACCAGGCGTACGCAGGTTGGCTTCGATGCCTTCGTAGTTCAGGTCGACACCCAGCCCCGGCGTATCGGGCACCGCCACATAGCCCCCGGCCATGTAGTCGTCGGGCAGACCTGTGACCAGGCTCGTTCCAGAAGGGCAAATCCAGGCCGTGATGCTCAAGCGCGACAAAGCTGGGGATCGCGGCGGCGCAATGCACATTCGCCATAAAGGCGATCGGCGAGCCGGCGAAGTGCAGCGCGGTCGGCAGCCCATAGCGCTCGGCATAGTCGGCGATCCGCTTTGTTTCCACCATACCGCCGGAGGTCAGCAGATCGGGGTGAATGATATCGACGGCGCGCTTCTCGATCAGCTCACGGAAGCCATCCCAGAGATACAGCTCCTCGCCGGCCGCAGTCGGAACATTGATCGCGTCCGTCACCTGTTTGTGGCCCTCGATATCCCACCAGGGCATGGGATCTTCCAGCCAGGCCAGGCCGTACGGCTCGATGGCCTTGCCGAGCCGAATCACCTCTTTGGCCGTCATATAGCCATGGCCGAAGTGGTCGGTGCAGAGCGAAATCTCCCAGCCGGCCGCCTCGCGCACGGCGGCGACGATCTCGACCGCGCTGGCGATGCCCTTATCGGTGATCTTTGGCCCCTGGCCTGATCCAGGCGCGCGCCGGCGCTGGCCCAAGGCATACTCGAACGGACTCGCCTGGCCGCAGATGCCGCCCTCGCAGTCTTCGAACAGCCGCGGCCGGATATCGAACTTGATAAATGTCAGTCCCAGCGCCTTGCGTGTGTACACCGCCGCAGCATAGCCTTCAGGCGTCGCGTCGTCGGGCGCGGGTGTGTCGGCGTAGAGGCGCACCCGGTCGCGATACTTGCCGCCCAGGAACTGGTAGCACGGCACGCCGTAGACCTTGCCCACCAGATCCCACAACGCAATCTCGATCCCCGAGACGCCGCCACCCTCGCGGCCCCAATTGCCAAACTGCTTGATCGCGCGAAAGATCATGTCCACATTGCAAGGATTCTGGCCAAGCAGCATGCTCTTAAACTGGAGCGCATTCTCCTGGTGGCCGGCGTCGCGCACCTCGCCGAGGCCATAGACGCCCTGGTTGGTATCGATGCGGATGATCGGGTAGTCGTAGTTGCTGGCAACCACTGCGACGCGCATATCGGTGATCTTGAGATCCGAGGGCCGCGAGTTTGTGTTAATCGCGTTCTCGACGCGACCGATGCGTTCCTGTTCTTCAGGCATGCGAGCAACCTTTCCGCTTCTGTAGTTCAGTGGGGATTGGCGATGAGAGATTGGAGATTAGAGATTGGAGATTGATCGCGGCCTCTCAATCTCCAATCTCTAATCTCCGGGCAGATCCGAGCTTATTTCTCAGCAAACCGTTACCCCTTGACCGCGCCCAGGCGAATCCCGTGGATGAAGTAGCGCTGCAAGAATGGGTAGACCACCAGAATCGGCAGTGTTGCCACGACGATTGTGGCCGCCCGAATCGAGCGATCCGACAGATTGTAGAGGTCCTGGGGATTCACCGACAGCACCTGGAGATTGAGGTCGATCACAACGGTTCGCAAGAACGTCATAATCGGGTAGTTCTCATTTTTGGTCATCAAGACCATGCCGTCGAACCAGGCATTCCAGTGCCCCACGGCGGCGAACAGCGTCAGCGTGGCCAGCGCCGGCACCGACAGCGGTAGGTAGATGTGGAACAAGGTATCCCAGTAGGAGGCGCCGTCGATGATCGCAGCTTCTTCGAGTTCGCGCGGCAGCTCGCGGAAGAAATTCATCAGCAGAATGACATTCCAGATCGGCAGCGCATCGTGCAGGACCAACGCCCAGATCGAGTTGAGCAGACCCAGGCTGCGAATCGCCAGAAACCAGGGGATCAGGCCGCCGTTAAACAGCAGCGCAATCAGCAGAATCCACATAAACCAGTTACGACCCTTGAACTCCTGTGTGCTTTTGGAGAGCGGATAGGCCGCCAGCACCGTCAGTGCCATGTTGATCGCCGTACCCAGCACGACGCGCTGGATCGTGACGAACAACGCGCGGTACACCGGCCCAGCCGCGAGAATCTCCTGGTAGTTGTACAAGGTGAACCCGACCGGCCAGAGCGTGACGAAGCCCCCCACCGAGGCCGACCGATTGCTCAGGGAAACCGCGACCAGATGCAGGAGCGGCAGCAGGCACACCAGGCCGATCAGCCCAAGGATGAAGTAAATGGCGATGTCAAACAGCCGACTCGACCAGCTTTTTTCAAGAACCATGATGGTGTTCTCCCTTAGAGGCTGTCTGAAAAGCCCTTTTGTCGCCCAGAGATCCTGGTGGAAAGGGGTTCTTGAGGGGGCAGCCCCCTCAAACTCCCCCTTTTCAGACAGCGTGGAAAGGGGTTCTTGAGGGGGCAGCCCCCTCAAACTCCCCCTTTTCAGACAGCGTGGAAAGGGGTTCTTGAGAAGGCTGCCCCTCAAACTCCCCCTTTTCAGACAGCTTAAAAAACGCGATAGCCGGCAAATCGGTCGGCCAGGCGATAGGCGACCACGATCAGAATAAAGCCGATCGCCGATTGGAATAAGCCCACGGCGGCGGCCAGGCTGTAGCGCGCCGAGATCAGCCCGGCCCGATAGACGTAGGTATCCAGGATGTCGCCAGTGCGATAGACCACCGGATTGTACAGCGTCAGAATCTGCTCGAACCCGGCCTGAAGCACGTTGCCCAGGTTGAGGCAGGCGATCAAAATAACCACCGAGATGATGCCGGGGATATTAATATGGCGGATGCGTTGCCAGCGGTTCGCGCCGTCGATCGCTGCGGCCTCGTGCAGGCCAGGATCAATGTTCGTCAGCGCCGCCAAGTAGATAATCGTGGCCCAACCGGCTTCCTTCCACAGGTTGGTCACAATGATTGTCGGGCGAAACCAGGTGTTGCTGCCCAGGAAGAGGATCGGCGGGAGGCCCAGCATACTCAGTGAACGGTTGGCCAGGCCATTTGCCGACAACAGATCGACCAGGATGCCGCCGAGCACGATCCACGACAGAAAGTGCGGCAGGTACACCACCGTCTGCATGGTGCGTTTGAAGATCATGGAACGCGCCTCGTTGAGCAGCAGCGCCAGGCTGACCGCCACGATCTGAAGGGTGACAAGCTTTGCGGCGGCGATGAACAACGAGTTCCACAGCACCGTCTTGAAGTCGGGGTTCAAAAACAGATAGCGGAAATTATTCAGCCCTACCCATGGCGAGCGCGTGAACCCGAGGCCGGGGTTGAAGTTCTGGAAGGCGACAATCACGCCATACATGGGGTAGTAGTGAAACAGCGCCAACTGGATCAGCGGCAGCACCAGCATCGCATACAATGGCCAGGTCCGGGCAATATAGACCCGCCAGTTGGTGCGCCGCGCCGGCGCGGCCCGGGTTCTTTGTTCCGCAATTGCCATGGTCAACTCGCTTCCCGTTCATGTTCTGACAGGACTTATACCAAGTCGCGTTCTCGTGTAGAAGCATGGGGGAAGTTTTTCTGTGGAGGGCGGCCCCTCCACGCCTCCCCTTTTTTATACAGCAGAACGCGATTTGGTATTACGCGGTCATCCACTCAAACGTGGTTTCAGCCTTCGGCAGAGCGGTACTCTTTCTTCCTTTTATCGACGATTTTTGCACGGCCGTGCAAAAATCGTCGATAAAAAAGAGGTGAAGTACCTTGCTGCCGAACTTCCTGAGCCTGACGAAGGGCAGGCAAGAGCGGCGTTGTGGGTGTCACCGAGTAACTCCTGTAATCTCCAATCTCCAATCTCCGAGGCTACGCCTTCGTCGCCCACCACTCGTTGACTTCCTGGGTCACCTGGTCGCCGCCTTGCTGCTTCCACTGCGCGACCATGTCATCGAATGAACTGAGCGGCTTTTCGCCGACGATAATGCCAATGAGCGCCTCGTCGATCACTTTTTGCAGATCAGCTCCGCGCTCCAGTTGTGTGGGCGTGGGCAACCGTTGCAGCTGGGTGAGCTTGGCATCGGCGGCAGTGTCGAGGATGAACAGCCGCGACTCGTCGCTGACCTGCTGCACGCCCGTGGGATCTTCGAGCAGCAGATTTTGCATCGCGTCGCGCTGCTCGGCCGGGATCTTGCTCCACTCCTCGCGGCGATACTTGATGCCATTCCCGATACTCTTTGGGTCGGCCATGCCGGTGCCGCGCGTGCCGATCGGCCCGATCGCCCAGGCCGGCCAGCCGGCGTCGGTCCAGGCCACTTTGTCGCCGTCCCAGGTATAGTTGGAGCCCTCCCAGCCGTGGAAGCGCCGCGAGAAGTCTTCGGTCAGCTCGATCATCCAATTGGTGATCTGGAAGATCTTCTCGATATTCTGCGCGCCCTTGCGGAAGGCAAACGATTCCGGCTTGAAGTTGTTCTCGGTGTACTTCCCTTTCTTGCCGTTTGGTCCGGTGGGGATGCTGGTAAAGGCCCACTTCGTCTCCGGGTCGTTCTTGACGGTGTCGAGGTTGGCGCCCCACGATGGTGTAAAGTGCAAGCCAACTTGGCTCGACGCGACATCCTGGACCGAATCGGAGGTTTCGACGGCGAAGAAGTCCTTGCGGAAGATGCCGTCTTTGTACCACTGGTTGAGCAGGGCCAGCGCGTCCTTCATCTCCGGCCGGGTGGCATCTAAGACCAGGCCATCGCCGACTTTGCTCCAGTGGTCGGGGATCACGCCGAACGCGCCCCAGATCGGGTCCAGGCTGCCGTACCAAGTATGGGCGTACTGCTTGTTCGCCATCAGGCCCAGTGTGGTGCCGGAGGCGCCCTTGCCGATGCCGGACTTGACGATCTCCAGGGCAACATTGTGCAGTTCGTCGAGCGTCGTTGGCGGTTTCAGGTTGAGCTTGTCGAGCCAATCGGCGCGGTACCACAGGATGGTGTCATTGTGCGCCAGGTCTTCGACGCGCGGGATGCCGTAGATCCGGCCGTCGATCTTGCTCCACGTCCAGGGTAGCTCGCCATACGGCTCAAAAGCCTTCTTCCAGCGGTCGCTGGCGTAGCGCTCCCACGCCTCGGTGATATCCTCCAGCGCGCCGGCCTGAACCATCTGAACAAAGACGTTGAGCGGCACGGTTTCGAGGTAGTCGGGCATGTCGCCGCTGGACAGCGCCAGATTATACTTGGAGTTGGCCTCGTCGTTGGTCGCCCAGGTCCAGGCGACGGAGAACTTGACGCCGAAGAGCTTCTCGATCATGCGCGACCAGGGGTTGTTTTCCAGGTCGTCGCCTTGGGCAAATTTCGTCTGGGCGTCGACGCGCCGGGTGACCGAAATTGTGATTGGGTCGCCCGATGGCGGTAGGCCGGCGGGGAGATCGGGCAGCATCGTCGTCCAACCTTTGGGATGGTTCGGGCTGCCGGGCATATCGGCGCCCAGCAACTCCGCAAGTGACTGCGCGGCCGGCCCAGTAGTCGCGGCGGCTGCCGCAGCGGGTGCTGCGGTCGCGGCAGCAGGAGGCGCGGAGGTTGCGGCCGGGGCGGCCGTGCTCGCGGTTGATGCAGGGGGAGTCGTGCCTCCACAGGCAGCCAATACGGCGGAGGCGCCCGCCGTGCCGGTGAGTTGCAGAAATTGCCGCCTCGATAGGCGCTTGCGATCGTTCATTGCTCTGCTCCTTTTCGGATTGGATGGCGGTCATGGCAATCTGAACAAGCGATCTACACCGACAATGTTCCATCCTCGCCGTTGAGTATTGCTCGTCTGTAGCGGTCCTCCTTTCTAAGAAACTGTTTGAAAAGGACATTGTCTCGCCTACGATGCGTGGTGGAATGGGGAATTCTCGAGGGGCGGCCCCCTCAAACTCCCCCTTTTCAAACAGTCTCTAACAGAATTGTGGGTGGAGCAACTCGCACCCTCATTCCCGAGCGTGTTATCGGGCAGAACCCTGATGCTCGCTAGGGCGGCCCGAGAATCGTCGTACATCAACGACGGATCTTGCATTCAAACGCAACCAGTGTGTGCTCTAGCATACGCCGATCATACGATGGCGGCTTGGTGAAAAGCGCGATCTTTTTGTTGATTTCCGTGGCTTTTGGGAGTTCTTTGCGTACCAAACCCTTCGGGCCTGACAGATGGGCGCGGAAGACCATGCTGTCTGTCAGACTTCCATTCCTCTGTGACAGCCATTGTCGCACCCCTACAATCCAGAACGATGCTATACTCTCATCACGACCGATAGCGCGCTTGAGAAACGGTTTCTTCTCCCTGATACCACATCGCAGGTATGCTATGACCTTCGCTCACACCACATCGCCGCCCTGGTCGCTGCCCGGCTGCCCGGCGCCGCCCGATTGGTCGCTTGATCGGGCCGAGCTGCTCGACGCGTTTCCATGGCTGCCGGTCACGGCGCTCGATACGCTCGACTACCGGGTCGCCGATATACGGGCGGTACACGCGGGCGGCGTGACGACCTTGGCGGCGATACACGGCGACGCCACGCGGCTGCCGTTCGACGATCGGAGTTCGATGTCGTGACGCTGCTTGAGGTGTTGGAACACATCCCCGACACGACCGCCGCACTCGCCCATGCCTGCCGCGTGGCGCGCCGCTTTGTCGTGCTTTCGGCGCCATCCAAGCCCGACAACAATCCCGAGCATATCCACCTGTTCGATGCCACCGGGCTGGAGGCGCCGCTGCGCCGGGCCGGCGCCATTCGCGTGACCTTTGATTACGTGCCGGGGCATCTGGTTGCCGTGGCGAAGGAGCCCACTGATGGAGCCGATCTGCAAATACCTGCGCACCCATCACGTGGAGGGGTCGGGCATCCAGGCTGGCGACGACGGGAGACATGTCGCGCTGTTCAGCGAGTTGGCCGGGAAGTACAATGAAGATTAACAAAATAATCGGGTAGCCCGCGAAGGTGGGCTTTGTAGGACTAGCCGGCGGTCTTTAGCCGCCCGGCGGGCCGCCAGCGAGCTAAAGCTCTTGGCTACGCCTACCAAGGCCGCCTTCGCGGCCTAATACCCGATCAATTTGGAAAGGTTCATAAGCGGCGCGCTTCATCCCACGGCTAAAGCTCCTGGGCTTTCGCGCCTAAAGGCAAGCATCTGTAAGGGCTGGTAGAGGCTTGCGGCACCTCACCAGTTCGTAGTATACTGCGCTCAATTCACCGATAGAGCTGGAGCAATAGCCGCTGAAGCGCGCTCGGGTGCTCGTGTACCTCCAGGCTGGTCACGGTTCGGGCACAGATAGCCTGTGTTCCCTCCAGCTTGTAGATCCACATGCCCGATGGCGCAGCGACCACGAATGACGGTACCAGCAGCGCTTGTGCGTAGGCGTGGGCCTGAGCAACGGCCTGCCCTAAGTCCTGCGGAGAGAGAATCAGCCGTTTGTTCTCGAACAGCGTGAGCGGCTGTGTCGTGGAAGGATCGTAGACCAGGAAGTCGACTCGTCCGTGTCGGGTGGTCCGGCCGGTTTGGAACGAACAGTGTACCTGCCGCTGGTAGCTCAGGCCCCACGCCTGCAACAGCGGCACAATGACCGTATCTTCAAACACTTGCTCGGTCGGGCGCCAGATCGAGTTGGCCGCCAGTGTCCCCTGAGCAACCTGGCTGAACAAGAGCCGCAGTAATCCCGCCGGGGCAAACCCGATGATGCGCGTCACCAGTTCACCCTGATCGAAGATCGCCAAGGTGGGTGAGGCTTCGATCATATATTGTTCAGCAAGGAATGGCGCGTTGCCGACGTTGATGGTACCGACGCGCACGTGCTCAACGTAGGTGTGCGCCAATTCTTTCAGCACCGGCGTCATTGCCCGGCTGGCCGCGCACGCCGGCGTGCCGAAGCGAACCACCAGCGGACAGGGGGCCGCACGTGTGTGACGCCCAAACGTCGCCTCGGTGATGGTGATGAACGGTGTCATGCGAGGATTATACCAGGCATTTCAGCCGCGACGGATACGGATAGCATGGGCGTTCGCCGCGCTGCTCATCCTCCTGTCGCTTGTCCTCCCCGCCAGGGTGCGCGCGCAGACATCCACACTGCGCTTCGATCGGCTGTCGATCGAAGATGGGCTGTCCCAAAGCAAGATCAACAGCATCTTCCAGGATCAGCGCGGCTTTATGTGGTTCGGCACCGTCGAGGGGCTCAACAAATACGATGGCTACACCTTCACGGTCTATACCCTCGACCCCGACAACCCGCTTCGATCGCGAATCCGGCACCTTAAACGTGATAAGCCCTCACGCATCACGTTTCACGTTTCACACCGGGACGCTTTACATTTCCCGATTCCCTAAAAGCCTCAAGGCGCACGCAAGCTCAGATCCAGAAAATCAAACGTTATTTCTTCGCCAAGCGTGTACGCTTCTATGCCTAACCCAACTAACCCCTGACGGAAATGCTCATCCTCTACTTCACTTACGACCCGCCCATTGATCAAAAAGGTAAAGTGCGTTCCATACCCGATCACTTCCAACTGATTGACCCCCTTCGGTTTGATCGGGTCTGTTTTTGTCCAGTTCACGAGGTTTGTCCATTGACTATCTTTTATCACCGAAATCGCAAAGAACTGAGCATCGGTTATCCGAAACCAATAGCAGTTCTGGTTATCCTGGACTCGGAAGACCACCCCCCAACTGCTCCCTGCTCTGCTCCCGCGAATGCGTTTACTATTGACCATCAGATGAAAATCTGAGATGGGATAGCCCATTAACCAGGCTGTTGTCATACTGGAGGCGATGCTTGCCTGGGCTTCCCGAACGATAGCGCCCTTCGGCAATCGATTGGTTTAGTTTAGCGAAATATTTGCTCGGCAGGTCACCTGCTAACCAGTTATGCTCATTAGCAGTAAAACTGTCAAATAGAAGCATGGACCAAGCGGCAGCACCTGAAACTTGCCGCAGTTCTTCGGGCACGACCACTGAAGCATGACAATACGGACAGCTCATAATCGAGGCGCTGCCCCTCGGGATTAAGGGGGCGCCACATGCTGAGCAGTGGAATAAACGAGCAGTCATACGGTTTCTCATTCTTCGAGATAAATGTATTTACGGGCTGGCGCCCATTCGAATCTATTGTACACGTAGTTGGTCGCGCAGCCATGTATCGAACTCGTTGGCAAAATGCCTGTGATTGCTCGATAAATGGAAAATGTCCACACTGATCGAGATGTACGACTTGTGCTTGTACCAACCCCGCCGCAAGCCGTCGAACCTGTGGCGGAAGTGCCAAAAAGTCACTCATTCCCGAAATGCAAAGCGTTGGTGCAGTAATCAAGGAGAGGTATGGCAGCATGTTGTACTCACTGTCTAAGAGGCTGTCTGAAAAGGGGGAGTTTGAGGGGGTTGCCCCCTCAAGAACCCCTTTCCACCACCGACTATGAGCGACAAATCAACCTTTTCAGACAGCCTCTAAGGGAAGAATGCTGTGTCTGCCTGGTGCCAGTGCAGATTCTCAATCGTCTGTCGAAGATAAGTAAGCGCTTCAGCAAGGCTCGACACATTCTTTAAGCGTGTTTCACCTTCCTGCTCAATAGGGAGGTCCTCGGTATTCACGACAAGTTGCTCCGGCTTGATCACCACCACCCAACGTAGGAGTGGATGGTTCATATAGGGCACCATCTGTTTCATTTGGCTCAGACTGGCTGGGGAAGCCATTTCCACCTTGCGGTTGTCGATGATGATATGGAACTCGTTCCCGACAGCGGCCAGAAGTACTTGTCCTGCCTGAACGACACCCAGAAAATCCTCAGCAGTTACGTCTGGATGGAAATGGGTTAAGGCCGCAATCTGTTGAGGAATATACCAATCAACCCGATAGTTTGGCTGTCGCATACTGCTCCTTATGCGCCTCGTAGTCAGATGTCCGTTCGCCTCTTCCTGCGCCCATGATAGCACGGAGGTCAAGGAGAATCCTTGGTTGCCAGTGTATCATTGGCACTCACCCCTCGACCCCCTTTCGTGATTGCCAGCACCAATATGCGGGCACAAACTTCGCGTGTCTTCGCGTGCCTTCGCGGATTCCGCCCTCTACTTGATGCGCTTCCGCGACCTGGCCGCCAATGCGCCGGTGTTCGGCGACGAGTGGATGGCGATCTTCTCCATCCTGACCCAGGTACAGAAGCTGCGCCAGGCCGGCGCCTGGCGCACCGAGGAGCGCGAGCGCAACCTGACGCTGGGGCCGGACTCGTTCATCATCCCTGGCGCCGAGGTCCTGGCGCCGGAGCTGCCTGAGTGGCGCGCCAGCCGGCAGGCCCGCCAGACCTGGCAGGACACCCTACGGGCGCGCATCGAGCAGGAGCAGGTGAGTCGGCAAGCGCTGCTGGCGGTGGTGGCCGAGGCCGAGAACGCCACGCCCACAGCGCCGACGAAACCGTGAGCTTCCTGGCCGGGAAGTTCACCAATGTCGAGCTTTACGAGTGGATGAGCGGCGTGATCGCCCGATCGGCGCGGGCTGACCGGCTCGGCGCGCCTGTTGCAGGATATCTTCCAGCTCGATCAGTATGCGTTCGAGACCAACAAGCGCAAGCTGCAATGGGAGCTGGCTCTGCCCAATACGCCGGAAGTGCGGGCACACTTCCAGGACGAGGAGATCGAGGACCTGCTCTTTGTCGTCACCTATCAGGGCCGCACGCTGGAGTGGCCGGAATAAGCGCTCCTTTTCTCCCTCTTAGCAAGGTTTCGGGTGGCACTGTTCTACTTTACAGTGTGAGTGGGGCAAACTGAGGGCCTTCCTCTCAAGAACCCCGTTTTTCACAGAGACTGCCTAAAAAGGGGAGTTTGAGGGGAAAGCCCCTCAAACTCCCCTTTCCATCATGGATTGCGAGTGAGACACCGACCTTTTCAGGCAGTTTCTCAGAACTGTAAAGCGCCAGAGAGCCTTTTTCTTCTTTCCAGAAGGGATTGGCAGTGTGTGGGGAAAAGGGTGAGCATGAAACTGGGCTATGGGAGGTATGGGTATAAAGCCCTGATGCTTCTAATTATACACCTTAATGAGTGTTATAATGCGGATCAGCCATGTTCGATACTATCCGCTACGAACATCAGTTCCGCCCACGATGAGGCGCTGCCTGCACAGGAGCACCCTATGTATAAGGCTTCTCCCTTCACGCGCTTGGCCAAATGGATCGCCCGCGCGATGGGCCACCCGGTCGCCTTCATCCTGGCGCTGCTGATCATCGTGGGCTGGGCCGTCGTCGGCCCGGTCTTTGGCTTCAGCGACACCTGGCAACTGGTGATCAACACCGGCACCACGATCGTGACCTTTCTCATGGTCTTTCTGATTCAAAACACCCAGAATCGCGACAGCGAGGCCATGCAGCTCAAGCTCGACGAGCTGATTCGCGCGGTGCAGGGCGCCCATAACGCGCTGCTCGATCTGGAGGAATTGACCCAAGCTGATCTCGACCAGCTCCGGGGGCGCTACGAGGTGCTGGCCCGCCAGGCTCGTGCTGATCTGCCACGCGGGTTTGCGGATACGGGAACGCCCGATCTGCCGGAACTCCTGAGCGGGCAAGTGTGCCCTCTACTCCCTATCCCCAGGTGCCTCGGCGCACATTCCCGCGCCACGCCGCGCCCATCATACCCGATCGTCCGCGCCTGAATAACGAGGTGTCTCGTGATGCAGCAGGTCCGTTCGTGGTTGTCCGCCCTTCCGTTTGGCGACCCGTTGGAGCGGCGCCAGGCATCGACGCTCCAGGTGCTCATCCTGTGCCTGATCGGCGCCACCGTGCTGGATCTGGGCGCCATCCTGATCACGCCCGCGCCATTGCAGAATCGCCTGGTCGTCAGTACTGTGGCGCTGGTGTTTCTACTCTGTATCTTCGGCGCGCTGTATCTCCTCCGGCGCGGCCGGCTCGCGCCGGCCACCATCGCCACGATCGCCACCCTGCTGCTCGCGATCACCATCGCGCTCAGCTTGTCTGGGCTGCGCGGCCAGCAGATCGTGCTGCTGATATTTGTGCTGCCGCTGGTCCTGGCCGGCCTGCTGCTGGATCGGCGCGGGCTGATCATCACCCTGGCGTTGAGCCTGGCGATCCCGCTGATCATCACGCTCTTGGAACAGGTGGGCGTTCCGTGGATCGGCCGCGCGGCGCTGGCGGAGACGTTTGCCAGCATTTTCTTCCTATTTATCATTATCATGGGGGCGCTGGGCGTCTTTCTGGACCGCCTCAACACGGCGCTGCGGGATGCGCTAGCTGCCGGACAGCTTCGCGAGCAGGAACTCGACGGCTTGCGCGTCACGCTGGAGGCCGCGGTCGCCGAGCGGACCATCGCCTTGCAGACGGCGCTGACTGAGATGCAGGCCCGTGCGGACGCCCAGGCGCAGGTGCTGGCCGAACTGGAGCAACAGCGAACGATCGTGCGCGACCTGAGCGTGCCGGTCATCCCGATCAGTGCAACTACGCTGGTGCTGCCCCTGGTCGGCGCGCTCGACAGCGCTCGCCTGGCGCACCTCCAAGTGCGGGCGCTGCAAGCGGTGGAGCACCGGCGCGCGCGGGTGTTGGTGCTCGACATCACCGGCGTGCCGGTGGTGGATAGCCAGGTGGCGGAGGGGTTGCTGGGCGTGGTGCAGGCGGCGCAGCTCCTGGGGGCGACGGTCATGCTGGTCGGCATTCGCCCCGAGGTGGCACAGACGATCGTCGAGCTGGGATTGCCGTTCCAGTCGGTCCATACCTTCAGCGATTTGCAGGCCGCGCTCAACCATAGCCGGGGGCACTGAGAGCCTCTAAACTTCTTCTTCATCCCAAAGTGCGCGTGAAACGTAAAACGTGAAACGTGAGGTGTACGTACGCCAAGCTGTGCTAATCGTCTTCTTCCTAGTGGTCGTTCACACGGATTGTGGCGAGTGGAGTGGCTTGGAGGGGCGGTCCCCTCCAAACCTCCCCCGTCAAAATCCCTGTGATGGGCCACTAGTCGGCCTGCACGTACGCGACGCGGGTCCCTGGGGCGGCAGTGCTGCCCGGCTGGAGCGACTGGCAGTTGATACGGCCCTTTTTCACCTCGCGAATCTCGCCGGCGCCGATGTCCGCGCAGTTGCCTACCCGATCACCCAACTCAAGGCCGGCGGCCTCCAGTAATTTCTTGGCGTCTTTGCTGCTCTTGTCGCGGATGTCGGGGACCAGCACGCCGGGAACATTCGTCGGCGCGGTGGTCGGGGCCGCCGTGGGCGCTGGAATTTGCGTTGGCGCGGGGGCTTGGGCGGCTGCCGATTTGGTTGGCGCGGGGGCTTGGGTGGGCGGCGGCGGGGTTTGCTGGGCCGCTGCGGGCGCGCCTGCCACTGCCTGCGCCGCGGCCGGCTGCGCCCCGGCGACTGGCGCCGGCTGCGGGGGGCGGGTGTAGAGAAACACGCTGACCAGAATCAGCAGCCCGCCGACGGCGATGGCGCCAAAACGACCCTGCTTGCTGAGCTGACCTTTGACCTCGACGATCTTAAACTCGATGCCCAGCCCAATGCCGATCGCGATAATACCGCAGATAAACATCACATTGGGCAGCGCCCCGGTGATAAAGTCCATGCGGATCTCCTGGTAGAACACGAATGTAATGGCGGCCACTCCTGCATGCCTTCACACCGCCCGGGCCGGCCGCACCAATTATTATAACGATTCGATATTGGCAGGCTAGCCCGGTATCCTTACAATTTCGACTCAGTTCTGTTGCCATTGACCAAGAAGAACAAAGAACAAAGAACAAAGAACAAAGAGCAAAGCATCGCTATTGCGTTTTGGTTCTCGGTCCTCGGTTCTTAGTTCTTGGTTCTTTGTTCTTAGTTCTTGGTTCCGGCTAGGCCAGCAGCGAGAGGATCCGCATATACGCCCGGCCCAGGAACGCCGGCCAGGACGGGGTGGGCAGGGCCGGCGGGAAGCTGCTTGCGCCGGGCTCGTTCCATACGTTGCCGGCGCCGGTCCCGTCCCAGAGCAGATCGGCGCCGGGCAGGCCGGCCTCGCCGACCGCCGGCGCCGGCGCGCCGCCGTTGCCGCTGTAGGTGTTCCCGGCGATCTGGTTGCGCTCCGAATAGATCCCAATGTCGAAATTGGTCTCTTTCGGTAGCGCCTGAGTCAGGTTGATCACCGCCACGCCGAACGAGTTATTGCTGGTGATCTGGTTGCCGGTCACCTGTGTGTCGTCGGCGGCCATGATCATGACGCCGGTACCCGACGGCACGGAACTGACGATCATCGACGCCGGCGCGGTGTTCGGACGATTGTTGTGCTCGATCCGATTATTGCGGATGATGTTGTGGCGGGTCTCTTTGGAGACGTGATCGGGCAGCAGGAAGACCAGGATGCCGGCGGCGTTGTCGTGAGTGTAGTTGTTCTCGACCAGGGCGTTGACCGAGTTCTCGACCTCGATCCCCGAGACATTGTCGTAGGCCTCGTTGTTGCGGATGACGATATCGCGCGACTGGCCGACATAGATCCCGGTGTCGATCACGCCGACCGTCACGCACTGCTCGACCAGGATGTTGGCCGACTCGACCGGGAACAGGCCGTACTCGCCGGTGTTCTCGGTGCGCAGATCGCGCATCACCACGCCGTCGGCGCCGCGCACCAGCACGCCGTTCTTGGTGTAGTTGCGCACGACCATGCTCTCCATTGTGAACTTGCCGCCGATCGCCAGCACGCCGTTCTCAAGCTGCCCCTGCCCGTCCAGCACCGGCCGGGCATCGCCGCTGCCCTGGCCCTTGAGCGTGATCCCGTAGGCCTTCACTGTCAGGCTCTCGTGGTAGGTGCCAGGCGGCACCAGGATCGTGTCGCCGGGGCCGGCGCCGTCGAGCGCGGCCTGGATGCTGCCGCCCGACGCGACGTCGATCGTGCGCGGCGTGCCGGGGCTGGCCGGGGCAGTGGGGGCGTCGGCTTGCGGGCCTGGGTGGCTCTCGGCCGCGATGGGCGGCGCGTCCGGCGCCAGCGGCCACAAGCCCAAGGCCAGCACGCCCAGCAGCAGAAGGAGCAGGAGCCCAAGCGGAATGCGCCACCAGCGGCGGCGCGATCTCGTCGCGTCTGATCCAGCCGTCGTCTCGGTTCTGGTCGCCATGGTCCGCTCCTTTATGTACGGGTCAGGAAAAGAAGCCATCCGTGAACATCCGCCCCATCCGTGGCATCCGTGTTCGATGGCCGAACATCTCCTTTGGAACAGCACTAGGTGGCGCGATTGTACACCGGAAGCGACGGTTCGGCAACCGACGACGTTCCCCCTTGACTCGCCCGCCATCTCGTGATACACTCCATATTATCTGTCTATGCAATTAATCGCATAATAATGATAAGGAGTATATGATGGCTGCCCTTCCTACCCGATCGCCGCTCACCTCCCTGCCGGCGCAGCTTGAGCTTGAGCCGATCTACACTATCTTAAACAGCATGGCGCTGCTCAATCTGCCCGACGGCCGCACCGATCTGCACCCCTGGGTCGCGCAGGCCGCCGCCGAACTCAGCCCTGAGAGCCGCCACGTCAACCGGCTGGTGTTCGCCGCGCTCCGCGATGCGCTCGTGCCCGATCGGGCCTGGCCCACCTTCCCGGCCTACCTGGAGCATCTTTCGACCCAGAACCCCTTTGCTTTGCGCGACCGGCTGCTCCAGCGGCTGGCCCCGCTGGCGCCAGCGGAGCTGCTGGCCGATCCGCAAGTTTATGCGGCGCACGTCGCGGCCCTACACCCGGACGCCGCAGGTGAGCCGGCGCTGCTGGCCGAAGCCCACGGGCTGATCAATGACCCACCAGCCATGCACGACCTGATCGTCGCCCATCTTGACCGCATGTGGGAGATGGTGCTGGCCGGCGAGTGGTCGAGTGCCTCCCGCGCGCTTCAGCGCCAGCTCCAGGTGTTTCAGCAGTGTCTCGAACCGGAAGCGAGTGCCGCCGAGACCGTGCGCGCGCTCACCGGGCGCCAAGTGTCCGGCGCGATCCAGGTGCCCGCAGCCGAGGTCGAGCGGATCATCCTGATCCCGTCGCCGCATAACGGCTGGGCTGTCACCACGTGGTATAGCGATCGAACGCTGCGGCTGTTCTTCGGCGCGCCGCTCAACTTCGGGGTGCTGCTGCGCTCGTCGCCGGTCGGGGCGGCCGAGCTGCGCATCCGGCTGGCCGCCCTGGCCGACGATACACGCCTACGCGTCCTGGAGCTACTGGCGCGGCACTATGAGCTGCACGCCCAGGAGCTGATCGGCCAGCTCAACTTGAGCCAGTCCAGCGTGTCGCGCCACCTCAAGCAGCTCATCGCCGCCGGCTACCTGGTCGAGCGGCGCGGCGAGGGGGCCAACAAGATCTACAGCCTCAGTGCGATCGAGCTTGGCCGCACCACGCGGGCCCTGGAGTTGCTGGCGGCAGGGGCGCCGCTGTCGGCGCCCGAGCAGCACGAGGAAGAGCGCGTCCAGCATCCGCAGGAGATCGAGCGCTTCCTGGACCCGCGCGGGCGGCTGCGGCTCTGGCCGTCCAAGCAGCGCGATAAGATCCTCCTGCTCCCCTACCTGGCGTTACGGTTCGAGCTGGGGCGCTTCTACACCGAAAAGGAGGTGAACGAGATCCTGCGCGCGCATATCCTGTTCGAGGACTACGTCTCGCTGCGACGCGCCCTGTTCGAGTACCGCCTGATGAAACGCGAGCCGGACGGATCGCGCTACTGGCGCGCGGAGTTGCCCGAGCCGATCGGGGACATCCCTGTTATTTTCTAACATGCGTTAGGGGATTTTCTGTTACGTGTTACGTGTTGCGTGTTGCGTGCGTCGAACCACGCAACACGTAACACGGGCCTGGCTCGTTGAAAACCGTACGTCCCTAACTCCCACGCTCCTTAAACTGCACATCCGCCCAGCCGGCAAACCGCTCCTTCAACATCAGGCGCTGATATTTGCCGGTCGTCGTGGCCGGGATGTCAGCGCCGAAGACAACAACCTTGGGCGCCTTGTCGAAGGGCATCGAGGCGCGGCAGTGGGCCAGCACCGCTTCCTCGGTCAACTGCGCGCCTTCCTCGGGCACGATGTAGGCGCCCACCTCATCGCCATAGTAGAGGTTGTCGAAGGCCACCGCCAGGCCAACCCGCACGCCGGGCAGCCTCATCAGAACCTCCTCGATCTCGAACGGGCTATACTTCACGCCGCCGCGATTGATCAGCTCCTTGAGCCGCCCAGTGATGAAGAAGAACGGCCGCCCGGCTCCATCGCGCCGGCGGAAGCCCTCGTCGCCGCTGCGAAACCAGCCGTGCTTGAAAGTCTCGGCGTTGGCGTCTGGACGCTGGAAGTAGCCAACCATGACATTGTGGCCGCGGATGACGATCTCGCCCTTCTCGCCGTCCGGCAGCTCGCGGCCCTCGGCGTCGTGGATCGTCATTTCGTTCGGCTCAATCGGCACGCCGATCGACGGGTAGCCGAAGTCGCGCATCCAGCGCCGGTGCTCGGCGTCGCCCAGATCGGCGGGGAGAAAGCAGGCGTAGGCGGTAGTCTCCGACAGCCCGTAGCCATGCACAATCGGCTGGCCGAAGCGCTGCTCGAAGCGCTCGGCCAGCGTGGTCGCCAGCGTTCCGGCGCCGCAGATGAAGTGGCGAAAAGGGCTCAGATCATACGCGCCGATATCTTCGTCGGCCTCCAGCAAGAACTGGAGCAGCGTCGGCACCACACTGACGATACTCACGCGCTCCGCAGCCAGCCGCCGCCAGAACGTGGAGACCCTGAACTCAAGGTCGAGCACGATGCTGGCGCCGGCGAACATCGGCGTGACGAGCGTGACGACGATGCCGTTGACGTGGTGGATGGGCAGCACGCACATCATACGCTGGCCGGCGTCGAGACCGTGCCAGTCGACCATGCCCTTGGCATCGACTAGCAGATTGTACTGAACCAACTGGACGCCCTTTGGAGCGCCGGTTGTGCCGGATGTATACACCAGCAGGCACTCATCCTCCAGGTCCGGCGGGTCAGGCGCCTCGAACGTGGTGGGCTCCCCGTCCAATCGAGCCCGCAGATGGGCGCCCATCATCACTACCTCCCGGACATTGGGCGCCTCCAAGCGGATGCGCTCGACCCGCTCCAGGTACTCCGGCCGAGCCAGCACCACCCGCGCATCGGCGTTGCGCAGGATAAAGGCGATCCGCGCATCGTCCTCGCCCACGCTCTGCGGGGCCACCGTCGCGCCGATCTTCCAACAGGCGAAGTACGCAATCGCCGTGTCCGGGTGGTTATAGGCCACCGTCGCAACGCGATCACCGCGCCGGACGCCGCACGTCCCCACCAGAAAGCTGGCCATTTGGCTGACGCGGGCGGCAAATTGGGCGTAGGTGTACGTCTGGCGCTCGCCGGTATCGTCGTCGTAGGAGATCAGGTAGACCTTGTCCGGGTTCAGCCGGGCTTGGGTCTCAAGCATATCGGCGATGCCAGCGAAGGGCTGCATGTAGACATCGGGCGGCACACCGCGCACCGTTCGCGCGCGGAAAATATTCGCCTCCGTCTGCGGATCGAATCCAGTAGACATAACAATCTCCTCTCTCACGACTCGCAGCAGGCTCGCAAACACAAGCCTGGGCCGAACATCTCATCCGGCTGCGGTTCGCCTCGATTATAGCAAGGCGAAGCAAGCCCCCGCAAGCCTTCCCTGGCACTACTCTTGCAGTTTATGCCTACCAGTATCGGAGCTTTGCAGTTGTCCGTTGTCAGTGGTCAGTTGTCAGTTGACGCCGCTGTTGCCTGCGGCAGCAAGGTATTTCACCTATTGTTTATCGTCGATTTTTCGCCGGTAGCACCCCCTTCAACCGTGGTCGAAGGGTCCAGCACTTGAAAAAACAGGGCTCATCTGGCATTCTATACGGCGAGGCTTGCACCTCTCGTCGTATGGAGGACCAAGATGAACCCAATGGCACAATTCTGCCATAACCTGGACTGCCCGGCAAGGGGCCAAGTGGGCCAGGGCAATATTACGATCCATAGCCAGAAGGAGCGCCGCTATCGCTGTAGCACTTGTGGCAAAACCTTCGCCGCTACGACTGGCACGCCATTCTATCGTCTGAGGCTGGCGGTCGATCTGGTCACGATTGTGTTGACCCTGCTTACGCATGGCTGTCCTGTCCAGGCTACTCAGGCAGCCTTTGGTCTGGATGAGCGTACGGTCGCGAGCTGGTTGCGACGTGCCGGCCAGCACTCTCAGCAGCTTCACCAGCATCTGGTCCAGCAGGGCCAGATCGACCTCCAACACGTACAAGCCGACGAACTGTGGGTGAAAGTGGTCGGAAGCAAGGTTTGGCAAGCAATGGCGATGGCCGCGCCATCGCGCTTGTGGCTGGGTGGTGCCATCAGTGTGCATCGCGACCGTCATCTGATCACAGCGCTGGTCGAGCAGGTGCGAGGGTGCGCTCTGACGACGGCAATCCTGGTCTGTGTGGACGGCCTGAGCAGCTACGTCAGTGCCTTTCGCAAGGTGTTTCGGCGGCGGTGTGCCGACTGGTAAGGCCTGGCAGACCTCGTCTGGAAGCGGAGGAGGGATTGCTGATTGGACAGCTCATCAAGCACTACGCCAAGCGCCGCCTCAGCGGTGTGAAGCGGCGGATTGTTCAGGGCAGCCAGGTCGCCATCACGGCGGTGCTGGAGGCGACTGGCACTGGGACGGATATCAACACCTCCTACATTGAACGCTTGAACGCCACGTTTCGCAGTTCGCTGGCCTGCTTGGTGCGGCGTGGCAGGGCGATTGCTCACACCGAGAGTTTGCTCAACGCTGGGATGTGGCTGGTAGGGAGCTGTTACAACTTCTGCTGGTCTCATGACACGCTCCGTGAGCAGGCGCCAAGTGATGCCCGACTGAAGTGGAAGGAACGAACGCCGGCGATGGCGGCCGGATTGAGTGATCATCAATGGACGATGGCTGAACTGCTCACCTACCAGGTGCCACCCCCGCCCTGGGTGCCACCCAAACGGCGCGGGCGGCCACCCAAGCAAAGACCGGCGGTATCAACATGATCCCAACCACGGTTGAGTGGGGCGCTACCGTACCGCTCTACCGAAGGCCAAAACCAGGCTTGAGTAGATGACGGCGTAACTCATGTTATTCAAAGGAGAATCTAATGACCGAGCGAAGCAAGAGCTACCAGGATGCCGTCCAGATCTTACGCAGCCGGCTGAACAATCGCTGGGAAGGAGTTGAAGCCGAAGGGCGCGACGAGATGGTCAAGATCCTCAGGCACGAGCTTGGCTTCGAACGCGATCAGGCCAACGACGCGCTCGACGCCATGATCCAGTCGGGCGTCCTGCGCTACCACCGTCCCGCCGCCGAGGCCGGCGAGGTTCCGCTGCCGCCGGTGCTTCCCATTCCCACCGGCGCCAGTGGAGCGGCTGGTGTGCCGATCGCGACCGGGCTAGCTGGCCCTGGCTACTGGCAGATCGGCCCGGAGGAGAGCGGCGAGCCAGGCCGCGCCGGCCAGGTGCGGGCCGGCGACTAGGGCAACTCGGCGTAAGTCGGCCCACGGTTTCTCATCACGAAGCTCGCGAAGACGCGAAGAAGGCTCTACAGCCGGATCTATCAGCCCTCTTCGTGCGCTTCGTACCTTTGTGCTCTTCGTGGGAAAAACTGCTGGCAGCAGCAACATATCGCGCTCTCGTGGTACAATGCGAGCGGGCAGGCCCAACGCCGGGCGTGCCCGCTCGCATTGTAGCGACACAGGAGAACAGCATCATATGCGCGATATCGCAATCATCGGCGCGCCGGTCGACCTGGGCGCGGGCCGGCGCGGCGTGGACATGGGGCCGAGCGCCATTCGCTATGCCGGGCTGAAGGAGCGCCTGGAGGCATTGGGGCACCGGGTGCGCGACCTGGGCAACATCCCGGTGCCGCTGGCCGAGCAGTTCGAGCCGCCAGCCCCCGGCGAAAAGCTCCGTTACCTGGAGCCACTCGTCACCGTCAACCGGGTGCTGGCCGAGCGCGTGGCCGGGATCGTTGGCGAGGGCGGCTTCCCGCTGGTCCTGGGCGGCGATCACAGCCTGGCGATCGGTTCCGTCAGCGGCGTGGCGCGGCACCGGCGCGTCGGCGTGATCTGGATCGACGCCCACGGCGACTTTAACACCCCCGAGACAACCCCTTCAGGAAATATCCACGGCATGAGCGCCGCAGCGCTCACCGGCCGCGGCCACCGGGCGCTGGCTTCGCTGCTTGGCACCGGCCCGGTCGTCAATGAAGCCAACTTCGCGCAGGTCGGCATCCGCGACCTGGACGCGCTGGAGCGCGAGGCGCTACGCGCCTCCGGGGTACATGTGTTTACCATGCACGAGGTGGACCGGCGCGGTCTCGCCGCCGTGATGGATGAGGCCATCGCGCGGGTCAGCAGCGGCATGGATGGCTTCCACGTCAGCTTCGACCTGGACGCGCTGGACCCAAGCGAGGCGCCGGGGGTCGGTACCCCGGTGCTGGGTGGCCTCTCCTACCGCGAGGCGCACCTGGCGATGGAGATCGTCGCTGAATCCGGCGGCCTGCTCAGCCTCGACCTGCTGGAGGTCAACCCGATCCTCGACTTGCACAACGTGACCGCCGAACGCGCGGTCGAGTTCGCCGCCTCGGCGCTTGGCAAGCGAACCTTGTGATGACTCCCACGGCAAAAGCACGTGGACTTCTCGGGACTTGCACCCATGCATGCTCATCCACGCATGCTCATCCACATGCAACTAGAGGAGGTGTGTGGCCTGGTGCTTACGCACGCGCTGCCTGTACTGGCTTTGAGGTTGGCTCCTTCCGCCGAACCCGCGCACCACGTGACCGAGAACGTTTTACCTGGCGACGGTTTCTTCGCCAGAACGCCCAACGTTCTGTTGTTTAGGTGCGAACACCCGTGCGAAATATATCGTAAACCGTGTAGGTTGTCAAGTGGACTGAAGCCGCGGATTACCCTTGACCTTCTCGAAGTGTATCATGCCAAAGGCATAAAGGAGGTGTCCTTATGAATTTTGCCCCAACCGACGATCACGAGATGCTGCGCCAGGCCGTGCGCGAGTTCGCCGAGAAAGAAGCCAGGCCCACGGCCGCAGCCCGCGACGAAGCTATGGAATGGCCAGCCGACCTGGTGAAAAAGATGGGCGAGCTGGGCTTCCTGGGTGTGGCGGTCTCCGAAGAGTACGGCGGCGCCGCGCTCGACAACATCTCCTACGCGATCGTGATCGAAGAACTCTCGCGTGTTGATGCCTCGCTGGGCGTGATCGCCTCGGTCAACAACTCGCTGGTCTGCTACGGCCTGGAGCAGTTCGGCACCGACGAGCAGAAGCGTGAGCTGCTGGCCCCGCTGGCGTCGGGCCGGGCGCTGGGCGCTTTCTCGCTCTCCGAGCCGGGCGCCGGCTCCGACGCGGCCTCTCAGAAGACCACGGCGGTGCGTGAGGGTGACGAGTATGTCATCAATGGCATCAAGAACTGGGTCACCAACGGCGACCACGCCGACACGATCATCCTGATGACGATGACCGAGCAAGCCAAGGGGCATCGCGGCATCACGGCGTTCCTGGCCGATACCCACGCGCCCGGCTGTAGCATCGTGAAGGTCGAGCACAAGCTCGGCATTCGCAGCGCCCACTCCTGCCAGATGGCCTATGACAACTACCGAATCCCGGCCTGGCGGCGGCTCGGCGAGGAGGGCCAGGGCTTTAAGATCGCCATGACGATCCTAAACGCCGGGCGGATCGGCATCGCCGCCCAGGCGATCGGGATCGCGCAGGGCGCCTACGAGGCCGCGCTGGAGTATGCCAAGCTTCGCGAGCAGTTCGGCAAGCCAATCATCGAGTTCGAGGCGATCGGCTTCACGCTGGCCGATATGGCCACGCGCATCAAGGCCGCGCGCCTGCTGACCTACGAGGCCGCCTGGCGCAAAGATAACCACATGGACTACATCAGCGCCGCGTCAATGGCCAAGCTATTCGCCTCCGAGACCGCCATGTGGACGGCGACTAAGGCCATTCAGGTCCACGGGTCCAATGGCTACTCCAAGGAGTACCCGGTCGAGCGCTTCTTCCGCGACGCCAAGATCACCGAGATCTACGAGGGCACCAGCGAGATCCAGCGCCTGGTGATCTCGCGCGAGATCGCGAAGTAGACGCGTCATCGCCTGAATGTCCCCGAATCAGCAGGAGGGGTGTGAGGAGGGCCAGCGTCCCTCCTCACACCCCTCCTGCTCATTTAGAAACGATATCAGGGCAACCCAATTGTCGGGAGCGGCGGTAAGGGCAGCGGCGGCAGCGGAAGCGGCAAGTTCAGTGTTGGAAGCGGTGGCAGCGTTGGAAGCGGGAGCGGTAAGAGCGGCGGTGTATCGGTCGGCTCCTCAGTTGGCTGCGGCACTTGCGTTGGCTCCTGGGTCGGCTTGGGCGCCTGGGTCGGCTCCTGGGTCGGCTTGGGCGCCTGGGTCGGCTCCTGGGTCGGCTTGGGCGCCTGGGTCGGCTCCTGGGTCGGCTTGGGCGCCTGAGTCGGCTGGGGAGCTTGAGTTGGCGCCTGAGTTGGCTGGGGAGCTTGCGTCGGTGCCTGGGTCGGTTGAGGCGCTTGAGTTGGCTGGGGCGCCTGGGTCGGCTGGGGCAGGCGGGTTGGCGCTTGGGTCGGCTGGGGCGCCGGTGCGTTGGTTGGGGCCGCCGGTGGTGGTTGGGGCTGGCCCGACGGCGGAGCGGAGGTTGCCTGCGGCTCGTTCGGCGCTTCTGAGTCGGCCGCTCCATCCTCATCCACCAGATCCACGGCTTCGGCGAGCGCCGGCTCGGTGTTGGGAACATTCGCGTCAGGCGCGCTCCCCACTGGGGCGGCGATCGAGCTTGGCTGCGGGGCGGCCGGCGCGCTGCCTGGCCGGCTGGCAGTTGCGCTGGCGCGCACCGCCGAGGGTGTTGGCGAGCTCGCCGGCACAGACGATGGCTGAATCTCCACTACCGGCACGTCGGTCGCTTGATGTGGTAGCGGCGGCCAGGTCGGGAAGCCAGGGGCGTCGTTCCGCGATGGGATCGGCGCAGCGGTTGCCGGCGCATCGAACCAGGTCACCATCCCGATTCCATTGGGAGTGAGCAGCGATACGATGACAGCCGTCAACAGGAGCACTAGACCCAAGGTCGCGCCCAGGATTCCGATCCTATGGTTCAAGCCCACTGCGTTGTTCTCCTCTCAAGACAGCGCTGCGATGAGGGCTATGATGAAGCGGGGTTCAAGTATGGCTGAAGTGTAACGTCGCTTCATTGGCATTTTGTTACGAACAGCAGTGTGCAGATGAAAGATCTTTTATGAGCTTGAAAGGATATAGCATTCCTAAATGATTTAGAAAGTGGAAAAGCTTTTCTGTGGGGGCCTCCCTACACCCCCTTTTACGACTTAGTTAGGAATGCTATATTCGGTATCGGCAACGTTGGGATGACCGAATTCTCGGTCGGTTCGGGCGTGTCGGTGGGCGGGACCGGCGTGTCGGTCGGTTCGGGCGTATCGGTGGGCGGCACCGGCGTGTCGGTCGGTTCAGGCGTGTCGGTGGGCGGCACCGGCGTGCTGGTGGGCGGCACCGGCGTGCTGGTGGGCGGCACCGGCGTGCTGGTGGGCGGCACTGGCGTGTTGGTCGGTTCAGGTATGCTGGTGGGCGGCACTGGCGTGTTGGTCGGTTCAGGTATGCTGGTGGGCGGCACCGGCGTCCTGGTGGGCTTCGGCGTCTTGGTGGGTGGCCTTGGCGTGCTGGTGGGCGGCTCGGGCGACGGCGGAATTGGCGTGCTGGTTGCCGGCACGGCGGTACTGATTGGCGCCGAGGTCGCTGGCGGCGGCACGGCGGTATTGCCTGGCGCCGCGGTCGCTGGCGGCCGGTTGGTCGGTATAGGAGTTGACGATGGTCGGCTTGTCGGCGCCGGTCGCTGAGTTGCTTGGGTCGGCGGCTTCGTCGCGGTCGGCACGGAGGTTGGGCCGGAGCCGCGCGTCGGGGTCGCCTGGGGCGAGCGCGATGGTGGCCCGAACGTTGGCCGCGGCGAGGGCGTGGGCGTATTGGACGAGTTGGCCTCATCGCGCTCATCCGGTGAGCCTGGGCTTGTGCTCGGCACGGCGGTGCCGGTCGGTGCCTCGGCCGGGCCCGCCTGCTCGCTGACTGCACTCGTCCCCGGCTCAACCGTCGACCGGCGCGTCGCGGTCGGCGTTGTGCCAGGCCGCAAAGTGGCAACCGCAGTCGATGCGGAGGCTGATTCGGAGACGGCGGTGTCAGTAGTGAGCGGCGCGGCGGCCAACTGTGCCGTCGGCGTCACAACTGGCGATGGCTCGCCAAACAACCTCTGGAGTCCCAGCGGAAGTGGAGGAAGCGCGGGAAGCGAGAAAAAGCCGCTCGGCTCGGCTGTACCTGACGCCACCTGGCCAGGCGCCGGAGTAGGTGCGACATATATCCAGGTGACATCGGTGAGGGTCCGGGGTAACAACACTGAAACCAGTCCAGCCGTCAGCAGGACGGCCAAGCAACAAAACGTGATGACAATACCCAGGCGATAAGAAAACCGCATCATCTACTCCTCTCGTTGAGGCGGTCCTGGGATGCGATTGGGTGATTGCGCCGTCTCAAGAAAACTGGTAAAGTTAAGCATACACGAGTTTGATTACTTTTTTGTAAGCTCTTGTGGTCGCCAGAATAACAAAACTGTTATCTGGCGATCGTACCTTCTATCAGCGTGCCTGATTGTCGCGGTGTTTGCCGATAAAGATTCTCATCCTGGGGAAGGAACACATTCCTACGCACGATGCGGGAAGGGCCGTCTGGCCGAGATCACCCGGCACCAAGCGGCCCCGCCGATGCCTATGATGCGACCAGTAGTGCTGGCAGCGATCGTCGGCTCGATCGCACAACGGTGTAAAAAGCTCTCCCAACTGGGGCCGGTTCGGCGTCTGCTGCTGGTGGGCATCTTTGGGCTGCTAGTAAGCTGCCTGCTGCTTGGAGTGGCTGTGTGGCAGCCGGCAGAGCAACCATCGCTCGTGGAAGCGCAGGCGCGCTGGGAGGCGCAAGCGGCATCGGACTACCGGATCGCGCTGCTGGTTGAGTACCAGGGCGAGCACTGTATGCAGAACATCGAGGTACGCGGCGGCCAGGCGCAGCGGATCATCCAGGACACCTGCGACGTACCCTGGCTGACCGGGCTCACCGTTCCACGGCTCTTCGATCTCAGCGAGCGCATCGAGGAGATCCCGGCGTCGCGGTGTCACCCATCGTCGCTGGCGTGCGCGTGCCACCGGGTCTTCACCACCAGGCGGCTCAGCTACGACCAGGAACTCGGCTACCCAGACAGAATCATGACCCGCTCGGAGATTCGGCCAAACTGGGGACATTCCGATTATTGGAAGCAGGTGCTGGAGACGCGCGTGCTGCCAAGCTGCTCAGGGCAGCATCGGAAGCTGACGATCGAGATCCTGTCGCTCACGGCGCTTGACTAAAGGCATTACAACACCCGGCGCAGAAACATCCCGGTATAGGAAGCTTCCACCTGGGCCACTTGCTCAGGCGTGCCCACGGCGACGACCGAGCCGCCGGCGTCGCCGCCCTCCGGCCCCATGTCGATGATCCAATCGGCATTTTTGATTACGTCAAGGTTGTGCTCAATCACCAGCACGGTATTGCCGGCCTCGACCAGGCGCTGCAAGACCTGGAGCAGCCGCTCGATATCGGCGAAGTGCAGGCCGGTGGTCGGCTCGTCGAGGATGTAGAGCGTTCGCCCGGTCGCGCGGCGTGCCAGCTCGGCCGCCAGCTTGACCCGCTGGGCCTCGCCGCCGGAGAGCGTCGTCGCCGGTTGGCCGAGGTGGATGTAGCCTAGCCCCACATCGATCAACGTTTGGAACTTCTCGCGGATGGCCGGCACCCGCTCGAAGAAGCCGGCCGCCTCCTCGACCGTCATCTCGAGCACCTCGGCGATGTTCTTACCCCGATAGCGGATGTCAAGCGTCTCGCGGTTGTAGCGGGCGCCGCCGCAGACCTCACACGGCACGAAGAGATCGGGAAGAAAGCGCATCTCGATCTGCATCAGGCCCTCGCCATTACAGTGCTCGCAGCGGCCACCCTTGACATTGAACGAAAAGCGGCTGGCATCGTACCCGCGCGTGCGCGCCTCGGGCACCTGGGCAAAAAGCTGGCGGATCGGATCAAAAGCTTTGGTATAGGTGGCCGGATTGGAGCGCGGCGTACGGCCAATCGGCGACTGGTCGATCGCGATCACCTTGTCGAGATGCTCGATGCCGTAGATCGCGTCGTGGGCGCCGGGCCGCTCGCGCGCATTGTAGAGCGCCTGGGCCAGCCGCGCATACAGGGTATCGTTCACCAGGGTCGATTTGCCGGAGCCGCTGACGCCGGTCACACAGATCAGCGTGCCGAGCGGCAGGCTGACCTCGATCTGCTTCAGATTGTGTTCACGGGCGCCCTTGAGCGTCAAACGTTTGCCGCTGCCTTTACGACGGCGCTTTGGCACCGGAATGCGCCGGCGACCGCTGAGAAACTGCCCGGTGATCGAGCGTGGCTCGTCGAGGATCGCCTGGAGCGGGCCGCTGGCGATCAGTTCACCGCCGTGCTCACCCGCCCCCGGCCCGATGTCGACGATCCAGTCGGCGGCGCGGATCGTATCCTCGTCATGCTCGACGACCAGCACGCTATTGCCGATGTCGCGCAGGTGCCGCACGGTCGTCAGCAGCCGGCCGTGATCGCGCGGATGCAGGCCGATGCTCGGCTCGTCGAGAATATACAGCACGCCCATCAGGCCGGCGCCGATCTGGGTCGCTAGCCGGATGCGCTGGGCCTCGCCGCCGGAAAGCGTCGCCGCCGCCCGGTCGAGCGTTAGGTAGCCCAGCCCCACATCTACCAGGAACGCCAAACGGGCGCCGATCTCCTTCAGGATCGGCGTCGCGATCAGTCGCTCGCGCGAAGAAAATTGAGAATTGAGAATTGAGAGTTGAGAATTACTTTCTCCAGGCTGGGGCTGGTCTTTCTCAATTCTCAATTCTACATTTTCAATGAAGGTGCCGGCCCAGTGGCGTGCCTCCGACACCGGCAGCGCCGAGACCTGGGCGATATTCTGCCCGGCGACCGTCACCGCCAGCACCTCCGGGCGCAGGCGGGCGCCGGCGCAGGCCGGACAGGTGCGCGGCGTCATAAACTGGTCGATCTCAGTGCGCTCGGCCTCGTCGGACGCCTCATCGAGCCGCCGGCGCAGGCTGGGGATCACACCTTCAAAGGGACTGTTGACCACCCGCTCCTCGCCGCGCACGTGGTAGCGCAGGGGCATAACATCGCCGTTGGACCCGTACAGGATGGTGCCGATCACCTCGGGCGGCAGGTCCCGCACGGGCGTCTGGGTCGAGAAGCCCAGGTGGCCGGCGAGTGACTCGAGCAGATCGTCAAAGTAGCGGCGCTGCGTGCGTGCCAGGCGGCTCCAGGGCACGATTGCCCCCTCGGCGATCGAGAGCGCCCGGTCGGGGATGGTCAGCTCGGGGTCCGGCTCGCGGATGACACCTAGCCCGCCGCAGGTGGGACACGCGCCATTCGGGCTGTTGAACGAGAAATCGCGCGGATCGAGCGAGCTGAGATTGATCGGACCGTGGACCGGGCATGCGTAGTGCTGCGAGAACGCCAGCTCCGAGCCTGGCCCTGAGCCGCCGACGACCTGCACCAGCAGCGCGCCCGCGCCGATCTTCAGCGCCGTCTCGACCGAATCGGCGATCCGCACGCGGTCGGGGTGATCGGTCGCGGGCGCCGCACCGGCCCTGTGACGAACGACAATGCGGTCGACGACGACCTCGATCGTATGCGGTCGGTACTTTTCGAGCTTGATCTCCTCGTCCAGGTCGCGCACCTCGCCATCGATCCGCACGCGCACGAAGCCGCCTTTGCGGGCATCGTCGAGCAGCTTCTGGTGCTCGCCCTTGCGGTCGCGCACGAGCGGGGCCAGCAGCATCAAGCGGCTGCCGTCCGCGAACGACAGGATCGCATCGACCATCTGCTGGGCGCTCTGGCGCTCAAGCGGCTGGCCGTCGTGGGGGCAGTGCGGCCGGCCGATGCGGGCAAACAGCAGGCGCAGGTAATCGTAGATCTCGGTGACGGTGCCGACGGTCGAGCGCGGGTTGCGGCTGCCGCCCTTCTGGTCGATCGCGATCGCCGGCGACAGCCCCTCGATCGAGTCGACGTCGGGCTTGTCGAGCTGGCCCAGGAACTGCCGCGCGTAGACCGACAGCGACTCGACGTAGCGGCGCTGCCCCTCGGCGAAGATCGTGTCGAACGCCAGCGTCGATTTGCCGGACCCCGACAGCCCGGTGATCACCACCAGCTTATTACGCGGGATGACGACATCGATACCCTTCAGGTTGTGCTCGCGTGCGCCGCGCACGATGATCTGGTCGTTCGACATGGGCTAGCTTCGTTTCGACGAGGGCTGGGCAACAGCTAATCGTAGCATAGGTTGGCGGGCGCAGCAAACAGCCAGTTCTGGGAAAAGGGGGTTTGAGGGGGCAGCCCCCTCAGTCTTCCCCTCCCAGATTGTAAAGTAGAATGGCGTCACCCGAAATCTTGTCTTATGCTGTAATAACGCCACGGAGCGCATCAAGACCACTTGCAAGATCAAAACGTTTGTGCTATAATAGCACTAACTTTCCCTGCTCCTGCGGCGCTGGAGGGCTGGAGCGACCGAGCAAGTACGGAACGGGACGAGACGGTTCTATAAGCACGAGAGACAGCCCGGTCGCGCGTTGCCAGCCCACTGCCGGCCGGACAGGAGGACAGGAATCATGGCTTCCCCACGCAAAGGTGACGAGCGACTTGTGTCGCGCACGTACCGCGCCGCCATCCGCATCGGCGAAGACTTCATCACGTTGGAGGAAACGATCGCTCTGCCGCTGGACGCCTCGGACGAAGAGGTGGCCCAGGCCGTCGATCTTGGCTGGCGGATCTACCGCGCGCAGCGGCTGGCCGTCGAGGAGCAGATCGCCGGCGTGCGTGAGAGCGCCGGCCCGCCCCCGGCGATCGTCGTGCGCGACCCCGACGCGCCGGCCAGCGACAAGCAGCGCAACTACATTGTTACTCTGCAAGAGAACCTGACCTGGACGGGCGAGCAACTCGCGACCTACGCCCAAGAGCAGCAGGTCGACCTGGTCACGATAACCAAAGGGCAGGCCAGCACATTCATCGACGGGCTGAAGAAGCTGGCCGAGGAGCGCAGTTCCTATAACGACGGTGGCCGCGGGCGGGCACAGACGCCGCACGCCGAGGAGCCGGCCGGCAGCAACGGTGCCACGTCCGGCCCGCGCCCGGCCGATGGCAGCCCGCTCAACGAGAAGCAACTGCACGCGCTGGAGCGGCTAGCCCAGCAGCAGGGCCTCGACCTCGACGCCGAGGCACGCCGCCGCTACGGCGTCGTCGCGCACGGCATGACGTATGAGCAGGCCTCGGTGCTGCTGCGCGAGTGGCAACGGCCGGCCCCAGCACGGCGCTCGGCCAACGAATCGGCCCTCTAGGAAGCTGTCATAAAGGGGGAGTTTGAGGGGCTGCCCCTCAAGAACCCCCTTTCCGCTTAATCTCCAATCTCCTACTACACTCCCCCGTAACTCCTCCCACCTACGCGCGGTATAGAACAGTGAAGCCAGTCGCCGTGGCTGGTCTCAATGAGTAAGAGTATGTACACGAGGTAAGAGTTATGAAACAGGTCAAAGGCACAATCAACCGGGTGGAACTGATCGGGTATCTGGGCGGCGCGCCGGAGCAGCGCTTTCTTCCGTCAGGCGTGCAGGTCGCCAATTTTGCTGTTGCGACCAAGCGCTGGACGGGACGCAGCGACGAAGGCGATCGGGCGGTGGAGACCGACTGGACGCCGATTGAGGCGTGGGATCGGCTGGCCGAGCAGTGCGGGCGCTTCCTGAACAAGGGTAGCCGCGTGCGGGTGATGGGCAGCCTGATCACCCGCTCGTGGGAGGACCGCGAGACCGGCCAGAAGCGCTCCAAGATGTTCGTACGCGCCGAGGAGGTCCTGTTCCTGGACGCGCGCCAGGCCACGCAGGACACCGAGGTGGTCGCGACGACCGCCGACGAGCCGCCGTTCTAGATCGATCAGTGGCCACCAGATCACGGCAAAGCAGGCGCCCCGGCCGAAAGGTCGGGGCGCTTGTCGTTGGTGAAGCCTGTAAGAGGCTATCTGAAAGGGGGTTCTTGAGAGGGCAGCCCCCTCAAGAACCCCCTTTCCACCACGAAGCTTCGGCGACAAATCAACCTTTTCAGACAGTCTCTAAGATGATCTTCACATAGGGGCACGCCCCAATTCCTTGATCTTTTTCGTTCTTGTAGGAAAGCCGACCAAAGAGGCAGTTTACAAACTATACATCCGAGCGATCGACGATCTTCGCGTTCGCTTGATTCAGGAGGCACCAACGATGGCTGAGACCACATATTTCTGGCAGGGTGGGCGTAAGATCGAAGTTCAGCAGGACGAGACAGCCGTAACGATTCACGCCGAAGATGCCGCAGCAGCTCAGGATGCGGCCGCGCTGGCGGGGGTGGAGCTGCGCGAGGCCGAGCAGGCGGCGCCAGGGATGGTGCGCGCCCAGATCGCCGGCGACCGGGACCACGCTATGAGCCAGCTTCGCGATGAGAATCACATCGTCCATCACGTCTACCAGGACCGGCACTCCCCGGATAACGAGTACCTAATCACCGAGAGTTTTTTCATTAAGTTCACGCCGGACACACCCGATCTTCGCATTCGGGACTACTTCGCGGCGGAGCACTTGGTCATCGAGCAGGATCTGGGAAACAAAACCTACCTAGTGCGTGTCACCGACGCGACCGGGCGGAACCCGATCCGCACCGCGAACGCGGCGGTCAGCCGTAGCGATGTCGAGTATGCCGAGCCGAACCTGGTCCGGCAACTGACTCGCTTCGCGTTTATTCCAGCCGACGCGCTCTTTTCCAGCCAATGGCACCTTCACGCTCCGGTCGCCAGCGTGCCGGATCTGGTCGCCGGCGCGGGGATCTTCGCGCCCGAGGCTTGGGACCTGACGCGCGGTCGGCGCGATATTGTGGTGGCCGTGGCCGACGACGGTTTCGACCTGACGCACCCCGATTTCCAGGGCGAAGGCAAGGTCGTCGCGCAGTTGAACGCCACAGTTCGCGGCTATGCCATCAACGCCGGCATCGATTGGGATGACGATGTGCATCCCCGCGCCGCCACCTCCCAGTTTGAGTCCGGCGATTACCACGGCACGCCTTGTTTAGGAGTCGCGGTCGCCGAGGGGAACGGCACCGGCGTGGTCGGCGTCGCCCCCGGTTGTGCCCTTGTCGCGGTGCGCTTCTCGCTTGACATGAGCGAGGCCCATTTCATCCTCATGTTTCAGAAGGTCTCCTCGCTGGCCGACGTTGTATCGTGCTCGTGGGGGGTTGGGCCGGCCAACGCCCCGATGAGCATCGCGTTGCGGGATACGATTGCGACACTGGCGCGCACCGGCGGCCGGCGGGGCAAGGGGTTGATCTTTTGCGTGGCCGCAGGCAATAATAACTGCCCGGTTCAGGACTTAGCCAACACGCGCACGTACCGCTTCCGCACACAGTCCGGCGTACGTTCCTACAGCGGCCCAATCGACCGCTGGATCGCCGCGCACCCAGACGTCATCACGGTCAGCGCCAGCACCTCGCGGAAGACGCGGGCGGCCTATTCATCGTGGGGGCGGCAGATCTGCGTGTGCGCCCCGTCGGACAACTGGGACGACCTCAACCAGATCAGCCCGATTGGTCGCGGTATCACCACCACGGACAATGAAGGGTTCGGCCTCAACACCGATTTTACCCGCGGCTCACGATTTACCAGCCGCTTCGGCGGCACGTCGAGCGCCACGCCGACGACCGCTGGCGTCTGCGGGTTGGTGCTGTCGGCCAATCCTTCGTTGAGTGCCTTGGAGGTCAAGCAACTGCTGCAACGAACGGCTGACAAGGATCTGTCGTTTGAAACCGACACACCTGTCAACGAGCCAGGCGATTTCAGTGGCGACGGGTTTAGTCTTTGGTTCGGCTACGGCAAGGTGAATGCGTTCCGGGCGGTCCAGGAGGCGGCCAACGCCGCCAGGGCCGAAGATGTCGTGGACGTCCAGGTGGAACCTGGCCTGAACATTCCTGATGTCGGCATGCCGGTTGTGAGTTCGATCGACATCGATCAGCAAGGGGCGATCACCGACCTGCGCATCCAGGTCAATATTAGCCATACCTACATCGGTGATCTGCGGGTCGACTTGATCGCCCCCGACGGCACGGCGGTCGTGCTGCACAACAACACCGGCGGCTCGGCAAATGACCTGATCAAGACCTATTCGATCCAGGAGACGCCTGCGCTTCGGGTGCTGTTGGACAAGGAGATCCAAGGGCGCTGGCAGCTCAGCGTGCGCGACATCTTCCGGCTCGACATCGGGCGGCTGAACAGTTGGCGCATCGCCGCGCGTGTCGCCCCCAGGACACCCGCGCCTGTGACCGTTGCTTCGCACAATGGAGCGGAGCGTGGCAAGCGATCACGGAAAGGAATCGGCGAGAGGCATGTAGAGCCTCGGAGTGTTTCCTGAGCAGTTAGGCCCGGCCACTTCCCGATCAGCGACCATCACGGTCGTGGCAACGCGGGCGCCCCGGCCGAAAGGTCGGGGCGTTTTTCGTAGAATCTCAGTACAACGAAGATGTGCCCCAATTCTGTGATCACGCCCGTTCTCTTTAGCAAAGCCCTCGATGACGTTCCAATCGATCTGTATTCAACAGAATTATCTTTGGACACGTAGATATACTAATGAATACGTTCCTCACAAGAATCGGCGAAGTGGCGACACATTCATATAGCGTTCCTTAATGAGTTGCAAAAGGGGGTGTGGGGAAGCCCCCACAGGAACCCATTTCCACTTTACAACTCAGATAGGATTGCTATAGCTGGATAGTCAACAGTAAGGAGGAAACATCGTATGGCGACTCCCAAGATCACATTCCCTTGCCCCGTTCGCCGGTTGAGCGTCGCCTGGCGGGATGGCAAGTGGACAATCGAGAATGAAATCCGAATCGAGAGCATGACATTGCCGAAATCTCACGACTTACCTCGAACCACGGCAGGGCGTGGCATTTCTGGATCCTGGTATGAGGTCGTAGACAGACAGGGTCGCGTTATTTACAGGCAGGTGATGCAAGACCCTTTCGACTCGAGTATGGAGATGTTCGACGCAGACGGCAAAATTAGAAGAGTGAGGGCGCATCAGCATGAGGTCATCCTCGACATCCTCGTGCCAGACGTAACGGACCTGGTTGAGCTTCACATTTACTCAAGCGCCAGACCTTCTGAGCACGATCTGGAGATGCGTGCAGAGGGTCCGGCGGAACGCATCGCCACAATCAGCCTGGGCGACCGGCAAGGAGGCGATGATGGGAGTAAATGATGGAATGGTGCTGGGCTCCGCGAAGATCCTCGACAACGGGCCTGACAACCAGCGCATGAATATCGTGCTCCTGGCGGAAGGTTTTCAAGCTGGTCAGCAGCAGGATGACTTCGATGCCCTGTGCGATGAGTTTGTCGCCGCGCTCCAGGCCGAGCCGTGGTATCCGGCGGTCGGCGGGGCGATCAATGTCTTTAAGCTCAATGTAACGTCAACCGATAGCGGGGCCGATGATCCGGCCGATTGTCCTGATGAAAGCGAGCCGGCAGACGGTACAGAGGCAGATACCTATTTCGACGCCACCTTTTGTACCAGCAATATACATCGTTGCCTTGCGCCCAACTGGTCGCTCGTCACATCGACGCTCAATACCCATGTTCCGCAGTGGTATGCCGGGGCGGTGATCGTCAACACGCCCAAGCGAGGCGGTTGCGCTTCGTCAGGAAATCGGATTTTTGCCACCGGGCTGGGCACATCTGTTGGTGAGACATGGACGGACATCGCCCTGCACGAATTTGGCCACGCGGCGTTCAGTTTGGCCGACGAATATCCATATGGTTATGGAAACAATGCGCCGTCCGGCGAGCCGCCCCAACCAAATGTGACGACGGCGACCTCACTTGCCGACCTGGCTGCCACGGGCCAGCCGATCAAGCAATTGTGGGTAGAGATGGTCACGCCCGAAGTGCCTATCCCCACGATGGAAAATCCAGATTGCACCATGGAAGATGAGCGGCCGAACGTCCTGAGCAGCGATTTTCAGATCGGCTTGTTTGAAGGCGCCAAGTATTATCACTGTGGGCGCTACCGGCCCGCTTATTTGTGCCGTATGCGGGTGGCGAAAGAGCCGTTCTGTGGCGTCTGCATCCAGGGAATCGCCGACCAGCTCAATAACTACATCGCTGCCACGCCGCGTATGGAGGTCGTGACCGGCAACGGCTCGCTGGTGCTGGATTTCGGCCAGGTAGCCCATGGCCTGACAATGTACCGATCCTTCGAGGTTCGCAACCGGCAGATTGGCTTTCCGGGCACCCTGCGGGTCAACCTAAGTCCTCCGAGCGGCCAGTTCAGCTATGCCCCCAACACCGATCTCAGCTTCACCCTGCCGGCGCCGGTCAACGAGCCATACACCACGCGGAAGGTTTTCGTAGCTTTCACTTCCAGCAATGTGGGCGGGCCGAATTTCTCCGGCAGCCTCCAGGTGACAACGCCCGACGATCCCTTAACCCCCCTGGTTACAGTAGACCTGCTTGCGCTGGCGATCCCGCCGCCACCGGTGGATTCGGTCCTGGTCTTTGACCGATCGGGCAGCATGAGCGAAGCCACAGGTATTCCAGGTAAGCAAAAGGTAGACCTTGCTATCGAAGCGGGCCAGCTTTACATTTCATTGCTCAAGGATAACGACCGGATCGGGCTAGTTCGCTTTAATAATGCTGCTCAGGACCCACAAGACATTCTGCTGAGTATGGAACTCGTCGGCGGTCCAGGGAATGGGCGGGCTGATGCGCTGAATGCGCTGACACTAGCCAATTTGAACCCATCGGGCAACACATCCATTGGTGCCGGGATTCTTCTGGGCAGCCAGGTATTGGATTCAGCCGTCGCCAACAGCCGCGCCCTGGTGGTCTTGACCGATGGTATCCAAAACACCTTGCCCGATATTCCGGACGCGACGGCCACAGTTTCTACCAAGCTACCTCGACAACGGGTATTTGCGGTTGGCCTCGGTCTGAATCAGTTGGAAGATAAGCTCGTGCAGATCGCCAGCGTGACTAACGGCGTAGCTCAAATCACAGGTGATATTGTCGGCTACAAGGAGTTTTTGCTCCAAAAGCTCTACGTCCAGATTTTGAGCGATGTCAGCGATGAAGCCTTTGTCAAAGACCCGCTTGGCATCGTGCTGCCCGGCCAACGACGAGCGACGCCGGTGTATCTGGGTGAAGTCGATGTGGCGGCGGATTTCATCCTGGTCTTCCGACAGACGTTCGCCTACCCGAAATATATCCGTGTCTGGCTCGAAGCGCCTGATGGCACCATCATCAGCCCTAGTGATGCCGGCCCGCTGCCCAACGTCGAATATATCCAAGGTAAATCGCACCTCTTCTTCCGCTGGGTCTTTCCAGCTTTCCCGAACCGGCCAAAAGCGCATATTGGGCGCTGGCTGGTGTGGGTGGAGAATTTCGCCGGCCAGACAAGCGTTACCGGCGCCCCAACAGGCGCGAGCGAACCTTTTTACTACTCGGTGATGTGCAAGGCGCGCAGCGACCTGCGTCTGGGAGGCTACCTCATCCAGTCCAGCTACACGCCTGGCTCGACCATGACGTTAGTGCTGGCGCCTACCGTGTATGGTCAGCCGATCCGGCTTGACGGCCCACCTGAAGTTCACGTGACCAGGCCCGATAACGTTACCCGCACCCTGGTGCTCAATCTCGATGCGAATGGCGAGTACCGGGGAGAGTTCGCCGATACGCCATTAGTTGGCCCCTATCTCTTCTCAGCTGATGTATCGGCGACCTCGCCGGGGGGCAATCATGTAACGCGCTTCCGCCAGTTCACCGGGCTGATCTTCTATCAGGACAAAACGGGCGGCGGAGGCCAACCTGGAACCGGGGGCAATGGTGATTGCAAAGAGCTGCTAGTGCTGATTCGACGGCTTACCGAGGTCATCGAAAGGTGCTGCTGCCACGAACCACGCAGCGCTCCTGCGCCGGCTGCCCTGCCTACGGCAGAACTTCTCGATGAGCTTAAACGGCGACTTGAGGGTAGGTGAAAAGAGGAGTCGTGGACGTGTGAACAGAGCGGTGGCCAGATCAACGAGTTGATCTGGCCACCGCCCGCTTTACTGCGATAACGCCCTGGTGCTACCGCAGCACCAGCGGCAACAACACCCGCGTCCCCGTCACCACCGTCGCCCCACTCGCCGCAGCGTTGTTCTCGGCGGTGGGGTCGCCGGCGACGTGTACGACCGCGTTGTTGACCAGCGCGTCGCCGGGGTCCACCGAGGAGGCGACCGCGACGAAGCCGAACGACGTGCGCGCGCCACCGTCGAGGACCAGATTGGCCGGCAAGGTCCACGTGAGTGTGCGGCCGTCGGTGGAGATGGCTGGCTCGCCGGCGCCGTCGGTGGTGCTGCCCGGCTTGTAGGTCAGCCCGGCCGGCAGGGTGTCCACCACCTGAATGTCGCTTGCTGGCATCACACTGAGGTTGTCGAGCGTAAACTGGTAGCTGATCTCCCCGCCCATCCGAACCTCGGCGACACTAGCAGTCTTGGTCAGCGCCAGGTCGAGGGGCGGCTCCGCTATGGTCTGGGTGGAGGCTGCGGCGGCGTTGTCGGCAGTCACCAGCTCCGTGCTGGTCGTGCTGATCTCGGCGTTGTTGACGATCGTCGTGCCGCCGGCCTTGGGAGCCGAGAGCGTAAACGTCAGGACGATCGTCGCATCGGCCGGGCCGGCCACCGTGCCGACGTCGAAGACCACCATGCCGCTATCGGCCATGGCCGGCGCCTGGCTGGCGGAGACGAAGGTCAGGCCCGACGAGATCGTGTCGGTGATGCGCGTATGCTCGGCGGGCAGGTCGCCGGTGTTGCTGTAGGTCAGCGTATAGACCGCCTGGGTCCCGTTGTAGAACGATTCCGGCGGCGACGTCAGCGCCTTGGCGATGCCGAGGTTGGCCTGCGGGACGGCCGTCAGGCTGGTCGTCGCCGTCGAGGTGTTGTCGGCCGCGTCGGTGTCGGGCATTGAGCTATTGATCACGGCGCTGTTGGTGCGGCTTTGCCCGACTAGCGCCGCGCTGTTGTCGACCTGCGCCGAGAAGCTGATCGTGCCTGAGCCGGTCCCGACCAGCGGCAGCTTCCACTGGAGCGTGCCGCCGCCAAGGTTGGTGAACACGATCGGGCTGGTGCCGAACACCGGGTTCGCGACCTGGCTATCGGCGACATAGGTCAGGTTGGCCGGCAGCGTATCGGTGATAAAGACATTGGTGACACTGGCGCCACTGTTGCTGTAGGTCAGCACATAGTCGATCCGGCCGCCGACCGTCACCGTCGTGGTGGCCGACTTGACCAGCTTCAGCGCGGTCTTGCCGGCGCAGACCACGCCGGGCGTCTGGGCCGGGCGCCCGTCGTGCGGGATGAAATCGAACGTGTTGTCGTTGGTGTCGCGGCTGGGCGGGCAGCGCTCGTAGCTGCGCTCTACCGGCACCAGGCTGCCCTGGACCACGATCGGCACGTGGCCCTGCTGGGCCGGCGAGTTCGGCAGCACCGAGCTGATGTAGTTGGCCAGATCGACGATCGTGTCGCGCCCGTCGAGCAGCACAACCTCTTCGGTAAAGCTGGTGGCGACCGCGCTCGGCCCGTCGAGCAGCGTCAGTATGCCGGCGCCGCTGGACCAGGAGCCGTAGGAGGTCAGCTCGCCGACGCTGTACACGGTCACGTTTGGCGAGCCGGCTATGCCGGGGTAATTCTGGTTGAACCTGGTCTTGTTATTGGCGACGATCACGACTGCGCCGGCGTTGAGCGTCTTGACCGGGAAATCAAACATCGCCTCGCCGGGGATGCGCCTGGCCGCGTCACCGATCTTGTAGTCGCCGAGCTGCACGGGGAAGGCGCTGACGTTGGCGATCTCGATCCACTCGGTGTTCTGGGCCGAGGTGTCATCCGGGCCGAGCGGGTTGATCAGGAACTCGGTGATCAGCAGCGGGGAGAAGACCTCGCCCTTGGCGTCGAAGAATACCTCGACGTAGAAGCTGAGCGCGCCATCCTCCAAGTCCTCGCCGGCCGTCTGGGTTGGGTGCATGGTGTCCATCACCTTGCTGCCGTTCGCCAGCGGCGCGGACGAGTCGGAGCGGTCGCTGTAGAGCGTGGCGACGGTAAAGCGCAGCGACTTGCCCGCCGCAGGCATGCCGCCGAGCGCGCTCCAGGGGACCTTCAGCTCGGCGGTATCGACCCCCTGGCTTTTCAACTGCCCGCTGGTGCCGGTGGTCGAGGGCACGCCGCCGGGCGCGCTGTAGACGCGCGGCGCGGCGGTCAGGCTGTTCTTAAACTGAGTCTGGATCAGGTACTCCCAGGCCGCATCGCCTGCGACGGTGGTGCTGATCAGCCCAGTGCTGCCGGGGCCATCGACAAGCTCGGTGCTGCCGGCGCCGATGGTGGTATCGACGCCGATCTGGAACTCGACGACCTTGCCGCCCGACTGGGCGACGACACTCTCGACGTTCAGCGACAGATACAGGTTAGTCGCGTCGCCGGTGACACGGAATGTACGCAGGTCCACATCCTTGGTGATCGTAGTGGTGGCGCTGATGCGCTGATCGTGGACGGCGTCGCGCCAGATAAACTCGCCCTGCTGCTGGGGGTTGCGTGCAACCTGGGCGGTGTTGGGGTTGGGATAGGCGCCGGGGCTGGTGAGCGGTGTTGTCGCAAACCAGTCGCTGATGTTGCCGTCGACGGCGACCGGATGCGCGCCGGCGCCGACCGATGTTGCGAGCGCGATGAGCAGGATGAGGCCGAGCATGATCGACGTAGGACTGGTTCGCTTCATGGCAGCTAATCTCCTTCAACATGAGTAGGCCGGACGGTGAGAGAGGAAATCTACCCAGGGTATAGCGTAGTACTGGTGCGCTCGTAGTATAGATGAGGTAAGTGACCCTCATGTGAAAGGAAAGCTTGGAATCATCTCTTAACAACCGCATAATCAGTTCCTAAGCAACGGAACATAATTGATGCTGCCGGTTTTCTGCAAAGAAAAAGGACTTATGCCCAAAGCGCGCATAAGTCCCATAGAACTATCGTATTGACGTGATCTTTAATCGTAGATTAACAGGTGATTATACCGGCGTGATCCGTTCGCTCGCCTCCTGAGCAGGAGCTACCGACAATTATAATCGGCTATTCACCTAAAATATGTAAAATAGCTCATTTAAGCAACTGTCTGAAAAGGTTGATTTGTTGCCGAAGCTTCGTGGTGGAAGAGGGATTCTTGAGGGGCGGCCCCCTCAAACTCCCCCTTTCAGACAGTCCTGCGATCTGCGGTAGAAAGGGGATTCTTGAGGGGCGGCCCCCTCAAACTCCCCCTTTTCAAGCAGTCTCTAACGCTTGAAAATCCACTCGACCGACCCTTGCAGAATGCCGAAATCGTTGTACTCCTGCGAGAAGATGCGGCCGTCGCACACGTAGGTGAGATCCTTGATCGTCTCTCCGGAAGTTTCCTTGTGAAAGCTGATGCTGATGATCTGATCGCGGCTGGTGATACATTCGGGCATCTCGACTTTGACCGGGACGCCGGTGTAGCGCGAGATCTCGCGCCCCTGGTAGAGGCTGAAGTAGATCCAGATCCCGCCGACCAGCAGCACGAGCGGCACCGCTACCGCCAGGATACAGCCGGGCCGCCGCCACCACGCTCGCTCACCCTTGGATGCGCGTGTCTCCGTCATAGTCGTTGCTCCTTCACACTACAGTTTTTTCGCGCTTTGCTATAATTAACAGGATTTACGCGGTCATCATAATAGATGTGGTTTCAGCCTTCGGCAGAGCGGTACTTTTTCTTCCTTTTGTCGTGGATTTTCGCCCAACCGGGCGAAAATCCACGACAAGAAATAGGTGAAGTACCTTGATACGCTCACGGGCAGCCTGCTCACGAGTATACCATGCGGATGCCAGCGACCGGAATCCCGCAATAGGTGTCCACCTCCGTCCCAAGACTGATGCACACACCCGTACAGTACAGTATCCTCTAGCCGATCGCGCGATTAACTACTACTGGTGCGCCTCGGCAGGCCCACTCTGGGCTGCTCAGGCGCCTTTCGGCGTGCTCTTGCTCACAGATGAGGTTGCCAATGCGCCTGTACTACGAGATCGCGCTGCGCTCGTTCCGCCGGGCCACCACCTACCGCAGCGCCTACATCGCCGGCCTGCTGACGAATGCCTTCTTTGGCGCGGTGATGTCCTTCGTCTACCGGGCGGTCTATGGCGCCGGGGGGCAGGTGGCCGGTTTGAGCGTTAATGACGCGGTCAGTTATGTCTGGGTCATGCAATCGCTAATCTCGATCGGCGCCGGCTGGATCCCGTGGGAGATCATGTTGACGATCCGCAGCGGCGAAGTGATCACCGACCTGACGCGGCCCTGGAGCTTCTACGGGTACTGGTTGAGCCGCAGCCTGGGCGAGCGGGTGTTCAACCTGCTGGTGCGGGGCTCGCTGACCTACCTGATCGGCGTCCTGTACTTCGATGCGCGCATCCCGGCGCCGGAGGAGGCGCTGGCATTTGCGGTGGCCGTGTTCTTCGCGATGTTGGCCTCATTCGCGTTCGCGTTTATCGTCAACTTGAGCGCGTTCTGGCTGGTCGACAGCAGCGGCGTGATCGCGATTGCTAATTCTCTGCTGGGTTTCTTCTCGGGCTTTCTGATACCGCTGGCGTTCTTTCCGCCCACACTGGCCACGATCGCCCGGCTGCTGCCGTTCCAGGCCATCGCCGGCCTACCGGCGCAGGTGTTTCTAGGCCAGGTGCAGGGCGCGGAGGTGGGCCGGGTGCTGCTGCTCCAATTGTTCTGGATCGTCGTGCTGACCGGCCTGGGCCTGCTGGTCGAGCGGGCGGCGATCCGCAAGGTGGTGATCCAAGGGGGCTAAGACAAGGTTCTTTGGCGCTTTACAGTTCTGGGAAAAAGGGGGTTTGAGGGGGCTGCCCCCTCAGTCTCCCGCCACCCACACTGTAAAGTAGAATGGCGTCTTCCTAAACTTTGTCTAATTGAGAATGAAGAATTGAGAATTGAGAAACAAAAGTTCCCAATTCTCAATTCTCAATTTTCAATTCCGTACTCCGGGGGTGGGTATGTGGTCACTATACTGGCGGTTGGTGGGGGCGCGGATTCGCGCACAGATGCAGTACAAGGTGTCGTTCTGGCTCGATCTGGCCGGGTTCGCGCTGATAACCGGGCTGGAGTTCGCGATCGTAGCCATTCTGTTCACGCGCTTCCGATCGCTGGGCGGGTGGGGCATAGCGGAGGTGGCGCTGCTCTACGGGCTGACCGAGACCGCCTTCAGCTTCGCCGAGATGACCGGCCGCGGCTTCGACGCGCCGTTCGAGAAGATGATGCAGCAGGGCACTTTCGACAGCATTTTGACGCGACCACTGGACAGCTTCTTTCAGGTATTGGCGTCGGAGTTCCAACTGCGCCGGCTGGGCCGCACGCTCCAGGCGCTGATCGTGCTGGGCTTCGCCCTTAGCCAGGTCCCGATCGTGTGGACGCCGGCCAAGCTGGTGCTGCTGCCCCTGACGATCATCTCCGGCACGACGATCTACCTGGGGTTGATCGTGATCGGCGCGACGATCTGCTTCTGGACGATCAAGACGCCAGAAGTGATCAACGCCTTCACCTTCGGCGGGAACACCATGATCAGCTACCCGCTCGGCATCTACAATCGCTGGATTCGCAATGTCTTCCTATTCGTCATCCCGGTGGCGTTTGTGAACTACCCGACCGCACTGTTTCTGCTGGGGCGCACCGATCCCTACGGACTCTCGCCGTGGCTGGCTTGGGCCGCGCCGCTGGTGGCTGTCCTGTTCCTTAGCATCGCGCTGGGTATCTGGCGGATTGGGGTGTCGAAGTATACGTCGAGCGGGTCCTAATGTGGCACGGCAAGCCGCGCGACCACCTCGCCCTCCTCGATCTCGCCGGTCGGCTCGAAGCCCATGCTGCGGTAGAGTTGCTCCGCGACGGTATTTTCGGGCTCGTAGCTGATGCGGATCTCCTTGCAATCCGGCTGCTGTCTGATCCGGGCGAGCACCTCGTGCATGGCCGCCCGGCCATAGCCCTGGCCCTGGTGCTGCGCGTCGATCATCAGCCGGATGACCCAATCGAAGCCGGTCTGGGGATCGCGGCCGTACATGACGAAGCCGACCAGCGTATCGTCGGCATAGATCGCCAGCGGCACAAACGTCGGCTCGACGTAGGCCTCGGCGATCGACCTGACGTTGGGGGCCACAAAGTTCTTTTGCTCCTCGGTGGTACTCAGCCTGAGGCACTGGAAAAGATTGTCACGCGTGATCGTTCGCAGGGTGATCGCCATGGCGGGGTGCGCCTTTCGCTCATTTATTCAGCGCCCGCGCCCGTCGCTCGTACCGGCGCAAAATCGCTCGTCAGCACATACGTCGTCTTATTGTCGACCAGCACCAGACCAGTGTAGCCGTTCGAGAAGACGCGGACAGCCTGTACGCTCACGCCGTCGACGACGTAGCCGCCCTGATCGTCGGTGCTGATCAGGGCTTCGCCTTCGCGCACGGCGCCGTGACGGGGCTCGCCGTAGGTCATCATACGTATGCCGCTCATAGGGCTTGATTATAGGTTCGTTCCGCGCGGGTGTCAATAATCTCTATCTTCCGGCCTGAATTCGGTCGAGCGCATCGAGCAGCACTTCGACCGGCTGGGCGCCTGAGATAGCGTAGCGATTGTCGATCACGAAGCACGGGACGCCCTGGATGCCAAATCGCTGCGCCTGTGCCTGGCTGGCATCCACCTCGGCGGCGTAGGTCTCGCCGGCGAGAGTGGCGCGCGCATCGTCGGCTGGGAGCCCGGCGTCGGCGGCGACGGCGATCAGCTCGTCGCGGTCGCTGAGGTTGCGACCGCCGGCGAAGTGGGCCGCGAACAGGGCCGCGACCAGTTCCCATTCGCGCCCGCGCTCGGCCGCAAACAGGATCAGCCGGTGGGCGTCGCGGGTGTTGGGCGCGCCGGCGACGCGATCAAAGGCGAACTGGATGCCGTCGCCCGCGCCGATCGCGGTGACGTGGTCGAAGGCAGCCTGCGCCCGCTCGATGCCGCCAAACTTCTGCTGGGCGAAGTCGGCCCACGAAAGGCCCTCGGCCGGCATGTCGGGCTGGAGTTGGAACGGCTGCCAGCGCCGCTCAACCTGTAGGCCAGGCCGCTGGGCCAGGGCGCGCTCCAGCCGGCGCTCGCCGATGTAGCACCAGGGGCAGACGATGTCGGCGTAGATATCGATGATCATGGGCTTCGGTTCCTTTTAATCTACGGCGGTTTCAGGGTGAGTATCGAGCGCCGCTTGTTCAGCCTTCAAGATCAGCTCACACATATGATCGACATCTGGGCCGCCATGCTTTCTGCGGGTATCCACGATCAACACAAACTCAACGTTTAGTGGCTTATATGAAAATCTCTGCGAACTGACTCGATATCGCTTGTACTTTCGAAGCACAAACTCTGTGTTTCCTCTCTGGACGCAGGCACTAACAAGCTTATGTAGTGGAATCATGCCATCTGTGCTATAACTCGTGAGTATATGCCTCACATCCAATAACGCAACTAACTCAGCATATGCTCTCTCCGCATCTCCTCTATAATTATAAGCACTCCGCCGTTGCGTGCGCCAATCCGCTCGAATGGCAGCTTTATTTCGCCCTTCGATTTTTTCTGTTAAGGGCGGCTTATCCCATAGCGTGATCGTATTGAGAACATGGTAATTACTTCCATACGGATGTTGGTTATAAGGTGGGTCAAGGTAGGCAATATCTACTTTTTCGCCATCCATCTTGAGCTTACCGGATAGCTGTAATGCGTCCATACGATAGACACGATTGTTGTGACTATTATCAAAAAAAACAGCTGGCCTGAGTTGATAATTTGACAAAATTCTATAAAGCGCAGTGCTGGTCTGCCCACCCCAACCATTGTGAAACCCCTTAAACACACCGCTCGTGTTACTCGTATAACAAGCTTCGTAGAGCATTGGCGCTAGGAGACAGGCGCGCTCATACGGGTCAATACGTTTTTCCTGTTCCCAAACTTCGATTTGTGTGCGTATTGCGTCGATCATCATGCCATTTGACCGCGTGTAGAACATCCGATCTTTCTTTATATCGTAGTTTCCGTCATCAGATGGACAGAGATGCCTTGTTACCCAATCTACTTTGGGAGGAAGGCTATTTAAGTGCTGCACAGCGGCCTCATAGCCGCCGAGTTGAGCGAATAGTGGCGCGGCATTGCACTCAATCGAACATCTGTTGATTTCTAAGGCGTACGGCTCCCAATCGTTTGCGATGACTCGGAGACCCATTTTCTTAGCCATGCGGGCAACGACGCCGCTTCCGGCAAATAAATCAAGAAAAGTTCCTCCGGGCATGATGAAAGTCTTCTTAATAGCAACTTGGATGAGATCAAGCAGCTTACGCTTATTCCCAATGTAGGGTATGAGTTGATTAAATACATAATCGTTGGTCCAGGCCGCGGCATGGTCCTCTTTTTCGTAGACAAAGTCATGTTCAGTCATAGTCTTAACGTGATGTAGCATTCCTATCAGGGTTGTAAAGTGGGAAGAGGTTTTTGTGGGGCTTCCCCACACCCCCTTTTACAACTCATTTAGGAATGCTATGGAACAATGCTGCGGGCTCTCCGTGCCGCTAGTCTACACCACGATGCCTCAATATGCAAACATCCGAGCGGATAGGGGAGCGGATAGGGGAGCGGATAGTGACCCATCACGTTTCACGATTCACGATTCACGAGTCCAAAAGTACACGGCACCGAATCTGTTACAATGTACCAGATCAACAACAGGACTGATCTCCTAATCGATATTTTAGGATGCAGATGAGGACGCTTATGACCGACTTGCACGGCTTTGAGCTGCTCCAGGAGCAGCACATCCCAGAACTGAACACCAAGGCGCGGGTCTTCCGCCACGCCGGGACCGGCGCCGAGCTGCTCTCGCTCGAAAACGAAGACGAGAACAAAGTCTTTGGGATCACCTTCCGCACGCCGCCGGAGGACTCGACCGGCGTGGCGCATATCCTGGAGCATTCGGTGCTCTGTGGGTCGCGCAGATACCCGCTCAAGGAGCCGTTTATCGAGCTGGTCAAGGGCTCGCTGAAGACCTTTCTGAATGCCTTCACCTACCCCGACAAAACCTGCTACCCGGTCGCCAGCGTGAACACCCAGGACTTCTATAACTTGATCGATGTGTATCTCGACGCGGTTTTGTATCCGCGGATCACGCCGGAGATCTTTCAGCAGGAGGGCTGGCACTACGAGCTGGAGAATCTGGACGCGCCGCTGACGTTCAAAGGGGTGGTCTTCAACGAGATGAAGGGCGCCAATGCCTCGCCCGACCGGAATCTCAGTGTGTATGCCCAGCAGTCGCTCTTCCCCGATACCACTTACGCGGTCGATTCGGGCGGGCACCCGGCGAATATCCCGGACCTGACGTACGAGCAGTTCCACGCCTTCCACCGGAACTATTACCACCCATCCAACGCCCGCTTCTTTTTCTACGGCGACGACGACCCCGGCGAGCGGCTCCGGCTGCTGGATAACTATCTCAAGGATTTCGAGCCGATCGAGGTTGGGTCGGCGATCGGCTTGCAGCCGCGCTTCGACGCGCCGCGCCAGATCACCCGCACCTACGCCGCCGGCAAGGACAGCGTGGGCGACAAAAAGGCCATGCTGACGGTCAACTGGATGCTCGACGCGGTAGATGACGCCGAGACGGATCTGGCGCTGGGCATCCTGGAGCATATTCTGGCCGGGACGCCGGCCGCGCCGCTGCGGAAGGCGCTGATCGACTCGGGGCTGGGCGAGGACCTGGCCGGCGTGGGCATGGCCGACCACCTGCGCCAGACCTACTTCTCGATCGGCTTGAAAGGCATCGACCCGGCCAGCGCCGGCGCCGTCGAGGAGCTGGTGCTGCGAACGCTGGAGCGCCTGACGCACGAGCGCATCGACCCGCAAACGATCGAGGCATCGCTCAATACGACCGAGTTCCGCCTGCGCGAAAACAACACCGGCTCGTTCCCGCGCGGCATCTCGCTGATGCTGCGCGCCCTGACGACTTGGCTGCACGCCGGCGACCCGCTCACGCCGCTGATGTTCGAGGCGCCGCTGGAGGCGATCAAGGCCCGGCTGGCGGCCGGCGAGCCGTACTTCGAGGGTTTGATCGACCGCTTCCTGATGGGCAATCAGCACCGCACGACGCTGCTGCTGCGGCCCGATCCGGAGCAGAGCCAGCGCGAGGCCGAGACGGAGCGCGAACGGCTCGAACGGGCTCGCGCCGCCATGAGCCAGGCCGACCTCCAGGCGGTGATCGACAACGCTCGGCAGCTCAAGCTGATGCAGGAGACCCCTGATTCCCCACAGGCGCTGGCCACGATCCCCAGCCTGAAGCTGGCCGACCTGGACCCGCAGAACAAGATCATCCCGCTGGAGGTTGTCGAGCGCGACGGCACCCGCATTCTGTACCACGACCTGTTCACCAATGGCATGATCTACCTGGACGTGGGCCTGGATCTGCACGCCCTGCCGCAGGAGCTGCTGCCGTACGTCACGTTGTTCGGGCGGGCGCTGCTGGAGATGGGCACGGCGGCAGAAGACTACGTGCAGCTCTCGCAGCGGATCGGTCGCACCACTGGCGGCATCTGGACCCAGAACTTCACGGCTACCATCCACGAGACGCGGGGTAGCGCGGCCTGGCTGTTCCTGCGCGGTAAGGCGATGCCGGAGCGCGCCGGCGACATGGTGGAGATCCTGCGCGACGTGCTGCTGACCGCCCGGCTGGATAACCAGGAGCGCTTCCGGCAGATCGTGCTGGAGGAGAAGGCCAGCCAGGAGGCCGGGCTGGCGCCCGGCGGCCACAGCGTCGTCAACGCGCGGCTGCGGGCCCGCTTCAACGAGGCCGACTGGGCCGCCGAGCAGATCGGCGGTGTCACCTACCTGTTCTTCCTGCGCCGGCTCGCCCAGCAGATCGATAGCGATTGGCCGTCGGTGCTGGCCGCGCTGGAACGCACCCGCCAGGCGCTGGTCAACCGGGCCGCGCTGATCTGCAATGTGACGGTGGACGCGGCCAACTGGGCTCAGTTCGCGCCGCGCCTCGACAGCTTCCTGGCCGAACTGCCGTCGGCGTCGGCCGGGCCGGCCGGCTGGGCGCCAGAGTACCGCTCCGGCGCCGAGGGGCTGACCTTCCCAGCCCAGGTCAACTATGTCGGCAAAGGGACCGACGTGTACCGGCTGGGCTACCGCCTGCACGGCTCGGCGGCGGTGATCACCCGCTACCTGCGTACGACCTGGCTGTGGGAGCGGATACGCGTGCAGGGCGGCGCCTACGGCGCTTTCTGCCTGTTCGACCACCGCTCCGGCGTGCTCAGCCTGCTCTCGTACCGCGACCCGAACCTGCCGGCGACTCTCGATGTCTACGACCAGACCGGCCGCTTCCTGCGCCAGGCCGAACTCGGCGAGGCCGAGCTGACCAGGAGCATCATCGGCGCAATCAGCGACATGGACTCCTACCAGCTTCCCGATGCCAAGGGCTACACGTCGATGGCGCGCTACCTGGCCGGCGACACCGACGAGTTCCGCCAGCGCCTGCGCGACGAGATCCTCTCCACCAGCGCCGCCGATTTCCGGGCCTTCGCTGACGCGCTGGACCTGGTTCGCGATCACGGGCAGGTGGTCGTGCTTGGCTCGTCGGTGGCGATCGAGGCGGCGAATGCCACGCGCGAGGGCGGGATGGAGATTGTGAAGGTCTTGTAGGCCGTCGGTCGCGCAGCAAGATGTGGTAGAATAAATCCCGCTTGGAGATTGATCGCGATGCCTCAACCTCTAATCTCTAATCTCCAATCGCCGGCCGAACCGATGATCGTCGCGCGCCACCTGGTCAAACGCTATCCTTCGTCGGGCTCCGGGCGGGACGGCGAAGTGATGGCCCTGGACGGCATCGACCTCCAGGTGGCGGGTGGAACCATCTACGCGCTGCTCGGCCCGAACGGCGCCGGCAAGACGACCGCGATCAATATCCTGACGACGCTGGCACAGCCCACCGCTGGCTCGGCTACTGTGGCCGGGTATGACGTCGTCCGGGAGGCCGACCGGGTTCGGCGGCGGATCGGCGTGACGTTCCAGGACTTGGTGCTCGACCTCGACCTGACCGGGCGGCAGACGCTCGATATCCACGGGCGGCTCTACCGGCAGACGCGCGAGCAGCGCCGCAGCAAGATCGCCGAGTTGACCGCTCTGGTGCAGCTCGGCGATGCGATCGATCGCCTGGTCAAGACCTACTCCGGCGGCATGAAGCGGCGCCTTGAGCTGGCGCGCGGCCTGATGACCGAGCCGCAGGTGCTGTTCCTCGACGAGCCAACTCAGGGCCTCGATCCGCAGAACCGCGCGACGATCTGGGAATATATCAGGATGTTGAGGCGCGAGCGCGGGCTGACGCTGCTGCTGACGACGCACTATATGGAGGAGGCCGAGGCGCTGGCCGATACGGTCGGGATCATCGACCACGGTCGCAGGGTCGCCGAAGGCCCGCCGCCGATGCTGGTGGCCGAGCTGGGGGCTGACATTATTCGGCTGGCCGGCCGTGGCGACGCGACGCACCTGATCGAGCACCTGCGTGGGCTGCCGTATGTCGCTCGGATCGCCCAGCGTGAGAGCGACCGCGCGATCGAGGTCAGTGTCGACAACGCCAGCCGCCGCCTGGCCGAGGTCGTCGCGCAGGCCAGCGGCAATGGCTTTGTGATCGAGGATATCTCGGTGGTGCGGCCAAGCCTAGGGGATGTGTTCCTCCAGTACACTGGGCGCGCGCTCCGGGATTAATAGTTATGCACGCGACGATAACGATCTGGTCCAAGCACATGACCAAGTTCTTCCACAACCGGGAGGAGCTTGGCGGCCTGCTGATCCAGCCGATCCTGTGGGTCGTGCTGTACGGCGTTGGGATGGGCGCAGTCGTGGGCAAGGTCGAGGGCAGCGACTACATGTCGTTTATGGTGCCGGGTATTCTGGCGCTGACGGCGCTCGGCGGGGCCGTGGGCGGGGGGATGGCCCTGCTCGACGAGCGGTTGCGCGGGATCTTGAAAGAGTACCTGGTGGCGCCGATCCCCCGGCTGAGCATCCTGCTGGGCAACGCCGCCAGCACGACGACGAAGGCGCTGTTTCAGGCGGCGATCATTCTGATCGTCGGCGCGCTCATGGGCGCGCGGATGACGGCTAGCCCGTTGGGCTGGATGGCGCTGGTCGTGCTGCTCACATTGTTCACGCTGGGCTTCGCCGGCATCGCGCTGGCGGTAGCGGCGCGCTCGTCGAGCATCATGGGCTACCATGGCATGATCTTTCTGTTTAACCTACCGCTGCTGTTCGCATCCAACGCGCTCTACCCGCTGGTCACGATGCCCGACTGGATTCGGACGCTCGCGCTGCTCAACCCGACGACCTACCTGATCGACGCGCTGCGCGCCTTGGTCTTTAACGGCGCGGCGACGCTCCCGCTGCCGCTTTCCTTCGCGGTGATCGTGCTCTTCGCCACGCTCGGGCTTGGGTTGGCGCTGTGGTCGTTCCGCCGGACCATTCGGTGAGAGACTGTTTGAAAGGGGGAGTTTGAGGGGTCGCCCCTCAAGAATCCTCTCTCCACCACGGGTAGGTGAAACAATGCCCTTTTCAAACAGTTTCTGATTGTTGCCAAATTCTTAACGTCCAGCTACAATACATAATATCCCCGCTTTGTTTCCGGGGATACCTGTCGTGGAGCATTCCCGAATGGCCGAGCTAGCCCACATTTTTGTGGTCGACGATGACCCCAGCATTCGTCGAATGTTCCAGCTCCTGCTCAGCGACACGGGCTATCGTGTCTCGACCGCGACTAGCGGCGAAGAGGCGCTAGCCTACATGGACCTGATCACCCCCGATCTCATCCTCCTCGACTGGATGTTACCCGGCATCAACGGCCAGGAGGTCGCCGCGCGGATCAAAGCCGACACCTCCAAGCCGTTCATCCCGATTATCGTCGTGACCGCCCGCGGCGACCAGAAGTCCAAGGTGGCGGCCCTGGACGCCGGCGCCGACGACTTTCTGGTCAAGCCGGTCGAGTTCGCCGAGCTGCTGGCGCGGGTGCGGGCGATGCTACGCCTCCAGCGCAGCCAGCGCTCGCTCCAGGCCGAGCAGCGCAAGACCGAGCTGCTGCTGCACCTGACCCGCGAGCTGGGCACCACGCTCGACCTCGACGATCTCCTGACCCATTTTCTCGACCGGTTGGCCGACGCGGTTGGCGCCGTGCGGGCCAGCATCATCCTAACCAACGACGCCCAACCGCGGCTGTTTTCCAGCACGCGCGCGCGCGCGGCCGGCGGGCTGGAGGGCATCCTGCGCGATGGGATCGCCGGGTGGGTGCTGCGCCAGCGGCAGCCTGCGATCATCGACGATACCCGCAACGACGACCGCTGGGTTGTGACGCTCGAAGCCCAGCGCGGCGTTCGCAGTGTGGCCTCGGTGCCGATCAGCCGCGAGGGGCAGGTGCTGGGCGTGATCACGCTGGTCCACCACACCCCCGGCTACTTCACCGCCGAGCACATGGATCTGCTCGAGTTCGGTCGCGGCGCAGAGCGCGATCGCGCTGGAGAACGCCGAGCTATTCCGACTGACCCGCATTCAGAAGGATCTGCTGGGGCGGCGCGCCGAGGAGCTTCAGCGGATCAATCAGGTCGGCCAGCACTTGACCGAGCTGATGAGCCCCGACCAACTGGTCCGCCTGGTCGCCCAGCTTGTCCACCATACCTTCGGCTACCCGCACGTCTCGATCCTGCTGCGCGACGGCGATGACCTGGTCGTGCGGGCTAGCGCCGGCGGGCCGGGCTTTGAGATCGCCTTGGGCCGGCGCATTGGAGCCGGGCGGGGAATCACGGGCTGGGTCGCCACACACCGCGAGCCGGCGGCCGTAGGCGATGTGCGCGCCGACCCGCGCTACCTGACTTTCGGTCGCAGCACGATTCGCTCTGAGCTGGCCGTCCCGATTCTGACCGCGCGCGAGATGTTCGGGGTGCTGAACGTCGAGAGCCCCGACGTCAACGCGTTCGGGGTCAACGATATCCGGCTGCTCGGAACACTGACCAGCCAGCTCAGCGTCGCGCTTGAGAACGCCCAGCTTTTCGATACCGAGCAGCGCCGGGTGCGCCAGCTCGGCCAGGTCAACCATCTCTCAGTCGCGATCACCGCCCAGTTCGACTCGAACGAGAATCTACGCATCGCCGCCGCCGCGATCGCCACACTCTTCGGGGTCGATCAGTGTGGAATCGTGGTGGCCGGCGAGGAACGGTCTGCGGCTCGCATCGTCACCCACAGCCTCCAGCCGACGGCGTCGCAGACGCGGCTGCGCTTCTCGCTCCCGTCGTCACAGCTCGCCCTGGCGCTGGACGTGCGCGCGCCGACGATCATCCGCGATGTCGCCGCCGACGAGGCGCTTCAGGGGATGCGGCATCTGCTCCAGAACGCCGGGGTCGAGTCGCTCGTGCTGGCGCCGTTGATGTCGAGCGGGCGGCGCATCGGGCTGATCATTATCGATTCGACCGGCCACATCGATCAGTTTGGCCAGGCCGAACTGACGCTGCTGGAGACCGTCGCCAGCTTGATCGCGCAGGTGATCGAGAACGCCCGGCTGTATCGCACGGTCGTGGACGAGCGCAGCACTCTCAACGCTGTGCTCGGCGGCGCGGCCGACCCGATCCTGCTGATCAGCCCGCAAAACCAATTGCTCCTGTCCAACCGCGCCGCGCACGACGTGCTTGGCATCAACATAGGTACCGAACAGTCGATCGACACATTGATCGTCCAGGCCGACCTGCTGCACGCGCTCAGTGGGGTGCGCAATGGCAACGGCACGCCGCCTAAGGAGGTGACGCTGCCGAATGGCGAGACGTTCAGCATCAGTGTGGCGCCGGTGCGCGGCGCCAATAGCGAGATGATCGGCCGGGTCGCGGTCCTCCAGGATATTACGGCGATCAAGGAGCTGGAGCGGCAGGAGCATGAGCGGCTACGCAGCGTCTTCCGGCGCTATGTCTCGCCGCAGGTCGTGGAGGAGGTGCTGGCCGGCGGCGGGGATATCGGCGCGCCGGTCGAGCGCGACGTGGTGGTGCTGTTTGTGGACCTGCGCGGCTACACCTCGCTGACCGAGGGCCTGGACCCGCGCGTGCTGGTCAACCAGGTGCTCAACCGCTACTTCACGGCCATGACCGAGGTGCTGTATCGGCACGGCGGGACAATCGACAAGTTCATGGGCGATGGGATCATCGGCGTGTTCGGCACCCCGATCGCCCGCGACGACGACGTGCAGCGGTCGCTGAATGCGGCGGTGGATCTCCAGCGGGCCTTTGCCGATCTGCGCGACATCTGGCGCGCCGAACTGGGCTTGAATATCGGCATGGGGATTGGGATGGGCTACGGGAGCGCGATCGTCGGCAACATCGGGTCGGCCCAGCGCCTGGACTACACGCTGATCGGCGATGTCGTCAACACTGCCAATCGCCTGAATGGGCTGGCTGAACCCGGCCAGATCATTATCTCATATCGTTTGATCGACGCGCTGCCGAGTGAATGGTCCCCGCCCTGGACGCTGCGGCCGATCGGGCGTGTCCTGCTCAAGGGCAAGCAGGACCCGCACCTGATCTATGAGATCGAGTATGGTGGGGCGGTGGAGCTACGCTAGGAAGCGGCCCTCCTCCGACAAACTATTTCTATGTGCGAGGGCGGCTGGTGACAAACCAGCCGCCCTCGCTTATGGCACGATCGTGCTAGGATGGTTCCAGGAGACTGGTTGAAAGGGGGAGTTTGAGAGGGCCGCCCCTCAAGAATTCCCTTTCCACCACTGATCGTAGCGAGACAATTCATACAACAAAACATTCGATTCAAACGTCTCTCAAGTAAACTGAAAGATCATAGAAAGTCCAGCTCTATGCAACTGTTCGAAGAGCACCAGAAAGAGATTGAGCTGAACCAGATGAAGCGGCGGGCGACCGCGCTATTCTGGCTCGTGACGCTGGTGTTCGTCCTGGCGGCCATTCTGGAGAAGCGCTACGACTGGCTGCGCTTCGTTCGCGCAACCGCCGAGGCGGCCATGGTCGGGGCCATCGCCGATTGGTTTGCGGTGACTGCGCTGTTCCGCCACCCGCTGAATATTCCGATCCCGCACACAGCGATCATCCCCAACCGCAAAGATAGCATCGGCCGCAGCCTGGGCGGCTTTGTCAGGAATAACTTCCTCGTGCGGGAGGTGATCTCGACCAGGCTTCGGTCGATGAGCATCGCGCGGCGGGTGGCCGGTTGGGTCAGCCAGCCCGAGCATATCCAGGGGATCGCCCATCACGCCGCGTCGGCGCTCAACGGCATGATCCAGGTCGTGCGCGATGAGGATGTCCAAGAGCTGATCGAGCGCGGCCTGGTCATGCGCGCCCGCTCCATCTCGGTCGCGCCGCTGCTGGGCCGTATGCTGGGGGTGGTGTTGTCCAGCCAGCGCCGCCAGGAACTGCTGACGGGGCTAGTGCAGCTTTCCGCGCACCTGCTGGCCGAGAACAAGGGCGCCCTGCGCGAGCAGATCAGCCGCGAGACCCCTTGGTGGATGCCGTGGCAGGTCGATGAGACAATCTATCAGAAGATCGTCGGCAGCCTCCAGCGCACGCTGCGCGAGGTGCAGAGCGACCCGGAGCACCCGCTGCGCGACAAGTTCAACGATATCGTGGACCGCTTTGTGGAGGATCTGCGCCACTCGCCCGACACGATCGCCAGGGGTGAGGCACTCAAGGAGGAGCTGCTGCTGCACCCGCTCGTACGTGAGTTCTCCTCCTCCCTGTGGAGCGATATCAAAACGATGCTGCTGGAGCACAGCGATAATCCCGACTCGGATTTTCATCAGCCGATCCAGCGCGGCGTTACACGCTTCGGCGAGGCGCTGCTGAACGACCAGGCACTGCTTGATAAAATCGACCTTTGGGTGGAGCAAGCGGTGCTCTATTTTATCGAGGAGTATGGCCACGAGGTCGCGCAGCTGATCACCAACACGGTCAGCGAGTGGGACGCCGAGGCCACGGCGCGCAAGATCGAGATTCAGGTCGGCCGCGATCTCCAGTTCATCCGCATCAACGGCACGATCGTCGGCGGCCTGGTTGGGCTGCTGATCTACTGCGTCTCGCTGCTGCTGGCGTAGGACGCGGACAACGTCAAACTTATCGTCTTATACACCAACTTCGCGGCCAGGAAATCGCTGGCATGCTGGCCAAGTATCGGCGCCAGCTCGACACAGTCGATCGCGACCACGCGCCCGGCCTGAATCACCGCCCGCACGATCTCAAGCACCTGCCGCCACGAGAGACCACCTGGCTCTGGGGTGCCGGTGGCCGGGACGAGCGCCGGATCGAGACCATCGAGATCGATCGTCAGAAAGACGGTTCGCCCATGCACCAGCTCGGCAAGCGTCTCCAGGTGCCCGCCGGCGTGGACATCCTCGGCAAACCAGACCCGCAGCCGCTCCGGCTCCGACCGAATGACATCGATCTCCTCGCGGCAGATTGAGCGGATGCCGAACTGAACCACCGTCGCGCCCATATCAAGCACCCGCCGGGCAATACAGGCATGGCTATACGGGCTGCCTTCGTACTCGTCGCGCAGATCGCCGTGAGCATCGATCTGTACCAGGACGAAGTCGCCGTAGATCGCATGGACCGCGCGCGCTATCCCGACCGAGACCGTATGCTCGCCGCCAAGACCCACCAGTAATTTGCCGGTGCGCAGATGCTCCTCGGCACAGGCACCGATCGCTGCGACCATCCCCTCTGGCCCGCTGACGACCGGAGCGAGCGCCGGCAGCGTGTGGATACCGTAGGTCAGGGCCGGCTCATCGTCCAATTCACGATCATACAGCTCGACCTGGTGCGAGGCAGCGATAATGGCGCGCGGGCCGCCGCGGGTGCCCTGGCTAAAGCTTACCGTCGCCTCGTAGGGGATCGGCAGAACCAGGGCCGCGCTCCGCTCGTAGTCGCTGTGCTCGTGATCAAGGCCGAGGAAATTATCTGGGGGAAGCGTCTCATATCCAGACATCATGAGTCTCCTCATGGCACAATCAGGATGCGCCGATACTAGACTGAGGACCCCGTCACCTGATCGAGAAATGCGAGCCCGCGCTCCAGCTTGCTGCGTTCCTCGGGGACAAGCGGAAGCTTGTCGCGTAGCAGCGCAACAAGCTCCTCAAAATCGGCCCGCATTTCAGCTCCGATCAGCTCGATCTCAAGCTCGCGGAACGTCTCCTCCCGACCGCCCACACTAATCGCTCCCGCATCCAGACTTATCTCGGCAACCGGCCGATCGTCACGGAACGCATTGATATGCCGGCGCAGCGTTTTGATCAACAGCAGCGGCTGGAGTGCCACACCGCCCAGCAGCGCCAAAACCCGATCGCGCACCTCGCTGGCCGGCCACGTCTCGGGACGATCGTCGTCGCCGATCTCGACCTCCCACTCATCGCGCTCGTACAGGCCGTCCGCGACGCGCGCGGCGCCTTTCAGCGTAGCGATGCGCCGCGCGCCGAGATCGCGCACCCGCAGACCATAGTGCCCGGCGCGGAGACGACGATCAGCGGTGTCGAAATACAGATTGCGCTGATCTTCGGCCCCAGGCGCGGCTTCAAGCCGAAAGGGACCGATCGCGCCCAGGCTCAATAATTGTGTGAACGTTTGCGGATCATCGACGCGAAATTTGGCTTCGATCTCCATTTCTGATCTCTCCCGTTTCCTGAAATAGAGCATTCCCATCAGAGTTGTAAAGTGGGAAGAGGTTTTTGTGGGGGCTTCCCCCACATCCCCCTTTTCCAACTCAATTAAAGTGGGAAGGGATTTTGTGGGGCTTCCCCCACACCCCCTTTTCCAACTCAATTAAAGTGGGAAGGGGTTTTTGTGGGGGCTTCCCCCACACCCCCTTTTACAACTCACTGAAGTAGGAAGAGGTTTTTGTGGGGGCTTCCCCTACACCCCCTTTTCCAAGCTCCGGTAGGAATGCTCTATGGTCTACGACACCACGAGCCGTACCAGTATAACATGTGCCAAAGCGCACGCGACTTGATCATGTTCTGCGGTTTGCATCACTGCCCCTTCATGCTATAATGTCGGCGAAGATGGCACCTGACAGTCAAATGTGCCTCAGATTGGAGTAGCACTGGTGAAGGTTACGACTGAAAAGCTTCCTAAGAGCTTGCTTGCGGTCGATATTGAGCTAGAGCGCGAGCAGGTCGAGAAGGGCCTGGATCGCGCGGCGCGACGGCTCTCACAAAAATTCAACATCCCTGGTTTTCGCAAAGGCAAGGCCCCGCGCTTCATTGTTGAAAACTATTTTGGCCGTGCGGCGTTGCTTGAAGAAGCCTCTGAAGATTTGGTCAACAAAGCGTTTAAGGCAGCGCTGGATCAGGAGCAGATCACGCCGGTGGGGAAGGCCAGCCTTGGAGATGTCAATCTCGACGCAGAACCGTACCACTTCCGCGTGATTGTGCCGGTTGCCGCCACCGCGATTTTGCCCGATTATCGTGCCATCCGCGCCACGCTGGAGACGCGCGAGGTCGCTGACGAGATGGTCGCGCAGGCGCTGGACTCGCGGCGCGAACGGCATGTCGTCCTGCGTGAACCCGAGGAGCAGCGCCCAGCCCAGCATGGCGATCAGCTCACCGTCAGGCTTGAGAGCTTTCTCAACGGTGAGTCGCTCGATGAGCGCGAGGAGGGTGCCGAGGTGCCCGAGTCCACTGTCGTGCTGGAGCCCGATCGCCTGGCGCCGGGTTTGTACGATGGGTTGCTCGGCATTATGCCCGGCGAGACGCGCGAGATCACGGCGCATATGCCAGAGGATCACCCGAACGAGCGGGTGCGCGATCAGGATGTTTCCTTTAAGGTCGCGCTGGAGCGGCTCCAGGAGCGCCTGCTGCCGGACTGGGACGAGTTGACGGTGCTGGAGGAGTTTGAGGGCAGCCTTGACGAGCTGCGCGAGAAGACGCGCGCCGATCTGGCCGAGAGCCTGCGGAACGCCGCCGAGCGTGAGACAGTCGACTCGTATCTCAAACAGTTGGTTGAGCAGACCGAGTACGACATTCCCGACGCGATGATCGAGCAGGAAGCCGATGAGCTGTTGCATCAGCAAGAGCATCAGTACGAGCGCTACGGCATCACCCTCGATCAGATGCTTCAGTTTCGCGGCCAGACCCATGATCAGGCGGTCGAGGAGCTTAAGCCGCAGGCCGAAGAGCAGCTCAAGACCACGCTGGCGCTGCGTGAGATCGTCCGAAACGAGGGGCTCTCGATCAGCGACGAGGAGATCGATGCCGAGGTCGTGACCATCCTCGATTCCTATGAGGAGGAGCAGCGCGAGCGCGCTCGCACGCTCTTGACCACGCAACTGCGCTCGACCGTCGCGAATAGCGCGTTCGACAAGAAACTGCGCGTGCGGCTCGTCGAAATCGCGACCGGCCAGGCCCCGGAGCGTGAGCGCGCGGCCGATGCCGACGAGGCAACCGCGTTCATCGCCGAGGCGGAGCAGCCGCAGGAAGCCGTCACAGCCCCCGATCAGGAGCCGCTGCCGGAGCACGAAGACCAAGAGGTTCCGGCGGTTGCCAATAGCGAGGAGTAGAACTATGGATTGGTCATCGAGAATTAAGGTTGACTGGACTTCGCCACAGCCCGAGTCGCTGATTCCTATGGTGGTCGAGAGCACTAATCGGGGAGAGCGTGCCTTCGACATCTATTCGCGGCTGCTCAAGGAGCGCATTATCTTGCTCGGCACACCGATCGACGATCAGATCGCCAACTTGATCGTCGCCCAACTGCTGTTCCTGGAGCACGATGACCCCGAGCGCGACATCTCGCTGTACATCAATAGCCCCGGCGGCTCGATCACGGCCGGCCTGGCGATCTATGACACGATGCGGGCGATTCGCCCCGATGTCTCCACCGTCTGCGTCGGTATGGCCGGCAGTATGGCCACGCCGATCCTGGCGGGCGGGGCCAAAGGCAAGCGCTACAGCCTGCCGCACTCGACGGTCCACATGCACCCGGCCGGCGGCGGAGCGCGCGGCTACGCGCCCGATGTGGAGATCATGGCGCGCGAACTCTTGCGCGAGCAGCAGCTTATCCGCGAGTTGCTTGTCAAAGATACCGGCCAGCCGCTCGAGCGGATCGCCAGGGACTTCGACCGCGACCTGTTCATGACCCCTGAGCAGGCCAAGGAGTATGGGATCATCGACGAGATCCTGAACCGCGAAGAGATGGGCGGCCTGGCCGAGAAACGCTAGCCTGAATTGAGAATTGAAAATTGAGAATTGAGAACGGAATAACGTCGTTCTCAATTCTCAATTCTCAATTTTTCATTCCTTACTGGGAGTGATTATGTCCCGCACTCGCAGCAGTACCACCGGCCGCGGGGCCTACCTGTGTTCTTTTTGTGGTCGGGGCCAGGATGAGGTGCAGCGCCTCATCGCCGGCCCTGGCACCGTCTGTATCTGCGACGAGTGCGTTGCGCTTTGTAGCGCGATCATCGCCGAGGAAACCGACACCCAGCCGGTCGCGTCGCATCGCCCGCCGGCGCCAGGCCCGGCGCGCCTGCCCACGCCGCGCCGGATGCGGGAGCGGCTTGACCAGTATGTGATCGGCCAGGACCGCGCCAAGATGGTGCTCTCAGTCGCGGTCTATAATCACTACAAACGACTGCGCGCCGGCTACCACGTAGATGATGTCGAGCTTGGTAAGAGCAATGTCCTCTTGATTGGGCCGACCGGGAGCGGCAAGACCCTGCTGGCCCAGACCCTGGCCCGGCTGCTCGATGTGCCGTTCGCGATCGCCGACGCCACCGCCCTGACTGAGGCCGGCTATGTCGGCGAGGATGTCGAGAATATTTTGCTGCGCTTGATCCAGGCGGCCGACGGCGATATCGAGCGCGCCCAGACGGGTATTATCTACGTCGATGAGATCGACAAGATCGCCCGCAAAGGCGACAATCCCTCGATCACCCGTGACGTCTCCGGCGAGGGCGTGCAGCAGGCGCTGTTGAAGATCCTTGAGGGCTGCGTCGCCCATGTGCCGCCGCTGCCCGGCCGCAAGCACCCGCAGCAGGAGTATATCGCGTTCGATACTTCGCACGTGCTGTTCATCTGCGGCGGGGCCTTCGAGGGATTGGATACGATCATCAGCAAGCGGGTGGGCGGCAAGCGCGGGCTTGGGTTCCACAGCGCCGCGCCGCTCGATCGTGACCACGAGACGGCGCACTTGCTCTCGCAATGCACCGCCGACGACCTGCTGCGCTACGGGTTTATCCCTGAGTTCGTCGGGCGGCTGCCGGTGATCGCCCCGCTTGCGGCGCTCGACCTTGAGACGATGCTGCGCATCCTGACCGAGCCACGCAACGCGATCATCAAGCAGTACCAGAAGATGCTGGCGCTCGACCACGTGGAGCTGGAAGTGACGCCCGATGCGCTGGAGGCCATCGCCGCGCGGGCGCTGGCCGCGCGCACCGGCGCCCGCGCGCTGCGTACCACGGTCGAGGAGATCCTGCTTGAGGTGATGTACGATATCCCCTCGCAGGAGCATATCGGCCGCTGCATTATCAACGCCGAGGTGGTGGCCGGGCGCGGGCATCCGATCATGGTCCCGCGCACGACCGAACGGGCCGAGTACCGACGCAGGATGGATGAAGCCGTCTAAGAGTTCTTGTGATATTATGCGACTAATCCGCCGAACTTCCGACCGCGGCCAGGACGACACTAATGTGCCGCGCCGTATCCTCGTCGCCGACGACGACCCCTCAATCGCCACCCTTATCCAGGTCACGCTCAAAGATCCGCGCTATGAGATCGTCGCCGTCAAGAATGGGCTTGAGGCGCTGAAGGCGTTCGAGAGCGGGAAGTTCGACGTCGTGATCCTGGATGTGATGATGCCGTATGTCGATGGCTTCGAGGCTTGCCAGCGCATTCGCGAGCGCTCGGACGTGCCGATCATCATCCTGACGTCGCGCGATGGCACCGACGATGTGGTCCACGGCTTCGAGCTTGGCGCCGACGATTATATCACCAAGCCGTTCAAGACCGCCGAGCTGATCGCGCGGGTCGAGTCGATCCTGCGGCGGGTCGAGGGCTACAAGCACCGCGTCGCCCCGCCGATCGTGCGCGTCGGCGAGCTGGAGATCGACGAGCCGCGCCACCGCGTCAGTGTCCGTAGCCAGGATGTCAACCTGACCCCGATGGAGTTCGAGTTGCTGTACTTCCTGGCGGCCAACTCCGGCCACGTGTTCGACCGTGAGACGTTGTTCCGTGAAGTCTGGGGCTATGACTACGTCGGCGAGACCAACCTGGTGGATGTGTGTGTGCGGCGCTTGCGCGAGAAGGTCGAAGTCGAGCCATCGCGGCCCCGTATCATCGTCACCGTGCGCGGGGTGGGATATAAGCTGGCGGATGCCTAGCGCAAGTCTACTGACTTTTAGTGGTGGAAAGAAATTCTTGAGGGGCTTGCCCCTCAAACTCCCCCTTTCAAACAACCTCCCCCTGCTTCCCCAACCAAACCTGGAGGTTCTCCCTATGGCACGCCGTCTTGCCCGTACGCTCCTCCCGTCGCTGCCGGATATGATGTTCATCGGGACGATGTTTCTGGTCCTATGGCTGGGACAGTTCATCTCGAATCGCGATGGCGACCTGGGCTTTCACATCGCGATCGGTCGCCTCATCCTCAACACGCGCGAGATCCCCACCCAGGATGTATTCTCCTACACAATGCAGGGCCGGCCATTTGTGCCGCAGGAGTGGCTCTCCGAGATCATCTTCGCGGCGACCTATGGCTTGGGTGGCTTCGACGGCGTCGCCCTGCTGACGGCGGCGTTTATCGGCGCAACGTTCGCGGGGATCGCGGCGGTCATGCTGCGGCGCGGGATGAACCCGCTGCTCATGCTGCCGCTGGTGGCGCTTGGCGTGCTGGTCTCGATCGGGCACTGGGCGACCCGCCCGCATGTGTTCACTCTGCTGATCACCTTTGTCTGGGCCACGGCACTGGAGGAGCACCGGCGCGGCAATCTCAGACCCAGGCTGTTCTGGTGCCTGCCGCTGCTAATGCTGGTGTGGGTCAACTTGCACGGGGCCTTCGTGTTTGGCGATATCCTGCTCGCCACCTACCTGTTTGGGGCGGCGGCGATGTGGTTCGTCAGTACGGGCGCCGACCGTACCCGCCACGGTCGCCAGGCGCGCGATCTAGCGTTGCTGCTGGTGCTGTGCCTGCTGCTCTCCGGCCTGAACCCGCGCGGCTTCGGCCTGCTGTCCAACAACGCCGGCTTTTTCCGCCAGGCGGTGCAGTTCGAGCTGACGCCTGAATGGCAGTCGCCCGATTTCCATAACCTGCTGTTCTACCCGCTGCTGCTGCTGCTCACGTTGGCGATGGCGATCGGCGTGCGGCGCGAGCTGACGCCGCTGCTACTGCTGTGCTCCTGGACGGCATTCACGCTCTACTCGTTCCGCAACCTGGACCAGTTCGTGGCGATCTGCCTGCCGCTGATCGGCGAATCGCTTCACCGGGCGCTTGCCGATGGCGCAGCGCGCATGCCCCAGCCGGCGACGAGTGCGCTGCGACAGACGATCGATCGGTTGCGGCGGCTGGGTGCAGAGCTTCGCGAGGCCAATAGCCAGACCGTCGGTGGCGTAGCCTCGTTGCTCGCCGTCGTCCTCATGGCCTGCCTGTTCGCCGCCGGCGTGCGGGTCGATCTGAACGGGCGCGGCTATGGCTTCGGCGAACGCACATTTCCGCTCGGCGCGGTCGAGCATCTCAAGCCGTTTCCGCCAGGGCAGCGCGTCTTCAACGATGCCCAGTGGGGCGGCTACCTGAACTTCTGCTGCTGGCCGCAGGTACGCAACTTCTTCGACGGGCGGATCGACTTCTACGAGATCGACCATATCCTCGATTACTACCGCGTGCAGGAGGCCGAGCCGGGCTGGGAAGAGGTGCTGGACCGCCACCAGGTCGACTGGGTGATGGTCTTCGCCGATCGCCCGCTGGTTCGCTGGCTCGAACGTGACCCGGCCTGGCAGCAGATCTATGCCGACCCGACGGCGGTGGTGTTCGTGCGGCGGGCGGCGGCCTCGGTCGCCCCAGCTACGCCCTAATGGCATTCGCATAAAAGGACAGATCGGCCTTCGGTCCCTTTACTATCGGCGCGAATCGTGCTATAACATCCCCCTAGAGCGTCGGTAGAGTATTTCTGATTCATCCGCGAATAACGCTAGTCGGCGCGAATATGAAGCATTGTATTCGCGATTATTCGCGCAATTCGTCGATTCTCTATCGGTGTTCTAGCAAGGCCCAATATGGGTCGTTAGACCGACAAAATGGCAGTATCAGGGGCTGGTCATGCCGACTAAGCCCCCGTTTGGTCTGTCTGAAAATAGCAGGGCGTAATGATGACGTCTGATCTCACCCCCTTTCTGGAACAACTGGCCGGGCAGGAGCGGGTCGAGGCGCTCGCGATCACCCTGCGAGAGCAACCGGGCGCCCGGCTGCATGTCGCGCCGGTGCTGACGGCCGCGCGCCCGCCGCTGGTGGCCGCCCTGGCGACGTCAGACGGCGCGCCCGATCTTATATGTCGTCGGCAGCGGCGATGCGGCCCTGCGCGCCCGCGAGGACCTGTGCCAGTGGCTCGCGCCGGAAGCGGTGCTGCTATTCCCGGCCAGCGATGCGCTGCCCTATGAGCATATGTCGCCCGGCAACGATGTGATCGTTGGGCGGCTCAGGGTGCTGCGCCGGCTTGGAGATTGGAGATCGGAGATTGGAGATTCGACCAGTCCTAATCTCCAATCTCCGATCTCCAATCTCCCGCTCGTGATTGTCGCTCCGATCAAGGCGCTGGTGCAGCCGACGCTGGCGCCCGCCGAGTGGGCCGAGGCGGTCGTTCGCCTCCGGCGTGGCGCGGAGCACAACCTGGATGAGTTGCTCGCTCGCTGGATCGAGATGGGCTACCGCAGTCGCGCCGACGGTCGAGGAGCCAGGCGAGCTGAATCGTCGCGGCGGCATCGTCGATATCTTCCCGCCCGGCGACGAGCTGCCGCTACGGATCGAGTTCTTCGGCGATGAGGTCGACAGCCTGCGTCGCTTCGATCCGATCACCCAGCGCAGCGAGGCCCAAGTGCGCGAGGCGATCATCGGGCCGCCCACGAGATCCCGTTCTGGCACTCGGATGCGCGCGCTGGAGCGGCTGCGCCGGCTCGACGCCGGCGGGCTGCGCCGGGAAGCACTCGACGAGTGGCAGGCGGCGCAGGAGCGGCTCGCGCAGGGGGAGCGCTTTGAGGGTCGCGCGCTGTTTGCGCCGTTCTTTCGGAGCGACGAAGACCTGAGAAGACGAGTTCGTCCTCGCTCGTCCTCGTCACTATCTGCCGGCCGGCATGCCGCTGGTCTTCAGCGAGATGCAACTGCTGGCCCAGCAGATCGCCGAGCTGACCACCACGCCGAGGAGCGGCGCGAGCGCCACACCGAGTCCGGCGAGCTGCCGCCCGGCTTTCCGCGCCCGTACCTGCTCTGGGCGGAGCTGCTGGATCAGATCGGCGCGCTATCGTTCGCCAACCTTTCCGAACCAGGACATTGGACGCTAGCCTACGCACTTTCAGCAGCGCCGAGGCGACACCCGTCACCCACTTCGCGCTGCCCGACGACGCTGTTTGCGCCGGCCGATCTCTTTGGTGGGCAGCTCAAGCGGCTGGTCGATGATATCGTCGGCCGGCTGCGCGACGGCGAGCGCGTGGTCGTGGTGACGCCGCAGGCCGCGCGCATCCAGGAGCTGATCGACGAGGCCTGGCCGACCACCGAGAAGGGGAGAAGGGGAGAAGGGGAGAAGGGGAGAACGAGTCACAGGCGACGAGCGACGGACGCAACACGCAACACCCAACACGCAACACGCAACACGCAACATCCGACCTGGCTGCGGAGCGTTTCGTGGCGGTGCATGGCTCGCTCGACGAGGGCTGGCGCTCGCCCGACCTGAATATGACGGTCTACACCGACGCGGAGATCTTCGGCTGGCGCCAGCGCCGCCCGGTGGCCGAGCGCAAGCGCAAGCGCGACCGCAGCGCCGAGGAGCGCGCCGCCTTCCTGCGCGGCCTCAAGCCGGGCGACTATGTCGTGCATATCGAGCACGGCATCGCGCTCTACGAGGGCCTGGTGCGCCGCATCGATCGGCGAGATCGAGCGCGAGTACCTGAACCTGCGCTATGCCGAGGGCGACCGCCTGTATGTGCCGGTCGACCAGATCGACCGCGTCTCGCGCTACATCGGCGCCGGCGACGCCGACGCCGTCGCTGACGCGGCTGGGCACGCAGGATTGGGAGCGCGCCAAGCGCCAGCGCCCGCGCCGCCGTGCAGGAGCTGGCCAATGACCTGCTGGAGCTGTACGCCCAGCGCCAGCTGAGCGAGGGCCACGCCTTTAGCGCCGATAGCGAGTGGCAGCGCGAGCTTGAGGATGCCTTCCCGTATGTCGAGACGCACCGACCAGCTCGCGCGCGCTGGTCGATGTCAAGCACGATATGGAGCAGCTGCAGCCGATGGACCGCCTGATCTGCGGCGATGTCGGCTTCGGCAAGACCGAGGTGGCGCTGCGCGCCGCGTTCAAGGCCGTCCAGGACGGCAAGCAGGTCGCCGTGCTGGTGCCGACGACGGTGCTGGCCCAGCAGCACTTCGACACCTTCACGCAGCCGCATGGCCGCCTTCCCGGTCAAGATCGAGATGCTCTCGCGCTTCCGCTCGCCCAAGGAGCAGGAGGTGATCATCCAGCAGCTGGCGCGCGGCGAGATCGACATCATCATCGGCACGCACCGGCTGCTGTCGAAAGACATCCACTTCAAGGACCTGGGGCTGCTGGTCATCGACGAGGAGCAGCGCTTCGGCGTGCGCCACAAGGAGCGCATCAAGCAGATGCGCGCGAATGTCGACGTGCTGACGCTGACCGCCACGCCGATCCCGCGCACGCTGCACATGGCGCTGGCCGGCATCCGCGATCTCAGCGTGATCGACACGCCGCCCGAGGACCGCGTGCCGATCAAGACCTACGTGCTGCCCACCGACGACCAGCTGGTGCGCGAGGCGATCCTGCGCGAGATGGATCGCGGCGGCCAGGTCTACTTCGTCCACAACCGCGTGCAGAGCATCGACTACGTGGCCGACAAGCTGCAAGCAGCTGGTGCCCGAGGCCGAGATCGGCGTCGGCCACGGGCAGATGGAGGAGCACCAGCTTGAGAAGGTGATGCTCGATTTCTTCAGCGGCAAGGACGACGTGCTGGTCTGCACCACGATCATCGAGAGCGGCCTGGATATGCCCAACGCCAACACGATCATCATCGACGACGCCACGAACTATGGCCTGGCGCAGCTCTACCAGCTGCGCGGCCGGGTCGGCCGCAGCGCCCAGCGCGCCTACGCCTACCTGTTCTACAAAGGCGACCACCGGATGACCCCCGAGGCGCAGGAGCGCTTGCAGGCCATCCAGGAGGCGACCGAGCTTGGCGCCGGCTTCCGCATCGCCATGCGCGACCTGGAGATTCGTGGCGCGGGCAACCTGCTGGGCGCCGAGCAGAGCGGCCATATCGCCGCCGTCGGCTTCGACCTCTACTCGCGGCTGCTGGAGCAGGCGGTCAAGACGATGAAAGCGCAGCTCGTGGCGGCGAACTACCGGCTCCCGACCACCGACGGCCGACCACCGACCACCGAGGATAGCGATGCGGGCGCAGACGGAGACGCCGATGCCTGCAAAACAGCCGCCGGTCGTCAGTCGTCGGTCGTCGGTCGTCAAACAGCAGCCGCTGGTCAAAGTGGATGAGAAAGTCCTGATCTCGCCGCTCGTCACGCTCGATCTGCCGCTGGACGCCTACCTCCCGCCTGAGTACATCCCCGATGAGCGGGTGCGGCTCTCGGTCTACCAGCATATGGCCGCGGCGCAGACGCCGCGCGCGGTGCGTGACCTGCGTCAGGAGCTACAGGACCGCTTCGGCAAGCCGCCAGGGCCGGCCGAGCACCTGCTTACCTGGCTTATGATCAAGGCACTGGCGCTGGCCGCCGGGGTCACATCGATCGTCACCACCGACGAGGAGTTCATTATTCGCCTGCCGGAAGGCAGCGCGCTCGACCGGGAGAAGCTGCGTAGGCGGTTTGGGCGCTGCCTCGACCGTGCGCGTCGGCCCGCAGTTCGCGCGGCTCGACCGCCGTTCGCTCGACGGGCGCTGGGTCGAGCCGCTGACCGGCCTCCTGGAGACGCTCGCCAAGTGATCTGGTACAGCTTGGCGTACGTCGGCCCAGGGTTTCTCATCACGAAGCACGCGAAGACACGAAGCTCACGAAGGCTCTATAGCCGCATGTATCAGCCCTCTTCGCGGTCTTCCTACCTTCGTGCTCTTCGCGGTAAAACTGCTGGTTTATGTACGCGAAACTGTATAGTGGCTCATCACTGGCGCGTGAACACGTACACCAGGTAGGCCCACGATTCGCGCATCACATAGCGCGCCTCCTCGGCCACGTTCCCCGATATTGGCGAGGTGGTCGTGGGCGAGCCGTAGGCCTCCAGGCCCAGGTCGCGGGCCATCTTGAGCGAGCGCAGCATGTGGAAGGGATCGCTGATCAGCACCACTAGGCCGGCGCCGTCGGCGCGCGCCAGCTCGGCCGCACCGCGCATGCTTTCCCACGTCGTCGTCCCCTGCTCCTCCAGCAACAGCGCATCCTCGGGAAGATTGCGCTCCATCAGGTAGCGCTTGCCGGCGGCGGCCTCGGAGATGCTGTCGCCCGGCCCAACCCCGCCGGTGAGGATGATCCGTTTGAGCCGGCCGCTGCGGTGCAGGGCCAGCGCGTGGTCGAGCCGCGCCCGCAGGACCGGCGACGGCTCGCCATTCCACTGGGCGGCGCCAAGCACGATCGCGGTGCAGAGGGCGCGCTGGTCGCAGCGGCGCGACTCGTCGCTGCGCCCCTGGAGCACGATCAGCCCGCAGACCAGCGCGACCAGCGCCAACAGGCTGAAGACGATCCAGATCAGGCCACGTACGAAGCCGCGCAGCACGCGCTGGAGGGAAGGATTTGGCATGGCGCGCATTATCCACGAGCGGCGGCGATCGTGCAAATCGCAGTGCAACATGTGCTACTATTTATGCGTCACACCTTTGGAATGCGGTACTTTTTCTTCCTTTTGTCGTAGATTTTTCGCCCGGCCGGGCGAAAGGTAGCGCCCCACTCAACCGTGGTTGGGATCATGTTGATACCGCCGGTCTTTGCTTGGGTGGCCGCCCGCGCCGTTTGGGTGGCACCCAGGGCGGGGGTGGCACCTGGTAGGTGAGCAGTTCAGCCATCGTCCATTGATGATCACTCAATCCGGCCGCCATCGCCGGCGTTCGTTCCTTCCACTTCAGTCGGGCATCACTTGGCGCCTGCTCACGGAGCGTGTCATGAGACCAGCAGAAGTTGTAACAGCTCCCTACCAGCCACATCCCAGCGTTGAGCAAACTCTCGGTGTGAGCAATCGCCCTGCCACGCCGCACCAAGCAGGCCAGCGAACTGCGAAACGTGGCGTTCAAGCGTTCAATGTAGGAGGTGTTGATATCCGTCCCAGTGCCAGTCGCCTCCAGCACCGCCGTGATGGCGACCTGGCTGCCCTGAACAATCCGCCGCTTCACACCGCTGAGGCGGCGCTTGGCGTAGTGCTTGATGAGCTGTCCAATCAGCAATCCCTCCTCCGCTTCCAGACGAGGTCTGCCGGCCTTACCAGTCGGCACACCGCCGCCGAAACATCTTGCGAAAGGCACTGACGTAGCTGCTCAGGCCGTCCACACAGACCAGGATTGCCGTCGTCAGAGCGCACCCTCGCACCTGCTCGACCAGCGCTGTGATCAGATGACGGTCGCGATGCACACTGATGGCACCACCCAGCCACAAGCGCGATGGCACGGCCATCGCCATTGCTTGCCAAACCTTGCTTCCGACCACTTTCACCCACAGTTCGTCGGCTTGTACGTGTTGGAGGTCGATCTGGCCCTGCTGGACCAGATGCTGGTGAAGCTGCTGAGAGTGCTGGCCGGCACGTCGCAACCAGCTCGCGACCGTACGCTCATCCAGGCCAAAGGCTGCCTGAGTAGCCTGGGTCGGACAGCCATGCGTAAGCAGGGTCAACACAATCGTGACCAGATCGACCGCCAGCCTCAGACGATAGAATGGCGTGCCAGTCGTAGCGGCGAAGGTTTTGCCACAAGTGCTACAGCGATAGCGGCGCTCCTTCTGGCTATGGATCGTAATATTGCCCTGACCCACTTGGCCCCTTGCCGGGCAGTCCAGGTTATGGCAGAATTGTGCCATTGGGTTCATCTTGGTCCTCCATACGACGAGAGGTGCAAGCCTCGCCGTATAGAATGCCAGATGAGCCCTGTTTTTTCAAGTGCTGGACCCTTCGACCACGGTTGAAGGGGGTGCTACCGGGCGAAAAATCTACGACAAAAAATGGATGAAGTACCTTATTTGATATTAAAGAGGAAGACCTTGAGCAGACTACAGTTTGACTGGAGATGGATCGGACTGATCGTCGTCGTCGCGATCCTGGCGAACGCCAACCAGATCCCGCGGCCGGTCACCGCGCTCATCCTCGCCGCCAGTGGCGCCTACGTGCTGGTGCTGGGCTGGCGCGTCTGGGTGCGTTCGGGCGGCGTGCCGACGCGCGGGCGCGTCACCTATTGGCGCGGCCAGCGCTACGAGGTGCCCACCGAGCGTCGTGGCCCGGCCATGCCGCGCCTGAGCGACATTGGCCCGGCGGCACTCTACTTCATCATCGGCGGGGTGTTAGTGCTTACAGGGATCGCGATGGGGCTGCGGGCGTTTGGGATCTAAGCGACCAGAACAGAGAACAAAGAACAAAGAACAAATAGGGGATTAGAGATTGGAGATTGGAGATTAAGCGCGGCGATCAAGCTCCAATCTCCGATCTCCAATCTCTACATTGGTGCTGCCGGGCCAGGCGCACCAGCAGCCACAGGTAGATCAGCAGCCCGTAGATCGCCGGGGTGAGCAGCAGGATGCCCCAGCCCATATGCAAGGTGTTGTACAGCAGTGGCTGCCAGTCGGTCCAGGCCGGCGGCCAGCACGCCAGGGCCGTGCCGACGATCAGCCAGCGCTGCATGCCGCGATCGGGCGCTGTTTCGAGGCAGCGCAGCATCACCAGCAGCGGCACTAGCAGCAGCACCAGGTTGTAGGAGCCGTTGATCGGCGAGAGCAGCAGCATAGCGCAGAGCCAGAGGCAGAACTGCAACTGCGCGCCGAGGCCATCGGTCGCGCCGCGCCCGGCCCAGAGCACCAGCCCCAGCACCCCCACACACGAGAGCACCGCCAGCGACCGGGCCAGCAGCGGCAGGTCGGCCAGCGGAACGGCGTAGGGCGTGGCCGAGAGCAGGCGGGTCCAGAAGCCGAACAGCGAGATATTGAACTCGGCCGCGTACGGGTAGTGGCTGCTCAACAGCACTTTTTGGAAGTAGCTTGCGTACGGCGTGACGCTATAGGCCAGCAGCGAGAGGGCCAGCAGCAGCGCCCCAAACGCCGCCGCCCACCACAGGACGCCGCGCGGTCGGCGCAGCGCGTAGTAGCCGCCCAGCAGCGCGGGGTAGAGCTTCACTAGGGCCGCCAGCGCAAGCAGCAAGCCGGCGAGGGCCGGGCGGCGGCGCGCCAGCACCACGCCCCCGACGATCACTAGCGCCAGCATGATGCTGACCTGGCCGAGTTGCAGGCTCAGCCGGGTCGGCGGCGCCAGCACGATGGCGAGGACCACGACACCCCAGAAGCGGCGCGCAAGCCCGGAGCCGCTCCACCGGAGACACAGCCCGATCAGGCCCGCCAGCGCCGCAATGTTCAGCCCAAACCAGACCCATTGCCCCTGCCAGTGCTCCAGATAGCCAAGCGGCTGAATCAGGTAAGCGAAGAGCGGCGGGTAGAGGTACGCGATCACCTCGGCGTCGCCGGAGGCCGCCGGCAGAGCGGCGCTGCCCGGCTCCGGGATCGAGGCATACGGGTCGCCGGTTCGCAGCAGATCAGCCGCCGCGTGCCAGTAGAACTTAAAGTCATCAACTTCGGGGGTCAAGGTCAGGCCGATCAGCACCAGCCAGCACAGCGCCAGCGCCAGGGCGACGAGATTGATTGCGCGGGACGATCGGTGCGTCGGCTGTGCTTGATCGGCCGGCGCGAAGCGCAGCTTATCAGATCGCTGGTCCATGCGAGCTCTTGGTTTCGTTCTCTAGCGGCAGACGAGCGCGGGCCGGCGCCGGTCCTCCATCGACCATCCAGGCGGCCAGCATATGGCCGGCCAGAATCCACGGCAGCACCAACGCATTGACCGGCCCTGCAGGATGCCGGCCAGGCCAAGCCCGGCTAGCGTCCAGTTATTCTGGCGCGGGCGCAGCGCTGGCATCAGCGCGACCATGGCGTAGAAGCTGGTCTGGGGGAACAGGCCGGCGGCCAGCCACCATTGCCATCCGCCCTTCTTGCTCCGGTACCACAGGTAGGCCGCCAGCGCCAGCACGATCGCGCTGGGTCCTTGCCAGGCCGCCATTTGCAAGATTTCGCTCGCGGTAGCTGCCCAGCGAGCCGAGCCACTGGCCCCCAGATTCCGGGGCTGATCAGCGTGGGTGGGAGTGCCAGCAGCGCCGTGCCGAGCACCAGCCCGCCCAGCAGCCGCCAGCGCAGCGCCGACGCGCGGTCCTGCCAGAGCAGCCACAGCAGCGGCACGATCGCCACCTGCGGCTTGGTCAGCGCCCAGGCCAGCGCCAGCCCCCACAGCCAGCCGCGCCGCTCGGCCCGCGTGGCGGCCCACAGCACCAGCACGACCATCAGGCTGCTCTGCCCCTCGACTAGGTGCAAGATCAGGGGCGACCAGCACAGCAGTAGCAGTTGCGCGCGGCACTCCTTGCGGATCAATAGCCACCACAGCAGCAGTTCCAGGCCGGTCCAGATGTAGAAGCCCAGCGCGCCCAGCGGCACGAACAGCGCCAGCCAGGTCAGCGCGGTGGGCGGGTAGGCGAAGGCGCCGGCGCTGAACTCGGCTGAGAGTGTGGCGTAGGGGTTGCGGCCACCCAGCCAGGCCTCGGCGCCGGCCATGAAAATGCGCCAGTCAATCTGGAAGAGTTTTTGAATTTCCTCGAACATTGGCGTACCTTATCTCGGATGGTGCCGGCTCTTCCCTGGCCGGTGACCGAACGGTAGCGGAAGCGACCGCGCCGAACGTCTGCCGGATCTGAATGCTCAATAGGAGCAGCGCGCCGCAGAGCGGTAGCGCCTGGGCCAGCGCTAAGAGTGCGGGCGGTACGTGGAAAGTGGCTGCGCTGGTGCTGATCAGGAAGAAGGCCAGCGCCAGCAGGGCCAACTGCCGCCGGGAGGCGCGCGCCAGCGCATCCAGCCAGGGCAGATACAGCAGCACTAAATAGTGTCCCCAGACGACCTGCGGGATTAGCACCATCATTGTCACCCCCAGCGCGAAGCCCTGGTCTGGCGCATGGCTCCGGCGCGCGGCGCACAGGGCTACGGCGCCCACGATCAGCATCCGCGCCAGCAGGCTCAGGATGTCGGCGGCGCTGCCGTCGCCCAGGAGCTTGTGGAGGACGTTGGTGATCGCGTGGTTGTCGAAGCCGGTGGTGTGGTTGATCTGCGGCAAGATCTTCGTGACGTAGATGACGAGCGTATCCCAGCCAACTACGGCGAAGCTCAGGCCGAGGATGCCGCCGGCCGTGATACCGGCCAGCACCAGCGTACGCCAGCGCCGGGCCAGCAGCAGCGGCAGCAGCAGCGCGGCCGGGTACAGCTTGACGGCGATGGCGATGCCCAGCAGCACGCCGGCTGCTCGATCGCGGCCCCGGCGCAGACAGCACCAGCTCCCGACCAGCAGCAGCAGCAAGAGTAACTGCACCTGGCCCCAGATCAGGTGGGTGAACACCGGCGAGAAGCTGATCAGCGCCGCCAGCAGCACCGGCCACCACGCCGGCGCCAGCCGCTCCCGAAGGCCCTGGCGCAGCTCTCGCAGGATCAGGCCCAGCGCCGCCAGCCAGCACAGCGCCGACACGCCGAACCACATCCACCACGCGGCCTGGTAGCTGGGAAAGAAGTAAAATAGAAACGCCAGCAGCGGCGGGTAGATATAGTGAAAGGGGTCGCTCACCAGGTCGATGTCGGTGCGGTACAGCGGCAGCCCGCCCCGCAGACGCGCCCCGCCCTCGAAGTAGCCGACCAGGTCGGTGCCGCCGGCTGACGCGCTCACCGGCAGCCAGATGATGAGATTGGCGACGAACAGGAGCGAGATCACGATCCCGAACAGCGTCGTGATCGTTAGGAGCCGCCGCTGGCTGGTGTTCCCCGATTCAGTGCTGAAGGGCGACATCGTCAGACCTCAAGAATATCTTTGCTTGGTAATTGAGGAACAGGTAGTGGCGCCCCCGGCCGCGCCGCGCTCGATCCGGCCGGCTGCGGCTCGACCCCAGCCGGCGGGAAGATGGCGTCATAAAGCTGCGCGCCCATGAGCAGCAGGCCGCCGCCGATCGGGAACAGGCGCAAGATCGCGTCGAGCGCGCCCGTGACCTCCATCTGCATCGACGAAACCGCGATCAGCAGGTAGGCCAGCACCAGCAGGTACTGCTGGCGACGCGGCGCGCGGGCCAGCAGTTCGAGCCAGGGCAGGTACAGCAGCACAAAGTAATGCGTCCAGACCGTCGGCGTCACCAGGACCAGCATTGTCACGCCTAGCGCCAGCGCCCGATCCGGCGCGTCTTTCATACGCGCGGCGACCAGCGTCACGGCGCCCAGGATCAGCGCCCGCAGCGCCAGGCTGAGCCCGACGACAAAGCTGCTGTCGCCAAGCAGGTACTTCAGCGCGGTGGTGAGCGAGTAGCCTTTGGGATTATTGTTGCCGAGTGTCTGGTTAATCTCGGGCAGCACCTGCGTGAAGTACTGGGTGAACGTGCCCGGCCCGGCCAGGACGAAGCTCAACGCCGTGATACCAAGTGCCGTCGCCAGCGCCACTGCTACCGCCCGCCAACGCCGCTGCGCCAGCAGCGGCGCGAACAGCAGCAGTGGGTACAGCTTGACCGCAATCGCGATGCCGATCAGCGCCCCGGCGACATACTCGCGCCGCCGGCGCAGACACAGCCAAGCCCCGGTCAGTAGCAGCACGATCTGGAGCTGCACCTGGCCCCACAGCAGGTGCGAGACCACCGGCGGATAGTTCAGCAATGCGATGATCAGGACTAGCCACCAGACCGGGTCCACGCGCCGGCGCAGCAGCGGCCCCAACTCGCGCAGCAGCAACCAGACCGTCGCCAGCATACACGCGGCGGAGAAGGCCGCCCAGCCCCACCAGGCGGTCGCGTAGGTCGGGAACACCAGGAAGGCCAGGGCCGTCAGCGGCGGGTAGACGTACTGGATGTTCTCACGGCGCAGATCGACCTGATCGCGGTACAGCGGCAGCCCGGCCCGCAGCCGCTCGGCGCCATCGTAATAGGCCACCAGGTCCAGCTCATCAGAGCCGATATTCTCGGCGAGAATGTTGATGATGCCGCCCCAGAAGATCAGCACGCCCAACACGGCGAACACCAGCACAATGCGTCGCATGCGAGCCTGGCGCGGGGCTTGATCCGGCGATTGTTTCAGTAACACACGCTTGCCTTTTGTTCGCAGCCGAGGGCAGCGGCCGAGCGTGACGGCGCCGCGCCGACCGATGGCGTTCGCTTGTAGACGCTGTACTCGCCATACTGTTGGACTAGGCGGAAGGCGCCCGACTCCACCACCGGGCTGTACAATTGCCACATGCTCCCGAACGGACCGATCACCAGGTAGTCGGGATCGGCGGCCAGTGGGTCGTAGTCGATCGGGACGTTCTGCTCCAGGTACGTGCGGCGCGTCAGCTCGACGTGGATTTGGTCGGGCGGGTAGTGGTAGCGGCGCTCAAGTAGCACGTGCAACTCGCTCTCGTAGGTCTCGACCAGCGCGCCCGGCGCGGCCTGAGTGTTGAGGAACTGCGCCGTCTGGAGCAGCCCGTCGCTGGTCTCGACCGTATACTCACGGTACAGCGTTCGCAGCGTCAGCGGCACCGTCGCGGCGATGAACAGCAGCGCCAGCAGCGCGCCGGCGTGCTGCCGGTCGAAGCGCCGCCGCAGCAGGGCCGCATTGGCGCGGGCGAGCAGCAGCCGGAAGTTGAACTGGTCGGTCAGCTCCTGGAGTAGGGTGGCGGTGAAGATGCTAGCAACGAACGTCGCCGGGAACAGGTAGCGCGGCCAGCCGACCGACAGCAGCGCGAACCAGGCTATCCAGGCGCCGGCGAACGCCAGCAACGCCAGGCGCACCGTCTCGATGGCCTCGTCGCGCGGGCTGGCGGGCTGGCGCCACCAGCGCCACAGGCCGTAGCACAGGCCCAGGAGCGATGGCCAGCCAAACGCCAGCAGCTCGAACAGCGCCCGCTCGCGCGCCGGGAGCACCGGCACAAAGGCGGTGACTTCCAGTAGGCCCACTAGCGGCTGGGCCGGCAGCGTATGCCCACGCAGCAGCCACGCCTGCAACCACAGCACCAGCCACGCGACCCCGAAATGAACCGGCCAGCAGCCCTGCCAGCGACCCGACGAGCGACCAGCGCCGCCTGAGCAGCGCTGCGCCGAGCGGGACCAGCAGCGAGATGCTCCAGAACGGGATGGCCTGGAGTTTACTGGCCAGCCCGACCCCGCCGATCAGCAGGGCCGGCAGCAGCAGCCAGCGCGACCGCCGCAGGGCCAACAGCAGGCAGACATGCGCCCCCAGCAGGTAACAGAGCATCGGCAGCTCGGCGATCACCTGCCGCCCCATCGGCAGCGCGTGCATAAGCGGGTGCATGGGCGTGAGCAGCAGGACCGCGATGGTACACAGCGCCACCGACCGGCTGTAGAGCCGCAGCGCCAGGTAGTAGATCAACACAAACGCCGCCAGCATACACAGCACGCCGAACACCCGCCCCTGCCAGATGCCGGCGCCCAGTAGGCGCATGAACAGCGCGATCGGCGCCGTGACCGGGAAGGCCGCCTGGAGACCCGGCGGTGCAAGCTGCCCATCGAGCAGCCGCCCGTAGTGCCCACGATCGACCCAGTTGCGGGCCACCGACAGCGTCCAGCCCTCATCCCACCAGACCGCCCGCCCGCCCAGGTTCCACATCCCGGCGACCAGCAGCCCCAGCGCAATGAATGGCTCGGCGGCGAATTGCCGGATGCCGGCGCGGCTTCTGGCGTGCGCCGGCTCGTCGAGCGAACCGCTGGTTGTGCGACCAAGATTGCTCACTGTTGTTTCGTTATCCTTGTCTCACTCGCGATTCGTGGTGGAGAGGGTTCTTGAGGAGGCCACTCCCTCAAACTCCCCTTCTTAAACAGCAGCCACCCGATCATCATCAGCCCGATCGTGGGCAACGACATGGGCAGGCCGGCATACCAGGGCGCGCGGTAGGGCTCGTAGAGGCTCATTAGCGCCCGCCCGATCTCGATGTCGGGGATGGAGACCATCGCCAGCGCCACCAGCGCCAGCGCCAGCCTGCGCCCATCGAAGCGCTCGCGTTGGTCCAGCAGCAGCAGCCCCAGCGGGCACATCAGAATCGGGAAAATGTGCTGCCAGGTGAGCGGCGAGGCCAGCAACATCGCGATACAGGCCAGCGCAAACGTCATATTATGCCCTCGCCGAGTGGGCGGCGTGCGCCAGACCTGGTATGCCAGCAGCCCGACCAGGCCAAGGCCGGACAGCGCAACCAGGCTCGGTATAATCCACGGTGCTGGTATCAGCGCCACCACCCATGCCCCATCGCCAAACAGCCGGTGGAACACCGCCGTCAGCGAGTGGTTGATCGGCGCGGGGGCAAACTCGATCGCGTCCAGCGGCGCGACCCGCCGGACATACTCAAGCATATCGTCAACGCCGACGATCGCCAGCGTCAGCAGCCCACCAACCGCCATGGTGGCGCACGCCGCCCCCGCCGCGCGCCAGCGCCGCCGCAGCAGCAAATAGAGGACGATCATACCGGGGAAGAGCTTGATCAGGCAGGCGATCCCCAACAACACGCCCGCAGCCGTATCGCGCCGGCGGCGCAGCAATGCCCAGCAACCAAGCACGCCGGCGACGATCAACATCGACCACTGGCCCAGCGCGATGTGAGCCTGGAACGGGTACCAGCACAGTGCCAGGCCGGCCAGCAGCAGCTTCCAGTGGTGGGCCAGCTCAATCTTCAGCTCGCGCAAGACCAGCTCGCCACACAGCAGATACAGCAGCAGCGCGAGCACGCTCCAGATCATAATCGCCCGATCGTACGGCAGGAGCGTCAAGGGTAGGAACAGCACCGTGTCGAAGGGTGGATGGTTATTGGCGAATCCGTACGGCGTATAAAGCGCGTAGCCCAGGCCGAGCTTCTCGGCGGCGATATCTGCCGGCGTGAACGGGGAATAGATCGAGCGCCCTTCGCGCAGCGCCAGGCCGGCGACATAATCCTGGGTGAAGTCGGAACTGACGATGGTGATATTGATCATCCGCTGCTCCAGCAGCAGCAAGCCGAGCCCGATCAACAAGTAGCTTATTACGGTAATCAGCCATACGCGCCGCGTCGAGGGCTGACAAGGGATCAAAAATGTGTCTGTTTGCATAATTCCGTCATCCGGTTAGATAAGATTTCGGTGGCGCCGTTACTTTACAGTATGAGTGGGGGAGACTGAGGGAGCAGCCCCCTCAAACCCCCTTTTTTCCCGCTTTAGCAATAAAGCCTTCAGATTGATGCCGTTGACGTATCCTGCACCCGCCGATCCAGCCGGGTGCCGACCTGCCACCACAGCAGCGCCATGCCGATCGTTGGCGCCAGCAGCGCCAGGGCGGCGAACCAGGGCATGTTGTAGGGGCTGTAGTAGTTCATGAGCACACGAGCGAGCGAGACATCCGGCAGCGAAACCAGCAGCGCCGTCAGCAGCAGCAGAGCGATGCCGGCCCGCTCGGGGCGGAGTTGCGCGTTGCGCAGCAGCAGGCCGAGCGGCAAGAGCAGCGCGGGAAAGCTGTGCTGCCAGGTGATCGGCGAGAGCAGCAGCATGGCGATGCAGCCGAGCGCCCAGGCCCGGTCATCGCCCGCGGCCGTCGGCGCCAGCCGCGTCTGCTGGCGTGCGAGCAGCGTCAACAAGCCCAGAGCGATCAATACGAACAGCGCCGACGCCGCCCGCGGCGCGTCGACCAGGGGCGTCACCCAGGGACCAGTGCTCAGCAGGCGACCAAGTACGCCGGCCAATGAGGCATTGACCGGCGACAAACCGTGCTCGCCGGTCGCCTGCGATATCACCTGCATGCCGTAGCGCAGCACATCGCCCGGCCCGACCAGGAGCAGCGTCAGCAGGCCGCCGGCCGCGATCGTGCCCAGCGCCGCGCCGGCGGCCCGCCAGCGCCGCCGCAGCAGCAGGACCAGCACCAGCAGCGCCGGGTAGAGCTTGATCAGGCAGGCCAGCCCCAGCAGCACCCCGGCCCACCCGTCGCGCTGGTGCCGCAGCAAGGCCCAGCAGCCGATCAGACAGCCGACAATCAGCAGTGAAAGTTGGCCTAACGCAATGTGCATTAGTAGCGGGTACCAGCATAGCCCCATCCCGATCAGCAAGATCCGCCAGTGGCCGGCGAGCTGGATGTCGAGTTCGCCGATGATCGTTATGGCGATCCAGACATATAATGCGAAAGATAGCGCACTCCACAGCAGCGCCGCCAGATTGTAGGGTAACAGTGCCAGCGGGGCGAACAGCAAGGCGTCAAAGGGCGGATGGATATTGGTGAATGGCGCGGCCCGTTCGAGTGGCGCGGCGGTCCCGAGCCTGGCGGCGCTCAGGTCGGTCGGCGAGAACTCGGAGTAGATCGAGCGCCTGTCGAGGAATGCCTGGGCCGTGACATAATCGTAGGTAAAATCCGAGAAGGACACCATGATACCAAGCACCCGTGCCAGCAGCAGGATGGTGCCGGTCGCGATCAGCGCGTAGCCGATCGCCCCGATCAGGCGGGCGCGCTGTGGCGAAAGCTCTGTTGTCGTCGATACCGAACCTGTACGCATAAGTGTGTCACTTCCCGTGTGCGGGTCTGGCCAGCGCCTTGCCCATCCATATCGCCAGCGCCGCCAGCATCACGACCGGCGCCCGTATGCCCAGCCCCCCGCCGACCGTAAATTCGGCGATCAGGATGATCAGCGGGCAGCTCAACATAAAGGCGGCGTAGGCTTGCCGCGGCAGGTCGCGTTGGCGTAGGTAGAGGTAGAAGAGTAGCGCCGGGGCGATCAGCATGACGCCGTCTTGCGGGTGCAGGTGCGGGCAGAACAGCAGACCCAGCGCGAATGTCAGCCCCATTCGCAGCTCAAAGTCGGGATTCTGCGGCGAGTACGGGCCGCGCCAGATCAGTAGCGTGAGCGCGGCGGCGACCAGCAGCGCGGCCAGGCTGATGCTGTTGATCAGCGCGCCCTGGTCGTTGCCCAGGAGCAGCGCGAGCGTGCCTTTGAAATTGTACATCGTGGTCGGGACGATCCCGTAGACGCCAAAAAAGCCGTTGACTGTACGCAGCGCGCCGAGAAAGTCGGCCCAGATGTGCCAGCCCAGCAGCGCGGAGGAGAGCGCCACCAGCGCGGCGCCGCCGGCCAGCAGCCCAGCGAGCAGCCGCCAGCGCCGCCCGCCCAGCAGCGCGCAGCCGGGCAGCAGCATGACCTGCGGCTTGATCGTCCCAAGCAGCAGCCACAGCCCGGCCTGGCGCTCGCGGCCCTGCTTCAGCGCCCAGTAATAGTGCAGCAGGCACACCAGCATCAGCAGCGAGAACGCGCCAAGCTGGATGCTGAACAGCAGCGGCGGAAAGGCGGCCACTGTGGCCAGCAGCAGCCGGCGCTCGCCCGGTGCCCAGCCCTTGGAAAGGCGCCACAGGAAGCGGAACACCCAGACCAGCAGGGCGGCCTGGACCAGCGACCAGACCCAGAAGGCATCGGCGCGCGTCAGCAGGGCCAGCGGCACGAATGGGAGCGTCGCGTGGGGTGGATTGAGGTAGGGCAGCAAGCCCTGGCTGAAGCTGCGGCCCTCCAGGATCTGCTGCTGGTAGCGCGTCTGGAGGTCGAAATCGTACAGTTGCTCGCCCAGCCCGTCGCGAACGATCGCCCAGCCGGTGTAGTAGGCGCTGAAATCAGCCCGCCAAAACATCCCCTGCTGCGCCAATATCAGCCACAGCCCGACGTAGCTCAGGCCCAGGCTCAGGTTCAGGAACAGCGCGCCGCGTGCCAGCCAGGCGAGCGGCGAGGTTCTGCGGATGGAGCGCGCTGGATTCATCAGGGCACCCACCCCTCAAGCACATACTGCGTCAACAGGAACAGCGACATCACCAGCCCGCCGGTGACCATCAGCACCCGCGCCCTCGGCCGCTGGAACACTGAGCCCCAGCCCGATAAAGACCGGGAAGGCCACGTACAGGTGGCGCGGCAGCGAAAAGTACGGGAACAGCATCCCGGTGTGAAAGCTGAAGCTGATCAGCGTGATCGCCACCGCGTAGATCCGGTAGCTGGCGCGCATATGGCGCCAGGCGGCGGTCAGCAGCACCACGAACCCGGCCCCCAGCACCAGGTCGATCATCAAGCTGTACTCAGGCGCGTACGAGAACTTCTGCAAGGCCAGCCCCAGCGCCTGCCACGGCCACAGAAACTCCTGCACCGGCACGACATTCTTAGTGCTCGACGAGATCAGCAGCGAGAAGATCAGCGCCTGCGGGTCGCTCAGGTCGGCGCGCAGGTCGTTCAGCACGATGGCGCGGTAGACTAGCCAGACCAGCAGGCCCGCCGGGACCAGCGTCAGCGCCAGCCAAGCGCGCCAGGCCGCCAGGGCGTCGCGCCAGCGCCGCCCGCTGGCCTCCCACAGCTCCCAGGCCAGCGGCAGCGCCAGGAAGATGCCCTGCTGGCGTGTGAGCGCTGCCAGCCCACCAGCCAGGCCGGCTAGCCACCACGAGCGCTGCCGTGCCCACAGCAGGCACAGCACCCCGCAGAGCAGAAACACGCTTTCGGTGTAGGGAGTGAACAGGATAAACCCCAGCGGCGAGAACGCCAGCAGCAGCGTGCCGGTTCGCGCCGCATCGGGCGCCAGGTCCAGCCGCGCCAGCCGCTCAAAGGCCAGCAGCAGCAGCGCGCTGGCCAGCGAAACCACTAGCATCAGGGCCAGCAGCGGCGAGCCGACCAGCCAGGCGATCGGCGTCGCCAGCCAGGACAGCAGCGGATGAAACGAGGCCGTGCCGTCGTCGAGGCGGTAGCCGCGCACCACGATATTGATGTAGTACACGGCGTCGCGGCGCTCCCACGGCGCCAGCAGCACCCGCTCAAGCCACGCGCCGAACGGCGCCGACGGCGGCCAGGCCGCGATCGTCTGCTCACGCTCGGTCAGCGGGCGCAGCGGCGCGACCAGCGCTGCCCAGGCCCAGGTCAACAGGCGCAGCAGCAGCCACAGGCCCAGCAGTTGCAAGTCGGCCTGGTCCAGGCCCCGCCACGCCGGAAGCGTAATTCGTAGGCCGCGCCAGGTCAACTGTCGCATGACACCATCTCGCTCGCTTTGTCGCGCTTCATGCATGCGTTCAACCTTTGACCTCAAAAATGGGCACCCAGCGCTGCAACAGCGCCAGCCCGCCGCTCAGGCTCACCGCCAGCGCGACCATCCGCATCACCACCGCGAAGCCCACCCCAACCGACGTGGGCACGCCATAGCTGCTCAACACCAGGATGTAGACCCCCTCGACCACCCCGATGCCGTTCACCGCCACCGGCAACAGCAGCGACACACTCGACAGCAGCACCAGCCAGATCGCCGCGACGACGGGAACCTCGATCTGGATCGCCAACAGGATGACCCACATGGCGGCGACGATACACAGGTGCGAGAAGACCGATAGCGCATAGCCGCCGGCGAAACAGCGCGCCCACTGGCCGAGCGTCCAGTGCGGCGGGTCCCAACGCTGGCCCAGCGAGCCAGCCAGCCCCACAGCCTCACGCGAACACCCGGCACGAGCCGCCAGACCATCGCCGCCGCGACCACCAGTGCGCCGGCTGCCAGGATCAGCGGCAGTAGGCCCGCCGTTCTCTCCGCGACCTGCCCGCCGCCGATCTCCAGGGCCGGCGGCAGCCCGATCCACCATCCGGCCGTAAAAAGCGCGCTCAACGCAATCAGCCCGATCCCGCGGTCCAGTGCCACCGATACGATTGCCCGGCCTGGGGAAACCACCCGGCTCAACAGCGCGGCCCGCACGCCATCGCCGCCGATGCCGGTGGGCAGGAAATTATTGCTGAACAAGCCGGCGCCGTAGAACACCAGCAATGTCCCGTAGCCGGTCGCTTGCGGCTGCAACAAATAGCGCCAGCGCACAATATTGACCGCATGGCAGACCAACAGGAACAGAATGCCCAGTACGATCAGCTCCCAGCGGATATTGGCCAGTGAGGCCAGCAGGCGCGGCCAATCCACCCCCCAAAACAGCCAGGCCATCAAACAGATCGTCACAATGGTCTGAAATCAGGAGCAGCCATAAACGCTTGCGGCTAGCGGTCACATTAGGCTCCGTCGGCTGGTCACAGCTACTTTTTCACCAGCACAAAAATAATATCGCCCTTGTCGCTTCTATTCAGGGAAAATAAGCCATACAGCACCTGACAGAGCAGTTTTTTCACCAAACCGTACTTGCCGTGACTCACCTCTTCGACCGACCCAATGTTAAACAGCTCGCGGTAGATCGGCGAATAGAACGGGAATCCCCACTCGACCACCCGCACCGTCGTGAACCCGACCGATTCCAGCTTCTGTTGAAGCTCGCCATACTCATAGCTTCGAATATGGCCGATCTTCTTCTCGAACTCGCGCATGCGCCCCTGGACGCTGGCTATCAGCGCGTATTTTTTGGTGATACGATAGATATTTCTAAGCGCCGACATATCATCTTCCAGGTGCTCGATCACATCCGATGAAATAACGAAGTCGAAATTTCTCAGCGGATAATCCCCCTGTGCATCAAGGACCACGAACTCGGCATCGACGAGCGACCTGGCTTTCTCGATCGCTTTTCGCGACACATCGATCCCGAAGAGTGTCGCATTGGGAAACACGTGCTTTAAGTACAGCAAATTCGACCCCTCGCCACAGCCGATATCCGCCACTGTCAGCACCTCATCCTTGGGCAGATCGGCAACCATCTGATTAAAAATTCGCCGGTGGTGCCGGTGGATCGGGCCATACTTCTGCATATCGCCCCATACATCGCTCCAGATCGCCTCATAATCAACCGTATCCACCGAGGTCATAGCTTGCTCCTTTTATGCCTTCGCGGTCTTTATTGATAGGAGTTACGCAGTTATCTCCCAGGTGTAGTCTCGGCCTTCGGCAGAGTGGTACTTTTCTTCCTTTTATCGACGATTTTTGCCCGGTCGGGCAAAAATCGTCGATAAAAAAGATGCATGAAGTACCTTGCTGCCGCAGGCAAGAGCGGCGTTGTGGACGCCACCGCGTAACTTCTGTCATGATTTAGACAAGGCTTCGAGTGATGCCGTCCTACTTTATACTGTGGGTGGGGGAAGACTGAGGGGGCTGCCCCCTCAAACCCCCTTTCTCTCGGAGCGGCACCGCGAACACCTCCAGAAACCGCTCGGCGATTGTATCCCACGAGAACTGCTGTGCCCGCACGCGTGAGGCCGCGCCTAACTGCCGCGCCAGCGCCCGGTCGGTCGCCAGGCGGCGCAGATGGGCCGCCAGCGTCCCCACGTCGGCCCAGTCGAACGTCAAGCCGTTCACGCCCTCCTCGACCAGGTCGGCTGTGCCGCCGGTGCGCGTCAGCACCACCGGGAGGCCAGCGCCCATCGCCTCCAGCGCGGCGATCGCCATGCCCTCGTTGTACGACGGCAGCGCGAACACATGCGCGGCCGCGAAGTGCGCCGGGATCGCCTCACGCGACACGTAGCCCACAAACCGCACCCGCCGCTCGACCCCCAGCCGCCGCGCTAGTGCCTGGTAATCGTTCAGCGAGTCGCCGGTCCCCACCAGGCTCAGATTCACGTCGAGACCATCCGCCGCGAGTCGCTGCACTGCTTCGATCAAATGATGCTGCCCCTTGCGCTCGATCAGGCGCGCGACACAGATGACCTCGAGCGGGCCGGCGTCGGGGATGGGCGGGCCAGGCTGGAAGGCCGCCAGGTCCACGCCATTGGGGATGAGCGTGACCAGGACGCGCCGATCCAGCCCGTGGATCATCTCGATCTCCTCCGCGCACTTGGCGATCACGGGCGTTGCCCCGTGCCAGACAGCCCGGATGGCCGGCGTGAGCAGCGGGTAGATCCGCCGGTAGCGCTGCTCGAACCCTGGAATATCCGGGCCGCTGACCCAGACCATATAGGGCAGCCCGCTCAACCGCCGCAGCGCCAGCGCCACGCCCCCGGCCGGCACCACGCTCCAGGCCAGGCAGAAATCATACGGCTGCCGGCGGTGCAGCTTAAGCGCCAGCGGCAGCGCCCGCGCCGCATAGGCCAGCAGCTCGCGATTGGTGGAATGGTGGATATTGCGGTTGCGCACCGGCACCTTGAGGATTCGGATCTGCTCGGCAAACTGCTCCCGTTCCGGCTTGCTGCCCAGCGCCGAGGTGACCAGATCGATCTCCAGGTCGGGCCGGCCGGCGTAGCGCCGCAGCAATGCCTCGTTCGCTGTGCCCATGCCGCCACCAAGCGGCGGGAACTCGTTATCAAGCATCAATATCCGCATGACCGGCTATCTCCCGATGACTTGTCGCACCACATACAGCGGGCGCCGCTTGACCTCCTCAAACACGCGCCCGACATACTCCCCGATCACGCCGATCGTTATCAGCTGAATCCCCGAAAGAAAGAAGATCGCCACAATCAGCGTCGCGAAGCCGGGCGGGTTCAGACCGACCGTCAGCTTCTGAATCACGTAGAACACCGCCAGCACGATCGAGATCAGCGACACGCCGAACCCCAGCATGGTGATCGCCCGCAGGGGAATGTAGCTGAAGGAGATCAATCCATCCAGCGCCAGGTAGATCAGCCGGCGCAGGGTATACTTTGGCTGGCCGGCGTGGCGGGCGTGGCGCTCGTACGCCAGCCCGACCTGGTCCAGCCCAACCCAACTGCGGATGCCGCGCACAAAGCGGTTGCGCTCGGGCATCCCGACCAGCAGGTCCACCACGCGCCGGTCCATCAGGCAGAAGTCGCCGGTATCCAGTGGAATGTCGATATTGGCCACGCGCCGCAGAATTCGGTAGAACGCGGCGTAGGCGGCGCGCATCAGCCAGCGCTCCTTGCGCTGCTCGCGGATGGCGTAGACGACGTCATGCCCCTCCCGCCACTTGCCGATAAACTGCGGCAGCACCTCCGGCGGGTCCTGCAAGTCGGCGTCCATGATAATCACGCCCGCGCCGCGGCTGTGCTCAAGCCCCGCGCTGATCGCCACCTGGTGCCCGAAATTACGGGCCAGCTCGACGACCAGCACGCGCGGGTCGCCGGCGGCCAGCCCGCGCAGCAGGTGCAGGCACACCTCCTGGCTGCCGTCGTCGATAAAAATTATCTCGTATTGCAGCCCGGTCTGTCCCAGCACGGCACTCAGACGCTCATGCAGGCGCGGCAGGTTGTCCTCCTCGTTGTGAACCGGGATGACGATTGAGAGGTCCGGCGGTGCCGGTTTCGCCACGGCAGCCGATTGGGCGGTAGCGCCGGCGGCACTCGCCGGTAGCGTGGTGGCCGCCAGGGCCTGGGCCAGCGCGCGGCAAAACTGGAGCGCGGCTGCCGGGTCGGTCGTCGGAATAGCGGCGAGCTGTTCTGCTCCCGGCAGGTGGTCGCCGGCGGCGGGGACCTGTCGATCAGTGTGATATTCCAGGTCTGAATAGAGCATGGCGAACTCCTCTTGGTCTGGAATCGCTGCCCGACGATCTGAACACGATGCGATCCTCATTCTATCCAAGATCGGCTGGTTTTGAATTGCTCTTTGATAACGAAACGGTAGCAGTCCATCAATGGGAGGAGTGAGTGAGGCGAAGGCAGAGATCGTAGGCCGCCTCGGCGCGCGGCGCCAGGTGATCCCAGGTGTAGTGAGCGACGCGCTCGCGCGCGGCCTGGCCCAGGCGCGCGCGCAGCGGCGCATCCGCGAGCAGCGCCAGCACGGCCCGCGCCAGCGCCGCCGGATCGCCCGGCGGCACAAGCACGCCGCTGTGGCCATCCTCGATATACTCCATCACCTGGCCGACCCGCCCGGCCACGATCGGCAGCCCGGCGGTCATAAGCTCCAGCATTTTGGCCGAGCAGCGCGCCCGGTTGATCAGCGTGTCATCTAGCGGCACCAGCGCAAGATCGGCCGCGGCGAGCAGGGCCGGGATCTGGGCCGGCTCGACCCAGCCGCGGTCGTCGATCGCCGCCGCCACGCCGGCACGCCCCGCCAGGCGCAGCAGCTCGCGCTCCTCGCCCCGCTCTCCCCGCCCGACGACCACCAGCCGCGCCGCCGGACAGCGCCCGACGATCGCGACCAGCGTTACGACCAGATCGCGAACATCGAACTCCCAGAAGCGGGTGTATAAGAGTAAGTTCAGAGTTTTGAACTCTGAGTTGTGAGTTTTGCGATTGTCTAGCTCAGAACTCTGAACCCTTAACTGAGAACTGGAGATCCCGTTCGGCAGGTAGACCACCCGCCCCGGCGGCACGCCGAACCCCCATACCTGGGTCTCCAGTGTGCGGCTGGCCACCGTGACAGCGGCGGCGCGGCGCGGCAGGTCGCGCTCCTGCCAGGCGAACAGCGCCTTGGCGAGGCGCGGGTACGGCAGCAGATCATTCCAGCCGCCCCAGCCCTCCCAATCGTCGGTGTCCACCACCAGCGGCAGGTTGGGACGCAAGGCTCGCGCCAGCAGCGCGGCCAGCCCGCCGTAGCCTTTGGGCTTGAACAGATGCAGTACATCCGGTCGCTCGGCCAGCGCCGGCCGCAGCAGCGCCGCGACCTGCTGGAGTGTCCCGGCTGGGCCGGGCAGACGCGGAAGCGCCGTGTGGAACACCGGCACGCCGCCATGTACCTCACGCCGCCCGGCGTCCTGGGGGTTCTGCACCGACGGAGCGACGATGCTTACGGCATGACCACGCCGCACCAGCGCGCGGGCCAGCGGCAGCATCCGCGCCGCGAGCGTTCCCTTGGGCCGAATACCAAACGGCGCGAGCATCACGATCCGTAGGGTCATACTGCCATCCACAGCTACGCCGGAGTTCGGCGAAAGCACCATTATAGTGGATATCATCGCCAACCAAATAATCCGTCGGCGAACAGTCCTACTGTTCGCCGACGGATTATGAGAAGTCTCTGCGAAGTTCGCCGCCACGCTTATGACATAGCGATCAGCGCCAGGTAGATATACCGCAGCTTCGCCACGATGATATTGGTGGTATTAAAGGTCTGGTCGATCGCGCGTGACCCGGTCGCCGTCACGCTGGCGGTGTATGAGCCGATCGTCTGCGGCGCCGTCGCGTAGAAAGTGAGTTCGACGACGCTCAACGTTCCGCTGCTCGCCGCCGGCATCGTCAAGCCGCTCCACGTCAGTTGCTGGCCGTTGACGAGCGGCATCGTGGTGCCCTGCTCGGGGCGATTGAAGGTAAAGCCATCCGGCAGTTGGGCATTGACCGTGACGTTGTCCACTGCGGTGGCATCCGGGTTGACCAGCAGGATCTTGAACTTCACCTCGCTGCCGACATTCGCCAGCGGCGGCGCGACGATGCTTACCGCTGGCCCCTCTGGCGCGATCAGCACTGGCACGGCATTCTCGGCGGTCGGAATAACGCCGGTTGTGCTAGACGCCTCGATGCGTGAGGCAAATGTGCCATACGCCGCCGCCGCCTTGGCCTGGAAGACAAACGTGATCCGGCCGCCCTCCGGCGCGCCGACCTCCGGCACCTTCAGGCCCTTCCAGACCAGCGTACCCGGCTGCGGCTGCGCCGGCGGCGGCCCGCTGATCATCTTCACGAACGTGAAGCCCAGCGGTAGCGTGTCGGAGATCGTCGTGTTCTCGTAGGGAATATTGTTCGTGCTCGCCACCGAAAGCGTATAGGTCACATCCGTGCCCGGATCGGTCGTCGAGGGCGTGACCTCGGGGCCGATCGCGATCAGGCTGCGCACGTCCAGGTTTCTTTTCGCTATACACCCAGTCGATGTAGCCACGTCACAGAAGAACGCCGGGACCGGAGTGCCGCCGCTTATTGTGGCTTCGTTTATAACATTGCCGATCAGCGCCGGGGCGCGCACCTTGAAGTAGATCTCTCGTGTTGTGTTTGGCCGTACGTCCAGCGCATTCCAGCGCAGATCTTGCTGGCCGGTCTGCAGATTGGTCACCTGCGGGACAGGGCTCCCGGCCAGCGGCTCGATATAGGTGATATTGACCGGCAGCGTGTCGGTGATCACCAAATCGCGAATAGTATCGGTGCTCTGGTTCTCCAGCACGAACTTGTAAGTCACGAGCTCGCCCAGGCCGACGATATTGCGGCCATAGATTTCTTTACGGAACAGCAACCTGATCGAGCTGACGAAAACGCACGCTTCGTCCTCGGAATACCAGGGAAGACTTCAGGCCAGAGGATGCCCCAGTTACAATACCCGCCGCTTGGGATGACCCCATCGTCGGCCGGCAGCTCGACCTCGAATTTGTAGTAGACGGTTTGGTTGCCGCCAAGCGCGATCGTCGGCCACGTCAGTAGGCTATTGATCTGGGTCGGGTCCGGCTTGATGATACCGTCCGGGCCGGTCAGCATGCGCTTGAAGACCACCCGTGGCATACTTCGAAAATCATCCTTCGGCGTGACAGTATACGAGGTGCTGGTACGGTTGGTGTACTTGAGCGTAAACTCAACCAGGCGGTTCGAGTCACGCGGGTTGATCACCGTCCGATTGGTGGTCTTTTCGATGCTCATGGGATAGTCGATACACACGTTCCCGCCGCCGGTCGAGCGCGCCTCGCTGATCGAGCTGTCGGGATAAACGATGTTGTCGGAACAGTCCCCAGGAATGCCATCCACTTTGACGATAAAGCGCAGGGTCGTCTTGCTGGGGTTTGAGATCGTGCCGCCCGGGATCGTCAAACCCTCCCAGCGTACCTTCTGCCGATCGCCGTACACTGGATTTGCGGGACTAATACTCGCCGGTGGTGGGCCGCCGCCGTTTACCATCGATTGAAAGGTAAATGGAATGAGGCGCGGCGACGGCAACCAATCTTCCAGGGCCACGTCGTTCATCGCCTGCGATCCCTTATTGTAGAGATCGACGGTGTAGACCACGGTCGTGCCCGCCAATTTCCACGTCGTCGCATCGACTGTCTTGAACGCCGACAGCAGCGGCTCGACGGCGATGCCGTCTTCGATGCCGCGCAGACACCCACTGGGCACATCAGGGGGCACGGTGACCAAGGTGTAGCTTTTATTTTTCGCGCCGTCGATCGATCGACCGGCTCGCCCGGTCACATTGAGCTGGATCTGCCCTGGAGTGGAGAAACTGGCCTTGACCGGCAAGTTCCGGTTTCTCCAGATCACTTTCTTGTTTATGGCATCGTACTCCCCCGGCGGGTTGCTGCTGACGTAGGTAAAGTTCTCCGGCACATACCACTGCACCTCCGCGCCGTTGATCGCCGTCTTCCAGTAGTTACTCACGATAATCGACCAGGTCGCGGTCTCCTGGACGTAGATCGAGCCGGGATTATGCCCCACGGCCAGGGCCACTGGCGGGTAGATGAACGACACCGCAGGGATCTCGCCCCTGATGTACCGGACATCGTTGCTGCCGAAGGCGCGTGGAATCTCATCGCTGGTCGCGAAAACCTCCTCGTTAATGACGTTTTCACACTCGGTAAGCTGGTTATCGCTCCTGACCTTAGCGGTAAAACTCAGCTTAATCGACGTGTCAGGTGCGAGCGTTGCACTCCCCAGGTCCCAGGTGATCCAGCCGTCGGCTGGGTTATATGTTCCCGCCGGGCTGCTTTGAAAGACGATCGTGGCCGGATCAAGCTTGAGTGGAACTCTGTCGATCACCTTGATCTTGGTTGCCGTGCGGGCATCCGAGCGGATCTTGCCATTCGGCTTATCATTCGGGCCGGTGGCGTTGCCGACGGTAATCTCGTACAGGATCTCATCTCCCTGGAGCACCTGCGACTTCGACGCGGTCTTGGTGGTATAGAAGACCGGCCCGACGATCAGCACAGCCCACTGGTCCTCGTTCAACTTATTGGCCGTGTTGATTGCGCCATCCTTGTACAGCGCCACGGTATTGCCCAGCAGCCGCACCGGCTGCCCCGCTCGTGGGTAGTTGTCGTGGCTGATACGTAGCGTGTAGCTGATCCGGCCCTTCTTTCCCGGAGCGACGGTGCCAAGACTCCAGATAAACTCGCGGTTGCTGTCGTACTGGCCGCCGGGGTTGACACTTAGCAACGTCGGTTTCTGATTGGGGTCAGCGTACAAATCGCCGCTGTAAGTAAACGGGCACGTGCTTAGATCACTGCCTAGGCAGTTGAGAAAGTACTCATCGACGCCCAGGTTATTCTGTAGCCACACGTTCTGATAAGTGGTGCTGCCGGTGTTCGTAAAAAAGATCGTGTAGGTCAGGTCGGTCCCCGACTGCGCCGTCGACTTAGATACGACATTGACTAGGAACGGGGTGATCGGCGTGCCGGCTTGCGGCGCCACTAGAAGCTGCGGCGCGGCTGCGGCATTGTTGGGGCCAGTCGCGGGGGCTGCCTGCACCTGTGGCTCCGCCGCCACATTCTCAGGTGTAGCTTCAGGTGGGGGAATAGAAGGCTCTGGCTGATCATCGCCCATCGTCCCATCAGGATTTTTGACCCTGATGTAAGGCTCAGACGATGCGGATTGATCGGCAACCGAAACCGTGGGGCTTGGTGGGGTCGGCGGTGTGTCTTCCTGAGCGCGTAGCATCGGTGCCGGTTGCGCCAGCGTCGCCGCCAGCGTCAGCACAGTGACCAGCGCCATAATGGAACGGGTCAGGGCGCGAACAGTGCGGGTCATGGGGTAGCCTCCTGCGTAAGACAAGGTTCTTGGGAGCTTTGCAATTCTGGGAAAAAGGGGGTTTGAGGGGGCAGCCCCCTCAGTCTCTCCCACTCACAGTATAAAGGAGAATGGCGCCGCCCGAAACCTTGCCTGACAACCTAATAAAGATGTATAGATTTAAATCCCAGAATAGCTCTCGTATATAAAACGTTCATCGATGGTGTAATGGTACGACCATGGTCGTTACATCCCCGCCGCTTTGCTACCTCGTTGCAGCACAGCAAATTTAGCATCGAAGTATAGCTCCTCCCAGCCATCGGTCCTGAGGCGCTTGTAGATCGGCTGATCCGACGGCACCAGCGCACAGGCGACCTGGTACTTCGCGAACAAATCCCGGTACTCGCCGCTCTGCTCGGCGACAGCGGCCTGGAGCAGCAGCTCGGTCGGGTACGGGTCCTGCCGATTATCGATAAAGACGGCCCGCTCGGGGACCAGCCAGAGCAGCGGCCCGCCGGTATCATAGGTATTGAAGAGCGTTCCCTCACAGCGCCGCACCGCCGTGACCACGCCCGGCGGCAAGGGCTGCTCCGGCACGCTCGCCCACGTCTGGCGGACCACGAAGAGGCTCCCGCACGCCAGCCCCGCCAGCGCCACCAGATGCAGCGCGCCCAGCGACGTCGCCCGCCGCGTACTGAGCGGGAGCGTGGCGAACTGGCGCGCTATCAGCGGCGCGGCGACGACAGCGAAAAAGGCCGTGTGCCGGATCGAGCGGAAGCCCATCATCGCAAACAGTAGCGCCAGCAGCAGCAGCGTCCAGTCACGCTGGCCGCTCCAGGTTCTACGTGCGCGCAGCACCGAAACCACGCTGATGGCCACCAGGACAAAAAACGGATAGCTCGATGGCCAGCTCAGATTCGGCGGCTGCCACTCCTGTAAGTAGGTTCGCGTCACATCGCTCAACGAGCCGAGCACATACGTCCACAGGCTAGGACCAAGCGGGTTCAGCAGCGTCGCGAGGCCGCTCACAACACCCACCGCCAGCCAGTGGCGGCTCTGCCGGCGATCGTGGACCAGCGCGACCACAAACGCCAGAAACAGCACAACGCCGCCGAACGCTACGCCGGCGTGGATATTGGCCCACAGCAGAAACAACGGCGGGTACAGCCAGTGACGCCGTCGATCGGGCAGCAGCAGCAGGGTGACGACCAGGAAGGCAAGCGAGAAGAGATGCGGCCGCGCGCTCCAGACCACCGCCTGCGCCGCGACGCCCAGCAGCACCGCCAGCGCCCGCACGCGCGGAGGACCATCGCAGAGCCGGTACACGCCCCACCACGTCAGGGCGACGAGGGCGGTGCAGGTGACGAGTAGCAGCAGCAATCCGCCAAACGTGTAGCAGATATAGAAGATAACCTGCGCGAGCCATTCGTGGTTTGGCCAGTACCTGCCGTACACCGTCGAGCTGAATGGATCAGTCGTCGGGATGTAACCGCGCTGCACGATCCACTGGCCGGTTCGCACCTGCCACCATGTATCGCTCTGCACGCCCATGCAGAGTGCGGTGGCAAACACAAGCAGTGCCGCCAGCCCGACCATGAAACGATCCAACGTCAATTCGGCCAGGAGTGCGCTACCCCTGATAGTATGCTCGCGCGTGGAAGGACTATTGAGAGACATGAGATCGATCCCAGGAACACAATTCAATCGGCCTCGATTATATCGTTTTCCAAGTTGATGACCATAGCCTGGAAGTCCTATATCATATCAGCTTTGCGAACACCGGGTCCAACCCACCCGGAACGATAAGTACTAGCCGGACTCCCCCCTGAAGTCCCCCCCCCGCTGTTGACGACCGCTACACCATCGTGTAAAATGAGCAAAGCTTTCTGGGCCGTAGATTTCAGCCTGCATTCCAGCCATAGACCCGTAAGGAGCCGGGCAATGCCAGACGAGCGCGGCAACGCGAACGAACTTGAACCGCGATTCTATCCCAACCTGATTGGGCGCTTGTACCTGATCAGCCTTGAGGACGTCATGGGTCGCAATGGGGTGAACGCGTTGTTGAACCTAGCCGGCGCACGCCACCTGGTCAACAACTACCCCGCCAGCAACCTGAAACGTGAGTTCCCCTTCGTGGACCTGTCCACCATCTCACAGTCCACAGAGACCATGTATGGTCCGCGTGGAGCGCGCGGCATGGAGCTGCGCGCCGGCCGCTACGCCTTCAACTTGGGCCTCAAGGAGTTTGGGCCGCTGCTCGGCATGGCCGACCTAGCGCTTAAACTCATGCCCATGACGATGAAGATGAAGATCGTGCTCAACGCGACCGCACAGACGTTTGACCGCTTCAGCGACCAGCCCACGCGAGTTGAGGAGCGCAAAGGTCAGTTCATCTACATCATCGAGAAATGTCCACCATGCTGGGGTCGCAAGAGCGATCAGTCCCTGCTGCCACCTGGCACAAGGGATTCTTGAGGAAGCGCTTACCTGGGTTACTGGCGGTCACTCGTTCCATCTCGAAGAGATCGAGTGCCGGGCGCATGGGTCACAACAGCTGCATATTCGCAATCGACAAGGACCCGGTGGACTAACGCACGGAGGCGCGCCTGGAAGGCATCGAGCGCTTGCTTGACGCTATCGCGTAATGCGAATGTAATCTGTAGGGCTTGAGATAATCCGGCGCTATCCTGTATAGTAAAGGGGCACGGGCCCCGGAGGAGGTCCACCCCAGCGTCATCGCCCTCCGGCCGAAAGAAAGGGGAGCCGCTAGTTATGAAACGCATCGTTATCCGAGAGCGCACACCCATTCCCCCCTTCGGCGAGCCGGCACGCGACCTGCGAATCCTCAACAAGCCGCTCTGGTTGCTCCAGCGCGATTTGTTGACCCACCATTGCCGTGGTGCACTGGAAGTGGACTCCCTGTCTGAGATCCCCAGCGAGCGCGAGGAACTGCTCGTCCATCGGGACAACCTCTTTTTCAACGACCTGCTGATCGATACGTTCATCGCGCAGGCGAAGGCTAGCGGCCACGCTTGCCAGATCGCCTTCGCCCGCGACGATCGTTCGATCACGGCCCACGCCTTGCGTTTGCAGGACGGTATCACCCTCGAACCGCAACGCAATGTCTATGTAGCCGATCTGTTCTATTACCCGAACGGCGTGACCGAAGAGCCAAAGCCGTTGGTGATCGACACCTGCCCGCGCGAGATGGGATATTATCATATCCCCAGCTATATGGCGCCCAACCAGGGCGATCTGATCTTCCAGGTTCCCCTACGAGTGTTTCTCTCGATCGAGAGCTGGGTGCATGTGTTCCTGGCGAACTCACCGTTCGGCGTGTTCGGTTGGGGCCGCGTGCATGAGCAGCGCGTCGAAGACAGTTGGAAGGAGAAGCTGGCGATCTCGCTGACGACACTGGGGCATAAGCTCAATCCCTTTGCGCCGCGCTGGCGCAACCATTTCCTGTCCAGCTCACGGCTGGTCAAGGTCGGTAAGAACTGCTCGATCGACCCGACAGCGGTGATTCATGGGCCGACGGTCATCGGTAATAATGTCAACATCGGCGCCGGGGTGGTGATTACCAATAGTCTAATCGGCAACAATGTCACGATCATGCAGGGCAGCCAGGTGATGCTCAGCGTGATCAGCGATCGCTGTTACCTACCCTGGAATGCCGCTCTGTTTATGACCACCCTGATGGAAAACTCGATGATCGCGCAGTTGAGCTGTCTCCAGATGTGCGTTGTCGGGCGTAATACATTTATCGGCGCCGGCAATATCTTCACCGACTTCGACCTGCGCAACCGCCCACTGCATACCTTCCACCACCGTAAAGGCGCCGAGCGTCCCAAGCTGGAGGAGGTCGGTCTGCCGGTGCTTGGCTCGGCGGTCGGTCATAACTGTCAAGATCGGGAGCGGATTTGTGATCTACCCGGCGCGGATGATCGGATCGAATACGACGCTGATCTATGCCGACCCAGAATCGGTAATTGGCCGCAATGTGCGGCACGTCACAAACACCGAGGAATCTGAGACCGATGAAAACGGCGAACCGGTCCGCGAGATCTACTTGTGGCCAAAGCAAATGGACCCGGACGCGCCGAAAGTTACCGATATTGAGCCGCTTCAAATGTCGCTGCCAAAGGCCACGCGGGTGCGGCACTAGGAGGATAGCCCTGTGAGCAAGGAAAAGATTCTTGTTGTTGAAGACGCCCCCGACATCTCAAGCCTGCTCAAGATCTATTTCACCTCTCAGGGATATGAGGTGCTGACGGCGATGCGCGGACAGATCGCGCTCGAAATGTGCCGTAAGACTCCGCCGAATCTCGCGCTGCTGGATGTCAATCTGCCTGATATGGAGGGGTATGAGATCGGCAAGTCGCTTCGGCATAGCGCACGTACGCGGCATATTCCGATCATCTTTCTGACTGCACGGGGTGAGAAACAAGACAGGCTCAAGGGCCTTGGTGAAGTCCAGGCGGAGTATTACATCGTCAAACCGTTCGATATCGAAGAGGTTCATACGATCGTCAAGGGGGCGCTTGACCGCGCCCGCCAGAAGAACCTGGCCCACCCGGTGACCAATCTGCCGACGGCTGAACTGATCAACGACCAGTATCGCCAGATGCTTTCGAGCACCGGCTGGGCGATGGCCCAGGCCCATATCAATGGGTTTGAGACCTTCACCCAGACGTATGGGGCGGTGGTCGGCGAAGATGTGCTCAAGTTCACGGCTCTGCTGCTGAATGAGGTGGTCAATGAGCTGGGCGGCTCCGATGATTTCATCGGCCAGATGGTCGTCGGCCCGGACTTTGTGGTCACATCGACGCCGGAACATCTGCGCGCGATCTGTGAGCGGCTGCGTGATCGTTTCGATGCCGAGATCGGCCTGCACTACAATTACAAGGATCGGCGGCAGGCGGTATTATGATCAACGGATGAGCAGGGCATCCAGCGCCGGGTTCCGCTGATGTCGCTGTCGATCGGCGTGCTGTCCAGCGAAGACGGACCATTCTATGACATCCGCGAACTCAGTGAAACTGCTGAGGATGCCCGCCAAAAGGCCCTGGCCGAGGCACGTGAGCTGGGCCGCAAGAGCCATGTTAGCTATGGGCGAGCGTAACGAGCTAGCAGAGGATACCCAGTTCCTGACCTTCCGTTCCCCGCCGCGCAGCCTCGGTGGGGACGTGGCAATGGGCTGTGGTTCTCAGCTCCTACGACGTTCACACCAACGTACCACCATCCAGCGACGGTTCGCATCAACCGATCCCTGGAAGGAGCAAGTCCCTGGATATGGACACGACAACAGTAGAGTCATCGCTGGTTCGGGCCTGGGAGTTTCTGACCGAGCTGGCGATCTATGGGAGAGACAGCGCAACTATTCACGATGCACAGGGCCTCGCGCAACGCATCGCTGATCTTGGTTGCGCCCGTCTTCCATGTCCATGGGGACTCTTCCTGCTCCATACCAGCGCTGATACGAGCGTATCGGCAGGCTGGGGGCTTGACGACGAGCTGCGCCAGCAGATGTTGGCGCGTAACGGCAACGGCCTTCCGGCAGATGCGATCGAGATCCCGCTGCACCGCGATGACCAGCCGATCGGGGCACTATTGCTTGGTGTCCCCCCCACCGCCGAGTCGTCGCTTACCCCACCCTTCCTCCAGGCGCTCCGGTTCCAGATCGAATTACTGATCAGCATGCAGCAGCGTGACGCCGAGCGCCAGCGCGAACGCGCCACGCTCGCGGCCGCGTCGGCGCTGAATTTCGATCTGACCGGCCAGATTAATCTCCATGAAATGCTCCGGTCACTGCTTGAGCGGGCGATCGAGCTGTGCGGGGCCTCCGGCGGCGCTATCTACACCGCAGTCGAGGATGGGAACCTGGAGCTGATTGTGGGGCACGGGCTCAACCGCGATTATGTCGGCACACGGCTGACGCGCGGGCAGGGATTGTCCGGCCAGGTCGCGCTACAGCGTACGACACTGTTGATCGAGGACTACCAGCACTATCCCTACCAGTTGCCCCATTTCGCCGAGGAAACGCTGCATGCCGGTATTGGCGTGCCGCTGCTGGTTCAGGATGAGTTGATCGGCGTGCTGGCGCTGACCCATGATCGGGAAGAGGCGCGTTTCAGTGAGTCAGATAAGCTGCTGATCGAGGCGTTCGCCAAGCCGGCCGCGTTGGTCATCCGCAACGCACAGCTCTTTGCCCAGCAGCAGCAGCGGGCTCGTGAGCTGTTCGTGCTTTATGAGAATGGACAAGTGTTGAGCTCGACGCTGCAGATCGAGCCGATGCTGACGCGTGTGGCCGAGAATATCGCGCTGGCGATGAGTGCGGATCGTTGCATCCTGCACCTGAGTGAGCAACACAACACGGCAGTGCTCCGCGAGGTGGCCTCCTATACGGCCGATGGGCGCGAGGATACGGGCGGGCCACGCTATCATATGAAAGCCCATGGTGTGCTCGCGAAGCTGCTGCATTCCGGCGAAACACTAGCGCTCGCGCCGGACCCGGCCGCCCCGCAGACCGACGAGGGGAGCGAGGTGCTGCGCCGGTTTGGCTACTGTAGCGCGCTGCTGTTGGCGCTCAGGGTCAAGGATCGCGCGGTTGGACTGCTGAGTATCGGCTATGGTGATCGACGCCACCGTTTCAGCCGCGCAGAGGTCAATCTGGCCCAGACCCTGGCCAGCCAGGTCGCCGCCACGATCGTCAACGCGCAACTGTATATCAGCGAGCAGCGCCGTGCGAGTGAGCTGGAGAAGCTTCAGACGATCAGCCGGCGACTTGAAGCTGATCTGACACTGGAGGAGATGCTCGAAGCGATTGTGGAGGGCGTCCAGTCACTCGTGCCCTTCGTCGGGGCCGAGATCTGTCTGTATGACGCCGAGTCGCAGCTCCTGCGCGGCGCGCTTACACGCGGCATTCGCTACGATGACGCGCAGATGCCGACTTACCAGATCGCCGATGGGCTGACCGGCTGGATCGCGCGGCATCGGCGGGCGTTACGCCTGGCGGATTTCCGCCGCCCCCCGGTGCGCCCCCTGTTCTCGAAACTCGCCGATGGGTCAACAGTCCAGAGCTATCTTGGCTTGCCGCTCCAGGTGGGCGATCAGCTCGTCGGCACCTTGGGATTGCTCAGCGATCGGCCCGCTCATTTCGCGGTAGCGGACGAACGGATTCTCACGATTATCGCCGGTCAGGCGGCCCAGGCGATCTCCAATGTCCGGCGCTTCGAGCAGGCCGATGCCCACCTGCGCAGCCGTGTTCAACAGTTGACGGCGCTCCAGCGGATCAGCCGCCAGCTTACCGCGAATCTCTCGCTTGGCCATATCCTTGGCTTTGCGCTGGAGGAGGCGCTGCGCGCGACCCCGGCGACGATCGGCTATATCGCGCTGCGCGAGGGCCTGGCCTTCGAGGAGGCGCTGCGCGCTTTCGCCCAGGACGAGGGGACGCGCCTGCTTGCGACGGCCAACGGCCAGCTCTTAAATGAAGACGGCAAGGAGGCGCCGATCCGGGTGATCGCCGCGATCGGCTACAACGAGGCGGATTATGAGCAGTTGCTCCACCAGGTCGTCAGCAGCGGGAAAACGACGGCTGAATTGGCGATGGCAAGCGGTGAGCCGGCTCTCGTCGACGAAGTCGCGAGCGACGATCGCCTGAGCAGTATCGGGCCGATGATCTCGTCGGTGCTGGCGGTGCCGATCTTCTATGAGGCCGAGGTTGTCGGCGTCGTCAATCTGCACAGCCAGATCCCACGCTCATTCAACCACGATGCGCTTGAGTTTGTGCGCGCGCTAGCCGACCAGGCCGCGCTGGCGATCGGCAACACCCAGCGCTACAACGAACAGTACCGCCAGCGCGCCCTGCTTCAGCAGCGGGCCAGCATGCTGAACGAGGTGCTCGACATCGGCCAGGCGTTGCGCGCCGACCGCTCGCTCGAGGATGTGCTGGAGCAGATTGCGTTCAGTGTGGTCGAGACGGCACGCTTTCGCTCGGTGATCTTCCACCTCGTCGATCTGGACGACGCTTTGCTGATGTACGCGATCACCGGCGCGGGCCTGCCGCTGGCCGAGATCGAGCGCCGGCGGAAGTCACCATTCCCGGTCGAGTTGGCTCACCGCTTTATGGATAAGCGCTTCCGGCTCGGTCGCTGCTTCTTTGTGCCCGGCGATATCATGCGCGAGATTGTGGTGGGGATCGACCAGGGCGACAGTATGGACCTCGGCACGACCAAATCGCCGCAGAGCCCCGAGTGGGGGCTCGACGATGCCTTGTTCGTCCCGCTCTATAATACCCGCGCCAAGCTGATCGGTATGATGGCGGTCGATGACCCGTACGACCACCAGCGCCCAACGCGCCGCTCGGCCGAGCCGCTCGAGATCTTTGCCAGCCAGGCCGCGATTGCAGTTGAGAACGCGCGGCTGTTGAGCGAGGCCCGCAGCCAGGCCGACCAGATGACGGCGCTGTTCCAGGTCGGCGCTGCGACGGTATCGACGCTTGACCTGGACGACCTGCTGGAGCGCGTTTATAACGAGATCGTGGCTTATATGGGGACGCCGTCCTTCTTCTATGTGGCGTCCTATGATTCGCAGCGCGAGTTGCTGAACTTCGAGCTGTTCAAGCGTGAAGGCGAGATCCTGGCGAAACGCCATAAGACCACACTGCCGAAGAGTGGCCTGACGAGCTGGGTGATCAACTCAGGCGAGGTCATCCACATCCACGACTACCTGGCGGAAGAGGATCGGCTCCCGGTCCAGGCGGTCACGCTCGGCGAGCAGATCCGCTCGTGGATCGGCATCCCGCTGCGCAGCCAGAACCAGGTCATCGGCGTGCTCTCGGTCCAGAACTTCGCGCCGTATGCGTTCACCGACCGTGACGCCCGCTTCCTCTCAACGCTGGCCAATCAGCTCGCGGTGGCGATGGAGAACGTACGGCTGTTCCACGAGCGTGAGCGGCGGATCAATGAGCTGGATGTCATTAACCGGATCGGGACTATTATTAGCTCGACCCTCGACATCGAGCGGCTCCTGGGCCAGATCTATGACTGCCTGGCCGACTTCCTGACCATCGACGCGTTCTGCGGCTTTGTCTACCATAGCGACCGGAATGAATTTACCGGCGCGCTACTGGTGGATGAGGGGCAGCGCACCTACCGCCAGCATAGCGAGCCGCCGCCCTCGGGCAGCCTGGTGGAATGGATTATCACGCATCGCCAGCCGCTCTTGTTTGGCGACCTGCGAGTCGAGGGTGAGACGTACGGCCTCCAACCGGCACCTTTCGGCAATGTCGAGCGGAGGTCGGCCTCGTGGCTGGGCGTACCACTGCTCGTTGGCGAGGGCGAGGTCGTCGGGGTACTGGCGGTGCAGAGCTATACGCCGAACCGCTATAGCGAGCGTGAACTTGCGTTTATGACGACGGTCGCCAGCCAGGTTGCGCTGGGGGCTCAGAACGCCCGTCTCTTCGCTGAACGCGAGCGACAGATCGCCGAACTCGACGCCCTGGGGCGCATCGGCCGCGTGACCAACTCGACGCTTGAGTTGCGCCCGATGGTCGAGGGAATCGACCATGTCTTGCGTGAGGTGCTCGGAGCCGGCGGCGTCAGTATGACACTGCTCAACCGTGAGCGCCAGACCACACGCGTGCTGGTGATCGACGGCACTGAGGCGCTGCTCGATACCGAGCGACCGCTCGCGGAAGATTTCAGCGAGGGGACGTTGGCAGGCTGGATCATCCGCAATAGCCGCCCGCTACGGCTCGGCGATATCAAGCAGGAGATCAGCGCCTACGACAACCTACAGGTGATGTTCATTAGCTCCCAGGAAGATAGCATCACACGCTCGTACCTGGGCATTCCCATTCTCGCCTATGACGGCACGCCGATCGGCTCACTTGCCGTGACCAGCCATCGGGCCTATGTGTTCAACGCACGCGATGAGGGCTTCCTCGTCAGCGTTGGTGCGCAGGTGTCGCTGGGGGTGCAGAATGCGCGGCTCTTCGCGCGAGCGCAGGAGCAGGTCGACCAGCTTGGCTTGCTCAACCGCGTTTCGTCGGTGGCGGTCGCAACCCTGGAGATCACTGAGATCCTACAGGCCGCGACTGAGGCTATGGCACGCGCTACGGGCGCCGACCAGGCCGGGATGTTCTTGTACGATCGTGCGACCGGCTTCGCAACCCTAGCGGCGGAGTATATCTCGACTGATCTGACGGCGAGCTTGCAAATCCCCCTGCAAGACAATCCACTTACTGCCTGGCTCGACAAGCACCAGGGGCCGCTGATCTCCTTCGACGTCCTGGCCGACTCTCGATTCATACAGTCACAAGAGGTGCTGCGTACGCTGGACGTGCGCTCGGTCGCGATGATTCCCCTGATCGTCGGCGGGAGCATCGTCGGAACGATCCAACTGGACAGCGTCGGGCGCCAGCGCAATTTCAGCCCGCAGGAGATCGAGCTCTGCCAGACCATTGCTAATCAGGCGGCCACGGCGATCGAGAAAGCCCGGCTGTTCGAGGAGATCCAGCGCAGCGCCACCGCGCTACAGCGCAAGGTTGGCGAGCTCGAGACGCTGTTGGAGGCCGCGCGCGTCCTGAGTTCGTCGCTCAAGCCGCGCGAGGTGCTCGATATGCTGATGGAGGTGGTCGGCCGCCAGCTGATCGTCAATACCGTCGCGCTGTGGACGATCACGAGCGATGATGTTCTGGTGCCGGCGGCGATGCTCGGCATCCCGGAGGAGGTTGCTCGTGAGTTGCGCCCACCTGTCGGCCAGGGGTTGACGGGGCAGGTGGCCGCGACTGGCCGGCCGCTGATCGTGGCCGATGTGGCGCACGAGGGCGGCTCGCTTTATCCAGAGTTCAATCGCGTCCATCAGTACACTTCATTCATGGGCGTCCCGGTGGTCTACCGCGAGCGGACGATCGGCGTCTTGAGTGTCATGACCATCTACCAGCGTGACTTCAGCGCCGACGAAGTAACGCTGCTCGCTGGTATGGCCGACCAGGCGGCGATGGCGCTAGAGAACGCGCGTCTGTTCGAAGAACGCGAGCGACGGATCTCCGAGCTGACGACCCTCAATCATATCAGCCAGGAGATCAGCGCGACCCTGGAGCAAGACGAACTGCTCACCGCACTGCACCAGGGGATCAGCGAGGTGCTCAATACGGCAAACTCGTTTATCGCGCTATATGATCGAGAGACACGGCGTCTGAGTTTCCCGGTCTGCTGGGTCGATGGAGTGCCGATCCGGGATGACGAAGAGATCGTGATCGACGATGGGGCAGGCCTGGTTAACCGCGTGATTATGGAGCGACGACCACTGCTGCTGCGCTCCCAGCAGGAGGTGGACGCGATCTCGACGGGGCTGCCGGTGCTGGGTGAGCGACAGATCTCTTCGTGGCTGGGCGTGCCGATCATCCGCGGCGACCAGGTGCTTGGCATCCTCAATGTGCAGAGCTATGAGCCGAACGCCTATGACGAAGACGATCTGCGCTTCTTGGCCACCGTAGCGAGCCAGGCGGCGACGGCGATCGCAAACGCATGGCTGTTCGACGAGCGCGAGCGCCGGCTTCGCGAGGTCATCGCTATCAAGGATATCGGCAGCGCGGTCACGTCAACCCTGGACCTTCAAGATGTGCTGGAGCGGCTCCACAGTGAACTCGGTCGCGTGATCGACGTCAGCACCTCCATGATCGGCCTCTACGACGCACGCACCGATGTGATCTGGTTCCCGGTCTTCTATGACCAGGGGCAACGGCTTTCGTTCACACCGACACCACTGCAGTTTGGAACTAACGGCTGGGTCATCCGCAATCGACAGACGCTGCTGCTCGACACGATTGAGCAGGCCGACCAGATGGGGCTCGACGTACGCAGCGGGCGTATCGGGCCTGAGAATCAGTTCGAGCAGTCGTTCCTGGTCGTGCCGATCATTTCCGGCAACGACGTGTTGGGCGTGATCAATCTTCAGAGCTATGAGCAGCACGCTTTCTCGCAGGATGATCTGCGGTTTGTCTCGACGGTCGCGAGCCAGGCTGCGATCGCGATCAACAACGCTCGCTTGTTCCAGGAGCGTGGCCGGCGGATCGAGGAGTTGGCGACCTTCAATGAGATCGGCCAGGAGCTTAGCGCTGCGACACGCTATGACGATCTGATCGAGCTGCTCTACCGCCAGACCAGCCGCTTGCTTGACACGAACAATTTCTACGTTGCGTTGTATGATGAGCGACGCGGGGAGATCTCGTTCCCGCTGCAATATCTGCGCGGTCAGCGAATCACCGTCGATCCAGTGCTCCTCACGAACAGCCCCACGGCCTATGTCATCCGATCGCGCGAGCCGCTGTTGCTCCAGGGGCCTCAACGCGAGGCTGAGATTCAGGCACGTGATCTATCCCCGATCGGCGACCGTTCTCTCTCGTGGCTAGGCGTGCCCATGATCGCCGCTGACCGAGTCATCGGCGCGATTGGGATCGAGGACTACGAGCGCGATACGGCCTACTCACAGGAAGACATCCGGCTGCTAGGGACGATCGCCTCGTGGGGCGCGATCGCGCTGGAGAACGCGCGCTTACTGGGCGAAACGCGCCAGAGCGTGCTGGAGCTCACAGCACTGCACGAGATCAGCGTGGCCCTGACTGGGACGCTCGACACGGGCGAAATTCTCGGAATTGTGGCGTCGAGCGCGCTGGAGCTCATGCGCGCCGATGTCTCGGCGGTGTTCCTGTTTGATACAGAATTGAACATCTCCCAGCAGATCATCCTCGACAATGAGGACCTCGAGACGACCGACCGGACCATCCAGATCGCCACGAATGGGATGACGCGGCGCTTGCTGTCCAGTGATCGTCCGCTGGTCTTCAACAATATTGCGGCCGAGGTCGAAGAGTCAGCGCTGGGGACACAGATGCACCTGAAGAGCGCGCTCGGCGCCGTGATCGGATCACACGATCAGCCAATCGGGGCGATCTGGCTCGGCTCGCGGGGACCCCACACCTGGCAGGAGCGCGAGATCTCGCTGCTCTCGATCTTGACCAACCAATGTGGGCAGGCGCTGGAGAGCGCGCGCCTGTTCCAGAGCGAGCAGACGCGGCGGCGGGTCGCCGATACGCTGCGCGAAGTGGCCCAAACCCTGACGAGCGTCCTCAAACCGGACGAGATCACGGCGCTGATTCTTGATCAGCTAGCGCGCGTGGTGCCCTACGATACCGCCTCACTGATGCTGCGTGAGGACAATGTCGTACGTATCGCCGCGACACGCGGCTTCGAGGAAGCGGTACGTGCCCAGATCGAACAATTCAGCGTCAAGCTGGAAGATGATGCCAACATGGCGCATATCATCCAGACACGCCGGCCGCTGGTGCTCGACGACGCCCAGGACACTCCGTACTGGATTCCGCTGGCAGGGACCGATCACTGCCACGGCTGGATTGGCGCGCCACTGCTGCTGGACGACGAGGTGATCGGCCTGTTGACGGTGGACAGCAGCACAATCGGCGCGTATGATGAGGAGGATGCACAACTGGCCTTCGCGCTGGCGAGCCAGGCGGCGCAGGCGCTGCGCAACGCGCGGCTGGTCGAGCAGCAGCAGCAATACGCGGCCGAGTTGGAGCGCCGGGTCGCCGAGCGAACCGCCGCCCTGGCCGATGCCAACATCCAGCTCTCGGCCGAGAAAGAACGCCTCCAGGCGGTCCACGAGATCACCGTGGAGCTGACCGAGAACCTGGACCTGGAGGAGACGCTGACCAAGGCGCTTGGCCTGGCTTCCCTTTCCGTCGGCGTCAAGCGCGGCTCGATTATGTTGCGCGACCCGCGCACCGGGACACTGATCTGTCGCGCCGTACTCACCGCCGACGGCACCGTCGAGTCGACCAACATCCCGATCAGCTTCTCACAGGGATCAGGTTTGGCCGGGTGGGTGTTGAGCCAGGAGAAGGGCATCTACATCGGCGATGTCCGCGACGACGGGCGCTGGCTGCGCGAGGAGGGGCGCGCCGACGAAGTGCGCTCAGTGATCGCCGTCCCGCTGATCACCAAAGATGAGCCGCTCGGCGTGCTGATCCTGTCGAGCCCGAAACTCGACTATTTCGGCGAGGCCCAGTTGCAGCTCCTCAGTACGATCGCCAATGAGATCGCGATCGTGATTCATAACGCCGAACTGTACTCGTATATCAACGACCTGGCGTCACAGCTGGCCGAGGCCTACGAGCAGCAGCGCGAGGAAACCAGCAAGAGCCAGGCGATCCTCCAGAGCGTGACCGAAGGTGTGATCGTGCTGGACGAACAGCAGCACGTCGTGCTGTTCAACCCGGCCGCCGAGCAAGTGCTGGGTATCCCGGCATCCTTCGCGTTGAAACAGCCGCTGGGCCATCTGAAGGAGTATCACGAGCCGGGATCATCAACTCGACGAGCAGAACTGATCCACACCGGGCTGTATGATGGGCTGCGCGCGCTTGACGAGCGGGGCAAGAGCCATGTCGGTATGCTGGAGATCCCGAACCCGACGCAGTCGATCGCGATGAACTTCGCGGCGGTGATCCGACCGGATGGGGTTCGCTACGGGAGTGTGGCGGTGCTTCGCGATGTGACACGGGAGATCGAAGCAGATCGGGCCAAGCGCGACTTTATCTCCAGCGTCTCGCACGAACTACGCACGCCGCTCACATCGATCAAGGGGTATGTGGACCTGTTGTTGCTGGGCGCGGCCGGCCCGATCGGCGAGGGGCAGCTCTCGTTCCTGGGAGTTGTCAAGAATAATGCCAACCGGCTGATGGATCTGATTAACGACATTCTGGAGATCGGACGTATCGACGCCGACAAGATCAAACTCAGTTTCGAGCAGGTTAGCATCGAGAATGTCTTCCAGGACGTGCTCCAAACACTGCGTGCCGAGGTCGACCGAAAATCACTCAACGTCCAGATCGACATCAAAGAGGAGCTGCCTCAGATCACCGCCGATCTACGGCGGATCACCCAGGTCGTCTTGAACGTCGTCTCGAATGCGGTGAAGTACACGTACCCGCAAGGCCGCGTAACACTGCGGGCGTTTGTGAACCCGGCCGGTCTGCTCCAGGCCGAGGTCGATGACAATGGGGTCGGGATCTCGCCAGAGCAGCAGCAACACCTGTTCCGCCGCTTCTACCGCGCCGACAACCCGCTCCGCGACGAAGTGGGCGGCACCGGCCTTGGGCTTTCGATCGCGAAGTCGTTTGTCGAGCTGCATGGGGGCGAGATGTGGGTGCAGAGCGAATCGGGCGTCGGCAGCACGTTTAGTTTTATTCTCCCGGTGACGCAGCCGGAGCAGCTGGAGCAGCCGGAGCAGCCGCAGTCGATGTAGCCTGCGGTGTGGGCATACAATAGCGGGGGCCCTTGTGGCACGTATCCTGGTCATAGATGACGAACCCGATGTCCTGTTTATGACGTCCTACGCCCTACGCGCGCTGGGTGGTCATGAGGTAAGTGAAGCACGCAACGGCGCAGATGGACTGAGCATGGCTCGCCAAATGCAGCCGGATCTCGTGGTGCTCGACATTAAGATGCCGCAGATGGACGGCATCGCGGTGTGTCGCGGCATTCGAGAAACGCCAGGTATGGAGACGACGCCGGTCATCTTGCTCTCGGCCAGGGGTCAGCGCGCCGAGGTTGAGGAAGGATGGGCCGCCGGGGCCAGTGACTATATTATCAAACCCTATGCGCCTGATGTGTTAGTGCGGCGGGTGGCGGAGCTGCTGAAGGCGTAGCGGAGCGATTTGGGCAGGTTGGTGCTGTGAGCGCAATTCATCTGAACAACCGATTGATCCATTACGAAGTGGTAGGGCGACGAGGCCAGCCGATCATCTTCCTGCATAGTTGGCTCGGCTCCTGGCGCTACTGGCTGCCGACGATGGACCATATTTCCGAGCGCTACCGTGCTTACGCGATCGACTTCTGGGGCTTTGGCGAGTCGGACCGTCACGATAGTGCATTCTCGCTCTCGGAATATGTGGATATGTTGTATGGCTTCATGGACAATCTGGGGCTGAACAAAGTCAACCTGGCGGGCCACGGGCTTGGCGGGATGGTCGCCATCCGGGCCGCCAGCGAGCAGCCGCAGCGGTTCCTGAAAGTCATGGCAGTCAACACCCCGATTCAGGGCGCCCACATCCAGAGTATCTCGCGTCCAGGGGCGCTTTCACGGCTGTTTGGCCGCAGCACGCCCACGAATGTCTGGGCACGCCTGGTACGCCAGCTGGAAGTGGAGTATCGGGAAGTCCTCAACGAGATCGTCGAAGATACCGAGAGCTTGACTGAGACGGTTGTGGGGCGGGTGCTCGACTCGATTCTGGAGACGGATCTGCGCCCTGAGCTGGCGCGGCTGGAGCTGCCGCTGCTGGCGGTGTATGGAGAAAAGGACGCGATCGTCAGCGCGGAGCAGGCGACCTTTCTCCATGAGGATCATGGATACTTGCAACAGGTTATTAAGCTGTCTAAGTCGAATCATTTCCCATTTCTTGATCAGCCCAATATCTTCAATCGGATGTTGTTTGATTTTCTAGCCAGCCAGGGAACGCCGGTCGAGATCAAAGCAGAGTGGCGCAGGCGGGTCAGCCAGCTTGAGTATATCTAGGGCGATGGTTCTCAATCGGTGGAGTGGAAAGCAAGGAGCGCGGGGAAGTCCCCGCGCTCCTTTTGTGCTTCACTGCTTGTGGTGAAGGCTGTGCGGCCGGCGCGTGGTTAGAGGCGCGACCGTGGATCAAGGGCATCGCGCAGGCCGTCGCCCATGTAGTTGATGCTGAGCACGGTCAAGAAAATCATCGCGCCGGGCCATAGCACCATATGCGGCGCCTGCTTCATATAGTTGCCGGCGTCGAAGATCAGCCGCCCCCAGGTCGGGGTATCGGGCGGGAAGCCAACCCCTAGGAACGACAGAGTCGAACTCGCCGATGATCGCGTTGCCGACCTCCAGTGTCGCCGCGACCAGGATCGGGCTGAGCACATTGGGCAGGATGTGGCGGAACATGATCGCGCCGCGCCGCACGCCCAGGCAGGTAGCCGCCTCGACGAACTCGCGCTGCTTCAGCGATAGGAACGAGCCTCGCACAATCCGCGCGATCGTCATCCACTGCAACACCCCTGAGCATGCCCACCACGATCACGAAGATGCCGGTCTCGGGACCGAGCAGCCTCTTGACTGGCTCGCGGAACAGATAGATCGTGAGCAGCAGCAGCGGAAGCTGCGGCAGCGCCAGGAACATATCGGTGAAGCGCATGAGCAGGTTGTCGATCCAGCCGCCGAAGAAGCCGGCCACCGCGCCGATCGTGGTGCCGACGGTAATGGCGATGAGCATGGCGACCATGCCGACGGAGAGGGAGATACGGCCGCCGAAGAGCACGCGCGCCAGGATATCGCGGCCCAGGTCATCGGTGCCCATGGGATGCTTGAGGGAGGAGCCGGAGGTGGTGGCGCTGAAATCAAGTGCTTCACGATCGACGCGATAGATCAGCGGGCCAAGCAGGGAGGAGAGGATGAAGAAGATTAGGATAGTGGCGCCGAGCATGGCCAGTTTATGCCGCCGGAAGCGGCGCCAGGCATCCCCCCATAGCGTGCGCGGCGGCCCTAAGACACCTGCCCGTAATATCGCCGGCGCATTCGATGACGCACCTGCCTCAACTGCTGGATTTGCTTTAGCCATACTATACTCTCTCTACCGGGCGATTTGTGATGAGCGATTGGTGATTAGACAAGGTGTCGGGTGGCGCCATTCTACTTTACAATGTGAGTGGGGGAGACTGAGGGGGGCTGCCCCGCAAACCCCTTTTTTCTCAGAACTGTAAAGCTCCAAAGAACCTTGTCTTAGTAGCCAATCTCCAATCCCCAATCAGCTATAGCGGATACGTGGGTCGAGGACGCCGTAGAGGATATCAGCAATCAGATTGAACAGCACCACCAGACAGGCGAAAATGAACGTCAGCGCCATCACCACTGGCGTATCGGAGTTCTGGATCGAGCGGATGAGCAGCTCACCCAGCCCGTTGATCCGAAAGATCTGCTCGGTGATGATCGCCCCGGCGAAGATCCCCGGTATGCCCAGCGCAATCAGCGTGATCACCGGGATCAGGCTATTGGCCAGCACATGGCGAATGACTACTATCCGCTCAGCCAGCCCCTTGGCCCGCGCAGTGCGAACGTAATCGAGCGGCAAATTGTCGAGCATCGCCGAGCGCATAAAGCGGGTGATCCCGCCAGCCTGCGAAAGCGCCAGTACCGTCACTGGCAAGATCATCTGCTGAATCTGCTGGCCCAGCGTCAGCCGGCTCAACTGAGTATCGTAGATCGAGGGGAGCCATCTCAGCGTGTAGCTGAAGATCAGCAACAGCAGCACCCCGGTGAAGAAGTTGGGCACCGAGAATCCGATAAAGGCGAAGGTTGTGGCGACCTGATCGAACAGCGAGTACTGCTTGACCGCTGAGATGATGCCGATCGGGATAGCGAGCAGGAGGGCGATCAGGTAGGCGACACCGAGGACGATCAAGGTTTGGGGCATACGCTGCTTGATCAAGTCGATGACTGGGATCTTGCTGGCGAAGGAGTAGCCCCACTGACCCTGGGCCAGCGACGTAAGCCACTTGCCATAGCGGATGTACCAGGGCTGGTCGAGGCCGAGTGAGCGCTTGATATTCTCGCGAACGGCAGGTGGAACGGCGGGGTTGGCGGCGAACTGGGCCAGTGGGTCGCCGGGGGCTAGCGCCAGGATGGCGTAGATCACGAAGCTGATGATCAGCAACGTCGGGATGGCGATCAAGACCCGCCGGATCAGATATTGTGTCATAGCCGGTCCTAACCTTTAGAAGATGTCTGAAAAGGGGGATTTTGAGGGGCTCCCCTCAAGAAACCCCCCTTCCACCACGGAATGCTTAGTGATTGGAGATTGGAGATTGAGAGATCATCTCTCACCCCAATCTCCAATCCCTCAGTCTGCTACTTCTTCCAGGTGCCGATATTCCAGAGCACCGAGTCGAACGTGGTGCCGGTCGGCCCGGTCAGCGCCTTGGACTTGCCTTCGGGCGTCGAGCGGTCGATCAGCGGTAGGATGGCCCCGTCATTGACCAGGATGTCGTTGGCCTGGATCATGAGCGCTTTGCGCTTGACAGGGTCGAGCTCCTTCTTGATTTGCTCGACGACTGCGTCGAACTCCTTGCTGCAGTAGCGGCCGTTATTGCCGAGTTTCCAGCCGTTCTCCTTCGACGCGACCTGCGAACAGGTGAAGTCGTTGAAGTAGGTGGTCGGGTCCGGCGAAGTCGGGCTGTTGGTGTACATCTGGACATCGGCGAAGAAGTGGCCGAAGGTATCGGGGTTGCCCTCGTCACTGGCAAAGAACACCCCCGCATCGACCGCCTTCAGCTCGGCCTGGATGCCGACCGCTGCCCAGTTGGCCTTCACCAGCGCCTGCTCCTTCTGGCGCAGCGCGTTGATCGAGGTCGAGTACAGCAATTGGAACGGCTTGCCGTCCTTCTCGCGGATGCCATCGCCGTCGGAATCGACCCAACCGGCCTCTTCGAGCAACTGCTTGGCCTTCTCCGGGTCGTAGGGGCACTCGGTATTGGGCGAGTTGATATCCGCCGGCTGGGTAACGGAGTTACAGGTCGGCTTGCCGCCGACGCCCCAGACCTGATCGGCCATGGTCTGGCGGTCAATCGCCAGCGAGAGGGCCTGGCGAACCTTGGGGTCGCTCAGGATCGGGTGGGGCTGATCCGGCTCGGCCCGCTTGTCGCCCAACGCCTCGTCGGGGTTGGCGAAATTGATCACGATACGTTCGATGCCGGTCGAGCCGGCGGTGAGGAAGTCGCACTTGCCGCCGGTGAAGATCTGCTCGATCACAGCCTTCTCAACTTGGAGGTTCCAGGCGTAATCGACCTCGCCGGTCTCGCAGACGGCGCGGGCCGCCGAGACTGCATCGCCGCCGCCCTTGATCTCGACCGTATCGAAGGCGACATTAGCAGCGTCGCGGTAGTTCTCGTTCTTGGCGTAGATCACCGTATCGCCGGGCTTGAAGTCTTGCAGCTTGTAGGGTCCGGTGCCGATCGGGCTGTTGTTGGCTGGGCAGGTCGCCGCCGCCGCCCCGATGCAGCTTTCGAACTGCTTACGCTGGATGATCATACCCTGAGGGCCGACAAACGAGACCAGATAGTCGGGGTTCGGCTCCTTGTATGTGATCTTGATGGTGGTGGCATCGACGGCCTCAACCGACTTGATCGGCAGGAAGGACGACTGGGTGGTGCAGGCGGTGGCCGAGTCGGCGCAGAACTCCCAGGTAAAGACCACGTCGTCGGCGCTGAAGTCGCTGCCGTCGGACCACTTGAGGCCCGGTTTCAGCTTCCACGTCACCGTCGTGGAGTCGGCAGAGACGCCGCCATTCTCAGGCGTTGGGATCTCCTCGGCCAGGTACGGGATCGGCTCACCCTTCTCGTTGTAGCGGGCCAGCGGCTCGAGGATCGGGGAGGCGACATCGAAGTCCTTAGTGCCCTGGCCCTGGTGCGGCATCAGGATCGTGGGCGCCTGCCAGTACAGGATCTTGAGTACGCCGCCCGCATCACCGGTTGCCGGGGCGGCTGTCGGCTCGGCGGCTGGAGCGGCTGTTGGCTCGGCGGCCGGGGCGGCTGTCGGCTCGGCGGCCGGGGCGGCTGTCGGCTCAGTGGCCGGGGCGGCTGTCGGCTGGGCTGGAGCAGCCGTCGGCTGAGCTCCGGTGCCACCACCACAGGCGACGAGAATCGGAACTACCAGGGCAAGGAGCAGCGCCAGACCAATGCCGCGCCGCGATGAGATGCGCGTGAATCGCATAGAACCGTTTCCTTTCGCAATCGGAGGAATCTGTATTGGCTTCAACTCGAAGCTACCGTCAGGTGAACACAACTTGCCGGTCAACCACCCCCCTTCTACGCACCATCGCGCTCTACGGGACGTACGTTACCCTCTAAATGTGTGGCGATAGTAGATTCATCGACGCCAAAAGCACAACTCGTTCTGGGGCAGACAGCCAATATTCGCGGAACATGATGCCGCGCAAACAGCATTGCACATGTGCCGATGAATGGCGAACTCTGCCACCAGAGGCGCTTTTCGCATAGATCAGCTATGCAAACGCCAGGTAAAACTATCGTATCATCAGCGCAGCGTCGGTAAATATAATCAGGTGAGGTATATTATGTGGCGCGATTATAGCAGAAAGCATGGAGAGCGTCAACGGCGGAGGCCACCAGAATACGTAGAATGGCAAAATCTTAACAATCTTAATATCCTGGCTCTGGGAGCCTGAGCACAGCAGATGTCAAGAGCCTCGATATGGCCCCACTGCTGCTCTCTAGCTCTCAGGCCGTGCCGCGCTGGCTTGGCAGGCCGCAGCGCCGCTATTCGTCGGGGTCGCGGCGTTGAAGTAGCGCGCTGACGCGGGCGAACTCGACATCGGCCTGATTGGGCCGTGAGGCGGCCAGCTCCTGAATCGCCCGTTGCGCGGCCTCGGCCACCGACGCTCCCCAGGAGGTTTTGCTGGTATCCTCGCGGGCCAGATCTTCCAGCGATGAGGTTGCATCGGGGACGTGGAGATGGCCAAGCGCGATACATACCGCGTAGCGCACGTCGGGGGAGGGATGGCGCAGGGCGGTGAGCAGCGGATGAAACGCGCGGGGATCACCGATCTTCCCAAGCGCCGTCGCCGAGCGTTGGGCAATGCGAGGGTCAGGGTCGGCGAGTGCGTGAAACAGTTGATTCAGCGCGCGCCCTTCGCCAATAACGCCGAGCACACGGATGGCCTCAACCCGCAGATCAAGGTCCGGGCCTTCGGCGAGATCGAGCAGCGCCCCAAGCGCCGGCTGCCCGATCACGCCAAGCGCCCAGGCCGCGCGCATCCGCACGTCACGGTCGCCATTGTCGAGCAATTTGACCAGCGGCGCCACCGCAGGCTCGCCAAGCATGCCCAGGGCGAAAGCTGCCTGGGCGCGGGCAAATTCATCTGAGCTATGCAAATCGGCGATCAAGTGCGATAGCGATTCTGATGTGTTCTCCATGGGAAACTCCTCCATCTCTATGTGTCAGGTTTCAGTACTTCGCTCACCCCGCGCAGGCGCGTTCGCAGCATCGCCTGGGCCTTGCGGCTGTCGAGGGCGCAATTGCGTGGCCGGCGCACGCCACTTGCAGCGCTGAACCCAGAACGCAGCCGGTCAGCCGAACGACCATGGGCGGCCGCCACCAATTGCGCGAACGCATAGCGGCTGGCGGCCTCGGCTCCGGCGACGTGCAATGGCCCGGACACATCCAGCGGCGCCAACTCCAGCAGAGCTGCGGCCAGATCCCCGACCGCGATCGGGCAGCGCAGCTCATCGCTGAAAAAGATCGGATCGACGTGGCCATCGGCGGCGTCGAGCACCAATTGCTCGTGCTTACTAGGCTCGGCACCGCCGTAGATCAGCGAGGTTCGGACGATCAGCGCGCCTGGGTGCGCGGCGGCAACACGGTGCTCGGCGGCGACCTTGGCCTCGCCGTACGGGGTGATCGGGCGGGGATCATCCTGCTCGGTATACCACCGCTGGCCCTCGCCATCGAAAATGACATCGCTGGAGAGATGGATCAGGCTGGCGCCAAGCTGCCGCGCCGCTAGCGCGATGATGCTTGACCCATCGACGGTCGCCGACCAGAGGTCGGGGCCAGCCTGGCGGTAGGCCGTATGAATGACGATATCGGGACGGATGTCGGCGAAAGCCTGCTCGACATCCGGCGCATCGCGAATATCCAACGGCAGATACTGCGCGCCAGGGCTCGTGGGGCGCCGCGAAAAGTACGTGGCAACGACTTCCCAGCCCGCAGCTAGCGCCTGGCCGACGATCTCGGACCCGAGATACCCGGAGCCTCCTGTGATCAGTACGCGCATAAGACATGGTTCCTTGGTGCTTTACAGTTCTGGAAAAAGGGGGTTTGAGGGGGCTGCCCCCTCAGTCTCCCCCACCCACATTGTAAAGTCGAACAGCATCTTCCGAAACCTTGTCTAAGCATCCACCTTCAATCACTCATCTCCAACACTCTGAGTACTGGTTGTGTTGAGCTGCTCAAGCGCCGCCTGGGCGGCTGCCTGAGTCGCGGCTTGCTTGCTCCCGCCTTGGCCGCTTCCCAGCAGCGCATCGCCGGCGTGTACCTCGACGGTAAACTCGCGCCGATGATCCGGGCCGACAACCGAAATGATCCGGTAGCGCGGGGTGATATTCCGCTCGGCCTGAATCCACTCCTGGAGGCGGCTTTTGTAGTCAAGCGCCAGGCCGTGGGTGGTGATCCGCTCAATCTGGTGCTCAAGAAAGGGCGAGACGAAGGCGCGGGCGGCGTCCAGACCGCGATCTAGATAGACCGCTGCGAGTAAGGCTTCAAACGTATCGGCCAGCAGGGCCGCGCGCTCACGAGCGCCACTCTGCTCCTCACCTTTGCTGAGCTGAATATAGGCGCCGATGTTAAGGTCACGGGCGAAGCCGGCCAGTGTGCTGGTCTTCACCAGTGCCGAGCGTAGGCCGGTCAGCTCACCTTCGCCACGATCGGGGAAGCGCTCAAACAGGAGCGTGGCTGTGAGGAAGTTCAAGATCGCGTCGCCGAGGAACTCCAGCCGCTCACTATCGACGAGATCGAGCGCCTGATCGGGATGTTCGTGTACAAACGAGCGATGCACCAGCGCACTCCGCAAGAGCCGCTGATCGGCGAACGTCACGTCCAGGCGCTGGATCAATGTGTTTAGTGACGGCATCTCGTGTGGGTGGGGGAGACTGAGGGGGCTGCCCCCTCAAACCCCCTTTTTCCTGCCTGGTTACGCTGAGTAGCGACGGAAGATCAGCGAGACATTGTGCCCACCGAAACCAAAAGAATTGCTCAGGGCAATGTCGATCCGGCTGGGACGCGCGGCGTTCGGGACATAGTCCAGGTCGCATTGCGGATCAGGGGTCACATAATTGATTGTCGGCGGCAGCAGATCATTCTGGATCGCCAGGATCGTGACGATCGCTTCGATCGAGCCGGCGGCGCCGATCAGGTGCCCAAACTGCGACTTACTGGAGCTAACCGGCACGCTCGCCGCGCGCTCGCCGAGCAAGCTCTTAATCGCCCTGGTCTCGGCGATATCGCCGACCGACGTGCTGGTGCCGTGGGCGTTGATGTAGCCGATGTCGTCGGGCGAGAGGCCAGCGGTCTTTAGGGCCATCCGCATCGCTCGCAGCGCGCCCTCCCCGCCGGGGGGCGGCTGCGTGATGTGATAGGCGTCGGCCGAGAGGCCGTAGCCGACGACCTCGCCCAGGATACGGGCGCCGCGGGCCAGGGCGTGCTCAAGATCCTCCAGAACCAGCAAGGCGCAGCCCTCGGAGAGCACGAAGCCGTCGCGGGTGGCATCGAACGGGCGCGAGGCCGTGGCTGGGTCGTCGTTGCGGGTCGAGATCGCGCGGGCGCTGACGAACGCGGCGATGCCGAGCCGCGTAATCGGCGCCTCGCTGCCACCGGCGACTATGGCCTTGGCCCAGCCGCGCCGGATTATTTCGGCGGCCTCGCCGATCGCGTGAGCGCCGGTGGCGCAGGCCGAGGTCGGGCAGAAGTTAGGGCCTTTGAGCCCATACAGGATCGACACCTGCCCGGCGGCCATATTGGTGATCATCGCGGGCACCAGAAACGGGCTGACACGACCGGGACCACGGTCGCGCAGGGTCGCGTGGCCCTCGGAGAACGTCCCGATCCCGCCGATGCCGCTGCCGATGATCGCGCCGATTTCCTCGGCGTTTTCGGGTGTGATCGCCAGCTCGGCCGAGCGCAGCGCCTCGGCCGCCGCGGCGATCGCGAAATGGATGAATCGGTCGTTCCGGCGGATCTCTTTGCGATCCATGTAATTCTGCGGCTCAAACCCCTTGACCTCGCCGGCGATCCGCGACTCCAGCCCCTCGGTCTCGCACAGGGTCACGGGGCCGACACCGCTGGCGGCTGTGCATATCCCCTGCCAGAGCGTGGGGACATCCAGCCCAAGCGGGCTCACCGCGCCCATCCCCGTCACGACGACACGCCGTTGCATATAACCTGGCCTCCTTCGACGAACCAAGGACCAGAGCGGGTACGCTCGTGGCTCATTACAAGAATGTCGGTGAGGTTGTGTTGCGGGCCGGTGCCCGCATGCCCCTCCGTCATTCATCAAGTGCCGGTATCGTGGGCGGTATTATAGCAGAGCGAGGAGGAGCGGGCAATGACGATGCGGATGCCGGTCGGGATCACTTGCCGAGGATCTGGCGCGTCGTGCGTAGGCCGGCGTGGGCCTCTTCCAGATCGGGGTCCAGCTTGAGGGCCATCTCGAAGGAGCGCAGCGCCGACTTCGATCGGGCAAGCTTGAGCTGGCAAGTGCCATAGCGCGCCCACCCGACCGCCGAGCGCGGATCGAGCTTGAGTGACTCGGTATAGGCCTTGTAGGCCCGCTTGGCTCGCTCCTCCTCGTAGAGGACGTCGCCGAGCAGCCGCCAGGACAGGGAGTCGAGCTTGTCGAAGGAGAGGGCTCGCTCAAGGCATTGGCGCGCCTCGCGCAGCATTCCCATCCGCTGCCACAACACCCCACGCTGGCGCCACAGACTGGGCGCGCTGGGAGTATAGGAGAGTCCCTTGTCGTACGCCTCCATCGCCTGTTCAGGCATCAACATCGCCGCGTAGGTCTCGCCGCAGACGCCGTAAAGCTGGCCGAACTCGTTGCGGCTGACCGCCCGCTGGAGGCCCTCCTCGGCCGCGTGGAGCGCCTCGTTGTACTGCCAAAGCTTGAGGCGCGCGCGGGCCAGGTTGAGCCAGCCGTCGGGCCGGTTCTTATCGAGCATCAGCGCCTGGCGGAAGGAACTCAACGCCTCGCTATACTCGCCCAACTCCATATGCGCCAGCCCGCGTTCGGTCAGGTGCTCGCGCTCCGCGCTGTCGCCGGCAGGCCAGACAACGGTATAGTGCCGCTGGAAGAGCCGCTCACGCAGCGCCTGTAGCTCGGCCTCGACCTCACGGAAGTTCTGAAAGCGCTCGAACGGCCGCTTCTCCAGGCAGCGCAGCACGATGCGCCCGATCTCCTCGTCCAACTGCGGCTTGAACTTGCGCGGGTCGGGTGGGGCGACATTGAGGTGCATCCGAACGAGCGACTCATCGCGCATCGAGTTCAAACGGCAGCTTGCCGGTGAAAAACTCGTAGAGCATCACGCCGAATGCGTAGATGTCCGTCCAGGTGCCGATGTAGGGCGACTCCTGGAGCAACTCGGGCGCCATATACGGCAGCGTGCCGCCAAGAACATCGGGCGCGGTCTGGGCGCGCATGCGGGAGGCCTGGCTGTGGGCGGAGCGGAGGTGCTCGGCCCATTGCCAGATCGGCAAGACCCTGGCCAACCCAAAATCTGTGACCTTGACCTGGCCGTCCAGCGTGACCATGATATTGTCCGGCTTAAGATCGCGGTGCATGATCGCGGCGTGCTCGACGGCGTGGGTCATCCCCCAGCACACCTGGATGGCGTAATCGATCGCCTCCTGGAGCTTCAGGTGGCCGACCAGCGCGCGAACCGGGCCGCCGTGGACATACTCGGCGACGACGTGGGGCTTGCCGAGGAAGGTGCGCAGGTCGTAGGCGCGGACGATATTGGCATGGCTGCCAAGCCGAATCCAGAGCTCGGCCTCGGCGTTGAAGCGGGCGATCGCCTGATCATCCCACAGGAATTTATTTTGAAACGTCTTCAGGACTACGCGCTGGCGGCGCTGGCGATCGTAGGAAATATAGACGATGCCCATGTAGCCGCGGCGCACCTGCTCGACTTCAAAGCGCTGCTCGACGACATCGCCCACTTTGAACTCGCGCCCAAGCTGCGCCGTCTGCCTGGTAGACGTTTTGCCCCATTTGAACAGACGCTGGAGCATAGGAGGCCTTCCCGATCCGTCGTTCGTTAAAGGAAGTATATCATACCACATGACGCGCTATCGAGTTGCCGCCACGGATCGTATAGCGCCGAAACAAATACTGCTACAGCTTCAAAAGCTGTAGCAGTATTCATTCAGGTGTTGGAAAGGACCTTGAATGTCGCTAGCGTACTAGTTTGCCCCGTTCACCGGCTTGAGCGGTGTGGTCGGAGTTGTAGCCGGAGTGGCAGGCGCGTCTTTCGGCGGCTCGGCCATCAGGCGCTGCACAATTTGGTCACGCATCGCGGCGACCTCCGGCCGTGAAGCGTTGGCATTGCCACCGCTGTTGACCTGCACGCCCATCTTCTCGGAGAGCAGCATGGCCAGCAGCCCCTCCATCAGGCTGCTGCCGCTTGAAGCGCCGTTGCCGCTTCCGCCACCGGAAATCGAGATGCGCGGCACCACGTCCACCTTTGCCGCCTCGATCGCCTCGGCGAAGCGATTCATCACCTGCTGGGTGACCTGGAACTGCGGTCCACCATAGGCGCGGACTTTCTCTTCGATCGCGATTGCCTCGGCAATACCCACACGCGCTGCCTTCTCGGCTTCCGCCTCGGCGAGTGCTCGAATGGTGGCTGCCTGCTGAAGCGCGCGCTGGTAATCGGCCTTACCCTGGTTGCCTTGGACGGTAATGCTGATTTCCGACTCGGTGAGCGCCTGCTGCTGGCGGGCGCGCGACTCGGCCTCGCGCAGCTCGCGCTCCTTGACCGCCGCCTTCTCCTGGCGATTGTAGGTTTCAATCTGCTCTTCGGCGATTTGCCGCGAGCGAAGTTGCGTCAAGATTTGTTCGATCTTGCTGTCGCCGTGCGACGAGCCCGGCGTGCCAATCAAGACCTCCTCCAGTTCCAGGTTGTAGCGGGCAAACTTTTCGCGCATCTGCTCGCTCGACAGGCTCTGGATGACGCTGCGCTCCTGAATGAGCTGGATGAGCGTGCGGGTTTGGCCCACATTCTTGGAATAGAGAAAACAGTCAACAAACACTTGTGTTTTCTTTCACAGCAACGATACTCCTTCGCGCTGCATAGGGTCAGTACAACACATTGCTGCTCCTAGCAGCACAGATTTAACGCCAACCAAATACCATCTCGGAAAGAGTAGAGCCGTCTTCTGGATTGTACCTTGACGTACATGGTATCATAGGAGAACAGACGTTCTTCTATCGCGAGTGGTGGCATGGATAATCTTGCAGAAAGGAGAGGTTCAGCATGTTGAATTTGAATTCGGTCATGCTCGGAACCAAACAACCGAAGGAGTTGGCGAACTTCTATGAGAAGGTCATCGGAAAGCCGGCCGACATGGTTGATAGTGAGAATGGCTTCTATGGCTGGCAAGTCGGCAGTGCGTATCTGTCGGTCTTAGAGCATTCCGAAATGGGAGGGAACGCCAAGGACCCCGGACGGGTGATGCTTAATTTTGAGACCAGCCAGGTCAAGGAGGAGTTCGAGCGGATCAAAGCGCTTGGCGGCGTGGTAATCAAGGCACCCTATGAAATGGGCGGCGGATGGATAGCGACCTTGGCCGATCCGGATGGCAACTACTTTCAATTGGTGAGCCCGATGGGCTAGACAGCGGCGCCCCTGTCTGCGCTCAACAACTCAGCTTGTGAGAGACAGGGGTAACGGCGTAGTCCCAATCTTCGGCATGCGAGATGGGGCCAATGATAAGCTACGGTTCTTCGTGAGCCGTAGCTTTTTTATGATCTATTCTACTACGTGTGGTAGTGACTTTCGTGCGTTTCTTTACTTTTGGACATTAGAAAACAGATCACGAAGCATCGATTTTACATTGGAAGCCTTTGTGCTGCTTAGTGTAGGAATGACGCAAAGTAAAGCTGCGTAGAACGTTGACGTACCCATCTAAATTATAGCCTGCCGAACGTTTATAGTGTGGGTGTTGTTCAAACCGCTACACTCCTGCAATGAATGATGCAACCGCACTGCCGGCATTCCGTATATACTCATGTGCCAAACACTGACGCCTTGCCAGTGTCGAACTCGGCACTCCCAGAAAGGAAGTAGGCCATGTCAGGGCTACTGTTGATCCCCGCGATCGTCATCGGTGTCGTGCTGCTCGTCGTCTTCATGTCCGGGTTCCTCCGCTACATCCCCAACAACAAGGTTGGCATTGTGGAGAAGCTCGTGAGCGGTCACGGGTCGGTGAAATCCGGATTTATTGCCCTAAAAGGTGAGGCCGGTTTCCAGCCTGATGTCCTTCGTGGCGGCTGGCACGTGTTCATCCCCTTCCAATATCGCATTCACAGCGTCCCACTCGTGACCATTCCCCAGGGCAAGATTGGCTACATCTTCGCGCGTGATGGGCTACCGCTCCAGCCCGCACAGTCATTGGCATCCAATGTTACGGCGAACAACTTTCAGGACGTGCGAACGTTTCTGCAAAACGGCGGGCAACAAGGGCCGCAACGCCAGATTTTGCGTGAAGGTACGTATGCCTTAAATCTGGCGGAATTCGTGGTGATTACCGAAGATAGCGTCTTCTATCTACCGCTGAGCCGCGAGGAGGAAGCTACATTCAAGCGCATGGCCGAGGTCATCAAAGAGCGTGGCGGCTTCCAGCCGGTGATTATCAAGGGCGCCGATGATCTGGTCGGTATCGTCACCGTCCACGACGGCCCCTCGCTGCCGCAGGGGGAGATCATCGCACCGACAGTCGGCAACGAATCGGCCGACCAGGAGACCTATCACAACACTTTTCAAGACCCTGAGCGCTTCCTCGCGGCGGGCGGGCAGCGTGGCCGGCAACTTCAGGTGTTGGTCGAGGGTACCTACTATATCAACCGCCTGTTTGCCACCGTCGAGATGATACCGAAAACGGTGGTCGAGGTCGGCAACGTGGGCGTGGTTGTCTCGTACACCGGAGATGTCGGTGTGGATATCTCTGGCGAGGAGTATAAGCACGGCGAAATGGTACAGCAAGGCAGCCGTGGTGTGTGGAGTACCCCCCTGCTGCCAGGCAAATACGCCTTCAACACCTATGCCGGCAAAGTGCTCACGGTGCCGACGACCAATATCATCCTCAAGTGGAATAAGGGTGAAAGCGGCGCGCACCGATTGGATGAGAACCTATCGGAAATCTCGCTCATCACCAAGGACGCCTTCGAGCCATCGCTGCCGCTCTCAGTCGTCGTGCATATCGACTATCGGCAGGCACCGCTCGTTATTCAGCGCTTCGGCGATGTCAAGCGGCTAGTCGAGCAGACCCTTGACCCAATGGTAAGTGCATATTTTAAAAACGTCGGGCAGGTGAGGACACTTATTCAGCTCATTCAGGAGCGCAGTGTCATCCAGAGTTTGGCGGGTGAGCAGATGCGCGAGAAATTTGCCCGCTACAATCTGGAGCTTGAAGAGGTCTTAATTGGTACACCGGCCTCATCAGCCGGGGACCAGAAGATCGAACAAATCCTGACGCAGTTGCGGTCGCGGCAAATCGCTGAAGAGCAGATTGAAACCTACAATCGTCAGGAGAAGGCGGCGGTCAAGGAGCGCGAGCTACGCGAGGCCGAGTCGCGCGCCCGCCAGCAGCAGGCGCTCACCGAGTCGGAAATCAGCATTACCGTCCAGGGCAACCAGGGCAAGGCCGACTATCAGCGTGCAGTGCAGCAAGCCGCTACCATTCGGACACTCGCCGAGGCGGAGGCCGAGAAGGCAGCGCGTGTGGGTATTGCCGAGGCAATCGCGATCGAAGAGAAAGTCCGCGCCTATGGTGGACCGCAGTTCCAGGTCACCCAGCAGGTGATGAACCGCTTCGCCGAGGCGATCGAGGCGGCGAAGGTGGATGTGGTGCCGCGCATCTCGATCTCGGGTGGTGGAAACGGCAACGGCGCTTCAAGCGGCAGCAGCTTGATGGAGGGGCTGCTGGCCATGCTGCTCTCCGAGAAGATGGGCGTGCAGGTCAACAGCGGTGGCAATGCCAACGCTTCACGGCCGGAGGTCGCTGCGATGCGTGACCAGATTGTGCAGCGCCTACTGGCCGAGCCGCCCAAGGACGCGCCTGTCGCTCCGGCCACAACGCCGACCACACCGCTCAAACCGGTGAACGGGGCAAACTAGCAGAGTAGGGGCGGCAACACCTTTCCAACACCTGAATGAATGCTGCTATAGTCTTGTGGCTGTAGCAGCATTTGTTTTGCTCTCAGGCGCCGATTTCCAGCGCAAACACGCTGTAAAAAGCATCGCCCTCGTTGCGTTCATCGCGGCGGGGGTTTTGTTTCGCCGCCTGTTCATGAGACATTATCAAGATTCAGATAGGCTTGTATCCGCCATCTGATGACGTAGCCGCAGATTGTAGAGGCCACAGCAAATCTGCATTACCTGATCGCGGATGGAAGGACACCAGTGACGAATTACATCGTGAACTATCCGATAGACTTTCACACCACCGATACTATGCTCGACCAGCACTCTGATGTGCGAGATCCAGCGATTCTCTGCTTTCTCGTCCTCGGTCAGCGTGCCGTTGCGTGGCTTCTTTTTTGGTTGGAGGATGAACACATCCGGCAGTGTGAAACCCTGAAATCCACTATCTTGCCCCAACACGCTGCCTTCCGGCAGCCGATATTGGGCTTCATCCGCAATCCGTTTATCGTGAACTTTGCCGGCATATGTGGCGCTCAAAAACCAAATACGCCCAGCCGCATCCACAATGAGCACATTCTTGATGGTATGGTCTTTCTGCTTGCCGCTGTAGTAGATTTCCTGCTCCTCCGCATCTTTTGGTCGTGCTATCGGTCGCTCTGTAGCGTCGTGACAGAAAAAAGGGGAGCCTCTGGATCGAGTTCGAGCGTTTCGTCTCGTAACCGCGCTGCCAGTTCTGCTGCGCTGCGTGCTGGCAACAGCCGTTGGGCGGCCAAGGCATCGTTCAAGATATCCAGTAATAGCCGCACCCATTTACTGACATTTGACTGACTCATGCCGAAGAGCTGCCCATGCACCTCTTGGATAGCATTCTGCTTGAGATAGGTGAGGATGAATAGCAGCCGATCAGAGGCTGTGGGTAGCGGGCTGTTGGCGTAGGTAATCGCGCGGTCGCCTTCTCGGACGTAGCCATCAAGGGTCGTGCCCTTGAGATAGTGTTGCATTGCCTTGGTAAAATCGGGTAAGAAGGCTGTGAAGGTGGCTGTATCCAGGCCGGTAAAGGCGCGTAAGCGCCGCTCATTCTGCAAAATGGTGTCGAACTTTGGCATTATTTCACTCCGTGAAAGAACATCCCGGACAGTATACCGCCAACCTTGATAATGTCTATGCTAGCAGTCGGCTCGTTCGCGTATAGGTCGCTCCAACCGTCTTCTGACCGTCTTTCCAACCACCACTCCTCACCCGCTCCACCCCGAAAGAGCTGGTCAGAAGACATGGTTTCCGCTCCCTATCCCCTTCGGTACGCTCACTTCGCCTCCTGCAAAGTTTACGGCGCGGCGGAAACAAAAACGCTCTCCCTGCCCGCTTTCGGCTGGGGACTGTACTACGCTGTGTAATGGCTCACCAGGAGGAAAGCCATGAGTACCGAACAATGGTCACAAATCAGCCGCATACTGGACTACATCATGCAGCAGCCCACTGGCAGCTCACAGGGAGGCAAAGGGGAGCCCGAGAAGAAGCCGCGCAAGGCCAAAAAGGAAAAGCCAAAGGAGCAGCCAGCCGAGCAGCTCCGGCTATTCTAGAACGTGACGCAAACTGGCACCCGCTGCCCTGCCTGCCGGTGCCCCATACCCGGACCTCGAACAATCCACATTGCGGCTGCGCAGCCACACGGCGCGCGCTCGTCTTGGTCTTGACGGCGCGCTACACTTCCACGCACCCGCACGGGGGGGATGCTACTTCCATGCACTGGCTGCCGTATGCCCGTCCCGCTCCGCGTCCTCCCGTGCGGGATACCCTACAGATTGCGCGCCACGTCAAGACCGCGCGCCTATGGCCACTGGTTGAAACAGCAATGGTAGCTTCAGACGCCAGCCTGCTTCGAGGGATAGGTGAACGACGACGCACGTGTTCGTTTTTCAGCTTCTTACAAAACTCTTCCCGGATTATTGCCCCGCTCTCATTGGCAACCGTGTACAACTGACAGGTATCGTTCACGATACAATCGCCTGACCATGCACCCAGCCTTGTTCTTCTACGGCACTTGGAACGGGGTTTAGCGGTGCTCTTGCTAAGCACGGCTTGGCACTTGGGTTTTGAGCAAGCACGACGCAATGATAGCACTTTCTCACTCTGTACACGCTATCACGCCAGGGGCAGGTCAGGCGATTTCTTTGCTATTCGGCGGTGAGCGTATACCGGCTCTCGCGGCCGGCAACCGCCCAAATCGGCGCAGTGAGGATTGCCTCTGGTGTTATCTGTTCAAAGGTCGTGAACCAGAAGCGAGCCTTCCCCCCTGCCCGCTCCGTGATTGCCTTCAAGTTCATAGCGCGTTTCTCGCCGGTGGTGATCGTAATGACGCGACCAGCCGTACTGCCATACCGCTTTTTATGCGCGTCAGAGTGGTAGTAGGCGACGTATGCCTGGACTTTGTGTGCCCAATCGCGTTGGCTCTGGTTGGAGACGGAGGCTTCGCCGGTCACAGTACGCCTGTCAATCTCGACAAATAGCCTGGGGTAAATTGATCTTCCTTCTGCTGGGATAGGCACCTCAAGCACGAAATAGTCGTCAGGAATGACCGTCGTTTTCTGCTCGCCGCCCTGCGGTCCCTTGATGGTCACGAAGTCGTTGGCGTGGTCTTTGCGCAGCGTCTCCTCGTCCCGCCAGTCCACGATGGTCATACCGTGCTGCTCTGCTGCCACCGTGATGGCTATCCGCACAGTGTTGGTATCCAGCAAATGGTAGAGAAACTGCGGCCCGACTTTATGGATATTTGGTCGCCACGCTACCTCTGAGAATTCAATCCCCTCATTGATGGCGATCAGTTCAGCACCTTTTTTGTCCAGCCAATAAACAAACGGTTTTCTTCCTTCTATCAGACTTTGCGGCTGCTCAGTGCGCAGCAGAAAGCCGTGATGATAGAGCAGCTTGAGCCGCAACTTACACTTGGACCGTGTGGTTGGCGAAAAGCAGAGTGCTTCAATGTGCTCGGTGGTCAGCGCGCGATAGGTGTAGACCTTTTCCATGATGGCATTATCCCGCTCAGTGAGCCGAAAGCTCGGCAAACTCTCTTTGCTCGCACGCTGGAGCTGCGGCAAGCGCTTCGTCGCCTTGCTACCAAACTCGCTCATCACTGAGGCGCTCCTCTTCGTCGTCGGCTTCTTCTGATCGGTTTGGCGGAATATCGTCGGCATAGGCAGGGGATGCAGTGATTATAGCATCGCGGCGCTGGGCAATCTCGGCAAGAATGTCACTGACTGGTATGCCGGTCTGGTCACGCAGTCGGTCGCGAAGCGTAGCGACTGCCCACTCCTGCACCCATTGGCCGGTATCAACGTTCTTGATGGTGATGTGATAAAGCGTTTGGGCAATATCCCCTTCTGCTGCTGCCGGTCGGACGACAAACTCAAATAACCGTTTGCCGGTAAAGACGTTGCTGGCAAGATAGTGCTGCTCCTCTGGAGTGAAATTTACGGGCCGCTGATCAATGACCGAGGCGATACCCTGAAAACTAGCGTAGACTGCATCATAGCGTTTGACCCGGTGCGGATCAACCGGAAAGAGTTGCCTGGCCATCGCCAGTGCTGCATTGCGGTCTGAGGTCACGCCCAGGATTTGCGTGCCCAGGCTCATCAGCGTCGGCTGAATGCGTTCCTCAAGCTGAAACAGCTCCTGATGGGCCAACGTCAGCCAGATCATGCCGTTTCTGGCATAGACATTGACGAGTTCATCAAGCGCCTTGGCAAATGGGCTTTCCCCTTGCACCTGCGTGTGGGACAGATTAGCCAGTTCGTCCACAATGAATGAGATGGGAACATGCCGGCCTGCGCCACGATATTTGATAAAGGCAAAAAACGACTGGAACACCCACAGCATTTTGAAACGGCGCTCTTGGGGATCGGTGACGCGCCGGAAATCCAATAAGACTGCTTGCCGGTTTCGGATCATGGTTCGCCAATTAATCCCCGGCGTACTCGCGCCGAACATAGCGGTCAGCCGCCGGTCCAGCGAAAACGGCGTGATTTTGGTGAGAAACGACCGGGTGAGCATTTCCCGCTCGCGTTTATCCAGATGCGGGTATTCCTTGGTAAAAAAGGCAACCGCTGACAGCAGGTCGTCTGGATTCCTCTGAAGCGCCTGGTGCAGCCGGTCAGTCCAGGCGTTCGGGTTGGCCAGTAAGTCTTCCGCCTCGGTGATTTGGTAGCCAAGCCCAGTAAGCACCATACCCGTGTAGGTGCCAATCCGCCACAAGGCATTCCAGCCCTGCACGGCAGCACTCAGCAAATTGGGGTCGGCACTTTGCACCGTATCCAGAAAGCGCTGGGAGACTTCATACAGACTCTCCTCGCCCAAGCGGTAGTAAAGCGGGAACGGGATAACCCTGGTCCCCTTCCCGCTCATATCCACGTACACAACTCGCGAGAGCAGCGTTTCTTGCTGGCGCTGTGGCAGCCGGAGGATTTTATCGAGCAGGTTGTCAATCGTCGGCCCGGCCGGATCAAGGATGACCAGTGGAACACTGCGGATGAGATCATACCAGCCAATGATGCGGCCCATCAGCCGCGACTTGCCTGATCCCCGGCCAGCCATCAGGTGAATACCCATGCTCCGGCTGCTGTCTGGCAACCATACATGTCTGGCTGCCTGGTGGTACGGGATGAGACTTCATGCCTCATCCTCGTCAATCTCCCCGAGCGGAATACCACTGAGCTTATACACGGGTTGCACTGGTGCCGGCGACGACGCAGGCAGAAATAGCAACGGCGGAGTCAAGGACAGTTCGATTGCCCGCAGGGTTCGATAGGTCTCGTCAAACACGTGGAACAGACAGGTGTGGGATGTGTCACCAACGCGATTACGATGGGCTTTGGGTGCTGCGGATCGCCACTCGAAGTATTTGTCAAGGAGCAGCAGCTTGGCCTGATTGACGGCCACCGCACCGCCCGCGCTGTCCTGGTGCTGTTGCACCGCTCCGCCGACTGAGATACATAACGTCTCGGTCCACTGCTTGAACCTGAGCGCATACGCGCAGTACTGGGGTTGGCCCTGCGGGGAGAAATCGCCCCAGAGAGCCTCGTGAAGCTTGTCAATGGTATCCATACTTACCCCCGCAGGCGGGCCAGGAGTCCGCGCCGCTCCTCCTCGGTTGACACGTAGAGCGGGCGGTCAACTTCCGCGTTGATGCGGCTTGCGCCGATGTTGGTTGCGGCGAGGATGTGGGTCCCGGCAGCGCGGAGGGTGTGGTCGGCAAACTGGTCAACGTAGACTTGCAGCCCTGGGTCCCGGCCAGGGCTCTTTTGTATCTCCCAAATGCTCTCGGCACAGGAAACAAACGCCTGGGCCGCTGCCACCCGGATCTGGGCCTGGGCCGCGATGGCAACACTGGTTTTGCCCTGCTGTTCAGCGATCACCAGGCGCTGCTTGTGCGCCTCCTCGCTGACTTTGCGCTCGGCCTTCACCAGCTCGCGGCTGCGTTCAAGTGGGACCAGACTGCTCGACGGGGTGTAGGCTGGCAGGGCAAGGGCAGTGGACGAGAACAGATCTTCCTGGGGTTTGCGGGTCATGGTAGTCCTCCGTGATGTGGTGATAACACAGCCGCGTGACCAGGGGCGCCGCCCGGCCATGAGAGCAGTAGTCCGTTAGCGGTGATTTCGCGTTTCGCGGTCAATGTGGTCACGAAAATCGCTGGAGGTGCGCTGCATCCGGTCAATCGTCGAATTGCCGATACGGCGAATCTCATCGTGGGAACTGTCGCTTTGCGAGGGCTTGTCCCGCTTGCTCGCCACTATCAGCAGTCCTACCACTGCGGCTCCCCCTAAGACAAGGAGGCTGAACGGGTCCATTGGACTCTCCTTTCTGCCAAACTGCGGGCCGATTGTTCGCGATCAAGACTAGCGTGGTTCTGGCAGTGCAGGCAGATTAGCCACCACCCCTGTGAGCCCACCGGCGCCTTGGCTGGCAATGCGCTGCATGGTCAGCAGATACTGTTTCTGCTGTTCTATCAGGCTTTCAACCTGCGCGTCGCTCATACCATTTCTGGCGGCAGCTTGAATGCGCTCGGTTGTCTGCGTCAGCGTTTTGACGGCCATCTTCGCACCCTCGGTATGGATGCGGCCGATCTCCCATTGCACTGCCTGTGTCACCTCGGCAATGTGCTGAATTTGGTCGCGCTGCTGCCGCGTCAACTCCTGGGAACGATAGCGGGTAAGTTCGCTCATATGCTGGTTTCCTTTCATCTATCGTCCACCATCAAGTGGGGCTCGATGTCCTACCGGATCGTACGTGTCGGCAATGATGATGACCGTTGGGTTATCCTCGGTATGGATGATTCCAGTTGGTGCAGGCGATGAAAAGGTATAACTGTCGGAATCATGTTTCACTGTCTTCTTGTACAGCTTGTATGGCCTGATTAAAATATTGTATACCTGCTTCAATATCACGCTGACCCAGTTCAGGCCAGTACTTTTCAGTGACATAAATCATATCAGAAAGTTGCTTATTCGTCGTTCGCCACCTGAACGGATAATTAGATCCACATCAGGAAGACTAGGAACATACAAAAAGTTACGCATATCTGTTTCTGTAATTGATTCCGGCGGCCCGCCTTTAGCAACTAAAGCTTGGATAGCAAGGTATTAATCAAGTGAATCATGCCATCGTTTTTATTCCATACCTGTGTCTCACCACAACCGCATCTCACCTTTGCCTTTATAAACACTTTCCTCTATAATAGTCACGGAACGTGTTAAAAACAATGGCGTCAATTTTAATGATCATTGTGATAGGAATACTCTTTTTCGTAAGAGATATTTATCTTGATACTCCTCAATTTTTTCCATTAAAGAGATCTCAGGGGGATTACAAAATTACCAAAGAATGCCCTAGAGGATCAGGATGGCAAGAAACGAATGTTTTGGGTAATCTTACTCGACTGTTGTGTTTTGGTCATAGGTTGTATTGGTCAGGTGGGCAGGAGCAGTTGCTGTTTAGCAAACACGTGGGCGAACACCTCTTCGGCGCTCTGCCCGAGCAGGAGGCGTTCATGGACGTAGAGCAGTAGCTTCTCAATCAGCGCCTGGGCTTGCTGACGACACGCTTCCCCGATGGTTTTGACGGGGACGCTCCCTTTTGTCGGTGACGCTCCGAGACATGCCAGATGCAAGAACGAATACGCCACGAACACCAGACACCAATGTTTCCCAATGGCTTCGGCGCTGCGCATGCGATAGGCGTCCAGGCCCAGATGTCCCTTGCCGTCCTGATAAAAGGTCTCGGTTGGCCAGCGTTGCAAATAGGTCACGATGATTTTCAAGGCGCTCCACTCACGCCGATTCGTCACCAACAGTGCGTAGGTACCAGTCAACTCGGCGTTGGCAAAGCTGATCACCAGCCGCACCCGCCCCAGCGTGGGGATGCGCACGACCAGACTGAAGCACCAGTAGGTCGTGCCAGCAACCCTCACGGCTCGGTACGCGCTGGCCGGAATGTGGCTGATCAGCTGCTCCACCGAGATGTGTGGCCCACCCAACTGGATTGGATGCCCATCAGTATCGTTGAGCACAAAACTGCTGGTTTCCAGGTTGCGGTTTTTCTTGAGGATGCTGACCCAGGCTTTGCGACGACGTTCCAAGACCGTGACCAGCTCTTCGGCCAGATACCAGCCATCGAACAGTACCACGTCAAAGGGCACTTTGCGCCGGATGGCGGTCGTCACCAAGTCGATGCCCAGTGCGATTTTGGTTTGAAACTGTGCGTGCAAGGCCGCAAACGCCGGGTCGGTCAGCAGGACCGGATCGAGCTGCTTGTGCAATTGCGCGCGAGGCTTCTTCTGAGTGGGGATGATCTGGGTGGGGAAATGTTTGGTTACAAAGGCCTCCCACTGCGTCAGCTCCTCATAGCGCCGATACAGGCGCAGATCGAGCGGAAAGCGAACCGGACCACTGACGTAGAAACTGGTGACCGGATTATGCGCCAGTGGGTAGGTCTGATCGCTATGGTTGTAATGCCGATCGATATAGGCAAACAAGCTGCCGACGTGCTCACACAAGGTGTCATCCAGCACCAGTGCCGACTCGGCTTTTGGTCGACGTTGGTGCTTGGTCTGCTCCAGCATGTAACGGATACGGCGCTGGTTGAGGTGCGCTTCGCTCCAGGGTGCCTGGGCCAGAAACCGCGAGAGGTTTGTTTTATCGGCGCTTTCCAGGACACAGCGGGCAATATTGGTCAGGCTTTTGTTCGACAGGACCATCAGTCCAGTCAGGTAGTGCTGAAAATGCTGAAACTGGCAGCGATTGGCAAACAGGTCGCGGAAGGCGCTCGCATGAGTTGTCACGAGTGGTGCGGGCGCAACAAGCGGCAGTTGCATCAGGCGTCCATCCTTTCATGCCATCCAGTCCTGGGCATTTAAGGTAGCATAGTCAGCTCGAAAGGGCAAAACACAACAGTCGAGTAATCTTACCAAAGATGGCTACTGCGTCGAATATAAAGGTGATGGTGTGTTTGATCCGTTTAATAAAAAATCGCACTTTTACCGTATTAGCGTAGGCACTAGCAAACAAGATTTACAGCCTTTTCTTAATAAAGAAGTAATTATCACATCAGGAAAATTTGTTAACTCGGATAAACAATGTATAAAGAAAAGATGTGTTTCTCTCGGGGGTTCTTTGGTAGTTCTCGATATTTATTCACTAAAAGCAAAGTGATACATCTCCTAAATTCTCTTTTCTATCAATACCGGATGGGATTTTCTCGGTCGCAAATGAAACCAAACACACCCTAAATGGACACAATGCCGCGTAAATGTGCAAAGCGTTTTCAGTTCAATTCGACCTATACGACATCGTGTGATCATATGCTCCACTATACTGCATATCATCGTCGATTGACTGCATTTAGTCCCAATTTACTTTGTCCGGTATTGCTTTTCTATCTAATTCGTACTATCATTTCTTTCTTGTTTCTCATAACTACATCAGGAAAGATGTCCAAGAATGTGGTGACAGGAAACAAACGGGTGCATTGTAATCAGTCTGAGGATAGGATACGCTGGTACTTACCGCTTGTTTCCTGTCACACACCCAGGTTGCTTCTGGGGACGCTATGACCTAATTGATAACCATAATTTAAAGTCCCCAGGGCGGTTCGTGAAGTCTGGGACGCACTCCAACCCAGGCCCTGGTACGTAGCGGTAGCCTGCATTTAGCTGACCGTTACCCGGCGAACCCCAGGAGGATGGATTGCCAGGCCCGAATACCGCGAAACCGACAATACGGCCGTCTAACGATCGCGGATAGCTGAAATGCACAACGTGGTGACAATAGTCCCACCACGGTCCTCCGTAGGTCATGAAAAGCCTATCTCCATAAACCAGGTATTGGTACGTATTCTGTAGGGTGTTAGTCGTAATACTTGTGACACCGACGTGTAGATTAGACGAGTTCGCGCTGGCCAACGTAGAGCGGGTTGCTGTGTGTATCTCTTGAGCTTTGACAGGCACTATGCCTACCCCCATCACCATAGAGCAGAGCAGTGTGACAATAAGCCCATACGCCTTGACTGTGCCGAGTTTCATGGGGTACCTCCTTATTGTGTAGAGAGTGGATAAGCATCGCTCCGCGATATCTGAGCGAGACTTGCCTCGTACCTTACTCCTTCGCTGTTATACTCTTGAACTTGCTGCCAGTGACGAGCTGTGCTCCCTTCGTATGGGTAATGTGGATGCCTCCTTTCTTGTTACATATCGAACCAGTAGCTCAAAGATTTCCCCACAGAAGGCTTGACAGATCGCTCTGGTAGCGACATCATGCTATCGTTGTTTTAGCTCGTTGAGAACTATCGTTATGTAGGGTATTTAGGGATGAGATGCACCTATACTTAGGGATAGCGGGGCCTTTCACCCTGACTTTATCTACTGAGGCATCGGCGTGGATGCCCTTCCCGTTCAGACTCGCCAGGGTAGCAGCGGTGTGGCGACAGAATTCCTCATGTTCGTGACCATAGACATCGTTGATCGGCGATGCTGCTGTCTTTGCTTTTATCGCCTGGGTATGCTCCGCGACAATATGTTTTGCCGCCACTTGATGCACGCGCTGTATGTCTCTAGTGATGCTCCCGTGTGATGGCAAGAGCATGCTTGTAGTGGGTTTGAAGCGATACGGTAAAGAAACTGTTACATGGTTTAAAACGTTATCCAAGAGCATAACTTCCACATAGGAAGCCCAGGTGCGACACGCCAGAGGGGCGGGTAGCAATCGAACACAACTGTAATCTACAACATCATTAGTAGCGTCAAACGCTGCGTAATTGTGATGTGACAAATCCGCCTCCGCGTCCAACAATATCCACGATGTCGTAATCTGTTGCGCCATCACAATCTGCGAATGCACTTATCGCCATGTCAACTGTTAACCTAAATCTCGATAAACTCTATTATTTTTCCCAACTGAAATATATTGATCTTAAGTCTGGGCTAGGGATAGCTGATTTGCAAGCATATGTATTACATAGTTTTGTGGTCAAATCCACGTAAGTCATGTAAGTTGTAACAAGAGGATGAATCAATAGTAAAATTAGAATAATCCACTCAGAAGAAAGACGTCTCCTTTTATAATAATCTATTGTGATTATTAATATTACAAAAACGGCTGAAATTAAGGCGAATGCATCCATCAAGAAGAAATAGAGAGGCCATGACCGCTGACCCATGTGTACAATGGGCATTATTCCGTAAGCATAATATGAAGGAACTAATAACGAATACCAGATTATAATAAACAGAAAGAAGGCTTTTCTTGTGGACTTCAGCAAATTAATTGACATATTTGTGAATAAATGTCATTATATAGCATTCCTATCTGAGTTGTAAAGTGAGGGATGGTTTCTGTGGGAGCTACCCCATACTCCCTTTTACGACTCTGGTAGGTTTGCTATAATTAAAGTTACATAATTTGACAACTCGATACAGGAAGTTATTGACGCTTAACAAGAAGTATAAACACCGATCTGGGTGCAAAAAGGAGGTGTTTCACACACCCCCTTTCGATAATTCTATTTGAGGCCGATATTAGCTACAATACGTCACTCTCCATCGCCAATCATCGTTCCAAAACAGTGAATGGGGTGTTGTCAAGTAGATCCATCTTGTTGCGATGAAGTAGATATACCATCCATTCCTATTTTCGACCTGGGGAGCATCAGTACGCACACCCCAATCGCTTGGAGATGGGACAGGCTCCCATCCGAATGGGCCATAGAAGCTGATACTCATTTTCGATGGGACAGGGCGTACTGCTCCGTTCCAGATGTAGATTGATGGTTTATTGTTGTACCAATCGGTATATACCCCAAGATTACGACAGCTTGAGATATATGTCTTCTGTGCAGAGGCATATGCCCTCTGCGTAGGTGTACCAAGCATCAAAACCGAGCCGATGAGCATGGCAAGAGCCAAGGCGAGGAAAATGGATTTGTGACGCATGTGTCCCTCCTTGTATAGTAAGAGATTATTCGATCGTTCCCAACCACCTACTGTCTACTGTAGTTTTGCAAAGTTAGGGTAGGGCCAAATGGGCCTTGATATCGGACAGACTCTGCCCTTGCTGAACCTGCTCAACCACCCAGGCGATCGTTTTGCCCAAGGTCTCGCGAGACATGGCGCAACAGGACTTGCCGATGGTCATTAGGCGTGCCTGAGCCCATTCCTGCGCACGGTCGTGCCGCAACTGGGTCATCAAGGCGCTGTACGCCAGGAATACGAGATACATATGCCGTGTCTGGCTCTCGCCCTTCCTGAGCTGACAATCGCCCATGCCGAGATGCTGCTTCCCGTCCCGATGGAAGGTCTCCGTTCCTGTCCAGCGTTTGCGATACGTCTTGAGGATGCGATGCACTTCCCAATAGGTGCGATTGGTAATCAAGATCTTGCGTGGTTCGGCATCCCGTTGCCCTTTCCACAGCACCACAATCCGCACCGTGTGCGTGACGCCCGGAATGCGAATACTTTTGGTGAAGTACCATTGCTCTTTGCCGTCGACGGTCGTTTTGCGCCGACACAGCGGTCCCAGTTCGGCCTTCACCCATTCACTGGCTTTCCAGTCGCGTCCATCGACGTTGATAGTACGATTGAACTTCAGATCACCGACGTAATTGCGGCCATAACCGTCGATGTGGTTGAGAATGTCGGCATGGGTGAAGTAACTATCGAAGGTGAAATCGCCCGGTATGTTCTGTTCCACGACCCAATCGACCAGTTCTTGACACAGGACGGTGTGGTTCTTGAAGAGACTGCCTGTGGCGGCACAGGTGTCCTTCTTGCGAAAGCGGCGGAACTCCAGCGGATAGTGCTTGCCGGAAGCGCAGACGTAGTTGGCGATCAAGTAGTCGTGGGCAATCAGGTGCCGCTTCTCAGCATGATCCCAGAACCAGCCGACATCTTCAATCAGCTTGCCGTCGTGATCGATGAGGGTGTTATCAATCGCGATGACGCCATTCTTGGTGTAGTGGGTGGCAGAGTCGCGTTGCAGCAGCTCGAGGCGCCGCTGGTTGAGCGCCTTTTCCTCCCACTCAACCTCAGTGATCCAGCGGTTCAGGCAGGACTGGTCTGTCGTGACTGCAAACTCGCGGTTGATACCGCTGACGGTTTTGCGTTCAGCAATGAACAGGCCGGTCAGATACTCAGCGAAGTGCTGGCGCTCGGGCTGGTTGGCAAACAGGTCTGCGTATTGGACCAGGAGGTCTTGCACGACGCTTGGGAACTCAACAATCGCTGGCATACCCGCTCCTGGTGGTGATTCATCTGGCACGGATCCGCATGGGGCTATCCTACTACAGGAGCGCGTGTGGTTCAACTTTGCAAAACTACAGTTAGATGGGCATCGTTCGGGGCTAATTGTTTGCTGTTACTGCTTGCTCTAGCCATTGACACAGATTCCTTCTAGTATTAGTTTGCAGTGTAAAACCCATCAGAAAGCCGTAAAACGCGATCTGAGTGTCAAGCGTTTCCTTGACAACTCTTGGTGGCCTCGCCCGTGCACGACTCCTCTTCAGGCGGTGCATGTGCCACATTGCACTGCCTAACTCTCCCACTCTGCCGCAGGGGTAGACCGTGTGGCTGTAACGAAGTTCAGTGAAAGCGAACGAGGAGTATGTGGGAGTGTGACTCCTGCATCTCTAGTATACACCAGGGATCAAGTGTGGTGCGTGGATGGAGTGAAGTGATTGGGAGGGAGGTATCTCATATGCGCTGTCCAGCAGCACGTCTGCCAACTACATACTTATCTCTCAACTCGCTGCCCGTTATCACCAGCCCGTCTCTCATCCAGTCTGCAACTGTCCGTTTATGTGCTATCGCTCGCTGTGCTTGGACCCTTCGTAACACCGCTTGCCGCCGGGCCTTCGCGGCTTGTGCTGCTGCGGAGATCGAGGAACAGGTTGTCATTGATGTCCGGTATGCCGTCATAAGCTCGTTTGCTCCATTTCTCTGGCTGCGTTCTGTTTGGACAGGTGAATATAGATTTGGGTCGTCTCAAGAGACTGGTGGCCGAGCCACTCTTTGAGCCGGTAGGCGCTGATGCCTTGCTGGGCTTTGGCCGTGGCAAAGGTGTGTCTGAGCGAGTGGCAGCTCGCCTTCTTCTTGATGCCGGCCAGACGAAGGTATTTTGTCACGAGCTTTCTGACACCTCGCCCGGAGATTGGCTCATTGTCGCGGTTCAGAAAGAGCTGGTCATCCGCGATGGTTGACCGGGTGGCCAGGTAATTCTTGATTGCCTGGGTCGCTTTGCGCTCCAGTTCAATACTGCGCGCAGCCATTCCTTTGCCGGCGCGAACGTGGAGCACACGGCTCGTGAGGTCAACATCGTCAATGCGGAGTGCGACTAACTCAGAGACGCGCAGGCCGGTCTGAAGGAAGACTTGCACAATGGCATAGTCGCGGATGCTGGCACCGGCGAGGGAGAGAAGTAGGCTGTATTCGTCGCGGGTCAAGGCCGTTCGGCTGTGCTTCTCCCGTCTGGGCGTCTCAACGCCGGTCATCGGTGACTTGCTGATACGCTCATGCTCTGCAAGATAGCGGAAATACTCTCTGAGGGCGGCGACTTTCCGTGCTCTGGAGACGCCGGAGAGCTTGCGTTCGGCAAGGGAGGCCATATAGTCGGTGATGTCGGCCCGCTCGACCTGGACAGGGGAGAGCACGACCATGTTGTTCTCATGCAGCCAAGTGATAAACTGGTGGCTGTCGGTTCGGTAGGCGCTGATAGTTGCGACACTTCTATTCTTGCCCGCCAGGGCTTTGAGAAAATCAGCGAGGGCTTGTTCAAGGGAAAGGGTTGTCTCTGTCATAGATCGTTTGGTCTCTCCGTATCCTAGCACCGCCGGGCAGGGGATACAAACAGAAATGTCGGCAAAAACTGGTTCCAATAACACCGGTATTTTCCTATTATATGGAACCAGTCTGCCGCGTGTCTATGGGCAATCTCACACGGAGTGGTACCAGGAACAGGTATTATGGGAACCCACGACACAGAATCGGTCGTTCTATCTTCCCCTCTCTGGTTAGCTGACTATTACCCATATGTTTTCTAGGTGATGGATTTGGCGCGTAAGTGGGCTGTTTGTCAGGTAACTGCTGCTTGCACGACCCCACTTCAGGGCCATTTCCTGTTGATCCAGCCCATTCTGCTCACGTCTGGAAGATATGGGTAACAGTCAGCTCTGGTTAGGGGCTTCGCTCCCCTGCGTGGCTGGTCCCTCTTGCGCGGAGTGCTATCATTAGACCCATCCGCACTGTTACGAGGAGCACGCCGATGACTGGTATCGAGTCCTTTCTAATACCCGTAGGTGTCTGGGCTTGGGAAAACTATGGCAAAGACGTCGTCGGCTGGCTCGTCAAGTGCCTGAGGAAACACGCCGAGGAGATCAAAGAGGCAGGCTGGGAACGTGTTGACTGGGTTCTCGCCTCACGTACCTACCGCCGAGAGCTGCACCAGCAGTACGGGGCTATGCAAATCTTCGGCATGAGCAAGCCAGTCCCGCTCAATAATATCTTCACGGACCTCTATCTCCTCGATAAGCCGATCGCGTGGCGGCGTCATGGGATCGAGGAGCTTCAAAAGCAAACGCAGACTGAGGTTCTACCTGAGCAAAACCAAAAACGGCATCCTGGCATCGACTTGGTGCGAGCACAGAGCAGATTGTTTATTCTGGGGCAACCTGGCTCGGGCAAAACAACATTTCTCAAATACCTAGTCGACCAGGCGATTAGAGGGAAGCTGGATACTATCCCCATCTTTGTCTCCCTCAAGGTCTGGTCAGACGCCAAGACCGACCTGCTTCCTTTCATGGTGCGTCAGTTCGCGATCTGCGGTTTCCCCGATGCACAGCCGTTCGTCGAACGTATCCTCGAAGAAGGGAAGGCGATTGTGCTCTTCGACGGGCTGGACGAGGTCAATCTCGAAGGTGGCGCACGAGATCTGATCATCAATTCTGTACGTGACTTTGCCATGCAATACGGCAAAACTCGTGTCGTGATTACGTGCCGAGCAGCGGCCACCGATTACACGTTTGAGGGATTTAGTTACTGCGAATTGGCGGACTTCACACATGAACAGGTGCAAACCTTCGTTGCACGCTGGTTTCAAGACGACGAGGATACATACGCGGCATTTTGGAAAGCATTCAACCAGCCGGAAAACGATCGCTTACGTGATCTCAGCCGCCGACCGCTGCTACTTACCATGCTTTGCCTTACGTTTGAAGAAACAATGGCATTTCCACGGCGTCGGGCCGAACTCTACGAAGAGGCGATCGATGCGCTGCTAAAGAAGTGGGATAGCTCACGTCGTATTCAACGCGATACAGTTTACCGCAAACTGTCACTTGGCTACAAACGCCAACTGCTCATGGAACTCGCCGCCGAAACGTTCGAGCGTGGCGAACTGTTTATGCACAAGCGCAAGCTGGTGGAGTGTATTGTCCGCTTTCTTCGGCGATTGCCACCGATAGATGCTACAGAAGACATCGATGGGGAGGCAGTGTTACGCGCAATTGAAGCGCAGCACGGGCTGATAATTGAGCGAGCACATGGCATCTACAGCTTCTCGCATCTGACCTTTCACGAATACTTTGCCGCCCGCTATATTGCTGATCACTCAGAGGCATCTATATTGTACGGTGTTGTAGGCTCTTTCTGACAATCCGGTAGCGGTTGTGGTAGACTATAGGTTTACCATAATGAGACCGGAGCAATGATGGCACGCTACGAACTGACTGACGAACAGTATGCGCTGATTGAGCCAGATTTACCGACCAATGATGGCAAGACTGGTCATCCTTACAAAGAGCACCGTCCGATTATCAACGGCATCCTCTGGCGTTTGCACACCGGCGCGCCCTGGCCCGATATTCCTGAACGCTATGGCAACTGGAAAACAATCTATGACCGCTACACCACCTGGCGCCGCAACGGCATCTGGGATCGCATCCTCAAGACGCTCCAAACCAAACTGGATGCACAAGGCATTATCGACTGGGAGCAATGGTCGCTCGATAGCACGATCGTGCGTGCCCACCGCGCCGCTGCTGGAGCCGAAAAAAGCGGACCTGACGGCAACTCCGAACCCGGCAACCACGCACTCGGACGATCGGTGGGTGGCTTTAGCACCAAAATCCATCTGCTGAGTGACGGCAACGGCGTGCCGCTCGATGTCTGTCTCACGCCTGGGCAAACTCACGAATCAACACAGGTCGAAACCGTGATGGAGCAGGTGGCCATCCCACGCGCTAGCGGACGCATCCGACGACGACCACGTCGCTTGGCGGCCGACCGCGCCTACGACGCTCAGCGCATCCGCCACTGGTTGCGCTCGCGTGGTATCAAACCAATCATTCCACCCAAACGGCGCAGTGGAAAACCAAAACCTGGTCGCCCAGTGACCTATGATTGCGTGCTGTATCGCCGTCGCTCTACGATCGAGCAGTGCGTGGGCTGGCTGAAAGAGTGTCGTGCGATCGCGACGCGCTACGAGAAGCTGGCACTCAACTACTTGGGACTGGTCAAGCTGGCGTTTATCGAACGCTATCTTCGCCTCCTCTCGCATGCCGCCGCAGCGGCTTGATACCGGAAAGCGGATTGGCAGAAAGAGCCTATCCCATGCAGCAGATAAGCGATGGCGTGAAGTGATTCTGCTTACCACTAGTATGTTGGACTACCACAATGTTACACGCTTGTTTAACATATGGTGTGTACAATTGCAAGAAATGATACAGACCAGTGAAGAGCTAACTGCCTTCGTGCAATGGGCAGCCCAATATCAACAATCCATAAGCTCGACTTCGTACTACAGCATGCGTGCAATGGCAATGACCCAGGCACTATGGCAGTTGATATCTACCGGCTACGATACCCTCATCCGCGACGATGGTCCCGCCCTTAGCAGCGCATTCACTAACGACGTCACCAGCGATCTCGCTAGCGATCTCGCCCGTGCCAGCGAATATATCCGTGTCAGCGACATCGCTGTCGCCCTTGCCCGCGCCAGTGCCCGCGCCACTGACCTGGCCCGCACCGTAAAGAGCGACCGTGCCAGTGCCCGCGCCAACGTCCTGGCCAATGCCATCGCCAGTGCTCGCGCGAGTATTGAAGTTAGTTTCCGTATGGCTACCTACGAAACAAACAATCAATCTAATATGGCAGGCAAATTTTTAAGTTCTGACTACAATGTGGCTCATGCGATTTCTCTTACTTCGGCATGGCTGCATACGCTGGAAGCATATCTTGATAGTACTACCTGTCTCTTAGATTGCCTCGAAGTCGCAACAGTAGATGATCACCTAGCTATCGTGAAACAACTCCTACTTCCTCCCAGCGAAGCTCAACCATAATCGGGATCTGGCAACGATTCCCTTGAAAATACGGGTTGTGCAGGGCGTTTGGGGTGCAATAACCTCTTCCAATGCACACACCCTCTCCAGACCCACCTCCGTCCAGCATCGGCAGACCAGAAGGAGCCATCGTTGGGGTTATCAATTGTCAACTGTGAAGCGTTATGCTGTTGCTGCCGGCTGGTCTGGTTCGAGCGTGACCCGACAGCCCATCGCTTCAAGACGGCGCACTAAACGCCGCTGAACTCGCTCGCGATCCATTTCGTCGTAGTACGTCGCCCCCAAATCTTCGTACTCGCCTCCATCACGGATGAGATGATAGCTGATGACCAGAATCGTATGTGCGACCGCCACGGCGGCCTTGTTACCGCCTCGTCGTGCAGCTAAACGATGATATTGGGCTGCCAAGTAGGTGGTGCGGGTTCGTGCCGCAGCTCGTGCCGCCTCTACTAACGCTTCCCGCAACCAGCGGCTGCCTTTGCGCGTTTTGCCTGATTTACGCTTCCCCGCGCTCTCGTGATTGCCTGGACACAAACCAGCCCAGGAGGCCAGATGTTTGGCACTCGGAAAGCGACTCATATCCGTACCAATCTCTGCCAGCAGCGTTTCGGCTGTTCGTTGCCCGACCCCCGGTATCGTGCAGAGCCGTCTGATCAGCTCCTGATGGTCGGCAAAGCGCTGCTCTATCTCAGCGCTGCACGTGACGATCATCGCGTTCAAACTATCAATATGCGCTAACTGTTGGCCCAGCACGAAGCGTTGATGATCTGCGATCAGCCCGTTCAAGGCGGCTTGGAGTTCGGGTATCTTCTTGCGCAACCTGCCCTGAGCCAAGTCGGCTAAAACGTTACTATCTGTGGTGCCGTTGACCAGCGCATCCAGCATCGCCCGTCCAGACACCCCCAAAACATTGGTTGCGACTGAGCCGAGTTTGATATTGGCTCCCTCCAGCACTTTCTGCACCCGGTTGATTTCTGCGGAGCGTTCTTGGATCAAGGTTTTGCGATAGCGGGTCAGTTCGCGCAGTTCACGCAGGGGTCGCGATGGAATGAAACTACTGCGTATCAGACCATGCTGGAGCAGATCTGCAATCCATTCGGCATCACCAACATCGGTCTTGCGTCCTGGTAGGGCCTTAATGTGTTGGGCATTCGCCAGGATCAGAGTAAAGCTGTCTTCCAAGATGTTGTAGACTGGTTTCCAGTATGGCCCGGTGCTTTCCATGGCGACGTGAGTGCAGTCTGCTGCGACTAACCACTCCTTGAGGGCTTGGAGTTGGCTGGTGGTGGTCCCAAAGGAGCGTGCAACCTTCTGCTGACGACGATCATTGCCCGGCAGTAACAAGCAGGCGCTGACCCGCTGTTTATGCACGTCCAAACCACAACAGCGCTGATACAAGATGTGCATCCTGACCTCCTTGCAACGTGACCATGCACGGAGCGCCTGGGTCAACAAGTAAGAGTTTCCCTTGCGTGCTCCCAAAAAGATGGGGCAACAGACGGTGATACCTACAGGCGCTAGATCACATTCGTGCCCGGACTCCCCGGCACCAGATCGTTGTCGACGTCTGACACGCACATGGTCTGAAGTGAGGATAGCACAGTATTTTCATTCGTGGTGGTGGCGCTTGCGCTATGGAGCATTCGTGCGAAATTGGGCCATAGAACGTAACATCGTGGAACTGGACCGGAAATAGGGATTATGGGAATAGAAGGCTCGTCGCAACGATATTGTAATGGAAAACTAGCCTGTACGGTGGTAAATTCCGCTAATGGCAAGTCGTCTTTGTCATCAAAATGCTAGAGGATCAATTACTTACATCTTGATAAAGTCTACTATGTCGGATCACGACGATCCTTTCATGTCTTTATGAAAAGGTTAGACTAAACATCGCGCAACGCTACTATGTCGAGATCATTTTGGGTTATGTCTTTCAAGTCCCGAAAGTGGATCTTTTTTTTGAGAATTGAAAGCTCGGGGGCAAAATCAAAAGCTCTCCCATTAAAATTGCCACATGGTATAATACGATAGCAACCGTGAATACCATATAGCCTCTTGAAATTCTCCAAGTACTTGGAATTGGGATCTGGCTCCATAGTGTTAATTCGAGACATCATAACAAACATTTTGGTTGTCGCTGTGTGTTCTTGCCCACGCCGCTTCAATACGTTGTCAACCTCTGTACCAATCACAACTTTATATTTTGGCGAATTTGGTTCTATATCTTGAATAATCGAAACACGTAGCTCCTCAAATTCATCCACTTCGCCAATGCTCTGCTGCCATTCTCGAAATATCTGTTTTCCAATCTCGTAATCACCAAAAATTACACCAAGCATAGGCTCGTCGCTACCATCGGGTACATATATGAACCCGGTCCCTCCCCATTTAGCTTTATTCCACAAATCGATGTTGACATGGGATAAAACAAGATGATCCTTATGTTTGATTACGTTTCGGTCGTATGTAAATTTGCTTGATAAATCTTTCGTATCATCTTGGATCTGATTTGACAAAACCGGAACAGAGATATCCCAAGCCTCCCTGCGCTTCAAGTGATATACTTTCTGGTCTTCCGGTTTAGTCCAAGCAGAGATGGCATATTTTGGTTTGTCACCCAAAACATTATTAAGCCAAATTGATGTGGGAGAAAACGATAATGCTCGTGAAAAGGCACCCTCTTTCGCAAGCTTTTCGAGCGGATTTTCTACATTACTGTCTCGGGGAATTGTAGCAGCGCCGAGAACAAGAGATAGTATCTCCACCAGCCAATCTCTAAACTCAGCTTGAGAGCGCACCATTAGATCTCGATAATAGCTGGTTGAGTTATTAATTCGTATTTCGACTGCTTTTCCGGTTATTGCCTCATTAATCCACGCGTATCCAGGGAACGACACATATTCAGATTGTTCTATGGTAATTCGCAAACTCGGTCGATAAAAGGCGAAGTCGGAATAATCGATAGTGGCAAGGAAAGCCTCTAGTACAGCGAGTATATTCTCAGCAAGACTGAGACAGTCGAAAGAGTTCTGAACAGAAATCTCTACCCTACAGCCCATCAAAATAGTTACATACAATGTTTGTCGTTGTGCGTGAAAGATTGGTTTATCAGGCAGGTCAGAACTTGCAGGTTGATCTCTCAGGCGAACAAAGAAATTTAGAACATCACTCTTACTATCTTGGGATGTGAACAACCCCTCTTCACGCAGCACTTCTTCATGTCCAAGACCATAGAGGAGGGCAGCACTTGCCGAGAATAGTTGTAATTCATCTAAAATAGCGGGGAGTATCTCAAAATGTATCAATTCCTCCGGTTTCAGCCTTAACATCAAAATCCCCAACACTGCATCTTGCAATGCACGTTGGTTCTCAAATGCCACATCCTCTTCATCATCTAATTCTAGTGCCCTTGCCAGAGCCACACTAAGCCGATACCATTCGAGAACGCAAGGGATTCGCCCAAACTGAAGCTCTAGCCATATCATCCGCTGAGTACAGGTTAATGCAATATGTGGTATTATACCTTGCGAATCAAGCTTGCTAAGAGCAATAGATGCCGCTACTAGTACCTCCATTCGTGCTGCCCACAATAATCCCATTGCTTCATATACCACTCCACAAGCAATAGCAGTTTGCACCATTTCTGCCTGTGCTTCATCTTTCACAAACTTTTCTCGGGCACGGCCGAGTAATTTCAAAGCTTCCAGGTACTTGCGTTTCTCAAGCTTTTGTATACCACGCTGAAACAGTAGTGTTCCCTCTTGTACTTCTCCTTCTCTCTTTGCCGCAATTATACATAAATCTTCCATTATATCGTCATACTCGACATAATCAGAAAATGAATTACCTATTTCAGCCAAAACTTCAATAAATGACAAAACAGGATATGAAGCCAAACCGTCTATTTCCTTAAAACACATCTTGAGCCTAGTTAATTCTTCTCGGACGATATCTGATTTTTCAGTAGCTCCAAGCAGTAATTTTGTGAGATGCATTATCGTACGCGCATGAAGTGCCGTATTTGGCTTAGACTCATTTGTTGCGAATGCTTCGATTAATTGCAATAAATTATGTGTTCGTTTACTCGGCTTTTTCTTATCGATTTTCAATAAATCCCTTCTTACAAAGGTATACATTAATTGCCATAAGTTATGTAAGTGTTCCAAATCCGAAATATAAATCGATTTCAGACATAAGGGTTCGATTTCATCATATCTTCTATTAAGTTCATCAACATCATCGAACCACCAGAACGCCGTCCAAGCCTCATTATAGATAACACGAATTATCTGTTGAACATTATTTGTCTGGTAGGCTAGCTGTTTCGCGTATGACAAATACCCGAAAACACGATGTCTCGGATGGGCCATACCTCGTGAAAGCTTGGCAGCCTGAATATAATCCTCTATTAATTGATACGTCGTTCTATAACATTTCTCCGGTTGTTTGAACTTTTCTTCTAGTGCATTAAGCTCTGCTTCTCTCGATGCGTCAAGTGGCCCCAAACGAACTTCAGGTCTAACAGGTACATGGATATGCAGCGTGTCTATTGCTAATTCTTCGTGTCCATGATCACATGTGCGTCTCACTAACCAGGTTCTGTCTAGAATTTCGCACCTCAATTCCGTGCAAAGCTATCAACTTTTGTTCAGTCTCTGCTCGTTTTTTATCAGAAACAAATTGATTCGTGATGAAGTAAATGAGGTCATATTTGCGTGGAAGTTTGGCGATCTTGTCTACATCAGACACCACCTTGTCATGCCATTTTTTCTTTGCACTAAAGGCAAAGGCCCATTTTTCCGTTCCAGCTTCGTGCGGAATCCCCTCATACCACCTCTGAGCTATTGCATCCGCAACCGGATAATTCTCACTAGACATTATCAAGATTCAGATAGGCTTGTATCCGCCATCTGATGACGTAGCCGCAGATTGTAGAGGCCACAGCAAATCTGCATTACCTGATCGCGGATGGAAGGACACCAGTGACGAATTACATCGTGAACTATCCGATAGACTTTCACACCACCGATACTATGCTCGACCAGCACTCTGATGTGCGAGATCCAGCGATTCTCTGCTTTCTCGTCCTCGGTCAGCGTGCCGTTGCGTGGCTTCTTTTTTGGTTGGAGGATGAACACATCCGGCAGTGTGAAACCCTGAAATCCACTATCTTGCCCCAACACGCTGCCTTCCGGCAGCCGATATTGGGCTTCATCCGCAATCCGTTTATCGTGAACTTTGCCGGCATATGTGGCGCTCAAAAACCAAATACGCCCAGCCGCATCCACAATGAGCACATTCTTGATGGTATGGTCTTTCTGCTTGCCGCTGTAGTAGATTTCCTGCTCCTCCGCATCTTTTGGTCGTGCTATCGGTCGCTCTGTAGCGTCGTGACAGAAAAAAGGGGAGCCTCTGGATCGAGTTCGAGCGTTTCGTCTCGTAACCGCGCTGCCAGTTCTGCTGCGCTGCGTGCTGGCAACAGCCGTTGGGCGGCCAAGGCATCGTTCAAGAATATCCAGTAATAGCCGCACCCATTTACTGACATTTGACTGACTCATGCCGAAGAGCTGCCCATGCACCTCTTGGATAGCATTCTGCTTGAGATAGGTGAGGATGAACTGTAGTTTTGCAAAGTTAGGGTAGGGCCAAATGGGCCTTGATATCGGACAGACTCTGCCCTTGCTGAACCTGCTCAACCACCCAGGCGATCGTTTTGCCCAAGGTCTCGCGAGACATGGCGCGACAGGACTCGCCGATGGTCATTAGGCGTGCCTGAGCCCATTCCTGCGCACGGTCGTGCCGCAACTGGGTCATCAAGGCGCTGTACGCCAGGAATACGAGATACATATGCCGTGTCTGGCTCTCGCCCTTCCTGAGCTGACAATCGCCCATGCCGAGATGCTGCTTCCCGTCCCGATGGAAGGTCTCCGTTCCTGTCCAGCGTTTGCGATACGTCTTGAGGATGCGATGCACTTCCCAATAGGTGCGATTGGTAATCAAGATCTTGCGTGGTTCGGCATCCCGTTGCCCTTTCCACAGCACCACAATCCGCACCGTGTGCGTGACGCCCGGAATGCGAATACTTTTGGTGAAGTACCATTGCTCTTTGCCGTCGACGGTCGTTTTGCGCCGACACAGCGGTCCCAGTTCGGCCTTCACCCATTCACTGGCTTTCCAGTCGCGTCCATCGACGTTGATAGTACGATTGAACTTCAGATCACCGACGTAATTGCGGCCATAACCGTCGATGTGGTTGAGAATGTCGGCATGGGTGAAGTAACTATCGAAGGTGAAATCGCCCGGTATGTTCTGTTCCACGACCCAATCGACCAGTTCTTGACACAGGACGGTGTGGTTCTTGAAGAGACTGCCTGTGGCGGCACAGGTGTCCTTCTTGCGAAAGCGGCGGAACTCCAGCGGATAGTGCTTGCCGGAAGCGCAGACGTAGTTGGCGATCAAGTAGTCGTGGGCAATCAGGTGCCGCTTCTCAGCATGATCCCAGAACCAGCCGACATCTTCAATCAGCTTGCCGTCGTGATCGATGAGGGTGTTATCAATCGCGATGACGCCATTCTTGGTGTAGTGGGTGGCAGAGTCGCGTTGCAGCAGCTCGAGGCGCCGCTGGTTGAGCGCCTTTTCCTCCCACTCAACCTCAGTGATCCAGCGGTTCAGGCAGGACTGGTCTGTCGTGACTGCAAACTCGCGGTTGATACCGCTGACGGTTTTGCGTTCAGCAATGAACAGGCCGGTCAGATACTCAGCGAAGTGCTGGCGCTCGGGCTGGTTGGCAAACAGGTCTGCGTATTGGACCAGGAGGTCTTGCACGACGCTTGGGAACTCAACAATCGCTGGCATACCCGCTCCTGGTGGTGATTCATCTGGCACGGATCCGCATGGGGCTATCCTACTACAGGAGCGCGTGTGGTTCAACTTTGCAAAACTACAGATGAATAGCAGCCGATCAGAGGCTGTGGGTAGCGGGCTGTTGGCGTAGGTAATCGCGCGGTCGCCTTCTCGGACGTAGCCATCAAGGGTCGTGCCCTTGAGATAGTGTTGCATTGCCTTGGTAAAATCGGGTAAGAAGGCTGTGAAGGTGGCTGTATCCAGGCCGGTAAAGGCGCGTAAGCGCCGCTCATTCTGCAAAATGGTGTCGAACTTTGGCATTATTTCACTCCGTGAAAGAACATCCCGGACAGTATACCGCCAACCTTGATAATGTCTACTATCTACTTTGCTGTCCCCGCCGCCAACCGGCCCAGACTGAGGCAGCAAATTAGGGCATATCTCTTTTTCAGCCAAACGCCGGCAATAGTTCTCAAAGTCGTTTTCCTGCTTCCGACTGGTTAGGGTGTCAAGGTGGTACTCCAACATACTTTCAGAGAGTATAAACCTTTCTTTTACCGTTGTATCTGAAAATAATGTGGGGCGCCTTGCACGCATAAAATCCGATGGTCTGAATTTTATAGTGCTCATTGTCATCTCCGAATGAAGTATCGATTGGATTACATACGAGCTATCGAGGGCGATCAAAACATGGTACCTTGACTGCTACTACATGCCTACACACAATGATCCGCTACGCGAGGGCTTGGGTGTGTAGCCCAGCAGGCTGCTCATTCCTGCGACGCAGCGGCTCAATGACTATCTACCGAAGTTCGTCGTTCATTGGCAAACCCGCACTCCTAAGTGGCAGAACTGAAGCCACAAGTATAGCACATCTGGGCTGTGGATAGTTGTGGGAGATGGGGGTGTACAGGAAAAGCCTATTCTGATAACGGGCGTTATCACCAGTAAGAACAAGAGCAAGTGACCACGAAAAAGGGCTGGCCAGGTGTGTCCTGTACCAGCCCCAAGCTTGCATCGTGTTTCGTGCCTAGTATTCACTTGGCAGTAAAATAGTCGTTGCCGACCTATCCGCCTCGGTAATAATCCAGATACGGGTGCCATCCTTCAGGGTGTAGGCCGACAAGAGCCGTAGGCCGTTAATGAGGGAGAACTCGTTCTCCTGCACATCGTGTACGTCCACTTCGCCCCAGTCGCCTTTCAGGTGCCGGCGTACAAAGATGGTCGGACTTTGCTTATTCGCCTCAAACGCTGCCAGAGCACCAGGCGTGGCAACAAGTCGCCCGAGTGGGAACTTGGGGCCATCGCCTCGCTCACGCGCTACCACCTCAGAGAGACGGCAGGGTGTGAAGGTTGCATCGTACTCAATCGCTGCATCTTCCTGGGCTGCGAGCAACTCCAAGTCAGAGCGATTGAAGTAGGTCAACTCCTCGTCCCAGCCGACAATGTAGCCATAGAAAATGGCGTCGGTTTCCAGAAACGTCGCGGCAATGATGTACCACGTTGTGCCAAGGGCCTCACTAGAGAACCTGGCCCAGACCATTGGGTCTTCCTGCTCGGATGCCGTGTCTAGTTGCGGAATGCTCGTCCGCAGCTCCTCTGGTATGCGAATATCCACCGATTTCCTCCTCCGCGTTTGACGCGGCAGCTACTCGCCGCTCCCGTAAGCGGCGCATTGCATTCCGATGGATCGGAATCCAAAACGCCGCCTCGTTGATGAGGAGGAATGAGCGATCGTCACTGCATGCAAGCCACGATGGAAGCGGAAACAACCCTGAAGACGCACTTGTGTTCAGGCTAATTCTGCTTCCGATTTGCACTCTAACACAGGGTACGATGAAATGTCACTACCCCAGTACTGCTAACAACAAACCGGCAGTGCTGCGGGTCTGTAAGGTAAACGGCTCGCATTCAGGCAGAAATAGACAAGCCATGCTGACTTATACAACCGCATATCGGAGCAGGTCAACATTCGTAGCCTGAATCACAACTTTAGAATGTGTTGACAACTAGTATTTTAGTGGTAGACTAAGGGCGAACGGATGAGCGTATCGGTGGTTGAGCGCAAGGAAAACCGTGCTGTCTTTCTAGAAGGTACAATCCGCAAGGGCTCTTGCCTTGAGCCACTGAAAGGAGCCTCCCATGTCCTCCAAGCGTGCTATCAACCTCGCCCGCGTGTCCACTCCCCGCCAGGCTGAACTCTACTCCCTTGACTACCAGCTTGAACAGATGCGGCAATATGATGCTGAGACAGGGCTAGCCATTGTTGCCGAGTTTAAAGATGATATGACCGGCCGCAAGCTGGAACGTGATGGGTTAGAAGAAGCCTGTCAGATGCTTGAGCGTGATGAGGCAGATGTGCTCGTGACGTGGAAGTTTGACCGGCTACATCGTAACTATGTGAACTCAGTGGTGCTTCGTGAGCGCATCAGAAGGGCAGGCAAGGACATTCACTATGCGTCAACCCGGCAAATCAGCGGGAAGACAGCCCGCCAGCGCCTCCCTGAAGACCTCCAGTACATCATGGCTGAGATAGAAGCAGATGATATTGTCGAGCGTACTGATCAGGGCAGGAAGAATAAAGTTGCTGCCGGTAAGTGGATAGGGCTTGGCCGCCCACCATACGGATATAACAAAGTCGGACAGGGAAGAAACGCAAGCCTTGTGGTCAATGAGGAACAGGCAAAGATTATCCGCCAAGTTTTTACCTGGTATGTTGTCGGCGATGGGGAATCAGGGCCGCTCTCAACTCTACGAATTGCCGAGCGGTTAACAGAACGTGGTATTCCAACGCCGCAAGACCTCATCCCCGGCCGAGTCCACATGAAAATACGCGGGTACGCTCAGTGGAGCAGGGCAACGATTCACAAAATTATTCGGCATAGCGCATATAACGGTATTTTTTACCAGTTCCGCTATAAGGCAGTCAACGGTCAGCCACTTGCCAATCGGGATCGGGATACGTGGGTCGGTGTCCCGGTGCCTCGCATTGTTGATGAGGAATTATTCAACGCTGCCCAACGCCGCATGGATCAAGGGCGTCCCCTGTCAAACCGGGGAGCGCGCTTTGACTATCTTGTAGGCAGACGGGTGACGTGTGAATGTGGGTACAAGATGCGCTCAATCAGTACGGGCAAGGCGCATAAGCTGAAAGACGGCACGATTACTGAATATGCTTGGCATTTCTACCGCTGTCCTGGGCGAACCGCAGCCCACAATCGGGCGCATAGCTGTGACATGCCGCCAGTCCATGTCACAGAGCTTGATAATAGGGTTTGGTCTTGGGTAAAAGAGGAGATAGCCAATCCTGCAATCCTTGAGCGCAAGCTGCAAGAAATCCAGCAGGGACAGCGGGACGCCGGGAGCGGCGTTTTGGAACGCCTCCGAACGCTCTACGAACACAAGGGAGAGATTGAAGCAGAGCTGAAAAGGATTGGAACACTGTACGCGAAAGGCATGCCCGAAGGGATAGTTGAGGAGCTGATTTCCGAACAGAATCGCAAACTTCAGCTTACAACTGAGGAAATTAGGAAATTAGAACAAGAAAAAGAGACGCCCTTAACCGATGACACAATCAACAGCCTGATTGCCTTCTCATACCAGCTCGGGGAGCACTTAGCAGCGATTGAGGAGCGGTTTGACGCCAAGCGGACGGTGGTGGATGGGCTTGATGTTCGGGTGGAGGTTGTAAGGAAATCCGGGGAGATATGGCTTCGGCTACAATGTATCCTACGTGACGACGTAGTGAGTATTCCCTTGCTGCGATCTAATTCCTCTAGTTCTTAAAATATGCCGAAACCATCGGGTCAAGGGTCTGCTCGACCAGCCGCTTGACATCGCCGAAGCGCTGGATGACCAGCGGCGCTTGCCGGTAGTCGATATGCACGACGACCGACAACGGCAGTGATGGCTCGAAGGCGTCCTTGGTGATCAGCGAGATTTCCGACAGGTTCTCATCTAATCGGTGCGCGCCGCTTTCGCTCTTATTCCACTTGAGGATGATATTGGTCGTGGGCACCATGAGCACTTTGCCGGCATAGGTGTTAAACGCGTACTTGCCCGGCAGCAGGGGCGTATTCCACACGCCGCGGCTGCCCTGCTTCACCATCTCGCCGTGCTTGTACTCCTCGCCCGACAGGTCCGCGCCGACGTCACCTGTGTACGACACGACCACGCCCACATTACCGACCTCGACCACCGTTTTCGGTATCATCTCGACGGTGGCAAACAGCCGATTGATATAGTATGTACCCTCGACCAGTACCTGAAGCTGTCGCCCACGCATACCGCCGGCCTTCAGGAAGCGCTCGGGGTCTTGAAAGGTGTTGTGATAGGTCTCCTGGTCGGCGGATTCGTTGCCGACCGTCGGTGCGATGATCTCCCCCTGGGGGAGCGATGGGCCATCGTGGACAGTGACAATACCGACAAGGTCATCGGCGCCCTTGATAATCACCGGCTGAAAACCGCCGCGCTCTTTGATGACTTCGGCCATGCGCTTGAACGTAGCTTCTTCCTCGCGGCTCAACGGTAGATAAAAGACGCTATCTTCGGTAATCACGACGAATTCCGCCAGATTTAAGGCATACGTACCTTCACGCAAAATCTGGCGTTGTGGTCCCTGTTGCCCACCGTTTTGCAAAAAGGTTCCCACATCCTGAAAATTATTGGCCGTAACATTGGAAGCCAATGACTGTGCGGGCTGGAGCGGTAGACCGTCACGCGCGAAGATGTAGCCGATCTTGCCCTGGGGAATGGTCACAAGCGGGACGCTGTGAATGCGGTATTGGAAAGGGATGAACACGTGCCAGCCACCACGAAGAACATCAGGCTGGAAACCGGCCTCACCTTTTAGGGCAATAAATCCGGATTTCACCGACCCGCGACCGCTTACAAGCTTCTCCACAATGCCAACCTTGTTGTTGGGGATATAGCGGAGGAACCCGGACATGAAGACGACGAGCAGCAAGACGCCGAAGATGATGGCCGGGATTAACAGTAGCCCTGACATGGTACTACTTCCTTTCTGGGAGGTGCCGAGTTCGACACTGGCAAGGCGTCAGTGTTTGGCCCATGAGTATATACGATATACCGGTCGCGTGGTTGCGTCATTCATTGGGGGAGAGATGCAATGAGCACTTGTCCCCACGCACACCTGTGCCAGACTCCACACGCAGTGGTATAATCACCAAACATTCACCACAACGACCAGCATTCAGCCCATGCGGCTATCGACGAGTGGAGCAGGTAACACCTGCCGTATCATCGCTATGGACCTGGAGCACAAACTCGATATTCTGTCGCCGGCGGCCCGCTTCGACGCCTGCGATACGTTTAGCCAGGGCGGGCGCCGCTACACGCCCAAGAAGGCGGTCTGGAGCGACGCTGGGATCGCCACCGAAGGCGGCCCGGACGGCAAGTCAAGGCCGGTGTTTCGCACGCTGATGAGTAGCGCGTGTGCCTGGAACTGCACCTACTGCCCGCTGCGATCGGGCAGCGACACGCCGCGCGCCACGCTGACGCCGGAGGAGCTGGCGACGCTCTTCCTGCCGCGCTACGAGCGTGGAGCAGCCCAGGGGCTGTTTCTCTCGACCGGGGTCGACGGCGATGTCCAGGGCGCGGTGGGCCGGATGCTCGACGGCGTCGAGTTTCTGCGGCAGCGCCACAGCTACACGGGCTACATCCACGTGAAGCTGCTGCCCGGCACGTCGCACGGCGAGGTCGAGCGGGCTGCGCGGCTGGCCGATCGGTTGAGCCTGAATCTGGAGGCGCCCTCGGCCGAGCGCCTGGCGCGGATCTCGCCGGAGCGCGATTGGTCCAGCGACCTGATGACCCGGCTGATCTGGGCACGCGACTTGCAGCGGGCTGGAGGGCCGGGAGGATCGGCACTGCTGGGGAGCGGCCTGGCGACACAGTTCGTCGTCGGGGCGGCGGGCGAGAGCGACCGCGAGCTGCTGCTAACGGCAACCTGGTTGTACAGCGAACTGGAGCTGCGCCGGGTCTATTTCGGCGCGTTCCGGCCGGCGCCCGGCACGCCGCTGGAGCAGCAGCAGCCGACGCCGTTCATACGTGAGCAGCGGCTCAAGGAGGCCGACTGGCTGCTGCGGCACTACGGTTTCACCACCGCCGAGCTACCGTATAACCCAGCCGGCGACCTGCCGCTCCAGGTGGATCCCAAGCTGGCCTGGGCACTGGCGCACCCGGAGCGCTTTCCAATCGAGCTCAATACAGCGGATCAGGAGCTGTTGCTGCGAGTGCCGGGCCTGGGGCCGTTGAGCGTTCGCCGGATCGTGCGCCTGCGGCGCGAGCACCGCTTCCGCGATCCGGCGCATCTCAAGGGACTGGGTGGCGCGATCACGCGGGCGCGCGACTTTGTGACGCTGGACGGGCACTTCTTCGGGCGCGACGCGGCGGAGCGCGAGCGGCACTATGCGGCGCGCGGTCCGGTGGTGGAGCAATTGACCCTATGGTAGAGCGGATAGGGGAGCGGATAGGGGAGCGGATAGAACGGATAATTGAAAGCTGATGCCGCGAACGATTCGCTCTGATGTGGGACTTGCCCTGACTGGAATTGTCACCGCGTTTGTGTATGCCGCCGCGCTGCTGTGTTTTCCGCTGCTGCGCATCTACGCATACCCGATTCAGAACCTCCAGAAGCTGACCAACGCCAACGGAACCGTGGGGGTGGCGCTGGTTGGAAGCGTGCTCTTGCTATTCGCCGGCTACGGCGCGGGGGCGCTGCTGCTGGCGCGGACACCCGCTTTGCCCCATAAAGCCGCGCAGCCGGCCACGTGGTCACGTGCGCTAATCGTGATCGGCTTCCCATTGGCGTTTCTCGCGCTGCTGCTGCTGGTCTACCCGGTGACCTCGGTGGACCTGTATGACTACCTGTTCCGCGGCCGGATGCAGGTGCGCTATGGGGCGAACACGTTTATCCGGATCCCGCACGACTTCGACCACGATCCGCTGTTCTGGTATGTCGCATGGCGGCGCTCCGTCACCGCCTACGGGCCGCTGTGGGAAGCGATGAGCCGGCTCACGGCCCTGCTGGCCGGCGAGCGGCCCGGCCCGGCCGGGGCCGATGCAGCCCGCGACGCCGAGTTGCTGCGGCTGCTGCTGGCCTACAAGGGGCTGGCCGCGCTGGGCTTTTTGCTGTGTGGCGCGGCGATCTGGGTCGCGCTGGGGCGGATCGCGCCTGGACAGCGCTGGCTTGGGCTGTACCTGTGGCTGTGGAACCCGCTGGTGCTGTGGGAGACGATCGGCGCCGGGCACAACGACGCCTGGATGGCGCTGCTGATCGTGCTGGCGGTCTGGAGCTTCCAGTTAAGAGTTAAGAGTGATGAGTTAAGAGTTGACAGTGAGGTAACTCAGAACTCAAAACTTAGAACTCAAAACTCAATCCGGGCGGTGGGGGCGTTCCTGGCGCTGACGGTGGGTGGGCTGATCAAGTACCTGACGTTGTTCCTTGGGCCGATGTTTCTAAGCGCGGCATTGCGGCGAGTTCCTACGGCGCGGGGGCGCCCACGGTTGGTGCTGCTGGGCGGCTTGGTGTGCGGGGCGGTCGTCGTGATCGCCTACGCGCCGTTCTGGACCGGGTGGGGGACGTTACGCAACTTCGGCGACCGGGGTACATTGTTCACCGCCTCATGGCTGGCCGTGCTGCAATCGTTGCTGGCCACATTTCTGGGGGAGCGTACGGCGGAGGCGCTAGCGGCGGGGGTCGGCGTCTGGCTGCTGGCAGGCGGCGTCGCCTGGTCGGCCCTGCGCGCCTGGCGCGCGCCGCACGACGTGGCCGAGCACGCGCTCTGGCTGGTGCTGTGGTTTCTGTTCTTCTGCAACCCCTGGTTCCAGCCGTGGTACCTGCTGTGGGTGCTGTCGCTGATCGCGCTCCAGCCCTGGCGCACACGCGCGGCGTGGAGCATCGGCCTGTTCTGCTGCACGGCCATGTTGAGTTACACCGCCAACGTCTTTCTACTGACCCGGCTGGGATGGGACATCGACAACCCGGCCCTGAGCGCGATCTGGAACACGATCCTATCTGTGCTGATCTACGGGCCGCCGCTGCTGGCGCTGGGCTGGGGGCGTAAGCTCGACGTGCCGGAGCTGTGGCGGCGCGCCCGTGCTACTTCACCTGCGCCTGCAACTTCGCCAGCTCGGCCAGAACCTGGTCGAGCACGGCGGGGTTCTGGGCGCCGTCCATCGTGACGATCGTCCGTTGCGCGCCGCCTTCGGAGATCGTCAGCCGGTAGGTGATCAGGTCGGCGCCGGTCGCCCGGTAGCTCCCCTCCAGCTTGGCGAAATCGGCGCTGGAAAGGAGCTGCTGGAGCTGGCCAAGCTCGGTTGTGGCGAGCCGCGCCTCCTTGTTCCCGCCCCTGCCGTTCACCTTGATTGTCCCGTCGGCCTGGACCGTCAGCGTCTCGTTCATTCCGGCGATGCCGCCGGTCTTTTGCAGCGCGATCACCACGTCCTGGCCAAGTGGCTGGCCGGTCGGCTGCACCGGATCGGATTGGGGCGCCTGGGTCGGCTCGGGGACCTGGGTTGCCTGGGTGCCATTCGAGGGGGTCGACTGGGTCGGTTGAGTAGCGCCCGTGCTGCCCGTTGGGCTCCCGCCGCAAGCGGCCAGTAGCAGCACCAGCGAGGCCAGCGTCAAATAGATGGTGTAACGCATTATGATTCTCCTTGTGGCCATTGTAGGCCGTTTGTGTCTTCCGGTTGCTAGACGCCACCGGCGATGCGATCGTTCCACGGCTCATGGTATGGTAGCATGAGCACGATGTGAGCCAGCGATGCAAAGGGAGCGCCATGAAGATTCTGACGGTGGATGTCGGCACCGGCACCCAGGACATCATGCTGTTCGACAGCGAGGGGCCGGTCGAGAATAGCTTGCAGTTGGTGATGCCTGCGCCGACGCAGATCACTGCCGGGCGCATCCGCGCGGCGACCGCAGCACGCCGGCCAGTGCTGCTGACCGGCGTGATCATGGGCGGCGGGCCGTGCCAGTGGGCCGCCAATGATCACCTGAGCGCGGGCTTGCCACTGTATGCCACCCCCAACGCGGCGCGCACCTTCAACGACGACCTCGACGCAGTGCAGCACGACGGCGTGACGCTGGTGGGCGAGAACGAGGCGGCGGCGCTGCGCGACGTCGAGCGGATCTCGATGCGCGACCTGGACTTGGACGCGATCGACACGGCGCTGGCCGCGTTCGGCGTGGCCGGGGCGGCGGGCGCGCGCCCCTACGACGCGCTAGCGGTGGCGGTCTTCGACCACGGGAACGCGCCGCCGGATGTCAGCGACCGGGTGTTCCGCTTCAACTACCTGGCCGAGCGCTTCTCGACCGGGCGCGGGCTGCTGGCGCTGGGCTTCCGGCGCGAAGACATCCCCGCGTCGATGACGCGGCTTCTGGCGGTGGCCCAGACGGCGCCGGCCGACCTGCCGCTGCTGGTGATGGACACCGCGCCAGCGGCGGTGCTGGGCGCGCTGGACGACCGGCGCGTGGCCGAGCAGGAGGATCTGTTGGTAGCGAATGTCGGCAACTTCCACTGCCTGGCGTTCCACATCGCCGGCGGGGCGATCGCCGGGTGCTTCGAGCACCACACCGGCGAGCTGCGGGCGGATCAGCTCGAAGCATTCCTAACCCAGCTCGGCACCGGTACGATCAGCAACCGCGCGGTGTACGAGAGCATGGGCCACGGCGCGCTGGTGCTGCACCCGACGCCGGATTCCCAGCCATTCCTGGCGGTAACTGGGCCGCGCCAGGCGATGCTGCGTGGCTCGACGCTGCGCTGGTCGCATGCCGAGACTCAGCCCTACTTCGCGGTGCCGCACGGCGACATGATGCTGGCGGGCTGCTTTGGGCTGCTGCACGCCTACGCGGCAAACTACCCCGAGGCCGCCGAGGCGATCGAGCGGGGGCTTGGCCAGTAGTCCGTTGTCCGTTGTCAGTGGTCAGTAGTCAGTTGGGTCTCAACTGACTACTGACCACTGACAACGGACCTTTTCTAAGGAGCTGATATGCGCTACAACCGAATCCTCGTCAAGCTGAGTGGCGGCGCTATCGCTGGGGATGCCGAGTCGGGCTTCGCCCCCGGCGCGCTCAACCACATCGCCGACGAGGTGCTGACGCTCCACGGGCGTGGAATCCAGGTCGGCGTGGTCGTCGGCGGCGGCAACATCTTCCGCGGCGAGCTGGGCGAGGAGTGGGGCATCGAGCGGGCCGAGGCCGATAATATCGGGATGATCGCCACCGTGATCAACAGCCTGATGCTGCGCGGCGTGCTCACGGCGCGGGGCGGCGCCGACGTGCGGGTGATGACGGCCATCCCGATCAACACCGTGGCCGAGCCGTTTATCCGCCTGCGGGCGATCCGCCACCTGGAGCATGGCTGCATCGTGATCCTGGCGGCCGGCACCGGCAACCCCTACGTCACCACCGACTACCCGGCGGTCCAGCGGGCGCTGGAGCTGCGGGCCAATGCGCTGCTCTCGGCCAAGAACGGCACCGACGGCATCTACACCGCCGACCCGCGCCGCGACCCGGCCGCGCGCCGCTACAGCCGGATCGACTACGACACCTTTATCCGCCAAAACCTGCGCGCGCTCGACCAGGCGGCGGTGCTGCTGGCCCGCGATCACGGCTTGCCGATCCACCTGTTCAACTTCACCGCTCCCGGCGCGATGCTCCAGATCTGCGCGGGCGAGGACGTGGGCACGCTGATCGGCAAGGGCGGGGACAGACTCGTGTCGACCGATAGCTGAGTGGTGGCGCTTTTCCACTCACTGCCCCGAAGTAAGCCGCGCCAGCCGGAACAGGCTAATATCGTGGCGGCTCTCCCCGCGCTCGGCCAGGTCGGCCAGGATTTCGCCGACGACGCTGGCGAACTTAAAGCCGTGGCCCGAGCAGGGCGAGGCGAAAGCCACCTGCGGGTAATCCGGGTGCAAATCGATCACAAAGTGCCCATCCGGCGTGTTAGTGAACAGGCAGGTCTTCAGCGACATCGTCGGCCCGGCACCGTCGGGGAAGTAGCGCGCGGCGAAATCGCGCAGCAGCAGTTCGTCGCGCGGGTGGACCGCACGGTCGGCGGCGTCGGGGTCGGCGCGCTCCTCCAGGTGGTGATACTTCCCGAACTTGAAGCCCGGCACGCCGAACACCGGGAAGCCGTAGAAGCGGCCCTCCTCGACCAGCAGGTTGAAGACCGGGAAGCGCGCGGGATGGAACAACTCGGGCCGCGCCGGCTGGAGCCACGCCAGCACCTGCCGCTCCGGCAGGGCTAGCCCGCGCAGGCAGTCGAGCAGTTGCCCGCTCCAAGCCCCGGCGGTGATCACCAGACGGTCGGCCTCGTAGACGGCGCGGTCGGTGTGCACGCGAACGCCCTCCCGCAGCGGCTGCCACTCTAGCACCCGCTCACGCCCGTGGATCTGGGCGCCGAGCGCCTGCGCGGCCAGCACATAAGCGACAATGCAGCGCTCGGGGAGCAGAAACCCGCCCTCCGGCTGGAGCAGCGCCAGCGTATCGGCGGGCAGCCGGTAGCCGGGGAACCGCTCGGCCAGCTCCGCGCCGGTCAGCACCTCGTGCGGCAGCTCGTGCTCGATACACGATTGGAGCGAGCCCTTGAAGACCCAGCTATCAGCCGGGCCAGCGTCGATCGAGCCAGTGATATGCAGCAGTTGCTCGCCGGCGTGCGCCTGGATCGCGCGCCAAAGCTCGTAGGCGCGGCGCAGCAGCAGCACATAAGATGGGTGCTCGTAGTAGGCCAGCCGGATGATCCGCGTGTAGCCGTGCGACGAGCCCAGCTCGTGCGGGATATCGTAGCGCTCCAGGCCCAGCACCCGCTTGCCGCGCCGTGTCAGCTCATAGCACGCGGCGCTGCCCATAGCGCCCACGCCGATCACGATCGTATCGAAGCGCCTCATGGTTCGTGGTCCTTGGTCCGTAGTCCGTGGCATCCTGAAACGTGAAGCGTGAAGCGTGAGCCGCCCCACAACCTTGTAAGGCGGTCCCTCCGTGGCCGCCCCACCACAGTACCGTGAAACGTGATGCGTCGTTCGACAAATCGTGAATCGTAAATCGTCCTCTTGCCCGATAAGGTATAAGCGAGGTGGAGGAATTTGTCAATCTCGGTGCCATACAGCCAGCCGCCGCTGACGCTACAATCCCGATGGCCGGCACGACAAACACTGGTACATACAGGAGTACCCTGTCACATGAATCGTATTGAGCGGCTGACCGCGATCCTGCTGCTGCTCCAAGATCAGCCGCGCACCTCCGAAGAGATCGCCCGCCAGTTCGAGGTCTCGCGGCGGACGGTGCTGCGCGACGTGCAGGCGCTGTGCGAGATGGGCGTGCCGATCGTCGCGCGGGAGGGCGTCGGCGGCGGCTACTCTTTGCCGCCCGACTACCGGATCGCGCCGCCGCCGCTCACCACTCACGAGGCGTTTCTGCTGCTGCTGGCGTTGAGCGCGATCACCGGGCTATCCGACGCGCCCTTCGCCCAGGAGCGCGCCTCGCTGCTGGCGAAGCTGCGTGCGCTCCTGCCCGGCCAGCTCCCCGATGTCGAGCCGCTGCTGGCGACCGTGGGCATGGAGGTGCCGGAGCGCCTTGAGCGGGCACCGTTTCTTGAGCCGCTGCTCCTGGCGGCGCAGCAAGGGCGCTGGGTCGAGATCGTCTACCAATCGGCCGAGCGGTGCTCCACCCAGCACATCCTGCCCCGCCAGATCACCGCCCACAATGGCTACTGGTACTGCCGCGCCTACGCCCACGAGCATGAGGAGGAGCGCACCTACCGCGTGGATCGCATCCGCGCCCTGGCCGAGCCCGATGCACAACTCCAGCATTTGGCCGCCCCCGCGCCGCTCCCCTACGACCACGAAGCGCACCCCGAGGTCGTCGTGGCCCTGACGGCGCGCGGCGTAGCGCACCTCGAAAGCGAGCCGCACCTGGGCCAGCACATCCGCCGCCACCCCGACGGCACCGGCGCCCTAGCCTTCCGCTGCCCGCCCGGCGAGCTGGACTGGTACGCGCGCTACTTCGCCGGCCTCAACGCCGACGCGCAGGTCCACGCCCCAGCCGAGCTTCGCGCCCGCCTCGCGCGGATCGGCCGGCAATTGGTGGAGCTGTACCGCGAATGGTGACATACTGATGTCACCATTGCTCTGCTATACTCTGCGTGTACATTCTCATTAACAGGAGTTATGCGGTCATCTACCGAACCTGGTTTCAGCCTTCGGCAGAGTGGTACTTTTTCTTCCTTTTCTCGTCGGTTTTTCGCCCGGCTGGGCGAAAAACCGACGAGAAAAATTGGTGAAATACCTTGCTGCCGCAGGCAATAGAGCGTTGCGGTGCCACCGCGTACCTCCTGTGATCAAAAGGAGACCCAACATGGCTATTCGACCGGATATGATCGGCATCGTCGTGCGCGACATGGCGGCGGCGCTCGACTTCTACCGCCTGCTAGGGCTGGAGATCCCTGCCGGCGTCGAAGGAGAGCCGTTCGTCGAGGTCACCACCCCCAACGGCTACCGCATCTCGTGGAACACCGTGGCGATGGTCAAGAGCATCGACCCGGAGTGGATCGAGCCGGTGGGGCAACGGGTGTCGCTGGCGTTCAAGTGCGACAGCCCGGTGGAGGTGGACGCGCTGTACCAGCGGATCGTCGAGCGCGGGTACACGGGGCACAAGGAGCCGTGGGATGCATTCTGGGGCCAGCGCTACGCCGTCGTAGCCGACCCGGATGGCGCTACAGTCGACCTGTTCGCGGCGCTGTAGGTCAATCTATAGCAAACCTAATTGAGTTGTAGAAGTGGGTGGGCTTTTCTATGGGGGCTTCCCCCACACCCCCTTTTACGACTTATTTAGGTTTGCTATATCTAATTGCGTTGTCTACACTCGCTTGATATGCGTGTGACCAAAATCTGTGGAGAGAAGGGGTTTTGGCGAGGACCGCCCTCCCCAAGCCCCTCCCTTGCTCACAAACTTCGGCAGGCAGCCTCACACCTTTGGCGCCTCGTCCGCATCGGGTTCGATATCGACTTCCAGGGCAGGTCCATCGGGGGCAGTCAAGAGCGCGAAAGGTATATCATCTACAACTGCACATCCCTGACGGTTGAAGCGTGCCCGAAAGCGATCTGTGCCGAACCTCAGCACTAACAAACCAATTGGGGGCGGCGCATGCACAACCTCTACCCGCCACGCGCCGTTACCCTGCCGCTGAACGCTTATTTTCAGATAAGTGTCCAATCGCTCTTGCTCAGCCAACATATAGTTCTGGCTGGCACCGCCGCGTGTGACGCCTTGTGCGGGAAGCGATGACGCCAGGGCGCGGTGGAGAAACTGGCGTGGAAGCTGAAGTATTGGCCCTGAGTGGCTGGGCTTGCTAGGTTGCGACACCGCTTCCTTCACACCTGCCCAAGCTTGGGACTGCACAACCTTGAGGTATGATCGCGTAACACGATAAGTTTCCATACAGTCCTCACATGTCCACAGATGCCACCAAACGAGCGGGTATGTTCGGATTGCGGTAGCACTCGTTTCTTCGGCTTCCTGCTCTATAAAGGCAGCCAGATCCTCCTCGCATTGTCGGCAAGTGATAGGTCCGGTCAGGGAGGGCAAATCAACTGCCTTGGCCGCAAGAAGCGCGAATGCCCCCCGACAGAGTGGACAGCCGGCAACATGTGCCGCTAGCGCCGGAGTAGGCAGTATCAGCTTATCCGGCTGGACGATATTACGCATCCACGACTGTACATCCGCACATCTGAGTTCATCCATGATGTGTACGCCTCCTAGCCAAAGGTGAGTAGGTTTCCACTCTCACCCTTCGCTTGGTTCTTCCAATTTTCAAGCAGGCTTTGACGCTATTTTTATATGTGACGAATTGGCCAGTCTTTTTTACCTGATTATTCTTCACCCCGATTCCTGTTGTCGTCCTGGTTCTTCGCTGGACGATACCATTCAACAATGTCGGCGTGCTGTTGGAGCAGATTGCGCATCTGATTCAGCAGCGTGCTCACTCGCGCCGGGCTTAGTCCTACCCGCTGTCCGATATTGACGAGCCGCTGGTCTGCCCGTGCCCAACGCTGAAAGATCTCCGCCCATCGCGAACCACCCTGCTCTGCAAGAATTCTGAGGATGTTCGCATTCAGCGCCGCAGCCTGGGCTACCGCAACTGGATCGTCGGTGTGGCTACCGAGATGATTTATCGTCTCCGGATCGTCAAGCGAGATCTGTGTCCCGCTGCGCTTGGCCGCACGTTGCTCACGAATAGTGCGCTGCGCGGCCCGCACGATGACTGTATAGGCCCACGTCGAGAAGCGGCTACTGAAGCGGTAGCTGGAGATCGACCCATGAAGCTCTTTAAGCGCAATCTGGACCAGATCCTCAATGTCAACGGCATTATCGGCGAGCCAGGCGAAATTGGCGTCCCGCAAAATTCGTAGTACTTGAGGAGGCCACTTTGCCCAGGCATCCTGATATCCGGGATGTCGAGCATCCCGTAGCGTCTGGACTTCCTGGTGATCCAGGTGATAGCACCGGACCAGGCGCTGGAGCTGCGCGTCATGGTAGTGAGCAGGAACATAGGCGGCGACTGCCTGAGCATAGGCCGCTTCCTGCGTCGAGGAAAGATCCAGCTCATGGCTAAGCAGCGCCACAACCCGCGCACAATCTGCCTGAACAACGGATCTGTCCGTCATAGACCCAAACCTCGTTTCTCGAAACTGGGATTCTCCACCCCGCCACTGCCCGATGGTAGGTATGAGCACTGAATAGATCCTCCCATTATACAACGACGTTTGTGATAGCCTTAGAAACTGTTTGAAAAGGGCATTATCTCGCCTACGATCCGTGGAGGAAAGCAGCTTCTTGAGGGGCGACCCTCTCAAAGCACTGCATCTGAGTAAACGCCGCCTGTGCCTCCTCCATCTCGCGTCGCATCCCCAGCCGCTCAAAGAGGTCGCTGGCGGCGGTGAGGTCTGCGCTTGCGGCGACGTGGTTGCTACGCAGGGTGTGCAGACGCGCGGAAAGCCGATGGAATTCACCTAACCGCCGGCGATCCTGAAGGCGCTCCGCCGCTGCGTGGCACTCCGCTAGCGTTGCCTCGGCGCTCACGGTATTACCCTGATCCAGTTCGATAGCCACCAGGTTGAGTATATTCCCGAGCTCAGACCGCCGATCTCCGATCTGGATCGCATCCCGCAACGACTCGCGAAAGAGCTGTTGTGCCTCTGCCAAAAAGCCCTGCTGGTAAAGGCAGATAGCCAGCCAGCGACGGTTCATCACATACTTTTGACTGCCAAGGCGACCGGAAAGCTCCAGAAGTTGCCGCCAGATCTGCTCGGCAGCTCCGATATCACCGCTCGCCCGCGCATACAGCGCCAGAGCGTGCTGAACCTCAAAAACCACCTGATCGAGCAGGGTGGGCGACTGGGCCAGCTCTCCAAGCCGCGCGCGATAGATCGCCGCCTCGTCCAAGCGCCCCTGTTTGCTGCGGATCTCGACATGATGGGCCAGGGCGAGCGCCTGGTTGTTGTCATCGCCGATCAGGCGCGCCGCCTCCGCGCGCAGAAGGTTGATCGTTAGCCGCTCGTCCCATAGCCCGCGCACATTGTAGTAATAGCGGATTCCCTCAATTAACACGATCGTTCTGGCATATTGACGGTTCTGGAATGTCCATGTAATCGCCTCATGGAGCGTCTCATGCTCGGGATCGAGCAGATCGAGCCGGCGCAGATCATCCCAGCAGAATCCCACCCGCGTGGCGAGTTGGCAGCACCATCCCACCCAACGCTCACGCGCGTCGGCCTCAAATCCCGCCTGTTTCGTGAGCTTTTTGCGAGCGAAAGCGCGCACGAGCGAGTGCAGCGCATAGCGTGGGGGGGTGTGGATGCTGGTTTGTTGCACGTCGAGCAGCGACAGATCGGCGAGCAGATCCACAGCACGGTCGAAGGCTAGTCCACCTATCTCCGCAGTGCTACTTAACGCCACGTAGCTTGCGCTGGCGGGAAACAGCGTCAGGGCCTGGAGCACCTGTCGCGCCGTGTGGTCAAGCTGCGACCAGGCGCGGCTAAATAGGTCGTCGAACAGTGCTCCCCGCGCCGCATACAGGTTGTCGACCACTTGCTGGAGCGGCATGCGTTCATACTTGATCAGCCCCAGCGCAATCTCGATCGCCTTGGGGTTGCCGCCGGTGGCGGCGATAAGCGGCTCCAACTGCCCCGGATCATCCACGAGCTTCTCGATCTTGAGCACGCGCAGGCGGGCGCGGATCAGCTCCTTGGCCTCGTCGTCAGTCATCCCGCGCAAGTCGATCGGCCAACTGCTCCGAAGCTCCTGGCGGTACTCGCGGGTAGTGATGAGCGCTTTGCTCGGCTCAGGTAGACGTAGCAGCCATTCCAGTAAGGCGCCGTCGGTGATCGTCTCAAAATTGTCGACGATGACCAGCACATTCTGACGACGCAGCAACTGCTCGACTTCGTAGCGCTTGTCGGCTTGGGTAAACTGGATCAACCCCGGATAGTCAAGCGTACGGGCGATCTCGTCGAGCACCACGCTCAGATTGGTCGTCCCCGGCCGGTCCTTATCGCTCACCCACACCACCGCACCGAAGCGCGGCACCGCTCCCTCGCCGTCAAGGCAGCGCGCGGCGACCTCGCGGGCCAGGCTGGTCTTGCCCATGCCGCCCATGCTGGTGATCAGCACCACCGAGGAGCGTTGGTGCAGACCGTCGAGCACTTCCTCGTACGGCTGCCGGCGCATCACAAACTGGCTGTAGGTCGGCGCCGGCAGGTTTTGATAGACCCTGGGTGGGCGTGGGCGCCCCGGCCCGTTGGGGCAGAGCTGCTCAAGCAGTGTGTCGGGGGTGGGATAGCGGGCCGCCTGGAGGAACGCCTGGAGCCACGCGCGATCAAGGTGGCCGCGCCGGACGCAGGCGCCGGCCAGGATTTGCACCGTGCGCGCTTCCGGGGGGAGATTGCCGGTCTTGTAGCGCTGGATCGTGTAGCTGGCCACACCGATGTCTTGCCCCAGGTCGGCCTCTATCGCCGGCGCAGTCTTGCCCTCACAGTGGGCGATACTACTGATCCCGGCCTTAAGCAATCGTCCAAATACCTCGTTGCGAGTCGCCATATCGAAGCCTTTCGATCGTAAGACAAGGTTTCGGGCTGGGGCTTTCTACTTTGCACTGCGAGAGGGGGAAAGCCCAGTGGGCCACCCCTTCCAACTCCCCTCTTCAGACGGTCTCTAAGCTCTCCTGGCGCCAGGCGCATCGTCACTGATCGCCCTAACTATCTGTGCGATTAAGGGTGCTGAAATTTCAGCACCTCCCCATAGTGAGACTTCAGCGCGCGTTGCCGCACACCTTAGCGCCGATCAGCAGTGTACTAGGGCTAGTGGTGATTGCATTCTAAAGGAGGTAAGCAATGATGCGGCAACGAACAGTACGGTGGCTTCTGGCGCTGGGGATGGCACTGATGTTTGGCCTGAGTCTCACACTGGGCGCCGAGTCAGTGCCGGTTGTTTACGGCGAGAATTCGACCCCAACTCCCACTCCCACCGAGACGGGCAACGGCCAGCCGGGCGGTGGCGGGGGCGGGCACAACTAATCGCAGCCTCGGTCGGGAACGACGGGGTGGTACCACCCGTCGTTACCACAGACCCTGCCCGCCGCCGATCAGCACAAAGCTCGCCCAGGCCATAGGTTCAGCCGATTGATCGGAAGCTTGCCGATGGTGATCAATCAAGCCACGCTGCGCCTGGGCCAGTGCCAGGCCCACATCGCCGTGCTGCCGCAGGGCAGCGTAGAACAGCATCATGAACTGGCGCACCGCCTGATCGTTGACCTGCCAAAGGCTGGCAAGCACAGCGCTTGCACCCGCCGCAAGAAAAGCCCAACTCAGACTAAGCACCTCATCGCCGGGCAGCGTTTCGGCTATAGCGCCGTCGCAGGCCGATAGCACCACCAATGGACCGCCAAGATTTAAACCGGCGATCTCGGATAGCCATAGATCGCCATCCCAGAGCTTAAGATGCGCGGCCAATCCGCGGGTGGGGAGCAATTGCGCGTGACTCGCGATGTGCAGCAAGCCATAGCGGGCAAGCTCACCGCTCGCCGCCTGCTCCTGGAGCGCCGTTCGCGTCGCCCCCGCTTCCACAACCCGCGCGCTTTCGCCCGGCCAGTGCGCCGCAATGGCCGTCAGTTCGTCGGCAACCGCCGGCAGGGCGGCTGCTCGTGTGCCGAACCTACTGCACCCGATCAGCAGGGCACGCGTATTGTGTGTTGCCGGCCTGGCCGCTAGGGATTGCCAGACGGTGAGCGAAGGGGCCAGGTGGATGATCGTGCGCTCGGCCAACCATTGGTCATCCAGCCGTAGCGCCCCCCATGACAGCGTGTGCAGCGGCCCGGCAGGGACGATCAGCAGCCGGTGCTGCGGGTGGAGCCGCGCCTGAACCGTCGCCGGCAGCAGTTGGTTCCCTAGCGCCCGTAAGCCTTCCCAAGCTTCTGTCGACGTTCCCTGGAGGAACGGAAGATCGCGATAGGTGTAGAGTTGATAGGTAGCCTGAGTGGCCCGCTCGATCCCTCGCTGGAGCACCCTGTCGTAGGGGCGTTTCTCAAGCTCCAACTTCTCTGGCGTCACCACCCCGATCAGCAGCGTCTGGTCAGCCCAGATGTAGACTAACGCCGTCCAATCGGCGCCGTATGCCGCACCCATCTGCGCGCGTAGGCCCGCCAGGTCGAACGCCGGTTCGGGTATCGCGGACGCTCGACCTGATGGCGCCGCCACATGATGGCGCGCCTGCAAAAGCACATCACCATAGTGCGCCAGTGTCGTGTCGATAGCCTGCGCCTGTGTCTCATCCATCGCGCTGTCTGCGGAGAGCAACGCATCGATCTGGCCCTGAAGCGCCTGGAGTTCGTCCTGATATTCGGGTGGTGGCGCCGACAGAGGTGTCACCAGGGCGCGCTGGAGAACCAGGGCGCGCTGCCATTCGCTGAGTGTAAGCGCATCATCCAGAGCACCGCAAGCCACTGCCAACCGCAAGGAGTCGTTATGCAGTTGCGCCGTCTGCCGGTAGAGGCCGCTGGAGGCCACCTCGCTGACGAGGCGGCGGCGCAATGTGGCGACCGTATCACTGGCAGTGCGGTAGTGCTGCCGGGCCGTGGTGATATCGCCGCGCAGCTCCGCGCAGCGCGCCAGCCCATAATCGGTGCGCCAGCGGTAATAGGGCTGCTGGGCGACCAGCGGTGCGGCGGTCTCAAAACAGGGGCAGGCCATCTCGACATTGCCGTGCTGGAGTGCCAGCCAGCCCTGCTCCACCCGGCATTCAGCCGCGTCGAGTTGGCTGCCCTGGTGCTCGAACAAGTCGTGCGCCCGTTGATACTGGAGGTGTGCATCTTCGTAGCGGCCAAGTTGGGCCAGCAGCCCGGCCTGCTCGGCCCAGATCTCAGCCAGCTCGGCCTGGTCGCCGAGCGCCTGGACTTCGATCTCGGTGAGCAACGCGTGGGCCTCGTTAAGCCGTCCCTGGATGCGGTAGACCATTGCGCGATTCCGCTGCACGGTAACTCGGAGGCTGACGACGCCTACCGTATCGTAGAGCGCCGTGACACGACTGTAATAGGCCAGGGCGATATCCCACAGGCCGGTATAGAAATAGATGTTGCCCAGGTTCAACTGGCACTCACCGATATCTCTGGCTCGCCCAAGGGGGGTGAACAAGCGCAGCGCGTTGAGGAGCGCCCGGAGCGCATCGTCGTACCTGCCCATCCGAGCCAACAGCAGGCCGGTGCCTTTGTCGCAGAGCGCCAGCCGGACCGGCAGATCGAGCCGCGCAAATACCTCCCTGGCGCGGCCATAGTTTTTCAGCGCCAGAGGCAGCTTCTCCTGCCGTAGCGCCGCCCAGGCTTGCTGAAACCAGCACTTGGCCCGATCGATGGCATAATAAGTTGCGGCAAAGACCTGTTCGGTCTGTGTTAGCAACGTCTCGGCAGTGGCGTAATCCCCTTCCGTGATCGCCACCGCCCCTCGGACGTACCACCAGCGTGCCTGGTCGAGTGGTTCGTCCGCAGTTAGCGCCGGCGCGATGCGGTCCAACACGCTCTTGGCCTCGTGTGAGCGCCCCAGAGTATCGAGCAGAATGGCCTGATACAACCTCACCCGTATGGCCTCGGACACCTCGCCGGCTTGCTCGAAATCGGTCGCGAACGCCATAAGCGCCTGCTCGTCGGCCCAGGCGCGCTGGAGCAGATCGGCCAACAGCAGCGCGTAGTCGCAATACAGCGTGGCGTGGTGGTGGGAGCCGGCCTCGAACACCTGCCTGGCTGCGCGGAGGTGCAACCGGGCGTCATTGAAGCGCTCCCAGTACAGCAATCCCCAGCCCAGCGCGCACACGGTCCAGGCGTGAAGCAATGAATTGTCTGCCGGGGGCTGTGCCAACCGGCGTTGGAGCAGGCGGACCACGCGGCGTGGGTTCCGCTCTGCCAGCGCTCGCAGTCGCCGGAATACGAGGGGTATGTGATTGGTATCGGTCTGCATTGTTCTACGGTGTGGGGGCGATTACTGGCTCAGTTCCTGTATACCCGATATGTCCAGTTCATGATCAGCCTCTTCGGCGTCTCCGAAAGAAGATCACTATACTATTGTTACACAACGATTGAGTTCAGCCGCCCGCATTGAGGCGGGCCGTTTACTTATTATGAAATACAACTGCAACATAGTAACGATCTAAGAACTTCTTCACAAATGCAGCACTTGCGTAGGCCGCGTATTCATGGTAACCATCATCTTTCCGTGCATCCGCAAAATCAACGACTCCCTTGACAATGAAAGCTTCGATCCTCTTCGATGATGTAGTATTCAGGTTGGTAGCTAGAGCAACAGCGTACGATTCCATGTCTAGACCCATTAGCTTTCTTTCAGACATCACTATCCCGGTTACAATGTCTGAATCAGCCACAACCGCAGCTCCAGAACCCAGTGAACCCATATGTATCGTCAGAGGATAACTATGGGGACGAGCCATTGGGTACTCATTTTCGATGGCTTTACGAACTTTCTCATCATGTCTGAAAATCTCTAGAAGTTGCCAAAGCCAGGAATCAAGCATGACCGGTTCGAAATGCGGTTGAAGTTTCCCGTCTATAACCTTTCCAGATCCGTAATCAAGGACCTTACTCGCAATGATCAGATCCCCCAAGGCAACCTTACCTATTACACCTGCACACATCCCTGTCATAATAACCAATTCAGGCGACCAGAGCATTAGACTCTTCGTAGTTAAGATTGCTGCGTGAGGCATTCCCATTTGTAGCTGAGAGACTAGAACGATTCTTAACACATCTTTATTCACCTTATATTCACATGTTTGGTAAATCGTACCTTGCCTTTCGATATCTATCCATTGAATATCGAACACTTTCTCAACCCACGCTCGCTCTTTGTAAAGGGCCGTGATAATTAGAACATCAGCCTTGCTCTCTAAGCCATTGTGTGAGTCATTCATTGTTCAATGGCCTCCTGGTGTCAATACACGAAATCGTGTGAATATGTTGAGGAATACAGGCATATAGTAACAGAAACAAGCATCTATGTATGGGGCACAGCCATTCCGCCCTTCCACCCTCACCCAGGCGTAGCCACGGTACCCACCGCCACCTCCCGCACGCCGTCCTCGGCGATCAGCCCGTCGCGAACGTGGACGACGCGCCGGGCGTGGGCCGCGATGTCCGGCTCGTGCGTGACCAGGATGACCGTCAGGCGCTGTTCGCGGTTGAGCCGCTCGAAGATCTGCATGATCTCCTCGCCGGTGCGGCTGTCGAGCGCGCCGGTCGGTTCGTCGGCCAGGATGATCTTTGGGCTGTTGACCAGCGCGCGGGCGATCGCCACTCGCTGCTGCTGCCCGCCCGACAGCTCGTTCGGCTTGTGGTGCATCCGCTCGCCCATCCCGACCGACTCGAGCGCCGCTCGCGCCCGCGCGGTCCTATCGCCGCCTGCGCTGTAGAGCAGCGGCATCTCGACGTTGCGCAGCGCGGTGGTGCGCGCCAGCAGCATATACTGCTGGAACACAAACCCGATCTTGCGATTGCGAATCGCCGCGAGTTGGTCGTCGTTGAGGCCCCCGACGTCGACGCCGTCGAGCAGGTAGCTGCCGCCGCTCGGCTTATCGAGGCAGCCGAGGACGTTCATCAGGGTGCTCTTGCCGCTGCCCGACGGCCCCATGATCGCCACCATCTCGCCCTCCTCGATCGCGAGCGAGACGCCCCGCAGGGCATGGACCTCCACATCGCCCATCTTGTAGACTTTGGTCACGTCACGAATGTCGATCAGGGGCATAGTGTTCCCTCCTCAGCGCGTGAAGCGTGAAACGTGAAACGTGTTGCGTGTTGCGTGTTGCGTGTTACGTCATCTCCTCACCCCTTTCATCCCTACCCGCCACTAGCCCTGCTATCCGTTCTATCCGTTCGCCTATCCGCTCATTGACAACCTAGCGCACAACATTCAGCACGATGTAGACGATTACCCCCAACACCCCCAGCGTCAGCACCAGCCGGATGACTCCCTTGAGCGCCTTCCAAGCGACAACGATGATGATCAGCCCGATGACAATCGGCAGAAACTGCTGTAGATCCATATTTTAAGATGCTCCTGCGTAGAATGTGTATTACAGTATAATGGTTCGTCGCAAGAGATCAAGTGTCGCATTGAACGTGCCATGACTCCGCTCGTAGCGGCTTACGACACCGTCCCACGGATGAATCCCCCATTGAAGATCCACCGGACTCGTGGTAAAATAGCACCCAATCGGCGTGCGCAAAGGCACGCCAATCATTTAGGCTTCGCTCTTAGCACTCTCACCTTAAGAGTGCTAACCTGCGAGGAATAAGGGAACACTTGCGAGGTGCATGACATGGCGGTGGAGATAACCGAGCGTCGCCAGCTCGTGCTAAAGCTGGTGATCCAGGAGTTTATCGAGAATCCGGTCCCGGTTTCCTCGGATCTGCTGGTGCGTAAATATGGCCTGAACGTCTCCACGGCGACGGTGCGCAATGAGCTGGCCGCGCTGGAGGAGATCGGCTTCCTGACGCACCTGCACACCTCGGCGGGCCGAGTGCCGACCGATGCCGGCTACCGCTATTATGTTGAGAACCTGATGGACCGCACACCGCTCTCGCCGACCGAGCAGCGCACCATCCGGCACCAGTTCTACCAGGTGCGCTGCGAGCTGGATCAGTGGATTCAGCTCGCCGGGGCGGTGCTGGCGCGTACGGCGCAGAATGCCTCGCTGGTGACGCCGCCGCGCGCGTACCAGGCGCGCTTCAAGCACCTGGAGCTGATCGCCATCCACGATACGACCGTGCTGCTGGTGCTGGTGCTGCACGACGGCACCATCCGCCAGCAGACCTTCACGCTCGATACCGCCCGCCCGCAGGAGGAGCTGGGCCGCAGCGCTTCGCGCGTCAACGACCATTGCCACGATGCGCCGGTTGAGCGAGTCGAGGAGCCGCTTCAGCAGGACCGCGTGCAACTGACGCCGCCCTTCGACGAGCTTGAGCGGCAGGTGCTGGAGCTGGTCGCGAGAGCGATGCGCCAGGTCAATAAGGAGATCCACAGCGACGGCCTGATCGAGATCCTTAGCCAGCCGGAGTTCACCCACGTCCAGCGTGTCCGGCAGGTGCTGGAGATCTTGCAGGGCGGCAAAGGGCTCAGCCCGCTGATCCCGCGGGCGCTGGCCAGCAATGGCGTGCAGGTGGTGATCGGCGGCGAGCACAGCAATGATGAGATGCGCGAATATAGTGTCGTCCTTTCCCGCTACGGCGCCGACGAGGTCGTGGGTGTGCTGGGTGTGATCGGCCCGACACGCATGGCCTACCCACGAACGATCTCGACCGTGCGCTATATTTCGACGGTGATGAGCGACCTGGTGGGTGAGCTGTACGGTAGCGAGGGCAACCGCTAAGAGGCTGTCTGAAAAGGGGGAGTTTGAGGGGGGCTGCCCCCTCAAGAACCCCCTTCCCGCCATGGACTACTAGTGACAAATCAACCTTTTCAGACCATCTCTAAGTGAGGTTATAGGAGCTATGACTGAGTCAGAAAAGCAAGATCCAACCACCGATACACAGCAGCAAAGTGATATGTCGACACACGAGGAACAGATGACCAACGACACCATGAACGAGACACCGAACCAGGAGGTCGTCACGCCTGCGGATGAGCAGGAGGCGGCCGCCACCGAAGCCCGAGGGCCAGACCTGGAGCCGCTCCAGGTTCGCATCGCCCAGCTTGAGAAGGAGTCGGCCGAGCACCGCGACGCCTGGCTGCGCGCCGTCGCCGACTATAAGAACTTCAAGCGCCGCACCGACCAGGAGCGCGGGGATCTCATCCGCAGCGCTAGCGCCGGCCTGCTGATGAAGCTGCTGCCGGTGGTCGACGATATGGAGCGCGCGCTCGCCAGCACTCCCGCCGAGGTCACACCGACCCCCTGGTTCGAGGGTGTCAAGCTGATCGCGCAGAAGCTCCAGACCGTGCTGGAGAGCGAGGGCGTCACGCATATCGAGGCGGTCGGCAAGGACTTCGACCCCAACTTCCACGAGGCAGTGATCTACGAGGCCGCCGACAATGGGCAGGACGGCAAGGTCGTGGCCGAGCTCCAGAAGGGCTACAAGCTGCGTGACCGCGTGCTACGGCCCACGATGGTCAAGGTCGGGCAGGGGTAAGGGCAAAGGACAAAGAACAAAGAACAAAGAACCGCGAAACGAGAACGTAGGACTGGGTTTTGTTCTCTGTTCTCTGTTCTTTGTTCTCTAAGGAGTAGATAATGGCCAAAGTGATCGGAATTGACCTCGGCACGACCAACTCGGTCGTCGCGGTCATGGAGGGTGGCGAGCCGGTCGTGATCTCCAATGCCGAGGGCAACCGCCTGACCCCATCGGTGGTGGCGATGAATAAATCCGGTGAGCGGCTGGTGGGCCAGGTTGCCAAGCGCCAGGCGGTCACGAATCCGGAGAACACCGTTTCCTCGGTCAAGCGCTTTATGGGCCGCAAGCTGACCGATGCGACCGTGCAGCGCGACAAGGATCTGGTGCCCTACAAGATGGCCGGCGCGCCCAACGGCGACGTGCGGGTGGTGCTGGGCGGCAAGGACCACTCGCCCCAGGAGGTCTCGGCGATGGTGCTCCAGAAGATCAAGGCCGATGCCGAGGCCTACCTGGGCGAGCCGATCACTCAGGTGGTGATCACGGTGCCGGCCTACTTCAACGACAGCCAGCGCCAGGCCACCAAGGACGCCGGCAAAATCGCCGGGCTGGAGGTGCTGCGCATCATCAATGAGCCGACCGCCTCGGCGCTGGCCTATGGCCTCGACAAGCAGGGCAAGGACGAGACGATCGCGGTCTATGACCTGGGCGGCGGCACGTTCGATATCTCGATCCTGGAGCTGGGCGACGGCGTCTTCGAGGTCAAGGCCACCAATGGCGACACCCACCTGGGCGGCGACGACTTCGATCAGCGGATCATCGATTGGCTGGCGACCGAGTTCCGCAAGGAGACCGGGATCGACCTGCGCAGCGACCGGACCGCGCTCCAGCGGCTCAAGGAGGCCGGCGAGAAGGCCAAGATGGAGCTCTCGACCGTGCTCCAGACCGAGGTCAACCTGCCGTTTATCACCGCCGACTGCCAGCGGCCCACGGCACCTCAATCTGACGCTGACGCGCTCCAAGCTGGAGCAGCTTACCGGCGACCTGATCGAGAAGACGATCATGCCGGTCAAGCAGGCGCTGGCCGATGCCGGGCTGCGGCCGAACGACATCGACGAGGTGATCCTGGTGGGCGGCCAGACGCGCATGCCGGCGGTGCAGGAGGCAGTGCGCCGCTACTTCAACAAGGACCCGCACAAGGGCGTCAACCCCGATGAGGTGGTGGCGATCGGCGCGGCGATCCAGGCTGGCGTGCTGGCTGGCGATGTCAAGGACGTGCTGCTGCTCGACGTGACGCCGCTGACGCTGGGGATCGAGACGCTGGGCGGGGTGATGACGCCGCTGATCGAGCGCAACACCACCATCCCGACCCGCAAGAGCCAGGTCTTCTCGACCGCCAGCGACAATCAGTCGAGCGTCGAGGTCCATGTGCTGCAAGGCGAGCGGGCCGAGGCGCGGATGAATAAGTCGTTGAGCAAGTTCGTGCTCGACGGCATCCCGGCGGCGCCGCGCGGCATGCCGCAGATCGAAGTCACGTTCGACATCGACGCCAACGGCATCCTGAACGTCTCGGCCAAGGACAAGGCCACCGGCAAGGCGCAGCATATCACGATCACCGCCTCGTCGGGCCTGTCCGACGACGAGATCGCCAAGATGGTCCAGGACGCCGAGGCGCACGCCGAGGAGGACCGGCGCCGGCGCGATCTGATCGCCGCGCGCAATAACGCCGACAGCCTGATCTACACTGCCGAGAAGACGCTGCGTGAGGCCGGCGACAATGTCGATGGCGCGCTCCGCTCCAGCGTGGAGGATAAGGTTCGCGAGCTGCGCGTGACGCTCGACAGCGAGGATATGGACGAGATCCGCAATCGCACTGCGGAGCTGTCGGTGGCGCTCCAGCAGATCGGGCAGCAGATGTACGCCGATGCGGGCAGCGACAATGGCGCGGCGGCCGGCGAGGATGTGGTCGAGGGCGAGTATAAAGTTGATTAAATCGAGATTGGAGATTAGAGATTAGAGATTGAAATCTTCACTCTCAATCTCTAATCTCCAATCTCTCACTCTGAGGTTTGTATGGCCGTGAAGCGTGATTACTACGAAGTCCTGGGGGTTCAGCGGGGCGCGTCCCAGGAGGAGATCAAAAAAGCGTTCCGCCGATTGGCGCGCCAATATCACCCCGATGTCAACCGAGAGGCTGGGGCGGCTGACCTGTTCAAGGAGCTCAACGAGGCCTATGAGGTGCTCTCGGACGCCGACAAGCGCGCGATGTATGATCGCTTCGGCCACAATGGCCCGGCCGGCGCGCCAGGCTTCGACCCGTTCGGTGGCGGCGATCCATTCGGCAGCATCTTCGAGGCGTTCTTCGGCGGCGGCGCCGCGCGCCAGTCGCAGCGCGGCCCGCAGCGTGGCGCCGACCTGCGCTACACGCTCGCGATCACCTTCGAGGAGGCGATCTTTGGGGTGGAGAAGGAGATCGAGTTCCGCCGGCTGGAGACCTGCCCGAGCTGTCGCGGCAACGGCGCTGAGCCCGGCACCGACCCGGTGCGTTGCCCTAAGTGCGGCGGTTTGGGCGAGATCCGCCAGCGCGCCCCGATCTTCAATATGGTCACTGTCACGACCTGCGACCAGTGCCGCGGCGAGGGGACGGTGATCGCAATCCCGTGCAAGGATTGTCGCGGCGAGGGGCGGGTGCGCCAGCCGCGCAAGCTGGGGGTCAAGATCCCTGGCGGCGTCGACGGCGCCTCGCAGATCCGGATCACGGCCGAGGGCGAGGCCGGCCCACGCGGCGGCCCACACGGTAATCTCTATGTGGCGCTCGATGTCCAGCCGCATCAGTACTTCATCCGCGAGGGCAACGACATTCTGCTGGAGCTGCCGCTCAACGTGGCCCAGGCTGCGCTGGGCGCCGAGCTGGAGATCCCAACGGTGGATGGCACGGAGAACCTGCGCCTCCCCCCCGGCACTCAGACCGGCACGCCCTTCCGGTTGCGCGGCAAAGGTGTGCCGTTCCTGCGCGGCAGCGGTCGCGGCGACCAGATCGTGGTGACGCGGGTGGTCGTGCCCAACCGGCTGACCGAGCAGCAGCGCCGGCTGTTTCAGGAGCTTGAGAAGTCGCTCGACCCGGAGCAGATCGGCGGGCAGCAGGATGAGGGGTTCTTCGGGCGCCTGAAGAGCGCGCTGGGACTCTAAACCGATCACCGACCACCGACCGCCGACCGCGGGAGGACGATGGTAGATATGTGAGAACCGGGAGCTGCACGATATGGCTCTCGGTTCTCGCTGATTATAAGGAGGCTGCTGATGACCACAAGCGTTGAGCCTGTGTTTCAGGCTGTACAGCACCTTTCACCGGCAGAACAATTAGTGATCTGACACAGCTTGCGGCTGATTTCTGGCCGGAGGACGAGGCAGCGAACGAGATTAACAACTATATCGCGCAGCAGCGCCGTGAAGACCGGATGAGGGATCAATGACCACGATCCTCCTGGATACCAATATCGTTTCGTACCTCTTCAAGCAAGACACTCGCACCGCCCGATATGCCCCGCATCTTTTGGATCGTGAGTTTGCGATTGCCATGATGACGGTGGCAGAATTCTTTCAATGGGCGGCCATATGTAGGGGGAAGCCACGTATAGCGCGGCTCGAACAACTTCTGGAGAGCTACACCATTTTGCCCGTCGATATCGATTTGTGCCGATAGTGGGCAGAAATCCGCGCAACGCGAAGGCGATTTGGCCTGCCGATCTCGCCGCAAGATGCCTGAATTGCCGCAACGGCCCTGCGCTATAACCTCGCGCTCGTCACCCATAACCCCGATGACTACCAGAACATCCTCGGACTAACGCTCCTCACCGAAGCCTAACCGTATTCCATTGGCGCGATGGGTACGTTTTGCTTTTCCCGCATCGCCAGCGCCAGCCGCCGCACCCCCTCGCGGATCTCATCCTCGTCCAGCGCCGCGTAGCCGATCAGCAGCGCGCCCCGGCGCGGCGGCTCGATGTTTAGTGCTGAGAGTTCCCTCATGTCGAGCCCTTGGTTGCGGGCGCGCTGGGCCTGCCGGTGACGATCAAGGTATTGCATCTACGTCAAGGGGCTGCCGACCACCGGCGAGGTGCCGGAGCGGGCGTAGGCGATCAGCGCCGAGGACGGGCGGCTGGCGGCGTGGGTGCGGCAGGTCCACTCCGAGCCGTTCGGCGACTCTTCGTCAGACGCAGGCATTAACCTCCGCGATTACTATAAGCTGTTCCTCAAGATCTTTTGGGCGATCTCCTCTTAAAGGCCCCCGCGCCACTTCCCCAATTGTTTGTTAGAATAGGGCCATGTGATATAGGGAGAGAGGAAGACATGGCAGATCTGCTCTACGGCCGCAATGCCGTTCGCGAGGCGCTGCACGCCGGCCGGCGAACGTTCCAGCGGCTGATGGTTTCGTCGGGTGCGCAGGAGGCTGGCACCCTGGGCGAGGTGGTCCGGCTGGCCGAGAAGCTTGGTGTGCCGGTCGCCAAGATCGAGCGGCAGGAGTTGGACCGGCGGCTGCGCGAGGCGAATCACCAGGGGGTCGCGCTGGAGTGCGGCGACTACCCGTATGTCGAGCTTGAAGATTGCCTGGCGCTGGCCGACGAACGCGGCGAGCCGACGCTGCTGCTGCTGCTGGATCACTTGCAGGACCCGCAGAACGTCGGCACGCTGATCCGCACCGCTGAGACGGTCGGCGTCCACGGGGTGGTGCTGCCCGGTCGCCGGGCCGCCGAGGTGACGCCGGCGGTGGTGAATGCCTCGTCGGGCGCCACGGAGCACCTGCGTATCGCCGTGGTGACGAACCTGGCGCAGGCGATCGGGGAGGTCCAGCGGGCTGGGGTGTGGGTCGTGGGGGTCGAGAATGACGAGCGCGCGCAGGAGTACGACCGGGCCGACCTGAACCTGCCGCTGGCGCTGGTGATCGGCGCCGAGGGCACCGGCCTGGCCCGGCTGACCCGCGAACGCTGCGATTTCCTGGTCAAGCTGCCGATGCGCGGGCAGATCGCCTCGCTGAACGCAGCGGTGGCGGGGTCGATCGTGCTGTATTATGCGTGGCGCACCAGGAGCGGGGAGACAAGATGACAAGTTGACAAGTTGAAGGGGTGATAAGGAGAGGGGGAGAAGAGGATGGAGGATAGAGGATGGAGGATGGAGCCAGAGAATGTAAGGGCGAACCTTGTGTTCGCCGCCACCCAACCACGAAAAGAACCTGTCCGGCGACCGGCGGTCGGTGGTCGGTGGTCAGATTCACGCATCACGTTTCACCTTTGAGATAGAGGGTATAGAAAACCTGTGACATATATGGATCAAGCCCAGGCGCTGCTGGAGGAGTGGGTCCAGGCCGAGAGCCTGCGCAAGCACTGCTATGCGGTGTCGGCATCGATGCGGCACTTCGCGCGGCTCGGCGGCGCCGACGAGGACCTGTGGGGCGCGGTGGGCCTGCTGCACGACCTGGACTTCGAGCGGTACCCGCAGATGCCGCCGCCCGGCGACGAGCCGGCGGCGGCGGGGGCGATCCTGCTGGCCGGCGTGCCGGCGGAGCCGCCCATTCACATGCACCCCTTTGTCGGCGTCACGCATCTGCGCCAAAATGGCTGGAGTGTGGAGGTCTGCCGGGCGATCCTCGCGCATGCCGACTACAGCGGCGTGCAGCCGGAGAGCCCGATGGAGAAGACGCTTTGCGCGGTCGATGAGCTGTCCAGCTTTGTGATGGCCGTTGCGCTGGTGCGGCCGAGCAAGAGTATCCATGATGTGGACGTCGGCAGCGTCAAGAAGAAGATGAAGGACAAGGCGTTCGCGCGGGCGGTCAACCGCGAGGATATCACGCGGGGCGCCACGGCCCTGGGGATAGCGCTGGACGAGTTGATCCAGCAGGTGATCGCGGCGCTGCGCGGGGCGGCGGCGCAGTTGGGGATCGCGGGGGCGGCGGTCACGCCTGCATAGGGCGCTGTTCGGTAGGGCAATTCGTGAATCGCCCGTGCCCATGACAATGAATATCATCGCGCGAGCCGTGATGACGGCCATTATCGTTGTTCGTTCGAGTAAAAGCGATCCTTCCTTTGTCGATCCGGCATCAGTGTATCGGCACCCTTCCAAGCAGGTCTTCGCGTTCTAACCTCACGCGGGTTGACCTGCAAGTAGGGTGCCTTCGTACTTCAGAGACTGTTTAAAGGAGTGCTTTTTCTTCCTTTTATCGTCGATTTTTCGCCCGGCCGGGCGAAAAATCGACGATAAAAATGGGTGAAGTACCTTACCAGGGCTATTGTATTATCCAGGTTGGGGAGTGTTCAATCCAGACTACCCAAGGATGCTTACATTCTTCGGTGCTGGGCACCAAGCAATGACCGGGGAGTATAATGTTTGGTCATTGAGTGGTCAACTGCTCAAACCATCCTCTGTGCAAACAGCTGCTGAGCTTGAATTTGCATTTTTCAAAGGTGACGCTTATGCTACCAGCTTTACTGTCAGCCCTGATGTCAACATGATAGCTTGGGGAGGTGGCGTAAGGCATGGGCGGGGCTTTGACAATCTTCCATTGTTGGGGGTTAAGAATGATCCACGGATCGTGGTCTGGCGTCTGGGGGATGCACGGCCCGCCTATGAACTTGTCGGTCATAATGATAACGTCGAAGCCTTAGCTTTCAGTCCTGATGGAAAACTACTTGCCTCAGTCAGTTGGGATCGGACGTTGCGGGTTTGGCAGCTCGCAGATTAACAATCGGATCTGAACTGCGGGGCTGCGCGCCTTTCGGCTCGACCGGGTACCCCACCTTCCAGGCGTTATAGCCGCCCACCAACGCTGCCGCATCGAAGCCGAGGGACTTGAGTTCACGCGCCACACGGGCGCTGGTCGCTTCCTGCGGTCAGGTACAGTAGGCCACCACCGCCCGCGCCCGATCGGCGTTCACGGCCCAGTCCTCCACCTGGTCGGGCAGCACCCGTACACTGCCGGGGATCTGCTCGGCGTCCTGCTCGTACTGCGCGCGGCTACGCACATCCAGCACCACCGACGGCTGCGGTCCCATCAGCCGCCGCGCCAGCTCCTCCGGCGTGATACGCGCCACCTCGGCTGCATCTTGCTGGAACAAGCCGACCGCCGTGCTTTCCCGCTCCTCGGCCAGGGTCGCCTGGGCTACGCGGCGGCCGTACCAGGCCGAGAGCGGCGTGGCCGAGGCGCCATGCGCCACCACCGAGACCAGCACCACCACGCCGGTGATCGCCAGCAGGCCCTCGGCGCCCGGCACGCTGGCCTGGACGACTAGCAGCGCCAGCAGCAGCGAGTTGAGTCCGCGCGGGCCAAACCAGCCGATGAAGGCCCGCGCAGCGTTGCTCATGGTCGCGCGCTGGAGCACCAGCCCGAACGCGAGGGGCCGCACCATGCCGATCACTACGAGCGCCAGCAGCAGCGCCGGGAGCAGCGGTACCGACCCGAGTTGCGTGGACAGCACCGCGCCAAACAGCACGAACGCCAGCAGCATCGCCATCTCGGCCGTGACTTCGCCGTACTCCAGGAAGCAATCGCACAGCGACACATTGAAGAGCGTCACGGCCAGCCCGGCGAAGAACGCGGCCAGGAACCCATCGCCTTGGACGATCTGCCCGGCGGCGAAGGCGGCCAGCACTAGACCGATGCCGTACAGCGCCTGGTACTCGCGGCGAATGCCGAAACGCGCATCGGCCCGGCCCATCAGCCAGGCGCCCAGGCCGCCGACGAGCATCCCGACCAGCGGGCTGAGCAGGAGCAGCCGGGCCAGAAATTGCGCCCAATCGAGCATTCCGCCCACTTCAACCTTGAGCACGGCGATCAAGATCAGAACGATCGGCAGAACAACGATATCGTTCATGCCCGCTTCGACACCCAGGGCCTGTCGTACCGACCGGGGAATGCGGCCATCGCGCAGGACATCGCGCAGCACCACCGGGTCGGTCGAGGCCAGGATCGCGCCCAGGAGCAGCGACTGCACCGGCGTGGTGCCCACGATCAGTGCGGCGGCGCCGGCGCCCCCGACAATCGTGAGCAGGGTGCCAGGCCCAAGCGAGAGCACCGGCACGAGCCAGTTGCTGCGAATCTCATCGATCTGCATCTGCACCGCGTCGAGGAACAGGACCAGCGCCAGGCTCACAATCGCCACCACTTCGAGAATCGGATGGTGCAAGTCCATAGCCAGCACGCCGAGGCCGCCCTGGCCCAGCAACAAGCCTAGCCCCAAAAAGATCATGGGAAACGAGAGCGGCGCGCGCTCGATTAGGCCCGATGCCAGGGCCGAGACCACCAACACCACCGCGATCAGGGCCATCCCCAGCACCAGCTCCGACATCTTTATCCTCCAGCTAACAGGAGGTATAATGATACCCTGCTATTGACTGCTTGGCAATCAGCGCGCATGCAGACAGCGCCCATGAAATCGTAGATACCAGTAGATGTCCGGCGACGGGGAGTGCTCCATCCAGCGGATCTGCGCCGCGATTCAATACAAGGAGGAACAGCGTATGGAAAGCAAGGTGAAGTCTCTGGGCCATCCCATCCACCCGATCCTGATCGTGTTCCCGCTGGGGCTGCTGATGACGGCTGTGATCTTCGATGTCGTTTTCTTTGCGACTGGGGACGCGACCTTCGCCACGGTCGCGTTCTGGTGCATCGCGGCCGGGATCGTGGGCGGGCTGCTGGCGGCCGTCTTAGGTCTGATCGACTGGCTGTACATCCCCGCCGGCACCCGCGCCAAGTCAGTCGGGCTCTGGCACGGCCTCACCAATGTCGCCGTGGTGGTGCTGTTCGCAGCGAGTTGGCTGCTCCGCCGCGGCACGCCGGGGTACGCGCCCGACACCGTGCCCTTCGTGCTGGGGCTGGCCGGCGCGGGCCTGAGCGGGCTGGGCGGCTGGCTGGGCGGCGAGCTGATGGGCCGGCTCGGCGTCGGCGTGCATCCGGGCGCCCACCTGAACGCGCCAAGCTCGCTCTCGGGGCTGCCGGCCGACTTGAATCTGCGAGCTGGCGAGCGGCCCGCAGTTCCCAGAGATGAGTTGCTGCGCGAGCGGGAAGTGGGCCGGTAGGTATGAGTTGACAGCTCCCCCTTCGTCTTCTACCATTGAGGGCGGCAAAGTTACGAGCGAAGGGGGAGCACATGGCATTGCAATTTGGGACGTTCGTGCCGCAGGGCTGGCGGCTGGACCTGATCGAGATCGCCGACCCGGTCGAGAAGTACGAGGCGATGACGCGTGTCGCGAAAGCGGCCGATGGCATCCCGGCCTACGACTCGATCTGGGTCTATGATCACTTCCACACCATGCCGCGCATCGAGCAGGAGGCGGTCTTCGAGTGCTGGACGATCACGTCGGCGCTGGCCCGCGACACGCAGCGGGTGAAAGTCGGCCAGATGGTGACGTGTCTGGGCTACCGCAGCCCGGCGCTGCTGGCCAAGATCGCCTCGACCGTCGATGTCCTCAGTCACGGGCGGCTCTACTGCGGCATCGGCGCCGGCTGGTACGAGCACGAGTGGCGCGCGTACGGGTACGGTTTTCCCGAAACCCGCGAGCGAATGCGCGCTTTTCGCGAGGCGACGCAGATCTTGGTCAAGATGTGGACCGAGGAGGCGCCGACGTTCGAGGGCCAGTACTACCAGATCCATGGCCCGATCAACGAGCCCAAAGGGGTTCAGAAGCCGCATCCCTCGCTCTGGATCGGCGGCGGCGGCGAGCAGGTCACGCTGAAGCTGGTGGCACAGTACGGCAACGCCTGCAATATCGGGGGCGACCCGGCCACGATCCAGCATAAGCTCGGGGTGCTGCGCGAGCACTGCGAGAAGGTCGGCCGCAACTACGACGAGATCATCCGCTCCAGCAACGCGAACCTAGTATTGCTCAAGCCGGGCGATAATCCGGAACAGGCCACCGAGAAGATTCGTGCGACCTATGGCTGGAGCTTCGAGGACCTGACGCGCCAGGCGATCGTCGGCACGCCCGATCAGATCGTCGAGCGGCTCCAGGCGATCGTGGACGCGGGCGTCAACTACATCATCACCTACTTCCCGCGCGTCGCCTACGACCACGAGCCGCTCCACCGCTTCGCCGAGGAGGTCGTGCCCCACCTCGTATGAACGGCCTCCGCTGCTCTTGCCTGCGGCAGCAAGGTACTTCACCCATTTTACCGACGATTTTTGCCCGACCGGGCAAAAATCGTCGGTAAAAAGAAGAAAAAGTACCACTCTGCCGAAGGCTGAAACCACGCTTGGTAGATGATTGCGAAAGTCCTGTCAAAACGAAAAGGACAACGCCAATGGACTGGCAGCCCCGCCCGATCTTGGCAACGCCGCTGCTCAACGTCATGAACTTCCTCAACGAGGTCACGCTGTGGTACCCGGATGCCGTCTCGTTCGCGCCGGGCCGACCCGCCGAGTCGTTCTTCGACGTGCGAGACAGCCTGGCGACCCTGGCGCGCTACGCCGAGAATTCTGGCATCCCAAACCGATCAGGCGCCCGATGTGGTCTTGAATCAGCTTGGACAGTACCAGAAAACGAACGGGATCATCAACGACCTCATCAGCCAGTTCCTGGCCAACGACGAGCAGATCGACGTTCCCGCCGGCGCGATTATGGTCACCGACGGCTGCCAGGAGGCCATGACGATCGTGCTGGCCAGCCTGTTCGAGCCGGGGCGTGATGTGTTGCTGGTCTCCGACCCGACTTACATCGGGATCACCGGCATCGCCGCGATCCTGGGGATCGAGGTGTGCCCGGTGTCCTCGACGGTCGATGGCCTGGACCTGACCGACCTGGCCCGGCGCATTGTGGCGCTGCGCGCGAGCAACAAGAACCCCAAAGGGCTGTATGTCATCCCCGATTTCAATAACCCGCTCGGCACCAGCATGGCACTGGTGCAGCGCCGGGGCTTGCTGGCCTTGGCCCGCGAGCAGCAGTTCCTGATCATCGAGGATAATGCCTATGGCATGTTCGCCTACGACGCGCCGCCGGCCCCGACGCTGAAGTCGATGGATCACGCCCGCCAGGTGATCTATATCGGCACCTTCGCCAAGCTGCTCTACCCCGGCCTGCGGGTCGGTTTCCTGGTCGCCGACCAGGAATATACGCCCGCTGGCGCCTCGCCGCAGCCGCTGGCGGTCGAGATGTCAAAGGTCAAGAGCATGACGACGGTCACGACCTCGCCGCTGCTGCAAGCGATTGTCGGCGGCACCCTGCTGGAGACCGGCTGCTCGCTCCAGGCGCAGATCGCCGGCAAGTGCGAGTTCTACCGGGCCAACCGCGATCACATGCTGGATTGCCTCGAACGGCACTTCGGCGGCGACCCGCTGCTGCGCGACCAGGTGAGTTGGAGCCGGCCCGGCGGCGGCTTTTTCTTGACGCTGACGCTGCCATTCGCCTTCACCGAGCGGGAGCTGCGCGCGTGCGCCGCCGATTACGGCGTGATCTGCTGCCCCATGTCCTACTTCTCGCTCCTACCTGGGCGCGAGAAGCAGGTGCGCCTGTCGTTCAGCTACGTCTCGACCGAGCAGATCTCGCATGGAATAGAGCAACTCTGGCGGTTCGTGCGCGATACTATTGGATGAGTGTAGGACAAGGTCAGTTGTCCGTTGTCCGTTGTCAGTTGTGCCGCAACTAACAACGGACAACGGACAACTGACAATTGCTGCAACTCTCAGCATGCTCTTATCCCCCCCCGTCCACAAACGCACTATCATGCTGGTATCCAGCCGCGCCCCTGAAAGACGACCACACCTCGCGGTGATGATACGGTAGCGAGCGTGCCAGGCCCGAAAGTGTGGCCTGGATGTGTGGAGAGGAGGTCCCCATGGGACGCAGGAATCGTGAAGATGGCTCCGTCGAGCAGTTGAACCAGATGCAGCGCTATCTGGGCGAGGAGGCGATCGAAGAGTACCAGGAGGGCGAGTTGACCCGGCGCCAGATGTTGCGGCAGTTGCTGCGCATCTGTGGGAGCGGCGCCGCCGTGGCCGCGCTGCTGGCTGCCTGCGGCGCGGACACCGCTACGCCGCCGGCACCAACGGTCGCAGCCGCGCCGCCCACTGCCATTCCGCCGGCACCGACGACGGCAGCCGCACCGACGGCGGCGCCGGCACCGACACAAGCAGCCGCCCCGACGGCGGCGGCACAGCCGACACAAGCAGCCGCCGCCCCCACCGCCGCTGCACCGGCCGCCGGCGCCGTGCCGCTGTCTGTCCCCGCCGATGACCCCGATCTCACCGTCGCCAATGTCACGTTCCAGAGCGATACCGAGGTCAAAGGCTACCTGGCCCGCCCGACGGTCGAGGGCACCTACCCCGGCGTGATCGTCATCCACGAGAACCGCGGCCTGACCGACCACATCCGCGATGTCGCGCGGCGCGTGGCGAAGGCCGGCTACATGGCCCTCGCGCCGGACCTGGCCTCGCGCGCGGGCGGCACCGACACAATGGATATGGAGCAGATTCGCGGCTACTTTGGGAACGTCAAGCCCGACGAGTTGGTCAAAGACCTCAACGCTGGGGTGGACTTTCTGGGCCGGCAGCCCGGCATCCAGGCCGACAAGTTCGGGGTGGTCGGCTTCTGTTTCGGCGGCGCCTACACGTTGCGGCTGGCGGCAGCGAACCCCAAGATGGCCGCCGCCGTGTGCTACTACGGCGTGACCCCGGAGCCGGCCAGCATCATGAGCGCCACCAACGCCGCGATCCTGGGCCAGTACGGCGCCGCCGACTCGCGGGTCAACGGCACCATCCCGGCCCTCGAACAGGTCATGCAGGAGGGTGGCAAGACCTTTGAGAAGCGGATCTACGACGGCGCCAACCATGCCTTCAACAACGACACCGGGACGAACTATAACGAGACCGCCGCTGTGGCCGCCTGGCAGGAGACCGTCGGGTGGTTCGACAAGTATCTCAAGGGATAGTTTGGAAAAAAGGAGGAGATTGAGGGGCAGCCTCCTCAGTCTCAGTAGATCACAGGTTTGATTAGGAGGGCATAAAAATGTAGGTTCGCTGATTGCAGCATGGATCATCCAGAAACAAAAGGAGGACCCAGATGCGCGAACCTACATCCAGCCAGTCGATTTGCCTGACCGACCAGCAGACCTTGCATGATACCATGATTGTGGGACAACAGCACATCCCGCTCACAGCCAACGGCTATCGCTGCCAGACTGATGATTTGTGGCGCATTCTGCTGGCTGCCGCCGCAAACAAGACCACCATCGAGGCCACTTGTGCTGATTTGGAACGTGCGCCCGACGCCAACACCGTGCGCGGCTATTTGACTGAGCAGTTGCCGCCTGCGGCCATACCCAAGCTGGAACAGCAGTTGAATGACTTGTTGCGTACCTTGCTCCCGGACTGGCTGCGTGCTCGTCCACAAGAAATCGCGGTTGACTTCCACGATGAACCCTACTATGGCCGCGACCATTCCGATGATGTGGACAATTGGGTCTGTCGCGGTGAAGCCAGAGCGGGTACCACACGCTTTTATCGCTGTGCAACTGCTTATCTGCTGCGGCAGGATGCGCGACAGACGCTGGCAGTTGTGTTTGTCAAGCCCAAAATGGACAAGGTCAGCGTGCTGGCGAGCTTGCTCAAAGCACTCAAGGACGCTGGCCTGAGCATCAAGTGCTTGTACGCAGATAAGGCGTTTTGTAGCATTGAGGTCGTGCGCTACTTGAGGAGCCAGCGCATTGCGGCCATTATTGCCATGCCGATACGTGGCAAGCAGGGCGGCACGCGCAAGCTGTGTCGCGGGGGCAAGAGCCATTGGACCAGCTATACGATGCAGAGTGCAGAGCACGGTAGCATCAGGGTGGTGGTGGCAGTGGTGCGTACCTATCAACGCCGCCGTTCGGGGCAGCGACAGCTTCGCTGGTTGCTGTACGTGTGCTTGCGGATCGGCGGAAAGGTGGTGCGGGTGAGGCGACGGTATCGGCGCCGGTTTGGGATAGAGAGTGGCTACCGATTGATGGAGCAGGTGCGAGCGCGCACGACCTCGCCGAACCCGGCGCTGCGCTTCCTGTTGATGGGAGTGGCGTTATTGATTGTGAATGTGTGGATACGTTTGCATTGGCTGTTCCTGCGACTGAGGGGGCGAGGACCACGGCGCGTCGCGCGCTGGCGCTTTCGACTGGAGCGGATGACACGCTTTCTGATACACGCGATTGAGCGTTTCTATGGTGTCGTCACCATCGTCAAGCCCGCACCGATTTAACATCTGTGATCTACTGAGTCTCCCTGTCCACATGGTAAAAGGGAGGTTGATCATGGCGAATAAACTCAGCCGTCGCCAGGCGCTGCGGCTTGCCCTGTTAAGTGGTTTTGGCAGCGTGCTGGCGGCCTGCGCTTCCTCAACCACGCAGTCCAGCCCGCCGGCGCAACTCTCGACGGCCCAGGCCGCACCGCCGACAGCCGCCCCAGCACCGCCGACAGCCGCTCCCGCGCCGACGACCGCTCCGGCGGCCTCGGTTGCTGCGGCGCCGACGGCGGCGCCGCAACCATCCGCGACGCCGCAATCACCATCCGCGATCCTGGCATCGCAGGTGGCGCTCGCCGCGACCCAGTTCGTCGGGTCGCTGGACGAGGCCGAGCGCTCCAAAGCGACCTACGCATTTGGCGACGAGGAGCGGGTGCGCTGGCACTGGACGACTCCCAGCGGGTTCCCCCGCAATGGGTTGCCGCTGCGCGAGATGAACCCGGACCAGCACACTCTGGCCCTGGCTCTGCTGCGGGCCAGCGTCTCTGAAAGCGGCTACCAGAAAGCCCTCGACATCATGTCGTTGCAAAACGACCTGGGCAATGACCCGGAGCTGTACTTCGTCACCGTGTTCGGCACCCCCGGCGGCGTGGAGCCGTGGGGTTGGCGCTTCGAGGGCCACCACCTTTCGCGCAACTTCACCGTCGTGGGCCAGCAGGTGGCCGTGACGCCCTTCTTCCTGGGCGCCTGGCCGCTCGAATCAAGCACGGGGGTGCGGGCGATGGAGCGCGAGGAGGAGGCCGCCAGGGAATTGGTGCTCTCGCTGGAGGGGCCTAGCCGCGCGACCGGCATCTTCCAAGAGCGCACCCTGACCAACCACGTTACCCAGAACGCGCCGTGGGTCAGCCCGCTCGACCCGGTCGGCATCCCCATCGGCGAACTCAGCCCCGATCAACAGGCGCTGGTGCTGGAGATCATCCAGACCTACTTGGGCGTGCTGCCGGAGAGCGCCGCGACGCCGCTCTTCGAGCGCCTCCGCAGCGCGGGCATCGAGAACAGCCGCTTCGGCTGGGCGGGCAGCATGGAGCCGCGCCGGCCGCACTACTACCGCCTGCAAGGCCCGACCTTCCTGCTGGAGTTCGACAACTCGCGCAACAGTGGCAACCACATCCACAGCGTATGGCGCGACTTCGCGGAGGACTTCGGCCGGCACCTGGTGTGACGATGAGCTGGATCAAACAGCACTGGCACCGCATACTGGCCCACGCTGGGGCGCTGATCCCGCTGGCCATGATCGCGGGCGACTACCTGCGCGGCGACCTGGAGGCAAACCTGAACCGCTCGGTGACGCTGCGTACCGGGTCGGCCGCGCTCATCCTGCTGGTCGCCTCGCTAGCCTGTACGCCGCTCAACAGCTTGTTTGGCTGGCGCTGGGCTGTGCAGATCCGGCGGACGCTCGGCTTGTACGGGTTCCTTTACATAACCCTACACCTGCTGGCCTACGCCGCGCTGGACAACTGGCTCGATCTTGAGCTGATCTGGCGCGATGTGGGTGAGCGGCGCTCGATGATCGCCGGGTTCGCCGCGTTTCTCATATTGGTGCCGCTGGCGGTGACGTCGACTAATGGCTGGCAGCGGCGCCTGGGCCAGCGCTGGCGAACACTACACCGGCTGGTGTACCTGGCGGCGCCGCTTAGCGTGCTGCACGTCTTCTGGCTGAAGCGCGATTTTATCCGCCAGCCGCTGATCTATACCGCGATCGTGGCCGTGTTGCTGGTGCTCCGGCTTCCGCCGCTGCGCCGGGCGGTCGCGCGGGCGCGTTCGCAGCGCATCCCCACCCGCGCCGAGGCCATCCCGCCCACGCTGGATGAACGGCAGTAGTACTTCGATACTAAGCGCCTGTTCCCGGATAGCCTCCGGTTCGCCGATCACAAGAGGACTGCCGGTTGATTGAACGACACACGCTCGTACCTCTATGATGGTATCCATTTCAAGTATTTTGGTGGGATTTGTAGGGAGGGCTGGCGGCCCTCCCTATGCTTCTCCCGCGTATTGCACGAGGGAGCGAGCCTGTGTGGCGGGTAACATATCTGCGGGTTGCGGTCGCCTGCGTGATCGCGCTGGCTGTGGTCCTGGCCGTACGGGCGGCGTTTCCCCTTCTGGGTGCCCGCCCGATCCAGGTTGCGCCACAGCCGGCCGGCTTCGTCATCGACCAGGTGACCTATGTGCTGAATTGGCAGGACCCCAGCCGCATCGCCCTGGTGCGCTTCCGGCTGCTCCCGGCGCCCAATCCCGCAGTTCCCCAGCGTGTCCAGGTCAAGCTCGTGAGTACCAGCAACTCCTTTACCCCCTGTCGCCTGTATGGGAATGATCGCTCTTCCTGGGAATGCCCGGTCGCGGGAGTGACCGTGCGCGCCGCAGATCGGCTGGAGGTCACGGTGGACCAGGATGCGCCGGCGCTACGCCGCCTCTACCTGCCATTGATTCAGAAGCGCGGCCCGTGATGCGCACCCCGGCGTAAACCTCGGTTTGACGCAACGTGGTATACTCTGCTTCGAACTCGACCACCTTCCTGGTACGGCAGCGCTACGGCAAGAGGAGGAAGTATGGAGCCGATGTATCTCAAAGATGTCGAAGCCCATGGTTCAGGCGAGGGTGCCACCGATGGCATTCGTTACATGCAAGCCCAAGGGATGCTGATCCCTCAGATCCAGTTCTTATTTGCCTTCAAACCAGAGAAGACCAGGCATCTTGAGCAGTTCACGCAGACGGTCATGCGCGGTCCATCGCCGCTCTCTCCCGGCTTACGCGAACTCATCGCCGCTTTTACATCGAGAAGAAATAATTGCGCGTTCTGAATTGGCTCGCATGCCGCGGTCGCGGCAGAGCTGCTGGGCGATCGAGAGATGGTGCAAGCCGTCCTCGACGATTATGCGACGGCTCCTATTTCTTCTCAAGAGCAGGCGCTTTTCTGCCTGATCGAGAAAGCAGTCCTGCATCCCGATCAGATTTCAACAGGCCGATGTCGATGCGGCGTTAGCGACCGGCTGGTCCGACGAGGCGCTCTACGATGCCTTTACCGTGTGCGCGCTCTTCCAGTTCTATAACACTTGGATCGATGCTACCGGGGTGCATGACATGCCGGCTTTTGCCTACAACCTATCGGGAAAGCGGCTGGCAAGTATGGGCTACGCTCCTGAGGGCTAAACGTCCATCCGACTTTTCGGATCAGCCAAGGTTTCGGGTGACGTTGTTTGCCTTTACAATCTGGACTCGGAAGAGACTGAGGGGCTACCCCTCAGTCTCCCTTTTTTGAGAACTGTAAACTATGCCAACCACACAACTCCTGCTTTGCCTCCTGCTGGCCTCGGCGCTGGCCGGGTGCGCGTCGGTCGCGCCCGCCGCCGTGAATCCCGCACCGACCGCCCCCGCGCCCACTGCCGCGAGCGCTCCCGCAACAGCCGCGCCCGCTCCCACGTTCGCCCCCGCTCCCACTGCCGCGCCGGCCCTGCCCGCCGGCGTAGGCCCGGTCGCGATGCGCGACGGCATCAGCATCCGCCAGGTCCACATAACCGGGGGCGGATTCATCAGGCTGGCGCAGGACCCCACGACGGGCGACCTGTATGCCCTGGACGGCAAGGCCAACATCTACCGCGTCCAGGTGCGGCCGGACACCAGCGCGGAGGTCACGCGGGCCTACAGCTTCGCCGAGATCGGTGGGGCGCGTGACATCAGCGGAATGGCCTTCGGCCCCGACGGCGCGCTCTACGTCGTGGGCAACCAGACCAGCGGCAACACCACCCAGGCGATCATCCGCAAGGGCATAGCGGATTCGTCGGGTGAGCGCACCTGGGGCACGCTTGCCACCAGCGTGCCGTACCCGAAAAGCAACACCCCGTTCGACCACCTGTTCAATGGCATTGTTGTCAGCGCCGACGGGCGCTCGATCTTCGTCAACAGCGGCTCGCGCACCGACCACGGCGAGGTCGAAGCGAACGCGGGCGCCTTCCCCGATACGCGCGAGGTGGCGCTGACCTCGGCGATCTTCCGGCTCCCGACCGACGCCCAGGATCTGGAGCTGCCCGACGACGAGGCCGAGCTGAAAGCACGCGGCTACCTGTTCGCCGATGGTCTACGCAATGCGTACGACCTGGCGCTGGACCCCGACGGCGAGCTGTTCGCCGTCGATAATGGGCCGGACGCCGACTACCCCGACGAGCTGAACTGGGTGCGCGAGGGCCGGCACTACGGCTTCCCCTGGCGCTTCGGCGACCAGGACAACCCCCAGCAGTTCCCTGACTACGACCCGGCGCGCGACCGGCTGCTGCCGCGCGGGTACACCGCCGTCGACACCGGGACCTACCGCAACGACCCGGACTTCCCGCCGCCGCCGCCGGAGTTCGCCATGCCGGTCGCGAACCTCGGCCCCGACGGCGACCAGTTCCGCAGCCAGGATGGCGCCCCGCAGGAAGCCGGCGATATGGGCCAACCGCTGTACACCTTTACGCCGCACCGCTCGCCGCTGGGTCTGGTCTTCGACAGCGCCGCCGTCCTGGCCGGCGAGTTGCGCGGCGGCGCGTTCGTCCTGAGCTGGGGCGCCGTCGGCGGGACGCTGAGTGATCGAGGCGACGATCTGCTGCACCTCAAGCTGACCAAAGCGGGCGACGAGTACCAGGCCCAGGTGACTCAGATCGTGAGCGGGTTCAAGGACCCGATCGACAGCGTCCTGATCGGCAATAAGCTCTACGTCCTGGACTTTGGTGGGGATGGCGCGATCTGGGAGGTCACGCTACCTTAGAGATTGTCTGAAAAGGGGGAGTTTGAGGGGGCTGCCCCTCAAGAACCCTCTTTCCACCACTACACCAGCGCCCCATCCTCCCGAAACCGCATCTCGCTCGGCTCGGCCACAAGCTCCACGCCGGGGCGCTCCAGTAGCGCCGGCAGCAGGTGCTCGCTGACCTGCGCCTCATCCAGGCTGAGAGTATCGCGGATGCGCACGACCGCCGGAGGTCCGTCGTCGCGCTGCTCTCGCGCCATCGCCAGCGCCCGCTCGACCGCCGCGCGATCGTTCGGCGCGGCGGGCGGCACCCGGCCGCGCAGCAGGAAGCCGCTGGTGGTGATATTGATCTGGGTGATCTCCTCATCCATGGCGTCGAGCAACTGGCGTGTTACCAGGTCGGCGTAGCCGAGCCCGGTAGCATTGCCGTGGCTGGCCTCGGTCAGCCGCAGCGCCAGCAGCACGCCGACGCGCGGTTGGGGCGGTTCGGGCTGGCCCTCGATCAACATCCGACCGATGATATTGCCGTCCATGCCGCCGCCACTGATGTCCTTGCCCATCCGGTCCACGATCAGCAGGTCGCACGCGGCGACGGGCAGGGCGCCCATGAGCCGGCGCGAGCGCTCCAGGATGCGCGGTTCCTCGCTGGGGATGTCGCGGGCCGGCACCGCCTGGACATAACTGACATTGTGGGCGCCGTCCTCCACGATCGCCACGCCGCAGAGGACTGGCGACCGGGCCAGGTGGACCGCCGCGACCAGCGGGATCTCGTCACGCAGGCCGCGAACGCCGTGGGCGTGGATTAGCTCGGCGCCCTGGCGCTTGCCCAACCCGATCGCCAGCATCTTGGTCAGGCCGCTTTCTGTAGGGCCATGGAAGTCGGTGTGGATTTTGACCCGGTTGACCACCACAATCCCATCGCTGGCGAAAGCCGCCGCGTCGCAGAAGACCGGGATTCCGGTGGTGGTCTCGCCGACCCGCGCGACCTCCATCGAGCTGCGGATCGGGCACGCCATCGTCGCCTCGGTGATGCCCCACTCGGCCAGCACCTCGCGCTGGCCCTCGGCGGTGGCGCCGCCGTGGCTGCCCATCGCCGGGAAGATAAACGGCTCGGTGCCCAGCCGCCGCAGCTCCTCGACCACCGTCCTGATGACCAGCGCGTAGTCGGTGATGCCGCGGCTGCCGGCGGCCACCGCGATCCGCGCGCCCGGCGCGACCCGCGCGCCCAGTTCGATGCGGGCCAACTCATTCCGGACAGACTGGGCTACATCGGCCAGTGGCGCCGTGGGTACCGGCTGGCGGATGGTGGCGAGACGGGGAAATTCGATCATGATCGCAGCTCCTTCATCACATGCCCATCAATCCTCGCCAAAGAAGCGATCACGGGCGGCATCATCGCTGGGGAACTCAGGCCCGACCCCGACGATATCCGGGATGCGGGTTGGGTCCTCGCCGATGCGCGGGAACGCCTTCTGGCGCTGGGCGCCGGCCTCCGGGCTGGGATCGTGGAACAAAAACCGCATCCACGTCAGGTGGCGATGGAGTGGGGCGAAGTACTGATCGTGCTCGGCCGCATAGGCGTGCGCCGCCGCATCCCAGTCGTCATTCGCCAGCAGCTGATCGCGCAGCACCCGCACGTCGCGCAGCGTCAGCGAGAGGCCGCACCCGAAGCTTGGGTCGCTGGCCGCCGCCGCATCTCCGATCAGCACGATGCCATCCCGGTACGGGTGATCGACCCAGATGTCGGCGACATCGAACGCGGCCAGCGGGCCGGCCAGCGTCGCGCCCTCGTACCACTCGGCCGGCGCCCCGGCCCCCACGCCGACGGCTACAAAATCGTCAGCCGCCTCTCGGCCGCTCAGGCGCGTCTGCTCGACCTGCTTGTGGTAGCCGACATACGAGCGGAAGCGCTGCCGCCCGATCGGCACGACCAGCGCGAAGGTGCTGCTCTGCGGGTTGATGAAGAGATTCAGCTGATCTTCCGGCGCGTTCAGCCCCTCGTGCAGCAGCCCCGCCAGCACCACGTGCTCCGGGTCGCGGTTGGCGTTCAGCCCGGCCCAGGTGCGGCAGCTTGAGTTGCGGCCGTCGGCGCCCACGACCAGGCGGGCGGTGTAGCTGTGTTCGCTGCCGTTCTCCTGGAAGCGCACGCCGGCTGGCTGCCCCGGCGTCACGCCGGTTACGAGCACCCCGCGCCGCACGTGCGCGCCAGCCTGCTCGGCGGCCTGGAGCAGCACGGTCTGCATCTCAGGGTGGTAAAAATTCAACGTCCCAGCCTGATGCGGCGAGGTTTCGATCAGGTCGCGTGGCTGCGCCGGTGGCGCCCCCGCGAACTGCGACGAGATAAGCCGCACCTCGTGCCCGCAGGTCTCTTTGAGTAGATCGTAGATGCCGAGCGCGCGGGTTTCGGCGACGCCCCAACTGTGCATCTCCTCCCCGCGCACGCGGTCCTTGAACGCTTTCTCACGCTCCAGCACCAGCACGCGAACGCCCTTCTCGGCCAGCGCTTTGGCCAGCGCCGCCGCCCCCAACCCTCCTCCAACGGTTATGACATCGTAGTCCATTGCCTCCTCCTCACTCCATTCAGATCGAATCGGGATGTCTTCCAAGTTGCGTGTTGCGTATTGCGTGTTGTGTGCGCGCTGATACGCAACACGCAACACGCAACAGAGAGTGGCGATATTGATGCCAAATGACCTATTCGGTGATGGTGTTGCCCCTGCGCGCCAGCACCATCCGCACTGCGACATCGATCGCCGCCAGCATGCTGCCCTCGTCGGCCCGGCCGCTGCCGGCGATGTCGAAGGCGGTGCCGTGATCGACCGAGGTGCGGATGATCGGCAGGCCGACGCTGACGTTGACGCCGCTGTCGAACGCCAGCAGTTTCATCGGGATGTGGCCCTGGTCGTGGTACATCGCCACCACGATATCGAAGGCGCCCTTGACCGCGCGCAGGAAGACCGTGTCCGGTGGCTGCGGGTCGGAGACATCCAGACCACGAGCACGCGCCGCCCGCACGGCCGGCATGATCTGGCGCTGCTCCTGGTCGCCGAACAGCCCACCCTCGCTGGCGTGCGGGTTGAGCCCGGCTACGGCGATCCGCGGCGCCGCGATCCCCAGCGCCACACACAACTCGTGGGCCAGGTCGATCACCGCTTCTACCCGCTCGCTGGTCACACGGCGGATGGCCTCGGCCAGCGCGACGTGGGTGCTGACGTGGACGACGCGCAGCTTCGGCCCGACCAGCAGCATGCTGACCCGCTGGGCGCCGGTGCGCTCGGCCAGCAGCTCGGTGTGCCCGGCGTACGCGAAGCCGGCCAGGTTCATGGCCTCCTTGTTCAGCGGCGCCGTGACCACCGCGTCGGCCGCGCCGGCCAGCGCCAGGTCGCACGCGCGTATGACGTACTCGACGGCAGCGCGGCCGGCGGCGGCGCCGACCTGGCCGGGCGGGCACTCGGCCGGCGCGGCGTTGGCCAGGTCCAGCAGCGCGACGGTGCCCGGCTCATAGCGCCCGGCGGCCGGCTCCCCGACGACATCGTAGCCGAGCGGCGGTCCTTCGAGCCAGCCGGCAGCCCGCTCCAGCACCCGCCGGTCGCCCAGAACCAGCGGCCGGCAGCGCGCGTACACGTCGGCGTGGCGCAGCGCCTTCAGCACCACCTCCGGCCCGATCCCGGCCGGGTCGCCCAGGGTGATCGCCAGCAGCGGCCGGTTGTCGTTTGGCATAGGAACCACCTCTTCACCGCAACGCACGGAAGAACGCCCGCACATCCTCGGCCAGCAGATTGGGGGCTTCCATTGCAGCGAAGTGGCCGCCTTCCTTGAACTCGGTCCAGTGTTTTGTCTGGTGGTGCGGATCGATCAGGGGCCGTACGAGGCTATCACCACCGAACACGGCCATCCCCATTGGGACCGTCGGGCTCTCCCAGCCTCTGCTGGCATGCATACTTTCGTAGATGCAGTGAGCTGCCGATGCGCCGCTGCCGGTGAACCAATATAGGCTGACGTTTGTCAGGAGTTGATCGCGGTCAACCGCATCTTCGGGAAGACTCTTGGCTGGGTCGGTCCATTCCTTGAATTTCTCCACGATCCAGGCCAACTGTGCAACTGGTAAGTCATTGAGGCCGTAGGCCAGGGTTTGCGGTCGGGTCGATTGAATTTGCAAGTAGCCTCGGCCATCGCCCTGGTACGCTTTCAACTCCTCCAAGTGAGCCTGTTCTGCCTCCGAGAGGTTCTCGGCCGCGAGCGGAATGCCAATCAGCGTGAGCGCTGTGATATCAGTGTTGGTGTGGATCCCAACGACATGTTCAGGAGCCTGAAGCCCCAGACTCACCAACGATACCCGAACCAATGTCGCCGGCTTGAAGAGCATACCGCTCATAACCCAAGCAATTCATCAGCTCGGCAAAGGCTTGGGAGGTGCGCGTCAGATCCCAGCCGGCTTCTGTGACTGGTGTTGAAAAACCGAAACCAGGGATCGATGGCGCGACAACGTGGAACGCATCTGCCGGATCACCGCCATGGCTCCGGGGGTTGGTGAGTGGGCCAAGGATGTTCATGAACTCGACGATCGAGCCGGGATATCCATGGCAGATGAGTAACGGTAGCGCAGTGGGCTCAGGCGAGCGCACATGCAGAAAGTAAATCGTCTGCCCATCAATCTCGGTCGTGAACTGCGGGAACTCGTTCAGCAACGCTTCGTGCTTGCGCCAGTCGTACCTGGTGCGCCAGTACTCGGTCAACTGCTTCAGGTAGCCGAGCGGCACACCTCGGCTCCAGCCAACGCCAGGGACCTCATTGGGCCAGCGGGTGCGTGCGAGGCGATCGTGCAGATCGTCAAGGGCGGCTTGTGGAATGGCAATCGTAAATGGTTGGATAGCCATCGTAGCTCTCCTTCTAGCATCAACATGCACTTCCCTGCCAGATGATATTTACCTATTTTTGCGCGCTGCCGAGAATGGCTTCAAGCTGGCAGTACACAATATCAAAGGTCGCGTCCGCAAAGGGTAGGGTGCCGGCATCGCCTGCGTGCCGTTCGATCTACGCTGCACTAGCTTGATGCACCGCCCGCTCGTGGGCGACATCAAGCATGGCCGGGTTGAGGTCTAATCCGACGACACACCCACGCGAACCAACGAATGCTGGTATCAGACGGGTCAGGGCGCCTGTTCCGCCTGCCACATCCAAAACATGTTCCCCAGGCTGGGGCTGGGCAAGATCTACTACCTTCGGTGCCCAAACCGCCGTGATCATGGGGACAAACATAGCCTCGAAAAGCTTGGCTCCGCTCACGGGAATTTGCCAGTCGTTTGACTCGCTCATGGTTCACCTCCAATTGCGATCATCGACGGTCGACGAACGGACGCCACTTCATAGTTATACTGTATCTCTATACATTATCTGATAGGTGGAGCGTCTAACGGCCAGCATTGAGCCGTGCCGCACCGATAGACCGGGAATGCACTGGCTTGGTGGGCGGGGCGTTGATTTGGTCTTTCGGACGCGATTCGGGGTGACAATGTAGACTGCCCCATCGTCGGTAATCCGCAAGCCGGTGGCGATACCTGCTGATGAGCAAAACGATAGAGATGCTGATGCAGGGCCATTGTACCACAGGCTCCGCTATTGCATTGCCGCTTTCACAGCGGGCAAAGAAACCGCGTAGGAGGCACACAGGTTCATCAAGGATCAGCACGCCCTGCTGGAGCCAGCCGACGCGACCATGGTCAGCTACACCCTCTTACGGCATCTCGGATTCATGCTCGACGAGTTGAGCGCGCAAGGGTTAACAGTCTGGCAGGATGAACGGCACAAGTGGCATTGGGCGTGGGCAGCGACGGCGTTACAGTCCGAGCGGGGCTTTTGGTCGATCGGGGAAGCGATCGTGGATGCGGTGGTGACGCGCTTCCCGGCGGCGTTTGATGGCACAGCGGTTGTTGATGTGGAGTAGTGTAGGAGTAGGCTACCTTCGGGGAGTATGGGATTGGCTCGAAGGCGGCCCAACGGCCTGGGCATTAGCCGCGCCGCACCGATAGATCAGGAGGCAGGCGGGCTGCTACCGCCTTTCAAAATCGCCGCGATCTTGCTTGACGCGAAGCGGCGTCCGCTGCAACACCTTGTTGGGCACACACGCGATTTAGGTTTTATCAAAGGGTTATACTGGCTTCAAATTCATACCTATCACGTTAATCCCCAGAGAAGCCGGTAAAGAAGATCTCCACAGGGAGACCATCGTGATAGACAATGATATAGAGGCCAGATGCGGTTTCACGGAACTTGTGATATGCGCCGTCCGCTTGCTCGATCATCTCGCGGGTTGGCTGGATTGTGCCGAAAATCGCGGTTAACTGTTCGTGGGTCAGTGGTGCGACCGTGAACAATTCGGGAGTGTTGGCGATGTCAAGCATGTCAAGGATCGATGATGTGCCTTCCTCACCATTCCATTCTAACAATTCGTCAATGGTTGTCGGTGCTTCAAGTGCTTGCAAACGCCGAAATGTGGCCTCGTACTCGGCACGCTCGTCATCTTCAAAGTCTTCCACGTCGGCAGGTGCAATCCATTCCTCAAAGGTCATTGCTTTCCAATACGGCTCACGAAGGTAGTAGTGACCGCGCTGAAAAAGCGACTCGCGGAGGTTGTGGAAGGCCTGCCGAATATCTGGCTGATAGGGAATGTAGTAACGCCACTCGGAAGCGCCCATTGTGTAGTTCCTTCACGCACGGTACGGCTATATTGGTCATGTGGATTGTACCACACGGGCGGATTGCGCTGTGGAAAGGCCTTGATGGTGTGCGCCCAACGTCCTGCGCATCAGCCGCCGCGAGCGCTGGCATCAACTCCGAAAATGCCAGCGATCTCGTGCGCGAAGCGGTCGGTTGCATCCAACCATCACGGCGGGTCGTGACTCCCCACCAGAGAAACCCCCTTGACATGCCCCACCCATCCGCCTGTATCATTATCATACGACCAGCAGCAACAGACCGTCAAGCGCACTGGAGCGATTGAGCCCATGCTGCATCCTGGTTCCCACGCATCGGTGACTCCATCACTGGTGGCGGTTGTGGCGCCTGCTGCGACCGACCCCGTTCAGGAAGCTACTCTCATCAGGTGCGGGGGCTGGTCGCAGTCTCTTCCATCACCTTGTTGCAGGAGGTTGCTATGCCCCACACTCGTCGCACACCCAAGACCCTCCACTTGGACGGCTTGCCGACCATCCACCCCAATGCCGCTGGGATGGATATTGGTGCCAATGAGATCGTCGTTGCGGTGCCGCCTTCTCGCGATGTTGAGCCTGTGCGTGTGTTCCGCACCTTTACCCCCGACTTGCTGGCGCTGGTCACCTGGCTGGTGAGCTGCGGCATCGATACCGTCGCCCTCGAGTCAACCGGGGTCTATTGGGTGCCGATCTACGAATTGCTGGAACAGCACGGTATCACTCCCTATCTGGTCAACGCTCGCCCTGTCAAGACCGTCCCCGGACGCAAGAGCGACTGGAATGATGCGCAATGGTTGCAGAAATTGCACGCCCTTGGCTTGCTGCAAGCCTCGTTTCGCCCCGACGCCGAGATTAGCGCGTTACGCATCCTGGTACGCTATCGCGCCGAACTCATCCAACATCGGGCGCCGCATATTCTGCACATGCAGCGGGCGTTGCAGCAGATGAACATCCAACTGGAGCGCGTCCTGAGCAATATCATGGGCACGACCGGCCAAGCGATCATCCGCGCGATCGTTGATGGCGAGCGTGACCCAGTCACACTGGCTCAGAAGCGCAACCCAGCCTGCAAGTCCAGCACCGAGACGATTGCTAAAGCGCTGACTGGGACCTGGAAAGATGAGCTGATCTTTGTTCTCCAACAAGCTCTGGTCATCTATGATGTGTACACCGCACAGATTGCGGTCTGTGATGGCGAGGTGGAGCGGTATTTGCAGCGGATGGAGGCGCGCAATGGCGACCCACAGGCGCCCTTGCCCGACCTGCCACCAGCCAAACGCAACTCGAAGACCAAGAATGCGCCACCGGCACCGACACGGGCGCAGTATGCACGCATCCTGGGGGTCGATCTGGTGGCAGTGATGGGCCTCTCAGCCTCCAGTGTGCAAACGATCATCAGCGAGATTGGCACCGATATGGAGCGCTTCCCGACCGTCAAGCACTTCTGTGCCTGGCTGGGACTCGCACCACGCAACGACATTTCGGGAGGGAAGGTGCTACGCTCACGCACGCTCAAGGTGGTCAATCGAGCGACCCAAGCGTTTCGACAAGCAGCGCAATCGGTGTCGCGATCCGATTCGGCGATTGGCGCCTACTATCGGGCGATGCGAGCGCGCAAAGGGCCGCAACAGGCCACGGTTGCCACAGCCCACAAGATTGCGCGGATCGTCTACCACCTGCTGAAATATGGGGAAGCCTATGAAGCGGAAAGTGCCGAGGCGTATGAGCAGAAACGTCAGGAGCGCGAGCTGCGCCAGTTGACGCGCCGAGCAGAGAAGCTGGGCTATACCCTCACACCTGCCGCCACGAAGCAACCAGCCGGTGCAACCGAACCCGTACCAAGCTAGGGGTTTCTCAGGATGCGCTTGTTAGGCGGGTGTGGCCGCATATTGCACACTTTGAACGCCGCCGCGCTGCCTGACCTGCTCTCCATGCAACAGCCGTTCTCATGTCTCCGTCTCCTCCACTGCTAGTGAGGTCGAGTAGCTCAGTCGGTCGCGTCAGGGTCGGCTGGGTCGGCTGTTGCGGGCGGTCGTTCCGGTCCGTCGCCGGCGCGGTGATAAAAGGCTGCAGGTTCGCTGGCTAGCGCAGTAAGCGCGTCGAGTTGCGCCGTTTCAAGCTGGACGTCGGTCGCTGTCGCGTTAGCGCGCAGCTCGTCCGGGGTCTCGGCTCCGACGATGACTGATGCGACTGCCGGGCGCGACAGCAACCAGGCGAGCGAGACCTGATATGGCTGCAGTCCCCATGCACGGCTGAGTCGCTCGACCTCGCGGGCAATGGCGATTTCGGACTCGGGGAACCCGGAACCCTGGAATCGTTGATCGCCGACGACGTCCCGGTCGAGAACTTCAAGACTGGCGAGCAAGCCGCCATGCAGCGGCGCGTAGGGGACGATGGACAGCCCGAACTGCTCGCAGGCGGGCGCGAGTTCGCGTTCAGCGGCCCGGTCGATGAGGTTGTACTTTACCTGCACGGCGACGGGCGCGTTCAGACGACGATCGTCCGCGATCCACAGAGCGCGAGTAACCAGCCAGGCGGGGTGGTTGGACAGGCCGACGTACCGGATCTTGCCCTGCCGAATAAGGTCGTCGTACGCCGCGAGGGTCTGCTCCAGCGGTGTGTGCGGGTCAGGGTCGTGGGCGTAGTAGAGGTCGATATAGTCCGTCTCTAGGCGACGTAGGCTCGTCTCGACCTGGCGAATGATATGCCTGCGCGATAGGCCGCGGTCATTGACGCCATGCCCGACGATCCCGTTGGACTTGGTGGCGATCACCACCTCGTCGCGGCGACCTCGGAGTGCTCGACCAATGAGCTGCTCGGCGGGTTCCCTGTTGGCGGCGGCAGGAGCACCTGGCCGGTCGAAGACTGGCATATTTCCGTATACGTCGGCGGTGTCAACGAAGTTGATGCCAAGGTCGAGCGCTTCGCCGACGAGCCGATCGGTGTGCTCCGCAGTCGGTGCGACTCCGAAGGTGGCAGTGCCGAGCGCGATCCGGGACACGCTGATACCGGTAGAACCGAGGATGGAGTACTGCATACATGGCTTCCTTGTGCAACGAGCTAAACGATCATCAGTGTCTGACAACAGAAGCAGTGATATGAAACCCGCCTAACGGCTTGGGCTTCAGCTGCCGCCTCTGCGAGTAGGGCATTGATAAATCGGGAAAGCATTCCTCAAAATTCGAACGATCTTGAGCGCACCGGCAGGGGCGGTCGGCTGGAAGCCCTTGTTCGGCGGCAGCCATTCGATGGCGTTATCGATGGCTACTCAAGCGCTTCGACTGGCGCTAACGTCTCGATCATGTTATCTGCGGCATCAATACTGTGGCTTGCCTGCTTCTGTGGTGCTTGCAGTGTCAGAACTAGCGCTCGATGACTGCTGAACGGGATGACATAGTGGCGCTGAAGCCAGGCCACTGCCTCGTGCTCGTAGGCGAATTCCACCCATTGCCGTTCGTTCATCGTTCCTGTTGCAGTTATGGCTTGTCCAGGCGCACGCATATCTGCCAGCGCCGGTAGGCGCGTTGTTTGAAACGGTCCCTGAAAGTAGATCAGCGCATTGTCTGATCCAATCAGATCGAACACGGATGGATTCCCAGCATCAGGTGGCGAGACGAAGGCAAAATTACGCGGCCACGATACCGTAAATACGGAGGTTTCAATCACCCACGCGCCAGCACGGGCGCTCGGCGTAAGATCGGCCACTTCGTCGAGGGATGCGGTATTTGGAGCGAGTTCTACGCGATAGCCGTCGTCACCTACCCGCAGCGTCGCCTGTTTCGTGGTCGAACTGGCTGTATGGCTCAGTACCAGGAGGTGATCATCGTCAACTGATTGGCGATACTCAAACGGTACCAAGGGCAAAATGGTCAGGTGATAACCGGAGATACGCGCAAAGACATGCTCACTCATCGGATGTCCTGTCGCTCTGTTGAAGCAGCGAATGGTTGGTTAGCGGTGAATAGTATAGCAGCAAAACCGAGCACTCACATTGGAGCAAACGTTGATGGGTTGCCGCCTAACTACAAATAGACCGACCCCCGTCCTCGATATTCCTGTTTTCACGGACGGCCGTCCGTCGAACTCCCCCCAGGGAGGCTATTTCGACCTACGCGTATCCCTCTCTATCTCCTACGCGGTGTAATAGGCGGATTTCCGTCCGTCTATCAGCGCCAGTATAATGCCAATGGCATCATTCGACAAGCGCTATCAACTCGACCGACCACACTATATTACAGAGAAGACCTTCGCCATGTCAGCCAATCCCCCACGTCTCCTCGATCGCGTTCGCGCGACCCTGCGCCGCAAGCATTACTCACTGCGCACCGAAGAAGCCTACGTGGCCTGGATTACGCGCTACATCCTCTTTCACAACAAGCGCCATCCCCAGGAGATGGGTGTCGTTGAGGTCGAAGCCTTTCTCACCCACCTGGCTGTAGAGTAGCACGTCGCCGCATCGACCCAGAACCAGGCGCTCAGCGCGCTGCTGTTTCTGTACACGGAAGTGTTGCAGCAACCACTTGTCGCTCCCCTGAACGCCGTGCGTGCCAAGCAGCCGCAGCGTCTCCCGACGGTGCTTACCCGCGAGGAGGTACGGCAGGTCCTGGATGCGATGAGTGGAGTGCATCAACTCATGGCCAAACTGCTGTATGGCAGCGGGCTGCGGCTACTGGAATGCGCCCGCCTGCGTGTCAAGGATGTGGACTTTACCCAGCATCAGGTTGTTGTGCGGGACGGCAAAGTCGCTAAAGATCGCCTCAGCATGCTGCCAGATCGCCTGGCTGCGCCACTCCAGGATCAGCTACGACGGGTTCGGCTGCTCCATGCACAGGATCTGCAAGCTGGCTTCGGGCATGTGTATCTCCCTGAAGCCTTCGAGCGGAAATCCCCTAACGCGAGCCAGGAGTGGATCTGGCAATATGTCTTCCCTGCCGAACGCCTCTCCCTTGATCCACGTTCGGGGGAACGCCGACGGCATCATGTGGATGAGAGTGGGTTGCAAAAAGCGGTGAAACGAGCAACCCAGCTCGCACAGATACCCAAACGGGCCACCTGCCACACCTTCCGCCACTCATTCGCCACGCATCTGCTCGAAGCCGGCTATGACATTCGTACCGTCCAGGAGCTACTTGGACACAATGATGTCAAAACCACCATGATCTATACCCACGTCCTCAATCGTGGTGGGCGTGGTGTACGGAGTCCACTCGATACTGATGATCATTCATAACCGGCCTAACAACGTACCCAACACATCCTCGTCGCCATAACCGCCGGGCTTCAGCACCACCAGCGGCGCGTGCCCGGCGCCGACACTCTGCGCGAGTGGGATGCCGGGCAGCAGCTCGCGCAGCACTGCCAGGCGCCCGACGCTCAGCCGGTCGAGCACGTGGATCGCGGTGTCGCCGCCGACGAGGACCAGTAGATCTGGGCCGACGCGCGCGATCACAGCATGCGCCGCCTCGGCCAGGGCGGCGGCGCGCGCCCGCGCAGCGGGGCCGTCCAGCGCGGCGCCGGGCGGCGGCTCCGGCAGGTGCAGCAGGATGTCGGCGGGCCACGCGCCGGGCGTCGGGGAGCGTGTGTCTAGCGCGGGCGGCGCTTCGGCGGTCGCGATCTCGATCGCCTCGACCGGCCGGTGTCGTCGCAGGTAGGCGATTCTGTTGGCGCGCGGCGGGGCTGCCGCTGCCGACCACCAGCAGCGCTGGGCCACATGACGCCTGCTCGGCGAGCGCCGGTCCGCCGGGATCGTGCGCGGGCGCTGTGGGCCAGGCGGCGGCCAGCGCGCCGGCCAGCCCGGCGCTGCCGCACAGAAGCGCGCCGGGGAGCGCCCTGGAAGTCGCCGTCAGGATAGTGTGCAGATCGGCGTCGGTCAGGGCGTCGATGACCAGCAGGGGCGCCGCTTCGGCGTGGGTGGCAAGCAGCCCGGCCAGGTGGTCGGCTCCGGCGTGGACAGCGCCGAGCGGGATGGCCGCCACCCGGCGCCGCGACTGCCGCGCCAGCAGCGACGGCAGGTGGGGTGGCGTGGCCAGGGGCGGCGCGCAGACGAGATAGCCGTCGTGCAGGCCGCGCCGCTGACCCGGAAACGCCGGACAAACGACGGCGCAGGAGCGATCCAGGGCGTCCAGCAGGGCATCCAGCTCGGCACCGATATTGCCGCGTAGCGTCGAGTCGATCTTCTTGTACCAGACCGCGTCTTCGAGATGCCGCAGGCCGCCGGCTAGATCGCGCACTCTGCGGGCGGCTATGGCGGGGGGCAGGTGGCGCGAGTCGCTGGTGCAGGCGACGGCGCCCGGCGGAAGTGGTGCCGCCGGCGGCTGCACGCAGATCGTGGCCGGCATGCCGGCACTGTGGCAGCGCGCGGCGCAGTCGGCGGCGCCGGTCAGGTCGTCGGCGAGAATCAGGAGCGACATAGTAACTCCTGTGATTGGAGATTAGAGATTGGAGATTGGAGATTAGAAAAGGGGGAGTTTGAGGGGCCGCCCCTCAAACTCCCCCTTTTCCAGCAGTAAGTTCGACGGCGATGCGCTCCAGCTCGGCGCAGTGCCGCTGCCACGAGTAGTGCTTAGCGACCCGCGCCCGCGCCCGCCGGCCGAACTCCCGCGCCGTGCCGGGGTCGTCGAGCAGGCGCGTGATCGCCGCCGCCAGACCGGCGACATCGCCCTCGCGGTAGAGCGCGCCCTCCTGACCATCGCGGATGACTTGGTTGAGCGGGGCGATATCGGCGGTGACGACCGGGAGCCCGGCGGCCATGTACTCGTAGACCTTGAGCGGCGACCAGAAGAAGCCGGCCGCGCGCAGCGCCGGGTGCGGCGCGGTGTTGAAGGGCGCGACGCCGACCTGGGCGCCGGCAAGCAGGCATGGCACCTCGGCGTAGGGGACGGCGCCGCTGAACTCGAAGCGGCCGGGCCACGCCGCCGCGAGCCGCTCGGCCGCCGGCCGCTCCGGGCCGTCGCCCACCAGCAGAAACCGGCAGTCCCGCCCGGCCGCCAGCAGCAGTGCTGCGGCCCGCACGAAGTCGAGCACGCCGTGCCAGGCGCGGAACGAGCCGAGAAACACCACCGTGTCCACTGGGGGCGTATGCAATACGCCCTTGCGCGTTGTCCGTTGCTCCTGGCTTGCCGCAACGGACAACTGACCACTGACCACTGACACGAAGCGATCGACATTGGCCCCCCACGGCAGCTCGACGATCTTGGCGCGCGGGATCTGCGCGGGCACGGTCGTGTGCAGCGGGGTGACGATCCGATCGGCCCAGCGGCACTGGGCCAGCGCCCAGCGGCGCATCGGCCCGCCCAGCCGGTCGTCGAGCCGCCGCTTGAAGACCTGCGGCGGGTCGAGGATCAGCGCGTTGACTTCGAGAATCGTGGGCAGGCCCATCCGCCGCGCGGCCCAGATGCCGGCGCCGGCGAAGTTGTAGTAGCGCTCCATGATCAGGTCGGGGGCGACCGCGCGGGCCAGCCGCCCGATGAGGGGGGCACTCAGCAGCGTGGCGCCCTTGGGGATATCAAGGTGGTGCAGATGAATGCCATCGTAGAGCGTGGAGACGGGCCGGGCGAACGATGCTAGACCGCCCCATCCCGCGCGTGAGCAGGCGACCACGTGCAGCGTGTGGCCGCGCGCCGCCAGGCCGCGCGCAACCTCCAGCGTATGAGTTGAGCCGCCGAGTGTGCCGGGGACGGGGATGCCGCTCGCGATATAGAGTAGCTTCAAACTCGTTCGTAGCGCTCCAGGTCCAGCGTGATGACCAGCGCCCCTGGCGCCATGCGACGCGCGATTCCGACCGCGCGCTCGACGGCGGTTTCCTCGACGCCGACGAGCAGCGTGGTGTTGCCTTTGCGTAGGAACCCGCCCGTCGAGGCCAGGCGGGTGACGCGAAACCCTTGCTCGACCAGCGCGTCCACGGTTGCATCAGCGACGTTGTCGTTGGTGACGAACACGAGCAGCTTCATATTATTCCTCACGTAGCTCCGGGTTGCGGCGCATTATAAGGCCGCAGTGCCGGTGCGTCAATCGGCGCTTCCGATCGGGCCGGGGACGGATTGACATCTGTAGCGGCTGGACATACAATAGTGGTCCACCAAATCATAGCCGTTTCCCATCCGTATTACTCCGCTGGAATACGGTCGCAGCACTATTCCGCCCTGCCTTGACACGCGCAAGCGGGAACATATATAGCATTCCTTGCAGGGTTGTAAAGTGGAAAGGGGTTTTTGTGGGGGCTTCCCCCACACCCCCTTTTACAACTTATTTAGGAACGCTATAGCATTCCTAAATCATTTGGAACGTGGGTGGGCTTTTCTGTGGGGGCTTCCCCCACACCCCCTTTTCCAACTCCAATAGGGATGCTGTACAATATTTACCCACCTGCGTCGTTTAGAAAACGAAGTCGCAACGAGTCTCAGTCGCCTCGTTCGCGGCGCCGTAGTAGTAGGCGTACAACGATGACCGCTGCTGTGTCGCAAATTCAGATCGCTGTCTTCGGCGCGCTGGAGATCCTGTACGGGCAGGAGCCCGCCCGTCGCCCGCCCACCCAGCGTGTGCTGGCGCTGCTGGGCCTGCTGATCGCGCAGCACGATGTGCCCCAGCGCCGTGACAAGCTGGTCGATATGCTCTGGCCGGACATGCTGCCGCGCCAGGGCCGCCGGGTGCTCTCCGATACCCTCTGGCGTGCGCGTCGCCTGCTCGCCTCCACCGACGCCGAGGACACCACGCTGCTCCAGATCGGCGGCGACACCGTCACCTTCCGCTCGACCTCCGAGGCCCACGTCGATCTGATCGCCTTCGAGCGCCTACTCCAGGCCGCCGGCTCATCCGCCGATACGCCCGACAGCCCGGAGGCCGCCGCGCAGTTGCAACAGGCGGTCGAGCTGTATCGGGGCGACTTCCTGGAGGACTGCTACGACGACTGGGCGCTCTACGAGCGGGAGCGGCTGCGTGAGCTGTACCTCAGTGCCGTCCAGCGCCTGCTCGTCCACTACCAGCAGCAGCCCGCCCTGGACGCCGCCGTCCAGATGGCCCTGCGGCTAGTCTACGCCGACCCTTTGCGCGAGGACGCCCACCGCGCCCTCATGCGCCTGTACTACCTGCTGGGCCGCGAGGCCGATGCCCTGCGCGCCTTCGAGCACTGCCGCAGCGTCCTGGCCGCCGAGCTGGGCGTCGAGCCCGACGTCGAGACCCTCAGTCTCCATGAGGAGCTGCTGGCCCTCCAGGCCCGCCGCGTCGGCGGGCCCACCCGTGCCGTCGGCGAGCGACCGGCCGCCCCGACCCCGGCCCCCCCCACAGTCGCCCGCGAGTTGGCGCTGGTTGGGCGCCAGCACGAGCGCGCCGAGCTGATGGAGGCGGTCGAGCAGGCCATCGCCGGCTTCGGCGGGCTGGTGCTGCTCGAAGGCGCCGCCGGCCTGGGCAAGACCCGGCTGCTGACCGAGGTCGCCGCCGGGGCGAGCTGGCGCGGCGCGCAGGTGAGCTGGGGCCGCGGGCGCGAGGATGCCCAGGCGCTGCCCTTCGGCGCGCTGCGGGCGGCGCTGGGCGAGCTGCTGACCCCGCAGCGCGCCCGCCAGCTAGCCGACCTGCTGCCCGCCCACCTGCTAGGCACCCTGCTGCCGTTGCTGCCCCAACTGGCCGATCTGCTCCCCACCCTGTCACTGGCCCCGCCCACCGGCGAGCGCCAGGCCGCCCTGCTCCACGCCGCGATCGGGCGGCTGCTGGCGGCGCTGGGTACGCTCACACCGCAGGTGCTGGTGCTGGAGGATCTGCATTGGTTCGACGCCGCCACCCTGACCGCGTTGGCGGCCCTGGCGCCGCCGCTGGCCGATGCCCGCGTGCTGCTGCTGCTCAGCGGCCGCACCGACGCGCTAACCGAGCGCCAGGCGGTCTGGACCACCCTATTGCAGCTCGACCGCCTGGGCTGCCTGCGGCGGGTTGAGCTGCCGCCGTTGAGCACGCGCGAGTGCGCCGAGCTGATCCGGCGCGCGCTGCACCTGCGCCAGGCCGCGCCGCGCTTCAGCCAGCGCGTCTGGGAGGCCACCGGCGGCAACCCACACTTCGTGCTGGAGACGCTACGGGCGCTGGTCGAGCAGGGGCTGCTGCGGCACGACGCGACCGGCGGCTGGCACACCCCCTGGGACCACGAGGCGACTGACTACCAGGAGCTGCCGCTGCCGGACAAGCTCCAGGCGGCGATCGCCGGGCGCGTGCAGGAGCTGGGCGCCGAGGATCGCCAGGCCCTGGCCGCCGCCGCCGTGCTTGGTCAGTCCTTCGCGCCGACCACCTGGGCCAGGATGGCCGCCTCGCCGGGCGTGCCGCACGAGCTGCTGCAACGGCAGTTCCTGGTCGAGGACCCGGCCGGCTACCGCTTCGGCCACGAGACCCTGCGCGAGGTGATCTACGAGGAGCTGGATCCCTCGACGCGCCAGACGCTGCACCTGAAAGCGGCCGAGGCGCTGGAGCAGGAGTACTACGCCCAGGTCGAGTCGCTGGGCCAGCACCTGTACCTGGCCGGCGCCTGGGGCAAGGCGCGGCCCTACCTGCTCCAGGCCGGCGACCGGGCGCGCGCGGTCTACGCCTGGCAGGACGCCCTGCGCTTCTACGACCAGGCCCGCGAGGCGGCCGCCCAGGAGCCGGTGGTGGACCTGCCCACGGTCTGGAACATCGAGCTGAAGCGCGGCGAGGCCGCCACACCGTTGGGCGACCACGTGATGGCGATCACGGCCTACGAGGCGGTGCTGGCGCTGGCGCAGGGGGATGCAGGGCCGGAGGCGCAGGCGCGGGTGGGCGCGCGCCGCACCGCCCAGATCCAGGCCCTCAATGGCCTCTGCTTCGTCTACGGCCTACGCAATGAGTACCCACGCGCGCGCGAGGCCATTAAGGAGGCCATGGCCCTGGCGGCCGAGAGCCCGCGCCTGATCGATCGCGCCGAGGTTTATTACCAGGCCGGGTTGATCAGCTTCCGCATGGATGACTACGCCGAGGCCCGTCGCTTCCTGAACGAGGGGCTACAGCTGTACGAAGCGCTGAACCTCGACACCGAGCGGGCGAAATGTTTGATTCGAGATCGGCTGGAGCTACCTGCGGCAGAACGGCCCGACCGATCAGGTCATCGATTATTTCACGCAGGCGCTTGAGATCTATCGCCGGCAGGGCAATCGCTTCGCAGAGTACGCCTGTCTGTCCGACTTCGCCGGCGCGCTGCTCATGCGCGGCAAGCTCGTCGACGGCATCCAGGCGGTCGAGCAGTGTCTCCCATTCCTGCGCTCGATCGGGGCGCTGGACGACGTCTCTTCGTGCCTGTTCACCCTCGGCGAGGCGTACCGGCGAATGGGCCGCCTGGACGAGGCGATCGAGTCGCTCGGCGAGTCCTTCGCGATCTGCGTCAAGCAGGAACGAATGGCCGCCGCTGAGTTCAATCAGGTCCTGATCGCCGCGACGCTCCGCGATCTCGGCCGGCACGACGAGGCGCTCAACCGGCTGGAACGGCCGCTGCAATTGGAAGACCGCTGGATCAAAGCCCGCGCGCTGCTGGTCGCTACCGATATCTGGTGCATCGAGGGGCGAATCGACCGCGCCTGGCAATACCTGCAAGAAGGCTTCACACTGGCGCAGTGGCTGGGGTCCAAAGCCTATCGCGGCGTGGCCTACCGGCTGCTGGGCCAGCTTCGCAGCGCCGACACCCGCGGCCAGCTTCCGCCCCCCCACGCCGAGCTGCCTGACGCCAAGGCCAGCTTCACCCTGAGCGTGCAGTTATTGCAGGAGGCGCACTATGATGATGAGCTGGCGTTGACTTACGTCGCCTACGCGCAGCACCTGCTGGCGGGCGCTCGCGCCTGCGAGGCCCAGCCGCTCCTGTTGCAAGCCCAAGTCTTGTTCCAATCGTGTGGGATGACGACACACCTGGACCAGGTGCGGCAGACGCTGCAAGAGCTTATGACCAGCGCTTTTGAGCCTGGGCCAGGCCAGGTCAAGGTGCGGCTGGCGCGCCAGGGCACGCCGCGCGGCCGCCCGCTCCGCTCCGACGAGTTCGCCGAGGTGCTGTGGACGGTCGAGAGCGCTGAGGACCAGCAGGCGCGCATCGGCGGCGGCAAGGTCGCCGAGCGCCACACCCGCATCCGCCGCCTATGCGCCGAGGCGTCGGCCCAAGGCGCCGAGCCCACCGTCAACGATCTCGCCGGCGCCCTGGGCGTGGCCGCGCGCACCGTGGACCGCGACATTGCCGCCATGCGCGCCGACGGCGAGCGGATCGTGACCCGTGGCGCGGTCTGAAAAGAATGTCGTCCTGGTTCGCCCCAATCTCCCCCCATTCGACACTCACACGATACCCCGCCCATATACTGATACTACATTAAAGGGTCTATCTTACGTGTTACGTGTTGCGTGTTGCGTGCGCCGGTTCACGCAACACGCAACACGTAACACAATGGAAACCATATCCTCACAAGGAGAACGACGATGCGAGTTCAGTCCTTTTTCCGTGTCCTGGCAGTATTGCTGGTGGCCGCGCTCCTCGGCGCGTGCGGCGGGGCGCCCGCATCCCAGCAGGTCACGTTGACCTACGCCTACCCCGACGACCCCGCGAACAGCGCCGCCGCCGCCGAGCTGATCAAAGCCTACACCGCCGCCAATCCGCAGGTTCGCATCCAGGCCCTGCCGCTGCCGGCGCAGGATTACGCCCAGCAGCTCCTCACCCGGCTGGAAAGCGGAGCGCCGGACCTGTTCGTCAGCGTCGACACCCAGCTCCCCGCGCTGATCAACCGCAGCGCCGTGCTCGACCTCCAGCCATTGCTCGGCAGCACCCAACTCAAAAACGACGACTTCCAGGACGCGGCGCTCGACGTCTGGACCCGCGGCGGCGCGCTCTACGGCCTGCCCGCCGACGTCATGCCGCAGGTCATGTTTTACAATCAGGACCTATTCGCGGCGAGCGGCCTCGTGCCCCCTGCCCCCGGCTGGACCTGGGATGACTGGCTCGAAAACGCCAAGAAGCTGACCGTTACGTCGGGTGGGCAAACCCGCTATGGCACCGCTCTGGGCACCTGGGGCGCGATGGTCTGGGGCAACGGCGGTGAGCTGATCTCGGCCGACGGCAAGCAAACGCTGCTCGACCGCCCCGAAGCGGCGGCCGGCGTCCAGTTCGCCGCCGACATGGTCGACATCCACAAGGTCGCACCGCCCCCGCCGCTGGTCAACGGGCCGGACCCGGTCAAGCTCTTCATGGACCAGCAGGTCGCCATGCTGCCGGCGTCGAGCAGCCTGGCCGCCAGCCTGCTCGACGCCAAGCTGCCGTTCAAGTGGGCGATCGCCCCGCTCCCGACCGGCGTCACCCCGGCTAGCCCACTCAGCGTCTCCGGCCTGGCCGTGAGCGCCAAGACCGTCAACAAAGACGCGGCGCTGGCCTTCGCGGCCTGGAGCGTCGGCCCCGAGGGCAACAAGATCAAGGAAAGCATCCTGCCCTTCGCCGCGCCGGCCCTGCGCTCGGCCTCGGCGCGCCCCAGCCAGGTCTCCGGGTCGGACGCGATCATGGCGGCGCTCCAGCACGGCCGGACGCTGCCGCAAGTCGAGCAGTGGCCCGAGATCGCCGTGATGGTCAACGACGCGCTCATCCCGGTCTTCCAGGGCCAGCAGACCGCCTCGGCCGCCTACGCGCGGGTCGCCCCGAATATCAATGCGCTGCTCACCGGCGCCTAGTGCAGTTCCACAGGAGATCGTGGGCCATCGAACACGGATGCTACGGATGGAGCGGCTATCCACGGATGACTTCTTTTTCCTCATCCGTCAACATCGGTTCGATCCGTCTGATCCGTATTCTATTCCCTACATTTATGACCTCTATGGCAAGCGGCCGGAGGTACCAATGATCGACGCCATCCGCTACAACCCGCCGGCGGACGGCTGGCGAACCTTCGTCGTGATGTGGTGTACGCAATCGCTCTCGCTGTTCGGCAGCGCGCTGACCTTCTTCGCCGTCAACATCTGGCTGACCCAGGCGCTGTACCCGCGCCCCGAGCAGCGCGCCGAGCTGGCGTTCGCGCTCTCGGCGCTGAGCCTGGCCGGCGCGCTGCCCATGATCTTCGGGGCGCCGCTGGCCGGCGCCTGGGCCGACCGCCACGACCGACGGCAGACCATGATCTGGGCCAACCTGGCCAGCGGCGCCGTCAGCCTGGTGCTGCTGGCGCTGCTGGCGACCCACACCCTGACGCTCTGGCCGCTACTGCTGCTCACGGCGCTCCTGTTCACCTGCAACTCATTCCACAGCGCCGCGCTGAACACCTCCTACGCCATGCTGGTGCCCGAGCACCTGCTGCCGCGCGCCAACGGCATGATGCAGACCATGCTCTCGCTCTCTGGCATCCTGGCCCCTGGCCTGGCGGCCGGGCTGATCGTGCTACCGGCCCTGGCGCGCCAAGGGGCCGTGCCGGGCGCCGGGGGCGCGCTGCTCGCCCGGCTTGCCGACGGCACTATGCTGGCGATCGCCGCCGACGCGCTGACCTTTTTGCTTGCAGCCGCCGTTTTGCCCAAGCTCTGCATCCCATCGCCGCAACGAACCGATCGCCGCGCCGGCGTGCCGGGGCAGAGCATCTGGGCCGATGTACGGCAGGGGGCGCGCTACATCCGGCGGCGCGGGCCGCTGCTATGGCTGCTCGGCACCGTCGCCGTATACAACTTCGTCACCGCGCCGATCGTCGTCTTGCAGCCGCTGCTGGTCAAGTACCACCTGGCGGGTGATTGGGCGGCGCGCGGGTTCACCTTTGAGGCGGCGTTGGCGCTGCTGATCTCGGCCGGCAGCATTGGCGGCGTGCTCGGCGGGGTCGCGATCAGCGCGTGGGGTGGGCTCAGGTCCGGGCGCGTCTACGGGGTGGTGGTGCCGCTGATGATCGCCGGCGGCGCGCAGTTGGCCTTTGGCCTCTCGGCGCTGCTCCCGCTCACGCTGGCGATGGCGTTCATCTTCGAGGCCATGAACCCCATCCTGAACGCGCACTCGCAGGCGATCTGGCAGCGCCAGACGCCGCGTGAACTCCAGGGGCGGGTCTTCGCGGTCGCCGGCTGATCGCGCAGTGCTCGTGGCCGCTGGGCACCGCGCTGGCGGGCTGGAGCGGCGGGGCGTTCCACCCTGGCGTGGTGGCGGCCGTCCTGGGGGCGCTGCTGGTGGCGTGCGGCGCGGCGCAATTGCTCAACCCGGCGCTCCTGCGCGTCGAGGACCAGACCTGGAAATCAGAGCCGGTTTGATTGTCAATTTATAAGAAGCTTCGTGGTCTTCGCGGCCTTCGCGAACTTCGTGGATCAAAAGAGGTTCCGGCCACTAGCGCCCGGCGATCTTCCGCAGCATCGGCGCATTGTAGATGTGGCAGATCGCGACCGCCACCGCGTCGGCGGCGTCGTCGGGCTTGGGGATGGCCGAGAGCCGCAGCGTCAGCCTGACCATCTCCTGCATCTGCTGCTTGTCGGCCCCGCCATAGCCGGCCACCGCCTGCTTGACCTGCGTGGGCTTGTACTCGTGGATGGGGAGGCCGGCCTGGGCCAGCGCCAGCAGCGCCACGCCGCGCGCCTGCCCCACGCCGATCGCCGTGTTGACGTTCTTGCCGAAGAACAGCTCCTCGACCGCCCCCGTCTCGGGCCGGTGCTCACGCAGCAGCGCCTGGAGCCCATCGTAGAGGATAACCAGCCGGTCGGGCGCCGCCATACCGGCCGGGGTCGTCAGCGCCCCATACGCCACCAGGCTCAGCGTCCCGCGGGCCTCGTCCACGATCCCCCAGCCCATGATCGCGGTGCCGGGGTCAATGCCAATCGTTCTCATTCGTTGGCGAACTGCTCCGCCAGCTCCTCGCTGACGTCTAGGTTGCTGTAGACCTTCTGAACGTCGTCGAGGTCCTCAAGCTTCTCCATCAGCCGCATGGCCTGGAGGGCCTCTTTCCCCTCGGACTTGATCGTGGTCTTGGGCAGCATGATCTTCTCGGCCCCGCTGAGCGCCAGGCCGGCCGCCAGCAGCTTCTGGCGCACCGCCGCGAACTGCTTGAAGTCGGTATAGATCTCGAGCGTATCCTCGCCGACCTCGACATCGTCGGCGCCAGCGTCGATCGCCTGGAGCATGAGTTCCTCCGGGTCGAGCGACTTAGCGGTCAGATCGATCGTGATCAGCCCCTTCTGCTCGAACAACCAGCCGACCGAGCCAGGCTCGCCGGGGCTACCGCCGGCCTTGGTCAGCGTCGCGCGGACCTCGGCATTGGTGCGGTTGCGGTTGTCGGTGGCCGTCTCGATCAGGATCGCGATCCCGCCGGGGGCGTAGCCCTCGTAGTAGATCTCCTCAAGCGCCAACTCGCCACCCTTGCCCAGCCCGCGGTCGATCGCCCGCTGGATGTTGTCGGCCGGCATATTACTGCCCTTGGCTTTATCCACGGCGATGCGCAGGCGGAAGTTCGAGTCGGGGTCACCGCTGCCGCCCTCGCGCGCCGCGATCGTGATATCGCGCGCCAGCTTGGTGAAGAGCTGGCCGCGCCGCTGGTCGAGAATGCCTTTGGAGCGGCGAATCGAGTGCCATTTTGAGTGGCCGGACATACACGAACCTCCTGATCGCTGTGTTCTGGTGGCGACTATTATACCATACCGGGCGGGGAAGGGACCGAGGCGTGAGGCGTGATGCATGAAACGTGAAGCGTGAAGCGTGAAACGTGATGCGTGGATGGGGCCGCCACGGAGGGCCGGCCCTACAGGTTTTGAAAATAAAAACGGAAGGGGTGGCGCATCGCCACCCCTTCCGTGATTCCGTTCTTTCGGTTCCGTCGCTTCCGCCGTTCCGCGCTTCCGCGTTCTAGGACTGTAGCGGCGTCGTCACGCCGACCGTCGGGACGACGCCATTGCCATTCACAGTGACCTCATCCTCGATCTTGAGCGAGACCACCCGGCCGAGCAGCTCGCGCAGCCGGTCGCCGTCGACCGTCTCAGTCTCGATCAGCGCGCTGGCCATATCATTGAGTACCTGGCGGTTGGTGTTGAGGATCTGGCGCGTGCGCTCGGAAGCCTGGGTGACGATCCGGTGGACCTCGCGGTCGATCTCACGAGCGACCTCATCGCCGTAGTTGCGCTGCTCGCTGATCTCGCGGCCCAGGAAGATCAGCTCCTCCTTCTCGCCGAAGGCGATCGGGCCCAGCTTCTCGCTCATACCGTAGCGCGTGACCATCGCGCGCGCGATCCGGGTGACCTGCGTGATATCGCTCGACGCGCCGGTCGTGATCTCAGTCATACCGAAGACGATCTCCTCGGCGATACGTCCACCCAGAGCGAAGACCAGTTGGGCCTTGAACTGCGCGGCGGTCGTGTAGCGCAGGCTGTCCTCCTCGGGCAGGTACAGCGTGTAGCCGCCGGCGCGCCCACGCGGGACGATTGTGACCTTCTGGACCGGGTAGGCCTTGGGCATACCCGCAGCGGACGATCGCATGGCCAGCCTCGTGGTAGGAGACCAGCAGCTTCTCGCGCTCGGTCATCACGCGGCTGCGCCGCTCAGGGCCGCCCAGCGCCACGCGCTCGACCGCATCCTGGAGCTCGGCCATGCCGATCTTCTTCTTGGAGCGCCGGGCCGCGAGGATCGCTGCCTCGTTCACGGCATTGGCGAGGTCGGCGCCGGAGAAGCCGGGCGTCTGCTTCGCGATGATCTCAAGGTTGATGTCGTCGGACAGCGGCTTGCCCTTGGTGTGGACCTTCAGCACCGCGATGCGGCCCCGGACATCGGGGGCATCGAGCACGACCTGGCGGTCGAAGCGGCCTGGCCGCACCAGCGCCGGGTCGAGCACGTCGGGGCGGTTGGTCGCCGCGATGACGATCACATTGGTGTTGGTATCGAAGCCGTCCATCTCGACCAGGATCTGGTTCAGCGTCTGCTCGCGCTCGTCGTGCGAGCCGCCCAGGCCGGCGCCGCGCTGGCGACCCACGGCGTCGATCTCGTCGATGAAGACGATACAGGGCGCATTGCGCTTGGCCTGGTCGAACAGGTCGCGCACGCGCGACGCGCCCACGCCGACGAACATCTCGACGAACTCCGAGCCGGAGATCGAGAAGAACGGCACACCGGCCTCGCCGGCGACGGCGCGCGAAAGCAGCGTCTTGCCGGTTCCAGGCGGGCCGACCATCAGCACGCCGCGCGGGATGCGCGCGCCGAGCGCGGCAAACTTATCGGGGAATTTCAGGAACTCGACGACTTCGGTCAGGTCCTGCTTGGCCTCCTCCTGCCCGGCGACGTCGGCGAACGTGATCGTCGGCTTGTCGCCGGAGAACATGCGCGCGCGGCTCTTGCCGAACGAAAGCGCCTGGTTGTTGGAGCCCTGCGCCTGTCGCATGAAGAAGATGAAGAAGCCGATCATCAGCAGGACCGGCAGCAGGATGGTGAAGATGTTCAACAACCCACCCCAGGCCGGCGCCGCCTGGACGACGACATCGACGCTGTTGAGATCGACGCCCGAATCGACCAGCAGCCTGGTGATACTGTCGTTCGAACTCCAGACGTGAGCGGAACTCGTTCGTGTTATCCTTGTACTTCACAAGGATATCGGTACTACCCGTTTGAGCTTTGATCAGATCGACCTTGCCAGCCTTCACATCTTCGAGCACCTGCATAATGCCGCGCTCAGTCGTCGCCCCCTGCGTGTTGCTGAAGTAGTTGAAGAACAGCGCCAACGCCGCGACCAGAATGATCAGGTAGACAAAACTATTCTTAAGCCAGCGATTGTCACCCATGGTCGTGAATCGCTCCCTTCTCAGGAGCCAGGCTCCTCGATTAAGCTAAAGGCGTGGTTGTAATGGAAAGAGGATGAGCCTTCAGGCGAACGGTTGTTATAGCGGCATTATACCAAACGGCGACGGCCTTCGACAAGGTGACGAGATCACAGATTAGCGACATCCTTGTACAGTTTTCGCAATCTCTAATGCTTCGCTAACATTGGTCTGTTGTCAGACAAGATTTCGAGAGGCGCTGTTCTCCTTTACAATGTGAGTGGGGAGACTGAGGGGCTGCCCCCTCAAACCCCCCTTTCCCCAGAACGGACTATCCGGTGTACACCTGCTGCTTCAGCACCCCGATGTAGGGCAGGTTGCGGTAGTGCTCCCCGTAGTCCAGCCCGTAGCCGACGACAAACTCATTCGGGATGTCGAAGCCCAGGTAATCGACCGACACATCGGCGAGGCGGCGCTCCGGCTTATTCAGCAGGGCGCAGATCTTCAGGCTGGCCGGGTTGCGCCGCAGCAGTTGGCCGCGCAGGTAGTCCAGCGTCAGGCCGCTGTCGATGATGTCCTCGACTATCAGGACGTGGCGGTCGGTGATGTCGGTGTCCAGATCCTTCAAGAGCCGTACCACGCCGCTCGACTCGGTGGTGTGGCCGTAACTTGACGTCGCGATGAAGTCGATCGCCAGTGACAGCGGGATCGCACGCGCCAGGTCGACCATGAACATAATGCAGCCCTTCAGCACGCCCACCAGCAGCAGATCGCTCAGGGGTGCGTAGTCCTGCGCGATCTGCTCGCCCATCTCCTGTACCTTGGCCTGGATCTGCTCGGATGAAATCAGGATGTGGTCGATATCGTGATGCATTGGCCGCTCCACATAGGAATTGGAGATTGGAGATTGGAGATTGTCTAGGGCAACACAATATCCAATCTCCAATCTCTACTCACTCATCCCCGATATATCATTCCTATCAGGGTCGTAAAGTGGGAAGGGATTTTTGTGAGGGCTTCCCCCACACCCCCTTTTACAACTCATTTAGGAACATTATAGGTCCGTCGTCGCGTCGTCCGGCGGCAGAACCCGCACCCGCAGCACCCGCCTGCTGGCCGGCGTGGCGACGAACTCTGCGGCGGCGCGTAGCCCTACAGCCCAGACGATCGCCTCCGGCGTGGCAACCAGCGGCCAGGCGGCGCGCAGCTCCCGCGGCACCTTCGCATCGACCAGCAGGTCCTGGACTCGCCGGTGGCCGGGACCGCCGGCCGGTCGCAACCGATCGCCGGGCCGGCGCCGTCGGGCGACCAGCGGGGCGGTGAGCGCGTCAAGGTCAAGGTAGACCTCCCAGTGTGTAGCCGGCTGCGGCGCCGGCGCCGGCGTGATTTTCGTCTCCAGCCTCCAGCCGCCCGCCAGCGCGTTTCGTCCCGGCAGCAGCAGCGGCAACAGCTCCTCGGCGAGCTGCGGGCCTTCGGCTCTGGGCGGCGCGCCGACCGAGAACGAGCCGTCGTAGCCGGTCACGAGCGCCACCCCGCCGGGCAGACTCGCCCGCTTCCCCACCCCGGCGCCGGCCAGCGCCCGCGCGTGCTCGACATGCTCCAGGCCCAGCGTCGAGCCGGGCGCCAGCCTGGCATGCGCTCGCCGGAGCGCCGCGCGCTGGAGCGAGGGGTGCAGGTCGCGCCAGATCGGGCCGTCGAAATCGACCGCGCCGGCGCGGTCGCGGGCCAGTTTCGGCCAGACCGCGTCCAGAGCAGCCTGAATCAGGGCCGCGTCGTCGGCACAAACGGCGGCGGTGCGTCCGAGTGCCGCGACGATATGGGGATTATACTCGATCAGGCTGGGCAGTAGTTCGTGCCGGATGCGGTTACGAGTGTAGTGAAGGTCGGCGTTGGTCGGGTCGCGCCGCGGCACCAACCCCTGCGCGGCACAGTACTGCTCGATCGCCGAGCGGGGGGTCGTGAGCAGGGGGCGAATCAGGCTGGGAAATTGAGAATTGAGAATTGAGGATTGAGAATGGTCAAGCTCACCTGTCCAATTTTCAATTCTCAACTCTGCATTTTCAATTCTGGACCACTCCTCCCACGCCACCACCGGCCGCATCCCGCGCAGCCCCTCCGGGCCAGCGCCGCGCAGCAGGTGCAGCAGCACGGTCTCGGCCTGATCGTCGGCGTTGTGCGCGACGGCCACGGCCTGCGCGCCGGCCGCCTGCGCGACCTGGGCCAGGAAGCTATAGCGGGCCGCGCGCCCGGCGGCGTGGAGGTTGGCGCCGCGCGAGTGGGCCAGCGCGCCCACATCGACCGCCGCGACCGTGGCCGGGAGGCCCCACTGGCGCGCCTGGTCGGCCACAAACCGGGCCTCCGCCGCCGACTCCGCGCCGCGCAGCATGTGATCGAGGTGTGCGACATGGAGCGTGATGCCAAGCTGGTCTTGGAGCGTGGCGAGGACGTGCAGCAGGCACAGCGAGTCCGGTCCGCCGGATACCGCGATGACCACCGCCGCGCCCGGCCGGAGCATCCGGTGCGCGGCGATCAGCGCGCGAACGGCGGCGGCGAGCGCGGGCGCCATCAGGGCGTCGGGCTTGCCACGCCAGGTGGAGGATATGCGACCGGCGCCGGTGTTAGGATTGCGTTACGCGGCAGGAACTGTAACGACGAGTCTTTCAGCCGGATCACATACAGTGTTAGCCCGCTATGCGGCTGCTCCTGCCCATTGACGTAAATCGCTAGCGCCGGCTGCCTAACCCAGGCCAGCAGGTAGGTACCGCGCTCCCTCATGCCGCTATTGGATTGGGCTGTGTCGCGAAAACGAAACGCCTCGCCATTGAAGAGCGTCGCCAGGATCTGCTGCCGGTTGAATGTCTCATCATCGGATACCGTGGCCGCCCAGGGAAAGTTCGGCTGGGTCGGGCGAACACCTACGCTGTGGCTGGCGCCGGGCGCGATCGTACCAAGGGCCTCGAACATATCGCCGCGCACGATCAGCGCGTCTTCAAGGGCGCTCTGGCCGACATTGCGGATATCGACCAGCATATTGTTGCCGTCCTGCCGCACGTTGCTCTCGATGGCGAACGGCATGTCGATGGGAGCCTCGGCCATAAAGGTGCGCACCGAGCCGACATCGACCAGCACATCGGGCAGTTCGACGCCGCCATCGCTGTTGACCACCGGCGTGCTGTCGCCGGCCATATCATTCCAACCACGCGTTTCGCTGACCAGCGTGTCGGCCGGGAATCCCAGGGTGTAGCTGGAGCGCCGCGGCGAAAACAGCCCGATGAACGTGGTTACAAAGCCGCGCTGCTCGCCCTCGACCGCCTGCACCACCGCAGCCTGATTGAGCTGTGACCGCCCGCCGCGCAGCCCGAAACCGACGAGGTAGAGGCCGGCGGCGAAGAGTAGCACCACAGCCGGCACAGTCATCCAGGCCCACTCCAGGCGGCGCATCCGCCGCAGAAGCAGGTAGTTGAGCGGGCCAATCACCAGAATATAGGCGATCAGGAAGCACAGCAGTATCCCGGCCGAAGGCAGGGTGAGCGGAAGCTGGATCACATTCTGGATGAGATCGACCTGGTTCAGGCGCGCGCCGGCGCCGGGTGTGAAGGTGGTGATCGGGGCCAGCACCTGGCCCCACAGCAGCGGCTCGCCGGTCCAGCCGCGCAGGCTGGCGAAGTCGAAGGCGCTAAAGGTAACGGTGCCAGTGCCATGCTGTTGGTGGAATAGCAGCGGCGCGTTGGGCGGCCACGCTACTGCCTCGGCGCGGGGGAGTGCCTGGCTCAACGCGGCGGCGGGCGGTGGTGCCTCGCGCGCCCCGGCGAAATCCTCTAGCGCTGTGAGATCGCCCTGGGCGACCTCGCCGGAGATCTCGACCGGCAGCAGGTTTTCCAGGCCGGCAGCGGCCTTCTCGGCGCCGAGGCCGCCACTGAACACCAACTGCCCGCCCAGCGTCACCCACTGTACCAGCGTGTCGCGCTGGGCGGCGGTCAGGGTGGAGCTATCGATGTCGTGGATAAACAGCGCGTTGATGCCGCGCAGCGCCACGACCCGCTCCGGCAGCGTATCGGCGTCCAGGTGCAGCACCATCGCGCCGCTCAAGCCGGGCATCTGTAGCGCCTCCAGGCTGTTCAGCAACGCCGGGTCGCTACTAAGCACCCCAATCAGGAACCGGCTATCGTCAACCGACTCCAGGTTGACGTCCTGGCCGATCAGTGGAGTGTTGCCGTCGAGCAGCCGCACCTGGCCGTTGCGCGGGAACCCGCGCGCAAACACATCCATACTGACGCGCTTGCGCGACCCACGCGGCAGATCGATGGCGCGGTGAAAGGTGGACTCGTCGTGCTGGCCGGGGAAGCTCCACTCCAGCACGCCGCGCACATCCGGGCCATCATTGGCGATATTGACCACGACGGGAAACCACTCGGCGAAGCGGTAGACGCCATCATAGCCGACCTGGACATTGATGGTGATCGGCGGCTGGTTCTGCGCCGCAGCCGGGGCCGGGGCCCATAATGCCGCAGCGACGAGTGCGAGCACAGCCAGCAGGGATCCGAGATATCCTTTGATCATGGGAACGATCCACCTTGTCCAAACCTGTCAGGAGCGGGCACGAACGCACAGGCTGAGTCGCACCGCCCGCGCTTAACAGATTCCTACGCGATCTAGCGGCGCCAGCGGCGCCGGAACTTGCGCCACGACCCGTGACGCGCGGAGTCATACACTTCGTGCCGGAGATGGTGAGGAAGTTGGGAAGCGATCTCCTGCGCGACCCGATCCGAGACATTTGCCGTCACCGACTGTGAGACCTCGGCAGTGACCGCCGCGAGCCGTTCGCGGTCCAGCAGCTCCTGATGCGCTTGCTGCGCCGCGTGGTACTGCTTCAGGATGTCAAGCGTGTTCTGCATCTGGCCTTCTTTTTCACGCTTGCGAAAATCGGTCAGATAGTCGTTGATGGTCGCCTGGACGCCGCGCGGGTCGGGGACGTGATGGAACGTGAACTGGCCCCCGCCGGCGCCGCCGGTCTGGATATTGATATTGCCGTAGCCGAGCAGATTCTCGAGGAACCCGACACTATACGAGATATCCTGGATGGCGCTGAGTGGCGCGCGGCGGCGGCTCTCAGGGCCGAACGGCTTTTTGTCGACATCGCTGATATCGTTGCGCGTCAGGATGTACATATCGTTCTCGTGCTCTTCGTAGATCCAAAAGGTCCAGAACCCGCACGCCAGCAGGATCGGCAGCCAGAGCACGAACGCCCAGACGCCGGGGAGCATCCCCAGCCGGTTGAGGATCACTAGCGCCACTGTCGCCAGCAAAAAGGTGCCGACCGGCCGGAGCACCGCGATGACCAGGAACAGCCAGAACGGTCGCCAGACGATCGTCTCGGAGCGGTGATCGATGTGGGGGTTGGGGTGGAAGATCCAGGGGATCGGCCCGGCGCGCTCTTTGACATGGATGGCCGGGCTGGGAGCCGGCGGCGGCTTGTTGCCGTAGACCTGGTCCTCGATCATCCGGCGCAGCAGCTGCGGTTCCTGCTGCCGGCGCAGCTTATTGAGTTCGCCAAGGATCTTGCTTTGCATGATCTGCGGTCGGTTGCAGTGCTCGAACACCAGGCGCCGTGGGCTAAACGAGCGGATGGTCAGCGTCCCATAGCCAAGCCAATACTCGCGGTACTTCTCGGCGCGGGCATTGACCTGCTGAATATCGTCGAGCATCATCTGCTGCTGGACGTGGCGCACCAGCAACTGCTGGTCGTCGTAGATCACGCGGGTGTTGGTGAGGATGAGGAAGTCATTGGCCCAGTCGATCGTCATATAGATCAGGAGCCCAAACATCGCCACCGTCAGCACGATCAGGGCCAGGTTTAAGACGTCGCCGCCCCTGGCGTAGACCGGGTCGACATGGAATAGGCGCCCACCCTGGAGGCGAAAATAGATCAGCAGCGCCAGCACGCCGATGCCGATGACGTAGGGGATGTCATACAGGAATGTAAAACCGAGCGGCGGCTTCTTGGGCCGGGGCCGGCGCTGCCACAGGATCGCCAGCGCGACGATCAGCGCCAGGAACATAATGTTGGAGAAGTCGATCCGCCCCTCGGCGACGCCGCTCTCGATAAACCTGCCGCCGATCGCGCGGAAGAACGCCAGCCCGGCCGCCAGCCCGCCGATCAGCAGCGGGATGAACCCGCGCATCAGCAGCACGATCCAATGGCGGCGCGAGGTATGCAGTACGATTTCGCCCTCATCGAGTTCGAGATCAATCTGCGGTTGTACGAACTCCATCATCGGCGCTCCCGGAACAGGTGACAAGATGTCAAGGTGACAAGATGTCAAGGTGGCAAGGTGACAAGGTGACAAGGTGACAAGGTGAAAGGGTGAAGGGGTGAAAGGGATACAGACACGACCTATCACGTTTCACGCATCACGTTTCACTACCAACTGACAACTGACAACGGACAACGGACGAATCTACGCGCTCGGCACGATCTTATAAGTCCCGCGCTGGTCAGCCGGCAGCAGGGCGGCAATGCGGGCCATGATCTCGTCGGTCATTCGCTCGCGCTCGGCGTGCTGCGGCAGGTCGCCGGCCGCGCGCACGAAGAACGGCTGGCCGATGGTGACGGTGACGCGCGGCCAGCCAAGCCACGGGAAGCGGCGCTGAAAGATCGACGGCGTGCCGGTGATCGCGACCGGAATGAGTGCGGCGCCGGTTTTCGTCGCCAGCAGCGCCGCGCCGCCCTGCCCCGCGCCGAGTGCCCCATTGCGGCTGCGCGTCCCCTCCGGGAACAGGCACAGCAGCCGCTGCTCGGCCAGGACGCGCTCGGCCATCCGCAGCGCGCCCCGGTCGGCCTTGCCGCGCCGCACCGTGAACGCCCCGACCATCGGCATAAACAGCCGCAGCGGGCCGCGATAGTTCTCGACCTTCGACATCAGCGCGATCGGGCGCGGCAGGACGCCGACCAGCACCGCCGGGTCCACTGCCGCGACATGGTTGCATACGACGATGCCGGGGCCTTCGCGCGGCAGCCGCTCGTGCCCGTGGACACTGGTGCGCGTCAGCAAGCGCAGGGCGATGCGAATCAGCGTCCGCACGAAGGTGTAGGAGAAGCTCGCATCGGGCGACGGCATGTGGCAGACCTCAATCTGTTTAGAGACTGTTTGAAAAGGGCATTGTCTCACCTACGATCCGTGGTGGAAAGGGATTCTTGAGGGGCGGCCCCCTCAAACTCCCCCTTTTCAAACAGTTGCTTACGCCAGGCGCTCCAGGATCGCCTCGACCGTCTGCTCGGGCGAAAGATGATCGCTGGTGATGATGAGCGCGTCGGAAGCCGGCGCCATCACGTGCTGGTCGAGTTGATCGCGCCGGGCGATCTCGGCGCGAATGTCGTCCAGGTCGCCATCGCGTCCGCGGGCGTGCAGCTCGGCGGCGCGGCGGCGGGCGCGCTCCTCCAGCGACGCCTGCATATAAATCTTCAGTGGTGCTTCGGGAAGCACAATGCTGCCGATATCGCGCCCGACCATCACGATCTGCCCGCGCAGGCCGATCCGGCGCTGCTGCGCCCGCAACACCTCGCGAACGCCAGGGTAGCTCGACACCCGCGAGACCAGCCGCTCGACCTCGGGGCGGCGCAGATCCCAGGTGACATCCTGGCCGTCGACCAGCACAGTGTACTGGCGGCCATCGGCGGCGGTGGGCAGCAGCAACTCGATGTCGAGGTCGTGCGCCAGCGCGGTGGTGGCGGCCCCATCGTATGCGTCGCTCCCGCGCTGCAACGCTGCCCAGGTGAGTGCCCGGTACATGATCCCGGTGTCGAAGTAGAGATAGCCGAGCCGGCGTGCCAGCAGCTCGCCCAGCGTGCTCTTCCCGGCACCCGCCGGCCCATCGATCGTGATAATCTCTGGAGTGTTCATCGCGTTCTATTCTGGTATCGTGTAGCGATCTGCGCTATTGTAGCACGCCAATATGGGAGCGGGCAAGCGAAAGTGGACGTATGGATCGATCATGCCTATAATAGGTTGCCAGCGTATGGCCGTCTGCGCCGCTTTGATCTGCCGCGCGGGCTCTGATAGCGAACATCGTCGGCTGAGACAAGCATAAACATCTATGATCAACAATTGGGCATCCGAAGAACCACCCGCCGCCCCCAGCCCACCGGCCCGCCCAGCCAGGCGCGCGTGGTGGCGCGCGTGGGCCATTCTGGCGATCGCGCTGCTGTTGGGGGCCTACTTCCGAACCATCAATCTGAGTGGATGGGACGGCACCTCATACCTGCACCCGGATGAGCGATTCATCATCTTTACGGTCAACAACTTGCAGGTGCCGCGCAGCTTCGCCGACTACTTGCGTAGCGCATGCCCGGTCTCTGACGGCGCTCTAGTCAACGCGCGCAACGGCGGCGAGCCGCTCGATCGCCAGGAGCCGACCCGTGACAGCGGCTGCAACACGCTCAATCCGCGCAACTACAACTGGTCGCGCTTCTTTGTCTACGGCACGCTGCCGACGACACTGACCCGGATCGTCGTCGAGGCGCGCGCGACGCTCGACGCCGAGCAGATCCGCGACACCGGTCGCTTGCTCTCCACGCTCTGGGATCTGGGCAGCATCCTCATGGTGTTTCTGATCGGTGGGCGGCTGTACGGTCGGCGCGTCGGCGCGCTGGCGGCGCTGCTGTTGGCGATGGCCGTGCTGCCGATCCAGCTCTCACACTTCTTTACGGTCGATACGGCGTCGGCGTTCTTCACGCTGCTCACGGTCTACTGTGCGGTGCGGGTCGCGCAGGGCGGCGGGCCAGGCTCGTTCGTGGCGCTGGGGCTGAGTATCGGCGCGGCGATGGCGTGCCGGGTCACGCTGGCGACGCTGGGCCTGGTGGCGGTGCTGGCGGTGATACAGCGAATTTGGCTTGGCAGAGAATCAGGAAGTGAGGCAGTTGTCCATGGTCCGTTGTCAGTTGCGGAGGGCGACGAACGACGGACCACGGACCACGGACCACGGACCAGGGTCGCAAAGGTCGTTTCGGCGTTCGGGCTGCTGGTGCTGGCCGGGCTGCTGTCGGTGCTGACGTTTCGCGTGCTCCAGCCCGATGCCTTCCAGGGCACATCGTTCTTCGATGTCCGCCCGGACCCGCGCTTTGTGGAGAATATCAGGACCGTCGGGGCACAGGTCAATGGCGAGCAGGACTTTCCGCCCAGCCAGCAGTGGGCCAACCGTGTTCGCTACCTGTTCCCGCTCCAGAATATGATCATCTGGGGGATGGGCATCCCGCTGGGGCTGGCGGCCTGGGCCGGCTGGGCCGTCGCCACCTGGCAGCTTGGGCGCGGGGTCTGGGCGGCTGTATCGGGAGGCGGCCGGGAGGCGCTGCGTCGCCACCGATCGCACCTGCTGCCGTGGGCATGGATCACATTCTATTTCGCATGGCAGGGCGGTATTCTTGGCATGACTATGCGCTATTACATGCTGCTGTATGGGCTGCTGATCATCTTTGCGGCCTGGGGGCTGGTGGCGCTCTGGGACCGACGACCTCGCCTGGAGGATGGAGGATGGAGGATAGAGGATGGAGGATGGACACCTGGGACGATTCTATCCTCCATCCTCCATCCTCTATCTTCTATCTTCGGTGGCCGGTGGTCGGTCGTCGGCGGTCGGGTGGTACTGGTTGCCGTGGCGCTCGGGACGCTGTGCTGGGCCTACGCCTTCACGCGGATCTATACGCGGCCTCACTCGCGGATCATGGCCTCGCGCTGGATCTATAACAATATCCCGCCCGGCGCCGCGCGAACATTCGAGGCTTGGGACGACCCACTGCCGCTGCACATCGACGGGCGCACCGACCGCCAGTATATCGGCGTCGAGATGGGGCCGTACGCCGAGGATGACCGCACCAAGTACTACGGCAATCTGCGCCAGGACGGCTCTTACGACCCCGGTCTGTTCGATCAGCTCGACATAACCGACTATGTCATTCTGAGCAGTAATCGGGTCTATGACTCGGCCACCCGACAGCCCATGCGCTACCCGGCGCTGACACGCTACTACCATTACCTGTTCAGCGGCGAGCTTGGCTTCGAGTTGGCTGCCGATATCAACTCCTACCCGACACTGTTCGGCATCCCGATCCCCGATCAGGGCGCCGAGGAGGCGTTCAGCGTCTATGATCACCCGCGCGTGCTGATTTTTAAGAAGACTCCTAGCTACTCACGCGCCCGCGCCGAGCAGTTGATCGGTGGTGACGTGGCCTGGAGCGAGGTCTACAAGCTGCCGACGGTGAGGATCGGCCAGGTGCCGACGGCGCTGCGCCTGACCGAGGCGCAGTGGCCGGGCTACCGCGAGCAGGGCACCTGGGCGGAGCTGTTCAACCCGGTCGGCCTGGCGAATCAAGTGCCGTGGCTGGCTTGGCTGCTGATCCTGGAGCTGCTGGGGCTGGCGACCTTCCCGCTGTTGTTCCGGCTGCTGCCGGGGCTACCCGACCGCGGGTTCGCGCTGGCCAAGACGCTGGGTCTGTTGCTGGTGTCCTACGGCGCCTGGCTGATGGCCAGCCTGGGCGGCCAGGACGGCGTGCCGCTGATGTCGTTCCGGCCAGCCAGCCTGTGGCTGTGCGCCGGGCTGCTGATCGCCGCCGGTGGGCTGGCCGGGTGGCGCGGGCGGGTGGCGCTGCTGGCGTTTGTCCGGCGGCGGCGCACGGCGCTGATGGTGGCCGAGGGCGTGTTTCTGCTGGCGTTCTTTGGCTTCCTGGTGCTGCGCGCGGTCAACCCCGATCTGTGGCACCCGGCCCGCGGCGGCGAGAAGCCGATGGACCTGGCCTTCCTGAACGCGGTGCTCAAGAGCGCGGCCTTCCCGCCCTACGATCCCTGGTTCGCTGGCGGGTATATCAATTACTACTACTTCGGCTTTGTCTTCATCGGCGCGCTGGTCCACCTGACCGGCGTCGTCCCCACGACCGCTTACAATCTGGCCATACCGACGCTCTTCGCGCTGACGGCGTTGGGGGCCTGGGGGGCGACGTATAATCTGATCGCGTACCGAGACCCGAGAACCAAGAACCAAGAACCAAGAACCGAGAACCAGAGCGGATACGCCGAACCAGGAACCAAGAACCAAGATCCAAGAACCGAGAACCGAGACCTCGGCTTGAGGCGAGTGGGGGGCGAGGGACGAGCGGCGACCGACGATCGTGGGCGACCGATCACCGATCAGTGGTGGCGAGAGCTACCTGGAGAGCACCCGGCCGAGCAGCAGGCGCTGGCGGCCGAGCCGGAGGGGCGGCTGCGGGGCGAGCGCCGGGCGCTGGCGACTGGCGTCGTGGCGGCCGTGTTTGTCGTGCTGCTAGGCACCCTGGCTCAGGCGGCCTGGTTCCTGCCCGGCACGGCCAACACCACTGACGAGGGTATCTCGGTCGAGTGCCGCCAGGTCGGCAGCTATGCCGCCCAGCAAGCCTGCAAGGGGCGACCGGAGTGGGCGTTCTGGGATGCGACGCGGCTGGTCGGCATGTCGATCACCGAGCGCACCGGGGAATATGATAGCACGATCAGCGAGTTTCCGTTCTTCACCTTCCTGTACGGCGATCTGCACGCGCATATGATCGCGCTGCCGCTGGCGGTCGCGGTGCTGGGGCTGATGGTGGCGCTCGTAAAGGCCGAGAACAGAGAACAAAGAACAGAGAACAAAGAACAAAGAACTAAGAAATCAATCTACTCTTTGTTCTTGGTTCTTGGTCCTTTGTTCTTAGTAGCGCTGGTGGTGGGCGCGCTGCGAGCGACCAACACCTGGGACTACCCAACCTACCTGGGGTTGAGCATCCTGACGCTGGGCCTGGTGGCGTGGGAGCACCGCCAGCGCGGCGAGTCCTGGCCTGCGGTGCTGGGGCGCTGGGCGCTGTCGGCGCTGGGCCTGCTGCTGTTGAGCAGCCTGCTGTTCCTGCCGTTCACGCGCCATTTCGCCACCGACTACGCCGGGTTCGAGCTGTGGCGCGGCTCGCGCACCTTCGCATCCGATTTCTTGAAGATCAATGGGCTGTGGCTGTTCCTGCTGCTGGGCGCGGTCCTGATGCTGTACCATCGGGCGCGCCGGATCAGTTCGCTGGGGATCGGGGTGGTCTGCGGGGTGGTGCTGCTGCTCACGCTGGCGGCCCTGTGGAGCGGCACGAGCGCTCTGGCGCTGCTGGTGCCGCTGGTCGGCGGCGCCACCTGGGTGCTGATCGACTTGCTGCTGGGCAGCCGCGAGCCCGTGGCGCCGCCGATCGCGCCGGCCTACACTCAGCTTCCGCTGCCGCTGCCGGATGACCTGGCGCACCCCAGCGATGCTGGGCAGCCAGGCCAGGCGCCGCCCGATCACGTGGCGCCATCGCGGCCAAGCCTGGCCGCGCTGCTCTGGCTGATCTGGACGCTAGGCGGGCTGGGGCTCGGGCTGCTGACCGAGGTGCTGGTTGCGAAGGGCGATATCGGGCGCATGAACACGGTGTTCAAGTTCGGCATGCAGAGCTGGGTGCTATTTGGGCTGACCTCGGCGGTGGCGCTGGTCTGGCTGTGGGTGCGGGCGCGGCGCTGGCCTGCGGTCGGGCGCTGGGCCTGGCGCGGCGCTATGGGGCTGCTGGTGGCCGGCGCGCTGGTCTACCCGGCCACCGCCACCCCGGCGCGCCTGGCCGATCGCTACGATACGGAGATCGCCCCGACGCTCGATGGGCTGGCCTACATGCAATCGAAGGAGAGCACCTGGGAGGAGAACGGCAAGCGCTTTACGCTGGCCGAGGACGGCGCGGCGCTCGAATGGATGCGGGCGCATATCGACGGCACGCCGATCGTGCTGGAGGCGCACCAGGAAGCCTACCGCTGGGGCGGACGCGTGTCGATCTACACCGGCCTGCCCACGCTGCTGGGCTGGCCCTGGCACGAGACCCAGCAGCGCAGCGTCGCCGGGGTCGGCCCGATACTCGCCAGCCGCCAGGCGCTGGTCCAACTGCTCTACAACACAACCTCGACAAGCGACACGCTTCAGCTCTTGCGGCTCTATGGCGTCGAGTATGTCTACGTCGGGCAGCTTGAGCAGGCACTGTACGACCCGGCCGGGCTGGCCAAGTTCGAAGCAATGGCGAACGCCAGGGAGATCGTGCCGGTCTACTCGGTCGGCGCGACACACATCTACCAAGTCCGGCCCGCTGACCACTTGCCGGCAGTGCTGACGACCTCGCTGCCGGTGCGGGCTCCGGCGCCGCCGCCACAGAAGGATCTCATGCTCGACCGGCCGGTGTCGGAGCTGCCGGCAGTGAATGAGTACGGGTGGAATCGCCTGGCCGACGCGCAGGTGGTGGCGGTGCTGCTATGGCTGCTGGCCGGCTATGCGCTGCTCGCGCTGGGGCTGCCGCTGGCGATGCTGGTGTTTGGCGGGCACGGCGCGGGCGCCCGTGGAGGTGCCCGCGCCCATGCCACCCATGGTGCCGGCGCGCATGGTCTCGGCGCGCACGATCCCGGCGCCCACGGAGGGGCCGGCGCCCACGGAGGGGCGCGCCCTACAGGGATTGGTGGTGATGGGGAGGGCGACGATGCCGGCGCCCACGGTCTCGGCGCCCACGATCCCGGCGTCCACGGAGGGGCTGGCGCCCACGGAGGGGCGCGCCCTACAGGGATCGGTGGGGATGGCGATGATCGTGGTGGAGGGAATGGCGGGGGTGGTGACGATGGGGACGGCGACGCCGCCGTTCACGGGTCCGGTGCGGGCGTACCTGTTCACGATACTGGCGCCCACGAGGGGCCGCGCCCGATCGGGGATGGCGGCTATGCCTGGGCGCGGCTGGTCGGGCTGCTGCTGCTCGGCTACGCGGTCTGGATGCCGGTGAGCACGCGGTTGTGGCAGTACAATCGCTGGGGGCTGCTGCTGGGCGTCCTGATTGTGCTGGCGCTGAACGCTGTGCTCCTGATATTGAGGGGACGCAGGCTGCCGGAGGGCCGGGCCGATAATGGGCGGAACGTCCTGTTCCCCCACGATACGATCAAACTGGCGGCGCCGCGCTGGCTTGAGGGGGAAGACACGCGGCGGCTGCCGCTGCGGCGCTGGCTTACGAGCGGCGCCGCCGATCTGTGGGCCGAATTAGTGGCCCGGCGCCGCCGCATCCTGCTGGTCGAGGGGCTGTACCTGGGCGCGTTCGCGTTTATGACCGGGCTGCGTATGCTCAACCCCGATCTCTGGCAGCCGTTCTGGGGCGGCGAGAAGCCGTTCGAGTTCGGGATGCTCAATGCCATCCTACGCAGCCCGGTGATGCCGCCCTACAGCCCGTTCTTCAGCGACGGCATCCTCAACTACTACTACTACGGGCTGTTCCTGGTCTCGCTGCCGGTCAAGGCCACCGGGATCGCGCCTGCCGTGGCCTTCAACCTGATCGTGCCGACGCTGTTTGCCTTCACCGTCGTTGGGGCCTTCGCGCTGGTGGCGCGGCTGACGGCGGGCCGGGCCAGCTACGCCCTGGCCGGCGCGGCCTTTGTCACGCTGCTGGGCAACCTGGCGGCGTCGTTCACGGGCGACTCGCCGCAGGGTCTGCGCACGGTGCTATCGGCGCTGGAGGGCGGGCTGGGCGGGTTTGGCGAGCGCCTGGGCTCCTGGTTCTGGGGGCCGAGCCGCGTCATCCCAGGCACGATCAACGAGTTCCCGTATTGGAGCTTCCTGTTCGCCGACCTGCACCCGCACCTGATCGCGCTGCCGATCACCATCCTGGCCGCCGCGCTGGCCTATGAGCTATTCGCCGACCGACGACCAACGACCAACGACCTCCAGGCGGCCACGGAGGGCTCGCCCTACAGGGTCGCCGTGGAAGGTTCTCAATTCTCAATTCTCAATTCTCAATTCCCCCTCTCCCCGGTGGCCGGGCGGTGGGGCCTGGCGGCGCTGGCGCTGGGGGCGCTGGCGGTGACGAACTCGTGGGATTTTCCCACCTACGCCCTGTTGGTCGGCGGGGCGCTGGTCGGGCGGGCGTGGCGGGCGGGCGGCCCACAGCCGGCTCTGGTGGGGCGGCTGCTCATCGCGGCGGCCAAGACGCTGGTGCTGGCCGGGGCTGCGCTGTTGCTGTACCTGCCCTTCTTCCAGAACTTCCTGGCGCTTGTGCAGGGCATCGATTGGGTGCGCGAGGGCTCGCCGCTGTCCGGCTACCTGCTGATCTACGGGCTGTTCCTGGCCGTACTCACGCCGGTGGTATTGGGCGGCGCGTGGCGGCTGCTTGGCCCGCGCGGGCGCCTGGCGCGCTCGACGGGCGCGGGCCGATTGGTTGAGGACTCGGCCGAGTCGGCGCCGGTGGTGGGCATCGTAGCCGGCCGGCCCAGGCTCGCGCTGTCGCCACGGATCGCGCTGCTGGTGGTCGTGGTGCTGCTTCTATTCATTGGGGCGGCGCAGCCGGCGCTGGCGCTGAAGCTGGGGCTGGTCGGGCTGATCCTGGTGGGGGCGATCATCCTGCTCCAGCGGCGGCCCTCCCCGGCGACCTGGTTCACCATCTGGATGGCGGTTGTGGCGTGGATGGTGTCGCTGGGCTTCGAGCTGATCTTTATCCGCGACCACCTGGCCGGCGGCGAAGCGTACCGCATGAACACGGTGTTTAAGTTTGGCTTTCAGGCTTGGGTGCTGCTGGCGCTGGCCGCAGCGGCGGCGCTGCCGCTGCTGGTGCGCGGCCTGCGCCGCCTGGGCATCCTGGCCGAGGGCGTTGGCTGGGCGCTCCTGCTGGCGCTGGCCGCGCTGGCGCTAGTCTTCCCGCTGGCCGGCACGCCCAGCCGCCTGGCGAACCGCTTCCCGGAGACCACCGGCCTCACGCTCGACGGCCTGGCGTTTATGGACCGGGCGACCTTCACAGCCGAGTATGTGGGCAATGCGCCGATCAGCCTGCGCGCCGACGGCGAGGCCATTCGCTGGCTGAATGAGCATATCACCGGCACGCCGATCGTGCTGCAATCGAGCATGGAGTTCTACCGCACCTACGGCGTGCGGGTGGCGGCCAACACCGGCCTGCCGACGGTCGTGAGCCCGCTGCACGAGAGCGAGCAGCGCGACCCGGACCTGGTCTCCCAGCGCGATCTGGATGTGCAGCGGATCTACTCCACCAGCGATATCGGCGAGGCGCTGCGGCTGCTGGCGAAGTACCGGGTTGACTACGTCTACGTCGGGCCGATCGAGCGCGCTGCCTACGGCGCGGCCGGCACGGCCAAGTTCGACCAGTTGAACGGCTCGTATCTGAGCCTGGCCTACCGCAACGACGCGGTGCAGATCTTCGAGGTGAACGAGAACATCTACAGCATCATCGGCGACGCGCCGCCGCCGATCGTCGTGGCGCCGCCGCCGCAGAGCGACACGCAGCCGCCGGCCGTCGTGGTGCCGCAGCCGGAGCCGGAGCCGCAGCCGATCCAGCAGGATCAGGCGGCGCTCGAACGCCAGGTGGCCGACAACCCAAGCGCGGCTGGGCCGGCGTTCGAGCTGGCGCAGCGTTACCGCGACCAGGGTCGGCTCGACGACGCGGCGGCGATCCTGGCGCCGGCGGCGGCGGCCAACCCGCGCGACGTGGCGCTGCACCACATCTTGGGCGACACCCTGCGCGACGCCGGGCGCCGCGACGAGGCCGAGGCGGCCTATCGGGCGGCGATCGACGCCGACCCGAGCGCCGGCAACTACAATAAGCTGGGGATCGAGTTGATCGCCTGGGGTGACTTGGAGCGGGCCGCCGAGGTGTTCACCCAGGCCAGCGCGGCCAACCCGGATGCCGCCGAGCCGTACTACCACCTGGGCACGATCTACGAGAAGCAGAACCAGGCCGACGCCGCAGCCGAGGCGTACCAGAAGTACCTGGAGCTGGCCACGGCCGACGCCCCGTACCGCCAGCAGGCGACCGAGGCGCTGGGCAGGCTGGGGCGGTGAGGGCCAAGAACAAAGGACAAAGAACCAAGAACAGAGCCATAGTACGTAAGGGCGTATTGCATACGCCCCCACCGAACTACGAAGAACCGAGAACCAAGAACCCATAAAATGCTAACATCGATTCTCATCTGGTGGCTGGTGGTGCAGGCGCTTGGCCTGGCCGGGATGCCGCTGGCCCGCTTTCTCTTTCGCGCGCTGCCGGATCGCGGCTACGCCTTCGGCAAGACGCTGGGGCTGCTGCTGACCGGCTACCTGGCCTGGCTGCTGGCCATGCTTGGGCTCGCGCCGTTCGGTCGGGGGCTGCTGGTCGCGTGTGCGCTGGCGGTGGCCGGCGCCGGGCTGCTGGTCCAGCGGCGCCTGCCCACGATGCCGGGCGCGGCGTCGGTCGGGATCACTGCGGCGCCGGTGCGGCCGGCGCTGCCGCTGCCCGAGGCGCGGGCGGCGCTGGCGGGCTGGCTGCGCGAGCACTGGCGCATGATCGTGGCCTATGAGGCGCTGTTCGCGCTGGCGTTGGTCTTCCTGGCGCTGCTACGCAGCTACGATTCCGGCTTCACCGGGCCGAACCCGTGGGGCACCGAGCGACCGATGGACTACGCGTTCTTCAACGCCATCCGCCGCAGCGTGAGCTTCCCGCCCCACGATCCGTGGCTCTCGGGCTACAGCATCAACTACTACTACTTCGGCTACCTGCTCATGGCCGTGGTGGCGCTGTTCAGCGGCCTTGATCCTGCCGTGGCCTACAACCTCTCGCTGGCGTTGGTCTTCGCGCTCACGGCGCTGGGCGCGGCCGGAATTGTGGTGAATTTGGTCGGGCTGGCCAATGGACGAGAACAAAGAACAAAGAACAAAGAACAACGAACCGAGGATCGAGGACCGAGGACCGGGGACCGACGAGAGATTACTGAGGAACAGGAACCGGCAACCGGCAGCCCTCGTGAGGATGGAGGATGGAGGATAGAAGATGACACTCCAGCTGCCAAGCGTTCATCCTCCATCCTCCAGCCTCCATCCCCCATCCCCGGTGGCCGGTGGGTGGCGGCTCTGCTGGCGGCGGTGCTGGTGCTCTTCGCCGGGAATCAGGCCGGGGCGCTCCAGGTGATCGTCGGCGACGAGCGGGTCGTCGCGATGGACGGGCGCCAGTTGGCCTCGGCGGTCGGGCAGGCGCTGGCGGGGCAGCAGCAGATCGTCCTGCCCCAGCCGGTGCGCACGTCCGACGGCGACTTCGGCACCTTTTACACGTTCGAGCACCGCGACCGGGTGGCCGACTTCAATTGGTGGTGGCCCTCGCGGGCGGTGTGGGACGACTACACCCGGCGCGGCGACCCAAACCTGCACTACACGATCACCGAGTTCCCGTTCTTCTCGTTCTGGTTGGGCGACATGCACCCGCACGTCATGGCGCTGCCGTTCGGCCTGCTGGCGCTGGCGCTGGCGCTCCAGACGCTGGCGCGGCCGGCCGCCCCGCCCTTCGCCATGGGCCGGCGCGGCTGGGTCGAGCTGGCACTCACCGGCATCGTGCTGGGCAGCCTGTACGCGATCAACAGTTGGGACCTGCCGACCTACGTACTGCTGTTCCTGGGCGCGCTGCTGCTGCTGTACATCCGCCTGGGGAGATTGGAGATTGGAGATTCGCCATCCGAGTCTCCAACCTCCAATCTCCAATCTCCAATCTCCAGGGTATGGTGGCGCCAGTACGCGGCCCAGGCGGCTATGGTCCTGCTGGCGGCGGCGGTCCTGTTCGGGCCGTTTCACCTGACCTTCCGCTCGCTGGTCGGCGGCGCGGCCCCGCTGGTCGACCTGCCGATCCTGGCGACGCTCACGCGGACGATCGGGTTCGTCGCCTGGTCCCGCACGCCGCTGCACAGCTTCCTGATCATCTTTGGGCTGTTTCTGCTGCCGCTGGTGGTGTATGTCTTTGCCCAAAGGGGGAGAGGGGGAGAGGGGGAGAGGGTAGGATGGCTGGAGGCCTGGGTTGATGGGCTGCCGTGGGCGGTGCTGGGCGCGCTGATCGCCGGGCCGCTGGTCGGCTTCGCGCTGCTGGCACTGCTGCCGCTGGCGCTGTACGCGGCGCTGCTGGCGGCCGAGCGGGCCGAGCAACCGGCGACGGCGTTTGTGTTGTGGGCGTTCGCGCTGGTCTGCCTGATCTGCTTCGGCACCGAGGTCGTCTACATCCGCGATGTGTTCGAGTCGCGTATGAACACGATCTTCAAGTTCTACTACCAGGCTTGGCTGATCTGGGGCACGCTGGCCGGCTACGCCGTGTACTGGCTGGCCACTCGCCTGAGAACAAAGAACAAAGAACCAAGAACAAAACAACGGCGAGCTGTCTTCGGGTCCCGGATCTTGGTGCTGGGCTCCCTGGTCGTGTTCGTGGCGCTGCTGACGGGCGCGCTGGTCTTCCCCTGGCTGACGGCCGGCAAAGCCTTCCGCGAAGCGCGGCAGGTCGGGCTGGCCGGCGTGACCCCGCGCCAGAACACGCCGGCCGGCGCCGCCGCGATCGAGTGGCTGCGCGGGAACGCCCCGGCCGACACGGTGATCGTCGAGGCCGTCAACGGCTCCTACGACACCGGCAGCCTCGGCTTCGGCGGCGTCTCGGCCAGCACCGGGCTGCCGGCCGTGCTGGGCTGGCCCGGCCACGAGCAGCAGTGGCGCGGCGGCGACCCGGCCACCCTGGCCCAAGTCGGCATCCGCGAGGAGGACGTGCGAACGCTCTTCAGCACCACATCGATCGAGACGGCGCGCGGGCTGCTGCACAAGTACAAGGTCGGCTTCGTCTACGTCGGCCAGGCCGAGCGCGAAACCTACCCGGCCGAGGGGCTGACCAAGTTCGATCAGCTCGGCACGCCGGTCTTCCAGCAGGACGAGGTCACGATCTACGAGGTGCCCGAGGGCTGACGAGCGTAGAACAAAGAACAAAGAACCAAGAACCAAGAACCAACAAACGTATGGGCGTATTGCATACGCCCCCACCCAACCACGAAGAACCGAGCACCTGTAGGGCGGCCCTCCGTGGCCGCCCCGCCGCGATCCCGTGGCCGCCCCGCCCACGTCCACCGCCGTCGCCATCCCACAGCGCCTCGTAGATCATGGCCGATCGTTGCATCCCAGCGCCGCCATCGCGGGCGGGTGCGAGACCCGCCCCTACGGCGATGGTGGCGCTGGGAACATGATAATCGTAAATCGTAAATGCGCTATATTAGCTCCAACATGTACTCCCCATACTCCGCGACCCGCTCGAAGCCCAGCCGCTCGTAGCAGCCGATCGCGCCGACGTTGGCGGCGGCGACGTTCAGCCCGACCTGGTCGACGCTGCCGAGCAGCTCGCGGCACAGCTTCGCCGTGACGACGGTGGCCAGGCCGCGGCCGCGCAGCTCCGGCCGCGTGGTGATGTTGCCCAGCGCGGCGACTCGGTAGCGCGGCGAGTACACGTGGACACCGGCGACGCTGGCCAGGGCATCGCCGTCGCGCAGGCCGTAGTAGTGGCCGGTCTCCAGCATGCGCGGGTCGAACCAGTTGCCGGGGTAGCTGGCGCGGTACAGCGCCTCCAGCTCCCCCAGGTTCGCCGCCGAGAGCCGCACCGCCGCCCCGGTATCGACGGCCTCCAGGCGCGAGCGGTCGGCCAGCGCCATCTTGAGGTGCGCGCCGTGCGGGCGCACGTGGTAGCTGCCGGCGAAGATCGCCTCCTGGCCGGCGCTCAGGTGGGCGTACAGCCGCCTGGGCAGCAGCGGCAGGAGCGACCGTAGCAGCACGCCCATCCCTTCCGCAGGCTCGGCGGCGTGGGCCAGCAGCACCGGCAGGTTGGTGCCGAAGTACAGCAGTGCTAGCTGAGTCACCTGGCCACCTTCGCGGAGCGCGTACCAGCTCGTATACGGCCAGAAGAAATCGTCGAGATCGCCGATCGCGTACAGGTGCAGCGCCGGGTTGCGGCCCAGGAACGCGGCGATCTCGTCCTTCTCGTGCAGGGCGACCGCCTTTGCCATACATCCTCCTGATAGTCCGTGAAACGTGAAACGTGTTGCGTGTTGCGTGTTGCGTGTTGCGTCACCCCTTCACCTCCTCACCCCTTCAATCAGAGATCGGGGAGCTGCCAGTCGATCTCCGGCCGGTCGGCCTGGCGCAGCGCCGCGTTGATCTTCGAGAATGGGCGGCTGCCGAAGAACCCGCTGTTGACCGAGAGCGGCGATGGGTGCGCCGACTGGATCACCACGTGCCGGTCGGTGTCGATCAGCTTGAGCTTCTTGCGCGCGTACCCGCCCCACAGCACAAACACCACCGGCCGCTCGCTGGCGTTGACGGCCTTGATGATCGCGTCCGTGAAGATCTCCCAGCCCTTGTTCTTGTGCGAGTTGGGCTGGTGCGCTCGCACCGTCAGCACCGCGTTGAGCAGCAGTAGACCCTGCTCGGCCCACGGGACCAGGGAGCCATTGTTCGGGATGCGGCAGCCCAGGTCCTCGTGCAGCTCCTTGAAGATGTTCACCAGCGACCGTGGTGGGGTGATGCCGGGGCGCACCGAGAAGGCCAGGCCGTGGGCTTGGTTGTGGCCGGGGTACGGGTCCTGGCCCAGCAGCAGGACGCTCACCCGCTCGTAGGGCGTAAGCTCAAGCGCCGAGAACACCTCCTGATCGGGCGGGAAGACAGTACCCTGCTGCCGCTCCTGGTCCACGAACTGCTGGAGCTTCTGGTAGTAGGGCTTCTCGACCTCGTCGGCCAGCACGTCCCGCCAGCCGGCCGGGATTGGTGGGGTCATAACATGCTCCTTGAGATTGGAGATTAGAGATTAGAGATTGGAGATTGCTCGGGCGGCTCAATCTCCAATCTCCAATCTCCAATCTCTACTTGTGTCGTTCGCCGCGCGCCGTCACGATATCCCGCGCCGCCGCCCACTGGCCGATGTTCTGGCGGTTGATCGCCGCCGCCATCAGGTCGGGGAACAGGTCGGGCGTGCAGGCGAAAGCGGGGATGCCGAGGGCCGCCAGCGCCGCCGCGATCCCGTGGTCGAAGCTGGGCGCGCCGTCGTCGGCGAGCGCCAGCAGGGCGATGACCTGGACGCCGGACGCCACCAGCTCGGCCGCGCGCTTGAGCAGCTCGCTGCGGTTGCCGCCCTCGTGCAGGTCGCTGACCAGCACCAGGATTGTCTCCTGGGGGCGGCGCACCAGCCCCTGGCAGTAGGCCAGCGCGCGGTTGATGTCGGTGCCGCCGCCGAGCTGCACGCCGAACAGCAGCTCCACCGGGTCGTGCAGTTCCTCGGTCAGGTCCACCACCGCCGTGTCAAAGACGACCAGCCGCAGGCGCAGTGCCGGCAGCGAGGCCAGCACCGCGCCGAAGACCCCGGCGTAGATCACCGAGGTCGCCATCGAGCCACTCTGGTCGACGCACAGGACGACGTCGCGCAGCGCGCCGCGCCGGCGACCGTAGCCGATGCGCGTGGCGGGGATGACCGTGCGGTAGGCCGGCTGGTAGTGCTTGAGGTTGGCGCGGATGGTGCGGTGCCAGTCGATCTCGCCGGGGCGCGGGCGCCGGCTGCGGGTCGCCCGGCTCAGGCTGCCCGCGATTGCCTGGCGGGTCGGGTTGGCAAGCCGGCGCACCAGCGCCGCCACGACGCCGCGCACGACCTCGCGGGCCGTCTCGCGGGTCTTGGCTGGCATGACCCAACTCAGCGCCAGTAAGCTGCCCACCAGGTGGACATCCGGCTCGATCGCGGCAAGCAGCTCCGGCTCCAGCAGCATCCGGCGCAGGTCGAGCCGCTCCAGCGCGTCGCGCTGGAGCACCTGGACGACCGAGGCGGGAAAGGCGGCGCGGATGTCGCCCAGCCAGCGGGCGATGCGCGGCGCCGAGCTACCCAGCCCGCCCTCGCGCCCATCGCCTGGAGTTTGGCGGTCGGGGTCATAGAGCGCCTGGAGCGCCCGGTCGATCGTCAGGTCGGCGCCGCGCAGGTCCACGCCGGTGCCCTCGGCCTCGCCGCCGCCCAGGATGAGCCGCCAGCGCCGCAGGCGCTCGTCGTCCACTATTGGCGGCTGACTCGTGCTCATTCGCCATCCTTGTGCAGATCGCGCTGGCTCCGCACCTGCTCGCGGGCCCAGGCCGCGTCCCCTTCCGGCAGCGCTGGATCGGCCGGCGGCTCGTCATAGTTGAGGGTCAGCGAGTAGTCCGCCTCGTCATACACGGTGTCCAGCGCCTGGTGGACATCGGGCCACAGATAGCCCTCCAGGTACGGGTCCATTCCAGGAAATGGCGACGGCATAGCGACCTCCTCGCGTGCTGATTTTCGGCATTGTATCACGCGCCTGTGCCCTGATCGCCGGGGTCCGGCTTGATGTCGCCCACATCCGCTGCGTCACCCACGATCAATGTAGGGGCCTGGGCCGGCTCGGCCTCGCCCAGCATCGTTTCGAGCACGCCGGGTGGGGCCTCGTCGGCCGCTTTATCGGCCGCGATCCCGGCCAGCGTCGCCGGGTCGATCCAGCCCTGCTCGGCGGCGTGGCGGGCCATAGTCAGCGTGTCGTCGGCCAGGATCAGCACCTTGCCGGCCGCGATCACCTGCTCCGCAAGTTCACGCAGGGCCGCGACACGCCGGGGATCATGGCCCACGCTGCGGATGTAGATCGCGCGGATGCGGTCGGGGTAATGCTGAAGCACCTCGTGATAGATCTCAGGGTCCTCCTGGCCGCTGTCGCCGATCAGCAGAAACGGCAGGTGGGGAAACTGATCAGGATCTGGCGGATGGCGGCCAGCTTGTGTGCCCGGTTCTCGGTCGGCAAGAACTCGCCCCTGGAGGTGCCCCAGTCGCGCAGCAGCATGGCCCCGCCGGGGATGCCCTGGAGCGCCAGAAAGTCCAGCAGCATATCGTAGAAATTCCACGCGCCGCTGGAGACATAGAACAGCGGATTGACTGCCCGGCCGGCGGTGCCGCGTTCGAGCGCCCGGTACAACGCCGCGACGCCGGGAAACGGGAGACGGGTGCGGGCATTACCGAGGAAGACGGTGCGCGCCATCAGCAACAAGTTGGTCACATCGGTTCGCACGACCGTATCGTCGATGTCGCTGATCACGCCAAACTGGGCCTCGGGCGGCGGGATCAGCACGCGCCCGATCGATCGCGGCGCGGGCCGGTCCTCCCGCAGCGGCTCAAGCAGCGTCAGCTCGATCTCGTGCCAGAGTTGGTCGGCTGGGAGCGGGCGGGCCGGCGCGATACGCAGCTCGAAGAAGCCCTCCTCGCCGGCGGTCGCCACCTGCTCCACATCCTGGAAGCGCGCCAGCACGCGCGCCCCCGGGATCTCGTCGGTCTCAAAGCGCCGGTACATGTTGAGCAGGTTGCGCCAGACGCTGTCGTTGTCGCGGGCGGGGCGGACGCCGCGATCCTCCAGGACGCGCCCTTTGAGGTATAGCAGATGCGGCGTGCCGTAGCCGTGGTAGGCGACGATCTGGAGCGGCTCGTCGCCCAGCCGCCGGTCCAGCCGCCGCTTCAAGGTATCGAAATGCGCCTCGGCGCTAGTTGTGATCTGGCTGAGCACCCGCCGCCAATCCGCCATGATCGTTCTCCTTATTTCTCTGGGCCGGCGGTGCCACAGCTCCGCGCCTGCTGCCAGGATCATACCGCCGCCGGAAGGCAAGAGACTGTGGAGGGCGGCCCCTCCACACCTCCCCTTTTGAACGCTCATCCTTATGTCGTCGGCCCAACATCAAGTCCAAGCATCTGCGCCACCAGCCGCAGCAGCGCTTCGCCGCGCGCCGGATCGATCTCGCTATCGGGGGTGGCGTGATGGGCGGATGCCGGCGCGGTGCCGGCGCGGGCGCGCTCGCCCATCTGGCGCCGCTCCGGCGCCGTGAAGGTCGCGAAGGTCCGGCGCAGCAGCGGCAAGGTCTGTGTGAAGGCCTCGCCGGGCAGCGCTGCCAGCCAGCCGTCGAGGAGCCGCCATAGCGCGGCGTCGTGGACCAGCAGCAGCCCGCTGCCCTTCAGCAGGCCCTCGATCCAGGCGGCGGCCTCGGCCGGGGCCACCGCTGGCGCGAGCGCCAGCCCGGCCAGCCGCGCGGCCTCGTCGGCGTCGAGCGCCTTGGCGTCGAGCAGGATGCGGCAGCACCTCCCGGCGATGAGACCATGGACGGCGATACCGCGCCGGCCGTCGCTTGCGGCGACCAGGCGACGCAGCACCGCGTGCCAACTCGCCGTGTGCGCGGCGTCGCGCAGCAGCGCCAGCGCGCCATTGACGGCGACGATCCGCTCGAACATGGCCCCCGCCGCCTGGTCGTCCAATGCGGCGCAGGCCCCCGGCAGCCCGATGCAGATCCGCGCCACCATCCCATCGACCACGTGTCCCACCGCGCCGGCATCGCTGCGGCGCACGCTGCCGTAGCGCAGCACATTGGCGAGCGGCGGGAGCGCGTCCATCAGGTGCGCGACATCGCTGGACAGCGCCGCCGCCACCTCCAGCCGGGCCATTAGGTGCGCCACGGCATCGGGCAGATCGGCCAGCAGCGCCTGGTCGACCAGCCGGGTCAGCGCGGGCAGCGCCGGCTCCGCGCCAGCCGGCAGATCGGCGGCCCGGTCGGCGGCATCGCGCACCAAGGCCTCGGCGGCGTCGGCGATCGAGTTGCCCCATACGCCCGCCACGATCAGCGCGACGGCCAACTCCGGTCGCCACTGCACCTGCCACAGCTCGTGGAATGTGCCACGCGCGCCCGCCGACGGTGCGGTGTCGAGCCGGCCCCACGGGATGCCGAGCAGGTTGAGCCGGTGCAGCAAGTGGCTGCGCCCCAGGTCGGTCGGCTTGCGTAGGTCCAGGTCGAGGTCGCGCTGGCGCGCCTCGGCCGGCAGGCGCAGCCGGCGCTGCTCGTGCAGCAGGTCCTGCTGGAGCGGCACCATCGGCGTCTCATCAGGCACCTGGCCCAGCGCCACGCCGACGATCAGCCGATCGTGGATGAGGCGCATGGGCAAGTCGCCGCCGAAGCAGAACACCGCCTGGGAGGACTCGTTCAGCTCCGGCAGGCCGGGCAGCGGGCGCTCGCGCAGGGCCGCTAGCGCCTCGGCCAGGCGCACCGCATCCACCACATGCGCGACGGAGGCATCCAGCCCTTCGGCCCGCAGCAGCCGCGCCACGCGGGTCATCCAGCGCGTCGTCACCTCGGCCGGGTCGGCCGCATCCGTCCCACCGTTCCACAAGTGCTCGTACCAGCCGGGCGAGGTCACGCCGGCGCCATACCCGCTGGCATAGGCGAGCCGGTCGTACGTCCACGGCACCCAAGTCGCCTGCACCTTGATCTTCGGCAGCCCGCGCAGCAGCGCCGCGTCGCGCTGGGCCGGCGGCATGCCGGCCAGCGCGGGGGCGTGCCAGGCGCCGCAGACCACTGCGATGCGCCCGAAGCCATCGCGCTGCGCCCCCCGAATCGCCTGGCGCATCCATGCCTCGCGGCGCGCCTCAGTCGGGTCCTCGTCGGGCAGGGCGGCCTCGCGCAGCGCCGCCATGGCCTCTAGGACTGCGGCGAACAGGTCGGCGCCGTCGCGGCGCTGCTCGACCATCTGCTCCCACCAGCGCTCGCCGTCGCCGTAGCCGGCGGCCCGCGCGAGCCAGCCGAGCGGGTCGCTGGAGATTGGAGATTGGAGATTGGAGATTGGAGATTCGATGTCTTCTCCTCCCCCAGCCTCTTCCTCTCCCTCCCTCCCTCTCTCCCCCTCGACTGCCGGTGGCCGGTCGTCGGCGGTCGGTGGTTGGTCGTCGGTGGTCGGTGTCAAGACGAGTTGGTGCGCCTGCGGCAAATCGATAAAGCGCACCGGGATGCCCTGGGTTAGCCCATAATGAATGGCCTGCCACTCCGGTGAGAAGCTGGCGAAGGGATAGTAGGCGGCGCAGCGCGGCTGGTCGGGCGCATAGATCAGCAGCGCGACCGGCGGGCGCATAGCCGGGTGGGTCAGGAGCGGCAGCACCTCGGCGGCGTCGGGCGGCCCCTCGACCAGGATCGCGTCCGGGCGCAGCGCCTCCAGCGCCCGGCGCAGGCTGCGGGCCGAGCCGGGGCCGTGGTGGCGGATACCGAAAATATGCACACCGGAATCATTGTAAGGCATCGTGTTCACCGCGCCCCCAAATCCAGCCGTCCCCGATTCCGCCGCAGCCACCAGCGCCCGCCCAGGCACGCGACGGCGGCGAAGAGTCCGATCAGCGAGAGCCGCCAGGTCGAGGTCTGCGCTAGGGCCAGGTCGTGGCCGAGGGCGGTCCAGGCCCAGGTGCCGGGCAGCATGCCGACCGCCGTCGCCAGCAGGAAGTGCGTGTAGCGCATGCGGCTTAGGCCCGCCAGGTAGCTGATGAAGTCGAACGAGATCAGCGGGATGAGCCGGGCGACCAGGACGAGCCAGAAGCCGTCGGTCGCGCTGAGCTGGTCGGCCTGGTCGAGCCGCGCGCCGCCGGCCAGCCGCGCGACCGCGCCGCGGCCGAGCCGGCGGGCCAGCCAGAAATTGATGCTGCCGCCGAGCATGCCGCCGGTCCAGGAGAGTAGCGTGCCCCACCAGATCCCGAAGACGACCCCATTGGCGGCAGCGACCAGCGAGCCGGGCAGCGGGGCGATCACCGACTGCGTGACCATCAGCAGGATGCTGATCGCCGGCGTCCAAGCGCCGAAGCCGCGCAGGTAGGCCGCCACCTCGGCGATCGACGCGGCGCTGAACGCGCGCCCCAGCCCGGCCAGCCAGTCCGGGCGCACCAGGAATATGGATAGCGCAAGCGCCAGCAGCGCCAGCACAAGGGCTAATCGCCGAGCCATGGAACGCCTCATCTGTATTGCGTGTTGCGTGTTGCGTGTTGCGTGCGCTGGATCACGCAACACACAACACACAACACGTAACACGCAACACGCGGGATTACGTTTGAATCAGGTCGGCTCCGACATATCCCGGCACGCCCGGTACAGATCCTTCCAGCCGTCGCGCTGCTTGACTACCGTCTCCAGGTACTCAAGCCAGACCACCCGGTCCTGCACCGGGTCCTTGACCACCGCGCCGACCATGCCGGAGGCGATATCGGCCGCGCGCATGTGCCCGTCGCCGAAGTGCGCCGCCAGGGCCAGCCCGCTGTTGATGACCGAGATCGCCTCGGCGGTGCTGAGCGTGCTGCTGGGCGATTTGATCTTGGTCTTGCCGTCGGCGGTAACGCCGCTGCGTAGTTCGCGGAAGACGGTGACGACCCGGCGGATCTCCTCCAGCGCCGGCGGCTCGGCCGGCAGCTCCAGCGCGCGCCCCAGGCGCTCGACCCGGCGCCGCACAATGTCGACCTCCTGCTCGGCGTCGTCGGGCAGCGGCAGGACCACGGTGTTGAAGCGGCGCTTGAGCGCGCTCGACAGCTCGTTCACGCCGCGGTCGCGGTCATTGGCGGTGGCGATTACGTTGAAGCCCTTGACGGCCTGGACCTCGGCGTTCAGCTCCGGGATGGGCAGTGTCTTCTCGGAGAGGACGGTGATCAGCGCGTCCTGCACGTCGGCGGGGATGCGGGTCAGCTCCTCGACGCGGGCGATCGTGCCCTGGCGCATGGCCAGCATGAGCGGGCTGGCGACCAGCGCCTGGGGCGAGGGGCCCTCGGCCAGCAGGCGGGCGTAGTTCCAGCCGTAGCGCAGCGCCTCCTCGCTGGTGCCGGCGGTGCCCTGGACCAGCAGGGTCGAGTCGCCGCTGATCGCCGCCGCCAGGTGCTCGGAGAGCCAGCTCTTGGCCGTGCCGGGCAGACCCAGCAGCAGCAGCCCGCGGTCGGTCGCCAGGGTCGCGATGGCGATCTCGATCAGCCGGCGGCCGCCGATATACTTGGGCTCGACGACGAAGCCGTCGTCAAGCGTGCCGCCCAGGACGTAGAGGGCCACCGCCCAGGGCGAGAGCTTCCAGTTGGGCGGGCGCGGGCGGGTGTCGGCCCGCGCCAGCGCGCGCAGCTCTTCGGCGTCCTGCTGCTCGGCATGCTCGCGTAGAATCTGTGACACGGCTATCTCCTGACAAGGTGACAAGATGACAAGATGACAAGGTGACAAGGTGAAAGGGTGAAAGGGTGAAAGGGTGAAAGGGCGGCGACACCATGCACCACCCATCACGGTTCACGGTTCTCGGTTCACGGTTCACGGTTCTCGGTTCTCGGTTGGGGCCGCCACGGAGGGCCGGCCCTACAGGTTCTCGAACTCTTTGTGCATGTCGTGGCGGAACTGGAGGACGATCAGGAACCGATCGATGACGGCCCGCCACCATTCCTGCCCGTCCTTCGGCCAGGCCGCAGCGGCCTCCGGGACAAGCCTGGGACTCATACGGAGCGCAAATTCCTGGAAGCCCGCGTGGGCATTCCAAGAGAAGGTTTTTTGCTCCACCAGCATGGATCTTATCTGTTCTAGCACAATCCGTGATAGCTCGTCGCTCCAGTGCGGGCCGCACGCACGCAGTATAGCAAGGATCGAGTCGACCTGGGTCGCCACATTGTTAGTGGTCATGTAGTTGATGACGAACAGCTCGCGCCGGTCGTGCGGCAGAACGCCCAGCAGCGTCTCGACGAACTCGGTCAGCATGGCCGGGTTGATCTGCCGGTGGTAGGCCCAGGCCGACAGAAGCGCGGCGGCCCAGTCGGCGTCGGCGTGGTTGCGGGCGGCGTTGACCCACGCGACGAGCAGCTCGTGGGGCCACTCGCTCGCGATGGTTGCCGCCACAATCTCGGCCGGCGCGGCGCGCCACGCCCGTGACCAGCTTGCGGGCGCTATCACGGCGATCATCTGCATCAGCCACCAGGCCTGGTCACCGATCTGGCGGCCGCGTGGCGGCTTCGGCTCGACGCCGTCGCGGATCGTCCCGGTGTCGCATGCGGAGGGAAGGGTAACGGCAAGGCGCGGCGGCTGCGCCGGCCCAAGCCGCAGCAGGCGTGGCTGTGGCGGCGTCCAGCGCAGCAGGGGCAGCACGCGCGCGGCCATCCGCCGGACCAGCCGCGACTCCGGCAAGCGCGCTAGTAGGCCGGCGGCGGCGCGGCGCACCTCTCGGCTGCGGTCGTCCAGCGCGGCCTCCAGGAACGGCTCGTCGTCCATGGTCAGCCCGCGCTCGAAGGTGGCCAGAACGGCGACCCGGTCATCGGCTCGCTCGGTGGCCCAGGTCGCGGCGACCAGCTCGCGGGCGCGGGACGGCTCGGCCGGGCGCAGCCGCCCGAGCAGCTCGAAGCGCGCGGCGCGAGTGCCGGTCTCCCAGAGAATTTTGAGTTGATCTTCCTCGAACTCTACACTCTCAACGCTCAACGCTGAACTCGCATAGGCCCAGGCGGGATTCTGCGCCGCGAGCCAGCGCCCGCGCTTGCCGAGCACGCGCCCGATCGCCTCGCGCAGATCGGCGTCTTCCCGGCCAAGCTCCAGCAGCGCCGGCAGGAGCACCTCTGGGACGCGCCGGTCGGCTGCGGCGGCCACCTCCAGCCACTCCGGCAGCACTTCGCGGTGCTGCCCGCCCAGCATCGACGCCAGGTGCCGGGCGGCCTGTGGGTTGCAGCGTGGCTGGTCATCCTGGTCGCACGGCTCCGGCGGCGGCCGCCGCTCGACGGGCGGCAGCTCGATGGCGCGCCGGTAGAGCGCCGCGGCGGCGGCGGCGCCCAGCAGCGCGCCCTCCTGGTCGGCCGGGTCGAGCCGCGCCAGCAGGTCGCCCAGCCCGTCGCCAGGGGCCGGCGGCATGAAGGGGCGGCGCTCGGTGCCGAGCACGGCGGCGGTGACGATGTCGTGCCAGTAGAGCATCACAGCCTCATCGGGTCAGCGAGAAAAAGCGCCCCTCGGCACACACGCCCAGCGGCAGTAGGGCTTCGCCGTCCCACTCGCCGAACAGCGTCAGCGGGTGGCCGCCGCTCAGGGCCAGCAGGCGCCAGCCCCGCTCGAAGCGCGGCGCGAGCGGCAAGCGCCGGCCCTGGGCGTCGCGCACGGCCCAGCCGGCGCCGTCCTGCATCGGCGTGACGGCAGCCAGGGCCAGCGGAAACTGTTCAAGCCATGGGTTGCGGGCCAGCGCAGCGGCGTAGGCCCCGGTCGCCTCCAGGGTGCCGGCGTACCCAGGCATGGCGTCGAGCGGGGCGGGCGCGGCGTGGTGCCGCTTGATCAGCACCCGCAGCGGGAGGGCGCTGGGAAAAAAGACCACCTCGGCGTCCAAGACCGTGCCGGGGATCATGCCCGGTTCGAGCGGTTGGCTGACGTGGGCGAAGTCGAGGATCAGTGCCGCGCATTCGCTCCGCGCGCCCCATAGCCAGGTGTGCAGCACGCGCAGGTTGTCCTCCAGGCTCAGGCGCTGGCCCAGCACCAGCCAGCGGTCGCGCCGGCCGGCGCCGGCCAGCAGCTCCTCCTGGCTATGGGTCCAGCCGATCGCGGTGCGGACGTCGGCCCGCGCGTCGGGCGGCAGCGCATCGAGATGCTGGAAAGCCTCGACCAGCAGGTGCAGCCGGCCGAGCCGCTCCAGCAGCCGCTCCTGCCAGCCGGCGCCGGAGGCCGGGATGCCGGCCAGCTCGCGAACGAGCCGCGCCGCCCCAGGCGCCTGTGCATCGACCAGGCGGGCCGCCTGCGTTTCCCAGAAGCTGGGCGGCTGCTCCTGGGCACTGGCTAGCCCCTGGCGCGCTAGGTCGCGCAGCCAGCGGCCAAGCCCGGCCAGCCCGGCGGCGACTCTGGCCTCACGCTCGGCGGCGCGGCGCGCCTGGGCGGCCGGGTCGGCCACGCCGGGGTGCTCGGCAGCGGCGGGGCTGCTCGGGCGGGCGGCGGCTCTGGCCAGCCACTCGGCGACCCAAGCCGGCGGTGTCGCCTGCGCGAAGGCGCCGGGCTCGGCGGCCAGCAGGAGCAAGAGCCCCAGCCCGTGCTTGCAGGGCGACTTGCGGCTTGGGCAGGAGCAGCGGAAGGCCGGCGCCGACAGGTCAACCTGGGTTCGGTAGGGTGTACCGGCGCTGCCCTGGCACTCGCCCCAGGCGGCCCGATTGGTGTGCCCAAGCCCGCTCCAGGGGCGTGGGGTCGCCAGGAGCCGGCCGGCTGCGGCGGAGCGCTGGTCGGGCGCGAGCGCCAGGATCTGTTCGACCGTCCAGGTGATGGGCATTGGGCGCGCCTCCGCGATGCAGATCGAACGTGGCCCTGATGTGGTTATTGTGCCCTGAGATACGCCAGCCGTCAAGCCGAATTGGTCATTAACGGCGCCGGTGTGCTACAATACGGGCGCGAAATCGCCGATATGATATCAAGGAGCAGTGCATGTCAAGTACTCTTGTCAGCCTGCTGAGCGAGCACAAAGATCAGGTTGCCGAGGCCCTGCTGGAGACCTCGGTCGGCCAGAGCGCCCGTGGCCGCACGCCCGAGGAGCGACGCGCAACTCTGCTAGCCGGCCTCGACAGCATCATCGGCCTGCTCCGGCAGAGCCCCGATGTCCGGGAGCAGTTGCTCCAGGAACTGGCGCGCGGCCACCTGCGCGAGGTGGCCGATGCCGACGAGGGCATCGACGCGATCTTTACCGAGCGCAACGCGATCTACGACGCGATCCGAGGCGCCTACCCGGCCGGGCAGGAGGCCCTGGAAACTCTCGCCGACCTGGAGCGGCTGACCTTCCAGCGCGCCCGTGTCATTACTGCCCTGAACTACCAGCAGGTTATCGACGACCTTCAAGAATCGCTGGCGAACCAGGAGCGGCTGCGCGAGACCGTCCAGGAACTCTCGACGCCGATCATCCCGGTCTACAGCGGCGTGCTGGTGCTGCCGCTGGTGGGCCGGATCGACAGCGCGCGGTCGCAGAATATCACCGAGGCGCTGTTGGAAGCGATCGCGCGCGAACAGGCCGAGTTGGTGCTGCTCGACATCACCGGCGTGGCGGTAGTCGATACCAGCGTGGCCAACCACCTGATCCAGACGGCGCACGCGGCCAGCCTGCTCGGCTCACAGGTCGTGCTGGTGGGCATCAGCGCCGAGGTGGCTCAGACGCTGGTCCAGCTTGGCGTGGACCTGGGCAAGCTGAAGACGCTGAGTAATCTCCAGAGCGGGCTGGAGTACGCGCTGGATCGGCAGGGTCTGGCGATCCGACTAAAGGCGTGAACGCACAGCGGCTGCGGGTGTTGCTGCCAAGCGATGTATTCCCGCCGCGCTGCGGCGGGGCCGGCTGGAGCGCCCACGCGCTGGCGCTGGCGCTGCTCGCTCGCGGGCACCTGCTGACTGCGGTCGTGCCGCAGCAGGGCGGCCGAGGCATCGCCCGCTCCGAGGCCCTGGGTGTCCCGACTATCCGCTGGGGCTACCAGGCGCCACGGCTCCCATTTATCCAGAACTATGTTCGCCACGAGCGGCTGTGGCCGCGCCTGGCCGAGTTCCTGGCGACGGCCGGGCATCCCGACCCGGCGCTCGCCGCCGGCCTGCCGCTGGTCATCCACGCCCAGCATGTCCAGGTTGCTATGCCTGCGGTCCTGGCCGGGCAGCGCCTGGGCGCGCCGGCGGTCGTCACCGTGCGCGACCACTGGCCGTGGGACTACTTCGCCACCGGGCTGCACGGCGACCGGCTGCCCTACGCCCGCCAGACGTGGGCCTCGCTCGCGACCGATCTTGTGGCGCGGCTCGGCCCAGGGCGCGGCGTGCTGGCGCTGCCGGCCCTCCCCTACATGCTGGCGCACCTGCGCCGGCGCCGCTGGGCGTTGCGCCAGGCCGCTGCGGTGATCGCCGTGAGCGACTACGTGGCGCGCCGGCTGGAAGGGATCGTCGCGCCGGAGCGGGTCCACGTCATCCCCAATATCGTCGACATCGCCGCGATCGAGGCCACGATCGCGACGCCGCCGTCGAGCGTCACGCCCGGCCAGCCCTACCTATTGTTCGTCGGCAAGCTGGAGCGCAACAAGGGCGCGCACCTGCTGATCGATATCTTCCGCCAACTCGCCGACCACCGACCACCGACCACCGATCACCGACCACCGATCACCGACCACCGACCACCGACCACCGACCACCGACCGCAGGCGGCCACGGAGGGCCTGCCCTACAGGGTTGCCGTGGATGGTTCTCAATTCTCAATTCTCAATTCTCAATTCTCAATTCCAGAGCTGATTATCGCCGGGAGCGGGCCGCTGCGGGCCGAGCTTGAGCGCGAGTTGCCGCCGCTAGGGGTGCGGGCGCGCTTCCTAGACTGGGCCGATCACGACGAGGTGCTGCGGCTGATGGCCGGGTGTACGCTGCTGCTGTTCCCTTCGGCCTGGGGCGAGCCGTTGAGCCGGGTGCTGCTGGAGGCCAGCGCGTGCGGTGCGTCGATCCTGGCAATGCCCACCGGCGGCACGCCCAACATCATTGCCGATGGCGTCAGCGGCGCGCTGGAGCCGACCATGGCCGGCTTTGCGCGGCGCCTGGCCGCGCTGCTGCGCCAGCCCGAGCGGCGGTGTGCGCTCGGCGCTACGGCGCGGCGGGCCGCGCGCGAGCGCTTTGGGAAGGATGTGGTGGTGGCGCGGATGGAGGAGCTGTACCGCTCGCTGGTGTGAGATAAAACAACCTCAAACACCACGACGACCGCCTGCAGGCGGTCGTCGTGGTGTTTCTTCTCAAGGCTGTAAAGTGGGAAGGGATTTTGTGGGGGCTTCCCCCACACCCCCTTTTACAACCCATTTAGGAACGCTATAGTGCTATGCGCGGCGCTGGCGTGCGACCAGTGACGCCCCGAGCGCCAGCAACGCCAGCGCGCCCAGGAGCAGGACGGCCGTGCTCTCCGCGCCGCCGGTCGTCGGCAGTTGCGCTGGTGGTGCGCCCGCCGCCGTCACGCTGATCTGCTTCATGACCGGCTTGCCGTCGGCGCCGATCACCGGCGCGTCAGCACCGGGGAACTCGTAGGTACCGACCGTCCCGGCGTCGATGTGCAGCATCGGCCACAGCTTGCCGCCCGCCGGCACACTCTCGCTCAGCTTGATCGCGACATTCCGGTTGTCGCCCTTCTTGATCGCGGTCTGGCCCAGCACCTTGCCGGGCGCGCCGCCCTCGTCCAGGTGCGCCACGATCCAGCCGTCCTGGTTGGCCTTGACATTGGCCACCGTGATCGAGCTGTTCGCGACCGCTTGGTCGGAGACGTCGACGGAGTCGGTCGGCGCCTGCGCGACCGGGGCCGCCGCAGAGACGCTGATCTGCTTCATTACCGGCTTACCGTCGGTGCCGATCACCGGCGCGTCGGCGCCGGGGAACTCGTAGGTGCCAACTGTTCCGGCGTCGATGTGCAGCATCGGCCACAGCTTGCCGCCCGCCGGCACACTCTCGCTCAGCTTGATCGCGACATTCTTGTTGTCGCCCTTCTTGACTGCGGTCTGGCCCAGCACCTTGCCGGGCGCGCCGCCCTCGTCCAGGTGCGCCACGATCCAGCCATCCTGGCCGGCGGTGACGTTGGCCACCGTGATCGAGCTGTTCGCGACCGCCTGGTCGGCGGCGTCAACCGTGCCGGTCGGCGTCTGTGCAGCCGGGGCGGCGACCGGGGCGGCGGCATCCTTCACCTCGATCGTGCCCTGCATGATGTCATGAAACTTGCACGCATAGCTGAAGGTCCCGGCCTTGGTGAAGGTAAACGAGAACTCTCCGCCCACATTCACGGTGCCGGAGTTGAAGGTGCCGTCGTTGGCGGTAGCTGTATGCGGCGCGGCGCCCGCGTTTTTCCACATGACCGTATCGCCCACGGCCACGCTGACCGTCTTGGGATCGAACTCGAAGTCCTTGATCGAGACGTTCTTGGTTTCGGCGGAGCGCGGCGCGGCCCCGGCCACCGGGATGAGTGCGAACAATGCCAGGAGCGCGATGATGCCCACCACGCCGATTTCACGCATTCGTCGGATCATGAGCGAACCCTCCTCTATTTCCAGAAGCTCCCTCGCAATAGGATCTTGCCTCCGCCTGCAGTCAGAGGTATGGATCGTCATAAGAGTATTCGTAACGGACGACCCAAAAAGATCCATGGCAGCAAGAATAAGGCCATGATAACCAAGATAGGGAACCCGGCGCCGGTCGGTTCGCGTTGATTCGATTGATATTCGTTGACGTTTCGTTGTGGGCGGGGGTATTCGTTGGCGTTTGGTGTGGGTGGGAGTATTCGTTGACGTTCGTCGTGGGCGGGTACAAGACCCGCCCGCATTGTTGTCCAATGAAGATCATTGCCCGCATTGTCGTAGAGATCGGCGCGCGATCTATGAAGCGCCCGCGCCGACGATCACGTGCTCCTCGGTGCGTAGGTGGATGCGGCGCGAGGCGTGGGCCATCGCGTCCTCGCGCGCCTCGGTCCCCACGGCGGAGTCCAGCGCGGCTTGCAGCGCCTCGACGCTATCGAACCATAGCTCGAACACGCCGTCGAAATCGGCCTCCGGCTGGTCGGCCCGCAGCAGGTTGATGCGATACTGGCGGATGTCCGGCAGGCGCCGGCCGATCGGCGCGTGATCCTCGATCGCCCAGCGCGCGAACTCCTCGCGGCTCATGCCCTCTTTGCGCTTCATTAGCGAGATGAGTTTGACCATAGAGATTGCCTTTCATATGAAACGTGAAGCGTGAATTGTCCGTTGTCAGTTGTCCGTTGTCAGTTGTCAGCTGTCGGCGAAGCATGAAGCGTGAAACGTGAGGTGTCACCTTGTCACCCTTCACCTTGTCACCCTTCACCTTGTCACCCCTTCACCCTTTCACCCCTTCACCCCTTCACCTTGTCATCTTGTCGCTTCGGCGGTCGGTGGTCAGTGGTCGGCGGTCGGTTCTTGGCTCTCGATCGCCCGCAGCACCTTCTCCGGCGTCACCGGCAGGTCGGTGATCCAGACGCCGATGGCGTCGTAGATCGCGTTGACGATCGCCGGGATGGGCGAGTTGGCGGTCATCTCGCCGACCCCTTTGACGCCGTAGGGGCCGTTCGACGAGGGGTACTCCAGCACGACGCTCTGGATCTCCGGCACGTCGGCGGCGGTCGGGATCATGTACTCGGCGAAGCTGCCGGTGTGATGGTCCAGCGACGGGTAGTACGGGAAGACCGTCTCCATCAGCGTATGGGCCATTCCCATCACCGCGCCGCCGACGATCTGGCCCTCGACCATCTTGGGGTTGACCTGGCGGCCCACCTCGTAGGCGCTGGCGAGCCGCAGCACCGTGACCTCGCCGGTCTCGGTATCGATCTCGACATCGGCCACGGTCGTCGCGTGGGCCTCGGTCGAGTCCGGGTCGCAGGCGCCGGTCTCCGGGTCGACGGTGCTCTTGGGCTTGAGGTAGATCCCGCGGCCGGAGACGGAGCGGCCATGCTTGAAGTGGGCCGCCAGCGCGGTGTCGAACACGCTGATCGTGTGGTCGGGCGCGCCGCGTACCGAGATCACGCCGTCGGAGACGACCAGGTCCTCCGGGGCGGCCTCCAACTCCTCGGCCGCCACTTCGAGCAGCGCTTTCTTGGCCTCCAGGGCGGCCATGATCACGGCGTTGCCGACGCGGTGGGTGGCGCGGCTGGCGAAGGTGCCCATGCAGTGCGGCGCCGAGTTGGTGTCGCCGGTGTCGATCGTCACCGACTCCAGCGGCACGCCCAGCGTCTCGGCGGCGATCTGGGCGATCACCGTCTTGAGCCCCTGGCCGAGGTCGGTGCTAGCCAGCTTGACGCTGAAGCCGCCGGTCGGCTGGCAGAAAATCAGCGCCTGGGTCGGGTCGCCGCCCAGGTTCATGCCGGTCGGGTAGTTGACGGCGGCGATGCCGCGCCCGCGTACTTTTGCCATAACAACCTCCAGAAGCGTGTTGCGTGTTGCGTATTGCGTGAGGGTTTGAGAGTCACGCAATACGCAACACGCAACACGTTTCACGTATCATTCGAGTGCATCGCCTTCAGGTGCTCCGGCAGCTCGTGGCCGACCAACTCGGCGGCGGCCTTGATCGTCTCGATCAGCGTGGCGTCCTCCACGACCTTGCGCACCGGGCGCATCTGGCCGTTGCGGTAGGCGTTGACCATGCGGATCTCCCACGAGTTCCATCCCGATCGTGCGGGCGATCTTCTCCATCTGCACCTCGACCGCGTAGCTCGCCTCGGTCACAGCGAACCCGCGCATGGCCGAGGATGGCTGGCGGTTGGTGTAGACGCAGTAGGCGTCGACCCAGACATTGGGGATGCTATAGGGGCCGGGCAGGTTGGCCATGTGCTTCTGCACGCCGTAGGGCGCGTGGCGGTGGTAGGCGCCGGCGTCGTGGAGCGAGCGCACCTTGCGGGCGATGATCCGGCCATCCTTCAGCACGCCGTCGCGGTACTCCATCTTCACCGCGCCACGGGTCGAGGAGCGGCGGAACTCCTCCTCGCGGGTCCAGCGCCACTTGACCGGCCGGCCGGTCTTCATCGCGGCGATGCAGGTGACTGGCTCGGTGATCACATCGACCTTGCCGCCGAAGCCGCCGCCGACAGTGCCGCCGATCATGCGCAGGCGGTTGGCCGGCATCTGGAGGATGATCGCGGTGTTGTCCATGGTGAAGTAGAGCGCCTGGGTATTGGTGTGGACCGTCAACCGACCGTCCGGCTCGGGCTTGACCACGCAGACGTGGGTCTCGATCGGCACGTGCTCGATCGGCGACATCTGGTAGCTGCCCTCGACGATGTAGTCGGCCCGCTCGAAGGCCGCATCCACGTCGCCGAAGCGCAGCCGGCGCTGCTTCATGCCGTCGTACATAAAGGTGTTGTTGCCCCACTTCTTGATCACCGGGGCCTCGGCCGTGAGCGCATACTCAACGTCGAGCAGCGGCTCCTGCTCCTCGATGTCGAGTTCGACCAGCGCCGCCGCCTCGCGGGCGATATCCTCGTCCTCGGCCACGATGGCGCAGATCGGCTCGCCCTCGTACATGACCTCCTCGTGAGCCAGCACCGGCTCGTCGTTCGGCTCGACGCCGATCAGGCACAGGATGGTGTACCAGTTGTTCGGCACGTCTTGCGCCGTCACCACCGCCGCGACGCCGGGCAGCGCTGCGGCCCTGGAGGTGTCGATCCGGCGGATCTTGCCGCGTGCGACTGGGCTGCGGACCATCTTGAGCCAGAGCATGTGCGGGTAGGAGATATCGTCGATATATAGGGTCTGGCCGGTCACGTGGCCGACACCATCGCGGCGCTTGACCGACTGGCCTACAATTCCTAATTGTTTCATAGCCACCTCTATCCAGTACGCATTTGCCAGCCTGCTGACCACCGATGGTCTGACAAGATAACAAGATGAAAAGATGATGCTACCGGCTGACACCTGACACCTGACACCTGACAACTGACAAACTATAGGTCGCGCAATCGGGCTGCCGCGTCCTCGACAGCCTCGATGATCGGGGTGTAGCCGGTGCAGCGGCACATATTGCCACACAACGCCTCGGCGATCTCCGCACGACTGGGGTCCGGGTTGTGGTCGAGCAGCGCCCGCGCAGCCATGATCATGCCGGGCGAGCAGAAACCGCACTGGGCGGCGAAGTGATCGTAGAACGCCGCCTGGAGCGGGTGCAGGCGACCAGGGCCGCCGATGCCCTCCAGCGTGGTGATCTCCTGGCCCTCGACCAGTGCGAGCGGCAGCAGGCACGACAGCGCCGGCTCGCCGTCGAGCAGCACGGTGCAACTGCCGCAGCCGCCTTGCCCGCAGCCGGCCTTGGTCGCCGGCATGCGCAGGTGCTCACGCAGCGCCGTTCGCAGCGTCGTGAGCGGCGTGACCGCCAGGGCGGTGGGCTTGCCGTTGAGCTTGAAGGTGACGGTGATCGTATCCACAATGTTGTCCCTTCTGTGAAAGGGTGAACGGGTGAAAGGGTGAAAGGGCGATGCCCCTTCACCCTTTCACCCGTTCACCCCCTCACCGATCGCGCTTTCCAATGCCCGCCGCACGAACACGCCGACCATCCTGCGCCGGTACCAGGCGCTCGCCAGCGCGTCGGTGGGCGGGTCGCACTCGTCCATCGCCGCCGCAGCCGCCTCGCCGATGCTAATCTCGTTGAGCGGGCGCCCGACCAGCGCCGCCTCGGCCCGCATGGCGCGCAGCGGGTGCGGGCCGGCGGCGCCCAGCGCAATGCGGGCGGCGGAGCAGGCGCCATCCTGGCCGATCGAGACCTGGACCGCGACGGCCACAACGGCGGGCGTGTTGGCCTGGCGACGGCCAAGCTTGAGGTAGGCGCCGCGGCCCTGCGGGCGCGGTACCTGGATGCCGGTTACCAGCACCGGCGGCCCTGGCGTGCGATCGAGCTGGACGCGGCCGGCGAAGAACTCATCGAGCGGGATGGCGCTGCGCCCGTTGTGCCCGGCCAGCGTCACCTGCGCGTCGAGCGCCAGCAGCGACACCGCCAGATCGCCGTAGGGCGGCTTGGCGAACAGATTGCCGCCAGCCGTCGCCATAGTCCTGACCGCCGGGCCGCCGATCGCGCCGGCAGCCTGGGCCACGGTCGGGAGTGTGTCGAGGTGGGCTAGCCGGGCCAGGGTCGCCCCGGCGCCGATCGCGATGTGGCCGTTGGTGTTGCCCACACGGTCGACTCCGGCCCGCCGCAGGCTCATCACCTTGCGTGGGAACAGCAACCCCTCGTTGACCTGCGCCATCACGATCGTCCCGCCGCCCAGCACGACCAGGTCAGGGCCATGCTCGTGCAGCAGGCCGACCGCCTCGTCGATCGAGCGGGGCAGAAAGAAGTCGGTGGTCGTCACATGCACACCTCCATCCGTGTTGGAGATTGGAGATTGGAGATTAGACAAGGTTCTTGGGAGCTTTACAATTCTGGGAAAAAAGGGGGTTTGAGGGGGCAGCCCCCTCAGTCTCCCCCAACCACATTGTAAAGTAGATCGGCGTCGCCCGAAACCTTATCTTAGAGATTCTCAATCTCCAATCTCCAATCTCCAATCTCCTATTCATCGAGCAGGGCGAAAAACCGGGCCGGCGACCCCTCGGCGCCGTTCATCTTGATGCAGGGAGCGAAGAACTGGAAGCGCCGACCGAGCGGCAGATGCGACAGATTAGTCATCTGCTGCATCAGGATGGCGCCGTTCTCAAGGATGATCTTGTGGATAATGAACTCCTCGGAGGTGAAGTCGGGCTGGCGGGCGCAGTACTCGCTGAAGCAGTCGAAGCCGATCGCGCGGGCGCCTCGCTCGACCAGCCAGCGGGCCGCCTCGGGGGCGCAATAGGGTGAGTGCAGGTAGTAGTCGGGGAAATTGCCCCACATCCGCTCGGTCCAGTCGGTGCGCACCAGGACGATGTCGCCGGGCCGCACGTCGTCGCCACGAGCCATGACCTCTTCGAGGCTGATCGGCTGGTCAGGGCCGAGGTGGTGCAGGTCGAGCACCAGCGCCTCGCCGCAGAACCTGTCGAGCGGCACGTCGGCGGCCGTCTCGCCACCGGCGACGACGTGTAGGGAGAAGTCGACATGCGAGCCGGTGTGCAGCACCATATCGACCGAGGATGCTTGCCAGAAGCCGGGACCGCGGTGGTAGGTCGTCAGCGTCAGGCGCTTATTGACCGAGGGCGGGCTGAGTGTCTCCGGGCCAATCGTGACCGTCAAGTCGACAATACGCGGCATTGCGCTCCTCCTGAACTCGTGAAGAGGGGCCTAAGAGCAATACCTTTCAAATAAGGCAGGGCGCACATTGAACAGGCTCCACGCCAGCTACCATCCGTACCAGCGGCTGCGGGCTCGACAATTCCAATACCGGCGGCGGATGCACAACTACCGCCTCCCGAAAGCTGCCCTGCGGTTTGGGAGGTTGCAGATGCTCGGCCCGTTTCAGCTTGAAGTTCGACATTTTGCGCTTGACCACCCGTGGGTTCGAGCGCGGGCATCGCTCTGGCAACCGTTTGGCCGCGATCTCCCGCAGCATGCGCTCGTAGAGCGCCTGTTGCTGCCCAGGGGCAACTTGCTGAAACTCCGGCACCGCGTCGCGCACGATCTCCAGGCATGCACAAAGCTCAGTCGGTCTACGTCCACATCCACCCTCAGCGCCGCTTCGTGCATCAGCACGCGCACCGCGTAGTGGGCCAGCAGGATGCCATACAGCTCCTGGATAACTCCCAGCGGTGTCAACGAGCGCAACGTACGCCCGACCAGGCGCTGGTGCGTGTCGATTTCATCAAACACAAGCTCGATCTCCCAGCGTTCGTGATAAGCACAGGCCAGATCGTGAGCCGGGGCCACTCGTGGGTTCAACAACGTCGTGATCAGCCGGTGCTCCTCGCCATAGCCTGGCAGGGCCGGGTCGGTGATGGTGTAGGTGACCAGGCGCACCAGCAATCGCACGCCCTGACGGCGTCTGGCGTAGTCCGAGGGCAGCAGATAGGCCAGCACCGAGCCGTCGGGCAGAGTACGCAGCGGCAGCGGCTTGACGTGGGCTGGCAAGCGACCAAGGACATGTGCGTCGCGCTGGCGCGCCGCCAGCAGCATGTCGAAGTCGTGAAAGCCACGGTCCCACATCAGCAGCATGCCACGCTTCACCGAGCGCAGCAGACGCAAGCCGCCTACTCGTTCGCTGGTATGGCAAGGCCAGAAGCCGGCATCGACAACGACGTGAGTGCCACACTCGATCAGATAGACACCTTGGAGTTGCGGAAAGGCGCTGGCTCCACGCGCACTGGTATGCCGTCCGAAGGCTTTGGCATTGGCGGGGGTATCGGGCACGTCTTCGCTGGTGCCATCGATAGCCATCAGTCGCAACCCAAACAAAAAGGCACCGCGGGTCTGGGATGTGGCAATTGGACGGCAGACCTGGTGAAACAAGGCCACGAGCGGGCGGGCGGCCAGTTGCTGGCGTCGATAGGCTCAACGCACTGTCGGTGGGCAAGGCGACCTCGGGGTCGGGCCAGAACAAGCGCAGGCCACGGGCCAGCTTGCGGAACACCCCACTGATGGCAACGGTGGGAAAGAGGTGCAGCGCGATCACCAGCCAGACTGTCAGGGCGGCCGTCAAGCGACGTTCGCGCACTTCGCCGACCCCTTCTTGGGCGATCACTTGCGTGATTGCGTCGGCGGGGATGGCTTGGCCGAGGGCGTCGATGGTCAGGGCGCTGCTGAACTTGCATTCGGTCTCAATCTCGCGTATTCTGAATCCCATGGGGTAACTCCTTGGCATACTTTTGGCGGTGACACGCGATAGTATGCCATAGAAGTCGCCCCGACGCTTATTTGAAAGGTATTGGGCCTAAGAGGCTATCTGAAAAGGGGGAGTTTGAGGGGCAACCCCTCAAGAACCCCTCTCCGCCGCAGATTACGGCGGAACTACCGTTGCCCGAAAAGGGGAGTTTGAGGGGCAACCCCTCAAGAACCCCTCTCTGCCGCAGATTACGGCGGAACTACCGTTGCCCGAAAAGGGGAGTTTGAGGGGCAACCCCTCAAGAACCCCTCTCCGCCACCAACGACGGCGAAACTACAGTGTGAGTGAAGGAGAATGAGAAATACTGAAATAGTATAAAGGTTAAAAGAATGTATGTCAAGACCCGATTTGCTCATTGACGCGCGCTCCGGTGGCGTGCTATAGTGTGGAGGCAACTTCACTTTTTATGAAGCCTGGCCGAGGATTTGATGACGATCGACGTGTAGCTGGCGATGATCGATGAATCTCAGCAGCAGCATACGGCGCACTTGGGCGCCCTCATTCGCGCCCGCCGCCGCGATCTCGGCCTGACCCAAGCCGAGCTGGCCGCGCGTGTCGATAAATCGCCCAGCTACATCTCGGCGCTCGAAAGCGGCAGCACCGCCCCATCGCTGACGACGCTGCGCCACATCGCCGGGGCGCTCGACACGGTCGTCGGCTATTTCTTCGAGCAGCCGGGCGCCGGCGGCCGGGGAGAGCCGCAGCCGGGTGGCCGGCTGCGCGTCGTCCGCCCCGCGACACGCAAGGTGCTGATCGACCCGACGCGCGGCAATGTCCGCTGGGAGCTGCTCTCGCCCGACCTCCAGCGCCAGATGGAGGTCGTCCACATGACGCTGGCGCCCGGCGCGGTGGTCGGTGAGGAGGAGTGGCTGGTCCACGAGGGCGAGGAGTGCGGCGTGGTGTTGAGCGGCGCGCTCGTGATCGAGTTCGAGCAGGAGTCCTTCACGCTGAATAGCGGTGACAGCCTGTACTTCCCCAGCACCCGGCCGCACCGCATTCGCAATTGCTCGGCTGGCGCCACGACCGCGATCTGGGTGATCACCCCGCCGTCGTTTTAAGATGATGCTTACGCCGCGGCGCGCCGCGGCGGGCGCGGCCGTAGCGCAACCTCCACCGCTTGCTGGAGCGTGCTGTAGGTGATCAGTGTGTCGGAGCGAAAACCGATCTGCACCAGCTCTTCGGCCGCCGCGGGCCCAATGCCGACCAGGATGGGCGTGCAGCCCAGCAGCGTCACCGCGCGGGCCAACTGGAGCAGTTGCTGGCCCACCGTCGTGTCGATCGCGCTCACTCCAGTGATATCGACAATCACTGTCTTGATCTGCGCTTGCGTAATGTGCGTCAGGAGCCGTTTACTGGCCGCGCCCAGGCGACCGCCGTCAAGCTTGCCGACCAGCGGCATCACCAGCACCCCCGCCAGCACCGGAATGATCGGGATGTCCAGGTGCTCGATCGTCACCTCAAGTTCCCGGCGCGCCTGCACCGTGGTCTCCAGCTCGGCCAGAGTCCGCAATAACTGAACGTTCTGTTGCTCGGAGGCGCGATTGGCTGTAGTCAACTGGGCCTGGGAAGCTTCGAGGGCCGCAGCGCGCTCGCGCACCTCGGCATACGCGCGCGTGAGGTCGGATGACAGCGCCCTGCGTGTGAGCCAGAACAGGCCGCCGCCGGTGAGCGCCAGCAGGATGAGCGTGCCGATCTGCGCGCCCTGGAGCCACTGGATCGTCGTGATCACCTGGGCGTTGCTTTGAGCCGATGCATCGCGGCGGGCGTTCAAAAAATCATGGCTTGTGGAAGCCATGGTTGTGAGCAGCGGCAACAGTTGGCGCGCTGTCTCTGAATTCGGCTGTGCCCTGCCCTCGATCGCCATATAATCGGCGGCCGCCAGCTCCATCCGATCGATCAGCGCCAACTCATTCACAAATAATTCGGGAGCGCCCTGCTGCGCCTCGCGGGTCAGCTTGATCCGGCTCAGCATCAGATCGCGCTGTAGGGCGTAGTCATCTCCGGAAACCGTACCGCCGAGAGCCAGCCGCGTGACCTGCTCGCGCAGCCGCAATACTTCTCGCTCCTGCTGCGATGGACCCCAAGTACCTATGCCGGGCGAGAAGTACCTGATGCCATCGGTGACATCATAGGCGGCACGTACCGAAAACGCAATGCCGCCGATCAGCACCAGGGCGAAGATCGCCATGACCGCAGGTTCAAGGGCACGAAGCGAGCGCATTTAGTGAACCTCAATCGAGCGCAATTGCCAGACCCACATCGGGTCGTAGATCGTAGGATCGAACTGGTAGCTATTGTACGGAAAAACGATCTCGATCGGACCTTTATCGGCCACCGGCATTCGCTGGCCGTCGCGCTTTGTTGCCAGCATCACCGGCCAGTCCTTGGTGGCCTCGATCGGCACCTTGGTCTTATAGTCGTTCAAGGCGATCGTGTCGAGCGTGGTGGCCTGCTCCCCGACACGAGCGACGTCCAGCAGCCGCTGGAGCAGCACTCCCTGGTAGGTGACGGAGCGCTTCAGGTGTGGGTCGTCGACGGTAAACTCGATCAGGCCGATACGCTCAAGCGCGTCCATATCAAAGTCGAGCCGATTCGAACCGTTTGTGGCACCGATCGTACCTGTGAGGGTCAGCACAACCGGCCCGGTAGGCGCGGGGATGGGGTCATTTGGCGTGAGTGTGCCTGGGGTGACTGTGCGGTAGGCGGCGGCGTTACCGCCGGTCATTCCGCAGCTCAATAGGAGCAAGGACGCCATGGCGATCAGTGTGATGCGGGTGAGCTTGACCATGGGAGATTCCTCTATTTTCACGATGCGATGTGTGAACGTGTGTGAGAATGCCATCGACGCGCACGAGCGAACCACGCAGAGTGTACCAACTGCGTGTTACGGCAGAAGCACCACTGCTGTTCCCGCGCCGGGGCTTTGAACGGGGAATGGCGGAACGGCGGAAGCGGCGGAAAGCATGTAAACCGCCAGCCGGTTATGTGCAAGCTGCCAGGTGCCCTCGCAGCGCCCGCAGCAGCCGGGTCGCCGCGACCGGGTTCCCGCGCCCGGTGGGGAAGTAGCACGGAAAGACCGGGTAGCTGGCGCCTGCGATCGGTCGCGAGGGGTAGAAACTGATGCGCCCGTGCTCGGCATCCCACAGGTGATCAGCAAGCCTAAGCTTGCGATCAGTCAGGGTGTGGAACGGGATCAGACCGAAGGTGACGATTCGCCGGGGTTGGACCAGCGCGATCTCCTGCTCCAGGAAGGGCCAGGCCGCCTGCAGCCGCTCGGTCGCCGGGAGCTTGGCGCCGGAGTTGACGCATTTGACGGCGTTGGTGATATACAGGCCGGCGCGCCGAGTCTCGGCGATTAGCAGTTCGACCATGGCCGGCGTCGGGCCGAGCGCGGCGATGCGGCTGGGGAGCGCCGCGTCGACCAGCCCGGCCTCGGCCAGGATACCCCATAGGCGCGGCTTGCTGGCGAAGGGGAAGCGCGGCCCCGGCCAGTCCTGCGCGGCGGTCATGTTGCGGAAGGTCGGGTTGATGAAGATCAGCAGCAGATCGGGCCGGTCGCCCTTGCCGCCGCCGGGGACGTGGCGCAGCCCGACCGCGTGCGTCGCGCAGTGGGGGCAGGAATCCAGCGTGGCGTTGAGCGCTGCAAGGCGGTTATACGAATCTTCATCCATAGGGGGAGTATAGCATGAGGATCAAATTCTCCCGCTCTCCCGCTCTCCCGCTCTGCCCCTCTCCGGCGCCCCGTCGCATGAGATCGCCTGCTGAAGGTCGCGCAGCTCCTGGGCCGGCTCGATCCCCAGATCACCGGCCAGCGTCGCCGCGCAGCGCTCGTACTGGCGCAGGGCCTCGCCGCGCCGGCCAAGCTGCCAGTAGCAGCGCATGAGGTGGGCGTAGATATCCTCGCGGTAATTATCGCGCTCCAGCAAGCGCTGGTAGTGTGTGATCGCCTGCTCGAAGCGCTGCTGTGCCACCAGGATGCGCCCGATGTGCTCCAGCGCCAGCAGGTAGCGCACCAGCAGCCGTTCGCGCTCGGCGATCGCCCAGGTGGCGTCGTGATCGTCCACGTAGTAATCGCCCTGGTAGCAGGCCAGCGCACGTGTGTAGGCCTGCTCGGCCTGGCCCAGCTCGCCGGCGCTCCAGCAGCGCTCGGCCGCGGCCACGAACTGCTGGAAACTGGCGCAGTCGTCGTCGAGGGGCGCGGCGGGGTTGAGCGTGTAGGCGCCGCCCTCGAACAGCAGGTAGCTGGCGGCCTGTGGGTCGAGGTGGCGGCGCAGCGCGCCGACGGCGACATGCAGGCTGTGGGCGGCCCGGCGCGGGTCGGCGTCGGGCCAGAGCAGCTCCATCAGCTCTTCTTTGTTGGCGGTGCGGTGTGGGCGGGTCAGCAGGTAGCGCAGGATCGTGGTGGCTTTGCGCGCCTTGCACACCGGCAGGGCTACCCCGGCGCGAGTGAGCTGGAAGCAACCCAGGTTTACGATCTTCAGCGTGGGAAGCGCGGACGGCGCCTCCGGCTGGGCGGCGGGCGGATCGCCGGCTGGAGCAGCCTGCCCGCTGGGCTGCTCGGCAGCCAGCCGGCAAAGCTGATCCAGCGCCTGCCGCGAGTCGAGCCAGAGCGGGCTCCCGCCGGGCGGTAGCTCCGCGACCCGGCCGAACCACTCGGCCGCCTCGGCGTAGGCGCCTCGCCGCGCCTGGAGCCAGGCAACCTCCCAGGCGGCGCTGTCGGCGAGGGCGGCGTCGAGATCGAGCGCGATGCTCCAGACCTGCGTCAGAAGCGCCTCGGCCTGCGTAAGCATCCCGGCCATGGCGCAGCGCCGACCCTGCCGCAGTAGCTCCGCCGCCAGGCTGTCGTTGTCCTCCAGAATCTCCGTGACCGCTCGCTGCTTCATCTCCTTCCTCCTGGTAGCGCACCGAGATGTTCGGCGGATATAGCATTCCTAAATGCTTTGGAAAGTGGGTAGACTTTTCTGTGGGGGCTTCCCCCACACCCCCTTTTCCAACTTCGGTAGGAATGCTATAGCGCGGATGGCACAGGGCGCCATCCCTCCCGCTTCACCGACCGACCTCTCGCTGTCGTACCAACCCTCCCCGACGGAAGCTCAAGGAGAATTGCGGTTCTTTATTTATCAAACGGTCATGTCGCTCATTTTTCGGGGGCCAGATCTCTGGGTGAATTGAGCGGCGCTTGAGCGGCGCTTGAGCGGCGCGTATAAGGCCGTGTGGTATTGTCTGCTCGTTCCAGGGAACATCCCTGTCTCGATCTCGTCGACCTGGCGGTGGGGTCGGGTACCACGCACTCGCCCCGATCCTCCCCGAAAGCCACCGCGGGATGCGTGCGAGAGAGGCCCGACGTGGATGCAGATCGTGCCGACGATTATATCGCGCTGGTGGTGCGCCTGCAAGCCGCCGCCGACGGCACGTGGTATCTCTCTGTCGACGGCACGAGCGGCACAACCGCCATCCCGCTCGTGCCTGTTACCCTGGTCCTCCGGCTGTGGCGCGGCGGATCGAGCGGCCTGTTACGCGGGCGCATCGGCCTGCACGGCAGCGATCGGTGGGCGCCGTTCCAGAGCAACGCGCAGCTTGAGGAGCTGGTGCGCGAGTGGTTGCTGCCGGGTAGCGCGCCCGGCGACTAGTGGTCCATCACAGTGGTTTTGCGGGGGTGGTTTGGAGGGGGTGGCCCTCTCCAAGCCTCCTCCACATCGCAAAATCTGTGTGGTAAGCCACTAGATAGGCCAGTGGAATCGTGAGCAGGTTGTAATGTCCGTGGCCCATAGGGACGTATGGCCATATGCCCCTACGGACTACGAACTACGGATTACGGACCCTGTTGGTTTGGTCACCGAAAGGGAGCATGTGCTATGCCTGTAACACTGCGGTATCCGGGCGTCTACATCGAGGAGATCCCCAGCGGCGTGCGCACGATCACGGGGGTCGCTACCTCGATCACCGCGTTCGTCGGCCGGGCTCTACGCGGGCCGGTGAACGAGCCGGTGATCGTCAACAACTTTGGCGACTTCGAGCGCACGTTCGGCGGGCTGTGGCCCGACAGCACGGTGAGCTATGCCGTGCGGGACTTCTACATGAACGGCGGCAGCCAGGCGATCATTGTGCGGCTCGTGAACGGCGCCGCCGCCGCCACGATCACGCTGCCCACCGGCGCCGCCGACCCCAATGACGAGCTGCCGTTGGTCGCCGCCAACGTCGGCAGTTGGGGCAACAATCTCAGCGTGACCGTCGATTACAACACCAAGGATACGGCCGACACCGACCTATTCAACCTGACCGTCACCGAGACCGGCGGCGCGACCGAGAAGCATCTGAACGTCTCGCGCGATCCGGTCGATGCACGCTATGTCCCGCGCGTGCTGGAGCAGAGTTCGTTGCTGGTGCGGGTGGTCAAAGACGGCAGCGGCAACTGGCTCGTCCCAAACGTACGCCCATCGGCAGTCACCACGAACGCCACCGCCGCCTCGGGCACCGACGGCGCCGCCTTGACTGCCACCCAATTCACCGGGGGCAACACGGCCAGCACAAAAACCGGCCTCTACGCGCTCGACAAGGCCGACCTGTTCAACCTGCTGTGCCTCCCGCCGCTCACGCGCGGCGGCGATATGACCAACACGGTCTATCAGGCTGCACTGACCTACTGCGTCGCGCGCCGGGCCATGCTGCTGGTCGACCCGCCGGTAGCCTGGAGCGCCATCCCCGAGACCGCCGCCGCCGCCGCCGTCGCCGGGCTGGGCGCGCTGGGGCTGACCGGCACAGCCGCCCGCAACGCGGCGCTGTACTTCCCGCCCCTGATCGAGGCCGACCCGCTGCGCGACGGCCAGCTCGACACGTTCGCGCCCTGTGGCGCCGTCGCCGGGGTGATCGCCCGCACCGACTCGCAGCGCGGCGTGTGGAAGGCGCCCGCCGGCCTCGACGCGGCGCTTAACGGCATCCAGGGCTTGCGCGCCAACCTGACCGACGATGAGAACGGGCTGCTGAACCCGCTGGGGATCAACTGCCTGCGCTCGTTCCCGGTCGCCGGGCGCGTGGTCTGGGGCGCGCGCACGCTGCGCGGCGCCGACCAACTAGCCGACGAGTATAAGTATGTGCCGGTGCGGCGGGTGGCTCTGTTCATCGAGGAGAGCCTGTACCGCGGCACCCAGTGGGTGGTCTTCGAGCCGAACGACGAGCCGCTGTGGGCGCAGATCCGGCTCAACCTCGGCGCGTTCATGCAGAACCTGTTCCGCCAGGGCGCCTTCCAGGGCAAGACGCCCCGCGAGGCCTACTTCGTCAAGTGCGATCGGGAGACGACGACCCAGAACGACATCAATCTTGGGATCGTCAACATCATCGTCGGCTTCGCGCCGCTGAAACCGGCCGAGTTCGTGGTCATCAAGATCCAGCAGATGGCCGGCCAGATCGAGGTATAAGGAGGCGTTCATGGCTCAGTTCAGCGTCAACCCGCAGCGGTTTGACCCCTACAAGAACTTCAAGTTCCGCGTCAAGTGGGATGGGCGCTACGTCGCCGGGGTGAGCAAGGTCGGCGCACTCAAGCGCACCACCGAGCCGGTCAAGCACCGCGAGGGCGGCGACCCCAGCTCCAGCCGCAAGTCGCCGGGCCGCACCGAGTACGAGGCCATCACCCTGGAGCGCGGCGTGACCCACGATGTCGAGTTCGAGCAGTGGGCCAACAAGGTCTGGAACTATGGCTCCGGCCTGGGCAGCGAGGTCTCGCTCAAGGATTTCCGCAAGGACATCATTATCGAGGTCTACAACGAGGCTGGGCAGCTCGTGCTGGCCTACAAGGTCTACCGCTGCTGGGTCTCGGAGTACCAGGCCCTGCCGGACCTCGACGCCAACGCCAATGCCGTCGCGATCCAGACACATCAAGCTGGAGAACGAGGGCTGGGAGCGCGACTACGAGGTAACAGAGCCGAGCGAGCCGAGCTACAACGAGCCGGCGTAAACTCAACTGTCAGTTGTCAGTTGCGCCGCAAGATAAGGTTCTTGGGAGCTTTACAGTTCCGGGAAAAAAGGGGGTTTGAGGGGGCAGCCCCCTCAGTCTCCCCTAACCCACATTGTAAAGTAGAACGGCGTCACCCGAAACCTTGTCTAACTGACAACTGACCTTGATCGCTGTGGCAGCGAAACAGCGTTGGAGTACTCAACGGATGACGTTATCCGCACATGATCTCATCCAGATCTGGGAGGTCGGCGTTAGGCAGCACCCGCTGGACCGGGCGTTGACGATCCTGGCGGTGGCCGACCCGGTGACAGCCCGCGAGACCCACGCGACGTTCAGCATGGGGCAGCGGGACACCCGCCTGCTGAATGTCTGGGAGCAGACCTTCGGGCCGCGGCTGGATGGGTATGTCGAGTGCCCGAACTGCCGGGAGCGCCTGGAGTTCGGTCTCGACACGGCGCAGCTCAGAGCCGAGCCAGGGCCCGCCACCCAGGACCATACGCTGCATCTGGAAGACTTCGCCCTGCGGTTCCGCCCGCCCAACAGCCGCGATCTGGCCGCCGCCGTGGCCTGCGTGTACCCCGATGCCGCCCGGCGCCTGTTGGTCCGGCGCTGCGTGCTCCAGGCCGATCGGGCCGGCGCGGTGATCGACGGCGACGACCTGCCGGAGCCGGTCGTCGCGGCGCTGGCCGCGCGCATGGCCGAGTGCGACCCGCAGGCCGAGGTGCTGCTGAGTCTCACCTGCCCGGCGTGCGGCTGCGGCTGGCAAGCGTTGTTCGACATCGTGACGTTCCTGTGGGCCGAGCTGGCCGCGCGGGCGCGGCGGCTGCTGCGCGAGGTCCACCAACTAGCCATGGCCTACGGCTGGCGCGAGGCCGATATCCTGGCCTTGAGTGACGCGCGGCGGCAGTTCTACCTGGAGATGGTGATGTGATGGCCGACTTTCTCACTCGCCTGGTCGAGCGAAACATGGGCGCGGCACCCCAGGTCCGGCCGGTGATCGCTCCGATCTTCGCCCCGGCGCCGCCGCTGGCCGAGGACGTGACGCTGGAGCCGGCGGCCGAGCCGCTTGCCCAGCCGCCCGGCCCGGCACCTGTAGCCAAGCCGGCTGGCCCACCTGCGGTCGCTGCTCCCATGCATTCTGCCCGTTCGGCGTTGCCGCTTGTGCCGCCGCCCGCCGCCCAGCCGCCCGACCCGGCGCTGCCGGCCGCGCACAGCCTGGAAGAAACCAGCATCAAGCCTGGGGCTGAGGTCGAGGTCGCCGCTCTAACGACGCGCCCGGCCGAACCGCCCGCGCCTCGCCCTGCCGAAGCGATCGGGCAGCATCTCACAGCCCAGGCGCAGGCGGTGACGCCGCTCTCGCCCAGGCCGGCGGCTGGCCCAGCGCAGCGGGAGGCCGCTGCCGCGCAGCCGGCGCACGCCGGGGACGCCGCGCCCATAGCGTCCCGACCGGCCCAATATCAGGCCCTGGTGGAGCGTGCGCCTGTGGCGCAGCCGGTGCTTCCTGACGGCATGCAGGCGACGACCGCACCGGCGAATCGGCATGAAAGCGCGCCCTTGGTCGAGCAGCCGCAAGGCTCACGCCCCCGCTCCGACAGCATGGCCCTGGTGCGCCCGCAGCCGGCCGTTTCCCAGGAGCGGGCCGCCGCGCCCGCTCCGGCCACGTCCCAGGCGCCGACGATCCGCGTCTCGATCGGGCGCATCGAGGTGCGCGCCGTGAGCGCCCCGGCGCCGCAGGCCCCGGCCCGCCCGGCCCGCCCGGCGCCGAAGGTTTCCCTGGATGAGTACCTGCGCGCCCAAAAGGGAGGCAAGCGATGAGCAACTTCCTTGCCATCGCCACCGTGACCGCGTCGCTCAGCCAGGTCCTACAGGACGCGGTGCAGGTCGACGTGTCCGGCGCGGATGTCAAGACTGTGCGCCCCGACAAGGATGTGCCGGCCAAGGGTGTCAATATCTACCTGTATCAGGTGACGCCGAACGCGGCCTGGCGCAACACCGACCTACCAACTCGCCGTCAGGATGGGCAACTGGCACAGCGACCGCGGGCTGCGCTGGACTTGCATTATTTATTGACCTTCTACGGCGAGGAAAGCCTGCTGGAGCCGCAGCGCCTGCTGGGCAGCGTGGTGCGCACATTGCACGAGCGGTCGACGCTTTCCCGGCAGCGCATCCGCAACACGATCACCAATCCGACCTTCAGCCCGTTCCTGGGCACGTCGAACCTGGCCGACGAGATCGAGCTGGTGAAGTTTACGCCGCTGACGCTGGCGCTGGAGGACCTGTCCAAGATCTGGTCGGCGTTCCTCAAGACCGAGTTTACGCTCTCGGTGGCCTACATGGGCACCCTGGTGCTGATCGACAGCGACGAGGCGCCGAATCAGGCGCTGCCGGTGCGCGAGCGCCGGATCGCTGTGGTGCCGTTCAGCCCGCCGGCCATCAGCGCGGTCGAGCCGCAGATCGTTGAGGCCAGCGGCGGGGCGACCATCACGTTGCGTGGTCGCAGCCTGCTGGGCGAGGATACGCTGGTGCAGTTTGGTGAGCTGGATCAGGCGCCGGGACCGGAATCGACGGGCGAGCTACTGACGGTGGCTTTGCCCGCCGGCCTGCGCGCCGGCGTGAATACGGTTCAGGTGGTCCACCGGCTGGACCTGGGCCTGGTGCCGCCCACCGAGCGCAAGGTCTTCGAGTCGAATGTGGCGGCGTTCGTGGTGCGGCCCAGCCTGACCAGCGCGACGTTCGCCAGCGGCGGGCCGCTCGGTCGGCGCGTCACCGTCGTTGTTTCGCCGGCGGTCGGCCCACGGCAGCGGGCCACGCTGCTGCTCAACCAGATCGCCGACCCGACGGTGACGTTCAGCGTGGCGGCGCTCCCGCGCGAGCTGCCGACCGACCCGCTGGTGTTCAGCGCCGCTGGGGTGCCGGCGGCGACGTACCTGGTGCGCGTGCGGATCGACGGCGCCGAGAGCGCCATGACCGTGGACCCGGATGTGACAAACCCAAGGTATACCGGCCCGACGGTGATAGTGACATGACCACAGCCGCGACGGACAACTGGTACGAGGCGAACCACCGCTACCTGGTGGCGGCGCTGGGTGTCGTGCGCGAGGCGCTGGAGCGCGGCGGCGCGGCGGCACCCGAAGCCGGCGCGGCCCGGCGCGCCCTGGACGAGGCGGCGGCGGCGCTGCCCGCGCCGGCAGCGTTGGAGGTCCTGTGTACGACGTTCGGCCTGTCGCCGTTTGAGCGCGAGCTGCTGCTGCTGTGCGCCGGGGTCGAGCTTGACGCCGCCTTTGGCGACCTGTGCGCCGCCGCGCAGGGCGACCCGATGCGGAATTACCCGACCTTCAGCCTGGCGCTGGCGGCCTTGGCCGACCCGCACTGGAGCGCGCTCATGCCCAGCGCGCCGCTGCGGCACTGGCGGCTGGTCGAGCTGGCCTCCGGCGGCACGCTGACTCTCAGCCCGCTGCGGATCGATGAGCGCGTGCTGCACCACCTGACTGGGGCCTCGCACCTGGACGAGCGGCTGGTCGGACTCGTGGAGCTGGTACGGGATGCGGGCGCGCTGGTGCCGTCGCATGTCGCGCTGGCGGAGCAGATCGCGGCGACGTGGTCGCGGGCGGCGGGCCGGTCGGCCCTGCCGGTCATCCAGCTTTGCGGCGAGGCCGATAGCAAGCGCGCAATCGCCGGCGCGGCCTGCGCGGCGTGCGGGCTGGGCCTGGGCGCGCTGCCGGCCGACCTGCTGCCGACCGGCCCCGGCGACCTTGAGGGCCTGATGCGGCTGTGGGAGCGCGAGGCGGCCCTGAGCGGGAGCGCCCTGCTGCTGGAGTGCGACGACCTGGACCCGGCCGACGCCGGGCGCGCCGCGGCCCTCGCCCGGTTGATCGAGCGCACCGCCGCGCCGCTCGTCGTCGCCGGCCGCGAGCGCCGGCGCATCCAGCGCCGCCCGTCGATCGCGCTGGATGTGCGCCGACCGGGCGTGGACGAGCAGCGCGCGCTGTGGCAGCACGCGCTGGGCGACGACGCGGCGGCTCTGAACGGCTATGTGGAGGCGCTGGTCTCACAGTTCAGCCTGGGCGCCTCGGCGATCCGCGCCGCCGGCGCCCAGGCGTTGGGGGAGATTGGAGATCAGAGATTAGAGATTGGAGATTCGTCTCCCAATCTCCAATCTCCAATCTCCAATCTCCAAGAGAGATTATGGGATGCTTGCCGGATGGAAGCACGCCCGCACCTGGACGAGCTGGCCCAGCGGATCGAGCCAGCCGCCACGTGGGATGACTTGGTGCTGCCGGAGGCCCAACGCCAGACGCTGCGCGAGATCGCCGCGCACGTGCGCCAGCGCGCGCGGGTCTATGAGAGCTGGGGCTTCGCTGCGAAGGGGGCGCGTGGGCTGGGCATCAGTGCGCTGTTCGCCGGCGCCAGCGGCACCGGCAAGACCATGGCGGCCGAGGTGCTGGCCAACGAGCTGCGGCTCGACCTGTACCGGATCGACCTGTCGTCGGTGGTGAGCAAGTACATCGGCGAGACCGAGAAGAACCTGCGCCGGGTGTTCGACGCGGCCGAGGGCGGCGGGGCGATCCTGCTGTTCGACGAGGCCGACGCGCTGTTCGGCAAGCGCAGCGAGGTCAAGGACAGCCACGACCGCTACGCCAATATCGAGGTCAGCTACCTGCTGCAGCGGATGGAGGCCTATCGCGGCCTGGCGATCCTGACGACCAACATGAAGAGCGCGCTCGACACGGCGTTCCTGCGGCGCATCCGCTTCATCGTGCAGTTCCCGTTCCCCGACGCCGCCCAGCGGGCCGATATCTGGCGGCGGATCTTCCCGGTCGCCACGCCGACCGAGGCGTTGGACGTGGGCAAGCTGGCGCGGCTGAACGTGGCCGGCGGCAACATCCGCAACATCGCGCTCAACGCCGCTTTCCTGGCCGCCGACGAGGGTATGCCGGTGCGCATGGCCCACCTGCTCCGCGCCGCCCGCAGCGAGTATACCAAGCTGGAGAAGTCGCTGACCGATGGCGAGGTGCGCGATTGGGTGACAAGATGAAGGGGTGAAGGGGTGAAGGGGTGAAGGGGTGACGAGATCACGCAACACGCAACACGCAACACGTTTCACGTATCGGTAAATCGACAATGACACAGAATATCGACCTACATATCGAGGAACTGGCGCTGCACGGGTTCGCGCCCGAGGATCGCTACCGGATCGGGGCGGCGGTGGAGCGCGAGCTGGCGCGGCTGATCGCCGAGCGGGGTATGCCGGCGGGGCTGGCGCAGGGCGCGGAGATCGCGCGCCTGGATGGTGGGGCCTTCGAGGTGGCGTCGGGGGCGCGGCCGGAGGCGATCGGGGCGCAGGTGGCCCAAGCGGTGTATGGAGGGATGAACCATGAAGACGCAGATGCGAATGCCCTCAAGCTCTACATCGATGCCGTCGTTCGCGCCGGCGCGCAGCATGGTGCAGCGCAAGTGCGCCTGTGGCGGCACGCCCGGCCCGACCGGCGAGTGCGAAGCCTGCCGCCAGAAACGGCTGACCCAGGCCGCCACGAACAAGAACGCCCACGCGCCGGCCGACCGCCATGGCCACGACTTCAGCCGTGTGCCGGTACACTCCGGGGAAAAGAACACCCCCGGTGTCGGCGGGGCTGCGGCGCCGGTGGCGGCGCCGGCCGCCGCACCGCCGGATAAGGAGCTGGCCTCCTCACTGTTCGCCGGCAATGCCGAGCTGAAGGAGGTGCTGAATCGCCGCAAGCTCCTCCGCAGCGGCAGCACCGGCGATGCCGTCCGGCTGGTTCAGGAGGCGCTACTTGCCGAGGGCTACGAGCTGCCCAAGTTCGGCGCCGACGGCATCTTTGGCCCCGAGACCGCCAAGGCGGTTCGGGAGTTCCAGCAACGCTGGCGGCTCCAAGTCGATAGCATCGTCGGCGATCAGACGCTTGGCCTGCTGGATCTGCACCTGGTCGCGAAAAGCGTCCTGGCGATCGGCGAGGAGCTTCCCGGCGCGCTGGGCGGGGTGGTCCGGGGCATCGCCGCCGGGGCGCTGGATAAGGGCGAGGAGGATCGCCGCAAGACCGCCTGCCCAGCCGCCGACCAGGCCGAGCGCCTGACCGGCTGCATCGAGATCGTCCTGATCGCCAACGACGACGGCAGCAGCCCGACCGCGCCGACATCACTCACGCTGGCCCAGCGCATCTGGGAGAAGTGCTGCATCAACTACTCGGTGCTCTCGACCAAGACGATCAACAAGACCGACTTCAAGACGCTCGACGAGTCGCCCACGAATGTTCCGACCGCCGAGGAGACGGCCCTGTTCACGGCGGCGGGCAGCAGCAACTGCATTCAGGTGTTCATCCCGGCCGACTTCGCGCAGGGCGGCCGGGTCGGCAAGGATATCTCGGGCGGCGGCGCGACCTACGACGCGGGGACCGCGCATCCCAAAGTGGTGGTGGTCGAGGGCACCGTCCCGGCGGTCGTTGCCCACGAGATCGGCCACGCGTCGGGTCACGCCGGCCACGATGCGAACGAGACCGTCATGAAGCCGACCGGCGCTCACAATGTGGCGAACTCGTCCAAGGTCTCGACCGCCGTCTGCGCCGCCGCCAGGACCGGCAGCGTGCTCAACACGACCAGCGGCAAGGCCGACTGCTGTATGTTCCCGAAATAGCGGGGAGTAGGATGAACAATTATGCGTTCCTCGGTATTGTGCAGCGTGGGCGCTTCAAGCCGCTGGCGGCCGAGCGCGATACCGCCGAGTCGCTCCGGCTGACCAGCGTGCCCGTCCAGGCGGGCCAGCCGCCGGAGAGCGGCGAGCTGCCGCTGGCCGAGTACGAGGGCAGCGCCATCCTGGTCCGGGGTATGGACGATGGGGAGTGGATCTACTCGGCGGTTGTGGTCGAACAGGCGGGCCTGATCTTGACCGCCGTGGTCCAGCAGGCGTTCCGGCCAGCGGAGGATGGGCGCCTGCATCGGCTGACGTTTCCTTTGGCCTAGACAAGGTCAGTTGTCAGTTGTCAGTTGTCAGTTGCGGTGCAACTGACAACTGACAGCAGCACTCTGGTACGACGATGAGTGATCTCGTAAAAACAGCCGCCCCGGCGGTCCACAAGCAGACGGCGCCGGCCTCGATAGCGGGCCTAGGGACTCTGCAACGCAAATGCGCCTGTGGCGGCACGCCCGGCCCATCCGGCGAGTGCGAATCCTGCCGCAAGAAGCGACAGGGCCTCCAGCGCCAGGCGGCAGCCCCAGCCGGGCCGGCGACGGCGCCGCCGATCGTCCACGAGGTGCTGGCCTCCGCCGGCCGGCCGCTCGATGGCGCCACGCGCACCTTCATGGAAACGCGCATGGGCCACGACTTCAGCCAGGTGCGGGTGCATAGCGATGGGCGGGCGGCCGAGTCGGCGCGGGCGGTGAGCGCCCTAGCCTACACCGTCGGGCGAAATATCGTGTTCGGCGCTGGGCACTACGCGCCGGGAACCGGCTCGGGGCAGCGGCTGCTGGCTCACGAATTGGCGCATGTGGCGCAGCAGGGCGGGTCGGGTACGGCGCTCCAGCCTCAACTGGCGATCGGCGCGACCGACGACCCGGCCGAGGCCGAGGCCGACCGCGCAGCCGAGCGCGTGATGAGCCTGGAGCAAGCGGGGCCGGTCGGCGTGACGCGCGGTCCGTCGTCGCTGCGGCGCACCCCGGAGGGTCCACAGCGCGTCGGCGCGGACGACCGGCGCAAGGTGGCGCTGCCGGTCCAGCAGCGCGGCGAAGAGCAGGTCCGGGTCCACGTGCTGCGAACGCTGGTCGCCTGCCCCTGCCGCAAGGTGGACGACGTGCGAACCGGCATCTTCTACAACCCCGACCTGGACAACCTGACGATCGCCTATCGGCACTGCCGCGGGCGCAGGACGACCGATGTCTTCACCACGCTGGAGTCCAACGCGACCGCCTTTCTCCAGGGCCAGGCGCCGCCGACGGGTACCGCGCGGATCGGGGTTGACATCAACGTGGCCGGGCGCGCGGTGGGCGGGCGGGTCATCCTGGAGGCGATCGGCACCAACGAGGGACCGAGCGGGGGCATCGGCGGCCGGGCGCAGGTCGTGTTCCAGAACGGGCGCTGGCGCGTGTTCCTTGACCCGCAGTTCATCCGCCGGCTGGGCAGCCTGTCGGAGGGCGGCACCACCCCGAACGAGCTACAGCTCTCGCTGGGCGCCCAGTTCGGCGGCGTCACGCTGCGCGTCGAGCTGAACAACCTGCTGGACCCGGCGCTCCGGCGCGGGCGCGGCACGGTCTGCATCCCGGCCGGCGCCATCGGCGACATCTGCCCGTTTATCGAGGCTAGCGAGGGCGGCGGCGTCACCGGCGGGATCGGGCTGAATATCCCGTTCGGTGGGCCGGAGGTGCGCCCGGAAGAGTGCTTCCAGTGCCTCTGCCCGCCGCCCACGCGCCGGTACGAGTGTATCGAGGATGTGCTGCCCAGCTCGCGCCCGGTCACTGAAGAGGTGCCGGTCCAGCGCCAGCGCGAGTTCCGCTACTACTTCCGGCTCGACCGGACCTCGCCGTCGGAGGACCCGGCCCTGAGCGCCCAATCGACCGCCAACCTATCCGCGCTGGCCGCCGAGGTGCGCGCCGGGGGGGAGGTCAGCTTCATCTTCGGGTACGCCTCGCCGGAGGCGACCGAGCGGCACAACGACACGCTGGGGGCCGACCGGGCCACCCGGATGCGCGAGCTGATCCAGCAGCAGGTCGGCACCGGCGTGCAGTTGCCGGAGCCGAACGGCGCTGGCGAGCTGCTGGGCTCGCGACCGGCCCCCAGCCCCTCCAGCCGGCTGGGCGATGCCATCAGGGCGGGCGGCTTCCGGTCGGCTGAAGATCTGACGCCGTTCCTGATTGGGGAGGAGATCCCGAACGCCGAGCTGTCGGAGCAGTTCATCTCGCTGTTCAACGCGCTCCCCGAGCCGGCCGACCGCCTGGCGGTATTCGGGCTCACGGTGGACGACGCGATCGCGCCGCAGGTGCTGGCTGCGGTCGGGCTGTTCATGCGGTCGCGTGGGCGCGGCTACCGGCCGTGGGAGCGCATCTTCCGGCTGCTGCGGGTCGGCGTGGCGCGGGTGAGCCGTACCGAGATGGTCCCACAGACCAGGACGGTCGAGACCAGCGGCTCGGTGGCGAGGCTGACCAACTCGCAGTGCGAGTCCTTCGCGCGCGAGGCCGAGGCCACCGGCGAGTTTGGGCCGATCGACCCGAGCGCCCAGACGCCATCGACCTCGTCGGAGGATCGGGACTTCGACTGCCGTGAGGAGCCACAGCGCGAGGATACCGCGCGCGGCTGCCGGTACGAGCTGCCGTCGGCGCTGCGCGGGCGGGCCACGGCGCCGGAGCGGGCGCCACGGGAGCTGCGGTGAGACAAGGTCAGTTGTCAGTGGTCAGTGGTCAGTCGCGCCGCAACTAACCACTGACCACTGACAACGGACAACAGTATAAGGATGTAGCTTATGACCACCTTCCCAGGCTCACCCCGCGTGCAAAAAGGCGCGATCATCGGGCTGGACCCATTCAACCCGCTGGCGAGCGTGATCGTGTTCCAGTACAACCCCGACACGCTCACCCGCACGATCACCGCCCGTACCACCGGCGACAGCGCCGACCGCGGCGAGGCGCTACGGCTGAAAGGCCCGCCCGAGGAGAAGATCGGCCTCGAAGTCGATATCGACGCCACCGACCAGCTTGAGCGGGCGCAGTTCCCGGCCACCGCGCTGGGGATCTACCCGACGCTGGCCTCGCTAGAGATGCTGCTGTACCCCAAGTCGGTGCTGACGATCGCCAATGAGGTGCTGGCTGCCGCCGGCGTGATCGAGATCATCCCGCCCGAGGCGCCGCTGACGCTATTCGTCTGGGGGTTCAAGCGGGTCGTGCCGGTGCGCCTAAGCCAGTTCACGATCACCGAGGAAGCCTTCGATCCCGACTTGAACCCCATCCGCGCCAAAGTCCGGCTCGACCTCCAGGTGCTGACCTACCAGGACCTGGGGCTGCCCAGCGTCGGCGGCGCGCTGTTTATGGCCCACCAGATCGCCACCGAGGTCATGGCGACGATCGGCGGCGTCGGCAGCATCGCCGCGTCGGCGTCCTTCTCGGCCAGCGCCAGTATCGGGTAGTCCGTTGTCAGTTGTCAGTTGCCGAACATCGAGATCCTGTAGGGCGGACCCTCCGTGGCCGCCGCTCCGTGGCCGCCCCACCACGGACCACGGACCACGGACCACGGACAAATACGAGGTTGTTATGTTTGAACCAACCAGCCGCTACGCCGCGATCGAGACCGTCAAGATGGAAGTGACCGACAGCGCCGGCGTGCCGCGCGTGATCGCCTACAAGCGGCGCCGCTTCATCCCGCCCGCCGATGGCGCGGTCACGCTGGTCGAGCACAGCGTCGCCCAGGGCGAGCGGCTCGACAACATCACCGCCCGCTACCTGGGCGACCCGACCCAGTTCTGGCGCGTGTGCGACGCCAACGGCGCCCTGCACCCCGACGATCTCACCGACGAGCCGGGGCGCCTGATCAGGATCACCATGCCGCAGATGTGACCGGGAATGAGAATTGAGAATTGAGAACCTGTAGGGCGGACCCTCCGTGGCCGCCCGGCCTGGCCGCCCAAACGCACGTTTCACGCAACACGCAACACGTTTCACGTTTCACGTAAATCCGCAACAGGCAACGTAAGGGCGTATTGCATACGCCCCAACGTGCATACGCCCCAACGGACAGGGAACTATGCTTACCAGCCAGCTCGGAATCAAGCTCATCCTGCTGCTCGGCAAGACCGTCCCGCTGCCGGCGCCCTACGCCGTCACGGCCGCGCTCACGCGCGTGGAGGTCACCAATGACTCTGAGCAGGGCGACGGGTTCCAGATCAGCTTCATGCTCGGCAAGGACGCGGTGGTGGACTACGGGCTGCTTGCCGGCGGCCTGGTCGACCCGTTCAACCGCGTGATCATCGGCGTGCTGCTGGGCGCCGCGCCCGAGGTGCTGATCGACGGCGTGATCACCCACCAGCAGATGACCCCCAGTAACGAGCCCGGCATGTCAACCCTCACCGTCACCGGCAAGGACGTCAGCGCGATGCTCGACCTGGAGGAGAAGAACGAGAAGTACGAGAACCAGCCCGACTTCGTGATCGTGATGCGGCTGATCGCCCTGTACGCCCAGTACGGCTTAGTGCCACAGGCCACGCCCACGACCGACGTGCCGATCATGCTGGATCGCATCCCGCGCCAGCACGAGACCGACCTGCGCTTCATCCAGCGCCTGGCCGAGCGCAACGGCTTTGTGTTCTATATCGAGCCGCTGACCTTCGGCGCCAACACGGCCTACTGGGGGCCGGAGAATCGGCTGGGTCTGCCCCAGCCGGCCCTGACGATGAACATGGGGCCGCACACTAACGTCAAGTCGCTGAACTTCACCAATGATGCGCTCGCGCCGGTCAGCACCGAGGGTAGCATCCTTGAGCCGATCACCAAGACGCGCATCCCGATCCCGTCGCTGCCGCCGCTGCGCGTGCCGCCGCTGGTGCCCTTCCCGGCGCCCGCCCGCCGCAAGGTGCTGCTGCGCGACACCGCCAACCAGAACCCGGGCCAGGCCGCCACCAGCGCCGTCGCGGCCGCCACCCGCGCGCCCGACCCTGTGGCCGGCGAGGGCGAGGTGGACGCCGCGCGCTACGGCAGTGTGCTGCGGGCGCGGCGGCTGGTGGGCGTGCGCGGCGTCGGGTTCACCTACAACGGCCTGTACTACGTGCGCCGCGTCACCCATTCGATCGAGCGCGGCGGCTACACCCAACGGTTCTCGTTGAGCAGAGAAGGAACCGGCGCGCTGCTGCCGGTGCTACCAACATGACGCCATTCTACGGCAAGTATCGCGGCACTGTGACCGACAACAAGGACCCGTACGGGCTCGGCCGCATCAGGGCTAAGGTGCCGGATGTGATGGGCGATCTGGAGAGCGGCTGGGCGACGCCCTGCGCGCCCTTCGGCGGCAGCGGCCTGGGCTTCTTCGCGCTGCCGGCCGTCGGGGCCGGGGTCTGGATCGAGTTCGAGCAGGGCAACTCCGAACGACCGATCTGGGCTGGCTGCTGGTGGGGCTCGGCGCAAGAGGTTCCGCCGATCTTGCTGGCCCCGCCGCTCACCGCGAATATGAAGGTGCTGATCAAGACCGAGGGCGGCAATAGCATCCTGCTCGACGACACGCCCGGCACCGGCGGGATCACGCTTGAGACGGCGGGCGGGCAAAAGATCGTGATGACCGCGACGGGGGTCGAGATCACCTACGGCCCAAGCGCCACGATCAAGCTCGGCCCCAGCGGGGTGTCGGTCAACAATGGGGCGCTGGAGATCATATAGAGATCGCTGCCATCATCGAATGAATTCGATGCCTGGAATGGCAAACGTGTTAAAACACGTTGAAACGGTCGCATAATACATTGCATCGCGCCGTAGAACACGTTTTAACGTGTTTACAGTCTCAGGCCACAAATTCATTTGTGGCGGAACGGCGCAAGGAGTACCATCATGCCAGGCTACCTCCTCCATATGGGCGCGACCGTGCTCTGCCTGCACGGCGGCCAGGCCCAGCCGACCGCGCCGAACCCGCGCGTGAAAGTCGGCGGCCAGCCGATCGTGACCCAGACGACCACCTACACCGTCGCCGGGTGCCCGTTCAACGTCTCCGGCGCGCCCAGCCCATGCCTCACGGCCCAGTGGGTCGTCGCCGCGACGCGCGTCAAGGCCGGCGGCCTGCCGGTGCTGCTGCAAGACAGCCAGGCGATCTGCGCGCCCAATGGCACGCCGCTGAATATCCTGGTCACACAGGTGCGGGTAAAGGGGATGTAATGCAGATCGACTACCCGTTTCATTTCGACAGCCGCGGCCACAGCGCCGCCACCGGCGCCGACGAGCACATCCGCGACCTGATCGAGCAGGTGCTGTTCACCTCGCCCGGCGAGCGGGTCAACCGCCCGACCTTCGGCAGCGGCCTGTTGCAGTTGGTCTTCGCGCCCAATAGCGATGTGCTGGCGACCGCGACCCAGATCGCCGTGCAGGGCGCATTGCAGCAGTGGCTCGGCGACCTGATCCAGGTCGAGGCGGTGCAAGTCACCAGCATCGACTCGACCCTGGAGGTGCAGGTGCAGTACACCGTGCGCCGCAACCAGCAGCGCCAGGTCGCCCAGTTTAGGAGATCGGTCTAATGGTCGCTCAGTACCGCTGCCAGAACCAGGCCCGCCGCGCCGCCGTTCGCAACCCCAGGGCCGCCGACGGCTCGCCGCTCCCGCCGGTTGTGAACGGGATCGACTTTCTGGAAGTCTCCGAGGACCAGCTCACGCTCACGGTCCACTTCCTCCACAACCTGCCCGGCGGCGGCGGGCCCGACCCGCTGCCGGCCGCCGCGCTCACACCGGAGAACATCGCCATTGAGGGCGGCGTGCGTGTCACCGGCATACGGGTGGAGACGATCGCGGCGAACGGCAACGTGCTCACCGTCACCGTCAATGCCCCCGGCGACTTCTCGACCTACACACTGCGGCTGGTGCGCTCGGTGATCGACGACGAGCCGCCCGACGACTTCGACCCGCAGCTCGCGGCGGTCGAGTTCTCGTTCAAGGTCGATTGTCCCAGCGAGTTCGACTGCGGGCCGGACCAGGAGTGCCCGCCCGGCCAACTCGAAGAGCCGGAGATCGACTACCTGGCCAAGGATTACGCCAGCTTCCGCCGGCTGATGCTGGACCGGCTGAGCGCGCTCATGCCCGAGTGGCGCGAGCGCAACCCGGCTGACATGCAGGTCGCGCTGGTCGAGATGCTGGCCTACGCCGGCGATCATCTGAGCTACTTCCAGGACGCCGTCGCCACCGAAGCCTACCTGGGCACCGCCCGCCGGCGCATCTCGGTGCGCCGCCACGCCCGGCTGCTCGACTACTTCTTGCACGACGGCTGCAACGCCCGCGCCTGGGTCAGCTTCGAGGTCGGCCCGCCCCCGGACGGCGACGCGGCCGAGGGCCTGGAGGTGCCGGCCGGCACGCGCCTGCTCTCCCGCGGCGTCGAGGGCACGCCGATGCTGGCCCCCGACTCCGAGCCGGAGCGGCGCGCGCTGGCCGCTGGGGCGCTGGTCTTCGAGACCGCCGAGGCCCTGACGCTGCGCCGGACCCACAATCGGATCAGCTTCTACACCTGGAGCGACAGCGAGTGCTGCCTGCCGCGCGGCAGCACGCGCGCCACGCTGCTGGACAGCTCCACCGAGCCGCTCCAGCTCGAAGCCGGCCAGGTCCTGATCTTTGAAGAAGTACGCAGCCCGACCACTGGCGCCGAGGCCGACGCCGACCCCTCGCTGCGCCACGCCGTCCTCCTGACGCGGGTCACGCCCAAGGTCGACCGGCTCGACGGCACGCCGATCGTCGAGATCGCCTGGGCCGGCGCCGATGCGCTGCCGTTCCCGGTCTGCGTCTCGGCGCTGATCCGTGGGCCGCAGGGCAACCTGCCGGTCGCCGATGTCAGCGTCGCGCGCGGCAACGTGGTGCTGGCCGACCACGGGCGCACATATGTGGACGAGCCGCTGCTGCCGCCGCTGGCGCCGGAGGACGCGCCCTACCGCCCGCGCCTGGCCAGGGTGCCGCTGACCTATCGTGGGCCGATCGACCGCACCTCGGCCGCCGCCACCATGCGCCGCGAGCTGCGCACCGTCCGGCCCTGGGTCGAGCTGCTGGGCGACGGGCTGACCTGGTCGCCGCAGTATGACCTATTGAGCAGCGACCGCTTCCGACCCGAGTTCGTGGTCGAGATGGAGGCCGACGGCGTCGCCCACCTGCGCTTCGGCGACGGCGTGCTGGGTCGCCGGCCGACCGAGGGCGCCCAGTTCAGCGCCACCTACCGGGTCGGCAACGGCCAGGTCGGCAATGTGGGCGCCGAGGCGATCACGCGCGTGGTGCTGGCGGGCAGCGGGATCGCGCGGGTGCGTAACCCGCTCGCCGCCACTGGCGGCACCGACCCGGAGCCGACCGAGCAGGCGCGCCTATTCGCGCCGCAAGCCTTCCGCGTCCAGGAGCGCGCCGTCACCGAAGCCGACTACGCCGAAGTCACCGGGCGCCACCCCGAAGTCCAGCAGGCCGTCGCCACCATCCGCTGGACCGGGAGCTGGTACACCGTCTTCGTCACCGTCGATCGCAAGGGCGGGCTGCCGGTCGACGCCGACTTCGAGGAAGAGCTGCGCGCGCATCTGGAGCGCTACCGCATCGCCGGGTACGACCTGGAGGTCTCGGCGCCGGTGTTCGTGCCGCTGGACCTGCTGCTGCGCGTGTGCGCCAAGCCGGGGTACTTCCGCAGCAACGTCAAGCGCGCGCTGCTGATCGCCTTGAGCAGCCGTGCGCTGCCGGGTGGCGGGCGCGGGTTCTTCCACCCCGACAACTTCACCTTCGCCCAGCCGGTCTACCTGAGCCGGATCTACCAGGCCGCCATGGCCGTGCCGGGCGTCGCGTCGGTCGAGGTGCTGCGCTTCCAGCGCTGGGGCCAGGCGCCCAACCAGGAGATCGACAGCGGCGTGCTCAAGCTGGGCGCGCTCGAAGTGGCCCGGCTCGACAATGACCCCAACTTCCCGGAGAACGGCAAGCTGGAGATCGTGGTGGAGGGTGGGCTGTGATGATGCCTTGGGAGAGGACAATGCCGGATTCATCACGAAGTACAGCGCAAAGCCGCCACGAGCATAGCACCCTGCGTAGCGCGGAGCCCGTATCGAAGGGTGCGGGTGGCAGTGGGCCGCACCCTTCGATACGGCCGAATCCTGAGTTTATCGAAGGGCGCGGCCTACGCAGGGTGCTGTGTGGTACGTTTCCGGCGCCGGCGTTGCGCGGTAATACTAGCCGCCGCGTGTCTGCGGCGCAGGCGGCTGATGGTGTCACCAAACCCTGCGGGTCTGCGGCGCAGGCGGCTGATGGTGCTAGTGGCGTCAGACCCGCAGGGTTTTGCCCTGGTATACAACGCCAGCCGCTGGTAGTCAGCGGTCGCTCTGCAGGCATGGGGAGTCGCTCCGTAGGCTGCGGGAGTCACGCTGCACCCATGGGAAGTCACTCCGCACCCGTAGGGAGTCACGCTGCACCCATGGGAAGTCACTCCGCACCCTTGGGGAGTCACACTGCACCTGCGGGGAGTCACGCTGCACCTGCGGGGAGTCACGCTGCACCTGCGGGGAGTCACGCTGCACCTGCGGGGAGTCACTCTGCAGCCATGGGGAATCACTCCGCAGCCGCGGGGAGTCACTCCGCAGCCATGGGGAATCACTCCGCAGCCATCGGCAATCACCATGCAGCCTCCGGCGGCCGGCAGGAATGGAGCGAATATGAGCACTGATCCACTCGATACATGCGGCTGCTGCGAAGGAATCACGGCGCTGACCCCCGCTACGGTCGAGAACCTGCCGGGGCTCTCGGCGCTGGCCTACCGCGTCGGCACCCACGCCAGCTTCAAGACCACTATGCAGGCGGCCATCGCCAGCCAATCCGCGCTGGACGATCTGACGACCCGCGACTCGGCCGACCCGGCGATCGGGCTGCTGGACGCTTGGGCCACCGTGCTCGACGTGCTGACCTTCTACCAGGAGCGCATCGCCAACGAGGGCTTCCTGCGCACCGCCACCGAACGTCGCTCGGTGCTGGAGCTGGCCCGCGCGATCGGCTACGAGCTGAGCCCCGGCGTGGCCGCCAGCACCTACCTGGCCTTCACATTGGAGGACGCCCCCGGCGCGCCCGGCAGCGCCGACATCGTCGCCGGCACCAGGGTGCAGAGCCTGCCCGGCCCCGGCGAGCTGCCGCAGACCTTCGAGACGGCCGAGGCGATCGAGGCCCGCGCCCGCTGGAACAGGCTGCGACCGCGGCTGACCCAGCCGCAGAAGCTGACGATTCGAAGCTGGGGCGCTGAAGCTGATCGGCGGCGGCGGCGCCAAGCTCGCCGCCAAGCAGGTGTACCTGGCCGGCCTCCAGACCAGCCTCAAGGCCGGCGACCTCATGCTGGCCGCCTTCCGCAGCGGGGCGCTGGCCGCACTGCCGCTGCTGATCCGCCGCGTCGTGGTCGAGAACGAGCTTGGCCACACACGCGTCGATTTCGAGCTGCTCCCCCAGCCGGTGTTGCCGCCGTTCGTCGCGCCGGCGCTGGCGCCCGGCGTCGTGGACCCGTCGGGGGTCGCCCTGCCGATCGCGCTCAATGCGGCCACGGTCGATACCTACATCCTCCAGCGCAGTTGGAGCGACGCCACGCTGGTCGCCTTTATGGAGAAAAATCGCTGGAGCGCCGACGACCTGATCGACGCCCTCAGTCGCCGGGCCGCTACAACGCCGCCGCCGGTCGAAGAGGGGCTGTTCTCCTTCCGGGCACGGGTGGCCTTCTTCGGGCACAACGCGCCGCGCTACGAGAGCCTGCCCAAGACCGCCGAGCAGGAGACGGCGGTCAAACTGATCGCATCCGAGATGACCAACCTGGCCAGCGCCAAGTCCGGCCTGACGATCCAAAGGGCCGCAGCGGCAATCGAGCAGGCCGGCAGTGCGAAAATCCAGGCCCAAGCGAGCGCCACGGACCCCAAGGACTGGGACGCCGGCGGTGGGCGCACGATCTGGACCGACTCGGGCGGGAAGAACTACACGTTGATCGACGGGTACGACGCCTACCTTGAGCGCGGCCTGCCCGAGCTACTCGACAGCAGTTGGGCGATCTTCGAGAGCCCCAACGCGGCCGCCCCGCGCACGCCCTACTGGGTCGCCGCCGTCACCGAAAGCTCGCTGGCCGACTACGCGATCAGCGCCCGCTCGACCGGCATGAAGCTTGAGAACGCCAGCCGCACCGGCACACTGGACGAGAAGGCGTTCAAGGTGCGTAAGTCCACCGCCCACGTGCAGAGCGAGCGGCTGGCCCTGGCCGACCTGCCGATCGTGGAGCCGGTCCCGCAGGGCGCCTTTAGCCTCATGCTGTGTACGCTGGTGCTGGGACTGCGGCTGGGCCAATCGCTGATCCTGAGTGGCGAGCAGTACGACGCCCCCGGCGTCATCCGCAGCGAGCGGGTGGTCCTGAGCGACATTCGCCACGAGGGCGGCTACACAGTGCTGTTCTTCCAGAGCGGTCTCCAGTACGGCTACGTTCGCAGCACGCTGACAATCAACGCCAATGTGGCCCTGGCGACCCACGGCGAGACCAAGCGCGATGTGCTGGGCAGCGGCGATGCCTCCCTGCCGCTCCAGAAGTTCGCGCTCAAGCAGGCGCCGCTCACCTTCATCTCGTCCACCAGCGCCGGTGGCGCGGCCAGCACGCTCGAAGTGCGCGTCAACGACCTGCTGTGGGATGCAGTGCCGACGCTGTACGGGCGCGGCCCGCGCGACCGCGTCTACAGTATCAAGGTCGATGAGGGCGGTAAGGCCACCGTCCAGTTCGGCGACGGGCGCGCCGGCGCGCGGCTGCCCACCGGCGCCGAGAACGTCGCCGCGACCTACCGCGTCGGGATCGGACTGGCCGGCAATGTCAAGGCCGGGCAACTCAGCCTACTGATGACCCGACCACTGGGCGTGCGCGGAGTCGCGAACCCGCTCCCGGCCAGCGGCGCCGAGGATGCCGAAGCGCTCGACCGCGCCCGCGAGAATGCACCGTTCACGGTGCTGACATTAGACCGGATCGTATCGCTGCGCGACTTCGAGGACTTCGCGCGCGCCTTCGCCGGCATCGGCAAGGCCCACGCGACCTGGCTGTGGGCCGGCGAGACGCGGCTGGTCCACATCACCGTGGGCGCCGCCGACGGCAGCGCGATCGACCCGACCTCGCTGCTGTACCAAAACCTGCGGCTGGCGATCGACGGGGCGCGCGACCCGATCCAGCGCGTCCAGGTCGAACTCGTTCATCCCATTGCTGTTCAATGTGGCGGCCAAGGTGCTGGTCAAGCCCGAGTACCTCAAGGATCTGGTGCTGGCGGCGGTCGCCGACGCGCTGCGGCTGGCCTTCGCGTTCGAGCGCCGCGCGTTCGGCCAGGCGGTGACGAAGAGCGAGGTGCTGGCGGTGATCCAATCGGTCGCCGGGGTCGAGGCGGCCGACCTGGATACGCTATATATCGTCGGGAAGCCGGCCCTCTTGAACGATGTCCTGCCGGCGCACGCGGCCCACTGGGACGAAGGCGCCGCCACGCCGACGGTCAGGGCGGCCGAGCTGCTGACCCTGAACCGCGACGGCGTCGCCCTGACGGAGATGCGATCATGAGCAGCCTGACCACCAACAAGCTGTACGAGCTGCTGCCCGCGATCTACCGCGTTCGCGACGCCGAGCAGGGCTCGCCGCTGCGCGCGCTGATCGCGGTGATCGCCGGGCAGGCCGCCGTGGTCGAGGCCGACATCGCCCGGCTGTATGACAACTGGTTCGTCGAGACCTGCGACGAGTGGGTCGCGCCCTACATCGGCGACCTGCTGGGCGTGCGCGGCCTGCACCCGATCGACGAGGCGACCTTCAGCCGGCGCGCCCAGGTCGCCAATACGCTGGGCTACCGGCGGCGCAAGGGCACGGCGGCCATGCTGGAGCAGCTCGCCCGCGATGCCACCGGCTGGAACGCCCGCGCAGTCGAGTTCTTCGAGCTGCTGGCGACCACTCAGCACGTCAATCATGTCCGGCCACGCAATCTACGCACGCCCGACCTGCGCCAGGCCGACACGCTGGAGCTGCTCGACACGCCCTTCGACACGATCGCCCACACCGCCGACGTGCGCCGGATCGCGATCGGGCGCGGCAAGCACAACATCCCCAATGTCGGGCTGTTCCTGTGGCGCCTGCAAGCCTACCCGCTGGCCGACGCCGACGCCTTCGCCCACGCTGGCGGGCGCTTCAGCTTTAGCCAGCTCGGCCACGACATCCCGCTGTTCAACCTGCCGCAGACCGAGGAGCAGATCACGCACCTGGCCGCCGAGGTCAATGTCCCCGGCGTCTTGCGCCGCCGCGCGCTCTACGAGGAGCTGGAGGCGCTGCGCCAGGCCCGCGCCGACGGCGTCGAGCCGCGCCTGGCCTTCTTCGGCGATGAGCCGGTGGTGAAGATCACGCTGCCCGACGATCCCGATCCCGAGATTCTGCCGGAAGAGATCATGATCTGCAACCTGTCGGATTGGCGCGTCCCGCCGGTCAGCCGCGAGTACATCCGGCTGGACGGCACCGTCGCGGTGCTCCCGATCCGGGCGGCGGTGGACCCGCTGCTGGGGCGGCTGGTGTTCCCGGCTGGCGTGGCGCCCACGACAGTGCTGGTGAGCTACGCCTACGGCTTCAGTGCCGGCGTCGGCGGCGGCCCCTACGAGCGGCGCCGTCCGTTCCCGCGGCCAGGGCAGCCGGCGCCGCTCGGCCCCGACACCATCGCCGACCCGGAGGAGGCCGGCGTGCTCATCCGCGTGCCCGCCGACGCCGCAACGATCACGGATGCGCTGGCGGCCTGGGACCCCACCGAGCCGCGCACGATCATCCAGATCGAGGACAGCCGCACCTACCGCGAGGACCTGGCGCCGGCGCTGGGCACGGGCGAGCTGGTGATCCAGGCCGCCAATACGAAGCGCCCGACGCTGTTCGGCGACATCGTCACGACCGGCGGCAGCGGCCAGGCGCGGCTAGTGCTCAACGGGCTGCTGATCGCCGGCAGCCTCCAGGTCCAGGGCAACCTGCCCGAGCTGAGCATCGCCCACTGCACACTGGTGCCGGGCCGGCGCCTGGACCAGGGCGGGCTGCCGCTCGATGGGGGCCGGGCCAGCATTGTGGTGGACGCCGCCAATGACCGCCTGCGCCTGGAGATCGACCACAGCATCACCGGCCCGCTGCGGGTGCCGGCCGGCATGGCCCACCTGACCATCCGCGACAGCGTCGTCGATGCGCCGGAGCCGCGCCCGCTCCCGGTCCTGGCATCCGGCAGCCTGGCGCTGTTCCCGGTGCTCAGTTCGGCCACGCCGACGCTGGCCGTCACGATCGGCGCGGTAGGGCCGCGCAATGTCGTGCTGGGGAGCGTGCCCGCGACGCTGGCGCAGGCGCGCGACCAGCTCCAGGCCGCCCTGCGTGCCGCCGATGCCGACCCTGGGTTCGCGAATGCCCGCGTGGTCATCGCCGGCAACCGCCTGGTGGTGCTGCCCGGCGTCGCCGGCGAGGTGCTGATCGCCGCTGCCGCCGCCGACCCGACCGCGACCGAGCTGCGGCTGGACGCCGCCCAGGCGCGCCAGGTACACACCTTGGTCGGCCGGCCGCTGACGCCGTTCCCGGCGCTGGCCGCCCCGGCCCCCGTGCTCCAGGTCACGATCGGCGGCGAGGGGCCGCACGCCGCCACGTTCGACGCGGTGCCGGCGTCGCCGGCGCAGGCGCGCGACCAGCTCCAGGCCGCCATTCGCGGCGCCCACACTACCCCAGCATTCACTGGCGCCCTGGTGGCCCTGGCCGACGACCAACTGGTGGTGCTGCCGGGCGCCGACCGCGAGGCGGTGACGTTTGACGGGGCGCCGGGCGACCAGACGACGGTGCGGCAGCTTGGCCTGGAGCAGGGCCGCCCGGCGCTCGCCGCCGACATCTCCGGCGATCAGCCCGGCCCGCCCACGACGATCGAGCGCTCGACGATCTTCGGCGCGCTCCACGTCCAGGAGCTGACCCTGGCGTCCAATACGATCTTCGGCGCGCCGGCCCTGGCTGACCGGCGGCAGAGCGGCTGCGTGCGCTTCTCGTTCCTGCCCGCCGGCTCGCTAGTGCCGCAGCGCCACCGCTGCCAGCCCGACCTGGCCATCCAGCAGGCGATCGAGCGGGCGCGCGCGCAGAACGAGGCGCTGTCGCCCGCCCAGCAGGAGCAGAGCGGCGCCGCGATCCGGGCCTGGCTCCAGCCGAGCTTCACCGACCGGCGCTACGGCCAGCCCGGCTACGCGCAGCTTGGCCTAGCCTGCCCAGGCGAGATTCGCACCGGCGCCGACGACGAGGCCGAGATGGGCGTGTTCAACCAGCTCCAGCAGCCGCAGCGCGAGGCCAACCTGCGCACGAACCTTGATGAGTACCTGCGCTTTGGCCTTGAGGCGGGGATCTTTTATGTTACTTAATGGCGATAAACGTGCCCCAACGGTCGTTGAAGTAGATATCGGGGATCTTGGGGATGGTTGGCGGCACCATGTAGACCTGACGGAAGCCGACGCTCTGGAGCAGGGCGACCACGGCCCGTTCCGAGGGCACAAACGCGATTCGATTGGTATGGCTGCCGGGGTGGTACAGTTCGGCGTCGTCGCGCTCAATCCGCAGCATTGCGCCGGCATAGTTGGTCAGTTGTGTGTCGATTACCGCATATTTGGTGGTAACGGCGTGGAGCTGTGTCAAAGCCCCGATCGGATTATCAAGATGATATAAGAGGCCAAAGAAGAACGTGACATCAAATGTCCCGAGCCGTTCGGGAGCGATGTCGTAGATATTCAGGACTTGATAGGTGATCCTGTCGATGCCGGTGATCTGAGTAATAAACGTCGCCTGGGCGACATTCGTGGGGCTGGCGTCGATCCCGAGCACGTGGGCGGCGCCGGCGCGGCGGGCCTGGAGCGAGAAGAAGCCGGCATTGCATCCACCATCGAGCACGCGCATATTTGCCAGCGAGCCGCCGGTCAATGATAAGAGCGCAGAAAAGATATGCAAATAACGGCGGTACGATCCACGTTCGGTCGAAGGGAGCTGCCGATTCGGCCCGACATGATGGTCGCCGAACTGGAAGGGGTAGAACCACTCGAACTGCTGGAGCTGCTGCGCCAGCTCCTGGTCGGACAGTTCCAACGCTGGGTTCAGCGGGAACGTATCGGCAAAATAGGCCGCCGCGCGCTCGATGATCGCCGGCGATGGCACAGGCAGTCGCGCGGCGTGGGGTTGATTGACACGGACGATCTCGAAGCCGAGCCGGTTGAAGAGCCGCTTAATGCGGTGCTCAAGGCGGTGCATTGGGGGACTCCTGTGCAAGGCAGAATCGGCCAATGATACGCGCACCAGGCCAGATTGACAAGTGAAGTGCGGGGGATAACGCTTATGTCCGCCGCTCTATCGATGAATCGGCGTTGAGGGGGACCGTATGAAAGGTGACTTTACACGATCGACATTCACTCCGGAGAAGCACTACAGCAGCGTCCGTATGCAGCAGGGCCGCGTGCAGATAGATGCCGACTGGAACGAGCAACTCGACATTCAGGCCCACCGCGACCGGACCGAGGCGATCGACGTGATCGGCGCGTGTGGCGTGCCCAAGGGCAATGGCGGCTTCCTGATCGGCATCACCGTGGACGGCGCCGACCTGACGATCGCCGAGGGCCGCATCTACGTCGATGGCATCCTGTGCGAGAACGGGGCGCTGGTGACGCTCGCCGGTCAGCCCGACCTGCCCGGCCTGGCGCCGCTCGGCGACGCCGGGACCGCCGCCGGCACCTACCTGGTCTACCTGGATGTGTGGGAGCAGCACGTCACCGCGCTGGAAGATCCGTCGATTCGCGAGGTGGCCCTGGGCGGGCCGGACACCGCGACCCGCACGCGCGCCGTCTGGCAGGTGCGGCTGCTGCGCGTGGGCGACGAGAATGCTGAAGTGAACTGCGACACGCCCTTCCCCGACTGGGACGCGCTGGCCGGCGCACAGATGGGCCGGCTCAGCGCCCGCGCCCAGCCCGAGGCCGAGTCCGACGAGCCGTGCATCATTGAGCCGGGCGCCGGCTACCGGCGGCTGGAGAATCAGCTCTACCGCGTCGAGATCCACGACGGCAGCGCCTCCGGCCAGCCGACCTTCAAGTGGTCGCGCGAGAATGGCTCGGTCGTCACCGCCTGGCTCGATCGCAGCGGCGACAACCTGACCGTGAGTGGCTTGGGCCGCGACAAGGTGCTGGGCTTCGCCACCGGCCAGTGGGTCGAGGTGACTGACGATACCCGCGAGTTGCTCGGCCAGCCGGGCACGCTGGTGCGGCTGCTCAGGGCCGAGGGCCAGACCCTGACGATCGACCCGGCGACGGCCACTGGTTCGCTCGACTGGGCCGACTTCCCGCGCAACCCCAAGGTGCGCCGCTGGGACTTCACGGCCGCGCCCGCCACACTCACCGTCGAGGTGCCGGTGGCCAACGATGGCTGGATCGGGCTGGAGGACGGCGTCGAGGTCAAGTTCGTGGCCGGTGACATGTACGCGACCGGCGACTACTGGCTGATCCCGGCCCGTACCGCGACCGGCAATGTCGAGTGGCCCTTCGCCGATCCGCGCGAGCCGCATGGCGTTCGCCACCACTACTGCCGCCTGGCGCTGGTGCGCTACGACGGGGCGCCGACCGAGGCCGGCGACCTGCTCGACTGCCGACCGCAGTTCCCGTCGCTGACCACGATCTGCGCCGAGGACATCTGCTACGACGATACCAACTGCCAGCTCGGCGGCGGCCAGGAGTTGACGGTCCAGGACGCGCTGGATCGCCTATGCGCGCAGCGCGATCTGCGCCACCACAACAAGCACCTGCACGGCTGGGGCATCGTCTGCGGCCTGCAAGTCACTTGCGGCCCCGACGACCGCGATGGCGTGCGCGAGTTCGTCACGGTCCACGACGGCTACGCGATCGACTGCGAGGGCAACGACATCCTGATCGAACAGGACGAGCGCTACCCGTTCCTGCGGGCGGTCGAGCGCTACGACGCGCAGAATCCCGATGCCCGGATCTTGAACGACCGCGGCAACGGCGAGGCCTGCCTGATCCTGGCGCCCGATCGTGTGACCGGCAGTCCCTACAGTATCACGCGCTACGACGCTGCCGCCGACAACAACTGGCAGTCGCTGCTGGCCGGCACGCTGCTGATGGACTTCTACAATGACTGCATCAAGCCGATCGAGGAGTTCCTGCGCGCGCAGCTCACCCCGCCGGAGAGTGAGCGCGACCTGCCGGCCGGCCCAGGCTACCAGCGCGTGGCCGCGCTGACCAACCTGCTGGCCCAGCCGGTCAACCCGCAGGTCGGCCAGCACCTGTTCATCTCGCCGCGCGAGGACAGCATCCTGCGGAAGTTCTACGAAGGGCTGCGCGATCTGCTGCACAGCGAGACCTTCTGCGCCATGTTCGAGAACGCCCGCCCGTTCCCCGACTACCCGCTCCAGGACCTGGGGCTGGCCGAGGGCGAACTCGACACCATGTTCGGTCGCAGCCAGCACGTGCGCATCCGGGTGCGGCCCGGCGGCCAGGAGATCTACACCGTCGGGCCGGGCGTCAACCCGGTGCGGCCGTCAACGACGATCAACCGCTACGACCTGGAGCGCGGCGTGCTGATTGAGCAGATCGACCCGGTCGCCGGCGCCAGCGCCGATACTAAGAGCGACTCAGGCGCCGGCTCGGTGCAGGATGTGGCCTTCTCGCAGGATGGCAACCAGATCTACATGGTCGCCTCGACCAAGAACGACGAGAATAGCTTCTTCCGCACCGGCAAGATCGGCCGCGACGGTATCACCTGGAGCCCGATCGTCACGATCTGCGGCGTCAAGCTGGTCACGCTGGCGACGACCCCCGCCGACCGGACCAATGTCTACGCGATTGGGCTGAAGAAAGTCACCGTCAACAACCGCACCGAGTTTCGCGGCGCCGGCCTGTACAAGATCAACCCGGACAATATCGACCCGAACATGAACCCGATCGTCGAGTTCAACGCCTTCGGCCACCTGGAGATCAGCGCCGATGGCCGGGCCTTCGCCACCTTCAACACCCAGGATACCCAGCCGACGACCTACAACGCCGTCAAGTTTATCAAGCTGCCGGAGACCACCGGCATCCGCGACATCCACCTGGAGATGGCCGGCCGCGACGACATCGCCATCTTTACTGTCGCCGAGCAGGCCAAGGTGGAGACGCTGTTCGTGGTGATGGGGCCGGACGGCAACAACCTGAAGTACATCCAGTCGTACCGGATCGATAGCGGCCAGTCGAGCAGGGAGCGCGTCGCGGTGCCGAACACCACCATCCGGCTGGAGCCCTTCCCCTCGACCCGCATGCTGCTGTACACGCTTGAGAACAACTACTCGGTACGCATGATGAGCATGGACACCGGCGCGCTGATCGAGGGCTACCTGCTGCCGACCCAGGTCAGCCCGATCGCGATCGCCTCCGACGCGGGGGCGCTTCGCGGGCGTCTACAGATCAGAGGCCCGCGCGCCTACGTGCTGAACTATGTCAGCAACACGATCACCGTCGCGGCGGGCCGGCTGTTCAACCCGCAGTTCCGCTTTAACCTCAAGGCGCTGGCCAACTACCGCAAGGGCGTGATCGAGGCGTTCACCGATCTGCTGGGCGGCTTTCTCCAGTACGCCAAAGACTGTCTGTGCGACCACTTCCTGGTGCGCTGCCCGCAGTGCGACGAGGACGAGCCGATCTACCTGGCCTGCGTCAGCATCCGCGAGCGCGAGGTCTACAAAGTCTGCAACTTCTCGCGGCGGCGCTACGTCAAGAGCTTCCCGACCGTCGATTACTGGCGCTCGCTGATACCGATCATACCGCTCCTAAACCGGCTGGTTGAGCAGTTCTGCTGCCTAATCCTGCCCGACCTGTTTGGCCGCTACAGCGTGCCCGAGTACGACGAGCAGCGCTCGCAGACCGGGCGCGCGACCGTGGGCGGCGAGCAGGTTCGCCAGGTACTGGGCCTACTGCAAGGGCTGGATGTCTCCGCCAGCATCCGCGAACTTAGCGACAGGTTCCGTGGCGCTAGCAGGACCGTCACCAATGTGACCGGCCAGCCGTCCTTCGTGCCGCCGGTGGCGCGGCGCCCCACCGTGGTGAGCAGCAGCATCGTCGATCAGCCGGTCGAGATCACCGAGGCCGAGCTGAAGCAGCGCGGGATCGAGGTGCGCCGCGCGACCTTCGACCCGGCCAACCCGCCGAGCCTGGTCTCCAACCTGGCCGGCCTGCTGCGCCAACCGGCGCCCGGTCGGGCCGTCACGCTCTACGAGGAAGGTGGCCGCGTGCGCTACTATACCGTCTCGGAACCGGAGCCGGCGGCCGAGCTACGCGAGCATGTGCTGACGCTGACCCGCTCGGTCCAGGCCAGGGATGAGGAGATCCAGCGGCTGCACGGCCAGTTCGAGGCCCACGGCGCGACGCTGGCCGATGTGGCGCCGATCAAGGCTACCCTGGCCGATACGCAGCGCCAACTCGGCGAGCGCGATCAGGAGATCGCCGCGCTGCGCCAGCAGATGCAGGACCTGGAGAGCAGGCAGTCCGCGCTGACCACCGGCGCACCGATCGCCAAGGTGGCCGAGATGGAGGCCGAACTGAAAGAGCTGCGCACGTTCCGCGAAGAAGTGACCAAGTTCATGAAACGGCAGAAGCCGTAAGAGATCGTCTGAAAAGGGGGAGTTTGAGGGGGACTGCCCCCTCAAACTCCCTCTTTTCAGACAGTTTCTTAGAAGCGCAGCAGCCAGGACCCACAGCAGCGCCAGCCAGCTCCCGGCGTAGCCGGTCACGATCCAGCCGATCACCGAGAGGTTGACCGATACCAGCGCCGGCATCTGGAGCGAGCCGCTGAGGTCGAGCGATTTCTGGCCGCGCGCGTCGTGGGTGGGCCGGCGCAGCAGGGCCAGCAGCAGCACCGCGACGGGAATGGCCACAACCCACAATGGCAACAGCCGCTCCCAGAGCGAAAGGACGACCAGCACGATGCTGCCGGCCAGGAACAGATACATCAGCGCCTGCGTCACAGCCCGGCCGAGCACAACGGCGGTCGTGCGCAGCCCGCCGGCCCGGTCGGTCTCCAGATCCTGGAGTTCGTTGTACAGCTCACCGTAGGCCGAGAACAGCATAAATGCCGCCAGCACCGGCCAGATCGACCAGTCGCCTTGGGCGTAGGCAAAGTAGCCGACCAGGAATTGGATGCCGGCGAGCACCAGCGTATGCGTGATCAGGTCGGCCACCGGCACGGCCTTCAGGCGCAGGAACTGCCAGGAGTAGGCCCAGCCCAGCACCAGCCCCGCCAGCACCAGCAACATCGCCCAGCCCCCCAGCGTGATACTCAGACCCGCCGTCAGAATCGCGATCGTGCCGGCGGCGGTGTGCGACCAGCGCCGCGCCAGCTCGCCCGATGAGACCGGGTTGCGTAGCCGCTTGGTCGGGTGCAGTGCATCCAAGTCGGCGTCCTCGATGTCATTGACCATAAACGCGAAGCAGACGGTCAGGAAGTTGACCAGCAACACCACCGGCAGCCGCCAGTCGAGCGGCGCATGGGCCAGCTTGATCCCCACAAGCGAGGTCAGAAAGACAAACGGCACATATTCACGGTAGCGCATCAGCTTGAGCAGCCCACGAACCGTGGCGGTGCGGGGTTGTTCCATAATGGCGATCTCCCCTCTCTTAGACAAGGTTTTTGGGGCTTTACAGTTCTGGAAGAAAGGAGGTTTGAGGGGGCAGCCCCCTCAGTCTTCCCCCACCCACCCTGTAAAGTAGAACGGCGCCACCCGAAACCTTGTCTTGCTAGGAGGCAGCGCCGGCGTATGATATTCGTTGAACGGACATTGTGGTATTGGTAGAGACGTTTTTATCTGCCGCCGTGTTGCGCCCGCTGAAATGGCAAACCAGCGATGATAGTGCTATCATGTAGAACACCTGCTCCTGTCCTTTTGTTCAATTACACAATTACACTCATCGTGATAATATTTAGTATGTAGAAATTTTGACGGCGGGAGGTCTTGAGGGGACTACTCCTTCAAGCCACCCACTGTTGTGATATGAACTTCGAGGTTATATGGTAGATGTTCCACGGCGCGTTCGCCCTCCCCGTCCGAAAGACGGGCCGGAGCTGCCCAAATCATGGCGCGAGCGTTTCCAGGATGTCCGTACCGCCTACGGCAACATCCCCGGCGCGTTCCGGCTGGTCTGGGCCGCCGACCGGCGCAGCACGATCGTGATGGCGGTGCTCACCCTGATCGGCGGGTTCCTACCGCTGGCCCAGGCGGGCGCCGGCAAGCTGATCGTCGAACTCGGTCGTCACCACGATCACTGCCGGCTCCGGCGCCCAGGCCGGGCTGGAGATGGCGCTGCCGTACCTGGTGCTGGAGTTCGGCCTGCTGCTGATCGGCGCGGTGATCGGGCAGATCCGGCGGCTGTCCGAGCATGTGCTGAACGCCCGGCTGGGCCACCACATCAATAGCGCGGTGATCCGCAAGGCCCTGGCGCTCGACCTGCAATACTTCGAGGACGCCAGCTTCTATGACAAGCTCCAGAACGCCCGCCGCGAGGCCGATTTCCGGGCGCTCGGCATTATCAACGGCGGCTTCCTGCTGGTGCAGAATATTATCACGCTGCTGTCGATCGCCGTGGCGCTGATCGCCTTCAGCCCGCTGATCGCCCTGATCCTGTTCGGCGCGACCATCCCGTCGTTCATCGCCCAGAGCAAGTTCAGCAGCCTGCAATTCAGGCTACTGACATGGCGCGCGCCCGAGTCCCGGCGCATGAGCTACCTGGAGCATGTGCTGACGGTCGATAACACGGTGAAGGAGGTCAAGCTGTTTGGGCTGGGCGAGCCGCTGCTTCAGCGCTACAACGAAACCTTCTGGAAGCTATTCAAGGAGGATGCCAACCTGGCGCGGCGCCGCTCGGTCGTCAGCCTGATCTGGGGCCTGGTCTCGTCGGCCAGCTACTACATCGCCTACGCCTGGATCATCTACGAGGCCGCCGGCGGCCTGATCACCCTCGGCAACATGACGTTCTACCTGACGCTGTTCCGCCAGAGTCAGGGCACCTTCCAGGGGCTGTTCGACAATATCAACCGGCTGTATGAGAACGGCCTGTTCATGGACAACCTGTTCAGCTTCCTGGACCTGACGCCGCAGATGCCCACGGCCGCTCGCCCGGTGCCCATGCCGCAACACTTCCGGCGCGGCCTGGAGTTCCAACACGTCTGGTTCCGCTACCCCGGTCGCGAAGACTGGGCGCTGCGCGACGTGAACCTGGTGATCGCGCCCGGCGAGAAGCTGGCGCTGGTCGGCCCGAACGGCGCCGGCAAGACCACGCTGATCAAGCTGATGACCCGGCTCTACGACCCGACCGAGGGCCAGATCCTGCTCGACGGCGTAGACCTGCGCGAGTATGACCCGGAGCAGTTGCGCCAGCGCATCGGCGTGATCTTCCAGGACTTCGTCAAGTACCAGCTCAGTGCGAAGGAGAATATCGGGTTCGGGCAGATCGACCGCCTGGACGACACCGCACGGATCGCGGGCGCGGCCGAGCGCGGCGGCGCCGACACGGTGGTCTCCGAGCTGCCGCAGGGGATGGACACCATGCTGGGCCGCTGGTTCGACCGTGGCCACGAGCTGTCGGGCGGGCAGTGGCAGAAGATCGCGCTCAGCCGGGCGTTTATGCGCGATGGCGAGGTGCTGGTGCTGGACGAGCCGACCGCTGCTCTGGACGCCGAGCGCGAGTACGAGATCTTCCAGCGCTTCCGCGAGCTGACCAACGGCAAGATCGCGGTGCTGATCAGCCACCGCTTCAGCACCGTCCGTATGGCCGACCGTATCGCCGTCGTCGAGGCGGGGCAGATCACCGAGCTTGGCTCACACGCCGAGTTGCTGGAGCGCGGCGCCACCTACGCGCGGCTGTTCGAGCTTCAGGCCGAGGGGTATCGGTAAGAACAAAGAACAAAGAACCAAGAACAAAGAACCGAGGATGGAGGATGGAGGATGGAGAGCCAGGCATCGAGCCAGGGCATATAAGGGCGTATTGCATATGCCCCCCACCGAACCCCGAAGCACCAAGAACCCTGTAGGGCAGGCCCTCCGTGGCTGCCCATCGGTGGCCGGTTGTCAGTCGTCGGCGACGCCCGCCAGGGTGTAGGACTCAGTCATCGGTCGGCGGTCGGCGGTCGGCGGTCGGTGGTCGGTGGTCGGGGGTTGCGCGTGGGCGACGGGCAGCGTGAAGAAGAAGGTCGAGCCGACGCCGGGGATGCTGTCGAGCCAGAGCTGCCCGCCGTGCAGCTCGACCAGCCGCCGGGCGATCGACAGCCCCATCCCGATGCCCTCGTACTGCCGCGCTAGCCCGCCCTCGACTTGCCGGAACGGCTCGAAGATCAGGTCGCGGTCCTCGGGCGCGATGCCGATCCCGGTGTCGGCGACGGCGACCTGCACCCGGCCATCCTCCTGCGGCGTGGCCCAGACCGTAACACTGCCCTGCTCGGTAAACTTGACGGCGTTCGACAGGAGATTGTGCAGCACCTGCCGGACGCGCGCCCGATCAACGTTGACCAGCGGCAGCCGGTCGGGGAGTTCGTCGATCAGCGCCAGCTCTTTGTCCTCGGCCTGGGCGCGAACACCGGCCAGCGCGGCGCCGATCAGCTCATGCAGGTCGCTCGATTCGTAGACCAGCTCCAGCCGCTCGGCCTCGATGCTGGCGAGGTCGAGGATATTGTTGACCAGGACCAGCAGCCGGTCGGCGTTGGCCAGGGTGCGCCGCTGCAACACGCGCTGGTGCTCGGTCAGGGCGCCAAACCGATCGGTGCCGAGCATATGTGTGAAGTTGATGATCGCGTTCAGCGGCGTGCGCAGCTCGTGGGTCATCGAGGTCATGAAGTGGGACTTCAGTTGGTTGGCCTGCTCCGCCGCGACCAGGGCGGCTTCGGTGCGGGCGGTCGCGGCGCGGCTGTCGGCGATCGCCTGGTTCAGCATATGGCTGCTCAGTGCCGTGGCGCCCGCGACGACCCAGAGCAGGCTGATCGAGATGAACTCCAGGCCCAGAATCGTGATCCCTGCCGATGTGCCCGGTACGGTGATCCGAGCGTCCGGCCCGCCCACGGCGCCGTACAGCAGCAGGTTCAGCAGGAATGGCACGCCGGTCAGCCCGGCGGCCCAGAGCAGCGTCACGCGCGGGCTACAGAACATGGCCGCCGCGACCACCACGGTGGTCAGGAAATAGACCGGCGGGACCGGGGTGCCTCTGCTGAGCGCCAGGGCGATCGGCAGCGAGGTCTGCCCGATCAGGAAGGTCGTCACGGCGATCTTCTGCCGGCCGCTCCGGTTGATTGCGTAGGTCGCGCCGACCAGCGCCAGCCCGATGCCGGCGCCGCAGCCGACCCATAGATCGCCGGTGGCTACGGCTGGGATGAACATCAAGAGGGTGATGCCGCCGTACAGGAGCATCAAGATCGCCAGGACGCGGGCGCGTCGCAGCGTAAGCACATCCTGAGCGCGTGGGGCCACGTAGAGCAATGACTGAAGCATGGGGCCTCCCGCAGTTCGTCAGATTTGTCCCCAGCTTACGCTATCTCATACCGTGGCGCTTGATCAATATGACGACAATCTGTATCCGAAACGATCACGATGGGGAGGTTCACTCAGGGCTGTAGTAGGTGGTGGCGCCTACTACGCTGCTATTGCCTGCGGCAGCAAGGTACTTTTTCTTCCTTTTATCGAGGATTTTTGCCCGGCCGGGCAAAATCCTCGATAAAAGGAAGAAAAAGTACCACCAAACCCCCTTTTTCCAAGTCTTAGCTCCAGAGACTATGCAGGAACCGGATCTTCTCCTGCGCCTGGTAGGTTCCGCCGCCTTCGTGGTGGTTGTAGCGCCATATGCGGATGTCCTTGGGGCCGCCGAAGTGGTTGTAGGCGGCGAATACGGTGGAGGGCGGGCAGATCTCATCCATCAGGCCGACCGAGAAGAGCGCCTGGGCGCGGGCGCGCGCGGCGAAGTTGACGCCGTCGAAGTAGGCCAGCGTCGCGAACACGGCCTCGACCTTGTCGCGGTGGGTCACCATGTAGCGGGCCAGCTCCTGGTACGGGCTGGCGTCGGTGATCTCGGTGGCGCGGCGGTAGTGGCACAGGAACGGCACGTCCGACATGACGCCCTGGACATCGGGCACGAGGCCGGCGGCGGCCAAGGCGATGCCGCCACCCTGGCTGCCGCCGGCCACGGTGATGCGCCCGGCGTCGATGGCCGGGTGGGAGCGGGCGGCCTCGATCGCCCGCGCGGCGTCGGAGAACACGCGCCGGTAGTAGTAGGTTGCCGGGCTGCGGATGCCGCGGGTCATGAAGCCGGGGTGCTGCGGATTGGAGCCGTCGGGCTCGGGGTCGGGGGTGTCGCCCTTGAGCCAGGCGCTGCCCTGGCCGCGCGTGTCCATCACCAGGTTGGCGTAGCCGGCGCTGGCCCACAGCAGCCAGTCGTTCGGGAAGCCGCGACCGCCGCCGTAGCCGATATACTCGACGACGCAGGGGAGCGCGGCGGGGCGCTGCCTTGGGAGCAGCAGCCAGCCCTTGATCGGCTGCCCGCCGTAGCCGTTAAAGGTGACGTCGAAGGTCTCCAGGGCGCGCAGCCCGTAGTCAACCGGCTGGAACAGCGGGTCGAGCGGCGCGGAGCGAACCTCGGCCAGGGTGCCCTGCCAGAAGGCGTCGAAGTCGACCGGCTCGTCGCGCGGCGGCAGGTAGGCGCGGAGTTGGTCGAGCGGGAGGTCGAAGAAGGCCATCAGCAACTCCTTAGATTCAGAGATTGGAGATTGGAGATTAGAGATTATACGCCATCTTCACAATCTCCAATCTCCAATCTCAAACTGTTTGAAAAGGGCATTGTCTCGCCTGCGATCCGTGGTGGAAATGGGATTCTTGAGGGGCGGCCCCCTCAAACTCCCCCTTTTCAAACAGTCTCTAATCTCTACACCAACGCATTCAGGTAGCGCGCGGCCTTGGCGAACCCCTCCTCGGCTGGGAAGGCGGCGTCCTCGTGCTCGATCGAGAGCACGCCGTCGTAGCCGATCTGGCGCAGCGTGGTGATGAACTCACCCCAGCGGATGCGTCCGTAGCCGGGCAGCGTGTAGCGCCACCAGCCCTCGCCCTGGTAGCCGACCCGCGCCAGCCGCACCGGGTCGACGACGACGTCCTTGGCGTGGACGTGGAAGATCCGCTCGCGGAACTCGCGCACCGCCGTGCCGACGTCGATGCCCTGCCAGTCGAGGTGCGAGGGGTCGAAGTTCAGCCCGAAGTGGGCGTCGGGCAGCGCGTCGAACACCGCGCGCCAGTGGTCGAGGTGCTGGATGTTGGTGGCGTACCAGTTCTCCAGCGCCAGGCGCACGCCGTGCTGGCCGGCCAGGTCGAGCAGTGGCCGGAGCGCGACCGGCAGCTCCTCGGCGATCGTGTGGGCGCGGTTCTTGCCGGGCGCCGGGAAGCCGGCCAGCGTGCAGACCGTATCGACGCCCAGCCGCGCGGCCAGCCGGATGGCGTGCTCCAGCGCCTGCCGGTCCTGCTGCGCCTGCTCCTCCGGGATGCCGGTGAGGATGACGTAGCAGGCCAGGCTGGAGATCCGCAGCCGGTGCTGGGCCAGCAGCCCCTGGAGTTGCTCGATCGTCGAGTCGTCGGTCGCGCCGGCGTCGAGATGCGAGCTCGGTCGGACATCCACTTCCAGCGCTGCGATCCCCTGCCCGGTCGCCCAGGGTATCAGTTCGGCAAGCGGTTTCTTGCGTAGTGGGGCGGTCAAGATGCCTACGTGCATTATGTTCCCCCTCAGAGAACAAAGAACAGAGAACAGAGAACAAATTCGCCGCTCTTCTTTGTTCTTTGCTCTTTGTTCTTTGTTCTACTCTTCGTCGGCGACGACCGGGACCGAGTGGCCGGTGGCGGCCGATTTGTAGATTGCGTCCATCAGGCGCGCTTGGCGCAGGCCCAGCAGCGGCGGGCAGGGCGTGGTCGCGCGGCCCTTGATGCAGTCGATGAAGTTCTGTTGGAGCGTGGTCGTCTGCGGCACGGCCGGGTACTTGATCTTGTTCGGGCCGACCCAGACCTCCATGCTGCCGCCGTAGATGCTGGCCTTGACTGAGCCGGCGGTGCCATGAATGTAGATGCCCTGCTCGAACACCGTCGTCGCGCCGCTGACCGCTGCGCTGCCGATTGCGCCGCCGGTGAAGCGCAGCGCCACCGTGCCGACGACGTCGACCTCCTGGTCCTTGTTGTCGACGAATGCGAACACATCGGTGGCGGCCAGGCCGGTGAGGTACAGCATGGCGTTGAACATGTGCGCGCCGCTGTCGTACAGGTTGCCGCCGCCCGCCAGTTCCGGCTTGGTGCGCCAGGTGCCGGCGCACAGTGCAAGCCAGTTCTGGGCGCACACGCCGGTGACCAGGTAGATCTGGCCCAGGTCGCCGCTGGCGATCAGCTCGCGGATGTACTGAAACTCGCAGGTGAAGGGGCCAGGGAATGCGACCGAGATCACGCGGTCGTGGGCGCGGCCGTGGGCGATCAGCGTCTGGGCGTCCTCGGTGCGGATGACCATGGGCTTCTCGATCAGCACGTGGCAGCCGGCGCTGATGGCGTCCATGGCCTGCTGGAAGTGGTAAACGTGCGGGCTGATGATCATCACGCCGTCGAGCGGGACTTCGGCCAGCATGGCCCGGTAGTCAGCGAAGATCGAGGGCGACTGGCCGGGGAAGAACTCGGCGACCAGCCGGGCCACGCTATTGGAGTCAGGGTCGGCCAGCGCGACGATCTCGGCCTCCGGCACGCTCTGCGTGAAGACGCGCGCGTGGTGGCGCGCCATGTTGCCGCAGCCGATCAACCCCAGGCGTACTCGTTCCATGGGCTACATCCTCCAGGCTCATATGCAGAGACTGTTTGAAGAGGGGGAGTTTGAGGGGGTCGCCCCTCAAGAATCCCCTCTCAACCACGGAACTCCTGCGACAAACAGACTTTTCAAACAGCCTCTCAGGCGACGGTTCTGGACCGGATGATAGCGCGCCGGGCGCATGGCGTCTATGGCCGCGTCTGCGATTGGGGTGGCAGGGGCTGCAATAGTTGAAAGGGTCTCTTTAGTGCGTCAGCGGCAGCGCCGATGGCTTGATCCCCATAAGCACTCCGGCGGCCCAGAGCGCGGCGCCGCTCCACACGACCAGCAGTATGAGCGCCAGCGTCACCAAGCGGCCGCGCGGCCACAGCGACCCCAGCAGCGCCCCCAGCCCCAGGCAGACCAGCGGCGCGGCGAAGTAGAGATAGCGTACGACCAGCCCCAATTCCAGGTAGGCACCGGCAGAGATCAGGCAGGCCGCCAGCCATGCGCCGACCAGCGCGCGCCGGAGCGGGTGGGCCACGCGCGCGGCCAGCAGCCGCTCTAGGCCCAGCGGCGTCAGCGCCAGGGGCAGCGGCAGAAACCCGAGCAGCAGCCCGCGCCCAAGCAGCCCCAGCCTGAGCGTCAGAGTGGCCTCGCTCACGAGCGGTGCCTCGGCGCCTGAGAGCCGGCCGACCGATGGCGCTACCGCCGCGAAGTAGAGCGGCGCGGTGAAGAGCAGCGCCGCCGCTAGGCCGCCGATCAGCGCGGTGCGGCCAGCCGTCGGCAGGCGCCGCCACCCCAACGCCAGCAGCAGCCCGATCGTCGCCCCGTTCAGCGCCAGCGCGCCGATGTGGGTCAGCATGCTGAGCGCCGCCGCCACGCCGAAGACGGCCACCGCACGGCGGGTCGGTCGCCTGGCGACGCGCAGCAGCAGCCAGGCCAGCAGCAGCCACAGCGGCTGGGCCAGGGCGTTGGTCGCAAAGCCCCACCAGAGCATGGTCATGCTGATCGGCAGCGCCAAGGCCAGCGCCAGCGCCAGCAGCCCGGCCAGCGGCGGCAGTCGCAGCTCGCGGGCTATCAGGAGCACCAGCATGCAGCCGGCCGCGTCGAGCAGCGCCACGCCCACATGCACGGCCAGGCGCGATGAGAGCAGCAGCCGCAGCGGCAACAGCAGCAAGTAGCCGGCCGGTGGGTAGAAGATCTGCCGGTTCTGGAACTCCGATGGGGTCGAGTAGAGATAAAGCTGGCCGCGGGTCATGTCGTCGAGCCAGCGCGTGTGGAAGTGGAGGTCGTGCATATCGAAGAGCGGATGGGTCACGCCCAGCAGCCGCAGCGCCAGCGCCGCGACGAACAGCGCCCAGGCCGCGTTGGCCTGCGCTGGGGACATCCACGGCGCCAGGGCGCGCTTGAGCCGGGGCGCCGCCAGCCACGTCGCGGCCAGCAGCCCGGCCATGACGAGCACCCACGCCTCGGTCGGCTGGCTGATCCGTAGCGGCTGCCACAGGTTTGCCCCGATCAGGCCGTCGGCGCAGAGCGCCGCCAGCGTGGCCGTCCAGCCGGGCGGGAGCGCCAGTGCCCAGATCAGCAGCAGCACCAGCGCCAGCAGTAGCGCCTGGCTGCCCAGGCTCCAGGGCGTCGGCCCGGCGGCGTCCACCGCGCGCAGCTCGACCCAATCCAGTGCCAGGCCGATCTCGCGCTGGTCATGTTCCGTGCTGTAGGCCGGGGTGTCGAAACCAACCTGGATCTCCTGGCCGGCGCCGTCGCGCGGCAGCAAGATGTCGTAGGTCCGTAGCTCTCGCGTGGTCTGAACGCTGCCCCAAGGCTGCCCGGCGACACTGAGTTGGACTTGCGGTAGTGGCATCCCCGGCGGGCGCCAGCCGTGGGCGTGTAGGCGCAACACCTGGTAGCGGCCGCTCAGGTTCGGCAGCGTCAGCCGGGCGCGGCCGCCGGTCCAGCGGAAGCTCCCGCCCTCGTTGTGCTCCATGCCGTTGACGCCACTCAGAAAGCTCTGATCGCCCCACACGCCCACATCGACGCGTAGGCTGGGTGCATCGATCAGGCTCAACCACAGCAGCGGCCCGGCCAGCAGCGCGACAAACGCAATCGAGAACCAGCTTGGGGGCTGAAAAGCGCCGGGCCAACGCCACGGCGGCGCCAGCTCGATCGACCTGCTATTTCTGAGATCAGAATACGTCATGCAGTTTCTCAGACGCAAGCCAGCCGCGCGGCGATGTCGAGATCGCGAACGAGCCGCTGCGCCGCCGTGGCCCCAGCGGCCTCGGCCAGCAGCAGCAGGTCGTCGGGGCGGTCGACGTCCAGCTCCAGCCCCGGCGAGCGCAGGAGCCGCGCGGCGATGCCCCGCTCGCGGGCCACCTGGAGGTGGCGCGCCAGGCTGCCCGGCCCAAACTGGAACGGCAGCGCCAGCGGCGGGCGAACCAGCAGCGCGTTCGTGCCGCCGTCGCGCGCGGGCGCCAGCGCCGCCAGCGGCGGCGGGCCGGGCGTCCCGGCTAGCTCGTCGATCTCGGCGGGCGTCGCCAGCGGCAGATCGGCGTGCATCAGCAGCACCGCCGCCGCGCCGGCAGCGGCGTAGTGCCGGGCCGCCTGCGCCAGCGCGCCGTTCAGGTCGTCGGAGTGGTCGCGCAGGGCCTCGGCGCCCTGCTCCTGCGCCAGGGCCAGGACAGTCGCGTCGGGGCTGATCACGCCGACGCGCTCCACCAGGGCCGCCAAGCGCAGCGCGGCCAGGACATCGCCCAGCATAGCCAGGACCAGCGCCTGCCGCTCGGAGCCGGCCAGCACCGACGACAGGCGGCCTTTCGCGAGAGAGAGCGGCTTGACAGGGACGATCGCAGCGAGCATTGATATCCTATATGAAGCGTAAATCGTGAAACGTGAAATGTGATGTGTGAAACGTATTGCGTGTTGCGTATTGCGTGTTGCGTGACTATTCGCTCACCGTGTTGCGTGAGACGGAGGGCCTGCCTTATAGGCTCCCAGTGCTTCGGGGTTCGGTGGGGGGCGTATGCAATACGCCCTTACGTGCTCTGGCTCCATCCTCCATCCTCCATCCTCCATCCTCAGTTCTTTGTTCTTGGTTCTTTGTTCTTGATTCTCTGCGCCGCGTCGAGCGCGGCCTGCGCCAGCGCCCGCTTCTCGGCCGGCCCGCGCATGATCGTGTCGGTGACGACGACCTGCATCCCCAGCTCGCGGATCGCCGGGGCCAGCGCGGCGTCGACATTGTCGATCACCAGCACATCGACTAGGTCGCGGTAGCAGAGCGCCACGCCATAGGCCGATACCTCGAAGCCCATTGCCGTCATCAGCGGCGCGGCGGGACCCTTGATCGCCGCCCCGCCCACGATCGGGCTGACGGCGACGACCGGGGCGGCCGTCTCGCGCAGCGCCTGGCGCACCCCCGGCACGGCCAGGATCGTGCCCACGCTGACGATCGGGTTGCTGGGCGCGATCAGCACCGCCGCCGCCTCGCGGAGCGCCTCGGTCACGCCGGGCGCCGGCCTCGCCTGCTCGATACCCACGTAGCGCACACCCAGCACCTGGTCCTGGGCGCGGCGCTGCACAAAATATTCCTCGAAGTGCAGCTCGCCAGCCGGAGTGATCACGTGAGTCGGCACCGGCTGATTGCACATCGGCAGGATTCGCACCGCCACGCCCAGCGTGCGTCGGAAATGGTCAGCGATCTCGGCCAGGCTGCTGCCGGCCCGCAGCATCGCTGTACGCCGGATGTGCAGCGCCAGGTCGCGGTCGCCCAGGGCAAACCAGGTCGGCCCGCCCAGCCGCCCCAGCCACTCCATGCAGGCGAGGCTATCGCCGGTGATGCCCCAGCCCTGCTGTTGGTCGATCAGCCCGGCCAGCGTGCAGGTCACGATATCCAGGTCGGGCGAGATGTACAGCCCGTGCAGTTCGAAGTCGTCGCCAGTGTTGACGATCGCCGTGATCTCCTCCGGCGGGGCGGCCTGCACCAGGCCCTCAAGAAAGCGGGCGGCGCCCACGCCGCCGGCAAGTGTGACTAGCATTGAATCCTCTATCTGTGGTCAGTTGTCAAATGACAAGATTTACGCGGTCATCGAGCAAACGTGGTTTTAGCCTTCGGCAGAGTGGTACTTTTTCTTCCTTTTATCGACGATTTTCGCCCGGCTGGGCGAAAATCGTCGATAAAAAAGAGGTGAGGTACCTTGCTGCCGCAGGCAAGAGCGGCGTTGCAGGCGCCACCGTGTAAGTCCCGCCATATGATACACGCTCTTCGCATTCTTGTATAATGCCGCACATCCTCGCTCACACAACCAAAGGAGTGCGATATGTTCACCAACATTGCTCGGCTCAGGCAGGGCGCCACTGGCCGGTTCTCGTCGTGGGATACGACCGGCCGCAACGCCGATTACTGGACGCTGGCCGCCGGCGAGACGCGCGTGCTGGCCGATATCCGGGGACCCGGCTGCATCACGCATATCTGGATGACCCAGCCCAACCACTACCGCGAGTGCCTGCTCAAGATCACCTGGGACGATGCGCCGCATCCCAGCATCCTGTGCCCACTCGGCGACTTCTTCGGGCTCGGCCACGGCCTGGTCAACTCGTACCAATCGCTGTTCTTCAGCGCCTCGACCAATCAGAACAATCAATTCAACCGCGGCTGCGCGCTCAACTGCTACCTGCCGATGCCGTTTCGCCGGCGCGCCCTGATCGAGCTGGTCAACGAGAGCGACGAGCCGCACCAGCAGTACTTCTACGTCGACTACGAGACCAGCGACGAAGCGCCGGACGCCGATCTCGGCTACGCCCACGCCGAATTTCGCCGGGCCAATCCATTCGGCGGATGGGGCCACGAGATCCGCGTCAACAGCCCCGCGTCAGACATCATGAACGCCGAACGCATGGCCTGGGAGAACAACTACGTCCTCCTGGAAGCGGGCGGGCGCGGCCACTACCTCGGCTGCAATCTGAGCGTCACCAACTTCCAGGGGGAATGGTGGGGCGAGGGCGACGATATGATCTGGATCGATGGGTACAAGTGGCCGCCCGACCTGCACGGCACCGGCAGCGAAGACTACCTGAACCAGGCCTGGGGCATGCAGCCGAATGCGTTCCTACGCAACGGCTCGTCCCTGTACGAGCACCACACCGGCGGCTACCAGACCAGCTACGTGTTCCACGTCGAGAACCCGGTGCGCTTTCAACGCGAGATCAAGGTGACGATCGAGCACGGGCACGCCAACCACCTGGCCAACGAGATGAGCAGCGTCGCCTACTGGTACGCCGAGCAGCCGACCGCAGCCGCCACACCGCCGGCCCTCGCCAAGCGCATGCCGGTCCTGCGCGACAACCAGGGCGCCTGGCGCTACGACGAGCGCAACCAGGTCACGCCACAGCAGGTAGCGTTGAATGACGAGATGCTGAAGGTGAAAAAATCCTAGTACTCTTTCAAACGACAACGTAGGGAATAGAACACAGATCAAACGGATCGAACCGATGTGTACAGATCAGGAAAAAGAAGCCATCCGTGGACATCCGCTCCATCCGTACTATCCGTGTTCTATGGCCGAACAGCTTCTTTGGAACTGCACTAGAATCGCGTCATACACACCGGCGGCTCGTCGGTCTCGAACAGCCGGTTGACCGTCGGGAGGTAGCGCGGGTCGGAGATCTCGGCCAGGCCGTAGCCGTACAGCCGCTTGAACGGGACCGCGCCCATCACCAGCGACGAGAACTCGGCGATGTCGAGCCGGATCTCGACCTCGTGGCCGCCGGCTGCGTCCAAGCGCGGGTGGCCCTCCTCGAAGTGGACCACCAGGGCGCCGTCGGTCTCCGGGTGGAAGCTATCGCGGATGGCGATCTTCAGCCGGCAGCTCTGCCCGTTGAAGTCGCGCTGGCCCAGCAACTGGAACAGGCCGGCGCTATCGATCACGCGGTACATCAGCCCGACCCCGGAGACATGGCTCTCGTGATACACGTGCGGCAGCAGATTATCCGTGCCGTTGCGCGGGTCGGTCAGCAGGTGGTGGAAATAGTCGTCCTGGGTGTTGATCACCACCGCGCCGACCTGATCGAGCTGGCTGTGCAGGAACGCCAGCAGCCCAGCCAGCGCCTCGCGCGTCTCGTAGACCAGCTCACGCACCTCAAGCTCATTGATTATGAAGTTCTTACCCTTCTTGTACTGGAACGCCAAATAGCCCAGGATCTGCCCGCCCTCCTCGTACCCGATCACCCTGGTCTCCAAGCTGTCGAACAGGCTGTTCAGCTCGATCTCGTTCTTGACGATCATGCCATGCGTCTGCTCGAAGTACCGGGTGTAACATGACATAATGGCCTGCTTCTCGTCCTTGCCGACGATCCGCACCCGCTGCCGGGGGCCGCCGCCGGGCAGGCCGGCCGGCCGCACGTGGTACTGGTGCATCTTGGTGCCGTACCCAAAGCCCATCTGCTTATAGAAATCAGGGCGGAACGGATACAGCGAAGTCATACACACGCCGCGCTCGCGGTAGTGGCGCAGGAAATACTCGATCAGCTCCTTCGCCACCTTCTCCTTCTTATGCATGATATCGACCGCCACCAGCCCGACCCCGCCGGTCAGCGTCCTGGTTCCCAGCAGATTCATGGTGAAGTCGTGCAGCCGCATGCCGCCCAGCAGGCGCCCATCACGGTACAGACCGTAGGCATCGACGGAGCTATCGGTCTGCCGCCGCTCGGCCATGCGCTGGGCCAGGCGCTGGCGGCTCTCCTCGCTGGACAGATCAATGCCTGGGTAGGCATCCGCGACGATCCGCACGAACTGGGCCATGTCTTCATCGGGAATCTGGCGTATATCGCTCACGTTATGCGCTCCTTATATCTACTAAGCGTGGTCTCAGCCTTCGGCAGAGTGGTACTTTTTCTTCCTTTTCTCGACGATTTTCGCCCGGCTGGGCGAAAATCGTCGAGAAAGAAGAGGTGAGGTACCTTGCTGCCGTAGGCAAGAGCGACCTGACGGCGCCACCAACTCCTTTTTATAGTGAAAAAACGGAGGCTGAGGAGGAAGCCCCTTCGGCCTCGCTCAACGCACGTTGGAAAAAGAAACCCACCAGCGGGCAGCCAAGCTTCAAAACATATCCGCGATCCATGGTCGCGGCCCGGCGAACACCGCGCCCGCCAGCGCCAGGTCCTCCTCCGGCCCATCGAGCGACCCCAGCGCGCACAGCTCCGACGGCGCCATGAAGCCGCTATACAACGCCGCCAGGTCGCGCACATCCAAGCGGATGCGGCCCTCGCCGCCGCGACGCGCGGTCGCGCGGCCGCCGGCCACGCCCAGCACATAGCGCCCGCCGTTCTGCGGCAACAGCTCGTCGCGCACCTCCAGATGCAGCTCGGCGCCCAGGCCCGGCGGGTAGCCCCGCGCGCTCAACGCCGCCGGCACATCCACGAGCCGCAGCATCCACTCGAACCCGCGCGTGACCGTGGCCCTGGATCGCTGGCCCGCCGCCAGATTCTCGCCGATCAGGTACAGGAACGGGTCCAGCGGCCCGCCGCTCCAGACGATCTTCTCGACCATCGAGCGGTAGCCGGCCAGCAGCGTCAGCAGGCGCCGGCCGGCCGCCGGCGTCAGCGCGCACACATCCACGATCGTCAGCGGGTCGTTGCGGCTGCCCTGCGTGAAGACGATATACCCCTCGGTCCGGCCATCGCGAGCCACCCGGTAGCGCAACGGCTGCCTGTCGCGCGGCTCCAGCCGGTGCCGCCACATCCACGCCGGTCGGTCGAGATTGCCGGTCGAGCGCCGGGCGCGCCGCTCGTAGGCGCCGTAGATCTCGGCGTAGTCGCCCGCATCGAACGGCAGCAGGTCCAGCTTCCGGTCGCGCACATCGATCGCATCGATCGGCAGCTCATACGTCAGCCGCTGGCCGGCGCGCTCGAAGCCGCCGCGCTGATAGTAGGGCAGCGTGGCCGGGTAGAGCGCCGCCAGCGGGATACCCTGGCCGTGCAGCTCCTCCAGCGCCGCCCGCAGCATCGCCGAACCCACGCCAGTGCCGCGCGCCTCCGGCACCACGCCCACGGCGGTGACACCCGCCAGCGGCACGCGCTCCCCGCCGAACCACTGGCCCATCATCACAAAGCCCAGCCCGGCCACCACCCGGCCACCCTGGCGAACAGCCCGGAAGTGCTCGACCCCCACATCGTCGAAGAAGCCCCGCATCCACTCCGGCCCCAGGTGCAGCGCCGCGCTCAGGACCGTAGCCAGCGCGTCGACCTCGTCGGGACGTGGCGGGCCGATATCAAGGTTTCCGCGATCAGCCATCAGGCAAGCTCCCAAAAATCTTGTCTTCTACCACGAAGTACACGAAGGGAGAAATATCTCATCTTAGAGCCGATCCCAAAACCGCATCCTGAGTAGGCGTAGCCGTATCGAAGGACGGTTTTGGGATCGGCTCTTCGCGGCCTTCGTGCTCTTCGTGGCCTTCGTGGTAAACAAACAGGTCATCTCTCTCGCAGCGCCCTGGTCTAGTCGAACCGCACGATCAGCCGCTCCACCGGCAGCCGCTCGCGGCGCGGTGGGTCGGCGGCGGCGTAGCCGAGCGTAATCAGCGCGTGCGGCGTCAGCGGCGGGTCCAGGTCCAGCGCCGCCACGACGACCTCCGGGCAGAACAGCGGCGCGCACATCCAGCCGGCGTCCAGCCCCAAGCTGTAGGCCATCAGCAGCATATTCTGCACCGCGCAGCCCAGGCTCTGGATCGCCATAATCGTCTCGGCGGCGTTGCGCGCATCGTCGGGGTAGCGGTCCAAGTCGGCCAGGTACAGGCACGGGACGATGATCGCCGGCGCGTGGATGATCCGCTGGTAGGACTTGCCACGCCGCAACTCGATGATCTCGGCGTCCTGGCCATCCATGGCGAGCTGGCGCCGCCACTCGTCGCCCATTGCCTCGGCCAGGCGCAGCTTCGGCTCGGCGCGCGTCAGCACCGCAAAGCGCCACGGCTGGCGGCCGTGCGGCGAAGGCGCCCAGCCGGCGGCCTCCAGCAGCTCCAGCAGCAGCTCGCGCGGCACCGGGCGGTCCTGGTAGCGCCGGACGGAGTGGCGGCCACGGATAATCTCAATGAGACCCAAATCTGTTCGTGTCATAAGGCAAAAGGTAAAAGGCAAAAGGCAAAAGCCCGCATCAGTACGCCTATGCTTTTTGCTCTTGTTTTAAACGCTTTTTTGTAGAAACGATAATTGCGGCAATAATCCGGATGAGTTCCTCTACTTCCGCAAGCAAACCGGCAAGACGCGCTGCTGGCAGAACATCTGAAGCCGATAGAAGTCGCAGCCAGAATCGTGTTTCACGAGCCTCTTTAAGCGCGATCGCGTACTTGCTGATGAAATCGGGAGTGCTTTGGCCTGCCTGGGCTTCTTCGACATTTGCTCCAATTGATGTGCCGGAGCGAAGCAATTGCTTCATAAGCGTGCGCCCAACATCTGGTTGCTCACCAAGATGTCGGCAAAGGCGCACGATTCGCACAGCGAACGTAAATGTACGTTCCTCGATATTGCGTCCCTGTTGGTCGTCGTTGTTTTTAACCATAAGCCCTCTTCGTTTACGGGACTTTTACCTTTTTACTTTTGCCTTTTGCCTTACCTGAATAGGTCTTTTTCCGGCGCCCGGATGAGTTGGCCGGCACGGCCCTCGGCTGCCTGATAGGCATAGCCGCGCACGATTGCAACCGGCACCGCGTCGATCTTACCCATCACCAGCTCGGCGGCCGAGGCCAGCTCGTCGGCGACGGCGATCACGCTGGCGTGCATGGTGTAGCCATAGCCATCCTGCTGCCCGGCGTAGTCGGCCAGCGGCGCGATGCCGGCGATGCCGATCGCCACATTCACCTGGCCCTCGCGCCAGGGCCGCCCGAACGTGTCGGAGATGATCACCGCCACCTCCACGCCGGCGCGCTCGCGCAGCGCGGAGCGCAGCGCCACCGCCGAGGCGTCCGGGTCCACCGGGAGCAAGGTCACGGCGCGCCCGCCGGCCACGTTCGACTCGTCGACGCCCGCGTTGGCGCAGATCAGCCCGTGGTGCGTCTCCGTCACCAGCACGCCGCGGTCCATCTTGACGATCCGCCGGCTCTCGCGCAGCACGACCTCGTAGTAGCCGGCGTCCTTGACTCCCTGCGCCGCCACCATCCGTGCGAAGTGCGAGGGCTCGACCTCCTGCGGGGCGACGATCCGCCCCTCGGCTTTGGAGACGATCTTCTGCGTCACGACCAGCACATCGCCGTCGGCGAGCCGCAGCTCCTGTGGCTCCAGCGCGTTCAGGATCGTTGCTGCCAGGTCGTCGCCGGGGCGCACCTCGCCGATCCCGCGGACGGCGATAATCCGTAGTTCTGATGACATACCATATTCTCCTGGGCGCGGCTACGAGGGACTATTCTACCACGCCGCGCCGGCTCCCGCACGCGATCATAGAAGGCATGATAGGAATGACTATCTGGTAATGGCGACGTGCCACGGAGGTGTTATTTTGTATAGAGCATAGCTGTATGGATTTCATTGTGCTCGAGTACGGTCGTCGCGATGTCATTCTCGAAAGGAAACGTATATGGTTGTGACACCAGATCCCAGCGATGTGCCGAGCCATGCCGGCGCGCGGCAGGTCTTCGCAAACGTCTCGCCGCGTACCGTCGGACGAATCACGTCTACCGGTCTCTCACTTGTGCTGATCTTCCTTGCGGCCTTTGCGGTATTGAGTGCCATTACGACACGAAACGCGGCTGCGCAGGTCAAACAGGCAACTGAGATGAGTGATCTTTATCAGCAGGCACGTTTCGCCGTGGCCGCCGAGGAGTTGCTTGAACGCAAATATCGTCTCGAGCCATCTCCCGAAGTAGCAGTCAAATATCGCACGGCTGCCGATACTCTGGTCACAGCTCTTGAAACAGTGAGCGCACGTGGAGATGCGGCAGAGCAGGCATATGTGGCCAAGGTATTCTCCATGCATCGTGATTACCTAAATGCCATACAACGTATGTTTGTGGCGGTGGATGCGGGTAATACCGCTTTGGTGCTTGAGATCGATGGTAACGAGGTGGATCCGGCGTTCGACGCAATTGAAACACTTGTGGATCAGGCGGCTGAGGCACACCGCGAACAAGCGCTGCAACGGTTGAGTGAACTTGATCAAACCGAGGCGCTGGTCTTTACCACGACGCCGATCGTCTTCGCGGTCGGTCTCATTCTGCTCGCGTTTTTCTGGAGTGTCCTTCGCTCCTTCCAGCGTCGTCTTGATTTGGCGGGTCGACAGGCGACCCAACGTGAAATCGAGCGTGTCAAGAGCATAGTTGAGCGCGACGCAGCGCGGGAAGCCAACCGCGCAAAGAGCACGTTTCTCGCGACGATGAGCCACGAACTCCGAACGCCGTTGAGCGGTATCCTCGGGTATAGCGAACTGCTGCAGATGCGGGCGCAACACCTCGGCTATCAGGAACTCATCGAGGATATTGAGAAAATCTGGATGTCAGGCAAACATTTGCTGGCCCTGATTAACGACGTGCTCGACCTTTCCAAGATCGAAGCCGGGAAGATGCAGTTGTTCATCGAGCCGCTTGAGATTGGTGAGTTGCTCGACGACGTCGTGGCTACCACCCAAACGTTAGTCGCGAAAAACCTGAACAATCTGGCGCTTGAGGTGCCCGAGAACTTAGGGAGCATGCACACCGATGTTACCAAAATACGGCAAGTACTTATAAACCTGCTGAGCAACGCCGCCAAATTCACGCAGCATGGCACGATCGTTCTACGTGTCGAGCAGGAGCAAGGGCCTGATGGGCAGTGGATACGATTCATTGTCCGCGATACCGGTATCGGTATAAGCGCTGAGCAACTTCAGCGGTTATTTCAGCCCTTCACTCAGGCCGATGCCTCAACCACCCGCAAGTACGGTGGCACTGGCTTAGGGCTTGCACTCTCCAAGCAACTGTGCGAGCACCTTGGCGGCAGTATCACCGTCGAGAGCACGCCTGGTGTGGGTTCTATCTTTACAGTATCTCTGCCTGCCTTCACTGAGGACCAATCCACCTCCGCCACCGTGGCTCGACCCGAGATGGATCCCGAGGAAGCGAACATGTTTGAAAGTGACGTCGAATTCACTACCACCGCTACCGTGCTGGTCATCGACGATGATCCGCAGACGCGTGAGATCATTACACGCCACTTGGTTGCCCAGGGGATGAGTGTCGAGTGCGCTGCCTCCGGCATTGAGGGCCTGCACCTTGCGCGCGCGTTACTCCCGAGCGCGATTACCCTGGATATTGTGATGCCCGAAATGGATGGCTGGGACGTTCTCACTGAGTGCAAGGCCGATCCGCTGCTCGCGGAAATTCCGGTCATTATGGTCAGCATTATTGATGAAAAGACAAAGGGTTTTGCGCTCGGCGTGGCTGACTATCTGGTCAAGCCGGTTGAGCATGACCGACTTATCCGGTTGATTCAGCAACACAGCCGTCCTGCCCATCCCAACTTTATGCCACACGATCGATCGATTTTGGTCGTCGAGGACGATGTGAACTTGCGCACAATGCTCCGGCGTGTGTTAAGCGGCGCTGGGTGGGATGTGGTAGAGGCTCCCACAGGTCAAGCGGCGCTGGATTGGGTTTCGTCCAATACGCCAGCGCTGATCATTTTGGATCTGATGCTGCCAGAGCTAGATGGCATCCAGGTGATCGAACGACTGCAAGCCATGCAGAATGGGCAGAGCACACCGATAGTAGTGGTCACGGCCAAAGATCTGACGCCGGCCGAGCGCGCGCGCCTGAATGGCTCCATCGCCCAGATTCTGCAGAAGGGTGACTATCACCTGGAAGACCTCCTCGCGACCGTATACGATCTCGTGATGGGACAACTGCAAATGCAGAGCTTGGAGTCCCAGGAGGCAACAGATGATTAAGATCTTAGTCGTTGAGGATGATGCAATAAACCGGGCAATGATCGCCCAGCGCCTTGAGTGGGAGGGCTACAAAGTGCTCGTAGCGGGAGATGGGGCGCACGGAGTCACGCTGGCAATCACTGAGCGGCCATCCCTCGTGCTAATGGATATGGGTCTCCCAGTGCTAAACGGTTGGCAGGCGACGCATCGGCTGAAATCCTCGACCACAACTCGTACCATTCCAATCATCGCGCTGACCGCCTATGCGCTCAGCGAGGATCGTCAGAAGTGCTTGCGGGTTGGTTGCGATGAATATGAGACAAAGCCAGTTGACTTCCCGCGGCTCCTCAACAAGATGCAACGATTGCTCAATGGAACCGTACCTGTGAAGTTCTAGGTCTGATTTATGATCAGACCTCAACTAAATAGCGGTGGAGTGACACTGCGGCTGAACGGAGCCGGGTATCACCGGGCGCAACAGAGTCAAGATCGCGCCCGATGATACCCGGTTTCGCGCTCTTCAGAGTGCCGCACGCGGCACTCGTAAATCGTAAAGACTTGGCTTTGGCCTGACCATATCGTTCAAGCGATTGTCATCGCAATGTCAGCGTGTGCGGTTGCTGCCCATCCAGGGGGATGCTATAATCAGAACGGACTTGCGAGCGCGCCACGTTGCGCTACCGTTTTAGCGTGTCCCAGAACGACAAAATCAATTCCAGGCTCCAGATCGCACCGTGGTTTTCCTGGTGAGATCTGAGGTTTGGAATTTGCAAATTCTGGCGCATGGGCCATCCAGGTTGAGCCGGCGTAGATCTTGAAAGCTCGCCGCAGTGTATATGCAACAGGCTCGATCGTTTGGCACATCGCTATTAAGAGAGGAACCATGCGTGTTCTGATGCTGTCCTGGGAGTACCCGCCCCACGTCGTCGGCGGGCTGGGCAAGCATGTGATGGACCTGGCGCCGGCGCTGGCCCAGGAAGGGCTGGAGGTCCACGTCGTCACGCCGCTGCTGCGCGGCGGTGCCGCCTATGAGGCGCAGCCCACAGGCGTGATCGTCCACCGGGTCGAGCCGCCGCATATGGAGGACTACGGGTTTGTCGCGTTCGCGCAGCAGACCAACACCTTTATGGAGCGTTTCGCGCACAGCCTCCAGTGCGAGGTCGGCGACTTTCAGCTGATCCACGCCCATGATTGGCTGGTCGCTCCAGCGGGCGTCGCGCTGAAGCACGCCTGGCGCCGCCCGCTGATCGCCACGATCCACGCCACCGAGCGCGGCCGCGGGCAGGGGCAGGTCCACAACGGCCATGCCGAGCAGGTGAACGGCCTGGAATGGTGGCTGACCTACGAGGCATGGCGGGTGGTCACCTGCTCGCACTTCATGGCCGGCCAGATCACCGAGTACTTCAGCACCCCCCCGGACAAGATCGACGTGATCGCCAACGGCATCTACGTGCGCCCGAATCCGTTTGCCTGCGACGAGGAGTGCCGGACATTCCGGCGCCGCTTCGTCGAGGACGACCAGCCGCTGGCGTTCTATGTTGGGCGGATCGTGTACGAAAAGGGCCTGCATATTCTGCTGGAGGCCTGGCCGCAGGTGCTCGCGCGGCAGCCGCGCGCCCGGCTGGTGATCGCCGGCGCCGGCAGCTACCTTGAGACGCTCAAGAGCAGCGCCCGCAGCCTCGGCGTGGCCGACTCGGTGCTCTTCACCGGCTTCCTGCCCGATGAAGACCGCGACCGACTCTACTATATCGCCGATGTGGCGGCCTTCCCGTCGATCTACGAGCCGTTCGGCATTGTCGCGCTCGAAGCGATGGCCGCCCACTGCCCGGTGGTCGTCGCCGAGACCGGCGGCCTGAGCGAGGTGATTAGGCCCCACGAGACCGGCTTGACCGTCCTCCCGAACGACGCAGGGTCGCTGGCCTGGGGCATTCTGCACACCCTGGAGCACCCCGAATGGTCGCGCGCACGGGCCGAGAACGCCTTCCGCGCGGTGTGCGACACGTTCAACTGGCACCGCATCGCCGCCACGACGGCCCGTGTCTATGAGCGCACGTACGCGGCCTGGCAGCAGGGAAGCTGGGGCGCCGAGCTGGCGACGAAGCATTAGCCACGGCTTGTCCCTCCCTGGTGCCGTAAAACGTGAACGCAGGCAGTCACTCTCCTCAACCCCTTCGATGCGGTCGAACAATCCCTACCCCAAAAATCCCCTCAAGCTCGTTTGATGTAGTAGAGTCAGTTACCCAGAGCTAAAGCCTCTGGGCTTGTCTCTGGCTCAATAGCCGATGACCCATGATACGTGACTATTGCCGAGACGTTTGGCCTACTGACAAAGGCCCTGTACGGCGAACCGCACAGCGATTGGAGAAACCAGATGCACGATCGCATCCGCCTTTGGATCTTTTACCCCGGCAAAGTGTCCTACCGGGAACCGCAAAAACCCAGTTCTTAACGTGCCAACCGGGTCCACCGGCCCGAGCCGGAATTGTGCCTTTACACGAGAACAAGTGTACCACGAATGGCGATAGTTGGCAACAGAAAGCGGTAAGGCGTTGTAGGCTAAAGCTGCTATTGCACGAGGAGGACACTCATGGTGCTACATTACGGCGTTTTGCGTGGGCGCGTCGATATCTTCAAGCGCGAAGACGACTTTAATACGCCGCATCTTCAAATCAAAGTGATCGATGATCATGGGCAAGCGTGGCGTGCGGCGGTCAATGTATTATCCGGGGATCAGTCGCTGGTGATCTTTCACCGCGCGGACCCGCTCCAGGGCCACGCTATCCTGGCGACACTACCCCAGCTCGCGCCCGGATTTACGTTGTTGCCGCCCGACCAGAGTTCAGCTACGTCGGCTCTGGACTACTTCCGGGCGCCGTTATTTGACTGGAAGACCGGCGTGGCTGTTCCGCAGACTGGCCCAGGTGCCGACGACGATCTCCAAGATGTCCTGGTGACATACCTCACACAGCTACGCGAGCAGCAGGGCGAGCTGTTCATCTTTGGGGCAAGATTCCCAGCACCGAACGATCCGTTCAGCGCGCGCCCGATCGATCACGAGTTTCAGACCACGCAGGGCATCCACGATATCCACATGAACCAGGGCAATGCGAATCCAGGCTCGTATGCCAAAGATAATGGCGTATTCCACGATGGCGGGGTCATTTTGAAATTTGACGCCCGGTATGTTCGGGCTCTTTCTCAGGTTTCAGACCCAGTGGCTCCCAACTAATGACATCTCTGGACATCGCCTGGCCGGGGCCCAGCCTATCCCGGCGGGTAGTACGCCCGCTTCCGGCAACGGTGAGCATCCGTCCCCCGTCTCCCATCCGGCGGTGTACATCGAGCGCGCCCTTATCAACCTGATCGGAGACGAGCCCGGCAACGAAGCAGTCGTGCTCGGCAACACAACCACGGCATCGATCGACTTGACCGGCTGGAGCATCGTCGACAAGAACAACAAGGTTGAGGTCCTTTCTGGGCTGGTGTTGCCAGGCGGCGAATCCCGCAGGGTGGTGTTATCAGGGAACGCGGCGCAACTGAGCAACAAAGGCGGCACGATCACATTGAAGAACTCCGCCGGCGATCAGGTGCATGCCGTCAGCTACTCGAAAGAGGACGCCGGCCAAGAAGACAGGTACATCCGGTTCAACACGTAATGCTAGTGGAGCGTTTGACATCGATATTGCCATTCTGTGTTGCGTGTTGCGTGTTGCGTGTTAGGTGCGCGCTGACACGCAACACGTAACACCTAACATGGACAAATGCCAACCAACAGTGCCCGCAGGTGACCCCTGCGGGCACCTGAGTGCTCCCCGCAGAATCCCCCCTGTGGTATAATGCCGGTGGTCCGATGGCACGCTCCATGTCCTCGTATCTGCGTTATGGAGAGGATCGCGCTGATCACAACTATTCTGCTCCAGATCAACGACCTGCTCTCCGCAGCAGTCCTGCTTATCGCATTCTCGCTGCTAGCCTATATTGCGCTGCAAAACTGGCATACCCCGATCGCGCGGGCGCTTTGCGTCCTGCTCGCCGGCGTGATGATTGTGTTCGGCGGCGATGTGCTGTTGAGCCAGGCCGAGCGCGACACGACGATCCTGTTTCTGCTGCGGGCGCAGTGGCTGGGGATCGTGTGCGTCCCGGCCGGCTATGTGCATCTCTCCGACGCGCTGCTGACCTACGGCGGCACGCCCGACCGCCGCCGCCGGCGGCTGGTCGCGCTGGGCTACCTCCTAAGCGCCGGCTTCTTCGCCCTGGCCCTGGGGACCGACCTACTGCTCCGGGATGGGATCAAGCGCGGGCCGCTGGCCCAGTTCGGGGCCGGGCCGCTGTTCTGGCTGTTCGCGCTGTACTTTGGCGTTGCCAGCGCAGGCGGGCTCCTGGCGGCGCTCCAGACCCGGCGCACCGCGCTCACGCCCACGCTGCGCCGGCGCCTGACCTACCTGGGCGCGACGTTTCTGGCCCCCGGCATGGCGGTCTTCCCCTACTTGGTGATCGCTGGCGCCCTCCCGCTGATCTCCAACGATGTCGTGCTGCTGCTCGCGGCGTTCGGGAACGCCGTGGTCGCCGCTATGATCACCGTGATGGTCTATAGCATCGCCTTCCAGGGCCTGCTGCTGCCCGACCGGCTGATCAAGCAGGACTTCATCCGCTGGGGGCTGTACGGCCCGTTCGTCGGCATCACCACGATCCTGTTTTTGCAGCTTATGCCGCTGACGGCCCAGCGCTTGGGCTTGCCGGCCGAGACGCTGATCACGTTCGGCGTGATGATTATGACGGTGTTGATGCCGCTGTTTGTCAGCAAAGCCAAGCCCTACCTGGACGCCCTGGTCTACATGCAGGACCACGCCGAGATCGACTACCTGCGCGCGCTGCCACGTAGTACGTTCACCCACACCGACCTGCGCAGCCTGCTGGAAAACACCCTAGTGGTGGTTTGCGGAGCGCTGCGGGTCGATACTGGCTTCGTGGCTGGGCCGGATGAGCAGGGCGGCTATACGATTAAGTCGCTGATCGGCCCGCGGCGCGCCATCAAACGCTTTGTGTCGGAGCACCCGCTGGCCGAGCTGATGGGCCAGCTGACCGACGCGCCGGCTTGGGAGCGCGATATGCCGCCGCCGGCCGAGGCGTTCCTGCGCTGCAACGGCTTCTGCCTGCTGCCGCTCTACGACCCGGAAGGCAGCTTTCTTGGCGCGCTGGGGGTGGCCTACCCGCACTCGGCGCTCACCACCGAGTCGCGCCGGCTGATCGGCGTGCTGGCGCACCAAATGGAGCTAGCGCTTTCGACCGTCCAGATGCAGCAGCGCATCTTCGACACGCTGCGCGGCATGGGGCCGGAGATGCAGTCGCTCCAGCAGCTCAACAGCCGGCTGGAGCAGGCCACGCCGACCTCGCTCGAAATCGATGCACGCCGAGGTCGCGCTCCTGCCGGAGTTCCCCAAGCTGGTTAAAGATGCGCTGACCGATTACTGGGGCGGCCATAAGCTCTCCGACAGCCCGCTCCTGGGCCTGCGCACGGTGCGCCGGCTGCTCAACGAGCAGGGCGGCAGCCCAACCCGCGCGCTTCAGGCGGTGCTGCGCCGCGCGATCGAGAATCTTCGGCCCGACGAGCAGCTCGACCCCTCGGCGCAGGAGTGGTTGCTGTATAATATCCTCGAATTGCGCTTTCTCCAGGGCAAGCGCGTTCGCGACATCGCCGATCGCCTGGCAATGAGCGAGTCCGATTTCTATCGCAAGCAGCGCATAGCCATCGAGGAGGTCGCCCGCCAGTTGGCGTTGATGGAGGAGAGCGAGTTACGATAACAAAGGGGGAGTTTGAGGGGTCGCCCCTCAAGAATCCCCTTTCCGCAAATTCAATCTGAGAAAGGGGGAGGCTTGGAGGGGTGGCCCCCTCCAAACCACCCCACCCAACCCGGAGCGAAACTTCGATCTGAGAAAGGGGGAGGCTTGGAGGGGTGGCCCCCTCCAAACCACCCCACCCAACCCGGAGCGAAACTTCGATCTGAGAAGGGGGGAGGCTTGGAGGGGGCCAACCCCTCCAAACCACCCCACCCAACCCGGAGCGAAACTTCGATCTGAGAAAGGGGGAGGCTTGGAGGGGGCCAACCCCTCCAAACCACCCCACCCAACCCGGAGCGAATTTGCGATAGCTTGTATTAAGATTGTACGCCCATGAGGATCTTGCTTGCCGAAGATGAGCCGGATATCCAGTTTGTCACCCGCATCAGCTTAGAGGACGACGGACACGATATCGTGGTGGTGGATGATGGCCTGGCAGCGGTGGAACGCGCGCGGGCCGAGTCCTTCGACGTCGTCCTGCTCGACGTGATGATGCCGCGGCTGGATGGCTTGGGCGCGTGCCGCCAACTGAAGGCCGATCCGCGCACATGCCACCTCCCGGTGATCTTCCTGACCGCCCGATCGCAGCAGTTCGAGGTGCAGGCTGGCCTGAATCTGGGCGCGCTCGGCTACATCGTTAAACCCTTCGATGTGCTCACGCTGGCCAGCCAGATCAAAACTCTGCTCAACCGTCCCAGCGATTCGTAAACAGATTGAGCTGCCTGCCGCCCGCCGTGAAGGCTTCGCCATCGTGGATAACCAACCAAAAAGCTTACCGTCCTCCGTCGGGGCGCTTGCGCGCACGCACCTCACAGGCGACCCTCTCCTGCACGACCACACCGCCCCGCAGTATGAGCGGCTACTCGCGGCATTGGGCGCGATTGACGAGGTAGGCCGGGCCTATGGCGTGCCCCTGCTGAAGCTGATCGACCAGGCGCTGGATCAGATCATGGCGGCGATGGGCCTGATCGAGGCCGGCATGTACCTGTCCGACGACGAGCGGCGCGCCCTGGTGCTGGTCGCCGCTCGGCCGCGCCGCGGGCTGATCGCCAGGCAAGGCGCCCGGCTTGCGCTCGATCAGCGGGCGTGCCTCCCGGTGCAGGTCGCCATCAGCCGCGAGGCTATGTACGCGGAGAGTGGAGATTGGAGATTAGAGATTGGAAATTGCCACGATCTCCAATCTCTTGTCCCTCAGATCCAATTGCTCGCCATACCGCTGCTGGTCGGCGCGCGGTTGCTCGGCGTGCTGCAAGTCGCCTGGATCGGCGACGACGGGCGGCCGGCCCACGACCAGGTGACGCTACGCTGGCTGGCTGGGAAGCTGGCGGCGGCGATCGAGCACGCGCGTGGCTACGGCCGGGCGCACCTGGAGCGTGAGCGAACGCGCGCCCTGGTGGATGCCAGCAACGATGCGATTCTGCTGCTTGATTTGCAGGGGCGCGCGACCATGATCAACCGGCGGGCCAAGTACTTCTTCGGCCTGGCCGAGCGCGATGTGATCGGCCGCAGCGCCGAGCAGTTGCAGGCCATGTTCAAGCTGATCTTTGAGGATAGTGCAGCATTTATCAGTTGGCTGGCCCCGCTGCTGACCTCGACCGAAGAGCGCTCGGTGATTGAACTCAAGGTGCTGCGCGCCGAGCCACGGCTGCTCCAATGCTTCAGCGCGCCGGTGCTCGACCCGCACGAGCGTCTGCATGGCCGCATGCTGGTGTTCCGCGATATCACGCGCGAGCGCGAGGTCGAGCGCATGAAAAATGAGTTTGTGTCGATCGTCTCGCACGAGCTGCGCACCCCGCTGACCTCGATCCGCGGCTCGCTCCAACTGGTGCTGGGGCGGCCGCAGCAGCCAGAGCTAGGCCCACGGGTGCGCGAGCTGCTGGATATCTCATTGAAGAATAGCGAGCGGCTGATCCGGCTGATCAACGACATCCTGGACATCTCCAAGATCGAGCAGGGCTCGATCCAATTGCGGCGGGTCTCGCTCGATCCGGAAGATCTGTGCCATACGGCGGTGCAAGAGGTCGCGGCGTTCGCCGGCGGTCGGGGCATCGCGATCGATATCGTGGGCGCCAGGGAGCTGCCGCCGGTCAGCGCCGACCGCGACCGGGCCTTACAGATTCTGACCAACCTGCTCTCCAACGCGATTAAGTTCTCCGAGTCCGGCCAGCGGGTCGAGATATCGGCCAGCCGGCACGCCGGCACGATCTGCTTTGCCGTACGCGACCGCGGGCGCGGGATCGCCCCGGAAGATCAGCAGCGGATCTTTGAGAAGTTCCAGCAGATCGACAGCTCGCTGACGCGCGACGCGGGCGGGACCGGGCTGGGGCTGGCGATCTGCAAGGCGCTGGTCGAAGAGCACGGCGGGCAGATCTGGGTTGAGAGCACGCCGCAACAGGGCTCTACATTCGCCTTTACGCTGCCGGTGGCATTGGTAGGCGAGCCGATCACGGCATCGCTGGAAGACCCCAACCGCCCGCTGATCCTGGTGGTCGACGACGATGACGACGTGCGGCATGCCGTACGGCGCATCCTGGCGCTCAATGGGTACGCGATCGTGGAGGCCAGTCGCGGCGCCGAGGCGCTCCAACTGGCGCGGCTGCTCCAGCCGGCGCTGATGACCCTCGATGTGATGATGCCCGACTTGGACGGCTTCGACGTCATCCAGGTGCTGCGTAATAACCCGCTGACGCGCGACCTGCCGGTGCTGTTCATCTCGGCCACCACCGAGCACGACCGCGGCCTGGAGCTGGGCGGAAGCGGCTTCCTGCTCAAACCGTTCTCTCCCGACGAGTTGCTCGATCATGTCCAGCAGCTTGTCAGCCCACATCGGCGTGTCCTGGTGGTCGACGACGACTATCACGTGCGCCCGACATTGACGCGGCTGCTCCAGCGCGGCGGCTTCCGGGTCGATGAGGCGGCCGATGGGCGAACCGCGCTTGAACAGGTGCAGCGCATGCCGCCCGATCTCATTCTGCTGGATATTCGTATGCCGGACATGGATGGGTACGAGGTACTACGCCGGCTCAAGCAACACCCCATCCACCGGCATATCCCGGTCGTCGTCCTGACGGCCAGCGCCCTCGGTGCCGACGCCATGCAGCGCGCGCTTGACGCCGGTGCGGTGCGCTACCTGGAAAAGCCGATCGCGTCGGAAGAGCTGCTCGCCGCGATCGAAGAGATCCTGGCATGAGGCGCGAAGCATGAACAACTCTCGTGAGAATCAGGCTCGTTTTACCCATCTGTTCAGCTCGCCGCTCACCGCCATGCGCGGCGCGATCGACTTGTTGCGCCTGCCACGGCGTACCGCCGACAACTCGGTCACTCGTGAGCTTCTGGCGACGATCGAGCGCAGCTACAGCCGGCTGCACAGGGTTATCGAGCCGCTGCTGGCGCATATGACGGTGAGCGGCGATATGGTCGAGATCGTCGTGCCGCTGAGCGTTTTCGGGATCGCCGACGAGCAAGTGCCCGACGTCGCGCCCCCACCTGCATTGCCCCCGCCCGCCCGGCAGCACGAGCCGGCGCCCGCCTGCCAGGTTGCCGGTATGCCGCCAGGCACCGATGTCGAGACTGTGCTGCTGATCGATGGAGCCGTGGATCGGCGGGTGGCAGTTGGGCGGTTCCTTAGCGACGCCGGCTATCGTCTGCTGGAGGTTGCTGATGGCGCCGAGGGCATCGACCAGGCTCGCGAGCGCCGCCCGGATCTGATCCTGCTGTACCTCGACCTCTCGGAGGGTGGACAGCAGGTGCTCCAGGTGCTGCGCGAGGACCCGGAGACCAAGGCGATACCGCTGATCTACGCCGCGAGCCAGGAGCGCCCGCCCGCCCGAACTGCCGCCCCATGTCGAGACGATCTCCGGCAGCGCGGCTCATGCGGAGTTACTCGCGGCGGTTCGGCAGACGATCGCGGCCGCACGGACACAGGCCGACCAGGCCCCTGCACTGCTGATCGTCGACGACGACGCCGACATTCGGCGTATCGTCAGCCTGAAGCTCCAGCAGGACGGCTACCGGATCATTGCTGCGGCGACGGGCACCGAAGCGCTGATGCAGGCTCAGAAGCAGCCATTCGACCTGATCATCCTCGACCTGCTGCTGCCCGACATCGATGGGCTTTCGGTGCTGGGGGCGCTACGGGCGAACCCCGCGACGGCCACGACGCCGATTATGCTACTGTCGGCGCGCAATAGCTCATCGGAGAAGGTCCATGGCTTGCAGCTCGGCGCCGACGACTACGTCACCAAGCCCTTCAGCCCGGCCGAGTTGCTGGCGCGCGTGCAGGCGACGCTGCGGCGCCACGAGCGCGAGGCGGGGGCTAACCCCTCGACGCGGCTGCCCGGCAACATCGCGATCGAGCGGGCCATCCGCCGCCGGATCGAGAGCAACACGCCGTTCGCCGTCTGCTACGCCGACCTGGATAACTTCAAAGCCTATAATGATACGTATAGCTTTCTGAAGGGCGACGCGGTGATCCAGCAGACCGCGCGCATCCTCAGAGCGGTGGTCGAGATTTATGGCAACCCCGACGACTTCGTCGGTCATATCGGTGGGGACGACTTCGTGGTGATCACCACCCCGGAACGGGCCGAGCCGATCTCCGCCCACGCGATCGCCCAGTTCGATCTGCTGGCCCCGCTGTTCTACAACCCCGAGACGCGCCGGCGCGGCTACATCGTTGCGGATGATCGCCAGGGGCGGAGGGTGCGCTATCCGTTCGTCAGCCTCTCGATCGGCATCGTCAGCACCGAACGGCACCCGATCACGCACCTGGCCGAGGTCGCACAGCGAGCGGTCGACCCGAAGAAACGGGCCAAGGAGATCACCGGAAGTGTGTATGTGATGGAGGAGATTGGAGACTAGCCTGGGAAGCCAATAGTCCTTCGTTCATTATTCAACCATGTGGTTGACGATCTCCGAATCGTGTGTTATATTAAACCATATGGTTTTGCAAAACCCCACATCACTCGATCGCGTATTTCACGCCTTGGCCGATCCGACCCGGCGCGCGATGCTCCGCAGCCTCGCCGCCGGTCAGCGAACGATCGGTGAACTCGCGGCGCCGTTCAGCATGTCGTTCGCTGGGGCGTCCAAGCATGTGCGGGTGCTGGAGGCCGCCGGACTGGTTCGCCGCAAGGTCGAGGGTCGCTCGCATGTCTGCTGGATCGAGCCGGCGCCGCTGGCCGCCGCCACCGAATGGCTGCGCTTCTACGAAGGTTTCTGGACCGACCAGTTCGATGCGCTCGATGCCGTACTCAAGGCTGAAGATGCCGCCGCCGCATCGCAATCCAACAAAGAAGGAGACTCGTTGTCATGAAGATCGCACTCACGAGCGTCTATGTCCATAGCCCAGCCGAAGCCTTTACGTTTTACACCGAGGTGCTGGGTTTCGTCAAACGGCTCTATATTCCAGAGGCCCAAGTGGCGATCGTTGCGTCGCCCGAAGCGCCGGATGGTACCGGGTTACTGCTTGAGCCAAACGGCAACCCGCTCGCCAAGACGTACCAGGAAGCGCTGTACAAAGCGGAGATTCCTGTCATCGTATTTGGCGCCGCCGATATTCACACAGAGTACGAACGACTGAAACAGATGGATGTGGTGTTTCGAAAGGAGCCAACCAAAACGGACTGGGGCATCGAAGCCGTCTTTGAGGATACGTGCGGCAATCTCATCCAACTCGCCCAGATGTGAGGTCATCATCGAAATGAAGAGCTTTAGCGCAGGCATAGACATCGATGCGGCCCCGGACGCGGTTTGGGCCGTGCTGGTCGATACCGCCAACTGACCCAAATTCGATCCCTCTTCCGAGCGGATCGAAGGCCAGGCGGCGCTCGGCGAGGGCATCACGGTTTTTAGTACGCTAGCGCCGGGCCGCGCCTTCCCGGTAAAGGTTACAACCTTCGAGCGACCGAAACAGCTGGCATGGACAAACAGCATGCTGCTCGGCATGCTCAAAAGCGTGCGTACCCACACCATCAGCCCGCGTGGTGTCGGCAGCCGCTTCGAGATCACGGAAGTCGTCTCCGGCCCATGCTTGGGATGATCGCCGGCTCGCTGCCCGATTTGACGGAGCCGTTCGCGATGTTCTGTAGCGGTCTCAAGACCCACGTCGAAGCGCAGAAATAAGTGTTCGACACCCTGGCCGCGGCACTCATGTAGTTGCCCAGCCTCCAGAACGCCCAGCGCACCAATTCAGCGGCGGCCCTCCGTCATCGCTGAATTGGTGCGCTGTCAGTCGTTGATAGGTCCCACCGACTTGAGCGCCCAGCCAGGCCACCACACGCCACTGGATCACCTTCCCGAATGCGTGCTATCATACCACCGCACGAGCGCTCACATACGATCAGTGGGAGGTGGACCATGCCTGCGATTCCCGCCAGCGATCCGGAAACGGAGCAAACCCTTCAAGTCCTGCGCCAGTTCGACCAAGCGTTCAATCAGCATGACGTCGATCAGATCATGGCGCTCATGACCGACGACTGCGTGTTTGAGAACACCTACCCGGCGCCGGATGGCACCCGCCTGGAAGGCCAGGCCGCAGTTCGCGCGTATTGGGAGCAGCTCTTCCGGGAGTCACCCCAGGCCGATTTTGCGGCCGAGGAGCTGTTTGCCAGCGCCGATCGTGGCGTGGTGCGCTGGCGCTACACCTGGGTCGATCCACAGGGGCAGCCGGGCCATGTCCGCGGCGTCGATATCTTTCGGGTTCGCGCCGGCAAAGTGGCCGAGAAATTCTCCTACGTCAAGGGATAAGCTCCTCTTGATCGCCCAGGTAAAGGAGGCAGCCACATGAATCTGCACCGCTTTCCGCGCCACCCGCTGACGTTTGGCCCCACCCCGATCCAGCCCCTGAAACGCCTCAGTGAGCACCTCGGAGGGAAGGTGCAGCTGTTTGCCAAGCGCGAGGATTGCAATAGCGGCCTGGCCTTCGGCGGCAACAAGACCCGCAAGCTTGAATATCTTGTTCCAGAGGCCATGGAGCAGGGCTGTGACACGCTGGTGACGATCGGCGGCATCCAGTCCAACCACACGCGCCAGGTGGCGGCGGTGGCGGCGCACCTGGGCCTGAAGTGCGTCACGGTGCAGGAGAACTGGGTACACTGGTACGACAGCATCTACGACCGGGTCGGCAACATCATGCTGTCGCGCATCATGGGTGCGGATGTGCGGCTGGTGGGCGAGGGCTTCGGCATCGAGTTCAAGCAGAGCTGGGAACAGGCGCTGGCGGATGTGCGCCAGGCTGGAGGTAAGCCCTACGCGATCCCCGCCGGCGCATCGGACCACCGCTTGGGCGGCCTGGGTTTTGTGGGCTTCGCCGAAGAAGTGCGGGCGCAGGAGCGCGAACTGGGCTTCTCGTTCGACTATATCATTGTGTGCTCGGTGACGGGCAGCACCCAGGCCGGTATGGTGGTGGGGTTCGCCGATGACGGCCGGGCCGACCGCGTGATCGGCATCGATGCCTCGGCCAAGCCCGCGCAGACCCGCGACCAGGTCCTGCGTATCGCGCGGCGCACCGCCGAACTGGTGGAGCTGGGCCGCCCGATTGTCGAGGCCGATGTGGTGCTCGACGAGCGCTATGCCTACCCCGAGTACGGCCTGCCCTCCCAGGAGACGCTGGAGGCGATTCGCATGTGCGCGCGGCTGGAGGGCATGCTGACCGACCCGGTGTATGAGGGCAAGTCGATGCAGGGCATGATTGACATGGTTCGCCGGGGCGAGATTCCCGCCGGTTCGCGGGTGCTCTACGCGCATCTGGGCGGCGTGCCGGCCCTCAATGGGTATAGTTTCTTGTTTCGCAATGGTTAAAGGAGACTTACCCATGCACATCCTGATCACCGGCTCAAGCGGGCAGATCGGCACCAACCTGGCACTACGCCTGCTGGCCGACGGTCATCACGTCTTCGGGGTCGACTGCCGGGTGAATACCTGGACCGACACCTTCCCAACGTTGCTCCAGGACCTGGCCGCGCCGCAGCACAACTTCATCGGCGGCATCGGCGGCGCGCCCTACCCACCCTGCGACGTCGTGGTGCATTTAGCGGCGAACGCCAAAGTGTTCGCGCTGGTCGAGCAGCCGCACCGTGCGCTGGAGAACATCAACATCACGTTTAATGTGCTGGAGTACTGCCGCCACAATCGGCTCCCGATCATCTTCGCCTCCTCGCGCGAGGTCTACGGCGACATCCGCCGCTACATCACCGAGGAGCAGCAGGCCGATTTCTCGTTTACCGAGAGCCCCTATTCGGCCAGCAAGGTCGCCGGCGAGGCGCTGATCTACTCCTACGCCCGCTGCTACGGCCTGCGCTACCTGGTTTTTCGCTTCTCCAATGTCTATGGCCGCTACGACAACGATATCGCACGCATGGAGCGTGTCATCCCGCTGTTCATCCGCTCGATGAGCCAGGGCGAGCCGGTGACGGTCTATGGCAAGGAGAAGACGCTCGATTTCACCTATATTGACGATTGCGTGGAGGGCATTGTGGCCGGGGTCGAGCGGCTGCTGGTCGGTCGGGTTGTCAACCAGACGATCAACCTGGCCTATGGGCAGGGCAATAGTCTGGTGCGGATGGCCGAGTATATCGCGGCCGCGCTGGGCATCCCACCGCAGATCGAGGTCGAGCCGGCCAAGCGCGTCGGCGAGGTCAGTCACTATGTCGCCGACATCAGCCGCGCCCAGGAGTTGCTCGAATACCAGCCGCACGTCCCCTTAGAGGAAGGCATCCGGCGTGCGGTCGCTTGGAGCCGCGAGTGGGCCGCCCGGGGGAATTGAGAATTGAGAATTGAGAATTGAGAAAGGTCTCGCTTTTCAATTCTCAATTCTCAATTTTTAATTCCCGGTAGATCATCCTCCCCCAGCAGCGCGCTCGTCTGCCATGACTGCGCCGTACACTCGCGCACATCCCCCTGCGGAAGGCAGATATATTGGGGCAGCTCCCCCACCGCCAGCCAGATGATGCCGTCTTTGTTGGTGTCCGAGCAGTAGTAGGTCGTCGGCGTGGCCCAGTCCAGGTGATTGGTGCAGACGGCGACCGTGCCGGGCGCGACCTTCAGCGCGTGTTCCACCGGCGGGAAGTTGTCGGGGCTCTGGATGTCCGGCACCCACAGGACATACAGCGTGCTGCTGGTCTTGCGGAACGAAAGCAGTTGGACATCATCGATCTTGTCCGGCGGCGGCTCCTGGAGCGGCGGCCCGATATAGCGCGCATCCTGGAGCAGCATCGCCGAGTTGCGGAACGCATAGTAGGCCGGTCGCGGCGTGAGTGTACCGTTCGTCTCGTCGATCAGCTGCGAGCTGAACACTGTGCCCGGATGCTGCATGACCAGGGTGTACCACAGCGCGCCCCGCAGCTCCAGCGCGATCGCCTCGGCGTAGATCCGCGCCGCATAATTGGCCTGGAGCATCTGGAAGTTCGGCGGGCATGTCCTGGGGAGGCACAAGACCCCGATCTCGGTGGCGAAGATCGGCTTGCCGGCCAGGCCGTATTTCTTCAGCAGCGCGCGGATGCGTGTGGTCTTGCCGATCAGCATATCGCCGGCCTTCACGTCGCCGACGCCCCAGTCGCCGTAGGCGTGGAAGCTCAATACGTCGAACGAGTTGCCGGCGCCCGAGGCCAGCATACCTTCGAGAAACACGCGGCTGGCCGTGTCATCCGGCCAGAAGTACATGAGCGCGCCGCCGATCACCACCGCGTGTGGGTTGGCTTTCTTTATCGCCGGGTAGACCTGCTTGAGTGCCTCACCGTAGTAGCCACCGCCGCGGTACGGCATGTTCGGGTCGGCCCAGCAGCCGAAACCCTGCACATCGCGCACCTCGCTGGCCGTGAACTCAGGCTCGTTCCAGATCTCCCAGTACTTCACCGCCAGCGGGCCTTCGGCGTAGCGCGCGGCTAGGGCCGCCATGAAGCGGGCGAAGTCGGGGAGATATTGCGGCTTCGGCGGGCTGCACAGCCGGCCCGGCTCCCGCTGCGCCCACGCCGGCGAGCGCTGCACGATCACGGTCGGCTCGATCCCCGCCGCGCGCAGCCGCCGGATATTCGCCTCGACGGTCGCCAGCACCTCCCAGCGGTAGGTGCCGCGCACCACCTCGACATCCGACCAGAGGATGTCGCCGGCGCGCGACCACTGCGGCCGCGGCGTGTAGGAAGCGTAGGGGATGACCGCGTCGGTGACATTGGCCCGCATATCGAAGCCAAATGGGCTGAGTGGGAACGAGGGGCCGAATATCATAGGGAGAAATAGGCTGCGCGAACTGCTGGCCGCTCGTGGCTGGGCGGCCACTGGAACAATAGCCGGCACGATCAGCAGCGCCAGGAGTGCGGGGAGATAACGTCGGATCAATGACATACGGATCAACGCGGAACCTTATCTTAGAGACTGTCTGAAAAGGTGGTTGGGGGAAGTCCTCAAGACCCGCCTTCCACGATGGATCGCGAGTGACACGCGGGCCTTTTCAGACAGCTTCTTAATATGGCGATTTACTCGTTCAGATTATAATCGATAAGCGGTCGTCTGTTACGGGCAAAGTATTGCAAAAGGATCACAGAAGAGCAACCCAATACGTGTCTGCGGCTCATCCTACCCGTCAGACCGATACGTTTCCGCCCGCAATTCCACGCTAATCTCATTCGATTTCCATTCTATAGCCATTCCATAGCGCACGTCCATCTGGTAGAGTCTGGGAGACTGTTTGAAAAGTTGCTTTATCGCTCGTAGTCCGTGGTGGAAAGGGGTTCTTGAGGGGGCAGCCCCCTCAAACTCCCCCTTTTAACAGACTCTGAAAGGGGTTCTTGAGGGGGCAGCCCCCTCAAACTCCCCCTTTTAACAGACTCTGATTGGCTGGGGTCGGTCGAAGATCGCATCAGGCTGCCGAAGATCATTGGCAAGTATGCTATAATGCGTCGCGCACGGACACAATGAGGCATCAGAATGGGATTGCAGTTAGAGGAGCGCCACCGGGTCGAGCAGGATTTTCATGATCAAGCCTCCGGCCACGAGCGCGCCGATTTCTACGCCTGGGATGCGCTGGCCCTCGCCGATCAGCACGCCTACGCCCTGCTTGGCGACCTTGACGGCAAGCAGTTGCTTGACCTCGGCTGCGGCCAGGGCGCTAATGCGCTGCGGTTCGCGCGGCACGGCGCCCGCGTCCAGGCGGTCGATCTATCGGCCGGGATGGTCGAGGCGACCCGCGCTGGCGCTGCGGCGGCCGGGGTCGCCGGCCAAGTCGATGCCCGGCAGATGAGCGCCGAGCAGTTGCAGTTCCCCGACCACAGCTTCGACCTGGTCTTCGGCCATTCGGTGCTGCATCATACCGACCTGTCGATCACCCGCCGGGAGATTTACCGCGTGCTCAAGCCGGGCGGTCGCGCGGTATTTCTTGAGCCGCTCGGTCACAACCCGCTGCTTAATCTGTTCCGCCGGCTCACTCCCTGGCGCCGCACGCCGACCGAGTGGCCCCTGAGCTACACCGACATTCGCTTCTTCGCCGAGCCGTTTTCCGGCCTGCGCCTCCAGGAGTTCTATGTTGTCGCGCTAGCGGCGTTCGCGCTGGTCCCCTTCGGCAACCAGGCGCTATTTCAGGCGGCTATGCACAAGCTGGCGCCGCTGGATCGCGCCGCACTCGCTCGCTGGCCGGCACTACGGAAGTTTGCCTGGGTGGTGGTGCTGGAGCTGCAAAGGTGAACATCCTGTTCGTGCTCCCGCGCTTTCCTTACCCCCCGCTTCAGGGCGACCGGCTCCGCGGGTATCATCAGCTCCGTGTTTTATCCCGCAGGCACCGGATCACCCTGGTCACGCCCGAGCCGGCAGCGCGCCGGCAGGAGGCGCTTGACGCGATCACGCCGTTCTGCCAGCACGTCGCGCTGGTGCCCACTGCCCGCTGGCGCGCCGTCCTGCGGCTGGCGCGCGCGCCATGGACCTCGCTGCCGCTCCAGACGCTGTTCTTCTTTGACCCGCTGTTTCGCCGCAAAGTCGCTGAGCTGCTCCGAAGCGCCGCTTTCGACCTGCTCCACGTCCAGATCGTGCGCATGGCGCCGGTCATCGATACGCTTTCGGGGATGCCGACGGTGCTGGATCTGATTGACGCGATCTCGCTCAATATGCGCCGCCGTGCCCAGCACGAGCACGGGCCGCGCTCCTGGGTCGCCGCCTGGGAGGCCCGCCGGGTCCGACGGTATGAGCAGGCACTCGTTCGCAGTTATGACCAGCTCGTCGTCTCCTCGCCGGTCGACCGCGCCTATATCGGCGGCTATGCCAATATCCACGTGGTGCCCAACGGCGTCGACGTCGCGGCCATCCCTTTTGTCCAGGACGGTCGGCGTGCCTGCGAGATCATCTTCACCGGGCGGATGGGCTACTTTCCCAATACACACGCCGCCGTCTACTTCGCGACCCAGGTCCTCCCGATCGTCCAGCGGCAGGTTCCCGGCGCTACCTTTGTGATCGCCGGGGCCGATCCGCCGCCGCAGGTGCGCCGCCTGGCACGCCTACCCGGCGTCACCGTCACCGGCTACCTCGCGCGGCTCCAGGATCGCCTGGCCCAGGCGACGGTCGCCGTCGCGCCGCTCCAGGCTGGGTCGGGGATTCAGAACAAGATCCTGGAGGCCATGGCCTGCGGCACGCCGCTGGCCGTTACGCGCTACGCGCTGGGTGGCATCGCGGCCCAGCCCGGCGAGCACCTCCTGGTCGCAGACGACACGCCTGAAGACCTGGCTGCCCAGGTCATCCACCTGCTCCGCGCCCCGTGCGAGCGTCGCCGCCTGGCTCACAATGCGCGCGGCCTGGTCGAGGAGCGCTACACCTGGGATCGCTCAGGGGCGCTGCTGGATGGGCTGTATACGCTAACGACAGGACAAAGGCAATGAGTTGTCAGTTCGCCGCCCCAAAACAAGCCGGCAAGCTTCTGCGGCTGCCCTTCTGGCTGCGGCTTGAGATCTCCGAGCGGCGGCTGCTGCTGCGGAGCGTCGACCTGCTGCTGATCGGCACCAGCATCGTCGGCTCGCTGCTTGTCTGGTCGCTCTGGGGCCAGCGCCCGTTGACTTTCGATGTTCTGCGCGATCAGGTGCTGTGGATGGTGTTGCTGTTCCTCGGCTGGCCACTCTGGCTCGCGTTGAGCGATATGTACAATGTTCGCATGTCGGCCCGGCTCGCCGGTAGCGTGGCGCGTGTGCTGATCGGCGCCCTGGTCGTCACCTTCGTGTACCTGATCCTATTCTTTATCAGCTCCCGCGCCCCCGCCTACGACATCTTTCCGCGCATCATCTCCGACCTCTCCGCCAGCCCGCCGCTGCGCCTCGTCCCGGTCGGGGCGATCGGCATCTCGACATGCCTGCTGCTGCTCTGGCGCACGAGCTACATCTGGCTCCTGAGCGGCCCGCTCACCTGGCGGCGGGCGCTGATCCTGGGCGCCGGCGGCGCCGGCACCACTCTCTGCACCACCCTGCTCCAGCTCCACGACACCCACTACCACATCATCGGCTTTGTCGACGACGATCCGGCCAAGCAGCATACGCAGATCAGCGGCATCCCAGTGCTGGGCGGCCACAATGCGCTGGTGCGCCTGATCAGGGAGCACTCGGCCGACGAGATCGTCGTCGCGATCAGCGACGATATGCGCGGCACCCTGTTCCAAACGCTAATGGACTGCCACGAGCGCGGGATCGCCATCACGCCGATGCCGCTGCTCTACGAGCGGCTGACCGGCAAGATCGCCGTGGAGCATATCGGCAGCCAGTGGTACGCCGCCCTGCCGATCCAGAAGCACGCCGCGCGCACCGCGTTTCAGTTCGTCAAGCGGCTGATCGACCTGGCGGTCGGGCTGCTGCTGGGCATCGTGTTTGTGCTGTTCTGCCCGCTGATCGCCCTGGCCATCCGCCTCGACAGTCCCGGCCCGCTGTTCTATCGCCAGGAGCGCGTCGGCTTGCACGGACGCCGGTTCTATGTCACCAAGTTTCGCTCGATGGCGCCGGACGCCGAGCGCGCAGGCGAGGCCCGCTGGGCCGACAGGGATGACCAGCGCGCCACCAGGGTTGGCCGCGTGCTGCGCCGCATGCGCCTCGATGAGCTGCCCCAAGCGCTCAACGTCCTCAAGGGCGAGATGAGTGTCGTCGGCCCGCGCCCGGAGCGCCCACAGTTCATCGAGCAGTTGCAGCGCCAGATCCCGTTCTACCGCACCCGGCTGGCCGCTCGCCCCGGCCTGACCGGCTGGGCTCAGATCAACTATGGCTACGGCAATACCGTCGAGGATGCGCTGGTGAAGCTCGAATACGATCTGTATTACCTGAAGCACCAGTCGCCCTGGTTCGATCTCAAGATTATCCTGCGTACGATTGGCGTCGTCTTACGTATGCAAGGCCAATGAAGATACCGCTCCCAAGTGATGTTCCGCTTCCGCTGCTTCGCGCCCGCATGCGGCCCAAGGCCGCCGCCGCGAGCCGAGCGGTGTCGCTACAGCGCCGCCTGCTGTGGCTGATCATTGCGCTGGCGATCACCCGCGGGGCGTGCTATGCGCTGATCACGCCGCCCTGGCAGGCGCCCGATGAAACCGGCCATTTCGAGTATATCTGGACGATGGCCCAGCTCGGTCGCCTACCGACCCCCCAGGATGCCTCGCCAGAGTTTGAGCGCGAACTGGTGCGATCGTTGTACCAGTATCGCCATGAAGAGTACAACCCGCGCCAGCCACTGCCAGAGGTTGTTCCCGAGCAAATTGGCGTGCTGCCCGGCCATGTCGCCCGCGCGCGCACCATGCTCTGGGGCCGTTTCTCGGCATCGTACCTGCTTCCTACACTCTGTGTCGCTTTCTTCCGCGATACAGATATTATCACCCAGTTATACGTAGCCCGGCTCTCCTCGATCATCTTGAACGTTGTCATTCTCCTGGTGGCATTTTATACATTTCGTGAGATACATCCTAAAAAGTGGCAGTATAATATCTTGGCAGTGGCCCTAATCGCGTTGATGCCATACCATACCTTCATTAACAGCACCGTCGGCGATGGCACGCTGGCGGAACTCGTCGCCTGTCTCGTGATCTATTGCTGGGTGCGCCTGTTCACACGCGGCTTTGGGGCCTGGGAAGTCGGCGGGATTGTGCTGGGGATTGTGTTTGGGGAGTGGCTCAAGGCCACGCTGCTCTTCTTGATCCCGGCAAGCGCCATTCTTGCGGTCTACTGGCTGATATCACGCTCGTATCACAGACATGTATCAAGAAGAACCATGATCGTCATAGGCGCCGTGACGAGCGTAGCCATTCTGACAGTGTTCTTAACGAATAATCCCATTTCACAAAAGATACCTGCGTTCTGGGGGCAGATCGTTGAAATATACAACACCAAAGTCTTAAACCTGGGTAAATTGAATATATCCCTCCCATTAACACACACCTACAATTCTTTCTGGGCTAACTTTGGCGATACGGCGTTCTCAGTCAGCGATCGGTGGCATTATCTGTTCAGATTGCTCTCCGCCGCCGCAATCGTGGGCTGGATATTCGGTAGGGGAAAAGAGTATCGGCCCGAGATAGCGCTCTCCATGTGGACATTCGTGCTGACTGCGGCGATCGGCCTGTTTATCTGGGGTGTGATCTTATACTACAACTCCGCGCAGGGTCGCTACTTACTCCCGGTTATTGTGCCATTTACATTTCTCTTTTTACATGGGCTTGTGCAACTCGTTCCTTCCCATCTGCGTGTGCCGTTCGCCACGTGCATCGTATTGATCGTCGCATGTTTTGATTTCTGGTGTCTTTCGCAGTACGTCATACCCTATTTCTTTTACGTGTGATACTCCCTCTACCGATCGCTGCATTGCGACCGAGATCCATTGAGCACCCAATGCAGAGAGTTGTCACTATACGGCTCGTGCTTACCACTGTCTTCTGCGTGGGAACTGCGACGATCATCTGGCTTGCGCTGCTGGACGATCCGATCGCCGGCAGCGGCCAGGTCGACCGAAGCTGGGTGGCTGGCTACCTGTACGACGGCCACCAGTTCGGCCAGATCGTCGAGCCGGTGCGGCATGATCTGGTCGGCGTGCGGCTGTGGCTGCCCCGGCCCACCACCCCCGGCGCCGGCACAGTCATCCTACACATCCAGGCGGTCGATAGCGGCGCCGAGCTGGCGACCGCGCAGTTGGCCGTCGCCGAGTTGGCGGCGCGCGGCCCGACGACGTTCCGCTTCGCCCCGGTCCCGATGGACCGCCTGACGACCACCAAGCCGGTGCCGCTCAAACTGCTCCTTGAGACCCGTGCGGTCGATCGAGCCGGCGCCGTGAGCGTCCTGGCCGGGCCGAACGGCTACAGCAACGGCATGCTGCTGCGCGATGACCAGGGCCTCCCGCGCGCCGACCTGGCCTTCGAGCCGCTCTACCAATCACGCTGGCTTGATCGCCTGCTGCCGATCACCCAGATGGCTCGGTCGCGCCCTGGCTTGCTTGGCTGGCCGCCGCTGTATGCGCTGCTACTCTGGGTAGTGCTCTGGGGCTACGGGTGGCTGCTGCTCAATTTCATCCGCTTTGTGGCGCTCAATGCCGGCTCTGAGAAAGGGGCTGACGGCACCACTGATGCGTGAGACTGAGATGTCTGTCAATCGACACCTGCGCCGCGCTGCGCTGCTCCTGACCCTGCTGCTGCCACTGCTGTCGGCCTGCGGCAGCGCCCCCGCCGGCAGCGGCGCCACTGGGCTGACGCTGGCGTCCGGTCCGGCGGAGCTGACTTTCCCGCTGCGAACGCCGTTTCTGGAGTTCGGCGCAACAACGTATCTACTCGACACCGATGCCGAGCGCGTGTTGACTCTGACGACGATCGCCGGATTCGATTGGGTCCGGCTGCCGATCGCCTGGAAAGACATCGAGAGCGCCCCTGGTTCCTACACCTGGGATCAGCTCGACGGCCTCATCGCCGCCGTCGCCGCCCATGACCTGAAGTTGCTCGTCGCCATCAGCGCCGCGCCCGACTTCTATGGTACAGCCGGCGGCCTGCCGCGCGCCATCCGGCCCGTGGGCGACTTCGTCGACGCGCTGGCCCGGCGCTACGGCAACCGCATTGCCGCCTACGAGATCTGGAGCGGTCAGAACTTGGCCGGCGAGGATGGCGCCCGCGTCGCCGCCGAAAACGCGGGCCACTACGTCGAGCTACTGGCCGAGTGCTACCGGCGCATCAAGGCGATCACGCCCGAAGCCTACGTGCTGGCGGGCGCGCCCACCCCGGCTGGCGCCGACGAAGCCTACTACCAGGCGCTCTACGCCTATAAAGACGGCATGATCAATGCGTACTTCGACGCCCAGGCCATTCATGTCACCAGCGCCGCCAACCCACCTGATACCCTGTGGCCCGACCAGCCTGGGCCTGGCCAGGAGTGGACCGGCCACCCGGCGTTCTACTTCCGGCACGTAGAGCAGATACGCCGGCTCATGACCCAGGCCGGCCTCGACAACCATCAGATCTGGATCACCGAGTTCGGCTGGGCCACTGCCAACACCACCCCCGGCTACGAGTTCGGCAGCCAGGTCACCTTCGAGCAGCAGGCCGAGTACCTCGCCGGCGCGCTCAACCGCGCATACGGCCAGTACCGCGACACCTTCGGTCGCCCTTGGGTCGGCGTGATGGTTGTCAAGAATATGAACCTCGCCATTATCAAAGCGGCTGCGGGCGCTCCCGGCGACGGCGAGGCGTCATTCAGCCTGCTCAACCCCGATTGGAGTCCCCGACCGGCCTTCCTTGCCCTCCAGAGCTTCCTCGTCGAGACAAAGAAAGACCAGGGTCGTTAAGAGACTATTTGAAAAGGGGGAGTTTGAGGGGGCGCCCCTCAAGAATCCCCTTTCCACCACGGATTGTTGGCATGACTATGCCCTCTTCAAACAGTTTCTAAGACCTATACGGCACCTGAATACTACCGTGCATCGCACGTTCTGTCATCTTCCGCTCATCCCAACCCATTCTCAATTTAAGCGCCTCCTCCTACAATAGCTTTACAGCAGGCCACCGTAGTTTGACCGCAGTCGGACCGAACCTGCACCGCAGGACCGCTCTGGTATGCTGTCAACATCTACACACGACAACTCGTTAGGCCGAAGCAATAGGAGACCGTGATGGCGCAACAGATGACTAATCAACTGGCCCATCGTGCCGGCGGCGCAAAAGGGCGAGCGAATAATGCCAGGCAGCAATTGACGGCCCTCGAGGTCGGCGTGGCGTATGTGCCGGCCCCAGAGGAGCTCGACCTCGCCAGCCTGGTGCGGCAGTGCGCCGCTGAGAGCGAACGGTTCTACCGCGGCCAGCCCCACGACACCTGCTACTCATACGAGCTATTCCGGCGCGCGCTGGTCGATCGCAATGAAGTCGCCTGGGAACACGTCTATAATCACTACAATAGCCTGGTCGAGAGCTGGGTGCGCCGTAGCGGCGCCTTCGCCAGCAGCGGCGAGACTAGCGAGTTCTTCATCGGCGCAGCCTTCACCCGCTTCTGGCGGGCAATCACGCCTGAGCGCTTCGAGTCATTCTTAACCCTGGCCTCACTGCTCCACTACCTTCAACTCTGTGCCGGCTGCGTCGTCATAGACAGCGTCCGAGCCCAATCATGGGCTGAAATGTTACCGGAGGAGGCGATCCCTTTCGGGCATACTCCCCTGTCATCGCCAGACGAGGAAGCTATGGAACGTGTCAGCCGAGAAGAGTTCTGGAGCTACATCAACACCTTGCTGAATGGTGAAGCCGAGCGTGTCGTTGTCTTTAACTCCTTTGTTATGGGAATGAAGCCCGGCGATATCTACAATGTTCGCCAGGACTTGTTTGAAAATGTCAATGATGTGTACAATGTGAAGCGGAATGTCCTGGGGCGCCTGAGCCGCAACCAAGAGCTGCGTCGCCTGCTGGCCTCTTGATAGTCGCCCCTCTGGGGCAACATTTCGACGATCGGCGGGGAGCAATCACTCTGGCAGTGATCGCTCCCCGCCTTGCTTTTCTCGGGGCTTTACAGTTCTGTGAAAAAAGGGGGGTTGAGGGGGCAGCCCCTCAGTCTCCCTCCTCCCACATTGTAAAGTAGAATGGCGTCTTCTGAAACCTTGTCTAAAAACGTTAAGAAATGGTCGTGCGAAAACTGTCGTTTGCGTCGTTCAGTATTGCAAGAGGGTGGAAAGCCGCGAATACAAAATCTGGAGCGTGTCATGGAGGACCAACGACAGGAGCCAGGGAGGTGCAGCAGACCTCCGGCACTAGGGGAGCTTGCCCTGATCGCTGCCGTAGACGGCGAGGCCGACGTGGACACGGTCGCGCACTTACGTACATGCCAATACTGCGCCAATCGTGCCCACGAGTTTGCCGATCTCCAGGGGCTGCTGCGCAAGCGGCTTTACCGCATGTTCTGTCCGACGAGCGAGGAGCTAGCCGCTTTTCATCAGGGGATGCTCGATCACACCCAGTGTACGACCATATCCAAACATATTATCGACTGCCCCCACTGCTCACGTGAGCTGCGATTGCTGAACGAGGCGCTTGGCGTGCCGCCACCTCCCCGCTCCCCTCCAGCGCACTTTCTGCGGCGTATCGTCGCCAGGCTGATCGCGCCCCAACCGCTCGTGCCGATCGCCGCCTACGGCGCCCTACGCGGATCGCCCAGCGGTGCCCAATACGCCTATCAGGCCGACAATATGCAGCTCATGCTCGACATCGAGCGCGCCGCCAATCGGCCAGGTCGCTTGCTTCTGCTCGGCTTGCTGCTCCTCGACGACATCCTCCCCCACGGGTTGCAGAACGCGACCGTCAACTTACTCCGTGGCGAAACGATCGTCGGCAACTCCCGGCTGGATGATCTGGGCAACTTCACGATCGACAATCTCGCGCCAGGGCAGTACAGCCTCTCCCTGCGCCTACACGACCGCGAGATCATCGTCGAGTCACTGTTCCTCTAATACCAAGTCGCGTGTACGTGTGGCATCTTGGGGTGGGGAGGTGTGGAGGGGCCGCCCTCCACGATCTTGTTTTCTCCCACTTTCATCTTCTCCACCGTGGTATGTGGGGTGGGGAGGTGTGGAGGGGCCGCCCTCCACGATCTTGTTTTCTCCCACTTTCATCTTCTCCACCGTGGTATGTGGGGTGGGGAGGTGTGGAGGGGCCGCCCTCCACGATCTTGTTTTTCCCACTTTCATCTTCTCCACAGCTGATATCAGCTATAGAAAAAGGGCGGCTTGGAGGCACCTCCAAACCACCCCTGCCCATGCCTAGGCCATGGCGTGACTGCCGCTTACTCCTCAAACCCATCGGCGATAAAGGCCGTCAGGTCGGCGATACGCACCGAGTAGCCCCACTCGTTGTCATACCACGAAACCACCTTGAAGAAATCATCGCCCATTCCCATCGTCAGCGGCAGATCGACCACGCTCGAATAGGTGGTGCCGATGAAGTCGCTCGACACCAACTCCTCCTCGCTGACGCCCAGGATACCCTCGAGATCCTCGCTCTCGCTGGCCTCGCGGAACGCCTCATTAATCGCTTCGACCGAGGCGGCGCGCTCGAGCTGCACCACAAAATCGACGATCGACACCGTCGCCGTCGGGACGCGGATGGAAAAGCCGTCGAACTTGCCCTTCAGCTCAGGGATGACCAACGCCACGGCCTTCGCCGCGCCGGTCGTCGTCGGCACCAGGTTGATCGCCGCAGCCCGCGCGCGGCGCAGGTCCTTATGCACGTTGTCTTGTAGGTTCTGGTCCATCGTATAGGAGTGGATAGTGGTCATCAAGCCGCGCCGGATGCCGAAGCGGTCGTTGAGTACCTTGGCCACTGGCGCGAGGCAGTTGGTCGTACACGACGCATTCGAGATGATGTTGTGTACCGCATGATCATACTTCTGCTCGTTAACGCCGAGGCAGAGCGTGATGTCCTCGCCCTTGGCCGGCGCAGTGATGATCACCTTCTTGGCTCCCGCCTGGATGTGGGCGCGCGCCTTCTCGGCCTCGGTGAAGCGGCCGGTCAACTCAATCACGATATCCACGCCAAGATCGCCCCATGGAAGCTTAGTTGGATCTCGCTCGGCCAGCGCGGCCATATCGACGCTATGCTCCTCGCCGTCCTCACCATAGAAATTCACGCTGATCCGATCTTCCGTAGCTGTGACCTCGCCATCGAAAGGGCCATACGTGGAGTCGTGGCGCAGCAGGTGGGCCAGGGTCTCGTTGTCGGTCAGGTCGTTGACCGCAACGACCTCGATATCGTCGGCGTACCGCTCCAGAATGGCTTTGAAGCTCTGGCGGCCGATCCGGCCAAAGCCGTTGATCGCTACCCGTGCCATGATCATTTCTCCTTCATGCATTCACATCGCGAGCATAATCGCGTTACGTTCTCGTTGTCGGGCGGTGCCATTATAGCACGGCTTGCCGTGGAGTTGTTCAGGCGCCGGCGCCGGTGTGCCCGCGCCTTGAAAAGGGGAGTTTGAGGGGCCGCCCTCTCAGTCCCCTCCACCCAGATTGTAAAGTAGAACGGCGCCATTCGTAACCTTGTCTAAGAAGTCATCCAAAAATAACTTGACCGATTCTGCTAAACTGTGCTTGTTCTCAAAGCAACCAAACGGACATCGCCGAGTTGATAGGGAGGAGGGCAAGCTCATATGTCTGACCAACTGCACCGAACGGTATATCGTTGTCCTTGTGCCTATTGCTGCCAGCAGCCGCAGAGTGCGGTTGCGACAGAACATCAGGCGATCAATCGGCTGCTAGCGACCCTGGATGAGAAAGCCCGCCGCCAGGTTGCTGACCTCTTGGCCTTAAGGCACGGGCGTGGCGGGATTACCCGCTTCGCCGAAATTACCGGGTTGAGCCGGACCACCATTCGGCGTGGCCGACTGGAACTCCAAGGCTCAGTCTCCCACCTCTCCAGCGGCATCCGCCAACCGGGTCGGCGGTCGCAAACAGATTGAAAAAAAGATCCCGCTGTCCTGACGGTGCTCGACCAACTCTTGGAAGATGCCACCGCCGGTGACCCACTGTCTGGGCTGAAGTGGTCGCGCAAAACGCTCACTAAACTGAGTGACCAGTTGCAGGCTAAGGGCTTCCAGATTGGCCGAACAACCGTGGCGCGGCTGTTGCGGGAGCGCGAGTACTCGCTGCGGGCGAACCGTAAGTCGATTGCTACGACCCACGACCCAGATCGCGATCGGCAGTTTCGTTATCTTGGTCGCCAGCGCCAGGTCTTTCTCAAGGTCGGCGCCCCAGTTATTAGCGTCGATACCAAAAAGAAGGAGTTGATCGGTGCGTTCAAGAATGCCGGTCGGACTTGGCGGAAGCCGCTGGCAGTGGGAGATCATGACTTCCCCAGCCAAGCGAAAGGCAAAGCCATTCCCTACGGCATTTACGATCTGACCCACAATTGTGGCTATGTTGTGGTTGGCACGTCGCATGAAACCGCCGAATTCGCGCTTGCGGTCATCCGTCGCTGGTGGCTGGTGCGTGGACAGCACACCTATGCCGGGACGGATCGCCTGCTAATCCAGGCTGATTGCGGTGGCGCCAATAGTAATCGGAGTTGGCGCTGGAAAGCTGACCTCCAGCGGCTGGCGGATGACTTCCAGCTCACGATCACCGTAACGCACTTCCCGCCAAGCGCCTCCAAATGGAACCCGATTGAACATCGTATGTTCTCTCTGATCAGCGCCAACTGGGCCGGCCAACCGCTTCTTAGTTACGAAACGGTGTTGAAGTTTATTCGGACCACACGCTCAGAGCGTGGCTTTCAGTGTCAGGCACAGCTGGATCGCACCGTCTATCCGACCAAAGTGAAGCTCGCACCGGCGGAACGAGCCCAGATCGATTGCCAGCCGCATAGGGTGTGTTCGCACTGGAATTACACTATCCGACCACATTCAAGGTCGGACAAATGATCAAGTTATTTTTGGATGACTCCTAATACTACAACGAGACTTCGTGGTATCATCCTCTCTCACTCAATTTGCCATTGGGAGGAGGGGATGAAACATCTGGAAACGATTGCCACGGCGCCAGTTCTCGACCTGACGCCACAAGACATTGATGGTCTGCTGGATGAACTGAACAGCTATCATGCGATCTTCTCTCCATTGTTTAAGCGGCCTGAGCAGCGTGAATGGTCGCAAACCTATCTGCATGGCCTGCTGCTGGAGCTGCCGCGCAAGTCGATTGAGCCAATGATGTTGGCTTTGCGTGGGGTCGATCGGAATGCCATCAGGGCTATGCAGCAGTTTGTCAGTGAAGGTGCCTGGGATGATACTGCCATCCTGCACCGCTTGTGGTCGGAAATCGATGCCGATCTGGGCGACGATGACGGCGTGCTACTTCTGGATGGCAGCGACTTTCCCAAGCAAGGTAGCGAGTCGGTAGGGGTCAAACGCCAGTACTGTGGACAACTCGGCAAGACCGCCAACTGTCAGGCTGGTGTGTTTCTGGCCTATGCCTCTCAGCAAGGCTATACCTTGGTTGATCGCCGCCTGTACTTGCCCGAGGAATGGATCAGCGACCCCGCTTTTGCCGAGCGGCGAAAAGCCTGTCGGCTGCCAGACGAATTGACCTTTACGACCAAGCCATCTTTGGGCTGGGCCATGATTGAGGACGTAGTCCAAACCCAAACTCTGCGCTGCCGCTGGGTCGCTTGTGACGAAGGGTTTGGGCGCGATACCGCCCTGCTGGACAAGATCGCCCACGCGCACTTGTGGTACTTCGCTGAAGTGCCCCACGATACCCAAGTGTGGCTGGCGCGTCCAGATGTGGCGGTGCCAGAGTGGAGCGGACGTGGCCGCAAGCCGACACGCGAACGCCTGGTAGCAGGTTCGCCACCTCCACAGACGGTAGCTGCACTGGCTACCGCCTTGCCGAGTAGTGCCTGGTCGAAGCAACTGATCAAGGAGGGCAGTCAAGGGCCGCAAATGGCTGAGTTCGCGATTGTGCGCGTGATTGGTGTGCGTGATGGGCTGCCTGGCGAGGAGGTCTGGCTGGTGCTGCGGCGCAGCCTGACCGACGGGGAACTCAAGACCTATCTGTGCAATGCGCCCGCTGACATACCACTTGTGCGGCTGGCGCGGATGAGCGGGATGCGCTGGCCAATAGAGACGTGCTTCGAGACCGGTAAGCAGGAACTGGGGATGGGCGACTACGAAGTGCGCTCGTGGACGGGCTGGCATCATCATATGACACTGATGATTGTGGCGCAGGCGTTTTTGGTGCGGGTGCAGAAGCGCTTGAAAAAAACGCTCCGGCCCTGACGTTGCCGCAGGCGCAGTTCTTGGTCGCGTACGCCATCCCACGGCGCAGCTTTGATGCGGAGTGGGTGCTCTCCGTCTTGGCGTATTGGCAAGATGCGAATTATCGGGCATATCGTTCACATCGCAAACGGCGTTTGGCCAAACTCAATCAACGTGAGTGATAAAGTCTCGTTGTAGTACTAAGAACCTATCCGAAAAATGGGGGAGGGCGCGGGGAGGGTCGCCCTCCCCGCAAACCCCACCCAACTCCGACTTTTCGGATAGGCTCTAAGAACGATAGTGTGCTACAATAGGGCGTAGCAGTGGAGCAATGAAAGGTGGGACGTATGGCGCTTGCAATCACGGTTGTCGTCACGCTGGTGCTGTTGCTGCTCAGCCTGATTGGCTACTGGCGCGATATACGGCGGGGCGTCCTTGCCGTCGCCGGCACGCTGCTTGGGGCGATCCTGGTGGGGTTCTGGGGCGAACAGTGGGGGCTGGCACTGGCAAAGCGGTTTGTCGGCGGAAACCCAGGCACGCTCACATTTGTGGTCAACTGCGTACTGTTCCTCTTCTGTGCGCTGATCGTCGGCTATGGCGGCGGGCTGCTCCTGGGCCACACGCAGGAGCGCCCCCCCTTTCCCCGGCGCCTGGCCGGCGCGTTGCTCGGCTTGCTCAACGGGGCGCTGATCATCGGCTACCTGCTCCGCTTCGCGACCGCGCAGCAGCCCGAGTCAGGCTTCGCGACAACCGTCAGGAACACCCTGCTGGCCCGTGTGTTTCATGATGGGCTGCCGCTCCTATTCCTTGGGATCGCCATCGCGGTCGGAGTGGTGGTGTTGCTGCGTGGGGTTGTGGTCGCCGTCGCGCTTGGTCGGCCGGCGCCGCCGCTGCCGAGTGCGAAAACGCCTCCCGTACAGGGCCCGGCCAAGGGCGCTCCGACATCTGGGCGCGTCGACGATCGGAATGTCCTGGATAAAATCAACCGCATGTGACTGGCCGCCGGTGCAGGAGCGCGGCGTACCGCTGCTCGTGCGACACGACCGGCCGCACCCTATCAGAACGAGATCGCGTGATCGCCCAGGCGGGTGTTGGGCCAGAGCCTGATCCCGCGCTCCAGGCGATTCTCCGCCCCGATGTCGCAGTCGTCGCTGATGATCGTCCCGTCGGTCAGGTGGACCTTCGCGCCGATCCGGTTATCCCTGCCGACCACGCACGACCGTAGCGAAGCCGCCTCGCCGACCAGATTATTGTCCCATAGCACCGAGTCCTCGATCATCGCATCCGCCTCAACGACACAGCGTGCGCCGATTACAGTCGGCCCGATGATCCGCACCCTCGGCCCGATCCGCACCTGCGGCCCCAGCACGACCGGCCCAATGATCTGCGCCGTCTCATGAATATCGGCGCCGTCCTCAAGCCAGACTCGGTCGGCGATCTGCCGGCCCCGGAACTGGTAGCGCACCTTGCCGACCAGGATATCGTGGTGGACCTCCAGGTATGTCTGCGGCTTGCCGACATCGGTCCAGTAGGCTCGTGATGCAAAGCCGTACATTGGGTCGCCGGTCTGCAGCAGCACCGGGAACAGGCCGCGCTCGAACATGTAGTACTGCCCAGGCGGAACGTAGCGAAAGACGTCCGGCTCGATGATATAGGTGCCGGCGTTGATCATATTGGTGGTGATCTCATCCTGCCGCGGCTTTTCGATAAAGCGGCGTATGCGTCCATCATCGGTCGTCTCGACCAAGCCGAACGAGGTTGGGTCCTCGACCGGTGTGAGTGCGATCGTCAGCTTGCTCTTGCGCTCGCGGTGATATGCCAGCATCTCCTGTAGGTCTAGGTCGGTCATCACGTCGCCGTTGAACACAAAGGTGCTGCTGTCGAGCATATGCTCGACATTTTTGACTGCACCGGCGGTTCCGCGCGGCTCAGGCTCCTCGACGATATGCAGCTTTAGCCCTAGCCGCGAGCCATCCCCCAGTGCCTCGCGAAATCGCTCGGCGAGATACTGAACGGCGAGAACAACTTCGTTGATGCCCTGATCGCGCAGGTTGCCCAGCATATGCTCAATAAACGGCTGGTTCACGAGCGGAATCATTGGCTTGGGTGTATTGCAGGTCAGTGGTCGCAAGCGCGTACCAAGGCCGCCGACGAGAATGACAGCTTTCATAGACCCCTCATACCTCAACCCTGCGTACCTGACTTCTCCAGTATTCGAGGATATCATACAGTGTCTGCTCAAGGGGAATCTTCGGCTCCCAGCCGGTGTGCTCACGAAAGCGACTGCTCTCGGAAAGGACGCGCGGGACATCGGCGGGACGCGCGCGTGAGGGGTCCGGTTCGACGGCGATATCGCGCTCGCTGAAGGCAAGCAGCGTATCCAACAGCCAGCGAATGCTGACGCAGCGCCCGGAGCCGATATTGTAGGCCAGCCCGACTTCGCCGTGGCGCGCCGCCAGCGCATAGGCGCGCACAATATCGCGAACATCGGTGAAATCTCGTTCCGCTGTCAAGTTACCGACTCGCAGCAGCGGCTCCTGTAGCCCGGCCTCGATCCGCGCGATCTGGGCAGCAAACGCCGACGCGACAAATTGATCGGACTGCCGCGGGCCGATGTGGTTGAACGGGCGCAGCCGGATCGTGCGCAGCCGGTGACTCACGTAGTACTGATACGCCAGCAGATCCTGCGCGGCCTTGCTGACCGCGTAGGGGTTGACCGGGCGGAGCGGGGTCGCCTCGTTCAGGGGCAGCTCCTCCGGTCGCACGTTCCCATAGATCTCGTTGCTGGTGATAATCAGGATCAGCGGAGCCTGATGCAACCGCAACACCGCCAGGAACAGATTGAGTTGCGCTAAGATGTTGGATTGCAGCGTGTCGATCGGGTCGTCAAATGACCGCGGCACATTGGACTGGGCGGCGCAGTGGAAGATCACCTCCGGCCGAACGCGCTCCAACGCCGAGGCCACCTGATCGGAGTTCCGCAGATCGGCACAGACAAACTGGATGCGCCCCTGAAGTGCAGGCAACCCGAGCGAAAGCTGGCGCGCCAGGCCCCACACATCCCACCCGCCGGTCGCGAGCAGGTGTTCAGCCAGGTGCCCGCCGACAAACCCGTTGATACCTGTGATTAGCACACGCATAGCGCCAATATAGCGGAAAGCCGCAAAGTATGCAAGTGCCGCAATGCTCTTCAGCCTGACAGTTTTGCAATTAAAATGGGGTGGGATGATCGATCATCCCACCCCAGCGTAAAAGCTATATCTGTGGCTACGGTTCCTGCGGCTCGCCCGGCTCTGGCGCCGGGCCGTGATCGAGTTCAGCCGCGGGAGCGGGCGACTCAGCCGATGGCGGCGTCTGCGATGCCGTCGGCACACTCACCGGCTCGGGAAGGTGCTCATGTGACTTGCCATTCCCGTTATCGCTACCACTATTGTGACCATTACGGCGGCCATTACGGCGGCTGGAGGTGATCGACTCGGGCAGCGAGCGCATCGCGAAACCGAAGGGCTGCTCCTCAACCTTGCGCGGATCGACGAAGGGATGCTGGGCCTCGATGCGAGCCAGGATCTCGTTGACATCGATGTCGGTCAGCTCGTTGCGTAGGATCAGCGCCTCGGCGATCGCGATCACGCCTTCCTTGTTGTTTTCGAGCAGCTGCTTGACCTTACGATATTCCTCGTTGAGCAGCTTCTCAACCCGCGGCTTCATGTCTGGTGATCCGACGCCCTCCATTCCAAACACCAGCGACGAATAAAAGCTGCCATCCATACCGAGCGCACCAACCATCCAAGAAGCGGTTCCAGTCGCGCTGCGGAAGTCGGACACCACACCATTCAGTTGGTCGCAGAGGAACAGTTCCTCGGCAGCGCGGCTTGCCAGCGAGATTTGAATATCGTTCAACATCTCCTGCTTGTTGCGCATGTGCGCTTCCTCGGATGGCTTCCAGGCTGCGAAGCCAAGCGCGCGACCGTGGCGAATAATCGTCACCTTGGTCAGCCGTTCTTTCTTGAGCAACTTGACCATCGCATACGCATGGCCGGCCTCGTGGTAGGCCAGTTGGCGTCGTTCACTGTAGGCCATATTGCGGATCGGCTGGCTCAAGCCATGCTCGTGCGTTTCACGCGCCTTCGTGAAATCCCAGTATGTGATCGTTTCGCGGCCCTCGAAGTGCGCGTGAATCGCGGCCTCGTTGATCACGAACTTAATCGCTACCGGTGTAAAGCCGATTGTGTCGGAGATCATACGCTCCATCGGCATCGGTTCATGCTTGACCTTGCCCAGATAATACTCGATGATATCGCGGCGACCATCGCCATCCGGCTCTTCGATGATAATTTTGCGATCGAAGCGACCAGGGCGCAGCAGCGCGGCATCCAGCGTCTCGGCCAAGTTTGTCGCGCCCATCGTCAGCACCGGGGGCATCTCGACGCGCTTCTTGCGTAGGCCAAGCCCGCGCAACAGCTTACCCACCGGGCTGGTTTCTTGCGGCGGCGGATCCATCTGGAGCAGCAACTCATTCAGCAGGCCGCTGCCGCCACCCATGCCCCCATGCCCATCATGACATTCGCAATGCCACCGGCCTGCTTCTCCGTGCCCATGCCGCCCGCAGCGCCGCCCATCAACGAGGAGCTGCGTGCGCCGCCGATCGCGTCGATCTCATCAATGAATATAATGCAGGCGCCATACTCACGCGCCAGCTTACGTGCCTTGCGGTATAGGTTCATCACTTTGATGTTGCCCATACCCATCCAGGCCGACGTCAACGATGGGGCGCTGAGATAACCGAACGGCACACCGGCCTCGGTCGAGATCGCCTGTGCCAGGTAGCTCTTGCCGGTTCCGGGCGGGCCGATCAGCAGCACGCCGCGCGTAACTTCGCCGCCCATCGTTTTGAAGCCCTTGACGCCCTTCAGCAGCGTCACGATCCGCGTGGCAGCTTGCAACACTTCGGGGTTGCCCTTGTAATCCTGAAAGCCCACACCCGTCTCGCCCGGCTTGACCCAGTAGATACGAGTACGAGCCATGAAGAAGTACATGAGCGAGAACTGGAACCCGATAAAGACGAACAGATAGCCCGCCATACCCAGGAGCTGGAGGATCATCGGCCCCAAATCGGAGGAAGCCAAGAACCCGATCAGGCTAGGGACGACATTCCAGATCACCCAAAGTACAAACAGGACAATCGCGCCACGGCGTATGAAGCGGGCGAGCTTCCAGTTCCAGCGATGGAAGAATGTGTCGATCTTCTGATCGATCTCGCGGTCCAACTCATCGCGGTACTGGTTTCTTTGGTCCGGCCGGTAGGGTTCAATTGCCATAACACTGCTCCATTGTTGTATGGGCTAGGGCACAGCGCTCGATCGGTTCAAGGGTTATTGACTCTGACTCTGACCTGGCAAGATAATCCGCTCGATTTTCCCATCGGCATCGGCTGAGAAGACGATCGGGAGCTTGGCCTGTTGGTCCTGCATGGACAGCTCGAGCGCGTAGAAGTACATACCGCTGCCATCTTCAAGTTTCACGCCGCCGATATACTCGTAGCGCTCATATTTCAGCCCGATGAGACGCTCGCGGTTCGCCTGGGCTTGCATGGTAGATTTAGAGGCACCGTTCTCAAGCTGATCGGCCTGATACTCAGTGCTGAAAGAATCCCACATCATGTCGGCGTTATAGCTCTGCCGACCTTTCATATAATTCTCGACCGCAGACGCCGGGGGCAGCGCCGCGACACGCTGATCGACGACTGCCGTACTCGTCGACGTCGGCCACCAGAGCTGGATGCCCAGCCAACCGATCACGCCAAGCAGCGCGATGACGACGAAGAGGAACAGGGCGTATGGGCGCAGTACCCGACCGCCGATCAGCAGACCGCGCAGCATTCGTACCAGCATCAGGCGCATCATCCGGCGAAACCTGAGCCAGCGACCCGGCTGGGCCGGCGGTACTGCTGAATAGTAGGAAGGCTGCTGCTGTAGGTACGTGGAGGGCACTACTACGGTGGTGAGGGGGCGTTGCTGCTCTCGTGATTCTTCCATCATCGTCACCTTGTGCGACCAGGTATTGGCCAAGCCGCTTGTCGTCGAATGGGAAAACGAGGGACTGGGAAGCGGATGAGCGATTTTTATTAGGGTAAAGTATACTTGATCGATAGATGAAGATCAAGAAATGTGAATGAGCGTACGATGAGAGAACACGGGCGAGTTGCCGCGCGCCTGCTGCGTCGCGCCAATCTCCGCCGGCTCGACCTCCTAGCGGCGGGCCTGCTGATCGCCTATGCCTTCCTGGCGATCAGCACCCAGCTTGGGGCGCATGTCGGCGGCCAGGGGCTCGACCCGGTCTGGGCGGCGGCGAAGAAGCGCGGAACGTTGCGGGTAGCGATCGACTTCGGCTTCTACCCGTTCTCGGGTATCGAGCAGGATCAGCCGGTAGGCTACGATGTTGACCTGGCGCGGGCCGTGGCCCAGAAGCTCGGCCTGCGGGCCGAGTTTGTGTACAGCGGGCTCGACTCAATCTACGCCGACCTCGCAAGCCGCAAGGCCGATCTAGCTGCCTCGGCGTTGCCCTACGCGCCGGAGCAGGGTTGGCGCGCGAGTTTCTCGACGTTCTACTTTAACGCCGGCCAGGTCCTGGTGGTGCGCGAGGGCTCGCCGATCGGCGGGCTGGAGCAGCTTGGCGGCCGCACGATCGGGGCGCCGCTCGGCTCCGACGCCGATAGCTACGCACGCAAGCTGGCACTCGGCGACCCGACACTCACGCTGCGCTCAGACTACGACACCCCCGGCGAGGTATTGGCCGATCTGCGCCGGGGCACGCTGGACGCGGCGATTGTGGATAATGCGTCGGCGCTGATCGACCTGGGCCACCAGCCGGGCTTGCAGGCTGTTGGCCCGGCCCTGACGCTGGAGCCTTACATCCTCGCCGTGCCCTCCGAGGCGTACCAACTCCACGCCGAGGTCAATCGGGCGCTCGACGAGCTGCGGCGCGAGGGGTTCTTCGATCAGATCGGCAAAAAGTGGTTCGTGGACGCGCCCGTGCCCACGCCCTTCCCCGAGTGACAAGATGACAAGATGAAGGGGTGAAGGGGTGAAGGGGTGGAGGGTGAAGAGGTGCATATGAGGAGGGAGGGTGGAGGAGGGAGAACCAGGAATGGAGCCAGAGCACGTAAGGGCGAACCTCGTGTTCGCCCCCCCACCGAACCTCGTGTTCGCCCCCACCGAACCTCGAAGAACCGATGGCCCTATCGCATACGCCTCAACGGACAACGGACAAACCTATCTAGCTCCAGCGAAACTCCATCTCCACTTCACCGATCTTGATACGGTCGCCGGGGTTTAGGCGCTGGGGCTGGCGGTGCGGCACCAGGGCGCCATTGAGCAGCGTGCCGTTGGTCGAGCCGAGGTCGGTGAGGGTATAGTAGTCGCCGTCGCGGCTGATCACGGCGTGATTACGTGAGGCGATCCCGCGATCGTGTTCGGCTAGGTCGAGCTCAGGATAGTGATTTTGGCGTGGGTCGCGCCGACCGATCTTCAGGGGCATGTGATCCAGCTTCTGCTCCCAGGAGCCGCGTGGCGAGGTGATCAGGAGCCGCGCGGTCGGCGGCGTGCCGAGCGGCGCGCCGCACCCGGCGCAGAAGCGCGCGCCGGGCTTGTTCACGCGGCCGCAGCGGCCGCACGCCTGGCTGCCCTGAGCGATAGGTGCCACAGGAACCGGCACATCGCGAAACACAGGAGCCGCCTGCTGGGTACCGATCTGGGGCGCAACTTGTGGCTGGAGCGGAGCCACCGGCTGCGCCGGCACCACCGGGGCCATCATGGTTTGAAGCCCCGAGGTGGGAGCAATCACGGGGGGTGGTGGCGTGGCGCGCGCGATCGGGTCCATATACGGCGCGTCGAGGCAGCGATGCAGCGCCTGCTCGAACTCCGAGGCATCGCGGAAGCGGGCGTTCGGGTCAAGCATCATCGCACGAATAATCGCCCGCTCGGTCTGCTCATCGACCGAGGGGTTCATCTTGCGGATGCTGCCGGGCGCGGGCGTCTGGAGCGGGATGGGCGGCATATTGGTCAGCAGGTGCAGCAGAGTTGCGCCGAGCGCATAGACATCAGAGCGCGGGTCGGTCTGCCCCTTGCCATACTGTTCGGGCGGCGCATAGCCGGCCGAGCCCATCGCCACCGTATCTTTGGACTTACTCGCTTTATAGGTACGCGCCACGCCGAAGTCGATCAGCTTGAGCACGTCCTCGGGGGTCAGCATGATATTGGTGGGCTTCAAGTCGCGGTAGATGATCGGCTGCTCCTGTGTGTGAAGATAGTGGAGCACGCGGGCGACCTGGATACCGTAGCCGAGGACCTGTTGCTCAAGCAGCGGCGCGTTGGCCTCGCGGATGCGGTCCTCCAGCGTCTGCCCCGGCACGAACTCCATCACCAGCACCGGCCGGCCCAGGTGCTCAAAAAAGTCGGCCACGACCGGCAAATTTGGGTGCTTGAGCTTGCTAAGCAGTTCGGGCTTCCTGTAGGAACAGGTTGCGATTCTCCTCCACCTCCTGAGCCGGCGCGTCCTTGGGCGGGCGCATCTCCTTAAGCGCCCAGACGGTGTTGTCGGCCAGGCGCTGCGCGCGGTAGACCGCGCCCATGCCGCCGCGCCCGATCAGCCGGAGGATTTGGTATTCGCCGCGCGCGCCGCGCATTGTAGAGTTGGGAGCAAGCAAGTCAGACATAGTGTTACCGCTGCCGAATGGTTCGATTCCTGATTGTACCATATTGACGACGATATTGCGTTAAAAGTTACGTGAGTATGGCGACATGGCGCAATTTCTGGAACATCGTGCGGCAGCAGCAGAGGCAAGCGCTGTGTGCTATACTAGCGCCTGGAGGCGCGGCGCGCAACACGGCGAGCCTCTCGAACGTACATCTCTATGGAGCGGGCCATGTCGGCCAGTCTCGCTCGTTCCATTGCCGAGGGCTGTTGAAAGGAGTTACGTGATGGCCGGTGAGGTCAATCTCCGAACGCTGCTGGCGCGCCCCTTTTTGCCGACCACCGGCACGCCACAGGTCGCCTACCTGCTGGTGGAGGCCCTGCCGAGCCAGGTCGTCGCGCAGGTGCGGATGCCGGTTAATGTCAGCTTTGTGCTCGACCGCAGCGGCTCGATGAAAGGTGAGAAGATCGACCGGGTGCGCCGCGCGACCGCACGCGCGATCGAGCTGCTCGGCGCCGAGGATATCGCCTCGGTGGTCGATCTTCGACCACCGCACCGAGGTGCTGATCCCGGCCAATCAGGTCGTCAATCAGCAGGAGGCGCAGGACAAAATCAAACGCATCCGCGATGCCGGCGGCACCAAGATCGCGCCGGCGGTGGAGAAAGGACTGCGCGAGATCGACAAGCGCAGTTCGAATGCCATCCGCCGCTTGGTGCTCTTGACCGACGGCCAGACAGAGAATGAGAACGACTGCCTGCGGCAGGCCGACGAGGCCGGCCAGCGCGGGATTCCGATTACAGCGCTGGGCGTCGGCAAGGACTGGAATGAGGACCTGCTAATCGATATGGCCAACCGCTCCGGCGGCACGGCCGACTATATCGACCAGCCCGACAAGATCGTCGACTACTTCAAGAACACCGTCCAGCGTGCCCAGGCGACCGCGATCCAGAATGCAGTATTAACGATGCGGCTGGTGCAGGGCATCACGCCGCGGGCGGTCTGGCAGGTGATCCCGCTGATCAGCAACCTGGGCTACCGGCCAGTCTCCGACCGCGATGTCAGCGTGCCGCTCGGCGAACTCGAGACCGGTAGCGGTCGCGCAGTCCTGATCGAGCTGCTGGTGGACCCGCGACCGATCGGTCAGTATCGAATCGGTCAGGCCGAGATCAGCTACGATGTGCCGATGCTGAACCTTCAAGGCGCCAAGGCCCGCGCCGAAGTCATGCTGACCTTTACGGCCGACCCGGCGCAGGTCGCGCAGGTCAATGCCCCGGTGATGAACATCGTCGAGAAGGTGAGCGCCTTCAAGCTCCAGACTCGGGCGCTTCAGGACCTCCAGGCCGGCGACGTGTCCGGCGCGACGCAGAAGCTCCAGAGCGCGGTCACGCGGCTGTTGAGCCAGGGCGAGGTTGAACTGGCGGAGACGATGCAGCAGGAGATCACCAACCTGGAGCAGAGCGGCCAGCTCTCCAGCGAGGGGCAGAAGACGATGAAGTTCGGGACGCGCAAGACGGTGCGCCTGAGCGACCTGGATGTGCCAGAGGATTTGCGCATCAAGGAAGGCCGAGTAGTAAGAGACTGTTTGAAAAGGGGGAGTTTGAGGGGGCCGCCCCTCAAGAATCTTCTTTCCACCAAGGATCGTGGGCGGGATAGTACCCTTTTCAAACAGTTTCTCAATCTCCAATCTCTAATCTCCAGACAGGTGCTGGGTAAAGAAATCGACGATCTCGTCCAGGTGCTCGTGGACGTAGAGGTAGCCGCCGTAGCGATCGACGCTTGGCGCGATGATCAGTGGAGCGGCATGAGGTGTGCGCGCGACCATCGCCTGCACATCGGGGAGCGATCCCCACGGATCGCCGGAGCCCTGGATGTAGAGCAGTCTGGTCTCGCCGAGTTGGGCCGCCCCGTCGGCGGGGGTGATCTCAGCCAGCGGCGGCGCGCCAAAGGCTCGGTGTAGCGGGCCGAGCATCGCCAGGAGCGCCGGGCCGATCGGCCCAAATAGTGTGCGGGCCGCATTGGGCGCGAAGACCATACCGCTCGTCGGCTGAACTGCGATGGCAGCGCGGATCGGCTGGCAGCGCGGGATGCCGTAGAGTAGCGTGTTGGCGCCCATCGAGAAGCCGATCGCCCCGAGCCGGTCGCTGTCGACGTCGGCGCGGCGGCGCAGCATGGCGATGGCGGCGGCAAAGTCGCGGGCCTCGTAGAACCCAAAGGTCACTGGGTATGCCGCGTCGCTCAGGCCGTGGTTGCGTAGGTCGAAGAGCAGGACGTGGAAGCCGGCCTGGTGCAGCGCGCGCGCCGGCTCAAGGAAATCGACCGTCCGGTCGGGGATCAAGGTGTCGCCGGCGCGATTGCCGGACCGGCACCACGGCCACCCGTGGACGAACACGATCGCCGGGGCCGGGCCTCCGGCCGAGGAACTGGGGATCAACCAGCCGCGCAGTGTGACGCCATCGTCGGCCATGAACGTGACCTCCTCGGCCGCCAGGCCAAGCTCGGTCGGGTGGCGCCACGGGGGCCGGCGCAGCCCCGCAATCATGAGGTGGGTGACCTGGGCGGCGCGGTACCCGATTCGCCCGGCGACAATGCCCAAGCCGACTCCAAGGATGAGCGGCAGACTACGGCGCAGGCTGCTGACGGCCATCTTCAAACCTCCTCATTCGTTCACGCTTTGGCGCCAGCATTATACACCGAACTGAGAGTCCTCTCGGCCACTGAGTTGACAACCGGCCCTAACATGGCTATAATGCCGCGTGGATTTGCCGAGGTGGCGGAATTGGCAGACGCGCTAGGTTGAGGGCCTAGTGAGCAGTAATGCTCATAAGGGTTCAAGTCCCTTCCTCGGCACCATGGGCGATTAGCTCAGTTGGTAGAGCACCTCGCTTACACCGAGGTTGTCGGCGGTTCGAGCCCGTCATCGCCCACCAGCGGAGTGAAATATTGAAAATTGAACATTGAGAAGTGTAAGCTTGAATTCTCAATTTTGCATTTTCAATTCTCAATTCGTGTAGCGCCAGGGTAGCTCAGTTGGTAGAGCGCGTGTCTGAAAAACACGAGGTCACCGGATCGTCCCCGGTCCCTGGCACCACCCACCGACCCCACCTTTGCGTGGGGTCGTGGGCTATTCAGGGCGCAGACACTACGAGACTTTCACCGGATTGTTCGGTTGTAAAGGTTCCGTATTCAGTTGTTCGCAGCAACAACGGAGCTAAAGCAGCAGGACAGTCGCTATCTTGGTCTATCGCGTAGTGGCCTCGGAAACCTCGCGCGGTAGACCCCAACAGCGACGCCCAGCATGGACATATGCAACTTATGTCGCAGCCATGCTGGGCGTTCGTATTCCGGTGAGATCAATCTCGAACAGGTGCGTGGCGTCGATGCCCTGGCTATGGTAGTATGCCGCCAGCCCCTCGATCACATTGCGATCAATACGCTGCATTTCGTTGCGCTCAAACTTCATCACTACTCGCCGATGTACTCCGATCGCCCCAGCTACCTCTTCAATAGTGACTTGGCGCCCAAGTTTTGCCTGAAGCTCAAAACGGAGCTTTCGAGCGCGCGAGATGAACTTCGCCGTCAAGTGCGTGCTGGATAGCTGGCGGGCTGGTCGTATCGTCCTCGAAGCAGGCCTCATCAAGGCGGTTCCAGGGCAGATCAACCGCTCGGCGATAGCGGGCCAGGTGATAGGAGAGTCTGGCCGAACGGCTGTGTTGCAGTTTTTCGACACCGATGCCGAAGAGTGGACTATAACGAGCGGCGATGCCCTTCCAGCCGGCCAGGGCAGCCATGCGGCTGGGACCGGAGCTATCGAACGAGGTGACGAGCTGAGAGGTCGAGCGTAGCACCCAGGCGGGTTTGCCGATGCCGAACAGGTGTAGCCGCACCCCCACCAGTTGTTCATCGCCGGCGTCTTCGAGGGCATCCAACAGCGCGGCGTACCAGGCCTCGGCTGCGTCGCTGTAGCGCTGCACGGCCGCCGCCAATCGCGTAGCTTGGCCGCGTTTGGCCTGGAAGTGGATGGGCAAGGATGCATGCGACTGCGTCCTCAACGGGCATGCCGAAGCCGACCACGTTCAACAGTGGAGTGTCGGGCGCATCACGCGCGACCCAGCTCCGCAAGGTAGTGGTCTAAATCATACTGCTACCCACAGATCGGTGCGTGTATTACAATGCTCGATTACCACTACCTGAAATCAGTGTGGATCGAGCTTATAGGAGGTCGAAATGTCTGTATCAGTGCTCTACATGTCGATGTCACTCGACGGATACATCGCTGATCAGAGCGATCAACTCGGCGGCGACGATGGCAACCGGTTGCACGATTGGTTCGTATTCACTTCGGACGGGGAGTTCCGGGCAGACGGGCCGGCCGCAGCATTGATTGACGAAATCAACGCGACCGGTGCGGTGCTGGTGGGTCGGCGGACCGCCGAGATTGTTGATCACTGGGGCGGTGACCATCACGGTAGAGGTGTCCCGATCTTCGTGCCCTCTCACCGGCCGCCCGGCCCGTCGGTCGCGAATTATCCGCTGGTGACGTACGTGACCGATGGGATCGAGAGCGCGATGGCGCAGGCGAAGGCAGCGGCTGGGAATCGCAATGTCATGGTGCATGGGGCGTACACGGCACAGCGGGCGCTCGAGGCCGGTGTGCTGGACGAGTTGCAGATTCACCAGATCCCGGTGCTGCTCGGTGCTGGCCGCCGGCTGTTCGAGGTGCTGCCGTCGCGCGTCGAGTTGGAGATCGTTCGGGTGATCGACACGCCACAGGCCACGCACATCCGCTACCGCGTCCGCCGCTGATCCCTGATCTCACCAGGCGCTCAGCCCAGAGAACGGCAGACGAAGCAGGCCTGCAACCATTGTGCGACACGACGGTACTGAGTCAAAAAATTTCGGCTCAAGCAGGTGGCGAACGACAGCGTGCCGCGCTGTCTGATTGATGGCGACCTGATCAATCGCAACATGCTGGTGAGTGAAGCGAGTATCACTGGCGCCTTTGATTGGGGCTGCGCGTGCTATGGTGACCACCTCTACGAGCTGGCGTGGTTCGAAATTCTGGGCGCCCTGGTTTCCCACCTCGACATCGACCTCCTGCGTTCGGAACTCGAGCGACGCTGGCATGCGCTGGGATATGTTCCACACCAGAAAGACGAACGACTCATGGCGTGCTATCTCCACATGGGTCTCGATCATCTGGCCTATAATGCCTACCTTGGAGACATCCCTGTGCTCTGGGCAACAGCGAAGCGCATGCAAACTCTTGTGAGCGGGAGGTGAGATGAGGATCCATCTTGTAGACGGCACCTATGCACACCAGATTCGAGATTTTATTCGTATACACTGGTTTGATGTATTTCAGTATGATACGCGCGTTGCGCGAGAAGATCAGGGCAATTTTAGAGTGTGATTTCGTGCCGACAAGCGCTCCAATCCAGATAGCGCGCCGCTGATGGGCGATCCGTTAGCGCTCTGAAGACAGCATTCGTATCGGGCCTTGAGCCACCGGAGGAATGACAATGCCGAAACATCGCATTTTCGCGACAACATTTGCAAGCGTCTATCCGCTCTATGTTCAAAAAGCGGAACGGAAAAATCGTACCAAAGAAGAAATTGACCAAATCATCTGCTGGTTGACTGGCTATAGCCAAGCGGGATTACAGCGGCAAATCGAGCAGGAAAACGATTTTGAAACCTTTTTTGCTCAAGCACCAGCCATTCATCCAAATAGTTCGCTTATCAAAGGCGTCGTATGTGGTGATCGCGTGGAAGAAATAGAAGATCCGCTGATGCAAAAAATACGCTATTTAGACAAGCTGATTGATGAGCTCGCAAAAGGAAAGGCGATGGATAAGATTCTGCGACAATAAGAGCCCGTCGAGTACGACATCGCCTACGCCCCCGAAGAAGTTGCAGCGCACTATCTGGGAGCGAACCAACACTTGGTTCACCAGTTCCGCGTCCTCATGTGGGCTGGGTTCACGACGATGCGCTGGCGCCCATGGGACCAGCTCCCCAACCGGGACTACTGGAGAGTCGAGGGGCTCAACCAGCTCCGAACAGCACTCGATCGCGCTTGACGGGTGGGGCCGTCAACGTTGCGTTTGGCGCCGGCCGGCTCGTGTGCCAGTGGCAGCGCGAACAGCTCCCCGCTGCGATTCGCGAACTCGTCCTAGAGGATCAGCGGTTGCGAAACGGCCCTGTCCTTCACTATTCAACCCCTCCTGAATGGATACAGGTGCGCTAGTCACGTAGACAGGCAGCAATATGACACTCTCAAGGCCTCAGCCAGTGGTGATGGTAATCATGCTGCCACTGCCGGACGTTTCAATGTCGTAGCCCAGGGCAGCGCCTTCATAATTGGGACTTTGCAGCCGTCCATCGCTGCTCATCCCACTGACCATTTGATCATCGAAGACAACTTGATCATCGAAGACAACGCCAGAACCCCAGCCTTTCCGCTGGACTCGGGCAGCGACGCCCGGCGGACGCCGGACGTTAAATTGGGAGCCACTGCCACCAAGCCGGATGGGAACCACGCGCGTAGGGTCGGGGAGCTCGATGTGGAACGCGCTCCCTGCCCCATTGGCCTCCAGTTCAAGGAGATCCAGACCGCCCAGTTCGGCAGTCATCTGCGCGCCGCCGCCCTTGAGCGCGATCTGCCAAGGGATGGCGGTGCTGAGTGTGACCTCCACTGCGCGCTTCTCGTTGCCCGGAATCCACAGACGCCTTGGATAGCGGATAGTAACCGCGCCATCTTTGACCTTCACGTCTGGCACGGGTCCCTCAAAGCGGGCCCGGTAGAGTGCGCCTGCAAGATCCCCTGCACGCAAGCTCAGTCGGACACCCTCGGCATGGAAGACAAGCCGGGCGCTTTCCAGATCGACCAGCGGCGCAGAGAAGATTCCCTCATCGCCCACCGATGCCTCTCGCAGCCGTGCAATTTCTTCCTTGGCGAGCGTGTTGCTGCGTTGAAGAAACTCCAACAGAAATCCCTTCTGCTCATCGTCGTATTGCGCCGCCATTTCCTCCCACGCTTTCGCGAGGGAAGCAAAAAGAGGGTTGATCTCCTGCTTGCCGTCCGAGGCTGTTATGAGCCTCACGATCACCCTGCGGCCATCGTTGGGGTCGCGCTCCCGGCGCACAAGTCCAGCCTTCTCCAGACGGTTGAGAATAGCCGTGAAGGTTCCGGTTGTGAGTCCCATGAGATGAGCAAGCTGACCAGCGGTAGCCTCACCGGTGCTCTCCAGAATATCGATGACTTGCATATCCGTATCGGTCATCTCGATGCGCGCCGCCGCTGCCCGGAAGAAGGACGCACCCAGTCCATAGCACTGCCGAAGCTCATTCACGAGTTTCCCACCAATCTCCGTCTGTCTGTCCCGTGAACCCATTGACATTTTTGCTTTCTCCGTTTAAGATATAAATACCTTGAAAATCAAGATAAATGGAACGAGGAAGTTTTCAATATCTAGCAAATGCTCCGTGCGTTTGCTGGATATTCAAGCTGAATGTATTGTAGCATAGGAAGGCGCAAGCGGTAAGGAGCGAAGAATATGCAAAACCAGGCAATTCAAGTGAAAGGCAGTGGATCATGGTGAGCAAGACAAGCGGAACACTCGTGCGGGGACATGTCGAGGAGGGCTGGGGCAAGGTCGCTGATGTCTTCCGTGCGAACTTCGAAGGGAACCCCGGCGAGGTCGGCGCGGCGTGCTGCGTCTACGTAGGTGGTCGCCCAGTTGTCGATCTGTGGGGCGGCCTCGCCGATCGCGGGGCGAACCGGCCGTGGGACAAGGACACCATCGGCGCCGTCGCATCCACGACCAAAGGGGCTGCCGCGATCTGCGCGCACATGCTGGTACAGCGCGGCCAGCTCGATCTCGATGCTCCAGTGGTCAAGTATTGGCGGAGTTCGGCGCTGCCGGCAAGCGGCACATCCCAGTGCGCTGGCTGCTCTCACACCAGGCCGGCCTGCCGATCGTCGATGGACCGCTGACCTTTGAGGAGGCGTGCGCTTGGGATCCGGTCATCCGGGCACTCGAGGCGCAGAAGCCGGAGTGGCAGCCGGGCACCGAGCACGTCTACCACGGCATGACCTTCGGGTTCCTGGTCGGGGAACTGGTGCGCCGGATCACCGGCAAGTCGCTCGGCCGCTTCTTCGCCGACGAGGTCGCTGCCCCGCTCGGGCTGAGCGCCTGGATTGGGCTGCCCGAGGAGCAAGAGCCAAACGTGGCCAAGGTTCATTACGCGGCTCCGTTCACGCTGGAGGAGATGACCGCCGGAATGATCGAGACCACCGGCCTCGATGAGGCCACGGTCATTGCCTGGATGAACGCCGTCTGGGGCCCGGACTCCGTGCAAGCCCGCGCCGGCGTGCTCGGCGGCGCCATGGACCCCACCAGCGGCTACATGAACACGCGTGCCTGGCGCGCTGCAGAGTTCCCCTGCTGCAACATGTTCGCAGACGCTCGATCGCTGGCACGGATGTATGCGGCCACGGTGAGCGAGGTCGATGGCGTGCGGTTGCTGGATCCGGCGACGGTCGAGAAGATGACCGTCGTCCAGACCGACAAGACGCGAATGAACGGGCTTCCACCGGGACTGGATATTCCGGCCGATCGCTCCTTCTACATGTCGCTCGGGTTCTGGCGGTCCTGCCCGCCGATGCCCTGGGTCGGGCCGGGGTCGTTCGGTCACCCCGGCTCGGGCGGATCAGTCGCCTTCGGCGATCTCGATTCTGGTGTCGGCTTCGGCTACGTCACGAATCTGTGGTCGTTCCGAATTGGCGAGCCACGGGCAACGAGATCTGGCCGCAGCGGTCGTGGCCTGCCTCCGGTGACGGATACCGCACGTGACACATTGATTTCCCTGGGGCTTTGCTCTAGGGAAATCAATGTGTCATAGCTTCATAAGGTTCTCCGATTTCATGGACACGCGAGAGTACGGTACGATGCCGAGACTACAGGAGGTGGGTAGCCGAGTTAGGCCCCGGCCAGATCGAGCGACGGGAAGACACCGAGCTGTTGCAGCATACCCAGCATGTCCCAGTGGCCGCGCCATTCCACCATCTTGCCGTCAGCGAAACGGCAGAGCGTCATCCCCGACGCCGTAATCGTCTTATTCGTCGCCGGGATGCCGGTCAGCTCGCCGGTGTGTGTCGCGCGCACGCTCCAGCACATCACGACCGTATCGCCTTCGGCGATCTGCTCCTCGACGGTGAAATGGACATCGGAGAACCCCGCGAAGTAGGTCTCGTAGTATTGCTTCATGCCTTCAGGACCGCGCGTCGGCTGGTTGGGCGAGGGGAAGTAGCCGATGAAGTTCGGGTCAATCAACTCGTCGATGACGGCCAGGTTGCCCCGGTTCCACGACTCCTCGGAGAAGCGCTGGAAGATCTTTTTGTTCGCTTCCGTGACACTTACACGTTCGGTCAAGGGAGACCTCCTTTCGCGGTGTAGGATCGAACAGCGGGAGAGGACAAGGTGCGGCGAAGCAGCCGCATTGGGAGCGATTATATCATACTTGCTGCCGCCGAACTCCATGTTGGGGCTAGGCCCTGCACAACAGCGCATATGGTAGAATGAGCTTAACTGATTTGCTCTCCTACGCTTGCCAGGAGTGAAAGGATGACACGATGATACAGGCAACCGCGCATCTCTATATCGTGACTGACAACCAGATCCTCAGTGGGGAGCCGATCATTAAAGGTACTCGCACACCCGTTCGCGCCATTGTCGAACTCTGGCGACAGGGCGTGCCGCCCGAAGCGATCCCCAATCACCTGCCACATTTAACACTGGCTCAGGTGTTTGACGCATTGAGCTATTACAGCGATAACCAGGATGAAATTCATCGCCATATTGTGCGGAACCGTATTCCTGATGACTTGATCGACCCATTGGTGAAGACATCGTATGTTTGGTGTGAATTAGCTTACACGATATCGAGCGAGAAGGTCTCGCTCACCAGGTTCTGTTTGGCTGACTAAACGGCTCAAGACAAAATCGAAAGGTGCCTGTAGAATCCCTGCATCTATGTGCCACATCTGACAAAAGACAGGAGCACACCCATGCTGGATCTCGACACCTTTCTGACCACATTGTACGTGTTGGTGGATGATTCGATCAAATCGCAGCCGGCCAAACCAGCGCGACCAGGTCAGCAAGCGCATCTGACTGATAGTGAAGTGGTCACCTTGGCGCTGGCGGCCCAATGGAAGCAATTTGCCAGTGAACGTGCCTTTGTCCGCTATGCGGTCAAAAATCTGCGCTCGGCATTCCCAAACCTGCCGCATCGCTCGCAACTCAACCGTTTGATCCGCGGTGCCCACGACCGGATCGTAGGGGTTGGACAGGATTTCGTGACCTTGTTGGGCAGCGCTGAACAACCCTATCAGGTACTCGACGGCATGGGTGTGGCGGTGCGTAATAATAAGCGGATTGGGCCAGGCTGGCTTGATGGGATTGCCAACACTGGCTGGTCGAACCGCTTGGGCTGGTATGATGGCTTCCATGTGCTGACCGCCGTCGATCGTAAGGGCGTGGTGACCGGGTATGCTGTTGCACCGGCGAGCACCAAAGACCAGCCGTATGCGGAGGACTTTTTGGCGGCACGTGCGCAGCCACACGAGCGCTTGTCGATGGTAGGACGGCCAGCAAGGGGACCGTATTTGGGTGATCGCGGCTTTGAGGGACGCGAGCGGCATCGACGCTGGTATGTGGAGTATGACGCAGAAATGCTGGCACCACCGCGCAATGATCGTAAACGCCCCTGGCCCAAGGACTGGCGGAAGTGGCAGGCGCGGCTGCGCCAGATTGTCGAAACGGTGCATGGAAAATGGACCGAGACCTTTCGCTTGGATGATGAGCGTTCGCATACCTTGGAAGGCTTTCTGGCGCGCTTGGCGGCCTTGGCCGCCTTGCACAACGCCTGTATCTGGATCAATCAGTCGCTCGGGCGTGAGCCGCTCGCCTTTGCTGATTTGATTGACTGGTGACCCGTTCTAATTCACACCAAGCATATCGTGACACAGCTCTTCATCGAACTCTACCTGGACGAAGATGTGAGTGTGCTGGTAGCCGATTTAGTGCGGGCGCGAGGTTTTATCGCCATCACTACCCGCGAGGCCGGCCAACTGCATGCCAGCGATGCTGATCAGTTAGGGTATGCCGCCAGTCAGCGGAAGACTCTCCTTACCCATAATCGGGACGACTTTGAGGTATTGGCGCAAACCTACTTCGCTACCGGCCAGACCCACTCCGGCATCATTATCGCCGTACGCCATCCGCCCTATGAAATTGTGCGGCGGCTTTTGTTGATCCTCAATCAGGTGACGGCAGATGAAATGCAAGATCAACTGCGTTACATCTGACCCAAGACCTACCGATCGTCTTCCACCCCTTCCCCATCCCATGCCCCGATCCACCCCTCGTACAGCCGGCGCTGCGCCTCATCCGGCGCTTCGAGCTGCCGGATCGCCAGGGTATTGTGCGGCGCGGCGGCCAGCACGACCGGGAGGTGCAGCAGCTCGTCGCGGCGAAACAGGCTGAGCGTGACGGTGTCGCCGGGGCGACGCTCGGCCAGGCGGGCGTTGAGGCGCTCCTCGTCGACCCGAAAGCCCTCCAGCGCCAGCAGCTCGTCGCCGGCGTTGACCCCGGCGGCGTAGGCCGGGCCGTCGGCCAGCACGTGGGCGACCCTGGCGCGGCCATCCTCGGCCTTGAGCTTGACGCCGAGCCATGTGGGTGCGCGGTCGCCTTCGGGCTGCTTCTCGTAACCCCAGTCCATCCACAGCCCGGCGTAGGCCAGCGCGCCGGCGTAGTCCAGCTCGACCGTCCCGGCGATATAGCGCACGAAGAACGAGGCGAAGGAGCCGTCTTCGCCCCCCACCCCGCCGCCCGCGACCACTGCCTCGACCGCAGCGCGGTAGCCGCCGTCCTCGGGGATGCCCGGCCCGGCGATCGGGTAGTTGGCGTAGAGCGAGCGCAGCACGTCGTCGAGCGCGCGCGCGCCGGTGGTGCGGCGGCGGATCTCCAGGTCGAGTAGCAGCGCGACCAACTCGCCCTTGAGGTAGTAGGAGATCGCGCTATTGGGCGTGTTCTCGTCGGGCCGGTAGAGCTTGATCCAGGCGTCGAAGCTGCTCTGCTCCAGGCTCTGGAGGGCGCGGCCCGGCTGCCCTTGCAACGCCTTGATCTTGTCGGACAGCAGTTCGAAGTAGCGCGCCGGCGCGATCAGGCCAGCGCGCAGCAGCAGCAGCTCGGTGTAGTAGCTGGTCACGCCCTCCATCGCCCAGAGCTGGCGGGTGTAGTTCTCGCGGCTGTAGTCGAACGGCCCCAGCGGCACGGCGCGCAGGCGCTTGACATTCCACACGTGGAAGAACTCGTGGGCAGTCAGGCCCAGGTAGCGCTCATAGGACTTGCGCGGCTGGAAGGTCCAGCGGTCGACCAGCATGGTGACGCTGTTGCGGTGCTCCAGCCCGCCGCCGCGACCGTCGGCCAGGTGGACGATGAAGGTGTAGTGGTCGTAGGGCAGCCCGCCGAACATATCGCGGGTTGTCTCCACGATCCGCTTTGTGTCAGCGATGAGCTGCGCCTGGTCCTCATTGCCGCGGCCCCACAGCGCGATCCGGTGCGGAATGCCGTCCACCTCGAAGGCCAGCAGCCGGTGGGTGCCGCACTCGAAGGGCGCATCGACCAGCTCGTCATAGTCCCGCGCGATAAAAGATGCAACCGGCGCTGGGGGTTGGAGATTGGAGATTGGAGATGGTGCGTGCTCTAATCTCCCATCTCCAATCTCCCCGTCCCCGATCGGATCAAGGCCCGTGGCGACATGCCAGCCCTCTGGCGCGATCACATGCACCGCCAGCGACTCGTCGGTGCGGTCGGGGATGTACATGCAGACCGTCGCCGGGTTGAAGTAGCCGTGGCTGCTGTCCAGGTGGCTGGTGCGAACAGTCAGCTCATTGGCGTAGACCTTGTAGCTGACTCTGACGTACGGCGCACCGCTGGTCTCGATCCGCCAGGTCGCCTTGTCGAGCTTGCGCCAGGGCAGGCCCGCGCCGGCTGCCGAGCAGGCGGCGAACTCCTGGACGTGCCGGGCGTACTCGCGGATCATATACGAGCCGGGGGTCCACGCCGGCAGCGCGAGGTCGAGCACCGGCCCAGCGGTGTCGCGCACCTCCAGCGTCACTTCGTAGAGGTGGGTTTCGGGGCGAGGCATGGCGATGGTATAGCTGATGCTAGGCGGCATGGCTTTGGAACCTCATAGATGTTGATCGCTTATGTTAGAACAGGTGGATATTATACACGAGCCGCCGCGCCTATTGACAATCCCGCCGCACCGACGTATACTATACCCACCCCCCCCCGGGAGGGGGTATAAAGAAAGAAGGCAGCACATGGCTGATTCAAAACAACAACTGGTGAGCCGGCTCAAGACGATCGAGGGCCACGTACGCGGCGTCCAACGGATGCTCGACGAAGACGCCTACTGCATTGATATCCTCAAGCAGACCCAAGCGATCCAGCGCGCGCTCGATAAATTCAACAGCCTGATCCTGGCCAATCACCTGAGCGGCTGCGTCACCACCGCCATCCGAGGCGAGGACCTCCAGGAGCGTGAGCGGGTGGTGCGCGAGCTGCTCCAGGTCTTCGAGACCTCAAGTAACGTTTAGTCGTCCGTTGTCAGTTGTCCGTTGTCAGTTGCAACTTTGGGAAAAAGGGGGTTTGAGGGGGCAGCCCCCTCAGTCTCCTCCTCTCACAGACTGTCTGAAAAGGGGGAGTTTGAGGGGCCGCCCCTCAAGAATCCCTTTTCCACCACAGATCGTCGGCGGAGTAGTACCCTTTTCAAACAGTTGCTCAGATTGTAAGATAGAATAGCAAAATTATGCCAACACAAGATATTCAGCTTTCCGTGACCGGGATGACCTGCGCGTCGTGCTCGGGACGGGTCACCAAGGCGCTCAAGAAGGTGCCCGGCGTCCTCGACGCCGATGTCAACCTGGCAACCGAGCAGGCCACCGTCAGCTATGATCCGGCACAGACCGCACCCGGCACGCTGCGGGCGGCGGTTGAGAACGCCGGCTACGGCGTCGTCTCCGACCAGATCGAGTTCCCCGTGACCGGGATGACCTGCGCGTCGTGCTCGGGGCGGGTCGCCAAGGCGCTCAAGCAGGTGCCCGGTGTCCTCGACGCCGACGTCAACCTGGCCGCCGAGCGGGCCAGCGTGACCTACCTGCCGTCGGCCGCCGGCTGGAGCGACCTTAAGGCGGCGGTTGAGAACGCCGGCTACGGCGTGATCGAGACGACCGAGGCGGGAGCCGCCGACCTGGAAGACGCCGAGGCGGCGGCGCGGGCGCGCGAGATGGCCGACAAGCGGCGCAAGCTGATCGTCGCAGTCGCGCTGGGCTTGCCGCTGTTCGTGCTCTCGATGGCCCGCGACTTCGGGCTGATCGCGCCGTGGCTGACGCCATTCTGGGCCGCGCTCGAAGAGCAGATGGCCCACGGCGGGACGGTGATCGAGCACTACCCGGCCAGCGCCGACATCCTCAACTGGTTGTTCCTGCTGCTGGCGACGCCGGTGCAGTTCTACAGCGGGCGCGACTTCTACGTCCACGCCTGGAAGGCGCTCAAGAGCAAGACCGCCAATATGGACACCCTGATCGCGCTCGGCTCGTCGGCGGCGTACTTCTACAGCATCGCCATGCTGCTGCGCGGCCTGCCCGGCCACGTCTACTTCGAGACGGCGGCGCTGATCATCACGCTGATCCTGGTGGGCAAGTACCTGGAGGTGCGTGCCAAGAGCCAGACCAGCGTGGCGATCCGGGCGCTGATGGGCCTCCAGGCTCGCACAGCCCGCGTGCTGCGCCCACCGACCACCGACCACCGACCACCGACCGCTGAGAACAAAGAACAAAGAACACAGAACAAAGAACCAAGAACTGAGAACCGAGAACCAACCGGCAACGGACACGCGACACGCGACACGCAACACGCAACACGCAACACGCAATATGAAGAGGTGGACATCCCGATCGAGCAGGTTCGCAAGGGTGATATTGTGATCGTGCGCCCTGGAGAGAAAGTGCCGGTCGACGGCGTGATCGTCGGTGGGCGGTCCAGCGTGGACGAGAGCATGGTCAGTGGCGAAAGCCTGCCGGTCGAGAAGGGCGAGGGCGACACGGTGATCGGCGCGACGATCAACAAGACCGGTACCTTCCAGTTTCGCGCGACGCGGGTGGGCAAGGAGACTGCGCTGGCGCAGATCATCCGGCTGGTGCAGCAGGCCCAGGGCAGCCGCGCGCCGGTGCAGCGGCTGGTCGACCAGGTGTCGGCGGTGTTTGTGCCGGTCGTGATCGGCATCGCGCTGCTGACCTTCCTGGGCTGGTACTTCATTGGTGGGGTCGGCTTCACCCAGGCGATGATCTTCGCGGTGGCGGTGCTGGTGATCGCCTGCCCCTGCGCGCTGGGCCTGGCCACGCCCACGGCGATCATGGTCGGCACCGGCACCGGCGCCGAGCACGGCATCCTGATCAAGAACGCCGAGAGCCTGGAGCGCGCCAACGCGATCCAGACCGTGGTGCTGGACAAAACCGGGACGATCACCGAAGGACGACCCGTCGTTACCGACGTAATTGAAAATGCAAAATGGAGAATTGAGAATCCAGTCGCCGTCGCCGCAAACGGCACTTCAGTTGAAGACGACGACCAATTCTCAATTCTCAATTCTCAATTCTCAATTCTGAGGCTGGCGGCCTCGGCGGAGCGCGGCAGCGAGCACCCGCTAGGCGAGGCGATCGTGCGGGCGGCGCAGGAGCGTGGGCTGGAGCTGGCCCGGCCCGAGAGCTTCGAGGCCGTCGCCGGGCACGGGATCGTGGCGCAGGTGGAGGGCCACGCGGTGCTGCTGGGCAATCTGCGGCTGATGCGCGAGTGGAGCATCGCGTTGGGCGAGCTGGAAGGGGAGGTGGCGCGGCTCCAGGGCGAGGGCAAGACGGCCATGATCGTGGCCGCCGACGGCGAGGCGCTGGGCCTGATCGCGGTGGCCGACACCGTCAAGCCGACGTCGCGGGCGGCGGTGGCCGAGCTTCAGCGCATGGGCATCGAGCCGGTGATGCTGACCGGCGACAACGCCCGCACGGCCGAGGCGATCGCGGGGCAGGTCGGCATCGACCCAAGTGCGGGCCGAGGTGCTGCCGGAGGATAAGGTCGGCGAGGTGCGGCGGCTCCAGGGCCAGGGCAGGGTGGTGGCGATGGTCGGCGACGGCATCAACGACGCGCCGGCGCTGGCCCAGGCCGATGTCGGGATCGCGATCGGCACCGGCACCGACGTGGCGATCGAGGCCGCCGACATCACGCTGATGCGCGGCGACCTGCGCGGCGTACACCAGGCGATCCTGCTCAGCCGGCGCACCCTGACGACGATCAAGTGGAACCTGTTCTGGGCCTTCATCTACAATGTGATCGGCATCCCGCTGGCCGCCGGGCTGTTCTACCCATTCACCGGCTGGCAGCTCTCGCCGATCATCGCGGCGGCGGCAATGGCGTTCTCGTCTGTTTTCGTGGTCACGAACTCGCTGCGGCTGCGCGGCGTGCGGCTGGAGCAACAGGCGACGGTGTAGCACCTTGGTTGTAACTGTAGTTTTGCAAAGTTGAACCACACGCGCTCCTGTAGTAGGATAGCCCCATGCGGATCCGTGCCAGATGAATCACCACCAGGAGCGGGTATGCCAGCGATTGTTGAGTTCCCAAGCGTCGTGCAAGACCTCCTGGTCCAATACGCAGACCTGTTTGCCAACCAGCCCGAGCGCCAGCACTTCGCTGAGTATCTGACCGGCCTGTTCATTGCTGAACGCAAAACCGTCAGCGGTATCAACCGCGAGTTTGCAGTCACGACAGACCAGTCCTGCCTGAACCGCTGGATCACTGAGGTTGAGTGGGAGGAAAAGGCGCTCAACCAGCGGCGCCTCGAGCTGCTGCAACGCGACTCTGCCACCCACTACACCAAGAATGGCGTCATCGCGATTGATAACACCCTCATCGATCACGACGGCAAGCTGATTGAAGATGTCGGCTGGTTCTGGGATCATGCTGAGAAGCGGCACCTGATTGCCCACGACTACTTGATCGCCAACTACGTCTGCGCTTCCGGCAAGCACTATCCGCTGGAGTTCCGCCGCTTTCGCAAGAAGGACACCTGTGCCGCCACAGGCAGTCTCTTCAAGAACCACACCGTCCTGTGTCAAGAACTGGTCGATTGGGTCGTGGAACAGAACATACCGGGCGATTTCACCTTCGATAGTTACTTCACCCATGCCGACATTCTCAACCACATCGACGGTTATGGCCGCAATTACGTCGGTGATCTGAAGTTCAATCGTACTATCAACGTCGATGGACGCGACTGGAAAGCCAGTGAATGGGTGAAGGTCCGAACTGGGACCGCTGTGTCGGCGCAAAACGACCGTCGACGGCAAAGAGCAATGGTACTTCACCAAAAGTATTCGCATTCCGGGCGTCACGCACACGGTGCGGATTGTGGTGCTGTGGAAAGGGCAACGGGATGCCGAACCACGCAAGATCTTGATTACCAATCGCACCTATTGGGAAGTGCATCGCATCCTCAAGACGTATCGCAAACGCTGGACAGGAACGGAGACCTTCCATCGGGACGGGAAGCAGCATCTCGGCATGGGCGATTGTCAGCTCAGGAAGGGCGAGAGCCAGACACGGCATATGTATCTCGTATTCCTGGCGTACAGCGCCTTGATGACCCAGTTGCGGCACGACCGTGCGCAGGAATGGGCTCAGGCACGCCTAATGACCATCGGCGAGTCCTGTCGCGCCATGTCTCGCGAGACCTTGGGCAAAACGATCGCCTGGGTGGTTGAGCAGGTTCAGCAAGGGCAGAGTCTGTCCAATATCAAGGCCCATTTGGCCCTACCCTAACTTTGCAAAACTACAGTTGTAATGTAAGATGCATTCAGGGTTCCCTGATATCAGTCCTCTCGTATCACGCGATCGATGCGATTATGCATCTGCTCCAAAGGTGAGACTGTTGGTTGACCCACTTCAGGCGATTGAACCTCTTCGGGCGACTGAGTCAGGATGTTATGCACGCCCTGGAAGAAGGCGATCGATACCGCGTTGTAATTCTCGCCGGCCAGATCGGATGGCCGACAGATGCTGTAGTTGTTCTTGTATGGGGAGTTGGGCTGACGACAAATATCGTAGCCGGGGAACTTGTCAAGGAATCGCATTTGATGTTTCATCCTTTCCCTAAGCTGTGAATCCACCTGGCCGTCCTGTTCAAGTGACTGTTTAGGAATAGCTGGGACATACGAACCAACCACGGCTCGCCAGGCTTGTACTGGAGGACTGGTCATGTAGCGGACGAACTCAATTGCAACTTCCCGTTCTTCTGGACTGGAATATTTCGAGACGCCGAGTAATTGGCCACCGGTCGTACCCACACGTAATTCTGGCTTGCTCTCGCTCGGCAGCGGCGCGACATCAAACTTGAGCGATGATTTTTCCAAGAGTTTATAGGCGGAAGGCCGAGTAGCGCATAAAGGCCGTGTTGCCGCCCAAGAAAGCCTGGAGTGCCTCCGACTCCGTGTAGCTGATCACTTCCGAAGGAGAGATGGTCCCGATCCAACCCTTAGCTAGACTCAGTGCCTTCTGGACCTCGGGCCTGTTGACATCTACTATTGTTGTCTGTATTCCACCGATGGACGTTTGGTTAAGAATCCTGCCGCCACCATGAGAATAGATCCATTCGAGGGCATTGCAGGTCAGCCCCTCATAAGCCTTGCCCTGCCAGACAAAGCCCCAGAATTTGACGTTCCAGGGTTCCCAGCTCTCGCCGTTCATAATCGCCTGCGCCATCTTCGTCTGGCGTTTCTTGTTCTCGCCTTCCATGATCCGCGCCGCCATCGTCTTCAACTCATCCCAGGTCTGGGGCGGATTGGAGAAGCCGTATTCTTTTAATAGGTCGGTACGGTAGTAGAGCATCCCGAAGTCGCGGAACCAAGGTATCGCGGCGAATTTACCCCTGGCAGGACCATTATTAGAGGTACCATTTTGCACGACTACTGAGTAGGATGGAACCGTCGTATACTCGGGGAAAGACGAGCCCAAGTCTACCAGATGTGGAGCGAAGGCATCCAGCGAGATGACATCCAACAACATGACATTCATCGCAGTCGACTGGGCTTGAAAGAGGCGGTCGTAGGCAGCAAAGGTCGCCGTGGCATCGCCAGGCTTAGGGATAAGGTTGACCGCGATGCCAGTCGTCGCAGTGAAATGTCTCGTTAAGATTTTATCCAGTTCAGCACCTGCATCGTCTGAGTCGCCGTAGTAGGTAATTTCTACACCCTTATCCTTGTACTTACTGAGACCTGCTACGTTGGCAACAGCAGGAGGGTTGTCCTTGGACGTCGGGTCGAAGCCTTCGGCCGGCATTGGGATGACAGTCGCTGCCGACTCCGGTGTTGAACTGGCTGCCACAGTCGCTGTCGTTGGCGCTTCGCCATTTGTCACAGGAGCCAGTGTCGCTGTAGGGCCACCGAGAACACCACTATCACAGGCCGTCAGAGCCAAGCTAACGATGATTAGAAGTGTGAGCGGCGCGAAACTTCTGTGTTGCATGGTTCCATGCTCCTAATGACGTATACTGGACGACTAGTGGACTATCGCGGTGGGGGTGCCGATAGCGCTCCGCCCTGTCCAGTGTTCCAAGCTTTGTTTGGCCCGCGCTCCTCACCCAGAATACCTTTGAGGTGTCTGTTATAGATATCCTCGTAGTTGCCAATCTGATGAATAATCCGCCGGCAAAAATCAGGGAGCAGCCCCGGATTGTTAGCACTCAGTTTATGATTACTCATCCCCAGGAGTTGCATTATTCTTGGGTCATTCTTCTTTCTCATTTTTTCCTCTTCTGTTCCTTGAGGTTCAAACTTCCCCTTATCATCGAAGTCTTTCTGGCTGACATGAAGTTCTTCAGCCGCAATAGTGCAGTAGACGACAGAGTTTATAACCTCGGCCCAGCGACTGTCGTTTTCTCTAAAGAAAGGGCTCCACGGCTCCCGCGAGCGCAGGTTCTCAGAGAGGGCGAAGATGTTGTGTTCGTTCGCGCGCTTCCCAAGTTCAAGATGTTTTATGGCTAACTCTGAACGAGCACCGGTCAGAGCATCGCAGTCTCCTGCCTGATATGCTTGGAAGGCCATATCTAACGTATCGGTCAGTACCGAGATGATTCCGAGATTGGCTTCAAGGTCCGTCAGGTTCAGCCGGCTAATTGTGTTATTCGCGCTACAGACTTTCTTCCCTCGCAGCTGGTTTTCATTTGTAATAGCCGTTGTTGCTGTAATACCCGATGACGACATCACCCATTGCTCATCATGGAATGTTGGCGGCCCAAAATCTACCCCTTCTCCGATATTGCGGTTGTAGGTCGCAGGCGTGTTGGCGAACACGACATCTACCTTCTTGTCCCGAACGGCCTGGAAGTTATTCTCCGAGTTCGGGTAAAATTCAACTGTATTCGTAAATACACCAAAGATGGCTACAGCAACCGCCTTGCAGAACTCCACATCCATCCCCGCGTAGTCGTTATCCTCATCCCCATCCACATCCCCAATATCTAGGCTGAACCCTTGCAGTTTCCCGTTAATCCCACATATCAACTTCTGTCCCTTACGATAGATAATTGTATCCGCTAGACTCATGGTTGAGTTACCCACTATGGGTAAAGGAGCAGGTGTCGGAGTCAGTTGGAGGGTGCTTGTTGTAGTGCTCGTGGGATTAGGCTCAGAGGTTGTGCTTGTTGGTATCTCTGATGTTGTCGTTGGGATCGCAACAGTTTCGCCCGAGGAGACTGCCGACGCGGTCAAAGCCGCAGCGGTGCGCCTTGCTATTTCTTTCCCAATTACATCCCCTCCATTAGGAGGTCCGAAGGGCGAACAAGATGCAAGATTGCTAGTAACTATCAATATTAGCAACGAAATGATAATTCTGCGATTGCTCATCTCAGTTGTCCTTCGATTAAGTCACGGAGACAGAGTAGCAGGAACATCCCTATATATGAATTGTAATATACCCCCAACAATTGACAATACTACTCCCACTAAGCACATCCAAAACCCAAAACCTAAATGAAATTGTATAGAGAAAGACACGACTGATTGTGGCAAGGAGCTTAACAGCAAATCTCTTAATTCGTTAGACAGCCAGATCAATAATGTGAAAGCCAACACAGCTACACCTAAAAGGAGCCATTGAATCCACACGACATATTTATTTTGCTGTAGAAACTTACTAACCAAAAGAGTGGAACACAGTATCATGGTCATCAGTAATAGAGCCGCTATAACCCAAACTAGAAACGGTAACGTCTTACCATCATTTATTAAGAACGATGCTAGCGAAGAAATTTGCTTTCTCCTCAACAAAGATAAACTTTCGTCAGGGATTGAGGGCAGTTGGTCTTGGCTCCCTGAAAAATTCAAGAAAGGAAGCACAAAGAGTGCGAGCAGGATGAACATAATACTAAGCCCATAAAGCAACAGGGCGGGCGAAAGGTTAGAAAGGCTTCTCAAAGCAAAGGGGGTGAGACCAGATTGCGGTGCGGGTGGAGGTGTGGGTTTTAGGAGAGGTGCCTTCACTGAAGCCGGTTTAGTTGTTTGGGGTGCGGGGGGAGATGGGGGATATTGGGGAGGCAAAACCTTATCCTCCACTGGAGGCGGCTTGGTCATTTGGGACGGAATTAGCTCACGCACAAGCTTTGCATGCTGCAAGAGCACTTTTGTTGTCGCTGAATTCTTGTGGACAAAGTCGGCCCATTCTTTAACAGTGTGTAGCCCTATTTTCTGTAAAAACAAATCAAAATCAGCTCGTCTCAGTAACTTAAGTTCAAACGAACGTTTATCTTCAATAAAATACATATTCTGCTTGAGATTGGAGGATGGACTCTTTCTTGAAAGAGTCATGCTTATCAAGAACACGACATTTTGCGGAGGTAACTTTGTAAATAAGCCAATACCTCCAGTATCCTTCGATCGTTCGAAAAATCTATCAACCCCATCAATAAAAATCACAATCAAATTACCCTGAGAACTTAATAAATCGAGAAGCTCTGAAAACTGGCTCTCAAGTAACTTGATGTCATTGAAATCAATCTCTTTATAGACCTTGTATTTCAGTATCAACTGTGCCGTTATATTACGAACTAAAGAGACATATTCCCTATTGTCGGGATTATCTGGTACGAGATGGTAAATCGATTTTTCGATATCATCGCGATTGACTAGATGTGCAATCAGTGCAGTTTTCCCTTGCCCTTCCATTCCAGTTAGAACGATATAGCCTCCCTGATGTCCTTTGATCTTGATTTGATTCTCAATCTCCCTAATTTCGGACTCACGACCAACAAAATTCTTTAGATGTTTTTCAATTTCGTTGGACTGATCGATAAAGCGCCCGTCAACGAGTTTCTTTAGCAGTGACTGTTGTTGTTGCTCTAACCCCTTAATTTTTGTGCGGATTTGATCAATCTCTATAATTATGTGCGCCTCAGTATCGACTCCTTTTGTCGTTTGTTGTTGCTCGAGAACTCTAAGCCTCTCCCTGTTCTTTTGCAGGAGATCCTCGCAATGACGAAACTCATTCTGTCGCTCTTGGAGAGAATACTGAGGGTCTTTGTCGTCCATCGCTAAACCACTTCATGCAGAACAGGGAACCTTGTTCCGTTCATTGTAACGGCACCTATGGAAGCTCGTCAAGTGGCAGGAAGTAAGCGGCGGCTGAGGAGGGTGACTTGGGCCCACGGTGGTTCGCCGAGTTCACATCCTTCACCCACAGAAGATCATGATTGCGGAGAACGACGGACCGTGTCAGGCGTGCGCCACAACGTCATCCCTGCAGAACCAGGGGAACGCGAAACGTTAAGGGACCAACCGAGTTCGTGTCAAAAGACAAACTGCTTGGTGTTTGTGGTCACGAACAGCCTGCGGCTGCGCGGCGTGCGGCTGGGGTCGTAGAAGACAGCGCTACGATCCGCCGAGGAGTAAGCGCCCCCCACTGTGGTGCATGCCATCGCAGTTGGGGGTGTTTGCTACTCGGTCAAGCTGCGGTCTGTCATGCGAAACGTTGCCTCACTCTCTCACGATTGACATGCTGGCATCGCCGTGCTACTATCTTAGCCGCCTACATCTGCCCTGACATCAGCTACCCTATCCGCAACCCTTCAGCTTGTCTTAGAAACTGTTTGAAAAGGGCATTGTCTCGCCTACGATCCGCAGTAGACAGGGGATTCTTGAGGGGCGACCGCTCAAACTCCCCCTTTTCTTATTCGGTGGCTTGGGCAAGATTCTCCTGAGGAGGAAGCCGATGACCAGCCTCACGATCGACCTCACCAGCCCCGCCCTCTGGATCGACCCGTATCCGATCTACCGCCAATTGCAGGAGCACGAGCCGGCCTATAAAGTGCCGGCGAGCCGGTTTATGCGTGACATGTGGTTGATCACCCGCTACGCCGACGTTGCCGCGCTGTACAGAGAAGCCCACTTCTCGAATGATATCAGCCGGGTCATTCCCGTGGAGCACCTGCCCTCGTTCAGCAGGTCGCTGATTTTCAGCGATCCGCCCGATCACACCCGGCTGCGCTCGCTGGTGAGTCAAGCCTTCACGGCCAAACGGGTGCGCGACCTCGAACCGCGCATTATCGCGATCGTCGACGAACTCCTGGCGCGCGTACGCCCGCACGGCGCGATGGACTTTATCGCGGATTTCGCTTCGGCGCTTCCCAGCACCGTCATCGCGGAGTTGCTTGGGGTGCCGCCCGAGGACCGGTCGCAGTTCCAGCGGTGGTCCAATATCATCGCCCGTGGCGCCGACAATCACCGGGCGACTCCGGCGGATCAGCAGGCCAGGCGCGCGGCGGTCAGTGAATTTACCGCCTACTTCCAGCGCCTGTTCGAGGAGCGGCGCCGGCAACCCCAGGATGACCTGCTCAGCGGCTTGCTAGAGGCCCGCGATGTCCAGGATCGTCTCAGCGAGGAGGAGCTACTCGAAACCTGCTCGCTGATCCTGCTGGCCGGGCACGAAACGACGGTACGCTTGCTTGGCAATGGCCTCTTCACCCTGCTGCGGCACCCTGACCAGTTGGCCTTGCTCCGGCAGCGCCCTCAACTCCTGAACCTGGCGATCGAGGAGATGCTGCGCTTCGAAAGCCCGGTGCAGCAGGCGATCATGCGCATCTCCACTGAGCCGGTCGAGCTTGCCGGGCGGCAGATCGAAGCGGGAGAGATGTTGAGTGCGGTGATCGGCGCGGCGAATCGCGACCCTGCCCAGTTCCCGAACCCCGACCAGTTCGACATCACCCGCGAGCCGAACCGGCACCTGGCCTTCGGCGCTGGCATCCACTTCTGCCTGGGCGCGCCGCTGGCCCGCATCGAGGCGCGCGTCGCCTTCGCCAGGCTGCTTGAGCAGATGCCCGCGATACAGTTGGTCAATCTTGAGGCCGATTGGACGCCCAACACGCGCGTGCGCGGCTTAGAGTCGCTGGCAGTGGCGTTCTAGTGCTCGGTGGGTAGTTTGCAGCTTCCAGATGGGAGAGACCAACCAAATGCTCAAAGGCGAAAAGGTCATCCTACGGGCCATGACGCGCGACGACCTGGAGCGGCTGTGCCAGTTCAACAATGATGCCGAGGTGGAGATCGCGGGTGGCGGCGACCCGCCGATGCCCCAGTCATTAGCGCGCCTCCAGGCCGAGTATGATGCTGATGTCGGCAGGGGCGGCCGTGATGGGGCCAGCTTTGCGATCGAGGCCGATGGGCAGTTCATTGGGCAATGCGCGCTGTTCCAATTCAACGACGTGGCAAACACCTGTGCGCTCGGCATCACGATCGGCGACAAGGCGTACTGGGGGCGCGGCTATGGAAGCGATGCGCTGCGCCTTTTACTCGACTACGCGTTCCGGCTACGCAATATCCGGCGCGTCCATTTGACGGTGAATGGCACCAACGAACGCGCGATTCGTGCCTACCGCTCGTGTGGGTTTGTCGAAGAAGGGCGCCTGCGCGCGCATGTGTGGAGCGATGGGCAGTACATTGACCTCGTCGCCATGGGCCTCCTGCGCGACGAGTGGGAGACGATGCACACATAGGAGCAAACGGCTTCAACGGGTAGAAGGGAAACAGAACGCGTAAAGCGTCCTGACGTGAAACGTGAAACGTGATGCGTGCAGAGGCGAATTATCATACGCCTCTACACGTTTCACGTTTCACGCGCGCATTGGGATGAAGAAGAAGTTCAGAGGCCCTTAGAGGAGGGTTGACTCGCCGCTCGGGCGCGCTGCGTCGAAATATGCGCCAATGCCGATTGCAAGTCGCTAAAGGTGCGGATGTCACCGAACTCAATGCCAAGCCCGACGATCGTCTGCGCGACCTCAGGCCGGATGCCCACCAGAGCCACATCCGCGCCCAGCAACCGCCCCGCGCGCACGGTCTGGATCAGGCCCTGTGCCACCTGGCTATCCACAAGCGGAACCCCGGTAATATCGAGAATCAACGTTCGCGCGGTCGTTCGCTCCAGCGCCTGGAGGCTTTGTTCCCGCAGTTGCTGGAGCCGCGCGCTATCCAAAGCCCCAACCAGCGGCATGATCAGCGTGTCGGCACTAATCGGGATCACCGGCACGCTCAGATCGTGGATCACCGCATATTGCTCCTCGATCCGCGCCAGCAGATCGGCCTGCTCCAACGCGCGGGTCTGGACTTCGTCCAGCGCCGTCTGCAATAATGCCGTCCGTTCCGCGACGACCCCTTCAAGCGAGGCCCGGGAACGCTCCAGGTCCGCTTCGCGCTCCAGCGAATTGGTCAGCGCAGTACGGAATGTGCCGCCGAAGCGGTCAAGCAGCAGCGTCACCACCAGCGTGACGGCCAGGAAGAATACCACGCTCGCTCCCACAGACGCGTCTGGTGTGGTACTGACGTCTCCCGATGCGCCGGGCACGAAGGAGAAAAAGCCAGCCAGCGGCGGCGACTGACTCTGGAGGATGCTCACGCCCACGACGACTGCGATGCTGGTGCCGGTCGCCGTCAGCAGCAAGCGCCGACCGGCCAGCAGCCCGGCTAGGGCTATAGGTAGCTGGAATACGACCAACACGGACCCGTCAGTCGTCCCCAGGACAAAAGTGCCGATACTATGGGCGATCAGCAGCCCAAGTGTCGCGACCAGCACGGCCACCTTGAAGCGCCTACGCCGTAACAGTGCCAACGCGACTACCGGGGAGAACCACCAGAACATGAAGCTGAACAGCAGCAGCGCAAACGATATCAGCAAGATTGGCGGTATCGGCCCTGCCGACGCCTCGGCACTGGCCGGGGGCGGTTGGGTAAACAGGAGCGCAGTTATGAACATCCAGACGAGCGCCAGCGCGATCCAGGCGATCAAGACCAATTGAAAGACGCTCGCCTGGCGACGCTCGATCGGGTCGTCGAGCGGAATCGCGTCCAGCCAATTACGCAATCGGTGTATCATAGAAGCCTATCTTAGTGGCAGTTTGAAAAGCTCGTTTGTCGTATGGGTTCCGGGGCTAAAAGGGGTTCTTGAGGGGCTTCCCCTCAAACTCCCTTTTCAAGCGGCTCATTCGGGCCACTGCTTGGTCAGCTTCATGTTGAACACATACTTCCAGACCGAACCCAACTCGGGCACCTCAAGCGCCCGCCCGGCGAACTCAGGATCAAAGGTCTGGTGGCCGCAGACGTTGATGTGGTGGACGGTGAGATCAGGATAGCGGCGCTCTTCAAGCGTCCAAGCGTCGCCGGCCTGCACCATTCCCGGCGTGAGCACCCGCAGGTAAAAGCCGGTGCGCAGGCTCTCGATCGTCCGGCGATGGAACGCCGGCAGCTTGAGCTTCCGCTCCTGCTTGGTGCATGGGTAGCGTGGCCCGCTCACTTGCACCCGCGCGCTTCCCACTGCAAACACATCGCCGACGCAGACATCGCGCTCCAGCACGTCGTTCAGCGTCCAGTTTTCTCCGACGCCGCCAGGCCCAAGCATCGTATCGGGGCTCGTGAGGTCGTAGACGCTATTCCAGTGGGCGTAGTGCGCCAGCGGATGGCAGCAGATCGCCTGATCAGGTCCCCCGTGGTTGTCGGTATCGGCGACTTGGTCGCCGGCCAGGGCGCGCGCGTGCAGCTCAACCGGATGGGCGACCGGGGTGCGAAAGATCGCCGAGCGCCACGTCCCGCGCTCGTCGGTGATGGTTTGCGGTTGACCTAGCAAAAGGGTGTGAATACGGATCATCAGCCAGCTCCACTTTTATGATGATATTTGGAGAAGCGCCGCGAGGCCCTGGGGGTCCAGGTGCGCCGCGACCGCGTCGGCCAGGCGGTCGTAGGGGTCGCGCTCGGGCGCGGTCGCGGCGCCACGCCAGCCCAAGGTCGCCAGCCAGCCCCGGCGAAACTCGGCGTTGCCGAACAGGCCATGGATGTAGCAGCCCCACACGCGCCCGTCGGCACTTATGCAGCCGTCGTCGTCCTCGCAGCCCTGCCCGCCGCGCCGCGTGATCGTCGCCAACGGGCGGGCGTGCGGGTCGCGGGTGGTGCGGCCCATGTGGATCTCGTAGCCGCGCAGGGGCGCATCCGGCGCCCACGGCGCGCGCCCGCTCGCCTCGATCTGGGCGGTGCGCTTGGCGGGGGCGAACACCGTCGTCGCTGGGAGCAGGCCCAAGCCCGCCTCAGCGCCGCCCGCGCCCTCGACGCCGTCCGGGTCGCTGATGTGCCGGCCCAGCAGTTGGTAGCCACCGCAGATGCCGACGATCGCGCCGGGGTAGCGCGCCAGCGCCGTATCAAAGCCGCGCGCCCGCAGCCAGCGCAGCGCCGCCAGCGTGTGCTTGGTGCCCGGCAGGATCACGGCGGCGGCCCCGGCGATCTCGGTCGGATCGGTGACGAAGCGCACCACGACGCCCGGCTCGCGGCCGAGCGGGTCGAAGTCGTCGAAGTTGGCGATCTGGGCCATATTGACCACCGCCACTATCAGGTCGCCGTCGCGGGCCGGGCGTGGCCGCTCCAGCGCCACGGCGTCCTCCTCAGCGATGCCGAGATGCTCCAGCCAGGGCACGACCCCCAGCACCGGCAACCGGCTGCGTTGCTCCAGAATCGTCACCCCCTCGGTGAACAGCGCCGGGTCGCCACGGAAGCGATTAACAACTAGACCGGCGACCAGCGCCCGCTCCTGCGGCTCCAGCAGGTCCAACGTGCCCAGTAGCGCGGCGAAGATCCCGCCGGCGTCGATATCGCCGACCAACAGCGTGCGCGCCCCGGCGTAGGTCGCCACCCGCATATTCACGATATCGTTGGGCTTCAGGTTCAGCTCGACCGGGCTGCCGGCGCCCTCGGCGATCACCAGGTCGTACTCGCGGCGCAGCGCGTCGAGGTTGCGCGCCACGACCTCCCAGAGCACCAGCTTGCGGCGCCAGTAGTCGGCGGCGTCCAGCGTGCGCCAGACCTGGCCCTCGACCACCACCTGGCTGCGCCGCTGGCCCTCCGGCTTGATCAGCACCGGGTTCATTTGTACCGTCGGCGCCACCCCGGCAGCGGCGGCCTGGACGGCGGTGCTGCGGGCGATCTCGCCGCCGTCGGCGGTGACGGCGGCGTTGTTGCTCATGTTCTGGGCCTTGAAGGGCGCCACCCGCAGCCCGCGCCGCGCGGCGATGCGGCATAGCGCCGTCACCAGCGTGCTCTTCCCCACCGACGACGCGGTGCCGACCACCATGACGACTGGAGCGGGCATGAGTTCCTCACTAGGATTGGCTTTACTCAGCTTATTGGCCGCTGATTTCAACTAACTTCTCACCACTTGCCAGTAAATTGAGCGCTTGGGGCAGCGTTGCTATGAGTATGACCTTGAGATTTGCATTCGACGTATTCCCACATGTCAGCCAAATGACCTGTGGTGGCATTCCATAGTGATCCAAAAGTTGCGTGAAATCACTATCTTTGGTCATGACCACGGCTTGCGCTTGTCGTGCAGCCATAAAGATCTCATGATCGGTGGCGTCGCGCAAACCTAGATCGCGTAGTGCCACCGTAGGTACACCGATAGTCGCAGTGATCCATGCGGCGATAGCGGGTGGGAGGTGCGCGTCAATCCAGATGATCATGCGGCCAGCACCGGGTGATCAAGGCGGCGTGACGCATAGCGGAGTGCTGCCTGGACATCTTCGGGTTCGAGATCGGGCAACTCTTCCAGAATTTGTTCCGTGCTTAATCCGGCCGCTAAGAGATCGAGGATGTCAATAACACGGATGCGCATCCCACGAATGCACGGGCGTCCTCCACATTGTGCAGGATTGATCGTAATTCGTTCCAGTATATTTGCCATTTGGAGCCTCCATCACATTGACTGATCCTCGATCTTCTTCGCCGATCCCGCAGCGTCATCGACCTCTATGTCATCGCGCGTCAATTGATCCATCGTCACATGAAAGAGGTTCGCGACCTTGAGCACGAACTCGACACGCGGCTTGATCTTGCCGGTCTCGATTAAGCTGATATAGCCTTAGTAGCTCGCCACAGTGATTATGCAGGATACAGACGATCCAGCTTCGTGCGGGCGCTGTCGCTGGTAAAGCGCCAGTCAATCGTCGCCTTGGCCCCATTCCGGCGCTCGGCCCAGGCGGCACTCTCACATCGCAGGGTTTGCTGGTCGGGAATGCGCTGATCCAAGCATTGGTTCGCCAGCACCGACAGTTCGATCTCGGCCATGTTCAGCCAACTTCCGTGCTTGGGGGTGTGATGTATCTCGAACTTGCGCGCAATCCGCCGTGCCTCACTGGCATCAAACACCTCATACAAGCTTGCCAGTGTATGGGTGTTAAGGTTGTCCATCACCAATCGAATACGTTCCGCATCGGGAAAATGCACGTCGACCAGCTCTTTCAAGACATGGGCGAAATCCAACGTACCACGCCGCTGTGTCACTTTGACATGCCGCCATCCACGCTCAGGGCAGGCGATCATGTAAAGGTTGCAGGTGCCTTCACGCTTATACTCATAATCATGCCGCTCGGCGCGACCAGGTGCGGCTGGTATGATCTCGCGCACCTCGCTGATCAGTTGCACCGAGCGCTCATCGACACAAACCCGTGGGCGTTTGGGATCTTGCGGCTCGGCATACAACTCCAGCACATCCTCCATCTGGCAGACAAACTCGGCGCTGACCGTAGGGATCACCCATTCCTCGACTTGCCAGGGCTTGAGGATGTTTTTTTTAACGTCCGCCGCACCGTTTCATCCGAAATCGAGTCCACGATGCCCAGTTGGACCACCTCGTCGGCCAATAATTGCATGGTCCAGCGCGCCTGTCCAGTGGGTGCAGCGCTACAGGTGATGGCGATCAGGTGCGCTTCTTGCTTCATGTCGAGCTTGCGCTTGGCGCCTGGACGCGGGCGTTCCTCCAACGCGCCCTCTAGATTGTCTTCCACGAACCGGCGCCGCAGCCGCTCAACCGTTGTGCGGGCGACGTGCAAGGATTGGGCAATGACATCATCTGTCGTGCCCGCATCAGCGTGCAGCAGGATATGTGCGCGCGTGAGCTTGCGGGCGGATAAGGTTCCCTTCTTGACCAGATCGTGCAACGTCTGCCGCTCGTCGTCAGTTAACGTAACGATATATCGTTTGTGCATGCTGTCCTCCTGTCCGCGATATGCCACCAGCATAGTTGACAGAGGGACATCCTGCAAATCTATTGTGGCGGACCATTAGTACCTATAGGTACTAAATTGCTTGGTGCCCCGCGCGGCTATCCCCCGCCGCAGGGCATGGCACCGGCGGGGTGATCGCCGTTGCGGGCCTATTGTGAGCATGCAATGGGCCTGCTGTTGGCTGCCCGCCTCAACGCGGGCTTCTTTTATGCCCGCAGGAGGCTCGTATGCTTGTAGGAGAACCGAACGTACCGTTGTGTTCGCCCGATGCGACCGCCATCAGCTACTCGCTCTTGCGACATCTTGGCTTCATGCTCGACGAGTTGAGCGCGCAAGGGCTGACGATCTGGCAGGATGAACGCCACGCTTGGCGCTGGGCATGGACGGCAACCGGAGTACAGGCGGAGCGCGGCTTCTGGGCGCTTGGCGAAGCAATCGTGGATGCGGTGGTGACGCGCTATCCGGCGGTATTTGATCGAGGTGCGATTGTGGATGGGGAGTAGGGTAGTGGTGGGCCGTCTTCGGGTGGTAGGGGATGGACTCGAAGGCGGCCGAACGATTTGTGTCAGCTCGCCGCTGGTGGGTCGTTGTCAGCTATGTTTCGCTGGCCTCATACTTTGCATCTTATATTCGGGATTCTCTAACACACGAAGAAATCTCCTGAAAGAACGCGAGTTCTCTGCAATACGTAAAGGATCTGCATTTCTCAATATACGAATGGCATCAGGAACTTTATCATACGCTGCCCCTTGAACGATCGCACGAAGCATTTTCTGTGCATCAACGCTATCGGCTCGATCCGGTACGATAGATCGACGATGAGCATCTGTGAGATTAAAACGTTTGGGTGATTTGTTGACAGCTACAGTATCTGCTATGAGCCAATTTTCATAGCAAATCCTTTTAACAACAACTGCAAATTGATCAATGCCATACTGGGCACAATCTTTGCTGCAAGCTAGTTCTATTTGCCTTGCCCAGCCACCAGGGCAAACTTCCTGGTTTTCTAAGTCTACAAGGATGAGCGCCAAATCCACATGTTTTGCTGACAAAATGTTAAGTTTTGTTTTAATGGCCCGTACTATCTGAGGGATAGGAGAGTAGGGCTGAATCTTCGCATACAGCGGGCTCAGTAACGTATTTGGGGTGGAAATACGAGGAAGAAGGAGCGGCAGCGAACGAAATTCCGCTTCGCCATCCACAATCAAGCCGATCTTCAAGCGCGTACTCCGAAGTTGCTATTCTCTAATACTTGGTGCAGGTGGTATAGCCTCGAGTATGGCGCCACTATCGATTAAATCGAATGCCAGCACTTTACCTTCCTCCCACATATGCTTAAAATCCTCATCAAACGAAAGCAAGGGAGAAATTTTCGACTCGCCCTGGGAACGCCAAATAACCCAAACTTGATTCGGTTGAACTGCATTCATTACAATCGGCGAATGTGTAGTAATCAGTATTTGTTTTTGTTTCGAGGCTTCTATACAGGCATCAAGAATGTTTCTAATGATCCAGGGATGGACTGAATTTTCGGGCTCTTCCAGCACAAGCATTGTAGATCGTGGATCAAAAATCGCCACGAGTAGAGCTAAAGTCTGTACTGTTCCATCGGATACTTCTGCGATACTCCAAGGCCTCCCAGAGTGACGCTCATGGAAGAATAAGCCAAGAGTTCTTGATGTCGTATAATCGACTGAAATGTTGTCCAGGTCAGGCAGTATTCTAGTCATTGCCTGCATGATCTTTTCCCAATTCCTGGGCTGTTCCTTTTGGATTAAATCTACTATGGTCGGCAGATTAGCCCCATCTCGATTCAGTTCGGGACGAGGTGTCGGTGCGCTAAAGCCACGAGAGATTGCGGGACTCAGTTGATATACACGTATGTTACTAAGCGCATCTATTAATTCCTGATATATTCCTAAGGTACGCCCTACGCTTTCAAGCACCAGCGCACTAGGCGATAATAGGCGCTTGCTGCCGTGCAGTATCCGAACTTCCTCTAATCCGAACAGAAATCGTCGAGCGTTAGATTCGATCTGAGGAAACATATCGCTTAAAGTTTGCTCGTCTGGCAATGAGTATTCAATTCCTTCACTCGTACGTTTAATGCTTGCGATGAATGTTGAGCTTGTGGCTGAATTCAAATGAAATTCTAGTGCTTCTTGTTCAACTTGAAAATCTGCCTTGATTGCCCTACTTTTTGCACGAAAAGAGAAAAGATGTTTGGCCTTTACCGTAATAGGTGCAGGGTTATTGCGACTGAACAATTGTAAGATAGGACGACGTAAATCAAATAATATCGTCATCTCTACAGATATTGCGCCCTTCGATCTGCGCTGCTTTCTGTGGGCAATATTTTCATAGCCGCCTTTTCTTGCGATTGCTACTTCCAGGCCATGCCGATACACTTCGGATACAAAATCAATACAGTCAGCCAGGTTGCTCTTCCCAGACGCATTGGCACCCACAAGCACAGTAAGATCCTGTGGCTCAATGCTTATCGAGCGCAGAGATTTATAGTTCTCAACTGAAAATTCAGGATTCTCATGACAGGGCTTCCTCTAACAAAGTGCCTCGGTCTTGGTAGCGCGAATCATAGCACATATTGGGTAGGCCGCAAAGGCAAGATGTGAGTACAAGCACAATCATTGGATTGTTTCCCAGGCATCAGCCACGACCGCCATTGTTAGCCCTCACTCTCCTGTGCATCCCTGAAAGACAGCCCTTTCGACAGTAGTGCTTTTCTCAGCGTGGGGATCGAGCGAGGACCGATGCCGTGCAACTTCAGTATCTCACGCTCGGAGTACTTGGCTAATTCCGTGAGTGTTGTGATGCCTTCGTGTTCCAGGGCATTCCTTGCGGGGTTACTCAGTTCTGCGAGAAAGCCAGTCTCTGGCTTGTTTTCTGCTTCGCAGGTTGGGCATGTCGGGCAATCTGAGCTTTTATAGAACGTGTGACCTTTGGAGCAGACCCGCAGGCTCTTTTTTGTTGATGCCATGGCAATTTCTCTTTTTCATTGTGATACCGATGACGACTGCTTGCGGCTGACTTCGTAACAGGCGAGGATGTTGCCAGAACCTTGCCATGAACGAGTGTGAATGAGTTTCAGTGATACCGGCGGGCGACCATTGAACAGCGGGATAGCATTCCTATCTGGGTTATAAAGTGTGAAGGGGTTTCTGTGGGGGCTTCCCCCACACCCCCTTTTACAACTCATTTAGGAACGCTATAGATCCCTACTCACCCCGCACAACCTCTGCCCACGCCGCCAGCAGCCCGCGATTCTCCTCATCGCCGCGCGGCGCGACGCGCACATACTCTGGCAGCCCGAACGACGCGCAGTCTCGCAGGGCGTAGCCGCGCCGCAGCAGCGCCGCCCGCGTGCGCGCCCCATCGCCGGTCCTGGCCAGCAGGAAGGGCAGCGCCAGCCGCAGCACCGGCAACCCCAGCGCCTCCAGGCCGCCCCGCAGCCCGTCGCTGCACGCCCACAGGCGCGGCAGCGTCTCGCGCAGAAAGCCGCGCTCGGCCAGCGCCGCCAGCCCGGCCGCCTGCGCCGCGCTGCTGACGCTCCAGGCCGGCTGGTAGGGCGCGACCCGCTCGACCAGCGCGGCCTCGGCGAGCAGGTAGCCCAGGCGCAGCCCGGCCAGCGCGTAGCTCTTGGTCAGCGAGTAGAGCCGCAGCAGGTGCGGCGGGGCCTGGCGGTCGAGCGGATCATGATCAGGGTCGGCCCCACGCGCAAAGGCGGCGTAGGCCCGGTCGAGCACCAGGAAGCCATCGACGGTCGCGCACGCCTCGGCCAGCGCCGCCAGCCCGGCGTCGTCGAGATCCGCGCCGGTCGGGTTATTTGGCGCGCACAGCCAGACCACGCGCGGTCCCTGGCGGCGCACGGCCGCGCACAACGCCGCGACATCGATCGCGAACCGCCGCGCCGGGGCCGCGCGCCACGTGACGACCTGCCCGCTGGCCAGCCGGGTGGCGTGCGCGTACTCGCCGAAGGTCGGCTCAACCACCAGCGCCACCTCGCTGGGGCGCAGCAGCGCCCGCGCGACCAGGTGGATCAGCTCGTTGCTGCCGTTGCCGGGGAGCACTTGGGCAGGAGCGCAGCCGTGGCGCCCGGCCAGCTCCAGGCGCAGGCGGTAGCATCCGCGATCCGGGTAGGGCGCCGGGTCGAGCGCGGCCAGCGCGGCGCGCACGGCTGCGGGCGGGCCAAACGGGTTGATGTTGCTGCTGAAGTCGCGGATCGCCTCGGGCCGCAGGCCCAGCGCGGCAAGCTCAGCGTGGTCGAGCGCGCCGTGGATCACTCCACATTCCTTCTTCATATGAGATGTCCATGCGGCTGCGCCGCACACTGATGCATGAAAATGTGGGAGGAGCTTTTTTGGAGGGCGGCCCCTCCAAACCTCCCCTTTTCACGTTGGGCACGCGGTTTTCACATTTACAATGTGGGTGGGGAAAGACTGAGGAGGCTGCCCCCTCAAAGGGTTTCACTATGTAAGGGTCTAAAAGGGTCATCCTCTTGAACTGTCTACAGGGCTGCCATTTCGCCCGCATTCCAATGCGGTGGGAAGATGTTGGCATCGCAAAAGGTCTGGCACGCACCCATGAGGCAGTTTAAGGCATCAGGAAGCCCTCCATTTGTCAAGTGAAACCCTTTGAGGGGGCTGCCCCCTCAAACCCCCCTTTTCCCCGGAACTGTAAAGCGGCGAGACCAGGCCGCTTCGAGCTGCTGCAGGTCCACCGGGAGCCCTGCCACCACCAGGTAGACCTCGTCGGCGGCGGCGGCGATGCGCTGGGCCGCCCCGCCCAGCAGGTCGCGGAAGCGCCGCCCCAGCGGGTACTCGGGCACCAGGCCCATCCCCACCTCGTCCGTCACGACGATCAGCATAAGCGCGCGCGTGCGGGCGACCACCAGCAGCTCCTCGACCTCCCGATCGAGGGCTGGCTGCGCGTCGTCCTCGTGGGCCAGCAGTAGGTTGCTGACCAGCAGCGTCAGGCTGTCGAGCAGCACGACCGTGCCGGGCTCCAGCTCATGCAGCGCGGCGGCGACATCATGAGGTGTCTCTATCGTGGACCACGCCTCCGGGCGCCGCCGCCGGTGCAGGGCGATCCGCTCGCGCATCTCCTCGTCGCCGATCTCGGCAGTCGCGACGTAGACGACCGGCGCGCCCTGGAGCCCGGCATAGCGCTCGGCGCTGGCGCTCTTGCCGCTACGCGCCCCGCCGGTGAACAGCACGACCCTGGTCATACATTCCTTCTTCGTAGTTCGGTGGGGGCGTATGCAATACGCCCTTACGTCCTCTGGCTCGGTTCTGGATCCTCCATCCTCTATCTTCCATCCTCCATCCGCATGTGCTACCCTTTCACCCCTTCACCTTATCACCTTGTCACCCTGTCATCTTGTCGTCTTGTCATCTTGCCGCCGCCCGCGCACCAGGCCACGAATTTGCGCGCCATCTCCGGCCGGGCGAGCCAGTGCATATGGATATAGCTCGCCAGCAGGCCGCCAAGCTGCGCCCCCTCGGCGTACCCTTCGGCGCCGTCGGGCGCGAGGACCGTGTAGGCCGCTGGAACGGTCGCCTGGCGGGCCTCCCAGCGCGAGTAATGGAACTCGTGGCCGCGAAGCGTCGTGTCGGCGGGCAGCAGCGGGCCGTCCTGGCGGGCGCGAATGGTGCGGTAGCCCAGCGTCAGCCGGTCGGTCATCACGCTGCGCCCTGGCAGCAGCCCGACCATTGGCCAGTGCCGCCCTTGCTGATCGACCAACTCCTCGGTCAGGTACATCAGCCCGCCGCACTCGGCGTAGATCGGCACGCCCGCCGCCTGCGCGGCCCGGATGGCCTCGTGCAGGGCGGCGTTGCCGCTCAATGCCTCGGCGTACAGCTCGGGGAAGCCGCCGCTCAGAATGATCCCGCGTGTCCCCTGCGGCAACGCCGCGTCGGTGATCGGGCTGAAAGCAACCACATCCGCGCCGGCCGCCGTGAGCAGCTCGCGGGTCTCCGGGTAGGTGAAGGAGAACGCGGCGTCGTGGGCGACGGCGACGACCGGCCGGGGGCCTAGTGTAACCGGCGGCAGGGCTGCGGCTGGCGCGACTTCGAGCGGCGGCGCCGAGCGTGCCAGCGCCAGTAGCCCGTCGAGATCGCAAGTCTGCGCCAGCGCCTCGGCGACCTGCGCCAGCACATCGGCCCACGGCCCGGCCTCGGCGGTGGTCATCAGGCCCAGGTGGCGCTCGGGCAGCCGGAACGCTTCGCTACGCGGCAGGTAGCCGAAGCAGGGCAGGCCAGTGTGCGCCACGATCGCGGTCGCGCACAGGTCGGCGTGGCGGGCGCCGCCGACCCGGTTGAGCAACACACCGCCGATCCGTACGCGCGCGTCGAAGCGCCGGAAACCGTCGACCAGCGCTGCCGCGCTACGGGCCATGCCGCGCGCATCGACCACCAGCACGACCGGCGCGTCGAGCAGCCTGGCCACATCGGCGGTGCTGCCGGTGTCGTCCAGTGCGCCGAAGCCGTCGAAGAGGCCCATCACCCCTTCGATCAGCGCGAGATCGGCGCCGGCGCCGGCGCCCGCGAACAGCGCCCGCACCTGGTCGGGCGGCAGCAACCAGGTATCGAGGTTGCGGCACAGCCGGCCGGCAGCCAGCGTGTGATAGCCGGGGTCGATGTAGTCCGGCCCGCACTTGAACGGCTGCACGGTCATGCCGCGCCGCCGCAGCGCGCCGATCAGTCCGGCGGTCAGTGTTGTCTTGCCGCTGCCGCTCTCAGGCGCGGCCAGAATCAGTCGGGCGGTCATGGATACTCCAGTTGTCCGTGGTCCGTGGTCCGTTGTCAGTTGCAGTCCGTGTCTGGCCTACGATCAGTGGTGGAAAGGAGATCTTGAGGGGCGGCCCCCTCAAACTCCCCCTTTTCAAACAGTCTCTCGGACGCGGGGATAAACCCGGCCGCCCGGCCATCGGGCTGGAACCAGGCCAGCTCGTCGGCCAGCGCCGTCACCTCGCCAATGACGATGATCGAGGGCGTCGGCAATTGGCGCGCGGCGACCGTGCCGGGCAGCCCGGCCAGCGTCGAGCGCACGACCTGCTGGTGGTCGGTGGTGCCCCAGCTAATCACGACGGCCGGCGTATCGGGGCTGCGGCCGGCGGCGATCAGCCCCGCGCTGATCGTGGCGACCTGGCGCAGCCCCATCAGGATCACCAATGTGGGGATGCGCGCCAGGGCCTCCCAGTCGGTGCTGCTATGCTGCTTGCCGGGGGCCTCGTGGCCGGCCACGACCGCGAAGGCGGTCGAGATCTCGCGGTGGGTCACTGGGATGCCGGCGTAGGCCGGGACCGCCAGCGCCGACGAGACGCCCGGCACGATCTCGAAAGGCACCTCGGCGCGCGCCAGGGCCAGCGCCTCCTCGCCGCCACGCCCGAAGACGAACGGGTCGCCGCCCTTCAGGCGCACCACCTGCCTGCCGGCGCGCACCCGGTCGATGATCAGCTGGTTGATCGCCGATTGCGAGAGCGTGTGGCGATCGGGGGTCTTGCCGACGAAGATCAGCTCGGCGCCCGGCGACACCTCGTCCAGTAGCTCGCGGGCGACCAGGTGATCGTACAGGACCACGTCGGCCGCCCGCAGCAGCGCTTGCCCACGCACCGTGATCAGATCGGCGCGGCCAGGGCCGGCACCCACCAGGTATGCTTTCCCCACCACAAACTCCCCCTTTTCAGGCAGTCATTGAGTCCTTCATCCACAACCATATGAGACTCCGTCCCATATCAAGTTGAGACAGTATCACAACCGATCGGGCTCTAATTCATTCGTATGCGTTTAACAGTTCACAACGCCGATGAGCATAACATGGGCAATCAAGCGTAGACAGGCGACGGGCGTATGGAGTATAACAGAGCCATCGCGAAGGTCAAACGCCAGACGCCCACGTAGGGCATCGAGGACACCATGGACGATGAGCTCATCCCTGCGACGATTGAGCCCGCATTTACGCCAGACTTTCTTGCCTACCTCGCAGACTTGGGGCGCCGGTGTCCTGACCATGAGCGATCGGATGTGTCCTGGACGATCTTCCTTTGCAACGCGCTCCCCTTGGACACACCCAGACTGACACCCCAGCCGCAGTTGGCTGCGGCGGGCTAGGGCGAGCGGTATGCTTGCCCGGCGCTTTGGGAGCCGGTACCTGCCCGTGAGAGCCTGACAACGTAGTAGACGCAGGCGCCGGCCACCCGAAGCACAGCACCGCCACCACCGATCGCGTACAATCCAGCCCGGCCATTCCTGTGGTGTCAGTAACCGGGCTTCTCATCGCCTCGCTCGCCTGCACAGCACCCAGCGATGAGAAGCCCGGTTTTCTTTTCCTTGTGAGTGGGGTTATTCTTGAGGGGCGACCCCCTCAAACTCCCCCTGTTTCGCGTGAGATAGTACGTTACAGGTTTGGGCCATACCCTAGCTCCCCAAGCGCCGCCCGCGCCTCGGCCGCCTCGTCCCACGGCACCCGCTCCTGACCATAGATGATGCAATTCTCGTGGCCCTTGCCCAGCAGCAGCACAATATCGCCAGGGCTGGCGCGCTCGAACGCCGCGCGGATGGCAGCCGGGCGGTTGGGGATGCCGAGGTAGCCGGAGCCTGCGCGCTTGCCGGCGCGCTCGGCCCCGCCGGCGATCTCGGCGATAATCGCCTCGCGGTCCTCCATGCGCGGGTCCTCGTCGGTCAGCACCAGCAGATCGCAGAAGCCTGCGGCCACCTGACCCTGGATGGCTCGCTTCTCGCGGTCGCGCTCGCCGGCGCTGCCGAAGACGGCGATCAGCCGACCGTCGGTAAGCGGGCGCACGAGCCGCATCAGCTTCTCGAACGACCCCGGCGTGTGGGCGTAATCGACCAGCACGGTGAAGGGCTGCCCGGCCTCGATCCGCTCCATCCGCCCGCGCACCCCCGGCACGGCCTCCAGCGCCCGCGCGCAGCGGTCGAGCGGTACGCCCTCGGCCAGCCCGACCGCCAGTGCCGCCAGCGCATTGGCGACATTGAAGTCGCCGGTCAGCTTGAGCCGCAGCGCGGCGGCGCCCCACGGCGTCTCGACCCGAAAGCGTAGTCCATCGCGGGTCGAGAGCACGTCGTGGGCGCGGATATCGGCCGGCGCGGCCACGGCGTAGGTCAGGCGCTCGGCGCTCGCAGGTGCCGCGTCGAGGAACATCCGGTGGTGCGGGTCGTCGGCGTTGACAATCGCGATCTTACGCCGCTTTGTCAGTTGTCCATGGTCCGTTGTCCGTTGCAACTGACCACGGACAACGGACAACCAACTCTCTTCGCCTAACAATTCGAATAACCGAGCCTTATCACGGCGGTACTGCTCGACGCTGCCATGGTAATCGAGGTGCTCGTGGGTCACATTAGTCAGCACCGCTATATCGAACAGGGCGCCGCCGAGCCGGTTCCAGCGCGCCGAAAGCGCGTGCGAGGTCGCCTCGACCACGGCGTAGCCGCAGCCGGCCGCCACCATCTCGCGCAGCAGCGCCTGGACCTCGGGCGCCTCCGGGGTGCTCTGGCGCGTGTCGTTGGCCCACTGCCGCCTGGCGACCTTGAAGTCCACCGTGCCGATCATCCCGGTCGTATGGCCGCCGGCCTCCAGCACCACGCTGGCCAAGGCGGTCGTCGTCGACTTGCCGTCGGTCCCGGTGATCCCGACAACCCGCATCTGCGCGCCGGGGTGGCCATAGAACGCCGCCGCGATCGGCGCCAGGCTCGCACGCGAGTTGGGCACCCGCACCCAGGCGACCGGTCCGTGGTCCGTAGTCCGTGGTCCGTCGTTTGTTTGTTCTTTATTCTTTGTTCTTTGTTCTTGATGATCGGTGGTCGGTGGTCGGTGGTCGGCCTCCGTCTCCATCACAACCACAGCGGCGCCGCGCTCGACCGCTTGGGCGATGTAGGCATGCCCGTCGACGTAGGCGCCTTTGATCGCGACGAAGAGGCCGCCTGGCTGCACAGCCCGCGAGTCATAGGCGATCGACGTAATCTCGCTATCAACCGGCCCGCTGACCTGCGCGTTGGGGAGGCCGGCGAGAAGTTCATGTAACCGCATCGATGCTCCGTCACACAGGGCGAATAGCGCGCCCACGAAATCAGGGAGCGTTATTGATGCCCATCGGTGGTCGCGCAGTATAGGGGGAGCCTGCCGCGCTGTCAAGCATCACGTGGGGTCTTGGAGGAAAAGTTACCTGGGGTGGTGCTACTCATCAAACAGAAACGTCGGCTCGGCGTAGTAGCGCACGCCGTGAGCGGCGCGGTGCTCGCGCAGCCAGGCGTCAAGCCAAGCCTGCTTCTCGTCGAGTGGCCGGTCGCCGGTCATGAGGTTGAGCGACGCATTAACTCGCAGCGCGCGGCCAGGGATGATATGGCGCGTGATCCCCGCCGGCAGCACCGCCCTGGCCTGCGCCAGCGCCACCAGGTCATCCTTGGTGTGGATCGGGAACACCACCGCGACGCTCGCGTTCCCCTCGGCCAGGCGCGCCCGCCAATCGACCGGCGGCACGCGCGCGATCGTGGCGCGACCGGCGTAGGCGGCGAATAGCCGGCGCAGCGCCGCCGCCTGAGCGCCCATCTCGGCGCCGTCGCCGAGTGCCAAGCAGTGCCCGTCGCGGTCGGCCAGGTACGCCAGCGTCTCGCGCCGCGTCAGCGCCCGTTCGGCATCGTGCGGCGCGCAGCGCTGCACCGTCAGTGCCGGCGCCCCCGCGAGCGCTTCCGCCAGCCCGTCCAGTGTGATGCCGGAGAGGACGTGGCACCAAGTGTGTAACTGGATCGAGTCGTCGTCATAATCGACCACCTGCGCCAGGACGTGCGGCGCTCCCAGGGTGCGCAGGGCGGTCACGCGCGTGGCCCCGTCGAGGACGATCAGCGGCTGGAGGCCGGCGTGGCGGCCGAGGATCGGGGGGTTCCGCAGCAGACCATCGGCCTTGAGCCGCGCGACCAGCCGCTCGACCCGCGCAGCATCAGTCTCCTCGTGGAGCACACACTGCTCCAGCGGCACGATCCGCAGGTTCGGAAACGTCAGATCGGTCATGCGCCCCACTCCTCGACGATCGGCAGTAGTTCCGGCAGCGACTCGATGATCGCGTCGGGCTGTACTTCCCTCAACGGAAACTCCTTGCTGCGCATCCAGACGCCGCGCATGCCGACGCGGTGGGCGCCGACGATATCCTCGCGCGGGCTATCGCCCACGAAGACCGCCTCCTCCGGCGCCACGTCGAGCAGTTCAGCGGCATGCCGGAAGATCTGCGGGTTGGGCTTCCACGCGCCGAAGTCGCCTGAGAAGATCATGTGCTCCAGGTAGGGGCGCACGCCCACCAGCTCAAGGTCCTCGATATGCAGCTCGGCCGGCCAGATCGTGTTGGAGATCATGCCGATCCGGTAGCCACGATCGCGGAGCGCCGCCAGCGTCTCGACGGCGCCCGGCGTCGCGGTCAGGCCCGTCTGGAGTGGCTTGGCATAGCGCCGGGCCGCCTCGCCCAGCGCCAGCTCGTCGAGCGTCACGGCGTGGTCGGCCACACCAGCGGCGATCCAGTCGAACGCCCGCAGGTTGATATGCCCGCCGGTCGCCTGCTCCCACCCCTCGGCCAGCCGCGTGAACATCACCTCGACGAACTCATCCTCGATGGCTTTGATCGGGTGACCTTGCTCGACCAGGTACTGGTAGATGCCGCGAATGCCGGGGGTCTCCAACTCACGCCACGAGCCGCCGCCGGGCCGCACAAAGCGCAGCAGAGTCTGGCCCATATCGAAGATGATCGCGCGAATCACAGTTCCCCCCATGTACGATTTACGTGTTGCGTGTTGCGTGGTATGTCATCTTGTCATCTTGTCGTCTTGTCATCACCCTCTCGGTCGGGCCGGGACTGCGCCGCTTGAATGATCTGCTGCAAATAGTCCTGCCAGGCATTGCGGTTCTCGATCGTAATCTGGCGCACGCGCTCCAGCTCGCCAGTGGCGGCGGCGTCGTGGGCGCGCGCCAGCAACTCCTGGAAGGCGCGGGCCAGATCGGCAACCGCGCGGCGCATCTCGCCGTTCAGCCCGCGCTGGCGTTCGAGTTCGCCTTCGAGCCACCGGATCAGCCGGCGCGCATCCTCTAGTGAAAGCTCTTGTTCCTCGGCCATATCTACCTCAGCCTTCGGCAGAGTGGTACTTTTTCTTCCTTTTACCGTCGATTTTTGCCCGGTCGGGCAAAAATCGACGGTAAAAATGGGTGAAGTACCTTGCTGCCGCAGGCAATAGCGGCATTGTGGGCGCCACCGCTGTAATCTCTGACCTCTAATTACTAAACCGACGCCGCCAGAGCGCGTAGAGCGGCGGGATATAGACTCGATCATACGCCGGCAGATAGCGAACGACCTGGCCGCCGAAGCCCTTCTTGAAGCGGAACACGCCCTGGAGTGGGTCGGCCTGTGCTGCGGCCTCCAGCCGCGCCCGCTCACCTGCGTCGTCGGCGGTCGCCGCCTGGGCCAGCGCGTCGGGGATGCCCCAGAAATCGTAGAGCGCGCAGCCCTGCTCGCGCGCCCATTGGAGCGCGTGCCACTGGAGCGCGTGGTTGGCGCCGCTGCGTAGCCCATCCTCGTTCGAGCCGCCGTACAAGTACAGCCCGGCGCCGGCCCAGGCCAGGATCATACACGCGGCGATCGTCTGTCCATCGCGCTCGGCCAGCGCCAGCAGCGCCCGGCCATTGGCCCCGAACAGCTCCCAAGCCGCCTGGTAATACGCGCGGCTGTGGATCGCGAAGCCGGCGCGCGCGCTGGTCTGCTCCATCACCGTATAGAAGGCATCAAGGTCAGCCGGCCGCGCGCCGATTCGCACGCCGACGCCTTCGCGCGCCGCGCGGCGGATATCGGCGCGGTGGCCCTTGCTCATCGCGGCGAGCAGCCGATCGGGCGCTGGGGCGAGGTCAAGGTGCAGGGTGCTGCGTGGCTGAAGCGGATCGGCCGGGCGAAAGCCGTGCAGCAGCAGCGCGCTGTGCAGCGCGCCAGCCTGGGGGGCGCTCTCCAGGATGTTCGGCTCCAGGCGCAGAAACACTGCCCGATTGCGCCGCGCTATCCGATCCAGCCTCGCCAGCAGCAGCGTGTTGGCCTGCACCTCCTCGGCGAACAGCGGCCCACGTGGGACGTAGGCCACGCTCAACCCCAGGCGGTGACGCAGCAGGAGCTGCGCTCCGGCGTAGGGGCGACCGGGGTCGACGACCATCACCCGGCGCGTCTCCCAACCGACCTGGCGCTTGAGCGCGCCCCAGGCGCTGGATTGAAGCAGGTGCCCATGAGGATGCTGCTGCGCGAAGGCGTCCCAAGTCGCATCATCAGGCTCCACCACCGCGCCGGAGAGCGCCGCCGGCGGCACATCGAGCGTCGAACGCTGCTCAGACATGCTCATGATCGTTTGTCTGCCTGCACGTCCCTCATCCACAGCCGCTCGCCGTACGTGCCCTCCTCCGGGAACAGGCCCTCGGCATAGGCGGTGAGCGCCTGCGTCATGGCCGCCGAGCCGCCGAACAGCTCGCCCAACTGGCTGGCGTACAGCTCGACAGCGCCAATCTTGCGCGCCAGGGCCGTATCGATCGCGATAGTGCCGGCGACCCAGGGGCGGCGCGTGTCGTTGAGCCGGTGTTCGAGCGCGCCCGGCCGCAAGACATACGGGATATCTTCGTAAAACGCGACCGTGGGGACACAGCCGAGGGCCGCAGCGTAGGTGATCAGATGATCGACATGGCTGCCGACGCCGAGCGGCGCGTAGATGTTGGCGCGCGGGGCACGGGCGCACAGCTCGCCGATCAACTGGCGTAGGACGGGGAGCAGCGGATCGTCGGACACCGGCGTCCCAAACAGCCGCTCGCGGCTATCGTAGGCTGCGGGGAGACGGTAGATCGCGTCCAGCATCCCCGCCCAGTAGTAATCGGCGCCAAGCCGCTCCATAGCCAACTCATCCTCGTGCAGCCGCGAGCTGACTACCTGGGCCGGGGCGAGCCGCCATTGACCATGAAACTCCCTGGCCAGGCGATTGAACGGACCCTCGGATGGTGCGGTGCAGATCGTCACGACCAGCACACGCCCGCCCCTGGAGCTGTGCTGCGCGATCACCCCGCCGCACGAGAGCGCGGCGTCGTCCAGGTGCGGCGAGAGGTAGATATGGTCGTAGGTATCGTGGATCTGGTCCAGGTCTACCAGTTGCATAGATACTCTCTGCGGGAGATTAGAGATTGGAGATTAGCGATTGGGGCATCGCGCTCAATCTCTAATCTCCAATCTCTAACTCGGGGCCGGCTAATCGTTAACGTCATCGCCGAGCGACAGCTCCTCAAGCGCCGCGATGGCCGCCTGGCTGCGGGCCGTATCCTGGCTCTTGCGTATTTGCTGCAGCGCCCGCCGCGCCGGGTCGCCGCCGATCTGGCCGAGCGCCCAGATCGCGGCGAACGCGACCTCGGTATCGTCGTCGGTCAGGAGCTGGGCCAGCCGCGGCACTAGCGACCGAGCCTCGTCGGCCAGCTCGCCGGCGGCGCGTGCGGCCTCGTAGCGCAGCGCCGGCGACCGGCTCGCCAGCGCCCCGCCGATCGTCGGCAGCCAGCGGGGCAGCATCGAGTGGCCCATGGCCACCAGCGCGCTCTCGCGCTGGAACTGCTCATTGGAGGCATAGGCCAGCTCGATCTGCCGCTGCACCTCGTCGTTGGCCGAGAAGTAGCCGGCGCTCTCAAGCGCGCGGCGGCGCACGTCGGCCGGCTGCCGCTCGTCGAGGATGCTGTCGAGCAGCGCGCCCCGCAACTGCTGCGCATCGTGCGCTTCCAGCTCTTCGATCTCGGCAAGGTAGGCGAAGCGACTGAGACCCACCGCCGCCGCGGCGCGCGCGGCCGGCGCCGGGTCCGACCGGAGCATGATCAGCAGCCGGTGGAGCTTGTACAGGCTCTCATCCTCCCAAAGCCCCTCAATGGCGCTGACACGCACGGCGGCGTCCTCGTCGTCCAGACACCAGCGCAATATCTCGCCGAAGTCCAGGTCGATATTATCCTCGGCCAGCTCGACCATGGACTGGGCGATCTCGGCCCGGCGCATGGGCACAATACGCTCCCATGCCGGCCAGAACGCCTCACGGTCGGCGCGACTGAGGCCGGAGAGCGGCTTCAGATCGCGCATCACCAGCTTGTGGTCGCTGGCACCGATATCTTGGATATAGCTTGTGATTATCATCGCTAAAACAGGAAGCGTGAAACGTGAGACGTGAAGATTCCTCATCACGTCTCACGTCCCACGTTTCCCTTACAACTCCTTGTTCTTGCCTAAGTTCCGTGGTAGAAAGGGGACTCTTTAGGGGAAACCCCTCAAACTCCCCCTTTCAGACAACGTCTTAGAGACTTTCTGAAGTTGGAAAGGGGTTCTTGAGGGGCTGCCCCTCAAACTCCCCCTTTCAGACAACCTCATCAATCGTCGTCGTCGTCGTAGAACTCTTCCTCTTCCTCTTCCTTCTCATCGACCTCTACAGGCGGTGGGGTGTAGAGCCAGCCGCCGGAGGTCGACTCGCTGGCCTCGAAATACTCGCCCTCTTTGAGCAGGTGCGCGACGTAGTCATGTGAAGCCGGCCGCAGCACGTTGAACGCCACAAACAGATCGCTGAACGTGGCGTAGGACTGCGGCTCCGAGCGGGTGCCTTTCCGCTCGCCAAGTGTCTCGAAGACCTGCTCCAGCACCACGTCGGCCTTGCGCCGTTCGCTCATCGCCAGCGCCTTGAGGTTGCGTAGCCGGCCATACCGCTGCTGGTTCACCAGCCCATCGCTGTCCACCGCTGCGTAGTAGGTGACGTTGGCGAAGGCAAACTTGTTCTTCTTCTCGTCCAACACCAGCAGCCGGTCCTCGGCCTCGGCCTGCTCCTCATAGGTCAGCGTGAAGATATGCGACTCGCCGGTGCGGGCCAGGGTGATCATCGCGCCGGGCACCAGGTGCTCGTGGAAGAACTCCTCCAACCCCTGGAGCCACCCGCCGCGGTTGCCGGTCGGGTAGCGCAGCTCGACCAGCGACGAGGTGTAGTGCTGGGGCAACTCAAACCGCAGCACCGCCGTGCGCTGGTCGGGCAGCAGCGCCGACGGGAGCAGGCTGGCGAGCGCCTTGGTGAACGGCAGGATGCCATACTCCCACTCAAAGAAGGTCAGAATATGGCTCAATGAGCCGTTCTTGCGGATCAGATCGACGCTCTGGTCGGCCAGGCTGTCGTCGAAGCCCTCCTCGATATAGCCGGTGAGCTGGCCCATCTCGCTGGCCTTGACCCGCTTGGTGCCGATCGCCGGCAGGCCCTTGGTCGACCACAGGCGTGCCCCTTCGACGCCGACGAACTCAAAGTCCTTCTCACGATTCAGCCGATAGTTGAGCGCGAAACGGAACGTTTCGTAGTCGGGCTGGCGTGGATTGTGGTAGAAGATGTCGGAGATAATCTGGGTGTCCAATTGCGGCTCGCCGGTCTCGGTCAGGTAGTCGCGGATACGGCGCAACTCGTTCTTGCCAAAGGAATTGACCACCGCCTCCGGAAACACATCGTTGCCGAACAGGACGATCCGGCGCAGCGGGTCGCTCTCAAGCGCCTGGCGCAACTGCATAACCAGCGTCGGACCATACTGCGCCATCAGGTCGGCGGCCGGGCGGCGCAGGTCGATCTGTACGCCGTTGGGCAGCGTGATAACTGTGTTGGGCGTGCCGCTAACCTGCGGCGCGGCAACCTCCACGACCTCGGCCGGGGCAGTCTGCTCGACCTCGACCGGGGCAGCCTGCTCGACCTCGACCGGGGCAGCCTGCTCGACCTCGACCGGGGCAGCTTCCTCTTTGACTCCATCGGTGGGCGGGGACACCGGTGTCAGGCCGGCCTGCTGCTGCCAGTAATCCGAGATAAAGACCGGCTCCACCGTCGTCAGCGCCGGACGCGTCGTCGTCACCACCACACTGATGTCGTCGATCGGCAGGGGCTGCTCCGGCTCGTAGAGCCGCCGCTTGAACATATGCCGGGTATCTTCCTGCCGGGGGCGGTACATCCCCAGTCGCGAGATCACATAGCTCACGCCTTCGCCGCGCTCCTCGCGGGCAAAGACCGCCTGGTTCGCGCGCAGCGCCGCGTCGATAGCCACAGCGACCTTCTCACGGTCGGATTTCTGCTGCGTGGAGAAGAAATCGGCCAAGTTGTCGAGAGTCTGGTGGATCGGCGCATCGGACGCGAAGAAGCGCCCTTGAGCGGTCATGATCTGGAAGACCTGCTCGGCCAGGGCGCGCTGCTCGGCATTGCCCTTGAAGGAAAGTTGGTCACTCATGATCGCTGCTCCTCCGCCTGGACGAGCTCACGTAGAAGCTCCAGGTAGCGCTCGGTCAGCCGGGCGATGTCCTGCGGCTGGCCACTGGCGCGCAAGAGCTGCACCAGCCGGTCGATGCCAGTCTCGCCGTAGATTACATTTTTTGCGTCCATAGCTCCTGTCAGACTTTCACGCGTTACACGCACAACGCACTTACGAAAATGTGAGTGGGTTATTCTTGAGGGGCGGCCCCTCAAACTCCCCCTTTTTCACGTCAAATGTGAGTGGGTTATTCTTGAGGGGCGGCCCTCAAACTCTCCCTTTTTTCACATCAATGGTATAAAAACGAAAAACGCGGCGCGGCCAATCAGCACGCACCGGCGCACCAAGAAACTCCGGGCATTATAGCATCGGGAAGCGGCAGGCGCAAACCGGGGATGACAAGGTGACAAGGTGACAGTATGGGATCGCCTTGTCACCCCTTCATCTTGTCACCCCTCATCTTGTCATCAGGTCAGGGGTTAGTCGAACATGCTCTGAAGCGCCAGGGCCAGCCCGCCGATCGAGACGCTCTCGAAGCCGAGCACCGAACTGACGATCGGGATCGGGCGATCGATCAGCGAGGCCATGTAGGTACGCATCCGCTCCTGGATCGCTGTGGCGAAGGCGTCGCCGCCGTGTCGGGCCACCACGCCACCCAGCACGACCATCTGCGGGTCGAGCAGCGCGATGATCTGCGAGAGCCGCACAGCCAACATATCGACCGCCTCACCCACCACCTGGCGCCCGATCGGATGCTCGCCAAAGATATCACTGAGCAGGTTGGTCTCCAGGCCAAGCTCCCCGGCGCGCCGCAGCAGCCCATTGATCGAGAGATGCTGCTCCAGCGTGCCATTCCGCTCGCGCCCCCAGACCGGGTCGATCGGCCCGACGACGGCGTGGCCAATCTCGCCGGCGGTCGTCGTGGCGCCGTGGTAGAGCCGCCCATCCAGCACCACCCCGCCGCCGACGCCGCTGCTCAGATGCAAGTAGAACAACTGCTGCACATCACGCCCGACGCCGAAGGTCGCCTCGGCCAACGCGATCAGGTTCGCGTCGTTGTCGATCAGCGCGACCGCCCCAAAGGCATCCTCGATCTGGTCTTTGAGCGGGAACTGCTCCCATCCGGGCATCCGGTGCGAAAGGTGTACCACGCCCCGGCGCGCGTCCACCGGCCCGCCGAAGCCCACGCCGATACGCACCAGCCGGTCGGTCGCGACATTGTGCTCCTCCAGCAAGTTGCGCGCACCGGCAATCGCATTGACGACCAGATCTTGGGCGTTTGTGGCCTTTGCTTCGTTGTGGACGCTGGCGTAGGAGTGATTGTGTAGATCGAGCAGGGCGGCGCGCAGGCCGTAACCGCCGATATCCATGCCCAGAATATAGCCCTGAGTCGCCAGGAGGCCCCAGCTATTGCGGGCCAGCCGATCCTGCACAAGGGTTTGCGGATCGTTCATGCGGCTCCTCCTCTCTGACCGAGCGGCGTCGCGGAGCGAAGAGTGGAATGTTGCCGGGCATTATAGCATACCCGGCTCCAGCCGTCGCCTCAACCGGAACTACTCTCGGAGACTATCTGAAAAAGGGGAGTCTGAGAGGGCTGCCCCCTCAAACTCCCCTTTTCCGCCGCCCAGATCAAACAGTCTCTCAAGGAGGAGGAAGCTCATCATCAAGCGCGGGCGCCGCAGGGCTCGGCCGCTCCGGCTGCGCTGCGGCGGGGCGCCCGTGGATGCGGCGGCGCCACGCCTGCCGGGCGGCGGCCGCGCCCACCAGCACCAGCGCCCCACCGGCCACCTGCGGCAGCGGCGTTGGGGCCGGGGCATCGGGCGGCGACTCCGGCGCGGCGAGCGACTGAGGAGTCGCGGGCGGCGCCATGGTTGGGGTCGGGATCGGTGTGCGGGTGGCGACGCGGCGGTAGAGCGTGCCGGGCGTGGGCAGCGCGTATGGGCGTGCCCCAGCCAGATCCTGGCTCGACCACGCGGGAAGACGCGGCGTCGCCATGGGAATGGCGCTCACCTCGCTGACCGGCTCGACCGGCTGCGCCAGGGGTGACGAGGCACCGAGTGAGGCGGGCGCGATAACCTCTGTCACTCCGTCAGCCTGGATGAGGGCCGCCGGCGCGCTCGTCGCCGGGGTCGCGGCACCGGCGGGCGGGTTGGCCGCACCAGGCGACGGCGATGCGCTATCGTACCAGGCGCCGCCGGCGGAGCGGCAGCGGCTCGGCATCCGGCAGGCTGCCGCCATAGTTGGTCGAGTTCGAGCACCACGCCATCCGGGCGGATGAGCCGGACGCTATCGCCATCGTTGTTCAGCAGCGCCGACGGCAGCTCGACCACCAGGAATCCGCCGGGGGCGATGCTGGTATCGGCCGGGAGCGTGTACGGCGACCCGCCGCCATCGCCGTCGTCGATCTTCCAGCCCGAGAGCGCCGCGATTGTCCCGCCAGCATTGTAAAGCTCAACCCATTCATGCTCGTAGCGACTCTTGGGATTCGGTAAAAGCTCGTTCAGGATCACCTCGGTAGCGTACTCACCCTGGGTGGGGGCTAGCGTCACGGTTGCCGGAGCGGCGGTCGCGGTTGCTGTACGGCTGGGGGTGCGAGTCGCGGTTGGGGTGCGCGTAGGCGATGGCGTACGGGTAGGCGAGGGCGTGCGAGTCTCTGTCGGCATGCGAGTCTCTGTCGGCGTGCGGGTCGCAGTCGGCGTGCGCGTCTCTGTCGGTGTGTGCGTGGGCGTGCGAGTGGATGTGGGCGTGCGCGTCTCTGTCGGCGTGCGCGTCGGCGAAGGGGTATCGGTCGGTACCGACGTGCGGGTCATGGTCGGTGTGCGCGTCGGTGTGGGCGTGCGAGTCGCCGTCGGGGTCAGCGTGGGCGTGCGCGTCGCCGTCGGAGTGGGCGTGTTGGGCGGCAGATTGGTAGCGCCCGGCGAGGGTGGGCTCTCATACCAGGCGCCGTCGAGCGCGCGGCTGCGGCTCGCGTCGACGGCGCTGCCGGCGTAGCTGGTTTCGTCCATGACGGCGCCATCGGGCCGCAGGAGCCGGACACTATCGCCGTCGTTGTTCAGCAGCGCCGACGGCAACTCGACCACCACCAGGGCACGTGCCTCGACGATCGTGCCGGCCGGAAGCGTATACGGCGCGCCGCCGCCCGCACTATCATCCAGCTTCCAGCCGGAAAGATCAGCGGTCGCCTCGCCGTCGTTGGCGATCTCGATCCACTCGTGGCTATAGAGTGTTCCAGGATTGGCAAGAAACTCATTCAGCCTGAGGCCGGACGGGTAGGGTGTGCTGGTGCTGGTCGGCAGTGGCGTTTGCGTGGCAGTGGGAGTTGGAGTTGCGGTGCTTGTCGGGCTCGGCGTGCTCGTGGCGGTCGGCGTGCTCGTGGCGGTCGGCGTGCTTGTGGCGGTCGGCGTGCTCGTCGATGTATATGTCGGAGCCGGTGTAGGACCCGGAAGGGTGTTCCAGGCACCTGGCGATGACGCACCCTTCACCCATGTCGCGCCACCATCAGGCACACGCGCATAGCTCTGGCCGGCGCTTGAGCCGCTGTACGGATGGCTATCGACGACGGCGCCGGCCGCATCGAGGAGCTGAACCGTGTCGCCACCGTTATTGAGGATACTGGACGCCAGCGTCACAACCATCAGACCGCCGGCCGGGAGGATGGTTCCAGTGGTAATCGTCTTCCCCCCACCCGGGGTATCGTCGTCGATCTGCCAACCGCCGATGTTGATATCAAACGGATTGGGATTGAACAGCTCAACCCACTCTGAAGTTCCTGTACTACCAGGATCAGGCATGAACTCGTTGATCTGAACCGAGGGAGACGCTGCGTGGAGCCGTCCAGTCCAGGGGGACGGGAGCAGCAGAAGCGGCAACAGCAGCACGATGATCGGGCCGGGACGGCGGAATGAGAGCGGCATTGTGGTTGCTCCGGCGATCGATGAGGTTGTTGGTAGGTAGATAATCTAAGCTGCAAGTGTGGCTGTCTTAGGGCGGGGAGGTGTGAAGGGGCCGCCCTCCACGATCTCATTTCCTACACGTTCATCTTTTCCTCCAGAATGCAAGTTAGTATCAAGGGGTGAGCACGGTAGAGATGGCGCGAACGTGGCGAACCCATCGCTCAAAGGGTGCTCACCCCTTTGCGATATATTATAGTACGATTGCATAACGGCGAAATGTCAAAGTTGTCATTCGGTAAAAATGCGTGGGGCTATACCCAGGGGGGGTAATCAAGATCACAGACACAACGGCCTGACTTATGCTATCATAGAGGCGGTTTGAAAAGACCGTTTATCGCGGAAGTTCGCTGGTGGAATGGGGTTCTTGAGGGGCTTCCCCTCAAACTGCCCCTTTTTAAACAATTCATAAGTCAAAGCGACGGATAAGGGAGTTTCACATATGCACTACAAAGTTGTCATCATCGGTTCAGGGCCGGCGGGCCTGACGGCGGCGCTGTATGCCGCGCGCGCGAACCTAGAGCCGCTGGTGATCCGCGGCCTCCAGCCGGGCGGCCTGATCGCCACCACCAGCGAGGTCGAGAACTACCCCGGCTTCCCGGAGGCGGTCGGCGGCTACGACCTGGCACAGAAGATGGAGGATCAGGCCGCGCGCTTCGGCACTCAGTTTCTGGACGCGCTGGTCGAGCAGGTCGACTTCTCCAGGCGCCCATTCTCGCTGGTAACTGACTCTGGCGCGACCGTCACCGCCGACACGGTGATTATCTCGACCGGGGCATCGCCGCGCAAACTGGGCGTCCCCGGCGAAGAGAAGCTCGCCAACCGCGGCGTCTCCTACTGCGCGACCTGCGACGGCTTCTTCTTCCGCGGCAAGAAGGTCGTGGTCGTCGGCGGCGGCAACAGCGCACTCGACGAAGGGCTCTTCCTGACCCGCTACGTGACCGAGCTGGTGATCGTCCACCGGCGCGACCAACTGCGGGCCGACCCGATCCTCCAGGAGCGCGCGTTCGCCCTGGAGAAGTCGGGCAAGCTGCGCTTCATCTGGGACTCGACTGTCGAGGAGGTTCTGGGCGATCAGAAGGTCACCGGCGTACAGGTCAAGAACCTGAAGACCGGCGCGGTGACGGCGCTGGAGACCGACGGCGTGTTCCCCTATATCGGGCACCTCCCCAACACCGGCCTGTTCGCCGGGACGATCAAGCTCGACGAAGGCGGCTATATCCTGACCGACGGCCGGACGCGGACCAATATTCCGGGCGTCTTCGCCGCCGGCGATGTGGTCGATCACATCTACCGCCAGGCGATCACGGCAGCCGGCGAGGGCTGCATGGCAGCGATGGAGGCGACCTGGTTCCTGGCCGAGCAGGAGCACGCCGCCAGCAAATCGCAGACCGAGGTCGAGGAGGTTGTTTCGCCGGCGTTGGGGGCGTGGTGATACAGCAGGAGCCTGTGCGGCGCCTACCGGCACCCACGAGCTTCATTATTCGAGGGCAAGAATGGTCATCCCCTCACTAAGCGAGGTCGTGATCCGTGCCCACTGCTCCGGCGACACGTTTAGCCGGGGCCGAAGCTACCAGGAGCGGGGCGCCGTAGGCACGCTGGCGTTGCGCGGCGGCTCGCTCCAAGGCGAGGTCGAGGGCAGCCAGTATGCCCCCTATAAGGTTCGCGTAACCTTCGACGAGGGTGGGATCACCGCCGCGAGCTGCACCTGCCCCTATGCGGGGGGCGAATGGTGCAAGCATATAGTGGCGGTGTTGTTGGCTTACCTTTCCGCCCCCACAGATATCCAGACCCGCCCCGCGCTGGAGACACTGCTTGCCGAGCTGGACCGCGCCCAGCTTCAAGGATTGCTGCTCGCCATATCCGCCCGCGACACCGATCTTGCCGACGAGATTGAGCGCCAGGTTGCGCTGCTGCGCCTGACCGACACCACCCAACAATCACGGCAACCTAGCGCTCCCGCCCGCCGCACGCCGATCGATCCGCAGCCGATCCGGCAGCAAGTACGGGCGCTTGTCGGTTCATCCGGCCGGGGCCGCTACGGCGGGTACCCCGACAGCGGAGTCGCCGTAACGGGCGTCCGCGATCTCATGCGCCAGGCGGAGCAATTTATCGAGGGTGGCGATGCCCACAACGCGATGCTGCTCCTGGAAGCGCTCACCGAGGAGTACCAAAAAGGCTACGAGCAATTGTACGATGACGAGGGCGAGGCAGCGGAGCTCTTCTCGGAGCTAGGGGAGGCGTGGACCAGGGCGGTGCTGATCGCCGATCTGTCCCCGGCCAAGCGTCGCACCTGGGCCAAACGGTTCGGCGACTGGGCGCGCCCACTGGACGACTACGATGCGGGCGAGACCTTTCGGATGGCCCAGACCGCCGCCGAACAGGGCTGGGATGATCCGGCGTTGCTGCGGGTGCTCGGGGGCCAGATTACCGAGCAGGGCGCCTGGGACTCCGAAGCGCCTCATTACGCCGACGAACTGGCGCTGATTCGGCTGGCGATCTTGGAGCGCCAGGGGCGCCACCAGGAATATCTCTACCTGTCTGAGGCCGAGGGCCAACATGACCGTTACCTCGTGATGTTGGCAAAGCTGGGCCGGGTGCAGGAAGCGGTCGACGAGGGACTGAAATTGCTGTCCAGCCCGGATGAGGCCCTGGAGCTGGCCAGGGCACTGCGCGAGCGCGGAGAGCTGGTAGCGGCCGTGCAGATAGCCGAACACGGCCTGGACATGGAGACACCCCCTGGTACACTTGATATCTACGCTCTCCCTGCGAATCGGAATAAAGGTGCGCTAGCCGCCTGGTTAAGCGACCTGGCCGTCGCAATGGGCGACAGCAGGCGCGCCCTGCACGCCGCCGAGATCGCGTTTCGCGCCACACCCAGCCTGAACGCCTATCTGAAAGTGCAGCAGTTGGCGGGCGAGCGCTGGCCGGAGCTGCGCTCTGAACTGCTCGACGATCTGCGCGAGCGCCAAGCCTATCTGAGTGACGCCAAAGTAGACATCTTCCTCCACGAGGGGCTGATCGACGACGCCATTGCAGCCATCAAAGATGGGTATCACTACGGGCTGCTGGAGCGGGTAATGGATGCTGCGCTCACGACACGGCCCGACTGGGTCATCAAGGCCGCCACCACGCAGGCTGAGCGCATCATCAACGCCGGGAAGGCCCGAACACTACGACTACGCGATCGGTTGGCTGCGACGCGCACGGGATGCCTACCGCGCGACCGGCCGCCAGGACGAATGGCGAGCTTACCTCGGCGGCATCCGCACGCAACACGGGCGCAAGCATAAGCTGATGGGCCTGCTGCAACAGCTCTAGTCAACGATCAGCCGGCGGGAAAAGGAGCCGTCCATATGCAATCGATGCGGCGCGAGTCGCCCTACCCTATGGTGCCGGTTGAGGAGGCGCTACGGATCATCGCCGAGCACGTGGCACCGCTCGGCGCCGAGGAGATCGGCAGCTTGGCCGCCGAGGGCCGGGTGCTGGCCGAGGATGTCCGCGCCGAGGAGCCGCTGCCGGACGTGCCCAAGGCGGCTGTCGACGGGTACGCCCTGCGCGCCGCCGACGGCCTGGCCGAGCGGCGCGTGCTGGCCGAGCTGGTCGCCGGCGGCCAGGAGCGCGCCGAGATCGGCCCCGGCACGGCGGTGCGGATCATGACCGGCGCTCCGATCCCGCCAGGCGCCGACACCGTGATCATGGTCGAGCAGACTGAGGAGCAGGGCGGGGTGCTGCGGGTCGACCGCGCCGTCGGCCCCGGCGATAACATCCATGCCCGTCGGCAAGGACATGGTGCCGGGCGAGCTGGTGCTGGCGCGCGGCACACCACTCGGCGCCGCCGAGATCGGGCTGCTGGCAACCGTCGGGCGGGTGCGCATCCAGGCCTACCGGCGGCCACTGGTCGCGGTGCTGGCCACCGGCGACGAGGTCCACGAGCCGGACGCGCCGCTGAGCGCCGGCGGCATCCGCGACAGCAACCGCTACACGCTGCTGGCGGCCGCCCGCGAGGCTGGCTGCGCGACGATCTCGCTCGGCATCGCCCGCGACGACGCCGCCTTGCAGCGGGCCGCGATCCTGGCCGGGCTGGAGCGCGCCGACGTGCTGCTGACCAGCGGCGGGGTCTCGATGGGCACGCGCGACCTGATCAAGCCGCTGCTGGCCGAGCTTGGCACGGTCCACTTCGGGCGGATCGCCTTCAAGCCCGGCAAGCCGACCACCTTCGCGACGGTTCGGGATAAATTGGTCTTCGGGCTACCCGGCTACCCAGTCTCCTCATTGGTTTCGTTCGAGGTGTTCGTGCGGCCGGCGCTGCGGCGCATGCAGGGCGACACACGGCCGGACCGGCCGCGCATCAGCGTGGTTCTGCGCGACCCGATCCAATCCTCGGACGACCGCCCCGAGTACCAGCGCGCCATCGTCGCCTGGGAGGATGGGCGGCTGGTTGCGCGCAGCACTGGGGCGCAGGGCTCCAGCCGGCTGCTCTCGCTGCGCGGCGCCAACGCGCTGCTGCTGGTGCCTGCAAGCGGCAAGACGCATGCGCCGGGCGAAGAAATGGAGGCGCTGCTGACCGGGCCGCCGATTTAGTCCCACTCCCGCTCCAGCGCGCTCGCCTCCCAGCGTTCCTTGATATACGCCAGCACCGCCGCAGCCTCACCCTCGAAGTCGCGCCAGTCGCACTTGATCGAGATCCGCTCGTCGTAGCCGGCCTGGCGCAGGGCCGCGAAGAACGGCCCGAAGTCGAAGCCGCCCTGGCCCGGCGGCAGGCGCTCACCGTCTGCGACATGGACGTGAGCGATCCGCGATCCGCAGGAGATCAGCGATTCCAACGGCTCGTCCTCGACAGTGAGATGGTAGATATCGGCCAGCAGCCGGACGTCGGGGATGTTGTAGTTGGCCAGGAAACGGCAGCTCTCGTCGAGTGTGTTCAGCAGATTGGTCTCGGCGCGATTGAGTGGCTCCAGCGCCAACTCAAGGCCGTTGCGCCCGCTCTCCTCCTCGATCATGGCCAGCGCCTGGGCGAACTGCGCCTCGGCCTGCGCGCGCGGAAAGCCTTCGGGGATGTGCCGGGATGGGCCGATACCCAGCACGACCAGCACCCCGCCGAGCGCCCACATATCGGTAAAGACGCGGTGCAGGTAGCGCCGCAGCCGCTCCTGGTCGACGCCGGGGCCGACGACAGCCAGATCCTCCGGCAGCAGGCCGCTGAAGACCTCGACCTTGATCGGGTGGCCGGCCCTGGCCAGCGCGCGCCCAACGCGCCCTAGCCCTAGCCCTGACCGCCCCTCGGGGTCCAGCGACCACGCCGGCAACTCGACGTAGTCGAATCCGGCAGTGATCGCGGCTCTGATCTGGTCGGGCGTGATGACACATCCGTAGCGCATGACGATTTACCTGATGCGTGAAACGTGATACGTGAATATCCGCTCATCATTCTCAATTCTCAATTCCCGCCCACAGAAACTGTTTGAAAAGGCTTTGTCTCGCCTACGATCCACGGTGGAAAAGGGATTCTTGAGGGGCGGCCCCCTCAAACTCCCCCTTTTCAAACAGTCTCTCAGAGGCTGATCTCGCGCCCCTCCGACGCCGAGCGGTAGGTCGCGTCCAGCAGCCGCAGGACCGTCAGGGCCTCCTCGCCGGTGGCCGTGGGCGCGGAGCCGGTGTGAATGGCATCGACGAACCGGGCCATCGAGCGGTCCCACTCGCTGCCGGCCAGGCGCGGCAGGGTCGGGATGACCTCGGCCGGTGTGTCGCCCTCCTCGCGGAACAGGCGCAGCGCCGTAGCGGCGCCGAACAGGTCGGGGAACGAGTTCGGCGCCGGCCTCGTCGCCGAATAGCTGCACCCGCTGCTCGTCGCGGCCGTGGACCGCCCAGCTCACCTCGACGGTGACGAGCCCGCCGTTGGCCAGGCGCAGGTGCGACGCGGCGAAGTCCTCGACGTCGAACGTGCCGCCGGGCACCCGCTCGATCCCCCAGCCGCCCAGCCCGCGCCCGCGCGGCCCGTGGATGGCCTGGGTCTCGCCGCGCACCGCCGCGACCTGCGGGAACCCGAGCAGCCATGTAGCCAGGTCGAGCATATGCACGCCGATATCCATCAGCACGCCGCCGCCGGCCAGGTCGCGGCGGGTGAACCAGCTCCCGAAGCCGGGGATGCCGCTGCGGCGGAACCAGCGCGCGCTGGCGTAGCCGACCCGACCCAGCCGCTCGCCGGCGACGATCTCGCGCAGCACCTGCATGTCGGCCCGCAGCCGGTTGTGCATATTGACCGCCAGCAGCAGGCCAGCCCGCCGGGCTGCCTCCACCATGGCCTCGCCATCGGCCACCGTGATCGCCAGCGGCTTCTCGCACAGGACGTGCTTGCCGGCTGCCAGCGCCGCCAGCGTGACCGGCGCATGGTAGAGGTTGGGCACGCCGACAGTGATAGCGTCAAGCTCGACCTGGGCCAGCATATCGTTGTAGTCCTCGAAGACCGCCGGGATGCCGAACCTGGCCGCAGCGGCGCGGGCGCGCTCAGCGTTCGTATCGCAGATGGCGACGATCTGGACATCCGGGACGCGCTGGAGGCCGGGAATATGGCCGAGCGTCGCTATGGCACCGGCGCCGACGATGCCGACACGGAGGGGCCTGGTCATGACTTCTCCTCCTTGTATACTACGATCCGGCCCATAGTACCACGTTCGCCGAGGATGGCAAGCCGGCGCCGATATACCATGGTATGATACGGCTCGTCACGACTACACGGCACGACTGCGAGGAAACCCATGCCTGGCATTACACTGCTCCGCGACAGCTTCGATGAGGACGCCGCCCTGTATGATGAGGCGCGACCAGGCTACCCGAAAGCAATCATTGACGCCATTGTCGAGTTAGCCGCGCTTTCTTCCGACGGGACGATTCTGGAGATCGGCTGTGGCACGGGACAAATGACACTTCCTTTCGCGGCAAGAGGATATACGATCCTGGCGCTTGAAATTGGCGCCGCCCTGGCCGCCTTTGCCGCCCAGAAGTCTCGATCTTACCCGCGAGTAAAGATTGTGCATACGTCGTTTGAGACCTGGCCGGTGCAGGAGCAGGCTTTCGACCTGGTGCTGGCGGCCCAGGCTTTCCACTGGATCGCGCCCGACGAGGGATGTGCCAAAGCGGCAGCGGCGCTCAAAAGCGGCGGGGCGATCGCCTTAGTGTGGAACCTCGATGTGACGGAGCATACCCCTTTCTGGGAGGCGTCTCAGCCGCTGTATGAGACCTACTTCACCCCCACATCAGCCGACGATACCGACATCCCTTTACCTGAGAAGACCAACAGGTATAAAGAGGCACTACGCCGGTCCGATGCGTTCGCGAACCTTCACGAGGTTCGCCACGCCTGGGACCACGTGTATCCCGGCGCCGACTATCTGAAGTTGCTGCACACCTACTCAAATCACCGCACACTACCCGAACCAGACAAAACGCGCTTTTTCCAGGCCATGGCGGAAGTGATCGAACGTTCAGGCGGGAGCGTACACCGAATGTACGAAACATTGCTGCTGCTTGCACATAGGCGTTGAGCGCAAACACGCCGGCCCTACTTCAGCCGCTCGCGGATCTCACTTGAGGAAAGATCGACTCGAAAATCGCGCTCCGGCAGCGCCAGGAACAGGTCGCGGGCATCGGCGGGCACCGGGATGTCGGCCAGGGTGCAGAAGACCCCGGCCTCGACGCGCCCGGCCACCAGGAAGCGGCAGCCGCGCGCCCGGATGTGCGCCAGCGCCGCGTCGCGCGCCGCTGCGCCGCCGTAGTAGCGCGGCTCGACCAGCCGCGCCGCCGTGTCATACCCGACGACGAAGACACAGCCGGGGAACAGGTCGGCCTTCTCCACGAACAGCGGCGCTCGGCTCAACACGACCGGGTAGCGCCAGCGGAATTGGGCCAGCCGCCGCTCGATCTCGGCATAGCCGATCGGGGCCTTATCGGCGTTCACGATCGGCAGCTCAAAGAGCGCCGATCGGCCCACCAGGTCGGCAGCCGCCTGGGCCAGCCGCTCGTGGCCGGCGTGCAGCGGGTTGAACGAGCCGGAGAGTAGCACGCCACTGATCGGTGGCTCGACCAGCGGCGCGCCGTCGGGCGGCACTAGCACATAGCCCGCCGACCCGCCGAGCAGCCGCGCGATCGGGTCCTCGTCCGCCGCCCGCGCCATCACAACCTGCTCGTCGCCGGCGAGGTCGAGCGCGACCGGCGCGGCGACCCCGCACGCCTCGGTGATCGCCCGCAGCAGGAGCCGGCTGACCAGCGCCTCCTCGCCCAGCCGGTCGCGCAGCCCCTTGGTCAGGAGCAGCCCGTAGGCGCTTACGCCGCCGCTATCGCGCACCGCGACCCAGCAGTGGTGCTCGCCGCGCTTGACCCGATCGGTAGCGATCGTCGCCGTGCAAGCCACCCCGATGCAGGGCGCCGCCCCGTCGGCCAAGCGCAGAGCCCGCCGGTAGGCCGCCGCCGCCATGGCCACTGCCGTCTCCTGGGCCACGAACGACTCAGGCACCTGGCCGATCAGGTCGGCCAGCGAGGTCGAGGCGTAGCGATCGGTGGCTTCGAGGATCGTGCGCGATGACCCGGCGACGCTGTGGAGCCAGAACAGGGCCAGGCTGCCGGCGCCGGCGTACTCGAGCACCAGCTTAATCGGCGTAGCGTGGATCTGCTCGATCGCCAGGCGCAACTCGGCCGATAGGAGATAGGAGTGATCGTCATTCATTATGTCTTTCAGAAAAAGAACTGGAAAGGGAGGGGCAAGGGGAGGGCTGCCCTCCCCTTAAACCCCACCCGATCCCGTATCGATGAGCCGCGCGTCGAGCGGTAGCGCCACGTAGAACGTCGCCCCAGCGCCGACCTCGCTCTCGACCCAGATCCGGCCATGGTGCGCCTCGATAATTCTGCGCGCGATCGCCAGACCCAATCCGGTGCCCTTCTCGCCAGCGGCGCGCTGCGTATCGGCCGTCTCAAACGGGATAAACAGCCTGCTCAACTGGCTCACGGCAATGCCATGGCCCTCGTCCCGGATAGCGAGAATCGCCTGGCCGGCAGTGCTCAAGAGCCGGATATCGATCGCGCTCCCTGGCGGCGCGAACTTCAACGCATTGGTCAGCAGGTTATGCAGGACTTGCTCGATTTTGGCGACATCGGCGATCGCGCGCGGCCACGATCGCCTCCGCAAGCTCGCCCCGCCGCGCATCGAGCATGCGGGTGGCTTCCTGATAGATCTCGCCCATATTTGGTTCCTTCTGTTCGGAACAAATATGTTCAAAGCCACCCACGGTATCGCGATCACGAGCGATATCCTGGCCGGCGCGAGGCTCGGAGGGGAGCAATGATGGCGAAGTGTGATCGTGTACTTATTGTAATCCCGGCGTCAAGCATAAAATGAGTGGTGGAAAGGGGATTCTTGAGGGGGCGGCCCCCTCAAACTCCCCCTTTTCATCAAGCCTAGTGATCGCGCGGGGCCTCGGTCCACACGGGATCGGGGGTGATCTGTGACTCAGGCTCAGGGCCAGGATCAGGCAGCCCGCTCTCGTGCAGCGTCATCAGCACCTGGACGTGCATGTCATGATCGCACACCGACTGGCACGAGAGGCGAACCTGGCCCAGCAGCCCTTTCTCTGTGAGCTTGTCGCGCTCGGCGACGGTCATCCGGTCGGGCTCCCCGGCGATGAACTTAACCCGGCAGGTGGTACATTTGGCAAAGCCGCCGCAGCGATGCAGGATATCAACTCCGTTGGTCTCGAGCGCCCGCACCAGCCGGGTACCATCCGGGACATCAAATGCTTCATACCCTTCGACTTCGATCTTCGGCACGTCGGTTTCTCCTCATCTAGATAACGGATTCACCCTTCAGCCCACCAAGATCCGCGCCACCACTGGCGGGGGAGGATAGAGGATGGAGGATGGAGGATGGAATCGTATGCGCGATTCCATCCTCCATCCTCCATCCTCCATCCTCAGTCTTGTGGTACAATCCGCACCGAGAGCCTGCCCGCGCCCTGAAGAGCGGAGAAAAGACCATGAACATGCTGTTCGTCGCCGCCGAGGTCGCCCCCCTGATCAAGACCGGCGGCTTGGCCGATGTGGCTGGGGCGCTGCCGCCGGCGCTGCGGCAGCTCGGTCACGACGCCCGGATCGTCATGCCACTCTACAAGCAGGTGCGTGAGGGCAAGGCGCCCCAGCACGGCCCGATCGCCGCCACTTTCCTGCCGCTTGGTGAGCGCCAGGAGGAGCTGCGCGTCTGGACGACGGCCCTCGGCGACACGCCGGTCTACCTGCTGGACATCCCGGCGGCCTTCAACCGCGCCTCGATCTACGGCGATAGCGACGACGACCGGCGCTTCATCCTGTTCAACCGCGGCATCCTGGCGCTGCTCCAGCACTTGCGCGAAGTCGAGGGCTGGCAGCCCGATCTGCTCCACACCAACGATTGGCACGCCGGGCTGCTGCCGAACTACCTCAAGACCGCCTACTCCTACACCTTCGGGCACATCGCCAGCGTCTACACCATCCACAACCTGGCCTACCAGGGGAACTTCAACCCGTTCACGCTGCACTTGAGCGGGCTGAGCGATGGTGGCATGATCGAGACCGGCCTGGGACTCGGCGGCTGGATGAACTTCATGGCCCGCGGGATCGTCTACACCGACATTGTCAGCACCGTCAGCCCGACCTACGCCGAGGAGATTCTGACGGCTGAATATGGCGAGCGGCTCGACGGCGTGCTGCGGGCCAGGCGCGATCACCTGGCCGGCATCCTCAACGGCATCGACTACGAGTTCTTCAACCCCGCGACCGACCGCCACATCGCCGCCCACTACAGCGTCGACGATATGGGCGGCAAAGCGGTCTGCAAGGCGGCGTTGCAGCGCGAGTGCGGCTTTGAGGAGAGCCCGCGCCGGCCGCTGCTGGGGATGGTCACCCGGCTGGCCGAGCAGAAAGGGCTCGACCTAGTCGACGCGGCGATGCCGTGGCTGCTGGGCCAGACCGACGCGCAGGTGGTGCTGCTGGGCTCCGGGCAGCCGCACATTGAGCAGGCATTTATCGCTCACGCCCGCGCCAAACCCGATCGGGTTGCGGTGAAGCTGGGATTCGACGCCACGTTCGCGCAGCGGATCTACGCCGGCTGCGATGCCTTCCTGATGCCGTCGCGCTACGAGCCCGGCGGCCTGGGGCAGCTGATCGCGCTGCGCTATGGCACGGTGCCGATCGTGCGCGCGACCGGCGGCCTCAACGATACGATCCGCGAGGGCTATGACGGCAACGGCTTTCGCTTCCACCCCTACGAAAAGAGCTACCTGGTCGACGCGATCGGGCGCTGCCTGACCACCTTCCGCGACGCCAGCGGCTGGTCGCTCCTGCGCGCCCACGGCATGCGCGAAGATCACTCCTGGGAGGCCTCGGCGCGCGAGTATGTGGCGCTGTATGAGTGGGCGCTGCGGGAGAAAGGGCGTTAGACCTGGGAAAAAGGGGGATTGAGGGGGCAGCCCCCTCAGTCTCTCCCACTCACATTGTAAAGTAGAATGGCGCTGCCCGAAACCTTGCCTTAGCAGCACATAGATCGCTCATTCCGAGTATAATTGAAGCACTGCCGCACACCCAGTGCGTGCTCACGGCAGGTGCCCCCATTCCCTCGTCAGGAAACGGCCCCGCTCCACGCTGCGACCATTGTCACATTGGCAAGCTGGCCAGGATGCCACGTCGACGGAACGACACGGCCGAGCATACGCCGTGGTGGCTGTACTCCGCACCCATCGATCTTGAACAGCAGCCGCGTTCTGCTGGCGGGCGCCGGCTACCAAGTGCGCCCCGCCCAATACGCGCACGCTGCCGAATGTGCTAGCGGACTATAGCATTCCTATCGGGGTTGGAAAATGGGGTGTGGGGGAAGCCCCCACAGAAAAGCCCACCCACTTTCCAAATGATTTAGGAATGCTATATCTCGACCGGCAGAGGGAAACGAATCGATGACCCAGACATTACTACCCGGCAATCGCCAGGCGCCGACAACGATCATGATCATCGAGGACAATCCAATCACCCGCAAGATGCTGCGCGTCGCCCTGGAGAGCGCGGGGTACACCGCTCTGGAGGTCGCCGATGGCGAGAGCGCTGTCGCACTGCTGCGCGACTGCCGGCCCAGCTTGATCATCCAGGATATGCTGCTGCCGGGTATAGACGGCGTCGAGCTGATCAAGCGGCTGCGCGCCCTGCCAAACGGCGCCGATCTGCCGATTCTGGCGCTCTCAGGCTTCCTCTCCCACGTCGACGAGACCGATGTTGCGTCGGCCGGATTCAGCGGCTTCCTGCTCAAGCCGATCGAGCCGTCGCGCCTGGTGCAAGCCATCCAGACCCACCTGCCGCCACCGAGCCCGCCGCCGGAGCAGATCGGGCGCGGGCGCCGCATTCTGATCGCCGACGACGACTCGATTCAGCGCAAGCTCCTGGGCCACCGCTTGAGCCAGCTCGGCTTCCAGGTGACCAGCGCCGCGAATGGCGCCAGCGCGCTCGACGAGGCCCAGCGCAACCCGCCCGACGCGATCATGAGCGACATCCTGATGCCGCAACTCGACGGCTTCGACCTGTGCCTGTCGATCCGGCGCCACCCGCGGCTCGCCACGATCCCGGTCGTGCTGATCACCTCGTCCTCGATGGAAGAGGCCGACCGGCGCCTAGCCGAGAACGCCGGCACAAACGCCTATGTCGTACGCACGCCTGATTTTCAGGAAGCGATCGACGCCCTGCTCCACAGCCTGCGCGTCAAAGAGGCGCCACGACCGGCGGCCCCGCAGGCGATGCTGACCGAAGAGCACGCCCACCGCGTGATCCGTCAGCTCGAGCGCCAGGCTTCAATGAACGCGGCGCTGGCCCAGGGATCGGCGCTCCAGGCGGCCCAGCTCTCGGTCCTGGCCGGTGTCTCCGAGGTGCTGATGCATACCGTGGACATCGAGCAGATCCTGGGCGAGATCCTGGCCCGCTGCCTCGATGCCGCCGGCACCTCGCAGGGCGCCGTCTACCTGGTCGAGCCGGACGGCCGCCTGGCCCTGCTGGCCCAGCTTGGCTACCCGGAGTCGATCGGTGCGGCACTGGAGACATTCTTCGGCCAGGCCGACCTGCTCCACCAGGTGCTCGCGTCCGGCGAGGCGCTCGGCCTGCCGGCGCCGGCGCCGGCCCTTGGGCCGGCGCGCGACTTGCTGAAGCGCGCCGGCGCGCGGTCGATGCTGATCACGCCGCTGATCTCCGGCAAGCAGCGCCTGGGCCTGGTCATGATGGCCTCGGCCAACCGCGACCTGGGCGAGGACTGGATCACCTTCGCCAAAGCGGTCGGCTACCAGATCAGCCAGGCGATCGCGCTTGGCCGCACGGTCACGCGGCTGGCCGAGTCGGAGCAGCGCTACCGCGACCTGGTCGAGGACCTGGACGCGATCGTCTGGGAAGCGGAAGGCATGCGCCGCCAATTCTCGTACGTCAGCCGGCGGGCCGAGGAGATCCTGGGCTACCCGGCCGAGGATTGGCTGGCGAAGCCGGGCTTTTGGGCCGACCGAATCCACCCCGAGGATCGCCAGCACGTACTCGACACCTGCGGCGCGGCGGTCGTGAACGGCAAAGACCACGAGATCGAGTACCGGGCGCTCGCGGCCAATGGCCGCACCGTCTGGCTGCACGACATTGTGCGCGTGCTCGGCGGCGACCACGGCCAGGCGCGGCGGCTGCGCGGGCTGATGGTCGACATCACGCAGCACAAGCGCCTTGAGGAGCAGTTCCGCCAGGCGCAGAAGATGGAGGCGATCGGGCGGCTGGCCGGCGGGATCGCTCACGACTTCAACAACCTGATCACCGCCATCACCGGCTACTGCGACCTGCTACTGAGCGACTTCGAGGAGCACGACACCCGGCGCGACGATGTCGCCGAGATCCGCAAGGCCTCCGACCGGGCCGCCGGCCTGACGCGCCAACTGCTGGCCTTCAGTCGCAAGCAACTCCTCGCGCCGCAGGTGCTGGATGTGAACACGGTCGTGGCCAACATGGACCGGCTGCTACGCCGCATGATCGGCGAGGATATCGACCTAGTCACCGTCCTGGACCCGCAGATCGGGCGGATTAAAGCCGACCCTGGCCAGATCGAGCAGGTGATCATGAATCTCGCCGTCAACGCCCGCGACGCGATGCCCATCGGCGGCAAGCTCACGATCGAAACCGCCAACGTCGACCTGGAGGCGGCTGCCGCCGGTCGCTACCTGACGGTGCGCTCCGGCCCGTATGTCCAGTTGGCGGTGAGCGATACCGGGGAAGGCATGGACGGGGAAACGCTCTCTCACCTGTTCGAGCCCTTCTTCACCACCAAGGAGCAGGGCAAGGGCACCGGGCTGGGGCTCTCCACCGTCTACGGCATCGTCAAGCAGAGCGGCGGCGACATCTGGCCCTACAGCGAGCTGCGGGGCGGCACGACCTTTAAGATCTACCTGCCGCGAGTCGACGAGCCGCTGGAGCCGGCGGCGCCATACCGCCGGCTGGGCCTGCCGACCAGCGGCTCCGAGACGATCCTGCTGGTGGAGGACGAGCCGACGGTCCAGGCGCTGGTGTGCAACATTCTCGAGCGGCAGGGCTACACTGTGCTCCAGGCCCGCCATGGCGTCGAGGCCATCCGAATCGCGGGGGAGCACCAGGGGTCGATCGCCCTGCTGCTCACCGACGTGGTCATGCCGGAGATGAGCGGGCGCGAGCTGGCCGAGCGCATGGTGACGCTGCGGCCGGAGATACGGGTGCTGTACATCTCAGGCTATGCCGACACGGCGATCGTCCACCACGGCGTGCTGCACGCCGACGCGTTCTTTCTTCAGAAGCCGTTCTCGCCCGATGAACTGACCCGCAGGGTGCGGCTGATCCTGGATGGCGGAAGTAGAACCGACCACTAACCGCGTGACAAGATGACAAGATGACAGGGTGACAAGATGAAGGGGTGAAAGGGTGAAAGGGTGACAACCTGACACTTCACACTAGGCAACTGACAACTGACAACGGACCAACATGCAACCACTAACCGGCATCACCGTCCTCGATCTGACCCGCCTGCTTCCCGGCGGGTTCTGCACGCTGATCCTGGCCGACCTGGGCGCCGAGGTGCTGAAGGTCGAGGAGCCGGGCCGCGGCGACTACCTGCGCGCCTTTCCGCCGCTCGGCCGCACCCAGAGCGCCCTGTTCACGGCCCTCAACCGCGGCAAGCGCAGCGTCACGCTCAACCTGAAGCACGCGGATGGGCGGGCGCTGCTGCTGGAGCTGGCCCGCAGCGCCGATGTCCTGGTCGAAGGCTTCCGGCCCGGCGTGCTGGCGCGGCTCGGCCTGAGCTACGAGACGCTGCTGGCCGCCAATGCACGCCTGGTCGTCTGCGCGATCAGCGGCTACGGCCAGCGCGGGCCGCTGCGCGGCCGCGCCGGCCACGACCTGAACTACCTCGGCTACGCCGGGGCGCTGCCCCTCTTCGCGCCGCGCGGCGGCGGCCTGCCGATCGTGCCGGAACTCCAGATCGCCGACCTGGGCGGCGGCGCGCTGACTGCGGCGCTGGGCATCCTGGCGGCGCTGCTTGAGCGCGAACGCACCGGCCACGGCCAGGTGCTCGACATCTCCATGACCGACGGGGTGCTGCACTGGCTGGCCGCCTACGCCGCCGAGCACTGGGCGGCCGGCGCCGCGCCTACCGGCGGTCGTGGGCCGCTCTCGGGCGGCTACGCCTGCTACGCCGTCTACGCCACCGTCGACGACCGCGCGCTCACCGTCGCCGCCGTCGAGCCGCACTTCTGGGCCAACCTTTGCCGCATGCTCGACCGCGAGCGCTTCAGCCCGCTTCAGTATGCCGCCTGGCCCGATCAGGAGCGCATGTTCGCCGACCTGGATGCGCTGTTCGCCACCCGCACGCTGGCCGAGTGGCTGGCCTTCTTCGGCGACGCCGAGGTCTGCGTCGGGCCGGCGCTCACGCTCGCCGAGGCGCTCGACGCGCACCCAGAGCGCCTGATAACCCTGGACCAACCCGGCGAGGGGCCACTCCGGCAAATCGGCGGGCTGTTTGGCGTGGCGTCGAATCGGCCGGCCCCAGCGCTCGGCGCCGACACCGACGCGGTGCTGGCGGCGCTGGGCCGCAACCCGGAGGCGATCGAGGAGCTTCGGCGGGGTGGGGTGCTCTGAGGTGGAAAAAGGGGGTTTGAGGGGGCTGCCCCCTCAGTCTCCCCCACTCACATTGTAAAGTAGAATGGCGGCAGATCAGGCGATCCGTGTGCTCAGGATCGATCGAATTTTCTCCAGCAGTCGCGGGAACTCCAGCGGCTTGGTCTCGTAGTCGTCGCACCCCGCTTCCAGGCACAGCCGCCGGTCATTGTCCATCGCATAGGCCGTCAGGGCAACGACCGGGATGGTACGCGTCGCCGGCAACGCTTTGATTCGGCGTGTCGCCTCCCACCCGTCGATCACCGGCAACCGCATGTCCATGAGAATCAGATCGGGGCGCTCGGTCTGGGCCAATGTCACGGCCTGCATCCCGTCCACTGCGACCACAATCCTGTAGCCGAGCAGCGCCAGATAACGCGAGATTATGTCCCGGTTTGTTGAGTCATCCTCAACGAGTAGAATCTTCGACATGCATCATCTCCGTGACAAGAAGGCGAACAGTAAAGGTAGAGCCCTGCCCAGGCGTGCTCCACACATCGATGTCGCCGCCCATCAACCTACAGAGGCGTCGGCTGAGCGCCAGCCCCAGGCCGGTGCCGCCGTACCTGCGCGCGATCCAGCCTTCGGCTTGGGTGAATTCCTGGAAGAGGCTCTGCTGCTGCGCGGGCTCCAAGCCGATGCCGGTATCGCTGACCCGAAAAACGACAAAGGACGAGCGGTAAATCCCGGCTTGCCCTTCGTCAAGCTCACCAAACGCCGGGACGACGGCGGCGAACAAATCATCAAGATCACCGCCAGCCGTTTGCGGTTGGTTGTTCGTCGATTCCTCGCGAGTTACCTCAATCGTAATAACACCGTTCTCGGTGAACTTGGCCGCGTTGGAGAGTAAGTTGAGCAGCACCTGGCGCAGCTTGAGCATATCAGCGTGGATGTAGCCGATGTCTTCATCACAGTGGACCTTCAAGGAGTTGGCGTTTTGCTCGGCCAGCGGCCTAATAGTGGCTACGACATCTAGGATAAGCTTGGGAACAGCGAAGGTTTCCAGGTAAAGCTCGGTCTTGCCGGCCTCGATCTTCGAGAGATCAAGGACATTGTTAATCAGGGTCAGCAGTTTTGTTCCCGCCCCGCGAATCTGCTCGATATCGCCATTCAAGCTCTGATCGCCCTGCAATTGAGCCTGGAGCAGCAATAGATCGCTATAGCCAAGGATAGCGGTCAGTGGTGTTCGCAGCTCATGGCTCATATGGGCCAGAAACGTGCTCTTCGCGCGATTGGCTGCCTCTGCGGCCTCTTTGGCGATCTGTAGCTCCCGCACTCGTTTGCGCTCGGTGATATCCCGGAACACCACCACCACGCCGACTACCGCGCCGCCCTCGCGGATCGGAGTGCTGGTATACTCGACTGGGAGCTGTGTCCCATCTTTGCACAAGAAGTTGTCGTCAGTTGCTTGCTGAATCATCCCCTTCCGCAGCGCGGCGATGATCGGATGAATCTCCCCGGCAGCCTGCACACCGCTCGATTTCACCCCATACAGGATCGGGCTCAATGGTTGACCGATCAACTCGATCAGGTCCCACCCCAGCAACTTCGCCGCCGCCGGGTTCGCGAATGTGATTCTGCCGCGCATATCTAGGCCGAAAATGCCATCGCCCGCCGATGCCAGGATCAGCTCGGCATGCGCCCGCGCAGCCTCGCTGAGACGCCAGTTGACCAGGCAGGCGATGCTGGCGGCCAGCACGAATATGCCATGAATGGCTGCCCATTTCCAGGGGTGCGCCCAGCCGTCGGGGTGATTATAGACAACGGTCGGAACAAGCATGCCAAACACGCCGTGTTCGAGCACCACGTAGCCGATCGCAAGCAAAAAGGGCACCCAATCCTGGTACAGGGAGATAATGATCAGGGCTACAAAGAAATGGAAGTGCATCTCGATATAGCCGCCCGAGAGATGCACCAGGATTGCTGACGCGGTAATGAGGCCGGCGCTCGCCGCGCCGGCACGAAACCGGCGGCTGCGCCCCGGCGCGACGGCCACCAGCGCGGCGATGGCCACCAGTGCGGCCTCGCCGATGCTGTGGAGCACCCCGTTGCGCCCAAGCAGGCCGAAGCATGCCAGGCCAATCACGTGGAGCCAGAGCAAGACGATGATCCCCCGGTGCCGGCGCCGCCACACATCCTCGGGCAGCGGGCGCCCTTCGGGAAGGACGTATCGCAAGCGCAGTGCGGCCTGCCGGATAAAGTCGCCGGTTCGTAGCAATCCGAATGTCACAGTGCCGAGCATGTCTTTCCTTCTACATGTAGCTGGGGGGAGCCAACCAGCCATGGTTTCGCGTTCGGCTGGCGAAGCGCGCCGAAACCGTGGCATGCCCTATTCCTCTGATATTGGTATGATGTTACCATGCTTTGAGCACCAGCGATGGCAGTTGTGGGGTTCCTCGTACGACAGAGGATGGCAGTTGCTTAAGGCAGCGGTCGCTTCCGGATAAGTCATAGAGGAGCCTGGGGCGTGTAGAAGCTCAGGCGCGTCGCAGAAGCCATAGCACAAATAGGCACATTGTGGCGATGAGGATAGCAATTCCGGTGAGCCGAAGCAGTTTTTCGGCTCGTGGATGTGGCGCAAATCCGGCAATGGCAAGGACGAGCCAGGCTACATTAGCCACGATGGTTGCAGCACCAAGCAGATCTCGTCGGTCTGATTCGATGAGGAGGCTCAGGAGCAGGAGTGATGCAGGGCCGGCCAACAGCCATTTCTTGCTAGAGGGCGACTGCTTGTGTATTGTACCGCATCTTTCGCATTCGATGAGCGCCGCGATGGCTCCATTGCGGGCGCCGGTTCCATTGTGGGCGAATACCAGATTCGCCCTTCGCGTTGTGTGGTCGATGATATCGCGATGCGGGCGCCGATTCCTTTGTAGGCGAATACCAGATTTGCCCTTCGCATTGCGCGATCGATGATATTGCGATGATGTCATTGCGATACATGGATATTATCATTGTGGAGGGGCGAATCTGGTATTCGCCCGCGCCGAAATCCAACGAAAACGTCAACGAAAACGTCGTGGAGGGGCGAATCGCGGGCGGTCGGGCAATGTTCGACATCGCTCCCGCCGCCCGCATCCGATATCCGTTCTATCCGTTTCTTATCCGTTCTGCCCGTTCTATCCGTTTCCTATCCGCTCATATTATTGCCCGGCTGTGAACTCCTCCAGCGCCAGATGTCATCAAGGGTCTGTTGGTAGACCGGGAGACGCGAATAGCCCGCCTGGGCCGCCACTTCCAGGATCGTCGCGAACGGCGCGCTGAACCGAACCGCCACTATCTGTGGCCGGGGCGTCATCACCGAGCGCACCCGCCGATCGGTAAAGGTAAAGATGTTGGTGATCAGCTCCTTCTCGGTATCCTCCAGCGTGCCTTCCTGGGCGCCCTCGTGGACCAGCGCGATAATGTCATCCTCGCTGCCGCAGGCAAGAGCGGTGTTGCAGATGCGACCGCGTAACTCCTGTCCTTTACTGGATGCGCGGCACTCTACCAAACAAAACTGACGCCAGGATGAAGCACGGTTGACGACAGCCTGACGCACGGATATGCTATACTGCCCGCGGGAGGCACCTAATGACGACAATCTTGGTAGTAGACGACGATCCCCACATTCGCAGCGTGATGGGTCGCGGGCTGCGGTTCGAGGGCTACGATGTTCAGCTCGCCGCCGACGGGATGGAGGCGCTGCGGCTCGTTCGCGTCGAATCGCCGGATCTGGTGATTCTCGATGTGATGCTGCCGGGCCTGGACGGGCTTGAGGTGTGCCGGCGGCTGCGCCGGGGGACGAGTGTCCCGATCCTAATGCTGACGGCGCGCGACGCGGTGCCGGATCGAATCGCGGGCCTTGATAGCGGCGCCGACGATTATCTGGTCAAGCCGTTTGACTTCGACGAGCTGCTGGCCCGCATCCGGGCGGTGTTTCGCCGGACGCAGCCCCACGCGGGGGAGATGTTGGTGTTCGCCGACCTGCGCCTTGACACCGGCACCCGCGAGGCGCAGCGCAGTGGTCGTCGCATCGACCTGACCACGCGCGAGTATGAGCTGCTGTTGCTGTTCCTCCAGCACCCCCGGCAGGTGCTGACCCGCGAACAAATTTTGCAGCATGTCTGGGGTGACGCCGAGGTCGACAGCAATGCGATTGAGGTCCACATTGGGCGGCTGCGCGATAAGCTGGAGGCGCTCCAGGGGGAGCGCCTGATCCAGACGATCCGCGGCGCAGGGTACGCCCTGCGTGAGGACGAGCGCGCCCGAACGATCGCTCCCGACGATAAAGAGACTGTCTAGAACACCCATGGAGAATCCGCGAAGCCACGCGAAATCACGCGAAGATATAGCATTCCTAAATGAGTTGTAAAAGGGGGTGTGGGGGAAGCCCCCATAGAAAAGCCCACCCACGTTTACAACTCAAATAGGTTTGCTATATGCGTAATTATAGTTATTCCTTCGCGTCACTTCGCGTCACTTCGCGTCACTTCGCGGATCGTTCTCAATACTTGATGCTCTAGCGGTTCGCGGCAAGGAGGAGCTATGTCACTCCGCCTACGCTTGACTCTGCTCACCGGGCTGCTGACGGGGGCGATCGTTCTGCTCTCGGCGCTGGTTTTTTACCTCGTGCTCGAGGCCAGCCTCCTCAGTGAGGTGGACTTGAACTTGCAAGACCGGGCCACCCTGGTCGCGCATGCGCTTCAGGCGCCCGGCGACGCCGTGGACAATGCCGATTTGTCGCCGCGCGCGCCGCTGGAGGAGTTTGACACACCGGGGATCTATGTTGAGTTGCTCGCGCCCAACGGCGCAATCCTGGCCTCATCGCCAAACCTCGCGAACGGGCGCCTGCCAGCCATTCCGCAGTTGGTCGCGGCGGCGCAAGCCGACCGGACCGAGATCCGCACCGTCACAGCCGGGGGCGACGAGCAACTGCGGCTCATGGCCACGCCGGCACAACACGACAGCATCCTGATCGTGGCCGAGTTGCTTGAGCCGCTACAGCGCACGCTGGCACAAGCCCGGACGCTGCTGGTGGCCTGCGGGGTGCTGGCGCTCCTGCTGGCGCTCGGCGGTGCGGCGCTCTTGACCGGCCGGGCGCTTGCGCCGATCGACCGGCTGACGCGGGTGGCCTCATTCATCGCCACCACCGGCCATTACCACGAGCGGATACACTCCACCCGGCGCAATGACGAGGTCGGGCAACTCACGACGACGATCAATGAGCTGATCGCGACTGTCGAGCGAACGCTCCGGCAGCAGCGCCAGTTTCTAGCCGACACCTCGCACGAGCTGCGCTCACCGCTCACCGTCGTGCTGGCCAATCTCAACCTGCTGCGCCGCAACCTGGACCGGCACGAGCGCGAGCTTTCGGTCGGGGAGGCGACCGCCGAGGCCCAACGGATGCGGCGGCTGGTCAACGACCTGCTGCTGCTGGCCCAGGCCGACGCCGCGCAGGTGATCGCGCAGGCGCCGGTGCGGCTCGACGCGCTGATCGAAGAGATCGTCGGCATGACCAGCCGCCAGGCGCTGCACCACACCATCCATATGCGGATCGAGTCGCCCGCGACCGTCAGCGGCGACCAGGAGCGCCTGACGCAACTGCTACGCAACCTGCTGGAAAACGCCACCAAGCATACGCCTGCCGGCACCGTCGTCACCGTGTGCCTGCGCCGCTCGGATGGCTGGGCGCAGATCGACGTTGCCGATACCGGGCCGGGGATCGCCGCCGAGCATCTCCCGCACATTTGGGATCGGTTCTACCGGGTGGACAAAGCCCGCTCGCGCGCCCTGGGCGGCACCGGCCTGGGGCTGTCGATCGTCAAGTATATCGCTGAAGCGCATGGCGGGAGTGTCAGCGTGGTGAGCGAGGCGGGCAACGGCAGCACCTTCACCATGATGCTGCCACTGGCGGCACCGCATCGAACGCCACCTCATCTGAAAAAGGGAGAGTTTGAGGGGGTCGCCCCTCAAGAAAATCTCCCACCTCATCTGAAAAAGGGGGAGTTTGAGGGGGTCGCCCCTCAAGAATAAATCCACAACATGTAAAAAAGGGGGAGTTTGAGGGGGTCGCCCCTCAAGAAAATCTCCCACAACATGTAAAAAAGGGGGAGTTTGAGGGGGTCGCCCCTCAAGAAAATCTCCCACAACATCTGGATACAAGTGTCATGATCTTATGCCGGCGGTGTAAAACCATTGAGTGCTGCCAACGACACATCCGCATCCGGCATGAGATAGGTCAGGAAGTGCGCCTTCCGTACCGGCCACTCGGAATCGATGATCGAGAACCAGGCGGTATCGCGGTTTTTCCCCTTGACGATCATATGTTGACGAAACATACCTTCGGGCACAAACCCCAGACGTTGGGCGGTCCGTTTACTGGGCTCGTTCGCGTTATTGCATTTCCACTCGACGCGGCGGTACCGTAAATCGTCAAACAGGTATGACAAGAGCAGGTAGACGGTCTCAGTGTTCACCTTTGTCCGCTGGACTAGTGGCGAGTACCAGATGTGGCCCAGTTCGGCACGCCCCATCGGCGCCGCAATGCTCATGATCGAGATCATTCCCACGCTGCGGTTGTGGGCGTGGCTCGTCACTGTGAAAAAGAGCGGATCGTCGCCTGGCGCTATGGCGTGCAGCCACGTCAGCATCTCGGCCTTCGTGGCGTATGGGCCATTCGCCAGATAGGTCCACAGCCCTTGATAGATCGCCGGCTCGTGCGAGAGTTCGTAGAGGTCGTCGATATCCCGCTCAGGGTCAAGTGGGGCAAGCGACACATACTGTCCACGGCGTGTAATCCGTTCAGGCGCATCCCAACCCATGTGCCCCTCCTTATTCCAATTCCTTCTCTAAAGGATGGGGTTTAAGGGGAGGACTGCCCTCCCCTTGCCCCTCCTTTCCAATAGATACTATCGCCCAGGCAAGTTAATACACTATTGTAGCAGACATCGCTGGCCCTCGGACCAATGGTTCAACACCAACCGGTACTGTTGGGTCATTATCAATTTTTGCGGCCGATTATACTCTTAGCGAGGTTTCCGATAACGCCGTTATACTTTACAATATGCCTGGGGGAGACAGACAAAGCTGCCCCGTTGGAGGAACTGTCCCATGCTTCATATCAGCGGCTATCACCTCACCGAGCAAATTGCTGAGAATGCCCACTGCCTGATCTACCGTGCCTACAGCGATTGGGACAACCAGCCAGTGATCCTCAAGCTGCCGGCTGAATCGGCGCCCTCCCCAGAGCAGCTCGCCCGCTTTCAGCGCGAGTATGACCTCTTGCGCTCACTGAATGCTCCAGGAGTCATTCGCTGCTATCGGCTGGGGCAGGCCGGGCAGCGCCCGGTGCTGGTGCTGGAGGATTTCGGCGGGACGGCGCTGAACCAGCTCGGTGTAGCCGGCCACCTGGAGCCGGCCGATTTTCTGCGCATGGCGATCACCATCGCCACCAGTATCGGCCAGGTCCATCGAGCCCAGATGATCCACAAAGACATCACCCCCGGCAACCTGGTCTACAATCCCGCCACCGGCCAACTCAAGCTGATTGACTTCAGCCTGGCGACCCGCCTACGCCGCGAAGAAGTCGGATTCCAGAGCCCATCGGTCCTGGAGGGGACGCTGGCCTACATCTCGCCGGAGCAGACCGGGCGCATGAACCGGGCAGTCGACTATCGCACCGACCTGTATTCGCTGGGGGTCACGCTCTACGAACTGCTGACCGGCCAGCGCCCCTTCGCCAGCGACAACCCGCTGGAGCTGGTCCATGCCCACCTGGCCCGCCTGCCCCAGCCGCCCCACCAGTTCAACCCGCGCCTGCCCGCGCCGCTGTCGGCGATCATTATGAAGCTGCTGGCGAAAAATGCCGAAGATCGCTACCAATCGGCGGAGGGGCTGGTGGCCGATCTGGAGTACTGCCTGGAACACCTGGACTCCCCGGCTAGCCTGGCTGCGTTCACGCCTGGCCGGAATGACCGCGCCGAGCGGTTCCAGATCCCGCAGGCATTATATGGCCGGGAGGCTGAGGTCGCCCGGCTGCTGGCCACTTTTGAGCGCGTGGCCACCGGCGGCCGCGAATTGCTGCTGGTGGCGGGCGCGTCGGGGGTCGGCAAAACGGTGCTGGTGCATGAGATCCACAAGCCGGTGACCGCCCGGCGCGGCTATTTCATCGCGGGGAAGTTCGACCAGTACCAGCGCACCATCCCCTACCTGGCCTGGGTGCGGGCGTTCACGGGCCTGGTCTATCAACTCCTGACCGAAAGCGAAGCCCAACGGGAAGCGTGGCGAACCGCCATCCAGGCGGCGGTCGGCGCTAATGGCCGCCTCGTGACCGATGTCATTCCCAACCTGGAGCTGATCATCGGGCCGCAGCCGGCGGTGCCCCTGCTGGAGGGGCGCGAGGCCCAGCACCGATTCGAGTTCGTCTTCCGCAGTTTTATCAAGGCGCTGGCCCAGCCGCATCATCCGCTGGTCGTCTTCCTGGACGACCTCCAGTGGGCCGACTCGGCCTCCCTGCACATGATGGAGCTGCTCCTGACCGAGGCCGGGACAGGCGCGCTGCTGGTGATCGGCGCCTATCGCGATACGGAGGTCGCTCCGGCGCACCCGTTGCTGGCGACCATCGCCGACCTGCCCCCGCTCGATGTTACCGTCACCACCCTGACCCTGGCGCCGCTCAGCCAGGCCGACATGAATCAGCTGATCGCCGATACGCTCAGTTGCCCAGCCGAGATGGCCCAGCCGCTCACGCAGCTCGTGTATCAGAAGACGCACGGGAGTCCCTTTTTCACTACCCAGTTCCTGCATGCGCTCCACGACGAGCGGCTGCTGACCTTCAATGCGGCCAGCGGGCAGTGGCAGTGTGACCTGGCGCAGGTCCGAACCCTGGCACTGACGGATGATGCGGTCACCTTCATGGCGCAGCAGGTGCAGAAGCTGCCGCCGGACGCCCAGACGCTGTTGATGCTGGCGGCCTGTATCGGCAACCAGTTTGATCTGGCGACCCTGGCGCTGGTGGCGGAACAATCTCCCATCGCAACCGCCGCTGACTTTTGGCACGCCGTGCAGGTCGGGCTGGTGATGACCACCAGCGAGATCTACCAGTTTGCCCATGCCCACAGCCAGGGGGCCGCCCGACCCATGGCGGATCGCCAGGTGCCGACCTACCGCTTTTTGCATGATCAGGTGCGGCAGGCGGCCTATTCGCTGATACCCGATGATCAGAAGTCGTCTACGCACCTGCGTATCGGTCGCCTGTTGCTCCAGCAGACACCGGATACCGAGCAGCACGAGGCGCTGTTTGAGATTGTGCATCAGTTCAATCGCGGAACGGCGTTGCTGGTCGAGCCGGAGGAGCGCACGGCGCTGGCGCGATTAAATCTGCTGGCCGGGCAGAAAGCCAAGGCCGCCACCGCCTATGGAGCGGCGCGGGACTATTTTACGGCGGCCCGTCAACTGCTGCCCGAGGATAGCTGGCAGCGGCACTATGCGTTGACGCTACAGCTGTACGAATCATCGGTAGAGGCAGCTTATCTCAGCGGCGATTTCGACCAAACCGACCGGCTGACGGACGTCGTTTTAAGCCAGGCAACCACGATTTTCGATCAGGTCAAAGTCTACGACGTGAAAAGCCAGGCGCTGGTGGCCCAGAACAAACTCGTAGAAGCCGTGAATACGGGGCTGCAATTTCTCGTGCAGTTAGGCGTAGCAGTGCCGCAGCAGCCGAGCCAGCAGGATGTCTTTGTCGCCCTACAGGAGGCCCAGGCAGCCTACCAGGAGCCAGGCATTGCGGCGTTAATCAACCTGCCGCTGATGAATGACCCCATGCAGTTGGCGGCCATGCGCATTCTATCAAGTATCCTGGCGGCGGCCTATCTCACATCGCCTGAGCTGTATGCCGTGCTGACGGCTAAGGAGATCAACTTATCAATCAAATACGGAAATACACCGATCTCGACCCATAGTTACGCCTCGTATGGCCTGATTCTCTGCGGGGTGCTGGGCGACATCGAGGCGGGCTATCAATTTGGACAGCTCGCTCTCGATCTACTGCACCGGCTCGATGCTAGGGAGTTCCACTGCAAAGTCTACTCGATTGTTCATGCGTTTATTGCCCATTGGAAAGATTCGATTAAGAACATGCTGGCTCCGCTGCGTTCGGCCTACTACAGCGGGCTGGAAACCGGAGACCTGCAATTTGCCGGATACTCGGCAGTTCTTTACTCGGCGTTCGCCTATTTTGGCGGCATAGAAAAGAATCTGGCCGAACTTCAGCGCGAAGCGTTTGTTTTGAGCGAATCCATCCATCAGGTGAAGCAGATCACAGCCTTTCAGTATTTTCAAATGCTGCACCAGGCGGTACATGATTTAATCGAAGGGCGATCCTCGTCGAAGTACTTACAAGGAGCATACTACGACGAGGAAACGCTGCTGCCTCGCCATATACAGGCGAATGACCGCAATGGCATCTTTTACCTGTACTGTCATAAGTTACTATTAAACTATCTGTTTGGAGAGTACCAGCAGGCGGTTGAAGAGGCTGCCAATACCGAACAGTATTTAGATGGGGCAACCGGCTTTCCCTACGTTCCGCTCTTTTACTGCTATGATTTGCTGGCCCGGCTGGCCGCGTACCGCGAGGCGCCGCACGGCCCGCCGGACGAATTACTGCTCCGAATCGAAGCAAGTCAGGAGAAGATGAAAACCTGGGCGCATAGCGCGCCCATGAACTGGCTCCACAGGTGGGAGCTAGTCGAAGCCGAGCGGCAGCGGGTATTTGGCGATCAGTGGAAGGCTAGCGAGCACTACGATCGGGCGATCGCCGGCGCGCAAGAGCACGGCTCGATGCGCGAAGCGGCCCTGGCCAATGAGCTTGCCGCCACGTTCTACCTCGATTGGGGCAAGGAGAAGGTGGCGCAAACCTACATGCAAGATGCCTACGACGGCTATGCGCGCTGGGGGGCCGCGGCCAAAACGGCGCAGTTGGAGCAGCGCTACGCCCGGCTGCTGGCGCCCATGCTGGCCGCTCGCATCCCGGCAAGCGATACTCGGATCAGCCGCAGCAGCACGACCAGCACAATGGTCGGCGCGTCGCTCGATCTGTTCACGGTCATCAAAGCCTCGCAAGCGATCGCCGGCGAAATCGAGCTAGCGCCGCTGCTGCGGCAGTTGATGCGTATCGTGATCGAGAATGCCGGCGCGCAGCGGGGGGCGCTGATCCTGGAGCGCGGCGGGGAGTGGGCGATCGAGGCACAGGGGGATGTGGACAGCCAGGAGATCGCAGTGGCGCAGGCGCACGATCTGCGGACAAGCGCCGCAGTGGCGGCCGGGATTGTGGCCTACGTGGCCCGCACCTGCGACAGCGTCGTGTTGAATGACGCGGCTGGCGAGGGGCCATTCACCAGCGACCCCTACATTCGACAGCACCAGACCAAATCCGTCCTGTGTACCCCGCTGATCAACCAGGGCCGGGTGAGCGGCATCCTGTACCTGGAAAATAACCTGGCCACCGGGGCCTTTATCCCCAGCCGGGTCGAGCTGCTCAAACTGCTGTCGGCGCAGATGGCGATGTCGCTGGACAATGCCCGCATCTACGCCAACCTGGAGGCCAAAGTTGTTGAGCGCACCCAGGAATTGGCCAAAGCGAAAGAAGCCGCCGAGCAGGCCAATGATCTCAAGACCAGATTCCTGGCGAGTATGAGCCACGAACTACGTACCCCGCTCAATGTGATCAATGGCTACGCCGAACTGCTGCTCACCAGCGACAATTATGGCCCCTTGAGCGATCCACAGCGGCAGCGGCTGGAGCGCGTACACGCCAATGGCGAGCACTTGCTGGGGCTGATCAATGATATCCTGGACCTGTCCAAGATCGAGGCCGGGCGGATGGACCTGGCTCCGGAGGATATCAACTTGGTCCTGCTCATGAAGAGTGTGATGTCGACCGCGATCGGGCTGACCCAGAACAAATCGGTCGAGATCATCCTCGACGTGCCGGAGGATCTGCCACTGCCGGTTCGCATCGACGGCAAGCGCATCCGGCAAGTGCTCCTAAATCTGCTCTCGAACGCGGCCAAGTTCACCGAGGAGGGCAGCATTACGCTCCAGGCCCAGCCCCAGGACGACGGCACCATCCGTGTGTCAGTGCGCGACACCGGCATCGGCATCGCTCCCGAACACCTGGCCCTGATCTTCGAGGAGTTCCGCCAGGCGGACAGCGACCTGGCGCGTGCTTATCAGGGCACCGGGCTCGGATTGCCGATCAGCAAGGGTCTGGTCGAGATGCACGGCGGGACGATGTGGGTGGAGAGCACACCCGGCGTCGGCTCGACCTTCAGCTTTACGCTCCCGATGGCGCAGCAGGTGCCGGCACAACTCGCCGATGCCGCACCTCTGGGAAAAAGGGGGTTTGAGGGGGCAACCCCCTCAGTCTTCCCCACCCACATTGTAAAGTGAAACGGCGTCTTCCGAAACCTTGTCTTACGCATCACAATCAAGATACAGGTAGCACAGCATTAGGAGGCGGATGATGGCCCCGATCGACCCCCGAGCGGCGACAGTCCTGGTGGTGGAAGACAACCCAGACAACCTGATGCTCGTCATGGACCTGCTCCAGGAGATCCCGGTGCTGTATTGCAATGCGCGGGCATCGGGGCGGCAGCTCTTCAAGCTGTTGGAGCAGCGAGCGATGCAGGTCGATCTGATTCTGCTGGATATTCAGATCCCGCGGGAAGATGGATACGAGGTGCTGCGACAGATCCGGGTCACGCCGGCATTGGCCAAAACAAAGGTCGTCGCGGTGACGGCGAATGTTATGGAATCCGACATGGAACGTACCCAGGCGGCAGGATTCGACGGGCTGATCGGGAAGCCGCTCAAGCTCAAGCGCTTCCCAGAGCAGATCCGGCGCATCCTGGCGGGAGAAGCGGTCTGGGAACCGTATTAGCGACGCGCGGTTTTAGCCCATTCCAACTGCGGCGTGAAACGTGTTGCGTGTTGCGTGAGTCTCCTTCACGCAACACGTTTCACGTTTCACGCTACCGCCGCCACGACTCAGAAGACCAGGATCTGGCCATCCGCCGGGATCAGAAGCTGTTCGGGCCGAATGTGATTGGTGGCTGCATAATCGCGCAATGCCTCGCGCGAGACCGTCGCATGATCGAGTGAGTCCATATGAGTGGCAACCACAATGCTCTGCGGAGCGGCCCGACAGACCGCGACCGTTTGCGCCGCATCCATGACAATCAGCACCTGCTCACCCCACACCGCCCCACATGAATGCGTGATGATGATCTGCGGCTGAACGCGCGCGATGATCTCGGCCACAGTGTCGTTCCAAATCGTATCCCCAGCCCAGTACACGGTTGGCTCGCCCGCCGCTTGAAAGATGAAGCCCGAAGCCGCACCCATGAGGGCTAAAACGTCACCACTCCCATGTTGGCAGGGGGTGCGCGTGATCGTTATCTCGTGCCAGGCGAGCTGCTCCTCGATCGGTATCACCCGGAGAAACCCCTTGGCAGCAATCTGGGCTTCATCGCCCGGCTGACACAGAATCGGGGTGTCTTTGGGCAGCAGCTCCTGGGCGTCGGGATCAAAGTGGTCCGAGTGCAAGTGCGAGATGAGCGCCATCTCGATGCCGGCAATGACATCTCGCGGCGAGCAGGGGAGATCAACGAGCGGATTGGGCGATTTACCTGTGAACGATGGCCTGGAGTGTTTAGCGGCGAGGTATGGATCAATGACGAAACGCCGCTGGGCGTATTCGATCCGTAGCGTGGCACTCCGAATAAGTTGAAGCTTCATCTCTACCTCATTGTCGATCGAATGCATGTTCAGCGAATCAGGTTGCCGGTTAGTGCATTGGCTGCTATCATGATGTCCTTCTCAAGTAGGGATGCGATATAGCAAACCTATTTGAGTTGTAAAAGTGAGTGGGCATTTCTATGGGGGCTTCCCCCACACCCCCTTTTACAACTCATTTAGGGATGCGATATTATATACCCAACGGAAGAGTAAGGAGAAGGAGGACCCCCCATGTCGCAGGTTCGACCGATGAGCGTTCGGCTGTTGGCACTGCTGCTGGTTGTGCTCATGCTGAGTGCGGCCACCGTTGCATCCACCACGAGCGCGGCTCCGCTGGCTCACATCTCAACTCAAAGTCTGCCTGGTTCCGGCCTGAACGTGAAAATCTTCGACCCGCGTATGCCGGTCGGCGAGATCCAGGCAACCATCGACGCGCTCCACGCCCAGCAGGTCGACGCCGAGATGAGCGCCAACCGCTACGCGCTCCTGTTCAAGCCGGGTGTGTACGGCACCGACACCCAACCGCTACAGATCAAGGTTGGCTACTACACCGAGGTCGCCGGCCTGGGCGCTTCGCCGACGGATGTGACGATCAACGGCAAGATCGAGGTTTACAACCGCTGCCTCGCGGACGGCGGCACGAGCAACTGCCTCGCCCTGGTCAACTTCTGGCGCACGCTGTCCAACCTGTCGATCAACATCAACAGCGCCGGCCAGGACGGTTGTCGCGCGTCGGCCAACTTCTGGGCGGTCTCCCAGGCGGTGTCGATGCGCCGGCTCAACATCGGCGGCGCGAACCTCTCGCTCATGGACTACTGCACGGCTGGGCCGCAGTACGCCAGCGGCGGCTTCATCGCCGACTCGAACTTGCCGTTCGTGATCAATGGATCGCAGCAGCAGTGGCTGATCCGCAATAGCGCGGTCGCCGGGTGGTCGAACGGCGTGTGGAACCAGGTCTTCGCCGGTGTCGAGGGTGCGCCGTCGGACGCTAGTTTCCCCGCCCCGCCGTACACGACGCTTGAGACGACCCCCGTCAGCCGTGAGAAGCCGTATCTGTTCATCGACGAGCAGGGCCGGTACAACGTCCGTGTGCCCTCGGCGCAGACCGACACCCGCGGCATCTCGTGGGCTGGCGGCATGACGGCGGGCCGCACCATCCCGATCACCGACTTCTTCATCGCCAAGCCGTCGAATACGGTGCAGATGATCAACAACCAGTTGGCGCGCGGCAAGCACCTGCTGCTCACCCCCGGCGTGTACGACATCGCCCAGAGCATCGCGGTCAAGCGTGCCGACACGGTCGTCCTCGGCATCGGGCACGCGACGCTCACGGCGGTCAACGGCGCGGTCCCGCTGACGGTGGCCGATGTCCCCGGCGTGGTCATCGCCGGTGTCACGATCGACGCGGGCACCGTCGAGTCGCCGGTCCTCCTGCAAGTCGGTAAGCAGAATGGCAACAATAGCTCCACGCAGAACGACCTGTCCAACCCGACCACGCTGTCGGATGTGTACTTCCGCGTCGGTGGACCGCACATCGGCAAGGCCGACGTCGCGCTGGAGGTCAACAGCGACAACGTTCTGATCGACCACACCTGGGTGTGGCGTGCGGACCACGGTATCGAGGGTTTCTCCGGCGATACCGAGCGCTGGAACACCAACACCGGCCGCAACGGCGTCATCATCAACGGTGACAATGTGACGGCAACGGGCCTGTTCGTCGAGCACTTCCAGGAGTACAACACGATCTGGAACGGCGAGAACGGCACGACGATCCTGTACCAGAACGAGCTGCCGTACGACCCGCCGACCCAGGCGGACTGGATGCACGACGGCGTCGAGGGCTGGGCCGGTTACAAGGTCGGGGACCAGGTGGAGACGCACGATCTCTACGGTGGCGGCGTCTACGTCTTCAACCAGAACAATCCGTCGATCCATACCGAGAACGGCTTCGAGGTCCCCGAGACCCCGGGCGTCCAACTGCACCACATTATGACGGTCAACCTGAGTGCCGGCACGATCGACCACGTGGTCAACGGCCTGGGCGGTCCGGCCGACACCAGCAACATCGGTGCGCCGGTCTATATCGTCGAGTACCCGTAAGACAAGGTCAGTTGTGAGTTGTGAGTTGTCAGTGGCACCGCAACTGACAACTCACAACTTTTGGCAAACCTTGTCTAATATTACAGCGCAAAGTCGCCAGATGCATGACCTTCGGTGGAGTCTGACGGAAGCTCCACGCGGGTTGTGGAAGTTCAGCATGCCGTGAGCGAAGCTCCACGCGGGTTATGGAAGTTCAGCATGCCGTGAGCGAAGCTCCACACGCCGTGAGCGAAGCTCCGCATGCCGTGAGCGAAGCTCCGCATGCCGTGAGCGAAGCTCAGGATGCTGTGTGCTATGTTTCCTTACCCAATGTTGCACTGTAATAATAGTACGCCTTTATGGTTTCGTGCTTATTGCTCGCCCAGGCCGCTCCGACGAGCCTGCCGCAGGTGGTCGGTCACATCCCAGTCGATGCTGTAGTGCCCAGGCAGGCGCACGAGCTGATCAGGCGCGCAGGTGCAGCGCACGGCCACGCCATACTCACGCTCGGCGGCCTCAAGCGAGACGTAACCGCTGACGACGTCGTCGAGGACACGTTGCGGGTCACGCGCAAACGGGTCGCCGTAGCCGCTGCCGCCGGGCGGGTTGAGCTGCACCCGTGTATCCGGCGCGAACCAGACCACGGTCTTGGGCTGCAGGCGCTGCTCACCATTCGCCAGGAATTGGCCCAGCGCACCCGGCCGCCCGCCCGCCGCACCCTGGGCCGCGTGCTCGATCCGATCGATCATTGCAGAGACACTCCACGGCCCGCTTCCCAGGCAACTGAACTCGGTCGCCTGGCCGAGCCCACCGCGGAACGTCCCAGCCCCGCCCGAGTCGGTGCGCAGCTCGCGCCGGTGCTGCACCAGCGGCGCCAAGGTCTCAATCACCTCGGCCGGCACGCCGGCCACCCCACTGGGGAATCCGGTCGTGCTCAGCCCATCTTTGGTTGCCCGCGCGCCGGTGCCGCCCACTTGGAACACACTAGCCATGAACGGGGCGCCGGAATGGTCCCACGTCCCGCGCCAGACGCTCAACCAGATCGGGTCGGCGCCACCGGCGAGCAGGCGACCGGGCAGGGCCTCGGTGAGCGCGCCAAAGATCGCGCTGGGCAAGAAGTGGCCGACCAGGTGCCGTGCGGCGACCGCCGCCGGCTCTACGCAATTCAGGATCGAGCCACGTGGGGCGCTGACGTGGACCGGCCGGAAGGAGCCTTCGTTGTGCGGCACATCCGGGCTGATCGCAGCCTTCATTGCGAACGAGGCGTAGCCGTGGGTATAGTTCAGGACCACGTTGATGCCCCGCCGGCTCTGCGGCGACGAGCCGGCGAAATCAATATGAATATCCTCATCGGCGATCGTGATGGCGACCCGAATACGGATCGGCTCCTCGAAGCCATCGCTCCAGACCTCGTGCGTATACTGACCGTTCGGCAGCGCGCGGATCGCCTCGCGCATGGCCCGCTCCGAGCGGGCGATGATCGCGTCGGCGAGCGGGTCGATGCTGGCGAGGCCAAACTCGTCCATCATCTGGAGCAGGCTACGCGCGCCCACGGCATTGCAGGACGCCTGTGCATACAGATCGCCGATGGTCTCGTCAGGCGTGCGAACGTTGGCGCGGATGATCTTAATCAGCTCATGATTCGGCTCGCCCCGATCGAACAATTTGGTGATCGGCACGCGCAGCCCCTCTTCATACACCTCGTGCGCGTCGGCCGAGAGCACGCGCCCGCCGACATCGGCCGCGTGGCAGCAGTTGGCGAAATAGCCGACGATCGTATCCTCACGGAAGACTGGTGTGAGTACGGTAAAATCGTTCACCTGGCCGGCCGTCAGCCAGGGGTCGTTGGTGATCACCACGTCGCCGGGCCGCAGGCTTTGGGGCGGGTAGGCTGCCAGCAGGTGCCGCACGCCGGTCGCCATCGGGTTGATGTGGCCGGGCGTGCCGGTGAGTGACTGGGCGATCATCTGCCCGCGTGTGTCAAACACACCGCAGGCCAGGTCTTGCGACTCGCGAACAATTGTGCTGAAGGCGGTGCGCATCAGCGCGACCTGCTGCTCGTTGGCCACCGACAGCAAGCGGTTCCAGAGCACCTCAAGCGTTATCGGGTCAAGTTGTGTGTTCATGGCTTTACAGTTCTGAAAAAAAGGGGTTTGAGGGGCAGCCCTCTCAGTCTCCCCCCACCACACAGTTCTGAAAAAAAGGGGGTTTGAGGGGGCTGCCCCCTCAGTCTCCCCCCACCCACATTGTAAAGTAGAATGGCGCCTTCTTAGAATTGAACTATCAGGTTCCACTGCTCGTCCACCCGGCAGTGCGCCCCCGGCCCGACGATCACCGTCGACTCGCGCTCCTCGACAATCGCCGGGCCGTCGAACGTGGCGCCGGGAGCCAGTTGGTAGCGATCGTAGATCGGCGTGGCGACAAAGCCGCCGGTCTCGGGGAAGTAGGCCGGCCGCTGGCCCTTCAGTGCCCCGCGCGCACCGCTCGGTGCCGGCGCCGTGACGTGCAGCTTCAGGTCGGGCTGGGGGCCCGACGAGACGACGCGCCAGTTGATGATCTCGATCGGCACCGGCGGGCCGAGCCGCTCGTACAGCTCGCGATAGACCGCCCCGAACGCCGCCACGAGCGCGGGAGCGTGCGCGGCATCGAGCGGGCCGGCCGGCAGCGGCACGCGAATCTCATGACCCTGGCCAACATAGCGCATATCCGCCTCGCGGCGGTGGCTGATCGCCTCGTGAGCCACGCCCGACGCTTCGAGCAGGGCATGACCCTCGGCCTCCATCTCGGCCAGCAGGGCATTAGCTTTCTTCCAGTCCAATGCGTCGAGCTGCCCGCGCCACGAGCGTACGAAGTCGAAGGCCAGCGGGGCCGCGAGAAACCCCACCGCGCTGATCACCCCCGCGCCGAGCGGCGCCAGGAGCGCGGGCGAGCCGAGCGACAATGCGATCCGATAGGCGTGGACCGGCCCCGCGCCGCCGAAGGCAAACAGCGGGAAGCGGTGCGGGTCTTTGCCGCGCTCCAGCGTATGCACACGCGCCGCGTTGGCCATATTCTCGTTGGCGATCTGGTGGATGCCCCAGGCCGCCGCCTCGACCGACACACCCAGCGGGTCGGCGACCTGCTCCTGGATCGCCCGTCGCGCCCCCTCCACGTCCAGCCGCATCTGCCCGCCGAGAAAGAAGGCCGGGTCGAGATAGCCGAGGATCAGATCGGCGTCCGTTACCGTCGGCGCGGCACCGCCGCGCCCGTAGCATACCGGCCCGGGGACCGAGCCGGCCGAGTCCGGTCCGACCTTGAGCAGCCCGAGTGCGTCGACGCGCGCGATCGAGCCGCCGCCGGTGCCGATCTCGATCATCTCGATCACCGGGATCGTGATCGGCAGCCCAGAGCCTTTTTTGAAACGATACCTGCGATCGACCTCGAACTGGTGCGCGATCAACGGGCGCCCCTGGTCGATGACACACAGTTTTGCGGTGGTACCGCCCATGTCGAACGACAGGAGATCCACGTAGCCGGCCGCCCGACCGTACATGGTTGCGGCAAGCGCACCCGCCGCCGGACCGGACTCGAGCAGCCGCACGGGGTAGCGCACGGCGGTGTCGATGGTGGCGAGACCGCCGCTGGAGAGCATAAGGAAGAACCGACCGTCGAAACCAAGGCGCTGGAGGCGCGCCTCCAGTTCGCGCAAGTAGCGCTCGATGTGCGCCTGCACGTAGACATTGGCGATGGTGGTGGAGGCGCGCTCGAACTCGCGGATCTCCGGCACCACGTCCGAGGAGATCGAGACTCGCAGGCCCGGCGCGGCCCGCAGCAGCGCAGTGCGAGCCGCGCGCTCGGGAGCCGGGTCGGTGAAGCTGTGCAGAAAGACGATCGCGACCGCTTCGATGCCGTTCTCGGCCAGCTCACGCGCCAGCCGCTCCACGTAGGTCTCGTCCAGCTCACGCAGTGTCGTGCCGTCGGCCAGGGTGCGCTGGGGCACATCGAAGCGCAGATACCGCGGCACCAACGGGCGCGGATGTTCCAGCATCAAGTCGTACAGATCGTAGCGCTGCTCGCGCCCGATCTCGATGCTGTCACGAAAGCCCTGCGTCGTCAGCAGCGCGGTGGGCGCGCCTTTGCGCTCGATCACGGCATTGGTGACCAGGGTTGTGCCGTGGACGAGATGCCGCACCTCGGCCGGCGCAATGCCGGCCTGCCGAAAGGTCTCGGCCAGCACGGTCTCGACCGCCTGCGATGGGTCGTCGGGCGTGGTCAGCACCTTGCCGACGGCGAACGCGCCAGTCTGCTGGTTCACGACGATCAGATCGGTGAATGTGCCGCCAATATCCACGCCAACACGGTATCGTTGCTCTATCATTTCGGCCTCGGTTGAAAAGGGGGTGTGGGGAAGCCCCACAGAAAAGCCGACCCACTTTCCAAATGATTTAGAGGCTGTCTGAAAAGGGGGAGTTTGAGGGGGCAGCCCCCTCAAGAACCCCTTTCCACCACGAAGCTTCGGCGACAAATCAACCTTTTCAGGCAGTCTCTTAGAAATGTTATAGTGGAGCGAGGATTATAGCATTCCTACTGGAGTTGGAAAAGGGGCTTCTTGAGGGGCGACCCCTCAAACTCCCCCTTTCAAACATGACGACGAGGAGCCATGAACGAGCAGATACCATCGCAAGAAGCGCATTGTCCAGAGTGCAGCGCGCCCAGAGTGAATGGCATGACCTGCTGGGAGATGCTTGGGGGGGTACTGGCCTGGGAATCTCAAGATCCCGAACTGCTGGCCGAGCACTTCCTGACGGTCGCATCCTTTAATCTGCAACACCCGGCTCAGTTTACTGATGCGGCGCTGGCGGGCTTGCGCACGGTCTTTATCGAGCACCTGGATCAGGGTCTCGCCCTCGTGGAGGTCCGGCGGCGCGTCGGGAAGGTCGCCGCAGGCGCGACGCGGGTGCTCAAGCCGGAGGCAGAGCGTCAGCCCCGGCTGCACCAATGGCGCATGACGATCGCGGATGTCTACCTGCCCGATCATCCCAAGGGTGCTGCCGAACGGGTACGAGCGTGGGCGGCGACCATCCGAGCCGAGAGAGTTTACCCCTATTCAGGATGAAGCGCGACAAGCGCGTCGGCGATCGGGTAGATCTCCTGCGCCAAACGCTCGGCGGCGGCCACGCGCTCTGCCCACGTCTCGGCTGATGTATACCCCAGAGCGTCGAGCATTGCTTGTAACTGGGCCGCGAACACTGGTTTCTCCGCATCAGGAGCATCATTCTGGAGCACAAGATAAGATTCGGTGGCGAGTGTCATGATCCAAAACATCGCTTCCCGATGATTTCCTTCGTCGATCAGCTCCTGAGTTGCTTCGGCCAGGTAGGGCCGCAAATGGGCACGGATCGTGAAACCATAGGGCGTGGGCGTTTGATAGACCTCGACCGATCGGTCAAAGGCGACCACGCTCTGGTCCAGCATTGCCTGAACGTCAGCCCGGCTCAGATGTGCAGACCCCCACAACGTGACTGCTGCCTCGTGCAGGTCGGGCCGTCCTTGTTCGTCGAGCAGGTCCCCCAACAAGGATAATGTGCGCCGGGTGGTAGGGCGTTTGAGTTGAGCGACGGCAAGCAGGCCACTGAGCGCATTAAGCAAGAACCACACAAGCCATAGAGGCTCTTGGCTGTTTACGGGATTGGACACTTGGCGCATCGCGGCGAGTTGCTGTTCTGCCGATAGCTTTTCCGCCTCGCAGCGTGCGCGTATCCAGCGGCGCCGGCCATAGTTCGCTGCGACAGCCTGTTGCAGTGGTACGAGGCTCCCGGTAGGGTCGGCCAGGATCTGCGTCGTGGCCATGTTCGGGCCATGGCTGGGGTCGGCCAGCACGACCTCCGCGTCCTGGTGGGCTGCGAGATCCTTGGAGATCACCTCCAGCATGACACCACGGTAGAACACCTCCGACTCGGCATCTGGTGCATCCTTGGTGAACACCACGACGACATCGACATCACGGTACAGGTGAAACGGCGCCTCCGCCGGCAACGCCGTGATCCCACCCCATAGATACGCGCCGGCAAAATCGGGCAGGTGGCGTGCATGGAGGTCTACCCACTCACGAACAATCTCTACGACCTCCCCAACAGGCAGGACTGCGCTGCTCCCGCTCAGATCGGTCGGTTTTGTTTCCTGCGTCGGCATTGGAAGTCTCCTATGTAGATGAACTGAGTAGAGTATAGCAGAGGCACAAAATAAGCCTCAAACTCCTGTCGATTTGGGACTCCGCCGAACGACTAATTGATGTCAACGGAAAAGGGGGGTTGAGGGGCAGCCCCCTCAGTCTCCCCCTCCCAGATTGTAAAAAGGTGCTTTACAGTTCTGGGAAAAGGGGGGTTGAGGGGCAGCCCCCTCAGTCTCCCCCTCCCAGATTGTAAAAAGGTGCTTTACAGTTCTGGGAAAAGGGGGGTTGAGGGGGCAGCCCCCTCAGTCTCCCCCATCCAGATTGTAAAAAGGAGGAGATTGAACATGAGCGACATTCAGCAGCAAGTTCAGCAAGCCATTGACGAGCTGGTCGAGTCTGGAGCCGAGCGGGGCCTACAGGTCGCGGTGTACCGCAACGGCAAGCTGGTGGTCGACGCCGTCGCAGGCATCGCCGAGGTGGCAACCGGCCGTCCGGTCACATCCGATACGCCGTTCTTTAGCTTCTCGGTCGGCAAGGGCGTGGCCGCGACCGTGGTCCATGTGCTGGCCGAGCGCGGTGTCCTCGACTACGACTTACCGATTGTCGAGTTGTGGCCGGAGTTTGGCGCTCACGGCAAGGAAAAGGCGACCGTGCGGCACGCGCTCAGCCAGTCGGTCGGCGTGCCCGGCCTGCCGCCCGGCCTGACCGTGGAGGATATGTGCGATTGGGACAAGATGTGCGCGATCATCGCCGACGCCGAGCCCTGGTGGGAGCCGGGCACCAAGATCGGCTATCACGCCGTGACATTTGGCTACATCATTGGGGAGATTGTGCGCCGGGCAAGCGGCAAACCGCTCTCGCAGGTTCTGCGGGAGGAAGTGGCCGGGCCGCTGGGGGTCGCCGATCAGCTCTTCTTCGCCGTTCCGAAGGCCGAGCAGGGCAGGCTGGCCCGGCTAGAGGATGCCCCAATCCCACCAGAGATGGCCGCCGCGATGGAGATGTCTGCGAACTCGCCGCTGCTCAAGCTAGTGGTCCGCCACAATAGATTTGCAGGATGTCCCTCTGTCAACTATGCTGGTGGCATATCGCGGACAGGAGGACAGCATGCACAAACGATATATCGTTACGTTAACTGACGACGAGCGGCAGACGTTGCACGATCTGGTCAAGAAGGGAACCTTATCCGCCCGCAAGCTCACGCGCGCACATATCCTGCTGCACGCTGATGCGGGCACGACAGATGATGTCATTGCCCAATCCTTGCACGTCGCCCGCACAACGGTTGAGCGGCTGCGGCGCCGGTTCGTGGAAGACAATCTAGAGGGCGCGTTGGAGGAACGCCCGCGTCCAGGCGCCAAGCGCAAGCTCGACATGAAGCAAGAAGCGCACCTGATCGCCATCACCTGTAGCGCTGCACCCACTGGACAGGCGCGCTGGACCATGCAATTATTGGCCGACGAGGTGGTCCAACTGGGCATCGTGGACTCGATTTCGGATGAAACGGTGCGGCGGACGTTAAAAAAACATCCTCAAGCCCTGGCAAGTCGAGGAATGGGTGATCCCTACGGTCAGCGCCGAGTTTGTCTGCCAGATGGAGGATGTGCTGGAGTTGTATGCCGAGCCGCAAGATCCCAAACGCCCACGGGTTTGTGTCGATGAGCGCTCGGTGCAACTGATCAGCGAGGTGCGCGAGATCATACCAGCCGCACCTGGTCGCGCCGAGCGGCATGATTATGAGTATAAGCGTGAAGGCACCTGCAACCTTTACATGATCGCCTGCCCTGAGCGTGGATGGCGGCATGTCAAAGTGACACAGCGGCGTGGTACGTTGGATTTCGCCCATGTCTTGAAAGAGCTGGTCGACGTGCATTTTCCCGATGCGGAACGTATTCGATTGGTGATGGACAACCTTAACACCCATACACTGGCAAGCTTGTATGAGGTGTTTGATGCCAGTGAGGCACGGCGGATTGCGCGCAAGTTCGAGATACATCACACCCCCAAGCACGGAAGTTGGCTGAACATGGCCGAGATCGAACTGTCGGTGCTGGCGAACCAATGCTTGGATCAGCGCATTCCCGACCAGCAAACCCTGCGATGTGAGAGTGCCGCCTGGGCCGAGCGCCGGAATGGGGCCAAGGCGACGATTGACTGGCGCTTTACCAGCGACAGCGCCCGCACGAAGCTGGATCGTCTGTATCCTGCATAATCACTGTGGCGAGCTACTAGGGCCGGCGGAATGCACGACCGCCGCATATGGCAACCGCGCCGACGTGCTAAGCGCCACCATCCCGGCCGGCGGCACCGTGACCGCTCGCGCCGTGGCACGCATGTACGCCGCGCTGCTGGGCGAAGTTGACGGCGTGAGGCTGATCTCGCCACAACGGCTGCGCGACGTATCTGCGGTGGCGATGAGCGGCATCGACCAGATCTTCGGATTTCCCAGCGCGTGGGGGCTCGGCTACTCGGTCGGACAACTCATGTCGAACGCGCAAGACACCCAGAGCTTCTTCGGGGTTGGGGGCGTCGGCGGAAGCCACGCGTATGCTGATAGGGCGAGCGGGATTGCGTTCGCCTTGACCAAGAACCGGCTCGCGCCCAGTTTCGAGACTGCTGAACGGGTTGCCGGGATTGTCACAAAGGCCGTCGCCGAAAGCTAGAGCGTATCACGGCCCCACGCTGGAAAACGTTACCGGCAGCGTCTCCAGGGAGCGCACGCCAAATGCGGGCCGCCATGCCGGCGTATCGCTCGCAAGCTGGAGATCGCCCAGGCGGCGCAAGAGCGTGTTGAAAGCGACCTGACCTTCCATGCGGGCCAGTGCCGCCCCGATGCAGAAATGCGGGCCATGCCCAAAGGCGATGTGTGGATTGGGGTGGCGTTGAATGTCAAAGCGGTCCGGCTCGGCAAACTGCGCCGGGTCGCGGTTGGCCGCGCCCAGCACGCACACGATCTGTTGGCCGGCCCGGATCGCCTGGCCTGCGATATCGAGATCGAGCATTGCGACGCGCGCCACGAACTGAAAGGCCGGCTCGTAGCGCATCGTCTCCTCGACAGCAGCACCGGCTAGGCTGGGGTTCTCGCCAAGCAGGTGCTGCTGCTCGGGGTCGCGTAGGATGTGGAGCATGCCGCTGCTGATCGTATTCATTGTCGACTCGTACCCGCCATGGAGCAGGAGCATGCACTGTGACAGGATCTCGATCTCGCTCAACCGCTCGCCTTGCTGCTCAAGCGCGATCAGGTTGCCGATCAGATCATCTCTGGGCACACGACGGTGATCGTCCACAATCTCGCGCATGTAGTCTGCCATCTGCTCGACTGTCTCGCGGAGCGCGGCGATCGTCACAACATTGCCGAGCGAACCGATCGCAAAGTACAACGCAATGGTGTGAACCCAGTGCTGGAAGCGCTGGTACTCGGTGCTGGGCACACCCAGCAACTCGGCGATCACCATCGCCGGCAGCCGCAGCGCGAAGTCTGCCACTAGATCCAGCTCCCCGCGCCCGCGCGCTGCATCGATCAGCTCGTCGGCGAGCGTCTGGATACGTGGCCGCAGTTGCTCCATAACGCGCGAGGTGAAGGCGCCGGACAGCGCGTGGCGCAGCCGCCGGTGAGCGGGGTTATCCTGAAAGAGCACCCAGCGTCCCAAAAGCTCGTCAACCGGCGCGAGCTGGCGGCGCAGGTCCTCGGAGAGCTGCGCCGCCTGGGCCTCGCGGGTCAGGGCGGCCGACAGCCGCTGGTCCAGCAGGGCGGCCTTGACATCAGCGTAGCGCGTCAGCACCCAACTGCCGAGCAGCTGGCTCCAGTAGACGGGCGTCGTTTCGCGTACACGTCGGTAGTTCGGGTACGGGTCGGCGTACTTGGCAAAGTTGAACGGATCATCTTCTATGTGCGGTGCGGCGTCCTTGGCAACGTTGGAAGGATCATCAGCGATGTTATACACGCCGCCAAGCCGGTCGTACAGGGAGGGTGTGTGCTGGGTCATATGTCCTCCTCTTTTAGAGATTAGAGATGAGAGATTGGAGATTGAGCGACGAGCCCTTATACCAAGTCGCGTTCTCGCGTAGAAGCATGGGGGAGGTTTTCTGTGCAGGGCGGCCCCTCCACGCCTCCCCTTTTTTATACAGCAGAATGCGATTTGGTATTACTCCCCTAGCCGCGCGTTCAGGCCGAAGTCGCGCTCGACGCTTTGGTACCACGTGGCATCGTCAGCAGCGCCCCAGTCAATCCACTGCTCGTCGGTCATGGAGGCACGCCATTGCAGGAAGGGCTCGGCATCAGGTCCAATCGGATGCCGCAGTTGCCAGGTGCCGCTCTCGATAATGTCACAGATCTTCTGTCCGACCAGGAGATGCTGAAGTCTCCTTCGCCCATCGCTTAACAGTCGCTTGGAGCGCAGGTTGGCCGCTGTGCTGATGCTTTGTCCCTCCGAAGCGAGGCCGTACGCATCTATACTCTAGCCGGGGGGTCTCAAAAGAGTCTCAAAAGGCGGCGCTCAACGCCGGTTGACGCCGGCGCCCCACAGCCCCTCCCAGGCCGCGCCGGCGTCCTCGGCCGGGCGCCACAGCTCGGCGACATCGCGGGCGCGCAGGAGCTGGCCGAAGGTGGTGGGAATGAAGGTGAGGCGCCGCAGCCGCCGGCTGGGAACTGGCGCCGGCAGCGCCCACAGCGGCCCCAATGCGAAGCGGTAGTAGCGCTCGGTCGCGCGCGGGTGCGCCGGCTCGTCGGGCAGCAGCGCGGCGCGCGTGGCCAGGCCGACCGAGCGCACGGCCGCCAGCCAGCGCACCGCCCAGCGCTGGGCGCCAAACGCGGCCGTCAGGTAGAACGCCAGGTACTCGGCATGCAGCGCCCGCGGCGCGCGCCCCAGCGGCACGCGGTACCAGCCCTCTTCGCGGGCCTTAGCGAGATCGAGCGGGCGGGTCACCACCGCGACCAGCACGCGGGCATCGGGTGAGATCTCATCCATAACCCTTACAAGGTCCGTTGTCAGTTGTCAGTTGTCCGTTGTCAGTTGCGCCGCAACTGACAACGGACAACTGACAACTGACGCTCAACTGACCTGGCCGGCGATCTCGGGCGCAAAGCGGCACAGGTCGTCGCGCAGGCGCAGCAGGGCCAGGTCGGCGGCCTTGGCCTCCAGCATGACGTCGAAGGGCGGCTGGCCCCGCGCGGCGGCGATAAAATCGGCGAAGTCAAACGGGCAGATAAAATCGGCGTGCTGGCCGTGGCGCGGCGCCAGCACCCGGCGCTCCTGGCCGCCGCGAGCCGGCAGGAGATGGGCTTCGGTGCGCTGCGAACTGAAGTGGACTTTCGGCCGGACGCCGGGCGGCCAGGTCGCCAGCGCCAGGCCCAGCGCCGCGCCGAGCGGCACCCGCTGCGGGTTGTTGAGCCGCAGGTGCAGCACGTCGAGCACGATCGGCATGCCGGTCATCTGGTGCAGCCGCAGCAGGTCGGCCAGGCTGAACGACTCCTGGTCCAGCTCGACGGCCAGCCGGCGGCGGGCCGCTTCGGGCAGCCGCTCGAAGCGGGCGGCGAAGCGGTGCAGCGCCGCTGCCCGGTCGCCGTGGGCGCCGCCGATGTGGATCACCAGCACCCCCTCCGGCCCCGCGCCCAGGGCGCCGAGCAGCTCGGCACACGCGCCGACTATGGCGGCGGAGCGGGCGGCTAGGGCGTCGTCCGGCGCGCCGAGCGCCAGGTGCAGCGGCAGGTGCATGGTCAGCCGCTGGCCGTGCGCGCGGGCCAGCGCGCCGACTTCGGCCAGCAGCTCGGCGCACTGGTCGAGCTGGCCGCCCAGCCCGGCGGCACCCGTGTCGGCGAGGTCGTCGGCTAGGCGGTAGCAACCGATGCGCTGCCCGGCCAGGTAGAGCAGCACGTCGCGCAGCAGCAGCAGCCGCACGCTGAGGTGCGGCGCGCGCCCGGCCCGCCCGCCCGACCGCAGCCCTGGCGCGCCGAACACCCGCACCGCGACGCCCAGACGTATCATGGGCCGCTCCTATCCATGTAAGGCCGACCACCGATGGACTGACAAGATGACAAGATGAAAAGATGACACGATGATGCAGCGACCACCGACCACCCCTTCGACCCGGCTCAGGGCAGGCGACCACCGACCGCAGACCACGCAACACGCAACACGCATCATCAAACTACGGACCACTGACCACTGACCTTCCTGCCCGCCCCACCACAGAGCTACGAACCGGCCACCGGGAATAAAGAACAAAGCACACAGAACAGAACGCTACTCACAGCCCACACTCTTAAAGCTTTGATCATCCCGAAATTACACGATACCGATACACGATACAGTATAACATATGTGGCTACCCGGCGCAATTCTGCAAAAGCAGTTCTGCATTCATGACGATACCGTAATGATGCATGAAAGCGTTCTTTAGGTTGGTATATGCTATACTAATGCTAGTAGACGCCAGCAGCGGCGAATCAACGTTATCCGAATAACGAGGGTGGGAGGAGATTTGGGGCGGGCTGTCGCTCCTCAAGCCCCACCCGGCTTTGCTGAAAGAAGAGCATGAGTAGGACCAAGCAAGAGATCGCCCAGGAACTGGCGCATCAGCAGCGATTGCTGCACGTGCTGCGCGAGCGTCGGCGCGCCCTGGAGCTCCAGGTAGCCCAGCAAGCTGCCGCCGCGCCGGCGCAGCTCCTGAGCGAGATCGACGCGCTCACCAGCCGAATTCGGGTCCACGAGGAGGAGATCGGCCGGCTGGAGACGCTGGCCGCCGAGGATCGGCTGCCGCTGGCCGAGACCGAGTATTGCGTGCTGCTGGCCGAGGCCTGGAATACGCCCCAGGGCAACCCGACCGTCGCCGACGCTACGCGCCTGGAACTGGAGCGGCTGCGCCTGGGCGTATCGCCCCGGCGCGCCCACGAGCTGGAGCGCCAGATCCGTGTGGCCCTGGCCCAGCAGTCGCTCCAAGCCCTACGCAGCATCGAGGACCTGAGCGAGCCGCGCGGCATCGTCTGCCTTGAGCAGGCGATCTACCTCGACCCGGCCACGGCGCTGCGCTGGCTGCTGGTCAATAACTCGCCGCGCCTGGTCCAGCGCTGCGTCGGCATCCTCCAGAAGCACTGGATGAACGACAGCCGGATCTGGTCGCGCCCGGAGGACCGCTCGCTGTTCGAGCGCTTTATGATGACGCTTGAGGACGCGCTCGACCGGCGCTCGCGGGCGGTGACACGGTCGATCAGGCAGTAGCGCTAATCATCTCCAGCTTCGCCGGCCATGATCACCGCGATCGGTCGCATGCGCGCCAGCGGGGCGACCAGCCCGGCCGAGACCTGCAAGGCCATCACCCGCTCGATGTCCTTGTAGGCCTGCGGCGACTCGTCCACACTCAACCCCTGCACCAGGACATCCTGCTGCTTGAGCAGCTTGCGTACGTCGGCCATGCTGATGCTATTGCGGGCTGCCGTGCGGCTGCCGCGCCGCCCGGCGCCGTGCGAGGCGCTCCAGAGCGCGTCGGGCTGGCCGCGTCCCTCGACGATGTAGGAGGCCGTACCCATGCTGCCGGGGATCACGCCCAGCACGCCCTGCTCGGCCGGCGTGGCGCCCTTGCGGTGGATCACCAGGTCGCCCTGCCGCCAGGCGAAATTATGGTGGTTCTGGATGACCGCGATCGGCTTCAGGCCGCTGCGGCGGGCGAACGCGGCGTGGATGACCTCGTGGTTGGCCTGCGCGAACGCGCCGGCCAGCTCCATCGCCGCCCAGTACTCCTGCCCGGCCTCGCCATCAAGGTCCAGCCACTCGTACATGCGCGGCACCTGGGCGTGGCGGGCCGTCTCCTGGGCCGCCACCCGGATGTAGTGGTTGGCGATCGCGTAGCCGACCCCGCGCGAGCCACTATGGGTCAGTAGCGCGAAGAAGCGCTCTGGGATTGGAGATTGGAGATTGGAGATTGGAGATTGGAGGCGCGATCCTCCCTCCTCCCTCCTCCCTCCTCCCTCCTCAAGACGTTCCCCCACGACCAGCTCGGCGAAGTGGTTGCCGGAGCCGCTGGTGCCGAGCTGCGCGGCGGCCTTGGCCCGCAGCCCGCGCGTCTGGGCCGTGATCTCCCAGCCAGCGTCCTCCAGCACCGCATGATCGGCCGGGCGCGGCAGGCTGGCCCCGGCGCCGAAGGTCGTCACCGCCTGGAGGTCGCCGAACAGCGCGGCCCGGCGCCGCAGCAGCTCGTCGGGCGGCTCGGCGAAGATCGTCAGGTGCATACGACAGCCGATATCGACGCCGACCATGGCCGGCGCCACTGCCCGCTGGGCCGCGAAGACCCCACCGATCGGCAGCGCGTAGCCGGGGTGCGCGTCGGGCATCAGGGCGCCCCGCACGGCGATCGGCAGCCGCAGCGCTAGCTCCAGTTGCGCCAGCGCCGGCGCCTCGATGTCCAAGCCGACGGCGCCGTAGACCTGGGAGGGCTGCGGCGCGTCGCGCAGCCGCTCGTACTGCGGCGGCGGGCCGAACTCGGTCGTGATCGCGGCCACGATCTGCTCGGCGCTCTGGCCGGCCTTCTTCAGCGCAGCGGCGCGCTTGGCCATCTCGGTGAAGCGCTTGTCGCCCTTCCACGGTTCGATCAGTTTATGTGGTTTCAAATCGGCACCTCGGAAACGAAATACGTGTTACGTGTTACGTGTTGCGTGTTGCGTGAGGAGGACTCACGCAACACGCAACACGCAACATGTTTCAGATCAGTATCTTACCACACGCCCCTACAGCGCCCTCTCGATCGCGTATAATGTACCGGCGGATACAATTGGGAGGATGGCTATGATCGAGATCACCCCGCCGGTGCGGGTGCGCTTCGCGCCCAGCCCGACCGGCTTCCTGCACATTGGCGGCGTGCGCACCGCCCTGTTCAACTGGCTGTTCGCCCGGCACTACGGCGGCCAGTTCATCCTGCGCGTCGAGGACACCGACGAGAAGCGCTTCGTCCCCGGCGCCGCCGCCGACATGATCGCCTCGCTGCGCTGGGTCGGGCTCGACTGGGACGAAGGCCCCGACCGCGGCGGCCCTCATGCGCCCTACGTCCAGTCCGAGCGCAACGACCTAGGCATCTACAAGACCTACGCCGACCAACTGCTGGCCGGCGGCCATGCGTATATGTCATTCACCACCGAGGAGCAACTGGAGCAGATGCGGGCCGATGCGACCGCGCGCGGCATTAAGTCATTCCGCTTTCGCGGCCCCGAGCGCGACTGGACGCTCGACCAGATGCGCGAGCTGGCGGCCCAGGGCCGGCCCTACACCATCCGCCTCAAGACGCCGCTGGACGGCACCACCAGCTTCAGCGACCTGATCCGCGGCGGCGACCGGATCAGCGTCAGCAACACCGAGCTCCAGGACATTGTGCTGGTCAAGTCGAGCGGGATGCCGGTCTACCACCTGGCGCACCTGGTCGATGACCACCTGATGCGGATCACCCATGTGATGCGAAGTGAGGAGTGGGTACCGAGCGCGCCCTACCATGCCCTGCTGTACCAGGCGTTTGGTTGGCAGCCGCCGGCGTTCGCCCACGTCCCCGCCGTGCTGCGCCCCGATGGCCGCGGCAAGCTCTCCAAACGCAAGGACGACGTGGCGACCAACCGCTTCTGGGAGCGCGGCTACCTGCCCGAGGCCATGTTCAACTACCTGGCGCTCCAGGGCTGGAGCTACGACGACCACACCGAGATTATGACCCGCGAGGAGATCGTCGAGCGCTTCACGGTCGACCGGGTGCAGGCCTCGCCGGCGCGCTGGAACCCGGAGAAGCTCAAGGACATGAACGGGATCTACATCCGCAAGCTGCCCGTCGCCCAGGTGGCCGAGCGGATCGCTCCGTTCCTGGCGCGGGCCGGGCTGATCGGCGAGGTACCCAGCACCCAGGAGCGCGCCTACGTCGAGCGGCTGACGCCGCTGATCCACGAGCGGCTGGAGGAGCTGGGCGAGGCGCCCGAGCTGCTGGAGTTCTTCTTCAAGGAGGTCGGGCCGCATGCCGACGCCGGGTCACACGCCGGTGCCCCGCTACCCTACGACCCGGCGCTGCTCATCCCAAAGAAGCTGGACGCCGCCGCAACCGGCGCCGCGCTGCGCGCGGCCCACCAGCGCCTGGGTGCCCTGGCGGCCTGGAGCGAGGCCCATCTCGAAGAGGAGCTGCGCGCGCTGGCCGAGGATCTGGGGCTGAAGCCGGGGCAGCTCTTCGGCGCCATCCGCGTGGCCGTCAGCGGGCGCACCGTCGCCCCGCCGCTGTTCGAGACGCTGGCGGCGCTGGGGCAGGAGCGGGCGCTGGCGCGGCTGGAGGCTGCGGCGCGGGCGTTGGGCTAGGCTTTGTCCGTGGCTCTCCATCCGCGACCTGTGTGCGGCCGTCGGGTTGGACCTGCGCTCGCAACCCACGCGAGCCGTCACCGCAGCGGCGACAGTTTTTCCTCATGCGGCGCTCACAAGTGGCGGCAGCACCTCCCGCTGCCGCTGTCGGGCGGCCTCGCGTAGGTCTGCCTCGATCGCTGTGGCAAGGTTGCGTGCCAGCCAACGCACTGCAGGATCGCGTACCAGGGCAATGACTTCTTCCTCGGTCGGCTCCTCGCCGGCCTCCAGACGGGTGCGGATTGCATCAAGCGCGCTCATAGCGTTGCTCCTATCACCAGGTCGAATGTTCGATTGGGAGTCAGATACCGTCTGGACCGCGCGCGAGGATACGGCTTCGTAGGGATGGCTGTGGAGTTTCACCGCTTGACCAGTGGAGCGGCATGCCGCGCCCCATCCTCAGTGCCGCCCACTATAGGTGAGCGCGGCCCGCACCACCTCCACCAACTCCTCGTTCTCCCAGGGCTTGGGCAGGGTCGCAAACAATCCGTGCGCCTGCGGGCCTCCTGGAAACGACAGCATGCTCATCGTCGCCGAGATCAGAATCACTCGCACGGCGGGTGCGTGGGTTTGGATGGCCGCAGCGAGTGTGAGACCATCCATGTCGGGCATACGGTAGTCAATGAGCGCAACCCGGACGGAATACGCGGCGAGCAGGGCCAGCTAGGTGAGCCGTGGCATAACCTCCTGCACAAACAGCTCAATGCCTGCTGTGTTTGGGAAGTCCAGCAACCGTACAATCAGATACTCCACACCCAGGTCGACAAATACCTGTAATTGCTCGGCCACCTGCGCCGGCGTGCCGATGATCGCATGCTGATTGTACGGCGAGGCTGCGGCGATGCGTTGCGCTTCTGCCGTGGTTTCAGCCACCGCAATCGCTTCTGCCGACCAGGTCTTGACGATCTCGTCGTACTCGCGGCCGACGGCGTCACAGTGCTGGCGCAGCACGTTCAACTTGTGGGCGTAGTTACTGGCAGTTCCGCCTGGGAAGTTCCACCAATCGGCGTATTTGGCCACCAGACGTAACGTCAGCTGTTCGCCGCCACCGCCAATCAGCAGCGGCGGGATGGGGTCCGGTCGCGGCTCGCAATAGGCGTTGTCGAGCCGATAGTAGGTGCCTGCAAAGCTCGCCGGCGATTCGGTCCACAGGCGCTTCACAACCTGAATCGCTTCCTCCAATTGGGCCAGGCGCACCGACGGCGGCGGAAAATCAAAATTGTACGCGCGATACTCCGATTCCATCCAGCCAGCCCCAATGCCAAAAAGGAACCGTCCACCGGTGATGAGGTGCAGATTGGCGGCCATCTTCGCCAGCAGGCCAGGGTTGCGGTACGACTGGCAGAGCACGCTGGCGCCAAACTTCAGAGTCGGATAGGCGGCGGCGAAATAGGCGATGGTGGTGAGGCATTCCAGGTAGGGTGTGTCGTTGGACTGCCAGGTGGCCCAGGGCATGAGATGGTCATCCACCCAGACCGAGTTGACATGGGGATGGATGCATTGAAGGGTGTGGTGAATCTGCTCGATGAAGGCTGGCCCACTACTGCCATCGACCGGAAACGAGTGCATGTGCCAGCCACATTTCAGGGTACGCATACGCTGAACTCCTCCCTACTCTAGACAACGATATGCAATTGATGAGCCTATTGTACACGCACCCAGTATTACACGCCGCGTGGGAACGAGCGCACCCATCCATTACTGATTTTGATTGTCAGATCTCATTCGGAGCGATTGCGCGAACGCCGCTAGCTCGCTCGCCAGCCACTCCGGGCGCTGAAGCTGCACGTCGTGGATCGTGTCGTGCGCCCAGACGACGCGGGCGCGCTGGATGGTCGCCTCCGCAACGGCGACCGCCCGGCGCTTGAGGTCGAGCCACTCTACGGCGCGCTGGTCGGCTGGCGGCAGCTCGGCCGGGATGATCAGCGTCGGGCACGTCACGTGCGCGAAGAGCTGGGTCGGTCGCTGCTCCCACATGCCCCGCACGATCTTCAGATGATTCTCGTAGGTCAGGTGCGGGGCAATCTGATCCTTGGCATCGATCGCGAAGTTGCCCATGATCGCCTCCTCGACTGCCTGGTTGAGCACCCCGTTGGTCCACCGGCTCGCGCAGTCGCTTCAAGAACTCGGCGCGCGGCGTGCCGGCCAGGCGCGGCGGCGCCAGACGCTCCAGTGTTTCCTCAAGCGGCATCACCGACGCCAGCTCATTGGTTCCACCGTCCAGCAGCACGAGCCCAGCGGGTATATCAGGGTGGTCGGCGGCGAGCTGGAGGGCCACATTCGCCCCCCAGGAATGTCCCACGACAAGTGGCCGCGACCAGCCGAGCGCGACAATCACCCGGGCCAGGTCGCCGGCGATCGTCGCAAGGTCGTAGCCGTCGTCGGGCTTGTCCGACAAGCCGTGGCCGCGCTGGTCGATCGCGACGATGCGGAAGTTCGGCGCCAGCAGCGGCGCAAGCAGATCCCAGATCCGCGCGTTTGAGGCCAGGCCATGGACCAGGAGGATCGAGGGTGGCACGTCCAGCCCGCCCCAGTCGCGCAGGTGGAAGCGTAGATCACCGATGGTGATAAAGGTGTCGGTGGGAAGCATACAGGGAGATCGCTTTCATCAGGTGTCAGGTGCGAACGTATTTGCCACGCCTGCTCTATCATATGGTCGGCGCGCTTCCGGGGGACATACGCATCGAGCATCGCGCGGGACGAAGCGCTCTTCCAAGAGCGCTTCGTCCCGCGCGATGGCCACGAGGTCGGCTTCGATTTCAGGGATCATCATCGAGGGTCAGCCTGGTTGCACAATTGACCAGGTTGAATGTATCAACTCTGACGAAGCCCGATGATGTTGCCGTCGGCATCCTTCACCGATGCAATCAGCCCTCCGCCCCCAATATCTTTGATCTCCTGCTCGATGTGTGCACCAGCGTCCAGAAGGGATTGGAGACTCTGCTTGATATCGTCAACGGCGTAATAGGCTGTCATGCCCGCCTTGTGGCCGTTGGGATCCAAGCCTATATCCTGGTCTCCAACCTTGAAGCCAACATAATACGGCGAATCCGCATAGGGTTCGACGCCCAAGAATGTTTGGAATGTCGCCTTGGCTCGGGCCAAGTCCGTGACGGGATAGATGACAACTTTGATGCCTTGATTCATGTGGAACCTCCTCACTGATGAAAGGGTAAAAGGCTGCTTGATATGCGCTAGGGCAGGGCCTAGTGGCAAGCTCAGTCCTCAGCTCACCGCTTTCTTCACGAGCGCGCCGATCCGTTCCTCTTCGGCGGCGGTCAACTCCGTCAGCGCGAAGGCGGTCGGCCACATGGCGCCTTCGTCGAGGTTCGCCGTGTCGTTGAAGCCGAGCGTCGCGTACCTCGTATTGAACTTCTGCGCGCTTTGGAAGAAGCAGACGATCTTGCCGTCATTGGTATACGCGGGCATCCCGTACCAGAGTTTCGGCGCGAGGATTGGCGCGCTGGCTGTGATGATCTCGTGGAGCCGCTTGGCCATGGCGCGCTCTGGTTCCGGCATCTCGGCGATCTTCGCGAGCACGTCGTTTTCCCCTTCCGCCCTGTTCTTGTTCGCGCGCGCTTCCGCCTTCAGCTCTTTGGCGCGCTCCTTCATCGCGGCTCGTTCCTCGTCTGCGAATCCCTGCGTACTCTTCTTTTTAGGTTGGCTCATAGAAACCTCCTTATTTAGTACCCCTGAGGCATCGGCTCGCCGGTCTCCAGCAGCGTCTTCATATTGCTGAGGATCCACGTCCAGCCGCCGCCCTGCAAGCCCGTGTAGGTCGCAGTCTGACCCTGGAAGTCCTCGTGAACCACGGTCACCTTGGTAACGCCGCCGGGCATCGATTCCAGCTCCCACGTTACTCGGGTGGGCGCGTCTTCGTTCATCGGGGGCCAGAGTGAGTGATAGGTGTGTACCAACCGGTTGGGTGGCTCGGACGCAACCACCTGCCCCTCAACGATGCGGGAGCCATTCGGCATGTGATAGGTAAAGGGTGAGCCGACGGTGAGATCGGTCTTAAGCGTACTGCCATAGTAGTAGCGGGAGGTGAACTCCGACGTGGTGATCGCCTCCCACACCCGCTCCTGCGGGGCCTTGATGATGATCTGATACACGAGCCGGGGCTTTGAATCTGTGGTCATACCATTCCTTCCTTCAAGCGCTGTTTTGAGATCGGCGAGCGCGCTCGCACGCGCTGCCGAGTATTTGTTGATCCAGCGGTCCGAGATGAGCTGGATTGGGATTGGGTTCAGGTAGTGCAGTCTCTCGCGGCCCACTTTGCGCGTGGCGATCAGTCCGGCCTCTTGCAGCACGCGTAGGTGCTTCATCACCCCGAACCGCGTCATCGGCAGCTCCGACTCCAGCTCTTTGAGCATGCGACCGTCGCGCTCAAAGAGGAGGTCAAGCAGCCGCCGACGGCTTGGATCGGCGAGGGCGCGAAAAACAGTTTCATCTTCCATATTGGTATTATATGTGACTTAATGGTCACATGTCAAGTGGTATATCATGCAACGAGCCTGCGCGGTCGACTTACGAGTTAGGCTGCTAACAGCGTCTTTTAACCAAAGTAAGGAGCACCAGCAGATGGCGACCAATCCACCCAAACGGCAAGCCCCGAAGCTACAGCAGATCGGTCATACAGTGGCTGCTTGATTCTGACCCTTCGATCCGCTGGCAGGTGATGCGGGACCTGATCGGTGCGCCCGCGGACGAGGTCGCGGCCGAGCGCGCGCGGGTCGCCACCGAGGGCGCGGGCGCGCGGCTGCTCGCCCTCCAGGGGGCCGACGGGTCGTGGGGCGGCGCGGCGTGGAACCGCGGGTGGAACTCCACCATGCACGTCCTGATGCTGCTGCGGGACATGGGTCTCGATCCCGCGAGCGACCAGGCGCGCCGCGCGGTGGGCCTCGTCCGCGACCGCGTGACCTGGCAGGGGTGCGGCCCGCCGGAATGCGACGGCAACCCCTTCTTCGCCGGCGAGGTGGAGCCCTGCATCAACGGGCAGGTCGGGGCGGTCGGCGCCTACTTCGGCCAGGACGTCCAGGGCATCGTCGACCGGCTGCTCGGCGAGCAGCTGCCCGACGGCGGCTGGAACTGCGAGGCCGCCAACGGCTCGACGCGGTCGTCGTTCAACACCACGATCTGCGTGCTGGAGGCCCTGCTCGAATACGAACTGGCCGGTCGGGAGCAGCCCGGAGGTGACCGAGGCCCGTCTCCGCGGGCAGGAGTACCTCCTCGAGCGCCGCCTCTTCCGCCGGCGGTCGACCGGCGAGGTGATCGAGCGAGATCGCAAGGGCGGCGCCGCGTGGACCCGCTTCGCCTTCCCGACCTGGTGGCACTACGACGTGCTGCGGGGGCTTGAGTACCTGCGCCGCGCCGGCGTCGCGCCCGACGAGCGCGTGGCCGAGGCGATCGACCTGGTCGCGTCCAAGCGCGACGGCGACGGCCGGTGGCCGCTCGAGACCCAGTACCCCGGCGAGATGCCGGTCGAGATGGACGAGGGCGAGGGCCGGCCGAGCCGGTGGAACACGCTGCGCGCCTTACGAGTGTTGAACTGGTATTCAGCTTTGGTGTGAGCCGTGAAGCATCTTAGGCTCATTACCAATGTAGTCGCTATAGGGACGGGGGTATGCCAACGAAAGCTCCTGGCCCTGGCAAAATGCCTGGTAGAAAGCAAACACCTCTTTCAGCAGCGGGCCGCTCCAGCCATCTAGCAGCAGATGGTGGTAGCTCCAGATCAACGGCCACGCCTGCCTGGCAAGCTGGATCAGCCGCAGTATTGGGCGATCATCGGTGCCACGCAGGTCGAGGGTGGTATAGGGGTACGTCCACTTGTCAACGGTATTGTGGTGAATGGACAGACATTCAGCTTCATATTTCACACAGACCGACGTAGGATTGCTATATATAGCAATCCTATTTGAGTTGTAAAAGTGGATGGGCTTTTCTATGGGGGCTTCCCCCACACCCCCTTTTACGACTCATTTAGGAACGCTATATTGATTGCATCCACGAGCAGATGTTGCACAAGCATATTATAACTAGCAACAAACTTTAGGAAGGCTGTACTAGGGCAATCTATCGCTACGATATTTTAACAGTTATCCCTCTTCACACCGCTTTATTAACATGATATAATTGCGGCAGTTTCCCTCTAAGAATCTCATGATAGCTGGCTGACGAAAAGGGACATTTAAGTGAACCCTTTTTCTGAAGTAATCTTTTGTTGTCTTAAGTTCCTCAAGAGGAGTTTTGGCGACCTTTCTTTGCCCGTTGCCTGTCTATCAGCTACGTCACAAGCATGCCTGTGGCTAGAGCATGATCATAGGAAAGCTCGCCCAGATATCGGAGGATGTATGCCCCCCACGAGCGACACCGAAATCACGACTGAACGGGTCAAACAACAGACAACAGCGGCGCTATCAAAAGTTCAAGCTATTATCGAACAAGGGGGAAAAGCCAAGATTAGCGATTTACAACTTGCTATTCAACACTTGGGCGACCAAATATCGGCCTCGCGAACAAAAGCACAGTCACTCATTCAGCATGCTCGAAGTCAGGCTCTCAAGCTTTCCGATTATTTTGAGCCGGACCTCGCGGCAAACGATGCCAAGCTTAAAGAGCTTATTGCCACATTATCGACGGCCAGCAAGGCCCCGTGGGCAAACTCGGCATGGGAGTCCTGGGAAGCGATACCAACCAGTGAATTAGCCTTTATCCGGTACGGCGATATGGTGGAGCAGCGATCTAAGGATAGGCTGTTACTACCCGCCTACGCGCCTTTTATTGGGAAGAATAACACCATCATTATTCGGAGCAAAGGCGAATCGGTCGAATTGGGCAGAGCTCTCCTCCAATCACTTTTAGTGCGCACCGCGCTGATGTTGCCGCATCAAGCAAGCTATACGCTCCTTGATCCCGCAGGCAACGGCATGGCCTTTCCAATGCGACGCTACTTACCACAGGTTCGCCAGAGCGGTGACGATGTGCGTCGCGACTTGGATCAGGTAACTGCGGAGATTCGTCGTATTATCGAAACCTATCTCGATGCGTCCATCACATCGTTCGAGATGGTGTCCGAAGATTTACGTATCAACGAACGCTTCCACTTTGTCTTCGCCGCTGATTTCCCGAATAAATACGATCGGCGTGCCATCGAGGCCCTACAAAGCATCGGCAACACGGGGCCTCGGGCGGGAGTTTACCTATTCATTCATCTCAACGAAGATTACGAGATGCCGCGCGATCTGGGGATGGATGGCTTCAAGAACACGTTTTACATTGGTGCGGGTCCAAACCAGTTCACCACGAGTGGACGAATCACGTTCGGCGTTCGGCCAGATGCCCCACCACCCGCTACTCTTCAGGATCATGTGTTTGCAAAACTTAGCGCTGCGACGCCAGTGGAACGCAAGCTCGATTGGAGTGAAGTGGTCGGCTTGAATGAGGCGAGTTGGTGGAGCGGTGATGGTAGCTCGCTGATCGAGACGCCGATTGGGAAACGCGGACGCGGCGAGCCTCTCCGGATTTGGTTCGGCGAAGAACGCGATGGACGACCATGTGTTCACGGCATTCTCGGCGCCGCCACTGGAGCTGGAAAGTCGACTTTGTTTCACGATTTAATCGCCGGACTGACCACACGCTATAGCCCAGAAGAGCTACGGCTTTACCTTATCGATGGCAAATATGGCGTTGAGTTTCGACCTTATACACACTTACCACACGCCGAGGTCGTATCCCTTAATACGTCCGCAGATTTGTCACGCAGCGTTCTCGCCGAACTCGCCGACGAAATGAAACGGCGAAACGATATGTTTGTACGAAATGGAGTTGCCGGTCTGGTGGGATATAGGGCTAAAGGGCAGCCTAGCGGAAAGCTACCGCGGATTCTGCTGATTGTTGATGAGTACCAGCAACTGTTTGAGGATGACCAAAACGGAACGGCTTCAGCTCTACTCCGCCAGCTATCCATGCAGGGGCGTAGCGCCGGCATCCACATGCTGCTCGCGTCACAGCGCTTCGGCGCACCCGGTATGCTCCACCAAACAGCGATCTTCGCGAATATCCACCTAAGGATCGCAATGCAAATGGCCGAGGCTGAGATCCGGGCGCTTACCGAGTTCGGGCCGAAAGGCAAGCAACTCATCCTCGCGACCTGCAATCTCCCCGGAAAGCTGGTGGTTAATGACAAGGGTGGCGATGATAGCGCGAACGTCGCGGGTAAAGCGGCATTCCTGTCTGAGAACCATCGCGACGAGATCCTGCAGGCCCTGGAACGCAAAGCAGAAACGCTTCCAGAGGATGCACTGCCGCAACGGGTTGTCTTTAATGGTCGGGCGCAGCCGGATCTCGTCGATAACCCGCATATCGCGGCCTTGCTTCAGCACTCTTTCTGGATGTCCAAGGAGGACTTTGAAGCGTATGCGCGCAAACCTATGGCTGATGGTGGGCTTGAAATATCGGATTGGTTTATTGCTGAGCAACCTCATGTGATGTGGCTTGGCCAGCAATTCAATGTGCGCGGGCAGGCGGGATTGGTGATACGACGTCGAGCATCGGAACATGCCCTTATTATTGGCGGCACCAACACAGTTCGGTATGGTATGCTCGCAGGTGTACTTACGAGTCTCGCTGCGACTTCCGATCCGACGAATGCCACGTTTGCGATCGTGGATCGCAGCATTCCCGGCTCGCAATGGAGTACGACGCTCCAGTCGGTGTGCGATGCTGTCCTGCATCCGGCCGGCTTTAGTGTCGAGTTCACGCGCGAAGAACGTGATATCCAGGGGATGCTACAAAAACTACTCGGCGAAATGGAACGGCGGCGAATGCTGGATGAAGTGGAGCGCAATGCTCAACCCACTCTCTTTGTTGTCATGACGGAGCTCGATCGCGTCGATGCGCTTCGACGTAAGGCCGAGGCGTTCGGAGCAAGCGACTCTCCCACAGGGGAAATGCTCAGGCGACTATACTCTGAAGGCGCACCTTTCGGTATTCACGTCATCCTGAGCTTTAGCGGCGTGCGACCGATGGCCTCGGTCATCGACGAACGGCGAGGTCTTGTGCATTTCCGGCATCGCGCCGCCTTGCAGATGTCGGAAGACGAGTCGTATGTGCTCGCTCGCAGCCGGAAGGCTGCCCAGCTTCAGCCGCCTGATGCGCCTGAGCCAATCGTTGCCTTGTATGTCGATATGGAAAACGAGCAGCGCTCTGTTCGGTTCAAACCCTATAGCACAGCGGTTGGCCGTGATCCGCTCAATGGCTCGTTGGAAGAACAGCTTCAGCGCATTGGCGCGGTCTTGCAAGAAAGGAGGGCGCCCGATGAGCATGGACGAGCAGTTTGAGCAGATGCGTTATTTCTATGACGCACTCAATACTTTTACGGATCGCCTCCAGGCATCCGTGATGGACTTGGAGCAGAGGCATGCTGTCGTCGATCCGCTGTGGCGAGATGAATTTCAGAAAGCAATACGATCTGGTGTGGGGCTCCTTCGAAGAGACGATGAAACAATATCTCACACGTGAGGCTCCGTCCTACGCCCAGTTTCTCCAAGGTAAGCTCCGTGACCTACAAGCATACTTGTACGGCTAATTTCTTGGTCTATGAGGAGGAGGTCTGCGATGGCTGCCGACTCGGCGCTTCTGCTCAGGGGCCTCGAAGATTACCGCTCCAGCCTAGAAATACATCTGCGGACAGCGACTCAAGAGTACGAACAGCTCGATACACGCTGGCAGGCATTCAGTAGCGTCTACGAAGGCGATGCAGCCCGGCAATTTCGGTCGCACTGGTTGCTCACACGGCAGCGATTTGAGGATTACATCACGGCGACTGAGAAAATTAGCAGGCTGCTCGATGAGCGTATTGAGGCGCTTCGTCGCGTGAATCGTGAGGGAGAGCTAGGGTGAGCAACTACGATCCAGGCGTACTCGCATTCGCGCTCGAGGACTTGGATAGCGAACTTACACAGTGGTCGGTCGCTGCCAGTGAGACGTTGCGAAATGCTGGGCACGCGCAACAGCAGATCGCTGAAGCATTAGAGCAGGGTATGCACCACGCCGCTATCGTGCAGGACCAAGCGTACTCCGATGACAGCCAGGTCAATCAGAGCGATGGCGATGTGCAGAAACTGTTGAGCGATTGCCGGATGGCGGCACAACAGGGGCAGCAGACCTTGCGTAGAGCACAACAGTTTCTCGAGGCGGCGTCTTCGACCTTGCAGACCTGGCAGAATCATCTCCAGCTAGCGCGCGAGTGGCTACAACGGGCTGAAGCTCGCCTAGCTAAAGCAATTCAAGACTTGCATCTGGCCCAACAGGCGGTTGCTTCAGCAGAGCACGATCTCTCCCGCGCTAAATCGAACTTGAAGGCATGCAAGGAGAAACCTCCTATGTGGGGATGCGGCGGAGCACGCGCAGCAGTGGACCGGGCAGCGAATGAATTGTATGTAGCCCAGCAGATGCTTATCGCCGCTATAGCAGAAGTCGAAGCGGCCCAGCTTGAGGTTGAGCAGGCCAAGGCGCGTGTGGCATGTTGCGAACGTGCCGTTAGCCATGCGCACCAAGCTGTGACCATCGCGAAAGATGCGCTAGAAAATGCCAACCAGGCTGCCAATGCCGCCGAGCGAAGCGTTGAGTATGCTGAGTTGGCCGAGCGGCTCGTCCAGCAGGCACAAAACGTATCATCCGAAGAGATGCAGATCGCGCAGGAGATGATGAATGAGGTTCGCGTCGCCGAGCAGTCGACCGGGGCGGCGCACGACCAGTTGCGCCAGGCGGTAAACGCCAGCGAGTTGGCGCAGCGCAACTGCCGCGACGCCCAGCACGAGATCAATTACCGTATCCAATCGTTACGGTATCTGAACCGCACGTCTCTGGTGTAAATCAGGAGCGACTGTGAAAGACGAACTCTGGTCCATGTCGCAGCGTTCCCGTGGATTACATGGCTTTCGATCCGAGCTTCGGATTATATGGAACGATACGGCGGCACAGGAGATCGACGGACGCTACCTGAATCCCCAGCAGGAAGACGACGCGCACATGCAGCAGTGCCTCGGCGCGCAAGAGCACGCGATCGAGCAGGCGCAGCGGCAGCTTGCCGCGGCCCAGGATCTCGCCCAGCAGGCGTCGCGGCTCTCACAGCAAGTCGCGGATTTTCTGGACGAATGCACCAGGGAGACAAGCGTCGCATACAATCACCGCGAGACGTTTAGCAATTTCGACGAGATCGCGAGCCAGAAATTTGTGGAGCTATTCGAGAAGATTCAGTTGGCGAATGGTGCGTGTGGTGATGAAACTAATGGACCATTAGAGATCACAGATGTTATTAGTAAGGATATTAAGGAAGATACCTCACAGATAACCAACCAAAAAAATAGCAAAGATTCGGACAATGCCTCCCAGCAAGACACTAGTAAAGCGAGTTCTCATGGTTATGCTTTTCAGAAAGCGAAACAAGAGATGCTGATGAGGGCATTACAAGACACCAAACAAAGTCGAGTTGTTCGGGGATGGATTCAACAGGAATTAAACCGTCTGGAACAAGTAAAAATAGCACGTTCTAAAGGACACCAACCACCTGGTGGTAATCCTAGACGTATTCGAATGCCACCTGGCCTCGATGCAGGACATCGTATTCCAGGAATAGACAAACCAGAAAACTTACGCTTGGAGAATGCATCTATGAACCGGGCTCGCCCAGGTATTGCGCGACGGCTAGGTTTATTCGAAAAACTACGATGATCTCTTAACAGGAGGTAATACTTATGGCAAACTCTTCACTGTCAACGCTAGAAAACTATCTTCAACAGTACGGTTGGGCCTACGAGAAGAATGATAGTACATCTATGGTCGCCAAATTCGTTGGTGAAAGCTCAGACACCGAATTCAACGTGCTTTTTCGAGTAAGCGAACATTGGCTTTCGATTACAGTATTACCGTTTTTACCCAAACCGCCTGATGAGCATGAACAGGAAGTCACAAAAAAGATATGTGTTTTAAACTACGATCTAAAATTAGCTAAACTAGCTATGAGTAATGAGGGATATATTATTCTAAGCATAGAATTACCGTTATCTAACATTAACAGTGAACTTTTTTCAGCATCACTCGATATATTAACGTACTATGCTGATGAGCTTTTTCCTGAACTTATATTTTATTGGTCGAATGACAGAAAGCCATAACAACTGTTTTATATAACTATTAAAACGATAGTTATACTTAAAGATGTCTGGGAGGTTTTATAATGGCTAGCCCTATTGTCACTATTCCAGATGACCTAAACAAAGTCCTCAGCGAGCGCGCCGACGTATGGCGTGCCCACGACGCCGCACGCGCGAACATGGACAAGATCAACAGCCAGGTGTCGAAGGTTGGCGAGAACATGGGCGCGGCTCCGATAGCGCCGCTTACTGAGCAGAACACACCGCCGACAGAGATTTTCCACGCGCTCCAGCAGGTCGAAGGTGAGATCGCGGCCATTAATCAAGCCGAACAAAAAACACAAGAGTTTAGCTCCGTGATCGAGCGCCTAAAGGCACAGATCCGCCAGCGCTACTTCCTTGTCATCGGCGCGACCACCATCCTCTTGTTCATCATGCTGTGCTGGATCTTGCAGGTGCTCAACTGATATCCTTATTATCTTAGCAAGATTTCGGAAGGCGCCGTTCTACTTTACAGTGTGGATGGGGAGAGACTGAGAGGGCTGCCCCCTCAAACCCCTTTTTTCCCAGAACTGTAAAGCACCAAAAAACCCCTCCCTCCCACAGATTGTCGCGCAGGCCACCGCTAGCCTGCCTGACGATACGGCCTGGCTTTGATGGCTTGCGCCTGTGATTGTATAATGCAATCGCAGGCGCACGTATGTTCAGGGCCGGTGCTGCCACGATCGTCGCCTGGGCGACTGACCACGAAAGCGAGTATCCATGACATCACACGATATCCAGCGCGTGCTGCGGGCGCGCTACGGCGGGGTTGAGGCCAGCGATGTGCTGGTCCAGTTTGCCCGCATCGAGCTTGAGCGCCCGGATGCACTGGTCTGGATGCAGAACGGCAAATTCTACGAGATCTATGGCGACCTGGCCCGCCTGCTGGGTCGTCTGCTCGATCTGAGGGTGGCCGAAAAGCCGCTGATGACTGGCCGCAATCGCCAGCCGCTCATGCTGGCCATGACCGGGATCACGATCGGCAGCGAGCGCGAGCACCTGGCCCGGTTGCTGCGCATGGGCTACCGCGTGGCGATCGGGCGCGAGATCGAGGGCGAGCGGGAGGGGACCATCAAGGCGCGGCAGCTCGTCGAGGTCATCACTCCAGGGACGGTCTTCGACGAGGATCTGCTGGAGGACGAGCGGCGGCTGCTGGCCGCAGTTGAACTGAACCACGAGCGGGCGGCGCTGGCACTCGCCGATGTTTCGACCGGCATGCTCTGGTGCCAGGAGTGGGCCGGGCCGGATGCCCGCGACCGCCTGATGGACGAGCTGGCCCGCGTGGGACCGGCCGAGCTGCTGTGCGACAGCAACCTGCCCCGTGAGGACCGCGACCGGATCGGCGTTGCTAGCGGGATCACGCGCCTCGAAGGCGAACGAGCCCAGCGCCACCGGGCGCTGTGCGATGAGCTGGGCCTGGCAAATAGCTACCATGTGGGCCGCCTGTCTCCGCTGCCAGGGTGGTGGTACGCCGCCGAGACATGTCAGGAGGCTCTGCAGGCCCACTTTCACACGTTCGATCTGCGGCCCTTTGAGCTTGCCGACCGCCCATACGCCATGCGAGCGGCCGGGGTGCTGATCCGCTACCTCCAGTGGAACCGCTTCCCGGCGATCACGCGCTTGCAGACCGTGCGCGTGGCGGGCGGGAGCCACCTGCTCCAGATGGACGCGACTACCCGGCGCACGCTCGATATCCTGGCCGGGCCGGACGGCACCCCGTACGGCTCGCTGCTGGCGGTCCTCGATCGCACGCGGACGCTCATGGGCGGTCGCCTGCTTAAAACGTGGCTCACCCAGGGGCTGCGCGACGCGGCACAGCTGGCCGCCCGATATGACGCGGTTCAGGCATGCGTCAAGGACATGATCGCCCGCGAGGAGATCCGCGCCAGCCTGGGCCGGGTCGGCGACTTGGAACGGGTGATCAACCGCCTGCTGGTCGGGCCGGAGCGGGCCACGCCGCGCGATATGGCGCGGCTGCGGGATGCGCTGGACGCCGCCCAGCCGATCGCTGCGGCGCGGGAGAAGCTCGGCGGCCTGGGGATCGAGGCGTATGCTCCAGCGCCGGACGTGACCGCACTCCTCGCACAGGCGCTGGTCGCTGTACCACGCGCCAGCCTGACGCCCCGCTCCGACACAGAGTCGGGCGACTTGCTGGCGACCGGGTGGGACCCGGAGCTGGACGCGCTCTTGGCGCAGGAACAGCAGGCCCAGGCCGAGATCGAGCGGCTCGTCGCGACGCTGTGCCTCACGGCAGGGATCAAGTCGCTCCAGCACAAGCGCGACTCGCGCACCGGGCAGACGGTCCTGACCGTCTCGGCGATCGAGGCGCGCAAGGTGCCCGCCGAACTGGGACCGGGTCGTGAAAGGCAAAGAGCAGTACACAACGGTCGAACTCAAGCAGATCGCTGAAACGCTGATCGAGGTGGAAGCGCAAGCGTGTCGATGTCGAGCGGGCCGCCTGGCAGCGGCTGTGGGAGCAGGTCGCGGCCGAGGGGCCACGGCTGCTTCAGCTGGCCCGCGACCTGGCGCGGATCGACGTCGTGACCACCCTGGCCCACGTGGCGGTCCAGGAGCAGTGGGTACGCCCCAAGATCGTGCCGGAGCGGATGCTCTCGATCGTGGGCGGCCGGCACCCGGTGGTCTGCCGCGCAGTCGAGGGGTACATCCCATCGACGGTGACGCTGGACGATTCAACCCGGCTGATCGTGCTCACCGGCCCGAACATGTCCGGCAAGTCGACGCTGATGCGCATGGTCGCCCTATGCGTTGTGCTGGCGCAGATGGGCTCGTTCGTGCCCGCCGAGGCGATGACCTTCGGGCTGTACGACCGCATCTTTACCCGTATCGGCGCGTCGGACGACATCGCCAGCGGGCGCAGCACGTTTCTGGTCGAGATGACCGAGGTTTCGACGATCATCCACCAGGCGACCGCCGACAGCCTAGTCGTGCTTGACGAGGTAGGCCGGGGGACGGCCACCTACGACGGAATGGCGCTGGCGGAGGCGATTGTCGAACACCTCCACACCGTCACCCAATGCCGGGGCGTGTTCGCCACTCATTACCACCAACTGGTCGGGATGATCGCTCACCTGCCGGGCGTGGCTTGCTTTCAGATGGGCGTCCAGCGCGACGGCGACCGGCTGGTCTTTCTGCATACGTTCCAGCCCGGCGTGGCCGAGGGGTCGTTCGGAATCGCCGTCGCGCGCATGGCCGGGCTGCCGGATGCGATCCTCGTCCGCGCCCAGGAGCGACTCGACGCGCTGGAGGAGGAGGGGCAGTGGCTGCTCTTGTTAAAGCAAGGTTCTTAGGAACTTGTCAGTAGTCAGTCGATAGGTGCCCGACTCCGGGGCATACAGGCTATCGTGCGCGTCCCTTCATGTTGCCCAAAATCTTATCGAGCGCCGCCTGACTGAGGCCGGCCTCCGGGAAATCGGAGGGGGTGAAGCCGCCGAACTCAGGCGACCGGCAGTGGGCGATCAGCGCCTCCAGCGCGGCGATACAGTCGCCGGCCAGCCGCTCGATCGTCGCGCGGCGGTGTGCGCTGGGTTGGTAGCGCCACTCCAGATGCAGCCGATCTGCGGCGATGCGCCCGCTGATCGCCAGGAGCGGGCCGTGAAGTTCGCCGGCCACGTCAGCGCCCGGCTCGCCAACATTTCGCAAGGGCGCCACCCCGTGATCGATCGGGGCCTGGTAGCCGAAACTGAGGGCCGGCTGCGGCCAGGCGCGCATCTCGGCGGCGATCGTCTCATCGCCGGCCAGGTAGCGCTGGAGCCCATACCCAAGGCCCTGCCCCGGCACGGCGCGGAGTTGCTCCTTGAGGGCTTTCAACGCCTCTCCCGGCGGATCGGCGGCGCGTAGATTCAGCAGAAACGGGAATCGGATCGTGCCGGAGCCGACCGTGCGATCCAGGTCCAGGTCATCGAAGCGGCTGTCGCGGCCGCCACTCTCGATTTCCAGCTCGACCAGCAGCCTCGGCGCGCCGGTCCAGCGGGCCAACGCCTCCCCCAGCGCGGTCAGCAGCACTTCCTCGGTGCGCGTGCGATAGGCCCTGGGCGCCTCCTCCAGCAGGGTGCGGGTCGCATCGGCGCCGAGCGCCACGCGCACCACCTCGGTGGCCGCGCCGTCATCCGCTGTGCCTTCGGGGGGATCGAGCGGCAGGCCGGCGCCATCGGCCATGGCGATCTCGCGCCAGTAGGATCGCTCCTGCCGGCTCACGTCTGTCTGCGCCTGCCCCGCCAGCCGCTCGGCCCAGCGTCTGAATGTGGCGGTCCTGGCCCGTAGGGGCGGTTCGCGAACCGCCCCTACCGCATCACGAACCGACCCCACCGATTCGTACGCCTTCCAGAGATCCTCCAGCACGATCGTCCACGCGACCGCGTCGGCGATCAGGCGATGGATGACCAGCAGCAGCCGGCCCGGCTGATCAGCGCCGTAGTCCAGCAGCGCGAGGCGCAGGAGTGGCCCTTGCTCCAGGCTCAGGCTGTTCTGCACCTGCGCCGCCAGCGCGTCGATCATGGCCGGTCGCTCCGGCAGCGGCACCGACGACAGGTCATGATGCGAGACAAGCGCCTGCTCCAGCGCCTCCGCCTCGACCTGCCGCCAGCCGGTTTCATCGTGGACGAAGCGTAGCCGCAGCGCGTCGTGGTGCCCGATCACCTGCCGCGCGCTTTGCTCCAGCAGCGCCGGGTCCAGCGGCTGTGGCACCTCCAGCAGCACGGCGCGGCTCCAGCGCTCAGGGGTGGCCTGGTCCTGTTCAAAGAACCAGTGCTGGATCGGCGTCAGCGGCACGCCCTCCGACCGAGTCTGGGCTACCAAGATCGGGCCAAGGCTGGCCGCAAGATCGGCGATCGTCTGGTGCTGGAACAGTTGCGCCGGGGTCAGCTGGATGCCCGCATCGGCGGCCCTGGCGATGATCTGGACCGCCAGGACCGAGTCGCCGCCCAGATCGAAGAAGTTGTCGTGGATGCCCACCTGCTCGATCCCCAGGATACGGCTCCAGATTAGCGCTAGGTTCTGCTCAAGCTCATTGGCGGGGGCAGCATAGGCGGTCTGCATCTCTGGCCGCGCATGCATCGTCCTGGACTGACTGGCGCGGTCGATCTCGTACAACAAGTTCGACTGTTGCAGCGAGCCGGCCCGCTCGATCAAGAGCGGCAGATCGCGCGTGACCACGGCGATTTGGGGCAGCCGGTTGCGGGAGAGGATGCGCTTGAATGCCTCGACCCCTTCGCGCGGCAGCATTTTGGTGCCGCGATTGAGCGCCGCCTGCAACGGCGACTCCATCCCGTTGCTGTCGGCCGGCTGCACTTCCTGGCTCACCGCCTCAAGCAGCCGCCCGGCCGCCTGGTTGACCCGCTTCAGCGTAAACTCGTCGATCGTCACCAGCTCGACGCCCTGCTCGTCGAGGAGCGCGATGTCGAAGGAGAGCGTCTCGTTGGCCGAGCCGGGCGAATCCTGATACCTGACGTAGCTGTACAGTTTGGCCGGCAGCCGCCCGCGTACCGCCAGCCGGCCGTAGGACAGCGGCAAATAGCCGCCGCCATCGCCCACCAGCCCGATCGCGAACGAGGTCGCCACATCCAGCAGCGCCGGGTGCAGGCCATACTGGTCCACATCGGCGGCGAACTCCTCCGGCAGCTCCAGCGCGCCCAGCACCTCGCCCGCCCCGATATGGATGCGCTTGAGGCTCATCCAGCGCGGCCCCCAGTACACCACCTTGCCGGACGCCCCGCGCTCATTCGGATCGACCGCCAGCTCCTCGGCGCAGCGGGCGCGCAGCTCGGCCAGGTTGTAGCGGCGGGGCGGCTCCGGGCTCAACCGGCCGACTTTTCCGCGCACATGCTCCTGCCACACCGGCGTAGCATCCTGGGCCGGCTGCCGGCTGACCACCCGGAACTCGCCACCCTCGCCGTCGCCCTCCAGGATCAGCCGGGTCTCCTTCTGCCCGCTGACGATCATCAGTGGCGTCAGGAAGAACACATCGCGGATCTCGGCGGTCCCATCGCCGGCATGCGGCTCGAAGGCCGCCCTGGCCATCTCAAGATAGGTCGTACCGGGGAGGGTCGGCACCCCCATCACTTTGTGCTCGGCCAGCACCCAGTGCTCGGCAGTATCGAAGCGGGTGCGGTAGACCTCCTGGCCGGTCGCCTCCCTGGTCCTGCTGTCGAGCAGCGGGTGCGGCAGCTCCTTGGCGCCATCGCCCTGGAACGTATCTACCAGCCCGTACGAGGCCGCCGTGTTCACCAGCATCCCGACCTCATCCCAGGCATCCCAGTTGATCGATACGGTGAACAGACCGCGCGCCGTGTTATAGTGCGCGTAGGCATCCAGGAACGCATTGCCGGCCGCGTAATCGACCTGGCCGACGCTGCCGACGAGCGAACTCATCGAGGAGCACAGGACCATGAAGTCGGGCCGGGCATCGGCCAGCGCCCGCTCGATCGCCCGCACGGCGCGGACCTTGGGCGCCATCACCTGCTCGGCCACCTCGCGGGTCTTCAGCGCGATAATGCCACCGCTGGCGATCCCGGCCGAGTGGATCACGCCGTGGATCGGGCCGTACCGCGCGCGGGTCTGCTCGACCACCGCGCGCATCTGGGCCTCGTCGGCGGCATCGGCGCTGACGACCAGCACCTCGGCGCCCATGGCCTCAAGCTCACGCAGCTTGCGAATTTTGTCGCTCACCGAGTCCTGCTCGTCGTGGGTGGCCAGCCAGGTATCCCAGGCCGCCGGCTCAGGAAACGCCGAGCGCCCGGTCAGCACCAGCCTGGCCCGCACCGACTGGGCCAGCTCCTGCGCCAGCGCCATGCCGATGCCGCCCAGCCCGCCGGTGATCAGGTAGACGCCCTGCTCGCGCAGCCCCGTGCGCCCGACCAGTGGCTCGCCCAGGCGCGAGGACTCATAGGTCTGTACCCAGCGGTCGTAGCCGCGGTACGCGACGACCATCTCCGGCGCGTCGGTGGTAATCTCGGCGATGATCTGCTCGGCCAGCTCGTCGGCCTCGCCATCCGGCGGCAGCACGACGTCGATGCTGCGGCAGGTGATATTCGAGTACTCGGCCCGAATGACCTTGCACGGCCCCAGCAGCGTGGCCTTCTCCGGCACCAGCAGCAGCTCGCCGGCTACCGCCTGCACGCCGTTCGACACGACCGCCAGTTGGAGTGGCCCGCTCAGGTCCTGGTGGCCCAGCGCCTGGGTCAGAAAGATCAGGCTGTAGAAGCCCAGGTCCTGTGAGCGCGCGAAGTGCGCCTCGTCGGAGCGCGCCTCGTCGCCGGCGGTCACGCTCCACAGGTGTACGATCGCCTGCGGGAGCGCCCCCATCGCGCGCAGATCGGCCAGCAGGGCGGTGTAATCTTCGGGCTGCCGCGGGTTCAGCGTGTAGGCGCGCTCGCCCAGCCTGGCGAACTGCTCGGCGGCCGTCGCCGTCACGACGCTCTGGCCCTCCTGCTCCAGCCGCCGCGCCAGGCGCGCGCCCAGCCCACATGCGTCACTCAACACCAGCCAGTTCGCCGGCGGGCCGCCCGGCTCGTAGGTCGGCGGGAAGCTGCGCTTCCACGAAGGAATGTAGAACCAGTCGGCCAGATCCGGATTCTTGCGTAGCGGCACATTGGCGCGCGGGCGGTAGGAATCGCCTTCCTTGGGTGGGTCGATCCAGAAGCGCTGGCGCTCGAATGGGTAGGTCGGCAACGGCACCCGCTGGCGCCGCTGGCCGGAGTAGAAGGCCGACCAATCTGCCTTCACGCCGGCGAGCCAGAGCTGGCCCAGCGCATTGAGCACAAAGGCCACGTCGCTCTGCTGCTCCTGGGGGTGGCGCAACGAGGAAAGGATGACGTGCCGGGCGGTTTTGTTGGGGTGCTGGCGGGCCAGTGTACTCAGCGTCTGGCCGGGGCCTACCTCCAGCAGGATCTGCTCCGGCTCGCGCAGCAGCTCGCGTACGCCATCGGCGAAGCGCACCGCCCCGCGCAGATGGCGTGCCCAATAGGCCGGGTCGATGGCTTCCTCGGTCGTGATCCAGGTCCCGGTCACATTCGACACGTAGGGGATCGACGGGGCCTTCAACTGGATGCGCTGGACCTGCCGGGTGAACGGCTCCACGATCGGCTCCATCATGGCCGAGTGGAAGGCGTGCGAGGTATGTAGGCGGCGGCCCGCGATCCCAAGCTCGGCCAGCTTCCGCTCCAGCGCCTCCACCGCCGCAGTCGGGCCGGCCACCACGCAGCGGGACGGGCTGTTGATCGCCGCCAAGGCAAGCTGGTCGCCCAGCAGCTCGCGCACCTCGCGCTCGGCCAGCGGCACCATCAGCATGGCGCCGGCCGGCAGGCTCTGCATCAAGCGCCCGCGCTCGGCCACCAGCTTGAGCGCATCCTCCAACGAAAAAACACCGGCCAGGCAGGCGGCCACGTACTCGCCGATCGAGTGTCCGATCATCGCCTGCGGCTGCACGCCCCAGCTCATCCACAGCTTTGCCAGCGCGTACTCGACCACGAAGAGCGCCGGTTGCGTGTACTGGGTCTGATTGAGTGGTCCGTTGTCCGTTGTCCGTTGTCCGTTGTCCGTTGTTCTTGGTGCTTCGGCGGGGCCGCCACGGAGGGCCGGCCCTACAGGGTCGTGGTGGTCGGTGGTCAGTGGTCGCCTGTCCTGAGCGGTGTCGAAGGGGTGGTCGGCTGCAATTGACAACGGACTACTGACAACTGACTCCTGATTGGAACCAGGATACAATATCTCACGAAGATCTACGCCTAGATAGGGCCGCAGCAGCTCGGCACAGCGATCGACGTGCTCGCGGAACACCGGCTCGGTCAGGTAAAGGTCGCGGGCCATCTGGACATACTGCGCGCCCTGGCCCGAGAACAGAAACGCGACCGGGCGATCACGCGGCTCCTGAAAGGTGGTCGTGAGGCGCTGCGGGTCGCGCGATTCCAGCGCCCGTAGCGCGTCCTCCAGGCCGGAGCAGACCAGCGTGCGACGGTGGCTGAGCGGGCGGCGGCCGACTTGCAGCGTGTAGGCCACGTCGGCCAGGTTGAGATCCGGGTTGCGCTTGAGGTGCGTGACCAGGTTGTCGGTCGCGGTCTCCAATGCGCGCTCGGAGCGGGCCGAGAGCAGGAGCAAGTGTGCGGGCCGCGACGGCCCGGATGGCTCGGCCGGCGGCGCCTCCTCCAGCACGGCGTGCGCGTTAGTGCCGCCCACGCCAAACGAGCTGACCCCGGCCCGGCGCGGCACGCCCTTTGCGGCCGGCAGCCACTCCGAGCGGGCCGTGTTGACATAAAAGGGGCTGTTGGGGAAATCGATCTTGGGGTTGGGCTGCTCGTAGTTCAGGCTGGGCGGGATCAGCCGGTGCTTGAGCGCCAGTACCGTCTTGATCACCCCGGCCACGCCGGCGGCCGGGCCCATATGGCCGATGTTGGTCTTGACCGAGCCGATCGCGCAGAACTGCTTGCGCTGGGTGCCGGCGCGGAACACTTGCGTCAGCGCCGCGACCTCGATCGGGTCGCCGATCGGCGTGGCGGTGCCATGGGCCTCGATATAGCCGATCGTGTCGGGGGAGACGCCGGCGGAGCCCTGGGCCAGGGCCACCACCGCCGCCTGGCCGTTCACCGCCGGCGCGGTGAAGCCGGCTTTCAGCGCCCCGTCGTTATTGATCGCGGTCCCTTTGATCACCGCGTGAATCGTATCGCCGTCGGCCAGCGCATCCGAAAGCCGCTTCAGCACCACCACCCCCACGCCGCTGCCGAAGATCGTGCCCTTCGCCGCTGCGTCGAAGGTCCGGCAGCGGCCATCGGGGGAGAGCATCCCGCCCTCCTGGTAGTTGTAGCCGATCTTGTGCGGGACGCGCACCGAGGCCCCGCCCGCCAGCGCTATATCGCACTGATAGTTCAGCAGGCTCTGACACCCCAGGTGGATGGCGACCAGGGCGGTCGAGCAGGCGCTCTGGACATTGAAACTGGGCCCTTTCAGATTCAGCTTGTACGAGACCCGCGTGGTCACGTAGTCGCGGTCATTGGCGACGGTACCCTGGAGCGAGCCGACCGTCTCCATGAATGCTCTGATCTCAGGATTGGGGAACAAATTGTAGAGCAGGTAGCCGTTGAGCGCAATGCCGCCATAGACGCCGACCCAGCCCGCATAGGACTCGGTGTCATAGCCGGCGTGCTCAAACGCCTCCCAGGAACACTCCAGAAAGACACGGTGCTGCGGGTCCATCAGCTCGGCCTCGCGCGGCGTGTAGCCGAAGAACGCCGCATCGAAGTACTCGATATCATCGAGCAACGGGGCGGCCATGACGTAGTTCGGCAGCCCGACCATATTGGCGCTTAAGCTTGACTCCTCGATCTCATCCTCGGCGAGCGTCGTGATCAACTCAACACCATCATACAGGTTGCGCCAGAACTCATCGATATTCTTTGCGCCCGGAAAGCGGCAGCTCATACCGATCACTGCGATTGCCTCCGGCGAGTTGTGCATGGTCGGGTGGCTCATGGACTAGCTCCTTTGGTGAAGGCGAGCGCTCAGAGGCTGTCTGAAAAGGGGGAGTTTGAGGGGGAAGCCCCCTCAAGAACCCCCTTTCCACCACCAACTACGAGCGACAAATCAATCTTTTCAGACAGTCTTTCAGCAGCGCGACTTATGGCCGGAACCGCAGTCGCTTCTGGCGTTCCATGGCCGCGTTTTGTCGTTTGATGCGCTCCTGGATCTCTTGCAGAAGCGGTTCAGCGCTCTGCTCCTGGTTAAGATGGGCCGCCAGGGTCTTGATCGTCGGGTACTTAAACATATCGATAATCGGCACATCGCGGCCCAGCGCCGCGTGCAGCCGGCTATGCACTTGGACGATATGGACCGAGCTGCCGCCCAGCTCAAAGAAATTGTCTTCCACACCCACAACCTCCACTTGCAACACCTCCTGCCAGGCGGCGGCGATGGCGCGCTCCAGCGCGGTGCGCGGCGGCGCGTAGGCGTCCTCGCCCTGGCGCGCGCTGTCCGGTCGCGGCAGCGCCTGGCGATCGATCTTGCCGTTGGGCGTCAGCGGGAGCGCGTCGAGTAGCACAAACAGGGCCGGCACCATATAGTTGGGCAGTTGGTCTTGGAGGAAGGCGCGCAGCTCCCCTGGAAATTGAGAATTGAAAATTGAGAATTGAGAATCTTCCTGCTCACTCGTTTGTTCTTTATCGGGTACCCTCTGGGTGGTTCTTTGTTCTTGGTCGGGGACAACGTAGGCGACGAGCCGCCGGACGCCTGGTGTATCCTCGCGGGCCAGCACGACTGCCTCGCGCACGGCCTCGTGCTGGGCCAGCACCGCCTCGATCTCGCCCAGTTCGACCCGGAAGCCGCGGATCTTGACCTGCTGGTCGGCGCGGCCGAAGAACTCGACATTGCCGTCGGGCCGGTAGCGGCCCAGGTCGCCGGTGCGGTACATCCGGTTGTCCTTTGTCCGTTGCTTGCCCTGAGCGAAGTCGAAGGGTCCGTTGTCCGTTGCAACTGACCACTGACCACTGACCACTGACAACGGACAAGTCACGAACCGCTCGTGAGTGAGCGCGCCGTCGTCGATGTAGCCGCGGGCCAGGTGCGGGCTACGGACGTAGATCTCGCCCACCTCCCCGATCCCGGCGAGCTGCTGCGCCGCATTGAGCACCAGCAGTTGGACATCGCGCATGCCCTGGCCGAGCGGCAGGATCTCTTTGCGGCGCGCGTGGCGCTGGCCTGCCGGCTCGTCCCCGATCACATAGTACCCGACCGCGCGCTGAGTCTCGGTGGAGCCGTAGAAGTTCACGCAGGTGATCGCCGGCGCCAGCGACCGAATCCGGGCCACGTCGTGGTCGGTCGAGCACATCCCCGACAATAAAGGCGTAGCGCAGCGATGGGATTTGGACGGTCGTGTCCGGCGCCGTCTCGGTCAGCAGTTGCCCCAGCGCGGGCGTCAGGTGCGCGATGCTGATCTCGGCCTGCCACATCCAGGCGGCCAGCCGCCCCGGAACGTGAAAATCCTCCGGCTCGGGGATGCAGATCGTCGCGCCGAGCCAGAGTGGCGTGAAGATATCGCGCTGCAAGGGGTCGTGGGCGATCCCTGAAAGCATGCTGAAGCGGTCGCTCTCGCCAAGCTCAAACCGCCCGCACTGCCAGGGCAGAAAGTGCGTCAACGGGCCGTGCAAGCCCAGAATGCCCTTGGGCTTGCCGGTCGAGCCGGAGGTGAAGCCGACGCAGGCCAGGGTGTCGGGGCCGACCTGCACCGCCGGATCATCGGCTGAGACGCCCATCAGCAGGCCGCGTGCCGCACCGGGATCGCGGGGCAGCTCGACCCGGCACAGCAGCGGCATGGCCGCCACGAACTGCTCCAGCTCGTCGGGCGGCGGGCTGGCGACGGCGAGCTGAATCCAGGCCCGTGGCCGGGCCAGGCGCAGGTAGCTGATCAGCCGCGCCTGCGGGTAGGCCGGGTCCAGGATTGTAAAGGCCGCGCCGGCCTTGAGCACGCCCATCAGCGCCCAGACCAGCGGGGCGCTGCGGTGCGCGTAGATCGCCACGACATCTTCGCGTTGGATGCCGTGCGCGATCAGGTGGTTGGCCAGTTGGTTGCTGCGCGCGTCAAGCTCGGCATAGCTCCAGGACTCGTGCGGATCGATCAGCGCCGGCCGGCCCGGCACCCTGCGCGCCTGGCGGGCCAACGCCGTATGCACGGCACCTTCCCAGGTCGCGTCAAGCGGCTCGGTCGGGTCGGGCAGCCGCGCGCGGGCCTGGTCGGTCACGAGCGAGAGGGCGCTGATCAATTCCTCTGGGCGCTGCGCCACCTGGCCCAGCAGCAGCTCAAGCTGGTCCAGCAGCCCGCGCATCCGCTCCGGCGCGAACAGGTCGGCGTTATACACCAGGTCGAAGTGGAAGCGCCGGTCGCGCTCCTCGACATACAAGGTAATGTCGAACTTCGACCCGATCTCGGGCGACTCCAGCACCTCCAGCGTCAGCCCAGGCAGGGTGATCCGGCGATCGGGGAAGTTGAGCATATTAAAGAACACCTGGAACAGCGGCGTGTAGCTCAGGTCGCGCTCGGGCTGAAGCTTCTCAAGCAGCTTCTCGAACGGCAGGTCCTGGTGGGCATAGGCGCCCAGGCAGACTTCGCGCACCCGCCACAGCAGCTCGTGGAAACTGGGATCGCCCGACAGGTCCGCGCGCAGCACCAGTGTGTTCAGAAAACATCCGATCAGCCCCTCGATCTCGCCGCGACTGCGGCCGGCGATCGGCGTGCCCACCACGATATCGGGCTGGCCGGTGTAGCGCGCCAGCAGCACCTTGAAGGCCGCCAGCAGCACCATAAACGGCGTGGCCCCCTCGCGCTGGCTGAGCGCCGTGAGCGACTCGGAGAGATTCTGCGGCAATGACAACTGCTGGCGCGCGCCGCGAAAGGTTCGCACCGCCGCTCGCGGCCAGTCGGTCGGAAGATCGATCACCGGCGGAACGCCGGCGAGCTGCTGCCGCCAGTAGGCCAGTTGGGTCTCCAGCACTTCGCCTTGCATCCAGTCGGCCTGCCAGCTCGCGAAGTCGGTGTACTGGATGGGCAGCGGCGGTAGGGGTGATGGTACGGGCGGGGGCACCACGCCCGTACCATCACCCCTATCGTCAGTTGCCCCGTCGCTGGTATAGGCCGTGTAGAGCGTGGACAGCTCGCCAATGAAGACATGCATCGACCAACCGTCGGAGACGATATGGTGCATCGTCAGCAGCGCAATGTGCTCCTGCGCGCCGAGCCGCAGCAGGCTGGCCCGTAGAAGCGGGCCGTGCGCCAGGTCGAACGGGCGCTGGCCCTCCTCGGCGATCAGCCGCTGGGCCTCGGCCTCGCGCTCGCCGGGCGGGCTGGCGGTGAGATCGCGCACAGGTAGAGGCGTATTGCTATACGCCTCTACCGGCGCAATCACCTGAACCGCGCGCCCCTCGACCGAGACAAAAGTGGCCCGCAGCGCCGCGTGGCGGCCGACGATCTGGTTGATCGCGCGTTCCCACGCTGCCACGTCCAGCGGCCCGGTCAGCCGCACCGCCAGCGGGATGTTGTAGGCCGGGTTGCCTGGCTCGAACTGGTCGAGCAGCCACAGGCGCTGCTGTGCAAACGAGAGCGGAAGGCCCCGCCCTGGGCTTGTCGAAGGGTCGCCAGGACCGGAAGCCGGGCGGATCGGCCCGGCCTGGCGTCCGGTGGTCTCGCGCCGGGCCGCCTCGATCTGCTCGGCCAGGCCCGCCACGCTGGGCGCCTCGAATAGAGCCCGCAGCGGCAGCTCGATCCCGAAGGCATCGCGAACCTGCGACACCAGCCGGGTCGCCAGCAGCGAATGCCCGCCCAGGGCGAAGAAGTTGTCGTGGACGCCGACGCGCTCGATAGTGAGCACATCGGCCCAGATGCCGGCCACCAGATCCTCGGTGGGGGTGCGCGGTGCCACAAAGCCGCCCTCCTGCTCGGAGGACCAACCGGGCGCGGGCAGGGCCTTGCGGTCGATCTTGCCGTTGGGCGTATGCGGCAGCTCGTCCAGCAGCACAAACGCCGCCGGTATCATATAGTCCGGTAGGCGATCACGGAGAAATTGGCGCAGATCCGAGGATAGAGGATAGAGGATAGAGGATAGCTTTTCCTGGGCGGCGAGACTGCTATCCTCTATCTTCAATCCTCTATCTTCAGTGGTCGGGACGACATAAGCGACCAGCCGCTGATCACCAGGCGTGTCTTCGCGCACGATCACGACGTTCTCGCGCACGCCGGGGTGGCTGGCGAGCAGGGCCTCGATCTCACCGATCTCGATGCGGAAGCCGCGCAGCTTGATCTGGTGATCCATGCGGCCCAGCAGTTCGATCGTGCCGTCAGGCAGCCGCCTGCCCACGTCGCCGGTGCGTACCATCAGTGCGCCGTCCTCGAACGGGCAGACCGCGAACTTCTCCGCCGTCAGCTCCGGACGGTACAGGTAGCCGCGCGACAGACTCTCGCCGCTCACGCACACCTCCCCGGTGACGCCGAGGGGCTGGAGGCTGCCGTCGCGATTGGTGATGTAGATGCGGTTGTTCTGGAGCGGCCTGCCGATTGTCACGGTGCGCTCCAGGTCGCCGCTGCCGATCACGGCCAGCGCGTTGATGTCGGTGATCTCGGTCAGGCCGTAGATATTGACGATCTGCACCGCCCCGCCAAGCTGCTCGAACACCTTCGCCAGCAGCCGCTTTTCGAGTCGTTCGCCGCCGACCAGGATGAAGCGGAGCTGGTTGGCGACCCGCGCGGGCGCAATCTCGGTCAGCACAGCATTGAGATAGGACGGCACCGCGTCGAACAAGTCGATCTGGTGCTCGGTCAGGTAGCGCACAAAGGCCCGGCTGTCGTACTTGAGCGTGTCGGGGATGATGTGCAGGGTACGGCCGAACAGCAGCGTCGGGAAGACCTGGTTGACCGAGATGTCGAAGCTGAACGAGGTGATCAGCGCGGTGGTCGTGACGGCCGCATCGTCGAAGAAGGCCCGCAGCCCGTAGCACAGGTTGAGCAGCCCGCGTTGCTGCACCATCACGCCCTTCGGCCGCCCGGTCGAGCCGCTGGTGTAGATGATGTAGGCCAGGTGCTCGCCCAGTACGACGCGGTCGGGGTTGGTGGTCGGCTGCCTCGCGATGGTGGGCCAATCGGCGATCAAATCGATCGCGGTTGGTTGTCTAGAGTCCTCTGGGGGCGTAGCTCTTACGTCGTCCGCTGGGGGCGTATGCACTGGGGGCGTATGCACTGGGGGCGTATGCACTGGGGGCGTATGCACTGGGGGCGTATGCACTGGGGGCGTATGCACTGGGGGCGTATGCAATACGCCCTTACGATCGGTGGTGCTATCGGTTCTTTGTTCTTTGTCCTTTGTTCTTTGTTCTTGGCTGGTGAGCAGCACTGCCGCCCGGCTGTCGGCCAGCATATACTGGAGCCGCTCGGCCGGGTAGGAGGGGTCGAGCGGGACGTAGGCGCCACCGGCCTTGAGGATGCCCACGATGCCGACGATCACCTCCAGCGAGCGCTCCATACACAGCGCGACCAGCACGTCCGGCCCGACGCCCAGGCTGCGTAGGTGATGCGCCAATTGGTTCGTGCGCCCGTTCAGCTCGCCGTAGCTGATCTGCTGCCCCTCGCAGACGACGGCGATGGCCGCGGGGGTGCGGGCCGCCTGAGCCTCGAACAGCTCGTGGAAACAGGACGAGCGCGGGTAGTCGGCCGCGCTCTCGTTCCACTCGACCAGGAGTTGCCGCCGCTCGGCCTGGGTGAGGACCGGCAGCCTGGAGACGGGCAGGGCAGGATCAATGGCGATTGCCCCTAGCAAGGTCTCAAAATGTCCCGCCATGCGCGCGATCGTGGCCGCCTCGAACAGGTCGGCGTTGTACTGGAAGGTGCCGGCCAGCCCGCCGCCCGCCTCGGCCATGAACACGGTCATGTCGAACTGGGCGATCTGCTGCTCCAGTGCGACCGACTCAATCGCCAGCCCGCCCAGCTCCATGCGCGCCCGGCTATCGCCAAGCGCGAAGCTGCCCAGCTCCCGGTCGTTGGGCAGGTGGGCCTTCTGCAAGACGAATACGACCTGGAATAGCGGGTGGCGGCTCAGGTCGCGCTCGGGCTGCAAGTGCTCGACCAGCAGCGGGAACGGGTAGTCCTGGTGCGCGAAGGCTTCCAGCGTGGCGCGGCGGGTCTGCTCCAGCAGGGCCGCGAAGGTTGGGTTGCCGGCCAGGTTGGCCCGCAGCGGAATCAGGTTGACGAAGTAGCCGACGATGCTGGCGAGATCGGCGCGGCTGCGCCCGGTGGTCGCCGCGCCGACCAGGATGTCGTCCTGCCCGGTGTAGCGCCACAGGAGCGCCTGAAACGCCGCCAGCAGTGTGGTGTAGAGGGTCGCGCCCGTGCGCTGGGCGAGTGCGTTCAGCGCGCGGGAAAGCTGGTCGTTCAGCTTGAAGGAGTGGACGGCGCCACGGTAGGTCTGGAGCGGCGGGCGCGGGCGGTCGGCCGGCAGCTCAAGCACGGTCTGCGCGCCAGCCAGGCGGCGCTGCCAGTAGTCCAGCAGGCGCGCGCCCTGCGGCCCGCCCATCGCGGCGCTCTGCCAGCGGGCGTAGTCGGTGTACTCCAGCGCCAGGGGCGGCAGGCCGGCCTGGAGCGCCGGGTAGAGCGCGCCAAGCTCCTGGACCAGCACCGTCAGCGACCACATGTCGGCGATCAGGTGGTGGACTACTAGCATCAGCAGGTGCTCGTGCTCCGAGCGCCGCAGCAGGTGGACCCGCAGTAGCGGGCCGTGCTCCAGGTCGAACGGGCGATGGGCCTCGGCGACCAGCCGTTCGTCGAGCGCCGCTTCGCTGGCCTGCGAGGCGTCCTCCTCGACGAAGGCGACGGTCGCCGCCCCGTGGACCTGTTGGAGCGGCTCGCCCTGGGGGGCACGAAAGGTCGTGCGTAGCGCGGGGTGCCGCTCCACAAGCGCCTGAAACGCCATGCGTAGGGCCGGAACCGCCAGCGGGCCGCGGATGCGAACGGCCAGCGGTATGTTGTAGGCAGCACTGTCGGGGGCCAATTGGTGCAGGAACCACAGCGCGCGCTGCCCAAGCGACAGCGGGTGCTCGGCGACCTGGTGCGGTGCCGGCGCGTGGGCCGGCGGGGCGGCTGCCGGCGCGGAGATCAACTGCTCCAGCATCCCGGCGGCCAGTTCGGCGATGCTGCGCCCTTCCAGAAAATAGACCATCGGCACGACCAGGCCCAGCGACGACTCGATGGCGTGCTGCAACTCGACCGCCGCGAGCGAGTTGAGGCCCAGTGCGCCGAGGGGCTGCCCCGCGTCCACCTGCGCCCGGTCAACCCGCAGCAGTCGCGCCACCAGCCCGGCCAGGTACGTTTCCAGCAGCGGTCGGCGCGCCTCTGGCCCCAACGCCAGGATGGCCTCGCGCGTCGGGTCTTCGGCGCCCGCATCTGGCGCTTGCCCCTCGATCACGCTGCGCGCGAGGGCCTCCAGCTCCCCGGAGAGAAACCCGGCCCGGCAGGCGTGGCGCTGGATCTTGCCGCTGGAGGTCTTGGGGATGCCGCCCGGCTTGAGCAGCACCACCGCGTAGACCTGTAGCTCGTGCTGGCCGGCCACGGCGCTCCTGATCGCCGCCGCTAGCTCCTCGCCATCGATCTGGCGATACTGGCGCTCGATCTCCTGGACCACCACCAGCCGCTCCTCGCCGTCGACCTCGACGGTGAAGGCTGCGCCGCAGCCGGGCCGCAGCGCCGGGTGGCTGCGCTCGACGGTCAGCTCGATGTCCTGGGGGTAGTGGTTGCGACCGCGAATGATTATCAGGTCTTTGAGCCGCCCAGTGATGAACAGCTCGCCGTCCTGGATGAAGCCCAGGTCGCCGGTGCGCAGGAACGCGCCGTCGCCGACGATCGTGGCGCGAAAGGTCGCTTCGGTAGCCTCGGGCTGGCCCCAGTAGCCCTGGGCCACGCTCGGCCCGGCGACCCAGATCTCGCCCACCTGGCCGGAGGCGCAGCGCTCCAGCGAGCCGGGATCGACGATCGCGATCTGCTGGCCGGCCAGCGCTGCGCCGCTGCCCACCAGCATGCGCTCTGCTGCGGATTCGCCGCCGGCAGCCGTGATGGCCCGATTGCGCTCCAGCGCTGGCCCTTCAAATGATCGGACGACCGGCGGCGCCTCGATCTGGCCGCCGGAGACGATCAGGGTCGCCTCGGCCAGGCCGTAGCACGAGTAGAACGCCTGGCGCCGGAAGCCGCAGGGCGCGAACGCCTCGACGAAGCGATCGAGCGTCGCGGCGCGGATCGGCTCGGCGCCGTTGAAGGCCACCTGCCAACTGCTGAGATCGAGCGTGGCGCGCTGCTCGGGCGTGATCTTACGCACGCACAGATCGTAGGCGAAGTTGGGGCCGCCGCTGGTGGTCGCCTGGGTGCGGGTGATCGCCTCCAGCCAGCGCAGCGGGCGCTGCAAGAACGCGACCGGCGACATGAGCGTGACCGGGAAGCCGCCGTAGAGCGGCTGGAGGATGCCGCCGATCAGCCCCATGTCGTGGTAGGGCGGCAGCCAGATCACGCCCCGGCTCTCCGGCGTATGCCCGAACGCCGCGTGGATCAGGGCCGAGTTGTGTAGCAAATTGGCGTGGGTCAGGATCACGCCTTTGGGCGCGGCGGTCGAGCCGGAGGTGTACTGGAGGAATGTCGGCGTTGCGCCGTCGAGGGCCGGGCTGGTCCAGGCGTCGGCCTGGTCGCCGCCCAGCGCATCGGTCGCCGCCCAGCGGAGGGTCCCGAACGCCGGGTCCTGCGCGCCGAGCGCTTGGGCCAGCGCCAGGATGGGCGTGGTGGTCAGCGCGATCGCCGGGCGGGCGCTGACGGCGATCGCTCGCAGCCGCGGCAGTGTCCGATCCAGGCGGGCCGGGTTGGGCGGGTAGGCGGGGACGGCCATGGCCCCAGCATACAAACACCCAAAGAACGCGGCGATATACTCCAGGCTGGGCGGGTAGAGCAGCAGCACCCGCTCGCCGGCCGCCCCAGCGCCCTGGAGCAGCGCGCCGATCGCCCGCGCGCGCCGGTCGAGTTCGGCGTAGGATAGGTGGACTTCCTTGGCCTCATCATCAACCAGGAATGAATAGGCTCTTCGTTCCGGCTGGTGCTGGGCTCTCCAATGCAGAAGGTCAACCAAGGTATTGACGCTGACATCGGGGGGCGGAACTTGCACATCAACCGGCATATGCACTCCTCTGGACCTGGCTGATCGGCACTCGGAACTACGGCATGGTAGCGAGATGGCCCGAAACAGCATCCTGATGCAGCTATCGGCGCACCATGGCGCACGTATGAGCGAGGGTGAGAATACGATATACTATGCTAAGGCTCGCAAGTTTAGCATGGGTTGGTTAAAAAATCTAGTTGGAAAAGGGAAGGGAGCAGGGGCAAGGGGAGGGCGGCCCTCCCCTTAAACCCCACCCAATTCAGTCGTAAAGGGAGGGGCAAGTAGAGGGCGGCCCTCCCCTTAAACCCTACCCCATTTAGTGCTATCGCCGTATCACCGGGAGGTACGCGCGCTCCGGGTTCAGTGCGCGAGCACGCGTCAATGGGTCGCCCAGCAGCGCGTAGGTCCGTAGCGCGTCCTGGCAGCAGCCGGCGTGCGTGAATAGCTCCAGGTAGCCGGCCAGCGTCAGCTCACCCAGGCCGGCCGTCTCAGGCGGCGCGCCCCAGAGCGCCTGGAAGAAGCCGCGCTGCAATGCGTCGTGCCCGTGCGCTACGCCGAGCCCGGTCGGCCCCCAGACCGCCACCGCCCCGGCCGGCGCCAACACCAGCCGCTCGTCGATCGTCGTCCCGCTGTAGGCGGGCGTCTGGAATGCCCCGGTCAGGCAGGTCAGCTCGATCACGATCGGCAGCCGGCCGCGGTTGGTCAGCTTGTCGGGGTCGTACAGGCCTAGCATGGAGCCGGGCGTCGCCGCCGGGTCGGTGACAGCCCACTGCCAGGGGTGGCTGTGCCCGTCATAGACGACTACCCCAGCACCGACATTCAGCGCCGCCAGCGTTCGCGCGTACGCCTGGTTCGCGTCGGGTTCGCGCCACGGGTCGTTCAGCGGCATACCGGCTTGGTCCTTCTTCCAAGGGTCGTAATAGACGCGCTGGACCTCAACGCCCGGCGGCTGGAGCGCGGCCCCGGCATCGGCGAAGGCGGCGAAATCGCCGGCCGAGTCGGCTATGCCGGCGGCATCGCGGTAGTTGTCGGCCACAAAGAGTGCGCGCCCGCGCCAGGCGGGACCTAGCCGGTCGGTTTCGTAGGCCAGGATTTTCGTCACCAGCGCGCTTAGCTCTGGCACGCTTTTAACCGGCAGTCGCCCCAGCACCAGGTCGGGCAGCGCGTCGTCAAGTGGGCTCGCGCCGTCGAGTTGCGCGTAGCAGGTTTCGCAGGCCGTCTCGCCCAACCACGGATCGACCATCGCCAGGTAGGGCGGGATGAAGGTTGTATTGTTCCGACCACTGTAGTTGCGCGGATCGGAGGTGCCATCGCCGACCAGCGTGACGGCTAGCGGCGCGCGCGGCCAGGTCGCGGCGGTGTAGCGCAGAAACGCGCGGATCGCGTCGGGCGACACCTGCCCGTAGCTCCAGGCGTCGTAGATCGCCTGGACATCGATCGCCGCGACGGCGTAGCCCTGGGCCTGCCGGCGCTGGATCAGGGGTGCCAGCGCGGCGTGGAATGCGCCCGGCGCGATGTAGAGCACGTCGGCGCTGCGCGGCGCAGCCAGATCGGCCGGCACATGCGCGCTGACGGCGGGCGCGTACACGGTGCCGGGACCAGTCAGGAGATAGCTGCGCGGTGCCGGGCCATCCTGGAACTGCGGACCGGCTCCACCCGGCAGCGCCAGCAGGATCGGCGCCAGCGGATCGCTCACGTCGTAGAGTGCGCGGTCGGGCGCGGTGTTCGCCAGTTGGTAGCGCCAGGTGCCCGCAATACCGGCGAAGGCCGCGCCCCGGCCACCGAAATTGAGCACGACCGGGCGTTCCCAAGCGATGCTGTCCGGCTCAATCCCATCCGGCGCTGTGCCGGGAATTAGCGCTAACCCAGCCGACGCAGCCGTATCCGCCAGGGTAAGCTGTCGGGACCAGGCGCCCACGCCGCTCCAACTGGCCGTCTGTGTCGCCGTCCCCAGCGTGACCTGCAACTGATGCCCACTGCTGGTGTAGGCGCTGCCGGTGATCGTGAGCACGGTCGTGCCGGCGGCCAGCGGTAGTGTTGGGGTCAGCGGGACACTGAGCGCGGCGGGCGGGTGGCCCGGCCCGGTGCGTAGGTCGGTGGCATACCAGTGATCGCCGTCGAGGCCGGGCAGGTTTGGGTCGTAGCGGGTGTTGTTCCGCCACACGCCGCGCTCGATCGCCGTGGTGCGCGGCGCAGCTCCACCAGGCGTGACATTGCGGGTGGCCATACGCCGGCCGGGTGTGGACTCGACAGTGAGCCAGTAGGTATCGGCGTCGTTCCAGCGGTCGCCGGGTGTGGGCGCGTAGAAGCGCAGCTCGTCGGTCGGATCGAGCCGCCCATCGCCGCTGCCACGCAGCTCGATCGCGACCTCCAGGCCGCCGCGCCGCAGATGGATGCCCACGAGATCGCCGGGGTTGAACCCAACCGCTGCCAGCGCCGCACCAGTGAGGCGCTGGATGCCGGCCTGTGTGACACGGATGGTCCAGGCCGCGCCGACCGCAACGGGGTTGTCCGGGGCCGGCGCGTCGGCGAGGAAGTGATCCGGCGCCGCGAGATACTGCGCCACGTCGGCGACGAGCGGCACCGCGCCGGGGATCAGCACCTCCAGCTCCGTGAGCGCGCGGGCCGCGCCATCGGTCGCGAACAGCGGCGTGATCGCGACGACTGCGATTCGCTGCCCACGCAACCGCGCCTCACGCAGCACGACCACCGGCGTATCCGGCAGTGCGGCGAGCTGTCGCGCCGCCAGTGCGGGGCGGGGCGCCGCATCGGAGGCAGGCCGTGGAATGATGGATTCTGCGGCGGTCGGCAGCGCGCCGCGCCAGGGCAGGCTCGCCAGGCGCTCGACACGCGGCGCGGGCGCATCCGGTCCTGCCATATGCAGCGCCACTAGGTAGGCCGGCAGCCGCAGCCCGCCGATTGTCACCTGCGGCCAGTCCGGCGCGGCGGCTTGGGCTGTGCCGTCTTCGCCATTCAGCCAGCTCACATGCACGCCATCGGGGCGCACGGTGATACGTGGGGGCATGGCGGGAGCGAGCCGGGTGCCGGCGGAAGCGTTCGCGCCAGGCAGCCCGGCCAGAATGAGCAGCAGCGCGAGCGCGCCGATCAGCGCGCGCATCTAACGCCCGACCTTCGGCTTGCGAATCAGCAACCCAGCGCTGATCGCGCCCAGGCTGAACAGCGCCAAGAGCCACACGCCGGCATCTGCCCCCGGCTCGCCGGTCGGCGGGAGCCGCTCCGGCGTGGGTTGCTGAGTCGGCGCGGGCGTCGTGGTGGGCGCGGCGGGAACAGGTGTCACCGTCGGAGCGGGCACCAGGATCACGATTGTGACTGTACTCGTGTTGTTCGATGGGTCGTCGGTGGGGCTGCTGGTGGTCAGCGTCGCCATGTTGGCGCCGCCGGGCGGCTGGGCTCGCTCATTGACGCGCGTGCGAATCTGGATGCTGATCACCTCGTCGGGCGCGACCGCGCCCAGGGTGACGACGACAGTGTTGCCGCTGACGGCGACATCGCCACGGCTGGCGCTCACGTCAAGGATATCGCAAAAGTCGGGCACCGGGTCGGTCACGACCACATTTTCGGCCGGGACGTTGCCGCGGTTCGTCACCGTCAGGGTGAACATGATCTCGTCGCCGATGCGCGCCTCAGATGGGCTAGCGGCCTTGGTGATCGCCGGGTCGGCGACCTCCGGATCTCCCTCCGGGCGGCGGGTCGGCGTGAGCGTCGGCTCTATGATCGGAGTCGATGTCGGCTGCGGCAATGGCTGCGTCGTATCCGTTGGTTGCGGCAATGGCTGCGTCGTATCCGTCGGCTGCGGCAATGGTTGCGTCGTATCCGTCGGCTGCGGGGTGGGCGGCTCCGCAGTGGCGGTGAGGGCGGCGCGCGGCGCCGCCGCGATCGGCTGCGCGCCACCGGGCAGAGCCACCAGAGCGATCAGCGCCGCCCCGACAGCCAGCAGACCGAACATCTTGAGGGTTGATCTCATAGGAACGTGCTCCATTCGACTGAGAAGATACTAGCGGGTGTTTGACATCGATATAGCCATTCTCTGTTGCGTGTTGCGTGTTGCGTGTTACGTGCGTGCTGACACGCAACACGCAACACGCAACACGGACAAATGCCGATGAGCATATCAAGTGACCTACTAGCGCATCACCAGCGGCAGCAGGATGAGCTGCTGGCCGGTGCCGGCCTGGCGGATGGCGGTCGCCGGGCCATACTCGTTGACGGCGCCGCCCACTTCGGTTTCTTGCAGCCAGTAGGTGTAGGTCGTCCCGGCCTGGGCATCGGCGTCGAGCCAGGTGTACGTCGCGCCGCCCTGGCCGCGCCCCTGCCCCAGGATCATCTCCGGCGTGATCCGCATGGCACCGGCCCGCTCGCCGGTCGCGCTGCGGTACAGGTGGAAGCCCCAGGTATCGATCTCGGCGCTCGTCACCCAGCGCAGCGCGATCCCATCGGCCTGCGGCGTGGCGGTGAAGCTCACCAGCGCAATCACGGTCGGGGTCAACGGGGTGCCCACGCTGCCGGTGTTGTTGCCCGGCGTCGGGTCGCTCCCATTCCCGCCATCGTCGTGGATCACGGCGGTGTTGGCGATCTCGGTCGTGCCGGCCGGCAGTGGGTTGTCCACCGTCACGGCGAACCGCACCTGGCCGCTGGCGCCGGATGCCAGGCTGCCGACCGGGTAGGTGCAGAAGCTGCCGGCGCTCCCGTCCGGCGTACAGGTCCAGCCGGCCGGGCTCGCACCCGCATCGAACGTGGTGTGCTGCGGCACGGTCTCGGTGATCACCACGCCGGTCGCGCCGATGTTGCCGGTGTTGGTGTAGCTCAAGCTGTAGACGATTGGGCCGCCCGCCGTCAGGCTCGCCCCGCTGTCGCTCTTGGTCAGGCGCAGGTCGGGCGCGCTGACGACGGGTGTCGTGTCGCTGCCGGTGTTGTCGCCCGGCGTCGGGTCGCTCCCGTTCGCGCCGTCGTCGCCTACCACCGCGCTATTGGCGACCTGCGTCACACCCGCCGGCACCGGGTTATCCACCGTCACAGCGAACGCCGCGCTGCCGTTCCCGCCACCGCCCGCGACGGTGCCGACGTTCAGCGTGCATGCTGTGCCGGCCGGCGCGCCATTGGCGCAACTCCAACCGGCCGTGCTCGCGCTCGCGTTGAAGCGAGTATTCGCGGGTACCGTCTCGCTGATTGTGACGTTCGAGGCGCCGACGTTGCCGGTGTTGGTGTAGCTCAAGGTGTAGGCGACTGTCCCGCCCGGCGTGGTGCCATCGCCGCCGTCGCTCTTGGTCAGGCGCAGGTCCGGCGCGGCCGTCACGGGTGTCGTGTCGCTGCCGGTGTTGTCGCCCGGGGTCGGGTCGCTCCCATTCGCGCCGTCGTCGCTCGCCACCGCACTATTGGCGACCTGCGCCACGCCTGCGGGAAGCAGATTGACCACTGTGATCCCGAAGGTGACGCTGCCATTTGCCCCCACCGCCAGGTTGCCGATCGCGAAGATGCAGCTCGTACCGGCCGGCGAGCCATCGGCACAACTCCAGCCGGTCGTGCCGGCGCCCGCGTTGAAGGTGCTATTGGCCGGCACCGTCTCGGTCAGCACCACACCGGTCGCGTCCTGGTTGCCGGTGTTGGCGTAGCTCAAGCTGTAGACGACCGTTCCGCCCGGCGTGGTCGTCGCCCCGCCATCGCTCTTGGTCAGGCGCAGATCCGGCGCCGCGTTGATCGGAGTAGCGTCGCTGCCGGTGTTGTCGCCCGGCGTCGGGTCGCTCCCGTTCGCGCCGTCGTCGCCCACCACCGCGCTATTGGCGACCTGTGTCACGCCCGCCGGCAGCGGGTTGTCCACGGTCACGGCGAACGTGGCGCTGCCGCTCCCGCCACCACCCACCAGCGAACCGATGTTCAAGGTACAGCTGGTGCCGGCCGGCGCGCCGTCGGCGCAACTCCAGCCGGTCGTGCCGGCGCCCGCGTTAAAGGTGCTATTGGCCGGTACGGTCTCGGTCAGCACCACGCCCGTCGCGCCGACATTGCCGGTGTTGGTATAGTTCAAGGTGTAGACGACCGTCCCACCTGGCGTGGTCGTCAGATTGCCGTCGCTCTTGGTCAGGCGCAGATCGGGCGCGCTAACGATCGGCGTGCTGTCGGAGGCGCTGTTGTCGGCCGGGGTCGGGTCGCTCCCGTTCGCGCCGTCGTCGCCCACCACTGCGCTATTGGCGACCTGCGTCACGCCCGCCGGCAGCGGGTTGTCCACGGTCACGGCGAACATGGCGCTGCCGCTTCCGCCACCACCAGCAACCGTGCCGACATTCAGCGTGCATGTGGTGCCGGCCGGCGCGCCATTGGCGCAACTCCAGCCGGCCGTGCCGGCGCCCGCATTGAAGGTGCTATTGGCCGGCACGGTCTCGGTCAGCGTCACGTTCGAGGCGCCAACATCGCCGGTGTTGGTGTAGCTCAAGGTGTAAATGACTGTCCCGCCCGGTGCGGTCGTCGCATTGCCGTCAGTCTTGCCCAAGCGCAGGTCCGGTGCGGCGATGATAGGCGTGGTATCGCTGCTGGTGTTGTCGGCCGGCGTCGGGTCGCTCCCGTTCGCGCCGTCGTCGCTTATCGTCGCGCTATTGGCGATCTCGGTGACGCCGGCCGGGATCGGGTTGACGATTGTCGCTGCGAACAGGACGTTGTTGAGTTCGCCCGCCGCCACATTGCCGATAGTGAAGGTACAGACCGTGCCGGCCGGGCTGCCGTCGGCGCACGACCAGCCGGGTGTGCTCCCGCTCGCGTTGAAGGTGGTGTACAGTGGCACCGTCTCGGTGATCACCACGCCCGTCGCGTCCTGGTTGCCCACATTGGTGTAATCCAGGCTGTAGGTCACGTAATCGCCCGGCGTCCTGACCGCGCCATCGTCGCTCTTGTACAACTGGAGATCCGGCGCCGCATCCACCACGTCGGTATCGGTCGCGCTGTTGTCGGCCGGTGTCGGGTCGGGGCCGCGCGCGCCGTCGTCGCCGGCCTGCACGCTGTTGGTGAGTTGCGCGACGCCGGCCGGCAGCGGGTTGTCCACCGTCACGGCGAATGTCACCGTCGCGGTCTGGCCGGGGGCCAGCGGCGCGGGCAAGGCGTAGGTATACACGCCGCCGCCCTGCGCCACCCAGGCCACGCTGCCGCCCGCGAAGCTGGTGTTGGCCGGCAGCGTCTCGGTCAGCACCACGCCCGCCGCTGTGATATCGCCGCTGTTGGTGACGACGATCGTGTAGGTCAGCGTCGCGCCCGGCGTCGTGCTGGTCTGCCCGTCGGTCTTGCTCACGCGCAGGTCGGGCGCGCTGATCGCCACTGTCGCGTCGTCGCCGCGCGTGGGCAGCGCGGTGCCGTTCGCGTCCTGAACGCCGCTCGCGCCAGCCTGGTTGACCGTCACGCCACCCGGCAGCGCCGCAGTAATCGCGCGCGCCGTGAAGGTCACGTCGATCGTCTGGGTGGCGCCGGGGGCGATCGGGCCGACATTGGCCCAGTTGATCAGCCCGTCGTCGAGGTTGTCGTCGGAGGCCGGGTTGGCGCCCACGTAGGTCAGGTAGGCGGTGGCGTAGGTGTCGGTCAGCGGCACGGTTTGCAACGTTGTCGCGCCGGTGTTGGTAATGACGATGCTAAAGCTGACCGTGTCATTGACGCCCGCCAGGCCGCTGGCCGGCGTGATCAACGTCTTGCTGATCTCATAGGCTGCCGTCAGCAGCGTGGCCGAGTCGCTCGCGGCGTAGTCGTTCAGCGCGCCGCCGGGGCCATCGGCGCCGGTGCGCTCGTCCGGGTTGATGCCGGGCAGGCTGGCCCAGGCCACGTTCGCGGTATTGGCGATCGTCGCGGGGCCGCTGCCGTCGATCCGCGCGTCGAACTCGACGATGGCGGTCTGGCCGGGCGGTATGGCCGGGAAGCTCCAGGCCAGGCTCGGCGCGGCGCTGTCGTCGGTGGTGCCGGCCGGGCCGCTCACGATCCGAATCGAGCCGGCGACATAGGCCATGCCATTCGGCACGCTATCGCCGACAGTCGTGTCGTAGGCCGTCACAGTTGAAGGGTTCACGATGCTTATTTGATACGTCACAACATCGCCGACATTCGCGCTGGCCGGGGTGACGGTCTTGTCGATCGTCAGCGTAGGCTCCACGATCGTGAGGGATTCCTGGCCGTTCAGGGTCGGTTGGGCCGCGCCGGTGGCATCGCTGTAGTCGAGCGTCGCGGTGTTGGTGCGCGCGCCGCCGTGCTGGTTGCCGGGCACATTGGCGACCGTCGCGCTGAACGTGATCGTGGCCGGGCTGCCGGTGACGACTGCGTCGCCGAAGTCCCAGGTCAGGCTCGATCCACTCGTCGTGAAGGTGGGCACGGTGCTGATGCCATCGATGGTGAAGCTGCCGTTGTAGACCAGGTCGGGCGGCAGCGTGTCGCCCACCACCAGATCGCGGATGGTGCCGAGCGGGCTGGTGATCGTTAAGGTGTAGTTGATCACGCCGCCGATCGTCGCCTCGGTCGTGCCGCCGTCGCTCTTGCCGAACTGCGGCACGCCGGTAGTGAAGGTCGCGCTGGCGACATCCTGTGCGCCGTCGGCGGGGCGCGGCGTGTCGTCGTAGGTACGCTCGCCGAAGATTTCGCCATCCAGGCTGCTCCAGTCGGCATTGATCGTGTTCGTGAACGAGCCGCCGATCAGCAGATCATCCTGGGCCGTGACGGTGTAGGTACACTCGGTAAACCCACCGACCGGGATGACCCAGGCGCCGGGATCGGGGTCGCCCTCAAAAAAGAGCGGGCCACTCTCAAACGCTGCGACCGGGACGCTGGCGCCGCCCTGGTCCACGCAGCCGATCAGGGCTGTGAAGATAACGCCCGGCGGCAACACGTCGATCGCGTTCACGTCATAGGCCGTGCTGGTGCCGGTGTTGCTAAAGCGCACCGTGTAGGTCAGCATCATGCCGGACTGCACGTTCACCGCCGGCGTGACGGATTTGCTGGCCGTGATCTGCGGCTCGACCACCTGCGCCGGGACGGTGTTGGAGGGTACGACCGGGCCACTGCCGGCCTGGACCGTCGCGCTATTGGGCAGGCTAGTCTGGCCGGGCGGATTCACGCCGACATTGCCAGCGATATTGAGCACCCGCGCCTGGAAGCGGATGATGAAGCTATCATTGGCCGGGTCGTTGTCGCCGTTGACCATGATCGGGCCGAAGTCGAAGGTCACGTCGGCGCCACTGCCGCCGGGCGCGGTGATGGTGGGCACGGGCACAGTGCCATTAAAACCGGTCGTGTCCAGGCTGGCCGAGCCGTCGTAGACCAGGCCGGGCGGCAGGTCGTCGATCACGCGCAGCGCGGGCGTGGTGCCCTCCGGTAGTGTGACGGTCAGCGCGTAGGTCAGCACTTCGCCGATGGTTACGTCGCCGCCAGCCGTCTGCGCGTCGCTGGTGCTCTCCAGCGCCTTGATGATCGCGGGCGCGCCCGTGGTTGAGAATGTCACGCTCGACTGGACTTCGTAATCGTTCAGGCCGCCGCCGTTCAGCAAGCCGTCGCCGCTGACGCGCTCGCTGGGCACGCTGCCGTCCAGGCTGCTCCAGGTCAGGTCGCCAGTGTTGGCGATCGTCTGGCCGCTCACGACATTATCGGCGAGCGTGGCCTGGAAGGTCAGCGTCACGCTGGCGCCGAGCGGTAGATCGAATGTGCCGGAGGTGGGCACCTGGATGGTATTGCCGGCGATTGCGGCGGTCGGCGCGGGGATGCCGCTGGCCGCGACCGTCAGGCTGCCGACATTGGTCAGGCTGGCCGGCAGCGCGTCGGTGAACAGCAGGTCGAAGGCGCCGCTGGTGCTGCCTGGCGCGTGGGCGATCGTGACCTGGTAGGTGACGACCCCACCGGCGTCGGCGGGGGCGGGCGGCGTGAGGATGGTCTTGTTCAGCGCCAGCACCGGCTCGACGATCGTGAAGCCATCGCTGCCGTTCAAGACTGGCTGCGCGACATTAGCGGCATCACGGTGGTTGAGCGTAGCGGTGTTGGTGCGCGTGCCGCCCTGCTGGTTGCCGAGCACATTGGCGACCGTCGCGCTGAAGCTGATCGTGGCCGGGCTGCTAGTGACGACCGCGTCGCCGAAGTTCCAGGTCAAATTGACCGGCGCGCTGCCGTCGTTCGGCGCGCTGGCGCTGAAGACGGGCGCGGTGCTGATGCCATTCACGGTGAAGCCGCCGCCGTAGATCAGCCCAGCCGGCAGCGTGTCGCCCACCACCAGGCCGCGGATGGTGCCGAGTGGGCTGGTGATCGTCAGCGTGTAGTTGATGACATTGCCGATCGTCGCCGTCGTCACGCCACCGTCGCTCTTGTGGAAGCTCACGCCATTGACCGTGAAGCTCGCGCTGGCGGTGTCCTGGGTCGCGTCGAATGGGTAGGCGGTCGCGTCGTCGTAGGCGCGGTCCTGTGGGTTGGCCACGCCGTCCTGGCTGCTCCAGTCGGCGTCGATCGTATTGGTATGCGTGCCCTGGACGTGTAGGCTGCTCTGCGCGGTGACAGTGTAGGTACACTCGATGTAGGAGTTGGGGTTGGTGGCCGGGATGTCCCAGCTTCCAGCCGGACTGCCGTCGAAGACCACCGTCGCGCCGGCCGGCGTGGCGCTGGTGGGCACACTCGCGCCGCCCTGGTTCACGCAGCCGGTCAGCGTGGTGAAGCTGGTTCCCTGCGCCAGCGTGTCGGTCGCCGTCATGTCATACGCGGTGCTATTGCCGGTGTTGGTGAAGCGCACGATGTAGGTCAGCACTGTGCCGGCCTGCACATTCGCGTTCGGATTCACCGACTTGGTGGTGGCAATGCGCGGCTCGATCAGCGAGATCACCGGCGGCGTCGGGTCGTTCACGGTGGCGGTCGCGCCGGTGTTCGGGTTGGTGTAGCGCAGTGCCACGCTATTGGTCAGCGTCACGCCGTCCTGGTTGCCGGGGAACAGGTTCAGCACCCGCGCGGTGAGCCGCACCAGGAAGCGGTTGTTGGTGGCATTGTTGTCGTCGGTGGTGGTCGTGTCGCCAAACGACAGGGTGACATCGCCGCCGCTGCCGCCGGGCGCGGTCAGCACCTCCGGCGCCAGCGTCCCGCCGTAGTCGGCCGCCAGTTGGCCGCCGCTGGCCGCCGCCGTCGTGATCACCTGGTGGCCGACATAGGCCAGGCCAGCCGGCAGATCGTCGAACACGACCAGGTTGCGCGTCAGGCCCTCCGGCAGCGTCACCAGGATGTTGTAGACGACCTGGTCGCCGATCGTGTACTGGGTCGGGCTGGGCGTCAGCTTGTCGCTCGTCGGCGTCGCCAGGGTGACATTGACGGTGCTGCTGGCGCTGACATAGTCATTCAGCCCGCCGGTGCCGTTCGAGCCGTCGCGTTCGCCAGTGCCCGATCCGGGCGTGCCGAAGCCGGCGACGCTATTGACACACGAGCCGGTTGTGTTCGGGCAGGTGCCGATGTTCCCCGGCAGGCTAGAGTAGGTCAGGTTCGCGGTGTTCGGGATGATCTGCCCGACCGGCGCCGTAGCAACCACCCGCGCCGTGATGACCATCGTCACCGTCCCGCCGGGGTTGAGGCAGGTGACGGTCCCGGTGGCGGTCTGGCCGGTGATGGTGCCGGTAAACGTCGATGCCGTCGCGCCGCACGCGCCGCCGGTCGTGCTGCCGGTCACGCTCTGCGGCGACAGGTTCGCATTGAGGACATCGGTGACAATGACATCAAACGCCGCTGCGGCACCCACCCCGCTGGCCGTATTGCCGAAGGTCAGGGTGTAGACGACGGTATCGCCGGCATCGCCCGGCGCGGTCGTCACCGTCTTGGTCAGGTTGCGAATGAGCGGCTCGGCGATACGCACCTGATTCGTGCTGCCCTGCACCGAGGTCGCCAGCAAGGTGCCATTAACGAGCACCTGGAAGTCGTTGTTGCGGGTCGTCGTCGTCGTGGTGCCGGTGCCGTTGTTGAACGCCTGGCTGGACGTGATATTATCGACCAGCAAGTTAAACTCGACCACCACATACTCGCTGTCGGCGTCGCTATCGTTGTTGGTCAGGTTGCCGAGCTTGAAATACACATCGGTGCCGTCATTGTAGGTATCCGAGTTCGCCGCTGGACTGATCGAAACCGCCGCGTCCGGCAGCACGAAGGTTGGCGCAACACTGCTGGAATTACCTGTAACGTTGAGCCCCGCGCCGGCGATCGTGGGATCGGAAGACACGATCCCGGCTTCATTGGCGACAAACGCGACCCTGGCCGTGCCGTCGTTCAGGAAGCGCAGCCCGGCGTCCATGCGATCGAACAACTGAAAGCTCGGCGATGTGCCCTCGGCCAGCCGCACCTCCAGCCGGTAGCGCACGATCTCGCCGATCGCCACGCGCTCGATACCGCTCACGATGCCGGTGTGCGGCTCGGAGGTCGCGACGATCGTTTTGACCGGGTTGGGCGCGAACACCGTCAGCGTGGCCGCGCCGGGGTCGGAGTAGTCGTTCACGCCGCCGGCACCGGTGCGCTCGGTCGAGTTGGCGTTGCTGGCCGAGCGGGTGCCGGGCGCGCCGTCCAGGCTGGTCCACTGCGTCGTCGCGCTATTGGTGATGCTGGAACCCGGCGTCACCGCGTTCGAGAGCGTGCCGTTGATCGTGATCGTGATCGTGCGACCGACCAGGGCGCGCGGCATGTCGAACGAGCCAACCGTACCGAGCGACCAGCCGGCGGCGTTGCTGCCGGTCAGGCTGAAATTCGCCGCCGTGACGAGCCCAGCCATATCGACGACGCCAAAGATCGGGTTGTTGATCAGCGACGGGCCGCCGGTGCTGAAACCAGGCAGCGGGTCCGAGAAGGTGACATCGAAGGCGTCGGCGGTGCTGGCGCCGGTGTGCTGGATGACGATCGTGTAGACGACCGGATCGCCGGCATCGCCGCTGGTCCCGCTGCCGTTCACCACCACCGACTTGGCCGTGTCTAGGCTCGGCTCGATCACCGTGATGTCCTGGGCCGCGACCGCCGGGAGATTGCCGCCGGTCCACGCGAACGTGGCCGAGTTGTTCAGCAGCGTCCCATTCTGGTTGCCCACCACGTCCAGCACGACCGCGCGATAAGTCAGCGTGATCGTGTCGGGGTTGTCATTGTCGGTATCGGCGTTTGTCACCGCGCCCAGGTTGAAGGTTATCGTGCCGCCGCTGCCGGTGACGACCGGCGTGGTGCTGCCGCCGATCGTGACGCCGACCGAGGGCGTGACGCTCAACACGTCCATGAACGCCAGTCCGGCGTCCAGCGTATCGACGATCGTGGCATTGGGCGTGGTGCCCTCCGGCACCGTCAGCGTCACCTCGTACGTCACGAGTTCGCCGATCACCGCCTGATCGCTGGCGTTGTCGGCGCTGATGATCTCGGTATCGACGAAGCGCTTGGCCAGCGCGGGCGGGGCGATCGTCGCCGTCGCGGTGTCGCTCAGGTCGGCCGGGTTGGTGTGGTCGGCGCCGCCGTTCTGGCCGGCGTAGTTGTACAGCGTCGCGGTATTGACGATCGCCTGGCGCGGCTGGACGCCAATCTGCGTGACCAGGTCGTAGGTGATGATCGCGATATTGCCGCCGGTGGCGCTGGGATTGCCGCTGCCGTCCTGGCCGGCTGCCAGTGCGCCGGTCAGCGCGCTGGGGTCGGTCAGCTCGATCCCGCCGGTCGGGTCGAACAGCCCCGCGCCCAGACTGCTGAACGGCAGCGCCGCGCCGGTCCCATCCGTCACACACAGGTTGAGGCCGGGCGCGCCGCCGGGGATCGCGAAGCCGGCCGGCAGCGTATCGCGCACGCGCACGTCGAAGGCGCCGTTCAGGCCGCGCCCGGTGTTCTCGACCACGATCGCGAAGCTGACACGGTCGCCGGCGTCGGCGTCGTTCAGGTTGCTGTCGATCGGTGTGGCGGCCAGCCCGGCCGAGGTGATCGTCCCGGCGAAGCGCGCGCACCCGCCACCCGGCGCGCTGAAGCCGACCGGCCCCACCGCTGGCGGCGTAAAGCTGCTATAAATGTTATCGGTCGCCACCACGCCCTTGCGCGTGTTCAGCACCGGCTCGGTCAGCTCGATCTGCACGATCGAGTCGGCAGTGTGCGCGCCGGCGTTGGTCGAGCCATCCTGCTCGCGCACCTGGTTGGTCAGGAACAGGCCATCGGCGAACGGCGCATTGGAGACGGTCACGGTGAAGAGAATATCGATCGTCGTCGGCACATTGGCCAGGTCGTCGTAGGTGCCATAGGTGAACGAGACACTGTTCTGCGCCGCGTTGGTCGCCAGCGTGGGGTTGAGCGCGCCGGGGCGAGCGTGGTAGGTATCGACCGGGCCGAGCTTGAAGTGCCCGGCGGCCGGCGCCGCGCCGGTCGGGTCATACGCGGCGTCGAAGGTCGTGACCTCGCTGGAAGCCAGGATCGGCAGCGGCAGGTAGTCGGTAAAGCTCAAGCCCTCGAAGTCACTGGCGGCCAGGCTGTAGCTAATCCGGTAGGTGATTGTGTCGCCGGGCGCGTACTCGGTCGCGGCCCCAATCACGCCATTGCGCGCGTAGATCGTCTTGCTGAGTTGCCCGAACACCATCGCCAGTCCAGCCGCGCTGGTATCAGCCTCCACGAGGCCGGTCGGCGCCAGCGTGGCGTCGTTGAGCACGTCGCCGGTAATCGTCACAGCGTTGTTCAGCCGATCGCCCGAATCGACCGGCGGATCGCCGGAGGGGTAGGCGTCGGTGAAGCGGTCCTGGATGATGGTGCGGAACACCAGCGTGCCGGTCGTGGGGCCGTCGTTGAACGAGCAGTCGGGCGGCGGGCCGCCGGTGCCGCCGGACGGCACGCAGCCGCCGATCAGCCGGCCAGTCTGCCCGCGCGTCACCTGCTCATCCGAGACGCGGAAGGTGAACGTCGTCGTGCCGTCGTTCGGCGCCGGGTCGGCGGGCGTGTAGTTCGGCGCGACGGTGTAGTTGGCCGCGCTCAGGCCGGCGGCCGGCAGCGCAAAGCCATTGCCGCCGACCGTAAGCTGGGGCGTGAAACTAGGGTCGTAGTGCTGGCCATCGGAGATCGTATCGCTGATCACGACGTTCTGGAAGGCGAAGTAGTCGGAGACCTGGAATTGCAGCGTGTACTCCAGCGTGTCGCCGACCGAGTAGCCGGCCGTGCCCACGTCGTTCACGTTCGCCACGCTCTTCTGGATCGCGATCGACTTGTCGGTCAGAATGTGATCCTGCGCCGTCACATCGCTGACCACCGGCGTCGGCGGGTCGCGCGGGTCGATCGGCTGCCAGTTGCCCTGCGCGCGGGCATCGTCGATCGAGAGCACATCGTCGCCGCTGTTCGGGTTGATAATTACCGCCGCGCCCACATCGACACGCGGGATGTAGAAGCTGAACAGCATCCGCGCATCATTGGTCCCACTGGTGCCCACGACCGCGTCAAGACGGCGAGCCAAGGTGCCGCCGGGCGTGCTCAGGTTGGGCGTGCTGATCGGCGTGATCGTGCCCGCGCCGTTGCCCGTCACCGCGTCCAGGCTGACGAACTGCATATTGTTCGGCAGCACATCGGTCAGATCCAGGTTGGTGATCGTCTGGCCGGTCGCGACATCGACAATAATCTCATACTGGCGCGGAAAATTCGGGCCGGTCGCCGTCTCATCTTCCGGGCCGATGTAGTTCTTGGTCAGAGTGAACAGCGTCGCGGTCGTGTTGACGCTGGCGCTGGCGAACGAGCCGGTGATCGAGGGGTCTACCGCCGGGTTGGCCAGCGGATCGGCGCCGTACTGGAAGCCGCTGCGCGCCTGGATCGTGAGCGGCACGTTCAGGTCGGCCAGGTTGCTCATATGTGCATTCACGGCGATCACGGCCGGCGGCTGCGCGGGCGTGAACGAGCCAAACGGTAGTTGCAATACCACCAGCTTATCGCCGGGCGTGCCGCACACCAGGATCGGGGCGCCGGTATTATCGACCGCGTACGGGTGCGCTACGCAGGTCGGGGCGACACCGGGCGGGAAGGTAAGCTGGGTCGCAACGACCGGCTGGCCCAGGTAGGTCGCATCGCTGAAGTCGATCCCGTCGTCAAGCGCCGCGCCGGCCCCATCGGCCCCGGTGACGGGCAGGAGCAGATCGACGAATGGCCCATAGCCGGTGTTGGTGCCAGCATTGTCGAAGGTGACGGTGAAGCTGAAATCGGCGCCGATCTGCACGTTCGGCACCACGTTAAGCGCGGCAGTGGGCGTGGCGGCGGCCAGCGCGACGCCCTGGAACGCGAACAGGCTCAGGAGCAGGCTCAGGAGCAACAGGGCCGAAGCCAGGGTGCGTCGTGGCAGAAACGTAGTGCGTCGAAGCATGACATTCCTTTCAGCAGTAGACAAACAAAAACCAGCTACCGCACGGTAGCTGGTTGCGCCACTAGCTCCCCGTGCCTCTGGCGCCCACTTGCGTACGACCGTTCCGCAGGCCGCTCGCAGCGAGGACACGGTTCGTCGCCTCTATCCGCGTTACTACAAACGTTGCATTTTTTGAGAAAATCGGTGGTCGCTCTAGCGCCGGCAATCTCCGCAATTGCTGTCATCCCTGGCGGGGTTGAAAGAGCGGCATAGACACAATTGCCTTGCCGCTCGTTCAGAGTTCCTATTGCCCACGTATGTACTGCATACGTCTACCAGAGAAGCTGCTTCATAGTATCAAACCACCACCATAGTAACGGCTCGCAAGCGCAGGATCAACGACATAATTGTAGCGAACAGGTAGCGAATAAATTACATGAAAAGGGGGAGTTTGAGGGGCCGCCCCTCAAACTCCCCCTTTTCTCCTTTGTATCGACGATTTTCGCCGGGCCAGCGAAAATCGTCGATACAAAAATAAGTAAAGTACCTTGCTGCCGCAGGCAAGAGCGGCGTTGATGTAGGGATGAGGGGCAAGGTCAGTATGACTTCTCATTCGCCCCCAACGTCAGGCTCACCGGGCAATGATCCGACCCCAGCACATCGCAGAGGATATCGGCGTCGAGGATCTGCTCGCGCAGGTTGGCTGAAACCAGGAAGTAGTCCAGCCGCCAGCCGATATTGCGGGCGCGGGCGCCGGTAGCCACGCTCCACCAGCTATACTTCACCTCGGCCGGGCGGGCGTGCCGGAAGGTATCGACCAGCCCGGCCGCGAAGAACTCCCCCAGCGCCGCCCGCTCCTCCGGCATGAACCCGGAGGTCTTTACATTCTCACGCGGGCGCGCCAGGTCGATCGTGGCGTAGGCGGTGTTGACATCGCCGGCGACGACGACGCGCTGCCCGGCGGCGATGCGCGCGCCGACCAGCTCCAGAAAGCGCCGGTAGAATGCCAGCTTGTACGCCACCCGCGCCGGCCCCTGGTTGCCGCTGGGAAAGTAGATATTGAACAGCACGAACTGCGGGAAGGTGCTGATCAGCACGCGCCCCTCGACGTCGAAGGCCGGGTCGCCCAGGCCGCGCTCGACCGAGAGCGGCGGCACGCGCGAGAAGGTCGCCACGCCGCTGTAGCCCTTGCGCTCGGCCGCGCACCAGTCGGCGTGGTAGCCGGGCGGGCGCAGCAGCGCATCGGAGAGTTGCTCGGGGCTGCACTTGGTCTCCTGGAGCGCGACCACGTCGGCGCCGCCGGCTTGGAGCCAGTCGAGAAAGCCTTTCTTCGCCAGGGCGCGGACGCCGTTGACGTTCCAGGAGAGGAGCGTGAGTTGTTTGTGTGCCATGACTACTCGCTTGAATCAGGCGTATCGTAGGAGATAAACTCCAGTAAAGAGCCGTCTGGATCGCGAAAGTAAAGGCTGACACCACGACCCTGGGCACCAAAGCGAGGAACAGGGCCGAGTTCCACACTGACGCCATGTTCGGCGAGATGTGCCTGGGCGTGATCGATCGGTCCTGACCAAACAAAGCAGAGATCGCTTCCACCCGGTTGGACAGGAACTTGGGCAAGCGGCGTTGCATCCACACCTGGACCGTGAAGATTCAATTGTGTTTCACCAAAACGGTAGCACCATCGTGTGCCTACGGCAACCACTTCCGCCCCAAGCACATCTCGGTAAAACGCATTGGAGCGCTCCCAATTGCTCACATGGATCACGCAGTGATCAAGCCGAACAGGTGGCATAGACACCTCCACATGACGCTCACGGATCTCCCCGGTAGAGTACCAGCAGATCAAGTTCATCACAAGTGCGTTCTGCTGAAGATCTCCCGCACAGAAGTAAAAATTTTGTATCCGTTTTTGTATCTACTATGGTCTTGCGCCGCGCAGCCATTCCTGGTTCAATTAGCGCAAGCTATCGCAAGTTCGATCCGGGGTGGGTGGGGTGGTTTGGAGGGGTGGCCCCCTCCAAGCCTCCGCCTTGCTCGGAACGAGTTCGATCCGGGTAGGGTGGGTGGTTTGGAGGGCCGGCGCCTCCAAGCCTCCTTCTTGTCTCGCAATGAAGTTGCGGTACGCTGCATGGCGTAGGTTTCGTGAAGAGAAGGAGGCACTATGAACGTGCAAGGGAACAGCTCACAGGTGAGTCACCGCCCATGGTCGAACCGCCTACTGCGCCTGGTGATCCTTCTGAGCGTCCTGGCGGCGGTCGTCGCCCTGGCTGGGCTGGAGGCGCCACGGCCGGCCCAGGCCCAGACCTCGTGGAACCTGGTCTGGAGCGATGAGTTCAATGGCACCTCGGTCAACACCAGCAACTGGACCTTCGAGACCGGCGGCGGCGGGTGGGGCAACAACGAACTGGAATACTACACCAACGGCCAGAACGCGACGGTCTCCGGCGGCATCCTGACGATCGAGGCGCGCCGCGAGAGCGGCGGCTTCAATTGCTGGAACGGCCCCTGCCAGTGGACCTCGTCGCGCATGAACACCAAGGGTAAGCGCGAGTTCCAGTATGGGAAGATCGAGGCGCGCCTGGCGGTGCCGTCCGGGCAGGGCTTGTGGCCGGCGTTCTGGGCGCTGGGCGCCAACTTCCCCGGCACTCCCTGGCCCAACTGCGGCGAGATCGACATCATGGAACACATCAACACCCAGACCACCACCTACGGCACGATCCACTGGGATGCCGGCGGCTACGCCACCTACGGCGGTAGCACCGGCGTCGCCACCCCCACCGCATTCCACACCTATGCGATCGAATGGAACTCCTCCTCGATCAAGTGGTTCCTGGACGGCACACAGTTCTGGGAGGCCAACATCCTGAACAACATCAACAGCACCGAAGAGTTTCACCGGCCCTTCTTCCTGATCCTGAACCTGGCGGTGGGCGGCAACTGGCCCGGTTCGCCCAATAGCGGCACCCCCTCGCCGGCCCGCTACCAGATCGACTACGTCCGGGTCTACCAGGCTGGCGGCGGCGGTCCGACGCCCACGACGCCTCCCGCGCCCTCCCCGACCCCCGGCGGCGGCACCACTTTCACCCAGGGCGTTGTCAACGTCAACGCCAGCCAAGCGCGGCCCTGGTTCAAGCCCAACGGCTGGACGGCCGGCTATGTGATCCTGCACTACATCCGCCCCGGCCTGTCGCAGCAGAATATCAACATGAGCTACAGCAGTGCGAACGCCCGCTGGGAGTACACGGTCGGCGGCATGAGTAGCGGCCAGGTGCTCCAATACCAGTTCACCTATCAACGCAACGGGCTCCAATACGATACCGCCTGGTACTCCTGGACCAAGCCTTAACACTATCGCGGAAAGGGGGAGGTTGGGGGGCCAGCCCCTCAACCTCCCCCTTTCGATGCAGGAGCGGTTCGTGAAACGTGAAACGTGCTCGGAACGTTGCTCACGCTTCACGTTTCACGCTTCACGTTTCAGATCTTTGGCGCCTTCGCCCCTCACGCCGTCCCACGGCCAGGCGCCGGCAGCACGCTCCCCGCGCTACAGTAGGAGCCGCCCATATGCACGACGTGGGCCACCTTCAGCTCTGCCTCCTCGTCATCGCCGGCGGGCGGCCGGAACTCGTCGGAGATACGCCACTGGAACTGGTCGGCGCCGGGATCGGCCAGCCGGTAGCGCTGTAGCGCCGGCGTGAGCAGCCGCAGCCGCCGCTCGACCCACGCCCGATCCCACGGCCCCTCCGCGACGATCTGCTCGGCGGCACGGAACTCGTAGTAGACCGTGCGCCGCAGAGCGTTGCCCTCGCAGTGCTCCGAGCCGTGGACCACCATCACATCGTGCAGCAGCACATCGCCCGGCGCCATCTCGACCTGGATCACCCCCGGCGCGTCCCAGCCATACGTCTCAGCGATCCGGCAGACATCGCGCGGGCCGGTCTGGCTGCGCGGGATGACCCGCAGCGCCCCGGCGCCGATCCGCGAGTGGTCGAGATACAGGTCGTAGTTGAAGATGCGGTACCTGCGCGGGTGGACTGCGTCCTGGTGCCAGGGGATCTTCTCGCCGTCGCCCTCCTGCTTGAACACCATGAACTCGTAGGTCGGCACGAAGTTGGGGCCGCACAGGCTCTCGGCCACCGCCAGCACCTGCGGGCAGCCCAGCAACTCAAGCGACGCCGACTGCCCTTTGTCGTGCAGGTAGTTGACCCTGAACATCACCTGGCCGTAGGGGCGCTTCGCAAACATATAATCTTCGTAATGCGGGTCGTCCTTCCCCGCCCGCAGGCCGTCCTCGATCCAGGCCTGCCCGGCCGCCCGCAGCCGCTCAAGCAGGTCGCGCGGGAGCCAGTTGCGCAGGACGAGGTAGCCGTTCTCGTCGAAGAACCGGATCTGCTGCTCCGAAAGGTGGTACGGCGAGCGGGGGGCCTGGGCCGCCGCAGGCCACGGCTCGACAAGCGTGGCCGGTAGGTCGCTGATGCTCATACTGCCTCCTATGTGTGCAGTTTATGACTCTTCCGAGGTCGGCTTGAATTTACCACAAGAATGAAGGACGTGGGGAATGTGCGGGAATGTTGCGGGCGCATGCCCTTCGCAAAATCACCGAGGAGTGAGCACTCCCAGACGTGCTTGGTGCGCGCCAGGATTGCTCACTCCTCGGTTATTGAACGCTATTGGTTCTTCGGAAAACATAAAGCGTCCCAACGTAAAACGTGAAACGTGAGGGTCTTTCACGTTTCACGTTTCACGTTTCACGCTGGGATGAAGAAGTTCAGCGTCCCTAGTGGATCACCACCGGCAGCATCATGCTCGAGTCGTTCACCAGCAACTCCCCGTACGACGCAGTGGACGGCGAGGAGGCCGGCGAGGCGCCCGACCAGATCCGGCTGCCCCCGGCCCAGAGCGAGTCGCTGCCGGCCCAGGTGGTGGTCCCGCCCGACCAGATCCGGCTGCCGCCCGACCAAATCCGGCTGCCGCCCGACCAGATCCGGCTGCCGCCCGACCAGATCCGGCTGCCGCCCGACCAGATCCGGCTCCCGCCGTCCCACACCACCGTCTGCCCGCTCACCGGATCGACAAGCTGGAACATGCCGCTCGCCTCATCCCAGGTCGTCAGGCCCCAGTAGTGCGTGGTGCTGTTCAGATCCAGGGCGATATCCATGCCCTGGTTGGCCAGCGCGGTGGTGCTGGTGATCACGGCTTGCTGCGCGTCAATCATGCCGGCGCCCTGCTCCCACATGCTGTACGCCGGCAGGCCGCTGGCCTGGTCGATCGACGGGCGCGCGGTCGCCAGCAGCCGGTACTTGATCTGGTCATTCGTCAGCGTCGGGTGCTCCTGGATCATCAGCGCCACGATCCCGCTGACCTCGGCCGCCGCCATTGAGGTGCCGCTGAGCCGGAAGTAGGTGTGCTTCTTGGCCGGCTTGCCGATGCCGTAATCGACATTAGCCTTGTCCTGAATGCTGGCCTCGGGGAACTGCTGGAACAACGTGGAGCCATCCGGCACGGGCGCGATCGTGCGCGAGGCCGGGACGAGCACGTCGGGCTTGACGAAGGCCGACTCGGTCGGGCCGCGGCTGGAGTAGCCGGCCAGCTCGTCTTCGCCACTCTCGGTGTAGCGCCCGCTCTTGATCGCGCCGACGCTGATAATGTAGGGCAGGTTGCCGGGCACCGTGATTGTGCCGGCGCCGGGGCCGCTATTGCCGGCTGCCACGACGACGACAATGCCGGACTGCCAGGCCCGCATCACCGCCTGGTTCAGCGGGTCGGCCCAGTATGGCCCGCTGACGGGGGTGTAGATCGAGAGGTTCAGGACGCGGATATTGTAGGTCGTCCGGTTCTCGACGACCCACTGGATCGCCGCGATCACGTCGGCGTAGGTCCCGGCGCCGTCCTTATCGAGCGCGCGGGCGACCACCAGGTTGACCTTCGGCGCGACGCCGACGGCCGTCGCTGGCTGGCCAGCCACCAGCGTCGCCGGCCGGTTATCGACGATCGTCGAGATCACATGGGTGCCGTGGCCGTGCTGATCGACGCTGTTGCGCGCCTGCGGCCCGCTGCCATTGTTGCCGTTGGCGGCAGTGCGGGGGAGAAAATCGCGATACACGATGCAGCGCCCCTCGGCGTTGCGGGCGAACAGGGTGCCGGTGGCCGCGTCGTAGGACTCCCACTGATTGTGGTTCTGCATCTCCATCAGGCCGCTATCGACCACGGCGACCGTCACGCCCCAGCCTTGGAGGGTGCGCTGGACCGGGGCGCCGCTGGTGATGCGTCCATTCTCACAACTCGTCGCCGGCGCGACCACCGTCCGGCTGCGGATGAGATTCGCGCCGGTCGCCGCCGCCGGGTACAGCAGCGCGCCGGTCGTGTCGGTCTCTTTCGGAGGCTGGTTGCCCGTGGCGCGCACCGCGCCATCGGCGTGCAGGACCAGGCCCGGCTCGGCGCGCAGGCGGCCCAGCGCGGCGCCGTCCAGCATCGCCGCGACCCCGCCGATGATCGCCAGCGGGCGCGTCACCGTCCCACCGGCCCGCACGACGGTGGCGGCGGCGGTGCCAGCGCTATCCGCCTGGACGATGTAGGTGGAGGTCGATCGGGTGCCTGATTGGGCCGGCCCAGCCAACGCGGCGGCGAGACCAAGAACGAGTGCGAGGAGGCCGAGCACACGCCTGAGGTGGAAGGAAGGGCGAAGCATGGATGTACCTCATTGTTGTGATGCTACGATCCCAGATAGTAACGTGACCCAAAGTATGCGCTCCCATCGCCTTCTTTTCAACATGAAAAGTGTGCGATTTATGATCGGATTGCGATCGAAAAGTTCCCTTCCAGAGCGACGGGATTAAGATATGCCTGTAATCAACGGGTCCTGGTAGTACCGCTGTGTGGGCGCTATGCTGATGAATAATCACTTGAGCATCAAGGAGCTTGCGCCATGAACCACGACCCCTCGCCCGACGAGACTCCCGCCGACGCGCCCGGCGATGATTGCCCCGACCACGGTCCCTACGACGACGACGAGTGCCCGAAATGTGATTAAGGTGGTGGGGTAGACTGAGGGGCTTCCCCCTCAAACCCCCTTTTCAAACAGGTACTAAAAGAGCGCGTCTGCTCGGTGTCCAAGCGGGCGCCCAAGGACGACCCGGAAGCCAAGGTGATAGCGCCAGGAAAGGGCCGGCAGCCGGCTGCGGTAGGTGCAGCGCGCATGGCTCGGCAGCGAAACGCATGAGGCCCCGCGCAACGCGTAGCTGCCCGGCTCGTGGAACAGTGCGGCGGTGCCGGGGTAGCCGGCGTACTCGCCGGCGGTCCACTCCCAGACATTGCCGATCATATCCTGCACGCCATACGCACTTGCGCCTTGCGGGTAGCAGCCGGGCGGCGCCGTCGTCCAATCGCCGCGCCCCTCGGCGGTGTTGGCCCGCCCGCTCGACCACGTATCGCCCCATGGGTACTGCCGCTTGGCCAGCCGCTGGGCATCCCAGCTCGCGGCCTTCTCCCACTCCGCCTCCGACGGCAGCCGCACCACCATCCCGGTCGGCAGGCGCCCGGACTCATCCAGCCTGGTCGTGAGCCAGGCACAGTAGGCATTCGCATCATGCCATGTTACCCCGACAACCGGCTGGGATGGGTTGTTATACCGTAGGTCATGCCAGTAGCGTGGTCGCGGGTAGTTGGGGTTCTCAGCTCAGAAACCGCGCGTACTCGCGGTTAGTTACGGCATACACGCCGATCGCGAACGTCGGTACTTGGGCAATCTGCTGCGGCCCCTCGTCGTCGTAGCCGGCGTCGCTCCCGAGCTGGAAGCTCCCGCCGGCGACGATCGCAAGCTGCGGCAGCAGCTCGGCGAAGCGCGGATCGCCGAGATATCCGAGCGCCAGCCCGGCCTGCACCCGCTCATCGATCGGACACTCGCGGGCTCCTAGCGTAGCCAGGAGGCGCTCCAGCACCTCGGCGCGAATCGCGTGCTCCGGCATCGCGCGGGCGCTGATCTCGCGTAGGCACTCCGCCGCGAACAGCAGATCGGAGCGCCCGCCCCGATCCGGCGAGTCCGTAGATTCCAGCAGGCGTCGCAGCAACACCCGCGCCCGTCGCGCCGCAGCCACCTGCATTGCCAGCAGCAGCGGCTCGCGCCAGCGCTGCTCGTGTCGCAGGGCATGGGCGCGGAACGCGAAGTCGGGCAGTTGCGCCAGCGCGCCGGCGGCCAGATATTCTCGCAGGTGCTCGTGCGGCATTGCATAGGCGATTGCCGGCCCGGCTGGAGACAGGAGGCCACGCCGGCACCAGCGCGCCAGCAGCCGGGGGATCGCGCGCTCGATCACCTCAGGCCGTGTCCCGCCGCCGTCGAGTGCCGCGCGCAGCAGCGCCTCGGCCTCGGGCCGGCAAAGCGTTGGCGCCCCGCCGTCCTGCTCAGGCTGCGCGTGCAGCACCAGCGCCAGCGCCCGCAGCAGCGTGAGCTGCCGATCCGGCGCGGCCAGCGCGTCAAGGTCGGCGTCCGGGGCCGCAGCCGGCCAGTGGGCACCCGAGCGAATCGATTCTCCATCGAGCAGCAGATCGAGCATGCGGCGGGCCACCTCCCCACGCGCCGCGGGCCAGGCCCACCCCTGGGCATGCACCAGCACATAGAGCGTCAGCGCCAGCGGGCTGCCGGCCATCCGGCGTAGGCGGGCGTCGCCGCGCACCAGGCCTTGCAGCGCCGCCACGCGCCCGGCCAGTTCGCCGAAAGCCAGCCCGGCGCCGGGGGCAATCGCCGCGTACCAGCCGGCGACCAGCGCATCGAGCTGCGGCCCATCAAGCGGGCGCAGCGTGTAGCGCGCGAAACTAGCCAGTGGGAGCGACAGCGCCGGGTCGGCCTTGCGGCAGGTGACGACATAGCGATTATCGGGGTAGCGGGCCACAAAGCGGCCCAGCGCGGCGCCGACGGTCGAGCACGTCGCGGCATCCTCCAGGTCGTCGAAGCCGTCGATGCACACCAGGCAGCCACCGGCCTGGAGCAAGCGCTGGATCGTCGGCACCAGCGCGCCCAGGTCGCTGGAGCGCAGCCAGGCCTCAATCGCGGCCCAGAACGCCGGCAGCGTGGGCGACTGATCGGCCGGCAATGCATTGGCCTGGCGCAGCACGGCGACCAGATCGCTCGCGTTGAGCAGAATCGGCATCGGCAGCGGGTCGAGCCAATCCCGCAGCAGATCGGCGGCGGGCCGGGGCTCGCCGACGGCGCGCGCCGCGCACGCCAGCACCAGCCGGTGCAGACACACGCTCTTGCCGCTGCCGGGCGCCCCTTCGAGCAGAACGCGCGCGCGGGGAGCGTGGGCCAGCTCCGCCAGCGTCGGGCCGCTGCCGGCGCCAGCAGAGGCTCCCGGCGCCAGCGTGCGCTCGACATACAGGCCGGCGAGCTGGAAGCCGCCGGAACGGTCGCTCAACCCGGCGAGCGGCAGGCAGCGGACCTGCTCCACCAGCATTCGCTCATAGGCCAGCAGCAGCTTTCCCTCGCCGCCGCCTTCCACCAGAGCCGGCTCCACATCACCGGCCCGCTCCTCGATCTCCTGGCCCAGCGCTCGAAGCTCCTGCTTGATCTGCCCGATCTCGCGCCGCGCCTCGTCGAGCTGGTGGCGGATATAGGTCGGGGTAAACGGGCCGAGGCGCGCGCGCTGCTCCTCCAGCAGGTCGAGCGTGCGCCGGTAGATGGCCAGGCGGGCCAGCAGCGCTGGAATCGCTTGGAGATCATCAGTCATCGACCATCCGCATCATCAGAAACTGTGTGAAAAGGGTACTGTCTCACCTACGATCCGTGGTGGGAAGGATTCTTGAGGGGCGACCCCTCAAACTCCCCCTTTTCAAACAGTCTCACGGTGCGCTCCAAGTAGCCCAGGTCAAACGGCTTGTAGACGATCCGCTGAACATCGATGCTGCGCTGGGGCCGCATCGTCATCAGCACGCCGTAGCCGGTCATCGCCACGATCGGGATCTCGTCCAGCGCCGGCTCGGCACGCAGCGCGCGCGTCACCTCCCAGCCGTCAAGCCCAGGCAGGCACAAGTCGAGCAGCACCAGCGTCGGCCGCCAGCGGCGTGCCAGGCCGATCGCCTCATAGCCGCTGGCGGCCTCGATGACCAAGTAGCCCAGGGCGGTCAGCGTCCGGCGAACGATGGTGCGGATGTCGGGCGAATCGTCTACCACGAGCACAGTGGCGGGCGACATGGCACACCTCCTCAAACAAGCGCCTGCTCCAGGGCAGCCGGTCAGGCGGATATTCAATAGACCACGGGAGCTACTAGCTATTGTAGCGGTCCTGGAGCGGAATAGTATGAACAGTTCCTCTCATTTCGCGGCCTGAAAACTTGAGCGACAAAGAGTCTCTCAGAAACGTCATAATCTTTATGTGACATTATCAGGTTGCCGGGCCATCGCCGTCATACACTTTCGGGCCTACGTCCCCTATACTCAGCCTATCAACCAAACGAACCGAGGAGCGTAGGAAGGGCCGGCGGCCGGACCACAAACCTCACCAACATTCGTGTAATGAACCGATAAAGGAGGCAATCCAATGCGAAGGATGTACTTGTCAATGCTGGCCCTGTTGCTGTTCGTCGGCTTGGCGCCGATCGGGCAGGTGGCCGCACAGAGCGACGCGCGCTGCTTCACCGAGACCGGGCAGTGTATCAGCGGGTCCATTCGCACCTACTGGGAGCGCAACGGCGGGCTGGCGGTCTTCGGCTATCCCACCACGCCGCTCCAGACCGAGACGATCGAGGGCCAGTGGACCGGACCGACCCAATGGTTCCAGCGCGACCGCCTGGAAGACCACAGCAACGAGGGACTCGGCGTGCTGGCCGGCCGGCTGGGCGCCCAGTACCTGGAGCTGGCGGGCCGCCCGTGGCAGATGGGCAATGCCGGCGGATCGCCACCCACCGGCTGCCGCAGCTTCCCTGAGACGGGCTATACGCTGTGTGGGACGTTCCGCGCCTACTGGGAGCGCAACGGCGGACTGGAGCGGTTCGGCTACCCGATCACCGCCGCGACCACCGAGGTGATCGAAGGCCGCAGCTACACCGTGCAGTACCTCGAGCGGCGGCGCATGGAGCTGCACCCCGAGAACGCCGGCACGCCCTACGAGGTGCTGCTGGGCCTGCTGGGGAATGAAGTGTCGTCGCAGCTACAGGCGGCTCAAAACTGCGCGGTGCCGGTGACGTGGAACATCGCGGGGGACTACAAGCAGTTCGGGGGCGCGGGCACGCTGGGTTGCTCGCTGCCAGGGGAAGATTACAACTGGGTCCAGGGCGCGGCGGCGCACTTCGAGCGCGGACAGATGTACTGGGTGAACCTGCGGGGCGGTCGGTCGGTGATCTACGTCATTCTCTACGGCCCCAACAATACCCTTAGCGCCCGCCTGTTCCAGGACACCTACCGTGAGGGCGACCCCTACAACACCGGACTCACCCCTCCTCCGGGCCTGTACGAGCCAAGCGGCGGCTTCGGCAAGGTCTGGCGCGAGAATCAAGACATCCGCGATGCGATCGGCTGGGCGCGCGAGCCGGAGCACGGCGTAAATATGAACTACCAGGTGTTCGAGCGCGGGGCGATCTTGCAGCCGACCGACGAACAAGTGAGCTGGTACTTCGGCAACAATGGCGCCGTCAGGAGCGCGAATCGGCAGTACTAAGAGACTGTTTGAAAAGGGGGAGTTTGAGGGGGGCTGCCCCCTCAAGACCCCTCTCCGCCAAAGATCGCGAGGGAGATTAGAGATTGGAGATTGATCGGGATGTCTCGAGCAATCTCCAATCTCTAATCTCCTTTTATTGTGCCCGCCGCAGGTCCTTGATATTCAGTTGGAGCGTGCGGTTGCCGTTCCACTCGTTGATTCCAAACGTGTAGGCGATGTCCAGCCAGGGGTAGCGCTCGAAGTACCCGACCAGATTACCGAGCCGGAAGGCGATCGCCTCGTGGGCCGGGCCGCCCTGGCCGTCATCGAGGCGCAGCTTGAGGTGCTGGCCCTCGACCCCCCTGGCCCACGCCCCCACCACATGCACGCGCCGGCTCATCAGCACCGGCTGCGGGTTGGCCTGGCCGAATGGTTCCAGCGCCAGCAGCTGATCCTGCAATTCCCAGGTCAGCGCGCCGAGCGGCACCTCGGCATCGATCTCAAGCGCCGGGGCCAGCAGGTCCTCGGGCAGGTACGACTCGGCGTAGCGCAGCAGGCGCTCCTCCAGCTCGCCGAGGCGCTCGTTGGCGATCGTGAAGCCGGCTGCGGCCGAGTGGCCGCCGTAGCGCACAAACAGGTCCTCGCACGTAGTCAGCGCATCGATGATATTGAAGCCCGGCACCGAGCGCGCCGACCCGCGCGAAGTCTCGTCGCCACGCTCCAGCAGCAGCACCGGCCGCCCAAGCTCCTCGACTAGCTTGGCCGCCACCAGCCCGACCACACCGGCCGGGTATCCGGCGCCATCCAGAATCACGATGCGGTTATCCTGCTTGCCGAGGGCATCGATCTGATCGCGTGCGGCCTTCTGCACCTCCCTGGTCAGCTCCTGGCGCTGCCGGTTGGCCTGGTTCAGGTCGGCGGCGAGCTGCTGGGCGGCGCTGAAATCGTCGGCGAGCAGCAGCTTATAGGCCAGCACCGCGTCGTCGATCCGGCCGGCGGCGTTGAGCCGCGGCCCCAGCATGAAGCTGATATCGCTCGACGTGATCTTGCCCTGCACTAGCCCGGCGGCGACGATCAGCGCCCGCAGGCCCGGCCGCTGGGTCGCGTTGATCGAATCCAGCCCGGCCCGCACCAGCACGCGATTCTCGCCCACCAGCGGCCCCATATCGGTCACCGTGCCCAGCGCGACGACGTCGAGCAGGTCGCGGCTACGCAGCGGCATCTTGACCCCCAGCCGCACCAGCGCCTGGACCAGCTTGTAGGCGATGCCGACGCCGACGAGCTGCTTGAAGGGGTACTCGCACCCCAACTGCTTGGGGTTGACCACCGCGTGCGCGTCCGGCAGGACCACTGGCGGCGTGTGGTGGTCGGTCACAATCACGTCCAGGCCGCGCGCCTGGGCGTGCGCGACCTCGCGGGCGTTGCTGATGCCGCAATCGACGGTGATCAGCACGCGCACCCCCTCGGCAGCGAGCTGGTCGACCGCCTCGGTGTTGAGGCCGTAGCCCTCGCGCATCCGGTGCGGGATGTAGGGCCGGATATCGCCGCCCATCGCGGCGACCGCCTGCATCAGCAGCGTGACGGCCGTCACACCGTCGGTGTCGAAGTCGCCATAGACCGCGATCGGCTCGCCCTCGGCGATCGCGGCGGCGACGCGCCGGGCGGCGGCGTCCATGCCCTTCAACAGGAACGGGTCGTGAATGTCGCGCTTGTAGTCGACGGTGAGAAAGGCCTCGGCGCTGCGCTGGTCGCGTAGGCCGCGCTGGTATAGCAGCTCCGCGACCAGCGGCGGGTAGCCGCGCATCGCGGCGATGAAATCGGCGGGAGCCGGGTCGTGCGGGACCCAGCGCTTTTTGCGAGCGGACATGCAGCCTCTGACGATTGTACTATTTGCGATTTACGGTTTGCTGATCTTTGAGAGACTGTTTGAAAAGGGGGGAGTTTGAGGGGCCGCCCCTCAAGAATCCCTTTTCCGCCACGGATCGTAGGTGGGATAGCACCCTTTTCAAACAGTTTCTGAGAACAACGCTCCAGGGAGTATAGCATCAGCGCAGGTGACAGCGCAAATATGCCTTTCCCTACCTTTCCCTGGCAAGATGACGCAACACGCAACACGCAACACGCAACACGTTTCACGCTTCACGTTTCACGCTTCACGTTTCACGACGTCCCAATCGGCATGCTATCGCGCGCTCGGCCAATGTGGCACAGCAGCCACGAGAGGTCGTTGGAGCGCAGCCCATTCAGCGCCCACTCCAGCTCGATCGCGCCGGCCATGAACCGCGCCCGGTCGAGTGCGTCGGCGATCGCCGGGTAGAAGTGGCCCATGCGGCGCAGAAAGCTCTCCCCGTAGGCGTTGATCAGCAGCGCGAAGTCGGCGGCCGGGTCGCCGAGCCGCGCCGTGCCGAAATCGATCACGCCCGCGATCCGGCGCGCCGCCCGGTCGTAGCGGATGTGGTACGAGGCCAGGTCGTCGTGGATGAGCGCGGGCGTGTACTCCAGGCGCACCTGGCCCGCCAGCACTGGCGCGAACAGCCGCCGCACCCACTGCCGGGCGGGGGCCATCAGCAGTGGGAATAGCTCACGCTCGATATCGTCGAGCCGGCGCCGGTAGCGCTCCAGGCGTTCGGTCGGGTCGGGTGGCGCGGCCGGGCCAGGCTCGACGGCGTGCGGGGGGATGGCGTGGAGCTGGCGCAGGAACGTGGCGAGCTGCTCGGCAATCTGGTTCTGGGTGGCCTCATCCTGGCCGAAGATATCGTCGCGCTCCAGTGGGTCGCCGGGGATCAGCCGGTACGCGACGAAATCGTCCTCGCGGTGCTCGAAGAAGGGCACCCGCATCGCCACGTGCGCTCGCACCAGGTCGAGGATCTGGGCCTCCCGCGCCAGGGTCTGCCGGGCCTGCGCGTCCTTCGGGAAGCGAAAGACCAGCTCGTCGTTGACGATCACAATATCATTCACCAGGCCATCGCGATCCTCGTACACAGTCGAGATGACCAGGTCGGGGAAGCGGGCGCGGATGCGCTGAAGGTGAGGTGTTGTCATGTCCACGGTTCCTCCATCGCGACGGATGTCGTCGTGCAATCTTACCACCGATCGCGGTGACAATGTGGGTCGTTGTGGTCATCCCGCCGCGATGGCGATGTGGGTGGCGGTAGCGGTGCCCGTTGCGATGGCGATGTGTGTAGGGGCGCAGCAGTTGCACCTATCGAGCAATGCACGTTGTTATTGGCAGCAACTGCTGCGCCCCTACGGCATCGTCGTGGCACAATGATTGATCGACGTGTTCCGATCGTCGATTGACATACCCAAACCATCGTCGTGCGGTGATGATTGATCGGCGCGCCCCGGTCGTCAATTGGCACACCCACACCATTCGTCGTGGCACGATGATTGATTTGGTGTATCCCAAGGAATGATCGACACGACTCACACGATTGTCATATTCCAGTGACCAAACATGTCTAACACCGATCCACTCACCTTCATCGGCCTCGACCTGGCCTGGTCGCCGCGCAACCCGACCGGCGCCGCCGTTATTCGCGGCGGCGCGACCGGGGGCGTGGTGGTCGACACGCGGCTGCTGGGCGACGACGCGGCGATCGTCGCATATATCGAGGATCATGCCGGCGCAGGGCCGGCGATCGTGGCGGTGGACGCGCCGCTGTGGGTGCCGAACGAAGGCGGGCGCCGACCGGCCGAGGCCGCGATCGGGCGGGCCTTCGGGCGCTACCAGGCCGGCGCGCACCCAGCCAACCGCCGCCGGCTGACGTTCGGCGGCGTGGTGCGTGGCGAGGCGCTGGTGGCCGCGCTTCAGGCGCGCGGCTTTGTCCACGCCCCGGCAGTCATGGCCGGCGCGGCGGTGCGCCAAGTCGTCGAGATCTTCCCGCACCCGGCGATGATCGCCCTGTTCGACATCGAGCGCACCCTGAAGTACAAGGCCCGCCCCGGCCGCGAGCACGCTCAGCGATTGAGCGAGTGGCGGCGCTACCAGGACTACCTGCGCGCGCTGGCGGAAGCCGATCCGCCGCTGCACGGCCACCAGGCGCTGCTGGCGCAGGATGTCGCCGCGCTACGTGGGCGCAAGCTGAAAGACTACGAGGACCAGGTCGACGCGCTGTTCTGCGCCTACATAGCCCTGTACGCCTTTCGCTGGGGCGCCGCCCGCTGCCACGTCTTCGGCACCATGGAGGAGGGCTACATCTTCACGCCGGTGCCCGAACACATGCTCCTATGATTAGCTGGCCTTCGAGAACGATGATCGCCTGGCCTCGGATCCGCACTTTGTCGTCAATCAATTCCACTTCCATGAACCCCGTTCGTTGTGATGATTGAAAAGACAATTGATAATATTACAGCGCAATATTGGGTTAGGAAACATAGCACACAGCATCTTGAACTTCGCTCACGGCCTGCGGAGCTTCGCTCACGGCATGCGGAGCTTCGCTCACGGCCTGCGGAGCTTCGCTCACGGCATGCGGAGCTTCGCTCACGGCCTGCGGAGCTTCGCTCACGGCCTGCGGAGCTTCGCTCACGGCATGCGGAACTTCGCTCACGGCGTGTGGAGCTTCCGTCAGACTCCACCGAAGGTCGTGCATCCGGTGGTCCATCATCGCGGGGAATGATTGCGACGGCGATACCATTGGGTTTAGAGACAGACAACGCGGGGTACCCTCTGGGTCCAGGACGCTATGCTTTTGGCGACTTTGCGCTGTAATATATACTGCCCAACTCCTTGTTGGTACGCGCTGTGCTATCTCAAGCAGGTATGAGGTCAGACATCCACACGCCCGCACAGCCGGGCTCACCTGAAGAAGCGCCGCGAATCCTGCCGCTCAAGGCACTGCTGCTCTACATTCTCACCGGCGCGCTGTTTTGCGTCCTGGCCACGCTAGGGTTCGTCTGGCTCGCGGCCGCTGTGCTGGTCAACCGCTTCATCATGTTCGACGAGCGAACGATCCTCTGGATGCATAACCACTGGGGGTCGGTGCTCGACCAGGTGATGCTGTTCTTCACCAGCCTGGGCGATACCTTGGTGCTGAGCGTGATGCTGGGCTGGGCCGCGCTGGCGTTGCTGCGCCGTGGCCGCTGGATCGACGCGGCCGGGCTGGTCCTGGCCGGCGCCGGCGCCGGCATCATCAACCAGGTGCTCAAGGCCCTCTACCAGCGGGTGCGGCCGGACTTGTTCACAGGGCCGTTTACTCTTACCAGCTATAGTTTTCCCAGCGGCCACTCGATGGGTGCTATCGCATGTTATGGTATGCTGGCGTTCGTGGCGATTCGTCTGCTGCGGCGGCCAGCCCACAGGATCGCGGTCGTCCTCGCGGCAGTGCTGATCGTGACCGGCGTCGGGTGCTCGCGGGTGTATTTCGGGGTCCATTTTCCCACCGATGTGCTGGGCGGGTTCATCGCCGGGCTGATCTGGCTGGTCGTCTCGATCGGGCTGGTGCGCGTGGCCGAGTGGCACGCCGCGCGCCGCGCCGCAATGAGATGACAGGCGCACCGACATCGTGTATACTGGCGCCAGTGTGAAACAATCCGCGGGCATCTACCGTCTTTCCTGGTGGAAGCACAACGTCACCCTCGTTTTGAAAGGATCTGGAGATGCGCGCTCGTCGCTGGCAACTGTTTGTGAGCATCGCGCTCACGTGCGTGGTCCTGGTACTTGCCTATATCAAGCGCGACCGCATCTGGTCGGCGTTTGACTTGCTCCGCGAGGCGCAGCCAGCCTGGCTCCTGCTGGCGGTCGTCCTGGAGATCTTCAGCTTCTTCTGCGCGTCGCAAGTCTATTACCGCGTGCTGCGCTCGCTTGGCTACCATTTCGGCGCGCTACGCCTGTGGATGGTAGCGCTGGTCGCGATCATCCTTAGCCAGTCGGTGCCGGCCGGCGGTGTGGCCAGCTACGCCTTCCTGGTGCAGACCTTTCGGCGGCGGGGCGTGTCCGGCGGCCACGCGGCGCTGGCCGCCTCGCTGGAGGCCCTAAGCTACGCCGGCGGGATGCTCTTGCTGTTCGGCTTCAGCCTGGGCTACCTGACGCTACGCAGCGGGTTCGGCGCGGCCGAGGAGGCTAGCCTGGTCGCGGCGCTGGTGGCGATAGCGGTGATCGGCGGCGCGCTGTTTATCCTGACCCGCGAGCAAGAGGTGCTCACGCGCTGGCTGCTGGGCATCAAGAATGGGGTGGCCCGCCTGTTCGGTCGCACCTGGAGCGACGTGCCGATCCTCAAGATCGTCGATGATCTGTCGCGCGGGCGGGCCTTGATCGCCGCGCGCCGCAGCGAGATCGTGCTGCTGGTGCTGATCCAGCTCTGCGCGCTGCTGGGGCATAGCCTGGCGATGCTGGTGGTGCTGCGCGGTCTGGGGGCGACGACCTCGATCTTTGTGGTGTTGGCCGCGTTCGGCATTGCGCTGATCACCAGTACCTTCAATGTATTGCCGGGCGGTGGCGGCACCGTCGAGGCGGTGCTGGTATTTTCGCTGACGCAGCTCGGCGTGGGCGAGCAAGCCTATGTCGCGGCGCCGCTTTTCCGCCTGCTCAACTTCTGGCTGCTCCTGCCGGTCGCCGCCATCGCCTACCGCCTGCTGATGCACGGCTCAACAAGCGAAGAGGCCCCACTCGCTGAACCCAAAGCCCCGCTCGTTCGCGACTAAGACAAGGTTCTTTAGGGCTTTACAGTTCTGGGAAAAAGGGGGGTTGAGCGGGCAGCCCCCTCAGTCTCCCTCCACCCACATTGTAAAGTAGAACGGCCTCATCCGAAACCTTGTCTAATAGAGAATGGAGATGAGAGATTGGAGATTGATCGCGCTCGAATTCAATCTCCAATCTCTCATCTCCATTCCCCTTGCATCATCGATCGCCGCTCCCCCCGTAGATCCGCACCGTATCGCCGATCCCCACGCCGAGCGTCTGGGCGGCATTGCCGTTGCGGACGGCCAGCTCCAGCCGGTCGCTGCTGCCGATCAGCGCGATCAGCCCGCCTACCGGCCCGTCGGCGTAGGTGCGCTGGAGCCCGGCAATCTGCTGGTCGATGATCTGGACGACTAGTTGCTCGCTCATCCCGACCTCTTCGAGGTGGCGCGGCGTGATATTGGTGATGCAGTTGCCGAAGTGATCCACGTGGATAATCTGCCCGACCAGCGCGCCGGTGCGGCCGCGCGCCGGCTGCTCTAGCGCCGCCTCGCTGATCGCCGGCAGCCGCGGGCCGAGCGCCGTCGTCGATGTGCCGGCGGCCAGGTGCGCCGCCACCGGCGCGAAATATCGCGCCCGTGGAAGGTGCTGCTGATCCGTTGAAGCCAGAAGCGCTGCTCGGCCAGCTCGACCACGATACAGCGCTCGGCCCCCCAGCGCGCCAGCGCATCGCGCCAGGCATAGGTCAGCACGCCGTTGTCAGGCGCGACGAAGATCGCCTCCGGCGTCTGGAGCGCAATCGCGCGCCGCTGGCTGCCGACTTCCGGGTCCACCACGACCAGGTAAATCGTGCCGGGCGGGAAGTAGCTATAGAATGTCTGCACGATGTAGGCGGCCTGGTGGGTCTTCTGCGGGCCGACGTCATGGGTGATATCGACCAGCCGGGCATCCGGCGCGATACTGAGGATGACCCCCTTCATCGCGCCGACGTAGCTATCGGCCAGGCCAAAGTCGGTTGTGAGGGTGATGATCCCGTTGGGGCGCATAACACCTCCTGAGAGTCAGTTGTCAGTGGTCCGTGGTCAGTTGCAACTGACCACGGACCACTGACAACTGACTTCGCCTACAGCGGCTAACTTTCTATATCGGCTCGCAGCCGGCCCAGCTCGACATCGACATCAGAGAGGTCGCGCTGGACGTCGACGAGCAGCTCGCGCTGCGAGCGAATGAAGCGGGTGTAGGGCGCGATCGCCTCGCGGATGCGCGCAAGCATCTGGTCTAGCTCGCTGTTGAACTGGTGTTGCATTGTCTGCAACAGCCGTTCGCGCATATCGACGATCTTGTCATGGAAATCCTGCTTGAGCTTGCGGCGCTTGGCCGGCAGCACGAACAGACCGGCGGCTGAGATCAGCGTGGCCGCCAAGATGCCCGTGACATCGATCCAGGCGATCGTGGTGGCCGCCAGGATTAAGCCGCCGATGCCGAGCGCGCCGGCCTGCGCCAGCCCGGTTGTCACAATCGCGTTGCGGATATCCTCGCTGAGCATGCGCGCCTCGGCTTCGCGATCGTAGGTGGCGACGACCATATTCGCCTTGCGCGCGACCGAGTCGAGCAGCGCGCCGCGGTTGTAGTCGAATGAGCCTCCGACATCGCCGATCAACCCGGCCCGGTGCTCGGGCACCCGTTCGCGCTGGAGGTAGTCCATCACCGACTGCCACAGTCGCAGATTCTTCTCGATGATCCAGTCGATCAGGCCATTCAGCCGGCCCTCGACCTGCTGGGGCAGATCGCCACCACCTCCTGCTCGAATGCCTCGCTCAGCCACTCTCTATTTCGCAACTGCCAGATGTTCTTTAGCTGGATTGTATCATCGAAGAACGTGATCCCACGCAACTCGAACTCGTTCAGGATATTCTCGACCTCGGTCAGGTGGTATTTGAAGTCGTCAGTCAGGTCGTCGCGGAACAGCTCGAGCTGGCGCTCGACATTGTCGATCGTGGCGAAGTCCTGCTGGAGCGTGCCCAGCCGCCCCTCGACGACGGCCAGATACTTGGTGGCGAGGTGCTGGGCTACGCCGAGCGGCGAGAGCAGCTTGAGCCGTACGCGCTGCTCCTCGTCCAGGGTCTCCAGGATGAAGCGCTCGATCTCCTCGAAGCGGCTGGTCTTCCAGGTCGCCTCGTCGGCGCCGGCGCGGGCGCGCTGGGCCAGCCGGGCCGAAAGCGGGAAGATCTCGGGGGTGAAGCCCAGCAGATCGCGGGCGTTCTCGCGGATGAAGCTGACGACCTGGTCCACTTCCTGCTCGTTGAGCAGATCAACCTTGTTGAGGATAACCACGATCTTCTTGCCCCACTCCTGGATGGCGGCCAGAAAGGCGCGCTCGCTCTCGGTGAAGGGCCGGTCGGCCGAGGTGATGAACAACACCAGGTCCGAGCGGGGGATGAACTCGCGGGTCAGCTCCTCGTGGCGGCGGATGATCGCATTGGTGCCGGGGGTATCGACGATCGTCAGGCGCTGGAGCACATCGGCGGGGAAGCGGCGCTCAAGCAGGAACTCCTCCACTGGCTTCTCGTCCGGCTCCGGGCCATAGCGCAGCAGGGTGATCCGGTCGGTGGTGGGCGTCACTCCCTCGGCCAGCACCTTATCGCCCAGCAGGGCGTTGATAAAGCTGGACTTGCCGGAGTTGAACTCACCGGCGATCACCAGCAAAAACAGCTCGTCGAGGTGCGCGATCGTATCATCGAGCGTGCGCGCGTCGCCGGTCGCGACATCGGCCCCGAACCGCTGGAGCGCGTCGCGCAGCGTCGTCAGCACCTTGCGCTCCTGCTCCAGCAGCGCCTCCTGGCGCTCGGTCAGCATCCGCTTGCGGCGGAGCAGTCCGAATGTTTTGGTCGAAGTTGTTGTCATCGTTCCTCAATATCCCCACGCGCCGCGTCATGCCGATCGGTGGTATAGCGCTTCAGCATCACGACCAAACGGCTCAGACTGTTGACGCCCTCGCGAATCTGGGCCAGCAGATCGGTCAGCTCTTCGTCCTCGAAGGCCCCGGTCGAGAGCCGGTCGATCTCATTGCCGAGGGCACTCACCGGCCCATAGAGCTCATAGACCAGCGTGTCCAGCACCTGATCGGGGGTCATCTCGCTCCACGGGTGCGGCTCGTGCGCGTGTGTATCGGGCATCGCCGGCTCCTTTTGAGCATAGAAGGTAGCACCGCGTTAAACGGCCCATGCCACCTCCATCCTCTATCCTCTATCCTCGATCCTCGACCTTCTCCGGCTGGCAGTAGCGATCGAACCACTCCAGCGTTCGCCGCATATGGTCGGCGCGGTGGCGTGGCTCGCCGGCGCGCGTGAGTTCGTGCCCCTCGCGGGGATAGCGTACGAACTCGACCACCTGCTTGCGGCGGCGCAGGATCGCGAAGAGCTGCTCGGCCTCGCTGATCGGGACGCGATAGTCCTGCTCGCTGTGCAGGATCAGGAGCGGCGTCCTGATATGATGGGCGTGGGCCAGCGGCGAGTGCTGCCACAGCTTCTCGTGCATCGTCCAAGGGTAGCCGTCGAACTCGAACTCGATCAGCTCGTGTGCATCGCTGGTACTGTGGTGCGAGAGCAAGTTGTACACCCCGCGCGCCGCCACGGCACAGGCAAACCGCTCGCTATGGGCGATCAGCCAGGCGGTCATATAGCCGCCATACGAGCCGCCGGTGACGGCGATACGCGCCGGGTCGATGCCGCCGCGCGCGATCAGCGCGTCGATGCCGGCGTGGATGTCGGGCGCGTCGGCGATGCCCCAGTTCGCGTGGATGGCGTCGCGCCAGTGCTCGCCGTAGCCCTCGGAGCCGCGTGGATTGCAGAAGAAGACCACGTAGCCGCGCGCCGCCGCCACCTGCCACTCGTGCCACATGCTGCGGAACCCCGGCCCCCACATAATATGCGGGCCGCCGTGGATATAGACCGCCAGCGGGTAGGTGCGGGCCGGGTCGAAGCCGGGCGGGCGCAGCACCCAGCCGTGGACCTCGCGATCGTCGGGCGCGCGGTAGCAGAACTCCTCGAATGATACGGCCTGGCGGCTCGCCAGCAGGGGCGCGCTGATCGATGTGAGCTGGGCCTCGGTCCCATCGGGCCGCCGCAGAAACAGCTCACAGGGGTTGTCGAGCCCGCCGGCGACAAACGCCACGCCGCCGTCCGGCCCGACATCGAAGTCGCTCACAAGCCGGCCGCAGCCGGTCGGGGACGCCTGGCCGGCGCCCCGGTCGAGCATCACGCAATGCACCGGCTGATCGCCGCGCCAGCCGGCCGTGTACAGCAGCCCGCGGCCATCGGGCAGCCAGCGATACTGCTCGACATTCAGGTCGGCATCGGCGGTCAAGTCGTACAGTTGGCCGCCATCGGCGTGGAGGACGGCGATGCGCGCCCCAACGGCTAGCGGCCGGTCGTCGGGCATGCGGCGCAGCGCGATCAGGTGGCCATCGGGCGAGGGCTCTGGATCGTAATAGGAGAAGCCGGGCTCCGTCAGCCGCTGGGCCGCCGCGCGCCCCTCCTGAGGCACAGGGACGCGCAGGATATCGTAGTAGGCGAAGAGCGAATCGGCCTCCGGATCGCGCGTCGCGGTCGTGAGCAGCGACGCGCCATCAGGCATCCAGGCCGGCGTACCATAGTGCATATCGCCATCGGTCAGGCGGCGCGCTGGGGGCAGGTCGGCATCATCATCCTCCGGCACTTCGATCACATAGACGTGATTGCGCCGGTCATCGAAGAAGGCGACCCCGCTGCGATACGGTAGCCGCGAAAGCACACGCGGATCAAAGCGGCGCTCCTCCTCGTGGGCCCGACGCGCCTCCACCTGGGAGTTCTCCCATGCGTCCTCGGAGGTCTCGTCCTGGGCATCGCTATCCTCGTGAGCACGCTCGGGCTCATTGAGCGGAGAGAGGAACGCGATCCGCCCGCCGTCAGGGCTCCAGGCAGGCTCGCTGGCACCGTGGCGCATCTTCGTCAACTGGCGGGCCTCGCCGCCGTCCAAGCCGATCACATAGATCTGCGGCTTGTCGCCATCGCGGGTCGAGACAAACGCAATCCGCCGGCCATCGGGGCTCCAGCGCGGCGTCGTATCGCTTTTATAGCCGGAGGTAAAGCGGCGTGGTGGCCGTCCATCGGTCGGGGCCAGCCAGATCGCGCGGCGATAGCAGTTACGGGGGCGGTCGACGATGACACGCACATAGGCGACATAGCGCCCATCGGGGCTAAAGCGCGGGTCCTCCAGCCAGCCAAGCTGGTAGAGGTCATCGACCTGGAAAGTGGCAGGATCATCAGACACACACCGCTCCTTGTTCGATGTTTATAGGAGGAACTTGGGGAAGGCAGCGCCCTCCCCAAGCTCCTCCCTCCTTTTTCGGATAGACACTCAGAACTCCTGGGCCTTCCACTCGGCCACCGGGAAGAGTGCCGCACTGCGGCGCACATCGCGGAACTCAGTATCGGACAGCGCGCTCTCGCCCATGTAATAGAGCACCTCGGCCTGCGTGTCGAAGCGCTGGCGCTGGCGCACCCAGCGCCCAAGCGCGCCCTGCCGCACGACGTCCAGCGTCCAGGATGGCATGGCGGGCTCGTAGCGCTCGGCCACCAGCCAGACCATCTCGTCGTGCCGCAAGGTCTGCGCCAGGCGCTGCTTGGCCCTGACCAGGCTCTCCTCTGGGGGCGGCAGTTCAAATCCATCGAGATTCGGCACCTGCTGCGATGGGGTTTGCATCGTCGATCCTCCGTGGCATCGGTACGCTTGTGTCGCGCTATTATACCATCTCCCGCGCGGATTATGGTGCCCTACTGCAATAGCCCAGCCATGTTGCGCCGCGCGGGCATTGACGAGCCCAGCACCCACATGTTAGAATGTACCGGCGCACACGTGCCGCTGTAGCTCAGTTGGCAGAGCAAGTGTTTTGTAAACACTAGGTCGTCGGTTCGAGTCCGACCAGCGGCTCCACAAAGCATAATCCTCCCACGCGAAAATGTGCAATCTTGTGTGCAATGTGCCGCTCCGTGGAACGTCTTCTCCTATTCCCCTCCACTTATCCAAGCTATGATAACAAGCGACGAGGAACTTCAGACCGCCAAGAACACCTATGAGGTGGCGCGAGATGCGTTTGTCGGCGGCAACCACCGCACAGCCGTCGATCTCTGCCAGCAAGCACTGGCGACCACACGGCAGAAACCGGCAAGTATGGCCTCCAGCCTCCTGTGCGCCCAGACAATCGATCTGCTCTTTGAAATCACCGAGCGGTACGGAGACCAGCAACTGCCGCTGCTGATGCTGCTGGAAGAGGCCGGAATCGCAGCCGAGCGCATTGGTGATCTCAGTTTGCTGGCGCGCATGCACCGGCATCGCGCGCTGATGCATTTGGCATCCACCAGCCGCTCTGCTGCCGTGCAGACGCTGCAAGATGCGCTTGCCCTTGCTCAAGCAGCCAGCGACGCCGTTCTCGAATTTCTGATCCTGTCTGAGCTTGGCCACAACCTGGTGGGGGAAGACCTTGAACGCGGCCTGGCGCTGCAATACCAGGCTCACACCTTCTACCAGACACACCTCGCGCATACGCACGCCAACTCACTGGAGGTGCGGCAACTCCTGTACGCGCTACAGGCACGCATTGGTGTCAATGAGTTCGATCTCGGGAACTACGATACCGCTTCCAGCTTGCTCAGAGAGAGCGTCGAAGGCATGCGGCAGTTGCGAGTGGATACGGATCTGCCTTGGGCGCTGAACTACCTTGCCCAGGTCGCTACGGCAATTGGACGCTTTGAGGAGGCAGAGGCGCTCCTGATCGAGGCGCTTGTATTGCAGGACGATCGAGAGGCCGACGCCGTAAAAAGCAACAATCTCGCGCTGTTGGGCAAGCTCTATCTTGAGTGGGGGCGTGTCAACGACGCGGCCGAGCCAATGCGGCGAGGATGGGCGATTGCACAACTGGCCTGGCAGGCGGGTCTGGCCTCGCTGGTGCGTAACTATTATGCGGAACTGCTGATGCATCAGGATTACTCCCAGCGCGACCTTGCAGCAGCCCAAGAGCAATTGATGATGAACCTGACTGAAACGCGTGTCTCCGCATTTCACCGCAGCGAGATCCAGGCGCTCTCGCTACGAGCGCGTCTGGCACTGGTGCAAGGCAACAACGATGAGGCGCTGGCCTACAGCACCGAAGCGGTCGCATATCTTGAGCGTATGGGCACACTGCCGGCGCTGCGCACCGAAGAGATATTGTGGAATCACGTCTGTGTCTTGCAAGCCGCCGGCCTCGATGCAGACGTTCAGCCGTACCTTGAGCGAGCCTACACCATCCTCCAGCGGAAAGCCGGCACAATCCACGACAACGAACGCCGTCGTGTGTTTCACGAGCGCGTACCCCTAAATCGCTCGATCGTCACGGCTGCTCTCTCAAGCCCAGGCTTCAGGACACAATGAAACAAGCGGCCGTATGGCCGCTTGTCCACATCCATGCAGTTTCCAGCGAACTTACTCGGCTGCGGTTTGGCGGAGCTGGGGGCTTGCCTTGCCAGGTACGGGTTCCGAGGCTGTGCTCTCGCCGTTCAGACCAGAGCGCATAGCCCAGCCAAGCCAGTGCTATGCCCCATCGGCACCGCGAATGTCCGCTCGAGCGGGTGCGGGAGCAGCGCAAGCACGAGGGCGCAACACGGCCCCGACGGCAAGCAGACCGGCCGCCCAGCGCGGCAGGATGCCGGCGCGGAACGTCGCGATGCCAAACAGCAGGCCGCCGAGCACATACACGAACGCATGCTAGCATGAATAGCGTTGGGAGGGCTCCGAGGTTCATCTCGCTGGGGTGCCCATTGAAGATCCCCAGGAAGCCCTCCACAAACGTCGGCGCCTCGGTCGCCAACAGCGGCAAGATAAAGGCTTCGGCGAAGGCAAAGGCCGTCGTGAGCGCACAGAAGAGGCTAAACAGGAGATAGCCGGCCAGACCAAGCCACCCGGTCTCTTTCACTTGCCGGGCGTAGAGCCCCGCAATGCCGAGCAGGCCGAAGAAGGCACATGGCCGTCTTCAAGGAGTGGACGATGGCCCATGGGCTGGTGGTGACTGACGAAAGAATGTCAAGTGGATGGATCGGCTGAATGCCCACGAAAATGATCCCTGCCACCATAGCTGATAAACCTGCCCAACGGATGAGATTCGTTGGTGTTTCATGTTGCTTTGTCTCCTTTATCGATGATCTGGTGATTGGTGTTCATGGGTTTGTCCTTTTTGAACGATGTGATCCGTGTCCGCGTTGCATCCGGCCCGTTCGCCTGTTTGGGATCAACCTGAATGACCGAGACCAATGGCAGGCCGAGATCACGCACTTTCCTCAGCAAGCCATGCAACGCGGCCTGATCGACCACCGGGCCGGTTAAGCAGTGTCTCGCCGTTGTCTTCTCGCGTGATGGTCAGGCCTTCAAACCAGTCGGCCCACCGGTCATCCAGGTGTCCCTTGAGGCGAATTTCGTAACGTCCAGGCTCGTGATGATCCTCCGTTGATGCGTGTGTTTCACTCATGCTGTGCCTCGTGCATGTTCCTCTCTATGGATGAATGCTCCACTGTCGTTGCATTGCGTTCTTTTCTTCGATCACAAGATACAAATGAATGTGGGGAGGCGTCATCCCCACATGTGGGGATTGATGTGGGGATGATCTGGTGATGATGGGGAGGCTGTGAGGGCAGACAAAAAGCCCTGCCAGGCATGCATGAAATGCTGGTATACCTGCCAGGGCTGCGTGGATGGCGTGCTTGGGCAGCGCTGTTGCGTGGTACAACAAATCGAGTTCTTCTGCCCGGCGGACGGCCGCCCGGCGGTTGTTGACCTCGAGTTTGCTGTAAATGCTCTTGGTGTGGGTGCGGACGGTGCTCAAGGACGATCACGAGTTCGCGGGCGATCTCCGGCCCGGTCAAGTCGGTTCCGAGCAGCCGCAGCACGTCAAGCTCACGCTCGCTCAGTGGCTCGATCAGGGGCTGCGAAGCGGGGGAGGTGGGGAGAGGAGGCTTGCCTACGCTCGTCTGTTGCTCGGCTTCAAACGCTGCCAGCAGCTTGCCGGTATAGTCTGGCATGATGTCGGCGAGCGGCAGCTTCGAGAAGCAGTTGCGCCATCGGTGGGCCTTCGTCCACAAACATTCGGACGTAGCCCTCCGGCTCAGCCAGCGTCAGGGCGCGTTCCAGCGGCACAAGCGCAGCCGGGATGTCGCCTTGCGTCTGGTGGGCGAGCGCCTGCAGCACCAGGATTTCGATCACGCTTCCCGTCCGCTCGCCTGCTTCCGCTGCTTGCAGGAGGCGCTCCAGGAGTCCGATTGCCTCATGCATGGAGCGGTCGGCACGGTCGCTCTTAGAGCGGGCCAAGAGCACCCTGGCCAGGGTGATGTGCTCGAACTCGCGCAGGTAGCTGAGGTCGTCCTCGACGGACAGGCCCTGCTCACGCGCCCAGTCGAGGGCTTCACCCAACCTCCCCTGCGCGACCCACACCCGTGTCTTCAACGCCGCGACCGGACGCACATTGGGGAAGAAGTCGCTCACATACAGGCGCTCTGCCTCGTCGAGCAGGTCGAGCGCGCCGTCCAGATCGCCCTGGGCCTCCCGTATGCGAGCCATTGCGACGCGCCAGCGATACCGGTTTTGCGGGAACCCGGTGTGCTCGCCCAGCTCCTTGCTTCTCAGCAGGTGCTGCGTGGCGGCATGCAGATCGTTACGCTCACGGTGGAGCTCGCTCATGCCCACGTACATGTCTGCCGTTCCCCGCAGGACAGGCTCGCCCTGCGCCGTCGCAAGCTGCAATGCCTGCTCGTAGGTACGCATTGCCTCGTGGAGACGACCTTGCGCAATCCGGATATCAGCCAGGGCGATTGCGCCACTGATTGCGTCAGAGATGTTCCCGGCCCTCTGCAAACTGCGCCATGCCCTCGGCATACGTCCGGTGCGCTGCCTCGAGATCCCCGCTCGTCCAGGATGCGAGTCCCAGGAGCGCCGCTGCCGCTCCGCGCGTCGAGATGGTCGTCCTCAGGGACGAGGTCGAGCGCCCGCCGGGCGTATGTCACGGTGCCGGCCACATCGCCCAGAGCCAGGGCCTGTCCGGCACGGCAACACGGCGATCGAACCCGGGAGACGGCGAAATGCCTCTTCGTCCACGACGACCATCTCAGCCGCTGGGGCGTCCGGTCGCGCACGCATGTCTGCGGTCGTGTCCAGCCACCGTTCGGCGTCCCGCAGTCGGTCCTCAACGCCCTCGAGCTCGCCGCTAGCCAGTAACGCCCGGGCATACGCAACGCTGAGCACGGGCCTGCAGTGGATCAGCTCGTCGGGGAGCGCCTTGAGCCAGCCAAGCAGCGTGGCCTCCTGTCTACTCCGGCGCATGGCTGGCACGGCCAGCTCGACCAGGTCCGCCGCGCGCGCGAAATCCTCGGCGGCCAGCGCGTGGCGGATCGCATCGGCCGCCGAGCCATGCTGCTCGTACCACTCGCTGGCGCGCCGATGCAGCGTAGCGACCTGATCGGGCTGCTCCGCCCGCAAATGCGCAGCGAGCACCTCGGCAAAGAGGTGGTGATAGCGATACCAGTGGCGCTTGTCATCCAGCGGAACGACAAAGAAGTTGCCGCGCTCCAGCGCCTCCAACCGCGCCTTGCCTTCCTCCTGGCCGGTGACGGCATCGCACAGCGGGCCATTCAACCGGTCGAGAATGGAGGTCTGGAGTAAGAAGCTGCGGACACGTTCGGGCTGACGCTGCAGGACCTCTTCGACCAGATAGTCCACGATGTAGCGGTGGTCGCCGGCGAATGCCCGGATGAACCCGGGAACATCCTGGTGGCCCTGCATCGAGAGCGCCGCCAGTTGCAGGCCGGCAATCCAGCCTTCGGTGCGGTCTTCCAGTGCGGCGATGTCTGCCGCCGAGAGGTTGAGGCCCATCACCTGGTTGAGAAATTCGGCGGCTTCGGCGGGGGTAAAGCGCAAGTCGGCGGCGCGCAGTTCGGTCAATTGGCCGCGGGCGCGTAACCGGGCCAGGGGTAGCGGTGGGATCCTCGCGGGTGGTGATGACCAGGTGCATCTGTGGTGGCAGGTGCTCGAGCAGAAAGGTGAGGGCATGGTCAACCGGTTTGGCATCAATCACGTGGTAGTCGTCAAGGACGAGGACGAAATGGTCCGGGATGGTGGTGATTTCATTGAGCAGGGCCGTCAGAATCGCTTCGGTTGGCGGTGGCTGCGGGGATTGGAGCACACCCAACAGCCCTGCTCCAATCGTCGGCGCAATCGTCTGCAACGCAGCGACGAGGTAGGTCAGAAAGCGTGTGGGGTCGTTATCCCCTTCGTCCAGCGACAGCCAGGCCACTTGAAGTTTTGAGTTACGAGTTTTGAGTTTTGAGTTTGATTGTCTGAGATAACTCAGAACTCAAAACTCGTAACTCAGAACTGAGCGAAGCGACCCATTCGCTGACCAGCGTGGTTTTGCCAAAGCCGGCCGGGGCAGAGATGAGGGTCAGTTTGCGGTGCAGACCCTGCGTTCAGCCGCTCGATCAGGCGGGAGCGGCAGAACAACGTTCGGCCGCGGTGGCGGGATATACAGTTTCGTGGCTAACAGTGGCGTCGACATAGATCAGTTTGCAAATCGTGTGGTGTTCCACTGTTGGGCGATTTCGTGAAAACGTAACGACATGGCAGACCTCTTTCGATGGTCGGGCAAGCGTCAGGTAAACTCCGGCCTTTCCAGTGGCAGTATACCGCATGGTGCCATCCGAAGCACATTCAGATCGAGGGGGTTTCCGTCGCGTCCAATATCGTATAGAATTCGGTGGACCAGCTCAAGCGCAGCATGCAGTTGTTGGCAGAGCCAGGAGCAGGATGAAGGCGACCGGATGAAACCGCGCGATCTTGAGGAATTAGCCCTCACCACCTGGCCGGCGTTGCAGCAGTGGCTGTATGATGGCTGGGTCGTTCGCTTCGCTGACGGCCATACCCGGCGGGCCAACTCGGTCAACCCGCTCTATCCTGCACGCCAGGACCCGGCGACAAAGATCGCGCGGTGCGAGCAGTGGTACGCCGAGCGCGACCTCCCGACGGTGTTTCGCCTGAACCGGCGCACGGCGCCCTTGGTCCTGGATCGTCTGCTCAATGCGCGCGGCTACCGCCTGGTTGATCCCTCGCTGACGTTGCACCGCCGCCTGGACACCTGGACACTTCTCCCCGATCTGCCTGGGACCCTGCGGAGCGAAGGACTCCCGGATTGGCTGGCGCTCTACTGTCAGTTGAGCGGGAAGGCGCTCGATCAGCAGTACACCCACACGGCGATCTTGCAGTCTCTTCCGGCTCCACGGATCTTCGCCGCGCTCTGGGATGGCGAGAGGGCAGTTGCCTGCGCGGTTGGGGTCGTCTATGCGGGGGCACTCAGCGTTGTGGATGTCGTGACCGCTCCGCAGCACCGCCAGCGGGGCTATGCGACCGCACTGCTCTCCCAGCTCTTCGCATGGGCGCAGCGGGCTGGCGCCACCGATGTCTCGCTGCAAGTGCAGGGCGATAATGTGGCCGCCCGCGCTCTCTATGGACGCCTTGGCTTCCAGGAGGTGTACAGCTACTGGTATCGGGTAAGCCCATGACGCTAATTCGCTGCGGTCAGTCATGTGCAGGGGCAGATCGGCCAGGCAGTAGTACGCAAGCGCTTGAAAGGAAGACAAAGATCGACTAGCATGGTCTTCTTTCCTGGCAGCGGTGGGTGGCGTGTAGGTCGCGGTCGAAATGGGGTATTACATATGGAATCCAACACTGCTCCCTACGAGGCGGCATCCTACTGGCACACCACGAGCGCGGAGACACCGGCCTCCGACCAGCTTCCCCCAAGCGCTGAGGTGGCTGTGGTCGGCGGCGGGCTGCTGGGCGCGGCCACGGCCTACTGGCTAGCCAGGTCCGGCGCGGCGGCGGTGCTGATCGAGCGGGGCGCGGTGGCGCACGGCGCCACCGGCCGCAACGGCGGCTTTGTGGTCGCTGGCACGGCCGAGCCCTACCTGGCAGCGGTTGCCCGGCTCGGTCACGCGATGGCGCGGGCGGTCTGGTCGCTAACCCTTGATAGCCGGGAGTTGCTGCGCCAGGTGCTCTCCGAGGAGCAGATCGCATGCGACTACCGCGAGCCGGGGAACGTGAGTCTGGCGCTCGGAGCGGAGCAGCTCGCGCAGGCGGCACGGACGGTGGAGATACTGCGGGCCGACGGCTTCGCCGCCGAGCCGCTCGACCGCGCGCAGCTCCAGGAGCTGATCGGTACGCCACTTGGCGCCGAGATCGTCGGGGGCATCTTCGCGCCAGAGAACGGCTTGCTCCACCCGGCGCGGCTGGTCCAGGGGCTGGCGGGCGCGGCACGGCGGCGCGGGGCGCGGATCGTGACGGGGACAATGGTCACGCGGCTCCAGGTCGATGGAGGGGGCGTGCTGCTCCAGACGACGGGCGGGACGCTGCGGGCGGGCGCGGTGGTCGTCGCCGGCAACGCCTGGACCGGCCAGCTCGTGCCGGAGCTTGGTGGGCTACTGACCCCGGTGCGCGGGCAGGTGCTGGCCTACCAGCCGGCCGCGCCGGTCTTCCGGACCGGCATGGCGGCGGCGATCACCCCGACCGGCGAGTACTGGCAGCAGGCGCCTGACGGCACGATTGTGCTGGGCGGATGCCGCGCGCTCGCGCCGGGGATGGATGTGGGAGTGCGCGAGAGCAGCCCCACGGCGGAGGTCCAAGCGGCGCTGGAGCAAGTGCTTCCGCGCCTCTTCCCGGCGCTGGAGGGCCTACGGGTAGGTCGCCGCTGGGCCGGGCTGATGGCGTTCACGCCGGACCACCTGCCGATCGCCGACCAGGCGCCGACGATGGCGGGTGTGTGGGTCGTCGGCGGGTTCAGCGGGCACGGTATGCCGTTCGGGATGCGCTTGGGCCAACTTCTGGCCGAAGTGGCGACCACCGGCGTACGACCGGCGGCATTGGCACCCTTCCGGCTGGACCGCCCGACACTCGGAAACGAGCCCCAAACCATTTGACAAAACCACATGAGTGATGTATTATACCCCGCGTTGATGAGCTACGGTCCATTGGTGCCACAAGCCGAAGTGGCGGAACTGGCAGACGCGCTACGTTCAGGGCGTAGTGAGGGTAACCTCGTGGGAGTTCAAATCTCCCCTTCGGCACCAACAGTGGGGGCGTTCAATCGAACGCCCCCACCGAATTGGGGAATAGTTTAACGGTAGAACGCCTGACTCTGGATCAGGTAGTTGGGGTTCGAATCCCTGTCCCCCAGCCAAACTCCTTTCAGAACCTCACATCACCATACGGTTCCAGCGCAAGCGTTTCACTGAAATGGCTCAACGCAGACGGGATTTGTGTGGGGATGTGGGGTTTTGTTATCTCCTAGACCCAATACCTTTCAAATAAGCGTCGGGGCGACTTCTATGGCATACTATCGCGTGTCACCGCCAAAAGTATGCCAAGGAGTCACCCATGGGATTCAGAATACGCGAGATTGAGACCGAATGCAAGTTCAGCAGCGCCCTGACCATCGACGCCCTCGGCCAAGCCATCCCCGCCGACGCAATCACGCAAGTGATCGCCCAAGAAGGGGTCGGCGAAGTGCGCGAACGTCGCTTGACGGCCGCCCTGACAGTCTGGCTGGTGATCGCGCTGCACCTCTTTCCCACCGTTGCCATCAGTGGGGTGTTCCGCAAGCTGGCCCGTGGCTTGCGCTTGTTCTGGCCCGACCCCGAGGTCGCCTTGCCCACCGACAGTGCGTTGGCCTATCGACGCCAGCAACTGGTCGCCCGCCCGCTCGTGGCCTTGTTTCACCAGGTCTGCCGTCCAATTGCCACATCCCAGACCCGCGGTGCCTTTTTGTTTGGGTTGCGACTGATGGCTATCGATGGCACCAGCGAAGACGTGCCCGATACCCCCGCCAATGCCAAAGCCTTCGGACGGCATACCAGTGCGCGTGGAGCCAGCGCCTTTCCGCAACTCCAAGGTGTCTATCTGATCGAGTGTGGCACTCACGTCGTTGTCGATGCCGGCTTCTGGCCTTGCCATACCAGCGAACGAGTAGGCGGCTTGCGCCTGCTGCGCTCGGTGAAGCGTGGCATGCTGCTGATGTGGGACCGTGGCTTTCACGACTTCGACATGCTGCTGGCGGCGCGCCAGCGCGGCGCACATGTCCTTGGTCGCTTGCCAGCCCACGTCAAGCCGCTGCCGCTGCGTACTCTGCCCGACGGCTCGGTGCTGGCCTATCTGCTGCCCTCGGACTACGCCAGACGCCGTCAGGGCGTGCGATTGCTGGTGCGCCTGGTCACCTACACCATCACCGACCCGGCCCTGCCAGGCTATGGCGAGGAGCATCGGCTGATCACGACGTTGTTGAACCCACGAGTGGCCCCGGCTCACGATCTGGCCTGTGCTTATCACGAACGCTGGGAGATCGAGCTTGTGTTTGATGAAATCGACACGCACCAGCGCCTGGTCGGGCGTACGTTGCGCTCGTTGACACCGCTGGGAGTTATCCAGGAGCTGTATGGCATCCTGCTGGCCCACTACGCGGTGCGCGTACTGATGCACGAAGCGGCGCTGAGGGTGGATGTGGACGTAGACCGACTGAGCTTTGTGCATGCCTTGGAGATCGTGCGCGACGCGGTGCCGGAGTTTCAGCAAGTTGCCCCTGGGCAGCAACAGGCGCTCTACGAGCGCATGCTGCGGGAGATCGCGGCCAAACGGTTGCCAGAGCGATGCCCGCGCTCGAACCCACGGGTGGTCAAGCGCAAAATGTCGAACTTCAAGCTGAAACGGGCCGAGCATCTGCAACCTCCCAAACCGCAGGGCAGCTTTCGGGAGGCGGTAGTTGTGCATCCGCCGCCGGTATTGGAATTGTCGAGCCCGCAGCCGCTGGTACGGATGGTAGCTGGCGTGGAGCCTGTTCAATGTGCGCCCTGCCTTATTTGAAAGGTATTGCTCCTAGACCGGCTCGCTACTGCTTGTTCGCTGCTTCACGATGGCTGTTCTTCGTCGCAGCGCAAGCAAGACCAAAGCAGGTGCCTCCCTCGTGCGATGTAGCACGGCATCGCACGAGGGAGAAAGTTATCGCAAATATTCGTTTGTTCAGGTGCAGGCCGAGCAGTTCATGCTCGGCTGTCCAATTCTAGCGAAGTCACATTGCTTGACAATCGCGGATTGTGATCAGAACTGGCCCAAACCCGATCCGTGGGTTAAAGACCTGCTCAATCAGGGTGGCCTCCACCGTCAATCCGGTTGTGGTCTCCGTTGCACGCAGACAAGCCAGAAGCACCTCGATCGAGGTCAGTGGGGTTCCTGCCCACGTTTTGCTGCTCTGAGAGAACAAGCGATGCTCAATCGGATTCCATTTCGAGGCTCCAGGTGGATAATGACAGACGGTGACGGACAGCCCAAACACATCCACCCATTGCACTTGCAGTTGCTGTTTCCAGCGCCGCGGCCGATAGCCATTGCTGCCCCCGTCATCGGCCAAAATCAAAAGCTCGTTCGCCTGGGGATAGCCCACCTGCCCATACGCTTGCCACCACTGGACCAGTGCCGTGACCGCAAAATCTGGCGTGTCAGCCGACACTCCGACATACATATAGCCCCGATTGTGCCCACCATCATAGATGCCGTAGGGGATCGCCTTGCCGCTCGCATCGCTGGGAAAGTCGTGCAGGTAGACCGATGGTGCGACCGCCTCCCAGCTCTGGCCGGCGTGGTAAAACAAGCCGATCAGCTCCCTTTTTTTCGTATCCACACTAATAATCGGCAAGGCGGCCCGCGCAAACCGCTGGCGTTGGGCTTGGATGTAGCGAAACTGCCGATCACGATCCAGATGGGGTAAGGGATGCAAGCGTTTGACGTTACTTTTCGGACGAATATTGTGTTTGTGCAACAAGCGCCGGATTGTGTTACAGCTGAGCTGATAGCCCTCGGCTTGCAAGGCAGTTTGCAGGGCTAGCAAACTACGACGAATCCAGCGCTGCCCGGTGATCGGCTGCTGCATCGGCTCGAACCCGACACCACGCCTCTCTGGCGCGAAGCCAAACCGCTCTTCGATCGCACCTGCGGCCTGCTTGTGATTGACGATACCACCCTGGACAAACCTTATGCGTGCAAGATTGCCCTGGCGCATCGGCACTGGTCGGGTAAACATCGCCGGACTGTGGCTGGCATCAATCTGGTGACGCTCGTGTGCAGTGACGGCACACACGCCGTCCCTTGCGATTATCGCCTATTTGATGCTCCTAACGATGGCCTGACCAAGAATGACCACTTCCGGGCCATGCTCCAGAGGGCAAAACAACGCGGGTTCACACCACGCTATGTCTGTTTCGATGGTTGGTACAGCTCTCTAGAGAATCTCAAACTGATACGCACACTCGGCTGGCAGTGGCTGACGCGCTTGAAAGACAATCGGTTGGTCAACCCGGATGGAAGCGGCAATCGACAGCTGGGTAAGTGTGCAATCAAGACTGCTGGCACTCGCGTTCACCTCAAAGGCTATGGCTTCATCCTGGTGTTTCGGATCGACACCCCAGATGGTGACACGGAATACTGGGCGACGAGCGATGAGTTGATGACGATGGACGAGCGTGCCACGAGCGCCACGCAGCACGAGCAAGCGGAGCTGAATCAGCGTTGAGTTCCGTGCCCTCAAAGCTGTCGATCATCCTCTGTAGGTAGCGGGCGGCCTCCTCAATCCCATGGTGAGCCAGGCGCCACTGGAAGGCGAGCGCCCGGTCGCTGAAGAAGGTGAGGTACTGGGCCGACTGGGGCAGATCGGGCAGGTGATTGGGCGAAGGCGACTGCTGCTGTCCGAGCGGAGCTAGGGACCACAGCTCGGTCACAGTGGGCGCGATCGTTACGGTGTCGGCCAATGATTGACCACGGGCATGCGCTAGCTGGCGCATCAGGGTGATCCGGAGGAGCACCTGCTTATCGCTCAGGCCGCTGGCGAGTTCCTCAGCCATATCGATGGCCTGTGTCGCTTCGCTGGTCTGGTTAATAATGAGCAGCACCATTGCCTTGCTCAGGCATGCGCGGAGCGCTGCCTGCGGCAGATCCTGGGCAGCACAGCGGGTGCGTACCGCCACGGCGCGCTGTTTGCTGCGGGTGTACTCGCCGTGAAGCAGCCCCAGCTGCCCATCAAGCTCCAGCCAGCGTACTAAGTGGGCCGGGTGGTCGCTTCCCTGGCAGAGTTTCTCCGCCGCCCTGAGCTCCTTTGCCGCTTCGACCAGATAGCCCGCCTCGACGAAGGCTGAGATGAGGGCCAGTTGAAGCGGCGCCGTGACCTGCCGGGCCAAATCATGGGTCGCCCGCCTGGCCCGCTGTAGCCCTCTGTGCAGGGCGATGAGGGTCTGACGAAACTGGCCCGAGGGCAGCAAGCGACCATCCGAAAGCCAGGTAGGCCCGCGTGAGCAGGATATCCCGGCTATCCTGATCGACAGCCGGTCAGCCGTGGGACTCCTCCCAGACTCCGAGGCCCGGTGCCGTGAAGGTGATGGCGGTCACTTCGCCGATGCTTGGAGCGAGCGAGCTGGAGAAATGCCTCTCGCACAAGCCCGGCGCCCAGCGCCAGATGTGCCCGCTTCAAGGTCAGGTAGTCGGCGGCGTAGCTGTTCCCTTTCCCTCGGGAGAGGCTTACCATGCCATCGAGGAGCTTATCGGCCGCCGACACATTCCCGACCAGAGCCGAGAGATCTGCCAGGCGCTCGATTGCCACCAGGTCACTGGCGTCGAGATTGTTCGCCTGCTGGTGGAGCAGGCGTAGCTGGACAATCTGCACGTAGGCGTCGAGAGCCACCCGATATTGGCCCTTTTGCCAGATCTCCTCCGCAGCCTGTATTAGTGGCCTTAGATCTATAGATCGGCGCTCCCAATCGCTCTCAAGCCTCCGCTTCGCTCAGGCCGGGCAACTCAAGCCGGCGGTTAATCTCTTTGAAGAAGCTGCCCGGATTGTGCAGCGCGGCCTCGTCGATGCCGCGCACAAGAGCCGTTGTGTTGCCTGGGCGGCCCAAGCCAATCTCGGTCAGCCCCTGGCGGAGCCGGATGTCAGGCAAGGGACCGTGGATCTTCTCCAGGCACTGCAGGCTGGCCAGCGCAGCCATGTCATCGCCGCTGGCCAGGAAGCTATCGGTCGCCTCTAGCCCCTTGACGAGATCTTGTGACAGGCGCGCCGAGAAGCCCTTGGGATCGCTACTGATCCGCTGTGCCGTCGTCGCCGGGCCTTCCGCGAAATCGTCGGCCAGGCCGCTCACATAGCCCTGCTCGGTGGCGAGGTTGTAGCGCACCTTGCCCCAACGCCGCGCCTGCAAGCCGATCGCGCTCATATCGTAGGTGCGCAACGAGGCACTCACCGGGCCAGCGCCGTCGCCCATTGTCACGTAGAGCTCGCCCGTCGCAATGTCGAAGTGCCCTCGCACTGTGACGCTACGGCGCGACAGTTCGATCGATACTGCGGTGCTCGGGGGGCCGCGCGCCGAGACACTGCCGACGGGCATAGTTCCGACACCCTCGTCAAGCTTGTAGACAAGGTAGCCCTGTCTGTTGAAAACCCCGGCGAAGTCGCCCTCGTCAATCCAGGCCAGGTTGAAGGTTGGATTTTCGGCAGATGGGGTGCCTACCCGTGCCTGGAAGCCGCCCGCGATCCGCTCACCAGGTGCGCTGTCGAGGGCCAGCTTCATCCAGCCGTCGGAGCCTTTCAGCTTGACCAGGTAGGACCCGTCATCGCCGAGCCGAACAACGGACTGCACGGCCGGGTTCTGGAAGAGAGTCGCTTCAGGTGCCCTGCTGGACGCCATCTGATCGGCCAGGGCGTAGCCAGCGTCCATGTCGAGACCCCGCCATCCAACGCTAAAGCCGTTGTGGCCGCCGGCTACCTCCAGCTGGCCGATGGCCGTCTCGCCCGAGCGGGTGCTGAATGTGAGGCGCTGACCCTGGCCGGTGATCGTGCGCTCGAATGGCGACGTGATGGCATCTCCGAAGAGGCCGCGCAGGGGCGTGCCGGGCTTGGTCGCGGCGGTGAGACTGGCTCCGTCGTCGGCGAAGTTAAAGGTGACATTGTCGGCGGAGCGTATCGCTCCACGGCTAAAATCATCGGCTCCGTACTGGAGGAAGGAGCGCCGCAGGGGCAGCGGCACGTCATCGGCGAGGCGGCTGGCTTGCCGTATGACGCGCTGTGAGCCGAGGCTGACACCTCCCTTTAGGGAGCGATACGGGCGGTCTTGGAGGCGCTCCAACGACAGGCTTCCTGCCCTCAAGCGCTTGCGTTGCGCGTGCGTATCATCTTGGGAGCAGCCAGCGGCCAAGGCAATAGCCCTTTGGCGACACAATTGGGCTGTACTCGCCCGACCGTGCGCACTTGGCGTAGCCGCTGGGCGGCAGCCGAGGCCCACTTGGCCCTGGCCGAGACCGACCCAGCCACTCTACGATTGCCAGCGTGCTAGCCGATGCCCCTCGCTCGGGAGCGCCCTGCACCTTCTCCGCCGAACAGATTGTCCAGATTGTCAATTTGGCCTGCAGCTCCCCTCGCGCCCTCGGCCGTCCTGTTGATACCTGGACCCCGCGAGAATTGGCCGACCAAGCTCAACGCCAGCGCATTGTCAGCAGCATCTCGGCGACCTCTGTCGGGCGTTTTTTGGGGAGAGGCCGATCTGACTACACCGCTACACGTGCAGCGGCTATCGCTCGTGCAGGCAGCTCGAACTGAGCGAAGGAGCTTGGGGCACCAGCTACCCAACGTACCTCCGCAGCGTTGCATCCACCGCCGCGCCGTAGCCCTCCCCGAACAGGTTCAGATGATTGAGCAGATGATACAGATTGTACAGATCACGCCGCTCCCGCCAGCCAGACGGAAGCGGCCAGGCTGCCTCATACGCCTCGTAGAACGCCTCGGGGAAGCCGCCAAACAAGCTGGTGAACGCCAGCTCCGCCTCGCGGTCGCCATAGTAGACCGCCGGATCGAGCAGCGCCGGCGCGTTGCCTGGTCCGACAATGAAGTTGCCGCTCCACAGATCACCGTGGAGCAGCGCCGGCCTACACTCCCGCTCGTCGAGAAAGTCGCCCAGACGAGCGAGCAGCCGCTCCATTCGGCTGGCCCGTTCGCCGGCCAGCCGGCCATTGCGCCGCGCGAGATCAGCTTGAAAGCCCAACCTGCGTTCGCGGAAGAACGCCAGCCAACTGCTCATCCAGCCATTCGGCTGCACCGTCGCACCCAGATAGTTATCGTGGTCGAGACCGTAGGCCGGCGCAGTGACACGGTGAAGCGCGGCCAGCCCACTCCCGAGTGCGATTGCGGCGGCCTGGCGATCAGAGACGAGCGGCGGGGCTAGCCACTCCAGTAGGATGAATCCTGGCGCGCCGGTCTGCTCGTCACGGTGGGCCAGCACTGCGGGCACGCGAACCGCGCCCGTCGATTCCAGCAACGCCAGGCCGCGCGCCTCGGCTGCGAAGAACGATGGTAGCCCCTGGCTGCCGTATTTGAGCACATAGCGGCCACGGCCCGACCTCAACCGCACCACCTGGCTGATGCTCCCGCCGCCAAGGGGTGTGCATTCGCGTAGCGGGCTTGTATCACCGGCCAGCCGCAGCGCCTCGGTCGCAAGCGTCTCAGCCTTCATGCAGGCATGCCTTCTCTTCTCCTGTGAACAGTAGCTATCTGCTCTGTATCACCCGTCGTGGTGCCCAACTGACCGCCGGCTAGAGCCGGCCGACGAACTGCATCAGGCGTATTCGTTCGCCGACCCCGTCGCCCATCGGCACGGCGGTCAGCAGCAGTTCGTCAAGCCCAGTGGCGAGCAGTTCGTCCAGGCGCGCAGTCACCGCCATCTCATCGCCCGCAGCCACGAGCGCGTCTATGAGCGCGTCGCTGACGCTCCCGTCGGGCTGCACCGCATAGCCTGATGCCGCAAACATAGTCGCGTAGAATGGCAGGCGCGCGTAACCGGCGAGCGCCTGCCGCATTGCCCGGCGCACGGTCTCCCGATCCGTACTGAGCGCCACCCAGACGTGCGCGACCAGCGGGGGCGCAGCACGGCCAGCGCTGCCGGCGCCCGCGCGCAGGGTCGGCAGGGCCACGTCCAGCAGGTAAGAGGGCGGGCAGTTCCACGAGATCGCGCCATCGGAGATCTCGCCGGCGAGCCGAAACGCGCCCTCGCCAAGCGCTGACACCAGCAGCGGCACCTGCTGCGTGCCACTCAAGGTTGCCCTGGCGGTGAAGAAGCGCCCTTGGTGGTCGAGTTGCCCTTCCCACAGTGCCGAACGTAGCACAGCGATATACTCCCGAAGATGAGCCAGCGGCGCCTCCATCGGCAGCCCGTAGACGCTCTCGATCGTCGGCCGGTGGCTCGGCCCGATACCGAGACGCAACCGGCCTGGGCCAAGCGCGGCGACGGTTGCCGCTTGCTGGGCCAATGCCAGTGGATGGCGCGGGTAGGTCGGCACGATCGAGGTGCCCAGCCGGATATGGTGGGTACGTCCAAGCGCCGCCGCGTAGACCGTCAGCGAGTTGGGTGAGACCGGATTCTGGGTCATCCACAGTTGCACAACGCCGGCCGCCTCGGCCGCCGCGATCGCCTCGACCAGCGCAGGTGATGCGGCCGACCCGATCGAGATACCGATCCGCTCACGTCGCGTACGCCCCGTCTGGGCCTGTCCAGTCTCCGCCGTATCACGCGCGAGAATTCCTTCCTGATCGCTCATCATACCTCCTTTGATCGCTCCAATGAGGGTGTTATCCTGTGCATTCCTGTTTCCTATGTCCCTTGCCCCAGTCCCTTGACCACATCGCCGAGGCGGACAAACCTCACATCGTGGTGCCGCCGGCAATGGGCAATGAACTGCTCCAGCATGGTGAGCCGATGACCACGCCCAATCACTTGCGGGTGCATCACCACCGTCAGCAGACCACCCTCCACGTGGCCGTGCATCCAATCAAACTCTGCGGTCCAGATCTCCAGTACCTTGCTGGGGGCCGACGTGCCGTTGCGGTAGGGGTTGAAGTTGAACTGGAAGTGGACCCAGTCGTCGAACTCAAACGCGATCGGTAGCTCCCACAGCCGCGCCTCTCGGCCCTGGACCAGCGGCTCCTGCTGCGAGACCCGATCGCCGATACGCGGCTCGGTAGGGGCGGAAGTCGTCGGCCATCAGGCTCGAATCATAGCGGAAGCCATATGCTTCGAGCAAGGAGAGAGTCGCCTCTGACATGTCCGCCGATGGCGAACGGTAGCCCAGCGGCTTGACACCAATGCGCTCAAGCGCGTCCAGCGCCCGCTCCAGATCGCGGCGCTCCTCGTCGGGGGTCTGTGTGCTGGGATCGAGGTGGGCGTAGGAGTGGTGAGCAACTTCGTGACCGGCCTCCAGGATGGCGGCAACCGATGCGGGGAACGAATCAATCGTGTGGCCGGGGATGAAGAAGGTCGCGGGTAGGTCGTGAGCGTGCAAGAGGTCGAGCACGCGCGGTATCCCAACCCGCACACCGTACTCGCCACGGGCCAGCATGGCCGGGGTCGTGTTGGGGTAGCCAAACCAGACGATGAGCGCATCGAAATCGAAGGTGAGGGCAATCGTGCTGTTGGGCATGCGATCCTCCGTACACCAAGCAATATTGGAGTATCATACCCGAAAAGAAAGGCACGACGTATGCGAGGCAAAGGCATCAACTACGACACCGGCTTCATCAACAAGGAGTGAGCAGCCGCGAAGGGTTTGACATCGCGGTCGTCACGCGCGAATTGCAGATCATCCGCGACGATTTGTGCTGCAATGCGGTGCGTGTCACCGGCGGCGATGCGGAACGGCTTGAAATCGCGGCTGGTATTCCACCCAGCCCTGCGCGCGCGCCACCAAGTGCGCCTTGGGGACAGATACAACGATGATGGGATAAACGCACGTGTATGCCAGGCTCTTGGTCTGGCTATGGGTAGGGGTTGGTCCAAAGATGGTATTATGTTTGAAGCCCCTACGACCCTTTGGGGGAGCAGCCAAGATACGTACCAGAGAATAGGCAATAACCGATGTGATGAAGTTTCTTATTGCCTATTTTCGCCCGTATCTCGGCTGTTCCCCTGATCTGCTCGCCCTTTCCCCCAATGCCCGCTACCGAACGAACCAACTACCAACCCCTGGATCAGCCATCGTTGGACGGCGTAGTGGTGGTCGTCGGCGGCGGCGTGGTGGTGGGCGTAGTGGTGGTGGGCGTAGTGGTGGTGGGCGTAGTGGTGGTGGGCGTAGTGGTGGTCGTCGGCGGCGGCGTGGTGGTGGTCGGCGGCACGGCGCAGCCCGAGTTGGCATCCCCGTCGACCTCGTGGCGGCGGTCGCCATCGGCCTTCAGCATCCACTTGATCTTTGAGCCGTCGAACGTCACCGTGAACACATCGTGGTGCTCACCCGGCTGGAACAGCGTCGGCTGCCCGCGATCCTGTGGCGGGGATACGAACTTGTTCTTGGGGCCAACCGGCAAGGTGATCGCGGTGCTAGCGTGGTTTACGTAACCAAAATGGGCCGTGAAGGTGCCGTCACCGTTATCGACCACGCAGTCCAACAGTGGGATCAACGTGTCGTCTCCGGCTGCTTGCACCGTCACCGGCGCGATGATCGGCAGGAGCGCCAGCGCCAGCCCGCCGCCTACCAGGCCCTTGATGAACTGTCGGCGCGCCGGCATGGGCACGGAAGGCCGCGTTTGCGCCGCGCTGCCCTGGAGCAGATCGGCCTTGTGCAGTTCGTCCAGCGTCAGCGCCAGCAACTGCTCGGCCTGGCCGGCTGAGAGATTGAACTTCCGGCGCAGGCGCTCAGTCAACTGCTGGGGCGTGGTCTGCCCGTCGCAGTGCTGAAAGACCAATGCCGAAGTGGCGTTGAGGACATAGGACTGGTTGCGGCTGGGGTCGAATACGCCCAGCCCGTCGCCCACCGCCTCGGTGACAACCGTCGTGCTTCGTTGTGGGTTTGCCAAGTGTTTACCTCCTGATTGTGATGAGTTGATGCGAACGCATGACATTCCGGGACACGCGGGTTTCAAATATCCCAAGGCATACTCGAAACGTGAAACGTGAAACGCGAGCAACGCCCCAATCACGTTTCACGTTTTACGTTTCACGGATGGAGGATGCTTTTTATTTCGTGAGTCCCTAACGATAAGATGGCACCACCTCCTTTCACGCCTGCGCGTACTGCTCGGCCAGGGTTGCGATAGAGCTGGAAACCAACTGCCGGTAGTCGGTTTTCCAGCCTGGCTGTAACAGGATGCGTCCCTGCGGGATCTCACCCTGGTTTGCCCGTTGTTGTATGTAGGCCGCTACTTCGGCGTCGCCGCCGTTTTCACCGAGCTTGAGGCCACCGTAGCCGCTCAAATGATACGAACCCGTGCCGTACCAGCGGTAGATGTAGTAGATCTCTGTGGGCTGGATGGCAAAGGGCGCGGTGATGCCGGGGAAGCGCTTGCCGAGCCGTTCCTCAAAGAGCTGATCATGGCCCGAGCCCTCGCCGTCATACCCGCTCACGGCGTCGAAACGGTCACGCGACCAACAACTGCTGGAGTGATACAGGTTTGCTGTCGGACCACACAACTGGCCGTTGCCCCAAAGCCAGCCCTGGTCGGGCTTGAAGAAGCCTTTTCCGGCTTCAAAGTTGGCCACTGAAAAGCTGATGCGATGCGGCAAGTAGATATCATCGTCATCCCAGACAAACAGCAGATCGTGCGAGGCCAGGGCGATCGCCGCATTGCGCTTCTCGCCGACCGTGCGGAAGCGCACTGGCACATTGATCACCCGCACCTCGGGGTGCTCGAACACCAGCGTTTGCCCGGCGTAGTCATTCAGGACAATCAGCTCTTTCGGCCCCGGATAATCTTGCAGCAGGAAGCTGTACAGCGCTTCTTCCAGCAGCTCCGGGCGGCCGTAGGTTGGGCAGATGCAACTGACTGCGGGTTTGTGTTCCATTGTGCCAACTCCGTTTTAGAGATTGGAGATTGGAGATTGGAGATTGTCGTTGCAATCTCCAATCTTTAATCTCTAAACTGAACAGCTATCCTGGAATTTCGCGAGTAACCAATCGTCGTCGCGCACGCGGCGCGCGGCGAACTCGGCCCGTTTCTGCCAGACATCACTCTCCACCGCATGGGCCAGGGCGGGCGCAAAGTTGGCATCATCCCTCAGCGCCGCCAGCACGCGGGTGATGCGCGCCTGGCTCAAATGCAGCAGCGCCACCCGCAGCAGATTGTGGGTGATCGCACCCCATTCGACCTTGTAGGGATTGGATCTGCGGAAGTAGTGCAAGATCGTGACGGCCGGCGCCACCCACACTTCATAGCCCAGCAGCCAGTAGCGCATGCACAGCTCCAGATCTTCCGAACCCCATTGCGGCATACCGGCATCAAACGCCCCGGCCGCCTTCAAGGTATCGTGGCGCATGGCCATAAAACCGCCGCCGAGAGTCGGCACCGGGTAGGGCTCGTCGCCCTGCTTGGCCAACCATTCCACCCGCAGCTTGGATTCGGCGATCCGTTGCCCGCACGCCACATTGAGCTCGGGCTTGCCCATGACGCCAATGCCGGGGCCGACCACGCCCACGTTTGGGCGGTTGAGCGTCGCGACAATCGGCTGCCACCAGCGCTCCGGCACATCGATGTGCGCATCGGCAAACACCACGATCTCGCCGCGCGCCACGTCCAGCCCGCGGTTGCGTGCCCCGGCCACGCCCAACGCTTCGGGCGTGCTGATCAGATGGATATTGGGGCAGGGCGCATCCTGCAAGAAATCAGCGCTGCCATCGGTCGAGCCATTGTCGACGACAATGATCTCGCTGTGCTCCGGCAGCGTCGCGGCGAACTGTTCCACGGTGCGCTGGAGCAAGACCGACTCATTCGAGGCCGGCAAGATCACGCTGATCTTGAGCGGATAGTCGCCTCGAAACAGCTCGTCCGCTTGTTCGGCGGGCAGCGCCGGCGGCGGCGGAATGACAAAGAACGGCGGCGGAAACGGGATCTCTTCTTCGTGGGCCTCACGCTGCGCGACCGGCATTGTGGTCAGGTAGTCTCGGACCAGTGCGCCATAATCGCTCCGCCACTGCGGGCGGAGCTGAACATCCCCCAGCGGAATCTCGCCGCGCGTTGCCTGCCCCGCGACATAGTCCACGATTTTCTGCTCCTCCTGGCCGTCGGTCCCTTGCGGGCTGAAGTGATACGTGCCGGTTCCCTGCCAGCGGTAGAGATAGTAGATGTCCACCGGCTTGATCGAGTGGACCTGGACCGCCGTCGGTGCGGCTAATTTGCAACGCTGCTCGAACTCCTGATCATAGCGATTGCCGATGTGCGGGTAGCCCTGCACCTTGGTGAACAGCTCGCGCCGCCAACAGCTACCGCCATGAAAGAGATTCTCCTCCGGGCCGCTCAGCTTGCCGTCATTCCAGAACCAGGCTTTGTCGGCTTTGAAGAAAGCCTTCTTGGAGTTGAGGTGGGCGACGCAGTAGGACAGGCGGTGCGACAGGTAGATGTCGTCGTCGTGCCAGACGAAGATCAGATCGTGGGCCGCCAAGGCTGCCGCCGCCTTATACTTCTCGCCCACCGAGTGGAAGCGCTTGGGTACATTGATCATCCGCACTTCGGGGTGGTCGAATTCAAGCGTTTGCCCCTCGTAATCATTGAGGATGATCAGCTCTTTCGGGCCGGGGTAGTCCTGGCGCAAGAAACATTCGATCGCCTCTTCCAGCAGCGCCACGCGGCCATAGGTCGGGCAGATGCAGCTCACGGGCGGCGGATCGGTCAACTGGGCCGCCCACGTGCTCGCCGCAGCGGCACTCTCGCTGCCCTGCGCCGGGTCGGGAGGCGTCATTTCCACAGCGACCGCGCCCATGCGCTGGAAGAGGTCTTGGACGGCGGCACTGTCAACCAGCTTCTAAAAGGCGCGCTCGTAGGCGTCCAGGTCGGCATCGGCATCAGCCTGAACCACATCGAGGGTCAGGATTTCCGGCGCGCTTTTGGGACAGGGCAGGAGCGTGGCGAACGGCTCACCGGCGGCAAAGCGGATGGTGTGGTTCGGGCGGGTACACTGCCAGTGGATGGTGACGGTGCAGGGCAGCACGGACGTATCGACGATTTGCTCCAATAGATACAGGCCATCCTTGGGCAGGTTGGTCGGGCCGCGCACCCAGAGGGCCTGTTCGTCTTCGGTCTTGAACTGGTAGCCCGGATAAAAGGTCAGCAGCCCGTGGCCGAGGCAGCTCTGCACGAAGGGTGGGGCGTCACCAGCGGGCGCGTCGAGCTGGATGACGATGTCCTCCGGTGCCGGCCCGCCGTTCCAGGTGGCCTCAAAAGCGTACGGAGCCAGGAGATCCCAGCCCCTGCCGCCGGCCGTGCTCAAGGCCAGGTCGGCGGCGACCGCGCCGATCTCCATGACCCAGGCGCGATCGTTCGGCGCCGGCTCGATCGCGACCGCCTGGTCGGGCAATGGGTAGGCGGTGATTTTCATTGTGTGTACCTCTTTACTGGTTTTGACATCTGTCCGGTCATTCGCCGCAGAAGATATCTCTGGTGTACTTGGCGCAGCAGCATCGCTTTGAGGCCCAGCTGTGCGTCACTCACGCTGCACCTGCGCTTGTTGCTCGGCCAGGGTTGCGATATGGCTGGAAACCAACTGCCGATAGTCGGTGTTCCAGCGTGGCTGTAACCGGATGTGTCCTCGGCGGATCTCACCCCGGTTGGCCCGTTGTTGGACAAACTGCTCGACTTCGTGATGACCTATGTTGGCGCCCGGACGATAGTCGCCGAAGCCGCTTATGTGATAGGAGCCTGTGCCACCCCAGCGGTAGAGGTAATAGATCTCTTCCGGCCTAATGTCGTGGGCGCTGGTCGAGCCTGGAAATTGCTGCTCAAGCCGCTCTTCAAAGACCCTATCCTCGCCCGAGCCGGCAGCCCCATAGCCTCGCACGGCGTCAAACAGTTTACGTGACCAGCAACTGATGCCGTGGAAGGCGTTGCAATACGGGCCGCTCAGGTGCCTATTGTCCAAGAGCCAAGCACTGCCGGCTTTGAAAAAGCCGCACCTGTGATCGAAATGGGCCACCGAGAAGGCAAGCCGGTGCGGCAGGCAAATATCGTCGTCATCCCACACAAACAGCAGATCGTGTGATGCCAGGACCACGGCCATATTCCGTTTTTCGCCTACCGTGCGAAAGCGTTTAGGGACATTGATCACCCGCACCTCGGGGTGCTCGAACTCAAGCACTTGCTGGTCGTAATCATTCAAGACGATCAGCTCTTTGGGTCCGGGGTAGTCCTGTTGCAGAAACGAGTAGATCGCTTCTTCCAGCAGATCGGGGCGTCCATAGGTCAGGCAGATACAGCTCACCGGCGGGGGATCGCTGAGTTGTGCGGCCCAACGCGATGCTGTTTCCTGCATAGCGCCGGCGGTGAGCCATGGCTCGGCTGGTGCGGCGGCCTGCTGTAATCGCTGGAAAATGGCCTGAACATCGGGAGCCTGGATCATCTGTTGCAGCGCTTGCTCCAATACCGCACCGTCGTCGTCGAGTTCGATCACCTCATATGCGAATTGTTCGGCGTAATGGGTGGGGTAGGGCACGAGCGCACAAAATGGCTCGCCGGCTTCGAAGCGAACGGTCTGATTGGGGTGGGTCGATTGCCAGTTGATCGTGATCGTGGCCGGCAGCAGCGACGTGTCGACGGTCTGCTCCAGCGGATACAGGCCATCTTTGGGCCAATTGCTCGGGCCGCGCACCCACAGGCTGTCCGCTCCGCTGGTGTGCAGTTGATAGCCGGAATACAACGTCAGCAGCCCATTACCCAGATTGCTCTGCACAAAGGGGGGCGCATCGTCTTCTGTGGCATCCAGCCGGATGGCGATATCTTCGGGGTTGGGGCCGCCATTCCAGGTGGCTTCAAAGGCATGCGGGCAGAGCAACACCCACCCGGTGCCGTTGACCGCGCTCAAGCCGAGGTCGGCGGCGACGGCTTGGTGTTCCGTGATCCAGGCTCGTACCGCAGACGCACGTTGCACGCTCGCTGTGTGGTCATAGAGCGGGTAGGCGGTGAATTTCACAGTGGTGATCGATCTCCTTATTTGCTCACCCGCGATTTCAAAACATAAAGGTGCAAAAGGCCACCCACTCAAACAGATATCAGGGCTTGTCGCGAGGTTAGGCCGATCGAGCGCGGAAGGAATCGGATCCTGGTTGGGGATCAATGGGGGCGGATAGCAGTCTTTCCTGATGAAGGTGCATTCAAACACTTCCGGCACCGCGATGCCGCCCACGTTGGGCGTGCCGCAGCAATTATTTGCATGCAAATGCACCAGGACATGGTTCGCGGTCAGCTTGCCCAAAAAGGCACCGATTTCAGAATAATCACGTCTAAAGAGACTATGAATCTCGATCACAATCTGCTTGAACTTCAAGAGTTCTTCAGTTGATAGTGCGGATATCCAGGCAAATTCGCCACCTTCGATATCCAGCTTGAGAAAGATGTTGTCGAATTGGCTCATAAACTCTTTCAGATTCGAGCTGTGCTCGGAACTGATTGGGCCGATCGATTTCCTCATGAAGGTAAGACGGGGATGTTTCTGCGGTACGTTATCGACGCTGTAATCAAATGCATAGCAATCGACACCATACTTATCGATAAAATCTATCTCAAAGCTGTTGTCGTGGCCGATCCCGCCGGAAAGCAATAGGTCATACGGGCCAAGGTGGCCACAAATGACGTAGCCACCATCAGCATCCCTACCCAATCTTGCTTTAGCAACGGGTGATTGATAGACGACCAATGCGTACAAGTACGTCTCCGGCGCGTCCTCGGGCCGGATCACTTCCAGCTTCAATTGGTCACTGTAGTGCTGGGGATAGGGCAGCAGGACGGCGAACGGCTCGCCGGCTTCGAAGCGCATCGTCTCGTGTGGGCGGGTGCATTGCCAAGTGGCGACAATCGTGCAGGGCAGCAGGGACGTATCGACGATCTGCTCCAGCGGCGCGAGGCCATCCTTGGAGTGGTTGATCGGGCCACGCACCCACAAATTGGTCGGCCCGTCGGTCTGGACCTGGTAGCCAGGGTAGAAAGTCAGTAGCCCGCTGCCAAGGTGGCTCTGCACGAAGGGCGGGGTCTCGGCGTCGGGCGCGTCGAGTTGGATAGTGATATCCTCCGGGGCAGGTCCGCCATTCCAGGTCGCTTCGAAGGCCTGGGGGCACAGCAGCTCCCACCCGATACCGTTGGTCACGCGCACGGTGAGTTCGGCGGAAGACGCGCCGGGCGCTGCGTCCCCTTCCCGTTCCACAGGCGCAGGCCGCACGACGGCCGCGTGATCGTAGAGCTTATAGGCTTTGATGGTCATGGGTTTGGCGGCGGCTGCTCCTGAGTCTGTCCCTGCATTCGTTGGTTGGTCAGCCCGGATGTCCACGGATTTGGCGACAGTTGCGCCTGTATTCGTTGGTTGGTCAGCCCGATGAACATAGCGTTGGTACACCCGTACATTCTCCTGGCCTAGCAACTCGGGGGTGCGATTCTCGGTGCCGGCGGGTGAGATCAAATACAGACCCAAAAACTCGCGAAGATGCAAAAACGTCTCGTTTCCAGCCATCCGCAGCCAGAATTCCCAATCGCCGGCGACCTCGAAGCTCTCGTCAAAGTAGCCATGTGTGGTGTGCATACTCTTTCGCCACATGGGCTGAGGTCCCACACAGCAGCGACGGAGCAGCTCCAACCGGTCAAAGTCAGGCCAATTCAATTCACCTACAGACGTGTGGGCCTCAAAGGTCTCGTTCTCGGTCCACGTCATGTATGAATCGGCGTAGACCAGGGCAACATCGGGCCTGGTTTCGAGGGTGGCCACCATGCGCTCGAAGGCATCACGCCTGTGGCGATCGTCGGTATTGGCGTTGGTGATGTAGGTGCCACGCGCGGCCTGAATGCCGCGATTCCAGGCAGTATAAATACTCTCGCGCCGGGCGGTGCGGATATAGACGATGTTGTTGTAGCGTTGCTGAAATTCCCTGACGATGGTCCCTTCGTTTTGTTGCGAGCCACTGTCCACGACAACGATCTCTAGCCGGTCGGCAATCGTCTGCGCCTCCAGATCCTCAAGACAGCCCCGGATGAAACGCTCGGCGTTGTACGTCGATACAATCGCGGAAACCAGCGGAGGCGTTACACTAATAGGTGTCGATTGTTCGCTGGGCATGTCTGCTTCCCTTCCCATGCTGACACTACTTCAAAGTATAGCCAGGTATAAATCTATATGCCTCTGGATGAAGAGTGGGAAGTCAAACTCCTGTAAGACTTTCTCACGGCCAGCCTGGCTCAGTGCCTGGCATAGGGCGGCATCGGATAGCAACCGCTTGACGGCCCGGATCATCGCGCCATGATCGTCGACAGGTGTGGTCAGGCCGGTATGCCCGTCGTCAATTTCCTCTGGGATGCCCCCCGCCCGTGAGGCAATCACCGGGGTACCGCAGGCCATGGCTTCCAGCACCGTGAACGGTAGGTTATCGGCACGCGAAGGGTGTAAAAAGACATCGGCAGCCGCGTAGTAGCGAGCGAGCTCCTGGGCCTCTTTCACGTAGCCCCTGGCGATGACAGGCATCGTGAAATGGTATGCGGCAGCGAGTTGCTTACTATCATTCCCCACGAGCAGCAACGTCACGGGCGCATCCCAGGTCGTCTCCTGCAACGCGGATAACAAGCCGAGCACACCTTTCCACGGCGCTGTTAGCCAATTGGCAAGCAGCAGGATCAGGTGCTGGTCCTGTGGCAACTCCAGCTCGGCGCGCGCCGCAACTTTGGAGGACGGTCGAAAGATCTCGGTGTCGATGCCGTTCGGGATGTGGACGATCGGAAAGCGACCGAGTGGGCTTTGTTCCGCCAATCCCTTTAGCCACTGCGAGGGCGTGACGATGACCAGCGACGAGAAGCGGTAGAGCATCCGTTTCAGTCCATGGTAGAACTGAGTATGCTCCCATTCTGTCAGGGGCGGTGAGCCCAGTTGTGGACACTTGCCGCAGCCGCGCTGCCAGCGATCACATTCCATCGAGTAGACGCAGTTTCCCGTCATGGCCCACATATCATGAAGGGTCCAGACAACCGGCTTGAGATGAGAGAGCCAGGGCAGGCTGAGTAGGGAGAAGTAGGCGCCATGCAGGTTGTGCAGGTGTACGACCTCTGCGCTGAGCACCGGCTCCTGCAAGCCCAAGCGAAACGAACTGGGGAACAGGAGGTCCGAAAACCCCGTGCGTTTCGTCAGGCGGTCGGCGCGCTGTCTCTCACCGGGCAGGTAGGGGATGGATTGCACGAAGTGGGTGTTGGTAAACTTTGAGCCGACCAGGAGTGGGGCGGCGATACCCCGTTGTAGCAAACCCTGGCTCAATTCGAAAGCGACTCGCTCGGCGCCGCCGCCCCAGTCGCAGGCGTTGATCACGACGACGCGGCCCGGCACAGGTAGGGCCAGTTTGTCTGTTTCGGCTGTTGTGTCCGGGATCGGCGCTTGGATGCTCAATGTCATGATGTTTGCCTCTGGAGATGAGTCCAAAGGATGTGCGTGATGCGTGTCTGCCGGCGCTACGGGCCGCGCATCACGAGATTCGGACAGTTGTTTTTCGGGAGTAGCCTTGCGCAGCCAGTTTGTCAGCGAAGTCCTGGCCCGGCGCCTGTAGGGGGTCATGGTTTTCTGCAAACGTTCAACGTAATCGAGTGCTTGAAGATGGAGACGGCCGGCCTGATACTTGCGGGAAGCCAGTAGCCATTCAATATCAGCGGTTGGTCGCAGCGTGATCGGAATGTGGCCCGCGCTAATCGCTGCTCTCATCTGCTCGATCTGCGGGGGGTGCGAGGCAGTAAACCGCTCCAACCAACTGGGATAATCATAGACATTGTGAACGCGGTAAGGATCGCGTAAGAGCAGAGAAATTCTCTGTAGCCCACTGATCTGCCTTGCTGCGGTGCGCCCAAGCGGCTTGCCCATAATACCGGCACTTGTCGACCACCTGCTTCGGGAAGAGCAGGGAATAGTGGTAGAGGAGAATCCCTTTCTTGGCCAGGCGCTCGCCGCTGATCCAGTTTACGTCCCGCAGATTGCGGCCGGCAGTGTCGACCACGGTCGGCGGCCGGTGAGTGATATACTGATAGCCTGTGGCCCACTTGAACAGACGATGATAGATCGCCGCGCCACGTCTCAAATACCAACCATCCGTTATGTAGTCGAAGCCGCCCCAGAACGTGATCATCTTGAACGATACTGCGGTAACACTGGGGGTCGTGCGCAGCAACTCCAGCACCGCCCGCATATCATCAGGTTTATAGAACTCATCGACATCCACCTGCCACAGATAGTCGCCGGTTGCACGGCGCGCATACGCTTGGCTCTGTTGGTCCTTTTCGCCCGGCCAAAAGCCATCGGGATGCCCCTCACTCTCGGCGGTGACAATGATCAGCTTATCGTCAGGGTCTTCGCGCTGCTTGAACTCCCTCAATGTCCGCAGGGTGTCATCGCTGGAATGCCCATCAGGTGTGGCGACACTTGCCGCTGCCGGTGCAGCCCCTTCGACGACAATGATCTGGTGTGCAAACGGATATAATCCACGCAGGTTGTAGGGCAGGAAAGGCTCGCCATTCAGCACGATCATGCCAAAGGTAATGCGCGGGGAAACAGTTTTCGTCTGCTGTGATATCATCGGCTGAACTCCTGTAAAATGCTAACCTTCTGATAAGATAGGCCAGCTTCATCGGTGCAGGCTCGACTGTGGCGTGCGCACCGTTTGTTGCTGAAACCTAGCGTATGGGAGGCGCAGTGTTCGGTGTGCTGAGCGGATTACCCGCCACAAACGTAACAGGACCATTCGCTGCCAGCAGCCACCATAGTGCCTGGTCATCCAAATCCGAATCTGTCAAAGCAAGAACTTCAGCAAGAGCCGCGCGCCGGACGGCAACGGCACCATGCCTGAGAAAGTGGTCTTCAACCAGTTGCGCTAAAATATCCATCTGATCCGTGCTTCTGTTCATGCCAACCACAGCCCCGTAAGCGACGACCGCAGCGGGCGGGGTTTCCAATGCTTCATGGATCCGTTGCAGCGTGTCGGGCAGGCTGAGATAACTGGCGTCAAGACAATAAACGTATTTGCCCTGAGCCAGTTCAAAACCAGCTTGACGGGCTTGTGCCAGATTTAGATTGTCTCGAACTTCCATCCGTATCCGGTCGTCCTGCTGCGCATAGCGTTCAATCGCCGCCTGGCTGGATGCAGCCATCCCGTTGGCGACAATGATCAATTCCCAATCTGCAAAGGTTTGTGTCTGAATGCTGGCGATGACTTCACCGACCGGCGGCGCGGTGGGCAGCGCCGGTAGAACCACCGAAATTTTGGGCATTGAGCGGGGATAACAGGATGGGGAACCTTGCGCTGGAAAAGGAGGATCGACATAAAAGACAGCTCCCACAGGCACGCGCCCGCTGGACAGATTGTAATCGCGAGTCCACGGCCGATCCTGGTACTTAGCCTGCGCGCGATCATCCCAGCGAAAGTGATGAACATTCAGCGATTGATCATGATAGACCGGCGTGTCGGCACCGCCAATGATGTGATGATAGCCAAGCGCAACCTCCAGATCACCGCGCGTCGCCATAATTTTGTTCCTCCCGCCACAGAAGATCTCACGCGTACCATAAGGGTATTGGTGGCCAATGTTGCCGGTCGGCCGGCAAGGTCGAATGCGGCCATCTTTGGTGGCCAGCCGTTCAACCCATTCACCCTGGACTACATTGATCTTCGGATCGAGATTGGTAAAGAAGCCTGGCGGATATTCGTGCAGTTCATCGGCATCGGCGTAGAGGCACCATTCATCCGGCTGAACATGCTGGCGGCGAAAGTCATTCAAGTGATCTTTCCAATGCGGCCTAGAAACCTCAACAAAATCGACAGCCCCAAAACAGGCCATAATCTCGACAGGATAGCCGGCGAGAACCTGCCGGGCTTCCTCCAGATGGCTACCGTGCAGGCCACATAAAAATCGCTCCACCCCAAGCTTTGTATAGTGTTCCAGAAAAATGGGGTAAGTGATTGAGATGGTAATCTGTGCCGATGTTTACCAGAAGTTTCATGGTGCAAGTCTTTGTTGAGAGCTTTGCAGAAATATTGAGAACAAAATCACAACCGCCCCTCATTCAAGAATGAACCTTCTACTGACTAAGGAAAGTTTCTTTTACAAAGGTGTAATTCAAGTTGGGCTCGACTGCAACGAGGACGTAGCCTATTTCACAGAGACGTGCAACGGATTGCTTGATTTGACCAGGAAACTCGTCGTCTGCGTCGTCATGAATGGCGTGAAACTCAACACAGATCATGTCGATGTCTAGCCGATCTTCAACCAGCGAGTCAATGACTCGGTATTCTGCTCCCTCAATGTCCAATTTAAGCAACTGAATTCGGGAGTGACCCATCTCGCGCATAATGGCAGATAATCGTTTGCACGGCGCTTCAAAATACCTGTCCGAATTCTGTAAATTCACGATCGAATGCGACACATGTTCAGGGTTGGCCGGCGCATAGAATTTCAACATACCTTCAGCATCCCACAATCCAACATCGCAGAAATGGAATTGGCTAAGGTGGGCTGCCTGTTGGTGAACATGGAGCTTTGCCCGCGGTGTTGGATCGAATGCAAAGACATCGCAGTTAAAGCGCGCGATTAAGGCCAGGTCAAATGTAATGTCTTCGCCTACACCGGCGAGATAACAAACAGCCCCTTCTGAAATGTCAAGCGCCGGTACAATCCAGCCACCATACGCTGAACCGAGTTTCTCTAACCCCCTGATGCTCTGTATCTTGGTGCCGGTCAATCGATCTACCGATGTTGATGCGGCAGTTAGACCTGGTTTCACCAGGATATGCGGCTCCCGGACAATGATCGCCGCCAGACCCTTTACAAAATTGGGTAGCAGACGTACTTCGATAGCATCGCCAAGGACAGCCTGCCAATTCGCCAACACCCCAGCCTCTTCCTTTCGGCCGGCATCGTCTAGTAACACAATAGTGCCGGGCCGAGTGAACTCCAGGATTTGATACAGCGTGCCTTCACGTCCCCCAAGTGGCCAGACTGGGCCATCGATGAGAACCAGATCGACTGGACGCTGGGAGGCAAATTGCCTCCGCCGGAGATGGTAGGTTGGTAACAGCTTACCCCAATATGTCCGAGCTACCAGGGGAGCAACCTGAAACCTGATATGGCAGTTCAACCTATAAGCTGCAAATTGTTTTTGCGCAATCTGACTATATTCTGGATCGTGATCGATAGATGTTACGCGGCAGGAAGGCTGATACTCGGCACATGCCCAGGCCACCACGCGCGTGGAGAGGCCGGAGCCAAATTCCAAAATGTGTCGTGGTCCCACATGCGCCACCAGACTGACAAGCAAACGCAGTGCATCTGGCGCCAATGTCCACCAATCGTCGCGGGGTGGAGGTTGAATCCAGGATAAGTCTACCCCGGCAGCATCCACCAAGGCATTATCGACTGTATCCCAGGTCGTCGCTACAGCCGCATCATGCTTAGAAATCTTTCGTTGATCCGTCTGATCCAAAATCCTCATCTTTTGCCTCTTAGAGACTGTCTGAAAAGGTTGGTTTGTCGCCGAAGTTTCGTGGTGGAAAGGGGTTCTTGAGGGGGCAACCCCCTCAAACTCCCCCTTTTCAGACAGCCTTTTAGCCACGTTGATGTGCGGCACAGGCCGACCAAGGTGGGCCATCGCCGAGAATGAGCTACCTGAGGTGCCGACGACATAATCAGTACTCCGTAATAGCAGCATATCCACCAGCGCATCTTGAATTGCTTCTGGACAGTCGCGGGCCAGGCTGCGCGGCGTCGTCATCACCACCCGATCACCGTAGCGCCGGCGAAACTTCTCGCCGACGTTCTCTTTAGGCGTCAGTATCGTTGTTGCCGGATATTCCGCGCCATCGTCAGTGCAGAGCAGGATACCTGCGTCTGGCGCCTTACGCAGATAGGCGTCGATCTGGGCCATCGCGTTGCCTGTGTTGTCGAATGCCTCTGGGGAGTACGAATGAAAATCGCCACGGCGGAGATTGTCTGCCTGTCGCCTCTGCTAAAGCCAGACCGAAAATAAGAATACCTAGCCGATTGCACAGCCCGCCATCACAGGCGACGGTCAGAGTCCGCGCGGGTTCGTCGAAGGGCGGATGTTGCTCATGTTGAGCAGGCGCAGAAGACAGCGTTGCGTCCACATAGCCTCCCATAATCAATGCTTCAGGCATAGGCTCATCTTTGCGATGGCTGTGTGATTATCGAGATGGGCCGCTTAGTCGGTGTTCCAGTGTGGCTGTAATGGGATGCGTCCCCGGCGGATCTCACCCTTACGCGCTTGTCATGCGTCTCTTGAATTGGCAGGGATTCGGGGAGGGCCGCCGGCCCTCCCCGAATCCCTGCCATCCACGCAGTGGTCGTTAGCCAGGCAACAGCGCTGTTGTGGTTATTGACGATATTATGCCGGTGGGTCCGGCGTAGTCGAGAACGTCTGGGTCGTGGTGGTCGGCGGCGGCGGCGTGGTGGTCGGCGGCCGGGTTGTGGTCGGCGGCGGCGTGGTCGTGAACGGCGGCGCCGTGGTCGTCGGCGGATTATTGCAGAAGATGTCGTAGTCCTGCCCAGGGCCTAATGTCCCGCGCAAGGTGCCATTCTTGTACACCTCGATCTGGATATTGACGTGGATCTCGTTGCTCTGCCACTGGTAGACCGGCGGGTACGTGACAACCTGGCTGAGATTGCCGGTCACATCGACCGGGTATTTCTGAATCCGAACGCGCGAGTTGCCGACAACGTATTCGACGATGATTTGCCCCTTGAGACGATGACTACTTGTCGCCCCCGTCGTGGAGATCGAGATCGGATGTTACGACCGTTGGACAGGCCGAGTACGTCTTGGGGGCGTAGAGTTTGACGCCCGACACCGATGGTCCTGGCACTGAGGTGGCCGCCGCGGCTACCGACACCGTCACCGGCGCCACCACCGGCATGAGCGCCAGCGAAAGCCCGGTGGCCAGCAACCCCTTGAGCAACTGCCGCCGCCCAGGGTTGGCTGGGCGCTGGACGCTCCTCTGGAGCAGCTCGGCCGTGTGCAGCTTCTCCAGCGACAGCGACAGCAACTGCTCGGCCTGGCCGCGCGACAGATTGAACCTCTGGCGCAGGAGTTCGGTCAACTGCTCGGGCGTGGTCTGCCCGTCGCAGTGTTGAAACACCAGTGCCGAGGTGGCGTTGAGCACATAGGACTGTTTCCGCGTGCGGTCGTACACGCCCAGCCCATCGCCCACCGCTTCGGTAATAACGTTGGTGCTTCGTTGTGGATTTGCCACGTATTTACCTCCTGATTTGATGAATTGATGTGAACGCGCGATACTCAGAGACTCGTGGGTTTCAAACATCCCAAGGCATACCCGAAACGTGATGCGTGAAACGTGATGCGTGAGGATTTCACGTTTCACGTTTTACGTTTCACGAACGAGCGTGATGCGTGAAACGTGATGCGTGAGGGTCTTTCACGTTTCACGTTTTACGTTTCACGAATGTAGGATGCTCTTTATTTTTGAGTCCCTGACGGATAAGATGGCACCACCTCCTTTCGTTCCTGCGCTTGCTGTTCGGCCAGGGCTGCGATATGGCTGGAAACCAACTGCCGATAGTCGGTGTTCCAGCGTGGCTGTAACGGGATGTGTCCTTGGTGGATCTCACCCCGGCTGGCCCGTTGTTGGACAAACTCCTCGACCTGGTCATGGCCCACGTTTTCGCCCGCTTTGTACGAGCCAAAGCCGCTCATATGGTAGGAGTCTGTGCCGCCCCAACGATAGATGTAATAGATCTCTTCCGGCCTGATCGCATAGGGTTTGAGTGCGTCGGGAAATTGCTGCCTGAGCCGCCGTTCAAAGACCAAGTCATAGCCGGTTCCCTCGCCCGGATAGCCGCGCACCGCGTCGAACAGCCTGCGCGACCAGCAGCTTCCCGCGTGAAAGAGATTTTTCGCCGGGCCACTCAAGCTGCCCCGATCCAAAACCCATCCTCGGTTGGGTTTGAAGAAGCCCTGCGTGGTCTCGAACTTGGCAGCCGAAAACGCGAGCCGGTGCGGCAGGTAGATGTCGTCGTCGTCCCACACAAACAGTAGATCGTGCGAAGCAAGGGCCACGGCCAGATTCATCTTTTCGCCGACCGTGCGCAGGCGCTTAGGAAGATTGATCAGGCGTACCTCGGGATGCTCGAACGTCAAGATTTGCTCGACGTAATCGTTCAAGACGATCAGCTCTTTCGGCCCGGCGTACTCCTGCTGGAGAAAGGAGTAGATCGCCTCTTCCAGTAGCGCCGGGCGCGCATAGGTCAGGCAGATGCAACTGACGGCGGGTTGACGTTCCATGGTGCAAGCCTTCGCTTCCTTTATAGCTGATCCCATTTCATGCCTCATCCTTGTAGTGTGGGCAAAGTGAATGTGTGTATCTAGTAAGTCCAGCAGCTTGCTCGATTTTTGCTCATCAAACTTGCGGGCAAACAGCGCTGTAGAAGCCAGCAGATCGTCAATATCACCTTCGTCGAGGGTCAGATACATTCGGTTATGGCGCTCTATCCAATTGATGAAGTGATTCCCGTGATGCGTGTGGTCGGGGTAGCTGCCATCAGAAAAATCGTGCGTGATCGCGCCGGCAAAGGGTGAGTGTTTCACAAGGGTGTGAAAGAACACTTCATCGGGCGCAAAAATATGGTGATAAATCTCGACATAGGCGGGGTTGTTGTGTACAAAGTCGAGGATGAAGCGGATACAGTCTGCGCTCAAAGACCAATACATGCTGCCATGATGGGGCGTCAGATTGCCGAAATATTTTCCCTGCGGGAGATCCTTGATGAAATGACGGTGTGAATTGTTCGCCTCATTAGTTAGTTTGCGATCGATGCGGAGAAACTGGCAGTCGGACGCTTGCAACCGAGTATAAATTTCCTGCTTGTGCTTGATGGGATAATCGCTGCCGCTGAGCACCGTGTAATATTTGAACGCATGATCGGAAGCGACCGCGGTTTGAATGAGATTCAGCAGGGCATGCACCACGTTCAGCTTGCCCCACTGGACTTCCACCCGGTTCGGCAGAAAGACGATATTGGCATGCTGCGGAACCACGGCTGTGAAGGGCGCGAGCGGGACTTTACCATCGATGTGGATGAAAAAGTAGCTGTTCTCGTCGTTCAAAGCTTGAATCAGCCGGGCCAGATGATTGGGCTGATGGTGAGCGACGATGAGATAGGCCAGCTTCATCGTTTCACTCCCTCACACATGTCATTTATACCTGACAACAATCTGCGAATTTCTCGAACAACCAGTCGTCATTGCGCATGCGGCGGCCGGCCAGGGCGGCACGCCGCTGCCAGACGTCGCTCTCGACGGTGTGCGCCAGCGCCTGGCTGAAATCGGCGGCCTTTTGCAGCTCGGCCACCACCCGCGCGATGCGCGCTTGCGTGAAATGCAGCAGTGCAACCCGCAGCAGGTTGTGTGTGACAATGCCCTGCTTGACTTTGAGCGGGTTGACGGCGCGGAAATAGTGCAGGATGGTCACTTCCGGCACCACCCAGACCTCATAGCCCAGCAGCCAGTAGCGCACACATAGCTCCAGATCTTCCGAACCCCACTGCGGCATGCCCTGATCAAAGGCGCCGGCCTCGTGCAGCGTCTCGTGGCGCATCGCCATAAAGCCTCCGCCCAATGTCGGCACTGGATGTGGCTCACGCCGCTCCAGAGGCAGCCATTCCACGCGCAGATTACGCTCGGCGATGCGCTGGCCGCATGACGCCGGGTGCTCGGGCCGGCCCATGACGCCGATGCCGGGGCCGACCACGCCCACATTGGGCCGGTTGAGCGTCGCGACAATCGGCTGCCACCAGCGCTCGGGGACGTCGATGTGAGCGTCGGCGAAGACGACCACCTCGCCGCGCGCCTCGGCCAGCCCGCGGTTGCGCGCCCCGGCCACACCTAACGGTTTGGGCGATTGGATGAGCGTGACCCCTGGGCGGCCAGGGCCGCCCAGAAAATCGGCGCTGCCATCGTTCGAGCCGTTGTCGACCACGATGATCTCGCTATTGGGCGGCAGCGTGGCCTCGAATTGTTCGACGGTTCGCTGTAAGAGCACCGACTCATTCAGGGCCGGCAGGATGACGCTGATGCGAACCGGGTGGGTACCCCGGAACAACGCCGCCGCCGCTTCCTCCGGCATGGGTTCGGGGGCCGGGATCGCGAAGAAGGGCGGGGGAAACGGGATCTCATCAGCGGAGGGCTGCGCGTGTCCATTATTCAGATGGCTTTGGATGAGCGCGGTGTAGTCGGTTTTCCAGTGCGGGTCGAGCGTGATACAACCCTGCTTGATCTGCCCCTGCGCGGCGTGTTGCTGAACATACGCCGCAACCTGATCATGCCCGTGGCCGTCCTGCGCGCACAGGCTCAAATGATACGAGCCGGTCCCGTTCCAACGGTAGATATAGTAGATGTCTTCCGGCTGCACCCGATAGCCCGCCGTTACGCCGGTATGCTCGTCTTCGCAGAGTTCTTCAAATCCGACATCGTAGCGATTGCTGATATGCGGGTACCCCTGCGTTGCGGCAAACAGCTCGCGCGAGAAGCAACTGCCGCCGTGAAAGGTGTTATGATCGGGGCCGGTCACCCGCCCTTCGTTCCAGAACCAGGCCCGGTCGGCTTTAAAGAACCCGCGTTTCTCGATCAGATGCGCCACCGAGAAGGACAGCCGGTGCGGCAGGTAGATGTCGTCGTCGTGCCAGACAAAGATCAGATCGTGCGAGCAGAAGCCGACCGCCGCCTTATATTTCTCGCCGACCGAACGAAAGCGGGTCGGGAGGTTGATGATCCGCACATCGGGATGCTCGAATTCCAGTGTTTGCCCCGCGTAATCGTTCAGGACGATCAGCTCTTTGGGGCCGGGGTAATCCTGCCGCAAGAACGAACAAATCGCTTCTTCGAGCAATTCGACCCGCCCGTAGGTCGGGCAGATGCAACTCACCGGCGGCGGATCGGTAAGCTGGGCGGCCCAGTGCCCGTTGGTGGCGGCCAGCTCGGCGGTGGGAGCTATCCTGGCGGCGGGAGCTGCGGTTGGTTCGTCGTCGGCTTGTAAGCGCCGGAAGACACTCTGGACGGCCGCATCCTGGGCCATCTGCTGGAGCATGTGCTCGTAGGCCGCTTCATCGTCCGTCTCGTCGGCTGCTGGGCTGATCACTTCGGTTTCGAAGTTCTCGACAGCGTTTTTGGGGTACGGCAGCAAGCCGGCGAAGGGCTCGCCGGCTTCAAACCGCACCGTCTGATTCGGGCGCGTAAACGTCCAGTTGACGGTGATCGTGCAGGGCAACAGCGCGGTATCGACGATACGTTCCAGCGGATGGAGGCCATCTTTGGGCGTATTGATCGGGCCGCGCACCCACAGGACATGCGTATCTTCGGTCTTGAGCTGATAGCCGCTATGGAAGGTCAGAATGCCGCCGCCAAGTTGGCTCCGCACAAAGCCAGGCTGGTCGGCATCGGTCGTTTCCAGACGTATTTCAATGTCCTCGGCGTTGGGGCCGCCATTCCAGGAGGCTTCAAAGCCATACGGGCAGAGCAACTCCCACCCTTTGCCGTTGACCGTGTCGACGGCCAGGCCAGCGCAGGCGGCTTGGTTTTCCAGGCTCCACGCCCGCTCCTCGGACGCGGGTTGCAAGGCAGTCGTCTGGTCGGACAGCGGGTAGGCGCTGATTTTCATTGTGTGTACCTCTATCTGAGCGGCAAATGGTCAAAGAGACTTGCCGGCACGCGCATATACTCACTCGATACCAGCCTCCTTTCGCGATGCAGTCGTGCGCCGAACGGTCATGGGCGCCAACCAACGGCAACGTTGGCGAGGAGCATCACAATGAGAAGCGGCGGGGCGGGCACAATATTCAGACCTTCACTCTTGCCGAGCAAGGATCATGGGGTACCGGCAATAATACACGCGATCAGCATGATGCACATCTGACAAATGTTATATCTTTACCATTGACATTTGTTATATGTCGCGATGAGATAAAAATGTTGGGTGGGGTTATTCTTGAGGGGCGACCCCCTCAAACTCCCCCTTTTTCACGTGATATTTGTCATATGTTGGCGATGAGATAAAAATGTTGGGTGGGGTTATTCTTGAGGGGCGACCCCCTCAAACTCCCCCTTTTTCACGTGATATTTGTCATATGTGCACCCGACCCACATTGACATCACGGCCCACATTGAAATCGCGGGCCGCATTGCCATCGCGACCACATGTAAGACCAGACAGGTCTTGTGGAAGGCATCGAAAGCGCCTGAGCAAGACCTGTCTGGTCTGGACTCGGGCCTTAGCAACCGCTGGTGCTGTCACCGCCGTCCACGGTGCAACTATCGGAGCCGCTGCCGCCATTGGCGGTGTCGCCGCCCACACCATCCTGGACGTTGATCGTGTCGTTGCCGTTGGAGCCGCTCAGGCTGTCGGTCCCTTCCAGGTCGGTCAACGTGTCGTTGCCGTTGTTGCCGTCGATGGTGTCATTGCCCGAACCGCCATTGATCACGTCGTCGCCGTTGCCGCCCTCGATGTTGTCGTTGCCCGCACCAGCATTGATAACGTCGTTGCCGTTGCCGCCGGAGATGGTGTTGTTACCCGAACCGCCATAGACAACGTCGTTGCCGTTACCGCCGTTGACGGTGTCATTGCCGCCCAGGCCACAGAGCACGTCGGCGCCGTTGCCGCCGTTGAGAATGTCATTGCCGGAGGTGCCGATGACGGTGCAGCCCAGCGCGTTGTTGATCGTCGTGCTTTGGGAGGCGCTGTTGTTGCCGGTGGACGGGTCGGTTTCGCTGGCACTGACGGTCGAACTGGCCGTGACGGTGCCGGTGGCGTTGGGCTCGACTGTGATGGTGATGGTGGCGCTGGCGCCATTAGCGAGCGTGCCCAGTGAGCACGTCACCGTCGGCGCGCTGATCGAGCACGAGCCTTGCGAGGAGGTGGCCGACAGGATGGTGGCCGAGGCGCCCGACAGCGTGGTGGCCGCGCTGATCGAGGTGGCGGAAGTCGGGCCGTTGTTGGTGACGGTGACGATGTAGGTGTAGCTGTCGCCGATGGCGGTCGGGTCGGAGGTGTCGCTGACCGCCACCGACAGGTCGGCCCCGGCCGCCTGCTCCAGCTCGAAGGCGCCGATGTCGAAAGCCGAGCCTTGTGGGCGGGCGACGCCGCGCTGGTCGGTGGCCGGGCCACTCGGGGCGGCGTCGATGGCCGGGCTGCCATTCACTAGGGCGTGGGTGAAGGTCGGGCCACCGTTGTTCTGGAGCGTGGTGTCCAGGATGGCGGCTAAGGCGGTGGGATCGGTGCCGTCGCTGGTGGCGGTGATGTCGCTGCCGCTGGGCGTGAAGCCATAAAACGCCTGCGCGTTGCTCTCCCCGCTGTGCCCGAACAGGTTGTCGTTGGCGCTGACGACGGTTCCGCCGCTGCAGCCATAATAGGGGTCGGGGTTGCAATACTGAGGGGTACTGAAAATTTCCTGCACACCACTAGCCGTATTGCCGGAGACCAGGCTGCGTACCAGCATGAGCGCGCTCCGGTTGTAGATGCCACCGCCGCTGCTGCTGGCAGTGTTGCCACTGATGGTGCTGTTGTTCAGGGTCAGCGTGTCGCCCTGGTTGTAGATGCCGCCGCCCTTACCGTTGCTGGCGGTATTGCCGCTGAGGGTGCTGTTACTGATGGTTACAGTGCCGCCAGAGTTGAAGATGCCGCCGCCCCTTCTTGCGGTGTTGCCGCTGATGGTGCTGTTGGTCAGGGTCAGCGTGCCATTGTTGAGGATGCCGCCGCTCCCACTGGAGGTATTGCCGCTGATGGTGCTGTTGATCAGGGTCAGCGTACCGCTGCCGCCGTTGGTGATGCCGCCACCACCATCGCTACCGGAGGTGTTGCCGCTGACCGTGCTGTCGCTCAGGGTTATCGTGCCCCGGTTGCCGATGCCGCCGCCGCGGCTGCTGCCGGCGTTGTTGCCGCTGATAGTACTGTTGTTCAGGGTCAGCATCCCGGTGTTGTAGATGCCGGCGCCCTCACGATCACCTGACAAGCCGTTGGTAACGCTCGTGTCGTTGAGGGTCAGATTACCTGAGCTAGTCACCCGAAAAATACGGAAGTTGGGTGCGCTGGGATCGCGGGCGATCGTGAAGCCGGCGCCGTCAATCGTGATGGCACTGCTGATCACCGGCAGGCCGTTGGGTCCATTCGTCGAGTTATTGACACTGGTCAGCGTCACGTTGCCCGACAAGGTAATCGTGTCGGCGCCGCTGCCGGCCGCGCAGCCACCAGTCATGGTGTCGGTGTTGGCGGCGGTGATCGCGTCGATGAGGGTACAGCTCCCGCCCACGCCGATGGTGGCGGCGCGGGCAACTGGAACCTGGCCCAGCGCCAGGGCAAACGCCAGCGCCGCCCCGGCCAGCGTCATCCCCATACTGCGCAGCAGCTTGCGCCGTCGCGCCCGCGACAGCGCCAGCAGGTCGCGATAGGCGGTGGCGAACCGCCGGTACAACGCCGCCCGCGTGTGACGCAACTCGGCCGCCAGCTTGGCGCTGCTCTGCGCCTGCGCCACTTGCTCCTGCCACGCCTCCGCGATCGTCGCCTCGTTGGCGTCTAGGGGCTGGGTCGGGTGTTGCTCCGCTTGATTGGGATTGCGTTCCATTGAAGTTGCTCCTTGTGTCCGAATAAAGCGAACTATGAACGCACGACCAAGAGTAGGCCGTACGGGTGGACCACGGTTTAGCGCGAGAACAAAGAACAGAGAACAAAGAATTGACCGACCGCCGACCATCGATCGCCGACCACCGACTATCGAACGCAGGCGGCCACGGAGGGCCGGCCCTACAGGGTTCTTGGTGCTTCGGGGTGTGGTGGGGGGCGTATGCAATACGCCCTTACGTGCTCTGGCTCCATCCCCACCTTGTCACCTTGTCACCTTGTCATCTTGTCACCCAGTCACCTCGGCCAGCGGCGTTTCCGCCAGCGCGGCGTCGGGCAGCACATACGAGTGGTCGAGGTGCTTATCGTCCCACTCCATGATCTCGGGGTAGCGGATGTTGGGCAGCACCTGGACGGCGAAGATCTCCTGCACGCCGGCCTCGAAGCGCAGGAAGCCCAGCGTCTCGCCACTGTGAATGTTGACCACCCATACGCCGCAGGTGCGCTCCTCGTAGTCGCTCGACCAGCGGGATGCCGCTAAAGGTGGCCGTCTCGCGCACCTGCGAGAGCCCGATGAACGCCAATGGGCCGTAGAAGTCGATCCCGCGCGTGAAGCCGGGTAGTTGGCAGACCGTCTGCCAGGTGCCGGCCTCCAGGTCGACTGCGGCCAGGCTGCCCTCGCCCGACTCCAGCAGCCACAGCCGCTCGCCGTACCAGCGCGGCGAGTGCGGCATCGACAGCCCGCGCAGCAGGATCTGGTTGGTCTCGATGTCGAGCAGGATGCCGCCGTGGGCCTTGTCGGCGCGCCAGCCGCCCTGCGTGTCGGTCGCGCCCAGCGCGGTCACGTATTTGGGGCGTCCATCCACCATCGCTAACCCGTTGAGGTGGCAGCGGTCTTCAGGCGCGTAGGCCGTCAGGAAGGGCGCCCGCCAGCGCGGGTGGAAGCTGTGCGCGGGGTCCAGCGTACACAGGCAGCCGAAGCGCGTGTTGACCAGCCACAGCTCGTCGTCACTGGCGTAGGCCATCTCGTGGATGTCGATGTCGCCGGTGACGTGGATGCTGCGCGGGAGGTAGCAGGCGTCGTGTTTGCCCTCTGGCTCCAGCTTGCGCGCCAGGGCCGGCATGTTGTGCAGCTCCCAGACGCTCTTGTGGCTGCCAATCGCCAGCCGCCCGCCTTTCACGGCGATGCCCATGGGCTTGGGGAAATTGCGGAAATGGGTGTTGATCGTCCCGGCGTGACCGTTGCTCGCCGCCGCGCTAGTGTCCTGGCGCACCAGGATCACTTTGCCGGCCTGGTAGGTCGAGACCACCAGGCTGATGTTGAGCTGGGCGAAGATCTCCGCCAGGCTCGACGTGAACACACTGCGTAGCTCCTGGTCCTGCGGCACCGGGTCGGTGGGAGTTGTCATGATCGGTTTCTCCTCTAGGCGAATCGGAAAACGTAAGGCATCCCAGCGTGAAACGTGAAACGTGATGCGTGAGGGCTTTTCACGTTTCACGTTTCACGTGCGCTCTCAGACGACCGGCACGGGGTGGCGGCGCAGCACGACACAACCAATGGCTCCTTCGCCATCGGCAGGAAGCACGTGCTAATGAAGGGCACACCAGGAATGAGCCGAACGCGGCAGGCGGAACGAGGACACGCAAACAGGGCGTGCCGGGGCAAGCACGAACCAAAGATGCAATCAGGGCCAACGGGTAATCAATCAGTGGGGAATGAGCGTATCTGCTCCCACCTCCAACCTTCACCACCATACAAAGGCATAGACGGCCAACAGCGTCCGACCGAACCTGGCAGACAGCGTGTACCTCGTGCGCACGGATCGAGATACCCAGCCCCAGGCGGCCGATCGGCCACAAGCGCGAGCGGATCAGTGTATTTCAGTACATTCCCAGAGAAGAGTAGTGAGGGCGCAGGTAGGTCTGGGTGCTAGGACGATGCCTCACCATGAGTACAGAACATGCGGACAGCGCAAAAATACATCGTGCCGATCGGTCGCGCTACACAGGCGGGATAATGCCAACCCACCGCACGCCCATCGTGGAAGCGAACGTCGCCGTCCTCTTGTAACATATCTGTGATAGGGTCTGCGTAGGGCAATGATTGTATGGTAGCCGGAAGTCGGAGGTTTGCCACTAGGCTGAAGGTTAGTGCCGACCTATCCTTTGGTTTAGGTCTCAGGCTCACCTTGTGGCTAGGTGAAGTTGGCGCGGGTGCTGGTATACTTGATGGATAGCATCAAACTGCTGCGGCCTGCGGAAGTCACGGTCGTTCTGAGAGACTGTTTGAAAAGGGGGAGTTTGAGGGGCAGCCCCTCAAGAGCCCATTCCCGCCACGGATCGCGGCGGCACAACAGCCTTTTCAAACAGTCTCTGAGACATTGCGAGGGATGAGGGGGAAACTATGGCAGCTCTCGTGTATACGGTCCAGCCTGGTGATGTCATCACAGGACTGTTGGGGATTGCCGAGCGACTGTATGGCGACGGCCGCCAGTGGATCGGGCTGTACGAAGCAAACCGCCTGATCATCGGCACCAACCCCACTATCATTCAGCCTGGACAGCAGTTGATCGTTCCCTTGCTAGGGGGTGATGCAGCCGCGCCGAGGGCCGTGCAGGTTTATACCGTCCAGCCCTTCGACCTGCCGGAAGGGCTGCCGGGGATCGCGCGGCGCGTCTATGGCGACGCCGACCGCTGGCAGGAACTCTACCGCGTCAACCAGGGCATCATCGGCAACAACCCGCAGCGGCTCCAGATCGGCCAGCGGCTGATCGTCTGGTGCCAACAAGGAGCAACCTTATGCAACTGACCCAACGTCAGATCTCATCTCGGCCTGTTTGGCCTGATGACCGCTGGTTCCGCATTCCTGCTGGCCTTTGTGCTCGCTACGCCCGGCGCGCTGCTGATCTCGCGGATCATTGCCACGAGTTTGGTGCTTTGCTTTGGAGGTCTCCTGCTCGCCTATCGGCGCGGTTGGGAATACGCCCGGCCGATCGCAGTGATCGTCGTCACGCTGCTGATGGGCGTCGGCATCCCACAGGAGAACATCACGCAGCAACAAACCTGGGCCGCACTGGTGCCACCGATCGTCGCGCTGCTCCTCACTGAGCCGGCGTGGGTGCTGGGCAGCGCCATCGCGATCATGACGATCATCCTGGTGCGCGCGGGCGGGAGTGGTGTGTACACCAGCCCGATCGAGCTGACCCTGTATGTGACGATCGTCGGGGGGATGGTGCTGAGCCGGCTGGCCACCGACACAGCGCAGCGGCTCGTGGCAGCCAACGCCCGCGCGGAAACGGCGCTGCGCCTGTCCGAACAGCAGGGGGCCGAATTGGCGCGGAACAACGCCGACCTCCACCGTCTGGTCGATGAGGTGCGGACGCGCGAAGCCGAGCAAGCGCGGTTGCTTGCCGAGAACGCCCAGCAGCGCGACGCCATCCGCGAGCTGAGCGTGCCGGTCCTGCCACTCCAGCACGATACGCTGGCGATGCCGCTGATCGGCGCCCTGGATAGCACCCGCTTGCACGACATTCAGGAGCGCGCATTGGCGGCGATCCAGCGTGTATCAGCCCGACGGCTGCTGCTCGACATCACCGGTGTGCCGATCGTGGATACGCAGGTCGCCCTGGGGCTGATCGAGGTCGTGCAGATGGCGCGGCTGCTGGGCACTGAGGTGCAGTTGGTCGGCATTCGTCCTGAGGTGGCCCAGACGATCGTCGGCCTCGGACTCGACTTGCGCGGGGTGCGCACCTATAGCGATATCCAGAGCGCGCTGGACAGCAGCGAGCGACCTGGAGCGGGCGCCTGGCGACGCTCGGGTAGAGACACGCTCAGTTGACAGGCAGGCACCCCAGGGGCAGCAAAGACGTGCCGCCCATGTGTACACCCGCCACAGCGCGGCGGTGGCCTTGTGCGCGAGCATGCTGCGCCCGGCGTGGGCCGCGCGGATGGCCTGCGCCAGCTCTAAGGCGGTGACGTTCTTGAGCAGGTAGCCGATCGCACCCGCGCACAACGCCCGTTCAACCAGGTCGCCCTTGATGCGAGCTGGCTGAGCAGACTGATTGTCACCCCAAGAAACGTATCGCTGTGTCAGCAATTCTGCTCGTAGGCTTGCTGGAGCCAGCCAAGCACCTCCGCATCGACCTCCTCCAGGGACGTGAAGCTGATCTGGAGCGGCATGGTCTCGTGGATTTTGCAGGGAAGCAGGCGTTCGCCGGACTGCTGCCCTTCCAGGCGTAGGCCGAGATCCACGCGCTGCTTGGTCGTCGGCTGTATTCGTGCGAACGTCCGGCGTGGCGTCACGAGCGAGATATAGGTCTTGCGGGTCTGGACAACTACCTCACCCAGACCGGCAGCGGCGTCAATAATGGCATCGAAGATTGGTCGGAGGTGCGGGCGGTCGGCATACTGTCCTTCTATCAGCTCATCAGCAGACGCGAGGAAAAAGGCGGGATAGCCGAAGCGCTCCATCACGAGCAGCGATTGGGCATAGCCGGTCACGTTCTGGTCAGTCAGCCAGGCGCGCAGTGCCTGCTCGTCCGTGAAGCCCTCCGTTTTGATGCGCTGATTCCAGGAGTCCAGATCCTGACCCGTACGCTCGTTAAGCAGGCGGGCCGACATCTCCTTCATGCCTTTCCAGTCACGCGTTTGTGCCATTGCAATCTCCGTCTCTACCCTGCGCTCTCGTAGGCGCGCTTGATCCACGCAATCAGCTCGGCATCGACCTCCGCGACGTCAGTCACTTTCACTTTGTAGTTGCACATACTGCCACCGGGCATCTCAGCCAGCCGCGCGGTCGCATCCACGCCCTTCATATTTAGACCTACCTCGACACGTGTGTTCGTGGCTGGGCCAATCATGGCAAATTGCTTGTTACGGCGCAGGCTGAGATAGCCTTTCTTGGGTGCAATCTCAAAGGCGCCAAGCTGCTCAATTTCCGCCATCAGCCGGTCATGGATGGAGCGCAAACCTGCCTTTGCACCAGCATAGAGAGTGTTCACCACGTCATCAGGCGTCGCTGCTTGGGCAGCGCTTGCCCGTTCAGGAGCGGCGTCGCGCAAGACCTGGGCGAGCATATTGGCATCGCCATACCCAAGGCCGAGATCGCGTTGGAACATGGCGCGGATCTCACTATGCTTTGCGAGACCGCTCTGCTGGAGAACCGCGCGCAGCTCATCCAGGGTCTTGCCTGTCTTGGTCTGAATGTTGGTGAGCTGGGTTTGAAGTGCTTTGTCGACGGCACTCATGTGGTGTTCTCTTTCTGTTGGAGGTGGCTAAAACACTTCAGGAAGAGATAGCCGCTTGGCCTAGCAAACCAGCAACCGTGCTGACATAGTCTTGTCGCCGCTCTGCCAGGCTGCGATCAGGTCGTTCGCCTTGAGCAGCGCTTCGTCTGAGGACTGTCGTACGGGACGCTCCGCCATCAGATCCGTCCAGACGCGCACATTGCCGATCATATGCTGGAAGGTCGCCGCCAGCGTCTGATGGCCCAGGTCAAATGGCTGTGTCCATTGCGCCGCGCGCAGCTCGCGGCAGCGCTCCAGCAGCTGTGCAGTTGTCCAGCGATCGTGGCCCAGCAGTCGATCAAGCAGATCCATGGGCGCTCCTCCTGCGTCTGCCCTGCAAGCAGCGCAATGCCTACGTCTACATCCCCCGCGTCGGTCAGGAGGCGCTCACCCTCCAGATCCTGCATCAGATTCTGGACGGCTTGGCTGCCGATTATCCGACTGCGGTGGCTGCATATGTCGCACACTGTCACACGGCGCGCGCACCGCATCTGCGATTGGTATGGGCAGCCGATCAGCAGCGCCAATCCGCATCCTCCTGACCAGCCTGGCTGGAGCTAGCTCCATAGTAAGATCTTTCGTGAGGCCATGTGTATCAGAACGACCTCGGCAGGCCAAGCACATGCTCACCGATATACGAAAGGATCAAGTTCGTTGAGATCGGCGCGATCTGGAAAAGCCGCGTCTCACGGAACTTGCGCTCGATGTCGTACTCCACGTCGAAGCTGTAGCCGCCGTAGGTCTGCATCGCAACGTTGGCCGCTTCCCATGAAGCTGTCGCTGCCAGATGCAGGGCCATATTCGCCTCGGCGCCACAGCGCTCACCGCGATCAAATAGCTCGGCGGCGTGGAAGCGCATCAGGTCGGCGGCCTCGACGTGGATGTGTGCCTGAGCGATCGGGAACTGAATACCCTGGTTCTGGCCGATCGGCCGACCGAAGACGACTCGTTCTCTGGCACGCCGGACGGCGCGGTCGACGAACCAGCGCCCGTCGCCAATGCACTCCGAGGCGATCAGGATGCGCTCGGCGTTCATACCGTCAAGGATGTAACGCAACCCCTGACCCTCCGCTCCAATCAGATTACCGGCCGGGATCTTCATGTTCTCGAAGACCAGCTCGTTGGTCTCGTTGTTGATCATCATCGGGCGTGGCTGCACACTCAGTCCCTTGCCGATCACCTCACGCAGCTCCACCAGGAAGACCGACAGACCCTCCGATTTCCGCTTCACCAACTCCAGCGGCGTTGTCCGTGCAAGCAGGATCATGAGGTCAGAGTGCTGCACGCGCGAGATAAACATCTTGCGACCGTTCACAACGTAGTGGTCGTCTTGCCGCACCGCCATCGTGCCAAGCCTGGTGGTGTCGCTCCCGGCCTCGGGCTCAGTGATGCCGAAGGCCTGTAGCCGCAGCTCACCCGCTGCGATCTTGGGCAGGTACGCGCGCTTTTGCGCCTCCGAGCCGTGACGCAGCAGCGTGCCCATGGTATAGACCTGGGCATGGTAGGGTTGAGCATTGCCGCCGGAACGATTGACCTCTTCGAGAATGATCGTGGCTTCGGTCAGGCTCAGCTCCATCCCGCCGTACTCTTTTGGGATCAGGGCGCCCAGATAGCCTGCCTTGGTTATCGCCTGGACGAACTCCTCCGGGTAGGCACGCCGCTGATCCAGCTCGCGCCAGTAGCTATCGGGGAAGCTTCGGCAGAGCTCGCGGATAGCGGTGCGAAGTTCCGGGTATGCTTCGGTGCTGGCCACGCGTAGCACCTCCTCGTATGGTCAGGTCGAACAAGGGCGAGCAAGTGGTGTACCTGAGTTTTGCAAAGCAGTATACTACTCTTTCTGAGAAGCAGCCGGGGCAGAGCGGAACGTGTTCCCTGAAAACGTTGCCCGGCTGAATCACGCGAAAGGAGGGCATGAATGGGAGTCAAAGAAGGCTGGCGCGGTCGCTTCTACGAGGACTTCGAGGTTGGTGACGTCTACCAGCACCCGCTCGGTCGCACAGTGACGACAACCGACAACATCTGGTTCACACTGCTCACCCAGAACACCGCTCCGATCCACTTCGATCACCACTACGCCGCACAGACCGAGTTCGGGAGGCCGCTCCTCGACTCGACCTTCACACTCGCACTGGTGACCGGACAGAGCGTCACCGATATCTCGCAGCATGTGATGGCAAACCTGGGCTGGGACGAGATTCGTCTCCCCAACCCAGTCTTCGAGGGCGACACAATCTACTCGCAGTCGGAGGTCCTCGAGAAGCGCGAGTCGAAGTCACGCCCGAACGTCGGAATCGTGACCGTGCGAACGCTCGGGTACAATCAGGACGGCACGGTCGTGATCACCTTCAAGCGGACGATCATGGTTTATAAGCGCGGGCAGGCTCCCCAGATCGTGCGCCTCGCACCAGGAGAGCCATCATGAGCGTTCCGATGAGATACACGAGAACCAGCGGGACAACTGAGGAGACGCGCTGGATCATCAGTCGCGCCTGGAGACTCGATCGGGAGCCGAGGATGCGCGACCTACTCCTGGAGGCGTAACATGGCTGGCCGTTCGTACCTCTTCGTCCCAGGTGATCGACCCGACCGCTTTGCGAAGGCTCACACCGCTGGCGCGGACGCAGTGATCATCGACCTTGAAGATGCGGTTTCAGACGACAGCAAAGCCGCAGCGCGCGCCGCAACCGCAGCCTGGCTCACACTTGAGTGCCCCGTCTATGTACGCATCAACGGGACGACGACCGAGTGGTTTCAGGACGACCTTGCGGCGGTCGCGAGGCCAGGGCTGGCCGGGATTGTTCTGCCGAAGGCCGAAGACCCGCAGCAGATCGCCACGATCGCCGCGCAAATCCCTGATGGCGCGAGCGTGCTGCCAATTCTGGAAACGGCGCTCGGCATCTGGAATGCTCGCGAGGTCGCTGAAGCACCGCAAGTCGAGCGCTTGGCCTTCGGGTCGATCGATTTGCAGCTGGATGCCGGAATCCAGGGCGAGGACCAAGAACTGCTCTACGCCCGCTCGCGCGTGATCCTAGCTTCGCGTATCGCCGGGCTACTCCCGCCGCTCGACGGAGTGACCACTGCGCTCAACGACGTCGAGCGTCTGGCTGCCGACGTAGACCGAGCGCGCCGCCTCGGCTTCGGTGGAAAGCTCTGCATCCACCCTGGGCAAATCGAGATGGTGAACCGGGGGTTTCTGCCGACAGAAGCCGAGATCGCTTGGGCCGAGCGGGTACTCAAAGCCGCCGAAGGAGCCATATTGGGGGCGTTTCGGCTGGCGGGCGAGATGATCGACCGCCCCGTGATCGAGCGGGCGAAGGCGATTGTGGCCCGCTCTGGCCGTGAGAAGAGCGACAAGGTGCAGAGGTGAGCAGGCGCTATGCTACACAAGAGGATCGGGCATGAAGCTCCGGCTTGGCATCGATGTCGGCGGAACCAACACCGACGCCGTAGTGCTCGATGAGCGCGCCAGGAGAGTGGCGCGTTGCAAATCACCTACGACCCCGGACGTCAGTAGCGGCATCCGCAACGCGCTGCACGGCCTCCTCGCCGCCTATCCCAACCTCGATCTTGCGGCGATCCGCTACGCGATGTAAAGTCCGCAACATCGGCAGCCTGGTCCTCGATCGTGTTCGTGCCTGGTCGCTGTGGTGACGGCGGTCTGCTTGGGGAAGGTGGACAGGGGTCCGACGTTGAGGCTGTACCTGGACGCAGTTTGAGGGCCGCGTGTTCCACGCCGGCATGGGCGCGGCACAGCGGTGTGGTGCGGAGCGTATGACTCCTCCATGGGCTAGGGCAGGTGAGCCGACCGCTCACCACTGGCGCCGCGCTCGTCTCCGTTCGCATCACTGTATTTCTCCAAACAGTGCCAGTCGCCCATGAATTAGCTGTCGCCGTTGGCTGCCCCGATGAACCTCTCGAGGTGTCGCTGGTCAAAGTGCGCGATTCTTTGGGGACTCAGGCCCTCCAAGGCCGGCACCGCTCGGCCACCAAGCTGCTCGGCCACCGCGCGGCCGATGGCGGGTGCGAGAGCGAAGCCGTGGCCGGAGAAACCGAGCGCAAGTGTCAGGCCCTCCAGACTAGGCAGTGGCCCGACGAATGGAATGCCGTCGATGCTCTCGGCCTCAAGCCCGCACCAGGATTGGGCCAACTGCTGCTCTCCCACGGCGGGCAGAATCGCGCAGGCAGCAGCCCAGTTGCCCACAACACTGTCCTGGCGCAACGTGAAGCCCGTTCGATCGGGGGTTGGATCACCAGGCCAGCCGCCACCAAGCAGAAAGGCTCCGTCAGAGAGCTGTTTCAGGGACAGGGCGCGGCCAAGCGCGCTGACGACAGGCATCAACAAGCCCTGCGGCGCCGGTGTCGAGCGCAGCATTTGATAGGCGCGGGTGCGAATTGGCAGCCGCGCGGCGACCGTGGCGGCCAATTCGTCGCTCCAGGCGCCGGCCGCCAGCACCACCGTCTCCGCAACCACCTCGCCGCGTACGGTTCGTGCGCCTTTCACGCGCTTGTCCCGCGCCAGCAGCGCCGTGCATTCCGTCTCAGTCCAGTAGACGGCGCCGTGACGTTGGGCCGCAGCCGCGAAGGCGCGCGTTGTTCGCAACGGGTCGGCTTGGCCGTCGGCCACGCTGTAACTGCCGGCCAAGACCTGCTTGCCCACGCTTGGGATGAGCGCGCGCACTTCCTTTTGGTCGAGGAGCCGCACGTCGGCAAAGCCCAGTGCGTGCTGCTCTCGAACAAAGGCAAGCAGCCGCTCGGCGTCAGCATCGTTCTCCGCCAGCAGCAGGTTGCCGCCCTGGCGGTAGTGCAGATCTGCCTCCAGTTCCTGCTCCAGACCTGGCCAGCGCGCGATCGCCTCGCTGGCGAGCGCGGCCTCAGCTCCGTCGCGTCCCTGGCGGCGGACTCCGCCGGCGCTGGCCCAGGACGCAGTCGGCGCACTCGCGATGGGCGCTCGGTCGACGAGCAGCACCAGCCTGCCCTGGCGCGCCAGGTGGTAGGCGATCGCGCTGCCGATAACGCCACCGCCGATGATCAGGATATCGGTATGCTGCATTGGCTGATACTCCTGGAGGATACGTCAGCTTGCGCTTCACGGTGAAGCGACCTACGCCGTCGGTGCAACAGCCGTCTTTTTGCGGCCGCCGCGTCCTCCAACGCCACCGCTGGCTCGGCTTTCACCTCCGACGTCCCCTCGGCCACTGCGGCCGGCGCGACCTTGGGTGGTTGCGGAAGGCGTCCGTGAGGGCCGCCCGATCGAAGATGGAGACCATGATCGGTGCTGCGCCTTGCGTACGCAACCGTGCAGCCTTGTGGGGCGTGCGCGCGAGCGCGCTGACCTTCATGGCCTGCACGGACGAGCGCAGGAACGGCATGACCGCCGATCGCACCTGCCCCGCCACAACTCTGCGGGCGGAGGCACGCCTCGTGAGGCGAGAAGGCAGAGAGGGATGGAGACGGCGACCGTTCCAGGTACCAACAGCGTGAACAGAATGTTCTTTAACAGCAGCAGCATGCGCGCCTCCCAATCCTAGTATCCCTGCCCGAAGCGGTAGTGTATGAACCCAGGCCAAACAGGCGGATGGGTCACGACTGACGACCTGAATCGCTTCACGTTATTCCTGATGCCGCGTGGCAATTCGTTCCATATGCCGCTTGCCCCAACTGCATAACGGCTCCAACGCCGCGTTGAGTGTGGCACCAAATTCGGTCACAGAGTATTCAACCCGTGGTGGAACCTCGTAAAAGACCTCCCGGCGAACAATTCCGTCCCTTTCCATTTCTCGAAGTGCATGAATAAGCATCTTTTCGCTGATACCCGGCACGAGGCGCTTGAATTCGCCAAAACGGCGTGGCCGGGTGTTCATTTCCCACAAGATGAGAGCCTTCCACTTGCCGCCGATCACGTCAAGCGCTGGAACCAAGCCGCAGGTATCACATGTATATCCTTGCTGCACTTTCATGATCTCCCTCATACGTACATTTTGGTAGGTACCCTACTTTATTGTAGGTACTTGACTATTGTCAAGTAGCAACGTAGACTCGAATAGGCAGGTATAGGCTCAGATGAGATCGAACAACCAGGAGCAGCTCGATGTCACCTACCATGACCACTACTGAGCGTGAGCGTTTTTTAGCCGATGTGCATGTTGGCATGATCAGCATCGCAGAGGAAGGGCATGGGCCACTCAGCGTACCAATATGGTACGGCTATACGCCAGGCGGCGAACTCTTTGTTTGGATGGAAAAGGCATCGCGCAAAGCACGCCTGCTCCAACACGCCGGCCGCTTTAGCTTGTGTGTGCAAAGCGAACAACGACCCTACCAATATGTCAGTGTTGAAGGGCCAATTACAGCCATCGAGCCGGTTGATCTCGAACGTGATGCGCGGCCATTGGCACACCGATATCTTGGCATCGACGCCGGCAATGTCTATATTGCCGAGAGCGCGAGCGCCATCGCCAACGGGCAGCATATTGTGGTTCGTATGCGTCCGGAACGCTGGCTAACAGCGGATTACACCCATAAGACTGGCGATACCGCTTTGACAGCCGTGGCCACGCCCGCCATACTATTGCAAAATGTAGAGGGAGTAGCGTAAATGACAAGAGCAGCAATAGCGGAGGCGCGTGCCTTCGAAAGTTGGCAAGACTACCAGGAGGCCCTCAAGCGCGCAATCGCGCCGCTCACCGAGGAACAAATGCAGCGACGGCTTATGCCTGGTCTGCGCACGCCGGGAGAAATCGCCGAACATATCGTCTTTGGGCGAGCCTTGTGGCTGCACCGTACTCTGGGCGAGGAAGCGGCGGAACTAACGTCGCTGCTCCGGTGGGATGATGCCGACGACCCACCGCACACTGCCGCCGAGATTGTGCATGGGCTGGAACTGACCTGGCGGTTCATCACCGTTTGTCTGATGCGCGGATCACCCACCGACGCTATCCCCGAGGAGCAGGTACCGATCCTGCAGACGATCTGGGGTCTCCTCGACCACGACCTGCCCCACGCCGGCGAACTGTCGCTGCTGTTGGGTGCGGATGGCCTGCCTGGGGTTGAGATTTAGATCCGCGTATCGAGTCGCAAGCAACTCCAGGGGGAAAGCCTGGAAGATCAACTGGATGCATGCCGTGCCCATATTGCATAAGCGCCAGGCGAGCCCGGCAACATGACCAGCCACCAATCGCGCCGCGCTTGAGGCCCGCATCAAGCGGCTTGCGCGGCTGTACGAAGATGGGTTGAAAACCGACGAAGAATATGAAACCGAGCGGAAGGCGCTGCGGAGGCAGCTTCAGCAGGAGGGGGCGGCGGAGGCCGATGATAGTCCGGCGCTTGTGGATGGCGCTGTGCGCCTACTGGCCGAGCTGGCGGATCTCCTTCGTGCGGGACCAATGCCTGAGCGACGGGAGTTTTGGTACAGTGTGTGGAGCAGGTGCTGATCAAGCGCCACTCGGTGGTGGCAATCCGGCCACTGGGCCTGATCGCCCCATTGCTCGTGGCGGCGAATGCGCGGTTGAGCGATACGATGTGGCGTCAGATGTGTGTGGAATGGGCCGGGCGGGGATCGAACCCGCGACCATCGGTTTAAAAGACCGCTGCTCTACCACTGAGCTACCAGCCCGCTTGCCTCCTATTATAGCCATGTTTTCATCGCGTGCAAATGGCGTATCGCGCCAGCTCATTCGTCTAGCGCGCCGCGCCCGCCAGCACGCGCACGACCACGATCGTGATATCGTCGTGCTGATCGAGCGCGCCGGTGTGCTGGCGCACCGCCTCGATCAGCGCCAGGAGTGTGCCATGCGCGTCCTTGGCGGCGCCGGCATCCGCCAGCACCTCGGCGGTACGGTCGAAGCCAAAGAGTTCACGCGCTGCGTTCATCGACTCGATCACCCCGTCGCTCAGGAGCAGCAGGATGTCGCCTGGCGCAAGCTGGGCTGACGCTTCCCGGTACCGATCGGCCGCCAGCGTCCCCAGCGGGAACCCGGCCGTATCCAGCCAGAACACCTCGCCGGATGCGCGGCGCACCAGCGGCGGGATGGCCCCGGCCCCGATCGTGCGTAGCGACCAGCCGCTGGCGCGCTGCGACAGGAGAGTGTAGCAGAAGGCAATGTTCATCCGGCTGCGGCTGGTGTAGGGGCGCATCGCCGCGTGGAGCGCTGCCGCGACCTGCGCCGGCGCGGCGTCGGGCACGGCGACGGTGTTCAGCGCGACGACGGTGCCACTCAACAGCAGCGCCGCGCCCAGCCCTTTGCCCGAAATGTCGCCGACCGCGATGCCAAGCTGGCGCCGCGCATCGGTCCCAGGGACGGCGCCGCTGGGAAAATAGCCGACGAAGTCGCCGCCGACCTCGGCAGCCGGCAGCACACACGCCGCGATATCCAGGTCGGGCATGGCCGGCGGTAGCTCGGGCAGCAGGCTCAACTGCATCCGGCGCGCGATCTCCAGCTCGGCCGTCTGGTAGGTCGAGGCGATCGATGAGGATACCGGCAGGTTCGAGGAGAAGCGTCGCGCGAGGATGTGCCGCGCCCATGTCGCCTCGATATCGTGCTTCAGGGCGTACAGCAGCAGTTCTTTGATCAGATCGGGCAGCCACCAGGCGCAAGTAAGCTGCTCTTCGCGCGCGGCGAAGCGCAGGTAGTGCCTTAGCCCATCGGCGAGCACGTCGGCGCGTTCGAGTGAGAGCGCTGCGGCCGCGCGATAAAGCTGCGCGGTCGCCTCGTAGTAGCCGTAGTCCAGGGCCGCGTAGTCCGCGCGAACCTGGTCGAGCAGCCGGAGCGCCTCGGCTGGGTGCCCGCTCTTGAGTTCGACCAGCGCCAGCAGCATCTGCGCGTCGGCCACGCCACGGTTGTCGCTGTGCCGCGCGAGCTCCATGCGCAACTCGCAGCTCCAGCGCGCCTCGGCCAGGCGCCCCTGGCGCAGTTGGATGAACGCCGGTCCCTCCAGATCCTCGCCCCAGCAGTTGGCCAGTTGGTAGGCCGCCAGCGCGGCGTCCAGGCGGTCCTGGTCGCGCAGGACATGCCCCTGAGTCGCCACGGCCCAGCGCCACAGCTCGTGGTGTCGCCAGGTCTCGGCCAGCCGCCGGGAGCTGTCCAGGGCCTCGGTGGCGGCGGCCAGCCGGCCGTAGCGCCAGTAGGCCAGCCCCAGCTCGTAGAAGCACCACGGCTGCATGTCGGCGGTGTCGGGGCGCTCCTGTGCCAGTGCCGCAGCGTGCTCGGCTGCCTCGACCGAGCGGCGCGATTGGCCGAGATAGTGATACCCGGCGGCGATGTTGCGCTGCATCTGGATGCGGCCGACCTGCTGGAGCCAGGGGTCGGGGTCGGCGTCGAGGGCGGCGAGCGCCGCCTCGCCGGCCGCCACCGCCTCGCCCACGCGCGCCAGGCCGATCAGGCAGAGGAAACGGCCAAAGTGCAGTTCGGCGCGCAGGTATGGGCGCATCTGGCGCTCGATCGTTGGCTCCACGCCGGCCAGCCCGGCGGCGAAGTCGGCGGCGTGGTAGTGCATCACCACCCACTCGGCCAGCGCCCACAGCTCCCCTTCCGCGTCGCCGACCGCTCGAAACGTGGCCAGCGCCCCGTCGATCAGCGCGGTCGCGGCGGCGAAACGGCTGTGGAGCCGGCACAGCCGCCGCCCCTGCAATAGCGCAACCCAGGGGTTCGCGCCGATCTCAGGCTCCTCCAGTTCGTCCAGGCGCGCCAGCAGTTCCGGGGGATAGCGGCGGCCGCACAGCGCTGCACGCGCTGCTGAAGCGATGTCAGTTGGTCGTGGGGTGTGTGGTTCGGGCATGCCGATCTGTCTTACGGGCAGCTCCACCAGAGTGGAGCGCCGGTCTCTTCTGACGAGAAGTATACCATTGTCCTTTGGTTTGTGGGGGAGAAAGAGCGCAGGGCAGGACCGGCAACCGGGGAACCATCGGGCGTTTCGGCGCGTCTAACAGGGTAGGGCGCGAGCGGCGCGTGCCTCTCGTTCGCATATGGCGCTGGAGAGGAGCAAGTATGCTGAACCGCAGGATGACCTGGCCATTGATTGGGTGGCTGTTGACTGCCGGGCTGATCGGCTGTGGCCGTATCTCGATGCCGCTAGAGGCGCCGGCTTCGACCACGCTCGTCGCCCCGGCCACAGCGATTGCACCGGGTGATCCGTCCGTATCGCAGACGCCACTTCCGCCGACCTTCACGCCATTTGCGCCATCCTCATCATCGGTAGCTCAGAATGGGCCAGGCACACAACCGCCAGCCGTAACGCAACCAGTAGCGGCTCCCACCAGCGCCTCGCCGCTACCCAGCACGACGGTGCCAGTGGTCGCGACCCCGCCGGCCCACGCCCCGCCGCGAACGCCGATCGCACTCGTTCGCCCGGCGCCGCCCCAGGCCGAGTCGTTTCTGATTTACGGGCTTGGAGCGGCGGGCAGCCCGGCGCCCACCGGCGCGGGATCGCCCGACCAGTATCGGAAGGACGTGCGCGTGGCGGCCCTTGGGCACCTGGCGGCCCGGCTTGGGGTGCCGGCCGGCGACATCGGCATCGTCGGCGGCGACGCGCGGGAGGTGGCTAGTGACGCGCCGTGTGGGGACTCGGCCAAAGCGGGCGCCGCCGGCCTGCGGGTGGGTTACGAGGTCGTGCTTGAGGCCGGCGGCGCCCGGTACCGCTACGTCGCCGTCGGCGGGATCGCCTACTATTGTGGGGAGCTGTAAGAGATTGGAGATTGGAGATTTTTCAATCTCCAATCTCCAAGTGTCACTCGCGATCCGTGGTGGAAGGGGGATTCTTGAGGGGCGACCCCTCAAACTCCCCCTTTTCAAACAGTCTCCAATGCGCTACTGCACTACGACCTCCACCGGCAGTTGGAGCAGCCCTGGCGCCGCCGCCGGACCCATTAGCACCAGCCCGGAGTAGGTGCCCGGCGCAAGCCCTGTGGTATCCCAACTGACCGTCATCGTGGCCGAGCCGCCCGCCGGTATGAAGGATGGCAGGTTGCTGACCGTGATATCGTTGCCCTGCACCGCGTTGACCGACAGCTCGAATGTGTCGGTCCCCGACGGGACGCTGTAGCCGTGGACCTGGATCGTGTAGTCGCCGTCTTCGGGGAAGAGCAGGGAGACGAACTCCTCGTCCGTCGATCCCCCCGAGACGCCGACCAATGAGCCATCCGGCCCATACACATATAGGTCGATGTCCGACCCGTTCGCGGAGTTGGAGGTCTGCACCTCCAGCAAGGCCCCGTGCTGGATCGTCACCGTCTTGCTGAACGAAGCGGACGACGGATCGTTGGGGTCATCCTGGCTGGCGGTCTCGGTGGTTATCTCTGGTCGGCTTAAGCCGAAGCCATCGGCCTGGAAGTTCTCGAGCGCCAGTTGGGTGTTGATCGTCACCGTCGTCGAGGTCTCCCCCGCGCCAGCCGTGATCGCGCCCGGATCGACCGTCACCAGCCCGACCCGGCCGGCGAAGGGATCGCCGGTGTTGCCGCCGGCAACCTTGACCTGGTGCAGCAGGATGCCGTGCAGGCCAGGGCTCGCCGGCGCGGCGATCATCTCGCGCGCGCCGCCCGACGAGGTTTGGAAGCGCCAGCGCCCGCTGCCGACGTGGGTATTCACGCTGCTGCCCACCGGCTCCAGCGTGTACGGGCCGTAGATGTTTCTGGCGCCGGGGAACCCTTCGAAGAGGTCTGGGCAGTTGACGCCGTTGCTGAAGCAGTCCTCCTGCGGCCCAAGCACGATCGTATCGATGTCGGTGCCGTTGTTCTCCCAGGTGTTATCCACCACCAGGAAGGACTGGCCGTTGCTCGGCAGATCCCTGCGCCTGACGTCGGTCCAGAAGAAGCGCCAGTCGCCGGACTCCTCGCGCCAGTCGTAGTCGGTGTAGCCGAACAGCCGGCTATTATCGTAGAGCTCGTTGCGGGCCGAGGTCCCGCCGAAGGCGAAGCGCGTGCCGGTCGCTGCGACCGCGACCGTCACCGGGATCTGGACGTCGTGGCTGCCGTAGCTGGCGATGATCGAGCCCTCGTACATGCCGTACGGCGTATTGCTGGGCACCCTGATCTTGGCGTTGAAGGTCGCGCTCCCGCGGGCCGGGATCGTCACTTCGCTGTTGTTGAAGGAGAGCCAGTCCCACGCGACCTCCTTCCAGAACGTGGCCTGCACCGTCAGGTCGGTCTGCGGCACCTCCTCCACCTGGTTGCGGTGGCGGAAGGAGAGCAGGATGCCGTCATCCATCCGTTGCAGCGGCTTGCCGATGCGGGCCTGCTGAGTCGGCCCGGTGTTGTAGCCATAGGTGAAGCGCACGAACTCGCCGATGTCCATCTCGCTGCCGGTGACGTTGCCATCGTCGTCGAAGGTCACGTCGACCTGGCCGTTGTTGTTCTGATCAACCCAGAACTGGTCGTCGCCGTCGAGGTCGGTCCAGTTCTGGATGTTGACGCGCCAGTTGTTGAACGGCTCGGACAGGTCGCCGTCCGGGTCGAACTGGCCGTAGGGTTTCGAGAGATGCACCTGGAGCAGGTCGGTGCCCTTGGGGATGTCCTGGTCGATGCGGAACACATAATCCGGGATGTTGGCCAGGCCGTGATCCCCGGCTTGGTCGTTCGACGTGAAGGAGTAGAAGCGCGAGCCGGCCTGCTGGAAGCGCAGCGCGCTCAGGTGTACCTTGAGCGACCTGTTGCTGTTGTTCGGCAGGGTGAAGGTCTGGGTGTCGGACTCGCCGGGGCCGATGATATTGGCGAAGGCCTGATACTCTTTATCGTGGTAGTCGCCCACGCGCCACTCGGTCGGGAAGGCGTAGGTGCCGCCCCGGCCCGACGCGGCGTTGGTGCCCTCGTCGGCGTCGACCAGCCCGGCGCCCTGGCTCCATACGTCGTGGTGGGTGTTCTTGGCCGTGCCCATCAGCACCGCCTTGGCCTGTGCAAATGTCGGCCATTCCCCGGTGCGCGAGTGCCAGGCGTCGTAGATCAGCGCCAGGTTGCCGGCCGCCACCGGGGTGGCCATCGAGGTGCCGCCGAAGCTGTCGGTGGCGATCGCGCCCACCAGGATCTCGTTCAGCGCGACGTCGCCGGTGCCGAAGGCGCCCGTCGCCACCACGTCGACTCCGACGCCGCTGTCGGCGCCAGGACCGCGGTCCGACCAGGACATCGGGTCGCCGCCGACGATCTGGTCGGCCGAGCCGATCGGCTCGAAGCCGCCGAACGTGTCGAACAGCGTCGATGCGCCCACCCCAATGCCGGTTGACGGCTTGGGCGAAGTCACCGTGCCGTAGCCGGCGGCGCCGTTGCCGGTCGCGATCAGCATGGCCAGGTTCGGCCCTATATCGCGGTTGATCAGGTCGAGTAGGCGCGATTCCTGGTCCCAGCCGTCGTTGTCGACATTGCTGCTGCCCCAGGAGTTGCTGATGATCTGGATATCGTCCCCCGTGCCCGACACGCCGTCGTAGCCCAGCGCGGCGAAGATGAAGCCCATCCTCGATGAACGGCGAGCTGTAGAAGTCACCGTTCTGGGTGCTCTGGACATCCTTGCCGGGGCCGACGACCAGTCCCTGGCCTTCGGCCTGCGGGGGGCCGTCCGGCCCAAAGATGATGTTGCCGCGCACCCGGCCCTGGCCCACCGCCACCGAGGTGGTGCCCTGGCCGTGGTTGCCGGCGGGGCTGGCGAAGAAGTCCATCACGTGGAAGGCGACCAGGTCGCCATTGCCGTAGTTGGTGCCGGGGATGCCCCAGTACCAGTCCAGCGTCGGAGCAGCGGTCTCGCCATCGGCGATGAAGTAGACCAGCCCGCCCGACACGTCGTTGAGACCATCCTCGTCATAGTCAAGGCAGGCGGTCTCATGGTGCCGGAAGCGGCGGTCGAGGATGGCGGGCGTGTCGTCGGTGAAATCGTAGTTGTAGTTCAGGTCGACGTAGACGCTGTCGTACTGGCCGCTGCGCTTCCCGTCCACCACCAGGATCGCGGCGCGCTCCCGGAACAGCGCCGACCCGTCGCCGAACTCAGCGCTCAAAATGTCGGCGACTGAGGCGAGCGAGTTATCGGGGTGGAAGCCGATGTGGTAGACGCCGCTCCGGCTGGTGCCCGGCAGTGTATACGTGTGCGCGGCGGCGGCGCCAAGCGGCTGGAAGTCGACGACCTTCTGGTCGGCGGGGGCCGTGTTCCAGTCGGCGGCCGTCGGCGCGGTGATCTCGGTCGAGGTGTCGGCGTAGTAGGCCTGCCCATCGGCGATAAGGCTGCTGCCGGTGTAGTAGTCGAAGGCCGCGACGAAGCTGGTGTACGAGTCGAACATCTCGGGCAGGCCGTAGTAGGGCGAGTCCTGATCGTCGACGTAGGCCCAGGTCCCGTGCAGGTCGGGGTGGCAGTAGTCGGCCCCCGAGTCGTTGGACATCAGGCGCACGCCCTCGCCAGTGTAGCCCTTCGACCAAGCCCGCGTCGAGCCGTGGATCGCCCCGGTGGTGTGGAACCAGCCGTTGGGCGCCGGGCCGGGGCGGGGGGCGTTCGGGTCGGTGTTGAGCTTCGGCCTGATCGCGCTGTTGAGTTGCTTTTCGACGTCGGTGTCGACCGGCTTGGGTGGCTCGACCAGCGAACTCGGGCCGCTGGAGGAATATGACGCCCGGCAGCGCCGCCATCTTCAGTAGCTTGGATGGTTGAGCCGAGCCGGCGCCCACCGTCAGACCCAGCGGGTCGACAAACGGCCGCGCGAACCAGCGCTCGGCGTACGGTCCCAGGTCGGTTCCCGGTACAATGCGGGCCACAAATTGCATGCTCGCGGTCGCCGCGTTGAGCCTGGCGCCGCTGCTTAGCGCCGCGTCAATATCGCTCAATAGGTCGGCATGGATCTTGGCGCGTGGGTCGGTGTGCGCGGCGCCTTGGCCGGCCAGCTGGCGGGCCATCGTCGCCGGGGCGAGCGAGAGCGCGGCAGCCAGGATCAGCAGCAGGCTGAACACCCGTTTGGAGACCTTTCCCCGATACGAACGCATGGTGATGAACCCTCCTCATAAGGTGCCAATATCACGCTATGGTGTACGAGTTTGGACTACGTTATACCAACTTGAAGTGTGGCATCTTGCGGCGGGGAGGTGTGGAGGGGCTGCCCTCCACGATCTTGCTTTCTCCCACGTTCATCTTTTCCGCCAGAACGCAAGTTAGTATGAGGTGCGCGATGCCAAGCGGGAGGCGTGCGATGGGTGAGGTCGGTGGAGCGGTGGAGCGGTGGGATGCTGGAGCGATGGCGCGGCGCCGCGACGCCCGTGGGCGATCGGCCACGGTTATGGGTTGCCTGGGATCAACGTCTGCTAGCGCCTCCTTTCGCTGGTCGGGGAAACATGCCGGCGCCGTGCGGCGATGATCGAAAGCATGCACGAACAAGCGGCGCTGCTTGCCCGAGTCTTAGCCAATCCAGGGACGATATAGGTTTTCCTAAAGGGGTATACTAAGTATAGGAGTATTATGAATGATCTGTCAAGAATGATTCAATAAATATACGACGGTCGATCTGCCCTTTTATCTCTTTGGGGAGCGATATGAGGGCGGGAACCGGCGTACGAAGATGAGCAAAGTGTTATAAATTCATCATCACCTGAAGACCAACAAAGCCGCGGGCGAACTGAGGACCAGTTCGCCCGCGGCCTACATTCAAGACCGGATGGCCTGGCTACCGATTGGTCACTTCTATCTGCGCCGACGCTAAATTCACCCCCAGGAATAGCGGCGATGTCATCTCGGCGGTGTTGAGGTAGCTGCCCCTGCGCGCGCCGCGCAACTGGTAGGCGATTGTGTGCCCGCCGGGGTCGCCGGCCGTGATGACTTCCAGTTCGTCGTTCTCGACCGGCGCGATGCCCTGGCCGTTGACCAGGCTCGACGATATGTCGACATAATGGTTGTCGCCGACGGTGCCGTCGAAGTTCTCGGCGCCTACGGTCACGCGCGTCTCGGTGGGCGTGTTGGGGCCGTAGGTCATAAAGACTTCGTCGGTGCCAAGCGTGATCCAGATCTGGAACGAGTGGGCCGTCCCAGGGAAGCTGAAGCGGGCCGCGCCGGTCCACTCGGCCACGAACCAGTTGGTGACGCCGTTGGTCACGAACGCTGCCGACCATGTGCCGGCGCCCCCGTCGCTCGGCAGGTCGCCGTCCAGGTCCAGGTCGGTCCAGTAGGGCGCGATCATGTTGTTCGGCGGCGTTAGGCTGGGCAGGCGCTGGTTGAGAAAGGCGACGGCGAAGTTCTCGCCGGCGACCAGGTAGCCGTTGCTGACCATGGTTACGTGGGTGTAGGTGAGCCCGCCGTAGGTGAAGGCAGGGACATCGAAGGAGACGGCCGCCTCGTCGCAACTGGTACACACGCCGGTGAGCGGCGGGACGCCTAGGCTGGCCAGCGGCAGGTAGCCATAGGGCGCCCGGTCGGTGCTGGTGACTTCGACTGTGGCGGTGCTGGGGGCCAAGACGCGCCCGTTGAAGGTCAGCAGGTTGCCGCTGACGTCGGCGCCGCTCACGCTGCCGGGCACGATCTCCAGGCCGCGCGGCACGGCGTCGCGGATGCTGACCTGCGCCGGGCCGGCTGTGTTGTTAGCGACGTGGACGGTACAATCGGTCGTGGCACCGCGCGGGATCGAGGCCGGCGCGCAGTCCTTCGCCAGCGCCACGGTCGGCTGCACGCGGGCGAACGCGATCGGCAGGCGAACGTTGATGCCCCGGTGCGAGAGCGTGATGTCGCCGAAGTAGGTGCCCTCCGGCAGGTTCTTGGCCTCGATCGTCACGGCGAAGCTGGCGTAGCCGCGTGCCGGCACCGTCAGCTTGGGCGGGCTGACGCTGATCGTCACGCCCTCCGGCGCGCTGGTCGTCACGGTCCAGGTGCTGTCCCGGTCAAGCTCGCTGTGGGCGGTGCGAGTGACGGTGAGCCGACCGGGCATGGCCGGGACCGAGATGCTGGGGTAGTTCAGGTCCCACTGGTGCGCGGCGCTGCTGGCGTACTGGTCGGCCGTCACGTCGAAGGTCAGGCCGGGATCGCCGGCCTTGGTCAGGTCGACCCGACCGGAGCCGGTGTCGTATGGGTCGGCCGGCGCGGTGGCGTCCTCCTTGACCACGGTCGCGAACAGCGCGGTGGTCATCAGCGCCGACTTGACCTGGCCCGGCGTCCAGTCGGGGTGCAGATCCCTGAGCAGCGCCGCCGCGCCGGCGATGTGCGGGCTGGACATCGAGGTGCCGGCGATGGCCTGGAAGCTCTGGCCGGGCGGGCCGAGGATGACATCCTGGCGGGGGGCAGGTGTGTTGCCGGCCAGCACCTGCACGCCGGGGGCGGTGATGTCGGGCTTGATCAGGCCGCCGTCGGGGGTCGGGCCGCGCGAGCTGAAGGACGCCATGACGTCGCCCTGGACTCTCTTAGACGCGCCCTGCGTGAACTTGGCCTCGACGGCACCGTTGCTGTTCATAAACGCCAGGAACGACGTGCCGTCGGCCAGGTGGACCGTGGGCAGCCAGTGGTTATCGGTTTCGATGTCGGCCAGCGTGGGGTTGTACTGGATCATGCCGACCGCGCCGCCCTGGAGGACATTGTAGCCCTTCTCGATCCGCGCGATGTCGCCGCCGCGCTCGCAGGCCACGATCTTGCCGGCGACCGAGCCGGCCGCGAATGGAGTGCCGCAGAACCGATCGTCCAGCGACAGGGCCAGCACCACCGGGGTGAAGTCGGGCACGCCGGCGGTGATCGATGCGCCCTCCAGAGTCAGCGTGCCGGTGATCGAGCGCAGCGTCAGCTTGCTGATGAAGTGGCGGTCGCTGGTGCTGGCGGCCACGGTCGTCACCCAGCCGCCGCGGTGGGCTACGGTACCCGCGTCGGGGCCGGAGTTGCCGGCCGATGCGGCGACGAACACGCCCGCCGCGTAGGCGTCCAGGAAGGCCAGCTCGGTCGGCTCGGCGTAGGGGTTGTTGCCGCCGCTGATCGAGTAGTTGATCACGTCCACGCCGTCGGCCACCGCCTGGTCGATCGCCGCCACCAGGTCGGCAGTGGCGCAGCCGATCGCGCCGCAGGCTTTGTAGGCCGCCACGTGGGCGCGCGGGGCGATGCCGGAGATCGTGCCGCGGCTGATGCCGAAGATCTCGGCCGGCACGCCGCTGTTGCCGGCGGCGGTGCTGGCGGTGTGGGTGCCGTGGCCGTCGTCGTCGCGGGCCGAGTCGTACTCGCCCGGCCCTAGGCCCACGGCTGCCTTGTAGGTCTCGATGAACGCCCGCGCGCCGATCAGCTTATTGGTGCAGGTGATCACCGGCGAGGAGTCCAGGGGCGCCTCGCATGCGCCGCCCCAGCCGGCCGGCGCCGGCGGGTAGCTGCCGTCGTCGGCGAACGATGGGTGCTCCGGCCAGATCCCGCTGTCGATCACGCCCACGACCACGTCCTCGCCGGCCTCGTTGCGCCCGCCCAGTGCCTGCCAGATCGTCGGCGCGCCGATAAACTGCGGGTTGCGGTTGGCCGTGAGTTGGTGCCACTCGCCGCGGTAGACCCCGGTGACGCCGGGCAGTTTGGCCACCTGATCGACCTGGTCGGCCGGCACCAGCAGCGCCACGCCGCCGAAGACGTGGCGGTAGTGCGCGGTGATGCGGGCCTGCGGGACCTGCGTGGCCGCGAGGGCCGCGAAGTCGCGCTGGCGCTGGTCGAGGTAATCCAGGTAGCGGCGGGCCTCGGGCGAGCGGGCGTCGAGCTGCGGCGCGCCGGTGGCGCGCGGGCTGGTGGCCGCCAGGCCCGGCACGCCGCCGCCGTAGGAGGCCAGCGGCGCGGCGTCCAGCTTGACGATCAGGCTGACCAGGTTGCCGCCGACACTCAGCTCGGTGGCCGCGTCGCTGGGGGTGCCATCTTTGATCGCGTCGAGTTCGGTGGCGCGCTGCGGCATTGCCGGCTGCGCCGTGACGCCGCTGGGCGCGCTCTGCTGGGCCAGCGCCGGGACCGACCCGACCGCCAATGCCAGGATGAACAGCAGCACAATCGGCAGTCGGTGGCTTCTCTTCTGCGGACGCACGGTGACGACCTCCTTCTCACGAACGAACGATAATCGAAAAGCGAGTATGAATGGTCGGCGCACAGTGAGTAGCGGTGTGGGATGGGGCGGCGATGAAGGCAGGATCGTGTGTGGAATGAGTGTGGTGGTGCGGCGAGGACCAGCGATCGGGTAGATCGAAATCAAACGCCGGTATGTAGGCGCGTGTGCTGCTCCTCTCTTTTGCGTCGGGGAGGGTCAAAGCACAGCCGCATGGCTGACCCGAACCATGGGACTCTATTGTACGCGATCGATGATGGGGATGGCAAGATACCGATCAGGCGTCGCGCCAGTCGATCCCCAGTTTCGCCGCGACCCCGGCGACCAGATTGTAGGCACGGAACGCGGCCCGCACTGCATCCAGGTATTGCCAGCGCTCGAAGTCGTGCTGCGCGCGCCGGGCATACCGATCCGCTCGCCGGAGCTGCTTCTCGAACTTACCCGCGTCCGGGTGGGCCAGGATATCGTCGAGCAGGGCATTGGCCTTGTTCAAGTAGCCGGCCATCTCCCAGCGGTACATATTATCGCGGTCGAACTGCCCGAAGTCATTGCTCACCCGCAGGACGTTCATCACCGAGTCGCTGGCGTTGCCCGCCCGGACGTAATAGAAATCATTCAGCGGATTGTAGTTCAGGCCGCGCACGGAATCGTAGCCGGCCTGGGGGTGTGAAAACCCAATGTGGTGCCCGAACTCGTGGATGGTGACGACGCTCATCCCGTAGCCTTCCGCGACGGTCCCAGGGCTGGCGATCTCGAAGATATAGGTCTGCGTGCCGTCGACGCGATTGTCGACCCCGAAGCCCAGCGCGCCGAACAGGTCGCCCTGGTTCGCGTCGGTCGTATTGAAGAAGAACACCTCGCCCACATAATCGTTCGGATCGTAGGCTGGAACATAATCGCTCACGTGGCTATCGAAGTAGCAGAACAACTCGTCAAACGGGCCGCGGTGCGCGTTCCAGCAGTCGTCCTCCTCAAGCAGGCCGGTCCAGATGCGGAAGGCCCGCTGGGCGCCCGGATCGATCGGATCGGTTTCCTCGACCTTGACCTTCCAATCATAGTAGGGCTGGAAGGAGCGAAACGCCCGGCGAATGACAGCCGGGTCGAAGGTGTCGCGCCCATCGCTGGCCGGGTCGTCCTGGAGCACTTCGATATGGATGATCTTGTCGCCGCCTGGCCCCGGCGCCGTGACCATTGGGTCGAAGAGGGTCGAGCTGGTAAAGAGCAGGTTGATGCCGACATAGCGCGTCACCAGCGCCAGGTCGTCGAATAGCCGCGCTGGCTCGCGGTAGCCGTGCTGGTCGTACTCCCAGATCGGGGGGATGCGATAGTCGGGCAGGCCCTCCCCGGTCAGGTCGTCGTCGTCGAGGTTCCAGTTTCCGGTGTTGAAGTCAGGGCCGGCCGAAAGATCGTAGAACCAGGTGCGGCTGGAGGAGCCGCCCCAAGCGTTCAGCCTGCTCTCATCCCGCTGGCCGAAGTTGAAGCCGGTCTCCGGGTCCGGTTCATCGGTCTTCGTGTAGACGTGGAACTGGAAGTCATCGCGGCCGTACCAGTTGATAAAGTAGATCGTGTAGCCGCGCTCGATGTCGATGTCGAGCGCGCGCTTGCTCTGGGTCGCCAGCCATTGCTCCGTCGCTGGTGCATCGATGTACAGCACCGGCCCGGTCACATCGAGCAGATTGTGCTGCTGGTCGTTGTACTGCTGCTGGAACTGCGTGAGCGGGCCTGGCTGCCCGTGGCTTGTAAGGTAGCCGAAGAAGCGATCCTCGAACGCCGCGCCGGCATCGACCGTGCGGTAGGTGAAGTCGAAGTGCAGCCCGATTGGTTTGGCGGGCAGGCCATAGAAGATCGGGAAACGCACGACCGGCTCGTAGGCGGCCGGCAGCGTGTCGAGCAGGGCGTTCTGGTCCGGCGCGTCGTAGCCGATCAACACCAGGTTGATCGGGACGGTCTGCGTGAAGACAACCGACTCACCGGGAGCGAGGGCATGGAAGTCGGGCGTTCTCGCCGCCACCGGCGTGACGATCAGCAGCGCTAGCCCAAGCAGGCACATAAGATGCACGAATCGCTTGCTCATGGCACCCTCCTGTATCAGGTACTCCGCACCTGTCCTGACGACGTGGTCGATCACCAACTCTGCCGAGATGGTTTCAGCGCGAGACAAGGTTCTTTGGGACTTTACAGTTCTGTGAAAAAAGGGGGTTTGAGGGGGCAGCCCCCTCAGTCTCCCCCACTCACACTGTAAAGTAGAATGGCGCCACCTGAAACCTTGTCCGAGGAAAAGAGGTAAGTCTATGATAAGCGTTCTGTCAAGATATTTAACGTGCTCGATACCTTTTGTGTAAATGCAACTTACCGCCCCAGGAAGCGATCCAAAGGCTAGATTCCCCGCAAGGACAGGCTTTACATCCCTTAAATTATCTTTACAAACTTTACAATCGCCCTGGAGGCACAAGGGTGCGGCTGGCGTGACTCGCGCATGCTATAATTGCGGCGAGCTGCATGAGAGGTTGAACAATCAACGCAACCCGAATCCCCATCACCTATTTTGCCGCTCCGTCAAGTGGTGCTGCTGGAGGAGTATATGAAACCACCCGCCTTTGAGTATTACGCGCCGGCGAATCTCCAGGAAGCGCTTGAGTTGCTTGGACGATATAGTGGGGAGGCCAGGCTCATGGCCGGAGGGCAGAGCCTGATGCCCTTGATGAATGTACGCAGGGTACGTCCCGCCGTGATCGTCGATTTGAATCGCGTAGCTGAACTGACCTACATCCAGACCACCGACGGCAGCCTCTGTGTTGGGGCGATGACCCGGCAACGAACGGCGGAACGTAGCACCGTTGTCCTCAAACACGTGCCGCTGCTCGCCGAAACCTTATCCTGGGTCGGACACATCCCGATTCGCAATCGTGGAACCATCGGCGGGAGCTTGGCCTTGGCTCACCCAGCGGCGGAGCTTCCAGCGTTGGCGAAGGCGTTAGACGCTCAGTTTGTCGTCAACGGCGCCGGTGGTCGCGTGCGTCAGCTCAACTCCGACGAATTTTTCGTCTCCGCGCTCACCACAGCCCTCCAACCCGACGAGATTTTGACCGAAATTCGCTTCCCCTGTCTCCCACCACGGACGGGATGGGCTATTCAAGAGGTAGCTTCGCGGCAGAATGATCTGGCGCTCGTCGGAGCGATCGCGCTCGTGACCCTGGATGAGTCGGGGCGCTGCTCGGATGCGCGGTTGGGGTTATTTGGCGTCGGAGGTACCCCCGTGCGAGCAGCGCCGATCGAGAAGCAATTATTGGGGCAGCAACTCGATCAGCAGACGATTCGGGCATTGGTGGCGGATCTCCCGAACCTGCTTGACCCGAGCAGTGATATGCACGCTTCGGCCGCCTATCGTCGAGAGGTGGCCACGGTGTTGGCCGGGCGCGCCATAGCCGAAGCAGTTCGGCGAGCTAGCGTCGCATAGCATCGCTGGAAAAAGGGGGAGTTTGAGGGGGCCACCCCTCATACAATAGCCCACCCACATTGCAAAGTAGACAAGAACCTTGTCTAAACGCTGATACGGAGGTGTAGAGATGACGACCACTGCCGAGCCATCCGCTTCCCATTTCATTGGTCGGCGCGTGCAGCGGGTCGAAGACCCGCGCTTTTTACTTGGGCGCGGGCAGTATATCGCCGACATCAAGCTGCCGCGTATGGCCCACGCTGCTTTCCTACGCAGCCCGCACGCCCATGCACGAATCAAGCGGATCGAGACCGGCCAGGCGCAAGCAATGCCGGGTGTGTTCGGAGTGTACACCGGGGAGATGCTGGCCGGAAAGCTCGCCCAACCTATGGTGGCGCCTGGAAATCCGCCAGTCACAAAAACAACTCGGACCTTTCCACTGGCCCTGGGCAAAGTGTGCTTCGCCGGCGATCCCGTCGTGGTGGTTGTGGCGAGCAGCCGGTATGTAGCTGAAGATGCTTTGGAACGAATTGAGGTCGAGTACGAGCTGCTGCCCCCCGTGATCGACGCCGAAAAAGCCGTAGCCCCGAATGCCCCATTGGTCGACGAAGAACTCGGCGACAACATCATCGCGCATTATGTGCAAGAGATCGGCGATGTGGCCGGCGCTTTTGCGGCTGCCGACACAATCGTTTCGGCGGTTTTTCGCCAGCATCGTCAAACGCACGCGCCCCTCGAAACACGCGGCGGGATCGCCGATTGGGACGTTGCCCGCCAAACCATGCGCTATTACGCCTCTACGCAGATCCCGCATGGCCTCCGCGATATGTTAGCCGGCCTGCTCGGCCTGCCGGCGCACCGGGTGCGCGTGATCACACCCGATGTCGGCGGCGGATTCGGGCAAAAGTCGATCTTGCAGCGTGAAGATGTCGTGCTGTGCCTGGTTGCCCGCGAGCTTGGTCGCCCGGTGAAATGGATCGAAGACCGGGTTGAAAATCTCAGCTCAGGCCATCACGCGCGGGAAGAAACCTGCTACATTGAGGCAGCCGTCAAGGCCGACGGCACCATCCTGGGCATGCGCTCCCGGTTATTCAGCGATGCCGGCGCCTACCCCGCTATCCCGCTGCCCGCCCAGATCTGGACCGCTCTGGGCGCGAGTTATATCCCTGGGCACTGGAAGATTGCAAACTATAGCTATGATGCCTACACCGTTGCGACCAACAAATGCCCGGTCGGCCCATTCCGCGCGCCCCCCAATATCTTCAGCGTTGTCAACGAGGGCATCGTCGAGATCATTGCCCACGAACTCGGGCTGAATTCGATCGAAGTGCGGCGCAGGAATATCGTTCGAGCCGAGGATCAGCCCTACATGACCACGATGGGGTTTCCGCTGATCTTCCTTTCGATCGATCAAGCCTTCGAAAAAGCACTTGAGCTGATCGATTACCCAGAATTCCGCCGGGAGCAAGAGCAAGCCCGCCGACACGGGCGTTATCTCGGCCTGGGTATCGCGACGTTTATCGAGCCTGGCGCATTTAGTAACCAGTTGTATCACAGTCTGGGGGCCGCGATCTCCGGCTGGGATAGCGCCACCCTGCGAGTCGAGCCAACTGGACACGTCACTGTGATGGTTGGGCTCTTAAACCACGGGCAGGGATTGGATACAACCCTGGCTCAGGTGGTCGCCGAAGAATTGGGCGTCGACATCGCCGACATAACCATCCTCTATGGGGATACCGCGCGCGATCCGTACGGAGCCGGCACACAGGCGAGCCGCGGCGCGGTTGTCGGCAGTGGGGCGACATCCTCTGCCAGCCGCACCATACGCGAGAAGATATTCCGCATCGCCGCACACCTCATGGAAGCCGCCCCCGAGGATCTGGAACTGCGCGGGGGCGGACGCGTGGGCGTGAAGGGCGTCCCTGATCGCGAACTGACCCTCAAAGACATCGCCCATACGGCGCATTTTCATCTCGCCGGGCTGCCGGAAGGCGAAACGCCGGGTTTAGAAACGACCAGCCGCTATGACCCACCCTTTGCCTCATTCTCCAACGCGACCCACGCCTGCATCGTTGAGGTGGATATTGAGACGGGTCAAGTGACATTCAACAAGTATGTCGTGGTCGAGGATTGCGGGACCATGCTCAACCCGATGGTGGTCGATGGGCAAATACTGGGGGCGACGGTTCAAGGGATCGGTGGGGCCTTGTATGAACACCTGGCGTATGATCAAGATGGCCGGCTGCTAGCCACGACGTTCGCCGATTATGTGCTGCCCACAGCGCCGGAAGCTCCATATATACACATCGAGCACATCGTGACCCCCTCGCCGCTGACTCCATATGGCGTTAAACCGATGGGCGAAGGCGGAATTCTTGGGTCCGTACCCGCTGTGATGAATGCGATTGCCGACGCCCTGGCGCCCTTCGGCGTGCGCGTGACCGAACAACCCTTTACCCCAGCGCGCATTCGAGATCTCCTGCGGCAAGCAGGTCGCTAACGGAGGTGGACCATGCCCAATAAACAGCTTGTCACGCTGACGGTGAATGGTATCAACTATGAACTGCTGGTTGAGCCGCGTCTCACCCTGGCCGATTGCTTGCGCGAGGAACTCGAATTGACCGGCACCCATGTGGGCTGTGAGCAAGGGGTGTGTGGCTCCTGTACCGTTCTGCTGAATGGGGAAGCGGTGCGCTCCTGCATTATGCTGGCGGTGCAAGCCGATCGGCAGGCGATCACCACGATTGAGGGCCTTGCTCCGAATGGACAACTTACGCCGTTCATGGAGGCGATGCGTGCGCATCATGGATTGCAGTGCGGTTTCTGTACGCCAGGTGTAGTCGTCAGTATGACCACCTTCCTGCAAGCCAATCCGCACCCGACTGAAGCAGAGGTTCGCCTGGCTCTGGCCGGGCACCTGTGCCGCTGTACGGGATACCAGGGGATGATCGAGGCGACTCTAGAATGTGTGCGGCACTCTGTTGCGCATGAAGACGCAGGCCGACCCCAACCTGGGATCGGCCTGCGTCCGTAAGACTAAGATGCTGTTCTCCTTTACACTGTGGGTGGAGGGAGACTGAGGGGGCAGCCCCCTCAAACCCCTTTTTCTACGAAGAGGGCTACTGCACCGCTGCCTCCGCATCCACCAGGCCCGCGCCGAAGGCCTCCGTGTCGGAGATCGGCGCGCCGCCCAGGTGGCAGTACCCGCTCGGGCACGTGCCGCCACTCAGGTCGCCGCCGCTGGTGTCGCTCGCGCTTAGTGGCGGTGTCGTGTTGCCACTGATATTCTGCGCGGTGGCCTTCAGGTGGTCGATCAGTTGCCGGGGCCGGTAGCGCAGCTCAGGGTGCGCGCTGACCGCCAGCGCCAGCACCGCCGAGACGTGCGGCGTGGCCATCGAGGTGCCCTGGATGGTGGTATAGCACTGGTCGTTGTGGAACAGCGGGCCGCTGATCGTGAAGCACGGTATGCCAAACGCGTAGTTCGACGTGATGCTGAAGGTCTGCCAGGCGGTGAACCCGTCGGCGGTGGTCCACGGCCAGCCCGGCGTGCCGCCGCGATCCCACACCGGCAGGTTGAACTTGCGCGCGCCGCCGGGGGCCACCACATCGATGCGTGGGCCATAATTGCTGTAGTAGGCCAGTTGGTTCTGCGTCCCCACGCCGAATGGCTGGTGCGCGTCGGAGGTCGGCTTGCAGGTCGCGTTGTTGTTATTCGAGTCCGCCGGCGCGCAGCTTGCTGACGGTGCCCCGACGGCGTTGTTGGTCGCGCCGACATTCACCACTTTGGGCAGGCCGGCGGGAGTCTCGTAGAAGCCGAATAGATCCTCGAACACCGCGCCCGGCGCGGTCAGCGGGCCGTGGCTCAGCACCTGGCCGCCCTCGCCGATACGCAGGTGATCATTGCCCGCCGACGAGACGATCACGGTGCCATGCACGCGCGCATACGTCACCGACAGCGCCATCAGCCGGTACAGCGCGTCCTGCTCTGGATCGCTGCGGTCCAGGTAGCCGCCGAACGAGATGCTGACAATATCGACGCCATTGTCGGCGGCCCAGAGGAACGAATCCATCTCGGTCGTGAGGTACGCCGAGCCGCACCACTGCGAGATCTTGAGCGCGACCAGGCTGATGTCGGGCGCGATCCCGTTGATGCCCTTGCCGTCGATCTCGGCGGCGATATTGCCGCCGATCCAGGTGCCGTGGCCGTTGAAGTCGCCGTCCGCCGGCCCGCCGGTATCCGCGGCCAAGTCCTGGTCCGAGGCGCCGAAGAACGTCGCGCACAGCGGCGGATCCTCGTTCACCGTGAAGTCCTGGACGTGGACCACCCGATCGTCGATCTCGGCGTGCGTGTAGTCGAGGCCCGTGTCGGCCACGCCCACCAGCACATCCGGGTCGCCGGTCGTCGTTTCCCACGCCTGCGGCGCGCGGACGCGCTCGACGTTCCACATCAGGCCGGGCAGATCGAACGCCGGGTCGGGGTCCACCGCTTGGATGCTGCCGTTCGCGTTCAGCCCGATCCTAGTTCGCTTCGGCGACGTCACCGCTTGTCCATCCAGGGGTTTGAGCTGGAACACCTGGTCCTTAGCCACCGCCGAGGCGCGCGGATTGGCCCTGATCTGGGCCTTGGCGCCGCTCGTTCCCACGACCACCAGCGCGTTGACCTGCCCCAACTCGCGCACGATCGTGCCGCCGGCCCTGCCGACGTCGGCCCGCAGCCCGGCCATGTCGGCGGCGCTCCTGGCGATCACCACGAAGCGCTCCCGCGCACCCGGCGCACTTAGACCCTGCGCCGGCCTCCCGGCCGCCCCTACCGGCAGCGCGATCAGCGCGCCCAACAGCAAAGCCCCCACCAGTGTCAGCTTGCGGAATCTGCCTGGTCGCATACGTCCCTCCTTTTTGCGAACGCCCATTCCAAACCAAGCGGCCACATCGCCGCTCCTACACTACACGATCGCACGCCAATAGCCGGTGCTCCACGCTGAACCCCGGATCAGGCATACGCTCGCAAGTGAGCTATCTGTTAGAGGCTGTCTGAAAAGGGGGAGTTTGAGGGGCTGCCTCCTCAAGAACCCCTTTCCACCAGGGACTACGAGCGACGAACCAACCTTTTCAGACAATCTCTTATAGCGTTCCTAAATGAGTTGTAAAAGGGGGTGTGGGGGAAGCCCCCACAAAAACCCCTTCCCACTTTACAACCCTGATAGGAATGCTATAGGACGTAGGGCTGGGGTGTTAACAAATGGGGTAAGAGCAGGATTATTATAGACCTACTGTCAAGCAATATCCTGCCGATATCGGACCCGACTGTCAAGCGGTTTTATCCCTTCACAAAGAGAAAATGCCATATCGGGCGTGTAAGAAATAAACTGAAATTTGACTATTAAGATTGTAAAGCTTTTTTGCACATGCCCACGACTGAACCGGTGATTGCCGCTAACGACGCGCTGTGATACAATATCCGTATTCGTATGCTAGTTAGGTAAGGTTCTTTGGGGCTTTACAGTTCTGGGAAAAAAGGGGGTTTGAGGGGGCAGCCCCCTCAGTCTCTCCCCACCCACATTGTAAAGTAGAAAGGCGCCTTCCGAAACCTTGTTTTAGGCAAACAAGGAAAGCGTGCCGGCATTGCAGAGCTTGACCGACATCATCCAGGTCATCGCGCGGCAGCGTGGGCGCGGCGATACGCAGCCCTTGCTTCTGCTACGCCAGGTCGATGGTCTCGCCGGCGAGCGCGTCAGCCATCTGCCGATCGACGGCGACTTGGCCCAGGCTTGGGTAGCGCTCACCGGCGAGCCGTTTCGCCCCCACCAGGCCCACGCATTGGCGGTGCTCCGCCGCGGCGAGTCGGTCGCGCTATCCGCCGCCAATGCCGATATTGCCATGTCGGCCTACCTGCTGCTCTACGCCACGCTGCGCTCCCAGCCCGCTGCTACCAGCCTCGTGCTTGCGCCCGACCGGATCGCCGCGCAGATCATCCGCAGTAGCCTCAGTCGGATCAACCAAGATCTCCCGCGAGGCTTCCAGTTGGCGCCGGCCATGGTCGACCCGCAATTGCGCCCCGACCCATACGCCCGCGTCGTCATCGCCACGCCCGAGACCCTCCACGGTCGCCTGCTGCGCCACCACGACCGAGCCTGGCAACTGTTCTGGTCGCGGCTGCGGCTGGTTATGCTGCCCGATCTCCACCGCTACGCCGGGGTGGCTGGCGCGCACCTGGCCGATCTGCTGCTGCGGCTCCAGCGCGTCGCCGCCTTCCACAGCAGTGGGCACGTCCCCAGCACGCTGGCGACCCTGCTTGAGATCGCCGACCCGGAGCCGGCACTGGTCGGCTTGCTCGGCCCGGCGCGGGTGATCACCGGCAACGATATCCCGCGCTCCCCGACGACCCTGGCCGTCTGGCGCGCGGCCGGCCGCCTGCGCGAATCGGTCGAGATCGCCGCCGCCGTGCAGCGCCAGGGCTACCACGTCCACATCACCTGCGCGCCCCTCGATCGGGCGCAGCTCGCCCCGATCGTGGCCGATATCCCTGGGCTGACCTTCGGGCCGGACATCCCGCCCGTCCAGGTGCTCGTCGCCGCCGGCTTCCCTGGGTCACATAGCGCGCTGCGCCGTATGCTGCACTCCGGCTGCCAGGCCGTCATCCTGGTCCTTGGCGATCTGCCCTACGAGCAGGCGCTGGCCCGCCATCCCGAGAGCCTGCTCTCCGACCCGGAGTTCGAGCTGGCCCGAGCCGGCCCCCAACGCCTACGCCACTGCCCAACACGTCCTGTGCGCCGCCTCCGAGCAGCCGCTCACCGATGCCGAGGTCGAGCTGTGGGGCGTACGGGAGATCGTCGATCGGCTGGTCTCCCATGGCCAATTGGTCGACCTGCCCGACGCCGAGGTCGCCTGGAAGCCGACCGTCGCCGCCGGCGACCCGTACGCTGAGTTCAGCCTGCTCTCGTCAAGCGGCGGCCCAATTATCGCCCGTAACGAGCAATCCCAAGTGGTCGGCGCCCTCGACCCGACCGGCTTCGAGCGCTGGACCTTCCCCAACGCCGCGCTGGCGCCCGGCGTCGGCGGCTTCCGCGTCCTCGCGCGCGATGAGGAGACCGGCAGCGTGACCCTGCGGCTCGAAAGCAACGGCCGGCGCACCTACCCGCTTCGGCGCTGTGAGGTGACGGTGCGCGAGACCCGCGAGACCCGCGCGCTGATCGGCGGCAAGCAGATCGTCTGGGGGCGCGTGGTCGTCGGCGAGGAGATCTACGGCTACCGCGAGGCCACACCGGCCGGCGCGCCGGCCGATGTCGCACTCAAGGCGCCGCTGACCGCCCGCTGGACTGCGCCGGCCTGCTGGTTCGACTTGCCGGCCGGCGTGCAGGTGCTCGGCCAGTTCATCGGCTGGAGCCTGGCCGCCGCGTTGCCCTTACGCGCGCTGATCGACTTTACCGATGTCGTGCCCTGCTACGACCACGAGAAGCGTCGGCTCTACCTGGTCGAGGCCCAGCCCGGTGGGTGCGGCCTGGCGGCCTGGTTGTATGCCCACGCCGAGGAGCTGCTGCCGCTGGCCTACGACGTAGCGCTGGCCTGCCGCAACGATCCGCTGCTGGAGCCGTTGAGCCGGGCCGATATGGACTGGCTGCTGGCGCTGCTCGGTCGCCGCGACGACGATGCGATCGCCCTGGAGCGCCCACGGGCGACCGAGCCCGCCCGCGTCGGCAAACCGGATCGCTCCGAACACTCCGAGGGGCCGCCCGCGCCCCCGCGCATCATCCTCACCCCGCCCCCCTCCTCAGATCTGTACGGTCGTGCCTCTGTGCCGACCGAGGGCCGCGGCTCCACGCCGACCGAGGGCCGCAGCTCCACGCCCCCCTCCTCCGATTCTGTACGGCCGCGCCTCCGTGCCGGCCGAGGGCCGCGTGCCGACCGAGGGCCGCGCCTCCGGCTCATCACCCCGCCCCCGCGACGACGAGCCGCGGCGGCCGGAGCCACCCGTGGAGCGCGACCACTCGCCTGCTGCTGATCGCCACGACGACCGGCAGCGCCGGGGCCGCGGCGAGCCGCCGAAGCCGGCCGAGGAGCGCCCCGAGCCGCCGGCATGGTCCCGGCCCGCACCTGCGGAGCGGCGCACGCCGCCGCCACCCCCGAAAGCAGAGCCGGAGCCGCCGCCCGCGCCGCGCCGTACCGCTCGCGAACGTCAGGCCCAGCGCCGCGCGGCGGCGCGCCCGGCCCAACGCGACTTCTCCGATATCGAGCCGCCCGAGCAGCCGCCGGCACGCCCGCGCCCCGCGCCGGAGCCGCCCGCGCCACCCGCGCACGCCCAGCCGCGCGGCCCGCGCCCGGCGCCCTCGCCCCCCGCCGCCGAAACACGCCGCGACGACGACGACAGCCCGCCCGACCCGGCGGCGCTGATCGAGCGGCTGCGCCGCCAGCGCCAGCAGCGCGAGGCCGCCCAGCAAGCCGCTCACAAGCCGCCCACCCGGCGTGAAGCGCCGAGGGACGCGCCAGTCGAGGCGCGCTTCACCGTCGGCGAGCGGGTCTTCTGCCTGCCCTACGGCGACGGCATCGTGCGGGCCAGCTCCGTTGAAGGAGGGCGCGAGTTGCTCGTCGTCGCCTTCCCTGAGCATGGCGAACTCACGATCGACCCGACCGTCAGCCTCGTTCGCAAGCTTGAGGACGCCCCGCAGGACGACGACGATCTACTATAGTAATCCTATAAACCTGTCAGACTTCCATGCCCGCAGCGGGCACAACTGCGGATGAACATGTGGGTGGAGTTATTCTTGAGGGGCGACCCCCTCAAACCCCCCTTTTCTTGTTTGGTAAGGAGCCACCATGGGCAACCTCATCCTCGTCGCGCCTGAGCGCGCCACCGTCTGCGGCCCATCAGTGTTCCTGGCCGGCGGCATCACTGGCAGCCCGCGCTGGCAGGACGAAGTCATCGCGTACTTCGAGCGCACGATCGACGGCATCACCGTCTGCAATCCGCGCCGACCACAGGACTTCGAGGATGGGGCCGACGAGTACGAGCGCCAAGTCACCTGGGAACTCGACCACCTGCTCGTCGCCGATCTGGCGCTGTTCTGGTTTCCCGCCGCCGAGTGCCGCATCACGCGGATCGAACTCGGCCTGATCATCGGCGGCCGGCGGCCCGTGGTCGTCGGCGCCGACCCACAGTTCGTCAGCTTCCGCTACCTCTCGGCCCTCATGCGGCGGCTTGGCCAGCCGCTCTACACCAGCCTTGACGGCCTGTGCGCTGCGGCGCGGGACCGGCTGGTCACACACCTGCCCACGCATCCCACCACCGGCTGATCGACCCCAACCTGAAAAAGGGGAGGTTTGGAGGGGCCGCCCTCCAAAAAAGTTCTTCCCACATGAAAAAGAGAGATCGGAGATTGAGCACATCGCTCCAATCTCCAATCTCCAATCTCAAAATAACCCAGAGTGGACGAGCTTAGGGAAGGCTGCCCTCCCCAGGCCCTGTTTCGATTACCGGCTCGGCCCTAAGCGGCCTGCGGCTGGAGCGCAGCCTGCGCCAGCCCCAGCGCACCAGCAGGATCAGCGGCAGCCACACCGGAAGCCAGATCAGCATCACGATCGCCAGCTCCGCCAGCCCCTGGCCGAAGCCGATCAGCCCACTCAACGCCTCGCGCGCCACCCTGACCGGCTGCCACGAGTTCCTCCGCCACCAGCGGAGTGATCGGGACGGGCGTCAGGTAGACGGTGATCGTCGAGAGCGCCGCGCTCTGCTTGAGGAATTGCGACCGGCCCTTGAGCTGCTCGATCTCGCCCTGGATCTGGCTTAGCGAGTTGTTGACCTTGAGCGCCTCCTCAACGGTGGCCGCCTTATCGAGGAACGCCTGGAGCCGGTCGCGCGTCGCCTCCAGGTTGCGCAGCCGCGACTCGAGGTCCACGAACTCCTCAGTCACGTCGTCGCCGCTGACCGTGCGCGAGAGCACCTTCTGCGCCAGCCCCTGCAAGCCCGTCAGCGCGTCGTCGAAGCGCTCCGCCGGCACGCGGAACGTGATGTGCGAGGTCAGGCTCTGGTCGGTGCCGTTGGTCTCGACCCTCACGATGTACCCGCCCAGCTCGTTTACCTTGGCCCGGACGGCCACCTCGGCGTCACGCACCGTCTCGACCTGGAGCGAGATATCGGCGCTCTTGATCACCAGCCGGGTGATCCCCTGCTGATCGGTCGGCGGCTGGTTCGCCGATCCGGGACTGGAGGCGTCGCTGCCCTCCAGGGCCGGCGCCGCGCCGCCGGCCGGCGCCTGCGGCGCCAGTTGAGCCGGGGCTCCGGTGCTCTCGGAGCTGCGAAGGGCCGCCGCGCCACCACATGCCGCGAGCACCAGCGCCAGCGCAACCATTGGGAAGATTCGTGCGAGTTTCATTGTCTACTCCTTCGATGTAGCGAATCTATTGGGTCATCTAGCATACTGACGTTTGCTCTAGTATACAAGTTCCGACAATGATAATTTACGATTTGCAGGTCGCTCACCGCTGGCCACAGGTGACTACCGTATTGAAACATGCCAGACGATGGCATGCGCGAAATGTCAATCTCCCGTCAGTAAGGCCTCATACTGGCGTCAACTCTGACTGCTAGAGTAACACCACTCCATCAAAACCACCCCACCCAACCCGGAGCGAACGTGCGATAGCTTGCACTTAGTTAACGGAGGAATTGACATGTCTCTAACGACGAAACCCGCAAATCCGGCGTCGGTGGCGCACAGAAGCGCAGAGTTAGGAGCAATCATCCCCCTACCCGAGTGGCTCATGGTGATCACGCGCCCTGAGAAGGTGATCGAGGGGTTATCGCGCCACGCGGGATCGCCAGCCTATCAGAATATCCGCATCCAGTCCTGCGAGCCTGACATGGCACGCTCGCGCGCCAGCGTGCGGCATGTCATTCGCTACAGACTCACGTATCCATTGGACGCCCCTACCAGCCATACCTGGCCACCCCTCGTCGTCGCCAAGACCTACGATGGTGATCTGGGGCAGAATGCCTACGCAAGTATGCGCGCGCTGTGGGCATCACCACTTCGTACAGCCGACATGGTCGCTATCGCTGAACCGCTGGCCTATGTACCCGAGCTGAAGGTGCTGGTGCAAGGACCAGTGCGCGAGGAGCAGACGCTAGAAGATATGCTTGAGGCGGCAATACGCTCCAACACGCCCGAGGCACTGGACCGGCTTCAGTTCTACATGCAAAAAGCCGCCGTTGGACTCGCTGCACTTCATCGTTCGGGTGTAAGCTACGGTCGGACATTCACCTGGGAGGATCGGTTGTCCCAGGCTCGCGGCGCATTGGCGGGATTGGTGCGCCCACTGCCGGAGTTTGTGCGTGCCGTGGAGCCCCTACTCGCTCGCTTGGAGCTGTACGCTGCTGAGGTGCCGCCTGACGCGGCGGTGCCCGCACACGGCGCATTCCGCTCGGCACAGGTGCTGATCCACCAGAGTCAGATCGGCTTTATCGATTTCGATGGCTTCTGCCAGGCCGAGCCAGCCATGGATCTGGCGCGCTTCACGGCGACAGTCAAAGATACTGCACTGGAGGTGGCCCTTGGGAAGATGGCCGGAGACGATGCTGCGATGCAGGAGTTGCGTTTGCAGCAACTTATGCAGCTCGAAGCACTCTGCGCCGCCTTCACAGCCCAGTACCAGGCCCTTGCAACGGTCTCGCAGGTGCGCGTTGCGCTCTGGGAAGCGCTCAATATCTTCACATTAGTCATGGCTTCGTGGAAGAAGATCAAGCCCGCGCGGTTGCTGAATACCGTGCTTATGCTGGAACGCCTGCTCGATGCTAACGGATTGGACTGAGAGACTGTTTGAAAAGGGGGAGTTTGAGGGGTCACCCCTCAAACTCCCCCTTTTCAAACAGTCTCTGAAACGTGATGCTCCATCCTCCATCCTCCATCCTCCATCCTCCTCTTCACCCCTTCATCTTGTCACCTTGTCACCCCCTCACCTTGTCACCTGGTCGCCAGTGGGGTATAATGAAGCGCACCAAACGCACCAGAGAGAGGTAGAATGGCTTCCCAGGCGCTGTACCGTCGCTATCGCTCGCAGACGTTCGATGAGCTGATCGGCCAGGAACATATCGTCCAGACTCTGCGCAACGCCATGGCCGAGGGCCGGATCGCGCACGCCTACTTGTTCACTGGCCCTCGCGGCGTCGGCAAGACGACGGTCGCGCGCCTGCTGGCCAAGGCGGTCAACTGCCTGGCCGAGGTCGGGCAACGGCCTTGTGGCGCCTGCGCGTCGTGTACGGCGATTGCCGAGGGCCGCGCCGTGGACGTGATCGAGATGGACGCCGCCTCGCATACGAGCGTCGAGGATGCGCGTGAGATCATCGAGCGGGTCCAGTTCCGGCCTACCAGCGGCGCCTTTAAGGTTTACATAATCGATGAGGTCCACATGTTGTCGACGGCGGCGTTCAACGCGCTGCTCAAGACGCTTGAGGAGCCGCCCAGCCACGCGCTGTTTGTCCTGGCCACCACCGAGAGCCACAAAGTGCCGGCGACGATCCTATCGCGCTGCCAGCGCTTCACCTTCAACCGCCACACCGTCGCTGCGACTGCCACGCACCTGCACGAGATCGCCGCAGCCGAGCAGATCAGCCTTGAGCCGGGCGTGGCCGAGGCGATCGCCCGCGCCGCGACCGGCAGCATGCGCGATGCGCTCAGCGTGCTCGACCAACTCATGGCCTATGGCGGCGGCACGATCAGGCTGGAGCAGGTGCGCGGCTTGCTGGGCGCGACCGAAGCCCAGGAGGTCGCCGCGCTGGTCGATGCGTTGATTGGCGGCGATCTCTCCGGCGCGCTGCACGCGGTCAATGGTGTCGCCACGCAGGGCGCCGATCTGCGGCAGTTCTCGCGCGACCTGGTCGAGCGGCTGCGGGCTGTGATGCTGCTGAAGGCCGGCGGCGACCCGGCGCTGCTTGACGTAACGGTCGAGGACCTGGCCGCGCTCGAGGCTCAGGCCGCCGCCGGCGATCTCACGTCGTTCCTCGGCTGGGTCAAGCTGTTCAGTGGGCTCGACTTCCAGTTGCGCACCAGCGCCTACGGCCAGCTCCCGCTGGAGCTGGCCGTCGTCGAGGCGATTGCCGTGCCCGCGCCGGCCGCCGCTCAGGCGCCGGCGCGGGCTGCCGCCCCACCGCAGCGCCAGCCACAGCGCCCCGCTGCGCCGCCACCTACTCCAGCCCGGCCACCGGCGGTTCAGCCGCCATCCACACCGGAGCGTGCGCCCGTCGTTTCCGCGCCCCAGCCACCCGTTGCCCCCATCCCTGCGCCGGTGCCGGATGAGCCATCGCACCCGGCATCAGAGTGGGGGGCGCTGGAATTACCGAAGGATGCACAGCCCACTCCGGCACTTGATCTGGCCGAGCCGGCGGACGCACCGGGGCACGCGCAGGTTGCCGAGACGCTCGCCCCGGCGCAGGACGAGCTCGCGATCCACGAGGGCGCCGCAGCGTTCGTGGCCGATGCCGAGAGCGGCGATGGCGTGGCCCAGGCCAACGCCGATGTGGCGCTCCTGGAGCAGGTCGAGGGCATCTGGGAAGATGTCTTGCAAGGCATACGCGCCCGCGACAAGACGCTGTATGTGCTCTTGACCAGCAATGGCGGTGTGAAGCCGATCGACGTGAAAGAAACGCTGATCATCTTCGAGGTCAAGACCGACTGGCAGGTCAAGCGGATTCAGCAGTCCAAGGCGCGGCGCTTGATCGAAACGGTGCTCAGCAAATGTATGCGTGCGAACTATACGATCAGCTGCGTCGCCGAGGCCCAGCACCGCGAGAACGCGAACGAGCTGCGTGAGCAGATCCGCAACAGCCGCCAGGACCCACACGTCAAGGCGGCAATCAATATCTTCGACGCCGACATCATCGCCGTCGAACAGAAGAAAGAGAGTAGTTCATGAACCCGCGTCAGCTTCAGCAGATGGCCCAGCAGATGCAGCGCCAGATGGCGAAGATCCAGGAGGAGTTGGGGAATACAAAGGTCGAGGGGAGCGCCGGCAGCTATGTCAGCGTTACAATGAACGGCCATCGCGACCTGCTCTCGATCAAGCTGGCGCCTGAGGTCGTGGACCCGGAAGACGTCGAGACGCTCCAGGACCTGATTGTCGCCGCGATCAACGATGCCAGCAAGAAGGCTCAGGAGTTGGCCGAGAAGCAGATGGGTCCGCTGACCGGCGGGATGAAGCTGCCCGGATTGTTCTAAGTACAGCGTACCCGTAAATCCGTTCCGAGAAAGGGGGAGGCTTGGAGGGGGCCACCCCTCCAAGCCTCCCCTTTTTTAGACGGCCATTAAGGTTCTTTTATGAACAATGGATTCGAAAACCAAGTGCTGATCCCGCCGGTCGCCCGGCTGATCGAAGAGTTGAGCCGCCTGCCGGGCATTGGCCCCAAGACCGCTTCGCGCCTGGTCTTCTTCCTGCTGCGCGCCCCCGACGAGCAGGCGCACGCCCTGGCCGAGGCGCTGGTCGGGCTCAAGGACAATGTGCGCTTCTGCTCGCGCTGCTTCAATATCACCCTCGATGACCCGTGCGTGATCTGCACCAGTTCGACCCGCGACCAGCGCCAGATCCTGGTCGTCGAAGAGCCGCTCGACGTTCTGGCGGTCGAGCGCACCGGCAAGTTCCGTGGTGTCTACCACGTGCTGCATGGCCGGATCGCTCCGCTTGAGGGGCTGAATCGTGAGGATATCCGCTTCGATGAGTTAGTCGACCGCGTGCGCGCCGAGCCGGTCGAGGAGGTCATTCTGGCCACCAACGCGAATCTGGAGGGCGATGCCACGGCCTTCCACCTCCAGCGGGCGCTGGTGCCACTGGGCGTCCACGTCACCCGCCTCGCGCGCGGCTTGCCGACCGGCGGGGATCTTGAGTGGGCCGACCCAAGCACGCTCGGCTCCGCGATCGAGGGGCGCCGCGAACTGTAGGGGCGTATGCAATACGCCCCTACGACGAACAATGGACCATCCACACTCAGTTGTCGGGCAAGTTACTGATCACAGTCTCGACCGTCGCAAGGTCGAACGGCTTACGCAGGTAGCCGTCGATGGCCAGCTCGGTGAGCGGCTTGCCGGTGCGCGGAAAGGCGGCGCTCATGAGGATCACGGTTATATGGGCCAGATCAGGCTCGGAGCGCAGCGCCTCCAGCAGCGCATAGCCGTCGAGCAGCGGCATCATCACATCCGAGATGATCAGATCCGGGTGTGCCTGGCGCGCCAGTGCAAGCCCCTCGACGCCATTACTCGCGTGGAAGGCCGTGTGCCCCTTTTCCTCGATAAGATCGACCAGTAGCGCGACGATCGGAGCTTCGTCGTCGATTACGAGAACCGTGGCCATCATAAATGCCTCTATATGGTAAGCGCTGCCGCGCTCTCCACCCTATTGAATGAGTGGCTGATCACACTGATTCTGCTGGGTGGGGCAGCTTGGAGGGGCGGCCCGCTCCAAACCTCCCCCCCTCAAAATCCCTGTGATGGATCACTAGACGTAATAAGAGCAAGTTTTCGGCCATCAATAAGAGACTATCTAAAAAGGGGTTCTTGAGGGGCTGCCCCTCAAGAACCCCTTTTTAGATAGCTTCTGACAATTGAAGCCGTCACCTTCAGGAGTTGGCGGCGACCGTCTCGATCGTCAGGTTATCGAGTGATGGCAGCGACACGATCCAGACCGGGCCGGCGTTGAGCCGGATCTCGGCGCCGTCGTCATCAAAGAATCCAAGCTGCTCCGCGGCGGCCTCTTTGCGCCAGGTGATCTCGCGCTCGACCCCATCCTGGAACAGCCGCGCCCGCCCAGTCCCAATCACATTCTGCTCGATCCGGCCCTTCGGATCGCCCGGGATCGGCGCCTCCTCGACCTCGATCACGACCACGTTCTTGGTCCAGAGCTGCTCGCCGCTGGCCGCATCGCGGGCCGGCTTGTCCCGGCGCAGCCGCAGGTAGCCGTTGGTCTGCGGGTCATAGCTCCAGCCGGCGCTATCCTCCTTATAGATAAAGAAGTACGTGAACTGCTGCGATGCCGGTCGCTGTGCCTCGGCTAAGTCGGTCTTGAAGAGGAAGCCGACCTCCGGGTGGGCGTAATCGAGCACGCCGCCATCCTCGACCGCCTGGTGCAGATCGTCGCTGCTGGTGTACAGGTTGTGGGGCGCGGCGCGCTCGCCGCTGCGCGCGAAGTACGCCGAACTGCCGTTATGCAGGGCATCCAGGTTGATCAACTGGTTGGTGCTCTCGGCCAATGCGAGCCCCTCCGGCGAGCCGCCCGCATGAGCGTACAGCCCGTGGAAGCCCATGGCCCACTGCCCAAAGTACACGCGGGTGCTGCGAACCGGGCCGATCTCCGGCGTGTCGGTGGTGATGCCTGGAGCGAAGACCGCCATAAAGCGCGTCACACCAAACTCGGCCAATGCCTCGAACACCACTGCCGCGTGGTCGAGCCCGGTCTGTGGGTAGGCGTTCGGGTGATTGTCGATCATCACCACGTAGGGCCGCTGCATCACTGCGCCGCGAGCCAGCGCCGGCGCCCCGGTGATCGGGTCCTTGGTCGGGTTTGGAACGACCGTCGGCGTGGGCGGCGTAGTCGGGGCGGGCGCCGGTGTGGCCGGCTTGGCCGTGGGCGGGGGCGCCGTGGTCGGCCGCGGCGGCACAAGCGTGGGTGCGGGGCTCGGCTCGACGGCGCTGGCGGTCGGCGGCAGGGTCGCCGGGGCGCCGCAAGCGGCCAGGGTGATCGTACCGCCGAGCAGCAGCGCGAGCAGCGGGGGCAGTTTCGATGTTGGCATCACGGCTCCTTCGAGTGTAATGTACGCCCTGTAGCGGCGGCTATTGTACCATAATCGCTTCCTGGTCAAAATAACTAAATTGCCCGCGCCAGATTTGGCGATCTCCACCATTGGCGCGCCGTTCGGGCTTTGGTATGCTCGGAGTCGCACTTCCGCTCGATTGTATTGTTGAGGCATTGTATGCGTGATGCGTTGCTCCTTGGCCTGCTCTTCGGCGTCGGCGCCGCGCTGGCGGTCGGCCCGGTCTTTGTGACGATCATCCACGAGGCGGCGGCCCGCGGTTTCGGGTCCAGCTTCAAGGTCATCCTCGGCTCGGCCACCGCCGATCTGATCCTATTGATCCCCGCCCTGGCTTTGAGCTGGCTGATCGCGCGGGTGGACGCGGCCTCGGCATGGGTTGCCATCGGCGGCGCGCTATTCTTCGTCTACCTAAGCGTCGGCGCCGTCCGAGACGCCTGGCGGCTCTGGCACGGCGCGGCGGAGCTTCAGAGGCAGGAGGGCTGGTCGTTCTGGAAGGGGGTGCTCGGCAACCTGCTCAACCCGCTCACCTGGACCTTCTGGCTGGCGACCGGGACGCCCACGATGCTGCATGCCTACGAGAAGGCTGGCTGGGCCGGGTTGGTGCTCTTCACCGTCACCTGGTTTGTCGTCGCCTCCGGGCTTGAGGCCGTGATCGCGCTGCTGGTCGTTCGCTCGCAGCGGCTGGTCGGCCAGCGTGGGATGGCGCTCTTCAATGGCTTCGCCGCGACCATGTTTCTTGTTCTCGCCGGCGGCTTGATCTTCGGGGCGATCTGATCGGAGGAAAAGGGGGTTTGAGGGGGCAGCCCCCTCAGTCTCCCCCACTCACGCCGTAAAGTCGAATGGCGCCGCCCGAAACCTTGTCTAATGGTTCAAATTTGGTTATGGTCCTCTGCTACTATCTCATCGGACAGCACCAGCTGCCAGGAGCTTGCGATGGTGAGAAAAGGAAGATTGGACCATGATCGAGGCACCACCCTTGCACAACGCGCCGGCCAGGCTTGCCGCGCTCAACGAGTACCGCGTCCTCGACACCGCCCCGGAGCCGGCGTTCGACGACCTGACCCGCCTGGCCGCGCAGCTCTGCGGGGCGCCGATCGCCATGATCGGGTTTGCCGATGCGCGGCGGGTCTGGTTCAAATCATCGATCGGGCTTGATGCGGTCGCGATGCCGCGCGAGAGCGCCTTCTTCAGCTATGCCATCCAGCAAGAGAACGATATTATCGTGCCTGAGGCGGTGTGCGACGAGCGCTTCGCCATGGACCCGCTGGTCACCTGCGCGCCCTACATCCGGTTCTTTGCCGGCGTGCCGCTGAAAACCATCACAGGCCAATCGCTTGGGCTGCTGTGCGTGATGGACCACGCTCCGCGCAGAATCCGCGCTGAGCAGATGGCGGCGCTTCAAGCGCTGGGCCGCCAGGTCACCGCCCAGCTTGAGCTGCGGCGCCACGCCATGAACCTGGAATATGCCGGCCTCCAGACGGCCGACGCCCTGGCTCGGCTGGCCGCGATCCTCGAGTCAACCCCCGACTTAGTCGCCTCCTTCGACCCGCGCGGGCGCGCCCTCTCGATCAACCGTGCCGGCCGCCAAATGCTCGGCCTCGGCATGACCGCCGATATCTCAGCGCTGAACTTGATCGAGTACCACCCTGTGTGGGCTCAGAAGGTCATTCTTGAGCAGGCAGAGCCGGCCGTGCTTCGCGATGGCTTATGGACCGGCGAGACGGCGGTCATCGCCCAGGATGGACGCGAGGTCCCGCTTTCACAGGTGATCATCGCCCATAAAACGTCCGATGGAGAGGTGGCCTTTTTCTCCACGATCGCGCGCGACATCAGCGAGCACAAGCGGGCCGAGGCCGAGCGCGTGCGGCTCCAGGAAGAGGTGATCCGCGCCCAGGACGCCACCCTAGCCGAGCTGTCCACGCCGCTGATCCCGATCAGCGACACAGTGATGGTGATGCCGCTGATCGGCGCGATGGACTCGCGGCGGGCGCAGCAGGTGGTCGACGAACTGCTGAACGGCATCTCCCAACACCACGCCCAGGTCGCGATCCTCGATATCACCGGCGTCCCGGTGGTTGACACCCAGGTCGCCAATGGGCTGCTGCGCGCGGCCCAGGCCGTCAAGCTGCTGGGCGCGCAAGTCGTCCTCACCGGCATCCGCCCCGAGGTCGCCCAAACGCTGGTCGGGCTTGGCACCAGCCTGGAGGGCATCGTCACCCGCAGCACGCTCCAGAGCGGGATCGCCTTCGCGATGAGGCGGCGCTGAGCAGGCACCCCTGGTCGTTTATTCGCCCACCCGCTCGAACGCCGCGTCATAGCGTGGCGCCATGCTAGTCCAGGCGTACTGCGCCGCCAGGCTGCGGAAGTCGCGCGCCCGCAGCGCCGGTAGGTCGGCGATCACCGCCACGAGCCGGTCGACCAGGTCGGCCGGCTCGTCGTACAGGCAGCCGGCGTGATACTCCGGCGGCAGCAGCTCCGGGTAGCTCAGCCGGCGCGGCAGGACCGGCACACACCCGCAGTACATCGCCTCCACCACGCTGATCCCGAAGAACTCCTGGATGGCCGTGCTGATGACGATATCGGCCTGCCACAGCAGGTCGCGGTAGGTCGCCAGGTCGGGCGCGTAGCCCCACGCCAGCGTCCGTGGCGCCAGCCACGCGCGCGCCGCCATGAAGTTCGGCTCGTTTGGGTCGATGTGCTCCCCCGCCACGATCACCCGAAAGTCCACTCCGCGCGCCTCAAGCGCCCGCAGCGCCTCGAAGAACACGTCCGGTCGCTTGTCGTACTCCCAACGGCTGTTCCACAGAATCACCGGGGATTGGGAATTGAAAATTGAGCATTGAGAATTGAGAACATCGGGGCGTGGGTCGAGCCGTGCCAGGTCAATCCCCGGCGGCAGCACCTGGGCTTTGGTGGCCAGCGCCTCGGCCAGGTCGCGCTCCTGGTGATCGTGGTAGCGCCCGACCAGGCCGGGGAGCGCCTCCAGGAACGCGCGGCGGTGAAAGCCGGAGTTGAAGAAGATCTGGTCGGCGGCCAGGGCGCTGGTGTAGTTGATCCAAGGGAACGCCAGGTCGCGCGTGCGGTCGGTGGGCAGCGGGTAGGTCAGTTGGTTCTCGTGGACGTAGAGCGCCACCGGAATGTCGGCTGTCAGGTCGCGCGTCAGCCCCAGGAACGTCGCCAGGTCCAGCATATCGGTGGCGAGGATCAGATCGAATCGGTCGCCCAGGCCACGCAGCATGCGCGCGAAGCTGACCGCAGCCCCGCGCATGCGCCAGCGCCACCCGCCGGCGATCGGCAGCGTCAGCAGCGTCACCTCGTGGCGGCTATGGCGGGCGTACCCTTCGGCGACGGCCGCGTGCGATCCACCATGGAACGGATTAAGGAACAAGATACGCATAGGTCTTTGTTTGGGGAGAGACTGAGGGGGCTGCCCCCTCAACCCCCCTTTTTTCCAGAGAGGAGATCCCACCCCGTCAGGGTCTCCGACAGCTCGTCGAACGGGTGTGTGGGGGCTGGGTAGCGTCGCACCAGCGCCTCCAGCGCGCCGCCGGCCACTAGCTGGCGGCCTTCGGGCGGGCCGCCGGCCTCCCAAGGCCAGCCCAGCGCGTCGAGTAGCCAGGAGAGCCAGTCGTTGCCGCTGCTGGCGCGCTGCTGCCCAGCCAGGATGAGGTAGTCCTGTGCGCGTGTCAGGGCCACGTAGGCCAGGCGCTGGCGCTCGGCCCGCTCCATGTGCTCCTCGGCGGCCAGCGCGAGCTGGTAGGCGACCGGCTGGACCCAGGCGGAGCCGTCGCGCAGCTTCAGCGCCAGGCCGGCGCCGCCTGGAGCCAGCCAGGTCGCGCTTTTCGCCGGGGGCATCCGCCCCAGCTCCGGCAGCACAACGATCGGAAATTCAAGCCCTTTGGCCCGATGCACGGTCATCAGGCGCACGGCATCACCACCCTCCAGCGGCGCCTCGCCCTCGCGCGCCTCTACGTTTAGGAGCGCCTCAAGGTAGGCGTTGAACGATGCCAACCCCGCTCCGCCGACCCGCCGCGCGGCGTCAAGCAGCTTCTCGACGTTGGCGCGCCGCCGCTCGCCGTCGCGCAGGCCGCTGATCGTGGCCAGGTAGCCGGTCTCGTGCAGCGCCGCCCGCAGCAGCTCGACCACTGGCACCCGGCCGCGCAGTGCCAGCAGGCTCTTCAGCACATCGCGAGCGAAATTGAGAATTGAGAATTGAGAATTGAGAATTGAGAAGTCGCTGGATAATTCATTCTCAATTTTCAATTCTTCATTTTCAATTGCAGCCCAGAGGCTATCTTGGTTGGCCAGGCGCAGTCGCAGGATCGTGGCGTCGTCGAGGGCGAAGAGCGGCGAGCGCAGCACCCCGACGAGTGTGTAGTCGTCGCCGGGGTCGTGCAGGAAGCGCAGCAGGTGGATCAGGTCGCGCACCTCGTTGCGTCCGTAGTAGCCGCGGCCGGCGGTTGTCAGGAAGGGGATGCCCTCGGCGCGCAGGGCCTCCTCGTAGGTGCCGAACGCCGTGGAGGCTTGGAACAGCAGCGCGATGTCGCCATAGGCCGCCGACTGCCACGCGCCGGCCTCCGCAACCAGCGGCTCGCGCCGCTCCACCAGCTCGCGCAGCCGCCCCGCCAGTAGACGCGCCTCGTAGCGCCGGGCATCTGCGCGTGCGGCCAGCAGCGCCTGGTCTTTGCCGGGCGCCGGGACGATGTGGATTTCGAGCGCGAGCGGGTGCGGCGAAGGCTCGCGGTGTTCTCGCAGCTCCTCGAACGGCATCTCGTAGGGCAGTGGCGGGCGCTCGCGGCGCATGATACGCTCGAATGTGTAGTTGACCAGCGCCACCAGCCGGCGGTGCGCCCGGAATGAGATGTCCAGATTGATCTCCTGCCCGCCACCGGCGCGCACCGCCGCGCGCACGCCCGCGAAGACGCCCACGTCCGCGCCGCGAAAGCGGTAGATCGACTGCTTGCCGTCGGCGACGACGAAGAGGCGACCAGCGGGGGCGCCCACGGAGGGGGCCACAGGGGGGGCGCCCACGGAGGGGGCCACAGGGGGGGCGCCCACGGAGGGGTCGCCATACAGGTGTTGGTGGTCGGTGGTCGGTGGTCGGCGGTCGGTGTAGCTGGCTAGGGCGTACACCAGGTCGCGCTGCTCGGCGTTGGTGTCCTGGAACTCGTCCACCAGGATCGCCGCCAGGTCCTGCTGCCAGCGTGAGCGCACGGTCGGGTGCTGGTTCAGCAGCCGGATGGCGCGCGTCTCCAGGTCATCGAAGTCAAGCGCCTCTTGGGCCGATTTGTCGGCGGCGTACCGACCGAGCGCGCGGCGGTAGAACGCGGCCACGCTCAACACTGCTTGGGCGGCGCGGCGCTCCAGCCCTTCGTCCCATGGCGCCTGGAGCAGCGCGGCGTGCTGGCGGTAGGGCTCGCGCAGTGTTCCCAGGCAGGCTTTCGCCGCGCCCAGCCGGTCTGCTCCGCCCCAGGCCCGCGCCACGCCGACGTTGAGCTTGATCGCGTCCAGCGCCACCAGCCCCTCGCGACCGGCCAGGAGATCGTCGCCGGCGGCGAGGGCGCGCAGCAGCGGCGCGAGTGCCTCGAACTGCTCGGCCAGCCGGTCGCCGCGCGGCGCCTGCGGCACCAGGCTCCAGAACGTATCGCTGGCCGCGCGCCAGCGTGGGTCGGCCAGCAGCTCGTCGAGTGCGGCGCGCCGGCCCTGCTCCAGCGCCGCGCGCCAGCGCTCCAGCAGCGCGTCGGGCTGATCCGGCAGCGTCGTGATCGCCGCTCGAACCGCGCTGCCGCCTTGCACCATCCCCACCAGTATCTCGCGCAGCTCGCCGGGGCCGAACTCATCCAACGCCGCAACCTGATGGGCATGCGCGCCTGGAATGTCAGCCGCCAGCGCCGCGTTGATGCTTTCGTGCAGCAGCAGCGCGGCCTCCACCTCGTCGAGCACCCTGAACGCCGGGTCCAGGCCGGTCTCGGCCGGGTGCGCCCGCAGCAGCGCCGCGCAGAAGCTGTGGATGGTGCCGATATGGGCGGCTTCGATCTCGGCGCGTCGTTGCTCCCAGTGCGCGCGCTGCGTGCCCGTTGCGGCCCGCGCCTGGCGCTCAAGCGCATCGCGTACGCGGGCGCGCATCTCGCGCGCGGCCTTGTCGGTGAATGTGATCGCCAGCAGCCGGTCGGGCTCGTAGCGCTCCAGCAGCCGGAGGTAGCGCTCGACCAGCACGCGCGTCTTGCCGCTGCCGGCGCCGGCCACCACCACCAGATCGACCTCGTCGGTCTGGATCGCTTGCTTTTGTGCCTCGGTAAAGCGCATGCCTTCGCTCCCTAGCGCATTTCGGGTGACGGGATGGGGTGGGGTTTAAGGGGAGGGCTGCCCTCCCCTTGCCCCTCCCTTTCCGATTCTTTTCTTAAAGACTTTAGAGTCATGATAGCGCCTTTTTCGTCATGCGGCGCGCGACCGATGTAATGGCAATGTAACGTGTATACCTTGTCGCTCACCTACTCCGGTGGATACCATGAGGGTGGATTTTGGCCGGAATCACGATGGTTCCAAAGTATCCCAGGCGCTGGTCGAGGCACGGCATGCCGTGCCCGTACGTTTTTCGGAGTGACGATTTCGTCAGCGTGTGCTACGCGATACACACGCGGCGGGATCGTTTATTCACGTAGAGTCTCTGGCCTCCCGCTCTCCACAATGGGGGAAGAAAATGGTCGCTCTCAACGTCGTCGGACATTTTCGCCAGCAACATGACCTGCGTGCCTACCGCCGTAAGCTTGCGGATGAGATCGGTCAAGATGCGATTCTGCGTGTGTTCCCCGCCCTGGCTGAGCTGCCGCTGTCGTTGGTCGGGCCTGGTGGCCTGCCCCGTACGCTTGGCGAGGCGCTGCTGGCCTCGCCGCGTGTGGCGCTCGCCGGGGCTTCCGGCAGCGGGCGGCGGCTGGCGCTTCAGCAGCTCGCGCTCGCCTGGGCCGCGGGCGACGAAGCCGCGCCGGCGCCGGTGCTGCTGGCCCTTCCGCGGCTCGACGACGGCCGCTCGGCCCCGACCGATCTGATCACGGCCAGCCTTCAGGCGGCCGGCCAGGTGGCAGAGCAGCGCGGGCCGCTCAATATCCTCCAGCGCCTGCGCCTGACGAGGTCGGATGAATCCGACCAGCGTGGCAGGTGGCTCCTACTCGTTTCCGGCTGGGAGGAGCTGTCGCTGGAGCGCCGTAAGTTGTGGCGGGCGGCGCTGTGCGAGATGTCGCTAGGCGGCCCGGTGGCTCAGTTGGCGGTCGCCCTGCCGCAGGAGGAGCCGGCGTGGGCCGGGTTCGCGGCTTTGACGATCGTGCCGCCGACTCCACCGCTGCTGGCCGGCTGGATCGAGCGGTTGGTTCCCGCCGAGCATCGGGCGCCAATTACTGAGGTGCTCGATGGCCGGCTCCGCGCGTTTGGCGAGCGGTTATTCGAGGCGGCGCTGCTGGCCTGGCTGGCGCCCTGGCCCGAGTTGCCGCCGGCGCGCTCCGATCTCTACGCCCGCGCGCTGGCCCGCGCGCTCGACCTCCCGGCCGGCGAGCTTCCGCAGGCGCCCGCTGTCGCGGAGCTTCAATTGCTGGCCGCCTACAACGAGCGGCCATCCCGAGTGTTCCCCGGCCTGCTGGAGCAGGGTGCCGACGGCGGGCCACATTTCGTCCACGCCCAGATGCGCCGCTACCTGGCAGCGCGCCAGCTCGTCGACGAGGGCCGGTTGGATCTGCTCCAGGTCCTCGATCCCACCGAGCGGGCCGAGGTGGCGCTGCTGGTCGCCACGACGCTTGACGATCCGACGCCGCTCTACCAGGCACTCTGGCGCTCCGGCCAGCTCGGCGCCAAGGAAATTCTGACGTTGGGGCGCTGCCTGCGCGAGCGCGCCCCGCATAGCGCGACCTGGTCGCTGCGCGTGATCGGCGCCCTGGCCCAGCTCGTACCGGGCGAAGACGGGCCGGCAACGCGCGCTCGCGAGCTGCTGATCGAGTGCGCGCCGGCGCTGGACGCCTGCCTGGAGGTCGCTGCCGCCGACGAGCGCGCGCGCCGTTTCCTGCTGCGGTTGTTCGAGCTTCTTCCGCGCGACATGGCGCTGCCGCGTCTTGAGCGCCTGGCCTACGCCGCAGTCTCGGAGCCGTTCGCGTGGGATCTGGCCGATCTGTTGGTGTCGTGGTCGGCACCGGAGGGCTATGTTGCGCCGGCGCTCCCGGCCGAGCCCCTGGCTCGCGCGCGCTGGATCTTCGTTCATGCCCTGCGCGGCCCGGCCCACCATCAGCAGTTGAGCCCGCTGACGATGACCGAAGCGCTGCCCACGCTGGTCGGCTCCGCGTGCGGCGGCGCGCGCCTACTGCGTATCGCCGTCGCGCTGCTCGATAATCAGGCGCTGCCGCCCACCACCCGGCAGGCGGCGCTGGCGCTGGTGGAGGCCAGCGCGCAGCCGTCGGCTTTGACAGTGATCGAGCACGCGCTGGTCGACGAGGTGGCTGAGATTCGCGCCGGGGCGCTGGATGCGCTCGGTCGCCGCGATCCCGATCGGGCCTACGCCGCGTTGAGCCGCGCGGCGCTGGATGAGAGCACCACCTGGGATGTACGCTTAGGCGCGATCCGGCGCTTGGGCGCGCACCTGGTGCGTGGCGCGGCCCCGCTCCTAGAGCACTGCGCCGCCGACCTGACGCTGCCGCTGTATGCGCGTATCCGGGCGGCGCTGGCGCTCGGCCAGGACCCGACCGGCACCATGCACCTGCTCAAGGTCGTCGGCGATGCGCGCTATCACCTCGAAGTGCGCGCTGCCGCCGCCCGCAGCGCCGCCGCGATCGGCGCGGCCATGGCGGTCGAGGAGCTGTGCCGGCTGCTGCTCGACCCGGCGACGCCGCCGACACTGGCGGCATCGATCTGCGATGGCCTGGCGGCCTCGGCAGAGCGGGTGGGCGTGCTGCTGCGAGTCCTCGACGATGCGGTCTACGACGTCGATCTGACGCTGGCGTTGGTGCGGGCGATCGGCCGCGCCGGCGGCGATCAGGCCATCGCCCCCCTGAGCGCGCTGCTGGGCGCCGAAGCGCTGGGGCGCCTCCAGCGCGGCCTCGCGCCGCGGCTCTTCAAGCAGCCGGCGCAGGCGTGCCTGGATGAACCTGGCTTTCCGCAGCCGATCGCGCGGCGGCTGGCGGCGGCGCTCGTCGGCAGCCCCACGCCCGCCGAACGGCCGACCACGCTGGCCGAATTTCTGGTCGGCGAGGCCGATCAGGTGCGCATCGGGACCGCGCGGGTGCTGGTCGCGATCGGTGGCAACACCGTGCGGGCGGCGCTGCTGGCGGCCTTGCTGGATGGCGGCAGCGGTGGCGCGACCGCCGCGATCGTCGATGCGCTGGCCGAGGTCGAAGGCGAGGCCAGCGCCGAGGCGCTCGGCTACCTGCTGGGCGCCGAGGAAGTCAGCTCGCAGACCCGCTGGCTGATTGTGCAGCGGCTGGTGGACCACCCGGCCGGCGAGCAGGTGATGGCGCGGGGCCTGGTATACGAGCGCATCGACCCGTTCACCCGCGGCGCGCTGGCGGAGGGGCTGGGGCAGCGCGGCGCGCTGGCGGCGATCCCGCTGCTGCGCCAGATCATCGAAGAACCGGGCGTCGATGGGCATCTGCGCTCCCAGGCGGTGCTGGCGCTTGGCCTGTTGGACGATCCGGCGACGGAGGCTGCCCTCCTCCAGCTGATCCACAATGAGGCGGAAGACACCGCGCTGCGTGGCATGGCCGCCGAGTACTTGCCCAGCACGATGAGTGACGAGGCGCGCCGGTTTCTGCGCGATCTGCTGCGCCGCGAGCGGCCACCGGCCCCGATCATCGCCGGCGCCCTGCGCGCGCTTGGCTGGTCGCTCGACCGCGAAGCGCTCCCACTGCTGCTGCGTTACTGTCAGGATGAGCTGACTCCAGTCGTGCAGGCGGCGATCTCCGCGCTGGCCGACCTGGGCGATGCCAGCGTGGCCCCAATGCTGGTGCGTATCACCCAGAACCCGAACTTCGACCACGCACTGCGGCTCCAGGCCGTCGGCACGCTGCTGCGTATCGGCGGCGATAGCTACCGGCCGCTGCTACGGACCTACCTGGAGCACAGCGTGCTCCCACTCCAGCTACAGGCGCTGGAGCACCTGATCGAGACGACGACCAAGCCGGACGACCTGCTGGCGCTGCTGGCCGATCGCTCGTGCCCGCTGACGCTGCGCCTGCGGCTGAACGAGCACCTGGCCGGTGCCGCCGGCCCAGCGCTGCTGCACATTCTTGAGGATGATGACGACGAGATCCAACTGCGCTGTCGCGCCGCCGAGACACTGGCGCGCGCCGGGACCACTACCGCGCGGCCGGCGTTCATCCGGCTGGCGGAACGGCGGGGGACAGCAAGCGCGGTACGACTGCGCTGTATCGGGGCACTCGGCCAGATTGGCGGGGTCGAGTCCTGGCTGGTGCTCAGCCACCTGGCCGAAGATGTCACCGAGATGCCGGTCGTGCGCGAACGAGCGATACTGGCGCTTCGTCACGGCTGGGAGGGCGTGTAGCGATTGGAGAATGGGGATCTGAACTGGTGCCTCACTCTTCGCCCATCTCCAATCTCACAATCCTCAAGGGAGGGGAAGAGGTGACCTATGACGACCAAAGTAATGGTTGTGGACGACGAGCCGGCGATCGGCAAGTTGCTTATCTACCAGCTCCGTGGCTTCGGCTACGAGGTGGATTATGTTCAGGACGGGCTGCTGGCGCTGCGGCAATTTCTCCTGGCTCGGCCCGACCTGATCCTGCTCGATGTGATGATGCCGCAGATCAGCGGGTGGGAGCTGTGCCGCCAGATCCGGGCCTGCTCTTCCGTGCCGGTGATCATGCTGACGGCGAAGGGCGCCGACCCCGACGTCGTGAACGGGCTTGACGCGGGGGCCGACGATTACGTCATCAAACCATTCAGCATGACGCAACTGCACGCGCGCATCGAGGCCGTGCTGCGTCGGGCCGAGCACGCGCAAGAGCGCTCGGAGACCCGGCCGGGACCGAAAAGCGACCCGCATCTGGCGGCCTTGGTCAACGCGTACCAGGTGCAGGCAGCCGCATCGGCGATGCCCGCGCAGCCGCAGCTCGCCGGCCCTCAACTGCGTGTGGGCGATCAACTGCGCGAGGCCCGCCAGACGCGTGGCCTCTCGCTGCACCAGGTCGAGCGGGTCTGTAGAATTCGCTGGGAGTTTTTGCAGGCGATCGAGCAGGAGAACTGGAGTTACGTGCCGCGCACTCAACTCCGCCCGGCGCTCAAGGTTTACAGCGCCTACCTTGGGCTTGATCTGAATGAATTGCTCGGCCGGAAGCTCGCGCTGCCGGCCATCCCCACGCGGCCGCTCTTCCCGATGCCCCTCGCCGCGATGATGGCGGTGGTGGTGCTGCTGCTGGTGGTGGGGCTGTATCTGCTGTCGAACGGGCGGATCTGAGGTTCCGTAGTCAGTAGTCAGTTGCGCCGCAACTGACTACTGACTACTGACTACTGACTACTGACCTTGTCTTAAACGACGACCGTCTCCTGGTACACCCCAAACACCTCGCGCAGCACATCGCACATCTCGCCCACCGTCGCGTAGGCGCGCACGCAGTTCAGGATCGCCGGCATTAGGTTGGCGTCGCCGGCGGCGTCCTCGCGCAGCTCGGCCAGCCGGCGCCCGGTCAGGTCGTTGTCGCGCGTGGCTCGCGTCTGGTCGAGGCGGCGCAGGTGGCGCGCCTCGCCCTGCGGGTCCATCTCCAGGATCGGGACCTCGAGCGGCTCCTGGACGGTGTACTTGTTGACGCCGACGATGCCGCGCTGGCCGTCGTCGATCTCCTGCTGGTAGCGGTAGGCCGCGTCGGCGATCTCGCGCTGGAAGTACCCGTTGCGGATGGCCGGAATGACCCCGCCCTGCTGCTCGATCTGCCGGAAGTACTCCATGCACTGTTGCTCCATCCGGTCGGTCAGCGCCTCGACGAAATACGAGCCGCCCAGCGGGTCGACCGTATTGGTCACGCCGCTCTCCTCGGCGATGATCTGCTGGGTTCGCAACGCGACCGTGACCGCCTTCTCCGAAGGCAGCGCCAGCGCCTCGTCGAGCGAGTTGGTGTGCAGCGACTGCGTGCCGCCCAGTACGGCCGCCAGCGCCTGGATCGTGGTGCGGATGACGTTGATCTCGGGCTGCTGCGCGGTCAGCGAGCAGCCGGCCGTCTGGGAATGGAAGCGCATCCACCACGAGCGCGGGTTCTTCGCGCCGAAGCGTTCGCGCATCATGCGCGCCCAGATGCGCCGGGCGGCGCGGTACTTGGCGATCTCCTCGAAGAAATCGTTGTGGGCGTTGAAGAAGAACGAGATTCGCGGCGCGATCTTGTCGACATCGATCCCGCGCGCAGCCGCCGCCTCGATGTAGGCGATCCCGTCGGCGAGCGTGAAGGCCAGTTCCTGCGCGGCGGTACTGCCCGCCTCGCGGATGTGGTAGCCGCTGATCGAGATCGGGTTCCACTGCGGCACGTGCTCGGCGCCAAACTCGAACGTGTCCACCACCAGGCGCATCGACGGCTCCGGCGGGAAGATGTACTCGTTCTGGGCGATGTACTCCTTGAGGATATCGTTCTGGCTGGTGCCGCGCAGCTGCGCCCAGGGGATGCCGCGCTTCTCGGCCACGACCAGGTACATCGCCCAAATCATCGCCGCTGGCGAGTTGATCGTCATCGAGGTGCTGATCTGGTCGAACGGCAGGCCGTCGAGCAGGATCTCCATATCGGCCAGCGACGAGACCGCCACGCCGCATTTGCCGAACTCGCCCTCGACGAACGGGTCGTCGGTGTCGCGACCGTAGAGTGTGGGCATGTCGAACGCGATCGAGAGGCCGGTCTGCCCCTGGCCGAGCAGGTACTTAAAGCGCTGATTGGTCTCCTCGGCGCTGCCGAACCCGGCGAACATGCGCATCGTCCACAGCTTGCCGCGGTAGCCGGTGGGGTGGATGCCGCGGGTGAAGGGGTACTCGCCGGGGTGCGCGATATCGCGGAGGTAGCTCTTTTCGGCCAGGTCAAGCGGCGTGTAGAGTCGCTCGATCGGCTCGCTGGAGGTTGTCATAAATGCGACGTCGCGCTCGGGCGCTTTGGCGAGGGCCGGCCAGAGCGACTGCTGCTCCCATTGCCCGTAGGCCGCGCGTATCTGTTCCTGTGACTCAGACATCTCTGCCTCCTCGCAGTGATCTCGTGTCAGTTGTCGGGGCGTATGCAATACGCCCTTTGTCAGTTGTCAGTTGTCCGTCGCCCGTCCAGGGGCGCGGCTACCCCGAATTATAACATACGGGTAACGTGGGTATCGGATGGTCATTCGCAACGATTGATATCATCGTAGGCTCCGGCGCGACCACAGCGCCACGCCAAGCACCCCCACGACCGCGACGCCCAGCGCGAGCGGCAGGCTGCCGGTGAGCATCAGCAGCAGTGCGGCCAGGAGCAGCGGGAGGGCGAATGCCAGCGCGCGTGGGACTTCGGGGAGTGGAAGCTGCCCTGGGGCTTGCCCGCCTGCGGCGGCGAGTTCTTCCTCGCCATAGGATGATTGCCCCACCCGCTCACTGCGCGTGCCCTCGAACACCGCCGGCGGCAGCGGGGCGCCGGGGATCGGCCGGGCGCGCACCTCGGCCCGGTAGGCCGCCCGCCAGTCGCCGTTCGGCGCAATCTTGCTTTGAAACAGGTGAAACGCGGCCCGCTGGATATAGGCCGGATGGGCGCCGCTCAGGTCGGCCAAGTCGCGCAGCTCGGCCGGCGTAAAGCTGACGTCGGTGCCCTCCAGGTAGGCCTCGGCGAGCAGGCGCACCTCGGTGCGCGCCATGGCGCCCAGGCGGATCATGGCGAAGCGTTCGCTGAGGGCCGGCGGCTCGCCTTCCATGGCCACGACCAGGATCAGGCTACCGCCGCGAGCCACCCGCGCCAGGGCCTCCAGCAGGGCCGCGCCCCAGCCGGCTGCCAGCGGCGCCTGGGCGTTGTCGAGGCAGAGCAGCACTGGCTGACTGACCGCCACCAGCGCCAACTCCAGCGTGGATAGGCTGTCGCCGCGCTGGCCCAACGCCTCGCCCACGACCCGGTAGACATCGGCGGCGCTGGTGGCCGGCGCCAGGTCGAGATAGTAGGCGCGCAGCTCCGGCAGCTCCAGGTTCAGCGCCGCCGATTGGGTGACATGGGTCAGCAGCGACGACTTGCCGATCCCCGCTGTCCCGGCCACCAGGACCGGCCGCCCGGCCTCGATCCGCTCGAAGAGCAGCGAAAGCTCGCTCCAGCGACCGGCGAAGCGCGCCGGGTTGGTGATTCGGCCACGCTCGGTAAAGGGGTTGATCGGCATCATAGAGATTGGAGATTGGAGATTAGAGATTAGACAAGGTTCTGTGGAGCTTTACAGTTCTGGTTAAAAAAGGGGTCTGAGGGGGCTGCCCCCTCAGTCTCCCCCGCTCCACATTGTAAAGTAGAATGGCGCCTTCCGAAACCTTGTCATAGAGACTGGAGATAGAGATGCGGAGCAATCTCCAATTTCCAATCTCCAATCTCTAAAAAGCGGAGAGCCCGGAGGGGCACCTGCGGCACGCCTCCGGGCTCCTCAATACTGGGTGATCGTCGCTACTCGCCGCCGGCCGTCACGTCGTCGCCGGGGCCGGGCGGCCAGTTCCCGAACATCATGCCGACGACCGCGCCGAAGATCGCGCCAAAGATGATCGCGGGGATATACTGCCCGGTCGTCGTCGCCAGCAGGCCCAGCACGACGATAAAGAAGATTGTGCTGCCGGCGACCTTGATCATCCGTGGCACCGGCTTGCGGGCCGTGGTTGGGCGGGCGGGCGGCTTGGGCGCGGCGGCGGCCTTGGGTGCCGCAGCGGTGGCCGGCGCAGCCGGGGCTGCCGTGCCGAGATGCGCCGTCGTCTCGGTCGCCGGGGCGGCAGTGCCCTTGCCGGCATTGGCAGCGCGGATGGCGGCCAGGCGGGCCGCTTTCTCGTCGGATGTGCCTGCGCCGGCAGCCGGAGCGGTCGGTGCCACAGGTGCCGGCGCTGGGTCAGCAGCAGCCTTGGCGGCATTGGCGGCGCGGATGGCGGCCAGGCGGGCCGCTTTCTCGTCAAGCTCCCCTGCCGGCGCGGTGCCGGTGCGATGGGCGCCTCGGCCTGCGGCGCCGCTGTGGCTGGCGTGGCGGCGGGCGCCTTGCCGTCAGCGGCTGCTTTGGCGGCGTTTGCGGCGCGTATCGCCTCTAGTCGAGCTTTCTTCTCGTCGGCGTCTGACATGCGCGATCACCTCTATCAATGTATTGCAATGGCCGTGCTCAGATCTGACAGGTCTTGTGATCTCGGCCTTCGGCAGCAAGGTACTTTTTCTTCCTTTTTATCGACGATTTTCGCCCGACCAGGCGAAAATCGTCGATAAAAAAGAGGCGAAGTACCTTGCTGCCGCAGGCAAGAGCGGTGTCGTGGGCACCACCGCATAACTCCTGTCATTTGAATGGTATTGGTGCTAGGTACCCACAAAGCTGCCCAATATGTGCCGCCCGATCACGACGCGCAAGATCTCCGAGGTGCCCTCGCCGATCGTCAGTAGGCGCTGGTCGCGGTAGATCCGCTCGACCGGGAACTCCTGGCTATAGCCGTACCCGCCGAACACCTGGATCGCGTCGCGGCAGATCTTCTCCCCCACCTCCGAGGCGAACAGCTTGGCCATCGCCGCCTGCTTGCTGTAGGGCCGCTCCTGGTCCCGCAGCCAGGCCGCCTGGTAGATCAGCAACCGCGCCGCCTCAAGGCTGGTCGCCATATCGGCGATCATATTCGAGACCAACTCGTAGGCGCCGATCGGCTTGCCGAAGGCGGTGCGCTCTTTGGCGTAGGCGCTGGCCGCCTCGAAGGCCGCCTGAGCCAGGCCGATCGCCATTGCGCCGATGCCAATCCGGCCGCCGTCAAGCACCTGTAGGAACTGGTGGAAGCCGCGCCCGCGCTCGCCGAGCAAGTTCTCTTTCGGCACGCGCACATCTTCAAACATGACCGCTGTACTGACCGAGCCCCGCAGCCCCATCTTCGGCTCGTGCTTGCCAAAGGACAGGCCGGCGGCGCCGCCGGGGACGATCAGCGCGCTGATCCCACTCTTGCCCGCTTCGGTCAGTGCGGTGACGATCAGGTGCCCGGCGACTGGAGCATTGGTGATCCACATCTTGGAGCCATTGATCACCCAGCTATCGCCCTCAAGTCGCGCGGTCGTTCGTGTCGCGCCGGCGTCCGAACCGGCGTGCGGCTCGGTCAGCGCGAAGGCGGCCATATATTTGCCCTCGGCGGCCGGCTTGAGATACTTCTGCTTCTGCTCGTCGGTGCCGAACAGCTTGATCGGCATGCTGCCCAAGCCCATGTGGGCCGCGTACGCCAGCGCGGTCGAGCCGCAAGCGCGGGCGACCTCCTCGATCGCCAGAGCCGAGCTGACGGCATCGCCGCCGGCGCCGCCGTACTCCTCGGGGAAGGGGATGCCCATCAGGCCTAGCTCGCCCATCTTGCGAAACGTTTCGACCGGGAACTCGCCCGTCTCATCGACATGCCGGGCCTTGGGCGCGATCTCCTTCTCGGCGAACTCGCGCACCGCCTGGCGAATCATTTGTTGTTCCTGGGTCAGCTCGAAATCCACGCAAACCTCCTGGCCAGCTTCGTCGGTGGCAGTTAGCGCACGCTAGTATACCATAATTTTCACAAACTTCTCGGAAACGTGAAACGTGTTGCGTGTTGCGTGTTGCATGTTTGTTTTCAATCGCCCATTCTCAATTCTCAATTTTCAATTCTCAATTCCCCTCACCTTGTCACTCGGCGCGGGCGCCGCCCATGCACGCGAAGGCCACCGCATCCAGCAGCTCTTGCCCGGTGAAGGGTTTGTGCAGGAGCGGCAGCTTGCTTGTGTGCAGAAACTCGGCGGTCTGGGTGCTGCTGGTATCGCCGGTCATGACGATCATCTGTGGGGATTGATCGAAATCGGCCGCCAGGAGCTGGTCGTAGAACGTAATCCCGTCCATATCCGGCATTCTGATGTCGCACAGGATCACATCGCAGGGGTGGTTGCGCAGCAGATGCAGGGCCTGCTTGGCGCTTTGCGTCCCGGTAACTGCGTAGCCGTTGCGCGATAGCAGGCGTGTGGCCATATCAAGGATGTATGGCTCGTCGTCGATCACCATGATCGACCGCGAGGCTGCCGCTAAGGGGATCGGGCGGGTGTCGAGCGTCGACAGCTCATCGGGCCGCCGCGCCGGCAGGGCGATGCGAAAGGTGGTCCCGCGCCCTGGCTTGCTTGAGAATTGCAGGCTACCCGCATGTTGAGCGACGATCCCATAGGAGATGGCCAGCCCCAGGCCGGTGCCCTGCCCGACCGGCTTGGTGGTCACAAACGGCTGAAAGATGCGGTCGGCGATCTGTGGGTCCATGCCGGGGCCATTATCGGCGATGTCGAACACCACGATCGGCTGGCCGGGCGAGCTGGTCGTGATCAGCTCCTGGTCGGGCCAGACGGGCGGCGGGCCGACCGGCGCGGCGCTGGTGAAGACCCGGATGGCGATCCGCTGGTCGGGCTGGTTGGCCAGCGCCTGCTCGGCGTTGATCAGCAGGTTCAGCAGCACCTGTTGAATTTGCGGTCCATCGATCCAGAGCATCGGTAGATCGGCGGCGTAGGCGATCTCCAGGTTGCCGCCGGCGGTGCGTAAGGCCGTGCGTTTCAGATCCAGCACCCGCTCGACCAGGTCGTGGGGGCTATACCAGTCCTGCTCAATCTTGCCGGCCCGCGCGAATGTGACCAGGCTTTGCACCACTTTACGCGCACGGTGGGCGGCATCGATGATCTGCTTGATCGCGCGGCGATCCTCGGCGTCGGTCAGCTCGGGCAGCAGCTCGGCGTTGCCGAGGATGATCGCGAGCGGGTTGTTGAGCTCGTGCGCCACGCCGGCCACCAGCTCGCCGAGCGCGGCCAGCTTGGAGGCCTGGATCAACTGCGCCTGGGTGGACTGAAGCTGGGCGTAGGCTTCTTTGAGGCTCTCGTGCTGTTGCTCCAGCCGTTCGAGGGCGGCGGTGCGTTCCAGCTCGGCGGCGCGGATGCGCAGCAGTGCGCGGACGCGGGCCAGCAGCTCATTGGCGTGGAACGGTTTGGTGAGGTAGTCGTCGGCGCCGGCCTCCAGCCCGGCAACCCGGTCGGCCAGCTCACCGCGCGCCGTCAGCATCAGGATGGGCAGGAACGTATGCGTGTTGCCGGACTTGATCGTGCGGCACAGTTGGTCGCCCTGCGTATCGGGCAGCATCCAATCGAGGATGACCAGGTCAAGCTCTCCGCCTGCGGTTACGGTGAGCGCCGCAGCGCCGGTGGTGACTACCCGCACCTCGTAGTCGCTCTCTTCGAGCAGCAGGGCGATCAGCCTGGAGACATACGGATCATCTTCGACGACAAGCACGACAGGAACGTGGTTCATCGGTTCTCCCAAGCGCTGACGTCCGCGCCGTCATCCTGGAATGATTCGGGGCGCAGCGGTCTTGAAGGGTTGCAACCTCTCTGTAGCAGAGCTTGTGCCCTGAAACACACGCGTGGTGATCGTCCGTCATGTAGATTGTACCACACCGGCCCCGCGCGCGATCCGCCGGGTGCCAAATGCGCCTGTTCCGTGGTACAATTGCGGCCATGCCGCCTGAGTTTCGCCTGATCGATACGCATATGCACCTGCATGTGCCACAGTTTGACGCCGATCGCGTAGGGGCACTGGAGCGCGCGGCTGCGGCGGGCGTAGCCCGGATGGTCGAGATCGGCTATGATCTCGAATCGTCGCGGGCGGCGCTGGCGCTGGCCGAACGCTACCCGCCGATCTTCGCCGCTGTCGGCATTCAGCCGCACTACGCCGCCGATGCCGACGCGGCTTGGCTTGACGAGATCCGCCGGCTGGCCGCCCACCCCAAGGTCATCGCGATCGGCGAGATCGGGCTGGACTACTACCACGACCGCGCGCCGCACGACTTGCAGGAGCGGCTGTTTCGCCGGCAGCTCGGCCTGGCGCGCGAGCTGGGGCTCCCGGTGGTCATCCACAGCCGCGATGCCCAGGCCGACACGGTGCGGGTCTTGCGCGACGCGGCGCGCGGGCAGCCGGGCATTATGCACTCCTTCTCCGGCGATTGGGCCTATGCCGAGGCGTGCCTGGAGGTCGGGTTCCTACTCTCCTTCAGCGGCCCGGTCACTTTCGCCAAGGCCGCCGACCTCCACGACGTGGCCCGCCGCGCGCCGATCGACCGAATCTTGACCGAGACCGATAGCCCATATCTCTCGCCCCACCCGCTGCGCGGTCGGCGTAATGAGCCGGCCAATGTGCGCTTGGTGGCCGCGCGCCTAGCCGAGCTGCGCGAGACCGCGCCGGAGGAGCTGGCGGCGGCGGTATGGCGCAACGCGGCGGCGATCTTTCAACTGGCCGATAGTTAAGGATAGCTTCATGCAAGTAGCCACAACACCTGCCCAAAAACCTTATATCCCCTGGTATATGCGCTGGGAGCTGCCCATGGTGCTGCCGGGCGCCCTGCTGGCGCTGGTTATGGTCTGGAGTGTCGTCCAGAGCATCGCGACCTCGAACTGGGCCGAGGGCCTGGATGTGCTGGTGGGCGTGGCGACCCCGGCGCTGGTGGTGGGGGTGATCTTCGCCCGGCTGCGCTGGCTCCCCGGCTGGCTGGCGCACCTGCTCAGCGCGGCGCTCGGCGTCGCCTGGTCGATTCAGCGCATCGGGCCGCTGCTGGCCGACCAGATCGCCCAGGAGCTGGGCCGGCCGATGGCCGATCGGTTGGTCACGTGGGGCGACCGGGGCACCGAGATCTTGATCCGCGTGGTGGTCTGGGGGCGCATCTTGCAGGCTGGCGGGCGCGGCGAGGATATTGTCCTGTTCGTCGTGGCCCTGGCGCTGCTGATGTGGGCGCTGGGCTATGGGACCGGCTGGCTGCTGTTTCGCTCCGGCTGGGTCTGGTGGGCAGTGGTGCTGAACGCCATGACGATTCTGGTCAACTACACCTTCGCCATGCCCAAGCCGAATGCGCTGTTCTTTCTGTTCCTGGGGACGGCGCTGCTGGTGGTCGTGCATCAGAACGTCAGCCACCAGCAGGAGCGCTGGCGCTCGGCGTTGGTCGAGTACCCGGCGTTTATGCCCTGGCGCTTCTTGGTCGCCGCCGCGCTGTTCTGCGGCATGGTGGTGCTGGTTACCAGTGTGCTGCCCAGCAACATCAGCAGCGTCCAAGTCGCGCGGGCCTGGCGCACGATCAGCGCGCCGTTCACGGCCCTGCGCGAAGGTTGGGATGATGCCTTCAGCACGATCAACGCGCCGCCCGGCAGCGGCGGCGGCGGATTTGTCACCCGCAGCGTGCGGGTCGGCGGGCCGCGGGCCCTCGGCGACGCGGTGGTGATGAAGATCCGCTCGTCGAAATACGACTACTGGCGCGTGGTGACATTCGACAGGTTTACCGGGCGTGGGTGGGAAAGCACGGTCGGCGAGCGGGCGCGCTCGGCGTTGGGGGTGGCGGCGGCCGAGTTGGCGCGAACTCCCGGTTGATGCCGGCACCAGGCTGCCGCAGATCTATCAGAGTGGGCGCCTGCTGGTGACCCAGACGGTGATGCTGGAGCAGTCGCGTAGCGACAATCTGCTCCCGATCGCCGGGCAGTTCGCGTCGGCAAGCGTGCCGTCGCTGATCCAGCACGGCTACCTGACCGACGAGAGCGGCGCGGCGACGCCGAATCTTCGAGGAGACTTCGGCGGTCTTCGCCGAGGTGCCATTGCAGCAGTCCGATATCTACACAGTGACCAGCTATGTCTCGACGATCGACGAGCAGAGCCTGCGCGAGGCCGGCACCGACTACCCCGGCTGGGTGAAGAACATCTACATGCAGCTCCCAGAGACGGTCACGGAGCGCACGCGGGCCAGGGCGCGCGAGATCGTCCAGCAGGCTGGCGCGACCACCCCCTACGATCAGGCGGTGGCGATCCAGAACTACCTGCGCACATTCGTCTACGACACGAACCGGCAGCGGCCGCCCGACGAGCAGGACTGGGTGGATTACTTCATCTTCAATACCCAGCGCGGCTACTGCGATGACTTCGCGACGGCGATGGTGGTGATGCTGCGCTCGCTGGATGTCCCGGTGCGCTGGTCGCAGGGCTTCGCCGGCGGCACGCTCGACCCGGAGGTGAATGCGTACGTGGTGCGCGAGAGCGTCCAGCACACCTGGCCGGAGGTCTATTTCCCCGGCTACGGCTGGCAACGCTTCGAGCCCACGCCGGCATCCTACGCCAGCATTCCCGTGCGGCCGGCACAGCCTGACCCGAACGCGAGCACGTCCGATGATCCCAGCGGGCTCGGCGGGGCGGGCGGCTTGCCGCTCGATGCCGAGGCGCAGCGACGGCTGCGCGAGGAGGAGGATTTCCAGGATGGGGGGGGCGACCTGGAGGTGTTGCGGCGCCTGATCGAGGAGCGCGAGCGGCGCGAGCGCAACCGCCAGCTTGTGATCGCCGGCGGCGTCGTCGCCGCGCTGCTGGCGGGCGTGGCCCTGTTCTTCCTTTCGCTGCGGCGCGAGGTCGCCGGGCTTTCGCCGGCCAGGGCCGCGTATGTGCGGCTGCTACGGCTGGCGGCGTGGGCCGGCTTCCCTCAGGAGCCCTACGTCACGCCGCACGAGTATGCCCACCAGCTTGGCCGCACATTGCCTGATAAGCGCCCGGCCGTCGATCGGATCGTGGATGCGTATGTGGCTGATCGCTACAGCCCGGACGGCCAGGCCGACGACAATGAGCTGGAGCGGGATTGGCACGCGCTGCGCGGCCCGCTGATCGGCCGGCTGCTGGCGCGCTTGGGCGCGGCCGTCCGGCCGCAGCCCCCAGCGAATCAGCGCCGCCGGCCACCCAGGCAACGGCGGTAGTCAGTTGTCTGTTGTCTGTCGTCAGTTGCGCCGCAACTGACGACGGATAACGACCGCATTTACTATTGCTGCTACAAAGCCACGAAGACGGAGGGGCATGTGCCTTGAGCGTCCTCGTGGCTTTGTGATTCTTTTATGAAGGGCGGTTTGAAAAGGGGAGTTTGAGGGGGCTGTCCCCTCAAGAATCCTTTTCCACTACTCATCTCTGAAAACGAGCGACGTACGTAGGCCTAATGCGTCCAACACACACCACGAAATCCGCATCACGCTGCTGGATCGGTCTGTGGTCGGTTGCCGCTGGGTGTTGTGTCTGCTATACTGAAGTTTGCCCGCACCCCATAAGACTCGCGGCTGGTGAACGTCTCGCTGACGGTTGCGTGTTATGTCGCCGCGATTCGCGGAACATGCACGGCGCAATATTGGCGATCGGACCGTTTATCTTCTTAAGAGTCCCAAAACGATATACCAGAGCGCGTTCGCGGCAACGCGGCGCCCAATCGACATAAGGAGTGGTGCATGGCTAGGCTCTCGGTAGACATCAATGGCGAGCAACGCGCGTTTGCCCTTGGGGAAAAGGGCGTACATATCGGTCGCGCGCTTGACAACGATATTGTGCTGAATCACGCGATCGTGTCGCGGCGCCACGCTCACGTCGAGCTGCGTGGCCGCGATACCTGGGTGCTCGACCTGGGTAGTCGCAACGGCATCTTCGTCAACCGGCTGCGTGTGAAGGAGGTTCAGCTCGGCGACGGCGACATTGTGCAGGTTGGCCCGTTTGAGATCCGCTTCGAGGATCGGGCCGCCCAGAGCGTGTTGCTGGACGACAATAAATATTTTCCGCTGGCATCCGAGTCGCGCGAGGTCCATTCGGGCGAGCTGCCCGAGCTGGCGCTGGATATCCGGGAGTTCTACCGCATCACCAAGCGGCTCAACGGCATCCTCGATATGAAAGAGTTGCTCGACGCGGTGATGGAGGAGGTGCTGCGGGTGGTGCCGGGGCAGCGCGGCCTGCTGCTGCTGCGCAAGGGCAATGAGCTGGTGCCGATGGTCATTTGCCCACCTTCGGGGGAGGACGTGACGATCAGCTCGACGATCGCCCGTAAGGCGCTCGATGCCAATGAGGCGGTGCTGACCCGCGACGCGCGGCTCGACTTCGCCGGCTCCCAGAGCATCATCAGCGCCAATATTCGCTCGGCGGTGTGCGCGCCGCTGATCAGCGACGGCAAGGCCACCGGCCTGATCTACGTCGACTTGCCGGGGCGCGAGAAGTTCGGCGACGTGGAGCGCGATCTGCTGGCGGCGGTGGCCAACCAGGCGGCGCTGAACATCGATCGGGTGCGGCTGACCGAGGAGTTGCGCCAGCAAGCCCAACTGCGCCAGAACTTCGAGCGCTTTATGTCGCCCAATGTCGCGCGGCTGATGGCCAGCTATTTCTCGCAACACGGCCAGCTCTGGGAGCCGCAGGAGCTGGTGGTCAGCGTGCTGTTCGCCGACGTGAAGGGCTTCACCTCGCTGTCGGAGACGCTCTCGCCGCGCGAGGTGCAGGATCTGCTGAACGAGTATTTCCACGAGATGACCGAGGTGGTCTTCCGCTACAATGGCACGCTCGATAAGTACATCGGCGACGGGATCATGGCTGTGTTTGGCGCTCCCCAAGTCGGCGAGCCGATGACGCCGGAGCAGACGGCCAACCAGGCGGTCGACGCGGCGCTGGGCATGATCGCGGCGCACCGGCGGCTGGTCGAGAAGCTCGACCCTTCCAAAGCTTTCTCGTTTCGCATCGGGATCAACACCGGCCCGGTCTATGCCGGGTTCTTCGGCACCAAGCAGCGCCTGGAGTATACCGTGATGGGCGATACGGTCAACACGGCGTCGCGGCTCGAAGGCAAGGCCGACTTGAACAGCGTGCTGATCTCCGAGGCAACGCGTACGGCGATCGGCGAGAGCTTTGCGGTGCAGGAGATGGGCGAGTTTCAGCTCAAGGGCAAGGCGCAGCTCGTGCGCACGTTCAAGGTGCTCCGACGAGCCTAACTACTCACAGTGTGAGTGGGGGAGATTGAGGGGCTGCCCCCTCAAACCCCTTTTTTCCCAGATGCGACTTGCGGTAAAGGGCGGATTGCTGCTATCATAGGGTGTCAACGCCGGATCGGCGTTTCGCGATAGATAGCTTGGGCGCAAGGTACCGCGGAAGCGTGGCGTAACGCGATAGATTGGTTCAGCGATGTTAGGGAACAGCACTGCGAGACGGCTTGCCGTCCTACCCTGGCCGACCCTACCAGCAATCTTCCTTTGTATGCGTATGGCCCTCCCGGCGCATCTTTCGCCCACGACGGAGCACCGCCATGCCTGTTGTGGTAGGGATACGATTTAAGGACTCAGGCAAGACGTATTTCTTTGATCCGAATGACCTGGAGGAATTGGGACAGGGCGATCATGTGATCGTCGAGACGGTGCGCGGCTTGGAGCTGGCGAAAGTTTCCTCCGCGCCCCGTGATGTCCCCGATGAAGAGATCGTCGGCGAGCTGAAGCCGGTGATCCGGCGCGCCGAGGCGGCCGATTTTGAGCGTATGCGGCTGCTGGGCGCGCGGCACGATGAGGTGATGGAGCGCTGCGCCGAGAAGATCGGCGAGCACGCGCTGCCGATGCGGCTCGTCAAAGCCGAGTACAGCTTCGATGGTTCGCGCCTGACCTTTTATTTCACCTCGGAGAAGCGGGTCGATTTTCGCATGTTGGTGCGCGATCTGGCCCGCACCTTCAAGACCCGGATTGAGCTGCGCCAGATCGGCCCGCGTGACGAGGCCAAGCTGCTGGGTGGTATCGGCCCCTGCGGTCGCTTGTTGTGCTGCGCGACGTTCCTACCGGACTACGCCCGCGTCTCGATCAAGATGGCTAAGGACCAGGATCTGCCGCTGAATCCGACCAAGATCAGCGGCGTCTGTGGCCGGCTGCTGTGCTGCCTCTCGTATGAGCACGATCAGTACCTGAAGATTAAGGCCGAGCTGCCGCGCAAGGGCGCCTGGGTGCAGACGCCGGACGGTCCCGGCGAGGTGATCGCGGTCAATGTGATCCGTGAGACGGTGATGGTCGAGCTGGGCGGCAGCGGCCTGCACGAGGAGTTCGCGCCGCATCAACTCAGCGAGGCGACCCAGCGGGTCGGCAATCTGGCGCGCAGCCGGGCTGAGGAAGGGATCACACCTTTCCCGCCGGGTGGGGAAGGCCCGCCGAAGCGCGAGCGCAACGGGCCGCCCCCCCGCCGCGCCGGGAGCCGAAGCACAGCGGCGAGCGGCGTCTGCTGCGCGATGAGATTGTCGATGACGAGGTGTTGGAGGCGCTGGCGATGCTGGAGGAGGGGATCACCGATCGCGATGCGCCATGGGACGCCGAGTCGCGGCCGGTGCCGCCACGGGGCGACGCCGGCGCGCCGCCGGCCCGAGCGCCGGATCAGCGGCGCGGCGGCCAGCCGCAGCGCCGCCCGGCCCAGCCAGGGAGCCAGGAAGGTACACCCCCGCCGGCGCGCCCGGCCCAGCAGCCTGGCCCGCCGCGCCCCGAGCGGCGGGCGCGGCCCCAGCCCCCGCGCGGGGAGCGGCGTCCCGACGAGCAGCAGCCGGATCGGCGTCCCGATGAGCAGCAGCCGGAGCGACGTCCCGCAGAAGCCCGCCCGGAGCGGCGCCTCGACGAGCCACGCCCAGGCGTGCCGCCGCAAGCCCCCCATCAGGCCGGGCCGCCCCGTGGGCTGCGGCACCGGCGCAAACGGGGCGATCGGCGCGAGGAGTGAGCCCAGCCTGCTTGGGATGGTTTGCCTCGCCGGCGCCGATGGGTTATAATTCGGGCCGGCTACGCCCCCGTAGCTCAGTGGATAGAGCAACGGTTTCCTAAACCGTGTGTCGGCCGTTCGAGTCGGCCCGGGGGTACCACACCAAACTCATTACGAACTGCCTCACTCATAGATGACTATGTAGTGGGGTCGAAGTAAGTCCCTCCCTAGCGCGATGCAGCACGGCATCACGCGAGGGAGAAAGTTATCGCAAATATACGTTTGTTCAGGTGCATTCCGAGCAGTCCATGCTCGGCTGTCCAATTCTAGCGAAGTCAGATTGCCTGGAGGAAGAGGCCGATCCGGTCGATCTCATAGCGAACACGGAGAAGCTGCGCTTAAGCAGCTGGCCGCGCACAAGGCGAGCTTCGACGGCTGGGACCGGAGATCCTCGCCTTACTCGATCGCTTGAACGAGGTGGCCGCATGAAGATCATCGTGCAGTTCGTGATCGAGCCAGGGGATGGCTCCAATGAGCTACCCAAACTGCTTGCCGTTATCACGGCGGTAGCCCCACACTGCCAGTAAGCCAAATATCACTGCCGTCCCGATCAGCCACGCGATATGGAGCGCAAGCTGACCGTCGTCGAGGCCCACTGCGCGCCAGGCGAGCTGCCCATAGTGGTATGGCGGCAAATACGGCGTGATCGACTGCACGAATTGCGGCAGTGACTGCACCGGCATCAAAAAGCCGGAGGCATACGCGATCGGCAGATAGATCAGGTTGGCAATCGCCGCAGCGCTATTTGGCCCTGCCCAGTAGCCCAGCGCAAGTCCTGCCATGACCAGCGGCAGCATGCCCAGCACCAGCGACACAACCAGGACCACGTACTCACCAGGCGACATCCGTACACCTGCAACCAGGGCCGCCACAAGGAACAGGGACAGCAGCAGCAGCGTGGCAAAGAGCAGTGCCATCGCCATTTTTCCCGCAAAATACACCCACGGACGCATCGGCGTTGCCCGCACCAGCTTGGTCCAGCCCTGGCCGCGCTCGTTCGCCACGCCGATACCGAAGCTGAAGAACGCGATTCCCAGCACACCATACGCCGCGAACGACGCCATCACATATTTGCCGACAGATGTGCCGTTCGGCAGTGTTTCTCCCGCGATCGGCGCGCCGAACAGCAGGAAGAGCAGAATCGGGAATAGCAGCGTCGGCACGGAAAACATTGGAATGCGCCATAGTTTGAGAAACTCGTTGCGCGCTTGTTGCAGCAGCATCGGCCCAATCTGGCCGGAGCGAATAGCGGTTGCGCTCAGGCGCCGGTCGAGCGGCGGCGACTGCTCAACGCGGTGCTCGATGATATCGTTCATGCGGTCACCTCCTGAGTCAATGCACGAAATGCGGTTTCCAAGTCGGCGCCTTGCATGGTCAGGTCGGTGACTTGCCAATCCGCACGAAAGAGCGCCCGCAGGAACGCTTCGGGTTCAGAGGTGGACACTACCAGATGTGTATTGTCAGCAGCAACGTGCTGTACGCCAGGCAGCAAACGCGCCTGATCGATCGGTAGATTTGTGCACAGCCGAACAATCGTGTTCGGAACCAGCCGCTTGATTTCATACGGCGTGCCCTCGGCCACAATCCGCCCCTGGTTGATGACCACGATCCGGCTCGCCAGCGCGTCGGCTTCTTCAAGGTAGTGCGTGCTGAACAGGATCGTCTTACCGCGCGCGGCAAATTCACGCACCTGCTCCCAAAACGACACGCGCGTCTCCACATCCATGCCGACGGTCGGCTCGTCTAAAAACAGCAGATCGGGATCGCCTGCGAGCGCCAGCGCAAAGTACAGCCGCTGCTTCTGCCCGCCCGACAGGTCGGCGATCAACGATCGGCGCTTGGCAGCCAGATCCGCGCGGCGCAGAATTTCTTCGGTCGGGAGCGTATAGGGGTAGTAGCTCTGGAACAGCCGGATCACTTCTTCGACGCGAAGGCTAAACGGGACCCCTGACTCTTGCAGCATCACGCCGGTTCGCTCGCGGGCTCGCCGATCATCGGGCGCGCGCCCAAACAGGCGAGTCGTACCGCTGGTCGGCTTGCGTAGGCCCAGCATCACGCTGATCGCCGTCGTTTTGCCGGCGCCGTTCGGGCCTAGAAAGCCCACGATCTCGCCAGGCGCAACCACCACATCGATCCCGTTGAGCGCGTGGACTGCGCCATAGCGCTTGGTTATGTTGCTCGCTTCAATGACATTCATCACCTATCTCCTGGTTGGGTCTTTACACTCCATTGCTTGCTTCCAGCTTAGGGGCTTCCGGCAACTCGTTCCAATGGGCCCCTGGCTCGGCCTGCTGGGTCGGGCTCCAACCACAAGGGCGAGGCCGCTGTTTCGGAAAAGCTGTGAGGCGGCTTCTCTTCTCGCGAAGCTCTCCGACCCAATTGTGTCGTAACGATTCCTTATGGTTCTCCTCTCACAGCATCACGTGAGCGGCTTGTGCCAGACCGTGAAGTCGCACTCCGTTGCCAACTCGGGGCCAACTCGGGATGCAGTATCTCGAAGGGTTCAGTCACCTGGGGTGGCCGCCAGGTTACGCGATTTGCGGGTCAAGCTCGGCGTGGCTCGCGACCTGATCCAGGCTTGCAAAACCGTCGGGAGCCCGCTCTTCCACCACGTCAATCACGCGCTCTGGCCCGCCAACGCGGTTGTCCTGCACAATCTGGGCCGTCACTCAGAGGCGCTCGGCTTCATATGCCCTGAGCGTCGTCACAATGTCTTTCGTCTCGGCCAGCAGTGGCGCTATGCAACGCGCGTCGAGGCCGCGCAGTTCGTGCCAGACTTCCTGGCCGAATCGATTGGTATAGATCAACTCATGGGTGCGAATGGCGACACGCTGGAGCGCTTCCAAGAGGCCGAGTTCTGCGAGTGCCTTTGAGCAAGGATTACGAAAAGACGATTAAGTCAAGTGAGAGTATAATCAAGATTTCTATGATTTGTCTGATGCTGAAACGTCTTTATAGCGGCAGTACTGGAAAATCGAACTGCTCTTCTAGCATGAGGAAACGTATGGTGCTTCGAGATAACACTTTTGATCGACGATCGCCCTACTCACGTACAGATGCGATTGTTGCCTACTATGACGAGACTTGGCTTGACTATCGTTTCTTCTGGCTGAACGAAAGGACCCTGTCGGTTCACTTCGGCTACATCGACGAGACAACCTGTGGTCATGCCAACTCGCTGTTGAACATGAACCGCGTCTTAGCTGACCGAGCTGGCATCCGGCAGGGCGAGCGGGTACTTGATGCCGGTTGCGGTGTCGGTGGAAGCAGCTTCTGGCTCGCACAACAGCGCGGTGCCGAAGTGGTCGGTATTACTCCAGTGGGTAGCCAAGTGGCCCAGGCCCGACGCTTCGCGGCACGGCGCAAGCTCACCAGACAAGTCCACTTTGAACATGCCGATTACACCAAGACGTTCTTTCCGAACGCGAGCTTCGATGTTATCTGGTCGCTTGAAAGTTTGTGCCACGCGCAAGACAAAGCGGCCTTCTACCGAGAGGCAGCACGACTACTACGGCCCGGTGGCCGGTTGGTTGTCGCTGAATACATGCGCACGGCCCGCCCGTTCGACACTCCTGGCGAGCGTCTGCTGCATAAATGGCTTGACGGTTGGGCCATCCCTGATCTTGACACGCCTGACGAGCATCTAAGCTCCATGTCTGCGTGTGGCTTCGCGGACATCCAGATTGACGACGTGACCGCGCATACACGTCCGTCGCTGCACCGCCTCTACCAGATAACTCTCTGGAGCTATCCACTGGCAGTTTTGGGTCGCGCGGCCGGCATCCGTTCGTCCGTTCAGCATGGCAACGTGCTGGGGTCACTGCACCAGTACCAAGCTCTGGAGCGCGGCCTCTGGTTCTATGGCATTATTTCGGCCGCAGCGACTTCCACAGCCTTTGAGGGTTGGTAAGGATTCGATACAAACGGGCCACTTGGCGCCTACTAGGAGGGTCTGACTGCACCGGAATCGGATATAGAGCGTTGTCAGGCACACGCATACGCGGATTTAGAGCACTGCTCGTCGATCGGGCGGGGCTGATCGCCAAAGCACAAGCGCTGCTCCAGCTCGACCAGGCGCCGGCCGGCAAGGAGCAGGTGAGCGGCGAAGGACAATGAGGAGGAGTCACCCTGCCAGAACAGGGGCCGCACGATCGTGCATATCTGCTTCTCCTCTTGCTGGTTGCACAGGACTGCACCTTTCAAGCTACAGGGCCGGATCGCGAACGATCCGGCCCTCATTCCTCCTCGACTGACGACGATAGTTGTACAGAACTTTATTCTACAAATCATCAGTACCGAACCAGAAATCATCGACATAGATCGTCGTGCTCAGGTCGCTCACGACCATGCGTACTTGCGCGTTGGTCGTTCCAGAAGGCGCATGCAAGACACCGCTATCGAATTGCGCCCAGCCGCTGGTGGCCCCAGTGTAGGTCGCGATTGTGTCGGTGTGCAGGGTATCGTTGCTAGAGTTGCGCCAGCGCACCTGGACCTTGAACGTGAACGAGTCGCCGGTTGGCGGGATGTACACCCAGCCTTTAGACACGTAGTCCGTGGCGGCCAGGCCACCGATCGTCTGGCTGATCGTGTAGTCGGAGTTGCCGGTCGAGGCGTGTTTCCCGGCGTAGCTGTCGCCATGCACGACCGTATTGGCGCGAGTGAACTTGCTGTTTGTGCTCCAGGTGTCGGGCTTGCCGTCGCTGTTGGTGTCGAACTCGAAGCCGCCATTCAGCAGCAGATTGCCGGGCGTGCCCAGATTCCCGGCCTCGTAGGCGCCCATATCGCAGATCGCGCTACTGTCACCGTTGCCGTCCTGGGGCCGGGGCGCGCCGCGCTGGTCACTTAGCGCGCAGGTGGCGTTGTTGGCGGTATCGATCGCCGGGCTGGCAGGCAGGAGCGCGCGGGTCTGGGTAGCGCCGCCGTTGTCGGCCAGCGCCGCCAGTTGCGGGTCCTGGCCGGTGATGTCGCCGGGAGCGCTCACGAACGTGCAGCCGGCCGTGCTCTGGACCAGGTTGTAGCCCTGCGAGGTCAGCGTTCCGCCGCAGTCGGGGGCCTCACCGCCATTGTCGCTGTTCCCGCCGATGATACTGTTCTCGATCGTGATCGTACCGCTGCTGTTGTAGACGCCACCACCATCGCCCGACCCATTGTGCTCACGATCGGCCAGGTTGCCGGCGATCGTGACGTTGTTGATGTCCAGCGTGCCGCTATTCCAGACACCGCCGCCGAACTCGTTGACCTGATTGCCGTTGATCGTGCTATTGGTCAGCGCCAGCGTGCCGGTAGTATAGATGCCGGCACCGCCGTGATCCAGTCCCTTAGCGAGGTTCCCGCTGATCGTGCTGCCCGTTACGGTGAGCATACCGCGATTCACGATCCCGCCGCCAGTGCCGTCGGTTGCCGTATTGCCGCTGACGGTGCTGTCGGTCAGCGTCAGCGTGCCGTTGGTCCAGATCCCGCCGCCGTCCTCGCTGGACGCATTGTTACGCACGCTGCTGCGTGTCACGATCAGCGCGCCGGTATTGCTGATCCCGCCGCCGGTGAAGTCGTTCGCGCTGTTGCCGCTGACGATACTGGCGGTCAGCGTCAGCGTCCCGGTGTTGTCGATCCCGCCGCTGGTCGAGGCATCGTTATCGCTCACCGTGCTACCGATCAGCGTCATCGTCCGTCCGTTGGCGATCCCGCCGGCCGTGGGCGCTGCGTTGCCGCTGACGGTGGTATCGATAAGTGTGACATTGTGCGGCAGGTAGCCGGAGTTGTAGATGCCGCCGCCGCTGCCGCCGTACAGGTCATCATTGTCGGCAAGGTTGTCGGCGATCAAGACACCGTTCAGCAGCACCTGCCCTCTCGCGATGTGGATGCCGCCGCCACTGCCATTGGAGCGGTTGTCGCTGATCGCACCGCCATTGATCGTCAGTGCGCCGCTGTTGTAGATCGCGCCGCCCAAACCATCGACAGCGCTGCCATTGCTGTTGCCACTCAGCGTCGTAGTGTTCAGCGTCAGCGTACCCCAATTGGTGATCGCACCGCCAAGAAGCGCCTGGCCGTCGCGTACCTCGCTGTCTGTCACCGTCAGGGTACCCTGGTTTTCGATCGCGCCGCCGCCGCCATCGTAGGTGCTGTTGCCAACAAACGAGCTGCCGGTGATCGTCGCCGTACCCATAGTGGCATTGAACAGGGCGCCGCCGGCCTCAAGACCTACATTGCCGGTGAAGGTGCTATCCTCGACGGTCAACGTGCCGGCGTTGTAGATCCCGCCGCCCGCCGACCAGCCGAGATCGTTGGCAGTGATCGTACACTCGGACAGATTGGCCGTGCTGTAGTTGGCGAGGCCGCCGCCGCCGTCTTCACTGCTCCAGTTGCTACTGACGATACACTTCGTCAGTGTCAGCGTGCCGTTATTCCGAATACCGCCGCCGCGATCGACGTGTACCCGACCGTTCCGAACCGTCACGCGCTTGATTGTCACCGAGCCGGAGCGGATGTCGAAGATCCGGTCGAGATCGGCACCATCGATGATCGTGGTCGCCGCATTGGCGCCGTTGATAGTGAGATTGCCGATGATGTCGAGATCGCCGGTCGCGCTGGCGTCCTCACTCGCGCCCGCGATGCTCAATGTGTAGACGCCGGCCGGCACCGTGATCGCGTCGGAGCCGGAATGAGCGTTGGCAGCGATGATTGCCTCGCGCAGCGAGCAATCGGCGTTGCAGGCGCCATCGGCCGTGTCGGCGGTCTTGGTGACGGTGTAGGTGGACGCGAGCGCTACCCGTGCCGGGCCTACGGCCAGCGCCAGCGCAACCAGCAACGTGGCGAGGAGCAGGCGCGAGCCTTTGTGCAGTGGATACGTCCATGTGTTGCGGTTCATGAGCTTTCTCCTTTGCTTTCCTCCCCAGAGATCACGATTCAGACTGAGTGCAAGCAATCGCGAATTCGAGCCGAGTTGTCGTGTTGAGCCCTTCGCTCTAATCAGGGTAAACTCCGCGAAGTATCTCAGCATCGCCAGTGCAGAGGCCCTTCGCTTCGGTTACGGTCTCGCTCAGAGTGACAATACTCGGATCGAATCTGTGATAGCGTGTAGTTAGAGTTTGAGAGTCGGGGATGAGGGGTCGGTTTTTCGACGCTTCTATACCGAACCCCTATCTTGACCAACGATGCCGCGTCGCTAAACGATACGCGTCTTGGTATCATGAGAGATGTGGGGTTGACATGCTAGAACTTTCGTTCTACACTTGCAACCCGGAGGATCTATGCTGGACGCGGAGGCCGATAGAACATAGATCGATGTGCAACTCGGCAACCCCGATGATGTGGACGCCGCTGTGTCGGTCTACGAGCGCTCGAACCTTGCTCGCCGTCACGGCGATTGGCCGTCTCGGTCATCGCGCATCGTGAAGGTAACGGCTGGTCTCATTGACACCGCCTCGTGGTTCTTATCGGTCGTGACAGCGGTGAAGCGGTTGCCAAGGCGCACATCCAACCATTCCACTGGCCGTACTCACTTGACAGCACAAGCGTGCGGTGACAGAGTATCGTGATAATCATGGGAAGGAGGGTCGAGATGGCCGAGGTTCTGTTGTTCCATCACGCGCAGGGGTTAACCGCTGGCGTCGTCTCGTTTGCCGACACCCTGCGCCGTGCAGGGCATATCGTACACACTCCCGATCTGTTCGATGGCCGCACCTTCGATACCCTGGAGAAGGGTATGACATTCGTCAAGGAACAGGGGTTTGGCGAGGTGCTTGAGCGTGGTGTGCGAGCAGCCGAGGGGCTGGGGGCCGAATTGGTCTACGCCGGCTTCTCCCTGGGCGAGGTCGCGGCGCAGAAGTTGGCCCAAACGCGGGCCGGAGCGCGCGGGGCGCTGCTCTTCTACTCCTGCGTGCCCCTCTCGGAGTTCTCCTCAGAGTGGCCGAAGGGGGTGCCGGTGCAAATACATGGCATGGATGCCGATCCGATCTTCGTCGGTGAGGGCGACATCGACGCCGCTCGGGCACTCGTCGAAGAAGCCGACGAGGCGGAGCTGTTCCTCTATCCGGGCGACCAGCACTACTTTGCCGACAGTTCACTGCCGTCGTACGACGCCGAGGCGTCGGCCCTCCTGATACAGCGGGTGCTCGACTTCCTCGCCGCACGATAGCTTAGTGATAGCGAATCTCGCGAACGCCGCCTGGCCACGTTTGGGGCCGAGGGCGGGCGCCAAAACGCGCTTGCACCCGATACCGCTGTGCGGCGACCAAGATTGCGGCGATTCTGGAGGCCAGAAACAGCTACAATGTCACCTCGATCTATCAATGCGGCGCAGGTGAAGCGCGAGTCGTTGGGCCGCAAGCGTGGTCCTGCAAGCGTGAGTATCTATGAACGAAGCTGAGGCGGGATGTAATCTACTCCTTACGATCCCGATCCGCCCGCGCGTCGATCATCACTGAAGCTGAAAAATCTCGACGCCGCCTTGATCGTACACGAGCCGAAAACGCGCATCACCGCGCAGCCGGGCCGTATCGATGCGGTCGGTCGCTCGTGCGCCGGAGGCCGATATCGCGCCGCTGTAGATATAGCTGATGCCGGCGTCGCGTAAGGCCTGGAACGCGGCGGGCTGCGTCGGATCTACCAGCGTCGGGCGCAAATCGGTCAGCGGGCGATCGCGCAGTGTCGCGCTTAACCTATTGACGGATCGCGCGAAATCCGGCGTAGCGGACAACTCGCTCCCATAGGTCATGGGCGGAAGGTTGGTCGCGCGACCCGCCAGCAGTGGAATCCACCAGCCGGCATCAGTGCCCAGCACCAGGGCGCCGCCATAGCCGGGGGTGCTGTTCGCCAGGAAGCGCGCATTGGCCGGGGTATTTGCCCGCACCCACTCCATCGCGGTCATATCCGCCCATGTCACCACCTGCTCGCCGGTGCTCTCGATCAGGCGTGACTGCCGGTACGCCCCGGTGCCGATCGCCACCAGGATCAACATCCCGGCCAGGACGCTTGCGAGCCTGGGCCGCCGTGCCGCGATGGCGCTGCCGGCATGGGCCAGGGCGTAGCCCGCCAGCGGCGGTAGCGTCAGGCAGAGCGCGCTAAAGGCGGTGATCTGATCGATCAGCCCGGCCCCCGGTAGGCCGACGACCTGGGGAACGACACAAAACAGCAGCAAGATGCTCCACAGGCCCGGCAGCGCCATACGCCATTCGCGCCGCCACGCCGCGATGCACAACCCCAACAGCGCGGCGGCGAGGACCGTGCTGCGCCCATAGAGCGGCACGATCGGACCAAGGAACGCGCGCTCGGCGATCCGGGATGCCCCCACACTTCCATCCACAAAGGCAGTCGCATTGCGTACCAGAAAGCCATTCAGCAGGTTGAGCAGCCAAGGAGCGGTCAGCACCAGCGCCAGGACACAGACCAGTGTGGACAGGACCGCCAGCACCGCGATCGAGCACCAGCAAGAGCGTTCCAGCACCAGCCCCAGCAGATACGCGGCGACAAAAAGCGCGGCAAAGATCGATACGAGATAGTGTGTCAGCAGCATCGCAGTGAGCATAAGCGCAGCAAGCAGCAGAAGCCGCCAAGCCCGGCGCGCCGCGCTTCGGAGCCACGGCTGCCCATCGACAGGACGTTCCAGCGCCAGGCTGCGCTCGGCCAGCGCGATCCAGCACACAACCACCGCTACCAGTACCACCATGCCCGTGAGCGAAGTATAGCGCCCCCACGCCACCGCGAACGCCGGCAGCAGGCCGACAAAGCCAGTGATCAGCGTGGCCCACACGCCGGCCCATGCCTGGCCGCCCAGCGCGATCACCAGGGTACACATCAGTGGCGCGAGGATCGCATTGATGATCTGGCCGCTCAATAGCACACTCCGCGCCAGGTCAAACCCTGTCACCCAATGGACAAAGGCCGCATTGGCATGGAAGCCGAAGTGATAGGTGAAGGTCGTCAGCGGAGCGTAGGGTTCCCAGGAGCTGAAGAGTCCATGATTGTCCACCAGGAGCTGCGCCATCAGCGTATGCTGGTATGAGTTGTCCGATAGGCCGGCGGGCAGATCATGCACGGTATAAAGCCGCACCAGCAGGGTCGCGATGCTGATCCCGATCAGCGCCACGCCCGCACTGCCGGGCTTCCACTGCCGCAGCGTGCGGGCCGCGCGCCCCATGGTCGTGACAAGCGCTTCCAGGCTGAGGATCCGGATTCGGCGCGGCCCGATCGCGATCACCAGGCTTAGGAGCAGGTACAGCCAGGTCGTCGAGGCGCCCCACGGTAATCGGAGCAGCTTGAACAGCAACAGCAGCAGCGGCGGCAGCGCTGTACTCACCCCAAGCGCCAGCCCCAGCCGCCCCAGCAGCAGGAACGGCTGGTCAGCCGGCCAGAGCAGCCGTAGCAGCGCCAGGCCTGGCGCAAGGTAAAGGCCGAGCAGCATCGCGATTTGTGGTGCCTGGCTCAATGCGCCTGCCACCCCCCACCCGACCAGATCCACTCCGCCGCCAACGGCAAGCGCCGCGCCAACCAGCAACACGCCAAGCAGCACCAGCGCGGGAACACACGGATAGAGCGTTGTGCGTCGCTGCACGCCGACAAGAGCAGGTAATTGCTTATTGGGCATCCGCAGTTGTGGGGGAATACCTGAAGGAGGGTTGCCCCTTCATCCCCTTATTCCAAACTCACTCTCTTGAGTTGGCATTGTACAATATCTCAAGGACATGTCAACTACTGGCGCGGCCTGGTTAGGTGATCATAGGACGTTGACTCTATGCTATAGCGTTGTTTGACGTGGTAGAATTCATTCTGCTCGTGACCAATATAGCATTCATCACTCACAACAATAACTCCCGTTCGGAAGCGATTCAGAATCGGCCCGGTGGTGAAAGCACACTATCGCTCCACCGCATGCGCCTGGCAGGGAGGAGGCGAATTTATGCTGCTTCCGGCTCGGTCGGGGCGGGCGGCGCCGGCTCCTTGGCCGGCGGGTTGTACCAGCCGCCGGGCGGGGCGAACTCTGCCGCTTCGACCGGTCCCCAACTGTTCTTGTCATAAGCGTAGATCGGCGTGGCGTTGCCCAGCACCGGGTCGACCACCTCCCAGGCCGCCTCGACCTCGTCCTGGCGAGCAAACAGCGTGGGATCGCCCTCCATCGCATCCTTCAGGAGCCGCTCATACGACTTGAGCGCGTGCCGCTCATAGCGCATGACCTCCAGCTCCACCGGCTCGCCCGCCATCACCTCGCCGCCCCGTTTGACCCGCGTGCCCAGCGCGATCAAGATCTCCGGGCTCAGCCGGAAACGCAGGTAGTTCGGGGAGTTCGCCAGGTCTTCCCCGAAGGCCGAGAACGGCGGGCTGCGGAAATTGACCAGCACCTCGCAGGCGGTCACGGGCAGGCATTTGCCCGCGCGGATGTAGATCGGCACCTCGGCCCAGCGCCACGTATCAACCACCAAACGCACGGCGGCGTAGGTTTCCACCGTGGAATCAGGCGCCACGCCGGCCTCGTCGCGGTAGCCGCGATACTGGCCGCGCATGACATCCTCGGGCCTGAGATTGCGTATGGCCTTGATTAGCGTGCCCTTGGCGTCGCGCACCGGCTCGGGCGTGCTCCCGGTGGGCGGCTCCATCAACGCGCAAGCCGCCAGTTGCAGCATGTGATTCTGGATCACGTCGCGGATCGCGCCGGCTTCCTCGTAGAAGCGGCCGCGCCCGCGCACGTCGAACTGCTCGGCCATGGTGATCTGCACGTGGTCGACGTAGACGCGGTTCAGGATTGGCTCCAGCCAGGTGTTGGAGAAGCGGGTGTAGAGGATGTTCTGGACCGGCTCTTTACCCAGGTAGTGGTCGATGCGAAAGATCGCCGCTTCGGGAAAATGCGTGTGCAGGATCCGGTTGAGTGCCTGGGCCGATGCCAGGTCGCGCCCGAAGGGCTTCTCCACGACGACGCGGGCGTTCGTGGTGCAGCCGGCGTTGGCCAGCCCCCCAGCGACCGTGGCGAACATGCTGGGCGGGATCGCCAGGTAGTGCAATGGGCACGCGGCAGGGCCAAGCGTCGCGCGGAGCTGGTTGTAGGTGGCGGGATCGTTGTAGTCGCCGTCGACGTAGCGCAGGAGCGACGACAGCTTGGCGAAGGCCGCCTCGTCGACGCCGCCGTGCGCTTCGAGGCTGGCGCGGGCGCGGGCGCGCAGTTGCTCGATCGTCCAGCCGGAAAGCGCGACGCCGACGATCGGCACATCGAGACGGCCGCGCTGCACCAACGCCTGGAGGGCCGGGAAGATCTGCTGGTAGGCCAGGTCGCCGGTGGCGCCGAAAAAGACTAGCGCGTCGGAGTGTTCAGCAGCCATCAGCGCCCCCCTGAGCCACTTGGCTTCTTCTCGGCATGGCCGCCGAAGGCCGCCCGCATGGCCGAGAGCAGCTTCTCGGCGTAGTCGTCCTCGCCGCGCGAGCTGAAGCGGGCGTACAGCGCGGCGCTGATCACGGGGATCGGCACGGCCTCGTCGATCGCCGCCTTGACTGTCCAGCGCCCCTCGCCCGAGTCCGAGACGTGGCCGCTGTAGGCCGTGAGAGCTGGGTCTGCCAGCAGCGCCTGCGCGGTCAGGTCGAGCAGCCAGGAGCTGATCACGCTACCCCGGCGCCAGACCTCGGCGACATCGGCAAGGTTAATATCATATTGATAGTGCTCAGGATGTTCGAGCGGCGTCGTCTCGGCGTCGGCGGCGCGCGCGTGCTTGCCGCAGTCGGCATGCTCAAGGATGTTGAACCCTTCGGCATAGGCGGCCATGATGCCGTACTCGATGCCATTGTGGACCATCTTGACGAAGTGGCCGGCGCCGTTCGGCCCGCAGTGCAGGTAGCCCTGCTCGGCCGTGTTCTGGGCCTGCTCGCGCCCCGGCGTGGGCGGCGCCATGGCATTGCCGGGCGCCAGGGCTGCTAAGATCGGGTCGAGGTGCCCAACGATCGCCGGCTCGCCGCCGATCATCATGCAGTAGCCCCGTTCGAGCCCCCACACCCCGCCGCTAACCCCCACATCGACGTAGTGCAGGCTCCGCGCGGCCAGCTCGCCGGCGCGGCGGATGTCGTCGTGGTAATACGAGTTCCCGCCGTCGATCACAATATCGCCCGGCTCCAGCAGTGCGACGAGCCGTGCCAGCATCCCATCGACGAGGGCGGCCGGCAACATCAGCCAGCACACGCGCGGTGCTTCGAGCTGCGCGACCAGCTCTTCGAGCGAGGAGGCCGCGCCGGCGCCTTCGGTCGCCAGGTTGCGCACCGCCGCCTGTTGCACGTCGTACCCGACGCACGTATGGCCGGCGCGCAGCAGCCGGCGGGCCATATTGGCGCCCATCCGGCCCAGTCCAATCATCCCTAGCTGCATCTTTATCTCCTCAGAAGTTGTCTGAGAAACTGTTTGAAAAGGGCATTGTCTCGCCTATGATCCGTGGTGGAATGGGGATTCTTGAGGGGCGGCCCACTCAAACTCCCCCCTTTCAAACAGTCTCTGAAAGGCCCGCGTGACACTCGTAATCCGTGGTGGAAAGGGGTTCTTGAGGGGGCGGCCCACTCAAACTTCCCCTTCTCAGACCGTCTCTCACTCTTTCCGAAATTGAGCTACAATAGCTGCGGCCTGGCACCATGTCTGGAATGCACGGAGTATACCATTACACGTAAGCGCCGCCCGCAGCGACATACGATTCCCCCCTATACGCAGCAGCGTGAGTTGCCCGAGACCAACCCCCACCTCGCCGCAGCCGTTTTAGAGGCAGTGGACAACCAATTGCGCGATGGAACGCCGCCGGAGACCCGGCAGACCTTCGATCGCCTGGTGAACGCCGGCTACACCCCGGAGGGCGCCCGCCAGATGCTGGCCCACGTAGTGGTGCGCGAGATCTTCGCGGTCATGGCCAGCGGGGAGCCCTACGATGAGGCGCGCTTTGTCGCCGCCCTCGAGCAACTCCCAAATCTGTCATAGGAGATTGTGTTCTGCTGCTGCGTTGAAGTGAGGAGATCAGAGAACCGCTTCACAGCCAGCCGCTGCGCTTGAAGTGGCGGTAGAGGAATCCACACGACCCGATGATGATCAGCATCACCACCGGGTAGCCGAACGGCGTGGTCAGCTCCGGCATGAACGTGAAGTTCATGCCGTAGATGCCGGCGATCATCGTCGGCACCGCGATAATCGATGCCCACCCGGCGAAGCGCTTCATTACGTCGTTCTGGTTGATCGAGATCAGCGAGAAGTTCGCCTCCAGGGCGGTCGTCAGCAACTCGCGCAAGGTGTCCACCATCTCGTTCAGGCGGATGGCGTGGTCGTAGATATCCCGAAAGTACACGCGGGTGTCGTCGGGGAGGAGGGCGAGGTCGAAGCGCATTAGCCGGTTACACATGTCGATTAGCGGCGAGATGGCCCGTTTGACTTCCAGCAGTTGGCGCTTGAGGCGGTAGATCTGGGCGGTGGTCTGGCGATCGAACGCCTCGCCAAAGATCCGATCCTCAAGTGCCTGGAGTTCATCCTCAAGCGCCTCGATGACGGGAAAGTACTGGTCCACGATTGCATCCATCAGCGCGTAGAGCACAAACCCCGGCCCCTTCTTCAGCAGTTGCGGCATGGCCTCGCTGCGTGCCCGGACATCGACATATGGCACCGATGAGCCATGGCGCACGGAGACGAGATAGCATGCGCCAACAAAGATGTGTGTTTCGCCAAACTCGATCTGCCGGCGGGCGAGGTCCATCTGGGCCGTGCGGAGGACCACGAACAGAGAGTCGTCGTACATGTCGATCTTGGGGCGCTGGTGCGCCTGGTGGGCGTCCTCGATCGCCAGATCATGCAGCCCGAACGCGCACTGGACTTGGCGGAGCAGGTCCTCATCCGGTTCGTGCAGCCCGATCCAGATGAATTGATCGGGCTGCTGGAGCACCTGGCTGATGTCGTCGATCTCGACACGGTCGATGCGCCGGCCATCGGTATAGGCCACGCAATTGACGATCGCGCTCATGGCAGAGCCTGATCGGCGCCCCTGCCGCCCTTCAGCCGCCGGTAGCGCTGGATGAGCGTATTGGTCGAGCTGTCGTGCGTGAGCGCCGGCTCGTCGTCGCCGATCAGCTCTGGGATGATCCGTTGCGATAGCACCTTGCCAAGCTCCACGCCCCACTGGTCGAACGAGTCGATGTTCCAGATTACGCCTTGGGTGAAGACGCTATGCTCATACAGCGCGATCAGCTTCCCAAGCGTCTCAGGCGTTAGTCGCTCGATCAGCATGGTATTTGACGGGCGATTGCCCTCAAACGTACGGTGCGGTACCAGCCGCTGGGCCGTTCCCTCGGCCGCCACGGCGTTCGCCGGCTTGCCGAAGGCCAGCGCCTCCGCCTGCGCGAATATATTGGCCATCAGCAGATCGTGATGGTCATTGATCGGGTTGAGCGACCGGCAGAAGCCGATAAAATCGCACGGGATGAGCCTGGTTCCTTGGTGGATGAGCTGGTAGAACGAGTGCTGGCCGTTCGTGCCCGGCTCGCCCCAGTAGATCGGCCCGGTCGGGTACGTGACCCGCTCGCCATCCAGCGTCACCGACTTGCCGTTGCTTTCCATCGTCAACTGCTGGAGGTAGGCCGGGAAACGGCTGAGATACTGATCGTAGGGCAGGACCGCGACCGTCTCTACGTCGAAGAAGTCGGCGTACCATACGGTGATCAGCCCCAGCAGCGCCGGGAGATTGCGCTCGAATGGGGCGGTGCGAAAATGCTCGTCCATGGCGTGCAGGCCGGCCAGCATAGCCTGAAAGTGCTCCGGCCCGATCGCGATCATGGTCGAAAGGCCGATCGCCGAACTCATCGAGTAGCGCCCGCCGACCCAATCCCAGAACGCGAACATATTCGCGGTGTCGATGCCGAACTTCGTGACCTCGGCCGCATTGGTCGAGACGGCCACAAAATGCCGCGCCACCGCCGCCTCGCCAAGCTGCTGTACCAGCCAGGCGCGCGCCGTGCGGGCGTTGGTCATTGTCTCAAGTGTGGTGAAGGTCTTGGATGAGATGATAAACAGCGTCTCCGCCGGGTCGAGATCGCGGGTGGCCTCCACAAAATCGGTGCCATCGATATTGGAGACGAAGCGGAAGGTGAGCGCGCGATCACTGTAGTGCTTCAGCGCCTGGTAGGCCATGACCGGGCCGAGGTCCGACCCGCCGATGCCGATGTTGACGATAGCGCGGATGCGCTCTTCTGTCGCTCCCCGCCACGCACCGCTCCGGATGCGTTCGGCGAAGTCGGCCATCGTGTCCAGCACCGCGTGGACCTCGGGCACCACGTCGGTGCCATCCACAACGATCGACTGGCCCCGTGGTGCCCGCAGCGCCGTGTGCAGCACTGCGCGGTTCTCGGTGGCGTTGATCTTCTCGCCGCGAAACATCGCGTCGATCCGCTCGCGCAGGCCGGTTTGCTGGGCCAGCTCGAACAGGAGCTGAAGCGTCTCGTCGGTGAGGCGATTCTTGGAGTAGTCCAGGTAGATTCCCTCCGCTTCGACGGCCAGTCGCTCGCCGCGCTGGGGGTCGCCATCGAAGAGCGCGCGCAGATGCAGGTCTTGGACGTGGTGGTAGTGCGCCGTGAGCGCCTGCCACGCCGGCAGTTCGGTCAGCCGCTGTCTGCTCGTTATCGCCATGGTCTTCTGCCCCTACTCTTTGAGACTGTCTGAACATGGGGAGTTTGAGGGGCAAGCCCCTCAAGAAACCCTTTAACCGCGATGTATTATAGTCCATTTTGATCGACCCGGCGCCGATTGACTGGGTTAGGAATGTTATAAAATATCAATGCTTTCATAATCCGCACGATAGCGTGTCGGCACATATCAATGTTGTCATCATTGGCCTGATCTCGCGCTACGCGGCACATGCATTGCTGCCTAAGTGTTGCGACCAACGCAGCGACACAAGGAGAAAGGAGCATATCATGTCGCGAGAGGAGATGAACCTACTTGAGGCACAGGTTGGCGGGCTCGACTACGAAACAGCGCGCCGGGTAACTGACCTGGTTACGCAATGCGGTGCCAGCCTGAACCTGGCGATCCAGGCCGTACAAGACGCTGACAGCACAATCCGGGAACCCGCGTATGGGGAACGGAAGACGGTGCGTAGAATGTTGGCGGCCTTTATGGGCGATGCAAACGCCCTGTAAGAGACTGTTTGAAAAGCGGGAGTTTGAGGGCCGCCCCTCAAGAAGCCCTTTCCGCCACGGAGCGTGTATAGCAAAGGAGCAGCCGCATGATCGGCAATATCGACCACGTTGTCATCCTGGTCAATGAACTGGAACAGGCCATCGCCGACTACACCGCGCTCGGCTTCAGCGTCGTGCGCGGCGGCGACCACCCCGGCGGCGTGACGCACAATGCGCTGGTGGCTTTCGCCGACGGCGCCTACCTGGAGCTGATCGCGTTCAGGCAGCCGGACCAGGAGCACCGCTGGTGGCTCAAGGGGCAGCGTGGCGGCGAGGGGCTGGTGGACTACGCGCTGCTGCCCGGCGATATCGCGCAGGACGTCGCCGGCGCCCAGGCACGCGGGCTCGACCTGGAGGGGCCGAACCCTGGTGGGCGGGTTCGGCCCGACGGCGAACGGATCGAGTGGCAGACGGCGCGCGCTGCCGCCTCGGATCTGCCGTTTCTGTGCGGCGACATCACGCCGCGCTCGCTGCGCGTCCCTGAAGGCGCGGCGCGGCAGCACGCCAACGGGGCGCTCGGCGTCGCCGCGCTCACCATCGCCGTCGCCGACCTGGACGCAAGTGCCGCGCGCTACCGGGCGCTGCTCGGCGGGGCCCAGGTGTCGCAGCCGGCGGTTGTGCCTGGGCTGGGCGTGCGCGTGGCGATCGTGCAGCTCGGCGCGGCGCAGATCGTGCTCGCAAGCTCTACCACCACTGACCAGCTGGCCAGCGCGGCGCTGCGGCAGCACCTCGCGATGCGCGGCGAAGGGCCGTATGCCGTCGCCTTCGCCGTGGAGCATGGCGCGCAGGCGGGCGTGCTCGCTCAGAACTGGGCGCACGGCGCGGTCTTGGAACTAGTCGCGAAAAGTTGATAATCCACTATACCAGCAGTTGCACCATCAGAAGCTCCTATCCAGTAGCTGATCCTCAAATGTAATCATCCTCATTCCCAGATATCATATCTAAAAGCACCACATTGCGGTTTCAATCATGATTCTCGTCTTGCGACACAGCGAACTGCCTTGAGGTGTTAGACAAGGTTCTTTGGAGCTTTACAGTTCTGGGAAAAAAGGGAAGACTGAGGGGGCTGCCCCCTCAGTCTTCCCCACTCACACTGTAAAGGAGAATGGCGCCACCCAAAACCTTGTCTTACGGGGTATAGTATCGTACTACCACTTAACATATTCTTGACGATCAGTTGGTAATTCGCTATATATATAATGGGAGTGCTTCCAGCGATAATGGAGGCTCGATCTCATTTCTCCACGATCCGAGCAGCGGCTCGGCTCCCTGATGAGCCGGGTTTTCTCTTTCTGCTTCACATTTCGGCACGACAACTTCGAAGGAGGGGCTCATGGTTGCACGTTCGGTTCTCCCTGGAAACACCTGCTGGTTCAAAGCCGCCAGCATGCTGGTGTTGCTTATGGTGCTGGTGGCGCTGGTGCCCGGCACGCAGCCATCTTCGCTTCCGCCGCGCGCCCAGCCGATCCTCCTGGAGCTCGCGGCACAACATCCCGCCGCACGTGTGAACGTTGTCGTGCAGAAGCAGACCGGCGCCACCCAAGTGGAAGAGTTGGCTGCCCGGTTGGGCGGGGTCGTCACGCTGAATCTGCACATTATCAATGGATTTGCGGCCGAGCTGCCGGCCCGCGCGATCATCGAGTTGGCGCGTACTGCCGGCGTACGCTGGATCTCCCTCGACGCACCCGTGCTTAACACGGCCTGCACCGATTGTGTGGACACGTCGAAGGCAACCAGTTCCTGGCTGTACAGCAGTGGCCTCAAAGAGCTTTGGAAGCGCAACCCCGCGCTCCAGGGGCAGGGGATCGGCGTGGCGGTCGTCGATAGCGGCATCAACCCGCAACAGGATCTCTATACGACGATGGGGGCGAATCGGATCGTGGCGGCGGTGCGCTATAATGATGGCTATAATCAGAGCGTTTACGACAACTACGGCCACGGCAACCACGTCGCGGGCATTATCGGCAGCGATGGCGACCGCTCTGGCGGCATCCACATTGGTGTGGCGCCTGCCGTCAACCTGATCAATGTCAAGGTCTCCGACGACGAGGGGCGAGCCACCACTTCCAACGTCGTCAAGGGCCTCCAATGGGTCTACGAGAATCGAACGAAATACAATATCCGGGTTGTCAACCTGTCGCTCAACAGCGCCGTCGTAGAATCCTATCTCACCAACCCATTGAATGCCGCCGTCGAGATCCTATGGTTCAATGGGGTCGTCGTCGTCGTCTCCGCCGGCAATAACGGCAGCGGTGGTATCCTCCCGCCCGCCAACGACCCGTTCGTCATCACCGTCGGCGCGACCGACGACAAAGGTACGCCGAACATCAAGGACGACGCGCTGGCGTCGTTCTCGGCCTATGGCAAGACGCTCGATGGCTTCGATAAGCCGGACCTTGTGGCTCCCGGCAAGAATATCGTCAGCCTGATGGCTAATCCCAACAGCTCGTTGGCCGCGAAATATCCCGGCAATGTCGTTTATAACAATTACTTCCGCATGTCGGGGACCTCGATGGCGGCGCCGATTGTGGCGGGGGCAGTGGCGTTGTTGTTGCAAGACGAGCCGAACCTCACGCCTGATCAGGTCAAGTATCGCTTGCGGGCAACCGCGGTCAAGGATGTCAATAACTGGCCGCAATATAAGGCGCAGAAGGCCGGGGCGGGCTACCTGGATATCTATGCGGCGATCACGACCAATACGACCCAGAGCGCGAACACTGGCATCCTGACCAGCAACTTGTTGTCGTTGAGCAGCCGAGGAGTCCCCTTCGGAGGCACAAGCTGGAATAGCGTCAATTGGGGTTCGGTGAACTGGGGTTCGGTGAACTGGGGTTCGGTGAACTGGGGTTCGGTGAACTGGGGTTCGGTGAACTGGGGCAGTGACTACTGGGGCAATTGAGACAGTCTGAAAGGGGGGTCGCTGGTAACGATTGTGTGCCGAATGGGTCATACACTTAGATATAAAGTTCCTTGGTGCTTTCCAGTCTAGGAAAAGGGGTTTGGGGCGCCGCCCCCTCAGTCGCCCCCAATCCACACGGTAACGTCGGAAGCCCCCACATCATGGTTGAAGGATACGTCTATGTCGCGTCGTGCCTGGAGCTATATCTGGGGGATTTTCCTTACTTGGGCCGTGTTATGCGGGCTGGCTCTCCCCGGCTTGATACGTTCCGCCGATCAATGGGCCACATTCGCGCTGTTGACGATATTCGCGACATTGGCGCAACTCTTCAAAGCCGAGGCGCCCAACCATCAATTGTATTATGCGACCCCGATCTTCTTTTTCGCGGCACTGCTGCTGTTGGACCCCTCCCTGTTCGTGCTTCTGGTAGCGATTGCCCTGCTGGTCGAGTGGGCCAAGGAACGGCTGCTGAAAAGCCCGCACCTGCGCCACTGGTACCTCCAGCCCTTCAATATCGCCACGCATACGATCGCTGGCTTCGCCGCCGCCTGGGTCTATCACCTGGTCAATACCAGCGCGGGCACCCTGCTCACGCCGACCGCCGTATTCGCCGCAGTGGTGGCGACGTTCGCCCACGTCGTCACCAATCGTATCGTTATCGGGCTGGCGCTGGTCCTGGCGCGTGGGATATCCTGGCGCGAATCAGGCCTCCTGGATGGCGAGAATGTGCTGACCGAGCTGGTGCTCTTGTGGCTCGGTATTGTCGTCGCAAGCCTATGGACGCTGCACCCCTGGCTGCTCCCATTGGTGCTCTCGCCGCTGCTGCTGATCCAGCGGGCGCTGATGATCCCCCAGCTCAAGCAGGAGGCCCAGACCGACCCCAAGACCGGCCTGCTGAACTCGCGCTATTTCACCAAGCTCTTCGACGCCGAGTTGGAGCGCGCCCGACGCTTTCAGCGGCCGCTGGCGGTCATTATGGCTGACCTCGACCTGCTCCGCGATGTCAACAATACCTACGGCCACCTGGCCGGCGATGTGGTGATCGCTGGCATCGGCCAGGTTATCCGCGCCACCGTCCGCGAGTATGATATCGCCGGCCGATTCGGCGGTGAGGAGTTTGCGATCGTCCTGGCTGAAGCGGGGCAGGCCGAGGCCCATGCGACCGCCGAGCGAATCAGGGTCGCGATTGCCGCTACCGGCTTTACAGTGGCGACCAGTCCCACGCCGATACGTGTCACGATGAGTTTCGGCGTCGCCTGTTTTCCCAACGACGCCGCCACGGCCACAGAATTGACCCATAAGGCCGATCTGGCTGTGTACCAGGCCAAGCTTCAGGGCCGCAACCAGGTCGTATGTGCGGCAGATGTACCGACAGCCACGGCGCTCGAAGGTATGATGGCATCGTAAAGGTTGACTATGTCACGTCACCAAACAATCGGTTTCCTCTCGCCGTTCCTCGGTGGATATTACTTCGGCGGGGTGTTGAATGGCGTCCAGCGTGTGGTGCAGCAACACGGCTTCCGCCTGATCGCCATCCAGCGGTCGCTCGAGATCCTTGGCGCACCGCAGGATATACGGCTCCATTCGCTGGCGTCGGACCAGATCGATGGATGGATCGTCGTTCTCAACACCGCTGGTATCCAGGAGATCGCGCAGCAGGGCATGCCGATCGTGACGATCAGCGCGCTGATTCCCGGCCTGGCCTGCCCAGCGGTGTTCCCCGATAACTGCGGTGGTACTCAGGCGGCGGTACGTCATCTCCTCGATCATGGCCACGAGCGGATCGCGTTCGTGGGCTATATGGAAAACGACGATATCCAGCAGCGCTACGCCGGGTATCAAGCGGCGCTGGCCGAGCGCGGGCTCCCGGTTGATCAGCAGTTGGTCTTCGCCACGACCGATGCCCTGGAGTTGGGCGGGCGCGCGGCAGCACAGCGTATGCTTGAGGCCGGCCTGCCCTGCACCGCCATCGTCGCCGGCACCGATCTAAACGGGCTGGGGGTGATGGAGGTCATGCGTGGGGCCGGCTACCGCATTCCGGAGGACCTTGCGTTCGCCGGCTTCGACGATATCGAAGCGGCACAGTACGTGACCCCACCGTTGACAACGATTCGCCAGCGCTTCGATGCCATCGGCAATCGTGCCGCCGAGCTCCTACTGGCCCAGCTCGCCGGGCAGGAAGTCCCAGCAGAGATCACCTACGTACCCACAGATCTGATCATACGACGCTCGTGTGGCTGTAGAGGCGTTCGCGAGAGCACCGTAGCGCCTCACGCCGACGTCTGTCGGACGCGCGAGTGGGGCGAGCGGCTTGTGTCCGAACTCGTCCGGTTGGTCTACCCAGCACTGCCCACGTCGGCCATGCCCTCGGCGCAGATCTGGCCTGGGGCGGCGGCGCTGGTGCATGGCCTGGCTGCGGCGATTGAAGGCGATGGGCTGCCGGCGCCCAGGTATGATGAGGCGTGGCAGGGCGCGGTTGCCCTGACCTCGGATATCGAGGCGCTCCTGGCGATCCTTAAGCTGCTGGAGCGAACCGGGATCCAGTTGCTGGCCGGGGTGCCGAGCGACGCGCCTGCGCGGGCGCGGGTCGAAGCCTTTCTTGATCAGGCCCATCTGGAGATGATGCGCGCCTACCATGCCCGCGAGCGAGCACGGCTCAAGCAATTTGAAGAGATGGTGCGGGTCAACTACGACCTGAGCATGACGCTGCTCAGCCAGCTCGGGAACGCCCAAAAGCTGGCCTGGTTGAGCCAAACCCGGGCTTCCTACGGGTGCCTTGGGCTGTGGACCAACACAGGTAACGGCGTGTCCGACCGGATCGTCATAGCCGATGTCTATAACCGCAGCGGTGATACTGGTTCGCTGGTGGGCAGAGAGTATACGGCGACGGCCTTTCCGCCCTCCGAACTGTATGCCTCTGCCCCGCTGCACGACCAGGACATCGTCGCGCTGCTGCCGATCCTGACCGCACACCGCGATTGGGGAGTGCTTGCGGTGTGCGGCCCGATCGAAGACCATCTTTCATCAGGTTTGGACAGCAATGGGGTCTGGGCGGCGCTGATCGGCGCGGCGTTGGACCATAACGCGCTGTTGGACTCACTGGCCAAGCAGCAGGATTCGCTACAGATAGCATACGAGCGCGAACGAGCACTGGCAAACACGGTGCGCGAGATCGGCTGCCCGGTGATCCCGCTTCTATCGGGGGTGCTGCTCGTGCCATTGGTCGGGGCGATCGATACGGATCGGGCCAGGCAGATCATCGAAGCCGTACTTGCCGGCGTGAGCGGCCAGCGCGCCACCGATGTGCTGCTCGATATTACCGGCGTGCCACTGGTGGACACACAGGTCGCCAACTCGCTGATCGCGACCGCCCGTGCGGCGACATTGCTGGGTGCGCGGGTGGTGCTCGTCGGGATACGCCCCGAGATCGCGCAGAGCATTATCGGCCTCGGCATTGATCTGCGGCAGATTACCACACAGCCTTCGCTTGCGGCGGCGCTGAACCTCCTCCAACTCCAGCGCCGATAATCGGGAACTCCTCCGATATAGTATTCCTAAATCATTTGGAAAGTGGGTGGGCTTTTCTGTGGGGGCTTCCCCCACACCCCCTTTTCCAACTCCGGTAGAAATGCTCTATCTTGTTGAGCGTCTTCCTTGTCAACACCAATTCTTCGCTTAGAAGTCATCCAAAAATAACTTGACCGATTCTGCTAAACTGTGCTTGTTCTCAAAGCAACCAAACGGACATCGCCGAGTCGATAGGGAGGAGGGCAAGCTCATATGTCTGACCAACTGCACCGAACGGTATATCGTTGTCCTTGTGCCTATTGCTGCCAGCAGCCGCAGAGTGCGGTTGCGACAGAACATCAGGCGATCAATCGGCTGCTAGCGACCCTGGATGAGAAAGCCCGCCGCCAGGTTGCTGACCTCTTGGCCTTAAGGCACGGGCGTGGCGGGATTACCCGCTTCGCCGAAATTACCGGGTTGAGCCGGACCACCATTCGGCGTGGCCGACTGGAACTCCAAGGCTCAGTCTCCCACCTCTCCAGCGGCATCCGCCAACCGGGTGGCGGCCGCAAACAGATTGAAAAAAAGATCCCGCTGTCCTGACGGTGCTCGACCAACTCTTGGAAGATGCCACCGCCGGTGACCCACTGTCTGGGCTGAAGTGGTCGCGCAAAACGCTCACTAAACTGAGTGACCAGTTGCAGGCTAAGGGCTTCCAGATTGGCCGAACAACCGTGGCGCGGCTGTTGCGGGAGCGCGAGTACTCGCTGCGGGCGAACCGTAAGTCGATTGCTACGACCCACGACCCAGATCGCGATCGGCAGTTTCGTTATCTTGGTCGCCAGCGCCAGGTCTTTCTCAAGGTCGGCGCCCCAGTTATTAGCGTCGATACCAAAAAGAAGGAGTTGATCGGTGCGTTCAAGAATGCCGGTCGGACTTGGCGGAAGCCGCTGGCAGTGGGAGATCATGACTTCCCCAGCCAAGCGAAAGGCAAAGCCATTCCCTACGGCATTTACGATCTGACCCACAATTGTGGCTATGTTGTGGTTGGCACGTCGCATGAAACCGCCGAATTCGCGCTTGCGGTCATCCGTCGCTGGTGGCTGGTGCGTGGACAGCACACCTATGCCGGGACGGATCGCCTGCTAATCCAGGCTGATTGCGGTGGCGCCAATAGTAATCGGAGTTGGCGCTGGAAAGCTGACCTCCAGCGGCTGGCGGATGACTTCCAGCTCACGATCACCGTAACGCACTTCCCGCCAAGCGCCTCCAAATGGAACCCGATTGAACATCGTATGTTCTCTCTGATCAGCGCCAACTGGACGAGCCAACCGCTTCTTAGTTACGAAACGGTGTTGAAGTTTATTCGGACCACACGCTCAGAGCGTGGCTTTCAGTGTCAGGCACAGCTGGATCGCACCGTCTATCCGACCAAAGTGAAGCTCGCACCGGCGGAACGAGCCCAGATCGATTGCCAGCCGCATAGGGTGTGTTCGCACTGGAATTACACTATCCGACCACATTCAAGGTCGGACAAATGATCAAGTTATTTTTGGATGACTCCTTAGATACGCTATTTTGCACTATTTCCTGTAGCAGCGACCAGGCTGTCGCGCTGCTATGCCTGCTTTGCTCTACCGGGCAAAGCGTAGCATCATAATCGGTTCTTTGTTTGGGAGCGCTCCCGTACGTCGGCGCTATTGACGATTGAAGAGATTGCCACTCTGGCACAGGTTTCACACTCGACTGTTTCGCGGGTGCTGAATAATCACCCCAGCGTCCGCCCCTCGGTTCGGGAGCGTGTGCTTGAGGTGATGCAACAACACAATTACGCCCCGCGCGCGGCGGCACGCAGCCTGGCCCGCAGCCGCACCAATGTGATCGGCCTGCTGATCCCGCGCTCCGCCGCGTTTATCTTCGCCGACCCCTTCTTTCCAACCGTGATCCAGGGGATCAGCGAGGTGTGCAACAACGGGGGCTATTTCGTGATGCTGTCTATGCTGACCAGCGACACTGAGCAGGGGTTCTACGACGGCATCCTGCGCAGCCGGCGCTTCGACGGCCTGATCCTGGTCTCCAGCGATATCGACGATCCGATCTTGCCGCTGCTGCTTCACGACCATATGCCGCTAGTGTTGATCGGCCACCACCCCTACTTGCAGACCTTCTCGTGGGTGGATGTCGAAAATCGCGACGGCGCGCGCAAGGCGGTCGAGCACCTGATCGGGCTGGGGCATCGCCGGATCGCCATGGTCACCGGGTCGTTGCAGATGGCTGCGGGGATCGAACGGCGGGATGGGTATAAGCAGGCGCTGCTTGAGGCTGGGATTGCGATTGCGCCCGAGCTGTTGAGTATCGGTAACTTTTCTCAGGAGGGTGGCTACCAGGCCATGTTGCAGTTGCTGTCCCTGCCGCAGCAGCCGAGCGCGGTGTTTGCCGCCAGCGACACAATGGCGATAGGCGCACTCCGCGCGATCTATGAGGCCGGCCTGTCGGTACCCGATGATATCGCGCTGGTGGGGTTTGACGATCTGCCCAACTCGGCTTTTGCCAACCCTCCGCTGACGACCATCCGCCAGCCGATCGTCGAGATGGGCGCCGCCGCCGTGAATCTGCTGATCGACCAGTTTGAGCGCCCTGACCCGGCCGCGCGCCAGGTCAGCCTGCCGACCGACTTGGTCATCCGCAGCTCCTGCGGCGCCGCCGCGAAGCCGGTACAGAAAGGAGGTTGAGTTCGCCGCCCTGGAAGACCTGGATACCCATCGCTCGTGTTGAGTATGTTTTCCAAATCGTACGAAGGAGTAACGTCCATGTTGAAGCGAACGATGTCGTTATTCACCAGCATTGTGATGCTGGCGATGCTACTGGCGGCGTGCGGAGGCACACCGACGGCCTCATCTCCCACGGCGGCCCCCGCGACAAATGCCCCGCGCCCGCCGCTACTGAAGCGCCAACCGCCGCGCCGGTCGCGCAGCCGACCGAGGCCCCGACCGCTGCGGCAGAGCAGCCGACCGCTGCTGCGGAACAGCCGACCGAGGCAGCACCCCCGACCCCGACCGAGGTCAATATCACGACCTTCGACCGGGCCGCCGCCGGCGATCGGACGGTTGTTCGCTGGTTCGTCGGCCTCGGCGCCGGCACCCAGCCGCCGCAGATCCCGCTCGAGATGGATGCCGTCAAGAAGTTCAATAAATCGCAGGACAAGATCTACCTGGCGATCGAGATCATCGACAACCGCCAGGCCTACAATGTGCTGGCGACCAGGATCGCTTCCGGCGACGTGCCCGATATCATTGGCCCGGTGGGTGTGCGCGGTCGCAACGGCTTCAAGGGCCAGTTGCTCGACCTCACCGACCTGATTAAGACCAACAATGTCATCTGACCCAGTATCCGGCCGAGCTGATCGACTACTACAATGTCGAGGGCCAGGGCCAGGTCGGCCTGCCCTACGCGATCTACCCGTCATTCATCTACTTCAACAAGGATTTATCAACGAAAGTGGTACTTCCTTTCCTTTCGGTCGCAAAATACTTGTGAACTTAAGCCATAGCTCTCCCTCTCGCCTGAATACCTTTACCTGCACGTCTAGCTCCTCAATGACTGTCCTTCTCCCCGTAAGCGGCTGTTCCACCGCTTCTAAATGTTCACTGAACTCTATGGAGAAGAGTAACAATGAATCGATTATCTCATCTGTTAGTGGTGTCTCTAGCTTCTCCTCAGTCTTGCGAATTTCCCCTTCAACTAACTTGAGCTTTGTTGTTTGTTCTGAAATCATCCTCTCCACAATATGACCGGGCATTCCCTTGGTGTAGAGGATTCCTATCTTTCGTAGCTCCTCATTGATTGTGTCCCTATGTGCGTACAGGATTTGTAGCGTTTCCTGTTTTCCTTGATTTCCCTGTTGTTGCTGCATTTGAATTTCCCAGAGTTTTCTTCCTAAGACTTTAGGATTGGTAATTTCCTCTTTGACCCATTCCCACACTCGTTCATCAACCGCTGCAACAGTGAGGGATGGTAAGTCACATGGTTTTGCCATTGCTTGAGACTTGAGCTTTCCAGGGCAGATATAGGATTGGTAGGTGTATTCCTTCAGTGTGCCATCAGCACGTGTTTCAGTTTTACTAGAGCTAAGGACACGGATTTTGTAGCCGCATTCACAAGAAATGCGCCGACTGACAAGGTACTCAAAGCGTGCATTGCGAGGAGCGAGTTCCCGGCCTCGGTCCATTTTTTTCTGGGCTGCATCAAAGAGCGTTTCACCAACGATGATAGGAATGGGAACACCTATCCACTCATCTTTATTCTTGTTGAAGACAGACCTCCCACCAATCTTTTTATTTTGGAACTGATGGAACACACCCATATAGGCAGTATTGCGAATCATGGCGTTGATATAGCCGCGTGACCATTCTGCATATCCGCGCTTTTTCAGATGGGCGCGGTTGGGGATACGGTCTTGGGGGGTTGGAATAGTATGTGAGGTTAACTTCCTTATTTCTCGCATATCCGTTATCGAATAACTTGCAAAGAGGCTGCACATGGATACTGACGCCATTCGGGAAGAGGTACATCGGACAGTTGCTCTCTACAAGGAACACGAGAAGTATCTTAAAAAGCTTGAGTTGAAAGCAGCGAAGTTTGGTATACATACTCCTATCCCGCTAGATGTTGAACTTGAAGACACGAAAGAAAAAATGCGTATCTGTAAAAGAAGACTTGAGCTTTTGGCTGATGGGAACCATACGCTTGTTAAACTATTCAAAGCAGTAGATCTGTTAGTATTTGTTCTTGAAGAGCTGAAGGATTTTATGACGTTTGCTAATCCAGCAGATCATATGGTAGATGCTGAAGGTGTCCAAGAGTCAGGAGTTGAAATTGCAGGACTTATTCTTGAAGTAGATAATATCAACAAAGAATATAGTGAGCTAACAAAGAGTTACAGTGACCTTCTCTAATAAACCGTAACTTCTTATACTATAACGAAGACATGAGCTGTTTGTATTCATCTTGGAGTTTGAGGAGATCTTTCTCGAAAGCAGCGGGTCTGGACATTCAGCCCGAAGTGGGACAATTTTCAGGCCGCCTGGAGCGAGCCGCTCCCGACCTTTGGCCGTTTGTTCTTCAATACCTTCGCGATCGCGATCATCGGCACGCTCGGGACGGTCAAGTCCTCGACCCTGGTGGCCTACGGCTTCTCTCGCTTTCGCATCCCCGGCAAGACGATTCTGTTTATGGTCCTGATCGGGACGATCATCCTGCCGCCGCAGGTGACCCAGATCCCGACCTACGCGATGTTCCGGCGCATCGGCTGGACGAACACCTGGCTGCTGCTGCTGGTGCCGCATTTCTTCGCCAATGCCTACAACCTCTTTTTGCTGCGGCAGTTCTTTATGAGCATCCCGCGCGACCTGGACGAGGCGGCGATGATCGATGGCGCGAACCCGTTCCGCACGCTGGTCTCGGTGATTGTGCCGCAGGCCATCCCGGCGCTGATCGCGGTGTGTCTGTTCCACTTCTTCTGGGCCTGGAACGATTTCTTCGGCCCGCTGATCTACCTGACCGGCGCGCGCGAGCTGTGGCCGCTCTCGGTCGGGATGCAGTCGTTTAACGCGGTGTACGGGCAGCGGCCGAAGTTGCTCCAGGCCATGGCGGTGCTGGCGATGGCGCTGCCGCTGGCGATCTTCCTGGTCGCCCAGCGGGCCTTTATGCGCGGCGTGGTGTTTACGGGGATCGAGAAGTGACGCGCTCATCGCGATCGTACAGATCGTCTGGTTCACATCTCCGGGCGGGGAGAGCTTGGGAGCGCTCCCAGGAATGTGACGGCTGGCTGCTGGATAGTAAGTAGACCGGGTTACGCTCTCTGCTTGCGCTGCCGGCGGCTGCCGGCGCCGGGCGCCTCGCCGAGCGCCACGACTGCTGCGGGCTCGGCCTCGGCGCCGACGGCGAGTGTGTCGGCCGTGTCGTTGCTCGTCGCCCGGCGCTCGTCGGCCGCCGGGGCCTGCTCATCGGTCGGCGGGCAGCAGGCGGCCGCTTGCACAACGAAGCAATACGCGCCGAACGGCTCGACCGTCAGCTTCATCGACAGCAGCTCATCGCGGCGCCAGGAGCGGCGACCCTCCTCGGCCCAGGGCGCGCCGGCAAACAGATCGTAGAGCATATAGTCGCCGTCCGGCAGGCCAAGCGTATCGACCGGCAGGCTCACGGCGACTGTCTGCTTGTGCGGGCCGACGTTCAGCAGCCCGACGATCTGCTCGGTCGGCAGCACCCGCAAGACGGCGAAAATCTGGGAGCTATCGCAGGGCACCGCGTTGTAGAGCACGGTCCCGCGGCGGAGTGCAAGCTGTTGCTCGCGCATCCGCAGGAGCTGCCCGACAAATGTATGCTCATCGTGCTCCTGCCCAAACCAGATCAGGGGCACGAATCCGCTGAACACCATCCCCGCCAGCAGCATCCGGCTGATCCGCGAGCCGTGCAGTCCGTCGGCCAGTGGGTTGATCAGGCGGGTCAAGTGGCTTTCGATAAAGCAGACCCGGATCGCGCCGGCGGGGAGCGACCGCCAATGATCCTCCAGCCACTCGCCCAGCTCGGCCGGGGTGACGCGGTTGAGCGCCAGGTGTACAAACATATGGTGGGGCAACTCGTCGGTGACGAAATCGTTGCTTGCGTCGTAGGCCGGCCCGCACAGCGCGCCGAGCAGCGCCGCATCGGGCTTGAGCTGTTTGATCTCGTGCTGCAAGCGTCCGATCAGCCGCAGTGAGCCCATGCCCCCGGCGCTGGCGTGGGGCGAGGAGCGCCGCACCCAGTTCGGCTGGGCGGTGCGCGGCGTTACGGCCCGGTAGCCGTCGATATCGTAGGCGCGCACCTGGGTAAGCGCCCAGCCAAGCAGGTACTCCTGGAGCCCTGGATTGGCCCAGTCGAAGGCGATCATGCCGCGCTGGCCCGGCACACGCGCCAGGCGGCCGCCTTCGTCGGCGCAAAACCAGTCGGGGTGCTCGGCCAGGTAGCGCGAGTCGTCGGCGCAGCCCGCCAGCGGCAGGTCGAGCAACACCCGCATCCCGCAGCCGTGGGCCGCATCGACCAGGGCGCGCAAGTCCTCGGTGGTGCCAAGCGTTCGGGTCGAGCGCCTCAAAATCGCGCACTGCGTAGGGGTTGCCGGATGCCTCCCAGTTGCCGTCCCACAGGCGACTCTTGCGGTTGGCAAATTCCCAGATCGGCATCAAGCACAGCGTGTTGAGGCTCAACGCGCGCAGTTCCGGCAGGGCCTCGGCGAGACCGCGAAAGCCGCCGAACTGCGCCGGGTGCGCTTCGTAGATCGCCGCGTCGCGCACCCAGTCGGCGCGGCTGCCCAGTACTTCGAGGCCGCATAGCGCCATGGTGCGCTGGAATGCGTCCAGCGCCGCCGGCCAGGGCTCGTGCAGCAACAGGATATACTGGGTGCCGCCACTCAATGCGATTTCGGTCCGCAGCCAGTCGGCCAGCTCAATCTGGTGGATCAAGGTGACTGCCCTGTCGTTGCCCTCGACCTGCGGCAGCGCCTCCTCGACCGGGCTGTAGTACCAGCACAGCAGCCCTTCATCGGTCTCCGGGTTGTGGAGCGTCATCAGCCCCGGCCCGCATGTCGGCGCCGGCTCCATCGCGCGCTGCTCGCGCAGCCCTGGCGCGAAAAAGCGGCGGGGCAGCACGCCGTAGCGCTGCGCTGCGGCGACTTGGAGCGGCACGCGCGGGCGAACGCTGTTGCCGGGCGCGTCGAAGCGGCAGGTCTCTAGGGCGCCGACCCGCGCCCACGGCAAGACCAGCCGCACACCGCACAGGCGTCGCTCGTCCTCGCCGACGTTCTCGACCGTGATCCGCCGCGCGATCAGCGTCCCTGTCATGCGATAGCGGTCATACACCCGGAGCGGGCCGATGCCGATCACAATCACCAGGTCGACTCCGTGCTCGCGCTCGTCGACGGTGTGGCCAAGGTAGCGAACGAAGGAGCGGCTGGCCAGCCAGCCCTGGTTATCGAGCCGCACATCGATCGATGGCCGGGCATCGCCGTGCCCGATCACATTCGGCCCGCCGGCGCGCCGAAGTGATCGTAGCCCGCCGTCCTCAAGCGAGAACGAAAGCTCGATCTCAGACGTATTGACGGTGACGATGAGGCGATCCTGGCTGCTTGTGAGCAATGGCATAGCCAACTCCTCGCCGACTATTGAGGACATAGGCTGGTATTCTACCATATCAAGGGAGCGTGCTGGGCGAGGGCCGGAGCGGATGATCGAGCGGGCAGTAGGTTATGCATGTGGGATAACTACGGACCACGGACCATTCGCTATTGGGCGCGCGTCACCACAAAGCGGGCGACTTCGCCGAGCGCGTGTTTCGCGCTGCTATCAGGGAAGATATCAAGGTGAGCCAGGGCGCGATCCGCGCAGCGGTGGGCGTCCTCGATCGCGCGGGCCGCGCCGAGCCGGCGCACCTCGCCTACCGCCCAGCGCAGGCGTTCCTCGTCGATCGGCCGCATGTCGAGTACCTCGGCCAGCGCCGGGCCGCCGCCGGCATCCACGGCGTAGATCAGCGGCAGCGTGATCGTGCCCGCGCGCAGATCGTTGCCGGCTGGCTTGCCGAGCGTCTGCGGGTCGCCGGTGTAGTCAAGCACGTCGTCGATGATCTGGAACGCCAGACCGAGATCGTAGCCGAAACGCCCTAACGCGTCGATGTACTCCTGCGACCCGCCCCCACAGACCATCCCAGCTTTGCAAGCGGCCTCGAACAGCGCCGCCGTCTTGCAGCCGATCTTGTACATGTACTGCTCGATCGCCGTCGCCGGCGGCGTCACATCGACCACCGGCGACAGCTCACCCTCGCAGATCGTCATCACGCCGCGCGAGAAGTAGGCGATGATGCGCGGGTCGGGCGCCAGAGCCATCTCGGCCGCTGCCAGGGCGAACAGGTAATCGCCGACCATCAGCGCCACATTGCCGTCCCAGCGCGTATGGACCGTCACCGTACCGCGCCGTCGCTCGGCTTCATCGACTAGGTCGTCGTGAACCAGCGAGGCGGCATGTATCAGCTCCACCGCCGCTGCCGAGTGGATCACTTGGTCAAGCTCATACCGGCCCAGTTGGGCCACCAGCAGCGCCAGAGTCGCGCGGATTCGCTTGCCACCCGAGGTCAAGATGTGTCTCCCGGCGACGCGAATGACAGCCGAGCGCGACTGCACCCGCTCGACGATGATCTGGTCAACCTGATCGAGATCGGCGAGCAGTGCGCCGGGAATAGGGAGCTGACTCATGCGAATTGTTCCTATCAGGGCCGCAAAACCAGCAGCCCTGGCCGATTGTGAAATTTGCGACATTGTAAGATACGGCGCCAGCTCTGTCAACCACAGTCGCTTGTCAAAACACGCGCGCTGTTGTATCTTGGAGCTTGAAACGACCAACGACGCAGGAGCCTCCGATGATCAACCCTTCGCCACCCTATGGGTTCGCCGCCCGCCAGCCACTGGCGCTGCTGGTGCTGCTTGTCGCCATCGCCGCCGGCGTAACCGTGGCGCTATGGCTGCTGCCGCTCGGCCTACTGGCCTACGCGGCAGTGGTGTTCCTATCGGCTCGCGACCCGGCGCTGCTGGCGCTGTCCCAGCGCACCCCGCGGCCGCGCCTCTCCAGCACCACGTTCCGCGCCCAGCTCGACGCGATCGAGCGGACCAAGCAGGAGATCACCCGCAGCGTGTCGCAGGCGGTCGGGCCGCTGGGCCGCCTGCTGAACCCGATCGGCGACCAGGCCGGCGAGCTGGTCGAGCAGGCCTACACGCTGTGCGACAAAGGCCAGATCATCGAGCGCTACCTGGCGACGATGAACCAGCGCGCGCTACAGGACCAGATCAATGGCGTCGACCAGCGGATGGTCGCGACCAAGGACCCCTACACCCAGCAGCAGCTCCAGGAGACCCGCCAGGCGCTAGTCGAGCGCCAAGGCCACGCCCGCGACCTCGAAACATATATCGGCCGCATCCTGGCACAGCTCCAGAACATCTCGGCCAACCTCGACAATGTGCTGGCCGAGACCGTGCGCCTGCGCACCGCCGACGCCGTCAGCGCCGACACCGCCACCAACCAGGTCGCCCAGCGTCTCAGCGACCTCAAAGCCGATATGGACGCCTTCCAGCATGTGCTCGACACCGCGTTGACCCAGACCGGCGCTGCATAGGAATGCTAGTACAGCTTGGCGTAAATACACCAGCAGTTTTACCACGAAGATCACGAAGGTACGAAGACCACGAAGAGGGCTAATACATGTGGACGTAGAGGCTTCGCGTGCTTCGTGTCTTCGTGGATCAAAAATTGTGGCACTCGCAATATTCCGCTTCTCTCCGCTCCTTCCTCCGGCGCAACCTCAACGCCCCAAGTAATCTTAATTCCCCGAACGCTTAACACGAACTTAACAGACGCTTGTAATCGATTTAATAGGACGTGGCTATCATAGCCTCGACCCGGGTAGAGAGCCTTCAGACACCTACGCCTTTCGCCGAAGTGCTAGGAGGTGTTATTCGCGAAACTGGAGCGTAATCATCTCACCCTGTCCGTGAACCGATCGATCATAGAGTACTGCATCAACATTTCGCTGATCAACCAGGAGGAACAACCCCCATGCTTACAAGCGTCAAACGTCAGGCTACCCTTGTCTTACTGCTGGCCCTGATTGTCCCGATTCTCGCCGCCTGCGGCAGTGGCGGCGCGACCACAGGTGCCCCGACCGCGGCGCCCGCCGCGCAGCCCACTGCGGTGCCCGCCGCACAGCCTACAGCGGCGCCGGCCGCCCAGCCCACTGCGGTGCCCGCCACACAGCCGACCCAGGGCACCGCTGACACCGCCGGCATGATCGACTACGCCAGCCTGTCGGGCGACATCAACATCGACGGCAGCAGCACAGTCGAGCCGCTCTCGCTGGCGATCGCCGAGGAGTTCGCCAAGGTCGCGCCCGACGTCAAGGTGACGATTGGCCGCTCCGGCACCGGCGGCGGCTTCGAGAAGTTCTGCAACGGCGAGACCGACGCCAACGACGCCTCGCGGGCGATCAAGGCCGAAGAGGCCGAGAAATGCACGGCCAAAAACCTCCAGCCGGTCGAGGTCTTCCTCGGGCTGGACGGCCTAGCGGTGGTGATCAACCCCGAGAACGACTTCGTCAAGGGCCTGACCTTCGAGCAGCTCAAGAAGATCTATGTTGAGGGCGGCGCGACGACCTGGGACGAGGTGGACCCGTCGTTCCCGAAGGAGCCGATCGACAAGTACGGCCCCGATGCCGACAGCGGCACGCTGGACTTCTTCAAGGAGACTCTGAAGCTGCGCGGCGCCGAGAGCAAAGAGGATACCTTCACCGGCGACTACACCGCCAGCGCCGACGACAACACACTGGTGCAGGGTGTCGAGGGCAGCAAGTACGCGATCGGGTTCTTCGGCTACGCCTTCTATGAGCAGGAGAAGGACAAGCTGAAGGTTGTGTCGGTCGCCAAGGAAGGCACCAGCTTTATCGAGCCGAGCCCTGAGACGGTCGAGAACGGCACCTACCCGCTCTCGCGCCCGCTGTTCATCTACCCCAGCAAAGAGGCGCTCAAGAGCAAGCCGCAGCTCGTCGGGTTCGTAACCTTCTACCTTGACAACGTGACCGGCGTGATCGGCGATGTCGGCTACTTCCCCGGCTCCGCCTCGCGCTACCAGGAAGCGCAGAAAAATCTTGCCGACGCTCTGAAGTAAGAGTTCGTAGTCAGTTGTCCGTAGTCAGTTGTCAGTTGCGGCGCAACTAACAACTGACTACGGACATGGGAAAAGAGGATTGAGGGGCGGCCCGCTCAGTCTCCTCCAAACCCACACTGTAAAGAATCCCGATTGCTAGGAAAAAAAGAACCATGGTAGTATTAAGCTCAATATCTGCTCCGCAGTCCTCAACTGAAGCAAAGCCGCACAGGTAAGTGAGGGTCCATGCAAGACCGAATACCAGCGACCAATACAACTATGAGCCGTGCCGGCACACAAGTGAATCTCCACCTCCAGGGCAAGGCGCGCCGTGCCATCGGCGAGCGGGTGATCCAAGGGTTGCTGTTTCTCTGCGGGCTGATCTCGGTCGTCACCACGGTCGGGATCGTCTTCGTGTTGATCGGCGAAACGTTCCAGTTCTTCCGCCAGGTCAGCCTGGTCGAGTTCCTGACCGACAGCCGCTGGCAGCCTAAGAACGGCCACTTCGGCATACCTAGCCTGATCGCCGGCACGCTGCTCACCACTGTGATGGCAATGCTGGTGGCCCTGCCGCTCGGCCTGGCCGCCGCGATCTACCTGAGCGAGTATGCCACCCAGCGCGTGCGCGGCACACTCAAGCCGATCCTGGAGGTCCTGGCCGGCGTGCCGACCGTGGTCTACGGCTACTTCGCGCTCACATCGGTGACGCCGCTGCTGCGTGCGATCTTTGGCAACGGGCAGGTGAGCATCTTCAACGCCGCCAGCGCCGGCATCGTCATGGGCATCATGATCCTGCCGATGGTCTCCTCGTTGAGTGAGGACGCCATGAGCGCCGTGCCGCGGTCGCTGCGCGAGGGCGCCTACGGCCTGGGCGCGACCAAGTTCGAGGTGGCCGGCAAGGTGGTTGTGCCCGCCGCGCTCTCTGGGATTATGGCCTCGTTCGTCTTGGCGATCTCGCGCGCCGTGGGCGAGACCATGATCGTGGCACTGGCGGCCGGCGCGACGCCCCGGATGACACTCAACCCCTTCGCGAGCATCCAGACGCTCACCGGCTATATCGTCCAGGTCAGCGGCGGCGATACCGCCTACGGCACGATCGACTACACCAGCATCTACGCCGTCGGTATGACCCTGTTCGTGATGACACTGGCGCTCAATATCATCAGCAATCTGGTCGTGGCCCGCTTCCGGGAGGTGTACGAATGATCGGAGAGACGGCACAAGCCCAATCGGCGGCGCACATCGGCCGCCGGCGCTTGATTGCGCGGATCTGGTCGTTGATCTTTCTGGGCGCGATCCTGATCGGCATCATCGCGCTCCTGGTGCTGATCTTGTCGATCCTCGACCAGTCGATCAGCTGGATGGTGCTGGACCAGCGCGGGCGGATCGTGGAATCGTGGAACTTCAGCGAGGGCATCTTCAACCGGGCCCAGATCGAGGCGGTAGCGGCCGAAAAAGTTGCGGGCCAACCGATCCTGCTCAAGTTCTGGTTGAGCGCTGATCTGCTCACCAATCTGCCCTCTCAGCGCAACGCGCTCGATGCCGGCCTGCTGCCCTCACTGATCGGCTCACTGATGCTGATCCTGATCACCGTCCTGGTAGCGTTCCCGATCGGCGTGGGCGCGGCGATTTATCTGGAGGAGTACGCCAACCCCAAGCTGTGGTACAACCGCATTATCCAGATCAATATTGCCAACCTGGCCGGCGTGCCGTCGATCATCTACGGCCTGCTGGGCCTGACGATCTTCGTGCGGATCTTCGCCGGGATCACCAATGGCCGCAGCGTGCTGTCGGGCGGGCTGACCATGGCGCTGCTGATCCTGCCGGTGATCATTATCAGCGCCCAGGAGGCCGTTCGCGCGGTGCCGCTCTCGTTGCGCCAGGCCTCCTACGGCATCGGCGCGACCAAGTGGCAGACGATCTGGTATCATGTGCTGCCCAACGCCTTCGGCGGCATCCTGACCGGCACGATCCTGGCGATCTCACGCGCGATCGGCGAGACGGCACCGCTGATCGTCGTCGGCGTCGGCACACTGCTGTTTGTGCCGCGCGGGGCCTTCGACCGCTTCAGCGCGCTGCCCTACCAGATCTACGGCTGGACCTCGGCCTCGCAGAAGGGCTTCTCGCACCTGGCGGCCGCCGCGATCATCCTGTTGCTGATTATTTTGCTTTCAACCAATGCGCTGGCGATTTATCTACGTAGCCGCTTTCGGAGGAAATTCTGATCATGATAGAGCAGCAACCGCATGCGACCCACACCAATGGCCAGTATGCGCTGGATACTCGTAATGTGCATATCTACTACAGCAGCTTTCGGGCGGTCAAAGATCTGAATCTGCCAGATCGCGCCACGCCAAGTCACGGCCTTTATCGGCCCATCCGGGTGTGGCAAGAGCACCGTGCTGCGCTGCTTCAACCGCATGAACGACCTGGTCGCCGGCGCCCGCGTCGAGGGCGAGATCCTGTTTCAGGGCACCAATCTCTACGGCCAGGGCGTGGACCCGGTCGAGGTGCGGCGGCGGATCGGGATGGTCTTCCAGAAGCCGAACCCATTCCCCAAGTCGATCTACGACAACATCGCCTTCGGCCCGCGCATCAACGGCTGGCGCGGCGCCAGGAGTGCCATGGACGACCTGGTCGAGCGGTCGCTGCGCGGCGCCGCGCTGTGGGACGAGGTAAAAGATAAGCTCAAGCAGTCCGGCCTGGCGCTCTCCGGCGGCCAGCAGCAGCGCCTGTGCATCGCGCGGGCGCTGGCGGTCGAGCCGGAGGTCATCCTGATGGACGAGCCCTGCTCGGCGCTCGACCCGATCTCGACCTTGAAGATCGAGGAGCTGATCAGTGAGTTGAAGCGTAACTACACGATCGTGATCGTGACCCACAATATGCAGCAGGCCTCGCGCGTCTCCGACCGCACCGCGTTCTTCCTGATGGACTCGGTCGATCGCGCCGGTACGCTGGTGGAGTACGGCCCCACCGAGCAGATCTTCACCAACCCGAAGGACCGGCGCACGGAAGATTACATCACGGGGCGATTTGGTTAGGGCCTATATTGACCACAAAAAGGAGCAGTGGCACGGCTGGCCGCGCCCCTGCTTCTTTTTGTGCATCGTTCTCCCGGAACCTTCCATCGATTACCAGAATAGCTCGCCAAACTCGCTGGGCGTGTGCTCGCCGTAATGCTCGCGCAGCGCATGCTGCGTCGCGCTGCGCACGCGCCGGTAGGCCTCCTGCGCCATGCGGTTATCCAGCGCGGCGGTGCGGCGTCGCGTCTCCCAAAGCCCGGCTTCGGCGATCGCGCCCTCCAGGGCGACGCAAGCCCGGTCGACTTCGGGCGCGCGCTGGGCCGCGAACGGCAGCGTTTCGGCACCCATCGCCAGGGCGGCCTGGATGCGGCGCAGGTCGGTTAGCAGCTCGGCCGGCGAGCTATCGATCTCGGCCTCGCCGCGCGAGAGCAACTGAACCTCGTGGGCGCCAGCGCCGTAGAACTCGACGAACTGGCGCAAAATGCGCTTGTAGAGACGCCGCCCGGCGACCTCACAGTCCCAGCGCCGCGCCAGCGCCGCCCGCCAGGCGTCGACGGATTGCTGGCTCTCGGCCTGGCTGGCTTGCAGCTTGTGGTGCGCCGGTCGGTGCATCTCCAGGATCAATTCGGCAAACGGCAGCTCGGTGCGGCGTCGCTCAAGCTCTGCCATTAGACGCTGCGACTCCGCCAGGGCGTCGTTGGGGGCCAAAAGTGAAGACATTGCCGGGATCTCCTGTTATGCACGTATGCTTCTCCTGTTGATCATAGATCGCCGCGCTGCGTAAGTCTATAGTACTTGTGTCGCGTCCGCCCATGGGACGAGAACCTACCGGGTTGATAGGACCTATTTCGGAAAACGTGCTGCGTGAAACGTGAAACGTGATCGGTCATGCGTCATGTTGGTGGTACTGCTCTTGCAATACAAGCAGCCGTAGTCAGCTGAGGAGAAGGATATGCCAGGTCATCGTTTACGTGTTTGGGCGCTCGCCGGCTTGCTCGTGCTCATGCTCGCCGGCTGTGATGCGGGAAATGATTCCAATGGGTTCTTCAATGGCCCTACCGATGCGCCCAGAACGGTGCCCACCCGGCTGCCCGCCCCGCCGGCCGATGCCCCCGCGCAGGTCGAGCCGGTGGCCCAGCAGGCGACGCCCATCCCACAGGAGGCCGAGCAGCAGTTGGACGCCGAGGAGCAGCTCGTCGCCGATATTTACGATCGGGTTTCCCCATCGGTCGTCAAGATCTCGACCGGCCAGGGCATCGGCTCAGGGTTCCTGATCGACACCAATGGGTATATCATCACGAACAACCATGTCGTCGCCAGCAGCCAAGATGGCCGCGTGGCAGTCTCGTTCACCGGCCTATTTGAGACGATTGGGCAGATCGTCGGGACCGACCCGGACAGCGACATTGCCGTCGTCAAGGTCGATCAACTGCCGGAGAATGTCGCCCCGGTCGAGTTGGGCGACTCCGGCAGGGTGCGGGTGGGGCAGCGCACGATCGCGATCGGCAACCCGCTCGATCAGGATCGCACCGTAACAACCGGGATCATCAGTGCGATCGGGCGCACGATCACCGAGGACCAGACCGGCTACTCGATCGGCGGCGCGATCCAGACCGACGCGGCGATCAACCCCGGCAACTCAGGCGGGCCGCTGCTTGACTCGCGCGGGCAGGTGATCGGGATGAACACGGCGATCCTTTCGCAGAGTGGCACCAGCTCGGGTATCGGGTTCGCGGTGCCGGTGGACCTGATCAAGAAGGTCTCGGCGGCGCTGATCGAGCGCGGCAGCTACGAGCACCCATTCCTGGGAGTTGGGCTGCGCACCGTGACGACGCTCGATGCGGAGCAGGGCAACCTGCCGAGCGCCGGTATTCTGATCGCGCCAAATAGCCAGGGTCCGGTTGCACAGGCTGGCCTGCGCGGCGAAGCGATCCTGACGGCGCTCAACGGCATCCCGATGACCTCGGAGGAGGACGTCATCTCCTACCTTGAGCTGAACACCAGCCCCGGCGACACCGTGACGCTGACGCTCATCGGCGGCGACAGCCAGCCGCAGGATCTCGAGGTGCAGCTTGGCGCGCGGCCGAGCGTCGAGGATCGTGTCCAACAACCATAGATCTGAGCGGATAGAGGAACGGATAGAGAGCGGATAAACGGATATCAGCTATCCGTTTATCCGCTCTCTATCCGTTCCCTCGCTTGACGTTGCCGTACCTCCAGACCTATAATAGATCCCTGGATCTCAGATTGCATGACCGATCGTGATCCATGACCTCTTCAATTGCCAAATCGGCCGGGCCGCCGCCCGTCGCCGCCACTGTTCACATCTACCGTGGCCTGATGGACCAGGCGACGACTTGGCGCATACGCATCGATAACCCAACCAACTGGGCCATCCTCAGTAGCGGCACGACGGTGAGTTTTGTGCTCAGTGACCAAGCCCGTTCACACGCCGTCCTGCTGCTCAACATGCTGTTCACGATCATGTTCCTCTCCGTCGAGGCGCGTCGCACCCGCTACTACGATCTCTGGAGCAGTTGGGTGCGCCTGCTCGAAACAGAATACTTCGCCCCGATCTTACAGGATAACGCCGTGACGGTGAATGACACCTGGCAGGAGCTGATCGTGCGCGACCTGGGATACCCGCACTTCAAAACGACATTCTGGCAGATGGTGGGCCGGCGGCTGCGCGACAACTACATGGCGATCTACCTGTTCCTGCTGCTCTCCTGGCTGGTCAAGCTGCTGCTGCACGGCGCGTCGGAGCCGGGGAGCTGTGTGAACAACCAGACGGTGATATGCCACGCGGCTGTGGGGCCGGTCCCTGGCGAGTGGATCTTTGGCGCCGTATTCTGCTGCTACGCCGTGTTGATATTCATCATGGTGCTTTCCTACCGAACGAGCGAGCCAAGCGTCGAAGTGCTGGCCCGTGAGCGAACACTGCAAAAGCTGGTCTCGCCCACGCAGCAGCCGGTTAGCAGGCGCCCCTGGCATCCTGATATCGCGTCCTCCGAGGATGATGACGGTAGGATTATCGAGGACTGATAGACTGTTTGAAAAGGGGAGTTTGAGGGGCCTCCCCTCAAGAATCCTCTTTCCACCACGGATCGTAGGCGAAACAATGCCCTTTTCAGACAGTTTCTGATCGGACGATTGACGATTGCGTAGCTGATCCGCGAACGACGAACGACAGACGACGAACGACATTCATGAACGGCTACCTCGCGCTGCTCCTGACCGGCCATGTGCCCTACCTCCGCTCGGCGGGGCGCGATCCTGATGGCGAAGATGCGCTCCACGAGACGATTGCTCACACGCTCGTGCCGACGTTGAACGTCCTGTTCGATCTGCGCGAGCTTGGCCTACGTTTCACCGTCGCCTTGGCCTACTCGCCGCTGCTGCTGGAACAACTCAATGACATTGTCGTCCAGAAGCATTTTGTAGTCTGGATGGAGCGGTGGCTGGAGCGCGTCGCCGGCGAACTGGAGTGCTGGGAGCAGCAGGATGAGGCGCACCGTGGCTACCTGGGGCGCTTCTATCTTGACTGGGGCCAGGAGATCTTAAACAGTTTCGTCGGTCGCTACGGCCGCAACCTCGTCGCCGCGCTCCGTGAGCTGTGCGCCGATGGGACGGTTGAGCCACTGGCCGGCGCTGCAACTCATGCGTATCTGCCTCTATTGGGTCGCGCCGAATCGCTACACGCGCAACTTGCTATCGGCACACTCAATACCACGCGCCTGCTGGCCCGCCGTCCGCGCGGCTTCTGGCTGCCGGAGTGTGGCTACAGCCCGGCGATCGAGCAGCAGCTCCTATCCAATGGCACTCGCTATATCATCGTGGACCCATCCAGCGTGGCGGCCGGCGCCGAGATCACCCACTTGCGGCCACGCTGGGTTGCCAGCCGCCGGCTGGCGACGTTTGTGCGCGACGCGCGCGCCACGCAACAGATCTGGTCGCCGGAGCTAGGCTATGCCGACGACCCGCTGTATCGGGCGCTCCGGCGCGACGCGCGCTCCGGGCTGGCCCTCTGGCGCGGTGGCGGCGCCGCCGCAAGCCTGTATGATCCCTACGATGCCTTCCGGCTGGCGCAGGAGCACGCGGCCCATTTTAGCGCCTCTATAACCACTGCGCTCGATTCGTTTCACGCCCAGCACGATCGCCCTGGGATCGCGGTGGTTCCCCTGGACGCCGAGCTGTTGGGTCGGCGCTGGTTCGAGGGGCCGACCTGGCTGAAAGCAGTGATCGAAGCGTTTGTCGTCCACCCGACCGTCGCGCTGACGGCGCCCTCGGCGTACCTGCGCGCCTACCGCCCTCGCCAGGGTGTAGTGCTGCGCGAGGGCTCCTGGGGGGCGGGCGGCGACCACCGCACGTGGGGCGGGCGGGCGGCTGCGGCGCTCTGGCAGGCGCTCCACGAGGCCGAGGAGCGCCTGGCTACCCTGGTGCAGCGCTGGCCCAGGGTTTACGGCGAGCGCGAGCGTCTGCTGGCGCAGGCGACCCGTGAGTTGCTGCTAGCGCAGTCGAGCGACTGGCCGCTGTTGCTCAACCAGGGCGCCCCGGCCGAGGAGCCGTTGCGGCGCCCCGCTCAACACCTGCGCCGCTGCGAGCAGCTCTGCACCCTGGCCGAGGCCGACGTGCTCTCGGAGGCCGACCGCGCCTTCCTCGATCAGGTCGAGGAGCTGGATAACCCGTTTCCGTTCCTAAACTATCGCGTCTTCGCAAACGGCCTGTAATCGCGATTCTCAAATCGCTCAAATCTCCCAAAATTCCTCCGAACAACGTATAGATCAGTAGAAACCGCAATCTTAGATAAGGTTTCGGAAGGCGTCGTTCTACTTTACAATGTGGGTGGGGGAGACTGAGGGGGCTGCCCCCTCAAACCCCCTTTTTTCCCAGGAAGGTTTCGGAAGGCGTCGTTCTACTTTACAATGTGGGTGGGGGAGACTGAGGGGGCTGCCCCCTCAAACCCCCTTTTTTCCCAGGAAGGTTTCGGAAGGCGCCGTTCTATTTTACAATGTGGGTGGGGGAGACTGAGGGGGCTGCCCCCTCAACCCCCTTTTTCCGAGCAGATGGCTGACAGAAAGGACCCTCGTCATGAACTTGTATTGTCGTCGAGTTGTGCCGCTCCTGTTGCTGGCCTGTGCCCTGGCCTCGTGCGCCTTTAGCCTTGGTGGGCCGCCGACCATTAGTGAGATCACACCCGCCAAGCAGCTCGACGCCGACAAGAAACCGCTCGATCCGACCACCAGCTTCGGGCCGAATGACCAGATCAACCTCTCGATCCAGGCGCGCAATATGGAGAAGGGTGCGCGCGTCAAGGCGGTGTTCATGTACGGCGAGGAGCAGCTCGACGACGTGGAGGTCACGCTCGACGATGGTGGCTCGCGCTACATCGGCTTCACGCTCCCGGCACCGGCTGATGGCTGGCCCGGCGGCGATGGGTATCGGATCGATCTGTTCCTCAACGACGAGCAGAAGGGTAGCGCCAACTACACCATCGACGCGCCGACGCCCAACCCGCGTGTGACGGCAGTGACGCTGACGCATAAGCTGGGTAGCGATGACCGGGCGACTGACAAGGTGACGACCTTCGCTCCCAAGGACGATTTCTACGCCTCGGTCGAGATCGCCGAGCTGAAGAAGGGCCAGCAGGTCGAGGGGCGTTGGTACCAGGGGAGCAAGCTGGTCGATAGTGCCAGCGCCGATATCGAGAGCTTCACTCGCGAGGGGTTCATCAGCTTTAGCCTGAAGGCTAAAGAGGATTTCGCGCCGGGCGACTACCGTATGGAGGTGCTGATCGACGGCAAGCTCGCCAAGAGCACCCGCTTCCTGGTCGCGGCGCCGACGGCCGAACTGCTCTCCTCAACGATGAGCCGCGGCATCACCGACGTCGAGGGCGCGCCGGTCGACCCGACCGATACATTCGTGGGTGATCAGCCGATCTATTACGTCGCCCAGTTCGAGCCGTTCCCCAAGGGCACCCAGCTTGAGTCGCGCTGGTTCCAGGGCGACCGCCAGTTTAGCACGTACAGCTATGACGAGGAGGAAGGGTTCGACGAGGCGATCTATTTCCACTTCTCATTCACCCCCGACGCCGATAGCCTGCTGGCCGCCGGCGACGATTACCGGATCGAGGTCTACCAGGCTGGCGAACTGCTTGACTCGCTGACATTCAAGGTGGTGGCGGCCGGCCCCTTCGGCGCGATCCAGTTCGCGCCCGAAGTTACCACTGACACCTACGCGCCGATCGGCCCGGCGGCCGAGTTCCCGTACGGCACGGCGATCATCTACGCCAGCTTCAGTTACGCCGGCATGGAGGAGGGCCTGCCGTGGTCGTGGGTCTGGAAGCCCGATGGCGACGAGCCGATCGTGGGCGAAGCGGAGTGGGATCACGGCGCCGATGGAACGACCTGGGTGCGGCTCACCAACCCCGACGGCGTCACGCCGGGGGAGTACTCGCTTGAGTTGGTCGTGCGCGATACGGTTGTGCAGGTCGGGCGGATGCGGGTCCTCGGCAAGGATCAGGGTGACTACGCCGTGGTACCGACCGACCACCAGCGCTACACCAGCCAGACGTTCGGCGTCGCGGTGGCGCACCCGCCGGGCTGGACGGTGCAGGAGAATGCCAATAACGTCTCGATCTCCGACCCGGCGAACGGCGGCCTGATCTTCCTGAGCGTCCTGGAGGCGGGCGACCAGGATAGCAAAACGATCGCCGACCAGTTCATCACCCAGTTTGGCGAGGATATCGAGGAGGATAGCCAGAGCATGCCGAGTGTCGACCTGGGCGGGCAGTCGACCGTATGGCGCGGGTTCTCGATGGTGCAGGACGGCACGACCTACCGGGGCAACGTCGGCGTCGCCAAACAGGGGACCAAGGCCCATATTTTCCTGAACATCTATGATCTCTCCGAGGCCGGCACTGCGGTCAATCGTGCGTCGTGGACCGTGGCGGCCAGCTATTCGGTGAACTAAATGACAGGAGTTACGCGGTGGCACCGCAACGCTGCTGTTGCCTGCCCTTCGACAAGCCCCTCCCTGCGTCGGGATTCCTCAGGAAGTTCGGCAGCAAGGTACTTCGCCTCTTTATTATCGACGATTTTCGCCCGACCAGGCGAAAATCGTCGATAAAAAGGAAGAAAAAGTACCACGGCTCCTGAGCCTGTCGAAGGGCTGCCGAAGGCTGAAACCGTGCGTCCACCTGAACAAAATGAGATGAATTTTTGACCTATAGTGTCGTCCTTTTTGCCGCCAAATTACGTTATATATCATGTAGATATATCACAGGACAGCTAGGAGAACCTCTATGCGCATCCAAACGCACACCCGTCTGGTACACCACCGGCCCGTAGCGCTACCGAATGAAATGGCCGCCCCGACGCGGCACGACGCGCTCGCGCCGGTTATTGGTTGTATGATCGAGGAGTTAGCATACTCGCCTTCGTTCCGAGTCGATATTACGCCCGATGGCGAGGGTCTGCTGGTCGGCGGCACGCAGCGCGTGCTCCAGCTCGACGAGCAGGCCGATGGCATGGTCGCTATGCAGACTGTGCGCGGCCAGCTTTGGGTCACCTACGCCGACTATCGGCGGCTGATGCGATGATGCCCGACGCGGCGGAAACGCCCCACAATCAGCTCCGCTCGCCCATGGCGATGCCGAGGCCACAGAGAAGCGATGAACGCAGCTCTGTGGCCTCGGCGTTTGTGCGGGGTTGGACAGCTCCCGACGATGCGCTATAATAGCCCGCGTTTGATACCTGAGGAGCTGTTATGTACCGTACCCACACTTGCGGCGAGCTGCGGGTCCAGCACGCCGGCCAGGAGGCCCTGCTGGCCGGCTGGGTCCACCGCCGCCGCGACCACGGCCCGCTAATCTTCATCGACCTGCGCGACCGTTATGGCCTGACGCAGGTGGTCTTCGACGCCGCCATCGCCCCCGAGGCTCACGCCGTCGCCTCCGAGGTGCGTGCCGAGTATGTCTTGCAGGTCCGTGGCTTGGTCGGCAAGCGCCCCGAGGAGGCGATCAATCCCGACCTGCCCACCGGCAGCGTTGAGGTGCGCGCGGTCGTCGCGGTGCTGCTGAACGGATCCCGCACGCCGCCGATCTACATCAACAAGGAGGCCGGCGAGGACGAGATGCTGCGCCTGAAGTATCGCTACCTCGATCTGCGCCGCCAGCGGATGCAGCGCAACCTGCTGCTGCGGCACCGCGTGATCAAGTTTATGCGCGATTTCCTGGACCGCGAGGGGTTTCTGGAGATCGAGACCCCGATCCTGATCAAGTCGACTCCGGAGGGCGCCCGCGACTACCTGGTGCCGAGCCGGCTGCATCCCGGCGAGTTCTACGCGCTGCCGCAGTCGCCCCAGCAGCTCAAGCAGCTTCTGATGGTCGCCGGCTACGACAAGTACTTCCAGATCGCCCGCTGCTTCCGCGACGAGGACCAGCGCGCCGACCGCCAGCCCGAGTTCACCCAGCTCGATATGGAAATGAGCTTTGTCGACCAGGAGGATGTGCTCAAGCTGATCGAGCGACTGTTCACCGAGCTGGTCCACGAGGTCACGCCGCACAAGCGGCTAGTCACGCCGTTCCCGCAGCTGACCTACGCCGAGGTGCTGGAGCGCTACGGCTCCGATAAGCCCGACCTGCGCTATGGTCTCGAGCTGGTGCAGCTGGATGATGTCGTCGCCGGGAGCCAATTCGCGGTGTTCCGTGCGGCGCTGGATGCGGGCGGGCAGGTCAAGGGGTTGCGCGTGCCGGGCGCCGGCGGCTATTCGCGCAAGCAGCTCGACGAGGTGGTCGAGCTGGCGAAGCAGGCCGGGGCTAGGGGTCTGCTGTGGGCCGTCTTGCCTCAGGGCGGCGAGCCGCGCTCCAGCTTCGGCAAGCAGGTGACGCCGGAGGAATTGGAGGCGATCGTGGGGCGGCTCGGCGGCCAGCCCGACGACCTGCTGCTGATCGTTGCCGACTCGGCCCGCGTGTGCGCGGCGGTGCTGGACCGGCTGCGGCGCGAGTTCGCGGCGCGGCTGAAGCTGGCCGACCCGGACGTGCTGGCCTTCGGCTGGGTGCTCGACTTCCCGCTGGTGGAGTGGAACGAGGATGAGCGCCGCTGGGATGCCGTTCACCACCCGTTCACCGCGCCCAAGGATGAGGATCTGCACCTGATGGACAGTGATCCGGGCCGGATGCGCGCCAAGGCCTACGACCTGGTGCTGAACGGCTACGAGGTCGGCGGCGGCTCGATCCGTATCCACCGCCGCGATATACAGCAGAAGCTGTTCGACCTGCTGGGGATCAGCCGTGAGACGGCCCAGTCCCAATTCGGCCACATGCTTGAGGCCTTCGAGTACGGCGCGCCGCCGCACGGCGGCATCGCCCCCGGCATCGACCGGATCGTGATGCTGCTCGCCGACGAGAGCACCATCCGCGAAGTCATGGCCTTCCCCAAGACTCAGCAGGCGGTCGACCTAATGACCAACGCCCCCTCGCCGGTCGACGAGCACCAACTGCGCGACCTGCACATCGGCCTGGCGCCGGAGGCGGCCGCCGAGACGAGGGACCAACCGTACACAGTCGATCCGCGGGAGATCGTGCCGAAGGATCGCTAACTCATTCAGAGGTGCCGCAAGATTGAGAATCTGCATATTCACGAGGTAATAATGTTCAACGTCGCTTTGTTGGGGCTCGGTGTGATGGGCACCGGCATGGCCCACAACCTGCTCAAGGCCCGCTTTCCCCTGGCAGTCTACAACCGCACCCGCGCTAAGGCCGAGCCGCTGGCCGATGCCGGCGCCCGCGTGGCTGAGACGCCCGGGGCCGCCGCCGAGGGCGCGCAGGTGATCATTAGTATGGTCGGCGACGATACGGCGTCGCGGGCCATGTGGCTGGGCGATGCGTCGGCCAACTCGGGGGATGGCGCGCTGGCCGGGGCTGCGGCAGGCGCGGTGCTGGTCGAGTGCAGCACGCTCTCGCCGGCGTGGGTGCGCGAGCTGGCGGGCCTGGCGGCGGCGCGCGGCCTGGAGCTGCTCGACGCGCCGGTGGCCGGCAGCAAGGACGCGGCGGCGGCGGGGCAGTTGAAGCTCATGGTCGGCGGCGAGGCGGCGGCACTGGAGCGGGCTAGGCCGGCGCTGGCGGCGATCAGCCGGCAGATCGTCCACTTCGGGCCGAGCGGCGCCGGCGCGGTGGTGAAGCTGATCAACAACCTGATGGGGGCCGTCCATGTCGCCGTGCTGGCCGAAGGGCTGCTGCTGGCCGAGCGCGCCGGGCTGGATATGGAGCAGGTCGTCGAGTTGCTGATCAATGGTGCGCCGGGCAGCCCGATCGTCAAGGGCAAGATCGGGCGCATGGTTGCCCACGACTACGGCAACACCGAGTTCGCGCTCAAGTGGATGCACAAGGACGCCACTTACGCCCTGCGCGTCGCCGAGGAGCTGGACACGCCAATGCCGACGCTGGTGGCGGCCCGCGCGCTCTACCAGACGGCTATCGGGCTTGGCTACGGCGATAACGACTTCGCCGCGATCTACGAGGCTGTTCGCCAGATTACTTAGGGACTCGCGGAAAATAAAACATCCCAGTTTGTCTCACGCAAAGCCGCAAAGACGCAAAGGGTTCCGGTCTTTGCGGCTTTGCGGCTTTGCGTGATTCTCCAGCGTGGTGTCCTTGGGATGATTTATTATTTTTGCGTCCCTTAGCAAATGCGCGGCAGCGGGTCGCCGACCAGCATATCCAGCACCCGCGTGCCGCCGATATCGGTGCGTAGGAAGACCATCGCCACCGGCTCGGCGCGCACCTCGCCGATGATCGCCGCCTCGTGCCCCAGCGGATGCGCGCGCATGGCGGCCAGCGCCGCCGCCGCTCGCTCCGGCGCGACGATCGCCAGCAGCTTGCCCTCGTTGGCGATCGTCAGCGGGTCAAGGCCCAGGATCTCGCACGCCCCGCGCACATCGGGGCGCACCGGGATCGCGTGCTCGTCCAGCGCGATCGAGACTTCGGAACCCAATGCGATCTCGTTCAGCGCGGTTGCCACGCCGCCGCGCGTCGGGTCTTTGAGGCAGTGGACGCCCGCCCCGGCAGCGGCCAATAGCTCGGCCACCAGCCCGTGCAGCGGCGCAGTGTCGCTCTGCGTATCGGTCTCGATGTCGAGCGCTTCGCGCGCCAGCATAACCGCGATCCCGTGATCGCCGACCGGGCCACTCAGTATGACCTTATCCCCCGGCTTCGCCTCGGCCTGGCCGATCGGCCAGCCGGCGCGCACGATGCCGATGCCGGCGGTGTTGACGAACAGCCCATCGGCCTTGCCGCGCTCGACCACCTTGGTGTCGCCGGTGACGATCGCGACCCCCACCTCAGCCGCCGCCGCCGCCATCGACTCGACGATGCGGCGCAGATCGGCGATCGGGAAACCCTCTTCCAGGATAAAGCCGGCCGAAAGATACAGCGGCTGCGCGCCGGCCATCGCCAGGTCGTTGACCGTGCCATGGACCGCCAGCTTGCCGATGTCGCCGCCGGGGAAGAACAGCGGGTTGACGACGTAGGTGTCGGTGGTGAAGGCGATTTTGGATTTTGGATTTTGGATTTTGGAAGGTTCTGACTCCCAATCCAAAATCGGCAACCCAAGATCCAAAATAGCGGCGTCGTCCATGCGGTCGAGCAGCGGGTTCGAGAAGGCCGCCGCAAAGACCCCCTCGATCAGGTTATGCGTCGCTTTGCCGCCGCTGCCGTGGCTGAGCGTAATATGCTCGTCGCGCAGGTAGAACTTGTGACGCCGATGCTGGCGTACTCGCTCGATCTTCCCCAGGACCTCGGCGACTCGGTTGGTAGTCAGGATTCATCGTTCACCCTTTCACCCTGTCACCCCTTCACCCTGTCACCCCTTCACCCTGTCACCGCCTCACGGCGTCAAATTGATCATCTGTAGCTTGTCGCGCTCTTCGGCCATCGAGAAGCGGCCGTAGTTGAAGTAGGCCGCGCAGGCGCCCTCGGGCGAGACCATGCAGGTGCCGATTGGCGTCTCCGGCGTGCAGGCGGTGCCGAACACTTTGCACTCCCAGGGCTTGATCACGCCCTTGAGCACCTCGCCGCACTGGCAAGCCTTGGGGTCGGCCACGCGGATGCCGGGCACCTCGAAGCGCAGCTCGGCATCCCACTGCGCGAACTCCGGGCGCAGCTTCAGCGCGCTGTGGGTGATGAATCCCAGCCCGCGCCACTCGAAGAACGGGCGCAGCTCCATGGTGCGCGCCATCGCCTCCAGGGCCTTGACGTTGCCCTCCGGGCGCACCACGCGCGTGTACTGGTTCTCGATCTCGGCCCGCCCTTCGCCGATCTGTTTGGCGATCATCTGGACCGACTGGATGATATCGAGCGGCTCAAAGCCCGCGATCACCACGGGCTTGCGGTGGTCGCGCGCGATGAAGGTATAGGGCCGCATCCCAATCACCATGCTGACGTGGCCGGGACCGATGAAGCCGTCTAAGCGCAGGTCGGGCGAGTCGAGGATCGCCTTGATCGCCGGGATGATCGTGACGTGGTTGCAGAAGACCGAGAAGTTCTTGATCCCTTCGGCTTGCGCGCGCAGCAGCGTGACCGCCGTCGAGGGGGCCGTGGTCTCGAAGCCGATCGCATAAAAGACCACCTCGCGGTCGGGGTGCTGGCGGGCCAGCTTGAGCGCGTCCAGCGGCGAGTACACGAAGCGCACGTCGGCCCCGACCGCCTTGGCGTCGAGCAGGCTGCCCTTGGACCCCGGCACGCGCATCATATCGCCGAAGGTGGTGAAGATCACGCCGGGGGTGCGCGCGATCGCAATCGCGTCGTCGATGCGGCCCATCGGCAGCACGCACACCGGGCAACCAGGGCCGTGGACCAGGTCAATATTGCGGGGCAGCACATCCTCGACGCCGTGCTTGTAGATCGTGTGAGTGTGGCCGCCGCAGACCTCCATCAGCTTGAGCGGCCGGCCATCGGTGAGCGCGCCGATCTCGGCCGCGATGCTACGGGCCAGTTCGGGGTCGCGATATTCGTCTACATACTTCATGGGCTGCTCCTCGGATTCTTAGTGGAGGGGAGGGGTTTTGGGGAGGGCCGCCCTCCCCAAGCCCCTCCTGTTTTTATCTCAATTCTTCAAAGACGACTTCAAGCAGCGCGTGGTAGATCGTCGCCTGAGCCTCCTGGATGCGCGGGATGTGATCGGCGTGGACGACGAGGCAGAAGTCCAGCGCTGCGGATCGGGCCATCTTGCCGCCGTCGTAGCCGGCCAGCCCGACGGTCAGGAGCCCCTGCTTCTTGGCCTGCTCAAGCGCCGCGACCACATTGGCCGAGTTGCCGCTGGTCGAGAAGCCGACCGCGATATCGCCCGGCCGGCCGAAGGCGATCACCTGGCGGGCGAAGACATTCTCGAAGCCGACATCGTTGCCCACTGCCGTGACCACCGCGATGTCGTTGGTCAGCGCGAGCGCCGGGAGCGAGCGCCAGCCCGGCTGCGGCGGGTCGAGTAGCTCGGCCACTAGGTCCTGGGCATCGGTGGCGCTGCCGCCATTGCCGAAGGCCAGCAGGGTCGCTCCGGCGGCGAAGGCGCGCGCCATGGCTATGCCGGCAGCGACGATCCGCTGGCCGTAGTGCTCCAGGGTCGTGCGCCGCAGCGCGTTCACCTCGCGGCACTTGGTCAACGTCGAGAGCCGCACCTGCTCCAGCACCTCCTCGGCGCTGGCGGTGCCGCCGGCGAACAGGTATGGGTAAAAAAGCCGGTCGTATTCGGAGCCTTCTGTCATAGCTTTGCTATCGCGACACCGCCGTGGACGAGGATGCGATCACCCGTTGCGATCGCATCAATCAGCGTGATATCGACTTCGGCGATGAGATTGTCGAGCGCCACCACGGCCAGCAGCGCTTCCTGATCGACGCTGACGACCGCGACCTCGTTCGCTTCGTCGGAACACGTGATGCAATGCCCGCCGGCATCCAGTGTGCAGCTTGCTCCGGCTGCCGAAAGATCGTTCATCTGAATCACCACACAGATTTCGCGGTGTGGAGAAGGCTTGGAGGGGCCACCCCTCTAAACCACCCCCGCAAAACCACTATCAGAGCAGCCCCTCATGCTCAAAAAAGATATGCACCAGCTCCCACAGCACGTGATACAGCAGCTCATGCGTCTCCTGCACCACCAGCGGATCGCGCGCCGGGACGACGAAGCAGAAATCAAGCTCGGCCTGGGCCAGCGCCCCACCGTCGGCGCCGGCCAGCGCCAGGGTCAGCAGGCCCTGCCGGCGGGCCGCCTGGAGCGCCGCCAGCACATTGACACAGCCGCCGTCGGGCGAGAAGCCCATCGCGATATCCTGGGGCCGGGCCAGGATCGCAAGCTGGCGCGCGAACGGCGCGCCACCGTCGGCGCCGGCACGCAGGCCACTGAGCGTGGCGCTGTCGTTGGTGAGCGCCAGCGCCGGTAGCGCGCGCTTGCCGACAATCACCGGATGCACGAACTCGACCGCGACGTGTTGGGCGTCAGTGGCCCAGGCGCCGTTGCCGAACGCCAGCAGCCGACCGCCCTGGTGAAAGCGCCGCGCCATCGCCCAGCAGGCCTCGGCGATCCGCCCGGCCTCGGCCGTGAAAAAGGCGTCGGGCACGGCCATGCTTTGGGCGAACCGTTCCGCGACCAGGCGATGTAGGTCCCGCTCGTCCGAGCGCTGACTACCCGCTGGCCCCGGCTGCTCATCGCCGACCGTCATCACTCGATCTGGCTTTCGCGCAGCATGTCGATCTCATCGGTGTACTGCTCGCCCATCTGGCGCAGCAGATCCAGGGTCTCCTGGGCCTCGCGCTCGTTGATCTTGCTCATGGCGAAGCCGACATGGATGAGCACCCAATCGCCGGTGGCGATGCCTTCCGGGCGCACCAGGGCGACGTTGATGTTGCGTCTGACGCCGGAAACATCGACTTTCGCGATATGGTTGGCGTCGTCGACGAACTCCAGGATCTGGCCAGGAATGCCAAGACACATAATCCCTCCATTTTTGGAGATTAGAGATTGGAGATCAGAGATTGATCAAGGCCGCTCAATCTCCAATCTCTAATCTCCAATCTCAGAGCAGGAACGTAGCCGCTCCGCCGCGACCGCAAGCTGTCCGAGACTCAGCCCGCCGTCGTTGGGCGGCACGCGCCGGTTGAGATATACCTGAAAGTCCAGCTCTCCCAGCCGCGCTACGAGCTGTTCGAGCAGCAGCCGGTTCTGGAACACCCCACCGCTCAACGCCACCGTGTTCAATCCGGTCTGCTCGCGCGCGCGCAGGCAGGCCGCCGCGAGCAACTCGGCCACCGAGCGGTGGAACCGCCCGGCGATCCGCGCGATCGGTACATCTCGCCGCAGATCATCGACGATCGCGCGGATCAGCGGCGCTACATCCAGCGTCGCCGGCCGCCCCGCGCCGATCGCGAAGGGGTAGCTGTGCGTGCTTGGCTGCGCTTGCGCCTCCAGCTCGATCGCCGCCTGGCCCTCGTACAGCGCCTGGGCGCGCAAGCCCAGCAGCGCTGCGACGGCGTCGAATAGCCGGCCCAGGCTGGAGGTGGGCGGGCTGTTGATGTCGCGCGCGATCATCTGCGCCAGTGGGCGCCAACGGCTGCGCTCCAGCCGGCGCGCGAACGGGATATCGAGGTCCAGCCAGCTATCGCCATACGCCTGCGCCAGGTAGACGGCGGCCATACGCCAGGGCTGCCGGATGGCCTGCTCGCCGCCCGGCAATGGCACATAGGCCAGGTGCGCCAGTCGCTCGAACTGCACCAGATCGGCGGCCATGATCTCGCAGCCCCAGATGGCGCCATCGGTGCCATAGCCGCTGCCGTCGGCGGCGATACCGATCACCGGCCCGGCCAGCCCATGCTCGGCGAGCACGCCGGCGATGTGCGCGTGGTGGTGCTGGACGCCGATCGCGCGAAGGCTCAGACTCTGCGCGTAGCGCGTGGCCAGGTAGTCCGGGTGCAGATCGTAGGCCACGGCGGCGGGCTCGATGTCGAACAGGCGCTGGAAGTGCGCGATCCCCTCACGGAACGAGGTCAGCGTCTCCAGGTTCTCCAGGTCGCCGATGTGCTGGCTGACGAACGCCTGGCGCCCCTTGGCCAGGCAGAAGGTGTTCTTCAGGTGGCCGCCGCACGCCAGCAGCGGGACAGGGCACTCAAACCCCAGCGGAATCGGCTCCGGTGCGTAGCCGCGCGAGCGGCGCAGCAGTTGCTCGCCGCCGCCGGCGATCCGCGTCACCGAGTTGTCGCAGCGCATGTGGATCGCGCGGTTGTGCGTCAGCGTCGCTTCGACCAGCGGCGCCAGCCGCGCGCGGGCGTCGTCGTCGCGGTAGGCGATCGGCTCGTCGCTCAGGTTGCCGCTGGTCATCACCAGCAGCGCCGGCCGATCGGGGCCGACCGCCGCCGCGAAGGCGTGCAGCAACAGGTGGTGCAGCGGTGTATAGGGCAGCATGATCCCCAGCGTCGTGTGGGCCGGCGCAACATCCGGCGCGATTGGGCAATCAGGGCGGCGGCGCAGCAGCACGATCGGGCGGCGGCGCGACTGGAGCAGGGCTGCCTCGTCGTCGCTCACCAGGCAGAGCCGGCGCGCCGTGGCGAGGTCGGGCGCCATCAGCGCGAACGGTTTGGCTTCGCGGTGCTTGCGCTGCCGCAGCCGTGTCACCGCCGCCGCATTGAGCGCGTCGCAAGCCAGGTGGTAGCCGCCCAGGCCCTTGATCGCCAGGATGGCGCCGGCGGCCAGATGGTATGCCGCTGCATCAAATGGGTCCCGCAGCGCGGGTTGGGGATTGGAGATTGGAGATTGGAGATCGCTCACCCCAATCTCTAATCTCCAATCTCCAATCTCCAATCTCAATTCGACCATCGGGCCGCAGACCGGGCAGGCATTCGGCTGCGCGTGAAAGCGCCGGTCCAGCGGGTCGCCGTACTCGGCCCGGCAGGCCGGGCACATGGGGAAGACCCGCATCGTCGTTTTGTCGCGGTCGTACGGCACATCCTGGACGATGGTGAAGCGCGGGCCGCAGTTGGTACAGTTGGTAAACGGGTAGCCGTAGCGTCGATCGGCCGGGTCGAACAGCTCGCGCCGGCAATCATCGCAGGTCGCGCTGTCGGGCGCGATCAGCGCGCGGCGCTCCTGGCCGGGCCGGCTGTGGAGGATGAGAAAAGCCGTCTCGCCAAGCGGCGGCAGCGCCTCGGCGCTCATGCTGTCGATGCGCGCCAGGGGCGGCGCCTCCGCGCGCAAGGCCCGTTGGAAGGTCTCAAGGGCAGCAGGCTCACCCTCGATCTCGATCGTCACGCCGGTGCTGTCGTTCAGCACGCAGCCGGCCAGCCCGCAGCGCAGCGCCTGCTTGTAGACGAACGGCCGGAAGCCGACGCCCTGGACAATGCCCTGGACGACGATGCGGCGTCGCTCGTTGGTTGGGGTGGTCGTGGTCGTCATAGCGGCTTCTGGCTGAGCAACCAGTCCACCCAGGCGCTCAGACCGGCGCCGGTGCGGCACGAGACCTCGAAGATCAGGGCGCCGGGGTTGAGCGCGCGAACGGCAGTATAAAAGAAGTCACGCTCGAAATCGACCAGTTCGATCAGGTCGATCTTGTTCAACACGATCACGTCGCTGGCCGCGAACACATCCGGGTACTTCACCGGCTTATCGTGCCCCTCGGCGGCGCTCGATACGCACAGCTTGATCTGTTCGCCTAGCGCCCAGTGGTTCGGGCAGACCAGGTTGCCGACATTCTCGATGAACACAATGTCGAGCCGGCCCAGATCGAGATCGTCGAGCGCCCGCTGGACCATGCTGGCCTCCAGGTGGCAGTTGCCGCCGGTGTTGATCTGGACCGCATCGCAGGCACCGGCCGCCAGTACCTTTTCGGTATCGATGCTGCCGGCGATGTCGCCCTCGATCACGCCGACGCGCGCCTGGCCGCCTAGTGCCGCCATCGTTTTGATGATCAAGCTGGTTTTGCCGGCGCCCGGCGCGGCAATCACATTCACCGCCAGGACGCCCGCGGCGACGAAACGGGCGCGGTTGCTGTTGGCCACCTGGTCATTGGCCGACAGCAAGTTCTTGACGATTTTGACCCGTTGGAGGCTCATGTCGCGATCTCGATGCTTTCAATCAGGAGCGTGGTTCCGTCGTCGATGAGCTGGCCGACGCAGCCGCAGCGCAAGCAGCAGAAATCGCCATCTGCCGGCCGGTAGTCGTCGTCGCACCCGGCGCAATGAAAGCGCATGGGGATGCGGCGGCTGTTGATCTGTGCCCCGTCGGCCAGCGTCCCGGCCGCCAGCAGCTCGAAGCTGAAGCGTAGCGAGTTGTCCACGACGCCGGCGCGCTCACCGACGACTAGGTTGATCGCAACCACCCGGCTGGCGCCGACCTGCCGCGCCTGCGCTTCGACCGCTTCCAGAAGATACGTAGCGATCGAGAGTTCGTGCATGGTTCATCCTGGTCGGGCGTCATCGTGCAATCTACGACAGGGTGGGGTGGGGTTTAAGGGGAGGGCACCCCTCCCCTTGCCCTCCCTTTCCTGCGATCCTGCACGGGCTATCACATATCTCGCAGCCGCTTGTAGCGCAGGATATCCGGGATCGCCCGCTGGAGCACAACCAGCAACAGCACTGCGGCGAGGATGAAAAGTAATTTCATAGCCATAAACTCCCTCTTCTTCAAATCAAGCGCCTACCTCGCGCTGTTTGGCGAGGATGTTGGCGATTAGCGAATTGATCATGTTGATCGCCGAGCCGACCGCCCACTCCACCGGCTCACTCAGGCCCATGTGCCCATCCTCCGAATCGAGCGGCGCCGGCTCGCAGCCGACGACCAGCAGGTGTCGGGGCCGGCCGCCCAGCAATTTGACAAGCTGGAGCACCTTGAGTGGGGTCAGGTTGTGCGTCTCGATCACCGGCTGCTCGATCTCGTCGATCTCGTCCAGCTCCGGCTCGATCAGGTAGAGCGTGCCGGGCCGCCCACCACGCGGGGTCGCATCGATCAGGATCGTCGCCTCGTACTCGTCGAGCAGCGCGTAGGCTAGGTCCCAGCCACGGATGCCGAAATCGACCACGCGCACGCCTTCCGGCAGCTCCTGCCGCGACATACGCTGCGCCACTTCGGAGCCGAAGGCATCGTCGCCTAGAAAGATGTTTCCGATGCCGGCGATCAGAACTCGTTGTTGCGACATATATTCGCTCGCTCTTGCATAACCTGTCAGTTGTCAGTTGTCCGTTGTCAGTTGCGCGCAACTGACAACGGACAACTGACAACTGACTTCGTCATAATCTCTAATCTCTCATCTCCTTCAGCGGCTCGATCTCGTCGGGCGTGAAAAAGAAGCGGTGGCCGGGCTGCCGCAGTGCGCCGAGATCCTTGCCTGGGTCGTCGTCCACCAGCACCGCCAGGTAGATCCGGTTCTCGTAGTCCTGCTCGATCGCCTCGATTACGGCGGTCTTCCCGGCCAACGCCAGATCGAGGATGTCGCCGCCGGCGCGTGGCCGCAACCGCACGCGGTCGCCCTGCCTGAGCACCATCCCGCCCACATCGATCAACTCCAGACGAGTGTTCTCCGCCAGGGCGTCCCACTCGCTCATGGCTCCTCCTTCAACGGTCGCAGACCGCGCATGGCCCCGTGCAGTCCCAGAAGCTGTTCGCTGCCCAGTAACTCGGTGCGCTGGAGCAGCGCGCGGGCCCGCTCGTCGGCTGCGCCCATCTCGCGCTTCTCGTCCTCGGTCATGGTCATGATTCGCAGCGTCAGGATCTCGTCGATCTCGGTTCCGTCGAACAGGTCGCCGGGGCTCTCCGGCGCGATCTGCGGGTAGTCATACAGGATGATCGGCGACGCCAGCATCATGTCGCGCATGCCCTCGTCGCCCACCAGGACCGGCCAGGAGCCGGTGTTCCGGCACCCGGCGGCGGCATCACGCAGGTGGTCCGGCGGGTCGAGCAGCGAGGCGAACTGGGCGCCCCGGACGCCCAGGATCGTGTGGGTCGAGGCGAACGACCGCATCTGCGCCACCGCGCGCTCGGCCGGGCCGAAGCTACCCCCCGGCGTGAGATTGAGCGTTCGTACCGTCACCCTGAACACCTGCTCTCCGACGTGCTCAGCGGCCAGCTCGACCGCGCCTTCGAGCCGCTGCTGTTCGCGCACGATCACCCCGACCACCATGCCGATCTCGTCACGCAGCGGCTCCAGCGCGCGCGACGCCGGGAAGGCGAACGACCGCCGCTGGGGCGCGGCGACCAGCTCGTTCAGGTCGATGTCGGCGATGCTGACATCGCGCTCGACCGCTTCCTGCCAGGTTTGGAAGAGCGTTTCGCCCACCTGGAGCGCCACCACAGCGCGGAAGCGCGGCTCTTCGTCACTCGGCAGTTCCTGCACCGGGGCGTCCAACTCGCCCACGTCGCGGGCCATGAGATGCAGGAACCGGACCACGACATCGAGGTGGGCGCCGGCCGGGTGGTGCCGGTCGCCAAGCGCCAGGCACTCGGTCTGGGTGGCCCAGGCTTCGGTGCCGCCCTGCGCCGTGCAATACGCTTGTGGATACACACCGCCGAACGTCCAGCGCTGCCGGTTCTTCACCGACGACGGGCGGTAGGGGTAGAGCATATACCCCTCGTAGAGCACGGCCTTGACGATCGGTTCCACCAGCGCGAGGTTCACGTTGAAACCTCCTCTTCGAGTGCCGGCAACAGGCTCTCCAGCACCTGCTCCCAGGTCGGCAGCCCACGCTGGCGCTTGTACTGGTACAGCCGCTCGAACACGTCTTTGTGGATCGGCAGCCAGGCGCTATTCGGGTAGTAATGCTCCATCATCGCCTTCCAGCTCTGCACCGGCAGCCGGAACGGCGCCTCTTTGCTCCACGAGATCTGGGCAACCTGCAAGGCGCCGTCGTGAGCGGCATAAAACATTGTTCCGCTGAACAGAAACAGGAGCGGTATGTCGCCGTCCTCCAGCCCGTAAAAATACTTGGTCGCAGCCACGTTGAAATCGTACGTACACGGTACGGGCAGATCCACCACTGTGCTGCCGGTGAATGGCGGAACGACAATGCCGGCGTGGGTCCAGAGCATGGCGCGGAGGGTCTGGCCCCAGCGCTCCGGCTCGCCAAACAGGTCGCGCAGCCGCTCCTGATCGGCCGGGCTATAGCGCCGGCGCGTGGCCGCGATCTGAATCTGGCAGCGCAGCATAATGCTGTGGATCGGCTCCTCGACGTCAGCATTAGTGATGCGCAGCTTGAAGGCCAGCAGCGGCGTCGCGGCGAACGGTGGAACCTCGACCCCGTCGAGCTGGAAGTTTAGATCAGGCATATGACGCTCCAAGAACAAAGAACAAAGAATAGAGAACAAAATCTGGTCCCGGCGCTCTGGCAGTGTCTATCTTTGTTCTTGGTCCTTTGTTCTTTGTTCTTACGACCGCTCTTTCAGGCTGGCGAAGAAACCACCGATCGCTTCCCAGGCCTCCGTGCCGCCGGACAGGCCGCGCCAGTGGGTACGAATCAGGCCAACCAGCTTGTAGCACTCGTCGATTGGGATGCGGTAGTGCTCACGCGCGCTGCCCACCCGGTTGACCAGCAGCGCTTCGGCGTCCGGCTCCAGCTCGCCCAGGATGGGGTTATCGCAAACCAGGTCTTGCCAGGCCTCCAGGTCGAGCAGTGATTCGGTGGCGCCGGCCGGGCTGGGGTAGAGCGCAACGACCCGGCCCTGCGGGCTGCTGATGTAGAAAAACGCCATGCCGATCGGCAGCATCAGGCTCTCCCACTGCGCGTCGGTCATGCGAAAGTCGGCCAGGAACTGGATGCGCCTGGGCACGCGGCGGTATTTGGCGCCTTCCTGGTAGCCCAAGAGCAGCGCGCAGGCATCGCAGCAGCAGTGCAACTGGCGGCTCTCCGGCTCGATCAAGTGCTGGTGGTCGGGCGCCAGCGTGGTGCCGCACAGCTCACAGCGCTCCACCGTCTTCCGTTCGCGGACAAACCGGCGCAGGGTCGCGAAGGATGAGGGGTGTTGGAGGTCCGATTTTGAATTTTGCATTGGCTAGAAAGTCTCCGAGAGCCCGTTTCCCACACAAGTTTGGTGATGGAAAGGGGTTCTTGAGGGGGCTTCCCTCTCGAACTCCCCCTTTTAACTCACCACCAACTCCAGCGGGATGAAAACGGACGGCGACGCAGCTGGGCGCTCGACCATGCCCTCGACTTCGATCGCCGCCACATCGGGGGCCGCCGCGAAGATCTGCTCCTCGATCGCCAGCTTGAGCGTCATGGCCGACGAAGGGCAGCCGTGGCAACTGCCCTGGAGCCGCAGCTGGACCACGCCCTCGGACGTGATACCAATTAGCTCGACGTTGCCGCCGTGCGAGCGCAGATACGGGCGCGACTTGTCGAGCGCCTGCAAGACGCGCGTCTCCAGCTCCAGCGGGTGCAGCCCGTACAGCAGCAGCAGGCTCCCGACCAGGTCGTCGCCGGCGAAGCCGTCGATGATCGCGTTGCCGGCGGCGCCGGCCCGCGCGGCGATCTCCAGCATGCGCTCTAGGCCGGCGCCGTGCAGCTCCATGAGCGCCTGGATGGCCGCCCTGGCGCTGGCCTGCGCGCCCGGATCGGCGAACGACTCGATCTCCTGAATCAGCACCTCGATCTGGCCAAGCCGCTCTTGAAAGGCCTTGTCTTCGCGCGTTGCCACGATCACCTCCAGGCGTAGAACAGAGAACCAAGAACAAAGAACAAAGACCTGTTCTGTGTTGCATGTTACGTGTTGCGTGTTGCGTGGTTCGGCGTACGTAACACGCAACACGCAAGATTGGGCTGGGATGTTTGACAATTTCCAGGTCCCTAAAGCTCGTTTGAACCGCGCCTACGTTCCGCTGGTCCCCGGAAAGTCTATCCCATGTTGCAGCCCCAACATCGACGAGTGGCGGGCCTCGATCACCTTGCCGTTGCCCAGGTACATGTGGACGCCGCAGGGCAGGCAGGGGTCGAAGCTGCGTACGGCGCGCATAATGTCGATGCCCTTGAACTTGTCCGGCCCGTTCTCCTCAAAGATCGGCGTGTCCTGGATCGCGTCCTCGTACGGTCCCGGCGTGCCGTAGGTATCGCGCGGGTTGGCGTTCCACGGTGTGGGTGGATACGGGTGGTAGTTGGCGATCTTGCCGTCGCGGATGACCATGTGATGCGAGAGCACCCCGCGCACGGCCTCGTGGAAGCCGCAGCCGATCCCCTCCTCGGGCACCTTGAAGTCCGACCAGACCTTGGTATTGCCCGCGTGCAGCTCCTTGAACGCCTGCTCGGCGAAGTACAGCGCGCAGGCGGCCGCGTAGGCCTGGAAGTAGGTCCGGGCGCGGTCGCGCTCGATCGCGTTGCTCCACTTGGGGATCTTCCACTCGAACTCGACCTCCGGCAGCAGCGCCGTCTTGGGTAGAAAAATCTTGACGCTGTGGCCGGTTGCCTTGACATAACCGATATCCACTAGCCCGGCCAGCGCCGTGGCATAGAAGCGCGCAAACGCCCCGCCGCCGGTGTCGAGCGCCAGGTAATCGCCGGTGCGCTTGTCGAACCAGCGCGGCGACATGACCCAGGTGTAGTTGCCGTTGAAGTCGCGCTTCTGCGGCCTGGGGATGGTGGTCTGGTTCCAGGGGTGCCGCTGATCGACCGAGTTGCCCAGCGGGTCGGTGGTGACGAAGGTTTCGGAGTTCTGCCAATCGTCGTAGTAGGAGCTGCCCAGCAGGATGCGGATGTTCAGGTTGATGTCCACCAGGTCGGTCGTTACCAGCTTGCCGTCCACCACCACGCCCGGCGTGACATACATCGCGCGGCCCCACTTGGTCATAGTCTTGTAGTTGTAATCGCAGACCGAGGGGTCCTGGAACGAGCCCCAGCAGCCCAGCAGCACCCGCCGCTCCCCGACATGCTCGTAGCCCGGCAGCGCCTCGTAGAAGAAGTCGAACAGATCGTCGTGCAGCGGGACGACCTTCTTCATAAACTCGACGTAGCGCATGAGCCGGGTCAGGTAGTCGGTGAAGAGCTGGACCGTGGGCACCGTCCCGACGCCGCCGGGGTACAGGGTCGAGGGATGGACGTGCCGCCCCTCCATCAGGCAGATCATCTCGCGGGTGTAGCGGCTCACATGCAAGGTCTCGCGGTAGAACTCGCCGGTGAAGGGGTTGAGCGCGGTCATAATGTCGGCGATCGTGCGGTAGCCGTGCAGGTGGGCGTGTGGCGCCTCCTTCTTCTTGGCCTTCTCCCAGACGCTGGGGTTGGTCTCGCGCACCATCTGCTCGCAGAAGTCCACGCCGACCAGGTTATCCTGGAAGATATTGTGGTCGAACATATACTCGGCCGCCTCGCCCAAGTTGACGATCCACTCGGCCAGATTGGGCGGCTTCACGCCGAACGCCATATTCTGCGCGTAGGTCGCGCAGGTCGCGTGGTTGTCGCCGCAGATGCCGCAGATCCGGCTGGTGATGAAGTGGGCGTCGCGGGGGTCCTTGCCCTTCATGAAAATGCTGTAGCCACGAAAGATCGACGAGGTGCTATGGCACTCGACCACCTGCCGGTTGTCGAAGTCGATCTTGGTGAAGATGCCAAGGCTGCCGACGATCCGGGTGATCGGATCCCAGGACATCTCGACCAGGTTTCGCGAATCAGTCGGAACTGTCCTGGTTGGCGCCGTTGCGACCGCCATAGCCGTACTCCTTTCCCGTACGGGCGTTCGATCGAACGTCCCTACTTCTTATAGGTAGTTGGCTGATACCCGGTTGTCAGCTCAGGGCGATTGTGCCGCCACTTGGGCTCCTTATTGACCGTGTCATTGGTGAACTTGCGTAGCACCCGTACCACCCGGCCATAGACGCCGATAACATTCGAGGAGAGCCGCGCGCCGGGGGGTTCGTCCATAAACGGCATGAACTTATCGGGGAAGCCGGGCATGGTGCAGCCGATGCAAATGCCGCCGACGTTCGGGCAGCCACCGATGCCGGCCATCCAGCCGCGCTTGGGCACATTGCAGTTCACGACCGGCCCCCAGCACCCCAGCTTCACCAGGCACTTGGGCGAGCCGTACTCCTTGGCGAAATCGCCCTGCTCGTAGTAACTGCCGCGGTCGCAGCCTTCGTGGACGGTCTGGCCGAACAGCCAAGTGGGCCGCAGCGCATCGTCCAGCGGGATCATGGGTGCCAGCCCGGCCACCTGGTACAGCAGGTACAGCAGCGTCTCCATGAAGTTATCCGGCTGGACCGGGCAGCCCGGCACGTTCACGATCGGTAATCCCGCCTTCGACTTCCAGCTCCAACCCAGGTAGTCGGCCAGGCCCATACAGCCGGTCGGGTTGCCTTGCATCGCGTGGATGCCACCGTAGGTCGCGCAGGTGCCGATCGCCACCACCGCCAGCGCTTTCGGCGCCAGCCGGTCGATCCACTCGTTGGTCGTGATCGGCTGGCCGGTCTTGTGGTCGGTGCCGAGCGCGGCCCAGTAGCCCTCGCTCTTGATCTTCTCATTGGGGATCGAGCCCTCGACCACCAGGACAAACGGTTCGAGCTTGCCTTCGGCGGCCAGGTACCAATACTTCATGAAGTCGTCGCCGACCTCGTAGGCCAGCACCGGGTTATGGAGATGCACCTTCGGGAGCCCTGGAATCGCCCCCATCACCACATCCTCGACGCTGGGCTGGGTGGCGGCGGTGATCGATATGGAGTCGCCGTCACATCCCAGGCCGGCGGTGATCCAAAGGATGTGAACCTCCTTGACGGCCGGCGGTCGCTGGGTCACCCTCCCGTAGGGAACCGCATCTGCTGTCATCGCTGACCCTCCTTTGTATCGCTGATGGGCGGGCCGATTCGCCCCGAACAGCACCATCACACCAGCACCATACAACCTGTCACCCCGCTCGAGGCAACAGCAAGCTCCGCCTCACCGCGTAGTGTGACGAAGCAACAAACCGGCGCGTGCAGGCCGACTTCATCCCGCCGAGCGCTCGGGCAGGATGTGACTATTCGATCAGTTGTATCAGGGCTATGTGGGTCGCGCTAAAAAATGCGCTGTGGTATTGGAGGTGCGCGGCACTGGCTACGTTATTGACACCCCGCACTTGGGGCAACCAAACAAGTAAGGTTCTTTGGGCTTTACAGTTCTGGAAAAAAAGGGGGTCTGAGGGGCAGCCCTCTCAGTCTCTCCCACTCACACTGTAAAGTCGAATGGCGCCACCCGAAACTTGTCTAGGTCAAAAAGCCGCACTATGGCATGGAATGAGACGGCGTCAGAATGAAAGAGCAACGCCGTAGGTTCGAGGATGATGAGAAATGGTCATGGCCCTCCTTTCGGAAATGAGCGACATGGACCAGGGATCTGTCAAAATGAGGAAGTGCGATGAAGTTCATAGATTATAGTACTCTTTATTCATGCCGTCAAGGATTTCGCGGTACAAATTTTGGTATACGAAGACACCATTAGCAATTTGCGTGCCTCCAATGCGCTTCGTACAGGAAGCATGTTCATAAGAGAAATCTAAAAGAGTATACAAGTTTGCTCCATAGCATCGTGTCGTGATTTAATTTTACAACCATAATCCGCCCCTTTGGAGAGCCAACCAGTATCTATGGACTTGCGTGCTCGATATGCTCGGTTTGAGCCTCTCTAATGCGGTGTTATACTTAGCATCGCGATCAGGGCTCTTGGTTTAGAAAATGGGGACATAACCATGCACAAATTCTACCTTGGCTGCGCCGTGTGGGCCTATAAAGACTGGGTCGGTGAGCTGTTCCCGGCCGGCAGCAAAAACGCCGAACTCCTGTCGCTCTATAGTCGTCGGCTGACGACGGTGGAAGGAAATACAACGTTTTATGCTACTCCCAAGGCCGAGGTCGTACAGCGCTGGGCGACCGAGACACCCGATACCTTTCGCTTCTGCTTCAAGCTGCCGCGCGAGATCAGCCACGAAGGGCCACTGGCCGCCCAGGTTGAGACGACGCGGGCGTTTGTCGAGCGCATGGCTGGATTAGGGGAAAGATTAGGGCCGTTCTTCCTACAGTTGCCACCCGGCTACCGCGCCGACAAGATCGACGACCTTGAGCGCTGGCTGGCGGCATGGCCGAAGGAGTGGCAACTGGCAGTCGAGGTGCGCCACGACGATTGGTACACCGAGCCGGGTGAGTCGGCGCTGATGGCGCTGCTGGATCGCTATGGCGCCGGCCGGGTGCTGATGGATGTGCGCCCGCTCAATACTGGGCCGCTGCCCGGCGCCGACGTCAACATCCAGCGCGCGCGCGACAACAAGCCCGATGTACCGCTGCACCCCCTGCGCTCCGCCGGCCTGGCGCTGGTGCGCTACATCGGCCACCCCGACCCGGCGCTGAACAAGCCGCTGCTCGACGAGTGGGCTGAGCGGATTGCACAGTGGTTGGCCGATGGTACGCAGGTCTACTTCTTCATGCACTGCCCGGACGAGCGCCGCTCGCCGGCGCTCTGCCGCGCGTTCCAGCGCCGCCTGGAGCGCCTGGCCGACGTGCCGCCGCTGCCGTGGGATAGGCTCGACCGCGGGATGGAGCAGGCGCGGCTGTTCTAGCGTGTTAGGACCATACAGAACAGGCCTGCTTGCTGCACTTCTCCTCGGGGTGGTTTTCGCGGATACTTTTCATACCCATCTGAGATGGCCCCCCTACATGAAGCACTGGGATTTGAGACCTTAGCCATGGCGGGGATTGAACCTGCAATCTCAGTTGATGATGAAAGCTACAACCAACTTCAGGAAAAACAACGTCAACTATGGCTTGATTTGTTGTATAAATTGAGCATAGAGAAGTCAATCATCGGAGCATCAAGACATCTTCTCTATATTGGCAAGAAAAAGTGATAAGTGAGCATCAATTTTTATATAGCACTCCTAAATGAGTTGGAAAAGGGGGTGTGGAGGAAGCCCCCACAGAAACTCCTTCCCACTTTACAACCCTGATAGGATTGCTATAGTGGCAATCGAACAGGCGAGTATAGTTTACGTGATAACAATTTGACGTTCAAAGAATTTTGGTATCCGATTGGCGTTGTGATCTATAACTAATACCGTCATCTGTGTTCGCTGCTGATGTTCTTCTATTAAATCGATTGTTTGCTTGATGCTATTTGCGTCCATTCCGGCGAATGGTTCGTCTAGAATTAGTGTGTGTGGCTGACAGATTAACACTGCTGCAATTAATAACTTTTTCTTCTCGCCGCCGCTTAAGAATATTGGGTGCATTGCCATACGATGAGATAAGCTTAGCCTCTCCAATATTGCCTGAGCGCTCCGACGGACTGCTTCGTTCTGCCGTACCCCTAACAAGAGTTCTCCAATAACTGTGTTACCGAACAGTTGTCGCTCATTCTCTTGAAACACTACACCACATTTGCCGAGGCAATCTATGACTACCTGACCCTGTGAAGGCCGAATGTCACGGGTAAGTATTCTAATCAATGTGGTCTTGCCGCTTCCATTATCGCCAATTATACCTATGCGCTCGCCACGAAAAAGAGAGAACGAAATTGGCTTCAGGCCCAGCAAACCGTTGGGGTATGTGTATGAGATGTTTTTGCAGAAATAAACTAGCTCTTGTTGTGGGCGTAACTTGGCAGAGATAGGAAAAACCGGCAAAAAACAATCTTCCTCCATTTGTGCAGCTAGTGAGGTGAGCGTCCACGTCTTCCCATCGTGTGATGACAGCACCTGTGTACAGATCCTTCGCACTCGCTTATCGTGCGAGGCAATGACAGTAATACAGCCGGCTGCGCCTTGCTGAATGATGGATAATACCCTCGCTACAGCCGTCGAGTCAAGATTTGCCGTTGGCTCATCAAAGAGACGAAGTCTACGCTGTTTGAATAATGCTGCGGCTATGGCGACAAGTTTACGTTGGCCTGCAGGATATCCCTGACGGAAGCCTTCAGCAACTGAGCGATACCTAGCCTGTGACATAGCATTTGCAGGAAATGATTACCATCAGCATCGCTCGATTTCGTATGAAACTGTCGTTGTACACTGTCAAATAGGAATTGATACTCTGGCAGTTGAAAGCAGAACGAGACAAGCTTTTTTGCTCTCTCTACATCAAGAATCTCGCCATCCAATAATACTTGGCCTTTATACTCGCATGGCTCAAAAGTAGGCAACACACCTGCAAGGATTTTAAGTAGCGTTGTCTTTCCTGCCCCTGTGTCTGCTCTTATCCATAATATATCGCCATCTCGCAAGGCAAACCGGATCAGAGCCAACTGCTGCTCATCAGGTACATCCCGATATCGAAACAGATCAATATTAACCGACAGCATCACAATATTCCTCGTTCATCCTCTGCGGGCTTCGAGTTTGTTGGGAGCTTGTTGATACTTCTGTTCTCTCCTTGTTCTTGCATTTGCTCTAGTTCGACTACATCAAAGTGATACGCTATCCTCAAGAATACGATTCTCATGATGCTCTCGACCAACAGGGAAGTGCCAATGAGACGCAGGCGCTGCATATTTTCGAGTATAGTGGTATTAGGAATGTTGCGTGAGTTAAGCGCTATGTTGATTTGGGGAAGTGCTTCGATGACAAAAACTATTGTGTTCAATGCAATTGTTAGCGAGAGCACAAATTGATGCGGCGCATGAACACTAACAAGCGCATCTATGACTTCATTCTGAGAGGTTGCGACCAAAAAAAATATACCTGCTTGGCATATCAATATCCAGCGAATAGCCGCTGATAGTGCGAACGGAACTGTTTGTTCAGATATCTCGGGTACCCCACGGGAAGATGACGTAAACAAACTTGCCCTCTACCTTGCTGAAGAGTATCCATATTAACATAAACGAACAGAACGAGAGAAGTAGAAGCTTTATTGAACTCAGACTACGATAGTAATATCCGGATCTCAGGATCAACATTGCAACAACGACTAAAACCAACAGATTGATACGTAGATTATGCGATAACAGTGGAAGAGAACTTAAGGTGATAAAGAACAAAAATTTCCAGACAACAGGAATGCTGAAATACACAGAATTGTTATCTAAGTAGTGCAGAAATGTTCGTCTCTTCATAGCTTACACATATGGTGCCACTTCTCTCGCGGCCTATGGCATACAGTTTAACGGGCGGGTGTCAAAAGCCCAGCACGGTAGATGATGCTGGTAAACGTCTTGAGTAGAGGTATACCGATTACCAGATTGACAATAATACCTCCAATAATCCAGGAGGTCATAGCAGCGGGTAATGCGCCAGTCGGCATAAGCCCAAAGACAACAAATCCACCAAGGGTCCATGTGGCCCCAATTATCTGGGCAATAATGACAAAGATAATAAACCAGACGTAATCTCGCAGCTTCTGTAAACTTGTGTTTAACCCAAGCTGGCTGAAGGCCAGTAGTACTGCACCGACTCCTAACACATTCCCCCAGGCTAAGAGAAAGGCGAAGATAGTAAAAGTCCCGCTAAGCACGGCGCCAAGCAGGAGGCCCAGATACATTGCTAGAAGCCCATTCCGCTTGAACCATAGGGCAAAAGCCGTGTAAAAGGCCCCACCGATGTAGAAGCCTGAAACACTGAAAATGCCCGTAGGTATGCCGACAACACCGATAAAGTCGAGTACGGCTACGATTCCGGCGATTACGCCAATGAGGATGAAATCGAACCCTCGGCCCTTGTACATATTCATAGGCTACTAACCACTACTTTCAACTTTGCCAGTACCCACTTCCTCGCGCCACTTCGGCAGTAATATAGGGAGGAGGCGTTGGAGAAAGGCAGTCACAACCCAAGGATGATCGGTTGGATCCAGTGCAAGTGTGTAGGCTTCGTGGAGTAGTGGTGCAAGTTCAGGGTAGAGCATGCTAGCCTGATCGCGGCAGGACTTTAGGTCACTCTCGTAAATCCCTGACCGCGTCATCGCGAGTAGCCCGGCGGCCCTCAACACCGTTCGCATCGTCCACACACACCAAAAGCGGGTTGGACGAGTCATGCCTCCGTAGCTTCTATCTATTGTTCTGTCACCGCTAAAGATACGGCTCAAATAGTCTAGCTCGACATCTAGGTCTGGATGCATGTAACGGGCCAAACTGCCGTCAGGCCGGAAGCGGGGAAGACGCGGGCGGATATCCTCACCCACCAACAGCACCGACTGGGTTTTTAGATACACCCGCAAACGAGCATACTCAGTTGACTCGAGGAGCACCGCAAGTTGCAACACTGTCAGGTCAACTTCACTGGTAATACTCACGAATTCGCTCGTGAATGCACTGATCTGCTGCCGATCAGGTGTCACCGCTGGCTCTCCGTCCTTACTAATCAGTACCAAGTCCAGATCTGAACTGCCTAAAAAGGCTCGTCCAGCCGCCACACTTCCCCGCACGTAAAGACATATCAAGCTGCTGTTCGCTAGTTCCTGGCAGAGCACGGTAGCAGCGTCGAGTAGAGGGCGAAAGGCAGGTTGGATTAAGCTCGGTGAGCCAGAGTTTTGCAAGTAACCATCCTGATCGCAGGTAAAGAGGGTCATGGCGTCTCCGTGTACCTAGTGGTACTTTGGGCGGGCTGAAACTCGGACAGGGTTGAACCTGCGAAAGGGCATACCTGCGACACGACGCTGGAGTTCTGCTATCAGCGCATCGGGGGGCATGAGCTGCTTTTCTTGACCTCGGATATTGATAGGCCAAGCATCGCCCTGAAGTTCACGTTCACCGATGACAACCACAAAAGGTACCCATTCTGTGCGAGCCTGCTGCAATCGCCAAGCGACAGTTTTGGGCCGGTCATCGACATCAATTCGAATCCTGTGGCTTGCCAGTGCGCGAACCTGCTGGAGAACCGGCTCGACCAAACCAGGGTGAACGGGGATTACGCGGAGCTGAGTTGGAGCGAGCCAGAGCGGTAGCACGGGTTCAGTTTGCTTAAGGGCCGCCTCGATTGCGAGCACCATCCAGCGCTGCATGGAGCCGAGCGCGACGTGGCAAATGGTACAATTGTGCCGCCCTCCATCAGCGCCCGTATAGGAGATTCCATACAGGGCCGAGTTCTCTTGGTCAAGCTGCACATTGAAATACTTATGAGTGTTCTCATCGTGAAATACGTATTTCAGTAACCAGTAATGCTTGCGCTTCGAGATTACCTCTACCAGCGCAGGCCGCCGACTGTACTGAAGCAGCGGGAGAAGAAGCTCGCGCTGCTGCTCAAAGAAGCTGTCGACAACCGTAAACTCGATTGCGTAATCCATACCCCACTGTTCGCTGAGATCAGCATGAAGGTTATACCAGGCTGTAAACTCAGCCCAACTCTGGGAGAAATCAGCGCATATGCTATGGATGTCGAAGAATGAGAAACTTCGGGCCTGCTCCAGACCTCGCAGTTCGCCACTCCGCTGGTAGCGAAAGCTTTCAGCATACTCAAATAGGCGCAGCGGAAGCTGACGATAGCTAAGTCGTGTATCTTTCAGGAGACTGAACTGGCCGAAATCGCCGCCGAACCGTAGCACAAACTCCTGCTCCTGGTTATACCCTGAGACATAGTACAGCCGATCGTGGAATGTGCCGGCCTGACCTCGCAGATCATCTCGGGACCAGTCATAGATGAAGGGGGTACGCACTTCTACAGCATTCATATGTTCGACAAGGATGTTCTCGTGCCAGTCACGGATCAGGTTATGCACAAGTGCCCCGGCGGGGTAGTAGCGTAGATGGCCACGGTCCGAGGCTGGCTCGTAATCAGCCCACTCGAGTTGGCGCATCAGTTTGAGACTTGGGGAGGTGGGATGGGGCTGGCCCTTTTTCGTGATGAGTTCCGTGAGGCGTGCAAGACTAGGTTGTACCTCTAGTATATCCCGAGTGCTACTGGTGTCGGTGAGGGGAATGACATCATTATCGGGGGTCAGGAGTACCCAGCGTGAGTTGATATCGGCCACGACCTGATCACGATTGCGTAAGGGAGGATCAACGGTCATACGAGTACCTCGCCTAACACTCACGCTCGAAACCGTCTACAGTATAGCTAATGACGCGGCTTTTTAGCCGCGTCATTAGCTGAGAAATTGTTTGAAAAGGGCACAGTCATGCCAACGAGCCGTGGTGGAAGGGGGAGTTTGAGGGGCGGCCCCCTCAAACTCCCCTTTTCTTAAATTGGCCGTTTATCGCTGATCGCCTGCTGGGCGAGCGCCACAAAAGCGTCGATGCTCATAGGCCCAAGGTTTTCCTCGGTCCTTAGTCGCACCGAAACCTGCTCTTGAGCGACCTCTTGCTTTCCTATGACCAGCATATAAGGGATCTTCTGTAACTGCGCGTTGCGGATCTTGGCATTAAGGCGGTCTCCGGATTCGTCGATCTCAACCCGAATGCCGGCTTCCCGTAGCCGCACGCGTACCTCGCCTGCGTAGGGGAGTTGGTGATCCGTGATCGTGAGTAGCTTCACCTGGATAGGTGCTAGCCATACGGGAAAGGCTCCGGCAGTATGTTCAATGAGAATACCCATGAACCGCTCAAGGGAACCATAGATCACGCGATGGATAACTACCGGGTGCTTTTCGACACCGTCACTGTCGGTGTAGCGACAGTCGAAGCGTCGTGGCAATTGGAAGTCAAGCTGAATTGTCCCCATCTGCCACTCGCGTCCCAGGGCGTCTTCCATGAGAATATCGATCTTAGGGCCATAGAATGCGCCATCGCCCTCTTCGATGACGTAATTTCCTGGGCCAGAAGAACGGTCGAGAATTCGCTTAAGCGCAGCCTCAGCTCTATTCCACGTTTCGATATCGCCGATAAACCCATCGGGCCGTGTGCCCATGCGGAAGCGGTACTTCAGATCGAAGATCGAATAGAAGAGGCGAGCGATATTGAAGATCCGCTCGTACTCGTCCTCGATTTGGTCTTCGGTGACAAAGATATGTGCATCATCCTGTTGGATACGCTGAACTCGGAGCAGACCATGCAGGGTGCCTGAGCGCTCGTGCCGATGGAGAATATCGCAGTCTGAGAGACGCAGCGGAAGGTCGCGATAGCTGCGCTTCTTCAGATTGTAGACGATCATAGCATTCGGGCAATTCATGGGCTTGACCGCATAGGTCGTGTTCTCATCAATGGGGATGATGAACATGTTTTCTTTGTAGTGATCCCAGTGGCCCGAGAGTTCCCAGAGACGCTTATTATTGATTAGGGGCGAGGCGATTTCTTGGTAGCCCCGGCGCTCATGTTCGGCGCGCCAGAAATTGATCAGCTCGTTAAGTACTTTGAACCCTTTAGGCAGCCAATACGGCATACCTGGGGCGGTCGGGTCGATATGGAATAGTTCGAGTTCCTTGCCGAGCCGACGATGGTCACGTCGCTCGGCCTCTGCGCGCAATTCCAGGTATCGAGTCAGGTCCTCCGACGTCTCCCACGCCGTCCCATAGATGCGCTGGAGCTGCGCTTTCGTCTCATCGCCACGCCAATATGCTCCGGCGACATTTAGGAGCTTCACCGCATTAGGATGGATATCGCTCGTGGTTGCCACATGCGGGCCACGGCAGAGATCGACAAAGGTGTCCTGCTGGTAGCAGGTAATCAGCGCAGCCTCTGAGTCGGGTAGCGGAGCACCATTCTCATCAACGGTGCCTCTGGCTAGCCCCTCTATCAACTCAAGCTTGTAGGGTTCATTAGCAAAGAGTTGCTGGGCTTCATCAACACTTAGGGCGCGCGCGGTAAAGGGATGTTTCCCCCTGATGATATCGCGCATTCGCTCCTCGATCCACCCAAGGTCGTCTTCATTCACCGATCGTGGCAACGCAAAGTCGTAATAAAAGCCGTGTTCGATCGGAGGCCCAATTGCAATATGAACCACCCCTTCACTACCAAATCGCTCACGGACTGCTTGAGCCATAATGTGAGCGGCGCTATGCCGAACTTTATATAACTCAGGTTTATAGCCTTTTGGTATATGTTGTTCGGCAAGCGTGTAGATTTCATCTGGTGTAATTTTTGCCATGAGGCAACTCCTTAACTGCACGAGAGCAGCCCGCTTGGTCTGGACTACTGCTCACCAAAGTCGTTCTTGCCGGCCATTATAGCACGCTCATGGCCCCTCTCCCTCTTTCCTAAGGCAAGGTTTCAGATAGCGCCGTTCTACTTTACAGTGTGAGTGGGGGAAGACTGAGGGGGCTGCCCCCTCAAACCCCCTTTTCCCCGGAACTGTAAAGCACCTAAGAACCTTGTCTAACCCGAGTGGTGCCCCTTGACCATAATGGGTGGCCCTCTCCAAGCCTCCACCACACCGCAAAATCTGTAGAGATTCGCCAGGCGATCAAGCACATCCTCCCGGTCGTACAGCGCTGGGCGAGCCATCGCACGCTGAAGGATTGCCACAGCCGTGCCGTAATCTTCGGTTTCCTACTCATCTCGCTTCTCCTCTGAGTGTCGAGAATTGTCACAGCGGGCGTGATTTGCCTATAGCCATATGAAAAAAGTGTCATCAGGCATACCAGCGATTAACACTTCTTATACTTGATCTTCATCTTCATCGCTGCTATACTGCGAGCTGTCTATCCAGAATAGTATAATTATATAAAGTCGCGGTCTGAGCTTTCTTCGTATTAGTTCTGCATCGACATTGACATTGGTTCAGCACCGACTGTCCTCCAGGGTAAGTTACCTTCAGGTGACTTACCTTGGGGTACGAGCGGTGTTTTTTGTTAGCGGAGGTAGCACACGGGCATAAGAAAGGCAGGAAGTGCTGTCACACTTCCCGCCTGATGACCAACCCGATCCATATCCGGAGCGCCAGCAACGGAAGAGGCTTCATGCGCCGGTCGAATACATTATACCGTATCTCCAAACTGAATAGGCTATTTTTGCTATGAGGATTTGATGAACGACTCGTCGTAGAACATTGGCAGTTATTGGCCTGTCGCACCCGGTCTGTTTGGAGCATTCGGCGTGGTCGCGCCGAGCGCTGATCGATATTCGGTGTTTCGGCTCATTATCGCCTTAGCTCTGGCCGGAACTTCACCTGGCGATACTCTGCGTCTGGCAGCTAGTGCTGTCGGAACGGCGGAGCGTGTCTTGATCTTGGAAGGATGACTATGCACGATCGAGTGACACTTCCAACCTCGATACACAGGCGCAATGGTTTGCAGATAGTGTGAGGAGCGCGTATGTTCCGGGCTCCATTGGTTCTCCAGCGAACCGAAGTTTTTCCCTACCGCAGACGCTCGTTTCACAAGCGTGCGCGCCAGATACTACGGTACTTGAGGAGCTACGCATTTGTTAAGCGCATGCTGGATATGGTATTGTGTCTGACGATTATACCGTTTGCGCTCGTGGTAATGCTCGTCATCGCGACCGCGATACTGCTTGACTCTTCGTGGCCGATCTTCTTTTGCCAGGAGCGGATCGGCCAGCGAGGGCGCCGCTTTCGCCTGTATAAGTTCCGCACGCTGCGGTCCGATTACGATGCTGCGGCTGGCCGCGAGTTTATGCGGTCGTTTGTCAGAGGGCAGCTCGGCGCTAGCCAGCCGCCGGGCGGGTCGGCGATCTACAAGCCAATCGGGCAGGCCCAGATGACGCGGGTCGGCCGGATATTACGCAAGACCAGCCTGGACGAGCTGCCGCAGATTATTAATGTGCTGCGCGGCGACATGAGCCTGATTGGGCCGCGCCCGAACGTGCCATGGGAGGTTGAAGCGTATTGCGGCTGGCATATGGAACGCCTGGAGGTGCTGCCGGGGATCACCGGCCTGGCGCAAGTGCGCGGACGCAGCGGTATCTCGTTTGATCAGATCGTTCGCTATGATATTGCGTATGTGCGCAACCAGACGCTCATGCACGATTTGCTTATCCTGTGGTGGACAATGACATCGGTGCTGTGCCGGAAGGGTGCGGGATAAGCCTTTGGCAATCCTGGCAACATAAAGGGAGCGTGGATGCCATGGAGCTGCGAGCCTACCTACGAACTTTGACCAGAAGTGGTGGATCATCCTGATTACCTTCATGGTCACATATGCCGCAACCCTGGCGCTGACGTTTACGCAGACGCCGGTGTATCAGTCCAGGGCCACATTTATCATGAAGCTCAGCCCGGCGTTCAGGAGCGACAAGAATTCCGCCTCGAGCCTTGACATCCTGAGCCGCCAGCCAAGCATTGCTGCCACTTACACAACCCTGGCATCAAGCCGGATGATCCGGGGGCAGGTGGCCGATGCGCTAAACGTTCCGGGCGAACAGCGGCGTCTCCTGACGGTGACAAGCTCGGTGATACCGGACACCAACGTCCTTGCGATCGCGGTGCAGGCGCCCGACCCGATACTGGCGCGCGATTTTACGAACGGGGTGGGTGTGGCTACCGTGGAGTATGTGCGGGGCCTTTACGAGGTGTACGAGCTGGAGCCGCTGGACCGGGCCAGCCTATCGGACGCGCCGATTCTGCCGAATAAGCCCCTGAATCTCATGCTGGGCGCGGTGGTTGGGCTCGGCCTTGGCGTAGGTGTGGCGTTTCTGGCGGCGTATTTGCAGGCGCCCGCCGAGAACCTGTCGAATGTTGGGGTGCTCGACGATGAGACCGGGGTCTACAATCGACGCTACTTTACCCTGCGGCTGCGCCAGGAGATGAGCCGTTCCCAGCGCAATGCCTACCCTCTGTCGGTGGCGCTGATGGATGTCGATCACCGCGGGGTGCTAGAAGATGTGTCGGGGTTGGTGCGCCATGAGGCGCTGCGGTATGTGGCGCGGCGGCTGCACGGGCAGCTACGCGATGAGGATGTGATGGCGCGCTTTGACGACACGGTATTTGCGTTTCTGCTGCCTGATCTCCCTGGGGAGCACGCCAAGGCGATGGTCGAGGCGCTGGGGGATGCGCTTGTGGCAAGCCCGCTGGAGCTTGAGCGCAGCGGCGCGCGGCTTGATCTCCACAGCAGCGCCGGCGTTGTGTCGTACCAGGCTAGCGATGCCGAGGCGCTGCCTGACGCTCAGGAGCTGCTGGCGCAGGCAACACAGGCGCTTGGCAACACAAAGACGAGCTTTCAGGAGCAGGTGGTGCTGTTTTCGCGGGACGGCGATCGTGCCGGTGTATCGCGCGTTTCGGGGGTGTCAGGTGTGCCGCGTGCGGGTGATGCCTGATGAGCACTGAGATGTCCAATCTTTCAGAGGCTTCCAGATCGCAGTCGTTCGAGGGCAATGTGCTGCTGGCCGCCAAAGGCGGCGGCATAACGATCGTCGGGAAGCTGTTCAAGGTCGGCAGCCGGGTGGTGATCGCGGTGTGCCTGGCGCGCCTGCTGGGCGCCGAGCAGTTTGGATTCTACAACCTTAGCCTGACGGTGGTCGAGATCGCGGCTGGGCTGGCCGGGCTGGGCATGGGCACGGCGATGGTGCGCTATATTCCGCACTTTCGTAGCCGGGGCGATGAGGCGGGGCTGTGGGGGATGCTGCAACTCAACCTGGGCATCCCCACGCTGCTGAGTTTGCTGCTGGCGATCGGGCTGTTTGTGTTTGCCGAGCCGATTGCTATGCTGATGGTCCACAATGCGGGGCTGGCGCCTTACCTGCGCCTGGTGAGCCTGGCCGTGCCTTTCTTTACGCTGAGCGATATGGCGGCGGCGGCGACGCGCGGCTTTAAAAAGATGCAGTACACCGTGATCGCCCAGAACATCACCCAGCCGGTGCTGAAGCTGGTACTGATCCTGGGGCTGGCGCTGGTGGGCCTGACGACGGCGCGCGCACTGGCTGCCACCACCGTGGCAGAGGTTGTTGTCGCGCTGCTGCTGCTGTACTTTCTGAACCGGTACTTCCCGCTGCGGCGCCCGCTGCGGGCGGCACGGCGCGATGTGAAAGAGATCGTGCGCTTCTCGCTGCCGGTCTACCTGTCAAGCCTGATCAACAGCTACGGCGATAACATCCGCATCCTGTTGCTGGGCGCGTTCAGCAATGTCAAGAACGTCGGGATCTTCGCCGTAGTCAGCCAGGTGAATCTGATCACCGATATGTTCCAGGGCTCGATCGTCACAGTGTCGATGCCGATCATCGCCGAGCTGTACAGCAGCGGCGATCGGGCGCAACTGGGGCGTTTCTACTCAACCATGACGAAGTGGGCGCTGACGCTGAACCTGCCGTTCTTCCTGATCCTGGCGCTGTTTCCCGAGCAGATCCTGGCGGTGTTTGGTAAAAGCTTTACCGACGGGGCGGGCGCGCTGAATATCCTGGTCTGGAGCGGGCTGGTGAATACGGCCACTGGCATCTGCGGCACGATGCTGGATATGACCGGCAACACGGTTTTCAAGCTGGTGAACTCGATTGCGACGTTTGCGCTGTCGGTCGGGCTGAGCCTGCTGCTGATTCCGTCGTACGGGCTGATCGGCGCCGCGGTGGCGGCGCTGGCGGCCGAGTTGCTAGTCAACCTGCTGCGGCTGGCCGAGGTATTTCTGCTGTTCCGGCTGCTGCCGTATAACCGTAGCTTTATCAAGCCGATCACGGCCGGCCTGGCCGGGGCAGCGGCGGCGTTGGGTGTGGGCCGGCTGCTGCCCGGCGGCGCCAGCTTTCTTTCTGTCGCGATCATTGTGCTGCTGCTGCTGGCAACCTATGCGGGCGTGCTGCTGCTGCTGGGCCTCTCAGAGGAAGATCGCGCGGTGCTGGCGCGGCTGCGCGGGCGAGTAGGCGGCACGCGCAAGGAGCGCAGACGATGGTGATCAGCCACAGGCACCGTTATCTATTCATCGAGCTTCCGCTGACGGGCTCGACGGCGATCCGGCGCGAGCTGTGCGCGCACTACGATGGCGAGCCGATCTTGCGCAACCACTCGACGTACTACGATTTTCTGAAGATCGCCAGCCCGGAGGAGCAGCGCTACTTTGTCTTCTCGGGCCTCCGCAACCCGCTCGACCACGCCGTCAGCCTGTACTTCAAGTATAAGACTGATCATAAGCAGAAGTTCACCAACCCGAAGAAGATCCAGCGCCGCAAAGGGATCGTGGGGCAGCTTGATAGGTTTAAGTACAGGTTTGTCACGCGCGGCGAGGCCGATTTTCCCACCTACTTTAAGCGTTTCTACAAGATCCCCTACAACACCTGGAGCGGGATGTCGCACAAGCGGTTTGACTTCATCATCCGGTTCGAGAACCTTCAGGAGGATTTCGCTACCGCGCTTGAGCGCATTGGGCTGGAGCCGGTGCGCGTGCTGCCGGTGGTCAACAAGACCAGCCAGAAAGACCGCGATTTCCTTGCCTACTACACGCCCGATACGATCGCGCGCGCGAAGCGGGTTTTTGGGCCGTATATGCGCCAGTGGGGCTATAGCTTCCCGCCGGAGTGGGGCGCGGGCGAGGTGTCGGCGTGGGATCAGGCCGGGTTCGCGTTTTTCAACATGTTTCGCACGGTGTACTGGCGGTATCTGCGCTATCGTATCTGATAGGCATTTGGGTGGGGGAGACTGAGGGGGCTGCCCCCTCAAACCCCCTTTTTTCCCAGAACTGTTGGGCGCTTTAAAAAGGATATGCGCGATGCAACCCTCACAGCAAGCCCTGATCATCGGCCTTGACGGTGCCACCTGGGATGTGCTCGACCCCTGGATCAGGGATGGTACGCTGCCGAACCTGGCACGCTTGCGGCGCGGCGGGTGCTGGGGTGTCCTGCAATCCAGCATCCCGCCGATCACTGCTGCGGCCTGGAGCACGTTTATGACCGGCAAGCGACCGGCCAGGCACGGGGTGTTCCACTTCATCAAGCTATTCAATGAGAACGACACGACCGCGGGCGAGCCCGAGCTGGTCAGCGCCCAGAGCATCAAGTCGCCGATGCTGTGGGACATTCTGGGCCACCACGGTCGCAAGGTCGGGCTGGTCAACATCCCGCTGACCTACCCGCCGCGCCCCGTGAACGGCATTATGGTCACCGGCCTGCTCACGCCGAAGAACGCGGCGGTGTTCACTTACCCGCCCGAGCTGTCCGAGACGATCACCGACTATATGTTCGATCTCGACCGCTTTGTCGACAAGAAGCCGTTTATGGACGCGATCGACGGCGAGATCGCGGCGCCGACACTGGCGCTTGTGCAAGAGTTCCGGGATATGCTGGAGAAGCGCATCCGTGTCACGCGCGAGCTGATGGAGGCGCGACCGTGGGATCTGTTTATGGTGGTGTTTATCGGCACCGATCGGATGGGGCACTATCTGTGGCCGTACCACCACGCGGCGCGGCTGAACGGGGCCGCCGGGCCGGAGGCGCTCGCGTTGTGCGATGCCGTGCGTGAGTATTACGTGCGGCTGGATGAGATTGTGGGCGAGCTGGTCGAGCGGGCCGGGCCGGAGGCTGCGGTGATCGTCATGTCGGACCATGGGATGGGGCCGAAGTATACCCGGCGGGTGCATGTGAACAACTGGATGCGCGAGCACGGCTGGCTGGCGGCCAAGGGCGGCGGCCCGAAGGCCGCCAACCCCGATGGATGGCTGAAGCGCTTGGGCCTCTCGCGCGACCGGATCGGTCGGATCATCCTGCGGCTACCTGGCATGGCGAATAGCCGGCTGTTGAAGCGGGCGACCTCGAAGGTCGGGGCGACGGTTGATGTCGAGCGCTCGCGCGCGTACGCGGTGCCGATCTTCAACCATATCTTTGGTATCAGGGTCAATGCGGCAGGCGCCGAGCGGGAGGCGCTGATCGGGGAGATCGAGCGGGCGCTGCCCGAGATCGCCGACCCAAAGACCGGGCTGCGGCTGGTGCAGTCGGTATGTCGCGGCGCCGAGTACTACGACGGCCCTTACGCCGAGCATGTGCCGGACCTGATCGTGATGATGGACCCGGACTACGGCGGCAGCTTCCGGCTGGGCAGCTACAGCTCGCTGATCACCGAGCTGCAATCGCACACGCGGCGCGGCCAGCACCGCATGGAGGGAATCTTCATAGCGCACGGGCCGGGGATCGTGACCGGGGACGCGCCGCTGCCGGGCCTGTGGATCGAGGATGTGGCGCCGACGGTGCTGTACCTGATGGGCTTGCCGGTGCCGGACGACATGGATGGGCGGGTGCTGGCCGAGATCGTGGCTCCGGCGCGGCTGGCCGAGCAGCCGATCCAGCGCTGCGAGCCGACCGGCTTCTGGCCAAGCGGCGGCGCAGCGGAGTTCCAGGAGGAGGAGATGTCGGCGGAGGACGAGGCGGCGATCCGCGAGCGGCTGCACGCGCTGGGGTACCTTGATTAGGGACTCGGAAAGTGTCAAACATCCCCAGGCCCATTCTAAGTGTTGCGTGTTGCGTGCCCCGGATCACGCAACACGCAACACGCAACATAGACGCAGCGGGGCAGGAAAGATGAGCCAGGCCATATTTGTCTCGATCGAGGCGTCGTCGTACTCGGGCGCCACGCTGCTGGCCTTTCTGCTCGCCGCGCACCCGCAGATCGCGACTGTCGGCGAGATGAATGGGCTGATCCCGAGCGAAGACCCCGATCTCTACCTGTGCTCGTGTGGCGAGCGCATCAAGGAGTGCGCCTTCTGGCGGGCGGTCGGCAAAGCGATGGGCGCGCGCGGTTTTGCGTTCGACGTGGCGCACTTCGATACCGAGTTCCGGCTGGGAGGCCCCCGACCGATCCAGTATCTGCGCCTGGGGTCGTTTCGCAACGCCGCGCTTGACGGGCTGCGCGACGCGCTGTTTCAGGCCTGGCCGGGCGAGCGACGCCGGCTGCGGGAACTGGTGGCGCGTAATGAGGCGTTTGTCGAGTCGGTGCTGGCGGTGACGGGCAAAAGCGTGTTTGTCGACACCTCAAAGGATCGCATGCGGCTTGGCGCGCTACGCCGCTTCTCGTCGCTCGATATCCGGGCGCTGCACCTGGTGCGCGATGTGCGCGGTGTGGTTGCCTCGCGGCTGCGGCGCGGGGTGGGCATCGACGCGCGCGAGGCGGCGCGGCAGTGGGCCAGGCTGCACCGGCGGATCGAAGTCGGCCTGGGGGCGCTGCCGGAGCAGCGCCGCATGATGGTGCGCTACGAGGATCTGTGCCGCGATGTCCATGGCACTCTGGAGCGGATCTTCCGCTTCTGCGGGGTCGAGGGCAGCGCTGGGTCTGTGGATGGGCTAGGCGCAAAGCACCATATCGTCGGCAACGCGATGCGGCTGTCGCAGCTTTCGGAGATCAGGCTGGACGAGCGCTGGCGCAGCCTGCTCTCGCCGGCGCAGCTCGCGGCGATCTGGCGGGCTGCGGGGACAGTGGGCCGCCAGTATGGGTACTGCTGAGAGACGGTCTGAAAAGGGGAGTTTGAGGGGGTGCCCCCTCAAGAACTCTCCTTCCAGCACGGTTCGCATTTGAAAAGGGGAGTTTGAGGGGTCGCCCCTCAAGAACCCTCCTTCCAGCACGGCTCGCATTTGAAAAGGGGAGTTTGAGGGGTCGCTCCTCAAGAATCCTCCTTCCACCACGGAGCGCAGAGGAAGAAGCATATGACGCAGCGTCTGCTGCCGGGGCAACTACTCAGGCGCAAAGGGCTGGGCGATCGACGTATCGACCGCCTCGGGTGGGCGCCACTGCTGGTGGCGCTGCTCCTGGGGTTCGCCGCGGCCCTGGCGGTCACAAGCAGCCGCCCGATCGCGGTGATACCGCTGCTCGGCCTTATCCCGGCCGCGATCTTGTTCTCCAGGCACCCGTTCGCGGCGGTTCTGCTGTGGATCGCGCTGTTTCCCTTTTTTGTGCGCGAGCCCTCGGTGGCCGGCCGCGTGGTCTACTGGCTGTTGCACCGGACGATGATCCCCGGCGCGCTGGTGGTCGTGATCCTCTCCAGTTGGCTGGGCGAGCGCTGGCGTGGGCAGGTGCGGTTTGGGCGGGCCGAGTTGGCGATGCTGCTGTTTCTGTTGCTGACCGCCACGAGCATCTTACTGCTCGGCCAGAACCCGTTGCGCTCGTACATCCGCTTCTACGATCGGATCTTTGTGCCGTTCTGTATGTACTGGCTGATCAGGCTGATTGGGCCTGGTGAGCGTGAGCTGCGGCAACTGACGTGGGCCGGGCTGATCACCCTGCTGACGCAGGCGGCGATCGGCATTACAAGCTGGTTTGTGCCAGGGCTGTTGCCGGCACAGTGGCTTGGCGAAGAGGGCGAGCGCACCGTCGGCACCTTTGGCAACCCGGCGGTCTACACGAGCACATTGATCTTTCTGGGGCTGCTGCTGTTGCACTACGCGATGCAGCAGCGCTCAGGCCGGTTGCGCTTGGCGCTGGCGTCCACATTCGGGCTGGTGGCCTTCTGCGTGTTTCTCTCGTTCTCGCGCGGGAGTTGGCTGGGCGGGTTGGTGGTCTTGGCCGGGCTGCTGTTTGTGTACCCGCGGGCGGTGGGCGGTGTGATGACCGCTCTCCTGGTGGCGGCATTGGCGCTGGCTAGCCTGGGCGTGCTTAGCAACCAGCTTGACTTCGCCTCCCAGCGGCTGAGTAACCAACAGACTGGGGAGGACCGCATCATCGGCGATATCGCCTCGATACGGATGATCCGGGCGCGGCCACTGCTTGGCTGGGGGTATGACAACTACGATCTGTACAACAGCCAGTTCAAGACCAGCGTCGGCTCGATCGCGAACCACAGCACGACAACCTCGCACAATACCTACCTCACCCTGATGGCCGAGCAGGGCGTGGGAGCGCTGCTGCTCTACGTGGCACCGGCACTGTGGTGGCTGCGCCTGAGTCTCAAGGTCCGGCTGCGGCTGCCACGCCAGGGCTTGTACAGCCGGGGCTTGCTGGCGCTGCTGTGGCTGCTGATGCTTAATCACTTCATCGTCAGCAACTTTATGGACATGATTCGCTTCAACATGTTCGGCACTACGGTGTGGTGGATGGCGCTGGCGCTGATCGCCAACCTGGTCTACGCCCACCTACGGCCCGACGACATGGGACCGGCGGCTTGGGTCAGGCAAGGTGAGCCGGCGGGGCTGGTGGGGCTCTAGATCCCGGCTGTAATAAGGAGCAGACCCGGCATGAAAGCAGTATCGACGCGGCGGGACTCGGCGCTGCGACCGAACATCCTCCTGATCGTCATGGACGCGACGCGCGCGCAGAACCTGTCGTGCTACGGCTACCAGCGCCCGACCACGCCAAATCTGGAGCGCTTCGCCGAGCGACACGGCGTCGTCTACGAGCAGGCGATCGCGACAAGCTGCTGGAGCCTGCCATGCCATGCGTCGATCTTCACCGGGCTGTACCCGGCCACGCACGGCGCCGACGATCAGCACCAGTTTCTGGAGCCGGGCATCCCGAACGTGACCGAGCTGCTGCGCGCGCACGGGTACCGGACCGTGGCGCTGTGCCAGAAGCGCGATATTAGCCCTCTCACGGGCATGGACCGCGGCTTCGATTGGTTCAATCCCGACCGTCTCTCGCCGCAGGTGCGCCAGGTGGCGCGGAAGATCGAGAATGGGGTGGCGCGGGCGCTGGGGCAGCGCGACGCCGGGCTGCGCGCCAATATTCGCCAGATGCGCCGGCTGCTGCCGCAACTCAAGGCCGCCGGGCAGCCGTTCTTTCTATTCCTCTCGACGGTTGAGTCGCACATCCCGTACAGCCCGCCCGGTGGCTACCGTCGCTACCTGCCGGATGGGGCGGGGCGGGCGCGGGTCGGCGCGGTGAATCAGGACCGCTGGAAGTACATGATCGGGCGCGCCGCGATGAGCGAGGAGGATTTCGCGATCCTCACCGCGCTCTATGACGGCGGGATCGCCTACGCCGACACCGGGATCGCCCAGATCCTGGCGATGCTGGAGCGGCTCGGCCTGCTCGACGACATGCTGGTGATCATCACCGGCGACCACGGCGAGAACCTGGGCGAGCACCAACTGATGGCGCACGGCTACTGCCTGTACGATACGGTGGTCGCCGTACCGCAGATCATCAAGTACCCGCGCGGAGTTGTAGGGCCGGGGCGAGTGTGCCACCAGGTCCAGTCGGTCGATATCCTACCGACGATCCTGGCGCTGCTGGGCGATAGTGGCTCCGAGGTCTACCGCTCGCTCCAGGGCTACGACCTGCTCTCGTCGGATCGCCACAGCTTCACCGTGGCCGAGCAGGCCAACCCGGACCTGTCGCCCTTTCACCGGCGCTTTCCGGGTGTGGATGTGTCTCGGTACGACCGCCGCCTGCGGATGATCCGCACCGACCACTATAAATATATCTGGTCGTCGGATGGCCGGCACGAGCTGTACGACCTGCGAACCGACCCAGGCGAGACGCTCAATCTGATCGCGCGCGAGCCGGCGCGGGCGGCCGAGCTGGGTCGGCTGCTGATGGAGCGGCAAGGCGATCTGGCCACCGTGTAAAGTCGAATGGCGCTTCTGAAACCTTGTCTGAGGGACTCGAAAAATAAAATCATCCCATCCCTGTGAAACGTGAAACGTAAAACGTGATCGGGGCGTTGCTCACGTTTCACGCTTCACGTTTCGGGTCCGCCGTGGGATGTTTGAAAACGCGCGAGTCCCTAACAGGAAAACCGATGGTTAGGTCGATCGCCAACTTGGAAAAACTGGCCCGCTTTGGGCAGAAGGCGCGCTTCTTCGCCGCCCGCGGGCCGACCTACTTCTACGCCTACGGGCGCTGGCGGCTTGGCCGCTGGCTCACGCCGCGGCTGTCGCCTGGGTTCGAGGCGGATGGCGCGCTGCTGCGCCGTCTGGATCTTTCGCTGCCGGCGCTGGCCGAGGCGCAGACTTGCGCCGCCACGGGGCAGGCCGAGCAGGCGCTGCGACATGTGGCTGGCTACTTCCGCGCGCGCGTGCGGCCGGTGTTCTCTTTCGAGCCCGATGATCGCGTCGCCCTGGGCAGCCTGATCCCGCCGGCACAGCGCGCGGCCACGATCGGCGCGGCCGACGAGATCTGCCGGAACAGCTTTCGCTTTCGTGGCGTCGAGCCGGTGACGTTCGAGGGGCCGATCGACTGGGCATATCGGCCACACGGTAATCTCGACTGGACCTGGGATCTGAACCGCCACGAGTACTTTATGGCGCTTGGCCGGGCCTACTGGTACACCGGCGACGAGCGGTACGCCCTGAAGTTCCGCGAGTTGCTGCTCGACTGGCTGGCACGCAACCCAGCCAGCGCCGGCCAGCCCGGCTGGCAAAGCGTCTTCGAGGTTGCGTTCCGTATCAATACCTGGCTCTGGGCCTTCTACGCCTTCCGAGGCGCGCGCTGCTTCGACGACCAGGCTCAGTCTGGCGCTGCTCGGGGGGCTGCTGGCCCATGGGCGCTTTCTGGACACCAACCTGGAGTTGCACGTCCCGAACAACCACCTGCTGCTGGAGGCCAAGGCGCTGGCGCTGCTGGGGCTGCTCTTCCCCGAGTTCAGGGCCGCCCGGCGCTGGCGGCGGCGCGGGATGCGCCTTCTTACGCGCGAGGTTCGCGCCCAGGTCTGCGCGGATGGCGTCCACGGCGAGCGCGCGACGCTCTACCACCGGATCATCGCCGGTGAGCTGCTGGAGCTGCTGGTCCTGATGGAGAACAACGGCATACCGATCCCTGGCGCGCTGGCCGAGGCGTTCGGCCGCATGGTCGAGTTCGAGCTATGGGCGGCCCGGCCGGACGGCCAACTGCCGCTGTTTGGCGACTCAGCGGTGGCTGATACGCACCTGCGCTTCTCGGCCGCCGCCGGCGGCCCGGCCCTGCTGCGGCGCCCCGATTTGCTGGCGCTTGCTCCGCCGCTGGACGAGGGGACGGCGTGGCTGCTTGGACCCGAGCGGCTCGGGCAAGCCGAGGAGGCCCAGCGCGACGCGTCCCCCCGCTCGCGCGCCTTCCCGCAGGGCGGCTATTTTGTGATGCGCGCGGGGGAAGGCCCGGCGGCGGCGTACCTGGCGTTTGACTGTGGGCCATTTGGCTACCCGCCGATGCCGAATCACGGCCACGCCGATGCGCTGAACTTCGAGTTGTACGCCTACGGCCAGCCGCTCCTGCTCGATCCCGGTGTCTACAGCACGGCGCTGGGGCTGGACTGGCGCAACTTCTTCCGTGGCAGCCGCGCGCATAACACCGTTGTGGTGGACGACTGCGACCAGACGCTGCTGCTGGACGCCCGGCGGATCGGCCAGCCGGCACGGGCGACGCTGCGCCAGTGGCTCTCGAACGAGCATGTTGATTTTGCCGATGGCTCGCACGACGGCTACGGGCGGCTGGCGGCGCCGGTCACGCACCGCCGGCAGATATTCTTCGTCAAGCCTGAGTATTGGGTCGTGATCGACCTGCTGTCCGGGCGCGGCGAGCACTGCTTCGACCTGTACTTCCACCTGGCGCCGGGCGCCGACGCGCGGCTGGATGTACGCACGCTGGCGCTGCGGGCCAGCTACGGGGCCGGCCCGGCGCTGACGATCGCGCCGCTGGAGCCGCATGGCTGGCAGGCTGAGTTGGTGGTTGGGGTGACCGCGCCGATCCAGGGTTGGGTGTCGCTGCGATCGGGCGAGAAGCAGCCGGCGCCTGTGCTGCGCTATCGGCAGCAGGGGCCGGTACCGGCCCTGTTCTGCACGGTGCTCTACCCGCACCGCGCCGGGGATGAGCGGGCGGTGGCCGTCGCGCCGCTGGCCGTCGAGGTGGCCGGGGGGGCGCAGCGCCGGGCACAGCTCACGGCCTTGTGTGTCGACGGCGGGATGTGGGTCGATTACCTACTCATCGACCGTGGGCCGGCGACCACGCGCAAGCGGTTCGCCGAGTACGAGACCGATGCACAGCTTGTATATGCGCGCCACAGCAAAGCCGATGGCGCGCGCATCTCGGCGTTGGCCAGCGGCGGCCGGCTGCTGTTTCAGGGAGAGCCATGCGCGTAGCGATCGTCGGCGACTACCCACTCGACGGCGCCCGCATCTGGGGCGGGGTCGAGGCGGCCTTCGCCTACCTGGTGCGGGAGCTGTGCCAGATCGAGGAGTTGGAGCTGCATGTGATCACTATGGGTGATCCGAGCATGACCACGCGCGCCGGTATGGGGCGCGGCAGGGCGGCCCTGCATGTGCTGCCGCCGTTCCCGCGCTTCGAGCTGGCGCGCAACTTTCGGACCTACCAGGCCCGGCTCGACCGCAAGCTGGCCGAGATCCAGCCTGATGTCGTGCATGCCCAAGGCGCCACCGACCACGCCTACGCCGCGCTGCGCTCGCGCTACCCGGCCGTGATCACGGTGCATGGCGTGCAGGGCGAAGATAGCAAGTACCAGGGCACCCTGCGCCGCCGGGTACGCAAGTGGCTCTACAGCCGGCTGATCGAGCGCTACAACCTGCGCCACACGCGTCATCTGATCGCGATCGGCCGCTATGTCAGCGATTATTTCGCCCGCCAGATCGGGCCGCGCACCAAGGTGTACTACGTGCCTAATGCGATCGATGACAGCTTCTTCGGCCTGGACGACTGCTCAAGCGGCGCGACGATCCTGTATGCGGGGCGGGTCATTCCGCGCAAGCGCCCGCTGGATCTGGTGGCGGCATTTGCGCGGATCGCTGGCCGGTTCCCTGCGGCGCGGCTGCGGCTGGCCGGTGAGTATTCCAGCGAGTCGGCCTACACGACGGTCGTGCGCGATCTGATCGAGCGCGCGGGCCTGGGCGAGCGGGTGCAGTTGCTGGGCGGGCTGTCGGAGGCGGCGGTTCTGCGCGAGTTCGCCGGCTGCGACCTGCTGGCGCTGCCCTCGGCCCAGGAGACGACGCCGATGGTGATCGCCCAGGCCATGGCGGCCGGCAAGCCGGTTGTCGCTACGCCGGTGGGCGGGGTGCCCGAGATGGTCAGCAATGGGCGCAGCGGCATTTTGGTGGGAGTGGGTGATGTCGAAGGTCTGGCGGCCGCGCTGCTGCGGCTGCTCGAAGAACCACAGCTGAGAGCCGGCATGGGCGCGACCGGCCGCGCCTTTGCGCTGGCGCACTACCAGGCCCGATCGGTTGCCCGGAGCACTTACACGGTATACCACGCTGTCGCCACGAGTGCGTGAGAGGAGATCCCTATGCGTAAGCTCATCCTCGCAATTCTGCCCCTTGCGCTGTTAGCCGCCGGCACGATTGTCGTGCTGGCGCACGAGCCGGCCCGGTCGGCCGGGCCGGTGGCACCTGCCATAGCGGCGCCTCTCGCCTCCGAAAGCGCGGTGACGGCGCGCGGGCATATTGTGCCGGCCCGCAGCGTCGAGTTGAGCTTTGTGAGCCCCGATACCGTAACCGAGGTGCTGGTCCACGAGGGCGACATGGTCGAGAAAGACGCGGTACTGGCCCGACTGGATGTGGGCGATCTCCGAACTACGTGTCGATGAGACTGCGGCTGCACTGGCGCAAGTTCGCGCCAACTACGACAGGCTGCTCGCCACGGCGGCTCAGGGCAAGGCCCAATTTGATGCCGAGATCAGCACGCTGCGCTCAGATGCCGAGATCCATAAGCTTCAGGCGCTGACCAAGCAGATCGCGGACGCTGTAGATACCGGGCTGACGTCCAAACTGGAGAAGTTGGAAGCGGTGGGGCAGGCCGACGAGAAGTTCTATGCGGCCGAGTTGGCAGCGGCCTCGGCGCAGATCCAGCAGGCCGAGGCTGCGCTCAAGCGCAGCCAGCTGGATCTGGAGCGCGCCACGCTGCGAGCCCCGATGCCGGGCATGGTCGTGGCGCTTAATATCAGGGTTGGCGAGACCCCCAGCCCCAGCGAGCCGGCGTTTGTGCTTGCCGATGTCTCGTCGTGGAGGATCGAAACCAGCGACCTAAGCGAGCGCGTCATCGTGCAGATCACAGAGGGCGTCCCGGCCACAATCACGTTTGACGCGCTGCCCAATGTGACACTTATGGGCAAGGTCGAGGCGATTAGAGCGATCGGCGTGACTAAGCCCGATAGCCCCGATGTGACCTATACCGTGCTGGTCGCCCCCGACCAGCAGGACGACCGACTGCGCTGGAATATGACGGCTATGCTAACGTTCGCCGCTGAGAAGTGAGGCCGCCGCCCCATGACTGCCAGATACATCTTTATCGTCGGCTGCAACCGCACCGGGACATCGCTCCTGCGCTTGATTCTGAACCGAAGCGGGCAGATCTGCATCGCGCCGGAGACGCACTTTCTGCGTCGGTTGAGCGCGGTTGGGGCCGACCGGCACCTGCGGCGGTTCGCGCCGCTGGGGGATGACGCGCAGGTTGAGGCCCTGGCCGGCTTCCTGTATGCCGAGCACCGCTCCTGGAAGGCAGCCTACTGGGAGTGGCTGAAGCGCACTATCGACAGGCCGGCGTTTGTGCGCCGCCTGCTCGCCACCGACCGCAGTGAGCAGGCGCTGTTCTTGCTCCTGATGCAACTCTACGCCGAGGCCACCGCCGTGGGCGCGCCGGGCGACTTGATTCTGGGCGAGAAGACGCCGACGCACCTTTATTCTGTGCCGACACTGCTGGAGTGGTTCCCGGACGCGAAGATCATCCATATGTTCCGCGACCCACGCGCGATTACCGTATCGAAGATTAAAAAGGTGCATAACAAGGGCCAGGAGGGGCCGAAGCGCAAATTCCCGGCGCTGCCGGGCTGGCTGCTCGACCCGTTTGTCGATACGATCGAGGTGCTGCACATGTCGCGGGCCTGGTTTGATGCCGCGAGGCTGCACGCCGCCTACGCCCAAGCCTACCCGAACAGTTACCGCCTGCTGCGCTTCGAGGATCTGATCGCCGACCCGGATGGGCAGGTGAGCCAGATATGCGACTTTGTGGGCGTTGCGTTTCGGCCCGACATGCTGGCGGAGATCGACGTCGTCGGCTCCAGCTACCAGTCGCGCCACCGCGGTCCCGAGGGCTTCGACCGCCAGACGCTTGATCGCTGGAAAAGCTCGATCAACCCCTTCGCCAGCGCCTGGTTCTCGATTCTGGGCCGCCGGCAGCTTCAGAAGTTTGGCTACACCCTGTGAGGGCGCCCATGACCCGGCCCGACCATATCTTTATCGTTGGCCTTTCCCGCACGGGCACCACGCTGACCCGCAATATCCTGAACTGCTCGTGCGAGATCGGGATCGGCGGCGAGTCACACTTCCTGGGCGACACGCACCGGCTTGGGCTGATGCGCCGGCCGGGCTTCCGCCAGCGCCTCGCCGCGATCGGCGACCTGGCAACCGACGAAGGGGCACTTAGGGTTGTCGACTATATTTACAGTATTCGCGAGCATAACTTCTGGAGCAAGATCGCACGCAGTGTCGAGCGCGCCGAGTTCACGCGCCGGCTTCTGGAGTCCGACCGGAGCGAGCGGGCGCTGCTCGACCTGGCGATGGACTGCTTTGCCGGCGGCAAGCCAGTGCGCGGCGAGAAGACCCCGGCGCATATCTACGCGGTGCCGACGCTGCTGGAGTGGTTCCCGAACGCCAGGGTGATCCACACATTCCGCGATCCGCGAGCGGTCTACCTTTCGAATAAGCGCAAGTACGAGAAGCGCAAACTGCCGTGGGCCAGCGCCCTGCTGCGCCGGGCCAGGCTGCCGTTCGAGCTGTACGCCAGCCTGGATGTGATGCTCAACTGGTTTCGCGTGATCCAGTTGCACCGCCGCTACCAGCAGCGCTACCCCGACCGCTACTACCTGTCGAAATACGAAGATCTAGTGAGCGACCCGGTGGCGAGTCTGCAAAAGCTGTGCGACTTCCTGGGCGTCCCTTTCACCGAGGCCATGCTCCAGCAGAGCGTCCCGAACTCCAGCTACATGCCGCGCCACCAGGTGCAAGGCTTCGACAGTGCGGCGATCGATCGCTGGCGCAAGCACCTGGACCCGCTGGTCAACCGCTGGTTTGTCCTATGGTGCAAGAAGCAGTTGCTGGAGTTTGGCTACCAGCCGTAGAAGCAGTTCTGGGAAAAAAGGGGGTTTGAGGGGGCAGCCCCCTCAGTCTCCCCCCACTCACATTGTAAAGAAATGACCCGCCTATCATCGAATGAATTCGATGCCTAAAATAGCAAACGTGTTAAAACACGTTGTATATCGTTCTTGAACACGTTTTAACGTGTTTGCGATTTCTAGACCACAAATTCATTTGTGGGAGGAGCACATATGCTGCGCGGCCCGATCTACCTGGCGGGTGCCGACCGCTCCGGCACTACGCTGACCTACGCACTGCTCGCCTCGCACCCGCATATCGCGATGGCCTACCTGGGCTCGAATATGTGGACCTTCTTCTATGGGCAGTACGGCGACCTCGCCAGGCCCGCCAACTTCGAGCGCTGCCTGGCGGCGCTGCTGCGCTACAAGAATGTGCTGATCCTGGAGCCCGACGCCGAGCGTATCAGGCGCGAGTTTCGCCAGGGCCCGCCGACCTACGCCCGGCTGTTCCGGCTGCTCCAGGATCACTACGCCGAGCGCGCCGGCAGCCCGCGCTGGGGTGATAAGACCAGCTATGTCGAGCGCTACGCCGACCAGATCTTCGTCGCCTACCCCGACGCGCAGATGATCCATATGATCCGCGACCCGCGCGACCGCTACGCGTCGGCGATCAAGCATTGGCCCAACGGTCGCGGCCAGTTGGGCGGTGCGACGGCCAGGTGGCTGTACTCGGTCAGCCTGGCCGAGCGCAACCTGGCGCGCTACCCTGGGCGCTACATGGTCGTGCGCTACGAGACGCTTGTGGCGCAGCCCGAGGCAACCATGCGCGAGATCTGCGCCTTTCTGGGCGAGGAGTACGACCCGGCCATGCTCGATATGGCCGGCGCCGAGCGATTCACCAAGCGCGGCGGCAACAGCTCGTTTAACAAGAACCAGCTCACCGGCATTTCGACTGCGCCGGTCGGCCGCTTTCGCAAGACGATCTCGGGCCGCGCCGTCGCCTTCATCCAAGGCTACGCCGGCCGCGCGATGCAGCGCTATGACTACGCGCTGGAGCCGGTGCGCCTTTCGCCCAGGGATCGGCTGCTGCTCTACCTGGTCGAGTGGCCGCTGAACTGGGCGCGGATGCGCGCCTGGCGCGCCCAGGAGGCGCTACAGCAGAGCTTCCCCGCACAGGTGCGGCGCGCACCCATGGGCAAGCGGCTGGTGGCCGAGGCCGGCGAATGATACAGCTCATGCATTTACAGTTCCGGGGAAAGAGGGGGTTTGAGGGGCAGCCCCCTCAGTCTTCCCCACTCACACTGTAAAGTAGAATGGCGCCGCCCGAAACCTTGTTCCGGGAAAAAGGGAGACTGAGGGGGCAGCCCCCTCAGTCTCCCCCCACCCACATTGTAAAGAGGATAGTGGAATGGCGCTGCCCGAAACCTTGTTCCGGGAAAAAGGGGGTTTGAGGGGGCAGCCCCCTCAGTCTCCTCCCACCCACATTGTAAAGAGGATATAGGATGAAGCGTGTCATGATAGTCGGGTGGGATGGCGCCGATTGGCGAATCCTTGATCCCATGCTGCGCGACGGGCGGCTGCCGGTGCTGCGGCGGCTGATCGACCAGGGCGCCAGCGGGCCGTTGCGCTCCACGATCCCGACCCACTCGTATACGGCGTGGGCATCGTTTATGACCGGGAAGAACCCCGGCAAGCACGGCATCTACGCCTTCGGGCGCTACATCCCGACCGAGACGGTCCAGTCGCTGCCGGCCGACCGGCGCAGCATTGCGGGGGAGACCTTTTTCGAGATCCTATCGCGCCATGGGCGGCGCGTCGGCACCGCCCATGTCCCGCTCTCGTTTCCGCCCCTTGCCGTCGATGGCTTCTGGATCAGCGGCATGGTCATCCCCAAGGGCGCGGGCTACACCTACCCGGCCGACCTCCAGAGCAAGCTAGAGGCGCAGGCGGGCGCCAGTTTCGCCGACCGCGTGGGCTGGGCGATGCTGGAGAACGAGTGGGAGCGGGTACTTGAGCGCACACAGCGCATCACCGAGGCGCAGATCGACGGTCTGTTCTACCTGCTCGAACAGTTTGCCTGGGATGTGTGTACCTACGTCTTTGTCTCGCCCGATCGGTTGCAGCATATCGCGATGCGCCTGCTCGACCCGGCGCACCCAGCTTACGACGCGGACCTGGCGCGGCGCTACCTGCCCGCGATCTACGCGCACTTCGAGATGCTGGACCGCGCATTGGGCCAGGTGCTGGAGCGCATCGGCGATGACACGCTGCTGATGCTGGTCTCCGACCACGGCTTTCGATCGTGCTGGTCGGGCTGGTCGGCCGCGACCTGGCTGCGCTCGCGCGGCTATACGACCTTTCGCAGAGACTGACCCCGGCTCCAAAAGGTGGTGCAGGCGCTGATCCGCTCGGCGGTGCGCGCGCCGGACCGACGCCGCTCCCTGACGCGGCGAATCACGCGCCGCCTCAGTGGCGGGATCGACTGGAGCCGCTCGGTCGCCTATGTGACATCGGGTCTTGAGCAGGGGGTGCGGATCAATCTTCAGGGCCGCGAACCTTACGGAATCGTGCCGCGCGGCGAGTACGAGCAACTGCGCGAGCGGCTGCGGGCCGAGATAGCCGAGCTGCGCGATCCCGGCACCGGCAAGCCGCTGGTCAAGGCGGTCTACCTGCGCGAGGAACTGTTCCACGGCGGCAAGGCCGACGAGGCGCCGGATGTGGTGTTTGACTTCGCGGAGGGGGTTGCCACGCCGGGCCGACCGGTCGCGGGTGGGCAGCATGTGGTTCCAACCGGCTGGAAGAGCGGCGAGCACGACCTGGACGGCATTCTGGTGGCGCATGGGCCTGGCGTTCCGGCCGGTCGGCGGCTGGAGAATGCTCACCTGATCGACATCGCCCCAACAGTCCTGCACCTGTCCGATGTTCCAATTCCCGACGACATGGATGGCGTGTCGCTTGCCGAGGCGCTCTACGGCGCGGCGCTCGATCCGGCCCGCAACGAGGCCGGGCGCGCGGTCGAGGCCGGAGTGAGCGGCTACACAGCCGAGGAGGAGCAGCAGATCGAGGAGCATCTGCGTAGCCTGGGCTACCTGGACTAAGGGACGCTGAAAAATCAGACTGTCCCGCTGCCTCCCTGTTACGTGTTACGTGTTGCGTGTTGCGTGCGCCGGATCACGTAACACGCAACACGTAACACGTAACACGATAAAAATGACGAGACGTACCGATATGCTGCACAACACCGCCGAGATAGCGCCCCCGCACCCCAGGCCGCGCAAAGCCAAGCACGGCTTTGCCGTATCCATGGCCAGGGCCATGACCGCGCGGCTGCGGGTGCTGCCGGATTTCATCATCGCCGGCGCCCAGCGCTGTGGGACGACCTCGCTGTACAACAACCTGGTGCAGCACCCCGATGTTACGTCCGCGCTGGTGAAGGAGATCCACTTCTTTGATGTTCACTTTCGGCGCGGCCCGTCCTGGTACCGATCGCACTTTCCGTCGTACCTGGGCGCGTACCTGCGCCGTCTGCGCGGGCGCGCTACGGTGACGGGCGAGGCCAGCCCGTACTACCTGTTCCACCCGCATGCCGCCCGCCGTGTCGCCGCGACCGTACCGAACGCCAAGATCATTGTCATGCTGCGCAACCCGATCGACCGAGCCTACTCGCACTACCAGCACGAGCGGCGGCGCGGGTTCGAGCCGCTCGACTTCGGCGCGGCGATCGAGGCCGAGCAGGCGCGAATGGCCGGCGAGTTGCCGCGCATGCTCGACAATGAGGAGTACGACAGCTTCGCTTACCGGCACCACTCGTACCTGGCGCGTGGGATGTACGCCAGCCAACTGCGGGCCTGGCGGGCGCTTGTGCCCGCCGAGCGAATGCTGGTCCTGCGCTCCGAGGATTTCTACCGCGACCCGCGGCTGACGATGCGGGAGGTCGCGACGTTCTTGGGGCTGTCTGCTTGGGAGCCAGCCGAGCACCGGCGCTTCAATTCCTTCGACTATGAGCGGATGGATGCGGCGACCCGTGCCCAGCTTGCCGAACTGTTCCGGCCGCACAACCGTGAGCTGTACGAGCTTGTGGGGGTCGATTTCGGTTGGGATGCGTAAGACGTGGAGAAATGGGGGTTTGAGGGGGCAGCCCCCTCAGTCTCCCCACCCACATTGTAAAGTCGAACGGCGTCTTCCGAAACCTTGTCTAACCCATGAAAGAATCACTATGTCCGGCTTCGCAGTCCTGATCGACACCACCGGCCACGCTGATCTCGACCAGGTGTTCGAGCCCTTTCAGCAGCTTGTCGCCGGCTATAAGTCGCTTGGCGCGCCGTCCGAGATCTGTCGCGGCGCGGGCTGCCTGGCCGCCAAGTTCGATACGCCCGCGTCGCTGCACCACCGGGCCGCCGTCGACGAGGCGACCGGCTCCTGGCTGCTGGCGGCCGGGACCGTGGTCGACACGCAGCATGTGGCGCCCGACGGCGATCTGAGCCGGCTGCTGAGCGACTACCTGTCCTGCGGCGAGTTGGTGTTCCGGCGCTGCGACGGCCTATTCGCGCTGGTGATCTATAACGCCCTGACGCGGCGCATCGCGGTGGTGTCCGACCCGTTCGGCTACTTCTCGGTCTTCTACGGTAGTCGCGCCGGCCAGGTGGTTATCGCGACATCGGCGCTGGCGGTAGCGCGCCAGATCGGCTCCGAACCCAGCGAACTGGGTGTCGATTGCTTTCTACGCACCGGCAAGGTGTTTGGCGAAATGACCCTGTGGCGCGATGTTCGGCGCCTGCGACCGGCCACGATCCTGGAGTTCGGCGCCGGCGCGCCGCGAGAGGAGGTCTACTGGCAGCCGGCTATGGACGAGGGATTGTCGCGGCTCTCCTTCGCCGATGCCGTGGATGCCTCGATGCAGCTGCTCCAGGGCGTGCTGCGCCGCAACCTGGCGCGCGAGGGCAAGGTCTGGACCGACCTCACCGGCGGGTTCGACACGCGCTTTCTGACCATGCTGCTGGCGCGGGCGGGCGTGCCGTTCAAGGCCAACTTTGTCGGCGCGCCCAGCCACCCCGATGTCCAGATCGCCCGTGCGATCGTCGCCAGGATGGGCTGGGAGCACCAGCACTTCGACCCGCCGGCCTCCTGGCCGCAGGAAAGCCCGCTCTATCTGGACGATGCGCTCGGCCGCGGCGACGGGCATCTCAATATCTTCCTGCTGCTGCGCTCGCTGTGGGCACACCGCCAGGAGCGCGAGCAGATGACGACGCTGTTGAGCGGGCTGGGCGGCGAGATGTGGCGCGGCCTGACTTGGTGGCCCGAGCGCGCGGCCCTCGGCCGCTCCACACTCGTCCATTATGACCGCCAGCTCTGGAGCCTGATGCACCCGGTGCCCGAGGCGCTCTTCGCCGCCGACACCGATGCGCCGGTGCGGGCCGAGATTATGCGGCAATTCGAGCAGATCGACCAACGCCACGCCGGCGCGCCGAACACGTTCAAGCTCGACTGTCTGTGGATCTATCGCGAGACCGCGCACGTCGGGGCGTGGGCTTCGGTTGGCGCCGGCCTGCTGCGGATTGTGCCGGCGCTGTTCTCCAAGGACATCATCAGCCATGTCATCTCGCTCCACTACCGCTGGAAGGTCAAGAACCAGTTGGTGCGGCGGATGCTTGCCTGCTATGCCCCCACGCTCGCGGCGTTCGAGATCGAGGGCCGCGGGCCGGCCGCCCCGCCGAGCGTCACCAACTTCTATCGTTTTATTCCCAGCCGGCTGCAACTGGGCCGGAAAGCGGCCAATAAGCTGGGCGAGATCGCGATCGGCAGGACGCTCTGGCCCGACCGGCGCGCCAGGGAATACACCAGCTACTCGCGCGCCGAGTGGCGGCGGGCGGTGCTGGCGTTCGCCCAGGAGCGGCGCCTGTTTCACCCGGCCGAGATGCGCTCCGGGAGGCTCTACCGCTCTGACCAACTGGCCAGCTTTGTCGAGCAGGCGCAGGCAGAGGAGTTCCGCCACGAGGAGTTTCTTGGCCGGATGATGACCGTCGAGCTTGCCATGCGTGCCGTCGGCGGCGCGCTCTAGAATCGAGTATCTTTGATGAAGCTGGCCTACATCATCGGCACCTATCCCCTGCTGACCACGACTTTTATCGAGCAGGAGATCGAGGCGCTACGCGCGATGGGGGCCGATATCCAGGTCCTTTCGATCCGCCGCCCGCCGCCCGTGGTGGCGCAGGTGCCGAAGTACCGCGCGCTGCAACAGGAGATCACCTACCTGCTGCCGGCGAACTGGAGTTGGCTGATCCTGGCGCATCTGTGGTTCGCGCTGCTGCGGCCGGTCGCCTACTTTGGACTGCTGGCGTTCCTGCTCACGCGCCCGCACCCCAGCGCCGCGCTACGCTTCAAGACACTGCTGCACTTCGCCGAGGGGGTCTACGCCGCCTACCTGCTGCGTGGCAGGGGTCGCGAGCAGGTCCACGCGCACTTTATCGACCGGGCCGCGACGGTGGCGCTCTGCGTCGGGCGTCTGCTGAAGCTGCCCTATAGCCTGACCGCCCACGCCAACGATATCTACGTGCCGCAGGCGCTGGTGCCCGAGAAGCTGGCCGGGGCCGCATGTACGGTGACGGTCTCGGAGTTTAACAAGTCCTATCTGCTGCGGCGCTGCCCTGGGCTGCCGCCGGACTTGATCGTCGTGCTGCACCCGTGGGTCGATCTCTCCAGCTTCCAACCGCCCACGCAACGGCCCGAGCGCACGCCGCTGCGCCTCCTCTCGGTCGGGCGGATGGTCGAGAAAAAGGGCCACCGTCACCTGGTCGAGGCCTGCCGCCTACTGCGCGACCAGGGCGCTGATGTTGTGTGCAGGATCATCGGCGACGGGCCGCTGCTGCCGGAGCTACGCGCCCTGGTGGAGCGCTATGGCCTGTCCGACCGGGTTCAGTTGCTGGGCGCGCTGCCGCGCTCCGAGGTCGCCGCTCACCTGCACGCGGCCGATGTCTTTGTGCTGGCCTGCGTCGTGGCGCCCGACGGCGACCGCGACGGCATGCCGGTCGCGCTGGCCGAGGCGATGGCCTGCGAGCTGCCGGTGGTCTCCACCGCACTGCCGGGGCTGGACGAGCTGGTGCGGTCGGGCGCCGGCTACCTCGTCCCGCCGGGCGACCCACAAGCCCTGGCGCGGGCGATCCGATCGCTACAGTCGCTGGGCGCTGGGGCGCGCGGGCAGATCGGCCGACGTGGCCGGGCGGTTGTCGCCGCCGGCTTTGAGCTGTTCGAGGGCACGCGCCGCCTGGCGGATCTCTTTCGGCGCGCGGTCGCGCAGCATGCTGCCGGCGACGCGGCGTTTGTAGTCTGGGGGCCGCCCAGCCACGGCCCGCGCAGCCGCGTGCTGGCCCGCGAGTTGGGGATCGATGCACTGCACTATATCCACTCGTCCACGCGGCGTGGGCTGCTTTCGGCGCCGCTGCGCTACGGCTACCAGTCCGTCGAGACGCTACGGGTGCTGCTGCGCGACCGGCCGCGGCTGGTGTTTGTCCAGAGCCCGCCCGGCTTCGCGGTGCTGTTTGTGGCGTTGTACTGCCGGCTGGCCGGCGCGCGCTACCTGGTCGATGCACACAGCGCCGCGATGCAACTGTGGTTCTGGAACCGACCGGCCTGGCTGTACCGACTGCTGGCGCGCCGCGCCCTCGCCACGATCGTCACCAACGAGCACTTCCAGCAGATGATCGAGGAGCGCGGCGGGCGCGCCTTTGTCCTGCGTGATATCCCGACCCGTTTCGAGCGGAACGGCGACTACCCGCTGGACGGCGGATTCAGCGTGGCGGTGGTCAACACCTTCGCCGATGACGAGCCGCTGGGCGCGCTCCTGGACGCCGCCAAGGAGCTGCCCGATGTCCACTTCTATGTGACCGGCAAGACCAAGATGGCGCCGCCGGAGCTGCTGGAGCAGGCGCCGCCCAATGTCCGCTTCACCGGCTTCCTCCCCGACGGGGAGTATTATTCCTTGCTCGGCGGCGCGCACGCGGTCCTGTGCATGACGACGCGCGACCATACGATGCAGCGCGGCGCCTGCGAGGCGCTGTCGCTGGGCAAGCCGATCATCACCTCGGACTGGCCGCTGCTGCGGTCGTACTTCCACCAGGGCGCGGCGCACGTGCCGAACACCAGCGCCGGCATTCGCCAGGGCGTGCTGGCGGTGCGCGGCCAGCTTTCCCGCTACCAGGCCGAGATCGCCACCCTGCGGGATATGCGGCGGGAGGAGTGGCAGGTAAACAAGCAGGCGCTGCTGGATCTGGCCCGTTCGTTTGAACGTGTGGGCCGGGCGTAGCGCCGCCAGGAGGCAATAGCAATGCAACAGCCAGGGTATGTGTTTATTGTGGGGCTGCCGCGCACCGGCACGACGCTGACGCGCGCGATCCTGAACCGTTCGGCCGAGGTGTCGATCGCCATGGGCGAGTCGCACTTCCTGGGCAGCCTGAACCGCCCCGGGTTCTGGCGCGAGCTTGCCGCAATCGGCAATATCAAGACCGATGAGGGTGCGCGCGCCGTCGTCGAGCATATCTACCGGCAGCAGGATACATTCTGGGTCCCGATCACCAGCAAAGTCGGCCGCGACGAATTTCTGCGCCAACTGCTGAACTCGGATCGCAGCGACCGGGCGCTGTTTGAGCTGGCGATCAGGCTGGCCGCCGAGGGCAAGCCAATCCCCGGCGAGAAGTCGCCTGGCCATATCTTCGCCGTGCCGACCCTGCTGGAGTGGTTTCCCACGGCCAAGATCATCCACACCTTTCGCGACCCGCGAGCGATCTATGTCTCACAGCGCCGCAAGCAGACGCAGAAGGGCAAAGCGCGCCGGTCAAAGTCGTTCGGCGAGCTGTACGCTAGCTCGGGGTTTGTGGTCGCCTGGCGCCGAATCGTCGAGCTGCACCACCGCTACCAGCGCCAGTACCCCGGCCGCTACTGCCTCTCCCGGTACGAGGATATCGTCAAAGACCCGCGCTCCAGCGTACGGCGCCTGTGCGACTTCCTGGCGATCGACTTCGCCGACGCCATGCTTGAGCAGCAGGTCAGTATCAACTCCAGTTTTCTCCCGCACGAGCAGGTGCCCGGCTTCGACACCCAGGCGGTCGATCGCTGGAAGGAGCACATCCATCCGCTCGCCCAGGGCTGGCTGACCTTCTGCCTCAAAAAGCAGTTGCGCGAGTTTGGCTACCAGGCGTAGGGCTGTGCTAAGGATTTGTCAAGAAACAAGTTCTCGCTCGCCGGGAGATTGGAGATTAGAGATTGAACGGGGCGGCTAATCTCCAATCTCTAATCTCCAATAGAAATAGACATTGCGGGGGCACCATGAACCCACTCTCCGTCGCGGCCCGCGGCAAAGGGACGCTGAAAATGCTTGCACGCGTCGGCGTGATCAGTCGGCGCTACGGCCTGACCACCGGCAAAATGGACCGCGCGATGGAGCACTTTGCCCAGGTGCTGGGCGAGTTCGGCTGTGGGGCCACCTTCCCGATCACCAGCGTGGCCTTGGCGCGCAGCCGTGGAGTGGTCGAGAAGTACCAGGGCCGCAACATCGAGTTTGCGGTCCACGGCTACTACCACGTCGATCATACCCGCCTGTCGCTGGAGCAGCACCACGCGCATCTGGCGCGCGCGCGTGAGCTGTTTGGCCGGCGTGGCGTCGGTTGCGAGGGCTTCCGCTGCCCCTACCTGCGCTGGAGCGATGCCACGATCGCGGCCCTCGGCCAAGCTGGTTTCGCCTACGACAGCAGTCAGGGCCTGGCCTGGGATGTCGTATCCGAGGTCGAGACGGGCGCCTACCGCCATGTTCTGGGCTTCTACGGCGCGGTCTCGGCTGCCGACTACCCGGCCTTGCCACGCTGGGACGGGGGCCTGATGCGCATCCCCTACTGCTTGCCCGACGACGAGGCGCTGATCGATCGCTTTGGCCTGCGCACTGCCGAGCCGATGGCGCGGTTGTGGCTGGCCATCTTGGAGCGCACCTACCACCTGGGCGAGCTATTCACCCTGGCGCTGCACCCCGAGCGCATCTACCTGTGCGAGCCGCCGCTGCGGGCGGCGCTGCGGCGAGCGCGCGAGCTTTCGCCGGGCGTGTGGTTCGCCCGGCTGGACGAGATCGCGCGCTGGTGGAAGGCCCGCGCGCAGGCCGTGCTGACGATCGACGGCGGGCCGGGCGACGAGCTGCGCCTCGGCGTTCGCGGCCCAGCCGGCACCACCATCCTGTCGCGCGGGGTGGAACTGCTCTCGCCCGCCGCGCCTTGGGATGGCGTGTACCAGCGCGTGCAGGGCGAGAGCGCCAGGTGGCGCGGCGCGCGCCGGCCCTTTATCGCCGTCTCGCCTGGCTCGGCACCGTATCTCGGCAGCTTCCTGCGCCAGCAGGGCTATATCGTCGAGCCGGCTGCCGACGGTCGGGTACACTCGCTGTATCTCGACCGGCCCGCGTTCGGCTACGCCGACGAGCGCGCGCTGCTGGCCCAGATCGAGCAGGGCGATTTCCCGCTGGTGCGGCTCGGCCGTTGGCCCGACGGCGCGCGCAGCGCGCTGTGCGTCACCGGCGACATTGACGCGCTCACGCTCTGGGACTACGGCCTGCGCTTCCTGGGCACCTGACAGAAAGAACAAAGAACAAAGAACAAAGAACAAAGCAGATATAGCAGAGAGGTACACCTATGACTACAATCAGCATCTTCGGCCTGGGCTATGTCGGCTCGGTCTCGGTGGCCTGCCTGGCCGAGAGCGGCTACAACGTGATCGGCGTGGACGTCAACCCGGCCAAGGTCGAGATGATCCAGGAGGGCCACAGCCCGGTGATCGAGGCCGGCCTGGATGAGTTGCTTAGGAAGGGTGTGGCCGCCGGTCGCATCCGCGCCACCACCAGCGCCGTCGAGGCTGTCCACGAAAGCGACATCTCGTTTATCTGCGTCGGCACGCCCAGCAATGCCAATGGCAGCCTGAACCTCGGGTACGTCAAGCGGGTCAGCGAGGCGATCGGCGCGGCGTTGGCCACCAAACCCGGCTACCATGTCGTCGTCGCGCGCAGCACCATGCTGCCCGGCAGCACCGAGGAGACGGTGATCCCGTGCCTTGAGCGCGCCGCCGGCAAGCAGGCCCGGCGCGACTTCGGCGTCTGCTTCAACCCCGAGTTCCTGCGCGAGGGCAGCTCAATCAAAGACTTCTCCGAGCCGCCCTTCACGATCATCGGCGCCGACGACGAGCGCGCCGCCGCCACCCTCTCCAGGCTGTACGCCATGCTCGACGCGCCGCTGCTGGTGGCCCCATTCAAGGTGGCCGAGATGGTCAAGTACGCCAACAACGCCTTTCACGCCCTCAAGGTCTCGTTTGCGAACGAGATCGGCAACCTGTGTAAGCAGCAGCAGATCGACAGCCATCAAGTCATGGACATCTTCTGCATGGACACCAAGCTGAACCTCTCGCCCTACTACCTGAAACCGGGGTTTGCGTTCGGCGGATCGTGCCTACCCAAAGATCTGCGCGCGCTGCTCCACCACAGCCGCCACTTCGACCTGTACCCGCCGGTGCTGGAGTTGATCCTGCCGAGCAACCAGCGTCAGATCGATCTGGCCTACCAGATGGTGCGCGAGACCGGCCGCAAGCATGTCGGCGTGCTGGGGTTTAGCTTCAAGGCCGGCACCGACGACCTGCGCGAGAGCCCGATGGTCGAGCTGATCGAGCACCTGATCGGCAAGGGTTATCACGTGAAGGTCTACGATAAGAATGTCTCGCTCGCCAATCTGCACGGCGCCAACCGCGCCTATATTGAGCAGGAGATCCCGCATATCGCCTCGCTAATGGCTGACTCGGTCGACCAGGTGCTGGAGGGCAGCGAAGTGATTATCGTCGGCAACAGATCGCCCGAGTTCCAGGATCTGCTGCCCAGGCTGCAAAATGATCAGATTGTGATCGACCTGGTGCGCATCACAGGCGACAATCTCGTATCCAACGGGTATTACAAAGGTATCTGTTGGTAGTTAGACAAAGGGGAGGCTTGCAGGGGGCCACCCCTCCAAACCACCCCACCCAACCCGGAGTGAACGATGCGCGTCGTCCAACAGCTTGACGAAGACCGCTGGCGAGAGTTTGTCGATCGCCATCCGCAGTCCAATATCTTTCATACGCCCGAGATGTTCCGGGTGTTTGCGCGCGCGCCCGGCCACCGTCCGACACTATGGGCCACGCTTGGCGACGACGGCCGGCCCTTGGCGCTGCTGCTGCCGGTGCTTGTCACGCTGATGAGCGGCCCCCTGCGCCGGCTCACCACCCGCGCAGTGGCCTACGGCGGCGCGCTGTGCGCCCCCGGCAGCTCGGGGCAGGCGGCGCTGGCGCAACTGCTGGCGGCCTACAATCGGGCAATGCGGCGCAGAGTCCTGTTCACCGAGCTACGCAACCTGTCGGACCTGGGCGAGCTGCAACCAGTGCTACACGCAGATCATTTTACCTTCGAGGGCCACCTGAATTACCTGATAGATCTCGATCCGCCTGAGCAGGCGATCTGGCGCGCAATCAGCAAGAGCGGGCGTGAGCGCGTGCGCTCGGCGCGCAACAAGGGGGTTGTGATCGAGGAGGCCGGCGATCAACGCGAGAAGGTCGCCGCCGCCTACCAGATCCTGCAAGAGGTCTATGGGCGCGTGCAAATCCCGCTCGCCAGTAGGGCGCTGTTCGAGGCCGCGTTCGAGCTGTTAGCCCCGCGCGGGATGTTCCAGGTCATTCTAGCCCATCAGGGCCAGCGCTGTATCGGCGCGCGGCTGCTGCTTACGTACAATGGGCGCATCATCGACTGGTACGCCGGCGCCGATCGCGCCTTCGCGTCGTACTCGCCAAATGAGTTGCTGGTCTGGCACACGTTGCAGTGGGGCAAGGCGCGCGGGTTCCATGTGTTCGACTTCGGCGGCGCCGGCAAGCCCGACGAGCCCTACGGCCCGCGCGAGTTCAAGGCCAAGTTCGGCGGCACGCTGGTTAACTATGGCCGAAATGTCTGCGTCCACACGCCGCTGCTGCTGCGGATCAGCAAGGCTGGCTACCAGCTCTACCGCCGCTTGCTGATCCGCCAGCCCAGGGAGGAGCGAACCAATGCGCCACTGCATGGTCGTGCATAGCTACTACCCGTTTGATGAGACGCGCGTTCAGCGCCAGGCCGAGGCGTTGGTCGACCGTGGCTACGAGGTCGATGTGATCTGCCTACGCCACGGCGAGGAGCCTGCCGCCGAGCGCGTGGCGGGCGCCATGGTGTACCGGCTGCCGGTGCGGCGCGACAAGCGGCGCGGCGGCCTGGCCCAGCTCGTCGAGTACTTGGCGTTTATGGCGCTGGCCTTTCTGCGGCTGACCGCCCTACACCTGCGGCGGCGTTATAATGTCGTCCAGATTCACAACCTGCCGGACTTCCTGGTGTTTGCCGCGCTGGTCCCGCGCCTCACCGGCAGCCGCGTGATCCTCGACATCCACGATCTCATGCCCGAGTTCTACTGCGCCCGGTTTCACACCACCCTCGATAGCTGGCCGGCGCGCCTGCTGCGCTGGCAGGAGTGGCTGGCCTGCCACTTCGCCCATCATGTGATCACCGTCACTGAAGCCTGGCGCCAGACCCTGCTACGGCGCTCGGTTCCGCCCGGCCGCTGCTCGGTGGTGATGAACGTGGCCGACTCGCGCTACTTCGACGGCGGCGCGCCGCCGGAGCGCGGGCAGGATAGCCAGCAGTTTCGCCTGATCTACCACGGCACCCTGACCGAGCGCTATGGCGTCGATCTGGTGCTGCAAGCGCTGGCCCAGGTACGCGGCGAGCTGCCCGGCCTGTGCTGTATCGTCCACGGTCGCGGTGAGCACCTCAACTCGCTGCGGCGCCTGGCGGATGAGCTGCGGCTGCACGACTGCGTGCGCATCAGCACCGACTTCCTGCCAACCGCCGAGCTGCCCTGGCTGATCCGCTCGGCCGATCTCGGCGTGGTGCCGTACCGGCGCGATGTCTTCACCGACGGTATCCTGCCCACCAAGCTGATGGAGTACATGGCCCTGGGCGTGCCGGCGGTCGTGGCGCGCACGCCAGGGATCAGCGCCTACTTCGACGAGTCGATGGTCGAGTTCTTCGACCCCGAGAACGTCGACGATCTAGCCCGCCACATCCGCGCGCTCTACCACGACCGCGCGCGGCTGCGCGACCTGGCCGGCAACACGGCCAGGTTCCGCCAGCAGTACAGTTGGGCCAGCCAGTCCGCCGGCTATGTGCGTCTGGTCGATGATCTCGCCGGAGCCAGTTGAAAGGGGAGTTTGAGGGGTCGCCCCTCAAGAATCTCACTTTCAGCACTAAAGATAGTTGAAAGGGGAGTTTGAGGAGTCGCCCCTCAAGAATCTCACTTTCAGCACTAAAGATAGTTGAAAGGGGAGTTTGAGGGGTCGCCCCTCAAGAATCTCATTTTCAGCACTAAAGGTAGTTGAAAAGGGAGTTTGAGGGGTCGCCCCTCAAGAATCTCACTTTCAGCACTAAAGATATAGGAGCCTCACAATGCCAAAGCTCTTGCGCGCCGGCGTGATCGGCGCAGGCATGATGGGCCGCAACCACGCGCGCGTCTACGCCGAGATGGAAGACGCCATCCTGGTGGCCGTAGCCGACCCTGATCAGGCTGTCTTGAACAAGCTCGCCCAGCGCTACCGCGTGCGCACCTACACAGACTACCGCGCGATGCTTGAGCGCGAGCAGCTCGACCTGGTCTCGGTAGTCGTCCCGACCGAGCAGCACTTCGCCATCGCCCGCGAAGTGCTATTGGCCGACGTGCCGACTCTGGTTGAGAAGCCGATCGCGGCGACGGTCGAGGAGGGCGCGGCGCTGGTGGCCCTGGCGCAGGAGTTGGGCGTCATGCTCACCGTCGGCCACATCGAGCGCTTCAACCCGGCGATCATCGCGCTCAAAAGCCAGCTTGAGGCGGGGGCGCTCGGCAAGGTCTACCAGATCCACGTCCGGCGTATCGGCCCGTTCCCGGCGCGGATCAAGGATGTCGGTGTGGTGATCGACCTGGCTACGCATGACCTCGACATTATGCACTACCTGACCGGCTCGCGTGTCGTGCGCCTGCATGCCGAGGTTGGCCGGCGGCTGCACACCGCCCACGAGGATCTGCTCTCGGCCGTGCTGCGCTTTGAGAACGACGTGCTTGGCGTGCTCGACATCAACTGGCTGACGCCCACCAAGGTGCGCGAACTGTCGGTGCTGGGTGAGCGCGGCATGTTCGTCGCCAACTACCTGACCCAGGATCTCGCGTTCTACGAGAACGAATCGGCGCCGCGTGGCGACGACTGGCACGAGCTGGCAGTACTTGGCGTCTCCGAGGGGCACATGATCCGCTTCAAGATCGACAAGCGTGAGCCATTGCGGGCCGAGCTGGAAGCCTTTGCGACGGCTGTCCGGCTGGCCGGCCCGCCGCCAGTGCGCGGTCACGATGGGCTTCGGGCGCTGGAGGTCGCGCAGTTGCTGGTCGAGTTGGGTGTAACCGGGACAACACTGGTGCTCGATGAGGGGCAGGTCTCGGTCTCGGCGCCCGAGCGTGCCGGGATCGCCGGCGAGCTACAGGAGGAGGTGGATGGACAAGCGCGGCTGAGTGGGGGATAATATCGGCCATGACTCGACCAGCAGTATGGTACACGCGACGGCAGTTCTTGCGGGGGCTTGGGGCAGCGGCACTCGGCTCGGTGCTCGCGGCCTGCTCCGGGGCCGAATCCTCCACACCCACGCCTCCCGCGCAGGCGCCTACGCCTACGCTCCCGCCTGCTCCCGCGCCAACACAGCCGCCTGCTCCCTCGCCGCGGCCTGTCCCGGCGTCTACTGTGGTTCCCATTCCCTCGCCGCAATTGGAGGGCGCACCCCTGGCCGAGACGCGTGCCGTGTGGCTCAACCCGCCCGCGTTTAGCTCGCGCCAGGCCCAGACTGGGACGCTCGACGCCATCCAAGCCGCCAACCTGAACACGATCTTCCTCGCATCCTACACGCTGGGCGATAATGGGGGCTGGTCCGAGCAGCGGCACTTCGATCGACTCTTCGAGCAGGCCAGGACCGATGGATACCGCGTGCATGTCTGGCTCAACAGCATCCGGCGCAAAGGGGGCGGCGAGAACGGCGGCCCGCTTGTCGACTATGCCGACGCCGGCGAGCAGCAAACCCACCGGCAGTGGTGCCTGGACTGGCTGGCGGCCTACCCCGACCTGGCCGGCGTGCATTTCGATAACCTGCGCTATCCCACCTCCGCCGGATCGATCGACGAGCGCGGCGCGCGTGGGATCGCCGATACTGTCAAGGGCTGCTATGAGGCCGTCAAGGATAGGTACCCCGGCAAGCTGATCACCGCATTTGTCGACAATATCGACCCCAAGCCGATCGCGCCCGGCGACCGCCTGCCGCAATGGTTCGAGGAATGGGTCACGGCCCATCCCGACAACGACTACATCTTCGACGGGGTGCAGCACCGCCCCTCCAACAGCCGGATCGACCCGATCGGCTGGCTGAAGGGTGGCTACATGGACGCCGTGACGCCGGGGGACTACACGCCAAGCCTGGAGCTGTGGCGGCGCCGGCTGCCGAACTGGCGCTCGTTCCTCGGCCGGCTCGACGGCGTGTGGTTTGGCGTGGCGTGGATGCCCGAGAAAGAGGCGATCGTCTACCCCGATGGTCAGGTGTACCCCGGCGGCGGCGCTGACGCGGCGGTCGCCGTGGCCCAGATCAAGTATGCGCGCGCGGAGGGCATGCGCGGCTTCTCGATCTTTCAGCTCGGCAAGGGCGACGCCGACGATGCCACGCTCGCCGCGGCGCTCGGCACGGATGGCGCGATCAACGACTTTGACGCGCCTTTCAAGCACAAGGCCGCAGGCTGAGAGCGGCCAAGGACTCGCGATAGTTATACTCCACGAACATGAGTCGGACGGAGGGCCATTGGCCCTCCGTCCGAACTCATGAGTTATCCAGCGGCATGTCCCCTCTCGACATGCCATTTGTCCCCTTTAGTCTGTGACATGTCCCCTTTAGTTTGTGACATGTCCCCTCTCGACATGTCATTTGTCCCCTTTAGTTTGTGACATGTCCCCTCTCGACATGTCATTTATCACCTTTCGTTTGTGACATGTCCCCCTTCGTCTGTCATTTATCACCTTTCGTTTGTGACATGTCCCCCTTCGTCTGTCATTTATCACCTTTCGTTTGTGACATGTCCCCCTTCGTCTGTCATTTATCACCTTTCGTCTGCGGCAGGTCCCTTGTTGACTAGCGCGTACAGGCCCCGAAAGAGCCAGTGCCGCCCGACCCCGAGAAGCTGTTGCTCGTCGCCGAGCAGTCGGTGCTTTTCTGGATGTCCATGTTGATGCCATTGTTGGCGAAGGTGTTGCCGCTGATCGTGAGCTTGTTTACCTCGCTTGCCAGCAGGCCATACTCCAGGTTGTCGTGGAAGGAGTTGTTCTTGACTACGATGTTGTCCGACTTCGTGACGTGTATGCCGTCGGTGTTGTCGTAGAACTCATTCCCCTCAACCGTCACATTGTTGGCGCGCCCGGACGGGGTGCCGTCGTGGACGACCATGCCCGCCCCGATGCTGCCGCTACAGTCCTGTGTGCCGCCCTGCTTGGGCGATAGGCATGGCCGGAAGCCGTGGATGACGTTGCCGACAATAGAGATCGGGCCGTTGACGCCCTTGACATCCACGCCGTTCTCGCCGGTGCCCTCGCGGCCGACAAAGGTGTTGTTCTCGATGCGCACATTGCTGATGTTGCGGTCTTCCTCGCCCAACTGGATGCCATCGGCGCCGATCATGTTGAAGTGGTTGTTGCGGATGATGACGTTGTCGATCACGCACGGCGCGCGGCATGGGATATTGATTGCGTGGACGCCGACGCCCGGCTGGTTCGAGCGGATGTTCTCGAAGGTGCTGCCCTCGACAAGCACATTCCTGGCCGATCGCACTACGAGCGCAGGCTCGCTGCCGTTGCGGAAGGTGCAGTTGCGGATCACCTTCTGGATGTTGGGGTCCTGATCCTCGGCGGTCTCCAGCACGAACAGCTTCTTGGTGTAGCCGTCGTACACCTTGTTCTCGCACAGGATCTTCACCTTGCCGGTCGGCGGCGGTGGTACCGCAGTCGGCGACGGTGGTACCGCAGTCGGCGACGGTGGTACCGCAGCCGGCGGGTACAGCTTGAGCTCGGGCGCTTCAGCCTGGTTCCTGGAGCGGAACGCTAGCGGGTCGGTGGTCTCGCTGGTCAAGGCAAAGCTGTAGACGCCATCGCCTGTCACCGCCTGGCCCAGGTCGAGTTCAATCCATGTGTTGGCGGCCACGCCGGCGGGGGCCAGCTCGGCAACCTGTGTCCCCAGCGCAGGCTGCTTGTCCCAGGTGATGCTCTTTTCGTCCCAGGCGGGGGCGGTGGCGAAGACCTTCACGCCGGCCTTGCTGCTGGCGTCGCTGACGTAGAGCCGCAGCCGCGCCTGTGCCACGCCGTTCTGCCCCATCCCGCTCACAGTGAAGCGCAGCAGGCTGCGCATCTGTGGCGTGGCGCCGACATCGAGGTGCAATGCGACGCCGTAGTTTTTGGTGGGTGTATTGCTTTTTACATAGGTGTCCGCCTCCGGTTTGATGACGACTGAGTTGCTGGCGGCGCTCGAACCATATGGAAGGGCGATGCCGAGCACCATTGCGGCCAGGCAGAGCCCGATAAAGAGTGTGCCAAAGATCTTGATGATACGCACTGAGTGGAGGTTGGTCGGAATGCTAGGCATGATGTGCCCCCCTTACATGTTGTGCTACGACGTTGTTGGTTTGTTTAACCGTTTATTAACGGTTGATGCAGTGATGTTAGCAGGGGAGGGGAGCCATTCGCAATCCTTATATGCTCACTCCATGGTCAATTATCCGCGCGGCGGCTTTGTCTGGCCAATCCTACAGCGCAAAGCGGTTGGCACTGTTCGATCGGGGACGCAAAACTAACTCGCGGGACACTCAATCCGGCGCGATACCGCAACGCGGCGGCCAATCCTATGCACCTTTGTCGGGGCTGTTCAAATTGATGTCCACCGGCGGGCAGTGTGCCAAGCTATTTGCCGCTCGTGCCAGCTTGTCTTACCGCCAGGACCGCAGTACTATGGGGTGGAGGGTCGCATGTTCGTTTGGAGGTGGGCCATGTTGCCTAGTAGCCTTTTAAGGTAGGGCTGCATCTGCTGCTCATCCATTTACGCACAGCCAATCTTCACGCGTGCATACTCTGGATCAAGGTTAGATAGCTGATCACGAACCCGTTGGCGTAGGCTGATGGCTGGCTTCAGGCAGTACTCCTCAAAATCCTGATCTGAAAGCTCACCATGCGGGAAGAGCAGCTTGCAGTAGCCGGCCGCAAGGCGTGAAATGGCCGTGATGTCGCGCCGATCGTTGGTTCCGGTGATGGTCTTGCGTTGCTGCACGATCTGCTCGTAGCCGGCGCGGGTGCGGAGGTGATGCAGCACATCCCCGAAGAAATCAGCCTTGAAACCGACGCCTGTGGCGATAAAGGACTGTTCAATTCGCGGCAGTTCCCACCCCGGCAAAATGCCGTGAATGCGGTCGATGAAGGCGGTCTCGCCTAAGAATTCCGGCAATTCCCGGAAGAGATTTTCGTGGCGTGGGCGCTTCTGTTCATCCAGCGGAATGTTGGCAAGCATCATGAGTCCGGCGCTTGCCTCGACTTTCTGTACCCCGCCACGGGCAAAGCTGCCCAACTCCAGATAGTCCTTGAGGACGCCGATGATCTCGCCAGGGTTGCTAAACGACAGCGACTGGGCTTCGTCGAAAACCACCAAGTCATAGTGGGTCAGCAGACCGGGCTGGCGGCTCTGGTTGTTATAGAAGAGTGCTGCTGCCGTCACCTTTCCACCTGAGACCAGCCGTGCATAACGTGAGAGATTGAGGAAGACGAAGGACTTGCCGGTTCCTTTGGGGGCCAGCTCGATCATATTGACGCGCTCCTGAACCAGCGGAAGCAGCCGCGACAGGAGCAGCATTTGCTGGTGAATAGTGTAGGCATCCGGGTTGTAGCCCATGCTGGCGACGAGGAGATCGCGCCATTCGTCGAGTGCAAAGGCCGCGCGCTGCTCGCAGTACAGGTCCAGGTCGAGGCTCGCATTCTGCATGGGCCGGAAATCGACCATCCAAATCTGCCCCTCCTTCCGCATATGGTCAGGCGGGTAGTATTGCAGTTTGCCGACCCCCCAGACACCGCTGCCGAATAGGAGCGGGTATTGTTCGGCGATATGCCGCTCTATCCCGGCCTTGCGCTCGTCGAGGCAGGGGATACCTAGGCGCAGCTCATTCCGCTGGAGATCGACGGTGACGTTAAACTGATCGAGGACCGTGAGCGCCTCACCGTTCTGGAGTTGCGCCTTGAGTTGCTCTTTCTGATCGCGGGTCGGCAGATGCCGGTTGAGAAACGTGCGGATGCGCTGGCGGGCTTCGTCGTTCAGCACGCCATCGGGTGTGTGACGGGTCACGATCCACTCGCTGACGAAGGTCGGGACGCTCCGCGTGCCGAAGCCCGCCTCTTGCACCAGCGCTTTGTTGACGCAGACCTCGCCGAAGAGCCTCTGCGCTTTTTCCTCATAACGCTTGCTAATGCTCATGCGCTCTTATCCAAACAGGTCATCAAAGCTATCCTCGGTTTGCAGCCGCCGCACCGCGATCCTTACCTCACCTCGCTGGCGATGCTCGACGCCCAGGACACGGCCCTCAAGCTCCCAAGCCAGTGGTAGCTCCATGCCCTCAATAGCGCGGGCCGGCAGCGTGATGGTAGTCTCGTAGCGCCCGCCTGCGGCGACCCGCTCGATTGTTACCGGCCTGAGATCGGCGATCTGAATCACCACTTTGTCGAGCGGCGCGGGATTGGGATTTACCAGGAGAATGTCGAGTGCGCCTTCTTGCCGCGAACGCACCTGTCCGCTTATTGTAAGCCTCAGATCCTGCACGACCAGCGGCTCCGGCGCCAGGTGCATCAACGGGACAATCGTCTCCTCCGGGGTAAGTCCACCGTGCGTCCAGCCCGATGGCCGTCTCCCAATCGCGGCATAGCCGCGTGGGACAAGATAGTCTTGCGGGAGCTGGTACGGGAGGCGCGCAAGATAGTGCCAATCATCAGGCTGATCGATCTGTAGTCGATGAGCGTCGCTTACCAGGGCCGCGCGCGCTGATGCAGGGCTTGTAGCGCGCTGGTCCCCAGCATCTTCCCAGACATCGAGAACTTCACGCGCCGCCTGTGGTAAGCGACGTGTTGGCGCGCCAGGTGGGAGCAGCGTGCTTCCATGATCGCTGCCAACCAGGACATGGAAGAAGCGCCCGCGCTCAATACAGGCTGCCCGCATCCGCGCAAGATTTCGCCCAAGATCCTCCAGATACCCACGCACGATGGCATCGTCGGCGAAGTCAGGGCGATCATGCGCCAGCCGGTCGAGCATATTGGCGAACAAGATCAGACATTGGGGCGGCTCTGTGCTTCGCAGGGCCTCTAGGGCCTCGCGAGCGTCGTAGCCGACGTAGCCGCGCACACCTGACCGCTCAAGCTTCTCGCGTGCCGCTTGCGCGATACTCCCGTGAGGTGGTTCGGTAATCGCCATGCCCGTGACCAGCGCCCGCTTCGAGATGTCCGTAAGCGAGGGCAGCATGGCGACGCCGGGCTCGTAGCGCTGCGGGTGGAGGCCCTGGAGCCGGCAAATCTCCCGCAATACGCGCCCCTGCCACCACGTCATCCCATCCACGACAAGCCAGACCACCACGGTGTTTGGCTTTGCGTTGTGCAGTTCGCGCATGTGGGTAAACTGGCTCGTGATGAGCGGCGAGCCGACGCTGGTAAGCCAGTGCGGATAGCGCCGGGCCAGCCACATCTCGTAAGCGAGCGCGCATGCCTGCTGGTAATCGCGCGGCTGTTGCGCCCGCACAACCCATGTGAAATAGGGCATGTAATCGTCGGTCGCCCATTGGAGCCACTGTTGGTCGCTCCACTGCTCCTGCGGTAGCGCGGGGCGCGCTGGTGGCACAAAGGTCTCAAGCTCGTCGACGGTTGCCGCTGCCTCGGGCAGATTGGCAAAGCGCCGCCGTAGCGCCTGTATCAACGAACCATCAAGCAGACCCGCATTGCGCCGAAGCACTCCCTCAATGGCTCGTAATTCGGTATCGCTCCAGCCGGACATATGCTCGATGGCCGACTGAATGAAGACCGCATCTGGTGTTGATTGCAGCATACGTTCGCGCCAATAGCGCTCTATGGCCGGCGCAAGATCTTTCAAGGCATTGATCCAAAGGATGTGCTCAAGGGTCGGGACAACGACAGGAAGTTCTTCCAGCCCCTGCTCGCGCAGCCAGGCCGTGTCATAACGCTGAAGGGCGGTGCGCCTGATCAGACCTATCGCATCGCTCGCCAGGCTGCCCGCCCGCAGCGCAGCATATGCCGGGTCGGCATTTGCCCAGGCATCAAGACACCGCTGGGCCAGAGGTTGCAGATTGGGCGCCAGGCTATTGGCATGGTTGAGCGTCCAGGCGAGTAGTTGCGCCAGGTGAGCCCGGCTTCCCTGCGGGACGGCCCACAGCGGGTGCAGACGCTCACCCAATACCCATCCTGCCGGCTCGATCTCTACCCCTGGCGGGGGCGCGTTCATGCTGGCGATGTCCAGGACAATCAGCAACTCGGGGGTAAACGGTCGCGCTGGATCGGCGCCGAATACGCGCCGGTAATCCGCCTCGGGCGCGATACGCTGCCATTCGATCCCTTCATAATCCGTGAGATCATCGAGCCAATGCAGCAGCAGCCGGTCGGTCACGTGAATGGTCAGGTTCTGCCCCTGATCGAGAGCGCGGCGGATGGCGATCCGGGCACGCGTATAGTCGACGGGGCGACCGACGCGCAGCGCGCCCGATGGCTGGGCGTGATAATGATGTGGGTCGGCGATGATTGTGATCATTGTGGAAACTCATCGCGGAAGGTCTTGAGCACCCACCGCTTCTCGTCATCATTGAGAGTGTCCAACTGCTGGCGGAACTCGCGCCAGACCTTCGCCGCGTTGTCACTACCCGGTTTCACGATACCGTGCTCGGCAATTTCACTTGCGGCGGCGCGTAGCGCGTCAAGGTAGCACTGGTGCGTTGACCAGCTCGGCCAACTGCCGTACGCCGCACGCACCTCGGTAATGCGTGACGGTAGCCGCTGCAACAGGAGACCATCGACATCATCTTCTGCGCCGCCCAGCGTGTCGTAGAGCAGTTGTGCATCCGGCGAAAGCCGCTCGTCCGGCAGAATAATATAGGCCGCGCGCCAACCGCGCATCTGCGAGAGCACATCGGCGGAAGATGCCGGCGTCACATTCGAGGCGAAGATCTGCCCGATTTCAACCAGCACCCGCTCGCGCAGGCTGTTCGGTAGCCTCTCGACAAGCCCTCGCAGCGTGACGAGACGTTCAAGAGCGCCGTCTACATCCTGTTCCGTCCATGATTCCGGGCTTGGGTCAAGGCCCAGGGCTGTGGGCACGCCCTGGCTAATCAACCTTTGCGCCGAGGAGATGGCATCACGGCGCAACAGGCGCATCAGCCCGGCGAGCGTCTGCGCGTCGGTGTCCGGGAAGATGCCATGCAGCTCGTCGGCGCTCAGGTCGGCGACAAAAGCGGGGAGGCGCTGTTCGCGAAGCCAGGCCCCTACCTCGGCGGCGACAAACTCGGTCAGGCGTGTGCGTTCGTGTGGCGGTGTCGCCGACGTCGCCCGGCCCAGTACGCGCAAGATGCCAACCATCCAGTTGTAGATCGCGGCAGTTACCGGCTCGTAGTTGGAGATCTCTGCGGTCAGCTGCCGCAACGCCCCCGCATACGTTTCGAGCAGCTCAAAGCGCTCCCACTGGCGAACCGGACGGCCTACGGCGCCAATAGCACCCGGCATCCTTGTAAGCAGCAGGGTTTCTGCGTCGCCGGCCCAGTTGTCCACATGAAACAGCACGCTCTTTGCCTCAGGCGATAGATCGTTTGGCTCGGGAATAGCATAGCACTCACGCCATTGCCCAAGGACTGTATCAATCGGCGCATCCGCAGGGGCCTCGATGCCGTCGCCGAAAAGCCTGGCAATGTGCTGGAGGACATGCCGGCGCAGCCGGGTCTCAAGGCTCGTCGCAAGCGGCATTACCATTTGAATGCGTTTGATCGCCGCGTTCACCTCGCCTTTCGTATAGCCCAGGATTCCAAACTCCTTTGGCAAAGACTCCTGTAAATCTTCGCGCCAATGGTCCTGGTCATAATCGGCGCGCTTGAGGAGGCGCACCAGGTCGTGGCAGCTCTCGGGGCTCGTTTCTGCATAGATGGCCTGGATTTGAGCAACGTTCAGGGCCTGCGTACAGGCGGGCCACGCGATTCCTGAACTCCAGGTCGCTAACTCGTTCGCAGCGCGCTCGGCGCTCACACCGGTTATAGATCGCCCCGTCGCAAGGCGCACCAGGCCCTCGCGCCAGATGTCATCACCAGGCGCAACCTCTTCCCAGGCCCGATTGATCTCATCACGGGCCTTAGTCAGTTCAGCGAACACCTTTTCAAGTTTATCCAGATCTTGCCAACGCTGGTACTCTACACCAACGGTGATGACTCGGCGAGCAAAATCCTCGAATAGCGCTTGCTCGATGCTACCGGTAACGAGGTTCGTGAGGCGAAACAGCTCTCGTGCGAGGCTCGGAAGGCGCTCCTCGCGCACAGCACCACGGTTATAGCGCCACTGATGAATCACGCGCCAACGGACCTCTGGCGCGTACTCCTCGGCGCCGAACAGTGCTGCCGCCCGCCGGACGACCTGCTCCTTCAACACCACCGGCAGGTGGGCGCGCAGATCGCAGATCGCAATCCAACTTACTAGCAACGCGTCCACAGTGTCCTGGTCCCACGTCGCGTGCTGCTCCGGCGCGCCAAGCTGGTGGGGGAGATCGGCAAGCAGCAGACTTGCCAGATCGGCGTCGCTGCCCTGGCTCCGCAACAACAGCTGCATGGTCCCGATCGCCGTCGGATCCGCAGTGGGCAAAAGTTCAGCCAGTTGCTCCTCGCTCAAGCTCAGAGCGAAGATAGGTATTTCCCGGCGATTCAGCCATCCTTTGAGACGTGTGGCGACGGCGGCGCGCAGCGTGGTGCCTGGAGGCGGCGAAAAATCCACCACCCGCAGGCCACGCTCGACAATACCTCGCAGCCAGCGCTTCTCAGCCTCGTTCAAGGGCTGGTAGCGCACGGTGTAGTCCTGTGGCTTTTCCAGCATCCCCTTGAGCAGCGTGGGATCTACATCGACGGCGCGGTTGCCCGCGCCAGCCTTTGTGATCGAGATCGAGTCGGCATTGCGGGCGACGAAGGCTGCCAGGAAGAGGAGCAGGATCGAGTCATACAGGCCAAAGGGCGGCAAGCGCAGCTCTCGCACCAGGTTGGCCCACGGCTTTCCTGCCGCCAGATGCTCGCTCATCTGGCGCCAGATCTTTCCACTGGCCGGATTAGCGCTACTCGTCGGGTCAGTGATGCTGAAGATCTCGAAAGAGCCGGAAGTGTCCTTGGATTGCAGCAGGCCAAGAGCAACAGCACCTGTGCGCAAGATATTCTCAGGCGCGCTTACCGAGCCTTTGTTGCTCTTAACGATTTGAATATCGCCTTTGATAATTTGCTCAACCGCCTTGATAGTGCTGCCAAATTCGTCAGGCTTGAAGTGTTGTTTCAAGTTTGTTTTTGGCGTGTCAGGGAATACCTTTTCCATCATCTGGCTCGCAAGGGTGGCGATAGCGGCGCTACTCAGGCCCGATTGACTACGGCCACCGGCGAACCACTCCCACTCTCGCGGGTCGGTCAGTTGCTTCAGCTCATGATCAAGCCGAGCCTTGTACTCCTTCCCGACTTTGCCATTGTCTTCAAGGTAGGGCTTGCTCGCCTGTTCCAGATCTGCACTTTGGCGCAGATCCCGCAGGGCCTGGTAGTCACGCAGCGCGCTCAGCACCTGCGATGGCGCGACAGGAACGGCGATGAGCAACCGATTGTGCTGTGCCGTCAGCTCGCGGGCCAGGCTCTGGGCCTCGGAACGCTCGGCGTCGCTTGAGGTAATCACGCGCCAGAGCACGCCATCACGATTCCGGAGATTGTCAAGATCGCTCTTCAGGCGCTCGCGGGAGTGCAGCGCCGCCGGGCTGACATAGTAGGCATTGAGTTTACGATGCGAACCACGATTCTGGTTGTAATCGACGGCCTGGATGGAGTCCGAGGGGTACATAGACTGGAGCCTGCCTACATCGGTCGCCGCGAGATTTTGGGCGCGGTTGGTGATCCGCCGGTGTAAATTCTTGACGCTGACCCACCCACGCATTGGCAGCCGGTACATCCCGGCCTCGCTCCCGACCTCGCTAGGCGACTCAATCGCATCCACCTGTTCGAGCAGATTCAACGCCGTATCCAGATCAGCCTCGGCCGATGGGGGCAGATTCAGGGCGCGGCGCAAGAACAGCCTGGTTGGGCGCATCACCAGGTCGCTGCCGACCGTCTCACACAGCGCCACGATCTTGAGGATCCGCATCGCCAGGCTGGTATCGATCGTCGCCGTGCGTACCTGCTGCTCCGCATGCTCAAAGGCATCGTGAATATCAGAGCGCTTGGTGGTAATGCTCTCGCGGAAATAGTCGAAGAGCAGATCGGGCGTAAGCAGCCGGCGCCAGCCAGAATACTGATCGCGCAACGGCTCGCGCTGAATAAACCCGCGCAGGCCCTTCTCATCCTTGAGGAATAGGAACATGGTGCGCTGGCTCTGGGCCACCTTCTGGTTAACCAGCGGGAGCGCATAGGTGCTGAGCGGGTGCAGTGGGAAGGCGCCATCGACAATATAATCGCGGGTCCATTCTCGCTCACGCCACCGAGTGTGAAGCTGGATCTTCCCGATCTCGCCCGCGATCTCCAATAGATCATCGCGCTGTGCATTGGGTAAAAGGGCAAGCCCATCAGGAGCGGGCAGACGCTTAATCGCCCCGCGGATCAGCTCTTCACTGCCATGAATAAGCAGCGAGTGCTGCTTGAAACGCCCGCCACTGCGCTCGGTCGCCTGGGCCACGGTTCGGCTGCCGATGTCGCCCGCCGCGCTTGCGAATGGATCCAAAGTAGCTACGATGAAGTGAATTTGTGCTCGACCTGAAGAGCCGCTTCGCTCGGCCAAGTTTTCTATGGCCTTTGTCTCGGCCTCAAACTCACGAAACTGCTGGTCGATCGCGTTATGAAATCGCTCCAGGAAGGCCGTAAACTCATCGCAAACGAGCAGAATGCCACTGTAGTTACCTGTGGCAACAAGGGCCTCGGCAACTCCCGCGTATGCTTCATGGGGTTGGCTGTAACCATACACATGGAAGTCGGAGCCGGTCACGGCCTTGAACGTTCGCATAAATCGCCGCAACGCATCATCAGACTGTGGGCCGCTCAGTGCCGCCACGAGGCCATTGACATCGATCTTCTCATGGTCTTCCAGCGTCTTGCAGAAATCGGCATACCGGGCATGCCCCTCCTTTTGCCAGGTCAGAATCTGCTCGCGGGCGGCTGCGTAGCGCGTCTTATTCATCAGGTGCGGCAGGCCGGCTTGCTCAAGCGCCTGCTGAAGCCCGTGAAGTACAAATCCTGGGAAAGACGAGACGGTGTCGGCCTGCAACAAAACGACCAGGAACGGCGGCTGCCCCTCGCGTCGGCCTTTGATAATACCGGCGCGAGCGGGGTCGATATTCCGAAGCCGGTCATAAAAGGAGGCCATCACCGGATCATCTGCCTGGCGCCCGAAATAGTTGCAGATCATGAGCAGCAGATCGGACTTGCCGGTCCCAAAAGTGCCAACCATTGCCCGCGCGCGCTCGGTGCTATTCGGGTCCAGGCTGCGGGCGATCTCTGTCAGGATCTCGATCGTCTGCGACGTCGGGATAAAGCTGCGAATCAAACGCTCATTGATCGCGGCGTTGTCGAAGTCGAAGGGTAGTTGCACCGACGGTTTGAAGTCGGCGTCTACCGTGACAAGGTCGCGGAGATAGAGGGTATCAGTTGTCATGATAGGTCTCCGGATAGGTCAAAACAGTAACGTCGCTCGCGATCTGGAAGATATTCAGTAAGCTGTTGGATAGTAAAAAAGTGGGAGACAACGAGCAAACCACACGGAAGATACTGTAGGCGAGCGGCTAACCCGGCCCAAATACGCCGCTGATTGCGATCCCACGTCGCCAGAACAGCATCGATCTCGTCGAGCACCAGAACAGCCCTGTCGCACGCTTCACACCAGGAGCGCATTGCGGCGACAAGTTGGGTAGGCTGGTAGCTGTCGATCGTATCGGCGAGAGCGTCAAAATAGCCGGGAGTCAGCGTGTAGTCGAGATACTGCCACCCGTTGTGTTCGCATAGTTGGCACGCCAGGAGCGTTTTGCGGCTGCGCTGTGGCGGGCCAACCAGCCAGGCCACTCTATAGCGTGGGGCATTGATGCAGCAGTCGGTAAAGCGCTGGCTTGTGCTGGACAGAAGATCACTCATAACACCACCTTGGCCGAATCCGTGAAAACATGCGAAGGGAGTGATCGCAATGTATCGCTACAGCGGGGAGCAAGAAGATCGATGCGCTGGAAAGCCGCCACAGAGGGCTATGCGCGGTTGAAGGGGGATCAAGAAAGCTATTCTTGGCTATAGATGATCCTGGACTATGGAAGGAGCGTTTCATAACGAGGCGTAGAAATCGGCGATTAGTCTGTGTGGCTCCTCACGGAAGCGGCGAGTGACCGGCTCATGCTGCGAGTTCGACAATATTGACCAACCCCATGCTTTGCAGTGATTGCAGCGCTTGAACCACTTGGTCACGGTGAGCGGCGAATACTCGTCCCGGCATCTCCGGCTCCTGGCAGATCTGTGTTACGCGCACTGTGTCGGTGTGAGGAAAGCGGCGCCGCCAGGTGTCGAGGAGGGCGAAGGCGAAGATCTGTGGTTCGGGCGCGCTGTTAAGCCCTGCCTCATAGGTTTTCCTCTCGACCTCACGCACAAGGTCAAGCTGGCCGAGGCCAACCGCTTCGGTGTAGCACTTCCCAAACTCTTTACAATCATCGGCAATGCCGGATTTATTCGCGGGCGAGCTGTCCAGCGACCGCTCAACATAGGTTTGCAGGGCGTCGCGGGTGAAGGGCGCGCCAGGGCTCAGGAACTCATTAAAGGCGCGATACCACACCTCTGCCCGCTCGTCATGCTCAGTCACCAGGTAGTAATGCAGCAGCCACAGGGTGCCCCGCTGGCTCAGGTGAGCGTCATGCCCTGCGACCAGGGCGCCAAACGGGGTGAGGGTATATGCGCCACGCTGTGCGCTTCCAAGGCCGGTTTTCAGCAGCCAGCCGATACAGCCCTCAGCTGCGGGCTCACCAACGCCCATGTAGGCAGCAGCAGCCTTTTTAGAGGTTGTCTCATTGTCGGCGATGCAGCGCACGAGAGTTGCAAGCCGCTCTCGATCAAGTTTGAATCCCTGGTGAAATTTAAGATTTCGCATCACACTACTCCTAAAGGTGACAGATATCGCACCCCTGATCGTCGTCCTCGGCGTCGAGGGCCGCGCCCAGCAGCTCGATCAGCGGGCGGTCGGGGCGGCGCTTACGCTCAAGCTCCAGGCGGATCTGGTGCTCGCGCTTGGCCTGCGCGACGCGCTCGGGCTGCTCCAGCTCGCCCAGGCTTTCGCGCTGTCGCCAGTAGAAATGTTCGCCATCGCCTTCCTTCTCATAAGTCTTGGCCAGCTCAAACAGCTCTGGGTGGCGCTCCTTGAGGCCGACCCACTCGCCGGTGCGCTGGAAGAAGCAAAAATAGCAGCCGCTGCGCTGCCGCCACTCGTAGTAGGACGGCAGGCCCAGGCCACTGGTCTCCAGCAGGCGTTCGATATCGGCGATGGTGAGCCCAAACTCCTTGAAGGGGAAGACGGGGTGGATATTCGGCTTGGTGGAGACGTAGCCGCTGCGCCCCTCGTCGGCGCGGATGCCCACGTAGCTCCAGACCGTGTCGTCGCCGACGTAGGCTTCGAAGGGCTCGATCTTGAGCTTGCGGGTACACCAGCGCACGCGGGCCGAGGGTAGCATGCCGCCGTACATATCGAGCCAGTGGTCGAAGCCACGCTGGGCATTGAGCTTGATGATCGGTCGCTGGAGGTACGCCGACAGCCGGTCGAGATATTCGTACGTCTCCGGCAGCTCCTTGTGCGTGTCGCAGAAGAGATACTCCAGCTGCGGGATCTTGTCGCGCAGGAAGATCGCCAGCGCGGTGCTGTCCTTACCGCCGCTCAGGTTGACAATGTGGCGGCCGGGGCGCACCCCCCACGCGCGGATGCTCTCGTCGTGTGCTGTCATCGGCTGATCTCCCAAAGGAGATTGGAGATCGGAGATTAATTGCGGCGTCTTAATCTCTAATCTCTAATCTCCAATCTCTCATCACTCGGCTCCAGTAGCGTTTGTAGCAGCGTAGCCAGCGCTGCGGCGCGCTGGTCGGTCGTCAGGCCAGCGTGGCGGCCGAGGACAGCCGTAAGGTCAGCGCGCAACCGCTGCACCGCCGAGTCGCTGTCGACCACATAGAGCACGCGGCTCAGCTCACCATGCCCGTTGGCCAGGCCGATACGCAGGAGCGGGGCCTCGGCGGGTACAGCGCGGGCAGCGACAGCCAGCTCCTCGGCCGCGCGGAAGCGGCGCCCCAGCTCGGCGATGGCGACCTCGAAGGCGGGCAGGTCGCCGTCGCTCCACAGCTCGGGCGGTCGCCGCCCGACCAGGGCGGCCACGCTCTCCACCCATGCCTCGCCGTCCAGATCGGCCGTCTCCAGGCGCACGCCGAGGGCACGCAGGAGCGTATCGTTGGTGGTCTCGGCGCTCAGGGCGTGACGGGCTTGAAGCTCGGCCCGCGCGCCAGGACCACTCGACCGCAGATCGAAAGCCACGCCGATGCGGGTGGCGATGGCCCGGATGAGCCGTGGGTAGGCATCCTGGAGTTCCTGGAGCCCCTCGCGCAGCGCTATGGCGAACGTGTCGACCCGCGCCTCACCCTCCGGCTCGTCGGCGCGGAAGGGCGGCAGGCCGCAGGCCAGCGGCAGACGCTCGAACAGCAGTTCGTCGGGCGAGCGCGCCTCGCGCAGCGCCTGTCGTATGGCCTGTGCCGGCTCGCTCACCTGCCGGGTCTGCTTGCTGAAGCTGGGCAGGCCGTTCAGCAGGCGCAGCAGCGGCAGGGCAACGGCCAGGAGCGCCGGCTGGACGGGCTGGGCCAGGGCGCGCGGCGCCAGCGCGCGGGCCAGCCGCTCGTACACTAGCCATCGCGCACCGTCGGCGCGGCTCAGGCGCACGGCGAACTGCTCAGGGCGAGTAAGCAGCCGCTCGAAGGTGGCGATGTCCGGCAGGGGCACGTAGCTGCCCCGCTCATACAGGTTGATTTCGCCGGAGCGCGCCGCGTACAGCGCCACGAAGAGCAACGGCGTCAGGCCGGCCTTCACGCCGAACGGTGGCCCCTCAAGGACAGCGAACAGCTCGGTAAGTGGGTGCGGCTCGGGCGCCTCGACAGCCAGGAACTGCTCCATCGCCTCCCATGCCGGGCGCAGCCGCAGTGGGTCGTTGGGTGGCGGTGGGCCGATCCGCCACTCGCCCGCCTCGCCCTGCCCGTGCAGCCCGCCAGCCCGCAGCACGCTCTCGTAGATCGCCCGCTCTGGCGGGTAGCCGACCAGCCCCAACCGCTCCTCGCCGGCCTGCTCTAGCATCGCCTCGACAAGGTTGCGCCGGGCTTTGGCGGCGGCCGAGGACAGTTGCCGGCGGACGATCAGCTCGTTCCAGACCCGCGGCGCCTGGCCGTAGGTCACGTCGGCGGCTTCGGATAGCAATTCGTCGATCTGCCGCGCGCTAGCCACCGGTCGCATCTCCTGGCGGTAGAACCAGCGGGTGTGCTCGCCCCCATAGGTTTCGGCGATGACATGGGCCAGCGCCTGTTGGGCCTCGATCAGCCGGCCCGCTACCTCGCGGCGCGCCGGTCGGTCGTGCTCCAGCTCCTCCCGCTCGTCGAGCAAGCTGCGTAGCGCCGCCACGTCGAGCAGCAGGTCGCGCAGCTCGCGCACGCGCTGCGGCAGCACCGTGATCCGCCCTGGCTCGTCGTCGCGCGCGGGGTCCTCCGCCCAGCGCTCGGCTTGCTTCAGCTCCTCCTCGTCGGCCGGCACCACGTGCAGCAGCTCGCCGTCGAAGCCGGCGGCCGGGGGCAGCGCGGCGCCGAGTTGGGCGGCATCCACATAGCGCACGGCGAAGGTGCGGGTGGCGCCGTAGCGGTAGCTGTGCCGCCGGGCAATGCGTGGCGAGGTGTCGGCGTGGCGCTGGAGCAGGCCACGCAGCGGCACGCGATCTCCTAGCTCGCGGCGGGCCTCCTGGGCCAGTGTGTCGAGATCGAGGTCGCTGCCCTCCCAGATGATGTAGCTACCGCGGTGCTGGCGGTAGGCCAGCAGGCGCCGCCCCTGGAGCGCTAGCAGCGCGTCGGCCACGGCCCCGTCGTCGGGGGAATCGGCCAGCGCGAACGCGACCTGCGCCTGGCTGGCCCGCAGCCCCGACGAGCGCTCCAAGGCGCCGATCGTGCCGACGACTGTGAGCACGTCGAGCTGGAGCGGGTCATCGGCGGCCAGCACGCCGCGCGCCTCCGCCAGCTCCGACCAGCGCTGGCCCCGCGCCCGGCTGAACAGGCTCGGGCCGAGGCTGGCTTCGACGTAGGCGAAAAGGTGGGTGAGCCGGTAGATCGGCAGCTCGCCGGCGGGAGCTGGGCCGAGCACCACATCGCGCAGGCCCCACGGCTCGTCGGAGTGCAGGAAGGCAAACAGCGAGCGCTCATTCTGGGCCAACTGTCGGAACAGCGACGGCAGGGCGACCAGCACCGTCGGGTGAATCGGGTAACTATCAGCGACGATCCGGCGCCACTCGTTCGCGCCGATCTCGGTCGGCCGCAGGCCGAGCGCCTCGGCGGCGGGCGCGAGCCGCGCCGCCCAAGCCGCCCGCGCCACACCATGCGGGTCTTTGCCGCCCGGCCGCAGGGCGACCGCCACCATACGAACCATCTCGCTGGCCGGCTCCTGGAAGGGCAGATCGGCGAAACGACCCTGCACCTTCGCCCATTCGATCCGGCGCGTTGCGCCAGCGTTGAACGTGTAGCGCTCAAAGGCTTGATGGAGAATGGTCACGATCAGTACCGGCGTCTCGCCACTGCGCGCGGCCATCTCAGCGAGGCTCTGGAGCACGAACAGATCGCGTTCCTCATCCTGGCGCGCGGCGTAGTCGAGGAACTGGCCCAACTCGTCGATCAGCACCAGGATGCCTTTGAAATGTCCGTAGTCCCGCAGGAGCCGCGCCGCCTCTGCCACCAGCCCGGCGACGCGCCCTGGGTCGAGCGCTGGGTCGCGCATGGCCGTGTCGAGTGTGTGGCACAGTTGGTCGAGCGCCGGCGTCCTTAGTCGCCGGTCGGCCAGCGCCTCGCCCAGACTAGCCAGCACCGCGTGGCGGAGCGAGCTGTTGTTGCCGGGCACCAGCACTGCCAGCAGCGAGGGCGCGTCGAGCGGCAGGAGCGCTGCGTCATCCGTGACCTTCAGTCGAGTCAAGCAGTTGGCGGCGCGATTGGGCGCTGCGCTGGAGAAAGTGGGCGACGAACAGGCCGAAGGCCGACTTGCCGGAGCCAAACGGGCCGACGACCGAAAAAGCGCGCTCGCCGTTCCCCGGTGTGAGGCCGGCGACGATCCGACCGGCAACCTGGCGCACCAGCGGCGTCACCTGGTAGCCGTCGAGCCGGTAGCGCAGATCGTGGAAGTCGCGCCTGATATGGACCGCGCGGGTGAAGCGTGACGCGATGGCGACAGCGCGGTCAGGCATAGCGCCGCTCCTGGGCAAAGGCGTCGTCAAGCAGCGCCCGGTCGAGCGACCCGTCCTCCGGCGCGCGCCAGGCGACCTGGCGAATGCCGCCGGTCTCGGAGTAGGCGCCCCGGCCTTGGGTCACAATCTCGAAGCGCAGGAGGCGTGACAGCAGGGCGTCCTCGTCGAGGCGGAAAAGGCGCCCCGGCGAACGCTCGCCGTAGGCAAGCTCATTGAAGGCGACAGTGGCGCGCCCAAGTACACGCGCCTGCTGGAGCGCGGCGAAGGCCACTAGTTGGTCGGGCAGGTCGGGGCGCGCGCCACTGACGAGGCGGTAGGTGGCCTGACCGGGCAGCAGTTGGAGCAGGTCAAGTTCGTGGAGCGGGCAGTGGAGCGTATCCTCGGCGGCCGAGCTGAGTTGGGCGGCGTCGGGGCGCAAGTAGCAGTGCAGCATACAATCGATATCGCGGCCGATCGTCGCCGGCGACGGAGGCTTGCCGCCGAGCTGGGCGACGAACTGGATGATTTGCTGGGCCAGTTGCGCGGTTGTGAACTCGCCGCGACGGAGCATATTAAACGTGTAATAAAAGGTGAAAGCCGCCTCGGGGCGCGAGACGATCTGCCAGTGGAGCAGCCAGCGGCTGGTTGGGGTAACCAGAAACGGATCCCAACCATCCGTGTCGTCGAATAGCGCCTTGCCAAGCCAAGTGGCCTGGTGGCCCATGCCCCTCTCCAAGCGCTCAAAGACATTGCAGGCTCGGCCCCAGAAGCGGATCGACTGGGCCATGTTCTTGCCCACGCCAAGGCGCACAAACGCGTCCTCCAGAAAGAAGAGGTCGGGGCGCTCCTGTAAGAGGTCGTAGGCTTTCTTGAGCCAGTTGCTTCGTAAGACGAAGGTCTCGTGCCCACTGAAGGTGAGTGAGGCGACATTGGGAGTGCTCGAAGCCATAGAGTTCTGTCCTGCAGACTGGCGTGTACAGCCCATTGTACATCAGAACTCCCATCTATGGGAATGATATTTTGTCATCCAGCTGATTTAATACCACTAGGCATCGCAATTCCCATCTATGGGACTATAATTTCTGCATCTGTGCCATGCTCCGCTTGGAGCAACTATGCCCAAGCGGATTCAGGAATCCATGCCACAGCGGTACACTCACTTTGCGGATTGTGATCGGTAGCCTGTAACATACAGTATATCGTGTAACACCAGATCACACACTGGCGCATAGCCCATGGCCGAGATGGTCATGGGTTTTGCTTTCTCATTCCCATAGGACCTTCATATGTGCTACACTCGCTTTACACGCTAATCGCACTACACGAAGGACTCACGGGCCATGGATGTTGACAAACCGAGCTTGCGCCAATACCTTACAGAGTATTTCGATATAGACGATCTGGAAACCCTTTGCTTTGATATGGGGATTGACCATGAAAAATTTACTAATCAGGGCAAGGGCCGCATGGTGAGAGAACTTATCACCTATACCGATCGCTCTGGACGCATCGAAGAGCTTCTAACACACTGTCGTAAACTACGATCAAACGTTGATTGGGATAGTGTTATTCAAACTATCCAACCTGAACCTGTCCAGACCGAACAGTTACAATCACCAAAAGAATTACTTGCTCAATATATGGATGCTGATGAACTTAGAGAAGAAATAGCACATCAGCGTGGTCTACAAAAGCATCATCGTAAGCGTTTAAGAGCGCTTGAGAGACAAGTCGCTATGCTTGGTCGTGCAAAAGTTCCCTTTTATGTTTTACAAGATATAAAGAAGATTGATGAGGAAGTACAAAGTTGTGAACATAAAGTCATGACTTGCAGAAACATGCTTGTAAAACTCAAACGGGAAGAAATGGAAAGACTCGAAGCTAAAATAGCTCCTACTGTAGAATATATTAAGCACTTTCTTGCAAGTGAACATCCTCCGGTGATGATGATATTTGAGTATGACGAATGGATTAAACCTGATAGGGACAAAATAGAATCATTGAGGCGTGAAATATCTGAGATTGAAAACTTATAGATGCTAGAATAATCACCCGACACATTATTACGTGAAAGGAACACTTCCATGGATGAGGCGGAAATCACAGAGGAACGCGGCCGTATCAAGGCGAATATCCAGGAACACAAAAATCGGTTACATTTTATTGAAATAAGAGTAGCCAGAGCAGGTATAAATGCCGATCACGCTGATCAAGCAGAGATTGTTGATATTAAGGCTAAAATACAATATCTTTATGAAAAACTTGACGTACTTAATGAAGTTGATAGCTGTGGGCTATTTTTGCATAGAGATACGAAGTATGCCAAAGAACTTGTATTGAAGTTAAGTGAACTAATCGATGATGAAACTGACACGATAGATAACACTGATGGTCAAGCATCAGTATTGGTTAATAAGATAGAAAAAACGTTAGATGACATTGTAGAAGCAAGTTTCAATAGGGCAAAAGCTGAAAAAGAATATCGAAAGTTATAGGTTTTATTACCCGCGCCTATTATTACTAAGGTGATCTATGGACGCCGACGAAATTAGAGAAGAGATAGCGCACAATAAAGCGCTTATTAAGGAATATAAGAAATCTTTAAGGGTGCTTGAATTACAAGCTGCCAAATTTGGATTACATGTTCCACCGTATATACAGATTGAGATTGATGAAATTCGCGAAAGGGTTCAAAGTTTTGAACAAAGTGTCTTAAAATACGATACAAGCCAATCTGTACAAAACGATATTGAAGATCAAGTTATTGATGTGAGAGACAGAATTGATAGTTTAAGGCAAGAAATCGAGATTGAATTCATCAGAAATATTATAAAGCAAAAGACCTACGAATTAAATGAATATAAAGAGCGAATGAATGTTTTACAGAAAAGTATAGATGATCCAAGCGAATTAAATAGATACATTAAGCAGAAATTTGAGGGTCAAGGTCCATTAGGCTTCTCAGTACCAGATAGGATAATGTCTATTGCTGCAATGGCACCAGCTCTTTTATTATCGTTGGGAATTATAGGTGTTGGTGTTAAATGGTTTAGAACCAAAGGATATAGGAGTGAATATCAAAAAGAAATAGAGAAAGCAATAATTGCAACAAAAACACTTATCGACTATACAGAAAAAGAAATTGAAAAGCTAAATAGTCAAATACAAATTGCTGAGACTTGACATCGTGTATCAATCCTCTTTGACGATCAATAGAACTCACAACGCTTTGCCGTTGCTCACCCGCTCCCAATGTTTGATCAGGAGTAAGCCGATCCGCGACACTCGCTTCAAATGCAACCCAATCACTTTACACCCTCGCTGCTGTAGCACGCTGATTAGCCACAGACTACCCACAGGTTATCCACAATGGTTGATCACAGATCACATTGAACGCGCAACTTCTTTCATCTGCTCTGCTGGCGAGTCTCTTTTTATATTGTCAAGTTATGATGCGGCAAGGGTAGCAGCAAACCGAGGCTATGGCGCCCTGAGTGATGCAGCCCTACGTGGTGTTAGACAAAAGCGGCTCATATCCAGAGCGGCCATGAGGCATTACCAGTGATGCAGTTAAAACCCTAACCACAACGGTGAAGGTTAAACTTTCATAATCCCCCCGTTGAACAACAGGTCGTGAATCTTTTTTTTATTATCCCCTCAATATCCTCAATCTCCATGATAACTTGGGGGAGGCGTATTATCATGGAGAGATATGCGGGGTCGCTGTATTGGGTTCCGTTCATGCCGAATTTTTCTTTTAGCAAATGTTCAATATCCTCAACCTCCATGAGGATATGTGGCGGCGTATCAATGCCGTAGTATGCCCGTATCTCTTCAAGGCATCTCAGACGCCGCTTATATGCTTTTCTTACGTTGGCATTCATAGCTGCTCTACAGAGATCAATGGTTCCAAGATTATATCACGGTCGTATAGGAATTCTAGGGGTATTGCACAGTACTACTCCACAGCATACCATGACGCGGTGCGTTATAGGCGGCTGATACCCGATCTGGTCATGTTAAATTTCCCTTCTGCAACGTTCTGATCAGTAGCACGTATATGCGTGTGATTCGTCTTACCGATTTATCTATCGGAGTGCAGATCATGAAACGTCTACCGAAGCAGCATAAAGAGTCATTACCCCCTACTCTTCTTTACCTGGATGACGTTGAACATATTTATGGAGTACTCCATAAGTATGCCGAAGAAGTTTCAATCAAAACAAAAGACTATGCTATCGAATCTCCCCAACAGCTTACAGAACTAAAGCAGGAGCAAGTTAACGAGTTAAGATTCGATGTTAGTAAACCTTACATATATTTAGAACTTTTACAGAATAGAGCAGAGATATGGGTATACGATAACGATCCTCATGCTATGGCTGCACTTTCAGAAATAACGCGGTTTCTAAAAACCAAACGCAGAGTTCCCTTTATAAGCCCTTTTACTGCTTCTTTTGGACTTATTTTTTCACTGATTATTATTTTCTTTGCACCCAGTTTTATAGCTACCCCAATAAAAGATAATACGACAAGAATCTTAGTGCATGACATGGCTAATCATGAAATACAAAAGATACGAGCATAATCGAGTACTCGCGGTCGTGGTGGTACCTCTAGCACTAATTCTATCTTCTTTTTCCTGAATTTTTCAAAGGCGTCGATGCCCTGTTTGATGATACTCTTCCGCCGTGTTTGTGGCGTTTTTGTACTCGGTTTTCGTTTCGGTATCTGCTCATAGGCGCGTCCCAGCATCCACATGACCCATAACGCACAACTCATTCCGATCAGCAAAACCTCGACCCGTTCCGGCTCGGTCACGCGGCCACGTTCCCAATTGAACAGCGCACTCTTGATATCTTTGAAGGTACATTCCTGCCACCAGCGACACGCATATTCAGCAAACCGCTCCATACATGCCGGCAAGCTGGAAATGAGATACCAATTCACCGCACGAAATCCATCCCGTGCATATTTATACAGGCTGATATTGGCCCGCCGTGTACTCCCTTTCCAAACACGGACGTTGTTTAAAAATCGCCCGACATTCTTGCGCTTATACAGCGAGCGCAGCTTCTTCCACCCCTTACTGGTCTCAACGTATGTGTCTTCTGGGGCGCGGAAGACATACTCCCATCCTAACGCATCCAAGCAGCACAAAAACGGATCTCCGGTATGAATGCGATCGGCTAACAATATCACACTAAATTGTTCGGGAATAACTCGGTCGAGTGTTTCAAGTAATTCTCGTCCATCATCAGCCCAGGCCGCATCGACAGCATACTGGAAGAAGCCCAGTGGAATACTAAATCCATCCGTTGCCAGGCTTACCTGAAAGAGACAATAATCATCGCTGTGCGTCGTCTCATCCATCACGAGATACAGAACATCCGTTTTGAGTTCAGAAAGTAACTTGGTAATGAGCGGATAATACATCGTTTTGAGTTCAATGCGCTCATCTCGCAAAATGCGCCGCACTTGTGTCTCATTGCTTATTTGCTCTGTAGCGTTGAACGCAGTTGCTCGGGCTATTTCTTCAATCAGAACTGATTTCCGTTCAAATATGCCTGCTGCCAACTGGATGAGGCGACGTGTGGCTGTTTCATCCCATTTTGGCAGATGCTTGCGCATCCAGGGATCGAGTAGTTGCAGGGCCGATGAGTACGGGTATAATGATTCTGACTGACACATGATACACCTCAGATGAGATAGTTTTTGTGATAACGCCTATCTTACCAGAGGTTGTGTCTGTGTCAGTCACGTAAAAATATGCACAGATGTACGGTTTTCTCTAGCACAAATGTGTGTCATGCACTAAGCGACAAGAATATATTTCTTATCTCTTATAGCGCTAGGCTTTATCTGGTCGGCGGGGATAATATATATTTTATCGAAACGCTATTCGTTAATAGTGCTTGAATATAAGAAAAATCAACCATCTTGGTGGAAAAGGAACAGGGAAATCTTGTAGTTGGTATAATACTTGTAATCATTGGCGTCATTATAGGCTATGCTTTTTCTAAGATCGCAGGATAGCGAAGGATACTACTACTATGTTTGGCTCAGAAGTCCTAGACGCCGCTGCTATCGGTGCTGGTGCTGCTTTGCTTGGCGGTATCATTGCGGGTATACTCGCCTATCTCACCAATAGGGCAAACATTTTAGCGAAGCGGTCAGAGTTAGCTTTTGAGAAGAGATTAGATGCCTTGAGGGAGATTTATTCGCAGATGAGCGAATATAACAGTTCTGTAGAGTCACTATACGCGGCATATGGTATGTTGGGTTTTGAAGAGTTACATGGCGAAGTTCTTGAAAAAGATTATAATGATATGGAAGATACTACTATTGGCGCCTATATATATGGTGCGTCAAGTTTTATGAAAGTATACTATAAAAATAGAGTTTACTTTACACCAACTCTCGATAGACTCATAAAAGAATATATTGATAATATTGTATATAGCGCAGATATTGCAGATCAATGGTTCGATGAAAATCATTTTAGCGGGCGATTATCGAACTCAATGAACTTGAAAAATCAACATACTGAAAAAATAATCACCGAGATACACAAGTTTATTGGCTTCAAGTAGTTACCCGCGCAACTTTTTCCACCTGCTTTTACTCGCTGACATAGCTGCTGATGAGTCTCTTTTTTTTGTTATTGTCAAGTTATGATACGATGCCTGCGGAAACTGACTGATACTACCACTAAGTCTGTACTATCAGGGAGGTTATTACAATGGATGCAGCAGTCGCAACAATTATTGGTGTGGCGATTGGTAGTCTTTTTACATTGCTTGGCAACGTCATAAATAATAAACACTTACGACGACAACAGCAAGAACAATGGGATAGGGAACATAAAAAATGGACAGTAGAGCAAGAGATTAAATATAAAGAGCAATCTAGGGAACATGTGCAAGCAATCTATGAAAATAGCGTGCGTTACGTATCAAAGATGATAGCAGGTGCAAATAAGTCGGACGATTTCGGGGAATTTCATAAATGGATTTCCCTATTGTTAATGTATTTTTACGATAAGGAGAGTACTGATTATCGCGGAATAAGTAGTTTATATGCAGACATCATTACTGGTGAAAGACAAAGTGATAAAACTCCTCTGTTAGAAGAACTACGAGAAACGATTGTTTCTGTTGCCGTGAACGATCCAAGGATAAAGTAAATCATGTCGTTATAAGGGCTTGACGGAATCATGAAGAAGGGTGTATCATGGTGGTGGGCGATATGGATGGAGTCAGCACCCATACCGCCCATAGCGGTACACTGCGGAGTCAGCGCAATATACCGCCGCGTGGATTCTATCATACTTTAGACTCTCCACAAGTGTATATGCGCTGACTCCCATGTGCCGCGTAACTGCGGTTATTTGTGTTGCTATGGGAGTCAGACATGGCACGCCTCACCCGATTCACCGCTGCGGAATATTATCAGGACTTCTTCACTCGACCAGGAACACACCCGAACCATGACGCCTATTGTGATCTTGACGATCTGATGATCGAGAGTATCAGACCTGATCGTAATGGTCGGCTCTATCGAAGTTGGTATACCTATCACACACACGAGTCTGTCATTGCTCATAACGACACTATCAGTGTAGAGTATCTACCAGGAACAATCAAGATAGGCTGATTCCTGCATGGTATTTATGCCATGCTTTTTTTATACCTTTTAGCAGAAAGGAATCAGCCTATGATCTAACGCTTCTGTTATCGCTCAGTATGAAAAGGAATCACGTATGCGACAATACGCTAAGTTAATGGCGATCTGTTTAGTATCGCTATGGGTTATCAGCACGTTAGGTATACCAGCGTTCACTATGCCGTTCTAGGGAATACTACGCGGCGGGTAATATTCAATGACGTATTACCCGCTACACTCCTTTATGAAAGGATACTACATCATGTCTACTCATGAAATTGACCAGGATACACAGGGAAAGCTCAAGCATAGAGTCGCTTTGATAGAACGTCGTGAACATCGTTACCGCAAAGTATACGCGATTAGATACATACTCTGCTTCATTATAGGGATGCTCGTAATAGGAATCAATACAGGTTCGTTAATTGTAATACTGCTACTATTGGCGGTATTCGCGTACACATATTCTGAATAACAAAGGGTACACCACCATGAAAAAGCAAATAACCACCGCTGCTTATGCGCGCTTCAGCAGAGAGGATGAAACTTATGGTATTCAGTCGCAATTACGTGCGATACATGAATATGCGACCACTAACGGCTTGACCATAGATGAAAAACACGTTTATACAGAGGATAATATCTCTGGTGTCATATGGCCTTTAGAACGGCCTGCTATGAGTCAGTTATACAAGGCCATTGAATCCAAAAAGATCAATGCTGTTATTGCGGTAGATGCTTCACGAATAGGGCGAAAGGCGGCGATAGCAGAGACGTTCTTAGATGACTGCTTTGAGAACGGTATACAACTGCATTTAACAGCATGGGAACGTCCTATAAAAGATACAGCAAAGGATCGCGGTGACTACCTTCAAGAAGCCGTCTACGCTACTGCTGAACGCTTGAAGATCAAAGAACGAACCATGCGCGGTAGACGTGAGAAGGCTTTATCTGGCGCATTTGTCGGTCCTGGCGGCGCACCATATGGCTATGCACTTGTAGGTAGAGGTAAAAATATGCGGCTGGTGTTTGATGAAAGTCAATCCGCTACTGTCAAGCTAATCGACCATATGTATCTCTACGAAGGTAAAGGCGTAACAGAGATTACTGATTACCTAAATGCGAATCGTGATATACATAAATCTCCTGACTTCCTCAGAGGATGGGTAAAAGCATCAGCATGGACGATAGGAAAAGTAGGAAGAATTTTATCACGAGAAGTGTATACTGGCGTCTTTTCGTATGGAGATATAAAAACCTCACATCCTGAGTTAGCCATAAGGACTCCAGAAGAACATGCCGCAATACAACAACGGTTAAAGCAACGCGATACTGGCGCCAAGCGTGATGTAGCAACGAAGTATGTTGGACTCTTCAATCGTCGCTTTGGTTGTATCTGCGGATATAGCCGGGTAGTATGCTCAGGTGGTAAAGGTGATCTATACTATCGTTGTAAAGCCGTTGTTTTGCACGGTAGGAACGCATGTAAAATACCGAAATACTTACCAGTAAACCGCGTTGATTCTAAGGTATGGGATGCAATAGAAACACTGTTGCTTAACCCTGAGTTAGAGTTACAGCGGTTACGTGAAGCACAGCAGAAACAGTTAGAAGATCATAACTCTGCTGCGATGACATTGGAATCACTTGAACGCTTACGGAGTAAACATCAGCGTGCTATAGATAGACTATCACAAGCCTTCGCCGCTGGCGCTATGTCTGTAGATGAATTCAAGCGTGCCAGGAATCCTCTTGATCTTGAACTACAAGCATCTGAGGAGTTATATAAAGAGTATCAAACACAAGTGGAGCAAAAAATACTTTCCGATAGAGAGATCGATCGCATTGTCAAAGAATGTAGAACGATTGCCGATCTTCTTAACGAGATTGGAGAACTACAGTTTGAACATAAAAGGCGTGTGATTGAACTGCTGAACGTAGGCATACGGCTTGAGCTTGACGATGATATGATCATTGCTTACGTCTCAATCTATACGAAAGAATTTACCAAGGTCTCATTGTCTGAGGGTATTACTGGCTTACAGGGATTCAGGTAAAGCGCTATCGGGCCAACATACAGCGTGCCGACATCGATCGCTTCATCGGCGCGTTGAGCGGCCAGTACTCGCAGGGCATTTTCATCACGACGGCGGGCTACACGCGGCAGGCTGCGCTCAAGGCAGTCGCCGGAAGCCCCCGCGTCGCCACGGTAGACGGCGACGCGGTTGTTGCGCTGATGCTGCGGCACCGCTTGGGCGTTGCGGAGCTAGCCGGTGCGGCCAGCGGGCTCGACGAGGAGTATTTCAGCCAGTTCGAGGCGCAGGAGACCCGACTAGGCCGCGTACACGAGCGACCGCAGGCGTATCGGGTGGGGGTAGAGGCCGAGTTGGGGCGCGTGGCGTGCCTTGAGGACGACCTGATCTCGATGCGCGCGTTGAGCCACGCGCTGCGGGTCGATACCTCCCTGCTACGGCGCTGGATCGAGAAGGGCAAGCTGCGGCCTCATCAGCCCGGCCCGACCGTGCGTGGCGGCTATTTCTTCCGCCGCGACCAGATCGAGGCGATCCGCGCCGAGCTGCTGGGCAGGGTCCGCCCGGCGAACTCCGACGCCTGGCGCCAGGAGTTCCTCGACTTCGCCCGCAGCCGCAACCTGACCAAGTCGTACAAGCCGGTGCTGCTCAAGGCCCTGATCAAGGTGGTGAACCGCGACGGCGAGGCCCGTATCGACGCGCTGACCGGAGCGTTCCGCGCCTTCTACCTGGCCCGGCGGCGGGAGGGGCTGCCGGTGGAGATCGGGCCGCCGGACCTGGCCGACACCAACGCCGTCGGCGACGTCCAGCTCCGCCAGCTGATCGTTCGTCATCCCCTGGAACGCTTCCTGATCAAGGGCTTCCTCGAATACCTGCCCGAGGAGGGCGTGGTGCGCTTCGCGCCGCAGTTATGGGCCGAGCTGCGCTTCTGGGAGCTGTTGGACATTGAGCAGAGCGCTGACGAGCAGTTGGACTACTACTATAGCCGCCCACGGTGAGCGCTGGCTGGAGGTGCTGCAAATTGCTGTGCGCTACCCGACGAAGTCTCTGCACGCCACCAGACTATCTGGCAAGCTCCCTAGCATTCGAAAGCAGCATCTGTCGTCAAGAGCGCCCAGCCACATCCCCTACTGGCGCTGCTTGGCGCTGCGGTAGCGCAGTGCCGATCGGGCGCGATCCATACAGCCCAGGCTGCACCAGCGTCGCGTGGCGCTGCGGGTTGTATCGTAGAACAGCAGCACGCAGCGATCATTGCTACAGCGATGCAGTCGCTGGTGATCCCCCTCCTGTACGAGACGCAATGCCGAGAGCGCAATCGCGAAGCGCATGGCTGACGCGCCTGCCCGGCAGCGGTATTCCGCTCCGATCATCCCCTCTGGCGTCAGCGTCAGCGCGGGCGCTCCGGTGTCCAGGACAGCATTCACCGCTGCCATGTCCTGTGCGCTGGGCGCCACTCCGTCCGCCAGTGCCCCGAAGATGCCGCGCAGGGCCGCCCGCAGAGCTTTAAGCGCCGCCAGATCCGCTAGTTCGTCTGCCGTTAGCGCATCCGCGCCGGCTACGCTGGTCGCGTCTGGATGCTGACGCCGCGCCAGGTGCCACCAGCTGGCGACATCCTGCGGTGTGGCCAGCATGTCGCGCCGTTTCCTCCGCACCATCATTTCTGTATTCACCAGGTCGAGCGTCAGTGCATCACCGACAAACACAAACCTATCGGCGTCGTCCGGTTCCTGGGGGCTAGAGGCGCTCGTCGCTTCGATCGTCATCCTTGCATCGCTTTCTGCCGAGATCAGGCATGGCAGCTTCACCACCGTGTGCCACCCTTATTATCCCATGCTATTTGCCTATTGACAAGGATATTGATCTCTGCTATAGTCAGATTATCCAATTCTAATATTGGATAGGTATGGATAATTCGAATGTATTGGTAAGGAGCACATGTCATGACAGCAGCGGAAACGGTGCAGACCTTGCAGACCGGTCACATTGGCCTCAACGTCACCGATCTGGAGCGCTCAAAGCAGTTCTATCAGCAACTGTTCGGATTTGAGGTCGCGGGGGAGTCAAATGCGGCAGAGCGCGCATTTGTGTTGCTGGCCCACGACGGCAGGCTGGTCCTGACGCTCTGGCAGCAGAGCGCGGGGCACTTTGAACCTCGTCAGCCGGGCCTGCATCACCTGTCCTTTCAGGTCGGCAGTATGGACGAGGTGCGCGCGTTTGAGGCGCGGGTGCGCGCGCTCAACGCGCCGCTCCATTACGATGGTGTGGTCGCACACGGCGAGGGCAGCGCTTCGGGTGGGATCTTCTTCACCGACCCTGACGGCATTCGCTTGGAGATCTTCAGCCCTACCGGCGCGGCGGGCTTTGCCGCGCCCGTCGCCGACGGTCCGACGTGTGGCTTTTTCTAATGTGTCTCGGCCACACTGGGAAGGAAGCACACTATGACATTATCCTTTCATGATGGCGAGCTGAGCGTGCAGGCACAGGCTGGGGTACAGGAGCAGGCTCATCGCATCGGCCAAAGTATCAAAGCGACCATGCCGATTGCCGCGCAGGCATTTCTGCGTGAGCAGCCCCTCGCGCTGGTGGGCGCGCGCGATGCGCGGGGGCAGGTGTGGGCCTCGCTGCTTACGGGCGCTGCGGGCTTTATGGAGCCGCGTGACGAGCGCACCGTCCACATCCGAGCAACACCTGCTCCGGGCGACCCGCTGTGGGACACGCTGCGGGTGGGAGCAGCGGTCGGCCTGCTGGCGATCGATCTGGCGAGCAGGCGCCGGATGCGGGTCAATGGAATGGCGGCACTTGAACCGGATGGCGGCTTTGTCGTCCATGCCCAGCAGGTGTATGCGAACTGCCCCAAATACATCCAGGCCCGGCACCTGGAACGTGTCGAGCATGCGCCTGCACGGGGCATCGCCCAGCATGGCCAACGGCTCACGTCCACACAGCAGGACTGGATCGCCGGCGCCGATACCCTGTTTATCGCCAGCGCGCATCCGGTGGGCGGCGCCGATGTCTCGCACCGGGGCGGCCGGCCAGGCTTCGTGCAGGTCGTGGATGCGACCACGCTGCTGCTGCCGGACTACGCCGGCAACACGATGTTTCAAACGCTGGGGAACATCCAGGCGCACCCGCAGGTCGGGCTGCTCCTACTCGATTTTGCACAGGGCGGAACACTCCAGGTCAGCGGCACAGCACGTATTATCTGGGACCAGGAGCGTGTTGCGACCGTTGCCGGGGCGCAGTGTCTGGTCGAAATCCATATCAGCGCGACGATCGAGCTCGCCCATGCCAGCTCACTCCGTGCTACCTCCGTCGTTCGCTCGCCCTTCAACCCCGCATGAATGTGTGACTACTCCCCACTACCCTTGCATGGCTACCCTGAGTATGGTGGGTGGATCTGCAAACCTCATCATACTCGGGGGTGCCTTTCTTGGCGCCTGCAAGAACGCATAAGTCCTAAAGTGGATACCAACTTGACAGGACAGTTCAGTTATACTACAATATGTATTAGCCCCAGTAGTCACACGAATAGTATGTGCAAACCCCGATGATTGCGTATACTACAAGGATCGATACACCAGCAATGGATTACTTGATCCGTGCGTTGCATTGCGTTTTTGGCACTGTAACGCGAAAATCTCGTGACTATAGTAGCTGTAAGAATCTGTTCGAGAACTAGGTTGCAGGATCAGGACGCTTCGGCATTAATATGGATGGAACCGAGATATATCCACGATTCGCTGTATGCTAGCAGCCATTCATTGTCTTTATTGAACCGTCGATTGCACTTTATCTACGCAAACGTGCGCTTGACCGCCAATGCAACGAAATAACGGCGCAGCCTTGCAGATCAATCAGTTTCTGATCACTTTGATGGTCAGCTTGGCATAGCGATTGGCCCTCGCAACCAAGCACGCTTTGTAGACGCCACCCACTCGGACAATCTCGCGGCAGCTAAACTGGTGCCCATGCTGCCTCGGCAGCCATTCACCGCTTGTACTGTCCGAAATATAGCGTTCCTAAATGAGTTGTAAAAGGGGGTGTGGGGGAAGCCCCCACAGAAAAGCCCACCCACATTTACAACTCAAATAGGTTTGCTATATCGGCAGCCGATATCAGCACGCCGTTGGTATCCACCAGAAGATGGCGTTTGTGGCCGCACACCTTTTTTTCCGTCGATGCCGCGTTCGCCACCAATGTCAGTCGTCTTTACATATTGATTGCCCAGGACCGCTTTTTCGGGTTCTTCCTCCCGACGGTGGCGCGAGAATCAGGGCATCCATATTTCACGCCGGTGTCCCGCCGGCTTGATACGCAGACGTTCATCACTCATCGATATCTCGACAAATTGTCGTCGACGCAGATTGGAAGAGTCTATGCGTATAGTGCTGACAAGCTTTGGTACAACTGGCAATATCCAGCCATTTCTTGCGCTTGCGGTTGAGCTTCGTCGTCATCAGCACGAGCCGATTCTTGCGCTGTCACCACACCATGCACCACGGGTGACGGCACTCAGCCTCCCGTTCGTCCCAATCGGGCCAGACTTACGCGATCTTCAACGAGATTTAGTGAAAAGCGAGGCAGAAGATGCCTCGAATGTACAAAAACTGTACTCCCTCCTCGATCGCATAGCAGAAGGGTTGCCCGCAGCGTTTCAAGACTTATCTAACGCTTGCCGAGATGCAGATATGCTGGTGAGCCTGCCAGAATTACCGATCGGGCGGATGGTTCACGAGTTGACCGGTATTCCTTTTGTTTCTATCAGCATCGTCTACTACGCGGAGCCTGAGCGAGGTGGACCACTCGAACAATACGTAGCATCGTTCATCAACCCCTTTCGGCAGCAATTGGGCCTCGCGCCTGTCAACTATCCACAGACATCCGATGGAACTTCTCCCGAATTGGCCCTGTTTGCCATCAGCCGGCACATCCCCCGGCCAGAGATAGAATGGCAGGAGCATTATCATACCACCGGCTTTTTCTTCCTTGATGACGATGCGGCTTGGCAGCCGGACCAGGCGCTGACGGAGTTCCTTGCCGCCGATAAGCCCCCGATCGTGATTACCCTGGGGAGCATGGTCCACGACAACGAGCAGGCGCTGGCCGATCTCTTCTTCACCGCCGTCGAGCAAGTAGGCTGTCGGGCGATCCTCCAGAACAGTTGGGGCGAGTTGGTATACGGTCGGCGCCTTCCACCGCACATTCATACGGTCGGCTACGTCTCGCATCGCTGGCTCTTTGCTCGGGCGGCGTGTGTCGTACATCATACCGGTATTGGAACGATAGCGTCTGTTTTTCGGGCCGGGGTGCCTTCGATCTGTATCCCGCATGCCTATGAACAATTTGCTACCGCGCAGTTTGCTCACGCCGTCGGCTGCGCGGGGCCACCAATTCCCTATCGCCAACTCACCCTCGAACGGCTGCGGCGGGCGCTCCTGCGGACGTTGAACAATCCGCGCTACGTAGAGGCAGCACAGCGATTGGGTAACAAAATCCGGTCGGAGAGTGGGGTGCAGACGGCCCGGTTGCTGATCGAACGGCTGGGTCGCCAGGTCCGATCATCCTAGCACTGCTGGCGCTAAGCTCCGACGCAACGCAGTAACCTCGTTCGCTGGCAGCAGGTGCTGCTCACTAGAGGTGGATACATATGGCCGATAGCGGGGTGGACACGACCCTCAATGAGTCAGATATAGCAATCGTGGGAATGGCGGGCCGTTTCCCGGGCGCGCCAACACTGGAGCAATTCTGGCTAAACTTACGGAATGGTGTTGAATCGATCACTTTTTTTACGGATCAGGAACTGGAGCAACTGGGAGTCGATCCGGTTGCTATTAAAGCACCCAATTATGTGAAGGCAGCACCAATACTGGATCATATCGATTGCTTTGATGCATCGTTTTTTGGATTCACCCCGAGAGTAGCTGAGACAATGGATCCTCAGCATCGTATATTCCACGAATGTGCCTGGTCGGCGCTGGAGCACGCGGGAATTGATCCGTCCACATATCAAGGATTGATTGGTGTATATGCGGGCGTGAGCTTAAGTTCCTATTTGCTATTCAATCTGTTGTCCAGCCAACGATTGAAAGCGACCGAAGATAGCTTTGATGTAATGATTGGGAATGATAAAGACTTTTTGTGCAGCGGAGTCTCCTATAAATTTAACCTGAGGGGTCCGAGTCTGACGGTGCAGACGGGCTGCTCAAGCTCACTCGTTTCAGTGCATCTGGCATGTCAAGATTTGCTCACGTATCAATGTGATGTCGCGCTGGCGGGTGGTGTTTCAGTCAACGTTCCTCAACGAACCGGGTATTACTATCAAGAAGGTGGCATTGCATCTCCCGATGGGCATTGCCGAGCATTCGATGCCCAGGCGCAAGGCAGTATTTTCGGGAGTGGCGCAGGCGTCGTTATCTTGAAACGGTTGGAGGATGCACTGGCTGATGGCGACTCTATCTATGCGGTGATTAAGGGTTCAGCAGTCAATAATGACGGGAGCTTAAAGATAGGCTATACGGCACCAAGCATCGACGGGCAAGCTGATGTGATCACGAGGGCTCAGACAATTGCTGGTGTTGAAGCTGACAGTATCACCTATATCGAGACTCACGGTACGGGGACGGATCTTGGCGATACTGCTGAATTTGCAGCCTTGAATAAAGCGTTTCGCGCGTTCACCGAGAAGCGCGGTTTCTGTGCGATCGGGTCGGTGAAAACGAACATCGGCCATCTTGACGCGGCAGCAGGAGTTGCCGGTCTGATCAAAACCGTGCTGGCGCTTCAATATCAGCAGATTCCCCGCAGCCTTCATTTCGAACGGCCCAACCCCAAGATAGATTTCCAGAGGAGTCCTTTCTATGTCAACGCGGCTCTAGCGGATTGGAAGACGAGCACGACGCCACGGCGTGCGGGGGTCAGCTCTTTTGGGATCGGGGGAACAAATGCCCATGTCATCCTCGAAGAAGCACCGCAGACCTCTGCCTCATCAGACAGCCATCCATGGCAATTGCTGCTGCTCTCGGCACACACGAGCACGGCTCTGGATGCGGCGACTGCCCAGCTCTTAGAGCACCTCCAGCGGCACCCTGGACTCAATCTGGCAGATGTCGCATACACGCTCCAGGTTGGTCGAAAACCCTTCTCCCAGCGGCGCATGCTGGTGTGCCAAGATCTTGATGACGCGGTGATGGTGTTGGAGGAGAACGATCCGCAGCGGGTTTTGTTCGATAGTGCGGAGCAGATATGTCCGCCGCTTGCGTTTATGTTTCCGGGGTTAGGCGATCACTATGTTCATATGGCATCCGAGCTCTACCAGAGCGAAAACGTCTTTCGCGACCATATCGATCGCTGTGCTGAGCTACTGCGCGATCAGATCGGCTTGGATCTGCGCCAGGTATTATACCCCGCACAGGAACCAGGCCGATCCGATCTGCAGCAAAGCGATAACGGAGCAAATAGGCCCAACACCATATTAGATCTGCGGAGTATGCTTGCACCCCATCGGCAGCCGTTCGGTGCCCCTGCTGAAGCCCTCAATCGCACGCTGATCTGCCAGCCGGCGCTTTTCGCGGTCGAGTATGCGTTGGCGCAACTTTGGCTATCATGGGGCATCCAGCCAACCGCGATGATCGGCTACAGTATTGGCGAATATGTCGCGGCGTGTCTCGCAGGCGTGTTTTCTCTAGAGGATGCCGTTTTTCTGGTGGCGCGCAGGGCGCAGTTGATCGATGCGTTGCCTCCTGGAGCAATGCTTGCCGTCTACTTGACCGAACAAGAGATCCAGCCCTGGTTGAATGCTTCTATATCGCTGGCGGCAATCAACGGGCCGTCATTATGTGTCCTCTCGGGGACAGTCGATGCGATCGAGCAGTTGGAGCATCGCCTCGTGGCAGCGGACACGGCTTGCCGGCGTATTCAAACCACTCATGCGTTTCATTCGCACATGATGCGTCCAATCGCGCAGCAATTCGCAGCGGAGGTCAGGCGTATTCATCTGCAAGCGCCGCAGATTCCGTACCTGTCGAACGTGACTGGGACCTGGATACGTGAAGCGGAAGCCACTGATCCCGATTACTGGGCAACCCATCTCTGCGAGGCAGTCCGCTTCGGCGACGATCTGCATGAGCTGCTTAAGGAACCCAATTGGATCTTGCTGGAAGTCGGTCCTGGACAGTCGCTCAGTAGCTTTGTGCATCAGCATCCGCGCTCGTCTGCGGCTCGGTGCGCGCTACCTTCTGTGCGGCAAGCCTATAATCACCGATCTGATCGGGCCTTTTTGCTGACAACACTGGGGCGCCTGTGGCTTGCAGGCTACCCCGTGGATTGGCCCAGGCTCCACACGCATGAGCACCGGCAACGTATACCGTTACCTGGCTATCCGTTCGAACGCAAGCGGTACTGGATCGATCCAGGTAGTCAGTACGCGACAGCCAATGCCCCCACCACACAGCCGACAAAAACCCCTGATATTACCGACTGGTTTTATATTCCTTCTTGGAAACAAACGATGCGACCTGCCCCGCGCCGGGTAGATGTGCTTGCTGAGCAGCGCCGACATTGGCTGATCTTCGTCGATAGCTGCGATCTGGGGCTTCAGCTTGTGCAGCAGCTTGAGCACTATGGGCAGACGGTGACCAGCGTCCGAGTCGGAGAGCGGTTTGAGCGAATCCGAGCAGGAGCCTATGCAATCGACCCGCAGCAGGCCACACACTATGCGGCTCTGCTCGACGATATAAGCGTCTCTGGTGACCTGCCCACGCAGATTATCCACTGCTGGAGTGTTACATCAGACACAGCCGATCCCTCAGGGCAACCAACCTTTGCTGCCGCACAGGATGTCGGCTTCTCTAGTTTACTTTTCTTCGTTCAGGCGCTGGCACACGACCATCAAAGCACCAACATCCAGATGTGGGTGATCACCAACCAGGCCCAGAGTGGAAAGTAGCGATCGGCTTCGACCAGAGAAAGCAACCTTGCTCGGTCTCTGTAAGGTCATTCCCCAGGAATATGGGCATATCGCTTGCGGATGTATCGATGTGAGGGTGCCAGCGGCAGAAAGTAGCGAGGGGCAGAGGCTCATCCATCACCTGCTCGTCGAGTGTTGCGCTCCTGCTCCAGCGCCGGTTGTCGCCTATCGCGGCGAACGGCGCTGGGTCCAGGTCTTTGAGCCGACGCCGATAGAATCGGGTGCGGCGTCCCTTCGCGACTTGCGGAAGCACGGGGTGTATGTTATCACCGGTGGGTTAGGAAAGATTGGGCTGCTGCTTGCGGACTATCTGGCCCGCACGTTCGAAGCCAAGTTGGTCCTAGTCGGGCGCTCTCCTCTTCCAGATCGCCAGCAGTGGCCGGATTGGCTGGCAACTCATGGCGATGATGACGATCTCAGCCGCAAGATACGCGCCGTGCAAGCAGTGGAGACGTTGGGTGGCGAGGTCTTAGCGTTGCAGGCCGATATCGCTGATCCACAACAGATCCGCGCCGTGTTTGATCGCGGGCGGGCGCGATTCGGGGCAATCGATGGAGTCATCCACGCCGCTGGCATCACCGGCACCAAAACCGTTAAATTGATCCCTCAGATCGACGAGCAGGAAGTAGATGCACACTTTCGGGCAAAGGTCCATGGGCTCTATGCGCTCGAAGAGGTGCTCACCGAAACGCCTGTCGATTTCTGCCTGTTGTTCTCGTCAAACGTCTCGATCCTCGGTGGCATCGGCGCGGCGGCCTATGCGGCCGCGAATAGCTTCATGGATAGCTTTGCCGCCGACCGCAACCAGCGCCCCGGGCCGCACTGGATCAGCGCAAACTGGGATATCTGGGCCATGCCAAACCCACAACTGAGTGACAAAACCTACCAAACAAGCATCGATCGGTATGCAATGTATCCCGAGGAGAGTGTGGAAGCATTCCGCCGAATCGTGTGCATGATGACGGGCAGCCAGATCGTGGTCTCAACCGGTGATATTGCCGCTCGGCTCGATATATGGGTCTATCGTAAAGGGATCGCTGCGACCGAACCGGGCGCCAGCGATACGGGGGCGACGATCCATCCTCGGCCGAAACTGGCTACGATGTATGTTCCACCAAGTGATGATCTTGAGCAAGCGATTGCTGAGGTCTGGCAAGCGTTGCTTGGCATCGATCAGATCGGTATTTACGATAATTTCTTCGATCTCGGCGGTAATTCGTTGATCGCCCTGAAACTGATGACACATTTGAATCAAAAGCTCGATATGGAAATTTCTGTGCTCAGCCTGTTTGAGGGGCCAACGATCCACGCCTTTGCCCAAGTGATTGGGCACGAGCAACAACAGCCCTTGTTTGATCGAAGCCGTAGTCGCGGTGAACGGCGCAGAGAGCGAAGACAGCAAATTCATCAGCTTACGAGCGAAGGATAGCGACAGCATGATGGGTCAATCCACCGGGACCGAGGTTGCTATTATTGGTATGGTCGGTCGTTTTCCCGGAGCGCGGAACATCGAGCAGTTCTGGCATAACCTCCGGAACGGTGTTGAATCGATCACGACCTTTACCGACGAGGAGTTGCTTACGGTGGGGGTCGGCATGGCTACACTGCGCGATCCTTCTTATATAAAGTCTGCCGCTGTTCTTGATGATGTTGCGCTGTTTGACGCCGATTTCTTTGGTATCAATCCCAAAGAAGCCGAGACGATGGACCCCCAGCATCGTCTTTTTCTCGAATGTGCCTGGGAAGCGTTGGAAGATGCCGGCTATACGCCCGAGACGTTCGATGGTTCGATCGGCGTTTTTGGTGGGGCGGCGATCAATACCTATCTGCTCTTCCATCTGCTCGCGAACTCCGATGTCATGAGCCCGCTTGATCCGATGCAACTCCAGATAAACATCGGAAATTCACCTGATTTTTTGACCACCCGCGTCTCCTATAAACTCAACCTGCGCGGCCCGAGCTACACACTTCAGACGGGTTGCTCGACCTCGTTGGTTGCCGTTCATGTCGCATGTCAGAGCCTGCTCAATGGGGAGTGCGACATCGCGTTGGCAGGCGGTGTCGCTGTCAATGTCAAGCAACGGTATGGCTATCACTACCTCAAAGGTGGAATGGCCTCTCCTGATGGGCACTGTCGTGCTTTTGACATGGCAGCACAGGGAACAATCTTTGGAAGTGGTGTTGGCATAGTCGTCTTGAAGCGGCTTGCTGAAGCGATTGCCGATGGTGACACGATTCATGCGGTTATCAAGGGCTCGGCTATCAATAATGACGGATCGCTGAAGATGGCGTATACCGCCCCCGCGATCGAAGGTCAGGCAGAGGTCATTACCGAGGCACTGGCGAACGCCGGCGTTGCGGCTGCGACGATACAATACGTGGAAGCGCATGGAACGGGGACCTCATTAGGGGATCCGATTGAAGTTCAGGCGCTGACGAAAGCATATCGCGCAAGTACCTCGGCGAAGGACTTTTGCGCGCTTGGGTCCGTGAAGACGAACATCGGGCATCTGGATGCCGCCGCTGGTGTGACCGGGCTGATTAAGACAGTTCTAGCGCTCAAACAGCGTCAAATTCCACCGAGCTTGCATTTCCAACAACCGAATCCAAAGATCGATTTCGCCAACAGCCCCTTCTATGTGAATGCCCGGCTGACGCCATGGAAGCGCGACATTGTGCCGCGCCGCGCTGGCGTGAGTTCCTTTGGTGTCGGCGGGACCAATGCCCATGTGATCGTCGAAGAAGCACCGGCACTTCAAAGCGCCCCTTCTTCGCGCCCGCGGCATCTGCTGATACTCTCGGCAAAAACACCTTCCGCACTCGATAGCGCTACCCGGAACATCACCACCTATCTCCACCGACATCCGGATGCGAACATAGCAGATGTCGCCGCTACGCTCCAGATAGGACGCGCTAGCTTTGCGTACCGACGCATGCTGATATGCCAGGATCGACAGGATGCGCTGAACCTGCTGGAGGTACACGATCCGACGTATGTGCTCACCGGGCGACCGACATCGAATAGCCGTCCGATCGTCTTTCTTTTCCCTGGTCAAGGTTCCCAGTATGTTCGTATGGGATGGGAGCTCTATCAGAGCGAACCGGTATTTCGCGATTATGTCGATCGCTGCGCCGCGATCCTTCAACCGCACCTCCAGCTCGATCTTCGCGAGATTCTGTATCCACCTCCCACGCGGGAAGCGGAAGCCAGGCAGCAGCTTGAGCAGACCTCTGTGACGCAGCCTGCGCTGTTTGTCGTCGAGTATGCCCTCGCGCAGCTCTGGATGTCTTGGGGAATCGAACCGACGGCTATGGCGGGGCATAGTATCGGCGAGTATGTTGCGGCGTGCCTTGCAGGGGTGTTTTCGCTTGACGATGCGCTGGCGCTCGTAGCAATGCGGGGCCAGTTGATGCACCAGATGCCACCTGGAACCATGCTCGCCGTGCCGCTGGCTGAAGAAGCGATCCAGCCGATGCTTGATCGCGAGCTGTCGTTGGCGGCGGTGAATGGCCCTGCCCGCTGTGTGGTCGCCGGACCAAGCGAGATGATCGCGGAGTTTCAGGAGCGGCTCCAGCGTGACGGGGTGCGCGCTCAAAAGCTTCACACATCGCACGCGTTCCACTCCAGTATGATGGAGCCGATGCTGGAGGCGTTCAGCACGCGGCTCAAAGCTATACGCCTCGCCTCACCACGATTCCGGTTTACATCCAACGTCACCGGTACCTGGATATCTTCGGCAGAGGCTACTGATCCAGGTTATTGGGTGGCTCATACCCGCAGGACGGTTCGATTCGTTGATAATCTGAAAGCCATTCTTCACCCGTCAGACGCAATTGTGATCGAGGTCGGGCCGGGACGATCCTTGAGCACACTTGCAAATCAACACCCGGCGAAAGTCGCCGAGCACTTGATCGTTCCGTCGTTGTCCCACATCGAGAATCAGGAATCGGACTGTGCGATCATGTTGAAATCGCTGGGGCGGATATGGATTGCAGGGATGCCGATCCGGTGGGCAAACCTGTATGCAGGAGAGCGCCGCCGCAGAATACCGCTACCAACCCACCCATTTGAGCGGAAACAGTACTGGATCGAGGCGTCTGAGATGGCAATGGGTGACTCACTGAGTCGCTCGGCTTCCACGGGGGCGCCTGAGCCGATGCCAGCACTATCAGCGCCGGTCGGGTTCACGGCAGAGCGGCCTGATGCGGCGGCGCCACAGGCACCATCGACGACGTCCCGAGGGCATGAGACGCGGCAAGCTTCTATTCTGATGCTGCTTGTGCAGATCATCCACAAGCTCTGCGGCGTTCCGCTCGACGAAATAGATGTTGATGCGAACTTCTTCGAGCTAGGGGTTGATTTGCTGGTGCTCATTCAATTGAGTCAAGCCATCAACGATCAGTTTCAGGTCGAGATCGGGTTGCAACAATTGTGCGAAGATTTCCCCACACTTACCCGTGTGGCTGCCTTTATCGCGCATCAGCGACCAGATCCCGAAGGTCTACCCGAACTTGCGCCTGCACATATCGGCAACGATCTGTCACCCGCGTCGGCCAGCGCGGATGTATCGGCGCCTGCTCAGGAGCAGCGTGTGGGGGGAGGTGTTCTCACCTCGACCTCGGATGGCAGGCCGGTCGCTCCCTCGCTGCTGGAACAGCTTATTGCGCGACAGCTCGAACTCACAGCGCAACTGATCGAGATCGTACGCTCGAATTCGGGCGCAAGCGCAGCGCCTCCCACGGTCGATTCCATACCTTTGACACCGGTCAGACTGCAAGATCCGGCGTTACCACCGATCAACGGGGATGGGCGGTCTCATCCACCACTACAGAGCGCCACGCTCCAGCCAGCGCCAGGATCACGCCACCCCGATCCCGAGCCGTTTGTTCCGTATCAACGGCTGCAACTGACCCCTAGCAAGGGTTTGTCATCGGATCAGCAGCAGCATCTTGATATCTTGATTGCCCGCTACACCCAGCGGACGCGCGGCTCAAAGCAGCGTACGCAGCACTATCGCGGTATGCTTGCGAACAACCGCCACGTTGCCGGATTTCGTCCCCATCTCAAAGAGATGATCTATCAGATCATCGCGAGTAGCGCAGCAGGTTCGAAGATCTGGGATATCGACGGAAACGAGTATATCGATCTGACCATGGGGTTTGGCGTCTATCTGTTCGGACACAATCCGCCCTTCATTGCTTCGGCGTTGCAGGAGGAGTTGCGCCAAGGTATGCCGCTCGGCCCCATGTCTCACGCGGCAGGCGAGGTCGCCGCCTTGATATGCGAACTGACCGGGGTGGAGCGTGTGGCGTTTTTCAATACAGGAACGGAAGCGGTGATGGTTGCGCTGCGCCTTGCACGCGCCGCTACCGGGCGCACAAAGGTCGTGATGTTCGCCGGCTCCTACCACGGTACCTTTGATGGTATCCTGGCGCGAGCGAACGTGGTGGGGCAGGAACAAGGCGCGCTTCCGCTGGCGCCGGGGATACCACAGCGACTCATCGATGATGTGCTGGTCCTTGCCTACGACAGTCCACAGTCTCTGGAGGTGATTCGCGCCCATGCCCACGAGTTGGCGGCAGTCCTGGTCGAGCCGGTGCAAAGCAGAAGGCCGGATCTCCAGCCTACCGCATTTCTCCAAGCGCTGAGACAGCTCACCGAGCAGGCGGGAGTCGCGCTGATCTTCGACGAAGTGATTACCGGCTTTCGGGTGCATCCGGGTGGGGCACAAGCCTGGTTTGGCGTTCGGGCCGATATCACGACGTATGGCAAAATTGTGGGTGGTGGGTTACCGATTGGAGTTGTCGCGGGCAAAGCCGCGTTTATGGACAGCATTGATGGCGGTATATGGAGCTATGGTGATGTCTCCGCTCCCGGCAACGAAGATAAGCGTACATTCGTGTCCGGTACCTTTTGCCAACATCCGCTAGCGATGTCTTCGGCAAAGGCTGTGCTGACGCATTTGCGAACACAGGGGCCGGAGCTACAGCAGCAACTCAACCAACGTACCGCGTATCTTACGGGGATTCTGAATGCCTACTTCACAGAAGCTGATGTTCCGCTTCGCATGGTGCATTTTGGGTCGCTTTTTCGATTTGTTCCACGCGGAGATGTTGAGCTTCTGTTTTATCATCTCCTAGATCGGGGTATCTATATCTGGGAAGGACGTAACTGCTTTCTATCGACAGCACATACCGACGAGGATATCGAAGCCATCATTCAAGCGGTCAAGGATAGCATCGCGGAAATGCGCGACGGGGGCTTTCTGCGGTCGGTAGAGCGCCGGGCGGATCGACCGCGTGAGGAGGGAACACCACCGGGGCAGCAGTCGGTGTCCACCGGCCACGAACGCCAGGATGTCGCACTAATGCAGGCTACTCCGCCCTTTGAGCAACTACGGGTAGTTGAGGGCGCGCTCATCCCGCTTACCGATGGGCAAAGGCAACTCTGGTTTCAGTCGAGGGTTGGTGATCAGGCATCAGCAGCCTATAACGAAGCAGTGATCTTGCGGCTGTGTGGGCCGCTCCAGATCGCAGTGCTTCAACAAGCGGTCCAAGCGCTTATGGACCGGCACGAGGCCCTGCGAACCACGATCGCCCCGATGGGCGACTTTCAGCAGATTCATCCGCACTTGCCTCTGGCTATCACGATCATCGATATAACCGGGCTCGCTCCAGCGGAGCAGGCGCAGTATCGCGCAGACTGGCTTGCCCAGGAAGCATACCGGCCCTTCGATCTCAGCCACGGACCACTGCTGCGCGTCAAGGTACTCAAACAAGCGCATGACGAACATATGTTGATCGTCATTGTGCATCATATCATTGCCGACGGGTGGTCAATCGGCGTGCTGGTGCATGAACTGGCACACATCTATTCCGCATTGTGCTGTCAAACGGCATGGAGGCTTCCGCAACCAACACCATATCGCGAGTACATTGCCTGGCAGGAGCAGCGACGAAATGCGACGCGCCTTGCAGCGGCGGCATACTGGCGAGAAATGTTCAGTGCCCCCGTGCAGCCGCTGGAACTCCCAGCCGATTACCCTCGTCCGGCGCAGAAAACGTACCGAGGCGTACGGCACCGTATCACCTTGACCTCGGATCAGTACGATCAGCTTAAAATGTTCAGCAGGCAGCAGGCTGCGACGCTCTTCATGACTCTGTTAACGGCATTCAAGGTCTTGCTCCATAAGCTGACGCTGCAAGTGGATGTCATCGTCGGCATTCCTCTGGCAGGTCAGTCGCAAATGGGCGTGAAGCATCTCGTCGGACAATGTGTCAATATGCTGCCGGTGTACACGAAAGTTGCCGGCGATCCTTCATTTCGTGAGTATCTCGCTAGCGTGAAACGGACGCTAGTGGAATCACACAAGCACCAGAATCATGTTTCGACTGAGCTTGAGCAGCAATCAGGCCAGCCGCTCGCTGCGCCTGGACCGCCTGCCATCACGGTGATGTTCAATATGGACCCACCGTTGAGCCTGCCTGAATTCCACAACCTCCAGGTTGAGAACCCGTTTTATCCGATCCAGTTTGTGAAATTCGATCTTGTGCTCAATATCCTGGAGATTAACGGCTGGCTGCACCTAAAATTTGATATCAACAGCGACCTTTTCGAGCACGAAACTGGCCGGTATTGGATAGCCTATTTTGAAAAGCTCCTTGAGCGAATCGTCGCGCACCCAACTGCACAGCTATCCAGGCTGTTGATGGATGCGGAGATGGATCTGGCTATCCCTCATCTGTCCGAGCTTCCACCGGCGCGTGCTGAGGATGGCGTCTGCGTTCACGAACTCTTCGAGCATCAGGTTGCCCGGACTCCCGACAGCCCCGCCGTTGTGTTTGGGGATGTACATCTGAACTATCGTGCGTTGAACGAGCACGCAAATCGGTTGGCTCGTCAACTCCAGCGGCTAGGGGTTGGCCGCGGCGCATGGGTGGGTATCTGTATGGAACGCTCGCTAGAACTCGTAGTGAGCCTCCTAGGAACTCTCAAAGCCGGCGGGGTAGTGTGCCCGATTGATCCTACCAACCTTGAGCACCTCCCTGCTACCTTCCCGCGGGACGCTCGCCTGAGTGTGCTGATCGTACAGCCACACATAGACTGAAGCATCCGCGATGTCGCTCCCTGCACAATTTGTCTTGACTCAGGTCTGGAAGCGATTGTTCATGAAGATGCCTCGCATTGTACCAACGCCTCCACGCTTGACGATATCGCTTGGGCCCAGTCTGCGGCATCACCTGAACGCCCACCCGAAACGCTGGTCGTGTCGCACAGAGAAGCGACACGCCATTGGCTGGAGCTTCAACGGCAACTCAACCTTCGGCCACACACGCACCTGCTGCAACTCGACGACGGGCAGGGTGGGGCGGCATTAGAACGGATCGTTGTAGCGCTGATCAGTGGAGCGACTGTAACCTTCGCTCCAGCCGAGATGGTGGATGTCGCGCAGATCCTCCAGATGCTCCCCGACGACCGGCGGACTCTCGTCGACATACCATGGCGCTACGCTTGCAGGCTCGCCGAGATCGTACAGGTGCAGTCTCCTGGTGGCATGAGCGACCGGATCGACTGGCTGATCAGCGCTCAGACTTCCGATCTTCTTCGCCCATCTCTCCTGCTACCGCACGTTGGCCGGAGGGCGGGTACTCTCTGTGTTTAGTCCGGCGGATGTTTCGTTGACGGTTTCGGTGGTTGATATTTCGCAGGAGTTGAACAACGCCGCGCCGCTCCGGCGAGTGCCGATTGGACCAGGGGTTGCTCCAATGCACTTGTACGTGCTGGATACCCACTGTCAGCCAACGCTGGTCGGCGTATCCGGCGAGTTGTACGTGAGTAGGGTTGGGATGATTGTGGGCGGGCCGTACTGGTCGTCCGAATATCATCCGGTTGAGGCGCCGAAAGATTCGAATGGGCAGCATGGCACCGCAGGCTATCGAACAGGACAGCGAGCGCGCCGTCGAGCGGATCAGAACCTTGAGCTTCTGATCCCAGAAGATCAACAGATAACTCATGCTGGACACCACATCGAGCGGGAGCTGGTAGCGGCGAGTCTGATGGCATACGGCCTGGTTCGTGAGGCATTCGTGGATACCCAGACAGACAATCAGGGGCAGACGCAGCTTGTTGCCTACATTGTTCTTCGGAACCGAGAGGCGCTGCCAACCATCGACGAACTCCAACAGCCGCTCAAAACCAGACTTCCGCTTGCAATGGTGCCGTCGCAGGTGATCGTGCTTGATGAACTGCCGCTGACGAGTGCGGGTGATATTGATCAACTCGCGTTGTTGCATGTCTCCCCCCGCCACACATTCGCGCGCGCTGCGAACCGCGACGCCTGGACACCGACTGAAGCCACGCTCGTTAGTATCTGTAAGGAGATCTTTGGAAACGATTACATTGACATCAATGACAATCTCTTTGATCTCGGATGCGACTCGCTCCTGGCGACGCGGCTGCTCTCGCACATCCGCAACCTGTTCCACGCAGATCTGACCTTGCGCAGCCTCTTCGAGGCGCCGATCATCCGCATGTTGGCGGATCGCATCGATCGGACGAGCCCAATCGAACAGGGTAGATCTCTCCCGCCGCTCGTAGCAGTGCCCCGTGAATACGGGATGCCGCTGTCATTTGCACAGCAGCGCTTATGGTACCTCGATCGGATGGATCCCGGCAATCCGACCTATAACATTCCGGGAGCAGTTCGAATCCATGGCACATTGCAGATCGAAGCGCTGCGGGAAGCCTTTTCTCAACTCATAGGTCGTCATGAAGATCTTGCGAACCAGATTCGACTATGTGAACGATCAGCCGGCACAAATTATTGCCCCACATGGATCATTGCCGCTACCGATTCTCGATCTGATCGGCCACTCTGCGGAAGAGCGCGAGAGCGAAGTACGCCGCGTGTTCGAGGCGGAGCTGAGCATCCGTTTTGATCTCAGATGCGGCCCATTGATCCGAGCGCAGCTCTTGCGCCTGAGTGCGACCGAACATCTGCTGCTCGTCAACATGCACCACATCATTTCTGATGAATGGTCAACCAGCCTGCTTATTCAAGATGTCGTAGCGACATACGAGTCGCTGGTGACCGGACAACCCGCTTCTTTGCCGGAACTCTCGATCCAATACGCAGACTTCGCATGGTGGCAGCGGCAATGGCTTGCCAGCGATCTCATAACAGCGCAGATCGCATACTGGAAGCGCCGGTTAGCTGGAGCACCACCGGCGTTGGATCTCCCGTTCGACCGACCACGACCGGAGATTCAGACCTTCCACGGCGCCCGCCACTCCTTCATGGTATCACCACAACAGGCGCTGGCTTTGCATAAACTAAGCCGTCAGGCGGGCACAACGCTATTTATGACGTTCCTCGCAGCATTCAAGGTACTGCTATATCGGTATACCGATCAGGTTGATCTGGTTGTTGGAACCGATGTTGCCAATCGCAACCATCCAGAGGTTGAGCCAGTCATTGGCTTCTTCGTCAATCAGCTTGTTCTGAGAACCAGCTTGTCAGGGACTGCTACGTTTCGTGAACTTCTTGAGCAGGTGCGCGAAGTAACGATCGAGGCGTATACCCACCAGGATCTACCGTTTGATAAGCTCGTCGAGATCCTGAACCCCAAACGCGATGTGAGCCGTCCTTTGCTCTTTCAGGTGAAACTTTCTCATTTAAATGTCCCCGCTCCACAAATATCGCTTCCAAGTTTAACCTTGACGCCGATGGAGCTTCATAACGGGATGGCGCAGTTTGATCTGATCCTGTTTATCCGCGAAACGGAGCAAGGGATTGCTTCCATATTCGAATATAACACTGATCTCTTCGATGCAAGCACGATCACACGCATGACCAACCATTTTCTCACACTACTCGACAGTATTACAATTCAGCCGGATGCACCGCTATATGCACTGCAAATCTTCACAGAAGCTGAAATAAACCAACATAGGATGGACGATATGAAACATGAAGAGGCGAAGTTTAAGAAATTCCAGAATGTTAAACCAAAAGCTATCGTTTTGCCTCAAGAGGAAGAATAACAACTGTCTATACACTCGTTTTGTAGAACATTTTGGAGAACATATGCCCGAACAACTGCAAGGTTATCGATTATCTCCCCAACAGAGACGGGTTTGGACGATAGGGCATGAAAGTGCCGCATATCGTGTCATGGGCAAGGTGTTAATTAGAGGAAGGCTTAACATAGAGCATTTGCAATCTGCCTTACACACAATCATTCACAGGCATGAGATCCTGCGTACAACATTTCATCATAGACCAGGAATAAAAGTACCAATTCAAGTAATTCATAACACATTAATGCCGATATGGCACACGATCAACTTATGCCTATACAGTTCTGATGATCAAGCTCGTGATCTTGAAGTACTTATCCAGACCGAGCAATCCTATATCTTTGATACCGAGAAGAATTCTCCAATACGAATATCACTGATAATATTATCAGATGAGTCGTATGTTTTGTTGTTGAACATTTCCGCATTATGTGCAGACACACAAACGCTTATCAATTTGGTTCAAGAATTGAGCAATCAGTATGCTACAGTTTCGTCCAGCAGCGATGTTTATGATGATATTGTACAGTATGTCCAGTTTTCAGAATGGCAAAATGAACTACTCCAGGATGAAGAGGCTGAGGGCGGGAACTCTTACTGGCAGCAGATTCTTTCTACTCATTTCATTGCAGCCTTGCCGTTCGAAAGCAGCCTTGCTTCGCAGCATAGCTCCAATGTGTCTGTCGTAAAGGTAGATGTTGCTCCAGACATTCAATCACAACTTAGAGGTGTTGCAGAGAGCTGCCAGGCTTCACTGAAAGAGGTATTGCTGGCAGGTTGGCAGATTCTGCTCTGGCAGCAGATCGGCCAGTCCGAGCTGGCGATTGCCTCGGTGAGCCACGGTAGAAAATACGATGAATTACAATCTGCACTAGGATTATTCGCGAAGACGATACCCATTAAGATTCACATCGACCCGCATCTTCGATTTGTCGATCTTGTTACACAGATACATCGCAACTTGTATCATGCGGAACGTTGGCAAGAGTATTTTGTATGGATGTCAAATGGTGATGAGTATGAACAAAAAATAGATTTTGCGTTTGAATTTTGTCACTCAATCTCAGAGCATACCGTTGATAATATCATCTTTATTCTGGACAATATATACTCATGTGTTGATTATTTTAAACTCAAGTTACAAATTATTGCAACAGATAAAGAGATGTCATTCTCTATATACCACAATTCAAGTAGTCTTGATAAAAAATATGTTCAATACTTGGCAGACCAATATATGATATTGTTAGGAAATGTTGCGCGTGATCAGAAAAGGCCAATCAGTCGAATTTCGCTTTTAAGCGCTCCTGAACGAAAACGTCTGGTTGCTGATTTTAATGATACTGTTAATCGCTTTGAAGAAGAACATTTTCTCCGTATTTTTCGCCAACAGGTGCTTAATGCTCCTGATGCAATTGCGATTGAATATCAAGATCAGGGATTGACGTACGCTGAACTTGATATACGGGCACGACAATTGGCGAGCTATTTACGCACACTTCAAGTAGGTCCAGATGTCCTTGTCGCGATCTACATGATGCGCTATCCGGATGTCATTGTAGGTATTTTGGGCATCTTGTATGCTGGCGGGGCCTACATCCCCCTGGATATCTCCTATCCGATCGAGCGTATAGCCTACATTCTGGAAGATACCCAGGCTTCGGTGCTCTTAACCCAATCCCATCTCGTGGGGCAATTACCAGCATACAAGGGACGTACGCTCCTCTTAGATACTGATTGGCCGATTATCAAGCGAGCAGGTGCCCAACAAGGGCTCGATGACGTAGCGCCTGAACAACTGGCATATGTGATCTATACATCGGGTTCGACAGGCCGTCCGAAAGGCGTTATGATCCCGCACCAAGGTCTCATGAATTACCTGAGCTGGTGTTTGCACAACTATCATGTACAACGCGGTGAGGGGGCACCCGTCCATTCTCCGATCAGCTTCGATCTAACAGTGACAAGTTTGTTTGCGCCGCTTTTGGTTGGGAAGAAGCTGGTCCTGGTTTCTGAGGCTGAAGGTGTTGAAAGGTTGCAAACTTTATTGGCTAGAACACAGTTTAGCTTTGTCAAACTAACGCCTTCCCATCTGGAACTATTGCGCCAAAGTTTGTCTGCCGCGAACACGATCAGGTATCCTCAATTGTTTATTGTCGGCGGCGAGGCGCTCTCCGCAGATAGTGTTATGTTCTGGCGCGAACAGGCACCAATGACGGTGCTAGTCAACGAATATGGTCCAACTGAAACAGTCGTGGGATGCTGCACCTACGAGGTGCCGCAAAAAGCTGCGCTTGCTACTACAATCCCAATTGGTCGCCCGATTGCAAATGTACAAATTTATGTGCTCGATGATCAGCTGAGTCCAGTACCCGTAGGCGTAACGGGCGAATTGTATATTGGCGGGGCGCAGCTTGCGCGTGGCTATCTCCATCGGCCAGAGTTAACGGCTGAAAGCTTTATCCCTCATCCCTTCAGCGCAAATTCGGGTGCTAGATTGTATAAAACCGGTGATTTGGCGCGTCATCGTCTGGACGGGACGATAGAATTTGTGGGACGCATCGATCATCAGGTGAAAGTTCGCGGCTTTCGGGTTGAGTTGGGTGAAATTGAAGCTGAATTACGACACCATCCGGCTGTTCAAGAAGTGGCGGTGCTGCTTCGCAAGGAGTCCTCGCGTGTCCAACGCCTTGTGTCATACCTGGTATTGACGCCAGGGGTTTCTCTAACATCGAGCGAACTGCGGGCTTTTTTGCGGACCAGGCTGCCAGAATACATGATCCCGTCAAACTTTGTTGCGCTCGATCGGATGCCATTGACATCTAATGGCAAGATCGCTGAACTCGCACTATCATCCGTTCCTAGCCGTCACCTGGATGTTGAGGTGATCTATGAGGCACCACGCAACGATCTCGAACGCTATATTACTCAGGTATGGTTAGAGGTTCTGGGGATCGGTAAGATAGATGTTCATGATAATTTCTTTGATATCGGCGGTCACTCTATACTTATGGTACAGGTTCATGTCAAATTACAGGAGAATGTGAATAAAGATCTGACGATGGTCGATTTGCTGCGCTATACTACTATTCGATCTCTCGCTGATTACCTAAGCGCCGATCAGCCTACAAAGGTTGATCTACAGCCAACCTATAGTCGCGCTAATGCACGCGCAGCGGCATTGAAGCGTCAGCAGCAGCAGCAACGGCAGCAACACATTATTTTAGATGATCAATCTGATTCGTAGTTTCTATGTACATGTTTTAATGCCGAAACGACTTGCTCTTGCAACTTATTTTCTGGACAGGATCTTATGAATATAGAACATCTGCCAGGTAATGAATATCCACCAGCCGTCGCGATTATTGGTATGAGCGGTCGTTTTCCCGGTGCAAAAGATATATCAGAGTTTTGGGAGAATATTCAGCATAGCGTTGAGTCAATTGCGTTTTTTTCCGACGAAGAGCTGATAGGATCGGGTGTAGATCCAACTGAGCTACGGGATCCAAGTTATGTGAAGGCCAAGGCTTTCTTGGATGATATCGACCGCTTTGATGCTCTCTTTTTTGATTTTAATCCACGCGAAGCGGAGATCATGGACCCGCAGCAGCGAGTATTCCTGGAGTGTGCTTGGGAAGCGCTCGAACATGCAGGCTATGTCCCTGAAGCGTTTAACGGGACAATCGGGGTGTGTGCCGGTGCGGGTGTCAACACCTATCTCTTATATAACCTGTATCCGCATCGAGATCTCTTTCGATCTACAGGCGCATACCAGATGGTCTTCTCCAACGATAAGGACTATCTGGCAACGCGCGTCTCGTACAAGCTGAACTTGACGGGACCGAGCGTGACAGTCCAGACCGCCTGCTCGACTTCGCTGGTCGCGGTCCATCTCGCCTGCCAGAACTTGCTCACCTATCAATGTGATATGGTCTTAGCCGGCGGGGTCTCGATCAGCGTGCCGCAGCACTCCGGCTATCTGTACCAGGAGGGCGGTATCCTCTCGCCCGACGGCCACTGCCGGCCCTTCGATGCTCAAGCGCGCGGCACCGTCGGTGGTAATGGTGTTGGTATTGTCGTGCTCAAGCGTCTGGACGATGCGCTGGCGGCCCAGGATACGATCTACGCCGTCATCCGCGGCTCGGCGATCAACAATGATGGTGCCGCCAAGGCCGGCTTCACCGCTCCCTCGATCACCGGCCAGATTCACGTCATCACTGAGGCCCTCAGTGTGGCTGGTGTGCATCCCGATACGATCTCGTATGTCGAGGCGCACGGCACCGCCACCCCCCTCGGCGACCCGATCGAGATCGCCGCACTCACCGAAGCCTTTCGCGCTCAGACGACGCGTAACGGCTACTGCGCGCTGGGGTCGGTCAAGGCCAATATCGGCCATCTCGACGCCGCTGCCGGCATCGCCGGCCTGATCAAGACCACCCTGGCGCTCAAACACCAGATCTTGCCGCCCGCTCTGCATTTTCACTCGCCCAACCCGCAGATCGATTTCGAGCGCAGCCCGTTCTTCCTGCCCTCGGTCGCCAGCCCCTGGCCAGCCTCGCCAGCCTCCCCACGCCGCGCTGCCGTCAGCTCCTTCGGCATCGGCGGCACCAATGCCCACCTCATCCTCGAAGAGCCGCCCGCCATCGCTGCGCCTGCGCCCAGCCCGCCTTTGCAGTTGCTGCTGCTCTCGGCGCGTTCGCCCGCTGCGCTGCTGGCGCTCGCACAACGCCTGGACAGCCACCTGCTCGCGCAGCCCTCACTCGACCTCGCCTCGGTCGCCAGCACCTTGCGCTTGGGTAGGCGCGCCTTCGCCTTCCGCCGCGCCCTGCTCTGCCGCGACCTCGCCGATGCCCACTCCCAGCTCGCGACCCTGCGCCCTCCTGAGGCGCCCTGCTCCTCCACTCCGCCGCCGCTGGCGTTCCTGTTCCCCGGCCAGGGCAGCCAGTATCCGGGTATGACCGCCCAGCTCTACGCCGGCGAGCCGCCCTTCCGCGCCGCCGTCGACGAGTGTTGCGCGCTGCTGGTGCCGCTGCTGGGGTGCGACCTGCGTACGCTGCTCTATCCCGCCCCGCAGCAGGCTGCCTTCGCCGAGCAGCAACTCGCGCAGACCGCCTACGCCCAGGTCGCGCTGTTCGTGGTCGAGTACGCGCTGGCGCAGTGGTGGCAGCACTACGGCGTGCGCCCGGTCGCAGTGCTGGGCCACAGCCTGGGCGAGTATGTGGCCGCCACTCTGGCGGGCGTGTTCTCGCTCCAGGATGCACTGCGGCTGGTGGTGGCGCGCGGGCGGCTGATGCAGGTGCTGCCCCAAGGCGGGCTGCTGGCGGTGGCGGCCTCGCTGGAAGAGGTGCAGCCGCTGCTGGGCAGCGCGGTGCAGTTGGCAGCCGTGAACGGACCGCGTGCGTGTGTCGTGGGCGGCGCGGAAGCTGCGCTGGCGGCAGTCGAGGCGCGCCTGGCAGAGAGCGGGCTGGAGACGCGGCGCCTGAGTTCGACGCGCGCGTTCCACACCGCAGCAATGGCGCCGATGGTCGAGGCGTATCGGGCAGAGCTGGCGCAGGTGCGCCGCTCGGCGCCGAAGCTGCCGCTGGTGGGGAACGTGAGTGGGAGCTTGTTGAGCGAAGCGGAGGCCAGGAGCGAGGAGTACTGGCTGGCGCAGGCGCAAGAGCCGGTGCAGTATGCGGGGGGGGTGGCGACGCTGCTGGCGATGGGGGTGGCGGGGGTGGTGGAGGTCGGGCCAGGGCAGAGCCTGGGGCGGCTGGTGCAGGCGCAGGCGGGTAGGCGGTTGCAGGTGCTGGCGACGCTGGGCAGTGGGCAGGCGAGCGAGCGCGAGGAGCGGGCGCAGGCGCTGTGGGCGCTGGGGCAGGTGTGGGAGGTGGGCGGCAAGCTGGAAGGGCGGCAAGGCCACAACGAGCGGCGAGTGGCGCTGCCCAGCTACCCCTTCGAGCGCCAGCGCTACTGGATTGCTGCGCCGGCGGCAGGGGCAATGTGGGAAGCGGCGAGCGTGGCGCGAGGAGGGCCAGGATACTACCTGCCAAGCTGGCGGCGCAGTGTGGCGCCGAGGCAGGGGCGGAGCGGGGCTGGCACAGGGCGGTGCTGGCTGCTGCTGGACGACGGGGCAGGGGTGGGGGCGGCGTTAGCGGCGCGGCTGGCAGGGGCGGGCGCGCGGGTGGTGCAGGTGACGCTGGGGCCGCAGTTCGCGGCGCTGGGGGCGCAGCGCTACCAGGTAGAGCCGAGCCGGGCGGCGGACTATCGGCAGTTGCTGGCGGCGCTGCACGAGCAGGGCGAACTGCCCGAGAGGATCGTGCATCTGTGGACCCTGGGCGCACCGCAGGCCGAGGCTGCCTCCTCCCCCATCGCCTTCCGCGCAGCACAGAGTCAAGGACTGTTCAGTTTGGTGTTGCTCACACAAGCTCTGACACAGTATCCTGGCTCCAATCCTTTACACATCGATGTTATCTCAAACCAACTGCATGATGTTAGCGGTGATGAATTTATCTGTCCTGAAAAGGTGACGCTTTTAGCGGCATGCAAAGTGATACCGCAAGAATACGCGAATATCTCCTGTCGCTGTATTGATATACGACTCCCGAACTTGACAACCACTTATGGGCAGGACGTCGTTGAACAGTTGCTCGCTGAGATAACGGTATGCTCGTCAGAAACGGTCATCGCCTACCGTGGAAAGAACCGATGGTGCCAACATTTTGAGCCAGTTCAATTGGAGGTGGATGATCCACCGCTACAATCGCTGCGAGAGCGCGGTGTGTACCTGATCACTGGCGGTCTCGGTGGTATTGGTCTTACGCTGGCAGAATTTCTGACACAAGGTGTGAAAGCCAGACTGATTCTCACAGGACGCTCGGCTTTCCCGATAAAAGAGACGTGGGAGCAATGGTTGGCAACTCACGATGAGCGAGACGAAATAGCAGTTAAAATTCGCAGGTTACAGTCCCTGGAAGCGCAGGGTGCGGAAGTGTTAGTACTACAGGCGGATGTCGCGAACGAACAGCAGATGCAGGACGTTGTATCAAAGGCCCATGAGGTCTTTGGTGGCCTTCATGGCGTGATACATACCGCAGGTGTCACTACCAAGTCAACATTCTTCACGTCGATCGAGGAGATCGATTCATACCGGGCCGATATACATTTTCAGCCAAAAGTATATGGGGTATATGTACTGAAGAAAGTGCTTCAGCAAGAAGATCTAGATTTCTGCCTGTTGTTTTCCTCCAGTGCGTCGATATTAGGCGGATTGGGATGCGTTGCCTATGCAGCCGCCAGTCTTTTCATGGATGCATTCGCAACTCAATACAGTAAATCGAATTTTTCACGGTGGATTAGCGTAAATTGGGATCACTGGCCCACATCGAGCGATCAGCATGCTAAACGGCGAACTTCGCTCGATAAATATGAGATGACACGGGAAGAAAGTGTCGATGCGTTTCGCCGGGTTGTAGTTGCGGCGCCTGGCGGACAGCTCCTTGCCTTGGGCGATCTGCAATCGCGAATCAACATATGGACGAAACGGAAGAGCGGTTCTGATGAACCAGTAGCACCTGAAGCAGATACACTGCTCCACGAGCGCTCCGATATACGAACCGAGTATGTTGCGCCAAGAGATGAGATCGAGCGTTCGATTGTCGAAATCTGGCAACGATTGCTTGGTATTCAGCAAATTGGGATACACGATAATTTTTTCGATCTCGGTGGACACTCATTGCTGGCAATGCAAATCGTTGGACAGATAAACAGTGCCTTTAGCATTCAGCTCACACTTGGTCAATTTCTGGAGATAGCGGCTGTTGAAGAGCTGGCATCCCTGGTGAGCGCTATACAATCGACGCACGACGATGATGAAAATCAAAGTATTCTTCATCTCCTCGCCAACATGTCGGAAGATGAGGTTGATGCAGAGATAAGTAAGCGTATACGTCTTGAAGATACATGAAAGAGTTGGTGGTCTCGCGATGCGTTCCTCGTGCGGCCAGGACATACGACGCTCCGACGAGCGATCTACCGGACATCGATTACTGTTCAAAGGCAGGTAAAGAATGAGCGATAGTTCTCAGCACCTTGACGATCTTTCTCCCAAGAAGCGCGCGCTCTTTGAAATGCTCTTGAAAGAGAAAAAGAACGCTGCACGTACGACGATTACCCCGAGCCGAAATGACTCCAATGCGTACCCACTCTCGTATGCACAACAGCGGCTCTGGTTTCTCGACCAGATCGATCCTGGTAGTCCAATCTACAACCTGTATGAACAAGTACGCATCGTGGGGCAACTCAAGGCAGATATCTTGCGACAGAGCCTTGACGAGATGCTGCGCCGTCACGAGATTCTGCGTACAACGTTCACAGTAATCGACGGCCAAACAGTCCAGATTACTCACTCAGATCCCCTGACCCCCCTATATGAGATTGATCTACGTGCTTATTCCGATACCGAACGCGCCGCCGAGCTAGAGCGAATTTTGAACGAAGAAGCACAGCACGGCTTCGATCTGACGAAGCAGCCATTGATGAGGATGACTCTGCTGCGATTGACCGCGGAGGAGACTATTCTGGTGATCCTTATGCACCATCTCATCTCCGACGCCTGGTCGATGGGTATCTTTATTCGCGAGTTGGCCACGCTCTACGAAGCCTATTCGCTCGGGAGACCCTCGCCTCTGTCCGATATGCCGATCCAATATGCTGATTTTGCACAGTGGCAACGCCGCTGGCTACAAGGCGAAATCATTGAGAAGCAAATCGCCTATTGGAAACAGCATCTCGCCGATGCACCTCCGCTGCTGGATCTCCCGACCGACCGGGCGCGGCCGCCGGTTCAGTCGTTCGCGGGTGACACCCAGATCCTGATGCTCCCTCGCGCCTTGTTGGATTCAATCGCAGCCTTGAGCCGCCAGGAAGGAGCAACCTTATTTATGGTCCTGCTGGCGGCATTTCAAACGTTATTGTTTCGTTATACGGGGCAGACCGATATTGTCGTTGGATCGCCGATAGCTAACCGGCAATGGCCGGAAGTTGCGGGCTCGATTGGCTTCTTTATGAACACGCTTGTGTTCCGTACTGATCTAAGCGCGCATCCGAGTTTTCGCGATCTGATCCAACGAGTTCGAGCTGTCACTCTCGGCGCATATAGCCACCAAGATCTGCCTTTCGAGAAGTTGGTGGAAGAGCTTCATCCTGAACGTAATTTCAGTTACCATCCAGTGTTTCAGGTGGCTTTCGTCCTTCAGAACGCTCCCATGCCCGGATGGGAGCAGGCAGGGCTGCATCTTAAACCGCTTGGGCGCAGCCATAAGGTAGCCAAACACGATCTCCATTTGCTCGCTACGGAGGTTGAGCAGAGTCTCCTCTTGGAGCTGGAATACAATGTCGATCTTTTCGATGGCGACACGATCGTCCGTATGTTGCAACACTTTCAGACGTTGTTGGAAGCGGCGGTCGCCAACCCCGATCAGCCGATCACCCATCTCTCGTTGTTGAGTCCGTCGCTTGCCATCGCAGGCGATGATCTTCGCGGCGAAGATCGGGATGTCTCGATCCACCGCCTGTTCGAGGAGCAGGTCGAGCGCGATCCTGATGCGATAGCTCTTTCCTACGAAAACAAACGAATCAGCTATCTGGAAGTAAACAAATACAGTAATCAGATTGCACACGCGCTCTTGCACCTTGCAAGCGAACAGAAACATCCCATACCCATACTCTTGAGCAGTAGCCCACATCAAATATATGCGCTCCTCGGTATTCTCAAAGCCGGGTACCCCTTCGCCTGTCTTGATCCACAGTTTCCCGAATCACGCTTGAAACAGATTCTCGACCAGATGGAGCCAAGTTGGATCATTACCGATGTGAATTGCCTTGAACAACATCAGGCAACCTTGTCCTATCTGCAACAGCGCACTGCGTGCAATCTGCTGGTGCTGGATAGTGTGAGCGACCAGGATGAAGTGCTCGATCTGCCAGATATCCTCTATTATGGGCCAGAAACCATCGCAGTATGCTCGACGGCCAACCCATGCGTGCCAATTCGACCAAGTGATCGCTGTTACGTTGCCTATACCTCCGGATCAACGGGCGTGCCGAAAGGGATCATACACACCCATGAGAACTTCTGCCAGTTCTTAGGCTGGTTTGGCAAGCAGTTTCAGATCTCTTCTCAGCAGCGCATTGGGCAGTGGGCTAGGCTCACCTTCGATCCGGCCTACGTGGACATCTTCGCCGCGTTGTGCTTCGGCGCCACCCTCTGTATGACCACCGAATCAACCAAGATGGATCCCGCTGCGGTCATGACCTGGCTCCAGGATGAACACGTGACCCTGATCCAGATCCTCCCCAGCTTCTTCAAGCTCATGCTGGGAGCTGCGGAGGGCGACATAGAATTCTTCGAGCACCCATTGCCTGATTTGCGCTACCTCCTCTTTGTAGGCGAGATGCTGCCCGTCGATCTGGCGACGACGCTTGTCGATCAATTCTTCGACATGCCACAGATCTTCAATGTGTATGGCCCGACAGAAGCGATCGCGGCTACTTTCCACCCGGTCGAGAACGTCAGTTTGAATCAACGCTCAGTCTCCATCGGGCGAGCGATTCCTGGGCGCCAGATCCTGATCTTGGATGCGGATCTTCAGCCATGTCCGATAGGTGTCAAAGGAGAGATATGTATCCGTAGTCCCTACCTGGCGCTGGGGTATCTGGAACAGTTGGACCAGACACAGCGCGCCTTTATTCAGAACCCATTCTCTTCTGTAGAAGCGGATCGTATCTATCGGACAGGCGATCTGGGTCGATGGCTCGCTGACAGCACGATCGAATTTTGCGGGCGTATCGATCACCAAGTGAAGATCCGTGGAATCCGCATCGAGCTTGAGGAAGTCGAAATGGCGTTATCCCGGCATAAGTCGGTCATCGACTGCACGACAGTGGTTCATGACTATGATGCGGATGATCATCGATTGATAGCCTATGTTGTGGCATCCGGCTCTCTGACATCACTAGAGCTGCGGAAGTTCCTGAAGATGGTGCTCCCTGACTACATGATCCCTGCAATGATTATCTTTATGTACGCCTTGCCGCGAACACACAATGGAAAGATCAACCGGGCGCTCTTGCCAAAACCGGATCTGACACAGTTGGAGCGAAACGAGCGGTTTGTTGCACCAGGAACAGCGATGGAGTTAGAGATTGCCGATGTGTGGCGAGAACTGCTGAAGATCGACCGCGTCGGCATCTATGATAACTTCTTTGATCTCGGTGGGCACTCTCTGTTGGCAACCCAGGTGATCAATCGATTACGGCAGTCCTATACGGTGGAGATACCGCTGCGAAGTTTCTTGGATATACCGACAGTGGCGCAGTTAGCCAGATCCATCGAACAACTTCAGGCACCAACGCAGCGGGATCGGGCGAAGGTGACTCAATTGATGGAAGAGGTCGGGCAACTCTCTGATGAGGAGGTCAAAGCACTGCTTGCTCAAGAGAAGTTACGATCATCTTGAAAAGGGGGATTTTGAGGGGCCACCCCCTTTTACAACTCATTTAGGAACGCTATATACAGTAGTCTTTTCAAACAGCCACTTAGGGTGTAAAGGAAGTCAGCAATGAATATTGCCGGTAGCCAGCTTTCTATCTTCGATGTTTACGACATCGCAGCGCACAACGTTGAAGTGACACTCGATCAGGGGCAACTGGTGCAGGTGGCCGAAACGTTTGAGCGCGTCCAGCGTTGGGGTTCCGAAAAGTTTCCCATCTATGGCGTCAATACCGGATTTGGGGAACTGATCCACATCATCATTCCACCGCAACTCAAAACGGAACTCCAGCAGAATTTGCTGCGGAGCCACGCGGCAGGTGGCGGTGCCCTGTTTCCAGAGGACATCGTCCGGGCGATTATGACTGTGCGGCTCAACTGTTTGATGAAAGGCTTCTCGGGTGCGAGCCGCCAAACCGTGGAGTTACTGCGGGAGATGCTCAACCAGTGTATCCACCCGCTCATCCCCGAGCAGGGCTCGCTGGGTGCCAGTGGAGATCTGGCGCCTCTGTCGCACATGGCCTTAGCGGTGATCGGTGAAGGCTATGTCCAAGCAGACGGCAGCACTCATCGAGCCGCAGACGTCCTGGCCCGCAAGCAGTTATGCCCGATCAAGCTTGGATTTAAGGAAGGGTTGGCTTTGGTCAATGGCACGTCGGCCATGACAGGAGCAGCATGCATGGCCCTCGTCCGAGCGTATCAGGTCCTCAAGCTCGCGTTAGTTGCATCGGCCGATGTTGTGCAATGTCTCGGCGCATCAACACGACCGTTCGAGCACCGCGGCCATGTCCTCAAGAATCATAGTGGACAGATCTATGTAGCGAAGATCATGCGGCAGTTGCTCGCTGGGAACAAGCTGACACGGGAACATCAAGATATTATGAAAGCGATCTATCAGTTGTCGTCTTCTCAGGATGATGTTGTCGATAGCAAAATATATCTACAAGATGCCTATTCGCTGCGCTGTATGCCACAAGTCCTGGGTCCTGTTCTAGAAACGCTCAATTTCTGTCGCAGAATCATCGAAGAAGAGGCGAATTCTGCGAACGATAATCCGCTCATTTTTGAAACACCCGAGGATACGTTTCATGGGGCGAACTTCCATGGACAATATGCAGCAATGGCGTGCGACTACTTAAATATCGCTCTTACGGAAGTGGGTGTGCTGGCCGAGCGACAGCTCAACCGTCTTGTCGATCCCCACCTCAACGCAAATCTTCCCGCATTCCTAGCCTGTGGGAGTACTGGGCTGCTCTGTGGATTTGAGGGCGCGCAATATCTTGCGACGAGTATTGCATCGGAGAATCTGGATCTTGCTGCTCCATCTTCGGTCAAGTCGCTTCCGTCTAACGGATCGAACCAGGATATTGTGAGTATGGGACTTATCTCTGCAAGGAAATCTCTGAGATTAGTTGAAAATGTAACAACGATCTTAACAGTACTGGTTGCAGCCTGCCATCAGGCAGCTCAGTTCATTGGGATTGAGAATTTCAGCAGTCCAATACGTGAAATTCATCAGCATCTATCTCAGGTTGTGCCTTTATATCAAGATGACTCACCAATCAATGAGCATCTGAATGCTATTCGCGCGTTCTTGACAAGCCCAGAAGGATGGACATATCTTGATCAAAATGTCCACCTCTCCGATGATAGCAATGGCTAATCACGATGCGTATAGCATTCCTACCAGGGTTCTAAAGTTGGGAAGGGGTTTCTGTGGGGGCTTCCCCCACACCCCCTTTTACAACTCATTTAGGAATGCTGTATCAATGATGTACTGAAAGGCGAGAGTACGTTATGGATTTCGGGATCATGTTCTTTTCGAGTGCAGATGAACGCATTGTGCGAGACAAGTATAGGTTGGTTATCGAAGCCACGAAGATCGCGGATGCACATGATTTTTGTTGTGTATGGACGCCTGAACGCCATTTTCATAAATTTGGAGGTCTCTTTCCAAATCCGGCTGTATTGAGCGCAGCGCTTGCAATGATCACGACGCATCTGCAAATCAGGGCCGGTAGTATTATCTCTCCTTTACATAATCCCATTCGTCTTGCTGAAGATTGGTCTGTTGTCGACAATCTTTCAAATGGTCGATTAGCGCTCTCTTTCGGATCTGGGTGGAATGTTGACGACTTTGTGTTTTTTCCAGAGAGATATGAAACAAGACATATTGTTATGTGGCAGCAGATCCAAACAATCAAAAACTTATGGCGTGGACAGTCCATTACGCAGAAGAATAGCTATGGAAAAGAAGTGAAAGTAAAGCTACATCCGCGACCGGTTCAAAAAGAGCTGCCCATATGGATTACTTCTGGGGGAAATGTGGGAACCTTCATCAATGCTGGAATGATCGGGGCGAATATTCTTACACAATTTACGGGACATACGATCGAGAGTTTGGCCGGAAAGATTTGATCCTACAGAGATTCTGCTTGCTCTGCATGGCTTCGATCCGCAGCAAGGGCGAGTCGCTGCCATGTTACACACATTCATCGGTCTCGATCTGGAGACGGTTAGAGATAAAGTACGAATACCGTTCCGAGAATATCTCCGATCTGCTGTAAGCCTGGAACAAAAAGCCGCAATTGCGGGCGGGGTTATTAGTGGTGGGCATACAATTGATCCTCATGATGTACCAAATGATGTGATGGATGATCTGTTAGATACAACATTTGAATGGTATTTCGATCATGGTTCGCTCATGGGCACGCGTTCAAGCTGCCGCACCATGATCGAGCAGCTCAGTGCAATTGGCGTTAATGAGATCGCTTGCCTGATCGATTTCCTCGACGATGATGCTGCGGTGCTCAATGGAGTGAAGGAATTGGTGCATCTCAAGGCCGAATGCTGAATTGTGACGCTACATCGCGTGCGAAGCACGGGGCGAGTGGTGGTGCTCCAGGCAATCAAGCAATCTCTTATGTGGAACTTTACAGGGAGTCCGGCAGATGGACGAGAATAGGCCAGTGCAAGAACAATCGAATGGTCAGCCGGAACAGCCTCGTCTGCGCGAATCAGATGTGCTCAGGGATGAGTTGCTATTTTCATCGGAACGTTATGAACTGCTTGAGATCATGCTTGAGAAAGAGCATATCAGCGCCGTTCATCTACCGATCATCTCTCAGAATCGGGAGTCACTGGAGTTCCCGTTGTCGTATGGGCAACAGCGGCTGTGGTTCCTCGATCAGTTTGAGCCAGGCAATCCCTTTTACAATGAACCGGCGGCTGTGCGACTTAAGGGTCTTCTGCATGTATCTGCCTTTGAGCAAAGTTTGAACGAGGTTATTCGACGACACGAGATATTGCGCACGACCTTTCTTGTCAAGGCCGGGCAGCCAGTTCAGCGGATCGCCCCAACGCTCACCTTGGGGCTGCCGGTTGGTGACTTGCGGAGCATCCCTGCAAACGATCGGGAGGCGAAAGCGCGCGAATTGGTCCGGCAAGAGGCACGACATCGGTTCGACTTATCACGCGGACCATTGATTCATGTGACCCTGCTCCAACTAGACGATCAGGACTATATTCTCGTTGTGGTGATGCACCATATTATCTCGGATGGATGGTCGATGGGTGTGCTCATCCGCGAGGTCGCCGTATTGTATCAAGCATTTGCGATGCAGCAACCGTCGCCGCTGCCTGAGCCGCCGATCCAGTATGCTGACTTCGCTGTGTGGCAGCGACAGTGGTTTCAGAGCCGGGCGATCGAACGGCAATTGCGCTATTGGAAGCAGCAATTGAAGGATGCACCGGCTGCGCTTGATCTTCCTACTGATCGACCGCGTCCGAGCGTGCAAACCCTGGATGGAGCGACCGAAATGTTGGTGCTGTCCAGGTATCTGACTGCGGGGCTCAAGACACTGAGCCAGCAGGAGGGTATCACCCTGTTCATGACGCTCCTGGCAGCCTTCCAAATCCTGTTGTCTCGCTATACGGGGCAGACAGATATCGTCGTGGGCTCACCCATCGCCAATCGAACCCACGCTGAGATCGAAGGGCTGATCGGCTTCTTTGTGAATGTATTAGCACTTCGTACAGATCTAGCTGGAGATCCGACCGTTCGAGAACTACTGAGTCGCGTCAATACGGTATGTCTAGAAGCTTATAGCCAACAGGATGTGCCATTCGAGCAATTGGTGGAGGCACTGCGACCAAAGCGTGAACTGGGCTATACACCGTTATTCCAGGTCATGTTTATCCACCAGAATACACCCGCAGCGACGCTGATGGCGCCCGGCCTGTCCATTCAGCCGCTCGCGATCGACAGTGGAACCGCAAAGTTTGATCTGACGCTCACGACATTTGATCTTCCAGGGGAATTGGTTGTCGTGTTCGAGTACAATACTGATCTGTTCCATTCAGGCACTATCAAGCGAATGCTGGAGCATTTCCAGTCTCTGCTGACCAGTATTGTGGCTGATGTCGATCAGAGAATCTCGGCGATCTCGCTCTTAACATCGAGCGAGCGGCAGCAACTCTTGACAACGTGGAATAATACGCAAAGTGATTATCCGGCGAATCGTTGTATCAACGAACTATTTGATGCACAAGTCCTTCGTACCCCCGGCGCTCCTGCCGTGATCTGTGGGCAGGAGCGCCTCACCTACCGTGATTTACAACAGCGTGCCAACCAATTGGCGCATTTTCTCCAGCATCTCGGCGTGCGACCTGAAGTGCGCGTCGCTATCTGCATGGATCGCTCGCCGGCTTTGATTGTTTGAACTCCTGGGTATCTTGAAGGCCGGCGGGGTCTATGTCCCTATCGATCCGACCTATCCCAAGAATCGCCAGGCGTTTATGTTAGCGGACTCAGGCGCAGTGATCCTGTTGACTCAGGACCGGTTGGTGAGTGCGTTGCCCACAAGCGATGCCCAGATTGTCTGCTTGGATCGAGATTGGAAGACGATAAGCTCAAGTAGCGCCCTTCCTCCAACTTCTGGAACCTCACCCGACAACGCCGCCTATATCATCTATACCTCCGGGTCAACGGGCTGGCCGAAAGGGGCTGTTGGGCTTCATCGGAGTACGATGAATTGTCTTGCATGGATGTGGAAGACCTATCCTTTCAGTATCAACGAGGTATGCTGCCATAAAACATCGTTGAGCTTTGTAGACTCGGTATGGGAGATTTTTGGCCCCTTGTTGCAGGGCGTCAAGACGGTTCTGGTTCCCGACGGGCAAGAAAAAGATCCGCATCAGCTGATCGACCTCCTTGCGGCGGAGCGCGTCACTCGTATTGTGCTCGTGCCATCTTTGCTGGATGCCATATTGCGTAGCGAGCCTGAGTTTATCCAGCGGCTAAAGGCGTTAGTATTCTGGGCCTCCAGTGGAGAACCCTTGTCTTCAGAGCTGGCGGAACGATTCCACCATCAGATGCCGTGGGCCACCCTGATCAACCTATATGGATCGTCTGAGGTAGCAGCCGATGTCATGTTTCACGATACATGGCGTAGCCGAACGTTTTCGCGGATCGCTATCGGGCGGCCGATTGCAAATACGCTGGCCTATGTGCTTGATCGGCATCTGCAACCTGTTCCGATTGGGGTATCGGGAGGATTATACGTCGGGGGAGTTGCGCTCGCACGCGGATACCATGCCCAACCGGCGCTGACAGCAGAACGGTTCATTCCCAATGCCTTTAGTGCTTCTCCTGGTTCACGGCTGTATAAAACCGGCGATCTTGCTCGTTATCGGGCGGATGGGGAGCTTGAGTACCTTGGCCGCACGGACTGGCAGATAAAGATCCGGGGTTTTCGGATCGAGTTGAACGAGATCGCAGTGACGTTGAGGCAGCATCCGGCAGTCCAGCAAGCGATTGTGGTGGCTCGAACGGTGGAGCAACCGGTCCATGATAAGCAACTTGTCGCATATGTTGTATTGCGCCCCGATCAATCCATTACTGCCGAGCAGTTGGTCAATTTTCTTAGCGAACGTTTGCCTGGCTATATGCTCCCGGCGCATGTTGCCTTTCTTGCTGCGCTTCCACTGCTGGCAAACGGTAAAGTCGATCGGGAGGCTTTGCTTGCGCTGCCGCTTCAGCCCCGCCACCGTGACGCAACCTCTATAGCGCCGCAAACCGCGACCGAGCAGACCGTCGCCGCGATCTGGCAGGAGGCGCTTCAGGTCGAACAAGTAGACCTGCATGATAACTTCTTTGATGTTGGCGGCCATTCATTGCTCTTGGTTCAGATCCGCAGCAGGCTGCACGATCTTTTCCATATCCAGATTCCAATTACCGATTTATTCAGGTATCCGACGATCCAGACCCTGGCCGCGTATATCGGCCAGAGGCTGGCGACCGATCAGGTGCATGCAGACGGGAAGGCGAAGAACAGTGGAGCAGCCACAACTTACGAGCCAGAGCGGCGCAAAAGCACTGGTAGCATCGCAATCGTCGGGATGGCCGGCCGCTTTCCGGGGGCAAAGAATTTTGATACGTTCTGGCAAAATCTTTGTGAGGGGCGCGAGTTCGATTACTTTTTTCTCTGATCAGGAACTGATTGATGCAGGTGTCGACCCCGCCGAACTCCGTAATCCGCAGTATGTCAAGGCCAAGCCACTTTTGGATGATATTGATCGCTTTGACGCGGCGTTCTTTGGCTTCAATCCGCGTGAGGCGGAAATGATGGACCCGCAGCAGCGAGTGTTCCTGGAGTGTGCTTGGGAAGCGCTCGAACATGCCGGTTATGTCCCTGACTCTTTCGAGGGGCGGATCGGACTGTACGCGGGCGCAGGTATGAATAGGTACTTCTTATTCAACTTACACGGAAATCCAGCGTGTGCACAGGCGATCGATCATTTTCAAACCGTTACGGGCAATGACAAAGATTATCTGGCAACACGCGTCTCGTACAAGCTGAACCTGACGGGACCGAGTGTGACAGTCCAGACCGCCTGCTCGACCTCGCTGGTCGCGGTCCATTTTGGCTGCGAGAGCCTGCTGAGTGGCGAGTGTGACATGGTGCTGGCCGGCGGGGTCTCGATCAGCGTGCCGCAGCACTCCGGCTATCTGTACCAGGAGGGCGGTATCCTCTCGCCCGACGGTCACTGCCGGCCCTTCGATGCCCAGGCGCGCGGCACGATCTTCGGCAGCGGCGTCGGCGTGGTGGTGCTCAAGCGTTTGGACGATGCGCTGGCGGCCCACGATACGATCTACGCCGTCATCCGCGGCTCGGCGATCAACAATGATGGTGCCGCCAAGGCCGGCTTCACCGCTCCCTCGATCACCGGCCAGGCCGCCGTCATCCGCGCCGCCCAAGCCCTCGCCGGCGTGCCCCCCGATACGATCTCGTATGTCGAGGCGCACGGCACCGCCACTCCCCTCGGCGACCCGATCGAGATCGTCGCGCTCACCGAAGCCTTTCGCGCTCAGACGACGCGCAACGGCTACTGCGCGCTGGGGTCGGTCAAGGCCAATATCGGCCATCTCGACGCCGCTGCCGGCATCGCCGGCCTGATCAAGACCACCCTGGCGCTCAAACACCAGATCTTGCCGCCCGCTCTGCATTTTCACTCCCCCAACCCGCAGATCGATTTCGAGCACAGCCCGTTCTTCCTGCCCTCCGTCGCTAGCCCCTGGCCAGCTTCGCCAGCCTCCCCACGCCGCGCTGCCGTCAGCTCCTTCGGCATCGGCGGCACCAATGCCCACCTCATCCTCGAAGAGCCGCCTGCCCCTGCCCTACCTCCAGAGCAGCCGCCCTTGCAGGTGCTGCTGCTCTCGGCGCGCTCGCCCGCTGCGCTGCTGGCACTCGCACAGCGCCTGGACAGCCACCTGCTCGCGCAGCCCTCGCTCGACCTCGCCTCGGTCGCCGGCACCTTGCGCCTCGGCAGGCGCGCCTTCGCCTTCCGCCGCGCCCTGCTCTGCCGCGACCTCGCCGATGCCCACTCCCAGCTCGCGACCCTGCGCCCTCCTGAGGCGCCCTGCTCCTCCACTCCGCCGCCGCTGGCGTTCCTGTTCCCCGGCCAGGGCAGCCAGTATCCGGGTATGACCGCCCAGCTCTACGCCGGCGAGCCGCCCTTCCGCGCCGCCGTCGATGAGTGTTGCGCGCTGCTGGTGCCGCTGCTGGGGTGCGACCTGCGTACGCTGCTCTATCCCGCCCCGCAGCAGGCGGCCTTCGCCGAGCAGCAACTCGCGCAGACCGCCTACGCCCAGGTCGCGCTGTTCGTGGTCGAGTACGCGCTGGCGCAGTGGTGGCAGCACTACGGCGTGCGCCCGGTCGCAGTGCTGGGCCACAGCCTGGGCGAGTATGTGGTCGCCACTCTGGCGGGCGTGTTCTCGCTCCAGGATGCACTGCGGCTGGTGGTGGCGCGCGGGCGGCTGATGCAGGCGCTGCCCGAGGGCGGGCTGCTGGCGGTGGCGGCGCTCGCTGGAAGAGGTGCAGCCGCTGCTGGGCAGCGCGGTGCAGTTGGCAGCCGTGAACGGACCGCGTGCGTGTGTCGTGGGTGGTGCGGAAGCTGCGCTGGCGGCAGTCGAGGCACGCCTGGCAGAGAGCGGGCTGGAGACGCGGCGCCTGAGTTCGACGCGCGCGTTCCACACCGCAGCAATGGCGCCGATGGCCGAGGCGTATCGGGCAGAGCTGACGCAGGTGCGCCGCTCGGCGCCGAAGCTGCCGCTGGTGGGGAACGTGAGTGGGAGCTTGTTGAGCGAAGCGGAGGCGAGGAGCGAGGAGTATTGGCTGGCGCAGGCGCAGGAGCCGGTGCAGTATGCGGGGGGGGTGGCGACGCTGCTGGCGATGGGGGTGGCGGGGGTGGTGGAGGTCGGGCCAGGGCAGAGCCTGGGGCGGCTGATGCAGGCGCAGGCGGGCAGGCGGTTGCAGGTGCTGGCGACGCTGGGCAGTGGGCAGGCGAGCGAGCGCGAGGAGCGGGCGCAGGCGCTGTGGGCGCTGGGGCAGGTGTGGGAGGTGGGCGGCAAGCTGGAAGGGCGGCAAGGCCACAACGAGCGGCGAGTGGCGCTGCCCAGCTACCCCTTCGAGCGCCAGCGCTACTGGATTCCTGCGCCTCTCGCCCGAAGCCAGAAGGTGTCGCCGGTCCCGTCCCGGCCTGAACATTCGGACAATGAACCCGCCACTACCCCAGAGTGGGAACTCCAGGGTACCGATGAGGAGGGTCGCATGGCGAGCACGCAATTGAGTACAACACGCGGCTCCAGACGAAGAGATCAAGTATTAGCTCGTCTGAGACAGATTTTCTATGATTTGACAGGTGTCGATCAGCAACAGATCGATGTTGGCGCGACCTTCTTTGAATTGGGGGCCGACTCGCTGATTCTTGTCCAGGCGAGCCATGCAATTGAGAACCAGTTTCAGATTCCTATCTCATTCAGGTTGTTACTTGAGGATTTGACATCGCTTTCGACACTGGCAACCTATATCGATCTGCACCTCACCCCCGATATACCTCTGGTCGAATTGCCACATCACCCGGTGGCTCCTCCAGAACGGCGTGACTCATCGATTACATCACCAGCGCCGGCTCAACTTCAGCCTGAAACGCTCGTAGCGCCTCACAACGGGGAGACTGTGGTGGAGCGCGTTATAGCACAGCAGTTGCAGATGTTCGCGAATATCGTATCGCAGCAATTGGGCGTATTGCGTACTACGCTTGTAGAAGAACATGCGGCGCATCTGCCCACGCCACCTGCACCCAAACCGGCGCGACAGACACACGTCACATCGCCTGAGACTCGCTCCTCGCCCGATAATGGGCAGACAGATGCACCCGCGCAGACGCAGCTAACACCTATCCCAACCCCGTCAGCAGCGTTTGGACCCTATCGGCCACTGCTTCCAGGATCGACCGGGAACCTAAGCCCGCGCCAGCAGCAGCATCTCGATGCCTTGATAGCGCGCTATACCGCACGCACCCAGGAGTTAAAGCGGCGCACGCAAGCCTCGCGCTCTGTGCTTGCCGACAGCCGCGTTGCCGTGGGCTTCCGGCGCCTGTGGAAAGAGTTGGTCTACCCGATCATCGGTGCTCGCTCGTGCGGCTCAATAGTATGGGATGTTGACAATAATGCGTATGTTGATCTCACGATGGGGTTTGGAGTCAATCTCTTTGGACACTCCCCCGAGTTTATCAATACGAAGCTCCAGGAGCAACTCCAACAAGGGATCCATATCGGCACACAATCGGAACTCGCCGGCGAGGTGGCAGCGCTGATCAGTGAGCTTACCGGTATGGAGCGGGTTGCTTTTTGCAATACCGGATCGGAGGCAGTCATGACTGCCGTGCGCCTCGCCCGCGCGGCCACACGGCGCACAAAAATCGCGTTGTTCGCAGGCGCGTACCACGGCAATTTTGATGGTGTCCTTGCACGCGCGCATATCACGAACGGCAGATCGCAACCGATACCGATTGCTCCCGGTATTCCTCCGCATATGATCGAAGATGTGCTCGTGTTGGATTACGCCAGCCCACAGGCGCTCGACATACTACGCACACAGATTCATGAACTGGCGGCTATTCTCGTTGAGCCGGTGCAGAGCCGGCGGCCGGAGTTGCAGCCAAAAGAATTTCTCCATGAGTTGCGGCGGATGGCGGACCTGGCACAGACCGCGCTGATCTTCGACGAAGTTATCACCGGATTCCGCATTCATCCAGGTGGAGCACAGGCCTGGTTTGGCGTTCAAGCCGATATAGCGACCTATGGAAAGATCGTCGGGGGAGGCATGCCGATCGGAGTTGTTGCCGGCAAGAGCACATACCTTGACGCGATCGACGGCGGCACCTGGGCCTATGGAGATGATTCCTATCCCGCCAAGGATCTGACTTTTTTTGCGGGGACCTTTTGTAAACACCCCTTGTCCATGGCAGCCGCCTGGGCCACACTTCACCATCTCAAGGCGAGTGGCCCTGGGTTACAACAGCAGCTCAATCAACGAACGGCGCAGCTCGCACGGCGTCTGAATAGTTTCTTTGAGCACGAACGGGTGCCTATTCAGATCGCCTCCTTTGGCTCACTGTTTAACTTCGATTTTGGGCCGGATATGAGCTTTGTGAGTCTCTTTTTCTATCACCTCCTGGACAAAGGCATCCACATTTGGGAAGGTCGCAACTGTTTTCTTTCCACCGCTCATAGCAATGAGGACATTGAGACGATCGTCCAGGCAGTGCAGCAGACGATCCTGGAGATGCGGGCCGGAGGGTTTCTACCAGAGGCACAGCAGCCGCCCGCGCGCGTCGAGCCTGTGACGAATGTCAAACCGGCTGCGGTCGTTGTCGGGACCGTTGAGGCGGCCTGCGAGTTGCCATTGACCGAAGCTCAACAGCCACTCTGGGTGCTCACACAACTGGGCGATGATGCCTCACGCGCCTATCATATGTCGCTGACGCTCGATCTGCGTGGCGACGTGCATGTACCGGCGTTGCGCCAGGCGATACAGGGATTGGTGGCGCGCCATGAAGCCTTGCGAACGACATTTAGCTCGGATGGCACCTCTCAGTTGATACATCCTGCCCTATCGATCGATATTCCAGATACCGATTTCTCACAGCGTACGAGCACAGACCGCGATGCTGCCGTCTCGGCCTGGCTGACAGAGATCGTCCAGCAACCTTTCGATCTTGTACACGGTCCCGTTGTGCGCGCCCATATCGCTCGTCTTGGGCACGAACGGCATTTGTTGGTGCTCACCGTCCATCATCTCGTCGCGGACGGATGGTCGAATGGTATCATGCTCTCCGATCTTGCGGCGTTATATTCGGCGGCGCGCCAGGGTGTTCCACCCCAGCTTCCGAACGCAATGGGCTACAGCGAATATGTCCGCCGGCAGATCGCTCAACAGCAAACACCGGCGATGGTGGCGGCGAGGGAGTATTGGCTGGCACAATTCGCCGACTCCGTCCCGATTCTTGAGCTTCCGATCGATCATCCCCGGCCGCCACTCCAGCTGTACACGGCAAATCAGCAGCGTCTCATGATCGGTGCTGCCCTGTGCGGCCAACTCAAACAGCTCAGCGCTCGTTGCGGCTGCACGCTATTTACGACGCTCCTGGCTGGGTTTCAGCTCCTTCTCCATCGCCTAACGGCTCAAAATGATCTGGTGGTTGGTATTCCGGCAGCAGGACAAATGCTGCTCGGCGCGGTATCGCTGGTTGGCCATTGTGTCAATTTGCTGCCCATCCGAAGCCGCATCACTGGTAGCCCTCCATTCGCACACTATCTCGCAACGACGAAGCTGACGGTATTGGAGGCATTCGAACATCAACGCTATCCATTCGATGCGCTAGTCAAGCAGCTAAAGCTGACGCGAGATCCCAGTCGATTGCCGTTTGTAACGGCCTTCTTCAACCTCGATCAGGCGGGAGCGCCCCCTGAATTTGCCGATCTGCTGGTCGAGGTCGTGACCAACCCGCCCGGCGCGATTGAGTTCGATATTAAGTTAAATGTTACGGAGATAAACGGGGAACTGCTGCTGGAGGCCGATTATAATGTGAGCCTCTTCGAGCCTGAGACGATCGCTCGTTGGCTCAGGCACCTGCAAACGCTTTTTGAGGCGTTCACGGCCAGGTCCGATCAATCTATCACTACTCTGCCGCTGCTCGATGAAGCAGCATTACACCAGATACTCGTCGAATGGAATAGCACGGCGGCTGAATACCCGGATCAGCAGTGCTTGCATCACCTGTTCGAGGCACAGGTTCGCCGCACGCCCAACGCTACGGCCCTGATCTTTGAGGAGCTGACGCTCTCCTACGCGCAAGTAGATACCCAGGCCAACCAATTGGCACACCACCTCCAGTCGCTCGGCGTTGGTCCTGATGTGCTGGTTGGTGTTTGTATGGAGCGCTCAGTGGAGACCGTCGTCGCTTTGTTAGCGATTCTGAAGGCCGGAGGGGCGTATGTCCCGCTCGATCCCAGTTATCCGGCCACACACCTTGCTTTCCTGCTCGCGGATACCAGGTTGTCGTTCCTCCTGACGAAGCAGCCGTTTGTGTCACTGCTGCCTGCCCATCAAGCGACTGTGATCTACCTTGATGCGGATTGGCCGACGATCGCACAGCAGCCAACAACTCCGGTCACCAATCACAGCACTCCAGATCATGTAGCGTATGTGATGTACACATCTGGATCGCTTGGTCAGCCAAAAGGGGTGGCCGTCGCTCAACGCCAACTCCTGAATCGCTTTGCATGGATGTGGCGCACGTTCCCATGCGCTCCCGATGAAGTGGCATGCCAGCGCACGACGCTTAATTTCTCGGTATCGATATGGGAGTTGCTTGGTCCGCTTATGCAAGGGGTCCCGACGGTGCTCGTTCCCGACGCGATCGCACGAGATCCGGTGCAGCTCATTCGGATGCTCGAAGCGCATCGAGTGACGCGAATTGTTGTGGTGCCTTCTTTGTTGCATGCGATCCTCGATGTCGAAAAGAATCTTGCCCATAGACTGCGCTATCTCAGGCTCTGGAGCACCTGCGGCGAGCCGCTGACGACTGATCTCGCCGAGCTTTTCCGCGAGCGCCTCCCGCATGCCCGGCTGATCAATCAGTACGGGGCATCCGAGGTCAACGACATCACCTACTATCCTGTGGATCAGCCTGAGGCACGCGGGACGTTGGTGCCGATTGGACGGCCGATCGCCAATACGCGCATCTATTTGCTTGATCACAATCTCCAACCGGTCCCTATCGGCGTCCCAGGCATCCTCCACGTCGCGTGTGTTAGCCCCGCGCGGGGCTACTTGAATCAGCCTGGCGCGACTGCTGAACGCTTTGTCCCGAATCCGTTCAGTACTGAACCTGGAATGCGACTCTACAATATGGGCGATGTCGCACGCTATCGACCCGATGGGACGATCGAGTATGTTGGGCGTCGCGATCATCAAGTCAAGCTTCGAGGCATGCGAGTTGATCTTAGTGGGATTGAAGCCATCCTTAAACAACATCCCAACGTGGAGCAGGCCGTCGCGGTGATCCAGGATACTGGACGGGTCTATGATGATCGGCGGATTGTCGCGTATGTTGTCCCCAAGGTAGCAGCGGAAGCGAGTGTTGCCGGCGGGTGGAGCTTCTTGGGTGGCGGTATGCGGCCACAGCCGACGCTGTCGGTCGATGAGGTCCAGCAGTTTCTTCGCGAGCGTGTGCCTGATTATATGGTGCCGGAGGCGATCCTGATTCTCCGCTCATTACCCCTGACGCCCAACGGGAAGATTTATCGCCAGGCCCTTCCGATGCCTGATGACGGCCCCCGTGAAAAGAAGCCAACCTTTACAGCCCCGCGCAATACGATCGAGCAGACGCTTGCGACGATCTGGCAAGAGGTGCTCCAGCGAGAGCAAGTTGGGATCGATGATAACTTCTTTGATATTGGCGGTCACTCGCTGCTTGCCGTTCAGCTTGTCAAGCGGTTGAACGAAACCTTCAACGTCGAGCTTTCAGCCGTTGAGTTTTTCGAGCACGCCGACATTCGGAGCCTGGCTGCCTATTTACGACACGAGCAGGAGGAGGCGCCCAGCTTACAAGATGTCCAGGAGCAGGCCGAGATCCATAAGGCGGCAAGGAAGCGCCGTAGGCAACTCCGGCAAGCTGATCAATTGGCGACCGAGAGCGAAGGGGTTGCGGATGAGTAGGCAGGAAGCATTTGATCAAGAGGAAGAAGGCATTGCACTGATCGGCATGGCCGGTCGTTTTCCCGGTGCCCCAGACATTGATGCCTTCTGGAGGAATATACGAGATGGTATCGAGTCAGTTACTTTTTCCTCTGATCAGGAACTGATTGATGCAGGTATCGACCCCGCCGAACTCCGTAATCCGCAGTATGTCAAAGCTGCTTCGATGCTCGAAGCGATCGACTACTTTGACGCGGCGTTCTTTGGCTTCAATCCGCGTGAGGCGGAAATGATGGACCCGCAGCAGCGAGTGTTCCTGGAGTGTGCCTGGGAAGCGCTTGAGCACGCTGGCTACGATTCCGAGTCCTTCCAGGGACATATTGGTGTGTATGCCGGCGCAAGCATGAATACATACCTGGTGTGCAATCTCCTGAGCAATCCGGATTTGCTCGAGTTCAGTAAGCGCCATGCAGCTCGCTGCCGGCAATGATAAAGACTATCTTACCACGAACGTTGCATACAAGCTGAACCTGACGGGACCGAGCGTGACAGTCCAGACCGCCTGCTCGACCTCGCTGGTCGCGGTCCATTTTGGCTGCGAGAGCCTGCTGAGTGGCGAGTGTGACATGGTGCTGGCCGGCGGGGTCTCGATCAGCGTGCCGCAGCACTCCGGCTATCTGTACCAGGAGGGCGGTATCCTCTCGCCCGACGGCCACTGCCGGCCCTTCGATGCCCAGGCGCGCGGCACGATCTTCGGCAGCGGCGTCGGCGTGGTGGTGCTCAAGCGTTTGGACGATGCGCTGGCGGCCCAGGATACGATCTACGCCGTCATCCGTGGCTCGGCGATCAACAACGATGGTGCCGCCAAGGCTGGCTTCACCGCTCCCTCGATCACTGGCCAGGCCGCCGTCATCCGCGCCGCCCAAGCCCTCGCCGGCGTGCCCCCCGATACGATCTCGTATGTCGAGGCGCACGGCACCGCCACTCCCCTCGGCGACCCGATCGAGTTCGCCGCGCTGACTCGAGTTTTTCGCGCTCAGACGACGCGCACGGGCTACTGCGCGCTGGGGTCGGTCAAGGCCAATATCGGCCATCTCGACGCCGCTGCCGGCATCGCCGGTCTGATCAAGACCACCCTGGCGCTCAAACACCAGATCTTGCCGCCCGCTCTGCATTTTCATTCCCCCAACCCGCAGATCGATTTCGAGCGCAGCCCGTTCTTCCTGCCCTCGGTCGCCAGCCCTGGCCAGCCTCGCCAGCCTCCCCACGCCGCGCTGCCGTCAGCTCCTTCGGCATCGGCGGCACCAATGCCCACCTCATCCTCGAAGAGCCGCCTGCCATCGCTGCGCCTGCGCCCAGCCCGCCTTTGCAGTTGCTGCTGCTCTCGGCGCGCTCGCCCGCTGCGCTGCTGGCGCTCGCACAACGCCTGGACAGCCACCTGCTCACGCAGCCCTCGCTCGACCTCGCCTCGGTCGCCGGCACCTTGCGCCTCGGCAGGCGCGCCTTCGCCTTTCGCCGCGCCCTGCTCTGCCGCGATCTCACCGATGCCCACTCCCAGCTCGCGACCCTGCGCCCTCCTGAGGCGCCCTGCTCCTCCACTCCGCCGCCGCTGGCGTTCCTGTTCCCCGGCCAGGGCAGCCAGTATCCGGGTATGACCGCCCAGCTCTACGCCGGCGAGCCGCCCTTCCGTGCCGCCGTCGATGAGTGTTGCGTGCTGCTGGTGCCGCTGCTGGGGTGCGACCTGCGCGCGCTGCTCTATCCCGCCCCGCAGCAGGCGGCCTTCGCCGAGCAGCAACTCGCGCAGACCGCCTACGCCCAGGTCGCGCTGTTCGTGGTCGAGTACGCGCTGGCGCAGTGGTGGCAGCACTACGGCGTGCGCCCGGTCGCAGTGCTGGGCCACAGCCTGGGCGAGTATGTGGCCGCCACTCTGGCGGGCGTGTTCTCGCTCCAGGATGCACTGCGGCTGGTGGTGGCGCGTGGGCGGCTGATGCAGGCGCTGCCCGAGGGCGGGCTGCTGGCGGTGGCGGCCTCGCTGGAAGAGGTGCAGCCGCTGCTGGGCAGCGCGGTGCAGTTGGCAGCCGTGAACGGACCGCGTGCGTGTGTCGTGGGCGGCGCGGAAGCTGCGCTGGCGGCAGTCGAGGCGCGCCTGGCAGAGAGTGGGCTGGAGACGCGGCGCCTGAGTTCGACGCGCGCGTTCCACACCCCAGCAATGGCGCCGATGGCCGAGGCGTATCGGGCAGAGCTGGCGCAGGTGCGCCGCTCGGCGCCGAAGCTGCCGCTGGTGGGGAACGTGAGTGGGAGCTTGTTGAGCGAAGCGGAGGCCAGGAGCGAGGAGTATTGGCTGGCGCAGGCGCAGGAGCCGGTGCAGTATGCGGGGGGGGTGGCGACGCTGCTGGCGATGGGGGTGGCGGGGGTGGTGGAGGTCGGGCCAGGGCAGAGCCTGGGGCGGCTGATGCAGGCGCAGGCGGGTAGGCGGTTGCAGGTGCTGGCGACGCTGGGCAGTGGGCAGGCGAGTGAGCGCGAGGAGCGGGCGCAGGCGCTGTGGGCGCTGGGGCAGGTGTGGGAGGTGGGCGGCAAGCTGGAAGGGCGGCAAGGCCACAACGAGCGGCGAGTGGCGCTGCCCAGCTACCCCTTCGAGCGCCAGCGCTACTGGATTCCTGCACTGAAGGCAGGCAAGCGGAGGGCGGGGGCAGAGCGGTCGGTCGCAGAGGTGGGGTGGGAGGGGCCAGGATACTACCTGCCAAGCTGGCGGCGCAGTTTTGCGCCGAGGGAGGGGCGAAGCGAGGCTGGCACGGGGCAGTGCTGGCTACTACTGGGCGACGGGGCAGGGGTGGGGGCGGCGTTAGCGGCGCGGCTGGCAGGGGCGGGCGCGCGGGTGGTGCAGGTGACGCTGGGGCTGCAGTTCGCGGCGCTGGGGGCGCAGCGCTACCAGGTAGAGCCGAGCCGGGCGGCGGACTATCGGCAGTTGCTGGCGACGCTACACGAGCAGGGCGAACTGCCCGAGAGGATCGTGCATCTGTGGACCCTGGGCGCACCGCAGGCCGAGGCTGCCTCCTCCCCCATCGCCTTCCGCGCAGCACAGGACTGTGGTATACACAGTCTGCTCTTTTTCGTACAAGCACTTGCCGAGTATCCCACCCATCAATGCTCCATCACCATTGTCTCAAACGCAATGCTCGGTGTGACCGATGCCGAAGACGTTTTGCCAGAAAAAAGCGCGCTGATCGGTGCGGCTATAGCCTTGAGACAAAAATACCCGCATATCCCATGCCGATGTATTGATATTGGCATCCCAAAGGAGCGAACAGGCTCTCGATTCCTCAACGAACTGATAGGCGAAATTGCGTCGAACTCGGAGGATGTTACGGTTGCTTACCGAGAGAGGCAGCGATGGAGTCAATCGTTTGAGCCAATTCATCTGGAGCGTGCAACGGAACCGCTTCGCTCCTTGAAAGAAGGAGGTGTTTATCTGGTATTGGGCGATTTGGACGAGGTTACACTGCGCCTTTCCAGAGATCTTGTTCAGCTCGTATCGGCGCGAGTCATACGAGTTGTCAACTCCGAGCTACGAACCAGGAACGAACAGGACCATCGTATATACGAGATAGCGCTTCAAGATATTGGACTAACCAATGGATCAATCAATACTATAGCTTGTATAGATAAGCTTATCAAGCACATTATCATGGAGTTTGATGAGATCAACGGCATCATCTATTCTTCAACTTTTGGCAGCTTTCGATCTACCACAACAGCAACAAAAGAACACATAGCCATTGAGTCCCAATTTTATTCAATAAAAGACGTTATGTATCATCTCAGGGATGTGCTGCGGAACCATAAACTTGATTTCTGTTTGCTTGTTTCCCCTCCTGTAGCTATGACAGATATACCCGGAACGGTCCTAGAATCGGCTGTAAACTATTTTCTCCATGCTTTTGCACCTGTAGGTAATAAGACGACAGATATATCATGGATTACTGCTCACTGGGATCTTCTCCCAAGTGCCAAATCCCCGCTGGCGCAACAAGGTGAGGTGCAGCCTCATACTGCGGATGTGCTACGGTCGCTTATACTCTTTGCGCCGGAGGGACAGATCATCGTTTCAGGGGATGGCCGAGAGCCCGCGTCCGAATACGTTCTGGACCGAGACTCAAATCCTCGCGTTGCCGACAACTCGGTTGGATTGCAGCATGATCGGCCGGCGCTGGCAACCGACTATGTACCAGCGGCAAATGAGGTCGAGCAAATAGTCTTGACGATCTGGCAAGAATTGCTCGGTATTAGGAAGATCGGCCGCCATGATAATTTCTTCGAGTTGGGCGGTCACTCGTTGCTGGCGACTCAGATGGCCTCACGGGTCCAACAGATCTTCGGAGTTGGGCTAACTCTCCAAACCTTCTTTGAGCAGCCAACGCCGACCCGTCTTGCCGAATATATCGATATGACACGGCGGAACACGCAGCAAACCGAGGTCCCGCCCTTAGCCCCCACCCGGCGCTCGGTACTATTGCCACTCTCATTTGCCCAACAACGGCTATGGTTTTTGGATCAACTTGAGCCGGGCAGCCCCTATCACATCCCTGCTGCGGTTCGGCTTCGTGGGTCGCTCCACGTCGCCGCGCTCGAACAGAGCATCAACGAGGTCGTACAGCGGCATGAAGCGCTACGGACAACGTTTATCGCTGTGGATGGGCATTCTTTTCAGATTATCGCCGATTCCTTGACCATTCCGCTCTATCGCAGGCATGTCCAGGGAGATTCGGAGCCTGAGCGAACGGCTGAGATCCTGCGCGAAGCAGGCCTGGAGGCAGAGCGCCCCTTCTGGTTGTCTAAGGGGCCGCTTCTACGATCGACACTCCTCGATATTGCCGAAGATGACCATGTGTTACTCTTGACACTGCATCATATTATCGCCGATGGATGGTCGATCGAGATTCTCATTCACGAAATTGCACATCTTTACACTGCCGCGTCAATGGGCCAACCTGCATCGTTACCCCCGCTACCCATTCAGTACGCTGATTTCGCTTGCTGGCAACGCGAGTGGCTCCAGGGAAAGGCGCTGGAGACACAAATGAAATACTGGAAGGAGCAACTGCGCGGAGCGCTACCACTGGAACTTCCTACAGATCGCCCTCGACCAGCGATCCAAACATTTCGTGGCGCAACGCGCTCGATCAGATTACCAGAGGTGCTGAGTCAGGCGTTGCGAAGGCTGGCGCAAGCGGAAGGCACAACGTTGTTCATGACGCTGCTCGCCGCCTTCAAGGCACTCCTCTATCGCTATACTGATCAAACGGATATCAGTATTGGCGTGCCTATCGCTAATCGTACACGAGTTGAGATCGAGGGATTGATCGGTTTTTTCGCCAATACACTGGTGTTGCGAAGTGACTTGAGCGGCAATCCAAGTCTCCGCGAGTTGATCAGGCGTGTGCGTGAGGTTGCCTTAGGTGCATATAGTCACCAGGATCTGCCGTTCGAGCAGCTTGTCGAAGCAGTACAGCCGGTACGCGATCTGAGCCGTACGCCCTTGTTCCAGGTGATGTTCGCGCTTCAGAACACTCCTGCGACGCCGATACATCTGCCGGATCTGACATTGATTCCGATTCAGGCCGAGTTGCAGAGCGCAAAGTTCGATCTAAGCCTGGATATGATGGATTTTGGGCAAGAGTTACAGGCGACTGTTGAGTACAACACGGATCTGTTCAGCCATACCACCGTTACCCGTATGCTCGTTCATTTCCATAATCTCCTGCAGCAGTTTGTTGCCGATCCAGATCAGCGGATCGCAGAGTTGGAACTGCTGACCGAATCAGAGCGCGAACAGATACTCGTGACGTGGAACAGCGGGCCGGCACTACTCAATGGGCCAGAATGCATCCATCATTTGATAGAAACACAGGCGCGGTTGCGCCCAGATGCAGTAGCTGTCGTTCTGCCGGGCCAGGATACGCACAGCGATGCCGCGTACCTGACCTACGGTGCGCTGAATTGTCGCGCGGACCTCCTCGCAGAGCATCTGCGCGGGCTTGGGGTGCGTGGGGGCTTTCAGGTTGGCATTTGCATGGACCGTTCTTTGGAGCTTATGATCGGTCTGCTGGCGACCCTGAAAGCAGGTGGGGCCTACATCCCGCTTGAGCCGAGCTATCCCAAAGAGCGATTGGCCTATATGCTTGAAACGGCCCAAGCAACGATCCTGCTCACGCAGCAACGCCTGGCAGCGCTGTTGCCTGCATGTTGCGGCACCGTTGTTTACGCCGATATGCCGCAATCCTGGTCCGGCTCTCCCCCCCTGGCATGTGAGCAATCAGACGTTCCAGACATAGCTTCGGCTCTCGCTTATACCGTGTTTACTTCGGGCTCAACCGGCAGGCCAAAAGGGGTGATGGTTTCACATGCCAGCCTTGTCCATGCCTATCGCGCCTGGGAGCATGGCTATGATTTGCGGGCGCCTGGGAGCGTCCATCTCCAGATGGCCAGCTTTTCCTTTGATGTGTTTACCGGCGATTTCGTTCGGGCACTATGCTCCGGCGGAACGCTCGTGATCTGTCCACGCGATGCCTTGTTGGTCCCGGAGCAGTTGTACGCGATCATGCGCCGATATCACGTGGATTACGCCGAATTCGTGCCGGCCGTGCTCAAATACCTGGTTCGTCACCTCCAGAAGACCGGGCAAAAACTTGATTTCATGCGTGTGCTGGCGGTTGGCTCCGATACCTGGCATATGCACGACTACTACGCCGTGGAGCGGATCTGCGGTTCCGCGACCCGCCTGATCAACTCCTATGGGGTGAGCGAGGCGACGATCGATAGCTCCTATTTCGAGCGCAGTGGCCGCGACATCCACGCCGATCTGCTTGTGCCGATTGGACGCCCGTTTCCCAATATTCATCTGTACATTTTAGACCGCCGGCTTCAGCCAGTGCCGATCGGGGTTCCGGGCGAATTATATATCAGCGGCGCCGGTCTCGCGTATGGGTATTGCAACCGGCCGGATCTCACCGCCGAGCGCTTCATTCCCAACCCATTCCTGAAGATAGAGGATAGAGGATTGAAGATAGAAGATAGCAATCTCGCTGCTCAGGAAAGGCTATCCTCCATCCTCCATCCTCTATCCTCAACTCGGCTATATCGCACCGGCGACCTGGCGCGCTACCTGTCTGATGGTACCATTGAATTTCTGGGCCGGGCGGATCGCCAGGTAAAGGTACGCGGCTTTCGGATCGAGCTGGACGAAATCGATGCGATCCTGCGCGAGCATCCGGCAGTGCGCGAGAGCATCACCGTTCTCCACGAAGCAGGCGCCGGCGAGAAGCGGTTGGTCGCATATGTCGTCGCTCGTGAGGGAGAGACGGCGCATGCGGATCGGCTGATCGCTTTCTTGAAGCAGCGTGTTCCGTTCTATATGGTACCGGCGACTTTCATACTCCTGCCCGCCCTTCCCCTGACCTCCAACGGGAAGGTGGATCATAGCGCACTCCCCAGCCCCGGCGCACTATCGCCCGATCAGGCGCCCAAACCGCCCTCCACGGCGACGGAGCAGACCATCGCCGAGATTTGGAAGCAGTTGTTCCAGATCGATCAGATCGGTCGCGACGATAGTTTCTTTGAACTCGGCGGTCATTCATTATTGGCGCCCCAACTCATATTTCGATTGCAGGAAGCCTTTGGGATCGAAGTGCCGCTTCGCTGTGTGTTCGAAGCGCCGACGATTGCCGAACTCGGGCAGGTGGTCGAGCGAGTTTTGCAGACCGAAGCCTCGCTGGTGTCACCGACGCTGCCTCCAATCGATCTCCGCTCCGAGGCAATGCTCCGGCTCGACATCGCTCCAGAGACCGCGCCCTACCACTTTAAAGTTGCACCGGATCGGTTGTTCGTGACGGGCACAACCGGCTTTCTTGGCGCGTATCTGCTCCGGGCGTTGCTCCAACAGACGAGCGCGGTGATCTTCTGCCTCGTGCGCGCAGGTTCCGATGAGGAAGGGATGCGAAACATTCGACGCAACCTTGCTCACTATCAACTGCTGGACGAGCAGATCGACAGTCGGATTGTACCGGTGCTAGGCGATCTCGGACAACCGCTCTTTGGGCTTTCCGAGGGTCATTTCCAGCAACTGGCCGAGCAGATAGATGACATCTATCACTGTGCGGCCTGGGTGAACTTCACGTATCCCTATGAGATCCTCAAACCAACCAATGTGCTCGGGACTTTGGAGATCCTCAAGCTTGCCAGCCAGGTACGGTTGAAGGCGGTCCATTTCATATCGACGCTCAGCGTGTTCCCACCCCAGTGCTATCCTCCCGGCAGCATCGTCCGGGAAGAAGATCCGCTTGATTGCAACACTGGGCTGACCGATGGGTATGCTGAAGGCAAGTGGGTCAGCGAAACCATGCTTGCCCAAGCGCGCTCCCGTGGACTCCCGATCGCAATATACCGGCCGGGGCTCATCGGTGGAGATAGTCACACTGGCATCTGTCATACCAAAGATTTGATCTGGTCTTTGATCAAAGGATGCATTCAATTGGGGAAGGCACCCAACATTGCACTGACGATTGATCTTGCGCCCGTGGATTATGTGAGCAGTGCGATCGTGCATCTTTCGCGACGCCAGCACCCGCATAGCGCGACATTTCATCTGTGCCAGTCGCAGCCGATCAGCTGGATGACGTTGGTCGAGAACATTCGCTCATTCGGCTATACCATGCAGATCGTGCCTTACAGTGTATGGAGAGCCGCATTGTTCGGAGGATATCAAGCAATCTTCAGATCAAGTGTTAAGTCCGTTCATTCCTCTCTTTGGGGCAGTAGCCGACGATCAGTCCATCGAGCGAGGAGAGGAACTGAGGTTCGATATGCAGAACACCTGGACAGGGCTTGCACAAAGTGGGATCAGTTGCCCACCGCTCGATCGATCACTATTCCACACCTATGTTGGGTATCTTATCGAGCAGGGCTTCCTCCCTTTACAACCCTAAGTGAAAAAAGGGGAGTTTGAGGGGGTCGCCCCTCAAGAATAACTCCACCCACATTTTCATCCGCAGTTGTGCCCGCTGCGGGCATGGAAGTCTAACGTGAAAAAGGGGGAGTTTGAGGGGGTCGCCCCTCAAGAATAACTCCATCCACATTTTCATCCGTAGTTGTGCCCGCTGCGGGCAGGGAAGTCTAACGTGAAAAAAGGGGAGTTTGAGGGGTCGCCCCTCAAGAATAACTCCACCCACATTTTTATCAGGAATGCTATAGCATATTTCAGTTGAAGGGAAGATTGAACATGACAGCCGAAGCGCATAAGCTGATCATTCGGCGCCTGGTCGAGGAAAGTTTTAATCCGCAAAATCTGGACCTGCTCAATGAACTTGTCGATCCCAGCTATGTTGACCACGGGCCTTTTCCTGAGCAGTCGCCTGGAATAGCGGGAATGAAGGAAGCACATGAGGCGCTGTACGCCGGCTTCCCGGATGTGCAGCAGTCGATCGATGATCTCATTGCGGAGGGAGATCGGGTGATGGTTCGCTGGACGTGTCGAGGCACCCATAAGGGAGAGTTCATGGACATTCCACCAACCGGACGATATATCGCCGTCACTGGGATCGACATCTTTCGCCTTGAAAATGGCAAAGTGATGGAGTGTTGGCACAATCTCGATGAACTTGGCATGTTGGGACAGCTTGGGGTTGTCCCTGGACGCTCTCTGCTGCTGATCCGGCTCGGCTGGATCGTGAGCAATCTGGTCCAAAAGTTTGGGCGCTACACGCGGGTTGTCAAGAAGGTGGACGCCGGTGGGTAGGAAGGAGACGCACTGATGGAATTTACTGATTTTTGGGCGATTATCGAGCGGGATCACAGCATCCAGAACCCCATAACAGTTGATAAGCTGATGTTGCTGGCTGACTACTGTCAAGTTGACCACGGCCTGCGGGTTCTTGATGTCGGCTGTGGAAAAGGGACGCTCCTCCGTCTATGGGCGACCCACTGGCAGATTCAGGGCACCGGCGTCGATATCAACCCGCATTTTATTGCCGAGGCACAGCAGCAGGCACAAGCGCAAGGGGTGCATGCTCAACTCTCTTTTGTTGAGACGCCTGCCAACGCGTTTTCGATCAAACCGGCAAGCTATGACATTGTCACCAATATCGGCGCGATCTTTGCGCTAGGAACATTAAAAGAAGCTGCTGTGTGGATGCGCCGGGCGGTGCAGCCTGACGGCATGATCGCGCTCGGCACCCCCTATCTGACGGAAGCCCTGCCGGATGACTTTCTACGTGAAGAAACGGACGGGCCAGTGACGACATATTCCCTATCTGACACGGTCGCCGACATCGAAGCTCAAGGTCTTGACTGTATGGCGGTGATCGCGGCCTCGCACGACGATCTGGACCGCTACGCAAGCTTGTGTCTGCGCGCGGCTCGTCAATGGGCACGTGCCCATGTGAATCATCCCGCTCGCGCCGATCTGCTGCGCGGGGTCGCTGCGGCTCACAAACGCTATCTCCGCTGGGAGCGGCGCTACTTTGGTTGGGCAGTCATTGTGGCCATGCCCCGATAGGTGTCATACCTCATATGAAACTATTACCTTTTCTGCTTCGCGTTTCCTGGAAACGAAGCGTTCTTATTATTATCACTGGCTTCCTTGGAGGTCTCAGCGCCGCTGGATTGCTGGCGTTGATTGACACTGTGATCCGCACAAACGGTTTTGACTCGCAGACTCTGATCTGGAGCTTTATCGGATTAGGTTTCACCTTAGTGTCCATGCGTATGGTGTCTAACCTGGTTTTGGTCAGAATGTCTCATCAAATGATTTTTGAGCTGCGGATGCATTTAAGCAGGCGTTTTTTGTCTGTTCCCTTGCAGCAACTGGAAGAAATCGGTACTCACCGGCTTCTCGCGGCGCTCACCGATGACATCGAAGCGATTACCCACCTATTCCTCTCAATCCCACTCCTGTGTATCCACCTCACGACCGTGATCGTCTGTTTGCTGTATCTCGGGTGGCTCTCGTGGATCATGCTTGTGGCGGTACTCGGGTTTGTGATCTTGGGCAGCCTCAGTTATCAGCTCCTGGCAAGCAGAGCCTATCATTATTTCAAGTTTGGCCGTGAAGCACAGGATAAATTGTTCTACCACTTTCGAGCCTTGACCGAAGGCACCAAAGAACTCAAGCTCCATGCACGCCGGCGCCAGACATTCTTAACGCAGGTGCTCAAGCCAACCGCCACTTCGCTGCGCCATCACTTTGTCGCTGGACTGACTCTCTACAATGCGGCCGAAAGTTGGGGGCAACTCATGTTCTTCGCGTGTATGGGAATGCTCATGTTCGCTATCCCTGCTTTCAGCCTGGTTAAATCAGCGGTTATCATTGGCGGCACGCTGGTTGTCTTGTATATCATGACACCGTTAGACGGCATCATGAGCATCCTACCAAGCATCGGACGAGCGAGCGTGGCCTTGCAAAAAATCGAAACATTAGGCGTAACGTTTGATCAATACACCGTCGAAGAAGATTCAGTTGAAGTATCGAATGTACCATGTTTCCGGGATGAGCTACAGCTTATTGATATTTGTCATACCTACCGCCATGATGGAGACGAGCAGCCCTTCAAAATCGGGCCAATCGATCTGGTAATCCGGCCAGGATTACTCATTTTTCTTATCGGCGGCAACGGAAGCGGAAAAACGACATTCGCCAAGATCTTAACCGGATTGTATTCGCCTGAACGTGGCGATATACGAATAGATGGCCAGAAAATCGACACAAGCAACCGTGATTGGTATAGGCAGTATTTTACCGCGATTTTCTCAGATTTCTTTGTATTTGATTGGGTGTTCGGCATTTGCGACGAATACTCCGAGGAGCTGGCTCAACACTATTTATCACAACTACAACTAGATCATAAGGTAACGCTCAAGGACGGAATGTTATCCACAACCATGCTCTCTCAAGGACAGCGTAAACGTTTAGCCTTGCTCACGGCCTATCTTGAAGATCGACCGATCTATGTATTTGATGAGTGGGCGGCCGATCAAGATCCCATATTTAAGGATGTTTTTTACAGGCAAATTCTACCTGCCCTTAAGCAGCGAGGAAAAACGATCCTTGTTATTACGCATGACGAAAAGTATTTCCATCTTGCCGATCGAATCCTGAAGCTCGATTATGGAAAAATTGTAGATGACTTCGATGTTCGATTATCAAATCGTGGGGGAAAAGAGGGGGTTTGAGGGGCCAGCCCCCTCAGCTCCCCCACTCAATTTGTAAAGTAGATCGGCGTCGCTCGAAACCTTGTCAAAGAAGGAGAGGCGCACATGCGTTACGCCGTTAGTCTCCCGAACTTCGATGCCCATTGGCATCCGCGTACTCTGGCGCAATTAGCTCATGATGCCGAAGTGGCAGGCTGGGATGGATTTTTCATCTGGGATCACATCCTCTTTGATCCCTACGGCGGCATGCCGATGTCGGACCCATGGGTAGCCCTCGCAGCCATTGCGATGCGTACCGAACGCCTTCGCATCGGCACAATGGTAACACCGCTCCCCCGTCGTCGCCCCTGGAAGGTGGCGCGCGAGGCTATCTCTATCGATCATCTCTCCAATGGCCGGTTGATCCTGGGCGTTGGATTGGGCGATCCGGCGCACGAAGAGTTCACCTTTCTGGGGGAGTCCAGCGATACAAAACTACGGGCGGCGAAGCTCGATGAGAGCCTCGACATCCTGGTGGGGCTATGGAGTGGAGAGAAATTCAGCTACCAGGGTGAACACTACCAGATTCAGGAGACGCTCTTTCTCCCGACCCCGCTCCAGGTTCCACGTATTCCCATTTGGGTTGGCGGCACCTGGCCGAATCAGCGGCCATTCCGTCGAGCGGCACGTTGGGATGGCGTCTTTCCCACACGCAATGATGGCCCGATCAACCCTGATATGCTACGCGCGATTGTGGACGCGACCATGCAGCATCGAACTGAGACCACGCCCTTCGATATTGTCTTCGCGGGCCGGACTCCTGGCGATGATCCCACCCAGGCTGCCGCTATCATCGCCCCCTATGCGGAGGTGGGGGTAACGTGGTGGATCGAAGATGTGAGTATGGGGCGGTTCCGAGAATGGAAGCCCTGGGAAGAGCCATATGTCTGGCCGACGGAGGAGATCGAGGCACGCATCCGCCAGGGGCCACCGAGACCATAATCCGTCGTTCACAATCGAGGGGAGTATGCGACTACTACGCATTCTACGTTGGTGCCTGATTATTGGCATTATCATACCCGGTATTCTCGTACTTGCTGGCTCTGTGTATCTCCGTCGCTCATTACCACAGTACAGCGGTGTCGTCAGTATCGCAGGCGTACATAATTCGGTGGATATCATCCGGGATGTCGATGGGGTTCCACATATCTATGCACAAGACCCTCTTGACGCTTTTTTGGGTCTGGGGTATGTCCATGCGCAGGATCGCCTATGGCAGATGGAGCTTCATCGTAGGATCGGACAGGGCCGGCTTTCGGAAATGGTCGGATCAGCAGGGGTCGAGACGGATCGCTTGCTCCGTGTGCTTGGGGTTTACCGGGCGGCCCAAAGTGCCTGGAACGCATGGCCCGACGAACCACGTATGATCGTCGAGGCCTATATCACGGGGATCAATGCCTATATTGCCGACCATCGCGGCAGTCGGCTTCCTCCAGAGTTTACTCTCCTTGGCGTGACGCCCGAACCATGGGTGGGACCGGATGTGCTTGTCTGGGCCAAAATGATGGCCTTCGACTTGGGCGGGAACTATACGTCTGAACTCCAACTCGGCGCCATGATTGACAAGGTTGGACGCGAGCACGCGATGCAACTCTTTCCGCCGTCACCTGGCGATGGGGTCAGCATCATACAGCAGGTGGGGCAGATGGAGCAGCGATCGGCTTCCCAACCCACCGCGCTCCCAATCGCCCAGAATCACCTTCCTTTCCAAACTGCCCCACCGGCTCAAGAAACGTTTGCTCCGCTCCTCGCACAAGCAAGAATAGCGCGTGCGGTTACGAGTGCCATGGGCGTATCCGGCGAAGCGATTGGTTCCAATAGCTGGGTGATCGACGGCACAAAGAGCACGACTGGTAAACCCATCCTGGCAAATGACCCGCATCTGGCCCTGACTCTGCCCTCCACCTGGTATTTGGCCCATCTCTCGGCCGGCGAGCTTGATGTTATCGGCGCGACGATTCCAGGGCTGCCCGCAGTGGTGATTGGTCACAATCGAACGATTGCCTGGGGCATCACGAACTTCAGATCTGATGTCCAGGATCTCTTCCGTGAGCGGCTCGATGCCAGCGGTCAGAAAGCGGAGTTTCTGGGTCAGATGGAACCGATGCAGCTGATCTCCGAGACAATCCGGATCAAAGGGGAAGCAGATCTCAACCTGATAGCTCGCATCACGCGACATGGACCGCTCATTTCTGATGCTCTCAGCACACCCCCTGACGATCCATCGGGAGATGATCAGGCAACTCCACTTGAGCCCCTCGCGCTACGTTGGGTGGCGCTCGATCCAGAAGACACGACGGTTATTGCCTTCATAGGCCTGAATTTTGCACAGAACTGGTCCTCATTTCAGCAAGCATTAGACAACCTGATCGCGCCGGCGCAAAACTTTATCTATGCAGATGTACAGGGCAATATCGGGTATTATGCTGCGGGGCGTATCCCGATCCGAACCGGCAGCACCGGCGCTCTTCCAAATCAGGGGTGGTCGGGCATGTCTGAATGGCAGGGATGGATTCCCTTCTCTGAGTTACCTCATGTCTACAATCCTCCAGAACACATGATCGTTACGGCCAATAACCGTCCCCTTCAAGGCAACTATCCTTACCTGCTGGGGGATGACTGGGATACCCCGTATCGCGCCCAACGGATAACCACCTTGCTGAATCAGAAGCCCAAACTGAGCCCCGATGATTTTGTGGCGATACAAGGGGATACGGTTTCGATGCAAGCGCGCACGCTACTCCCAGAACTGTTAAAACTTGTCGATCCTGCGACTGATGAAGCCAGGCAAGCAATCGAGTTGCTGCGCGCGTGGGATGGCAATACATCCAGCGACAGTCCAGCCGCAGCTCTTTACTCTGCGTGGTTGCGACAGTTACCACGCCTGCTTATAGAAGATGACGTAGGCGCTGATTTGCTCGGAGAGTATCAGGGCGGTATCGAAGGGGCATCGGGCCGATTCTTGCAAAATACGCTCCAACGGCGCGATAGCCCCTGGTGCGACAATCGTACGACACAGCAGGTAGAAGATTGTGCCTCTATTGTCGATCAAGCATTAGATGTGGCCGTGCGTGATCTTCAACAGCGTTTCGGGGCTGATATGAACGATTGGCGATGGGATAAGCTCCATACCGCCGTTTTCTACCATCAGCCATTTGATGATGTGGACGTGTTACGACGTTTTTTTAACCGCGAGATCGCTAATGGCGGCGATTGGAGTACCGTCAACAATGCTCCCTTCAGCTTTGAGTATCAGTTTGAGCAATATACAGGACCAACATACCGCCATATCATTGATATGTCGAATATGGATAGCGGACAATTCATCCAGGCTATCGGTCAGTCGGGACACGTCTTATCGGCACACTATGATGATTATCTTGTCGATTGGCAAACCCTGCGCTATCTGCCGATGCGGTTTGAGCGCAACCGTATCGTGGTGGAAACAAGCGCTACGCTACGTCTCGATCCGCTGGCTCGTTGACCGTATCTGCTGATCGGTCGCAAATGGCACCGCTTGCTGCGGTAGACAGATGCCGCGTTCGTGTCTTTCTTGCCCTTGATTGAGCGCCAAGGATAGGAGCAGCAATGAAGTTGCATGAACCGCTGCCTGCACAACGAAGGCGCTGTTTCAGTGATCTTCCCCTCTATACTGAGGATCCATCTCAGGCCGAACCGTTGTCATTTCACATCGAACCATATCGGCGCTTTGGGGCGCTCTATCGAACGCGCTATTTGAAGTCGAGCGCGCTGGTGATGAGTGGCCCTGATGCCAACGAATTTATCTGGAGCCAGAGTGAGTTGTGGAGTTACAGCCGTGCGATGAACATTTTTCGCGAGCAATTCGACGATACATATCTGCTCCAGTTAGATGGCAGCCGTCATCAAAAGAAGCGGCGGCGTTTCATACAGGGGTTCAAGCACGCAGATTTGATACGGCATGTGCCGGCAATAAGTCGGGTCTTGGCACAAGAACTAGCTGCGATCCCCGCCGGGCGCCACCCCGATCTGCGCCAACTCTGCAACCGGCTCACCGTTTCTATGGCATGCCAGGCGCTGCTGCAACTCCCACTTCCACGAGATCTGGAGCGAAAAATTGTCGCATTGGAGCATGATCTGTTACAGGGGGAGGCGGCAGGAGTCCTGCGTCATCTCTGGTATCGACGCCCATCCTATCAGCGCTCGCGGCGGGAGGTGTTTGCGAGTATCCAACAGATGCTGGATACTCGCAAACAGCACCCACCACGCGATGATGACATCCTCAGTCTGATCCTCAAGGCTCACCCGGCGGATGAACCGCCGATTACCCGCCAGGAGTTGCTCTATGATGTCTTCCTGTTACTGGAGGCTAGCTCGGAGACAACGGCCCATCTCCTGCTCTGGACGCTGATGTACATCTATGATCATCCCACATGGCTCGTCGCTCTGCGGGAGGAGTTGCGGCTGTGGGCACCGGAGCGCTTCACCAATATGAACGACTGGCCAAGATTGAAAGCGACGATCCTGGAAGTGGAGCGCTTACGACCGCCGGTCCCCTTCTTTATCAAGTTCCCCAGCCGTGATTTTGAATACCAAGGTGTGCAAATACCCCGTCATACGACCATTTTTCATGCAGCCGCCGTCCCGCACTTTCTCCCAGAGATCTTTGAAGACCCTTTAAGCTTCAAACCTGAGCGCTTCATCGGAGAAGACAACCATCTGGCACGTGTGTTGGTCACTTTTGGCGCTGGTAAGCACTCCTGTCTAGGTATGTTGTTAGCATACATTGAGATCGTGGTCGCGGTTGCGTCTATTGTGACGAAGTACGACCTCGTATTTGACCGGCGCCCATCCTTCCGCTGCGAAATGCAAGATGTCATCACCCCGATTGAACCGGCCCTGCCGGTGCAGTTTGTGTCGTTCGGGTAGATGTGCCAGGCCGATCTGTACGCACATACTCGTAAGCCCGACCATGTTGATGTCATATCTCAATGTGCTGAAAATATCGTTGCAAGCGGGCCTGAAATCGTCGATATGGATGCTTTATAGGAGGGAAAGATGATGACTGCATCAGTCAGATCCTGGTCTGATCTGCCGATCTATAGTGCGGGTAGGCGCTTGCTTGGTCCAACGCAAGCGCTCTTGAACGATCCACTCACCTTCCACATCGAACCATATCGGCACTTAGGCCCACTTTATCGGTTCCGCCATGTCACAACCATGACTCTGGTCATGGCAGGGACTGCTGCAAACGATTTTGTGTGGCACAATAGTGAGCTGTGGAGCTACAATCAACGAATGAAGTGTTTCCGCGAAGGATTTGATGATACATGCCTTCTGCAATTGGATGGGGAACCGCACCAAAAGAAGAAGCGTCACTTCCTCCACGGGTTTAAGCACGCAGACCTGATTCGACATATCCCCGCAATGAGCCAGGTTCTCGCACAAGCTCTCGCAACGCTCCCAGATGGTCGCCATGACGACCTGCGCCAGCTTTGCAAGCGGCTCACCGTAGCTATGACCTGCCAGAGCATGCTTCAACTCCCACTACCGCCTGAACTGGACACGAAAATCGACTCGTTTTCAGACCAATTATTGTTTGGGGACTCCCTGGGCATTCTGCGGCATCTCTGGTACCGGCGCCCGTCCTATCAGCGCTTGCGTCAAGATTTGATTGCGACAATCCAGCACATGCTGGATCTGCGCGCCGCCAATCCGCCTGCCGAAGATGATATCCTCAGTCTAATGTTGAAGGCCCATCTCCCCGACGAGCCAGCGATTACCCGCCAGGAACTTGCCCTTGACATCCTCTTCCTGCTGCAAGGAGGGACAGAGACTGCCTCACAACTGATCGTGTGGTCGTTGATGTACATCTACCAGCATCCAGAATGGCTTGCTGCTTTACGAGAGGAGTTGCAGTCGTGGTCACCGGAGCGCTTCACCAATATGAACGACTGGCCGAAATTGAAGGCAACAATCCTGGAAGTAGAACGTCTGCGACCTCCTGTTCCGTACTTCATCCTCCTTCCCACACGCGATTTCGAATATGAAGGGGTGCAGGTACCGAAAGGAACACCGGTTTTTCATGCGGCGGCCCTCCCACACTTTCTGTCAGAGATCTTCGAGGAACCTTTGGTGTTCAATCCGCAGCGCTTCTTAGGAGATAGCAGGCAATTGCTCCGGGTTCAGGCGACCTTCGGCGGCGGAAGACATTTCTGTCCAGGGCTGCCGCTTGCCCATCTCAAACTCCCGATCGCGATTGCACACATTCTTACAACGTACGATCTGATCTTCGAGCGTCCCCTTTCTTTCCGACCGGAGCTGGGAATCGTCATCGCTCCCGATTCTGCGGTTCCTATTCGACTTGTGCCGCGTGGTTGCGGCTCCTAGCGTAAGCAGAGCGATCTGGAGATGGCTCCCTGAAGCCATTTCCAGTCCTTAGCGTACACTTTTCCCAAGTTTATAAGGTCTCCCGCACTATCTCGGCGGCGCGTTTCCCGGCGATGAAGGCGTGGTCGGTGTTGTAATACTCCCACTCGCTGTAGCGCCCCGCCAGAATGATATCATGTTCCGCCAGCCAGGCCCGGATCGCGCCGACACAGCTCGATCGCGTGTGGTCGTAGACCACATAGGCATATGGCATATCGACCTGATTGGCGACCCAGACCGGGTCATCCTCTCTGAAGATGCCGACCTTGCGGCATTCGGCAATGCAGCGCTGGATGAGCGCCTCACCCTCGCAAGGCAGCGGCTTATGCGGCGAGTAGGTGATCTCGCAGATCAGGCCGAAGCCGCCGGGCGGGCTACAGTGCGGGCTCATATTCCCCTGCACGAAGATGCGGTGGAACACGCTGTCTTCCGGGTAGTAGATCCAGTGTTTGTCGGTCAACCCTTCGCGACCGATGCCCAGATTGACACAGCGAACCGACACATGGCGCAGCCGGCTGGCCGCCTCCACCACCTCCGGCGGGGCAGCCGCGCCGATCAGCCGGATCAGCAGGGGTAGGGACATGGTGCTGATGAGATGATCGTAGGTCACTACGCTGCCATCGTGCAGCGTGAGGGTGTGCTGGTGCGGCGCAACGTGAGTGACCGTGGCGTTCAGCCGCATCTGGCCGCGCAGGAGCGGCAGAAAGCCATTTATGAGTGCATGGAAGCCGCCCCGCAACGGGTAGCCGAAGCGAGCGTTCGGCCCGACCGGCTTGGGGGTTGGGAGCAGCGCGCCTTCGATGATTTCCTCCAGATTGGGCAGCGGCACGCGCCCTCCCAGCCAGGATGTCTCCATCTCGTGCAGCGGCGTCGCCCAGAGTTTCTGGTTGTATGGGATGGCAAAGTGCCTGGCAATGCCTGCGCCCCACACCTGGTAGATGAATTCCTCGAAATTGCCCGGCGCTCTCGTCGCGAGAGGCGTGCCTTGCTGGCCATAGCGCGCCTCGATCGCGCCCATAATGCACTCTTTGATCACCTCCGGTGGCAGGCCGTAGAGCGCGCTCTGGAACGGGTAACGCGTGTAGACCTGCTTGCTGAAGATCCAGGCCTCGCGGTCTTGCCAGTGAACATTGTCGCCGAGCAGGAGCTTGTACATCTCGTGGACGTACGGGTCCTTTGAGAACATGATGTGGCCCGCATGGTCGAAGGTGAAGCCGCGATCAACGATCGAGCGGCACCAGCCGCCGACGCGGTCGTGTTGCTCAAGCAGCAGGCTACCCTCGCCGAGATGATACGCGGCGCTTAAGCCGGTGGGGCCGGCGCCAATGATGGCTGTTGATACATCGCTCATACTGAATAGTGTATCTTTTGTCAAGTGAAACATGCCTTTCAGAATCGCCGATCATCGCCGCCTGCTCGGCCGCGCAGCCGAGCAGAATGTAAGGGATTATAGCATTTATCCGGCGTGGAACTTGCAAAGTTCCCCAATCGGCAGTAGAGTACCAGCAGCAATTCCCCAATCAATCCCAGACACCAGGAAGGGGGTCGTGGTGGCACGCAGCACACCACGCGTGATCGATACGATGCTGATTGGTCGGGATGGCGCCGCGAGCAACATCGTGGTTGGCAGCCCGGCCTGGTATGCATGGCTGGAGGACGCCGCCACATTTGCCTTTACCAGTGCCGAGGGCGGCTTCACTGCGCGCAAGGAGCGCCGTGGATCGACTGGCTGGTATTGGAAAGCCTACCGCAAGCGCGATGGCACATTGCACCACGCCTACCTGGGCAAGTCCGCTGATCTGACCCGCGACCGGCTCACTGCCGTGGCCAGTGCGCTGGCTGGGCGCACCTCCAGACCGCCACTGCTCGCGTCTGCCACCGTGCTCGACCCGCCGCCGACTGAGGCCGGCGGCGACCCCCAGCTCTTGACTGTGGCGCCATTGCCGACCGGCACGATCACCTTCTGCTTCACCGATATCGAAGGCAGCACGCAGCTCTGGGAGCAGCATCCGCAAGCGATGTCGGCTGCCCTCGCCCGCCACGACGCCATCCTGCACGACCTGTTCACCGCCCACCACGGGGTGGTCTTCAAGACAGTTGGCGATGGCATCTACACGGCCTTCGCACGGCCACGAGACGCGCTAGAGGCCGCGCTGGCCGCCCAACGCGCGTTGCATGCCGAAGCGTGGGGCGGGACCGGCCCGCTGCGGGTGCGCATGGCGCTGCACACGGGTGCGGCGGAACTGCGCGACGGTGACTACTTTGGCCCATCGCTCAACCGTGTCGCCCGCATCCTCGCGCTGGGTCATGGCGGGCAGACGCTGCTCTCGCATACGACCCACGACTTAGTTGCGGATGAACTGCCCCCCCAGACGACTTTGCGCGCCTTAGGCGAGTATCAGCTCAAGGATCTCACGCGCCCCGAGCCAATCTTCCAACTCATCAGCTCGGATCTGCCCACCGACTTTGCTCCACTACGTGCTGCAGGTGCTGGCCCGGTGCCTGCGCTCGCTCAACCGTTCCACTTCCTAACCACGAAACTCTACATCCCGCCCGCGCGTTCGCAGCTTGTGCCGCGCCCACGGCTGATTGCCCGGTTGGGCGCGGGGATCAGCGGGAAGCTGACGCTCATCTGCGCGCCCGCTGGATTCGGCAAGACCACATTGCTCGCCGAATGGCTCACAACATTGAGAATTGAACATGAAGAATTGAGAAAGCGCGATCAAGAGGGCAATTCTCAATTCTCAATCGCCCAGAGGGCACCCGATTCTCAATTCTCGGTGGCATGGGTCTCCCTGGATGCGGAGGATAACGACCCGCCACGCTTCTGGAGATATGTGATCGCCGCTTTGGAGTCGATTTATCCCACGATCGGCACGACCGCAGTGGCGCTGCTCCAATCGCCGCAGCCGCCGCCGATGGATGCGATCGTGACCACCCTGATCAACGCACTCTCCCCCATGGTAACAGACGTTGCCCTGGTCCTGGACGACTACCACGTGATCAGTACGCCCGCCATCCACGCGGCGATCACATTTCTGCTTGACCACCTGCCACCGCACCTGCATCTGATCATGCTGACACGCGCCGACCCACCACTGCCGCTGACGCGGCTACGCTCACGGGGTGAGCTGACCGAGCTGCGTGTGGCCGACCTACGCTTTACCGCCGATGAAGCCGCAGCATTCCTGACCGTGATGATGGGGCTGCCGCTGAGTGGCGACGAGGTGGCGGCACTGGAAACTCGTACCGAGGGTTGGGTTGCCGGCCTGCAACTGGCCGCACTTGCCATGCAGGACCGTGCGGACCATGCTGGCTTTGTCACCGCGTTCAGCGGCAGCAATCGCTTTGTGGCCGATTACCTGATCGAAGAGGTATTGGCTCGCCAACCGCCGCACCTCCAGACCTTCTTGACGCAGACCGCGATTCTCGACCGCATGTGTGGGCCGCTCTGTGATGCCGTCTTGGGAATCGAGCAGGCAGAATTGAGAACTGAGAAAAGCGTCGGCCAATCAAGTCATGCACAATTCTCAATGCTCAATGCTCAATTGACTCAAGCGCAGGCATACAGCCGGCTCATCCTCGACCAACTGGAGCGAGCGAACCTGTTTCTTATTCCGCTTGACGATCAACGGCACTGGTATCGCTATCACCATCTGTTCGCCGAGGTACTGCGTGCCCGGTTATACAGCGGTGCGGCTGCCAGCGAGGTGGCGGCGCTGCATCAGCGCGCCAGCGCTTGGTACGAGCAGGCCGGACTCATTGGCGAGGCGGTGCGGTATGCCTTCCTGGTGCAGGATAGCGAGCGCGCCGCAGTCTTGATCGAGCGGCATGCCTTGACGATCCTTCTCGCCAGCAGCGATGTGCTGCTGGTGCGGGCCTGGGTCGAGCAGGTACCACGCACGCTGATCTTGGCCCGGCCTCGGCTGACGCTGATCACCGGCATCACCCAGGCACTCACAGGCCAGTTCGATACCGTCGAACAACTGCTGGTGGACGCGGCGCCGGCATTCAGCGCGCCCGATATCTCCCCGAACAGCCTCGGCGAGCTGGCGGCACTCCGTTCAACGGTTATGCGCTTCCGGAGGGATGCGGTCGGTACCCTGGCGCTTGCCCGGCAGGCGCTCGCGCAGCTCGCGCCGGACAATCACATTTTCCGTGCCGTAGCGGCCCTAAATATGGGGATCGCATCCATGTGGCGTGGCGAGATCGCGGCAGCGAAAGCGGCGCTGGCCGACGCCACGACCCTCGGCGAGGAGGGTGGGAGTCTGTGGATCACCTTGGGGGCTCTGGAGGAGCTTGCGTCGCTCCAGGCCCGCGCCGGCGAACTCCGGCAAGTGCTCCGGACCTCAGAGCAGGCCGCGCAGATGAGCGTCCGACTGGGTGGGCGGCTGATACCAGCCGCCGGCGTCAGCCATGTCGGCAGCGCCGAGGTATTCTATGAATGGAACGACCTCGCAAGAGCAACGCGGGCGGCGACACAGAGCATTGATCTGTTGCGGGGGACAGTCGAGCGCTTGTTGCTGGTGCGTGGATACATTGTCCTGGCGCAGATGCATCAAGCACAAGGCGATCATGCTGCTGCGCTAGATGCTATCCGGCGCTGTGAGGAGTGGTTCGCGCAGACACCGATTGTGGCAACCGGCGCCGCACTGGCCTGGCTGGCAGCCTACCAGGCTCGGCTGTGGGTACGGCAGGGCGACCTGGCTGCGGCAGCGCGATGGGCGCAGGAGTGTGTGTTTGCGGATGACGACGAACTGGGCTATGTGCAGCGACTGACACTGGTCCGGCTGCGCCTAGCACAGAGTCACACCGACTCTGGCGGGCAGTTCCTTGATGAAGCGAGCGCCAGGCTGGCACAGTTGCTCCCGGCGGTCGAGGCGCGTGGATGGACGCGCTACTCGATCGAGATCCTGGTGCTCCAGGCCCTGGTCTGCCAAGGTCAAGCGAACCAGGCTAGCGCACTGACCGCGCTTGAACGCGCGCTGCTCTTGGCCGAAGCGGAAGGCTACGTTCGCGTCTTCGTGGACGCAGGCGCGCCGATGGCAAAACTGGTGATGCAGGTGGCGCGGGGCGCGTCAGCGGTTGCGGCGTACGCGGCGAAGCTGCTGGTGGCCTTTCCCGACGATGACAAGGAGACAAGGTGGCAAGGTGACAAGATAAACGCGGTTCATGATCAAACGGTCACCTTGTCACCCCCTCACCCTGTCACCCCCTCACTGGTTGAGCCGCTCAGCCAACGCGAACTGGAAGTCCTGCGCCTGATCGCCGACGGTCACTCCAATCAGGCGATCGCCGACAGGCTGGTCGTCGCCGTCAGCACGGTCAAGCGACACATCAACAACCTCTACGGCAAGCTCGACGTGCAGAGCCGCACCCAAGCGCTCGTGCGCGCGCGTGAGCTTCGCCTGCTTTAATCCCACCGACCGCTTTTAAGCGAGCCAGGCTCGTGTTACGTGTTGCGTGTTGCGTGAGTCAGCGCGACGTATTGCTGGCGACATTCGTCAGCCGTACTAGCTTTACAACTGTAGTTTTGCAAAGTTGAACCACACGCGCTCCTGTAGTAGGATAGCCCCATGCGGATCCGTGCCAGATGAATCACCACCAGGAGCGGGTATGCCAGCGATTGTTGAGTTCCCAAGCGTCGTGCAAGACCTCCTGGTCCAATACGCAGACCTGTTTGCCAACCAGCCCGAGCGCCAGCACTTCGCTGAGTATCTGACCGGCCTGTTCATTGCTGAACGCAAAACCGTCAGCGGTATCAACCGCGAGTTTGCAGTCACGACAGACCAGTCCTGCCTGAACCGCTGGATCACTGAGGTTGAGTGGGAGGAAAAGGCGCTCAACCAGCGGCGCCTCGAGCTGCTGCAACGCAACTCTGCCACCCACTACACCAAGAATGGCGTCATCGCGATTGATAACACCCTCATCGATCACGACGGCAAGCTGATTGAAGATGTCGGCTGGTTCTGGGATCATGCTGAGAAGCGGCACCTGATTGCCCACGACTACTTGATCGCCAACTACGTCTGCGCTTCCGGCAAGCACTATCCGCTGGAGTTCCGCCGCTTTCGCAAGAAGGACACCTGTGCCGCCACAGGCAGTCTCTTCAAGAACCACACCGTCCTGTGTCAAGAACTGGTCGATTGGGTCGTGGAACAGAACATACCGGGCGATTTCACCTTCGATAGTTACTTCACCCATGCCGACATTCTCAACCACATCGACGGTTATGGCCGCAATTACGTCGGTGATCTGAAGTTCAATCGTACTATCAACGTCGATGGACGCGACTGGAAAGCCAGTGAATGGGTGAAGGCCGAACTGGGACCGCTGTGTCGGCGCAAAACGACCGTCGACGGCAAAGAGCAATGGTACTTCACCAAAAGTATTCGCATTCCGGGCGTCACGCACACGGTGCGGATTGTGGTGCTGTGGAAAGGGCAACGGGATGCCGAACCACGCAAGATCTTGATTACCAATCGCACCTATTGGGAAGTGCATCGCATCCTCAAGACGTATCGCAAACGCTGGACAGGAACGGAGACCTTCCATCGGGACGGGAAGCAGCATCTCGGCATGGGCGATTGTCAGCTCAGGAAGGGCGAGAGCCAGACACGGCATATGTATCTCGTATTCCTGGCGTACAGCGCCTTGATGACCCAGTTGCGGCACGACCGTGCGCAGGAATGGGCTCAGGCACGCCTAATGACCATCGGCGAGTCCTGTCGCGCCATGTCTCGCGAGACCTTGGGCAAAACGATCGCCTGGGTGGTTGAGCAGGTTCAGCAAGGGCAGAGTCTGTCCGATATCAAGGCCCATTTGGCCCTACCCTAACTTTGCAAAACTACAGTTACAACGCAAAGTTCCCTACGCCAAATCCGCTCGCTTCCCGACCCAGATGAAGATACACCCCCTCGTGCATCTTTCGACTACAGACGTGGGACCTCGCGTACTCTAGACTGTGTGTATGAAGCCGCTTCGACCAAACGCCGATCGGAAACCGAGAGGCCTGCTGCGGCTCATTCTGGATGATCATCTGATCGGCGGCGCAGTGCTCCCGTGGCAACCAGCGCCTTCCGGTGTGCTCCTCGGCCTGGCCTTCGCCTGGCTGGGCGTGTGGATGCTGCGAACCCAGACAGCCGCCGGCGCGGCGGTTTGGGCACAAGGAGTTCTAGACAACCATGCCAACTAATTACCACATCCGGCTGAAAGGCCATCTGGACGACCACTGGTCGGCCTGGTTCGAAAACATGACGATCAGCAACGAAGCGAACGGCGAAGCGGTCCTGTGCGGTCCACTGGTCGATCAGGCGGCGCTGCACGGGGTGTTGATCAAGATCCGCGACCTCGGCCTGCCGCTGCTGGCGGTCACTACGGTCGTGGCAGATGTGGGTGCAAACGGCTGAAGACTGAGTTCTGACACAACCAATTAAGTTGACAATGCCGTCGATACCTCGATTTGCCCGGCATGCAGCTTCAGCACAGCATCAGCGATATGGAAGTAGCGATCGTCATGTGTAATCACAATCACACACTTCCCGCGCTGCTTAAGCTCTAGCAGCAGATCTTGATAAAAGAACCTGCGGAACTCCGGGTCCTGGTCGGCTGCCCATTCATCAAAAATGAAAATCTTACGGTCTTCTAAATAGCTGACCAGGAGCGCAAGCCGTTTACGCTGTCCGGTTGACAGTTTCGTCGTGCTAAATATACCGTCGCTTACCGTCAACTTATCCTTAATCTGTAGAACATCAAGATACTCGTCAATTTTATCATGTGTATTTTTATAGTCAATTCCATATAATTTTTTGAACAGATAGAAATCACTAAACACGTTTGAAAAATATTCGCCAAGCTCATTACGACGTATTTCAAGGCCATTTATCAATATTCGACCCTTATCGGGGGTGTATAAACCAGTTAGTAACTTTGCAAGAGTTGTCTTTCCGCTACCATTCCCCCCAGTAATAAATACTATTTCCCCAGAGCGAAACTCGTAATTGATTGGTCCGACTTTAAATGTTTTATCATCGCTCTGATATTCATATTCTATATCTTCAAGCCGTACAGATACGCGATCGATATCATCATGTCTTGAGTTCTTCGGGTCGCTCGTCGTGGAAATGCGATCTACCTCGTCAATCAAGGAATTAATTCTATTCCAGCTAATTCTAATCTCAAAAAGATATGGAACAACTTGTATAACACCATTAATCGGTCCAGTCATATAGAGGAATACAAAAACATATGTTATTAGCACTGAAGGCCGGATTTCACGGAAGTAAATTGGAAAAGCGAATACAACCACACCAATAACAATCATAAATAACAAATCACCGATCACTGAGACATTTATAAATTTAATCGCCGCACTTGTTCGTTTCACGCGATATTCATCGCAACTTTCCTCCATATCTCGATTGAATTCGCTTCTCTTTGAAAAATTAAGGCTTAATTCCTTAAATCCATATAGTAGATCGTTAATAAAACCAAAGAAAACATTTTGATTGTCTCTGGTTTGCTCCATTAATCTATTTGCTGATCGTCCCATGGCATAATACAAGCTGGCCAATACAGCAATAATGACTATCGAAAGTAGTAATCCGTAGATATTAACAATGCCAAGGTATATAAAACAGCACAGTAATGTAATCGTATCAGTAAGCATCCCCACAAGGATATTTGGAGCCCTACTAACAGTTTCTGTGTCATTGCTTAAGCTTGCATATATCTTTCCATTTTCGATCTTTTCAAATGCATCAAATGGGATCGATAAAGACTTTCTTATTAGTTCTACTCGTTTCTCGTATACGATATTATTTGTAATACGTATCATCTGGGTCTTGATGACTTTCTGACCTATAATATATAGCAACAGACCGAGGATAAAATATAAAAACAAATTAGTATTAATCTCATTAAGTCCCTTTAAAGCCTCACTCACCGCAAATATAACTATCGCGTTGCCTAAGCCGCTCATAAAACTCAACACCACTAAGTGATATAATGAGTTCTCGTCTCTTTTTGGAAAAAGAATAATTATCAGAATATAAGCACAAAAAAGAACAATGGTTATGAACAATAATAGTATTGTTGGCAAAAGGCTATATGGTGCCCAGACTGAAATAAAATCCCAGGGTAGCTCAGAGAACAATACCGCAGGTAATGAATATAGGCAGTAGGCAACATACAATATAAACAGCAATGATAGCATAATCGCTATCATTGCTCTACTTCGAATACCTACAAAACTTCGTTTTCTACGAACCAGGTCAACAGATGCAACGGTTATAAAACTAAGCGTGGCTAGAGAAAAAAAGCTTGATAACAGCAAAATGATCGAGCTGGCGTTATCCACGCTCAGGTACAGGTCGGTAGGCGCATCCGCTTGCGGCTCGCCCTGCAAGATATCAACAATTCCCCAGGCGATCGCATCAGTATAGCTACTGTTGAGATTGGCAAGGATACCAACGCCGAGGCGATCGGCGGGGCGAAAAACAAAGTGCGAGGAAAAGTTGGGGTTGCTCCCACCGTGGGAGAACTGTCCTGCGCCATCCTGGTATACACGCCATCCGGCCGCGTAGGATGCGCCATCGGTATCAGGGGCTACCATCCGGTTCGGCTGGTGCGACCGATCGATCAGTGCAGGATCAAATCCGGGCGAGCTTTCAGCCTGGAGCTGGATGTTGAGCCATTGCGCCACATCCAGCGCGTTTGTAACAAAATATGCGGCAGGCGCATTCCCGCGGTACATCGGCGCCGCGAAGGCTCGCGGTCTTAAAAAGCCAAGTTTGTATCCCGTGGCCATCGGTTGTGACACAACGTGCTGCGAGGATATAACGGTCTGTTTGAGCTCCAAGGGTGCCAGCACGTTAGTCTGCATATATGTTTCGAACGGTACCCCGCTGACTATCTGGATAATAAGACCCAACACGTCATAATTAATAGTGGCATACGCATATCTATCGCCTGGGTAAGTCTCCAGTTCACGGCCCACCAGCCCTCTCACGGTTCGCTCAAGCGCACCAGCATCGTTTGCGATCGGGATATCGCCAATGGTCTCGAATGGGATGCCGCTGGTATGATGGAGCAACTGCTCGACGGTAATATCTACGTCGGAATCTATCGGCGTGCCTTTATGGACCCCCACATATCGCATGCGAAACCAGGGCAGGTACGTTCGCACGGGCGCATTGAGCCGCACCCGCCCTTGCGCTTCGAGTTGAAGGATGCCCAGCGCGGTAAAGGCTTTGCTGGTCGAGCCTACTTCAAATAGCGTTTCAGCGGTGACAGGGCGTTGGGTCGCAATATCGGCATAACCAAACCCTTTGCTCAAGACAGTCTGGCCATTCTGGACGATGACGACTGCTACTCCCGGTATCTTGCCGTCCCGCATCGACGATTCGATCAGCGCGTCGATCCTCGCAAGTGTCTCAGGTGGCTGCGCCGCCGCATCGGCGACAACACCCTGCTGTGGCGCTGCCCGCACCGAAGCGAACCAGGACATCAGCAATACACTCGCGACAAGCGCGATCAACAGCTCAAAGATGCGCTTTGACATAGAAATAGTTTCCTGTGCCTACCCCAACAACATATCAAGCTCTGTTTGTGATAGATCGACCGTATCGAAGTCCGAAGGCGTAAACTCAACCTGGTTCTGTGCAAGGCAGTGGCTGATAAGCTCATGGAGATTTCGAGACCACATGGTCAAGAACGTTTGTATGGTCTCTTCGGTCCACTGATGACGCTTATACGTCAAGGAAATACTCAATTGCCGGTGGACAATGTAGCAATTGATATCTAATACATAGGGTAGGTGATTTCGTTTATCGATTTCATTGCCGTAATCCCCAATGTGTATAGCAAATAGATCGTTATCGAAACCTGCTCCAATCTCGCCTAAATAATTAAATCGGATGTATCTGCTATCATCGATATCGAGGCATTCCAGTAGATAACGAAGTACGCCAAATCCTACACCTTTATTCGGTATCTGCCTGAGCTGCTCTTTGACCACTTTGATATCTGCGGCATTACTTTCACCGGAAAGTTTCAAGTGTACGGGATAGATACTTGTAAACCAACCTACCGTGCGTGAAAGATCAAGCTCTGCGCCGAGCGGCTCTCGTCCGTGTCCTTCGAACATCACGACCAGATCGTCGCGGCCTAGCACGGCGCCGGCGGCCTGCGCGAACGCGGTGACGAGCAGATCTTTTACTTCGGTACCATAAGCAACATTGGCCTGTGTCAAAAGCTCGTGCGTCGTTCTGTCGTCAACGGTTATAATCGCTGTGTCACACTCCAACATCGCAGTCGTTCCCGGCCTCCACCCAGGCCAGGAACCCGGCCAGCTGGTTTGTGCTTGCCAATACGACAACTCGTCCTGGGCGATCGTCTGAGCGGTTGTAGCAAACTGATCCGCCCAATGTTGGTAGGAATGTATTTTAGGCGGCAAGCGAAGCTGTTGCTGGCTAAGTCTTTGGGTCAACAACAGATACAGATCTTCGCAGATAATTCTCCACGATACCGCATCGACAATCAGGTGGTGCATTGTTAAGAAGAGATAGCTGCCATTTACCCCCAGGTCGAAAACACAGGTTTTTATGAGCATTCCATGCTCAATGTTAAGGCTTGCTCTTGCTTCCTCGCAAATATGTAGCATCCGCTGTTGTTGTTTCGCGGGCTGATCATCGGCGAGGTCATATGCTGCTACTGTGTGTTTTTCATAGATATATCGATCATTATAAAATAAGCAATGCGAATGTGCGTCATAGTTGAGGCGTAATGTATCATGATGAAGGATGAGTGCAGTCATCGCGTCCGCAAGATATTCGACGGCTACTTTGCGTTTGAGCCTTAAACATACCGACTGGTTATAATAATGAGGATTGGTAAAGTTTTGAGCAAAGAACCACGCTACGATCGGCGTGGTTGCAACGATACCGGTACATGGTTCCTGCGACACTGCCGCGCTTGCGTGGCTAATACACAACGCCATCTGCCGAATAATTGGATACGCCAGAATATCTCGGGCTTTCAGGCTTAATCCATGGTGGCTTATACGTGCTGCGATCTGAATCGCCTTTATTGAGTCGCCGCCGAGATGAAAAAAATGATCATCAAGATCCAGATCATCGATCTGTAGGACATCTCCGATGGTCCGAAGCAGCACATGTTCTGCGCTGCTCCCGGCCACATCCGGCATGTCCGGCTGCTGTTCCGCCATAAGCGCATCGGGTAGCGCGTTATAGTCTATTTTGCCGTTGCCGGTGAGCGGAATGGCATCGATCCGCGTAAAGCGCGACGGGATCATATACGCGGGTAAGTAGCCTGATACATACGCGCGAAGCTCTGCCGGCGAGATCTCAGCACTTACGACGATATAGCCGCACAGGTGCCCTTCATCCTCTGTAGGCTCGCGGTAAACGACGATCGCATCCTTGATCAGCGGATGTCCTTCCAGACAGGTTTCTATCTCGCCCAATTCAATTCGATGGGCGCGTACTTTCACCTGGCGGTCGGCCCGCCCGACATACTCTATACAGTCGGCACGAATGAACCGCGCGAGATCGCCGGTTTTATACATGCGCCGTCCACGCATAAAAGGATCTGGTACAAAACGTTCACTTGTCAGTTCGGGCCGGTTGAGGTACCCACGCGCAACCCCAGCCCCTGAAACATACAGTTCGCCGACGCTGTACAGCGGCACAGGCTTCAAGAACTGGTCGAGCACATACACCTGCACGTTATGCGCGGGACCGCCAATCGGCACAGAAGTGAGGCGGTCCTGCGTATAGTCGTAGTGATGGAGCATACATCCAACAACCGTTTCGGTAGGACCATACTCGTTCATAATTTCAATATGGCCGCCAAAGCACGCATATACATTGCGGGCCAGGCTGACTTTCAAGTTCTCGCCGCCAACGATCAGCCTTCTCAGTGAAGAATTACGGTAATCACCGTCTTTGAGTAATGATAGGTGGGAAGGCGTTAATTTGAGGATCGTCACCTGGTTCTCGCGTATAATCCGAAACAGAACATACTCATCTTCCGAATCACTGTAGATCACAACCGTATTGCCACATAGTAACGGAGTGAAGATCGACGTGATAGTCAAGTCAAACGCGAGAGACGAGTAGAGCGCAAATATATCGGACTGATCGTTGATATATATTTGCTTCGCCCACCAAATATAGTTGACGAGCTGCTGATGGGCAATCATTGTACCTTTTGGCACACCAGTGGAGCCGGAGGTATAAATGACATAGACAAGCTGGCTTGCATTATTGTAGAACGTTAGGTTGTCGGTTGCGCCGGTGTACAAACCTACATCTGTTAGATCGAGAGTATCTCCCTCGAAGATCACAGCGTCATCAAGCTTCGTATTGACCAGCAACAGTTGTGGCGCGGCATCGGCCAGCATGAAATTCATTCGGTCAGGGGGCTCTTTTGGATCGATCGGCAGATAAGCAGCGCCTGCTTTCAAAATACCAAGTATGCCGATAACTGTTTCCAGCGAATGGGTGTTTATCAGCCCGACAATCATTTCTGGCCGAATCCCGCGTTTGACAAGCGCGCGGGCTAGTTGGTTAGCGCGCGTGTTTAGCTGGGCATATGTCAACGTCCTGCCATCGAAGCTCAGGGCGATATGGGTTGGCGTGCGTTCGACTTGCGCTTCAAAGAGCTGGTGAATAGTCTCTGCTTGGGGGAAGTCGGCCGCTGTTGCATTAAAGACGCGCAATAATGCTTCTTGCTCCGAGGCCGATGCCAGAATTAGTTCACCGATCTTTTGGTCAGAAGCTCGTATTAGCAGTTCCAGCAAATGCATGATCGATCTATACATCTGCTCGATTTGAGCGTCGGTATAGTCTTTGCTTTTATATGTGAAGCAGAGCGTCAAGCGGCCGGAGTCGGACCAGTCTTTGATAATAAGCTGTAGCGAATAGGTTTGGTAGCCACTATAATACTCATGATTTTCGATCCGAATATCTTCTAATTGAGTAGAAAGCCTGGTGTTGTAATAATTAAAACAGATGTCAAAGAGGCTGTTCCTGCCCGATTTGATCAAGCCCAGGTCACTTACCAGAACATCGTATGGGTATTTTTGATGGCGATAGTCTTCGATTAAGTTGTTGCTAATCTTTGTAATAAAATCATGAATGGTTTTAGATGTATCTATTACGGAAATAAACGGCATTACACCTGTAAACATCCCAAATATAGACTTTTCTCGCTTCCCATACCTATTTAGTACTGGTATTCCGATAATCAGTTGATCTTGTTGCATTAATCGATGTAGATAGAGCAAATATATCGACAAAAATAGTGTACTGAGGGAATAAGTGTCTTTCGAGAAATGTTTTAAGGTCTCGGAAAAATCTTTGTCAAGCTCAAACTCTCTAGCTTTCGCGATATCGGTCTCTGATACTAGGGCGTGGGACGTGATTGACATATTACAAAACTTTGTGCGCCAATAGTCCTTATCTTTTTGATAGCGTTGAGACGCCAGGTATCGCTGCTCATGGTCGATAAAATCGATATAGCAATGCTCTGCTTGCGAATCGTACTCCTCGCCGTGAGTAAGCTTTGAATAGGCGCCAAAGATCTGTTCTGATGTTAGACCAATCGACCATCCATCGGCGATAATATGATGAAATTTGACAAGAAAAATAGTTTCTTCTTCCGAAAGCTTGAACAGCGCGAAGTAGAATAGCTGCCCATCTTGTAGCTGAAATGGCCTCCTGAATATTTGTTCAACCCGATACTGTAACGCGGTTTCAGCTCTCTCGGTGGTAGAAAGGTCAATAAAATCAGGTTCAAACCTGGCATATTCGGCGACGTATTGGCCGACTGTGCCGGTACGCTCGCACAGCCTTAGCCGCACCGCCTGATTACGCTCAACAAACATATTAATGGCCTGTACCAGCAGAGGGGTGTTCAAGGAGCCTTTGATATGCGCCAGGCCACCGATGTTATACACCGATGTACCGGGGTAGAGTTGTTCGATATACCAGACCCGTTTTTGCGGATGCGTTAACGGGTAAACTTGCCGATCATCTGCCGCACACGTATCGCTCATGGTGGGAACGCTCTTTCCGAACAGTGCCATAATACCTACAGTTAGCAAGATGTCCTGGCCCGACCAGGCGGGCCAGGACCTACGATGGCCTATATAGTCTTCATCCCGGCTGCAAAGACACGGCCAAGCTTGCGTAGTTTAGGTTTCTGCATCGTCATGTACCTCATTTTGTACCGTTCGTACAGCACACAATTCCAGGAGGAGGTCCCGGCCCCAAGGGCGAACCGGGACAGCGATCATACTTGTAGCCTAGGGGAATGGCTCTGCTTTGTAGGCCGCTGCAAAGACGCGGCCAAGCTTACGAACCGTTGGTTTTCGCATCGTCATGTACCTCCTTTTGTATCTATTGCACACAATTTCCAGGAGGATGTCCCGGCCCCAAGGCGAGCCGGGACGGCGATTACCTACTGCCTAGAAGGGTGTGAATCGCTTGGCGGCTGCGAAGACGCGACCAAGCTTGCGAACCGTTGGTTTTCGCATGGTCATGTACTTCCTTTCACATCTTTCCAGCAGCTGCAAAGACGCGGCCAAGTTTGCGAAGCGTTGGTTTTCGCATTGTCATTGTTCCTTTCGTTTGCAAGATCGACAACAGGATGGCATATAGCGTCCCTAGCAGGGTTATAAAGTGGGGAGGTTTTTCATGGGGCTTCCCCCACACCTCCTTTTACAACTCATTTAGGAACGCTACTCCTTACGTCTTCAGGGCGCCGGCTGCAAACACCTGTCCAAGCTTACGAAGTTTTGGCTTCCTCATCTCGTTCACCTCCTTTCATTACGATTGGAGCCAGAAACAACCCCAATCGCCTCTCGATCTTTCAAATCCGCCATTTCTCAATGGCGGGCAGGGGAAAATATCGATATCACACGACGCACCAGCAATTCGAACCGGATCTTATGTATAAGCTTGGTCGCGAACCAGTTAGCCTCGCGCTCGAGCTTATTGAGTAGCGGCCGGTCAAGCGCCAGCAGATTGCCATACCCGGTGTGCATCGCAAGGTGGCCAAGCTCGTGGCAGACGATAAACGCTTTCCAGTAGGTTGTCTGGTGGTCATCGACGAGAATATGTGTAAATACATCGCCGTTGGCTAAATTTCCCTGAATTGTCAGACCCCGCGCCCGCTCAAGCGCTATCTTTTGAAAGGAAACCTCTGCGTTTTGAATCTGAGCTAAAGCAACCGCCTTTTGTAGGATCGCCTCATCAGAAACACCGAAGTTCATGAGTCACTCGCTCCTTTGAGATGCTATAGCAAACCTATCTGAGTTGTAAAAGTGGTTGGGCTTTTCTGCGGGGGCTTCCCCCACACCCCCTTTTACAACTCATTTAGGAACGCTATATGCTTCGTGTACCCGAACAAGCCCGAGTGCGAGTAACTCCTCCAGGCACTCGACGACATCGGCGGGTGTGATCACTTCATCTTCCTGGACACCTTCGGCATCCCATGCATCTAACCCACGCAAATATTGGTACACCTGATCGCTCGTTCGCGGCTCTTGACAGCTTTCAAGGATATACTTCAGCGTCTGGTTGATCTGGTAGGCCTCGTTGGTCTCGATATCAACGACAACCCACTCATTCTGCACCTTCAGGTACTCCAGCAGATCCTTAACCTGGTAGTATTGCATTGGCAAGCCTCTCTCTCAATTTTCCGATCTAAGAAACTGTTTGAAAAGGCAATCGTCTGGCTTACGAGCTGTGGTGGAAAGGGGAGGTTGAGAGGCGCCCCCTCAAGCTCGCCCGTTCAAACAGTCTCTAACAATCTGATCGCACCATCTCGCCCAGGTGTTCAACAGCTTCTGCCTCGTCTTTGATCGCCGCTTCAAGATGCGCGGTCGCGCGGGCCAGAACAGAAGAAGGATCACCCTGAGTGTAGACACAGCCTTTGAGCAACACATTGGCAGCGGCCGTCCAGCGATCGGCGATAGGCTCGAACCCAAGCAGTAGTTCTCGCGTCGCGCACAGCTCAGGCATATCGACCATATCGTTCAGGCCGGCCGCAAACAGACGGCGTGGATGTGCCACTTGCTCAATAATTTGATAGTACAGTTGAGAAATAAAGAGCGATAGCGCAATCGGCTCAGGTTGCAAAGCAATCACCCAATGCGTGAGTGCCCGGATAAATGCCTGGCCCTGCTCGGTCGTCGAACCTGGAGCGGAGTGTTCGTCGGCGGGGTGATAAGCGACTAGACCCTGGGCCAGCGCCGCTCGCAAGTACGCCGCCGACAGCAATGGCTTGGCAACGAAGCGAACCGCGAGTGCTCTGTGGTGGTACGCGTTTCGTGCTTTCTGAAGATCTTCAACGCCGATCGGCCCTTCATACAGCATGTCGCTAACGTAGGCGTGCTGCCCATCGTAGCCCGTGACTGTCACCAGGTGGTACGTATGGTGCTGGAGATAGTGGCGCGGGTAGAAGGGGAGGTAATAAGTATCGGCGGCGACCACCTGGAGTTCGTCCCGATGCAAGTTCTCCTTTGTCTTTTCCCAGGCCATGGCGGGATCGTGTTCTTCGAGCCAGCTCAACTCGACCCCTAAAAACTGCTGTATCTGCCGCTCCGACATATGCGACCCCGGCAGAATAAAAAATGGTATGACATCATCAGGGCGAAGGTGCTCGGAAAACCTGAACGTCAGCCCACCGCTGCACAGCATCACCAGCGCTTCGCTGAAATCACCCCAGCGGTAATAGGACAGTACGCCCGCGACTGTCGAATAGAAACAGTGCTTGCCGGGAACGCGCTGATACGCGAGCTGGTATCGGTTAGCGCCCGCCGGAATGGTTGGCGAGCCAGCAGGCTGCGTCATGCTGTCGTATCCTTTTCGAAAATTGACATAACCATAGCTGATAGGGCCGCTTTGCTCCGTCATCAGGTACACCGCTGGCGTCATGGGTAATATGCTACAGGTGTCAGTGTACCTAGATGGCCGGGTTTTTGTCAAGTCTGAACCGCCGCCATCAACGCGCGCAGCCCATTGTAACGTCGTTCCTCGGCCTGTATCACTTCTTGCAGATGCTGGACAATCTTCGTGTACAGGGCCGCTTCTTTGAGATACATCCCCTTGAGCACCAGGCGCATCAGCACATCCCAACGCTGAATATCCTGCGTGACCTGGTGTGTGACCTGGTGCAGGGCCGGCAGTTCGATGAACTGTGCCGACACCACCAGGTAGTGCCTGAACAGCTTGAGCCTGGTATAGGCGAATAGCAAGGCGAGGCGCAAGACGCCCAGCGCTTCCGAGTTGCCGGCGAGATACACGGCCTGGTACTCGGCGACCAGTTCGGCGATTTTGTGCAGCGCGGCCACGCCATAAAAGATGCGGCCGGTCGGATCGACATCGCGATGGTAGTACTGCTCAAGTGTCAGGCCGAGCGTCGTATGCAGTAGTGAGCGCGGGTCAGCCTGCCAGCCGCCTGGGGCCACTTCGATCCAGACATTATCGATCGGTGAGCCGCTATATGGCCCGATATCTTTGGGGCACGTCGATGATCGAGCGGCTAAAAAGCTACTTTGGGGAACATTACCCTTGAATGTCCACTGGTACACATCAATGAGTGTTGCCGCGTCATCCGAACAGCCGCATAAGATCACACTATGGCTACTGTGGTACTTCTGGAAGGATGGGGTGTAGGGAAGATAGAAAATATCGACCCCAGTAATAATCGGCACGCCCGCCCGCATACGCTGCTTGTTCTCCTGCCAAACCTCCTCGACCGTACAGTTGAGCGGCGTATGGATGGTAACGTTGTCGAGGTATGCCGGCAAAACAGGGTGCTTATCGTATGTCAGATCATAGGCGGCAGGCGTATCACCTTTCTCAATCAAAGACAAACTCAGCGCCGAATTGATGAATAGCGCGGCGAACGGCACATTGTAATACGCTAATAGCTGGCGAATACAGTTCTGATTGCAAAATGCCTCATAGTCGTCGTGATATTCGTGGACACGCTCAAAGATATCGATCACCACCCGCTACCGTCCCTTTCATCGTGCCGTCAGGCGCATCGACCAATGTCTGAAGGTACTGTGCGACATGCCGGATCGTCGACTGCTCCAACAGCTCGGTCAATGGCAGTTGACAATGAAATTCATGTTGGATGCGCTCAACCAGAACAACCGCATTCAGCGAATGGCCTCCGAGGTCGAAGAAATCCGCCACAACGCTCACGCGGCTTCGGTCGAGCTTTAAACACTCGGCCCATAGCTCGACCAAACGCTCCTCCAACGCGCCCTGTGCGCCCACCACCGGAGCCAGCGGCGCAAGTTCCCGCAGCAGCAGCCGGTCGACTTTCCCGTGGATGGTCAGCGGGATGTAATCGAGCTGAAAGACCTGCGCGGGGACCATGTAATATGGCAACCGCTGTACGAGATGGTCTTTGATTGAGTGTGGGGTGATCGCTTCACCGGCGGTGAAGAAGCCATAGATCGGCTGCTCATCGGTGGGCACGACCACGACGGCTGCATCGGTTACGCCCTCGATCTCCCTGATCATGGCCTCGATCTCGGCCGGCTCGATCCGAAAACCGCGCACCTTAACCTGATCATCCTGCCGACCAAGAAACACGATATTGCCGTCTCCCAGCCACTTTGCCCGATCACCTGTCCAATACAGGCGATCTTCGGGCAGGTAGGCGCTGGGCTTGAAGACGTGACTGGTAAGCTCGGGCTGGTTGAGATAGCCGCGCGCCAGGCCGACCCCGGCGACGCACAACTCGCCGGGTATGCCGGTGGGCATCAGGTGGCCCTCTTGGTTCACAATATAGCAGCGCACATTGTCGATGGGCTTGCCGATGCGAACATCCAGATCAAGCGGGCTAAACCTGTAGACGGTGCTACAAACACTGTTCTCGGTCGGCCCATATTCATTATCCAGCTCGACGCCGGGCAGGCGGGCCACATGCTGGACCACCAGGTCGGCGGGAAAATGCTCCCCGGCCAGCGTAACGACCCGCAGGCCCCTAAACGACTCGGGCAGGTGGGTGAGGAGCAGCCGGTAGTAGCCTGGCGTGATCAGAAAATGGGTAACCTTGTTGTGGGGTAGCGCCCGTTTCAGGTAGGCGAGGTCGAGGCGGTACTGATCTTCAATCAGCAGGAGACGCGCCCCGGACGCCAGGGCCGTAAAGATGTCTTCGATCGAGCTGTCGAATGAGAACGATGGAATCTGTAAGACCACATCGTTCGGGCTGAAGGAATACCACGATCTCCGCCATGTGATCGTATTGACGATCGATCGGTGCTCAATCAGTACACCCTTCGGTTTTCCGGTTGAACCGGATGTGTACATGACGTAAGCAACTGCCGTCGTGGTTCGTGGCCCATGGTCCAGTGTAGGGGTGCCGGGAATAGCCGCGGCATCCAGCACTGCCAGGGCTCTGGAAGGTCGCAGGGGAGTTTGGGACGGGTCTGTCACCAGGGTCAGGCGCGCATCGCTGTCCGCCAGGAGGTAGGCGCGGCGCTCTTCCGGCAGGCTTGGCGGAATGACCAGAAAGGCGGCGCCGGCCTTAAGCACCGCCAGCATACAGATCACCGTTTCAATCGTTCGCTCCCCGATGATGGCGATGATGTCACCTTCTCCTCCACCCTGTGCCCGCAGGAGGTTGGCGACATAATTGGATTTCTCGCTCAATTCGCGGTAGTTCAGCGATTTCTCGACACTATCTGCCGCGCCGAGCGCGCTAAGCGCACTCGCCAGCGGTGTCTTTGCGGCCTGCTCTTCCACTAGTCTGTCGAGTGTCAGCGACTGCTGAAGCGGTACCTCGGTAGTATTGAAATGCTCGATAATCTTTCTCCGCCCATCCTCGCGCATGAGTGGTATGTCGGCGATTGCCACATGCAAATCCTGTAGTACCTGGTATACAATATCGTTAAAGCAATCCATGAGGGAAATGATTGAATGTCTTGTGTAAACTTTATTGTTGAATATCACGTCAAACGCAAGGCCATCATGGCTACTGTTGATAAATACCTTAATATCATTTTTTATGTCATTGACTCCATCCGCACCGGTATGCTGATGGAGGTCCTGCATAGCAAACAGCACCTGATAATTGCCAATCTTATACACCGACCTTACCGGGCGAACGGTTTTTGAAATAAGATAATTCTGATATTTATACCCGTCGATGACCGTTTGCTTAACCGCATTGATGAACTCCTTGCCGGCCATACTTTCGTGTAAAACATCTCGTAAGAGCACAAAACCATCGGCCACTTTCCCATCTTGATGTGCCGGCGTCACAATTGTAATATCACGATTGCCGCTCAGTTTATACAGCATGATTTTGAAGCACGACACTAATACGACAAAGATGGCGATCGGATTGCCTTTTGACACGCTCACTATCCGCTGGCGCAATCCATCATCGATCGCAAAATGAGCGGCTTGGGGTTCATAATCTGTGGACCGCGCAAAATCAGTAAAAAGATCGTACTCGATTGGACAGTCTTCCAGCTTACCCATCCAGTATTGGTGCGCTTCTATCGTGCTGTACGGCAGGCCCGGATTGTGTTCGGCCATTATCTGCTCCTCGGCTCAACTGCCCTGCTCCCCGCTAGAAAGCCGAGCCTGGCGCCGGCGATACTTTTTCGCGAAACTGTTGCCCAGAATCATTTCGTGGATCTGGGTGCTTCCTTCGATAATCTCCAGAATTTTTGAGTCACGGTTGTAGCGGGCAACTGGAGATTGTTCATTACAGCCTCGCGCGCCGAGGATCTGCACGGCATTATCAGCATGGCGATGCGCGGCCCTGCTGGTAAAATACTTGGCGATCATGATCTTCTCGCTTGAGCCTGGCATATGCGTGTCTTTGAGATGACAGGCGCTGATACACAGGTGGCTTGCGGCTTCGTAGTCGACTCCCATGCTGGTGATCATTGCTTTGATCGTGCTCTGATCGATCAACCGTGCCCCAAAAGCCTGCCGATTGAGCACGTGGTCGCTGCACTGCTCCAGACAGCCGTGGAGGATGGCGAGGGCCGTAAACGCGACACAGATGCGGCCGAAATCCAGGGCATATGGGGCGACATACGAAAACGCAAAGCCAGGTTTGGCGATGATCTGGTCGCGCGGTATGCGGCAGTTGACAAATCGCAACTCCGCCAGATGGCTGGCCTTGAAGCCAAGCATGTGCGGGATCGGAGCAATCGTTAGGCCAGGAGCGCCTTTTTCCACCAGGCAGGCGACCGGGGCATCGTCGTGATCTTTGAGCCTCCCGAAGACCACAAACACATCCGCAAGCCCGCCAAAGGTGATCCATCGTTTTGTGCCATTGATCACCAGGCCATCATCGACGTACGAACATTCCGTTCTGATCCCACTCATATCGCTGCCGGCATCCGGCTCGGTGAGCGCAAATGCTCCGAGCGCCTCGCCTTGTGCCAGCGGGCGCAGCCAGGTCTGCTTTTGCTGCGGGGTGCCCCACTTCAACAATGTGTGGAGCACCATCGTATGAACATTGCATAACCCACTGAGCGATGTGCTTGATTTTGCGAGAGCCTCGATAAATATCCCGTAGGTAAGGCTGTCCCAGCCGTTGCCGCCGAACTCGCCGGGCATCATACAGCCGAGGTAGCCGGCGGCGGCCAGTTGGTCAACGATACCGTGTGGTATCATCTCTTCTGCTTCCCATTGGCTGGCGAACGGGGTGACATAGCGCTCCGCAAAGCTACAAAATTCCGAATAGCGACGCTGTTGCTCCTCGGCAAGGAACTCGATCATCGGGCACCTCACTGAAGCTTTCGTTCGACAAATTGGGCTACATGCTGAACAGTATTGAAATTCTTCATATCGAGATCGCTCATGGTTACTTTGATCGCAAATTGGCGTTCCAAAAATGTCATAAGCTCGATCGCGAACAAAGAGTTGACAAGCCCAGACTCAAAGATATCCGTCTCGTAATCAAGCATATCGACATTGGTATGCAGGATGATATACTCGCACACTTTTCCTGCTATCTGCTCTGTCAATTGAGCATCCCCTTTCTATTGCGTCTGAATCCCGTAGACAGTCTCTTACAGATTACTTTGGTAGGTATAAAATCCTCTGCCGGTTTTTTTGCCCAGCAGTTGAGCATCGACCATTTTTCGCAGCAATGGGCAGCACCGAAACTTTGAATCTTGATAGCTCTGGTAGAGCACATCAAGTGAAGCAACCACTGTGTCAAGGCCGATCAAGTCAGCCGTTTCGAGCGGACCATTTTGTGGCCAAAACATTTTTTAAAGATAGCATCAACCTGCTCTGGTGAGGCCACGCCATCTTGAACTACAAATGCGGCTTCGTTCATGAACAGGTGCGATATGCGATTCGACACAAAACCCGGTAGATCATTGACGATAATCGCCTCCTTGCCTAACTGTTCGAGCAAGAGATTCGTCTGGTGAATACACGTATCGGAGGTGTGATAGCCCTTAATAACCTCCACGCTTGTTTTAAGATACACCGGGTTCATAAGGTGAGTGCCGATAACGTTATGGGGGCGGTCTGTAGCAGCACCGATTTTTGTGATCGAGATACAGGATGTATTCGCCGCGAAGACGACTGATTCAGGGCATATAGCACTCAACTGGCGATAGATCGGTTCTTTTATACTCCAATCTTCGGTTGCGTTTTCGACAATAAAGTCGCACGCGCCGACATCCTCGATTTGGGTTGTGAATTGGATACGTGCTATCGCTTGTTGCAGTTCGACTTTCGGGAGATTTGGATCGAGCAATGGGGCAAAGCGAACCAAACGTGTGATCTCACGTCTTGCTTGCGTTAAAATGTCCTCCGATATATCCACGAGAACACAGTCCATATTGTGGAGAAGAAGATCGGTGCTCAGACCAACGCCCATCACACCAGCGCCGATCACGCCAACACGTTGTATCTGCATATGTAAGCTCCTTGCTGCTGTAGCCAGCGATTATACCCAACGGCAAAATTTTCGCGCGGAAGGTACCAGATTGTATAGCAAACCTATTTGAGTTGTAAAAGTGGATGGGCTTTTCTATGGGGGCTTCCCCCACACCTCCTTTTACGACTCATTTAGGAACGCTATATGATAATTCACTCCCGCTGTACCCAAACAATTATACCCAATTTTAAACTCGGTCCCGCAATCCGAAACCGTAATCCGATTGCGGAAGTACGACCCGCACATTCCTGCTTGGGTTGACCCAAGATCTATGCGCGCTTAACACGACTTTGACATTCAGCTCACGATAAGCTATCTTACTAGGGGATCCTGTGAAGTACTCAGAAACTGTTTGAGAAGGGTAATATCGCGCCTACGATCGGCGTTGGAAAGCAGATTCTTGAGGGGCACCTCCCTCAAACTCCCCCCTTTCAAACAATCTCTAGGGAGGTTGCGATGACGCGAGTGATTCAGCATAAGCTTTATCATACCTTTGGTGAACATCCAGGCAATGTTGCGATCGAGTATGGGGCCACATCCATCACCTATGCGGATCTTGATCGACAAACAAATGTGATTGCCAACTATCTTGCGGAGCGCTACCCGCAGGACGCGATCATCGCTGTGCTTATGGGTGGCCGGCTTGATGTCATCCTTACGATGATCGGCATCCTCAAGGCCGGCTGTGTGTTCATGCCGTTGGAGGCTGGCTTGCCTGATCAGCGGCTGGAGGCGATGCTGGAGGCGATCCAGCCCCAGTTGCTCATCTCGGATCAGGCGCTGGTCGCGCGGCTTCCGGCCTCCGGCAGCCTGCCTCCGCTGGCAACACTGGACTCGATCCGGGCGGCACAGCCGCGCGACGATCGGCCCGAGATCGCATATGCTCCCGATGATCGGGTCTATCTCTATCACACCTCCGGTTCCACCGGCAGCCCCAAAGCGATCATTGGCAAAAATATCAGCTTGCTGCATTTCCTGACTTGGGAGATCAAGGCATGTGCGGCTGACAGTACCTTCCGCTGTAGCCAGTTTACAAATGTCGGTTTTGATGTTTTTCTCAGAGATACGTTGATGCCCTTGTGCGCGGGCGCCTGTTTGTGTATACCAAGTGATGCCGATCTCATCCGCAATAGCGTTGAACTGACCCGCTGGATCGAGGAAAACCGGATCAGCCTGATCCATTGTGTGCCGAGTATCTTCGCCCAGATCGACACTGACCTCCTGAGCGATGACTCGTATCGGCATCTGAAATATATTCTGCTGGCCGGCGAGAAAGTGCGCCCTGAGCGGCTACGCGCCTGGTTCGGGCGGCTTGGGGATCGCATTCAATTGGTCAATCTGTATGGGCCGACCGAGACAACCCTGGCGAAAGCGTATTATTTTATCCAGGAGGAAGATAAAGATCGCAAGATTATACCGATTGGCAAGCCGATCGAAGGGGCGCAATTGCTGATCTTCGATCAAAACATGCAGGTCTGCGATCTCTATGAAACTGGGGAAGTCTATATTCGCACGCCCTTTATGAGCCATGGGTACTACGATGCATCTCTCAATATCGGGAGGTTTGTGCCTGATCCGTTGAGCCACAACGAGAGCGACCGTCTCTATAAGACCGGCGATCTTGGTCGCCTGCTCCCCGACGGCAATATCGAGCTGCTTGGCCGGGTTGATCGCCAGATCAAAATTCGCGGCATCCGGGTCGAGCTGGAGGAGATCGAGCATAACCTGGTTCAATATCCGGCTATTCAGGAGGCTGTGGTCGTCAATAAGGAGCTATCGGATACCAACCAGTTGCTCTGGGCGTATGTCACCCTCAAAGACTCAGCGAATAAGCACGACGAGAAGTTGGTCCAGTCTATTATGGCCGATCTATCGCAGCGGCTACCGCAGTACATGTTGCCGTCGTATATCCTGGTCCTCGATCAGATCCCACGCACGGCCAACGGAAAGATTGACTACAGCGCCCTGCGTGATCCGCTGGCGGAACCTGAGCAATACGTCGCGCCACGCGATGCTATCGAGCGCCAATTGCAGGATATCTGGAAAGAAGTGCTTGAGATCGACGATGTCAGCGTCGACGAGAGCTTCTTTGAGAAAGGCGGTAATTCGCTCAACTTGATGAATCTCATCCTGCGCGTGAGCGACGAATTTCAGATCGAGATCAATCTTGAGCAAATTGCGCTGGAAAATACGATCGAGCGACAGGCGGCTTTTATCAAGCAGGCGACCAGTAGAACACCGGACAGCATTGATCCGGCCGAATCCAGGCCGTTTTATACCCTTGCCGCCGCGCAAAGAAGAATTTACTTCCTCCAGCGGAAGAACCCCGACAGCACAATGTATAATCTGCCGATTGTGGTCGAACTGAGCGGGGCGATCGAGCCTGGGCGCCTCGAATATGCCCTACAGTGCCTTGTGCGGCGCCATTCCAGCTTGCGAACGTCGTTTGCCCTACGCGACAGCCAGTTGGTCCAGATCATTCACGATGATGTCTGGGTTGAGCCGGCCCATGTCGCGCTCAACGACACTGCGGATACACGCCAGATCGCGTCGCTGGTTCGACCGTTTGATCTCGGGCAGGCCCCACTTATGCGTGTGTTTCTGTCCCAGATCGACGAACGCCATCATATCGTCGTGTTTGATTTTCATCATAGTGTCTTCGATGGATTTTCGAAGGCGATCTTTTTTGAAGACTTTGTCACGTTTTACAATCACGGCCAGCCTGAGCCACTCCTGCTGGAGTACAAGGACTACGCCGAATGGCAACACAGCGATGCGACGCAAGCGCGCATGCGGCAGCAGGAGAGCTATTGGCTCAACCAATTGCACCCGCTCCCGCCCAGGCTGTCGCTGCCGGAGGATGGGCTTCCCAGCCAGCACGGGACATTCGATGGGTCGGTGGTAAATCTCGTGATCGACGGCGAGCAACTGCGCGGCGTAAGGGCGCTCGCGCAGCGGCATGAGACCACGCTGTTCACCGTCCTCCTGACGACATGCGCGATCGTGCTGTCGAGGGTTTCCGGACAGACCGACATCGCCGTCGGCGTGCCGACGAGTGGCAGAAACCACGCGGGCCTGGAAAAAATCGTGGGTATGTTCGTCAATACCCTGGTTCTGCGTAGCTTTCCCACTCCCCCCAAGCGCTTGGGCGATCTGCTTCAAGAGATCAGGGTGAGCGTGTTGCGTGCGCTGGAGAATCAGGATTATCAGTTCGATAACCTGGTTCATAAGCTCAATCTCGATCGCAGCGCGGCTGAGAATCCGTTATTTGACGTGATGTTTCAGCTCCAGCAGCGCATCCAGACCGATATCGCCTCGTCGGACCTGCGTATCGCGGTACACGATATCAACCTGTTTGCCGATTTCAAGCTGACGTTTAGCATTACGGAAGATCAGCATGCCGCGGTCTTGAAGCTTATCTACCGGAGGTCCCTGTTCCAGGAGCGGATGATTGTCCAGCTTGCTCAGTGGTTCGCCCAGGTCATCGAGACGATCAGCGCGAATGATCAATTGACGATCGGCGAGATTCAGGCTCGGCTGGTCGAGGATGCGGCGGCTGACAAGGTGTGGCGGCCGCTGGAAATCGAGTTCGACTTTGACGCATAGCGAGGTGCGCGTGATACCGAGTGACGCTTCGCGGGCGGTCGATGCGATCTACCGGCAAATCAACCAGACCCAGGCCCACTACCCCGACGACACGACCATATGTGCGCTGTTTGAGGCGCAGGTGCGGAAAACGCCCGATGACACGGCGGCTCTCGCGAACGAGCGCAGCCTTACCTACCGGGAATTGGATGAGCGCGCGAATCAGGTCGCCCACGCCCTCCACGCACGGGGTGTTGGCCGGCAGCATATCGTCGGGATCATGGTCGAGCGGTCCCTGGAGATGCTGATCGGCATCTTTGGTATTATCAAGAGCGGGGCCGCCTATTTGCCGATCGCGGTCGATAGCCCGATCAGGCGGGTGGAGTTCCTGGTGCGGGACAGCCGGATGGGTTGCCTGCTGGTCCATGAGCGGCTGCTTCCATCGCTCGCCGGCCTAGCGGTCGAGCGTATCGCGCTGGAGGACCAGTCGCTCTCGGCGCTGCCCACCGATCGGCTCGATGTCACTATCACCCCGTCGGATTTGATCTATGTGATCTACACCTCCGGCTCGACCGGCGAGCCGAAAGGGGTGATGGTTGAGCATGGATCGGTGGTCAATCGCCTGCATTGGATGCAGCGAACCTACCCGATCAGTGCGGCGGATACGATTCTCCAGAAGACGCCGTTTATCTTCGATGTCTCAGTCTGGGAGCTGTTCTGGTGGGCGATCAGCGGGGCCAGGCTCAGCCTGCTCGGGCCAGGACACGAAAAGTTCCCCCAGGCGATTATCGAGGCTGTACATCGGCACCAGGTTAGCGTGATACATTTTGTGCCATCTATGCTCAACGCATTTCTCAATTATCTCACGGACCCTCAGGATATCGCGCGGTTATCGGGCTTGCGGCGCGTGTTTTGCAGCGGGGAAGCGCTTCTGCCGACGCAAGCCAATCGCTTCTATGCCATATTCAGGGATACCGGCGCGCGTTTGACAAATCTATACGGGCCAACCGAAGCAACGGTCGATGTGAGCTTCTATGACTGCCCGATCGGTACAGCGGTCGACAGCATCCCAATCGGCAAGCCGATCGATAACACCAGCTTCTATATCGTGCGGGATGGAGAACTACAGCCGATCGGGCAGACTGGCGAACTCTACATCGGGGGGGTCGGGTTGGCGCGCGGCTATCTGAACCGGCCCGCGCTGACCGCCGAGCGGTTCATTCCTAACCCCTTTGTGCAAGAAGGATTGGAGATTGGATATTGGAGATTGCGCGCCGCGCAATCTCCAATATCCAATCTCCAATCTCCAATCTCAGAGCGGCTGTACAGGACCGGCGACCTGGCCCGCTACCGCGAGGACGGCAACGTCGAGTACTTGGGCCGGATCGACGACCAGATCAAGATCAGGGGACTACGGATCGAGCTGGGCGAGATCGAAGCAACACTCTGTAGGCATGGCTCGATCGAGCAGGCCGTCGTGCTGCTCAAGCACCGCGACACACTCAATCCCCAGCTTGTGGCGTATGTTCTGACTCACGACCGGCAGTTGACCGGCCAGGCGATCAGGCAGTTCCTGAAGGACTACCTGCCTGACTATATGATACCCAACGCCTATATGCTGCTTGGCGACTTTCCCCTCACGCTCAATGGAAAAATTGACCGCCAGGCATTAGCCAATAGGCCACCATTATGAACGCATTTGCTCCAAAACTTGCGCTGCTCTTCCCCGGTGTCGGTTCGCAAGAGACAGGTATGGCCAAAAGCTTCTACGACCGTCTGCCGTATGTCAAGGATGTTTTCGACGAAGCAAGCGATCTGCTGCGCCTGAATCTGGCGGATATCTGCTTTTCAAGCGACTACACGGCGCAGCTCAACCGGATCGAGATCTCGCAGGTGGCGCTCTTCACCGCCTGCATCGCCATCTTACGGGCCTTCAATCAGGAGTTGGGGCTTGCCCCCACATTTTGTTTAGGGCATAGCTTGGGCGAGTATGCGGCACTATGCGCGGGTGGGGCGCTCCGATTCGCCGATGCGGTTGAAATAGTGTACCAGCGCGGGCGGATCATCAGAGAGATGACGGCATCGCAGCGCGGCACGATGATGTGGGTGATCAACCTGGCGACCGAAGTTGTCGACGAGGTCTGCGCCGAGCACCATGCCACCGGCCAGCCGGTGTTCGTCTCGGCATATGATAGCCCGACCCAGTGTTCTATCTCCGGCGCCGAGGCCGCGATCATTCGGTTGGCGCAAGCCCTGGAGCAGCGTGGCGCGATCGTCTACCCGCTCAAGCTGGCGGGACCATACCATTCGCCACTGATGCAACCGGCGGCCGATGCCCTGGCGGAGGTGTTGAGCCGCTATACCTGCACTGATCCCACTGTGCAGGTTATTGCCAATTACAACGCCCGGCCCTATGAAGCGGCCGGCAACGTGGCCCACCACTTATCGGCGCAGCTTGTCTCCCCGGTTCGATGGCGCGAGTCGATCAGGTACCTTGCCGGCACTGGTGCGCGTATCGCGATCGAAATTGGTCCCAAGAACGTCCTCCAATTCTTGCACAAGAAAAACACGACCGCAATTCAGGTTGCTTCGCTCAATGAGTATGCGATGCTGGACGAGATAAGGCGCGCGTTTGTGATTGGCCCTGATCAGGCATTGGCAGTGATCGAGCGTTGTTTGCGGACTGCCGTTACCGCTAGGAACTACAATAACAACCGGCCTGAGTATCACGAGCAGGTTGTGCGGCCCTATAGAGAGGTTGAACAGCTCTACGATGAGCTTTCGGCAAGCGGCCAGGCTCCCGATCAATCGCAGATTGATCGGGCTATCGCAATGGTCCAATCGGTGCTGGCGACCAAGCATCTGCCAGGCGAGATCCAGCAAAGAAAGCTCGACGAGTTGTTCGGCAGTCAAATACTCAAACTCTAAGAGGTGGTCTGAAAGGTCGATTTGCCGCTCGAAGTCCGTGGTATAAAGGGGTTCTTGAGGGGCCGCCCCTCAAACTTCCCCTTTTCGGTATAGTCTCTAACAACCAGGTGGGTGATGAACCCGGAAGCACAGATACTTGCGCTGCTCAACACGTACAATCAGAAGAAATGCACCCAGCTCTTGCACGCCAACAAACTGTTCGTTGGCGGTGAGGTTGTGCGTGTTCAGCGGAAGATCAAGGCGATCACGCTTGTTTCCTACATCGCCACGCTTGAGCTGGACATACAAATCGGCCCGGCGGCAACCGATCGCCATGAGCTATTCCTGAAGCTCAGTAAGCCACAGGTACATACCATCGACAACCGGCGCGAGGTCGACTTTTATACGCTGATCGCCCCACAAACGCGGCCTTCGCCGGCCCCGGCTTGCCTGGAGGCGGTCTACCATCCCGGCCAGAACCTGAGTGCGATTGTGTTGGCGCACCTGGGGGCCACCCATACGGATCTGCACGCCAGCTACCCGCTCGCTCCTTCGCTTGACCAGTGTCGGCGCGCCGTACAAAAGCTGGCGGCGTTCCATGCTTTCTGGTGGGAGAAGCCGGCGCTCGCGCAGTATGCGCCAGGCGTCGATACCGCCCCAGCTACCGATATCACGCGCATGTACGAGGCTTTTGCACAGCATATGGCTGCCTGGTTCAATGGCCACCAGAAAGCGATGTACGATTGGGCACTGGCGGCGCTCCAGGCCGGCTGGAACAGCAACTGGCCGCGAACCAGGACGCTCGTCCACGGCGATGCTCATTTCGGCAACGTGCTGTATCCACGGAACATAGACGATCAGGTCGTATTTGTCGATTGGTCTGATTGGACGGCCGGCAACCCGATGGAGGATCTGGCCTATATGCTGGCGCTGCGCTATTTCCCCGATCAGCGTCGCGCGCTTGAGCAGGAACTCATCGTTGTGCATCAACAGGAGCTTGCTCGCCACAATATCAGCTACCCGCTTGAGCAGAGCTTCGACGACTACCGGCGCGCGGTCATTAAAACACTGTTCGTCCCGATTTTCCAGTGGTATCATAGCGTGCCCGCCGATGTCTGGTACAACAACTTCCAACGTATCACCGCCGCCTGTATCGACCTGAAGTGCATGGAACTCTCCACGTGAAAAAAGGGGAGTCTGAGGGGCCGGCCCTCAAGAATAACCTCATCCAACCTGTTCATCCGCATAAAAAAGGGGGAGTTTGAGGGGTCGCCCCTCAAGAATAACTCCATCCAACCTGTTCATCCGCGTAAAAAAGGGGGAGTTTGAGGGGTCGCCCCTCAAGAATAACTTCATCCAACCTGTTCATCCGCTTTGAAAGGTATTGGGTTTAGAGGTATGCCGATGGGCGAGGAGCTTTCAAAAGAATGGATTCTGTTAGAACGGTGCGCCCCTCTCTTCCAGGGCCAGATTGGCGACCATATGGTGCGAGAGCTGCTTGAGGACAGCTCCCTCCACTGGGGTGAAGTGCTCCACCAGGCCCTGAGACATCGAATGCTGCCATTGCTGGCTCATACGCTGCGCCATCACCACCTGATAGACGTCATCCCGCCTGAGATTCAAGAAGTTCTTTTGACGACCCTCAGTGTGAATCGGCATGTGCTGGAGGCCGGGTACGCGATCATACAGGAGATCATCGACGCATTCCAGGCCCAAGGCATACCATACGTCGTCACCAAGGGCTATGTCCTGGATCAGTTGATCTACCGATCATTACATGTTCGCAAAACCAGTGATATTGATATCATCGTGGCGCCGGTCGATAAACACCGGGTAGCCGGCGTTCTCGGCGGGCTGGGCTATGTCAATGGCCATTTCGACCCGGCAACGCAAAGTATTGTCGAGGTATCGCAGCAGGTCAAACGGCTCTACGCTATGGTGCCCGGCTATATGCCCGAGTTCGTGCGGCGGCATCCTGATCCACTGATTCAATCGGTCTATATCGATGTTGGGTGCAGCCTGACCTGGTTTAAGGCCCAGTATAAGATCCCGGTTGAGGAGGCGCTGGCCACCCGCACGACGATGCAGGCCGATGATCTGAAAGCGCGCGAGATATCCTGCCTTGATCCCGAGTACCAGCTGATCTACACGGCATTGCATCTTTTTAAGGAAGCCTGGGTAGAAAGCTATGGCATAAAAGATGGAAACGATGTGAGTCTCTCAAAGTTTATCGATGTCTACCTTTTAGTCCTTGAGCGGCACAACGACATCGATCGCGACAAACTCGCCGCCCTGATCGACCGGTATTCGATCGCCAAACCGATTCTGTGGGTACTCAAACATACCGAACGAGTGTTTCAAGCCGACCTATGCGGTAGGCTAGGACTCACCGCTCCGGTGGCCGATTCCTGGCTGGCGAGTTGGCAGATGAGCGACCAGACCCTGGGCTATTGGAAGGGCACGATGCGAGAGCGGCTCCAGAGCAAGGATCGGCGCGGGCTGTTTCTGTAGCGACATCTATCTGAGAGACTGTCTGAAAAGGGGGAGTTTGAGGGGGCTGCCCCCTCAAGAACCCCTTTATACCACGGACTTCGAGCGGCAAATCGACCTTTTCAGACAGTCTCCGATCAACGACGAGAAACAAGATGCGGATGATCATTTGCTTCGCGGGCCTGGATGGCTCCGGGAAAACAACACAGGTGCGGCTGACCGGCGCGTGGATAAATCGACATAACATGCCCACCGAGTTTATCCGGTTCCATACAGAGCCAACCAAAGCAGAGGCGACCGAGATCGTCGGCAAGGCACGCCAGTACATGATCGATCACGGTTTGATGGTGCCGGTGTCCGATATCGCATTCCTCAAAGAGGCTTTTCATATCGAGATGAAACTGCGCGATCATATCCACCCGGCGCTGGCGGCCGGCAAGAGTATCATCTTCGACCGCTATGTCGAGACATTCGACGCATTCTCTTCGATTACGCAGAAGCATAAAAACTGGGTGCGGGTGATCAACCCCGCACTGCCCAAGCCTGATATCTCTTTTTTTCTGGATGTTCCGCCTGAGGTCTGCTTCGGGCGGATTCAGAAAAGTGAGCGCAGACTAGGCGACCACGAAACGCTCGAATCGCTACAAAAAGCGCGGGCGTATTATTTAAGCCGCCAGCACGATTACGCCTTCACGGTCCTCGACGGAAGCGCGCCGGCCGAGCAGCTAAATCACGAAGTTCAGCAAATCATTATAGAAACTGCCGCGAAAACCTCCCAACTTTAGCGGGTTGACAATACCCGGCATGTTGTATCTGCCTTAATGAGTACAGATCGGAACATATGAAACAAATCGCCTATCAGCGCGTGCCCGGCAAACATTGTCTCTGCTCTACCCTGGCAAGCCTGCTGCGCTATTATGCATGGTGCGATCTAAACGAGGCTCTCGTCTGTGTATTATCCGGTCAGCCACAAATAGCATTTAAGGAGCTGATCCGCTCGCCCGACGACCCGCCGGTTATTCAGCTCTTTGGTGTGACGTTCTCGGGCGAGAAAACCAGGCGATATCTGGGCGTCGATCTCAATCAATCCGAAGAAGCTGACCCAGCCGTAGCGTGGCAGCTTACGCAGAACTATATTGACCGGAATGAGCCTCAGGTAGTCCATGTCGATATGTATGATCTACCCTACTTAAAAGAGCACTATCGCATCCATCATGGGCACCATCCTTTAACAGTGGTGGGTTATGACCATGAGAGTGCCTATATTAGCGATATTGACTACGATGGCACTATCACGATCCAGGATCTACAGCGATCTCGCAGCAGCGCCATGGCCGATGAAATCAATGCTTGGTGGGCGTTGCGATTTTTCGACCGCCCTGATCTGTCGTTTCAGGTGCTTGTCGGCGCTATCGCAGAAAATACAGATCTTATGTATCAGAACGCGGCACCGCACACACCATCATTGATGGAATCGAGCGTAGCCGCCGGTCGTGGCCTCGCTGAAGCGATCGGTCGCTGGTCGGTGACTCTGGACGAGCGCAAGCTGGAGTTTGTGGCGCGAACTCTGTATTATCAGGTCCTGATGGATGTTGTGTATCCGCGCCGGCTGTTCATCAGCTGCCTGCAACATTTGCAGAGCCAACTCAATCGAGAAGTGCTTGATACGTCGATCGGCCTATTCGACCAGGCCGCAAATACCTGGGCCATTACCGCCAATTTGATTGTCAAGGCTTTCCTCTACACGAGACCAGCCAGCCTGTTGGCGCCACGAATTCAAGACCGGATTCTTAGCATCGTCGATACTGAGCAGCAAGCCTGGGGACACCTGCGCCAGGCGATCACAACGTTGTAGTTCGCCCGGTCGGAGCCGAGCAGCGCCAGGCTCCTGTAGTCTGGAGGACGGCATGACGCACAGCAGCCAGACCGATACGACGACATACAAGGTCGTTGTATCCAGCGCTAAACAATATTCGATTATTCCTGCCGACGATGTGCTACCGCCGGATTGGGCCGATACCGGCCACAGCGGCACGAAAGCCGAGTGCCTTGCATATATCGAAGGGCTATTAGCAGGGATATGGGCCGATGTCCTGGGCGTCGAGCAGGTGCAGGCGCACGATAACTTCTTCGAGATGGGCGGCAATCGCTGCTGGGTACGCAGCTGATCGCGCGCGTGCGCGATGCTTTCCAGGTCGAACTGCCCTTGCAGACGCTGTTCGAGACCCCAACTGTCGCTGGGATGTCCGGGCAGCTTGAAAGGCTGCATGAGGCCAGCCAGGCCGGTGCGCCGCCCCCAATCCAGCCGATCGCACGCGATCGGCCCCTGCCGCTTTCGTTTGCACAGGAGCGCCTCTGGTTTCTCGACCAACTGGCCGAGCACACCGCCGCATATACGATCTTCGCTGCCGTCCAGTTGATAGGTGATCTCGATACCGGCGCGCTGGAGCGTGCCCTGAATGAGATCGTTCGCCGCCATGAAGCACTCCGGACGATTTTCCCAAGCCAGGATGGCCGCCCGGTGCAGGTCATCCTCCCGGCGCTGGCGATCACGATGCCGATCGCGGATCTGCGGGCCATGCCCCTTGCCGAGCGCCAGCAGCAGGCCCAGAAGCTGTTGCAGCATGCCCTGACCAGCCCCTTCGACCTGGCACGCGGCCCGCTGCTCCGCACCACGCTGGTGCAGTTGGACGAGGAAACATGTATCTTGCTGCTGCTGGTGCATCATATTGTTGCCGATGGATGGTCCACCGAGGTGTTCCGGCACGAAATCATTTTGCTCTATAATGCCTTTGCGCGCGATCAGCCAGCGTCGCTGCCCGAGCTGGCGATCCAGTTCGCCGACTTTGCCTATTGGCAGCGACAGTGGCTGCAAGGCCAGGCGCTGGATCGCCTGCTGGCCTATTGGACTCAACAGTTGCGCGGCGCGCCCCACGCTTTGCCCTGGCCCATCGATTATCCTCGCCCGCCTGTTCAGACCTACCGTGGGGCGACTCAGACGTTCATCTTGGACCCCGCCCTCACCGACGTGTTGCGACGCCTGGGTCACGCCGAGCAGGTAACGCTGTTTATGATCCTGCTGGCGGGGTTCGCCAGCTTGCTTTATCGTTACACCCAGCAGACCGATATCCTGATCGGCACGCCGATCGCCAATCGTACGCGCACCGAGCTGGAAGGGCTGATCGGCTGCTTCATCAATACGCTGGTGCTGCGTGCCGATCTATCCGGCGCCCCGTCGTTTCGCCAGTTGCTGCAACGCCTCCGGCGGACGACCCTGGATGCATATATGCACCAGGAGATGCCACTCGAACGGCTGATCGAGGCGCTGCAGATCGAGCGCGATCTCAGCCGGCACCCACTGTTCCAGGTGCTGTTCATTCTGCATAACGAACCGCGCTCCAGCGCCGAGCTGTCGCCCGCGCCGCGCTCGCGGCTGGACACTCAGTCGCTGCCGATCGAGAACGGCACAGCCAAATTCGACCTGACCCTGGAAATGACCGAAACCGCGCAGGGCCTCCAGGGCAAGTTTGAGTACAATACCGACCTGTTCGATGCCGGGACGATCGGCCAGTTGGTGCGCCATTTTCAGAATCTGTTACTGGCGGGCGCGCAGAATCCGGATCAGTCGATCGCGAGGCTGACATTCCTGGATGTAGCCGAGCGCCGGCGCATCCTGGTCGAGTGGAACCAGACACGCGCAGAATACCCGGCAGGAGCGTGTGTCCACCAGTTGTTCGAGGCACAGGCCCGGCGAACCCCGGTGGCGATTGCGGCGGAGTTCGCCGAGCAGCGGCTGACTTATCGCGAGTTGGATCAGCGGGCCGAGCAGGTGGCGCAACAGCTACGGCGCCTCGGTGTAGGTCCAGATGTGCTGGTGGGCCTGTATATGGAGCGCTCGGCGGTGCTGCTGATCGCGCTATTGGGGGTGCTGAAGGCCGGCGGCGCCTATGTGCCCCTCGATCCGACCTATCCGGTCGAGCGCGTGGCCTTTATGCTTGCTGACGCTGGTGTGACGGTCGTGCTGACCGATCCCGGCTGCCGCGCGGCGCTACCGTCCAGGGTCCTGCATCGCATCGCCGTGGACGGCGCCCTCTCCCAGCCACCGGAAAGCCAGCCGGCCCTGCCGCCCCACCAGATCAGCGCCGAGAACCTGGCCTATGTCATCTATACATCTGGCTCGACCGGCAGCCCTAAAGGGGTTCAGATCACCCATGGCGCCGTCTGTAACTTTTTACACTCCATGCAGCAGCACCTGGCGCTCGGCCCCCACGACGGTTGTCTGGCCCTGACAACGCTGACCTTCGATATTGCGCTGTTGGAGCTATTGCTGCCGCTCACTGTCGGCGCCCGCACGCTGATCGCCCCACGCACCCTGGCCACCGATGGCCTGGCGCTGGCGGTCGCCCTCGCGGATCCGCATATCACGTTCGTGCAGGCCACGCCGGCTAACTGGCGCCTGCTGCTGGCGGCCGGCTGGCGCGGCCGGCCGGGGCTACAGCTGCTCTGCGGCGGCGAGGCGCTGCCGACCGAACTGGCCACCAGTTGCTTCAGGCCGGCGGCCGGCTCTGGAACCTCTACGGCCCCACCGAGACGACGATCTGGTCGACGCTCCAGCCTGTGACGGCGGAGTCGCTCCAGCAAGCCTTTGAGATAGCCCCGATCGGTCGCCCGATCGCCAACACCCAAGTTTATATCCTGGATCGGGCCTTGCAGCCGGTCCCCAGCGGCGTCCTGGGCGAGCTTTACGTGGCAGGCCAGGGGGTAGCGCGCTGCTATCTCAACCAACCCGGCCTCACAGCCGAGCGTTTTCTGCCCGACCCATTCAGCGATCGGCCTGGCACACATATGTATATGACAGGGGATCTGGCACGGTTTGCGTCCGACGGCACGCTCCAGTTCCATGGTCGTATCGACCAGCAGATCAAGCTGCGCGGCTATCGGATCGAGCCGGGTGAGATCGAGACGTTGCTGCGCCGGCACATGCAGGTGCGCGATGTCGTGGTGCTCGTCCGCGAAACGGGCGCACACAACCAGCAGTTGGTGGCCTATGTCGTGCCGACCGCAGAAGATAGAGGATTGAAGATAGAAGATAGCTCCGAAGGCGCTAACCAGGAGCTATCCTCTATCCTCTATCCTCTATCCTCAGAACTGCGGGCCTTCCTCAAGCAGCAACTGCCCGATTATATGATCCCCGCGCTGTTCGTCTTCCTGGAGGCTCTACCACTCACACCGAACGGAAAGGTGGATCGCCGCGCGCTGCCGGCGCCCGATAGGACCAAGTACAAGCGGGACAAAGTGTATGTCGCGCCTCGCACGCCAGTCGAGGTGTTGCTGGCAGGCATCTGGGCCGATCTACTCAGGCTGGAGCAGATCGGCGTCGACGACAATTTCTTCGTGTTAGGTGGAGACTCACTGCTAGTTATGCGGGTTGTTGCTCACGCCAGACAACTTGGTCTTTGGCTTACCCCCAGGCAAGTATTTCAGCACCAGACTATCGCCGAGATGGCGATGTATCTAGATACAGATCTAACTATTCAGGCCGAACGGCAGGTGGTGTACGCGCGATCTGCCGCGCTCGAACAAAATGAACTGCGCTCTACTGAAATGGTTTTGCCGGTAGGTACACTCTCAGGCGTTCATGCTGAACAGGGTGTGCTAACGGGTTTTGTTCCGCTGACACCCGTTCAACACAAGTTTTTTAAACAAAGCTCGCCTGATCCCCACCACTGGAATGTCGGGAAAATGCTCAAATTGCATCAGTCGGTGAATCCGGAATTATTAGAACAGGCAGTTTATCATATAATAAAGCATCATGATGCGCTGCGTCTACGTTTTGTGCAGAAAAATTCTATATGGCAGCAGTTCATTGCCAGTATAGATGATAAAGTGCCTTTTATTAAAGTCGATCTCTCTAATTTGATATATACAGAACAAAGATCAACCATTGAAGCCATTGCTGCTAAACAACAGGCCAGCTTGAATCTGTCAGAAGGACCGATGATGCGGGTTGTCCTCTTTGAAGTGCGGGCGCATCAACCAGCACGTCTACTAATCATCGTAAATCACCTGATATGCGACGCATTTTCTTTGGATATTATACTAGAGGATTTATTTACGGCTTATCAGTTGCTTATATCAGGCAAGACGGTGCAGCTTCCACCTAAAACAACCTCGTTCAAATACTGGGCTGAACGGCAAGAGGATCTTGCACAGTCTATAGCACTGCGGCAGGAATTGGACTACTGGTTGACAACTCTCCAAACACCAGTAGCACAGCTGCCAGTAGATAAGTCTGGAGGAACGCTCACCGAGGCGACGGCTCGCACAGTGAAAGCGTCACTGACAATGGAGGAATCGCATATCTTGCTCAGTGAGACTCTACACGCTAATCAGACAACAATTACCGATATCTTACTGACAGCCTTAGCATTAGCTTTTATGCGCTGGACAGGCGAGCATTCATGGTTGATTGAAGTAGTGAGTCATGGGCGAACGACAAATTATGACGATATAGATTTGTCAAGGAGCGTGGGATGGCTTGTTACACACACACCGGTTCTACTGAAGCTGGAGAGTACACACAGTGCCAAAGCGAATCTACAAGACGTTAAAGAGCAGACTCGACGCATTCCTAATAATGGTTTTGGTTATGAGATGTTGCGATATCTTTCTAAAGATATAGAAGTTATTAACAGGCTTGCGTCGATGCCTCACTCTGAAGTGATTTTCAATTTCTTTGGTCGATTTAATAACGAATCGGTCAATTCTATCGTTTCTCCTGCCGAAGAGAATGTAGGGCCGATAGGAGAGCATAAGAATGTTCCGAGGTTTCGGCTGATCTTTAACGGAATAATTCTCGACAGCCAGTTACATCTAAGCCTGACCTATAGCGAGGATGTATATTATCATAGCACGGTTGAAAAGCTTGCTCAGTAGACTTTATCTCGATTAAATCATGGGTGTCCAGGGAGTGAGGCGAACACGAAAATTGTGTAATGCACAACTGATTTCCGCCACCATATCCCGGACGCTCTCCTTAAACAGACGAATGGTGTCCTTGACGATCCGACAGCGTTTCACACTGCTATTGACGTGCTCAATCCGTACTCGCCGTCGTGCGTGTTGCTGATTAAATGCTTTTTGCTCTTCGGTCAAGCTACCACCGCGTGGTTTCTTGAACGGTGTGATGCTCTCAACTCCAGAAAGCCGAAAGGCCAAGAAGCCGAGATCTTGGAGTAACTCGCTTCCCTCGGGCAACGGATAGGGAGTGCTGTCAGCAATTCGCTTATCGTGCGCACTCCCTTCATACGTGTCACTCAGAAACAAGATCGTCAGCGTTGCATTGACCAGAAGCACATTTTTTATCGTATGGCACTTTTTCTTGCCGCTATAGCAGCTTTTCTGTTCATCTGGATCTTTGGGGCGTGAGATGCGTCGTTCGGTTCCATCATGGCAAAAAGGGGGGCAGTCGCCTCGGCAACCGCCTCAATCGGAAGCGCCAGACGTTGCGCCAGTTCGACCAGCGAGCGGGAGGGCGCATCTCCGAGAGCACGCAAGGAAGCGCGCAAGACCGGCAGCAGCACGTGTATCCACTGATTGGTTTTGCCCTGCGGCAAGCCAAACATAATCCCGTGGGCCACTTGGAGCGGGTTGGTTTTGAGATAGACCAGGATAAACAACAACCGATCTTGGGGCGAAGGCAGCGGGCAATTGGTATAGGTGGTGTAACGTCGAGCAGTACGCGGCTTGCCATCCAGACGCCACTCGGCCACATGCGCCTGAAACGTGGTCTCGAAGGCAGGCAGCAACTGTTGAAATTCGTCAACCGTGAGACTGGTCATATCTAACACATCCAAGGGTTTGCGGGCCAAATCGGTATAGCGTAAGCCGCTCATTGATTGCTCCTTCATCATAATGAAGCGACACTATACCACAAATCGAGATAAAGTCTAGTATATTATGGACGCTGTGCGTGAGATGATATAGCGTTCCTATTTGGATTGTAAAGTGGGAAGGGGTTTTTGTGGGGGCTTCCCCCACACCCCCTTTTGTAACTCATTTAGGAACGCTATATAGCGTTCCTATTTGGGTTGTAAAGTGGGAAGGGGTTTTTGTGGGGGCTTCCCCCACACCCCCTTTTGTAACTCATTTAGGAACGCTATATAGCGTTCCTATTTGGGTTGTAAAGTGGGAAGGGGTTTTTGTGGGGGCTTCCCCCACACCCCCTTTTATAACTCATTTAGGGTTTGGCATGGGTTCTGTGGTATACTTACTCGCATTATTTTCGAAACAGCCTGATCCTCCAAAACGGGGGCGCGACCGTGGCCCACTCAATGTGAGAGAAGAGGGATAAAGCACTAGGAAGCCAACCAGCAATGATGAAACTGAGTGTTATGCGTGCGGTAGTGGATACACTTACCGAGGAGGGCGAGTCCTCCATCGCCGATGCTATCGTAGCAAAGTGGCCGCACGATCCCGCAAGCGCGCGCTATCTGCGCGCAAGCGCTAATTTTGTGTTCACCTTCCGTCACGAGGAGCGGCCCTACGTGCTGCGATTTAGCGACGCGCGTGAGCGCGCGCTGGCCGCCATAGAGGCCGAGATCGCCTATATCGGCCACCTGTCGGCCCACGGCGTGCCGGTCGCCAGACCGATGCGCTCCCTGGCGGGCCTGGAGGTGGAACAGGTGCAAACGCCGCTGGGGGCTTTTCACGCGGTTGCCTTCGAGGCGCTTCAGGGCACCCAGTATGATATCGAAGAGCTGACGCCCGAACAGTTCTCGCAGTGGGGCGGCGCTCTTGGGCAGCTTCACCGTGCCGCGCGGAGTTATAGAGGATCGGGCCGGCCAAGCTGGCAAGAGCGCCTCGCGGCCCTGGAGCAGGAGCTACCGCCGGGCGAGCAGGCCGCCCGCAAGGCGCTCGTCCAGGTCAATGTTCGTGTGGGCCAGCTTTCGACCGATGAACACAACTTTGGTCTTATTCACGGTGATTTCGAGCTTGATAATATCATCTGGTCCGAGAATACGATCGGCATCGTGGATTTTGACGATAGCGCCCGGAGTTGGTTTGCTGCCAATATCGCCTTCGCGTTACGTGATCTGTTCGACGATCGCTCCGATAACGTCGATTGGGAAGACGCAAACTTGCGCGCTTTTATTGATGGCTATCGTGCGAACTACGCCGTCTCGGAGGAAGATATCAGGCGTATACCACTGTTCCTGCAAATGCACAATATCTGGACATTCGCGAAACTATTGAAGACGCTTGATATCGCTGAAGATGAATCGGTCCCTCAGTGGCTGGATAGATTGCGGCACAAACTTATCGATAAGTTGAACTTCTACCGAGAACAGTTTGTGAAGCAGCAATAGAATCAAAAGCACCGGGCATAGAACCATATAGGTGACAATGCTGTCTATTATTGTATGAGAGGTATAGTGAATAAGGTCACGGCCAATAACGTAGCAGATATCGTGGCGCTGACACCCCAGCAGGAGAGTATTCTCTTCCATCACCTCGAAGATCCCTCACAGCAGCAGTACCATATTCAAATAGCCCTTCGTATTAGGGGCCATCTGGACGTTATGCTGTTTGAGCAAGCCTGGCGCTCCGTTGTGCAGTCGAACGAGATGCTGCACACGATCTTTCGATGGCTTGATATTAAGCAGCCGGTGCAGATCATCCTGAAAGAGTACACACCACGTATCGAATGGCACGATAGCGTTCAGCCGGCTGGTGCCGAAGCGTATGTCGGACGGCTGCTCTTACGCGACCAGCAAGCCCCTTTTGACCTCCAAACCGAGTGTTACCGACTCTATGTGTGTAAGCTTGCTGCGGATGAGTGGATGCTGCTGATGAACATCCACCACATCATCTATGACGGTTGGAGCAATGGTATCTTATGGAACGAGCTATTCGCGGCCTACACTCATCTGGCGCACGGTCAAACACCACCGATCATCAATAAACCCGGCATTAAGACCTATGTCAAACAGCTCCAGCGACAGGATAAAGCGCTTCAGCAGCAGTTCTGGGTCTCCTACTTCGATGGCCTCGACAGCATACCGACCTTGCGGCAGCATATACCGCGCACGGACGAAGCGCCGGCCGGCCACACAACCCTCCGCGAGCGTCTGCCGGCGGATTTTCAGCGCACCCTGACGGCTTTTCTTCGGAGCAATGGCCTCAGCCTGGCTACCTTGATCTATGCTGCGTGGGGAGTCCTGTTGCAGAGCTATTGTGATAGCGACGAGGTTGTGTTCGGGCGGGTTTCTTCGGGAAGAGAGAGCCAGATTACCGGGATCGAGCAGTTGATCGGCCCGTTTATCCATGTGCATCCCGTACGGTTCAACGCGCGGGCCGCTCTGTCTGTGGCGCAGTGTGCGCGAAACCTTCAAGATGATCTGTATCGGATTGCGCCGCACGAGGCCACGCCGCTCTACGAGATCAAGCGCTATCTCGATCTGAAGCAGCGGGGCGATCTGTTCAACACGCTCGTCGTGATTGAAAACTACCCGCTCCCGACCGACGGCTTACAGAACAGCCCGCTCTCGGTGGTCGATTACACGTTCAGCGAGGCCAACCATTACGATCTTACGTTGTCTGTAGAGGCGTTTGACGATCTCGTCTTTACCGTTATCTACCGGCAAGCAACATTCGAGAGCTGGTTTATTGGCCGGCTGCTACGGCACCTGACCACTCTCGTGCGTACGATTGTGCATGGCGGTCTTGAGCAGCAGCTCGCGGACCTCTGTATGCTTGACGAGGCCGAGCGCAAGCGGATCGTCGTCGATTTCAACGACACCACACGGGATTTTCCGCGCGATCGCACGGTTGTCGACTTCTTCGAGGACCAGGTCGCGCGCCGCCCGCATGCAGTGGCCGTAACGTGTGGCGCTTCGTCGCTGACCTACCAGGCTTTCAATCTACGTGTCAATCAACTGGCGCACTACCTGCGCGCATCAGGGGTTCAGTCGGGCGATATTGTCGGCATCCTGGCCGATCGCTCGTTTGAGATGCTGATCGGTATCTTTGCTGTTCTCAAGGCCGGGGCGGCCTATCTGCCGATCGATCCGGCTTTTCCCCCCAGCCGGGTCAGCTATCTGCTCCAGGACGCCAATGTGGGCGTCGTGATACTGCATGATCCATATGCACCGCCTCTAGGGCCGGCAGTAGCGGTCGTCAACCTGAGCGCACTCGAACTCTCGGGGCAGCCGGTCGCCGACCCGGCGCGGGCGCACGGCCCGGAAGACCTGTGCTATGTTATCTACACTTCCGGCACCACCGGCAACCCCAAAGGTGTGATGATCGAACACGGGTCGCTGGTTAATCGCCTGCTCTGGATGCAAAAGAACTCGCCGATCGGACCGGGCGACCGGGTGTTGCAAAAGACTACCTATACCTTTGATGTGTCGGTGTGGGAGCTACTCTGGTGGAGCATGCGCGGCGCCACGCTCTGCCTGCTAGACAACGGCGCCGAGAAGAACCCGCAGCGGTTGCTGGATACGATCGCCGATACGCGGATCACCACGCTTCATTTCGTGCCGTCGATGCTGAACGTATTCCTGCAATACCTGGAGCGCCAGCGCGCGGTCGATCGGCTGGCGAGCCTCCGGTATATCGTGACCAGCGGCGAGGCGCTGACGCCCGACCTGGTCGAGCGCTGTTACGCGCATATCGCCCACACCGGCGCGCGGTTGATCAATCTGTATGGGCCGACCGAGGCGACGATTGATGTGTCGTACTATACCTGTGCCGCGGCCGATGGCAACTTGCCCTCCATCCCGATCGGCAAGCCGATCGATAATACGCGGCTCGCGATTCTCGGCCCTCACGGCCAGCTCCAGCCTGTAGGCGTGCCGGGCCAACTCTATATTGGCGGAATTGGGCTGGCCCGCGGCTACCTGAACCAGCCGGCGCTGACTGCCGAGCGCTTCGTTCCGAGTCCGTTGTCCATTGTCCGTTGTCAGTTGCAACCAACCACTGACAACGGACAACGGACAACGGACAACAAACTCTATCGGACCGGCGACCAGGGCTACTGGCTTCCCGACGGGCAGATCATCTATATGGGGCGTCTGGATCAGCAAGTCAAGCTGCGCGGCTTCCGGGTCGAGCTTGGAGAGATCGAAGCCGCGTTGCGCGCGATCGAGGGCGTCAAGGATGCGCTAGTCCTTGTTAAACAGCATGCTGATCATGACCCACAACTTCACGCCTACCTCCGAACCGATCGACCGATCGAGCCTGCGTGGGTTCGCGCCCGGCTGGCCGAGCGGTTGCCGGAGTATATGGTTCCGTCCTTCTTTACCTCGCTTGGCGCGTTTCCGACCAGGCCAAACGGCAAGGTTGATGTGGCGGCGCTGGCGCTGCTCGATACTCAGCCGGTTCGGCCCGCGCAAGCGCCGCTGATAAGCCCTTCCGACGATGTCGAGCGGCTGATTCTCGCAACCTGGCGCGAGGTGCTTGGAGTCGAGCAGATCAGCGTCCACGATAATTATTTCGATGTCGGCGGCAATTCGATCAATCTGATCCGGGTGTATGGCAAGCTGCACTCGCGTTTTCCCGAGCGGTTGACGATCACAACGCTGTTCCAGTACCCAACCGTCGCCGCGCTGGCCGCTTATCTCGGCAGCAACGCCCATATGCCGGCCAGCCCGGCACCACCGGTGGCGCCCGGCGGCGATGGGCCGGAGCATCCGCGCACACACGAGATCGCGGTTATCGGCATGGCTGGGCGCTTCCCTGGCGCCGAAAACGTTGCCCGCTTCTGGGAGAACCTGGTTGCCGGTGTGGAGGCGATTCACTTCTTTACCCCCGACGAACTGCGGGCAGCCGGTGTTGCGCCGGACCTGCTCCAACATCCTAACTATGTCGGTGCTGTTGGCCGGCTCGACGGGATGAAGCTGTTTGATGCGCCGTTCTTTGGGTACTCGCCCGCCGAAGCGCAACTGCTTGACCCGCAACTGCGGATCTTCCTGGAGTGCGTCTGGGAGACACTGGAAGATGCCGGGTACGCCGGCCAATCACGCAATCATACGATCGGGCTGTTCGCCGGGGCATCGCCGAACGTGCTCTGGGAAGCAGGCGCGTTGCAATCGAGCTATGCCCAGGCGCTCGGCTCTTTCGCCGCTGAAAAGCTGGCGAACAAAGATCATCTGGCGTCACAGATCGCGTACCGGCTCGATCTGTCCGGCCCGGTGATGAACATCTATACCGCCTGTTCAACCTCGCTGGTCGCGGTCCATATGGCCTGCCAGGCGCTCCAGCAGGGCACGTGCGATATTGCGCTGGCGGGCGGTGTGTCGGCGGTCGCGCACTTTATGGAATATGGCTATGTGTACGAGGAGGGGATGGTCTTCTCGCCGGACGGGCACTGCCGCGCATTTGACAAAGACGCGCGGGGCTTTGTCGGCGGTATGGGCGCCGGGGCCGTGGCCTTGAAGCGGCTGAACCGGGCAATCGCCGACGGTGACAATATCTACGCGGTGATTAAGGGCACGGCAATCACCAATGACGGCAACCGCAAGATTGGCTATACCGGAATCAGCGTCGAAGAGCAGGCCAAAGCAGTGCGCGCCGCATTGGCGAAGGCTGAGATCGCGCCCGAGACGATCGAATATATCGAGACCCATGGCCCTGGTACCGCCCTTGGCGACCCGCTCGAACTCCAGGCGCTTGAGCTTGCGTTCGCGACCGGGGAGAAAAGCTACTGTGCCGTAGGATCGGTCAAAACCAATATCGGCCACCTGGATTGTGCCGCCGGGGTCGCCGGCTTGATCAAGACAGTGTTGGCGCTGAAACACAAGCAGATACCGCCAACGCTCAACTTTCGGGTTCCTAACCCGAAGATCAACTTTATCGATGGTCCATTTTTCGTCAATACTGAGGCTGCTGACTGGGAGCGTCACGATCACCCGCTGCGCGCCAGTGTGAACTCGCTTGGCCTGGGTGGGACAAACGCGCATGTCATCCTGGAGGAGTACGCTCCGCCGGCGCCGGCCCGGTCAGGCCAGGCCAGCCACCTGCTGCTGGTCTCGGCTAAAACCGAGGCGGCGCTCGGCCGGCAGTATGCCCGGCTGCATGCGTTTCTCACCCAGCGGCCCGATGTCGACATTGGCGACCTGGCCTATACGCTCCGGGTGGGGCGCGAGGCGTTGGCGTACCGTAAGGCGTTCATTTGCGCCACGAGCGAACAGACCCGCGCCGAGCTGGCGCAGGCGATGGCGCAGGACATCCCCGCCGGCTCATCCGCAATCGATAGCCCCCGGCTCGTCTATGTCTTCGAGCCGGGAGGCCGCGCCGGTACGCCGGCAAAGCTGGCCGCCTACGGGCAGCAGCCCATGGTAAGGCAAGAGATCGAGCGCTGCTTCGAGCTGATCGACGAACTGGCGCGGATCGATCCGCGCGGCGTGCCGCTCGACGGCCCGGACTGGCAGAGTCGCGTCGAGGCGCTGGAGCTGGCGGGGATCGTGAGCCTGGTATACCAGTACGCCGTTGCGCGCTGGCTGCTCACGCTGGGAGTCGTGCCGGCCGCCTATGTCGGCCTTGGGATGGGCGAGTTCTTCTGCGCCTGCCTGGCGGGCGTCTTGCCGATCGAGGATGCGCTGGCGCTGGCCCTGCGCCAAAGCCCCGCCGCCATACGGGCCGGCGCCCGGCTTGAAGCGCTCACGCCTGGCGAGCCGGCGCTCCCGTTCTACTCCAACCGTGAGCAAAGCTGGATCACGTGCCAGGCGGCGATGGACCGCGCGTATTGGTTAAGCCCGCTCCTCCAGGAGACGGCGCCGGCCGACACAATCGCCGCCCTTTTCCCGCCCGCAGAAGCGACCGGCGTCGTCCTGGTCGGCCCGAGGCCGCTCGATATCCGGGGGATCGCGTCGGTTGGCCTCGCCGCGCCGGAGGGCCGTTCCACGGATGATCAGGGCGCGGTCTGGCTGAGCCTGTTGGGGCGGCTATGGGAGCGCGGGGTGCCCCTTGACCTTGGGAAGATCTCCGAAGGAGAGGCGGCCTACCGGCGCATCTCGCTGCCGACCTATCCTTTCGAACACCAGGAATACTGGACCTCAGCGCCGTCGTTCCTCCAGCCGGCCCGGCCCGACACACCCAGCCCGCGCATAACAAAGCAGCCGGATATTGCCGACTGGTTCTACGTTCCCGGCTGGGACTACACGCCGCTGCAAGGCCCGCCGATCGCCGATGGCGGCCCCTGGCTGATCTTCGCCACTGGCGCGCCCTTCACATCCGCGCTGATCGACCTGGTTCGCGGCCGCGGGGTCGCGACAATTGTGGTTCAGCCGGGAACAAGTAGCGCCAGGCTGACCGAGACGACCTACACGATCAGGCCAGCGGATGCGCCGGCCTACGTTTGGCTGCTGGATGAGATCGAACGGGCGCATGGCCTCCCGGCCAATATCCTGCACGCCTGGAGCATCGGCGAGCAGCAGAGCCATGAGGGGCAACCGCTCGACCTGGGTTATCTCAGCGTCATCCTGCTGGCTCAGGCGCTCAACACGCGCTCCGCCGCCGGCCAGACCCAGCTCAATGTGCTCACCCCCGCCGGTTGGCTCGTCGCCGATGGCGAAGAGGTACAGCCCGGCTACGCAATGCTGTCTGCCGCGTGCATGGTCATCTCACAAGAAATTCCCTGGTTACGCAGCCGGCATATCGATATCTTCCTACCGCCATCCGCCGGCTGGCGGGAGCAGCGCCTGGCGCGGCGCATCTACGACGAGATCTGTACCGAAGTGGCCGACCGCAGCATCGCCTACCGGGGCCAAGGGCGCTGGGCACGCGCCTACAAACAGGTCAAGCTCGCCTCGCCCACGGTGGACCGTCTGCGCCCGCAGGGGGTATACCTGATCGTGGGCGGGCTGGGCGGCATCGGGCTGGAACTCAGCCAGTTCCTTGCCCGCCAGGTCCAGGCCCGGCTCGTCCTGGTCGGGCGAACGCCGATGCCGCCGCGCGACGAGTGGCGCGCCTGGCTGGAGCGCGACGATGTGGCCGTGCCGGTCAAGCACAAAATCAGCCGGCTGCTGGAGGTCGAGCAGCTTGGCGGCGAAGTCTGCCTTATGCCGGCGGACGCGACCAGCGAAGCGCAGATGAGGGCCGTGGTGGAGCAGATTCAGACGCGCTATGGGCGGCTCGACGGCGTCGTCTACGCCGCGGCCGAGAAAGGGCCGAGCCTCTTTCAGGCGATCGGCGACCTGACGATCGACGAGTGCCGGCAGCAATGGCGACCCAAGCTGGAGGGGCCGATCGCCCTGGAGAAAGCGCTTGGCGATCGGGAGCTGGATTTCTGCGTCATGATGTCCTCGACATCGTCGGTGCTGGGCGGCCTGGGATTTGCGGCCTATGCGGCGGCGAATGTCTTCATGGATGCTTTTACGCTCCAGCATAATCAGCGCCTGCCGGCGCAGTGGCAGGTGGTCAACTGGGAAACGTGGGATGTCCCGACCAATCAAAAGCTGTTTGGCTTCGAGGCCGAGATCCAGGAGTTCGCCATGCGGCCGGACGAAGGCATTGAGGCGTTCCGGCGCATCGTGGCCCACCCAGCCTACGAGCAGGTGGTAGTCTCGTCGGGGCAGCTCGACCGGCGGCTCGACCAGTGGGTCCACCTGCGCTTCGACGCCGAGGAGCGGCCACAGCCCCGGTCCGACCCGCGCCCACGCCTATCAAGCGCCTTCCTGGCCCCGGCCGGCGACCTGGAAGAGCTGATCACGCAGGTCTGGCGCGAGTTCTTTGGGATCGACGCTATCGGTGTCAACGATAATCTATTCGAGCTTGGGGCTACCTCGCTCTCGGTGATCCAGCTCAGCCACAACCTGCGCCAGAAGCTGAACCGGAACATCCCGATCGTCAAGCTCTTTACCTACCCAACCATCAGCACGCTGGCGGCGCACCTGGCCAGCGCGGAGCCGCTGGCCGATGCCGGGCGCGACCGATCGGAGCAGATCGATATGGGCAGAAACAGCGCGCGGATGCGCCTGGCGCTGCGAAAGAAATAAAAGTGTGAACAAAATTCGTGGGAACGGGTGGGGCTTGGGGAGGGTGGCCCTCCCCAAAGCCTCTCCCTCCCACAGATTGTGGTCACACTAAAAAAATAAGGAACGCTGGATGGATGGCACATACCGCAGCGGGCTGGATATCGCGATCATCGGCATGGCCGGGCGCTTCCCCGGAGCCAGCTCGGTCGAGCAATTTCTGGCATTACTCAAAGAGGGCCGCCAGGCGATCTCGTTCTTCAGCGATGAAGAGCTTGCCCAGCATGGCGTCGAGCAGGAACTGCTCCAGCATCCCGACTATGTGAAAGCCAAAGGTCTGATCGAGGACGGCGAGTATTTCGACGCCGAGTTTTTCGACTATACTCCGACCGAGGCGCTGATCATGGACCCGCAGATGCGCCTGGTTCACGAGGGCGTCTGGGAAGCCCTGGAGACCGCCGGCTATGCCCCCGATCGGTTCGACGGGCTGATCGGGCTGTATGTCGGCGGGACGCCTAACCCGCTGTGGGAGGCGCTGACCTTTCTTGCCGATGATCAGTCGGTGCTGAATCCGTTTACCAAGTCGCTGCTGAATGATAAAGATCTGATGGCGACGCGGGTGGCCTATAAGCTGAACCTGCGCGGCCCCAGTGTGGCCCTGTTTACCTCCTGCTCGACATCGCTGGTGACGATTTACATCGCCTGCCAGGCGCTGTTGAGCGGCGAATGTGACATCGCGGTGGCCGGTGGAGTGTGCGCGACCTACCCCTACAAGTCTGGCTACATGTATCAAAAGGGCATGCACCTCTCGCCCGACGGCTGCTGCCGAAGCTTTGACGCCGACGCGAATGGATTAGTGATCAGCGATGCGCTGGGGCTGGTGGTGCTGCGCCGGGTCGATGACGCGATTTCGGCCGGCGACACCATCCACGCGCTGATCGCCGGCTCGGCAATCAACAACGATGGCCGCTCCAAGGTCGGCTTTACCGCTCCCAGCGTGATCGGCCAGGCCGAGGTCATCCGGCTGGCCCAGCAGGTGGCCGGGGTCAACCCGGAAGAGATCGGCTATATCGAGACCCATGGCTCGGCCACGCCGATCGGCGATAATATCGAGCTTGAGGCGCTGCGCCGCGTGTTTCCGACCGGTCAGGCGCCGTACTGCGCGATCGGGTCGGTGAAATCGAACATCGGGCATACCAATAGCGCGGCCGGTGTTGCCGGGTTGATCAAAGCCGCGCTGAGCCTGGAGCATCGCGCACTCTTCCCGTCGATCAACTTCGAGACCCCGCATCCCGAGCTGGAGATTGAGAGCAGCCCCTTTTATGTGCCTACCGCGCCGCGCCCCTGGGCAGCGCCGGACGGGTCTCGCTACGCCGGGGTTAGCGGCTTTGGCGTCGGCGGAACCAACGCGCATATCGTCTTACGCGAGGCGCCCCCGCAGCAGGCGCAGAGGGCCGGCAACACTGAGAATGTAGTCGTGCTCTCGGCAAAGACGGCAACCGCGCTCCAGCGGCTGCAACAGTCGTTCCGGGAGTATCTCGGCGCTCATCCCCAGGCGAACCTTCGCGATGTCGCCTATACCCTCCAACTGGGCCGCAGCCATTTCGCCCATCGCAAAGCCTTTGTCGCCGGCACAGTTAACGAGTTGCTGCCAATGCTCGATGGGAGTGCCACACGCGGCGTGTGGGACCACGTGACTGAGCAGAAGCCGCGGTTTGTGTTTCTGTTTGCCGGCCAGGGCAAACAGTACGCCAACATGGGGCGCGATCTGTATCGCCGAGAGCCGATCTTTCGCGACACGATCGACGCGTGCCTGGCGCAGGCCACCGAGCTGACCGACGTCGAGTACCGGCGCTACCTCTACCCGCCGGACGGCGAAGCGGCGCCGGAGCTGCTCGGCAACACGGCGATCGCCCAACCAGTGCTGTTTTGCTTCGAATATGCCCTCGCCAGGCTGCTGATGCACTTCGGCATCCGGCCGAGCGCAATGGTCGGCTATAGCTTTGGGGAGATCACCGCCGCATGTCTGGCGGAGGTAGTGAGCCTGAAGGATGCGATCAGGCTGGTGGTGCTGCGCGGCCAGTTCATGGGCGACACGCCCGCCGGCGCGATGTTGAGCGTACCGCTGCCGGAACACGATCTTGCCCCGCTGCTCGATGATGGGCTGGCGGTCGCCGTGGACAATGGCGACTCGTGTATTGTCTCGGGCGCCAGGCCGGCCATCGACGCGCTGCACGCCCGGCTGAGGAGCCGCCACATCTTGTGCATCCCGCTCGCCGGCACCCACGCGGCCCACTCGGCCTTGCTCCACGAGGCGGCAGAACGGTTGGGTGGGCGCATCGCGGCCATCAGCTTCCAGCCGCCGGCGATCCCGTTTGTGTCCAGCGTGAGCGGAACCTGGATCGCCGACCAGGAGGCGACCGATTGGCGGTACTGGGCCGGGCACATGCTCAAGCCGATCCGATTCTACCAGGCGATATTGACGCTGCTGGCCGAAGACAGGTACACGTTTATCGAAGTCGGCCCTGGTAGAGACCTGGCAAACATCGTCGAGCGCTTCGCCCGGAGCCACGAGCTACCGGCCGAGACGGTCGATCTGGTCCGGCCGGAGGCATTGCGTGCGGCCGATACCACATTTTTTCTCCACCGGCTGGCGCGCCTGTGGACCCTTGGCGCCGAGGTTCAGTGGCAGAATCTGTATGCCGATGAGCGGCGCGCCCGCGTGCCGCTGCCGACATACCCGTTCGAGAAACAGCTCTATCGCCTGGGTAAAAGCGTCGCAGACATCAAAACCCCGCGCACCGGCGACTCCAGGCATCCGGATATTGCCGGCTGGTTCTACACGCCCACGTGGCGGCGCGCCGCGCTCGCCGATCCCGCGCCCGGCGTACGCGAGCCGGGCGATGCCTGGCTTGTGCTGGCGGAGCGGCATCCCTTGTATGATCAGGTCGCGCGGCGGCTTGCCCACCTGGGACAGACGGCGATTCTGGTCGAGCCAGGCGACCGCTTCGAGCAAGTAGGCGCCGCCCATTTTCGGCTTGACCCGGTCCGGCCCGCCGATTATCTGACCCTCGTGGACGAACTCCAGCGCCAGGGGCGCATGCCGCGGCAGCTTCTGCACCTGTGGCCGCTTGCCCAGGCAGCCACGGGCAGCGCCGCCGCGTTTGTGCAAGCCCAGCGCACCGGGCTGTACAGCCTGGTCTACTTGCTCCAGGCGATCGAGCGGAGCGCCAGCGCCGCGCCGCTCAAGGTGATGGTGGTCACCGGCGGGCTCCAGGAGGTCACCGGCGAGGAGCAGCTCCGGCCGGAGCATGCGCCGCTGCTGGGGGCACTCAAGGTGATCAATCAAGAGTTCACGCGGATCACCTGTTGCGCTGTGGATACGCAGGTGCCGCACGACGGCGGCCCGGCCACCGAGCGCTTGGCCGCCCGGCTGATCGACGAGTTTCGCTCCGGCTTTCGCGACGCCGAGATCGCCTACCGTGGGACATATCGCTGGGTCAAGGACTATGAGCCGGTCGCCGTCCAGCCTGTGGCGGGCCGGGCCGGTATACGGGCCGGCGGAGTTTACATGATCACCGGCGGTCTTGGCCGGATCGGCGTGAAGCTGGCGCTGCACCTGGCCCGGCGCTATGCGGCAAAGGTGGCGATTATCTCGCGCTCGATACCATCCGAACAGGCGCCGGCGCCCGAGGAGCCGGAGCGGCATGGCGCGAAACTGGCCCGGACCGAGCAGCTCAGGCAGCAGCCGGGCATTATGCTCCTCGCGGCGGACGTGGCCGACAAAGCGCAGATGGCCGCCGTGATCGCGACGATCGAGCGCGAGCTTGGCGCCATCAATGGTGTCATCCACGCGGCTGGTATCACTGGTAAGGCCACATCCCGCGCGATCCTCGATAGCCGCCAGGCCGATTTTGAAGATCAGTTTGCCCCCAAAGTCTATGGCACGTATGTGCTCGAAGAGCTTCTGAGCGACAGGCGCCTGGACTTCTGCGTGTTGCTCTCGTCGCTCTCCCCGATCTTAGGCGGGCTGGGCTATGGTGGGTATGCCGCCGCCAACAGCTTCCTCGACGCCTTTACCTACCACCATAATCGGACCTCGGCGCAGCAGTGGCTCAGTGTCAATTGGGAGACCTGGGTTGATGAGCAGGCCACGGATGCGCCCGACGCTTCACTCGGGGCGCAAAATGCCCGGCTGGCGCTACGAGGCGACGAGGGGCTTGAGACCTTCGAACGGGTCGTGGGGTACAGCCGGTCGACGCAGGTCGTTATCTCGACCGGGGCGCTTGGCGCGCGGATCAAACAGTGGGGCATGCGGGAGCTGCCGCCACCCCATAGCGGCGCGGCGCAACTGTCCCAGCTGGCCCATCCGAGGCCGCGGCTGGCCACCGCCTATGTGGCGCCGCGCACGCCCAGCGAACACAAGCTGAACGCGCTCTGGCAGGCGGTGCTGGGCATCAAGGAGATTGGCGTTCAGGATCATTTCTTCGAGCTTGGCGGCGACTCGCTCAAGTTGCTCAACGCGATCGGGGCGATCTACCGCGAGTTTCATGTCGAGATACCCGTCGTGGAGTTTTTTAACCACCCAACGATCGAGTATATCGCGCGCAAGCTCGACCAGCAGGCGCTCCAAACCTACTGGGCCATCCCGCCGGCGCCGCACCGTGATGCCTACGCGCTCTCCTCGGCTCAACAACGCCTGTATTACCTCCATTCGCTTGATCCGTCAAGCACCACCTACAATGAGATCACTGTGTTCATCCTGAAGGGCCGGCTGGATCGGCAGCGCGTGGAGCGCGCGTTGCGGCGGCTGATCGATCGGCACGAGGCATTGCGTAGCTCCTTTGAGCTGCGGGACAACCGCCCCGTGCAGATCGTCCACGAAACCGTCGACTTTCAGATTGAGACGCTGGTGGCGAGCGACGCGGCGCTCGATACGGCGAGCGACGCGGCGATCGGGGCGGTGATCAAGCCGTTTGCCCTGGACCGCCCCCCGCTTGTTCGAGGCACCCTGCTCGACATCGGAAATGACAAACATGTTATGGTGCTGGACATGCACCATATTATTACCGACGGAGTATCCGAAGGCATTGTTGTTCGTGAATTTATGAGCCTGTACAACAATGCCCCGCTCCAGCCAGTCAAAGTGCAGTACAAGGACTACGCGGAATGGCAGCACCGCGCCAGGAGCGAGACCGACCCGCGCGACCACGAGCAATACTGGCTGAACAAGCTGGGCGGCGGTGTGCCGCCGCTCAATCTGCCCCTTGATTACCCACGCCCGGCCCTACAGCGTTTTGAGGGTAAGAGCCTGGATTTCACGATCGACGCGGCGCAGACCGCCGCGCTGAAGACCCTGGCGCAGCGCGAGTCGGTAACTCTGTACATGGTCTTCCTGACGCTCTACGTGCTGTTCCTCCATAAAATCAGCGGCGACGAAGATTTCGCGGTCGGCACGGCAACCTCGGGCCGCAGCCATCCCGATCTTCAGGATACGATCGGCATGTTTGTGAATACGCTGGTGGTACGCCCCCGGTGCAGGGCCGACTGGTCGTTTACGCAACTGCTGCAAGCGGTCAAGACCGAAGTCCTCGATATCTTTCAGCACCAAGACTACCAATTTGATGACCTGGTCGAAAAGCTGGCGATCAAACGTGATTTCAGCCGCAACCCGCTCTTCGACGCCATGTTCGTATGGCAGAACATGGATGTCTCCACGATGGAGATCGAGGGCCTCACGCTGATCCCATTCGAGTATCACGATCGCTCGGCCAAGTTTGATCTCACGCTGATGGGCTATGAGCTGGCCGACGAGATCTATCTGAAGTTCGAGTACAGCACCCACCTGTTCAAAGAGGATACGATCGTTCGGTTTACCCGCTGTATGCGGCGGCTGATCCAGGTGGTTGTCCACGATGCCGCGCAGCCGATCCGGGCGGTCGCGCTTAACTCGCCCGACGAACAGCGCATAATCCTGGCCGATTGGAACATGGCGGCTGCCGGCATTGCCGAAGATGCGAGCATCGACGGCGCCTTTGAAGCCCAGGCGCGCCGGTTGGGGGACCGGGTGGCTGTGGTCGGCCAGGGTGGTGTGATAACGTACCGCGAGTTGGATGAGCGCTCCAACCAGCTTGCCCGGCAGTTGCTGGCCCTGGGCGTACGGAAGCACAGCGCCATCGGCGTGGCGCTGGAGCCGTCGATCGATCTGCTGATCGGCATTCTGGGCATATTGAAGGCCGGTGGCGTCTATGTGCCGATCGACATCGCCTATCCCGAGGCCCGCAAGAACTATCTGCTCGACGATAGCGCCGCCGAGGTGGTGCTCACGGCGACGCACTATCACTGGGCCGGGCTGGAGCGCCGCCCCACGATCGATATGGATCGGCGCACCTACGCGGCTCTCGACCCCGGCAGGATCGCCCGCGAGCGGAGCAAGCACGATCCGTGCTATGTCATGTACACGTCGGGCTCGACCGGCGAGCCGAAAGGGGTGGTAATCCCGCATCGTGGCGTGCTCCGGCTGGTGGTCAGCCCGAGCTTTGTGACGTTCGAGCCCGATGACCGCATCCTCCAGACAAGCTCGCCGGTATTTGATGCCTCGACGTTCGAGTACTGGGGCGCGCTGCTCAACGGGCTGACATTGCACCTGGCCACGAAAGAGACCATCCTCGATCCGCAGCGGCTTGAACAGCTTATCAAAGCGCAACATATCACGATCATATGGCTGACCTCATCCCTGTTCAATCAACTGTGCCAGCAAAACAAGCGGATCTTCGAGACGCTGCGCTACTTGCTGGTGGGTGGCGATGTGGTGTCGCCCAGGTATGTCAGCATCCTCCAGGAAAGCTACCCGGCCCTGAAGCTCGTCAACGGCTACGGGCCGACCGAGAACACGACCTTCTCGACCTGCTTCTTGATCGACAGCGCCGAGCGCCCGACAGTCCCGATCGGGCGGCCGATTACAGGCACCCAGGTGTATATTCTCGATGCTTACGGCGCGCCACAGCCGGTGGGCATCCCAGGGGAGCTTTGTGTGGCCGGGGACGGCCTGGCACACGGGTACCTCGGTCGCCCCGACCTGACCGCCGAGCGTTTTGTACCGAGTCCGTGGTCAGTTGTCCGTGGTCAGTTGCAACGGACAACTGACCACGGACAACTGACCACTGACAACCGGCTGTACAAAACCGGCGACCGGGCACGCTGGCTCCCGGATGGAACAATCGAGTACCTGAACCGGCTCGACGACCAGGTCAAGATCCACGGATTCAGGATCGAGCCGGGCGAGATCGAGATCCAGCTCCAGCGCCACCCGGCGGTCGACGGCGCTGTTGTCGTGGTGCGCGAGACGCCGAAAGCGGAGCGCTATCTGTGTGCCTATTATGTATCGCGGCGGGACCTCGACCCGGTCGATCTCAAGCGGTTCGCGATCGAGACTCTGCCGTACTACATGGTGCCCGCCTATGTCATCAGGCTTGCCCATATTCCGCTGACGGTCAATGGCAAGGTCGATAGAGCCGGCCTGCCGCTGCCCGAAATACCGGCCCCTGCGGCCGCGAGCCGCCCACGCACCACCGTCGAGCGGCAACTGGCGGCGCTGTGGTCGCAGACGCTGGGGATCGCCGAGGATGCGATCGGCATCGACCAGAATCTGTTCGATATCGGCGGAACGTCGCTGACGATCATCGAGCTGAGTAGCCGCATCCAGGAGGCATTCGCAACGCAGTTGCCTGTCGCGCTCCTGTTCCAGTATCCAACGATCCAATCGCTGGCGGAGTACCTCCAGCAGGCCGACGATGCGACGCCCGCGCCGGCCCCCGCCGCGGGCGGCGAGCGCGATAGGAGCAGGCTGCTGAGGAGAAGGGCACAGGTAGCCGAGTAAGCGCTATGCAAGCAGATTCCTACACAGGTACCGAGATAGCGGTGATCGGCATGGGCGGGCGCTTTCCTCGCGCACGAGACATCGGCGAGTTCTGGCGGCGTCTGATCGACGGCGATGAGTGTATCACCACCTTCGACGACGATGAGCTGGCCGCCGCGGGCGTCGACGCGGCCGTCGTGAGCGATCCTCAGTATGTTAAAGCGTATGGCTGGCTGGAACACAGCGAGGATTTCGACCACGACTTCTTTCAGTACAACCAGCGCGAAGCCCTGCTGATGGACCCGCAGATGCGCGTGCTGCACGAGGTGGCCTGGGAAGCGCTGGAGGATGCCGGCTACAACCCCGAAGCCTATCCCCGGCGGATCGGGTTGTATGTCGGGGCCTCGGATAATCTGTACTGGCAGGTGGTTTCGACCCTTAGCGGGAACTCCACGATCTCCGAGCAGTTCGAGGCGTTTCAGCTCAACAATAAGGATTTCCTGGCCACTCAGATCGCCTATAAGCTGCACCTGCGCGGCCCTGCCGTCACGGTCGCGACCGCCTGCTCGACCTCGCTGACGACGATCCATATGGCTTGCCAGGCGATCCTGGGTGGCGAGTGCGAGATGGCGCTCGCCGGGGGCGTCACGATCTCGCTCCCGGCCAAAAAAGGCTACACGTACCAGGAAGGGATGATTTTATCGCCCGACGGCCACTGCCGCGCGTTTGATGCGCTCGGCGCCGGGATCGTGGGCGGCAACGGCGCCGGGATCGTGGCGCTGAAGCTGCTGGATGACGCGCTCGGCGATGGCGACCATATCTACGCCGTGATCAAGGGCTCGGCGATCAATAATGACGGTCGGCGGAAGGTCGGCTATAGCGCGCCCAGCATCGAGGGCCAGGTTGATGTTATCCGCCTGGCGCAGCGCGCCGCGCAGGTCAGCCCGGAGACCATCACGTATGTTGAGGCGCACGGCACCGCGACGCCACTGGGTGACCCAGTGGAGATCGAAGCGCTCAAGCAAGCCTTTAACTCGTCGCGTCGCCAGTATTGTGGGCTTGGCTCGGTGAAGAGCAGCATCGGGCACCTCGATTCGGCCGCCGGCGTCGCCGGCTTTATCAAGGTTGCGCTGATGCTGCGGCATAGGTTGCTGCCTCCGGCGGTGAATTTCGAGACGCCAAACCCGCATATCGATTTCGAACACAGTCCATTTTATATCAATACAACCTTGCGGGCGTGGGAGGTGACCCAGCACCCTCGCCGGGCGGGCGTCAGCTCGTTTGGTATTGGAGGGACAAACGCGCATGTTGTGCTGGAGGAAGCGCCCGAGCGGGCGGAAACGCGGCCCGACGACTGGCTGGTTGTCCCGCTATCGGCACACAGCCCCGAGCAGCTCCACCAGCTTACCGCCCGGCTGGAGGAATTCACCGCGACGCATCCGGGTGTCGGGCTGCACGACATCGCCTACACACTCCAAACCGGCCGCAAGCACATGCGCTACCGGCAGGCGCTGATCTGCTGCGACGTCGAGTCGCTGCGCGCTCAACTCGCCCAGGCCCGCCAGAGCGGGCCGGTGGCGGCGCCGGCCGACCCGCGCAAACTTCCGAACGTGGTGTTTATGTTCCCCGGACAGGGAGCCCAGTACCTCCAGATGGGCCAGGGGCTCATGGGCGCTGGGGGCGCCTTCGCGGGTCGGTTGCAGGAGTGTCTCGATATCCTCGCCGGGCTGACCCCGATCGACTACCGCGCTGTCTTCTATGGCCCAGGGGACGGTAGCGCGTCGATCACCGACACGGCGATGGTCCAGCCGTTCCTGTTCGCGTTTGAGTACGCGCTGGCGAAGGTGCTGATCGATTGTGGGGTGCGGCCGGGCGCGCTGATCGGCTATAGCCTGGGCGAACTTGTGGCGGCGTGTGTCGCCGGTGTGCTCTCGCTAGCGGATGCGCTGCACCTGGTCGTCCGGCGCGGGCAGCTCATGCAGGCGATACCGGCGGGCGCGATGCTGAGTGTGCAAGCCTCGGAGGTGGAGCTGGCGCCCTTGCTTGACCAGCGTTACAGCATCGCCGCCGTCAATGGCGCCGGCCATACGGTCGTCGCCGGCCCGGTAGAGGCGATCGAGCAGCTTGCCGCCGTACTCCAGCGCCAGGAGTATATCTGTCGTAAGCTGCATACGTCGCACGCATTTCATTCGCCGATGATGGAGCCGATGCTGGACGAGTTTCGGGCCGCTTTCGACCGGGTAACGCTTCATGCGCCTACCATACCGTTTGTCTCGAACCTCACCGGCACCTGGATCACCGACGATCTGGCAACCAGCCCGGACTACTGGTGCCGGCAGTTGCGGCACACGCTGCGCTTCAACGATGGGCTGACAACCCTGCTCGCCGACGCTGAAGGTGTTTTTATCGAGGTTGGGCCAGGCAACACGCTCTCTTCATTCCTGGCACAGCACGCCGAACGCCGCGCGACCCACCAAAGCGTCAACCTCGTCCGTCATGTCAAAGAGGTCGCTCACGATTTCGAGTACCTGTTGCGGCGCATGGCGCACCTGTGGTCGGTCGGGCTGCCCCTCGACTGGCAGCCGCTGTACCCCGACCGCCTGGGCCGGCGGATGCCCTTGCCGACGTACCCGTTCAAGCGTACCACGTTCGCGCTCCGGGCGAACCCACTCGAATTGCTGCGCGATGCGGGCCAGCGTGCTGGTACGCCGGGGGACCAGCACGCTGGCTGGTTCTATATGCCGACCTGGAAACGCGCCCTGTATCCCGCAGCGCCGGTCGGTACGTCGCCCCAAGATCGGGAGGGCTACCTCGTTTTTGTCGACCGGAGCGGCCTTGGCCGGCAATTATGCGATCAGCTTGACCTGTGCCAACGCCGAACAGTCAGGGTCGCGCCGGGCCAGCATTTTCAAGCCCTGGCCCCCAACTCGTTCCATATCGATCCCACATGTTACGACGATTATGCACATGTAGCCGAGGTCATCCAGCGGCTCAATATCACCCAGATCGTGCATATGTGCAGCCTCACGGCAGAGGAGCCCTCGTTTGCCGACGCACAGGTCTGCGGGTTGTACAGCGTGCTCCAGCTTGTCAAGGCCCTGAGCGCGCGGAACTGGCAGGCTCCCTTGCAACTGACAATCGTCTCAAACGGCATCCACGCCGTCCAGGATGGCGACCGGGTTATGCCCGGCAAGGCGACGCTGCTGGGGCTGGCGCGGGTGATCCCGCAGGAAGTGCATGTTCTAAGCTGCAAGCTGATCGATATCACTGCCACTCAACTTACCGCGCCGGCGGCCGTCGAGCAGCTTGTCCGGGAGATCAGCGGCGGTTCGGCGAACTGATCGTCGCCTACCGTGGCCGGTACCGCTGGCTGCCGGATTACGAGCGTATTCGGATGCCGCGCGCTGCTGGATATTGCCCGGCGATCAAGTCGGGTGGGGTCTATGTTATCACCGGCGGCCTCGGCAAGTTGGGCCTGTTGCTGGCGGAGCACCTGGCCATCACCCATGGCGCCGCCGTGGCCCTGGTGGCGCGCACGCCGTTACCGCCGCCGGACCAGTGGCGGATGTGGCTTGAACAGCACGGTGCCGACGACCAGGCCACCCGGGTGATCTGGCGCCTGCGCCAGATCGAGGAGCAGGGCGGCAGAGTCGCCGTGTATCATGCCGATGTCGGCGATGCCGAAGCCCTGGCGCGCGCCTTCAGGGCCATCGAAGAGCAATGGTCGTCGATCAACGGCGTCATCCATGCGGCCGCGGCGACGAGCGTCCCCTCGCTGGGCCGCCCCCTGACCGCGACAGACCAGGCCGATTGCGAAGAACAGTTCGCCGCTAAGGTCTATGGCACGCTGGCGCTCGACCAGGCGTTGGGACACAGGCAACTCGATTTTTGTATCATGTTTTCTTCGCTGGCGGCTACGCTGGGTGGGGTGGGGCTGGCGGCCTACGCCGCGGCCAATAGTTTCATGGATCATTTTGTGATCAGAAAAAACCAGGATTCCCATACCCGCTGGGTGAGCGCCCAATGGGATCACTGGGCCGTCGACGACGACAGGGCCGCGCGCCCAGCGTGGCCGGTAGCGGAGCAGAGCGCGATCACGCCGGCCCAGGGGAAACTGGCCTTTGACATGCTGGTATCGTGGACCGAAGACCAGGCGCTGGTTGCGGCCTCTGATCTGAAAGCCCGGCTTGAGCGCTGGAGCGACCCCGTGCGAGCGGTGCGCGGGGAAGCGGCGCCCACCCCGGCCGCCATTGCGTCGTGGGGAGCGCCGGAGCACCTCCAGGAACAATTGACGGCGATCTGGGAAGAGCAACTGGGCCGCCGCCCGATCGACCCGCACGCGAACTTCTTCGAGCTTGGCGGAGACTCGCTGAAGGCGCTCTCGATCATAGCGAAGATCCAGAAGGTTTTTGCGCGCAAGTTGGAGTTGAGCGCCTTGTTCAGCCACCCGACGATCGCCGGACTGCTGCCCCTGCTGGAGCAGCGTACCGATGCAGGGCCGCCGAACATTCCGCGCGCCGCCGAGCAGCCGTTCTACCCGCTGTGCTCCGCACAGACGCGGCTGTTTGTTCTCAACCAGTTGCGCGCGGCCAACACCAGCTACAACCTGCCGCAGGTCTTCCTCGTCGAAGGTCAGCTCGATCGCGACCGGCTGGAGACCTGCCTTCGCGCGCTCGCCGAGCGGCATGAAGCGCTGCGCGCCTCCTTTCACCTGGTCAAGGGCCGGCCGGTGCAGCGCATTCACGACCATATCGAGGTGCGGCTGGCCTCTATTGAGACGAACGCCGACGGGCTTGAGCCGCTGCTACATACGTTGATCCGCCCGTTCGCGCTCGACACGCCGCCGCTCTTCAGGGCCGCCCTAGTCAAATATGCCGAGCGGCAGTTCGCCCTGCTGTTCGACTTTCACCACATTATTACCGACGGTGTGTCGCTGCATCTCTTCTTCCAGGAGCTGGCGGCGCTCTATAAGGGGCAGCCCCTGGCGTCGATCTCCCTACGCTACCGGGACTACTGTGTCTACGAGCGGAGCCTCGACCGGATCGAGCGCTATGCCGGGCAGCGGCTGTTCTGGAGCGAGCAACTCGCCGGCGCCCTGCCGGTGCTGGAGCTTCCGACCGATTTCGCCCGCAAAGAGCAGTTGAGCTACGCCGGCGCGACGATCGCCTTTGCGCTGGACGAGCATACCAGCCAGGGCATCAGCGCGCTGATCGCCCGTCATCGAACCACCGGCTTCATCTTCTTCCTGGCCCTCATGAACATCTGGTTGGCCAAACTGAGCGGCCAGGACGATATTGTGATCGGCACGCCGATCCAGGGCCGCAACCACCCCGATATTCAGACGATCTTCGGCCATTTTGTGGATGTTTTGCCGCTACGAAACGCCCCCGCTCGCGAACTGCCGTTCGATACATTCCTGGCCGCTGTTACCGAGCAGACAGTGCGGGCCTTCGAGAACCAGGATGTATCCTTTGCCGAGATCGTTGATCTGCCGCATCTCAAATGGCCGGCCGATCGCAATCCGCTGTTCGACACGATGATCGTGATGCAACAGCAGCACCCGCCCCTAGATCTGCCGGAGATGGCGATCAAACTCTACGACTACCGGCACCGCGCGTCAAAATTCGATCTCACGCTCGAGATCGCCGAACAGGACGGTCAGTTCCATTTCGCGCTGGAATACTGCACCGACCTCTTCCGCGAGCAAACCATGACCCGGTACATCGAGTACTTTACGACGATCATTGATCAAGTGCTGGCCGACGCCCGCTGCCCGATCGCGGATATCCGGCTCTCCACGGCGCCGGTGCCGGCGCTCGCACGGAGTAATCTGGAATTCGACTGGGATGATTGAGGGACTGTCTGAAAAGGGGAGGTTGAGGGGAAGCCCTTCAAGCATCCCCATTCCAACACGGATTACGAGTAACAAACCAACCTTTTCAGACTGTCTCTGAGATGTCATAGGAAACAGGTCACACTATGCCCATACAGTGGAAAGAAGGATCGCTGGAGCCGCAGAACTGGGACGAGCTTAAGCAGCTCGGAAAGCAGATGCTCGACGATCTGTTCACCTACCTGGAACATGTCGATCAGCAGAAGGTCTGGAAACCAATCCAGAAGCGCGCCCTCGATCAACTCAGGGAGCCGCTACCGATCGCGCCACAGGGGCTGGAGCAGTGCTATGCCGACTTTTGCGCGACCGTGTTGCCGGCCCACTCGCCCATGAACATCCATCCCCGCTTCTGGGGCTGGATCATGGGCTGCGGGAATCCGGTGGGCGCGCTGGCGGAACTGCTCGCCGCCGGGCTGAACGCCAATGTGATCGGCGGCGCCCAGATCACCTGTAAAGTCGAGGAACTGGTGCTCGATTGGCTCAAGCAGATGGTCGAGTTCCCGCCTACGGCCAGCGGCATTTTAACCAGCGGTTGCTCGATGGCCAATTTGATTGGCCTGACAACTGCCCGTAACCAGGCCGACCAGGCCATCCGCCAGCAGGGCCTCGCGGCGCTTCCGAGGCGGCTGGTGCTCTACGCCTCGCTGGAGCGGCACCACTCGATCGATAAGGCGGTGGAATTGCTGGGGCTGGGCCGCGAAAATCTGCGGCTCCTGCCGACCAACGAGCGGTTTCAATTGTGCCCGCGCCAGCTTACGGCAGCGATCAAGCAGGACCGTGGAGCCGGCCTCCAGCCCTTTTGCGTCGTCGCAACCGCCGGGACCACCAACACGGGCGCCGTCGACGATCTTAAGGCGCTGGCGGATATTGCTGCCCGCGAGCGCCTCTGGCTGCATGTCGACGGTGCCTTCGGGGCGCCGGCTGTGCTGGCGCCCGAGGCAAAGCCGCTCCTGGACGGCCTGGAGCTGGCCGACTCGCTGGCGTTTGATCTTCATAAGTGGATGTATCTGCCCTATGGCGTCGGCTGCGTTTTGATCAAACGCCGGGAGGCGCATCTCGCTGCGTTTGCCGCCGGCGCCGATTATATGACCCACAAAGAGCCTTGGTTCTCCGATTACGGCGTCGAGCTTTCACGGGGGTTTTTGGCGCTGAAGGTGTGGATGTGCCTGAAAACCTATGGGCTGGACTACTTCGGCGAGCTTATCGCCAAGGACATCCGCCACGCGCGCTATCTCGCCGATCTGATCCGGCACACTCCGGCATTAGAGCTGCTGGCGCCGGCAAGCCTGAATATCGTCTGTTTTCGGTATGTGGGAAGCTGCCGGGACCAGGCGCAACTCGACATCATGAACAAGCGGATTGTGATGTTTCTGCAATTGGAAAGCCAGGTCTTTCCTTCGGAGACAACGGTAGACCAGAAATACGCCATTCGTGTGGCCATAACGAACTATAAGAGCCAGGCGTCAGACTTTGATATGCTCGTTAGGCGCGTCGTCCAGCTTGGCGATAAGATCATGACGACTGTTTGAAAAGAGGGAGTTTGAGGGGGCCACCCCTCAAGAATCCCCTTTCCACCACAGATCGCGAGTGGCGCGGGCCTTTTCGAACAGTTTCTAAGACAAATATGGAGCGCAATACATGGGGTCAATAGAGCAAACTGTGCGGGTACTCCTGGCGGAAAAGGCCGAGTTGGACGTTCCGGTCGAGCAGATTGGTATCGACGACAACCTGCTCGACTATGGGATCCATTCGATCCTGTATGTCCAACTGGTTGTCGCCATTGAAGCGCACTTTGGCATAGAGTTCGACGATCTGGATCTCGACATTCACGCGCACCCGACGATCGGCAGCCTGGTAGCCTACATCCAGCAGCAGCCGCGCGCCCAGGAGCTTCAATAGCGATGGCTCACATAGGGTTCAACGCGGCGATCGACACGGACCTTGGCGCCCTGCTGCGCCGCTTCAACGACACCGCATACGCCTACCCGGCCACCCTGACCGTCCACCAACTCTTCGAGCGCCAGGCGGCCCGGCTGCCCGATAAGATCGCGGTCGTCCACCTGGGCCAGGGCATCACCTACGCCGGGCTTAACCGGATGGCAAACCAACTTGCCCGGCGCTTACGCGATTGTGGCGTTGGGCCAGGGGCGATCATCGCCCTCATGGTCGAGCGGTCGCTCGCGATGTTCGTTGGCATCCTTGGCATCCTCAAGGCCGGGGCAGCCTATCTGCCGATCGACCCTGGCTTTCCCCAGGCCAGAGTCCGGTATATGCTCGACGACGCCGGCGTGACGCTGATGCTGACGCGGCACACGCTTATGGAGAGTGTGTCGTTTACCGGCTCGGTCATCTGCCTCGACGATCAGGCAATCTACCGCGGCGACGGCTCGAACCTCGATCCGCTGGCCGGGCCGCGCGACCTGGTCTACGTCATCTATACCTCCGGCTCGACCGGGCAGCCCAAGGGGGTGATGCTCGAGAATCTGTCGGTTCACAATTTTATCGCCGGAGTAACACGGCAGATCGATTTTGCTCCTGACAAAACGATCGTGTGTCTGACAACCATATCGTTTGATATCTTTGTGCTTGAAAGCCTGCTTCCGCTCTCCCAGGGCCTCACCGTCGTGATTGCCGACCCCATGCGCTTCGCCGGAGATCTGGCCGGGCAGCGGATCGATATGCTGCAAACAACTCCCTCGACTATGTCAATGCTGCTCCAGGACGCGGCCTGTCTGCCCTATCTGCGAAGCTGTAGCGAGATCATGCTGGGCGGGGAGCCCTTCCCGAAATCGCTGCTACAGAAACTGCGTGGCCAGTTCAGCGCGCGCCTTTACAACATGTACGGCCCGACCGAGACAACCGTGTGGTCGACGATCCAGGAGGTAACGTCGGCTGACGAGATTACGATCGGCCGGCCGATCGCCAACACCCAGATATATATCGTAGACGAGCAGTTCCAGCCGCTTGGGCCGGGGGCGATCGGCGAGTTGTGTATCGCCGGTGATGGCGTGGCGCGCGGGTATCTCGACCGGCCCGATCTGACGGTCGAGCGGTTTGTTCCTAATCCTTTTGGGAGATTAGAGATTAGAGATTGGAGATTGTCAGACAGCGAGTCCTCAATTTCCAATCTCCAATCTCCAATCTCCGATCGGCTGTACAGGACCGGAGACCTTGCCCGCTGGCAGGCCGACGGCCAGATTGAGTTCTTTGGCCGCCGCGATTCCCAGGTGAAGATCCGCGGCTTTCGGATCGAGCTTGGCGAGATCGAAGATCGGTTGAGCGCCTACCCCCACATCCGCGAGAGTGCCGTTGCGGCAAAGCTCAACGAGCACGAGGAGCCCTATCTTGTCGCCTACTATACGGCGAACAAGGAATTGACGGCGTCGGAGCTGATCGCCTTCCTCACCCAGCACCTGCCCGACTATATGATTCCCGGGGTTTATCTCCGGCTGGAGCGCCTGCCGCGTACGCCGAACGCCAAGCTCGACCGGCAGGCATTGCCCGTGCCCGATACGCGGCGGCCATACCTGGACAGCCCATATATCGCGCCCGAGACCGAGCTTGAGCGCCGGCTCGCCGGTATCTGGCGCATGGTGTTGCACCGTGACGAGGTTGGCATCCATGACAACTTCTTCGAGTTGGGCGGCAACTCCGTCCTGCTGGCCCAAATGGTTGTCGAGGTGGAGAAGCTGTGGCCCAATCGCATCAGCGTCGTCGATGTCTTCGCCTACCCGACGGTCGCCAGGCTGAAGCCGCTGCTGCAATCATCCACGGCCGGCACCGCCCCCGAGCCACCCGTACTAGGGCGACTCTCCCCGGCAAATGGACAGCGCCGGCCTGTGCCCAGATCAGGCGCGCCAGCTACCGTTCAGCCGGAGGGCGCCCCTCAAAGCCACCGACCCCAAGCGCCGGCAAGTGGTAGCGATCGGATCGCCTTTGTATTTCCTGGGCAGGGTGCCCAGTATGCCGGCATGGGCCAGAAGCTGTACAATGAGCACGTCATCGCCCGGCAGACCTTTGAGGAAGCATCCGATGCCCTTGGCCGCGACCTGCGAAGGTTGTGTTTCGAGGGAAGCGCGCAAGAGCTGGCATGGACTGAAAACACCCAGCCCGCCATCCTCACAGTGAGCGTCGCGGCGAGCCGCGTACTGCTTGCCGAGAGCGGGGTGACGCCGGCGTGCGTGGCTGGCCACAGCCTGGGAGAAATCGCCGCGCTGGTGTGCGCCGAGGCGATCCGCTTCGACGACGCCGTGAGGCTTGTCAGAGCGCGCGGCACGGCGATACAAGCAGCCGTCGCGGAGGGCAGCGGCGCAATGCTCGCCATTAGCGGGATCGGGAGCGACCTGGTCGAAGCCGAATGTGCAAGCTCCGCCCGTGACGGCGCCGTTGTATCGATTTCAAACTATAACGCTCCCGATCAGGTGGTGATCTCCGGCCAGCGCCACGCGGTCGTCTCGGTTGGGCGCGCGCTCAAGGATCAGGGGGCGTCGGTGATCGAGCTGAATGTGAGCGCCCCTTTCCACTGTGCTTTGATCCAGCCGGCGACCGAGCAGTTTCACGCCAGGCTCTCGCGGGTCGCCTTCGGGCCGATCAAGTACCCGGTGATCGCGAATGCAACAGCCGCACCCTATGTAAGCGATCATAGTATTGTCGATCTGCTCTCGATCCAGTTGGTCAAGCCGGTGCTGTGGCAGGCGTCGATGAGGTGCTTGCTCCAGATGGGGGTCAAGACGATCATTGATGTCGGGCCGGGTGATGTGCTGTGCAACCTGGTCAAGCGAACGTATCCCTACCTGGACGTCTACGCATTCGATAAGGACGTCGATCTGCTCGACAGGCTCGGGCGTGAGGGGCTGCGGGCCTCGTTCCCCGATCAGTGCGCCGCTCGATATGCGCTGATCGAGCGCTGTCTCGCCATCGCGCTTTGCACGCCCAACTGCGGCGCCAGCGACAACCACTCCACCCGCGAGGCGCTTGGACTCTACCGGCAGGTTCAAGCGCGCCTGGGCCAGCTCCGCCAGGACCAGCAATCGCCGGACTTGGACCACCTGCACCAGGCGCTTCATATGCTTACTGCCATCTTTCGCTCCAGGGAAACGCCGCCTGATGAGCAGTTCGATCGACTGAACACATTACTGCGCGAGAGCGGTTTGCCGGAGGTTGTGGGCCAGCATCTCCCACCCGCTTGAGAAGGGGGGAGGGAGTTTGAGGGGGCCGCCCCTCAAGAATCCCTTTTCCAACTTTCAAACAGTTTCTCATACAATAAGATTGGCTTATGGTTGCAGATAATAAAACTCGGATCGACGCTGACGCCGCCAGGCATGACATTGCGATTATCGGGCTGGCGTGCCGGTTTGCGCTGGCAAACAATCAGCAGGAGTACTGGCTGTCGCTCAAACAAGGCCGGGACCATATCCGCCCGCTGCCGGAACAGCGTAAACGCCAGGCGGATGCGTATCTACGCGCCAGGGGCTTGGCGCCGGACGAGCAGACATACTACGAGGGCGGCTTTTTGCGGGAGATTGCCGCGTTTGACCACGACTTTTTCGGCATTTCGGCCTCGGAGGCGCGCCTGATGAGCCCGGACCAGCGGCTCCTGCTTGAGACGGCCTGGAGCGCGATCGAAGACGCCGGCTATGGCGGGGACAAGCTGAAAGGCTCAAGAACAGGTATCTTTCTCGGGCATAGCACCGATTTCGGGGTTCGCTACAAAGATATCATCGAGATGCTGCACCCGGCGCTGGCAAGCATGGCGATCACCGGCAACATCCACTCAATTATCGCCAGCCGGATCGCGTACCTGCTTGACCTCAAAGGCCCCAGCATGGTGATTGATACCGCATGCTCGTCTGCCCTGGCGGCTCTTCACGTGGCGTGCCGGGCGATCCGTAACGGAGAATGCGAGCAGGCGCTGGTCGGGTCGGTCAAGGTCGATCCATTGCCGCTTACCAGCATCAAGCAGCGCGAAGATGAGATCGGGATTACATCGGCCGATGGGCGGGCGCGCGCGTTCGACGATAGCTCCGACGGCACCGGGCTTGGCGAGGGCGTTGGCGTGGTGCTGCTCAAGCCGCTCGCGCATGCGCTGGCCGACGGCGATCAGATCTATGCTGTCATCAAAGGCAGCGCCGCCAACCAGGACGGCAACTCGATCGGGCTGACCGCGCCCAACCCCGCCGCACAGGCGGAGGTCATCAGGCAGGCATGGCGCGATGCCGGGGTAGCCCCCGAGCGCATTTCCTATATCGAAGCGCACGGGACCGGCACCAAGCTTGGCGACCCGATCGAAGTGCGCGGCATTGAATGGGCATTCCGCGATCACACCGACCGAAAGCAATTCTGCGGGATCGGCTCGGTGAAAACAAACATCGGGCATCTCGACCATGCCGCCGGGATGGCGGGGTTGATCAAAGCCGTTTTAGCGCTCAAGCACCGGGAGATACCGCCGTCTCTGCACCTGCGGCGGCCAAACACGGCGATCGATTTTGCCGACTCGCCGGTGTATGTGAACGATCGGCTGCGCCCGTGGCGGGCCGCCGGGGCACCGCTTTGCTGCGGCGTCAGCGCCTTCGGCCTGAGCGGCACCAACTGCCACGTGGTGCTGGAGGAGGGGCCCGCCGTCGATCGGGCGAGTGTTCAGGTAGATCACCCCCGGCCTCATGTGCTTACCCTGTCGGCAAAGACCACGGACGGCGTGCTGGAGCTGGCCAGAGATTACCTGGTCTTGCTCCATCAGCAGCCCAACATCGCTCTCCATGATCTGTGTTATACATCACAAACAGGTCGCGGCCACTATGAGGTGCGCCTGGCGATCATCTTTGAGGATGTCGACGAGCTTGCGCGCCGGCTGGAGCAGGTCGCGCTTGGGGCTCTGGAAGCGGCTCGCCACCCGCGCATCTTCTACGGCGAACATCGAATTGTTTCCGAGAAACAGCCCACTCGAACCGCTACGGAGCTGACGCCCACGGACCAGGCGCGATTAACCGGCGAGGCGCGCGCCTGGCTCCAGCAGGTTTTTGATCCCGCGCAAGCCGGCGCCGAGACCGGCCTCTCCAGGGTGTGCGGCTATTATGTGCAGGGCGCGGACATCGTATGGGAGCAGCTCTACCGGGAGCAGCCGGGCCAGCGCATCAGCCTGCCGACATACCCGTTTCGGCCCAGGTTATGCTGGGTCGAAGCGGATGACCAGCGCCGCGACGGCCGTCCGGCCATCCACAACGATATCGGCCACCCGTTGTTCGACGGCTGCCTTGCCGATCTGTTTGACCGGGTGACCTACCAGAGCCAGTTTAGCAGCGGGCGCCACTGGATCGTGCGTGAGCATAAGGTGGCCGGCGCTGAGGTTCTGCCAGGTACGGCGTATATCGAGATGATCCTGGCGCTCGTCAAACACCATTACCCCGGCGGCGCGGTGCAGCTCGACGATATCGTATTTCTTAGCCCGTTGCGGCTCTCGCCCGCTGAGACCAGGGAGGTCCAGACGATTCTCCGGCGCGAGACGGACGATCTCGACGTTGTCATTGTCAGCCGCTCGCCTGAAGCAGGAGACTGGAGCAAGCATGCTCAGGGACGGGTTGAGCTACGACCTGGCAGAAAGCCGGCATCGTTTGAGATAGACCGCCTCAAAGCTGCCTGCGCCGGTGGAACACTCTCGTTCTTTCCGTATGATCCAGACAGTGAGATTACGACCGGGCCGCACTGGGCATGTCTGCGTGAGACGTGTACTGGCCGCGGCGAAATGCTGGCGTTGCTGGAACTCGACGATGTGTTTGCGGCCGAGCTAGATGCGTATCACCTCCATCCGGCGCTGCTGGACGAAGCAGTCAATATCGCGCTGCGAAACATTGGCCCTGGACTCTATCTGCCGTTCTCGTACAAAAGCATCACTGTCTTCGGGCCACTACCGCGGCGCCTCTATAGCTACGTAATCTTCAAGAACGAGGGCATCGATCGCGAACTTGCGCTCTTCGATATTCATCTCCTTGACGAGGGTGGGCACGAACTGGCCTACATCAAACACTACGCCGTCAAGAAAATCGACCACAACACCTTGCGCCTCGGTCACTCCGCGAGCCGCCAGCACTATTACCGCCTGGTGTGGAAGCAGCAAGCGCTCAAGGCCGCCTTGGCCGACGCGGAGCCTGGGTGCATCCTCGTACTGCGCGGCGACGGAGATCTGAGCGAGCGGGTTGTCTCTAGCTTGAAGCAACAGCATCACCCGATCATCGAGGTCGACGCCGCAAGCCAGCCGACCTCGATCGGAATACCGATTGCTTCCGACACCCAGCACGATGACGATTGGCTCTTCGACCGACTTGGCGATCAACCTGTGCGACAAATCATCGATTTGCGGGCGGTATCACAGCGCGATGTGCGCTCGCTTGCCGAGTTCGAGCACTCTTTACAGGACGGGCTATTAAGCCTGTATCACCTGGTACGACGCCTGGCGGCGCGCAGGATGCCGCAGCCGATCGACATTGTCGTCGTCGCGCAATATGCCTACGAAGTAGACGGCGCCGAGCCGTGTTTGCGCCCTCTTAACGCCGCCTTGTTCGGGCTTGCTGACGTGATTCGCCGCGAGTATCCTCGGCTGCCCTGCCGCTGCTTTGATCTCGACGATGCAACAGACATCACGGCGATCGTTGGCGAACTTGTTTCGCGTGGCGCCGGCCCGATGGTAGCATACCGCCACGGTCAGCGCTACATCCCGCAGCTTGACGACCTCGACCTGGCGCGCGTGCCTGACGCCGAGATCGCTATCAAACACCATGGTGTGTATGTTATCACCGGGGGGATGGGCGGAATCGGGCTGGAGGTTGCGCGCTTCCTGGCCTCCAAGTCTGCGGCTGGGATCGCCCTGATCGGTCGTACACCCTTCCCGGCCCCTGAGACGTGGCCGGCCATACTGGCGACATCCCCGGACGAACGATTGCGCGCAAAGGTCGCTATCCTCGACGACATAGCCCGGTCCAGCGTTCAGGTGCGCTGTTATGCGGCGGATGTCTCGAACGAGGCCCAGATGGCGGCTGTGCTAGACGAGGTGCGTAGCGACCTTGGTGGCATCAACGGCATCTTTCATGGCGCGGGAGTCGCGGGCGACGGGTTCATCATTCGACGTGACGAGCATGCCTTCAAAAATGTGATAGCGCCCAAAGTGCAAGGCACGTGGGTACTGGATCAGCTCACTGCCCAGGATCCGCTCGACTTCTTCATTCTCTTTTCTTCGGTTTCGGCGCTGCTGGCCGAGGCCGGGCAGGGCGATTATACGGCGGCAAACCGCTACCTGGACGCCTTTGCGCGCTGGCGCAACCGGCAGGGTAGACGGACGACCGCGATCAACTGGCCCGCCTGGGAAGATGTCGGGATGGCCCTCGATTATGGCGTCGATATGCGGCAGCAGCTTTTTGGCACGATCCGCTCGCCGGAGGCCATCGCGGCGCTTGAGGCTATCCTCGGCAAAGCGACTGCCCAGGTGATTATCGGCAAGCCACAATTCGACGATCGCCTCGTTCGCGACGCAGCACTTAGTTTTGAGCTATCCGAGAACGTTTACCGGCGAATGATGCACAACCGCCAGGAACGCGGCACCAGGGCAGGAAGAGGAAGATCTGCTGCGACAAAGGCGCCGGTTTTCGCTCTCCGAGGGAAGGCAACCCCCGATGAGTATACTAAGCTTGAACAAACGGTTGGGGCTATCTACTGTACTGTTTTAGGGTTGGAGGAAGTGAATATTTATGATAGCTTCTTCGATATTGGCGGCAACTCAATCCTTGCGGTAAAAGTCGAGATGGATCTGGAGCAGCTTGATCTTCCGATCACGATCTCTGATTTATATACATACAGGTCGGTTGCTGAACTAATATCATTTTTGGAACTCAGATCCACTTCACAGCCGACACAAAGCATATCCCTCTCAGGTGCTACACAGATGAATCTGAGTGCCAGGAACAGCAGCAAAGTTGTTCTTGATAATATCATGCCTTTTAATACGGTATTCTATAAAACGTGCTTTCACAATTCGCTATTTCCGGTTATCAGCCATTTTAATCGATCAATACTCCCATTTGCCGCAAATGATCTATTTATCTATGATATAAGCAGTGTTCATCCTCTCGAAGAACGTCCAATGCGGAATATTCCACATAAAACGATTCCTGATCTACTCCAAGACATGGGCGTATGTATTGTTCACAGAACACATTCTACATTAAAACAGCAAGAATTCACTCCGACAGTCGAAGACACCAAACTCCTCGGCCAATTCTCCTATCATATTGGTCTCTGTGAAATCCATGAGCGTCGTGATATATCGAATGTTATCGCTGACATAATCAACGCACTTACAAACAACAGGCCAATTATCATCTGGGTTGACTGTTTCTACGAATCACAAAGAAAAGATACGTTTAAAAAAGAACATTGGATGCATACGTTGCTGATATATGGCTATGATGATAACGAAAAGATGTTTTATGTGGTAGAGCATACATATCGAGACAACTTAACATATCGTGAACTACGTATAAGCTACGATGACATCTTTAATGCGTATCAAGGTTTTATAAGTAACTATCAACCATATGTACACATGCCGACATTTTATGAGTTCTATGCAGAGCATGATACACAAAGTACGTTGTCATATTTGCATGTATTTACTGAAAACATACGCAATCATCAATACGAAATCACTCAAGGTCTGAACAGTTTGCCCGCACTGGTGCGTAGCATTAATACTGTTCTGCTACATAAGACGAAACTCCAACAACATATCGATAGTGTTATCAATACGCTCAATGCTATTGTGACATCAAAGCAGATTGAATATTACAATATATATTTACTATTTAAAGACAACAAAATTGTTGATGATATGCGAAAAATAGTCGAATCCTGGACAATCATAAGACAGGTTCTGATCAAGTATAAATACTCACAGGTGTATAATCACAGCAAGATATTTGAGATAACTCAGCAGCTCAACGCGCTTGTGATGCTAGAGCAGAGCTATTATGCGGAGTTATTGAACACGGAGCCAACCATTAGTGCATGACATGGCTGATCACGAAATACTAAGAGGGCGTGTGATGCCTGGCAATCCTACTGATACTTGTAAAAGCCCTCGCCGTTCTTACGACCGTGCAGCCCGGCATCCACCATCTTCTTCAGTAGCGGGCACGGCCGGTACTTGCTGTCGTTGTAGCTCTCGTAGAGAACCTCGATCGAGTAAAGAATGGTGTCCAGGCCGATCAGGTCGGCAGTTTCGAGCGGTCCCATCATATGGCCGAAGCAGGATTTGAAAATCGTATCCACCTCTTCCGCCGTAGCGACCTGATCCTGGACAAGGAAAACCGCCTCGTTGACCGTGAGCATCAGCACGCGATTCGAGACAAATCCGGGCATGTCCTGCACTACGACACATTCTTTGCCCATGTTCGCGAGCAGCCGCTTCGCTGTGACAATCGTCTCCTCCGAGGTATGGTAGCCGCGGATGACCTTATTTCATAGTTAGAGAAGGCTCTTGTCTACTTTACAATGTGGGTGGGCTCTTTTTTGAGGGGCGGCCCCTCAAACTCCCCCTTTTTCCACTTCGCGCTCCGGCTCGATCCAGCAGCGCTGCCGCTCGAAGGGATAGGTCGGCAACGGCACGCGCCGGCGCTGCTGCCCCTCATAAAAGCCATTCCAGTTAATCGATGCGCCGAGCAGCCAGAGCCGGCCAAGCACGAGCATGAGCGTGGCCTGGTATGAGCCAAGCCGGTCGGCATCCGGCACGAGTGCTACACTTGTGCTCGCCTCAAGTGCGGACAATTGGTGAAGCAACTGGCTAAATACGCTGCCCCCACCCACCTGCAACACGACCGGCGACTGCTGGCCGAGGAGTGTCTGTACGCTTTCGGCGAGCCGCACGCTGCTCTGAAGCTGCTGGCCCCAGTAGTCGGAATTTATCGCCTGGGCCGCCGTGATCCAGTCGCCGGTGATGCTTGACACATAGGGAATGCGAGGCAGAGCGCATTTGATCGTATCGGCCAGACTTTGCAGGGTGTCGGCCACTGCCTGGGGCAGACTCAGCGAGGCCGCGCTCGCTGCCGGCAACGGTCGTGTCTCGATCTGCCGGTGAGCGAATAGCTGCTCAAAGGCGCGCACAGCCTCAAGCGGGCCGACGACGACACAGCACGATTGCCCAACCGCGGCCACACGAAGGTCAGGGGTGAGCGCCGGCAGGAGTTCAGCTTCGGGCGACATGACCAGCAGGGCTTCTTCTGAGGGTAGGAACCGCAGGCATATTGCCTGCTGCGCGAGCAATAACAGGGCGTCGTCGCGCTCGATGACGCCGGCGATGCACGCGGCGACGTACTCGCCAATGCCGCAGCCGAGCATTGCCTGTGGCTGGATACCCCATTGCAACAGCAGTTGGGCCAGCGCGTACTCGACGATAAAGGCCAAAGGCCGGAGTAGCGCGTCTCGAAGCAGCGACTGGCTTGGCGATGCCGTTTCCGAGTTGCGCTCCAACAGCGTGAGAAGATCGAGGACCGTAAGCGTGGCTGTCTGGACAGTGAGGCCGTTTAGAACGATCAGCTCGTGCAGCATCGACTCGATGTGGTTTCTTAAGGCACGGTAGCAATGATCGACGGTGGCACGAAAGAGCGGCTCTGTGGCGTACAGCTCGCGAGCGATGCCAATGTAGCGTTCGCCGTTACCGGCAAACAGCCACACAACCGGCCGGTTATGCACATGCTGCTCGGCGGTGAGGACAAATTCTGGATTCAGCGTTTCCAGTATCGAAATAACGTCAACCCAGGTGCGGCAGACCAGCGCCCGGCGGTTGCTAAACGTATGCCGGCCGACCTGGAGCGTGTAGGCGATATCCGGCAAATGGAGCTCTGGCTGCTGCCGATAATAGGTAACGAGATTTGCTGTCGCCGCCTCGAGCGCGGTTGGCGTCTTTGCCGACAGCAGGAGCAGATGATGCAGGCGAGAAGTGTCCGAAGTGCGAAAGGGCGGCGATTCTTCAAGCACGATATGGACATTCGTCCCACCGCGCCCGAACCCGTTGACAGCAGCCCGGCGCGGCGTGCTTCCGGCCGGCCAGGGTATGAGCCGGGTGTTGATGCCAAACGGACTTTGTGCCAGCTCAGGCCGCGGCATCTCACAATCGAGGGTCGGCGGGATTTGTTTATGTGCGAGGGCCAGCGTGGTTTTAATCAAGCCGGCAATACCGGACGCATGGCCAAGATGGCCGATGTTGGGCTTGACGGAACCAAGCGCACAGAACTGCTTTCTGCCCGCGCTACTCTGAAAGATCTGCCCCAGCGCGGCAAGCTCAGCGGCGTCGTCGCGCGGGTTTGCGTTCCCCTGGGCCTCAATGTAGCTCAGCGTATCCGGGTGAATATCGGCATTGCTAAGCGCTCTGTTGATTGCGGCAACCATTCCGGCGATGCTTGGGGCCTCCTCGCCGAGGCTTGCTACGCTTCTACCGTTATTATTCATGGCCGATCCGCGGATCACGGCATAGATGTGGTCGCGGTCGGCGATCGCCTCGTCCATGCGCTTGAGGACCACAACACCTGTGCCGCTGCACATCGCACAGCCCTGAGCACGGCTGTCAAAGCTGCGGCAGTGCCCATCAGGCGAAACGTCACCGGCATTGGTGTACATGTCGATGTTGTACGGCAGGGCCAGTTGAACACCACCGGCCAGGACTATATCGCAGTCGTAGGCCATAAGACTCCGGCAGGCCATGTGGACCGCTACAAGTGAGGTGGAGCAGCGTGTCTGAATGTTCACGCTGGGACCATGCAGGTTCAGCTTGAACGCGATCGTTGAGGCGAGCGCGTCCATCACGTTATCGCGGTACTCTTGCGGCGCCGCTGCTCCAATCGGGCCGGCTGGGCGAGTTGCTCGCCGTGCATACTGGGCGTGCCCGACGCCGGCAAACACTCCAATGGCGCCGGGGTAGGTTGTGGGATTGTAGGCGGCCAGCTCCAGCGCCTCCCATGCACATTCCAGAAACAGGCGCTGCCGTGGGTCGGTGCGCTCGGCCTCGTGCTGCGTATAATCAAAAAACCCCGCATCGAAGCGATCAACTCCCTCGATAACAGCCCCAGCGCGCGGGTGTGGCTGCCGCAGCAGTTTCGGATCGACGCCGACTAACAGCAGTTCGTCGTCGGAGAACATGCGGATTGAGTGTACGCCTGCCGCGATATTGTTCCAGAAGCTGCCGATGTCTTGAGCGCCTGGAAAACGCCCGGCCATGCCAATCACCGCAATCGCTGTCTCGAAAAAGGGCTCGCTCGTCGTCGAACTCGTCATACTGCACTTCGTTTCTCAAGCTTATCGCCCTGCACAAGGTTCTTTTGAACTTTATAATGTGGTGGGGGTGTTTTAGAGGGGGCAGCCCCCTCTAACTCCCCCTTTTTCCGTCCCTAAGTGTGGTGGGGGTGTTTTAGAGGGAGCAGCCCCCTCTAACTCCCCCTTTTTCCGTCCCTAAGTGTGGTGGGGGTGTTTTAGAGGGAGCAGCCCCCTCTAACTCCCCCTTTTTTCCGTCTCTAAGGGTGGCGCTTGAACTGTTTGAGATTCTTGAGCCGCTTGTCGGCCCGATCCTTAAATGCCTGCACCGCTACCGGCTCCTGCCGTGACTGGCCAATATGCGCGGCTAAGGCGCTCACGGTGGGGGCATCGTAGAGGATATAGGTCTGGAGCTTCTCCAGATTTAGCGCTTTTCGTATGCGATTGATAAGCTCGATGCCCAGCAGCGAGTTACCGCCCAGGTCAAAGAAATTATCATTGGTGCCAACTTGCTCGATGCCAAGCATGCTGCTCCAGATCGCGACAAGCTGTTCTTCCAGCGGGCTGCCTGGGGCCGCGTAGGAGGTGGCAAGCTCAGGCCGCGGGTGGAGCGTCTGCGACGACCGATCCGGCTGATTGGCAGCGGCAAAGGCCTGCTGAGTCATTTCCACCATCCCCGCCAGATCCTGCGTAGCGACGAACACGTGTGGAAGCTCGCAGGTGAGGACACGCCGCAGCGCATCCATACCTTCCGCGAAGCCGATGCCGTACATCTGCCGGTTCTGAACCAATAGAGCGCGGCGGGTCTCGTCGTAGCCCTGGAGACCTGCTGACCATGCATCCCACAGCCATTCGCCCCAGCTAATGGCGATTGTCGGGCCGACTGTCGCGTTACGGTAGCGCGCGTAGGCGTCCAGGAAGGCATTCGCCGCACAGTAGTCGATCTGCCCTGGGCCGCCGCCGGTGGCGGAAGTAATTGACGAGAACAGCACCATGAAATCGAGCGGCAGATCGCGGAGGGCCTGCGCCAGATGCAAGGTGCCCTGGACTTTGGGAGCGAGCACGCCGGCCGCGGCGGCGGCGGTCTTCAACTGAATGATGCCCACGCCCGGCACGCCGGCCGTGTGGAAGACGCCGTGTACAGTACCGAACCGCGCAACCGCCTGCCGCACCGCGGCCTGCATCTGCATCGCGTCGGCCACATCGGCCTGCACGACCAGCACCTCTGTGCCGCGAGTCTCCAATGCCTGTACAGCCTTGATCCGCCGCCCAAGACCTTCGTCGCCGGCTTGTGCTTCAAGAATGCCGGCCCACTCAGACCGTGGCGGCAGGCCAGTCCGGCCTACGAGGACCAATCGAGCATCGACGGTTTCAGCAAGGTGCTCCGCCAGCGCCAGGCCGATGCCACCCAGGCCGCCGGTGATCAGGTAGACGCCCTTGTGCCGCAAGCGGCTCTCGGTCTGGTTGGGCGCTGGCTGTGGCACGGGCGTGTATGTCTGCACCCAGCGGTACGGCCCGCGCAGCGCGATCAGATCCTCAGTTGCCGGGCCGGCGATGATCTCACGGGCGAGCAGGCCAATCAGGGCCTGATCAGGCCGGCCGCCGGACGGAAGCGCGATGTCAATGCTGCGGCTGACGAACTGCGGATACTCCTGTGCAATAATCTTGCATGGGCCGATGATGGTCGATTTGGCCGGGCAGAGCCGTTCGCTGCCGATAACCTCTTGCATGTCATTCGAGATAATACTGATTCGGCACGATTCCAGCCCGCTATCGCCGAGGGCCTGAGCTAGTGCCAGGAGGCTATAGAAGCCTGCTTCAAGAATGTGCGACGCCGCAGCGGGTGATTCGAGATCATCAAACGGAGTGGTTACGGTCCACAGGTGAACGATATGTGCAGGCACAGCATCGCCGTGTCTAAGCTCTTGGAAGAGCGCTTCATAATCGGCCTGCAATGTCGGACGCACCGTGTAGCTATTCGCACTGATCTGGCCAAACGCCGCTCCGGGCACGACCATCGTCACTTGCTGATGGTGATCGGTAAGCCAAGATCTCAGCCGATCGCCAACACCGCATGTGTCGGATAGAATGAGCCAATGTTGCCGTTCGACCTCCAGCGATTCCAGCATTTTGCCCTTCGGCAGGCTGGAGCGCGTCCACGAGGCAGCGCTAAACCAATCGGCAATATCCGCTCGGCGCATCAGCCTGTCGTGTACTCGATCTGTACGATGAGGCTGAGGCTCGACCCAGAAGCGGCGGCGCTCGAAGGGGTAGGTCGGCAGCGGCACGCGGCGGCGCTGCTCGTGAGCGTAGAACTGCGCGCTGTCGAGCGGTACGTCTAGCAGCCACAGCGCTCCCAGCGCCTCCAGCAGCCGCGCCAAGTCCTGGCCGCGCTCTTGCGCGCTCGGCAGTGTCGCGTGTACCTGATTGAAGCGCGCCCGCCCACACTCCGGGTGCCCCTTCACGAACGAACTCAGCGCCTGGCCGGCCCCGACCTCCACGAACACCTGCTCGGGAGTTGCCAGCAGCGCCGCCACTCCCTCCGAGAAGCGCACGGTTTCGAGCATATGCCGCGCCCAGTAGGCCGGGTCGGTCGCTTGCTCGGCCGTGATCCAGGTTCCGGTCACATTCGAGATGTAGGGGATGGTCGGCGGGTTCAGCTTGAACGTGCGTACCAGCGCGGTCAACTCGTCCACAATTGGCGCCAGCAAGCTGGTGTGGAAGGCATGGGAGGCCGGCACGCTCCGGCAGGCGATCTCCTGCTGGGCTAACTGTTCGGCCAGCGCATCAATCGCGGTGGGCGGGCCGGCCAGCACACAGCTCTGCGGCCCGTTCACGATCGCCAGCTCCACGCCCTCGCGCAGGAACGGCTGCACCTGCACTTCCGACGCCATTACTGCCAGCATGGCACCGGCTGGCTGGCTCTCAATCAGCCGCGCGCGGGTGGCAACCAACTTCAGTGCGTCCTCCAGTGAGAGCACGCCGGAGAGGCAGGCCGCAACATACTCACCGACACTGTAGCCCAGCAGCGCCGAGGGACGCACGCCCCAGCCGATCAGCAGTTGCGCCAGCGCGTACTCGACCACGAACACCGCCGGCTGGGCCAGCTCAGTCCGGTGCAGCGGCTCGGTCGCGCCTGACTCGCTCCCATTGCGCCCCAGCAGCCCGCGCAAGTTCAACGCCGGTTCTCGGTTCTGGGCTGTTTGTTCTTTGTTCTTTGTTCTTTGTTCTTGGGGGTAGAGGATGGAGCGCAATTCCAGGCCGAGGTGCGGTTGGAGCAGGGCGCAGCAGCGGTCGATCGTGGCGCGGAAGCTGCTCTCGTTATGGTACAGCTCCTCGGCCATGCCCACATAGTGATCGCCCACGCCACCGAACAGGAACGCCACCGGGCGGCTCAGTGGCGGCTGCTGGGCGGTGTGCACCGGCGCGCGGTCAGGTGTCGCCAGCAGGCGCAACGCCTCGTCGCGGTCGCGACAGACCAGCGCGCGGCGATGCTCGAACACTCGCCGCCCGATCTGCAAGGTGTAGGCCACATCGGCCAGTTCGACATTGGGCTCTTGGGCCAGGAAAGTCGCCAGGTTGGCAGTGGCGGCCTCTAGTGCGCTGGCCGTCTTGGCCGAAAGCACCAGGAGCTGGGCCGAGCGCGAGGGCGCAGACGGCGGAACAGGAGGAGCCTCCTCCAGCACCACGTGAGCATTGGTGCCGCCCACACCCAGCGAGTTGACGCCCGCGCGGCGCGGGTGGCCGTTGCGCGACCAAGCCCTCAGGCTGTTCGGGACGTAGAACGGGCTGCTCTCCAGGGCTAACTCCGGATTGGGACGCTGAAAGTGCAAGGTCGGCGGGATTTGGGCGTGGTAGAGCGCCAGGACGGTCTTGATCAGGCCGGTGGCGCCGGCGGCGCGATCGAGATGGCCGACATTGGGCTTGACCGAGGACAGCGCACAGTAGCCGACCTGGTCGGTATGAGCACGGTAGGCTTTGGTGAGGGCAGCAACCTCGATCGGGTCGCCCAGCCGGGTGGCGGTGCCGTGGGCTTCGACATATGAGATCGAGGCGGGGTCGACCTGGGCATCGGCAAGGGCGGCGCGGATGACATCAGCCTGGCCGATGACCGAGGGAGCGGTGTAGCCGACCTTCAGGCCGCCATCGTTGTTGATCGCCGAGCCCTTGATGACCGCGAGGATGGTGTCGCCGTCGGCTAGGGCGTCGGCAAGCCGCTTGAGCACCACCACGGCCGCTCCATCGCCGAAAATCGTGCCTTCCGATTTTTCGTCGAAGGTGCGGCAGCAGCCATCAGGGGAGACCTGGTCGCCTTGCTGATACATATACCCGGCTTTATCCGGCACGCGGATGGAGACGCCGCCGGCGAGGGCCAAATCGCACTCGCCAGCGCGCAGGCTGCGGCAGGCCAGGTGGGTCGCCACCAGCGAGGTCGAGCAGAAGGTCTGGACGCCGAAGCTCGGTCCCTTCAAATTCAGCTTATAAGACACATTCGTCGTCAGTCCGTCCTGATTGTTGTCCAGAATCGTGCCATCAGTAATCTCACGCGCCATTGTGGGATCGGAGAGAATCCGCAGGAGATAGGTGCTAATATTGGCGCCGGCGAAGGCGCCAACCAGGCCGGGGTAACGTTGGGTGTCGTAGCCGGCGGTCTCAAGCGCCTCCCAGGCGACTTCGTGGAACAGCCGCTGCTGCGGGTCCATCAGTTCGGCCTCGCGCGGCGTGTAGCCGAAGAACGCTGCATCAAATTGATCCACATCTTCCAGGATCGGCCGCCGCTTCACGTAATTGGGATTATGGATGAGCTGCGGATCGACCCCGGCCGCCAGCAACTCTTGGTCGGAAAAGACTGTGCGAGACTCCACGCCATCGCGCAAATTCCGCCACAGTTGAGCGACCGTTGGCGCGCCGGGGAAGCGCCCGGCCATCGCGATGATGGCGACATCGGCGCTACCGCTGGTCTGTTGGGCCTGGGCACGCCGCTGCTCCAGTAGCGCCTGCTGCTGATCGACCGCCGCAGGTTGCTCAGGCAGCAGGTACAGCGCCAGCGCACTCACCGTTGGCGCCTCGAACAGCGCCACCGCCGGCACTGGAATCTTGAACTCCTTCTTGAGCTTGGCGATCACTTGCAGCGCAATCAGCGAGTTACCACCCAATTCAAAGAAGTTATCATGCAGCCCGACCTGCTCTAGCCCAAGCACCTGCTGCCAGATCCCCGCGATCCGCTGCTCATATTTGCCGGTTGGTGGCACATAGGCCGTTTCCAGCGCCGGCCGGCCATGCGCGGCCGGGGGCGATGCCGTCTCCTGGGCGCGCAACGCCTCCATCAGCACCCACTGCCGGATGCGCGTGTCGAGGTCGCCGGTCGAGTTAACGATCTGCGTCGGCGCAAGCTCCAGGATACGACAAAACGCCTCACAGCCCTCGTCCGGCCAGAGCTCGTACTGGGCGACGGTTGTGCCGAGCATGTCATGCTGGCCGTCTTTCAAATGCCAGGTATCCCAGTTCACGCTGATCCACGGTACGGCGCTGCGCTGATTATGCCGGTGCGTGAAGATATCCATGAAGAAGTTGGCGGCGGTGTAGCCTCCATAGCCGATGCCGCCAAGCACCGCGGAGACCGATGAGAGCAGCAGGCAGAAATCGAGATCGTAGCCTTCTAAGAGCCGTTCTAGGAGGTACAGGCCGTAGACCTTCGGCTGGAAGTGATTCTCGCACTGCGATCGTTGCGTTTGCAGCAGCGAGCCAAAATCGGCCAGGTTGAGGTTGCCGGCGGCGTGGATGAGGCCATTGAGCGGGCCAAAGCGCCGCTGTGTCTGTGCTAGTACATCGCGCATGGCCGCCTCGTCGGCGACATCGGCGCGCAGCACGAGCACCTCGGCACCCAGCGCCTCCAAGTCCTGTACCTGGGCGATCCGCTGGCTGGTTGGATCGTCGACCGGGTGTTCGGCCTGCCACGCGGCCCACTCCGCGCGAGCGGGCAGCCCTGAGCGACCAGTCAATACCAGTTTCGCCTGCACCGTCCGCGCCAGGTACCTCGCCAGGTGCAGCCCGATCCCGCCCAGCCCTCCGGTGATCATGTACACGCCTTGCGTACGCAATCGCTTCGAGATGCCACCTGGCACCGGCTCCAATCGTGCCGGATGGAATTGCTGCACCCATCGCTGACCATTCCGGTATGCCACGACCAGATCCGCCGGCTGCATGCTGATCTCGTCAGCAAACATATCCACCAATGCGGTTTCGCCGTCACTCCCTGCCGGGAGGAGTATATCAACACTTCGGCACGTGAATGATAGATGCTCCTGTCCAATGATCTTTGTGATGCCCAGCATCGGCGCCAGTTCGGCATTGAGGGCTTTGTCGCCGGTGACGGGCTGGGCGGCGTGCGTGCCGACCACAAGCTGCACCGGCGTCTCCTCCACCCGCTCGCCCAGCGCCTGGACCAGCGCCAGCAGGCTGTAGAACCCGCGCTCCTGCGCCGCTCGAAATCCGGCCACATCCGCCGGCACCGTCACCTCCGGCCCGCTATTCCACAGGTGCGCGATCGCGCTCACCGGCGTGCCCTGCCGCGCCAGCGCCGCCAGCAGCGCCTGGTAGTCCTCGCGCGCGGCCGGCCGCACCACGAACGTCTGCGCATCCACCTGCTCGAATGTCGGCCCTTCCTGCACCCGCACGACTACATGCCCACGCGCCGCCAGCCGCGCCGCCACCTGCGCCCCCACCATCCCCTCGTTCGCCAGCACCACCCACGCGCTCCCGCGCGCACCCGCGCTCCCGCTCGGCAGTGGTGTCGGCACCCACACCGGCGTGTAGAACCAGTCGGCCAGGTCCGGCTTGCGCCCGCTCTCCACTGCCGCCGCTGGTGTCGCGACCACGCCGGCTCGACCGCGCGGCTCGACCCAGAAGCGGCGGCGCTCGAACGGGTAGGTCGGCAGCGGCACGCGGCGGCGCTGCTCGTGAGCGTAGAACTGCGCGCTGTCGAGTGGTACGTCCAGCAGCCACAGCGCTCCGACCGTCTCCAGTAGCCGCGCCAGGTCCTGCCCGCGCTCTTGCGCGCTCGGCAGCGTCGCGTGTACCTGGTTGAAGCGCGCCCGCCCGCACTCCGGGTGCCCCTTCACGAACGAACTCAACGCCTGGCCGGCCCCGACCTCCACGAACACCTGCTCGGGAGTTGCCAGCAGCGCCGCCACTCCCTCCGCGAAGCGCACGGTTTCGAGCATGTGGCGCGCCCAATAGGTCGGGTCGGTCGCTTGCTCGGCCGTGATCCAGGTGCCGGTCACATTCGAGATGTAGGGGATGGCGGGCGGATGCAGCTTGAGCGTGCGTACCAGCGCGGTCAGTTCGTCGGCGATTGGCGCCAGCAAGCTGGTGTGGAAGGCGTGGCTGGTCGGCACGCTCCGGCAGGCGATCTCCTGCTGGGCTAACTGTTCGGCCAGGGCATCAATCGTGGTGGGCGGGCCAGCCAGGACACAGCTCTGCGGCCCATTCACGATCGCCAGCTCCACGCCATCGCGCAGGAACGGCTGCACCTGCACTTCCGACGCCATCACCGCCAGCATGGCACCGGCTGGTAGAGTCGCAATCAGGCGCGCACGGGTGGCCACCAGCTTGAGAGCGTCTTCCAGCGAGAGCACGCCAGAGAGACAGGCGGCAACATACTCACCGACACTGTAGCCCAGCAACGCAGAGGGACGCACGCCCCAGCCGATCAGCAGTTGCGCCAGCGCGTACTCGACCACGAACACCGCCGGCTGGGCATACTCCGTCTGATTCAGCAGTGAGCGGGTGAGCGGGTGAGCAGGTGAGCGGGTGAGCCGGTTCTCGGTTCTTGGTTCTTGGTTCTGGGCTATTTGTTCTTTATTCTTTGTTCTTTGTTCTTGGGGGTAGAGGATGGAGCGCAATTCCAGGCCGAGGTGCGGTTGGAGGATCGCGCAGCAGCGGTCGATCGTGGCGCGGAAGCTGCTCTCGCTGTGGTACAGCTCCTCGGCCATACCGGCGTAGTGGTCGCCCACGCCACCGAACAGGAACGCCACCGGGCGGCTCAACGGTGTCTGCTGGGCGGTACGCACCGGCGCGCGGTCAGGTGTCGCCAGTAGGCGCAACGCCTCGTCGCGGTCGCGACAGACCAGCGTGCGGCGATGCTCGAATACCCGCCGTCCGATCTGCAAGGTGTAGGCCACATCGGCGAGATCGACATTGGGCTCTTGGGCCAGGAAGGTCGCCAGGTTGGCAGTGGCAGCCTCTAGTGCGCTGGCCGTCTTGGCCGAGAGCATCAGGAGTTGGGCCGAGCGCGAGGGCGTACTCGGCGGGACAGGAGGAGCCTCCTCCAGCACCACGTGAGCATTGGTGCCGCCCACACCCAGCGAGTTGACGCCCGCGCGTCTGGGGTGGCCGTTGCGCGACCAGGCGGTCAGGTTGGCCGGCACGTAGAACGGGCTGCTCTCCAGGGCTAACTCCGGATTGGGACGCTGAAAGTGCAGGGTCGGCGGGATTTGGGCGTGACGCAACGCCAGGACGGTCTTGATCAGGCCGGTGGCGCCGGCAGCGCGGTCGAGATGGCCGACATTGGGCTTGACCGAGGACAGCGCGCAGTAGCCGACCTGGTCGGTATGAGCACGGTAGGCTTTGGTGAGGGCAGCAACCTCGATCGGGTCGCCCAGCCGGGTGGCGGTGCCGTGGGCTTCGACATACGAGATCGAGGCCGGATCGACCTGAGCATCGGCAAGGGCGGCACGGATGACATCGGCCTGGCCGATGACCGAGGGAGCGGTGTAGCCGACCTTGAGGCCGCCATCGTTGTTGATCGCCGAGCCCTTGATGATCGCGTGAATGGTATCACTGTCCTGGAGGGCGTCCTCCAGGCGCTTGAGCACGACCACAGCCACGCCATCGCCGAAGGTGGCGCCGGCGCCGTCGGCATCGAAGGTGCGCACGTGGCCGTCGGGGGAGACCTGGTCGCCCTCCTGGTACAGATAGCCGGCGCGCACGGGCAGACGGATGGAGACGCCGCCGGCGAGGGCCAAATCGCACTCGCCAGCGCGCAGGCTGCGGCAGGCCAGGTGGGTTGCCACCAGCGAGGTCGAGCAAAAGGTCTGGACGCTGAAGCTCGGCCCTTTCAGATTCAGCTTGTACGATACATTTGTCGTCAGCCCGTCTTTATCGTTATTGAGAATGGTTGAGTCGGTAATCTCGCTTGCAAATGTCGGATCGCTGAGCAGGCGGATTAAATACATGCTCATGTTTGTGCCGGCGAAGACGCCAATCAGGCCGGGGTAGCGCTGGGTGTCATAGCCGGCGGTTTCGAGTGCCTCCCAGGCGGCTTCGTGGAACAGCCGCTGCTGCGGGTCCATCAGCTCGGCCTCGCGTGGCGTGTAGCCAAAGAACGCCGCGTCAAACTGCTCTACATCCTCCAGGATCGGCCGCATCTTCACATAGTTCGGGTCCTGGATCAGTTGTGGAGCGACCCCGGACGCCAGCAGCTCCTCGTCCGAGAAGCGCGTACTCGACTCGACCCCGTCGCGCAGGTTCTGCCAGAGCTGCTCGATTGTCCGTGCGCCGGGGAAGCGCCCGGTCATCGCGATGATTGCGACATCGGTGCTGCCGCTGGCCTCACGTGCGCGCTGCCGGCGATCATCGAGCGCGTCCTGCTGCGAGATAGGCTCCGAGGTGATATCCGGCAGCAGGTAGAGCGCCAGCGCGCTGACCGTCGGCGCCTCGAAGAGGGCCACCGCCGGCACGGGAATGTCAAACTCTTTCTTTAGTTTCGCGATCACCTGGAGTGCGATCAGCGAGTTGCCGCCGATATCAAAGAAGTTATCATGCAGCCCGACCTCCTCAAGACCCAGCACCTGCTGCCAGATCCCCGCGATCCGCTGCTCGTACGCGCCACTGGCGCCTGATCGCGCTCCTTGTCGCCGTGCGATTGCTGGAGTGTCGGCATCGTCACCGGCCGCTTGGCGCACCGATTCGAGCAGCACCCATTGGCGAACCCGCGCGTCCAGATCGCCGGTCGAGTTGATCAACTGCGTATGCGCCTGGTTGATAATCACCCGCTCAAACGCCTGGATGCCTTCGTCGGGCGACATCTCGTACCGCGCCACCGTCGCGCCGAGCGTCTCGGAGTAGGTGACACCCAGCCGCCAGGTGTCCCAGTTGACGCTTATCCAGTGTACCTGCGAATCCTGATTATGACGGCGTGTAAACGCATCTATGAAGCTATTCGCGGCAGCGTAACCGGCAAATCCGATACCGCCGAGCACCGCCGAGATCGAGGAGAAGATCAGACAGAAGTCGAGCGGTTGCCCGGCCAGCGCCCGCTCAAGGCTATACAGGCCGTAGCCCTTGGCCCGAAAGTGCTGCTCGCACTCGGGCGGGCCGATCTCCTGGATTGGTTTAAACGTTCCAACATCGGATATGCCGGCCGCGTGCAATACGCCGTTGAGATTGCCGAAGCGATCGAGCGTCTGAGCGACTGCGGCGCGCATCTGCGTCTCGTCGCCGGCGTCGGCGCTGAGAATCAGCACCTCGGCCCCATACGCCTCCAGGGCCTGGACGCGCGCAATCTTGCGAACTCATGCTATCGCTCGCCTCGTGGGATGCTAGCCAATCAGCCCATTCAGCTCGATCCGGTAGGCCATTTCGCCCGATCAGCGCCAGCCGCGCCTGAGCGGTGCGGGCCATATGCTCGGCCAGCAGCAGCCCGACGCCGCCAAACCCGCCGGTAATCAGGTAGACGCCGCGCTGCCTGAGCGGCGGGCGCGCGCTGGCGGCAGGCGCCTCCAGCCGGATCGGCGTGTACTGTTGTACATACCGGGCGCTCTCTCGATAGGCGACCACAAGCTCGTCGGTGGCTGCGGCGCACTCCGCGGCGAGTAGCTCGGCAACTGCGGATGGCTGATCATCTGCTTCAGGCAGCGCCACATCGATAAAGCGGCATGTGATCGACAGGTTCTCTTGACCAATCACACGGCCCAGGCCGAGCAGCGTCGCCGCCTCGGGCCGCACGTGATCGCTCTCACGGAGCGACTGCACGCCGCCGGTGACGACGAGCAACTGAACCGGCTGTAGCAGCGCCTGCCGCCCAAGCGCCTGAGCCAGCCCCAGCAGACTATAGAACCCGACCTGCTGCGCGGCCTTGAAGCGCTCGGGACCCGCGCCGCTCTCCTGCGCCGGTACGCTCCACAGATGGAGAAGCGTGCGCGGGATTTGCCCGCTGGAGCGCAGCGACTCGACCAGGCCCTGGTAATCGGCGGGCGATCCTGGGCGTAGGCGGAATTGATGCGAGTCGATCTGCTCGTAGTGATCGCCTGGGTACACGCGAATGACCGCGCGACCGGCTTGCTCGATCCGGGTCGCGGCTGCCGCGCCCAGGCCGATACTGTCGATAAAGATCAGTACCGTTCCGGTAGCTGCCGTCGCTGCGGGGAACGGCAATTCGTGCCACGTTGGAGCGTAGAACCAATCGGCAAGGTCCACGCGCTTGCCGGCCTCCGCTGCTGGAGCCTGCTGCTTCGCCGGACCTTTGGCCGGCTCAATCCAGTAGCGCTGGCGCTCGAAGGGATAGGTGGGCAGCGGCACGCGCCGCCGTCGCTCGCCCTGGTACAGGCCGGCCCAATCAACTGTGACGCCGGCCTGCCAGAGCTTGCCAAGCGTGTCGAGAAGCGCGGCGCGATCGGATGCGCGATCATGCGCGGCCGGCAGCGCCGATAGGACGGGCGGCGCTGTATCGCGGCGGTACGTCGGATGTTCCTTGACCAGCGAGCTGAGCGCCTGCCCCGGCCCCACCTCGACGAGCACCTGCTCGGCACTCTGGAGCAAGGTAGCGACCCCATCGGCAAAGCGCACCGGCTCAAGCATATGCCGCGTCCAGTAGCCGGGGTCGGTGGCCTGCTCAGCCCTGATCCAGGTGCCCGTCATGTTCGACACGTATGGGATCGCCGGCGGGTGGAGCGCCAGCGTACGGGCGAGCGCCGTCAACTCCTCGGCAATTGTCGCCGGCAGCGCGCCTTCAGGCTGGGCCGCAATCAGCCGCGCACGAGTGGCGACCAGTTTCAGCGCGTCTTCGAGCGAGAGCACGCCCGCCATGCACGCCGCCACCAGTTCGCCAATACCATCCCCAAGCATCGCCTGCGGTTGAATGCCGCAACCGATCAGCAGCCGTGCCAGCGCGTATTCGACCACCAAGAGGGCCGGCTCTGTCAGCTCCCCTGACAGGGTGACACGGTGAAGGGGTGACACGGTGACAGAATCCGCCTCCGATGGCACCTTGTCGCCTTGTCGCCTTGTCGCCTTCTCACCTGACAGGGTGACACGGTGAAGGGGTGACACGGTGACGGATTCCTCAGAGGATATCACCTTGTCACCTTGTCGCCTTGTCACCTTGTCATCGTCGGTGGGGAAGAGCAGGTCGCGCGGGTCCAGGCGGAGCAGCGCGCAACACCTATCGACAGTCTCGGCGAAAGCCGGCGCGGTATGGTACAACTCCCGCGCCATGCCCGCGTAGTGATCGCCCACGCCGGGGAACAGGAACGCCACCGGCCGGTCGCGATTGGTCTGGTGCGTGGCGGGGTGCCGGCCTGTGCCGGCGGCGGCTAGGCGCTCAACGGCGTCGGGCAGATCGCGGCAGACCAGCGCGCGCCGGTAGTTGAAGCTGCTGCGGCCAAGCTGCAAGGTGCCGGCGACATCGGCAAGATTGAGGTCGCCATGCTCCCTGAGATACGCCGCCAGGTTCGCCGTCGCAGTGTCGAGCGCGGTCGCGGTCTTTGCCGAAAGCACAAGGAGCTGGTATGGCTGCGCCGGATCGGAGGGCTCAAGCTCAGGCGTCTCCTGCAGGATGATATGCGCGTTCGTGCCGCCAATGCCAAACGAGCTGATGCCCGCTCGGCGCGCCACCCCATTCTTTTCCCAGGGCTTCAAGGTCGTATTAACGTAGAACGGGCTGCTGGGCAGATCGATATCAAGGCTGGTACGTTCGAAATTCAAGCTGGGCGGCAGCAGCTGGTGCTTGAGCGCCAGGGCGGTCTTGATTAGACCGGTCACTCCGGAGGCGCGATCGAGATGGCCGATATTGGGCTTGACCGAGCCGATCGCGCAGAACTGCTGTTTCTGTGTGCCTTTGCGGAACGCCTTGATACTGGCTGCCAGTTCGATCGAGTCGCCGAGCGCGGTAGCCGTACCATGCGCCTCCAGGTAGCTAATGGTCTCAGGCGCGATATTGGCATGCGCGAGCGCCTCGGCAATCACCTCGGCCTGGCCGTCGAGGCCGGGCGCCGTGTAGCCGACACGCGTCATACCGTCGTTGTTGGTCGCCGAGCCACGAATAACCGCATAGATCGAGTTGCCGTCCTCGATCGCCTGATTCAGGCGCTTGAGGACCACAATGCCCGCCCCATTGCTCATCACGCTGCCCTGGCCGCGCACGTCAAAGGTGCGGCACTCACCATCGGGCGAGCTGATGCCGCCCTCCTGGTACAGGTAGCCGGTGCCGTGCGGCACCGAGATCGCCACGCCGCCCGCCAGCACGATGTCGCACTCGTAGTTGAGCAGGCTCTGGCAGGCCAGGTGTACCGCGACCAGCGAGGTCGAGCAGAATGTCTGGAGCGTGATGCTCGGCCCCTTGAAGTTGAATTTGTACGCGAGGGTCGAGGCCAATGAATTGGCCGAGTTGAAAACCCCCACCAGCAGCGGCCCCACCAACTCCATCAGCTCAGGCTGCGTAAAGATATTGTTGAAGAGGTAGGTCGAGATCGCTGCGCCGGCAAACACACCAGTGAGCTGATCGTGGCGCTCAGGATCGTGTCCGGCGTCTTCCAGGGCTTCCCAGGCGCACTCCAGAAACAGGCGCAACTGCGGGTCGATCACCTCGGCCTCGCGCGGCGTAAAGCCGAAAAACGCCGCGTCGAACGAATCGACGTTGTCGATCACCGTTCCAGCCTTGACGTAGTTGGGCTGTCTGAGCATACCTGGATCGACGCCGGCCGCCAGTAGCTGGGCGTCCGAGAAGTGCCGGATCGACTTCACGCCGCCGACAAGATTGTGCCAGAGCTGCTCCGGCGTATTCGCGCCTGGAAACCGGCCCGACATGCCGATAATCGCTACGGCTGAGTCATATGCGAAATCGTTCGATGATGAGTGTGCCATACGATGCTAAAGCCTCTCTATAGCATTCCTATCAGGGTTGTAAAGTGGGAAAGGGTTTCTGTGGGGGCTTCCCCCACACCCCCTTTTACAACTCATTTAGGAACGCTATATCAACCGCGCTTTCTCTGTGCCTGTCGCTCCCGGCGTTTCGCGCCGCGATCGTGCCGCTCGTCCACATCGGCGCCGGCCCCTTGATCCTGCGCGAAGAATGTGGCCATCGCGCTGACCGACGGCGCCTGGTAAAGGACATAGGCGGGTATCTGGTCGATGCGTAGCCGCTTGCGAAGCTTGGCGAGCAGCTCGAACCCAACCAGCGAGTTGCCGCCAAGCTCGAAGAAGTTGTCGTTAATGCCAACCTCCGCGATACCAAGCTGTTCGCTCCATACATCGGCGATTGTCGCCTCAAGATCGTTACGCGGCGCGATGTAGGATGCGCCCAGCACCGGGCGCGGGTAGGCCAGCGCTTTCGGCCGCGGCGCCCGCATCAGCGAAGCGATCGAGGAGCGCTCAATCAAGCTGTGCATCTGCCGCAGATCCTGCGTCGCGACAAATATATTCGGGAGTCCCCGCGCCAGGACGCGGCGGAATGCCTCGGCGCCCTCCGCGAACTCCATACCAAAGCTCCGCCGCATCGTGCGGAAGAAGTCCTGCGTCTCAGCGTTGTAGCCGCTCATAGCGTATTCCCAGGCATTCCACTGCCATTCGCCCCACCCGATCGCGACCGTCATGCCATGGTCATGCGAATGACGGAGCGCGTAGGCGTCGAGAAATGCGTTTGCCGCGCAGTAATCCACCTGCCCCGCGCCGCCGCCCGTCACCGACGCGATCGAGGAGAACAGCGCCAGGAAATCGAGCGGTATGTCGCGCAACGCCTGGCAGAGCGCGTGCGTGCCCTGGATCTTGGGGGCGAAGACCCGCGCGGCCTGCTCAGGCGTCTTGACTGAGATAAGCCCCATCCCCGGCACGCCGGCCGCGTGAACGACGCCATGGATGGCACCGAAGCGATCGAGCGCCTGCCGCACGGCCGCCCGCATCTGGCCGGTGTCGGCCACATCGGCTTGAACCACCAGCACTTCCGCCCCAAGCGCCTCAAGCGACTGGATCTGCCGCACACGCCGGCCGAGATCGCCACTGGCGCCATTGCCGGCCACGATCGCGGGCCACTCGCGCCGATCGGGGAGCACGCTGCGGCCGAGCAGCACCAGCCGCGCTTGCGCCGCTCGCGCCAGGTCTCCGGCTATCGCCATGCCGATACCGCCGAGTCCTCCGGTGATCAGGTACACACCACGCTGCCTGAGCGGCGGCCGGCTCACATCGGCGGTCAGCCGCATCGGCTCCAGCGTTTGCACCCAGCGCCGGTTGTCACGCAGCGCCACGACCGTCTCGGTGGGCTCCTGCGTCAGTTCGCCCAGGATGTGTGCCAGCAGGGTCTCCGCCGCACGCGAGCCGGCTTCCGGCACGACAATATCGACGTTCCGGCAGCGCAGCGCCGGGTACTCGAACGGCACAATGCGGGTTGGACCAATGATCGTTGCCTTCTCAGGGCACACCCGATCGTGTCCAGTCACCTGCTGAGCACCGCTGGAGAGCACCGTGATTCGGCACTGTTCCAGCTCCAGGTCGCCAAGCGCCTGGGACAGGCCCAGCAAACTATAGAAGCTGAGATCGAGCGCCGGCTCAAGATCGTCGGGCGACTCCGCTTCAGCATCGCTCAGAGTCCAGGCGTGAACCACGCGAAAGGGCGTCTGCCTATGCTCGCGCAGGTCGCGGAGCACGTGCTCATAGTCCGCGCGGGCGCGCGGGTTGACCGTATAGGTCAGCTCGCCGAGTTTTGCAAAACCATTTCCGGGGTACACCGTCGCGATCGTCTGGTCCTGCGCTCTCAGCCGGCGCGCGATTTCCGCGCCAATGCCACATGTGTCCTCAAGCATCAGCCAGCACAGCCCGGCCTTGCCGGCAAGCTCCCCAGTCGTCGGCAGCAGTGCCGCCGACTGTCGCCAGCCTGGTACGTAGAACCAGTCGTCCAGATGCTCTTTCGGCACTGACATCAGGTTGTCGTGCGAGGACCGCAGCGCCGGCGCCGGAGTCCCGTTGTGCGCGAGCGGCAAGGCCGGCTCGACCCAGAAGTGCTGGCGCTCGAAGGGGTAGGTCGGTAGTGGCACGCGGCGGCGCTGCTCGCCCTGGTGCAGGCCAGCCCAATCGACAGCAGCGCCGAGCAGCCAGAGTTTGCCCAGCGTGGTCATCAGCGTGGCGTAATCGGAGGTGTGCTCGTGGACGGCTGGCAGCGTCGCCAGCACCTGCCCGAATCGTTCGCGCGTACAGGCCGGGTGTTGCTTGATAAACGACCCCAGGGCCTGCCCAGGCCCAATTTCCACGAGCGCCTGGTCGGGTGTCTGGAGCAGCGCCGTGACCCCATCGGCAAAACGGACGGGCGCGACCATATGGCGGGCCCAGTAGGCCGGGTCGGTCGCCTGCTCGGCTGTGATCCAGGTGCCGGTCACATTCGAGATGTACGGGACCGTCGGCGGCTTGAGGTCCATGGTCCGCGCGAGCGCCGTCACCGTATCAGCGATCGGGGCGAGCATGGCGGAGTGGAAGGCATGGCTGGTCTCCACCCGCCGGCACGCCACCTCACGCGCCCACAGCGTCTGCTCAAGGGCAGCGATTGCGCCGGGCGGGCCTGCTACGATACACGTGCTTGGGCTATTGATCACCGCCAGGTTGACGGAATTGCTCAGGAATGGCTGGACAGCTTCTTCCGAGAGCGGGACCGCCAGCATCGCGCCCACGGGCAGCGACTGAATGAGCTGCGCTCGCTTCGCGACGAGCGTGAGGGCCTCTTCAAGCGAGAGCACGCCAGAGAGGCAGGCGGCGACATACTCTCCGAGGCTGTAGCCGAGCATCGCTCGCGGCTGCATGCCCCACTGCTTAAGGAGCCGCGCCAGCGCGTACTCGATAACGAACATAGCCGGCTGAGCCAGCACCGTTTGATGCAGTGGATCGGCAGGCTCAGCGCCGTTGCGCCCCAGCAGCGCGCGCAGGTCAAGCTCGGTCTGATCCAACTTCCCTGACAGGGTGACACGGTGAGGCGGTGACAAGGTGACTTTTTCCACCGATTCCGTCACCTTGTCACCTTGTCGCCTTGTCACCTTGTCAGCGTCGGGGGGGTAGATCACCTCGCGCAGATCGCGGCCGAGCAGCGGCTGGAGGAATGTGCAGCAGCGATCGACCGTTTCGCGGAACACCGGCTCGGCATCGTACAGCTCGCGCGCCATCGCGGTGTAGTGCTCACCTACCCCCGCGAAGATGAACGCCACGCCACGCTGTCCGTGCGCATGGCTGCTGGAGCGCTCCTGATGAGTCGCGGTCAGGGTGGCCAGCGCCTGCTCACGGTCGCGGCAGACCAGCACGCGGCGGTGGGCAAAGGCGCAACGCCCCACCTGCAACGTGTACGCGGCATCGGCGAGATTGATGTTGGAATGGGCTGCCAGGTGCGCGGCAAGATTGGCGGTCGCCGCGTTAAGGGCGGTCTCGGTCTTGGCCGAGAGTACCAGCAGATGCCAGGGCTTCGATGATCTCGTCTCGCTTGGGGCGGCGCCTTCTTCCAACGCAACATGGGCGTTGGTGCCGGCCCAGCCGAAAGAGCTGACGCCGGCGATGCGCGGCGCGCCATCGGCGTGCCAGGGCAGCGTCTGTGATGGCACGATCAGCGGGTAGGCTTCCCATTCGATGCCGGGCGAGCGATTCTTTAGATTGAGGTGCGCCGGGATCTGGCCGTGTCGAAGCGCCAGCGCCGTCTTGATCAGCCCGGCGACACCGGCCGCGCCGACCAGGTGCCCGATATTGGTCTTGACCGTGCCGATCGCCAGTGGCTGTTGCTCCAGGCGGTCCTTACACAAGCTGCTCCCGATCGCCTCAACCTCGATCGGGTCGCCCAGCGCCGTGCCGGAGCCGTGCGCCTCAACATAGCCGACCTGGTGCGGGGCGACCCGCGCGCTGGCCAGCGCCTGGCAAATCACCGCCTGCTGCGCCAGCCCATTTGGCGCGGTCTGGCTTGTGCTGCGGCCATCCTCGTTTACGGCCGAGCCGCGGATCAGCGCAATCACCTGATCGCCATCCCGCAGCGCGTCGCCGAGCCGTTTGAGAATAACGACCCCACACCCTTCGCCAAGCGCGAAACCATCGGCGGCGGCGTCAAATGTTTTACAGCGGCCGTCGCTCGCCAGCATCCGCATCTTGCAGAGCTTGACCATCACCTCGGGCAGCACGATCGCATTGACGCCTCCCACAAGGGCCAGATCGCACTCTTTGTTGCGCAAACTCTGGCAGGCCAGGTGCGTCGCCACCAGGGACGACGAGCAGGCGGTGTCGATTGCCATATTTGGCCCCTGGAGATCGAACAGGTAGGACAGTCGCCCGCTGGCCATGCTGGAGGAACTGCCGCTCGCGAAATAGGGATCGTCGGCGTAGGTGGCGCAGCTTCGATCGACTTGCAGCAGGGTATAGTCGTCGGGGACAATGCCGATAAACACGCCGGTCTGGCTCCCCTCCAGCGCGCTCAGCGCGATTCCGGCGTGCTCAAACGCTTCCCAGGCGACCTCCAGCAGCATCCGTTGCTGTGGGTCCATGCGCGTTGCCTCTTTTGGCGAGATGCCAAAGAAGCCTGCGTCGAACGATCCAGCATCGTGTACGAAGCCGCCCCAGCGCGTGTACATCCGGCCCGGCGCATCCGGATTCGGGTCGTAGAATGCCTCGCTTTGCCAGCGATCTGCGGGGATCTCACCGATGGCGTCGGTGCCGTTACGCAGCAAATCCCAGAACGTATCCGGACCTGTCACTCCTCCAGGGAAACGGCAGCCGATACCGATAATCGCGATCGGCTCAGGCGCCGGGCGCAGCAGTTCAGCCAGCACCGCGCGTTTTTCGGCCGGAAGACTGCTGATAAGTTGTTCTAACGGGTTAGCCATCCAGGTTCCCCCTCGCCGTCTTGACAGTCAGTGTTTCCTGCAAGTCCTCAAGTGAAAACTCAGCCAACTCGCCCAGGATACTGGCGAGCTGCAAGTCTTGCTCGTCAGATAGGGGCTGCTCCGTATCAGCGGTTGAGTCGACCTGCGCGGAGATGCCGATCTTTTCAAGCAGGTGTGCCGCGAGGGCCGCGATTGTCTGATAATTCCAGAGCAATGTCACTGGAAAGCGCAGCTCCAGGCTGTCTTCCAGGCAGTTGCGCAACTCCATCGCGGTGAGCGAATCCAGGCCAATCGCGCCAAAGGGTGTCTGGCGGTCGATCTGATCGAGCGGCATCCGTAACACGCGATGGACTTGGTCGGCCAGGTGCGATTCAAGCAGCCCAAGGCGCTGGGCGCTTTCGGCGAGCGCGACCCTGGCGCGTATCGCGCTGGCGCTCTGCTCACGGCTGCCGTCCTGTTGAAGTTCGGCCGCCAGCGCGCTGAACAGCGGCAAGGCGGCGACGCGGGGGTAGTATTGGCGCCATTGGCGGAAGGTCAGCGGGAGCACGGCGACCTGGGGTGCCGGCTGGGCGATCAGCCGCCCCAGCGCGTCGAGCCCCTGCGCGACGCTCATGCTGGCGATGCCGCGGTAGGCCAGCCGCTCGCCGCGATCGGCGGCCTGCGCCGCCAGCCCGACCTCGGCCCACGGTCCCCAGTTGATGCTCAGCCCCGCCAGCCCAGCCGCACGCCGGTGCTGCGCCAAAGCGTCCAGAAAGGCGTTGGCGGCGGCGTAGTTGGCCTGCCCTGGCGAGCCCAGCAGCGAGGCGCCGGAGGAGAACAGCACAAAGTGGTCGAGCGCAAGGTTGCGCGTCAGGCGATGCAGGTGCCAAGCGCCGGCGAGCTTGGGTGCGGCCACGCGCTCGAACCGGGCTGGGTCAAGCTGGAGCAACGCGGCGTCGTCGAGCACGCCGGCGGCGTGAAAGATGCCGCGTAGGGGTGGCAGCGTACGAGCGATGTCTTCGAGCACCGCCGCCAGGGCGGCCGGGTCGGCCACATCGGCCTGGGCCAGCAGCAGCGAAGCACCCCCGGCGCGCAACTGGTCGAGCGTGGCCAAAGCCTGAGGCGAGGGGCTGGAGCGACCGAGCAGAACCAGCGCGCGTGCGCCGCGGTCGACCAGCCACTGCGCCACACTCAGCCCCAGCCCGCCGAGCCCGCCCGTGAGCAGATAGGTGCCATTCGCGACGATCCCGGCCGGTGGCGCCTCAATCAGCGTGGTCGCCCGCTCGTGCAGGGAAACAACCAGTTTGCCGCGCTGCGAGCCGCGTGCCATTGTATGAAATGCTTCGGCTACCTGGGCAATCGGGATCACAGTCGTCGGCAGCGGACGGAAGGTTCCCTCGGCAATACAGGCGATCACAGTTTGCAGCAGTGCCCCAAACTTGTCGGGCCGCTCCTGCTGCATCCCCAGCAGATCCACGGCGTAGTAACTGAGGCTCTTGCGGAAGGGCGCCAGCGCCAGCGCGGCATTCTGATAGATGTCTTTCTTGCCGATCTCGACGAACCGCCCGTAGGGCGCCAGCGCGGCGAAGCTGGTCTGAATCGCGGCGCCGCTGAGCGAGTTGAGCACGACATCGACGCCCTGGCCGCTCGTATCGGCCAGCACTTGGTCGGCGAAGGCCAGGGTACGCGAGTCGTAGACGTGCGCGATGCCCTGTGCCCTCAGCCAGGCGCGCTTCTCAGGGGTGCCGGCGGTGGCGAAAACCTGAGCGCCGAGGTGGTGGGCAATCTGGATGGCGGCCAGCCCGACCCCGCCGGCGGCCGAGTGGATCAGCACCCGCTCGCCTGGCTGCAAGCGCGCCAGCTCGTGCAGCCCGTAGTAGGCGGTGGCGAACACCAGTGCCATACCAGCGGCATCAACGAAGCTCAGATGCTCGGGCTTGGGGAAGACCTGCGCGGAGGACGCCACGACCGAGGTTGCCAGGCTGTCTGAGACGCACGCTATCACCGCATCGCCCACCATCAGGCCCTTGACGCCAGGTCCAATCGCCGTAATTGTTCCCGCGCACTCGTGGCCAAAGCGGGTTTGTCCGGGTTGCTGGCCGGGATAGGTGCCCAGCGCGCTCAGGACATCGATAAAGTTGAGACCGGCCGCGGCGACCTCGATCAGGACCTGGCCTGGCCCAGGCTGCGCTCGCTCGCAGGCGCGCAAGCTGAGAGCGGTCAGGGTGCCAGGGCGGTCGCTCTCCAGCCGGAATGGCCGTTGGCCGGCTGGCTGTTCCGCGCGCGCTTGCGTGTACGCCTGTGGGTCGTGGCGCTGCAAACGGGCGACAAAGCGGCCTTCAGGGCGCAAGGCGATCTGGGTATCGGGTGGCTGGGCCAGCACCTCGCTCGCCAGGATGGCGGCCTCGTCGATCAGCGGCTCGGTCGGCAGGTCCAGCAGCGTACAGCCGAACTCAGGATGCTCGTAGGTAATTGTGCGCCCCAGGCCCCACAGCGGCGCGCTGCTAAGTGCAGGCACGCGATCATCTGGGGTCACGGCTTGGGTGCCGCGCGTCACCAGCCACAGCCGCGGCGCGTTGCGCCAGCCCGCCCGCACCAGCGCCTGCACAAGCGCTACGACCCGTGACCAATGGTGGGAGGCTGCCGCAAGCATCGCAGTATCATCGGCCGTCGTGCCGGAAGCTAAAACAACGACATCGCGGCAGGGGATGCCTTCAGCGGCTACGTCGCGCAGGATCGCCTGGAGCGTGGCAGGCTCCGCATCTGAAAGCTGATAATGCTCGCCGGCTATTTCGCTCATGTGCGGAGCAGCTACGGCGCAGGCGGCGCCAAAGTTCGTGAGCGCGCCTACCAGTGGTCGCGCTGCCTCCACGCTATCGGCGACAACCAGCCACTTGCCGCGCTCGCGCGTGTTTGCGCCGGCACCGATGATCGTCTGGGGCTGCCATGCAAGTGTGTGCAACCAGCCAGGGATCGGGTCAGGCCGGTGTACGCGCAGACGTTGGACCTGGATTCCACGAACTTCCAGCAGCACACGCCCATCCGGATCGAGCAGAAAGACATCGCCCTGGGGTTGTTCGTCTACGCTCTCGCGCGCGCGGGCGTAGCTCCACGCCAACCTGTCAAGCTGATCATGGACCCGCACTTCGGCGATCGCAATCGGCACGGCAGTACTGCCATCCTCCTGCGGCATGGCCACAGCCAGCGCCTGCAACGCCGCATCGAGCAGCGCCGGGTGGATGGTAGAGCCGCCACCAACGGCGACGATGCCAGCAGGGCATTCCAGGCGGGCGAGCGCTTCGCCCGGCCGGCAGCGAATTTCGGCGACACCGCGGAAGCCTGGTCCATAGTCAAGACCTTGCGTTGCCAGCGCTTCGTAGTGGGCCTGCGCCCGGAGCGTATCCACGCTAAGCGCCTGGATCGCCGCCAGATCGAAGGTTTCAGGCGGCGAGGCTGCACCGGTACGCCGAACCCTGCCCCCGGCATGGTGCGTCCATTCGGCCCGATCGGTGTCAGTGCGGCTGTAGATGTCCCATCGCGCAGTGCCTGATAGCTCCTCGTTGATAGTCAACTGCAAGGTATAGGAGGCAGCCGGGTCGAGGCTCAACATCTGGACGAAGCGGACCTCAGTCAACTCGTGTGCGCCGGCACCCCATAGCTCGCGGGCTCCAGCCAGCGCCAGTTCCAGGTAGGCCGCACCCGGCAGCACCGCCCGGCCCTGCACAACATGCTCGGCCAGGTAAGGGTGCCGCTCCAGGCTCAGCGGCGCCTCCCAGGTCTCCAGACCTGGCTGCCCGGCCACCTGGCGCCGCCGCCCCAGCAGCCCTTGCCTGCCGGCCTCGCCCGGTTCAGCGCGCCTGCCCGCCTGCTCGCTCGGCGCTACCCAGTAGCGCTCGCGCTGCCAGGGGTAGCTCGGCAGCGGGACGGTGCGCCCGCCGGAGGGGAATAACGCCTGCCAGTCGAGTGGCACGCCGGCCGTATACAGCGCCCCCAGCGTCCCCAGCATCGTGGCGATCTCGTCCTCCTCGCGCCGGAGCGATGGCAAGGTAGTTCCGCGCTCGCCGCGCTCGCGCAGGCCGGTCGCGATCGAGGGCAGCAGGAGCGGGTGTGGGCTCAGTTCGACGAACAGCGTCACGCCGTCGCGCACCAGTTGCGCCACCGCCGTGCTGAACTGCACCGGCTGGCGCAGGTTGTGCATCCAGTAGGTCGCGTCCAGCTCGTGCCCATCCAGCACGCGCTCGCGCACGGTCGAGTACAGCGGCACCCGCCCGGCGCGCGGCTGGATGGGCGCCAGGGCTTTGAGCAGCGCTGGGGCGAGTGGGTCCATCTGAGGGCTGTGCGAGGCCACATCGACCTTGATCCGCCGGCAGAACACCTGCTGTGCCTCCAGGCCCGCCAGGACTGCCTCCAGCGCCGCGACCTCGCCCGCCAGCACGGTGGCGCGCGGGCTGTTGCTGACCGCCACCGAGACCCGGTCGGCCACCTCGGCGATCGCGTGCTCGGCCTCGGCCACGCTCAGTTCGACCAGCGCCATCGCGCCCTGCCCGCTGACCGTGCGTAACAACTGGCTGCGTAGGCAGATCACCCGCGCGGCGTCCTCCAGGCTGAGCGCACCGGCCACATACGCCGCCGCGACCTCGCCCATGCTGTGGCCCACGACTGCGGCTGGACGCACGCCCCAGTGCTGCCAGAGCGCGCTCAGGCTGACACTAATGGCGAACAGCAGCGGCTGGATGACATCGATCGCGCTGCTCTGGGTCGGAGTGAGCAGTTCGTCGGTGAGCGAGAAGGACAGGAACGGTCGGCAGGCGGCAGCACACTGCTCGAAGGCCGCTCTGAACGGCGGCATCTCACGATAGAGTTGGCGGGCCATGCCGGGCCACTGGGCACCCTGGCCGGGGAAGACGAAGGCCAGCCTGGGGGCGGAAGGCGTCACGACACCGGAGGCCAAGCCTCTGAGGCTGGAGCCGTTCAGGAAGGCATCGAGTTGCGCGCGCAGGGCCGCGGGGCACGAGCCGGAGATGGCGAGACGATGCGGATGATGCGAGCGGCGCGTGGCGGCCGAGAAGGCCAGGTCGGCCAGGGGCGGGGCGCACGGCGAGGCCAGGTAGTCCTGATAGCGCTCGGCCAGCGACCGCAGCGCCCCCGCGCTGCGCGCCGACAGCGGCACCAGATATGGCTGATCGGCGGCGCTATCGCCCTGGTCAGCGGTGAAGCGCTCCGGTGCCTCTTCAAGCACCAGGTGGACGTTCGTGCCGGACCAGCCAAACGAGCTGACGCCGGCATAGCGGCGGCGCTCACCCTTCGGCCAGGCACGCAGCTCCGTGGTGATCTGGAATGGCGTATGCTCGAACGAGATACTTGGGTTGAGCGCCGTAAAGTGCAAATGCGGCGGAATGGCTCCGTGGCGCAGCACCAGCGCCGCCTTGATCAGCCCCGCGACACCCGCGGCGCTCTCAAGGTGGCCCATATTTGTTTTGAGCGAGCCCAGAATACAGGTCTGGCCATTGGGGCGCGGCCGACCGTAAATCGCCGACAGCGCCTCGACCTCGATCGGGTCGCCCAGCGCCGTGCCGGTGCCGTGCGTTTCAATATAGCCGACCTGCGACGGATCAACCCCCGCGTTAGCAACAGCCTGGCGCATCACGGCCTGCTGAGCCAGCATATTTGGTGCCGTCAGGCTGGCCGAGCGGCCGTCCTGGTTGGAGGCCGAGCCGCGGATCAGCGCGTAGATCGAATCGCCGTCTTTGAGCGCGTCGGTGAGCCGCTTGAGCACCACCACACCGCAGCCCTCGCCGCGCACAAAGCCATCCGCGCGAACATCGAACGTCTTGCAGCGGCCATCGGCCGCCATCATCTGCATGCGCGAGGAGCAGATAAAGCGCTCAGGTAGCAGCAGCAGGTTGACTCCGCCGGCAACGGCCATGGTGCTCTCGCCCGCGCGCAGGCTCTGGCAGGCCAGGTGGATCGCCACCAGCGACGAAGAGCAGGCCGTATCAACGACCAGGCTGGGGCCTTGCAGGTTGAATAAATACGACAACCGGCCGGCGATGATGTTTGGAACGCCGCCCGTTCCCGTGTAGATGCCGATCTGTTCGGGTACGCTGTACTGGAGCCGCTCATAGTCGTTGGAGCAGACGCCGACGAACACGCCGGTCTGGGTGCCCGAGATGCGCTCGGCCGACTGCCCGGCATCCTCAAGCGCTTCCCAGGCCACTTCCAGGAATACCCGCTGCTGGGGGTCCATCGCTTCGGCTTCGCGCGGCGAGATGCCAAAAAAAGCCGGGTCGAAGCGATCGACATCCTCCAGAAATGCGCCCCAGCGCGTGGCAATCTTACCTGGCGCGTTCGGGTCGGGGTCATATAACTGCTCGACATCCCAGCGGTCGGCCGGTATTTCCCCAATCGCGTCGCGCCCCTGCTCCAGCAAGCGCCAGAAGTCTTCCGGAGAGGTCACGCCGCCAGGCAGGCGGCAGCCGATACCGACAATCGCGATTGGCTCAGTCTTCGCGCGCTCGATCGCGTCAAGGCGCGCCTGCATCTCTTCCAGCGCCAACAGCGCGCGCTTGACCGCGGTCAGGTTGGCCGTAGGCGTTTCGACGCTCATAACCAGGCTCTTTTCGTTAGGCTCTCAAGCTTTGCCAGGAGCAAGGCTTCTGCTTCATCATCCGAAAGGGTTTCCAGCCGCTCCATCTCGGCTTGACGCAGATCCAGAACCTCCGGCGTTGGAAGCTCTAGCGTGTCGCCGTCGAGCGTGATGCCGATCTTTTCCGCGAGATGGGTCGCCAGCGCCGTGATTGTCGGGTAGGCCCAGATCAGTGTCGTCGGCAGGATCAGGCTGAAGCGCAGCTCAAGCTGGTTGCGAAATTCAATCGCCATCAGCGAGTTGAAGCCGAGCGCGGGGAACGGCGCCTCGGATGTTATTCTGGCCGGGTCCAGGCGTAGCACACTGGCGATCAGGTCGCGCAGGTAGTTCTCAAGCGCCGTGCGGCGCTCGCCGCTTTCGGTAGCGAGCAGCGTGTCGCGGATCGAGGAGCCGTGCGCCTGCTCAATCGCCGGCTGCTCTTGCTCCCGCGCGATATGGCTAAAGAATGACCCAGCGGCGACGCGGGGGTAGTATTGGCGCCACTGGCGGAAGGTGAGCGGGAGCACGGCGACCTGGGGCGCCGGCTGGGCGATCAGCCGCCCCAGCGCGTCGAGCCCCTGCGCGACGCTCATGCTGGCGATGCCGCGGTAGGCCAGCCGCTCGCCGCGATCGGCGGCCTGCGCCGCCAGCCCGACCTCGGCCCACGGTCCCCAGTTGATGCTCAGCCCCGCCAGCCCAGCCGCACGCCGGTGCTGCGCCAAAGCGTCCAGAAAGGCGTTGGCGGCGGCGTAGTTGGCCTGCCCTGGCGAGCCCAGCAGCGAGGCGCCGGAGGAGAACAGCACAAAGTGGTCGAGCGCAAGGTGCCTCGTTAGGCGATGCAGGTGCCAGGCGCCGGCGAGCTTGGGTGCGGCCACGCGCTCGAACCGGGCTGGGTCAAGCTGGAGCAGCGCGGCGTCGTCGAGCACGCCGGCGGCGTGAAAGATGCCGCGTAGGGGTGGCAGCGTACGAGCGATGTCTTCGAGCACCGCCGCCAGGGCGGCCGGGTCGGCCACATCGGCCTGGGCCAGCAGCAGCGAAGCACCCCCGGCGCGCAACTGGTCGAGCGTAGCCAAAGCCTGAGGCGCGGGGCTGGAGCGACCGAGCAGAACCAGCGCACGTGCGCCGCGGCCGACCAGCCACTGCGCCACACTCAGCCCCAGCCCGCCCAGCCCGCCCGTGATCAGATAGGTGCCATTCGCGACGATCCCGGCCGGTGGCGCCTCAACGCGCGTAGTCGCCCGCTCGTGCAGGGAAACAACCAGTTTGCCGCGCTGCGAGCCGCGTGCCATTGTATGAAACGCTTCGGCTACCTGGGCAATCGGGATCACGGCCGTCGGCAGCGGGCGGAAGGTTCCCTCGGCAATACAGGCGATCACAGTTTGCAGCAGTGCCCCAAACTTGTCGGGTCGCTCCTGCTGCATCCCCAGCAGATCCACGGCGTAGTAACTGAGGCTCTTGCGGAAGGGCGCCAGCGCCAGGGGGGCATTCTGATAGATGTCTTTCTTGCCGATCTCGACGAACCGCCCGTAGGGCGCCAGCGCGGCGAAGCTGGTCTGAATCGCGGCGCCGCTGAGCGAGTTGAGCACGACATCGACGCCCTGGCCGCTCGTATCGGCCAGCACTTGGTCGGCGAAGGCCAGGGTACGCGAGTCGTAGACGTGCGCGATGCCCTGTGCCCTCAGCCAGGCGCGCTTCTCAGGGGTGCCGGCGGTGGCGAAAACCTGAGCGCCGAGGTGGTGGGCAATCTGGATGGCGGCCAGCCCAACCCCGCCGGCGGCCGAGTGGATCAGCACCCGCTCGCCAGGCTGCAAGCGCGCCAGCTCGTGCAGCCCGTAGTAGGCGGTGGCGAACACCAGTGGCATACCAGCGGCATCAACGAAGCTCAGATGCTCGGGCTTGGGGAAGACCTGCGCGGAGGACGCCACGACCGAGGTTGCCAGGCTGCCTGAGACGCACGCTATCACCGCATCGCCCACCATCAGGCCCTTGACGCCAGGTCCAATCGCCGTAATTGTTCCCGCGCACTCGTGGCCAAAGCGGGTTTGTCCGGGTTGCTGGCCGGGATAGGTGCCCAGCGCGCTCAGGACATCGATAAAGTTGAGACCGGACGCGGCGACCTCGATCAGGACCTGGCCTGGCCCAGGCTGCGCTCGCTCGCAGGCGCGCAAGCTGAGAGCGGTCAGGGTGCCAGGGCGGTCGCTCTCCAGCCGGAATGGCCGTTGGCCGGCAGGCTGTTCCGCGCGCGCTTGCGTGTACGCCTGTGGGTCGTGGCGCTGCAAGCGGGCGACAAAGCGGCCATCAGGGCGCAAGGCGATCTGGGTATCGGGTGGCTGGGCCAGCACCTCGCTCGCCAGGATGGCGGCCTCGTCGATCAGCGGCTCGGTCGGCAGGTCCAGCAGCGTACAGCCGAACTCAGGATGCTCGTAGGCAATCGTGCGCCCCAGGCCCCACAGCGGCGCGCTGCTGAGTGCAGGCACGCGATCATCTGGGGTCACGGCCTGGGTGCCGCGCGTCACCAGCCACAGCCGCGGCGCGTTGCGCCAGCCCGCCTGCGCCAGCGCCTGCGTCAGCGCCACCACCCGCGCCCACTGCTGGGTCGCGCTAGTGAGCGGCGCGTCGTCGGCCGGCAGATCCTCCACCAGCACCACGATATTGCGGCACGGCTGCCCGCCCGCCCCCGTGAGCGATTGTAAAGCTGTGCGAAGATCGGCCGGGTTGACGGTTAGCAGGTGATGAGCGCTTGATTCATCGGCTGCCGGCTCGGCGGTGATAAGCGCGCATGTCCAGCCGCTGCCGTTCAGCGCGTCCGCAAGTTGCCGGGCCGCCGTCAGCCTCTCCGCGACAATGATGATGGAGCCCGACTCCGCGTGAGCGCTTGAAGCCAGGGCCAGTTCCAGCGACTCCCAATCAAGCGTATACAGCCAATCAGCGATCGGATCGCGCTGCGGAGCAGTAAGCTGCTGGAGGCGCATACCACGCACTTCTACCAGCACGCGCCCGTCCGTATCGAGCAGTAAGACATCGCCCTCGTGTGTGCCTTCCGCATTGGTAGTGGTCACGCGGGTGGAACTCCACGCGGCTGTGTTTGGGTCGCCGAAGATGCACAGCCTGGCAATGCCGATCGGCAGGAAGGTTGTGCTTGCATCCTGGGCCATCGCCGCGTTCAACACCTGTAGGCCGGCGTCCAGCAGGGCGGGATGAACGACATACTCCGCGTGGCCGGCCGACACAGCTTCGGTCTGCTTCAGTTGCCCAAGCGCCTCATCCGGTCGGTGCCACAGCTCCACAACGCCCTGAAACGCAGGGCCATAACTGAGCTGCTGCGCCTCTAGCCGCTGGTAGTGCGAAGCTCCAGTCGTCCGTTCAGGGCTGAGTGTCCGCAGTTGCTCGATATCAATCGCTGTAGGCTCAACTGGAGAACGCTGCCCACACTGCACCTGCCCGCTGGCGTGCTGGCTCCAACCCGCATCCGGGTCGTGGGCGGGGCGGCTGAAAATCTCGAAATGACGCTGGTCGGGATGCTCTCCGCTTATTGTAAGCTGCAAGGTATAGGAGGCATCGGGATCGAGGCTCAACATCTGGACGAAGCGAACCTCAGTCAGTTCGTGCGTGCCCTCGCCCCACAGCTCGCGGGCTCCGGCCAGGGCCAGCTCCAGGTAGGCCGCACCCGGCATCACCGCCCGGCCCTGCACCTGGTGCTCGGCCAGGTAGGGCTGCCATTCCAGGCCCAGCGACGCCTCCCAGGTCTCCAGACCTGGCTGGCCGGCCACCTGGCGCCGCCGCCCTAGCAGCCCTTGCCCGCCGGCCTCGCCCGGCTCAGCGCGCCCGCCCGCTGGCCTGCTCGGCGCCACCCAGTAGCACTCGCGCTGCCAGGGGTAGCTCGGCAGTTCTACACAGCGCCCCTCTGGCGCCAGCGCTCGCCACTCCAGCCCGACTCCAAGCGTATAGAGCGCCCCGGCCGTCCCCGGCATCCTGGCGATCTCATCCTCCTCGCGCCGGAGCGATGGCAAGGTAGTTCCGGCCTCGCCGCGCTCGTGCAGGCCGGTCACGATCGAGGGCAGCAGGATGGGATGTGGGCTCAACTCGATGAACAGCGTCACGCCGTCGCGCACCAGTTGCGCCACCGCCGTGCTGAACTGCACCGGCTGGCGCAGGTTGTGCATCCAGTAGGCCGCGTCCAGCTCGTGCCCATCCAGCACTCGCTCGCGCACGGTCGAGTACAGCGGCACCCGCCCGGCGTGCGGCTGGATGGGCGCCAGGGCTTTGAGCAGCGCTGGGGCGAGCGGATCCATCTGAGGGCTGTGCGAGGCCACATCGACCTTGATCCGCCGGCAGAACACCTGCTGTGCCTCCAGGCGCGCCAGGACCGTCTCCAGCGCCGCGACCTCGCCCGCCAGGACGGTGGCGCGCGGGCTGTTGCTGACCGCCACCGACACGCGGTCAGCCACCTCGGCGATCGCGTGCTCGGCCTCGGTCACGCTCAATTCGACCAGCGCCATCGTGCCCTGCCCGCTGACCGTGCGCAACAACTGGCTGCGTAGGCAGATCACCCGCGCGGCGTCCTCCAGGCTGAGCGCACCGGCCACATACGCTGCCGCGACCTCGCCCATGCTGTGGCCCACGACTGCGGCTGGACGCACGCCCCAGTGCTGCCAGAGCGCGCTCAGGCTGACACTAATGGCGAACAGCAGCGGCTGGATGACATCGATCGCGCTGCTCTGGGCCGGAGTGAGCAGTTCGTCGGTGAGCGAGAAGGACAGGAACGGCCGGCAGGCGGCAGCACACTGCTCGAAGGCCGCTCTGAACGTCGGCATCTCACGATAGAGTTGGCGGGCCATGCCGGGCCACTGGGCACCCTGGCCGGGGAAGACAAACGCCAGCTTGGGGGCCGAAGGTGGGATGATTCCGGAGGCCAAGCCAGGAAGGCTGGAGCCGTTCAGGAAGGCATCGAGTTGTGCGCGCAAGGTCAGGGGCGACGAGCCACAGAGCGCCAAGCGATGCGGATGATGCGAGCGGCGCGTGGCGGCCGAGAAGGCCAGGTCGGCCAGGGGCGGGGCGCAGGGCGAGGCCAGGTACTCCCGATAGCGCTCGGCCAGCGACCGCAGCGCCCCCGCGCTCCGCGCCGACAGCGGCACGATACACGGTTGAGGCTCCGGTTGTGGCTGCGCCGGCTGGCCAACCGATGAGCGCGGGGCCTCTTCCAAAATAACATGCGCGTTCGTGCCGGACCAGCCAAACGAGCTGACGCCGGCATAGCGGCGAGCCTCAGTTACCGGCCAGGGTAGGTTCTCGGTCGGAATGCGAAAACGGGTTTGCTCCAGCGTGATATGGGGATTCAGCGCCTGAAAGTGCAGATTGGCCGGGATGGTCTCATGGTGCAGTGCCAGCACCGTTTTAATCAACCCCGCCACTCCTGCAGCAGCTTCCAGATGCCCCATGTTCGTTTTGAGCGCACCCAAAGCGCATGCCGGGCCGCCCGCCGCCGGTTGGCCGTAGACTGTAGCGAGCGCCTCGACCTCGATTGGGTCGCCCAGCGCCGTGCCGGTGCCATGGGTTTCAATATAGCCGATAGCCGATGCTTCGACGCCGGCCTGTTTGAGCGCCTGGCGAAGCAGCGCCTGCTGCGCCAGGCCGTTTGGCGCGGTCAGGCTGGCCGAGCGGCCGTCCTGGTTGGAGGCCGAGCCACGAATGAGCGCCAGGATCGGATCGCCATCCTTCAGCGCATCCGCCAGCCGCTTGAGCACCACTACACCACAGCCCTCGCTGCGCACGAAACCATTCGCGCGTGCGTCGAAGGTCTTACAGCGCCCATCGGGTGCGAGCATGTGCATGCGTGAAATGCCTGATGTCACGGTGGAGGATAGGATGATGTTGACGCCCCCAGCAAGCGCAAGGCGGCACTCGTCGGCTCGTAGGCTCTGGCAGGCCAGGTGTACGGCCACCAGCGATGATGAGCAGGCCGTATCGATCGCGACGCACGGCCCGCGGAAGTCAAACAGATAGGAGATGCGGCCCGCGACAATATTCTGGGCGGTCCCGGTTCCGCTGTACATATCCACCGCGCCGCCATCGCCATACTGTAAAAGTTGGTAATCGTTGCCGGATACGCCCATGAACACGCCGGTTGAGCTGCCTGCCAGCACATCGACCGGCTGGCCGGCGCGCTCAAGCGCCTCCCAGACGACCTCTAGCAGCACGCGCTGCTGCGGGTCCATGTGCATTGCTTCGCGCGGTGAGATGCCAAAGAAGTCGGCGTCGAACTGATCGATTCCGTCCAGAAAGCCGCCCCAGCGCGTCGTGATCTTGCCGGGCATATCGGCGTTCGGGTGGTAGAATGTGTCAACGTCCCAGCGTGTCGGCGGAATTTCGGCAATCGCATCGCCGCCGGCGACAAGCAGATCCCAAAACGCATCGACATCGGTCGCTCCGCCGGGAAAACGGCAGTTCATACCAATGATCGCGATCGGCTCGCTGATGCTGGATGCCGGATTGCCCTGCGCGGCCTGCATACGCCTGGCGAGCAGCGCCCGCCGTTCCGGTGAGAGATCAGCAAGGCGACTCTGCATATCGTTCATCGGAACAAGTGTCCTTTCACGCTATCCGCTTGTGAGGCTCTGCCGAACTTCTTCATCGGAAAGCTGCTCGATCTCGAACAGGAGATCCTGCTCAAGCAGCAATGCCAGCGCGGCGTCATCGGATAACAAGATGGTGTTCGGCGCTGCCTGATGCTCTTCCAGCGACAGCTCAAGCTTCTCCGCCAGAAACGGTATAAGCGCATCGATCGTCGGGTATGCCCAGATCAGCGTTCCCGGCAGGCTCACGCCCAGGTTTGTTTCCAGGCGATTGCGCAGCTCCAGCGCCAGTAGCGAGTCGAAGCCTATGCTGCCAAGCGGCGTCTGGGCATGAATGTGACTCGGGTCAATCCGCAGAACGTGTCTGATCTGATCGCGCAGGTGTCCTTCCAGCAAGCCGCGCCGCTCGCTAGCCTCGGCTGTCTGAAGCGTTTCGAGGATCTGCGCGTGCGATGCTCGCATCTGGCTGCGCTGTTGCTGATCTTGGAGGTCTTTGAAGAGCGGCAAGGCGGCAACCTGCGGGTAGTACTGGCGCCACTGCCGCAGATCAAATGGGAACACGCCAACGTGCGCGGGCCCCTGCGCCATCAGCCGCTCTAGCGCCGCAATTGCCTGCGCCGGGGGCATGCTGCCCATACCGCGGTAAGCGAGCCGTTCGCCGCGATTTGCCTGTCTGGCCGCCAGCCCGACCTCGGCCCAGGCGCCCCAGTTGATGCTCAGCGCGGGCAGCCCTTGGGCCTGGCGGGTATTGGCCAGCGCATCTAGAAAGGCGTTGGCGGCGGCGTAGTTGGCCTGCCCCGGCGAGCCAAGCAACGCGGCGACCGATGAGAACAGCACAAAGTGGTCGAGCGCAAGGTGGCACGTCAGGGTATGCAGATGCCACGCGCCGGCGATCTTCGATTGATGCACGCGGGCGAAGCGCTCCGGCGTCTGCTCAAGCAAGATGCCATCGTCAAGCACGCCGGCCGCGTGGAAGATGCCGCGCAACGGTGGCAGATCGCGGCCGATCTCAGCCAGCGTTGCCGCCAGCATCTCTTGGTTAGCGATATCGGCCTGCGCGATTTGCACCGTCGCGCCGGAAGCGCGCAACTCGTTGATGATCGCCCGCGCCTCAGGCGATGGCGCGCTACGGCCCAGCAGGACCAGCGTGTGCGCTCCGCGCTCGATCAGCCACTGAGCGACTGTGAGCCCAATGCCGCCAAGCCCGCCCGTAATAAGGTAGGTGGCGTTCGCATCGATCTCGGCACGCTCCACGGCCGCGGGGGCAATCCGCGCGCTGGAGCACTCACGTAGCGAGACAATAAATTTGCCGATGTGCGTGCCCTGCGCCATTCGATGGAAGGCATCGCTCGCCTGCTCGATCGGGAAGACCTCGATCGGCGGCGGCTGAAAGATGCCCTGGTCGATATGCCCGATCACCGTGCGGAGAAGCGCCTGGAACCTGTCCGGCCGGATGTGGCGCATACCCGAAAGATCCACAGCGTAGTAGCTAAGGCTCTTGCGGAAGGGCGCCAGCGCCAGCGCGGCGTTCTGGTAGATGTCTTTCTTGCCGATCTCGACGAACCGCCCGTAGTGGCCAAGCGTCGAGAGGCTCGCTGGGATAGCCGCACCAGTAAGCGAGTTGAGCACGACATCGACGCCCTGGCCGGCGGTATCGGCCAGGACCTGGTCGGCGAAGGCCAGGGAGCGCGAGTCGTAAACGTGCGCGATGCCGAGGGCGGCCAGCCAAGTGCGCTTCTCAGGGGTGCCGGCGGTGGCGAAAACCTGGGCGCCCAGGTGGTGTGCAATCTGGATGGCGGCCAGCCCAACCCCGCCTGCGGCCGAGTGGATCAGCACCCGCTCGCCTGGTTGCAAGCGCGTCAGATCGTGCAGCCCGTAGTAGGCCGTGGCGAAGGTGATCGGCAGGCCGGCCGCGGCTTCGAACGAGAGCGCCGCCGGCTTATGCGCTACCCAGCTCGCCGGCGCGACCACATGCGTACCCATGCTTCCGGGCACACATGCGACAACCGCATCACCTAGCGCAAACTCCGTCACGCCAGGGCCAAGAGCGACAATCGTACCGGCGCACTCTTGACCGAGCACGGCCGGGCCCACGTCCTGGCCGGGATAGGTGCCCAGCGCGGTCAGCACGTCAAGGAAGTTCAGCCCTGCTGCCGCGACCTCGATCACGACCTCACCCGGCCCAGGTGTTGGCCGGCTGATCGCGCGCAGCGTGAGGGCGGCCAGCGTGCCGGGGCGGTCGCTCTCCAACCGGAATGGCCGATCGCCCGCCGCCAGCGTCGAACGCTGCTGATCGGGCGTGGATGGATCGTACTGTCGCAAGCGGGCGACAAAGCGGCCCTCGGCGCGCAAGGCGATCTGGGTATCGGGTGGCTGGGCCAGCAGTTCGATCGCCAGCAGGGCCGGCTCATCGATCAGGGCTGTGGCGGGCAGGTCCAGCAGCGTACACCTGAACTCGGGGTGCTCGTAGCTCATCGTGCGGCCCAGGCCCCACAGCGGCGCGCTGCTGAGCGCGCTCACGCGATCGTCTGGCGTCACGGCTTGGGTGCCGCGCGTCACCAGCCACAGCCGTGGCGCGTCGCGCCAGCCAGCCTGCGCCAGGGCTTGTGCCAGGGCTACCACCCGCGCCCACTGCTCGGTCGTGCTGCTTAGCGGCGACGCGTCGTCGGCCGGCAGACCCTCGGCCAGCACCACGATATTACGGCATGGCCGCCCGCCTGCCCCGGTGAGCGACTGAAGGACTGGCCGGAACGCTTCCGGCTCGGCTTCCACACCGCAGAACCGGCGCTCCGCCGCAGCCGCTGCCTCCGATAGCGCGAGCGTGCAGATGCCGCCACACGCGCCAATCGCGTCGGCGAGGGGCTGGGCGTCGTGCAGGTGATCGGCGACAATCAGCCATTGGTGCTGATCTTTGAGATGCACCGCGTCCGTATGTGGTTGAGGCAACCAGGCCAGGTTGTACAGCCAATCGGCGCTGGGATCGCGGCGAGGAGCATCCAGCCGCTGGAGGCTCATTCCGCGAATCTCGATCAGCACCCGCCCGGCCGCATCCAGCAGCAAAACATCGCCGTGCCGCTCCCCAGGTGCATCTGATGGCTCAAGACGCGCGTAGCTCCAGGTCGCGCCGCTTGGGCGTGCGTAAAATCGCGCCTGAGCCACCTTAATCGGGAGATAGGTGCTATCATCGTCCTGTGGCGCGGCAGCGTTCAACACGTGAAAGGCGGCGTCGAGCAAAGCAGGGTGGACCACATAGGCGTTACCCTCGATGCTGACCGCCGGGGTCTGCTCCAGGCGCCCCAGCGCTTCGCCGGGGCAGCGCTGCACTGCCGCGATCCCCTGGAAGTTTGGCCCGTAGTGTAGCCCTTGGGCTGCCAGCCGCTGGTAGTGCGCTGGTCCAGTCAGGTGCTCGTTACAGCGTGCCTGTATCGCGTCGAGATGCTGCTCACCGGCGACATCCGGTGCGAGCATGCGGCGTAAACGTCCGCTGGCATGGCGCGTCCATGCGGCATCGGGCTGCGTCGCCGGTCTGCTATAGACATCGAACTGCGCGTCGCCGCTCAGATCGCTCACCATCGCCAGTTGTACCGCCAGCGCCTCCTCCGGCGCAAGGCTGAGCATCTGTATGAAGCGAACATCGACCAGTTCGTGCGCGCCCGTGCCCCACAGCGCGCGCGCGCCGGCGAGCGCTAGTTCCAGGTAGGCCGCTCCCGGAAGCACTGCCAGCCCTTGCACCTGGTGCTCTGCCAAGTAGGGGTGTGTCGCCAGGCTGAGTGTGGTTTCCCAGAGGTGTGTTCCCGGTTGCGCTGCCGCGCTCATATGCGTGCCCAGCAATGGGTGCCCGCTTGTGCGCTGCGTCCCTGCGGCGGCGGCTGGCGCCGCGGCCTGTGAGAGCCAGTAGCGCTCGCGCTGCCAGGGGTAGCTCGGCAGCGGGACGGTGCGCCCGCCGGAGGGGAATAACGCCTGCCAGTCGAGTGGCACGCCGGCCGTATACAGCGCCCCCAGCGTCCCCAGCATCGTGGCGATCTCGTCCTCCTCGCGCCGGAGCGATGGCAAGGTAGTTCCGCTCTCGCCGCGCTCGCGCAGGCCGGCCGCGATCGAGGGCAACAGGAGCGGGTGCGGGCTCAGTTCGACGAACAGCGTCACGCCGTCGCGCACCAGTTGCGCCACCGCCGTGCTGAACTGCACCGGCTGGCGCAGGTTGTGCATCCAGTAGGCCGCGTCCAGCTCGTGCCCATCCAGCACGCGTTCGCGCACGGTCGAGTACAGCGGCACCCGCCCGGCGTGCGGCTGGATGGGCGCCAGGGCTTTGAGCAGCGCAGGAGCGAGCGGGTCCATCTGAGGGCTGTGCGAGGCCACATCGACGTTGATCCGTCGGCAGAACACCTGCTGTGCCTCCAAGCGCGCCAGGACCGCCTCCAGCGCCGCGACCTCGCCCGCCAGCACGGTGGCGCGCGGGCTGTTGCTGACCGCCACCGACACGCGGTCAGCCACCTCGGCGATCGCGTGCTCGGCCTCGGCCACGCTCAGTTCGACCAGCGCCATCGCGCCCTGCCCGCTGACCGTGCGCAACAACTGGCTACGCAGGCAGATCACCCGCGCGGCGTCCTCCAGGCTGAGCGCACCGGCCACATACGCCGCCGCGACCTCGCCCATGCTGTGGCCCACGACTGCGGCTGGACGCACGCCCCAGTGCTGCCAGAGCGCGCTCAGGCTGACACTAATGGCGAACAGCAGCGGCTGGATGACATCGATCGCGCTGCTCTGGGTCGGAGCGAGCAGTTCGTCGGTGAGCGAGAAGGACAGGAACGGCCGGCAGGCGGCAGCACACTGCTCAAAGGCCGCTCTGAACGGCGGCATCTCACGATAGAGTTGGCGGGCCATGCCGGGCCACTGGGCACCCTGGCCGGGGAAGACGAAGGCCAGCCTGGGGGCGGAAGGCGTCACGACACCGGAGGCCAAGCCAGGAAGGCTGGAGCCGTTCAGGAAGGCATCGAGTTGCGCGCGCAGGGCCGCGGGGCACGAGCCGGAGATGGCGAGACGATGCGGATGATGCGAGCGGCGCGTGGCGGCCGAGAAGGCCAGGTCGGCCAGGGGTGGGGCGCAGGGCGAGGCCAGGTACTCCCGATAGCGCTCGGCCAGCGACCGCAGCGCCCCCGCGCTCCGCGCCGACAGCGGCACCAGGTATAGCGCACGCGATTCTGCGGTCTCGGCAAGCTGTGGCGGTGCGGGAGGCTCTTCGATAATCACGTGGGCGTTGGTACCGCTCAGCCCAAACGAGCTGACGCCGGCATACCGCGGCTTGCCATTGGCCGCCCAGGGGATCGCGGCGGTTGGGATGGTCAGGCGAGTCTGCTGGAGCGCAAAATGGGCGTTGGGCGCCTGGAAGTGCAGGTTGGCTGGGATGCTCTCGTGGCGCATCGCCAGCACTGCTTTAATCAACCCTGCGACGCCCGCCGCGGCCTCCATATGCCCAAGATTTGTCTTGAGCGCGCCGAGCACGCACGGCTGAACATTCGCCGAGGGCTGCCCATAGACTGTCGCCAGCGCCTCAACCTCGATCGGGTCGCCCAGCGGTGTGCCGGTGCCATGGGTTTCGACATAGCTAATCTCCGCGGGGGCGATCCGGGCCTGTTTGAGCGCCTGGCGAAGCAGCGCCTGCTGAGCTTGGCCGTTTGGCGCCGTGAGTCCGGCCGAGCGGCCATCCTGGTTGACGGCCGAGCCGCGGATGAGCGCCAGGATCGGATCGCCATCCTTCAGCGCATCCGCCAGCCGCTTGAGCACCACGATGCCGCAGCCTTCGCTACGCACCACGCCGTCGGCACGCGCGTCAAAGGTCTTACAGCGCCCGTCGCTCGCCATCACGCCCCACTTGGAGGTCATGATCGTTGATTGGGGCGCCAGGATCAGATTAATCCCGCCGGCCAGCGCCATGCGGCACTCTTGGGTGCGCAGGCTCTGGCACGCCAGGTGAACCGCCACCAGCGACGACGAGCAGACAGTGTCGATCGCAATGCTCGGACCCTGAAAGTTGTGCAAATATGACAGCCGGCCGGCCGCAAAGCTATGGCGGTTGCCGGTTTCGACATACACGCTGGCGATCGGCGCCTGCTCGGTTTGGAGTTCGAAGTAGTCGCTGTTGGACATACCGATGAACACACCCGTCTGGCTGCTTTCCAGCGCGTCGGTCGGCTGGCCGGCGTGCTCAAGCGCCTCCCATGCGACCTCCAGCAGCAACCGTTGCTGCGGGTCCATGTGCATTGCTTCGCGCGGCGAGATGCCAAAGAACGCGGCATCAAACTGATCGACCTGATCGAGAAAGCCACCCCAGCGCGTCGCAATCTTGCCCGGCGCATCGGCGTTCGGGTCAAAAAAAGCATCGACATCCCAGCGCTCCGGCGGGATTGGCGTGATGGCATCTCGGCCGGCTGCCAGCAGTTGCCAGAAGCTATCGGGATCAGTAACGCCGCCGGGAAACCGGCAGCCGATGCCTACGATTGCGATCGGCTCCGTATGCGCGTGCTCCAACGCATCGATTTTCGCCTGCATTCGTCGCATCGCAAGCAGGGTTCGACGCTCCTGCGATTGATCGCCGCGATGCTGAGGTTCATCATTCATAGAGCAATCCTAATGCGTAGTCTACAAATGTGGGTGGGCGGAGGCTGGGGGGCTGCCCCCTCAAACCCCCTTTTTTCCCAGAACTGTAAAGCATCAAAGAACCTTGTCTAAGCGCTGAAGCGCAAGCTCTGTTTCATAAGCCAGCAGTTGCTCGACTTCCGCGTCCGAGAGATGCTCGATATCAGCATCGCCAGCATCGCCGTACGCTTCGAGGGAGCGCCCGGCCGGGTCCCGCTCCTCACGCCTGCCAGGCTGCATCAGGTCTGCTAAGTAGTCGGCCAGCGCCGCAATCGTTGGATGGTTCCAGATCAATGTCGCAGAGAGCGCAACGCCTAACACCTGCGCGAGCGTGGATGTCAGCTCGATAGCACCGACGGAGTTGACGCCAAGCTCACTCAACGGTTTATACGGATCGAGATCGTGCTGATTCAGATGCAGGATGTGGCACAATTGCTCTTGAATATAGTCGCCTAACACACGCCGGCGCTGCGGTAGCGATAGCTCGTTCTGCAAGAGTATCTGGAGATCGCGCGCACGACGCTGGTCGGATTGAAGCGTCTCGTAGATCCGCAGCAGATCTTTTCGCAGGATCTTCCCAAGCGGGCTCTTCGGAATCTCATCGACAAAGATCACCGAGCGTGGAACCTTGTAATCCGCCAGGCGCCTCCGGCAGTAATCAAGCAACGTATGCTCCGCGCACGGCTCCTTGGCGACGACGAAAGCCTGAACGCGCTCGCTGCCGAAGGTATCCTCAACGCCGACGACAACGGCCTCGCCGACCAGATCGTGCGTATGCAGCACATCCTCGACCTCGATCGGATCGACCTTGTAGCCGCCAGTGTCGATCAGCAGCTTCTTGCGGCCGGTTACGTATAAGCGGCCCTCGGCATCGAGCAGCCCCAGGTCGCCGGTGTAAAAGTAGCCATCGCGGAATGCCTGCTGATTGAGCTGCGTCATTCTGGCGTAGCCGCTCGTAAGGGCCTGGCTTGTAAAGATAATCTCGCCGGTTTGTCCGGCCGGTAGCTGCCGCCCCTGCTCATTGATGATCCGGATGTCCACATTGCGGAGCGGGCAGCCGGCCGATAGGGCCGACGCGCTGATATCCGTATCAAGATTAAGCGTAAGCGACCCCGCCTCGGTACAGCCGTACAACTGGCGTACCGGCACGCTGAAGCGCGCCAGAAAGGCGTCAAACGTTTTACGCGGCAGGATATTCCCAGCCGAAAAGCATAATCGTAGCGACGAGAGATCGCATGCAATCTCGCCGGGGGTTTCGGCAAGCGCGCTGAACATATACGGCACCCCCGGAACGATCGTAATCCGCTCAGCTTCGATCAGCTGTAACACGCGCGGGCAGCGCCCGATAAACGGCACGTTTACCGGCACCCCATCCTCGACCAACTGCTCCAGAATGACCAGTCCGGCCCCGCTCGCCACCGCGGCCAGCATGCAATTGCCCAGGCCATGGGCATGGAACAGCGGCACCATACACAGGATCGTATCGTCGGCAGTTACCTGGGCAGTCGCGGTAAAGTTGGCGGCTTCGCAAAACAGGTGTTGCTGCGTGCGCGGCACAAGCTTGGGGCGGCCGGTAGAGCCCGAAGAATATTGATACAGCACATCGCCGGCGTAGGGAGCGCTGGGCGCATCGGTGAAAGGCGCAAGCCGGCACAGCTCGGCGAACGCGCGCGCCCCTGGATATGAGCCCTCTACGACGATAAGCTCAATCGCTTGATTAAGCTCGGCAATGATCGCCTGGCAGGTGGGCGCAAGCTGGATAGTGGTAATCACAGCGCGCGCATTGGCATCGAAAAGATAATGCCGTATCTCTTCCTGGCTGAGCAGCGGGTTGATTGGCAAGATAATACATTGCGCACAAGCGGCGGCGAAAAAGCTCTGAACAAACTCAATGCTGTTCGGCAGAATGAGCGCAATACATTCCGAGGGCTGAAGGCCAATTGCGGCAATACTGCTGCTAAGCGCTCCACTCATCTCATAAAGCTGCCGATACGATAGACGTGTCGTATCGTACACAAGCGCCGTTTTATCAGGGTATGTATCACTCGCGCCGCGCAGGAGGGAGAGCAACATAGAGCCACCTACTTTATACCAACGTAAAGTGTTCCGGAAACTTCTCTGTGATCATAATGACCGGCTTTCGATTGGAAAACACGCGATATGTGCGTGAGAGTATTGGTGTTTCGAAATCGACCCCAAAGAACCTCGCAGTAGTGCCTGCGTTCTCTCTACACACATCGACCATCTCTTTGAATGTTTCCATCTTATGCTCAATCCAGAGCCGGCCGATCGACGTTTTTGAGTGCAGCAGATCATGTCGCAGCTCTATCGCTATCTCATTGACGACGATCGTGGATTCCGCATAGACATAGTTGATGTTGCTATGTCCTCCTTGCAGCAGGATTTTCCGCTCAATGATCTCGTCCCCTGGCTGGACATCAAGGATTGGAATGCTATGAGCCGCCGAGCGCAACACTTCTGAAACCTTCACCAACTGAATACGCTCAAGAAAATAGGCTTCCAGTATTTCGGTGAGCGTTCCATCGGTTGTAAGTAAAACGCGGCAGAAAGAATGCAATGTCGAGAGATCGATGCTGCCGACATTCAGCAGCTCGCGTAGTGGCACCTGCATAACCTGGTTGTAAGGAGTGATCACGCTCGCCATAGAATGTCCTCACCGATATTCATGACACTTAAAGCACAACTGCGCGCACCGGAAGTCGCTACGCATACGTCCTCACGGAATGCTGGGAGAACAGCAAAAACTGAGGACGCCACTAGCTCATGAGCCTTCGTCTGTGCTGTATCCTATAGCAACCACCTCCTGCTTCACAAGGGACATATGTCCTCAAGCGCGGCGAGCCTGGGCAAACACTAAGGACATATGTCCCTTGTACACGCCTTGCTCTCTGCCTAGAATACAGAGGCGGTGTTACGCCTCATCAATTTGATCGTCAGAAACTGTCTGAAAAGGGGGAGTTTGAGGGGGAAGCCCCCTCAAGAACCCCCTTTCCACCACAGATGAGAAACTGTCTGAAAAGGGGGAATTTGAGGGGGAAGCCCCCTCAAGAACCCCCTTTCCACCACAGATGAGAAACTGTCTGAAAAGGGGGAGTTTGAGGGGGAAGCCCCCTCAAGAACCCCCTTTCCACCACAGAAACGAGCGCTTCTATTCGTTTGATATCGATACTTAGATGGAGGAAGCTATGACCGCTGTAGACACATCCCTCGCGACCGATGCAATCAAAGCCAAAACTAAAGCGTTTATCAACAAGTTCTTTCCCCAGCACGATTTGCAGGATGACGAAGATATCTTCGCCCTCGGCTTTGTAAATTCGCTCTTTGCACTGCAACTGGTGATGTTTGTAGAGAAAGAGTTCAACATGGCCGTGAGCGATGATGATCTGCATATCGATAACTTCCGCTCGATCGGCGCTATTGCGGCGCTTGTCGAGCGCAAAGATGCCTGAGATATGAACCTTGCACTTACTGACCAACAGCAAGCTGACCAGCTCACCTTCCGGCAGTTTGTTGATGCTCGCATCGCTTCCTACGCCGACCAGTTTGATCGGGAAGAGCGAACCCCCGCCGATCTGATTCGCGCCGTCGCGGATCAGGGCTATCTCGGAGCCGTTATCCCCCGTTCGCTGGGCGGCACTGGCGCCGATATGGTGACATTCGGCCTGCTCAACGAGGAGCTTGGCCGCGGATGCTCATCGATCCGCAGCCTGCTGACAGTCCACAGTCTGGTGGCCCACGTGATCTCCAAGCGTGGCAACAAATATCAGCGCGAGGTCTGGCTGCCCCGGCTGATCGCCGGCGAGATTATTGGCGCGTTTGGGCTGACCGAGCCCGAAGTCGGCAGCGACGCCAAAAGCGTTACCACCTCCGCCCACCAGTCCGGCGACCACTTCATTCTGAATGGGCGCAAGAAATGGACGACCTACGGGCAGATCGCCGCTCTGTTCCTGATCTTCGCCCAGGTCGAAGGGCGCCCGACCGCATTCCTGGTAGAGCGCGACCGCCCAGGTTTCACCACCCAGCCGATCACTGGTATGCTCGGCACCAAAGCCTCGATGCTGGCCGAACTAAACCTGGAGGACTGCGAGATCCCGCGCGAGAACATGATCGGCGGGATTGGGTTCGGGCTTGCAACCATCGCGACTGCGGCGCTCGATATTGGCCGCTACAGCGTGGCGTGGGGCTGTGTCGGCATTATCCAGGCGTGCCTTGAAGCTTCGATCGCGTACACCAGGGAGCGACGGCAATTCGGCGCCTACCTCAAGGATCACCAGTTGATTCGGCAGCTTATTACCAATATGGTGACCAACGCCAAGGCCGCGCGGCTGCTCTGCCTCCAGGCCGGTGTGCTGAAAGATGCGGGCGACCCGCGCACAATAACGGAGACATGGGTCGCTAAATACTTTGCATCGGTGGCCGCCTCACAGGCTGCCAGCGACGCCGTCCAGATCCACGGCGCGAATGGCTGTAGCGCCGATTACCCGGTGCAGCGCTACTTCCGCGACTTCAAGATCATGGAAATCATTGAGGGGAGCACGCAAATCCAGCAGATAACCATCGCGGAGCAGGCATACCAGGGCCAGGAAGCGTTCTAGTACAGCTTCGCGTAACATAGAGCGATAAATTCTCACCACCAAGACACCAAGTCACTAAGCCTTTGTGTCTTTGTGGCTTGGACAAGGTTTCGGGCGACGCCGATCTACTTTACAGTGTGGGTGGAGGGAGACTGAGGGGGCTGCCCCCTCAAAACCCCTTTTTTCGCACACAGGAAGGCCAAATTACTATGACTCTCTCCCAAGTTGCGACTGAGATCGGAGCGAACGCGCACGCAAGCGCCGCAAAGGCTAAAAAGCAGTTCATCAAGTGTGTTGTCTGGGATCTCGATAACACCCTGTGGGATGGTGTGCTTTTGGAAGATAGTAATGTCGTGCTGCGCGATACTGTCGTGGATGTCATCAAAACGCTGGACAGCCGCGGGATTTTGCACTCGATCGCCAGCCGCAACGATCACGCTATGGCGATGGAGAAGCTGAAACAGCTAGGACTTCACCGACTATTTTCTGTACCCGCAGATTACCTGGAACTCTAAGGCCGACTCGATCAAAAATATCGCGAAGTCGATCAATATCGGTTTCGACGCGATCGCTTTTGTCGATGATCAGCCGTTCGAGCGCGAAGAAGTTGCGTTTGTGCTGCCTACGGTGCTCTGTATCGATGCGTTCGAATATCGCGCAAATTCCTGATATGAAGGCGATGCAGCCGCGCTTTATAACCGAGGATTCGAAGCTGCGGCGGCACATGTATCTGAGCGATGTGCAGCGTAACCAGGCCGAAGAAACATTCGTCGGCTCGGACGAGGAGTTCCTGGCGACGCTTGGGATGGTGTTTACGATCGCTCCTGCCCAGGAGAGCGATCTGCAACGCGCCGAGGAGTTGACGGTGCGAACACACCAGCTCAACACGACCGGCTACACGTATTCGTACGATGAACTCAAGGCATTCATCCACTCGGACAGCCACCTGGTGCTGGTCTCCTCGCTTGACGATAAGTATGGGACATACGGCAAGATTGGCTTGACATTGGTCGAATGCCAGCCGGATATCTGGATCATCAAACTGCTGCTCATGTCGTGCCGGGTGATGTCGCGTGGCGTGGGCACTATTATGGTCAACCACATGATGCGGCTTGCCAAGGCGGCCAATGTGCGGCTGCAAGCCGAGTTCGTGTCGAATGACCGCAACCGTATGATGTACATCACCTACAAATTTGGCGATTTCCGTGAGGTGAGCCGCTCCGGCAACTTCATTCTCTTTGAAAACGACCTGAGCCGTATCCAGGACTTCCCCCAGTACGTCGAGGTACACACTCCTGGCTAGGGTTTACCACCAAGACAAGGTTCCTGGGAGCTTTACAGTTCTGGGAAAAAAAGGGGGTTTGAGGGGGCTGCCCCCTCAGTCTCCCCCACCCACATTGTAAAGTGGAATGACGCCTTCCGAAACCTTGTCCAAGACATGAAGACACAAAGGCTCGGTGACTTGGTGCCTTGGTGGTGAGAAACTATCGGCCGGCAGCCCCTCCAACTCCCCTTTTTCGCTGCAACTGTAAAGTGGCTTTGAACCTTGTCTTAGCAGCCATTTCCCCCGATCCGTTATCCACCACACCATTAGCGCCGCGCTTTCACGGGCCGTATCAGCAGCGCCACCTCCTCTTCCCAGCAGCGTATGTTGCCGGTTGCTTCCACCATACGTAAGACAAGAGCCTTGGCTAAGACCATGAATCTTACCGACTGTATCGCATAAATTCGGAGCCAAGAAAGGAGCACGCCAGAGAAACACAACCAGTCACACTCGAGGATACGTACGTGTTGTCAATAGCCAGAGGATGGGTTCATCCGCTCTGGAGAGGAGTATCACGCATGAAGGTATTCATTGCTAAGGCCGTGATCGCGGCATCCCTGATTCTTGGAACCATCGCGGTAGCGTCAGCCACCAACCAGGCGCTGCCGCCGCCGCTGCCGCCGCTGCCGACGCTGCCGCCGTACAAGACGGCGATTTATCTGGCGACATCCTACGCCAAGACGGCCACGGCCTATGCGCCGACGGCAAGCGCGATAGCGAAGACGGTCACGGCATCGGTGCCGACTTCGTACGCCCAGACGGCCACGGCTTTCGCTAAGACCTCGACGGCGATTGTGGCGACCGCCACTGCCGATCCGAGCCAACCGCTACCGACGCTCCCGCCGCTGCCCTAGTGCAGTTATTCGTATGGGCACACTATAGCGTTCCTAAATGAGTTGTAAAAGGGGGTGTGGGGGAAGCCCCACAGAAAAGCCCACCCACATTTACAACTCAAATAGGTTTGCTATATATTGTGCCCGTATGCAGTGATAAGCCAAGCCGTGTGGCGACAATGCTGTCTCCACACGGTTGTAAACACCCCCACATCTCAGAAACTGTTTGAAAGGGCATTGTCTCGCCTATGATCCAGGGTGGAAAGAGGATTCTTGAGGGGCAGTCCCCTCAAACTCCCCCCTTTTCAAACAGTCTCTCAGACAGGTTCATACCTCGATACTTTGAGGACATGTGTCCCTTGTAGGCAGCTCGGCGAATCCACTAGAATAAGTTATCCAGGCAGTTTGTGCTCATATTACCTGTCCAGGTGTGTTCATGATCACATCTACAGCGAACAGATGGGTTGTCTACCCCAAGCCCAATCCCGGCGCATCCATGCGGCTGTTCTGCTTCCCATATGCCGGCGGCAGCGCCTCGGGGTTCTACACCTGGCCGGCGCATCTGCCGGCGAGTATTGAGCTCTGCGCCGTGCAGCTCCCCGGCCGTGAAACACGTATGCGAGAGCCGCTCTTCGACCACGTGGCCCCGCTTACGGGGGTCTTGGCCGAGACGCTGGCATCATGCTTTGATAAGCCGTTCGCGTTCTTTGGTCACAGTATGGGCGCGATCATCTCCTTTGAACTGGCGCGTGAGCTACGCCGCCAGGGTCAGACAAACCTCAAGGCGCTGTTTGTTTCGGCGCGCGTCCCTCCCCAAATTCAAGTGCGGCAGCGACCGGTCTACCTGATGCCGGAGCCCGAGCTGATCGCGACATTGCGTACATTTAACGGTACCCCCGAAGTCGTCTTCCAGGACCCGGAGCTACTGGGTATGCTACTGCCGGTTCTTCGCGCCGATTTTGCGATCAACGAGTGCTACACCTACAGCGACGAGCCGCCGCTCAATATCCCTATCAGCGCCTTTGGTGGCACCCAGGATACGATCGTAGACGCCGGCGAACTCGGTGGATGGGCACAACAGACCCGCGGTGCTTTCCAGCTACGCATGCTTGCCGGCGACCACTTTTTTCTAAACACCGCCCAGCCGCAGCTCATTCAGGCGATCGTCCAGCAATCTCCATACGGCCGGGCAGGTATAGCCTACCCACAGAAAAAAGGGGGAGTTTGAGGGGGTCGCCCCTCAAGAGAAATCTTTCCCACATTTTCATTGCTGTGTGTGAGGCGCTGCCTCATAGGATGACCAAGGAGAGAGACAATGAAGCTCGCTCAACTGCGGCCAAGTATCACGCCGAAGGAAATGCCGGCGTGGGTCATTCGCGAGCATCGCCACGGGATCCCGCACAAAGCGATGCAGATGGAGTATGTCGAGGTGCCCAAGATTGGGCCAAACGATGTGCTGGTACAGGTGAAGGCTGCCGGTATCAACTACAATGGCCTCTGGGCCTGCATGGGCCAGCCGGTGCCGCTCTCGCGTCTCAAAACAGGCTACGATTTCCTGATCACCGGCAGCGATGCGGCTGGTGTGGTGTGGCAGGTCGGCGAGGCGGTCAAGCGCTGGAAGCCTGGCGATGAGGTCGTCGTGCATTGCAATGTAAGCTGCAATCAATGCGCCTACTGTAGTGGCTTCGACCCGCTGGCGTGCGAGGAGCAGAAGATCTGGGGCTATGAGACGAATTGGGGCGCGTTTGCGCCCTTTGCGCGGGTGCAGGCGCAGCAGTTGTTGCCCAAGCCGGCCCACCTGAGCTGGCAGGAGGCCGCTTCATACAGCCTGTGCTACTTTACCGCCTACCGCATGCTTGTGACGCGAGCGCACATTCAGGCCGGCGAATATGTGCTGATCTGGGGCGCGGCCGGCGGCCTTGGCGTCTTCGCCATCCAGTTGTGCCATCTGTATGGGGCCACCCCGCTTTGCATCGTCTCCTCCGAGGAGAAGATGGCATTCTGCCGCGAGCTTGGCGCCGATCGGGTCCTTAACCGCAAGGAGTTCGATCTCAGCAATAGCGCAGGTATGCGCGAGTTTGGCCGGGCGCTTCGCGCCATGTCGAACGGCCACGACCCGGATATTGTGTTCGAGCACGTTGGCCAGGAAACATTTCCCGCCAGCATGTTCCTATGCAGCAAGTTCGGTCGGATCGTCGTATGCGGGGCGACCTCAGGCTACAATCTGAACTTTGATGTCCGTTATCTCTGGATGCGCCAGAAAACCGTGATCGGCTCGCATTTCGCGAACTCGTATGATGCCGAGCGCGCCAACCGCCTGATCCTCGAGCAGCGCATCCGCCCGATTCTCTGGAAGACAATGCCATTTGAGCATATTCCTGCGGCGCAAGCGTTGCAGGGTGAGGCGTGCCATATGGGCAAGATCGCGGTCGAGACCGGCCAGGTGTTCTAGAGGGGTTTCAGAGGCTGCTTGAAAAGGGGGTTTTTGGGGTGCTCGCGGCGGGCGGCCGCGAGCACCCCAAAAACCCCCGCGCACGCTGGGATTGTGCGCGAACATTGCCAAGACGACCCCTGTTCAAACAGCTTGCTCACCTGGCCTCGATCGAGACAGAGGCGGTCATGTTCCAGCGCAGCCGCGAGTCTGGCGTACCGGGGACGATGATAGCAACATAGCTGATCTCGCCCTGGACGTTCTCGCCGCGCTGCTTGATGCGGCTCACCGTACCCTCGATTGTGACCTGCGGGAGCGCGTCGAAGGTGATCGTCACCGGCGACTGCACGTAAATCTTCGCGACTTTCAGTTCGGTCAGATCGGTGGTTTCAATGTGCCACTGATTGAGGTCCGCCACAACTACCGCGATATCGCCTGGGCCTGCCACCTCGCCAACTTTCAGGTTCATCAGGACGACGGTGCCATTGATCGGCGAGACCAGTGTCGCCTGAGCGAGTGCAAGCTGGGCCTGTTTGAGCACGACTTCGGAAATGGAGACATTGGCGTGCGCCGCTGCGAGATCAGTCGTCCGCGGCTCTGCCGTCAGGCGCGCGACCTCAGCTTGCGAGATGTCGATGCCGGCCTGAGCCACATCGACATTGCCGGCGCGCTGATCGCCCACGAGCCTGGCGTAATCGGCTTGCGCCTGGGCGACCTCGGCTCGCGCGGCCGCCAGTTGATCGGCATCTGTTCCGGCGATCAACTTATCGAGGTTCGCCTGTGCTTCGCGCATGGTGGCCTGGGCTTCGTCGAGCCCGCTGACCTCGGCCTGCCGGGCGTTCTCGTATGTCACACGCGCCTGCTCAAGATCGTGCTCGGCGTTCTGCACGGCCCGCAGCGCGGCCGCCTCGCGATCCTTGGCCTGCTGCTGGATATCAGCCGGGGTTGTAGCGAGTTGCGCGCCGGCCCGCTGGTTCTCCCAGTAGATCTGGTTATACGCATCCTGTTTGTCGCGCAGATTGTTCGCGGCCTTCTCCATGTCGGCCTGAGCGAGCGTTTTCGCCGCCGAGAGGTTGTCGCGTGTGGTCACCGCGATCGTATTGGCCTGATCGAGCTTCGCCTGTGCCGCCTGCACATCGGTTGTTTTCGGCCCGGCTGTCAGTTGTGCAAGATGCGCGCGGGCCTGATCCAGCCGAGCCTTGGCGGCGGTAATGTCGCTGGCAGTTATATCGCCGCTGACCGCGCGGAACTGGGCAAGCGAATGCTCCACCTGGGCCTTGGCAACCGCGATTTCCTCAGGCGATGCTCCCGTCTCCAGCGCCACATACTGGGCCTTCGCCTGGTCGAGCTGTGCTTGCGCCTGTGCCGCGCGCAGCTCCAGCTCGCGCGTGTCCAGGCGCGCGAGCGGCGCATTGGCCGCGACCTGGTCGCCCTCTTTGACCAGCAATTCCTGGATCACGCCACCGGCCGTAAAGCGCAACTCGGCGCTCGCGACCGGAACAACCTTCCCTTCGACTATCACATGCGGGTCGGCCAGGGCCGTCGGCTCAAGCTCGCCCAGGGCGCGCTCCTGGGCCTGGCTGGTTTGCTGCCTACCCAGCGCGAGATAGAGAATAGTTCCGATCAAAGTCACCGCGATGCCACTCAGCAACCATTTCTTCATGTGCGTTCCCTAGCTCTGTAAGCGTGCCGTCGGCCACGAGAACAGTGCGCCCTACACGCTGCGACAGATCTTGATCATGCGTGACCATCAGAATTGTTTTGCCATCGGCAACCAAATTTTCAAACAACTGGTAAATAGCTGCGGCTGTCCGCGAGTTGAGATTCCCCGTCGGCTCATCGGCCACCAGCAGCGGCGGATCATTGGCGAGCGCGCGAGCGATCGCAGCACGCTGCTGTTGCCCGCCCGATACCGTTGATGGTAGCTTCCGCGCGTGATCGGCCATATCGACCAACTCAAGCAGGTGGAGCGCGCGCTCCCGGCGTTCCTGCTCAGAATAGATAGCGCAGAAATCCATCGGAAGCATAACGTTTTCCAGGATTGTGAGGGTGGGGAGCAGTTGGAAGAATTGGAAGATCACGCCCACCGTGCGCCCCCGCCAGACCGCTATCTGGTTCTCGTTCAGCGTATGCACAGCGGTCTGGCCGACAAACACCTCGCCCGAACTGGGCCGATCGATGCCGGTCAAGATGTTGATCAGGGTCGATTTGCCACTGCCGGATTTGCCGATCACGGCGATGAACTCGCCGGCGTTGACCTGGAGATCGATATTGTGGAGCGCGGTGAACAGGCCGGCGGCGCTCTGGTAGGTTTTCATCACGCGCCGCAGCTCAATAAAGGCGGCTGCCCCCCGACCACCGCGGGCCTCTGCGACGGCGGTCTGCGCGGATCGGCCAAGGAAGCGCTTGAACACACATCCCCCTAGCGCGAACAGACAAAAAATCACTAAATTGTCATCCCATCATTGGCACCAGGATGTGATCGCGAAAATGGCGGCATGACAGGCTTCCAGCCCATTGTATAGAGGAAAACAGCAACTGAGAAGGGACATATGTCCTGCAATCCGGCCGGCGCGGCCTGGGAGGGCGATATAGCAAAACTATTTTTTGATCTATAATCTACTCATGACCATGATCAGGTCATGCTTCCTTCGATGACGAAAACGCGCCAACTCACATGTGCTGTGGCGGCAGTGGCAGCCCAAGCAAGATCCACCGAGCGGCCTTGCTCTGCTGTCTGTTCGCTCCACCGTCTTGTTTACAATGTCGATCCGGTGATCCGGGGAATTGGAGCAAGGAGTTGCCATGTCGAGCCATTCTACGTCTGCACCGGTACAGCTTCAGATTGATCTACCACACAAGATACAGCTCCCGCGTCGCCCAGATACCCTGGTGACACGTCCGCGACTGACTGCGCTGCTGGGGAACATTTCGCAGCAAAAGTTAACAGCGCTGATTGCGCCTGTCGGATATGGCAAAACCTCGCTGCTGATCGACCTGATGCACGACAGTCCGCTGCCTGTCTGCTGGTACACGCTCGATAGCTACGATACCGATCCCTGGGAGTTTCTGTGTTACTTGACGGCAGCTATTCGCGGGTGCTTCCCTGAAGCGCTGATCCAGACAACAACGCAGATTGTTAGCCGCGACCAGATACCCCTCCAGACAGTCGTCACGACATTTATCCGCGAGTTCTGCGCCATCAACGACGAGCCGCTATTGTGCTTAGATGACTGGCACTGCGTAAACGATGTGACAAGCATCAACGACATCGTCGCCCAGATCATTACGCGCTGCCCAAATAGCCACGTCATTCTGGCGTCGCGCGTTCATCCGGCGACCCCCAACCAGATGCTGCTGGCCGCCCGGCGACAGGTTACCTTTATCGACGAGAGTGTTCTGCGCTTCTCGGCCGAGGAATTGGCAAACGTTATCGCCGCCGAAGGGATGCGCGTGTCGCCGGCGCAGGCTGAAAAGCTGTGCGTCGAAAGCGAGGGCTGGATCAGCGGCGTCCTGCTGGCGCTCCAGGCGGCCAGGGGTGATGTCGGTGCGATCTGCTCGAGCGGCACCTCGATCAGCCGTTCGGTGCATCGCTTCTTAGCCGAGCAGGTGTTCAATCAACAGCCGCCGCCCCTCCAGCAGTTTCTGTGCGAAACCTCGCTGCTGGAAGAGCTAACCGCCAACTCGTGCGATACCTTCCTGGGTCGTTCAGATTCGTGGTCAACCTTGGATATGCTGCTGGCGCAGCGGCTTTTTATCAGCGAGATCACCCCAGGCGTGCTGTGCTACCACGCGCTGTTCCGCGAGTTCCTTCAGCAGCGCTTGTACATAACCAATCCCGCGCGCTGGCGTGAGCTGCGTTTGCGTATCGCTACACACTATATGCAGCAGCGCCAGTGGTCGATCGCCTTCGATATCTTTGTTGGCGCTGGGGATCATGCGGCAGCCTGGCAGGTGCTCAGCCTGGGCGGCCAGGAATTGTACCTCCAGGGCCGGCTGGAGACGCTGGAGCGCGCCTTTGCGCTGCTGCCGCGGGAGACGCTGGACGTAGCGCTGCTCTGCCTGAGAACGCGGATCGCGCTGGATCGTGGCTGTACGGATGAAGCACAGCAGTTTATTCGGCAGGCGGCCGCGTTGTGTGGCGCAGATCCGGTATCCGAGGTAAATCACCTTCAGGCCGTGCTGGAGCGGGTGAGCGGGCACTACCAGGCAGCCCACGATCTGGCAGAGCAAACGGTTCGTACCACCAATGATCCACTGCTCCTGTGCGAGGCGCTGCGTACGTTCGGCAGTTGCCAGCATCGCCTTGGGCTGCCGGATAAAGCGATCACGACTCTACGCCAGGCCCTGGCGATCGCACGATCGCATCATGCGGCGGCGGTGATGGCGCAGGTGCAGCACGAGCTTGGGATCTGCTACAGCGAGGTCGGCCAGTTTGCTGCCGCTGAAGATGCCTGCCTCCAGGCTGAATCATGCTGGTCGGAGATCGGCAATATCGGGCGGCGCGCGCTTACGCGCAATAGCCTGGCGCTCAATCAGGCGCTGATAGGCCGCTACCGCGAGGCCCTCCGGACATTGCACGGGGCGCTCGACGATGCGCGCAACGCCTGGATCCCCCAGTATGAAGCTGCTGTTCTTTCGTCGTTCGGCGATATCTACACCGACCTGGCGCTGTTGGAGCGCGCCGGCGCTGCCTACAATGAAGCGCTTGATATTGGCGGTACAGCCTTTATTCGCGGCCATATTCAAATCGCGCGGATCGGCTTGCTGGTCCAACAGCAGCTATACACCGCAGCCGGGCTGGCTATCGAGCAGATCCCCGAGGCTACCGCGCGGCAGCATATCGTCATGCTGCTGCTGCTGCGTGCCAAAATAGCCGGCGCAAGCGGTGATATTGATACTGGCCTGGCGTACGCACGGAAGTCGATCGAGCTGAGCGCGTCAAGCGCGATGCTGCCGGAGCAGATCCGCGCCTGGGTTACGTGCGCGTGGCTCCATAGCCGGAGGCAGCCAACCGACGACCAGGTGACTACTGAGGCGCTCCAGCAGGCCGTTGAGCTGTGCGATCAACTTGGCAACGATACGGTACTGGTGATCGAGAGCCGCGCTATGCGCTCGCTGATCCAACGGCTGCTGCCACAATCGCCACGGGCACGATCCTGGCTCATCCAGCAGGATCTGTTTGCCCAAACTGCCGCCGCGGTAAGTCAGGAAGGCATTGACCTTGCGGAAAAGTCGATCGGCGGAGCTGCTCTCAAGCTGGAGCTATCGGACACCAGTCCACCAGCACTGATGCCAGAGGCTGCCACACCGCGGTCGAAGCCCTGCCAGATTCTTCGCGTGCGCTACCTTGGCGGCGATGACATATGGGTTGACGAGCGCGCGTTCAATCTTGGCCACGGTCGCCCGCGTGAAGTGCTGGCCTACCTGATCACCCATCCGGAAGGCGCGACACGCGCGCAGCTCTACCGCTGCCTCTGGGGCAAGCACCATATACTCGATGGCTGTAATGCGTTGAGCCGGGTTATCTACCGGCTGCGGGTCGCGCTTCCAAGGGGGGCGATTGTGACCATGAGTCGCGATATGTATTACCTGGATCGGTCGGTCGTCTCGGTCGAGTCCGATGTCGAGCAGTTCTATGCTCTGCTTAATAGCAGCTTGCTGGAAAAGGACGAGCAGCGGCGCATCCAGGCTGTGTGGCGGGCGATTGAGCTCTACCGCGGCCCATTTCTCCCCGACTTGGAGCAACCATGGTGCGTGCAGATTCGGAATCAGCTTGAACGCCGCTACCATCAGGCGCTGCGCCTGGCAGCCGAGTTGAGCGAGCACACTGGCACATACCAGAAGGCGCTGGAGCTTTTCCACCAGATGCTCACCTATGATACGACAAACATCGCGGCGCACGCGGGAGTTATGCGCTGCTATATAGCGCTTAGCGAGCCGTCTATGGCAATCAAGCAGTATCGCTCGCTCACAACGACGCTCAACGATACGTTGGGCATCGAGCTCGATCCTAACTCCGAGCCGGAGCGGCTCTATCGGAGGCTCCTCTCTGGATAACGCGCTAGTGTTCCACCACAGTGGTTTTGCGGGGGTGGTTTGGAGGGGGTGGCCCCCTCCAAGCCTCCTCCACACCGCAAAATCTGTGTGGTAAGCCACTAGTACATTTCCGCCGCCGGTTGTAAAAAGCCAATCGAGCGGAAGAAACCCACATAGGCGCCAAATACATCCGCTGTGATCTCGGGACAGATGATCGAGGAGCCTTGCAATGCCCGCAGCGTGTTTCGACAGTCAAAGCCAACCGCGCCTGCTTCGGCGGGAGGCGCCGGCGTGCCTGGTGTGCTTTCGGGCGGGAGGAACGGAACGAGGGTGTATGCCACGCTGTCGGACGAGCTGTGAGCGACTTCGAGCAAGCGGGTACGCCACTCCTTGGCTGAGATCGTACGGATTGGATAGCCCGACCCTCGCAGCCACTCGATCGTATCCCCAGCCGTGAAGCCGCTCGAGTTGTGGATGTGGAAAATCTGCCCGAGCTGGTCTGGCTGGTGTGCGAGATGGACAATCGCAGAGCTGACGTAATCGACCGGGACGATCTGGATGGATGACTCCAGGATTTCGGCTGGAACGCAGCCAAGCTCAAGAATGGCCTTGATGACCTGCCACATGAAGTCGTGGGATTGATAGGCGCCAGTGCGGCTGTGCCCGCCGATTCGACCAACGCGATGGATGGTGGTCGGTAGGCCGCGCTCGCGCGCGAGCAAGACCAATTGCTCGGCGACCCATTTGCTTTGGGCGTAGCCTTCGGTCAGAAGTTCGCTGCGAGCGGGCAGGTCGTCTTCTTTGAGCGGCTGACCAGGCGTGCCGTCGCCGGAGCTGAAGACACTCAGGGTCGAGACAAAGTGGAACGGCTTGAGTTTGGCCTGGCAGGCCAGCCGCAGCGCTTCGTGGGTGCCAAAGACGTTGGGAGCTTTGGTGAGCGCGTAGGGGTAGATAAAGTTGACCAGCGCGCCATTGTGGTAGATCACATCGATCTCGGTGGCGAGGTGGGCGAATTGGTCTGCTGGCATCCCCAGCAGCGGCTCTCCGAGATCGCCGAGCACCGCGACAATCCGGTACCTGAAAGCCTCGTCCCAGAGCAAATAGGTCTCCATCGTGCGCTGGATGCGTTTGAGCGCCGCCTGTTGATCGGTGGCACGCACCAGGCAGTAGATAGTCGCCTCGGTGGTGTCGAGCAGGTCGCGCAGCAAGAAGGCACCCAGGAAGCCGGTTGCGCCGGTCAGGAACAGCGTCCGTGGGGTCGAGAGCTGCTGCATCGGTAGCGAGGCGCCAGCGGCAGGGCGGATGCTCGGGTCGAGGACGACATCATCGCGCAGGTCGATCGCCAGCGGGGAAGCGCGGTCGTGCTGATAGAGCGCCTGGATGGCGTGTGCCAGACCAGCGATGGTCGGCTGCTCAAACAACCGGTGGATCGGGAGATCAATCTGAAGGGTCAGGCGAATACGGTAGATGATCTGGCCGGCCAGCAGGGAGTGCCCACCCAGCGCGAAGAAGTTGTCGTGGATGCCGAGGTGGTCGCGCTGGAGCACCGCGCTCCAGATCGCGGCCAGTTCCTGTTCGACTGCGGTGCTGGGGGCGACATATCCTGTCGTGCGTTCGTCGCCCGGATGCGGTAGCAGCCGCCGCTCAACCTTACCGCCCGGCGTCAGTGGGAGCGCTGTAAGCGCGATGAACGTCGATGGGATCATATAGTCAGGCAATCGTTCGCGCAGAAAAGCGCGCAGCTCTCCCAGGAATTGAGAATTGAGAATTGAGAATTGAGAATGAGACTCCTCGCTGCTTTGTTCTTGGTTGGGGACCACGTACGCTACCAGCCGCTTATCGCCCGGCACATCCTCATAGGCCAGCACAACCGCCTGCCGCACCATGGGATGCCGCGCCAGTGTCGTCTCGATCTCGCCGGGCTCGATCCGAAAACCGCGCAGCTTCACCTGGTCGTCAAGGCGTCCGAGGAACTGGATGGTGCCGTCAGGCAGGTAGCGCGCCCGGTCGCCGGTCTTGTACAGCCGGTCGCCGGAAGGCAAAAGGCAAAAGGTAAAAGGTAAAAGATCAAACTCTTCAGCGTCGTCAGTTTTTTCCTTTTTCCTTTTTCCTTTTTCCTTGGCGAAGGGGTTGGGCACAAACCGTTCAGCCGTCAGGCCAGGCTGGTTCAGGTAGCCACGGGCCAATCCGGCGCCGCCGATGTATATCTCACCCGGCACGCCGACCGGCAGCGGTCGCATCATGGGATCGAGGATGTAGATTTGCGTATTCTGAATCGGTCTTCCAATTGGCACATCGCGCGGCCGAGTCGTCTGGCCGGGCAGCAGATCAGCGGCCGTGGCGATCACCGTCGCTTCGGTAGGTCCGTAGCTATTCACCAGGCGTACGCTCGTCCCGACACGCTGCTGCCATAGGGCCAGCCGCTCCGCCAGCGCGCGCTCGCCGCCGATGATAACCAGGCGTACCGTCGCTGGGAGTCCGTGTTGAGCCTCGGAAAGGTGAAGCGTAAGCGCGTGCCAGTACGCGGTCGGCAGGTCGAGCACGCTGATGTTCCATTCCCGGCATCGCCCCAGGAACAGCGCGATCGTATCGAGCGTGTCGTCAGTGCGGAGCACTAATGTCGCGCCCGCCATCAGGCATGGGAAAATCTCCTCGAAGCTGGCGTCAAAGCTGAGCGATGCGAATTGGAGCACGCGATCATCCGGTGTGATTGCGTAGTGCCGGCGCGCGGCTTCACTAAAATTCACCAGTGATCGGTGCTGAACCATAACGCCTTTCGGCCGCCCGGTCGAGCCGGAGGTGTAGATGATATACGCCACCTGTGCCGGCTCTACCGGGCTGGAGGGCGCTGTGATCGGGAGCCGTGCAATCGCGCCCTCGACCGCATCGAGCCGGATCAGCCGAGCCCGGCAATCAGAAAGCAAGGGCTGCTGCCGCTCGTGTGCCAACACGCACGCGACCTGAGCATCCTCCAGGATCCATGCAAGCCGCTCGCGCGGAGCGGTGGGATCAAGCGGCACGTACACCCCGCCGATCTTGAGCACCGCCAGCATTCCGATGATCGCATCCGGCGAACGTTCTATGCACAGGCCCACACATGCCTCCGGGCCAATGCCAAACGCCAGCAGGTGGTGCCCAAGCTGGTTGGCGCGCTGATCGAGCTGCCGGTAGGTGATCTGTTGATCGTGCCAGACCAGGGCGATCGCCTCCGGTGTCTGTTGCGCCTGCCGCTCGAACAGCGTGTGTATGGCGGCATGCCGTGGGTAGGCTGCCTCAGTTGCATTCCACACGGCGTGCATCTGTGCATCGACATCGCTCGTGAGCGGCAGTTGATGCACGGGGCAATCCGGTGCGGTGGCGACGGCGGCGAGCAATGTGCCGAACAGCGCCACTAGACGTGCGATCGTCTCCGCCGTGAAAAGGGTGGCGTCGTAGGCAAGCTCGCCGGTAATCTCTTCGCCCTCGTACAGCAGCATTGCCAGATCGCACATGCCCTGTCCGGTGCTGGCGGCAGGTAGCTCAAGCGGGTTGGGCTGGGTGTCCGCGGCGAACAGATCCTGCTCCAGCGTGAACTGCGGGTAGTTTTGCATCTGGAACATGACCTGGTACAGCGGGCTACGACTTAAATCGCGCGGTGGCTGTATCGCCGCCACAATTTGCTGGATCGGCACATCCTGGTTGGTATACGCCCCAAGGCATACTTCACGTACACGTCGCACCAGCACACGAAAACTTGGGTGATCGCGCATGTCGATTCGCAGCGGCAGCGTGCTGATGAAACAGCCCAGCAATGGCTCCAACTCAGGGAGCTGGCGCCCCGCCAGCGATGTGCCGACCAGCAGATCGTTCTGCCCGGCCAGTTGTGCCAGCAGAACTCCGAAGGCCGCCACTAGGGGCATAAATAGCGTAGCCTGCTCGTGCTGGCTGAACTGCTTGAGCCGGGTCGTCAGCGACGCGGGGAGGCGCACCGGGCACGTGCGCTCACGATAGGCCTGGATGGGCGGGCGGGCGTAGTCGGTAGGCAGATTGAGCACCATGGGAACCCCCGCCAGATGCTCGGTCCAGTACGCGAGCTGAGCTGCGTAGATGCCCTGCTGGAGTTGCCGGCGCTGCCAGACGGCGTAGTCGGCATACTGGATGGACAGTTCCGGCAAGGGCGATGGCTGTCCCTGGAGCAGCGCGCGGTAGAGCGCCAGCAGCTCGCGCTGAATAATCGTGTCGATCGACCATCCATCGGTGATCAGGTGGTGCATCCGCAGCAGCAGAATGTGATAATCCTGGCGCAGCCGGATCAGTATAGCCCACCACGGCGGGCCGAGTTCGAGTTGGAGCGGGCGCGCCCGCTCACGCTCGACGATGCGGCGAGCGGCCTGAGCGCGCTCTGAATCGGGCAGGTGCTGGAGGTCGATCAGCGGTATTGCCGGCGCCTCGTGGGGCGTTGGGTTGATCTGCTGTGTAACCTGGCCTTCCTGGACGACGTAGGTCGTTCGAAGAATCTCGTGACGCCGCACCAACTCTCGCAGCGCCTGCGCCAGGACCCGCTCATCGATAGCATAGTCGAGGGCATGCGCATGGGTAATAATGTAGCTCGTGCTGGTCGGATCGAGCTGCTGGAGGAACCAGAAGCGCTCCTGGATGGATGAAAGCGGCACCAGCGCATCGGGCGCTCGTTTAGGGATGGTGGTGGACGAGATGCTGTGCTCCGGCGCCCCTGGCTCCTGCCCACGCAACTGCCGTGCCAGCAACTTGTGCTTGGTGGATGATAGGGCGGCTCGCCGTTTGAGCAGTTCATCCCTGGAGTACATATAGGTATCATTCTTCGTGATTTGGGTCGTCAGTTGGCGGCTGCCAGTAGAAACGTTTCGCGCAACGCCTCCGCCGGTTGTAAAAAGCCAACCGAGCAGAAGAAATCCACATAGGCGCCAAATACATCCGCTGTGATCTCGGGACAGACGATCGAGGAGCCTTGCAACGCCCGCAGCGTGTTTCGACAGTCAAAGCCACCCGCGCCTGCTTCGGCGGGAGGCGCCGGCGTGTCTGGTGTGCTTTCGGGCGGGAGGAACGGAACGAGGGTGTATGCCACGCTGTCGGACGAGCTGTGAGCGACTTCGAGCAAGCGTGTACGCCACTCCTTAGCTGAGATCGTACGGATTGGATAGCCCCACCCTCGCAGCCACTCGATCGTATCCCCAGCCGTGAAGCCGCTCGAGTTGTGGATGTGGAAAATCTGCCCGAGCTGGTCTGGCTGGTGTGCGAGATGGACGATCGCAGAGCTGACGTAATCGACCGGGACGATCTGGATGGATGACTCCAGGATTTCGGCTGGAACGCAGCCAAGCTCAAGAATGGCCTTGATGACCTGCCACATGAAGTCGTGGGATTGATAGGCGCCAGTGCGGCTGTGCCCGCCGATTCGACCAACGCGATGGATGGTGGTCGGTAGGCCACGCTCACGCGCGAGCAAGACCAGTTGCTCGGCGACCCATTTGCTTTGGGCGTAGCCTTCGGTCAGAAGGTGGCTGCGAGCGGGCAGGTCGTCTTCTTTGAGCGGCTGACCAGGCGTGCCGTCGCCGGAGCTGAAGACACTCAGGGTCGAGACAAAGTGGAACGGCTTGAGTTTGGCCTGGCAGGCCAGCCGCAGCGCTTCGTGGGTGCCAAAGACGTTGGGAGCTTTGGTGAGCGCGTAGGGGTAGATAAAGTTGACCAGCGCGCCATTGTGGTAGATCACATCGATCTCGGTGGCGAGGTGAGCGAATTGGTCTGGCGGCATCCCCAGCAGCGGCTCGCCGAGATCGCCGAGCACCGCGACAATCCGGTACCTGAAAGCCTCGTCCCAGAGCAGATAAGTCTCCATCGTGCGCTGGATGCGTTTGAGCGCCGCCTGTTGATCGGTGGCACGCACGAGGCAGTAGATGGTCGCCTGGGTGGTGTCGAGCAGGTCGCGCAGCAAGAAGGCACCCAGGAAGCCGGTTGCGCCGGTCAGGAACAGCGTCCGTGGGGTCGAGAGCTGCTGCATCGGTAGCGAGGCGCCATCTAGAGGGCGGATGCTCGGGTCGAGGACGACATCATTGCGCAGGTCGATCGCCAGCGGGGAAGCGCGGTCGTGCTGATAGAGCGCCTGGATGGCGTGTGCCAGACCAGCGATGGTCGGCTGCTCAAACAACCGGTGGATCGGGAGATCAATCTGAAGGGTCAGGCGAATGCGGTAGATGATCTGGCCGGCCAGCAGGGAGTGCCCACCCAGCGCGAAGAAGTTGTCGTGGATGCCGAGGTGGTCGCGCTGGAGCACCGCGCTCCAGATCGCGGCCAGTTCCTGTTCGACCGCGGTGCTGGGGGCGACATATCCTGTCGTGCGTTCATCGCCCGGATGCGGCAGCAGCCGCCGATCCAGCTTGCCGTTGGGAGTGAGTGGGAGCGTATCAAGCGGTACGAATGCCGCCGGCAGCATATAATCGGGCAGGCGGATTTTCAGAAAGGCGCGCAGCTCTTGAATTGAAAATTGAGAATTGAGAATTGAGAATTGAGAATCAGGTGTCTCATTCTTTTGTTCTTTGTTCTCTGTTCTTTGTTCTCGGCTTGGGACGATGTACGCGATCAGCTCCGCGCCGGTTGGGCCGTCATTCAACGCGATGACAGCCGCCGCGCGGATCGCAGGGTGCTGCATCAGCGCCGATTCCACCTCGCCCGGCTCGATCCGGTGGCCACGGATCTTGATCTGATGATCATACCGGCCAAGAAACTCGATCGTGCCATCAGGCAGGTAGCGCGCCCGGTCGCCGGTCTTGTACAGCCGGTCGCCGGAAGGCAAAAGGCAAAAGGTAAAAGGTAAAAGGTCAAACTCTTCAGCGTCGTCAGTTTTTTCCTTTTTCCTTTTTCCTTTTTCCTTGGCGAAGGGGTTGGGCACAAACCGCTCCGCCGTCAGGTCGGGCCGGTGCAGATACCCGTGGGCCAGCCCGGCTCCGCCGATAAAGAGTTCGCCGGCCACGCCGACCGGCACAGGCTGCATCAGCCGATCTAGGATGTAGATCTGCGTGTTGGCAAACGGCCTGCCGATCGGTACCAGCCGTCTGGAGGCCGGGGGCAGCGTCGCGGCGTCGAAGAACGTGCTGTCGATCGTCGCCTCAGTCAAACCGAATGAGTTGATAATCCGGGGCGCGGGGCCACAGATTCGCCGAAACCGCTCGTACTCATCGCTGTACCAGGTATCCGACGCGCAGATCAGCACGCGCATAAAATCGAGGCGCTCGTCACACTCCTCCAGGTACGAGACGAGGTTGCGTAGCACTGCCGGGACGAATTCGGCGCAATCCACCTGCTGAGCGCGCATGAGCCGGTAGAGCTGCGCGGGCAGCAGCAGCGCGTCGCGTGGGCAGAGCACGAGTTTTCCGCCCGAACACAGCGCGCGAACGAGATCGCCCGTAAACACATCGAACGAGAAGCTGGCCATCTGTAGATGAGTACACACCGGCGAGCGGAGCTGATAGGCCGACTCCCATGCCAAATAGGCGTTCACCAGGCTCTGATGCGCGATCAGCACGCCTTTGGGCCGGCCAGTTGAGCCCGAAGTGTAGATCACGTAGGCGGGCTGGCCTGGGAGGATCGCGCCGTCCAGGTTCGCGACGCTTTCGCTATCGATAGCCGCGCGATCCGCGTCGAGGTACAGCACGCGCGCGCCGTGGGCCGGCAGCCCCAGGTGCCGCTGGGTCAGCAGCGCGAACACGCGCGAGTCATCGATGATAAAGCCCAGCCGCTCTTCAGGATAGCCCGGATCGAGTGGAACATAGGCGCCGCCGGCCTTTAACACGCCCAGGATGCTCATGATCAGTTCCAGCGAGCGCTCGACGCAGATGCCCATCAGCGCGCCAGGCCCGACGCCGCGCTCTGAAGGTAGCGCGCAAGCCGATTCGCGCGCTGATTGAGCTGCCGGTATGTGAGCTGCTGATCCTGCCAGACTAGGGCAATCGCGTCGGGTGTCAGCGCGGCCTGGCGCTCGAACAGCGCATGCGCGCCGGCATTGTGCGGGAATGGCTGCGCCGTGTCGTTCCACTCCACCAGCAGGCGCTGTGTATCGGCCTCGCTAAGCAGCGGCAGTGACGCCACCGGGCAATCCGGATCAGCCACAGCGGCGGCCAGCAGCCGTGTCAACTGCTCTACCATGCGCGCAATCGTCGCGGGCGCAAACAGTGTCGCGTCATATTCGAGCCGGCCGGTGATCTCCTCACCCTCGTACAGCAGCATCGTCAGATCGCATAAACCCTGTCCCGTTGAGACCAGATCCGGCGCATCTTCTGCCGTCGCCTCATCGAGGTGTTGGATCGGTTCGACGCCCACTTCAAAACCTGGGTAGTTCTGCATCTGGAACATGACCTGGTAGAGCAGACTCCGGCTGAGATCACGCTGTGGATGCAGCGCGGAAATAATCTGTTCAAGCGGCAGGTCCTGGTTGGCAAACGCGCCAAAGCACACACCGCGCACCCGTCGCAACAGATCACGAAAGCTCGGGCGGTCGCGCAGCTCGATCCGCAGCGGCAGCGTGTTGATAAAGCAGCCGAGCAGCGATTCGAGTTCGGGCAACTGCCGCCCGGCCAACGACGTTCCGATCAGCAGGTCGTTTTGCCCCACCAGGCGCGCGAGCATTACGCCAAAGCCTGTCAGCAGCGTCATAAACAGCGTGGCGTTTTCGTGCTGGCTGAGCTGTTTCAGTTGAGCCGTCAGGGCGGCGGGTATATGCACCTGCTGCGCCCGGTCGCGGTGAAGCTGGATCGGCGGGCGCGGAAAGTCGGTGGGCAGGTCCAACACCACCGGGGCACCCGCCAGATGCTCGGTCCAGTAGGCGAGCTGGGCGTCCTGGTTGCCGTTCTGGAGTTGCTGGCGCTGCCAGACGGCATAGTCGGCATATTGGATGGGCAGATCGGGCAGCGGCGATGGCTGCCCGACCAGAAAGGCGTGGTAGAGCGCCATCAGCTCGCGCCGGACGATCGTGTCGCTGGCCCATCCATCGGCAATCATATGATGGATGCGCACGAGCAGAAGATTGGAATCGGGCCGCAGCCTGACCAGCATAAACGACCACGGTGGGCCTTCCTGGAGCAGAAACGGACGGGCACGTTCGGCGTCGATGACTCGGCGCGCTTCGCGAATGCGCTCGGATTCAGGCAGATGCTGCAAGTCAACCAGCCGCACCTCACATGTGAGATGCAATGTCGGGTCGATCTGCTGCTCGATCTGCCCATTGCGTATGGTGTAGATGGTGCGTAGGATATCGTGCCGCCGCACCAGCTCCCGCACCGCCTGGTTCAACACCTGGCAGTCGATCGCCCGGCTCAGCTCATACATATGCATGTTGATGTAGCTCACGCTGGCCGGATCGAGCTGCTGAAGGAACCAAAAGCGCTCCTGGATGGAGGAGAGCGGCACCCGCGCCTCAGGCGGTCGTTTGGGAATGGTGGTGAGCGGGCCGGCCGTATCCGGCGCGGCGGTCTGTACGCGCAGCTTTTGGGCCAGCAGATCGCGCTTGGACGACGACAGGCCGGCGCGGCGTCTGAACAACTCCTCTTTGGTATACATCGTCCCCATCCTTGAATTGTGGTCGTGCGTTCTATGCGACGGCGCGGCGTATTTACCTTGCGGGAAGGGCGTTGTCGATCTGTTCGAGGTTGTCGATCAGGATGATCTCGACCGCGATCGCCATCTCGGCCACTGTCGGCGCCTCAAACAGCAGTGTCAGCGGCACGGCGACCTTGAAGGTCTGGCGCAGCCGGGTGGTGATCTGGAGGCCGATCAGCGAGTTGCCGCCCAACTCGAAGAAGTTATCCTGGCTACCGATCTCGTCGATCCCCAGCACCTGGCCCCAGATCGCTGCGATCGTCTCTTCCAGTTCGCTTTCGGGCGAGCTGTAGGCCGTGCTTAGCGCCGGGCGTGGGTAGAGCGCGCGCGCCTGCGTTTGCGCTTGAAGCTCCTCCAGCGCCACCGCTGCCGATGCCCGTCGGCTTGCTTCATAGATCAGGCTCAAATCCTGCGTAGTGACAAACACATGTGGCAAGGGGCGAGCGAGAATGCGCTGGAGCGCTTCTATGCCCTCCGGGAAGCTGATGCCGAAGGCGCGCCGGTTGGCGATTAGGAAGGCGCGCGCTTCCTCAGGAAAGCCTTGCAGGCCCTCCTGCCAGGCGTCCCACAACCACTCGCCCCAGCCGATCGCGATCGTGCGACCGTGGTCGTGGGCGTGGCGGCGGGCGTAGGCATCCAGGAAGGCATTCGCCGCGCAGTAATCCACCTGGCCGGGACCGCCACCTGTCACGGCGGCAACGGAGGAGAACAGGACCAGGAAATCGAGCGGAATGTCGCGCAAAGCCTGGGCGAGGGCCAGGGTGCCGTAGACTTTGGGAGCCAGCACGCCGGCGGCGGCTTCGCGCGTCTTGAGCTGCATCAGGCCGACAGCGGGAACAGCGGCGGTGTGGAACACGCCATGAAGCGCTCCAAAGTGGGCAATGGCTTGCTGAATGGCAGCCTGAACCTGCATCGGATCGGCGACATCGGCCTGGAGGACGAGCACCTGGGTGCCACGCGCCTCCAGATCGCTGATGATCCGGACGCGCCGGCCGATGCCGCCGGCATGGTCGTGCGTGGCGAGGATGTGCGGCCACTGCTCGCGCGGCGGCAGCGCACTGCGCCCCAGCAGTACCAGCCCGGCCTGCGCCCGCTGCGCCAGGTCCTCCGCCAGCGCCAGCCCGATCCCGCCCAGCCCGCCCGTGATCAGGTAGACCCCATGCTGGCGCAGAAGCGGCACGCTTTCGTGAACAGGGATTCGCACCGGCTCGAACGTTTCGACCCAGCGATGCGGCCCGCGCAGCGCGACGATCGGCTCAAGCGACGAGCCACCCACCAGCTCTAAGGCCAGGTGCTCGATCAGGGCGGCCGGGGCGCGCCGGCCGATCTCGGGTAGCGACAGGTCGATCGCGCGACAGGTCAGGTTTGGGTACTCCACCGGGATCGCGCGGGTTGGGCCGATCAATGTGGCCTTGGCGGCGCACAGCGACTCGGTGGCGGTGATTTCGTGCATCTGGCTTGCCACAATGCTGATCTGGCAGCGCTCCAGCCCCAGGTCCCCCAGCGCTTTGGCGAGCGCAAACAGGCTATAGAAGCCCTCGCCAAGCGTTTGGGCAAGCCCAATGCTTGTCTCGCCCTCGCCATCGGCGGGTGGAGCAATCGAGCAGAGGTGGACGACATGCTGCGGCAACAGCTCCTGGCGCTCCAGATCCCGAAAAAGCGCATCATAGTCGGCGCGCGAATCGCCCTGGATCGTGTAGACGCGCGGCCCAAGCTTCACGAATGCTGGACCGGTAATAGCGGTGATCACATCCTGGTTGTGGTCTGTCAGCCATTCGGCAAGCTGCGCGCCGACGCCAAGCGTATCCGCGATCAGCAGCCAGCACCGGCGTTCGGCAAGTTGCTTCTGCACCTCCGCCGGCTCGATCGGGATGGCGCGCTTCCATGAAGCGGCAGCAAACCAATCGGCGATCTCAGGAAGTCGCGGAGGGGTGTTGTCCCGGTGGCTGTGCTGGGTATTAAAATCGACCCAAAAGCGCTGGCGCTCGAAGGGATACGTGGGCAACGGGATGCGACGGCGCTGCTCCTGCTCGTGAATCTTTTGCCAGTCGATCGGCACATCCGCCAGCCAGAGCTTGCCAAGCGCGGTCAGGAGAGCGGCGCGGTCGGCGCCGTCTTCATGCGCGGCGGGCAGTGTGGTGATGATCTGGCTGAAACGATCACGCCCGCACATCGGGTGCCCTTTGACGAATGAGCTAAGCGTCGAGCCCGGGCCGACTTCCACAAACGCCTGCTGAAGTGTCGCGAGCAGTTGCGCGGCGCCTTCAGCAAAGCGCACCGTTTGGGTCATGTGCTGCGCCCAGTAGGCTGGATCGGTCGCCTGCTCGGCGGTGATCCAGGCGCCGGTCACATTCGAGATGTAGGGGATGCTCGGCGCGCTGAGACTCATTGTGCCGGCGAGTGCCGTCAGCTCCTCGGCAATCGCCACTGGTATCGCGCCTTCAGGCTGGGTCGCGATCAGCCGCGCGCGCATGGCCACCAGCGCCAGCGCATCCTCGAGCGAGAGCACGCCGGCGAGACAGGCCGCGACGTATTCGCCCAGGCTGTAGCCGAGCATCGCCGCCGGTCGCACGCCCCAGTTGATCAGCAGTTGCGCCAGCGCATACTCGATCACGAAGAGCGCCGGCTCTGTCAGCTCCCCTGACAAGGTGACACGGTGAGGGGGTGACAAGGTGACAGAATCCGTCTCCGATGGCACCTTGTCACCTTGTCGCCTTGTCACCTTGTCATCGGCGGGGTAGAGGATGGAGCGCAGGTCCAACCCCAGGTGCGGCTGAAGCAGGGCGCAGCAGCGATCGATTATGTCGCGGAAGACCAGTTCGGTTTCGTATAGCTCGCGCGCCATACCCCCGTAGTGGCCGCCCACGCCGGGGAACAGAAAGACCACTGGCCGATCGCGGCTGGTCTGCTGTGCCGTCAGCAGCCGCGCCTGGCCGGGCGCTTCCAGCGCGGATAGGGCATCCGGCACGTCGCGGCAGACCAACACGCGGCGGTGGCCGAAAGCCGCGCGTCCGAGTTGGAGGGTGTGGGCGACATCGGCGAGATTCGCATCGGGGTGCTGGCGCAGATAGGCCGCCAGGTTCGCAGTCGCCGCTTCGAGCGCGGTTTCGGTCTTGGCAGAGAGGATCAGCAGTTGATTGGGCCGCGCGGGATCGCTGGGCGCTGGGAGTGGCGCCTCCTCCAACACGACATGGACATTAGTGCCGCCGAGGCCAAACGAGCTGACCCCAGCGCGGCGCGGCGTGTCGTTGCGCGGCCAGGGGCGCGCGGTCGTATTCACATAGAACGGGCTACCGGCAAGATCGATCTCAGGATTCGGCGCCTCATAATCGATGCTGGGCGGGAGCAGTTGGTGATGCAGCGCCAGGCTGGTCTTGATCAGCCCCGTCACCCCCGACGCGCGGTCGAGGTGGCCGACATTCGGCTTGACCGAGCCAATCGCGCAGAACTGCTGTTTGGTTGTCCCGCGCTGGAATGCCTTGATCATGGCAGCTAGCTCGACCGAGTCGCCCAGTGGCGTCGCGGTGCCGTGCGCCTCGATATAGCTGATCATCTCCGGTTTGATATTGGCATTGCTCAGCGCGCGTGCGATCACCGATGTCTGGCCCGCCAGACCCGGCGCCGTGTAGCCGACTTTGCGAATGCCATCGTTGTTCATCGCCGAGCCGCGAATGATGGCGTAGATCACATCATTATCCGCAAGGGCGTCGTGCAGGCGTTTGAGCAGGACGACACCAACACCGCTGCCCATCACGCTCCCTTGCGCGTTGGCATCGAAGGTGCGGCAGTGTCCATCGGGCGAGACGATCCCGCCCTCCTGGTACAGATACCCCTGGCCCTGCGGCACGGCAATCGCAACCCCGCCGGCCAGAGCCATATCACACTCATAGGTGATCAGGCTCTGGCAGGCTACATGCACGGCCACCAGCGAGGTCGAGCAGAAGGTCTGCACTGCCACGCTCGGCCCGCGCAGATTCAGCTTATAGCTGACGGTCGAGGCCAGCGAGTCCGGCTCGTTTGAGATGTGGACCACCAGCCAGCCGACGTTTTCGATGATATCCGGCCGGGACATGAGATTGGTCGCCGCGTAGTTGGGCGAGCCGCTGCCCGCAAACACGCCGACGAGGCCGGCGTAGGTTTCGGGGTTATAGGCGGCGTGTTCAAACGCCTCCCAGCTACACTCCAGAAACAGCCGGTGCTGCGGGTCCATGACCTCAGCTTCGCGGGGTGGGAAGCCGAAAAATGCCGCGTCGAATTGTTCGACGTTGTCGATCACCGTGCCGGATTTCACATAGTTGGGATGCTGGAGCAGCGCCGGGTCCACGCCAGCCGCCAGCAGCTCGGCATCCGAGAACCTGCAAATCGAACAAACTCCGCTCGCGATGTTCTCCCAGAACGTCGTCACATCCGCGGCATTCGGGAACCGGCCGGCCATCCCGATAATGGCGATAGCTGTCTCATAGGATGGATCGTCATATAATTCGGGACTGGTCATAGATTCGATCCTTTACGCATGGTTCAAATGCACTTGACAGTTTGCACTATGGGAAAAGGGGGTTTGAGGGGGCAGCCCCCTCAGCCTCCCCACTCACTAATCTGATTCGAGCAACTGGAGCGCTTCTACATCGTCTAGTTGTTCGAGGTTGTCGATCAGGATGATCTCGACCGCGATCGCCATCTCGGCCACTGTCGGCGCCTCGAACAGCAATGTGAGTGGGATGGGGACCTTGAAGGCTTGCCGCAGCCGAGTGGTGATCTGGAGGCCGATCAGCGAGTTGCCGCCCAGCTCGAAGAAGTTATCCTGGCTACCGATCTCGTCGATCCCCAGCACCTGGCCCCAGATCGCTGCGATCGTCTCTTCCAGTTCGCTTTCGGGCGGGCTGTAGGCCGTGCTCAGTGCCGGGCGCGGGTAGAGCGCGCGCGCCTGCGTTTGCGCTTGAAGCTCCTCCAGCGCCACCGCCGCCGACGTGCGCCGGCTGCCTTCCACCATCCAATTCAGGTCTTGGGTTGTGACAAACACATGTGGCAAGGGGCGAGCAAGCATGCGCTGGAGCGCTTCCATGCCCTCCGAGAAGCTGATGCCGAAGGCGCGCCGGTTGGCGATCATGAAGGCGCGCACTTCCTCAGGAAAGCCTTGCAAGCCCTCCTGCCAGGCATCCCACAGCCACTCGCCCCAGCTGATCGCGATCGTGTGGCCGTGGTCGTGGGCGTGGCGACGGGCGTAGACGTCCAGGAAGGCATTCGCCGCGCAGTAATCCACCTGGCCTGGCCCACCGCCCGTAGCCGAAGTGATCGAGGAGAACAAGACCAGGAAATCGAGCGGAACGTCGCGTAGGGCCTGGGCGAGGGCGAGGGTGCCGTGGACTTTGGGAGCCAGCACGCCTGTGGCGGCTTCGGGAGTCTTGAGCTGCATCAGGCCGACGCCAGGCACGCCGGCGGTGTGGAACACGCCATCGAGCGCGCCAAAGCGCAGAAGCGCCTGCTGCACAGCGGCGCGCACCTGCGTCACATCGGTGACATCGGCCTGGAGGACGAGCACCTGGGTGCCGCGGGCCTCTAGATCGCTGATGATCCGGACGCGGCGGCCGACACCGCTGGCAAGGTCGTGCGTGGCGAGGATGTGCGGCCACTGCTCGCGCGGAGGTAGCGCGCTGCGGCCAAGCAGCACGAGCCTGGCCTGCGCCCGCTGCGCCAGATCCTCCGCCAGCGCCAGCCCGATCCCGCCCAACCCGCCCGTGATCAGGTAGACCCCATGCTGGCGCAGGGGCGATCCGATCGTAGAAGCAGGAATATGCACCGTCTCGAATGACTTAATCCAGCGATGTGGCCCGCGCAGTGCGACAATTGGCTCAGTCTGCGTTCCGCCAACCAGTTCGAGCGCAAGCCGGTCGATGAGTCCAGTATCGAGCCGCTGATGGTAATCGGGCAGCATCAGGTCGATGCTGCGACAGCTTAAATTCGGATACTCCTGCGAAATAATCCTGGCTGGCCCCATGAGCGTCGCTTTTGCGGCACACAGGCGCTCGGCAGCGGTGACCTCCTGCATGTTGCTCGATACAATATCGATCCGGCAACTTTCTACTCCAAGGTCGCCGAGCGCTTTGGTGAGCGCAAGCAGGCTGTAGAAGCCATGATCAAGCACTTGCGAAAGATCGACATCGCTCTCGCCGTCGGCGTCAGGTGGCGTGACGACAGGCCAGAGCTGCACCACGCGCTGCGGCAGTATCCCCCGACGTCCAAGATCCTGGAAGAGCGCATCATAATCGGCACGCGAGGTGGCCTCCACCATATAGGTGCTGTCGGCAAGTTTCGTAAAACCTGGGCCAGGAATAACGCTGATCACGTGCTGGTTACGCGCTCTCAGCCATTCGACAAGCGGCCCGCCGATGCCGATCGAGTCGGTCAACACGAGCCAGTGCCGGCGCTCCGCGAGCTTCGCCTCGGCTTCGGCGTGGTCGATTGGGGCCGCACGTTTCCATGAGGGCACGGAGAACCATTCGGCAACGTCCGAACGGCGTGGGGGGGTCGTTCTCGGGGCGACGCGCTGCGCGTCAGGCTCGACCCAGAAGCGGCGGCGCTCGAACGGGTAGGTCGGCAGCGGCACGCGGCGGCGCTGCTCGTGAGCGTAGAACTGCTCAGCGTCCACACTCACATCCAGCAGCCACAGCGCCCCCAGCGCCTCCAGTAGCCGCGCCAGGTCCTGCCCGCGCTCTTGCGCGCTCGGCAGCGTCGCGTGTACCTGGTTGAAGCGCGCCCGCCCGCACTCCGGGTGCCCCTTCACGAACGAACTGAGCGCCTGCCCCGCGCCGACCTCCACGAACACCTGCTCAGGAGTTGCCAGCAGGGCCGCCACTCCCTCCGAGAAGCGCACGGTTTCGAGCATATGGCGCGCCCAGTAGGCTGGGTCGGTCGCTTGCTCGGCCGTGATCCAGGTGCCGGTCACATTCGAGATGTAGGGGATGGCGGGCGGATGCAGCTTGAGCGTGCGTACCAGCGCGGTCAGTTCGTCGGCAATTGGCGCCAGCATCCTTGTGTGGAAGGCGTGGGAGGCCGGCACGCTCCGGCAGGCGATCTCATGCTGGGCTAACTGTTCGGCCACCGCATCAATCGCGGTGGGCGGGCCAGCCAGCACGCAGCTCTGCGGTCCGTTCACAATCGCCAGCTCCACGCCCTCGCGCAGGAACGGCTGCACCTGCTCTTCCGACGCCATCACCGCCAGCATCGCACCGGCTGGCTGACTGGCAATCAGGCGCGCACGGGTGGCGACCAGCTTGAGAGCGTCTTCCAGCGAGAGCACGCCGGAGAGACAGGCCGCAACATACTCGCCGACACTGTAGCCCAGCAGCGCCGAGGGTCGCACGCCCCAGCCGATCAGCAGTTGCGCCAGTGCGTACTCGACCACGAACACCGCCGGCTGGGCATACTCCGTCTGATTCAGCAGTGAGCGGGTGAGCGGGTGAGCAGGTGAGCGGGTGAGCCGGTTCTCGGTTCTTGGTTCTTGGTTCTGGGCTGTTTGTTCTTTGTTCCCTTCGACTTCGCTCAGGACAAGCTTTGTTCTTTGTTCTTGGGGGTAGAGGATGGAGCGCAATTCCAGGCCGAGGTGCGGCTGAAGCAGGGCGCAGCAGCGGTCGATCGTGGCGCGGAAGCTGCTCTCGCTGCGGTACAGCTCCTCGGCCATGCCCATGTAGTGGTCGCCCACGCCACCGAACAGGAACGCCACCGAGCGGCTCAACGGTGCCTGCTGGGCGGTACGCACCGGCGCGCGATCGGGTGCCGCCAGCAGGCGCAACGCCTCGTCGTGGTCGCGACAGACCAGCGCGCGCCGGTGCTCGAACACCCGCCGTCCGACCTGCAAGGTGTAGGCCACATCGGCCAGTTCCACGCCGGGCTCTTGGGCCAGGAAGATCGCCAGGTTGGCAGTGGCGGCCTCCAGCGCGCTGGCCGTCTTGGCTGACAACACCAGCAACTGCACCTCGCGCGAGGGCGCAGACGGCGGGACAGGAGGAGCTTCCTCCAGCACCACGTGGGCATTGGTGCCGCCCACGCCCAGCGAGTTGACGCCCGCGCGCCTGGGGTGGCCGTTGCGCGGCCAGGCCCTCAGGCTGTTCGGGACGTAGAACGGGCTGCTCTCCAGGGCTAACTCCGGATTGGGACGCTGAAAGTGCAAGGTCGGCGGGATTTGGGAGTGATGCAGCGCCAGGACGGTCTTGATCAGGCCGGTGGCGCCGGCGGCGCGGTCGAGATGGCCGACATTGGGCTTGACCGAGGACAGCGCGCAGTAGCCGACCTGCTGGGTCCGGGTGCGAAAGGCTTTAGTGAGGGCAGCGACCTCGATCGGGTCGCCGAGCTTGGTGGCGGTGCCGTGGGCTTCGACATACGAGATCGAGGCGGGATCGACCTGAGCATCGGCAAGGGCGGCGCGGATGACATCAGCCTGGCCGATGACCGAGGGAGCGGTGTAGCCGACCTTCAGGCCGCCGTCGTTATTGATTGCCGAGCCCTTGATGACAGCGTGAATGGTGTCACCATCGGCCAGGGCGTCGGCAAGCCGCTTAAGCACGACCACAGCGACGCCATCGCCGAAGGTGGCGCCGGCGCCGTCGGCATCGAAGGTGCGCACGTGGCCGTCGGGGGAGACCTGGTCGCCCTCCTGGTACAGATAGCCGGCGCGCACGGGCACGCGAACAGAGACGCCACCGGCGAGGGCCAGGTCGCACTCGCCAGCGCGCAGGCTGCGGCAGGCCAGGTGGGTCGCCACCAGCGAGGTCGAGCAGTAAGTCTGGACCGCGAAGCTGGGACCGCGCAGGTTCAGCTTGTACGACACATTCGTCGTCAGCGCGTCCTTGTCGTTTTCCAAAACGACTGATTCGTTGATCAGTCCAACCAGGGCAGGATCTTGAATCAGACGTAGCAGGTAAGAGTTCATATTCGCGCCGGCGAAGACGCCGACGAGGCCGGGGTAGCGCTGGGTGTCGTAGCCGGCAGTTTCGAGCGCCTCCCAGGCGACTTCGTGGAACAGCCGCTGCTGCGGGTCCAGCAGCTCGGCCTCGCGTGGCGTGTACCCGAAGAATGCCGCGTCGAACTGCTCCACATCCTCCAGGATCGGCCGCATCTTCACATAGTTCGGGTTCGCTATCAGCAGCGGATCAACCCCAGCCGCCAGCAACTCAGCGTCACTGAAGCGCGTACACGACTCGACCCCGTCACGCAGGTTCTGCCAGAACTGATCGAGCGTGCGTGCGCCGGGGAAGCGCCCGACCATCGCCACGATCGCGATCTCGCTGCTGCCGCTGCTCCGGCGAGCCTGCTCGCGCCGCTGCTCCAGTAGCGCCTGCTGCTGATCTGCCTGCGTGGGCTGCTCCGGCAGCAGGTACTGCGCCAGCGCGCTGACCGTCGGCGCCTCGAACAGCGCCACCGCCGGTACCTGGGTCTGGAACTCCTTCTTCAGCTTCGCGATCACCTGTAGCGCAATCAGCGAGTTGCCGCCCAGCTCAAAGAAGTTATCGTGTAGCCCGACTTCCTCGACTCCCAGCACCTGCTGCCAGATCCCCGTAATCCGCTGCTCGTACGCGCTCGTGGTCGCTATCAGTGGACCAGCCGGTAGCGTGTTCTGCTCCTGCTGGTCGGCCCGCAGCGTCTCCATCAGCACCCACTGCCGGATGCGCGTGTCAAGGTCGCCGGTTGAGATCACGATCTGGGCATAGTCGCGAGCGGCAGCGACGCGCTCGAACACCTGGAGAGCCTCATCCGGCAGCATCTCATACTGCGCCACCGTCGCGCCAATAGCGTCGTGCTGGCCGTCTTTGAGGCGCCAGGTGTCCCAGTTCACGCTGATCCAGGGCGTAGGAGCGTTTCGATTATGGCGCTGCACAAATGCGTCGATGAAGCGGTTAGCGGCCGCGTAGCCGGCGAAGCTCAACCCGCCGAGAACCGATGCGATTGACGAGCAGATGATGCAGAAATCAAGCGCCCGATCGGCCAGCGCATGCTCCAGGGCATACAGCCCGTAGGCCTTGGGCTGGAAATGCGCCTCGCACTGGGCGGTAGTCGTGTCGGGGATGAGCGCAAAGGCCCGGCCATCGGAAATACCCGCCGCGTGGACGATGCCATGAAGCGCGCCAAAGCGTGTCATTGTCTCATCGATGACCGCCCGTAGCTGTGAGGCATCGCCGACATCGGCGGCGAATAGTAGCACCTGGGCGCCCAATGCTTCCAACTGCTCAATATGCCGGATGGCCTGGCTGATGTAATCAGTCTCGTCGCCATGTGCGCGATAGGCCGCCCAAGCCTCCCGTGGTGGAAGCGCCGTCCGCCCGACCAGCACCAGCTTTGCCTGAACGGTCTGCGCGAGATGCCTGGCTATGATTCGTGCCACGCCCCCCAGACCGCCTGTGATGATGTAGACGCCCTGCGAGCGGAGCGGCGGAGCTGCCGGCATTTCCATGCGCTGCGGCAGGTAGGATTGCACCCAGCGTGTCGCGCCCCGGTACGCCACTGCCAGATCATCAGTAGCCGTTGTTATTTCGACGATCAGCTGCGCTGCAAGCGCCTCCGACGATTCGCCTGGCGCGGGCGGGAGCAGATCGATACTGCGGCAGGTGATTGTGGAATATTCCTGGCTCACCACCGTGCCCAGGCCAAGCAAGGGTGCCTGTTCCGCCCGGATCGGCTCGTCGCCATTCACCGGCTGGAGTCCCTGAGTCATAAGAAAGAATTGGACCGGCTCATCGATCAGTTGCGGCCCCAGCGCTTGTGCAAGTGCCAGCAGGCTGTAATAGCCACACGACTGCTGCGCGCGAAAGGTCGCCGGGCTGGGAGCCGCCTCGAGCTGGCCGAGGCAGCCAAGATGAAGCACGTGCGTTGGAAACAGGGCGTCAGCACGCAGCGCCCCAAGCAGCGCCTCATAGTCGGCGCGTTGGTCGAGGCGCAGTTCGAAGGAGTATTTGTCGAGACGAGCAAAAGCTACGCCTGCCCGGACCTGGATCACGGTGTGCCCGGCCTGGATTAAGCGCGTGCAGAGCCTGTCCCCTAATTCAGTCACATTACCGATAACAAGCCAATGCGCGCGGCTTGTGGCCGGCACCCGCAGCAACGGCGCCGGCTGCCAGCGCGGCACATAGAACCAGTCGGCGATGTCGGCATGCTTACCAGCCGCAATCGCACGTGTGCCGGCCGCAGCAGCTTGTGGAGGATCGATCCAGCAGCGTTGGCGCTCGAATGGGTAGGTGGGCAGCGGCAGACGGCGGCGCTGTTCGTGCTCGTAGACCTTCTGCCAATCAAGCGGCACATTCGCGAGCCAGAGCTTGCCGAGCGTACTGAGGAGGCCGGCGCGGTCAGAGATGCGCTCTTGTATGCCGGGCAGCGTCGGGATGATCTGGCTGAAGCGCTCGCGCCCACACAGCGGGTGGCTCTTGACCAATGAGCTGAGCGCCTGCCCTGGCCCCACTTCGACGAGTACCAGCTGGGGTGTCGCGAGTAACTGCGCGATCCCTTCGGCAAGGCGCGCCGGTTCGGCATATAGCCGCCCCCAGTAAGCTGGATCGGTCGCCTGCTCGGCCGTAACCCAGGTGCCTGTGATGCTTGAGAGATACGGGGTCGTAGGCGCCTTGAGGGTCAGCGTGCGGGCGACCGGCGTAAGCTCGTCTGCGGTCGGCACAAGCGTGTGGGACTGGTTGGGTGCCTGAGTAAGCTTCGCCCACGCGACGACAAGTTTCAGTGCGTCCGCCAGGTCGAGGACGCCGGCCACGCAGGCGGCGACATACTCCCCCACACCATAGCCCAGCATCGCCGTTGGTTGTACGCCCCAGCCGATCAGCAGTTGCCCCAGCGCGTACTCGACTACGAACAGCGCCGGCTCTGCCAGCTCCCCTGACAAGATGACACGGTGAGGGGGTGACAAGGTGACAGAATCCGCCTCCGATGGCACCTTGTCACCTTGTCGCCTTGTCGCCTTATCATCGATGGGGTAGAGCACCTCGCGCAGATCCCGCCCCAGGTGCGGCTGGAGCAGGGCGCAGCAGCGGTCAATCGCCTCACGGAACAGCGGCTCTGTTTGATACAGCTCCCGCGCCATCCCGGCGTAATGCTCGCCCGCGCCTGGAAACAGGAATGCCACCGGCCGATCACGGCTGGTCTGGTATTGCGTCAATACGCGCGTCGCATCCCTGGTTTCAAGCGCGCCGATTGCATCCTGCGTGTCATGGCAAACCAGCGTCCGCCGGTGGGCAAAAGCTGCGCGCCCGACCTGGAGGGTATAGGCGACATCGGCGAGATTCGCATCGGGGTGGCGGCGCAGAAAGGCGGCCAGGTTGGCAGTCGCCGCATCAAGCGCGCTCACGGTCTTGGCCGAGAGCAGCAGCAACTGGTGCGGTCGCGCCAGACTGCTCTTCGGGCGTTCCGGAGCCTCCTCCAGCACCACGTGGGCATTCGTGCCGCCCAGGCCAAACGAGCTGACCCCGGCCCGGCGCGGTGTACCGTTCCGTGGCCAGGCCCGCGCGCTGGTGTTGACATAGAACGGGCTGTTGGGCAGGTCCAGTTCGGGGTCGGCGCTCTCAAACTCGATGCTGGGCGGGAGCAGTTGGTGGTGCAGCGCCAAGCTGGTCTTGATCAGCCCGGTCACCCCCGACGCGCGGTCCAGATGCCCCACATTCGGCTTGACCGAGCCGATCGCGCAGAACTGGCGCTTGTTGGTCCCGCGCTGGAAGGCCTTGATCATGGCCGCAAGCTCGACCGAGTCGCCCAGCGGCGTAGCGGTGCCATGTGCCTCCACGTAGCTGATCGTCTCCGGCTTGACACCAGCATTGCTCAGCGCGCGCGCGATCACCGACGACTGGCCGGCCAAACCTGGCGCGGTGTAGCCAACCTTGCGAATGCCGTCATTATTGGCTGCCGAGCCGCGAATCACCGCATAAATCTGGTCGCCATCCGCCAGCGCCTCGCTCAAGCGCTTGAGCACGACGACACCGGCTCCACTGCCCATCACGCTGCCTTTGGCGTTGGCGTCAAAGGTGCGCACGCGACCATCGGGCGAGACGATCCCGCCCTCCTGGTACAGATACCCCTGGCCGTGCGGTACCATAATCGCGACCCCGCCCGCCAGCGCGATATCGATCTCGTAGGTGATCAGGCCCTGGCAGGCCATATGGACCGCCACCAGCGAGGTCGAGCAGAAGGTCTGCACCACCACGCTCGGCCCGCGCAAATTGAGCTTGTACGAGACCGTCGAGGCCAGCGAGTCGACATTATTGTTCAGATCGACCTGGAACGCACCAACCAGATCGATGAGTTCCTGGTTCGAGGCAATATTATGCAGAGCATAGCCTGAGAACGCCGAGCCGGCGAAGACACCGATCAGGCCGCTATAGACTTCGGGGTTGTAGGCGGCGTGTTCGAGCGCCTCCCAGGCACATTCCAGAAACAGCCGGTGCTGCGGGTCCATGATCTCGGCTTCGCGTGGCGGGTAGCCAAAGAACGCCGCATCAAACTGATCGACCTGATCGAGAACTGTGCCGGCTTTGACGTAGTTGGGCTGTTGAAGCAGCGCCGGGTCCACGCCGGCCGCCAGTAGCTCCGCATCCGTGAAGCTGCGGATCGAGCGCACCCCAGCCGCGATATTCTGCCAGAACTCACCGGTATCCGTCGCGCCTGGAAACCGGCCCGACATGCCAATGATTGCAATCGCGGTTTCTAGCGCCTGGTCGTCAAATGATGACGGCATAGTCATGCCAATTCCTCTGTGCTTGCTCTACGCTGAAGGTGGCTCAGCCGGGCGCGCCGCTTCTGGCTTCGGCTCTCCAGATCTTCATCCACGGGCGTCGTTTCTCGCTTGATCTGATTGATGTATTCGGCCATCGCGCTGATAGTTGGAGCCTCGTAGAGCACATAGGCCGGCAGATTATCCAGCTTGAGTTCTTTGCGCACCCGCGCAATCAGATCGAGCCCAAGCAGAGAATTTCCGCCAAGCTCGAAGAAGTTGTCGTCGATTCCGATCTGATCCATCGCCAGCGTCGCGCCCCAAACACTCGCAATTCGCTCTTCGAGCGGGTTTCTTGGCAGGATCAGGGCGGTCCCCAGCGCCGGCCGCGGGTAGCGCTGGCGTGCTTCCTTTGATGCCTGAAGTTTCTTGAATGCCGCCGCTGCGGAAGACTGCTTGCTCCGCTCCACCATCCAGCTGAGATCCTGTGTCGTCACAAAAGCATGTGCTAGCCTGCTCGTGAGCAGCCGGCGTAGCGCATCCATGCCCTCGGGGAAGCTGATGCCGAAGGCGCGCCGGTTGGCGATCAGGAAGGCGCGCGCCTCTTCGGGGAAGCCTAGCAAGCCCTCCTGCCAGGCATCCCACAGCCATTCGCCCCAGCTGATCGCGATCGTGCGGCCGTGGTCGTGGGCGTGACGGCGGGCGTAGGCATCCAGGAAGGCATTCGCCGCGCAGTAATCCACCTGGCCCAGCCCACCGCCCGTTGCCGAGGTGACCGAGGAAAATAGCACGAATATGTCCAGCGGAATGTCGCGCAGGGCCTGGACGAGGGCAAGGGTGCCGTGGACTTTGGGAGCCAGCACGCCGGCGGCGGCCTCAGGTGTCTTGAGCTGTATCAGGCCGATGCCGGGCACACCGGCGGTGTGAAACACCCCATGAATCGCTCCAAAATGCGACACCGCTTGCTCAATCGCGGCGCGCACCTGCATGGGATCGGCGACATCGGCCTGGAGCACCAGCACCTGTGTGCCGCGGGCCTCTAGATCGCTGATGATCTGGACGCGGCGACCGATACCGCTGGTGCAATCGTGCGTAGCGAGGATGTGCGGCCACTGCTCGCGCGGCGGCAGCGCGCTGCGCCCCACCAGCACCAGCTTTGCGCGCGCGATCGTCGCCAGCTCCTCGGCCAGCGCCAGGCCGATCCCGCCCAGACCGCCGGTGATCAGGTACACGCCGTTGTCGCGCAGTTGAGGCATCTCTACGGTCGCAGGGATTTGCACCGACTCGAACAACTCGATCCAGCGATGCGATCCGCGCAGCGCCACAACCTCATCGGTCAGGCCGCTTGTCAGCTCCAGTGCGAGCTGTTCGATCAGCGCGGCGCTGGAGCGACCATTACCTGGTAGCACAATGTCGATACTGCGGCAGGTGAGCGCCGTGTATTCCTGCGGGATGATCCGGCAAGGGCCAAGCAGCGTTGCTTTGGCCGGGCAAATCTCCTCCGCCCCGGTGACATCCTGTAGCTCGGTCGAGATGATGCTGATGGTGCATGCCTCTAATCCCTGATCGCCGAGCGCCTGGGTCAGCGCCAGGATGCTGTAGAAGCCGTGCTCTAAAAGTGGTGTCAGGGTTAGGGCCGGATCAATCCCTGCGGTCAGTGCAGTTGTGTTCCAGAGATGAACAACCTGGTCGGGGGCAAGATTCCGCGCCTGAAGCGCGCGCAGCAGCACCTCATAATCGGCACGGACAGTGGGACGCACGGTAAATGCATGCGTGCCATGTTGAGCAAACGCTGAGCCGATCGCAACAGTTACTACTTCCTGGTTATGCGCCGACATCCAGCCAGCCAGTTCGGTGCCTATGCCGCACTCATCGACCAGCAGCACCCATGTCCGCCGCTCGGCCAGCAGCGCCGGCGCTCCTAAAGCATCGGCGAGACTTGAGCGTTTCCACGAGGTGGTGGCGAACCATTCAGTAACATCGGAGCGGCGCGGGGCGGTGGCAGTGGCCGCGCCGTTGCGCTGCGGCTGGGGATCGATCCAGAAACGCTGGCGCTCGAATGGGTAGGTCGGCAACGGCACGCGGCGGCGCTGCTCCTGAGCGTAGAGCTGCGCGCCATCCACACTCACATCCAGCAGCCACAGCGCTCCGACCGTCTCCAGCAGCCGCCGGAGGTCCTGCCCACGCTCCTGTGCGCTCGGCAGGGTCGCGAGCACTTGATTGAAGCGCGCCCGCCCACACTCCGGGTTGCCCTTCACGAACGAACTCAACGCCTGCCCCGCGCCGACTTCCACGAGCACCTGCTCAGGAGTTGCCAGCAGCGCCGCCACTCCCTCCGTGAAGCGCACGGTTTCAAGCATATGCCGCGCCCAGTAGGCCGGGTCGGTGGCCTGCTCGACCGTGATCCAGGTTCCGGTCACATTCGAGATGTAGGGGATGGCGGGCGGGTTCAGCTTGATTGTGCGCGCCAGCGCGGTCAATTCTTCGGCAATTGGCGCCAGCAAGCTGGTGTGGAAGGCGTGGCTGGTCGGCACGGCCCGGCAGGCGATCTCCTGCGCGGCCAGTTCCTGCTCCAGCGCTGTGATCGCGGCGGGCGGGCCGGCCAGCACACAGCTCTGCGGCCCATTCACAATCGCTAGCTCCACGCCATCGCGCAGGAACGGCTGCACCTGCACTTCCGACGCCATCACCAGCCAGCATGGCACCGGCTGGCTGGCTCTCAATCAGCCGCGCACGAGTGGCAACCAACTTCAGTGCGTCTTCGAGCGAGAGCACGCCAGAGAGACAGGCGGCGACGTACTCGCCGACACTGTAGCCCAGCAGTGCCGAGGGACGCACGCCCCAGCCGATCAGCAGTTGCGCCAGTGCGTACTCGACCACGAACACCGCCGGCTGGGCCAGTTCAGTCCGGTGCAGCGGCTCGGTCGCGCTTGGCTCGCTCCCATTGCGTCCCAGCAGCCCGCGCAAGTTCAACGCCGGTTCTCGGTTCTGGGCTGTTTGTTCTTTGTTCCCTTCGACTTCGCTCAGGACAAGCTTTGTTCTTTGTTCTTGGGGGTAGAGGATGGAGCGCAATTCCAGGCCGAGGTGCGGGTGGAGCAGGGCGCAGCAGCGGTCGATCGTGGCGCGGAAGCTGCTCTCGCTGTGGTACAGCTCCTCGGCCATACCCACGTAGTGGTCGCCCACGCCACCGAACAGGAACGCCACCGGGCGGCTCAGCGGTGCTTGCTGGGCGGTACGCACCGGCGCGCGGTCAGGTGCCGCCAGCAGGCGCAGCGCCTCATCACGATCGCAACAGACCAGCGCGCGTCGATGCTCGAACACCCGCCGTCCGATCTGCAAGGTGTAGGCCACATCGGCGAGATCGACATTGGGCTCTTGGGTCAGGAAAGTCGCCAGGTTGGCAGTGGCAGCCTCCAGTGCGCTGGCCGTCTTGGCCGACAGCATCAGGAGTTGGGCCGAGCGCGAGGGCGCAGACGGCGGAACAGCCGGCGCCTCCTCCAGCACCACGTGAGCGTTGGTGCCGCCCACGCCCAGCGAGTTGACGCCCGCGCGCCTGGGGTGGCCGTTGCGCGGCCAGGCCCTCAGGCTGTTCGGGACGTAGAACGGACTCGTGTCCAGGGCTAACTCCGGATTGGGACGCTGAAAGTGCAGGGTCGGCGGGATTTGGGAGTGACGCAGCGCCAGGACGGTCTTGATCAGGCCGGTGGCGCCAGCGGCGCGGTCGAGATGACCGACATTGGGCTTGACCGAGGACAACGCGCAGTAGCCGACCCGCTGGGTCTGGGTGCGAAAGGCTTTGGTAAGGGCAGCAACCTCGATCGGGTCGCCCAGCTTGGTCGCAGAGCCATGGGCTTCGACGTACGAGATCGAGGCCGGATCGACCTGGGCATCGGCAAGGGCGGCGCGGATGACATCAGCCTGGCCGATGACCGAGGGAGCGGTGTAGCCAACCTTCAGGCCGCCGTCGTTATTGATTGCCGAGCCCTTGATGACAGCGTGAATGGTGTCACCATCGGCCAGGGCGTCGGCAAGCCGCTTAAGCACCACCACAGCGACGCCATCACCGAAGGTGGTGCCTTGGGCCTGCTCGTCAAAGCTGCGGGTGCAGCCGTCGGATGATGCCTGGTCGCCCTCCTGGTACAGGTAGCCTATCTTTGCCGGGGCACGTATGGAGACACCGCCTGCCAACGCCAGGTCGCACTCGCCATTGCGCAGGCTGCGGCAAGCCAGGTGGGTCGCCACCAGCGAGGTCGAGCAGTAAGTCTGGACCGCGAAGCTGGGACCGCGCAGGTTCAGCTTGTATGACACATTCGTCGTCAGCGCGTCCTTGTCGTTCTCCAGGGTTATCGCCTCACTTATCTGCGCGACGATTTCCGGGTCGTTCAGAAGGCGCGCTAAGTAGTAGTTAAAGTTGGTGCCGGCGAAGACACCGACGAGGCCGGGGTAGCGCTGGGTGTCGTAGCCGGCGGTTTCAAGCGCCTCCCAGGTGACTTCGTGGAACAGCCGCTGCTGCGGGTCCAGCAGCTCGGCCTCGCGCGGCGTGTAGCCGAAGAATGCCGCGTCAAACTGATCCACATCCTCCAGGATCGGCCGCCGCTTCACATAGTGAGGATTGTGCAGCAACAGTGGATCGACGCCGGCAGCCAACAACTCCTCATTCGAGAAGCTGGTCTGGCACTCGACGCCATCGTGGATGTTTTGCCAGAACTGATCGAGCGTGCGTGCGCCGGGGAAGCGCCCGACCATCGCCACGATCGCGATCTCGCTATTGCCGCTGCTCTGGCGAGCCTGTTCGCGCCGCTGCTCCAGTAGCGCCTGCTGCTGATCTGCCTGCGTGGGCTGCTCCGGCAGCAGGTACTGTGCCAGTGTGCTCACCGTCGGCGCCTCGAACAGTGCTACCGTCGGAATGGGGATTTTGAATTCCTTCTTGAGCTTGGCAATGACCTGGAGTGCAATCAGCGAGTTGCCGCCCAGCTCAAAGAAGTTATCGTGCAGCCCGACCTCCTCCACTCCCAGCACCTGCCGCCAGATCCCCGCGATCCGCTGCTCGTACACGCTCGTGGTCGCTATCAGTGGACCAGCCGGTAGTGTGTTCTGCTCCTGTTGGTCGGCCCGCAACGTTTCCATCAGCACCCACTGCCGGATGCGCGTGTCGAGGTCGCCGGTCGAGTTGATAATCTGGGTGGGCGAAGCGGCGAGGATGCGCTGGAAGGCTTCGCAGCCCTCATCCGGCCAAAGCTCGTACTGGGCGACGGTTGCGCCGATGGTGTCGTGCTGGCCGTCTTTGAGATGCCAGGTGTCCCAATTCACGCTGATCCACGGTACGGAGCTGCGCTGATTATGCCGGTGCGTGAACGCATCCATAAAGATGTTCGCAGCGGTGTAGCCGCTGTAGCCAAGCCCTCCCAGCACGGAAGAGACTGAAGAGAGCAGCAGGCAGAAGTCGAGATCATAGCCTTCCAAGAGCCGTTCGAGCAGGTACAGGCCGTAGACCTTCGGCTGAAAGTGATTCTCGAATTGGCTGTGCCCAGCACCCTGGAGTGGGCCAAAGTTCGCCTGATCCAGATTGCCGGCGGCGTGGATGAGGCCATTGAGCGGGCCAAAACGGTACTGTGTCTGCGCCAGCACATCGCGCATGGCCGCCTCGTCGGCGACATCGGCGCGCAGGACCAGCACCTCGGCACCCAGCGCCTCCAACCCAAGCACCTGGGCGATCCGCTGGCTGGTTGGATCGTCGGCTGGGTGCGCGGCCTGCCACGCGGCCCATTCCGCGCGAGCGGGCAGCCCTGAGCGACCAGTCAGTACCAGTTTCGCCTGCACCGTTCGCGCCAGGTACCTCGCCAGGTGCAGCCCGATCCCGCCCAGCCCTCCGGTGATCATGTATACGCCCTGAGTCCGAAGACGCTCTGGCACGTCGCCTGATACTGGCTCCAGTCGCCGTGGCTGGAATTGCTGCACCCGCCGCTGACCATCCCGATACGCCACACGCCGATCCGGCGCCTGCGCGGCGATCTCGGACACGAGCTGGCCGATCAATGTGCTGTCGTCCTGCTCAGGAAGCACGATATCGACGTTGCGGCAAGTCAGCGCCAGATACTCTTGCGATACCACGGTGCATAGCCCGACGATCGGCGCAAGCTCGGCATTGAGGGCTTCGCCGCCGGTCACGGGCTGGGCGGCGTGCGTGCCGACCACAAGCTGCACCGGCGTCTCCTCCACCCGCTCGCCCAGCGCCTGCGCAAGCGCCAACAAACTGTAGAGCCCGCGCTCCTGCGCCGCTCGAAATCCGACCGCGCCCGCCGGCACCGTCACCTCCGGCCCGCTATTCCACAGGTGCGCGATCGCGCTCACCGGCGTGCCCTGTCGCGCCAGCGCCGCCAGCAGCGCCTGGTAGTCCTCGCGCGCGGCCGGTCGCACCGCGAACGTCTGCACATCCACCTGCTCGAATGCTGCCCCCTCTCGCACCCGCACGACTGCATGCCCGCGCGCCGCCAGCCGCGCCGCCACCTGCGCCCCCACCGTCCCCTCGTTCGCCAGCACCACCCACGCGCTCCCGCGCGCACCCGCGCTCCCGCTCGGCAGTGGTGTCGGCACCCACACCGGCGTGTAGAACCAGTCGGCCAGGTCCGGCTTGCGCCCGCTCTCCACTGCCACCGATGGTGTCGCGACCACGCCGGCTCGCCCGCGCGGCTCGACCCAGAAGCGGCGGCGCTCGAACGGGTAGGTCGGCAGCGGCACGCGGCGGCGCTGCTCGTGAGCGTAGAACTGCGCGCTGTCGAGTGGTACGTCCAGCAGCCACAGCGCTCCGACCGTCTCCAGCAGCCGTCTCAAGTCCTGGCCGCGCTCTTGCGCGCTCGGCAGCGTCGCGAGTACCTGATTGAAGCGCGCCCGCCCACACGCCGGGTGCCCCTTCACGAACGAACTGAGCGCCTGCCCCGCGCCGACCTCCACGAACACTTGCTCGGGAGTTGCCAGCAGCGCCGCCACTCCTTCCGCGAAGCGCACGGTTTCGAGCATGTGCCGCGCCCAATAGGTCGGGTCGGTCGCTTGCTCGGTCGTGATCCAGGTGCCGGTCACATTCGAGATGTAGGGGATGGCGGGCGGATGCAGCTTGAGCGTGCGTACCAGCGCGGTCAACTCGTTCGCGATTGGCGCCAGCAAGCTGGTGTGGAAGGCGTGGCTGGTCGGCACGCTCCGGCAGGCGATCTCATGCGCGGCCAGTTCCTGCTCTAGCGCCGTGATCGCAGTGGGCGGGCCAGCCAGGACACAGCTCTGCGGTCCGTTCACGATCGCCAGCTCCACGCCATCGCGCAGGAACGGCTGCACCTGCACTTCCGACGCCATCACCGCCAGCATGGCACCGGCTGGCTGACTGGCAATCAGGCGCGCACGAGTGGCCACCAGCTTGAGAGCGTCTTCGAGCGAGAGCACGCCGGAGAGACAGGCCGCGACATACTCGCCGACACTGTAGCCCAGCAACGCAGAGGGACGCACGCCCCAGCCGATCAGTAGCTGCGCCAGTGCGTACTCCACCACGAAGACCGCCGGCTGGGCATACTCCGTCTGATTCAGCAGTGAGCGGGTGAGCGGGTGAGCGGGTGAACGGGTGACGCCCGATTCTCGGTTCTCAGTTCTCAGTTCTCGGTTCTGGGCTATTTGTTCTTTATTCTTTGTTCTTTGTTCTTGGGGGTAGAGGATGGAGCGCAATTCCAGGCCGAGGTGCGGTTGGAGGATCGCGCAGCAGCGGTCGATCGTGGCGCGGAAGCTGCTCTCGCTGTGGTACAGCTCCTCGGCCATACCGGCGTAGTGATCGCCCACGCCACCGAACAGGAACGCGACCGGGCGGCTCAACGGTGCCTGCTGGGCCGTGCGCACCGGCGCGCGGTCAGGTGTCGCCAGCAGGCGCAACGCCTCGTCGCGGTCGTGACAGACCAGCGCGCGTCGATGCTCGAACACTCGCCGTCCGATCTGCAAGGTGTAGGCCACATCGGCGAGATCGACATTGGGCTCTTGGGCCAGGAAGGTCGCCAGGTTGGCAGTGGCGGCCTCCAGCGCGCTGGCCGTCTTGGCCGAGAGTACGAGCAACTGCACCTCGCGCGAGGGCGCGGTGGGCCGAACAGCAGGAGCTTCCTCCAGCACGACGTGGGCATTGGTGCCGCCCACGCCCAGCGAGTTGACGCCCGCGCGCCTGGGGTGGCCGTTGCGCGGCCAGGCGGTCAGGTTGGCCGGCACGTAGAACGGGCTCGTGTCCAGGGCTAACTCCGGATTGGGACGCTGAAAGTGCAGGGTCGGCGGGATTTGGGAGTGACGCAGCGCCAGGACGGTCTTGATCAAGCCGGTGGCGCCGGCGGCGCGGTCGAGATGACCGACATTGGGCTTGACCGAGGACAGCGCGCAGTAGCCGACCTGCTGGGTCCGGGTGCGAAAGGCTTTGGTGAGGGCAGCGACCTCGATCGGGTCGCCAAGCCGGGTGGCGGTGCCGTGGGCTTCGACATACGAGATCGAGGCGGGGTCAACTTGGGCATCGGCAAGGGCGGCGCGGATGACATCAGCCTGACCAATGACCGAGGGAGCGGTGTAGCCAACCTTCAGGCCGCCGTCGTTGTTGATCGCCGAGCCCTTGATGATCGCGTGAATGGTATCGCCGTCAGCGAGGGCATCTTCCAGGCGCTTGAGCACGACCACAGCGACGCCATCACCGAAGGTGGCGCCGGCGCCGTCGGCATCGAAGGTGCGCACGTGGCCGTCGGGGGAGACCTGGTCGCCCTCCTGGTACAGATAGCCGGCGCGCACGGGCACGCGAACAGAGACGCCACCGGCGAGGGCCAGGTCGCACTCGCCAGCGCGCAGGCTGCGGCAGGCCAGGTGGGTCGCCACCAGCGAGGTCGAGCAGTAAGTCTGGACCGCGAAGCTGGGACCGCGTAGGTTCAGCTTGTACGACACATTCGTCGTCAGCGCGTCCTTGTCGTTCTCCAGGGTTATCGCCTCGCTCAACTGCGCGACCACTTCAGGATCGGTAGAAAGCCGGGACAGATAATAATTAAAGTTGGTACCGGCGAAGACGCCGACGAGGCCGGGGTAGCGTTGGGTGTCATAGGCGGCGGTTTCGAGCGCCTCCCAGGCGACTTCGTGGAACAGCCGCTGCTGCGGGTCCAGCAGCTCGGCCTCGCGTGGCGTGTACCCGAAGAACGCCGCGTCGAACTGTTCCACATCCTCCAAGATCGGTCGCATCTTGACATAATTCGGGTCCTGGATGAGCTGTGGATCGACCCCGGCTGCCAGCAACTCAGCGTCACTGAAGCGCGTACACGACTCGACCCCATCGCGCAGGTTCTGCCAGAACTGATCGAGCGTGCGCGCGCCGGGGAAGCGCCCGACCATCGCCACGATCGCGATCTCGCTGCCGCTGCTGCTCCGGCGAGCCTGCTCGCGCCGCTGCTCCAGGAGCACCTGCTGCTGATCTGCCTGCGTGGGCTGCTCCGGCAGCAGGTACTGTGCCAGTGTGCTCACCGTCGGCGCCTCGAACAGCGCTACCGCCGGTACCTGGGTCTGGAACTCCTTCTTCAGCTTCGCGATCACCTGCAACGCGATCAGCGAGTTGCCGCCCAGCTCAAAGAAGTTATCGTGTAGCCCGACTTCCTCAAGACCCAGCACCTGCTGCCAGATTCCCGCGATCCGCTGCTCGTACGCACCTTGGCTCTGCACCTGCACACCTCTGGTCCCACCGCCAGCGGCGAGAGTCGCCTGCTCCTCAACCGCCGTTGTGCGCAGCGACTCCAGTAGAACCCATTGGCGAACGCGGGCGTCCAGGTCGCCGGTTGAGATAATGAGTTGCGGGGAGCTGGCGGCGATCGCCATCTCAAGCACCTGGAGCCCCTCATCCGGCGCCATTTCATACTGGGCGACGGTGGAGCCGACCGGTTCTTGCGCGCCGTTCGGGATTTGCCAAGTATCCCAATTGACACTGGTCCAGCGTGTGGGCGAGCGCTTGTTGTGGCGAAATACAAAGGCATCGATGAAGCGGTTGGCGGCTGCGTAGCCAGTGAAGCCAAGGCCACCCAGGATCGACGAAATCGAGGAACAGATCACGCAAAAATCGAGCGCCCGATCGGCCAGCGCCTGCTCCAGCGCAAACAGGCCATAGACTTTTGGCTGGAAGTGCGCCTCGCATTGCTCCACAGTCGTATCGGGGATGGACGCGTATGATGTTGCGTCGGTCAGCCCGGCGGCGTGAAAGACACCATGGAGCGATCCGAAGCGAGCCTGCGCCTGCTCGATCGCCGCGTGCAACTGCACGACATCGCCTACATCAGCCGCCAGCGGGAGCACCTCGGCACCCAGCGCCTCCAAATGCTCAATATGCTGGATGGCAGAGCTGATACGATCCCCGGATTCCATCGCGCGATAGGCGGACCATTCTTCGCGCGGTGGGAGCTTGGTTCGCGCCACCAGCACGAGCTTTGCCTGCACAGTTCGCGCCAGATGCTCCGCAACAATGCGCCCCACACCGCCGAGACCACCCGTGAGCAAGTAGACACCCTGCGGTCGCAACGGCGGAACTGCCAGCATTTCCATGCGCTGCGGTAGATAGGATTGCACCCAGCGTGTCTCATCCCGATACGCAACCGCCAGTTCGTTGATCGGCGCCGCTATCTCGGCCACAAGCTGATTCGCCAGCCAATCGATAGCTTCGGAGCTATCAGGGACGGCCATCAAGTCAACACTACGGCATGTGATTGTGGGATATTCCTGGCCAATAACCGTACCAAGGCCAAGCAAGGTAGCTTGTTCGCTTAATACGGGCTCATCGCCTGTGACCGGCTGTAATCCGTGCGTGACGATCAGGAGCTGCACCTGTTCATCGATCAACTCTGGACCCAGCGCCTGCGCCAGCGCCAGCAGGCTATAGAAACCATACGGCTGGCTTGCTCGGAAGCTATCGCGATCAAGGCTTGCCTCGCGGTAGCTCATGCTGCCGAGGTGAAGCACATGCGCCGGTAGCGGGCCATACGATCGTAACGCTTTCAGGAGCGCTTGATAATCACTCGCGTGATCGGGGCGCACCTCAAATGTCCGATCATCGATCTGTGTAAAGGATGATCCAAATGTGACCTGAGTTACGCTCTGCCCCTGCCGAACGAGCGATGCGCACACGGCCGCACCAAGCCGATCGCCTTCGCCGACGATCAGCCAGCCACCATTCAGCACAGGAGCCGGCTGTGAAAGCGGCTTCGGCTGCCAGCGCGGCACGTAGAACCAGTCGGCCACATCCGAGCGCTTCCCGATCGCGCGGGGCGATGTGTCATGGGGCAGGCCAGGGCGCTGTGGCTCAACCCAAAAGCGCTGGCGCTCAAAGGGATAGGTCGGCAGCGCCAGCCGCTCCCGCCGCTCCTCGGCGTGGACCTTGCTCCAATCGATAGCGACGCCGGCCTGCCACAATCTTCCAAGCGTTGTAAGCAGACTGATGCGGTCAGAGACACGAGCGTGCGCGGCGGCAAGTGTTGGAACCACGAGATTCGATCGTCGCGGGCCGCAGGCTGGGTGGCTCTTCACGAATGAGCTGAGCGCTTGGCCGACCCCGACCTCCAACAGCACCTGCTCCGGTGTTGCCAGCAGCGCCGCCACGCCATCGGCAAACCGCACCATCTCGACCATATGGCGCGCCCAGTAGGCCGGGTCGGTGGCCTGCTCGGCGGTGATCCAGGTTCCCGTGACGTTGGAGAGGTAGGGGATGGCCGGCGGATGCAGCCTGATTGTGCGGACTAGCGCGGTCAGTTCGTCCGCGATTGGCGCCGGCATCGCGCCTTGAGGCTGGCTCGCAATCAGCCGCGCACGGGTGGCGACCAGCTTCAGCGCGTCTTCGAGCGAGAGCACACCGGAGAGGCAGGCCGCCACGTACTCGCCCAGGCTGTAGCCCAGCATCGCCGTTGGTTGTACGCCCCAGCCGATCAGCAGTTGCGCCAGCGCGTACTCAACCACGAAGAGGGCCGACTCTGTCAGCTCCCCTGACAAGGTGACACGGTGAGGGGGTGACAAGGTGACAGAATCCGCCTCCGATGGCACCTTGTCACCTTGTCGCCTTGTCACCTTGTCATCGGTGGGGTAGAGCACCTCGCGCAGATCCCGCCCCAGGTGCGGCTGAAGCAGGGCGCGGCAGCGATCAACGGTGCTGCGGAAGACCGGTTCGGTTTCGTATAGCTCCCGCGCCATCCCGGCGTAATGCTCACCGACGCCGGGGAACAGAAAGACCATCGGTCGATCGCGGCTGGTCTGATTGACGGTCAGGACCCGCTGGGGGTCAGACAGCTCCAGCGCCGCGATCGCATCTTCCCCGTCGCGCGCCACCAACATGCGGCGGTGGCCGAAAGCCGCGCGCCCAAGCTGGAGGGTGTAGGCGACATCGGCGAGATTGGTGTCGGGGTGGCGGCGCAGAAAGGCGGCCAGGTTGGCGGTCGCCGCATCAAGGGCGCTCGCGGTCTTGGCCGAGAGCAGCAGCAGTTGGTGGGGCCGTGCCGCGCTGCTGGGAGTGCGCGTGGGAGCCTCCTCCAGCACCACGTGGGCATTCGTGCCACCCAGGCCAAACGAACTGACCCCGGCCCGGCGCGGTGTACCGTTCCGTGGCCAGGCGGTCAGGCTGGTATTCACATAGAACGGGCTGCTGGCAAGATCGATCTCGGGATTCGGCGTCTCAAACTCGATGCTGGGCGGCAGTAGTTGGTGGTGCAGCGCCAGGCTAGTCTTGATCAGCCCGGTCACCCCCGACGCGCGGTCGAGATGCCCCACATTCGGCTTGGCCGAGCCGATCGCGCAGAACTGGCGCTTGTTCGTCCCGCGCTGGAAGGCCTTGATCATGGCCGCAAGCTCGACCGAGTCGCCCAGCGGCGTGGCCGTCCCGTGCGCCTCCACGTAGCTGATCGTCTCCGGCTTGATACCCGCCCGTCGCATCGCGCGGGCGATCACAGCGGTCTGGCCGGTCAGGCCGGGCGCGGTGTAGCCAACCTTGCGAATGCCGTCGTTATTGACCGCCGAGCCGCGAATCACCGCATAAATCTGGTCGCCATCCGCCAGGGCCTCTTTCATACGCTTGAGCACCACGATCCCCAGACCGTTGCTCATCACACTGCCTTTGGCGTTGGCGTCGAAGGTACGCACGCGACCATCGGGCGAGACGATCCCGCCCTCCTGGTACAGATACCCCTGGCCGTGTGGCACCGCAATCGCCGCACCGCCCGCCAGCGCGATATCGATCTCGTAGGTGATCAGGCCCTGGCAGGCCATATGGACCGCCACCAGCGAGGTCGAGCAGAAGGTCTGCACCACCACGCTCGGCCCGCGCAAATTGAGCTTGTACGAGACCGTCGAGGCCAGCGAGTTGACATTATTGGCCAGATCGACCTGGAACGCACCAACCAGATCGACCAACTCCTGGTCGAGGCAATATTATGCAGCGCATAGCCTGAGAATGCCGAGCCGGCGAAGACACCGATCAGGCCGCTGTAGGCTTCGGGGTTGTAGGCGGCGTGTTCGAGCGCCTCCCAGGCACATTCCAGAAACAGCCGGTGCTGCGGGTCCATGATCTCGGCTTCGCGGGGCGTGTAGCCAAAGAACGCCGCATCAAACTGATCGACCTGATCGAGAACTGTGCCGGCTTTGACGTAGTTGGGCTGCTGAAGCAGCGCCGGGTCCACGCCGGCCGCCAGTAGCTCCGCATCCGTGAAGCTGCGGATCGAGCGCACTCCAGCGGCGATGTTCTGCCAGAACGCGCCGGTATCCGTCGCGCCCGGAAACCGGCCCGACATCCCAATAATGGCGATAGCCGTCTCGTAGGATCGATCCTGCGATGTCGGGCTAGTCATAGATCCTCCATCTCTGCCAGGTGTTTGAATAGCTCGAATGTCTGATGCCGCTGATCTTCATATTCCTCGTCACGCTGCTCTTCGATTGCGAGACGCTCCTGCCGCGTCTGCTGGATATGCTCCGCGAATGTGCTGACCGAGGGCGCTTCGTACAGGATGTGGCTTGGCAGCTCTTTGAGCTTGAGTTCGCGGCGCAGGCGCGCGACAAGATCAATGCCGAGCAAAGAGTTGCCGCCAAGCTCGAAGAAGTTGTCGTCTACGCCGATCTGCTCCAGGCCAAGCGCTGCTTCCCAAACCATGGCTATCGTGGCCTCCAGGTCGTTTCGTGGTGGGATGTAGGGCGTGCCCAGCGTTGGCCGGGGATAGCGCGGCTGCTCCTGCCCCTGTGCCCCTTTTCCCTGAAACGTTGTATTGGGTGAGAGGTGCTTATGGCCCTCAACCATCACGCCCAGGTCGCGATTGGAGATATACACGTGCGGCAGATCGCTCGCAAGCAGGCGCCATAACACCTGCATCCCCTCCTCGAACGTCAACCCGTATTTTTGTCTGGTGGCGACAAAGTAGGCGCGAATGTCTTCGGGGAAACCTTGCAAACCCTCCTGCCAGGCATCCCACAGCCATTCGCCCCAGCCAATCGCGATCGTCTTACCATGTGTACGTGCGTTGCTGCGGGCGTAGGCGTCCAGGAAGGTGTTGGCGGCGCAGTAGTCGGCCTGGCCGGGTCCACCGCTCGTCGCGGCCGCGACCGAAGAGAACAACACCAGGAAGTCCAGCGGGATGCCGCGCAGCGCTTCTGCCAGCGCCAGCGTGCCCAGGACCTTGGGCGCCAACACGCCGGCAGCCGCTTCGGGCGTCTTTCAGTTGGATGATGCCGACAGCGGGGACGCCGGCGGTGTGAAACACCCCGTGAATAGTCCCAAAATGAGACATCGCTTGCCTAACCGCGGCGCGCACCTGCGCCACATCGGCAACATCGGCCTGGAGCACCAGCACCTCGGCACCGCGCGCCTCCAGATCGCTGACGATCCTGACGCGCCGGCCAACGCCGCTGGTGAGATCGTGGGTAGCGAGAATATGTGGCCACTGCGTACGCGGCGGGAGCGGCGTGCGCCCCAGCAGCACCAGTCTGGCCTGCTGCTTCGCCACCAGCTCCTCGGCCAGCGCCAGGCCCAGGCCGCCCAGGCCGCCGGTGATCACGTAGACCCCATGCTTGCGTAGCGCGAGGTTGTGCTGGTCCTGCTCGATCCGAACCGGCTCGAACGCCTCAACCCAGCGGTGCGGCCCGCGCAACGCCACGATATTGTCCTGATGCGCGCCCGCGATCTCCTGTGCAATCTGCTCGGCGAGGGCTCTAGCATCGCCGGTGTTGGCTGGTAGCACGATGTCGATGCTGCGACCGGTCAGGCCGGTGTATTCCTGTGACACCACCTTACAGATGCCAATCAGCGTTGTTTTCGCCGGGCAGATAACTTCCGCGCCATTCACATCATGCAGCTCGTTCGCTACCACGCTGATCTGGCAGGTATCAAGCCCCTGGTTGCCGAGTGCTTGCGTCAACGCCAGCAGACTGTAGAAGCCGCGCTCCAGCAGTGGCGTGATCGCCTCCACCGTCTCAACCGGGCTCGTCGGTGGGGTGACACTCCACATATGGATCACCTGCCGCGGTAGGAGATTCAACGCTTCCAGCGTTTCCAGAAGCGTCTCAAAATCGGCGCGCATCGTGGGCCGGACGGTGTAGGTGTGTTCGCTTTGCTGCGCGAATGCCGGCCCGACCGTGACCGTGATCGCGGTTTGACCATGTTCGGTGAGCCAGCGCGCCAGTTGCACACCGATACCGCACTGGTCAACAAGCAAGACCCAGTTCCGGCGCTCGGCAAAGCTGTTGGTTGACGCCAGCGCCCTGGTTGGGCTGGAGCGCTTCCACGAAGGGAGGTAGAACCAGTCAGCGATGTCGGGCTTGCGCTCCTGCTCGTTCGACATTGCCCCGAAGTCGCCGGTGCTTTCTTCGGCTTTTCGCGCTGCCGGCTCAATCCAAAAGCGCTGGCGCTCGAAGGGATAGGTCGGCAGCGCCAGCCGCTCCCGCCGCTCCTCGGCGTGGACCTGGCCCCAATCGATCGGCACATCTGCGAGCCAGAGTTTGCCGAGTGCCGCAAGCAGGCCGGCACGCTCAGAACTACGCTCTTGCGCGCCTGGCAGCGTCGCGATCACCTGTCCGAACCGCGCCCGTGGACATTGCGGATGGCCCTTGACGAACGAACTGAGCGCCTGGCCGGCCCCGATCTCCAACAGCACCTGCTCCGGTGTTGCCAGCAGCGTTGCTACGCCATCGGCAAACCGCACCATCTCGACCATATGGCGCGCCCAGTAGGCCGGGTCGGTGGCCTGTTCAGCGGTGATCCAGGTTCCCGTGACGTTGGAGAGATAGGGGATGGCCGGCGGATGCAGCTTGATTGTGCGCACCAGCGCGGTCAACTCGTTCGCGATTGGTGCCAGCAAGCTGGTGTGGAAGGCGTGGGAGGCCGGCACGGCCCGGCAGGCGATCTCATGCTGGGCCAACTGCACTGCCAGGGCATCAATCGCGGCAGGCGAGCCAGCCAGGACGCAGCTCTGCGGCCCATTCACAATCGCCAACTCCACGCCCTCGCGCAGGAACGGCTGCACCTGCACTTCTGACGACATCACCGCCAGCATCGCGCCTTGAGGCTGGCTCGCAATCAGCCGCGCGCGGATAGCGACCAGCTTCAGTGCGTCTTCGAGCGAGAGCACGCCAGAGAGACAGGCGGCGGCATACTCGCCGACACTATAGCCCAGCAGCGCGGCGGGCCGCACGCCCCAGCCGATCAGGAGTTGCGCCAGCGCGTACTCGACCACGAACACCGCCGGCTGGGCATACTCAGTCTGATCGAGGATGGAGTATCGAGGATGGAGGATGGCGCTCGGCTTGTCCTTTGAGGATCGAGGATAGAGGATAGAGGATAGCTGTCTCGATGCATCCGCAGAGCTATCCTCTATCTTTAATCCTGTATTTTCTGTCGTCGGTCGTCGGTTCTCGGTTCTTGGTTCTTGGTTCTGAGCGATTTGTTCTTTGTTCTTTGTTCTTTGTTCTTCGGGGTAGAGCACCTCGCGCAGGTCCAACCCCAGGTGCGGCTGAAGCAGGGCGCAGCAGCGATCGACCGTGGCGCGGAATGAGGGCTCGGCCTGGTACAACTCCTGGGCCATCCGTGCGTAGTGGTCGCCCACCCCAGCCAACAGGAACGCAACTGGGCGCTCGCGGCCGGTCTGATTGACGGTCAGGACCCGCTTAGAGTCAGACTGCTCCAGCGCCGCGATCGCATCTTCCCTGTCGCGCGCCACCAGCATGCGGCGGTGATTAAAAACGCTTCGGCCGACCTGGAGCGTGTAGGCGACATCGGCGAGATTGGCGTTGGGATGCCGGCGCAGAAAGGCGGCCAGGTTCGCGGTCGCCGCATCAAGCGCGCTCTCAGTCTTGGCCGAGAGCAGCAGTAGCTGGTGTGGCAGCGCCGCGCTGCTGGGAGTGCGCGCGGGAGTCTCCTCCAGCACCACGTGGGCATTCGTGCCGCCCAGGCCAAACGAACTGACCCCGGCCCGGCGCGGCGTGCCGTTGCGCGGCCAGGCTCGCGCGCTGGTGTTGACATAGAACGGGCTGTTGGGCAGGTCCAGCTCGGGGTCGGCGCTCTCGAACTCGATGCTGGGCGGTAGCAGCTTGTGGTGCAACGCCAGGCTGGTCTTGATCAACCCCGTCACCCCCGACGCGCGGTCGAGATGGCCGATGTTCGGCTTGGCCGACCCGATCGCACAGAACTGTTGGTCGGGTGTGCTCGACCGGAAGGCGTTGATCATGGCCGCAAGCTCGACCGAGTCGCCCAGCGGCGTGGCCGTCCCGTGCGCCTCCACATAGCTGATCGTTTCCGGCGGAACATTCGCGTTCATGAGCGCGCTCAAAATAACCGCGGTTTGGCCGGCGAGGCCGGGCGCGGTGTAGCCAACCTTGCGAATGCCGTCGTTATTGACCGCCGAGCCGCGAATCACCGCATAAATCTGGTCCCCATCCGCCAGTGCCTCCTCCATGCGCTTGAGCACCACGATCCCCAGGCCGTTGCCCATCACGCTGCCCTTGGCATTGGCGTCGAAGGTGCGCACACGACCATCGGGTGAGACGATCCCGCCCTCCTGATACAGGTAGCCGGAGCAGTGCGGTACCGCCAGCATCACACCACCCGCGAGCGCGATATCGCATTCGTAGGTCAGTAAGCTGCGGCAGGCCATATGGACTGCCACCAGCGAGGTCGAGCAGAAGGTCTGCACTGCCACGCTCGGCCCGCGCAAATTGAGCTTGTACGAGACCGTCGAGGCCAGCGAGTCCGGCTCATTATTCATAGCGACGACAAGCATGCCCATCGATTTGAGCACATCGGCCCGCGTCAGGACATGATAATGCGCGTAGGTCGACGCGCTGGCACCGGCAAAAACGCCAATCAGGCCAGGGTACGTCTCGGGGTTGTAGGCCGCATGTTCGAGCGCTTCCCAGGCGCATTCCAGAAACAGCCGGTGCTGCGGGTCGATCACCTCGGCCTCGCGCGGCGGGTAGCCGAAAAACGCCGCATCAAACGACTCAATATCGTCGAGGGTGGCCCCGGCTTTGACATAGTTGGGCTGCTGAAGCAGCGCCGGGTCAACACCGGCCGCCAGCAACTCGGCATCCGAGAAGCTGCGGATCGAGCGCACCCCTGCGGCGATGTTCTGCCAGAACGCGCCAACATCCGGCGCCCCCGGAAACCGCCCAGCCATACCAATAATGGCGATCGCAGCCTCGTAGGGCGCATCATCATCTGCCGAATGGATCATACTATCCTCATTCTGGGAAAAGAGGGGGAGCTAGAAGGGGCAGCCCCCTCTAAAACTCCCCGCCCACGCTGCATTCTGGGAAAAGAGGGGGAGCTAGAGGGGGCAGCCCCTCTAAAACTCCCCGCCCACACTGCTATAGACTTACAAGAGATGCAAACCCATCTTCTTCGCCCGCAGTTCAGCACGCCCCAGAAGAAAGCGCGACAGCATCACAAAGAAGATCGCGAAGAACGCCAACGCGCTCCACTCAACCCAAACTGGCAGAAAGGTTTTCCACTGGCCGTCGAAACTGTAGTAGCGCATCAGGTCATATCCCCATGTGTATGGAAGGAGATAGGATACATACTGCACCGCTGGTGGGAACACCGACAGCGGCAGGTACGCGCCCGCGAGGAACTCGAACAGCAGACTGAGCAGCTTCGCGAACGAGCCGGCCTGGCGCCAGATCAGCGCGAGCAGCCCAAGCATGATGCCCATCGCCACCAGCGTCACCAGCGCCAGCATACAGACCAGCAGCACCATAAGCATGTTGGCCGGTTTGGTCCCCGATGAAATAAAAAAGAAGATATAGAGCGGGATAAAGATAAATTGATTGATAATCGCCCCCAATATCACCGTCCCAACAAAGTAGGCATACCGTGATGACGGCCCGCTGTATAAAAACTCCAATGTCCCGTTGTAGAGGTCGTGGCCGATTGCATCCATTGGCGCCGACAGCGCCGTCCCACTAAATGCCATCAGCAGCGCGCTGGCCTGTAAAAAAATGAAGAGATTGTGATCGGTGAGACTGCCGCTCGCCAGCGCATCGACGTTGCGATACGCCAGGACTGTGGACATCAGAAAGAAAAATCCGAGCCGGATCAGCTGCTCGACCAGTCGCCCGATCAGGTCCGGTACATAACGGCGCGCCATCTGTAGCTCTTTGACAATCGTCACCCAGCACACTCGCCAGGCCGAGACCGGCTTCGAAAGGCTTGCCACGTCAGGCCGTTCAACAACAACAGCCGATGTGATCGTCGACATGAGCGCGTTCCTTTCAGACTGGGAAAAGGGGGGCTAGAGGGAGTAGCCCTCTCTAAAACTTCCCACCCACACTTCAGACTGGGAAAAGGGGGCTAGAGGGGGTAGCCCTCTCTAAAACTCCCTACCCACACTTCAGACTGGGAAAAGGGGGAGCTAGAGGGGGTTAGCCCTCTCTAAAACTCCCTACCCACACTTCAGACTGGGAAAAGGGGGAGCTAGAGGGGGTTAGCCCTCTCTAAAACTCCCCACCCACAGTTAATGGTCGAATTTATCTTTGAGCATGCCGATATGGTGAACAAAGGCATCTTCGAGCGAGATCGCGTGGTTACGAAACTGTGTCTGGACGCGATGCTTACGCAGCGTTTGAATCACAGCCTCCGTACCGTCGAGCACATTGGTCACGCCGAACGACCACCAATCCGCCTCGCGCTCGGTGCAGAGAATGATCGCATCATGCGCCATGATTTCGTCTTTTATCTCAGCCGTGACTGTATCTTTCAGCAGTTCGACAAAGTATGAAACCCCGACATCCTGCTTCAGGTTCAATGGAGTCGCGACGATCGGGATCGTGCCGTCGCTGATCAGCGCGACACGCTGCGCTAACTCGTCTACTTCCGACAGAATATGCGAGGTGAGCAACAGCGCCTTGTGTTCCTTACGGACGTAGGTCTTGAGGTAGGAACGAATGCGCTGCGCCACAAGCGGATCGAGACCTTTCGTTGGCTCGTCCAGGTAGATCAGCGGTGGATCGTAGAGCAGGGCGCGCATGATCACCACCGTCTGCTTCTGCCCGCCCGAAAGATGGTGGAACAACTGGTTGACGTTTGCCTCAAAGTCGAAGTAGTAGAGCAGCTTGTCGATCTGCGCGTCGGCGGCGGCATTGCTGAGACCGTGAAGCGCGCCAAAGAACCGCAGATTTTCGCGCACGGTGAGCCGCGCATAGGCGGAACGTTCGGTATCCTGCCCCACATACCCAAAAAGGTGGCGGATGGCCTGAACGTCCTGATCGAGGTCGTAGCCCAGGATATTGACGCAGCCGCCATCTTTTGTCAGCAGTGTCGCAAGAATTTTGACAAATGTTGTTTTTCCTGATCCATTCGGGCCTAGCAGCGCAAGTATTTCGCCCTCGAACACATCGAGCGACACATCCTTCAAAACGGGCGTTTTTCCGTACACTTTGCGAACATTCCTCACGCTAAGGTAAGCATTCATATGTATCCTCTGGGCTATACATGACAGGAGTTACGCCGTCATCTTCCAAACGTGGTTTCAGCCTTCGGCAGAGAGATACTTTTTCTTCCTTTTATCGTTGATTTTCGCCCGCCGGGCGAAAATCAACGATAAAAACAGGTTAAGTACCTTGCTGCCGAACTTCCTGAGCTTGACGAAGGGCAGGCAATAGAGCGTTGCGAACGCTACCGCGTAAGTCCTAGAAATGAAAGATGTTCGTAGAGTTGACCAGGAAGTAGACAACTGCCACAACCAGCACCAACGCAAGATGGGCGTACCCCAGGATGAGCCCGATCGTCGCCAGTTGGTCGCCCCGCGCCGGGTGCCGGCCGCTCCGGATGGCGTGCCGCGCAAAATGTCCGGCGATCACCGCAATGATCGCCCCAAAGAGCGGCAGGCCGAACCAGCCAAGGATGCCAAATATCAGGCTGATCAGGGCGACGATGTTGGTTTGGCCCGGCTGTGATGCGACTGGCAGCGGATACACCTGAATTGGATACGCGCCGGGCGAGTGACCTACCAACGGCGGCTGCCGCTCGGCTTGAGCCGGCGCTGGGATGCGCCGGGTTGACGCTCCAGCGCTGGAATGCGACGGCACGCGCATGCCGCATCCGATACAGAACTCGGCGCCTGAAGGGAGCTGATCATCGCAGTGTGTACAGTACATGCGTCTACTCATATGCCAGCGCATCACGCACCGTGATTTGCGCGGCCTTCCAGGCTGGCAAGAGACTCGCCGCCCCCGCCACCATCAGCACGAGCGCCAACCAGATAAAAACGCCACCGGTCGAAAATACATAGCTCAAGGGCAAGCGCAGAAACGCCACACCAACTGCATCGCTCATCAGCTTGCTCATCGGCAGCGCGATCAGCACAGCGAGCAGCCAACTCAGCAGGCCGATAAACAGGCCCTCTTGCAGCACGATCCGCAGCACCGCGCCATTTGAGGCGCCAATCGCACGCATCACGCCAATCTCGCGCGTCCGTTCGAGAACGCTGATGCTCATGGTGCCCATCAGACTGAGCCCACCAACTATCCCCAGCAGCAGCGCCATCACCAGGAGAAAGGCGACCAGAATATTGAAGCGCTCCTCTTCTTGCTCGCGCTCCTCCGAAACGCTGCGCACCGACTGGAGGCGCATCCCCGCGCGGTGAAACTGGCCGGCGAGTTGCTCAGCGACCTGCTCGCGAAAGGCATCGTCGTGATGCGCTGTCGCCACCAGGGCATATCCGGAACGATTCATCGGGCCGATCGTGCGGGCGAAGTACGAGTAGTTCGCATACACCCGGTTCTGCGCGAACATCACGTGCGTGATCCCGACGATTTGCCAGTGTGTCACGTGTTCGCCAACCTTCAGCGCCAGGTCATCGCCAACTTTGAGATCCGGCTCCTCGGTGAGCAGCGAGCTGGCGATCACGATCGCATTCTCATCGCCCGAATTGAGCCAGCGGCCTTCAAGGATGATCGGCTGGAACAGTTGCGTATCAGCCGGGGGCGCCTTGACCTCGATATTGTTGCTCTCGGTGCCATCCGGTCGAACGCGCCGCACTGGCCGACCACCCCATGGCTCAAACGCCACCACCCCCGGCACCTGCATGGCCTCGTTCCGGAGTTGATCGACGCGGTAGTAATCGCTCATATCGACGAATATATCTGTCCGATATATCTGATAGAGCGTATCAAGGGTTTGCAGGAGCGAGTCACGTACGGTGAAGACGGAAATCATCATCGCGCCGCTGAGTGTGAGCGTGGACAAGGTCAGCGCGAGTTGCAACCGCCGCCGGAACATATTGCGCAGCGAAATGAGGTGCGGCCGCGATAAGCCACTCAGGCGCCCGAGCAGCCGCTCGGTCGCGCGCATCCCGAAGTCGCCCGCGTCGAGGCCCGTGGCGCCGAGCGCATCGCGGACGGTGATGCGGGTGCGCGCGATGATCGGCCAGAGCGCGGCCAGCAGTGGTACGACCAGGCCGGCGCTGATCTCCAGCAGCAGCACTTGCGGCGGGAGATCGACACCGGCATAGTCTATGTTGAGCATGCGGGCGTTGAACAGAATAAACGCCCAGGCGCCAAGCGCGCCCAGCGGAATCGCCACCAGCAGCGAAAGCAGGCCATACATCACAATGGTCGTAAGATACAAGCCCATGACCTGGCTTGTGCGCGCCCCGATCGCTTTTATGACACCGATTTGTCGCGTCTGTTGCGTGAGTAGCGCGGTAATGGTATTGGTGACAAGAAAGCCGCTTAGGAGCAGGGAGAATGTGCCTAGAACACCTAGGATGAGCAGGAGCGGCTTCATAATGTCGGAAGCCCAGTGCTGGCCAGGATTCGGCACGTTGAAGCCGTAAACCGTATAGCCGGCCTTTTCGATCTTCTTCTGGACCTCCAGGGTGACGTTATAGATATGCACTTTATCATTGGGCTGATCGGCTACGACGATCCGCATCTCGTCAAGGATTCGTCCCTCGCCCAAGAGTTCCAGCCCATCCAGCGAGATATAGGCATGCCCCGTGCCGCCTATACGCGCATTGCCAACGCTCAGATCATGAACAACGCCGGCTATCTCAAGTTGATACTGCTTGCCACGTGAGGTCTCGATCACGGCAGCATCGCCGACACGAGCGCCCAGGTAATCCAGCGACGAGCGCTCCAGGAGGATCTGACGCTTTCGCGGCGGCCAGATGCCGGACTCTGAGGTGATCGTATTGATGCTGATGTGGTTAAAATCGGGAACGACAATCAGATCAAAGCTGCGCCAATCGCCGTCCGTGGTCAAAAATCGCGCTTCTACGCTGTTGTGCCCGGCAGCATCACGAATACCCGGCATGTTGCGCACAGTTTGGACAAGCTGGCGATCGAACGGCGAGACATAGATCGTTGAGCTGGCCGGATTTGTCGCCGCATATGCCGAGTTCATCTCACGATTGAGGACGATTTGCGCGCTGGTGATGATTCCGACCGCGCATATGCCAACCGCGATCGAAAGCATCACCAGGAGCGTGCGTGTCTTATTGATCCACAGATCGCGGAGTACTTTGTACCAACGTGGGCGCATGATGCCAAACCTTGCTGACGCCTGCCGGCATGGACGCGAAGCGTGCTCTCGCCGCCAGACTGGGACCACGCCCGGCGCTACGATACAGGCTATACCCTCATACAAAGGCAATATATAGCAAGCCTATTTGAGTTGTAAAAGTGGGAGGGCTTTTCTATGGGGGCTTCCCCCATACCCCCTTTTACGACTCATTTAGGAATGATATAGCAGGCGGCCTTTAGCGTAACACTGGCATCGTATATCAAGCGAACAGTGCCTCACAAGGGACATCTGTCCTCAACTGTGCGTTTTACGCTTTGGAGACTGTTTGAAAAGGGAGTTATTGGTGGGGTGATGGGCGGGCGTGGGCGGGTGGTGACCCGCCCACGCCCGCCCATCACCCCGCGCAAACAGTGTCAAAGGGAGGGAGATGGGAGCGAGGTAGGATTCATTTTAAGATCGTTAAGAACCATACCCGGCAATCTGCGGCAGACTGCGAAGGGCATAGGAGTAAAAGAAGAACGAACTCTGCTATAGTAAATTCGTAATTATTACCCACACGTGCTCCGTATACAGCAATCCGCCTAAGTCGCGAGCTGCCACGAGACCACTCTACTCGGTCTTGAGTGCAGAATGCAACTTGGCTTCATGTGTCAAGATCATTGTAGGAGGGCTTGATGTTACGTACAGTGCAGTTGTCGGTGTATCGCGCCTCCCTCATTGTCTGCTTGCTCGTTATGCTGGCCTGCCGGTCGGGTTATCCCGATCTTCTAATGGACGCTCATGATAATGGCAATGGCGCTCCCACATTGGTCTTGCTCATCCAAATATAGCATTCCTATCAGGGTTATAAAGTGGGAAGGGGTTTTTGTGGGGGCTTCCCCCAGACCCCCTTTTACAACCCATTTAGGAACGCTATATAGCGCCGATACCGTTCCGCGTTGAGAGGTACCATTATCCGTCGGGTCGCATAGGCTGGGAGGGCGGATATCTGCCCGCAGCTCCCTCTTTCGTGAGAAACATCCACGGGGATATGTTGCGAACCATAGTGGGCAGCCAGGGAGGGCAGGGTATTGCTAACCAAAGATCGCAGCCTAACATACACACAGACACGTATGACATGTGCCAAGGCTTTTTCACTCCTTGGCGAGATTCCCGGAAACACTCAATCAACGCTTAACGCGCTGTTCAGCCAGGGGTACTACTACAATCCAGACGCGCCTATCACACTCCTTCTGGATATGCCGCTGGGATTTGGCCTACATACGCTTCAAACAACTCCTGTCAGGGCGCACTACCTGATTATCGTCACGCAGAATCTCTGTCCCGAATACTGGGATGATCTCTGCGATTTTCAGCCGAGTGCGGTGGTGCTCGAGAATAGCCTGGGGCGAGATATGGAGTACGCGTTTGCGGCGACTCAATGCCGCAAGTGCTACCGAAGCATTCCATCGGCCAGCTCGCAGCTTACCCTTAGCGAGCGCAAGGTACTGCGCCTGCTTGCCTGTGGGCTTTCAAATCCGCAGATTGCGGAGAAGACAGGCGTGCAGCATAAGACCATCCGCAATGTTTTAACCACCATCTATGAGAAATTAGGCGTCGAAAACCGCACTGACGCGCTGCTCTACTACTGGGGAACCTGGCAGGGTTATACACGGGTGATGCGTTAAGTAGTGGGCAGCGGGCGCAAGCACAAGCACTCGATCGTGAATTTGGCAAACACGAGAGCGCGTGGGAGTCGAACCCACCGGCGAAGCTCGTCACCCCGCCCACTCGTTTTGAAGACGAGGACAGCCACCAGGCCACATCCGCTCTCGGCACGCATTCTACCCAAGCCATAGAGGGTTGTCAAAAAAGAGATAGGAGATTGGAGCGGGTTTAAGCTCCAATCTCCTATCTCTTATCGCTAACCTTGTCTAAGAGACTGTCTGAAAAGGTTGATTTGTCGCCGCGGCTTCGTGGTTGAAAGGGGTTCTTGAGGGGGCTGCCCCTCAAACTTCCCCTTTTCAGACAGCCTCTAGGTTCGGAAGAAGTCGATCACTGAGCCGCGCTCCTCCTCGCTCACCATAAGCTCCAGGAAGGTGATGCGGTGCCAGGGATAGATCACGCTCTGTACCCCGGCGGTCAGGTAGCTCACTTCCTTGCCGTCGCGCTTGCGTAGGTTGGAGACCTTGACGTACGCATCGCTCGGCTGTGGCTCCTGATCAAGATCAGCCAGGATCGGGTCCTCCCCCATGATGTGAAGCACGCAAGTCTTGGGCATGGTTAGATCCTTTCGGTTCGGAGAGAGTGCTGCAAATGCCGTCCATCACCCGATCTCGACGCGCATCAGCAACGTGCCGCACTTGAGCTCATCGCCGCCGGCCAGCGGGGTGGGCACCTGCGGCGCGAGACGCTGACCGTTGACGAACGTGCCGTTCGAACTGCCCAGATCTTCGACGATGTAGACGCCATCCTTGTGGCCCAGAATAGCGTGTCGGCGCGAGACACCCGCGTCATAGCCGCCATCGAGACCGAGATCCACATCGGGGAAGATACCGCGGGCGTTGTCCTTGCGACCGATCAGCCGGTCATCGTCGACACTGAGCGCGATTCGGCGGCCGCTATTCATGATCACCAGCGTGAGCGATGGGCCGCGCGCGACCGGCTCGGGCGCAGGCACGACAAGTGGCTGCTCCGAGGCTTCGAGCGCATCGGTCGGGCCGCGTTGGCCAAGCGACATCGTTGTCTCGCGCTTGGCAGCCGGGAGCAGATTGGCGCCACACTCCCCGCAGAAGATCGTGCCGTCGAACTGTTTCGATTGGCAGTTGGAGCAGATTTGCATTTGTCAGTTGTCAGTTGTCAGTTGTCAGTTGCAACTGACACATCATAGAGACTGTTTGAAAACCCGTTTGTCGCAAAAGCTCCGTGGGTGAGAGGGGTTCTTGAGGGGGGAAGCCCCTCTCACTCCCCCTTTTTGGCAGTCTCTTACGTACCAGTCTCGCGCTGATCGGCGGGCACCCGGCCCATGAGCCCGCGCGTGCCGAATTTGATCCGCTTGCGGCCCTCCTCGCTGGCGCTGCCGCTGCGTAGCAGCCGGGTCGCCTCCTCCTGCACGGTGCGGGCCAGCGCCACCTCGCCGGCGTCGAACAGGCGCGTGCCGGCCATCTGTAGCCGCCTAGTCGCCTCGTCGATCCGCCCGGCCTCGACGGCCTGCCACGCGCTCGACTGGAGCCGGTAGGCCACCAGCCGCTCCAGCCAGTACTTCACTGTCCCATCGACCTGGTAGGTCACCTGGTCGACCGGCCGTATGCTCACCCGCACGATCTCCTCGTTGACTTGGTCGCGCAGATTCGCCCCTGGCAGGTCGTAGCGCAGCGTCAGCTTGAGCAGTGGGTGGTCGCCGATCGGCAGCGCCGGCACGACGACCTCGATCAGGAACGACTGGACATCGCTGCCCGGCCAGTCGCCCAGGCTGCCGCTCCAGCGCAGTTCGGCCTCCTCGGCGATCGATACGGGAGCGATGAAAGGCCGCACTCGGTCGAACGAGCGAACCATCCCGCCCGGTCGCGCGGCGAGTTGCACCTGCACGCTCTGTGCAAAGATCGAGTGCATCCGCTTCAGCTCATCGGCGAACACCGTCGTAATCTCGCTGGCGGAGGCGATATACTGGGCGCGGCTGTTCTCGCGTGCCGTCATTGTTTCGAGCAGGTCCTCGTTCCACTCGTTGCCGATGCCAAGCGCCGTCAGCCCAACCCCGCGCCCCTGCGCCCGCCGCGCGATCTCAACACAGCGGCTCTCGTCGCCGTAGGTCCGCCCGTCGGTCAGCAGCAGCAGCCGGCTGATCCCGCGCCCCATCATGGGCCGCTGAATCTCCTGCAAGGCCAGCGCCAGACCACTAGCCATCTCGGTGCCCCCGGCCGCATCGACCATGCCGACCGCGCGCTTGAGCTCCGCCTTGTTGTTGACCCGCTGCGCCGGCACGATCACATCGGCCCGGTCGTTGAAGACCACCAGCGAGAAGTAGTCGTCGGGGCCAAGCTGATCGACGATCCGCCCGGCGGCATCCTTGACCTGGTTCAGCCGGTCGCCGCGCATCGAGGAGCTGCGGTCGACCACCAGGCAGAGGTTCAACGGCAGTTTGGGGAGTTGCGTCGGCAGTCCTTCAGGAGCGGCTTCGAGCAATACATACAGCAACTGCGGCTCGTCGCTATCCCCCAGAACGGCGCGGCTCAATGTACGTTGAAGGTTGATGCCTGGGCTCATAGACCGTTTCTCCGAAAGAACAAAGAACAAAGGATAAAGAACAAAGACCATCCGAACAGGGCAGTCGAAGCATGTTGTTCAGCGCTTTGTTCTCCGTTCTCTACTGCGATGAAGCATTCTGTTCAACATTTTGTTCTCTGTTCTTTGTTCTTTGTTCTCTACTGGGCCGGCAGGGTCACCACCACCGCCGAGATATTATCATCGCCGCCGGCCAGGTTCGCCCGCGCGATCAGTTCGCGGCAAGCATCCTGCGGCCAGACCGTGTGCTCCAGGACGTCGAACAGCACCTCTTCATCGAGCATCCCCCACAGCCCATCGCTGCACAGCAGCAGATGCGTCGCATCGCCGAGCGGCTGGTAGGTGAAATCGACCAGCACCTCGGAGTGCTGCCCGATCGTGCGGTAGAGCTGCGAACGCAGCGGGTGCTCGCGCGCTTCGGAGGAGTCGAGCTGGCCGAGCTGGATGAGCCGGCCGACTGTCGAGTGGTCGTTGGTGATCAGCCGCATCCCGGTCGGCGCGGCTAGGTAGGCGCGCGAATCGCCCACGTGCCCGATGTATAGTGCCCGCCCCAGTAGTAGTGCCACCGTGCAGGTCGTGCCCATATCCGAGCCGACCGACTGGGCATGCTCCCAGATCGCGCGGTTGGCCTCCTGGACAGCGGCAATGATCAGCGGCTGTAGCGCCTCGGTGGCGCCATCGGCCAGGGCCGGCGCAATCAGCTCGGCCAGGACATAGTGGGCGACGGTGCCGACCGCCAGCCGGCTGGCGACGTCGCCGCCGTGGTGGCCGCCCATACCGTCGGCGACGATAAACAGGCCGATCGAGACATCGGTGGTCTCGCGCGGTATGCTGGTGAGCAGCGCGAAGATGCTATCCTGGTTGACCGAGCGAACTCGCCCGATGTCGCGCAGCGCCGCCGCGGCGAGCGCACGCCGGGAGCGCAGCGCCGCCAGGGCCGGCATATCAGCCGCTGTCAGCGGGCGGGTGCCCTCCTCCTCGACGGCCTCCTCGACGGCCTCCCAATCGCGTTGCGCCGGGTCGAGCGACCAAACTTCGTGATCGGGCGGCTGATCGTCGTCGCCGGCCAGCGGCATATCCTCCAGTACTGCGGCATCCAGGGCAGTGGTCACGTCAGCCGCCCGCGCCATCAGATCAACATTCTGCTCGGTCGGCGCGGGCACATCCGGTGGCGGGGCCGTATCCATCGCAGCGCGCGGCGCGGTCGCCGGGGTTCCCGGCTCTTGCCACCAGGTATCGTCTTGATCGTCGTCACGCACCTCAACCGGCGCCGCTGCGGCCTGCTCCTCGATTGTCCCACTTTCAGCATCTTCGACGCCCCCGGCCTGCTCGTCCTCAGAGCCGGACAGCGCGCGGTCCCAGAGTGGGGCCGTCTGGCGGGGCAGGTCGCCCACAGGCGTGGCCTTGGCCGGCTCCGGTGCTGCGGCCACGGGCGCATCTGCCTCCGCCCCGCCATTCACGGGGTCGGCAAGCGCCGCCGATGGTTCGGCGGAATCTTGCGCGGGATCGGATTTATGAAATAGCCTGCGGAAAAAGGACATCTAGTGCTCCATCGTCAGGCGCGTAGGGCATAGACCTGGTTGTCCATCGAGCCGATATAGACAATGCCCTCCTGGACCGCCGGCGAGGAGACGACCGGGCCATTGGTCTGGAACTTCCAGAGCAGCGCGCCGGTGCCGGCGTCCAAGCAGTAGACGAAGCTGTCGACCGCGCCGAAATAGATCCGACCGCCCTCGGCGCGCGGCGATGAGGCGATCTGGCTGCCGGTCTCGAACTTCCAGACCACGCGCCCATTCTTCGCCTCCAGCGCGTACATGATGCCATCGGCCCCGCCGACGAACACGCGCGTCCCCAGGAGACACGGCGAGGAGTTGACATAATGGTTGGTGCGGAAGCGCCAGGCCGGCCAGCCGCCCTCGGCGTCCAGCGCGTACAGGCTGTTATCCATCGAGCCGACGAAGACCAGGCCCTCGCCATACACCGGCGAAGAGATCACCGGCTGCTGCGTGCGGTGCTTCCAGCGCACCGAGCCATTGCGAACGTCGAGTGCGTAGATGTGGCCGTCATTGCCGCCCACAAACACCGAGCCCATGCCCACGCACGCCGAGGAGCGAACCGGCATCCAGCTACGATGCTTCCAGATCATTGTCCCGCGCAGGCCGTCGAGCGCGTAGAAGTGCTGGTCGTCCGACCCGACATAGATCACCCGGTCCTCGACGCGCGGCGACGAGCGCACCGCCTTGCCGGTGCGGAACGTCCAGCGCAAGGTGCCGCGTCGCACTTCAAGGGCATAGACGGCGCCATCCTCCGAGCCGACGACCACAATATCCTGCCAGACCATCGGCGAGGAGGAGATGCCGCCCTCGGTGGCATACTTCCAGCGAAACTCGCCCCGGCCGGCGTCGATCGCGTACAGGTTGGTGTCATAGCAGCCGACGAACACCATCCCATTGCTGACCCACGGCGAGGAGCGCACCTCGTCCTCGCATTTGAAGCTCCACACCAGCTCAGTGCTGGCGGCCCGGCCACGGGCGGCGGCCGGCGCCGGGCGCGCCCCCGGCCCCGGCGCGCTGATCGGGCTGGTCGGCGTCTGGAGCAGTGCGTGCTTCATCTCTTCGGCCGAGTTCCAGCGCCCGGCCATATCATACTCGATCGCCTTCGCCACCACTGCATCAAGCTCCGGCGAGATCTCCGGGTTGAGCTGGCGCAGCGGCCGCTCGTGAAAGGTAAACGGCGTCTCCAGCCGCGGGTCGCTGGCGGTCAGCAAGTGGTGGATCGTCGCGCCCAGGGCATACAGGTCGCCGCGCGGCTCGGCCAGCCCGCGGTACTGCTCCGGCGGCGAGTAGCCCTCGGTGCCGATCATGGTGCCCTTGCGGTCGCCGCGATTCAGGTCGCGGGCGATGCCGAAGTCGATCAGCACGATTCGATCATCCTGGGCGACCATGATATTCGACGGCTTCATATCGCGGAAGACGATCGCGTCGGGCTTGTGGTTGTGCAGGTAGGTCAGCACATCGCAGATCTGGGTCGCCCAGCGAACGACGCGCTCCTCGGGCAGCGGGCCGCCGGCCTCGTCCAGGGCCGTCTCAAGGTCCTTGCCGGGGATCAACTCCAGGATCAAGTAGATCCGCCCGTTCTCCTCGAAGAAGTCGTAGACCTTGGGGATCGCCGGGTGCTGGAGCGTCGCCAGCAGCCCCGACTCGCGCTCGAAGTTCTTGAGGTTCAGCAGGCGCGTCTGGGAGTCCGGCGCGCTCTGATACATCTCTTTAATGGCACAGGGCCGCACGACATCTTTGAAACGCAGGTCCCGCCCGCGGTAGACCACGCTCATGCCGCCGACGCCGAGTGTGCCCTCGATCGCGTAGCGCCCCTGCAAAATCACGCCAGGCTGCATCGTCGGGGCGACGGCGCGCCGCGTGCCACCGGGAGTCGTCGTGCCAAGCGAGTTCGTCTCGCCTTCGTCCAGCGAAGGCTGACTCGTGCCAATGCCTTTTGTTGTGGAGCCTGGTTTCTTGATCAGTGGCATGCTGCCCTCCAAGGAGATCGGGTCCCGAAACCTTGCCTAAGCCGAACCTGGCTTATTATAGGGCTTTCACGGCAGACAGGCAACTCATGTGTTGAAGAGGAACTGAAACATTTTGGCAACGATATTGCAATATCACCATGCCCATGTGGGTCTTCGGCGCTCTTTCGCGGAGCCAGGAAACATAGTGTACTATAGGGCTACTAATCTAAACTCACTAGACAAACACAAGGATACGCACCAAATGTCAACTCGTGCCCTGATCACCGGAATCACCGGCCCGGTCGGCAGCTTCCTGGCCGACTACCTGCTGACGCTGCCCGACGTCGAGGTCCACGCCTTCAAGCGCTGGCGCAGCGACCCGCGCCCGATCCAGCATCTCTTCGGTCGCGTCACCTTTCACGAGGGCGATATCGAGGACCCCTTCGCTGTCGCCGCCGCCGTGCGCGCCGCCGCGCCCGACCGCGTCTACCACCTGGCGGCGCAGAGCTACCCGTCGGCCTCCTGGGATGCGCCGGTCACGACGCTACGCACCAACGTCGAGGGCACGATCAATGTGCTCGAAGCGGTGCGCGCCCACGCCCCGCAAGCGCGAGTCCATATCGCCGGCTCCAGCGCCGAGTATGGCTTCGTCACGCCGGAGCAGGTGCCGATCGCCGAGGATCGCCCGCTCCGGCCCGCCTCGCCCTATGGCGTCAGCAAGGTGACGCAGGAGCTGCTGGGCCTGCAATATCATGACAGCTACGGCCTGCACGTCCTGGTCACCCGCTCGTTCAACCACGTCGGCCCGCGCCAGGGCGACCGCTGCTCGATCCAGACCTTCTGCCAGCAGATGGCCCAGATCGAGGCGGGCCGCCAGCCGCCGGTCCTGCTGGTCGGCAACCTCGACGCGCGCCGCGACTTCACCCACGTCGGCGATGTCGCGCGGGCGCTCTGGCTCCTGCTGAGCCACGGCGCGCCCGGCACCGTCTACAATCTGTGCTCCGGCACGGCCACGCGGATCGGCGACATCGTCGAGCTAGTGCGCGCGCGGGGCCGCGTCCCGGCCGAGGTGCGCGTCGACCAGGCGCGCCTGCGCCCATCGGACGAGCCCATCCTGCTCGGCGACAACACCCGGCTCCGGCAGGCCACCGGCTGGGCGCCGCAGATCGGGATGGAGCAGATCGTCGACGAGCTGCTGGCCTACTGGCGCGAGCGTGTAATTGAGAATTGAGGCCTGAAACACCTGTGTTGAAAGCCACGCGCCTGTGTGCTATCATGAGGCCCACCATTCTGGGAAAAAGGGGGTTTGAGGGGGCAGCCCCTCAGTCTTTCCCCACCCACAGTGTAAAGTGCAACAGGGCCGCGCGAAACCAAGTCTTACAGTTCAGAGGAAAAGGGGGTTTGAGGGGGCAGCCCCCTCAGTCTTTCCCCACCCACAGTGTAAAGTGCAACAGGGCCGCGCGAAACCAAGTCTTACAGTTCAGAGGAAAAGGGGGTTTGAGGGGGCAGCCCCCTCAGTCTTTCCCCACCCACAGTGTAAAGTGCAACAGGGCCGCGCGAAACCAAGTCTTACAGTTCAGAGGAAAAGGGGGTTTGAGGGGGCAGCCCCCTCAGTCTTTCCCCACCCACAGTGTAAAGTGCAACAGGGCCGCGCGAAACCAAGTCTTACAGTTCAGAGGAAAAGGGGGTTTGAGGGGGCAGCCCCCTCAGTCTTTCCCCACCCACAGTGTAAAGTGGAACGGCGCCACGCGAAAGGAGCAGATAATGGAACGGGAAGAGCATGATCCGCATGATGCGCGAACGACACAATCGACGCGCCGAAAGATACCACCGACCGAGCGGCTCCGCGATGATGCGGATCATGGCGAGCCGATCAATCCGCGCTGGCGCTCCGACCGCGTGGGCAGCCGCAGCCGCAAGACGCAAGGGCTACCCTCCTCCGGGCAGGAGTTTCTGCTCTGGCTCCAGTACGGCGGGTGGAAGTTCCTTGTGGCCGCAGCAGGGATCGCCGCGATCGCGATCCTGTTCATCATCCTGAGCAGGACCGCCGCGCCGGTGCGGCCACTGTCTAGCGCCCTGGCCGAGCCGGATACTGCGGTGATTGAGAGTCCGTCACGCATCCAGGAACTCCAGCCCTCAGTCACGCCGGCGCCTGCGCCCGCTACTGCCGAGCCAGTAGCGCCCGTCGGGGCCGGCGGCGCGCAGTTCCAGGTGATCGGCACCAGCGACCAGGGTCTGTTCCTGCGCCCGGACCCTAATATCGATAACTCGCCCCTCAAGACGCTGCCGGACGGCACGATCGTGACGATCATCGGCGAGGACTTTGTCGGCCCCGACCGGGTCTGGAAGCATGTGCGTGATGCCGAGGGCGCCGAGGGTTGGGTCGCGCGCGACTTTCTTCAGCCGGTCCAGTAGCAAAAGAGATTAGAGATTCGAGATTGTAATCTCGAATTCTCTAATCTCCAATCCCCGGATACTCAGCTCTCCTGGACACTGACCACAGGCGGATCGTCTTTCAGCGGACTCTCGCAGAACGCCGCCGCGATCACCTCATCCATATGCTCGACGTAGGTAAACATCAGGCGCCGCTTGACCTGCGAGGGCACCTCGGCGATATCGCGCTCGTTTTTCCCCGGCATGATGATCATGCGGATGCCGGCTCGGTGCGCGCCGAGCACCTTCTCCTTGACTCCGCCCACCGGCAGCACCCGGCCGCGCAGCGTGATCTCGCCGGTCATCGCCACGTCGCGCTTGACGGCCTGGCCGCTGAGCGCCGAGACTAGCGCGGTAGCGATCGTGATCCCGGCGGAGGGGCCGTCCTTGGGTACCGCGCCCTCCGGCACGTGGATGTGGATATCAAGCTCGTCAAACGGCCGCGAGTAGATCCCCAGCCGCTCGGCGTTCGCGCGGGCAAACGAGAGGGCCGCCTGCGCCGACTCGCGCATGACGTCGCCAAGCTTGCCGGTCAGCGTCAGCACGCCCTTGCCCTTCATGATCGAGACCTCGACCGCCATCACATCGCCACCATTGGCCGTCCAGGTCATGCCAGTCGCCACGCCGATCTGGTCGCGCAGCTCGGCCAAGCCGTAGCTGCGGCGCGGCGGGCCGAGGTACTTCGCCAGCAGCGGCGGCTGGATCATGCGCGGGAAGGCGCGCCCTTCGGCGACGCGGCGCGCGATCTTGCGGCAGACCGCGCCGATCTCGCGCTCCAGGTTGCGCACCCCGGCCTCATAGGTGTAGGAGCCGATCATCTGCCGCAGCGCCGCCTCACCGAACCGTACCAACGGCCCGTTATGCGTGGTCAGTAGCCCGTTGTCCGTTGTCAGTTGTCCGTCGTCCGTAGTCAGTGGTCCGTTGTCGGTTGTCGGTTGTCCGATGTCCGTCGTCAGTGGTTCGTTGCCAGTAGTCAGTGGTCCGTCGTCAGTAGTCAGTGGTCCGTCGTCGGTTGTCGGTTGTCCGTTGTTTGCTGATTCCTGGTTCTCTGTATCAGCCGACAGATCAGGAGCAAGTGCTACTGACGCCTGACCATTGGCCACTGACCAAAGGCCATTGGCCTCAAGCTGCTTGGGCACCAGGAACTGGCGCGCGATCTGTAGCTTCTCCTCCTCGGTGTAGCCCGGCAGATGGATGACTTCCATGCGGTCGAGCAGCGCCGGCGGGATCGGATCAAGCAGGTTGGCAGTGGTGACGAACATCACCCGCGAGAGGTCGTAGGGTACGTCGAGGTAGTGATCGACGAATGAGACGTTCTGCTCAGGGTCGAGCACCTCAAGCAGCGCCGAGGACGGGTCGCCGCGAAAGTCGCTGCCCAACTTATCGACCTCGTCGAGCATAAACAGCGGGTTGACGGTAGCAGCATCTTTCATTGTCTTGATCACCCGCCCCGGCATGGCGCCGATGTAGGTACGCCGGTGCCCGCGGATCTCGGCTTCGTCGTGGACGCCGCCGAGCGAGATGCGCACGAATTTGCGGCCCAGCGCCTCGGCGATCGAGCGGCCCAGCGAGGTCTTGCCGACCCCCGGCGGGCCGACGAAGCACAGGATCGGCGCTTTGAGCCGCGAACCGGCCAGGTAGCGCACAGCCATAAACTCAAGGATGCGCTCTTTGACCTTGGGCAGCCCGTAGTGATTGTGGTCCAGCACCCGGGCCGCCACGATCAGATCATGGTTGTCCTCGGTCTGCTGCTTCCAGGGCAGATCGAGCAGCCAGTCCAGGTAGGTGCGGATGACGCTGTACTCGGGCACCGCCGGCGACATGGCCTCCATGCGGTCCAGTTCCTCGGTGGCCTTGTGCTGGACCTTCTCAGGCATCCCGGCGGCCAGGACCTTCTCGCGCAGCTCCATCAGCTCGCGCTGAAGCGGGTCCTCCTGGCCAAGCTCGCGCTGAATGGCCTTCATCTGCTCGCGCAAGAAGAACTCACGCTGCGAACGATCGACCTCCTTCTGCACTTGGGTGTGGATGCGGCTCTCTAGCTCTAGGACGTCGAGTTCCTGGGTCAGCATGATCGAGAGCCGGCGCAGGCGCTCCTCCGGGTCGAGCGTCTCAAGGATCTCCTGGCGGCGCGGTACATCCAGCGGCAGCGTCGAGGCGATTAGGTCGGCCAGCCAGCCCGGCTCGTCTACGTTCATCGCCATGATATAGGAGTTGTCCGGCAGTGTGCGCGAGAGCTTGACGACCTTCTCGAATAGTGAGAGGACCGCCCGCATCATGGCCTCGACGGCGATGGTCTTTTCTTCGTCGCCGTAGATCGGCACGGCGCGCGCGTGCAGCGACGGTCGCTCCTGGGCGAAGCCCAGCACGCGCATCCGCCGCTGGCCCTGCACCACGATCGAGGTCGAGCCATCGGGCATCTTGAGCACCCGCTGGATTACCGCCTCGACTCCGACGCCGAACAGGTCGGTCGGGCCGACGTCGTCGGCGTCCTGCTCACGCTGCGCCACGGCCAGGATCGTGCGGTCGCCGTTCATGGCCTCTTCGACGGCGATCACCGAGCGCTCGCGGCCGACGAACAGCGGCGTGAGCATATGCGGGAACAGCACCGTGTTGATCAGCGGCACGACGGGCAATTCGCGCTCGCCGCCCGGCCCATCACCGAACATGGCCTCAGGGCTGCTGGGGAAATCAAACAGGATAGGGAGATCATCGGGCATGCTTTTCACCTGCCTGGCTGCGGGTACAGGCTGTGTCTTAAGTCGTGGGGCATTATAGCACAGGCGCGACGTTGAAGGGGAGAGGGGGAGAAGGGGTGAAAGGGTGAAGGGGTGAAAGGGTCAACACTCACCCCTTCACCCTTTCACCCTTTCACCCTTTCTCCTTATGTTTGGTGTGAATTAGCTTACACGATATTGAGCGAGAAGGTCTCGCTCACCAGGTTCTGTTTGGCTGACTAAACGGCTCAAGACAAAATCGAAAGGTGCCTGTAGAATCCCTGCATCTATGTGCCACATCTGACAAAAGACAGGAGCACACCCATGCTGGATCTCGACACCTTTCTGACCACATTGTACGTGTTGGTGGATGATTCGATCAAATCGCAGCCGGCCAAACCAGCGCGACCAGGTCAGCAAGCGCATCTGACTGATAGTGAAGTGGTCACCTTGGCGCTGGCGGCCCAATGGAAGCAATTTGCCAGTGAACGTGCCTTTGTCCGCTATGCGGTCAAGAATCTGCGCTCGGCATTCCCAAACCTGCCGCATCGCTCGCAACTCAACCGTTTGATCCGCGGTGCCCACGACCGGATCGTAGGGGTTGGACAGGATTTCGTGACCTTGTTGGGCAGCGCTGAACAACCCTATCAGGTACTCGACGGCATGGGTGTGGCGGTGCGTAATAATAAGCGGATTGGGCCAGGCTGGCTTGATGGGATTGCCAACACTGGCTGGTCGAACCGCTTGGGCTGGTATGATGGCTTCCATGTGCTGACCGCCGTCGATCGTAAGGGCGTGGTGACCGGGTATGCTGTTGCACCGGCGAGCACCAAAGACCAGCCGTATGCGGAGGACTTTTTGGCGGCACGTGCGCAGCCACACGAGCGCTTGTCGATGGTAGGACGGCCAGCAAGCGGACCGTATTTGGGTGATCGCGGCTTTGAGGGACGCGAGCGGCATCGACGCTGGTATGTGGAGTATGACGCAGAAATGCTGGCACCACCGCGCAATGATCGTAAACGCCCCTGGCCCAAGGACTGGCGGAAGTGGCAGGCGCGGCTGCGCCAGATTGTCGAAACGGTGCATGGAAAATGGACCGAGACCTTTCGCTTGGATGATGAGCGTCCGCATACCTTGGAAGGCTTTCTGGCGCGCTTGGCGGCCTTGGCCGCCTTGCACAACGCCTGTATCTGGATCAATCAGTCGCTCGGGCGTGAGCCGCTCGCCTTTGCTGATTTGATTGACTGGTGACCCGTTCTAATTCACACCAAGCATTCCTTATCAGGAGGGGACGCTGCCGGCGATCAGGGGATCGGTGGTTGGGCCGGGGCTGCCGGATGGGCCGGGCTCGTCGGTCACTGCGAACGTGGTGGCGGCCAGGACCGCGGGCGCGGGCGCGAGCGCCAGCACACCGTGGCCCTGCTGGCTGACCGTGAAGGTGCCGGCGCTGGCCGGGGTGTCGCCCTGAATTAGCCAGAGCTGGTAGACGCGCCCAGGCTGGAGCGGCGGGAGCCGGGCCGCCAGCAGCGCCTGGCCTTGGGTGGTGCGCAGGATCGCCCCGCTGCCGCCGCTCCCGGTCAGCGCCGCGAGGGTCTCGGCTTGTGATAGCACCTCCGCCACCTGCTGCTGCTCCACTCGCACCGTTTTCAGCTCGGTGTTGACGCGCGCCAGGTCGGCGCGAACTTGGGCCAGCTCGGACTGCGCCCCCGTCGCCTGCGCCCACCCGATCGCCGCCACCAGGATCGCCGCTGCCGCGATACCGCCCAGGCTCAACAGCCAGGCCCGCGTCCGGGCGGCGATCCTCACCGGCACCGGCCGCGCCGGCGCAGCACGCCCGGTTGCATAGTCCAGCACGCGCTGGCGCAGCTCAGGCGGCGGCTCGGCATCCGCCAGCGCGTAGGGCAGCCGGCTGGCGGCGGCGCGCAACTCGGCCAGCGTGCTCCGCAGCTCGGGCCGCTCCTCAAGCAGCGCCACGACCTGAGCGACCTCGTTCGGCTCCAGCGCGTCGAGGGCGTAGGCGGTCAGCAAGTCCATTGTGGTGTCGGTGTCGTCATGCGGCGATGTCATGGGCGTCCAGCTTTCCTAACAGTTCTGAAAAAGGGTTTGAACTCGGGACATTCCTACTTCATAATGCGGGATGATCCACCTTCTTGGATGCATCGCCGGTGAAAGATCCGTCAAAAGTCTATGCAAGAGGAGCGAGTTGCGTCGTTTTACACTGTTCAGTGGTCGGTGGTCAGTCCTCGTGCAAGGGCCGCAACAGATCGCGCAACTTCATCAGGCCCAGGCGCAGGCGTGTCTTGACCGTGCCGAGCGGCTCGCCGAGCCGGTCGGCGATCTCGGCGCGCGTCAACCCGCCGTAGTAGGCAAGCTCGACGGCCTGGCGCTGGCTGGCCGGCAGGGTGTCGAGGGCCACGCGCACGGTGTCGCGCAGCGCCTGCTGCATGACCGCGCGGTCCAGGCCCGCATCGTCGTCGATCGCCCAGTCGAAATCGAGGGTCTGCTCGCGGGTGCGGGTCCGTTCGCGCTTGCTGCGGGTGACATCGATCGCCCGGTGGCGCGCGATGCTCATCAGCCAGGTCGAGAACGTGCCGACGCCGGCCTGGAAGCCGCCGGCCGACTGCCAAACATTCTGGAAGACGTCTTGCACCACCTCCTCAGTCGTCTGGCGATCACCGGTGATCCGCAGCGCGATCGTGTAGACTAGCCGACCGTAGCGATCATAGATCACGCCTAGCGCCGTCTCCTGGCGCCGTAGCACCAGTGCCAGCAATTCTTCGTCGCGCAGAGAGTCAAGCCCTGTGGCATCTGCTCGGTCCACGATCCCGGTGTCCCCTTTCACAGGCGGCGTTTCGCGGTATTATACACGACCGCAGCGGCGCGCTGTTGGAGCGCCGGTAGAGTATTGCTCACGATCCGCGAAGGGACGCGAAGAAACGCGAAGGAATGGCTGTATGAGGCATATCTTCGCGTGATTTCGCGTGGCTTCGTGGATTCTTACCGGCGTTCTAGGAGCCGATTAGCGCTGGTTCGACGAGGGGGACCGGTGTGGCGACGGGTAGCGACTGAGGAACCCACCTAGCGCGGCGGTGAGGCAGCTGATGGCGCTGGCCACAATGAAGACCTGTGGGAGCGGAGGGCCGAGTAGTTGCCCGAGCAGAATGCCGACGATCGCCACCAGCAGGCCGTTGATGGTTCGGTCGGCCTGGGCCATCCGGCCGGCTACATAGCCGCCGACACCTGTGGAGAGGACCAGCAGGCTGAGGAGGATTAGGTGACTGGGCCGCGTGAGATCCGGCTCCAGTAGGAAGTCCACGGTGGTAAAGGCGACCAGCAACGTGGAGATCAGGTAATCGATGATAAAGCCGGTCATTACCCCGGTCCAGCGAACATTCATCAAGCTACTCCATATGGCTACACATCCTGGCCCTGGGACGGTGCGCGCGTCTACAGTGTTTCGTTCGACCGCTATCTTAACAGAAATAGGGCATAAAGCCCAGCAGCTTTATAGGTGTAGTTGCATGTGGATGAGCATGCATGGGTGCAAGTCCCTAGAAGCCCGCGTGCTTTTGCCGTGGGAGTCATCACCACCCTTTCTAGCACATGCCAATGGCCGGCGGCGAGCGGTAAAGCTGCTGGAGCCGAACAGAACGATGAGGACACCACGGCGGTTTCTTCCGCACGTCGTGGTGTCCTCACGTAGATGCGCCGTCGGGTGGCGCTGCTCAGGCGTAGGCGCCCCAGATCATCAGGAAGAGCATCAGTGTCATTTGGAGGCAGCGCACCACATCGACCTGCACCTGGTGCCAATACTCTTCGCGGCCAAGCCACCACCAGACCCGCGTTAGCTTGTTGCGTAGTTGACGATCGCCCCACACAGTCAATGACTCAATATGGGACATGCGCAGCAGGCGACGCATATTGATGACGAGCATCGTTCCCCATATGACGATGATCACAAGCTGGACAATCAACTCTACCATAGCCTTCCTCCGTCGAGTTTTGGAGTGTGGGTTTTATTGTTTTTTGCACGATGCTTGCAAGAAGCGCGCCAGCAACGACGCCTTTACGTAATCTCACCGCTGTCTTGCTCTAGTATGGGCTGCCGGTGCTCCTGAAGCAACTGGACAATCTTCCTCTCGTTTGACCACCGCTGGTACTAGCGCCAGGCGGGACGGGCATCACCAGGCCATCACTTCATCCAACGTATGACTCAGCGCAAATTTGCGCTCGTTTTTGTGGGAAAAAGAACCTTGGCTCACACTACAACGGGGATTTAACTGATTGTGATCGGATTTAATGGAAGATCTGCCCTCCGTTCTATAGCGTTCCTAACTGAGTTGTAAAAGAGGGTGTGGGGGAAGCCCCCACAGAAACCCTTCCCACTTTACAACCCAGATAGGAATGCTATATCCGTTTTCTATCTGCTCTATCCGTTGAAACGCTTGTCGTGGAGGCGAGTTATGGCTACAATGAGCGGGGATCAGTCGTGAACAAAGCGCATATTCGCGCTCCTAACAACGGAGAATTGTATGATCCGACGGCTCAGCCTGCTGCTTACGTTCTTTGTGCTAGCCGCTTGTGCGTTGCCTTTGGGCAACCAGCCGCCCACATCCACGCTCACCACCCCTGCGCCGCGCCCCCAGGCGACTGCGAGGCCGGCGCCGACACGCCCGCCCGCGCGAACCGAGGCGCCGGCGGCGAGCACGCCGGCGGCCACGCAACCGTCCCCCCTGCCCACCCAGCCGCCCGACGCGCTCGACGAAATGGCGAACATCGCCGCCGCTGTGCCGGCCGCGCGCGATCAGATCGCCCTGGCCGAGGCGTTTCGGAACACCGGCGATCTCCCCGCTGTCGCACGCACCGCGCCGCTGGACGTCAAGGTCGGCGACGACGAGAAGTTCTGGGTCTCGGACCAACTCAACGACACCAGCTATGAGGTGACGGCGCAACTGCGCTATGCCGGGCCGGTCGTGTTGATGTATGTCGATACCTCGCTCGACGTCCGCCAAGCCGATATTGAGCGGTCGGCCAAAGATTTTGAGCAGCGGATCTACCCGCGCACCCGGCAGCTTTTCGGCGAGGAGCTAGCGCCCGGCGTCGACGGCGACCCGCGCCTGACGATCCTGAATACGGCACTGCGCGGGGCCGGCGGCTACTTCTCGGCGTCCGACACGGTCATCAAGGCTGCCAACCGCTTCAGCAATGAGCGCGATATGTTTGTGATCGGCGTCAACTCCTACCCGATCGGCAGCGACTCTGTACGCCGCGACTCTGGCGCATGAGTTTCAGCACATGATCGAGTGGAACCAGGCGCGCCGCAGCCCGGCCTGGTTCAACGAAGGGATGTCGACCCTCTCCGAGGACCTGAATGGCGCGATCGAGCACGACGCCGCCCTGCTCTACCTGCGCGACCCTGATCTCCAGTTGACGACCTGGTCGGCCGACGCCGCGCAGACCTCGTCGCACTATGGCCTCTCGCGGCTATTTCTGCGCTATTTCCAGGAGCACTACGCCAGCGAGCACGGGCTGGCCGAGCTGATCAAGGCCGACGCCGGAAACGACCTGAACGTCTTCACCCGCATCGCCGCCCAACAGCATCCGGATATTGCCAGCTTCGCCGACCTATACGCCGATTGGGCGATGGCGAACGTCCTCAACGACCCGCAGATCGGTGATGGGCGCTACGCCTACCAGCTCCTGCCGGAGCGCGCCGCGCTGACCGAGGCCCGCCCTGGCGCGGCGAACGCAACCGTCAGCCAGTTCGGGGTCGATTACCTGGGCATCCTGGAAGGACCGCTGACGCTCAGCTTCGACGGCGCCGAGACCATCGGCCTCACGGGCGCCCAGCCGCAGGACGGCCGCTTTATGTGGTGGAGCAACCGCGGCGACGACAGCGTCACCACGTTGACGCGCCCGTTCGACCTGAGCGGCATTGAGCAGGCCACGTTGCGGTTCTGGACCTGGTACGAGATCGAGCGGAACTGGGACTACGCCTTTGTGGCCGTCTCGGCCGATGGCGGGGCAAGCTGGACGCCGCTCAAAGGGGCCAGCACGACCAACGCCGACCCCAAGGGCCTCAACCAGGGCAACGGGCTGACCGGAATCAGCGGGGCGCCGGGCGCCGAGATGGAACAAGGCACTCGCGCCCAGTGGATCGAGGAACAGATGGATCTGACGCCGTTCGCCGGGAAGTCGATCCTGCTGCGATTCTGGGCTGTCAACGACGACGCCTACAACGCCCAGGGGTTGCTGCTCGACGACATTCGCATCCCCGAACTCAACTATCGCGACGATATTGAGAGCGGCGACGGGGGCTGGGAAGCCCACGGGTTCGTCAGGACCACCGGCGAGCTGGCGCAGCAGTGGACGCTGCGGCTGGCCAGCGTCCAAGACCGGGCGATTGTGGTTGATCGAGTGGAGGTTGACGAGCAGCGCCGCGCCACCGTGCGCCTTGACGATGGCGAGCGCGCGATCCTGGCGATCTCCGGCACGACGCTCTTCACCACTGAGCCGGCGGCGTACACCTACACCGTCGAGAGCCCCTGACATCGAGAAAGAGTGAAAGAGTGAAAGGGTGAAGGAGATTATTTCCTTCACCCTTTCACCCTTTCACCCCCTCTCCTCTTCTCCTCTTCTCCAAACCCTGCGTAGCCATGTAGCAACCCCGTATTACAAAAGTGCAAGATTTAGCGCCAAGCCTTCCCTTCTATAATAGACGACCGACCTTTATACCCTGTGCGCCCCGTTAGGCGACCGCCGATCGTATGTATCATCCGCTCGATTTCGCCGGAGGTAAACGTGGACACACATCTGCTGGCAGCATTCGCCCCGGATGAGGGCTATGAACTGTTCCGACGCGCGATCATGGAGCACGATGATGAGGCGTGGAGCACCATCTACGTTCGCTACCGCCCACTGCTGCTCGTCTGGACACGCCATCGTAGTGCTCGAACCGCGATCGGCGAACACTCTGACGACATTGCCGATCGTGCGCTCGCCCGCGCGTGGGCGGCGCTCTCGCCGGAGCGCTTCGTCCAGTTCCCCAGCTTGGCCGCGCTGCTGGCCTACCTACGCACTTGCGTGACCGCCGCAGTGATCGACTGTGCCCGCGCGCAGGCCAGCCGCGAGCGCGTATTTCAGCGCCTGGAGGTCGGTATGACACACGCGCCGGAGCACATTGTCCTTGATCAGTTCGACCGCGCCGAGCTGTGGTGGCTGGTCAGCAGAGCGCCCGCGACCGAGCAGGAGCGCACGGTCCTGGCCGAGAGCTTTGTGATGGATCTCCCGCCGCGCGCCATTCAGGCGCGCCACCCGGAGCTGTTCGCCAGCATCACGGATGTCTATAGCGCCAAACGTAACCTGCTAAACCGGCTCCAGCGCAACCCGGATCTCAAGCGGCTGCACCAGGAGATGCGATCGGCGTAGTGTGGTGGAAGTGCGGTCCTGGTCGAAAGAGTACAGCGCAGAGGGTGCTGGGGAGCGTAAGCCTCCCCGGCACCCTCTTCTTTACATTTACACGAATTACGTGGTTATCTATCAAGCCTGGTTTTAGCCTTCGGCAGAGTAGTACTTTTTTCTTCCTTTTATCATCGATTTTTCGCCCGCTGGGCGAAAAATCGATGATAAAAATAGGTGAAGTACCTTGCTGCCGCAGGCAATAGAGCGTTGCGGGCGCCACCATGTAACTCGTGTCATTGAGAAAACCCCCGCGCGAGTGCTATACTCTGCCCATGCGAGGAATGTCTATCGTCGCCGAGGTGCAGAGCGATGGCCTACGAGGTTGTTGTGGCCGGGCACGTCACCCTGGATATCATCCCCAAGCTGGTCGGCGGCGCACTGTTTATGCCGGGGCGAGCGATCGAGGCCGGGCCGGCGACCTTCGCGACCGGCGGCGCGGTGGCCAACACCGGGTTGGCGCTGCACAGGCTTGGGGTACCCACCCGGCTGATCGGCAAGATCGGCGCCGATATGTTCGGCCAGGCGGTTCGCTCGTTGGTCGAGGCGCACGGGCCGGGGCTGGCCGAGGGGCTGGTCGTCGCGCCCGGCGAGAGCACTGCCTACACGATCATCCTTAGCCCGCCCGGCGCCGACCGAATATTCATCCACAACCCCGGCTGCAATACCACGTTCGGCGCCGGCGATGTGCCCGGCGCGGCGCTGGCCCAGGCACGGTTGTTCCATTTCGGCTACCCGCCGATCATGCGGCGTATGTACCAGGATGGCGGGGCCGAACTGGTGGCGCTGTTCCGGCGCGCCAAGCAGCACGGCGCCACCACAGCCCTCGACATGACCATGACCGACCCGGATGGGCCGACCGGCCGCGCCGACTGGCGCGCGATCCTGAATGCGCTGCTTCCGTATGTTGACGTGTTCCTGCCTAGCGTTGAGGAGATGTTGCAGATGCTTCATCGCCCGGTGTTCGACCAGCTTGGTGGCCGGGCCGGCGCCGCCGGGATGATCGAGCATGTCCCCGCCGCGCTGATCGCCGAGCTAGCGGGGGAGCTGCTGGCCATGGGCTCCGCGATCGTCGGCCTGAAGGCCGGGCATCGCGGGCTGTACCTGCACACTGCCGGCGCGGCGGCGCTCGGCCGCATGGGGCGCGCCGCCCCGGCCGATCCGACCGCCTGGGCCGGCCGCGAGCTGTGGGCGCCCTGTTTCGAGGTGCAGGTCGTCGGCACCACCGGCTCCGGCGATGCAACGATCGCCGGCTTCCTGATGGGCCTGCTGCGCGGGATGCCGCCGGAGCCGACGCTCACGGCCGCCTGCGCCGTCGGCGCGTGCAACGTCGAGGCCGCCGACGCGTTCAGTGGGGTGCGGAGCTGGCCTGCTACCGAGGCGCGGATCGCCGCCGGCTGGCCGCGCCTGCCGCTCCAGGTCGACGCGCCCGGCTGGAGCTGGGACGCCGCGCGCGAGCTGTGGGTCGGGCCGGGCGACCGCCAACACGTGCTATAATCTACGCCATTCTGGCGTGTCGTATGATGCTGGGCCGTATGTTATGTGTTCAGCGGGAGTCGCGTGACTATGGGTGATGTCTTGCACGGTACCTGGCTGCCGTCCCTCAAACGCCTGTTTGTGTGGGGCGAGAGCGGTGCGCCGGCTGCGCGCAAGGGCCGGCGCGCGAGCCTGCCGGTTCACCCATTCCAGCTACCTGTCGAGCGGCTGGGTGCGTTGCTTGAGCCGTATGCCGGCGCGAAGATCGAGGAGCAGACATTGACGCTCTGGCTGCCCTCGGCCGAGAGCGCCCCGTTTCCTTCGCCCGAGCTGCTGGCGACCGGCGCGCTTGAGGCGCCCGCAGGCGCGCCGCGCCTGGCACCCTGGCGTGTCGCGGGTCTGCTGCTGCCGATCGACCCGGCGCTGGAGCTGCTGCTGTCCCCGCTGGCACGCGGCGGCGGGGCTGACCTGCGGGTGTGGCACTTGGCGGCGCTGCTGGCCATGGAGATCATCGCCGGTCAGCAGGCGCTCCCGTCCCTCCAGCGCGATGGCTTCCGGCTTATCGCCTCCTGGCTCCCGCGCCCACAGCCCGAGCTGGCACAGAAGCTGGCAGCCCTGGCCCGTGGTATGCCACCGCTCTGCCGGGCCGCCGCGCCAACGGCGGCTGACGCCCCCGCTCCCCGCGCGCTGCTGGACGACTTTCTGGCCACAGCGGTTGATCAGACGATCCGCATGCTCTCGACGATCGAGCGACCCTCCACCCAGGGCAAGCCGGCCGCAGGGCCGACGGCTCTGACGCGCCCGCGCAAAGGCCAGGTTGTGCCCAGCAGCAGCCTACGGTCGGCTATCGGCAGCGCGCCCACACCAGGGGGCAAGTGGCTGGCCGCGCTGCTCGGCTCCGACCCGGCTGTCGACCTGCGCGGGCCGGAGGCCGATGCGCTCTACAAGGCTTGGCAGACCTGGGCGGGCCAGGCGCAGGCCGCCGGCGATGATGTCTTCCGGATCACGTTCCGGCTGGAGCCGCCCGAGCGCGCCGACCGACCCTGGTCGCTGGGGTTCCTGCTGCGCGCCACCGACGACCCGAGCCTGCTCGTGCCGGCCGCACAGATCTGGCGCGAGCGCGGCGCGACGTTCAACTACCTCGACCGGCGCTTCGAGCACCCGCAGGAGCGCTTGCTGGCCGGGCTCGGCTACGCTGCGCGCCTCTTCCCACCGCTGGAGCCGGCCCTGCGCCAGCGCGCGCCCGACCGCGCGACGCTCTCGGCCGATGGCGCATTTACGTTTCTCAAGGAGGCCGCGCCGCTGCTGGAGCAGAGCGGCTTTGGCGTGCTGGTGCCAAGCTGGTGGCAGGGCCGCGGCGCCCGCATCCAGGCCCGCGCAAAAGCGAAGGCCAAGGGCGCCGGGCCAAACGCGAAGAGCCTGCTGAACTTCGACGCGCTGGTGAGCTTCAATTGGGAGCTGACGCTGGCGGGCGAGCCAATCGACCGGGCCGAGTTCGATCGGCTGGCGGCGCTCAAGCAGCCGCTGGTGCAGGTGCGCGGCCAGTGGGTTGTGCTCGACCCCGACCAGATCGAGAAGATGCGCCGCTTCTTTGAGCAGAGCGATGAGCTGACGCTGGCCGACGCGCTGCGGATGGGGCTGGGCGCCGATGGGCAGGCGCTCCCGGCTGGCGTCGAGCTGGCCGGGGTCGAGGCCGAGGGCTGGCTGGGCGATCTGCTGGAGCGCCTCGGCCAAACGGATCGGCTGGAGCCGCTGCCGCCGCCCAAAGAGCTGCATGGCCAGCTCCGGCCCTACCAGGCTCGTGGGGTGGCATGGATGGCGTTCCTGCGGCGGTTCGGGCTGGGGGCGTGCCTGGCGGATGATATGGGACTTGGAAAAACGGCGCAGACGATCGCCTTCCTGCTCGATGAGCGTGAGCGCCTGGGAATCAAGGCGCCGGCCCTGGTCGTCTGCCCCACCTCGGTCGTCGGCAACTGGCAGCGCGAGATCGGGCGCTTCGCCCCATCGCTGCGGGTGATGGTCCACGGCGGCAGCGACCGCCAGAGCGGCCCGGCGTTCGGGCGCGCGGCCAAGCGCCACGACGTGGTGTTGACCAGCTTCCCACTGTTGGCGCGCGACCAGGCCGCGCTGGCGGCGGTCGAGTGGGGCACGGTGGTGCTGGACGAGGCGCAGAACATCAAGAACGCGAGCACGCGGCAAGCCCAGGCGGCCCGCTCACTCAAGAGCGCCAGCCGGATCGCGCTCACCGGCACGCCGGTCGAGAACCGGCTGACCGAGCTGTGGAGCATTATGGCGTTCCTCAACCCCGGCTACCTGGGCGGCGAGACGGCGTTCAAGCGCGAGTTCGCCCGCCCGATCGAGCGCACCGGCGACAAGGCGGCGGCCGAGCGGCTGCGAAAGCTCACCGCGCCCTTCGTGCTGCGCCGCCTCAAGACCGACCCAACGATCATCAGTGATCTGCCGGAGAAGCAGGAGATGAAGGTCTACTGCCCGCTGACGCAGGAGCAGGCCACGCTCTACGAGGCGGTGGTGCGCGAGGCGCTGATGCAGGTCGAGCAGGCCGAGGCCGAGGGCGAGGCCATGCGGCGGCGCGGGCAGGTGCTGGCGATGCTCATGCAGCTCAAGCAGGTCTGCAACCACCCGGCGCAGTTCGCCAAAGACGGCAGCGCGCTGGCTGGGCGATCCGGTAAGCTGGAGCGCCTGACGGAGATGCTGGAGGAGGTCTACGCCGCCGGGGACCGCGCGCTGGTGTTCACGCAGTTTGCCGAGATGGGCAAGATGCTCCAGCAATACCTGCGCGAGACGTTCTACGACGAGGTGCTGTTCCTACACGGCGGCACGCCCGCCAAGGAGCGCGATCCGCTGGTGCGGCGGTTCCAGGCGCCAAACGGCCCGCGCGTCTTTATCCTGTCGCTCAAAGCCGGTGGGACCGGCCTGAACCTGACCGCCGCCAACCACGTGTTCCACTTCGACCGCTGGTGGAACCCAGCCGTTGAGAACCAGGCCACCGACCGGGCTTTCCGGATCGGGCAGCTTCGCAATGTGCAGGTCCACAAGTTCATCTGCGGCGGCACGCTGGAGGATCGCATCGACGAGATGATCGAGAGCAAGCGCGCGCTGGCCGAGAGCGTGCTGGGCGCCGGCGAGGGCTGGCTGACCGAGCTGAACACCGAGCAACTGCGCGATCTGGTGGTGCTGCGGCGCGAGGAGGCGGTCGAGATCTGATCGATAAAGAACTGGAAAGGGAGGGGCAAGGGGAGGGCCGCCCGCGCCTTAAACCCCACCCCAACCTATATCGAGCGGGAGCGTTAAAAGATGCCAAAAATTCGCAAGATTCGAGCCGCCCCCCGACGACGATGACGACGAGTATGACGACGACGAAGATTACGACGACGACGATGACGACGATGACGACGATGAAGAGGACGATGAAGAGGACGACGATGGGGGGTACTATGGCGACCGGGGCTGGTACAAGCCCTCGCGGCCGATCCGCACCGACAAGGGCATCAAGGCCCGCAGCCGGCGCGGCGCGTTTGGCGAGTTGTGGTGGGCCAAGCGCTGGATCGTGGCGCTGGAGCGGATGGGACTGGGGCAGCCGGCTGACGCGCGGCAAGACCTACGCTCGCCAGGGCCAGGTGCTGTCGATCGACTTCGCCGGCCCCAAGATCCGGGCCAAGGTGCAGGGCTCGCAGCGCACGCCTTATAGCGTGGCGATCGAGCTGCGGGCGCTATCCGACGCCCATTGGAACCAGGTGATCGAGGCCCTGTCGGAGCAGGCAATCTTCGCCGCCAAACTGCTGGCCGGCGAGATGCCCGAGGACATCGAGAGCGCCTTCGACGCGGTCGGGGCGCCGCTGTTCCCGCAGAGCGCCCGCGATCTCAGCACATCCTGCTCCTGTCCGGACTCCGCCAACCCTTGCAAGCACATCGCCGCCGTCTACTATCTGCTCGGTGAGCGCTTCGATGACGACCCGTTCCTGATCTTCCAGGCGCGCGGGCGCTCCCGCGAGCAGATTATCGCCGCTCTGCGCCAGCGCCGCTCCGAGGCCAGCCAGGCTCTGCCAGTCGTGATGGCGGCGCCCGTTGAGCAGGTGCCGGCGCTGGAGGAGTTGCTGGCGACGTTCTACCAAGCTGGGCCGGAGTTGGAGGCGATTGCGCCCCATATTGCCCCGCCCGCGATCGAAGCCGCCCTGCTGCGGCGCCTCGGCCCCGCGCCCGCCGCCATCGACGATGATCTGAAAGCGGTCTACCGGGCGATGACGCAGCGGGCGCTGGAGCGGGCGTTGGGCGGCGATTCATCATCGTAAAACCAAAGTTGCTCCTATTAAAACCTGCCCTGGGGTTGAACCCCAGCCCTCGTATGCCCCAAATACCGCCGCTCGCCCGTTCAGTGTGTAGCGCGCTTGCTCCCACACATCTGCTTTCGCTCACTCGGGTGGGCGGGCAGGCTGCGCTTCACGCGGGCCATGGCATTTGGAAAAGGGGGTGTGGGGGAAGCCCTCATAGAACAGCCCACCCACTTTCCAAATGATTTAGGAATGCTCTATGGTGGACGATAGGAGGATTGGTGGCACGTTATCTGTGACCTGGCAATGACGCCTATGCTGGATGTGCGTGTCCGACGATCGTGCAAGCTGGACACAAGGGAGGCTTACTATGTCGATAGGTAATGGCGTCATGATGCAGTTCTTCCACTGGCACAGCCCCGAGAACGGCACCCTCTGGAATGAACTAGCCGGTCGGGCGCAGGAATTAGCGGAGCAAGGCTTCACCTCGGTGTGGATTCCGCCGTGCGGCAAAGGGGCCGGCGGCGGCTTTGACGTCGGTTATGGGGTGTATGACTTGTTTGACCTGGGCGAATTTGACCAGAAAGGCACCGTTCGCACCAAGTACGGCACGCGCGATGAGCTGCTGGCGGCGATCAAAGCCGTTCAGCACCATGGGCTACAGTGCTATGGCGACGTGGTGTTCAACCACAAAGACGGCGCTGACGAACAAGAGATGATCTGGGCACAGGAGATGGATTGGAATGACCGTAATCTTCCGGTGAGCGATTGGTACCAGATCTCCGGCTACACGAAATTCACGTTTCCAGGGCGCGGTGACACCTACTCGGCGATGAAATGGTTCTGGTGGTGCTTCGACTCGCTCTCCTACAACGCATTGACCCAAAACGCGAATAAACTGTACCGGCTCAAGGATAAAACCTTTGAAACCGAGGTCAGCCACGAGCACGGCAACTACGACTACCTGATGGCCAATGACCTCGACTCCAGTAATGAGTTCGTGCGCGGGGAGTTAGAATATTGGGGGCGCTGGTTCGTCGATACAACCGGCGTCGACGGCTTTCGCATCGATGCGGTCAAACATATTCGATCCTCCTTCTTCCGCGATTGGCTCAACCATCTGCGGGTCCACTTCGGCGGGCGCGAGCTGTTCAGCGTCGGCGAATATTGGTCGCCCAACGTCGCCGATCTGCACGACTACTTGGCCCAGACAGATGGGGTGATGACGCTGTTCGATGCGCCGCTGCACTATCGGTTCCACTATGCCAGCCAGGCCAGCGCCGGCTTCGACCTGCGTACGATCCTCGACGGCACATTGATGCGCGAACAGCCGGCCAAAGCGGTCACGTTTGTGGAGAACCACGATACCCAGCCCTGCCGGTCGCTGGAGTTGCCGGTCGAGCCCTGGTTCAAGCCGCTGGCCTACGCGCTCATCCTGCTGCGCCGGGAAGGGTACCCATGCGTCTTCTACGGCGACTACTACGGCGCCGAGTACCCGGATTATTGTCGCGGCGGCCCGCCGGTGGTCCTGCACTCGCACCGCTGGTTGATCGACAAGTTCATCGAGGCGCGGCAGGCCTACGGCTTTGGCGACCAGCACGACTACTTCGATCATCCGAATACGATCGGTTGGACCCGGCTCGGCACCCCGGAGCACCCCGGCGCGATGGTGGTCGTGATGACCAATGGGTCGGATGGCGACAAGTGGATGAATGTCTTCCGGCCCAACCGGACATTCTCTGACCTGACGGGCCATATTGGGGAGCAGGTGACGACCAACGGCGACGGGTGGGGCAACTTCCGCTGCAAGGGCGGCAGCGTGTCGGTGTGGCTGCAAAAGTAAGGAAGCGTGCGTTTTAAAAGCTCCCACAGCGAACCCGAAACGTGAAGCGTGAAACGTGAGCAACGACCCGATCACGTTTCACGTTTCACGGATCTGGGATGCTTTTTATGTTTCGAGTCCCTAACCACGCTCCGCCAGAACGGCGCTGCCTGTGGTATCATACCGGCGAAAGCAAACAGAACCGAGGATCACCGCAGCGCGAACGCCCTATGAGCAACCGACGACCTGGCTATAGTATTCCTAAATCATTTGGAACGTGGGTGGGCTTTTTTGTGGGGGCTTCCCCCACACCCCCTTTTCTAACTCCTGTCGGCATTCTGATCGCGCTGCTGCTCAGCGCCTGCGAGCTGTCGGCCCCGCCGATCATCCTGCCGCTGGTGCAGGCGCCCACCCCCACGCCGACCGCCACGCCGACGGCGACACCCACCCCAACCGCCACGCCGACCGCCACGCCGACGCGAACACCGACCGCCACGCCGACGCCTACTGTCACCCCAACCTCGACCCCGACATTCGTGCCGCTTTCGCCGACGCCGACGCTGGCGCCGCTGGCGGCTGATGAGCGCTCCCGGATCTTCGAGCAGGCTTGGGCGCTGGTGCGCGACAGGTATATCTACCAGGACTACCGCGGGGTCGATTGGGAGGCCGTGCGGGCCGAGTTCGCTCCGCGCGTCGCAGCCGCCGCAACGCCGGAGGAGTTCTACGAGCTGATGCGCGAGATGATCGAGCGGCTCGGCGACGACCACTCGCGCTTCGAGTCACCGCAAGAGGTGGCCGAGGACGAGGCGCGCTTCGATGGCGAGCTGAGTTACGTGGGCATCGGCGCGGTGGTGCGCGATGTGCCGGAGGGCGGGCTGATCACGCGGCTGGCGCGCGGCGGGCCGGCCGAGGAGGCCGGGCTCCAGCCGCGCGATCTGATCTTGGAGATCGACGGCATCCAGTTTATCGACGAGGATGCGTTTGGGCCGGGCGGTCCGATCACCGCGATCCGTGGCACGCCGGGCAGCAGTGTGCGGCTCACGGTGCGTTCGCCGGGCGCAGCCGACCGCGATATTGAGGTCATCCGGCGCCCGATCGGCAACGAGGCCTTTCCGCCGGTGGAGGGCCGGCGGCTCCCCGATACCCAGGTGGGCCTGGTGACTATCGACACGTTCGATGTCGAGGACCTCGACCAGCGCGTGAGAACCCAGATCGAGCAATTGAGCGACGCCGGGCCGCTCGACGGCCTGATCGTCGATGTGCGCGACAACGGTGGCGGATTTGTCGATCTGATGCTCAACACGATCGCGCTGTTCGCCGACGGCGGCTCGATCGGCAGCAGCAGCGGGCGCGACTCCAACTCCGATCTGAACGTTCCCGCCGGAAGGACCATGCCGCAGCTCGACGGCGTGCCGGTGGTCGTGCTGACCGGGCCGGACACGGTCAGCGCGGCCGAGATGTTCGCCGCCGGCATGCAGGTGCTCGGTCGCGCCTCGGTGGTGGGGATGGCTAGCGCCGGCAACACCGAGAACCTGCTGCAACGCAACTTCTCCGATGGCTCGCGGCTCTGGCTGGCCGAGCTGACCTACGAGCTGCCCGACGGCACCGCCGTCGAGGGGCGCGGGGTGATCCCCAACCAGCAGGTCGAGGCCGAGTGGTGGCTGTTCGCCCCCGACGACGACCCCCAGATCCGGGCCGCGCTCGACGAGCTACAAGTTGAGATTGGAGAGTAGAGATTGTCAGTTGTCCGTTGTCAGTTGTCCGTGGTCAGTTGCGGAACAACTGACCACGGACAACTGAAAACGGACAGGCTCCACAAACCATGTTGACTGACGACCAGCTTGTTTTCCTCCAGAACCAGCGGGTGGGCCGGCTGGCGACCACCGACGGCGAAGGGCGGCCCCATGTTGTGCCGGTCTGCTATGCGTGCGACGGGGGTAGCCTGTATATCGCGCTGGACGCCAAGCCCAAGCGCGTGGCGCCCGACCGGCTCAAGCGGGTGCGCAATCTGCGCGCCAACCCCCAGGTCGCGCTGGTGATCGACCGCTACAGCGATGACTGGAGCCAACTGGCTTACCTGCTGATCCAGGGCACCGCCGCGCTGCTGGCGCCCGGCGACGTCGAGCACGACCGCGCGGTGGCGCTGCTGCGCGCCCGCTACCAGCAATACCAGGCGATGCCGATCCACGAGCAGCCGGTGATCGCCATCCGACCGTCGTCGGTGGTCGCCTGGGGCGCGATCTCCTAGCGGGTCATTTGTCATTCGCCATACTCTATTGCGTGTTACGTGTTGCGTATTACGTGCTCTGACACGCAACATGTAACACGGACGAATGCCGATAAGCACAACTCGCCAACATCAGACCAAAGACCGAGGCGTCGGCCTTGACATACGCCGATCAGCGTGCTATGATCGCCGCATTGGTGAAGCAGTACTCGTGGGACGGAAGACTACTCCGATGGTCAACATGCGCGACACAATGATCATGGTTCGCTCGCTGGCGATCGTTCGCATCCGCGAGATGAACATGATCATGCCCACTGCCACTGTGTCGCCTGACTGACCTCCCCGAACATGCGATACACTGGCCGTGGGCGATGGCACACCGCTCACGGCCTTTTGATTCCCGTTACCGGGCCGCGACGATGAGCCACTAGGCGCGCAGGGTCGCCGACCACCCACGAGCACTGCCGGGAGCCACCGCGATGATCCGTGGCGTATCGCATAAGGAGGATGGTATGTCGAAGAAGAAATCAGGCCAGGGCAAGGCGGGCGCGAAATCCAGCTCGCCGAAGCAGCAGTCGATGCGGAACTCGCCAATGTCGCGGCGACCGCCGCGCCAGCCGGGGCGCTGATCGCGACCAACAAACCTTTTTCCATCGGGGCATACGGGCAGGCGTGGAAGGGCCGCCCTCCACAAAGAATTTTCCATCAGGCTAAAAGGGGAGGTGTGGAGGGGCCGCCCTCCACAAAACCTTTTTACAGCACCGATAAGGAGCAAATGGCGATGATCATTTCTCACCCAACCAGCATGGCAATGCGGATGCGCGGGATACCGCGCAGCCGATTGCCCATGCTGTTCGCCCACTGATCGCAGCGCCGATCCAGGCTCAGGGTCGCCCAGCACGGGCGGCCCTTTTGTTTTGTGTCGCAGCCCATACGATCCCAGTCGTATCGTCGCGTATAATACAAACTGTAAAAAGATACTCAAATATCGAGGAGGCATCCATATGCCGGAACATATTCTCGTCGCCGTCGCGTGGCCCTACGCCAACGGCCCGTTCCACGTCGGGCACCTCGCGGGGGCCTACCTGCCGCCCGATATCTTCGCCCGCTACCAGCGCCTCAAGGGCAACCACGTGCTGATGGTCTCCGGCTCCGACTGCCACGGGACGCCGATCACGCTGGCGGCCGAGAAGGAGGGCATTACGCCGCAGCAGGTCATCGGGCGCCACCACCCGACCTTCCTGAAGACCTTTGAGCGGCTGGGGATCACCTTCGACCTGTTCACCCAGACCTACACCGACAACCACTACCGGGTCACGACCGACATCTTTCTGCGGCTGCTGGAGCGCGGCTACCTGTATAAGGAGACAATGACCGGCTCCTACTCCGAGACGTTGGGCCGCTTTCTGCCCGACCGCTACGTCGAGGGCATCTGCCCGAACTGCGGCTTTGCCCGCGCGCGCGGCGACCAGTGCGACAACTGCGGGCAGTTGCGCGACCCGTGGGAGCTGGGCGACCCGCGCTCGACCCTGGACGGCGCGCCGATCACCTTTCGCGACACCGAGCACTTCTTCCTGGACCTGGCCAAGCTGGAGCCAGAGCTGCGCGCCTGGCTCGATGGCGTGGACCGCTCGTACTGGCGGCAGAACACCGCGCTGTTCACCCAGAACTGGCTGCGCGAGGGGCTGCGCGGCCGCGCGATCACCCGCGACCTGGAGTGGGGCGTGCCGGTGCCGATCGACGATCCGTCGTTCAAGGACAAGCGCATCTACGTCTGGTTCGACGCGGTGATCGGCTACTTCTCGGCGTCGATCGAGTGGGCTGCGCGCACCGGCCAGCCCGATCGTTGGCGCGAGTGGTGGGTCTGCAACCCGGACGGCAGCTCGCCGGCGCGCTCGTACTACTTCCTCGGCAAGGACAACATCCCATTCCACACGATCATCTGGCCGGCGATCCTGATCGGCTACGGCGACCGGGTGCTGCCCTACGACGTGCCAGCCAACGAGTTCCTGAACCTGGAGGGCGATAAGATGAGCACCAGCCGCAACTGGGCGCTCTGGGTGCCCGACCTGGAGGATCGCTACCAGCCCGACCAGATCCGCTACTACCTGGCGGCCAATGCGCCGGAGGGCCGCGACAGCAACTGGTCGTGGGCCGATTTCGTGCGCCGCAACAACGACGAGCTGGTGGCGACCTGGGGCAACCTGGCCAACCGGGTGCTGAATATCGCCCACCGCAACTTCGGTCAGGTGCCCGACCCCGGCGAGCTTCAGGAGGTCGATCGGCAGTTGCTCCAGGTGGCCGACGAGGCGTTCGCCAGGGTGGGCGAGCTGCTCGACGGGGTGCGGTTGAAGCTGGCGCTCCAGGAGGCGCTGGCGCTGGCGCAGCGCGCCAACCAGTACATCAGCGAGCAGGAGCCGTGGAAGCTGGTCAAGAGCGACCGGGAGCGGGCCGCCGCCGTGATCTACACGGGGTTGCGGGTCGTCGACAATCTCAAGACGCTGCTCAGTCCCTTTCTGCCGCACAGCAGCCAGGCACTCCACGAGATGCTCGGCTACAGCGGGACGCTCGCGCCGCAGCCGCGGATCGAGGAGGCGCTCGACCCCACCGGCGCCACGCGCCTGGTGCTAACGGGGGACTACGCCACTGCCGGTCGCTGGGAGCCGGGCGCGCTGCCAGCCGGCCAGTTGCTCCTGGCGCCGGCGCCGCTGTTCAAGAAACTCGACAACTCGGTGGCCGCCGAGGAGCTGGCGCGGCTGAATGAGAACCTGGGTGACAAGGTGAAGGGGTGACAAGGTGAAAGGGTGAAAGGGTGAAGGGGTGACAAGGTAACGGCTTTCTTGTATCTTGTCACCTTGTCACCTTGTCACCTTGTCACCTTGCCACCTTGTCACCTTGTCATTGCAGAGGGAGGGAAAACGAGATGAATGGCTTCATCGTTCGCGTGCTGGTCGCGCTGCTGATGGCAGGATTCCTGTTCGTGTACGCGCGGGCGTTGCGCGATCACCCGCACCGCCGGCGCGCGTATGTGTTCGGTGCTGCGGCGCTGCTGTGCTTCGCCGCGTTCAACGCCATGCTGGCAGCTGGGGGCGAGATCGGGCCATTGCAGACGATCCTTGCGCTCGCGGGCCTGGCCCTGTTTGCCGGCGCGATCGTCTCGCTGGCGCTGTCGCTACGCGCCGGCGAGCTGCGGGTCGAACGCGATCGTGTCGCGGCGGCGGCGCGCGAGTACCGCGAAAGCCGCAAATCGGTGGCCGAGAACAAAGAGCAAAGAACAAAGAACAAAGAGTAGGCACGCTGTACTCAGTGGCAAGCCTGCCCACTCGGCTGGTTCGCCGGCGTGGCCGGTCGCGCGGTCGGGTCGCCTTTGCCCCAGACATAGCTAGGCTCGAAGCCAGGCAATTGACGGTACTCGTCTGGCGTTAACTGCTTGCCGGTGGTGACGTCGGTCACGATTTGGCTGACGGCGATCTCTGAACTGGGGGTCAGGTGGAGATAATAGGCGTTGTAGCTGGCGTCCAGAACGCGCGTCACGCCATTCATGGTACAGCGCCCCTTGTCATCCTCAACCCCCATACCAAGCCGCGTCACCCGCCCGACATAATGGATCTGGTTGCGATCTTTGTCCTCCGGCTGCGGGTTTCTCAGATTGAGGAACACGTCGATCTGGTAGGTATCCTGGATGCAGCGCACATTATTGAAAAGAATGTACAGGTAATCCGACCATTCGTTGTATGCTGTCCCGGTTAAGTCGGGGACGCTGGGCGGCTCGAAATCATAGCCAAGGGCGCGCGAGTCTTTGGCCATATCGCCGATGGTCGTGTAGACAAAGGTCTCCGGGTTGGCGAGATCGACCTCGGCGGCCTGCGGCCCAACGAAGGGCCGCAGCGGAAAGATAGCGGTAAAGAGCGACGCGGGATGCGCTCGCTTCCACTGCTCGAAGATCCGGTCGATATTCGAGTGGTGCGACCAGAACACCGGGTCAAAGGCGGTATAGGCATTATCGGCCATATCAGGTCCGACCCAGCCGTGAATATTGTCGTGCGGCTGCTCGTATAGGCCGTCAAAGTCCGACTGATGCGGGTAATCGGAGTCCGGCGGCGGGGGGTTGAACGACAGAATATTGGCCCATGGCTGGCCCGAGCCCTCCGGCGTGCTGAACACCGGCCATTGGAAGGCAAAGGCGACCTGCTGCTGATACTTGCCCAGTAGATTCAGCTTGCTCTGCCGTTCCTGGCGCTGCTGATCGCCCTCGGTATACAAGATGGGGTCGCGCTGGACATAGCGGCAATCGATACCCACGCTCTCGCTCCCGGCACAAGCCTTGCTGCGCCCATCTTTGGCGACGGCGAACCGTAGTGGGTTGGGCCGCTCCTGGCCCGTTTTCGGGTGGATATAGGTGAGATCCTTGAACGGCTGCGGCAGGCCCGCCGCCGGGTCGCCGTCTTTGGTCGCATTCGGCGCCATCCAGTTCCAGTAGGGGATCGGGAAGTCGATCAGCTCCTCAAGGTAGAGCACATTGGCGCGGTGCCAGAGCAGAAACGCTTCCTGGTAGTGCAGGCACCAATCGGTATGCAGGTACGCGATCCGCGACCAGGCGGCGTTCGGGTCGAGCGTGGTCGCGCCCACCTCCTCGATTTTCATGCGGTACTCGTCCAGCTCGGCCTGGGTGAGATCGAGGATATTCTTACGCACCCGCAGTTTGGGCGGCAGGGGAGTAGGGGGCGGGATACGGTTGTCTTCCTTGATCGGCTCGCCGGCGGTTTGGCGGCAGCCTTCGTTGATCCAGGCGCGCAACTGCGCCAGCGCGTCGTCGGGCCAGAACTGCGTCTGGTCGGTCGTCAGAGGCATGGCGCGCGAGGCCAGGTGATCGTAGATCGTCACCGCGTATTGGCAAACACTGGCGTACTGATCAAGGTAGACCTGGTAGCCGTCCATGCACCCGCGCCAGCCCGCGCCGACGCCCTCCCGCCGCAACTCCTCGATCCAGTACGGCGCCGCGAAGAGCTGCCTGACGGTATCATACCAAGTTGGATGCTGTGTCGATTCCATTGGGATACTCCTACTTGCTCGATTTCGCCGAGCTAAACAGGAACGAATAATCCGAGGCATACCCCGCTTTGCAGGTGTTTGCCGGCGGCGGCGGAGCGATGGCGGCCTGGATGTGACAGTCGAGACACGTGAACTGGAGCTGAAAATAGGTCTCAAGTGTGGTATTGGCTACGATGTGCGAGCTTGACGGCGGCTGCGGGTCGCCATTCGGCATATAACCCTTGCCGGCACAACTGCCTGGCCGAACGGCGGTACTCTGGTTCGGCCACAACACATTGACCAACTGGTAGTTCAGGAACACGGAATCTGGGTTGGCCTGTTTGATCACGCCCCAGACATACTGATTGACGCTGGATGCATTGCCGTCGATCGCCTGCGAGCGCATAACCTGGACGGGCGCACTGTACGGATCGACGTTCGGCTGGGGCGCATAGTTCACCTGGCACTTATAATGATCTGTACTTGGATCGCAGGTCTTATTGTAGAAGGTGTACCAGTCTTTCATCTGACTGGCATCGGTCGTGCTGGGGGCGTTGTTCACATGCTCAAATGTGGCCCAGACGAATTGCTGCCCAAACTTCGTCTTCTGGATGATGTGCAGGCCGACCAGCCCCATGGTCGCCGTCACCGGCGTGGTGGGCGCCGATGGATAGAACACAACCGCCTGGGAGGTCTTGAAGCTGGGCCACGGCTGGGATCGTTGAGCTGAATCCAGGCGGCTTTGATCTCGATGCTCCCGTTCGGCAGGATCAGGCCGGATGACGATAGAGCAACGGTCTGCTGTATATCGGCGTCGTAGGTCTGCGTGGTCGTGATATAGGTAAACTCGGTTTCGTTCAGGCGCACCTCGAACATGGTGGTGAGGCCATTTTGGGCGGTGAGCCAGGAATCAGTAAATGCCTCGTTGAAGTCGGTAAGATCGAGCGATGCTTCATCCCCAATCTTGTACTCCTGCGAGAAAACCTTGTGACCGAAATTCGACGTGGGCTGAATATTGCTAGCGTCCAGGGCCGCCGCGAGCTGGTCCGGCGCGTCTTGCGGGGCGCACCAGGGGGTCGGCGGCACGGCCTTGGGCCTGAAAACCTCGGTTTTATTTTTGTAGGTCTCCCAGACGACCGGGATGGTATCGTTGGGCGTGCCGAATTGAGCCGGCTGGACGCTCGGATCGGGCTGGCCGCAATCGGTGGGCGAAGCGGCCCAGTTGAGCGCGATAAACTCCTGCCAGGCGAAGCAATCGGCCTGTATCTGGGAGGGATTGCCGGAGGTAAAGTCGCTGGGAACCTGTGAGGTGAGGCTCGTGAGCGGGCTGAGAGTGCTGGCGCAGGGGTTCGATGACGCGCTGACAGCCTCACTGACGGGCGAAGATGACGTGCCGGTAGCCTCATTGACGGGCGTAGTGGCTGTCCCAGAGCACTGACTGAGGATCGTGGCAACTAGAATGCTGATCAGAACGGTGAAACCGGTCACGCCTACTTTGCTGTGCATTGTGGTCTCCTTTCGCTGTGGGACGAACAACGAGCTTGTTCTCCCCGCTCCCCTGGTGGGCGAAGGGCCGGGCCGGTACGGCGCCGCGCATAAAGCGGGCGCATGGGGGAGGGGGAGTCCCACCATGCGCCCTGGCATTAGCCCTACGAACGTACGAAGCAGATATTCCGTATGTGATGGCCTGTCTAGTGGTCCACCACAGTAGTTTTGCGGGGGTGGTTTGGAGGGGGTGGCCCCCTCCAAGCCTCCTCCACACCGCAAAACCTGTGTGGTAAGCCACTAGCTTGGCTTGACAATGTTCAGGAACGCGGGCGCGGCCTGGCCTTGCTGCTGCCCAGGGTTGGTGATCTGAACGCCGCGCAAGCCTACGTCGGCATTCGCGTCAATATCCAACTGAAGCGTGAGCACCTGGCTGGTCGAAGGGTAGGAGTTGCCTGGAACCGCGTAGGTGACATCGTCGATACTGAGGCACCTTACCTTGACACCCTTGCTGGGCGAAAATGTGACCGTCGGCAGCCGGTAAGGCTTCTTCTGTCCTAGCACACAGGTCAAGGCCATCATCACTCGCTTGGCCCCTAGCGGGACGGCCGGCGGAATGATCACCGTGTTGCTGGCCAGGTTCATGGGGAACTCGACCGGGTTGGGCACCGGCGTGTTGTAATAGGCATCCCACAGTACTTTGTACATCATCTGCAAGGGCTGCGCCAGCGGCACGTCAGGGGTCCCGACACAGGCTTGCGTGGCGGGAGCGGAGGTGGGAATGCCGCGCCCGTACAGAGCCATCTTGTACGTTCCGGCGATCTGCGACGCCCAGTTGATGTTCTGGCTATTGATCATGAGGTCGCTGACCGTCATCGATGGGTCGGCCTCGACCCACGATTGGGGCAGTTGGAACACGGCGTGCAGGATAAAATTACCGGGCACACCATCAACATCGCTCGGATACGGTTTACCTGTCACAGTGTCGATCAGGATCTCGGCGCCGCGCACGATCTGCCAGCAGTCCGACGGCTTCGCGCCCTGGGGCAGCTTGTTGTTGGGCGGCAGACTGTACCCGCTGAAATCGGGCATCTGGATATACAGGCCCGGCGGGTCCGCCAGCGAGACCATGGCCTCGCCTGCGACGAGCGAGTTGACGCTCTGGCCGATGTGCGGATCGCTGTTGCGATAATTCTGACCATACTGGCTACAGCAGATCAGCGCCTGGGAGTCGCTATGCCCGATCGTTCGTTGGACGGTGGCCGACCCGGCCAGCCCGGTCTCGGTCTGCAAGGTATTGGGCGTGCTGGTGAGGTGCATGGCGCCACCCGTGTCAGTCGAGGAGCCGGTCCGTGTCGATAGCGGCCCACTATTCCATTTATTGAGCGGGTTGTAGGCCGGTCGCCCGGTTGAAGGGTCGATCACCGGCTTGTAAGTCTTCGGATCGACCAGTTGCAAGTCTTCGACGGTCACTTTGATCTGCTGCCCCGAGGGCGCGCCATAGTTGAGCGTAGATGTGTAGATCTCGGCGACCTTTTCGGGCGACACTCGCCACAAGCTGTACCAATACTCGGGGTTCTCACAGGTGAAGTCCACCCGGATGATCTTGCCGCCCGCATTGCGCGTGACGCTCCATTCGCTGTACTCATCCTGCCAGCCGCGCGGGCCGTATGGCCCATACGGCTGCGTAGGGGAGTTCCAATCGATCTGTGGGCACAGCACGGTCGGTATTTTGGGGAATGACACGCCGCCGGTGTAGCCGGTGTCGGCCAGCTCCCAGAGCTGCTGTTGAGTATAGTTGAGATTAGGGTTTTGTCCCAAATACTCGTTGATACGGCCAGGAAACGCGAACCAGTTGATCTGTGCGGCGGCGACGCCGGGGGGGATGTCGGTATGCAACGGGTTGTAGTAAGCGGTCTGGTCCTGCTGGTTGGTGCCGGTCCAGGGGTTGCCGGTGATGGCCTGCTGGGTGAACCCGTCGAGGTTCGTGCTCCAATCGTCATGAAGCTCCTGGCACTGCTCTGAGCCGGGTGGAAAGTCTTCCTGCTTGGCGGGGGTGCTGAACTGCGTGAGTGTGGACATCTCTCGAACCTCCTCCACGCGTAAAAAAGGGAGGGGCACGGGGAGGGCAACCCTCCCGCAAAACCCACCCAAACGATGAAGAATTTAAACAAACTTGCTTGGTAGAAAGGGGGAACGAATTTGACTATACCAATTATATAACCTAAGTCAAGAGGGAAAAGTCTATTTTTATAGAATTTGGCTGTTGACAGCCGGTCGGACGGTTGTATAATACGACCGTGGGTTCTCGGAACCTGCTCACAAATAATCCAGCAATCCCCAATATCCAACCAGACTTCATACTACATCGTGGCCGGGTCTGTGCTTACGTCTTACTTCGTCTTGCGCCATACTTTGCTCGATTATAATAGCCTGACGCTCCAACAGCGTCAATGGTGGCGAACTGTATGGGTCGAGCCGGTCTAGCAGGCGGGGAATGATCGTGGTTTCGTTTGGCCTGCCATTATCGCGGCCCTTACCCAACACCCGAACGATTAAGAGACTGTTTGAAACGGGGGAGTTTGAGGGGCCGCCCCTCAAGAATCCTCTTTCCACCTCCCCGGATGGTCCATGTGGAGATGTGCTCATGAAAGAGAAGAGGTTATGGTAGAGAACACCACTAAGGTTCGCCCGAAATGGGACATGCGTCACTTGCACTCGCATCTTCAGGGCGTCGTCGACCTCGAGTTCTGGACGATCCCGTACTACATGACCGTGCTGTACTCGATCAAGGACCCCAGCGGCATGCCGTACAAGCTGATCCAGTCCGTGGTGTATCAGGAGATGCTGCACGCGCAACTGTCGAGCAATGTCGCCAATGCGTTCGACTATTCTCCGACGTTCACAGCGCCGGTCTACCAGGGGACCAATATTCCGCACATTAATTTCGCCCTCGATGATCCCAATCCCACCGATATCTACACGCCCTTCAGCGCCGAGCTTGGCCCGCTCGATCAGCTACGCATCAATGGCATGTGCCTGATCGAGTTCCCGGAGTGGGATACCCATCGCCAACCCGACCTGAACGAGCATCACAGCGAGTATGGCTCGATCGCCGAGTTCTACGACGCGGTCCGGGCGGGCGTGGCCGAGTTGCGGCACCACCTGCGCGGCGGGGTCAACCAGGTCAATGAGTTCCAGAACTTCTACAATAACTCGCCCCAGCTCATCATCACGCTGGATGGCAGCCAGGGCTACCAGCAGGCCATGACGCTCTTCGACATCATCGTCGATCAGGGCGAGGGCCAGACCGAGAGCAACACCGACATACCGACCGAATTCCAGAACACGGCCGACGGCTTCATGGATAGCTGGGACCATTTCCAGAAGTTCAACTACATCCGGGAGATGCGGCAGCTCCCCGCCACCTACAACGGCGTGCCCCATCCCGAGCCGGGCTGCCCTGGGCATGCGGCGCAGCAAACGCTGATCAAGGACTTCGCCGCCTTTATGAAGATCTTAGAGGACCTCTTCAGCGGCGGCAACCCCGAAGCGTTCGGCCCGCTGATGGCCAAGCTTGGCGGCGACGTGCTGACCTGCTGGCAGAGAGGCGCGATCCCCCGGTTCTCGTAATGACCGATCTGTCTCGCTGCGACAATGTTCACAGGAGAGGGTGATACCTATGTCCAGTTCTGCACATGTCTACCGGGTCCATCCCGCCATCGGCGTCACCAGAGTGGGCAATAGCGAGGAGTATTACCTCGCCCCGGAAACAATGGCGGGGTTTCCCCAGGAAGGCAGCAACACCACCGGCGGGCTGCCCATCCGGGCGGGCACCGAATCCGAGAGCATCACCAGCTGCGACCTGCGCGACCGCGCCGGCGCGCTCAAGCGGCAGGCAGCCCGCTTCAGGATCTTCCAGTATCCGAACAAGCTGTACGAAACCTACCCCACCGGCGAAGGGACCGAGATCACGGTTGGCAGCGTCGTGGACGGGAAGAAGGTCACGGATATCATCTGGACCGTACACCTGGCCAATAAGAAGGCCAATGCCTACGTCCTGAACGACGACCTTGGCATGCAGATCTACGATCCAGCCCACACCGCCGACCTGCTGATCAGAAATTCGGCCCAAGGCCCCGATCTCGACAACGCGGCGCGCCTGCGGCGGCTGGTGATCGATCCCGGCCCGCGCGCGATCCGGGCCACCGACAATACTGCGGTCAGGTTCGACAAGCCCACGCTGGCATCATTCTGGGACTCCGGCGACCAGATCAAAGAACTCGCCCTCTACCCCAAGTCCTTCCCCGACGACAACTTCACGCCGCTGTATACGCCGGTGGGAAAAATCGAGACGCTTGGGGAGCTACGAACCGACGACCAGGGCCGCCTGGTGGTGCTGAGCGGGTACGGCAAGGCGTGCGGGTGGTGCCATCCAGACGGAACACCGTATACGTTGTCCGGCGACCAGATTGTGCCCGGCGTCTACGGCGACGTCAATGGCGACGGCTGGTTCGATGACACCAGCGACGGGCCGGTCGAGGCCACGCTGGTGTTCGAGGATGGCAGTGTGCAGGAGGCGCATGGGGCCTGGGTGATCTCGGCCGCGCCCGGCTACGCGCCTCAGATCCTCAACGTCGTCAGTATGTGGGACGATATCTACAACTCGTGGGTGCGTAAGCTGAATCTGGTCCCGCGGCTGTTCAAAAACAGGTTTCAGGATTCCTACCAGCCCTCTTTCGAGGACCACCTGAACCCGATCTTTCTGGCCGTGGCGCTACAGCGCTGGACCACCAATCTGCCCGACCGGGCGATCACATCCCACGATGCGGTCGGTCAGATCAAGGCCACCGACGACCCCGGCGAGACGATCCTGACCGGCCTGGCCTATATTCGCGATCCGAACAGGCAGGAGCAGTTCGGCGTCGGCGCCCCGTTCATGCCGCTCTCGATGGGCGACGCGAGCAAGGCGTTCCTGACGGTCTCGCTGACGCAGTACTTCTTCCTGAGCCAGTGGAACAAGGGCTTGTTCCACCGGGGCGGCGGCCGGCAGCTTGGCCCGGGCGAGTCCCTGGACAAGGCCAGCTTGGTCAATTGCCTGGGCGGCCGACTCGATCCGGGCATCGAGATGAGCTTTATCATGCGCGACCCCGAGATCTATATCGACGATTGGGAGACATCCGGCGGCGGGCCGTTCCGGCTGCGTAAGCGCCCGCTCGACTACAACAGGGCTCAATATAGTCACCCATTCCTGACGGTGGGCTATATTCCGATGCACCCCGGCCCTGACGGCGTCAGGCCGGCGCCCATGGAACCGGGCGACGTGACCAAGTTCATGGCTATCCCCTGGCACTCGGACTACAGCGCCTGTGCCACCCATAACCAGGCGCCCAACCCAACCAACAGCTCCACGCTGTACTGGTCCTGGCCGGCCCAACGGCCCGTCCAGATCCACGCCGCGAAGGATGTCTGTGACGGCGAGCTGGGCCCGCTGCTCTACTCGGTGCGCGGGGCGGGCACCTACAGCGACGACCCAGGTCTGTCCGGCAGGTACCAGGACTTGATCAACATGGTGCTTAACTGGTACAAGATCGGAGTCGTGATCCAGGGCAGCGCGATCGAGGGGGATGTCGCGTACAGCCCGGAGCAGTACCTGGAGGTCGAAAGCCAATTGGACGAGCCGGAGATCACGCCCTGGCCGATGAACTCGATCGCCATTGGCACCTGAAAGCGCGCCGGCGCCGGCCTACGAGGTGGTGATCCTGGGCGGTGGCCCGGCCGGCTGCGCCACGGCGCTGGCACTGCGGCGGCGCGGGGTCTCCGGCATCCTGATCGTCGAAGCCGGGGATTACAACACCATTCGCGTCGGCGAGAGCATCCCGCCGGATACGCGCCTGCTGCTGGGGCGGTTCGGGCGTCTGGCAGGCGTTTCTTGATCAGGGCCATGAGCCGTGCCTGGGCAGTTGTTCCGCGTGGGGCGATGATGCGCTGGGCTACAACGACTACCTCTTCAACCCGCACGGGACCGGCTGGCACCTGGACCGGCAGCGCTTCGACGCCTTTCTGGCCCGCCAGGCGGCTGAGAGCGGCGCGGAACTCAGCAGTGGCACCTGGTTTGCCGGCGCCGAACGCATCGGCGCAGCCGGCTTCGTGCTGCGGCTGACGGCGGGCGACGCAGCGCCGCAGACGGTGCGCGCCCGGTTCGTGGTCGATGCCACCGGCAGTCGTTCGCGGTTCGCGCGGCTGATGGGCGCGCGCCAGCGCTTTCACGATCAACTCAGCTACGTGGCTGCCTTTTTAACCGCCTCCTCGGAGGTTTCGCGCCTGACGATGCTGGAAGCCGCCGATTATGGCTGGTGGTATGCGGCCAGGTTGCCCGGCGATCGTCTGACTGCGGGCGTGGCCAGCGACCCGGAGATCATCAAGGGGGCGGCGCTGCACGGGCCTGAGCGCTGGCTGGCCCGCCTGAAAGAAACGCGGCATCTCTCCCGCGAGCTGGCCGGCTGCCACCTCGACGGCCAGGGCACGCTGGTGCGCATCGCGCCCTCGTTTGTGCTCGACGGCGCCTGCGGCGCGGGCTGGCTGGCCGTGGGCGACGCGGCGGCGGCCTACGACCCAATCTCGTCTCAGGGCATCTACAAAGCCCTGCTCGACGGCCTCCAGGCGGCCGAGGTCATCGTCGCGTGGCTGGGCGGCGAGGCCGGCGCGCTCCGCGAGTATCACCCATCGGTCGCCGCCCGCTTCGCCGATTATTTACAGAATCGCAACTACTTCTACCAACTGGAGCAGCGCTGGCCTTCGGCGCCGTTCTGGCGCCGCCGCCGGGAACGAGCGGCGCCGCGCTAATGCAGTTCCAAAGGAGCTGTTTGACCACCGAACACGGATGCTACGGATGGAGCGGATGTCCACGGACACTTGCCTTTTCCTGATCTGTACACATCGGTTCGATCCGTCTGATCCGTGATCTATTCCCTACGCTCTCACTTGGAAGAGCACTTAGGAGGAGGCCAGGATGGACCAGGACCCATCGCAGATCATCGACACTCCGAACTCGCATAATATGTTCATGCTCGGCACGACAACGCTGTACTTGTCTCACATGCCCATGTTCACGAAAGAGGACCACCGCTACCAGGTGACGTTGCGGGCCAGCCTGGATCGGTCGGCCATGGAGACCTACCTGGCCGACAAGGCCAAGAACCCCGGCAAGCCGTACAACCTCGTCAACACCGACAGCTTTCAGTTCATCCTTCCCGATGTGGCGAATGGCACCATCACCAGCTTCCCGGCCTGGATCTACCGCGACTACGTGAATGACACGCCGGCGGAGCAGATCGTCAAGGAGGCCAAAGTCACGATCGAGTGCGTGGTGCGCTACCGGCACTTCAACACCGACATCCCCCGCCCGCAGCACCTGACGTACGTGCTCTTCGGCGATGGCAAGGAGGCGCACCTCGACCACTACATCGCCCAGGACCCGGATTACCAGCACCTGCTCACGCTGCCCGAGGTGCCCACATGGATCTCGGTGAGCCAGCTCCAGGCCGGCGTCGACGTCAGCTTCGTTGAGCTGGGCAGCACGCCGATCCCGTGCAAGAACCCGCTGACCGAGGACGAGTACAAGGTGCTGTTCCAGGGCCTGCCGGGCACCGAGAATCCGCTGCGGGTCGGCGCGGCTGCGACCTTCTGGTTCAGCACCGGCAACATGTTGAATGCCGTGGACCCGTGCGCTTCCCGCGAGCCGGGTGGAATGTGATGTGTGAAACGTGATGCGTGAAACGTGAAACGTGTTGCGTGTTGTAGTCACCCTTTCACCCTTTCACCTTGTCATCTTGTCATCTTGTTGGAGGGCGCCATGGACGACCAAACGGTGGCTTATCACGTACGCGTTGTGCCGGCCCGGCACGAGATCGAAGTGGAGATGACCCTGGAGGGGCCGGCGGCCGAGGGAACCATCCGCTTGGAGGTGCCCACCTGGGTTCCGGGTGACTATGAGTTCGACACCTTCGGTCGCGACGTGTTCGAGCTGAAAGCGGCCGATAAGCACACCGGCGCCCCGCTAGTCGTCCACCGTGCGGGCTGGCAGGCCTACCACGTCGGTGGTGGGGCCGGCGCCGTGCGGATCACCTACAGGGCCTACTGCTCGTCAATCGACTTCGGCGAGCCTTGCGGCATCCTCGACGATCAGTACGGGGTCCTGCTCGGCACGCGCTACCTGCATACGCCGGCGCATCTGGGCGCCTGCCGCGTCACCTACGAGCTGCCCGCAGGCTGGGAACTGCACCACCCCTCCGGTGCGCGCCAGGTCGAGCCCTGGACGTGGGAGTATCCCAGCTATGAAGTGCCGCTCGATACGCCCGTGATCATGGGCGCTTTCGATCGCATCACCCGCAATGTGCGCGGGACCGATTTTCACCATGTCTTCGTGACCCGCGGCATCGGGTTCGAGTTGCAGGTCGGCAAGTTCGTTGATGGCCTGGTGCAGATCGCGGCGGCCTATCACGACATGTTTGGCTCGTTTCCGTTTGAGGACTATACTTTTGTCCTCTCGCTCGATCCAAACGACGACTGGGGCCTGGAGCACCTGACCAGCACCATGGTCGGCCTGGGGCCTGATGTATTTACGGACCCTGACCAGTACGCGATCGGCCTACGCACCTGCGCTCACGAGTTGTTCCACGCCTGGAATGTGCGCCGCCTGCGACCGGCCCCGCTCGACAAGCTCGATTTCTACCACGGGAGCTTCACCGAAGGATTGTGGGTGGCGGAAGGGTTCACGCGCTACTACGAGTTCCTGATCTGCACCCGCACCGGCGTTTATTCTCCACAGCAGTTCTTCAGTGCGGTGGTGAACTACTACCGGCATTTGGCGGTGCTGCCGGCGTATCGCCGTGTCAGCGCCCTGGACTCCTCGGCGGCCACCTACCTCAACCACGCCAAGTATCCGGGCCGCGTCAATAACGCGATCGATTATTACGACAAAGGCATGCTGATCGCGTTCAATCTGGATGCGGTGCTGCGCGGCGACGCCGGTGGGAGTGGGCTTGACGGGGCGTTCAGCGCCTTCTACGAGGAGTATGTGGGCCGCGGCCTGGGCTACACCACCGCCGATGTCTGCGATTTCTTTGGGCGCCTGCACCCCGGCCTCAAAGAGCAACTGGCCGCGAGGCCGAGCAACCGGGCAGCCTCTCGCTGGTCGAGCAATTGCAACGGCTGGGATTCAGCGTCGAAGATGAGACCGTGCCCTACATCGGGTTGGTGATGCAGGGCGACACAGGTCCTGGCATCTACGGCGTGCTCGATACCAGCCCGGCCGGCCAAAGCGGCATCGCCCCGGAGGATGTGGTTACGTCGATCAATGGCTACCCGTTCTCGCTGAATAGGCTCAAATGGGTCTGCGCCAATGAAGCGTCCGTCACCCTTGGTGTCCTACGCGGCTGCCAATCGCGCACCTACACCATCCCAGTCGGGAAGCACACCCAGATCGGTAGGCTCACCTGGGTCGGCAGCGATGAGCAGGCGGCCGGGATCGCAGCCTGGCTGGGCCAGGAGTTCAAGCCAACGCCGGGCCAAGAGTTCCCGCTCGACTTCTACGAAAACTTCCATGGTATCGAGACCGTGCTCTAGAGCGTCGGTAGAGTATTCCGGATCCATCCGCGAATAACGCTAATCGACGCGAATATGAGGCAATATATTCGCGAATATTCGCCCCATTCGCGGATTCTCTATCGGTGTTCTAGTAAGCAGTGCCATGAAGGAGGCCATACATGTCCCCGAAAGACGAAGCCGCGCTCAAAAAGATCTTTGAAGAAGTTATGCCGTCCAATGTGCGGATGAGGGATGTCGCCGGCTACCTCAGCCTGCTCACGGACGATATTATCTGGTGCCCAGCAAATGGGGCCGATCGGTTCGGGGTGGCCGATGTCGCCGAAGGTTACACGGCGATGCTTGCGACACTAAGCTTCTATCCAACCTTTACAGCCGACGAGATCAAGGTCTTCGGATCGTTCGGCTATGTCCTCGGCAGGGCCGCGATCAAGATCTACCCGGTTAATGGCGACCCACCCACACTGGCTCATTCGCGGGAGCTATGGATGTTTCGAAAAGAGCGCGGCCAGTGGAAGATGAGTTGGATGATCTGGAACATCAAGCCCGAGAGCAAACCGTGAGCATCGCCCGTAGTACGACATCGCAGGCCCTGGGAACGACGACGTAGGCGGGAGGAACGACGATGTAGGCGGGGGGAACGACGATGTAGGCGGGGGGAACGTCGATGCAGGTGGGGGGAACGTCGATGTAGATGGGGGGAACGTCGATGTAGATGGGGGGAACGTCGATGTAGATGGGGGGAACGGCGATGTAGATGGGGGGAACGGCGATGTAGGCGACTCATCGCTTGGTGCGGGATTTCAATAGCGTCACGTAGTCGGGCATCTCGCCGACGTGGCCGCCGGTCCGTATCGGCAACGGTAGGGGCGGTGTACGAACCGCCCCCATGTGTATCAAGCTAAAGCAGCCTCAGTCAGATCGAGCAGGAGTTGATAGGTATGCGGCGTCTTTTTGCTCTTATTGATGCGACAACCACCCACCAGACAGCCGACGATCAGCTCGAGTGCCTCGGCCAACCGAGCTTCGCATCGCAGCGCGATTGCCAGACAGATCGCGTGCTTGCGCACTGTCGCCGCCGCTTTGGTCAAGCTCCGATCCGCATACGCCCACAATCCCACCAGCAGGATCCAATGTTGCACTATCATCGCCAGCAGCTTGGCATACAGCTCACACAGAATCGCTCCTGCTTTGGCACTGCGCCACTGATCGATCTGCCCCTGGCTCTTCCACAACTTCCACAGCAACTCGATTTGCCAGCGACAGCGCCCCAATACCAGCGCTTCTTGCACACTCAACAGCTCAGAAGGCACATTGGTGACAAAGAGCGTCCACTCCGCCACCGCCATCTGCACCGCGTTGGGCTGCCGTCCACGCCGTTTGGCCTCCTCACGCAACCGTCGCCGCCGCCGATCAGCCACTTCCTGCGCCACACGCATCGCCAGCAACCGGCAGTGCAACTGCTTCTTTGCGCCCAAGCGGATCGGCACATCCACCGTGGCACTCTGTTGCGCGACCAAAAAGCTCGGCAGATCGAGGCGTCGACCGTCCTGGTCAGTCATAGCCGTGGTAATCTGCACCCTGGTCAGCCAGTAGCCATTGTCCTGACCAATGTTGTGCAACACCTCCAGGTCGAAAAAGCCCAGGTCGGCAATCCGCAAGGCGCCTGCACCTATCGGCTGTTCCTGCACCAGCAGCGCGCGATCGGAGGTCAGAGCGTGATCGGTGAAGGGTCCGTTCAGCGCGCCAGTGGTCAAATCGAGGCGCGCGCTGAGTTTCAAGCGCGCGACCGCGTCGCTGTGAGTATTCTGGTTGCCGCTGCCGCGCCAGATATGTGCCAAGGTGCTGGGCAAACTAATCAGCGTGCTGTCTTGGATAAAGACGCTGTTGAAACGGGAGAGCACAGGCAGAGCGAGAGGGTCAGCGGCCAGGACGGAGGAGGTGGCGGCATCGAGCACCTCGAGGAAACAGGTCGGCGCCGACCTCGGTCAAGCGCTGGTCGAGGCCTTGGGGCGAAATGGTCAGGCCCAAGGCAGCAGCGGTCTGGGCCAGTTCTTCGCGGGTGGCTTCGGGATTGGCCAGAAAGCCCAAGACCAAGGTCTGGGTGAACAGCGCACCAGTCATCTTGGAGCAGCGTTGCACGAAGCCGGTGGCGCGTGCGGCAGCATCGGCTACGGTGGTCAGGACGGTTTGCATGGCTTGTGTCACCTGTGGTATGGTTGCCATCGGGAGGCTCCTTGCATCATATGAGTGGTAACTATCGGACATGATGCCACAGGAGCCTCCTGCTGTCAGATTAGCTTGATACACATGGGCGGTGTACGAACCGCCCCTACAACTTTGCGTTCGACGGCTTTCAGCGGGTTTTTGTTACCGTGCTTTCCCTTCGGCTAATGGCATCTGGTCACGCACGCCGATTGCTCCTTGCTACTGGCAGCCACACGACGACGATGTCGACTTTGGCCCACCACAGCACGCATCTTTTGCCTCCGGCTCGCAGCAGGTCGCCTGCACGCTGGTGGCGCAGCAGCCTGCCGCCTCTGCCACAGTTGCGAGGGGCGAGAGCGCAATATCTGGCGCTCCGACAGCGACCGGCACGACCGTAATCGGCGCTCTGGTGCCCACCGGCGTCAGCGTGATCGCCTCAGTACGTGTCGGCGCGACTGCAACCGGCCCGCAGCAACTCGCCCCGGCAGTGATGCTCCCACCAGCAGCCACCGGCCCAGAGCAGACGCCAGTTTCGGGCAGCACCAGCTCGACCCTGCGTGCAGCCTCCCAGTCGCCCGCCAGCGCCGCGACGACCGAGCGCACCTGCTCGTAGCCGGTCAACAGCAGGAACGTCGGCGCGCGGCCATAGCTTTTCATCCCGACAATGTAAAAATCCGGCTCAGGATGCGACAACTCATCGACGCCGTGCGGGCGAACGGTGCCGCAACTGTGGACGTTGGGGTCGATCAGCGGCGCCAACACGGCGGGTGCCTCGACTGCCGGATCGAGGTTCAGGCGCAGCTCGCCCAGCATCGCCATGTCGGGCCGCAGCCCGGTCGCCACGACGATCTCGTCAACTGGTGGCAGCATGTGGCCGCCAGCCATGACAACAATGCCGTCGGGCGTGTCCTGGAGGCGATCGGTGCGCCACCCGGCGACCAGTTGTATGACACCGCGCTCGATCAACGCTCGCACCCGCTGGCCCAGCGCGCCGCGCGCCGGCAGGGCATCGTTCTCGCCGCCGCCATAGGCACGGTCCATCGAGCCACGCCGCACCACCCAGGTGATCGCGGTGCCCGGCGCCTCGGTCGCCAGCGCGGCCAGGTCGAGGATGGCATTGAAGGCCGAGTGGCCGCTGCCGGCGACCAGCACGCGCTTGCCGGCGTAGCGCTCGCGCAGCGCCCCACGTACATCCGGGATGCCGTAGAAGATCTGGTGGGCCAATGTGCGCTCGCCCGGCGCAGGGACGCCGCCGGCGCCCAGCGGGTTGGGCTTCGACCAGGTGCCCGAAGCATCGATCACCGCGCGGGCGACGATCGTGTCCTCTTGCCCATCTGAGCCGGTGACGTGCAGCACAAACGGCGCCTGTTCGCGCCCCGCATTCGTCAGCTTATCGACACCGGCGCGAGTGATCGCCGTAACGCGCTGGTTCAGCCGCAGGTGGGGCGCAATCGCCGGGTGCGCCGCCAGTGGCACAAGGTAGCGCTCGACCAGCGCCTGCCCGCTGGGGTAGGAGGACGGATCGGGCTGCTCCCAGCCCCTGGAGGTCAGCAGTCGCGCCGCTACGGCGTCGATCGTCTCGCTCCAGGGCGAGAACAACTGCACATGGCCCCAACTGAGGAGGTTGTGTCCGACGCGCGGGCTGGCCTCAAGTACCACAAACGGCAACTGTCGCTCGGATAGGTGGGCGGCAGCGGCCAACCCAACCGGGCCGGCGCCAATCACGACTATAGGCAGCTTGGATTGATTCACGGTCATGACTCCTTTCGATATTGACATACATCGATATAGCGAACAAAAAAGAGCGCTAGCCAAGGCGTGCAAAGAGATCGGCGGTGCGTACACGGATGTGAGCCAGCGCATCACGATTGACGAAGTAGTAGGCCCACAAGCCCCGGCGCTCGCAGTCGATCAACCCAGCTTCACGGAGCAACTTCAGGTGATGCGAGACCGTCGGCTGTTTCACAGGCACCGCCGCCTCAAGCTCACAGACACACACACGATCAGCGCTCTGTGCAAGGATGGTGAGAATTTGCAGCCGGATAGGATGCCCCAGCAGTTGCAGGTCGGCAGTGATCTGCTGAAAGGCTTCGGTGCTTAACTCTGCCGGCGTGGGAGGGGTGCAGCAGGATGCCGGAGTCTGATAGTCTTGGAACGTGAGTATTTCAGCCATGGTCTGCCTTATCGTTTAGAGTCTCAGTAGATCACAGATGTTAAATAGGTGCTGGCTTGACGATGGTGACGACGCCATAGAAACGCTCAATCGCGTGTATCAGAAAGCGCGTCATGCGCTCCAGTCGAAAGCGCCAGCGCGCGACGCGCCGTGGTCCTCGCCCCCTCAGTCGCAGGAACAGCCAATGCAAACGTATCCACACATTCACAATCAACAACGCCACTCCCATCAACAGGAAGCGCAGCGCCGGGTTCGGCGAGGTCGTGCGCGCTCGCACCTGCTCCATCAGTCGGTAGCCACTCTCTATCCCAAACCGGCGCCGATACCGTCGCCTCACCCGCACCACCTTTCCGCTTATTTGCAGGCACACGTACAGCAACCAGCACAGATGTCGCTGCCCCGAACGGCGGCGTTGATAGGTACGCACCGACCGCCACCACCACCCTGATGCTGCCGTGTTCAGCACTCTGCATCGTATAGCTGGTCCAATGGCTCTTGCCTCCGCGACACAGCTTGCGCGTGCCGCCCTGCTTGCCACGTATCGGCATGGCAATAATGGCCGCAATGCGCTGGCTCTTCAAGTAGCGCACGACCTCAATGCTACAAAACGCCTTATCTGCGTACAAGCACTTGATGGTCAGGTCAGCGTCCTTGAGTGCTTTGAGCAAGCTCGCCAGCACGCTGACCTTGTCCATTTTGGGCTTGATAAACACGACTGCCAGCGTCAGCCGCACATCCTGCCGCAACAGATAAGCGGTCGCACAGCGATAAAAGCGCGTGGTACCTGCCCTTGCTTCGCCACGACAGACCCAATTGTCCACATCATCGGGATGGTCGCGGCCATAGTAGGGTTCATCGTGGAAGTCAACCGCGATCTCTTGTGGACGAGCACGCAGCCAGTCGGGGAGCAAGCTACGCAACAAGTCATTCAACTGCTGTTCCAGCTTGGGTATAGCAGAGGGCGGCAACTGCTCATTCAAATAGCCGCGCACAGTATTGGCATCGGGCGCACGTTCCAAATCAGCACAGGTGGCCTCGATGGTGGTTTTGTTTGCGGCGGCAGCCAGCAAAATGCGCCACAAATCATCAGTCTGGCAACGATAGCCATTGGCGCTGAGTGGGATGTGCTGCTGCCCCACGAGTATGGTATCATGCAAGGTCTGCTGGTCGGTCAGGCAAATCGGCTGGCTGGATGTAGGTTCGCGCATCAGGGTCCTCCTTTCGGCTTTGGAAGATCCCTGCTGCAATCAGCGAACCTACATTTTATGTCCTCCTAATCAAACCTGTGATCTACTGAGTCTGTTTAAGAAGGGGGAGTTTGAGGGGGCACCCCTTCAAGAACCCCCTTTCAACCACGTTTAGAGTTTATTTAAGAAGGGGAGTTTGAGGGGCTGCCCCTCAAGAACCCCTTTCAACCATAGAACTCCTGTGACAATAGGAACAGCCGATATATTGAAGGACACCAATATACTATCCACGAGTATAGCAGGTGTATTGAAGAAAGTCAATCCAGAATTGATATTTTTTGATACATATTTGCACCAGATTTTTTGCTCCATCTTGGGTATGCTATATATTGACCACCCACACAGCCGTTGATATGGTCCTCCACAACCCCCACAAGGACAACTGTTCGCAGTTCGACTTGAGGAGTGATGGCACATAGCGCCATCACGACGGCCCCTGTATGCCATGCGTCAGGGTGTTATATTGCCTTGCCGTAAAAGGAGTGTGCAATGCGGAGCTTGTAAGCAGAGAAAGGGAGAAGGTGACAAGTTGTATTGACCTTGACGTAAAAGGAGTTTGCCATGCGTACGACGTTCCGTTTCTTTCTCGGTTTGCTCCTGGTGTTGACTATTGGCGTGAACCCAGCAGCCGGGGCGCACGCCTTCCAGGAAGGTCCCGATCCTGTTCCGACCGAGGAACCGATAGTCGAACCAACCCAAACGGCCGAGAAACCGATCATCGAACCACCCAAGGGGGCCGCAGGGAGCGGTCTCTCTATGCGGATCGAAGTCACCCCACTCTTCGGCTCTTCGTTCCCGACCGAGGTGCCTCCGTTCGATACCTTTGGATTTGGAACCCTTTCGTTCGACCCCGAAAAGCTGCCCGTGACCGAGCTGATCGCGATCGATATCATCAACGACGGCTCGGAGCCGCTGCATTTCGATTTGGCTTTTAGCTTCGTGATCTCGCGGCGACAGCTACCATTCGGTGTTTCATCGACGATTGATGTCAACACTGGTTCGATTCTGCCGGGCCAGAGCCACCGTATGTTTCTCGATATCCGAGTTGAGACATTTGCCCAGAGCGGGCCGTATGAGGTCGGGATCGAGATCAACCCCAACGGGCTGCGCCATGAATTCACAGTCGAGGGGGACATCCAGATCGAAGGCTGTGATTTCAACTGCCCCGGCCCGAACATCAAAGTGACCGATATCTTTGGCAGCCAGGTCGCCGGCACCTACCAGATCGGCCCGGTCGTCGGGCAAGTAATGCCGCTCGACTTTCGGATCGAGAATGTCGGCACGGATGCGCTCTCGATTATCGCCGTGACCGAATCCGGCGATAACCGTTTCTCGGTCAGCCAGCAGCCGACGCCCCCGCGCGTGGATCCGGGCGGGCCGCCGGCGGCCTTCCAGATCCAGTTCGACGCCAACAGCATCAACCCCGATCTGGAGTACACGACCCAGGTGCTCGTCACCAGCAACGCGCAGAACAGCCCGGATTTTCGGTTTACGCTGAAGATCAAGCGCGTGCCGTTCCCGATGAGTGTCGAGGTGGGTCCCTGGCCGCTGGCGCCCCAGCCGATTCCCGCAATCAACGGCGTACGCGAGATGGGGGATGTCACAACCCCGCAAGATCCGGCGCTGCCCGGCGCACGGCGGGTGACGCTGCGGGTTTTCAATACCGGCAATGATATCATGACCCTGTCAAGATTCAACGCCCGGTTTAGCCAGGGCGGGACCGGCCTCCAGTGGCAGTGGAACGACCCGCCGCCGCCGACTATAGTGGGGGATACGGTGCGGCTGCATGAGGGCAATGGGACGACCAGCGGCGTCTTCCATTTCGATGGGCGCTTCGTGATCGCGCAGAACGCGCCGCCAGGACCATTCTCGCTGGAGATAAGCTTCCGTTATAGCTCGCGCGACATCTTGGAGACGAGCCATAGCTTCCGAATCACCGGCTTTGTGGCCGAGCACAAGGCCGAGATCACCCCGACCGCGCCCGGCTTCACGCCCGCCATCCCGCCCAGCTTCACGATCGAGACCGGGCGCGGTGGCTACTACTACGTGGTCGAGATCGCGCAGGCGAAGTCCCTGCTGGCGCCGAGTGTTGCCGCCCGGATCACCGAGAGCAACCGGCAGAATTTCTACCGCAGCGAGGCCGCGCAGACCGATAACGAAGGGCGCGCCTTCTATGCGATCCCCGCCGAGGTCTGGAGTAACTTCCACGGCTCGCGCCTGTTCTACCGGGTGATCACCTCGCCCGACGCGGCGGGCAACAACCCACGCTTCTCGACCGCCGACAATGAGGCGGCCCAGGCGCCGAACGTGGATATCACCGGGGCGCCCTGGTATGGGATGCCGGTCAATGGTGTCACGGTGACGCGGCAGGGCGTCCAGGTCGTGTTCACAGATCGCTTGAATACCGCCGCGCTTTCATCCGACTACGGGCCGCGTAATGTCAGCGGCGGCTCCCGCTTCCATCCCGGTCTGGACATCCCGTTTGGCCCGCTTCCGCCCCAGCCGATCTACGCGATCGCCCCCGGCACGGTTGAGCAGATCGGTGGCAGTGTGAACCGGGTCGACGTCATTCACGGCGGGTATCGGTCCGGGTATATTCACCTGAGCAACGATACGCTCGTCGCCAGCGGGGAGCATGTGATCGCGGCCAGTTGATCGGCTATAGCGGCTCAGAGGGCACCGACAACCATCACCTGCACTTCGACGGCGGGAATGGCATATTTAAGAATATGCTCGGACGCATCTTCTATAACGACCGACACCATCTCCCATCGGACGGCCGCACGTTCATCGGCGATAGCTTCACCAAGGGCTACGAAGTCGATGTCTCTGCGGCTGCCGGCAGCCAGCACAAGGCCCTGGTTGCCTTCGGCGTCACCACCGATTTCGACAAGGATCTCAACTTCGTCCAGGTCAAGGTCAACGGAAGCACGGCTGCCGGCCAGTACTTCCAGTTCGATTATGATAAAGTCACCGGGCAGAATTCCAACACCGGCGTGGTGAGCTTCTCCAATGGCACGAGCGCCCTGATTGGGGGGCTGAACGATAACATCTATGGCAATACGAACCTGACGCAGCGCTTCTACGTCAAGCCGGCCAGCACCGATGTGAATCAGGTCGCGGAAGACTATTTCTTCTTCGTCTGGGATACCGCGCCGTTCCAGAGCGACGATACCAAGGGGCTGCACCTGATCCAGATCGCGCTGGAGGACGCGAGCGGCCACTCGGCAGCGCGCGACATCACGCTCGGCACGCGCATCAAGACCGGGAATGTCCAGGTCAGCGGCACGACGATCACCCAGGTCTTGACGGTGAGCAACTATGACATCGCCGAGGGGCGGATCGGGCTGGCGGTGCAGAACTTACCGGCAGGCTGGACGGCCAGCTTCTCGAATCCCAGCCCGCTGATCGCCGCTAACGGCAGCGCCCAGGTCACGCTGACCCTGAACGCGCCGGCCCCGAATGCGGTGCTGCCCAGCAGCGCCAAGGCCGTCGCGACCTTTAGCCGCATCCCGGATATCAAACATGCCGTCTCGCTGGGCCTGGATATGAGCGTCCACCAGGTCGTGAATGGCAACCCGGTCGCGCTGCCCGACCAGGGCGAGATGATCTTCGACCCGGTGCTGCAATCCAGCGCGGCGCTCTCCCGACCGGTGCAGATAAAGAACAACTCGCGCGATCTCGACCTGACCATCACCGTCCAGCAGGTCCAGGGGACGGCGGTCGGCACCGGCGGCGTCACGCGGCTGGTGCTGGCGCCCGGTGAGACCAAGGAGTTCGTGATTGGGGTCGCCACCGGGGAGGCCGGCCCGAAGGAGGCGATCGTCACCTTGAGCCAGACCGGTGTCGGCAGCTTCAGCTACCGGGTCAAGGCCAATATCGTCGCGACCGGCACTCAGCCGGCTGTGGTGCCGAACTTCGTGGGCAAGATCAACGGCACGGACCTGAACGGCCTGACGATCTACGTGACCAATCCGACGATCGCGTTCACCTGGTCGCCCGCCAAGCATCCGCTGGGGATCGAGCGCTACCAGGTGGTGCTCCAGCCCACCGACGGCAGCAGCGGCTGGCTGTACAACGAGCAACCGCTTCATCCCGCCACCTCGCTGACGCTCAACACCAGCGGCCTGATTGTCGGCAAATCCTACTCGGTTCACATCCGCGCCAAGAGCACCGACGGCACCTGGGGTCCCTTTACCAATGGCGGCGCATTCAGTATCGCCGCGCCCACCGGGCCAAGCACGGTGCCGAACTTCGTAGGCAAGATCAACGGCACGAATCTGAACGGCCTGACGATCGATTATACCAATCCGACGGTCGTGTTCACCTGGTCGCACGCCACGCACCCGACCGGGATCGAACGCTACCAGGTGGTGCTCCAGCCCACCGACGGCAGCAGCGGCTGGCTGTACAACGAGCAACCGCTCTACCCGGCCACCTCGCTGACGCTCAACACCAGCGGGCTGGTGTACGGCAAATCCTACTCGGTCCACATCCGCGCGAAGAACAACCTGGGATTGTGGGGCGATTTTGTGGTCGGCGGGGTCTTCAACGTCACCCAGAGTGCGCCCAGCACAGTGCCGAACTTCGTGGGCAAGATCAATGGCGCGAATCTGAATGGTCTGACGGTCAACGTCACCAACCCGGCGGTCGCATTCACCTGGTCGCCGGCCAGCCACCCGTCGGGGATCGAGCGCTACCAGATCGTGCTCCAGCCCACCGACGGCAGCGGCTGGCTGTACTCGCCGCACGTCCTGGCCCCCGCCACCAGCTACACGCTCAACACCAGCGGGCTGGTGTACGGCAAATCCTACTCGGTCCACATTCGCGCCATGAGCAATGAGGACATCTGGGGGCCGTTCCTGCCCGGCGGGATCTTTAACGTCGTCCAGAGCGCGCCGAGCACCGTGCCGAACTTCGTGGGCAAGATCAACGGTACGAACCTGAACGGCCTAACGGTCTACGTCACCAACCCAGCGGTCGCATTCACCTGGTCGCCGGCCAGCCACTCGTCGGGGATACAGCGCTACCAGATCGTGCTCCAGCCCACCGACGGCAGCAGCGGCTGGCTGTACTCGCCGCACGTCCTGGCCCCCGCCACCAGCTACACGCTCAACACCAGCGGGCTGGTGTTCGGCAAATCCTACTCGGTCCACGTCCGTGCCATGAGCAATGAGAGCATCTGGGGTGACTTTGTCGTCGGCGGAACGTTCAACGTCAGGGCGCCTGACGGGCCGAGCACGGTGCCGAACTTCGTGGGCAAGATCAATGGCGTGAACCTGAGTGGTCTAACGGTCAACGTTACCAACCCGGCGGTCGCATTCACCTGGTCGCCGGCCAGCCACCCGACCGGGATCGAGCGCTACCAGATCGTGCTCCAGCCCACCGACGGCAGCGGCTGGCTGTACTCGCCGCACGTCCTGGCCCCCGCCACCAGCTACACGCTCAGCACCGGCGGGCTGGTGTACGGCAAGTCCTATTCGGTCCACATTCGAGCCATGAACAACCTGGGGCTGTGGGGCGATTTTGTGGCCGGCGGAACGTTCAACGTCACCCAGAGCGCGCCGAGCACGGTGCCGAACTTCGTGGGCAAGATCAGTGGCGTGAACCTGAGCGGCCTGACCGTCTACGTCACCAACCCAGCGGTCGCATTCACCTGGTCGCCGGCCAGCCACCCGTCGGGGATACAGCGCTACCAGATCGTGCTCCAGCCCACTGACGGCAGCGGCTGGCTGTACTCGCCGCACGTCCTGGCCCCCGCCACCAGCTACACGCTCAGCACCAGCGGGCTAGTGTACGACAAATCTTACTCGGTCCACATTCGCGCCATGAGCAATGAGGGCATCTGGGGTGATTTTGTCGCCGGTGGGACATTTACCGTCAAGCGGCCATAAATGAGTGGCGTTCCACGCCGCGAGTAGTCGTCCCGAACTTAGAGACTGCCTGAAAGGAGGAGTTTGAGGGGGTAATCCCTCAAACTCCTCCTTTTCAAATTGATTCCGCAACGCGCCGTAAGGTTTGTGCGCCGATCAGGGCGTTCCGTGGATTATCGATCAGCCCACTCTCCAGCAACATCACGCCAAACAGGAGCGCCCAGCCTTTGGCGCGTTGCACAGTTGCCTCCGAAAGGTCGGCGTAGGCTGCCAGGGCAGCCTGGCGAGCCTGCGGCTCGGCGAAGAGCATCCAGATCGCCGCCAGGTCGGTGGCTGGGTCGCCGGCTGTGATGTCGCCCCAGTCGATGATCCCAGTGATAGCTCCGTGCTCGACCAATACATTGCGAGGGTGCAGATCGCCATGCAGCCAGGTTGGCGGCACGTCGAGCGGTGCATCCACCGCTACCTGCCAGAGGTGCCTGATCTGCGGCGTGATCAGATCGGTGGTGCCGGCAAGCCGTTGCATCCGCTCCTCGGCCCCCGTAGCCCGTTGCTGGAGCGGCACACCGCGGAATGGATTAGTTGGCACATCAGCAGGCGCAGGGATGTGGAGCGAGCGCAGAAAGGCCGCAAACGGTCGAGCCTGCGCTGCCTCGGGTTGGTGCTGGTCGGCGGCCAGGCCCGCCAGCCAGGGCACCACACTCCAGTGCCAGGGGTAGCCTCGCGCTGGTGTCCCGGTGCGGGAGGGTACCGGAATGGGCAGCGTCAGCCGCTCGGCCAGGTGCGGCAGCCAGCGTTGCTCGTGGACGATCAAGGGAGCGGCGACCGCGCGCCGGGGAAGGCGAACGGCCAACGTATCGCCCAGGCGGAACAGCGCATTGTCCCAGCCCGCGTCAACCATCCGTAGTGGCAGATCGGCCAGATCGGGATGCTGTTCCGCAAGCAGACCAGCGACGAGTTGGCTGTCGATGACGAACTCGGCAGCGGGGGTTCCGAGCGAAGGCGATACGGCTCCGGCGTCCATGGTTGTCTCTCGTATAGATAAAGAACGTCATTTGATACGCCAGAGGCCGGCATACTTTTTACGGTATTTGCTGTCTTCTTCCGTCGCAATCAATCCTAGCGCTGCTTCCCGTAGCTGCTCGTCCTGCACGGCGTCATAGAGATTCCGCAGGGCTTGAAGAATATCGTAGCGAATCAAGGTGCAGTTCTTTTCCGTCACACAGTCGCGGAAACGACCGGCCAGCCGCTCGACCACCATCTGCTGGTGCTGCTGACCGGCTAGCGCGACTTTCCAGATCGCTTGCAGGCTATGCCGCGCGGTCACGAACCGCTCATCCTTTGTCACGGCGAAGAGTGCACCGAAATCCTTGAACATGCGCTGCTCCGGGTCGCTTCTTGCCAGGTTGCAGAGCAGTTGGACGGCAATCGCCCGCTGATGATTGTTTGCGTGATGCAGGTTCTCTAGCAGTTCATCCCACACCTCGTAGGCCCAGTCCACGCGCTGGTCGGTCGCATTGAGCAGAGCCATGAAAGCCGCGTAGCGCAGATCACCATCGTTTGAGCGCAGATTCTCCCAGTGCGTCTGTGTGCTGCTGTCCATTGCACTCCTCTCTATAACATGCCGAAGTCGCCGTTGAGCGGTCAGTAAGAGCGTATTGTACAAGTGTTCTGCCCAGTGGGCAACTCTGTGCTGGCTCACCACACAGATTTTGCGATGTGGAGGCTTGGAGGGGCCACCACTCCAAACCACCCCCGCAAAATCACTGTGATGGACCGCTAACGCCGTGTCAATGGCAGGTAACTGGACTGATTGAGAAAGGTGCTAAGCGGCAGCGCCCATAATTCTCGGCCCGTACTTTTGTCATCGGCCGTAAAGAACACGTAGGTACCGGCAATGATAAAGGATGCCGGCCTGGAGCCGGCGCTACCGGGCACGATCTCCGCGAGGCGCAGAGTGCCCGCCGCGCTGCCGTCGCTGGTCCACAGCTCGTAGCCGCTGCCGTCGTCGGCGCTGAAGAACAGCCTCCCGCCCACCCTGGTCAGGTTGATCGGGAGCGAGCCGGCCGGGCCGGGGTTGATATCCTTCAGCAGCACAGTTCCGCCGGGCGTGCCATCGCTCCTCCACAGTTCATACTGGCCGGTGCCGTCGTTTGCGGTAAAGAAGAGCCTCCCTCCTGCGCTCTGGAGTTCAGGCGTAAGATACCAATAGCTGTCGTACTCGTCGAGACCGCTGGCTGTGCCAGGAAACAGATCCTTGAGCAATATCGTCCCAGCGGCCGTTCCATCGCTGCGCCACAGCTCGCGGCCATGGGACGGGTCTGCGGCGCTGAAGAACAGCATCCCGTTCGCGTGTACCAGGCTGGAGGGCAACGAACCGATCGGGCCAGGGACGATATCTTTGGCCAGGGCGGTGCCGGCTGCGGTGCCGTCGCTGCGCCACAGCTCCCAGCCGCTGGCTCCGTCGTCGGCGCTGAAGAACAGCGTCCCGTTCACATTGGTCAGGTCGAAGGGGAATGACCCCTCCACGCCGGGGTGAATATCCTTGACTGGCACAGTGCCGGCCTCGGTGCCGTCGCTCTTCCACAGCTCGATCCCGCCCGCGCCATTGGCCGTGAAGAACAGTGTGTTGTTCACGACAACGATCTTGGATAGATAGCGCCCGAACTCGCCCAGATCGAAGTCAAATGCGTCGCTTGGGCCTGGAACGATGTCCTTGACCAACCGAGTGCCCGCATCCGTGCCGTCGCTGGTCCACAGCTCCCGGCCGTGGGCTGGATCAGATGCGACAAAAAAGAGCTTGCCGTTCATAGACCTCAGTCGCGAAGGGAAGCTATAGCCGGTGCTGACTGGCCGGGTGCCCGTGGCTGTGCCGTCGCTGCGCCACAGGTTGCTGCCCGCCGGTCCTCCAGGCCCGTTGAGGACAGAAAAGTACAGCGTGCCGCTGAGATTTATCAGATCGCTGGGGTAGCCGTCGACCGCGCCGAGGGCGATGTCCTCGACCAATGTTGTGCCCGTGGGTGTGCCATCGCTGCGCCACAGCTCCTGGCCGTGGATGCCGTCGTCGGCGACATAAAACAGCATCCCGTTCACGTCGGTGAGTTGCGAGGGGTTTGAGCCGGCTAGAGTCGGGCTGTCAATATCTTTGACCAGGACGGTGCCGGCTGCCGTACCATCGCTCTTCCACAGCTCGGTGCCGGTACTGCCGTCGTCGGCGCTGAAGAACAGCGTGCCATTCGCGTTGACCAGGAACTCAGGATCTGAACCATCTGTTGGGTTAATATTCTTGACCTGCACAGTGCCGCCTGCGGTGCCGTCGCTCTTCCACAGCTCCAATCCGTCGCCGCCGCCCGGCGCAAGCGCCGAAAAGAACACCATGCCGTTGGCGTTGGTTAGCTCCCAGGAGATAGAGAGCGCTTTAATCAGGAACGTACCAGCAGGCGTGCCGTCACTTCGCCACAGCCCGCTCTGGGCGCCGTCGAAGCCGCTGAAGAACAATATGCCGTTGACGCTGGTCTGGCTATAGGCCGCTACGTGCTTGACCGCCAGGGTGCCGGCCTCAGTGCCGTTGCTCTTCCAGAGACTCTCGCCGCTGCCGTCGTCGGCGCTAAAGAACAGCGTGCCGTTGACGTTGATCAGCCAGTCGGGAGATGAGCCTTCCGCGCCGGAACGAATATCCTTGACCCGCACAGTGCCGGCTGTCGTGCCGTCGCTCTTCCACAGCTCCCCGCCCGCGCTGCCGTCGTCGGCGCTAAAGAACAGGGTGCCGTTGACGTTGATCAGTCCGGTGGGGAATGAGCCGTCGGCGCCGGGCTTGATGTCCTTGACCCGCACGGTGCCGGCCTCGGTGCCGTCGCTCTTCCACAGCTCCCAGCCGGCGTCACTCTCAAGGGCCTTGAAGAACAGCGTCCCGCCGATGTCGGTCATCGAGTCGATGATAGCGGGGGTTGGATGATGAGCCAGGCTGGTGACCCGCACGGTGCCAGCCTCGGTGCCGTCGCTCTTCCATAACTCTGAGCCGGCTGCGCCGCATCCCACGGCCAAGAACAGGGTGTTGCCGACGGCTGCCAGCTCGTACGCCTGCTGACAGGGCGGAGCAATCACTTTCACCAGCACGGCGCCTGCCGAGCTATCGCTCTTCCACAGCTGCGAGCCGTGGATACCATCGTTGGCGATAAAGAAGAGCGTCCCGCCGACGTTTTCTTCCTCGGTGCAACAGTCGTACGTGCTCCCCTCGCCCGGAAGGATGTCTTTCACCAGATCAGTGCCGTCCGGCGTGCCGTCGCTTCGCCACATCTCGCGGCCGTGAAAGCGATCCTCGGCGGTGAAGTAGACCTCGTTGCCGACCGTGAACAGCCTCCATGGCTCAGAGCTGCCGTTCAGCGCGGCGGTGTTGATGTCTTTGACCAGGAAAGCCGGGTTGGCCTGCGCCATAAGCGTTTTGGCCGGCACCGCGCCGATCGCCAGCAAGAGCAGCGTGGCGATCGCCAGTATGCAGCCCCGCCAACTGTGGCGCTTGGGCCGATGGACAGCAGCGGATGTGGATCGGCTCATATGCACTCTCCTTCGATATCGGACGGAGTGTAGCCTCTTCTGGTCGATTTTTCGCCCGGGCGGGCGAAAAATCGACCAGAAAAAATGGGTGAAGCACTTACCGTCGCACAAGCGGCAGGAACAGCCGTCGCGGTTCATCCGCAGGGGCGCTGATGAAGAAGGCCAGCGCGTTGGAAGGCGCGGCATCCAGAGCAGGGTTGGCGACCGCAACGGTTGCGGTTCCGGCGGCGGCGATATCGGCAGCGCTGATGGTCGCCTGCACTTGGGTGCTGCTGATGACGGTCGTCGGCTTATCGACGCCGTTCCAGCGCACCGTGGCGCCGGGGAGGAAGTTCTCGCCGTCGATGGTCAGCGTAAAGTCCTCGCCGCCTGCTTGGGCTGCGGCCGGATCGAGGCCGGCGAACTCGCGGCACCTCACCCAGCACTGTCGTCGCCCAACTGCTCGGGTTGTCCCAGCTAGCGCCGTACGGCCAATAGTAATCGTCGGCCACCGCGTTGACCCAGGCGTGCTCCACGTCCAGGCCGATCACGCGATTCCAGCCGCCCAGCACGCTGGCGTTGATTCGGAGTTCCGCCTGCCAGGTGGCCTGGTTGGCGCTGACCTGCGCGGCGCCGGCAGGCCCTGGCGTGGTAAAGGCATCGTACGTTGTCAGCACGCCGTCCTCGCCCAGCACGAATACGTAATCGCCCGGTTGCAGCTGCGTGTCGCGGCTGTAGTTGGCGTCGACGCGGAGGACGGCCACGGAGCCGGGCGAAGTGCCGCCCGCCCGCGCCATATTACTGAAGCAGGCCCACAGTTGGCCCGCGGTGCGCAGGAACTGGACGGTCGGCTGTACGCCATCCTCGTACGGTGCGATCTGAACCTGGGTGGCCGTGGCGTAGGCGTCGTCGGAACACTCGCCGTCCAGCGTCGGCGCGCTGCCCAGCGGGATGTGCAGCGCCTCGATCGTCAGGGTGGTGCTGGCGGTCTGCTCGCGCCCGGCTGAGTCGCGCGCGGTCAGCGTTACCGTGTAGCTGCCGGGCGCCAGGCCGGCGATGGCCTGCTCCTGCCCGGTGCCGAGCGGCTCCCCATCCAGCGCCCAGCTCAGCGACGCGCCGCTCAGGCCGCCGTCCTCCGCATCGCTGGCCGCGCCCTGTAGGAGCACCGTCTGCCCGGCGGGGAGGCTCTGCCCCGGCCCTGGCGAGATGATCGTCGGCTGCGGCGCGCGGTTTGGCACCTTGAACGGCTGCGAGGTGGCAAAGCTGGTGTTGTAGCCGTCGCTGGCGGCCACCCGGATGATCCCGCCGGCGCTGCTGGCCGGGAGGCCACTGATGCTCTTCAGATCGACAGTTACCGTGTTGGAGCCGGAGAGGTTAGGGAAGTTGGTCAACAGCGCCCGCCAGGTCTGGCCATTGTCGGGGCTGTACTGCACGGTGAAGAGCAGCTTGTCGCCGCTATTTGGGTCGGAGGCGCGCCAGGACAGGGTCATCTGATCGTCGAAGGTCTCGCCGCCCGCCGGGCTGGTTACGCTGACGGTTGGCGCCTGTGCTCCCGGCTGAAGGTTGGCGATCAACGTGCCGCCGTTCAATAGCTCGATCCGGGCGACTTGGCCGGACGGGGCGGGGAACGAGAGCGCGAAGCCGCGGGTCGGCCCGTCGGCATCCTCCGTCTTCGTCAGCGTCACGGCGCGGTCGTCCAGGACCGCGTTCCGGCTATCCAGCAGGCGCAGGTGGTAGGCGTTCGCAGATGGCTGCGCGGCGGGCGCGGCGCCGAAACGGGGAGCGGCACTGCGCTGCAATTTACGCAGGATGCCCTGGCTCAGCGTCGTGGAGGGAAACGTCCAGGCGTAGTCCAACTGACCCTGGCTCTGGCCGGGCGTCACTGAGCCGCTAATGTAGACCACCGCGCCGGCGGCGGCCAGCTCCGACTGCGCGGATTGTATCGCGCGCGCCTGGCCGGCGGTGTTGCTCAAGATGCCGAAGATCGCCTTCCAGGTGTAATCGCTGACCCAATAGGGCGCTCCGTAGGCCATGTAGTCCATAGTCGTGTTCGGCACGATCGGCGTCAGGTTGGTGGTGTGGAAGCCGAAATGGGTGCCAGGAGCGGTCAGGGCGCCGCTGTCGAGCCAGCAGTTGGTGCCGCTGCCATCTGGATAGGGATAGCCAGGATCGGGATTGGCTGGACCGCCGCAGTTGACGTGCTTGCGGCCGTAGTTGTGCGAAAGCTCGTGGGCCAGCGTGTTGAAGCGCTGAGTCTGCCAGTCCACCGCGCCGAAGAGCGCTGGATTGATCAGCTTGACATAGAGCGCGTCGCCCGGCGTTCTGCCGAAGCCCAAGTTCTCGCCGCCGCCCTGGTTAGTCGGCGTCTGCGCGTGAACCAGGCCGACGTAGTGTGTGATCGCGCCGATGTCGTCGCAGGCGTCGGGGTCATCGGTCAGGTCCCCGCGTAGCCCCAGCGCGTTCAGCACCTTGTCTTTATCGTCCGGGATGGCGTAGGGCTCGTACTTCCAGGGCGGGATGCCGAAGCGGGCCTCGATCTGCGCCACGTCGTTGTCCTGGTGGAAGAGCCAGACATCGCTGGTCGGCATTAGGCGCTTGAGCGTGTCGATCATCAGGTACAGGCTCGGGTCGCTGTTGGACGCCGCCGGAGCGTGCGTTCGCACCGGGATGGTGATGATGCAGATCGGCGCCTTGCGGGTGAAGCTGAACGACCGGGCGGCCACGGTGTTGTTGGCGCGGTTGGGGTCGCTCCAGACCCGGCGCGGGTCGATCAGCGGGTTGAGGCTGATCGTCCCGGCGTTGGTCCACTCGTCGGGGAGCTGGAACAGCCAGCCGCCGTTTTGAGCGCTGCGGTTGGGTCCAGTGTTGTTGGCGGTGAAGCTCTGGGTGCCATTGACGGGTCTGAGCGGCGAGCCAGGCAGCGGCGTGCCCCCGGCGGTCGTGCCGTACAGCCGCGCATCGACGCCGAAGATGTTTGGCCCGCTGAGCTTGTTGCCATACAGCCGCACGAACGTCGGCTTATTGGCGACCAGCGGCACGTCATTATTCAGGCTCTGGATGCCCTGCGTGACCTCCCAGCCGCTGAAGGCCAGGTCCCAGGCGATCGGCGGCGCGTCGGCGCGGATTCGGCTGATGCCGTTCGAGGTCCCGAAATACACCCAGCCGTCGGTGACAGCGATCTGCGTGTCGTTGATACCGTAGCTGGCGCCGCCACTGTTCTGGAAGGCGATCGGCTGCGGGTTGTCAAACGGACCCGGCCCTCCAAGGCTCTCCTCCAGACTCCACTTCATCAGCCGACCGTCATCGCCCCAGCGGCAGCGCAGGCCGCATGTCCAATAGTCGTCGATCCAGTACAGAAAGTGCCCATCGGTGGCGAGATGGCTGGTCTCATACTGCACGCCGTTGATGATCGGCGCCGTGTAGACGCTGGCGGGCGCGCAACTGCCACCGATGCCGATACACCGGACGCCGCGGATGTTGGGGCCGCTCAACCAGAGCGGAAACGTCGACGCGCTGCGGCTCAGGCGACTGAGGGTTGCCTTGATCAGATCGTCGCCGGTCTCGGCGGCGACCGTGGTCTTAGCGCACGACCCGCCGCCGACGGACAGGCAATAGGTGAGTGCCGAGTAGAGCTGGCCGTCGCCAAACCAGTAGACCTTATCGCTGGCGAACATCAAGCTCCTGGCGTTCGCGCCGGCCGGCTCCGGCTGGCCGACGGGCTCGAAGCCGCGCTTGTTTGCGCTGTAGATCGTACTGTTGGCCAGCCAGAAGATGTAATCGGCCCAGTAGCCAGTGTCGAGGACGATATCGCTTTGCAGCGATGGCGAGGCGAGGAGTACCCGAGCGTTGAATGGGTCGCTGGCCGGGCGCTGCATGATATAGCCGTTCTCCCAGTAGTACAGCCCGGTGGCATCGGCGCTCAAGCGCACGCCACAGAATGGGCCGTCCTTCAGCGTCGCCACACTGCCGCCGCCGAGCGGCCAGCGGCGCAGGTAGCCAATGTCGGCGCTACAGTGCGACCAGTACAGAAAGCCGCCGCCGACCGTCCACCACGATATATCGTCCATCAGCCCTACCAGATCCGGGATGTCGCGCAGGAACTGCGGCGTCGCGTCGGCGGCCTGGAGCGTCGGGCGGGCGTCTGGGGCGGCCTGTGCGGCAGGCGCCGGAACGGGGATGGCTGTCAGCAACAGCAGGAAGATCATCCAGCGGGCGAGGTAGCGGCCGCGAGGCCGGGTCGGAGGGTTCTTCCGCATCAGCGTCAGGGATGATCGGTTCATGGCTCGCTCCTCCTGGTCAGATGAAGCTTTATTTAAGAGGCTGTCTGAAAAGGGGGAGTTTGAGGGGGCAGCCCCCTCAAGAACCCCCTCTCCACCGAGGCTGTCCGAAAAGGGGGAGTTTGAGGGGGAAGCCCCTCAAGAACCCCCTTTCCACCACCAAGCTTCGGCGACAAATCAACCTTTTCAGACAGTCTCTAAGCACCTATATAAACAGTCGTATGAGCGTTTTTGGGGTATAACTGCCGGAAGCGGAAACGACACTGGGCTCATGGTTCAACAATATACCACCTGAGCCACGCGCTACTCGCCCGCCTGCCCCTGTTCGAGCAATGCCTTGAGCCGCAGGAGGCGCGCATCCCAGGTGGCACTGATGTCTTTGATCCACTGCTCAAGATCGCTGAGGGGTTCGGGCGTCAGAGTATAGCGCTTTTCCCGCCCGCTTTGATGCACGGCGACCAAGCCCGCAGCTTCGAGGATCGTGAGGTGCTTGAGAATCCCCTGCCGCGTGATCGGGTAGTCCTCTGCGAGCTGGGTCGCCGTCTTGGGGCTGCTTTCCGCTAGCTTCACCAGCAGGCTCCGGCGCATCGGATCAGCCAGCGCGGCGAAGAGCGGCTCGTATTGTTCCTGGGTGTGTTCGCTTAACATAGACTTTCAACCCAAGCTATAGCCTTTCAGAAAAAGAATCGGAAAAGGGAGGGGCAAGGGGAGGGCTGCCCTCCCCTTAAACCCCACCCCTTCATCGCCGTGGGGTTGAATCAAATCAGAACCCGCCTGGGTACGGTAGTGGCTTGCCCTCCAGATAGGCCTTGGCGTTCTGCAACATCATACCAAAACCGAAGGCGTTCTGTTCCATGCTGCCCCAGCGGCTCTCGTCCGGCGCCAGCTCATAGCCGGAATAAGTCACCGTCAGGCGCGTGCCGCCGCGTTCTTCCTCCAACGTGTAGGCGGTGACCTGGGGTGTCTCCGGCGGCGTCGGATTCGAGCGGGTGACAAATCGATGCGGCGGCTCGATCAGCTCGATCACTTGGATGTACATTTCGGCGCCGGTTTCCGTATCGGGGGCATATAGTCTCCCACCAACTTCGAGCGCGGACAACTCCCACGCTGTTGTCGGCGAAAACCATTGTTGCATCTGCTTTGGATCGGTAATCGCGTGCCAGACCCGTTCGCGCGGTGTGTCGATCCAGATGCTGCGTTCGACGGCAAACGTTTGCTTCGTTTCTCTGCGGTAGCCAAATAAAGCGGCGACATACCCCTCCGGAAAAGGCAGCTCCGTGCCGGCGACATAGGCTTTCAAGTTCTCCAGCGCCTTCTCCCAGCTGGTGCCGATCGGATGAAGCCGATCCTGGCGCGCCTCCGAGGGTAGCGATTCAAACCCGGTCATCGTGACCGTGACGCGCGTGCCGCTGTTCTCCTCCTCAAGCGTATAAGTCGTAGCGAGCAGCCGATCCGGTAAGCTGCGGCTGCTCACCTGCCGCGGCGGGTCGAGCGCTTCAAAGATCGCAATAGGAATATCCATCTCGCCCATGCACACGAAGAGCGTTCCATGGTCGTCACGCTTCATCTGTGCCCCAAGAAAGGGCGGCAAAAGCCACTGCGCGACTTGCTCAGGATCGGTAACAGCCTGCCAGACCCGTTCGCGGGGCGCGTCGATCCAGATGCTGCGTTCGACAGTCAACTGTTCCATAGCATGTGCCTCCTATGTGAAACTAATCGGTTGCATATAGTATAGTAGAAAGGACGTTCTATGTCAACTTTGAGAAACTGTTTGAAAAGAGCATAGCTTGTCTACGATCCGTGGTGGAGAGGGGATTCTTGAGGGGGCGCCCCTCAAACTCCCCTTTCAACCAGTCTATGAATTTGACAAGCTCCCACTCCGGCGGTAAATTCGGACCCTGATCCGCACCGCCGCACCCGCCGTGCGCGCCAAGCTCCTGGTCACGGTATGCATGAACCATCCCTGGCGCGCGCGCTGCGCCTGGCCGAACTCAGTGCCGCTCCTGGTCGCCGCGCTCCTGGTCATCGATAGCCTGCACTTCATCTTCGCCCGCCTGTTGATCCAATTCGTGCCTCCCGTGGTCGGGGCGCTGTATGTCCTGTCGATCGGCACAGCCGAGGTCGCCGTTTTCGGCCTGGTCCGGCGGCGCATCCGGCTGGGTGCGCTTGTGCGGCAGCCCTGGCTGTTCCTATCGCTTGGGCTGTGTGTGGCGGCCAGCACATCCCTCAACTACGCCGCAGTCGCATTCATCGATCCGGGCACGGCCACGCTGCTGGGGCAGATGTCGCTGGTGTTCGGCCTGGGGATCGGGCTGGTCTGGCTGCGCGAGCGGCTGACGTGGCCGCAGGTGGGCGGGGCGCTGCTGGCGCTGGTTGGCGTCGGGATCATCACCTTTCAGCCGGGCGACTACCTGAGCCAGGGTGCCCTGATGGTGCTTGCGTCGGCCTTGCTGTACGCCATCCACGCGGCGATCGCCAAGCGCTACGGCGCCCAGATCGACTTCATCGATTTCTTCTTCTTCCGGCTGCTCTGCACCACCGCGTTTCTGCTGCTCTTTGTTCTGAGCAGCCAATCGCTGGTCTGGCCCGTCCCGGCCGCGCTAGCCGTGTTCGCCCTGGCCGGCACGGTCGATGTGGTCGTCAGCCGCACCCTCTACTACCTGCTCCTACGCCGCCTGCCGGTGAGTCAGCTGTCGATTGTGCTGATGGTGAGCCCGGTCGTCGCGGTCGGTTGGTCGCTGCTGCTGTTCGCGGCGTGGCCGACGCCCCGGCAGTTGCTGGGCGGCGCGGCGGTGCTGCTGGGGGTCGCCGCCACTACGCTCGCGCGGTCCACGCGAGAGACCGTTTGAAAAGGGGGAGTTTGAGATGGACTGGAACTCTATCGATATCGCGTTGATCCTGCTCGTGCTGGCGGGCATGCTGCGCGGCTGGCTGCGCGGCCTGCTCTACGGCCTGGTTGATCTGGTGGCGTGGGGCGGCAGCCTGCTCTTGGGGCTGCGCTTCTACCAGCAAGTATCCGCGTGGCTGATCCCGCGGCTGCGGCTGCCGGAGGTGTGGGGGCCACCGCTCGCCTTTACGCTGATGGTGCTCGGCACGGGCCTGCTGATCACGCTTCTGGGGCACGCGCTGCTGAAGCGGCTGCCGGAGCGCGTGCATCGTCGACCCGGCAACCGCCTGCTTGGCCTGGTGCCGGGTGCGATCACCGGGCTGATCGGGGCTGCTATCGTGGCGGCGCTGCTGCCGGCCCTGCCGCTGCCGGGCCGCGCCGCCGAGGAGGTGCGCGCGAGCGCCGTAGCCGCCCGGCTGGCTGGCGCCACCGAGAGCGCCGGGACGGCGCTCTCCCCGATCTTTGGCGAGGCGATCGGGCAGTCGCTGGGCATGGTGACGATCGCGCCCGATTCGGACGAGCAGGTCACGCTCCCCTACACCGTCGCCGACGCCCAACCGCGGCCGGACCTCGAAGCGCAGATGCTCGACCTGCTGAACCAGGAGCGGGCCGAGGCCGGGCTGCCGCCGCTCGCGCCCGACCCGGAGCTAACCGAGGTGGCGCGCCGGCACTCGGCCGATATGTTCGCGCGCGGCTACTTCGCGCATGTCTCGCCTGATGGACTCGACCCCTTCGATCGGATCACGGCGGCGGGCATTTCCTACCGCGCCGCCGGGGAGAACCTGGCCCTGGCGCCCACGCTCTCGATCGCGCACACCGGCCTGATGAACTCGCCCACACATCGCGACAATGTGCTGCGGCCGGCGTTCGGGCGGGTGGGGATCGGGATCATGGACGGCGGCGCGCGTGGGCTGATGGTGACGCAGAACTTTCGCGACTAGCATATCACACTGGTCATAGTAGCTCCCGTGGCGGAAAGTCAAGCGTGGCGAAATAATCCTCCACCGTCTCGGCGCGGCGAATCTGCGCGACGGCGCCGTCCGCGTGGAGCAGCAGCTCGGCCGCGCGCAGCTTGCCGTTGTAGTTGAACCCCATCGCGTGGCCATGCGCCCCGGTGTCGTGGATGACCAGCACATCGCCGGGCGCCACCTCCGGCAACGCCCGGTCGATGGCGAACTTGTCGTTGTTCTCGCACAGCGACCCGGTGACGTCGTAGCGCTGGTCGGCCGGCAGCTCTGCTTTCCCCAGCACCGTGATATGGTGGTAGGCGCCGTAGATCGCCGGCCGCATCAGGTCGGCCATGGAGGCGTCGACGCCGACGAACTGCTTGTAGGTGCGCTTGATGTGCCGCACCCTCGTGACCAGCCAGCCGTGAGGCCCGGTCATCAGCCGCCCGCACTCGAAGAAGATCCGCAGCGGGTCGAGCCGATTGCCGGTGATCACCTCGGCGTACGCCGCGCGCACCCCCGCCGACACATGCTCCAGGTCGACCGGGCGCTGCTCCGGGTGGTAGGGGATGCCGATCCCGCCGCCCAGGTTGGCGAACTCGAACGAGTTGCATAGTCAATAAGCAGTGGCGCCGCTTCTGGTCGGAGCACACAGGTTGCATCAGCGACAATGGTACCATCCTCGACGCGGACAATCAGTCGTGTATCGGCGAGATCGATAACCCGCCGCCGTTCCTCCGGCGACATCCCTTCCAGCCCCTCTGCGATGATCGCAGCGAATAGCAGCAAGCTCTCGGTTGCCGCGTCGGACAGATCGGTCTGGGTAATGCGTGCCTCTAGTTCCGCGAGGCTCGTCATCAGGCGATCACGCTCCAGATTCAAAGCCGCTTTGCGCCGGTCCAACGCGGCGAGCTCGAAGCCGCCGTGAACATAGAGATCGATGAGTCGCTGGCTTGCATCCGCGTTTGCATTCAGTGCGGCGACAAGGTGGTCACGTTCTTGGTGGAGCTGTATAAGATCGGTCGTGCTTGACTCACGTTTCAGAGCGATGCGACGCGCAAGCGCTGCTGGGTTGAACACCTCAGTGCATAACCAGTCCCATACCCGCGTCTCAAAGAGCGGGCCAGGTACGCGCGGGGTGTTGCAGCGCGGGCGACCCAAATGGTAGCTGTTGCAGCAGTAACAGTACGCCTCCGGCTTCGTTGCTCGACGTGGTGGGGCACCATGCCAGGCATAGCCGCAGGCACATTTGATCCGACAACGCAGGAGATAGAAGCGTTGTGTATTATTACGACTGGCGAGCTGGCGTCCATTTGCGAGCTTCCGTTTGATCGCTGCGGCGATTGTCGGGTCGAGCAATGGCGGAATGGCAATGGGAACCCACTCGGCCCGTGGCCTGAGCTGGGCCTTGCCGTTGACCTTCTTGTAACGCTGTGCGTAGAAGATACCATCATGCGCGCTGTGTTGAAGGATGCGGTAGATTGTGCTGACATCCCACTGGGCGTAATCGCGCTGCTTGCTAGAGTGGCCGGTCAGGTCAGCGCGTGTCGGAACGTGCTGTTCGGTGAGCCGCGCGGCAATCTTGACGACACTTAGCGGTTCCCGCTGCACATACCAGGCACAGATCTGGCGCCGAATAGCTGCCTCCTCTTCGTTGACGATCAGCGTCCGCTCGCGCCTATGGCCTTCCCAAGTGTAGCCGTAGGGCGCCGGCCCATTCCCCACCATCTTGCCACTCTGGACTTTGGCCCGGACCCCACGCATTGAGCGCTCACGAATCATTGCTCGCTCGCGCTTGGCAAATGCGGCTTCCATATCGTCAAAGAAGTCATCGTCCAGACTGGTGCTGGCGCGGCCACGCATCGCGTAATGGATCGTTACACCCTGCTGGCGGAGTTCCTTGCGCACGATGAACAGATCCGCTGGCTCCCGCGTGAGGCGGTCCAGGCAGTAGACGATCACGTGCTGGGCTTCCCCACGCCGGACTCGCGCACGAACCTCGTCGAGCCCATCACGCTCCAACACCGCGCCGCTCTCGTCATGCACAATCTCAGCTACCACGTTGAGGTCCTGGCGCGCTGCATACTCACGATTGGCGGCGAGTTGGGTGTTGATCGACTGTCCTTTCAGTTGTTCGCCCGTTGATACGCGAGCAAGAATCAGCGCATTGTTCATCCTGGTCTTCCTGCTGGGCTATAAATGCCGCGAACAAAGGTGACTCCCCATATTTCGTGGTAATAATATCAGCGGCATCAATAATACCACGAGCGTGCAGTCGTGCAAGCCCGCGTTCGTAGAGGTAATTGTAGAGCGCCGCGATCTGATATTCGCGATCCGAACCTGGCTGTTCCGGCTCAGGATTGGTGCCAGTCATCGATCGCCTCCTGTCACTCGTTCAGGTAGTTCCCTCGCGCCCCGTCGCGCGGACGCAGCCAGTAGCGGGAGCGACGCGGCGTCATGGCTCCCACTCCACGCTGGGCCTTGGGCGGTGATAGGTCGTCCACCAGTAAACGGAGCTTGGCGTCGTAGTCCGCATCACGCTGGGCCAATGCCTCGGCGCGACGGAGGGCGTTGATGATCGTGCTGTGGTCGCGGCCACCGAGGGCCTCGCCGATCGCGCACAGGGGCATGTCCTGGCAGTGCCGGCGCAGCGCGTAGGCTGCCGCGAAGCGTGCTTGGACCAGGTCGGGGGTGCGGCGAGGGCCGGTCAGGTCTGCGAGGGTGACGCCGAACACATCAGCTACGTGATGAAGGATGGCACGATGTTGATCCGGTTCTCGAACTCGGCCTTCAGGATTCATAACTGTCTCCGGCAGTCTTGCTGCGCGTCGATTGCTCGCCATTGATTTTGATACGCGCCTACAGTATGCTAATGTATAGTCTCCCAAAGATGCAATCTGACATGCCTGCTACACGCTATTCTCCTCTGTTGATGTCAAATCGCAGCTCTGCATAGCTGGAGCATTTCGCGATGACAGTGTCGTAGAGATTCAGATCGTTCTACGATTCCGGTTTCACACCACCAGTCAGCTTAACCACAACAGCGATCCTTAACAGTTGTTAGATGCTGACTGGCTCAACCTCCTGTTCCTCGTGAGTAACATCTGTATCTTTAAGATTACTCATGGGTAAAAAAAGAGATTTCAGGTACACATCAACGGCCCAACGAAGCACAATCGATCGGCTAACTTGATTTTCGGAAGCAATGTTGTCGAGTGCCCGCACCTGATCTTTCCTAAGCGATGTACCAAAGGTAACAACCTTCCCCATCGTCGTTCCCTTTCAGATACAATTGTAATTTGCAAGTTACAGTTTATCATCGTTGTCAACTATTGTCAATCACACATCTGGCGTTTATACTGAGCAGAATATAAGCCTCTATCATCAAGAGTTGTTGCTTCACGTGGACCTAGCAGACTATCTAGCAGACAAGGTACATCAGGGAAGCTTGCGCTCGGTTGCCGAGGAAACCGGCCTATCTCATAATGCGATAAATCGAATCGCGCAGCGAAAACTAAAGCAATTACCAGAGCTAGAAACCTTACGGGCAATCTCGTCCGCGTACAACCTTCCACTGTGGAAAGTCATTGAAATGGCCGGTGTTGATTTGGAGTTGCCAGCGACACCACACGATGAAGCTGTACAACTTGTATTGTTGCTTGAGCGTATGCCAAACCTCCGCGCAATCGTCAAGAAAATCGCTGGCCTCTCCGCAACCCGTATCAAGCCCATCCTTGACATGTTGACTGCCTATCTGAAAGTTGAGGAACAGCCAGAGCGTACAGAGCTATCGGCAGAAACACAAGCTATTATCGCCCCATTGATGGAAACACCAGAAGGCCAAGCGGCGCTTCGGGCAGCAGTGGATCGGCTTCTCAAGGAGCGCGAGGGGGCGGATTAGCGGCTTGGTGCGCAATACGGGTAGCCGTCTCTCGCTCGATTCGCTTGCGCAGAATCTGCATCTGATCGATGGTCAGGAGGATATGGTGTGCCATGCTAATGAGTAAGATCGCAATAGCAAGCTTCATACGCCACATCTGGTTGGGATGAAGCGCAATCAAGCCAATGATAGTGAAGTTGAGCACGATGACAGTTGGAATATACCAGTGCTGGAGAAAAGTGAGTATGCGAGCAATCGGGTAGAGACAGGCAACGATGAGCGCAGCCCAAGCCACAGCTCGCACCCAGAGTGGGTCACTGAAAATCACCAGAAAGAGGAACACCATCCCGCTCATGAAAGAGATTTTAGAGAGTACCATTTTCCGTCAATTCAATGAAGTCATAATAACAATTCCTCATCTCGCCTGCTTATGCCGTTAATTGCCCGGACCACCACCATTCAGCCTATGCGGCAAGGGTCTGCTCATACGGTACCTCCAGTTTCACACGTAACCGCTTCCGGCGCTGGCGCAGCGTCACTAGATCAATTCCCAGCCGATCGGCGATGACTGCGGACGCCATTCCTTGCACTTCCGCAGTGGCGGGGTTGGCCCAAGAAGCTGTCGGTCTTTAGACCGTGCAGAGTATCACTATAGGATACACAAGAACTTTAAGACTAGACAGCCTTCCACCTTCATGCTATTATATATCATATAGTTTACAGGTGTCCGTTAGTATACATCTTGGATAATCGGCTGTCAACCTGAAATTGTGGGATAGTCCAATGCAGAAAATTCCTGTATCCGAACTTGTTGAGCTCCTATTTCGTACGCACCTAAAGCCCAAGGGGCAGCAATATTCTAACCGTGAGGTCGCTCGCGGTATTAACAGTTTGGGCTTAGGTGATATTACCCCTGCCTATATTGCAAAGCTCAGACGTGGCGATACTCTAAATCCTAGTCGGGATGTACTCAGTAAATTATGCTTATTCTTCCAAGTCCCATCATCATATTTCTTCCCCGAATTAGACAGATTCACATCTCCACAAGCAGATGCTACTATATCAGATGATCCTTCGGTCCAGCTCCACATGATCTTTCGTTCCGCCGGTTTGACAAAAGAGGAACAAGAACAAGTTGAGTCTCTCTTCAATTTCTTTCGGCGAAAGAAGTTGAAAGACCAGTAGAGGTAATATATGCGACTAGACCTAGAAACTATTATTAGAGAAGATACAAGAGATATTAAATCAGGGTTGGCTGCTCTCGGAGGTGTATCTTCAATCAGACTGCTGAAGGTTTTTACGAGATCTTGTCGTAATTACAAGCCGCTCATTCACGATAAAAGACTATTACAAGGAAAGCATCAAGGCATGGTCATTGCCTTAATTGATGTAGATCTTATTGTCACATGCACAGAATTAGATAAAAACACAGAAGAGTTCACTATTACTCATGAGTTAGTACATCTGATAAGGAGAGATCTGCCGTTAATATCGTTACCAATATACTACAAACCTTTCAAACAGTTACCTGATAGTGCATTGCCTGCTATATATCGCAGTCATGTCGTCTATTATAGAGGTGAAGAATCTGTACCGAGGATAGAAAATAATATCAATATAGCCAATCAATTAGACAGATCGGATGAATTAACAGCATATACAAATACAGTAAGCCAATTCAAAACTCCACGAGAATATATTACTGAACAAATTGCTTCTAATATACTTGAATATATTCACGAACAACGATGTATTATGCCAACATTTGCTATAGACGTGTTTGGAATAGATGAGGATGGGTAATTGAGCCTATCGATACAATCCTGGATTGTAATGGCGCTATTCAATATAATAGTCCTGATAGTCTTTTGCTTAAAAACAATTAAACGTTGTTTAAATCAAAACATTAAGCTTAACGATATAAAATTCACATCTGCCTTGTCGTGTGCGATAATTGCAGTCTTAAGCATGATATTTCCCAGACCAACGCCTGCACCTATTGTTGTTATCGGTGTTATCTCATTTATATTCTCTTTGTCGTTCGCCTATTCAATAGCATATAGTGATTTCAATCGCATTGAACATTATATGGTGCGAGATAGATTCACTCTGACTACTCTATTCTTCTGTGTTACAATCTCTACACTTGGATATTTAAATGGTGAAAATTTGGTTTATTTTATAGAAAATGAACCATTTAAACCAACAACCATATATTACGCATATCAATATATTAGCTATGGCTTTATGCTTTGGCTTGAGGTCAGACTCGCAAGAGTATATCTCGGCAATATCTTGCGATACAAAAATATGAATGTTCGTATTAGAAGTACCCTTATATTTATGGGCTGGTGTGTTACTATACTTTGTTTTAGTTCGATAATAATCAATCTGATACTCTCACATATTGGTATAAATATCCGCCCCTTAAATAATTTTTTCCATTCAATGAAAGGATTTGCTGCCCTTTTTATTGCACTCGGAGAATTATCGCTAAAACCATATAATAAGCTTGTAAACGGTATAGCAAATAAAATAGATAATATACTACAAGAACAAGAGAACAAAATACATCAGCTACATTCTGCCGTTGTCAGCATTGTACCTGTAGTACAATTACCAGACAGAGCAGTAAGAGAAATACGCATAATGGCCGAACTCGGTACTGGCTGTCGAGCAATCTGTACGAATATTCCACATCCCAAACGAGTTTCCTCTGCAATGATGGCTGAGTACATATTCGACAATAAGGACAATGTGCTAGAATATGGTTCTTATTCACCACTCCAAAAAATCTTCTTCCCAAAATTATACTACTTATTGGTGTACAGGCACCTTCATCGAATGTTTTCTACATCCACGACAGGAGACAATATAAAATGGATCAACAAATAAAGAGAACAATACCGAGCATAAAAGGATTTCCACTTTTGGGAAATCTTATAGAATTTCGATATAATCGTCTTTCTCTCTTACAAAGAGTTAGTGAAGAGTGTGGTGATATAGGTCGATTTTATGTAGGACCTACTGAAGTTATCTTACTAAATACACCAAAATACATTCGTAAGGCATTTATCGAACATGCATATTCTTTCCGAAAACCAGGAGCAATGACAAATCTCGTGCGGCTTGTGATTGGTAATGGATTATTTATCGCTGAAGGTGAAGAACACATACAACATCGAAAACAGATAACTCCTATTTTTCAATATCGAAATATAATACAACATGATGAGGTTATAACGAGATATACCGAACAAATACAGGAAACCTGGAAATCGGGTGATGTAATCGACATCACTAGTGAGATGATGCGACTTACACTTGAAATTATTGGATATATTCTATTCAGTGAGAATATGTCAGAACAATCAAGTATAATAGATGAAAAGTTAGTCACTATAGAGAAACATATTAACAATAAGAATATCATCACTACTGCCAATATCAACCATATTCCCAACAAAACAAAACTACAGATTCAAAGAAGCCATTCGCTATATAGATTCTGTCATACAGAAAATGGTTGACGAAAAACACACGAGAAACAACAATAATACAAATATACTCTCTATGTTATTACAAACAAAAATGACTGGCAAGCAAATACGAGACGAGATAATGAATATATTTATTGCTGGACACGAAACAACGGCACTTGCTGTCACATGGACATGGTACTTACTTGCAAAACACCCAAATATATACCAAGAAATGCAAAGAGAAATCGATACCGTTTTATGTGGAAGAAAACCCACATACAGAGATTTATCAAAACTACCGCTCACTCTTCAAGTTATCAAAGAATCAATGAGACTATATCCACCCGCATACCTACTAGCTAGGAAAGCACTATATGACATCGATCTAGAAGAACACCATATACCAAAAGGAAGAGTAATAGCGGTTAGTCCGTATACAATTCATCGTAGATCGAAATATTTCGATAATCCAAACACATTTAATCCGGGTAGATTTGAAGCGGAAGATCAAAATCAGGCATACATACCATTCGGAATAGGCCCACGTATATGCTTAGGTAATCATTTCGCAATGATGAAAGCACAAATTATTCTTATTACAATTACACAAACAACTACTTTCGAACTAGTACAAGGGCAAAACATCGTGCCGCAACCACTAACGACATTATATCCAGATCAAGTTATCAAGATGGTTGTCAAACGCCGATAAGAAACAAAAGAGTGGCTAGGTTTGACGATCGGAACTGTGCAACGGACAATCTCATCGGCTCTCGTTGCGCCATCCGCATTTCTACGAATAGGCGCGCTGATCGTGAACGCCAGCAGGATGAGTATGATGACGAGCGCCGTCCCGCCCACAGCGCGCTCCAGCATCAACGGAGGGAATCGCATACTCCTACCTCCCTTCAGTCAATGACCGCCGTAGAATGGTGGGCGGTCGTTCATGGCGTTATGATGCCGTTCGCGCCGCCTCTGGAGCTTGCCGCCGCCAGCCACCACGGGACGGGTTCTTGATAGGGTGTTCCATCGGCGGGTGCCATGCCGGTCCCCTACAGGCTGCCCCCGGCATGGTACCCGCCGATGCTACGCGCCCGTATCAACAACCAAAGCCTGCGATGGTGGCTGGTGGCTGCGGCAAAACTCCTGTATCGGCGGCGCGGGCGTGCGATGCTGCGGGTAAGATGAGCGGACACAGGCGCCGTGACAGCACAACCAGAGACACCCGCGCCGGCGCGGGTGGGACGATGCAAGTTGTCCTGATGAGGACAGCATGAAAGAGCTGCTGTCTAGCACTATGCTATACTTTAGGAACGAAGAACCGGAGTAGCGCCAACTACCCCGGCCCCTTCAGTCCCCGCGCCCTGGTTTGTATCGCGTGAAGGCCGTGCAAACCAGGGCGCCCGTCTGTCAGTGTCTTCGATCCTCAGCAGATCTCCGACCTCACAGCCCAGGTACTCGCAGAGTGCCAAGAGACCATCGAGTGGGACAGCGCGCAACGAGTTGTTCGCCAATCCCATGACAGTACTCATTGGTACGCCAGTTTCCCGGTGCAACTCCCGTAAGCTAATGGTGCGTCGCTCCCGGTTCTCCTTCTCTGCGAGCAGGATTCGTAACCGACTTCGTACTGTCTTCATTCCCTTTCCCTGTACGCTGTGATTTGAGAGTAGAGTATATCACTCGAAAATGTACAGTGTCAAGTATTGACATACAGGTGTTGTTCATTTATAATGTACATCGTACAGAATAAATGAACACCATCTATCTTGCCATCTTCCCCATTGCGATTTACAGAGGAGATCGCCATGGCACATTGCTCGTGTATCATCCCGATCAAGCCCTCGACCATCCCCGCCGAAGGCCCCTACGTCATCACCGAGGCAGCGGGCACCCACGCGATGTACCTCGACGGCCAGCTTATCGGCGTCGCCCGCACCAGGGACGAGGCCCACGCCACACTCGCGGAGCTAATCGACGAGATCGCCTGGCAGACGAAGGTGACGACCGCCGACATCGCCGCCGACCGCACCGCAGTGCTGCGGGAAATGGCGTGATGACAGCTTATGTCACATCGCGTGGGGAACGGTGACGCATATTTTTGAGAGTAAGCCAAACAACGCCACGAGGAGCCGCTACCATGTCCTACAAAATAGGCGAGCCAGTTGAGATCGTCGGTGGCGAGTACGCCGGGCTGGGCGGCAACGTTGTCGCGGTCTACCAGGGCGGCTATGAAGTCCTCGTCGGCGGCTACCAGCTCCCCATTGTTACTGAGGACCTGGCCCCCGACCTTCTGGTTGCGGCCAGGGAGGCGCTGGCCTACCTAGAGGCGCAGCGCAGCCACAGCGACGACCGGGAGCTGCAACGCCTGGTCACACGGCTCCGGCTCGCGCTCCCACGTACACGACAAAACGAACCAAAGCCAAGAGACGGACATGGGCAACGATGACACTGCCTTCAGCCGCGGCCCGGCACGGCGTCCACTGCCGCGTGTGGCCGACCCACTTCTCCAGTGGAGCACCGGGTTGACCACCAAAGAGCGCCAGATTTATAGCGGCTGGCTCTGCGAGGCCGGGCGCAACGGTGCGCTCGACGAGGCGATGGAGGAGGCCGGTTTCTCTCAGGTGACGATCAAGCATAGCGGCGGCAATTTCGTCACCCATTGGGCCATCGAGACGGCTAACCTGTTCGTCGTGGCCGAGGGCGTGCAGAGCCTCTCGGAGATGAAGCACTCGCCCGATCGCTTCGGCATCACGTTCGCGTGGCGTACCCTGGAAGGTGGTCGGCAGCAATCACAGATGCGCTTCCGAGCTTTCCTGCACGAGTTGCTGGACGTGGGCTTCTGTGAGCCACTGCTCGTGACGGCCAAGAGCACGCTGACCGGCGACCTGACCTCCGCGCTGATGCGCCAGTACGAGGTGCTGGATGCGATCGACGCCTTCCGCAGCGCCGACAAGAAGCCCGTGCTCAATCCCCCATTCTACGCCTGCTCAATCCCACTCGGCCCCGGCGCCGATGTGGCGCGGGGAAGCAGCGGGCAGGTCAAAGAGATCACGCCAATCGTGGCAAACATCCCGACCCCAATGAGTAGAGACTACCTTCGGGCACGCTTCATCAAGCCGGAATGGGTGGCGTTGATTGAGGAGCTGCTCGACGAGACGATCGCCTGGTCGGTGGCGACCTCCAAGTTACTGGCCGCCGGCGAGGAGCGCAGCGGGCAAAATGGTGGAGAGGGCGACGAGTAGATACGACCTGGGGGGTGAACAGGGTTGCCCCCTGCTTCATGTGTGGAGACGATCCAGGGTGTTGATACACGAGGAAATCTACACCTACGCCGGATACCAGCGCTGCGAGGCGCGCTGCCGCATCCGGGTCTACGAGCTGCCCAGCGGCGCGCTCGTCATCGTCGCGAGCGAACTCGACGGCGAGCTGGAGTATTTGGGGAAGAATTTTGGCACCTCGATCACCAACATGGCCGAGAAGTTGGCGACCGCCTGGCGCAAGCGCTATAGGGGCCGCCCCTTTGTGTGGGTCGAACACCACGGCGCCCGTGGCTCATGCTGGACCCGCGACGATCGACTGGTCTGGCAGTTCGGTGAGACGTTCGTTCGCGTGTTCTTCTCCTGGCACAACAGTGGGCAGTGTTACCACAAACCGCAATGGACGCACCTGGGGCGAGGCGGCCTGGAGAAGCTACTGGGTGAGGCGTGGCCGGAGCCGCAGGCGATGGACCAAAAGACCTCCTACGGAAGGGGACGGGAATGAACCATGCCGCACCGACGGGCCTGATCGCGCTTGAATTGCCGGTGCCGCCGATGCTGGAGGCGGCGCTAGGGTACGACGGCCCGGCGCGCTGAATCTCGTTCTGGTGGGAAATGCTGGGGGATGAGGCACGCTGGAGCGATGGCCGCCTTGAGCTACGGGCCGACTGGCACGCCTGGCGCATCTTGAGTGAGCACCTGACGGTTTTGGCTGCGCTGGCGCCGTACAACCTGGGAACGAGTGAGACGCGGGCATCGGATCGGCTGCTGTTGGACCGGGGCGAACGGCACCTGTACGTCGCGCAGAGCGAGGTGGCGCGGGCCTTCCTCGACGGCCAGTGGACACCGCGAGGCGAGCTGCCCGCAGCCGATCCGCCACCTCTCGTCGAATTGGACGATCTGGCGACCGAAGCTACCGCGTTCCGTCCCATCGCACCGCCGCTCGACCTGGTGGAGCGGGTGGCAGAACAGATGCAGCGGGCTGAGGCCAACGCTCAGGCGCTCCAAGCCTGGTTGGCCGAGTTCCTGCCACCAGAAGACCCGGAAGTGCAGCGCACCAGGGTTGAGCAGGCACTTACTGAGCTGCTGCGGCGGTCGGAGGGGAAGGGCTGATGATCGCATGTCTCCAGAGTAACGGCGGCGATCTCTGGCGAGTTTTGGAGGGCTGGCAATCCTTCGGGAGACACACGATGAACGCGCGAGCAGGGGGTCGGCCGCCTGGGGAAGGGGAGATGCAGCCATGAGCAGTCGCTACCTCGATATGGTGCGCACTCAGCGCCACCACAACCAGGGATTCCAATTCACCTCCAAGACGCTGCTGGCACTGCTGGCCTTGATCGCCATGGCCGCCTCGGCGGTGTACTGGTGGGGCGTGCAACGCGAGCTGACCCAAAGCACGGCAGTGGCAATTGCCTTCACCGCGATCCTGGTCCTTGCGCCGCCCAGCCTAGTCTCATTCCTCATCCCCTGGTCGCCGGGCGGGATGCTGCTGCAACGGGTCAACGCGCGCACCTGGGGCTACCTGGTGGTGGTCGGCTGCTCGCTGTATTTGCTGTATTACTCGTTCCAGATACAGTGGAGCTGGTGGGCGGCGCAGCCGGTGGTGGCCGAGACTGGCTTGATCTATCAGCAGGTCTTGATCGGGATCATCGGCTTCGTCATCATTCCCGCGCTGCTGTGGACCCCGGTCAGTAGCGATGAGCTGGTCGAGCAGGTGCGCCAGGCGCACCTGGTCAAGCGCTACGAACTCCAGACCCAGGCCGACATCGCGATTCTCAGGGCCACGCTGCTACGCGCCCAAGAGAAGGCGCTTATCGGCTTCGCGAACCTGACGGTGGAAGAGCGCGAGGAGTTGGCGACGGTGATGCGCTCGTTGGTCGGCGGGATCGACCGCACGCTTCGCGAGATCGGCCAGACGGTCAAGACCGTCAGTGGCGTCGCGATGCCGTTCGACGGGATGCTGGAGGATAACGAGGACATCAGGGACGTGCTGGAATATATCAGCGACAGCCTGACCCGCTCGACGCTGGGAGCGACCTCACGGCAAATGCCAGTGGAGGATGCGCGGGAGCTGCCGACTAGGCGCACGACGCCGGCGCGCCGCCCCACCTACGTGATTGTCCCCACCGCACAGGGCAATCGGCGCGCTTTGGTTGTGCAGGAGCATCCCGAACGGCGATGTCACCGTCGAGACGGCGCGCGGCGACCGCCGCATCCCCGGCCGCCAGATCGTCGAGTGGGAGTAAGGTTATGGAGGTATCGGCGCTGCCGGCCGTCGAGAGGCAGCCAAGTAAGCAGAGGAGCCACGATGTACGCGCACGGTGATAACCACGGCCATGGGTTTTCTAAAAAGATAGTGATCGACCCGGACGGCAATGAGTTGCCCCCCTTGATCTTCCCGGCGCAGATCGCGCAGGCTGAGGGCAGATCGGCCGGGACGATTGCTGCGGCCGAGATGGTGGAGGTCGGCGGGCGGCACTGGTGGGTTGGTGAGGACGCCGAGCGTTTAGGCAGCCCGCGCGTTATCCTCACCCAGGACCGCTTAACCGACCCGGTCTTTATCCCCGCCCTGGCGCTGGCAGCACGGTCAAGGATGGGGCTGAACGACCCGGCTACAGGCGGGATCTGCGTCACCGGGCTGCCCGGCTCGTGGGCAGAGGACGAAGCGCTCTGCCACCAGCTCTTTGCCCGGCTGCGCGATGCGCAGCCCGGTTATTACACGAAGGTACGAGTGGTGGCAGAGCAGGAGGCGCTCGCCTTCTGCGTGATGCTGGACAATAACGGCGAGATGGGTGGCGATGCGCGCTACCGCGAGGGACGCGGCCTGGCCCTCGATTTAGGGCACAATACTGACGACGCCGGCAAGCTGGATGCAGCCCGGCGGGTGAAGGGTAGTTTTAGAACCTACCCAACCGGGACAGCGCGAGCACTGTCCCAAATCAAAAATAGGTTTGTCGCCGCCTTCGATCGCGATTTCACCATTCATGAGGTTGACCAGGCCGTTCGCACCGGCTCGGTCCTGTTGGGTGGTAGTCGCCGCGTGCCCTTGCCGAACCATTGGGATCGACCCATACTTGAAAACGCCGGCACGCTGGTCAACAATTTGCAGGCCGACTATGGCAAGGGCAACGACCTGGAGTATGTGCTCCTGGGCGGCGGGGGCGCCCTTCAGGAGATCAAGGTCGAGGCGATCCGGGGTTTGTATCCGTTCGCCCAGGTGGTGGACGATCCACAATTTGCGATTGCGCGCGGGTATGCGAGATTTGCGCGCCGGTTGATCCGGGTGCAGGCGTAGGGGAGTTGACGCCGCAGGCGTCGGAGGACATTTCCCATGGCAACCAGTATGAAACGGCTCCCAGCGCGCACCAGCGAAACCCTGCGCACGACCATCGATGAGGCAGGCCCGATCAGTGTCGCCACCCGTGCGCTACTGTGGCTTGGCGCCGACGCGGCCGGCCTGACCATCCCCGCAGCCGGCCGGCGCGAGATCGCCGCGCTGCTCGTCGAGGAAGGGCTAACACCCACAGTGCTTGCGGCACTCCAGCAGCTCTATGACCGGCTGACCGGCACTAGGGGAGGTGATACCCCTGGTGATACCACTGGTGGCATCCCTAGTGATACCCCTAGTGATACCACTCGCAGGGGCACCACCACAAGGGTTGTGCCCCTTGTACCTGCCGCGCCACAGCCAGAGCGGTCGGCTGCGGATCGGAGCGAGGTGGTTGCCAGGGACGATCCCTTCGCCGGCGTGGGCATGGAGTTCGGGGACTAACAGCGCCGTCAGGAGGAAGCGAACGCCCCCGCTGGAGCAATTCCAGCGGGGGCGTTCGTGTTCGACAGCCTAAAAAGAGTTGACACCAGCCTAAAAAGAGTTGGCACCTGCTGCCTGGTGGGCTGCGGCTCTCGCTGTGCTCGTAGCAGCCAGCCGCTGTTTACTTCGGGCGGGCTTCGTAGTGTGGCTGACTGTGTGATTCTGGCCGATTTGGGAGCTGCCCGAAGTCGCCCGAAGTCTACTCTTTTGGCTTTCGCAAGCCAGCGAAGTGCATCCGAAGTCCTTGGCGAAGTAAGAACTTCGCCAAGGACTTCGCCGAAGCGACGACACCCCTGGCATGGCAGGGGTGTCGTCCGTTCCTTGGGAGGGTGGAGGGTTAAGCAGTGTCAACCATTTCCGGCGCAGCGGCAGGCGCGGTGCGTGGCATGATCAGTCCCTCGGCGTCACAAACCATCTTCACCCGCGTGTAATTTTCGCCTCGCGGCTTCGCGTTCGGGTCGCCGTTCGCGAACACAATCCGGTACACCTCGGCCCGGTTGGCTCTTGGAGTGTTCAGCTCCAGGTCGCGGGCGACCGCCGCGATCTTCGTCCACAGCTCGGCGGTGATCGGCAACTCCTCGACCGGCGTGCTGCGTCGCTCGGCCGCGACACTGGCCGGCACAATGACCGCCACCGGGCCGCCAGGTGATTTAGGGAGCGGCTGGAGTGCAGCCTCAATATCCTGGGTGCTGAGGTAGGGCGCGGCCACCGTCAAAACGTCGCGCTTATTGCGAACCGTAAACTGGCCCTTGCGCAGCTCCGTCGGTAGCACACCGCCCAACTCAGCGATCTCGTCGGCCGAAAGCCCTACATTCGGGCGGATATGGTGCGCTGACGACTGAAAGCCGGCGATGAAGGTGCCGATCTGCGAGCGCCAGGCGGTTTCTTTCCCGCTCTGGTTTTGGAGGTCGAGTATATAGACAATCCCGCTTGCACGGCACTTGCTGAGTTCATCTTCTAGCCAATCGTCACACTTCTCGATCGCTTTTGTGACCGTCGAAAGCTCGGTGATCCAGACAATGAGCCGCGGCGGGCGGACCTCTAGCGGTAGCTCCTCCCACTCGCGCACCCGATACTGCGCCCGCAGCCGGTCTCGCCGCCCTCGCTCCTCGCGCAGCGCGTCCATGATCGCGCGGATGCTACCGAGATCGTCGCCCAGCACCACGTCGCGCCAGAGGTGGGCCTTGCCGGTCCACAGCGCGCCGTCCGAGACCTTTGGATCGATGATCTGGATACGGGCCTGGCTGGTGGTGGTGTTGTGCGTGAGCTGGAGCAGGATGATCTGGCCCAGCGTGCCCTTGCCGTGGCCGGGCTCGCCGGTGATGGCGATATTGCCGCTGCGGTACTCGCTGTCATTCGCCAGCGACAGACCGACAATATCCGGGTTGCTGCGTGTGACCTCCCATCCAACCGCGAACCCATACGGATCACCGCGATACTCTGCGAGTTGGCGCAACCGCTCAAGGGTCGGCCAGAGCCCGCGCGGCGGGTTCGGCATTGGACGCGAGCGGTTGCGCTCGCGCTCGACCTGCTTGCGTTCCGGCTCGCTCAAGGCGCTCACGATTTCCGCCAGCTCTTGTTCGGCGGCGGCGGCGCGGCGTCGAAGGTTCTCGTTCGCTGTCCGCAATCCTGCGATGGTGAGCCACACATAGGCGGCGACCCCAATGAAAAAGAGTAGCACCCCCAGGCCGTATACCGTCTCCATACCTGCTCCTATTGCGCTATCTCCGACGGCGTTGCCGGCAGATAATTCGCCATCGTCGATGCACTCCCGATAGTAGCGGCTCGGAAAACCAGGCCAAGCCGCCGGCAAGCAACACGATAATAAGTGCGCTAGGCCACCAATCCGGTAGGCTTGCCTCATTGCCTATTATAGCGCTGCCCGCATTTTTTGCTAGAGGTGTTATCCACTGCCAGGGATTCATTGGTAGCGTTCCGGCCAGAGGCGAGGCTAACACCGCAAGAGCGAGCCGAATACCAATGACGTTCGCGGTTACATTCATCGTAAACAGACCGAGGCCCAGGAGCTTCAAGACCCACCATGAATCGAAGATCAGACTTCGCTGCCCCCAGGACGCGAGCAGATGGAGACCAATTGACAGTACAAATCCTATGACTGTGCCTGGCATCCCTGCTTGTAGCAAGCCCAGCACGGTAAAGACTCCATCGAGCAGCCACACCACCGCGAACAATGTCAGGACGAGCGAGTAGACATAGAACAGTTGTTGCCAGGATAGGTCGCCAATGACGATCGGCTCGTCGAGATATTCGCTTTGGTCGTGCGCGCTCGCTGGCTGGATCTGATCTCGTTGCACACGCTCGACGGGTCTAGCAGCCTGCCGGCGCTCGTGCTCGGCGCGTTCCTGTGCCTGCTGCGTCTCGCGCTGGGCGCGCTCCTGCGCACGCTGATCGGCTCGCACTGCCCGATCCTGGGCGATGCGTTCCCCCCAGGCGCGTAGACCTCCCATGACGTTCTGTGCGATGTCTGCGGCCTGCGCTCCGGCCGACTTGCTCGGCCCCATTGGCGCTGACCGAATCTTCGGCTGTGGCGTGGGGGCGGCGCGCCGGCGATCGTTGGGGTCCAGGTTCGGCGTTGGGAGGCGGAACGTACTGCGTGTCCGCACTGTTAGCGGACTGCTGCTTCCGAAGGGGCATGACTTGTGCTGCCTTTCTGCTTGACAAAACCTGAACTCATCCAGCACCATGCCAGCGGCGCGGTTCGGTGCTGCCTTTCCGCGCCAGCGGGACCGTGTTAGCCCACGGTCCCGTTTCACTTTGTTGGGGCTGGATTTCAAGTATATTTATACCACATATCGCAACCTGGTCCGTTGGCCTTTGAAGCCGATTCCAATGCCGCAAACCTCGCAATTCGCCTCATACGTACATCTTTGAAAATCCACAGACGCAAAATCTGACGTATCTGCATACTCAGGTACTTACATATGCAAAAATCTGAACAAGGTACATACCTGAAAACCCGCGTGTTCATGCAGTAAAAAAGCTGCTATACTGGCGGTATTCCAGGAGTTTCGAGATGATTGTATCGTGTGTGGCCTTCAAGGGCGGCGTGGGGAAGACGACGAGCGCTGTGCATCTCGCGACCTACTTGCAGCAGCGCGCACCGGCACTCCTGATTGACGGCGACCCGAATCGCTCGGTCCTGCGCCGGTGGGCGCAACCTGGTAAGCTGCCATTTCAGGTCCTCGATGAGCGCGAGGCGATGGTCCACGCACGTAATTTCGAGCACCTGGTCATCGACTCGCAGATCCGCCCCCAGGACGAGGATGAGCTGCGTTCGTTAGCCAAAATATCCACGCTGCTCATCATCCCTACGACGGTAGAAGTTTTATCGCTAGATGCGTTGCTCCAAATCACCCGCGTTTTGCGTGATATGAAAGCGGATTACCGGGTTCTCCTAACGATGGTTCCGCCGCGCCCGACGCGCGACGTTGACGATGCTCGTGCCCTGCTCAACAACGCGCACATTCCGATATTCCAACGCGCAGTCCGGCGGCTTGTCGCCCATCAGAAGGCGGCGCTGGCCGGCGTGCCGGTGTATGAAGTTGCTGACCCGCGAGCTGCGGAGGCGTGGTCCGATTATGAGGCCGTAGGCCAGGAAATAGTGCCATGAGTAAAGCGCAAGGTAACAAGTTTGCGGCCCTGGAGGAACTGGCCGTCGGGCAGGCCCGTGAAGTCGGTGCGCCAGCCAGTACACCAGTGCGAGCATCCGCCGTGACCGAGGAGTTTGAGAGGGAGCGACGCGGCCGGCGTGCGATCCCGGACAGCAAGCGCAGCCGTGCCGACAAGGCAAGCGGCACGGCCGACATGATACAAACCTCGGTGTATCTCACCAAGAAGACCCACAAGCAGATCAAGGCCGCGCTGATCCTCGACGATGGGAAAGAGGATTTAAGCGATCTGATTGAGCGTCTGCTCCTGGAATGGTTGCGTTCGCGCTAACTGTTCCTCATGCTCTATTCTACAGGACTGTCACCATGATGCATGAATCTGCGCCAACGATGGGCGTTCCGGGCCTCGATGCGGTGCTTAATGGGAGCATTGAGCCGGGGAGCCTCACCTTTATCGCCGGGCCGCCTGGTGCGGGTAAAACCGTGCTTGCCTGCCAACTCATCTTTGCCGCTGCACATCAGGGGCTGCAAACTGTCATCTTCACCTCCTATTCCGAAACCCAATCGAAACTGCTCCAGCACCTCCGCAGCTTCACGTTCTTTGATGCCGCATTGATTAGCGGGCTGGTCATGCTGTTTGCCCTGCCAGACCTGGCGACAATGGATGCGACGAGTGCGACAAGCACGATGATCCGCATGATCCGCGAGCGTGGCGCGAAATTGGTGCTGATTGATGGACTTCAAAGTGCGGAACCGATGCTGGGCGATCCGCTGGCACTCCGGCGGTTTCTGGCGGGCTTGAACACGCAACTGACCTATGTTGATGCAACCCTGCTCATCACATTAACGGGCAATGCGCGTGCCCCCAACTCCAGCAACTTCCTGACGACCGCTGATCTGCTGGTTGGGCTGACCTATCAATTAGTGGGCACGCGCCATGTGCGAACGCTCGAAGTGGTCAAACAGCGCGGGCGGGCACAACTCCCAGGACGACACGCCTACCGTTTAGATGCGCAGGGTGTCACCATCTTCCCACGTATTGAAGTGTATCCTCGCCCCAAGTCGCCCCCGTCATCGACCGACCGTGCGCCCTTTGGTCTCCCTGAGTTGGACACCCTGCTTGGTGGGGGGCCAAATATCGGCACGACCACCGTGCTTGCGGGAGCGCCGGGTGCCGGAAAGACCATGCTTGCCCTCTATTGGGCGCTGCACGGGGCGCGCCCAGATGCTGCTACTCTCTTCCTCACGTTTCGCGAGTATGAGCCGCAGTTGGAGCAGAAAGCGGCAGCACTTGATCTGGATTTGCACGCTGCTATGGCGTCAGGCGCCGTGCGAATACTCCGAGTTGAACCGATAGAGCTTGACGCTGATCAGCTTGGTGTCCAGATCGTGACCGCGCTGGAGACCCAGCCGGCCCGCCTGGTGATTGATGATCTGGCCCCCTTACTTCGCGAACTCGGACCACGCGCCCATGACTACCTCGCCGCGCTGGCAGCCCATCTGCACGGCGCGAATGTGACAACACTCTTTCTGCTCGAAATTGCGCCATTCACTGGGTTTCGCCTGGATTTGGTCGATAGTCCGCTTGGGACCATCGGTGAGAATGTGCTCATCATGCAGCAGCACGAAGTTGCTGGCGTGCTGCATCGCGTGCTTGCGGTCCTGCGGATGCGTTTGAGTGCCTATGATCAGGCGTTGCGTGAGATCGTGATCAGCCCACAGGGGGTGCGCGTCCTCGGTGCGGATGAGACACGTCCTGGCGTCCTGGCTGCCACACCGCATAAGCGTTTCACAGACCCGACGCTGCTTACACCACCGCCAGCCGAGTAAGTGTGGTGTGAACGGCATAGACCTTGCTCGACGGCACTACGCTGGGAAATGATGGTGTGTGTGATCTGTGTCTACCAATCGACCGCACTCCAGCAATGGGGAGCCAATGAAGAAATGACACTCGCATGGCACTCGTCCTAATCGTTGATGATGATACGATGATTGTGGAAATGCTCGCCGAGATGGTGAGGGACTACGGGCATACGGCCATCACCGCGGCCAATGGAGCACAGGCCCTCGCGCAGGCACGGGCGCAACCACCCGCATTGATTATTTCGGATGTGATGATGCCAGTGATGGACGGCTACGCGCTGCTCCGGGCGGTACGTGACACGCCGGAGCTGCATCACACGCCGATCTTTTTGATGAGTGCCGCCTTCTCGTCACAGCATTCCCCGTCCTTCGAGCTGTCCCCGGATGGCTACCTGGCAAAACCCTTCCGTCTCATGATCATTGAGGGGCTACTGGAACGGTTGCCACACAGCGAAGCCGGATGTTGATCGCATGCCCGCTTGAGCAGAACACGAACGGCGTTAACAGCATACTCAGGCGCTACGGCTATGGATCACGGTGTAGGCGTGGCATCGTGGGCGCTCCTGTCCCGCGCCGCGCAGCCGCAGTGCCGCCAGCACCCGCTGCGCCTGGCCGATGCGCAGTGAGTTGTGGTACACCAGGATCTTCAGACAGTCGCCCAGGCTGAACGTTATCGCCTTCTCGATCGGGAAACGTTCGGTGCAGATCGATCATATCAACCGTAGCAAGCAGGTGTTCCAATGTGTCCTGCCACACCATCTCAGGCACTCAGGCAATACTAACCAGCATTGCCATAGAATGCCGTGCCCTCTGGTACGAGTCCTGCAAGCGACACCCTGGTCAGCTCTGGTTTCGAGAGGAGAAGCAGCAAGACATCGATTCAGCCTCCCATCAGCCGCAATCGTCTGCATCAGACGCCGAAACGCGCGAAGGCGCCGATATGCGGTTGGCCCTTATTGGCGCGACCGACGGCGGGGTGGAGGGACTGCGGGAGTTTGAGGAGCAATTTCGGCGCGCGATTGAGGACGCGCCGATTCCGGTGATTATGCACGCCGAGGACGGCGAGGTGTTGCAGATCAGCCGCACTTGGACCGAGCTGACCGGCTACACACTGGCGGATATACCCACGGTTGACGCCTGGCTGAACCATGCCTATGGTGACGGCGCGGATGCGGTGCGCAACCACGTCCAGGCCCTGTTCACGGACGACCGGCGCACGCTCGACGTTGCGTTCGACATCCGCACGCGCAAGGGCGAGCTGCGGCATTGGAGCTTCAGCGCCTCGTCGCCTGGTACGCTGCGCGACGGCCGCCGCTTCATCGTCGGTATGGCCGTGGACATCACCGAGCGCAAGCGGGCAGAAATGGCGCTGGCCGAACAGGCCCGGTTGCTGGATTTGAGCAACGACGCGATCATCGTCCGCGATGTAAACAATCGCATCCTGTACTGGAATCGCGGCGCGACCGAGCTGTACGGGTGGAGGCGCGAGGAGGCGATCGGGAAGGACTTGCACACCTTGCTGCGCACCGAATTTGAAGCCCCCTTGGAGCAGCTCATTGCCACGCTGCGCGAACGCGATCGTATGGAAGGGGAAGTGATTCAGGTGACGCGGGATGGCCGCCGTATCACCTTGCTCTGCCGCTGGGCGCTCGACCGTGACGCGCTGGGCCAGCCCGGCGCGATCCTTACCACCTACAACGACATCACCGAGCGCAAGCGAGCGGAGGCAGCGCTGCGTGAGAGCGAAGAACGGCAGGCGTTCCTGCTCAAGCTCAGTGATGCGCTCCGCGACCTCGGCGATCCGATCGAGGTGCAGGCGGTAGCGAGCCGGGTGCTGGGCGAGCACCTCGACACCGACCGCGCCTACTACATCGAGAGCAACGAAGCGAAGAAGGAGTACATCGTCGCGCGGGACTGGCACCGACCAGGGGCGCCCAGCCACGCCCGCCGTTACCCCATCGAAGCGTGGCCGATGCCCTGGCTCGTGGGCGGGAAAACCTGGGTCGTTCGCGACGTGGACACTGACCCCGCGATGCCCGACGAGCAGCGCGAGTTGTATCGCGGCAACGACATCGGTGCTGCCGTCGTCGTTCCCCTGATCAAGGCTGGCCGCTTGGTTGCCACCTTCGTGACCAACCAGCGAACGCCGCGCGCCTGGACAGTGGGCGAGGTTGCTCTCGTGGAAGAGACAGCCCAGCGCACCTGGGCCGCCGTGGAGCGCGCTCGCGCCGAAGAAGCGTTGCGCGAGAGCGAAAAGAAATATCGGGAGCTGATCGATTTCATCCCGGCGGGGGTGTACGCCTGCAACGCCGACGCGACGCTGGCCTATTACAACGCGCGGGCGCTCGAAATGTGGGGGCGCGAACCCAATCTCAATGACAAGGCGTGGATGCTGTGCGGCTCGTGGCGCACCTACCTGCCAGACGGGACGCTCCTCAAGCCCCGTGAATCGCCCATGGCCGGCGTGCTGGCGACGGGCGAGCCGGTGATCAACCGCGAGCTGAAGATCGAACGCCCCGATCACACAATCATCGACATTCTTGTCAACATCTCCGCGCTGCGCAACGCCGACGGCAGCATCAGCGGCGCGGTGAACATCTTTCAGGACATCACCGTCCTCAAACGGGCCGAGGCGGCCCTGCGCGTGTCGGAGGAGCGTCTGCGTCTCGCGCTCGACGCATCTGAGATGGGGACGTTTGTGTATCACGTTGAGGAAGACCGTGGCGAGCCAGACGCGCGGATGCTCGCCCTGTTCGGGCTGCCCGAAAGCGGCATACTCAACCTCTCGGCAGCGCTCGCCAGGATGATTCATCCAGACGACCGCGCCGACTACGCCGAGGCGGTCGTTCGCTCCACAGACCCCCAGGGCGACGGGACGCTGCGCGAGGAGATTCGCGTCGTACACCCGGACGGCTCAGTGCGCTGGGTCGCCGTCACCGCGCAGACGGTCTTCGAGGGCCAGCCGCCGCGTGTCAAGCAGATGTACGGCGTGGCCGCCGACGCCACCGAGCGCAAGCGGGCGGAAGAAGCGCTGCGCGAATCAGAAGAACGCCTCCAAAAGGCGCTCTCCATCGAAACAGTCGGCGTCATCTTCTTCGACCTGGAAGGCGTCATCCATGACGCCAACGAGGCATTCCAGCGCATGAGTGGTTACTCCCGCGAGGACTGCCAGAGCGGCAAGGTGCGCTGGGATGAAGCGACGCCGCCTGAGTTTATGGAGGCGTCGCGCAAAGCGATCGACGAGCTTCTCACCAGGGGCCAGAACACGCCCTACGAGAAGCAGTACATCCGCAAGGACGGCTCGCGCTTCTGGGCCTTGTTCGCCGGCAAGCGCCTGAATGAAACCGAAGGCGTTGAGTTCGTCATCGACATGACCGAGCGGAAGCGAGCAGAAGAGCAAGTGCGCGAGTCGGAGGCGCGCTTCCGCACGCTGGCCGACGCGGTGCCGCAACTCATCTGGACCAACGATGCCGATGGGTGGGCGAACTACTTCAATCAGCGCTGGTACGACTACAGCGGCCTGAGCTACGAGCAATCGGCCGGGCTGGGCTGGCAGGTCATCGTCCATCCGGGTGATGGACCTGTCTCGGTTGAACGCTGGCAGCGCGCCCTGGCAGCCGGCCAGGTATTCGAGAGTGAATATCGGTTGCGCCGCGCCGATGGCACGTATCGCTGGCACATCGGGCGCAACGTGCCCCTGCGTGACGAGAGCGGGCACGTTGTCGGCTGGTTTGGCACGGCCACCGACATCGAGGAGCTGAAACAGGCTGAAGCCGCCGTGCGCCAGAGCGAAGAGCGCTTCCGGCTCCTCGTTGAGGGCGCCCGCGACTATGCCATGTTCCTGCTTGACCCCTTGGGCTGCATCACCTTCTGGAGCGCGGGGGCCGAGCGCCTGTTCGACTACACCGAGGCTGAAGCAATCGGGCAGAGCGGCGCAATCATCTTCACGCCTGACGATCGCGAGCGCGGCGCGGTGGAGCACGAACTGCGCATTGCGCTGACAGAAGGCCGCGCCGAGGACCGGCGCTGGCACGTCCGAAAAGACGGCTCGCGTCTATTCATCGACGGCGTGCAGATCCGCCTGGACGATGAGCAGGGCGAGCTGCGCGGCTTCGTCAAGATCGGCCGCGACGCCACTGCGCAGCGCGAGGCTGAGGAAGCCTTGCAGCGTGCCCACGCTGAGTTGGAAAGTCGCGTGGAGGAGCGTACATCCGAACTCGCGGCGGCAAACCACTTGCTCCGGCAGGAGATCGTCCAGCGCAGGCAGCTTGAGGCGCAGCGCGCGGCGCTGATGGAGCGTATCATCACCGCCCAGGAGAGCGAACGACAGCGGATCGCTCACGAGTTGCACGATACGTTGGGGCAATTCCTCAGCGCGTTGGGTCTCCGGCTGTCCATGGTCCAGTCGCTTGACGGCATCCTCCCGACAGTGAGCGATGAGCTGGTGCGGCTGCGGACGCTGGCGGGCCAGATCGATCAGGAGGTTGACCGGCTCACGATGGAATTGCGTCCGCCCGCGCTTGAGCACCTTGGGCTGGCGGATGCGTTGTCCAGCTACGCCCAAGAATGGACCGCAACAAGCGGCGTTGGGGTGGATGTGCTTGCCACGGGCCTCGATGGCATGCGGCTCCCCTCGGCGATCGAGACCACCGCCTACCGGATCGTGCAGGAGGCACTCACCAACGTGCTCAAGCATGCCCAGGCCAGCTCGGTCAGCGTCATCGTGGAGCGTCGAGCGGGCGAGCTGCGCGTGATTATCGAGGACGATGGTGTGGGCTTTGAACCAAGCCCAGGCGCGGGTGACGGTGTGGGAGGGCGGCAGGTCGGGCTGATCGGGATGGCCGAACGCGCGACGCTGGCGGGTGGTGAGCTAACCATCGAGAGTGCGCCAGGGGCTGGTACATCGATCTATCTGCACATCCCACTGGACGACGACACGTCGCGGGGCACAGGAGGCGCGCGTGGATGAGATCGGGGTGTTACTGGTTGACGACCATCTGGAGCTGCGGGCCGAGTTGCGGCGGCTGATCGAGGGCCAGGAAGACCTCCGGCTAGTCGCGGAGGCAGGCGGCGCCCAGGAGGCGGTGCGTCTCGCCCTCCAGGGATCGCTCACAGTGGTGGTGATGGATCTGTCGCTGCCGGACGGCGACGGCATCACGGCAACCGCCGAGATCCTGCGGCAGCGCCCGGAACTGCGCGTGCTCGGCCTCAGCCGGCATGAGGGGACAGGGCATGTGGAGCGGATGCTGGCAGTGGGGGCGTGTGGTTACGTGCTCAAACGCAGGGCTGCCGATGAGCTGCTCACGGCCATTCGTACAGTCGCGACAGGCGGAACGTATATTGACTCTGCTATCGCCAATAGGCAGCGCGAGCCAGTGCCGAAACACAAAGCCACACCACTGCGGGACGTGCGAGCTGCGCCAGCAGCCACGACCGAAGCGCTGAGTGCGGATGAGGTGGCAGTGCTGGAGCGGGTAGCGTGGGGCCACAGCAACCGTGAGATTGCCGAGCAGCTCGGTATGGCGCTCACGGATGTCAGCGCGTACAAAGCCCAAGCGATGCAGAAGCTCGGACTGCACACGCGCATTGATGTCCTCCGCTATGCTGAAGCGCAGGGCTGGACGCGCAGGGAGACGGGTGGGAGGTAGGAGTGGCGATTTTGCCTCAACGGGAGTTCGAATCCTTGCCCGTCCCCAGAGGGGATGTGAACCGTGATGAAGGGGTCCGCGCTCCCTGAAACGAGCCGAGTTGGGCAACTTCTGCTGCTCGACCCCGCCAGGTCGGCTATGAGCATCTGAACGTTCTGGGCCGCTAGAGCGTTGAGCTGCCGGAGCCAATTCAGCCTGGGGAGTATCCCTCGCTTCGCACACCCAATGAACAGCCGCTGGACGGTGACAACACGATGTCGTTTAAGACAAGGTTTCGGAAGGCGCCATTCCACTTTACAATGTGGGTGGGGGAGACTGAGGGGGCTACCCCCTCAAACCCCCTTTTTCACAGAACTGTAAAGCTCCCAAGAACCTTGTCTAAGGGCATTTGCCGTTCCATAATGTGAGTATGCAGATACGCAGCTATGCGAGTCGTGAGCCAACACAAAGCTCGTTCGCCGGATACTGGTGAACGAGCTTTGTGTTGACTGTGGTGATCTTCCTCAAGCTATTAGCACCAGGTTAGTTGCTTGCTCCCTTCCATTGCCGCCTGGACCCTTGCGGCATATCTCGGCAGCGCCCAGCGGATCGCTGTCTCGCGCTGGCTCCAGTTGTTCGCCTGTATCTCGGCATTGAACGCCGGAATATCGGACCCAAACCGACCATTCCAGGCCCCGGAGTCGAGGCTGAGGATCGCCGGATGCAGCCCGGCGCGTTGCTGGAGCAGGCGCAGGGCCACACCGAACAAATGGAACCGAACCCCGGTAACTCGTCGGCAATGATTCCCACGATCGCGCGGATCTCCCTGATGCTGGTGCGCCGGCAGAGCGAGCCAATGCCCATGTACTCTGTGACCAAGCCAGCAGCCCGATAGGCCCGCGTGTGTGTGGTGTACTGCTCCAGCGTGCGACCCTGTACGACCCCAGGTAGCGCCAACTCGCCGGCCTGCGCATCAACTCGCCGGCGGCTTCGAGCGTCCAGCGCTGCCGGCGCGCCACCTCGGCATCATCAGCGGCGATCTCGGCCTCGCAGGGCAGATCGAGGCAGGCGGCCACATCTGGGCGCATCGCCGTTAGCCAGGCGTGATAGTCGTCGAGGCCGAACGGGAAGCCGCCGGCCTTCTTGCCGAAGACATAGCCGCCGCTACCGCAGAAGCGCACGGTCGACGTGGGCGGCCAGGGGTAGGCCCGGAGCCTACTGCCGTCCCAGCATGCGCTGGCGGCGAGTAGGATCGGCACCGCAGGCGCATTTTCCCAGCTCCAGAGATCGGGCCGCATCAGGTCTGGTGTCAGGGTGAAGTAGAAGCCGGCCAGCTCGTCGAGCGAGCGCGGTTCGCAATCAGAGAACTGCCGGAGCGTCGCCGGCCTGGTCGAGCTGACCAGGCCGGCGACGTGGCTAATGGCTCGCCGTGCTCCTCTGCGAGGGAGGGGAGCCGGCCAGGCGCGCTGTGAGGTACGAGCCAGATCGCGCCGGCGGGACTGCCGTTATAGCGCACGAGTAGGCTAGCCGTGCGCAGCTCGGCCAGCAGTAGCGCCAGGTCGCCGCGCCAGCGCCACTCGAAGAAGGTGCGCAACATTCCCCCGCAGAGCAATATCGATGGTCTCCAGGCTTTGTCCCACGCCTGGATGCAGGTGTATAGCTCGGTGCATTCGGCAGCGCGTAGCGGGATGCGGATGCGTGCAATCGAGCGAGCGGCCCGCTCGAAGCCCCACGCCGGCGGCCGTCCGCAGCTCGTGCTGTGGCACTTGAGTGTGTCGGGCGCAGCTTGGTCATCGAAATTGCACAGCCAGCAATTGAGGCGATGCTGGTGAGTACTACATGTTGCTTCGTGACGGTATTTGCACTATTTGCATTTCTACGGTACGATACCGCACTACACGTGTATTTCTTGAGCTAAAGGATGTGTGTATGCCAACAGTCCGCAAATTGAACCCGCAGGAAATCCAAACCCTCGAATACAAAGGGAAAGGTCAGCGCAAGCTCGTCGAGGAGCAGTATGATGGCTTCTTAGCCGACTATCAGGCGGACGACTACGGGGAAGCCGAACTGACAGAGGACGAAAAGCGGCTAACGGTACGCAACCGATTCAAAGCGGCGGCAGCGCGGCGCGGGATCGAACTGACCTTCCAGCGCACCACGGGGAATACGGTGCGCTTCAAGGTTTCGCCACTCCTGGCTGCGGCGGCTGAGGTGACGCCGGAGGCGGAGGCGGTGCCGGAGCCTGAGTCGCCTGTGGCATCCGACGCGCCGCCGAAGCGACGTGGCGGGCGGAAGAAGGCGGCTGTTGCTCCAACGGTGTAAGGTGCTTCGCTCGTGCAGGGAGCCATCGAAGGCATGCGGTGGACGCGACCAGCGGGCTATTTCTGGCGTTGGGTGGCGCAGCGCGGGCACGCTGGCCGCGTGTGGGCAATTGGTCTACGTGATGCTGGGTTCGTCAGGTATCCTTGTGAGGTGGGGGCAGTGGAGGAGGGTTCCCTTGCGGCCTTGGGGTATCACGTTGCGCGTCAGTCATCACAAATCGTCACCGGGCACGTGCTGGTCACAGACAACACGCTGCATGAGCGGACCATCGAGCGGGCTTCGATCGAGGATACGCGAAATCAGCTTGGAACGGGATGGGAGAGTCCTACTGACCTCCCTCAAGTCCCATCCGCTCGCGTGCTATGGCCTGCTCGCACCAGGCCCGCGCGGCGTCGCTGCTCTGAAACACAACCGGGCTGACGTGGCGCGCGCCGCCGCCTATCGCCTCGATCGCGGCTTCCCAGTCATGCCTATTCGGCGCCCGCTGCATAGTAGCGCGCCAGGTGGGACTGAGTACTCTGAAAAATAAGTTTTCTTATATTCTTGCCTAGTAGAAAATGCAAGAAAACTTTCTTGACGGAGTACTGAGCGCTTCCCAGCGATGGGTTTTGGCATTGTAGGCCCAGGTCACCTAAAGAGCGGCAGCCTCCGCAACTCATCGTACAACACCGATGACGATGCGGATTTATTCATCGAGAACGGTGGACTTCGATGTGCGAGAGCACAGGATCACGATGCTTTCGGTGCTAAGCACACCGTACTTATCGTATTCAGTGAGCGGCATTCCCCCGCCGTCTAAAGAGCGGCGGTCCCCTGCCGCCCTTTTATGGGCCAGACAAGGCATATGCACTTGGTCGTCCTGGTGTACACCGCTCTGATGCGCCAGTTGAAGCACGACCGTGCCCTCGATTGGGCTCACACACGCCTGATGACCATCGGCAAGTCCTTTCGCACCATCGCCCGTGAGACCTTGGGTAAGACCCTGGCTTGGGCTATCGAGCGTTCTCACGAGGGTATGAGTCTGTCTGATATCAAGCTTCACCTGGCCTTACCCTAACTTCTCACCTTTTCTGCAAAAGTCCAGTTCCTAAAGTGGTATGATCATCGGAGGTGCCTACTGAGGAGATATGTGAATATGATCTCAACCGTCGCGCGAGTGCTCGCTATCAACCATACGGATGAAGACACCCAACGCCGTGGCCGGAACGTCCTGATCATCTCAGGAGGGCAGCTGCTATTGATCCTGCTCAGCGTTCCCAACGTGCTAGCCAACGAGCAATCGAGACCAATACTCCCTGTCCTTGGCGTGATTGCGGTGCTGCTCATCGTTGCCACGGCGCTTGCCAGGCAGGGCCAGGTAACTCTGGCAGCACTGCTGCTTGTAGTAGTCTGCGCGGGCGGTATCGCTGTTATACCGCTGGCGACAAAGCAGGTTAGTACTACGCCGTACTTCTTTCTTGTATCGCTATTGGTGGCGGGGGCGACGATACGGGCGCGAGCGGTCGGTGTTGTGCTGCTGATCGATCTTGCGCTGATCGGCTTAATTTTCTTGCCGATAGCCAATATGCCGCAGCCACTGCCGGACGTCTACAGCGTCATCAGAACCGCAGTCATACTATGTATCTTCACAGCCTTGATTGGCGCCCTCAGCGCCGCCACAATGTCGCGCGCCCTCAGCGATGTGCATCAAGCCCGCACAAAAGCCGAAGAGGCGGCTGCGGCGCTGGATAAGGCAAACGCCGCTCTGGAGCTGCAAGTGTCCGAGCGAACCGCCGCGCTACAACAGGCGCTGGTCGAGGTTGAGACACGCATGGCCGAGCAGGAGCGGCTGCTGGCTGAGAACGAGCAGCAGCGCCTCGTCATTCGTGAGCTGAGCGTGCCTGTGCTGCCGGTCAGCAACAGGACGCTGGTGATGCCGCTGGTAGGCGCACTCGACGCGCAACGGCTGCATGATGCACAGGAGCAGGCGCTGAGGACCATCGAGCGCTCCTCGGCGCGCTATCTGCTGCTTGATATTACAGGAGTGCCGGTGATGGATACCCTGGTCGCTAAGGGTATTGTTAGCCTTGTAACGGCCGCGAAGCTGCTCGGCACCGATGTGGCGCTAGTAGGCATCCGGCCGGAGGTTGCCCAAACGATCGTCGGGCTAGGGCTTGATCTACGGAGTATCCCGGCCTTTGCCGACCTGCAAGTGGCACTTGACAACCTCGATAGGTATAGCAATCAGATTTGATTTATAAACTGGCCTCTCTATACTGCGAGCGGCTGAGAGTTAGACTTTTCAACAAGCGACGTTGTAGCCGATATTGACGCGGAGAAAGCCGTATAAGTAAAAGTCAACTGTACTGTTTCCCGTGTTCAGCATCTCGCGGTTTACCTACCTCGTGTCCTATGTGCGCGACGTTTTCGGTCGCTGGGAGCGGATGCGCGTGAGGGGTATAAGGCACGATGATGGTAAACCGCGAGGTGCTAATGATGGGAAACAGTACACAATGTGGGAGGAGTGTGATGGACCCCCAATTGATTGCCGACCGCCGACGCCTGCGCGACTTGCTTGCGCTCAGGCCAGAATGGAAGCAAAGGATTTCGCTGATGCGCTTGGCCGCAAGCGAAACGTGGGTCAAGAAATGGTCCAAACGGCTGCGCCAGACTGACCCAGACGATCAGGATGTGCCCAATGGCCTCTCGTGTGCCTGCCACACTCCTCCGCCGCGTCTCTCTCAAGAGGTTATCGAACACATTCTCGACATTCGCGACCATCCTCCTATGGGTCTCCATCGTATCCCTGACCCCAAAGCCATCCTCTATTACCTCCACAAAGAAACCTCTACCACACTACAAGGGGAGCGCTTGCCGCGTTCGACACGCACGGTCTGGCAGATCCTGCGTCAGCATCAGCGGATTAGCCAGCTACGAGAGCGTGTCCATCAGAGTGTGGAACGTCCAGAGCCGATGGTCAGTTGGCAACTCGACTTTAAGGATGCATCGACCGTTCCACCTGAAGTAGATGGCAAACAGCAGCACGTGGTTGAGGTGCTTGATGCCGTCGATGTCGGCACCTCGATCCTGATCGCGGCTGAGGTGCGAGCCGATTTCACCATGGCAACGGCGATCGAGACCGCTGCGGCGATTGTGAGCGAACGAGGGCTGCCCGACCAAGTGACGATCGATCGTGATCCGCGCTTTGTGGGCGAGACCTCACAGCGCGAGAGTCCCTCGGCATTCCTGCGCTTCTGGCTGTGCCTGGGAGTCGAGGTGATGATCTGTCCGCCGCGCCGACCAGACCTGAATGCCTTTGTGGAACGTTACCACCGAACCTATAACGAGGAGTGTTTGCAAGTCCATCGGCCAGCCGATTTGGAGGCGGTAGGCAGTGTCACAGCCACCTTCCAGCGGCACTATAACTATGAGCGACCGCACCAGGGGCTGAGTTGTGGCAATCAGCCGCTGCGGCTTGCCTTCCCACACTTGCCAGCGCGCCCACCAGCGCCAGCGACGGTTGACGTGGAGCGTTGGATGGAGGTGTTGGATGGGCACGAATATGTGCGCAAGGTGCAGCAGGATACCAGTGTGACGGTCGGAACTGGTCGTTACTATGTGACAAAGGCGCTCATCGGTCAGCAGGTGAGGATGCAGATCGATGCGAGCGATCGGACGATGGTGGTCAGGCACAACGGGGTGGAGGTGAAACGGATGCCGATAAAGGGCAGCGGGCGAGGCCGGGTGCCATTTGAGCAGTTTGTGGAGGAGCTATGCGAAGAGGCGAGGACTGGGCGCCCAGTCGCTCCCTCTATGCCGCGTCAGTTGGCGTTGCCGCTGTAGCGGGCCAAAACCCTTGACAATCTGATCGCCGGTGCGGACACGAGGTTGATAAATCGAGGGGTGTCGAGCACGGGAAACAGTACACCCCTCGTCTACCGCCACGCCACCGTCCCGCCCGGTCCTGCGCGCCGCAGCTTGACTGGCCCATGGAGCACCCGACCCGGATTGGTCTCGCCGCGCAACGTCGCGCTCCACTCCGCGTAGCCATCAGCAATGACCTTCAGCTCGTGCGGTTCGCCGTCTGATGGCACTGGAATATCCGCCTGCTCGACTTGGATCGCGGTCGGCTGACCATCAACGAAGATATCGCCAGCGACGGGCTGCTGCGTGGCGGCATCCGTGACAGTGGCGCGCCACGTAAGCGTTGGTGAGCTGCCGCAAGCGATCAGAAGGGCAAGGGCGAGTAGGATGAGGAGGAGGCGGGGCATGGGTGGGCTCCTGGATAGGCGCGGCTACTACTGCGGAGTGTAGCAGGGGCGCGGCACCAGGGAGGCACCAGGCGCACGGTGCTAGGCACTCGGCGTGATCGTGCGCCCGACCCACACGCGCTCGTAGGCGGCCTCAGCGAACACAACCAGGTCGGCGAGCGTGTCGATCTCGGTGATACTCTCGGCGGTGGTGAGCAGGTAGCCGTCGCCTCGGTTGGTAGTACGGTAGCCAGCCTGCTCCAGTTTCCACACCGCCCGCTCCTCGCGGTCGTGGTCGTTCACAGGGTCTCCTTGGTGGGCGGTGGGGCGCTCTCGTGGAGCGACGCGAAGTACTCCATGAGCAGCCGGTGGACGAAGATGTAACCGCCGCCGACCTTGCGTAGCAGGATGCGATCGGCGCAGGAGTCGAGGAAGGGGACGAGTCGCAGGGGGAGGGAGCCGTTGCGGGAGAGAACGAGGCGAAGGGCAAGATGCGAGAGACATGTGTAGCCACCAAAAGCCAGCCCACCGACCAGCCCACCGGCTAGTGCGCCGGCCAGTCCGGCCAACCAGCCCACCGGCCAGCCCACCGGCCAGCCAGCCGGCCAGCCAGCCGGCCAGCCCACAACCCAGCCCAGAGAGCAGTCCACCCACCAAGGCACTGCGCGCAGAGTGTCTGATACCTTGATTGACGCGAACGGTCGCTGCAACTGGGCCACCCATCAGGCCACCGACCAGCCCTCCAAGCAGCCCTCCAAGCAGCCCTAAGAGCAACCCGAAGACCAGCCCGCCGACCAGCCCGAAGACCAGCCCACCGACCAGTACGCCAAACTGCCAGTCGCCCAGCATGACCCGCGCACTGAACAACCGAGCGTCCATCGTACCGAGCAGCCCGAAGCCCATCCCGAAGACCAGCCCGACGACGAGCCCGCTGCCTAGCCCACCGACCAGTCCACTCACGGCCAACCTCCACGCCCTGCTCCATACCCAACGCAGCCGCTCAATGATGATCACCTGTCGTGAGGACACGCCCGGATTGCCCGCTAAGACACCAAGCATCCCGCCACCCAGCCCACCGATCAGCATACCGAGCATTCCATACGCCAGCCCGCCACCTAGCCCGGAGAGCAGTCCGGCCAGCCCACCAAGCAGCTCGCCAAGGAGCCCGCCGAGCAGTCCGCCGAGCAGTCCGCCCAGCAGCGCATCAAAGTTCGTGCGCTCGATAGGTCGTTGCTGAAGCGTTTCGATAGTGGCTTGTCCTCCGAAAAAAAGCAGAACCGCTCCAATGACCAGCCCATAGGCCAGCCCATAGGCCAGCCCATAGGCTAGCCCATAGACCAACGCGCCGACCGCTCCGCCGAGCAGGCCGAAGACCGACCCGATGACCAGCCCACTGATACATCGATCCAACACCACATAGTGTCGCTTCACTGCCGGTGTTGGCAACCAATCTGGTTGGAGACGCTCGACAAGAAATATCGTCTGGGCCTGCCTCTGCATCTCGTGCGCCAGCCAAGACAGCCAGTGGAGGGTTTGTTGTTGGGAATAGCGTCGTTTCTCGCTGCGTCGCTGAAACATTGCCGCAATGTAGGCATCAAACAGGTGTCGTCGGTGCTCATCTTGCGTTCCTCCGACCTGAAGCGCCTCCACAGGCTTGTCTTTATACGCCAGCGTGACAATACTGAGCATCAGCGGGGTATCGAGCAACGCCCGTAGCTCCGCATCATCGCGCAGCGCTGCTCGCACCCCCGCAAATCTCTCGCCCGTATGTTCAAGATACGCTTCAACTTGCTGCGGTATGAGTACCTGCACAATCACTGCACCCTGAAGCCGCAGCTTCGCACGTAACGCCTCGTAGTCCGCCACCCGGCTACACACCGCAAGTGGCACCAGACCGTGCTGCTCGCGGTAGGTGTTGATCGCCGCCACGCAGTCGCCGCGCTGTTCGGCAGCCACTTCATCCAATCCATCGAGCAGCGGCAGCACCTCATCCACCTCGATCCACGTCTGGGCCACCTTACGCGGCACATCGTACTTGGTGTTCAGTTCCTCAACGAGCCACTCGTTCAGTGGTCGTCGCTTCTCCGCCCACGACGACAGATTGAACATGACTGGGATTGGATGCCCTTCATCGTGCTCGGCGCGAGCAATCAAATCGCGGGCCAGCTCCAGCAATAGGGTCGTCTTCCCCGCACCGGGCGCACCCAGGATGAGCAGTGCGCCGCCCATCTGCTCGAAGACCTTGATGATAGGGGTACCAGACAGCAGCGCGCGGGGTGGACAGCGGAGTTCCTGCACCAACGCATTGAGCGGGAGAGCGACCGCATCAGGGTGCTCTGTCAGGTCAAGTGCGATCCGCAACTCATTGGCGAGCGACTGGTCGAGGAGACCTTCAATCCAGATAGTCCTCACTTTGGTGAGCATCGCGCGCCGGTTACGCTGCTGCTGTCGGTCGAGTGCGGTGATGGCAGGTTGGTAGTAGATTGTCTGCTGGCCGATAACATCACCCTGAATAATCCCGCCAGTGATGATCGGGCTATTCTCAATCTGGTTGCCGACAATAGCAGGACCGCCACCAGTGTTGATGTTGGTCTGGTCGCCGAAGTTCTGCGAGATTGGGCCGCTCGCCTCGTTGATAAACCCCTGTGAGTGTCGAGCGTCGAACTGGTCGTTGCTAGGCGGGGGGACCTGTGTTTGTTCGACCTGGGGCGGCGCATCATCGTTTGGCTCATCCCCAACCGCAACGCCGCTCTCGCGCAGAGCTTCCTTGATGCGTGCTATCTCCGCGCGGGCCTCGGCGATCCCGTTGGCCGTCTGTGGCGGCGCAAAGACCTCACCGCCAAACTGGGCGGCCTGCTGGAGCAAGTGCGCCAGCGTCCGGCGGTGGGCTGCCAGCAACTCCTGTTGTTGAGTTATTTCTTCTGGGCTCAGTCTGACCATTGGTTCAGTACGACAGCAGGGCGCCGTGCCGCCGGGAGCACCTTGCCAGGAGGCGAGAGGGGTGCTACTATGAGGGGCAGGCGCAACGCCAAACGAATACACGGAAGCCCGCCTCCCTGCTTGCCGGCAGAGGCGGGTTTTTCGTTGGGGTGAGTATAGCACAGCCCGGTCGTCGCGACTTTCCCTCCGATCGACTCCTGGAATCTGGAACCTGGAACCGGATAGATCTGCTATACTACTGCTACCGCGTTTGCCCTGTTGCCGGTGTTTAGTGCCCCGTCTGCCCTTGGTGCCCCGTCTGCTACTCCTGTCTCTGTAGGCCGCGCTCGCCCCTGATTCAGCGCGGGGTGCGATTTGACCATGTGCCTGCTCCGCGTCCCCGTTCATGGATGGAGGTAATGATGGGACGAATCTGTGTGGTCGATGATGATGCTGCGGTACGAGCCTGGCTCGTCGATGCCTTGCTGGATGATGGGCATGAACTGGTAAGTGCTGCTGATGGAGCCGCAGCGCTCTTCCTGCTTGAGCAGAGCGACGTGCTGCCCGATCTCATCCTGCTCGATCTGCTGATGCCCACGCTGGATGGTCGTGCCTTTCGGCTGCGGCAGCTTGAGCACCCACGCCTGGCGACAATTCCTGTGGTCTTGATCTCGGCGACCCGTGATCTCGCGGGCGGCGCCGCAGACTTGCGGATACCCGAATATCTCGCCAAGCCGCTGCGGCTTGACCTGTTGCTGGATACCGTTGCCCGCTATTGTGACGACGGCCCACCGATGCACGAGGATGCGCGGGTATGGCAACTTGATCAGCGCGCGGCGTACGGGTAGGGACGGCAAAGGAGATGCTTGAGTAGCTGATGAGGGAGACCCAACCGAAGCTGTTTTCAGGCATCAGGAACGGCCCACCTGCTGCGGCTCACATCAGTAGCCGGACACGGGGAGGTGCAGCCAGTCGCTTGTGATCACGCCGGCCAGCTCGCCGCCATTCCAGCTCACCGCCCAGCCGATGGCCTCGCTCGCCTCCACGATCGTCGTCGCCGGTGTCGCATCGTCGAGGGTGCCCGGCCGGCTGGCTTTCAACGTCAGCAGCGCCACGGAAACGGCAGGAGGCAGCTCGGCCGTAGCCTGTGGATGCGCCGAAGGGAAGAGTCGAGCACCTTGATCGGGACGTTGTAGCTCATTGCCGTGCTATCCGTTCGGTGGTCGAATGATCAGGTGGCTGAGGCAGCGGCCCGGCGTCGTCTCGAACGCTGGCGTGCTTGTGCCCGCGCGGTGTAGCGAGCGCGAAAGGCTGGCTGTAGCTCGCGCGCTTCCTCCCAGGAGCGGATGACGGCGCGCTGCTGCTCACAGAAGGCGGCAATCGACCGGGCTGCTTCACTACAACGTCGAGCGCGATCCCACTCGGCCGCAAACTCCAGACGGCTCGCGCGGGTAGCCTGGAGCTTCCTGCTCCGCTCATGGATAAAGATCGCCTGGCCGTAACGCCCGGCATCAAGCCACTTGGAGCTGTCGGCCGATGCCACCAGCGGCACCGACCCGGTGCGGCCATCCGGCACGCTCACCGCGAGTCGCATCATCGCGTCGAGGTTGCACAGGCCGAAGATGTGAAACCGGCCGGGATGCTCATAAGCCAATGCCTCCAGCTCGTCGAGCATCGCCAGGCCATCCGCCTCCAATGCAGTCGCCTGGCGCATCAGTGGCACCAGGCCGCCGATCCCCACCAGCTCAGACTCGGCCAGGTAGCGCTCCAGGTGCTCGCGTGGCGCCCCCCAGCTCCACACCGGGATAACACTCCCATCGCTGCGTTGCTGCTCCCAGGCCGCCAGACTGGCATTTGGGTTGCCAATCACATCATCACAAACTCGGAACGCCCAGGCGCGCAGCGCCCGGACGCGCTGGCGCTGCGCCTCGTCGAGCGGCTTCCGGCGAGCCTTGAAGATCGCATAAGCACCGCTGTCGAGCGCAACCTCGCCCGACCAGTCGGCAACCAGTGGCGCCTGCCAGGGGTCTACGAGCAGATGCGTCACGCCCGCGGCTTCGAGCATTGAGCGCTCGGTCGCACCACTAATACCTGAAAAATAGAATTGCATCGCTACACCTCGCCGGCAGGGGGGTGAACGCGGTTGCTTCCCCCTGGTGTACTGTTTCCCATCATTAGCACCTCGCGGTTTACCATCATCGTGTCCTGCACCTGCACCATACATCCGCTCCCAGCGAGCGAAAACGCTACGCACACAGGTCACGAGGTTAGTAAGTCAAGAGGTGCTGAACACGGGAAACAGTACACCTGGCGTAACTCGCGCCGGAGTGCGGCGGCCAGCGCTCGCCCTGGCCGCTCGCCGACCAGGCTCATGAGCGCGATCGTGCCGGCCAGGTGGTCGCCCACTGCCAGCAATCGCACAGCATCGGCAGCGCGCTGATGTGGCGTATCGCCGCGCACGTTCAGGACGTTACGGACGCTGTCGAGCACATCGAGTATGAGGTCGAGCACGTCGAAGCGAGCACACACCTCGGTCATGCTGAACATCCACACCAGCCCGCTATCAGGGTCACGCGCCGCCAGCGCCTCGCGGTTAGACAAGGTCGTAGCGCGGGCGCCCTCCAGCGCGGCCCGCTCAGAGCCACTAACTGCCTCCTCGCCGGCCGCACGCTCAATCCGCGCCAGCAGCGCGGCCTCCCGGTCGCCGGCCTGGATGCGGGCCGCCAGGTCGTCGAGCACCAGGCGGTAGCGGATCGCGAGCGAATGCTCGGCGACGGGCGGCAGGATGCCGACTACCGCGCCCGCGATCTGCGCCAGGTCAGACGACTCCGGCTCGCGCAGCGGCGCGGCCACCATCCGCAGTCGATTGATTGCAGCAGGGTCGATGTTCGTCACAATGTCACCTTTCAATGTTCAAGCAGCTACAAGTTCAAGATTGCTCACCAGGCGCGTCCAATGCGCCGCGAAGGTCGATCGAGCTTTGTCCTGCACGACCGCCGGGCAGATAACGATCTGCTCCTCCAGCGTCGGCCTGCTATTGGTGCGCTCGTAGATCACCAGCCGCGGCGTCACGTCGGTGGGGTCGTCAGCGAGCGGCCAGCCGTTCTGTGCCGCGAAGGCCACCAGGTGCTCGCGGGCGGCCTCGCGGGTTGGTAGGGTGGTCAGACAAACAACCCGGCGAGCCGGCCGCGCCGGCGGGGTTGGCAGGATGCGCTGTACCCACTCGATGCCCCAGCGGTGCGCGGTGAGCTGGGCGCGGTAGAGCGCGAGCGCCACGGTGTTGCCGTCGGCTTCGACGACCGAGCGCTACCTGGCGGCCAGAGAAAAGCGTCGATCGGGGATTGAGGGCCAACGCGACATGTTCCAGGAATATCGCCTGGGCAGCGTCCTGCGGCGCACGTCGATAGCGCGCCAGCACGGCTGCGTTGCCACCGTTCACCTTCGCAAAGCAGCAGATCGAGCAGGCCGACTTGGTGATCACTTCGCCGAAGGACGCCAGGCTCCAGGCCGCGCAGGCGTCATGCCCCATGCCCCAGGCCGCGAGCGGGTAGAACGGCTGGCGCAGCCTGTACTGTTTCCCGTGTTCAGCACCTCTCGACTTACTGACCTCGTGTCCAGTGTGCATAGTATTTTCGCTCGCTGGGAGCAGACATATGAAGCAGGCGCAGGACACGAGGTAGGTAAACCGACAGGTGCCGAGGACGGGAAACAGTACACAGCCCCTTGGTGTACTTCTGGTCGTCGGCGATGCGGTCCTGCTCGTCGGCGTGGAAGCCCATCGCGTGCCGATATATCTGGCCGCCCAGTGTGTAGGCGATCCAGGTGTCGATCGGCCAGCCTTTCCACTTGAGGCTGCACCGGCGCTGACCGCCCACGTACTGCGGCACGGTGCCGGCGCTGGTCAGTTCATCGTAGAGTGTGTAGCCGTTGCCGGTAGCAAAGCACCTGGTCGGCTGGCGCGTGTCGTCGAGCGCCACGATCCCGTCGGCCTGGCGCGGTCCCCGCCTCGCGATCTGCACCGTGCGAACACTTGAGGCGCGCAGCCGGGGGAACAGCAGTTCCTCCATCTGGCGCCCGCTCTCCTGGTCTCCAGCCCGACCTGCGAGCTGATTGAGGGTCAGGTCGGACAACTCAAAATCGCGGCTTGTGGGGTCTGTCAAATGGCGATCGACCATTACCGAAGAGTCGAGCCCCATGCCAAGCGAAGCGACAACAGGGATGTTCATGCGGCCCTCCGAGTCGTTGTAGATGAATGTGGACCGGGCTATTCCTCACCTGGCTGCTCTATCTCCTCGCCCGGCTACTCCACCAGTGAGATCACCTTACAGGCGCACGCGGTCGCGACACCGATAGTGAGCAGTTGCGCGATCGGTCCCTCACTTATCAGCGCGGTCAGGAGCACCGCCAACAAGATCATCCAGAGCCGCTCACGGAGATAGTGAGAAATACGTTGCATGGCATTGGCCTCAGTTATTTCACGTCTTGGCAAGATTATATCATAACTCTACAATACTGTCAATATATTATTGACAGTATTGTAGAGTTATGATATATTACGCATATGGAATTGGTGCGATGACGCTCAGGAAGGAGGTGGATCGATGCTCAAGCTGGTGATTGGTGCGCTGCTGGCGGCTGTGGCCGTGGCGGTCTATCTGCTCGGACGTGAGGCGCTGCTGGTGGTTGTTGGCGCCGGGCTGGGCGTCGGTCTCGCCGAGCTGATTGACCTGGGCGTCCGCATGGCAGCGCGCAGCATCGCGGCGTCGGATGATCTGGATGAGGCCCCCACTCCGGCACGCCGCTAATCCGCAGGGGCGGGCGATGTGAGTCGCCCGCCCGTCGTAACCGCGAAAACAGACGGAGGAAACCAATGGCAAGCGCAGCACAGAGCAGACAAACACCGCAGCCACAGCGCAGCGTGAGCCGCACCTACCGCGTCGCTGTACTGTTTCCCGTGCTCGGCACCTGGCGATTTACCATCATCGTGTCCCACACCTCTCCCGTGCATCCGCTCCCAGTGACCGAAAACGCCATGTGCATCGGACACGAGGTCGGTAAACTGAGAGGTGCTGAACACGGGAAACAATACACGTCGCTGCCAAAATCGGCGACGACTATTACACGATCGAGGAGGTGGTCGTGCTGGGTGTCGGCGCGACCGACGACGAGATCGCCTCCTCGATCGAGCTGGGGACGCGCATCTATCAGGCCCAGCAGGAGGCCGCAGCGGCGCAGATCGCGCAGCTCCGGGCTGCCATCCCTCTCGCGCCGCCCCGCCGGCCAAGCCAGCGGCAGCTCAACGCGGTCGCAGCCCTCCAGGCCAAAGTCAGCATCCCCACGATCGCGGTCGTCTACCGCGAGCTAGGGATCGCCACCTCCGAGCCGCAGACCTTTGCGGAGGCATCAGCCCTGATTGACCGCCTCAAGGCGATCGTGAATGGCATCACCCCGGACCCGACCGCCGATCGCAATGCGGCCGACGTGGCGCAGCAGGCGTACGAGGGGCCACAAGACCCGCCTTTTTAATCTCGCTCTATCAGCCGAGGAAAGCAATGACATCACAGTTTTTCAACCGCCAGGCCCTCACCGACGAGCAGATTCGCGCGCAGGCGCCCTCGGTGTTCGCCACCGGGCGCCACCCGGCCATGACCGGCCGCTATACCTTCATCTCGACGGCGCAAGTGCTCGACGCGCTGCGAGCCGAGGGCTTCATGCCGGTGCGCGTGCAGCAGGCCGGCTCGCGCGAGAGTGCCCGCGCCGGCTACGTTCGCCACGTTGTCACCTTCAACCTGGTCGATGCATCCCTGATAGGGGGCGAGTTGATCCCTGAAATTGTCTTGATGAACGCCCACGACGGCAGCGGCGCCTACAAGCTGATGGTGGGCGTGTTTCGTATCGTCTGCTCGAACGGGCTGATCGTCGCCGATCGGTCGCTGGCGGCGATCCGGGTGGCCCACGTCGGCACCCGCACGATCGCCGAGGTCGTGAGTGGCACACACAAGCTGGTCGCCGAGCTGCCGACCGTGCTGGGGCAGATCGACCGCTGGCGCAACACAGTCTTGGCCGAGCCGCAGCAACTTGCCTATGCCCGCATCGCGCTCACGCTGCGCTATCCCGACCGCCCGGCCCCTGTCACACCGCAGCAACTGATCACGCCGCGCAGGTCAGAGGACCAGGGCGACGATCTGTGGACGGTGTTCAATCGGGTGCAGGAGCACCTGATCACGGGCGGGCTGGTGGGCCAGCTCGTCACAGGGCGGCGCACCAGGACGCGGCCTTGCGCGGCGGTTGCGACCAGCCTGGCACTCAACCGAGCGCTATGGACGCTGACCGCCAACACCGCAGAGGGCATCAGTCTGCCTGGGGCGATCGAGGTCGCCAGGCCGTCGTAGCGACCACAGAGGAGAGGCTGGCCGAGCTACCCGGCCGGCCCTGAACCGAGAAGACAGACGCGCAGGAGGAACACAATGGACTACACCGTGATTGCCCAAAAGAACGACGCTGGCCGACCAATTGAGGGGACGTTCGAGGCGGTCAAGCGCGACGATCGCAGGATCGGCACGTGCGGCTGGTGGGGCGGAAGCTCCGTGATGAGCGAGGCTGCCGCCCAGCGCGAGGCCGAGCGCCGCAATGCCGGCCAGAGTAAGGCCAAGGTGCCACCTGGAGCCGTGCCCACAGTTGAGCAGGCGCGAGGTCCCCAGCCTGTCCCATCCGTTTCCCTGGTCCCTGCTCCCCGGTCCCCACTCTCGTGCGCCGGTCGCCAGCTTCCATCATGGCTGAACGGTTGCATCCAGCTTGTACGGGTCCTGGTCGGTATCTGTGATGATGCCGCTGCTGATCTCCACCCGCAGCTCTACCGATCCCCACTGGCTGCTGGGGGACAGCGGATTATCGTGAATCTGATGCGGCACCGCGACATAAAGGAAGCGCCCGTCGTGGTGCCAGGTCGGTGGAAACATACCGGACGTGGGAAACGATGCGAGGATTGGCGCCATCCCTGCCTGCACGTGCGTCGGGTCAGCGTCGATCACCGACAGCCCACCGCCATCCACAGCGATCTTCGTTCCATCGGGCGACCACGCCATGGCAGCCCTGTCGCTCATGATATACCATTCGCCCTTGGTCGCCGGGCCAACGGTTATCGGTGGGTAGCGATCCCTTTCCCAGTACGGGGCGATCGGGAGAGCCGTCACGTCCGTCGCCGCATCCAGGATAAATGCACGCTGCTCATCGGTCTGCGAAGCAACCAGCAGCCGGCTGCCCATCGGCGACCAAGCAAATTCTACTGCATCGCCCTGCGCGATCTGGCGACCGGCGCCCGTTTGCTTATCGAGTAAATAGGCGGTCGTCGTATCGGTGTTGTCCTGGCATAAGAAAGCAATGAACCGCCTATCGGCCGACCATTCAACATAGACATCCCTGGTCTGCTCCGGCGGGCAGAATGGGCCATTGAGCCAAAGGCTGGCGCCGCTGCGGGGATCGTTGAGCATGATGAAGGCCGAATAGCGATGATACACCAGGTTCCGGCCGGTGAACTCCCGCAGCGCCTGGTCGAACGGCAGGGCCGGCATCTGTGGCGTGGGGACCTGCGTAGGACACGCCCCTTCAGCGTTTAGCATTTCGCATGCTGGTCCCTGGTTCGGGTAGCTGTCCGATGGCAAGAGGGCGCTCTTGGTGGGTTCAGTGGCTTGTATGGGCGAGGGTAGAGGTGTCGCTGGGGCTGGCGACGCGACGATAGGAGTCTCCACAAACGGGGACGCTGTGGGCAACGCGACGGTTGGCGGCGCGGTAACTTCGGGCACGCCGCACGCCACCACCAGCAGCGCGACCAGCAGCAACGCGCTTTGCCGCAGCGCAAGACAATACATCACTCACCTCCCTTGTGATAATCGGGTGCGATCGATCCGAAAGAACCACGCGGGCATTGCTGTACGATGTCGTTGAGGTAGCTCTGCTGCCAGTGTAGCACATGGACCGGGCCGGTCTATGGCGCCGAGGTGATTTCGTGCTGGAGGGTGGCTGAAGCGCGCACTTTGACCAGGGCAATACGGACGATTGTGATATTCCCTTTTGAGCGAGGAGGCCATGAGCGAGGAACAACGCACCCAGAACGTGATTTTCGTGCGGACCTTTACCGGGCGGGTGGGGCAGCTCGTCGAGACGCTGCCGGATGGTCGCGCGCTCGTGCGCCTGGAGCTACTGCTCCCGCCGGAGCTGGGCCAGGCTGCGCCGCTCCCGTTCGATGTGATCTATGCCCGCGAGGATGTGACCGAGATCCGCGATAGAGCAGAACAATGAAGCCAATCGCCACAACACCAGAGATCGACGCCGCGATCCGCGCCGGATCGCCGATCTGCTGGTGCCTGTCCGGCGGCCAGGACTCGGATGTCCTAGTGCTCGAAGGCAATGCCGAGCTGGATCGCTGCGGTCACAGCGGGCCGCGCGTGTGCCTCCACAACGACCTGGGCGTATTGGCCTGGGAGTTGGCGCTGCCGCACTGCGAGCTACTGGCGCGCCACGTTGGCCTGCCGCTCATCGTGACGAAGCGCAAGCAGGGCGATCTGCTCGACCGCTGGCGACAGCGCTGGCAGGGCAACGTCCGCAGGTACGCGAATCTCGAAATCTGCCAGCTCATCCTGCCCTGGTCCTCGCCGGCGATGTTGTTCTGCCGGTCTGAACTGAAGACCAGTATCAGCAATCGCGAGCTGATCGCGCGCTTCCCTGGTGCGCTGATCATCACCGCGAGCGGCATCCGGCGCGAGGAGAGCACGCAGCGCGCCAACACGCCGATCGCGGCGCCGGAAAAAGGGCTACACAGCAAGACCCAGCGCACCAGCGGCCTGAAGTGGAATCCGCTGGCCGACTTCACGCTCGCCGACGTGGATGAGAGCCACGCCCGGCACGGCTTCGAGCGCAACGAGACCTACGGCCGCGGGATGAGCCGGCATAGTTGCAAGTTCTGCATTATGGCCGGTCTCCTCGACCTGATCACCGCCTCCAATCAGCCGGAAAATGCCGAACTGTACCGCGAGTTAGTCCAGATCGAAATCATCTCAACCTTCAGCTTCCAGTCGTCGCGCTGGCTGGGAGACATCGCGCCGCACCTGCTCGATAGCGACCAGGTGGCCGCGCTCGCCGAGGCGAAGGAGCGGGTGGCCGTGCGCCAGGCAGTCGAGGCGCAGATCCCACGCCACCTGCGCTACACGCGGAGCGGTTGGCCGGCGGTAGTTCCAAGTCCGGCCGAGGCGCAGCTCCTCGCCGACGTGCGGCGAACGGTTGCCGCTACCGTCGGCATCGAAGTCTGCTACACGACGGGTGACGAGGTGCGCGAGCGCATCGCTGAACTGATGGAGGCAAATACCCGCAAGCTGGCCCGGAAAGCCGCCCAGGAAGCGCGCAGGGCGCTGAAGAAGGCGGCGTAGGATGGGGCGGGGCGTCGCTCAACACTGGAGCAGGACATACAACAATGAGCAGACGCGATTACTACAAAACCATGCCCGACGAGCTGCGGCTGCGGGGCGCCGATTGGGAGGTGCGGCCGATCGACCTGGAGGCTGGCCGGCGCTTTATCGAGCAGCATCACTACGCCGGTGGGGCCTCGAACACGGCGGTGGCGGTGCATGGCCTTTTTCGATGGAGCGGGCGGCCGTGGGAGTGCCGCTGCTGGCCGAACTGTGGCTGTGAGGCGCGGCGAGCACAACGTACCGCTAGGGTCGGTGCGGCAAACTGGGGAATCTTGACCCCGACAGCAGCCCGACCCTGGCAGCTCAAGGACCGGGCCATGCGCTACAACGTGATGCCCATCGCGTGCTCTACCACCGATCTCAGCGGATCACATCCACACGGGCGGTGTCCCAGGCGTCGGCGAAGGCAGGATCGATCTGCCGCTCACGGTACGCCCAGGTCTTCGAGACACCGACTACGCGACAGGCCGCCTGAACGCTCTGACCTTGCCTGAGCGCGCTGAGGAAGTGCGCTTGCCAATCGAGGGGGGTGAAGCGGGAGGGCGGCCGTGCTGGTTGCTCGCTGCGGGCGAGCAGCCAGGCAACGCCAAAGGCCGGATTGCGGCGCTGTTCGGCGTAGACGATACGCAGGGAGAGGCGCCCGGCACGGCAGGCACGCGGCACATCGCCACTCGCGCGTAGCTCGGTGAGCACCAGTTCCAACCGATCGGTGGGGAGAGGGGGCGTGGCAGGTGGGCCGACGGCAGCGAGCCAGCCGGCCACGAAAGCCGCATCGCTGATCGCGTCTTGAAGATCGAGGAGCGACACCTGGGTGGTGCGCAGGGCGCGCCGAAAGCTTGCGCCGCTGCGCAGTGTGGCCAGAAAGCGCCTCCGCCAGTCGCTACGAGCAGGCTCAGTCATCCGCACGTCTCCCGATCGTTCGTCGCCACATGGCGCTGTCCAGCCAGGATGATCTGTGATCGATCATACGGCCGTGGAAGCGCCGGGCTACCAATCATCTGGAAGAGGATCTCGATGTCGTCGGCGTCATGCCGCGCGATCCAGAGTTCGACAAAGCCGGCCTGCCCAGGGCGTGCGGGCCAGGCATCCGCTCCCGCATCAAGGCCAGGCAGCACCACGCGGAAGAGCGCGTGCGGGCGTGGCGCCGGCGCGGTCACGCGATGCAGCCAGCCCCGGCCCAGAGTGATTGCGATGGCGGCAAGCAGAAAGAGCAGGCTCGCGCGAAGGATGAGGCTATCCCGTCTGCTGGTGAGATTGGTCAATCTGGAGCCTCCACTGAGCGACTGTCTACGTAGGGCAATCGTAGGTGACGAATATTACCAGCGTGGCACCGAGACAGGTTTGTTGTTTGGCTGGCTGATTGAGGCTGCGCTTAGGGCCAAGTATCCAGGGCTTACCCACCGCCACTGGCGCCGCACGAGCGCGGGGTGCCGTGCGTGGTCGTCGAGCGGCCGGTGGAGAGGAGCAGGCAGTACGCGCCAGGGAGGGCCGGTAACGTCGATGATCCCCGCTGATGTTGCCGTGGTTATTGAGCGCCTCGACCCGCGCGAGCTGGCCGTGCTCGACGACGATCATGCCGAGCCTGTGATAGCTGGGCGGTTGACTACTACGAGCGCCTGCTCGTCGAGCACCCTGACCAGGACACCGAACCGCTGCTGGTGTTCGTGGATCGTCAGGGCCAGAAGCGCGTTCGGCGTGGGAGACACCGGCTTCTGGCGAACCTGTGCGCCAATCGATCCTAAGTGCTGGCGATGGTGTACAGCGGGAGACCCCAGCCGTGATAGCAGAGCCTCTACTTGGGAAGCATCTGTGCTACGCCGGACTTGGAAACCCCAGGACCTCGGCGGCAAACGCTGTCGCAGGTGTACGTGAGAGCCTGGGGGGTTTCTCATAAAGGCTATAGAGGCAGGATTATCGCGTCGCCTGCTGCTGCTAGCGCAATGGTTCCTCTGTACAAACGACAAAATCATCGGCGGTGATGTCATCGCGCATCTTCAGGATAGCGGGGACAAGTTCAGCTATGCGTTCGCGACGATACAAATAGACGATCAGATCGCGTGCCTTATCGGCTTTGCTGCTTCCGCGCAACACATCGTAATCAATACCAAGATTAAAGCATAAGGTTTGAAGTTCGCTGTCATCAAAACGCTGCATCAGCACCTGGTACATTTGAGTCCGTTCAGCCTGCTCTTGCTGCTGATCGTCAATACTGCGCATCATCTGCTGGGTTTGAGAGTCGAGCCGAACCTGATCGAGCACATGGTGGTAGAGATTGTGATACATCAACTGAATACGCTCAGGAGTTCTGCGTCCCACTACGTTCAGCTTCCTGGATGAAGGCCAGCACCTCCGCAATAGACGGGCTCAGTTTCGGTCGTCGCAGATAGGCGACACCATTTGCGAGCAGGATACCCCCAAAAGGACAGGCTAATGATAGAACCGACAAGTCGAGCACCCCCAGAAGACTCTGTCGAAACGCCACGAGAATCAGATAGATAAAGACGCCAAGGCATGCGCCTTGGGCCGTCGCGACTTTGTTACCGAGAAAGATGATCTCTGTAATGCCACGAACGCGGCCTGACATAAGATCTGCTGTGCGAAGCTGACTCATTACAATGCACCCCGCGCGCCCTCAGCCCCCAAGTCTTGCTCAGGGAGGGGCTCTGGTTCGGGGAACAACTTCCGAAAATCACCACCGCCACCCGTCAAATCAGAGCGATCGGAATGATGCAGGATGAACGTCAAAATCTCGCGCGCCTCCTGTGTATTCGTGCCGTAGAATCCATACTTGACACGATACTCCAGTGCTTTTTGATTGATAAAGAGCGCCAGCAGGAAGACTAGTAGGATACCGACCACAATCAAATTGATCTCAGGGCTGAAGATGAGATACAACAGCAGTGCTGCGAACAATAGCCCATAGGTGCTCAGTACATTTTGTGCATTTCTAAGTACCACAAGTCCAATAACCGTCTGGGCCTTACGAGCCTTCGCAGGTAAGGTCAGTCGATAAGCTTCTCGCCGCATAGCCGTGGCTGGCCGATAGGTTAACTCTTTCCCAAACTTAGCATTAAAAAAAGTAATTAAGCTGAGGATAATCGTAGAAACAGGACTGCGGAGCATATCACGGATGGTTTCAGTCCTACTGCTGACCTCGGTTCCAACCGAGGCGTGAAATTGGTCTTGCTTGGGGGGAGTGTTCTTGCGGCTGATTATTCGGACCAGAAAACCCAAACTCACTACCAAACTCACCAAGAGCAGGATGGTCAGAGAAACTGTGAATGCAAAGTTATCGACAACAGTACCATTGTAGGTATAAATGACATTGAGGATGATGGTGACGGCCAACGTAAATCCAATCGCACTGACCAGGCGCATCAGAAACCGTGGCGAAAAGATAATGGTTGACGCAACCGATAGTAGCCCGCCGAGCCAGGTAAAAAATCGCTCGAACATGGTCGATGGTGGTGGGGGGATGGGGCGTTCTCCTCGATTCTTCACTGCATGCCTCCTTATTACACAGAATTCATCGACAGCTCGCGCCCAGAACGAGAAGATGTTGAGCCCTTGCCGTACCCCTGTGACTGCTGGCACGATCACCAGCACTTGCGTTACGAGAAGATTCAGTTTTGCTCGCAACCGACATGATCGTCGTCGGAGTCGAAGTTGTGCCGGTCAGGGGGCAGGGCCACGAAATTGCGGTAGGGAATATCCGAGCAATCCAAATCTGGGGGTGGCGGCGGGATGCAAACGGTCGGGTACTCGGCCGCGCACTGACTCGGGTCGCGGGTCGGCGTGAGAGTCGGCGATAGCTCTGTCGTTGGCGAGGACGTTGGCGTGTCTATGGGGATGGTGGTAAAGGTCGCCGTGCTGGTCGGCACGATGTTATGCTCAATGATGGGGAGATAGACACAATCTTTGGTCGTGCAGTCTGGAGCAGACTGGGCAAAGACGAGGGAAAGGCCAGAGAGCAGCAGGACGGCGATGATAGCGATAGCGGCAAAGCGAACGCGCATGCCTATTCTCCAATGATCCTACTGGCCAGTATTAGTGGTCAGATTCCACGATCTCGGCACGCTCCCCTGCGCGCCAGTCTCCTTCTTCTGGACGTTGTAGGTCCAAGTGATCTTGCTGAAGTTCAGCGAGACCGTCTCCACCGGGATCGAGCCGTCGCCGCCGACCGAGACCGACGAGATCATGGTGTCCTCCATCTCGTAGACCATGTAGGCGATCGCGTCGGCGCTCTTGCCGTCCGCAGTGGCGTCCTGGCGCACCACGTAGAGCTGCGTCTTACCCAGGTTGGTGGCGTTGCAGCAGTAGAAATTCAAATGGGGCGAGGACGAGTCGAGGCTCTTGATGACGGTCAACTCCTGCACACTTGGCCGCCCCGTCGTGCGCCCGGTGTTGCTGGTGGTGGCCTGGATGAAGTTCGCGACGCCGTGACTGTACGACATCAGCTCGGTGCAGTCCTCGAAGCCCTTGACCTGGCTTTCGCCGTCAACTTTGACCTTGTCCTGTATCCTTAGCAGCATGTATTCCATCGGTGGGTTCCTTATTATTCCAGATCGGGGCACGAGCGTTGAAGAAGATACGAATCTCCCCAGGTGCAATCGTCCCCATGATTTCGTATTGCTGGTTGCCCAGGATACTGCACATCCACCAGCCGGTCAAATCGATCTCATCTGGGCTGACGTTCTGCAACGTGACCGTCTCGCCGCGCTTATCGGCCGTCACGATTTTGACCGGGTAGTGCGGTGCAACAGGGCCGTTCGGATCGGCCTCGCAGTTGTTAAAGGATTCGTTCCCTGGGACCTCGTACAGTGATAACAGCGCCCTGGTCACGGCGACCAGGGCGCTACAGTTCACCATCGCCATTTCAGGATAGATTGGGTCCTTTCCCACTGTCAGCAGGGTCTGGTGGCGTGTATGTATCGGAGGATGGAGTAGGGAGGAAAGGGTCTGTCGGTGCTGGATAAAACTGTGGTGGTGTCATTGGCATTAGTGGCGGGAACGTTGGTGTCGCTGGCACGGGGTAGATTGCACGACGGGCCACCTCGCCACCTGGCGAGCGGAGCCATTCAGGCTGGGTGGGCAGCACCAGAACGGCGCAGAGAACGGCACAGACAGCGATCAGCACCACCAGGACGATCGGGATAGAACGTCGCGGTTTGTGGTTCATAGCTCTCACCACAGTCGAGGGCACGCCCGATCACGGGGGCCACAGGATACACCTGCTGGCGTTGATGAAGCCAGGTCATAATCTTCAGGTATTGGAGGTGATTGTGAAATACGAGCTTCGTATGAGCACAGTCTGAATGCCATGCGAGGGCAGCAAGGGTGCCTTGCTAAACTAGCTCCATAAGAAGTCGCGACACAACGAGTGTCGCAACACACGAAAGGAACACTCACAATGCTTCGTGGCAAACTGGTCGCGCTCACTGGCGCACTGCTGATCGGTCTGATGAATGTCGTCCCGGCCTTCGCTGGCTCAGTCAGCGTCACGGATCTGCGCCTGGCTCCCGGTGCGACCGTCTGTCTCACCCCGCAAACTGCCATTACCTACGCCAATGCGCAGGGCATCGCCAACGGCGGCGGGGCACACTTCACGGTCTACAATGGGGTGGTCAACGCGACCAATCCGGTCTATATCGCGTTCAACTCGTCCGGCTTCAACGCGACATTCACCAACACCTTCCCGCAGGGCGCGACCTTCCCTGGCAAGTTTAAGCTCTGCGCCACCAACCCCAGCACAACGACCAATACGCGGATCAGCATGTCACTCACCACGAACTAGGCTGTGCTGCCGCATCCGATAGTCCGATAGTGAAAGAGCGCCCCGGTTGCTATATGCGCCGGGTCGCTTCCAACCTACAGCTATACTCTACGCAACAGAAAACCCGCCCTTGGGCGGGTTTCTGCATCTATTCATCCGTGCGGGATGCTCCGGCATGGAGGCAAGATAGTGAAGCTAGTGGAGCCCATCTGAGCGCTATCGTGCGCTCATGGTGCAAAACGGTGTCAGTCCAATGGATCTATTGGATTGTGGTTACAGAGAACGGATGTCGATCGTGTAATCTGCGCGCCACTGCCGTCCGTCACATTGAACCAGAATGTCACATAGTTATATGCTGAACATGGCCGCTCGATCTGGCTGAAGTACGGTCCGTCAAACGTGGCAATAGGCCACCCCCCTTGTGTCAGAGACCAGGTATGTGTGTGGCTTCCAGTTCCACCTGATGTAAACGCATAGCACATCGTTCTGAGGTTGCCGTTTGGGTAGGGGTCAACTTGTTCGCACCAAAGGTGATCAATCGCGAGCGGCGAGGTCGCCTGTGCCGTTCTAGGCGGCGCAAACGGCTGAAGCGCGAACACACCCACGACGATAAGCACCAACAGACCGGGAATGGAGAATAGCCGTGATCGCATACCTGATCCCTCCTTTACTCTTGGCTAACAAAGCACGATGCATGGTATTAGATGCGAAAATCACACCCCTTGGCAAACTGTTTTTTGAGTTCCACTCGCCGCTTGCGGAGGTAGGACCGATCTATGCTATACTAGGCACGTGCCAGGTCTGCAAGGGCAGCATGCCCTGGACTGCACCGCTGGCGCCGTGGGAGGGCCAGCAGGCCGCGAGATGCTCACACTACCTGTCTCTCCGCTATAAAGGTGGCTTGTCTGGGTCCGAGTAGCTATCCGTAGCATAGCCGGACAGCTACGTTTCATCAAGCAGAGTTCTCCACCATTTCTCCTCCATTCCTCTGCCGTGTGTCCCGATACCACACCAACAGTGAGGAGTTTATGGAGGACAGGAGCGATTTCACCACCACCCTGCGGGGGTTTATGGCGCGGGCGCGGCGCAGCAATAGCGACCTGGCCCAACTCACCAGCATCTCGATCAGTACGATTGAGAAGTGGACGAGTGGCATCGTGCGGCGTCCGCGTTTCGTCGCCGATGTGCTCACACTCGCACATGCGCTGGGACTTGACGCGGCGGACACCACCGCCTTGCTCCGCGCCGCTGGGCACCCCCCGCTCGCAACGCTAGACACCCAGGCGAAGCAGACCGACGACCGTGCCCTCGCCGCGCTGCTTGCCACCTGGCCGCTGACCCCAGCATCCGATCCGGCCCGCGCTGCCACCTCGGCCGCTGCACCACCCCACGCTCCCTGCCACCAACTGCGCGCGCCGGTCGCCGACTTCGTCGGGCGGGCGCAGGAGATCGACCAGTTGGTGAGTGCGCTGCGTCGTGCCCTGGCTGCGGAGCGCGGCGCGATCATCAGCGGGGTGCAGGGGATGGGTGGGATCGGCAAGACTGAACTGGCCTATGCCATCGCACACCAGTTGCGCGACACCTTTCCCGATGCCCAGCTTATGCTCAACCTGCGCGGCAGTAGCGCCACCCCGCTTACCCCGCAACAGACCCTACAAGCGGTCATCCATACCCTCATCCCCGAGGCCAGACTGCCCGACGACCTGCCGGCGCTGGAGCAGCACTACCGCACCCTCTTACATAACCAGCGGGTACTGATTCTGGCGGATGATGCGGCAGGTGTCGTGCAGGTGCAGGCGCTTATCCCGCCCGTCGGCAGCGCACTGCTGCTCACCAGCCGGACTCGCTTCCTCCTGCCAGGCATGACGATGATCGATCTGGAACAACTCGCGGAGGCCGAGGCGATTGCGCTGCTGCGGCATGTTTGTCCCCGGTTGACGGCAGATCAGGCACAGGCACTCGCGCGAGCCTGTGGTTCTTTACCGCTCGCGCTGCGGGTCAGTGGCGGCATCCTGCGTACGATCCCAGCACTGGATGTGGCCGACTACCTCGCACTCCTGCACGATACGCGGCAGCGCCTGAGCTACCTGCGTGACCCCGACGATCCGCATCTGGACGTGGAAGCCTCGCTGATGTTGAGCTATACGCAACTCGACGCGGCCACACAAGCAGTGTTCCGCCAGTTGGGCGTGTTTGCCGCAGATTTCGCCACCCCCTTGGTGCTCTCGGTCGTTGTGGCAGCAGAGGGCGTGAATGTTGTGGAGGTCCTGCATCGCCTGCTACGGCGCAACCTGGTGCTCTACAATGGTGAGCAGGGGCGCTGGCGGCTGCATGACTTGGTGCGCGATCTGGCACGTAACGCGTTGGAGCGTGATGGCGAGCGAGAGGCGACGATGTGGCGCTACGCACGGGCCATGGTTGCGCTCGCAGAGCAACTTGAGCACCAATACCTGGCCGGTAGCGAGCCGGCCCTGCTCGCGCTCTCACAGTTCGATGCCGAACGCGCCCACTTCGATGCTGCCTTCCGCTGGGCGCAGCTTCAAGCCGAGACGCCAGCGGGCGACCAGTTGCTCCTCGACATTGCTCGGGCGTCACGCCAGATCGGGTACCTGCGCTCTGATCCGCAGCGCGAGAGCCTCCCAAAATGGGAACGTGTACGAATGGCGGCCCGACGCCTGGGCGACCTTCGTGAAGAAGCACGCGCCCTGGGCTACCTGGGCATGGCCTACTTTGAACTGGGCCAGATTCATAAGGCCATCACGTACTTCGAGCAGGCCCTCGCCATCCATTGCAAGGCAGGCAACCGCCAAGGCGAAGGCCACATCCTCGCCCACCTGGGCCACGCTCATTACGGCCTGGGCGAGCTGTCCAAGGGCATCAGCTATTATGAGCAGCATCTTGCCATCGCCTGTGAGCTTGGCAACCGCCATCAGGAAAGCCTTGCTTTGGCCAACCTGGCCACCTCCTACTGCGAACTGGGCGAAGTTCCCAAAGCTATCAGCTATAACAAGCAGGCTCTCGCGATCACCCGCGAATTTGGTGATCGCTACTCCGAAGGCTGTATTCTCTGCAACCTGGGCAAGACCTACACGGAACTGGGCGACACGGGTCGTGCGATCGAGTTCTACGAGGCAGCCCGTAGTATCGTGTGCGCGATCGAGAATAGGCGGCTGGAAGCCTATGTCCTGGGCAATCTTGCCCGCACCGAGGCGCTTCAAGGGGACATGGCGCAAGCAAGCAACACCTATAGGCAGGCAGGCGCACTGTTCCAAGAGACGGGTGATCGCTGGGGGGAAGCGCAATGCAATTGGCTGTTCGGGCTGGCGCTGGCCCAGCAAGGGGAGCAGGAGGAGGCGTTGCCGCTGTTACGTGCCGCCGTTGCCTATGAACAGGAAATTGGGCACGCCGAAGCGGCAGAACACGCGGCGCTGTTGGAGCGGCTGGAAGCGGGAGAGGATCTGCCAGCGGCGCTACGCATGCCTACCAGCCAGCGTGCAGTTGGGGACGGCACAGAGCACTCCACGAATGACAACGAGTTGCCCTGAAGCGGTAACGCCGCAGGACAGCGTGGAGTCACTGGCGGCGACATTGATAGTGAATCAACTCTTCAATCGACCACACATGATCGGTCAAATCTGCTGCCATCACGGGTGTCCTCGCCAAGGTCTGATGTACATGACAGAAATTGTATACTACTCCGGTCCAGAATAACGTCGCCTCCAGTTGAGAGCGTGTGCCCAATGGTCTTTGGGCGCCCCGCATCATGGCCGGCAGCCAGGTCCACGAGGTCGCATTCAGCCGCTCGATATAGGCCGCGTTGATGCGACCCAGTTCCACTTGTGTCGCCTGCATGATCGCTTCGGCGCAACTCAAGCTTCTATGCGTCAGCCACCTGATGATGCTGACGAGCCGCCGTCCGGCTCGCTGCTTCACGACTTGCACGATATGCAAGTTCCGCCCATACGATCAGCCGTGGTCGCCCATGCTTGCCCGTATGCAGCGCCTCGCGAAATACCTTCAAGATCGCGCTCACATAGTATACACCTGCCCAGCGTGCATAGGTGGGTGCGGCGCACGACCCACCCTATACTCTACTCGCACACACGGCCGAATCGCGTGAAGAGGGCAGCCGATGGAGGTCGAGGTGTACCGCGCCGCCCACGAGAAGGACATACCGGAAGGGCTGTTCTGGGCATTGGACGGCGTAGACGATCGGTACATCGCCGCGTTCTACCACTCCCCCGATAGTGTTCAACTGGTCGTCGTAGCCTGGGGCAGAGTGACGAAGTTGACGGTGAGACGCTCGCCGCTAGTTGCCATCACCACATCATCATCGGCTACATTGAGACAGGCCGTGATCGTCTTCTGATAACGATACTCCCCATTCTCACCGACCCACATTTCCAAGGCAATGCCGAGCTGGACCGGCGCGGCCACAACGGGCCGCGCCTGTGCCTCCACAACGACCTGGGCGTATTGGCCTGGGAGTCGGCGCTGCCCCACTGCGAGCGCCTGGCGCACCATGTCGGCCTGCCGCTCATCGTGACGAAGCGCAAGCAGGGCGATCTGCTCGACCGCGTTTCTCCTACGCTGGCAGAGCAACGTCCGCAGATACGCGCATCTCGAAATCTGCCAACTCATCCTGCCCTGGTCCTCGCCGGCGATGTTGTTCTGCCGGTCTGAACTCAAGACCAGCATCAGCAACCGCGAGCTGATCGCGCGCTTCCCTGGTGCGCTGATCATCACCGCAAGCGGCATCCGGCGCGAGGAGAGCACCACGCGCGCCAACGCGCCGGTCGCAGTATGGGAGAAGGACCTACACAGCAAAACCCAGCGCACCAGCGGCCTGAAATGGAACCCGTTGGCCGACTTCACGCTCGCCGACGTGGAAGAGAGCCACGCCCGGCACGGCGTGGGGCGCAACGAGACCTACGGCCGTGGCATGACCCGCCATAGCTGCAAATTTTGCATTATGGCTGGCCTCCTCGACCTGATCACTGCCTCCAATCAGCCAGAAAATGCCGAGCTGTACCGCGAGTTAGTCCAGATCGAAATCATCTCAACCTTCAGTTTCCAAAGCAATCGCTGGCTGGGAGACATCGCGCCGCACCTGCTCGACAGCGACCAGGTGGTCGCGCTCGCCGAGGCGAAGGAGCGCGCAGCCGTGCGCCAGGCAGCCGAGGCGCAGATCCCGCGTCACCTGCGCTACACGCGCAGCGGTTGGCCGGCGGCCCTTCCAAGTCTGGCCGAGGCGCAACTCCTCGCCGATGTGCGGCGAACGGTTGCCGCAGCCGTCGGCATCCTGGTCCGCTATACGAGTGGCGACGCGGTGCGCCAGCGCATCACTGAGCTGATAGAGGCCAATGCCCGCAAGCTGGCCCGGAAAGCCGCCCAGGAAGCCCGGAGGGCGCTGAAGAAGGCGGCGTAGGGTGTCGGGCGCTCGCTCAACACTGGAGCAGGACATGATAGCCATGAGTCGACGCGATTATTACAAAACCATGCCCGACGAGCTGTGGCTCCGGGGCGCCGATTGGGAAGTGCGGCCGATCGACCTGGAGGCTGGCCGCCGCTTTATCGAGGCGCACCACGAGGGCGGCAGGGCCTCGAACACGGCGGTGGCAGTGCATGGCCTTTTTCGATGGGGCCAGGGGGCGCTGCTAGGCGTGGCCTGGTGGCTGCCGCCGACCAAGCCGGCCGCGCAATCGGTTAGCGCTGACTGGCACATTGTGCCACTCCTGTCCCGCCTCGTGATCGCGTCGCAGGTGCCCAAAAACGCGGCCATCTTGTACTGTCCCACGCGGCGCCAGCGCGCCCACGCTGCTGGCACCACGCGCCCAGGTCGAGACGCTGCCAGGGACAGAGCCGCTCTCGCTGGAGGTACTTCTGGCCGTGCTGGAGCACCATGGGCAGTCATTCGCTGATAGGTGGTACTGATCGGCGCGATCGTGCCGGGGCGATCAGGAGCAGGTTGGCGCCGGATCATCGATGGCATACTGTGCGCGCTCTTCCTCCGAGAAGTCGCGTCGCAGGCGCCCACACAGGTCACGGATGGTATCGCGGTAGTTGGTGTACCACAAACGCGCGGTGCCGTCGCCACTCCCGGTTAGCACATGCTGCCCATCCGGCGCGATGGCAACCCCTAGAACTGGCGCTGTATGACCAGTGAAACGGTAGATTTCGGTGCCACTCGTCACATCCCATAGCCGGACCGTACCATCTGCGCTACCGGAGAGGGCCGTTCGACCATCCGGCATGAATGCGACGCTCCAGACAACTCCGGTATGACCCACAAAGCGACACACTTCAGCGCCCGTTTCCACTTCCCACAGCCGGAGCGTTCCATCCCAACTTCCGGTAAGTATCGTGCGACCATGGGGCGCGAAAGCCACGCTAGCCGCGCCGTCGGCCGCCAGAGCGAACATGTGGATTTGCTCGCCAGTCGCTCTATCCCAGATCCGCGCGGTCTTATCATACCCACCTGTGAGGACTGTCCTGCCATCGGGCGCGAAAGCCACGCTAAAGATTTCCCGCGCATGGTTGAAGACGCAGAGCTGCTGGCCCGTCTGCACATCCCACAGGCGCGCCGTGAAGTCATGGCTGCCAGTAAGCACTGAGCGGCCATCGGGCGCGTAGGCGACCGCGCACACCCAATTCGTGTGCCCTGTAAACGTGTGAACTAACGCGCCGATTTCCACATCCCACAGCCGCGCGCTGCCATCACTACTGCCACCGAGTACACTCAGGCCATCGGGCGCGAAGGCCACTCCGAGCACAGCGCCACCCGCGCCGCGAAATGTACGGCGAATGGCCCCCGTTCGCGTATCCCACAACCGTGCCGTCTTGTCCTGCTCCCCGGTAAGCACCAAGGCGCCATCAGGCGCGAAGGCAACGCCAACTACGCCTGCGCTATGACCGACGAACTGCGGCAGCACCGGCTGGGCCTGGACCTGCCAGAGCCGCACACTCGCATCAAAGCTCCCACTAATCAGCGCACTACTATCGGGTGCATAGGCAACATCCCAGACAAAGCCTGTGTGACCGACAAATCGCCGTAGCTCGGTGCCAGTCTGCACATCCCACAATCGGGCCGTTCGATCCTGACTGCCCGCCAACACCGTGCGGCCATCCGGCGCAAAGGCTACGCCGTTGATAATATCCCGTGGCCCAATGAACTGGCGCTGTTCCTGGCCCGTTTGTACATCCCACAGGCGCACCGTTTTGTCGGCGCTTCCGGTCAGTACCGTAGCACCATCAGGGGCAAAGGCCACGCTGAAGAGCATATCCATATGTCCACGAAACGTATGCAGGAGCGCGCCGTTCTGGCTATTCCAGAGCCGGGCCGTCTCATCCCAACTGCCGGTTAGCACCGATCGTCCATCTGGTGCAAAGGCTACGCCCCAGACCTGATTGGTATGACCGCTGAAAATCTGGCGGACGACACCAGTTTGGATATTCCACAGCCGCGCGGTCCCATCGGCACTGCCCGTGAGTATAGATGCACCATCTGGCGCAAAAGCGACACTGTAGACATACCCCGCATGGCCGGTGAAGGTGCGCACCGCCTTACCCGTCTGCACATCCCACAATCGTGCGGTCTGATCATCGCTGCCGGTGAGTATGTAGATGCCATCGGGCGAAAAGGTCACATCCTCGATTGACTCCGCATGACCAATAAACTCACATAGCACCTTACCTGTCTCCACTTCCCACAGCCGTGCGATCCCATCGTTATGGCCCGTGAGAATAGAGCGACCGTCTGGCGACCATGCAACTCCCCACACCGGCGCGGGACCAGTAAAGAGTTGCTGAGGATAGTCCAGCATCGCGGCTCCCGCTAACGCCTCAGCTCCCTGCGGCGTATAGCGTGTACGGATCGAACGGATGCCGAGGAGGGCGATCAGTTCAACGTTGCCTTGAGATTGGAGGAGTCGGTTAGCTTCGGCTGCCAGGCGCAGGGCTTCGGAGCGCGCCAGGTTTTCCTGGAGAAGCATTTGACGTTCGCGTTCCAACACACCCTGCCGATCCCGCTCGGCACTGCTAGCAGCGAGATAGGATTGCTCTTCCTGGCTCATGACCAGGCCGGATTCCCGTGCCAACGATTCGAACTGTTCCAACCGCGCCCCCCGCGCCAGGAAACTCGCATCGCGGTCGGCTTGCACCCACTCTGCCGCTGCCCCTGCCAATCGGCGATGCAGTTGTAGGTCCGTATGCGCGGCATGAAATCCATCTTTGAAGACTCGGCCAGGATTGAATGAGTGCCTCGTGTGCGATCTCAATTGTCGCCTGTTGTTGATCGTCTTGGCTTGTCATCAGCAGCCGTGCATCGATCAGCGGCTTCAACAGTGCTCGCACTGCCAGAGCTGTGTGCCCATGCAGAACGAGATCCTCCAGGCGCACCCGTCGGCGGGTAGTGGTGCTATCGTCCCCCAATTGCACGAGCCGCAGCAGGATGGCCCGCAACTCCTGGTGCTGCTCGATCGCGTAGTCGGTCGCGAGCAGTGTCTCGGCTCGTTGCGCCACCCCGCCCGCGACTCCCCCAAGCATTTGAAACGTTGCCCAGGTCATAGAGCCATCTGGAGGGCGGGCAGCCCACAACTCGAATAGAGTATGTGCCAGCAGCGGTAAAGCGCCGGGACGATCGAGCGTCTGCGCAATCAGTTCCTTGACCAGGCCCGACTCAAATGCACTATCTGTTAACTCTGCCGGCCGGACGATCGCACGTTGCAATTCTGTTGCCGTCATAGGGCCGACCATGAGTGCGTGCGCACCTATCAAACGAGGGAGATCAGGATGTTCCAGAGCGCGATGCAGAAAATCCGCACGTAGGACCAGAACGATCAGCATAGGGCAATCTGGGGCAGTGGTGGTGGAGAGCAAGCGATCCAGGAAAAGGCGCTGTTGTTGGTCGATGAATGCGGCTGGCTGATCCGCCACAGAAGGCACGAGCGTCCAGAGTTCCTCGGCCTGATCAACTACAACCACACACCGCGCGCCTTCCCGCCCAGCACATAAGCTGTCCGCAACGAGCAGCAACGCATCACTCCGTTGCTGTAAGATCGTGCAGACGCGCTCCATATCCACGAAGGAGCCACCCTGGAGTTGGGTCAACGCAGCCGCGAGTGCGTTGAAAGGTCGCCCGCCAGGCTTGAAGGTGACGATGGGCCAATGCGCACTGCCTGAGATGGCATCCGCTTTGAGCGCCGGGATGAGGCCAGCTCGCACCAGGCTACTTTTCCCGCTACCCGAAGGTCCCAGCACGGCCAGGAATGGGGTATGCCGCACCTTATCCACCAGTTCCGCGATCAAGTGCTCCCGTCCAAAGAAGAAGGCATGGTCCTCCTCAGTGAAAGGCAGCAGGCCCCGATACGGTGAGTGGGGAACAGCGATGCCTCCACGGAGTTGCCGCAGATGCGCGCGGATCTGGTTGAGTTCGCGCAGCGTGGCCTGCTGTTCGAGGACAATATGAGGAGGGACATACGCACCAAAGTGGGCTACTTGCTCGTTCAATACGGTCAGGCGGCGCCACAGGATAGTAGCGCGTTGTTCGAGTTGAGAGATCGCCTCATCCGGCTCATCAAGCGTCATAGATAGCTCCACAGCGCGGTATTCTGTCGATGCGGATGAGCGTAGAAAAGTTGGTGATAAGTAAGGCTAGACATAGGCGTATATCCTGGCACGGCATGGAGGAATCATAGCATAGCGGTCAAGCGAAATGAGGCGGTGATGGCGACAAGGTGCGTGCGTTTGCGGCCCCTGAATACTCGTCGATGGTCACTCTGCCAGCCTACCTTGCGTGTGTGGGGAGGAATATCCCAGGCGACGAGGAAATTTCCGCACCGCCCAGGCAGGAACCTCCGCGAAAGGTGATGATCACCACCGCTTTGATAGGGAGTGTGCTATAACCAGGAAACAGTGCAATAGGCAGAGGAGGCCACTGTGGAAATCTTGCAGCTGATCATCGTCGGGAGCGTTGCCGCGCTGCTGTTCTTCGCCCGGTGCCGCGAACCCAGATCGTTTATGTGCCCATCGAGGTCGCCGAGGCTCCGCAGGGTGGGCTGGGCTGCCGCTGCTCGTCGTCGCGGCCCTGGTCCTGCTGGTGCTGGGGGTGATCCCGTTCTGAGATCCTGGCCGGCGCGTGAAAGGCTGGGACCACTCGGCGCACCAAATCAAACAAGTTGCGGGCGGCCAGTGTCACGGCTGCCGGCAAGTGATGAAGCGGGCCGACCTGCTCGATCTCACTATACCGCCCGCGTACAGCACCCGCAGTGCCGCGCTCAAAGCCTTTCAGCGCGCTCGTAAGCAGGCCAGGAAAGCAGCGCGAGCCAGCCAGCAGGCCCGCACCATGGACGACACCATGAGCGCATTTCAACTGTATCGAGTTTGGGAGGAGCCAGGCAACCCGGAGGCGTGCGCGATCGTGACCGCTGATCAGCTCCAGCACGTCACGCCTGGGGCGCGTGTTGAGCTGATCGATACCCCGACGGTCGAGCAGCTTGCCAGCTACCTCGATGGCGAGCTAGAGAGCCGGAACAGCGCCAGCGCCGGCATCCACGAGGGCCTAGCGCGGCTGCTGACCACGCTTGCCGGCGACGACCTGGCCCGCCGTGTGCTGCTGCACATCGCGGAGCGCGGCACCATCTTGCGAGCTGGAGCACCTGATACGTGCGTCTAGCACGGCTACAGCAGACGCACAGCGCCCCTGGCGACGATCCATCGAGGGCGTGGCGTCTCTTGCACAGTGGACCTGGCAGCTTCCTCTTACCCGTTTTGCTCAGGCGGCTCGCCAAACGAAGGCAGCGAATTGATAGCCGCACGTTTTCGTGCCATATCGCCGCGGTCGTCTCGATTGATGCGGCGTCGAATTTCCATTTCAAGACGCGCCAACTCGTCGATCGAGAGCTGCGGCAGCAACGCGATCACCTGGTCGTATGGTGAAGGCAGATCAGACATGGCTATCTCCGTACAACTATCCCCGATCGGGATGGGATTAGAATATGCTGGTCGTCGCCCCTGCGACAGAGGCAGCAAGGAACCGGCTCGCTTTAGAGATGATGTATCGCTTCAGGGTACTCGTTGGGTAGTTGATTCAGGGCATCCACGGCCATAACTGTCCACTCTTTCTCTTATGTCCTAAGAATTGCTCTTCCATAGCATCTTCGTTTTTCTTGGCTTTACTCTCAACCGTATCCTCATTTTCTTCGAGGAAAGGAACGCGATTGGCAGGGATAGCATCACTTCCAACCTCGGACATGATTTGTGATCGCCAGAGCCAGAACCGTCGATCAACGCAGCGTAGGAATAGACGAAATGCTGCCCAAGTTTGTATATCGCTTTCTGCTGTCAGGAACTGGCGGAACCATGTTTGGCCCATGCATTTCGCTGCCACCGCTCCAGCGATGTATTCACCAGCTTGCGAACCCATGTGTCAGGCACCTGTGTTTGGAGTGCGGAGAGTCGTTCATAGCTCGCCTCGGTATCAACAAGACTAAGAAGCGTTAGTGCTCGCATGTATGCGAGCGGCACATCCGATTGCAATCCGTGAACAATATAGGACCAGAGCCAATCCCGTCCTTGCCCAGCTTGAGCTGCAATAACAACTGTGAGCAACTCTTGATCAGTTGTACTCTGTTCTAGTCTTTGCTCCCACGCCTGCTGTACGATTACTGTTGATGACGCGCGGAAAAGGGCATAGTCAAGTAACAGAATTTTCGAGTTGCTATCTTGAGTAGAAACAAACCTGGGTACGGTTTGCAGATGCCAGTACAGCGCAAGACCACGTTCAGGATCTACCTGGAGGAGTGTCTCGCAAAGTGCCTCGTAGAATGTACTACCGACCTGAAGTCTACGAGTTGCGTCCGGCTGCTCGCTCAATGCGTTCGATACCCACTGATCCACAAGGTCGGGACGTATACGTAGAACTTGGTCCAGGGCATCGGGGAAGAATCGATGTGCAAACCATTCGTTGCCTGCCGCTACCTGCTCACGAACAGCTTCGTTGACACGCTCAATGCTCTCTTGCTGGCGTTGCTCAAAATCCTCGCCCATTGCCTTCAGAAAATCCGGCATCTCTATCCCAACGTCACCGCCCCATGATGTGCCCATTGAATTGAACTTTACGCCTTGAGTGTTATTCTGTTCAGCTAAACCCCATCTATGAATATACTTCATATTGTCACCAGCCGAAAAGGTTTCAAGATATATGGATGGAAAGTCGGCAGCCAACTCTGGAGCTTCAGCACCAAGAATAAGCCATTGGCGGTGAAGCATTTCCGCATACGCAGCAACCTCATCTGACTTGTTGCCCCGATAGCGAACGGCATAGCCAAGATACACCGGATGGATACGACGAGCTATATCTGAAAACGATAGGTGTGAACCATGCTCACAAAGGATAAGGCTACCCCAACTATTTTCTTGGTCATGAGAGGAAGAATGCCAGGTCCATGATCCGTGAACAACTGCATTGAGCGAGGTCTCAACTTTCGACGCAAATATGACCCGTAGCGCCATTGCCCGTACAAAGCTTTCATCGTGGGTGAGTAATGGCACCACATACGTGTCAACATCCTGTGGAGGAATAGTCGATGCGTGTGCCGATATAAACCAGAGAAGGCGAGTAATCGCCTCAACATTGGCCGCAGTCGCAAGCTGTTGCCATACATTCTCCCAATCCGTAATTGGTTGGAAGTATTCCTCATAGATGACACGATCATTGAGTTTCTCTGGACGGTTCAACAAATGGGACAGTTGATCCTGGGAGTTTAGCTGCTTCAATACCTCTGAGAACAGAAGCATTTCCGCTGTTTCCACATTGTCATCCGCAAAATCCCCGGCCTCGTAGAGCTTTGACCAAGCCTGATAGATTGCGTTGTGTTCCTCCTCGATAAGTATGAGACTGTGTTCCTTGATAATGAAGCTAAGTTGTCGCAGCGCCATTCCTTCCCGCTCTGCGATATGATGCATGAGACGACGGACAACATCGGCGAGCGCTTCGGGTGCGTAGGCACAGAGTGCGGCTTCATACTCATCAAAGGCACGGTCAGCCGATGTGTGGGCCAGCACTGTGTGCATTGATTGGATATCGATTGTTTCGGCCAGAGGTGCTAGACGCGCACCAATATCAGCAGGAACAGGCAGATCAGGGTCAATGCAGTGTGGTTTTATCCGTTGTGCAAGCCAGCTAGGTGCTAAGTCCGTTCGTGTAACACACTGCTCGCAGTCCTGGCGACGCCACGCTAAACCCGACGTACATGGATCGCTCTCGTGTTTCTCAGCGAGTGGGTGAGGCGGGAACAGATCATCGGGCAGTCCTTCTTGTATCTGGCGCGCTTCCGCATTTCCGATAAACGATAACAAGCGATATGCTGCTTGATATGCGATACGATTATTAGTATTGAGCAACTGTTCAACTTCCATCCGAACCGCATTCCATAATGGCTGCGGTGATGTACGAATAATCCAAGCCAACTCATCGTATCTGCTTGGAGAACCCATGATCGCTTCGGCAACGCAGCATGTGGCAAGCGTGTGTATGAATGGCTCGTGTGGCACATATGAAATAAGCCCAAGTGCTACCCGGCCCAAGCGCATCAGTCCGTCATCATCGATGGCAGTAAGTTGATAACCTGCGAAAGCAAAGCTACCAAGTTCAAGCTCTGCTCCTAGCCGTTCTATGATGGCTTGTTGAATCTCGTAGGCTTCCTCTTCTGTTCTCTTGCCCAGATACGGGTAATAAAAGCGGTGGACAAATCCAAGCCAGCGTTCAAAGCGTTCTCTCCAAAGTGGTAGCAGTGCTTCTTTCGTCTCCAGAATCCAGCGCAGGAATGTCCGCATCAATATTTGCTGGCCCCTCGCATGATTGAAGGTATCAGACCAGATGGTTTCCGCAAGCTCAAAGTAGCTTGTTGGATCAATTGGAAAATAAGCGGACAAATTTGTTTCGACTTGCGGTCCAAGATTCTGGCTTGTTATCCAGGCGTGTAAAAGTGCTACTTTGGCTGAGGTTGGCAGGTTAGGCATCTCTAGTGCTCGAAGTGCCGCGGCCTCACAAATTTGCGCCTCGATGTCCATTGCTGCGTGCGGCTCTAGCCATCCAGCGATCGTCTCGGCTACATTCTTGCCAGAATGAGTCGCGTCTTCCACCTGCTCAACAAGCAGTAGAGCCAGACCAAAAATGAGATGTGGCTCCTGCACTTGAAATCTACCATTGTGTTCGCGGAAAACACCGCTCGTGCGTAGTTCTTCAACTACCTGCTCATCTGCAAATAGTAGTGAATCGATGAGCTGTCTCTTGCCAACAGATGCTTCACCACCAAGGTACTTGATCGCCAGATCGCGCAGGAGATTTTGAAAATCCTTGTCAGTGAGAGCAAGATTGCCCTTTCGATCTAAGCGATCACGCCAGTCTTCATAGATCAGCCGAGCAACGGTGACATCACCACTTTCGGCAAGGCGCTCTCGATGTCGCACCAAGAGATCGAAGAATCGCGGCTTTCGCACAAACCACAAAAGGTCTGGGTGAATATCGGCACGGCGCAGATTGTAAGCTGCTAGTGCTGCGTCTAGTTCGCGGTCATCATAGGGTTGAAGGGTATAGGGAATAGCTTTAATTGAGCGGAGTGAAGCGAAGTTCTCCCAGTATCCCGTGCGACAGGTAACGACCACAGCAAGAGAATTGCTCCATGGTTCGACGATCAGCCGTTCTAGGAGCGCACGCCACCAACGGACATCAGGTCGCTGGTTGATGCCATCGAGCACCAACAAGAACAATGGGGTAGTAGTATTGCTACTCTGCAACCAATACTTAACGCGCTTGCGTACCTGCTCTCCGTTCATTCCTCCTGAGTGTTGAGCAACCACCTGCACGATGATGTCCAAAGGCTCGTTCGTCTGTAGCTCGGCTGAAGACAGGAAGCCAACCGATGGGCATTCGGGATCGTGTACTATCTTACGCTGAACCCAAGAGGCGACTGCCCATGTCTTTCCATCACCTTCTTGTCCGAGGACAACAATTGGTCGTCGATCGTCTTTCCAAGAGCTGAACCAAGAATCAAGCTTCTGCCAAGCTTCTCGGCGCTCAATAAGCCTGATTCCTTCCTGGCCGATGTTCAGGATCTGCCCAAAGCGTGCATGCAACTCAGCCTCTGATCGAAAGGACTGAGTCAACCACTGATTTTGCTCGGCCCGCCAGTTGTCATAGCCTTTGTCGTGGACTAGGAAGGCATCGAGGGCCGCTAGTTCGGCATCACGCCCACCGAAGACTGCCTCATCCTCAACCATGCGCAGGACTACGGCTCGAAAGAGTGGCGAGGTCGGATGCAACATCTGCGTAATTGGGTCTAATAAAGTTGGGGTCAGCAAGGCCCAAAGTTGCCCATGACGCATACGCATCCACAGCACTGGCATCCATCCGTCGAAACGGTCGCGCACAACACCACGCGCGACTGCCATGGCGCGATCAATCTGTCCATCACGCGCAAGCTCTCGGAAGAACACCGGCATCAACTGCTCGACCGTCGCCATGCTGATGCTGCCCTGCATTGCCACGACCGCCCCAATACCGGCCTCCATCAGACGCGGCCCTAATGCTGCCAGTGCTCCGCTCGCATCACTCAGCCTCGGCCCTTCCTCGGTGCCGCCACTTTGACAGGAGGCCAGCACGATGAGCCGTGGACGTTTTTGCAGTTCGCGCAACCGAGCAACCAGATCAGTGCCGGAGGTAACAGCGACCTGGCTAGCGGCATCCTCCAGCCAGAGCTGGGGCTGATCAGCGATCAGCGCACCATGGCAGACCAGATAGAGGACATCGTACCCATCGCGCAGATGGGCGGCCAGGTTGTCAAGCGTCGCACTGCCCGCAGAAGCCAACGGGGTGACGGGGATCTCGCCCAGACCAGCGCGCGCTCGATCCAGTTCGCCCTGAACATCGATCGGCGCGAGTGGACGACCACCAGGCTGGTACATGTCCAGCCCGCGTGGATTGGCAATGACGACCAGGGCGCGAAGAGCACTGCGCAGAGAGCGCTCGACGGGCCGCCAGTCCGGGCTACTCAGATAACGCGAGAAGCGGATCGACTCGCCCATCAGCAAGGGTGTCCCATCCTGGGGGTCACAGAGGGTTTCCCAGCGCAGGCGATGGAGTTCTTGCACGCTAGAGTTGATGAAGAGGCGCAGGCGCAACGGAATATCGCGTGCATGGGCGGTCGCACGAGCGAGGTCGAATGCTTTTAGTAGCGAAGGGTCGGCAAAGAGGCTTTCACCGAGCAGCCGGCCATACGCGGCGGTATCAGGCTTCAGACTACGCAGGTGCTCGAAATCAAATCGCACCGCCGCCAACTCATCAGGCGTGATCTGGTGATCGGTGTTGCCATCCGGGCTGAAGCGTAGTTCGACCGTGTAAGCATCACCAGCACGTCGAAGCTGGATTTCAAGATCAGCGCAGGATGAAATCAGCACAGTCATAAGCGCCCACAAGTGGCGGCGCTACGTAGCTCCAGCTTGCCCTGCGGTCAGGGCGGTGCTAGAATAGCGCAGCACAACAAAACAGATGCGCAAGGCCCACTCACCTGCTTCCCGGCGACGAGTGGGTTTTGTGTTGTCAGAGTATAGCATAGGGATGCTGCGAGCATGAGGAGGATGGTGCAAAAGTGGGCCTATCGTGGTTGCCCACTGCTTTGATGATGTGTAGCAGAGTTGTAGTGCTCGACAAGAGAACGATAGTCAGAGTCAGGCCCAAGCCGATGAGGCTGATTGGGATAACCCACATGAAAGCCAACACATTTGTTCCACTTTCACCTTTACTCCTCTTCTTCCACCAAAGGCATCCTTATCTGAGTACCAAATGCGCGCCACATGAAATCGGCAACGTGGGCCAGCTCTTCGGGATCGTCGCGCTGCATCCGCCTCCGTCGCGTGTGCCACCACTTGAGATGAGCCGCTGACAGGTGAGTCGCAACAAGATGAGCATCTTCGGCGAGACTCGCCGGCCAAACCATGATCCGCTGGCGGCCATCGTGCCCCTCAGCGGAAGTGGCTTTGGGGAACTCCATTCGCAGCATCGGTAGAATGTGCTCTGGGAGTGGCGGCTGTACCGCGACAAACCCGTTGCGCGTCAGGAAGCTAACGCTCTGATCACTCAGGACATGGTGCGCGATCAGGTACGGCGCGCGCTCCTGGAGCCAAGAGATCATCAGGCTCCCACCGCCAGCGTAGCGGCTCTCGATAATGCCCAGGATATTGCTGCCGAAGAAACAGAAGCCCGCGACGGCCGGGGTGGTACGCCCGAACTCCGCAGGTTCCACATAGAGCAGCAAGAGCATCTCAGCTCCGGGCACATGCCAGTACAGCCGCGCATCCTCATAGAGGCGAAAGAGGCGTACACCATTTGAGCTAGAGTCAGGAAAGCCTTTCAACCATGCCCAGTCCTCGCGTGTAGCGATGCGCAGGGCGAACGGCTCGATGGGGGCGATCTGGTAGCGGATGCCGGCGACGAGTGCGTGGGCCAGGTGCGGGAATCCTTCGATCGTGTGCCGGTGGTCTGGCCCATAGCCCCAGGTCTTGAAGCTTGGATCGTAGTGGATGCGGAGCGCGGTCGTCTGCTCGACCAGGCGGCGCAGTCGATCGAGTGCCGGCCGTGGGTCAGTTGTGGGAACTGGCGGCAGCGGCTGATGAGGGATGCAGGTGCGGAGCATGGCGGCCAGCGTCCCGGCGCCGCTGCTATCGGCAAGGTCGGCGTAGTCAGCGAATGTGGCCGGCGGTGGTTGCTTTGTCTTCACACAGGTTTCCTATCATAGTCGAGCAGCCCTACTCGGCAATCAGTCGGCCGCGCTGTCGGTTGCGCCCGCCCACATAATCCCCGGTCAACCCTCTAGGCTCAACAAGCCGCAGACCATAGCACCCCAGTTCAAAGGCCCAAAGGGCACGCGATTCGCAGCCGTACGTCCTATGCTATACTCCTGGACAACAGAAAACCCACCCAGAGCGGCCAAGCATTCGGGCGGGCTTCTGCATATTCGCTTGTGCTGCGTGCCTGTCTATTCTAGCATCCATCCCATCTCGGGGCAAGGCGCGGCGCTGTCGCGGGGTGCGCCCATGCCACCGACCATCATCCCCCAGCAGTTTGTCGCCAAATGGCGCGGCGATACGCGCAAAGAGCGCAGCGTCTCCCAGGAACACTTCATCGATCTCTGTCGGCTGCTCGGCCACGAGACACCCGGCGAGAACCGCGACGGCAGCCTGGCGTTTGAGGCCGGCGCTGACAAGCAGCGCGGCGGCCAGGGCTGGGCCGACGTGTGGAAGAAGGGCCACTTCGCCTGGGAGTACAAGGGGCCGCATGCCGACCTCGACAAAGCCTACCAGCAGCTCCTCCAATACCGTGAGTCACTCCAGAACCCACCGCTGCTGATCGTGAGCGATATTCAGCAGATCGTCATCCACACCAACTTCACCAACACCATCAAGCAGGTGTTCACGCTCACCCTTGACGACCTGCTCACGCCGGTGGGCCAGAAGCGCCTGCGCGATGTCTTCTATGAGCCCGAGGCGTTCCGCGCGCCCCAGACCACCGAGCAGGTCACTAAGCAAGCCGCAGAGGAGTTCGCCCGCCTGGCCACGCTGCTGCGTCGCTACGGCGAGGACCCGCAGCGCATCGCCCACTTCCTGATCCGCTTGCTGTTCTGCCTCTTCGCCGAGGATATCGGCCTGCTGCCCAATGGCCTGTTCTCGCGCCTGATCAGCAGCACCCGCAAGCGCGCGCCGCTGTTCGCCGAGCAACTACGCCAGCTCTTTGCGACCATGGCGAGCGGCGGCTTTTTTAGCATGGAAGACATCCCGCACTTCGATGGGCGGCTGTTCGACGACGATACGGTGCTGGAACTGGACAGCGACGGGCTCGACATCCTGGCGAAAGCCAGCACGCTGGACTGGTCATCGATCGAGCCGTCAATTCTGGGCACCCTGTTTGAGCGCAGTCTCGATCCTGCCAAGCGCTCGCAGCTCGGCGCGCACTACACCAGCCGCGACGACATCCTGCTGATTGTCGAGCCGGTGCTGATGGCCCCGCTGCGGAGGCGCTGGGATGAGGTTCAGGCCCAGGCCCGCGAGCTTGCGGCGCGGCGCGATGTGGCGACGGGTGGCCAGCGCACGCGACTACAAAACGAGTTGCAAGGGCTGCTGACTGGTTTGGCCCAGGAGATCGCCCAGGTGCGCGTGCTCGATCCAGCGTGTGGTAGCGGCAATTTCCTCTATGTCGCGCTCAAGCAGCTCCTGGATCTGGAGAAGGCGGTGATCACGTTCGCTGGCGACGTGGGCGCGGGCACCTTCTTCCCCCAGGTCGGCCCCGAGCAGCTCCGCGGCATCGAGATCAACGACTACGCCTACGAGTTTGCCCAGATCACCGTCTGGATCGGCTACATTCAATGGCTACGGGATAATGGCTTCGGGCAGCCGAGTCAGCCGATCCTCAAGCCGCTCGATACCATTCGGCATATGGACGCGATCCTGGCGTTCGACGAGCAGGGACGGCCGATCGAGCCAGCATGGCCGGAAGCGGATGTGGTGATTGGGAATCCACCGTTTTTAGGCAATCGCAAAATGATACAAGAGCTTGGGGAAAACTACACATTTACCCTGAGGAACCTGTATAACCCTAGAGTTCGAGGTACTAGCGATTTAGTCTGCTATTGGTTTGAAAAAGCACGGACTTCGCTGGAAAACCAGCGTATAAAACGTGTTGGCTTAATTGCAACTAATTCGATAAGTGATGGTTTCAACAGAAATACCCTTGAGCAAATCAAGAAAACAGGTGACATCTTCATGGCTTGGAGCGATAGAGAGTGGGTCCTAAACGGAGCATCAGTTCGGGTTGCAATAATTGGCTTCGACTTGGGTAAAGAGATGCACAGAGAATTGGATGGCAAAACTGTCCAAATTATTAATACTAACCTTACCGCGAGCAACGATTTGACAAGAGCAACACTACTTCAGGAAAATCAAGGGATTGCATTCAGAGGAGTTTCAAGAGTAGGCGAGTTCGATATCACAGCCGAAGTTGCACAAAAGCTATTAAATTCAGGAGGTAATCCTAATGGGCATCCAAATAGTGATGTTGTGAAACCTTGGATGAATGGCTCTGATGTTACTAGCCATTCGCGAAATATGTGGATTATTGATTTTAATGAGATGCCTATGGAGGCCGCTTGTGAGTACGTAGAACCCTTCGAGTATGTAAGAAAGCATGTCAAGCCATCTCGTGACACCGTTAGAAGAGATAGAAGGAGGGAAAGATGGTGGATATTTGGAGAGTTTGCCCCTGGTATGCGAAACGCTATATCCAATTTGCCTAGGTTTATAGCAACAGCACAGGTTGCTAAATATCGTCTGTTTGTTTGGTTGCGTCATCCGGTAATTCCAGACCAGAAGTTAGTGGTTTTCGGCAGAGACGATGATTATTTCTTCGGGATACTTCACTCACGACTGCACGAGATTTGGTCACTATCTATGGGTAGCTGGATAGGTAAGGGTAATGATTCAACCTATACACCCACCACAACTTTCCAAACCTTCCCCTTCCCCTGGCCACCTGGCCGCGAGCCCGCCGATGATCCGCGTGTCGCCGCGATTGCTCTGGCCGCCCGCGAGCTGGTCGAGAAGCGCGACCGCTGGCTGAACCCGGAGGGCGCGGACGCGGCCGAGCTGAAAAAGCGGACTCTCACCAACCTGTACAATCAGCGCCCGACCTGGCTGGACCTGGCACATAAGAAACTCGATCGCGCCGTGCTGGACGCCTACGGCTGGCCGCACGATCTGAGCGACGAGGAGATCCTGGCGCGGCTGCTGGCGCTGAATCTGGAGCGCGCGGCGGCGCAGGGCGGGGTGGCCGCGACCACCACACAGCCGGACGAGGAGACCTAGCGCACGATTGCGTAGGCTCGTATGAATGTTTGCGCGCAAACAGACGCCGGCGGGGAAGCTCCCCGCCGGCGTCGTCGTTGGCTCCGTAGTCGGCGACCCGCCGAGTATCGTTGTAGATTGTGCGGGCGGGTCAGCGCGCAGGAGGGGAGATGGAGCGGGAACGACAAGGGGTGAAAGGTTGCGGGATGGGAGCCGAAGGGGGTCGGGAATAGTGTGGTGTGCTATACTCTCCCCAACGAAAAACCCGCCTCTGCCAGCAAGCAGGGAGGCGGGCTTCCGTGTATGTACTTGGCTTGCGCCTGCCTGCATGGTAGCACCCCTCGCCTGTCCATGCAAGGTGCTGAGGCCGGCGTGCTATCGTGCAACGGTGACACATGGCCGAAAAAGTCGTTATTCGTCCCACCATCCTGGTGGTGGGTGATCAGCCGGATGTTGGCGAACTTCTGCTGCATATGGTGCGGTATACAGCTCCCAGCTACGAGACTGTGACCACCGATGACACACAGCGCGCGCTCAATCTCCTGACGGAGCACCCCATCGTGCTGGCCTTCGTCCACGTCCGTCTCCAGGACATGGCCGGCCTCCCCCTGGCGACGACCATCAAGACACGCTCGCCGACGACTCGCGTCATCCTCCTCTCGGCCATGGACGAAGGCGATCTGAAACGGCATACAGAGGTGCTCAAACTCGACGGCTATCTGGCCAAGCCGTTCTCTATGGTGGATGTCGCCCAATTCGTCACCACATTCCTTCCTAACGGAGGAGGTGGCCGATGACCGACGCGCGCCCGATCGTCCTGGTCGTGGACGACGAGCCGGAGGTCTTGAAGACCATCGAGCGTTTGCTGGAGCGGCTGCTTCCAGAAGCTGCAATCATCGCCACCGCCGACGCGGACTCCGCGCTGGCCCTCCTCGCCGCGCACCCCATCCGGGTGGCGCTGATCGACTACCGCATGCCAGGCATGGATGGCCTCACACTCGCAGCGGCCATCCATACACACGCGCCTGCCGTGCAACTGATTCTGATCTCGGCGACCATCGGCATGCTGTCGTTTCCAGGAGGCCCACAGGCGCACGGATTGTTTGCGGCCGTGCCCAAGCCTGGGAGAACGAGGAGTTGGTGCAACTCGTACGGGCCGCGCTGGCGGCGAGCTGATCAGGAGGTGGTGGGCCACCGCTCCGTACCCCAGGTGCCCCGACGCACACTCCCGCGCCACGCCGCGCTCCCTCTATGAGATCATCTGCGATGTGATTAGCGAGGTGTCTCGTGATACAGCAGGTCCGTTCGTGGCTGTCGGCCCTTCCTTTTGGCGAGGCGCTGGAGCGGCGCCAGGCGATGACGCTCCAGGCGCTCATCCTGAGCCTGAGCGGCGCCGCCGTGTTGGATCTCGGCTCCATCCTGATCACGCCCGCGCCATTGCAGAGCCGCCTCCTCCTGATGGCCGTGGTGCTCATCTTTCTGCTCTGTATGCTCGGCGCCCTCGGCCTCCTCCGGCGTGGCCACCTTGCGCCGGCCGCCATCGCCACAGTCGCCACCCTGCTGCTCGCGTTTACCATCGCCATCACGTTGACGGGCCTGCGCGGCCAGCAGATCATGCTGCTGCTCTTTGTGCTGCCTCTGGTCCTGGCTGGTCTGCTGCTGGACCGACGTGGGCTTCTTGTCATAGTGGCGTTGAGCCTGGCGATTCCGCTGATCATCGGGCTGCTGGAGCAGCAGGGCGTGACGTGGATCGGCCGCGCGCCGCTGCCCGAGGCGCTTGCCGGTGTTTTCGGCCTGTTTATGATCATCATGGGGGTGCTGGGCGTCTTTCTCGATCGCTTCGGCACGGCGCTGCGCGACGCGCTCCAGATCACTCGCGCTCGCGAACAGGAACTCGATCGCCTGCGCGTCACGCTGGAGGCTGCGGTCGCCGAGCGAACCGTCGCCTTGCAGACGGCGCTCGCTGAGATGCAGGCCCGTGCGGACGCCCAGGCGCAGGTGCTCACTGAGCTGGAGCAGCAGCGGACGATCGTGCGCGATCTGAGCGTGCCCATCATCCCGATCAGCACGACCACACTGGTGCTGCCGCTCGTCGGCGCGCTCGACAGTGGTCGCCTGGCGCATCTCCAGACACGGGCGCTCCAGGCGGTGGAGCAGGGGCGGGCGCGGACGCTCATTCTCGACATCACCGGCGTGCCGGTGGTGGACAACCAGGTGGCAGAGGGGCTGCTCGACGTGGTGCAGGCGGGGCAGCTCTTGGGAGCGACAGTGATGCTGGTGGGCATCCGGCCCGAGGTGGCGCAGACGATCGTCGCGCTGGGGCTGCCGTTCCAGGCGGTTCACACCTTCAGCGATTTGCAGGCCGCCCTCACGCACAGCCGGCGGCACTGAAGATGGGGCGGCACACGTGTTTGCGCGCAAACAGCAACGCCGGCGGGGGAGAGCCTCGCCGGCGTCGTGATTTGCGTGCTCATGCCTCGATGAGCAGCCTCCTGACATCCGTCGCGTCCAGCCCTACATCGCGACACAGATCTCGCACGAACCACAGCACTAGCGCTTCTCTCTTAAACAGGGGCGTGTAGGCGTAAGGCCACGTGCGCTGCGGGTCGGGCGACTCCGTCGAGCGCGGGCCGGGCGGCTCGTCGGGTCGTGGGAGTGGGCATAGCGACCTCGTGGGAGAGTCACGCGCGCGTGTCGAGGCATTAGCCAGATCGAACCATCAGGATGGTCATCCTTGCGCACGAGCAGGCCAGGAGCGGGCAGCTCGGCCAGTAGCAGCGCCATTCAAGCGGGCGGCGCAACATACCGCCGCAGAGCAGGATCGACGGCAGCCAGGCGCGGTCCCATGCCTGGTTGCATCTCTATAGCTCGGTACGGCGGGCCGCGCGCAGCGGCGTGCGGATGCACCCAATCGAGCGGGCCGCACGCTCAAACTCCCACGCCTGCGGCCTCGTTGTCGCCGACGATGCGCACAGCCAGACCGCGCTGCTTGGCGGCAATCAATGACATCGCGGAGCTTGTCGATCTCCAGGCCCGCAAGGTTGCCCAGGCGCTCCAGCAGGCCCGACCGCTGCAAGCCAGGTGTGCGCACCGGCTCCCAGCGCTCCAGCAAGAGCTGCACACACTCGTCGAACAGCTTCGTCCGGTCGCGCGGGATCTCATCAGTGTTGTAATGCAGGATGGCCAGCATCGTCAGGAGCAGCGGTGAACGCACCAGCACGCGCCCCGCTCATCGCGGTCCAGAGCGGCGCTCAAAGCTTCTGCTCGCTCCAGGGCAGTCGTGGCTGAGAGATCGGGATCGGTGGGGACGAGTGCCTGGTACCAGCTCCGCACAAAGGTCCGCACCTGACCGAACGCCAGCGGCTGGATGGTACGGACCTGCCAATCCTCCTCGGCGGGCATCTGCCAGCTCGCGGCGGCGAGATATGGCAGCACCCGGCTAGTCACGACGATCCGCGCCTGGACCGCAGCGGCCAGCCGGCGTATTGCAGCGGCAACACGCTGGCGTGGGCCACCGTCACTCGCAGCGCCAGCCGGCAGCTCGTCCAGGCCGTCGAACAAGAGCAAGACCCCACCGTGACGCAATGCCGGGGTCAGGAACGCACGCAGGCCGGCGCGCAGCCCCTGTGTGCCCTCCAGCACGTCGCCCAGTTGCCACAGCGCCTTGTCGCCATCGCCCTGGTGGGCGGCCAGCGCCGCAGCAACCTGGCCGAGCGGGCAGAGGATCGGGATGGGCAGATCACTGACGGGCCAGCCTGCCAGCTCGACCCCTTCCCCACGCAGACGACGGGCCAGCAGCAGCGCCAGGTAACGCAGCACCGTGCTCTTGCCGGCGCCCGGCTCGCCCAGCAGCACCAGGCGCGGGTGCTGATACATGGCCTCCAGCGCCAGCTCTGGCCGCACGAGGCGCAACATGAGGATCTTCTGTGGAGAATAGGTATCGAGTTGTGAACTTACAGCATCATAATTCCGCTCGGCGATGTTCGTGAAGCTGTGGGACTCCCACGCAGTACCAGTGGGCGTGACAATGACTTCGCGCACCGCTTCCGGCGGGCGATGGTCGCGCGTGGTATCGTAACGCTGCAAGCGTTCGAGCAGCCTCCGCACACGCGCGACCGGGCGCTGCCGCTCGTGGACGACGACCGCCGGCCCATCGGTGGTCAGGCTGGTGTAGACCTCCTGGAGCCGCAACTTTGGCATGGCCTGCTGCTCGGTTCCGGTGGCGCGGCGGCCACTCAGGCGAGAGAGCCGGAGTTGCTGGCAATCGCGCGCGAGGGTGTCCAAGTAGTCAGCGAGCAGGGTCTCGCCCTGCTCGCCGGGCGCATCGCCGAAGAACTGGTAGATGATCTTGTCGCGCAGCACCTTGTCGCCACCAAGCTTGTCGCCGCCGACAACATCGCCCATAGGCTGGATAACGGCGCTCTGGAGCGCCATCATCTGCTGTTCTTTCGCACTGAGCTGCTTCAGGAGCGGGCGTTGAGCGTCGGGCAGCGCCGCAAGTGTGGCCAGCGCCTGCTGGAGCGCGGCAACCTCGGCCTGGAGTTTGGGCAATCGCGTGGGCATGATCATCGCTCATTACTGTTCCTCTGTGAGGGAGCAGGGAGGTTGAATGTGGAATGGCGGTGGAAGGGCGGAACGGCGCTGGCACAACATCCTCTGAGATATAAACGTCGCCCAGGCCCCGATTGGGCGACAAGGGTTGGCACAGGGCGATTGTACAGGCAACGCCAAGTGGGGGGTGAACACGTTCCCCTCATGCGCATCAAGCTTAAATCCATACGCCGTTTTGGACGCCCTGATGCCATTCAAGTAAACGACGTGAGCGCAAATGTTCACCTGCATCGCATCCCTTTGAAGGCAATCCGCCCATTACGGTTTTTCGTCTCCGCATTGCAATGCGGAAAATAAGCTTGATGCGCATGGGGGGTGAACACGTTCCCCTCCATCTACAGCTCATTTCGCTGACGAGCCGTTCGCCTTACTGATCGCAGCCCGCAGATCAGGATCGCCCGGCTTGCCGTAGCGCATGGTCGTGGCAAGGTGCTGATGACCCAGGATGCTCTGGATGTAGCCGGGGTCAGCCCCGCTCGTGCGCAGCCGGTGGGCCAGGCCGTGCCGGAGCCGATGCGGACTCACCTCGCCTAGCTCGCGCGCTATCGCCTCCAGTTCGCCGATGCGCTCCAGGCTCGGCTCGCGCTTGAGCTGCGCCGCGATGCGCGTGATCGCCTCCTCGCCCAGCTCAGTGAGACGCTTGCGCATCGTCACCGTTTGCATCCTCGCCCGCCACCTCCAACGTTGGAGGACAACATACGACTTACGAGGCGCCTTATCGTGACGACACCGAGCTTGAGTTGTTCAGCCATCTCGCCCTCGGTCAGCATGTCGATAGGCACTGGCGCACTCCTTTCGTCCTGACAATCTTCTGCTTGTCTCGCATATCTCGTATTCCTTCACAAATGATCATAAAAAATACTGTCGGTATATAAATTGACAGTATTGTTTAAGCATGCTATACTCCCCGTAGCTTGGTACGCAAACGCGCGTTTGCGTACATTGATAGAGGAGTCATTCATCATGGCACACGCACTTGACCTCCAGCCGATCGCGGCGCCCATTAAGAATATCCAGATGCTTGAAACAGATCTCGCCGGCCGGCTGCTCGAACGCGACGAAACGATCCGCGCAACGTTGGTCGCCCTGCTGGCGCGGCAGCACCTGGTCCTGATCGGCGCACCCGGCTCGGCCAAGAGCATGCTGGTGGAAATGCTGGCCCAGCGCATCGCTCCTGCGAATGGGCCTGGATTGAAGATGTTCGTTTGGTTACTCACTCGCTTCACCACACCCGAAGAACTGTTTGGCCCGATCAGTGTCCAGGGCTTGAAGCAGGACCAGTATCGCCGGATTACCACCAATAAGCTTCCAGAAGCCGAAATGTCCTTCCTCGATGAGATTTTCAAGGCCAACAGCGCGGTCCTGAACGCGCTCCTCAGCATCCTGAACGAGCGCGTCTTCGACAACGGCCCAACCAGGCTGACGGTGCCACTCATCTCGTGCTTCGGGGCCTCGAACGAGCTGCCGCAGGGCGATGACCTGGCCGCGCTGTGGGATCGCTTCGCGTTGCGCCTGATGGTCAGCTACGTCAGCGATCCGGCCTTCCCCAAACTGCTGCGGCTGGCTGCCCAGGCGACGCCGCCGGCGACCTTGCTCCCCGCTGACCTGGCCGTACTCCAGCAGACCGCCGCACAGATGCCGGTGCCTGACATTGTGATTGACGCGCTGGTCCAGCTCCGCAAGGACCTCGGTGCCAAGGGCATCATGGCGAGCGATCGGCGCTGGCGGCAGACGCTCGATCTGATCCGCGCCCACGCGCTGATCGAAGGGCGCGGGGTGGTCGAGGAGGACGACCTGGCGATCCTCAAAGATGCGCTTTGGACCGCCCCGGAGCAGCGCCAGGAGATCGGGCGGATCGTGGCGCGGCTCGCCAACCCACTCAACGCCAAGGCGCTGGAGCTAGGCGACCAGGCCGCGAGTGTTCACACTGGCGTGATGGACGCGCAGCGGAGCGGTCAGGACGACCAGGCCAAGATGCAGGCTGCTGTCGAGGGGGCTACCAAGCTCAAGACGATCGGCACACAGCTCAAGCGCCTGTTCAACCAGGCCCAGACGCAGGGCCGATCGACCGCGAAGATCGAGCGGGTGTCTGTCCAGGTCCAGCAGATGCGCCAGCAGGTCGCTGAACTGGTCGTGTCGTAATCGTGAGAGTATCGCTGTTTGTACGCAAAGATAGGTTTGCGTACAAACAAGAGGATAGAGAATGAGTACTTCTCCTATGCCTGGGATGCCATCTGGCCCTGAGCGTGGCACCTCGCAGGGACTCGACGATGTGTTGGCGATCGTCGCGCCGCCGCCGATCACCGATGGCAGCCAGGCGCTCGCGCACGACGGCTATGATGTCACCGAGTTCCGGTCGGCGATGCTGGCCTACGGCCGGCTGGCGCGGCTCTCGCAGGAAGCGGCCGAACGGCTTGTGACGGCACCGGCACTGCTGCGCGATCTCTTCTGGTCGTTCCACAAGCGTGCGCCGATGGTCGCGCCACTCGTCCCGCTCACAGCGGCCTATGAGTTCAATCGCCTGATTGTTGAACAGATCATGGGCACGGTCGAGTGGCAGCAGGTACGCGAGGCCGGCACACCGGGCGATCTCTTGAACAGTGCGCTGGCGACGGTCGGGGTAGCGAGTAAAGCACTCGACGCGCTCGACCAGTCTACCGTCGAGCAGGTTAATCAGCTCGCCGAGGCCGAGAGCGGTGCCGCCGAGCTATTCAGTCGCGCCGAGGCGCTCGACGAACTCGCAGCGCAGGCTCAGGGTGATCGGGCGGCGCAACTTTTCGCTCAGGCCCAGGCCGCGCGCCAGGAGGCCGAGCAGCAGCAGGCCAGCGCCGAACAGCTTGCCGAGGCGCTGGCCCAGGACCAGGAGGCGATCGAGGATGCCACCCGCCGGGCCGGGCGCCAGGGCCTCCAGCACGTCGAAGGCCAGATCGACGGCGTACACGCGGCGGTCGCTGCCTTTGGTGGGGCTGCCGGCGTCGGCCACGGCGGCGAGCAGCGACCGCTCACGACCAAAGAAAAGATCGCGCTCGCCCTCCAGGTCGGCAAGTCGCGCCGGCTCAAGGAGATCGCCGCGCTGTGTGGCCGCTTCACGCGGATCGCCCTCCAGGTCCAGAAGACCAAGGTCAAGCACCCGCCCGATGAGATCACCAGTATCACACAAGGCAGCGACCTGGCGCATGTGCTGCCCTCCGAGATCGCGCTACTGACCGATCCACTCCTCGAAGACCTGTTCTTTCTCAAGTTCGCGGAGGGCCGCCTGATGCAGTACGCCCTGATCGGGAATGAGCGTCAGGGCCAGGGGCCGATCGTGGTCGCGCTCGACTCCAGCGGCTCGATGAGCAATTCGCTCGGTGGGATGACGAAAGAGGTTTGGAGCAAGGCGGTTGCGCTGGCCTTGCTGGCGATTGCGCGGCTCCAGCAGCGTGATTTCGCCCTGATCCACTTCAGTAGCACAGGCCAGCTACGCCAGTTCGACTTTCCCAAAGGTCGCGGGGATTACAACCAGGTGGTCGCCGCGGTTGACTTTTTCTTCAATGGCGGGACCGTTTACGAGCCGTGGATGGCCGCCGCGCTGAAGTTGGTCGAGGACTCCAAATACAACCGCGCCGATGTGATCTGCATCTCCGACGGCGAACCAAATACCATCAATGATGCCGCGTGGCAAGCGTGGCAGCAGCGGCGAGCGGCGCGCGAGATGCGCGCCTTTGGTGTGCTGATCGGCACCGACACAGGCGCGGCCGGGGTGCTCTCGCGCATCACCGACGCGCTGCTGACACTTGATAATCTGCGCGAGGATCTCCCCGTTCTTGAAACTCTTTTTGCTGTGTAGTGAGGCCGATATGACGAATCTGGCGACGATCGAACAATCCCTCGCAACGCTGCCCTCTCTTGGTGCGACGGTCTGGTGGAGCCTGGCCGGCATCGAAGTTCAGCGGGCCGACCTGGTGCGGGCGCTCGGTGGGGCCGGCTTCTTGGAGTATGCCCCGGAGCCGCCCACCCAGGTCAAGGCGCTGCGGCGGACACTGCGAGCCTGGATGATGGCTCGTTCGGCTGCCGGCCTGGCGCCCCTTCTGGGCGAGGACGGTGCGGATGAGGAGGAGGCCGATGAGCGTGGGCAGAAGCTCCACCGCTCGCTCATCCGGGTGATCAACCACCGCCGCAGCAAGCACACGATCTTCGCGCTCATCGCCGAGGAGGTTGACCTGACGCAGTTCGGCCTGCACTACGGCACAGAGCTACGCATCCAACTGGAGAAGCTGACACCCCAGGAGCGGGCGCAGCGCCAGCCCGAACTACACTGTACCACCGAAGCCGAGGGCATCATCGAGGCCCAACATGAGGCCCAGCAGATCACCGACGAGCTACTGCCCTACTGGCGCAAGTTCCAAGACCTCTACCAGTCCGGCGATCTCTCGCGCATGGTGCGGGCGATCGTGTCGGACCTGGAAGCGGTCGCACTGCGCCAGGGCGGCGGGCTGTACTTCGTGCCGGAAAAGCAGCGCGCGGCACTCAAGCGACTGCAAGACCTGATCGCGACACTCCCGACCGATGGGAAGCGCGAGCCGTTTGTGATGGTGCTGGATGTACCGGATGCGCTTGAGGCGAAACGGCAGATCGGGCGGGCGGTGCATACGGGCGTGCTCGACGAGGTACGCGCGCTCGACAACGAGCTGGCGCACCTTCAGAGCAAGGCGGTTCATGGGGTTCAGCCGGCCACGATCGCGGAGCGCCTGGCGAAGTTCCGGGCACTGCGGGACAAGGCTCAGACCTACGGCGATCTGCTCGAAATGCGGCAGGACGAGATCGGTGCGGCTGTAACCGCGCTGACGACCAAAGCCAAGGCATTGCTGATGAGTGACGAGCTGCCCCATCTTGATCAGGATGCTGAAGCGCCGGCAGAGCCCGCTGCGCCCTCGACTCCCCGCACGTCGCTCGCGCCGCCACCTCCGCCGCCCAGCGCTGGCGATGATCGGCCGGGTGAGACTACGCCCCTGGCCGAGCTGGACAACCTGGGCGAGTTGTTCGATGAGCCGTAACGACAACGGAAGCAGCACTAAAGAGCGACCCCGGAGCACAGAAGCGCTCTGGGGTCAATCTATCGCTTCAAATGCTTGTTAAGGCCCCTGCGCCCCGTTCTGAGCCCTCCTGGGTCTGCAATGTAGTGGCCGGTCAACTGGATCGATTGAGTATGTACGCAAACGCGCGTTTGCGTACATACCGCCAGCGCCGATTGGGAGGGTTGATAAGGATTCGATACAAACGGGCCACTTGGCGTCTGTTGAGAGGGTCAGATTACACCAAAATCGGATAGAGCAGGGAGACTGAGCCAGCGGCCCTCTCAGTCTCCCTCTCTTCCAGCGTCAGCCCCTTCGCCTAACAGCCGGAGGTGCTGCCGCCGCCGTCCACGGTGCAGCTATCCGAGCCCAGGCCGCCATTGGCGCTGTCGCCGCCCACGCCGTCCTGGGTGGTGAGCGTGTCGTTGCCCAACGAGCCGCTGAGATTGTCGGTCCCTTCGGTGTCGATCAGGGTGTCGTTGCCGTTCTGGCCGTCGAGGGTGTCGTTGCCGTTCTGGCCGTCGAGGGTGTCATTGCCCGGCCCGCCGTAGAGCGTATCGGCTCCGTTGTCCAGCAGCTCCAGCAGATCCTCGCCGTAGCTCGTATCGTCGCCTGGACCACCATAGATCGTATCGTCGCTGTTGCCGCCATTGAGCTGATCGTTACCCGAACCGCCGTAGAGCGTGTCCTGGCCGTTACCGCCCTTGATAATGTCCAGTTCCAGGACGACCTGAGCTTTGAAGGTAGCGGTGTAAGACTTTTTCATAGACCTATTCTACCGAATCTTGGCTCACGCACTGTGCAAATTCTTGGGTCCACTATACAGCTCAACTCGTCCCCCAGTTGCCCAAAAAGTCGCCCATGGTGAGTTGCACGCCTTGGTTGCGCAAGATGCCGTAGGCGGTGGTCACGTGATAGAAGAAGTGGGGGATCGCGAATGCGAGCAGAAACTGACTGCCGCTGGAGCGCATCGAGCCACGGCGGTGCTCGATCACGATCGTTCGATCGAGGCCGGCTTCGAGGTCGCTTGGCGCGATCTCTCGGAGATACGCGATCGTCGCATCGAGGCGCTGGTGCAGATCCGCAAAGCTCTTTGCATCGTTGGCGGCCGGCACCGATGGCGCACCCAGCAACTGCGTGATCGCCAACTTGGCTCCCTCCGCGGCCCAGTGGACTTGAGCGGCGAGCGTGTACATGTGCAGGTCAGCCGGCGTGTCACTCGCAACGCCGCGCACGCGCCCGTCCGTGGCGAGTTGCGCGTCCAGCAACGCGGCTTCACCGCTGCCAGTGGCAGCGGCATGGTCTTCGGCCTTCGTCAACTGCATTTTCAAGTTGGTCAGTCCGCGGACGAACAGGCCAGCAGATAGATCATAGGCGTTCAAAGACATGGCGCACCCTTCTTCCTCGCCGCAAACGGCGGCACCTAATCTTAAACAATCATACCACAAACGCATGTGCTCGCAATAAAAGCTGCGATAGACTGGCGGCCCAACGCGTTGCTATTATACAATTGACCATTCCCGGCCCTCTCGTTACAAAGCGACGGTGCTCGACCGCCCTCAACGCCAGCACCGATCACTCTGCTCGCTCGCGCATCGTCAATTCTGGCGAGGCTGGCCACGGCCGCCCTCGTCGAATGTGGCGATGCTGGAGTAGCGGCTCCACCTGGTAGCATCGCCAAAAATGACGATGGAAAGGTGGCAGCAGTATCGCCATTTTGATGCTCGCGATCGAGCTGGGCAGCCAGGGTCTTATGCTCGAATGAGCCCATACATCCAGGCTCGAAGTCAAACGGGAGCGATGCTCCCGTTTTTTCTTGTCCAGATACTCCGTGCGCTTGACAGGCATGCTATACTCGTAGTAGTAATAATAAAAGTAGTAATAATAGTAATAGTATAACTACTACTAATTACTAAGGAGTGAGATCGATGAGTTGACGTGCCCATGTGACGCAGGACGAGGTCAACCAGGCGGCCACTGATTTGCTGGCCGCAGGGACGACACCGACAACGACGCTGATTCAGCAGCAGGTCGGCGGTAGTTTTACGACGATCGGGAGGCTTTTTGAGGTGTGGGAGCAGCAGAGGCGGGCCGAGCCGGCTGGTGCGATCGAGGTCCCTGACGAGGTGGCGCGGGCAGCAACCGAGTCGCTCCAGATGCTTTGGCGTACCGCCCTCGACCTGGCACGCCGCGAGGTCGCCCAGGTCCGCGCAGCGGCGGCTGAAGAACTCGCCACGGTGCAGGCCAAGCGGGACGAGCAGGCCGGTGCGATCGAGCGGCTGGAACTGGAAGCTGAGGGCTACGAGCACCAGGTCAGGCAGTTGCAGCAGCAGATCGAATCGCTCCAGGGTACACTGGCGCAGGCCCAGACCGCCGCCGAGGTCGCCACGGCGCGCGTACAGGACCGCGAACGACAGCTTGCCGAGCGCGATCGGGCACTCACCGAGCGGGACCAGCAGATCGCGGATCTGCGTTCTCAGGTCGCCCAAGCACGAAGCCAGGTCGAGCTGGCCAGTAAAGCAACTCAGGAGGCCCAGGCAGCCCGCGCGCTACTCCAGGGCCGGCTCGATGAAGCAGCAGCGCAGGCGGCGCAGCAGACACAGCGCTACACGGATCTCCAGGTCGCCCACGCGCGGCAGACCGGCGAGCTGGAGGCGCTGAGGGTGCGCCTCGACGAGCAGGCTCGCATCATCGATCGCCTCACACCTGCTAGTACACCCCCGCCCGACGAAGGCGAGCGCAGCCGTACCCGAAGCAAGAAGGGGCAGATAGAGAACGCCTAGAAGCATGGTCAAGACGGCCAGGAAAGAGCAGGACCAGTAAAACCCCCTGAGAGGCTGATTATGGCGTCTGTGGCCGAACTGAGGGTGCTAGAATATGAGCTGCGCCCACCCAGCGACAACGAATCAGCCGTCGTTTTGCGCTACGAGCCGATCGCCAGCCGAGACGGCCCGTTCGCCTGGTTTATCTGCGACTGCGCCACGCCTGCGAGGGCCTATCTGTGCCGTGAGGCTGCGGATCAAGGGTGTTGGCATTGGGATTGGAGCGGTCGGGGCGCCTTAGAATTCACGACACCGGCCGAGGCAGTAGCGGCCTGGGAGCAGTATTGCGCCTGGGAGAAGCTGAAAAGGGAAGAACAGATCGCATGAGCATCCCAGAAAATTACCGGCAACTGAGCCGCGAGCAGATAGCGTCGCGTTTCGCCGGCCAGGAGCGCCCGCGCTGCCATGTGCAACTTATTCGCCTCGAAGAGAGTGCGCCGCGCGTCGTGTTTGAAGGGGAGCGCGAGCTGTACCTGATGTGGAGCGACCACGCCGGCGGGCGAGGAGGCAAAGCGCGTAAGCTCAAACCAGACGATCCACGCCGCCTGGCGCTGATCACTGTCAGCGGGGGCCAGTGGGCCGAGTGTATGGGCGATGACATCGAGCCTGATGGGGACTGTGTGGTCGAAGACTACTTGATGCGCCTCTACGCCGCCGATGGCGTGGGGCCGACCATCGCCGAGCGTCAGCAGCGCACGCAGGCAATGGCAGCATCGCTACTCGGTGCGATTGCTGGAAATTTCGGTGAACTCGGTGCCACGAACGTCCAGATCGGCGATCTCCTGATCTCCACAACGACGTCGCCGAGCGGGCCTGCCTACGTCATTCAAACGACCGAAAAAAGCCTTTGCCCCCATTGCAAACAGCCTATAGACCTGCTCATTTGCGAGGACGGCGAGCGGCCGACCTTCTACATATGTTTCGCGTGTCGCTGGGTCGGCCAGGCCGGCGTCGGGCCGGTGGCGCGCCTCGAAGCGATCGGCAGGTGAGTGGTGAAACACCTTCAACCAGAGCACGTCAGAGATTATGCCCTTCGGCGTGGCTGGACGATCGTCGAGAAGACAATTGATACCTGGCTGCTCCAAAACGGTGAAAACGACGCTGAAGGGCAACCAATGGCATTGATCATCCCCCGGACTGTCACGGCCGGCACGCAGCGGCTTTTGCTCAAAGGCACGTTGAAGATCCTGGGCGGGCAGCGGGGCCTGCCTGGCTACGATATTGCGATCGAGATTGCACGGCTGCACGATCCGGTACGAGTGGCCGCGCACCGCCTGGTCAACCTGGCCCGGCGCATTCCAGCCGGCGAGCTGGACCCGCTCGATGTCTGCTACGTCGTCACTGAACATCAGTTCAATCCACTCAAGACCGCGCTCGATGGCGCGCATGATAACAGGCCGTTGAATGGCCGTGTCGAGCAATAATCGACCCTAGCTTGTACGCAAACGCGCGTTTGCGTACAAGAGAAAGGATAATCTGTTTATGGTGGTGCCACCCGCCATGCGGGCGCCAACTAGTGGTCGACCACACAGGTTTTGCGGTGTGGAGGAGGCTTGGAGGGGCCACCCCCCCTCCAAACCATCCCCGCAAAACTACTGTGGTGGACCACTAGCAGAGCGTCCTGGCCGGCGATAGGTGGCGCTGACTCGGTGCTGACTGTGGCTCAAGAGGGTCGCTGCCAATGCGCACTTGACGCAGTAGCGAACTTCCCGTATCCTATGCCATCGCACGGAAGCGTGAAAGGAGCCAATCATGCGCGGCTGGAAACGACGGTCCCTCATGCTCGCTCTGGTGGTTGTGCTCGCCATTGGGGTCTTCGCTGGTAGTGTCATCGATCTCAAAGGGTACATCAATGGGCACACCCCTGCGCTCGCGGAAGGTGGCGGTGGCGGTAGTACGCCCGATCCCAAAGACTGATCGACTATAACACCCCATTGCTGGCCGAAGGTGGGGCGGCGTGGTTCGACACACCCACGCCGCCCCATCTTTGTCCTCGCAGCCTCCGTGCCAGACAGTGCGCAGCACACCCGCCAAATCGCCTCCACATCTGCGCGTCGAGCGTGCTCCTGAACACTTGATGCAGCCGGCCCTGAATGAGATCGCCCCTGCACAGATTGGCCCGTAGCGCCTCCAACAGCGCAATCTGCCTCCCATCGCCGCAAACGCGACCCTGAGCACATCCACGTGCTCTATACAGGGGGAGACCATATAAACTTGGGAAAAGTGTACGTTAGGACCGGGGATGGCTCTGTGAAGCCATCCCCGGTCGTATGCCTGCACAGGAATGTGCCGTTGCTGGCGTGAATGAGAAAGGCTTCCTGATGCGGTATATGAATCCTTAGCGTACGATTCTCCCGATTTCATACGGTAGACCTCTATTGTTGCTGACGCTGTTTTCATCGATTGTTACTATCTGCTTCGGCGCGCGTGGTGACACCCAGCGCATGCACCGGGCCGGCAACTCACGGCCCGGCCTGGCGCGCCTGCTCTGGCAGGCCATAAAGGAAATTCAAACATAATATGTCTTATGTTTGAACTGTGGTATACTGCTCCCGATCCTAATGCGATTTAGCCCAATTGATTTTTGGACCATTGCTCGGAATTATCTTTGAAAAAGGGAGAAGATGGCGATCATCACCCGATTGCGACCTCAATCAGCGGCCACCCTGGCGAGCGAGCTGGAGTTGTTCCTGGCCGATCTGCGCGACCGGCGCGGCCGGGCCGAGAACACGATCGAGGCGTACCGCTACGACCTGCGCACCGCCGCGCAGTTCCTTGACCAGCCGCTTGACACGATCACCACTACCCAGATCGAAGCGTTTCTCAGTAGCCGGCAGGAGAAGCCCAGCACGACAAATCGGCGCCTGGCGAGTCTCAAACGCTTTTTCAAATGGGCGCTCAAGAGTGGGCTGTGCTCCCTCAATCCGGCTGAACTCGTCGAGGCGACCCAGGATGAGGAGCGGCTGCCGCGACCCATCCGGGGCGAAGATATCAAGACCGTGGACACGGCGATTGCCAAGGCACCACAGCCCTACCGGCTCATTTTCACCCTGTTGCGTGAGACGGGTTGTCGCGCCGATGAGGTACTCAGTCTCAATGTCGGCGATGTCACGCTGGATGTAGGTCGCGAGGGTTTGCACATTCGTGAGGCCAAGAATAACAGCGAGCGGATCGTGGTCCTCAATGCCGACGTGATGAAGCGCAGTCTGCGGCTGCTGCGGGCCTATCTGCGTGAGCTAGGACCACTCGATGTTGGTACGCCGCTGTTCCGCTCCAATCGCGGCACACGCACTGCCTATGACACCTTGTATTATCAATGGCAACAACTGTGCGCCGGCGCGGGACTGCTCGATGCGGGCAAGCCGCGTTACACGATCCACCAATTGCGCCACACGGCCGGCACCGATTTTATCCGTCACTACCCGGAGCAGATTGTCAGCCGCATGCTCGGTCATCGCGACCCGCGCTCGACCCGGCGCTACGCCGAGGTCACTGAGGATCAGGTGCGCGCTGCGCTGGCCGAGCGACGGCGGCGCGGGAGGTGATACCATGGCAGGACTCAACTACGAGCGACTGGCGGTCGCCGCGCTCGATACGCTGCTGGCCGGCGGCCTGGAGATCACCCAGCACTATTACGAGCCTGACCCGAACGAATGGTACTTCAAGGGACCAATGGGCAACGTCGGTCCCTTCGAGACACCAGAGGCAGCGGTTAAGGCGGCGATCCACACGCTCTACAGCCAGCTCGCTGAACAGGCCGCCGCTGCCACTGCATTCAGTGAGGAACTCGCAGCGCTCCGCAGCAAGCTTGACCAGGCCGATCGCGGGGATGGTTTGGAACCCTGGCGGCGCGCCCTTGGCGACGCTCCTTCCTGAGCCATTGACGACACTGGACCAGAAACCAGCTTTGCAGATCGATGCACTCAAGGCGGCCGGCTGCGATCGTATCTTCACCGAGAAGGCCAGCGGCGCTCAACGTGACCGTCCACAGTTGAAGGCCGCCCTCGAATACCTGCGACCTGGTGATACGTTAGTCGTGTGGAAGCTCGACCGCCTGGCGCGTTCGATGCGCCAGTTGATCGAAACCGTGGAGGACTTTCAGGCGCGCGGCGTCGAGCTACGTTCACTTACTGAGAGCATCGACACAGCCACGCCAGGCGGGCGGCTGATCTTTCACATCTTCGGTGCCCTGGCCGAGTTCGAGCGTGCCGTCATCCGCGAGCGCACTAGCGCCGGCCTTCAGGCTGCCAGAGAGCGCGGCAGGAAGGGCGGCAGGCCCCGGACCCTTGGCCCCAAGGAGATCGCCGCTGCCAAGGCAATGCTCGTCAACCCTGATATTACTGTGGAGGATGTCGCGGCGCACCTGAAGGTGTCGCCGGCGACATTCTATCGGCACTTGCCGGGCGGGCGCAGTGGATTGATTACGGAGGAGTGAAGTAGGTTCATGACAACGAATCGCGACAAAGTGGGCCATTTACCATAATGACAGGAAAACGGTGGGCAGGATCGGGGCGTTGTACCTTTCGTGCCGTGATTTTCTCTCGCTCCTTGGTGGCAACAGGGAGAAATTCCGGCGGGGGTCCAAATCACCTCACAGAAGAGACGTTTTGGCTAGTGCTTCCCACCACATCGGATCGAGTTATGCGAAATGGGCCACTTTGTCGCGAGTTGTTGCCATGGCCCAAGTACACCTGCCCCTCGTGTGACCTGAATGCGTGGGCCAAGCCGGATGTACGGCTACTCTGTGGCACTGTGGCGAGCAGATGCAGACCGAGGCTCAGGCCAACGAGGGCGACGACTAGGTCGCAGCTTGTGCCCGGAATGGTGCGGTAGTATACCGTCTACAACGTCTATTAGTGGCACGTTTTATGAAGCGTGTTATAAAGCAACGCAACTTTGGGCGTGGTGGTAGCCTGTGGTGAAAGAGGTACCGCATCCACGATAGTGTGGATGCGGTATGCAGGCGTGTTCGTGCGTGGTGGTGCTGTCGTATGCTGCTTGTTTCAAGGCGGAGTTGCACCTACTATGGCAACCATTTTACTTGTTGATGATGATCGTGCAATCCTTGAACTGTTGCGACTTATTGTTGAAGATTGCGGGCATCAGGCGCTCACAGCGCATAACGGTGCGGTGGGCCTCGCATTAGCGCAGCAGCATGTTCCAAATATGGTGCTAACCGACCTGATGATGCCATTCATGGATGGCTTTGAGCTTGTCGCTGCGCTTCAAGCTGATCCAGCCCTGCGTGCAATACCTATCGTCATCTTGACTGCCGGGATTGTTTCAGCCAAGCGTCACGCGATGTTCGGATTTGTGCAGGGCATGATTGCGAAACCGTTTGGCGTTGCACAGGTTGAAGCCCTGTTTGATGGCCTTGGGGAGACTAACTCATATGACTAAAAGTGAGGTCGTACCAACGCTCGTGCCTGGTCTCGATACAATCCTGGGCGGCGAGCTTACCGCCAAGGCGGTCGTGCTGCTGGTGGGTTCTCCCGGTGCCGGGAAGACGGTCTTGGCGACCCAATTACTCTTTCAGGCGGCGCGCCGAGGGGCACGGGGGCTGATCATGACGAATGCTTCGGAGGGGGCTCAGCAAACTGCTTGACCATCTCCATGACTTCGATTTCTTTGATGCGTCGCTTGTCGGCGACCAGATTACACTGCTGCCATTCAGCGCGTTGATGGGCACCGACCATGAGAACGTCGAGTCCGCAGTAATGGCGACTATCAAACGTCTCAATGTGCAATGGCTATTGGTGGATGGCTTTCAGGGCGCTTCGGGTTTGCTTGGTGATACGAACGCGGTGCGTCGCTTTTTGAGTACGCTCGCGAACGTAAGCTCCTATCTCAATGTGACCTGTCTTGTGACTTTGGAAGGAAATGGTCGTGACCCGCAGATTGCCGCCGAGTTGACCGTTACTGACATCGTGCTGGGCCTGGAATACGGCGTTGAAGGCTGGACTCACATGCGACGCATTGAGGTGATCAAGCATCGGGGGAGGAACCACCTGAACGGCCTGCATGCGTATGCAATCAGTGCGCAAGGGTTCGCGATCTTTCCTCGCCTTGAGTTATTGTCACCCCAGCCCACCCAGGCGCGCACAGAAGGACATGCGGGCTTTGGGTTGCCGGAGCTGGACGCGCTTATTGATGGCGGTCTGACCACAGGAACATCAACGGTGCTTGCTGGCGCGCCCGGTACGGGCAAAACGACGCTGGCATTGCATTGGGCCTTGGCAGGCTGTGCGCCTGCCAAGCCAACGATCTTCGTCAGCTTTAGCGAGGATGTGGAGCAGTTGCAACGAAAGGCACAGGCGTTTGGGCTAGACCTCGCCGCCGCCCGCGCCGCAGGAGCTGTTATCGTGCTGTACATCGCGCCGTCCGGTTTTATCCCCGACATCATGAGCGCAGAGGTGCTTGCTATGCTTACCACGACCGGGCAACGTGTGGTGGTTGATGGGGTCGGCATCTTAGTACAGGAGCTTGGGGCGCGTGCCCGTGCGCACCTAACCGCCCTGACCAAACACCTCGCAAGTCATGGGGCAACCACGCTCTACACGTTGGAGATTGAACCGTTTGCTGGCTTTCGCATTGATATAAGGTACGGCCCCATCCAGCCGATCACCGACAACCTCCTGGTGGTGCAGTACACGCTGGCGCTGGGTACGCTGCACTACATGCTCGCTGTGCTGAAAACACGCTTCAGTCCCTACGACCCCACTCTGCGCGAACTCGTGCTGACACCAACGGGCATCAGGGTGCTGACGCCGGAGGAGACGACTCCCGGTGTATTCACGAGTATTGCGGCGAATGGTGGCGGGATTTCACCCGGCGACATGCAGAATGGTTGAAACCGTACCTAGTTGGTCCATGACAACGAATCGCGACAAAGTGGGCCATTTGCCATAATGACAGGAAAACGGTGGGCAAGATCGGGGCGTTGTACCTTTCGTGCCGTGATTTTCTCCCGCTCCTTGGTGGCAACAGGGAGAAATTCCGGCGGGGGTCCAAATCACCTCACAGAAGAGACGTTTTGGCTAGTGCTTCCCACCACATCGGATCGAGTTATGTGAAATGGGCCACTTTGTCGCGAGTTGTTGCCATGGCCCAAGTATATTTGTGCCGTACTGCTGCTTGAGTGGCCGAATCAAAATGGGGAATGGGTTTGTACGCAAACGCGCGTTTGCGTACAAATTTGGAGTTGCCTGGGAAATTGGTTCACACGGCAGCGTTTAACGGTACATTCTGCTCCATTGCTTCAATTCGGGCCATCTGCCCGATCCTACTGCTGGGGGTGCCCGCGTTCCCCCCCTCTTGTACTGTTTCCCGTGTTCAGCACCTCGCGGTTTACCATCATCGTGCCTTATACCCCTCACGCGCATCCGCTCCCAGCGACCGAAAACGTTACGCACATAGGACACGAGGTAGGTAAACCGCGAGGTGCTGAACACGGGAAACAGTACACCTCTCGATTGCTGGTCCAGCCATGCGAGCTGCCGGCCGATCCCCAGGCCCAGCACTGGCACCTCGACCGTGTATCCCAAACCGGCCAGGACCGGCACCACAAGCTCACGGTAGCGCTGGCCGGCTAAGAAGACCTGTCCGTCGCCCCACGTCGGCGACCCCAACGATCGCCCGCCAGACCGGCGCGGCCCAGCGCTGGCGCTCGTGGCGCGGCATGGTGTTCAAGGTCTGCTCGTAGGGTTCGAGCGCCTGATCAGGAGCGACCAGGCCGTGCCGGGCACTCAGGATGGAGTAGGCGTCGGCCTCGTGTTCAGCGAAGCGGCGGGCCTTGATGAACTTAACCAAGGCGTGTTGATAGACCACTTACGACGTATACTACGTTGACTTGAACACAAGTTCTATTCGTGCTACAACCATAAACCACAGCCCTTCTAAGATGCAAAAGTATCGGTATTGTCGTTATATCATCATATATCGACAACAATCCTGCTCCTCGGAACAACAAACGGAACATCGGAGGCGCACGATAGGCTATGAAAGTCCAGCGTGTACGGCTCCCCACCAACCAGCGAACGGCATGGATGGTTCTCGATGATGCTTTCCTCCCGATCCAGCCTATACACAGCTTCCTGACCTATCTGGAGAGCATCGAGCGCTCGCCTAACACTATTCGCGTCTACGCTTTTCACCTCAAACTGTTCTGGGAATACCTCCGCGACGCTCATCTAGAATGGACAGAAGTCGGTTTCCGTGCCTTGGCTGATTTCATCCCCTGGCTTCGTGCGCCTCGACCTGGGGTTGTTTCCTTCGACGAGCAGGAGGCTGTCCGCACTGAATCAACCATTAACGCAATCCTTGATGCGGTGATTTCCTTTTACGACTATCACCAGCGCGCTGAAACCGTCGGCGATATTCCGCTCTACCGCTCCCAAGCCTTTACTACACGACGATATAAGGATTTTCTGTATCATATCAACAAGAAGAAACCCGTACAAACGCGCCTGATCAGGCTCAAAGCAACCAAGCATATCCCGCAAACCCTCTCTGATGATCAAGTACAGCAACTTATCCAGGCGTGCCACCGCAAACGTGACGCCTTTTTAGTGACACTGCTCTACGAAACTGGGATGCGTATTGGTCAGGCATTAGGGTTGAGACACGAAGATGTTCAATCGTGGGACAATCTCATTCGCGTTGTTCCACGGAGCGACAACGCAAACGGGGTGCGAGCTAAAACAAGAGAACCCTACACTATCCACGTCACTGAGGAATTGATGGCCTTATACGCCGATTACCTCGTGCATGAGTTCGGTGAAACGGATAGCGATTATGTGTTCGTCAACCTCTGGGAGGGTGCTATTGGGCAGCCGATGACCTACGGGGCGGCGCTCGATCTGTTCTCTCGCTTGAGCAGAAAAACGGGTATGTACGCCCGGCCGCACATGTTGCGCCACACACACGCCACCAAGCTACTCCGTAGCGGGATGGATGCTGTATTCGTTCAGAAGCGCTTGGGGCATGCTCATATCCAGACAACCATCAACACCTATGCCCATCTGACCGACGACGATTTGAAGGCCGCGTACCAAGCTTATTGTGAGACAGCGAAGGAGCCGTAGCCCATGCACATCCCTGCGGCCAAGTGCTCTGAGGAGAAGTATGCAACACTGAAGGCTCAACTCGTCGGCTTCTGGGCCGAGGATGTCTGGGACATGTCGCAGTGCCCGTTGTTTGCAGATGCTCCTGATCGGCGAATCGTCCGGCTCCGGTTCGAGAGCTTCTCGCCGTCTCTGAACACAGAGATGAAGTATGTATGTTGGCAGCAGTTTCAGAAAGGCACCTGGAATCCCTTCCTTACGATCTACCAGGCACAGCTTCACCTCCTTATTGCCTGGTTGAACGATACCCGCCCCGCTATCAGCTCATTTCTCGACCGGAGTTTGGAGTATTGGGAGCTGTCGTTGCGCTCGTATATGGCTGAAAACGGAATCTTCTTCCAATACACAGGTCGGCGCTTGCTTCATACACAGGAGATCCGCACATTCCGCACGGACAATCGCCGGCAGGTGCTTCGTAGAATCTATGAAACCCTGATGGAGGTGTATGACGACCGGCCAGAATATGAAAAAGACCTATGGGATTTGCGGAAGCTAGGAGTTGCTGTCCATCTTTCACGCTCCAAATACCATCTTTCATTCACGCCTATCAGTCAAGCGTGGCTACGCCAACTTGCCAAGCAATACAGCCGATACAATCTGATACTGTATTCCGCTTCATATTGCGATAATAAACTGTTAGCCCTCCGCATATTCTCTGCTTTTTTACAGACCCTCGATTACGAGATTTGTCCTTCAACGATAGATCGCCCGCTCATGCTGGCGTACATTGGCTATTTGCAGTCTCGCGGCTATACGGCTGCAACGCGGAAAGAATATATTCTGAACATCAAGCAATTTATGGAACTCTGTGTCAGGGAAGGATGGGCAGATTTCTCTGAGCGCCCTCTGGTCTACACCGAAGACATGCCGCGCCCAGAGAAGCCCAAGCCGCGCTTTATCCCCCAAGAGGTGCTCGACCAACTGAACGCCCATCTCGACGCGCTGCCGCCCGTCGTGATGCGGATGGTTCTCGTTCTCCAGGAGTGTGGGCTGCGGATCAGCGAACTCTGTGAGATGTCTTTTGAGTGCCTGGAGCGCGACCAAGACGGCGATTGGTGGCTGCGCTATTGGCAGCGGAAGATGAAGAAGGAACATCGCATCCCTCTCTCTAACGAGATCGTTGCTGTCATCCAAGAACAGCAGCGCGTGGCGCGCGAGGAACAGAGCCCCGACTGCAAATACCTGTTTCCTGGTGTTTCCCGTGCAAACAAGAGCCAGCCAATGCGCCAGAAGTACTTCAGCTATGCGTTGAACAAACTGGCTTATGAAAAGCAGATCTGTGATGCGAATGAAAGGATTTTTCGCTTCCAGAGCCATCAATTCCGCCATACAGTCGGCACGCGAATGATCAATAGCGGAGTTCCACACCACATCGTCCAGCGCTACCTGGGCCACGAGTTGCCGGAGATGACCAACCGCTATGCCCATCTGCACGACGAGACGATGCGGCGGGAGTTCGAGAAGTATGCTCGGACGCTGATCAACGCCGAGGGCAAGCGTACTGAGCTAACCTCAGCGACGGTCGACTTGGAGTGGTTTAAGCGTAACATTCTTGGTCAGGCGCTCCCGAACGGCACCTGTTTCCTGCCCATCGCCGCTGGTGCATGCCCGCATGCAAATGCCTGCCTGACCTGTACCCACTTTCGGACGGACGTGCGCTTCCTCGACCAGCACCGCATCCAACTAGAGGAGACGCGCCGGATACTGGCGAAGGCACGCGAGAGCAACTGGACACGCCAGATCGAGATGAACGAACGGGTCGAACGGAATCTGGAACGTATCATTCTTGTTTTGGAGTCATCGAATGACCCATCAACGTAATATCGAGGGGCTGAAGGCCAGTGCCCAGCAACGGCATGAGGCGGCCAAGCAACGAACAGAACGGGGCATCCAGCAGCTCATCCGGGATGGTCGGCCCATCAACTTCAAAACAGTTGCGGAGGTTGCTGAGGTATCTACTGCCTGGCTCTACCAACAGCCTGACATTAAGGAGCGCATCATACGATTGCGTCAGCAAGCATCACCACGACCAGCACCGTTGCCGACCACACGCGCCTCAGATGCCTCAAAAGATGCCATCATTGCTACGTTACGCCAGCGTGTGAAGAAACTGGAAGCAGAGAATCGTGAGTTGCGGCAGCAAGTCGAAGTTGCCTATGGTCTGCTCTACAAAGGTACTTGAAGCCTGTAAGGCTATACTCCTGTTAGATGTCAACCAGAATCTCTGCTATATGATCTCAATCCCTCTATATGACCTTGACCCGATGCCACTGCCTAAGATTGTGATTGGGTAACTTGTGAGAGGGATATGGGGCGAAAAGAACACCAAAAGACACCCAAAATCATCGGGCAATTCCTCTATACTGATTCTGGTGCCATGCGTGTGGCAAGCCCTGCTTGGTTTGAGTGGCTCGCCAGCCATACCACGTTCTACTTGGAGGCAGCGGCTGGCACCTTCACAGCCCGTCGAGAACAGCGTAACAGAGCCGCCTTTTGGTATGCCTTCCGCCGCCATCGGAAGAAGCTGTACAAAGCCTACCTGGGACGAACCGAGGATTTGACGTATGCACGGCTGCTTGTGATAGCGCAGCAATTGGCCGAGAAAGCTGGAGCCTAACGTCTATCTAAAACCACTTGCTGCACAGCACCTCCTGCGGAACGGCCAGGCTGGACCTCACCAGCAGCTTTGGGGCTGGCAGGGATAGCACCGCCCGCCGTTCATCTCGACCCTTCCGCAGCGTGGTAGCATGCGAAGGACGGGAGCGGGGTTCGTGACCTTAACATATGGTTCAATCCTTCTCCTGCGTCTACGGCATCCTGGGTAGCTGTCCCCCGCTCCCGGACGAGCTGCGGCCACCACGCAAGGAAGGGCGGCGGGCGGTGCGTATAATGAGCAATATGGCTACGTCGTGAGTATGCTCACAACGATTATATGCCTCTGTTAAGGTACAGCTTCCAACAAGCTAAAGATAAACGAACCACACCGAAGTATTATAGAGACCGCGCCGGCGCGGCTGCTACGCACTTCTTCCCCACACAGGCTACAAAGACGATCGTTCTCCTCGCGATCACGGCGTTTACTCCTTGGAGACGCTCAGACGATCGGCGACCTCTGCGGTAGTCAGGCGTTTGGCTCGCGGCATTACGGTGCTACTCTCGTGCTGGTCTTTGTTGGTCCATAGTCTCTCAAGGCAGCAACAGCCGATTGCGGAGCGCATCCCGATTGGGTAGGGCGGCAAGGTCGAGACATTCGAGCAGGCAGGTGCTGGACTCCAGGTATCTGCTGAGGAGAGTAAACTGCGGCTCTCCCATCGCCCAATCGTGGCCGATGTCAAGGTGGGCCTGGAGCGCAACGCGCAGATCGCGCTCGACGCGCAGCCAGTCTTCATCTGGCGCGTCGGCCGCTGGTGGGACCAGTGTACCGAGGGTCGCACGCAGCTCCTCCGGGGCGGCGGCGATAGCTGCGTGCCAGTCATTGGTCAGCTCATCAAGGACTAGCTTGGTGCGCTCAATACTGTTTGATGTGGCGATAATGCTTATCTGGAGCAGCCTGCCTACCCACGCAGCTTCCTCCTGAGATGATGTACCCATCGTTGATAGATCGAGGTCCTGAGCGAGGGCGCGGGCGAGGTCCTGAGCGAGGGCGCGGGCGAGGTCCTGAGCGAGGGCGCGGGCGAGGGCGCTGGTGAGGGCGCGGGCGCGGGCGCGGGCGAGGTCCTGAGCGCCGTCGAGGGCGAGGGCGCTGGCGAGGTCCTGAGCGAGGGCGCGGGCGCGGCCGCGGGCGCGGGCGAGGGCGAGGGCGTGGGTGCGGGCGTGGATGTGGGCGCAGTCGAGGGCGCGGGCGCGTTCCACGGCAAGGTCGCGGGCGAGGCCACTGCTACTGACTGTACCCACCAGCGCCAGCGTCAGGTAGCTCATCCGCGCCGCAAGCTGCTCCCCCTCTGCTGCACCTTGCGCCTTGCGCGCAACCCACCGCATGAGCGCTTGTACGGGGGGGGCGACCTCGATCATCCTGCGCAGGGACACATCAAAGCTATCGAAGAAGGCCAGCGCATTCTCGCCATCCAGCATGCTTGTCACCAGTAGCAGCACTTCGCGCCAGCGTACATCGTCGGCATGGGCGATAACACTTTGGAACATGGCGGGCGACGGATGCGCGGCGATATGACGCGCGGCGAAGTATTCCTGGAAGGTCAGGTGTGAGAAGGAGTGGATGCGGAGTGAGCGCTCGATCAGCAGGCCGTGCTGGGCCTCAATCGCGTGCAGGACGGTCACGCCGTCGATGTCTTCGGTCGAGTTTGTGGGGGGCAGCGTGCGCAGGTACTCCTCGATTTGCTGGGCCAGATCGTCCTGGCGCAGAAATAGCTCGCCCCGTTCAAAGGTCTTGTAGCCGATCTGGGTCAGCAACTCGCGCTTGCGACCGAGCGCAAGCTTTTTGTACGCCTCATCACGGTGGATCTGGCGCGAGGAGTCCCACTTCTTCAGCAGCGCGTCGAGCGCCTCCTCGTAGACCTCCACCCGACGGGGCGGGAAGTGCATGGTCTCGTCGAACGCGATGCACAGCAGCGCTAGCAGCAACGGCGTGCGCGCCAGGTCGCGCAGCCCTTTGTGCTCAGGCTTGGCGAACTCGGCCAGGAAGGCATCGCGCTTAACCTCGTTACGCCCGAACCAGTTGCTCGCCAACGTTCGCGCCTGCTGCTCGGTAAAGTCGGCCAGCTCGCAGTAACTAAACTGCTCGAACTGGTAGTCGGTTGCGGCTGTGCGGCAGGTCATCACAGAGTGGCTGCGCGCGTACTGGTCGGCAAAGTCGCGCACCTCGCGGGTGATCCGCTCGCGGGCCTGGCCCTCTACATTGACCTCATCCAGCCCGTCAAATAGAAGTAGGGCGCGGCCATCGGCCAGGATAGCCTCGATAAAGGGTTGCGCATCAGGAAAAGCGCAGATCGCGAATTGTTTGACCAGGAAGGGCATCAGTGCCAGCCCACTGTCGGACCACGCCTTGAGCCCCACGAAGATCGGGATAGCGTCGAGGTTGCCCCTGGTGGCCTGGAGTACCAGGTGCTTGAGCAACGTGCTCTTGCCGGCGCCAGGCTTGCCCAGGATGAACAGGCGCTCGCTGCCTCGCACGACTTCTACGGCATCGCGCCGCACGTCGGCCTTGTCGCGCTCCTGCTGGTCGAGTTGCTGCCGGCGTATCAACTCCTCAATGTTGTGCCGCCGCCACGCGCTCGGCTTGTCGAGGATATAGACATCGGTGAAGACATCGGCCAGCGCGACCGGCTCGGTCATGCCGATGATTCGCATCGTGCCATGCAAGCGCTGCATCTCCCCACGATACTGCTCGGCCGCGCGCTGCCAGTCGATCCGCTGCCACAGGCCGCGAGCAGCTTCGCCGCCGTGCTGCCCCGCCCGCTCAACCACCTTTCCGCCAAAGGTTTCCCACAGCCAGGCTCCAGCCATCGCGAGTGACATAGACACCTCCCTGGAGCAGCGTGCAGAGTGACCTGCTGCCCTCGTTTTCGTTCGCAATAGAGCTACGGGCAGGACCGCTCTGTTGTTTCTAAAATACGATGAGTCAGTCGCCTCAGCAGCGAGGCGTTGGGCTGTTCGCCCAAGTGAGTCGTTGTATTCTACCAGTGCCCACGCCAATAAGTGCGGATCGCCACCCCGATACCGACGCCGAGCAGCAGCAGACCCGCATCGTGAGCCACCGGCGCCTGGAGGAGCGAGCTGGCGAGGGTCACGGCCAGCAGCGCCACGAGCGCAAGTATGGCTCGTGGGTCACTATTCATCCTCGGGATGCCTCGGAGTAGTATATCCTTGTATCCTCATCAAGCAGGCTGTTGCAACGCACCGTCCCTCTCCTATTCCTGTGCTTTTTCCCCGTCGTCGAGATACTGGTGATATTTGGCCCGAAAATCCGCTGGCGGCAGCCGGTAGTGGTCGCGGCGCATCTCCTGGATACGCTGTGCCAGAGCGGTGTGCTCCTCTGGCGGTACTGCATCCCAAAGCATTGCATGTACCCCCCTGAGCAGCGCCATCTCATGATCGAACTCACGACCAAGCGATTCTCTGTCACGGCGCTCGCCTTCGCGTAGGAAGTATTCGTCGATCACATCGTCGGAAGCCGATCGGTCGGGTCGTGGAAGCGACGCGAGATCAGTCCAGGCCGAGGATTGGAGGAGTTGGGCGATGCGCTCACGCAGCGCTTGCCAGATCATAGCTGCTCTCATGCTTGACCTCACTTGCCGCTGGCACGTACCTCAACTGGTACATCATTGCGCTCCAGCCAGCGGTGGGCGGCTGCGCACAGCTCGGCTGTGCTGCGCTCCAGGGATATACGATCCTGCTCAAAGCTGGCCCTGTCCGGGGCATCAGGGCTGTCGAACACAACGGTATTGAGCCGCTGCACCGCCTCGGCGACCGCGCGCCGGTCCTGGGGAGTGATGCCGATGTGACCCTGGCGCTCGGCCGCCCAGCGCACCAGCGCCAGGTCGGAGGCGACGCACCCGGCGTTGATGTGGCGAGAGATCGCCGACCTTCTCGGCCAGGCGCGCAGGGCAGCCAGTTGTGCATTCGGGTCGGTCATGGGCTTCTGTTCCTTACTGCACTATTGTTCATCAGCACGTTTCTGGGCCGGTCGTCCCTGCCGGCGCTGCTCGCGATCGAGTTCACGCTCAACCGCCGTTTCAACGAACTTCTTCATTGTGGGCACACCGCCCTGCGCCCTGCGCTTATCGAATAGATGCTGTGCCAATCGCGCGTACAAGCGCCCGTTGATCGTCACCGTGCGGTTAGGCAGCTCGACAGCCGGGTCGTCTTTGGCCTCATCCAGCCCACGCCACAGCAACCCCTGAAGCGCGTAGGATCTGACGCCCTGGAAGGATCTGTCGGCAAGCTGGGCAAGCTGCGGGTCGTAGTGTCGCGGCACGCGGATCGTCACCTTGCCGCGGCCGTCGCTCGGCTGGATGCGCTGATCGCTGCTGAGGGCTGCCAGGTCCGCAGCGCTCATTTCCTCAAGGTCGCTGATCGCCTCACCAAGCAGTGAGTCCACGACCGCCTCTCGGCTGACTGCCCACCGGAGCCCAAGCTCCATCAGGGACGTGTTTAATTGGCCGGGGACGTTGACGGTTATCGTTTGGAGCGCTGGCGGTTCAGGCAGGTTCGCACGCTGGGCGCCCACTGGCAGCGGCTCAAGCTCGGCCCAGAGCAGCGCTTGTATCACGCGGCCTTTTGGGGTGCGGCGTCCCAGCTCTTTCTCGATTGTTTGAGCCAGGTCTTGCGCCGCCTGGTCGGCTTCGGCGCTAATATGCACGGTAGGCGCACTTTGGCCGGCGGAAGTGATTCGCGGGTCGGTCAGGTAGTGATCGGCCAGGCGCTCGCCGCGCTCAAGCATCGCCCTGGCGACCTGGAGCTGGGTCTTGAACGCGCCGTCAGCCAGCGCTTCCCGCGAGATCCCCCGTGCTCCGGCGTGTGTGGCTATCAGATCGCGCAGTGTTGTGGGAATGGCGATCGTGGTTGTCTCTTGTGGCATTGCTGCTCCGTCACGTCTTTTACAATACTGTTTATCGTTCTACAGACTATCATGACGGGAGGGCCATGTCAACTGCGGTTTGGCGATCCCTCGCATGAGCATCGCCGACCTGGCCCGTGTCGCTCAACTGCTGGCCCCTCAGCCCGGCCCGGACTCATCTCTCGTTGTGCCGCCGCGCCCGTTTGGGTTTCAGCCCCGGTTCTGGTATTATGGGCACAACGCTGATGAGTATCAGCCGTTCCTGCATTTATCTGGTCGCCCAGCACTGCCCCTCGTTCGCCTACGCTGGCCGCGACCGGCGCCGAAGATATGGGGCTAGCAGGCCGGCACACCTTGCTCACGCACGCCTATGACCTGGAGCTACAACGCGAAACAGCATCGTTGAGAGGCGGCTGCGCACGGCTGGTGTGGCGATTGCGTAGCGCGCACCGAACAGTCTCGATTGGGAGGCGGCGATCAAGGCGCTGGAGGGCGGGGCACGAGGCGAGTGCGGTGGTCTTCCGCGAGAGCGATGCGGCACGGAAGCGGTGCGAGGCGGTGATCGCGTGAAGGCGGCTTGGGTTTTGAATACTGGAGCCACTTTCCCAACTTATCGAGGCAGCATAGCTGGTGCCGTCACTCGTTGGGTTGCTCTGTAATTGCGGAGGAAGCTCATGGTATCAATGAACAAGTTTCGCCCTGCTTTTGTCTTTGCAGTTTTCACGCTGATTATTTTGCTTATAAGCATTGAGGTATCTGAGTCTGTCAAAGCGGAAGTAGGAATCCAAAGGACAAACAACTATCTGAAATCACGGTCCTTTACTTATACTCTCTACTTGCCTATGATAGCGACTTCGATGGATTGCTTCTCATGGTCTGGTCAAATACCATTGCAAAAAGCAGTAAATCAGCATTCATGCGTAGAAATTCAAACAGGAATTTGGACAACCAATGTTCAAATTGTTTTGCAATCAGGGCATACGTTGATTGGTAAAGACAAAAATACCTCGATATTACGAGCCGCTTCACCTTGGAAAGGGAATGACACAAATAATGGTAGTGAAGCAGTGGTTCACGACAATGGTAGTACAGGCTCGATCATTGCTAATTTTACAATTGATGCTAATAATCTAAGTACATTCGGTGTAGGTGCTCATGGTATAAGTACAACTGTTAAATCTATGAATGTAATAAACGCAAAATGTGATGGTGTAGCAATCACTGGTCCTGGATGGAAAGTTCTAAATAGTACGATAGCAAATAATGGATATAGTTGCCCTACAGGTCTTCCTGGTTCGGGAATATATGTAACTAAACCTTTCGATAATCACGCTGTTACTCTTTATTCACCGATAATTATGGGAAATATTATTCATAATAATGGTGGACCAGCTCTAGATGTAGATAGAGTTTGGGGTGGAACCTTCAAAAACAACACTGTTTATGAGAATCAAGCTTGGGCCGCTATAAGTCTCTATTCTGCGAGTTATTGGACGATAGAAAGTAACACGATACGACATCCATCATCGGCTTCTCCTACACATCCTAATCACCCATATTGTATAGGTGGCTCATCGGGCAATCACTCTGCGGCTTTAGATATATGCCAAGATACAGGCTTAAGTGACCAGTTAGCAAACTACAACAATGTTTTGAATAATCAAATTTCGGGGTGGTATGGAATACGTCTCACTGGCAACGACGAAACTAATTCTAACTGGGTTCCTCGCTTTAATACTATTCAAGGAAATAATGTATATGGTTCAAATGTCGGGTGCGTTGATGACTTTTTGCCTAATCAAACAGGGTCGAATCTATGGGCAAACAACAACTGCGCCGGTACCCCTGATACTCCACCCGACTATATCTAAATTCATGTTCTCTCGGTTTGAGGAGGCATAGCATCACATAAAGCCGTTTATAGGGTTTTCTGTACCGTTGCTACGCCGAACCCCTGGCACACTTCCTCAGCCGGCCGCGTCCACCGCTCCCTACAGCCGGGGCAGGGCTTCCGCGTCGTTCGTTGCTGGCCCGTTTTTGAGTCGACTTTGCTCATTATCTGCCCTCGCTTCCGTTGTGCCCGACGTGAGAGAGGATGGCCTCGAACTGCTCCAGCATCCGCCACGCTTCTCGCAGCCGCTCGCGCAGCAGCCCAAGCTGGCCGCGCTCGGCGTAGTGCTGTGCAGTAGACATGTTGAACTCGGTCATCAAGTCGTTGTGCAGCAACAGCACCCGCGGCAGGCTGGCATGCCGTTCGGGTAGCAGCGTGGCCGGGTTGCAGTGGTTAGAGACCGGGATGTCCTGGCGCGGCTGCCTGGTGTGGCGCGCCGCGACAATGCCGGCGACAAAGCCGGCTGGGTCGCGCTCGATCGCGTCGAAGCCGCTGTCGGTGATGTGCATGATCGTTGTGCTGCTCATGTCCCCCTCGTTTCGATCGACGTAAGTGCATCATACCATGTGGATACAATACTGTCAATATACTATTGACAGTATTGTATATTTGTGCTATACTCAAGATGTCCCGTTCGGAACGGGCGGGCTGCCACAGCGTCACAGCCCCTATTCAATAGAGGCCAACAATGAGCTACACCCTAACCTGCCTCTGCTGCAATACGCCGTTGAGCGGCGACGGCACCGCGCACCTGCGCACTCACCACCGGCTCGACCTGGCCGGCTCGACCTGGCGCAACATCGCGTGGGGCGGGCGCGAGCTGGTCCTGGCCGACGGGACGGCTGCCCTGCGCCGCACCCCGACTATCCGCGCTGGCGAGAGTGCCCCGACCTTCGATAACTGGAATGACGCCATAGCAGCGCTGAACGAGGCCTGCGCCGAGGCCAATCAGCACGTTGCGGCTTGGACCAATCATATCGGGCCGGGCGCCCATGTACTCGTGGTGGCGCCGGATGGGCTGTGCGTCTACGGCGAGCTGCGGCACGACGATCAGACGCCGGCAGATTACGTGTTCGGGCGGTGGTACTCGGTGGTCGAGCCCGAAGGCGAGCTAGGCGACAACCACCGCAGCATGCTCACGCTGCCGCTGCCCACCAACATTTTCCGGCTCTGCAAAGATGCCGGCTGGCCCGACGAGGTGGCGGCGCTCGTGGCGCTGCTCGACGACACACGAAGACAGCGGGGCTAAGAGCGATGGCAAGCAGCATCGTCAACCTGAAAAGTGGTCGGGCCGTGCTGCGCCAGCTTGCTGCGATCCAGGCGACACCATGGGCACGCAGGGCGCGCAAGTACGGGCGCGGGTGGGCCTGGGAGGTCACGAACGGCCAGCGCCTGATTCACGAGCAGTATCCCGACCTGGTGCCGGAGCTACAGCGCCTATGCAGTCAGCCGGTCACGGTCGACCAGCTTCTTCCCGTTGTTCCCAACACTTGAGAGGCAGCGTGATGTTACGCATCCTGGAGCATTGGGACCTCCCGGTCGATCTGCTGCCGCTGTTTCTGGACCACCCGGACGGCCTGGCCCTTCTCGCGCTGCTATGCAACGCCGGCGCGAAGGACTGGCCCGATCGTGCAGGTGATCCACGGCTGTACGCGCTCAAGGCCAAGGTGGTGCGCTGGGCCTGCCTGGCTGCCTGGCCCTCCCGCTCCTGGCGTGACGAGCATGAGGGCATGCCGATCTTCTTCGTCCAAACCGGGCTGCTTCTCGACGAAGCGCCGCTCCAGATTGCCTTTCACTTCCGTGCCGGTGACACCCTGCCGGAGTTGCCCGCAGACTGGCCGGCAGCAGGTGGCCGCAGGTGGAGGAGGCAACAGGCCCAGCCGCGGGCGCTAGAGATCGCCCATGTCTACCTGGCCGCTCGCGGCGTGGTGATTGAGGAAAGGGAGACTTGTGGACACGCGAAACCTTGAATGGCTCAAGCGCTGCCGCGACATCGCCGAGAAGTTGAGCGCCCACGACGTTCAGGAATGGGCGCTCAATCCCTCCGGCGGTCGGGCGCTGCTCACGGGCGAAACCGGCCTGGAGCTGACGCTCCGGCGTAACAAGCGCCGCCTGATCATCACGGGCTGGTTTGGGGAAATGCACAACTCCGTTCCGCGCAAGCTCTCGCGCGATGGCATGCGCTACGAGTGGGTAAGCTGCCAGATCACAGAGGACGAGCGCAAGGATGCCCCCACGATCGCGGAGGCGATCCGGCGCAGGCTGCTGCCACGCTACCGGGCGGTGTTTGCGGAGACCAGCGCTCGCTACGCCGAACACGTGCGCCGTAAGCAATGGGAGCAGGAGACCGTGCAGGCACTACGCGCGGCCTACCACGGCTGCGGCCCGCGTGAGCGGGATAGTTCTTTTTTCATCACCAGTCACTCCACTGGCATCACCGGCAAGGGTGAGGCGAGCGCCCTGTATGGGGTGCATCTGGAGCTGCGCAACCTGAGCGGGGAACAGGCCCGACATATTCTTGCCTACCTGGAGGAGACGCGCGATCAGCGCCATCAAGCACTATGAACGATACCAGCAGACAACACGCGCACCCACTGGCCCGCGTCCTCGACCAACTCGACCGCTGCGCCCTGGAGTGCGACGGGATGACCTGTCTGATCAGCGCGCTGCTCTCGCGCGCCAGGATCAACCATACCGTCGGTGTTGGGGGCAGCCTGCATCGACCCAGCGACCGCAACGTGGCGCCGCATCTGTGGATCGACCTCGCCGACGGCTGGCGCGTGGACTATCGCGCCCGGATGTGGCTCCAAGATCGGCCAGACGTACCCCATGGCGTCTTCTGGCCCCCCGATTGGCCGCAGATCCGCCACGACGACCCCACGGTGCCGCCGTTCGGTGCCAACGATCCCAGCACTAGGGTGCTGGCACGCTCAGAGGGAATCGATCTCGATATGCTGGCGGAGCAGCTTCGCCAGCTAGAACAGTGAGGCAACCCCATGGCAACTGAAACAGTCGCGCTGGTCCCGCATGTGCTGCACGTCGGCGAGTCGCATCACCCCTGGCGCGCGGCGCCGATCGAGCGGTTGAAGGTGCTGGGCGACACACCGTCGGGCGTGTGGGTCGAGCCGGGCACGCTGCCTGGTGTAACAGCGCGGCCGGGCATGGCGTTCTCAACCGGCCCCATCATCTCGTTCGTTGTCTACCGGGTGAGAATGCCTGGGCCGAGGCGCAGCAGACCCGCGACGCCTGGCAGGCCGCGCTTGATGCACTGGCGGGGGCGCTGCGGAATCCCGACGAAGGGAGGGGCGAGCTGGGGCGCTACGATGAGCGCCTCAAAGCGGCGGGGAAGGGTGCGGCCAACCCGCTCACGCCGAGCGTCATCCACCTCTACCTGCCGCCGGATCGCCGCTACTCGTCGACCTACTTCTGGACCGGCGATGTGCCGGAGGTGCGGCGCGCCCTAGCCGAGCGCCACACGGCGAAGATGGTCAAATTGAAAGGCGGCTATGGGGCAGCTCAGACACATTGCTACGTATGCCAGGACGAGCCGGCCGGGGCGCGCATCAAGGGGTATGGCAACGATTCATACGTAACTGGGCCACAGAACATAATGTGAACCCGATGCAACTCTGAGAGAGTTGGTCGCTTTTTCAGAGCGAGATACGATCCAATGATCTGCGGTTCAACAGCGGCGCACCGATAGATCGGGAAGGCATTGATTCCAGCGCACAAAATCGCGCTGATCTTGTGGGCGCAAAGCGCCGTCCGCTGCAACCGCTGGTTCGACGGCAACCGATTTCGGAGTATAAAGGTTAGAGATGCTGAATCGATGGAGCATCAGCACGCAAAATATGCGTATGATCGAGCAGTAACAAAACAAAACATGATATGAGCTGTGGCGTTAGGACGCGCTCGCGATACCCCCTGACCTTTTACTGTACTTATGTTTTCGATCGCTTTATTAGAGGTAGATAGGTGAGCGATGTTACCTCCACTGCCCAAATGGCGCTACGCTCGAATATCACGCTGCCACTTGTCCCCGTCACCCTGATAGCTGCACTATAAGTTCCTGTTTTCATGGGTATAAACTGGTAGCCATAAAGCCCATCATTTGGTGCCCCATCGCCGCTCTGCCCGTCGTCCCGCAGGGTCACGACAGCAATTTGACCCTCAGGTGTCCAAAGCCAGGCGTTTACGTTAGCTCCAAGTACAGCCGTTGTGTCGTTGTGGATCTGTGCAGTAATTGCCAATGGATGAAGGATTGAGGGCACGGTAGTTGGTGCCGGCAGAGTCAATCGCAAATTACTAGAGAAGCTACTAACTACGGCCACGACAACCCCTCCACTCGGTGTTTGTGCGTTCGGCTCAACAACTACTGTCCATGTACCTGATGATGGAGTGCTAACAGTGTAGCTTGTAAAGCCCATGAGATCGACGCGCGTGTACTGCACGCTTGGGTCATTGGTTGTTGGTGTAAACACGCGCCCGTTGGGATCGCGCAGATTGACAGTTACGGTATCAGGTGAACCAGCAACGACAAACGAAACATTAGATGCTCCTGCTTCGGTCGTAACAGGATACTCCAGTCGCTCACCCAGACGAAGCGTCCCTGTCATTACAGCGGTCGATTGGGATGCGGTGAGAGTTTCATATGCAGCGCTAGGATCACTCTCCTGCGGTTGAGTAGGAGCTTGTGATGCCACAGGTGGGAGACTGCGAAGCAGCCGACTCACGTTAGCGAAGAATTCCGGGCCTCCATGCCATACTTCTTTGTTGCTCCGCATCCACTCGTGGCGTCCGATACAGTCCGGTACTATGGGTGATGGAATGACGGTTTTAAAATCGAGCGGGATAGCAAATGCGCTGGCAACCGCGACAATAATATCGTTTGGTAAGGGTTCGATTGGGTTTAGTGGAGGGAAATCCTTAAAGTTTGGTGGGTTGAAAGCTAAACCAAGCGTACATGCATAATTTCCGGCAATAAGTGCGAAAGGGACACCGCGTCGCTCATGAATGACCATGTTAAACCCTGCCATTGTGTAGGGTAGTAAATCTATCGCTGCGCGAAGCTGGATACGTTCAGCATATGTGAGTTCAAAAAAAGTGCCTTTTGTAAGCAATACTGCTGCTAATAGATTGGAGCCATACGATCCAGCATTAGGAGTTCCAAGCATGATAAGTTGGTGTACATCGGGTATACTCGACGACATCAGACGATCAATATAATAACGTGAAATAAGGCCGCCCATACTATGCGCGACGATATCCACTCGTTCGGCACCTACGTGGCGCTTTACTTTATCGATACAAAGTTTGAGTCGCGCCGCATTTTGTGCAATCAGTGAATAGAATTCGTTAAGTTCAACGAAAGGCGTATCGCGGCAGGTGAAATCGGACAGTGAGGCAGGAGCACTAGCCTTGAGGGGCATATTGCGTCCACCGGTATCGAGGATGTCGACAATATATCCGTCTACATTAATCTCTTTCAAGAAGGTGTCTCGATATGTTATCCAACTCGTCTCGTCATCCTTGTACCCATGAACAAGCACTGCTGGACGGGGAACAATTCTAAAGGTAACCGCAGGGGTCTCAATCAGGCTTCCGCTTGATGGCTGAAAACGTACCGAAATAGATCGCTGTCCCTTAAGTTCTCCCGTTGTTCTGTCACGCGCAAGCCCAAGAGAATCAAGTGTTAAGTTGACAATAATTGACTCCGATGTCGCGGGGTGCGATATAGGAAGTGGCTGACCAAGAGGCATCTTATTCTCATCAAGCACCGTTAATGTGCCCTGAATAGGCTCGCTACCCGTTGGTGATAACTGCATAGATATGGTAAGGATGTTTCCGTCCACGGTACGACTGCCTTGTGACGGATACAGTTCTCCATTCAGCGTATCGCTAATACGAATAATGCCTAACTGCCCAATTGACGGTGGTGTCTGCGGTAGCTCTACAGAATAAAGTTCTCTTTTATTAAGTGTCTCTTGATCAGCGATGTAGACAACGTGACTGCCATCAGGGCTAATAGCAAAGTCCCAAATTCTGCCATCTTTCACTATTGGATTATTCAAAGGAGTCGATACGCCACCGGCTAATGGAACATCATATATTCTATCCGCATCGCTTGATCCACTGTAAATAACCCTATTCGTTCGACTGATAAAGAAATGGTCAACTTCTATTTGCGAAGGATTGAGTTTAGTAATCGGGCCACCCTTCAGTGGGATGCTGTAAAGTGAATCATCGTATCCGCTAATGGTGATACCTTTAATATATATAACTCGTGAGCTATCTGAACTAATCTTATATGGCCCATCGTCCTTGAGGTTGGTATAATAAAATCCGTGAAAATTTGCTTCCAATTTAGTGAAATTCTCTCCGCCAACGGATACACTATAAAGACCCGTGATAGGTGTGTAACCTTCGTATTTAAGTGTCTGATACACTACATTCAAGCTATCTTGACTGATATCGAAGGATGCTACATCATCGCCGACAACGAGATCCCCATTTATCCTCTTAGGCGTTCCACCGCTTAAAGATATGCTATACAACTCATCGATCCCTCTAGTACCTTGATCTGAGATATATAATACAAAACTACTATCCGTACTAACGATAAAGTCTTTTAGTACTCGCCCTTCACTATAAACCGAGCTAAGAGGAGTGCTAAGAGGTATACTACTTTCTGCATGTCCATCTATAGGAACACTATAGAGTAATTGCTTGTCAGTTGTGATACTATGATAGACAACATGTCTGCCATCTGGGCTTATAAGAAAGTCTTTTCCTCCATTGCTTATATATCCCAAATTGATTTTTGTCGCAGAACCACCATTTACTGACACAGTGTAGAGATCGTAACCAGTTGAAATGACAATCCATTGCCCATTTTGACTGATCTGGAATATACCGACAATATCGGTTAGCTTAACTGGTAATCCACCGCTAATAGGAACGGAATAGATGCCATTTCCCGAAAACACGATATGCGTGCTATCAGGAGTGATCTCAAAACTAGAATAAAATCCAATGCTGCCGAGGTTAACAGTAGCCCCTCTTGGTCCTAATGTAGGGACGCTAAATAATGTTGGAAAAGCGTCAGAAGATTTGTACACTACCCATTGTCCATTTGGGCTTATCTTAATATCTTTGGCACCATATCCTTCATTATTGAGGAGGGTAGAATCTCCTCCGTTCGCGGAAACACTATAAGTTTCAACTAAATCGGGTGCATTAGGATTGGCTTGATAGGCAACGGATTGGCTGTTAGGGTTGACAAGAAAATTGCTAACATATCCGTTTGCTGGAAGGGGTATATTTAGTTTAATAGGGGTGGTGGCTGCCCGTAAGGACATAGGTGAAATTAGTTGGGCTCCAACGAATAGAGAAATCGAGATCTTGTGGAGTTGTCGTAAGTAGAGCATTCATGCTCCTCCACGCCTGATAGTCTTAACAATCGATCTACCTCGATAGCTACCTAAGAGCGTAGTAAGGCTGGATACACAATTATATAACAGGCTACAGATCTGTCAATAGAACGGGCGTTTGCTTTGCCACCGAACTCCATGCTATTATGTCCCCTCGATATAACTCCGTTCAAGAGCGAGTTCACGGCTTTCTGATGGTATCAGATGACCAGAGGGCGGAGTTAAACCGCACCATCGGTATAACTCCCAACCAAGGGCTGTTAAACTATACAGCCTTTCTTGCTACGGTGTATCGTGGGTTGCTAGCGAGCAATACCATAGCATACACATGCGGCGATGACCACAAGGAAGCAGGAATGGCGCTAGGCAACTTCATGGCTCAGGTTCGCTCAGTGAAGCGACTCAAGCAATTCGCACTGAACTCATATCGCCGCACTGCGCCGAAAACCTATCTTGAACGAAGCGCTGCGCGCAGGTGAGTCTCATCCCTAGCACTATCCCTCTTGATTAGGCTCCATTTCACTCCCGCGCTGCTCCTGTTTCTGTTTTCCTGGCTGATGGCCTGCTATTAGGCTGATCTCCTGTTGTTATCCGCTTTCACAACAGGAGGTGTCCAATGACTCCCTTACGCCAACGCATGATCGAGGACATGCAACTACGCGGGTTTGCAGCCCAAACCCAACGCGCCTACCTTCTGGCCGTCGAACAACTGGCATTGCACTACCACAAATCTCCAGATCAACTCAATGAGGAGGAATTGCGCCAGTATTTCCTCTTTCTCCACAATCAGAAATGCGTTTCCCACAGTACCGTCACTGTTGCCCTCTGCGCGATCAAGTTCTTCTTCGAGCGTACCTTGCGGCAACCCTGGCCCAGCCTCGAACTGCTCCGTCCTCGCCCGGTCTATAAACTGCCGGTGGTCTTGAGCATCGATGAAGTCCGGCTCATCCTGGCCCAATTGCGCCTGCCAGTCTACCGAGCCTGCTTGACCACCATCTATTCCTGTGGCCTGCGGCTCAACGAAGGTGTGCGTCTCCAAGTCTCTCAAATCGACAGTGCCCGCATGCAACTACTCATCCGCTCTGCTAAGGGCAACAAGGATCGTTACGTCCCGCTGCCCTCCAGCACCCTGGCGCTCTTGCGCGTCCACTGGCTGACACATCATAATCCACGCTGGCTCTTTCCTGCCGCCGCGCCTGGCGTTGACCCTCGTACTGTTGACACCCCGATCTGTGACAGGGGCGTTCGGGCCGCCTTTCACGCTGCTTTGGTGGAGACTGGCCTGACCAAAGCTGCCAGCGTGCATACCTTGCGCCATTCCTGGGCCACCCACCTGCTCGAAGCCGGCGTCAACTTACGCACTATTCAGGTCTGGCTCGGCCATCGCTCTCCCAACACTACCGCCCTCTATACCCATCTGACTGACAAGGCCGAACAGCTCGCCCAAACCACGCTCGATGAACTCATGGCTGGTATGCCATGATCACGCTCGGTGATGTCTTTCGTCGCTTCGGGCCACTCTACCGCGCGCACTTTGGTGCCTCTATGTCACAAGCACAAGAGCAGGCTATGCACGCGATCGAGCAGTGCCGAACTGAGGCCCTCGGCGGTCAGGTCTTCGTGTGTCCGAGCTGTGCAACTTGGCGTTATAGCTACCATTCCTGTCGCAATCGTCATTGTCCAAACTGCCAGCACGATGCCGCCCAGACCTGGTTAGCCCAGCAAGAGGCGCTGCTGCTATCAGTACCATACTTTCTGATTACATTCACACTTCCAACTGGCCTACGTAGCCTGGCTCGTCAGCAACCGCGCCTGATCTACACGCTGCTCTTTCGTGCCTCGGCCGCAGCGTTGCAGCAAATCGCCCAGGACCCGCGCTTCCTTGGAGGCCAGATTGGCATGATCGGCGTACTCCAGACCTGGACGCGCGATCTGCGTTTTCACCCACATGTCCACTATCTGGTGCCTGCGATCGGGTTGAGTACCGATGGCGAAATCCTCCGGCCACGCAACCCGGCCTTCCTGGTCGCAGCCAAGCCGTTAGCGATCCTGTTCCGGGCCAAGATGCGCGCCGCCTTGCGACAGAGTGATTTCTACCAGCAAATACCAGTAGAAACCTGGCAGCAATCCTGGGTGGTAGATTGCCGGCTGGTTGGGAGTGGTGCAGCGGCGCTCAAATACCTGGCCCCGTACATCTTCCGTGTCGCGTTGAGCAACAACCGCATCATCGGTATTGAGGACGACCATGTGACGTTCCGCTATCGAGATGGCAAGACCAGGCAGATGCGCACTTGCACACTGCCAGCCCTGAGCTTTATTGGGCGGTTTCTGGAGCATGTCTTACCGCGCGGCTTTGTGAAAGTCCGCTATTATGGGCTGTTTCGGGTGGGCAACCGCCAGAAGCTCGCTCAGATGCGTGCGGCACTACCGGCGCCAGTGCAAACAGTACCGTCGGCGGCTGACACTTCGGGTGCGGGGGCAGCGCCCTCTGGAGAGGCCGGGTTGCGTTGTCCAGCTTGTGGGCAGCCGATGCAAGTGGTGCAGGTGATAGCCCAGCAGAGCCGAGCCCCACCAGCATTGCAGTAAGGCAACAAGATGCAGTACAGATCGGCAGGTGCCAAGAAGGCTACCTGGGGCGGAGTATGCACTCTCAGTGAGGAAAGAGCAATCTCAGCAATCTGATAAGGGTGGTGACGGCGGATAGTAGTGGTTGGCGAGGTCATCAGGAGTAGCATCCCCATAGCAGATTGAACGTTTCGACATCCTCACACAAACCAAACGTCGCACGGTTTCGTGATCCAATCAGACAGGACCCGGTGCAAATCCCAAGCAGCGAGGCGCTTCGCTTCGTTCAAGGAGGATTATGGGGCGGCTTCGCGCCCCATGAATCCTTATAGCGGCGGGCAGAATGATTGATCCTCATGTGCAGGCATTTGCTTTCGCAGCAGGGTTCTGGATGGATCAACCTTTCTGCTCCCAGCTATAGTTTATTTGCGGCGCAGTTCACATCGCTTCTCTACGATGGCTCCTATGATTGGCAAAGCGCCGTAGTCGCCTGGTTACTGCTGCGGCGGGCTGCCGAACTCGGCCTTGATCTCGGCCGAGATCCGCTGCACATCCGCCCGAAGCTGGTCGATGTCCAGCATCAGCACCCGACCGCGCAGCATCAAGATCTGGCCTTCCACGACCACCGTGTCGACATCATCGGCATTGGCGGCGTAGATCAGGTTTGAGACGATGTTGTAGGTCGGGATCAGGTGCGCTTCATCGAGCCGCACCCGGAGCACGTCGGTGCGACAGCCGACGGTGAGTGGGCCGAGCTGCTGCTCCAAACTGATCAAATCTCGGTGAGATCGCTCGGCCCGCGCGGCAGAACCTCGTACTGAGCGGCGAATTGGCCGCTGTAGCCGATCGGCTTGATCTGATCGCCCACCGCCAGCCTGCTCACGTCGATGGATGCGTCAGGACTCAGACCACGGTGCCAGGGTCGTGCCTGATTTCTGGTATGCTTGCTCACAGCAATCCGCCTGTGAGAGGAATGTCCAATGGCTTGCCCGTACTGCCGGTCCACCACGACCACCAATCGCTCCAAGAAGACTCAGCTCGGCTAGCGTACGTTCTTCTGCCCTGCTTGCAAGCGAACCTTCAACGAACGCACCGGCACCTCCTTCAATTACCTTGAGTACCCCACTGACATCGTCCTGTTGGTGGTCCTTTGGCGTGTGCGCTACAAGCTGAGCCTGCGCGACTTGGCCGAGATGTTTCTGGAGCGTGGCTTCGAGTGTACGCACGAGGCGGTGTGCGATTGGGAGGCTCGCTTCGCCCCACTCCTGGCAGACAAACTGCGAGCCAAACACAAGGGACAGGCTGGCCGCTCCTACTCTGTGGACGAAACCTACATCAAAGTGGCTGGCGTGTGGAAGTATCTCTACCGTGCCATCGATCGAGAAGGTAATCTGGTTGATTCGATGCTGAGTGAACATCGAGATATGGACACGGCCAAGCGCTTCTTCAAAGCAGCGCTAGAGATCGCTGAACGAACACCTGAGCGCGTCACGACCGATGGGCATGACTCCTATCTGCGGGCAATCCGCGAAACGCTGGGGGAGCAGGTCATCCATCGTTGCAGTCAGTATCTCAACAATCGGATTGAGCAGGATCATCGTGGCATCAAACAGCGTTATTACCCCATGCGTGGCTTCGGAACGAGTGCCTCGGCGGCACGCTTTTGTCGCGCCTTTGATGAACAACGCCAATACTTTCGGATGCGGACATCCAGGCAGCAGCCTCTCCCGCCATTAACCGAGCAACGACGGGAGTATTGTGCCCGCACCAAGGCCCTGATGAGTGAGTTGATGGCCGCCTAAGCACAAGCGAGCGGAGAGCGAGACAGGCTTCGCTCGTCGAGAGCGACCTTAGGAGTCATCCAAAAATAACTTGATCATTTGTCCGACCTTGAATGTGGTCGGATAGTGTAATTCCAGTGCGAACACACCCTATGCGGCTGGCAATCGATCTGGGCTCGTTCCGCCGGTGCGAGCTTCACTTTGGTCGGATAGACGGTGCGATCCAGCTGTGCCTGACACTGAAAGCCACGCTCTGAGCGTGTGGTCCGAATAAACTTCAACACCGTTTCGTAACTAAGAAGCGGTTGGCCGTCCAGTTGGCGCTGATCAGAGAGAACATACGATGTTCAATCGGGTTCCATTTGGAGGCGCTTGGCGGGAAGTGCGTTACGGTGATCGTGAGCTGGAAGTCATCCGCCAGCCGCTGGAGGTCAGCTTTCCAGCGCCAACTCCGATTACTATTGGCGCCACCGCAATCAGCCTGGATTAGCAGGCGATCCGTCCCGGCATAGGTGTGCTGTCCACGCACCAGCCACCAGCGACGGATGACCGCAAGCGCGAATTCGGCGGTTTCATGCGACGTGCCAACCACAACATAGCCACAATTGTGGGTCAGATCGTAAATGCCGTAGGGAATGGCTTTGCCTTTCGCTTGGCTGGGGAAGTCATGATCTCCCACTGCCAGCGGCTTCCGCCGCCAAGTCCGACCGGCATTCTTGAACGCACCGATCAACTCCTTCTTTTTGGTATCGACGCTAATAACTGGGGCGCCGACCTTGAGAAAGACCTGGCGCTGGCGACCAAGATAACGAAACTGCCGATCGCGATCTGGGTCGTGGGTCGTAGCAATCGACTTACGGTTCGCCCGCAGCGAGTACTCGCGCTCCCGCAACAGCCGCGCCACGGTTGTTCGGCCAATCTGGAAGCCCTTAGCCTGCAACTGGTCACTCAGTTTAGTGAGCGTTTTGCGCGACCACTTCAGCCCAGACAGTGGGTCACCGGCGGTGGCATCTTCCAGAGTTGGTCGAGCACCGTCAGGACAGCGGGATCTTTTTTTCAATCTGTTTGCGACCGCCGACCCGGTTGGCGGATGCCGCTGGAGAGGTGGGAGACTGAGCCTTGGAGTTCCAGTCGGCCACGCCGAATGGTGGTCCGGCTCAACCCGGTAATTTCGGCGAAGCGGGTAATCCCGCCACGCCCGTGCCTTAAGGCCAAGAGGTCAGCAACCTGGCGGCGGGCTTTCTCATCCAGGGTCGCTAGCAGCCGATTGATCGCCTGATGTTCTGTCGCAACCGCACTCTGCGGCTGCTGGCAGCAATAGGCACAAGGACAACGATATACCGTTCGGTGCAGTTGGTCAGACATATGAGCTTGCCCTCCTCCCTATCAACTCGGCGATGTCCGTTTGGTTGCTTTGAGAACAAGCACAGTTTAGCAGAATCGGTCAAGTTATTTTTGGATGACTTCTTAGTGGTCCCAATCCTGACACAACCCTGACGTGCGGGAAAGGGCGAGCAGATCATACTCGCCCGTTCCCCGAATACCTCCTTTGAATACTCGCAGTCCTGGATCAGCCTAACGGAGCCTGAGGGTTCCGCCTTGCCTCCATCTCACAAGATCGAGGCAGGGGTATCCATGCTGCGGCTCAGTGATTACGACTCCGGTGGCGGCTCCGATGGTGGCACGTCGCAGCCGGAGTTTGCATCCGCGTCGACCTTCTGGCGTGCTGCGTTGTCCTCCTTGATCATCCAGGTGATCTTGTTGCCGTCGAACACGACCGAAAATACGTTCTCATGTGTCCCTGGCAGGAACGTGTCGGGCTGGCCCCGATACTTCGGGTTGGACGTGAACATATTCTTGGAGAACGTCGGATCGAAGGGAATGACCACGGTGCTACTCGACTGGTTGATGTAGCCGAAGTAGGCCGTATAGGTGCCGTCGCCGTTATCGACGACGCATTGCAGGGTCGGGAACACATCGCCTTGACCGGCCTGCACCGTCACGGGCGCGACCATCGGCACGAGCGCCAACGCCAGCCCGGCTCCTACCAAGCCCTTGACGAACTGTCGGCGCGAGGGCATAGGCACGGAAGGCTGCGTTTGCGCCGCGCTGCTTTGGAGCAGATTGGCCTTGTGCAGTTCGTCCAGTGTCAGCGCCAGCAACTGCTGGGCTTGGCTGGGTGAGACATTGAACTTCTGGCGCAGGCGCTCCGTCAATTGCTGGGGCGTGGTCTGCCCGTCGCAATGTTGGAAGACCAGCGCCGAGGTGGCGTTGAGGACATAGGATTGGTTGCGCTTGGGATCAAACACGCCCAGCCCATCGCCCACCACCTGGGTGACAATGGTCGTACGTCGTTGTGGGTTTGCCATTCGTATACCTCCTGATTGTGATGAAAAGAAAGAAACCATACGCATGGAAGCGCTTCTTTGTTGTCAGTTCACCTCCTTCTGGCGCTTGGGACGATGTGAAGAAACGCGGCAAGTCCAAAAAGCCGCGCTTCGCGCTCACTGCACCAGCGCGTGCTGTTCGGCCAGCGTTGCAATAGAGCTGGACACCAACTGCCGATAGTCGGTTTTCCAGCCTGGCTGTAACGGGATGGATCCCTGGCGGATCTCACCCCGGAGTGCCCGTTGGTGGACAAACGCTCCGACTTCTTCATGGCCCACATTTTCGCCGGGTATGAGATCCCCAAACCCACTCATGTGGTAGGAACCTGTCCCACTCCAGCGATACAGATAATAGATATCATCTTCTCGCCCACCGTGCGGCAGCGCCTGGGCAGATTGATCACCCGCACCTCGGGGTGGTCGAAGATCAGCGTTTGTTCGGCGTAGTCGTTCAGGACAATCAGTTCTTTATGCCCGCTGTAGTCCTGCTGGAGGAACGATTCGATCGCTTCTTCCAGTACCTCTGGCCGCCCATAGGTCAGGCAGATGCAGTTGACGGCAGGGTGATCGTTCATTGGGCAGCTCCCGTTAGGGCAAGCTCTGCATCCGCCGATGTACTCTCTGTGGCTAGGGTTGCGATAAAGCTGGAAACCAACAGCCGATAGTCAGTATTCCAGCCTGGCTGTAGCAGAATGCGTCCTTGGCGGATCGTACCTTGATCTGCCCGTTGCTGGATGTAGGCCGCTACTTCGGCGTTGCCGCTGTTTTTACCGGGCTTGAGGCCGCCGAAGCCACTCAAATGATACGAACCCGTGCCGTACCAGCGGTAGATGTAAGAGATCTCTGCGGGCTGAGGGGTAAAGGTTGCGGTGCTGCCGGGGAAACGCTTGTTGAGCCGTTTCTCAAAGAGCACATCGTGGCCCGAACCCTCGGCGTCATACCCGCGCACTGCATCAAAGCGGTCACGCGACCAACAGCTACTGGCGTGAAACAGGTTTTTTCTTGGTCCATGCAATTGACCACGGCCCCAAAACCAGGCTTTGTTGGGCTTGAAGAAGCCTTTTTTCGGGTCGAACTGTGCGAGCGAAAAGCGCAGATGATCGGGCAAGTAAATATCATCGTCATCCCAGACAAACAGCAGATCGTGGGATGCCAAAGCGACCGCCGCATTGCGCTTCTCGCCAACGGTGCGGAAGCGGCTGGGCAGATTGATCACCCGTACCTCGGGATGATCGAAGATCAGCGTTTGCTCCGCGTAGTCGTTCAGGACAATCAGCTCTTTCGGCCCGCGATACTCCTGCTGAAGAAAGGAATACAGCGCTTCTTCAAGCAACTCCGGGCGCGCATAGGTCGGGCAGATACAGCTGACGGCGGGGTGACTATCCATGATTCGCGTCCTCCCTCACACATGTCATTTACACCGAGCAACTATCCTGAAACTTCGCGAAGAACCAGTCGTCATTACGCACCCGGCGCGCGGCGAATTCGGCCCGTTTGTGCCAGACATCACTTTCCACCGCATGAGCCAGGGCGTGCTCGAATTTGGCATTACTCTTCAGCGCCGCCAGGACACGGGTGAGGCGCGTCTGGTTCAAATGCAGCAATGCCACGCGCAGCAGATTGTGGGTGGTCGCACCCCGTTCGACCTTGTAGGGATGGGATTTGCGGAAGTAGTGCAAGATCGTGACGGTCGGTGCCATCCAGACTTCGTAGCCCAATAGCCAGTAGCGCAGGCACAGCTCCAAATCTTCCGAGCCCCATTGCGGCATTCCGGCATCAAATGCCCCAGCTTGCTTCAAGGTATCGTGGCGCATCGCCATGAAGCCGCCGCCTAAGGTCGGCACTGGGTAGGGGTCGTCGGCCTGCTTGGGCAGCCATTCCACGCGCAACTTGGCTTCGGCAATCCGCTGACCATAGGCCGCGTTATGCTTGGGCTTGCCCATCACGCCAATGGCAGGGCCAACGACGCCGACGTGTGGGTTAGTGAGGATGCAGACGATCGGCTGCCACCAATCAGTTGGCAGATCGATATGGGCGTCGGCAAACACCACGATCTCGCCACGCGCCTGGGCTAGCCCGCGATTGCGCGCTCCAGACACGCCAAGCGCTTCGGGTGTGCGGATGAGGTGTATGTTTGGGCATGGCGCATTCAGCAAGAAATCGGAGCTGCCATCGATCGAGCCATTGTCGACGACAATCACCTCGCTGTTAGAGGGCAGTGTCGCGGCGAATTGTTCCACCGTGCGCTGTAAGAGCACCGACTCATTTGACGCGGGCAGGATCACGCTGATCTTGAGCGGATAGTCCCCCCGAAACAAGCCATCGATATGGTCGGTGGGCAGCGCGGGCGGCGGCGGAATAACAAAGAAGGGCGGCGGAAACGGGATCTCTTCGACGTGGGCATCACGCCGTTCGGCAGGCATCGCGGCCAGATACGCCAGCACCAGGGCAGCATAATCGCTGTTCCAGTGCGGCTGGAGCTGAACCGGCCCCAGCGGAAGTTCGCCGCGCGCCGCCTGCCCTGCGACAAAGGCCGTAACCTGCTGTTCCTCCTGGCCGTCGGTCCCTATGACACTGAAGTGATACGAGCCAGTACCCTGCCAGCGGTACAGGTAGTAGATATCTGTGGGCTTGATTGACTTGACCTGGATTGCCGTTGGCGCGGCCGCTCGACAAAGCTGCTCGAACTCCATGTCATAGCGATTACCGATGTGTGGATAGCCCTGCATCTCGCTGAAGAGTTCGCGCCGATAGCAGCTGCCGCCGTGAAAGAGCTTCCCATCGGGACCGCTCAGCGTGCCCGTATTCCACGACCAGGCTTTATCGGCTTTGAAGAAGGTCTTTGTGGGGTCGAAATGGGCAACGGTGTACGATAGGCGATGCGGCAAGTAGATGTCGTCGTCGTGCCAGACAACGATCAGGTCGTGGACCGCCAATGCTGCCGCCGCCTTATACTTCTCGCCCACTGAGTGGAAACGCTTGGGAACATTGATCACTCGCACCTCGGGATGGTCGAATTGGAGCGTTTGCCCATCATAATCATTGAGAATGATCAGCTCTTTTTCGCCAGGGTAGTCCTGGCGCAGGAACGACTTGATCGCCTCTTCCAGCAAAGCCACGCGACCATAGGTTGGGCAGATGCAGCTCACCGACGGCGGATTCGTCAGCTGCGTTGCCCACGTGCTGATCGTGGCGTCATGATTCGACTGTTCTGGCTGGGTAATTTCAGCGGGGACGGCACCCATACGCTGGAACATGCCTTGCATGGCCGCACTGTCGACCATCTGCTGAAAAGCCTGCTCGTAGGCATCCAGATCGGCATCAACGTCACGCTCCATCACGTCAAGAGTCAGGTTTTCTGGCGCACTTTTGGGATACAGCAGGATCGTGCCGAATGGCTCACCAGCCGCAAAAGCGATGGTCTGGTTCGGGCGCGTGAACGTCCAGGTGACGGTGATGGTGCAAGGCAGCACCGATGTGTCGACGATCTGCTCCAGTGGATACAGGCCATCCTTGGGTAGGTTGGTCGGACCACCGACCCAGAGAACCTGTTCGTCTTCGGTTTTGAACTGATAGCCCGGATAAAACGTAAGCAAGCCCTGGCCCAGTTGGCTTTGGACGAAGGCTGGAGCATCACCATCAGGCGCGTCGGTCTGGATGTCGATATCCTCCGGCGCTGGCCCGCCGTTCCAGGTGGCTGTAAAGCCATACGGAGCCAGGAGATCCCAACCTCTGCCGCTGGCTGTGCTCAAGGCCAGGTCGGTGGCCGTCCCGAGTTCCATCACCCAGGCGCGGTCGTTTGGCGCTGGCTCGATCGCGACCGCCTGGTCAGACAATGGGTAGGCTGTAATCTTCATTGGGTGTACCTTACCTTGAGAATACAGCGGATCTGGAAAGCGATCCGCAAAAGGTAGCGCTGCGACGAGGATGTCGCTCGGTGCATATCCGTCCTCGAAGTAGAATTGATAGTGTGGGTTGATGGTCAGCAGTTTTTCCATCACTCGTTTGACTGTAACCTCTGGGCCGAACTGATTGCCGAAGAGACGGACATCGTCGATGAGAATGGTATGCGTCTTGATCGGGTGAGCGGCGATCAGATCAAGCTCCTCCAGCAGCGGGCAAAGCGTGTCGCCGCGTGCTGTACCACCCCCGCTGTAATGGGCATCGAGCCAGAAGGTCGCCGGAGAGTCAACCTGGGCCAGCATCTCCGGCAATCGGTCTTTCGACAAGCCGGCGAAGAGCCGAACGCGACGATCATTGCCAAAGCGGGCCTGGTAACGATCCCGCCAGTTGTCGCTCAGTTCAACTGTCAGCACGCGCTCGAAATCGCAGTGTAGGGCCAACGCGGTGGTGTCGCCCGTATACGTGCCGGTTTCGACAAAGATCGTGTTTGGGTATTTACTAAGGACTGCACGATTGATTGGCATGCTATCTCCCCAATCTGTGGGTCACACTCCATGATTGGCGTGTATTTCTTGTTGTGTAGATGACATACAACTTGACACCAATGTTTGTTCCAAACGGGCTTTGAGTTGTGCAACCAGCCACTCAGAATCGTCGGGGAATTTGCGCGCAAATAAGAGCTCACCTTTCCCATACAGGTCATCCACTAGCACGGCTGGTGCGGCGAGAACGTGTCGCATGTGCTGCTCATCTATGATCGCCGGATATGGCCCTACTGGGCGATTCCAGTCGTTAAAAGTGAGGTTACGCGCCACCTGCGTGCGGAACGGTGAATTGCCGATAATCGTCTGAAAGAAACCCTCATCTGGGACCAAGGTATGCTGGTAAAATTTCACAATCCGCCGGTTTTCAGTCGTAAAACGCAGAATGTACTCGCAGGCCGCACGCGATAATGCCCACCAGAGACTGCCGCCATACGGCTGTAACGCGCCCAACGCCTTGCGATAGTCGCGCTCAAATACGGGTAGCCGCGCCACGCCGAGCCGTTTTGCAAGTTTCTGGGCACGAGCAGGCTGAAACCGATACCGCGTCAGGCGCTCAATCGGCTTGCCCAGCTTTGGATTGGGCATCGTCAGCACGTTCATGAACTCGGTGCCTCGGTGGTGAGCAAAAAAACGCCGAATGTAGCTGACGTTGTGCAATGGATAGTCGGAGCCGCTGAGCAGGCACAGGTACTCCAAGCGCGGATCATGATTGAGCGCCTCGGCCATCAAGTTGAGGATCGCCTGAACGACGGAATATTCGCCCCAATAGACGGGTATGCGGTTTGACAGGAAGCGCACCCGCTCGGTGGGTGCTTTGGCTTGAAAGGGCAGAATGTCCGATTTTTGATCCACATGAACATAGATATGCGCATCCTGATCGGAGAGGGCCTGAACGAGCCTCGCAAAATGATTGGGGACGTTATGCGCCAAGATCAAGTAGCCGATCCGCATGGTTTGTTCGTCAGCGTGACCATACCGATTGCCGGGTTGGGCTGGCTGTGTGGTCTCGGCTGGGGGAGCTTCCAGGCGCCGCTCATACGTCAGCTCGACCTCTTGATGGCAGGCGCTCGGTACAAAACCCGCATACGCCGCGACCTGGACTCGATAGCCCTGGTCGAATAGCTCGGCTAGGTGGTCAGCAGCGTATTCGGATGCCGTACCCGCTCGATTCGCATACACGGTTTGCACCTTGTTGACCGGGTTGCAGAAGGTGACCGATTGCTCGTAGCAAAGCAAAGCGGGCTGGTTGGCAGCGAGCATGGAACGGCGCCTTTGCAGGTACGCCTCCAGTGTATTCGGATTGTTGAAAGGCAGTTGATCTACTAGTCGCGCCATCTCGTCGCTGCGGAACACGGAACTGGAGACTTCGAGTGGGTAGTTGAAATGTCCCTGCGCAGTCGTCCAATCAAAGATCCGTATACCTTCTCAAATCGATGTGAGTGCGGGAGCAACCTGAGTTCGATTGTTTGCATATCCATAGGTGGTATTTGCGCCGAGGCGTAGCGAAAAGGCTGCGGCTTCTGGATGAGCTGCAAGTGTTTCTTGAATCTCGCGCAGGCTAAAGTCTCGCACAAAGAGGTTATCATCGACTAGGAACAAAATATATCCAGCCTGACGACTTGCCCTATGGGATGCCAGTAATTGCATGACATCCTCGTGAAAGTCGGTCTCCTCGATAAAGTGAATGTAGCCATATGCAGCGTACTCCTGGCTCAGGTGCAGATACTGCTGTGCATGGCGCGTATTCGTTGTTGTGTAGATGACATACAACCTGCTCGCTTTGGGATCTTGACAATGCAGGTGGAACGAACGCAGTGTCGCATCCAACTGCATCGCCCGGTCGCGGCTAAACACGATCCCGAGCACTGGGGCGACGCTCAAGCGCTGGAACACGTCTTGGACAGCCGCACTGTCGACCAGCTCCTGAAAGGCATGCTCGTAGGCGTCCAGATCGGCATCGGCATCAGGCTGAACCACCTCAAGAGTCAGGTTTTCTGGCGCACTTTTGGGATAGGGCAGGACCGTGGCGAACGGCTCACCAGCCGTAAAGCGGATCGTGTGGTTCGGGTGCGTAAACATCCAGTTGATCGTGATCGTGCAAGGCAGCAGCGACGTGTCGACGATCTGCTCCAGTGGATAGAGGCCATCCTTGGGCCAGTTGACCGGGCCGCGTACCCACAGATTGTGGGGTGCCTCAGTCTGGAATTGATAGCCAGGGTAAAAGGTCAACAGCCCAGCGCCGAAATAGCTTTGCACAAAGGCCAGGGCATCGCCGTCGGGCGCATCGATCCGAATGGCGATATCTTCGGCGTTTGGTCCACCGTTCCAGGTGGCTTCAAAGGCATACGGGCAGCGTAAGACCCAGCCTTTGCCACTGGCGCTGCTCAGGTCAAGGTCGGCAACGATCACCGGAGACCAAGTGCCGTCGTTTGACGCCGACTCGATCGCCACTGCTTGGTCGTACAAAGGATACGCCGTGATCTTCATCGTGTGTCCCTCATCTTGATGATGCAGCGGATGACCATCCAGTGGTTTCGGCTGGGGTAGCAGCTCCATACTGCTCAAAGACCAACGCGATTTCCTGAATGGTGTGCTCTCTCCACAATGTTTTATAGTGCGAGTACCCTGTCTGACCCTTGGACTTGAGTTGCGGTTTGATACCACACGACCCTGGCACCGTGGTCTGAATCCTGACGCATCCCCCAGCCCCTGCCGCCAGCCGTGCTCAGGGCCAAGTCGGCCGCGACCGCGCCGATCTCTGTGGCCCAGGCGCGATCTTTCGGCGCCGGCTTGATCGCGACCGCCTGGTCGGGCAATGGGTAGGCTGTGATTTTCATTGTGTGTACCTCACTTTGATTATCGCCATTGCCGGCGCTGATGCGATTTGCTCCACCTGCCCTTGCGGCAGACGCCGCGCCGGGCCAACCCGGCGCGGCGTCTGCGGTGCGGCTAGCAACCGGAGGTGCTGTCGCTGCCATCCACGGTGCAGCTATCCGAGCCCAGCCCGCCATTGGCGGTGTCGCCACCCACGCCGTCCTGGGTGACGATCGCGTCGTTGCCGTTCGAGCCGCTCAGGCTGTCGGCCCCATCGGTGTCGGTCAGCGTGTCGTTGCCGTTGCCGCCGTCCAGCGTGTCGTTGCCCGGCCCGCCGTAGATCGTGTCGCTGCCGTTGTCCAGCAGCCCCAGCAGGGTCTCGCCGTGGCTGGTGTCGTCGCCGGGGCCGGCATAGATCGTATCGTCGCTGTTGCCGCCCTGGATGATGTCGTTGCCCGAACCGGCGTAGATCGTGTCGGAGCCGTTGCCGCCCGAGATGGTGTCGTTGCCGCCCAGCCCGCAGATCACGTCCGCGCCGTTGGTGCCGTTGAGCGTGTCGTTGCCGGGTGTGCCGGTGATCGTGCAGCCCAGCGTGTTGTTGATCGTCGTGCTTTGGCTGGCGCTGTTGTTGCTGGAGGACGGGTCGGCTTCGCTGGCGCTGACCGTCGAGCTGGCCGTGACCGTGCCGGTGGCGTTGGGCTCGACCGTGATAGTGATGGTGGCGCTGGCACCATTGGCGAGCGTGCCCAGTGAGCACGTCACCGTCGGCGCACTGACCGTACACGAACCCTGCGAGGAACTGGCCGACAGGATCGTGGCCGAGGCGCCCGACAGCGTGGTGGCTGCGCTCACCGACGTAGCGGAGGTCGGGCCGTTGTTGGTGACGGTGACAACGTAGGTGAGGCTGCCGCCCACGGCGGCCGGGTCGGGCGTGTCGCTGACCGCCACCGACAGGTCGGCCCCGGCTGCCTGCTCCAATTCAAAGGCGCCGATGTCGCAGGCCGAGCCTTGCGGACGGGCGACGCCGCGCTGGTCGGTGGTGATCGCGCCACCGCTGCAATTGCCGGCGTCGATCGCCTGGCTGCCGGTGAGCAAGGCGTGGGTGGCAGTGTTGCCCGGCGCGTTGACCTGCAACGGCCCCAGGTTGGCCGTGCCGTTGTTGATGTCGCCCATCGCGCTCAGGCCACAACTACCATCGCTGGACAGGTTGTACCCAGCCGAGGTGAACGGCGTAAAACTGGAACAGTTTGAGCCCGAGACCGGGTTGGCGATAATAGTGTTGCTCAACGTCACCGTGCCGCCAAAGTTGTAGATGCCGCCATATTGGTAGGAGACGGCCGTGTTGCCACTGATCGTGCTGTTGTTCAACGTTGCCGTGCCTGAGACATTCATAATGCCGCCGGCGTCCCCACCCGTGTTGCCGCTGACCGTGCTGTTATTCAGGGTCAGCGTGCCCTCATAGTTGGAGATACCGCCGGTGCCGAAGAAGGCGGCGTTGGGATAGCCGGTGTTGCCACTGACCGTGCTGTTGTTCAGGGTTAGCGTGCCGTTGTTGAAGATGCCACCGACGCCTACAAATAGATTGACATTTCTGCCGCCGCTGATGGTCGTGTTGTTGAGCGTAAGATTGCCACTGCTTGCCACGCTCACGACGGTGAAGTCGGGCGCGCCGGCGTCGCGGGCGATGGTGAAGCCATTGCCCGCGATGGTGATGACGCTGTTGAGCTGCGGGAGCGCACTCGTAAGCGTCACATTGCCCGACAGGCTAATCGTGTCGGCGCCGCTGCCGGCCGCACAGCCACCCACCACCGTATCAGTGTTGGCGGCGGTGATGGCATCCACCAGGGTGCAACTGCCGTTCACGGTGATGCTGGCAGCGCGGGCAACTGGAACCTGGCCCAGCGCCAGGGCAAACGCCAGCGCCGCCCCGGCCAGCGTCATGCCCATACTGCGCAGCAGCTTGCGCCGTCGCGCCCGCGACAGCGCCAATAGGTCCCGATAGGCGGTGGCAAACCGCCGGTACAACGTCGGCGGCGCCTGGCGCAGCGCGGCTGCCAGTTTGGCGCTGCTGGACGCCTGCGCCACTTGCTCCTGCCACGCCAGAGAGATCGTCGTCTCGTCGGCGTCTAGGGGCTCGGTCGAGTGCTGCTCCGCTTGATTGTGCTTGCCTTCCATTGGTGGTGCTCCTTTTGTCGAAATAACGCGAACTATGAACGCACGACCAAACGTAGGCCGTACGGATGAACACGGTATGGTTGGGATTGCGCCCTTCATCCACAAATGAATTTGTGGCCTGAGAGCGCAAACACGTTCAAACGTATTCAAGAAGGATCTCCAACGTGTTTCAACACGTTTGCTCTCTCAGGCATCGAATTCATTCGATGAGCGCCTACCCGCCCAGCGAGTCAATGACCGCATTGGCGGCGTCGATCAACGCCTGGCCCTCGGCGGCGGGCAGCCCACCATTGTTGACAACCTTCGTGACATCGGTGATGAATTTGCTCAGCATGTTGATCGCGACATTCACCTGGCCCTTGTCCAGGTGCTTTTGAGCCTGGCTCAGATCATGGAATAGCTTGGAGGCGTCGGCCGGGCTGAGCGTACCATTGTCGACCAGCGCCTGCACGTCACCAATCAGCCCCTCGATCTGGTCGGCGGCGGAGACGACCGTGAGGCTGACGGTGGCGACATTCGAGTCGGCCGTGCCGTCATTGGCCTTGTAGCTGAAACTATCCGCGCCGCTGTAGTTGGCGGTAGGCGTGTAGCTGAACGAGCCATCGGGGTTGAGCGTCAGCGTGCCGTGCGCCGGCCCGCTCACCAGCACCGCCGTCAATGGGTCGCTGTCGGCGTCGCTGTCATTGCCCAGCACGCCGGGCGCAGGCACGCTCAACGCCGTGTCTTCGCCTGTGCTGTAGCTATCGTTGTTCGCCACCGGCGCGCTGTTCTGCACCAGCTCAAAGGCGCCGATGTCGAAATCCGCGCCTTGCGGGCGGGCGACGCCGCGCTGGTCGATGGACGGGCCACTGGGGGCAGCGTCGAGGGCCGGGCTGCCCGTGACCAGCGCATGGGCGAGGGTCGGGCCGCCGTTGTTGGCAAGCGTGGTGTCCAGGATGCTCGCCAGCGCCGTGGGCGTGGTGCCGTCGCTAGTGGCGGTGATGTCGCTGCCGCTGGGCGTGAAGTTATCGAACGCCTGCGCGTTACTCTCCCCGCTGTGCCCGAACAGGTTGTTGTTGGCGCTGTTGACCGTGCCGACGGGGGTGTAGATTTCCTGTGCGCTGGAGCCGGCGCTGTTCCCGGCGACCAGGCTGCGCTCCAGACTCAGCGTGCCAAAGTTGACAATGGCGCCGCCGTTGCTGGCGGCGCTGTTGCCGCTGAGCGTGCTGTTGGTCAGAGTCACCGTGGCCGTGCTGTTGGAGATAGCGCCGCCGCTATTGGTTACGGTGTTGCCACTGAGGGTGCTATTGTTCACCGTCAGGGTGGAGCTACCGTTATTGAAGATAGCGCCGCCAGCGCTGCCGCTGTTGACGTTGACCGTGCTGTTGTTCAGGGTCAGCGTGGCATTGTTCATGATGCCACCGCCGACGCTATAGGCGGTGTTACCGCTGACCGTGCTGTTGTTCAGGGTCATCGTATAACTGTTATCGATGCCGCCGCCGCTATTGGCGGCGTTGCCGCTGACCGTGCTATTGTTCAGAGTTGCCATGCCGAAGTTTTCGATGCCGCCACCGCCACCCAAGCCGAAGCCGCCGATGGTGTTGTCGCTGACTGTGCTATTGGTCAGCGTCAGCGTGCCACTGTTGAGGATGCCGCCGCCAGATCCAGAGAAATAGAAAAAGACGAGGCTAGATCTGCCACCACTGATGGTCGTGTCGTTGAGGGTGAGGTCGCCGGTGCTGGCGACCTCAAAAATGCGGAAGTCGGGGGAGCCGCCCACGCGGCTGATGGTGGCGCCGTTGCCCTCAATCGTGATCGCGCTGGTAATCAGCGGCAGACCGTTATCCCCATAAGCCCCGGTGCTGTTGACACTGGTCAGCGTGACATCGCCCGAGAGCGTAATCGTGTCGGCGCCGCTGCCGGCGGCACACCCGCCCACCGCCGTGTCGGTGTTGGCGGCGGTGATGGCGTCGATGAGGGTGCAACTGCCACCCACGCCAATGCCGGCGGCACGGGCGATTGGAACCTGGCCGAGCGCCAGGGCAAACGCCAGCGCCGCCCCGGCTAACGACATCCCCATACTGCGCAGCAGCTTGCGCCGTCGCGCTCGCGACAGCGCCAGCAGGTCGCGGTAGGCCACCGCAAACCGCCGGTATAGCGTCGGCGGCGCCTGGCGCAACTCGGCCGCCAGCTTGGCGCTGCTCGACGCCTGCGCCACTTGCTCCTGCCACGCCAGAGAGATCGTCGTCTCGTCAGCCTCTAGGGACTTGGCCTCGTGTTGGTCCGCTTGATTGGGTTTGCGATCCATTGGTGGTGCTCCTTTTGTCGAAATAACGCGACTTGAAACTGTTCACATTTAACGCAAAGACGCAAAGATGCGAAGATGCAAAGATGTCATAGAGGCCCTATCTCCCTGCCTTTGCCCCTTGGCGTCTTTGCGTTAAAACCCCGAGTTTGAACGGCTTTGCGCCTAGCAACCGGAGGTGGTGTCGGTGGCGTCCACGGTGCAGCTATCCGGTCCCAGCCCGCCGTTGGCGGTGTCGCCGCCCACGCCGTCCTGGGTGACGATCGCATCGCTGCCGTTCGCGCCGCTGAGGCTGTCGGTGCCGGCGGTGTCGGTCAGGGTGTCGTTGCCGTTTTGGCCGTCGATGATGTCATTGCCCGCGCCACCGTTGATCACGTCGTCGCCGTTGTCGCCCAAAATGCTGTCGTTGCCTGGGCCGCCATTGATCACGTCGTTGGCGTTGCCGCCGTTGATCGTGTCGTTACCCGAGCCGCCATAGATAACGTCGTTGGCGTTGCCGCCGTTGATCGTGTCGTTGCCGCCCAGCCCGCAGATCACGTCGGTGCCGTTGCCACCGTTGAGGTTGTCGTTGCCGGAGGTGCCACTTATCGTGCAGCCGAACGGATTGTTGACGGTTGTGCTCTGGGAGGCGCTGTTGTTGCCCAATGTCGGGTCGGCCTGGCTAGCACTCACCGTTGAGTTGGCTGTCACGGTGCCGGTGGCGTTGGGTTCGACCGTGATGGTGATGGTCGCACTGGCGCCGTTGGCGAGTGTGCCGAGCGAGCACGTCACCGTCGGCGCGCTGATCGAGCACGAACCCTGCGAGGATGTGGCCGACAGGAGCGTCGCCGAAGCGCCCGATAGCGTTGTCATCGCGCTGACCGAGGTGGCGGTGTCGGGTCCGTTATTGGTCACGGTGACGATGTAGCTGAAGCTGTCGCCGACGGCCGCCGGGTCAGGCGTGTCGCTGACCGCCACCGACAGGTCGGCTGTGGGTATGGGTGTCGGCGTCGGTGTGTTGGTTGGCGTTGGCGTGTTGGTCGGCGCGTTGGTCGGCGTATTGGTTGGTGTGTTGGTTGGCGTGTTGGTGGGCGTGTTGGTCGGTGTGTTAGTCAGCGTGGGCGTGTTGGTCGGTGTGTTAGTCGGCGTGTTGGTTAGTGTGGGTGTATCGGTAGGCGAGACAGCCCCTCCCAACTCGAAGGCGCCGATGTCGAAGGCCGAGCCTTGTGGGCGACTGACCCCACGCTGGTCGGTGGCCGGGCCGGTGGGGGCGGCGTCCACAGCCGGGCTGCCCGGCACCAGGGCATGAGTTTCGGTCGGGCCACCATTGTTTTGTAATGTGGTGTTCAGGATGCTCGCCAGGGCGGTATTGGTGCCGTCGCTGGTGGCGTTGATGTCGCTGCCGCTGGGCGTGAAGTTGGTGAACGCCTGCGCGTTGCTCTCCCCACTGTGCCCGAACAGGTTGTAGGTGGCGCTGACGACGTATCCATAGTTATGGATTTCCCGCCCACTGGGCGCGCTATTGCCGGAGATCAGGCTGCCTACCAGGGTGGTTGTGCCCATGCCGTTGAAGATGCCGCCGCCGCCGAAGCTGCTGGCGGTGTTGCTGCTGACGGTGCTGTTGGTCAGCGTCAGCGTGCCATCGTTGACGATGCCGCCGCCATAGCCGCCGCTGACGGTGTTGCCGCTGACGGTGCTGTTGGTCAGCGTTGCTGTGCCACCGTTGGACATGCCGCCGCTGCTGATGGCAGCCGCGTTGCCGCTGACGGTGCTGTTGGTCAAGGTCGCCGTGCCACCAAACTGGTTGAGGATGCCGCCGGCCTGGCCGTTGGCGGTGTTGCCGCTAACCGTGCTGCCCATTAGAATCAGCGTGCCTGTGTTGTAGATGCCGCCGGCGTTACTGCTGGCGGTGTTGCCGCTGATGGTGCTACCTATCAGCGTCAGCGTGCCATCGTTGAAGATGGCGGCGCCAGGGACAAAGCCGCTAGAGCCAAAGCCGCCGCTGATGGTTGTATCGTTGAGGGTCAGGTCGCCACCCGCTGCGACACGCAGAATACGGAAGGCGGGTGCGCTGGCGTCGCGAGCGATCGTGTAGTCGTTGCCTGCGATGGTGATTGCGCTGGTAATAATCGGCAGGCCGTTGGGGTCACTGTTCGGCCCGATATTGTTTACCATCGTCAGTGTCACATTGCCCGACAACGTAATGGTGTCAGCACCGCTGCCGGCTGAACAGCCGCCTGTAGCGGTGTCGGTGTTAGCGGCGGTGATCGCGTCCACCAGTGTGCAGCTCCCGCCCACGGGAATGCTGGCGGCGCGGGCGACAGGAACCTGGCCGAGCGCGAGGGCAAACGCCAGCGCGGCCCCGGCCAGCGTCATCCCCATACTGCGCAGCAGTTTGCGCCGTCGTGCCCGCGACAGCGCCAATAGGTCGCGGTAGGCAGCGGCAAACCGTCGGTACAAGGTCGGCGGCGCCTGCCGCAGCTCGGCCGCCAGGTTGGCGCTGCTGGACGCCTGCGCCACTTGCTCCTGCCACGCCTCCGCGATCGTCGCCTCCTCGGCGTCTAGGGGCTCGGCCCCGTGTTGGTCCGCTTGATTAGGCTTGGGTTGCATTGATGATGCTCCTTTTGTCGAAATAATGTACCGACCACCGACCGCTGAGGGGGAGAGGGGGAGAGAGGGAGAGGGGGAGACCAGCCGATCTCCACCTTCCATCGTCCATCCTCTATCCTCAGATGCACCTCTTCACCCCTTCATCTTGTCACCTTGTCATCTGGTCATCGCATCACCCCCTTTCACACCACCTCGGCCAGTGGCGTTTCCGCCAGCGCGGCGTCGGGCAGCACATACGAGTGGTCCAGGTGCTTATCGTCCCACTCCAGGATCTCGGGGTAGCGGATGTTGGGCAGCACCTGCACGGCGAAGATCTCCTGCACGCCGGCCTCGAAGCGCAGAAAGCCCAGCGTCTCGCCGCTCTGGATATTGACCACCCACACGCCGCAGGTGCGCTCGTCCAGTCGCTCGACCAGCGGGATGCCGCTGAAGGTGGCCGTCTCGCGCACCTGCGAGAGGCCGATAAAGGCCAGCGGGCCGTAGAAGTCGATCCCGCGCGTGAAGCCGGGCAACTGGCAGATGGTCTGCCAGGTGCCGGCCTCCAGGTCGGCTGCGGCCAGGCTGCCCTGGCCCGATTCCAGCAGCCACAGCCGCCCGCCATACCAGCGTGGCGAGTGCGGCATCGAGAGGCCCCGCAGCAGGATCTGGTTGGTCTCGATGTCGATCAGGATGCCGCCACGGGCTTTGTCGGCACGCCAGCCGCCCTGCGTGTCGGTCGCGCCCAGCGCGGTGACGTATTTGGGGCGGCCGTCGACCATCGCCAGGCCGTTGAGGTGGCAGCGGTCCTCGGGCGCGTAGGCGGTCACGAACGGCGGGCGCCAGCGCGGGTGGAAGCTGTGCGCGGGGTCCAGCGTACACAGGCAGCCGAAGCGCGTGTTGACCAGCCACAGCTCGTCGTCACTGGCGTAGGCCATCTCGTGGATATCGATGTCTCCGGTGATGTGGATGCGACGGGGCAGGTAGCAGGCGTCGTGCTTGCCCTCCGGCTCCAGCTTGCGCGCCAGCGCCGGCATGGTGTGCAGCTCCCAGACGCTCTTCTGGCTGCCGATCGCCAGCCGGTTGCCTTTCACGGCGATGCCCATCGGCTTGGGGAACGTGCGGAAGTGCGTGTTGATCGTGCCGGCGTGGCCGTTGGTTGCCGCCGCGCCGCCGTCGTGGCGCACCAGGATCACCTTGCCGGCCTGGTAGGTCGAGACCACCAGGCTGATATTAAGCTGGGCGAAGATCTCGGCCAGGCTGGAGGTGAACACACTGCGCAGCTCCTGATCCTGCGCCAGCGGGTCGGTGGTAGTTGTCATGATCTGGTTCCTTATGTACTACAAGTTGCCCACAACGAGACGCACGCTCGCACGCGCGCCATCGCAGACGAGCGGCACGGATTGGCGGCGCAACCTGACCCAACCAATGGTTCTTTCGCCATCAGTGGGAAGCATGCACCTATAGGGAGCACACCGGGAATGAGCCGAATACAGCAGGCGGAACGAGGGCACGCGGTCGGGGCGTGCCGGGGCTAGGACGAACCAAAGACGCAATCAGGGCCAACGGGTGATCAATCAGTGGGGAACGAGTGTCCCTCCTTCCAGCTCCACCAGCCACCACCCCACGTAGCCACGTGCTGGAAACGTCTCGACCGCATCGGGCAGATAGCCGCTACCCTACGCGAACGAGTGAGGGCCGCGCTTTTTCGCACTTCCCTTGCTCCACCCGAAACAGGGATGCTTTGCATGGAGTGCGGGCAAGGTCAGGTCTGGAAACGACGACGATTGCCCTCCATGTAAAAAGAGTGTGCCGCTCGTGCAAAAATACCGTGTGAGCCTTTTGACTGGCCGCACCGATCATGGTATATTTTGTCCGATCTACGATAGCGTCCCTTTCCGATCTCATATCCACATCATCGATAGCCGATAGAGATGTGATCGCCTCGGTGTATGCCCTGGCGGCACGATCGCGTGCGCCACATGATTATGGCTCCTGCTCTGATAGAAGCAGGCGGGATTGCATTGACAGCAGATCGGCCTCTATAGCGGCCAGCAGCGCATGCATATCGCTGAAGCTGCGATGCTGACCTGTGGCCGGCATCTCCAGAATGCAGCGCAGCGTCACCGTCCGGGTGGCAGCACTATATTCTGCCTGACACCGGATGATGAAGGTATAGTTGCCGACTGGATTGAGATGCTGCATAGGCACACTATAGCAGCCCAGCGCAAATCAAACGCAAATGGGACGCAAATAGAACATGAAGAGGCCCCAATGAACCAGATGTTGCGTTTCAGTTTGCTCGGGTCGCCCCACATCCTGCTCGGCGAGCGGCCAGTGACTGAGTTTGCTACCACCAAAGCTCAGGCCCTGCTCTACTACCTCGCCGTCACCACGCACGCTGCGACCCACAGCCGCGACACCCTTACCGCACTGCTGTGGGGTGAGATGGCGGACGCCCAGGCCAGGCAGAACTTGCGCGCGGTGCTGCCAAATCTGCGCCGTCTTTTAGGCAACTACCTGCTGATCGAACGTCAGACAGTGGCGTTTGACCGCACAAGCTCACACTGGATCGACGTTGAGGCGCTGCGGCGTGGCTTGGCTCGCGGGCCGGCGGCGGATCTGGCGAGCCGTCAGGCGGCGGTCGATCTGTACCAGGGGGAGTTTCTCAGCGGCTTCTATGTCCACAATGCCCCCGCCTTTGAAGCCTGGGTGCTCGAACAGCGCGAGCAGTTGCACATATTGGTGGTGGAGGCGTTGTTCGCTCTGGTGCGCGAGTATGTCCAGCGCGCTGACTATGCCGGCGCGCTGGTGGCGAATTGCCGGCTGCTGCTGCTCGAACCCTGGTCGGAGCCCGCGCACCGGCAGCAGATGGTGATCCTCGACCAGGCCGGCGAGCGCAGCGCGGCCCTGGCGCAGTACGAGGCATGCAGGCGTATCTTGCTGGCTGAGTTTGGCGTAGAGCCGCTGGCCGACACGAAGGCGCTCTATGAGCAGCTCCGGGCAGGGAGCAGAAAACAGCGGGCCGGCGACGCCGGCCCCGCGCCAGAAGCCAGGAGTGTGCAGGCTGTAGACGGGCCTGTGACGACCGAAGCGGCACCTCTGGGCGCAGCGGCCGGCTCAGAAGGAACAAGCAACCATGCAGAATGGCCGGCTCAGGGAGCTGCGCACGGGCTGCCCCGACGCATTGAGCTTTACGGCCGGCAGGTGGAGCTGGCGCGCCTGCACGTATGGGTGCTTGAGCAAGGCTGTCGTCTAGTGGGCATCTTCGGGATCGGTGGCCAGGGCAAGAGCGCCCTGGCCGCCACGTTCGCCCATACCCTGGCCGAAGCTCACGAACCCTTCGGCCAGGCCCAGAGCCGCGGCGAGACCAGGGTGCGGGAGGGGACATTCACCCGCATTCTCTGGCGCTCGCTGGTGAATGCCCCGCCGCTCGACGAGGTGCTCCAGGAGTGGCTGTCCGTGCTTTCTGTTCAGGAGGCGCCGACCGTGCCAGTCAGCCTCGATCAGCAGCTCGCTCTGCTGTTGGAACACACGCGGCGCCAGCGCTGCCTGCTCATTCTCGACAATCTGGAGAGTGTGTTGCAGAGCGGCGAACGTAGCGGCGCCTACCGCCCCGGCTACGAAGGCTATGGGCAACTGCTGCGTCGCCTGGCCGAGGAGCAGCACCGTAGCTGTCTGCTGATCACCAGCCGCGAGCGCCCGCAAGATCTGCTCCGGCTGGACGAGGGCACGTCGGCAGTCGGCCTGTTGCCCCTGGCCGGTCTGCCAGCCGAGGCCGGGCAGCAGATGCTCCAGGCGCGCGGCCTCGGCGGCGCATTGGCTGAACTGGGCACGCTGGTTCAGCAGTATTCCGGCAACCCACTGGGGCTCAAACTGGTCGCCGAGACGATTTAATCGATCTTCGCGGGCGATGTCGCTGCCTTCTTACAGGCCGAGACGCTGGTCTTCGACGATATTCGCGCTCTGCTGGATCAGCAGTTTGCCCGCCTGACGCCCCTGGAGTGCGAGCTGTTGCTCTGGCTGGCGGTTGTGCGCGAACCCGTTTCGTTCGTGGTGTTACGCGATACACTCGGCCAGCCGCCGGCCTCACGCCCGCTGCTTGAGGCCGTCCGCTCGCTCCAGCGGCGCTCGCTGCTGGAGAGCGATGCAGCCAGCTTTGGGCTGCAAAACGTCGTGCTCGAATATGCCACCGATCAGTTGGTTGAAAGCATCAGCGACGAACTGGTTGCAAAGGATCTTATCGCACGCATCTCGCAGTCCTGCCTCAACCGCTATGCCCTGATCCTGGCCCAGGCCAAAGAGTATGTGCGTGCCGGCCAGACCCGCCTGCTGCTCCAGGCGGTTGCCGCACAGCTTGTCGGGCGCCTGGGCAGCACGGGCGCAGCCGAGCGGCTGAAACAACTGCTGGTCGGATTGCGCACAACCACGCTCGCCCCCGGATATGCCGCCGCCAATCTGCTGCATCTGTTGTTGCATCTGGGTGTAGACCTGCGCGGCATCGATTGTTCGCAGCTCACCTTCCGCCAGTTGTACCTGCGCGGGGTCAGCCTGCCACAGGCCAATTTTACCCAAGCAGCACTGATCGAGAGCACCTTCACCGAGCCGTTTGGCCTGGTCTACACGGCGGCCTTTAGCCCTGACGGCAGCTACCTGGCGGCTGGTACGGGCGAGGGCGACATCTACCTCTGGCGCACCGCCGACCAGCAGTTGATCCGGGTGATCCAGGCCCATAGCCAGGCGATCAGAGAGCTGGCCTTTGGACAGCGCACCACCGCAGCGGGCACGACCGAAATGGTCCTGGCAAGCGCAAGCGACGATACACACGTCGGCGTCTGGTCGCTGGACGAGCGCGCCGGGGAATGCCACGCTGTTCGCCTGCCCCACGCCCAGCAGGGGGCCTTGCTCGCGGTGAGCTTTCACGCCGCCGGCCGTCGCCTGAGCAGTGTCGCGAGTACCGGCGAGCTGTTTGTCTGGGATGTGAGCACGCCCACTGCTCCCCGGCTGGTCGATCAGTTTGCCACCACCGCAACCCGTTTGCGGCTGGTGGCCTTTCGTATGGACGGCGAGATGGTTGCGGTGGGCAACCGCGACGGCAGCGTGCAGCTATGGAATGTGGTGACGGGCAAGGCAGGCGTGACGATCATCATACCAACTGGTTTGCTCGACGCGGTGGCATTACGTGGCGATGGCCGTATGCTGGCGAGCGGGGGAAGGGAGGGCCATCTGTGCCTCTGGCGGCTGCCGGAGGGCCACCTCCACCAGGTCATCGAAACCAGGGCCGGGGCGATCGATGCCCTGGCCTTCAGCCCCAATGGCAAGATGCTGGCGAGCACACACCTGGATCGCGCCGTGCGCGTGTGGACGCTCGATACTCAGGAGCAGTTGCACCTGCTGCATACCATGCTCGGGCATACCCACGTGATCTGGTCAGTGCTGTTTGGCCCGCAGCCGATGGCCGACACTGAGGGACGACCGGTCGGCGGCGGCCTTGAAACGCGGCAACTGCTTGTCAGCGGCAGCAACGACCAGACAGTCCGGGTCTGGGATGCCGCAACCGGCCAGGCACTCTACATGCTGCGCGGCCAACCGCGCGCCTTGGGAGCGATTGCGATAGCGCGCACTCCCCAGGCACAAGGGGCGGCAACTCCTGGCGCAGCAGCAAAGACAGACTGGCTGCTGGCGGCAGCCGGCTACGATCAGCTCGTGCATCTGTGGCAGGGACACGGCGTACAGGCCGAGGGGCACCGCAGCCTGCATGGGCAACGCGGCCCGGTGTACCGGGTTGCCCTGAGCGAAGATGGCGACCTGATCGCCGGTGCCGGCGCCGACGGAAGCATCTGTCTGTGGGATGCTACGAGCGGGCAGCTCCTCCAAACGTTCTACGGCCATACGAGGAGCATTCTGTATGTCGGCTTCCAGCCGGGCGGCAAGCTGCTGGCTAGCGGGAGCACCGATGGTACGGTGCGAATCTGGAGGCTGACGGGGCTGGGACACGACCGAAAGCAGCCGCTCGATGGCACCGGAGCGGATCATCTGGTTGCTGTGCTCGCGGCGAACGCACAGTATGTCTATGATCTGGCCTTTAGCCCCGATGGTCGCCTGCTGGCGAGTGTCGGATCAGGACGTACGGTGCGGCTGTGGGATCTGACCCAGCCGGGTATACCCGAGCTGGTAACGGCGCGGAAAACAGTCCAGGCCGTCGATGAACAGGACATTTTCGCGGTCGCCATCAGCCCCAACGGCTCAACCCTGGCCTGTGGCGGAAACTGTTTGATCCATCTCTGGGATCTGACCGACAAGGGCGATAGGCAACACATAGGCGGCTGTAGACCGCCCGATCTCTTGCGCCAGCACACGAATTGGATTTTCTCGTTGGCCTTTAGCCCGGATGGAGCAACCCTGGCGAGCGCAAGCAGCGATTGTACCGTCTGCCTGTGGGATGTGGCCGGCGGCAGGCTGCGTGCGGTGCTGCGTGGTCATTCCGAAGTGGTCTATAGTGTCGCCTTTAGCCCCGACAGCGCGGTTGTATTGAGCTGTAGCGCTGACGGCACCATTCACGTATGGGATAGCCAGACTGGCGCGTGTGTCAATACGTTTCAGGTGGAAAGCCCCTATGCGGGGATGAACATCACGGGCGTTACCGGCGTGAGCGCGGCACAGAAAGCGGCGTTGAAGGTGTTGGGGGCGGTGGAAGCGTGAAGAGAGCCGCTGCGGTGGCTTGGTCGCTACAGTGTCCATGCGCGCAGTGTGCGGTTCTACTTGGGGTTTCTATCGTGGAGTAGGGACACGGCGCCGTGCTTGCCGTTCGCTCGTCGGTTTCCACCTCCCCCTCCCCAAACCGGGCGTGCGGTTGGGTAGGCCACCGATTCTCCGTCACTTCCCGTGAACAGGACTTTATGCCGCTAGCACACGCTGATGGAGAGCCGAGGAACCCAGAACAGTGGTCGAGCCAGCAACCATCCAGTTGACCCTGGACGGGCTATAAGGGCACTTATGTCAAATGGCCCGAAATTCAACGAATTGTTGCCACATCCCTGTAGATATACGCCGGATAGCGGGAAGTGTTGCAAGAACCAGGTGTGACAAGATGTAGTAGTTTCCTCCCGGTGTAAAGAGCCAGCGGGGCTCGTTGTCCCGGCTAACTGGTTGATGTAGCGCTTTCCGCATCCCCACCGCAAATCTGCCCATACATGATCTCGCTTGTCACTACTCATTAGTTCCATTGCTACTCGAACCCCACGATCCAAGATCGCCTCGAACTACTCCAGCATCCGCCACGTTTCTCGCAGCCGCTCACGCAGTAGCCCAAGCTGGCCGTGCTCGGCGTAGTGTTGTGCAGTGGACATGTTGAACTCTGTCATCAAGTCGTTGTGCAGCAGCAGGAGGCGCGGCAGGCTGGCATGCCGCTCTGGTAGCACCGTGGCCGGATTGAAGTGGGTGGCGAGTGAGATGTCCTGGCGCGGCTGCCTGGTGTGGCGCGCCGCGACAATGCCGGCGACGAAGCCGGCCCACTAGCGCTGGATCGCGCCTATGCCGCTGTCGGTGATGTGGATGATGGTTGTGCTGCTCATGTCCCCCTCATTTCGATCGACGTGAGTGCATCATACCATGTATATACAATACTGTCAATACATTATTGACAGTATTGTAGAGTTGTGCTATACTCAAATTATCCGGTTAAGAACGGGCCGGCTGCCACAGCGTCACAGCCGTTATTCGATAGAGGCCAATCATGAGCTACACCGTAACCTGCCTCTGCTGCAACACTTCCACGAGCGGCGACGGCGCCGCGCACCTGCGCACCCAGCACCGGCTTGACCTGGCCGGCTCGACCTGGCGCAATATCGCCTGGGGCGGGCGCGAGCTGGTCCTGGCCGACGGGACGCCGGTTGTGCGCCGCACCCCGACTATCCGCGCCAGCGAGAGAGCCTCGACCTTTGATAACTGGAGTGATGCGATAACGGCACTGAACGAGGTCCGCGCCGAGGCCAACCAGCACGTTGCTGCGTGGGCCAATCACATCGGGCCGGGTGCCCATGTGCTGCTGGTCGCGCCGGACGGGCTGTGTGTCTACGGCGAGCTGCGGCACCACGAGCAGACGCCGGCAGACTATGTGTTCGGCCGCTGGTACTCGGTGGTCGAGCCCGAAGGCGAGCTAGGCGACAACCACCGCAGCATGCTCACGCTGCCGCTGCCCACCAACATTTTCCGGCTCTGCAAAGATGCCGGCTGGCCTGACGACATGGCGGCGCTCGTGGCGCTGCTCGACGACACCGCTGGAGCGCGCCCTTCGGGTGGAGCGGAGTAGATTTTCAATGAGTGAGCGCATCCTGGAGCATTGGGGCATTGCGGCCGATCTGCTGCCGCTGTTCCTGGACCACCCCGACGGCCTGGCCGTGCTGGCGCTGCTCTGCAACGCCGGCGCGAAGGACTGGCCGGGCTACCCCGGCGATCCTGGGCTGTACGCGCTCAAGGCCGAGGCAGTCCGCTGGGCCTGTCTGGCTGCCTGGCGTGAACGTTCCTGGCGCGACGACCACCAGGAGATGCCGATCTTCTTCGTTGAAACCGGGCTCCTGCTCGACGGTCAGCCGCTCCAGATTGCCTTTCATTTCCGGGATAGCGACACGCTGCCGGAGCTGCCCGAAGACTGGCCGGCGGCAGGTGGCCGCAGGTGGAGCAGGCAACAGGCCCAGCCGCGGGCGCTCTCGATCGCCCATGCCTACCTGGCCGGTCGCGGCGTGGTGGTTGAGGAAAGGGAGACTTGTGGACACGCGAAACCTTGAATGGCTCAAGCGCTGCCGCGACATCGCCGAGAAGTTGAGCGCCCACGACGTTCAGGAATGGGCGCTCAATCCCTCCGGCGGTCGGGCGCTGCTCACAAGCGAAACCGGCCTGGAGCTGACGCTCCGGCGTAACAAGCGCCGCCTGATCATCACGGGCTGGTTTGGGGAAATGCACAACTCCGTTCCGCGCAAGCTCTCGCGCGATGGCATGCGCTACGAGTGGGTAAGCTGCCAGATCACAGAGGACGAGCGCAAGGATGCCCCCACGATCGCGGAGGCGATCCGGCGCAGGCTGCTGCCACGCTACCGGGCGGTGTTTGCGGAGACCAGCGCTCGCTACGTCGAACATGTGCGCCGTAAGCAATGGGAGCAGGAGACCGTGCAGGCACTACGCGCGGCCTACCACGGCTGCGGCCCGCGTGAGCGGGATAGTTCTTTTTTCATCACCAGTCACTCCACTGGCATCACCGGCAAGGGTGAGGCGAGCGCCCTGTACGGCGTCCACCTGGAGCTGCGCAACCTCACGGGCGAACAGGCCCGGCATATCCTTGCCTATCTGGAGGAGACGCGCGATCAGCGCCACCAAGCACCATGAGCAGTACCAGCAAACAACACCCGCACCCACTGGCCCGCGTGCTCGACCAGCTCGACCGCTGCGCGCTGGAGTGCGACGGGATGACCTGTCTGATCAGCGCGCTGCTCTCGCGCGCCCGGATCGAACACACCGTCGGCGTCGGGGGCATCCTGCATCGGCCCAGCGACCGCAACGTGGCGCCGCATCTGTGGATCAATCTCGCCGATGGCTGGCGCGTGGACTATCGCGCCCGTATGTGGTTCGGAGATCGGCCAGAGGTGCCGCACGGGGTCTTCTGGCCCTCCGATTGGCCGCAGATCCGCCACGACGACCCCACCGTGCCGCCGTTCGGTGCCGACGCTCCCAGCGCCCTAGCGCTGGCACGCTCAGAGGGAATCGATCTCGATGCGCTGGCGCAGCAGCTTCGCCAGCTAGAACAGTGAGGCAACAGCATGTCAACCGAGACAATCGCGCTGGTCCCGCATGTGCTGCACGTCGGCGAGTTGCATCATCCCTGGCGCGCCGCGCCGATCGAACGGTTGAAGGTGCTGGGCGACACGCCGTCGGGCGTGCGCGTCGAGCCGGGCACGCTGCCCGGTGTGACGGCACGGCCGGGGCAGGCGATCCTCAACCGGCCGGATCATCTCGTCCATTGCCTACCGGATGAGGATGCCTGGGCAGAAGCGCAGCAGGTCCGCGACGCCTGGCAGGCCGCGCTTGATGCGCTGGCGGGGGCGCTGCGCGAGCTGGGGCGCTACGACGAACGCCTGGCTGCGGCGGGCAAGGGTGCGGCCAACCCACTCACGCCGAGTGTGATTTACCTGTACCTGCCACCGGATCGCCGCTACTCGCCGACCTACTTCTGGACCGGAGATGTGCCGGAGGTGCGGCGCGCCCTAGCCGAGCGCCACACAGCGAAGATGGTGAGACTGAAAGGCGGCTATCCAGCCGCACAAACCCACTGCTACTTATGCCAGGACCAGCCGGCCGGGGCGCGCATCGAGGCCCTGCACGCTGCGGCGGTGGCTGCTCGGCAGGCGTGGCGGGATCTGCTGACACGCCTGGGCACCTACGCCCAGGCCCGCGCCGATGGCCGCTATGCGCAGGAGGAGCGGCCGGTATGAGCGACCAGCAGCAAAATCACAGCAGCGAGGAGCTGGACGACCAGAAAACCTGACGCTGGAGGCACACGAGGAGCGAGGAATGAGCGCCGATCTGCACGACATCGAAGCCAGCGCGCCCATCGCAGCCGAAGATGCTGCGCCGGCTGACAGCGACATTGTGCTCTTTATGCCCGACCAGCGCGCCGCTGCGGCCGTTCTGGAGGCCACCAGGGAGCACCCGGAGCACGCCGAGCTGCTGACCGCAGCGCTCTCCCTGGCGATCCTGGAGCCCACGCACGACCTGATGCGCTGGGGCCATGCGCGTCTGTACGAGTTGCACCTGGCCGAGCTGATTGGCCGCACTCTCGCGGGCGGCGATCTGACGATGCCGACGGCGGCCGAGCTGCTGCTCGCCTGCTCCGAGGCGTCGCTACGCGCCCCGCTCAACCGCACCGGAGGCGAGCTATTCGAGTTGCTCATGCGCGAGGTGTTCGGCGACCATCCGGTACTTGCCACGATCCCGCTCTCGCCACCTGCTCCTGCTTCATGCACAATAGACGATGCTCGCCGGCATCTCGCTCGCGCACTCCAGCGCCGGCTCGAACGATCGCCGGTTCGCGGCAAGAACGTGATCGCGTTGCTTCCCGGTAGAGGCACCAATCATAAAGCGGTTGTGGCGCCTAGCATTACTGGGTTTGATCGTCAAATTTCATTAGGCCCGCGCAGGCAGCTTTACTTAACGAAGGGAGTGGCCGACGGCTTTCTCAGTGGACCCGAAGCCGGCGAAGAAGACAGCCAAGAAGACCAGCGCCAGCCCGGCGGCTCCGGGGAGCTGGAAGGCCCGGATGCCGGGGCGCATCACCCTCAAAGCGGCCCTCGCTGACCCTGAGCCGTTGTTTCCTGGTGCGTGATACAATCGTGTCTGTAACCCCGACTGAACCTCCTGCGTAGGCATATGCACAACGGGGTAATGATATGATGCAACGAGATAGCTTTTGGCAACAGCTTGTTAGTTGGTTCACCGCTCCAAGAGTTGCGGCACTTCTGCTTGGTGTGTTCGGTGTATTGGTAGGGATCGGAGGATACGCCTATCTGTACTGCTATTCTGACCTCTGCAACTCACTACCCCGCGCAGGCGAGGAGTGGGGAAGTTTCATCAAGGATTTTTACACCAGTGCCGCTACGACCTTGGTGGGTATCGCGCTTGCCGTTTTCACTATCGACTGGTTGAACGAACGCCGAGCAGAACAGCAGCTAAAAGCACAGCTTATTCGAGAAATGGGGCATCCAACGGATAATGGAATTGCGTTACGAGCGGTTCGAGAGCTAGTAGTACACAAGTGGCATTGGGATGGTTCACTACATAAAGCCAACCTATCAGGGGCGAAGCTGCGAGGGGCCATTTTGCCGTATGCGTACCTGCAAAAAGCCAATTTGCAAGGAGCCGACCTGCGAGGGGTAGACTTGGAAGGGGCCGATTTGCGCGGTGCCTGGTTGCACGAGGCCGATTTGCGCGGTGCCAAGTTGGAGAGGGTTCAACTAGAAGAGGCCATACTCAAAAAGGTCAAACTGCCGGGGGCTGTATTGCAGACGGTCAACCTACGAAAGGCCAATCTGCAAGAGGCCGAACTTCAAGGAGCCAACTTGGTGGCGGCTGATCTATCGGGTGCTCGCTTAGAAAGGGCAAATCTACAAGGCTCCAATCTGGGAGGAACCAATCTATTTGCAGCCAAGCTATGTGGGACAGTTTTGATTAAAGCCAATCTAGGAGGGGCCAATCTGCGAGAGGCCGATCTAGGAGGGGCCAATCTGCGAGAGGCCGATCTAGGAGGGGCTTGGCTACTGAGTGCCAACCTGCGGGGGGTCGATCTACGCGGAGCTATTCTGAGTGGGGCAAACTTAGAAGGAGCCGACCTTCGTGAGGCAAACCTGGAAGGAGCCACCCTGTTTCTTGCTGAATACCAGGGGGTCAAGCTACAAGCGGCCAACCTGGAAGGGGCCAATCTTCTAGGAGCGACTATGCCCGATGGCTCGAAGTACGGAACTGCCGCCGAAGACACCGCAACGACAACTGCAACACCCCCGCTCGGCTGAAACCTCTCCGCCCGCCGATTTAGCCCTTCAGGGAGCCTTCCCTGGAGGGCTTTCCTATGCCCTCCGTTGTCCCTCGTTTGACGCAAGCCCCTCCCCCAGTTGCGCTTCCCCACCGAAGAACCCACAACACCGAGAATATCGCTTCGTGTCGGCCTGAAGTGCCGTTGACCGCAACGACCCCCACTTGAAAGTTGCTGACAACCGGCTTCCTCGTTCTGCTGGCGGCTGGCGGTCGATGACGATGGCTGGCATATCACACCCCCGCGCTGCGGTGGTGAGCCGTGTACACTGCCGGCCACGGCCCTGCCGGCGGCCTGGGCGCTGCTGGCCGAGGAGCAGGAGACACGGGACGACCTGGACGCGCCGCGGCGGATCGTCGGGTTGCTGCGGGCGCTGGTGGCGAATAGTCAGGAAGCGGGATGATGATGACTGCCCCTGGTCATTCTCGATCCCTGTGAACTACTCGGCATTGTACGCAAACGCGCGTTTGCGTACAATGCCCTAATTCTCATTCTAGTGTTCTCTATGTTGCCCGGCGCCGGCACCCATCGTCGAATCTGGCGATGAGGCCTTGCGGCCAGCATCTGCGAAGACGCTGCCGGCGGCCGTCTCGCTGCGGTGCCTTGTCGAGCTGCTGCGGGCACGGGTGACAATGGAACTGCCGGTGGTTATGCAGACCACCGGCAGCCACTAAAGTGTGTTTACGGTTTCTCAGCGGCGCCCGAAGTAGTAACCAATCACCAGGAGCAGGACCTGGAACAGCTTATCGAAAATCTCGCGCGCCGCTGGGACAAACATGGCTACGCCAGCATTCAATGCGACCAGCAGCAGAACAGCGAGCGCGAGATAATGTCGTGTTGTTCCACTGGATAGCGGTGTACGTCGATCCATACGCCTCCGATTTGCTGAACGACGTTGGGCTCTGGAGTGGCTAGCCCTCCTATGGAATTGTGTCGTGGGAGTCACCCTTCTTGGTGCTTCGTGTCTCTTCGGGTTAGCTTGCATGGTTTCCACGTTGATGTTCCTTGTTGCTCTCATCCATAAAGCGACTGAGTTCGACTATCCGGTGAAAATATAAATCAGAACCGAGTCTTGGTACTGTACAGCGGCATCTACATGGACCGTATGAACCATCACAACGAAAGAAGTCCAAAATTTCTCTACGCTGTGACATCCACTTGGGCACATCATCCGTAAGTGCTATACGAAGGAAACAGACGACACGCAGACTTGTCGTTTATAATGTCACCAACACTTCGCGTGGACCAGCGAAGGAGAGTCGCACACCCCTTTGCCGGCCCTCTCTGAAGCGCCGTCTTCTGCCTGCCAAGCGATCGGCGGCGCTTCAGCCCGTTATATAATATTGCGTAAATTCAGAGGAAAAAAGATTTAGGAGTTACACCGTTGAGCCTTCCAGCGGCGATTTAGGGGCGCAAACTATATCTAAAACCTCTCAGTTTAGGGGAGATGCCACCGCCCAAAGTCCAGTTTATTGGCTCTCAAAGGGTCAAAGCGATCTTTTGCAACTGCGTAACTCCTGAGATTGTAAATTTTCTGAAATCGCACCAAAAGGGAAGCCGACATCCAAGGGCGTGTTTGCAAAGTCATTCTAACGTGAAAATAGAACCGAGAACCAAGAACCGAGAACCGCGAGCAGTCTATTTTCATGCATCAGGGTGCGGCGCAGCCGCATGAGGAACTGACGTGAAATCACGGCTAGATGAAACAGAGGTGTGATATAGAAGCTGTAGTTGAAACTATGGGTCTGTACATGGCCTGATGTCGCTGCTCTGGTTCGATCCGGCGACCGGGCAGAGCCTGGAGATCGGCACCCTACGCGGAGAGTTTCCGCCATCCATCGTCAAATCTGGTGATGCGCCTCCTGCCCAACGCCCGCGTGAGGCCCCTCGGCGACCTCGCTCCGTACCTCATCGATCGCTGTAAACAACGCCTGGCGCTCCAGCTCAGGCATCCGCCGTAGCCGCTCCTTCCAGCGCTTGCACTTGCGCGCCACCCGCTCGCGCTCTCGGAAGGTGCTCCCCAATGATCGATAATCCTGAATCTCTCGCGGCCTCTCGGCGATCTCGCTCCGCACCTCCTCGATCGCCACAGATACGAGCAGGCGCTCCAGCACAGGCATCTGGCGTAGCCGCTCCCTCCAGCGCTGGCACTTGCGCCCTATCCGCTCGCGCTCTCGGAAATCGCCCCCAAGAAAGCGATAATCGTGCAATTCCAGGGGCGGATCGTAGTTCATCCACAAGTGCTCGACCCCCAGCGCGCCGCTGCGCTTGACGGTCTGGTAGCTGATCGAGCGCCAGCCGGCCAGCTCCAGCTCGTACAGCCACGAGCAGTATCCAGAGATCGCGACCGGGCAGGGCAGCGACCTGAGCAGCGTCAATAGCTCGCGGTGCTGCTCGATCGTGGCGAACTCGTGGCGGTAGATGGGCCTCTGCATGCTGCGGGTCGCCATCAAGTACGGCGGGTCCAAATATAGAAACTCATCGCCACGCCAGGAGTAGCTGCGCAGGAAGGTCAGCGCGTCGCCACAGACGATCTCAAGGTTCGGCACCTCATCGCCGCGCCAGTGCTCGACAATCACTTGCGCATCCAGCTCGACGCCGATCGTGCGTTCGGCCGGGCGCTTGTTGCGCAGAACCGCGCCCTTGCCGAGAAATGCCTCGATAAAGACCGCGTGCGGCAGGATCTGGTTGATGATTTGCTGGAAGACCCCCGCGCCTGCTTTGCCGCCGTCCATTCCCGGCTCCTCGCTACAAAGCGGTGGTGCTCGACCGCCAGCGCCGATCGAATTGCTCGAGCGCGCATCGTCAGTTCTGGCGAGGCTGGCCACGGCCGCCATCGTCGAATGTGACGATGCTGGAGCAGTGGCTCTACCTGGTGCTATCGCCAAAAATGACGATGAACATGTGGGCTGCAGTATCGTCATTTCTGGCGATGCTGTCAAGCGCGAGGGCCGGATCGTTGGCGATCCGGCCCTCTCGTTCCTCCTCGACTGGCGACTGCTGAGACCGCTCAGACGCCCCAGGCGAGCCAGCGATCGACCTGCTCGACCGCCGCGACCTGGGTGATATGCGCCCCGGAGCGGCGAGGATCTGGCGCTGCTGCACGAAGCACCGACGTCATCTCTCGCTGTTCACTGTAGCTGCTGGAGCGAGATGCTCTGCGACAGACGTGATCAGATCGCCAAACCCAAACGGCTTGCCGAGCACTGCGGCAGCCCCGGCGTGCTGCGCCTCTCCGCGCAGTTCCGGTGTGTCATAGCCAGTCAGCAGCAAGATCGGCACGGTCGTGAGGGCAATATCTCCCTTCAGACGGGCGCAGAGCGCAACACCGTCGCCATCCGGCAGCGAAACGTCGAGCAGCACCAGGTCAGGCGGCTGACCGAGGAGTGCGGCCACCGCCTCCGCGCCTGTTGCCGAGCTGCTTACGACATAGCCGGCCCGCGACAGGAAGCGCCCCACAACGTCACGGACTCCAGGCTCATCATCGACAATGTGGATGTGTGCAGACAATCGAGCGTCTCCTTCCCGCTCCTGAGCATACCAGTCGATTCACTTCTGGCCTTTCCTCCCCGTTGCACTACGCCGGAGATACCAGGCCCAGCAACTCACACAGCGCTGCTCGCGGCGCCTCGGCGAGCGCTTCGTCACCGTGGGCCAGCCGCCACTCACCCCCGAACAAGCGGGCGGCCTCGGCGTGGCTCGTTGGGAACACCCGCTCCAGCTCATCACGATGCACCAGGCTGGTCACACCCAGCCAGCTATCGGGTGCCAGCTCGTCGCGCAGCACCGCCAGGATCGCCCGCGCCAGGCTCAGGCGCAAGGGGAGATTGGCACTTTGCTCCTCATTGGGCGGGTAGGGCGGCGCAATCACTATCACAGCGCCCTCGCTCATCGTCCACGGCCTCTTCGGCGTGTCGAGCACGTCGAAGGTCATCCAGCCCCACAAAGCCTGCTCCTCACTCAGCGCCTCATCGGGCAGGCTGATGGCGATCCGCCCGGTCCAGAGCGAACGAAACCACCAGTGCGTGACGTTTGGGAAAGCCTGCCGGAAGTGCAACCCATACCAGAAGTCCCACGGCGTCGTCGTGGTGTGCGTGGCGGTCGCCGTGACACAGCCCTGCTCCCACAGGCGCACGCTTGTGGGCGTCCACTCGATACCCGTGCCCAGCGCCGCCTGATACGGGTGCGCCGGGGCCATATACTCTTGCATCAGTCACCTCCCAAGGATTTAAAGATGTCGGCGATGCGCTGCCCGACCACATTGGGCAACTCGGTCAGTTCGGCAATCGAGCCGCCAGTTGTTCGTCCCAAACAGCTCGGTCATTTTGCCCTGCTGATCGTCGGTTGGCTGACCGAGAAACACGCCGAAGGTGACGATCCCCTCGCGGCGGGTTTCCTTGTACTGTGCAACCGCGTTTGGGTGGTCTTCCATATCGCCATCCATCAGGTTGACGATCAGCCGATTTCTGTCGGGTCTTGCCAGCAGCGCTGCCGTCGCCAGCCCCACCACCGGCGCGGTAACAAAGTTCGAGGAGCTGCTATCCTCGGTCAGCCGTGCGGCCCGGCGCGGGTCAAGCGCCGCATCGCCCATCGACTTGTACTGCGTGCTGGCGCCACCGTGGCCGCGCACCTCGTAGGGGATATCGATCTGCTCCATCGCCTGTCCAATAATACAGGTTGCATCATACAGCCGCCGGCTGCGAATGTGATCGGCCATGCTGCCGCTCTGGTCGAGCAGTAGGCTCACCGCCATCCCGGTATCGTCGGAGGTGCTGATACGGGACCGCACATCCTCACGCCCGGCCAGCGCCGCCGGCAGCCTGCGCCGGTCGAGCCGGCCCTCCTGCTGCATCCGCAGCCGCGCAATCGTCTCCTGGCGGATCGAATCCAGCCGGCGCGCCAGGCGGCCAGAAATCTGCTGCTGGGCCACCCTCCGTCGCTCCAGCTCGGCGAGCTTGCGCGGAGCGGTTTGCATGGGCGTGCCGGTCTGCACCGAATCCACCCGACCGTCGGGCGTGCGGTAGCGCTGGCGGGTGGTATCGCTGGGCGGTATTGCTTTGCTGTAGCCCTCGTCCCAGATGCGATCGGTCGTGTGCTTGTCGGTGAGCGGGGCATGCAGCAGGCCGCCCAGACTGTCATAGCGGCCCTGACGTGTGATTTCGCGCTCGACCGCGCTGACCGCCTGGGCCTCCAGGTCGTTCAAGATGTCTTCCAACCGCTCCGGTGTCAGTCGATCGCCCACGGCGGTCTCACCTGAGGGTGCCAGGCCCGGCACGGGGGTGCTCTCGCCGGCAGGGCCGCGGTCCTTTGGATTGCCGGGCTTTCCATCAGAGGTGGGTTTGCCACTCGTATCACCCTCACCGGCAACCTTCTCCCCCGCTTCATCCTGCACACCTGCCGCCTCACTCTGGTCCGCCCCTGAATCAGCATTGCCGCTCGCGCCGGCCGCCTCCTGGTCCGCGTCCGCACCTCCGCCACCCCCTGCACTCTGGCTCTCACCCACGCCGCTGGACGGCGACCCGGAGCGCGGCTTGGTTCCTGGTGGGGGCGGCGGTGGTGGTGTGGCGCTGGTTTCGGGGATGGTCAGCACGCCGGCGGCTTCGAGGCGCCTGGTGATCTCAATCGTCGCCGCCAGGCTGTCCTCCGGCGTCCCCAGCGCGCCCTGTCGCGCGAAGGGCTCCAGTTCCTCAAACAGCGCCCGGCCCTCTGGTGTCATCGCCGCACGCACCTCGTCGCGGACGCTGAAGTAGGGCAGCGCCGCGTAGAGCAACGGCCAGATCACCTCGTCGGCCAGCGCGACCCCAGGACCAACCCGCTCGTGCCAGCGCGGATAGATCGCGCATTGGGCTGCTAAGGTTTCAGCGACGCCCCCAAAGCGGTCGCTCATGTCGCGCTCCATCCGGCCGTCTTCGATGATGTTATAGATCTTGGTGATCATCGCCCGGCTCTGATCAATGCCGGGGATGGTCGCGCGCCCGGCGGCGACTTCAAGGAGATAGGCCCAATCTTCGGGCGGCGTGGTCAACTCGTGCCCGATCTCATGGTAGATACCGGCCTTGGTGACGATCATATTGTGGCGCGGGTCGGCGTCGCGCCCCAGCGGGTAGGGGTCGGCGTAGATCGTGCCCTGCATGTCGGTCGCGAAGCCGCCGCCCTCGCGCAGAACAACCCGGCAGTCGTGGCCGGCAACCCCGGAGGCGATCCGCCCCCACAGGTCGGCCATAGTCGGATTATTGATCGGGTCGGATAGGGTGATGAAGTCTTTGGCCGCTTCCATCACCGTGCGCCGCCTGGGAAGCGGCAGGCCGTCCCTGGTGGTTCCCCAGCGCGTGATACCGTAGCGATCGACGCCAAACCCGTTGTAGCCATCAGCGCCAAAGGTCGGAACAGGGCAGGAGTGGGTTCGGCGTGAGCCCTTTCCCGGCATCCACTGGCCGCAGGTCGCACAGCGCGGATGAGGGAGCGCCGAGAGCACTGCCACGGCCAGAGCGTGCCGCTTCGCCGGGCTGCTGTTCAACTGACGCGCCCAATAGATCAGCGGCAGATCGGTGCGCTTGCGTCCGAACTCCGAGCGCAATTCTTCAGCTATGGTACGCAGCAACGAATTGACCGCCGCTTCCGATGAGCCGAGGGGCTGGCCGTTGGCGAAGTCAAGCAGGGCTGCACGAGCCATCGTACTCGCATCGCGCATCGCCCGCTGCAAAATGTTCAGAGCCGCCGGCGGCACATCGCCGGGTGGGTCGGCTGGCCGCATGCGGTAGCGCGACGGCTCACTCGCATCCGCCTCACCGTCACCACGCTCGCCCCTGGTATCACGGTCAGGTCCTCCGGGTGCGGAGGGGGTGCCGGAGGGCACGCGCCACGACCGATCGGGCGCATTCTCACTGTGCTCGCTCCTCGCTTCCCCACCTGGCGCGGCAGGTCGAGCAGCAGCACCAGTTGCGGCATCGTCGGCGAGGGGCTTCTCCTCGGTCACGCGAAAAGCCCGGCCGTCCAGGGCAGCCTCCAACTCGGCCAGTGTGCCGGGCACCTTCCATGACTTGCCGAGCGCGTCCCAGGCGTTCCTGGGCGCCACTCCACGCGCCTGCGCGTAGGCTTTGACCGCCTCTTTCATTGTCTCGAAATCGCCGCCGCTCACGTAAAAGGGACGCCCCTCGACCGTGATCGTCACCACATCCGGGCCGCGCCGGCGCGAGCCGTAGGCTTCGAGGGAGGGTGCCTCCTCTGGAGCTGTACCTGCACCGCTGGGGATGGTTTGGGCGATCTGGGCCGCGAGTGTGGGCAGCGACCTCCCGCCCCGGATCGCCATCAAGGTCTGGGCCAGCGCCGCGTAGCCCTGGCGCGCCGCCGGCTTTGGTAGGCCGTCTGCCGCGTGCGTTGGTGGTGCGATCCCTAACGCCTGCATCTGGGAGAACAGCACCCGTGTCAGCGCGTCGGCCAGAGGGGGCTGCACATCCTGGCGTTGGCGCGCGGTGTCGTAGATCGTTTCCATAATCTGCTGCGCCCGCTGCGGATCGCCGCCGAACGCCTGGCAGACGGCCCCCTCGGTCGCCACCGCCGCCACGTAGCGAGCGCGATTGCCTTCACACGACATCATTGCCTCCCTACGACCGACCTGGCGCCGGGCGGCTGTGCGCTCGACCGTCGTGGCCGAAGTTGATCGCGAACTGTTCCTGGATGAATTTCCAGTCGCGCTCGCGGTCCTCGACGTTCTGGTCACAGAACACCCGCATCTGCTCCAGCGCCGCCGTCCAGCCGTCGGTCTTGCCGGCCAGCATGAAGAAGTTGAGATCGCGCGGGCCGGGCACGGCCTTGCTGCCGCGCCCGCGCTGCTGGATGTTGCCGGCGTGGATACCGCTGCGCACCTGGTTGAAAAAGACAATCGCCGCGTTGATCTCGGCGGTCTGGGGCTGGATCTCCCTCGGCGCTCTGGAGAAGAACGACTTGACACGGGCGGCCTGCTCGGCGGGCGTCGGCGCGGGCAGCTCCATCGAGACCATGCGCGAGCGCGGCGCTTCGGCCGGACGGTCGGAGTCGCCTTCCAGGCCGGGATTCCAGGTGGTCACAAAGGTGGTCGCGGGGTGGATCGGGATTTTGATAATGCCGGACCTCCGGGGTCTTGAGACGGATCTCGCCCTCCTCCAGCATCGACTGGAAGGCCGTGAGCGCCTTGGGGTTGCGCACCACCTCGTTCAGACAGATCACCGACCCTTGTACCGCCGCCAGGCCGACCGGCCCCAGCCGCGCGACGGTGGAGCCGTTCTCCAGCGCGGTCGTGCCGATCAGGGCGCCGATATCCATGTCACGGTCGAACTCGACCTGCTCGAAGTGGAGCCCCTGGCGCTCGTTGCCATCGGTGTCGGTGGTGATGATGCCGGCGGCAAACTGGCGCGCCAGCTCGTTCTTGCCGGTGCCGGGCGGGCCGTAGATGCCGAACGAGCGGGTTTCGTTGACCCGGCCCATCCTCATCCCCATCGAGCGCACGCTGACCATGCGCTGCATGACCATACGCTCGCGCTCGTTCATCACATAGTCTGCTTTGATGGGCGGAATATCCTCGTCGAGCGCCGCGAAGTCAGCGGGCAGTATCCGGCGATCGATGGCGGTCAGCTCGCGATCGGGCCGGGGCATCCGCAGCGCGCTCACGATCTTCTCCTGCGCGGTCATGTCGGCGAGTGCCGGCACCACCCTATCAGCGCGCGGCTTGAGCGGTCGCGCTGCGGCTGGAGCTGCAACGGTGGAGCCGGCCGGCGTCTCGGCTGGTGCGCCCGATTCAGCGGCGCGACGCTCCATGCGCTCCAGGCGGTCGAGCATCCGGTCAAGCACGCCGATCACGCGCTCGTCGAGCGGCGCGGCGATGGGCGCCACCGCACCACCAGGCGCGCCATCAGCGCTGGGCGCAGCAATGGGCATCCGCGACGCGACGCGGCCGGCAATCGCATCCGCATCCACCTGCACCGTGACCTGTGGGGCATCGACCTGTACCTGGGGCGATTCTACCTGCACCGTGACCTGGGGCGACTCGACATGCACCGTGACAGGTGGAGCCGTGGGGATCGCCGAAGCGGGCGGCGAGGGAGCTGGAGCAGGCAGCGAGGGAGGTGGGGCAACCGGCTCAACTGGAGTGCTGCCCTCCGCAGGTGGGGCAACTGGCTCAACTGGAGCAACCGCCTCATCAGGCCCTATCACCACATCAACGGGCATGCTGACCTCATCGCGCGGCACCTCTTCGGTATGTAGCCCTCGGCAGCCCCCCGCGCCCATAAACTTGCCGCAGCGCGGGCACTGCGCTGCCGCCAGCTTGCCGCCCAGCGTCAAGGTGCGCCCGGCCTCCAACTCGGCCTTGATGGTCAGATAGGCGCTATCCGAAGCCGCCAGCGGTGTGACCACTCCGGTGCGCAGCCCTTCCACATCCCGCGCCAGACAGTGATCCAGGTCGCTGTGCGGATCGAGCATCCGCGCGGCCATCACCGCCGCCATCTGCGCCGCCGAGGCGTTGTCGGTGCCGTCCACGTCGCCGGCCGTGCGCGTTGCCGGGTCGTAGATCGAGACCAAGGCGCCCTCATCGTCGTACACCTCAACCACCCCATCAGGGCGCTTGTGAGCACTGCCAGTGCGCAGGATCTCGCTCGCGGCGACCAGCGTGCGCCCGACCGCAATCCCATCAAAGGGGGGCCGCTTGGGCGGTGGCGGAATGAGCCCATCAAATCGCGCCCGGCTCCAATCGTTGTCGTCGTGCGAGCGCTCGCCGACCGTGTACGTGCGGCCACCCGCCACCACAATCTGACCCTTGCCCTTGCGGAACTCGGTCCCGGTAAAGCGACCCACCCAGTAGGCACTGCCGCCGCTCACGCTGGGGATACCATCCTCTGGGGCAGTGAGAGCGGCCGTCGTGGTCAGCGGCCCGGTCGGGCCAACCATCGGCGTCCCCTCCGGCAATGGTGCGCCGGAGGCAGCCGCCGCCGCCGCGACCGCGCCCGCGGGCGGCTTCAACACCCGCAGGCCCGCAGCGTTGAGCACCGGGGCGATGCGGCCGTGGCTGACCTCGACCAGCACCGCTGTGCTTCCCCAGGAGGCCGGCACAAAGCCCTGTGTCAGCGCCAGCGGCAGACTGTCCAGGCTGGCCTGCACCGTCTCGCCCGTAATCGGGTGGCGCATGCTCACCCCTTCCGCACGCGCCTGGTCGAGCAGGTGCGCCAGGTCGTTGTGGGGGTAGGCGCCGGCAGGCACACCCAGCCGGCGCATCAGCGCCCGCTGCATCTGCTGGGGTGTGGCGGTGTTCGGACAGACGTGCGAGCGACCACTGGCCTCGGCCGGCGCGAAGCGGCCACAGCTCCCACAACGCAGCCGCGCCAATGCCTCATCAAGACGCAGCGCACTCAGTTCGCGCGTCTGTCCGAAGCCGCAGGCGATCTGGGTCGCCAGCGCCGGAAGTGGCCTGCCGTCGCGCAGCGCGACCAGGGTATCGTACATCTCAGCGTAGCCGAACTGCGCGTCGGCCTTGGGCAGCCCGCTCTTGCTGTGGGTCGGCGGCGTAAAGCCGGCCCGTTTCATCCAGTCGAACAGTGTGCGCGTTTTGGCCTCGGCCAGCTTTTGCTGCGGCGCGCTACTACTTGCGGCCTGGCGCCGCCCGGTATCAAAGATCGTTTCGAGTGCGGCGCCGGCCTGGTCTTCCCCGCCGAACGCCTGGGCGGCCGGGCTGTTTGCGCCGGCGACGTGCGCGACGAAAGCGCCGCGATTTCCCTCACAGGACATAGTTCCTCCCAAGTAGGCTCAAACCAATGGTTGAATGGCGGTCTGGATGGTGGTCAGCGCCTCGCGCGCAAAATCCGCCCATGGCTGGGGGAGCTGCGCCATCTCCACGCCCATAAGCGCCGTGATCTGGCTCTGGAGCGCCTGGGCGGTTTCCATCAGCGGCAGCACCAGTTCGGCCGCTGCCTGTTCATCAAGCGGCCCGACGGCCGCTGGAGCTTCATCAGGGCCACGCTCCGACCCTGAATCGCCCCAGGTGCCGCCTGTGCGGTCTCCCTGGCCCCCAACAGCAGCCAGATCGCCAGAGGCCGTACCCGGAACCTCGCCGCGGGCAATCGCGATAGCATCGCGCATGGTGCGGCCCTTCTTCGCGTCGCTCACCCAGCCGACGATCGTGCGGGTTTCCTTCGCCAGCTCCCCATCACAGTCGATCGCGTCGAGCAGCAGCGCCTGGTCGGCGTCGTCGAGGCGCACAAACGCGCGCAGGCCCGCCTCGGTCAGCTCCACCTGGTCGAGCCGGGCTTCGGCTGCGGCTGAGAGGTTGAGGAGCTGCAACTTCTTGCGCAGCATCGCCTTGCTGATGCCCAGCCCGCGACTGCGGAGGTAGTCCTCCTGGGTCACATTGGGCCGGCTCGGCGACCAGCCGGCTGCTTCGAGCAGGGCCGCGACCGCCGCCAGGCCAGCCCGCACATTCCCCGCCTGGGCGAGCGCCGCAGCGGCCACATCCGCCAGGTCCAGCGCGAGCACGTTGGCAATCAGCCAGTCGAGCTTGAGCGCGCGGGCCTCGTCGAGCGGGCCTAAATCTTTGCGGTGCAGGTTCTCAGACACCCGGCGGGTATGGGCGGTGAGCGGGTCGAGCGCGTCTTCGACCACGGCCGGGATCGCCGTCCAGCCCAACGCTAGACCGGCTCGCACCCGCCGTTCGCCCGTCAGCACCTCAAACACACCTGGCTCGACCTCTGTGAGCGTCGGGCGCTGGGCCAGGCCGTGCGCGAGCGAGGCGACCAGGCCGTCGAGGTCGGCCTCGCCGTCGGTGCGGGGATTGGCCGGCGTCAGGCGGATCGCCGCGGCTGGCACATCGAGCAGGCGGGCAGCAGTCATAACAGCCCCACTGCACGCAGCAGCTCATCGCGCCGCTCGATGGTCACAAGTGTGTGCAACTCGCGGGCGGCCACCAGGCTCGTCACCGCTGCCCACTGACCGGCCGCGATCTCACCAGCCAGGACCAGGCGCGCGAGCTGGCCCAGGCGCAGCCTGAGCGGCAGATTAGCTGGGCCACCCGAATACTCCGGTAGTACACCGTCAGCCGTCCCATCGGGGAGCACGCTCCAGGGCAGCTCATCACCATCCTCCTGGACCGCCTGGAGCCAGACCAGGCCCGACCGATCCGGCAGGCGTGCGGTCGTCGTCACGCGAACGCGCTGCGTCCACGAGCTGCCGAACCACCAGTGTGAGACGGTCGGAAAGGCATCCACGAATGTCAGGTTGCCCCAGCAGCTTACAGGCGAATTGGTCTCCACTTCGGCCACGTCGAGCCGTTCGCCTCTCACCCACAGCTCCAGCGCCGAGGGCGACCAGCGGATGCCGCTGCCCATCGCAGTGTCGAACGGGTGCGCCGGCGCAATCAAAGCACCGGCGCCCTGAGCAGCCAGCGCTGCGGCCAGGCTGCCGGCCGTATACTCCTGGCCTTTTCGCATCAGCCGCGGGACACGTTGCAGATCGGCTCCTTGGGCGCCTGATGAGAGTGTACTTTTCATATCTTTCCAATGCAGTAAATCACTGTTTTAGTCTTAACGGGGATTTGCCCTCAAAAAATGTCACCCTAGACACTTATGCTGCCGCAGCGGCAGGCATGCTGTCGGCGCCCTGGCCGGCGATACGGAAAAAGAGCTGTTCTTTCGTCACACGAGTGCCGCCGAACATATCGGTCTGATTGGGGTCCGGGGCATCCTCAACAGAGAGCGCGTAGGCGTTCAGGAAGCCTCGGATCGCCTTGGGCGACCGGCCGATTTTGTCGAAGTGCGCCAGCATGGTCTCCTGGAACGGCGTTAGCTCGCGCTCGAACAGCGTGGACTGTTCCAGGTAGACGTGGATCGGCATGTCCTGCTCGCGCAGCCGGGCCAGCATATCGAGCGAGGCGGCCATGTCAGCGGAGAGGTCGAGATCCTGGCTACGCAGGCCGCTGTTGATGCGGCTCTGCGCCCGCACCAGCGCGGGCAAGCTGCCGGCCACGGCCTGCTCAAAGTTCTTGGTCGTCGAGTTCGAGGGCTTCGGTAAAGGTCTCGGCCAGCCGGCGCCCTGAATTGCCCGGAAAGGTGCGCGTGAACAGGGCGGCCTTGATACGCCAGATGCCCTGCTGGTTGAGTGTGCCGTCGGCGCGCATCAGGGTCGCCCGCTCGTTGTCGGGGAGCGTCTGCATAAAGTCGCGCACAAACGCGGCATTGCCCCTGGCCCGGAGCGCGAGATCAATGCTCTGGTCCTCGCGCACGTTCAGCCGTAGCAGGGTATCGTCGGTTAGCCGCTTCGCGTCGATAACGGCATTTTCCAGAGTCGACATCTGCAAGACCGGCGGCGCGTTCGCTTCGCGCGCAAAAGCCGCCCGGTCCACCGCATCGACCCGTTCGCGCACCAGGACGGGCGAGCGCATCTGTGCCAACTCGGCCGCGTCGATGCCGAAGGAAGCGGCCACCGCTTGCAGCCGGCCTTGATAGGCTTCCCACTGCGCGGGAAAGGCTTCCCGCGCTTTCCTGAGCGCCAAAATCCTGCCATTCCCCAACTCGACACAGCGGTCCTCCGGCCCCAGGATCGGCGCGCCCTTGTCGAGCTGCTTGAAATCGGTCAGCAGCGCGTCGGGGGTGAGCGTCTGGGCCACCCTGGCGATCTGGGCCTGGCTGGCGGCCCGGTCGCGCTGGCGCGGCTGGAGCGCCGCGTCGTAGGCCGGATTGATCGCGCCGCTGTCGAGGTTCGAGGGCACCAGGTCGTCGAGGTCCACCACCCGGTAGCGCATACGGTAGGCGCGGGTCGGGTCGCTGCCGTAGGCGAACGTCTCTACCGCTGGCGCGACCGGGGAAGAGTTTGGGACGGGCGTGGACAGCGCAGGCACGCCAATGATCGGCATCTCAGGAGTGAGCTGTAGCCCGAAATCGGAGGCGGCTGCGGCCACGGCCGCATTGTCCCGGATCGCATCATGGAGGTCGCGCCAGTAGTGGAACAGCCGGGCGCGCTCCTGCTCGTCGAGCGTCATCCGCAGCCGGGCCTGCACTTCATCACGTTTGGCGATGAGCTGAACTTGGAGCGGAGCCATTTCCGGCACCTCTCTCAGCCCGGTGCCATCGAGCACGGTCAGCACGGCGCCGCCAGGCGTGACGATGCGCCGGCCCGCCCCAGCCCACAACTCCGGCACGAAGCCGCTGCCCAGCGCCAGCGGCAGCCCATCCAGCGTCACGCTGACCACCTCGCCCATTGTCGGGTGGCGCATGGTCACATCGCCGGCGCGAGCGGCTTCCAGCAGGGCGGCAAGTTGCTCATCAGGGTAGCTAGAGGGCGGCACGCCCAGCCGGCGCACGAGGCTGCGCCGGAGGGCTTCGACGCTGGCGGTTGTCTTGCAGACGTGGCCGCGGATCGGGCTGGTGTACTGGCCGCAGCCGCCGCAGCGCACCCGCCCACGCACGTCGGTACGCAGACTGGTGATCTGCCGCTCGCGCTCCCTAGCCAGAAACAGTTCACGCGCCTGGGGCGGCAGGGCTTCGCCGCGCTCCAGCGCCGTCAGGGTGCGCTGGACCAGCGCGTAGCCGAACTGCGCGTCAGCTCTGGGCAGCCCGCTCGTGCTGTGTGTGGGCGGCTTGATGCGCTGGCGCTGCATCTGCGCGAACATCAGCCGGGTCTGGGCCTCGGCGAGCCTGGCCTCAAAAGGCGGCTTGGGGCCATTCCGCCCGATCGCGAACAGGTCGTCAAGCGCCTGCTTTGCCGCCTCAGCGCCGCCGAACGCCTGCGCCGCCGCGCTGCCGCCACCTGATACTGCCACGAAGTAGCTGTCGCGGTTGCCATCGCACGACATTGACCTTACTCCTCACCTATCCCGGCGCGCTGCATCCGCTCGACCACCTCGCCCCACAGCCCACTCAGCCGCTTGATCTGGGCCGCATTGAAGCGCGCCGGGCCGGCGTCGTCGAACAGGTTGCGGGCTGCCTCCAGCGCGCCCTCTAGCTGGAGCACCTGGTCGTTATCCCACTCGCCGACCTTGCGTGTAGGCGGGGTTTTGCCCCGCTCCGGGGCCGGGCGGTCGGTGACGAGCTTCGGCGCGCTGCCGCCCGTGCTGGTGAGGAGGGCCAGGCTCGGATCGGGGGTACACGTCGATGCCCCCTCTCGATCGCCGTCCAGGTCGAGCGCCAGGTCGCCGGCCCCCTGATCACCCTCCTTGTCACCCGTCGAGGTCTGCTGCGCTGCTGCCTTCTTTTTGCCCTTCTTGTCCGGCTCCAGCGCATCGCGTAACGCGCCGCTGACATCGCCATTCCCTTTGTTGCCGCGGCCGTCTTCGCCTGCTGCACCAGGTCAGTCTGTTCGTCTGGGGCGCGCTTGCCCAGCTCGCGCAGCGCGCGGGCGGAGACATCGACGCCGGAGAGCAAGTCCTGCACATCTGAGGCCACGTCGAGCGCCTGGAACAGCTTTTTCAAACGTGACGCGCTCCAGTCGGCCATGCCGTAGCGCGCCAGGATGGCCTTACGCGCCACACGCACCCGCCCGCCGCCGAAGTAGTCGGCCACGGTGGCGACGCCTGCAAGCACACACAAACGATCTTCGAGCGCGGCGATCTGGCTGGCCGGGGTCAGGTAGTTCGCAAGGAGCTGTGCCGTGCTCCTACCGTCGTCGCCCTGTTCTTCCTCCAGCGCCTCGATATTGGCGCCCAGAATCCGCCGCCATAGCCCTTGCGCGATCTCCAGTGGGCGCAATTCGGCCCGGCAGAGGTTTTCAATAAGCTGGGTATCCAGCGCCTCCATCCACGACGGTGCATGTTCTGCTGGGACGACCAGGCAGGGCACCGCAGGCAGCATGGCGGTCTGCACGGCTCGCAGCCGTCGCTCCCCATACAGCAGTTGATAGCGGCCGTCTGCTTTAGCGACGACCATAATCGGCGTGCGTATGCCCTGCACCTCTCGCACGCTCGCTTCAAGGTCGTCCTGGGCGTCCTGGTCAATTTCCTGGCGCGGCTGGGTCGGGTCGAAGTCGATGAACAACGGGTCGACCTGGTGCAGCGCCGCCGGCGCAAATGGTGCGGTCATCTTGATCCTCTTTGTACTACGCCTCGCCAGTGCCAGACCGAACCAGCCGGCTGTACACCTGATGGGAGGCTTCTCGAAGCTATCCGATGGATACGGTCAATACGCCGACCTAGCCAGCGCATCCTGAGAAACCCCTAGCTTGGTACGGGTTCGGTTGCACCGGCTGGTTGCTTCGTGGCGGCAGGTGTGAGGGTATAGCCCAGCTTCTCTGCTCGGCGCGTCAACTGGCGCAGCACGCGCTCCTGACGTTTCTGCTCATACGCCTCGGCACTTTCCGCTTCATAGGCTTCCCCGTATTTCAGCAGGTGGTAGACGATCCGCGCAATCTTGTGGGCTGTGGCAACCGTGGCCTGTTGCGGCCCTTTGCGCGCTCGCATCGCCCGATAGTAGGCGCCAATCGCCGAATCGGATCGCGACACCGATTGCGCTGCTTGTCGAAACGCTTGGGTCGCTCGATTGACCACCTTGAGCGTGCGTGAGCGTAGCACCTTCCCTCCCGAAATGTCGTTGCGTGGTGCGAGTCCCAGCCAGGCACAGAAGTGCTTGACGGTCGGGAAGCGCTCCATATCGGTGCCAATCTCGCTGATGATCGTTTGCACACTGGAGGCTGAGAGGCCCATCACTGCCACCAGATCGACCCCCAGGATGCGTGCATACTGCGCCCGTGTCGGTGCCGGTGGCGCATTCTTGGTCTTCGAGTTGCGTTTGGCTGGTGGCAGGTCGGGCAAGGGCGCCTGTGGGTCGCCACTGCGCGCCTCCATCCGCTGCAAATACCGCTCCACCTCGCCATCACAGACCGCAATCTGTGCGGTGTACACATCATAGATGACCAGAGCTTGTTGGAGAACAAAGATCAGCTCATCTTTCCAGGTCCCAGTCAGCGCTTTAGCAATCGTCTCGGTGCTGGACTTGCAGGCTGGGTTGCGCTTCTGAGCCAGTGTGACTGGGTCACGCTCGCCATCAACGATCGCGCGGATGATCGCTTGGCCGGTCGTGCCCATGATATCGCTCAGGACGCGCTCCAGTTGGATGTTCATCTGCTGCAACGCCCGCTGCATGTGCAGAATATGCGGCGCCCGATGTTGGATGAGTTCGGCGCGATAGCGTACCAGGATGCGTAACGCGCTAATCTCGGCGTCGGGGCGAAACGAGGCTTGCAGCAAGCCAAGGGCGTGCAATTTCTGCAACCATTGCGCATCATTCCAGTCGCTCTTGCGTCCGGGGACGGTCTTGACAGGGCGAGCGTTGACCAGATAGGGAGTGATACCGTGCTGTTCCAGCAATTCGTAGATCGGCACCCAATAGACCCGGGTTGAACTCGAGGGCGACGGTATCGATGCCGCAGCTCACCAGCCAGGTGACCAGCGCCAGCAAGTCGGGGGTAAAGGTGCGGAACACACGCACAGGCTCAACATCGCGAGAAGGCGGCACCGCAACGACGATCTCATTGGCACCAATATCCATCCCAGCGGCATTGGGGTGGATGGTCGGCAAGCCGTCCAAGTGGAGGGTCTTGGGTGTGCGACGAGTGTGGGGCATAGCAACCTCCTGCAACAAGGTGATGGAAGAGACTGCGACCAGCCCCCGCACCTGATGAGAGTAGCTTCCTGAACGGGGTCGGTCGCAGCAGGCGCCACAACCGCCACCAGTGATGGAGTCACCGATGCGTGGGAACCAGGATGCAGCATGGGCTCAATCGCTCCAGTGCGCTTGACGGTCTGTTGCTGCTGGTCGTATGATAATGATACAGGCGGATGGGTGGGGCATGTCAAGGGGGTTTCTCTGGTGGGGAGTCACGACCCGCCGTGATGGTTGGATGCAGGGGACGGCCATGGTGTTGCCCAGCGCCCGGTAGCGCGGGCGATCCGCAGCATCCCGTCCGCGATAGGGGATGCGGCTCCAGTGGTCAGGAAATCCTTGCAGCCGCTCCCATTCCAGCGGGGTCAGCCGCCGCACGATATGCGGCGCGTCCGGGTGGGAAGACCCCCACTCAAGCGGCACAAGCAGGATCGGAGCGCCGTCACCTGTGCCATGATCGCCATTCTGAGCACGCAGAGCCGGCACGATCGGCGCGGGCTTGCCGCGGCCGTTGCGAGCGAGGCGCGTCTCGAAAATGTAGATGTCCTGGTCGCCGAGGTTGGCATCGGCCGAGAGCGGTGGAACAACCTCAGAGGGCGCGCCATCCTTCCCACGGGTAAAGTGCGATGGTTTGAAGGCGCTCACTTCCTGTGCAATCAGCCATCCTGCCTGCGCGTGGGCCAGGTCCGGCCCACCTATTCCAAAGCTGGCACACAAACTCGTGACGATCTGGCGGTCGCATCGAGAGTGAACGCTCTCACCGATCTCACCATCTGCAATCTGCATCAGCGCCGCGCGTAGCACCGCCGGAAGAGACCGCCGCCGCTGCCCGGCTCGTGTGAGGATACTTCGGCAGGTGCTGGGTGCGAGCTGGTAGCGGGCCAGGTGCGGCCCCCATGGCTCGACCACATCCGTGAGCGACGACGGAATCACGGCATCGGGCATGGGAGTTTCCGGCAGCACCAGCGTGACACATTCCCCGCGCTGGGCCATAGCCCGCGCGAAGCGCCGCGTGCGCCTCCAGCCGGGGAGCGAAAGGGCCGAGCAAATCTGCTCCAGGCGCAGCGACATCCCAACCATCCCTCTTGGGTCGCAGGCCGCATCTGCCGCCCAGAGTGCGCCGAAGGGTACACGCCAGAGGTCGGTGGCAACTGCGTAGAGGAACACGCGCCGGCGGCGCTGTGGCACCCCGAAATACTGCGCGTCCAGCACGCGCCAGATCAAGGCCCGTTTTGGTCCCCACGCGGCGCCACCACTCTGCCAGCCAGAGGGCGGCGCGGTAATCTCGGCCCCACTCAGTAGCGACAGAACATGGGCAAACGTGCGGCCCTGATCATGCCAGAGCACGCCCGGCACGTTCTCCCAGAGCAGTTGCCCAACGTGCAGCTCATCGGCCAGGCGGCAGAAGTCCAGCGTCAGCTTGCTGCGCGCATCGGCAAACCCTGCGCGCCGTCCGGCCGAGGAGAACGGCTGGCATGGTGTTCCGCCGACCAGCACATCCACGCCACCGAGTTCAGCGAGCTGCGCGGCCGTCAGGCGGGTCATATCGCCCAGGTTGGGCACGCCAGGGAAACGGGCCGACAGGACCGCCGCAGCGAACGGCTCGATCTCCGCGAACGCCACGGGCGTCCAGCCGAGATCGTGCCAGGCGACGGAGGCAGCCTCGATGCCACTGCACACGCTCAAGTATCGCATGGTGCGCTTCCCCATCGCCAGATGCCGCCGCCTCTCTCGTGCTGGTCGGCGTCAGGCAGGCCCGCTCGCGCCCCTCGCCGCTCGCGGGTAGCCAGGTATGCCGCCGCCCGCTCCAGACGAGGGCGGGAAACGTCGATATAGTGTGCCTCGCGCTCGATGCCCAGAAAGCGCCGCCCCTCCAGCAGCGCGCCTATGCCAGTCGAGGAGCTGCCGGCGAACGGGTCGAGGATCACCCCGCCCTCCGGGACCATGCGCGCCAGTTTGCGCATCAACTCGACGGGTTTGCCGGTCAGGTGCTCTTTCTCCTGTGGGTCTACCGGGACGGTGTAGGAGCCCGGAAACGGGCCGCGCCCATCAGCACTCTCAAGCTGGCCGACCGTTCCCCACACGATGTATTCGCACTGATGTTGCGCGTAGCCGGTATGCGGCGCGCGAGCGGTCGGCCCCTTGTCCCACGGGATGATCCCACGCCACAATCCACCACCCGATTGAAAAACATCGGTGGCTAACGGCAACTGGCGCCAGTCGGCGAACATCATGAGATACCCACCTGGCTTGACAATCCGCACGCACTCGGAGAACCAGAGCACACACCAGTAGGCCCAGGAACGGGCATCGCGGTTGTCGCCGGAGAAAGTCGGGTACACCATCGTCGGGCTGTACTTGTCGCCCGGCGCGGCCATGCGGTCGCTGCGCATAATCCCGCCCGATGAGTAGGGCTCGTCAGTGATCAGCGCGTCAACATAGGCATCCGGGATCGTGCGCAACACATCCAGCGCCTCGCCGTGGATCAGGGACCAGGGCGAAGTGTCGCCAGCCAATTCCATCGTTCGGGTCGTCAGTCGTTGATCAAGCATGGGTTCCTCAACAAGGATGGGGCGCCGGCCAGACCATCGCCGGCGTCTTCCAGACGATCAGGGTCATCGTGCAGCAGCTCGCGGATAAGGGTCATTCCCTCGGCGACAACCCCACGCAGCTCATTCGGCGCGCCCTGCACCCGCCGCCAGTCGGCGAGCGCGGCGCTGAAGGTGCCGATCGCACCTAACAGCTCGTTCGCTGCCGTCTCGGCATCCAGGCCAGCCATATCGGGCAGGGGGCAGACGTCACTCTGCGCGTTGATGAAGCCGGTGTGGATCTCCAGAAGCAGGTGCAGCACCTTCGCAACTGCGTGGGCGGTCTGCTCGACGTGGGCCACCTGCGCCGGCAGCGCCACGCAGGCCCGCCCCTGGTGGTCGAGGTAGCCAGCCGTGACCTGCTCGGCGTCCAGAGCCCGCGCCACCTCCAGCGCGTTCGCGTGCTCTGGCAGCGCGAGCGCTACGCCGAACAGCGGGCGCGCGACCAGCTCGGCCGCAACCCCAGCGTGCTCGGCGATGGCGACGATCAGCGCCCGGCCGATCGCCGCATCGCTCCCTAGATCCACTCTTTCACCTCTGACCGGCGAGCCGCCGTCGAGCGCCAGCAGTCAGAAGCCATCGATCGACGCCATCGGGTCCGCAGCGCGGGAATACATTCCTACAGTCATCACAGCATCACAGCAGCTCAGGAAAGGTTTCGCACAGTCCCACGATCATGCCACAAGCTCAGGCCGCAGTCGGGGTCGGTTTGGAAGCAATTTGATCACAGCCTCCCCCTCCAGGAGCGCCAGCAGCGCCGCAGCATCCCTAGCAGCCCGCTCGGCCGTCAGCACATCGCTGTCGTCGAGCGTCAGGCAGACCGCGTCGTCCACGAACCCCCAGCCGGAGATCGCCAGCGTATGCGGCACGCCCACCGGGTCGGAGTCGACGATCACGCCGCGCTGCCAGTCGGCTTTGGCCTCCCACACGGCGACGGCCACCCCATCGCGCAGGACGCGCACCGCGACCCTATACCCAACCTCTGCCGTCCGCGCCAGCTCCTCGTAGAGCGCGAGCGCGTACCAGAAGGCAGCCGCGGAACGTGCCGACCAGATCGTCGCCGCCGCCTCGCTGACCGTCGCCCCGCGCCAGGCTGCCTGCCCGGCCAGGGTCGCCGCACTCGCGCAGGCCGCGCAGGTCAGCCAGGACCAGAGCAGGGGCGGATAGGTGGAGCGGCTGTCGTCGAGCGATGGGGCCAGCGCTGCGGCGCACAGCACCCGATCGCCGTCTATCAGGTGGAAGAGATCCAGGCCGCGATCGTAGCAGACGTCGACACCAGAAACCTCCAGCACCTCGACCCCTGGCTGCGCCACCCGCCCGCCCGCGAGTTCTGCCGGCGTGTACGCAAACGCGCGTTTGCGTACAGTGTGCATCCGCAGCACAGGCCGCCCGTCGGCGAGCTGCATGCAGGCGACGTGAGCGCCATCGGCGCGTAGCCGCTCGATGGGGATCGCTCCCGCGAGCGCCACGCCATGCGCGCCGGCAAGATGCTGCTCCGCGCCGGCCAGGTCCAGGAACGGGCGCGGTATTTCGCAAGACAGACACCAAAAACGCTTATCCATTAGAAGTCTCCTCGAATGAGTAGGTAGCCAGCGAACAGCGCCAGGGTGCCGACGATCGCCTCGCCCCGGCGTGCCAGCGGCGCCGGCAGCAAGCGAATATCCCGCGCCGAAATCGGCCACAGGACCGGGACGCCCTTTATGGTGACGAGATCTCCCAAAAGATGTAGAAGCTGGCCCCACGCCAGCACTGCCGGCACGAGCGCGGCGCTGGGCATCCGCGCCCGCCACAAGATGAGCGCCAGCGCGGCCAGGGCGCCGCCGAGGAGCAGACTATGGGTCAGCCGCCGGTGGCCGCCGGTCGCACGCCGGATGAGCCGCAATAGCAGGAAGCCCAGGATCGGCCCGATCAGGCCCACCCCCAGCAGCATGCCGATCAGCGCGACCGTAAGTGGCTGCATCCCCACCCGTGGGGCGAGGGCGTAGCCGACGAGGCCGCCGATCGCCGTGCAGACCAGGACGACCGCCAGGCGCACGCGCCTGCTGATCCACGAGCCCGGCTCGTCGATGTCGGGCCAGCTCGCCAGCACGGCCGAGCCGCCGATGAGGGCGATCTCGGCCCAGAGCGGCGAGATGCCAAAAAGGCTGCCGGCCGGGAGCACGCGGGTCAGCGCCAGGCCGCCAACACCGCCTATCAACAGGTGAGTTCCGTAACTGCTCAAGCTATCACCCCACTGCGGGAACATCTTCCCGTGCTGTTCTTGTTTCGCCGAGGGTGTACTGTTTCCCGTGTTCAGCACCTCTTGACTTACTAACCTCGTGACCTATGTGCGTAGCGTTTTCGTTCGCTGGGAGCGGATGTATGGAGCAGGTGCAGGACACGAGGTAGGTAAACTGCGAGGTGCTGAACACGGGAAACAGTACAGAGGGGAGCAACCGCGTTCACCCCCCTCACGCTCCTGATGACTACGGGAAGGCATTCCCGCACTACTACTTCGCCGACGAGGGGAGCAACCGCGTTCACCCCCCTCGCGATCCTGACCACTGCGGGAAGGCGTTCCTGCGCTCTCGTCTCTTTGTCTGCCGACTGGCACCCATACACACAATCCGGCACCCCGACCGTCGCACACCCCCTAGATCCTGCTCCACCCGCACGATCGTCGGCTCCTCACACACCCCCACTCCTCGCGATCCAGCATCTCCCTGTCTCCTGCTTCTGCCACCTCCACAGTGGTCGCCCGGAGCACGGCCCCGCGATGAAATTCATTGAGTTGCGTTGCCTTCGCCGTGTGGCCCATTGAGTTGCATTGCCTTCGCATTGTGATTTATTGAGCTTCGCTGCGTCGTGGCGCGGGCCGGGTCGGTGGCGATGGTGGGCGTCGGCGATCGACGGCGAGCTGGGCGAGCACCGAGCTGCGGGGACTGATTTGGGCGCTGCGGCTGCGTTCGGAGGGCGCGACAGGTAAAGATGTCGGCGGCTCTCCCCGCTTGGAGATGCCCAGCGTCGGCCCGCCCTCGCATGCCATCGGACGCCCATCGCTCCCCCCATCGCTCCCCCCATTGGTCGAGTGCATCGCTCTGCTCCATCGCTGGCCCCTTCGGGTGCCTCCATCGCTCGCTGCTCATCGCTCCCTCAGATCACCAGCCGTTCCCAGGTCGCCAGGTCAGGAACCACCCCGGCCAGCAAGTGAGTCACCTTGGGGGGTGCATCCGCCATCGTGTAATACTCACCCCACAGCGCCCCGTGCTTCGGGTGGTCCGCTTTGAGAAAGTTCGAGATCACGCCCCGGCCACCCGGCCAGCTCGTCTGCCACTCGCGGGCGATCTGGCCGGCGCGCTTCCCCGGTGGAACCAGGAACACCGGCAACACCTCGCCGCCCAGCGTCTTCCGATAGTGCCCGGTCTCGGCCAGCGTCCGGTACATCAGGCCCTTCGCCAGCAGGGTTTTCAGCGGCTCGGTGCCGCGATCGACCTCCAGGGCGTAGCGAATGACGAGTTGCTGCGCGGTCGGCACCTCGCCGGCGTTCCACGGCAGCATCCAGGTCGGGGCGGCGGCTTCTTTTGGCCCACGGTTGAAGGTCAGCGCCAAAACAGCGTCCATGCGCTGCTGCTCTTTGCCGTCGGCCTGGCGGGCGCTCACATACTCAACCTGGCAGGTGATCGTGTCGAGCAGGGGGCAGCACCGCGCGCCGTCGATAACCGAGGCGCACCACTCCGAGACCCGTAGGTCGTGCTTGAGCTGGGCCTGGGGGACGTTGGGGGCGCGCCGGTCGCGGGTCTGCAAGCCCTCGTAGACCGCCGCGCTGCTCTCGACATCGAGCATTTCCAGCAGCTCGCGGCCCTCTGGTGTCAGGCCGTAGACATAGGGGGCCTTGGGTGGCGGCTGAACCCGCCCACCGGCCTCCCTCGGCCGCACTTGGTCCATGGTGACGGCCTGGCGCCAGATGCGGCCCTCCTTCAAGAGCCGGTTGAGCCGATCGCGCAGCGCCGGCATGGAAATGTCGGGAGCAATCAGGGCCTTGAGCATGGCCGTGGTGACGAACTCCAGCCGGCCTACGAGCCGCAGGATCGCAAGATCCCGGTCGGCCGCCAGCGCTGCGGGGACCGTCAGGTGCAGGATCGCTGGAGCGCTTGGGGGCATGAACGGCTTCCGAATGAGGACCATGTCGTCGTAGATCGTGACCGGCGAGCAGGCGAACCGCTGCGCCAGCTCACGCCGCTGGGTGTAACTCAGCGTTCCCACCTGGCCGACTGCGGCGGCCACCGCCGCGCGGCGAGTTTCTTTGTTGTCGTAAGGCTGGGCCATGAATTATTCCAATCCCTCAAAACCAGCGGCAATATCGTCGGCGCCACGCCGGGCGCCACGCTCGGCCAGCAAATCCTCCAGCGATGGCAGTGTGGAAGACGCAGGCGGCAGCGCACTCCCCATCGTGGGCGAAACGGGCATGATCGGCGTCTCCATCGCGATCATGCCCTCCATCGGGGCGACCTGCCTGGGCTGCTTGGCGGCCTTGCCCTTGCTGCCCTTGGCCGCCTTGTCCGCCTCAGCTTTGGCCGCGCGAGCCTCGGCCGCCTCTCTGGCCTGCATGAGCAGCGCCCACTGGAGCGCCTGGGTCTCGACCCGCGGTACGCCGATCCAGAGCGCTGAGAGCGTGCGGATACGCTGCTCCTTGTCCATAATGCAGCCGGGGTGCTCAAGAATAAACTTGCGCTGGGCCAGCCGGTGCGCCTTGGTCCTCTCGCAGTAGGCGCGGTAGGCCGCCTGGTCGCGCATGGCGAGCTGGCCGAGCTTCTGGATCGCCGCGTTCCCATCGAGCACCGCCAGCTCCTTGAACTGCGCCAGCGCCTCGTCGAAGCGCCGATCGGCTGCCGACCGAGCTGGAGGGCGCACTGTGCGCCAGTTGTGATACTCGCGCTTTGGCGGCGGCTCGTCGAGCGGCTTGACGAGAGGCGGCATCCGGGCGCTGAACAGCATCGCGTCCGTGCCGTAGAGCCGCATATACTGGTGCTCAAACTTCTCCATGTTCAAGAAATCTTCTTTGGTCATCCCCATCGCGCGGTAATAGTTGCCGTAGCTACTCGCATCCTCCATCTCAGCACCGAGGATCAGCCGGCCCTGCGCGTTGCCCATCAGCACCGACAGGATGGAGGCGAGCTGGGCCTCGTTCTGATGCACCACCGTGGTCCCGATCCGCATCGCCCGGAGCTGCGAGAAGATCACCGGCGCCATGCCGGGGTTTTTTTCAAACACGATCTGGGCCTCGTCGATGATCACCGGCCAGTCAGGGCGCTGGCTTTCCGGCACGTTGGTGCGCGAGAGCGCGGCCATGGTCATTTGCGTCAGCAGCAGCGTCGAGGCGATACTGGCGATCTTGCCGTCCTTGGCCGAGATGCCGGCCAGCAAAATACCGCCGTTATCCATCATCTCGCGGAGGTTAATCGAGCAGCCAGGCGCGACCGAGAGGGCCGCGATTGCCGGGTAGGTCAAGAGCAAGTCGATCCTGCGTTTGAAGGCGGTGAGCGCGCTGGTGTCCTGGCTCGACATCTGCGGGAAGCGCGAGAGCCAGAAGTCCTGGACCGGCGCGTTGGTGAGATTCTGGCACACCTGAGCGCGATAATCCTCATCGTCGTAGAAACGAATGAGATGCTGCATGGTGGCGTTCGGCTCGCCCTCCATCAAGGCCAGCATGCCCATCGTGGCGAAATTTTGTATGGACGGCGCGCCCTCGAACCGCTCGTCGAGCGCCGCGAAGAAGCTCATCATGGTGCTGGCCTGGGTATCGAAATCGACGCCCAGCGCGCGGCCGAAATCGCCCGACAGCAGGTTCATGGCCGCGAACAAATGATCGCCGTTGCAGCGCACCCCGCCCAGGTCCAGGATCGCCACGTCCTTCTCGCGCGAGAGCGGGATAAGTGGGATGGTCCCGTTCACCAGGTCGGTGCCCTTGCAGTCAAGCTCCATAAAGCCTGCGCCGGCCCTGAGCAGCCCGGCAATCAGGTTCTTGAGCCATTCCGACTTGCCGCGACCCATGGGCGCTGTGACCCACAGGATGTAGCGCAACAGATCGAACGGGAGACCGACCGGCGCCCAGGAGCCGTCGGATTTCTGCCCGTAGCCCAGAATGAGGTTGCGCGGGTCGGATGGGTCGATGAACGCCTTTGCCGGGGCTGAGAGCCAGCGCGCGGCGACCATTTCCACCAGGTCGGCGATCTCCGCTGTCGGCGGTCCCCACAACGTTGCGAGTTCGGCTGCACTTAATATCACTGTCTCACCTCGTTACTCCACCCGGCCCAACCAGGGCCACCAGAGTGGCACCACGCGCGGATTGCGCGGCGGAAGTATCCCGACGACGATTCCGGCGTGCCGCTCGACCAGATCGACACCTATCCGTCGGCGCCAGCGCGCCACCAGAGTCAGCAGGGGCAACCAGAGCGCGAATAACGGCATAGCCCACAACAAGGGGCGCGCGAACAACAGCCCCGATCGCCAGAGGAACAGCGCGAGCAGCCCGGCCAGCAGCAGACCCACCAGGAGGCCCACACGTCGCTGCGTCCGAGGGAAGGGTGGCGGGGCCTGCACCACGGCAGGAAGCACCTGCACCGACCCGGTCTGGAGGCGCTGGGTCTGGGTGGCGACGGGTTGCGCCGTGCCAGCCAGTGCCGCGCCGATCGTCTGCACCTGCGCAGCGCCTGCCTGCGGATCATCCGCGACGGCCAGCAGCAGGATGCGGGAGCGGAAGGCCGGGCCGGACGCCTTGGCCTTGAGTGCCTGCTGCTCGTCACTTCCCGCGTCCAGCTTCAGCCGCTCCAGCAGCGCCAGCACATCCAGCCGCCATAGCCGATCGGCGATCGGCTCTTGCACGATCCGCACGCCGCTGACCACCACCCCGGCCTGGGGCGCCAGGGCCGGCAGCAGCGCCGAGAGTAGGGTTTGCTCCTTGCCCACCACGGCGATCGGCAGCACACTCCCGGCGGTCGCGCCGACCTCGGCGACACACAGGAAGCGGCCCGCTTGTAGCTCGGCCAGGAGCGGATCGTCGGTCACGACGGCCTTGGTGCCGCTGCGGATGCCCAGCAGCCGCTTTTGGATGCTTGTCACGGTGGTATCGGGACCGGCCACGCTGACTCCCTGCTGAATTTTGCGCTCCGGGCGGGCGGTCCAGCACAGCATCAGCGGCGGCGCGGCCGGCTGCATGGGGTTGCCCGCAGGCACCATGCCATGCACGGATTTGATCAGCGTCAGCGCATCAGTCGGCTTGCCGGGTGCGCTGGCCGGGATGGTCAGGCGCAAATAGGTGCGCTTCTGACCCAGAGGGCGCTTCCGTTGCGCGGAGATCGCCCCCAGGTGCATCACGAGTGAGAGCGCCACAAAGCCCAGGAACGCGGAGAGCAGCCAGGAGAGCCATTGCACAACCGGGCGCGGCGCGAGGGTGAACAGGCCCACGTCGAGCGGTTCGGGCGGCATCAACTCCCATAGGATGATCAGCGAGGGGCGGAACGACTTCCACCAGTCCACGCCCATGATCGGCGATGGAACGCGAGGGATCGCGAACACCGCAACCACTAGGAGGAACGCACCCAGTCGCATCAGCGCTGCCTGTTGCTGCTGCCTGGCGTAGCTGGTCGCCTGCGATTCTGGCCGGGGGGGCTTGCGCGCGGTCGTCGCCAATGTTAAACCTCCTGCCGTGCGGCAAGCCGCCGGCGCATTGAGCGCTCCAGCGCGCCGGCCGGCAGCACCTCGCTGCGGGCCAGGCGCTTCATCAGCAGCTCGTAGCGCGGATCGTCGGGGATGTCGTCGCTCATAAGCAGCCGCTCTACCAGATCGCCGGCATCCAACTCGGCCACGATGCGGGGCACCACCACGGCATAGATCCGATCGCGGGCGGCATCCGCCTTTGTCCCGCGGCGCCTCCCGCACAGCCGCTCCACCAGGTCATCGGTCTTCTCGTTCGCCATCCATCGCTGCCAGATCGCCTCATCGTTCAGTTCAGTCGCCTCCATTAACGGCGCTCCAATGCCGTCCATGACGACAGCAGGAGCCGGTGGAGGTACAAGGGAGGCCGGGATAGCAGCAGGGGCGGAACTCGACAGGGGCGCGGCCGGTCGGCTACTGATTGCCCCCCTCACGCGCGCCCGTGCAATCGGGGCGGGCACACCGGCGGCCGTCAGGCGGGCAATCAGCTCAGGGACCGATGCGCCACCCAGCCAGGCAGCTCGGATCGCCGTGTCGTCCAGCTCCTCGGTCGCGGGCGGTAGCTCAATGAGGGCAGGAACGCGGTCCTGATGCTGAGGAACGGCGATCGATGGCGTGAGCAGATCCGCCCCATCCAGCGTCGCAGCAATCGGCTCATCAGCTCCAGGAACAGGAGAGGCAGGAACGCCGTCCTGATGCCCAGGAACGGCTTCCACAGCAGCCGAGCCGACCGGCAGAGCAGTGAAGGCAGGAACGCCGTCCTGATGCCCAGGAACGGTTTCCGCAGCAGCCGACCCATCAACTCCGACAGCAGAGGAGGCAGAAACGCGGTCCTGATGCCCAGGAACGGCTTCCACAGCGGCCGAGCCGACCGGCAAATCGGTGAAGGCAGGAACGCGGTCCTGATGCCCAGGAACGGCTTTAATAGGTGCGATCGGGTCAATCGCAACGAGCGCGGCCCTATCTATTGGCAGATCAATGAGGACAGGAACGCGGTCCTGATGCTGAGGAACGGCTTCCATAGCAACTGGCTCATTAGCTCCGGCAGCGAAGTCGGCCAGGAGATCAGTGAGGGCATGAACGTGGTTCTGATGCTGAGGAACGGCTTCCACAACAACCCGCCCATCAGATCCAGCAGCCGAGCCGACCGGCAGATCAGTGAAGGCCGGAACGCGGTCCTGATGCTGAGGAACGGCGATCGATGGCGGGAGCAGATCCGCCCCATCCAGCGCCGCAGCAATCGGCTCATCAGCTCCAGTAGCAGGAGAGGCAGGAACGCGGTCCTGATGCTGAGGAACGGCTTCCACAGCAGCCGCAGCGGCCAGCAGATCAATGAGGGCAGGAACGCGGTCCTGATGCTGAGGAACGGCGATCGATGGCGTGAGCAGATCCGCCCCATCTAGCGCCGCAGCAATCGGCTCATCAGCTCCAGCAGCCGATCCGACCGGCAGATCAGTGAGAGCAGGAACGTGGTCCTGATGCTGAGGAACGGCTTCCGCAGGTACAAGCAAATCCGCCCCGCCAGGCACCACAGTCGCCAGCGCATCAGCGCCAATAGCTGGAAAGGCATGAACGCCATTCTGATGCCCAGGAACGGCCTCCGCAGCAACCGGCTCACTAGCTCCGTCAGCCGCAGAGGTCAGCAGATCGCTGGAGGCAGGAACGCGGTCCTGATGCTGAGGAACGGCTTCCGCAGGTACGAGCAGATCCGCTCCGCCTGGCACCACAGCCGCCGGCTGATCAGCTCCAGTAGCAGAGGAGGCATGAACGCCATTCTGATGCCCAGGAACGGCGATCGGGGGCGACTGTTCGTCGAGCGCTTCCCAGCCGCTTGCCGGCGGGGGGGGTACGTGTGTACCCCCCTCATCTTCCAACCATACCGGCCAACCCGCCAGGTCAGAAGATGCGTCGAACTGCACGAGATCACCAGGGGGCAAAGCTGCTCCATCGAGCGCGTCGAGCACCGCGCGCAGCAGTTCAGCCTGGGGACCGTTGGGGGCAGAGCGCAGCGCCCACTCGGCCGCGGCTGCCCGCTCGGCATCTTCCTCGGCCAGCACGACCCGCCAGCAGAAGGGGCGTGGATCGGCTCTCTCCCGCTCGGCCCAGGCAACGGCCAGCGCGTCAGCATCGGCGAACGCCTCGCCCGCCACTGCGGACTGGATCACCTGGTCGGTCAGGTCCGGGTGCTCGCTCGCTAGAAGTGCGTTTAGAAGGCTCCCCAGCACGGTGTCGAGGTCGTCCACGACCGTATGAGTATCTGCGTCCAGAGCAAGCGGCTCGGCCTGGGGCAGCTCCAGTGCTGGAGCGGTCTCCGCAATGGAGAGGGCTGGCTGCGCAGTGGCCTCAACTCGCCCATCAACACTCAGATCGGCGGTCGGCAGAGCTGCCGCCGCTGCGGCCTCCTGGATCGCACCTCCCTCTGCTGCTGGTGTGGCTTCCAGGGTCGTAGGGTCCGGCTCGTCTTCTTTATGGAGGTCGTCGTCACGGTCGCCAGCCACCCACCAGCCGGCCTCTTCGGCTGCCGGGGCTGCAAGGGTCGATGCCGCAATTGGTTCGGGTATGCCGATCTCTTGGATGATCAGCTCGACCAGCTCGCTCGTGCCGCTCGCGGGCTGGGCCATCAGATCAGGCAGCATGTCGGCGAGGTGCGCGCCTGCGGGGCTGCTCAGGTGCCAGCCGGCTTCGGTGGCGACCATCCGCACCAGCGCGTCACCGCGCTCGCCCAGCACGATCTGGATGGCCTGGTCGCGCAGCGCGTCGGGAGGTATCAGCGCCGGGTCGAGGAGAAGGAGCGCCGCCCGGCCGATCGGGGGCGGTGTTGCCAGGTAGGCCAGCAGCAACCTCGCTACGACGGTCGAGGCCGCGTCCCCGTCCTGCGGAACGACGACCAGGCCGCCGGCCGCCAGCACCCGCCGCAGGTCGTCACCCGGCCGCGCAACCAGCCCCAGCACCGCTGGCACGCGCAGCGCTGAGGCCCCAAGCTGGTCGAGCACCGCACCAAACCGCGCCGGTAGGGGTGAACCCATGTGTTCACCCCTACCGATGTGTTCGCCCGCCTCCGGCCCGGCAATCGCCTGGGCCAGCAGCTCCGGGGCGATCTGCTGCCAGGGGATGGCGCAGCTCGACGCGACATTCTGCACGTCGAGCAGCCGCACGCGCGCCTCCCACGCGGCCAGCGCCTCTCTCGGCAGCAGCGACCGTTCGACGGCGACGACCATCCCCAGCCCGGCCTGCATCCCCCGTCGCAGCAGCGCCAGGACCGCCGTCTGGCGTGTCTCTGGAGGTGCGATCAGCGCCAGCGTCATGGCTCTCCTGGCAAGGCGCACCGCCTCGCCATCGGGCGCCACGCCCAGCAGCACGCCATCATCGCCGTCTGTCAGCACCGCCGCAGCTTCCTCCAGCAGCGGCGCCGACGGCGCCTCTTCGGCCAGTGGCAGCGGCTCAACACGAGCTAGTGCTGGAGCAGCCGGCGCCACGCCACCCGGCACGGGCACAAAGCTCGGCACACCACGCCAGGCCCCACTAGCGAAGGCCCGCGCGAGCGGGTTGGGGCGAATGGTCAGCCGCCAACCGGGAAGACTGAGCTTTGCAAGCCGATCGGCGTCCTCTGCGCAGCAGGCGATCCGGGCAACCGCGCGGCCAGGCTGATATACAACGGTCAGGCAGACCGAGTTCCAGCCGTCGAGCAGCCTGCCGTCGGGTGGGGCAGCCGTGGGGTCGGTTGGCACCAGGATAGCGTGCAGCGTCCACTCCTCGCGCTGCCGCACCGCAGCGCTGGACCTCGCCGCATCCTCGCGCTCACTCAGGATGTGCATCACGCGCGCCGCCTGCTCGGCCACCCGATCGGGGACCGTCAGCAGCGTCAGGCGCGCCCGTGCGGCCTTGTAGCGCCCGGCCACGGTCACAAACTGGAGTGTCATCTGCTTGCTGTGTTTCAGCAGCCGCTCCAGTTCGTCGGCCTGTTTCTCTGCTGGCGCAAGGGGCGGCGCTGTGATCTGATAGTGCATTGCTCGTCTCATGTCCCGCTAAATGCGCGCTTTTCGGCCTCAGTTGGTTCCACTCGCCCGCTGAACACCTCACTCACCTGGCGATCGTCATCATCGGAGTTCCAGGCCAGCACGCAGTCACCCAGGCCGGCGCCCTTGATGAATTGCACATGCTGGGGTTGCAAGCCATCGACCACCTCGGCCAGCCGCTCGGCCGGGGCCGGGTCTTGCTTGTAGATGATCTTGAGCGGCGCATTGTCAAACACGCTGCGCAGCGGCCGCTGGCGACCGCCCCCTCGGTGCCCAGGTAGGTATGCGCGTCCTGGTCCATTGTGACCAGCGCCGTGCTGAAGGTGCGCCAGGTCTTCGCGGCGTCGGCGGCGAAGCGCGCGAGAGATGGAGCCTGGCCCAGCGTGTAGGCAAACTCGTCGAAGAACACGATCAGCGGGCGGTCGCGGTCGGGCCGGTTGCGCACGTAGCGGTTGAGCGCCCCGAACGCCTGCGCCGTGTAGAGCACCCGCGGCGCGCCCTCTTCCAAGGCCGTCAGATCGTAGGCGGTCGCGTCGCGCGAGAAATCCCAGGCCACCGACGTTTTGCCGTTGTAGACCGCACCGGCCGAGCCGGAGACCAGGTACAGGTACAGCTCGTCGAGCAGCCCGGTGCGAACGGCCTCAGTCGAGGGCCGCACCGGCATGGTCTCAAGGATGGCACACAGATCCGCCAGTGTTGGGGTCTGAGCGGGTTCGAGCTTGTCGAGATTGGCGGCCCACGGCGCATAGAGCTGTTGCAGCGTATGGTCGATCAGCGCCCGCTCGATCGTGGTAAACGACCGCGCTTTGAAGGTCGACTCGCCCAGCGCGCTCGGCTCGTGCGACCCCAGCAGGATGGAAAGTTGGTTGATCACCTGCATGTTCTGCGCGGCCAGTGGCGGCGGATTGCCGTCCTCGTCGCGCGTCACCACGACATCGAGGACATTGATGCGCTGCCGCATGTCGAGCTTGTAATACGCCCCGCCGTGGCCGTTGGCGCGGATGAAGCGTTTGGCGTGGCCCTGTGGCTCGAAGAACACCACCTGCCAGCCCAGCGCCAGCATGCGCTCGGCCCACACAAAGGCGCCGAAAGTCTTGCCTGAGCCGGTCTTGCCCAGCACCACAATATGCCCGGCGCGCTTGCGCCCGGCCGAGTCGCGCATCGGGTTGAACATGGTCGGTGTCAGACCGTCGATCAGCCACATAATGCCGTCGGTGCGCGAGGGGCGGCGGATGCCAAACGGCATCATCACCGCCGCGCCGTGACTGATCTCGATGCGTGTGTTCGCGAAGGCGTCGATGTTGCTGGTCGGCGTGGTGGTGAAGAACTTTGCCAGCGACCCTGGCCGTGCGGCGGGCGAAGGAGGCGCATAAACGAGCTTGTTGCCTTGATCACCTGCCGAACGGCATCAGAGAGGCTGGGCTTGTCGCGTCCCTCGACCGCAACCACGACCCGGATCTTGTGAAAGCCCTGTTCGGCTTGCTCCTGGTAGTAGCGCGCGGTTTCCAGCTTGCGCTCGGCCTTGACATCGCGCGGGCCGCTGCCATCTCTGAGGCTGTTCTCGGTCGAGGTGGCGACGAAATCGATATTCTGCTCGCCCGTGGTGCGGTCGAGCGGCACCACGTCGATGCACAGGTGCAGGTCGACATCAAGACCGAGCAGGCGCGAGAGCGTCCAGAGCGACCAGGTGCCCTTGAGGTCGTCGGCCGAGAGCAGCGCGATGTAGGGCAGATGCGACTCGCGCGGGACCAGGCAGTCGCGCGCCTCGTCGTATAGATCGCGCAGCAGCGGGGTCAGCTCGCCCTGCCGGGCCGTCGTGCCGAAGGCGCGCCCAATGAAAGCCGCCTGCTGCTCGGCTCGCACACCGTCGGGCAGCCAGCACAGCATGCTGTGCTCCAGGCCGCGCAGCTCGACCTGTTCGGTGAGGAGCTGATAGTAGTCGCGGTATTCCTGAAGCCAGCGGCGGCGCCAGATCGGTCGTCCAAGTTTGGCGAGGGCCTGCTGCCAGGCCGCACGTTCGCGCCGGCGCGAGCGGGGAAGCAGCGCATCAAGCCTCTCGCGCAGTGGAAGCGGTAGCGCCGCCGCAAGCTCCCCCAGCCGTGCCACGGCTCCCGCATCCCACTGCTCGACCACATCGGCGAGAGGCGCGTAGCCGACCGCGGCGGCATCCAGTGGACGCAACATAGTGATCATCTGCTGGCGCGGGCCGCGCAGGTCAAAGCGCGTGGTACGCGAGATCACCCGCAGAGGCCGCTCCAGGCCAGCAAAAAAGGGTATCCACTGCTCATCCAGGTTGCCGGCCTCCTGGTGCATCTCCAGCGGGAAGGCCGTAACGTGATAACAGACCGGCTCACTCATGATCGGCCTCCTCATTCGGGTCGTAGGCTTCGGCGATGATCTTGCCGCCGCGCATCACAGGCGCAATGACGTTGGTGGTAGCCGCTCGCGCGGCAGCGGGCGGCTTGAGCATGGTCTGGCTCATGGCGCGGCGGATCTGGAAGGCACCCCACAGCACTCCCTTGTCCCAGAGCGAAATACCCGTCCAGCGAAAGGTTGCGATCACCCCAATCGCGGCGCCGGCGGCGGCCAGAGTGACGCGCACGAACCAGCCGGCTGTAAACGCCTGATCGCCGCCGATACCCAGCAGCCCACCCAGCAGCCACAGCGCGGCCAGGCCGGCGATGCCGCCACCGAGATTCGTGAGGGTCAATATCCCAATCACGCGCCGCTCGCCGTGCGATCCTAAATTTTCTGGTCGTTTGTAGCCCATGTGCCTTGAACCTTTGTAGGGATCAGGGGTCGGGGGTTAGGGGTCAGGAGCAATGTCGCCTCCCAAAGCCTTCCGCCTGCCTGATTCCTGAGCCCCGATCCCCGATCCCCGATCCCTAACCCCTGACCCCTGCGCGAAAAGCGCACTAGCTACCAAACCCACCCTTGGCGGCCTCAGCGGCAGCGAACAGCGCGGCCATGACCGGGTGCGCGCCGACGCCGATGATCACGGCCTTCTTGACCCATTCCCCCTGAAAGGATTGGAAGAACGAGGGGAACCACGCCTGCGTAAAGAACGCGACGGCGTAGGTGATCGCGGCCAGGATCTCGGCCAGGATGACGAAGACCCAGGCTTTCTTGAGGAAGTCGATCGCTGACTGCGCCCAGACCGACGGGTCAATCTCCTGCGCGTGCGCCGATGGCGCGAACGCGACATGGAAGGCCAGCGCCAGGCCGAACATCAGCCCGAAGTACATGGCGGTGCGGCCCCAATTCCGGCCTTCCGTGACGATCGCTGGGGTGTGGGTGGTCTGTGGGTTTCCGGTGATCTTCATTGGTGATTACTCCCTACTACAATGTGCTGCTTGTATCTGAGCTGCGGCGGCTGCCGCGTTCTCATTCGGTGGTAATGCTCGCCCGCCAGTTTGCGAGCGCGATTTCTACACTCTCGCCGGCGCGAAACGGCACGCGCACGGCGATCTCGGTCGGCTGACCTGGTGCAAGGGTCGGCGTATCCCAGCGCGCCGCGATCGGGACGCCGCCGGCCTCAACCAACAGATCAGCCGGGAGAAGCGACAGCGGCGCGGCCTGAGCGTCAAGCGTGAGTGTGAAGGTCAGCGCCAGCTCTGGCACTCCGTCACGCTGCTCGACCGTGGGCGCGCTGGCCTGCACGTCGAGCAGCCTGCGCAGCAGCGCGGCGCGGCTTTCTAGCGCCGGCAGGTTGAGCGCGAGCAGCGCGGGCAACTCGCCTAATTGCGGTAGCTCCCAGCCGGCCGGCTGCGCGACCTGAGCCAGCGGCACCAGATAGATCAGGCGTGTACCGCCCTCCAGGGCCTCGTTCCGGGTCGCCGCCCAGCGCCGGCCATCGGCCAGCACCAGCGTCCCGGCAGCCGCGTCCGGGATCGCAATGTCGAGCGTGATCTCCATTTGGTCTGGCGGGATGACCTGCGGATCGAGGTCCGGCCCGCGCACGAGGGCGGCCCGCAGCATGTCAGGCTCCAGAACGTGCCGGGTGCGGGTCTCTATGAGGCGGGCCGATGCCTTCGATGTGGGTGGAGCGATGTCACAGTCGGCCAGCAGCAGATCGGCCTCGCGCGCCGAGATGCCCGGCTGGACCTGATAGCGCCGGATGGCCTCGGTGCCCGTCAGCACGACGGTAGCCCCTGGCGTCGCGGCCTTCGTGGCTGCCTCAGAGAGACACAGCACGGCCGGGTAGCTGCCGCTCATCTGCGCTGGCCCGGCCACCGCCCCGATCGCCGCAGTCTCCACCGTCCAGAGCGTCGTCGCCTGCTGGCTTACCTGCGCCGTGCCCGCCGCCTGTGCCAGCGCTGGCTGGTCTTCGCCGAAGGCCCACCCGACCATGAAGTAGAGCCCCACGAGCATCGCGCCGATCAGGCCCAGCAGCCCGAACACCTGCGTTCTGGTCGGCCCGTTGCCGCCTGTGGCGGCCAGGTAGTCGGCGTCAGTCGTGCCGGCCATGACCGCTGCCGCGTCGAACTGGAGCTGTTTGGGGTTGTCCCGGTAGTGCATCAGCACCAGGCCGGATGGATGCACCTTGCCGTCCAGCTCGTCGGCGATGGACCCAAGCACTGCGGCGTAGACCCCATCGGCATCCGGCGCCGCCCGGCTATGCTGGCGTGCTTCCTGCTCGGCTCTGGCCTGTGCCTGCTGGCGCCGCGCCTCCAGAATCAGGCCGAACTGCTGGCGTGTGGCTGGGTCGAGCTTGGCCTTACGCGGTTTGGGCCGGGCATCGCCGGTCAGGTCGGCATCGGGCGAGTTATCGAGCTGCTGGGCAGCCAGTTCGCCCTGCTTCTCAGCAATGAAGGCTTTCCAGTGCCGCCAGGTCTTCTCGATGTCACGGGCGCGCACCGAATTCGGCGACCTCAACCTCGCGCTGTTCATCAGAACGTGGTCGCATTTAGCTGCCCCCTCTCACGCGCACCGGCACGGTCGTCTCGTTCTCGCCTAAAGCAGCCTCCAGCCCCAGCGCCGGGATCGCCAGGAGGACCTGGCTGCCAGTGGGCACGCTGACCGAGAGCGTCACGCGCCCACTTGCATCGGTGACGTTGCTGGTGAGTGTCTGACGGGTGGCGACCAGCAGCAGCTCGATCCGCACGCCGGAGAGCGGCGTGGTGCAGTCGTTGGGCCGGCTGCCTGACAGGCATACCTCGACCGTCACCACTCGCGCTGCGGGCCTGGGCGCGGCGACGGTCGGCAGCGGCAACGGAGAGAGCGGCGTCAGCACTGCCGCGAGCTGCGGGGCAGGGGTCGCCGTGGCAGGTGCCGGCGCTGGCCCTGGCGTGCTAGTGGGCGATTGTGCCACAGCGGAGGGCCGTGAGCCAGGTGTGCCGTCTGTGCTGGTCAAGGTGGCCGGCGTCTCGATCACCTCCGGGCGCAGGTTCGGCGCCCACATCCAGCCGGGAGTTACGCTGTCCTGGGGCTGCACTTTGACCCAGCCCCGATAACACTGGCCCAGGAGCGAGACCAGCGCGCCGGGCGGGTAGCTGGCGATCTTGTCGCCGTCGGCGGGCGGCGCTGCGGCGAACAGGTCGGTGCCCACGTCGCTGACGACTGCCTGCCCGGTCGGGCACGCCTCCTTGATCACCTCGCGATTATCGGTCGCCTGCTGGGTGCTGACGGCCACAGGAGCCGGCTGGCCGGTCGGCCGTGCGGTCGGCGGCGCTGGAGTCGGCGGCAGGTCTTGCTGCCCCGCAATCGCGGCCTTGACTGCGGGTAGCTCCGGGCTGCCGATGATCAGCCGGTAGCGACCTGGCCTGCCTTCCGCCGGAATCGGCGGCATATCGGCTCGATCGGAGGGCGCGACCACCAGCAGCGCGATGCTGTTCCAGTCGGGCGTCAGGCTGATCTGGCTGCGCAGCGTCCAGCCCGGCGCGATGTCGTCATTGCTGGCGACAGCCCGCCAGCCGGGAATGAGGCCAGGCCCATCGCTCTGCTGCGTCGGGTCGGGCTTGTAAAGGGTCAGTACGGTGTCCACGCCGGCACCGAGATCGTAGGTCAAGGCCGTGAATGGTACTGCACCCTTGACCGGGACCAGCACGAACGTGTGCCGGCCGCTGTAACAGGCGCCTGGCTGCGGGTCGGGGCAGGCCATGCTCAGGTCATACGGAACGTTCCAGGCCAGCCGGACAGCGTGCGCCACATCGTAGGCGTTGCCGATCAGGTCGTCGGGGTTGGTCGCGACGGCCGGCGCGGAGCCGGCTGATGCGACGCTGCGGGCACTCACAATGTAGACTTTCCCGGCCACGTCGCCGGGGGCCTTGTTCACCACCCGCACCAGATACCAGGCGTCGGCCTGGACTGTGACCGTCACGATCGCCGAGGGGTCGCCGACAGAAGCGTCGTCGCCCGCAGCGATCGGCTGCTCGCTGCCCCCGGCCAGGTACACGTCGATCGCCGGGTCGAGCCCGCCAGCGCTGCCGACGATCGCCGAGATCCGGTACTGCCGCCCGCCTTTGAGCAGAAACGAGAACACATCAGTGGGATCGTCGGTGAAGTTCAGATTTGTGACGTCGGTCTCGGTCGCCAGCGCGCAGGGCTGGGTAAGCTGGTGGTTCGGATCGCACTGATCGCGGCCGTAGCCGGGCGGCAGCGCAGTCGCCGTCGGTCGGGGTGTGGTGGCCTGCGTGCTTGTGCTCCCCACGTCGGTCGCAGCCGGCGTGGTGCTGGTCGCGGCGCCCGACATCGGTGGCGGGGTCGGAAGAATATCCGGCGTCGGCGTCAGCGTCGGCCCGCTCGTCGGCGTCGGCGTCGGCGTCGGCGTCGGCGAGACCGGCGTCGCTGGCGGAGGAGGCTCCGGCGTCGGCGTGAACGGAAGCGCCTGCGCGATGGTGCTGGAGGCAAAGCCGATCCAGACCAGCGGCGCCAGCGCCAGGCCCAGCAGCAGCCCAATGACAAGGAAGCGGAACAGGCCAGGGCGATACATCACGAGTCACCTCGTTTGCCGCGTTTCCACGGTTGGCGGGAAGCAGTGGCTCCCGATGGCGCTGCCACATCGGCAGGAACCGCTGCGGCAGGCGCTGGGCGCGTGCTTCCACCCACCCTACCGCCACGCACCTCCGGCACCTGTGGCAGCACCGGACCACTGGCCGCACGAGCTGGCTGCACTGCCCTTTCTCTGGCCTCGGCCCCCGCTGCTGCCTGGGCTGGAGGTGGCGCGGCCGTACCGGCACTGCCAGCCAGGGGCAGCCCATTCGTTGCCCGTGGAGCGGGCGCTGGAGCAGGAGTGGAGGTCGGCGCCGAAGTCGCGGGGCGTGGACCAGCCTCTACGACTGGCGTGACCACGGCTGGCGTAGCTTGTGCTGGAGCTGACGCTCTCCCAGGGGCCGGCGCTGCTTCGGATGGCTTGGCCGCCGTCCCTACGAGTGGCTGCGGCTGATTGGCAGGCGCGCTCGCGCTTCGTGACGCGGCCGGCACACTTGCGGGGGCTGGCACGGCTGGTGCTCCTGGCAAGCTCGTCGAGCCTGGGGACTCGCCTTCCGGTTGCTCGATTGCCCTGGCCGGTGCTGCCGGCAGCGGGGAGACCTGCGGCACGTTCGACACGCCGGCAGCGGAAGGTGGAGCTGCATCGCCCACGCGCAGCGGTCGGCCGGCAGCGCCATCCACGGATGTCGCGCCATGCGCCACAGCACCCACACGCTCGCGCCGGCCGCTCGCTCCGGTGCTGCGCGCCTGAGAGGGCTGGTCGCCCTGGACGACAACGGGCGGCGCTCCGGCCGGCGCCGGCTGGCCCGTAGCAGGTGGGGTGCCATTCGCCGCGCCTGACGAGGTGGCGCCTGGAGCTGCGGTTGACACCGCATCACTCGGCGCCGCGCTCGACACGGTGGCTGGCGTTGCAGCCGGCGCCGCATCACCCGGAGCTGCGGCCGGCACGCGCAGGACCTCGCCGATCGGCAGGGCGTGTATACGCGCCCCCTCTTCAGCCGCGAGCGGGACGCTGCCGGCAGCAGTGTCCAGAATGATGCCCCCGCCAGCCCGGATGCGTGTGTTCAACACCTCATGCCCGTTCACCACCATGCCAGCGGGCGTCCACGCGATCTGCACCGCCATCCCCGCTTCAAGTCGCGAGTTGGTTGGCGTCAGCGCGGCCTGATACTCGTCAGGTGGCGTTGGGTGCAGCTCGGCGAGGCGCTGCATTGAGGCCGCCAGCCGCGTGCGCGCATCGAGTAGCCCGTCGCGGGCCGCATCCACATCCGCGCCGGGTGTCTGGAGCTGTTGCTCGTAGGCGGCAATCTGCTGGCCCAGACGCTCGATCTCCGCGTTCAGATCGCCTATCTCCTGGGTGGAGCGATCGGGTGCCGCAGTTCCAGCCTGGCGCTGTGGAGGGCGCTCTTGAGGCGTGGGCAGTGGCGCGTCATCATCGATCGCGCGCAACTCCCGTATCGCCACCTTGGCATCATCAAACCGTTTTTCGCGCAGCGCCCGATTGCGCACCGCCTTGAGCTGCGCCCGCCTCTGAGATTGCGCGGCCACATCGGCGAGCACGCGCCGCTGCATCTCCTCATCATCCCCAGCCTCGTGCAACCGCTCGACGGCTGGGTCCAGATCCAGCTCGTCACCGTCGGGCGCGCCGGCCGAACTGTCAGGGCGCGCATCATCACCCCCCAGGCGCCGAGCTTCCTGGCGCAGCCGGTCGGCTTTGTGAAAGTTGCCGGCCTTGCGGGCGCGCTCGGCCTGGCGCTCCTTGACCTGCACGAGCTGCTGCCTGGCGCGCTTCTCCGAGGTTGCGCGCTGCCTGTCGGCTTCAGCGTCGATCGCCGGCTCACCGGCGCCATCGTAGAGGTTGCGCTCGTACCATGCCGCCTCCTGGGTGCTCAACTTGGCGTCACGCTCCAGCCGGCCATCTTCGAGCCGCGCGTCGAGCTTATCCGCAAGCCTACTTGAGAGCACCCGCCCGGCTGCCTGCGAGACTGGATTGTCGCCGACGTTACGACCGGCGCGCCGGATCATGGTCGAGCCGACCTGGCCCAGCGCCGCTCCCAGCCCGCCGCCCGTGGCCGCGACCCCCGCAACAACCGCAGCGGTCGTCGCCCAGCCCTTGACCATCCCGCCCACCGCCGACGGCGCGCTACCCATCACGGTATTGACCGACGACATTGCCGTCCCGACCGTCGCAAGCGCCTGCTTGCCTTGCCAGACGCAGACCGCGATCAGCACAAGGCCGCAGAAGAACATCAGAAAACCGTTGCCGCTGGCCGCCACCAGCCGCAGCACCGCCAGCCCCAGCCCGATCAGGAGCGACGCCTGCCACGAGCTGCGCAGCACCGTCAGGATGGCCTTGAGCTGGCTGCCCAGCAGCGCCTCGGTCGGCAAAAACACGGCGAAGACCAGCGAGAGCAGCAGCCCGAACCAGACCAGTGCCAGAGCCATCGCAAAGATCAGGTGAACAATCTGCTCAACGATCGCGCCGCCCATCATAAATCCACCAGTGATCTGCCGCAGCCCACCCTGCGCAGCCCAGGCCACGGCCTCCCGGCGCTTGCTCGCGTCGGACTCGGATGAAATATCGTGCTGTGCGAAATACTTGGCCCGAAACTCGCCGGCCATATCTATGAGGCCGGCACAGTGAGCATCATCGCCGTTCGACCACAGATAGCGGGCGCCGTAGTCGTTCAGGTACATCGCCTCGATCTCGCGCTTGCTGGTGCCACAGGAGCTATCACTGGCGTAGATCGAGCGCGAGGCGTCCGGCATATCGCCGCTTGTGGCGCTGGAGATGCCCGGCGCCTCAAAGGTCTGGGTCACTTCCTGGGCGGTCTGCTGGAGCAGCGACCCGCCCAGCAGGCGCACGTTCTCGGTCCATAGCACGAAGTTGCCGCCGAACTGGTAGACCAGCCAGGCCAGCAGGATCGGCCGCAGAGCGCGCCGGATGTCCACCCAGCGTAGGTTGATAAACGACTGCACCATAAAGCTGATGATGAACAGCATCCAGGCCACGATCAGCCCCAGCGTGAAGAACTGGATGACGGGCCGGCTCAATGTAGTGAAAACATTGACCATGACCCACTCGATCAGCCAGACTCGCAAGTCCTCGAACCAGCGCGCCAGCACTAGCCCGGCACGGTTGATCTGCCAGATCGAGAGGCTGAACTGGTAGAGCTGCTTATGAACGAAATCGTCGATGTAGCAGCCAGGATCGTTGATCTGGCAGGCAAAGGTCACAGACGGCCAGAGCGCAGACGCTAGAGCCACAATCGCCAGGACCAGGAGGGTGAGGGAGCTGCGTCGTCTCATGGTGCCCTCCGTCGTGCCAGCCCGATGAGGAGCGCCAGTCCGACCAGGAGCAGGCCCAGGCCGAGAACGATCCAGATCGCCGTGAGCGGCATCGTGTTGTCAGCTTGGGGCATCGGCGTATCTTCAGCAGCCGCCCGATCGCTCACTGCCGAGGGCGCGCCGGCCTGCGGCGACACCGTTGCGGTGGGCGAGCCAGCCTGGAGCGGCGGCACGGTGGCCGCCAGTGCCGGCGGGGTAGGTAGAGCTATTTCGCCTGGCTCTCCGGGGGAGAAAATCATGTCCGGGTCGAGCACGATCCTGGAGCCGTCGAGGCGCAGCAGCGCGTCACGGGTCTGGTGGGGGATAAGAATGAGGCGGAACCCTTCGCCCACTGGATAGCTGTCGGCAGTGAGCACCTGGCCGTCCACGAGCCGGCCGCTGATCAACCACACGGCCTCCCCGGAGAGTGCGCCGCTGACGGCTACACCGTTCGCATCCGTCGCCAGTTGGAGCGTCTGCTGATCCGCAGTGCGCAGCACGAGGGTCGCTCCAGCAATGCCTGTATCGAACTCGTCGCGCAGCAGCAAGCGTATCCGGTTCGATCCCGATGGCTGCATGAACAGCAGCAGCAGGAAGGTGAGCAACAGGTGCATGGTTTGGTTCCTCGACGAAAGGCTCAGACGCCCATGGACCTGGCGCACATCTCGCGCCATGTTCGGCCCGTACCTAGCATAGCATCCGCATGGGCCTTCTGATCAGGTGCTAACTGTCAGATCGCGATCAAAAAGTACCAGGGGTCGCCGGATAAAGTACCAGAGCGATCGGGTGCTTCGATGGCGCAGTGCGATCGGCTCTCAGAAGAGGCCATTTGTGGATTTGAGGAAGGGGGAACTATACATCTACAGAAGAGGAGAAGGATCAAGGCGAGGACGGCGGACCCACGCACAGGACGGTGCGGCACTACCACGAGGGGCAGCCTGTAGCGGAGCTTCAGGCGCCGGTGACGGTGGAACTGCGCTGCGGGTGTCGCGTGGCGCTCTGAATCGCGTTGCCCAGCCTGGCACGCCAGGCTGGGCAACAAAACCCCTTCATCCGTTCCTAATTCCATTACCACAAACGGCTAGGTCTGCGGCGGGCGCGTGATCACGACCAGCCTTGCCCTGTAGTAACGGTTGGTGAACACATTCGGCGTGGCGATCACGCCGTCGGGGTAGCTGGCCGCATGCACCATGATGCCATCGCCGGCGTAGAGGCCGACGTGGGTGATGCGCGCGGCGCGCCCGCCCGCGTTGATGCTCGAAAAGAGCAGCAGATCACCCTCTCTCACGACAGTCGCCGGGTCAACCGTAGAACCGACCTGCCAGACGATCGGGTAACGGCTCTGGTTGCTGGTCCCATGCCCAATCGCCACGCCCACGCTCTTGTAGGCGCCCCAGGCGAGTCCTGAGCAGTCCCAACAGGGCTGACCGCCCTGAGCGTCGCACGACGGCGTGACCTGGCCGTTCACCGAATCAGCTCCGCTACACGGCGCCCAGCCCTTGCCACCCCAGCAGTAGGGCCTGCCGATCTGGCTGTAAGCCCAGACTACCAGGTCGGTCGCGTTGGCAGGCGGCGGCGGACCCTGGAGCCCACTGGCCGCGCTCTCGTAGGACGCTGCGCGTGTGCCAGCATGATCGCAGTAGGGATCGCTCGCCCTCGACCACTGCACGCGCATCCCACCGCTGTCCACCTCGCCTGACTGGCCACCGAGATCCAGCCGCAGATCAAGCGTCTGCGCCTGGCCGTCGGGCGCCAGGATCGGCACCACCGTCTCGGAGTCACCCGCCGCCACCTGCGCCGCCAGCATCGTCTGATCATCAGCTCGCCCGGCCAGGCGGGCAGCCGCCAAACTCCAGCCCCAGCCGTCGCCGGCCAGGCGCGTATTATCCGGCCGTAGGATGGTGCTAATCACGAGCTGCCGTGCAGCCGAGAGCGGGAATGGCTCGCCGCGATTACTCCAGGCGAGCTTGGCCTCGAACAGCCTGAGACTGCCGCTCACCACCTCAGTTTTCCGCACCTCGGCCTGCACGTCGAGCGAAGGCGACAGATTGACGATCTGGCCCAGGTAGTAGTTGCTGCCCGTTCGGGTGTAGGGCGTTGGCGCTGGCGCCGGGTCGCCGAGCGCACCATATTCCTGCTCCCAAATGGTATAGTACCTATTCTCGTATTCTTGTGGACCGGAAGGAACGGCAGTCGGCAGCTCTCTGCGCTCCTTAACCGGCCCATCTTCGCCGTAGGGCTGTGGCGTGGGTGTTGGGCACGCCCAGCGTGGAACCGACTGCGCGACACTTCCCTGGCTGACATCCCACGGCAGCGAGATGCAGGCCAGCAGCAGCAGCCCCAGCGGGATGCAGGCAGCGGCGACAAGGATACGGCTGGCCGGGCGCGTCACCATCGCGTTGCTACTCCTCCCATTCTCCATGAATGTTGAACAGCCGCCAGCCCTCCCCGGTCTGGGTCAGCGAGAACTCCCACAGCGACGTTCCCCGCTCGTGCGTCACTCTGACCGGGATAACCGTCGTCTGGCCGCGTACCTCCGCCCCCTGCAACTCGCGCGATTTCACCGGCCCAAGCGCGCCCGGCACCTGCGCGTCGGACTTGTACTTGATCCAATCGCGTATCGATTCAAAGGCGCGCACGCTCCTGAGATTGCCGAGCGACTGGTCGAACATCTCGGTCAGCCCCGCCTCATCGTTCGCCACCATTGCATCAAGGGCCTGATTAACCATCACCTCCGGGCCGGCTGCGGCCGGCTGCTCTGCACTGGCGCCGCTGCTCGTGCTGGAACTGCCACCACAGGCTGCCAGGAGCAGCGCGAGCAGTACCAAAGTGACCGAACGTTGAAACATCGTTTGTGCCTCCTGCATCATCAAGATTCCACCTCGCCGAGTAAGGCCGGCAGCTCAATCTGGCGCGCCTCAACCCGGTTCTGGTCGTTGCGTGTGTCAATCAGCACCAGCCAGGCATAGTGCCCTTCTGGTGAACCGTAGAGCGTCCCCTGCCAGCCCCACGGTGCAAGAAGTGGCGGCTCATTATCACCCTGATCAGGCGTGACCGCAAAGCGCCAGCCGTCGCTATCGGGCTTGGAAAGCAGGCGGGCGGCGAGCACTGTTCGCATGGGTGGCTCACGCTTGCGCACAACCTCGACCCACGAGAAGGCCAGGCTGTCGGTCGCGGCATCATAGGCCATGCTGGGCCAGTAACCGCACGGCAGCCCTGCGCTGTCCCCTGAATCACCCGCGTAGCAGCTTCCATCGTCCTGATGCTGGGCGATGCGCTCCTCGCGGCCCCAGGTCATCCCGCCATCGATCGAGAGCTGCGTGAACACCCCGCCCTTGCTGTACTGGCTCCAACTTACAGCAACCACATTACCCGCCGGGCGCGAGGCGGCCATCACCGATACCTTGTCCGGGTTCGGCTCGCTCATGAAGCGCCCCAACTCCACGGGTATCCGGGTCCAGGTCCGCCCGTCGTCGCTGCGGACCAAGCCCACGCCGCCATCCAGCCGGGCGACCACAAATCGCCGCACCCCACCACCGGGCAGGTTGAGCACGGCCAGTTCGCCGCCGAAGTGCTCGCCAGCAAAAGGAATTGCTGAAGCTGCCCAGCTCGTCGCCGTCGGCGCGCGGTAGGCATAGCGGAGCTGGTGCGGGTCGGGGGTCAGCGCGAGCAGGTGCAGCCCGCCGATGGCGTCGCTGTGGAGAGCGATCACCTGGTAGGCGAACGTGCCGGCCTGCGCCGGCTGGCTCCAGCTCTCGCCATTGTCGCGGGTCTCGGTCGTCCAGATCGCCCCAACCCCATCCCCCCAAGCCACGATGAGCGTATCGGAGATCGTCGCCGCGATCCCCACGCCACCAACGCCGCCGTTGAGTGGTTGGCCCGTGAGAGTCTGCGCGATGCCCCAGCTCCCGCTCCTCCCCTGCACACGAACAAACACCTGTCCATCAGGGCCGTTCTCCGGCGGTGCCCAGCCCCAGTTGGTCCAGGCCACCGCAGCGCGCCCATCCGCCTGAATCGCCAGACGCAAGTTGGTATTTTTGCCGGGGGGCTGCCCGATCTCATGGATGCCGGAAAGCGGAGGGGCCGACGGTGGGGTTGGCGGCGGGATGGGCCGAGGCGTGCGGGTCGAGCCGCACCGTCGCGGTCGGTGTAAGCGGCTGCGGCGTGCATGCTACATAGGCCAGGGCGGTCGGCGCAGGCGTCGCGGTCGGCGTGAGCGGCCGAACGGTTGAGGCCGGCACAGGCGTATCGGGCTGATGCACCCCGTAGGGCCAGCAGCCCGATACCACGGCGGTCGCGCGGGCCTCATCCACCGTCAGCGGCGGCGCGCAGGCAGTGAGCACGAGCAGCAGCGGCAGCATGGTGAGCAGACGACGCATGGACCTCTACAGCTCCCCATCAGAGATTGCATCCTGGAGCGCGTCGCTGCGGTCGAGCGGCGCGAGCGGGGGCAGCGCTGCGGGCGGCTGGGCGGGAGGCAGCGCCGGCCCAAGTCGCGGCGGGCTAATCGGCGCGGCCTGCGGCAGCCGGAACGTGGACGCCGCCAGCCTTGCCCCACTCGGCAGCATCGTGGCGGCTGCGACCGAGGCGCCGCCGCTGCTTCGCGGGCGCGGCACCAGGCGCATCATAATACCGAGTGCGATCAGCAGTACCCCGACGATCGCGGCCCACAACGCCGGCGGGATACGCCCCAGCAGCGGATCGTCCTGGCCGAGCAAGGTCTCGGCGGTCGGTGGCAGGCGACTCGGTGGTGCCTGTGGCGGCAACAGCTGGATCGTCACCGTGCTGGTGTTGTTGCCGGGCGGGTCGCCGCTGGTGCTGGTGGTGATGATGCCGATGTTGGGGATGCTGCCGGCCTGTACCCCCGGCCGCACGCGGGCGGTAACGCGGATCGTCTGCTCCTCACCTGGTTGCAACTCGCGCACATAGGCCGTCACGGTCTGCCCGTCTACGACCACATCGCCCTTGCTCGACCAGAGGTCGATCACCTCCAGGGCCGGGGGCACCTCATCGGAGACTACCACGTCGTAGGCGGTTTGCCCGCCTCGGTTGGAGATCGCCAGCGTATAGACCACGGTCCCGCCCGGCTCGACTTCGGCGCGATCGGCGGTCTTGTGGATCACCACATCCGGCGGCTCCTGTGGTGGTGCGGTCGGTGTCGGCGTCGCCGTCGGCTCCAGCGTGGGCGACGGCTCCTCCTCCGGTTCGCGGGTCGGGCGCGGTGTGGCCGTTGGTGGCACCCCCGGTGTGGCCGAAGGTGTGGCCGAAGGTGGCACCCCCGGTGTGGCCGAAGGTGCTACCGTTGGTTCGGGGGTTGGCGGCAATGGCGGCGTGGGCGTGTCGAGGCTCTGCGGCCCTACCGCACTTGCTGGCGTTGCGGTCAGGAGCAGGCCAGCCAGAAGGCAGCACGCGAGGCCGGCGCTGATCAGGAAGTGGGCAAAACGTCGCATTGGGATGGCTCCTTTAGCGCCTGACGAACGGCAGATAGGCCAGCGATTGCATAGCCTGGGTCTTGGGGAAGGCCGGGCCGTAGACCGTCTGATCGCCATCGGTCTCGACCTCGATCAGCCAGTAATAGACCTGGCCGGATGTGGGCGCGCTGGCGTCAAGGACCCGGTAGTCGCCGCCCTGGCTGCCCTGGCTGGGTGTGATGCCGACCAGCACCGCGTCGGAGCGGTCCTTTTTGGTCGAGCGTTCGACCCTGAACACGCTCGTATCCTGCTCGGCCAGCGTGCCCCAACGGATGAGTGTGCCGCGAGGCAGCGGCTCGGCCAGCAGGTAGGCCAGCACCACTGCTGTCGGGCTGGTCTGCTGGAGGCCGATATCGAGACTGTTGTCGGTCGGCGTGGTGCTGGTCAACGTGCCGACCGGGATCGGGGCGGTGGTGATCGCGTAGTCGTGATACACCCCCTCCAGGGCCAGCGGGCTGATGCGGACGGCATACTGACCCACATGCAGGCCGCTAAAGTGATAGTGGCCCTGCGCGTCGGTGGTGGTCGTCGCCAGCACCCGCCCGGTGGCCGGGTCGAGCAGCTCAAGGGGGACGTTCGCCAGGCCCGGCTCGCCAGGATCTTGCTGGCCGTCGCCATCCTTGTCAAGCCAGATTGTGTCGCCGACCTGGCCGGCGATCGGCGTGTCGATGTCGGTGCTGGTGTTATCGCCGGGAGTAGGATCGTCACAGCACTGTTCGCGCACGCTGGCGACATTCACGATCTGCATCAGGAGCGAAGCGGTCAGCGGGTTCGGGAGCCGGATCGTGACACTGCGGGTGATCGTCGCGCCGGCCGCAACCGTGCCGATCGGCAGAGTGTAGCTGCCGCCACTCCCGGCGGTCCAGGCCGGGTCGGAGATCGGCGCCGGTGGGGTCTCAGTGAGCACGACGTTAGTCGCCGAGATCGGGCCGGTGTTACGGATCGTGAGGGTGTAGGTCAGCTCGTCACCCGGCTGGGCTGTCGTTACGCCGTCGGTCTTGCTGATGCGCAGATCCGGCCGGAGCACGTCTATCGGGTGGTCGTCATCATTATTGTCCGTATCCGGGTCGTCGGTCGGGCTGTCGATCGCGGCGACGTTGACGCGCCGGGTTGTTGAGGCATTGCCGGTGATGGTGCCGGCGAGCTGGATCGTGCCGCTCGCGCCAGGGTTGAGGTCGCCCAGGTTCCAGACCAGCACGCCGCCGCTGTTCTGCGCTGGTGCCGGCGTTGCCGATGTGATGGAGAAACCAGCCGGTAGCGTATCACTGATCACGACGCCGCGCGCCAGGCTCGGCCCGTCGTTGCGGTAGCTGATCGTGTAGGTGACGATACTCCCGCTGCGCACCGGCCCCAAGGTGCCATCCTTGATGACGACAAGATCCGCGTTGGGCCGCACCTCGGTGGTGTCGCTGCTGGTGTTGTTCGAGGGATCGCGGTCGCTGCTGGTGGTGTCGATGAGCGCTGTGTTGGTGTAGCGTGTGCCCATCGGCGTGTTGGGCGCGGCACGCAGCACGAGCTGAATGGTGCCCCTCGTGCCGGCGGTCACGCTACCCAGGTTCCAGCGCAGCCCCGGCCCTGTCGGGGCCGGGATCGCCTGGAGAAGTGTCAGGCCGGGCGGCAGCAGGTCGCGCAGCGTAACACTGAGCGCGTCGGCCGAGCCGGCGTTGGCGTAGGTCAGCGTGGCCGTGAACGGCACGCCCGCCACCGCGAACGGTGGCATGTCCTTGACGATGCTCAAATCAACCGTCTCGACGGCGGTGGTGTGGTCGTCGCGATTGTTATCCGGGTCTGGATCGCTGGTCGAGCTGCTGATCTGCGCCTGGTTGGTCGCGTCGAGCGAGGGGAGCGCCTGGTCGTAGCGGCTCTGCATCTGGACAGTGATGGTGCCACCCTGGCCCGGACCAACATCGCCCAGGTTCCAGGTCAGCACGCCGCCCGCGTTGCTCGTGGGCGCGGGAGTGGCCGACACATAGTCCAGCTCTGCGGGCAGCATATCGCTGATCACGACGCCGCGCGCCACGCTGGGGCCGGTGTTTGTGTAGGTGATCGTGAAGGTGAGGGTATCGCCCGCACGCACGCGCGCCGGGCCGGTCTTGGTGAGCCCGGTATCAGCGCGGGTGATGATCAGCGTATCAGCCTGGCTCTGGTTGTTGTTCGCGTCGCGGTCGGTTGTGCTCGTCGAGATCGCCGCCCGGTTGCTGACGGTGGTATTGTTCGCGGTGGCCGGATCACTCTGGAGCACGAGCTGGATCGTGCCGCTCGCGCCGTCGGCGAGCGTGCCGAGGTTCCATGTGATCGTCTGGCCGCTGACGCTCGACGGCGCCGGGCTGGCCGAGACAAGGGTGACGCCGGCGGGCAACGTATCGACCAGGGTAGCATTGGCGGCCGGCGCCGGGCCATTGTTGCGATAGGAGAGGGTGGCGGTGAAGGTGCTGCCGGCAATCACTTGCGGCTGGGCCAGCTTGATGATCTGGAGGTCGGCCGTCCAGACCGCGCCGGGCACCGAAGACGTGTTATTGTCCGTCCTTGTCTCCGGCGTGGAGGTGGAGATCGTCGCGGTGTTGGTGAAGTCCTCGCGGGCCAGGCTGGTCACAGCCGTGCCCGTCACCTGGATACGCCCGGTTGCGCCCGCAGCGAGGGTGCCCAGGCTCATGCTGATGCTGTTCCCGCTGCCCGACGCAGCGCAGCCGCTCACACAGGCCCAGGTCACGCCGGTGAGCTGGCTAGGCACCTGGTCGGCGAGCACGACGTTCACCGCCGAGGCCGGGCCGCTGTTGCCATAGTCCAGGAAATAGGTGACGGTCTGGCCGCTCACGACCGGGAAGCTGGTCGGGCTGCTCTTGGTCACATACACATCGGCCCGCTGCAAGCTCGTCGAGGTGCTATCGCTGTTGTCGCCGGGCGTATCGCCGGGCGTGGTCGTGGAGATCGCCACGTTGTTGACGACGACTGTGCCATTGGCAGCGCTCGCGGCGCTCCTGACGTTGACGGTGATGCTGCCGGAGCCGCCGGCTGCGACCGTGCCCAGGTTCCAGGTTAGGACCTGGCCGCTGACGCTCGACGGCGCTGGGCTGGACGAGACAAAGGTGACGCCCGCCGGCAGCGTATCGACGAGCTGCACGCCTGTAGCGTTCGCACTGCCGTTGTTGCCGTAGGCCAGCGCATAGCTGAACTGGTCGCCGACCGTCGCTACGGCCGGGCCGCTCTTGTTCACATACACATTCGGGCGCAGGATCGTCGTCGTGGTCGTCGAAGTGTTGTCGCCGGGATCATCCCCCGGCGTGGTGGTGCTGATCTGTACCTGGTTGGTCACGCTCGACGGCGCGCTGGTGCTGACGCTGGCATTGAGCGTGATGGTCCCACTCGCGCCTGCCGCCAGGCTGCCGAGATTCCATGTAACAGTTTGCCCGCTTATGCTGGCCGGCGCCGGGCTGGCGCTCACGTAGCTCAGGCTAGTGGGCAGCGTGTCTACCACCGTCACGTTCGCCGCGGCTGCCGTGCCGGTGTTGCGGTAGGTCAGGTTGTAGCTGATGGTACTGCCGGTCACAGCCGTGGCTGGGCCAGTCTTCTGAATGGTGACGTTCGGGCTCAAGATCGTCGTCGTGACCGTACTCGTGTTGTCGCCGGGATCATCCCCCGGCGTTGTGGTACTAATCTGCGCCAGGTTGGTCACACTGGAGGGCGCGCTGGTGCTGACAGTTGTATTGACTGTGATGCTGCCGCCCGCGCCGCTGCCCAGCGTGCCCAGGTTCCAGGTCAGCACGTTGCCGACAACACTGGAGGGCGCTGGGCTGGCGCTCACATAGCTCAGACCCGCCGGCAGCGTGTCTACCACCGTCACGTTCGCCGCCGGCGATGGCCCGTCGTTGGCATAGGTCAGTGTGTAGGCCAGCGCACTGCCAACAACGGCACTGCTCGGCCCGCTCTTGGCGATCCGCACGTTCGCGCCGGTCGCCAGACCAACATCAAAGGTCATGTTGACTTCGCTGGCGTAGCCGGCAGGGATCGTGATGGCTCCAGAGCTATTTACATCACTATCGGCATCATCAGCGCCGGCATCGGGGGTTGTGTAGCCGAGGTTAAACAGCGGTTGGCCCGGCCCGAACATCGCCGGGTCTACCCGCACCAAATAGCTCAGGAATGGGCTGACGTAGAACCGATAGTTCCCGGTCATTGCCAGGTTGGTGCCCGTTGTGATGGTGGCGAGGGGTGTGGTAAAGCCGGTATCTGAAGCTGCGAAGATTTGGAGCCGAACGCCGTTGATATTCGGCTCACCGGCATCCTGGATGCCGTTCCCGTTGCTGTCCATCCAGACCCGATCGCCGATGGCTCTCCAAACGCACAGCAGCTCCAGATCGCCGACGCCGGCAGCTTTCCCAAACTGGTGCGTGCCGGTCGAGAGCGATCCCTGGTAGATTTCTTCGCGTGCGGTCGGTGTGCCACCAGTCGCGGTGTCCCACCAGCCGATCCCGAAGCTGCGCGAACGGTAGGGATCGAGGTATGTGCTGACGATCTCGCCCCCCACTGCACCGCTGTGGTTTCCAGGGACATAGGTGAGGCCGCCGCTGGCCGCCTCCGGCTCCTGCCCGCTGCCTCCACCGCTCTGATCAGTAAAGTATTCCGAGCCGCCTGACGGCGGTACATTCCATCCGCCGGAACCGTTTGGCGTCGCCCTCAGCAGGTCGCCCTCCGAGCGAGTTGACGGCGTGTACGGCTCATCGCTGGTCATGTCGCCGAAGCGATCCCGCATGCCAAGGAACATGCTTCCGCCCTCGCCGATCTCGATGTCGGTGATCAGCGGCTGCGGATAGGTCTGGTGAACACCAGAATCGAAGCCGGTGATGCCATCCCGCCAGGCATACCAGCGCGTTTCCACCGCAGCGACCGGCTCGCGCTGCGCATCGAACGAGTCCAGTGTGAAGTTAAACGCCCAGGACCAACTGCCCGTCGTCCGATCGTACTGCGCCACACCTGCGCGCAGATCAGCGCGGTTCTGGGTCGCCTCGGCGCTACACACCACGCCAAGGAAAATGTCGGTGTTTGTCACATGCAGACCAAATGGGCGGGCAAGGCTGGCGCCACCAACTGCCGAGCAGGGATTGAGCGGCGCGACCCAATCAGGCACAAGAAACATCGTGGACTGCGGATTCGCATCCCAGGTGTCGAAGCGGTAAATTCTTTTCGTGTTGAGATTGACCGCATACAAATAGCGCTCGTCCGGGGACATGTCAATATCGCCCAGGCTGACCTTGCCGACAAGATCACGGGCGATCAGTTGCTCGTGTTCCGGTGGACGCCGCCGCTCTCCGGCGTGTAGGTTGGCTCGTTTGCGACATTCGGGAATGTTGCCTGAGTGCCATCCCCTGGATCGCCGGGGAAGCCGTTCGGGCCAGGCACAACATCGGGCACCTGGACGAACAGGCTCACACCTCCGAGTGATTGGTTAATGCTGTAGATCGCGCCAGGCCCACCAGGGCCAAAGCGTGTTTGCATTTTGTCGAACGCCCCGGCGAATAGCCGGCGCTGGCGTGGTGCGCCACTCGGAGCTGCGGGGTTTGTCCCACTGTTGAACGCTAACCCATACACACTTCCAACCTGGGCCAGATTGGCAAGTTGCGTGTGGGTGAACGTTCCCATCAGGTCGTCCACGCCATCAACCTGAGCATCACCGAAAGAAACGACAGCAGTATCAGCCGGGTCAGAATCATCGCTACCACCGCCCTGAGCATAACTACCAGCAGTCAACTTCGTGCCAAAACATGTCGTTGCAAATCGTGGTGAGTCATATGATGGAAGACCACGATCTAATTCTGTGCGGATGCAGTCAACTAAGACTCGCGTAGGGTTGGTCGGGTTGATTGTTGTCGATCTGCGCCTGAACTGGCACGACACTTGGGATAAACGCAAGCGTGCCAGAAACAGCAAAGAAAGCGAGAACTACCACACACAGCATGTGATGAGAGCGAATACAGCGAATATGTCGTATCACAATGGGTACTCCCCTCAAATGAGAATAAGGACTATTGACAACTAGATAAAATGTGTGTTACGATACGTCGGTGCATATATCTGCACAATCTGATGAAGATCGCACCTGTTCAGGCAAAATCACATCATTTGGAACGAAATACCGTTGTAGACCATCGTTGAAGCATGTACGAGCCACAAGCAAGGAGTAAGCACCATGTTCACGCCGGCCACGTCCACTCCTACATTCATCATGCGCCGCCTGCACGCCCTTCTCCTGATGAGCCTGCTGATAGCGATGAGCAGCCTTGCGCTGCCGAACCGTGCTGCCGCAATGCCAGAGGATACCCTGTATGGTGTAATCTGGTCCGATATCAACTGTGATGGTATCCGTCAGGAGAATGAGCCGTTGTTTGCCGGTATGATCGTCTATCTGTTTGCCGCTGGGGCTGACGGGATAATCCATACCCCCGATGATCAACTGATCGAGCAGTCGGGTGGCTTGGGGACGATGGTGTTCAGACTTGGCATCACCGACCTGGACTACGAGCTGGACGTTGTGCTGGGCGCTCGACCGCTTGGCTACATGCCTTCTCCGCTGAACGTGGGTGCAGACCGCACGATCGACAATGATCTCCGAAGTGATTGGTCGAGTGCCGGCTTCCGCTTCAGCGAAACCGAGACTGTTAGCGACATCGACCTGGGGCTGTGCGTCAACCCGAATATGAGCACCACCTACCTGCCCCTGCTCGCTCAGTGAGCTACGATCATTCGGTACGTGACCGCTGGAAGGAGGAGCGCCCTGCTCCTCCTTTTTCATCCCCTGCTTGCCCCACAACCGCCGCAGATAGACGTGTGCGGCCGGGATAAGCAGCATGACCTCCCCGGTATTCCAGTAAAAGTGAATATCCAATCGAATAGGAGTGATAAGAGCCGGCGCAACCCGACAGATGAACTCAACCGGCCCGTTATCATTGCTATTGACAAATAACCACCCTTCGCGGCCAAGGATGCCCGGCATACCCTGAGCGAAGACCGGAGCAACACCCTGCGCGAGTAAATCGCGTACCACAGCAATATAGCGTGCAAACAAATAGGTATGCTCAAATGTGTGCGCTGTTGCCCATATCAGAAGGAGCCAGGCCCAAACATTGTGCATCTTGCCGATGCCCATCAAATAGATCAGCACCAACAAGACGCCCCAATTCCACGCAAAATGGACCCACTCGCTGTTCGCGGCGCTAATCAAACCACTGGACGCCTTGAGCGGCCACCCCAGAATGTGATACTGGATAACTTGGGCAACGTGCTCAAACGTGTGAAACGTCTGGAGCACCAAGGAGATGCTGAGAATCATCACCGGCATGCCCCACAACTTCAAGTCTTCCTTCCATTTCAGGATCGCGGGATACAGCAGCAGGGCCACAACCACACACGTCGCCTTCCACACTGGCTGCCTCAACACGTAAACGATCAGCCCCCACAGCACCAGCCCTATCACCAACAGAATGAGGCCAGGCCGCAATTGTCTGCGTGGGTTCAGCAGCTCTATGAGCGGCAGCGCTCGAACGATGCGCCGCTGCGGCCAGGTGCTTGTCAGAGAACTATGAGCCATGAACAACCTCCCCTTGACCGGCTACACCGATGAGGGGTGCCGGAATAGCAATATCGACAATCCAACTCGAACCGTGCGCGGCGCACCCTGTCTGCCACCTGCCGCCACGCCTGATAATCGTGGCCTGGAGCGACTGGAGGATCGGCAGTTCTGCCGTCACCCCCGGCCGGTCGCTCTCGATCTCCAATCGAGCCCCACCACCCGGCTCCCGTTCAAGCCGCACATCAATGTTTCGCGCCCCATCGTCCCAGGCAGTCAGCACCAGCAGTATTGCCGCCTCACACACCAGTCGCGCCGCCTCTCGATCAACCACTACCTGATGACCACGCACGGTCAACAACGGCGCGATCTGCTCATCTGGGGTTGAGACGGTCAGCACGGTCTGGACGTAGCCGACCAGCCGGCGCAGCACCGCGCCCAGGCTCATATCCGGGTAGGGGTCCTCTCGCACCAGCGCCGCCATCAGCTCGCGGCCAGCCGCCTCGGCCTGGAGCATCCTCCATAGGCGTACCGCATCGTCTTCATAGGGCGAGGGGACCACACCGGCGCGCTGGGTCGCGCACTGCTCCAGCAGCGTTGCCACACCAATGAGCACGTCAGTTGATGACATGCAGCCCTCCCCGCTCGCGCTCGGCCGGCTGCACCGGGCCACTCAGCGGCCCAAAGGTCGCCACCCCCGCCTGTATTTCGCGGGTCATGTGGAGCATGTCGCCCAGCGCGCTCGCGGCGCGTGACGAGTGACAGATCAGGCGCAGGAATGGAACACGACCGCACAACACCTGCGCCTGGCTGACCACATGGGTCACAAGCATGAGGGGTGTTGTCAGCTCGGTCATCCAGAACCGCTCGGCCAGTGGGTCCGAGACCGCAACCAGGCACACATCGGCCGCTGGGCCTACCATCGGAGCGCCCGGCGGCAGCAGCGTGACCTCGTGGCCCTGCGCCCCGATCAGATCCCCCCATTCCTGCGCCAGTTCGTTCGCGTAGACAAGCACTCGCATTGCACACACCTCGCGTCATAGTTTCTGTGCCTAGCATACCAGCGACATGCCCCTCCTGATCAGGTGCTAACTGTCAGATCGCGATCAAAAAGTACCAGGGGTCGCCGGATAAAGTACCAGTGTGGTCGGCGGGGGTGGAGGAGCCGCGGCCGTGCCACTCCACAGCATCGCCGTATCTGGCGATGGCGGCCGTGGCCAGCATCGTCAGATATGGCGATGAGATCTGGAATGGACTTAGGGGACGCTGCTGCTGAGGGTGTCGCGTGCGGCCTGTGGGGGCAATCTCAGGGGGTTTCGTCTAGCAGCGTGGCGCTGGGTGGCCTTGACGAGCCTGCTGCAATGCAAGCGGTGAATCCGCGCTCAGGCGCTCAAGGATTATCGCGGCCAGCTCCGCAGGGACAAGGCGAGAAACATCACCAGAGGGCAATCCCAGCGCGGCCCGAACGTCACGGAGCCTGCGCGACAGCTTCGAATCAGACACGTTGCACCGCGCGGCAACCGCCATATACGTCGGGCAGTTCAGCAGAGCCGCCAGCAACGGCAGCAGAAACGGATCGCGAAGGAGCGACTGAGCAGCAGGCTCGACGTGAAGCTGGGTGGGGAGCGGTGGCGGAGGCGCAAACAGACAGGCCGGCTCGCTGGCTGGGCGGTGCGGTGGGAGTGCGCTGGACAAGTGGCGCGCCCACCGCCGCACCGTGGGCAGATCATCAGCGCTAATCAGCCGCACCGCAGGGCAGAGTATGAGCAGCCGCAGCGTGCGCCAATCGCTCGGATCAGCCAGCGCGCCCATCGGCACAAGCTCGGCCCTCCCTCTTGGCAATGTCCTGGGCTGTGCAGCGCGTGCTCGGTCGACCACCGATGCGGACGACTTCTTGACCACGGGTGGGCTCGCCAGCAGAGCAACCAACATTTCCACCGGCATATCTATCGTATCGAGCACCAGCGGTGGGCGAAGCTGAGGCCAGGCCGGGCCATCCTGCACCGACAAGACACGTGCCGAGACGCCTCCGGCAAGGAAATGTTCCTTGACGCGCGACGCTCGCTCGATCGTGGTAACGACCATAAGCCCTTCCTTCTGGCGCCGCTCATCGATCATCGCCACACCAGCGGGAGCGAAGCCGACGACACTGGCACGAATGGCGCCCTGACCAGCGGGTCGCCCAGCAGCGCGAACGCGAAAGCCAGATCGGGCGTTGCGCCCTCCAGCGCCTCTAGCCCGGCCAGGTGCGCCGTGCCCAAGGTGCGATCACCAGAAGCCGCGTACAGGCGCGCCAGCATCCCCCGCAGCAGACGGGCGTGGCCGGTGTTGACCCCTTCACCGCTGGAGCTGATGCTGGCGACAATGCCGCCGCCGGCCTTGAGCACAAGCCGCTCATCATTGGTTTGCAAGATCGGGTTGGCGAAATCGCCCGACAAACAGGTCATACTCAGAAGGATCGGCAGCCGATCATCGTTGCGCCGACTGTCGGCATCATACAGATACCAGAGATAGGGCACCGGCGCCTGCGGGGTCGTGCTGGCCCACTGCCACATCGACCCGTGGCCGACATAGATCCACAGCGCCACGCCGCTCTGCGCCACGTCCACCGCCCCACAGGCGGTATCTGAGGCCCGCCCGCCGTCGAGCAGCCGAAACATCCGGCAGCGCAGCCGTGCCACATCGGGCTCAAACGAGCCAGAGGGCACCGCCAGGTTGGGGGCGTAGTACAGGCGCGTCACCGCCAGGCCAGGGGGCAGCGCGGCCAGGCCCGCCTCGGCTGTTGCGGTGAAATCACCGGCCGGGTCGGGCGTGCCATCCACCTGCTCATCATTATCCGCGAGGATCAGCGCCCGCGAGCGCCAGACGCCTGTGGGTGGGGCGGTGAGGTGTGCGACGGTCTTGGCGACGACGATCTCAGCCTCGGCCAGCGTCGTGACCGGGAAGCGGCCGATCGGCAGGTTCGGGATCATCTGCATCGTTGGATCGCCAGTGTTCAGGCGTGCGTAGCAGGTGTCGCACGCTGTCTCGCCATCCTGAGCATCGCGGATGAGGTAGGGCGGGATGAAGGTCGGGCGCGAGGGCTCCTCCTGGCGCAGCGCCACGGTGCCCAGGCCGACGAGTAGCACCGCGCGGGGGCGATTCTCACGAATGAGCCACCTGATCGCCTCCGGGTCGCGCTCGCCGAAGCTGTAGGCATCGTAGGCCGCCTGCACGTCCACCACCGTGACGCGCCGGCCCAGGCTCGTGTGGGCGGCGATGAGTGGGTCGAGCGCTGGCCGAAAGGTCGCGTGAGTGACGATCAGCAGGTCGGCGCCAGCGAGGTGGGTGGGCAGTGCCACCGCTGGGGTTGGGTCGGTGATGGCGATGGGCTGGGCCGGCGGGAAGACAGTCGGGAGGGTGAGATCGTCGATGAGGATGGTATCGCCAGCAGACGCCAGCGCGAGATCGACGCGCAGCGGCCCGGCCGGCAGTGCTGGCAAACTCACCGTGCGGGTGACGGCCTGCGTACCGACGGCCCCATCACTCCAGGTGACGACGCCGGCGAGCTGCCCGTTCACCGAGACTGAGACAGCGTGGCCGCTACGATTCTCTGTCGCTCGCAGCCGGAGCTGGATCGGTGTGCCGGCCGGAAGTCCATCGGGCAGGGCGAGGGTCGCGCTGAGGGTCTGCCCACCGCGCAGTTCGCCCGCCCACCAAGAATCGCCGCGCACGGTCGCCTGGTGTCGTTCGTAGAGCACATCCGGCTCCCAGGAGAGCGGGGTGGGCAGCCGGGCCGGGAGCGGAGCCCGTGGCGCTGCTTCCGAGGCTACCGACAGCCAGTAGACGGCCTCGCTACTCGTGCGCGACTGGCTCGGTAGGCCGACGAAGGCGAAGCCAGAGCCGGTATCGGCGAGCGGGAGGAGCTGCCCGTGAAGGCTGAGGGCCACGCGCTCGCGCGGGAGCGGCAGTGGCCAGCCGGCCCGTGCAAGCATCGCGTCGGTCACGGTGACGATGCCGGGGTGCGACACACGCACGGCCAGCGGTGGAACGGTCGCGGCGCGCACCGATGCTGCCGGCAGCACGGCCAGCACAAGCAGGATCAGGGGAATGATGTAAGCAACAATCCGGCGCATCGGTGTACCTTCAGGACTGTGTTAGCGCAGCGAGTTGCTGCGCCCGTCCGGCCAGGTCGTCGGCAAGGGCCGCGAGTGAACCAGCCGCCTCGGCAATCTTTATCGGATCTGCGCCGGCCTGCGCAATGGCCTCATAGCTGGCGTCGAGCGCCAGGCGCGCCTGCTCATACGCCAGGCGCGCCTGGATCAGCGTCCGCAGTGGCCCGGTCGCCTGTTCGATTTGGGCGCCGACCAGATTCAGCTTGTCGCTGGCCTGCGCGTCGGCCAGTGTGAGCAGAAAGCTCCGCAGCGCCGGCCAGGCTTCGGGAGGGAGCTGCCCAGCCGTCTCAGCGGCCAGCAAGACGGCGCTGAGATCACGCCTGGTCGCCGTCGGTGTCGATGTGAGGGTGGTTCCATTCTGGGTCATAGTCGTCAACTCCTGTGATGGTGGTGCCAATAGCGAATATCACGACCACCCGAGCTGGGGCTTATGGCGAAGCTCGCGCCTGGGCTGCCGCGAGCAGCTTGCCCACTGGTGCGGCAAAGCGTGTGCGAATCAGGTCATACACCTCGGCGCGAACATCCAGGCCGTCGGGCGCGAGCACCGATCCAGCTAGCACAGTGCGCAGGTCGTCGTCCAGGTGCGCCCACCGCGCCGGGTCGATCCAGTTTGGCGGCGGATTGGCAGCAAGACTGCGATTCACTGGGTCCTGCTCATCAGGTTCAGGGACCGAGATACTTTGGGCCTGATCGGGCGGCGATATGTGTGCCGCAAGGGGATCACAGAGCGTCGCGCTGGTCGTATGTGGCTGCTGCGCTGCGGGTGGGATCAAAGATACATCGTCGGGCAAGCCAAGATCGGCCAGCGCATCGCGAAAGACGCCACGGAGATCGCGTGCAACCGCGTAGATCGCTCTTGAGTGGCAGACGATCTGCGTCTCGCTCGGCAGAAGCGATACACTGATCCCGTCACAGAGCCAGTTCACAAGCTCGCTATCAGCCATTAGGGCGCAGAGCTGCGCTCGCAGCGCCGTGTGCGGATCGGCGTACATACTCCCCTCCTCGGTGACAGGATCAAGGCCGAAATCGTGCGCGCCGCTTACCCCCTCCCGCTCCCCCCACCGCTCTACGTCATCGTCTGCCGGATCAAACTGGCGCGCCCCCCAATAGCCCAACACACCCTCAGCCCAGCAACTCAACTCCTCATGGGAGGGCGGGTCATGGCCGGTGGCAGCCTCGCTGATGAGGTAGCCCAGCCGGTCTGACCACCTGCGGAGACCCGGATGGCCGGCAACATCCCGCCAACGCGCGAGACATACCAGTGGCACCGCCGCCAGTTTCTCAGGGTGCCGTATTCGTTCGCCAATGAGCCGCTCGATGTCTTCCAGCAGTAGCTTGCGGTTCGGATCGAGCGCGCCTACGGGAGCCGTCAGTGCTGCTTTGTTTCGTGGTGGTGGAGGCGCTGCTGGCGGAGGATCTATTGGCGGCGCGAGCGTCCCTTCCCGTTGCTTCGGCGTCGCTTTGCGCCTCCCAATCGTGCCAAACGCGGCCTGCGCGGCACAGGCCAGGTAGTACGCTAGCCGGACCTCGTGGCGCCCAGCGCCGGCGGCACGGAGCTGCCAGGTCAAGAGCGCCTCCCGACCGTGCTCCTGCTGCAACGCCAGCAGCCCCCACCACTCTGCCGCCGGGATGACCCGCTCGACATTGAGCGCTTGGTGGCCCATCACGATCAGGGCGTCGAGCGCCGCGAAGGTATCAGGGAGAAGTAGGTGAATATTTTCACGAGCAGCAGCGGATGTATTCGACGGTTGAGGTGACGGGTCTTCGCTCGGCTGCTCGCTCCCCGAAACGAAGCCAGTCGAAACGACCACTTCCCCCACCCTCGCTCCCGCGTGCGCGTCAGTACAGCGTGTTGGAGGGGGATCACTATTCGTTAATTGATTTTGATCATGTATATCCCATGCCGTGTTTTTGGGATGGATCAGTTGCGATTCTCCGTGTCCTGATGCCTTGTGTGACTCTGAGTCCACTGATCCATCCGCTGATCCAGTACATCCGTTCGATGGATCAACGGATGGATCAGCACCAGGCGCTCCAGAGGGCTCGCTCGGTATCGTGCAGCGCCGCTCGTGTTCACGTTCTCCTTCAGGAGAGAGGCGCACCGTGACGATCCCGCCATCGCGGATGGTCGTGAGCGTGCCATTCGCCGCACGCTCCAGCAACTCGTCAAGGCTGGGCGGCGGGCGCACGCCCTCCTGATCGACGAGTCCTAAGTGGATGAGACGCGGGGTGGGACAGAGTGTGCCGAGCTGGCAGACGGCGTAGAAGCCGATATCGGTCAGGTCGAGCAGCGGCACATCGAAATAGCGGGCGATCGATGCAGGAGTGTCAGGATGAGGTGTCAGCCATCCGAGATAGGCATCGAACAGGATCAGCGGAATCGACACAAAGGCCAGCCCGTCGGGGCGTGCGCGATCCGGGCGAGTGAAGCGCCAAGGGCGTGGCTGATCGCTCCGGTCCCAGCCCCAGGCCGGCAGCAAATGGAGCTTGCGTCCGTCGCCACCTGCCTGGCTGAGGTAGCCACCATTTCTGAGGTCGTCGATCGCGCGCTTGCTGCCAGTGCCCAAGCCATCGTCGCGCGTGGCATCACACCAGCGCGCCAAATCCGCGCGCGAGATTGGAACTGCCTGTTTGGCGCTCTCGCTCAGGCGTGCAATGCCGGCATAGACGCCACTGACCAGCGGGCGATCCTGATAGGCGAATACGATGTCAAGTGGTATTACGATAAACCGTTGATCGAGTGTGCGTATCCCATACGTAGAGCCGGTCGGCGAGCGGCGGGGTCGTGTAGCCACATTTCCTCCGTATCGAGTCCGCGTCCTTCAAAAAGAGGGACTTGCAGACCGCTGGGAGTGTGGTACACTAGCATTGCAGGGTGAGTGTGCCCACACGGAAATAGGTAACTGCGGCCAGCGGCTACCTGTCTTCTCAGCGGCCAGCCGTGTCTCCTTTTCAGGAGGCGCGGCCTCACTTTTTTCGGCTTCTTCCTGTGTCGGCGCTTTGTCCCTCCCAATGGCGTTCGCCGCTCAATCACAGAGTCAGCGGCATCATCACAGTGGCAGTTTCTGACCGCTGCCAGTCCTCACTGATCGCCGACATACTTCGGAATCGGAACAACGCTCCCATACCCAGTCGTTCACCCCCATCCGTGACCTTGACCATTCCCTGCTGGACGTTGGCGTACGGAGCGCTCGTCCATGCGCTGGCGCGTTGGACGAGGATCGCCAGATATGTGGCCTGCGTCGGATGGTTCTGGGGAACTCCTTGGACGTGTTGCCATTCCTGGAGGGCCTTGACGGAGCGGCGGGCGGTGCGCGGCGGGAGTAGGGAGCAGGCGCTGGCTGCGTCCGCCTGCGGAGCACAGCCATCGCCGCTGGTGGTCGTTCGCGGTTATCTCCAGCGTTATCGATCGACTACTCCAGGGCGATGGATGTGAGGGATCAGGTGGGCGTGTGGTGATGATCGGTGCGACAGCACCTGGGGAAGGCATGGCATGCTCGAGATTCACACGCATGGCGAGGTACCATCAAGGTGCTCGCCGGTAACGTGCAGGAGGTAGCTATCGAGCTTCTACGTGGAAGAGACCAGGCGTAGCAGTGCTGCGTGCTGGTGTTTATGTTCAACCAGCAGAGGGGCGTTTTTCGGGAGTGAGAAGACCATCTCCCAACATCTCCACCATCGTCCTGCTTGGGTGCTAGGCCGTGTGCCCTATTTGGTCGCCAATCGTGCTCTTGTTCGTGAGAGGGAGGACCTGTGGTGACTCTTACGCCTTGAACAGAATGAGCATGCGGAAGGGAGCACGGCTGATGGTTGGGCGAGATCCACCCTTGAAGCCATGATCCCCCGTTGCCGCAAAGGGCGAGGTCGTTATAATTTGACGGTCGTGAGGACGATTCGGTCGTGAATTGTGAGCGCCGTCGGATTGTCTGTATAACTCGAAGCGGATGTCCAGCTCGGCACTGAGTTCGGCGACCAGCTCGAACAGCATCCGGGCCGTCGCGACGAAGTAGTCGGGGTCCAGCTCGTTCGAGGCGAGCATGGTGTGGATGCCGAAGCGCCGGACCCCGCGCGCCCGCGCGGCCCCGTAGCCGGCCGCAAGCTGCGCCCGCGTGCAGCCGAACTTGGCCTCCTCAGGCCGGCCGATGATCTGGTTGCCCTCGCGCAGGCTGCCGGGGTTGTAGCGGAAGCAGACTAGCTCCGGCAGGCCGGCGTGGCGCTCGATGTAGTCGAGGTGGGTCAGGTCGTCCAGGTTGATCAGCGCGCCCAGCCGCCGGGCCTGCTGGAACTCGATCGCCGGCGTGTTGTTCGAGGAGAACATGATCGCCTCGCCGGCGACGCCGACGCGCTCGGCCAGCAGCAGCTCCGGGAGCGAGCTACAGTCCATTCCGCAGCCCTCGGCAGCCAGCAGCGCCAGAATGTGCGGGTTGGGGGTGGCCTTGACGGCGAAATACTCGCAGAAACCGGGCGCCCAGGCGAAGGCCCGCGCCAGCGCGCGGGCGCTCTCGCGCACCCCGCGCGCGTCGTACAGATGAAACGGCGTCGGGTGCTGCTCGATGATCCGCGCGAGTTGCTGGTCTGAGCAGGGCAGCGTCTTGGTTGTGGTTGGTTTGTCGGCCATTGGTTCTCTCAGAAACTGTTTGAAAGTGGTGGAAAGGGGATTCTTGAGGGGCGGCCCCTCAAACTCCCCCTTTCAAACAGTCTATCCCGATGTCTCGGGCGCCGCGACCGCATCGCGAATAAACCCCGTCAGCACCTGCTTCATCTGCTGGAGCGACGGGAGGTGCGTATACATCATGTGGCCGGCCTCATAATAGCTCATCGAGATATTCGGCTGTAGCTCGGGGTCCAGGTCAAGGTGGTTGAAGGTGTACTCGGTCGCGAAGTAGGGCGTGGCCAGGTCAAAGTAGCCGTTGGCGACGTGGACCTTGAGGTGCGGGTTGGTGCTCATGGCCTTGCGCAGGGTCTCAGCGACATTGACAAACTGGTTCTCGTGGTCGGCGTAGCTCCAGGGCCACACCCGCCCGGTCAGGATCTCGTAGGGTAGATCGCTCTCGAACTGCAGGTCGGTGCGAACGTAGTCATTGAACATGGCCGTGTAGGGACCCATGATCATGGACAGGCTGGGATCATGTTCGTGGTGCTCGCCTGCGGCGTCGCGGTCGAAGCCGGTGAAGCGGCTGTCGAGCCGCCCAACCGTGCGCCGCTGGTCGCGCAGAAGTTCTTTGACGAAGCGGTGGATATCGATCCGCAAGTTGGTGCGCTCGATGTACTCGGCCGACAGGCCGGTGTAGTGGGCCAGCCGCTGCACGATCTGCGCCCGCGCTTTGGCGGGGAGCCGCGCGCCACGCATCAGCGCCAGGGCGTACTCCTCGGCGGCGAACGCCTCGACCTCCGTCAGCGTAGTCCGCAGATCCCGCTGAAGCTTCGTCGCCAGCCGGCGGTGGTACCAGGCGGTAGCAGTGTAGGTCGGCAGGAACAGGATGTAGGGTAGGTCGTTGCCGGGCGTGAAGCGAGCGGTCTGGAAGTTGAGGATCGATGACACCAGCATGATCCCGTTGAGGTACATGCCGTGCCGCTCCTGCAAGTAGCCGGCCAATCCGGCGGCGCGGGTGGTCCCGTAGCTCTCGCCGATCAGGAACTTGGGCGAGCCCCAGCGCCGGTAGCGGGTCGTGTACAAGCGGATGAAGTCGCCCATCGACTCGATGTCTTTCTTGAACCCGTGGAACGCGCCGGCCTTCTCGCCGGACACGACCCGGCTGTAGCCGGTGCTGACCGGGTCGATAAACACCAGGTCGGTGGTGTCCAGCAGCGAGTACTCATTCTCCACCAGCCGGTAGGGCGGCGGGGGCGAGTTGCCGACCGGGTCCATCAGCGCGCGCCGCGGGCCGAGCACGCCCAGGTGCAGCCAGACCGACGACGACCCAGGGCCGCCGTTGAAGGAGAAGGTGAGCGGTCGGGAGCGCCGATCGGCCACGTCATCGCGCGTGTAGGCGATGAAGAACATCGCGGCCTTGGGCTGCTCGCCGTCCGACTCGCCGGCCTTGTCGCCTTTCTTCTCGGCCTCCTCCTTCAGGACGATCGTCCCGGTGGTGACGATGTAAGAGATCACCTGCCCGTCGATCGTGATGCTGTGGCTGGTCTCGACGATCACATCCTTGTAGCTGGTTGGTTCGCTGCCGTTGGATTCGTTCTGTTTCGCCTGGCCTTCGCTGCGATCGTTGCTCATAGAATGGTCTCCGACATATCTTGCTCTGGCTATAGTCTTTCAGAAAAACAGTTTGGAAAGGGAGGGGCAAGGGGAGGGCAGCCCTCCCCTTAAACCCCACCCCAACCTGTCGTGAATTGGAAGGGAGGGGCAAGGGGAGGGCAGCCCTCCCCTTAAACCCCACCCCATCATAAGCAGTCCAGATCATTTTCTGAAGAGCTATAGTTCAAAAGAATGGCGCCGATGCGCCCCTGTGATTGTACCTCAAATTCGACAGGTGGCCGTCGATCCCCGATCAGGCGGGCGGGCGGCTGAAGATCAGGCAGTAGCTGTGGTCGTAGCCGTAGCCGTAGCTGTCCCACCCGACGACGACCTCGCCCTCGAAGCGCAGCACCGGCGCCAGCGCCCGCGCGACATCCCAGGCCAGCGTGGTGATGCCGGCCGGGCCTTTGAGATTGGCGACCTCCAGCACCACCCGCGCATCGGGCTTCATCAGTTGGCGCACCTGGGCGTAGATCTGCTGGAGATCGCGTAGGTAGTCGGCGTAGATGTCGCCGCCGGCGCCCTCGTCGGCGAGCGGGTTGGCGGCATCCGATCGCTCCACAAACGGCGGCGAGGTGATCGAGAAGTCGAACGGCGGAAGCGGGTAGCTCAGGAGCCGGCGCGAGTCGCCGTGGATGACTTGGGCCGGCTGGCGAAGCTGCGACCGGATGTAGCGGACGCGGCGTGGCTCACACTCGACGCCGAACGGCAGGCGATCCATTGCCTCGGCCACGATCAGCGTGGTGCCGTAGCCCGCGAACGGGTCCAGCACCACGTCGCCGGGCCGGGTGAACTGGCGTAGAAAGGTGGCCACCAGCTCCTCGGCGTAGCGCAGGTCCTGGTCGCGGAACTCGTCGGGGAGCTTGCGGGGCGGCCGGTTTTTCAGGCGCAGGAAGGTGCGCATCGAGTTCCTCAGAAAGCGCTACTCGGCCCAATCCATCGGTGGCGGCGGCGTGAAGCGCGACTCTACCGTCACTGGTTGCCCCTGGCGAAGCGATATGCTGATCGCCTCGCAGATCTCAACGACGTGGGCGGCCTGGTCGCCCGTCACCCGCTGCGGGCGGCCCTCGGAGATCGCGTCGGCCAGCTCCACGACGCCTCGCCCCCAGTCGGTCCGCAGCACCCGTTCGCCCATCTGGAGCTGGTAGCCCTCGCGCGCGAGCGGCAGCGGCGCGTAGCGCCCGCCGAACTCGGCCACCTCCAGCGCCGCATCGAAGTTCTGGAAGCTCCCCAGGTACAGCGAGCCCAGGTCGCCGTGGAACTCTAACCCCTGTTGCTTGCTGTGATGGCCCACGTAGAAGTTGGTGGTGAGGCGAACCACCGGGCCGCTCGCAAGCTCCACCGCAGCGACGACCCAATCGGGTGCCGTGATATGAAATGGGGTGCCATCCTGCGTCACCCGATCCGGGTAGAGTACGGTGCCGTAGGCCACGACGCGCCGGGCCGGGCCAAAGAAAGTTGTTACCAGCGTGAGCGGATACACCCCGACATCGAACAGCGCGCCGACCTCGTAGAACGGGCCTGGGTTCGGGTGCCAGCTCTCGATGCGCCCCCAGTTGACTTCGGCATAGACGACACGGATCGGGCCGAGCCGACCGCTGCGAATTTCGCGCCAGGCGGTCTGTTGCGCCTCGCCCAGAAATGTCATCGGCGCACAGCTCAACCGCAGCCCGCGCGCCCGCGCCAGATCCACCAGCGCCTGCGCCTCGGCGTGGCTCATCGCCAGCGGCTTCTCGCTGTAGACGTGCTTGCCGGCCTCCAGGCAGCGGGTGATCACGGCCGGGTGGGCGTGGTGGATGGTCAGGTTCACCACCACCTCCACGCGCGCATCGGCCAGCAGGTCGTCCAGCGTGGGGTATGCCGTGCCGCCGTGCTCGGCGACGAACGCCTGCGCCCGCTGTGGGTCGACGTCGGTCGCGCCAAGCAGATGAATGTGAGGATGCGCCTTGAGGGTGTGCGCGTATGGCCCGGCGATGTTGCCGCAGCCGACGATCGCGATGCTCAGGTCACGGGAAGCCATAAGTACTCCTTTGTATGCGCTAGAGGGCCAGTTCTGGGAAAAAAGGGGGTTTGAGGGGGCAGCCCCCTCAGCCTCTCCCACCCACATTGTAAAGTCGAATAGCGTCACTTTCTGGAAAAAAGGGGGTTTGAGGGGGCAGCCCCCTCAGCCTCCCCCACCCACATTGTAAAGTCGAACGGCCCGCTTTTGAAACATGCCTAAGAAGGAATGTTCGAATCGGCGGCTGCTTCGATCGTCTGACGAAACTCCCCATAGACCCGCGCGAGATCGGCGGGCGTGTAATGGGCGTTGAGGCCGGAAGGATTGGGAAGAATGTAGAGCTGTGTTGTTCCAAAGGTGTCATGTTGTTTTCCGAGGACAGCGCGCGGCTGGTTGAATGCTAGCCGGTAGGCGCTGATGCCCAGGATAGCCAGCACCTGCGGCTGATACTGTTCAACCTTGGCGTGCAGCCTCTTCCCACCAATCGCAAGTTCTTCTGCGGTCAGCTCTGCGGCGGTCGCCGTGGCCCGCTCCACCAGGTTGGTAATGCCGTAGCCGTAGGTTAGCAGTTCCTGCTCCTCTGCTGGCTTGAGCAGCCGAGGTGTAAATCCCGCCCCATAGAGCGTAGGCCAGAAGCGGTTGCCGGGGCGGGCAAAGTGGTGGCCGGTTGCGCCCGAATACAGCCCTGGATTGATCCCGCAGAAGAGCACGCGCAGCCCCGGCCCGATCACGTCCGGCAGGGTCTTGCCGGCGCTGGCCAGGATCTCGGCCTTGGTTGGCTTATGTGAGCGCATAGTTCTCCGAATGCTATCAGTCGACGCGCGCCATGATAGCCGCGTTTCCTCATTTCATCAATAAAACCTTCCTTCCACAGGCTTTAGCCTATTGACAAAAGGGCGCCACATTTGCTACCATAGGCCAATAAGAACATATGTTCGAGCAAGTGGCCGGTGGGCCTGAGGAGTGGATATGCCCTTCTTGCCGGCGTTGCAGTGGCTGGAGGAAGCCGGCCACGCGCGGATCATCGCCCGGATCGGCCAGCGCCGCCGGCCGGAGCGGCGGCTGCTGGGGGCGGTCGCCGTCGCCGCCCAGCACGACGACCTGGACCTGATCGACGCGGCGACCGCCGAGGCCCTGGCCTGGCCGGAGGCCAGCGAAGAGCAGTGTACCCGCAAGGCCGCCCTCCTATTCGCCATGACCGCGCTCTTGGCCCGCGCCCGGCGCGCCGACCTGGCGCGCCGCCTGGCCCCGCAGATCCCCTTCGCGCCCGGCATGTCGCAGGTGCTGGTGTTCTCGACTAGCCGGCCCCAACAGTGCTTCTGCTGGCGGGTGACCCCGGCCTACGCCCTCATCCAGGGGCGCCGACCGACTTATTTTCCGATCGAGCCGCTAGTGCAGCCCTACCAGCGGGGCCAGGTCAGCATCGACCATGCCTATCTCCAGCGCGTCCTGCTGCCGCGCCGCCGCACGCCGCGCCCGATCTTGCTGCTGCCTCACCCGCTGGGCCTGGTACAGCTCGATGGGACGGCGCATATCATCCTCGACGGCAATCACCGCGTCGTCTGCGCCTGGCGCCACCGGCGCTGCCGGGTGCCGGCGTTCGTCCTGAACTCGCAGGAGGCGACCGCAGTCCTGGTCAGCCACAGCCAGTGGCCGCCCTACGCGGCCATTCGCTCCATGTCGGCGGTGCAGGCCGGCGCGACCGGCCCGTCCGACGAGCCTGAGCCCACCGGCAATGAGGCTGAGCAGGGCGATGTTTCGGCTACTCCTGACGAGGCGACCGGGTGACAAGATGACACGATGATAAGATGACAAGGCGATCCTGAATCGTCGCCGAACATGACCCGCACGGCCTCCTCCACGAGGTCTACGCGACACTCAGGCCAAAGGCCGATTGACGGCGCAGCGCGCACGTTCTATATTTAGTAGGCCAGTATCCACTATGAAAGCAAACGTGATCTTCCGCGAATGAACGCCACGTAGAGTCGTACGATCCGAACTTCGGCTGTCTCCACCTGTTCGATAAGAGCCTTGTTACGAGAAGGAACTGACATGACCACTCCGCTTGTTGCCCCTCAGCTCGTCCTCCACAGCAGGATGCTGTATACCAGCTGGATTCCCGCCGACCCCGACGCCTGCGCCCGGCTCCTGCCGCGCGCGCTGAAGCCGGCCAAGAATCACGCGGTGTATATGAACCAGTACATCGTCGACTCGGCAGAGCAGACGACCGGCTTTGGCGCCTACTCGCTGACCTACCTGGGTCTCGATGTAGCCGATCACTTCGCGCCGGATGGGGCCACGCCCGCCCGCTTCTTTACCCACTACTTCAACTCTTCCGAGCGCATGCGCGAGTACGTGAAAGAGCGCGGCGTCCCGGCGACGCCCGGCACCACCAAGCTTGAGCTTGATCATGGGATTCTGACGGTGACGACCTACTCCGACGGCACGCCGATCATCCGTTCGCGGGTCGAGGTGGGCGAGAAGGCCGAGATCATCGTCAGCGGCCACCTGCGCTATATTACGCAAGTGAAGCATCGGCTGATCAGCGGCTTGTACCCCTACATCGGCGAGCTTGCCGACCCCTTCAAAGTGGTCTCGATCGAATTTCTGGAGCCCAGCCACCCGGTCTACGCACTGCGCCCCGCGTCTCCGCTCGAGGTTGTACCGGCCTCGTGCTTCTATTCCCCGCGCGACTCGTTTGTGTACCCCGGCGGCGAAGAGGACATGGGACCGTCCAAGGGCTCGTAATTTGACATGAGTTACGCGGTGGCGCCCGCAACGCTCTATTGCCTGCCCTTCGACAAGCTCAGGAAGTTCGGCAGCAAGATACTTCACCCAATTTTTCTCGTGGATTTTGCCCGGCCGGGCAAAATCCACGAGAAAAGCAAGAAAAAGAACCACCTCCCCCTTTCACCATTCAGGAAAGAGCTGCGACACATGAAGACCAGAACCATCCACGTCGGCGCCCAGGAGATCGCGGTCTACGAAAGTACCGGCACCGGCCCGGCCGCGCTGCTGGTACACGGCAACTCGTGCTCGGGGCAATCGTTTCGGCATCAACTCCAGAGCCCGCTCGGCAAAAAACACCGGCTGCTGGCGATCGACCTGCCTGGTCATGGGGAATCCGCGCCGGCGGCCGATCCCCAGGCGACCTACAATTTGCCGGGCCACGCGCAGATCGTGCGGGGAGTGGTCGAGCAGCTTGGGTTGAGCAATGCCGTGCTGGTGGGCTGGAGCCTGGGCGGCCACGTGGTGCTCGAAGCCAGCGCGCTGCTGCCGGACGCCCCCGGACTGTTGATCTTCGGCACTCCGCCGATCGGCTTCCCGCCCGCTATGGACGACGCGTTTCTGCCGAATCCCTCGATGGCGGCGGCCTTCAAGGCCGAGCTGACCGACGAGGAGGTGGAGGCGTTCGTCAAGGCGCTGTTCAAGCCGGGCCTACATCCAATTCCGCACGTGTTCGAGGCCGATATCCGGCGCGCCGACGGGCAGGCGCGGGCGTACCTGGGCGCCAGCATTGGGCCGGGCGGGTACCGTGATGAAGTCGAGGTGGTGGCCGGTCTGACGGCGCCGCTGGCGGTGCTCCACGGCGAGCAGGAGCAACTGGTGAATCTGGCCTATATCAACACGCTGACTATGCCGACCCTGTGGCGCGGCGCGGTACAGGTGGTCGCCGATGCTGGGCACGCGCCCCACTGGGAACAGCCGGAGCAGTTCAACGCGCTGCTGGAGGCGTTTCTGAAGGACTGCACAGGATATATCTAGGCGCATTGGTGCTTAGGATAGCGTACCGCAAATCTATTCAGGATAAGGGGAGGCTTGGAGAGCGTACCCCTCTAAGCATCTCCCACCCAACGAGGTAGTTTGTGCCATCTGATATAAGAACGTATGTTCTTTACAATGGGCCTACATCTGTGCTATAATCTTGACACTCTGTTTCGAGATTATGAGGTTGAACTATGGTACAGAAAAGCGCTTCAAAAAAACCAGATGTAAAGAGTTTATACTATATCACTCATATTAATAATATCCCGTCCATGCTCGAACAGGGGATTTTGTCGCACGCCCTTGTAGAGGATCGCCACGTACCATTCACGCCGATCTATGATGCACAAATTGTCTCAAACCGGCGTGATCGACTGACACCCGATGGTAAAAGCTTGTGGAGTTTTGCCAATCTCTACTTCCAGCCTCGTAACCCTATGCTCTACCGCGTCATAAGTGAGAAGGATAAAAAAGACATAGCTATTATCGGAATTCGCCCCGATATTTTGAGCTACCCTGATAGCTTTATATCTACTGGTAACGCAGCGAGCCATCCATCCGACATATTGCCCGTCCGAGAAGGGCTACCTGTCATCTTTGAGATGTGGAATGTTATCAATAGTGAATGGTGGAACCCCGATGATGGATCAAAAAGAAAGATTATGGCTGAGTGCCTTGTTCCCAACGTGATCCCGCCCGATCTCATCCAAACAATCTATGTTGCTAACCACCCCGCAGCACAAGAGCTCAAAAAACGGTTAGGAAATACCACTGTGCCGATTGTGCCGGAATTGCACATGTTTTTCCAGCCCAGCAAGAATCTACGTATTTCTGACAACATATCTCTTGTCGAAGGAGATATGTTCTTCTCCACGATGCACACACTTACAGTAAGTGTGAATACGGTTGGTATCATGGGTAAGGGCGTCGCATCACGCGCAAAATATCAATTTCCTGATGTTTATGTTATCTATCAGGACGCCTGTCGGAAAAAAACATTGAAAATGGGGAAACCATACTTATACAAGCGTGAATCCTTTGTGGATGAGCAACTAGCCGACGACTCAACGACGATGCTTAATCCAAACTCCAATAAATGGTTTCTCCTGTTTGCGACAAAGCGTCATTGGAGAGAGAACTCGGACATTCAAGGTATTGAGGAAGGGTTACTTTGGGTGGTTGAGAACTACAAGAAAGAGGGTATTAAGTCTTTAGCGGTTCCAGCTCTGGGCTGTGGACTCGGTGGCTTAGATTGGCGTGATGTCGGCCCGTTAATGTGTAAATATCTGTCACAGATGAATGTTTCTGTTGCTATCTACCTACCGAGAGAACAAGAGATAGCTGCTGAATTTTTATCGAGCAACTTTCTATTTGGTAGAAAAAAATAACGCCCTTCCTCATCCCTACATCGAGATCGACCCTTTGCGAAAATCGGTCTTGCCGAGCAGCGCGTTGATCAGCACCGGGCGGCCGGCGGCGGCGGCTTGCCTGGCCTGCTGGAGCACATCCCCGATCAGCTCCGGATCGTCCAGGGCCAGCCCGGCGGCGCCGAACCCCTCCGCGACTCGGTGGTAGTCGGTCGGGGCCAGCGCGGTGCCCACATCGTCGTGCAGCACCTCGACCTGCTCGCGGGCGATCTGGGTCCAGCCGGCGTCGTTGCCGACCACGGCGATGATCGGGATGCCGTGGCGCACGAAGGTGTCGAACTCGGCGATGCTGTAGCCCAGCGCGCCGTCGCCAAAGAGCGCCCAAACCTCGGCGTTGGGGCGGCACAGCTTGGCGCCCAGCGCGAACCCGGCGCCGACGCCCAGCGTGCCGAAGGCCCCTGGGTCGAGCCAGGTCAGTGGCCCACGCGGGTTGACGATGTAGGACGCGGTGGCCACGAAGTCGCCGCCGTCGCCGATCAGGATGGCGTCCTGGTCCAAGCCGGCGTCAAGTTCGCCGCACAGGTGGAGCGGGTTGATCTTGCCGGTCGGCTCGCGGGCCTGGCGGGTGATCTCGTCGGCGCGGGCCTGATCGCGGGCGCGAAGCTGGTCCTTCCAGGCCGGCCAGCGCTGCTCGGCTGGCGCCAGGATGGCGAGCTGGCGCAGGAACTGGCCGGGGTCGCCCAGCACCCCGATGTCGGGGCGGCGGTTCAGGCGCAGATCGGCCTGGCTGCGGTTGGCGGCGATGTAGCAGGCGCCGCGCCGGATCTGCCGCCCGTAGTCGAGCCGGAAGTCGCACGGCACGCCGGCCAGCATCACCAGGTCGGCCTCGCGGATCGCCTCGCGCCGTCGGTGGCGCATCTGGAGCGGGTGGTCCTTGCCCAGCAGCCCGCGCGCCATGCCCGAAAGGTACACCGGGACGCTCAGGCGCTCGACGGCGCTGGCGAGCTCGAGTCGCCGCCGGCACATCCAGCAGCGCCTGGCTGCCGACCAGCAGCAGCGGGCGCTCGGCTCCCCGCAGCCGCTCGCTCACCTGGCGGACGCGCGCGAGTTCGGGGGCCGGCGGCGGCGGCGCGACCAGCGGGCCGATCGCGACCTGGTCAACTCCGGCGAACATGCGGCGGAGGTGTTGCTGGAGGTAGAATTGGAGCGCCCGGTCGGCCAGCGATCGACCGCGGGAGCTGGCGCCGTACCACTGGCGCACGATCGCCTCGTCGTAGAGCAGGTCGGTCGGGCACTCGACGAAGACCGGCCCTGGCACGCCGCGCTGGGCCTCGTAGAACGCCTGCTCCAAGGCCGGGGCCAGGTTGCGCACCCGGCGCACGGCGCTGGCCCACTTCACGTGCGGCTTGAACAGCGCCATCTGGTCGATGTCCTGGAGCGCGCCGCGGCCCTTGAGGGTGGTGGGGGCGGCGCCGCCCAGTACAATCACCGGCGACTGGGCGATCTGGGCGTTCTTGACGGCGGTGATTGTGTTGGTCAGGCCAGGGCCGGCGGTCACGGCGGCGACGCCGGGCCGCCCGGTGAGCCGCGCCACGGCGTCGGCGGCGAAGACGGCGGTGGCCTCGTGGCGCGTATCGACGACGCGGATGCCGCGCTGCTTGCAGGCGACCAGGATCGGCGAGATGTGCCCGCCGCAGAGCGTGAACAGGAACGGCGTGCCTTGCGCCGCCAGGACGCCGGCGATCAGGTCGCCTCCGTGCATGGGTGGCCTCCAGGGGTATCGATAGCGACTCGATCTTAACGCACTATTTGGTATACGCTTCGAAATTCTCGCCACCCCGCGCGGGAATACCACGGTTGCCTTGAGTGATTCTCACTCCTCCCGCCGAGAGGATCGCGAACGTAAACTCTTGTCCATCTCCAGGGACGCACAGCGCGGCATAGCCACCTTGGTTGAACCTTGATGCCCTGCCTAACCCTTCCGCGACAAGCTGCCAGCCATTCGTGGTAGTCGGGTAGCCCTCGGGCAGGAAGATACGCACATTGATGCATTTAGGGTCGTTTCCTGCTCCTGTCCTTTGAATGGCCATAAAGAGCGCTGGTGGCGATCGAGTTGGTGTCGGCTTTGGAGGCGGTGGAGGCTGTGTTGGCGGTGGCGCCGTCGGTTGCGCACGGGCGGTCGCTTCCTGGGCGAGTGCTTCCACCGCAGTGCTTGTCTGCGCTAGGGCCATCTGCTCGGCTGCCGCTTGGGCTGTGGCGGTTGCGTCTGCTCCCTCCGGCGAACCCAGAACCGTAGCGGTCTGCCCCGGTGTGCTGGTGGCTGGGTTGTGTAGTGGTGAGGTGGGTATGGGCGCCGTAGCCGCTGGAGATGTCGTGAAAGTTGTCGGCGCCGGTCGACTATCGAACGCGCCGAGGATGGCACGTATGCGCCCCCAGCCGAAATACCCGATGAGCAACGCCAGCACGACAGCGATGATTTTGTATAGGGGCAACCCCAGACTGCGTTGTTGGGCCGGCGCCTGACCAGCAGGAGCAAGGCGTTTACCGCATCTAGGGCAGAATTGGACCTGTGTAGAGACAGATGCCTGACAATGAGGGCAGCTTTGACGAGGCACTGATGTTGCTCCTTACCCCTACGGGCCGGTGTGGCCGGATAACGAGTCACTTCCATCCGCAGCGTGTGGGATAGTGCTCCTGCCGGGATGACGCGCCAAGCTACGCAGCTTGAACAGCAGATTGTCCTCCAACGATTTCGGAAAGCCCGTATCGGGGAGTCGATATTGCGGTTCGCTCAACAACCGCTGTACTTCGTCGTGAATGCGGGTTGTCGCATCAAAATTGCTATCCGTTAAAAAACCCAGATTGACGTCACGTTTATAGTATGAACCCTCCACGTCTCGTATCATACAGCTCACGATGATCTGTAGGATATCGCGCGGTATCTTTTCTCCGCGCCGATCTTCCAATAATCTCTTTACCAGATCGAAGTTCCGGAATCGATAATTTTTCAATTGCTGATCAAGGCTTGCCTTTAAGATGTCATCAAGCGATTTGGTATCGGTTTCCGAGAGGCTATGTTTGAAAAAAGAAGAATCCAGGAGCGTAATAATCAGATTATCGATATCCGGGATCTTGCGGAGCAAGTTCGTAATTTTGAGCTTATCAGTGTAGCTCAGCTTCTTGCGTGGGACAAAGTTTTCTTTGTGGAACGCCGCCTCCAAAATGCGTTGGAGGAGGTCGTCGAGAGTATCAGCCTCCACGGTAGCCTCCATCATCTTGCGGCGCTCGGCCAAGTTGAGATCCTCGGCCCCAGAGTTCTGGTATCCTGTGACGCTCAGGCTTTCCGGCTCCTCTGGGCAGAGGATATCGACGATCGCTTTGATGCTGTCGCCCGGCTTCAACTGGCTGATCAAACTGACAATACAGTAGGTATAGAACAACTCAGGATTTCTGCCTCCGCTGATCAGATCATACAGGATGGCGCCCAGGCTAAAACCATCGGTCTGGAATCCGGTTGCGCGGTTGATCTGCCCCTGGAGGTCTTCCTTCCTGGAGGTGATGACCGGCTCATCCAATTCCAGCTCATAGTAGGCGTCGGCGTTCTCCTCGCCGTACCCACCTTTGTGGTGAGTCACCCGATTGATTTTGAAGATTTTGGGGTCGATGCGAGGTGGATGTGCCTGATCTTGCGTCGTGTTCTTCTTTTCGCTGAAAATGTCGCTGATGACGATCCAATCCTGGGGTTCAATGCGCTCGACCTTGCTGCCGGTGATTCGCACGACCCGATCGGAAATGATATCGACACGCACCTCGATCGGTAGCTCCGACTGCTCTGGCGCACGGAAGAACTGGCTACCGGGTGCCTGGTATTCGATCCCTTTCTGCCCGGCGCGCATGGTCATATCGCCGCTCTCTATCTGAGCGATATTGGTGACATACCCCAGGTCGGAGAGCTGGATGGAGATATGATTCAGACCATCGACATTCGCGTCATGTTTGAAGAAAATGTTGCCGGGCTTTAAGTCGCGATGGGCTAAGGGGTCGGTGATCTTCTGCTCGTGGGTATTCGGATCGACGCTGTTTTTCTTCTTATGGAGTTGGGAGACGGTATAGGCGATCTGCCGGAATATCTCGAGCACCGCCCGGCTCCTGATCTTGTTTGCGTGCGGATTTTCCTTATCGAAGCTATTGAGAATATCATAGCCGGATCGCCCAACCGGGTGCTGCAAGAGATACTTGTTCGCAATATCATCGATATCCTTGCCGATGCGTTCCTGTTGAGCCAACAGGCTACTCTTGAAATTGGAGACCGAATAGGGTGGTAAGCTCGACCACAGGGTCTTTTTTTCGAGCAGATCGTGAAGTGTCCCTTGACAGAGTTCAAGAACATAGAATGGACCTTGAAGGTTGTAGTAGGTGCGCAGTCGACTCAGTTCGTCATCCTCGGCGTCGTTGACGAGCTGGTCCTTATGGTAGATAAACTGATCATCCCACCAGTAATCTCGGAGATCACCCTTTTCATCGAGCTGCCCTGGCCGCCCAATCGCACCCCAGCCGAAGTAGCGTACAAAGGTGCCCTGGAGCAAGTCAAATGTCTTCACCTTTGCGGCTTCCTGAAAAAATCGTTCTGCCGAGGCTCTCGCATACTGCTTGTCGATATCATCACGCAAGAATTTAATCGCGTGGTAGCTATTGGCAATCGAGTTCAGGCTGCTGGTGGTCGTCGCGAGAAAGACGACGGCATTTCGACCTGTTCCCAGCACAATCGGCAGCCGTTCGTCACCCTCCAGATGCAAGTAGTACTCGCGAATCTGATTCGCCTGGTTAATCGCCTTCACAAATGTGGTTTTCTTATCCGTCATTGTTGTGAACCTCGTAGATATCAAAACGATTTGAGTGTGCAAACAACCTGGATTGTCAGACAGCGCCTGACTTTAAACACAGCACGAGTGGGCTATCCTTATGATCCATAATAGTTGTCAGCATAAAATCTACGCTGGGCATATCCTGAATCGTCAATTGGAGCTTCTTTCCTGAGACGGGAAAGGGCAGTTCGATCGGCCGCGTACCTATCTTGCCGAGATTAGAAGATTTCTGCGAAAGCCGTAAGTCGTCCTCAACAGTAGCCTTCTGCGGCCAATCTTTACGGTCAGTTGTCCATTGGGAGCTGATGGAGTTCGATGCGACCCGCACGTTGAGCAGCGGATAAGAAACACCAGGTACATACAAAATATCGATGCTCTTCAGAAATGCTTTGTTTGTATTGAGCCTGACCTGGAGCTTCGGCTGTTCCGATGAAATCGCCCCCACCAGAATGAAATCCGGCTGCCCGCGATCAGAATTGATATAGAGTGTCTGGAGGTAGCTAAGAATGTTGATATTATCAATAATCACGTCGGCCTTATTGATCAAAGGGGAGGAACATGCCTCTTTGATGGCAGCGAGTTCACTCAATGCGAAATTGGTCGAACTCAACCGCGCCTCGACTTCGCCTTGGTGCGCCAGGATTGCCTCAATGACTTCCAAGCCGGCGAGTGTGGTCGCTCGACCACCGACCACCGTGAGCAGCAAGCCGGTAATCTGGTCGATCTGCGGCTGTGGGAGCAGCCCGGAGAAGAGGCGTGTGATGATCTGTTTTGGGGGGATGATCGTCAGAGCGTCCTGGTGGTTGCCGAGGGTCGCTGCATACCTGAGCGTGTTGATGAGTGCTAGCAACAAACTGTTCATATCACTCCGTCGAAGGACTCTCGGTAGCTGATCTAACAGAGCAATGTAGTAGCTGTCAGATACGTGTTCCTTCGATTTGAGTGGCGAAAGATACAATCGACTTGCTGTTGATTCGAAACCACGAACTCGGATGTGCTGGTGCAAGCCACAATGATAGCATATAAACGTGCTCTGGGTCAATTACGTGGTGGGCCATACGCGTATACAATGCATGAGCACTGTGCCTTGCTCGTTGCGAATACTCGTCTCGAAGAGGGCTGTACCGACTTGTTCGGGGATAATGATCTGATGTTTTTTACCTGATATGATGTAAGGCAAGTTCAGCTCACGCGTGGATATATTCCCGACCCGCCGCTCTTGATAGGTGTACACCTCAAGATCGTCCTCCGGCAGCCCCCGTTGGAGCCAATCGAATCTCCTTGACCTCCAGTTCGCAGGCCGGCGCTTCGATGGGGTTTTGAGGTTCAATTTAGGGTATGGCGATGTACTGCTATGTATCAGTTCCGTCCTTCTTTCAATGTAGCTGTTATTGCTGAGACTGACCAGCATATCCTGCTGCTCTGACAATGTTCCGATAATAACAGTATATGGATTATTATTTTCTGGCTCAATACGTATTTTATGGATATAGTTGAATACGTTGATATTTGTCATTAAGATATCGGCATGGCCGACCGAATGAGAGTTTACAATTGCGTACAGTGCTAAAAGGTCTTCCAGTATATGGTTGATTGAGATGCCTTTTACTTGCATCGATTTACCGTTTATTCCCTGGCCTCTCAGCATATACACAGTAGTATTGATGCGCTCAATAGCAGATGCAATACTGATATCTTTACCGATCACTTCGAGTAGTGTACTAATGACATACTGGCGTTCCTGATCAGAGAGTGATTCAGAGAGAACACCGGCGATGATCTCCTCAATTGAGGCCAGCATGAGAATAAAATCATCGTCACGAGGGAGATCCGCAATTCTCAGCAGGCTGAACAGCAATGTTAACAGGTGATCCAATGTCCTCTCCTCCATGGCTTGACCGAGGTCGAAGATTGACGGTTGGGCAAAACTGCTCGCATCATATCATGGCGGTCGGCGGTGGGTCAACGCCTGGCGATCGGTGGAGGCCAGGCGACGCATCCACGATCACGATCTTCATTATGGCGTTTCATGAATGGAACGTAGCACAACCTTAATTTTGCATATCCGCCGAGTGTCTAAAACGTACGAAAGTACGCTAGACATAAGCCGGCCATAGAGATATACTACGTTCAGATTCACAGTGATCTATATGCGCCCGTGCCAGTCGGTGGACAGGGGTGTGGTGTGGTTGCCAGGCCGGAGTGCATCGTGTTCCACTATGAAACGCCGAGCTACGCCGGTGCTCGCGCCGAGACCACAGTGCGAACAACCTGTTCATGGGAGGATGGATGCCTGAGCTACACTGCTACAACCAAGGATGCTACACTCTTGTGACTTCTGAACATCAGAAATGCCCTGTCTGTGGCAGCATCCTGATACTGCGCGATAAATACCGTATTCGGGGCGTGCTCGGCCATGGTGGCTTCGGCCACGTTTACGAGGCCACTCAGATCGATCTCAACAATCGCCGCTGTGCGATCAAAGAAGTCCGTGAGCGACCGCCGACGCTGAGCAAGGAGCAGATCGAGCAAGAGGTCACGGTGTTGACCGATATTGCCTGGCGGTTTCCCTTCATCCCCGATATCTACGATCGCTGGTCGACGCGGCCACAACATTTTATTGTGATGCAGTACATCGATGGTGAGACTGTCGATAAGCTGCGCCCGCTCCCCTGGAAATCCGAGCAGGTGTTGAGCTTTTTATATCATCTGCTCGATCGGCTCACGCATCTGCATAATGCTGCGGTGGTCCACCGTGACATCAAACCGCAGAACATCAAATACACGGCGGAGCGGGGCTTTGTACTGCTGGATTTCGGTCTGGCGACCCACGGGAGCGGTACGATCATCCCTGGGCGATCGGCGGAGTTCGCGCCACCCGAACAGTTCTACGAACTGCGCCCGGCGAACGCGCGTACCGACCCACGCTCCGATCTCTACAGCCTGGCCGCCACTGCCTACTATTTGCTGACCGGGACTCTGCCCACCCGCGCTGATCTCCGCAAACGGGGGCAGCCACTGGAACCACCCCACCACCGTGATGGGGTGCTGCCCGTGCTGGGGCGAACGCTGCTCCAGATGCTGGAATTGGACCCCGAACAGCGCACTGCGAACGCGCAAGCGGCACTCGAACTGCTCGACGCCTCGGATCGAACGACCAGAAAACTCTGGGAACAGAGCAGCTCACCCAGCCCGCTCAACCCACTAACGCCGCCGCTAGGGTCCTCCACAAGTAACTACTTCTGTCAAGGGAGGGGCCGCATTCATGGAGTCGCCTGGTCGCCGAATGGAAAGCAGTTGGCGATCGCTTCAGCGCTGGGCGTTTATATCTATACCCCGGCCACGCAGCAAGAACCTCTTTTTAAGGAGACTCCGGTTCCGGTCCAGCACGTCGCGTATGTGCTCAATGGCGAGGCGTTGGCATTCTCTCTACACAATAATGTCCAGTTGTGGCACATTGCTCGCGAGCAATTGCTCCGCTCGTTCGATGTATCTCCCTCTGGAACAGACGGATTTGTTGCGTTCGCCTGCGCCGCTCAGGGGCAGACGCTCGCAGTAGCCTCGGAGAAAGAGATCACCCTTTGGCAGCTTCAGGAGGGCACGCGATTCCAGACGATTCAGGCGCAGGTCTGCTTGGATGGGCTTGCACTGACACCGGATGGTGGAACTCTCGCGGTGGTGATGCCCAAGGGGATTGATCTCTGGCAGATACATAATGGCAAGTTTACGCGCACCCGCTCAATGAAGCCGCCGGCAGAAGTGGTGAGCATCGCTTTTTCGCGCAATGGGCACAGGCTCGTCGCCGCTACAAGCACGACGGTCCAGGTGTGGGGCGTCAGCGATGGGCATTTGGTCTGCTCGCTCACATTCCCATCCGGGTCGATCGTCAGCGCTGCGATCACGCCCGATGGTCAAATATTGGCGGTAGCATCCGGCGCTGAGGTGACGCTGTGGCAAGTGCGTACGCAGCAGTACCTGCGCTTTGTGAACGGCCCGGTTTCTGGCTTGCTACAGATCGCGTTTAACCCTAGCGGCGAGCTTTTAGCCGGCGAATCCCGCGAACGGGTGTGGGTCTGGCGTACGAACGACGGTACAATGCTGCCGCCCCTCGAAGAGCATTTCGATAGTATCCGCAGTATTGCGGTTTCGACCGATGGTCGGTTGCTGGCCGCGATCGGTGGGCGCGTGCGCCTGTGGGAACTGCACGATACTTCCCTGACTCTGAGGTATACCTTGGAGGGCCACTCTGATGAGCATAACGGCGTGGCATTCGACCCGACCGGGAAACTACTGACCTCGGCATCCAAAGAAAGCCTTCGGTTATGGCAGGTAGCCGACGGTATGCCGATCGACTTGAGCGGAAACGCAGCCCACGCCCATAGCGTGGCGTTCACCGAAGATGGGAAAACGCTGCTGAACGTCGCCCTCGGTGCGGTACAGCGCTGGCAGATCGGCGAACGATCGATGGAGGCTATCTTGGAAGCGCACTTGGCATCCGGGTATGATGTGGCACTGGCCCCAAACGGACAATGGTTAGTGACCTTTGCCGAGCGCTCGATCCAGGTGTGGCGCAGTGATGGCACGCGGCACACCCACCTGAATGTCGATGTCGATATCAACAGCGTCGCGCTGACGGCTGACGGCGAGTGGCTTGCCGTGGTGGCAGACGAAGCCACGCAGATCTGGCAGATTGGCGAGAAGCACAAGTCGCTTGGGCTTCCACGGGCCGGCGACTATCGGGCTGTTGCTACGCGCGATAGCGTGCAGGTAGCGCTGCTGCCGATGGGCGGCGATCGGGTGGTCTTCTCGCCTGATGGTCAGATGTTGGCGCTCTTGTACGAAACAATGATTTATCTGTGGCGGTGGGGCGCTGGCGAAGGGAAGCCGCTTCCGCTACTGAAGGGCCATACGGATACCGTGACTGATGTGGCATTTGTGCCCTCTGGGCGATTGTTGGCATCGGCTTCCGCAGACGGGACGGTGCGATTATGGGAGTGGGGGCAGTAGTGCAGGTCACCCGTTCGCGGTGAAGGAGTGTTCTGATGATGCAATCGGATATCCAGGAGGCGGTGCTGATCGCCATGCATGCCGACATTCTGTCGTCGGCACACGGCGACGATGACATGATGTTGCCACCTCCAGAACAGGATGCCGCAATCGCTCCGACACGGACCGGCACCGGGATCGCGTATCGGATTGTCACGGAAAGTTGTGTGATCGGGCGCGATCCGGAATGTAATGTACGGGTACGTGGCTATCGCACAGATATCTCCCGGCGCCATGCCACGATCAAACGCGAAGGCGCCGTATTTATGCTGCACGATCATAGCCGGTATGGCACATACGTCAACAGTGAGCGCATCGATGCTCCCTGCCGGCTTGACACCGAAGATATCCTTGGCTTCGCGAATTCCCTAGAGATGCTGCGCTTCATGAACATCGCGGATACATCCTTCGCGCTGCCCCTCCTGACCGACCGCGAGCGCGAGGTCCTACGCCTTGTCGCGGTCGGGCGCTTGAACAAAGAGATCGCGGTGGAACTGATCATCGCCCCCAACACGGTCAATACGCATCTGAAGAGTATCTATCAGAAGCTTGGGGTGCATAACCGAACCGAGGCCGTTGGTCTAGCACGGAAGTTCCGGCTGCTCTAGGAGCGTTTATTCCCCCTCCCCTCCCCTATTCGGGGGATGTTCAAGCCATCGCTTTTCCGTTATGCTAGGGATCGCACAACCCAATGCAACCCACGATCGGTAGAGTAGGCGAGGGCAGCGAACCATGCAGGTCCGCAGCCGGTGCACATGGAAAAGCTCGTCAGCTTTGACCGAAGACTCCTGCGCTCAACATGGGGTCCTTGCGTAAAGATGCCGTTACGGGATCGCACGACGACTAGGGTCCTATCGATTGCACCTCGCCAAACGGTGGCACGCTACCTGCGTGTTTCATGACATACAGCGACAACGCATAGGCATGAGGTGCTCGTATGAGGAATATACATCTGCGACGATTTGAGACGATCATTTTACCAGGAAATGCCATGACTGATAGCGCACGTGGCGAACGGCAACATTTTCTTTCTGCAAAGCACACTGTTACTTCGGTACGAAGCACCTGTTGGGGCAAAGGTCGTATCAACGATATGGTCTGGTCGCCCAGTGGGCAACTGCTGGCGGTAGCGTCGTCGCTCGGCATCTATATCTACGATGCCGTGACGTTGTCCGAGCAGCGGCGGATCAGCACGAGCGCGCCGGTTGAGCAGGTCGCGTTCGTCGGCGATACCGGCACGCTGGCTGCCGCGTCGGCTGAAGCGGTGAGTTTGCGGCACTCACACGATGGCTCGTTTATCGGTAACTCCGTGGAGCACACCCGCGTTCCGGCCAGCACGACATTCTCGTCGGATGGCGAGTTGGTCGCCATTGATAACGGCACAGCACTCAATCTCTTTCGGGTAGCCGATGGCACGCCGCACCTTACGTTGCCCGGCCAAACCGCGGGCACCCAAGGCAGCATTACGTTCACGCGTGACCGGCAGATCATGGCTGTGACGGTCGATGGTATTGTGCAGCTATGGAGGCTCCAGGATGGGATATTGCTGAATACGTTAGAAGAACCTGGTGTCCCGATTATAAGCGCCGCTTTTGCGCCCGATGGTCGGACAATCGCAAGTATTTCCAGCACCCAGATCCAGATCTGGCAGGTGGCAGATGGCAAGGTGCTACGCACAATAGCCAATGACATTTCCGACCGAGCACGGATCACTTTCGCCTTCGATGGTCAGACACTCGCCGCGACTTCCGATGAAGGTGTGTGCCTCTGGCGTGTGAGCGATGGCGTTTCGCTTTGTGTACTGAAAGACAACAGAAGCCGCCCATTCAAGATCGCCTTCGCGCCCGATGGACAGACGGTGGTCACGGTGTCGAACGTTTCGCTCCAATTATGGAATGTCCAGGATGGTGAGCGACTTTCTAGTGTGGAAGGGTTTTCGGAGAGTGTGAACAGCCTGGCGTTTGCGCGAGATGGCTCAACCCTGGCCACAATGAGTGGATGGGTGACGCTCTGGTCTGTCGCCGATAATTCGTCACGGCCTCTCTTCGAGACCCCTGCTCCCGAAGCTAATAGCGTTGTCTTCGCGCCGGACGGTACGATCTTAGCGGCAGCTTCAAGCGAGAAAATACAATTGTGGAGGCTCGATGCCCGGCCCCTACTGTATACGTTGAAAGGGCGTCTGGCTCAGGCCGATGCTGTCGTGTTCTCAGCCGATGGGCAAACCCTGGTTACCGTATCGCCCGAGGGAGTGCAATTATGGAGTATGCGCGATGGCACGCTTCTGAATACCTTGAAACAGTGTACCGTCGGCGCGTATGATGTGGTGCTCGCGCCAGATGGTGGGCGGGTGGCGACGGTGTTTGACCATGGGGTTCAGGTCTGGCGGGTGCGCGATGAGAAGCAACTCTGCCAGGTGAGTATCGATCTGGACGCGAATGGCGTGGCGCTTGCGGCGGATCAACGCACATTGGCGATCACCTCGGATGAGCAGATCCAGCTATGGCGGATCGGTGAACAGGAGGGCCCAGAACAGTACCGTACCCTGGGTACCCGCGCACAGCGCTGCGTCTTTGCGCCAGATAGCCAGATCTTGGCCTCAATTTGGGATAAGGTCATAGAGCTATGGCGAGTGTGCGATGGAACGCGCCTCTGCAAATTAGAAGGGCATACCGACGTCGTCAACAGTGTGGCTTTTGCGCCCGATGGTCGAACCCTGGCATCAGGATCATGCGATGGCACCGTGCGGCTATGGGAGTGGAGTTAAGCGTTCTGCTCGGCGATCGTTCGCCTTGAGCAGTGCGCCTTTGGTAGATCGATAGGCCCGTGCGGCTTGGGTTAGAGCACCCAAGCCGCGCGGGCCTATCGATGATGGGTAGACGTCGACCGCCAATCACGGCAGCCGACTTGCGGGTTCACGGCCCCTCACTGTATGAGATAGATTGGGCGCTGCTCACGGGAACGGATGTAGAGTGTCGGCACGAACCAACTGGCACTGTCCGGTTCTTCGAAGAAGAGCGTCTGGCGCCCCTCCGCGACCGCCTCCTGAAGCGAACGACGTTTTGCTAGGAGTGAGTTGTAAAACACCTCGACAAATCGGGTTGCCGCAGCCGTTCGCACGGCGAGTTGCATGCCGACCACTGCACCGGCCACCAGGCTTAAGGCTGGTGCCAGGCCGGTAAGCAGTCCATCCCTTTGATCGATCATAGCCGATTGGCATGCGTGGAGCATGACTAAGCGTACGTCTCCGAGTTGCGCCGCCAGTTGCGTGGCGCTGACCATCGATTTGTCGCCATTGCCATCATCGAAGAGCAAGTACCCCTCTCCATCACGGTAGGTGCCATGACCAAAGTAATGAATAATGTCTGGCCGGTGTTGTGCGGTGCGTAGGTAGTCGCTCAGTGCGCGCCTGGTGAGCGGCGTGATCTCATCGAATGTAAGCTGCTGCGCCTCCTTCAGCTTGTTCCACGTCTTCAATCGTACTTCGCGCTCCTCCTGACGCGCTGCATCGGGGATACCATAGGCCGGCGAGAGTGCGAGCAGATGCAACTTTCGGTTCGCGTTGAGGGGTGAAGGAATGGCGTAGGGTAGGTTCAGGTAGCGCTCGCACGAGTTGACTGCCGAGTGCCGGCCAACCAATAGTGGCCGGTGGTGATCTGCTAGGAGTTCCCACGGTAACATTGCGAGACTCATAGCATTCTGGGGAAAGCGCAGTATATAACTGATCGATCGCCGCTGATCGATGCCGTAGTTTCGCATCGTATCCAGGGTATTCTGACCATCAGGTCCAAGCGCTGAGTGTAACGTCTGGCCCACGATCTTATATGCGTCGTGTGCTACTCGTTTGCTTTTCCATAGCCCCAAGCTTGTTAATGTCGCTTGTTCATTCGTTGTAAACTGGTAGCCTTCCTCGGAAGAGCCCAAATACTGTACGGCGTCCAGCACGCGAATCACTAACGGTAGCGTGTCCGGGGTGTAGGGTGGCGTAAAGGCGGTTACTCGCTCACCCATAAAAGGGCAATGCCAAACGATCGATACTTTGGACTTTTTGACGTTGAACTCAAGCGTCACTTGCATAGGTTCCCACGTCGGGGACCGGAGCGGCGCGAACGAGTCTCTAGCCTGGTTCTTTGTGCTATTTGATGCGGCCAGATCAGCTGGCGGAAGAATCTGAGTACTATCACTCTCAAGCGTCAGAACCTTGAACTCAAAGACTTCGTTCCCAATGACTATCTCGTCGCCAGGCTGCAACAAATGGGTGCCGATGCGGGCGCTGTTGACAAAGGTACCATTCTGGCTCTCCTGATCGTAGAGGATATAGCCAGTGGCATCGCGCCGCACTTCGGCGTGCCGGCGCGATGCCAGCTTGCTGGCAATGTTGACCGTGTTCGCGGCGTCGCGGCCGAATGATAGCGGCTCGTCACCGAGCGGAAACACTTTGCCGACCAGCGAACCCCGCAGACATACCAGATATGGGGTTGTGGGGATCGTGGATTTGTCAACTAGGCTCTCAACTCGAAAGGCTTCCTGCCCAATGACTATCTCGTCGCCGGGCTGCAACAAATGGGTGCCGATGCGGGCGCTGTTGACAAAGGTACCATTCTGGCTCTCCTGATCGTAGAGGATATAATAGCCAGTGGCATCGCGCCGTACTTCGGCGTGCCGGCGCGATGCCAGCTTGCTGGCAATGTTGATCGTGTTGGTGGCGTCGCGGCCGAATGATAGCGGCTCGTCACCGAGCGGAAAGACCTTGCCGGCCAGCGAACCCCGCAGACATACCAGGCGTAAGGACATAACCGACCTCCTTGCTACTTCATTTTATAGCAGTATATAAGTTGTTGGAAGGAGCGAATATCACCTGAATAGGCGAGTGATGAGGGGTTCTTGAGGGGCTACCCCTCAAATTCCCCTTTCAGACAGCCTCAGCGAGGCCATGTGGTACAATGGCCTTGCGATGGCGCGCAACCGTATAGCTTTTGGCCCGAGGACGAGTAGGAGTACATGTATGACAACGTTTCCTGAATTGCACCAGGATCTTCTCAAAGTCGATGTTGCCACGCTGGCCACGATTGGGCAAGACGGGTATCCGCAAGTCACGGCGCTGTGGTTTTTGTTCGATGACGACGGTTTGCTTAAGCTGTCGCTCAATACCGCGCGCCAGAAGACGAAAAATCTCCAGGCGCACTCGGAATGCACGCTCTTTATCCTCGACACGGCGAATCCGTACCGGACACTGGAAGTCCGAGCGCGCGCGGAGATCACGCCGGATTTGGATTATGCGTTTGCCAAGAAACTGGGTGCCAAGTACGGTGGCGCCGATCTCAGCACCCGCGATCGTCCGGGTGAGACGCGTGTCGTCGTGACGCTCCAGCCGATCAAGGTAAATGCGTGGGGTAGTTGAAAGATGGCCTTGCTGCCGCCAGATTGCCCCTTGACTTAAAGTGTACTTTAAATGATACACTCTCCGGCAGCGGGATGCAAGCGTGATGTCCCGAGACTGCGGAGGTGCGACGATGAGTGCAATTGACGAGCAGGAAGTGCATACACCTGTGCTGGCCTGCGACCTGACCGCGATCGACGCCGATCAGCGCGAGGCGCACCAGGTCCTGGGCAGGCGCCTGGTCCACGAGTTGGCCCAGGAGACTCAGGAGCTGCCGGAGGGCTATGCGTTTCGCTTTGCGGCCGAACTCTACCCGCAGGTGGTCCAGTTCGTCGCGAACGAGCGGCTGTGCTGCCCCTTCTTTCGCTTCGCGATCGAGGTGACGCCGGGGCGCGGGCCGATCTGGCTGCGGATCACCGGCCCTGACGAGGCGAAGCGGATGCTGGGTGCCGAGTTGACGCAATAGCTTCGGAGGTGATTTCATGAAGGCAAAGGATCTGCTGTCCAAGCGCAACTGGAGGCTGGCGCTCGCTGCGGTGGCGGGCCTGGTGGGGTTGGGGCTGGTGGTATGGGGCGTGGCGCCCCTGCTGGCCCTGGCTACCGGCGCCGTCCCGCTGCTGATGTTGGTCGCGTGTCTGCTGCCCTGCCTGGTTCCGCTGGCCCTGCTGCGCGGCAAACGCGGCGGGCAAGACGCGAATGAGGCTTCAACGGATTGAACGGATAAGGGAACGGATAGAACGGAAGTGTGCGGTTCCATTCTATCCGTTCTCTTTTTTGGTTCTAGCCCATCGCTCGGGCGCCGCGCCGCCACAGGGCTAGGCCGAGCGCCCCGGCGAGCAGCGCCACGATCACGGCGGCAAGCTCGGTGGAGCGGGCGCCGCCGGTGGCCGGCATCCCGGCAGCCGGGGGCGACGTAGCGGCAAGCACGGTGATGACGCCGGCCATGCCGCTTCCGATCGCGGTGCCGTGGTACTCGCAGTAGTAGGCGTAGGTGCCCGGCTCGCTGAATGTGAAGGCGTAGGAGGCTCCTGCGCCCAGGTTGCCGCTGGCGAATGTGCCATTTTTGGCTGTGACGGTGTGGGGCAGTTTGCCGGTGTTCGTCCAGAGGATCTGCGTCCCGGCGGCGACGGTCAGGTCGCGCAGCTCAAACAGACTGTCGAGCGCTTCGATGCTCTGAGTGGCAGCCAGGGCGGCCGGCGGGGCGGCGGCTTGCTGCTGGCCCGGCGCGCGCACTTCCACCGGCCCCTGGAGCGTGAGCTTATAGCTGGGGTCATCGCCGAAGGGCTGGAGCTGCCACTGCCAGGCGCCGGTCGAGGGGAAGGTGATTGTCGCCACATAGTGCCCCAGCGAGCCCTCCGGCGTGCCGGTGGACTTGACCTGCTCGTCGGTGGCGGGGTTGCTGGCGATGATGATCGGTTTGAGCCCGCCCATCGGCGAGCCGTCCGCGTGCGCCGAGCTGATGGTGAAGCCGAACGTGAACGCGACGTCGGGCTGGACGTCGGCCGGCGGGCTGTCGAGCGTGACCGCGACCCCGCCGGCCAGCGCGACCGCCGGCAGCGTCAGCGCGATCGCCAGGGCCAGCGCTGCCAGACCGCGCCGCAGAAGATTTCGACCTGCCATAGCACGCCTCCTTTGCTCGTGAGCGAGCCACTGTTGCTCTGCCTGGTATGACGCAGGTGGGTGGCGACTCCTCACGGCTGTGAGCAAAACGTCAACCTTCTGGTAGCAGGAATCGGTATACTGGAGAAGACGTATCACAGACTCACACCAGGAGGAAGCATGCGCAAGCGCGCCCCGTTCTCTATCGCCTTGCTCGCGATCGCGCTGGCGCTCGTCGCCGGGCTATCCCTGTTTTCCCGGCGGAGTGCCGGCGCCGAAACCGCCGGCGTTGTCGAGCCGCTGGCCTACCTGTCGCTGATCCTCACGCCGCCGCTGATCCCCACGCCGACGTTGGGGCCGAACACTCCGTCGCCGACCTCGGCCGAGTCATCGACCCCAGAATCGACGCCCACCGGCACGCCGGCCCCAGGGACGACCACGCCGACGATCACGCCGCCCCAGGGCGCGAATGTACAGGTCGGCTTGGGCTTCTCTGACGTGACCACCCACCAGGTGCTGCGTACCAGCGGCGACCGGGTCTACATCCTGGCCGGCGAGCTGCACGCCAAGCCATTGCACATCTACCGCGCCGACGTGCCGGGCACGCCTAGCGCCTTCGGCGAGCCCGACCTGGCCCATCGCCCACAAGCACAGGTGGCGATCTCCTCGGTCGAGGCGGCGATCGACGGCAACAATCTGATCCACGTGATTTGGCTGGACAACGCCGGGCCGACCTGGTACCAGACCTTCAGCACCGCGACCGACACCTGGGGTGGCCGGCAGCAACTGACCAACAGCCCCTGGCCCGCCGGGAACAACGGGCTGCGCCAGGGCAGCGCCGGCGTCGCGCTGGCCCTCGACGCCGGGGGCATCGCCCACGTCGTCTACACCAAGGTGAGCGGCAACAAGCGCGGCATGTACTACAACAACAACGCCGGCGGCACCTGGAACCACGAGCAGCGCCTCGACGACCAGGCGGCCTACAACAATGGGCACCCGGCGCTGGCCTTCAAGCAGGATGGGACGCTATTCGCCGCCTGGCTGACCGAGCGCGGCGTCAACCAGGGCGACATCCGCATCCGCTCGCGCAGCGCCGCCGGGGTGTGGGCGGCCCAGAGCACGCTGATCGACAAGGATATGTTTGCCGATGCGATCTACAGCATCGACCAGGGGCCTAGCCTGCTTGTCACGCCGGACGGCACGCTGCATATCGCCTACATCGGCGCCTACGAGCCGGTGCAGGGCGCGCCGGGCGGCTACGCCTACGGGCGCATCCACCACAAGTACAGCGCCAACGGGGTGGCATGGACCGCCGACGACCCGCCGACGGTTCACTACACCCACAACCCCTCGCTGGCGACCGACGCCGCCGGGACGCTGTACCTGTTTGGTCACGAGGAGGCCTGGCTGCGCAACAGTTGCGCGTCACTGTACGTGTACACCAAGCCGGCCGGCGGGAGTTGGCCCTCCAACTGGTCGCGCATGGTCGAGGGCTGCGTCGAACTCGAGCGTCTCGGTGAAGTGGTCCGCCAATTTCTGGAACCACCCGGAGGTCGTCGATCTGGTGTTCTGGACCCAGCAGGAGCCGAATATCCTGTACTACAAGCAGCTCCCGTGAGAGGGGAGAGGGGGTGAAGGGGTGAAAGGGTGAAAGGGTGAAGGGGTGATAACAGTCACCCTTTCACCCTTTCACCCTCTCAATTGGTCGGCGTGTGTTTGTAGCGCGGCGGCACGAACTGGTAGAGTTCCCGATCGATGGGATGCAGGAGGAGCAGCGGGATCTTCCGATCAGTCTTGGCTTGGTACTCTGCATAGCCTGGATAGACCTGGAGCAACAACGGCCAGAAACGGCTGTGCTCCTCGGGCGACGCCTGGCGGGAGCGAACGCGCCCGCGGGCCGGGCCGATCTGCACCAGCGCTTCCGGGGTGGCTTGCAGATTGAACCACCAAGTGGGATGGCGCAGGGCGCCGCCATTGGAGGCGACCAGGATGAACACATCGTCGACCGGGAGGTACAGGAGCGGTGCGGTGCGCAGCTTGCCGGTGCGCCGCCCCCAGGTGGTCAGCAGCAACATGGGCATGCCGAACAGGGTTGCGCCGAGCCGCCCGCCGCTCAGGAGGTACACTGCCGTATGTAGCTGTGTGATCAGTGCTTGTCTGCGGGCCACACGGCGCGGGTAGGGTCGCCCATAGGTGCCGGTATGATCGCTCATGCAAGCTCCTCGATGCTTTACAGTTCTTCGATCGCCCACTATACCACACTATGTCAGAGCTACGTGGTGGCGCCCGCAACGCCGCTCTTGCCTGCGGCAGCAAGGTCAAGGTACTCACCCATTTTTTACCGTCGATTTTTGCCCAGCCGGGCAAAAATCGACGGTAAAAGGAAGAGAAGGTACCACGGCTCCTGAGCCCGTCGAAGGGCTGCCGAAGGCCGAAACCACGTTTGGTGGATGACTGCGTAACTTCTGACTATGCGGAGTTGATCACAGGCGGCACGCCGCCAGAAGCTCGTTCAGCGCCGCGATGTTGCGCTGCTTTCCGGCGTCGCGCAGCGCCCTGGCAGCGCTGGTCCAGTAGTGGTGGTCTCGCAGGAAGGCGAGCTGCGCGTGGTACCAGTCGGCGTCGGGGATCGGCTCGGCCGTGGTGGCCAGCTCGGCGTGCAGGGCCTGGTTGCGGGCCAGGAAATCGGTGCGGCCCAGGATGTCGAGGTCGGCGTCGGCCAGCAGTTGCTCTAGCAGGTTGTGGGGGCGCTGGGGCAGCCGGGTCGCCATGATCATGCCGACGATCGCCTGGATCTGGGCCGGGGAGTAGCCGAAGCGCGGCAGGGCGGCGGCGGCCAGCCGGGCGCCGGTGGCCTCGTGGTCCTGGCGCTGCTCGACAAAGCCGAGATCGTGGAAGTAGGCGGCGGTGCGCAGCAGCAGCAGCTCCTCGCCGGCCACGCCTTCGAGCGCCGCCAGCCGCTCCGCCGCCGGCGCGACGTCGTCGCGGGTGTGGGCCAGCGAGTGGTAGAACAGGGTGGGCGCGAGTTCTTGTTCGAGGCGCCGGAGCGCATAGCGGCGGGCGCTGACGAGGTTGGGTGTGCGCATGGCGGTGCCGCACTTTCGTTGCTGCATCCACTTGGATGCGCCGGCGCAGCCATCGCCACTGTGCCCGCGTTCCTCCCCGGCCCGGCGTGGGACCCCCGACTGATGGCTCGCACCACAATGTGCCGCCCGTGCCGGCAGGCACACTCTACAGCGCCGAGGGCAACCGCGCATCGTAAGAATTACGGTGTGTACTACGTATCTTTATAGGGACAGGATATACGCGGTAGCGCCCGCGATGCTCTATTGCCTGCGGCAGCAAGGTACTTCTCTCTTTTTTACCGACGATTTTTGCCCAGCCGGGCAGAAATCGTCGGTAAAAGGAAGAAAGAGTATCACTGATAGGCGGGTGGAGTCACACGAGGCCCTGCTCGACGGCGAAGCGGGTCGCCGCGCTGCGGGTGGCAACGCCCAGCTTGCCGTAGATCGAGGTGAGGTGGGTGCTGACCGTGCGCGGGCTGACGACCAACTGCTCGGCCACTTGTGCGTCGGTCAGGCCCTGAGCCACCAGCCGCAGCACCTCGACCTCGCGGGTGGTCAGCCCGGCCGGGTACTTGGGCGGGCGGGCGGCCGCCGGAGGCGTAGCGGGGGCCGCCACCTCGATCGGCGTAGCGGCATCCTGGATCGCGGCGATGGCCTGCTCCAGCGACAGCGCCTGGCCGGCGGCGCCCCACGGTGCGTCCAGCAGGCGCCGGGCTTGCTCCAGGGCGCGGTCGCGGTCGGCTGAGGCCGTGGCGACCCGCGCCAGCTCGTCGGCCCAGGCGGCCTCCCCGCTGTGCCGCACAAGCTGCGCGAACGCGGCCAGGATCGTTGTCACCTGGGGTGCCGACCCGGTGTCCAGCGCCAGCCGCAGCGCCTCGTGGTACAGGCGCCCGGCGGCGGGGTAGAGCGCCTGGGTCAGCGCCAACTGGCCCAGGTTGATCAGCGCCGCCGCCATGCCCCAGCGGTTGCCGATCTCACGGAACAGCAGCAGGCTCTGGGCGTAGCGCTCGCGCGCCTCGGCGTGGGTGCCCAGCGCGACCGCCGCGTCGCCCAGGCTGCTGAAACAGATCGCGACGCCACGAGTATCGCCCATCTCCTCGCGCGTTCGCAGGCTTTCCTCGAAGAACCAGCGCGCCTCGTGATACTGCCCCAGCGCGTAAGCCACCTTGCCCATATTGGTCAGCGAGAAGGCTTTGCTCCAGCGGTTGCCGGTGCGCTGCTCGCTGGCCAGGCTCTGCTGGTGCCACTGCTGGGCCTCGGCGTAGTTGCCGTGGTCGTAGGCGGCCTGGCCCAGGATATTGCAGGCGACCGCCTGCCCGTGCTGGTCGTCGAGCGCCGTGGCGAGCTGGAGGCTCTCCCGGCACAGCGCCTGGGTCGCCTGGTACTCGCCCAGGTAGGAGCAGACCGCCGCCAGGTAGTTGAGCGCGAACACCAGCTCGGCTGGGGCGTCGAGCGGGCGCAGCAGTGCCAGGCTCTGTTCGAGCAACTGCTTCGCCTCGCGCTGGCGGCCCAGGTAGAAGGTGAACCAGCCTTCACGTGCGAGCATTTTGCCCCATGCCAAGCGGGCCGCCGGGTTCTCCTGGCCGCCCGCCAGGGCCTGGCTGGCCGACCTGAACGCCGCGGCGCCTTCCTGGAACCAACTACGCATATCATAAAAGTGGAACAGGCTATCGGCGGCGCGCCCGATCGGGCCGCTCTCGCCGGCCAGGACGGCCCGGCGCCAGGCGGCGCGGATCTGCATGATCTCGGCGCCGATCGCCTCAAGCGCATCGCGCTGGTGCGGCCCACGCAGGTCGGTCGTGCGCTGCTCAAGCAGGGCCAGGTAGTGGGCGGCGTGGCGCGCCGTGGTGGCCTCGGCCTCGCCTGCCCGCTTCAGCTCCTCGGCGGCGTACTGGCGCAGCGAGTTCGGGCACCTCGTAGCAGGCGCTGCTGCTTTGGAGGGCCGCCGTGCGGCGCACCAGCGATTTGTTCACCAGCATGGCCAGCAGTGGCAGCGTAGCCCCGGCGACGGCCGCCGCCGCCTCGCGGGTGAAGCTGCCGCGGAAGATCGCGAGCTGCCGGAGCACTCGCTGCTCGTCCTGGGTGAGCAAATTCCAGGAGTAGGCGAATACGGCGCGCAGGCTCTGCTGGCGCGAGGGCAGGTCCTGGGCGGTGTCGCCCAGAAAATCGAGGTTCTGTTCGATCTCGTGGGCCAGCTCCTCGACCGAGAGCAGGCGCGTCCAACTGGCGGCCAGCTCAATGCCGAGCGGCAGACCGTCGACAAGCTGGCAGATCCGCACGATCGCCGGCATGGTCTCGGCGCTGGGCGCGAAGTCCGGCGACTGAGACCGGGCTATCTGCACGAAGAGCTGGACGGCACCATATTGCTCGGGATCGGCCACCGGGGATTGAGGGAGAGGGGGTGAAGGGGAGAAAGGGTGAAGGGGAGAGACCCCTTCACCCTTTCTCCCCTTCACCCCTTCACCTCCGGTGGTCGGCGGTCGGCTGGTGGGGAACGCCAGGCCGTCGAGCGGGAGCGCCCACTCGCCGCGCAGATTGAGCCGCTGGCGCGATGTCACCATGATCTTGAGCGCCGATGCCCCCTGGAGCAGGGTCGCGACAAACGGCGCCCCGGCCAACATATGCTCGAAGTTGTCGAGCACGAGCAGCATGGACCTGTCGCGCAGGTAGTACAGCACCTGGACGGTGGGCGCCTCGGGGCCGGAGAGGACGATGCCGAGGGCGCCGGCGATCGTGGTCGCCAGCAGGTCGTCGAGTGGCTCGCGCGGGGTGAGCGCCGCCAGCGGCACCAGGGCGACCCCGTGGGCGAATGGCGACTCCTGGCCGGTGGCGGCGAACGAGCGGGCAGCCTCAAGGGCCAGGCGAGTCTTGCCGACGCCGCCGGAGCCGGCGATCGTGAGCAGCCGGCAGGCTGGGTCGCGCAGGCGCTGGCCCACCTGGTCGCACTCGGCGTCGCGGCCGACAAAGGGGGTAAGCGATACTGGAAGGTTATGAATCGGTCGTGCCGGCGTTGCTCCTGTCGCCATCAAGGCGTCGTGCTCCCGCCGATCGACTGCGAACTGGTTCATGCGTCTCTCCCGTGCTCTCGCCGTACGCTTTGTTTCTTAGAGGCGGTCTGAAAAGGGGAGTTTGGCGAGTGAGCCGGCGTCATGTTGTATTTCTGAATCCGGGATAGCGTGGTCATTCTAGTACAATCCTGGGAGATCCGCAATAGGGAGCGCTCCTGGATTTACGATGTACGGTTTCTGTGTTGCGTGTTGCGTGCGCCGACACGCAACACGCAACACGCAACACAGACAAAAGTCCATGAGCCCATCAAGCGACCCACTAGTGGCTGTCTTGGCGCCAGTCGCCGGCCGCGTCCAGGCGCTTGAGCTGCTCGTCGCCCAGCGCGAGGTCGAGTGCCGCCAGGCTGGCCTGTAGCTGCTCGGGCGCATTTGCGCCAATGATCGGGGCGGTGATCGCCGGCTGCTTCAACAGCCAGGCCAGCGCGACCGCGGCGGGTGGGGTGCCGTGCTCCTCGGCCACCGCCAGCAGCGCGTCGAGGACCGCCCAGCCGCGCTGGTCGAAGTAGCGTTTCTGGACATTGGTGGCGCGGGCGCTCTCGGGGACGGGGTCGCCGCGCCGGTACTTCCCGGTCAGGAAGCCGCCGGCCAGCGGGCTGTAGGGGATCGCGCCCAGGCCCTGATCGACGCACAGCTCTTGCAGCTCACGCTCGAACTCGGCACGGTGGGCCAGATTATAGTGCGGTTGGAGCGAGTCGTAGCGGGCGAGCTGGAGGCGCTCGCTGATGCCCAGCGCGAGGGCCAGCCGCCAGGCGGGGGTGTTCGAGCAGCCGATATAGCGCACTTTGCCGGCGCGAACGAGATCGTCGAGGGCGTCAAGGGTTTCGGCGAGCGGCGTGTCGGCATCGAACCAGTGCGTCTGGTAGAGGTCGATGTAGTCGGTCTGGAGGCGACGGAGGCTGTCGTCGCAGGCGCGCAGGATGTGTGCGCGGCTCAGGCCCTCGCCGAGCGGGCCGGCCCACATCCGCCCGCGCACTTTGGTCGCCAGGATGATCTCGCCACGATTCCCGCGCGCCTGCATCCAGCGCCCGATGATCTCCTCGGAGACGCCGCCGGGGTTGTCGGCGGCCCAGTTGGAGTAGATGTCGGCGGTGTCGACCAGGTTGCCGCCGGCCTCGGCGAAGGCGTCCATGACCGCGAAGGAGCGCGCCTCGTCGGCGGTCCAGCCGAACTGCATGGTGCCCAGGCAGAGCGCGGAGACTTTGAGGCCGGTGCGGCCGAGACGACGGTAGTGCATGGATGATTCCTTCATTTACGATTTACAATTGCCTGAAACGTGAAGCGTGAAACGTGAAACGTGAGTTGCGTGAGTCCGCACGACCCTTAGAGACTGTTTGAAAAGGGGGAGTTTGAGGGGGGCCACCCCTCAGAATTCTCTTTCCACACTGGATCGTAGGCGAGACAATGCCCTTTTCAAACAATTTCTTATGCTTGTACGTGACCGAGTATACCACACGGCATGCGGATGGTTGTACGGTATACTGTTCGATGGAACGGGGTGGTGGTGGGCGTGGGGGCGTGGGAATGCTAATGAAATTTGACAATCAAACCCGGTAATCCGTATGCTCCCGTGACACGAACGGCCCCACCCCTTTGCCGAGCTATTCGTTGCTGTGACACAGCCATAGGCCCTGCTTGGATACGCTGCTGCCGGCGTTATCTTGGAGCATGGTCCCCCATACCATTTGCCACCATCATAACGCCGTTACATCGAGGCTTGGCGGCTTAGAAGGAGAGGCGGGGGCGTTACATCGGCGCATTTGTCCCCGTTGCACTCGTTATCGACTTTGATTGTCAAATTTCGTTAGGAGTTCAGCTTATGCCAACCAACAAAACTGAGCGCCCCGATGTGTATGCTGTAGTAGGCTCTTTCTGCCAATCCGCTTTCCGGTATCAAGCCGCTGCGGCGGCATGCGAGAGGAGGCGAAGATAGCGTTCGATAAACGCCAGCTTGACCAGTCCCAAGTAGTTGAGTGCCAGCTTCTCGTAGCGCGTCGCGATCGCACGACACTCTTTCAGCCAGCCCACGCACTGCTCGATCGTAGAGCGACGGCGATACAGCACGCAATCATAGGTCACTGGGCGACCAGGTTTTGGTTTTCCACTGCGCCGTTTGGGTGGAATGATTGGTTTGATACCACGCGAGCGCAACCAGTGGCGGATGCGCTGAGCGTCGTAGGCGCGGTCGGCCGCCAAGCGACGTGGTCGTCGTCGGATGCGTCCGCTAGCGCGTGGGATGGCCACCTGCTCCATCACGGTTTCGACCTGTGTTGATTTGTGAGTTTGCCCAGGCGTGAGACAGACATCGAGCGGCACGCCGTTGCCGTCACTCAGCAGATGGATTTTGGTGCTAAAGCCACCCACCGATCGTCCGAGTGCGTGGTTGCCGGGTTCGGAGTTGCCGTCAGGTCCGCTTTTTTCGGCTCCAGCAGCGGCGCGGTGGGCACGCACGATCGTGCTATCGAGCGACCATTGCTCCCAGTCGATAATGCCTTGTGCATCCAGTTTGGTTTGGAGCGTCTTGAGGATGCGATCCCAGATGCCGTTGCGGCGCCAGGTGGTGTAGCGGTCATAGATTGTTTTCCAGTTGCCATAGCGTTCAGGAATATCGGGCCAGGGCGCGCCGGTGTGCAAACGCCAGAGGATGCCGTTGATAATCGGACGGTGCTCTTTGTAAGGATGACCAGTCTTGCCATCATTGGTCGGTAAATCTGGCTCAATCAGCGCATACTGTTCGTCAGTCAGTTCGTAGCGTGCCATCATTGCTCCGGTCTCATTATGGTAAACCTATAGTCTACCACAACCGCTACCGGATTGTCAGAAAGAGCCTAGAGCGGCTTATGAAGCTTCGAAATCTCTTACATGCCGATTCTTGTGATACGGGGACAATTCTTGAACGTCTGTCCGATGACTACACCAATGATGAAAGCGGCAAACGCCAGCTTCGCCGCGACCTACGCAATCTTGAAACGCTCGGATATACGATTAAAAGCCAGGGCCGACCTCCGAAGTGGACACTTACCACAGGTCCACACGTGTTCGCCGATGAAGATGTGCAGACATTAGCCTACATCCGCGACGTATTTGCGGACAAACACCCCTTCGCTGCATCGGTCGCGAAGCTGCTCGCGCGAATGACTGACCAGCTCTCGGACGAACAGCGGGCGATCTGGCAGCGGCGGCCGGCCTTGCGAGCGCCTCTGAATCCGGCGATCGATTATAGCCCCTGCGATGATCTCATCCGCTGGCTCGAAGCTGCTATACTCCAGGGTCAACAGATAGCGTTTCTGTACCATGCGCGCGGCATGGAGCAGATTATCTTGCATGAGCGCCTTGATCCCTATGAGATCGAATATACCGATCGCCATTTCTATCTCAGCGCGTTTAGCTACCGTTACGGCTCAATTTTGTTGTTTCGCGTCGATCGTATTATTCAGGACCAGTCGCGCGAATCGCCAAGACTGCTCCGTAGTCGCCAACAACCACGGCGTGAGCGCAGGCCGATCTCGTTTACGTACCGGCTGCCGGCCTCGTTTGCCGCCGGCGGCGTGAGCGAGCGCTTTGTCATCCACGATGTCCAGGTAGACGAACAATTCGTTACGGTTCACGCCAGCGATACCAGCGAGTTTCGCATTATCCGCACCTTGCTTGGCTATGGTGAACAGGCGATGCTTCTGGATGGTCCCCCTTCGTTGCTAGCGTGGATGCGACAGGCGGTGAGATTGATGTACGAACAGTATCAACCGGACAGCTAATGTCCGGCTTGGTTGCTATACTGGTCATATCGGTAGTGATACCCGTCGTGGGCTGAGTAATCTGGGAGGGCAGTGTGACCGACGACTTCGATCCTGAGAGCGAGCAAATTTCCGACGAAGAACTCCGCGAACTCCACCTGTTGCTGGGCATTCCCGCCGACGAGGATGTCATCTTCGCAAACTACATCGAGTACGTCGCCAACAGTGGTTTACTGCGCTACAAGGCCACGATTCACTATAGCACGACATCTGACGGCAAGGCCGGTGAGTCGCTCTACACCCATGTGCTGAACGGTATCTTTGTGCTGGAGCACCTGCGCCGGTTGGTGCAGCTCTCTGACGAAGAAGCCAGGGTTTTGTTCACTGCCTTCACACTCCACGACATCAACAAGATGGTCGAGGGCACGGCAAAGTACAAGCGCTTGGCCACCACAGAGAACGTTGTCGCGAAGATGGTCGAGGTAGGGCTTGATAGCTTTTTTCCCGGCTATGATGCCTATCTCGACGATATTCTTTCGCTTATGAAGCGCCACTCGGCACACCAGTGGGATGGGATGGAATCGCTTGATCTGCGCCGGAGCTACCGGCTCGGTGAGCGTCTCGATCAGTTGGTGTTCCTGATGCGCGCCGCCGATGGCCTGGATCTCTCGCACAGCCTCGATGAGCAGCGCCACAAAGACAATTTTCTGGTCCAGCTGAATAACTTCAGCGACACACAGTACACGTTGATCAGCCACCGGATCGCGGAGCAGCGCGGCAGCTTCACCAATATTGTTCACAATGCGGTGATCGAGGAGATGCAGGAGCGATTTGGCCTTAGCGCGTTGCTGATCTACCCGGATGGCGCCGCCTATCTATGTCCACGCGGTGCCCAGCCGGAGATCGGCGATGACGTGATCGCGTCGATCGCTGGGCGGCTGGCCGCGACCCTGAACGCGATGACTAGCGCAGGGTTTCAACAGTTTATTCGCCCGATCAATATGGGTATTACGGTCGACCGCAAGTGTCTCGATCTTGGCCTGTCCTTCGCCGCGATCTTCGACGCGATCTGTACGATTGTGCAAAAGCGGATCATCAAGCCGGACAAGTTGCAGCGTCTGTCGGATGACTCGGTCAAGCGCACCCGTAAGCTGCTGGAGAAGCGTGGCCCAGCCGGCGACTCCCCCGCCGATCAGCAGGCCGTGGTGGAGATCGAGCGGCTGATCGTATCCGGGCCGGTGCCGCAAAGCCAGGAGGGAATGCGAGCCGGCGAGCTGATTCGCAGCTACTACATTTTCCTGCTTGAGCACTTCGGCGACAGTATAGCGGCGCCCTGGATGCACATCTACGATCTGCTCGATCTGTCGCCAGAGCAGCGCCTTGTCTACGATGGGTTTGAGGCGCGTATGGATCGCGCCTATGCGATCGCCGTCGATCTGCCGCTCAACGAGCAGGAGCTGATCATGCGGATCAAGCGCGATGGCACGCAGGTCATGGCGAGCCGGGAGCGCTCGGACCCGCGCTTGCCGCTGCTGATCGAGTACCTGCGCTATGTCCTGGTCTTCGCAAGCCAGAGCCGCGCTCCGGCAGAGTTTGCATCGGCGCTGCCGACATACGCGCAGCAGCAGCACAAACAGTGTGTGCAATGCAACCTGCCACTGCCGACACAGAAATGGAAATCGGGCAATGTGCGCTCGGACATCAAGGTGCAACTGTTCTCCAACCGCTTGGGCGGCGGCCCAAGTGAGCCGGTCAAGCGTATCTGCGGCATCTGCGAGACACAATTCCTAGTCGAGAAGCTGAACTACCGCGAGATTCGTGACGAGCAGACGGTCTACCTGCATCTGTTCCCCTACTCGTTCCAGACCGCCCCATTCCTCAACGGGATGCGGACCACGATCAGGCGCATCAGCCGGGGCGATGTGCTGGCGGGCGCGCTGCGTCTCAACGACGTCGATCGGCAGATGCGCGCCGCAGCCGCCGGCCAGCCGATCGAGCCGACCGCGACGAAGCGTACCAAGGAGGGCAAGCCCCAACCCTATGGGATCTACCTGCCGCGCTACAGCGAGACGTTGGGCGGTGTGATGACCTTCCCAATCAACCCGCCGACCGGCGATAACGATACCCAGAAGTTTCTGTTTGTGCTGCAACATGCCTTGCTGCTACAGCGGCATTTCGGCTGCAAGACGCTGATCAGCACATCGGTGACGCCTTCGCTCGACAAAGAGGCGTTCGGGGATGTCTACTTCGACCTAACGCCGCTGAGTGCGCGCGGGCTCATCCGCCAGAACGATTACCACGAGTATGAGGCGAGGTCGAATGCGCCGGGGTCGCTGCGCCGCCTGTGGAAGCAGCTTGGCTGGCTGCTGGACATCCGCGCTCGCGTGGCGACCCGCACCGCCGATCCGCTGGCTGAGTTGGTGGCGGCGATGGCTGGGCACCCGCTCCAGGTGTTCTACACCGCCGAGAAGCTGGCCGAGGGCAAGGCGCGGGATGAAAAAGGCGAGGCAAGCTGGATGCTACGCGCCATCGCCGACGATGTGCGCCTGCTGGCGCTGAGTATTGGAGGAAGCGAGATGAGTGACCTGGACCAACATCTGCAACGCCTGGCTGAGATCGCGTGGAAAGGCGGACTGCGCGGCCAATCGCTGGAAAAGAACTCGTTGATGGCGCCGCTGGATGAGGTGCTGCATAAGCTGAACGTGCAAAGCCCCGAGCTACCGATTGCCGTACTACAAGCCGCCGCTGCCCAGGATCTGTACGAGCATGTCAAGCGCATACGGGAGAGCAGCGGCAAGCCCTTTTCTCAGACCCGGCTTCAGGCTGCCAGCGAGGAGTTTGTGGCGGTCTTCTTTGAGCAGGTCTTTGGCGGCGTCTACCACAGTAAAGTTGCGCGCCTGCTCAGCCACGAGAAGATCCTGCGCTCGGCGTTCCACCTGTACATCCGCCGCCAGATTCCGCGCAAGTCGCCGGCTGCCGACCCGTCTGCGCCCTCGGCGCCCGCCACCGACACTGCCGACGCTGCCGACGCCGAACTGTTTCCCACCGCAGAGTAATAGGAAAGGAGTTTCCCGATGAGCATTATCGACCGCTACGCCGAGCGCCTGCTCGACACCTACAGCGCCTACCCGCGCGGGCGCTTTGTCACGCTGCTGCTGCTGCGGCATGTCGAGTCGGAGGCGATCTTTCGCACTGAGGGCAGCGGCGAACCGCTGAACAAGGAGTTCGTCTTTGCCGGCGAACGGCCCGGCACCGACGAACTCATCCAGCGGGTCGTGATCAGCAAGCGCAAACAGACGGCGGTCGAGCGACGGATCGGGCGGGAGCTGCTGCGCGAGCATGATCTGCTGCGCCCGAATGCCAAGGGGCTCATCTGCTCGTTGAACACCAATAACCCCTGTGAGAAGTGCGTGGACTGTATGGTGTACGGCTACGCGGCGGGAGGTGGTGGGGCACAGCGTTCGCGCGTGATCACCGACGATGCGTTCAGCCTGCACCCGGCCGCGACCATCGTCGGTACGCGCCAGTTCAACGCGCTGTTCGACAACAGCACCATGCGTAACCCGGAGACGAACGAGCCGTCCACCAGCATTGGCACCGATGAGTATATCAAACCGCAGTCGCTCTTCCTCGACATGGAGACTTTCAAAGATATCACCCCCGACGAGCTGCGCTACATTTTGGGGAATGTGCTGCGCGCCTCGCGCTACGGCGCAATCTCATCACGACTTGGGCGGGTTCGCAACTATTTGATCGGGGTCGCGTTCAGCGACTGCGAGCTGTTCTCGAACCTTGAGTGGGCGCAGCATAGCTATGATCGGCTGCGCGGCGAGGAGCGCGAGCCTGATTTCCCGCTGCATGTCTCGGTGGCGACGCAAGCGGCGCGGGCTGCGGCTGATGCGCTACGCAGCCGGGTCTTCGGGCGGGTGGCGTGGCTGACTGGCGACGAGTTGGGCGGATTGACCGAGGAGATCGGCGTGCTGTACGCGGCGCCAGAGCAACTGGCGGCGATGCTGAATCGCCTGGCCGCCGGCTATCCGCGTCAGTAGGAGGCGATCATGCCGCAGATCTACCGCTGCGCGCTGCGCCTGCTTGAGGCGACGTTCTTCAGCACTCGCGAGATCAGCGATCTGTACCAGACCGAGGCGTTCATCGGCCATATTGCCCTGTGCTACGCGCTCGGCCTGGCGCCCAGCCGCTACTACAATGACGGAAAGACGATCCACTACCGTGACGATCTGGCTGCGCTCAATGCGCGAGGTGTCTATATTACCCCCGCGACCATCCAGGGGGCGGCGCGCTTCACGCTCGGCCAGTTCAATGCCCAGCCGGATAGCTACTGGTCGGCGATGGGCAACAACGCGCTGATCACCGTCCCTCAAGGGATGTGGGCCGAGCGGGAGGGTAATAACTGGTATGTGACCGACGGCGTAACTCGGCGCAGGTATGCGGTCGAGAACCGGCCTCAATTCGGGCGCATTCGCTCGCTGGCGATTGGGAATGAGGCCGAGTTCTTCATCATCAGCCAGGAGGAACTGGCGCTGCCGGGCTACATCCGGCTCGGCAAGTGGATGAGCAAGGCGCGGTTGACGGCGCGCCCGGCCCGGATCGTCGGCGAGCAGGGGGAAGGAGTCATTCCCTTCCTGCTGGCCCCGGCCGATCTTGCTTCGTCCACCCGGCTATTGGGCTATGATCTGCACAATGTCGCGCCGGCGCCACTGGCGCGACATTGCCGCATTGTGGGGCCGTGCTACAGGCTTGATCAACAGACTGTGCTGCCGCAGGGCATGCGCTTCAACCTTGAGGGTTTTCGATGACGACCATCACGCTGCTGCCGCACGAGGAGAAGTTAGCACCAGCCGGATCGCTGCCGGCCTATCAGCCCACCAGGCCGCTGCTGTACCACCAGGCCCGCACCTACGATGCGCTTGCGGCACGAGCGCCGCTGGTGATGAACACCTATCCGACAGGCACGGGCAAGACCGTGGCAGCGCTGCTGCGGCTGCTGCACCCGGAGCAGCGCGGGCGGAACACACTGCTGATCGCGCCGACAAACGCGCTGATTTGGCAGCATGCCGAACGAGGCGCGGGAGTTTGTCGCGCGCCAGGGTCTGGCGATGCGGGTGTTCGAGGCTGATGCTGCCGCGTTGGGGGCGCTCGATGGCGACCTGCGGCCGGGCGAGCGCTTGCAGCGCTTCTTGGAGAACCCGCTGACCTTTGCCGCCCCGCTGGGGCTGGCGGATGACGCCGAGAAGCTGCCGTTCGTCGTGGTGACGAACCCGGACATCTTCTACTATGGGCTGTATTTCCAATACCGGCGCAACGACCAGCGCAATGTGTTCAGCAAGTTCATCGCCAACTTCCAATACGTCGTCATCGACGAGTTTCACTACTACGACAACAAACAATTCGCGAACTTCCTGTTCTTCTTCGCCCTCTGGAAGCAGTGGGACTACTTTTCCCACGGGCGCTCGATCTGCCTGCTTTCGGCGACGCCGCGTGGGGGGGTGTACCGTTATCTTGATCGTCTGTTTGGCGATACCTGGGTGCAGATCAGCCCGGACAATGAGCCGCCGGAGAGTGGAGGCTATCCAACCACTCCGACGCTGACCGAGCTGCACTTGACGGTTGTTGCCGAGCAACTCGACGATTGGGTCACCACCAACCGGACGCAGATCGAGAGCTGGCAGACGGAGAGCCTGGACAGTGTGATCATCAGCAGTAGCCTTGGGCGCATCAATGATTGTCACGCGCTGCTCGTCCACCTCGATCCGACCCGTATCACCGGCCCAGAAGGGCAGGAGGAGCGACAGCGCGTCCGCCCGCTGATCCTAGCCACGCCGACAGTAGACATCGGCTATAACTTCGGGCGTCCTGGCAAGCGCCGTCAGAGCATCGACCGGCTCATCTGCGACGCGCGCTTCGGTGATGAGCTGACCCAGCGAATTGGGCGGGCCGGGCGTGTGTTGGGGCGGGAGGAAACTGACCGGCGAAGCGAGGCGATTGTGCTGGTGAGTGACGACGCCGCGAGCGAACTGCGCGCCTATGATGGGAAAACGCTTTCACGCCATGAGTGGGCGGGGGTGGTGGCAAGCCTTGAGCATCTGCCGCCGAAGCACCGGCTGGATGGATATATCCGCACGCAGGCGGTCATGGAGGCGTTCTACCCGGCCTTCAGGATCAGTGACTTGATGAAGGATGAAGAAGCGGCGCTCGAAGAGCTGTACGAGCTGATCCGCAGCGTGTTCGCGCCGCAGAGCAAGCCGCGCAAAGGTCTGCTCAAAGGCTTCTTCTACACCTACGACCGGCGCCGGCGCTGGCTCAGCGAGCCGGAGGCGAAGCGCTGGGCACTCGGCGAGCAGAATGTGAAAGTGCTTGCACAACACTTGGCCGACTACATCTCCTGGCGCAAATCGAGCAAGGGGGTCGAAATACGCGAACAGGGCGAGAAGTACCGCGCCGCCCTGCCGGGCCTTCTGCGCGCTCAACCGCAGCAGCGCGAGCTACTGGCGTTCATCGAGTTGCAGGTAGCGCTGACGAAGGCGATCTTTTCCTTCCGCGAGGCGTGGCAAGGGCCGCCGACGGCGGTCTACGACCCGCATCACCTGCTGTCGAGCGAGACTGTCAACCGCTATGATCTGCTGCATCTCCTGGCGAATTACGAGCTGCGTCCATTCCGCGACCGCCGCGATTTTACTCGGAAGCTGTTTGAAAAGGGCATCGTCTCGCCAACGATCCGTGGGGGAAAGGGGCTTCTTGAGGGGAGCCCCCCTCAAACTCCCCCTTTTCAAACAGTCTCTCAAAGGACAGGTGCCGACGAGTTGGTCGATCTGTATGTGGAGATTGAGCGCGCCCGTAACCCGAAACTGACGCTTGGTTTCGATTACCTGAGCCCTTGGCCGCATGCCGAGTTCGTGGATCGCTGCTGCCGCAGCGTCGTGGCTCTGAGCGGCCTCCAACTGACGGCGCGGGAGCGCGGGCTGGATGGACAAACTATCGCACTTGATCATCGCTTCCGCGAGGCAATTGAGCATACCTGGATACCCTGCCTGGTAGTCGCCGAAGAAAGCTGGTGGCCGCTGCTCGCTGTGCTGCGCGGCTCTCCGTTCTATGCGCGCGACTTGCAGGTTGACTTCGCCGATGGAACTTGTGTGCCGTACAAAGTCGTCACCGGCACGGCGGCGTTTCATATCCTCCCAGAGCTGAAGCGCCACTATGCGATGCTCGATAAGAAGCTTTCGGACGAGCCAATCTTTGCATAGCGAGGACGAAGTATGGACCCCGACCTCTACGCCCTCATCCTCCACCTGACCGCCGGCGCCGACGGCACCCTGTCGGCGTACGTGGGCCACCAGGTCCAGGCGCTGTTTCTCGACTTGGTCCGCCAGGTGGACCCGGAGCTGGCGCGGGCGCTGCACGCCCACGGCCCGGCCAAGCCCTACACCGTCGCGGCGCCGCTGCCGGGGGGCCGCCCGCGCGACGAGCGGGTGGCCATACGCGTCGGGGCAACGCTGGCGCTGCGGGTGACGCTGCTCAAGAGCGATTCTGTTCGCCCCGCTGACGCACGCGCTGCTCCAGCAGACCGCGCGGCCCACTCTGCGGCTCGGTGCGCTCCCGCTGGCCCTGGCCGACGTGCGCGGCACGCCGGGGAGCGACCCGTGGGCCGGCTACGGCTCGTTCGCCGGGCTGGCCGCAGCGGCCCGCCCGGCCAAGCGCCTGACGATCGAGTTCGCCACGCCGACCGCCTTCAGCCTGGGGGAGGACGAGGATGGCCGCAAGCGGGTCGGCGTGCTCCCCGATCCGCACGCGGTCTTCGGCAGCCTGCTGCGGCGCTGGAACGCGCTCGCGCCGGAGCCGCTGGACGAGGCGGCGACCGAGCGCGCCACCCGGCGGGCCGTCGTCGCCCGCTACGACCTGCGCACCACCACCTTCACGCTGGACCGCGCGCCCCAGATCGGCTTCGTCGGCCGCTGCACCTACGAGCTGCGCGGCGACGCCGAGGACCGGCGCGCGCTCGCGCTGCTGGCCGACGCCGCGTTCTACCTGGGCACCGGCATGAAGACCGCGCGGGGGATGGGGCTGTGCCGGAGGGTAGCCGGGGAGGACTGACATGGAAGAACCAGAGTTCATCCCGATCTCGCACCTGAACGCGCTGGCCTACTGCCCGCGGCGCTACGTGTACGAGTTCGTCTATAGCGAGATGCTGGTCAACGCCCACGTGGTCGAGGGCCGGCTGCGCCACGCCGCGTCGGATGCCGGCGGCAGCGTCTGGGCCGATACGGGCCTCCAGCAGCGCCGGGTCTATGTCTGGAGCGAGCGGCTGCGGCTGGCGGGCCTGATCGACGTGGTCGAGCAGCGCGAGGGCGCGGTGTACCCGGTCGAGTACAAAAAGGGGCGGGTTGGGCGTGGACTGGGCGACGCGGCCCAGCTCTGCGCGCAGGCTATGTGCCTGGAGGAGCGGCTGGGCATTGCGATCCCACAGGGCGAGCTGTTCTCATTCACCACCCGCCGGCGTACAGTCGTCGAGTTCACGGCCGAGCTGCGCGCCGAGGTGGAGCGCCTAGCGGCCGAAGCGCTGCGGCTGGCCCGTGAGGGGCGCCTGCCGCCGCCGATCGAGGAGCGCGCCAAGTGCCGCGACTGCTCGCTCCAGCCGTTGTGCCTGCCGGACGAGCTGCGTATCCTGGCCCGCACGACACTTGATGGCACACTCGATTGAGACATCTTGCGTGTTGCGTGTTGCGTGATCTAACACACGCAACACGCAACACGTAACAGGAGATAAGGAAGCACCCCGATGCTGCCATCCGATGGATACGAGGAACTCATGGGAACACTCTATCTGACCGAGCCGTACAGTGTGGTCAAGCGCGAGGGCGAGGCGTTGCGCGTCCAGATCCCGGCGCGCGAGAGCGCAGCGGCGCGCATGGTACGCATTCCGCTGATCAAGATCGACCAGGTGGTCGTCCTGGGCGACATCACCTTGACTGCGCCGGCGCTGCATATGCTGCTGGAACAGCGCATCGCGATCCACTTTCTGAGCGAGCGTGGGCACTCCTACGGCTCGCTCATCCCCGACCCGACCAAGAACGCGCTGCTGCACCTGGCCCAGTACGCGGCGCACAGCGAGCTGTCACGTCGATTCCCGATCGCGCGGTCGATGATCGCCGGTAAGCTGACCAATATGCGTACCACGCTGCTGCGCTATAATCGCAAATTGGCTGATCCAGCGCTTGACGAGGCCGCCGGCCAGATCCGCGCCACGTTGCGCCAGCTCGCCGGTCTGCCCATCCCGGTCGCAGCGCCGCCGGACGACCGGATGAGCGGCCTCGGCCCGCTGTTTGGGCTGGAGGGCAGCGGCAGCAGCGCCTACTTCGCCGTCTTCGGCACCCTGCTGCGGAACACCTGGCCGTTCCCTGGCCGTGTGCGCCGCCCGCCGACCGACCCGGTCAACGCGCTGCTCTCGTTCGGCTACGCCATCCTGATCAGGCAAGTGCTCTCACAGATCTGTACGGTCGGGCTGAATCCCTACATCGGCATGCTGCATCAGCCTGGCTACGGCAAGCCAGCCCTAGCGCTCGACCTGGTCGAAGAGTTCCGGCCGGTCATCGTCGACTCAGTCGTCATCACCATGCTGAACACCGGGATGGTGCGTGAGTCGGATTTCACAGTCGAGATGGGCGCCTACCGGCTCACCGACACCGCGCGACGCACCTTCCTGGAGAAACTTGAGGAGCGTTTGATGACCACCGTCCAACACCCGCTCTTCGGCTACCAAGTCAGCTACCGGCGCTGTATCGAGCTACAAGTGCGGGTGCTGGCAAAGGCGCTGCTAGGCGAGACCGAGCGGTACATTCCCTTTGTCGTCCGGTAAGCATCCAAAGGAAGTGCCCCATGCCTACAGAGGCCGACACAACCCTGTACGTCATCGCCTACGACATCCCCGACGACCGGCGCCGCACGAAGGTCCACAAGGTTCTGTGCGGGTACGGGGCCTGGACCCAGTACTCGCTCTTCGAATGCTGGCTCACCCGGCGGCACCTGCTGGAGCTGCGCGCAAAGCTGGAGCGGCACCTGGATGCCGAGCGCGACAGCGTGCGGTTCTACCCGTTGTGCCGGGCGTGTGGCGGCCGGGTCGAGACGGTCGGCACGCCCAAACCGGCCGAGCCGCGGGTTTTTTTTGTGTAGTTTGCGAGATCGAGCGGCGCAGTTCGGGGTCAAATATGGGCAGGTGCTCGATCTTTTCTGAAAGATGGACATGAGGCTATACAACGCCATGGTTGAGGTGTATACTGGGAGCACAATCGAGCGCACTACGCCGGTTCCATTGGTCTTGGGTGGGCAATCAGGAAGCTGCTCGAATCAGAGGCTGTATATGCCTTCCTGGAGCCATCGAGCGGCGCGGGTGTCAAAATGGGGCTTCATCTCCATCGGAGATTGAAACCCGTTATCGACACCGGTTCCGCCCGCGCTTGGCGGTCAAAATGGGGCTTCATCTCCATCGGAGATTGAAACGTCAAAAATACGGATGGGAACAGTGCGATCCCCCTTCGTCAAAATGGGGCTTCATCTCCATCGGAGATTGAAACCCGAGCTACAGTACGAGTATCGAGGCGGCGTGGGAGGTGTCAAAATGGGGCTTCATCTCCATCGGAGATTGAAACTCGTTTATCGGGTAGACATGGATGGTTGCCATTACCAAGTCAAAATGGGGCTTCATCTCCATCGGAGATTGAAACTTTCGTTTCGACGGGTGGAGAGGGAGACAACGTGAGAGTCAAAATGGGGCTTCATCTCCATCGGAGATTGAAACTTCCTTCTTCCGACTGTGACAGGCGAGATATAAATGGTCAAAATGGGGCTTCATCTCCATCGGAGATTGAAACTACTTCGTCCTGGACGATCGGCGCCACCTGCTCATGTCAAAATGGGGCTTCATCTCCATCGGAGATTGAAACAAAGCCGCAAGCGAGCAACACGCGAAATCGTGACCGTCAAAATGGGGCTTCATCTCCATCGGAGATTGAAACTATTTAGATGCTCTTGAAGGCTTATTCGCAGGACAGTCAAAATGGGGCTTCATCTCCATCGGAGATTGAAACACGGAGTATGGTAGTGCCATCCCGTCGAATATCGACTGGTCAAAATGGGGCTTCATCTCCATCGGAGATTGAAACCGGTCTAGGTCTTCGACCTTGCGCGTACTGCGCGGGTCGTCAAAATGGGGCTTCATCTCCATCGGAGATTGAAACTCATATTCGGTGAGGACGCTGATGACCTGTTCGTCAGTCAAAATGGGGCTTCATCTCCATCGGAGATTGAAACATGGCGGCGCGTATCCGAGCCTCATCCGCCAGTCCCTGTCAAAATGGGGCTTCATCTCCATCGGAGATTGAAACTGGATCTGGGCTATCCTGGCCCTGACGGTCTGTCCTGGTCAAAATGGGGCTTCATCTCCATCGGAGATTGAAACCTTGGCGTCATTGAGGATCGCGACTCTGTACGAGCGGGTCAAAATGGGGCTTCATCTCCATCGGAGATTGAAACACGTTTACCGTTGCGAGTGTTGAAAAGTGACCCTGGTCAAAATGGGGCTTCATCTCCATCGGAGATTGAAACTACGCCGAACGAAGATGGCTCGATAACCATCCCCCAGTCAAAATGGGGCTTCATCTCCATCGGAGATTGAAACAGGGGGCGCTGTCAACGTTCGATCGCGTACTGAATGGGAGTCAAAATGGGGCTTCATCTCCATCGGAGATTGAAACACAAAAGCACCGCCGCACCCACACCCGCTGTTGCTAGTCAAAATGGGGCTTCATCTCCATCGGAGATTGAAACTAAATGAAAGAGCGATATGAGGTTGGCGTAGGGGCGTCAAAATGGGGCATCATCTCCATCGGAGATTGAAACAGGGAGGACACCATTGGGGTCCGGCCGCTTCCCCCACTGTCAAAATGGGGCATCATCTCCATCGGAGATTGAAACCTTGGAAGTCGGCAAGCAGCCAAGCGTAGCGGCCTTGTCAAAATGGGGCATCATCTCCATCGGAGATTGAAACTTCCATGCCGCCTGCACGACCGTGACGACGGTATTGTCAAAATGGGGCATCATCTCCATCGGAGATTGAAACTCTGTTACGCCGTCCACTACTCGGACGCCTACAGTGTCAAAATGGGGCATCATCTCCATCGGAGATTGAAACCGCGAGTATGTTGGGATTTACCCGAAAGAGTAGCGGAGTCAAAATGGGGCATCATCTCCATCGGAGATTGAAACTTGACGTTGGTCAACATCGCGCTGATCGCATTCAGTGTCAAAATGGGGCATCATCTCCATCGGAGATTGAAACAATAATCAGCCCAGCATCCTCGATTGCGACCGCCATGTCAAAATGGGGCATCATCTCCATCGGAGATTGAAACAGGATGGCGCTCCGGTGGTCCCAGGACGTGCCCAAGGTCAAAATGGGGCATCATCTCCATCGGAGATTGAAACATGTGATAAAAGGAACACTCTTTTGATCGGTCTCGAAGTCAAAATGGGGCATCATCTCCATCGGAGATTGAAACATACACCTGGCCGGTCGTGTAATCGGTCGGATAGGGTCAAAATGGGGCATCATCTCCATCGGAGATTGAAACAATAATCAGCCCAGCATCCTCGATTGCGACCGCCATGTCAAAATGGGGCATCATCTCCATCGGAGATTGAAACAGCGTCACGACCTCTCCCACGGAGCGCGCCGGGTCGGTCAAAATGGGGCATCATCTCCATCGGAGATTGAAACACGGGCAGCCCGCTCTGGCCCTGGCAAACGCGCAGCTGTCAAAATGGGGCATCATCTCCATCGGAGATTGAAACCGGCCGTCCTCTCGGAGAGGATTCGGCTGCCAGAGGTGTCAAAATGGGGCATCATCTCCATCGGAGATTGAAACCATGCAAGCTCGACGAGATCGCCGAGAAGGATGCGAAGTCAAAATGGGGCATCATCTCCATCGGAGATTGAAACATCTTCACCTACGCCCCCGAAGAACCCCCGTACAGAGTCAAAATGGGGCATCATCTCCATCGGAGATTGAAACTGGCGAGTGGTAGATGCCGAGCTGGCCGAGTTGAAGTCAAAATGGGGCATCATCTCCATCGGAGATTGAAACACGCGCTTCTCGCACTCCTCCCGGAGCAGGGGCTACGTCAAAATGGGGCATCATCTCCATCGGAGATTGAAACATGGTGAGAAGATCGGCATCCAAAACAAGATCCTGGCGTCAAAATGGGGCATCATCTCCATCGGAGATTGAAACCCCATCAGTTTGGCGGTCTCCAAGAAGTCGGTATCGAGTCAAAATGGGGCATCATCTCCATCGGAGATTGAAACTAATCGGTCGGATAGGTCAGCGCGAGCGAGGGATAAGGTCAAAATGGGGCATCATCTCCATCGGAGATTGAAACCGTTTGCTCGTTATAGCTGTCTTTGTCGTGCGTAAGTCAAAATGGGGCATCATCTCCATCGGAGATTGAAACTCGCGATGGGAATGTTTGACGAGTTGACAATCGAATGTCAAAATGGGGCATCATCTCCATCGGAGATTGAAACTAGTTCGAGCTGCCCGCGACTGTCGGGTCAGTGGGAGTCAAAATGGGGCATCATCTCCATCGGAGATTGAAACAGCATTGAGGATGAATCGCCCGTTCGGTCTTAACCCGGTCAAAATGGGGCATCATCTCCATCGGAGATTGAAACTCGCGATGGGAATGTTTGACGAGTTGACAATCGAAGTCAAAATTTGCTACCGTACAGAAAATCCGTTCGCCATGTGTGAGGCAGTGGGCGGGTCTATGGGCAATCGGAAACTGACCGGAACACGTAACCCTTCACGTAGTGCATACTGTATCGCGCGCAGCCCGATTTGAAACAGGCCTAAGTCACAGCGATCTTTGCGATGAAATTGTTCGACCCATCCCTGCTCCTGGGCAAACACGGCGGCCGCATAAATCCACACATAGGCCAGAGCAGTGGCGATCAGCAGCCGCGCCAGACGTTCGGGGGCGGCCAGATGGCTTTTGTCAATCCGAAACCCACGACTTTTATGATTGGCAAACATGCACTCAATCCGAAAGCGCATCCGATAGCGCTTGACCGCCTCGTCCGCATCACTCAACGAGCTGATCAGATAGAGTGGTTGCTGCTGCTTGGCGTCCCAGACCCCAATCACCAGAATTGGTCCATACTGCTTGGCGGTCATGCGCACATCCGCGATGGCGACAGCCTCACCGCGCGAGAGCGGCAGATCACCGACCGTGAAGACCCCATCCTGAGCAAAGATCAGAATGTTGGTAGCAGTGCGGCAGACATACTCCCACTTCCTCGCGCGCAATCTGGTTTGCAACTCGGTGCCGTCAAACTCACCATCGCCCAGCAGCGTGACGGTCGCATCGGGCGGGATCAACTCCTGAAGCTGCTCGATCAGTGCGCAATGCAGCGCCTCAGGCAGATGGCCCTTCTTGCCCTTTACCACCGTCCACAGCAGCGGAATGGCGCGATGACGATAGAGAACGCTGGCCATCAAGACCACACAGCCGCGCCCGGCGGTGGTTCCATCCAGCAGGATGGTCAGTGGCAGGTGCGCCAGACTGGAGAGTACCGCACGGGCGAACGGGAGCCAGAGCGCCTCCAGCGTGATAGCGTCGTGCTTGACCCAGCGCCGAAAGCGCGTGATCAGGCTTTCATTCTTGCGTCCTCTGATCGGGGCATGGCTGGCGAGCTTATCGAACTGCACATGCTGGGCACTGACGATGCCACAAATCAGCAAGCTCAAGGTGTTAAGGTGCTGTTCGGCATGGCTGTTGGCACGGGTGTGCAAAACCTGCGCCAGGGTCAGTTTGATGGTACGATAGGTACGGAAGTTGATGTGCATGGTTTCCCTCCATTCGTCTCGTTTGGTTACGCTGACGAACAGGATACCATGCCCATCGATTTCCTTCTGGTCCACCGAGATGCGTTACCGCTTGATCAGCTCATATTTTCTGTACGGTAGCAAAAGTCAAAATGGGGCATCATCTCCATCGGAGATTGAAACAGTGTGGGCTTGCGGCGACAGGCGGAACGTCGAGTCTGTCAAAATGGGGCATCATCTCCATCGGAGATTGAAACCTGACAATAAGCTTCATCGGTCCCGGCGGAGAGGAGTCAAAATGGGGCATCATCTCCATCGGAGATTGAAACAAGAAGCAGGCGCTCCGACCATTCAACGGTGCGTACGTCAAAATGGGGCATCATCTCCATCGGAGATTGAAACCTTGACGTGAAGGGAGCGGGGGCTGGGTTTCTCGGAATGTCAAAATGGGGCATCATCTCCATCGAAGATTGAAACCGTTATCTTCACCACATCCGGCACCCGCGCCGCGCGGGTCAAAATGGGGCATCATCTCCATCGGAGATTGAAACAATGACCCTGCCCTGCTTGCCGACGTGCGGCGGGGGTCAAAATGGGGCATCATCTCCATCGGAGATTGAAACCGAATAAACTCTATCGCCCGATCGCCCAAATCGACCGTCAAAATGGGGCATCATCTCCATCGGAGATTGAAACACCACGATTGTGCGTGCTGGCGGCCCTTCGCGGTCAAAATGGGGCATCATCTCCATCGGAGATTGAAACACTGTTTTGAAAACTGACCCCATCCAAGGCGTCCGTCAAAATGGGGCATCATCTCCGTCGGAGATTGAAACACTACCTGCTCGGCATCGGTCGGCTTTCGGATAGGGCGTCAAAATGGGGCATCATCTCCATCGGAGATTGAAACTCAACTTTATTATCCTTGCCGTGGTCCGTTTGGCCGTCAAAATGGGGCATCATCTCCATCGGAGATTGAAACAATAATCGATTTGGAAACGCCGAGGCGATCGTTATTGTCAAAATGGGGCATCATCTCCATCGGAGATTGAAACCTCCAGGCATCGGGGCTTTCAATCGTCCCGTACAATTGTCAAAATGGGGCATCATCTCCATCGGAGATTGAAACGGATAGCTGGCTCTGGCCGATCTGGTGGTTTGGACTGGTCAAAATGGGGCATCATCTCCATCGGAGATTGAAACCGCGGTATCCTCTCGAATCCGGCCTACATCGGCATCGGTCAAAATGGGGCATCATCTCCATCGGAGATTGAAACACGCCAAGCTGCCGAGCCTTGAGAATGGTCAGTAGCGTCAAAATGGGGCATCATCTCCATCGGAGATTGAAACAACCCGATTCCACAGCTCCGGGCGACCGTCCAACCGGGGTCAAAATGGGGCATCATCTCCATCGGAGATTGAAACTTTCCAAAACCGACGTTACCACCCGTCGTGACGTGGTCAAAATGGGGCATCATCTCCATCGGAGATTGAAACCGCCGACTCCCTTGCGGCGTCAGGGCCAGGACCCAGAGTCAAAATGGGGCATCATCTCCATCGGAGATTGAAACACGAGCATTACGAACGGCAACGGGGACACGCTGGCCCGTCAAAATGGGGCATCATCTCCATCGGAGATTGAAACTTTGGGTGCCGCCAGCATCCCATGTGGACCAGTTGAGGCGTCAAAATGGGGCATCATCTCCATCGGAGATTGAAACTCAATCTGGTGGCCACAGTTGGCCTGGCCGCAGATGAGTTCAAAAATGGGGCATCATCTCCATCGGAGATTGAAACACAACACGGAGGCGAGAAAGCTGCCGTCCCCTGAGGTCAAAATGGGGCATCATCTCCATCGGAGATTGAAACTTTGCGCTAATTCCGCCCATGAGCTTGTCTCCCTTGTCAAAATGGGGCATCATCTCCATCGGAGATTGAAACATCGTTGTGTCCTGTAGCGCGAAGCTGGCCGCCCCAAGTCAAAATGGGGCATCATCTCCATCGGAGATTGAAACCTTTGGCTGAGAGTGCGTCCATCTCGGCTGCGGTCGTCAAAATGGGGCATCATCTCCATCGGAGATTGAAACAGCCGCTGACCAAGAAGGCCCGCGCGGCGATCATGTCAAAATGGGCCATCATCTCCATCGGAGATTGAAACCTGACCTACCGCGACGCGCGGATCGAGATCTGGCGTGGTCAAAATGGGGCATCATCTCCATCGGAGATTGAAACCCGTATGCTTTTCTTTTTGGTAGGCGGCGTCGGCGGTCAAAATAGGGCATCATCTCCATCGGAGATTGAAACCTCGACCGCCTCAATAAAGCATTCGGCGGTGATGGTCAAAATGGGGCATCATCTCCATCGGAGATTGAAACATCGCGATTGCGTCGGCCAGCCTGACGAAAACCAAGTCAAAATGGGGCATCATCTCCATCGGAGATTGAAACCTCGAAGCGATCGTCGAAGTCTTCGAGGTCCCGCTCGTCAAAATGGGGCTTCATCTCCATCGGAGATTGAAACGTGACGTGGGCTGGCGCCTCCCTGGCGCAAAGCATGGGTCAAAATGGGGCATCATCTCCATCGGAGATTGAAACCTGGATGAGCAACGTGCTGAGATAGTGCGTCTTCGGGAGTCAAAATGGGGCTTCATCTCCATCGGAGATTGAAACATGTGCTTGACCGTCGTCTGGCCGCGCGCAGGGTCGGTCAAAATAGGGCTTCATCTCCATCGGAGATTGAAACAGCAGGCTTGCGAGGCGTTACGCGCCGCCATCGCTAAGTCAAAATGGGGCATCATCTCCATCGGAGATTGAAACCTTTATTCAGGCAGAACATATGTGCAGAGCTTCCAAGTCAAAATGGGGCATCATCTCCATCGGAGATTGAAACATACGAGTACAACGCGCTGGGATAACCTTACACCATGTCAAAATGGGGCATCATCTCCATCGGAGATTGAAACACGCGAGCTGATGGAGACCAAGGAGAGCACTCTATGAGGCAAAATGGGGCATCATCTCCATCGGAGATTGAAACATCGCCAAAACGCTCCTCGAAATCGTCACAGAGGTAGGTCAAAATGGGGCATCATCTCCATCGGAGATTGAAACCTGCCGAGATGCGGGTGGCCGCCTGTGAAAGCTCGAGTCAAAATGGGGCATCATCTCCATCGGAGATTGAAACTAGCGTACACGGATAAGGCCATCGCCGTCCCGCTCCGTCAAAATGGGGCATCATCTCCATCGGAGATTGAAACGATACGGATAGCACGACACAGTATTCCCACCGCCTGTCAAAATGGGGCATCATCTCCATCGGAGATTGAAACATCTTGTGCTTGTGCATCAGGCCAGCAACGAGCTGGGTGTCAAAATGGGGCATCATCTCCATCGGAGATTGAAACCCTGCAAGGTCATCTCGCACAGTGGCCGGTTGCGAAGTCAAAATGGGGCATCATCTCCATCGGAGATTGAAACCATGCGATAGCCCTTCGCTCCGCCCCTGGCCGGTAGAGGTCAAAATGGGGCATCATCTCCATCGGAGATTGAAACTCGCGCTCTGTCAGGATGTGCGGCGGCGCGACCGTGCGTCAAAATGGGGCATCATCTCCATCGGAGATTGAAACCTACCCAATTCCGGCAGTACATGCGGGCTAACCTATAGTCAAAATGGGGCATCATCTCCATCGGAGATTGAAACCTGCGGGCCGCAGCGCGATCCGCAGCCAGGCCAGCAGTCAAAATGGGGCATCATCTCCATCGGAGATTGAAACACGGACACATAATGAGGACTTTTGAGCGCTACGACGGTCAAAATGGGGCATCATCTCCATCGGAGATTGAAACCTGAAACGATGGGAGGCCAGGCCGCCCAGAGCGCACTGTCAAAATGGGGCATCATCTCCATCGGAGATTGAAACTCGCCGGCAACGTTGGATGTCTATCGCCGCTGGCTCGTCAAAATGGGGCATCATCTCCATCGGAGATTGAAACTCATCACCTTCAAAGCCACGGACCTGGGCGGGATGAAGTCAAAATGGGGCATCATCTTCATCGGAGATTGAAACCCGGGTCGAGGAGATGGCTCTGGTAGTAGCATAGGGGTCAAATGGGGCATCATCTCCATCGGAGATTGAAACCTGCTGGAGATTGACGCCGCGCAGATCCGCCTCGCGTTGTCAAAATGGGGCTTCATCTCCATCGGAGATTGAAACTTGCCAATCGAGGCGGGCGGCACCAGCGCGACGAGGTCGAAATAGGGGCATGATCTCCATCGGAGGGCGTGACGTGCCCGCAAAATGGCCGCTGCGACATCGGCACATTCGAGCTTGAGTGCGCGATCCGCTACGTGGCGACGCGGGCCGGCAACGGCGACGACAGCAACGACTGCCAGACCAAGGTGACGCCCTACGAGCACATCTCCGCCGCGCTCGACAAAGTGCCGGCGAACGGCATTGTCGAGATCGCTGCCGGCGAGTACCCTGAGTTGGTCTATATTGCCAGGAATGTCGCGCTTGCCGGGCCGGCGCCGGGGCAACCAGCATCGGCGGGCGAGTCGCTCAAACTCCCCCTTTTCAGACAGCCTCTTGGGGCCTACTACCGGGCGCGCGACACCTGGGCCTGGAGTTTTGCGACGAGCGCCCTGGACTCGGCGCGAACCGCGCGGAGCCGCTCGACCGATGGCGGCTCCGCGCGGAGTGTGTCGAGAATCAGTTGCTCGGCGGCGACGAACTCGTCGGCGATGTCGGCTAGCTCGGCGGCGATGGCGACGGGGATGCTGGTGACGCCGTTGCGATCGCCGTGCAGCAGATCGTCGGGGTAGACCACGATGCCGCCGACGTGGACCGGCGCGTGGAGGTGCAGGATGTGGCAGTAGCCGTGCGCGCAGGTGGCCCCATTGGTGAACACCGGGAAGTCGATCGCCCGCACCTGGTCGAGGTCGCGCCCGGTGCCGCTGGTGATCAGCCCGGCTGCGCCGAAGGTCTTATAGATCGTACACATCACCTCGCCGAACGTCGCGGCGGCGGTCGGGCTGTCGAGGTCCTGGAAGACGACCACCGGCGGGCCGGACAGCTCGGCGAAGCGCTCGACCTGGGCTTCGGTGCTGGCGTAGACGTCGGCGCCGCGCGGCGGGGCCGAGGCGCGGAAGGTGGCGGTGGCCGCGAACCCGACCATCGGCGGCAGGTCGGGGAAGCAGGCCTGGATGCGCGAGTCCATGTACCCGGCGCTGCGCGGGCGCACGTCGAATAGCTCGACTAGGTTGCAGATCGTCGGGGTGTCGTAGCGGCGGAGCCGGGCCAGGACCGCTGGGTTGATAGCGGGCATCGTAAACTCCCTATTTTGCTTTGGGATTCTCGAAAAATAAACTATCCCGCGTGGGTGTTACGTGTTGCGTCGGGCCGCCTCACGCAACACGTAACACGTAACACGGGACTGGCTAGATTAAAAATCGAGCGTCCCTTAAAACTCCGCCACCGCCGGGATAATCTCGCGACCGAAGGTCTCCAGCGGCGCGAGCTCGTGGACGTTGGGCATGTTGAAGATCAGGTGCTGGATGCCTGCGTCGGCCAGGCCGCGGCACAGGCCGACCACGTCGGCCACGGACATGGCGCCCGGCGCGAGGTTGGCCGTGCCCAGCGCCGTGCGCTCGATCTCGTCGTAGGGGCGGCCGACCGCCTCGCAATGGCCGCGCAGGATGTCGAGTTTCTGGCGCACGGCGTCGGGACCCATGTAGGCGAATAGGTTGCAGGCGTCGGCGTACTGGGCGACCAGCCGCAGGGTCTTCTGCTCGCCGCCGCCGCCGACCATGATCGGCGGGTGGGGCTTGGTGAGCGGCTGCGGATGGTTGAGCGGCTCGGCGAGCCGGTAGTGCTTGCCCTCGAAGGGCGTGGTGTCGTCGGACCACATCTGGTGGGCCAGCCGCAGCGTCTCCTCCAGGCGCTCGAAGCGCTCCTTGAGCGGCGGGAAGGGCACGCCCAGGCCAAGCGCCTCACGCTCAAACCAGCCGGCGCCGATGCCCAAATAGGCCCGCCCGCCCGACAGCACATCCAGCGTGGTGGCGGTCTTGAGCAGGATGCCGGGGTGGCGGTAGATCGCGCCCGTCACCAGCGTGCCCAGCGTGGCGCGTTTGGTCACGGCAGCCAGGTAACTGAGGGCGCTGTAGCCCTCCAGCATGGGGTCTTCGGGCGGGCCGGCCATCTGGATCTGGAAGAAGTGGTCCATCACCCACAGGCTGGAGAAGCCGGCGTCGTCTGCGGTGCGGCCGATCTCGGCCAGCCGCGCGCCGATCTCGGCGGTCCCGCCGGGCCAGTTGAAGATCGGAATCTGTAGTCCGATGCGCATTCGTTCCTCCTCTTGGTGTACGATTGACGATTGCTTGATCTTAGCACAAGTTATTGCGCGTTCGATCCAGGTTGGGCAGTGGTTTGGAGGAAAGGCCCCCTCCAAGCCTCCCCTATCATGGCTTGTGCCATTGATATTCACGGACGCCAAAATCGGCAGCAACGAACCCGACCCGCTCGTAGACCCTTTTGCCCATCTTCGACGACCAGACCCACGCTTGCTGGTAGCCGCGCTCCTGTGCCTCGCGCACCATGTGCAGGGTAATCGCGCTCCCGAAGCCCCGACCGCGCATGGCCGGCGGCGTGGACACATCCCAGATGCCCGCGATGCCGCCTGCCAGCAGCAAAGTAGCCGATGTCACCGACTCATCACCCAGGTAGCCGATATAGTGCAGCGAGATGGCCTGGGGACCAAAGCCGTGGCGCGCGTAGGCATCGGCGTGGATCTGCACATCAATGCCAAAGCCGGCGGTAGAGATATCTTTCCATCTATCAAGCATGGCCAGGTCGCGTACGTGTTCAATGCGAAAGCCTTCTGGGAGGGAGAATGGGCTGGGCGGGGCTGGGAGATCGGTCAGCATCCAGGTGCCGCCTGGACCGCCTGCCATCCCGCGCGCTTCCAAGCGTGTACTGAGATCGGCCGGTCGGCAGCCGGGAAAGACGATCCAGTCGATCTGATCGGTGTGCCGGCTGATCTGGTCAAAGATGGCATCGATACGACCCTCAACAGCAGCGCTGGGAAGCCGCGCCCGAAGTACCTGGTTGCCTGGTTCGCCCCTGGCGCTGACCAGCCAGAAGACATCCTCGTCGACAATCGTGATCCCCGGCAGGCCGGCGAAGAGGCGAAAGTACGCCAGCATGTTCTCCTGCATCCGGTCGACGGGTAGTGTAATGCTTCTCATTGAGATGACGTGATCGCCGCCGCCGTTTCGCGGATCAGCCGCCAGGCCTGCTCGACGTGATGCGCCTCGGTCTGGGATTGGCCGACGCAGAGCCGCAGCGTGAACTGATCGTCCAGGCGAGTGTGGGTCAGGTAGAGCGCGCCGTCGCGGTTCAGCCGGTTCAGCAGCTCCTGGTTGACCGCGTCGCCGCTGCGGTGGCGGAAGCAGACCAGGTTCAGCGGCGCCGGGGCGGCCAGCTCGAACTGCACATCGGCGGCGACCCAGGCGGCGAACTCCTGGGCCAGCGCCACGTGGCGCCGGATGTGGTGGCGCAGCCCCTCGACGCCGTAGTGGCGGATCACAAACCACAGCTTCAGCGCCCGGAAGCGCCGCCCCAGCGGAATCTGCCAGTCGCGGTAGTCGATCACCGTGCCCGACTCGGTGGCCTGGTTGCGCAGGAACTCCGGCAGGATGCTCAGGGTATCGATCAGCGCCTTGCGGTCGGCCACGTAGAAGCAGTTGCAGTCGAAGTTGGTGAACATCCACTTGTGCGGGTTGAAGCTGTAGCTGTCGGCCAGGTCGAGGCCGGCCTGGATGGCGCGGAACTCTGGGCAGATCGCGGCTGTGCCCGCCATCGCCGCGTCGACGTGCAGCCAGATGCCCTGCTCGCGGCAGATCGGCCCGATCGCCGGCAGCGGGTCGATCGCGTTCGAGGAGGTCGTTCCGACGGTGGCGCAGACGAAGCAGGGCACCAGACCGGCGGCCCGGTCGGCGGCGATCATGTGGGCCAGGGCGTCGGGGCGCATGGCGAAGCGCTCGTCCACCGGGACCAATCGCAGGCGCTCGCGGCCCAGCCCGGCGATCTTGACATCCTTCTCGATCGAGGAGTGGGCGTGGACGGAGGTGTAGGCGACCAGGCACCCGTCGGTGCCGTGGTGGTTGGAGGTGAAGCCGGTGGCGCGCTCGCGGGCGGCCAGGAGCGCGCACAGGGCCGCGCTTGACGCGGTGTCCTGGATCACGCCGCCGCCCGCCCCGGTCGAGCGGAACGCCGCCGGCAGGTCCAGCATGTCGGCGACCCAGTCGAGCACGTGGGTCTCCAGCTCGGTGCAGGCCGGGCTAGTGGCCCAGAGCATCCCCTGGACGCCGAGCCCAGCCGAGAGCAGCTCGGCCAGGATGGACGGCCCGGAGGTATTGCTGGGGAAGAAGGCGAAGAAATTGGGCGACTGCCAGTGGGTGACGCCCGGCAGCAGGAGCCGATCGACGTCGGCCAGCAGCGCCTCGAAGGGCTCGCCGTGGGCCGGCGGGTGCGCGGGGAGCCCGGCGCGGATCTGCCCCGGCGCCACCTGGGACAGCACCGGGAACGAATCGACCCGCTCGTAGTAGTCGGCGATCCAGTCTATTACGGCGCGACCGTGGCGCCGGAACTCCTCTGGGGTCATATGGAAGCTTGGCTCGTCGGGCATAGTTTCTCCTTAGAGAAGGTCAGTTGTCAGTTGTCAGTTGTCAGTTGCACCGCAACTGACAACTGACAACTGACAGAGGAAAGCTGCTACTGCGCGTCGGGTGGGGCGGCTTCGCCGCTGGCGACGGCCAGCCCGTCGTACTCCTGCGCCGCCCATGTGGTCAGAAAGGTCTCCCAACTGACCTCGTACTCGTAGGGGCGCTGCCAGTTGCTGCTGGTCGGGCCGAGCACGTCGCGGATGACCACGCTGCTGCTGTTGAAGCCGATCACCACGACGGCGTGGTCGTTGCCGAGCACGGTCTGGAAGGTGCGGCCCTCGGGCGTGCGCCAAACTGCCGGGCGCCACTGCTTGAAGTCCACGGTGGTCTTCATCCACACCAGCGCCCCGCCACGCAGCGCCGTCTCCACGCCGGCGCGGTCATGGACCGGGGTGGCGTGGAGGCCGTAGTGCTCAAACACCTGGATCATCGCCGCGCCGGTCGAGCGGGCTAGGAAGTTCTTGGTGTAATCGCCCGAGTAGGCCGTCGTGATGTCGCCGCCGTGGATGACGAAGCCCTGCGCGGTCTCTTCGATATATGGCTCGACGCGCCCGTCAACCCCGATCAGCTCGATCATGCGGTCCACGCCCACGTCGAAGCCGAAGGTCTTGAAGATTACCCAGGCGGCGTCGAACTCGCAGGAGTACTGGTAGGCCTGCTTGGCCTTGGTGGCGGCCGGGATGTAGGCGTCGTAGACGCGCCCATTGATCGCCACCGGCGCCGGTGTAGGGCTGGGCGCCGGCGTGGGGCTGGGCGGCGGGCTGGTGGGTATCTGGCGCGGTGTGGCCGCCGTTGGGCGCGCCGGAGTCGCCGCCGGCTGGGGTGTGTGGGTCGGGGCGGGTCGGCGGGTCGGCGGCGCGGCGGGCGCGACGATCGCCAGCGGGGTGATCGGCGGCGGGGCTTCGGGGCGGACCAGGGCGCGAACGCGTTGGCGCACCCCCGGAACCTGCGTCGCCACCCCGATCGCGACTACGGCAAGCAGCGCAGCAAGCAGCAATCGGCGCATGAAGATCTCCAAATGGTTGACATAGCTATTCTCTCATTCCGAAGCTGGTGGAAAGGGGATTCTTGAGGGGCGACCCCCTCAAACTCCCCCTTTTCAAACAGTCTCGTGGAAAGGGGATTCTTGAGGGGCGGCCCCCTCAAACTCCCCCTTTTTCCGCTGGCGGGCATTATAGCATGCCGGTACGCGGTTTCCGCCGCACCGGCAGGCGTGCGTGGAGGTCAACCCCGCGCGTGAGGCAGTGGGCACGGATATTTGTGGCCGCCTCCAGCAGCGCCGCAACGCGCGGAGCGGCGTAGTCGGCCCCGCATGTCGCCGCCCCATGTACGAGCCGGTGGCGCAGCCTGAACGCCGCGCGCAGGTCGGTCCAGCGCCGGATGACCAAGGGCAATCGCGGCGCTACGACAAAAGCATAGCATCCTGGACCCAGAGGGTACCCCGCGATGATGGACCACCGGATGCACGACCTTCGGTGGAGTCTGACGGAAGTTCCGCATGGCGTGAGCGAAGCTCCGCAAGCCGTGAGCGAAGCTCCGCAAGCCGTGAGCGAAGCTCCGCAAGCCGTGAGGGAAGTTCAGGATGCTGTGTGCTATGTTTCCTAACCCAATGTAATACCTAGGGACTACCCCACCCAACCACCCAGCGCGGCCGGGAAACGCGGCAACAGCTCGCGGTACAGCCGCTCGCCGTCGATCGCAGCGACGGCGAACGAGACCTGTTTCGGCGAGGCGGCGGTGCGGAACGTCACCTGGCTCCCCTCGACCCGCAGATCGCGCAGCTCGCCATACGCGATCGGGCGCGAGATCTGTTTGCGCCCGACGTAGTAAGCGATTATCAGCGCCGGGATGATGCCCAGGCCGATGCCGAACAGGAACAGTGGGAGAAACGTCAGCAGCAGGACGATGCCGATCTGGAACAGTGCGTGCGGCTCGACGTGGCCCTCGATCGTCAGCGCGTCGGCATCGAAGCGCACGGTGCCGCCGCCGCGCATCGAGCGGCCCCACAGGTAGCGCTTGAACTTGACCCCGAACGGGGCCGCTGTGGTGGTGGGCGGGAGGGCGCCGTAGCTGGGTGTGAAGCGCGTGGTGGCGCGGGTGTAGGGCCACAGCAGGAGCAGCCCGCACAGGCCGCCGATCAGCATCGCGAAGGCGATCCCGATCGCGATCAGATTGGAGCGCACGTTCTCCGGCGCCGTGCGCCCACGCATAAGCTCGCCCGACACGCCGATGACGACGAACAGGCCGACGATCAGGATAATCAGCAGCAGCGCGCAGACGAACATTAGGGCGAGTTTCACGCCGTAGCTCAGCTCTTTGCTCCGCCAGGGCTGCGCCATTGTGGGGTTGAGCGGTCGGGGGGATGCCATGATAGTGTTCCTTTACGTTGATGTGTGTCGATAGCGATGCCGCTGCAAAAAGAGCGGGGACGCGAACACGCGTCCCCACAACACCGCTAGCTTACACGCACTGTCAAGGCGCCAGGACGCTTGCCAGCGTCGCTACGACCGCTCTCTAGCGCAACGCAATCACCTGCTTGAAGATACGGCGGTGTGGAAACCGCGATCATGTTTGCGAGATTGTCACCAAAGTATAAGGGACTCGCGGAAAATAAAACATCCCAGTTTGTCTCACGCAAAGTCGCAAAGACGCAAAGGGTTCCGGTCTTTGCGTCTTTGCGGCTTTGCGTGATTCTCCAGCGTGGTGTCCTTGGGATGATTTATTATTTTTGCGTCCCTAAGCATTATCAGGCTGCGGGTTTGATGACTAGGGCGGGCTGTCTCAAGAGATCGAGATCTTGTGATAGCCCGGCCCACAGCAGCGCCGCACCAGCCAGTGAATAGGCGTTCTCGGCAGTCACATCGGTGCCGAGAGTAGGTTCCTGTGCGCGAGACCAGAATGCGCGCGCCGCTAGGGTCGCATCTTGCTCGTGGGATGACACTTGCCGCTTGTTGCTCACAAATGCTTCCCAGATCAGTAGGTTGGCCTGCCCTTCCGAGAACGTCCCCCAGCTCAAGGTCGGATAGATTGGGATACCGGTATGGGCAAGTCGCTCAAGCACCCAGGCGCACTCCACAAGGCCGACGGCGAGCGACCCTGATCCAGCGCTCGCGCTCCACGCCCGCGAGCCGTCTCCCGTTCGAGCGCTGGTGAGGCGCTCAGGCTCTGCGGACACGGGGACGAACAGCGGGCACTCGAAACCGATGGCGACACGCATGCCCTGCCTGAGATCGTCGGCGATCTGATCGGCGAAGGCGATGATGTCGGTGCCGCATCGTTCGGCGTCCGCACCTACCCTGCACCAGCCGAACCGCCCTCTCCTCACCGAACCGACGTCTGCGACCCATACGACAAGCTGTCTCAGTGTACGATTCTCTTCCCTCATAAGCGGCCTGTGTGCCCGGTAGGCCCATATGCTGGCGTCGAGTTGCGCGGGACTGACGTTGAGGATGGCGGCGGCCTCGGCCACAAGCGCTCCTGCAGCGTGATCGTCAGTTGAAACGATACCGGCAGCCGCCAGAAAGGCGCGGATATGGGTATCAACTGCAACGCTGTCACGAAGGCCGGCGAGCAATTTAAGATAGTTGGTGGTCTTCAAGCCGACGCCCTTGAGCTGGAAGAGCAGGTCAACTTGTTCTGCGACCGAGAGCCAGTAGCGCAGATCGTCTGTGGTCTCTATCCCGCGCTCGACGAAGAAGTCGGTCATCTGCTGAATCCAGATCGCCTTGCGTCCCTGAATGCCGACAACTATCTCCGGCGTTTGTTGTGCAAGCAGTCGCTGAAATCCGCTGCTGGTCGCCGCCTCTGGGTGGTGCTCGACCAGGCGCCGGGCGCGTGGTAGGACCTGCACATGGTAGCGCATGCCGGCTTGCAAGATGGCGTCGGTAATGGTGGCTCCCATATGGCCGTATGGTTCGCCGCGCTCGATAAGGACGAAATCTCCAAGCCCTCTAATATAGGCCGTGAGCGCGGCAGCGTCGTTGCTTGTCATGTCACTCTCCCTCGTGTCACGAGTTCCTCCGCCCGCAACCAGACCCGCAGCGGCCCGATTTCGTCGAAGCCCAGCGTTCGCATGTCGGCCAGGTCCTGCCCCAACTCGTAGCCGACGATCGACAGGCCCGCAAAGGCATCCTGCACCGCCGCGACGCAGCCGGCCCGCAAGCGCTCCCCGTCGTCGGCTGGCACAAAGATGTTCGAGATGCCGACGACCTCGCCGCTGCGGTTGGCGATCGCGCCCGCGACGATCCGCTCGTTCCGGTAGGCCGCGACGATCGCGATATCTGCGTCGGCCAGCAGCGCGGGCAGAAAGATGCGTGGCGGTTGCTCGTGCGGCGCTCCGCTCCAGGTCCGCTCCCAGTCGGCCAGCTCGGATGGCGCCTGGACCCTGGCCCAGCGCGCCCCGGCGCTACCGCTCTGCGGCGCGGGCCGCGACGCTGGCCACCAGAGCCACGCGGCGTCGAATAGCAGCCGGAAGCCCAGCGGTGCCAGGTCGAGCGTGGAAAAGCTGTCCTTGACGCCCCACGCGCCGGGGATACCCGTTTCGACAAGCTCGTGGAGGCGCTCCAGTTGCGCGGCCGATCCCTGCGCCGAGAGCGTCACGGCGTTCGGGTAGAAGCGCGGCGCCGCGTGCCGGTTGACCCAGATAGCGTCCAGAAATTCGCCCGGCCGGTCGTGGGCGCGGCAGACGGTGTCGCACCACAGCGCGTTGTTGCACACCGCCTGTGTGATTCGCCCGTGGGGTGGCTGTGCCATAATCTCCTCAATGACTTCCGTGATGGTTGTCGGCGGCAGGGCACCCATCAGATGATGCTACCACGCTCACTTCGGATGGCCGACACCAGGCGGTCAAATGTTCCCTGGCGCTGCATGTGCGCGATGAGTTCGCGCGCTTTGCCGCCTAATCCTTCGCCGCCAAGCGAGTCGTAGTTCACACCCAGGTCGAAGCACAGGGTACGCAGTTCTTCGAGGTTGTACCGCTCGGTGAGAACCCGGCGAAGTGTAGAGATATCGGGCGATTGCGCCGGGTCAGCCGGCCTTGACTGAACCGGAGGCGTCGGATCACGGGCCGGCACACCAGTAGGAGCAGGCTTCGGTTGATCAGGGTCGCCTGGCGGTAGCACGGTTCCGATCAGGGATGAGAGCCAGGCCAGGAGTAACTCTGTGCGATCCCGCCCATGGGTTTCCAGGTTGATCACGTGGATGCCGCGCTGCCGCAGATCGTCCACCTCAAGCGATTGTGCGTCGAACAGTACGGCGTAGCCCATCCGCCTGTTCCTACCAAGGTTCAGCCCGATGTTGTCCCAAATTTGGTTGAAGAACGGATCTGGTAAACTGTAACCCAAAAAGAGCGCTGTTTTAGCTTCCAAAGTCGTACGCAGCCGCTCCCCGAGGCGACGGTGGGTCTCAGCGTAGGTATTGAAGTCCTGCTTGGTGAGGACGATGCTCTCCGGCCGGTTGAGGTCGCCACACAATTTAATGACCTGTACCTGGTCCTCACTCCAAAAAGCCAGTTCCGATTCGCTCACGATGATGTTGGGACGACGCTTAACCGCGCGTAACGCCCGCTCGATGAAGTCATCGTAGTTGGTAGTAAAGATGCTCTTCACCGGCAGCGCGGCGATGAGCCGGTGTACGGAACTGGGCTCGATACCTGTCGTGTCGAGCGAGTTGCGTAGATGTTGAATCAGGGCCTGGCGGCTACGCTGGTTCTCATAGTATTGAGCGGCCGTCAGGAGCAGGTCGGCTGTGGTGAACTCGTCCTCGGTGGGCAGCCGGTAGCCGATGGCCTGGGCCAGCGGTCGGATGAGCGCGCCCCAGCCGGGGAGCCCGGCGCCGATCGAAATGCCGGCGCCGATAAATACCGTTACATCGCCCCGCTTCAGGAGGTTGGATAACTCCGCAGAATGTAAGTCAGCTTGATTCATTGGATTGAGCCTCCTCAAACTCCCCTCTTTTCAAACAGTCTTTCAGGACGATGCTGTAGAGCGTTTGCAAGATTGTACCACTTCCAAAATCTGGTAGTATCTGCCCAATATGGGAAGCTCTGCATACGAGGGGGCGCAAAATGAGGAACGGCTCCACGCTGAAGCTGGTCATGATGCCGCCGCAGGACGCGCTGCGCCACGAGTGGGCCAAACGCCTGGCGGAGGTGCTCCCGCAGTACCGGGTGGTAGCGCCGGAGACCGACGCCGACGCCAGGCGCGAGATCGCCGACGCCGACGCCGCCTATGGCTGGGTGCCGCCCGAGCTGCTGGCGCTGGCCACCAGGCTACGCTGGCTCCAGAACCCGCAGGTCGGCCCGCGCCCCGGCTACTACTACCGCGAGCTGATCGAGCACCCGGTCATCGTCTGCAACCCGCGCGGGATCTTCGACGATCATATCGGCCAGCATATCATGATGTTTGTGCTGGCGCTGGCGCGCGGCCTGCCCTACTACCTGGAGGCGCAACGCGAGCGGCGCTGGGACAAGGACGCGCGCAAGAGCCGCTACATCGACCTGGCGAGCGCCACCGCGCTGGTCGCCGGGGTCGGCGGCATCGGTCACGAGGCGGCCAGGCTGTGCGCCTCGTTCGGCATGCGGGTGATCGGCGTCGATCCGCGCTGGGAGCATGACCTGCCGTTCGTGGAGCAGCACCCGCCCGAAGACCTCGATGCTCTGCTGCCCGCCGCGGATTTTGTGATCGTGGCCATGCCGCACACGCCCGCGACCGCAGGTATGTGGAACGCCGATCGCTTTGGGCGCATGAAGCCGACGGCGTACTTCATCAACATTGGGCGCGGCCCGACCACCCGGCTCGACGACCTGGCGAACGCGATCGAGCGCGGCGTCATCGCCGGGTGCGGGCTCGACGTCTTCGAGGTCGAGCCGCTGCCGGCCGACCACAAGTTGTGGGCGCTGCCCAATGTGCTGCTGACCCCGCACATCGCGGTCCATGGCGCGACGAACCTGGACGAGCGGCAATTCGCGATCGTGCTGGACAACGCCCAGCGTTTCGCGAACGGCGATCCGCTACGCAATGTCGTGGATAAATCGGCCTGGTTCTGATTCGATTTACGATTTGGGTGAAACGTGATGCGTGATGCGTCGTTGAGGCGGCCACGGAACCGGGCGGCTACGGAGGGCCGGTCGTATGGGTGATGCGTGAGGCGTGGCGTTCGTGCGGCGATAGAGGGGCCGGCCACGGAGGTCCAGGGGCCGGCCACGGAGGGCCGGCCCTACAGGTTTTTGGTTCTTCTGGGTTCGGTGGGGGGCGTATGCAATACGCCCTTACGTGTCGTGGCTCTCCATCCTCCATCCTCCAGGCTTACGCGGGGACGAACGGGGTTAGGTGGCGCAGGAAGTGCCGCTCCAGGCCCGCCCGGTAGTCGGCTTCGTGGGCGGCGAGGGTGGCGCGGATGGTTGGGCCGTAGCTGGTGAGCAGCGTGCCGAATGCGACGTGCAGCACCTGGCGCGCGTCGAACTGGTCCAGCAGGCCGGGCAGTTCGGCGTCGGAGAGCGCGTCGCCGGTAGGGACCTTGCTCAGCACGGCGTCGAGGAAGTAGCTCTTGCGGTCGTGCTCGAAGTGGGCGCGGGCGTCGTCCAGCATGCGGCGGAAGCTGGCGGGGTCGAGCGCGGCGAGCAGGCGCAGGGCCTCCAGGTAGCTGGTGCCGGCGGTCTTGACGTGTACCCGGCCGGCGGTGTGGCGGGCGATGATCGGGTAGATGCTGAACTTATCTGAGCCGGTGTGGACGCTGAGCTTGTAGCAGTTGAAGTGCTCCATGATCGCGACGTGCCTGGCCAACTCGGCCTCGAACTCGTCGATGTCGCCCATGTAGTCGACGCCCTTCTGGAACTTGCCGACGAAGCGCGGCGCCAGGCTGGCCACCGGAATATCGCGGGCCAGCAGCTCATTGGCGATGAAGAAGTGCTCGAAGGTGGAGGTGGGCGTGTCGGTTTCGTCCACCGACATCTCCAGGTCGTAGGCGGCGCCGCGCATCTGCGCGGTGAGCGCGGCGGCGATCGTGGCGGTGTGGGCGATGGCGCGGCCGTACTTGGCCAGGGCGCGCAGCAGCGTGACTTCGTCGAAGGCCAGGTCGAGGCCGCCCAGCGCAAATGGTTCGCGGCAGTAGCGCGCCTGCATGGCCTCGTAGCTGGTGCCGAGCGCATCCCACGGGAGCCGCGTTATGCGCTCCCGGAGCGCCTGCGGCGTAGCAGTCTGGGCGGCGTTGTCGACGTGGTCGCTGGGGTCGATCGTGTAGAAGGTGTAGCCGGCGGCGACGAACGGCGCCAGATCGGCGATCTCCTTGACGTGGTCGGCGTCGGCGCCCCAGGGCGCGCGCCAGCCTTCTTGGAAGACGCCCCACATGGCGTCATCGAGCACTTGCTGGGGGGTGCGACCGGTGCGGGTGTTTTCGCGTACCGATTGCTGGGCGAAGAGCGGGGCGATCCCCTCGCCGCCGCTGGCGCGCAGCGCCTGGATGTGGCCGGGCGTGGCGTTGCCGAGCCGGTCGCCGAAGCCGAACGAGGTACGCCGGCCCAGCGGCGCCGGGTTGAGCCAGGGCAGCCGGCGCCGTAGCGCGGCGGCGTTCTCGGCCGAGCATGGACACAGCAGCGTGCCCTGGTCGTCGGGCGTCCCGGCGAAGCCCTGGGCGGGGCCGGCGACGCCGAGCTGCCGCTCGCCGGACGACGAGACGCCGAGGACGTAGGTGGCGCCATCCCACTCGACGCGCGATTGGGCATACGCCACGCCGTCATAAGCTGGTATCGACATCGTTTTTACTCCTTGTTATGCCGACTTGCGTGTTGCGTGTTGCGTGTTGCGTGTGAGCGCGCACGTAACACGCAACACGCAACACGCAACAGTGGCGCACTAGCGCGCCATCCAGCCGCCGTCCACCACCAGCACGTGGCCATGGACGTAATCGGCGGCGCGCGAGGCGAGAAAGACGACCGCCCCGGCCATGTCCTCCGGCGCGCCCCAGCGGCCGGCCGGGATGCGCTCCATGATCTGCCGGTTGCGCTGCTGGTCGTCGCGCAGGGCTTGGGTGTTGTCGGTGGCCATGTAGCCGGGGGCGATCGCGTTGACGTTGATGCCGCGACCGGCCCACTCATTGGCCAGCGCTTTGGTGAGCCCGGCGACGGCGTGCTTGGCGGCGGTGTAGGCCGGCACGCGGATGCCGCCCTGGAAGGCCAGCAGCGAGGCGATGTTGATGATCTTGCCGCGACCCTGGGCCAGCATGTGTCGGCCGGCGGTCTGCGATAGCGTCCAGACGCCGGTCAGGTTCACGTCGAGTACCGCCGCGAAGTCGGCCGGGTCGAAATCGACGGCGTCGGCGCGGCGGATGATCCCGGCGTTGTTGACCAGGATGTCGATCCGGCCCAGCGCTTCGACGGCCTGATCGACGACCGTCGCGGCGGCCTCGGGCTGGCCGAGGTCGGCGGTGAGCGAGAGGCCGCGCCGCCCGACCGCCGCGACCGCGGCCAGCGTGGCGTCATTGTGGCCGCTGCGCGAGACGATCGCGACATCGGCGCCGGCCTGCGCCAGCGCGATCGCCATGGCCTGCCCCAGGCCCTTATCGCCGCCAGTGACCAGGGCGACCTGGCCGTCGAGGCGGAAGAGGTCGAGTACCATAGTTACCCCATCTCAAGGCAAAAGGTAAAAGGTAAAAGGTAAAAAGGATCAGCGCGCCTTTTTACCTTTTGCCTTTTGCCTTTTACCTTCCTTTCAGCAGCCCGATCGTCTTCTGCACCCAGGCGTGGGCCGGGTCGAGCGCGACGGCTTGCGTGCGGTGCTCGCCGGCCAGCATCCACAGGAAGTAGTTGGTGTAGCCGGGCGCGCTGCATGTGGTGTGGTAGCCGTGCGGCACCATCAGGATGGTCAAGTCCTGCACGGCGTAGGTGGTGTCGTAGCCGCGCTGGGGGCTGTAGTGGCGGGCGTGGCCGAAGCCGTCGGGCTGGTCGACCCGGAAGTAGTACAGCTCCTCATGGAACGCCTCGCGCGGCAGCTCGTCGACCTCGTGCTTGTGGGGTGGGTAGGTGCTCCAGTTGCCGCTGGGCACGAACGTTTCGCCGACGATCAGGCGCCGGGCCGGCAGATCGGGCTGGTCGCTGCCGGTGAGGATGTTGCGTAGCTCGCGGCTGAAGCTGGCCGCGCCCATCTGGTTGGCGGTGACTTGCTCGGGGGTGATCAGGTACGGCTCGGCGCGCAGGTCCGAGGGCGCGGAGCACAGGCCGGCGTCCAGGTTGCCGCGCGCGGTGATGCTGTAGGCGGTGTTGCTGGGCAGGTACACGGCGTGCGGCTTGCCGGCGAATGGGTTAGCGCGCTTCCCGACGTTCTCAAAGGTTCGCCCGCCCGCCTCGACCGTGCAGCGGCCGCCGAACAGCACCAGCAGCACCTCGCGCTCGCCGGTCTGGCCGGAGTGGCCGGCGCCGTCGTGCAGCATCAGCCGCGCGAAGTCGATCAGCCGGCAGGGGTTCTCGGGGGCCGGGTTGAGGCCCTGCTCGCCGCCGACGGCCGTAAAGTAGGTTGCCATGGGATGCTCCTTTGACAAGGTGACAAGATGACAAGGTGAAGGGGTGAAAGGGTGACGCAACACGTTTCACCTATATCGTAAGAGGGCGTTTAGAAATGCTCCGGTCATCATCGAATGAATTCGATGCCTGAAACCAGCAAACGTGTTCAAACACGTTGAGACTCGTTCCCCAACACGTTTCAACGTGTTTGCGATTTCAGGCCACAAATTCATTTGTGGAAGGAAGACGCAACCACACGTGAGAATAGGCATCGAAAAAACGCCATGTTTTCCGAACGCCCTCTAAATATATTAAGTCTCTCTCGCGAACCGATCGGCGGCGACGGCACCGGGCGGAACCTCGGCGGCGGTCTGGAGCGGGCGCTCGGCGCGCGACAGCTCATTGCCGGACAGCACGATCCCGGCGCTGCTTTGGCCCTCGACGGCCAGGAACACCCCGGTAGACGCGGCGGCCCGGCAGCCGTGGACGAATGCGCCGGCCACATTGCACATCAGGATGACCGGCGCGTCCGGCGCGGGCGTGCGGCTGGTGGTGGCGCTGATCTCGATCTCGGCCGCGTCGGCCAGGTTCAGCGCCGGCCCAACCTGGCCCGAGACCTCGATGTTGTGCAGCCGCAGGCCGCGCACATTGCGGGCGAAGAGCCCGGCCCGGCACATCAGCTCCAGATCGTCGGCCATGTCGGGGTAGCCGGGCTCGGCGTCGGGCGCCATGGAGATCGCGATATCGCTTAAAGAAATGTCTTCCAGCGGCATCTCCGCCAGCCCGTACAGGAACGCAGCCGCAACCCGAACCTCGCGCGCCGTCACGTGGCTCAGATGGATGCGCCGGAAGCGTGGCGTGCCGTCGTTCAGGGGGTGCGGGCGCTTGTCCGACACGGTTGTGTCGCCCCAGGCGCCGCAGGCGTAGTACAGGTTCATGGTCAGCGGGCACCAGACATCGGTCATAATGATGTTGCTGACCCGCACATCTTCCACGACGCCGCCGCGCCCGCGCCGCGATTTGAAGCGAATCCCGCGGTCGGTCCCGATGAACACACAGTTCGAGATCACGACATTACGCACGTCGCCGCTCATCTCGCTGCCGATCACCACGCCGCCGTGACCGTCGGCCATAGTGCAGTTGGTGATGGTGATGTTGCGGCAGGGGTGTCGTTTCTCCGGGTCCTCGGCCTCGGTGCCCGACTTGATCGTGATACAGTCGTCGCCCACGCTGATCGAGCAATCGGAGATATGCACATTGCTGCACGAGTCGGGGTTGATGCCGTCGGTGTTGGGCGAGTCGCCGGGGTTGACGATCGTCACATTGTGGATGGTGACATTGTCGCAGCGCACCGGGTTGATCGTCCAACTGGGTGAGTTGGTCAGGGTGATGCCTTCGATCAGCACCCTAAAGCAGTCGGCGAACGAGACCAGGCATGGGCGCGGGTAGTCGAGCGTGCGCTCGTGGTGGCGGCGCCACCAGCCGGCGCCGCGCCCGTCGATCGTGCCGCGCCCGACGACGGCGATATTGTGCAGGTCGCGGCCGGTGATCAGCGGGGCGTGGGTCGGCTGCTCGCTGCCCTCCCAACGGCTGCTGATGATCGGGTAGTCGGCCGGGTCGGTGCTGCCCAGCAGCGTCGCGCCGGCGTCGAGGTGCAGGGTGATGTTGTCGCGCAAGAAGAGCGAGCCGGTGACGTAGCTGCCGGCCGGGACGAAGACCGTGCCGCCGCCGCCCCCGTGGCAGGCGTCGATCGCCGCTTGGATCGCGGGCGTGTCGAGCGCCTGGCCGTCGCCGACCGCGCCGAACGCCCGCACGTCGAAGGTGAGCCGGCGTTGGTCGTCGCGTAGGTGATTCATACCTGCTGTCCTTGTCCGTTGTCAGTTATCCGTTGTCAGTTGCAGCGCAACTGACAACGGATAACTGACAACTGACTAACCATCGTGGGCGCCTTCAAACTCAAGCGCGGCCAGGATGAACGGCCCCACGCCTTTGTAATCGTTCGGCCGCACCGGCTCATTCACGTAGTAGGCGAAGGAGCCGTCGCGGTAGGGGTTGCCGCCCAGGCCGGCGACCGCGCATACCCGTTCGAGGGTGACCAGCCCCTGCCCGTCGACCGTGATCAGTTCGCGCAGGATGCCCTGGTAGCCGCGTTCGGCGACGGCGCGCGCTTCGGCGGGCAGGTAGCCCTTCCGCGCCGCTTTAGCCAGCGCATACGTACACATGCAGGCCGCCGACGCCTCGCGGTAATTGCCGTCGCCCGCGCCCCGGTCGAGCACCTGGTACCACAGGCCGCTCGCCTCGTCCTGGAACTGGGCCAGCGCCGCCGCCGTGCGGCCCAGGATCGCGATGATCTCGGCCCGGCGCGGGTGGTCGTGCGGGAAATAGTCCAGCACATCGACCAGCGCCATGGCGTACCAGCCCACCGCGCGGCCCCAGAAGTGTGGCGAGCAGCCGGTCTCGGGGTCGGCCCAGCGCTGGCGCCTGCTCTCGTCCCAGGCGTGGTACAGCAGCCCGGTCAGGGGGTCGCGGGCGTGCTGCTCGACCAGGGTGAATTGGTGGGCGATATCATCGAAGGCGGCCGGCTCGTTGAACTCGCGGGCGTACTCGGCATAGAACGGGCCGGCCATGTACAGCCCATCCAACCACATCTGGTCGGGGTAGATCTGCTTGTGCCAGAACCCGCCGGAGGGCGTGCGCGGCTGGGTGGCGAGCTGTCGCCGCAGCAGCATGATCGCGCGTCGGTAGCGCTCGTCGCCGGTGGCCTGGTACAGCGGAAACAGCAGCCGACCGTGGTTGATCTGGTCGAGGTTATACTCGTCCACCCTGTAGGTGCGAATCGTGCCGTCGGGGGCAATAAACCTGTCGACCGTGTCCTTGACGTGCTGCTGGAACCGGGCCTCGCCGGTCGCCCGCCCGACCCGCTCGATCGCCATCAGCAGCAGCCCGTGCTCGTAGTGCCACTGGGCGGCGCCAGGGATGTGGCGCGCGATCATCGAGTTGGCCATCCGCGTGGACCACGGCTGGTCGCCGCTGACCGCCTGATCGATTGGCTGGGCTGTGCTCATGTGGTTCCCTTTGATTGTTTGCGCCATATGATACACCATGTTGGCTCGCGCCGTGCTGCCGGAGAGGCAGAGGGGAGAGTGGGAGAGGGGGAGACAGGGAAACGGAGCCTTTCCTCTTCGATTGCCGCGACAAGATAACAAGGTGACAAGATGACAAGGTGAGAAGGTGAAAGGGTGAGGATGGAGGATATGAGGATGCAGGATCGTGCCAGAGGGGCGTATTGCATACGCTCCTCACCAAACCCCGAAGAACCGAGCACCTGTAGGGCAGGCCCTCTGTGGCCGCCCGACCGTGGCCGCCCCGACCGTGGCCGCCCCGATAGAGTGGCCCCTCGGACGCATCACACATCACGCAGGTCGGCAAGAGCATCCGCCAGCCGCCGGACGCCGCGACGCATGGCCGGCTCGTCGGTGGCGGCGTAGCCCAGGAGCAGCGCGCCGCGCACGGGCGGCTCGAGTGCGCTGCGCGAGAGGGGCAGCACATCGACCTGGCGCGCGGCGGCACGCCGGGCCGCGAGCTGGTCGTCGATGCCGCTGGGCAGCCAGCCGACCAGGTGCATGCCGGCCTGCGACGGCGCCAGCGTGAGCAGTCCGTCCAGCTCCTGCCGCAGCAGCGCCGCCAGCGTGGCCTGGCGCTCGGCGTAGAGCAGGCGCATCCGGCGGATATGGCGGGTGAAGTGCCCGGCGGCGATAAACTCGGCCAGGACACTCTGCTCAAGCGCCGGCGGGTGGAAGGCGGCGAAGCCCAGTGCCGCGACGAACACGTCGGCCAGGTCGGGCGGCACGACCAGGTAGCCTAGCCGCAGCGCCGGAAACAGCACCTTGCTGAACGTCCCGACGTAGATCGTTCGCCTGGCGTGGTCGATGCCCTGGAGCGCCGCCAGTGGCCGGCCGACGTAGCGGTACTCGCTGTCGTAATCGTCTTCGAGCACCCAGGCGTCGGCCTGCTCGGCCCACTCCAGCAGCGCCAGCCGCCGCGCCAGGCTCATCGTCGCGCCCAGCGGGAACTGGTGCGAGGGCGTGATATAGGCTAGCCGCGCGTCTGGGCAGCGCGCCTTGCCGGCGCCCACATCCAGCCCTTCGTCGTCGACCGGCACCGGGATAAGCCGCGCCCCCGCGCCGACCAGCGCCCCGCGCGCGCCGAAGTAGCCCGGATCTTCGATCCACGCCGCGTCACCCGGATCGAGCAGCACCCGCGCCGCCAGGTCTAGCCCTTGCTGGGCGCCGGCGACCACGATCACCTGCTCGGCGGTGCAGCGAACGCCCCGCGCCGTGGCCAGGTAGGCCGCGATCTGCTCGCGCAGCGGGAGGTAGCCGGCGGGGGAGCTGTGGTCCAGCAGCTCGGTCGAACTTTGCCGCCAGCGACGGGCCAGCAGTTGGCCCCACACCCGCTGCGGGAAGGCGTCGAGCGCGGGCAGGCCGACCGGAAATGCCCGCTGCCCCTCGCTACCGGCCACTGACTCGCGCATCACCGGCGCCGTTGCCAGTTCCGCTCCCCGCCGCGACGGCGCTCGGCGCCGGCGCGGGTGAGCCTGCTGGGCCGGCTGTGGCGCCGGCGCGGCCAAGTAGTCATCGGGGAGCGTTCGCGCCACGTATGAGCCCGACCCGACCCTGCCCTCAATGTAGCCCTCGGCAACCAGTTGGTCAAACGCCTGCTGCACGGTGGCCCGCGAGACCCCAAGCTCGCCGGCCAGCGCGCGGGTGGCCGGCAGGCGCGCGCCCGGCGCGAGCTGCCCGTCCAGAATCGCGGCGCGCAGGCCCTGGTAGAGCTGCTGGTAGCGCGGCAGCGCCGACGAAGGGTCGAGCAGGATCGTCGTGCGCGGCAGCGCGGCCTTGGATTGAGACATCGGCGATACCTTTTATGGCAAGGAAATGGCATGGCCATTATATCAAGAAATGGCTATTGTGCCCGGTCCATTTTTGGGTTAAATTCGTAATAACTCAAGAAGAAGTAGGGGTTTTTGGGTCGCCCTCCCCAAGCCTCTCGCATTTTGACCAAGCAAGGAGCATGATCGTGACAGAGCGAGCAAAGTACAGAAAGATCGCGCCGGGTGCCTTCAGCGCCATGAATGGGCTGTCGAACTATCTCGACGAGTGCGGGCTTGACCAGGGGCTGCGCTACCTGGTCGAGGCGCGCGTCTCGCAGATCAACGGCTGTGTGTATTGTGTGGATAGCCATACGCAGCAGGCGCGCGAGCATGGCGAGCGGCAGCAGCGGCTCGATTGCCTGGTCGTCTGGCGTGAAGCGCCGTTCTTCACGCCGCGCGAGCGGGCGGCGTTGGCGTGGGCCGAGTCGCTCACGCTGCTGCCGCAGACCGGCGCCCCGGATGAGGTGTACGAGGAGCTTCACGCCCACTTCAGCGAGAAGGAGTTGGTCGATCTGACCTACGTGATCACGACGATGAACGCCTGGAATCGGATCGGGGCCGGTTTCCGGCTGCGGCCACCGACGCGCTGAAGCTGGTTGCGTGTTGCGTGTTGCGTGATGCGTAAGTCGGACTCACGCATCACGCAACACGCCGTTCAACATGCCCCGCCGATCGGCCGCCGCATCTACCGGCCCACATAGATCACCTGGCTGTTTATCTCGTTTTGCGGGAGATCGCGCGCCAGGATCTCCTGTGCATCGGCAGAGCCGATCGGTAGACCGTAGAGCCGCTCCCGGTTCTCCGCAAGGTTATACAAGAGCAGCGTCGTATTGTTATGCCAGGCGTAGCGCCAGGGGTAGGGATTTCCGGGGAGCAGGGAGGATTTCAACCGCAACGGCTCTCCGCTCTGCGAACCCGTAATGGTATATGTCATGTCTTGCGCTTTCGAGTGTACGTAGAGCAGCTTTGAACTATCAGGCGACCAGGCGACCGATCCGAAGATACCCTGCTGTTCCGGCTCAAGCACCTTCTGCTCGCCTGACCGCAGATCGAGGAGCACCAGCGAGGAGGAGATGGCGGAGGTGTCTTCGATTCCAAGGCTTATGATGCCCTGCGCGACCGCAAGCTGATTCCCGTCCGGCGAGACGGCGAAATTGAGCAGGGGTTGGTCGTCGCGGCGGATCGCCTGGACACTCCCGTCCGTGGCGTCGATTAGGTAGATGCCGAAGGAGGGAGCATCGGCCGCATTAATCGGGTACCGGGTGGCGAAAATGCCTCGTGGTGTCCAGGCAAGCGATACATACGTCATATCACGCCCCTGGAGCAGGACGCGGGTCGCACCGCTGGCAAGATCGAGCGTGTTCATTTGCCAGGTGGAGTTCTTGGAATCCACGATAGTGAAGAGGAGCGACCGGGCATCGGGCGAGAAGACCAGGCTGGAGCTATAGTTCCCTGACAAGGGAATGATCGACAAGGGAATGATCCGCTCCTGGCCAGTTTCAATCTGGTACACAAATATATCCGCCTGGTACAAAGGCATATCCATTTCCATTCCAGATAGCTCATACCGGACCCCGGCAATCCACGCGCCGTCCGAGGCAACTGGCCCCACAATATGTTGCTCTGACGCCAGCGCCGGAATGTTGAGCGCTTGAACGGATCCGTCCACACCTATTAGTTCGATAGACCTTCCGCGCGACAACAAAACGATTGTGCCTTGAGCGATCCGCGCCGGCTCCGGCGCGGGTGAGGCCGATGGCTGCGCCGGTGCGGGCGTCGCCTCGATGGCAACGGTTGCGGGAACCGGCTGTGCTGTGGAAGTCAGGGCCGGCGACGGGACCGTTGGATCGGACGTTGGTGAAAGTGGCTGTGTCGCTTCAATAGCGGTTGGGGTACTCACCTGCGTTGTCGTAGCGTTCCCACACGCAGCAGTAGCCAGGAGGAACAAGACAGCGCCGATCAAGCGCATCACCCGGTAAGAGAACTGCATCATCGCCACACCTCCGGTAGTTTGGAAGTTGCCTCCTTGTCTTTGGAGAAAATGAGCATAGCATGTGGGTGCGCCGGAGAGAATGGGTAAGTACTTATGCAAAGCTGAGATCGCGATGATCAGCTACTAATAGTGGACTCAGGTGCGCCCGTCAACCTATCAGACAGCTTGACATCCAAATGGGCCGGTGCTATAGTGCGTGCCACTTTACGGCGTACATACACCGAAAGGCCGCAGCTATGTCAGAGATTCCGTGGGTGCTCGCGCCCGATCGCTGCTTTGACGCCGACCCGGCCCAGCGGGCGGTGGCGCGCGAGCTGTATGCCTCGGTCAAAGACCTGCCGCTGATCTGCCCGCACGGCCACGTGCCCCCGGCGCTGCTGTCCGACCCCGCCGCACGCCTGGGCACACCGGCAGAGCTGTTCATTATCCCCGATCATTATATCTTTCGCATGCTCTACAGCCAGGGGGTCGCGCTGGAGGATCTGGGCGTGCCGGCCCGCGATGGAGCGCCGGTCGAGACCGATCACCGCCGGATCTGGCAGCGCTTCGCCGATCATTTCCACCTGTTCCGCGCTACGCCGACCGGGCTGTGGCTGGCCGACGAGCTGGTCAACCTGTTCGGGGTGCAGGAGCGGCTGACCGGGGCCAGCGCCCAGCGGATCTATGATCACTTGGAGGCGCGGCTGGCCGACCCGGCGTTCACGCCGCGCGCGCTGCTCGGTCGCTTCAATATCGAGCTGCTCAGTACCACCGATGTGGCGGCCGACAGCCTGGAGCACCACCGGCGGCTGCACGCCGAGGGGCTAGGCCATATCCGGCCCACGTTCCGCCCCGACGCGGTGGTGAATATCGGCAGCCCGGCGTGGGCGGCCCAGGTCGCGGCGCTCGGCGATGCGGCCGGCGTCGACATCGGCGACTACGCCGCGTTCCTGCGGGCCTTGGAGCAGCGGCGCGCGTTCTTCAAGGGGCGGGGCGCGCTGGCGACCGACCATGCCGCGCTGACGCCCTACACCGCGCATCTGAGCGCCCGCGAGGCCGGCGCGATCTTCGAGCGGGCGCTGCGCGGCCAGGCCGGCGACGAGGACGCGGCCCGTTTCACCGCGCACATGCTGATCGAGTTCGCCCGCATGAGCGTCGAGGACGGGCTGGTGATGCAGTTGCATGTGGGCAGCCGGCGCGACCACAACGCGGCCGTCTTCGCGCGCTTCGGGGCCGATATGGGCGCCGACATCCCGATCGCGACCGAGTGGACCCGCAACTTGCAGCCGCTGTTGAATGCCTACGGCGCCGATGAGCGCTTCCGGCTGATCCTGTTCACCCTGGACGAGAGCACCTACAGCCGCGAACTGGCCCCGCTGGCCGGCCACTACCCGGCCGTGCTGCTCGGCCCGCCGTGGTGGTTCTTCGATAGCGTGAACGGGATGCGGCGCTTCTTCGATCGGGTGGTCGAGACGGCCGGGCTGTACAACACCGCCGGGTTCAACGACGATACGCGCGCGTTTGCGTCGATCCCGGCGCGCCACGATGTCTGGCGGCGGGTGAGCTGCGACTGGCTGGCTGGGCTGGTTGTGCAGGGGCTGCTGGCCGAAGACGAGGCCGCCGAGATGGCCTACGCGTGCGCCTACAGCCTGGCGAAGCGCGCCTATCGCATTCCCGATGCCTAGTGCATTTACGATTTACGTGAAGCGTGAAACGTGAAGCGTGAAGTGTGTTGCGTAGGCGGCCACGGAGGGCGGGCGACCGGAGGGTGGGCGGCCACGGAGGGCGGGCGGCCACGGAGGGTGGGCGGCCACGGAGGGCGGGCGGCCACGGAGGGCCTGCCCTACAGGTGCTCGGTGCTTCGGAGTTCGGTGGGGGGCGTATGCAATACGCCCTTACGTGCCCTGGCTCGGCGCTTGGTTGTCCATCCTCCATCCTCCATCCTCCATCCTCCATCCTCAGGTTCCTCTTCACCTTGTCATCTTGTCACCTTGTCATCTTGTCAGTCCTCGCGGGGGTGGTAGAGCGTGGCGCCGGCGCCGCGCAGCCCGCGACCGTCGTTGCGCTGCGAGACGTACATGGTCGCGTCGGACTCGACCAGCGCGTCGGCGAAGATCGCCGCGTCCACGGGCGCGCCCGGCTGGCTCACGAGTTCCAGCAGGTTGCCGGCCGGGTCGCGCACGAAGAGCTGCATGGCGCCGTCGGGCAGGCGGCGTGCCCGGCCCCACGGCGCGGTGTCGATCGCGTCCAGCTCGCGCATGCGGTAGAACATGGCGCTCCAATCGTCGACTTGCAGGCAGACGTGGCCGCGAAACGACGGTTGGTCGGCCCACTCGCTGAGGTGGAGCTGCTGCTGCTCGTTGATGCGGTAGAACTGCGCCGGGTAGTCGAAGTTGAAAGCGGGCAGCGGCTCCAGGCCCAGCGCCCCTTCGTAGAAGGCTCGCGCGGCGTCGAGATCGCCGACGATCAGGGTGGCGTGGTTGATCTGCCGGATGGTCGCCATGCAATGCTCCTCCGTCACGTTGTAAGAATCGTCTCGATCGCCTGTAACTCATCAGGAGTAAAAGTGGGCTTCGCGAGCAGGCCCACCGCATCCTCGATCTGCTCCGGGCGGCTGGCACCGATCAGCGCCGACGTGACCTCGGGGTGGCGCAGTACCCAGGCCAGCGCCATCTGGGCCAGCGTTTGGCCGCGCTCAGAGGCTAGCGCCTGGAGCCGGCGCACCTTGGCCCGTTTGTCGTCGGTGATCTGCTCCGGCTTGAGGAACCCGTGCGGCTGCGCCGCGCGCGACTCGGCTGGAATCCCAGCCAGGTACTTGTCGGTCAACATCCCCTGCGCCAGCGGCGAAAAGACGATACAGCCCATCCCCTCCTCGCGCAGGGCCTCCAGCAGGCCGTCCTCGATCCAGCGGTTGAACATGTTGTAGCTGGGTTGGTGGATCAAACACGGCGTTCCCAGCGCCTTCAGCAGCGCGGCGGCCTGGCGCGTCTGCTGGGGTGTATAGGATGAGATACCGGCATATAGCGCCTTCCCGCTCCGCACAATCGCATCGAGCGCGCCGATTGTTTCTTCCAGCGGGGTTTCGGGATCGGGGCGATGATGATAGAAGATGTCAACATATTCCAGCCCCATGCGCCGCAGGCTTTGATCCAGGCTGGCGACGAGATACTTGCGCGAGCCCCACTCGCCGTAGGGGCCGGGCCACATTAGGTAGCCGGCTTTGGTGGAGATAATCAGCTCGTCGCGGTAGGCGGCCAGGTCGTGCCGCAGGATGTGGCCGAAGGTCGTTTCGGCCGAGCCGGGCGGCGGCCCGTAGTTATTGGCCAGGTCGAAGTGCGTGATCCCCAGGTCGAAGGCCCGCAGGAGCATGGCTCGCGCCGTTTCAAGCCGATCGACCCCACCGAAATTGTGCCAGAGCCCCAGCGAGATGGCCGGGAGCTTGAGCCCGCTGCGACCGCAGCGCTGGTAGTGCATCAAATCATAGCGCGTGTCGGCTGGACGATACATAGAGCTGGTCTCCTTATGCTTGGGCTCGCTGGTCGCGACCGATTGTACCACACCTGCCATTGCCTTCTTTGAAGCATTCGCCAGGGGACTCTGAACTTCTTCACCCCAAAGCGCGCGTGAAACGTAAAACGTGAAACGTGAAAGGCCCTCACGCATCACGTTTCACGTTTCACGCCGGGACGCTTTACAATTTTCAATACCCCATGCAGTCACTTAAATACTTTACTAAAAATTGAATGATAAACCCTCTTGACATCTCATGGCTTTCATCCTATACTAGGCGCATCGATTTATGTTATTTTAATAAATTTGGCCGCTAACCCCCCGCCAAGGGTCGATCCGCGTACGCCGCATCTTGACCTGTGATTCATCGCCTCGATCAGCTCGGATGTGCTGTTATGGGAGCGCTCTCTCGTACCGCTATATTTGGTAGTAAAAACAGCTTTCATGGAAGAACAACCGTTCTTAGTGGCGAAAAAGAGCTAAAGTTTAGCTGGCGTATTTTAGGAACTGTCTGAAAGGCCCGCGTGCCCTCGCGATCTGTGGTGGAAGGGATCTTGAGGGGTTGCCCCTCAAACTCCCCCTTCAGGCAGTCTCTTAGGAAAGACGATGAGCCAGCGCGTCACCCTGGAAGACATTGCGCGCCAGAGTGGCGTCTCGCTCGCGACAGTTTCGCTGGTGTTGCGGGACAAGCCCGGCATCAACGAAGAGACCCGCCAGCGTGTCCTTGAGGTGGCCCGTGGCCTTGGCTACCGCAGACGCTCCCAGGCCGATCCGATGTCGGCTCGCCAGCTTCAACGAGTTGGCCTGCTCCTTAAAGTGCGAGCCGACAACGTGCCGCAGACCAACCAGTTCTACGCGCCCGTGGTCGCCGGCATCGAGATGGCCTGTCGCCAGCAGCAGATCAATCTACTCTACGCGACCATGTCCGTCGACGTGGACAACTATCCCCAGGAATTGCCACGTATGCTCCTGGAGGATGATCTGGATGGTCTGCTGCTGGTTGGGGCGTTTGTCGATCCGACCATCGGGCGCATGATGGAGCGCCGCACCATGTCGACAGTCCTGGTCGATGCCTATGCGGTCGAGCATACCTACGACTCGGTGGTCTCCGATAACTTCCGTGGCGCACACGAGGCGGTCTCCTACCTGATTAGGAACGAGCATCGGCATATCGGCCTGGTTGGCAGTTTGCCCAGCGCGTATCCCAGCATCGAGGAGCGCCGCCGCGGTTATCTCCAGGCGCTGCAAGAGCACGGCATAACGCCGCAGTATTTCGCCGACAGCCATATCCCGTCTGAGCAGGCCGCCGAAGCCGCCGCCGACCTGCTCCGGCGCTTCCCGCGCATCACGGCCCTGTTCTGCTGCAACGACGCGATGGCGATTGCGGTGATGCAGGCGGCCCAAGCGCTTGGCCGTAGCGTGCCGGACGACCTATCGATTATCGGCTTCGACGACATCGACCTGGCCGCGCACGTGACCCCGGCGCTGACGACGATGCGAGTCGATAAACTGAGCCTAGGCCGGCTGGCCGTACAGCTCCTGGCGAACCGGGCCGCGTTTCCCACCATGAGTTGTGTGACTACCGTTCTGCGGCCCACGCTAATCGAACGCCAATCGGTGCGCCCGGCCCGCGACTAGAGCCTTTGGAAAAAGGGGGGTTGAGGGGCTGAGTTTAGTGGTACGCTTTTTGATGCAGGTCGATTACCCAATCCGAGACGAAGCCTTTTTGTGAATGACAGGGATTACGTGGTGGCGACCGCAACGCCGCTCTTGCCTGCGGCAGCAAGGTACTTCATCCTATCTTTTTTTATCGACGATTTTCGCCCGACCGGGCGAAAATCGTCGATAAAAGGAAGAGAAAGTACCTTGCTGCCGAAGGCCGAGACCACGCCTCCAAGATAACTGCGTAACTCCTGTGGCAGAGCAAAGCACCGGCCTAGCCGCCGGAGCCGACGCCTATGATCGAGCAAAGGGGGTGATTGGGAGCAGCTACTGACCGCCTTATCGCATGGGAGATTAAAATCATCTGCGCGTGATGCGTGATGTCGATGGGTGGGTCGGTACACGCATCGGGTAGCACGGATCACGTCGCTCGGTTCGAGGTTGTGCATCTCAAAGAGGAGGAACAGGAAATGGTCAAGAAGCACAGGTTCCCCATGAGCATGGTCGCTCTTCTCATCCTGATCGTGCCGCTGATCGCGGCGTGCGGCGGGCCGGCAGTGGAGACGCCGCCCAGCGCGGCCACAGCCGCAGCCCCGGCGGCAACAACCGCCCCGGCCACAACCGATGCCACAGCGGCGCCGGTAGCGGCGACGGCAGCGCCCCAGGCCACGGCAGAACAGGCCCAGCCGACAGGAGATGTCCTGGATGTCACCGTCAACCTCCCGTATCTCCGCGACGGAATCACCAGCTTTGATCACGCCTTCTGGTCATCGCAGTTGCTGGTCTCGCAGGGGACGGTCTTCGAGGGTCTCTACGGCTACTCCCCGGAGCTGAAGGTGGTGCCCAAGGTCGCCGAGAGCGCCACGCCCAACGCCGATAACACCGTCTGGACGATCAAGATGCGCCAGGACAAGAAGTGGTCCAATGGCGACCCCGTCACCGCGAACGACTACGCCGGCGCCTGGAGGCGCCTGATGAGCCCACCGCTCAAGGATGCCCCGATGTGGGCCGGGCCGTGGGGCCAGATCAAGAACGGCTGGGCCTACAAGAATGGCGCGGTGAAAGACGACGAACTGGGCATCAAGGTAATCGACGATTACACCCTTGAGGTGACGCTGATCGAGGGCAACGCCGCCTTCCCGAACCTGCTGGCGATCTCGACCTCGATGCCGATCAACTCCAAGAGCCTTGCGGAGCACCCCGAGGACTGGTGGGACCCCAAAGTTGCGGTGTTCAACGGGCCGTATGTCGTCACCGAATGGGTCAGCGGCGGCGATGTCACACTGAAGCGCAACCCGAACTATGTCGGCGACGGCATCGGCAATGTGGGCACGATCGTCCTGAAGCCCTACCCGGATGCCAATGCCCGCCTGCAAGCCTTCGAGAATGGCGAGATCCAGTTCACCTTCCTGGAGGACCCCAGCCAACTCGCCTACGCCCAGAACATCCCCGAGATGAAGGACAACATGAAGGAACAGGTTCAGGATCTGATCTGGCGCGGCATCCAGTACGATCGCGCGATCGATCCCGGCCCGCTGTCCGACCTGCGCGTGCGCCAAGCCTTCGCCATGGCGATCGATAAGAAAGCCATCACCGACCAGGTGCTCAAGGGCATGGCCGTCCCGACCGACGCCTTCACCGGCGACCCGGCCGTGACCAGCCAGATCAAGCCGCTGCCCTACGATGTCGAGAAGGCCAAGCAACTGCTGGCCGAGGCCGGCTTCCCGAACGGCCAGGGCTTCCCGGAGCTGACCTTCTACGCCCCGCCGGCCAACGACCCGCAGATGCCGGTGATCGAGGCAGTGGTCAAGATGTGGCAGGATAACCTGGGGGTGCCGATCGTCATCCAGAACAACGAGGCGCCGGTCTACAACACCCTCCAGTGGTCGAACTTCAACAAGGACTTCAATCCCGGCTACGCTACGCTGGGCGGCCCCATGAACTGGTTCCAGCCGCTGGACCTGCTGTTGAACTCCAGCCACACCTGGTGGTTCATGGACTACAAACCGGGCGGCATGGCCGAGTATGCCACCTTCCAGGATCAGATCGAGGAAGCCCGGAAGACCACGGCAGCCGGCGACTGGGCCGAGCTGGAAGCGCGCGCCAAGGCCGCCACCGAGAAGCGCCAGCAGATCATCGCCGCCGAGAACAACTCTTGGGGCGAGACCATGAAGCTCACGCCCACCTTTACAGAGCAGTTCGCGGCGATCACCAAGGAGTACCAGGGGGCTACCGACGACGCAGGCAAGCTGGCTGCTTACCAGAACGCCCTGGACATGATCCTGCGCGAGGAGCAGAGCGTCGCGCAGTACGAAGACCTCACCGACATGAACAAGCAGGCCCAGCGGCTGATGATCGAGCTGCGCCAGTCGTCGATTGAGGAGGCGCAGGACGAGGTGGTCAAGCTCCAGCAACTCGCCGTCGACGCGGCCTGGATGGTTCCGATCTATAATGACAAGACCTTCTACACCACCGATCCGCACGTCTCAGGCATCGTCCTCAACAGGCTGTCCTGGGGCCACATCTTCCAGTTCCAGTACCTCACGTGGACGGAATAGGGTAGAATAGGCGCGAGATTTGTGGGAGGGCTGCGGCCCTCCCCACAAACCCCACTAGGCAATCAGCGGGAGGGGCGTGGGGAGGGCTGCGGCCCTCCCCACAAACCCCATCCCACCACAATTCGTGCTGTAGGATAGGAGGAACCTATGAACTTAAGCTTCCTCACGTTCCTGGTCAAGCGTTTCGCCATGATGGCGATCTCCCTGGTCGTGATCATCAGCATCTCCTACACGCTGCTCTGGCTCGCGCCGGGTAACTACCTCGATGTCCAGCGCGCCTATTCGGTGATGTCGACGCAGGTCAACCAGAACAGCGAGGCCTACCGTATGCAGCGCCAACTGTTCGAGGAGCGCTATGGCCTGAACAAGCCGCTGTATGTTCAGATCTGGACCTATGTCAGCAAGGCGGTTACCCTCAAGTTCGGCCCCTCCTTCCAGACTCCCAGCGTGCTGATCGAGACCATGGTGAAGGAGCGCCTGCCGCGTACCATGCTGATCGTGTTTCTGGGCATCGGCCTGGCCCTGCTGGTGGGCATCCCGCTGGGCGTGCTCGCCGGCTTCCGGCGCAACACCTGGATCGACTATATTGTGACCAGCTTCTCGATGGTCGGGCAGATCGTCCCCGTATATGTGCTGGCGATCCTCCTGATCCTGACCCTCGCCGGACAGGTCTGGAACATCCTGCCCAATGGCGGCTGGGCCACGCCCTGGCCGAAGCCGCAGCAGTTGATCTTGCCGGTGCTGACGCTGGCGCTCGGTCCGCTGGCCGGCATCGCCCGGTTTACCCGCAACCAGGTCGCCGAGACCATGAGCCAGGAGTTCATTCGGACGGCGCGCTCCAAGGGCCTGCCCGAGCAGGTCGTGATTATGCGGCACGCGCTGCGTAACTCGCTGATCCCGGTCGTGACCACCACCGCGCCCCAGGTCGCCTATGCGCTGGTCGGCTCGGTCTGGATCGAGAGTATCTTCCGCATCCCCGGCATCGGCCAGCTCTTCTCCACCGCGCTGGGCGCGCGCGACTACCCGCTGGTGATCACTAGCGTCGTGGTGCTGGCCCTGGGCGTCATGCTGGCCAACCTGATGGCCGACATCATCTACAGCCTTCTCGATCCGCGCATCAAGCTGGAGGCGTAACGACCGCCGCTCCACTTCTCGAAGGAGAGACTGCCATGGCTGTATCCCCTCTTCCGCAGGCCGCCGGCGGCGCGGCACCGGCCCCCGAGACGCTGCTCCAGATCTTCTGGCGGCGCTACCGGCGTAATACGATGGCGGTGATCGGCTTGGCGCTGGTGAGCCTGTTTATCCTGATCGCCATCTTCGCGCCGCTGATCGCCCCCTACCACTACAATGACCAGAACCTGGGCCTGACCTGGCAGCCGCCCACCCGCGAGCACCCCTTCGGCACCGACGACCTGGGCCGCGACCAACTGAGCCGGATCATCTACGCCGTGCGCACTGCGGCGGTGGTCGGCCTGGGCACTACGCTGCTCTCACTGTTGATCGGCGCGACGATCGGCTCGATCTCGGGGATGCGCGGCGGGCTGCTGGACAACTTCCTGATGCGGCTGGTGGACATTTTCAACTCCTTCCCTTCGATTCTGCTGGCCGTGGTGCTGGCCACGGCGCTGGGCCAGAGCGTGTTCACGATCGTGATCGCGCTGGCGATCACCGGGTGGGCCGGCTACGCCCGCCTGATCCGCGGCCAGGTGCTGGCGCTCAGGAACCAGGAGTACGTCCACGCCGCGCGCACGCTGGGCGCCCGCGAGCGCCACGTCATCCTGAAGTATGTCCTGCCCAATATCCTCGGCCCGATCGCGGTGATGTTGAGCTTCGGCATCCCGTACGCGATGATCGCCGAGGCCGGCCTGTCGATTATCGGCGTCGGCATCCGCCCGCCCGAGCCTTCCTGGGGCAACCTGATCAACCTGGGCATCGGCAAGATGCGCGGCTTCCCGCACCTGGCGATCTGGCCCACCGCATTGTTTAGTCTTACGCTACTGGCGTTCACCTGGCTGGGCGATGGCCTGCAAGAGATCTTCAACGCGAAAGGAGAGCGCTAGATGGCCACGCCGTTACTCCAGGTTAAAGATCTGTGGGTCGAGTTCCAGCGCCCTGGCGGCACGGTCCATGCTGTGAATGGGGTCAGCTTTGAGCTTCAGCCAGGCGAGAGCCTGGGCATCGTCGGCGAAAGCGGCTCGGGCAAGTCGGTGACGCTGCTCTCGCTGCTGGGCCTGATCGCCCGCAATGGCCGGGTGACCCGCGGCGAGGCGCTGCTGGACGGCGAGGACCTGCTCAAGATGCAGCCGCATGAGCTGCGCGATGTGCGCGGGCGTGATGTGGGGGTGATCTTCCAGGACCCCATGACCAGCCTGAACCCGATCATGCGGATCGGCCCGCAGATCACCGAGAGCATGCTGGTGCGAAAACTCTACTCGCCGGTCGAGGCCAAGGACCGGGCGGTCGATCTGCTGCGCCGGGTGGGCATCCCGCAGCCGGAGCAGCGCTTCTATGACTACCCGTACCAGTTCTCCGGCGGCATGCGCCAGCGGGTGATGATCGCCGTGGCCCTGGCCTTGAACCCCAAGCTGCTGGTGGCCGACGAGCCGACCACGGCGCTGGATGTGACGGTGCAGGCCCAGGTGCTCAAGCTGCTCCACGAGTTGCGTAAGGAGATCGGCATGGGGATGATCATCATCACCCATGACTTTGGCGTCGCCACCAATTACTGCGACCGAATCGCGGTGATGTACGCCGGCGAGGTGGTCGAGCTGACGACGGTGGACAAGCTGATCAGCCATACCGCGCACCCGTATTCGCTGGGGCTGCTGGAGAGCACCATGGAGATCGGCCACGGCAAGCAGGCGATCCAGCCCATCCCCGGCATCCCGCCCAGCGCGATGACCGTCCACAAGGGCTGCCCGTTTGCGCCGCGCTGCCGGTTTGGCACCCAAAAAAGCCTGGAGGAGAAACCGACCTTGCGCCGCATCGAAGCCGACCACCTGGTGGCCTGCCACTATGCCGAGGAGGTGATGAGCCATGTCGCTGAACAAGTCCACGCTTAAGTCCTCCGAGGGGCCGCTCCTGCGGGTCGAGAACCTTACGAAGTATTTCCCGCGCGGCAGGACCCGCTTCGCGGCCGTGCAGGATGTCTCGATCGAGCTGCCGGCCGGCGAGACGCTGGGCATCGTGGGCGAGTCCGGCTCCGGCAAGTCGACCCTTGCGCGCTGTATTGTCCGGCTGTACGAGCCGGACGAGGGCAAGGTCTTTTTTGACGGCGTGGACTTCACCGCGCTCGGGCCTAGGGCGCTGCGCGAGAAGCGCCGCGACATCCAGATGATCTTCCAGGACCCGCTGGCCAGCCTGAACCCGATGATGACGGTACAGGGGGCGATCGAGGACCCGCTGGTCATCCATAAGATTGGGACGCCAGCCGAGCGGGCGCGCCGGGTGCGCGAGCTGTTGGAGCTGGTGGGGCTGGACCCGGCCGCCGCCAATGCGTTTCCGTTTGAGTTTTCGGGCGGCCAGCAGCAGCGCATCGGCATCGCGCGGGCCCTGGCCTTGAACCCCAAGCTCCTGATCTGCGACGAGGCCGTCAGCGCGCTCGACGTGTCCATCCAGGCCCAGATCCTGCGGCTATTGCAGGACCTCCAGGCCCAGCTCGGCCTGGCCTACCTGTTTATCTCGCACAACCTGGCGGTGGTCGAGCATATGAGCGACCGCATCGCCGTGATGTACGAGGGCAAGGTGATCGAGTACGGCCTGGTGGAGGAGATTTTCGAGGCGCCCCGGCAGGAGTACACCCGCACGCTGATCGAGAGCGTGCCGTATATCCCGCGGCCGGGCGGGCGGCGCGTCCACCAGCCGCGGCTCTCGGAGGCGCCGCTCGTCGAGACCAGCCTCCAGCCGCCGTCGTTGAGTGAGCAGCCGGTGGGCTGAGCGTGCTAGGACAGCTCAACATTTGTCAGTTGTCAGTTGTCAGTTGTCAGTTGCGGTGCAACTGACAACTGACAACTGACAACTGACAATATATAGTGAGGATGAAACCAATGGACTATACCCAACTGGGCCGGACCGGCCTGCAGGTTAGCCGGTTGTGCCTGGGCACCATGAACTTCGGCCCGCAGACCGACGAGGCCGGCAGCTTCGCGATCATGGACCGCGCGCTGGAGCTGGATATCAACTTCTTCGATACCGCCGACGTCTACGGTTGGAAGCTGGGCGAGGGCATCACCGAGCAGATCATTGGGCGCTGGCTGGCGCAGGGCGGCGGGCGGCGCGAGCAGATCGTGCTGGCGACCAAGGCTTACAACCAGATGGGCGAACGGCCGAATGAGCGCGGTCTCTCGGCCTACCATATCCGCCGGGCTTGCGACGAGAGCTTGCGCCGGCTCCAGACCGACCATATCGACCTGTATCAGATGCACCACATCGAGCGCACAACGCCATGGGAAGAGATCTGGCAGGCGATGGAGATCCTGGTGCAGCAAGGCAAGGTGCTCTACGTCGGCAGTAGCAACTTCGCCGGGTGGGATATCGCGACCGCCCAGTGCAGCGCGACAGCCCGTCACTTCATGGGGCTGGTGTCGGAGCAGAGCCTGTACAACCTCAACGCCCGCATGATCGAGTTGGAGGTCATCCCGGCCTGCCGGCATTACGGCCTGGGCTTGATCCCCTGGAGCCCGCTGGGCGGCGGCTTGCTGGGCGGCGCGCTGCAAAAGGCCACCGAGGGGCGGCGGGCCGATCCGCGCAGACAGCAGGAGATCGAGCGGCACCGCTCGCAGTTGGAGTCCTACGAGCAACTCTGCCAGGAGCTGGGCGAGTCGCCGGCCGATGTCGCCCTGGCCTGGCTGCTCCACAATCCGGTGGTCACGGCGCCGATCATCGGGCCGCGCACGCTGGACCAGCTCAACGGCAGCCTGCGGGCGTTGGCGATCCGGTTGGCGCCTGAGACGCTGGCGCGGCTCGATCAGATCTGGCCCGGCCCCGGCGGCGAAGCCCCCAAGGCGTATGCCTGGTGAGCCACAAACTGCATCTGTTACGTGTTGCGTGTTGCGTGCGTCGAACCACGCAACACGCAACACGTAACACATCAGGTGAGTTTGGAATCGCAAATACGTCCGGCGGGCTACCCGATAAATTGGAGGCCAATGATGTCCACACCCTCGGCGGCGCTCGGCGTGAGCGACGCGCGCTTCGGGCGCCTCGCGCGCGGCATTAACCTCAGTCACTGGTTCGCCCAGGCCCGGCACTACGATCCACACCACTTCCAGTCCTACAACACCCTTGAGGATATCAAGCTGATCGCCGCGATCGGGTTTGGGCATGTTCGCTTCACCCTGAATCATGAGATCCTGCTGGACGAGCGCGACCCGGCCCGGCTGAATCCGCAGAACCTGGCGCACGTGGACGCCGCGCTCGACATGATCCTGGGGCAGGACCTGGCCGTGATTGTGGACCCACACCCCGAGGACAGTTTCAAGCAGCGGCTGGACCAGAGCGACGAGGTGGTGGCGATGTTTGCCGCGTTCTGGCATGCCCTGGCCCGCCACCTGTCGGCCCGCGACCCCGAGCGGGTGTTCCTGGAAACGCTCAACGAGCCGGTGATCAGGGATGGCCGGCGCTGGGCCGCCATCCAGGCGCAGCTCCTGGCGGCCATGCGCGCCGGCGCGCCCGACCACACCCTGATCGCGGCCGGGCACAAGTGGTCGAGCCTGCCGGAGTTGCTTGAGCTTGAGCCGCTGGCCGACCCCAACATCGTCTACAACTTCCACTGCTACGATCCCCACACCTTCACCCACCAGGGCGCGACCTGGGGCGAGGACTACTGGCCGCACCTGGAGCACCTGCCGTACCCGTCGAGCCCGCAGGCGCTCGACGCCATCCTTCCACGCATCGAGGACCAGCGGGCCAAGGAAGCGGCCCGTGACTATGGCGCCGAGCAGTGGGACGCGGCCAAGTTCGATGCGTGGATCGGGCGCGCGGCGGCCTGGGCCGGGCAGCACCGCGTGCGCCTGACCTGCAACGAGTTCGGCGTCTACCGTCTGAAGTCCAAGCCGGAACATCGCAACGCCTGGATTCGCGATCTCCGCACCAGCCTAGAGAAATATGGGATCGGCTGGACGATGTGGGACTACGCCGGCGGCTTCAGCGTCGTCACGACCAGCGAGAACGGTCGCGAACCGGACCCGGAGACGGTCGCGGCGCTTGGTCTGGCGGCGGCGTGACGCGATTCTAAACGATTTGCGAGGGTAGTCATATATGAATCCATCGATCAACCGCTCACTCGGCGGCGAATGGCAACTTCGTCAGGCCAGCGGCGACGAATGGCTGCCGGCCGGCGTGCCGGGCGGCGTCCACACCGATCTGCTGGCGGCCGGGCGGATCGCCGACCCGTTTGTGGGCGACGAGGAAAAGCGCGTCCAATGGGTCGCCGAGCGGGATTGGGAGTACCGGCGCGTCTTCACGGCCGACGCCGGCCTGTTGGCGCAGGCGCGCGTGTTCCTGGTCTGCGACGGGCTGGACACCCTGGCCGAGGTCTGGCTGAACGGGCAGGCGGTCGGCACTGCCGAGAACATGTTTCGCCAGTACCGCTGGGAGGTGCGCCAGGCGCTGCGGGCGGGCGAGAACGAGCTGCGGATCATGTTCCGCTCGGCGGTGCGCTACGCCGCCGAGCGCCAGCGCGAGCGGCCCATGGTCGATGTCAACGACCCGTTGCCCGGCGCGCCGTACCTGCGTAAAGCGCCCAGCCACTTTGGCTGGGACTGGGGTCCCCGGCTGCCGGCGGTCGGGATCTGGCGCGATCTGCGTCTGGAGGGCTACAACGGTGCCCGGCTAGCCGATGTCCACCTGCGCCAGCGCCACGACGCCGGCCAGGTGACGCTGACGGCGACCGGCGCGGCCGAGATCTACGCCGAGGCGCCGCTGCGCCTGATACTGCGCCTGACCGCGCCCGACGGCCGGGTCCAGACCGCCGAGGCACCGCTGGATGCCGACCGTGGCACCGTCGCGCTGGTGGTCGAGCAGCCGCAGCTCTGGTGGCCGAACGGCTACGGCGACCAGCCGCTGTACCGCGTCGAGGTCGAGCTGGCCAGCGGCGCCACGGTCCTGGACCAGCGCACCTACCAAGTCGGGCTGCGCACCATCGAGCTGCGCCAGCAGCCCGACGAATGGGGCCGGTCGTTCACATTCGTGGTCAACGGCCTGCCGATCTTCGCCAAAGGCTCGAACTGGATACCGGCCAACTCGTTCCCGACCCGCATCTCCCACGCCCGGCTCGACCACCTGCTCGGCTCGGCGGCCGCCGCGCACCACAATATGCTGCGCATCTGGGGCGGCGGCTGCTACGAGGACGAGTACCTGTACGACCTGTGCGACCGGCTGGGCCTGCTGGTCTGGCAGGACTTCATGTTCGCCTGCGCCACCTACCCACTCGCCGACGAGGCGCTGCTGGCCAACCTGAGCGCCGAGGTCATCGACGCCGTGCGCCGGCTGCGCCACCGTGCCTGCCTGGCGCTGTGGTGCGGCAACAACGAGATCGAAGCCGCCTGGGTGGATTGGGGCTGGTCCGAGCGGGCCGAGCTGGCCGATCTCAAGGCCGCCTACGACTGCTTCTTCCACCACACCCTGCCCGCCTGGGTGGCGGCCGAAGACCCCGATTGCGCCTACTGGCCCAGCTCGCCCTCCTCCGGGACACCGTTCGACGACCCCAACGGCGAGGCCGCCGGCGACCTGCACCAGTGGCTGGTCTGGCACGCCATGAAGCCGTTCAGCAGCTACCGCGAGACACGCGCGCGCTTCGTCAGCGAGTTCGGCTTCCAGTCGCTGCCCAGCCTGCCCACGATCGCGACCTACGCCGAGCCGCGCGATTGGAACATGACCTCGTACATCATGGAGCACCACCAGCGCAACCCGGCCGGCAACGGCAAGATCATCACCTCGCTCACCGACCACTTCCGCCTGCCCAAAGACTTCGCCGGCCTGGTCTACCTGAGCCAGTTGCTCCAGGCCGAAGCCATGCGGGTGGGCGTCGAGCACTGGCGGCGCCACCCGGCCTGCGCCGGCGCGCTCTATTGGCAGCTCAACGACTGCTGGCCGGTGGCCTCGTGGTCCGGCATCGACTACTTTGGGCGCTGGAAGGCACTGCACTACGCCAGCCGGCGCTTCTTCGCCCCGCTGCTGCTCTCGATCGAGGACGACCGCGACCGTATGGGCATCTTCGTCACCAATGACGCCGCCGAACCCTGGGCGGGCCAAGTGCGCTGGTCGCTTGAGAGCCTGTGTGGCGAGCGTCTGGAAGCCGGCGAAGCGAACGTGGCCACCGGCCCACTGGCGACGGCGCATGTGCTGGCGCTGGATTTTTCGGGGCGGTTGGAGGAAGCGCGTCGTCGCCACTCGCTCCTGGTTTGCGAACTCTGGCGGGCCGGCGAGCGAATGCAGGTGGCCGTCGCCACGTTCGCGCCTACTAAACACCTGGCCCTGGAAGACCCACAGATCGGCGTCGAAGTGCAGCAGGCCGGCGAGCAACTTGCCATCCAACTGCACGCCCGCTCGTTGGCGCGCTTCGTCGCGCTGGCGCTCGACGGCGCCGACGTAGTGTTCAGCGACAACTACTTTGACCTGCCCGCCCGCCGCCCGGCGCGCGTCACCTGCCCCATACCCGAGGGTTGGACGGCGGAGCAGGCGCAGCAGGCGCTGCGGGTGCAATCACTGATCGATTCCTTCTGATGAAAGCGGCTGTCTGAAAAGGGGAGCTTGAGGGGAAAGCCCTCAAACTCCTCTCCACTTCTCATACGTCGAGCCTGGCGCCGTCTACTCTGCGGCGACAACTCCAGGCCGGGGTGTTACGGATTGTGCGAGACCGTGACGGGGAACTGGAGCAACTGGGCGACGACCTGGCTCGGCGCGCCGACCGGCGCCAGGTCGACCGGCTCCTGGAGTTGGTACACAGAGCCCTGCGGCGGAAACACTGTGAGGTTGTCGTTGAGCAGCCTGGCCGTCTTCGTGTTCGACAGCACCAGGGGCGGTCCACCTCCCGGCGGCTTCTCGACCGTCACCTGGAAATCTAGGAACATCGTTTGCCGGAAGGTCGGCGGGAGATTCTTGGTAAGCTCAAGCAAGCTGAGCGGCGTCGTATCGATATCGGCCTGGCTGATCGTGACCTTGCCGAGCACCGGGCTATCAGCCGAGACCTCGTGGCCGATTACCTTCAGCTTGACGCCGCCGAGACCGCCTGCGATGTTCGCCTCGACACGTACCTTAATCCCTCCCTTGAAGTCCAGCGTCAGGATCCCCAGAACGTCCACTTTCAGTGGAACGTTGACCGCGTAGCAACTGCATGGGATCTCCAAACCGATCGGCGGAAGTAGGCCAGCTAGTGTCATGTTAACCTCCATATGAGCTTCACGTAACCAGGAGATAGGCAGCCGGTACTCCGGTTGGCCTCGCCGGTGGCGAGAGCACAGGAGCCGGGCGCCCCCGCAACACGTCCCGTTACGACCCCCGGCGTGTCGGGCGGTGTGAGCGTGCATGGCACGCAGGGGCAGGCTCTGGCACTGCGCTGGTACACCGACGGACACGTGGGATACTAGGTAGAGGCGTAGGTTAAGCGGAAAATACATCTGGCGGGGACATGTTTGGGGCGCTTACGCACATGCTGTGGTATCATCGGCGCATGAACATATCACCTTTCCTTTAGACAAGGTTTCGGGCAACGCCGCTCTACTTTACAATGTGGGTGGGGGGAGACTGAGGGGGCAGCCCTCTCAAACCCCTTTTTCCCAAATTGGAGGCCAATGATCATGCCACACTACGGCTTCAACTTTCTGTGGATGTACATCTGGAACCCTGGCCAGCAGCCCGAAGCGCCGGATGAGCGCGCGCTCGACTTCATGGCCCACCATGGGTTCAACTTCGTGCGCGTCCCGACCGACTACCGCTTCTGGACCAGCGATTTCGACTACTTCCACCCCAATGAGGCGGTTTTCGCCTATTTCGATCGCTACCTGGAGGCATGCCAGGCCCGCGGCTTCCACTTCAGCCTGAACCTGCACCGCGCGCCGGGCTACTGCATCAACCGCAACGACTTGGAGCGCCACAACCTCTGGCTCGACCCGCTGGCCCAGGATGCGTTCGTGTTCCTGTGGGAGACCTTCGCCCGGCGCTACCGGGGCGTACACAGCGCCGGCCTGAGCTTCGATTTGCTGAACGAGCCGCCCTCGGTCGGGCAGTACGGCATGACCCGCGCCGGCCACGCCGCGCTGATCCGCCGCACTGTCGCCGCGATCCGGGCGATCGACCCGGCGCGCGAGATCGTGATCGACGGCCTGGGCGGCGGCCACCTGGCTCTGCCGGAGCTGGCCGACTTGGGTGTCGTCCAAAGCGGGCGCGGCTACCAGCCCATGCCGGTCAGCCACCACCAGGCCGCGTGGTGGTCGGGCCACGCCGAAGCGCCCGAACCGCTGTACCCTGGGCAGGTGTGGGAAGGCGTGACCTGGGACCGCGCGACACTGCGCGCCTTCTACCAGCCCTGGCGCGATGTCGAGGCGGCCGGCGCCAGGGTGCATATCGGCGAGTGCGGCTGCTACAACCGCACGCCCAACGACATCGCGCTGCGCTGGTTCGCCGACCTGTTCGGCCTGTACAAGGAGTTCGGCTGGGGCTTCGCGCTGTGGAACTTCGCCGGCGACTTCGGGGTCGTCGAGCACGGGCGCCCCGGCGCCCGCTACGAGGAGTTGCATGGGTACAAGGTTGATCGGGCGCTGCTGGAGCTGCTCCAGACCAGCATGAGATCATGAAAAACGAACGAGGATCGCGCCAATGCCAAGCTCCCCTGACACCGACCAAGCCCCCTTCGTCGCGGCCGAACTGCGCCGGCGCCTGGAGCAGGAGCTGACCGGCAATATCCTGCCGTTCTGGATCGCGCACGCCGTCGATGAGGAGCACGGCGGCTTTTATGGCGCGCTGACCAACGACTTGCAGCCGCTGAACGACGTGCCGCGCTCGGCAGTGCTGTGTGCCCGCATCCTGTGGACCTACGCGGCCGCCTACCGGGCCTTCGGGAACGAGGCGTACCTGCCCATGGCGCGGCGGGCCTACGAGTACCTCGCGCAGGTCCTCTGGGATCATTCCCACGGCGGTGTCTACTGGCTGGTCGACCGCCACGGCACGCCGGCCAGCGACCGCAAGCACAGCTACGCCCAGGCCTTCGCGATCTACGGCCTGGCCGAATACCACGCCGCCACCCACGACACCGAGAGCCTGCGGCTGGCCCAGCAGCTCTTCGGCCTGCTCGAAGCCCACGCCCACGACGACATCTTCACCGGCTACGTCGAGGGCTGCGGCCGCGACTGGAGCGCGCCGGCCGACATGCGCCTGAGCGAGAAGGAGCCGGAGTGCCGCAAGTCCATGAACACGCTGCTGCACATTATGGAGGCCTACACCAGCCTGCTGCGCGTCTGGGATGACGAGCGGCTGCGCGCGCGGCTGCGCGAACTGGTCACGATCTTCCTCCAGCATGTGATCGACCCGCAGACCTCGCATTTCAGGCTCTTCTTCGACGACCAATGGAACAGGCTCGGCGGCGGCGTCTCCTACGGCCACGACATCGAGGGCTGCTGGCTGATCATGGAGGCCGCCGCGCTCGGCGCGCCCGATCTGCTGGAGCAAGCCCAGGCGGCCGCCGTCGAGATCGCGTGGGCGGTCTACTCGCAGGGCCTGGACGCCGATGGAAGCGTGCTGTACGAAGGCGACGCCGACCGGCCGGAGAGCGCCGAGAAGCACTGGTGGGTGCAGGCCGAGGCGGTGGTCGGCTTCTACAATGCCTACCAGATCTCCGGGCACACCGAGTTCGCGTGGGCGGCGCTGGGCTGCTGGGCCTACATCGAGGAGCGCTTCGTCGACCGCACGCACGGCGAGTGGTTCAAGGTGCTGGACCGCCACGGCGCCCCGAAACCCGACCGCTACAAGGTCGGCCCGTGGGAGTGCCCGTACCACCACACCCGGACCTGCCTTGAGATGCTGCGGCGGCTGGCCTGAACGATTTACAATCGCCCGCAATGAGGATCACCGATCCCCATCGCCGTAGGGGCGGCCCTCGCGGCCGCCCGCGCGATGAGGGCGACGAGGATCACCGAATCCATCGGCGTCCCGCGACGATTGGCGACGATTGGCGAAGAGATCTCAACGCCTCCGTCGAGGGCGACCGCAAGGGTCGCCCCTACGTTCGGCGTCGTCGGCGACGTTCGGCGTCGTTCGGCGTCATGATCGGAAGGGCCGCCCCTAGGCTCGGCGTCACGATCGACCGCCCTGGCCCTCAAGAAATCCTTTCCAACAAGGTATGGTATAGTATCGTGCCGGGCCCGCCGACGAGCACTAGCGGGTCATTTGTCATCAATATCGTCATTCTCTGTTGCGTATTGCGTGTTGCGTGTCAGCGCGCACGCAACACGCAATACGCAACACGGATAGGATGGAGCGCAACGCCATGCCAGTTCAGCCCTCCCGTGAAGCCCTGATCGAACTCACCGGCCTCAACCCGTTTGACCGCTTTCCCGACGGGCGCCCGCGCGTGCCCGACGATCTCCTCGAACGCATGAAACTGGTCACGACCGAAGAGGCATGGTCGGTGCTACGCAAGCACGGCTACCACCGCCAGTTCGAGGGCGGCTGGATGGAAACGCACCCCGGCACGATCACCGTCGGGCGCGCGGTGACGGCGCAGTTCCTCCCGCACCGCCCCGACTACCACGACGCCGTTCAGCGGGCCGGTCTGGCCGAGGGGCGCGGCAGCGTCGGCGGGCAGAACTCCTGGATCATCGAGACGCTCCAGCCCAACGACGTGATGGTGGTGGATATCTTCGGCAAAATTAAGGACGGCACGATCGTGGGCGACAACCTCGGCACCGCCGTGCGCACCCGCACCCGCGCCGGCGCCGTGATCGACGGCGGCATCCGCGACTACCAGGGGCTGGTCCAGCTTAAAGATGTGAACTTCTACGTACGCGGCATCGACCCGACCGCGATCGCCGATGTCACGCTGGCGGGCATCAACATCCCCATCCGCATCGGCGGCGTGACGGTGCTGCCGGGCGACGTCATCCTCGGCACGCCCACCGGCGTGATCGTCATCCCGCCGCACCTGGCCCAGGAGGTAGTCGAGCGCAGCGAGGATGTCCGGGTGCGCGACGAGTTCGGCAAGCTGCGCCTGGGCGAGGGCAAGTACACCAGCGGCGAGATCGACGTGCCCACTTGGCGCGAGGATATTGAAGCCGACTTTAACGATTGGAAGCAGGCGAACCGCCGGTGAGGGGTGACAAGATGAGGGGGTGAAGGGGTGAAGGGGTGACAAGGTGAGGGGGTGAAGGGTGAAGGTGTGAAATGAGGACAAGAGAATCACCTTGTCATCTTGTCACCTTGTCATCTTGTCATCTTGTCATCTTGTCATCTTGTCGTAAAGGAAATAACCAATGAGTGAACAGAACACACCGCGGCCCGAAGACCACGCGCCCGCCGCCTCGCGGCCCAGCGAACTCAAGATCACCGATCTGCGCACCGCCACGGTCGGCTGGGACCGCTGGCGCTTCACGCATCGTGCGCATCGATACCAACCAGGGCCTCAGTGGCTACGGCGAGGTGCGCGACTTCGCCAGCAAGAACTACGCGCTGATGCTCAAGAGCCGGCTGCGTGGGCGAGAACCCCTGCAACCTGGACAAGCTGTTCCGCAAGATCAAGCAGTTCGGCCACCACGGGCGGCAGGGCGGCGGCGTCTGCGGCGTCGAGATGGCGCTGATGGACCTGGCCGGCAAAGCCTACGGCGTGCCGGCCTATATGCTGGCCGGCGGCAAGTTCCGCGACCGCATCCGCATGTACTGCGACACGCCCAACGAGCCGACCGGCGAGGGATGGGCAAGAAGCTGCTAGGAGCGCCTGGAGCGCGGCTTCACCATGCTCAAGATGGATGTGGGCGTGCAGCCGCTGATCGGCGTCAACGGGCACGCTGACCTGGCCGCAGGGCATGCTGCCCGGCGACCCCGGCGACGACCCCGGCCACAACTACACTATGCAGTACCTGATGCACCCCTTCACCCATGTGCGGCTCACGCCCAAGGGCATCGACATGATCTGCGAGTACGTCGACCAGGTGCGCGCGGTCGTCGGCGACGACGTGCCGATCGCCGCCGACCACTTCGGCCACATCGGCGTCGACGACTGCATCCGGCTGGGCCACGCGCTGGAACCCTACAATCTGGCCTGGCTGGAGGACCTGGTGCCCTGGCAGTTCACCGACAAGTGGGTGCAGCTCGAGCGCGCGCTGAACACACCCGTCTGCACCGGCGAGGATATCTACCTGAAAGAGGGCTTCCGGCCGCTGCTGGAGGCCCGCGCGGTCAACGTCATCCACCCCGACCTCGCCACCAGCGGCGGCATCGTGGAGACCAAGAAGATCGGCGACATGGCCCAGGAGTACGGCATCAGCATGGCGCTGCACATGGCCGGCACGCCGATCAGCACCATGGCCAGCGTCCACTGCGCCGCCGCCACCGAGAACTTCATCGCCCTGGAGCACCACTTCACCGAGATCCCGTTCTGGAACGACTTCATCGACGGCCTGCCCAAGCCGATCATCCAGGACGGCTACATCCGCGTGCCGGAGGCGCCCGGCCTGGGCTTCGAGCTCAACGAGGAGGCCGTCAAGGCGCACCTCGCGCCCGAAGACCAGGGCTTCTTCGAGCCCACAACCCAGTGGGACACCGATCGGAGCTGGGACCGGCTGTGGTCCTAAAGCTACTTCACCCATTTTTTACTGTCGATTTTTCGCCCGGCTGGGCGAAAAATCGACAGTAAAAAGAAGAGAAGCACCCCACCCCCATTCAGCCTCCATATAGACCTGAGCATGTGGTTATGCTATACTAGCTGTGCCATCTCACACACGCATGTATCAGAGATTGTTTGAAACGTCCACTTATCGCCGGATATCTGTCTGGAAAGGGGATTCTTGAGGGGAAGCCCTCTTAAACTCCTCTTCTTAGACAGTGGTTCAGCGATGTATTGGACGACCCCATGTACGCCCCAACGCCACGCAGCGGTTGGTTCGATCGCGATCGTTCGTTATTCCCTGGATATATGCGCGCTTGGCAGGCTGTTCACACCGACCCTCGGCATCATGTTCCGAGTTTTCGGACAAGCGAGGTGAATCACAATGCACAATCTTACCGCCAGGCTTCCACTACGGGTCGTTTTGACCGTGCCGTTCGTGATCCTCATCCTGGTAACAGGCGGGCTGATCGGCTATCTGACCTTTCAGAATAGTCAACGCGCCGTCAATGAGCTGGCCGGGCAACTGCATACCGAGGTCACCGCCCGTATCCAACAGCGGCTTGACAGCTACCTGGCCACCCCGCAGCTTATCAACCAGCTCAACCTGGATGGTATCCGCCTGGAGCAGGTGCAAGTACAGGATCTTGACGGCCTGGGGCAGCATTTTGTGACCCAGATCCAGCGCTTCGATCCGGTCGTATCGATCGCCTATGCTACCGAACAGGGCGACTATGTAGCCGGGCAGCACCGGCTTGGCGTGGCCGACCTGTCGATCGGATTTTCGTCCAGCAGCAACTCCTACGTCCTGGGCAGCTATGCGATCGACGACCAAGGGAATCGACGTGAACGACTCTCATCGGCGGTGCCGGATTACGATCCGCGCCCGCGCCCCTGGTATCGGGCTGCGGTTGAAGCCCGCGGCCCGCTCTGGACGCCGGTCTACCTGTGGTCGGCCGGCCTGGTGGGCCTGGATGCGATCGTCCCAGTTTATAGCCAGGAAGGCGCGTTGATCGGCGTGCTGGACACCTCGCTGATTCTGACCGGCTTTAGCGATTTTTTGCAAAGCTTACGCGTCGCAGATCACGGGCAGACCTTCATCATCGAGCGTTCCGGCCTGCTGGTGGCCGCGTCGGCGATCAAGGAACCATACACGCGCACCGGCGATAAACTGGAACGGCTGGCTGCCCATGAAAGCGCCGAGCCGGTGGTGCGCGCCGCCGCCCAACAGCTTGAGCAACAGTTTGGTGCGCTGACGAACATCACTGCCGGCCGGCAATTTTATTTCGACCTGGCCGGCGAGCGGCACGTTGCCCAGGTGACACCGTATCAAGACAAGTACGGCCTGGACTGGCTGATCGTGGTGGTCGTTCCCGAATCGGACTTCATGGCCCAGATCTATACCAATAATCGCAATACGGCATTGCTGGTCCTGGCGTCGTTGCTGGTCTCGATTGCCATCGCTACGCTGACGGCTCGCTGGGTAACTGGGCCGCTCTTACGCCTGAATCAATCGGCCAGAATGCTGGCACAGGGCGATTGGACCCACAAGGCGATCGTGGACAGCGGCGATGAACTCTCGGCGCCCATACTAAGCCGTACCGATGAAGTCGGTCAGTTAGCCAGATCGTTCAGCAGCATGGCCGGCCAACTCCGCGCGTCGTTTGAGACCCTGGAAGTGCGGGTGCGCGAACGCACCAACGAGCTAGCCGAGCGCAACGCCCAGTTGCAGCAAGAGATCGCCGTGCGCCAGCACGTCCAGGTCGCCCTTCAGGGCGCCCGCGCGGAACTGGAGCAGCGGGTGGCGGCGCGCACGGCCGCGCTGGCCCAAGCCAACGCCCACCTGACCGCCGAGATCGCCGAGCGCAAGCAGGCCGAGGAGGCCGTGCGGCTCGTACAGACCACGACCCTGGCGATCAGCGCCGCCGCCGACCTGGAGACGGCGCTGCATGTGGCGTTGCAGCAGGTGTGCGAGGCCACCGGCTGGGTGATCGGGCAAGCGTGGCTGCCAGGCGCGGATGGGCACACGTTGGCGTGCAGCGCCGCCTGCTTTTATCGGCACGATGGCCTGGACGAGTTCCGGCTCGCCAGCGAAGCGATCACGCTCCAGCCGGGCGTCGGGCTGCCTGGCCAGGTCTGGCAATCGAAAACGGCCGCCTGGGTGCAGGATGTCACAGTGGCCACCAATTTCCTGCGTGCCGACATTGCGAAGGCAGTCGGCCTCAAAGCCGGGATGGCGTTTCCAGTGCTGGCGACCCAGGAGGTCGTGGCGGTGCTGGAGTTTTTCGTCGTGGATGTGCGTCCCGAAGATACGCGCCTGATGGCGCTCGTCTCGACCGTGGCCGCGCAGATCGGGACCGTGATCGCGCGTAAGCGCGCCGAGGACGCGCGGCGCGCGAGCGAAGCGCGCTACCGGCTGATCGTCGAAACGGCCGATGAGGGCGTCTTGATGCTCGATCCCGAGGGCCGCACCACCTTCGTCAACGGCAAGCTGGTTGCCATGCTGGGGTACCCGGCCGAAGAACTGCTTGGCCGTGATGTGGTCACGCTTCTCGATACGTCGGGCCGGGAGATCATTGCCGACAAGCTTGCCCGGCGGCGGGCCGGTATCACCGAGCAGTACGACCTCGCGTTTGTTCGCCGGGATGGCGGCACGCTGTGGACGCTCGTCTCCGCCAGCCCGATCATGGACGGGGAGGGGCAGTATATGGGCGCGCTGGCGATGCTGACCGACATCACCGCCCGCAAGCAGGCCGAGGAGCAGCACCGCTGGCTGCTCCACGCGCTGCGTGAGCGCGTCAAGGAACTGACCGCGCTGCATCGCGCCGCGCGTATCCTCCAGCAGGGCGGGATGACCGCGCCCACGCTGCTGCACGATCTGGCCGCGCTCCTTCCGCCCGCTTTCCAGTACCCGGAGGTGACGGTTGCCCAGGTGCGCTTGGGCGACCACGTGGCCACAACGCCAGGCTTCGCCGGCGCGCTCGCGCTGCTACGCACCGACTTCACGACCGACGCCGGCGCGTGCGGGAGCATCGCCGTCGGCTATACCGCAGAGCGCCCGGCCGAGGCCGAGGGGCCGTTCCTGGCCGAGGAGCGCCAGCTGATCGAGTTGCTGGCCGATATGCTGCGTACATCCTACGATCGCACGCAGGCCGAGGCGGCGCTGGCCGACCGTGAGGCGCGGCTGCGCACGATCTTCGACCGGGCCGCGATCGGGATCGCGCTGGTGGACTTGCAGGGCCGCCCGTTCGAGGTCAACCCGGCGCTGATCGCCATGCTCGGCTACACCGCCGATGAGCTGTGCGCAATGCCCTTCGCTGAGTTCACCCACCCGGACGACGTGGACGCCGATCTGGTGCTGTTCGGCGAGCTGATGGCCGGCGCACGCGAGTTCTATGCCCTCCAGAAGCGCTACATCCGCAAGGGCGGCCAGATTGTCTGGGGCAATCTGCGCGTCTCATTCATCCACGACAGCGCCCGGACGCCGCAGTTCGCGATCGCTATGGTGGAGGATGTCACCGAGCGCAAGCGGATCGAGCAGCAGTACTTGCAGGCCCAGAAGTTGGATCTGATCGGGCGCCTGGCCGGCGGCATCGCCCACGACTTCAACAATCTGCTCACAATCATCCTCGGCAACACCGACCTGCTGCTGGAGGAGCTTGGCGGCGAGCACCCGCTCAATCACGACGCCGCCCAGATCCGCGACGCCGCCTCGCGCGCTGCCGCGCTCACCCGCCAACTGCTGGCCCTTTAGCCGCAAGCAGGTGCTCATCCCCCGCGTCGTCAACCTGAACACGGTCGTCGAGGGCATCGCGCCGCTGCTGCGGCGCCTGATCGGGGAGCATATCACGCTGGCTGTGCGCCTGGCGCCCGACTTGGGCCAGATCATGGCCGACCCTGGGCAGCTTGAGCAGGTGATCGTGAATCTGGCGGTCAATGCGCGCGATGCGATGGAAGACGGCGGCGACCTGATCATTGAAACCGCCAACGCGGTTCTCGACGGGCCGGCAGCGGGCGACTACGTGCTGCTGGCCGTCTCCGATAGCGGGATGGGCATGGACGCCGCCACACGCGAGCGGATCTTCGAGCCATTCTTCACCACCAAGGAGCCCGGCAAGGGCACCGGGCTGGGGCTGGCGATCGTATATGGTATTATCACGCAGAGCGGCGGCCACATCTGGGTGTACAGCGAGGTCGGGCAGGGGACGACGTTCAAGGCGTATCTGCCGCGCAACGACACGCCGGATCATGCGATCGTGGAGCGCGCCGAAGAAATTGGCGCCGGCATGCCGGCCGACGCGACGATCCTGCTGGTCGAGGATGATGCGGGCGTGCGCGATCTCGTCGGTCGCTTGCTCTGCGCGTGGGGCCACCAGGTGCTCGTGGCCACCAATGCCCAGGACGCGCTGCTCGTTGCGGCCATGGCTCCGATGCCGATTGATCTGCTGCTGACGGATGTGATCATGCCGGGTGGTATGAACGGCGCACAGTTGGCGGCGCAGCTCCGGGCCACGTATCCGACGCTGCGGGTGCTGTATATGTCCGGCTACACCGACACGGTGCTGACCAGCCAGGCGGTATTTCCCGCCGGCCAGGTGTTAATCATGAAGCCGTTCACGGCGGATGCGCTCGCGCGGGCGGTGCGGGACGCGCTGATGCCGGTGGACATGCGCCCGCCGGCGCTACAGGCGCGCACGGCGGGCGTGTAGTTGAAGTGTGTATGGCTTGATTGCTAGAACCACCTGTTGCGTGTTGCGTATTGCGTGTCAGCGCGTACGCAACACGCAACACGTAACACGCAACACGCAACACGTAACACGGATAATACCGATGAGCACAGCAAGTGACCTACGAGTTTTGCCGTACCGACTTGCCCGCCGTGCTCACCGGGTCATTGTAGCGCTCGCGCTCGCGCTCCTGCTCCTGCTGCCGCGCGGCGCCGCGTCCCAGGCGGCCCTGTTCTTCGTGGACGAGGCCGGCGCGCTTGACCGGGCGCGGGTCGAAGCGGCGGTCGGCCCGCTGCGGGCGCGCGGCGCGCTGGTCGCCGTCGTCGTCGTCGCCAGCGGCGACGACAATGGCGAGGACTTCGCCCGCCGGCTCGATGCCGCCGGGCTGCTGGCGCGCGACGCGATCGTATCCGACGGGATCGCGATCTATGTCAGCATGACGCCGCGCTACAGCCAGCTACGGGTCGGGAGTTGCTGGAGCAGCGCGCTCCCCAACTCAACCCTGGCCGCGATTCGCCAGTCAACCCTCAATCCCTCGCTCCAGGCCGGCGACTTCACCGGCGCGGTTACCGCCACGCTCCAGGCCCTGGACGCGGGCATCGTCGCCGGGCCACCCAGCATCCTATCGCGGCTGAACGTGCCGCTGCTGGGCGGCGGGGCCGCTGCCATCGCCGCGATCCTGGCGGTCATCTTCGTTCTCCGCAGGCGCCACCTGAACCGGGAGGCCGACGCCATTCTGGCCGAGAATCGCGAGCGAAGGTACCGCGAATTGGTCACGCTGGCCGATAGCTGCCGTGCGGCGCTGGCCAATGCCGGCGCCGCCGGCGCGAACGAGTTGCGCCTGGCCGAGTTTCAGCAGCGGCTACGCAAGCTTGACGAGCGGCGTGTGAGCCTTGAGGAGCGGCAACCGGAAGGCTATGCGTTCTCGTCGCAAGCCTACCAGCTACGAACCGACTATGAGAGCCTGGCGAGATCGATCCGCTCGTCGCTGGCGCCGGTCGCCGATGAATCCAGCCCTACTTCGCCGACCGATCCGGCACCCAGCCAGCCCAGCGGCAGCCCGCGCGACCAGGTGGTTGCATTGGCCACCCAGGCCCACGCGGCGGTGAAAAAGGCGCGTCAGGAGGGCAAGCCGCCGCAGGTGTGTGCCAATCTGCAAGAGGAGCTACAGCGCTTGGACCGCGAACGCAAGCGCCTATGGCGCAAGCCGCAGCGAGCGCAGGATCGGGCGGCGCAGCAGCGTGAGCTGGAGCAACTCGTCGCCAGATACGAGCGGCTCATCCAGCGCGCCGACACAACGCCCCGGCACAGACGAGAGCCGCTACGGAGCAGTTTTGTGCCTGACTTTCTGGCGCGGAACACCGAACCAGAGCGCGACGCTACATCGTATGGCTCGTCCGGGAGCAGCTCCAGCAGCAGCGATCATAATTGGTCGAGCGACTGGAGTTCAGGAAGCCCCAGCTCCAGCTCGGGTGAGAGCAGCGACGGGGGCTCGTGGTAAATGCCCGCCTCGGTCGCGCTCAGACCTTGTTTGAAAAGGCGCCAGAAGGCGCGGAGCCAACAAGGTCTTACTCGGCCAGCGCCACACGCGCGACGGCATTAAAATCCTGCATCCAGCGTCCGCCGGCACCCTCTCGATCGCCACGTGCGCGGCCAGCAGGCGCCGCTCGATACTGGCATCGGCGCGATATGTGGTGAGACTCTGACGCGATCGTGCCGATGGCTGCAAAGTCATTTCCGGTGCCTGCATGATCATTTCCGGCACTTGCAAAGTCATTTCCGGCATTTGCAAAGTCATTTCCGGTGCCTGCATGATCATTTCCGGCGCTTGCAAAGTCATTTCCGGCACTTGCAAAGTCATTTCCGGTGCCTGCATGATCATTTCCGGTGCCTGCATGATCATTTCCGGCGCTCGCATGGTTGTTTCCGACGCCTTACATAGGGTCTCCTACGCCTGTTGCGTGTGTGGCCGGGCGTATGAGTTCGGCGTGGCTCGTCCTGTAACTTTCGCGGCCGGATGTGTGTCTATACCTACAGGGAGGCTATCTACCGGAGCGCTCGATGAGTTATCCTTTCCACACGCTGGACCTCGCGCCGGATGCCGGCTCGCTGCGCGAGACGCCCTCGCTCGAAGAGCTATACCAGCGCTACCACGAGCCGCTGCAACGCTACCTGCACCGCCTTTGCGGCTCGACCGACCAGGCCGAAGAGCTGACCCAGGAGGCTTTTGTGCGGGCTTACACCGGCCTGCTGACGTTTCGCGGCGACTGCTCGGTGGCCACCTGGCTGTTCCGGATCGCGCGCAACACCTACCTGAACAGCTTGCGCCGCCCCAGCCCGACGCGCATCGACACCGACGAGTTCTTGTCCATCCCCGACCAGGCCGGCGCGAGCGACCCGGTGCGCCGGTATGCCGCCGTCGAACAGCGCGGCCTGATCGCGCTGGCGCTGGCGCAGTTGCCCGAGCAGCAGCGCAGTGTGCTGCTGCTGCGCGACGCCGAGGGCCTGGCATATGTCGAGATCGCCGATGTGCTGGGGATCAGCCTGGCCGCGGTGAAGGTCAATCTATTTCGCGCTCGCAACGCCTTTCGAGCAGCGTACGCGGCGTTTGAGGCCGATGAGGACCAACCCAATCGCATAGGAGATGTTCGATGACAGCTTTTGAAACGACCACGACACGTCTGGTTCAGCAGGAGCTGGGCGCCTGTGCGCTGATCCAGGATCTGCTGCCGCTGTATATCGAGAACGAGGTGACGCCGGCCAGCCGTGACCTGATCGTCGAGCACCTGGCGCACTGCGAGCGTTGCGCGGGATTTCTGGCCGGCGCACGCAGCACCCGCGAGCAACTGCACCGCGAGAGCATGTTGCGCCAGACCAGCGTCGCGCACGACCGAGCCGCGCGCCAGGCGATCAGCGTGGGCCAGCGGCAGGTCATGGCGGTGGTGCTGGGTGTGTTCGGTGTGCTGTGCCTGGTGGTAGTCGTCGGCGTGATCACGATCGGATTCGTAAGAAGCTCTCCGGCCAGCGCGCCCATCCAGGTGCCGGCCATCAACGATGTGGCTGTGCCCTTGGTGGATCAGGGGCTTTCGGAGGAGGAGCTGCACCGGCGAGCTATGGAGCAGGCCGGCCTGTTGTTCTGGGACCCAGAGACCAACCAGTTCATCGAGCAGAACCCTTGGCCGATGCAGGCGCCGATCCCGCCGCCACAACCTGCACGCTAAGGCCGTCTCGTTGGCTGGGCGTATTATAGACCAAGCTGAACTTGACAACTACTACCATCTCTCGTATTATCTCAATATGCTAAGGCAAGGTTTCAGATAGAGCCGTTCTACTTTACACTGTTGGGTTGGGAGAGACTGAGGGGGCTGCCCCCTCAAACCCCCTTTTTCCTCAGACAAGTGAAGATGTTTTAGCATCTGCTCGTAAGCCCTTCGACCGGCTCAGAGCATCTCAGCCGGACGGGCGTCGCCCTCCTCAACCTGACCCATCCACACTGAAGGTATGCTTATGACGTACGGACCTGGCGGCTCACCTGTTGCGACCTCTTCTTTGGTTCAGTTACTCCGGCGAAGCGTGTACCACCCCCCCCAGCAGCGCGCGTATAGCTTTCTCGTCGATGGAACTTCCGACGAAGCTCACATGACCTATGCCGAGCTTGATCGCCAGGCGCGCACAATCGCGGCGCAGCTCCAGCGCCTGGGCGCGGCGGGTGAACGGGTGCTGTTGCTGTATCCCCCCGGCTTGACGTATATCGCCGCGTTCTTTGGATGTCTGTATGCCGGCGCGGTCGCCGTGCCGGCCTACCCGCCCAACCCGGCCCGCTTGGAACGCACGCTGCCCCGGTTGCAGGCGATCGTGGGCGATGCGCGCCCGCTGGTCGCGCTGTCGACCGCCGCGATCTGCATGATGGTCGAGGCGCTCTCCGCGCAGGTCGCCGGCTTCGGGGCCATGCGCTGGCTGGCGACCGATACGCTGGCCGAGACCCTGGCCGAGGACTGGCAGGAACCAAGCGTAGGCCCTGAAACGCTGGCGTTCCTCCAGTACACCTCCGGCTCGACCGCCGAGCCCAAGGGGGTCATGCTGACCCACGGCAACCTGCTGCATAATCTGGAGCTGATCCACGGGGCGTTCGAGCACAGCGCCGAGAGCTGCGGGGTGATCTGGCTGCCGCCCTACCACGATATGGGGCTGATCGGCGGCATCTTGCAGCCGCTCTACGGCGGCTTCCCGGTCACGCTGATGTCGCCGGTTGCCTTCCTGCAACGGCCACTGGGCTGGCTTGAGGCGATCTCCCGCACGCGGGCGACCACCAGCGGCGGCCCGAACTTCGCCTACGATCTGTGTGTACGCAAGATCACGCCCGAGCAGCGCGCGCAGCTCGATCTGAGCAGTTGGCGGGTCGCGTTCAATGGCGCCGAGCCGATCCAGGCCGCCACCATGGAGCGCTTTACGGCGGCCTTCTCGGCCTGCGGGTTCCGCCCCGAAGCTTTTTTCCCCTGCTATGGCCTGGCCGAGGCGACGCTGATTGTTTCCGGCGGCACTGTCGCCGCGCCGCCTGCCGTTCGCGCGTTTCAAGGGCCGGCGCTGGAACATCACCAGGCAGTTGAAGCGCCGCCGGAGCAGCCGCAGGCCCGGCGCCTGGTCGGGTGCGGGCAGCCGGGAGCCGGCCAGCAGCTTGTGATAGCGCAGCCGGAGACCGGGGTCGTATGCCCGCCGGGCCAGGTGGGCGAGATCTGGGTCGCCGGGCCGAGCGTGGCGCAGGGCTACTGGGGACGGCCGGGCGAGACGGCGCAGGGCTTCCAGGCATTCTTGGCGGATTCGGGAGCTGGGCCATTCCTGCGCACCGGCGACCTGGGCTTTGTGCAGGGCGGCGAGCTGTTTGTCACCGGTCGCCTCAAAGATCTGATCATTATCCGTGGCCGCAATGCGTACCCGCAGGATATCGAGCTGACGGTCGAGCGCTGCCACCCCGCGCTGCGGCTGGGCTGCGGCGCCGCGTTCGCCGTCGAGGTCGATGGCGAGGAGCGGCTGGTGATCGTGCAGGAGCTTGAGCACCGGCACCAGCACCCCGATGTCGAGCAGGTCGCGGCTGCCGTTCGCCAGGTGGTGGCGGAGCAGCACGAGATCCATGTGTACGCCGTCGCGCTGCTCAAGACCGGCGGCATCCCCAAGACATCCAGCGGTAAAATTCAGCGCCACGCCTGCCGGGCCGGCTTTTTGTCCGGCACCCTGGAGCTGGTCGGTCGCAGCCTCTTGAGCGAGGCGGCCGCCCCGTCGGCCGCCGATGAGCTGACCGGCGCCGAGCTGCTCGCGCTCGTGCCCGATGAGCGCCCGGCGCGGCTCGAAGCCTACCTGCGGGCGCACTTGGCCGGCGTGCTGCATATCGCCCCGGCCCAGCTCGACGCGCGGCGCCCATTGAGCGCGCTGGGCCTCGACTCGCTGGCATCGATCGAGCTTCAGTACCAGCTCGAAACCAGCCTGGGCGTGGTCGTTCCCATGGCCGACTTTCTCCAGGAGCAGACCGTCGCCCAGCTCGCGGCCCGCATCCTGGCCGAGATGGTCGCATCCGCCCAAGCGCAGCCGGCCCTGCTTGCCGCCGCCCTGCCCACCACCACCGACCACCCGCTCTCGTATGGGCAGCGCGCGCTGTGGTTCATCCAGCAGCTCGCGCCGGCCAGCAGCGCCTACCACCTGACCAGCGCAGCCCGGATACGGGCCAGCGTTGATGTCCCCACACTCCGGCGCGCGTTTCAGCGGCTGGTCGAGCGGCATCCGTCGTTGCGAACGACGTTTATCACCCCCCAGGGCGAGCCGCTGCAACGGGTCCAGGAGCAGATCGACGAGTTTTTTCAGCTTGAAGATGCTCATTCGTGGAGCGATGCCCGCCTCGACGAGCGCCTGGCCGAAGTGGCCAACCAGCCCTTTGACCTGCAACAGGGACCGTTGCTGCGCGTGCATCTGCTGACCCGATCGGTGGAAGAACACGTTCTGGTGCTGGTGGTCCATCACCTGGTGGCCGACTTTTGGTCGCTGGCTGTGCTGCTGGATGAGCTGGGCCAGTGCTATAGCGCGGAGAAAGCCGGTCGGTCGCCGGCGCTGGCGCCGCTCGCGCTGCGCTATGCCGACTACCTGCGCTGGCAGACCGAGCTACTGTCAGGGCCGGACGGGGAGCGACACTGGGACTACTGGCGGCAGCAGCTCGCCGGCGAGCTGCCGGTGCTCAACCTGCCGACCGATCGACCGCGACCGCCGGTGCAGAGCTACCAGGGCGCCGCGTACGGCTTCCAGCTCGGCCAGGAGCTGACGGCGCGGCTGGTGCGGCTCGCCGAGGCACACGGGGCCACGCTCTACACCACGCTTGTGGCGGCCTTCCAGGTGCTGCTGTTCCGCTACAGCGGCCAGACCGATCTGCTGGTCGGTTCTCCCACCGCCGGGCGCAGCCGGGCGCAGCTTGCCCCGGTCGTGGGCTATTTCGTCAACCCGGTCGTGCTGCGCGGGAAGCTTGAGCAGAACCCGCCGTTCAGCGCCTTTCTTGAGCAGACGCGCCGCATCGTCCTGGAGGCGTTCGCGCACCAGGACTTCCCTTTCGCGCTGCTGGCCGAGCGGCTTCAGGCCGCGCGCGACCCCAGCCGTTCGCCGATCTTCCAGGTCATGTTTGTGCTCCAGAAGGCTCCGCTGCTCGATCGCGACGGCTTGACGGCGTTTGCAGTCGGTTCAGCCGGAGCGCAGATCGAGTTGGGCCAACTGCCGCTGGAGTTGATCGCTCTGGACCAGACGACGGCCCAGTTCGACCTGACGCTGACGATGGCCGAAGTGGATGGCCGGCTGCACGGGTCGTTCCAGTACAGCACCGACCTGTTTGCCCCCGCGACGATCGCCCGGATGGCGGCCCATTTCCAGGTGTTGTTGGAAGGGATCGCCACAGACCCCCATGGTCGAGTATCCGCTCTGCCGCTGCTGACTGCGACCGAACGCCGCCAGGTGCTGACATCCTGGAATGCGACGGCGACCGCATACCCGGCCGAGGCGTGTATCCACAGCCTGTTTGAAGCGCAGGCCCGGCGGACACCTGATGCCACCGCGCTGATCGTTCAGGGGCAGGAGCTGAGCTACGCCGCGCTTAATCGGCGCGCGAACCAGTTGGCCCATTATCTCCAATCGCTGGGGGTTGGGCCGGATGTGCTGGTCGGGATCTGCGTGGAGCGCTCGCCGGAGATGGTCGTGGGCCTGCTTGGCATCCTGAAGGCCGGCAGCGCCTACGTCCCGCTCGACCCGACCTACCCGCAGGAGCGGCTGGCCTTCATGATCGAGGACGCCCAGGTTTCGGTGCTGCTGACGAACAGGGAGATTGGAGATCGGAGATTAGAGAATGCTCCGGCGCGTCAATCTCCAATCTCCAATCTCCAATCTCAGATTGTCCACCTGGATACTGATTGGGACCGCATCTCCCAGCAGCCGGAAACGAACCCGGCCAGCAGTGTTACCGCGGCGCACCTGGCCTATGTGATCTATACCTCCGGCTCGACCGGCAAGCCCAAAGGGGTCATGATCTGTCACCGCAATGTGGTCAACTTCTTCGCCGGCATGGACGAGCGGGTCGAGCACGACGGCGCCGAGACGCTGCTGGCGGTAACAAGTATCTCGTTCGATATCTCGGTGCTGGAGCTGTTCTGGACCTTGACGCGCGGGATGCGGGTGGTGCTGCTGGGCGAGCGGGTGAGCGGCGGGGCGCCCCGAAAACGGCGACCGATCGCCAAGGATATCCAGTTCAGCCTGTTCTACTTCGCTAGCGCCAGCGCGGCGGCCGATCAGCACAAATATCGGCTGGTGCTGGAAGGCGCCAAGTTCGCCGATACGCACGGGTTTACGGCGGTGTGGACTCCGGAGCGGCACTTTCATGCTTTCGGCGGGCTGTACCCCAACCCGGCGGTGATGAGTGCCGCGCTCGCGACCGCCACTGAGCGGGTTCAGTTGCGCGCCGGGAGCGTGGTCCTGCCGCTGCACAACCCGATTCGCGTGGCCGAGGAGTGGTCGCTGGTGGATAACCTGTCCAACGGGCGGGTCGGCGTGGCGTTCGCCTCCGGCTGGCACGCCGACGATTTTGCGTTCTTCCCCGATCACTACGCCGATCGCAAGAATGTGATGTTCCAGGGCATCGAGACCGTGCGGCGACTCTGGCGCAACGAAGCGGTGATGGTGCGCGGCGGCGCCGGGAACGAGATCGCGGTCACGCTGTTCCCCCAGCCGATCCAGGCCGCGCTGCCGATCTGGATCACCGCCGCCGGGAGCGCGGACACGTTTGTGAAAGCGGGCGAGATCGGCGCGAATGTGCTGACTCACCTGCTGGGCCAGAGTATCGAGGATGTGGCGGTGAATATCAGCCGGTACCGCGAGTTGCTGGCGCGGCACGGGCATGACCCGCAGGCCGGGACCGTCACGCTGATGCTGCACACGCTGATCGGCGAGGACCGCGAAGCCGTGCGGGCGCTGGTGCGCCAGCCGTTTACCGAGTACCTGCGGTCGTCGATCGGGCTGATCGAGAACCTGATCCGCAGCCTCAAACTCCCGCTCGACCTACGCACTATGAGCGCTCAGGATATGGATGATCTGCTGGCCTTTGCCTTTGACAGGTATTTCGAGACCAGCGCGCTCTTCGGCACCCCAGAGACCTGCGCCGCGCTGATCGAGCGTTTGAAGGAGATTGGCGTCGACGAGGTGGCCTGCCTGATCGATTTTGGCGTTGCCGCCGATGTGGTCCTGGCCAGCCTCCAGCGCCTGGATGATCTGCGCGTACTGGCCAATATGCCCCCGGAGCGGGCCGATGACTCGCTGGTGGCTGCGGCTGCGACCTACGACGCCTCGATCCTGCAATGCACCCCTTCGATGATGCAAATGCTGACCCTGGACCAGGAAGCCATGCAGGCGCTGCGGTCACTCCGGCTTCTGCTGCTGGGCGGCGAAGCGCTGCCGCCGGCGCTAGTGCGCGCGGTCCAGGCCGGCTTGCCGGCGCAGGTGATCAATCAGTACGGGCCAACCGAGACCACGATCTGGTCGGCGACCCACGCCGTGCAGACGGCCGAGGATACGATCCCGATCGGGCGGCCGCTGGCGAACACGCAGATCTACCTGCTCGATCGGCAGCTCCAGCCGGTGCCGATCGGGGTGGCCGGCGAGCTGTACATCGGCGGCGACGGGCTGGCGCGCGGCTACCTGGGCCGGCCCGACCTGACCGCAGAACGGTTTGTGCCCAACCCCTTCGCGCAAGAGAGATTAGAGATGAGAGATTGGAGATTCGGGAGCGCAGATACGTCAATCTCCAATCTCCAATCTCCAATCTCCGATCGCTTGTACCGGACCGGCGACCTGGCCCGCTACCGAGAAGACGGCGCGATCGAGTACCTGGGGCGGATCGACCAGCAGGTCAAGATTTGCGGCTACCGGATCGAACTGGAGGAGATCGAGACCGTCTTGCGACGAACTCCTGCCGTGCGCGAGTGTGTGGTGGTGGCGCGCGAGGATGTGGTCGGTGAGAAGCGGCTAGTGGCCTACGTCGTCGCGAGTCAGTTGTCCGTTGTCAGTGGTCAGTTGCAACGGACAGCCGACAACGGCGCTTCGGATAACGGACAACGGACAACGGACAACGGACAACTGACTCATCAGTTGCGCCAGTTCCTCCGTGATCGCTTACCAGACTATATGGTACCGGCCGCGTTTGTGTTGCTGGACGCGCTGCCGCTGACCGCGAACGGCAAGATCGACCGGAAGGCGCTGCCGGCCCCGGCCACGTCGCGCCCGGAGCTGGGCGACGGCTACCTGGCGCCCCGAAACCAGCTTGAACACACGATCGCGGGCATATGGCGCGACGCGCTCAAGCTCGAAAAGGTGGGCGTGCATGATAATTTCTTTGACCTGGGCGGACATTCGCTCTTGATGGCGCAGGTCCACAGCCAGCTTCGCGAGATCCTCCAGCAGGATGTGCCGCTGATCAAGCTGCTGGAGCATCCGACGATCAGCGCCCTGGCACAGTATCTCCGCCAATCCCACGCGGAGCCACCCTCGTTCGAACGCAGCCGCGATCGGGCTTTGAAACAGGTCGCTGGTCTCAAGCGCCAGCGACAGCGCGCCAATCCGGGGAAGGCATAAGTGTCTGAGAGGCTGTCTGAAAAGGTTGATTTGTCGCTTATAAGCCGTGGTGAAAAGGGGGAGTTTGAGGGGCTGCCCCCTCAAACTCCCCCTTTTCAGACAGCCTCTGAGAGCTGTACTAGCGTGCGGCGGGGCCGCGCCCACGGAAAGCGAACCAGAAGACCAGGGCGCCCAGGCCGGTGATGGTGGCGCCGATTAGAAACAGGCTGCGGTAGCCGAGCAGCGTGATCACGTAGCCGCCGCCGAAGGTCAGCGCCGTGAAGCAGACCCCGGCGGCCATCTCACTCACGCCGGAGACGGTCGCGCGGCGGGTGGGCGGCACCAGCTCCATGAAGTAGACCAGCGACGAGGCATAACGAATCCAGGAAAGGCCGACTACGCCGACAAAGCTCAACCCGGCCGCGCCCCAGTGCGGGATGAGCGCGATCGGTAGGATGCTGAGCGCCGTGCCGACCGAGGCCGCGATCACCACGGCCCGGTTGCCGAACCGCGCCGTCAGTGCCGATGTTACCAGGGCCGCCGGGACGCCGAGCAAGCGACCGAACGCGATAATGATACCGATCTGCGCGATCGGCACCATCAGCTCGCGGTCGAGGTAGACATTAAAGAACGTCGAGAGCGCCGCCAGGCCGGCAACTTGGAGCACCCGCACCAGCGCGATCATCGCCAGCAGCCCCATGATCGGTGCCGCCGGGGCTGCGGCGGGCAGCTCGGCCACCAGCAGCGGCGTTTCGCGCTGCGGGAGGCCGGGGCGCGCCGCCCGGATCGCGAACATCGCCGGGATCAGCGCCAGCCCAGCCGTGAGCAGCGCATAGCGGTAGGGCGCCGGCTGCGCGAGCGAGGCCCCGATCAGCCCCACGATCGCGGGCGGCAGGAAGCCGCCGACCAGGCTGCCGGCCATCGATGAGAGCGAGAGCAGCGCCGTCTGGAATGAGAAGGCCAGGTTGCGCTGCTGGGCGCCGATGGCTCCCATTACATACGGGGCGGTGTTCACGAAGAACAGCGCTAGCCCCAGGTAGAGCACAATACTGTTCGCCAGCAGCCAGGGCAGCCGCCAGCCGGGCGCGAGTAGGTCGGCCAGCGGGAACAGCACGCACCCGGCCAGCAGCAGCCCCAGCCCGACCAGCATCATACGCCGGGTTCCCCAGCGCTCGCCGAGTATGCCGGCCGGCAGACTGGAAAGGGCAAACGTCAGCGTGCCGGCCGAGTTCACGAGGCCGATCAGCTCTGGCCCGTAGTCCAGGCGCACCAGGAACAGGTTGAGCAGGACCGCATAGATCCCGCCGTCGAACGCAAACCCCACCAGCGCGACCGCGACGAAGTAGAACGCGACCGCCGCGCCGAGCGGGCGGAGCTGCTGGACATAACGAGTGATCATCGGGGATCTCAGGTAGGCGACGTCGCCGCGCACCTCTTGTTTGAAACCAGGGAGTTTGCCGCGCACAAGTGTACCGGATTGGGGCTTCCCGCGCAAGTAGATCAGCGACGCCTTCCCCATTCTATGTAATACCAAGTCGCAAGTGTGGCATCTTGCGGTGGGGAGGTGTGGAGGGGCCGCCCTCCACGATTTTGTTTTCTCCCACTCACATCTTCTCCACCAGAACGCGAGTTAGTATAGCAAACCTATTTGAGTTGTAAATGTGGGCGGGCTTTTCTGCGGGGGCTTCCCCCACACCCCCTTTTACAACTCATTTAGGAACGCTATATACGGTGTCATTGTTCGTGGAAAAAAAGGGAGTTTGAGGGGGCAGCCCCCTCAAACTCCCTTTTTTTCCACGAACTGTGAAGAAAAGCGTCACCACGCGGCTACCTGACGGAAGAACACAAACCGCACCGCTCGGTAATTGATCTTCGCCGCACACTGGCCCCCCACGATCTGCTCGCTCTCGTACCCGATCCGTGGGTTGCCAGCCGGGTCGAGTGCCAGCGCCGGCCGGATGCCCGACCATGTCGCGAGCGTGCAGTCGAATGACGGCGGGACCGGGTAGTCGGCGTTCAGGTCGTCCATTGGCTCGGCCAGGCGGTCCTGCCACTGGGCCGCGCCGGACTCGCACTGGCTGTCGCACCACAGGTAGCCGATGCCGCCGAGGGTCTCCTTGGTGTAGGCGATTCGCGGCCGGCCCTGCTTGTCCAGCACGATCGCCGGGTCCTGCCCGTCGCCCTGCGCCAGCCCGAGGGGCGCCATGCCCCAGTTGGCGGCGCTGGTGCAGTTCGCGTCGCACCAAACATAGTGCAGCAGGTTGCCGCCGTCGTCGGTCTCGGCCTGGTAGAAGGCCACGCGCGGACGGTCGCTGGCGTCCAGGGCCAGCGTCCACGAGGCGTGCCCGTGGCCCCGGTCGAGGATGCGGGTGCGCTGCCACTGCCCCAGATCCTCGCAGCCCGCGTCGCAGGTGATATAGTAGACGCCCTCAGGGTAGTTCTCATTGTTCGAGTAAAGCTGGGTGATAATGCGCGGCTGGCCCTGGGCGGTGAACTTGAGATCCGGCGATTGCACAAGATCGCCGTCGTACTCCGGCCCGGCGCTGATGTTCAGCTCATACCAGTTCTGCCCATCGGTGCAATCAGCGTCGCAGAACACATAGTACAGGCCGTTGTGAATGCTGCCGTAATGATCCTCGTAGATGAAGCGCGGCCGGCCCTGCGGATCAAGCTCAAACGAGTGATAGCTGTACTCAAAGGTATCCAGGTCGACATGGCTCTGGACCCGCGTGACATCGACGGTGCCCCAATTGGCCGGGTTGCCGCAGTTTGCGTCGCACGCGGCGTAGGTGTAGATCCGGCCATTATCGTCGTTGTACAACAGCAGCCGCGGCTGCCCGGCGGCGGTCAGCTCCAGCTCCACCTTCACGACATAATCCCGGCCCGATCCGAACGAGACGATCTGCCAGTTGGCCGGGTTGGCGCAGGCCGCCGGCTGGCCGCAATAGCCGTAGTAGCCGGGGCTGAGCGTGCCGTAGCCGACGTACCCGGCGTACGCCACATGCACCCCGCCGGCCGCGTCCACGGCAATATCGGCGCTGACCGTCTGCGGCGAGCGGGTCAGGAACAGGCCGCCGACATCGCCGGACGTCGGAGTCGGCGGCGGCGTCGGGGTCGTGGGCGGCTGAGTCGGCGTGGGGGTCGGCGCCTGGCTGCCGCTCACCTGCTGCTGCATCATCGGTAGATAGAGCACATACTCGCCATCCGCCGCCGTACGGGCCTCGGCGGCCGCGTTCCACCCCAGCCCGATCAGCGATAGCAGCGCGAATAGTAGCGTCAGCGCGAGCCGACCGACACTCGACCGGCGCGTATAGATCATGATCAATTCAAAGCGTTTCACTGTGTCAACTCCTCATATAGCGCGTGAGTGTGACCTCACGGAACAGTGCTTCATAAACAACCTGGGGTATCCTACAAGCCGATCGCAAAATCAACGCAAAATGCCCGGTTGTGGTACACTGCCGCCGGAGGATGGAGGATGGAGGATGACCCTTGGTGGCCAGATGACAAGATGACAAGATGACAAGATGACAAGGATCACGCAACACGCAACACGCAACACGCCGCGACGGACGACGTAAGGGCGTATTGCATACGCCCGGCGTATGCAATACGCCCCACCAACCAACCTGACAAATGACTCACCCATCCCTGGCCCTGCTCGGGCCCATCCAGATCGCACTCGACCAGCAGCCGGTCGCCGGCTTCGACTACGCCAAGGTGCGCGCGCTGCTGGTCTACCTAGCCGTCGAGCGCGACCGCAGTCACCAGCGCGACGTGATCGCCGAGCTGCTGTGGCCCGACCAGGCGCCGCAGGTCGCCCGCAACAGCCTGTGCCAGGCGCTGGCCAAGCTGCGCCAGACCATCCGCGATCAGGCGGCCACCCCGCCGTTCCTGCTGATCACCCGCGAAACATTGCAGTTCAACCGCGCCGGTCGCTTCACCCTCGACGTGGCCGAGTTCGAGGCGCTCGCCGCCGCCGTCGCGCGCCACCTGGAAGACCCGGCCGGCATCGCGTCGGCGCTCAATAATCTCGGCGGCACGCTGTACAAGCAGAGCGACTTCCGCCGCGCGATGGCCTGCTTCTCCGAGGTGGTCGCGATCGATCGCGAGATCGGCGACCGCTACGGGATGGCCGTTGCTATGCACAACCTCGCCGCCGCGATCTACGATTCCGGCGGCGATATCGCCGAGGCCCGCCGACTGCTGGCCGAGAGCCTGGCGCTCTGGGACGCGATCGGCATGAAGCAGGGCACCGCCACCACGCTGAGCAGCCTGGGCCAGCTTGCGCTGATCCAGGGCGACAACGCCGCAGCGGCGCGCTTCTTCGAGGAAAGCCTGGTGACGCTGCGCGAACTCGGCGACCTGCGTAGCGCCAGCCTCTCGCTGACCGGCCTCGGCCGCGCGCTGCACCGCCAAGGCGACAACACCCCCGCGCTCGACGCCTACGACGAGGCGCTGGCGCTGCGCCACGAGCTGGGCGATAAGCTCGGTATCGCCGAGTGCCTGGAGGGCCTGGGCGAGATCGCGCTGGCCCAGGGCGCGCCGGCGCGAACCATCCGGCTCTACGGCGCGGCCGGCGCCATCCGCGCGGCGATCGGCTCGCCGGTGCTGCCCGTCGACCGGCAGGCCTACGACGAGACCCTCACCGTCGCCCGCGCCCAGCTCGACCCGCAGCAGGCCGAGGAGCTGTGGGCCGCCGGCCAGGCGCTTCCAATCGATGGGGCTGTCGCGTTGGCCCGTAGCGCTCGTTGAAGTTAGCCAGTGCAATTCCAAAGGAGATGTTCGGGCATCGAACACGGATGCTACGGATGGAGCGGATGTCCACGGATGGCTTCTTTTCCTGATCCGTACAGATCGGTTCGATCCGTCTGATCCGCGTTCTATTCCCTACATTGTCGAAGGAGGTGCCCCATGAGCACAGCCAGCAACCTGCCCGCCCCATTCACCAGCTTTATCGGCCGTGAGCGCGAGATCGCGCAAGTCGTGGAGCTGCTTGGGGCCACGCGCGTGCTCACTCTGGCTGGCCCTGGCGGTGCCGGCAAAACGCGCCTGGCCATCCGCGTTGCCGCCGACCTCCAGCATACCTTTCCCGACGGCGTCTGCTTCGCCGCGCTCGCGCTGGTTCGCGACCCGGCCCTGGTGGCGCCGGTGATCGCCCAGGCGCTTGCGATCGGCGAAAGCGGCGGACAGCCCCTGCTGGAGTGCCTGATCGCGCATCTGGGCACCAAGCGGCTACTGCTGATCCTCGATAACTTCGAGCAGGTGTTGGCCGCCGCGCCGCTGCTGGCCGAGCTGCTGGCCGCCGCGCCCGGCGTGAAGGCTCTGATCACCAGCCGGGCGCCGCTGCGCCTGTCGGGCGAGCAAGAGTTCCCCATGCCCCCGCTGGCCCTGCCCGACCCACACCAGCCCGAGCAGGCGGCGCAGTCCGAGGCGGTGCAGCTCTTTGTGGCCCGCGCGCGTTCAGCCAAGCCGGACTTTACGCTGACTGCGGCGAACGCCGGGGCCGTGGCGGCGATCTGCCGTCAGCTCGATGGGCTGCCGCTGGCGATCGAGCTGGCCGCGGCGCGGATCAAGCTGCTGCCACCGGCCGCGCTGCTGGCGCGGCTCGACCGCCGCCTGCCCCTACTGACGGGCGGTGCCAGCAACGCCCCAGCCCGCCACCAAACGTTGCGCGACTCGATCGCTTGGAGCTACGACCTGCTGGAGCCGGCCGAGCAGCGGCTGTTTCGCCGGCTGGGGGTCTTCGTCGGCGGCTTCACGCCCGAGTCGGCCGAAGCCGTTGCTTCGGAATTGAGAATTGAAAATGAACAATTGAAAATTGAGAACGCTGAACAGGCCATTCTCAATTCTCAATTCTCAATTCTCAATTCGCTGGCTTCGCTCGTCGATCAGAGTCTGCTGCGGCCGGTGGACACGCAGGATGCACCGCGCTTCGAGATGCTGGAGACCATTCGTGAGTATGCCATGGAGCGGCTGGCGGCCGAGGGCGAGGAGGCAGAACTGCGGCGGCGTCACGCGGCGTTCTTTCTGCGGCTGGCGGAGCAGGCCGAGCAGGCGCTTACCGGGCCGCAGCAGGATGCCTGGCTGGGCCGGCTCGATGCCGAGCACGCCAACCTGCGCGCGGCGCTGGCCTGGAGCCTCGGAACCGAGCACCAAGAACCGAGACTCGATAACTGGAACAAAGAACCACCCAGAGGGTACCCGACAAAGAACAAAGAGCTACGGACAACTGACAACGGACAACGGACAGAAGGTGGGTTGCGGCTGGCGGTCGCGCTATGCCGGTTCTGGTATATCCGTAGCTCCCTGAGCGAGGGTCGGGCGTGGCTGGAGCGGGCGCTGAACCGCACTGCGGGAGCTGTGCAGCAGGCGGAAGATCGTGAAACTGCGGGCGACGCCGGCTGCCCGCCCATGCCGGTCCTGCGCGCGCGGGCGCTCAACGGCGCGGGCACGCTGGCCCGCGTGCAGGGCGACTACGAAGCGGCGCGCGTGCTGCATAGCGAAGGTCTGGCGCTCGTGCGGGCGATCGGCGATCGGGTGGGCGTCGCCAATGCGCTCAACAACCTGGGTCTGCTGGCATACGCGCGTGAGGACTATGCCACCGCCCAATCGCTGCTGACCGAGAGCCTGGCCATCCGCCGGGAGCTTGGCGATCGTGAGGGCATGAGCAGCGCGCTTAGCAATCTGGGTTTGGTGGCCTGTTTACAAGAAGATTACGCCATGGCCCAATCGCTGCTGACCGAGAGCTTGGCGATCAAGCGTGAGCTTGGCGACAGGGTCACTGTCGCCGCCGTGCTGATCAATCTGGGACTAGTAACGTACCGGCAGGGCGGCTACGCGGCGGCGCACCCGCTGTATGCAGAGGGCCTGGCGATCCGGCGCGCGGTCGGCGATCAGCAAGGGACTGCCGCGGCCCTGGAGGGGCTGGCCGGCGTGGTGGGGGCGTTGGGCCACGCGGAGCGCGCAGCCCAACTGCTTGGCGCCGCTGCGGCCCTGCGCGAGGCGATCGGCGCCCCGCTCTCCCCGGCCGAGCGCCGCGACTACGAGCAGTCCCTGGTGCCGATCAGCGCCCGGCTCGATCCGGCTGCCATGGCGGCGGCGTGGGCTGCGGGCCGCGCATTGCCCCTGGACGAGGCGATCGCCCTGGCGCTCGCGCCGCCCGCCGAGACTCCGGCACCGCCCGTCGCGCAGGTGTCCGCCGGCCCCGACGCGCTGACCGATCGGGAGATCGAGGTGTTGCGGCTGATCGCCGGCGGGCTGAGCAACAAGGAGGTGGCGGAGCGGCTCGTCCTCAGTATCTACACGGTGCAGAACCACCTACGCAACATCTACGGCAAGCTGGGTGTCGCCTCGCGCAGCGCCGCCACCCGCTACGCCTGGGAGCACCACCTCAGTCCCTTATAGCACCGCCGCGATCGTCCGGCGCGCCACTTCCTCCCACCGGCACGTCTCCAGCACATACGCCCGGCCCCGCGCGCCGATCTCCCGGCGCAGCCCGGCGTTGGCCAGCAGCAGGTCGAGTGCCACGGCGAACTCACCGAAGGTGCGGAACGCCAGCCCGCCGCCGCTGTCCTGCGCCGCCTGGGCGGTGACGGCGCAGTCGGCGTGGACCAGCGCCGGGGTGCCCTGGAGCCAGGCCTCCATCAATACGATCGAGAAGCTCTCGTGGATCGAAGGGTGTACGTAGATGTCGGCGGCGGCGTAGGCGTCGTGCTTCTCGGCGGCGTCGATGTAGCCCAGGTCAAGCACAATCTCGGCCAGCGCCGGCGGCAGGTCGAGCGGGTCGCGGCCGGCCAGCAGCAGGGTCGGCGCCGCGCCGCGCCTGGCCCAGTACTCACGCAGGTAGCTCAACAGCAGCGGGATGTTCTTGCCGGCGTCGCGGCGACCCACGTACAGCAGCAGCGGCCCGCCCAGGCCGCGGCGGGTGCGGAAGGCCGCGCCGTCGCCGCGCGGGCCGAGGTCGATCCCTTCGCCGGCGACGACGACGCGGTCTTCGGGCAGGTCGTACAGCCGCAGGGCCAGGGCGCGTTCGGCTGGGCTGTTGGCCAGGGCGCGGCGGGCGTGGCGGAACATCCAGCGGTAGGTACTGTAGCGGGCGTAGGGCTCGTCGTGCAGGCAGGGCAGCAGGTGGGCCTGCTCGCCGGCCAGCAGCGTGCCCCAGAAGCTGGTCGGGAATGGGTAGGGCACGAACAGGAAGCGCCGGCCGGCACCGGCGCCGATCGCCTCCAGCAGCGCGTCGCTCGACACCAGCGAGGCGAGCAGCCGCAGCTCGTGGTCGGGGAACTCGGGCAGGGCGGCCAGCAGCGCCGGGCGCCGGGCGAGGGCCGGGGGTACGCGAGGGTCGTCGGCGGGCGGCGTGATCGGAAAGCGCCGGATGGGCACACCGTCAAGCGCGTCGGGGCCGGCGGGGTAGTGGGCCAGGCTCGGGGGAGCGAAGGAGTCGCGGCCGGTGGTCGCCCAGACCTCGACGGGCGCGCCGGCCGCATGAATCGCCCCGGCGAGCTGGCGCGCCTGGGTCTCGGCGCCGCCGACAGTGTCGCGACCGAACCAGGGGACGACGATTGTGATGGTGTCAGTCACCTCTTCCCCTCTCCTCTTCTCCCCCTCTCCTCTTTTCCCCCTCTCCCCCTCTCGCTGCCCTGGCGCGGATGGCCGCTACCTCGGCCCGGCGGGCGGCGTCGAGCCGGATGAGGTTGAGCAGCGCGGCGCTGAAGGCGGCGTTAGCGGCATTCTGCTGCTCGACGATCGGGTTGATGTACCAGCGCAGGTAGCGGCGCACCAGCTTGTTGAGCAGCGCGATAGCGCGCTGCGGCAGGCTCTTGCCGGGTAGCGGCCAATGGGCGCTGACGCGCTCGCGCAGGCGCAGGTGCGGCTCAAGCGCGCGCAGCTCCAGCTCGGGAAAGCGCGCAGCCGGCTCCTCGGCGGCCCGCTCGCGAACGAGGGCCATAAGCTCGGCGTTTGTCGGTTGTCGGTTGTCGGTTGTCTGGGTTGCGTGTTGCGTGTTGCGTGTTGCGTGTTGCGTGAACTGTCCGTCGTCCGTGGTTCGTTGTCCGCCGCTCGTCGGTCGTGGCTTGTTCTCCCCTTCTCTCCCCCTCTCCCCATCGGCGGGGCTGCCACAGAGGGCCGGTCGTACAGGCTCGGGTGGCTGAGGTCCAGGCTCTTGGTCCTTGGTTCTTGGTTCTGTGGGGCCGCCACGGAGGGCCGGCCGTACAGGGTCGGGTGGTTCAGCTCTTGGTTCTTGGTTCTTGGTTCTTGGTTCTGTGGGGCCGCCACGGAGGGCCGGCCGTACAGGGTCGGGTGGTTCAGCTCTTGGTTCTTGGTTCTTGGTTCTTGGTTCTTGGTTCTGCCCCCCGTCAAGCTCGGCGTAGGCCTCGGCTAGCAGCCGCAGTGCGCGGGCGACCGCGTCGTTGTAGGCGTTCTGCTGCTCGACGATTGGGTTAATGTACCAGCGTAGGTAGCGGCGCACCAACTTGTTGAGCAGCGCAATGGCGCGCTGCGGCAGAGTCTTGCCGAGCAGCGGCCAATGGGCGCTGACGACGCGATACAGCTCGATCTCATCCAGACTGCGCCGCAGATCGCGTTCGACGGGGCCTGGCTCGCTGCGGCCTTGGGCGAGCCGCCGCGCGCGCACCTCCGCCCGCAGCCCCTCCAGAATCGCGCCGACATCGTGGCCCTCGGTCATTGGGCTATCTCCCTGAAAGGAATTGAGAATTGAAAATTGAGAATTGAGAATGGGACAACCGTCACGCAACACGCAACACGCAACACGCAACACGTTTCACGTTTCACGCCCCTCATAGTTTCGGATCTCAAGCGTCAGCTCCTGCGCGTGTTCTTGCGCCAGGGTCGCCATGAGCGTCTCGGTCAGCAGCCGCAGGCCGGGCCGATGCGGCGCGTAGAGCAGATGGCTGGGGCAGCCGTTGTCGCTCGCGCCGAATCGCCGCACCGGAAATTTCAAGCCAGCGGTGGCAGCCAGCGCACGCACCCAGGGACATTCCAGCCGCGCGGTGCTGCCGACGGCCCACGATTTCGAGCAGCGCTACGTGGGGGCGCAGGTAGTCGATGTGCCAGTGCGGATGCCCCTTGGTCGGACGCTCGTGGTAGGAGAGGCGCGCCGGAATGCCGCCGGAGCCGTGAGCGCTCCCGATGTAGAGGTAGTGCCCCGCCGCGAAGCAAAAAACCCCCAGCCGACCGACCGGCAGGTCGGCCAGGTCGGCGTCGAGCCGCAGGAGTAGCAGATAGGATCCCTTCAACGTCGCTCGACTTTGTGTGCCCTCTCTCTGCCGCGCATTATAGCATTAGGCGGCCTGATGCACCACCGTGCCGTGCTATAATGCGGCCATTGGCTGCCCCTATTCGAGCGAGTTAGGGAATCGGAACATATAAAGCGTCCCGGCGTAAAACGTGAAACGCCTGCCCTGAGTGAAGTCGAAGGGTGATGCGTGAGGGCCTTTCACGTTTCACGTTTTACGTTTCACGCGCGTTTTGGGATGAAGAAGAAGTTCAGAGTCTCTTCCATGGAGATAGCCCTATGAACGTCCTGCTAGTCGGGTCGGGCGGTCGCGAGCACGCGCTGGCCTGGAAGCTAGCCCAGTCGCCGCTGCTGGAGCGGCTGCTGATCGCCCCAGGCAACCCTGGGACCGCACAAGTTGGCCAGAATGTCCCGGTCGAGGCCGGTGCGATCGACGCGCTGGTCGATCTGGCGCGGCGCGAATGCGTCGAGTTGGTGGTCGTCGGGCCGGAGGCGCCGCTGGCCGCCGGCCTGGCCGACGCCGCCGCCGCCGCCGGCATTGCCGTGTTCGGCCCATCGGCGGCGGCGGCGCGGATCGAGAGCAGCAAGAGCTTCGCCCGCGATATCATGCGGCAGGCCGGGGTGCCGGGCCCGGAGGCGCACACCTTCGACGACGCGGTGGCCGCGACGGCGTTTGTTCGCGCCCGCCGCCGGCCCTGGGTCGTCAAGGCCGACGGGCTGGCGGCCGGCAAGGGGGTGGTCGTCGCCGAGGATGTCGCGGCCACGGTGGCGGCGATCACACAGATCATGGCCACCAGCGCCGGGCAGCGGATCGTGCTGGAGCAGCGGCTGGCTGGGCCGGAGGTCTCGGTGCTGGCGCTGTGCGATGGGGCGAACCTGCTGCCCCTGCCGCCGGCTCGCGATTACAAGCGCCTACTCGATGGCGACGCCGGCCCGAACACCGGCGGCATGGGCGCCTACGCGCCGGTCGCGCTCGATGCCGGGACCTTCGACGTGATCGTGGAGCGGCTAATGCGCCCGGTGGTGCGCGCGCTGGCGGCAGCCGGTATGCCCTTCTGCGGCGCGCTGTACGCCGGGGTGATGCTCACCGAGCAGGGGCCGCGCGTGCTGGAGTTCAATGCCCGCTTTGGCGACCCGGAGACGCAGGTGATCCTGCCGCTGCTAGAAGGGGATCTGCTGGCGGCCCTGCGCGCCTGTGCCGAAGGGCGCCTCCGGCCGGACATGCTCTCCTGGGGATCGGGGGCGGCCACCTGCGTCGTGCTGGCAGCCGCCGGCTACCCCGAAGCGCCCCAGAGCGGCGACGCGATTCACGGCCTTGAGGCGGGCGAAGAATCAGGGGCGCTGCTCTTTCACGCCGGAACCAGGCAGCACAATGGCGGGCCTGTCACCGCAGGAGGCCGCGTCTTGTGCGTCACCGGCCTCGACGGCAGCCCGCGCGCAGCGCGGGAGCGGGCCTACCGCGCGGCGGAGCGCATCAGCTTCGCAGGGATGCAGTATCGGCACGATATCGGGGCTAACGGCGGCGGCTAGACTGATTTCTCATCTTCAGCGTACAGATCAGGATAAAGGTGCCGGGCGCAGTTTGGGCACAGCCCGTGGGTGAACTCTGCGTCCGAGTGGGTCTGAATATAGGTCTCGATCTGATTCCAGTAGCCGCTGTCATCACGGACCTTTTTGCAGGACGAGCAGATCGGCAGCAGCCCGCGCAGGGTCTTGATATTCGCCAGGGCCGCTTGAAGCTCGACGATCAGCCGCTCGCGCTCCTTCTCGACCCGCTTGCGCTCGGTGATGTCGTGCATCATCGCCAGGATGCAGCGCTCGCCGTCCAGCTCGATCAGCTCCAGCGACGCGAGCGCGTCGCGAACCTCGCCGGTGCTGGTGCGGTAGCGGGTCTCTATGTTATGCACCGCTCCGTGCGCCTGAAGCCCCTCGGCCAGCCGCACGCGGTCGGCCCAGTCGGCCCACTGATTGAGTTCAGCCGAAGTGTGCCCGACCATCTCTTCTCGGCGGTAGCCCATCATCGCCAAGCACCGATCGTTGACCTCCAGGTAGCGGCCATCGGCGAGGGCGCTGATACTAATCCCGACCAGGCTGGCGTGGAAGACTTTGGAGAAGCGCGCTTCGCTCTCGCGCAGGGCCTGCTCCACCCGCTGCTGTTCGGCCAGGCGTCGTACGGCTGCTTCGGCGTCTCGGCGTTCCACGATATCGTTCTGCCGCTCGATCTCGGTTGTCGCCACGGCGCCCAGGTCCTGGGCCGTCGCGATCTCCTCCGTGCTCCAGGAGCGCGGCACCCTGTCGGCAACGCACAGCGCGCCGATGGTGTGGCCGTCGGGGGTGCGCAGCGGGATGCCGATATAGGCGAGAAAGCCCAACTCGGCGATAGCTGGGCTGCTTTGGGCAAGCGGATGGGTGCGCGTGTCGTCGATGATCAGCGGTGCGCTGGCCGCAACGACATACTTGCAGAAGGAATATGACAGCGGTACCTCACGGCGCGCGGCCCATGGCTCGGGCAGCCCGACGCAACTGAGAAAGAACTGCCGGTCATGGTCCACGAGTGAGACCAGCGCCACAGGGACGTGCAGAACACGGGCGGCCAAGCGCGTCAATCGATCGAAAGCCGCTTCGGAGCGGTGGTCTCGGAGCGCCAAGCGTCGGAGGGCCGCCAGCCGGATCGGATCATCAAGGGTAGCGCTGAGATCTGGGATCATGGCCGTGCCCTCCCTCGCGCCCGGTTCTGAGGGGCGGTCTGAAAAGGGGGAGTTTGAGGGCAGCCCCCTCAAGAACCCCCTTCCGCCACGGAACGCATTGAAAAGGGGGAGTTGCGGGCAGCCCCCTCAAGAACCCCCTTCCGCCACGGAACGCATTGAAAAGGGGGAGTTTGAGGGGCAGTCCCCTCAAGAACCCCTTTCTACCAGGGACTACGAGCGACAAATCATTCTTTTCAGTACGGTCTCTGAAGTATAGAAGATGAAGATAGTATACCACCCAGCGCTAGCTGCCAGGTAGGTTATAATAGGGCTGTTCTGGGACCAAGACCGTAGTGTTTCCTCTGGGATGTTTTAGGAGGAGGGCGCACCATGGCTGCCAACAGTTTGACGATCACCGACAACCGGACCGGCAAGACCTACGAGATCCCGATCGAGGAAGGGGCGATTCGGGCCAAAGACCTGCGGCAGATCAAAACTGCCGCCGACGACTTCGGCCTGATGAGCTACGACCCGGCCTTTATGAACACGGCGTCGTGCCGCAGCGCGATCACCTTCATCGACGGGGACAAGGGCATCCTGCGCTACCGGGGCTACCCGATCGACCAACTGGCCGAGCGTTGCAGCTACCTGGAGAGCGCCTACCTGCTCCTGAACGGCGAGCTGCCCGACCAGGAGCAGCTCAAGGACTGGAAGGTGGCGATCACCTGCCACACCATGGTCCACGAGAACATCAAGAAGCTAATGGACGGCTTCCACTACGACGCGCACCCCATGGGCATGCTGATCAGCACGCTCGCCGCATTATCGACCTTCTACCCCGACGCCAAGCAGGTGCATGACCGGGCCAACCGCGATCTCCAGATCGTCCGGCTGATCGGCAAGCTGCCGACGCTGGCCGCCTACGCCTACCGCCACAGCGAGGGCTTGCCCTACGCCTACCCGGACAACGACCTGAGCTACACCGGCAACTTCCTGAACATGATGTTCAAGATGGCCGAGGTCAAGTACACCCCCAACCCGGTGCTGGAGCGCGCGCTCGACGTGCTGTTCATCCTGCACGCCGACCACGAGCAGAACTGCGGCACCAACGCCATGCGTAGCGTGGGCAGCTCGCAGGTCGACTCCTACAGCGCGATGGCGGCTGCGGCGGCGGCGCTCTACGGGCCGCTCCACGGCGGCGCCAATGAGCAGGTGCTGCGGATGCTCATGGAGATCGGCTCGAAGGAGCGCATCCCCGAGTTCATCAAGCGGGTCAAGGCCGGCGAGATGCGGCTGATGGGCTTCGGCCACCGGGTCTACAAAAACTACGATCCGCGCGCCAGGATCGTCAAGCAGATCGCCGATCAGGTCTTCGCCGTCACCGGGCGCAACCCGTTGCTCGACATTGCGCTGGAGCTGGAGCGGATCGCGCTTGAGGACGAGTACTTCATCACCCGCAAGCTGTACCCGAACGTCGACTTCTACACCGGGATCATCTACCAGGCGATGGGCTTCCCGGTCGACATGTTCCCGGTGCTGTTCGCGATCCCGCGCACGGCGGGCTGGCTGGCGCAGTGGCAGGAGCTGCTGAACGACGAGGAGCAGAAGATCGCCCGGCCGCGCCAGGTCTACACCGGCGTCGAGGAGCGCGATGTCCCCCAGCTTGCGGCGCGCACCGCCGGCGAGCGCTAGTGGTCCACCACAGTAGTTTTGCGGGGGTGGTTTGGAGGGGTGATCCCCTCCAAGCCTCCTCCACACCGCAAAACCAGTGTAGTCAACCACCATCCTCAACTCATAAGGACAGGCGGCACACTTCTTGCAACAGGCTGACATAATAGCGTGTGGGGCAAGCCGCCCGCTATCGGCCTAAAAAGAGGGTTTGCTCATCGGCTACCTCTATGTTACCATAACGGCGCAATTATGCTGCGCGTGCCAATTGGGCCGGGAAGCCAGGCATGTGGGGCGTAGGGCGCAAGGTAGCAGGCCAATCCAGGCACCGGATGGAAGTTTTGTGGTGTGGCGGATCTAGAGGAGGAATCCGATGGAAAGCGCAACGTGGCCGAAGTGCCGCAAATGTGGTGAGGGCGATCTGGTGCCGCTGTCAGACTACGGGACGGAGGGAGCCGCAGTGATGTACAAAGCCTGGGTATGTACGAATCCGGTCTGTGGCTTCAACCTCAAGATTCACAAGGGCAACCTGTATATCAACGAACCAGTCAATGAGCGAGCGGCATATAACCATTAGAACCGGATGATACAGCCATCAGATCGATTGGAAGTCGGGAGTCAGGGCAGACGGCTGACTCCCGGCTTTCGCTGTCCGAAGCCGCCCCCGACCGCCCTTATACTAACTTGCGTTCTGGTGGAGAAGATGAATGTGGAAGAAAACAAGATCGTGGAGGGCGGCCCCTCCATACCTCCCCGCAAGATGCCGGACCTGAACGCGACTTGGTATAAGGGAACCGCCGGCCCAGCGTTGATCCTGGCTTCGGCTTCGCCGCGCCGGCGCGAGTTGCTGGGCGCCCTCGGCGTACCCTTCCGGGTACACGCCACCGACGCCGAGGAGGAGCAGACACCCCCTCCGCCGGCGGTCGCCGCCGCGCTGCCGCCCTTGCCCCTGCCGCTCGCCACGCACCCAACCCTGCTAGCTTGGCGTAAGGCCGCAGCTGCTTGCGCGGAAGCCCCGAATGGTGTTATCATCGGAGCCGACACGATCGTCGTGTTGGATGGCGATGTTCTCGGCAAACCGCGCGACCCAGAGCACGCCCGCGCGATGCTGCGCCGGCTCTCCGGCCGCACCCATACGGTGTATACCGGCCTGGCGGTTTTACAAGCGGGAGATCGGGGATTAGAGCTTGGAGATGATCAACAATCGCCAATCTCTAATCTCCAGTTCGACCTGATCGCCAGCGACGTCACCATCGCCAAGCTGACCGACGCCGATATCGTTGACTATGTCGCGACCGGCGAACCGCTGGACAAGGCCGGGTCGTATGGCATCCAGGGGCTTGGAGGCCGGCTGGTGCGGCAGGTTGTTGGCAGCTACACATGTGTCGTGGGATTGCCACTTGTCACCGTTCATCGTCTGCTCGTCGCCGCAGGCGTCGGTGGGCTGGCCGACCCAGCCGAAGCCTACCGGCGCTGGATTGACGCCCAGGGAAAGGAGCCGCTGCCGTGCCCCCCAACGTTTCCGTGAAGCTGCTCATCGTCGACGATCACCCATTGTTTCGCCAGGGTGTCCGCTCGGCGCTATCGATCTACGATGAGATCGACATCGTGGCCGAGGCCTCGTCGGGCGAGGAGGCGCTCAACTGGCTGTTGAGCACGCCGCCGAACCTCGAACCCAACGTCGTCCTGGCCGACCTGAACCTGCCCGGCATCAGCGGGCTGGAGCTGACCCGCCAACTGCGCCACCAGTACCCCAGCGTCGGCGTGGTCATGCTCAGTATCTACGAGGGCGACGAACAGGCCTTCAGCGCGCTTCAGGCTGGCGCCGCCGCCTACCGCTCCAAGGACATCAATCCCAAGGACCTAGCCGAAATGCTGCGGCGCGTGGCCCGCGGCGAGTATGTGATCAACGACGTGGTGCTGGAGGAGCCCAAGGTCGCCAGCCGGCTGCTCTCGCAGTTCCGCAGCCTGCCCCAGGATCTCTCGGCCAACCCCGACGCCGACTTCCCGCTGTTCACGCCGCTGAGCGACCGCGAGATCGAGGTGCTGGAGCGCATCGCCTCCGGCGGCAGCAACAAGGAGATCGCCGATACGCTGGGGATCAGCACCCAGACGGTGAAGAATCACATCTCGTCGATCTTGCGTAAACTCTCGCTCAACGACCGCACCCAGGCCGTGCTCTACGCACTACGCCGCGGCTGGATCGAGGCGCCCGAAGAGATCAGGGGCGGGATGGCCCCGCCGGCCGAGGAGGAGGGGTAGCATTCGATCGCTTAGACAAGGTTTCAGAAGGGGCCAATCTGACTTTACACTCTGCTCGAACCTACTGACAAAACAACTCCCTGGTGGTATGGTTGAAATGTCACAACCAACCAGTCACCAGGGAGGAACCAATCGTTCACACACATCCTAGCACGCCCGAACAGCGGGCGCAATGGAGTGCCGAAATGCTGGCTCATCCTACTCAGTATGGCCTGATTACTCGCCTCAGCCGTGAGCACAACATCTCGCGCCCGACCTTGTACGCCTGGCGTCAGCGCGCCCAGCAGGCCCTGCTTACCGCCTTTGAGCCAGCCTCTCCACCTGATGCCACTCCTATCTCGCTCGAACGCCAAGTCTTGACCGTGCTCGTTCATGGTCACGCTTCTGAGCGTGGCATTCAAACGTGTCTGCGCACCCTGACCGAGCAGGGCATCAGCTTGGCCACGATCTGCTCGATACTCCAGCAAGCCTCTCAGCGTGCGCTCTCTTGGATGCAAACCAATCTGCCCTGCTCCACTCGTGCGCTGGCCTTGGACGAAATCTACGCCAACGACCGTCGTGGCGCCATTCTCAATGTGGTTGATGTTCACTCTGGCGTGGTCTGGACCAGCGTGGGACCGCTCCCCGTTGACACTGAGAGTTGGATCTTGGTCTTGTGGGAGCTTGAAGAGCGTGGCTTGCGCTGGGATCGAGTTGTGCTGGATGGTGGCGCGGCCTGCCTGGCCGCCTGTCGCACTGTCACTCCCGATCTGCCACTCCAAGCTGACCAATGGCATGTGCTGCACTCTTGTTCGCAACTGCTGGGGCGGCTGAAAAAGCAACTGCGCACCCTCAAAGCTCAGACTGCGGTGGTCGAGCGCCAAGCCGCGCGCATCGCGGCTGGCAAGCGTCCGCTGGGAAGGTGCCCCAAGACTGATCTGAGCGCTCATACTCAGGAGCTGGCAGCAGCCGAGCAACTGCTTGGTGCGCTGAACTATCTGATGGGCGAACTGCATCGGTTGCTGGAGGTGGTGGTGCTGGACGGGCGTGGCTTGCTCTCGGCTTTGATGCGCCAAGCCGAAGTCGATGTTGTGTTGAGCCTGATTGGCGAACTGGCAGAGCAGGCGCCTGCACCACAGCTTGCACAGGTGCAGCGCTTGCAGGCACTGCTCGTTGACAGGCTGCCAGAGATGCTGACCTTCGTGCCACAAGTGGCGCAGGTTCAGCACGATCTGCAAACCGTGTTGCCACACACACACCAAGCACTGCTGGGCTGGGCTTGGCTGCATCGGCGAGAATTGGGCTGGAACACGGAGCAGGTGCTGGCGGCAGTGCCGGAGAGCTGGCGAGTAGCGGCGCGGGTGCTGTGGAAGAGTTGGGAGCAGGCAGTGCGGGTATCGAGCGCGGTCGAGCGCTACCACTCGATCCTGCGACCACATCTGGCGGTGCATCGCAGCTTGTCGAATGGGCTGTTGGCGTTGATAGCGGTCTGGCATAATCATCGAGTGTTCACTCGCGGTGTGCATAAAGGTAAAAGTCCACTGCATTTGAGCGGGATGCTCTCTGCGCCGACAGACTGGCTGGTGGCACTTGGCTACCCGCCCCCTGAGGAGGTCAGGCCTACGGTGGCGCCTGCCAAGACCCTGGCGGCATGATGCCGAACTGTAAAGTACCTATGAACCTTGTCTTAATGCTCGTGGATGGCATGTGGCACGCCTTCCGCCTGTCTAGCGACCGGCGTGAGACTGTAGAAGACAATCACCACCATCAAAACAACGACAAAGATAGCATAACTGACGATTGGCGCGAAAAACCCAAGCAGCATCGCAAGCACATAGCCGCCATTGACAAAGACAAAGAGATAGAAGCTTTTGTGGCTCGCCCGATGGGCATATTCGCCCTCTAGTTCAGGATGTGTGCGCATATACACTGTCACCACACGTCCTATTGTATTCGCCGCGATCAGATTAAGCCCATAAATCACGATCGGGAGTGGCTGCATGGGGTAGCGACCCAGGAGCGCGGTCGGAAATGGCATGAAACTCACGGCGAGCAGGTAGATCAGGTTCAGCCAAATCAGAAAGCCGTTCAGTTTTCCAACCAACTGCAATGACTGATGGTGTGCAAGCCAGTAGACCCCGATGACGCCGAAGCTGATCACATAGGCGAATATGCGTGGGAGCACAGCGACGAGCGATGCTGCCAGTTGGTTATACTCGACCTCGGGAACCCTGATATCGAGAATGAGCAGGGTGATAACAATCGCAAATACGCCGTCACTAAAGGCTTCCACCCGATTCTTGTTCATTTAGAGTGCTCCTGAGCTTGCTTCCCCGTTTTCCCTCCTTGCGAACCTAGAGTTTCTTGAAGTACCTGGCGATTGGTAACAGCCTGAACCCATGTGCCGAGCAAGTCATGGCCTGAGATTAAGGTACCTCTCCCCAACCTGATAGATGATCGGTTGGATCGCTGCGTCAATCTGTGTCTGGTTTGTCTGAATGAACGTCTTAAGCTCCTGGGGCACTGGCGGCGTTGGGAACCAGTAGTCGCTGGCGTGGATGAAGGGAGGAAGCGCGCGCAAATCGGTCGCGGCGAATGCCTGGCCGGCGCGCTGCTTCGCGAAGATCCCGGCCTCAGTACGCGCGATGGTCTCGCTCAGGAACGACCGTGCGGTCGATATGGTGTCCTGCTGCGTCGATCCCGTCGCTGGAGCGCCCGTGAAACTGGGTAGCTGCCGAATCTGTGTGATGAAAGGAAGGAGCGCGTTCTCGAGGCTGGTCTGGAGCGTCGCATAGCTCGTGCGATCAAGATTCGAATCAACCGGGGGGGTGCCGGCTGTGCGGCCCCTGTTGTTTCCCTCAATGATCTCCATGAAGATGTGCATGGTCTCGTGGATCATTGTTGCCTCAATGCCGGCGATATTGCGTAGCAGGGCATCGTTGCTGGCCTCGTTGAGGTTGATGAAGGCGATCGGGCCTCCGGCACCAAACGCTTGCCCGTTCGCTCCTCCCGTCTGCTGCTGAAGGCTTATGGTGAACCGATTGAAGGTGAAAGTAGTCGCGCCGAATGTCACCGTGACCGGGCCGGCCGCCGCATCCACCGAGGCTCCGAACCGCGCGTTCGGCGAACCCCACGGGGTGGGGGCTGCGGCCGCTTGGGCGGCCGGGAGCGTCGCGGCATACAAGTTAGCGATCGCCGCGCTATATGGTGAAGAAACGCTGCGGATGTTGGCGATCGCTTGGGGTAGGATGTTTAAGACATACGTATGGTGTTGCAGGCAAGCGCCGCGGTCAACGGCGTTCTGGCAAGCTGCAACGACACTGGTGTTCCCAGGGCCTATGATGTTGGGAGCCTGAGTTGGAGCAGGAACGCCGCGAACAGTCGTCGCGGGCGCTTGTGCGGGAGGGGTCTGCGTGGGAGAGGCCGTTGTGCCAGGCGCTTGCGTCTGGCCCGGCGGTCGGTTGGCTAAAAGCCAACGCTCAAGCAGGCCGCCAAAGCGGATCTCGGAGTCTGTAGGCCCCACCTGCTGTCCCGTGACTGGATCGATCCCATGCGGCGGGAGACCATTCGCCCCCCGGAACTGCTCGATGAGTTCGCTGTGCAAGTCCTGCTTAGTCGATGGCGATCGACTGATGCGAGAGGGAGTGGCGCTAATCGACAGGCCATTGCTTTGCTCGTGCGGCACGCTGTTGCTGGCCGACCGTTGCTGGATAACATGAGTGAGTTCATGCGCAATGAGGCGTTGTCCTTCCGCTGTTTCAGGCGCGAACTGGTTGTGACCGAATACAATGTTTGCGTCAACAGTGAACGCCCGGGCACGTACCGCGCGCGCCGCTTCCTCGGCACGTGCATCCGTGTGGGTGCGAACATGCCCGAAGTCATAACCGAAGCGCTCTTCCATGAAGGATCGAGTGGTTTGATGGAATGGCTGTCCGGCCGAACTCAATATTTCGTGGACGATGGACGGTGCTTTGGTCTGCCCCTGGTCGCCCGATTCGACGTGCTTCGTCTGCAAGTGCTCAGGTTCCGAGACCAGTTGCTTCGTCTGATACGTAGGGTATCCGCCGCCGTAGGTGGAAGTGCGCTGTAGCTTGGGCATGCGCATCACCTGTTCGGAGATCTGATCCGCCTCTTGCTCATACTCGTCCCCCGCCTTGCTGATCGTCAGTTTCGGCTGAATCGCCCCCACAGAAGGAGGATGTATGGGAATGCTGCTGAAATCGTGCTCGAAGCGAGATAACGCCCTATTAGTAGACCCGGCTTCGAACTCTTCAGCATGAGTCTGCAACAGCTGTTGCACCGTTTGATTACTCATTGCGCGCTGCACCTGGCGGGTAGGATGCTCGTGATGGGATGGGCTAGGTGCTGCCGTGTTCGGCCGATCAAGGCTCGACGATGCCTGCTTTTGAGGTTGATTGTGCTGTTGTGCAATGGTTTTCATATTCCATCCCACCTTCTATCCGGCGTATTCTATCCTTAGAGGCTATCTGAAAAGGTTGATTTGTCGCTCATAGTCGTGGTGGGAAGGGGGTTCTTGAGGGGCGGCCCCCTCAAACTCCCCCTTTTCAGACAGTTTCTTACAACGCAGCATATCTCTGCTCGTGATCTCGCTCAAAGGGCAATAATAGTACGCATTATACTACTACCTGAGGGAGACTGAAGGGCGGCCCCCCTCAAACCCCCTTTTTTCATAGAACTGTAAAGCCCCAAAGAACCTTGTCTTATGAGATCAGCCGCTCTGCGACATGCCGAAGCGATGCGGTAATCGGGTGGTCGGGGTAGCGCAGCGCGAAGATCCCGGCGCTGGCCAGCGTCATCATCTCGTCGGAGTGCGGCAGCACCGCCGCCACCTCGGCTTGGTAGGCTTGCTCGACGCGCGCCTTGACCATCGCGAAGTCGAACGACGGCGGGGTCTTGTTGACCACCAGCAGCAGCCGCGGCACCTCCAGCTTGCGCGCCACCTCGACCGTCACCCCGGTGCCCTGGTAGTCCTGCTGGTCCGGCCGCATAATGATCGCTAATGCGTCGGAGATCGCGATCGAGAGCAGCGTCTCCTCGTTCAAGCCGGGGTGCGTGTCGATCATCAGCATGTCCAGCGCCAGCTCCTCGACTAGGCGGTGGAAGCCGTCGTTGAGCAGGCCCACGTCGTAGCCCTTGAGCATCCTGGCGATCTCGCCCGGCTTGATGCTCGACGGGATCAGAAACACCTGGCCGGCGGTCTCGGCGCCCAGGCGCGCGGTGACGTCGAGGGCGGCCTCCTCGATATCACATTTGCCCCACAGGTAGTCGTTGAGCGAGTAGCCCATGTGATCGGCTTCGAGCCCGAACAGGACGTGGATGCCGGGGGATTGGATGTCGGTGTCGATCACGCCGACGCGGTGGCCCTCGGCGGCCAGCAGGGCGGCGATATTGGCCGTGGTGTTGGACTTCCCCGTCCCACCGCGGAACGAGTGGACCGAGATGATCTTCGACATGGCTATGCTCCCCACGAGAGGGTCACTTGATGGGCTTATCGGCATTTGTCCGTGTTACGTGTTACGTGTTGCGTGTCAGCGCACATAACACGCAACACGTAACACGTAACGTCAGTCGTTGGGTGGCTCGTTGACCCAGCGCACCTTCTCGGCCAGTGGGCGGCGCTGCCCTTCGGGCCAGGGCACGGCAGGCCGACCAGCGTAGAGAAAGCCGTAGAGATGTGTTTCCGGCGCAAAGCCGACGACTTCCGCGACATGGGCGTGGGTCGCGCAGACGCCGCTGGTCCACTTGCTCCCGAGTCCCAGAGTGCTCGCCATCAACTGGGCGTTTTGCACCGCGCTGCCGAAGGCAATCAGCTCCTCCCACTCCGGCATCTTCGGATCGGGTCGCATCCCCAGCGCGATCCAGACCGGCGCCTGCCAGACCCGCTCGCGCTGCGCGCGCTCGCCGGCCTCATTGGAGGCCGCGCCCTGGTTGAGCAGACGGAAGGCCGTGCCAAAGGCATCGCCCACGATCCGGCGCGCCGCGCCGCTGTAGACCACAAAGCGCCACGGCTCGGTCTTGCCGTGGCTGGGCGCCCAGTTGGCCGCCTCAAGGATCTGCGCGATTAGGGTCAGATCGATCGGTTCCGGGGAAAGCTCTTTCAGCCCAAAACTGCGCCGGGTGCGTAGCGCCTCAAGCATTGGATGCGCGTCGCGGGTGTCATTGGTCATGCCTGGTTGCCTTTCTGAGAAGCGGTTTGAAAAGGGCATTGTCTCACCTACGAGCTGTGGTGGAAAGGGGATTCTTGAGGGGCCGCCCCTCAAACTCCCCCTTTTCAGACAGCCGCTTATCCATGCGGCTGGAAGGGCCGGCCCTGTGGCTCCGGCACCAAGTCGGGGCGAGTGGTGTCCAGGATGATCTCGTGCAACTCCAGCTTGCTCGGCGCGCTGAAGGTATCTTTCGGCAGGCTGCTTGACCGCGCGTGGCCCTCGCGAAATGCGTCCGAGCCGACCCACTGCTCGAAGTGTGCGCGCGTCTCCCAGACGGTGAGGACAATGTAGGGGTCGCCGGCGTTGACCGGCCGCAGCAACTGGTTGCTGACAAAGCCGGGCATGCGGTCGACCAGGGCGGCCCGGTTGCGGAAGTTCTCCTCGAACTGCCCGGCGTAGTCTGGATGAACGAAGATCCGATTTGCGGTGGTAATCATTGGCTTTCCTCCTGCGCGATTGTCAGAAACCGTCGTAATAATGTGCCTATTCTGCCCGGCGGGCGTCTGCGCGGTGCCAGGCACCTGCGTCCAACTGTGCCGCTGCCGCCCCCGCCAGGTCGCGGTCGAGCTGCGCGATCAACTCCTCGCCCTGCGTTTCCCGCCCCAGCGCCTGCGCCAGCATCTGAATGGTCTGCTTCGCGCCGTCGACAGTATACTCGATCGGCACAATCAGCATAACGTGGTATACTACCGCCTCGGTGATGACGCTTGTGGCTGCTTGCACAACCTCCCATGCATGAACCCTACCTCGCCAACATTCGCGCGCTGATTGTCTTCAACCCGATCGCCGGCCAGGCCAGCAGCCTCGAACAGGACCTCCACGCCGCGACGGATGTCTGGCGCGACCATGGCTGGACAGTGGATCTGCGGCCGACGACCGGCCCTGGCGACGGCACGCGGATCGCGCGCGAGGCCGCCGCACAGGGCTACGATGTGGTCGTCGCCGCCGGCGGCGACGGTACGGTCAACGAGGTCGTCAACGGGCTGGTGGGCACACAGACGGCGCTGGCCGCCCTGCCGATCGGCACCGTCAACGTGTGGGTGCGCGAGATCGGGCTACCGCTCCAGCCGCGCGCCGCCGCCGAGGCGCTGCTGCATACCCAGATCCGCACGATCGACCTTGGCCGCGCCGGTGAGCGCTACTTCCTGCTGATGGCTGGGGTCGGCTTCGACGCCGCCGTGGCGGCCGAGGTGCGCGCCAATGAGAAGCGCCGCCTGGGGATCTTCGCCTACCTGTTCCGCGCCTTCAGCATGGCCTGGAGCTTCCGCGGCACCCGCGCCCGGATCGGCATCGACGGCAAGACCGTGCGCGGCCGGGTGCTGATGGTCGTGCTCGGCAATAGCCAGCTCTATGGCGGCGTCGTCAAAATTACAGCCCGCGCCAGCCTGGACGACGGGCTGCTGGATGTATGCGTGATCAAGGGCAATAGCCTGCGCGGCGCGCCCTTCCGGCTGCTCTCGATTCTGATGCAGCGCTACACGCTCGATCCCAAGCTCGAGTACCATCGCGCCCGCTCGGTGTCCGTCGTGACGCGCGGGCCGCTGCCGGTCCAGGTCGATGGCGATCATATCGGCCAGACCCCAATGACATTCGAGGCGGTCCCCGGCGCGCTGCGGGCTTTGATGCCGCCGATGCTCTCATCCGACCTACTACGCACCGAGATCCGGCCGCCGCGCTACGTCTGGCAGCGCATGCTGGGCTGGTTCGGGTCGCGCCGGGGGCGCACGCGTGCCCCGGCGGATGGCCGGCCCGCTGACAACGGGAAGGTCAAGCGAGGATAATGAATTTACGATTTAGGGAACGGATAGGGAGCGGATAGAACGGATAAGCCGTTGGGCACGTGAAACGTGATGCGTGATGTGTGATCCTGGTCATCTTGTCATCTTGTCATCTTGTCATCTTGTCGGCGGTCGGCGGTCGGTGGCCGGTGGCCGGTGGTCGGTGGTCGGTCTCCTGCTGCTCCTACTGGCGGCCTGTGGGCCGGCGCCGGCCCAGCCGACGCCCCAGCCGGCGCTGCTGCCGCTCGGCCCAGGGCCGAGCGCGCGGCCCGGCGGCCCGGCGCCGACGGTGGTATCCGAGGGGGCGGCGCTGCCGGGACGACTGCTGTTTGCCAAGGGCGGCGATCTGTGGCTGTGGCAGGGCGACGGTGGCCGCCAACTCACCAGCACCGGCGACGCCTCTCAGCCCGCCTGGTCGCCTGACGGCACCCGCATCGCCTACATCCGGCGCGGCGAGAGCTACAGCGACCTGGTGGTGGCGCCGTCGAGCGGCGGCGAGCCGCTGGCGCTGACGAACAATGGCTCGGCCAACCCGCTGCACAGCTACGAGCGTATTTACGATACCACGTGGGCGTTCTACCCGGCCTTCTCGCCCGACGGCAGCCAGATCGCCTTCGCCGCGCAGGACAGCCCGCCGTTCGGCTCGCCGGCGACCGACTACCACCTGGGTCTGTTCGTCACGCCGTCGCGCGCGGGCGGCCTGCGAGCGCTGCTCTACGCCGATGTGGGCGGGCACGTGGGCCGGCTGGCCTACGCGCCTGATGGCACCGCGATCGTCTTTGCGTATGGGCCGGCCGGACCTGGCGCCGCGCTGCTGTACCGCTACGCCCTACCCGATGCCACGACCGAGCCGCTGCCCAGCGCGCCGGAGCAGAGCTACGACCCGGCCTTCTCGCCCGATGGGCGCTGGCTCGCCTTCGCCGCCCGCTCATCCGGCGGCACCGACATCTTCGTCATGCCGGCCCAGGGCGGCGCGCCGGCCCGGCTGACCGACCTCGGCACGGCCCGCGCCCCGGCCTTCTCGCCCGACGGCCGGCTGCTGGCGTTCCTGGCGATCGGATCCGGCGGCCAGTCCTTCGACCTGTGGGTCGCTGAACTCCAGGCCAGCGCCGATGGAACCGTACGCGCCGGTGAGCTGCGGCAGATCACGAAGGAAATCGGGATCGACGCCAACTCAGGGGTGGCGTGGGGAAAGTGAGCGGATAGACGGATGCGTATATTACACGTCGTCCAGCTTTACTACCCGGTCGCCAGCGGCGCCGCGCGCTATTTTGTCGAGATCGGCGAGCGCCTGGCACGCGAGGGCCACGCCGTCACCGTGCTGGCGACCGATGCCTACGATCTGGAGCACTTCTGGGCGCCTGGCCGCCGCCGCGTCGAGCGGCTCGAAGAGCGCCATGGCGGCGTTCGTATTGTACGGCTGCCAGTGCGCCGGCTGCCCGGCCCGCCGCTGCTCTACCCGCTCCTGCGCCGGCTGATGGTTGAGATCGCCCGCGTGCCGGGAACGGCGCCGCTGCTGCGCCGGCTCGCGCTGCTGACCCCGCGGCTGCCCGACATGCACCGCTTCCTGGCTGGCCACGCCGAGCCCTTCGACCTGGTCCACACCACCAATATCACCCTCGACTTCGCCATCCTGCCGGCGTTCGATTACGCCCGGCGCCAGGGCGTGCCGTTCGTCTGCACGCCGTTTGTCCACCTGGGCGTGCCGGGCGACCGCTCGATCCTGCGCTACTACAGCATGCGCCACCAGATCGACTTGCTCCGGCGCAGCGACCGGGTGATCACCATGACCGGGCTGGAGACCGACGAGCTGGCCGCGCGCGGGGTGCCGCGCGAGCGGATGCGGCGCATCGGCGTGGGCGTGACGCCGGCTGAGGTCCTGGGCGGCGACGGCGCCCGCTTCCGGGCCGAGCAGCGGGTCGCCGGGCCGCTGGTGCTGGCCGTCGGCGCGATGGCCCGCGACAAGGGCACGATCGACGTGGTCGAGGCCATGCGGCGGCTGTGGGCCCAGGGCAGCCCGGCCACGCTGGCGCTGATCGGCGCCCCGCTGGCCCACTTCAGCCAATTCTACGAGCGGCTGCCGGAGGAGACCCGTTCGCGCATCCGGCTGCTGCCCTACGCGCCCGACGAGGTTAAGCGCGACGCGCTGGCAGCGGCCGACCTGCTGGCCCTGCCCTCGCGCACCAACTCATTCGGGATCGTCTACCTGGAGGCGTGGTGCTACGGGCTGCCGGTGATCGGCGCGCGGGCCGGCGGTGTCCCCGACGTGATCAACGATGGGCGCGATGGGCTGCTGGTACCCTTCGGCGATGTGGCGGCGCTGGCCGGCGCGATCGCGCGGCTGCTCACCGACCGCGCCGAAGCCCAGCGGCTGGGCGACGCCGGCCGCGCCAAGGTACTGCGCGAGCTGACCTGGGACTATAAGTACGCCCAGGTCCGTGCCGTCTACGCCGAGCTGGTCAACTGGAAAAAGGGGGTTTGAGGGGGTAGCCCCCTCAGTCTTCTCCCTCCCACATTGTAAAGTAGAAGAGCACCTTTGGCGAAAGGAGATCCTATGTCTAACCCAACCCCAGCCGCGTCGGACCCCTACAATCTGCTCACCCCCACGGCGCTAGCCGACCCCTACCCGGTGTATCGCCGGATGCGCGATGAAGTCCCCGTCCACTGGAATGATCGCTTCAATGCCTGGCTCTTGACTCGCTACGCCGATACCAAAGCGCTCCTGACCGACCCGCGCATCATTTCCGGCCATATGGATACACGCGTGCTGGCGACAATGCCCGACGATCTCCAGACGCAATGGACCATGATCCGCAGCTTCCTCTCCTCGTGGATCGTGGGGAGCGACCCGCCGGATCACCGGCGGTTGCGGCACCTGCTGAACGCCGGGTTCAAGCCGCGCCTGGTCGAGAATCTGCGCCCGCGCATCCAGGCGATCACCGACGAGCTGCTCGACGCGCTCCAGGACAGCGAACAGATCGAGGTGATTCAGGACTTCGCCTACCCACTTCCGGCCATGGTCATCGCCGAATTGCTGGGTGTGCCCGCACAGGACCGAAACCTGCTGCGCGCCTGGTCGCAGACGATATCTACATATTTCCTCCTTGGCATGCAGCAGGGCCAGCGAGCGGCGGTCGAAGACATGCACCAGGCGGTCCTCGACATGTCTGCCTACCTCCGCGCGATTATCGCCGATCGCCGGCGTGCCCCGCAGGATGATCTGATCAGCGGCCTGCTTGCCGCCAAGGAGCAGGGCGAGACGCTTGGCGAGCAGGAACTGATCTCTTCCTGCGTGCTGCTGCTGTTCGCCGGGCACGAAACCACCATGAATTTGCTCGGCAATGGCTTGCTCGCGCTGCTGCGCCACCCCGACCAATACCAACAACTCGCGGCTGACCCGATCCTGGCCCCCGCCGCTATCGAGGAGTTCTTACGTTACGAGAGTCCAGTCCAGTTTGTCTGGCGCTCGGCCGCAGTCGATCTGGAGATCGGCGGGCAGGTTATTCGCGCAGGCCAGAAGATCCTCCCCTACATCAGCGCGGCCAACCGCGATCCGGCGCAGTTCCCCGACCCCGATCGGCTTGACATCCGGCGCCACAACGCGAACAGCCACATCGCCTTTGGGCACGGCATCCACTTCTGTCTCGGCGCGCCGCTGGCCCGCTTAGAGGCCCAGGTTGCCTTCCCGACCCTGCTGCGCCGCTTGTCGGGGCTCCAGCTTGCCTCCGCGACGCTCACCTGGCGCCCGACTCTCAACGTGCGCGGCCTGACTGCCCTGCCGGTGACATTCGAGCGGGCGCGCTACGTGGCTTAAGAGGCTGTCTGAAAAGGGGGAGTTTGAGGGGGAAGCCCCTCAAACTCCCCCTTTCCAATAACTCGTGGCCCGATTTTTGCCAATCCTCGATCTTCCATGGGCTCCTACACAGGCGGCCCAGTGATGATCACCACGCCGCGGCGTCTATAAGATAGATCTGAATGTGACCACAATTTGTGGAGTGGAGAGGTGGGGTTTTGGGGAGGGCCGCCCTCCCCAAGCCCCTCCCTTAACTCATAGGAGACCTATGCTTCGCTACTCGTCGATGATCGCCGTCTTGATCGCCGTCGTGCTGCTGGCCGGCTGCGGCTCGGAGGCCACAAACCCAGTGCAGCCCTCCCCCGTCGCCGCCGCGCCCACAGCCCCGCCCGGCGGCGTCCCGAACGCCGCGCCCGCGACCAGCGTGTCGCCCACCAGCGCGCCACAGCAGGTCGCGCCCGAGGACTTGGGGCCGGTCATCAGCATCCCTGGCGCGCCGATCGCGCTGAAGCCGATCGCAGAGGATCTAGAGCGGCCGGTCTACGTCACTCACGCTGGCGACGGCAGCGACCGGCTGTTCGTGGTCGAGAAGCGCGGAACGATCGCGCTGCTGCGGGCTGGCGTGCCGGCGGCCGACCCCTTCCTCGACATCACCGCGCTGGTCGACGCGGGCGCCAACGAGCGCGGGCTGCTGGGCCTAGCCTTCCATCCCGACTACGCCAAGAACGGCCGCTTCTTTGTCTACTACACCGCCAGGAACGGCGATAACACCATAGCGCGCTACCAGGTGTCGGGCGATCCCGACCACGCCGACCCGGCCGGCGGGGTGGTGCTGCTGGCGATCCCGGACTTCGCGGCCAACCATAACGGCGGCATGCTGGCCTTCGGCCCCGACGGCTACCTCTACGCCGGCACTGGCGACGGCGGCGGCGGCGGCGACCCGCAGGAGAACGGCCAGAACCGTGAGGCGCTGCTGGGCAAGCTGTTGCGCCTCGACGTCGACGGCGGCGAGCCGTACGCGATCCCCGCCGATAACCCCTGGGCCTCCGGCGACGGCGCCCGCCCGGAGGTCTGGGCGTTCGGGCTGCGCAACCCCTGGCGCTTCTCGTTCGACCGCGAGACCGGCGACCTGTACATCGGTGACGTGGGCCAGAACGCCTACGAAGAGGTGAGCATGCAGCGGGCCGGGAGCCCCGGCGGCGAGAACTACGGCTGGAACGAGATGGAGGGCGCCCACTGCTTCCGCAGCGGCGACTGCGACCCGGCCAGCTTCGTCCTGCCAATCGCCGAGTACGGCCGCGACGGCGGCTGCACGGTCGTCGGTGGCTACGTCTACCGTGGCGCGGCCTTCCCCAGCCTACAGGGCGCCTACTTCTTCGCCGACTACTGTAGCGGAAAGATCTGGTCGCTGCGCGAGAATGGCGGGGCCTGGGACATGGAAGAGGTGCTTCAGACCAACCTGAGCATCAGCTCGTTCGGCGAGGACCAGGCTGGCGAGCTGTACCTCGTGGATTTTGGGGGCACGGTGTACCAGGTGGTAGCGCAGGGTTCGTGACAAGATGAAGGGGTGAAAGGGTGAAAGGGTGAAAGGGTGAAGGGGCTTCACCCCTTCACCCTTTCACCCTTTCACCCCCTCTCCTCATCACCCCCGCGCCGCCACGATCACCTGCCACTGGCTCTGCTCCTCGAACGGCACCGCCGGCGTGATCGCGTCGCCGAACACCGAGATCGGCCGCAGCCCGCACGCCTTGAGCATCTCGGCCAGCTCCGGGTAGCCGTAGAGCCGGATGCGGTCGCCGGGGTGCTGGGCCTCGACGCCGTGCTCCGGCAGCACGTAGCGGTAGTCGATCCGCAGTGTCGCCGTGCGCGGCTCGAAGCGCGCCTCGCGCAGCAGGTAGCCGCCGGCGATCTGGTGCCAGCCGGCGCGGAAGCCCTGCAAGTAACGGTCGATCTGGTAAGGGTTGAGGCACTGGAGCAGCAGCCGCCGCCGTCGACCAGCGTCCGAGCCACCTTGGTCAGCGTGGCGCGGTTGCCGACGTCGTCGAAGAAGCCCAGGCTACTGTTCATCACCAGCGTGGCGTCGAACTGCCGCTCGTAGCCAAGCTCGCGCATATCGCCCTGGACGAAGCGCGCGCGTGTGGCATCCTCGTAGGCGCAGAGCGCGGCGTAGGCCACCAGCGTCGCGCTCGAGTCCACCCCCTCGACCGAGTAGCCGCGCCGGGCCAGCTCAAGCGCGTGCCGGCCGCCGCCACAGGCCACATCCAGCACGGCCGCATCCTCGCGCAGATCCAGCGCCATCTCAATGAAGTCGGCCTCGTTGCGGGTTAGCTCGTCGGCGTACTCGCGGTACTGCTCGAACTCGTAGATCTGGAACAGCGCCTCCCAGTCGAGGCGGCCATCGGCGAGCAGGAAGGGCGGTAGGTCGGGCATCGTGGGCTCCTCTCGATTGCAGCTCGCCCAACATTATAGCCGACTTACGTATTGCGTGTTGCGTATTGCGTGCGCCAGACCACGCAATACGCAACACGCAACACAGATGTAATGGGACAATTTGGTTTTTCTGCGTCCCTCACCTCACCCAGGTGATGACGCGCAGCTCGCTCTTTCCGGCCTGCGCCGTTACCTCCCAGCAGCCGCCGGTCGGGAACGTCAGGCCCGTGACCTGGAACCCGGTCGGGTAGCAGCACGGGATGTGGGCTTGGAGCTGCGGCGCCTCGCCGTCAAGCCGCTGCCCGCTGACCACAAGCTGGGTGCCCTGCGGCCGAATCCAGATCACTTTCTCGCCGCCGGTTGCCCAGGACTGGTTGTCCGACAGACTGACCCAGAGCGTGCGGTCGGCGTTGATGTACCAGTAGCTCAGAGCGAAGGGATCGGCATGAGGGTCCTTGGGCGGCTGGTCCTTGATCGCCTGTGTGATGGGACAATCGTCGGTCGTAGCAGTGGCCCCGGCCGCCGGCGCCGGAGCGGCGGTCGGCTGCGCGCTCGGCACGGCCGGCCGCACGGTGGCCGCCGCGCCCCCCGTTGACATGGCCGAGGAGCCGCAGCCGCCCAGCACCAGGGCTGCCAGGAAGATCAGCGCCAGGATTCGAACCATCGCAGCCTCCTTGTGTTCGCGCGCTTGGTGTGCCGCCTCTACGATCTGTGACGCACGAGCCACAGCATAGCTCACGCTGTCGATGAGGAGGACGTGGCGTTGCCGATCATCGTATTCAGCGAACCGTAGGGGCATTGCCAATCATCGCGATCCGCGAAACGTAGGGGCGACCCTTCCGGTCGCCCGCGCTGATGGCGATGATCGGCAACGCGCTGTCATCGCTGGCAACGTTCCCCACCGCAGGGCGACCGGAAGGGTCGCCTATATCTATCAAGCTAATCTGACAGCAGGAGGCTCCTGTGGCATCATGTCCGATAGATAACACTCATATGATGCAAGGAGCCTCCCAATGGCAACCATACCACAGGTGACACAGGCCATGCAAACCGTTCTAACAACCGTGGCCGATACTGCCGCACGCGCCACTGGCTTCGTGCAACGCTGCTCCAAAATGACTGGTGCGCTGTTCACTCAGACCCTGGTCTTGGGCTTTCTGTCCAACCCGCAAGCCACGCGCGAAGAACTGGCCCAGACCGCTGCCTGCTTGGGCCTCTCGATTTCTCCCCAAGGCCTCGACCAGCGCTTGAGTGAGGTCGGCGCCGCCTGTTTGCTCGAGGTGCTCGATGCCGCCACTACCACCCTCCTGGCTGCTGACCCTGTCGCCCTCCCTCTGCTCTCGCGCTTCAACGGCGTCTACATCCAGGATAGCTCCCTGGTCGGCTTGCCCTCCTCCCTCTCGCATATCTGGCGCGGCAGCGGCAACCAGAATACTCACAGTGATACGGTTGCGCGCTTGAAACTCAGCCTGCGCCTCGAACTCTCGACTGGCGCCTTGCTTGGTCCCGACACCGATCACGGACTGACTTCGGCTCGCGCGCTGCAAGTGCAGGAAGCACCCATCCCAGCAGGCGCCTTGCGGATCGCCGACTTGGGCTTTTTCGACCTGGAGGTGTTGCGTAGCATTGGTCAGGACAAAGGCTACTGGCTGACGCGACCGCAAATTACTACCATCATCAGCGACCAGGACGGTCAGCGCCTGGATCTGCCGAAGTTGTTGGCCGCGCAACAGAGTACCACAGTGGATGTGCCAATTCGCTTGGGTGCCAAGAAGCAGTTGCCGTGCCGGTTGCTGGCGTTGAGAGTGTCGCAGGAAGTGGCTGACGGGCGGCGGCGACGGTTGCGAGAGGAAGCCAAGCGGCGAGGACGGCAGCCGAATGCGGTGCAGATGGCAGTTGCGGAGTGGACGATCTTTGTGACCACCGTGCCAAAAGAGATGTTGAGCGTGGAGGAGGCGCTCACACTGGGGCGCTGTCGCTGGCAAATCGAACTGGTGTGGAAGTTGTGGAAGAGCCAGGGGAGGATCGATGAGTGGCGCAGCAGCAAAGCGGCAGCGATCTTGTGCGAGTTGTACGCCAAGCTGATAGCGATGCTGGTGCAGCATTGGATTATGCTGGTGGGCTGTTGGGGGTATGCGGTTCGCAGCTTGATGAAGGCAGCGACCACGATACGCAAGCACGCGACCTGTCTGGCGCTGGCGCTGCGCTGTGAGCAGCAGTTGGCCGCTGCGATTGGCTTGATTGTCGAGTGTTTGGCGCTGGGTTGTCGCATCAATAAGAGCAAAAAGACCCCGCATACCTATCAACTCCTGCTCAATCTGGCTGATGCTACCTTAGCTTGATAGATATAGGCGGGTGCGAGACCCGCCCATACGTCGTTGATTCGGCGTTGGGATCTTCGGCGCCGCCGCGCCCAAGATCAGCGCGCCCGCGCCGCCTCGACCGCCTTCTGCGCCGCCTCGGACAGCGTGGCCGCCGGGATCAGTGTCGACTCGGCCAGCAGCCTGCGGCCCTCCTCCTCATTGGTGCCGACCAGCCGGGCGATCATCGGCACATCGGTCTTGACCTCGTCGAGCGCGGCGATGATCCCGCGGGCGACCTCGTCTACGCGCGTGATGCCGCCGAAGATGTTGAACATCACCGCCTTGACGTTCGGGTCCGACAGGATGATCTGGAGCGCCGCTTGGACCTTTTCTTTGCCGGCGCCGCCGCCGATGTCGAGGAAGTTGGCCGGCTCGCCGCCGTACAGGTTGACCACGTCCATCGTCGCCATCGCCAGGCCGGCGCCGTTGACCATGCAGCCGATGTCGCCGTCGAGCTTGATAAAGGTGATGCCGGCCTCGCGCGCCCGTCGCTCGGACTCGGGCTCGTCGGATGTATCGCGGATCGCCTCCAGGTCCTTGTGCCGGAACAGCGCGCTGTCGTCCAGTACGATCTTCGAGTCGAGCGCCAGCAGCGCGCCGTCGGGCATCACCACCAGCGGGTTGATCTCGGTCAGCGAGGCGTCCGTCTCGGCGTACACCCGGTACAGCGCCGTCGCGATCTGGGCGAACTGGCGGGCCTGCTTGCCGTCCGTCAGCCCGATGCCGAAGGCCAGGTCACGCGCCTGGTAGTCGAGCAGCCCCAGCGTTGGGTGCGCGGCGACCTTCACGATCGCTTCTGGGTTGGTCTTGGCGACCTCCTCGATCTCGACGCCGCCCTCGGCCGAGGCCATCAGCACCACCCGCTTCGACGCGCGATCCAGCACGATGCCCAAATAGATCTCACGCTCGTAGGTGATCGCCTCGGCGATGAGCACCTTCTCGACCGTCAGGCCCTTGATGTTCATGCCCAGGATCTGGCCGGCGACCTGCTCGGCCTGCTCGGGCGTATCGGCCAGCTTGACGCCGCCAGCCTTGCCGCGCCCGCCGACGAACACCTGCGCCTTGACGACCACCTTCCCGCCGATTTGCTCGGCGACGCGGCGCGCCTCCTGCGCGGTGGTGGCGACACCGCCCCCGGTAACAGGGATGCCGTACTTCGCGAGCACATCACGGGCCTGATATTCATGCAGCTTCATAATACCTCTCGCTTGCGCGTGATAAGAAACTGTTTGAAAAGAGTATTGTCTCGCCTACGATCCGTGGTGGAGAGGGGATTCTTGAGGGGGGCGGCCCCTCAAACTCCCCCTTTTCAAACAGTCTCTAAGAGACACAGGGAGTGACTTCGCGTGGCATAGTAGCACCAAACTCACGCGGTTGTCAATCCTGGCGGAGAACGGCTGCGATCCCGTCCTGTAAGCGCCCGACCGGCTCGATGCCGGATAGGTCCAACTCCTGGGAGGCGATCGCCTGGGCCAGCTCGACCCGGACTCCGGTGAGCAGCACCCGCGCGCCCAGCAGCTGCAGCGCTTTGCCGAGCTGTACGATCCAGCCGGCAAGCTCGGCATCGATCAACGGCACGCCGGTCAGGTCGATGATCACGATGCGTGCCCGCTGATCGTGGAGCGCTTGCAGCGCCGTCTGGGTGATCTGCTCGGCGCGCCGGCGATCGATCTGCCCCACCAGCGGAAGCACCAGCACATCTTCCAGCACTGGGATGAGCGGCGTCTCCAGGTCGCGCACCAAGTCGAGCAGGCCGGCCATGCGCTGGTTGGCGCCGGTCAGTTCCTGGTTTGCGGCCAGCAGCGCCTCCTGCTGCGCGGCCAGATCGCGCTGGGTGGCCACAGCCGAGGTGGCCTGTCCTCGCGCTTCCGCCAGCGCATGCTCCAGCGTATAGATAATTAGCCAGAACAGGCCAGCAACCAATACTGTTATAACGACGTCTCTCACCGCAGTGCTCGGAATATCTTCGGTCAGCGCCAACAGGCCCAAGGCCAACAGCGGCAGCACGCCAAATACCGGGATCGCGCGTCTGCCGACCACCATGCCCGCGACCATCACGGGGAAGATATGGGTGGTCGTGACGAGGCCATACAGGGGATTGCCGGTTGTTCCCGTAAACGCGGCGATCACATTTGTCAGCATCAGCATGATACTCAGAATCAGCCCGCCGACCATGACCTGTCCCAGATGCGCCATCCAGAAGACAGCCACCGCGATGCTGATCTCGACGATCAGCGTCACAATGATCACGAGACGCGCCGATTGCACCCACGAGAGCAGCAGGAAGAACAGCGCGGCCAGCGTGATCAGCAGTGCGGCGCCCTTGAGCAGCCGCCCGCGCACCAACAGATCGCGATCGATGGTCTGGACGAATAAGAGACGATCAAGCATCGGCCTCTCCTTTTTTCGGCTTTGTTGATCGGGTGTTGCTTGTCGCTATCGTGAAAAAGGGGGTGTTTGAGGGGCCGCCCCTCAAGAATAACTCCACCCACTTTTTCATAAGTGCGTTGTGCGCGCAACATATGGAAGTCTACGATTTATTTTGGCCCCATGGTCTCGGCCAGCGCCTCGCGCAAGTCGTCCTGGTCGAAGGGCTTCTCAAGCACGAAGTCGACGCCGCGGGTGCGGGTCTCCTCGTCGTCGAACTGGCGTCCCCAGCCGGTGATCAGCACCGTGGGCACCCGCCGGTCGCGCTGCTTGATCTGTTGCAGCAGGTCCCAGCCATTCATGTCGGGCATCCCCAGGTCCGAGATCACCACATCGTACATATCGGGCAAGAACCGCTCCAGCGCCTCGACGCCGCTTGACGCCTGGGTCACCCGGTGGCCCCAGCGGGTCAGCAGGCGCACGGTCGCATCGCGGATCATGGCCTCGCCCTCGACGAACAGGATGTGGCCGGGCATAATCTCCACCGGCTTGCGCCGCCGCGACTTGCCGGCCTGCTCGGCCATCCGCACCGGCAGCCGGATGATAAAGCGCGTCCCGGCGCCAGCCTCGCTCTCGACCTCGATCTGCCCGCCGTGGCTCTGGATGATGCCCAGCGAGACGGCCAGCCCCAGCCCGGTGCCGTGCTCGCCCTTGGTGGTGAAGAACGGGTCGAAGATCCGCCCGCGCACCTCCGGCGTCATGCCGGTGCCGGTGTCGGCCACCTCCACGACCACGCCCTCGACATCGTCGCCCTCGGCCCGCCAATCGTAGGTGGCGACGGTGATCTTGCCGCCGCCGGGGAGCGCGTCCACCGCGTTGATGATCAGGTTCGTCAGCACCTCGCGCAGCTCGCCCGGCCGCCCGGCGATCGGCGCCACCGGCTGGAGCCGCCGATCGATCTCGATCCTGGCGCCGCGGCTCTGGGCCACGTCGCGCCAGCGCGGGCGGGTCAGGTCGATCGCGTCGCGCGCCAGGATGTCCAGCCGCACCTCGGTCATCGGCGTATCGTGCTCCATGCGGGCGAACCCCTGGAGCCGCCGCACCGTCTCGGCGCCGTCCTTGGACGCCTGCTCGATGATCCGCAGCAGCGAGCGCTGATCCTCGTCGTGGATCTCGTACAACAGCAGTTGCGCGTTGCCGAGGATGCCGGCCAGCAAGTTGTTGAAGTCGTGCGCCACGCCCGACGCCAGTTGCCCCACCGCGCGAACCTTATCGACCAGATTCAAGTGCTCCTGGGTGCGCGCCAGCTTGGTGGCGGCCTCCTCGCGCTCGCGGGCCAGACGGGCGTTGTGGAGCACCGTCCCCAGGTAGTGAGAAAGTTCCGAACAGTGTCGCGACCTGCGTCTGCCCGTATGCCCCCGGCTCACGAGTGGCGAAGTCGAGCGTACCGATCGCGCGGTTGCCGCCGACGATCGGCACCACCGCGCCGGAGTGCAACCCGCTGTCGGCCAGCGTCCGGTCGTGGGCGAAGGCGCTGCGCCCCAACTCGCTCTGGACCAGCGGCGTGGCGGTGCGGCAAGCGGTCTGCCAGGGGGTGTGGATGGCCGGGGCGCGGTAGCCGGCCGGCAGCTCGGCCCAATCGCGCACCGTAAAGTCGTACACCGTCTCAACCGTGAAGGTATCATCCTCCTCGTTGTAGAACGTCAGCGTGGCGTGATCGCACGGCACGACGCGGCGGATCTGGTGGATGATCGTACGTAGGATGCCCGGCAGTTCGCTATTGACATCGCTGGTACTGACCTCCTGGGTCAGGCGCGTGACCACCTCAAGCTGGAGCGCGCGCTCCTGGGCCTCGGCGTATAAGCGCACGTTCTCCAGCGCCAGCGCGGCCTGGCCGGCCAGCGCGCCGACCGCGTGCAGTTGCTCCTCGGTGTAGCGGCCGGGCTGGTCGCTTTCGAGGATCAGCACGCCGCCGACCTGGCCCTGGCGCGACAGCGGGGCGCCAAGCCAACTGCGCGCCCCATCGCGGCCCAGCGGGCGGTAGCGTGGGTCGTGCTGGGCGTCGTTGAGGATGATCGGGTGGCCCTGCCGGACGATCTCGGCGATCAATGGCGCTTCTGCGAGGCGTGTGGCTAGGGGCGGCTGGGCACCGAAACCGCGTGCCGCCCCGATCGCGATCGATTCGCCCTCGATCCGCAGCAGCGCGCCCCGATCGTAGGCCACCACCGTCGCGAGCTGGTCGAGGATCAGGTCGGGCACCCCCTGGGCTGTGATCGTGGCGCTCAGCATGTGAGCGATGCGATCGATCGCCTGGGCCAGCGTGCGCCGCATCTGCTCGACCTCGAACATATTCGAATTGGTCAGCGCGACCCCCAGCAGGCTGGCCAGGGCCGCGATCTGCTGCTCGTCGGGCGGGCCGAACGCGTCCGGCCTGGTGCTCTGCACGACGATCACCGCCAGGAGCTGCCGGTCGTTGATCACCGGCGCGGCCAGCTCCGAGCGCGCCCCGTTCAGCCCTGGCGACGCCGGCGAGGCGGCGGCGGCGCGCAGGTCGTCAACGCGCACCATCTGGCCGGTGAGCGCCGCCCGGCCAGCCACGCTCTGCTCGGTCAGCGGCGCCCTGGTCGGCGGCGCGTGAGATTCGTCGCCATTGGCCAAGCTGAAATGGTAGGCCAGGAACTCGCCCTCGATCAGCGCGACGCCGACCCGCTCATAGCCGAAGGTGCGGCGGAGCGTCGCGACGAAGCGCCGGGTCATCTGGTCGGCGTCGAGCGAGGTGTTCAGCTCCTGCCCAACGCGCAGCAGCCCTTCAAGCCGGCGCAGCGAGTCGGATAGCGAGCGGTTCTGCTCCTGGAGGTCGAGCGATGAGCGCTGGAGCGACCGCGAAAGATCGTCGAAGCTGCGGGCCAGCGCGCCAATCTCGCCGACCGCGCGCACCGGCAGCTTGCGGCTCGCCTCACCGCTGCCCACCATCAGCGCGGCTGCGACGAGTTGGTTGAGCGGGCGAGTAGCCCAGCGTGACAGCGCCCAGGCCAGCAGCAGGATGACGGCCAGCAGCCCGGCGGCGTAGGGCCACAGCTCCAGGACCTGCTCCAGCAGGGCGTTCTCGACGAGCCGCAGCGCCGAGGCTGTCACAGGGTGTCCAGCCAGCGCCGCCGCAAGAGGCTCATAGATCCACCAGGCCAGCCCGGCCAGCCCGCCCAGCGCCAGCGCCAGGATCAGCAGCACGGCCAGGAACGCTCGACGGGCGATCGATGAACGTTGTTTGGGACGGGCAGCCATGGGGACGGGCCTTTAACTCAGGTGGTGACGTCGGAGGGCAGGGCCCGGAGAGGCATGATAAAGGGCATTGTGGCACTTGTCAAACTTTCGTAAAGCAATCTATGCTATACTTGGCAGCGTCTTACAAAGATAGGGCGTAAAGCCCAGGAGCATTAGCCCTGGGAGGGCACGCCCTTCACTCGCTTTAGCCGCTTTAGTGGCAGGGTTCGCATCTGATATTTATTTCATTTGGCGTCCTAGTGCGCTAAAACGCTCGTATTAGAACATCAGGTTTGGTATAATCGGGCTATGCAACGAACCATTCAGACAACCTATCGCTATCGACTCAATCCGACTGCCGAGCAAGAAGTCAAGCTCAACCAGTTCGCGAGTGCGCGCCGGTTTGTCTGGAATTGGGCGTTGAATCGCAAGCGCGAACATTTCCAGCAAACCGGCAAAACGTTGGGGTTCAGTGCCTTGTGTGTCGAACTCACGCTCTTGAAACAGCAGAGTGCAACCGCCTGGTTGCGTGAGATGGACTCGCAATTGTTGCAGCAGGCGCTTCGCGATCTGGAAAACGCCTATCAGCACTTCTTTCGCCACGCACGGCATGGCGACAGGCACAAAGGCTTCCCGAAGTTTAAGTCCAAAAAGACCGATACGCCGCGCTTTCGTATTCCGCAACGAGTTGTGCTGATCGATTCAGCCTGGTGGTTGAGCAGCAGATCGCACCAAAGGTTGATCGGCCTGTCAGGACGCATATCGGGATCGACGTGGGTCTGAAGTCGCTGGTTGTACTTTCGACGGGTGAGAAAATTGACAATCCGCGCTGGTATCGCACGCAAACGCGCAAACTCAGGCGCGCACAAAAGGCGCTTTCACGCAAGGTCAAAGGCAGCCGCAACCGTGGAAAAGCGCGGCTCGTGGTTGCACGCTTGCACCAGAAGACCCGCAACCAGCGGAATGATTTCTTGCATAAGTTGAGTACCGATCTGGTTGGTCACAACGACCTGGTTTCGATTGAAGATCTGAACGTTCGCGGCCTTGCGAAAACCAAGCTGGCGAAGAGCGTTCTGGATGCAGGATGGGGCATGTTTCGCTCCATGCTCACGTATAAGGTGGATCGGGCGGATAGCCACCTGATCGCCATTGGCTGGTTCTTCCCGTCATCGAAAACCTGCGGTGCGTGCGGGCTGATCAACGCGAATCTCACACTGGCGGCTCGTGAATGGACATGTCGGTGTGGCGTCCAGCACGACCGGGATCTGAACGCTGCACGTAACATCGACCGGGAAGGATCGCGCCTGTTTGAACAGCTTGTCGCGGCAGGACATGCCGAGACACAAAACGCCTGTGGAGACTCGGTAAGCCCAATCGTAACGGTTGGCGCGGGTCGTTGAGACAGGAAGCCCTTGCCTTTAGGCTTGGGTATTTCACAAGATCCGGTGGAACAGATACTGCGTAATAAACCCTACTAAGCAGTGAGGCGAGATAGCCATGGACTTCTCAATTTTATTCATTGTGATTTAACTGATCTTCCTCGAAGGAATCCTCTCGATCGATAATGCGGCCGTGCTGGGCGCGATGGTCGCGCACCTGCCGGACGACAAGCCGATCCCCTGGCCACAGCGGCTCCAGTTCCTTAGCCAGTGGTCGGAGCGGGTGCTCGGACCGCAACGCCAGGCGGCCCTGAAAGTCGGCCTGCTTGGCGCCTACATTGGCCGTGCCGCCATGCTGTTGCTGGCTACCGTCATCATTGAGGTACCCTGGCTTCGCGTGCTGGGGGCGGCCTATCTGATCTACCTGGGCGTTGAGCATTTCGGTCGTCTGTACCACCAGCAACGCGAGGCAGAAGGTGACGAGGCTTCCAGCCGGCTGGCCCCGAAAGGCAGCTTCTGGTCGGTCGTGCTGGCCGTCGAGCTGGTCGACCTGGCCTTCAGCGTCGACAACGTCATCGCCGCCGTCGCCCTCTCGGATCGTTTCTGGGTCGTGCTGCTGGGCGTGTCGATCGGCATCGTGATTATGCGTTTCGCCGCGACGCTCTTTTCGCGGATGATCCTGTGGGAGCCGGCCCTGGAACATGGGGCCTACCTGCTGCTGCTGGCTATCGGCAGCGAGCTGCTGCTGAAAGATCTGCTGAATCTGCACTTCCCCGAGCTGCTCCAGTTCGCGATCTCGGTCGGCCTGCTGGTGCTGACGGTTGTGTTCGCGCGGGTGAGCTGGCTGGCGCCGGTTCGGGTCGTCTTCCAGCCGTTTCTGGCGATCTTCGCCGCGCTTGGGGCTGTGATCTCGGTGGTCAAGGGGGTGTTTATGCTACCATTGCATGCTCTGAATCGCTCCTCGAAACAGTTAAGCTCCGATTAAATCAGGCGGCAGGACTAATCATATGTTTGTCGAGAAGCCCGCTTTCGACCTCGGGTCGGTGGAAGAAAGCGGGCTTCTCTTATAGGCAGGGTTACGCAGTGGCGTTCGCAATGCTGCTGTGCCTGCCCTTCGACAAGCTCAGGAAGTTCGGCAGCGAGGTACTGCACCTCTTTTTTATCGTCGATTTTTGCCCGGCAAAAATCGACGATAAGAGGAAGAAAAGTACCACGGCTCCTGAGCCTGTCGAAGGGCTGCCGAAGGCCGAAATCGTTTGTGGGGTAGAAAGTAGAGCACCATGCAGATTCTCTTGATAATCGGCGCGTTCCTGTTGACACTGCCGGGGGTGATCCTTAAACTCTTGGGTATCCACATGGACCCGCTGGTCGAGTCGCTGATCTTTGGGCTGGCCGTCGTCGGCGCGGCGTTCCTGCTCTCGTGGGGCGCCGAGGTCGCCCAGCACGATATCCCGCGCTCGCTGGCGCTGTCGATCCTGGCGCTGATCGCGGTCCTGCCGGAGTACGCGGTCGATATGTACCTGGCCTGGCGCGCGGCCGGCGACCCATCCTACGCCCCGCTGGCGCTGGTCAATATGACCGGCGCCAACCGGCTGCTGATCGGGTTCGGCTGGCCGCTGGTGGTGCTGATCTACTGTCTGCGCGCCCGCCGAGTTGGCCAGCCGGCCTCCGGCGTGACGATCGACCCGGAGCAGGGCATCGAGGTCGCGTTCCTGGGGCTGGCCACGATCTACTCGTTCTGGATTCCATTCAAGGGCACGCTTGACCTGATCGACCTGGTGGTGCTGGTGACGATCTTTGGGCTATACGCTTGGCGCGTCTCCAAGGGCAGCCATGTCGAGCCGGAGCTGATCGGGCCGGCGCGCGTCATCGGCGAGCTGCCGGATACGCCGCGGCGGCTGATCACCCTGGTGTTCTTGCTGGTCGCCGGCCTGGTGATCTACCTGGTGGCCGAGCCGTTCGCCGAGGCGCTGATCCACGCCGGCGAGGACCTGGGGCTCGACCGGCGTTCGCTGGTTCAGTGGCTGGCCCCGCTCGCCTCGGAGGCGCCCGAGTTTATCATCACCTCGCTGTTCGCCTGGCGGTTGCTGGGCGCGGCCAGCTTGGGCGCGCTGGTCTCCTCCAAGGTCAACCAGTGGACGCTGCTGGTGGGCACGATCCCGCTCGTGTTCAACCTCGCCACCTATACCCTGGGCCAGCCGGTGCCGCGGCCGCTGGTGCTCGACCAGATCCAGCGTGATGACCTGCTGCTGACCTCGGCCCAATCGGCCTTCGCCGTCTCCGTGCTGCTTGGACTGCATCTGTCGCTGCTTGAGGCCGGGATGTTGGTCGGGCTGTTCCTGATCCAGTTTATCTTCCCGCAGACCCAGGGCGCGGTGACGATCATCTACCTGGCGCTGGCGGCCTTCTTTATCTTCCGCAATCGGACGCAGATCGGCGATATCTTCCGCGGCCTGCGGGGCCAGCCCGCCACCGAGCCATAAAGGTTGAGCTACAGGTAATCTGATGCGCCATCGGAACGCCGCCATCGCCGTCGCACTCACGCTGGTCTGGTTGAGCCTGGCAAACGCCTGGGCTCAGGCCGGCTCCGATTGTGGCGCCCAAACCTGTATCTACCTACCGATGGTAGAGCAACATGTCGTCCCGACGGCTCACCCGACGCCGACCGAACTGCCGGCCACCCTACACATTAAAAGTTCGCGCGGCCTGTTCAAGGGCACCAGCTACTACGTTGCCGGCGAGGTGTTCAACGGCACTGCGTCGCCGAAGTACTTTGTGCAGGTGGTCGGCAAGTTTTATGATGCCAATGATCAGCTCGTCGCCACCGACGATACGTTTACGTTTCTGACCAAAACCGCGCCGGGCCAGGCCAACCCGTTCAGGCTGATCATCGGCGACGCTCCGGCGACGATCGCGCGCTATGAGCTGATGCTTGGCTCGGCCCTCAACGAGAGCCTGAACTACCAGCCGATCACCGTGCGCTTGCAGCAGGTGCGCGACCATGCCGGGATGGAGGTGTTTGGCGAGGTGCGCAATGACCAGATCCACGAGCTGCGCGGGATCGAGGTGGCGGTGACATTCTACGACCGAGCCGGGAACGTCGTCGACGCCGATTTCGATTTCCCAGCCCAGACGACGCTCGCTCCCGGCGCGACGTCGTTCTACAAGGTTAGCACATTTGAAACGGCGTTGATCTACGCCAATGTGGTTGTGCAAGGACAGGGATACCTGGCGCCGTAGCCGCGCCCTGCAACAATCGGCCCGCGCGCCTCGTCATACCGCCAGACAAACAGCAATATGCCGGGGGCGAGCGTCGCTCCCGCGTTGATGAGGTGAAGCGATGCAAGGCAAACGTCTCTTTCGCAGCCGTACGGAGCGGTTGGTCGGTGGTGTGGCCGGCGGTCTGGCGAGATACTTTGATATTGACCCGCTGCTGATCCGGCTTGGGTTTGTGATCCTTGGCTTGATGAATGGGATCGGGCTGATGCTCTACATGCTGATGTGGCTGCTGGTGCCGATCGAGGATAGCCACGCGGCCGACTCGCGCGCCCAGGTCCGCGAAAACGTCGGCGAGATGCAGTCGGTGGCCGAGGACATGGTCCAGCGCGTGCGCAATATATTCACGTCGTAAGGATTTCTCGCAACATAAAGTATCCGTGTCACTATGAAACGTGATGCGTGCTACGTGAACTACTGGTTGAGTTCACGTAGCACGCATCACGTTTCGTGCTTCAGGAAAAGGGAATCGGAACAGGTAAAGCGTCCCGGCGTGAAACGTGAAACGCCTGCCCTGAGCGGAGTTGAAGGGTGATGGGTGAGGGCCTTTCACGTTTCATGTTTTACGTTTCACGCGCGCTTTGGGATGAACACACTTTGACAATACGTATACGACTCGGCGCTCGGCTCCAGCCGCAAGTTCCCGGCCTACTACGACGACCGGGTCTTTATTATGGACTTCCAGCGCAACTGGATCAAATCGGTGCAGCTCGACGGCGCCGGCGGTGTCGGGCTGATCGAGGACTTTCTGCCCGGCACCGTGTTCTCCAACCCGATCGAGAATGGCTCGGTCGACTCGACTGTGTCGAATCCAAGCTTCTCTTACTCGGCGGCGGGCAACTACACCGCCCGGCTCACCGTCACCAAATCGACCGGCAACAACCGGCCGGTCGTGACGATCAGCGATCCGCCGGAGGGCGGGCTGTTCGAGTGGGGCGAGGATGTCCACTTCACGGTCGGCGCCACCGATACCGAGGACGGCAGCACGCCCACCGACATCGCCTGCGCCAGCCTGGCGACGCTGCCGGCGCTGGGCCACGACGAGCACAAGCACGACGATCTGCCGATCGCCGGGTGCCAGGGCGATGTCTCGATCGCCGCCAACACCGAGGGCGATACCGACAACCTGTTCTACATCCTCAACTCGTCCTACACCGAGCTGCCGCAGGCAATGGCGGCCTTGCAGGCGCCACCGCGTAACTCGTGTTAATGTATGGTATTGTACTAATACCCTCTGGCGTCGTACGAGGAACAGTATGTCCAAGTTACGTATCGACCTCTACGGCCATGCCCTGCCTAAACCCGGGATCTGGGCGTGCCTGATCGCCACCGTGTTTCTGGTGGCCTGCGGCGTAGGGTTGGGCGAGCCGGCCGCCGCAGCGACGCCCGCCGGGGAAGCTGCTGCGACCACCGACATCGCAGAAAGCGATCGTCAGGCCATCGCGCGGGCCACAGAGAACTACGTGCAGGGCTACCTCGACGACAAGCTCGTGGCCGTCCAGGCCGAGATCATGGCTGGCGATTACGCCCGCGCGCGGCTGATCGTGGATGAGCAGACAGACGGCAGCGCGACGCGTGTGTTCCTCAAGCGCGAGCAGGGCGCCTGGCGTGTGCTCACCATCGGTAGCTCGTTCAGCGTCGCGACCTACCAGCAGTTCGGTATCCCGCAGAGCCTGTGGCTGCACTGATCTGCGGCCCCAACGTTCCAACTTTCGGCTGATTGACAGCCCCGGCGCGGCGTGGTATCCTGTGCCCGGTCGAGTTGGGTTGATCAGGAAGATCGTACTGGAGGTTTACGCCGTGTTCTGTGGGTTTGCCATTCTTGCAGTCGGGCTTGGCTAGCTAAACACAGGATACATGCGCCCTTTTTCCAGACGGTTGTGTAAACGAGATAATATGTGACACTTCGGCCGTGGGCGCAGGCGACTGCACCACGGCCTTTTACTTTTAGGAGCAGATCATGTCAATCCTCAGCATCAGCGGACTGACCAAATACTACGGCGCCGAGTTTATCTTTGGCGATGTTAGCTTCCAGGTGGCGCGCGGCGACAAAGCCGCGCTGGTCGGGGTCAATGGCGCCGGCAAGAGCACGCTGCTCAAGATCGTCGCCGGCCTCGAGTCGGCCACGCGCGGCGGCGTCCACGTCCCGCGCGGCCTGCGGGTGGCCTACCTGGCCCAGGAGGCGCGCTTCTTCGGCGAGCGCACGCTGTGGGAGGAGATGCAGACCTCGGTGGAGCACCTCAACGCCTTGCAGCGCGAGATGACCGAGCTTGAGCACGCGATGGCCGACACCAGTGCATCCGATTGGGAGCAGCGCATGGAGCGCTACGGCGAGCTGGCGCACCGCTTCGAGCACGGCGGCGGCTACGAGATCGACTACCGGATCGAGCGCACGCTGCACGGCCTGGGCTTCCAGGAGGAGCAGTACCACCAGCCGCTGGCGCAGTTCAGCGGCGGGCAGAAGACTCGCGCCGCGCTGGCCGCCACGCTCCTGGCCGACCCGGACCTGCTGATGCTCGACGAGCCGACCAACCACCTCGACCTGGCGGCGCTGGAGTGGCTCGAACGCTTCCTGAAGGATTGGGACGGCACGCTGATTGTGATCTCGCACGACCGCTACTTCCTCGATAAGGTCACCAACCGCACCCTGGAGGTCGCCTTCGGCCGGCTCGACGGCGACTACCCGGCGGCCTACAATCGCTACCTAGAGCTGAAGGCCGAGCGCCTAGAGCTGATGCTCAAGCACTACAATGCCCAGCAGGAGTTCGTCGCCAAGACCGAAGACTTTATCCGGCGCTTCAAGGCCGGCCAGCGCACCAAGGAGGCTCGTGGACGTGAGAAGCGCCTCCAGCGGCTCAAGGATGGCTGGGAGGACGGCAGCGGCCGGATCCACAAGCTGATGGACCGGCCCGATCAGCAGAAGAAGCTGGCGATAGCGATGAGCACCCAGGTTCGCAGCGGTGACATGGTGCTCAAGCTGGATAAGCTGGTCGTCGGCTACCCGCCGGAGTCGGTTGTCAGTGGTCCGTTGCCCGTCGCAACTGACAACCGACCACTGACAACTGACAAAGGGCGAGTCCTGATAACCTGCCGGGAGATCGAAATTCAGCGCGGCCAGCGGGTCGCGCTGATGGGGCCGAACGGCAGCGGCAAGACCACGCTGCTGCGTACGATCGTGGGCGAGCTGCCGATGCTGGCCGGGCATGTGCGGGTGGGGCATAAGGTGACGGTCAACTACTACGCCCAGGCTCACGAGGGGCTGCGGATGGATGCGACGGTGCTGGAGGAGATCCGGCGGATCAAGCCACTGATTAAGGAGACCGAGGCTCGCACGCTGCTGGGCCGCTTTCTGTTCAGCGGCGACGACGTGTTCAAGCAGGTCGGCGACCTGTCCGGCGGCGAGCGCAGCCGGGTCGCGCTGGCGCAACTCACGCTGATGAGCGGCAATCTGCTGGTGCTCGACGAGCCGACCAACCACCTGGACATCGGCGCGCGCGAGGCGCTGGAGACGGTGCTGAACGAGTACAACGGCTCGATCCTGTTTGTCTCGCACGACCGCTACTTCATCGACGCGGTGGCCGACACGATCTGGATGGTCGAGGACGGCGGGATCGCGGCGTTCTACGGCACCTACAGCGAGTACGTGGCGTTCCGCGAGGCTGAAGAACAAAGAACAAAGAACAAAGAACCGAGAACCGAGAACAAAGAACCAAGAACAAAGAACAAAGAACAGGAAACGACGGACAACGGAGCACGTAAGGGCGTATCGCATACGCCCCCAGCCGACAACGGAGCACGTAAGGGCGTATGCGATACGCCCCAACGAACCACGGACAGAGAGGAGCGCAAGCGCCAGCGTAAGCTCGCCTCGCTGGAGGAGGAGATCGCCATGCTGGAGGCCGAGCTAAAGCAGATCGAGGCTGATATGACCGCCGCCGGGCTCCAGAGCGATACCAAGCGGGTGACGTCGCTGGGGATCCAGTACGCTGAGGTCCAGGAGATGCTGAACACGCGCTATGATGAGTGGTCGGCGGTGGTGGGGTAGGGCTTTCGCCCCTATCGAGCGGTGCCCACGGATACTCTTGCGGCTCTCCACACACATCCCAGCGATGTCCACAGACATACCAGCAATTTCTAGGAAGAGTGTGAGCATCTCCACACACATCCCAGCGATGTCCACAGACATACCAGCAATTTCTGGGAAGAGTGTGAGCATCTCCACACACATCCCAGCGATGTCCACAGACATACCAGCAATTTCTGGGAAGAGTGTGAGCATCTCCACACACATCCCAGCGATGTCTACAGATATACCAGCAATTTCTGGGAAGAGTGTGAACATCTCTACACTGAGGCCCGCGGCGCTCATGGAGAGCATGGCGCGTTCTATGGACGAGCCGGCGGCGCTCAGGGACGACCTGACGGCTCGCGGGAGCCATCAGGTGGTCGCGCAAGAACCTGACGGACACCCGACAAACGTGGTGTTTGCATCACTTGACCGTGGGTGTATACTCAATCTATCTTCCAGTTACAAACGACACGCACCATCTAGTGCGGAAAGGCCATCCCATGAAGCGCTTCATCATGCTGCTACTCATGTCCATGGTCGTCATCGCCCTGAGCCAGGCCAGCGCGGCACCCACGGCACAAGCCGCCAACACCGGCGGAGGGAGCACATTCTCCACTTCTGTCGAGCATGGGCCGGAGGGGTTCGAGAGTATGTGCGACGAGGACCTGTAGCGCTGGGCACGCGGCAAGTGGTAGATGTTGAACGGATAGGATAGAACGGAGGTGTGCGCCTCCGTTCTATCTGTTTTCATCCGCTGAATTCGTTGAAGTTACGCCATTGTCTAGTACAGTTCGGCGTATATAAACCAGCAGTTTTACCGCGAAGATCACGAAGATACGAAGACCGCGAAGAGGGTTGATATATGTGGCTGTATAGCCTTCGTGATCTTCGTGTCTTCGCGTCTTCGTGGTGATAAACCGGGACCGATCTTACGCGAAGCTGTACTAACCGGCCCGGTCGCCCACGATCAAATTGATAATCCGCCCCGGCACATACACCACCCGCCCAATCGCCGACCCATTCAGGTAGCGTTGGATCGTCTCTTCCCGACGAGCCGTCTCCACCGCCTCATCCTGCCCGGCGCCGGTCGGCAGCTCGATCGTTGCCCGTGTGCGGCCATTGACTTGGACGGCGATCACCTCCGTCTCGCGCACCAGCACCGCCGCATCCACCACCGGCCACGCCTGCCGGTGGATCGAGTAGGGCTTCCCGATCCGCCCCCACAGCTCCTCGGTGATATGCGGCGCCAGCGGAGCCAGCAGTAGCAGCAAGCTCTCGGCCTCCTCCGCGTGCAGCCGCTCGCGCTTGTGGATGGTGTTGAAATATTCCATCAGCGCGGCGACCGCCGTGTTATAGCGCAGCTCCCCGATGTCCTCGGTCACTGCGGCGATGGCCTGGTGCAGCGCCCGGCGATACTCGACCGGCGGCGGCGCGCTGTTCAGCCGGCCGGCCTGTCTCGCGACCAGGTTCCACACCCGGTTCAGGAAGCGCCGCACGCCGGAGATGCCCCGGTCGCTGAAGTCGCCGCCCTGCTCGTACGGCCCCAGGAACATTAGGTACATGCGGAATGCGTCTGCGCCCCAAGCGTCGATGTACTTATCAGGGTTGACGACATTCCCGCGCGATTTGCTCATCTTGGTGCCGTCTTTGGTGATCGTGCCGTGCGCCCGAAACCGCGTGAATGGCTCATCAAACGCCAGGTGCCCCAGGTCGTGCAGCGCCATGGTGATGAAGCGGCTGTACAGCAAGTGCAGGACCGAGTGCTCGCGGCCGCCGATGTACATATCAACCGGCACCCACCTGGCAGTCATGTCGGCGTCGAACGGTCGGTCGTCGAACTGGGTGGAGGGGTAGCGCAGGAAGTACCACGCGCTGTCCAGAAAGTTGTCGGAAACGTCGGTCTCGCGCCGTGCCGGGCCGCCACAGGTCGGGCAGGTTGTGTTGATGAATGACGGAATGGCGGCCAGCGGCGAGGAGCCGGTGCCGGTGGGCTTCCAGTCCTCCACGTCCGGCAGCAGTACAGGTAACTGATCTTCCGGCACCGGCAGCGTGCCGCAGGAGTCGCAGTAGACGATCGGGATCGGTGGACCCCAATAGCGCTGCCGGGAGATCAACCAATCGCGCAGCCGGTACTGCACCGTTCGCTCGCCTTGGCTGTGCGCCTCGAACCACTCGATGATTCGTTGAGCGGCAACCTCCGAAGCGGCCCCGCTATACGCACCGGAATCAACCAGCACCCCGCTTTCCGTGTAGGCGCTTGCCTGTGCCGCTGCGCTATCGGCTTCCTGGCGGTGCGGCACAATCACCGTTCGTATCGGCAAGCCAAATGCCTGGGCGAACGCGAAGTCCCGCTCGTCATGGGCCGGGACGGCCATGATCGCGCCGGTGCCATAGCCCATCAGCACGTAGTCGGCCACCCAGACTGGCACGCGCTCCCCGTTGATCGGGTTGACTGCGTACGCGCCGGTAAACTCGCCGCTTTTGCCGCGCGACCCCGACAGCCGCTCCAGTTCGGACGCGCGCCGCGCCTGCTCGCGGTACGCATCGACCGCCGCTTTGTGGTCGGCAGTGGTCAGTTGCTCGACCAGCGGATGCTCCGGCGCCAGCACGACATAGGTCATCCCGAAGATCGTATCGGGGCGGGTGGTGAACACCGGAATGTCGATGTCGGGCCGGCCCTCGACCGGCAAGCGGAAGCGCAGCCCCTCGGAGCGGCCGATCCAGTTGCGCTGGGCGGTCTTGACCACCTCCGACCAGTCCAGGGTCGCCAGGTGATCCAGCAGCGGCTGCGCGTAGTTGGTGATTTTGAAGAACCACTGCTCCAGATCGCGCTGCTCAACCGGGGTATCGCAGCGCTCGCACAGGCCGCCGATCACCTGTTCATCGGCCAGCACGGTTTTGCAGCTGGGGCACCAGTTGACGGCCGCCTTTTTGCGTACCGCCAGACCGGCCTTGAACAATTGCACGAAGATCCACTGCGTCCAGCGGTAGTAACGTGGGTCGGTCGTGGCCACCTCGTGCGACCAGTCGTAGCGGTTGCCGCTGGCTTTCAGTTGTGTCTCGCGGAAGCGCTCGACATTGCGCGCCGTCAGGATTTTGGGGTGGATGCCCTGCTTGATCGCGTAGTTCTCGCTGTGAATGCCGAACGCATCGAAGCCGATCGGCTCGAACACGTCATAGCCGTTCATCGCCATGAACCGCCCGTGGATATCGGCGCCCACAAACGCGAATAGATTGCCCACGTGCAAGCCCTCCGCCGAGGGATACGGGAACATCATCAGGTTGTAGTAGGGGCGCGCGGCGCCTCGCAGGTCCGTCTCATAGATGCGGGTCTGATACCACTTCAACTGCCAGCGTTGCTCAATCGCTTGGGGATCGTATTTCTCGCTCATGATTATGCTCCCTGGATGCTGTTACGGTCAAGACCATCGGGTGAAAGTCCGCCAGTCTGGCGGCGTAGCCTAGGGCGCCGGCGAGCAGGCGGCGCACGCCAGGGAGAAGGGAGCGGAATTCTTTCTTGGAACGCATTCTATCCTCCTGAGAGCTTTCATTGATCAATAAAAACGCCTTCCCGCACGGGAAGGCCACAACGGTGCGTCAGAGTTGATTGGCCGCTTAGTTCAGCACGCTACTCTCCAACGCAGTGTGGCCCTTCCAATAGAGGAGGGCGAGTGGGGGTGCGTTAAGGGTGGTGCGTGCAATAATCATCATGACATCGCTTCACAAACGTCTTATGGGCTACATTATAACACACGGACAGCGCGCAGCTCATCGGGCAAAAGGCTGACGCCTAACAACTCTCAAGATGGTGGATGCTGTGCGAACGGGGCAGGCGCCGGCGCCAAGGGTTTCAACGCCAGATCGATGGCCTGCCCCAGCATGAGCGTGCGGCCCGCGGTCCAGGCAGCGGCGAACGCGGCTTCGCCCAGTGCCACGCGGCACGCGCGTATCGTCCTGTCACGGTTGGCTTGCTCGGTGGCCGCCAGCTTGACGCTCACCCGCTCGCGGAAGACCGCAGCCGCGCCTACCAGAGTTGCCCCGAGCGCCGGGCCACCTTGATAGCTAAGGATCTGTGCGATGCTGTCCAGCACCATGGCGCTGTTCGCGCTGTTCTCAAGGTTCCGCCAGAGGCTAAGACTGTGATGATAGTGCGCGAGCGCCCCGGCGTCATCGCCTTGCGCGCGGCTGATGTCGCCGAGCAAGGCATAGTCTAGGCCCATACCAAGCTGGTGATTGAGCGAGCGATGCAACGCCAGTGCCTCCTGGCCCAATTGTTGGGCGCGGAGCGTATCGCCCCGGTCATTGACGATCCGCCCTAATGTCCACATGGCGTCTGCTGTGCCTTCGGGATCTTGGCGGGCCTGGTTGATACGCAGACATTCCTCACTCATCGCCTGGGCCTGGGCGTAATTCCCCAGGCGCCGGTGCAAGCCAGCTAGTATGCCGAGCGGGAATTTGACAACATTCGGCTCCGCCGTTTGCCGCGCCAGTGTGATCGCCTCCTCAAGATGGAGTAGGGCTGCCTCCAGTTCGCCCTGTTGGATCAAAGCATATCCAAGGTTCGTTAGTCCCTGCTGGATCATGTGCAAGTTATCCAGGCGCCGCCCGACCTGCACCGCCGCTTCAAGCCACTGGCGTGCGCGATCGAAATCGTTCAAGCCCCCCGCAAGCGTGCCGGCCGCTCGTAGGGCATTGGCTTGCACATCCCACGGTGCCTGCTCACGATACGCCAGGGCTGCCTCCAACCGTTCGAGACCTTCACGGATCAGGCCGGCCATCCAGTGGAAGCGCCAAACTCCGGTCGCGATCCGCAGCGCGCTCGTGTATGCCTGGTGCTCCATCGCCCAGCGAAAGGCCGCGCGTAGATTATCCAGCTCAGGGCCGATGCGCGTTCGCCAGCGTGGCGCCTGCGCGCGTAGCAGTTCCTCATACGCCGTCATCGAGAAGCGGGCAAAGTACTCCATATGGCGCTCGTTGGCGGCTTCGGCTTCACCCCGCGTCGTGAGTTGTTCCAGCGCAAACTCGCGAATGGTCTCCAGCATCAGGAAGCGCGTCTCATCGGCAACCGTTTGCTGCTGCAACAGGCTGGCTTGATGCAGGCTTTCCAACACGGGCAGCACCGCGATCGACTGGCCGAGGACAGCCTGCGCGGCTTCGGCGGTACAGCCGCCGACGAACACGCCCAGGCTCATAAAGACGCGCTGCTCATCAGCATCCAGCAGATCATAGCTCCACTGGATCGCATTCCGAAGCGCCTGATGGCGTGCCGGCACATCGCGGGGACCATGCACCAGCGCCTGCAACGGCTGCTCGATCTGGCGCAACAGTTCGAGTGGGGCGAGCGTGCGGGCGCGAACAGCGATCAACTCGATCGCCAGTGGCAGCCGATCCAGCCGCCGGCAAATGGCCGAGTAGATCGCGGTGGTGGCCTCATCCATCGTTAGGATGGCGCCAGCAGCTTGCGCGCGCTGAATAAAGAGCTGCACCGCATCCGCATCGGTGAGTGGTTCGAGGGTACACTGTTGTTCAGCGCGGATATTGAGCGGCGCGCGGCTGGTCATGAGCACCGTCAGCGCCGGGCATGCGGCCAGCAGTTCGGACACCAGCGGCGCGGCCGTGACGACATGTTCAAAGTTGTCGAGCACGAGTAGCAGTTGTTTCGCGCGCACATGATCGCGCAGGGTCGCGCTGATACTCTGCCTGGGGCGCTCCTTCACACCAAGTGCCTGGGCGACCGCATTCGCCACCAGGGTCGCGTCGTTGAGCGCGGCCAACTCCACAAAATAGACCCCGTCTTCGAAGTCGTAGCGGAGCGCGTGCGCTGCTTCGAGCGCGAGCCGGGTCTTGCCGATGCCGCCCGTGCCGGTGATTGTCACGGCACGCACCTTCAGATCCCGCAACCGCGCGCAGATGGCCTGCAACTCGTCGGTGCGGTTCACCAGCGGCGTCGGTGGCATGGGCACGACAAACGGTGGTGGAGCCGGCTGCAAGTCTGTCGTATCGCCGCGACGGATCTGGTCGAATAACGCCGTAGTGGCTTCCTCAGGCTCAAGCGCCAGCTCCTGGGCCAGCATCATTCGGAGCTGCCGGTACTGGGCCAGCGCCGCTGTCAGCTCTCCGTTCAGCGCCAATAAGCGCATGTAGGCGCGCTGATGCACTTCGAGCAGTGGTTCGAGCGCAACCAGCCGTTGGGCATAGGTCAGCCCTTCTTGGTAGGCACCGCGCCACTGCGCCCATTCGACCAGCCGTTCCAGCGCACTGAGCGCGCGTTGTTGCAGGTGTTCGCGTTGCAGCGAGGCCCACTCCTCGAACACTGCACTGTCGGCGATCGGCAAGTCGGCGAGAAAATGACCGCGATAGAAGTCTAGCGCCTGTTGCAGGCGATGGGCGCACGACGGGCAGGTTCGCCAGCCGTAATGGGCGTGCTTGTCGGCTGCCCCCAGCAGGGCGAAGAACTGCGTGACATCCACCTGGATTGCGCCGGCCGGATCGAGCTGAACGTGCTGGGCATCGGCCAGCAGCAGCGGCCGCTCGGCACCCTTATCGCCGAGGGCGTTGCGTAGGGTGGTGAGCGCCTGACTCAAGCTCGCGCGCGCGGCTCGCTCGGACTGATCCGGCCAGAGGAGCGTCGCCAGCTCCGCGCGTGAATGGGGACGCGGCGACTCCACAACCAGATAGGCCAGCAGTGCGCGCACTTTGGCATATGCGAAGGTGGTCACCGGCTCGCCGTCGATTGTCACCTCAAACGGGCCGAGCAAACGAACCATTATACGTCTCATCGCAGCCTCCTGCGCGTGCCGTGGTGATGCGGTAACACCAGTAGAACGCAGCCTTTTCAGACTTTCTTGAGACCTCTCTTCTATACTCTTGGATGTTGGCAATTACCATAAACCACCAGGAGCAAATCGGCAACGGCCTATAGTCGGACATTTTGACGGGGCCGTTCGACTTTACAGTGTGAGTGGGGGAGATTGAGGGGGCAGCCCCTCAAACCCCCTTTTTTCCCAGAAAGGAGGAAATGCATGATAGCAATGCAACCGCCCGCCGTTGACCTGTGCAGTTTGGCGTGGAGAAGGGGGAGTTTGAGGGGTTGGCCCCTCAAAGGGTTTCACTTCCCCTCCCACCCGGCTACAGGTATAAATGGAGCAGTATCGGTATGGCTTGACAATAACTCGCCATCCGCTCCTTCCAGCCGACCCCCAACTGAAAGAGACTGTAATGCCAACTGCGCGAATCACCATCATCGATCAGCCGCCGATAGCCGCGCTTGACCACCCAGCGTCCCAAACTCACAAACCACAAATAGGCGATCACCAGTGGCAACAGCAAGCGCGCGAAACGCTTCCGATCGGTTATACCGCTACGCTCCAGGTGAAAGCCCCCACTTTGCCAGTCACGGAACACCGTTTCGATCCACATTCGTCGCTTCCCGCGGTGGTAGGTCTGCCAGGTCGGCGGCAAATTCGTCACTACCCCACGGATCAACGGCTTTCCATCATCGTCTTTGGCCCACCAGGCAATAATGGTCACTGGTCCCTGCTGCCGCTCGGTCACATACATCTCGCCCAGATAGACCATGGTTGCCGGATCAGTCAACCAGCTCTCCAGAGGGCGAGATGGCGCGTCTGCGGCTTGGGACACCAGCGTGCGTCCGGTCACACCCATCATCACGTCGTGGCCCTGCTGGCGCAGCCAGCTAAACAACTCCTGGCTACGAAACTCACTATCGCCATGGACCGTGACTCGCACGCGCTCTGGCAACACCGCCAATGCCTGCTGCAACACCGTCGTTTGGTCGGAGTAGCCACTGGCTCCGCGATGGTCCAAGTCAATCCAGGTCAGTGGGATCGAGCGGCGGCGAAAGCCGACACTCACCACCAGGATGTTGTGGTAATCGCAGAGCAGAACGCGGTCGATCAGCAGATCGACCTTCTGGCCTTTCAAGCCGTGCAAGGCGGTTTTGGCCAGCGGCTGATAATGCTCGGCTTGGGTGATACGCTCATTGTCGAGCAAGCGTCGCAAGCGTTGTTCTTTGGCATACTGAGTGGTATCGAGCGGCATGGCGCGGGCAATCTTGCCGACTTGGGCGGCGACAGATTGGGTAATGCCGACGATGACCAAAGCGAGTGTGTCCAATTGACTATCGCGAACCGACAAGCGCACGGCCAAGGCAGCGCGTGTGCTATCATAGAGCGGCGAGGTGGGCATGCGAATCTCCTTTGGCGTGATAAGGTCTTGGCACGCTTGATCATACCAGAGAAGCGCAGTATGTCCACCTCCATTTGTCAAGTGAAACCCTTTGAGGGGTTGGCCCCTCAAACTCCCCCTTTATTAGACAGTTTCTGAAAATCTCGTCTACACCTTACTGAAATTGCGCCAATGTCGCTTTGGTCACTTTTAGTTCCTGGTCGCGCTCTGCAAGTTGTCGCCTCAGATGCGAGTTTTCTTCCTCTAAGCGATTCAGACGCGCGGTGGGGGTCATTCTCCCATACGTGTACAACCAGCGATTGAAGGTGTCTTCAGTGATATTGTAGGTGCGGGAGATCGCTTGTATGGTTTGCCGGCCTGATTCTACGTCACCTAGTACTTGGATGATTTCTGCTTCGCTCGCTCGATTGCGGTTCATATGATCCTCCCAGGGTGTGTACCCTGTTTGTGCTATCTTGATCGCTCCCGCGATTAAGTTCCCAAAATCATTGACGAACAGGCAGGCGCTTACGTCGCATGTTCACGAGCAGATCTAAAAAGGGGGAGTTTGAGGGGGCTGGCCCCTCAAACTCCCCCTTTTTAGACAGCTTCTCAGCGATACCACTCGGCCTGGATCGAGTAGAGATCGGCGTAGCGTCCACCCTGCGCCAGGAGTTCCGCGTGGCGCCCCTGTTCCGCGATTCGACCGTTGTCGAGCACCAGGATGCGATCAGCCATGCGCGCCGATCCCAGCCGGTGCGATATAAAGAGCACCGAGCGGCCCTGGGCCATGTCGCGGAACCGCTCATAGACCGCCGCCTCGGCCTTGGCGTCGAGCGCGGCGGTCGGCTCGTCGAGCAGCAGCACCGCCGCGTCGCGCAAGTAAGCGCGGGCGATCGCCAGCTTCTGCCACTGACCGATCGAGAGGTCGTGTCCGTCTTCGTAGTATGTTTTCCCAAGCGGCGTCTCATAGCCCGCCGGCAGCTCGGCGACCACCGCATCCGCGCCGCTTCTGGCTGCTGCGCCGCGAATAGCGGCCAGGTCGTCGAGCCGGCGCAAGTCGCCAAACCCGATGTTCTCGCGCGCCGTGAGTTCGTATTTGACATAATCCTGGAGGACCGCCGCCACCCGCCCGCGCCACGCCTGCGGGTCGATCAGCGCGAGGTCTTTGCCGTCCACCAGAATGCGTCCCGCGGTCGGCTGATACAGGCCCAGCAGGAGCTTGACCATTGTCGTCTTACCGGCGCCATTGATGCCAACCAATGCGATGCGCTCGCCGGGCGTCAGCTCAAACGAGATGTTGTGCAGCGCTGGGGAGCTTGAACCGGGGTAGGTGAACGACACTTCCTCGAAACGTATGGCAGGGATTGCGCTGGCCTGCACGGTCGCCGGGGCGGGCGGTAGCGCGCCATTGCCCGAGGTGGGCGGCTCGGCAGCGGCCTGCTCCTCGTCGAGTTCGAGATACTCCAGGATATCGCGCAGATAGCGCAGGTCCGTATCTACGGTTGTGATCCCGTTCAAGAGGGCGAAGCTGGCGGTCAGAAAGCGCTCGACCGCGCCGAGGTACGCCACCAGCGCGCCGACCGTCATACGGCCCAGCGCGACCAGCAGGACCACGCCGACGATCACGGCGCCGTACATGAGCTGCTCCACGATCACCGGCAGTATCAGCGCGTTCATCTCGGCGTGCGCGCGCCGCAGCCGCTCATCGCGCAAGCGCTGGAAGATCTGGCGCCACCGATTTCAGGAAATAGTCTTGCAGCCCGAACAGCCGGATCTCGGCCGCCGCCGGCCGTTCGAGCATCAACGACTCCAGATATTTCAGGGTGCGCTCGGGCGCCGTATGCGATTGATCCAGGAGGTAGCGCAGGCGATCTTCGCGCCACCTGATCCAGACGGCCGGCAGGAGCCCGGCCAGCAGGATCAGCGGGAAGATCGCGTGGGCCGATCCGACATAGATCAGCAATCCCACCACCGTCACAATGTACAGCGGCATTGGGATCAGATTGGTCATGGTGTTCCAGAAACGATGATCCAACCCCTCCTGTGCTCGGTGGAGCTGATCATAGCGATCCGGGCGCTCAAAATCCGCCAATGACCGGCGACTGACCTTGTGCAGGAGCTGCTCGTGAGCGCGCAGGCGCACCCGGTCGAGCATTGTATCCTTGAACTGCTCATGGGCTGTCGCGAACAGCGTTTCGAGCAGCCCGACGAAAAAGAAGCCGGCCAGCCACCAAATGACTGCTTCAAACGGCGCGCTGCCGCTGATCACGGCGATCGAGCGATCGATCAACTGGAGTGTGATATTCAAGGCCAGGAGCGGCAGCAGACCGCCACTCAGCGCAAAGCTGATCAGCAGGAGCACGTCGCGCCGGTTCAAATGCCAGATCAGCCCCAGCAGCTTCGGGAAGAATCGCCAGCGTCCCCGCAAGCTATCCGCCGGTGGCGGTGCGCCGGATTTATATCGTAACTTGCTGAACATCGTGAATTTCCTCATCCTCATCCTGATACCAGGCCGCTTGGAGCTTGTAGAGATCGGCGTACGGCCCATCGCAGGACACAAGCTCGTCGTGGGTGCCCTGCTGGACAATGCGGCCATGTTCGACCACAATAATGCGGTCGGCCAGGCGCGCCGACCCGACCCGGTGCGAGATCAATAGCACGGTCTTCGACTGGGCGAGCGCCAGGAACTGGCGATACACCTCGCGCTCGGTGATGGCGTCGAGAGCGGCGGCCGGCTCGTCGAGCACCAGGATCGGGGCATCGCGCAGGTAGGCGCGTGCGATCGCCAGCTTCTGCCACTGGCCGAGCGAGAGATCCTGGCCGCCCTCGAATTCCTTGCTCAGCAGTGTGTTGTAGCCCTGGGGCAGAGCGCCGATCACCTCGGCGGCGGCGCTCAACTTCGCCGCAGCCTCGATCGCCGCCTGGCCGCCGCTGTGGTCGAGGTTCCCGACGGCGATGTTCTCGCCAGCGGTCAGGGCGTAGCGCATAAAATCTTGCATGACGGCGCCGGCGGATGCATGCCAGGCGCTGGGCGTGATCGCGCGCAGGTCGATGCCATCGACGGCGATGCGACCGCTGGTCGGCTCATACAGCCCCAGCAGCAGCTTGGCAAACGTGCTCTTCCCGGCACCATTTTCGCCCACGATCGCGATTCGCTCGCCCTGCCGGATATGCAGTTGGATATCGGCCAGCGCGGGCTGCTCGACGCCGGGGTAGCGGAAACTTACCTGCTCGAAGCGGATACCTTCTCGGAGCGGGAACGTGACCGCTTGTTTGCCCTGGCGCTCCTCGCTGGGGATCTGCAGGAACTTGTTGCCATGCCGAAGATCGGCGTAGAAGTCTTGCGACCGCGACAAGAGCAGCCGGATCGTCACCAGGTTGCCGCGCAGTTGCAGCAGCGCATAGAACAGGGCCACGAACGTGCCGGGCGTCAGCCCGTTGCGCTGGGCGGCCATGAGCATAAACACGGCCACTGCACCATAGACGATATTTTCGGCGACGATCGAAGGGAAGAGTTGGATGATCACCCAGTTGCGGGCGGTGGCGATATGTTGATTGAGCTGTTCCATCTGGGTGCGCCAGCCGCTCACCAAGTGCTGCCCAAGCTGGAACAGCCGCACCTCGGCGGCCGAACTCGCGGCGAGTTACCAGGTTGCGCCAATAGGTTGCGCGGCGATGCAGGTTGTTCAAGGTTTCGTTCAGATGGACGACGCTCCACGCCAGCCGCAGGAACAGCGCGCTGGCGAATAGATTGCCCAGCAATATGATCACCGGCAGCGCCCAATGAGCGCTGGCCAGGGCGATGAACACGCCGACGCTCCCGAAGATCAGCGCGACCAGCAGTTGCGTATTGACCAGCTCATCGATGATGCGGCCTGGCTCCAGCGTGCTCCTGGCAAGCTGTAATGTGTCGTAGTAGGCCGGGCTTTCGAACATTTCGAGCCGACTCCCAAGTGCCTTACGCAGCAGCGATTGGTAGATCCGCTCCTGGACCCGCTCGTTCATGAGCGACGCCAGGTAGTGCTGAAATGTCTGGGTGGAGATCAGCGCGGTGACGATTCTGATCCCGATCAGTAGGCCAAGCAACGGCAGGATGGGGCCGAGCAGTGCGGCGAGTCCTTCGCTGTTCAGGTCGGGCAGCGCCTGCGGCAACGTCGCCAGCGTGTCGATCAGGCGCGCCGTCACCGCGATCTGCGCGATCGGCGCCAGGCCGCCCACAACACCAAGGATCAGCAGCACGACACCGAACAACGGCCACGGCGCGATCATGGTCTGGAACGAGTACCGCACCAGGTTATCGATCGCGCGCGCGCGTTCGCGAAGGCGTGCTTGTGAGATAAGAGCCATGTGTCAGGGTCCTTATGACTTCGCAAGCGGGCTTGCGGTTCGAGATCAAAAGAGGTGATAGTATTACGGCGCAACATTGAGTTTAGAGATATACCACACAGCATCCTGAGTAGCGCGGAGCGCGTATCGAGGATGCGGCCTCGCACCACCCGCACCCTTCGATACGGCCTGCCGGCCTACTCAGGGTGCTATGATTGTGGCAACTTTGCGCTGTAATATTAGGCGCCTCTGAGTTGCTCCTGTAAGAGCGCGGCCAGCGCCGGCGCATACGGGCGGCGGATCATCGTATAGTGCGAGCCAGGCGCCTCGGCGATTGTGACGCCACCGAGCGCGAGCGTGTCCCAGCCAGGGTCACTATCGGTCGCGGCGCCTCCCAGCCGGTCCTGGGCGCTGATCAGCGTAACCCGCCCATCGTAAGCCTGGGGCGTGTAGCTGTGCAGCGCGCGCAGGTTGGCCGCAAATACCTGAAAGCGCCGCTGCATAGTACCCGGATCGATGTCATACGTTACAATGCCGGCCTGCCGCAGGTACTCCAGCGTCGCGGCCAGCCACTGGTCGGCAGGCTGGGTTTCGAGCTTATCGCCCAGCTCGGTAAGCGCCTGGGGCTCCAGCCCGAACTCCAGCGCAAACGAGAGCATCAGCTCAAACTGATCCGGTTCGGCGGCGCCTGCCTGGGGCAAGCGCGTGTCCAGCAACGCCAGCAGCGCGACGGTTTCTCCTTGCTGCCGGAGCTGCCGGGCGATCTCGAAAGCGATCACGCCGCCGAGCGACCAGCCGCCCAGGAAGTACGGCCCGCTGGGTTGCTGCTGCCGCACAGCCGCGACATAGCGTGCCGCGATCTGTTCGACGCTTGTGTCAGGCGTTTGGTTACTATACAGCCCGGCCGCCTGAAGCCCGTACAGCGGCTGCTCGGCATCCAGGTGCTGCGCCAGCTCGAAGTAGCACAAGACCTCGCCGCCGGCGGGATGAACGGCGAAGAAGGGCGGGCGCGTGCCGGCCGGCTTAATCGCCACCAGCGGGGCTTGTGAGCGGGCCGCGCCCTCCGGCGTTTCGTGCTTCGCCAGGGCCAGCGCTAACTGCGCGACGGTCGGCGCCTCGAACACCGCGCGCAGCGGCAGCTCGATCCGCAGGTGCTCGCGCACGCGTGAGACGACCTGGATGACCAGCAACGAATGGCCGCCCAGCGAAAAGAAGTTGTCGTGGATGCCGACCCGCTCGACGCGCAGGACTTTCTGCCAGATATCCGCCAGGGTCGCCTCGACCGGCGAGCGCGGGGCCACAAATACGCCTGCCTGCTGCTGAATCCGGCCGGGAGCGGGCAGGGCATGGCGGTTGAGCTTGCCGTGCGGCGTCAGCGGCAGAGCCTCCAGGAAGAGAAACGCCTCGGGGATCATGTAGTCGGGGAGCCGCTCCTCCAGGAACGCCCGCAGCTCCTGTGAGAATTGAGAATTGAGAATTGAGAATTGAGAATAAGACTCCTCGCTCGTTTGTTCTTGGTCGGGTACCCTCTGGGTGGTTCTTTGTTCTTGGCTGGGGACGACGTAGGCCACCAACTGCTTGCCACCCCCCATGCCCTCGCGCGCCAGCACCACGATCTCGCGCACGGCGGGGTGCTCGATCAGCGTCGCCTCGATCTCGCCCAACTCGACGCGGTAGCCACGGATCTTGACCTGGTCGTCGATGCGACCGAGGAACTCGATATTGGCCGCGCGGTCGGGCAGGTAGCGTACCAGGTCGCCGGTCTTATACAACCGACCACCGACCACCGACCACCGACCACCGACGGCTGACCGTTGAGGTTCTTGGTTCTCGGTTCTCGGTTCTTTGTTCTTTGTTCTTTGTTCTTTGTTCTCCGCGAATGGGTTGGGAATGAACTTCTCGGCGGTGAGGTCGGGCCGGTTCTGGTAGCCCCAGGCCACCCCGTCGCCGCCGATGTACAGCTCGCCCGGCACCCCGATCGGCAGCGGCTGCATCTGGGCATCGAGGACATAGAACTGGAGATTGGCGATCGGCAGCCCGATCGGCACGGCGCCGCTGAGCGATGTCGCGGACGGCACATGATAGATGCTGCACCCGACCACCGTCTCCGTGGGGCCATACTCATTGAGCAGGATCGTCTCCGGCTGGTGGGTCTGCCAGAACTGCACGGTGTCGCCCCGCAGCGCCTCGGCGCCCACCACTAGCGTGCGAACCCAGTCATTCGAGCTTGTGTGGGGCAGGAGCTGATTGAGCGCCTCCAGTTGGGTCGGCGTGATTTTGACCAGGCTGAACGGCCTATGCTCTTGCAGCGCGGCGGCCAGGGCCTCAAGCCCCTCGACGGCCTCCGTGCCCGGCAATAGCACCACCGTCGTGCCGACCATCAGCGGGGCGAACAGGCTGGGGAAAATAGCATCGGCGGCGATCGACGACTGGACCGGCGCGCCGCGCCCGTTGGCGGCGCCGTAGGCCTCAAGCGCCCAGTACAGGTAGTTGACCAGGCCGCGATGCGGGATCATCACCCCTTTGGGCCGGCCGGTGGAGCCGGAGGTGTAGATGACGTAGGCCAGGTGCTCGGCTGTGACAGCGCTCTCGGGCGGCGCGTCGGCCGGGTGCGCCGCTATGGACGGCCAATCCTCGTCCAGGCATATCAGCGTAGCGTCGAGCCCGGCGAGCTGCGGGCGCAGGCGTGCCTGGGTCAGCAGCAGGCCGGCCTGCGTGTCGTGCAGCATAAAGGCCATGCGCTCGTGGGGAAAGCTCGGGTCGAGCGGCAAGAAAGCGGCGCCGGCCTTCCAGATGCCCAATAGCGCCACCGGCATGTCGAGCGAGCGTTCCAGGCACAGGGCTACGACATCGCCCGGGCCGACGCCGCGCCCGCGCAGATCGTGGGCGAGTTGGTTCGCGCGCCGGTCCAGCTCGCGGTAGGTCAGGCGCTGATCCATGAACTGGACCGCGACCGCCTCTGGAGTACGGGCGACCTGCGCTTCGACCAACTGGTGATAGCAGGCGGTCGCGGGGTAGGCCGCCGCTGTTGCGTTGCGTGCCACCACCAGTTCCTGTCGCTCGGCCTCGGTCAGGAACGGTATATCGGCCAGGCGCTGGGCCGGATCGGCGGCCATGCCGGCCAGCACGGTCCCCAGGTGCCCCAGCATCCGGCCGATCGCCGCGTCGTCGAACCGATCGCAATCATAGACCAGCGTGAAGCGCAGCTCGTCGCCCGGCTGCGCCACCAGCGTGAGCGGGTAGTTGGTCCGCTCCAGGCTGTGTACGTCGCCGATCGTCAGGCGCTGCTGGACGCGATTGTCTTCGCTGGCACCGGCGAAGTTCTGGAACACCAGTAGGCTCTCGAAGAGCGATGTGCCGCGCGGCACGGCGCTCCAGCCCTGGACCTGCACCAGCGAGCAATATTCGTACTGGCGCGCCTCGATCTGCTGGGCCTGGAGGCGCTTCAGCCAGGGTACGAGCGTATCTTCCGGCGGGAGCTGCACCCGCAGCGGCAGGGCGTTGATAAACAGCCCGACCATCGTCTCCACGCCCTCGATCTCCGCCGGCCGCCCGGCGACGGTGATGCCGAACAGGACATCGCGTTCGCCGCTGTAGAGCTGGAGCAGGTAGGCCCACGCTCCCTGGACCAGCGTATTGAGGGTTAATTGGTGGCCCCGCGCCAGCGCTTCGAGCGCGGAGGTCGTGCGCGCGTCGAGCGAGATGTGCTGCTCGTTATAAGCTGGATTCTCGCCGAGCAGGCTGCCGGGCGCCTGGTCGATCGCCACCGGCGTCGGCGTGCTAAAGCCGCCGAGATACTCGCGCCAGAACGTCTCGGCCCGCGCCTGGTCTTGCTGTTGCAGCCAGACGATGTAATCGCGGTACGGGCGCGGCGGCGCCAGCGCGACATATCGGCGGCTACAGGCCGCTTCGTACAGCGTAAAAAAGTCCTGGAGGATCAGCGGCAGACACCATCCATCCAGCAGCAAATGGTGATGCGTCCAGATCAACTGGTAGCTCTGTTCGCCCATGCGGATGAGGGCGATACGCATGAGCGGCGCCTGATCGAGCCGGAAGCCGCGCTGCTGATCGGCCGCCAAATAGGCTTCCAAGTGCTCGTGCTGCTCGGCCTCAGACAACTCGCCCCAATCAAGATACTCCCAGGGCAGCTCTACCTTGCGGTGCAGCACCTGGAGCGGCTGCTCGCGGCGCTCCCACACGAAGCGCGTGCGCAGCACCGGATGGCGGTCCATCACCTGCTGCCAGGCGCGCCGGAACGCTTCCACCTGCATATCGCCCTGCAGCGCCCAGCTTGTCTGCATGAAGTATGCGACCGACTTCGGCGCGTATAGGCAGTGAAACAGGATGCCCTGCTGGAGCGGCGAGAGCGGGTATATATCCTCGATATTCGGCGACCCTTTAGCGCGCTGCGCCGGGCTAGAGGTCGCCGAGGTCTGCGATGAGCTCATTCAGATCCTCCTGAGAGAGATTGGCATAGGGAAAGTCCGTGACACTATACTCTTTTGTGTAAGTCTGAGCTCGACAGCCATCTATGAGCGACCTCACAGTATCGACAAAGCGTTGAACGATCTCGCTGATCGTGCTGTGGTGGTACAGTTGCGCGCTGTAGCGCCAGCCGCACTGGAGCTGCCCCTCGGCCACCCAGGCGCTGATCTCCAGCCGGTGGTGGCGCTGTCCCCGTGTGCTTTGCGCCGGCCCGATCTCCTCCTGAAGCGGCTCAAGCAGCGCCGAACCCGACGATGCCTGCTGATCGGCTTGCCCCAGGTACAGGAACGCGACCTCCGGCTGGGGCAGGGTCGCCAGTTGCTCCCTGGTGCTGGCGTTCTGGCTGAGATAGCGTAGCAGGCCGTACCCGATCCCACGGTTCGGAATGCGGCCGAGCTGCTCTTTGACCACCTGGAGCGCTTCGTTCGGCTCGCCGGCCGCGCTCACATCCAGGCACACCGGGAACAGCGAGGTACACCAGCCGACCGTCCTGGAGAGATCGATGTCGGCGAACAGATCCTCGCGCCCGTGGCCCTCAAGATCGACCCACAGCGCCTGCCCGCCGGTCCATTCGGCCAGGACCGACGCAAGCGCGGCCAGCAGCAGCTCGTTCGGCTGCACCTGGTAGGTGCCGGGAAGCTCGTGCATCAGCGCATAGGTCGCCTCGGCGTCCAGCGCCCCGTAGGCATGCTCGGTCGATGCGATCGTATTCTGCCCGTCCGGGTGGTCCAGCGGAAGCGGGGCGGCGTATAGCTGCGCCGGCGCCAGCCAGTAATCCAGCTCGGCGCGCAGCTCGTCGGATTGGGCGTGGGTCACGAGCCGCTCGGCCCACTGCTTGAACGAGGTGGTTTTCGGCGGCAGCAGCACGGCCTCGCCGCGACGCAACTGCTGATAGGCCGCCTCTAGATCCTCAAGCAGGATGCCCCAGGATACCACGTCGACCACCAGGTGGTGGATGATGATCAGCAGGCGGTTCGGTTCGCCCGCGCCGCACTTGAATAGTGCGATCCTGGCAAGCGGGCCGTCCGTCAAGTCCAGGCTGGATTGCAGCTCCGTCGCCGTAGCCTCGATCTCGGCTGCCCGCTCGGTCGCAGTATGCGCGGAGAGCTCGCGGTAGACCAGCGGCAGGCCGGTCTCGGCGGAGTTGCTCTGCCGCCACCCGTCGCCCATCGGCGCGAAGCGCATGCGTAGCGCGTCGTGGTGCGCCAGCACCTGCTGAAACGCCTGCTCCAGCAGCGCCGTATCCAGCTCCTGCCGCACGGCAAAGATCTGCGCCTGGTTCCAATGCTGGCGATCGGCCAGGTCCTGCTCGAAGAACCAGCGCTGGATCGGCGTCAGCGGCGCCTCGCCAGTGACAAGCTCCTGCTGGGCCAGGATGCGCTGATCGCGCTCGACGACCAGCGCCAATTGCGCGATCGTTTGATGTTCGAGCATCTGCCTGGGCGTCAGCCGCAGGTGGAAGCGCTTGGCCTTCGCCGCCGCCTGCAAGCTGATGATCGAGTCGCCGCCAAGCTCGAAGAAGTTATCGTCGATGCCGATCGGTGCGACGCCGAGCAGCTCCTGCCAGATGCCAGCGATGATCCGCTCCACCTCGCTGCTCGGCGCGGTGTACGTGGTTCGCAGTTGCGGGCGCCGGTCAGCGGCCACCGGCTGCTGGGCCGCTTCGGCTGTGGCAGGCTCGGAGGCTGCGTTGGTGGGCTCCTGGGCGATCACCGCTTGGAGATCGCGGGTTGCGATCACGAGTTGGGGCAGCGAGGCGGAAAGAACCCGTCGGAACACTTCCTGGCCCTCGGCGGTAGACATGCCATACTGGCCGGTTGAACCCGCTTGCTCGGCCTGGCGTTTGAGTGCCTCCGCCGACATGCCCACGTCGCTCCAGGCATCCCAGTTCACCGCCACCATGAAGGTTCGCGATTGGGCCGAGGCGCTGTGGGCGAACGCATCCAGAAAGGCATTGGCGGCGCAGTAGTCGAGCGCGCCCAGCCCGCCGGTGATCGTTCGCAGCGAGGAGCACAGCACCAGGAAGTCCAGCCCGGCGTCTTTGAACAGGCTGTCCAGGACCAGCGTCCCGTGCAGCTTGGGCGCCAGGACCTGCGCCAGGCTGTCGGTGGTTTGCAGCGGAATGACGCCGCCGCCGGCCAGGCCCGCCGCGTGGACGACGCCGTGGATCGCTCCGTAGCGCGCGTATGTTTGCTCGACGACGCTGCGCATCCGGGCCAGATCGGTGACATCGGCTTGGAACACCAGCACCTCGGCCCCCTGCGCCTCAAGCGCCTGGACCTCGCGAATGGTGCGGCTGACCTGGTCGTTCTGGTCGTGGGCCGCTAGCCAGCCAGCCCATGTGTCGCGGTCTGGAAGGCCCGAACGACCGATCAGCACCAGGCGCGCGTGGGCATGCTGGGCCAGGTATGCGGCGCACGCCAGCCCGACCCCGCCCAGCCCGCCGGTGATCAGGTAGACGCCGCCGTCGCGCAGCCGCGCCGGGCGCCGGGCCAGGCCCTGCTGGCGAACGGCCTCGAAGAGTTGGACCCAGCGCCGCCCATCGCGGTAGGCCACCGCGAGATCGGCAGTCGGCGCCATTAGTTCGGCGATCAGGCGGTCGCTCAGGTCGTCGGCTTGCCAGGTGCCGGGCTGCGGGACGCGGATATCGATGCTCCGGCAGACGATCTGCGGGTACTCCTGGCCGATCACCCGGCTCGCGCCCAGTAGCGTCGCTTTCTCCGGGCGGGTCGTCTCGGCGCCGGTAACAGTATGCATGCCGTTCGAGACGACGCCAATGCGAACCTCGCCGGACGCCTGGTCGGCCAGCGCCTGAACCAGGGAAACCAGGCTGTAGTAGCCCAGGTCCTGGGTCGCTTCCCAGCGTTCCAGCGGCGGGCGTGTCTCACCATCGGCCGTGACGCTCCAGCAGTGCAGGATCGCCGACGGCAGGGTGTCCTGGGCGCGCAGCTCGCCGAGCAGCGTGTCGTACATCGGCCGCTGGCGCGGATCGATGGTGTAGGCGGCCTGGCCGGACCTGGCGAAGCGCGTCCCTGGCGTCACCGTGACCACCGGATGCCCGGCCGCCCGCAAGCGCGCCGCGATCTGCTCGCCGACGCCGCATGCGTCGGCCAGGATCAGCCAGCTTGAGCGCTCGGCTTCGGACGCATCCCATTCGGGCGGGGAGGTCTCTTTCCAGAACGGCGCATAGAACCAATCCGCGATGTCCGGCTTCTTGTCCAGCGCCGGCTCGTGGCGTTGCGCCGTCTCCGAGGGCGACGGAGCGTCGATCCAGTATCGCTGTAGCTCAAAGGGATAGCTGGGCAGCGGGACGCGGCGGCGCTGCTCGCCGGCCAATGCCGGCCAGTCGATTGGCGCGCCCGCCAGCCACAGGCGCCCCACCGTCTCCAGCACGGTCGCCACATCCGAGCGCTGGTCGTGCGGGTGCCGCAGGCTGGAAATGATCGCCTGCTCGGCGCCGATGTCGGGCCGCCGCTTGACCAGCGTGCTCAGCGAGCGCCCCGGCCCGACCTCCAGCAAGATCCGCGCCGGATTGAGCAGCTCGGCGATGCCTTCGCCAAAGCGCACCGTCCCGCGCAGATGCCGCGCCCAGTAGCTCGGGTCGGTCGCGTCCGCCTCGGTGATCCAGGTACCGCTCACGTTCGAGAGATACGGTATGCGCGGCGGATTCAGCCGCACGCCGCGCACCTCGTCGGTAAACGTCGCGACGATCGGGTCCATCATCGCGGAGTGGAAGGCGTGCGATGTGTGCAGGCGCTGCGCCACTACGTCCTGCTCGGCCAGCCGCGCGGCCAGGCGCTCGATCGCCTCGGCCGGCCCGGCGACGACGCACTGCGACGGCCCATTGACCGACGCCAGGTCGAGGTCGGTGCCCAGCAGCGGGCGGAGTTGCTCTTCCGGCAAAGGAACCGCCAGCATCACCCCGCCGGCAAGCCCCTGCATTAACTGGCCCCGTCGCGCCACCAGCCGCAGCGCATCCTCAAGCGAGAAGACGCCGGCCAGACAGGCCGCGACATACTCGCCGATGCTGTGGCCGATCATCGCTGCCGGGCGAATGCCCCAGCTCATGAGCAGCCGGGCCAGCGCGTACTCGATCACGAACAGCGCCGGCTGGGTGTACTGCGTCTGATCCAACTCCAGAACCGAGAACCGAGAACCGAGAACCTCTTCGTCAACAGCGCCGGTTCTTGGTTCTTGGTTCTTGGTTCTTTGTTCTGTGGGGTAGAGCAGTTCGCGCAGATCGAGCCCCAGGTGCGGCAGCAAGATCGTGGCGCACCGATCGACCTCCTCGCGGAAGCGCGGCTCGCTCTGGTAGAGGTCGGCGGCCATGCCGGCGTACTGGGCGCCCTGGCCCGGAAACAGGAATGCGACCGAGCGGGCGCCCTTGGGCAGTGCCGCGCTGACGACGCGGGCCGGGTCGCGGGTTTCGAGCCCGTTCACCGCGTCTTCGAGGTCGGAGACGACATAGATCCGGCAGTGGTCGAACGCCCGACGGCCGACCTGTAAGGTGTAGGCTACGTCGCCCATGTCTACGTCCGGCGTCTGCTTGAGGTGCGCGGCAAGCTGATCGGTGGCTCGCTCCAGAGCTGACTCAGTCCTGGCCGAGAGCAGCAGCAGGTGCCACGGGCGCATAGCCGGCGTGGGCATGGACGCAGGCGCTTCTTCCAGCACTAGGTGTGCATTTGTCCCGCCGATGCCGAACGAGCTGACGCCAGCCCGCCGGGGCGTCGCGCCGCGCGGCCATTCGGCCAGCGTGGTGTTGACGTAGAACGGGCCGGCGTCGAAGTCGATCTGTGGATTGGGGCGCTTGTAGTGCAGGCTGGGCGGCAGCTTGCCCTGCTCAAGCGACATGACCGTTTTGATCAGGCCGGCGATCCCGGCCGCCGCGTCCAGGTGGCCGATGTTGCTCTTGACCGAGCCGATCGCGATGGTGGCCCTGGCTCCGGTTCCCGCGCGGAAGACCTCGGTCAGCGCCGCGATCTCGATCGGGTCGCCAAGCGGCGTGGCGGTGCCGTGGGCCTCGATATAGCCGATCGTCTCCGGCGCGACGCCGGCGGCGGCCTGGGCGGCGGCGATCACCGCCGCTTGACCCTCGATGCTGGGCGCGGTGTAGCCGGCCTTGGCGGAGCCGTCGTTGTTGATCGCCGAGCCTTTGATCACGGCGTAGATATAATCTCCATCGGCCAGCGCGGCATCCAGCCGCTTGAGCACCACCATCCCCAGCCCGCTGCCGCCGACCGTGCCGCGTGCGTCGGCGTCGAAGGTGCGGCAGTGACCGTCGGGCGACAAAATGCCGGCCTCCTGGTAGGTATAGCCGGTCTTCTCAAGCGATTGGACCGAGACCCCGCCGGCCAGGGCCATCTCGCACTCGCTGTTGAGCAGGCTGCGGCACGCAAGATGGACGGCCACTAGCGAGGTCGAGCAGGCGGTCTGAACATTCAGGCTCGGCCCGCGCAGGTTGAGCTTGTAGGAGACGCGCGTCGCCAGGTGGTCGCGGTCGTTCCCGATCATCGCCACCATGTCGTCGCTCTGCTGGTCGAATGCCAGAGCGCGCGCCCCGTACTCGTTGGTGCTGGCGCCGGCGTAGACGCCGATGCGCCCACGGTAGGCGGCCGGGTCGTAGCCGGCGTTCTCCAGGGCCTGCCAGGCGCACATCAGCAACAGGCGGTGCTGCGGATCGGTCTTGGTCGCCTCCCTGGGCGACATACCGAAGAAGACGGCATCGAACAGATCGGTGTCGGGCATATACCCGGCGGCCTTCACATAACTCGGGTCGTTCAGCAGCGCCGGCTCGACGCCGGAGAGTTCCTGCTCATCGAAGAATGTGATCAGCTCGGTGCCCTCGCATAGGCGCTGCCAGAACTCGCGCACCGTATGTGTGCCGGCGAAACGACCGGCCAGGCCAATCACGGCCACATCTGATCCGTGGTGCGGCAGCTTCTCCGCGAGCGGCTGCGCGGGCTGAAGATCGAGCGCGGGCTGGGCCGGCTCCGGCTCGGGCGCCAGGTAGGCGGCTAGGGCGCTGACGGTCGGGTAGCGAAACAGGTCGAGCAGCATCAGACGCGGGCCGAAGATCTCGCGCAGCCTGGTATGCACCTGCGCCAGCAGCAATGAATGGCCGCCCAGGTCGAAGAAATTGGAATCTCTGCCGACGTTCTCGACACGCAAGACCTCCTGCCAGATCCGCGCGATCGTCTGCTCGACATCGGTCTGCGGCGCGCTGTATGTATCGGTGAGGACCGCCTGGCTTGACGGCTCGGGCAGCGCCCGCCGATCGATCTTGCCGTTCGACGACAGCGGCAGCTCGTCGAGCACGACGAAGAGGGCCGGCACCATGTAGGCCGGCAGCTTCTCCTGGAGAAAGGCGCGCAACTCCCCTGAAAATTGAGAATTGAGAATTGAGAATTGAGAATCGAACTCCTCGCCCCTTTGTTCTTGGTCGGGTACCCTCTGGGTGGTTCTTTGTTCTTGGCCGGGGACGACGTAGGCGACCAGCCGCTTGCCGCCGGCCTGGTCGGCCCCCCTCCCTGCGTCGGGATTCCGCGCCACGACGACCGCCTCGCGAACGCCGGGGTGCGCCGCTAGGACCGTCTCGATCTCGCCCAGCTCGATCCGAAAGCCGCGGATCTTGACCTGGTCGTCGGCGCGGCCCAGGAACTCCAGCGTGCCGTCGGGCCGGTAGCGGGCCACATCGGCGGTTCGATACAACCGACTTGAGGATAGAGGATAGAGGATAGAGGATAGCTTTTCCTGAGCAGCGAGACTGCTATCTTCTATCTTCAATCCTCCATCCTCAGTTCTTTGTTCTTTGTTCTTTGTTCTTTGTTCTTTGTTCTCGGTAAAGGGGTTGGGCACAAAGCGCTCGGCGCTCAGGTCGGGGCGGCCGATATAGCCGCGGGTGACGCCGACCCCGCCGATGTACAGCTCGCCGGGCACGCCCAGCGGCACCGGCTGCATGTGCGCATCCAGGAGATAGACCTGTGTATTGGCGATCGGGCGCCCGATCGTCACTGGCGCGTCGCTCACGCACAGCGCGGCAGTCGCCCAGATCGATGTCTCGGTCGGGCCGTACAGGTTGAAGAACCGCCGGCCGGGCGCCCAGGCAGTAACCAGATCGGGCGGGCAGACATCGCCGGCGACGTTGATCGTGCGCACCGCCGGCAGAGCCGAGGCGGGCAGCGCGGCCAGCACCGCCGGAGAGATGGTCATGATCGTGACGCCCCAACCGCGCAGCAGCTCGGCCAGCGCCGGCCCGGCCAGGCGGCTCTCGTCCTCGGCCACCCGCAGCGACGCTCCGGTGGCCAGGGCCATCACAATCTCGAAGATCGAGGCGTCGAAGCTTACCGACGCGAATTGCAGAACGGTATCGTGGGGTGTAGGCTCGAACATGGCCCGCTGGGCTGCGACGACATTGCACAAGCCGCGATGCGTGGCCATCACTCCCTTGGGCTGCCCGGTCGAGCCGGAGGTAAAGATGATGTAGGCCAGGTTGTCGGCGCTGGCCCGGTCGGCGAGGCTGGAAGCGGGCAGGCGCCCGATGCGCTCCCACTCGCGATCGAGGCAGATGATCGGGATCGATGTGGACGGCAGCCGGTCGAGCAAGTGGGTCTGCGTGAGCAGCACCCTGGCGCCGCCGGCCCGCACCATGTAATCGAGGCGCTCGCGGGGATAGGCCGGGTCGAGCGGCACATACGCCGCGCCGGCCTTCCACACGCCCAGCACGCCGACGACAAAGTCGATCGAGCGATCCAGCCCCAGCGCCACGACATCCTCAAGCCCGATACTAAGGCCGCGCAGATAATGGGCCAGTTGGCACGCCCGCTGATCCAGCTCGCGGTACGTAAGCCGCGTGTCACGCCAGTACACCGCGACCGCGTCGGGGGTCTGCTCGACCTGGGCTTCGAATAAGCGGTGGGCGCAGGTGGCGTCCGGGTAGCCGGCGGCGGTCGCGTTCCAATCGACCAGCATCAACTGCCGTTCGGCGTCGGTCAGCAGGGGCAGCTCGGAGATGTGCCGATCGGGATTGGCGACGATACCCTCCAGCAGCACGCGCCACTGGCCGAGCATGCGCCCGATCGTGGCCGGCTGGAATAGGTCGGTGCGATACTCGATCGTCGCGCGCAGCCCCGCCGGGCTCTCAAGCACGGCCAACGACAGATCGTATTTGACCGTCTCGCTGGCCAGGTCAACGTACTCGACCGACAGGCCGTCCAGCGCCGGCTCGGAGCCCGAGTCCGACTGGAGCACAAAGGTTGTTTGAACCAACGGCTGGTGGCTCAACTGGCGATCCGGGCGCAGCGCCATCACCAATTGCTCGAACGGCAGGTCCTGGTTGGCGTAGGCGTCCAGGCACATGGCGCGCACCTGCTCCAGCACCTGGCGAAATGAACGATTGCCGGACAGGTCGGTCCGTAGCACCAGCGTATTGACGAAGAAGCCGATCATGCCCTGGGTCTCGGGGCGCGAGCGATTGGCGACCGCCGTCGCGACCGCGATGTCGGCCTGCCCGCTGTAGCGCGCCAGCAGGAGCTGGAAGGCCGCCAGCAGGGTCATAAACATGGTTGTGCCGGACTGCTGGCTCAACGCCGTGAGCCCGGCGTGCAGCGCCGGTGGGAGCGCGATCTCCTGCGACGCGCCCTGGAACGCCTGGACCGGCGGGCGCGGGAAGTCGGTGGGAATATCCAGCGGCGCCAAGTTATGCAACTGCCGCTGCCAGTAGGCCAACTGCGCCTCCAGCGCCTGGCCCTGCTGCTGCCAGACGGCGAAGTCCACATATTGTATCGCCAGAGCGGATAGCGGCGCGGGCGCCCCGGCGGCGAAGGCGTTGTACAGGGCGGTCAGCTCTCCCAGCAGCACGTCGACCGACCAGCCGTCGAAGACGATGTGATGGACGTTCAGCACCAGGATGTGTTCGCGCGGTGTGAGCGCCAGCAACTTAACGCGCAGCAGCGGCCCACGCGTCAGGTCGAACGGCTGCCCGGCCTCCTCCTTGATCATCCGCCTGGCCTCGGCCTCACGGGCGGGGTCGGGGAGGGCCGACAGATCGCTCAACGGCAGCGGCAGCGCGCCGGCCGGCTGGATCAGCTGCGCCGGCTGCCCGTCCACCAACTCGAAGGTGGTGCGCAGGGCCGTGTGCCGCCGCACGATCTCTTCCAGGCTGCCCTGGAGGGCCGCGATATTCAGCGCGCCCGTCAGCCGCAGCGCCAGCGGCACGTTGTAGGAGCTGTTCCCCGGCACGAGCTGATCCAGGAACCATAGCCGCTGCTGCGCGAATGAGAGCGGGAACGAGCGGGCGGCCTGGGGCTTATTGCGCCGGGCCCGCGCCAGCAGCGCGCGCTTCTCCTCCGGCGACAGATCTTCGATACGCTTGGATGGGCCGCTCATTCACTACCCCGATCTTCCAGTTGCGCTTCGCGCAGTAATTCGTCAAGATCCGCATCGGAAAGCTGATCGAGCAGCGCCGCGTCGTCGTCGTCTTGATAGACCCGGCTGATCGGCGCAATGGACTGGCTCGCGGGCGCCTGCACATGCCCGGCGATCATCAGGGCCATGTCGGCAAGCGTCGAAGCCTCGAAGAAGTCGCGCAGCGGCACCTGGGCCTGAAATGTCTCGCGCACTTGCGTCGATAGGCGCATCAGCGCCAATGAATGCCCGCCCAGGCCAAAGAAGTCGTCGGCTGCGCTGACGCGCTCCACTCCCAGAACCTCGGCCCACAGCCCGGCCAGCGTGACCTCGGTCGGCGTGCGCGGGGCGATAAACGCCTGGTGTACCGCGATCGCCGTCGCCGGGTCGGGCAGCGCGCGCCGATCGACCTTCCCGTTCGCGTTCAGCGGCAGCTTCTCCAGCGGCACAAACCCGGCCGGCACCATGTACACCGGCAGCCGCTCGGACACAAAGCGCTGGATGTCCTGGAGATCCAGGCTCTGTGGCTGATCGGCCACCAGGTAGGCGATCAACCGCTTATCACCCGCAGTGTCTGCATCGGCGACCACCACCGCGTCCTGGATGTCGGGGTGCTGGGCCAGCGCCGTCTCGATCTCGCCCAGCTCGATCCGGAAGCCGCGCAGCTTGACCTGCTGGTCCAGCCGCCCGACAAACTCGATCGCCCCGTCGGGCTGGAGGCAGACCAGGTCGCCGGTCCTATACAGCCGGTTGTCAGTTGTCCGTTGTCCGTTGTCAGTAGTTCCGGACAACTGACCACTGACAACGGACCACGGACTCGGGACGAACTTCTCGGCGGTCAGCTCCGGGCGACCCAGATAGCCGTGCGCCAGCCCATCGCCGCCCAGGTACAGCTCGCCCGGCACTCCCGGCGGTACGAGCATCCCGTGGCGGTCCAGGACATATGCCTGCGTATTGGCCAGCGGGCGCCCGATCGGGACGGTGGTCGCGCCGGGCGCCAGGTCGCGGATCTCGTGCCAGGTCGCGAAGGTCGTGCTCTCGGTCGGCCCGTACACGTGCAGCAGGCGGCTGGGCGGGGCGTGCCGCAGCACCTGCTCGACCCAGCGCGGATCGACAGCCTCACCGCCGAACAGCACTTCGCGCATTGTCGCGAAGATGTCAGGTGTTTCGCGGGCGAGCTGGTTGAAGAGTGCGGTGGTGACAAACAGCACATTGATGCCGGTTGCGCGGATGTGGGCGGCAAACTGCTGTGGGTTCAGCAGCGTGTCCTGTGGGACGCCGATCAGCCGCGCGCCGTGGGCCAGCGCGCCCCATATCTCAAATGTCGCCGCGTCGAAGGACGAGTTCGAGGCCTGCGCGACCCGGTCGTCGGGCGTGAAAGCGATGTAGTTGGTATTGCAGACCAGCCGCGTAATCGCCCGGTGCGGGATGCCGATCCCTTTGGGCCGCCCGGTCGAGCCGGAGGTGTACATCACGTAGGCGAGCTGGTCGGCGGGAACCGCCGGCGCTTGGAAGCTCAGCGGCTGGTCGTCGTCCTGCTCGCGCTCGAATGTGATGACCGCGCCGGTGAACGAGGGGATCGCATCGGCCAGGTGCGGCTGGCAGACCAACGCACCGGCCCGCGCGTCCTCAAGCATGTACGCCAGGCGCTCGGCCGGGTGGGACGGGTCCAGGGGCACGTAGGCGCAGCCGGCCTTCAGGATGCCCAGCACGCCGATGATCAGGTCGGCGGAGCGCTCGGCGTAGATGCCGACCAGCGCTCCCGGCTGCACCCCCGACGCCAGCAGACGGGCCGCCAGCCGATCCGAGCGGCGATGCAGGACGCCGTACGTCAGGCGCTCATCGCCAAAAACCGCTGCGGTCGCATCGGGCCGCAGTTCGGCCTGCTCTACGAACAGCTCGTGGATGGCCCGCTCGCGCGGATACTCGGTGGCCGTGGCATTGTACGTCGCCAGCAACTGCTGCCGCTCCCCATTGGAGAGCAGGTCGACCGTCTCATAGCGGGCGGAGGGATCACGCACGAGCGCCCTCAGTGCCGCCGGGTAGTATGCGTGAATAGCCTGGGCCTGCTCGGGACTGAGGATGTCGGGGTGGTGTTGAATGAACAGCGTGACATTGGACGTTTCCGGATCGACGTAGAACGAGGCCAGCAGTGGGATGTTGATCGGCTCTGAGGTAGCCGTCTCCTCAAGCACTTCCAGCCGGCTCAGGCCGATCTCGTCGGCGATCGGGCGAAAATGGGTGTAGTTGAACAGCGCCTCGAATAGCCGCTCGCCGCCGCTCCACTGCTGCTGAATCGCCCCCTGTGGGTAGGCCCGGTAGGGCAGCAGCTCGCATTCGGCGGCGAATGTCGATCGTAAGAGGTCGCGCCAGGTTCCGCCGGGAAGCTGCATGCGGAATGGGAGCGGGTTCAGGAATAGGCCGCAGACGCGCTCGCCGCCCTCTTCCTCCAGCCGGCCGTGAGAACTCATGCCGGTCATCAGGTCGGTCTGGCCGCTGAGTAGGTTTAGCACCCTCAGATGCGCCGCGAGGAAGACCGTTTTCAACGACACGCCCTCCGAGCGCGTCAGCTCGCGCAACTGCTGGAGCAGGGCCGGGTCGATCGAGATCGCCCGCGTCTCGCGCACCGGCTGATCATTCTGCCGGCGATATCGTTCGGGCCAGCGCGGCAGCCGCGTCAGGGCCGCACCCTCCAGCCGTGCGGCCCAGAAGTGGCGATGGGCCTCCGATTGCAGCGCCTGGCGCTCCTGGAGCACAAAATCGCGGAAGGAGCTGGTCAGCGGCGGCAGCTCGGGCATGGCGCCATGGTCGAGCAGCGTGTTGTGGCAGATGAAGATCTCGGAACTCAAGGCGCCCAGGCTCCAGCCGTCCAGGATGGCGTGGCACTCAGTCAGCGTAAACTGGAACGACTCATTGGTCCGGCGATGCGCCCGAAACCGCAGCAGCGGCGGTCGAGACAGATCGAAGATGTGCTTTTTCTCTTGCGCGACATACGCCGCGATCACCTGCTCTTGCTCCTGGCGCGAGAGGTGGCGCAGGTCTTCCTCTTCGACATCGAAGGCCGCGCTGGTGTGAACCAACTGGAGCGGCTCGCTATACTGCGAGAGTTCGAACGAGGTGCGTAGGATCGGATGCCGCACGACCATATGGGCCAGCGACTGGCGCAGCTTGTCGATATCAAAGGCGCCGCGGTAGTGAAAGCTGTCGACGTTGTGATAATCCGGGGCCTCGGGGTCCAGCATCATATGGTAGAGCATGCCCGATTGCAGCATGGTCAGCGGGTAGGCATCTTCGATATCGGCCGGCAGCCGCACGCGATCGACCTCCGCGACCATGCTGAATGGCGCCGCATGGGCCGGCGCGACAATGTCCTCGGCGTGCGGCGTCGCATGCGGCGCGAGCGCGGCTACCGTCTGGTGGCGGAAGAGATCCTGGAGCAAGAACTGGATGCCCCGCGAGCGGGCCAGCGCCAGCACCTGCACGCTGACCAGCGAGTCGCCGCCCAGCGCGAAGAAGTTATCGTGGATGCCCACCTGTACCAGCTTCAGCGCCTCGGCCCAGATCTGCGCCAGCAGCGCCTCGATAGCGGTGCGCGGCGCGGCGTAGGCTTCCGCGAGCTGCGGCCGGACTCCGCTGGGCGCCGGCAGCGCTCTACGGTCGAGCTTGCCCGAAGGGGTCAGCGGCAGCTTGTCGAGCACGAGAAAGACCGATGGCACCATATAATCGGGCAGCGTTCGCAGCAGGAAATCGCGCAGTTCCTGAATTGAGAATTGAGAATTGAGAATTGAGAATTGAGAATCAGGCGTCTCACTCTTTTGTTCTTGGTCGGGTACCCTCTGGGTGGTTCTTTGTTCTTGGTCGGGGACGACGTAGGCCACCAGCCGTGTGTGGCCGGCGTCGTCGGTATGCGGCATGACCACCACCTCAGAAAGGGCCGGGTGCTGCTCCAGCGCCGTCTCGATCTCGCCCAGCTCGATGCGGAAGCCGCGGATCTTCACCTGCTGATCCGCCCGCCCCAGGTACTGCAAGTCGCCCGTCGCCAGCAGGCGGGCCAGGTCGCCGGTCCTGTAGAGTCTGTTGTCCGTTGTCCGTTGTCCGTTGTCCGTTGTCGGTTGCAACTGACCACTGACAACTGACCACGGACAAGCGACGAAGCGCTGTTCGGTCAGCTCGGGCCGGTTGAGATAGCCGCGCGCCACGCCGGCGCCCCCGACATACATCTCGCCGGCCACGCCGATCGGAACCGGCTGCTGGTATCGGTCCAGCACGTAGACGTGCAGATCAGGGATTGGCACTCCGATCACGCTTCCCGTCGCCGTCTCCAGGTCGGCGGCATTGATCGGCCGGTAGGTGACATGCACGGTCGTCTCGGTGATGCCGTACATATTAATCAGCCGCGGGTGCTGATCGCCGTAGCGATCGAACCACGGCCGCAGGCTCTGCAAGTCCAGCGCCTCGCCGCCGAAGATAATGTAGCGCAGCGCCAGTTGGGCCGGCGCGGCGGCCAGGATCGCCCCGCTCACCTGGCGAAATGCCGATGGCGTCTGGTTGAGCACCGTCACCTGCTCGGCCTCCAGCAGCGCCGCGAACGCCTCCGGCGAGCGGCTGACCAGGTAGGGCACAACCACCAGGCGCCCGCCGTACAACAAGGCGCCCCAGATCTCCCACACCGAGAAGTCGAACGCGGTTGAGTGGAACAGGGTCCACACGTCCTGCTCGTCGAACTCGAACCAATGCTGGGTGGCGCTAAACAGCCGGCTGACGTGCGCGTGGGTGATCAGCGCGCCCTTGGGCTTGCCGGTCGAGCCGGAGGTGTAGATCACATACGCCAGGTTGTCACTCGTCACCCCGCTATCCGGGTTGGTGGCTGGCTGCTGGGCGATGGTGGGCCAGTCGGCATCCAGATTGACCACGGTCGGTTGTCCGTCGTCCGCTGGGGGCGTGGTGCCGTACGCTCTTTCGTCGTCCGCTGGGGGCGTATGCAATACGCCCTTACGTTCGGTAGTGCTATCAGTGCTTTGTTCTTTGTTCCCTTCGACTTCGCTCAGGACAGGCTTTGTTCTTTGTTCTTGGGTGGTCAGCAGCACCGACACCTGCGCGTCGTCGAGCATAAACGCGATCCGGTCGGCCGGGTAGGCCGGGTCGATCGGCAGGTAGGCGCCGCCGGCCTTCAAAATCGCCAGCAGCCCGACGAGCATATCGCTGGATCGCTCAAGATACAGCCCGACCAGGACCTCCGGGCCGACGCCAAGCGAGCGCAGATGATGCGCCAGGCGATTGGCGCGCCCATTCAGCTCCTGGTAGGTCAGCCGCTCGCCGTCGCTGTGTCCTGAGCTTGACGAAGGGTAGACCAGCGCGACGGCATTGGGAGCGCGCTCGACTTGCGCCTCGAACTGGACGTGCAGTGGCCGCGTGGGTGCGGCGGGGCGCGAGCCGTGGGCGGCCTCCAGAAGCTGCCGCTGTTCCTGCGCCGTCGTGAGCGGGACCTGCATCACCGGCAGATCGGGCTGCGCGGCCAACGTCTCCAGGAGCCGGATAAAATGCGTGGACATGCGCTCGATCGTTGCCGTGTCGAATAGGTCGGTGTTGTACAGGAACTCGCCCTGCAAGCCGCCCTCGGCTTCCCAGAGATCCAGTTGCAGGTCGAATTTCGCCAGCGTATTCTTGATATCGAACGGGAGCAGCGCGAGGCCGGGGAATGCCGGCGGCCCCTCCGGCGCATTCTGGAGCGCGAACATCACCTGGAACAGCGGCGAGTGGCTGATATTGCGCTCAAGCTTCAGCGCATCCACGATCTGCTCGAACGGCACATCCTGGTGCGCGTAGGCGTCGAGCGTCACTTCGCGCAGCCGTGCCAGCACCTGGCGGAAGGTCGGGTTGTCCGAGAGATCGCCGCGCAGCGCCAGCGTGTTGACGAAGAAGCCGATCAGGTTCTCGGTCTGCGCCTGGGTGCGGTTGGCGATCGGCGTGCCGACGACCACATCCTCCTGCCCGCTGTAGCGGGCCAGCAGTACCTGGAACAGGGCCAGCAGCCCCATAAACAGGGTCACGCCTTCCTGCTGGCAGAGTGCCGCGAGTGTCGCGGTGGCCTGCCGCGAGCCGAGCACCGGCAGCAGCGCGCCATGGTAGGTCTGGGTCAGCGGGCGCGGGCGGTCGGTGGGCAGCTCCAGCAGATCGGGCGCCCCGGCCAACTGGCGCCGCCAGTATGCCAGCGACTCGGCCATCTGCTGGCCCTGGAGCCACTGGCGCTGCCAGAGGGCGTAATCGGCATATTGGATCGGCAGGGGGTCCAGCGCCGGGGCTTGGCCGGCGCTATAGGCCGCGTAGCAGGCGATCAGCTCTTGGGAGAGCAGGCCGGCCGACCAGCCATCGAACGCAATATGATGGAGGGTCAGCAGCAGGGCATGCTTCTGCTCGTCGAGCTGGATCAGTATCGCCCGGAAGAGCGGCCCGCGCGCCAGGTCGAACGGCTGTAGCAGCTCGGCTTCGGCAAGCTGCTGCGCCTGCTGCTCCTGCGCCCCGGCCGAGCCGCGCAGATCGACGACGTCGAGCGGCATGGCCGCCGCCGGCAGGATCACTTGGACCGGCAGGTTGTCGCGCGTGGCGAAGACCGTTCGCAGCACCTCGTGGCGCTCGACGATCGTGGTCAGGCTCTGCTCCAGCGCGGCGACGTCGAGCGGCCCTTGCAGGAGCAGCGGTACCTGGAGGTTATAGGCCAGATTATTGGGAACAAACTGATCCAGAAACCACAGGCGCTCCTGGGCAAACGAGAGCTGGTAGACGTCGGCCTGGGCGCGCCGCGGAATAGCCCCGGTCTCTGGAGCGGCAAGCCCCTCCTCCTCTAAGAAGCGCGCAAACTCGGCCAGCTCTTCGGCTGAGAAGCCCTTTATATTGATACCATTCTCCATTGGAGTATGACCTCATTCTTCTGAAAGACTGTTTGAAAAGGGGGAGTTTGAGGGGAAGCCCCCTCAAGAACCCCCTTTTACCCTATTTGAGATTGAAGGGGAGTTTGAGGGGAAGCCCCCTCAAGAACCCCCTTTTTACCCTATTTGAGATTGAAGGGGAGCTTGAGGGGGAAGCCCCCTCAAGAACCCCTTTTTTACCCTATTTGAGATTGGCTGTCGCGCGCATGCGCTGCAAGAACTGAGCGATGCGCTCGACTTGACCGGGTTTCGCCTCGGATGCAATCAGCACGCCTGTGAACTGAGCGATTGTGGGAGCTTCGAAGAGCGCCCGGATCGGCACCTGGATCTGGAACATGCTACGCACCTGCGAGACCAGTTGAGTCACCAGCAAAGAATGGCCGCCCAGGGCGAAGAAGTCGTCGTACACACCAATATTTGGCCGGCCGAGCACCTCCGACCAGAGCATCGCCAGCACACTTTCCGCCGCCGTTCGCGGGGCGACAAAGGCCGCGGCCGCGTTTGCGTGGGACGTGTCGGGAACCGGCAGCGCCTTGCGGTCGATCTTACCGTTTGATGTTAAGGGAAAGGCTTCGAGCGGCACAAACGCCGATGGTACCATATACTTGGGCAGGCGCGCCGTGAGCCAATCGCGCAGCTCCCCGGAGAATTGAGAATTGAGAATTGAGAATTGAGAATCAGACTTCTCGCTCTCTTGTTCTTTGTTCTTTGTTCTTTGTTCTTGGGAAGGGACGATGTAGGCGATCAGCCGCTGGTCGCCCGGCACATCCTCGCGCGCCATCACCAGACATGTTTGTACAGCGGGGTGCTGGCTCACCACAGCCTCGATTTCTCCCAACTCCACCCGGAAGCCGCGGATCTTGACCTGCCGGTCGGTTCGGCCCAGGTATTCGAGTTCCCCATCTGCTCGGCGGCGGGCCAGATCGCCGGCCCGGTACAGGCGCGCGCCGGGTTCGGCGCTGAATGGATTGGGCACAAACCGTTCTGCCGTCAAAGCTGGACGCCCGAGATAGCCCTGGGCCAGCCCGGCCCCGCCAACGTGGATTTCCCCTGGAATGCCATCGGGAAGCAGATGTCCGTAGCGATCTAATAAGAAGACGCTTAAATCCGGGATTGCGTTACCGATCGGGCTGATTGTCGCGGTTTCCGCGTCGGCAGCCGTGATCGGGCGATACGTCACGTGAACAGTGGTCTCGGTGATGCCGTACATGTTTACCAGTTGAGGCCGCGTGTCGCCGTAGCGGGCGAACCAGGGCCGCAAGCTGCGCGGGTCGAGCGCTTCGCCGCCGAATATTATCAGGCGCAATGCCGTGAGCGGATTGTCCGCGCCTGTGATCACCCCGGCTAGTTGGACAAAGGCGGATGGCGTCTGGTTCAGCACGGTGACGCCGCTATTCGCCAGCAGCAGCGCGAATTCTTCGGGCGAACGGCTGGTCAGGTATGGCACGACGACGAGTTGCCCACCATAGAGCAGCGCGCCCCACAGCTCCCACACCGAGAAGTCGAACGCGAAGGAGTGGAACATGCTCCAGACATCGCTGCTGTCGAACCCAAACCAGGGCTGGGTCGCGGCAAACAGCCGGGCGACATTGGCGTGCGACACCAGCACACCCTTGGGCGTCCCGGTCGATCCCGACGTATAGATCACATAGGCCGGGTGAGCGGCGCCGGCCCAGTGGTCGGGGGCCGTCTGGGGGCAGTTCGCGATCTGAGCGGAGATACCATCCAGGTGGACCACGCGCGCCTGCTCGGTCGGCCAGGCTACAGAAAGGTGCGACTGCGTGAGCACGACCGGCGCCTGGGTGTCCGAGACAATGAAGTCGATCCGCTCGGCCGGGTAGGTCGGGTCGATCGGTACATACGCCCCGCCGGCCTTGAGAATCGCCAGCGCCCCGACCACCAGATCCAATGATCGCTCCACGCACAGACCCACCAGCACGCCGGCGCCGACGCCCAACCGCTGCAAATAATGGGCGATCTGGTTGGCCCGCTGATCGAGGTCGCGGTAGGTGAGCGTCTGATCGTCGTACTGGACAGCGGTCGCATAAGGCGTTCGCGTCGCCTGCTCGGCGAACAGGTCGTGCAGGCAACCTTCGGCGGGGAAGGCCGGCAGCGCGGCTTGCGCCGCGACGAGCGAGCGCGCTTCGGCGGCGCTGAGCAGCGGCGCCGCCATAATTGGTCGCTCAGGGTCCGCCGCCATCTGCGCCAGCACCACCTGGTAGTGCCCGATCATCCGCGCGATGGCCGCTTCCGCGAACAGGTCGGTGTTGTAGTTCACGTCGCTGACTAAGTTGCCCGCCTCTTCCCGCAGCGTCCAGGTCAGATCGAACTTGGCGGTCGCGGGCGCCGTCTCGACGAAGCTGGCCCGCACGCCCGGCAGATCGAGCGCGGCGACGCCGGCGTTCTCGAACGTGAACATGACTTGGAACAGCGGCGTGCGGCTGAGATCGCGCTCGGGCTGAAGCGCCTCGACCAGCAGCTCGAACGGCAGATCCTGGTGTGCCTGTGCTTGCAGCGTGGTCTCGCGCACGCGCCCGAGCAGCTCGCGGAAGCTGGGGTTGCCGCTTACATCGCTACGCAGCACCAGCGTGTTCACGAAGAAGCCGATCAGGTCTTCGGTCTGGCTGTGGGTGCGGTTGGCGATCGGGGTGCCCACGCAGATGTCGGCCTGCCCGCTGTAGCGCGCCAGCAGCACATTGAACGCCGCCAGCAAGGTCATAAATAGTGTTGCCCCCTCGCGCTGGCTCAGGCGCTGGAGCGCCGCCCGCAGTTCCGAGGGCAGCGCCAGCGACAGCGTCGCGCCGCGATAGGTCTGGGCCGGCGGACGAGCGTGGTCGGTGGGCAGCTCCAGCGGCGGCGCGCCGGCGAGCTGGGAGCGCCAGTAGGCCAGTTGACGCTCCAGCGCGGCCCCCTGGAGCCACTGCCGCTGCCACACGGCGAAATCGACATATTGGATCGGGAGCGCAGACAGGGCAGCGGATAGAGCGGATTGCCCGGATCGGAAGGCCGCGTAGAGCGTCGTCAGCTCGCGGAACAGCACATCCATCGACCAGGCGTCCGATACAATATGATGCATCGTCAGAACCAGGATATGCTCGTGCGCGTCGAGCCGCAGCAGCATCGTTCGCAGCAGCGGCCCCTGTGCCAGGTCAAACGGGCGCTCGATCTCCTGGTTCGTCAGCCGCAGTGCTTCGGCCTCGCGCGTCGCCTCCGGCAAGTGCCGCAGATCAGTTACCGGCAGCGGAATGTGCAGGCTCGGCAGAATGACCTGCGACGGCCGCTGGGCGACCACGCTAAACATGGTTCGCAGCGCCTCGTGCCGTTCGACGATCGTGTTGATGCTCTGACTCAACGCCTCGATGTCGAGCGGCCCTGACAAACGTAATGGAAAGAAGACATTGTAGGTCGAGCTGCCGGGGTCGATCTGATCGAGCACCCACAGCCGCTGTTGTGCGAACGAGAGCGGGAGATCGCCGTCACGCGCAGCGGGCGCGATCGGGCCGGAACGTGTGTCACTCGCCGCCTGTGATGGCTGCGGCAGCGCCCCCTGAGCCTTCATGCGCCGCATAAGCGCTTCGCGCTGCTCCGGCGATAGGGCCGCGAGCCGCTCAGCCAGGTTGCTCATCACCGATCCTCCTGCGTGTTCAATGCTTCCGGCCCCAGCTCCAGCAGCGCATCCAGCGCCGATAGTTGCTCGATCTCCCCCAGAAACTGCGCCAGCACATCCTGGTTGGCCTGCTCCAACTGGTGCGCGACAATCCGCTCGGCCAGGACGGCGATGGTGGGCGCCTCGAACAGCACCCGCAGCGGCAGCTCGACCTCGAATGTGTCCCGCACCCGCGTCATCACCTGCGTCGCCAGCAGCGAGTGGCCGCCCAAGACGAAGAAGTTATCGTGTACCCCTACCGTTGCCCTGCCCAGCACCTGGCCCCAGATTGCCGCCATGTCGGTTTCCAGCGGCGTGCGCGGCGCCACAAACGCCTGTTTCAGCTCCGCGCGATCCAGCTCCGGCTGCGGCAGCCGCCGCCGGTCGAGCTTTCCATTGGGCGTCAGCGGCAGCGCGTCCAGCATCACGAAGGCCGAGGGCAGCATGTACTCGGGCAGATGCGGCTGGAGGAACGCCCGCAGCTCCCCTAAGAATTGAGAATTGAGAATTGAGAATTGAGAATCAAACTCCTCGCCCCTTTGTTCTTTGTTCCCTTCGACTTCGCTCAGGACAGGCTTTGTTCTTTGTTCTTGGTTGGGTACGACGTAAGCCACCAGCCGCGCATCGCCGGCCACGTCGGCCCGCAGCACCACCGCCGCCTCGCGCACCTGCGGATGCTGCCGCAGTCGCACCTCGATCTCGCCCAGCTCGATCCGGAAGCCGCGCAGCTTGACCTGCCCATCGATGCGGCCCAGGTACTCCAGTGTCCCGTCCGGGCGGAAGCGCGCCAGATCGCCGGTTCTATATAAGCGCTCGGAGATTGGAGATTGGGCGATCTCCCCCTCTCCCCCTCTCCCCCTCAGCTCTTTGTTCTTTGTTCTTTGTTCTTTGTTCTCGGTGAACGGGTTGGGCACAAACCGCTCTGCGGTCAGCTCCGGCCGGTTATGGTAGCCACGCGCCAGCCCGTCGCCGCCGATGTACAGCTCGCCCGCCACGCCTGTCGGCAGCAGCCGCATCTCGCGGTCCAGCACGTAGACCTCGGTGTTGGCGATCGGGCGGCCGATGCTCAGCGGCGTCTCGGCCTCGACCAGTTGGCCGGTGGACCAGATCGTGGTCTCGGTCGGGCCGTAGAGGTTCCACAGCGCCCTGGTGCGCGTGCGCACCTGCTCGGCCAGGTCGGGCGGCAGCGCCTCGCCGCCGCAGAGCGCCGTGAGCTGCGCGTCGCCTTCCCAGCCGCCGGTCAGCAGCAGCCGCCAGGTAGTAGGGGTGGCCTGGAGCACCGTCGCGCCGGAGGTCGTCAGGCGCTGCTGGAGCAGCATTGGGTCGCGGCCCTCCTCGGTCGTCGCCAGCACCAGCCGCGCGCCCACCAGCAGCGGCAGGTACAGCTCCAGCCCGGCGATGTCGAACGAGAGCGTGGTCAGCGCCAGCAAGGTATCGTCGGCGGAGAGGCCGGGCTGCTCGCGCATCGTGCATAGGAAGTTGGTCAGGCTGCGATGGCGCACCATCACGCCCTTGGGCAGGCCGGTCGAGCCGGAGGTGTAGATCACGTAGGCCAGGTCCTCGCCGCTCACGTCGCTCTGCGGTTCGGTGGTCGGCTGCCTCGCGATGGTGGACCAGTCAGTATCCAGCTCGATCACGGTCGGTTGTCCATGGTCCGCTGGGGGCGTGGTGCTATAGGCTCTTTCGTGGTCCGCTGGGGGCGTGGTGCTATAGGCTCTTTCGTGGTCCGCTGGGGGCGTGGTGCTGTAGGCTCTTTCGTGGTCCGCTGGGGGCGTATGCAATACGCCCTTACGTCCGGTGGTGCTTTGTTCTTTGTTCTTTGTTCTTTGTTCTCGGGTCGTGAGCAGCAGCGCGACCTGGGCGTCTTGAAGCATGAAGGCCAGGCGCTCCTGGGGGAAGTGCGGATCGAGTGGGACGTAGGCGGCGCCGGCCTTGAGCACGCCCAGCAGCGCCACCAGCAGCTCGGTCGAGCGCTCCAGGCAGATGCCGACACGCGTTTCGCGCCCGATGCCACGCGCCCGCAGCTCGTGAGCCAGTTGATTGGCGCGCTGATCCAGCTCGCGATAGGTCAGGCGCGCGGCGTGGTCCTCGACGGCGATAGCGTCGGGGGAGCGGGCGGCCTGGGCGGCGAAGAGCGAGTGAATGGGGCTGTCGGCCGGGTAGCCGCTGGCGGTGGCGTTCCACTCGACCAGGAGCTGCCGGCGCTCGGCCTCACTCAGCAGCGGCAGGTCGGCCAGGCGCGCTTGGGGCTGGGCGATGATGCCCTCCAGCAGCGTCTGGAAGTGGCCGATCAGCCGCTCGATCGTCCCCGCCTCGAACAGATCGGTCGCATACATCACCGTGCCGGTGAGCCGATCGCCCAGCTCCTCCATGATCAGCGTAAGGTCGGCCTTGGTCGTTCCGCTATCGGTCTCCAGGGCCTGACTCGTCAGCTCTCCCAATCGCAATGTCGTGCTGCCCTCGATGTTATGCAGATCGAAGATCACCTGGACCAGTGGGTCGCGGCTCAGGTCGCGCTCGGGCTGGAGTTCCTCGACCAGCTTCTCGAACGGCAGGTCCTGATGGGCATACGCGTCGAGCGCGATCTCGCGCACGCGCCGCAGCACCTCCAGAAACGCCGGGTTGCCCGACAGATCCGAGCGCAGCACCAGCGTGTTGATGAACGGCCCGATCAGCTCCTCGACTTCGCGGCGCGTGCGCCCGGCGATCGGCGAACCCACCACGATATCGGTCTGCCCGGTGTAGCGCAGGATCAGGGTCTGGAATGCTGCCAGCAGCGTCATAAACAGCGTCACGCCCTCGCGCTGGCTCAGCCTCGTAAGCGCGGCGGCCAGGCTGGCCGGCAGTTCGAAATCAATCATATCGCCGCGATACGACTGAATCGCCGGGCGCGCATGGTCGGCGGGAAGCTCCAGGATCGGGGGCGCTCCCTCCAATCGCTGCTTCCAGTAGGCCATTTGGCGCTCCAGCACCGGCCCTTGTAGCCACTGCTGCTGCCAGGCCGCAAAATCGGCATACTGGATCGGCTGCGGCGGCAACTCGGCGCGGGTGCCCGTGCAAGCGGCCCGGTAGAGAATGTCAAGCTCGTCGAAGAACTTGCTCAGCGACCATTCATCGCAAATAATATGGTGCAAAGTCAGCACCAGCACATGATCGTTCGTATTGAGCTGCAACAACGCCACGCGCATGAGCGGCCCGTTTGCCAGGTCAAAAGGTTGCTGTGCCTCCTTCAGCACGAACGATCTGACCCTGGTCTCGCGCTCGACCTGCGGGTATGTTCGCAGATCGACCACCGACAACGGGGGCGCCGACGGCGGGGCGATCACCTGCCGCACCTGCCCATCCACACTTACAAATGTGGTACGCAGGCTCTCGTGGCGCGCGATCAACCCCTGGAGGCTCTGGAGTAGCGCGTCTCGATCGAGCGCGCCTGTCACCCGATAAGCGTTGTAGACATTCCCGATTGCGCTGTCCGGGTTCAGTTGGTCCAGGAACCACAGGCGCTGCTGGGCAAATGAAAGCGGCAGCGGGATGTCACCCCTCCCTGCGGAATCCTGACGGATGGAAGGGTCGGGATTCCGCGGCACCGGGCGAATCGGCGGGAGCACCGACGCCTCGGTCTGCGCCAGGCTGATGCGCGCGGCCAGGCCGGCGACGGTGGGCGCCTCGAACAGCGCCCGCAGCGGCAGCTCGACCTCGAATGCGCTCCGCACCCGCGTCATCACCTGCGTCGCCATCAGCGAGTGCCCACCCAGCGCGAAGAAGTTATCGTGGACCCCCAGCTCTGGGCTGCCCAGCACCTGGCTCCAGATCGCCGCCATCTGCGCCTCCAGCGGCGTGCGCGGCGCCACAAACGCCTCCTCCAGCCCGCCGCGATCCACTTCCGGCAGCGGCAGCCGCTGGCGGTCGATCTTGCCGTGCGGAGCGAGCGGCATCTGCTCCAGCAGCATAAACACCGCCGGCACCATATACTCCGGCAGACGCTCTTTCAGGTAATCGCGCAGCTCCCCGGAGAATTGAGAATTGAGAATTGAGAATTGAGAATCGGGCTTCTCCCCGTTTTGTTCTTTATTCCCTTCGACTTCGCTCAGGACAGGCTTTGTTCTTTGTTCTTGGTCGGGGACGACGTAGGCCACCAGCCGCGACTGGCCGGGGCGCTCCTCGCGGGCCAGCACCACCACCTCGCGCACCAGCGGGTGCTGGTCCAGCAGCGCCTCGATCTCGCCCAGCTCGACCCGGTAGCCACGGATCTTGACCTGGTCGTCGCGCCGGCCCAGGAACGCGATATTGGCGGCGCGCTCGTCCAGGTAGCGCACCACGTCGCCGCTGCGATACAGCCGCGCCCCGGCCTCGCCGCTGAACGGGTCGGGCACGAACTTCTCGGCGGTCAGCCCAGGGCGGTTGAGGTAGCCCCAGGCCACGCCGTCGCCGCCGATGTACAGCTCGCCCGGCACGCCGATCGGCAGCGGTCGCATGGCCCGGTCCAGCACATAGAAGCGCAGATTGGCGATCGGCAGCCCGATCGGCAGCACGCCGCTGTAGCGCGAGTCGGGCAGCACCGGGTAGATGCTGCACCCGACCACGGTCTCGGTCGGGCCGTACTCGTTGAGCAGCACCGTTGTGGGCGCGTGGCGCTGCCAGTACTGCAACACCTCGCTACGCACCGCCTCGGCCCCCACCACCAGCGTATCGACCCAGCCGGTGGCATCGCGCTGGGGCATGCGGTAGTTGAGCACTTCGAGCTGCGAGGGAGTGATCTTAATGAAGCTGAACTGGCCCTGCGCCAGCAGGTCGTCGCCCAGCGCCTCCAGCGCCTGCTCCTGCGGGAACACCACCACGCTGCGCCCGACGAACAGCGGCGCGAACAGGCTCGGGAAGATCGCGTCGGCGGCGATCGAGGCGTGGACCGGCGCGCCGCGTCCGGCATCGGCGTGGTACGCTTGGGCGCACCACACCAGGTAGTTGACAATGCCGCTATGCGGGATGAGCACGCCCTTGGGTCTGCCGGTCGAGCCACTGGTGTAGATCAGGTAGGCCAGGTCGCTCCCATCGATCTGCGGCAGCGCCACGACCGGCGCCTGGGCGATCGATGGCCAGTCGGTGTCGATCGCCAGGGGGCGGGCGGGGAGCGCCGAGAGGCGCGTAAGTAGCCGCTGCTGGGTCAGCAGCAGCGGCAACTGGGCGTCCTGGGCGATGTAAGTCAGGCGTTCGGGCGGGAAGGCCGGGTCGAGCGGCACGAAGGCGCCGCCGGCCTTGAAGATCGCCAGCAGCGCCACCAGCATCTCGGGCGAGCGCTCCAAGCAGACGCCGACCCGCACGCCGCGACCGACGCCCTGCTGGAGCAGCGCGTAGGCGAGCTGGGTAGCGCGTTGGTCCAGCTCGCGATAGGAGAGCGAGGTCTGGCCGAAGACTACCGCCGGCGCGTCGGGGGTGCGGGCCACCTGCTGCTCGACGAAGTGATGTACGGCCAGGTCGTGTGGGTAGGGCGCGGCGGTGAGATTGCGGGTATGCAGCAGCTCGGTCTGCTCGGCGGCGGTCAGCAGCGGCAGAGCCGATACGCGCCCGCCGGGATTCGCGACGATGCCCTCCAGCAGCGCCTGGAAGTGGCCGACCAGCCGCTCGATTGTGGTTGCCTCGAATAGGTCGGCGTTATATTCCAGGACGCCGACCACGTGGCTGGGCGTCTCTTCCAGCGACAAGGTCAGGTCGAACTTCGAGGTTCCATTGCTGATCTCGATCGGTGTCATCATCAACCCGGCCACCTGCGCCGGCTGCGAGGCTTTCTGCAAGATCATCTCGACCTGGAACAGCGGGTTGCGGTCCAGGGTGCGCTCGGGCTGAAGCTCCTCGACCAGCTTCTCGAACGGCACATCCTGGTGGGCATAGGCGTCGAGCGACACCCGGCGCACGCGCCCCAGCAGCTCGCGGAATGTCGGGTCGCCGGCGAGATTGGTACGCATCAGCAATGTATTGACGAAGAAGCCGATCAGATTTTCGACATCGACACGCACGCGGCCCGCGATCGGCGAGCCGACCACGATATCGGCCTGCCCGGTGTAGCGGAACAGCAGCGCCTGAAACGCCGCCAGTATGGTCATAAACAGCGTGACCCCTTCGCGCTGGCTCAGGCGCCGCAACGCCTCCGTCAGCGCCGGCGCGATCACGATCGGCTGCGCCGCGCCCTGGAAGGTCTGGACGAGCGGGCGGGGATTGTCGGCCGGCAGATCCAGCACGGCTGGAACGTCGGCGAGTTGCTGCCGCCAGTAACTCAACTGCCGCTCCAGCTCGGCGCCCTGGAACCATTGGCGCTGCCACATCGCGAAGTCGGCAAACCGGACCGGCAGCTCGGGGAGCAGCGGATCGACGCCGGTGGCATATGCCTCGTAGAGCGCGCTGATCTCGCGGAACAGCACGTCGAGCGACCAGCCATCCGAGACGATGTGATGCAGGGTCAGGACCAACAGGTGATCGGTGGCATCCAGGCGCAGCAGTGCGGCGCGCATCAGCAGATCCGTTGCCAGATCGAAGGGTCGCCGCGCTTCCGCTTTGGCCAGGCTCAAGGCCGCCGCCTCGCGCTCCCCAATTGGGTGGCTGCTCAGCTCCTCGATCGCGAGCGGCAGGTCGCGCGGCGGGGCGATCGTCTGCACCGGCTGCTCTTCCCGAACGGAGAACGTGGTGCGCAGGGCCGTGTGGCGCCGCATAATCATATTCAGGCTGCGGTGGAGCGCCTCGACATTAAGGGCGCCGGCAAGCCGTATGCCGAGCGGCAGGTTATACACAGGATTGCCTGCCTCCAACTGGTCGAGAAACCAGAGACGCTGCTGGCTAAACGAAAGCGGGTGTGTCGTTGGCGCGTTTGTTTTTTTCTGTAAAAGCTGCGCCAGCAGCGCCCGTTTCTCCTCGGCTGAAATTTATCCACCGATTTATCCATATTCGTCATTGTCGTCTTCTCCGTGGGGTCGCTCATCTATAGTGCGGCGTAGCGCAACTTCGCTCCGAGAAAAGGGGGAGGCTTGGAGAGGGCCACCCCTCCAAAACCACCCCACCTAACCCGGATCGAACATGTGATAACCTGTACTTAGTTTTCACTTACCAGCATCAATTGAAGCAGCCGATCGACCTCCTCATCCGACAGTTGATCGAGCTGGTCAAGCAGTTGCCCATCAGAGATGGGGACTGGAGTTTTGATCTCCAGGTGCAAAATATCCGCCGGCTCGTTCTGCTTTTGGGGGATCAGCGCGGCGATCCCCGCCACGGTCGGCGTCTCGAACAGGTTGTGGAGCGAGAACTCGACCTGGAATGCCGATCGCATCCGCAGGATCGCCTGTGTCGCCAGCAGTGAGTGCCCACCGAGCGCGAAGAAGTTGTCGTGGATGCCGACCCGCTCTAGCCTGAGCAGGCTGGCCCAGATGTCCGCGACTTGTTCTTCGTACAGGTTGCGCGGTACGACGAAGCTCTCCTGAAGCTCAGGCCGCAGTTGGTCGGGCGCGGGCAGCGCGCGGCGGTCGATCTTGCCGTTAGGCGTGAGCGGCAGCGCCGGCAGCAGCACAAACACCGACGGGATCATATATTCCGGCAGTTTAGCGCGGGCGAAGTCGCGCAACTCGGGCGTGAGTTGGCGCAGGAACGCCGCCTTGAGCGGGTTCGTGGCATACGCTCCCCACGCCTTGGGAGCAACCTCGCGGGCATGAAAACTGGCGCTGGCTTCGGTGTATTGCCCCGCTTCGCAGGTTCGCCGCACCAGCAGCACGTCATAGCAGCCTACCGGATCAGCGCGCGACCATGTGATCTCGACAGTATATGACAGTTCGTCGGAAAGCGCCCAGAAATCTTCCGGCTCAATACCGTTTGATTCGAGCGCGCGCAGGTGCGCGTGCAGGTCGGCAACTGTTGCCGGCGCTTCGTCGCGATCCAACATTTCGAGCGCCCTGGTCTCTACCTGCACACGCGGATTGGGCACGCCCGTAACCTGAAGCATCTCCGTGCGGCCTTCGAGCAGCATCCCGCGCAGCGCGGACACCGAGAGCGCCTCTCGCCGCCAATCGATGCTGGGGATAGCGACGGTCGCCAGCGCCTCCGCCCCAATCTGTAGGACCACATCGTAGCGGAACTGTGTCAGCTCATTGTGCTCACGCCCGCGCTTGAGTTGAACGCCGACAGCGCTGATCTGAGGCAGGCGCTGCTGTAGCGCCTTGAAGAAGAACGGGTCGATGACCAGCTCTTGCTCCTGGAGCATGCGCTCCTCAATGCGCTGCGCTAGTTCGGTGGCGGGCAGCGTATCAGGCGCCTGGTGCAGCTGGATCGCGGCGTGGTAGGCCCTGAGCAGCGGTAAGCTACGCACATCCCCGATGAAGATCTGCCCGCCCGGCTCCACCAGGCGTACCGCGGCTTCCAGAACCTGAACCAGGTACGTGATCGATGGAAAATACTGGGCCACCGAGTTTATGATCACCGTGTCATAGCGGCCCAGGCCCAGCGCAAGCAGCTCATCGGCCTTGCCCTGGTACAGCCCCACCTGGGTCAGCCCCAGCCGCTCGACCTGGCCCCGGAGCTGCGCCAGCACCGAACCGGAGAAATCGACGCCGTCGTAGCGGGCGACATGCGGGGCCAGCGGCAGCAGCAGCAGCCCGGTGCCGCAGCCGATCTCCAACACCCGCTGCGGCTTCAGCGCGCGAATGTTCTCGATCGTCGCCTCGACCCAGTTACGCATCTCGGCGGCTGGGATCGGCTGGCCGGTGTAGCTGCTCTTCCAGCCGCTGATGTTGAATGACGGGTCGTGCTGGTCCTCGGCTTTATCGTAGGTTTCGTCCCAGACCGCCTGCCACTGGTGCAACTGGTCGTCGGCCAGCTTCGGCGGCGCCTGCGCTTCGGCCGGCGCGTGCTCCTGCTCGTCAAGCTTCTGAACCACATACGCGACCAGGCGCTTGTCGCCCGGCACATCCTCGCGCACCAGCGCCACGGCCTCGCGCACGTACGGGTGCTGGCGCAGCACGGTCTCGATCTCGCCCAGCTCGATCCGGTAGCCGCGCAGCTTGATCTGCTGATCGCTGCGACCCTCGAACCGCAATGTGCCATCCGGCAGGAAGCAGGCCCGGTCGCCGGTCTTGTACAACCGGTTGTCCGTTGTCCGTTGTCCGTTGTCCGTTGTCCGTTGCAACTGACCACGGACAACTGACCACGGACTCGGAACAAACCTATCGGCGGTCAGCTCGGGCCGGTTCAGGTAGCCGCGCGCCAGCCCATCGCCGCCGATATACAGATCGCCCACGACGCCGATCGGCGCCGGCTGGAAGTTCTGATCCAGCACATACAGTTGCGTGTTGGCGATCGGGTGGCCGATCGGGATCGGGCGCTCCGTCTGCTCCACCCGCAGGGCCGCCGACCAGATCGTGGTCTCGGTCGGGCCGTAGAGGTTCCACAGCGCTGCCCCACGGCTCACGAGCTGTTCGGCCAGGTCGTGCGGTAGCGCCTCGCCGCCACACAGGATGGTCAGATTCGACCGGCCCATCCAGCCCGCGTCGGTGAGCATCCGCCAGGTTGCCGGCGTGGCCTGCATCATTGTCACCGGCTCATTCGCGAGCACCTTCGCCAGTTGCACCCCGTCGCCGGCCACGGCGGTGCTGACGATCCGCACCTGCGCGCCGACCGTGAGCGGTAGAAACAGCTCCAGCGCCGCGATATCGAACGCGACCGTCGTCACAGCCAGCAGCACATCCTGCTCGCTGATCTCCAGTTGGCGCTGCATGGAGGTCAAGAAGTTGACCACCGCTGCGTGGGGCAGTTGCACTCCTTTGGGTTTGCCGGTCGAGCCGGAGGTGTAGATCACATAGGCCAGGTTGTGCGGGGCGGCCTGGCGCGCCGGCGCGGATGGCGGGGTGTGAAGCGGCGCATCTTCCGCGTCCAGGCAGACCAGTTGGGCATGATGTGGCGGCAGGCTCGCGGCCAGGTGCGTCTGGGTCACGATCACCGGCGCCTGGGTGTCCTGGAGGATCCAGGCCAGGCGCTCGGCCGGGTAGGAAGGGTCGAGCGGCACGTAGGCGCCGCCGGCCTTCAGGATGCCCAGCATGCCGACCAGCAAGTCGGTCGAGCGCTCGACGCACAGGCCGACCAGAACCTCCGGCCCGACGCCTAGCGCCCGCAGGCGGCCGGCCAGCCGTCCGGCGCGCTGATCGAGCGCCTGATAGGTCAGTGATTCCTCGTCGGACACCACGGCTATGGCGCCGGGGCGGCGCGCGGCCTGCGCCTCGATCAGCTGATGCACGCTGCACGCCGGGTAGCTGGCCTCGGTCGCGTTCCACGCTTCGAGCAGACGCTGCTCTGCCGCGCTCACGAATGTGACTGTGGAGATGCGCCGATCGGGGTCGGCGACGACCGCGCTCAACAGGGCTTGAAAATGCTCCCCGATGCGAACGACCGTGGAAGCCTCAAACAGATCGCTATCATACTCCAGCAGTCCCTGCATTCCTTCGGCGGTCTCTTCAATAAACAGCGAGAGATCGAATTTGGCCGTGCCATTGTTGATCGGCGCCGATGCCAGCGTGAGATCGCCCAGTCGCGAGGGCACCGCCCCGACGCTCTGCATGGCGAAGAACACCTGGAAGAGCGGGTTGCGGTTGAGGTTGCGATCGGGCTGTAGGATCTCGACCAGCTTCTCGAAAGGGACATCCTGGTGGGTATAGGCGTCGAGAGCAACCTCGCGCACCCGCCCCAGCAGCTCGCGGAAGGTTGGGTCGCCCGAGAGATCGGTACGCAGCACCAGCGTATTCGCGAAGAACCCGATCAGCCCCTCGATCTCGGCGCGGGTGCGGCCGGCGATCGGCGAGCCGACCACGATCTCATCCTGGTTGCTGTAGCGGGACAACAGAACCTTGAACACGGCCAGCAAGGTCATAAATGGAGTAGCACCGATCGCTCGGCTGAGTTGTGTCAGCGCCGCCCAGTCCGTTTTCGAGAACATGAAGCTGTGAATCCCGCCTCGGAATGACAGTGTCGGCGGGCGGGGATGATCGATCGGCAGTTCCAGCACCGGGCTATCGGCAAGCTGCCGTTGCCAGTAGGCCAACTGTTTTTCAAAGGACGGCCCTTGAAGCTGCTCCATCTGCCAGGCGGTGAAGTCGACGTACTGGATGGGTAGCCCCGGCAGTTGCGCCTGGGTGCCGGTGCTGAACGCTGTATAGAGCACCTCCAGTTCGTGGAAGAAGACCTCCAGCGAGCGGTCGTCGGCGATAATATGGTGGATGTTCAGCAGCAGGATATGCTCGGCGGCACTGAGGCGCATCAGCAGGACGCGCAGCAGCGGCCCCACCGTCAGGTCGAAGGGCCGTGTGGATTCGGCCTGGACCATCCGCAGCGCCACTTCCTCCCGCTGGGCCTCCGCGTAATAGTCGAGGTCCGAGACTGTGAACTCGAACGTCCCGTGGGCGGCGACCAGCTGTACCGGCTGCGATTCCATGCCGACAAAGGTCGTTCGCAGCGCCTCGTGGCGCTGCACGATCACTTCGAGGCTTTGGCGGAATGCGTCGATATTAAGCTGCCCGCTGACACGGATGAAGATCGGAATGTTGTAGCTGCCGCTGCCGGCCGCCAGTTGCGAGAGGAACCACAGGCGCTGCTGGGCAAAAGACAGCGGCTGCGGGCGATCACGCCGGATCGGCTGGATCGCTAGTGTGGGCGACTGTTGCTCGCCGCCAAGCGACTCGATCTTCCGCGCCAGCGCGGCCACGGTCGCCAGATCAAACAGGCTGCGCAGCGGCAGCTCTACATGCAGCGAGACCTGGAGCCGGGCCATAATCTGCGTCGCCAGCAATGAGTCGCCGCCCAGCGCAAAGAAGTTGTCGTCGATGCCCACGCGCTCAAGCCCGAGAACCTCGGCCCAGGTGCCGGCCAGCAGCTCTTCGAGCGCGGTCGTGGGCGCGGCGAAGGCCGTCGCCAGGTCGGGGCGGGCTGCCTCAAGGGCCGGCAGCGCCCGCCGATCGATCTTGCCGTTGGGCGTCAGCGGCATGGCGCTGAGAAACATAAACGCCGAAGGCACCATGTAGTCGGGCAACTGCTCGGCCAGGAAGGCGCGCAGCTCCCCTGTGAATTGAGAATTGAGAATTGAGAATTGAGAATCAGATTCCTCGCCCCTTTGTTCTTTGTTCCCTTCGACTTCGCTCAGGACAGGCTTTGTTCTTTGTTCTTGGGCGGGGACGATGTAGGCGACCAGCCGCTTGTGGCCGGGCATATCCTCCCGCGCCAGCACCACCGCTTCCCGCACATCCTGGTGCCGGCGCAGCGCCGACTCGATCTCGCCCAGCTCGATCCGGTAGCCACGCACCTTCACCTGCTGGTCGTTCCGCCCCACAAATTCCAGTTGCCCATCGTCGCGCTGCCGCGCTAGGTCGCCGGTCTTGTAGAGTTCTATTGTCCGTTGTCCGTTGTCCGTTGTCCGTTGTCCGTTGCAACTGACCACTGACAACGGACCACGGACAAGGCACGAAGCGTTCGGCCGTCAAATCGGGCCGGTTGAGATACCCGCGCGCCAGCCCCGCGCCGCCGATGTACAGCTCGCCCACCGCGCCCGCAGCCACCGGCTGCATCTGGGCATCCAGCACATACGCTTGCACATCCGGGATCGCCCGGCCGATCGGCACGACCTGCGTATCGGCGTCGGTCGTGCTCACCTGGCCCATCGCCGCCACGATTGTCGTCTCAGTGGGGCCGTAGGTGTTGAACAGCCGCACGCGCGCCCCAGCCTGCTCGGACCACGTAGCCACTCGATCCGGGTGGGCCGCTTCGCCGCCGATCACCACCAGCCGCATACGGTTGGGCCAGGCCAGCTCGCCCAGCCCAGCCACCAATGTGTGCCAGTAGGCGGTCGGCAGGTTCAGCACAGTGATACCCATGGCTTGGCAGGCGGCCAGGAAGGTCGCCGGGGTGTTCAGCATAGCATCGGTACGCAGCGTCAGCGCCGCGCCGCTGATCAGGGTCGGGAAGATCTCCTCGGCGCTGGCGTCGAAGCTGATCGAGGCAAATTGCAGCGCGCGGTCGGCAGCCGTAAGGGTGTAGGCGGTCGTGGCCACACCGGCGTAGTGCGCCAGGGCTCCGTGCGGGATGGCGACCCCTTTGGGCGTGCCGGTCGAGCCGGAGGTGTAGATCACATACGCCATGTTGTGCGCCGTCACGCCACTGGTCGGGCTCTCTATCGGCTGCCGGGCGATGGTGGGCCAATCGGCAACCAGATCGACCACTGTCCGTTGTCCGTTGTTTCTCGGTTCTCGGTTCTCGGTTCTTGGTTCTTTATTCTGTGTTCTTTGTTCTTGGGAGGTCAGCAGCACCGAAACCTGGGCGTCCTCGATCATGAAGCGCAGCCGATCGGCGGGGTAGTTGGGGTCGAGCGGGACGTAGGCGCCACCGGCTTTGAGCACCCCCAGCAATCCAACCACCATGTCGATCGAGCGGTGCAGGTACAGGCCCACACGCACTTCCGGCCCGACACCTAATGCTTGCAGGTGATGGGCCAGTTGGTTGGCGCGCCGATCCAATTCGGCATAGGTTATCTGAACGTCGTCGTGGACGACCGCTAGCGCGTCGGGGGTGTGGCTCGCCTGTAGCTCAAACAACTGATGGATACAGGCATCGTTAGAATATATGGCGTCGCTTGTGTTCAAATCGTTGAGCATATGCTTCCGCTCGGCCTCCGTCAAATAGCGCACTCTCATCGGGCATGAGCGCGCGTATTCAGCTTCAACATCTTGGTGATGTGTAAGTTATTTGTGTTCTTAAGCAGGCGTATGGAGTTACTGGTTTGGATTTATGTAGCCAGAAACACTATCCCACAATGTACGTGACCACATATCGCCCAAGGGAAGGAACATATGATAAGCCGTTGGGAGTACGTGCAGCTACAACAAATGCTCTGCCTACAGTACGTTCGCCAACGGTTGACGCCCCTGGTATACTACAGGAGGATCAGCCCGCGCAACCAGCACGCATCCCCCGGACCTAGAATCAACCGCACACCAACCGTACCGCAGCGTGAACCAGCCATGACCATCGACCGCAACTCACTCCAGACCGCCGGCGCCGGGCAGAACACCCGCATGCTCCCCGACGAGGCCGTCGTCGCCTACTGCGACTTGCTCGGCGACCGGCTCGGCTGGCTCGGCGCCGCCATGGCCCAGGAGCAGCAGCAGGGCCGCGTCAGCATCGCCGGCTTCAAGGCCGCCCAAGGCTTTCTGCACGAGATCCGCGCCACCATCCTGGTCATGGCCCTCAAGCACGGCCGCCAGTTGCTCCAGGTCGAGCCGCTGCCGCTCACCATCGACCCCACCGAGTTCCGGCATGCCCACCTTCAAAGACTTCTGGACTCTGCGCGAGGACCGCGACCACGCCGAGGAGCAGCTCGCCCAGATCCCCGCCCGCCCGCAGTTGGTCGAGCAGGCCCGCGCCGCGATCTTCGCCGGGCAGCGGCCGGTCAAGCAGCAGATCCTCTGGCTCCAGCGCGCCTACATGGAGCGCCTGGCCGCCACTCCGGTCGTCGCCGACTTCCGCCAGCAGGACCCGGTGCGCCTGAGCGAGAAGCGCGGCGACCGGCTCTACGCCATCAGTTGGACCGGCGTCATCCATAGCGCCAACCTATTCGAATGTACGACCCTGCACTTCGAGGAGCGCGGCGGCTGGCACGTGACCGGCGGCATCAAGGAGCTGCGCGCCCTGGTCGACGAACTCGCCGGCGGTCGCCATTCGCTCCACGAGATGATCGGGATGACCAACCAGGCCGCCTGGATCATCCCCCGCGCGATCGAGCGCGTCACCGTCGGCCCCTACCACCACCGCTGGACCCAGAACGACGACCTAATCGAGCGCGCCTTCGCCGCCACGCACGGCGAGCAGCCCTGGATGCTCCGCGCGGCTATCGAGCGCGCCGCCACCACCCGCGCCGCCAAGCGCAGCCGCATGGACACGCTGTTCGGTCGCGAGCCCATGGAGGCCGGCCCGTCCGTTCGCTACCGGGTGCTGCTGGTCCCGCTCGCAATCAAGCAGCTCCTCGGCGACGCCGACGAAGACGGCCAGCCCTGCACGGTCTATGGTGTGTCGAAAGAGGGCGATCTGGTGTGTTAATGACAAAGATGACCCATCACGCACCGAGAACCTATAGGGCAGACCCTCCGTGGCCGCCCCGACCAAGAAACCACGCAACACGTTTCACGTTTCACGCAACACGTTTCACGCAACACGTTTCACGTTTCACGCAACACGCAACACGCAACACGTTTCACGTTTCACGCCCGGCACAAAAGAGGAATAAAGAATGACTTGCCCAGAATGTCGTGCGGAGCTAGCAAGCGATGCCAAGTTCTGCATCGAATGTGGCGCGCCGGTGCCCGCGGCCGCTGCCGGGACGCCGGCACCCGTGGCCAACACCAGCTCCACGGTGCCGCTAGCCGGCCAGGATGGCACCCGCTGCCCAGCCTGCAACGTCAGGAACCCGGCGATCGCCATGTTCTGCGTCAACTGCGGGCGGGCGCTGCACGAGGAGACCGCTGCTCCTGCCCAGCAGCCGGCCACGCCACGCCGCGCCGAGATCGCCGATGCCTCGCGGCCCCCGCCGCTCTCCATCCCGCCGGCCCCCGACCTGCCGGCCCACCGCCGGCCCGACCGCGCCGCGCCGCTGCCGGCGGGGCCAGCGCTCCCCAGCCGCACGCTGGCTCGTACGCGCGGCATGAACCCTGCGACGCTCGGCGGGCTAACCGGCGGCTTGTTCCTAATCGGCCTGGCGTTTCTCTTCGCCACCGGCACGTTCTTTCCAGGCATCCTGGTGCTGCTCGGCCTGACCGGGTTTCTGGGCAGCGCGGCGGGCGGCAAGGCGCGCGTCGGCCTGATCCCACTGATCTTTATGTGCGGCCTGGCGTTTCTCTTCGCCACCAACACGATCTTCCCCGGCATCCTGGTCTTGCTCGGCATCATCGCGATCATCTCCCCGATCCTGGCATCCGATCGAAGATGACAAGATGAAGGGGTGAAAGGGTGAAGGGGTGAAAGGGTGAAGGGGTGCATCTGAGGATGGAGGATGGAACCACGTAAGGGCGTATTGCATACGCCCCACCACAGAACCACGTAAGGGCGAACCCTCGTGTTCGCCCTCATCGAGCCACCGTGTAGCCACCGTGTAGCCACCGTGTAGCCACCGTGTAAGGGCGAACCCTCGTGTTCGCCCTCATCGAGCCACCGTGTAGGCACCGTGTAGGCACCGTGTAGCCACCGTGTAAGGGCGAACCTTGTGTTCGCCCCCCACCGAACCACGAAGAACCAAGAACCTGTTCGACAGGAGCTTAACCGTGACCACCCGTGACAACGTCCACGCGATCACCGACGCGGACCTCGACCAGCACCGCGACGACGCCGAGTTCCGCATGAAGAATGTCCCTTCGCGCGGGGTCTCCTACGACTTGCTGGCCGAGGTTCGCAAGCTCCCCGGCGTCGGCGGCTACCTGCTCGGCGAGCCGGTCAACCACGTGCTCCACGTGCTCCGGCGCGGGCTGTGCCTGTACTACGAGCTTCACGAGGAACTGAGCGCCAAGATCGACCCGCGCCAGGCCGCGTTCCTCGGCAGCTTCGCGCTATTCGGCATGGGCGCGCTGGTGGCCCAGGAGCTGCTGCCGCCCGAGCCTGGCCTGAGCGGGGACGAAGGCGGCGAGGACCTGGCCAGTTTCCCCAAGCCCGAGGGGAAGTTCTTCAAACCCGGCCTGGGGCCTGACGACGACCTGAAAGGGCTGCTGTCGTTCTACCTCAAGGCGATCACCCAGACCACCGCCGCCGGCCAGCCGATCGTCGAGTCGGCCGCTGACCTGGTCAACCTGACCCGTGACTACTTCGTCGCCGCCCGCGACCAGATGATCGCCGACGCCGACAGCCACCCAGCCGAGCTGCTGGCCCAAGTCGAGGGCTTCCCGATCCGCATCGGCGACCTGGAGCTGCGCGGCTTCGCCTGGAGCGCCGACGCGCGGGCCGAAAAGCCCCAGTTCACGCCGGTGCTGCCCGAACAGATCGTCGGCAACACCGAGGCCAAGCGCGCGCTGCTGCGCTACGTCGACCGGCTGGCGCTCTACGACCCCGAGCGCGGCTTCAACCCGGTGCTTGAGCTGGGTGGCCTACCCAGCACGGTGCTGTTCGACGGCTTCCCCGGCACCGGCAAAAGCTCGCTGTTCCGCATGGCCATGACCCGCATGACCATGCGTAGCGAGCAGACCGGCCTGCCGGCCGACTTCGTGAGCATCGACCCCAGCATCAAGGATGAGTACTACGGGCAGACCGCCAAAAAGCTCAAGGCGCTGCTCGACAAGGCCCGCAACCCCAAGGCGCTGGTGCTGCTGTTCTTCGACGATATCGACCTGCTGCTGCTCTCACGCGGCGACCCCGGCATGGGCGGCGCCGATAAGGATGTGCTTAACATAACCATGCAGTTCCTCGACGGCGCCTTCACCACCCACATCGGCAATGCGCAGACCTACGCCGCCACCAACGAGCCCACCGCCACCAACTCGGCCCTGCGGCAGCGCTTCCACCACCGCGAGGAGATCGGCGGCCCCGAGGACTGGGACGACTACGCCGCGCTGATCGGGATCAAGCTGGCGCGGCAGCTCAAGAGTGGCCTGGTGCAGGTCTCCGGCGAGGTCCCGGCCCCGCATGCCGCCCAGGCCCCGGTGCCCGGCGGCCAGCGTTTCGCGCTCCCCAACCCGTTCGCCGGCAAGAAGACATTGAGCTGGCGCGAGCTTGGCGAGCTGTGCGCCGAGTTCAAGCGCAAGGACCCGCGCTTCACCGGCCGCCCGATCGAGAGTGTGACCCAGAAGCTGCTGGCCGAGAGCGCCGACTTCGACGTGCCGGAGACCTGGTTCGCCGATCCGGCGGTCTTCCTCGCCAGGACCTACGACGAGAAGGTCGCGCTGCTCAAGACGCTGTATCGCCCGATCACCGGCGAGATGATCGCTACCGAGCTGGAGCAGTACTTCAACTCCGAGCAGCGCTACGCCACCGACGCCAAGCGGCAGAAGGCCGAGCGGGTGGCCCAGGACCTGGAGGCACAGCTTGCCGCGCGGGAGCTGCTTTCGCAACGAGGTGGGGCGGAATAACATGGCAAAACTACCCTGGGACGGCCCGCTCTTCCCGGTCAAGGCCCACATGGCCGAGCGCTACGCTGCGGCGCTTAAACACGCCCGCGGCCTGGAGTGTACACTGACGGAGTTCGGCGTCGACCGCATGGGCTGGAGCCCGCAGATCGCGGCCACGCTCGGCGAGGACTACCTGGGCGACGAGGCGCTGCGCTACGCGATCATCCTTTCGCCCGACCAGGCCACTGCCCCGCCATTGCGGCGGCGCTTCTCCTACGAGGCGGCGCTGATCGAGAAGGTCTACCTTGAGGCCCGCGAGGCGCTGCTCACCCTGGTCGAGGGCGAGCCGGTGGTAGTCGAGATGGACAACGGCCTGACGTTCTGCCGTAACAGCGTCGACGTGCTGGGCATCCAGGCGGTGGTTGCCCGCATCGACACGCCGCGCGATACCCTGGCGAAGACCCGCACGCTGCTGGAGCTGTCGCAGGGGCTGGCCGAGAAGTCCCGGCTGCTCGACGAGAGCTACATCGACCGCATGCTGGAGTTGGTCAAGGTCGTCGGCGACCCGCGCCGGCGCCAGTTGCCGCCCGGAATTCGGCTGCCCAATGCCGGGCGGCTGCTCGGCTCGCTGTGGGCCGAGGTTGCCGGGCCGGTCTACGTACTGCGTTCGCCGGCCCAGAAGCCCGGCGAGACGCTGGTGGTCGCGGCACGCCCCGACGAAGCGCTGCGCCAGTTCCCGGTGGTGCCGCTGGAGCTGGGCGATCCGCTGGTCGTCGATATCTTCCACCAGGAGGGGCTGCTGCACTACAACAACGTGGTCACGCTGCTTCGCAAGCGGCTCGGCGAGCTGGAGATCGAGGCCCTGCTGGCCGCCGGCGTGGCGCCGGCCGTCGATGCCACCGCTCGCCGCCGGCAGTTCGGCGGCGCCCCGGCGGCCCAGGCGGCGCTGCCCCAGCTCTATTGGGAGCTCGACGCCGAGCAGAAGCGCCAGGCCGCCGGCGCCCCTTTCGACCCCGTGCGCCTGTCGGCCGAGGCCCGTTGGGCGCTCTCGACCCCCGCCCGCGACGCCGAGGTGGTCGGCCACCTGCTGGCGCGCTTCGTTCGCTACGACTACCGGATGATGGCGCTGCACCACCGCCGGATCATCCGCGCCGAATGGGGCCGCTACAGCGAGGCCAAGCGGCGCTACCTTGAGACTATGTTTCCGTACATGACACAGGGATTCGGGGACCAGCCGGAGACGCTACCCGCGAACAAGCAATCAGTGGAGGCTAGCCCTGCGGCTTCCACATAGGAGGCAGGCAATAACCGCCTGAATGATGCGATGGATCTCTTCTCTCTGGATATTGTCAACCAGGCGTTCACGAATCTCTTCGTCGGGATCTGCTTCGCCCTGATCAACGTGATCGCGCGCTACTTCGTGCCATCGGCGCCGCAGGTGATCACGGTGCTGGGCTGGCACCGGCTCAAGACCGCGGCTATCGCCGCGTATCTGATCGCCCTGGTGGTGCAGGTCGCGACGTCGCCGTATTTCAGGTCGGCGTTCACCCCGGTCATGGTCGAGTTCGCGTGGTCGCCCTACCAGGCGCTCTTTAATGTGCTGGGTGTGGTCGTGATCGACCTGATCGTGATGGCCTGGAGCGGGGCGCGGCGCGGCGCCGAGGTTGGTCGCAAGCAGTTTGAGGTGGTCAAGGATCGGGCCGCCGACAGCCTGGATGAGCTTGGCGCCCACCTCCCGCTGAACGCCGAGCAGCGCGAGGCCCAGGAGGCCCGCCGCCAGGCTCGCGAGGCGACCGAGGCCCAATCCACCGCCGAGCGCAAGCAGCGCGTCGACGATCGCCTGAAGGACTACTAACGTGAAAATAGGGGAGTTTGAGGGGGCTGCCCCTCAAGAAAAGCCCTCCCACATTTTCATGGCTGTGTGTGAGGCGCAGCCTCATAGGATGACTAACGTGAAAATAGGGGAGTTTGAGGGGGCTGCCCCTCAGGAAAAGCCCTCCCACATTTTCATTGCTGTGTGTGAGGCGCAGCCTCATAGGATGACTAATACGGAGATTAGAGATTGGAGATGAGAGATTGCAATCTCTCATCTCCAATCTCTAATCCCTAATACCTAATACTACAACGAGACTTCGTGGTATCATCCTCTCTCACTCAATTTGCCATTGGGAGGAGGGGATGAAACATCTGGAAACGATTGCCACGGCGCCAGTTCTCGACCTGACGCCACAAGACATTGATGGTCTGCTGGATGAACTGAACAGCTATCATGCGATCTTCTCTCCATTGTTTAAGCGGCCTGAGCAGCGTGAATGGTCGCAAACCTATCTGCATGACCTACTGCTGGAGCTGCCGCGCAAGTCGATTGAGCCAATGATGTTGGCTTTGCGTGGGGTCGATCGGAATGCCATCAGGGCTATGCAGCAGTTTGTCAGTGAAGGTGCCTGGGATGATACTGCCATCCTGCACCGCTTGTGGTCGGAAATCGATGCCGATCTGGGCGACGATGACGGCGTGCTGCTTCTGGATGGCAGCGACTTTCCCAAGCAAGGTAGCGAGTCGGTAGGGGTCAAACGCCAGTACTGTGGACAACTCGGCAAGACCGCCAACTGTCAGGCTGGTGTGTTTCTGGCCTATGCCTCTCAGCAAGGCTATACCTTGGTTGATCGCCGCCTGTACTTGCCCGAGGAATGGATCAGCGACCCCGCTTTTGCCGAGCGGCGAAAAGCCTGTCGGCTGCCAGACGAATTGACCTTTACGACCAAGCCATCTTTGGGCTGGGCCATGATTGAGGACGTAGTCCAAACCCAAACTCTGCGCTGCCGCTGGGTCGCTTGTGACGAAGGGTTTGGGCGCGATACCGCCCTGCTGGACAAGATCGCCCACGCGCACTTGTGGTACTTCGCTGAAGTGCCCCACGATACCCAAGTGTGGCTGGCGCGTCCAGATGTGGCGGTGCCAGAGTGGAGCGGACGTGGCCGCAAGCCGACACGCGAACGCCTGGTAGCAGGTTCGCCACCTCCACAGACGGTAGCTGCACTGGCTACCGCCTTGCCGAGTAGTGCCTGGTCGAAGCAACTGATCAAGGAGGGCAGTCAAGGGCCGCAAATGGCTGAGTTCGCGATTGTGCGCGTGATTGGTGTGCGTGATGGGCTGCCTGGCGAGGAGGTCTGGCTGGTGCTGCGGCGCAGCCTGACCGACGGGGAACTCAAGACCTATCTGTGCAATGCGCCCGCTGACATACCACTTGTGCGGCTGGCGCGGATGAGCGGGATGCGCTGGCCAATAGAGACGTGCTTCGAGACCGGTAAGCAGGAACTGGGGATGGGCGACTACGAAGTGCGCTCGTGGACGGGCTGGCATCATCATATGACACTGATGATTGTGGCGCAGGCGTTTTTGGTGCGGGTGCAGAAGCGCTTGAAAAAAACGCTCCGGCCCTGACGTTGCCGCAGGCGCAGTTCTTGGTCGCGTACGCCATCCCACGGCGCAGCTTTGATGCGGAGTGGGTGCTCTCCGTCTTGGCGTATTGGCAAGATGCGAATTATCGGGCATATCGTTCACATCGCAAACGGCGTTTGGCCAAACTCAATCAACGTGAGTGATAAAGTCTCGTTGTAGTACTAATCTCTAATCCCTAATCTCTGAGTGACTTGAGCAGCGCCCGCGCGATCACCATCCGGTGGACCTCGGAGGGGCCGTCGTAGATGCGGAACGCGCGCGCCTCGCGGTAGAACTGGGCCAGCGGTAGATCCTCCGAGATGCCCAGCGAGCCGCAGGCTTGGACCGCTCGGTCGATCACCCGGTTGATCGCCTCCGACACAAACACCTTGCACATCGCCGTCTCGCGGCGTGCCTCCTGGCCCTGCTTGAGCAGCCAGGCCGCCTGGAGGATCATCAGCCGCCCGGCGTGCAATTCGATCTCCGAGTCGGCCAGCATCCACTGAATCGCCTCGTGCTGCGATAGCTGCTTGCCGAACGCCTCGCGCTCCAGCGCCCGCCGCCCGGCCAGCTCCAGCGCCCGCTGCGCTATGCCGGTCCAGCGCATACAGTGGGTCAGTCGCGCCGGCCCCAGCCGCACCTGGGTCAGCTTGAACCCGCGGCCGACACTCCCTAGGATCTGGCTCTCCGGCACGGCGCAATCCTCGAAGATCAGCTCGCAGTGGCCGCCCGGCCCGGCGACGGTCAGCCCTTCGATGCGGCGGACCATCCGCAGACCCGGCGTGCCGGCGTCGACTAGAAAGAGCGTACAGCCCTCGGCGGCCGGCACATCCGGGTTGGTGCGGGCCATGACGATGTAGAAGGCCGCACCGTCGGCGCCGCTGGCGAACCACTTGTGGCCGTTGATCACCCAGCGGTCGCCGCGCCGCTCGGCCCGCGTGCGGATCATGGTCGGGTCCGACCCGGCCCCCGGCGCCGGCTCGGTCATCGCGAAGCAGGAGCGGATCGCGTCGTCGGCCAGCGGGCGCAGGTAGCGGTCCTGCTGCTCGGGGCTGGCGACCAGGTGCAGCAGGTGCATGTTGCCCTCGTCGGGCGCCGAGCAGTTGATCGCCAGCGGCCCCAGCAGGCTGCGCCCGGCCGCCTCGAAGACCGGGCAGCACTCCACCAGGTCGAGCCCCAGCCCGCCGTACGCAGCCGGGAGCTGCGGGCCATAGACCCCGGCTGCGCGCGCCTTGTCCCGCACCTCGGCCAGCAGGTCGGGCGGCAGGCCGTCGGCGTGGGTCGCGCGCGGCTCCAGCGGGATCACCTGCTCATCGACGAACGCCCGGACGCGCGCGGCTACCTCGGCGGCGCGCTGGGGAATCGTGAAGTCCATCGTCGGCTCCTCTCGGTTGTCCGTTGTCCGTTGTCCGTTGTCAGTTGTCAGTTGCCCGTCGGGACGTGAAACGTGAAACGTGATGCGTGATGCGTGATGCGTGATGCGCGATGCGTGATATCGTCACCCTTTCACCCTTTCACCCTTTCACCCTTTCACCCTTTCACCCTTTCACCTTGTCAGGGAGCGGCCGGCTGGTACTTCAAGAAATACTGCTCCATCGTCGTCAGCTCGATCCCGGCCTTGATCGGGCTGTAGGGCGTGTAGTTGAGCAGGCGGATGATGCCGTAGCCGCGCTCGTCGATGTCGATGATATTGATGCAGGCCGGGTCCTGCTCGATGTGGCCCAAGCTGTGCAGGTCGGTGCCCAGCACATCGGCCAGGATGATTCGGTTGACCCCGCCGTGGGCCACGATCAGCAGGTGCTGCCAATCCGGGTCGGCGACGAGCACCCGGAACGCCGGCAGCACCCGCTCGCGCAGCGCGCCGAAGGTCTCGCCGCGCAGGAACTGGTCGTCGGGCGTCAGGGGGCGGGTCAGCGCATCGAGGAAGGTGCCGCGCAGCTCGTCGGCGGGGATGTCGGCTAGGCGGCCGGAGCGGATCTCGTGCAGCGCCGGGACCGTCTCGACCGGGAGCGCGCGGTCGCCCAGGACGATCCGCGCCGTCTCCTCGGTGCGCGGCAGCCCGCTGGTGACGGCCCGGTCGAACGGGACATCGGCCAGCGCCTGCGCGGCGGCGGCGGCCTGCGCGCGGCCCTCCTCGGTCAGCCCGACGCCGTCCGGCGGCACCGGGCGCCCATTCTCGAAGTAGCTGACCTCGGCGTGGCGCATGAGGTAGAGCCGGCGGCGCCGGGTGAGTGATTGCATATGCTGGCAATTCCCGTATATTCTGATACAATAGTCAACGGTCTTCAGGCATCTCGACGCAGTATATCATATCATTATCATCTTCTCTCGGCGTTCTTTTAACCGAGAGACACGTTCATAATCATGAGAAACTGTCTGGAAAGGTCGGCGTCTCACTCGCAATCGATCGTGGAAACGCGATCTTGAGGGCAGTTCCCTCAAACTCCCCCTTTTAGACAATCTCTGAGATCGTCTCCTGGGGTAGGGACCTGATGATGACAAGGCGAACCAGGCTCAACAACCCCTATATTGCTGGCCGGGCGGTAAGCCGGCCGGGTGACTTCTTCGACCGAGAAGATATCCTACGCCAGGTTGAGGCCGAGTTGTCGGCGCCCGAGCAGAACGCGATCGTGCTCTTCGGCCAACGCAGGATGGGCAAGACCTCCATCCTGCTTCAGCTCCAGCGCTGTCTTCCCGCACCGCCGTTTCTACCGGTCTACTTTGACCTGATGTCCTGTGCGAGCCAGCCGTTGGGCCAGGTGCTCTTTGAGATCGCTTCGACGATTGCCGCCGACGCGGGTATGGCTCCGCTTGAACCTGAGCAGTTTGACGATCGCGGCGCCTACTTCCGCCATACGTTCCTCCCGGCCCTGTACGAGGCCCTGGGCGAGGAACGTGCCCCGGTGATCCTGCTCGACGAGTTCGATGTGCTCGACACAGCCGAGGAACAACTGCCGCCGACGGCGGCGGCGCGCTCGTTTTTCCCCTACCTGCGCGGGCTGCTCGACGGTGAGCCGCGCCTGAAATTCGTGTTCGTGGTGGGCCGCCGCGCCGAGGAGCTTTCGATCGATGTCAAGGAGGTCTTCAAGACCACCCTGTCGCATTGGGTGACGGTCCTGGACGAGCCGGGGGCGCGGGATCTGATCGCGACCGCCGAACGTCAGGGCACCCTGACCTTTGCCCCAGATGCGCCTGATCGAATTATGGCGCTGACCGGCGGCCATCCGTACCTGACACAACTGCTCTGCCATATCTTGTGGAATAATGCACATGCTCCGCGACAGTCGGGTGTTCCGCTGATCGACCTTGCGGCGATCGAGGAGGCCGCCACAAAATCGTTAGAGGTCGGTGAGAATGTTTTTGAATGGATCTGGGGTGGGTTGCCCCCGGCCGAGCGGGTGATCTGCGCGGCCATCGCCGCTTCGACGGACGAGCAATCGGCGGTGACGGAGGAGCACCTCACACGGCTGTTGCAGGATCACGGGGTTCGTATCCTGACCGGCGAGCTGGAGCAGGCGCCATCGACCCTGGTCAGGCGGGAAATGCTTCGCCAATTGGATGCGGGCTATCAGTTCTTCATCGAGCTGATGCGGCGCTGGGTTGCGGCGAACAAGCCGCTGGCGCGGGTCAAAGAAGAGCGCGATCGGGTTGAGCCGCTAGCCGACCAGCTCTACCGCAGTGCCAGGGTTTGCTATCAGCAGGGTGAGCTGGAAGACGCCCACAACCTGATTGCCCAGGCGCTTCGGCGGAACCCAAACCATCTGCAAGCCCGCCTGCTGCTTGGGCAGGTGCTGCTGGATCAGGGCCTGCTGGATGCGGGCGTGCGGGAGCTGGAAGAGGCGTATCGGTATGACGAGCAAGCCGCGCGCTACCCATTGATTCGGATGCTGTTCGCGCAGGGCGAGGAGTTTGAGCGATCGCAGCAATACGATAGCGCGCTGCTTGCCTACGAGCGCGTGCTGAAGATCGACCCGTTCGATCAAGTAGCGCAAGAGAAAAAGGCGCGGGTTGAGAAGTTACACCAGAAGCAGCAGGCTGTGGAACGTGCCCAAACCTTCGAGCAGCACCACGAGTGGGGGCGGGCGATTGAGATTTACCGGCAGCTTGAGCGACAGTATCCCCAGGAGCGTCGCTGGCGTGATGCGATCGAGTTGGCGCGGATTAAACGGCTGCTGGTCTCGAACCAGGGTTCGGCAGCGCAATCCAAGCCGTCTGAGCTGGATTTGTCGCTCCAGGGAGATGTGCAGCCACCTCCCTGGCGGCGAGTGTATTTCCGAACACTTTCCTGGGTTTTGCTGGGAAGCGCTGTGATTGTGTCTTTAGGGGGGTATCTCGCCTACCGATCGATCTCGTCCTCGCGCATAGGCGCTGTCGCGACTGCCTCCGCTGCTCCCTCACTCACCGCTGTGCCGAATACCCCTGTCACTCTTCCAACACTCGCACGGCCCAGCGCGACGTCGTTGCCTTCCGCTCCATCCTCGACCCGGCCGGCAGCTACGTCGCCGCCAACGACGTTGCCTGTTCCTACGCTAGTCACACAATCTCCGCAGCCCTCACCTTCTTTCACCGCCGTCCCGCCCACTGTCGTCCCGCCCACTGTCGTCCCGCCCACTGTCGTCCCGCCCACTGTCGTCCCGCCCACCAATACGGTGACGAATACTCTGATCATCACGCCGACCGACGTTCTGCCGACCGACGTTCCGCCGACCGACGTTCCGCCGACTGATATTCCGCCGACTGATATTCCGCCGACCGACGTTCCGCCGACTGACGTTCCGCCGACCGACGTTCCGCCGACCGACGTTCCGCCGACCCCGGCCGCGTCGACTATCGATAGCGCACCATTTCTCAATCTGTTCAATCCGTTGAAGCCTAGTGGCTTACCACACAGGTTTTGCGGCGTGGAGAAGGCTTGGAGGGGGCCAACCCCCTCCAAACCACCCCCGCAAAACCACTGTGGTGGACCACTGGTTGTGACATTAGCTGCGGTATGGAGAGGTGACACTAGTGCCTGGACGTAGACCGAACCCTTTCGTCTATGGAAAAACCGTGCATCCCGATCATTTCGTCGGGCGCGAGAACGCAATCCAGACCGTTTTCGCGCGCATCTCGAACAGCGAGAGTACCGCTATCGTCGGCGATCCGCATATTGGAAAATCTTCGCTGTTGAACTATATCGCAGACGAACATATAAAATCCGAGTGGCTGGAAAGAGCTGTGCAATTTTGTTTTATCGAGATCGACTGCCATCTGTTTCCGTTAAGCTACCAGCCGGCGAACTTCTGGAGGCATGTGCTTGACCAGATCGAGTCAATGTTCCAGGAGGAAAAACTCCAGGTTCAACTCCAGGTGGTGCGAAAAAGCTTTTTCGGCTCCTTTACCTTGCTGCAACTGTTCAGCCTACTGGCGCGCCAGGACCGGCGCGTGGTGCTGCTTATCGACGAGTTTGACACATTGCTCCATCATACGAACTTCAATACCGCCGAGTTCTTTGGCTCACTACGGTCTTTCTCGACCAAGCTCGATAGCCTCTCGCTCGTCACCGCCAGCCGCATGTCGATCGTCGAGATGAACCGCCGCAGTCAGGAGATTAACCCGCTTGGTTCGCCCTTTTTCAACAATCTTATCGAGGTGCGCCTGCCGCACCTGCGCCGGAATCAGGTTGATCAACTGCTTGATTATGCGCTGGAAGGCACCGAGGTAAACTTCTCGCAGGAGGACCGCGCCTATCTCATACGTGCGACAGGTTGCCATCCGTACCTGGTCCAGATGGCCGGCGCAGCGCTCTTTGAGGCGGTTGTCTCCGGGAAAGACCAGAAGAAGCGCTATGCCGAAGTGAGCCGAATACTCCAGCGCGAAGCCATAGATCATTTTGAGGGTCTCTGGCAACGTCTCGATATTGGCATCCAGCGTGCGATTCTGCTGCTGGCGCTGGCCGAACGACGGAAGCGCGGCAGTAGTCCGAGCAGCCAGAAGCCGGCGGAACAGTATCAGAAAGAGCTGCGCTGGTTGGCCGATGGGAGACTAATCGAGCAGACAGACGATCAGCAGTGTACTATCTGGCGCGGCGGCCACTGGCGCGTCAGCGCCGAAAGCTTCACCCGCTGGATCGTTGACAACCGCAAGTGGCAAGAGATCGGCTCGCCTCCAGGCCCACCAGGTGGGAATGGAGAGGAGCGCGCCGAGCGCATTGCAACGCTTCAGGAGCAGCTCAGGGCCAAGCGCCAGCGCCTCGGTGAGCTAGAAGTCATGGCCGCCAAGTACGGTACCAGCACCGAGCCCTGGATTAGAAATGAAATCAAGGACCTGGTGCGCGAGATCCCAAAGCTGGAGCAACAGATCCAGAAGCTACAAGAGTGAGCCTCGCCATGACTCAACCAAACCTTGACGCCCTGCGCGCCCGCCTCGCTACCTTCATCACCTCTGCGGCCGGCGCCCCCGCCGAGATCACCGCCGCGCGGCCGATCGCCGGCGGCGCCTCGCGCGAGACTTGGGCGCTCGACATAACGATCGCTGGCGGGCCGGAGGCCGGGCCGCACGCGCTGGTGCTGCGGATGGACCAGGCCAGCAGCATGAACCCGAACGCGCTCGATCGGGCCGAGGAGTTCGCACTGCTGCGGGCGGCGTATGCGGCCGGCGTGCTGGCGCCCCGCCCACGCTGGCTGGATGCGGATGGCGCGGCGCTGGGCCGGTCGTTCCTGCTGATGGACCGCGTCGAGGGCGAGTCGATCGGGCCGCGCGTAGTGCGCCGGCCGGAGCTGGCCGCCGCCCGCGCGCTGCTCCCGGCCCAGATGGCCCAGCAGCTCGCCCGCATCCACGCGATCGACGTGGAAGCCGCCGGCCTCGACTTCCTGCTGCGCCCGCCCGCCGGGCGCTCCCCGGCGCTCCACGCCGTCGACGGCACACGGGCGCTGCTGCGCGACCTCCAGCTCGACAGCCCGGCGCTGGAGCTGGGGCTGCGCTGGGTCGAGGCCCACGCGCCCGCCTGCGAGCGGCTCACGCTGGTCCACGGCGACTTCCGGGTCGGCAACCTGATCGTCGGGCCGGGCGGGCTGCGGGCGGTGATCGACTGGGAGTTCGCCCACGTCGGCGACCCGCACGAGGACATCGCCTGGCCCTGCGTGCGCGACTGGCGCTTCGGCCAGGACCACCGGCGCGTCGGCGGCGTGGGCGACCTCGGCCCCTACCTGGCGGCCTACGAGGCTGCCGCCGGGCGCGCGGTCAACCGGGCGGCGGTGCGCTACTGGGAGCTGCTGGGCAACCTGCGTTGGGCTGCCACCTGCCATTCCCAAGCCCAGCGCCACCTCTCCGGCGCCGACCCCAGCGTCGAGCTGGTCAGCCTGGGTCGCCGGGCCGCCGAGATGGAGCTTGAGTTTCTGACGCTGATCGAGGAGGCCGAGCGTGAAACGTGAAACGTGAAACGTGATGACCACCGACCGCCGACCACTGACCACCGACCACTGACTACCGGCCATCGGCATTAATGAGGATGGAAGATGCAGGATGGAGGATGGCATTCCAGCGGCTCATCCTCTATCTTCCATCCTCCATCCTCTATCTTCGGTTCTTAGTTCTTGGTTCTTAGTTCTTTGTTCTTGGAGCTTGCCATGTACGATCACCCCACCGCCGCCGAGCTGATCGCCGCCGCGCGGATGCACCTTGAGCAGCAGGTGATCCCGGCGCTGGCCGAGCCGCGCCTGCGCTTCCAGACCCTGGTGGCGGCCAATGTGCTGGCGGTCGTCGAGCGGGAGCTGGCGCTGGGCGAGGAGCACCTGGCCGCCGCCTGGCGCCGTATGACCGAGCTGGAGGGAAGTGTGTCGGGGGAGCCGGCGGGTGCAGAACTGCGTGCGGCGGTCGCCGAGGGAACACGCCGGCTGTGCGAACGGATTCGGGCCGGGGACTATGATGCGGGGCCGCAGCGTGGGGCGCTCCTGGCACACCTGCGGCGGACGGTTGAGGAGCAGCTCGCAGTCGCCAACCCGCGCTACCTAGAGCGGGTCAGCGGCTCGACGCCCGCTCCCTGAGTAGGCGCTCGTGGTCGTGCCGCAGCGCCGCTAGTTCGCGCTGCGCCTCCATCAACTGCTGGCGCATATGCAAGATGACCTCGACACCGGCCAGGTTCACCCCCAGGTCGTCGACCAGCCGCTTGATAAAGCGGATGCGCTCGACGTCCTGGTCACAGAAGCGCCGGATGTTGCCGGGGCTGCGCTGTGGGGCGATCAGGCCGCGCCGCTCGTACATGCGCAGGCTCTGCTCGTGCAGGCCACACAGCTCGGCGGCGATCTTGATGGTGTAGTACTGATCTGCCATTGTTGTCAGTTGTCAGTTGTCCTTTGTCCGTCGGGCCGTGAAACGTGAAGCATGAAGCGTAAAGCGTGGTGCCTGATATGTCATCTTGTCACCCCTTCACCCTTCACCCTTTCATCTTGTCATCTTGTCAGGGAAAGCCGGTGGTCGGCTGCAACTGACTACTGACCACTGACAACGGACTACTGACGAATCGTCCGTAGCTGCTCGAACAGCTCGCGCTCCTTATTGGAAAGGTTCGTCGGGAGCTGAACCTCCAGCGCCACGTACAGGTCGCCGCGGGTCTCCGGGGCGCGCAGGCGCGGCATTCCCTGCCCGCCGACCCGGAAGCGCCGGCTATTCTGCGTCCCAGCCGGCACTTGCAGCGTGACTGTCTTGCCGCCCATGACCGGCACACGCACCTCGCCGCCGAGCAGCAGTGTGTAGAGATCGGCCTGGACGCTGGTTTCCAAGTCGTCGCCGCGCCGCTCGAAGCGGGTATGCGGCATCACCTTGACGACCAGGTACAGATCGCCCCGCTTGCCGCCGCCGATCCCCGTGCCGCCTTCGCCGGCCACCCGCACCCGCGAGCCGGTATCGACCCCCGCCGGGATCTTGACGTTGATGCTGCGTGCCCCGTTGGCGCCGTGGGCCATTAGGCTGCGCTGCGTGCCGGAGAATGCCTCCTCCAACGTGATCTCGGCCTGCTGCTCGGTGTCCTGACCGTCCATCCGCATGCCGCCGGCGCCGCGCCCGCCGGTGCTTGTCCGGCCGCCGCCGCCGCCGCCGAACAGCGACTCGAAGAAGTCGGCGTAACCGCCGCCAGCCGCCCCGGCCCCACCGGAGTTGCCCCAGTCGAAGCCGCCGCCTTGCTCGTAGCGCTGCCAGTCGCGCCCGAAGCGATCATACTTCTCGCGTTTGGTCTTGTCGGACAACACCTCGTAGGCCTCGTTGATCTCTTTGAACCGCGTCTCGGCGGTCTTATTGCCAGGGTTGATGTCTGGATGGTACTGGCGCGCCAGCTTGCGGTACGCCTTCTTGATCTCGGCGTCGCTGGCGCTTCGTTCGACCCCAAGGGTCTTGTAGTAGTCCTGGTAGCTCATTGCGGCCCGGCTCCTCGACAGCGATATATTCAGGCGCTATTATATAAACTTGAGTGTCATGCTGTCAAGTTTAAAATATATTATTAGGTGGAAAGGGGTTCTTGAGGGGGCTGCCTCTCAAACTCCCCCTTGTTCAGGTTAAAGGAGGCTCGCCAGCCGCCGCACGCCCTCGTCGATCTGCTCGGGCGTCACCGCGCAGAACGGCAGGCGCACAAAGCGCTCGCCATCGGGTGCGTCGCCTTGGTCGGGGTCGGCGAAGAACGGCAGGCCGGGCGAAAGGCTCAGGCCCTGCTGTTTGGCGCGCCCGACCAGGTTGGCGGTGTTGGCCGTTTCCGGCAGCATTAGGCTGATGAAAAAGCCGCCGTCGGGCACAAGCGCCCGCACCCCAGCCAGGTGCCGCTCGGTCGCGCCGATCATCGCCTGCCAGCGTGGCCGGTAGTGGGCGCGCAGCCGCTCGATATTGGGCTGGAGCCAGCCGCGCCGGATGAACTCGGCTACAGCGGCCTGGGTCGGCAGCACCGGCGAAAGGTAGGTATCCTCGCCCTGCCTTGTTATCGCCGCCACCAGCTCGACCGGGGCGACCATGTAGCCCACGCGCAGCCCTGGGCTGAGCAGTTTGCTGAACGAACTCATGGTGATCACCCGTCGCGCATCGATCTCGCGCAGCAGCGGCAGGTCCTCGCCACGGTAGCGCAGCTTGCGGTAGGGCACATCCTCGATCACCCAGAATCCATAGCGCTCCGCCAGCTCGACGACCGCGCGCCGCTTGGCCAGCGAGGTGGTCGCGCCGGCCGGGTTCTGGAAGTCGGGCACCAGATACAGAAACGCCGGGACCTCGCGCTTCAGCGCCGCCTCCAGCCGCTCGACGCTGATCCCGTCGTCCTCGATCGGGATGCCGATCGTGCGCGCGCCGCGCCGCCGGAAGGTGGTGATCGCCCGGTCGTAGCTGGGCTGCTCGGTCAGGACCGTCATGCCCGGGGCGCACCAGGTGCGCGGCCACCAGATCCTGGAGTTGGAGCGACCCATTGGCGACCATCACCTGGCTTGCCTCCACGCCATACTCCCCGGCCAGGAGCTGGCGCAACGCCGGGTAGCCGGGCTGCTGGCCGTACTGAAGCACAACCGCCGGGTCGGCCCGCAGGACCGCATCGAAGCAGATCGAGAGCTGTTCAGTGGGGAAGACCTCCGGCGGCGGCACGCCGCGGGTGAAAACGATCGTTTCCTCGGCCAGGGCTGGCGCGGCGACGGCGGCGGATAGCTCGTCTGAACGTTCCATGTATATTTGCTCCTCTGACAACGGACAATTACGCGACAATACCCGACGCGACCAGCAGCTCGGCGTTGAGCAGTGCACCACCCGCCGCACCGCGAATGGTGTTGTGGGCAAGCACCACCAGCCGCAGGTCGAGCAGCGGGCACTCCCGCACGCGCCCGATGCTGGCGCTCATGCCCGCGCCGGCGTCGCGGTCGCGGCGCGGCTGCGGTCGGTCGCGCTCGCGCCGCACGATCAGCGGGTGCGCCGGCGCGCTCGGCAGCCCCCGCACCGGCTCGGGTGCCTGGAAGCGCTCCAGCGCCGCGATCGCCTCCTCGACCGTGGGCCGGCGCTCGAAGCCGATCGACAGCAGCGCGGTGTGCCCGTCGATCACCGGCACGCGCGAGACCTGGGCGCTGATCGCGATCGGCGCCTCGACGATCTGGCCGTCGGCGATGCGCCCCAGCAGCTTGCGCGGCTCGCTCTCGACCTTGGCCTCCTCGCCGCCGTCGGCGATATTGGGGATGATATTGTCGATGATGTCGAGCGAGGCCACGCCGGGGTAGCCGGCGCCGGAGACGGCCTGGAGCGTCGCCGCGTGGACCTTCTGAACCCCGAAGGCATCGTGAAGCGGTTTGAGCGCCATTACAATCCCGATCGCCGCGCAGTTTGGGTTGGTTACCAGGCAGCCCATCCAGCCGCGCTCGGCCTGCTGGCGCTCGATCAGCGCCAAGTGGTCGGGGTTGACCTCCGGGATCAGCAGTGGCACGTCGGGGGTCATGCGGTAGGTCGAGGCGTTCGAGCAGACTGCCACGCGCTCGGCCCAGCGCGGCTCGACCTCGCGGGCGGCGTCGGTCGGCAGCGCCGAGAGGGCCAGCGCCACGTCCAGCGGCGCATCGCTGGGCTGCACGATCATCCGCGCCACCTCCGGCGGCGGCGCATCGTCGAGCACCCAGCGCACCAGCTCGCCGTAGGGTCGGCCGACCGTGCGCTCCGACCCGGTCAGCGCCACGATCTCGAACCAGGGGTGGCCCTGGAGCAACTGGATCATGCGCTGGCCGACCGCGCCAGTGGCGCCCAGGATGGCGATTGGGATGCGCTGGCGGCTCAATCTGGTCTGTGGGCGGGCCGGCGCCGCCTGGGGAACGCCCGGCTCCGCCACCCGCTGCATCCAGGCTGCGGCGACGAACGGCGGCCGGGCGTTGGGACCTACGCGCAGGATACGCAGCACGTAGGTCTGAATCTGCTCAGGCTTGATCTGGAGCGTGTCGAGGACGCCGGTCGCGACGCCCTCGTTGAGCCGGGCCAGGCCCAGTAGCAGGTGCTCGGTGCCGATATAGTGGTGGTCGAGGCGCTCGGCCTCTTCGAGAGCGTAGGTGATCACCTTCTTGGCCCGCTCGTTTATGACCGGGTTCGGTCCGTCCTGCTCCTCGCCCCGCCCGCCGATAAGCTCGACGACGGCCTTACGCGCCTGTGCAAGCTGGACGCCCAGGTCGTTCAAGGCCCTCGCGGCGAGCCCCTCACCCTCGCGGAGCATGCCCAGCAGCAGGTGCTCGGCGCCGACATCAGGATGGCCGAAGTGCCGCGCCTCCTCGGTCGCGAGCTGGAGCACCTGCTTGGCCCGTTTGGTGAATTTCTCAAGTGACGGCTCAGACATGGTTGTGCTCCCTTCCCTGGCCAGATGACAAGATGACAAGATGACAAGGTGATACAGAACCGAGAACCTGTAGGGCAGGCCCTCCGTGGCCGCCGTCGGTGGCCGCCCTCCGTGGCCGCCGTCAGTGGCCGCCGTCGGTGGCCGCCGTCGGTGGCCGCCCTCCGTGGCCGCCGTCGGTGGCCGCCCGGACGCCACGCAACACGCGACACGCAACACGCATCACGTTTCACGTTTCGTAAATCGCCCTATATCGTCAGCGCGTGGATCGCATGCACCGCCGCGTCGCCGTCGTGCCCGTCCACGACCACGCTGATCGAGCACTCCGACGAGCCCTGGGCGATCGCGATCACATTGATCGTGTGGGCCGCGAGCGCGCCGAAGACCTGGCTGGCCACGCCGGGCGTATCGCGCATGCCGGCGCCCACCGCCGTGACGATCACCACGCCGTCGCGGGCCGAGATCCGATCGACGTCGCGCCGGGCCAGCTCTACCGCCAGCCCATCCTCTAGGGAGCCCGCGACGGCATGCGCCACAGTCATTGGCACGACAAAGCAGATACTTTGCTCTGAAGACGCCTGCGAGATCATCAGCACATTCGCGCCGACGCTGGCGACCGCGCCGAATGTGCGCGCGGCCACGCCCGGCACGCCGATCATCCCGCGCCCCTCGACCGTGATCAAACTGAGGCCGCGGATCGCCGTCACCGCCTTGATCGTCTGGCCGTTGGGCGCGACCGCCTGGACGACCAGCGTGCCGGGGTGCTCGGGGTTGAAGGTGTTGCGGATGCGCAGCGGGATGTCGCGCTCGACCACCGGGCGGATGGTGCGCGGGTGCAGCACTTTGGCGCCGAAGTAGGCCAACTCGCTCATCTCGGCGTAGGATAGCACCGGGATCACGCGCGCGTCGGGCGCCAGGCGCGGGTCGGTAGTCATGACGCCGTCCACATCGGTATAGATCGTGACCTCGCCGGCCCCCAGCGCGGCGCCGACGATCGCCCCGCTGTAGTCCGACCCGCCGCGGCCCAGCGTGGTGGTGACGCCATCGGCGGTGGCGCCGATGAAGCCGGTGACGACGGGCACGATGCCGCGCTCCAGCAGCGGCCCCAGGCGGGCCTGGGTACGCGCCTGGGTCTGGGCCTGGAGCGGCACCGCCCCGCCGAAGTGATCGGTGGTGATGATGATCTCGCCGGCGTCGATCGCCTCGGCGTCGATGCCGCACGCCCGCAGCGCTGCCGCGACCACCCGCGCGCTCATGCGCTCCCCCAGGCTGGAGATCGCGTCAAGCGCGCGCGCCGAGGCCTCGCCCAGCACATTGACGCTGTGGCAGAGCAGCTCGAACTCGTCGATCAGCCGCTCGACCTGGTCGCGCACCACGAACTCCTCGCCGTCGCCGACCAGCTCGGCCAGCGCGGCAGCGTGCTTGTCGCGCAGGCGCCGCGCCAGCCCGACGTAGCTGGTCCGGTCGCCGTGGGCCGCCGTTCGCGCGCCCTCCAGCAGCATATCGGTCACGCCGCTCATCGCCGAGACCACCACCACCACCTGGCCCCACTCGGCCCGCTGCTCGCGGGTGATCGTGGCCAGCGACTCGATCGCCGCTGCGTTCCCCACTGACGTGCCCCCGAATTTCATAACCAAAAGTGACATATTGTATCTTTCCTTAGTGGAAGCAATCGCAAATTCGCTCCAGGTTGGGTGGGGTGGTTTTGGAGGGGTGGCCCCCTCCAAACCTCCCCCTTTCTCGGAACAAATTTGCGGTACGCTGATTATATTGTCTCCCCCTCTGCCCTCTCGCTATCTTACTCGAACAGCACCTCACTCGAACAGCGCCGCCAGGCGTATCATCACCAGCCCAGCCACTTCACGATCGCGCCGATCTCGGCCGGCACCGGCTGCGGCGCGGCGAACTGCTCGACCGCCAGGCCGGGGTCCTTCAGCCCGTGGCCGGTCAGCACCGCGACATAGCGGGCGTCGCGCGCGGCGCGGCCCTGCTCGACCAGCATCCGCAGGCCGGCCACGCCAGCGGCCGAGGCCGGCTCGCAGAACAGCCCCTCCAGCCGGGCCAGATCGCGCCAGGCCGCGATGATCTGCGCGTCGCTCACACTCTCGATCAACCCACCCAACTCGTCGCGCGCGGCGACGGCGCCGCGCCAGCTTGCCGGGTTGCCGATGCGGATGGCGGTCGCGACCGTCTCCGGATGCGCGATCGGCTCGCCGCGCACGATCGGCGCCGCGCCCTCGGCCTGGAACCCCAGCATCAGTGGGCGGCGATCGATCCGACCGGCGGCGTGGTAGCGGCAAAATCCAAGCCAGTAGGCGGTGATATTGCCGGCATTGCCGACCGGCAGGCACAGCGCGTCGGGCGGGCCGCCCAGCGCGTCACAGATCTCGTAGGCCGCCGTGGTCTGCCCCTCGACGCGAAACGGGTTGACCGAGTTGACCAGCGTGACCGGGTAGCGGTCGGCCAGGTCGCACACGATCTGGAGCGCGTCGTCGAAGTTGCCCTCGATCACCAGCAGCCGCGCGCCGTACATCAGCGCCTGGGCCAGCTTGCCAAGGGCGATCTTGCCATGGGGCACGACAACGATTGACTGGATGCCCGCGCGGGCCGCGTAGGCCGCTGCGCTAGCCGAGGTGTTGCCGGTCGAGGCGCAGATGATCGACTCGGCGCCGGCCTCCAGCGCCTTGGCGACGGCCATGACCATCCCACGATCCTTGAACGAGCCGGTCGGGTTCATCCCCTCGAACTTGAGGTGAAGCTCGCGTACGCCGAGGGCGGCGGCCAGGCGCGGAGCGGCGATCAGCGGGGTATTGCCTTCGTTGAGCGTCAGGAGCGGCGTTCGGTCGGTGATCGGCAGAAACTCACGGTAGCGTTCCAGCAGCATACGAATCCTCCAAAAGAATGAAAAATTGAGAATTGAGAATTGAGAATTGGGCCTTCTCAATTTTCAATTCTTCATTTTCAATTAAAAAGCCCCCGTCCTTTTCAGGAGGGGGCGTGCTTCGCTGGGTGGTCGTCACTGACCAGGTTCCCTCCCACTTTCAATGACCTCGATGCTCGTCATCATCGAGGTAGTGGTAGTGATAGTGGTCGTGTCAAAAGACCAGTGGTTCATGATTCTCGCTCGTCGTGTATCTTTGCGTACTATACCGGCTGAACGCGGCGCTGTCAAGAGTGAATTTGGCCGTATTGTTTAGAGAATGAGTTAGGATTCTCCGATACCAATTTTTAATAAATGACCAAATTGCCTCTTGACAGCCGCTTGATCGATCGGGTATACTCTGGCCAAGTTACTTGTACGTGATTGCACAAACTGCTATGTTACGCTCAAACACAACCCTCATCCTTAGCCTCCTCCTTGTGGCCCTAATTATTATTACGGGCTTATGAAGGTTTGGGAGGAAGCACCGGCAGCGTAACGTAAGGCGAGCGCAAGGCCCCTCCCAAACTAGGGAGGGGCCTTCGGTTTATCAAGAGGTAGACGCGGCGAGGTGACACCGCACCTCGCTGACCTGCTCCATCGCCGCCGACGCCGGTGGCGACCCTGGCCTTTATGATCGGCCCCGAGCACCGCCGCTCGAACACCCCGAGACAACCAAAGAACTAGCCTGCCGATGGGCAGGGCCAGAGACCGGGTCGTCTCCTGATGCCTGAGTCGCCGCCGCGCGGCTACAGGGGAGAGCTTTGCTATGCGTTCAGACACCATCAAGCGCGGGATCGAGCGCGCGCCGCACCGCAGCCTGCTGCGCGCCACCGGCCAGATCCGCGATGAGGCCGACTTCGACAAGCCGTTTATCGCGATCTGCAACTCCTACGTGGATATCATTCCTGGGCACGTCCATCTCGCAGGAGTTTGGCCGGGTCGTCAAGGAGGCCGTGCGCGCGGCCGGCGGCATCCCCTTCGAGTTCAACACGATCGGCGTGGACGACGGGATCGTGATGGGCCACGAGGGGATGCGCTACTCGCTGCCCTCGCGCGAGCTGATCGCCGACTCAGTCGAGACGATGGCCGCCGCGCACTGCTTCGACGCGATGATCTGCATCCCGAACTGCGACAAGATCACGCCGGGGATGCTGATGGGCGCCGCGCGCGTCAATATCCCGACGATCTTTATCTCCGGCGGGCCGATGCTGGCCGGCGTCGACGAGCAAGGCACCAAAAGCGACCTGATCGCGGTCTTCGAGGCCGTCGGCAAGCGCGCCGCTGGCCAGATCGAGCGACGACGCAGTTGCTGAAACTGGAACGGATCAGTTGTCCCACCTGCGGCAGCTGTAGCGGAATGTTCACGGCGAACTCGATGAACTGCCTCTGTGAAGCCCTCGGTATCGCCCTCCCCGGCAACGGAACCATCCCCGCAGTCTCCCCCGAACGCCACGAACTGGCCCGCAAAGCTGCCGCACGCATCCTGGCTCCTGCTCCAGCGCAAGATCCGCTTCCTCGACATTGTGACCGCCGATGCGATCGACAATGCCATGGCGCTCGACGTGGCGATGGGCGGCTCGACCAACACCGTGCTGCATGTGCTGGCGCTGGCCCGCGAGGCCGGGCTGGACTACCCGGTCGGCGCGCTTCAACGAGGTCTCCGACCGCGCGCCGCACCTGGCCAAGGTCTCGCCGGCCTGGGATGGCCCGCGCCAGTGGCACATCCAGGATGTCCACGCCGCCGGCGGCGTGCCGGCGATCCTGGCCGAGCTGGCCCGACGAAGCCCGGCGTGCTCAAGCTGGACGCGATGACCGTGACCGGGCACACGCTGGGCGAGGACCTCGCAACACGCCGAGAACCGCAACCCCGAGTGCATCCGCCCGATCGACAACCCGCACTCGCGGCGCGGCGCGTTGAGCGTGCTGTTCGGCAACCTGGCCCCCGAGGGCGCGATCATCAAGGTCGGCGCGGTCGACCAGCACGAGATGACCTTCCGTGGCCCGGCGCGCGTCTTCGACAGCGAGGAGACGGCCACCAACGCGGTGGTCAACCGGCGGATCAACCCCGGCGACGTGATCGTGGTGCGCAATGAGGGGCCGCGCGGCGGCCCGGGCATGCGCGAGATGCTGTCGCTGACCAGCATGGTCAAGGGCATCCCCGAGCTGAGCGGCAGCACCGCGCTGATCACCGACGGGCGCTTCAGCGGCGGCACGCGTGGCCTGTGCATCGGCCACGTCTCGCCCGAGGCGGCCGAGGGCGGCCCGATCGGGCTGATCCGCGACGGCGATATCATCAACATCGACCTGACGGCCCGCAGGCTCGACGTCGAGCTTTCGGCCGAGGAGCTGGCGGAACGACGCAGAGTCATGGACGGCACCGGCGCCGAAGTACCAGCGCGGCTGGCTGGCACGCTACACCAAGCTGGTGACGAACGCGAGCAATGGCGCGATCCTGGAATGATGTTACGTGTTGCGTGTTACGTCTTACGTAAGCCGCACGCAACACGCAACACGCAACACGCAACACGCAACACGCAACAGGAGTAGTTGAATGTCAGAACAACGAACCGGCGCCCAGATCATGTGCGAGGCGCTGATCCGCGAGGGCGTGGAGGTGATGTTCGGCATCCCCGGCGGCGCGATCATGCCCTTCTACTACGCGATGTGGGAGTACCGCGACAAGCTGCGCCACGTGCTGTGCCGCCACGAGCAGGGCGCCGGCCACGCCGCCGAGGGCTACGCCCGCGCTACTGGCGGGTGGGCGTCTGCATCGGCACCAGCGGCCCCGGCGCGACCAACCTGGTCACGCCGATCGCCGACGCGATGATGGACAGCACGCCGCTGCGTGGCGATCACCGGCCAGGTTTCCAGCGCTGGTGCTCGGCAAAGATGCCTTCCAGGAGACCGACATCACCGGCATCACCATGCCGATCACCAAGCACAACTACCTGGTGAAGCGACGCCGACGATCTGCCGTATGTCTTCAAGGAGGCGTTCCACATCGCCACGACCGGCCGGCCCGGCCCGGTGCTGATCGACATCACCAAGGATGCGCAGCAGGCCGCAGTGGTGCCGAACTGGGACGTCGAGCTGAACCTGCCCGGCTACAAGCCGAACTACCAGCGGCAACCGCAAGCAGATCCGCGAGGCGATCCAGCTGCTCGCCGACGGCCAAGAAGCCGCTGATCATCGCCGGCAACGGCGTGATCATGTCGGGCGCGATCGACGAGCTGCGCGCAGCTGGCCGAGCGCACCGGCATCCCGGTGATCACCACGCTGCACGGCATCGGCTCGTTCCCCGAGGACCACCCGCTGAGCCTCGGCATGCCGGGCATGCACGGCTGGGTGCACGTCAACCGCGCCATCCAGGAGTGCGATGTGCTGTTCAATATCGGCGGGCGCTTCGACGACCGCGTGACCGGCAAGGCCTCGACCTTCGCGCCGCAACGCCAAAGTCATCCACGTCGATATCGACCCATCCGAGATCGGCAAGAATGTCAAGGTCGACGGTGCCGATCGTCGGCGACGCCCGCAATGTGCTGCATGGCGCTGCTGGAGGAGCTGCCGAGCCAGGAAGCGCTGGGGGACCTGCACGGCAACGCCAGCGACTGGATGGAGCATATCCGCGAGATGCAGGCCAAGCACCAGCACAAGCAGCAGTACCTGAAGCGGCCCGCCACCACGCAATTGATGCCGCATGATGTCTACGCCTCTATGACCCGCATCTTCAATGAGCGCGGCGACTACCGGGTCGTCACCGACGTCGGCCAGCACCAGATGTGGGCCGCGCAGTTGCTCGACTGGACCGAGCCGCGCACGCATATCACCAGCGGCGGCGCGGGCACCATGGGCTTCGCGGTGCCGGCGGCGATGGGCGTGGCGATCGCCTACCCGAACGATACCGTCTGGGCGATCTGCGGCGATGGCGGCTTCCAGATGACCAACCAGGAGATGGCGACGATCGTGCAGGAGGGCATCAAGAACGTCAAGATCGCCGTGATCAACAACGGCTACCTGGGCATGGTGCGCCAGTGGCAGGAGCTGTTCGAGAACAAGCGCTACAGCGGCACGCCGCTCAGTGGCCCGGACTTCGCCAAGCTGGCCGAGGCGTACTGCTGGAAGGGCATCACCGTCGAGCGCGTCGAGGATGTCGATGCGGCGCTCGAGGAGGCCTACGCGACCGATGGCCCGGTGCTGATCGACTTCCGGGTCGAGCGCGAGGTCAACGTCTTCCCGATGGTGCCGCAGGGCAAGAGCATCGGCGATATGATCACCGAGGCGCCGACGGCGTAAGAACAAAGAACAAAGAATAAAGAATAAAGAACCAGGCCCAAAAGTAAAGCGGTTTGTTCTCTGTTCTTTGTTCTTTGTTCTGAGTAATGAGGAGTACACTTTGAGCAAGAAACACACCCTCGTGGCGCTGATGCAGGACCAGCCCGGTGTGCTGAACCGCGTCGTGAGCCTGTTCCGCCGCCGCGGCTTCAACATCGAGAGCCTGGCCGTCGGCCACAGCGAGACGCCCGGCGTCAGCCGCATGACGCTGGTGGTCGAGGCCGAGGATGTCGAGCAGGTGATCAAGCAGCTCTACCGGCTGATCGAGGTGCTGAAAGTCAGCGATGTGACCGACGACCCGACCGTCGAGCGCGAGATGGCGCTGATGAAGATCCACGCGCCGCCGGCTAGCCGGGCCGAGATCGTCGCGCTGGCGAAGGTCTTCGACGCCAAGATCGTGGACGTGGGCGTCAACACGATGATCATCGAGATGACCGGCACGCCGGCCAAGGTCGAGAACTTCGTCGAGGTGCTGCGGCCGTTCGGCCTCAAGGAGATGATGCGCACCGGCCGGATCGCGATGGTGCGCGGCGCCCACGCCCACCAGCTCCCCGCCGATACCGTCGAGAACGGTAACGGGCATACCAAGGTCGCGGCGCTGAACTAACAAGAACAAAGAACAAAGAATAAAGAACAAAAATAAGTTGTAAAAGGGGGTGTGGGGGAAGGCCCCACAAAAACCCCTCCCCACTTTACAACCCTGATAGGAATGCTATAGATAATGATTTGTTCTCGGTTCTTTGTTCTTTGTTCTAAATAATGAGGGAGATCATGGCACAACTTTTCTATGACAACAACGCCGACCTGGCGCGTCTGAAGGACCGCCCGATCGCGGTGATCGGCTTCGGCAGCCAGGGCCACGCCCACGCGCTGAACCTCAAGGACAGCGGGCTAGATGTGCGCGTCGGGCTGTACGCCGGCTCGCGGAGCTGGGCCAAGGCCGAGGCCGCCGGCCTGCGCGTGCGCTCGGTGGCCGAGGCCGCCCGCGAGGCCGCAGGTGATCATGATCGTCACGCCCGACACCGGCCAGGCGGCGCTCTACCGCGACGAGATCGCGCCCAACCTGAGCGCCGGCAAGACGCTGATGTTCGCCCACGGCTTCAACATCCGCTTCGGCCAGATCGTCCCGCCGCCGAACGTCGACGTCAGCATGATCGCGCCCAAGGCCCCCGGCCACCGCGTGCGCGAGGTGTTCACCCAAGGCGGCGGCGTGCCGGCGCTGGTGGCGGTCCACCAGGATGCCTCTGGGCACGCGCTGGAGGACGCGCTGGCCTACGGCAAGGGCATCGGCTGCACCAAGGCCGGCGTGCTCCAGACCACCTTCGCCGAGGAGACCGAGACCGACCTGTTCGGCGAGCAGGCGGTGCTCTGCGGCGGCGTGTCGGCGCTGGTCAAGGCCGGCTTCGAGACGCTGGTCGAGGCCGGCTACCAGCCCGAGGTGGCCTACTTCGAGTGCATGCACGAGCTGAAGCTGATCGTCGACCTGTTCTACCAGGGCGGCCTCAACTACATGCGCTACTCGGTCTCCGACACCGCCGAGTACGGCGACTACGTGGCCGGCTCGCAGATCATCAACGAGCAGACCCGCGCCGCGATGCGCAGCTGCTGGCCAACATCCAGAGCGGCGCCTTCGCCGAGGAGTGGATCGAGGAGAACCACAACGGCCGCCCGACCTTCAACCGCATGCGCGCGCAGCGACGTCGAGCACCCGATCGAGCAGGTCGGCCGCGAGCTGCGCCGGATGATGCCGTTCGTCAACCCCGAAGGAAGTGACGCCGGGGCAGGGCGGGGCCTAGCAAGAACAAAGAACAAAGAACCAAGAACAAAGAACCAAGAACACAGGACGAGAACGCAGGACGAGAACGCAGGGCTAGAACACAGAAGTGAAGGCAATGGATGGCGGTATGGGAGATCGGTATACTCACCGAAACCTAATCATGTGGCAACGAGCGCAGGAATTAGCGCACCAGATCATTCAGCTGACGCGCCGAATCCCGCAGAACTGGGCAAATGCTATTCTGGTTCGCCAGATTATTAGCTCTGCTACATCAGTTGGCGCGAATATCGCCGAGGGTCATGGACGCTATATACCTGGTCCACACCGCAATCACTTGTCGATTGCCCGCGGATCACTTGCCGAGACTGATAGCTGGCTCGATCAGCTACGTCGTGAGGGACATATCACTACTGTGGAAGAGGCGCCGCTCCTACAAGAATGCACCGAAATCACGGCAATGCTCACAAGTAAGATCCTCATGCTTGATAAGCTCATCCAGGATCGACCACCAAACCTGCGCGAAGAGCGTGAGGGCTATAACGTCTCAAACTCTATGGATGAGCCACCATTCCCATTTCTGCCAGAGGATTATGTGTGAGCATATCAGGCGGAGTCCTGTCGTCTTGTCTTTGTTCTCTGTTCTTTGTTCTTTGTTCTCTCAAGGAGATAATTCCATGGAGGATCACGTACGTATCTTCGACACGACCCTGCGCGACGGTGAGCAATCACCCGGCTGCACGATGACGTTCGAGGAGAAGCTCGAGGTCGCCCGCCAGTTGGCCCGGCTGGGGGTCGATATCATCGAGGCCGGCTTCCCTGCCGCCTCGCCAGGTGACTGGGCCGCCGTCCACGAGATCGCCCGCGAGGTCGGCACCCCCGACGGCCCGACGATCGCGGCGCTGGCGCGGGCCGTTAAGGAAGATATCGACCGCGCCTGGAGCGCCATCCAGCCTGCCGCGAAGAAGCGCATCCACACCTTCCTGAACGCCTCCGATATCCAGATCGAATATCAGCTCCGCTCGACCCGCGAGGAGGTGCTGGTCAAAGCGCGCGAGATGGTGCGCTATGCCCGCTCGCTGTGCGAGGATGTCGAGTTCTCGCCCATGGACGCCAGCCGCGCCGAGCCGGCCTTTCTGTACCAGATGCTGGCGATCGCCGTCGAGGAGGGCGCGACCACGCTGAACATCCCCGATACCGTCGGCTACGCGACGCCGGAGGAGTACGCCGGGCTGATCGATGGGATTCGCAGCAACGTGCCCGGCGCCGACACGATCGTGCTCTCGACCCACTGCCACGACGACCTGGGCATGGCGGTTGCCAATAGCCTGGCCGGGGTGCGGGCCGGCGCCCGGCAGATCGAGTGTACGATCAACGGCATCGGCGAGCGGGCCGGCAACGCCTCGCTGGAAGAGGTCGTGATGGCGCTGCATACGCGCCAGCAGTTCTTCGGCGTCGGTACGCGCATCGACACGCGCGAGCTGGCCCGCAGCAGCCGCCTGCTCAGCACGATCATCGGGGTGCCGGTGCCGCCGAACAAGGCGATCGTGGGCGCTAACGCCTTCGCCCACGAGTCCGGCATCCACCAGGACGGCATCCTCAAAAATCGCCTGACCTACGAGATCATGAACGCCGAGACCGTCGGCCTCGACGGCAGCATGCTGGTGCTGGGCAAGCACAGTGGCCGGCACGCCTTCCGCGCCAAGCTGGTGTCGATGGGCTACGAGCTTGATGACGAGCAGGAGTTCCAGCATCTCTTCGAGCGCTTCAAGGAGCTGTGCGATAAGAAGAAGCACGTCGATGACCGCGACATCGAGGCACTCGTCACCAGCGAGGCCCAGCATACGCCGGAGATCTTCAAGCTGGAGCATGTCCAGGTCACCTGCGGCACGGGCGTGATGCCGGTGGCGACGGTCCGGCTACGCAACCACGAGGGCCAGGAGATCACCGACAGTGCCCACGGCACCGGCCCGGTCGACGCGATCTACAAGGCGATTAACCGCATTGTGCAGCGGCCGAACGAGCTGATCGAGTTCGCGATCAACGCGATCACCGAGGGGCTCGACGCGGTCGCCGAGGTCACGGTGCGGATCAGGGAGCAAGGGGTGCCGGAGGTGGTGAATGGCGATCCGCGCAAGCGCGGCCCCTACATCTTCAGCGGCTACGGCGTGAACACCGACACGATCGTGGCGGCGGCGGAGGCGTATATGGGCGCGCTAAACAAGATGCTGGCCGCGCGCCAGGAGCGCATCAAGGCCGAGGCGGCCGCCTACGCGGCGGGCTACGATAGGAACGCGCCGTTGTACGCCGTCGATGTGTTCGGGAATAGCGACCTCGGTCGGCGCGGGCGTGAAACGTGATGCGTGAAATGTGATCTGTAATGAAGCTCTCCCTATCCGCTCATCGTCATGCATGGTATGATATGTCACGTTTCAGGGCAGGTTTCAAACGAGCTTTACAGTTCTTGAGGAGATAGCACCTCCAGGTGCGGGTCTGGTGCAACCGGCCGCACCCTTCGACTGCTTAGGGCAGGCGTGGGCGTGCTGACTCCTCGTAACCCTGAAACCTGTTCACCTGAGAAACTGTTTGAAAAGGGTGAGTTTGAGGGGGGTTCCCTCTCAAGAACCCCTATCCACCACGGAACTCCAGCGGTGGATAGACTTTTCAAACAGTCTCTGAAACATGCATCAGCGAATTTTGAGCAGATCGGTGGAGCAAAGCATGGATGTCAAAGGGGCGGTACAGCGCCAGTTTGGGCCGGTCGCGGCCAAGTACGCGACCAGCACGGTCCACGTTTCCGGCCCGGATCTTGAGGCGATGCTGGCGGCGGGCGCACTCAGCACGGGTATGCGCGTGCTCGACGCCGGCTGTGGTACCGGCCACACTGCCCTGGCGTTCGCCCCGCTAGTCGCCGAGGTCGTCGGCCTCGATCTGACCGAGGCCATGCTGCTCCAGGCCCGCCGCCTGGCGACCAGGCGTGGCCTGACCAATGTGACCTTCCAGCGCGGCGATGCCGAGCGGCTGCCCTTCCCGGACGCCTCATTCGACCTGGTGACTTCGCGCTACAGCGCGCACCACTACCCGCACCCGTCGGCCGCGCTGCGCGAGTTTCGGCGGGTGTTGCGGCCGGGTGGCGCCGTGCTGCTGGTGGACGTGGTCGCGCCGGAGGCTCCCGCGTCGGACACGTTTCTCAACACGATCGAGCTGCTACGCGACCCGTCGCACGTGCGCGATCACAGCGTCGATCAGTGGCGCGCGCTGCTCGAAGCGGCTGGGTTTGCGACCGAGCCGCTGGGAGCCTGGGATCTGCGGCTGGAGTTCGAGTCGTGGGTGGCCCGGATGAACACGCCGTTCCTGGCGATTACCCAGATCCGCGCCCTGATCGACGGCGCCCCGTACGAGGTGCGGGCCGCGCTGAAGCTTGGCGGCGAGAACGACTACTCGTTTACGGTACCGACGGCGCTATTGCGCGGATCTCTCAAATCGTAAATCGTATGATGACCATCGCCTATCTTGGGCCGCCCGGTACCTTTAGCGAAGAAGCCGCGCTCGCATACGGCGGAGCCGACGCCGACTACCTGCCGCTCGCCAGCATCCCCGCAGTCGTCACCGCCGTCGAGACCGGCGCGGCGTCGGTGGGCGTGCTGCCGATCGAGAATGTGCTGGAGGGCAGCGTCACCTCGACGCTCGACCTGCTGATCCACGAGACCGAGCTGCGGATCGCCGGCGAGACGGTCATCCCGATCCGGCACTACCTGGCCGCGCGGGAAGGGATCAGCCTACCGCAGATCAAGGTGCTGTACGCCCACCCGCAGTCGCTCGGCCAGTGCCGCCGCTTCGTCGAGCGCTGCCTGCCCGGCGTCGCGACAGTGGCCTCGCTCAGCAATAGCGCGGCCCCGGCCGAGGCCCTGGCCGACGAGCGCCCCGCCGCCGCGATCTGCACGCTGCGCGCGGTCGAGCTGAATAGCGCCCGCGTCCTGGCGCGCGACATCCAGGATCGCCCCGGCAATGTGACCCGCTTTATCGCGATCGGTCGCGAGGATACCACCCCGACCGGCGACGACAAGACCAGCTTCTGCTTTGGCTTCGGCGAGGATCGGGCCGGCGTGCTGGTCGACGCGCTCCAGGAGCTGGCCCACGCCAGCATTAATATGACCAAGCTGGAGTCGCGCCCTTCCAAGGAGGTGCTTGGGCAATACATCTTTCTGATCGACATCAATGGCCATCGCGATGACCCCCACGTCGGGGCCGCGCTGGAGCGGATCAAGGCCCAGACCGGGCTGTTCAAGATCTTCGGGTCATACCCGTGTTACCGCATAAGGAACTGACGATGCAAATCCTCCTCTACGATACCACCCTCCGCGACGGCACGCAGCGCGAGGGGCTGTCGCTCTCGGCCGAGGATAAGGTCAAGATCGCGCGCGAGCTGGACACGATGGGCATCCACTATATCGAGGGCGGCTGGCCCGGCTCGAACCCCAAGGACGCGGAGTTCTTCCAGCGCATTAAGCAGGTCAAGCTGTGCCACGCGCGCATCGCCGCCTTTGGCAGTACCCGCCATGCCAGCAACCGCTGCGATGATGATCCCAACATCCGCGCGCTGGTCGAGGCCGATACCCCGGTCATCACGCTGGTCGGCAAAAGCTCGACGCTGCATGTCGAGCAGGTGCTGGAGACCACCCGCGACGAGAACCTGCGGATGATCGCCGATAGCGTGGCCTACTTCAAGCGCCTCGGCAAAGAGGTGGTCTACGACGCCGAGCACTTCTTCGACGGCTACCGGCTCGACTCAGAATACGCGCTGGCGACGATCGCGGCCGCCGCCAAGGCCGGCGCCGACTCGGTGGTGCTGTGCGATACCAACGGTGGCGCGCTGCCCGATTTCGTGGGGCAGGTCGTGCGGGTCGTGCGCGAGCACCTAGAACAAAGAACAAAGAATAAAGAACAAGGGGCCGATACTTTAGTTCTTGGTATCCACACCCATAATGACGGCGCGGTGGCGGTGGCGAACGCGATGGCTGCGGTGCAGGCCGGCTGCGTGCAGGTCCAGGGCACGATCAACGGCTATGGCGAGCGCTGCGGCAACATGGACCTGATCCCACTGATCGCCAACCTCCAGATCAAGCTCGGCTACCAGTGCCTGGCCCCAGAGCAGCTTCGCCGGTTGAGCGAGCTGTCGCACTATGTCGCGGCGGTCGCCAACCTCAACCCCGACACCCACGCGCCGTATGTCGGCCGCAGCGCGTTCGCCCACAAGGGCGGCATCCACGTCGCGGCGATTGCCAAGGTCGCCGAGAGTTACCAGCATATCGACCCGCCGCTGGTGGGCAACGAGATGCGGGTGGTGGTCAGTGAGCTGGCCGGGCGCCGGAATGTGCGGATGCGCGCCGACGCGCTGGGGCTCCAGCTCAACGGCAACGAGCGCGCCGTCTTGCAGCGGATCAAGGAGCTTGAGAACGAGGGGTTTCAGTTCGAGGCCGCCGAGGGATCGTTCGAGATGCTGATCCGCCGCGCGGCGCCGGGCTATGTGCCGCCATTCGAGCTGCTCGATTTTACGGTGATCGTCGAGAAGCGCAGCGGCAACGGCGAGATGTCGCAGGCGATCGTCAAGCTGCGCGTCGGCAGCCAGGTGATGCACACCGTCGCCGAGGGCGACGGCCCGGTTGACGCGCTGGACCGGGCCATCCGCAAGGCGCTGCTGCCCCACTACCCCGAGCTAGCCGATGTCCACCTGGTCGACTACAAGGTTCGCATCGTCAATGAGCATCTCGGCACGGCCGCTCGGCCGCGGGTGCTGATCGAGTTGGCGCGCGGCGAGGAGCGCTGGAGCACGGTCGGCTGCTCGGAGAACATCATCGAGGCGAGCTGGCAGGCGCTGTGGGACAGCCTGGAGCTGCCCCTGCTGCGGTCCGTGGTCAGTGGTCCGTTGTCAGTTGCAGACGGCGCAGACGAGCTAGCACAACGGACAAACGCAGTATAATCCCTACTATTCCTAATTTACCATTGTATACTCATGAGGAGAAACCAATGCCGATCACTCCCACGAAGTACATCTGGTTCAATGGCGAGCTGGTGCCCTGGGAGAAGGCCACCGTCCACGTGATGACCCACGCGTTGCACTACGGCTCCTCGGTGTTCGAGGGCATCCGTTGCTATAGCACGCCCAACGGCCCGGCGATATTCCGGCTCGCGCCGCACGTTCGCCGCCTGTTCGACTCGTCCAAGATCTACCGGATGGAGCTGCCGTATGACCTGGAGCAGATCGGCGCGGCGTGCAAGGCGGTCGTGCGCGAGAATGGCCTACAGAGCGCCTACCTGCGCCCGCTGGTCTGGCGCGGCTACGGCGAGATCGGCGTGTTTCCGCTCAAGAACCCGGTCGAGGTGATGATCGCGGCGATCGAGTGGGGCGCCTACCTGGGCGCCGACGCGCTGGAGAACGGCGTCGATGTGGCGGTCTCCTCGTGGAGCCGCCCCGCGCCCAACACCCTGCCGGCGATGGCCAAGGCCGGCGGCAACTACCTGTCGTCGCAGTTGGTGGTGATGGAGGCAGTGCGCCACGGCTACGCCGAGGGGATCGCGCTCGACACGAACGGCATGCTCAGCGAGGGCTCCGGCGAGAACCTGTTCGTGATCCGCGACGGCGTGATCTACACCCCGCCGATCACCGCCGCGCTGCTGCCCGGCATCACGCGCGACTCGGTGATCACCCTGGCGCGCGAGCTGGGCTACGAGGTGCGCGAGCAGAACCTGCCGCGCGAGGTGCTCTACCTGGCCGATGAGCTATTCTTCACCGGCACGGCCGCCGAGGTCTCGCCGATCCGCTCGGTCGACCAGATCACGATCGGCGCGGGTAAGCGCGGCCCGATCACCACCGCGATCCAGAAGCTGTTTTTCGGCCTGTTCAGCGGCGAGACGGAGGATAAGTGGGGGTGGCTTGAGTACGTAGGAGCATGAATCCAATGGTAACACCAAAGACCCTATTCGAGAAAATCTGGGATACCCACATCGTCCGCCCGCAGACGCCGGAGACCCCAGCGGTGCTGTACATCGACCTGCACCTGGTCCACGAGGTCACGTCGCCGCAGGCGTTCACCGAGCTGCGGCAGCGCGGCCTGAAGGTGCGCCGGCCCGAGCGAACGCTGGCGACCATGGACCACTCGACGCCGACGACGCCGCGCGGCCCCGATGGGATCATCCCGGTGCTGGACGCGCAAGCGGCCGCGCAACTCAACCAGCTTGAGCGCAATTGCGGCGATTTCGGCATCCCGCTGTTCGCGCTCGGCAGCGACAAGCAGGGCATCGTCCACGTGATTGGGCCGGAGCAGGGCCTGACCCAGCCGGGCATGACGATCGTCTGCGGCGACAGCCATACCAGCACCCACGGCGCCTTCGGCGCGCTGGCCTTTGGCATTGGCACCTCCGAGGTGGCCCATGTGCTGGCGACGCAGTGCCTGATCCAGAGCCGGCCCAAAACAATGGAGGTGCGCATCGACGGGCGGCTCCAGCCGGGCGTGACGGCCAAGGACATCATCCTGGCGATCATCGCCCAGATCGGCGTCGGCGGCGGCACCGGGTATGTGTTCGAGTACACCGGCGGGGCCATCCGCGCGCTCAGCATGGAAGAGCGCATGACCGTCTGCAATATGTCGATCGAGGGCGGCGCGCGGGCTGGGATGGTCGCGCCCGACGAGACGACGTTTAGCTACATCGCCGGGCGGCCGCACGCGCCTAGCGGCGCGGCCTGGGAGCAGGCGCTGGTGGCCTGGCGGCGGCTGCCGACCGACGAGGGCGCGGTGTACGACGCGGCGGTCACGCTCGACGCCGGCCGGCTGACCCCGATGATCACCTACGGCACGAATCCCGGCATGGGCATGCCGATCGACGGTCGTGTGCCCGACCCGATTGAATTATCCGATCCAAGCCAGCGCGTGGCGCTCGACAAGGCGCTGCGCTACATGGAGCTGCGACCGGGCCAGCCACTGCTGGGCCAGAAGGTCGACGTGGTCTTCATCGGCAGTTGCACCAACTCTCGGATCAGCGACCTGCGCGCGGCGGCGGGCCTAATCAAGGGGCGCAAGGTCGCCCCCGGCGTGCGGATGATGATCGTGCCCGGCTCGCAGATCGTCAAGCGCCAGGCCGAGGCGGAAGGGCTCGACCGGATCTTCAAGGAGGCCGGTGCGGAGTGGCGCGAGGCGGGGTGCTCGGCATGTTTAGCTATGAACGATGACAAAATCCCAGCGGGGGCATACTGCCTGTCGACCAGCAATAGAAACTTCATTGGCCGTCAGGGACCGGGGAGCCGTACCTTCCTCGCCAGCCCGCTGACTGCTGCGGCCACTGCGGTAGAGGGAGTTGTTACTGATCCGAGGAAGTTTCTGAGCTAGTAATATTCTGCGACTGCCAGTTCACACGGTAATCAATGTTCTTATTGTTCTTCGAACTATTGCAGGTGTGGCACAGCGGCTGGATGTTCGTAATCCAGTCGCTGCCGCCCTGAGTGATGGCTATAACATGGTCGCGAGTAAGCGCGATCTCCGGCTCACGCCGCCCACATCTTAAGCAAGTGTAGTTATACTTGGCCTTGAGAGCTTCCCATTCGGCCTCGGTGTGTGAGCCTTCGGCTCGATTTCCCGGTTCTTATCACGCCAAACCCGTTGATAGTTGTTGCTCTGGTCGCGGCGAGATGCCATATATGCTCGGGATTTCTGCCGGTGTAGCTCAGGGTTGGCCGCTCGCCTAGCTCGCTTGTCAATATTCCTGCAAGCTTTGCACCAATATTGCAAGCCATCGCCAACAGGTACACCCTTCTTCCGGTAGATGTTGAACTCGCTCACTTGCTTCCACTCGCCGCACTTGTTGCACACCTTACCAGCCACACCATCAGTGTTGTAGACGATAGCCATGTCGGTATCTCCGACTTTGCAATCAGAAGGTAACATCCTTTCGCACAAATGTTTGTATACTATACCGGATAAGTTGAAAGCTGTCAACCGCTCTCGTGTAATCACTAGCGTGAGCTATCGCGCGACGTTTCTACTAATCAGGAGGAGTAACATGGAACCGATCACACCGTTCACCGCAAAGATAGTCGCCCTGCCGGTGCAGGACATCGATACAGACCAACTCATACCGGCTAGATATCTACGCACCACCGACAAGGTCGGCCTGGGCGACGGCCTGTTCGCCGACTGGCGCTACAACCCTGACGGCAGCCCAAAGGCCGACTTCCCGCTCAACCGCCCCGAGGCCCAGGACGCTGAGATCCTGGTCGCCGGCCATAACTTCGGCTGCGGGTCCTCGCGCGAGCATGCGCCGTGGGCGCTCCAGGGCTACGGCTTCAAGGCGGTGATCAGCACGTACTTCGCCGATATCTTCAAGAACAACTCGCTCAAGAACGGCCTGCTACCGATTCAAGTCGACGAGGAGACCTACTACCAGCTCGTCAGCATGTTCGACGAGGACCCGGCGACGGCGATCACGGTCGACCTGGCCAGCCAGACGCTGGCGCTGCCGGGCGGCCAGCGGGTCAGCTTCCCGATCGACCCGTTCGCGAAGCACTGCCTGCTCAACGGCGTGGACCAGATGGGCTTTCTGATCGCCGAGGAGCCGGGGATCGCCGCGTACGAGACGGCCCACCCGGCGTCGATTCATACCACTGCGACCGAACAGTAGCGGCTCAACCGCTACCTTTCAGATACGGCCTGCTCAGATCTGTCAGATCTGAGCAGGCCGTATCAGCTTTTCCCACGAAGATCACGGTGGTACGGAGGCCAATGTCGAGCGATCTTGAGGAAATTTTCGATCTTCGATTTGGCCCACTGTGCGCGTTCATGTATAATCGACATCCTTTCACGGACGCCGCGTCCCGCCCGAGACAAGATCAATGGCCACAGAGCAGACCCAACTTGAGCAGGCGATCACCCACTTGGAGACTCAGCGCGCCAGCTTGGGCGACGCGGTGGTCAATGCGACGATCGCGACCCTCCGCGAGAAGCTGGCCGTGCTCCGGCGCCGCGACGGCGCCGGCCTCGCGGCGCGCATGATCGGGCGCGACGCCGAGCTTCAGTTGGTGCTCGACGCGCTCTACGCGATCATGGAGGACCGCGGCACCCACTTGGTGACGATCGTCGGCGAGCCGGGGATCGGCAAGTCGCGCCTGGTCCAGGAGTTTGGCCAGTGGCTACAGCGCCTGCCCGAGCCGCTGGCGATCTTTCGCGCTTGGGCCGACCAGCGCACCCACGCGCTGCCCTATACTATGGTGCGCGCCCTGCTGGCCTCTGGCTTCCAGATTCAGGAGAGCGACTCGGCGGCTCTGGCACGCGAGAAGCTGGAGCGCGGCGTGGTGGCGGCGCTAGGCGCCGACGCCATGGAGAAGGCGCACTTCCTCGGCTACCTGATCGGCCTCGACTACTCCGAGAGCCCCTACCTGCGCGGCATCCTCGACGACGCCCGCCAAATTCGCGACCGCGCCGTCCACTACGCGGCCCAGCTCTTCGCCGCGTTGAGCGAGCAGAACCCGGTCGTGCTGATCATGGAGGACCTGCACTGGGCCGACGAAAGCTCACTGGGGTTTCTCGATCACCTGGCGCAGGGCGGGCCGGGCACGGCGGTCCTGATCGTCGGCACCGCCCGCCGCTACTTCTTCGATCAACGTCCCGGCTGGGGCAAGGGCCGCGCGCCCCACACCCGGCTCGACCTCCAGGCGCTGGCCGAGCCGGACAGCCGCCTGCTGGTCGCGGCCATGCTTCGCAATGTCGGGCGCCTGCCGGTGGGCCTGCGCGACCTGATCGTGAGCCGCTCCGAGGGCAACCCGTTCTACATCGAAGAGCTGATCAAGATGCTGATCGCCGACGGCGTGATCACCATCGGCCCGGATCGCTGGCAGGTGCAGTTGGGGCGGCTGGAGAGCTTGCGCGTGCCACGCACCCTGACCGAGGTGATGCTGGCGCGCCTTGAAGTGCTATCGCCGCTGGAGCGCAATGCGCTGGAGGGCGCGGCGGTAGTCGGTCGCGTCTTCTGGGCCAGCGCGGTGGCCCAGCTTGTTGGCAGTGTCCTCACTGCCGATACCGGCTCGATCTTCGATATCTTGCGGCACAAGGGGCTGGTCGTCGAGCAGACACCCTCGGCGTTCTTCGGCGAGCGCGAGTACCGCTTCAAGCACGCGCTGCTCCACGAGGTCGTCTATGCCCATATCCCGGAGCAGGTTCGGCAGCAGTACCACGCGCAGGTGGCCGTCTGGCTGCGCCTGTGGAGCGGCGAGCGGGCCGGCGCGTATGCCGGGTTGATCGCCGAGCATTACGAGCGGGCCGGCGCGGCGCAACCGGCGGCGGAGTGGTACGCGCGGGCCGCCCGGCAGGCCCACGATACCTACGCGACCGAGGCGGCGATCAGCTACTATCGCAAGGCCCTGGCCCTGCTGCCGGGGGACGCCGGGCGCGCGCAGGAGCGGATCGCGCTCTACCAAGGGCTTGGCGTGATGCTCGACCTGCGGGCGCGGCTGGCCGAGGCGCTGTCCGCGTTTACCGAAATGCGTAAGGCCGCCGAGGCGATCGGCGATAGTGAGGCTGCGGCTCAAGCCTGGTGCCGGCTATCGGGCGTCCAGGAGCACCTGGGCAACCCCCAAGCGGTGCTGGAGAGCGTGGAGCGGGCCGAGCAACTGGCCCGCAGCGCCGGCTCGACCCCCACGCTGGCGCGGGCGCTGTATCATAAAGGTTGGGCGCTGTACCGGCTGGGGCGCGTGGCCGAGGCCCTCGCGGCCGGCGAGCAGGTGCTCGCATTGAGCGCCGAGGTCCACGCGCCGTCCGAGCAGGCGCGCAGCCTGAATCTGCTCGGCGTGGCCCATGAGTTGGTCGGACACTACCAGCAAGCGACCGAGTATAAGGAGCAGGCGTTGGTGCTGCTACGCGAGTTGGGCGACCGCCGCGGCATGCGTGTGATGCTCAACAACCTGGGCGTCAGCGCGAACGCTCGTGGTGATTACGCCGGCGCCATCGCGTTGTTGGAAGAGACCCACCGCTTGGCCCGTGAGATTGGCGACCGGGTCGGGGCGGTCTACGCGCTCAGCAACCTTGGCGAAGCGCGGGTCGGGCTGGGTGAGTACGCGGTCGCCGAGGAACATCTGCGCCGCGGCATCCGGCTGGCCGAGGCCGACAGCATGACCACGCTGCCGGAACTGTATGTGGGCCTGGCCGGGGCCTGTCTGGGGCAGGACAAGGTGCAGGAGGCGCTGGCGGCGGCGCAGCAGGGCCTGGCGATCGGGCGCCAGGTCGGGCGGCCGCTCGATGTCGGCGCGGCCTGGCGGGCCATGGGCATGGCGATGGCCCAACTGTCCGACCATATCGGCGCCGGGCCATGCTTCGCCGAGAGCGCGCGGATCTTCAGCGAGATCGGCGCCGAGGGCGAGCGCGCCCGCACCCTGCGCGAGTGGGCGCGCTACGAGGAGCGCTGGGGCGACCGGCCGCGTGGCCAGGCGCTGTGGCAGGAGGCGCGCGCGCTGTTTGAGCGGCTGAAGATGGATCTTGAGCTGGCACGAACCGACTAAAAAGGGGAGTTTGAGACGGCAGCCCCTCAAACTCCTCTTTCCACTGACAACTGACCTTATCTAGAGCTGGCGATCCCAATGCTCAAGCAGCTCCCGATTGACCCCCGCGCCACCGCAGACGATGATTACAACAGGCTCCTGGCCCTCCAACGGCCTGGCGCGGCCATAGACGGCGGCCAAAGCGGCACCGCACGCCGGCTCGACCACCACCCGGTGGTCGTCGGCAAAGTGTAGACAGGCGTCAACTGCGGCGCGGTCACTCACGATCCACGGGACGATCGGGTGCCGGCGGGCCCACTCAAGCGCCTGCGGGGCGACCGTTCGCGCGCCAAGCGTGACAGCCACCGACGTTATCCTGTCAAGCGTCACCGACCGCCCAGCCTGGACCGATGCGGCAAACGATGCGGCCCCTTCGGTCTCGACCGCCAGAATCGGTATATCCGTCCACCCCACCGCATGCAGCCCTTCTACCAGGCCACACAGCAGGCCACCCCCGCCAACCGAGACGACGATCGCGCCGGGTTTGATACCAGCTTCGGCGATCTCGTGAATCATACTGGCATGTCCCTGCCAAACGACCGGGTCGTCAAATGGGTGGATATAGACACGTTCTCCCTGGCGTACCAGCTCCAACGCATAGGCATGTGCATCGTCCCACGCCGCGCCATGGACCAGCAGCTCGGCGCCTTCGCTGCGGATCAAGTCTTTCGCCCACGCGGAGGTGGTTTCGGGAACGACGATCGTGACCTTGAGCCCAAGCTGGCGCCCGGCATAGGCGACCGCATACCCGGCGTTGCCGCCCGAGGAGCACACCACGCCTGTCGCACCCGCCTCGCAAGCGGCCCGGCACGCTGCGCCCATTCCGCGCGATTTGAACGAGCCGGCCGGCTGGAAAGCTTCCATTTTCAGCAGAACCGGCGTGCCAAGTGCCATGCTGAGTGGTCGTGAGTCCCAGAGTGGGGTGGTCACATGAGTGGGTTTCATTGCTTTGAGCCTCTCGAAGTAGAACCATGTGCCTCACAACGGCGTGAGACATCGTGCGGAATTATAGCACCAGAATGGTGTATACTTACCGCTGTCTGAAAAAGGCGAGTTTGAGGGGGCCGCCCCTCAAGAATCCCCTTTCCACCACGGATCGTTGGCATGACTATGCCCTTTTCAAACAGTTTCTCAGAGATGAGAGATGAGAAATTGGAGAATTCGTACAATCTCCAATCTCTCATCTCCAGTATACGAGAGGGAATGATGCAGGCAAAGATCACGACGCTGCCCGGCGACGGAATCGGCCCCGAGGTCGTCGCCGAGGGCGTGCGGGTGCTCCAGGCGGTTGCGGAGCGCTGGGGCCACCAGTTTGAGCTGCGCGAGGCGCTGCTGGGCGGCTGCGCGATCGACGCGCTGGGCACCGCGCTGCCGGACGAGACACTGGCGCGCTGCCGCGAGTCCGACGCCGTGCTGCTGGGCGCGATCGGCGGGCCGAAGTGGGATGACCCAAATGCCAAGGTGCGCCCCGAGCACGGGCTGCTCGGCCTACGCAAAGGGCTTGGGCTGTTCGCCAATCTGCGCCCGGTGGTGCCGCACCCCAAGCTGGTCGCGGTCTCGCCACTGCGGCCGGAGCGCCTGGCGGGGGTGGACCTGCTGGTGGTGCGCGAGCTGACCGGCGGGATCTACTTCGGCGCGAAGGGCCGCGAGCAGACGGAGGGCGGCGAGGAGCGCGCGTTCGATACCTGCGTCTACACCACCGGCGAGATCGAGCGGATCGTGCGCGCCGCCGCAGTGCTGGCGCGCGGGCGGCGCAAGAAGCTCACCTCGGTCGACAAGGCCAATGTGATGGAGACCTCGCGCCTGTGGCGCACAGTGGCCACGCGGGTGATGCAGGAAGAGTTCCCCGACGTGCAGCTCGATCACCTACTGGTCGACGCCTGCGCGATGCACCTGATCCGTCGCCCGGCCGACTTCGACGTGATCGTGACCGAGAACATGTTCGGCGATATCCTGACCGACGAGGCGTCGATGCTGGCCGGCTCAATGGGCATGCTGCCGTCGGCATCGCTCGGCATGACGACGGACGACGGACGACCGACGACCGCCGAAGGGGCACCGGATGACATACGGCCCACGCAGATTGGGCTTTATGAGCCAATCCACGGCACCGCACCGGATATCGCCGGGCAGGGTATCGCCAATCCGCTGGCCACGATCCTGAGCGTCGCTATGCTGCTGCGCCACTCGCTGGGGCTGGAGGATGAGGCGCGCTCCGTGGAGGCCGCCGTGGCCAGGACGATCGACGACGGCTATGTGACGGTCGATATCGCAGCGGCGGGCCAGCGAACCTATGGCACGGGCGAGGTTGGGCAGGCGGTCGTCGAGCGGCTCTCCACCTCCAATCTCTAATGGACTTTGAACTTCTTGTTCATCCCAAAGCGCGCGTGAAACATAAAACGTGAAACGTGAAAGGCCCTCACACATCACGTTTCACGTCTCACTTGGGGATGTTTGCCCGGTCAGCCGACGAAGACGCCGCATCGTTGGTGTGCCGGGAGCGGTGTATTAGGCAAGGACAGCGTTGCAGAGTCGTGCAGTACATCGTCGCAAAGGAGAACCTATGCCTCGCACAACGCAAAGATCATCCCGACGCCTCGATGCGTCGCGCTCCGAACCCGACCTCCCGCGCATGTTGCGGCATGCCCTGCGGAGCTACCCGCTTCCCACGCCAATGCTGCCTGCCTCGCTGCGCCGGGTCGAGCGCCCCAAAGGGCCGGTGCGGCTCGGTGAGTACCTCCTGGCGCTGGGCCTACTGGCCGAGGCCCAGTTGACATCGGCGCTGGCCGAGCAGGCCATGCACATCGCGCGCGGCGCGCCGATCGCCCTGGGGGATCTGCTGGTCGCGCAGGGCTTTCTGACCAGCCAGGAGTTGGTGACCGTCCTGATGCTCCAGCAAATGGATCGGCGGCGCATGGAATCGGGCGCGGCGTCGACCGCCTTGGGCGAGTTGCTGGTGCTGGGCGGGATCATCAGCGCGGCGCAGCTCGCCGCAGCGCTGGATCGGCAGGCGCAGCGCCGCCTGCAGGGCGAGACCGTGCTGTTGGGGCAGATCCTGGTTGCACAGGGCGCGCTCACCCCGGCGATGCTGGAGGCCATGCTGCACGCGCAGACGATCGCGCGCGAGCAGGAGCGCCACCCCTCCGAGCTGGAGGATGTAAGCACAAGCCCATCGGCGTAATGCTCCGTGGCGCGGAGCGCCATCCAGATCGCTTAAAACATCAGCCCCGGCCTACGAGGATGCCATCAGGCTCGTAGGCCGGGGCTGATTATGTTCTCCTGTGGTTCACATGACGCTACGATAAGGGGATCGCCCGCATCGCCGCCCCAATCCGCGCGATCCCCTCCTCGATCCGCTCGGCTGGCTGGTAGCTGAACGCCAGCCGGATGGCGTCGTCGCCTTGGCCGTCGGCGAAGCAGCGCGTGCCGGGCAGGAAGGTGGCGCCGCGCGCCTCGGCCAGTGGTAGTAGCGCGGTGGCGCTCATGCCGGGGGGCAGCTTGCACCAGACGTAGAAGCCGCCTTCGGGGCGCAGCGCGACGACCTCGGCGGGGAACTCGCGTCCAATCGCGTCGAGCATCACGTCGCGCTTGTGGCGGTAGAGCGCGACTAACCGCTGGATGTGGGCGTCCAGGCGGCCGTGCTCGCAGAACCGGGCGATCACCCGCGTCAGGAACGGGCCGCTCGATCCCTCGACCTTGAACTTCGCCATGCGCCTGATGATCTCCGGGTGCGCGTAGGCCCAACCCATCCGCACACCCGGCGCCAGCGTCTTCGAGAACGTGCAGATTCGCATCACCCAGCTGTTATCGTCGAGCGCGGCCAGGCTGGGCAGCGGCTGGCCCTCGAAGCGCAGGTCGCCATAGGCGTCGTCCTCGACGATCAGCACGCCATACTCGGCGCCCAGCGCCACTAGCTTGCGGCGCCGGTCCAGCGGCATGGTGGCGCCGGTCGGGTTGTGAAAGGTCGGGATGGTGTAGATGAACTTGGGGCGCACGCCCTGCCGGCGCAGGTCACGCAGCGTTGCCTCCAGCGCATCGATGTCCATACCCTCGGCGTCGGTCGGCACGGTGATGAGGCGCGCGCTGGCATCGGCGAAGTGGCGCACCGCGCCGAGGAAGCTCGGCCCCTCAATCAGCACCACGTCGCCGTGGTCGACGAAGACCTGCGGCAGTAGCGCCAGGAGCTGGCTGGAGCCGTAGGCGATCATGATGTTGTCGTCCTCGGCCTCGATGCCCTGCGAGCGCATGCGCGCCGTGATCTGCTGGCGCAGCCCGGCGTAGCTCGGCCCGTAGTTGAGTGCGCCGTCGGCGTCCTGCTCCAGCACGGCAGCGGTCGCCGCTACCAGCTCGTCGCGCGGGAAGAGCGCCGGGTCGGCCAGGCCGAAGGCGAAGCTGATCTGTTCAGGGCCGCCCTGCATCGGGCCGTAGAGCGACGGCGACGCCTGCTTGGCCCGGTCGGCGAACAGATCGTCGATACGGTAGTTGGTGTGCTGCATAAAACGACCCTTGGCTCCCCTTCTAGTCTTCTGCGCTCCGTAAAACGTGAAACGTGAAACGTGATGTTGGAGCGTATTCACGTTTCACGCTTCACGTTTCAGATCTGCTATGGGAGGTTTTAAGCGAGTCCCTCATACAAACAGCGGCGCCATCTCTTGTTGCTTGCTCTGCGCCCGCATCTCCGCATCGGTCGGGCGCGCCTCGAAGCGGCCAGCGGCGTCCAGCACTTTGGGCAGCACGTGGATATCGCCGGCGGTGTTCAGAAAGAAACCAGGCCGCCCGATCACCCAGTGGACCGCCCGGTCAATGTCGGCTTGGTTCTCCAGCGGCTCGTACCAGGTCGCGCGGGTGTGCGGCCGGTCGCCCCAAGGCGCGCGAACGATCGCCTTGATCGTCTGCACCGCCACATTGCGCGCTTGGCACAACTCCATCAGCGCCTCGAAGTCGGCGGCGTACTGGGGGTTCTGCATCATGACGTAGCTGTAGGGCAGCAGCACCGAGTCGAAATCGAACCGCTCCAGGGCGCGGCGGTGCTGGGCGGCGACGGTGACGCCGTGGCCGGTCACGCCGATGAAGCGCACTAGCCCCTGGTCGCGGGCCTCGACGGCCGCCTCAAGCGCCCCGCCCGGCCCCAGCGCCGTCTCCCACTCCTGCGGGTCCACCAGGTTATGCAGCTGGATCAGGTCGACGTGGTCAACTCGCAGCCGATCCAGCGAGCGGTGGATCTGGTCGCGCGCCTTCTGGGCGGTGCGCTCGCCGGTCTTGGTGGCCAGGAAGAAATGCTGGCGGTGCCCCCTCATCCATGGCCCGATCCGCAGTTCCGATTCGCCATAGCTGGCGGCCGTGTCGATATGGTTGACGCCGTGCTGGAGCAGCAGTTCGAGCGTCCGATCGGCCTCGTCCTGCGTAACCCCACCAAGGGCTGCGGCGCCAAAGATCGTGCGCGTGCTGGAGTGGCCGGTGCGCCCGAATGGCTGGGTGGCGATCATTATTACGCTCCTTTCTTAAATCGATCAATGCGGTGTATTGTACCGCGAATTTAAGCAAACGTGCTTGACCCTCGCGCCAGAAAAGCCTCTTGACATACGAATAGTAATATCGTATAATCTGCGACCGAGAAGAGACAAATACCTCCATATACTCCATCGCTGCATTACCCTCATTGGCTTAGTAATGGTCTGGATCGTCCAGGCTGTTATTGCTGTCTCCTGAGAATCAATCTAAAAGGCATTGATAGCCTAAGTTCGGCCTCGAATCGGCGTGCCCGCCGATGGCCGTTCTATAGCGTTCCTAAATGAGTTGTAAAAGGGGGTGTGGGGGGAGCCCCCACAGAAAAGCCCATCCACGTTTACGACTCAAATAGGAATGCTATATATGGACAAGTGCGCACGAGATAAATTCAGTTAAGGAGGTCTGCCATGTCCAGTTTGAGAAGTACTGTCCGACAAGAATTACGGGACTTGATAACTGGAGGAGCCATTCCGCCCTTTGTATACTGCTACCCGACCCGCTCGGCATATCGGGCACCAAATCCAGACTGGACGATTGAGAAAATATGGGAAGAGGATGAGCGTAACTCGCCTAACAATGATCTGAACATATACATCCATGTTCCATTTTGCCGGTACAAATGTGGGTTCTGCAATCTTTATACTGTTATATCTGAGGAACAATCGGTATACGACGCCTATACGGATGCGCTCTGTAAGCAACTAGAAGAATCGCGCGGTATCATCGAAAAGAGAAACCTGCGAACGGTCTACATTGGTGGTGGTACGCCTTCTCTCTTAGCTCGTCATAACTTTGATGCGATCTTCAAGAAGATCGAAGACATTTACCCCAATTGGAGAAGTATTGTCGACGAAGTGGCAATTGAGGCCACTCCCGACTCGGTTGTCAACTCAGAAGAGCCGAATGTTGTAGGGTATTTGATGTCGCTGGGTCTGACCCGCATGAATGTTGGCATACAATCGCTCAAGAAACAGGAACTCAAAGAAGCGGGTCGGTCAAGAGCGAATGCACAGGTTATCCGCGAAGCTATCCGCATTATCAAAGATCATAAGCTCCCGAACCTGAGCACCGATCTCGTCATGGGCTTCGCCGGCCAGACGGATGAAACCTGGGCGGAGTCGGTGCGTGAGCTGGTTGCGCTCGAACCCGATACCATCAGCACGTATTTTCTCACTATTCGCCCCGATGCCTGGTTCTCGAAGATTGGTCGATATATCTATCAGCGAGACCCGCAATTTTATCATCGGTACGATTTTGCGCGTGATACTATTCTAGAAGCCGGATACGTGCAGGAGTCGAATGTTCGATACAAAATGCAGGGCCGCGGAGGGTATCGCCAAAAGGTTCTTCAATTCTGCGGTGTCCCAATCCTGGGTATTGGGGCCGGCGCGCGGTCTTATACAAACACGATCGATTACATTATTGGTGGGAGTCATAAGCCAGACGTCCGGCAGGTTTGGGACTATATCAAGGCCGTGCGGAACGGTGAGAATCTGATCCTCGCCGGATTCGACTATACCGATGAGGAGCGGATTCGTAAGCGGCTTGTGTTGCATTTGTTCGATCTGGATCTGAAGGAATTGGAGCGTTATAACGTCGAGAAGTATGCATATATGTTTGAGGATATTCTGGAGGCCTCAATTGCCGAAGGATTATTAAGGAGAGTCGGTGCTAGCCGCTATCAGCTAACATCGAGTGGCTACAAGTATCGCGACATCATTTCATGGATGCTTTTCTCCGAGCGGGTCATCAATAATGATAAGGAGTTCTACTTAAATCTGCACAAAGATAACCTCCAAGCCCAGGTAAAGATGGGCGAGGTTGCTTTTGTGAGTGGGCTGCGCTGATTTCAGCCTCTGCAAGTTCCTATACGGACCACCAACCCGCGACGACATATTCTCATTTCGGGTTTCACAAAGACATGGCCCCGCTGGAAACTCAAGCCTTTTGAGAACTAGGGTAGAGGCCTCTCTACCTACCTCCCATGACCCACTGCGTCCAAACGCCAGGGAGCGCACCGCTTGCCGGCCGTGAGTGCAATCGACATCGGAAATACGCCGCAAATGAACGAGCATACCAGAGTTGAAGCTTGTGCCGTGCGCCTGGCGAACGAGTTCGGTTTGGGGGGATTGGACGATGTCGAACCTATTACGCTCTTCTTACCTGCATTTCGAAACCAAACGTACCGTATCTTAACAAAAGAGGGCGTGTTCGTGCTGCGGCACCACTTCGCGCTCAAGCGCGAGCCGAATATCACGTGGGAACATACCGTCAGTGAGTATGCTCGTATGGCCGGAATCCGCATACCGGCGGTACTTGGCACGTATTGCTACGAGGGCGAGTTGTTTTCGGCCTATGAGTACGTCGATGGGCGTGCCCTGGTTAATGCGCCGATAACCCCCACGATCGCCGAACAAGCCGGTGAGATTCTCGGCTGCATTCATAGGTGTCTTGCAAGCTTCCATCCTGCCGATAGCCCAACTCAATCATTTGATGATCGCCTGATTCTAACCCTTATGCCAAATGCCGATCTATCCACTGTGATCGACGAAGCTAATATACCTGAGCAAGCCCGATGGAAACTAGTAAACTTTCTGCAAGCTAGACAGCATTTGTTTGCTTATAGGAAAAGACCACCTACCGGGCAATTAGCGCCGCAGATTATCCATGGTGATTTTCATTCCGGCAATCTGCTCGTCTCCGGCACTCACATGACAACACTCGATTGGGAAAGTTCTTTCTTCGGCGATCTATCGTTTGATATTGCAAAGAGCTTGCTTTTTCTGTGTGGGTTTGCCGAGGAGATAGGTGATTATCGTTGTACACAGGCCTTTTTACGCGCATACTCCGCGCACGTCCCCCTTACTAGAACAGATCTGACAAGAATACTGTGGCAGCTTCGTTTTGCTGTCGCCGCCTGCACTTCAGAAGTGGTTTTATGTGCATTATATGGCCAGGTACATCTGCTGCCGCTGATCGAACGCAATGGCGAGCGCATGCGGCGGATGATTGTACTAGAAGAGCAAGCGATGTTCGACGATGAGTTGCCAGGACTTCTCTGGGATCTTATGAGAAGCGAACGATGACGAATAAAGCTCGGCTCGGAACTGGAAAAGGGTGTGTAGGGGAAGCCCCCCCACAGAAAAGCCCACACACGTTCCAGATCATGTGAGAAAGCTTTAGTACATCGCTGATCTGCGTATAAAGAGGAGGAGGACTTCTCATGATTGATACCGCTTTTATTACCAGTGCGAGTCTTAGTTTTCACACGAAGCTTTCAGAAATAGAAGCAGTCCAGATAGATACGAAGTTTGGGCCGGCATCAATGTTTTTTGGTAACCTTGCTCCCGGACGGCGTGTCGCAAGTCTTGCTCGTTCAGACCCTCATAGCCCATTAATGCCGCATCATGTAAACTATCGTGCGAATATGCTCGCTTTGCAGCAGATCGGAGTGAAACGAGTCTTTGCGACATCGGTTGTTGGTGGCTTGCGATCAACGTTGCCGACCGGCCAGCTGGTTTTAGTCGATCAATTTATTGATCTAACACGCCATCGCCATTGTACAATCTTTGAGGATAGTGGTTTTCACTTCGTCGATTTTACTGAACCATACTGCCCAACACTTCGACAAGCAGTTCTCCAGGTGGCCGAAGCTCGCGGTGTCTCAATTGCGCCGCGTGGATGCTATGTCGGAACCGATGGCCCGCGATATGACACGGCGGCCGAAATTCGGATGTATGCCCTGCTCGGCGGCGATGTCATCGGCCATACGAACATCCCGGAAGCCATCTTTGCGCGGGAGCTGAATATATGCTATGCGACGGTCGCGATCGTTTCCAATCCGGGCGCGGGCATATCGAATCAGGAGAAACATGTGCTGCTGGAGAAGATTAATGCCGCTGTTCAGGAACGTGGCATGCTTGTGATGGATATCTTGAGCGAGGCTGCTCTCAGCCTTGAAGCTTCCAGCACCTGCACGTGTATCCCGATCACGCTGAGCGGCGCTGAAACACTCCACCAAACGATTGGCACGCCAAATGCCTGAGAGACTGTTTGAAAAGTCCGTTTATCGCACGAGTTTGGTGGTGAAAGGGGGTTCTTGAGGGGCTGCCCCCTTAAACTCCCCCTTTTCAAACAGCCTCTGAGATGTAGATGGAGGGGGTCGCCGATGTGGCTTGAAGATCGTTTCTGTGTCATCGCAGGTCCATGCGCGGTCGAACAGGAGCAGATATGTTTTGAGATCGCCGCTCATGTGAAGCGGATCTGTGCGGAACTCGGGTTCACATATGTGTTCAAAGCTTCTTTTGATAAGGCCAATCGCTCCTCGCTGCACTCCGCCCGCGGCCCCGGTCTCGACGAAGGTTTGCGGATCTTGAAGGCCGTTCGTACGCAGGTAGGAGTGCTTACCACCACTGATCTCCATGAGCCGTGGCAGGCGGAGCAAGTTGCCTCTGCGGTAGATTTGATTCAAATTCCGGCTTTTCTGTGCCGGCAGACCGATCTGATCACGGCCGCTGGTCGCACGGGTCTACCCGTAAACATCAAGAAAGGCCAGTTCATGGCGCCTTGGGATATGCTGATGGTGGTGGAGAAAGCGCGCGCCGCCGGCGCCAAGGCGGTCTTTATTACCGAGCGCGGGACCACCTTCGGCTACAACCAGGTCGTCGTCGATATGCGTAGCTTGGTCTATCTCAAAAGCGCGCAACAGCGCGTTATCTTTGACGCTACACATAGCACGCAGTTAAGCCCCCACCCGGAGGATGATTGCGCCAGTGAGTCGCGGTTTATAGCGCCGCTCGCGCGGGCGGCGGTTGCCACTGGGATCGATGGGGTCTTTTTCGAAACACATCCTGAGCCTGCGCGAGCGTTGAGCGATGGGACCAGGGCGCTTCCACTAGCCGAAGTCCACACACTGCTGCGCTCGTTAGCCAGTGTGCGCGACGCACTCTAGCGCTCCTATCAGAGTTGGAAAAGGGTGTGGGAAGCCCCGTAGAAAAGTTGAGCCGGCATCTATGAAAGGTTGTGCAGCCGTATTCTTCGCGCCTGGGCAGGATTTCGAGATTCGCGAGTTCCCACTGCCGGAGGTTGAGCCCGAGGCTATGCTGGTTCGGATCAGCATGGCCAATATCTGCGGCTCGGATTTGCACACGTGGCGCGGTGAGACGCGCATCCCCAATGCTGATCCGGCCGGGTATGTGTTTGGTCACGAGATGGTTGGCCGCGTATTCAGGCTCGGTCGCGATCTCCGGACCGATTCGCTCGGCCAGGAATTGCGCGAAGGCGATCGGGTGGTCTTCCCGTACTTTTTTCCTTGCCACCGTTGCTGGTACTGTTTGAATAGGCAGATGGCCAATTGCCCGCATCGATTTACACGCTTCGGCGCGCGCACGGTCGCAGTACCACCGTATTTTACGGGCGCCTTTGGCGAGTACTACTATGTGCGTCCTGGTGGTTACAGCTTCAAAGTGCCGGATGCCCTTCCCGATGAGATCGCCTGCACAGCCAACTGCATCGGGGCGCAAATGCTGTTCGCGCTTTCGCAGGTCCAGGTGCGGTTAGGGGATTACGTGGTCGTCCAGGGCGCGGGGGGCTTGGGACTATACGCGAGTATGGTCGCGAAGGAGAGCGGTGCTGCAAGAGTGATCGTGATCGATCAACTCGCGGAGCGGCTGCGGCTCGCTCAGGCGTTTGGCGCCGACGAGGTCATCCTGGTCGAGGAGCAAGGCGCTGCGGATGTGCGGCGTGAGCAGGTGCTGGAGCTAACCGAGGGCCGCGGCGCGGACCTGGTGATCGAGGCCACCGGGGCACCGCAGGTGATCCCAGAAGGATTGAGCTTGCTCCGCACAGATGGGACCCTGCTGCTGCTCGGCTGTATCAGCCCCGGTCAAACGTTTACAATGGACCCCACCTGGCTCGTCGGCGCCAATAAACGAATGGTGGGCCTGAGTAATTACGATCCGTGGGTGTTACCGAAAGTTCTACAATTTTTGCTGAACGTTCAAGCTCGCTACCCCTTCCAGCAGCTCTTTTCACACACGTATGCGTTGAAAGATATCAATATCGCGTTTCATGAGGCTGATTGGGCGCAGAAACACGGGCGGCAGCACCAGGTCATCCGGGCCAGTATCATCCCATAACGCGGCCATCATCGATGAGGACCTGATGATCGTTCCCGTTACCCAAACCGCATATGAAAAAGGCGCGATGGTCTTCGCCCAGCCCGGCGAGTATCAATTTGTGCCCGTTGCCAATGATGAGGAATCGGTGGCGACATTTATCCGCGACCACGGGTGCCGGGCGGTGGTCCTGGGCGCCGCGCCATATGTCGGGCCATTATACGAAGCGCTCGCGGCGGGTAGCATCATTCTACGCTTCGGCGTCGGCTTTGATAATATCGACCGAGGGCTGGCCCGGCAACGCGGTATCGCCATCGCCAATACTCCCGGCGCGCTGGATCGGTCGGTGGCCGAGCACTGTTTGTTGCTCATCGGCGCGCTGGTTCGGCAGATTGTGCAGGGCCACCAGGAGCTGCGACAGGGTAACTGGCAGCCGCGCGCCACGTATGAGCTGGGGGAACTCAAATTGGGCATCGTCGGGCTGGGGCGGATCGGCGCGCAGGTGGCCCAGATCGCGCACCAGGGATTTGGGATGGAGACGCTGATTTGCCAGCGCTCGACCGAGGCAGTCGTCGCGGATCGGCTGCGGATGCCGGTGCCGGAAATGCGGGCGCGCTTCGGCTACTCCACCTGGAGCGCTGATCTGGATGCAGTGGTCGCCGGCGCGGATGTTGTCAGCGTGCATCTGCCCCTAAATGAGCGCACCGAGGGCCTTTTTGATGCCGCTCGATTCGCCCAATTCAAGACCGGCAGCCTGTTCGTCAATACCTCACGGGGCAAGCTGGTCGTCGAACGGGATTTGGTGTCGGCGCTGAAGTCCGGTAGATTGGCCGGGGCGGCGCTGGATGTGTACCAGCATGAGCCGTACCGGCCGGCAGAAGGCGCCGAAGACCTGCGACACGTCCCGCAGGTGATCATGACCCCCCATAGTGCTTCAAACACGTATACGGCCAATCGACGGATGGCACAAATGGTTGTGGATAATCTGCGCCATTGGGAGCGCGGCGCGATGGAGGCGGCCTATGTCGTCGTTTAATCCAGCGCCCGTAAGACCATATATCGTCGAGCAACCCGACCGGGCGCGGGTGCCCGGTCAACTGTGGCCGCTGATCGAGGCGTTGACGCAGACCACTCAGGATCGCTATGGAACCGAGTTTGTCGGCAGCTATGTGCTTGGCGGTGTGACCACCGGGAGATTTCGTCCGGGCTCCTCTGATTTAGACTTTTATAGCGTGATACGTGGCGATGTCACTCCGGCTGATCAGGAATGGCTCAATGTCACGCGGAGCGCCTTTATTGAACGTTTCAAGGTCGTTCCTAAAATTGACCTGAAACTTTACACACTTCAGGCACTTCAGACCCATCCTAACTTCGAAGGCGATCGGATCGTCTTTAAGACCGAAGGTATCCTCGTCGGCGGCGAAGAGGCACTACCTCACTATGAGTTGCCGGAATCGCTGACAGGCATCGCGCTCGGCCTTGCTAGGGAGAAATTCCTGGTCATTCCCGCAGTTCGGGCCAGTTTGTCGGCTCAAGATAATTCCATTCATCTCGGCTCTCAGATAGCAAAGCAGCTTATCCGTTTAAGCTACTATGTCGCCCTCATACGCGGCACGCAGGCAACGTATACGTCCGCCGTCGAGAAACAGGGCCAGATCGTTCGCGCACATGTGCCCGATTTTCGGGAAACGTTGGATTGGGCCGAAAGCATCCTGGCCGCCCCGCCGCTGACGTACGAGAGCCTGAAGACCGTTTATGACCAGGGCATGCAGCACCTGGCGCGGTTTGAGCCGGAGTTGGCGACGCGCGACGATGCGGATGGCTGATAACGTTCCGGGCGAAGGAGGTTGTCGATGTCGGTAGAGGCACATAAAGCCCTGGCTCGTCGTTGGGCCGAGCTGTGGAATGGGCCGGCAGATCTATCGGTTGTGGACGAAATCCTTGCGCCTGACTTTGTCTCCCATAGTACTCCACCCGATCTACCTCCTGGCCCTGAAGGTATTAAGCAATGGGTTGCCGGGTGCCATAGGGCATTTCCCGACCTTTATTCGATTGTCGAGGATCTTATCGCCGAAAACGATAAGGTTGTGGAGCGCTATCGTTCCGGTGGCACGCATCTCGGAGATCTCTTTGGAATCCCTCCCACCGGCAGGCACGAAACTACCACCGGGATCAATATCTTTCGTATCGCCGATGGCAAGATCGTCGAATATTGGAGCAATAGCGACGATTTGGGAATGTTACAGCAACTGGGCCTTATTCCGCCAGTTTAGAAAGTATTCAACAATGGCTGCTCGTGATTTGACCAGATCCAGAGCAATGCTTGACCGGGCTCGGCAAACGGTGGCGGCAGGTGTATCCAGCCGCACGCGCGGTGTCAAGGCGGGCTGGTATCCGGAGCCGCTCTTTATTGATCACGCCGAGGGTGCCTATCTTTTCGATGTGGATGGCAATCAGTACATCGATTATATGTGCGGACAAGGGCCGCTCATCCTTGGGCACCGACCGCAGCCGGTGATTGATGCCGTGGTGCAGACGTTGCAGGAGCGCGGCACAATGTTCGGGCTATCGTATGACCTGGAATACGAGGCCGCAGAAAAGATCACCGAGCACATTCCGTCGATGCAGAAGATCAAGTTCTCCAATACCGGCTCGGAAGCATGCCACTATGCCGTGCGCTTGGCCCGCGCCGTGACCGGCAAAAACAAGATCCTCAAATTCGAGGGTCATTTCCACGGGTGGATGGACGTGGTCTATTTTAGTTACCACCCGCCGATCGCCCAGGCGGGGCCGCAATCAGCTCCATGCACAATAGCCGAAAGCACCGGCATCCCGGAGCAATCGAACGACCTGGTGATCGTCGCGCCATGGAACGATGCGGATGCGCTCGCCGCTCTTATAGAACGGCACAAAGATGAATTAGCCGCCGTTATCGCCGAGCCTGTGATGGGGAATTGTGGGGTGATCGCGCCTCAACCGGGGTATCTTGAAGCTGTGCGCGAGCTCACCCGTGCCAATGGCATTCTGCTGATCTTCGACGAGATCATCACCGGGTTTCGGTGCGCGCTTGGCGGCGCGCAGAGCGTGCTTCAGGTCATCCCGGATATCACCGTGATCGCGAAAGCCATGGGCGCCGGCTTCCCTGTTTCTGCCTATGGCGGATCAGACGAGGTCATGCAAACGTTAATCGACGAGGCGATGCCACATGGTGGGACATATAATTCCAACTTGATGGCGATCGCCGCCGTAAAGGCAACCATCACCGAATTGGAGCGACCTGGTTTCTACGAGCAGCTGATCGGCAACACCACGCTCCTGGCCGACGGCGTTCGCGCTATCTTTACCGATATGGGCATCCCGGTCTTCATCCATCAATTCGGTGCCCATTTCACCCCCATCTTCGCCACGCGCGATGTGTACAACTATCGAGAGTTCGTGCAGCATGCCTCGCAGCCGGCCTATACCGCGCTCCACCGCGCATTGATCGAGCGGGGTGTGCTGATCTATCCCTCGCACAAGACCCGCTGGTATGTGTCGGCGGCCCACAGCACAGCCGATATCCAGAATACGCTTGATCGCGTGTACGACTCGGTGGCGGAGATCAAAGCTGCCCTTTGATGCTGTCCCCCGCTCCGACCGGAGCCTGATCAAGGAGTAGCATATGCCTGAACTCCCAGCCTGGCGACATCATTACATCATCAGGCCCATGTACACACTTCCAACCGGCCCCTGGATCTTGCAGGGCCGGGTGCTTTCATGCGTGGGGGATGAAGTCATCGAGCAGGGGTTTGTCGAGATCGAAGATGGCGTGATCAAAGCGGTGGGGCGCGCTGCGGAGTTGGGGACTCGTCGTGCTGAAGCGATCGATACGGGTGGCACGCTCTTACCCGGCTTGTTCAATAACCACGCCCACCTCGCTTGGGACGGCGTCCACAGCATCGCCCGCCAATCGACGCAAGATCCGCCGGCGATCAGCGCGTACAAATCGGCCAGCAATATGCTGATCAATCTGCGCGCCGGTGTGACAACCGTGCGTGATCTGGGGGTGAACAGCACAAATCTCTTCGCCAAGCAGGCGATCGAACAAGGTATCTTCCCCGGCCCGCGCCTGCTCGTCTGCGGCCAGGCGATCACCCAGACCGGCGGCCATACCTACTGGGCCTGCCGCGAGATCAGCGGCCCCGACGCCGCGCGCTGCGCCGTTCGCGAGCAGGCCGGCGCAGGGGCGGACTTGATCAAGATCATGGCCTGTCATGACCAGCTTCAATTTACCGATGCCGAGCTGGAGGCGCTGATCGACGAGGCACACCGCAATGGGATCCCGATTACCGCACACGCGACCTTTGACGAGGCGATCGCTCGTGTGGCGCAATTCGGGGTGGATTGCGTCGAGCACGCCGGCGATATGAGCGATGAGACGATCCAGTTGTTGGCGCGCAAGAATATTCCGATCGTCGCGACCTTCGCCATAACGCTGATGCAAAGCCAACCGGAGGTCGCGCGCCGAGCCGAGATCCCCGATTGGCGGCGTGAGCAGCGCCGGCGTGAGCTGGAAGATCCGAGCATCTACCGTGGGCTGGTCAAGGCTGCCCGCGCCGGTGTCGCGATCGCCTTCGGCACCGATGCCGGGCCACCAGGGGTGGGGCACGATGTCATTGTGCCGGGGCTGAAGTTTCTGGTGCAAGTGGGGATTGTCCCGAACCAGTACGCCGCGATCCATAGCGCGGCGAGCGTCTCGGCCCAGATCAATAAGCTGGATACAACGCTGGGCACGCTGGCTGCCGGCAAAGCAGCCGATGTGATCGTGGTCGACGGCAACCCACTGGAGGACCTGGAAGCTTTGGCGCGGGTGCGGATGACGTTCGTCGGTGGCCGGCGTATGGTGTAGCATTGCGACATGTACGCACACTATTTTACGCAGCGGCCAGCGGCTGAATTACCTGTGTACGCGGCGCTGCTGGAGAGCTTGCAGGCCCAGATCGAGCCGTGCTTGCTTGATAACCTGCCACGGATGACCTTCGCGCTGATCAAGCCTGATACGTACTTGCGCGGCCTCGTGCCGGTCATCCTGGATCTGCTGCGTGAAAATGGCGTTTGTGTACACTTTATCTCCAGGGCCACCATGGACGCGGCGCTGATCGACGACCTCTATCTGTTCGAAAAGCAACAGTTTTTGGATAATTGGTGGGTGATGGAGAAAGCCTTTACCCTCGGCCCGGCGCTGCCGCTCCTGCTGATCGGTTCCCCTGGGGCTGCCGTCCATGTGAGCAGACGAATGCGCGATCTGATCGGACCATCAGAGCCCGTAGCAGGCCAGCCGCACCAACTTCGCTACAGGTTGCGCGGGACGCACCGTGTGCTTAACCTGATTCATGGCTCTGACGATCCCGCCGCTGCTGCACGCGAGGCGCTGCTGTTCTTCTCCGTAGCACAGCTCCGTAGCGCGCTCCAGGCCGCGAACCTGGTCGATAGCACTATGGCGCCGACACCCCTGCAACAACCTGACGCCGGCATGCTCCAACCAGCGTGTATATGCGACCTGCGTTTAAGCCAGGTGCTGCTCGGCATAAAAAGCAGGTTGTTCGCAATGCTTCAGCAAGCATTAGTGAGTGTCGCTACACAGGCCGCCGGTGGGGCGGTTCCGCCGATGCTTGATCTCTTGCGCGCCGAGACGCTGGTGGTCGCAAAGCAACTGCCGTTGCGCGAAGAGCAGCGCGAACTCGCGCCGATCTTGCGCGAGCAGCGCGAGCACCTGCTGTTGCTGGACACGGCACTCTCATCGTTAGGCGCTCCTGCGGGCGCAACTTGTTCGCCGCTGCGGCCCAACCGCGTGTCACCGCGCGATCAGAGCCTGGCCGAGCGGCTCATCCAGGCACTCCTCTTATTCGTCGATGATGCCCGGCTCCGGTACGCCAAGTTTGATCAGATCCTCCACAATTTTCGCACGCTCCCGATCTCCTGCGAACCATATGAGGAAGTTATTCTCCATACCTGGTGGGGCACTATGGCTCGTAGCCGATCGTGATTTAGCGTTCCCAAATGAGTTGAAAAAGGGGGGTGGGGGAAGCCCCCATAGAAACCCCTTCACACTTTACAACCCAGATAGGAATGCTATTTGTAAATCTGTGAGAATAGGATTGCTATGGATGTAGCGGCATGTTGTGATGTGCTTGAAGATACGCAATGCGCGGGCTCGCTCCACGCGGCGATTGAAGTATGCCATCAGCTAGGGTTCGACGCGGTCGAGCTATCGGTCCCGCATGTTCGCCGCAGTGGCGTTGCCCCGGCACAGATCCGCCATTGGTGCCAGAACCTGGGCATGCGGATTTGCGGCGTTCATAACAGCTTACCGGATGACTTCACCATTTTTGATGAACATGGCCGCCCCCGCACGGCATTTCACGACCACCTGCGGCATGCGCTGGAGACTGCGGCAGCTCTAGGAGCACCTGTCGTGACCATCGGCATTGGGTCGTCGCGCCGCATCCCGCTTGGGTATGATCGTGAGCAGATCACAATGCGGTATATCCATGCGCTCCTTGGTGTCATCGACCAATTTGTGCAGGCGAGGGTTTCCGCGTCGATCGAGATCATTAGCGGCCGCACCGCCGGGCTCTTTAACACGGCCGAGGAGACGCTCGCCTGGCTGATCAAAGCTGATTCGCCTTGGGTTGGCATGACCTGCGATACCTTCCAGAGCTTGCAGCAGGGGGTGGACCCATGCTCCGACATACCTAAGGGCCTTCCGCGTTTAGCCCATCTGCACCTGGCCGAGCAGAGCCGCCGACCGCCCGGTGAGGGCCGAATCGATTTTGAACGGCTCTTTCGTACGCTCATTCACTCAGGCTACCACGGCTCAGTATCGATTGAACTCAAGCCCCCATCCGCAATCTTCACCGGCTCGACCGATCCGGTTGCCGATCTAACGATCGGATTAAAGCATGTGCGAACTTGCCTCCAGCAGGCCACGGCGCACAAAGCCCGCCGGCCCTTGTAGCCCAGGATCTACCCTTGCTCGACGTGGGTTTCCGATGAGCGCGACATAGGACAAATATGGAATTGGTGCGCGTGCTGCTTACCGTCGATTTCTCACCCGAACAGCTATCCACCCTGCAAGCCGTTTCGGAGCGCCTGGTTCTGCATACGGCGCTTACACGCACAGAGGATGGCCTGCGCGCCGCATTGATGCAGTACCCCGACTCGGAGATCCTGTATGCGGTCAGCGTCCCAGCAGCCTGGGAGCCCGATTGGGCGTTGCGGTGGGTTCAAGGGCACTGGGCCGGATTAGATCACATGCGACTGGAGGCGATCCCACCCCATGTTCGCCTCACGACCTCCAGCGGCGTTCATGCGATCGTGCTGGCCGAACATACTTTTGCACTCCTGCTGGCCTTGCGCCGGCGGCTACCACGAATGCTGGAACTGCAACGCCGTCAGGTCTGGCCAGAGCAAAGACAGGCCGAGTTCAGCCAGGTGCTCCTGCGCGGCCAGACGATAGGGATTCTGGGCTATGGAGCGATTGGCCGCGAAATTGGGCGGCTGGCCCACGCGTTCGGCATGCGGGTACTGGCCTACAAGCGCACGTCGTCGCAGGTGCAAAAGCCCGGCTTTCACTTCGCAGAGACTGGTGATCCCACCGGCGCGATCCCCACAGCCTACTATGGGCGCGATGCGCTAGCCGATCTACTGCACGCCAGCGATGTCGTCGTAAATGTGCTGCCGGCAACCAGGGAGACCGTCGGGTTGCTCGACACGCGCGCCTTTAACGCCATAAAACCGGGCGCGATCTTCATTAATATTGGCCGCGGAGCCACCGTCGATGAAACGGCACTCATCGACGCGCTGCACAATGGTCGGCTCGCCGGTGCCGGTTTGGATGTGTTCACAGTAGAACCATTGCCGCCAAACAGCCCACTCTGGCAGTTCGAGCAGGTGATTATCTCGCCCCACGTCGGTGGCATGTTTTCAGAGTACCATGATGTGTGTATGGCCCTCTTTCGGGAAAATCTGCACCGATACCTGGCGAACGAGCCGCTTATAAACGAAGTCATTCGCGACCAGGCATACTGAGCGGGCGAGACGCCTTCCCCGCAAACCTCTGGGCTCAAGGAGGAAGGAATGTCACAGATAGCAAACCAGAAGTATCTTCTGGGCGATCAATATCAGGATGCATCGAAATTCAATGCACGGGCACAACTTCATATCCGTTTTAGGGTGAATACATATGGTTGGTTCCCGTGGGTCTTCGATCACCTGCATCTACCGCCCCAGTGCCGTGTCCTCGAACTAGGTTGTGGCCCTGCTAACTTATGGGTTGAAAATATAGATCGTATACCTGAAGGTTGGGATATTACACTATCGGATTTCTCAGCCGGAATATTAGGAGAAGCACAGCAGAATCTCGGACCCAATCAGCAACGTTTTAGCTTCGCGATCGCGGACGCCCAGGCGATTCCATTTCCGAACGAAGATTTTGACGCTATTATAGCGAATCACATGCTTTATCACGTACCGGATCGAGTGCAGGCTTTCGCGGAGATACGCCGCATCTTGCGGCCCAGCGGGCGTTTCTATGCATCGACCACCGGCGCGGGCCACCTTCAAGAACTCGCGGCGCTGGTACGGCGATTCGACCCTGATACTGGCTTCTGGGGCGGGCACCCTTCCGATTTCTTCAATCTGGAGCGGGGTCTTATCGAACTTCCGCAGTCGTTTGCATCGGTCGTACTGCATCGGTATGAGGATGCGCTGGTTGTTACCGAAGCCGAGCCGCTTGTCGCATATATACTGAGTGGGACAAGCCTGACCGACGACCGGCGAACAGCATTTACCAGGTTTGTGGAGGATGAGTTGCAATCCCACGGGGCGATGCGCATTACCATCGATTGCGGGATCTTTGAGGCATTCCAGAGTTGAAAAAGGGAGTGTGGGGGAAGCTCCACAGAAAAGCCCACTTTCCAAATGATTTAGTGCTATAGCGTTCCTAAATAAGTTGAAAAAGGGGGTGTGGGGAAGCTCCCACAAAAACTCCTTCCCACTTTACAACTCAGATAGGAATGCTATAGCGTTCCTAAATGAGTTGTAAAGGGGGTGTGGGGGAAGCCCCCACAGAAACCCTTTCCCACTTTACAACCCAGATAGGGTTGCTATATATATCAGACCTCGGCGAGTTGTACTTGTTCCAAGAACGTACCGTTGTAAATCTGCTTGATGATTGTGCCCAAATCCGGTTCAGCCAGCGAGAAATCGACCACATCGAGTTGAGGCATTAAGACAGTAGCTAATTGACTGGCACTAACAATCGCTCGATCGAAACGAAGAACGAGTTTGCGTTCTTCCCTTGCAACAATCTCCGCACCGTTCGGTATCGTTAACGTACCAATTGGACTAGACGTTTCGAAAGTGATTTGACGATGTGTTCTGAATTGCTCTTGGATTGTTTTAAGCGGGCCATCGTAGATAAGCCGCCCTGTATTAATGATCAATACACGGTGACATAGCTCTTCAATATCTCTCAGGTCGTGGGTTGTCAGAAATACCGTGATCTTCCGTTCGTCATTTTGCTGTTTGATAAATGTCTGAAAGCGCTCCTTCACCATGAGATCAAGGCCAATCGTCGGCTCATCAAGATAGACGATCTTTGGCTGGTGGATCAGGGTCGCTGCAAGCTCGGCCCGCATCTTTTGACCAAGCGACATCGTGCGAATAGGTTGGTCGAGCAGTTCCTTTAACTCCAATGCTTCGGTAAATTCGGCAAGTAGCCGCCGATACTGCGGCGCCTCGATCTGGTAGATTTTTGCAATCAGATTGAGGGACTCAATTAATGCCAGATCCCACCATAGCTGACTCCGCTGACCGAACACTACGCCTATTTCACGCGCATTAGCGACACGTTCGCGGTAGGGATCACGCCCAAGAACCCGTACCCGGCCTTCGGATGGAACGAGAATGCCGGTTAGCATTTTGATTGATGTCGATTTGCCGGCTCCATTTACACCAATAAACCCGACAATCTCCCCCGGCTCGATGCTGAATGAGAGCTGGTCAACGGCCACCTTTGTCTGATAGTGGGGCCGAAACAGTGCTTTGATCGCGCCACCCAAGCCGGGGTCTTTGTGCTGTGTTCGGTATACTTTGGATAAATTTTCAACCTGGATGACAGACATCTGTTTCCTCAAAGAGTTATAAAAGGGGGTATGGGGGAAGCCCCCGCAGAAAAGCCCACTGTTTCCTCAAAGAGTTATAAAAGGGGGTGTGGGGGAAGCCCCCGCAGAAAAGCCCATCCTCTTTCCAAATGATTTAGGAATGCTATAGCATTCCTAGATGAGTTATAAAAGGGGGTGTGGGGGAAGCCCCCACAGAAAAGCCCATCCTCTTTCCAAATGATTTAGGAATGCTATAGCATTCTTACCGGAGAACTGATGTATATACATCTATAGTATGTTGAATAAATTGTGTGTAACTGAAGTTTAGACTTACATATTGCTGTGCATTCCTGCCTAATTGATGAGCCAGGTCATTGTCTAATAATAAGTTGATCTGAGCCTGGGCTAGATCGGCGGGCAGCACCTCAGCTCCTTCTGGTGTCTTGTGAGCTATTGGCAATTTAATACCAGTCTGCTCATGAACCACTAACTCGCGCATTCCATCGACATTTGATGCAATAATTGGCTTCCCGCACACCATTGCCTCCAGAACGCTTAACCCGCAAGGCTCATAGCGTGATGGGGCAACGACTACATCAGCCAATAGCTGCCATCCCACAGCATCTTCACGCGGTATGTGTCCAGTAAAGACTATAAACTGCTGGTATGGCTCAATAAGCGGCGCATAGCGAGCGAGCATTTGATCAGCGATCATCCCTCCCCCACATATAACCCACCGTACGTCATTCATTTTTTCCAGCACCTTGGGTATAGAGAGCAAGAGCAAATCAATACCTTTTTGTGGGTGGATGCGTCCAGAAAGAACCACAAGCTTGGTTGAATCCTTGGCAAGGAAAGAAGAGTACTGCCGTCTTAATGGATCGCTACGTTGCATCGCTCTGGCAAATATCTCCTTATTTACCGCATTGTAGACAGTATGTACCTTCTGTGGCTGAAGCTGATATTTATTGATCGCCAGGTCTCGAATACTTTGGCTAACTGCAATAACGGCATCTGCCGCCTGACATAGACGAGGTTGCCAAGTGTCAGGAGGTGTGGGTGGGACTAAATGAACAGTTGCAACACCCGGTATACCCCAATCGTTTGCTAACCTGATAGCAGCTTCTGTGCTATACCACTCATGTGTATGAATAAGATCGAATGGCCCCTCTGCAACCAATTGCGAAGCCAGTTCATAGAGCTTCTGGCTATAGGGTTTACGATAGTCTTCGAAATGAGTGAACGGATTTACACCGGAGGTTTCTGGTACCAACCGAACCCAGGATGGTAGAGGAGCATCGCGCAGTTCGGGCACGCCTGCCGCAAGCACGGTAACTTTATGCCCAAGTGCGATTAACCCACGGGCAAGTTCATCGGCATGCACGCCCCGGCCACTAGCCAAGGGTGGGTAGTCGATGCAAAGTAGCAGGATATTCATTGGCATCTCCAAGGATACTCAGGAGCCCGCACCGTTATAATGCCTAAGGCCAAATCGCCAACAGCTATAACCAATGGCAAGCATAGTTGCAGCCATAATCGGCGCAAACCAAGCCAGAGCACCACCATCTCGTCCAAGCAAGTAACTCGCTGGATAAAACGATGCAAAGCCATAGGGTATTAGCCAGGTCATTGCGATCCTGATACTGGTTCCGTAGATGGAGAGTGGATACTTGGCGAATTCATGTGTTTGCCAGACCATCACCATGACTGGTCGCGGATCAAGAATCCAGAAGGTGCTCGCGGCGGTGATTAAGTTCAACCCCATAAAAATCAGGCCACCACTTACAATCGCCAATATGAGATAGATCACCATAAGAGGTGTCCAAGCAATATGAAGAACAGTAATAGACTTGATTACTAAAGTAATTCCCACAAGAAAATGCCCAATCCCATCATGACAAAAACGATCGGCAAGCAAATGGAAGAGCGGGTTGATAGGGCGAACTAAAAGACGGTCGAATTTACCAGTATGAACATACTCTGGACCAACTGACCATAGATTATCGGCAAACATATGATTAAGTGATCGAGATATTGTCAATAGTCCATATACCAATAAAATCTCATCATAACTCCAACCAACTAAATTCGGCACCTGCCGCATGATGACCCACACAGAAAGTAAGCTAGCGCCCTGTAATATGATAGTGGAAAAAACACCAACTAAAAAGTTGATGCGATACTCTACCAATATTTTTAGTCGTTGTATTACGAATTGTATGTAAAGTTGCAAGTATCGACTAATCGTCAACCTCCTTGAACGGTCACTTTACGTACAGCCAATTGAAATATGAGCCGAGACAAAAAATATAAGCATACCAGCCAGACAACCTGCCCTAACCACACATCCAATACCCTCTCTAGAGGTATGATACCACTCAAGATCGACACTGGAACATACAATGTTTGGCTGAATGGCAGCCCATTAGCGACAGCGCGAAGCCAATCGGGAAACATACTCAAAGGGACCAGCGCACCACTGAAAAAAGTGGCCATACCAATGCGTAAACCAGCGAGCCCCCATAATTCTGTTGTATAGAACGCAAGGCAAACAAATATCCAATCAAAAAGAAAGATGATTGCATGGCCTAGCAAAAGAGAAACAGCGAAACAGATCCAAACAATCAAATTAGACGGGAGCTTTAAATCGAAAAAAAGCCACGCGACTGTACCGACCGGAACGATCTGTTGAACAAAATTACAGAACAATATCGATAACTCACTCGTGTAGAACATCCTCTGAGTATCTAATGGGCGTGTTAGCTCAATAGCTATACGACCTTCTCGCAAAATATTTCCAAAATCGAGAATAAGATTAACGCTAATAACAGGCAGTATGATCTCGGCCAGCATAATATAGTTAATTGTTTGCTCTACACGTAAGCCGCCAAGTACTTCAGTGTTGGAATAGACCGCTCTCCAAAAATGGACTACGATCAGGAGGATTACTATTCTCCCAACTAATCGAGCCCAAACCCACGTGCGATAGGCAAGAAATTGCTTGGCGGCAATAGCCGCAATGGCACTGTACACAGTGATACGGCGATAGAGATGGTGTATCATTTGGGGCGTGTTTAGAAGAGATTGCCGTGTGGATCGAACTGCATTGGTGCCGGACTCCCCAGAAAGTTGATCGTGTCGCGATTCTGAAGGGTTCGCGCCACTGCTTCAGAGACCTCCATTTCATCCAACATCAAGGTATTACGAATACGGATCATGCGTACCCGATCCGCAGGCATTGGCGCGGTCAGCATGGCTACAGCGGTGTAAATCGCCGTACGATCGTTATCCATCACGATCGGGAGTGCTCCCCCGCGCGGCCGCTGTCCGGTCAACGCATTGATATAGGTAGTGTCGAAATCGATCTTATCGGCTAAACGCCGCACGGTGAGATCGGCCCACCCGATACCAGTAGCGTTCCCGTGTGATTCGGCGCTCAGATCCAATGCAATGATCACACGAATGCTCCATAGCGCAAGCGCCACCACCACGAATGAAAATACTGTGCTATCCTCACTTCAGACCATGTGCGTGTCAGACGTCGACAACGATCTGGTGCCGGGGAGTCCGGGCACGAATGTGATCTAGCGCCTGTAGGTATCACCGTCTGTTGCCCCATCTTTTTGGGAGCACGCAAGGGAAACTCTTACTTGTTGACCCAGGCGCTCCGTGCATGGTCACGTTGCAAGGAGGTCAGGATGCACATCTTGTATCAGCGCTGTTGTGGTTTGGACGTGCATAAACAGCGGGTCAGCGCCTGCTTGTTACTGCCGGGCAATGATCGTCGTCAGCAGAAGGTTGCACGCTCCTTTGGGACCACCACCAGCCAACTCCAAGCCCTCAAGGAGTGGTTAGTCGCAGCAGACTGCACTCACGTCGCCATGGAAAGCACCGGGCCATACTGGAAACCAGTCTACAACATCTTGGAAGACAGCTTTACTCTGATCCTGGCGAATGCCCAACACATTAAGGCCCTACCAGGACGCAAGACCGATGTTGGTGATGCCGAATGGATTGCAGATCTGCTCCAGCATGGTCTGATACGCAGTAGTTTCATTCCATCGCGACCCCTGCGTGAACTGCGCGAACTGACCCGCTATCGCAAAACCTTGATCCAAGAACGCTCCGCAGAAATCAACCGGGTGCAGAAAGTGCTGGAGGGAGCCAATATCAAACTCGGCTCAGTCGCAACCAATGTTTTGGGGGTGTCTGGACGGGCGATGCTGGATGCGCTGGTCAACGGCACCACAGATAGTAACGTTTTAGCCGACTTGGCTCAGGGCAGGTTGCGCAAGAAGATACCCGAACTCCAAGCCGCCTTGAACGGGCTGATCGCAGATCATCAACGCTTCGTGCTGGGCCAACAGTTAGCGCATATTGATAGTTTGAACGCGATGATCGTCACGTGCAGCGCTGAGATAGAGCAGCGCTTTGCCGACCATCAGGAGCTGATCAGACGGCTCTGCACGATACCGGGGGTCGGGCAACGAACAGCCGAAACGCTGCTGGCAGAGATTGGTACGGATATGAGTCGCTTTCCGAGTGCCAAACATCTGGCCTCCTGGGCTGGTTTGTGTCCAGGCAATCACGAGAGCGCGGGGAAGCGTAAATCAGGCAAAACGCGCAAAGGCAGCCGCTGGTTGCGGGAAGCGTTAGTAGAGGCGGCACGAGCTGCGGCACGAACCCGCACCACCTACTTGGCAGCCCAATATCATCGTTTAGCTGCACGACGAGGCGGTAACAAGGCCGCCGTGGCGGTCGCACATACGATTCTGGTCATCAGCTATCATCTCATCCGTGATGGAGGCGAGTACGAAGATTTGGGGGCGACGTACTACGACGAAATGGATCGCGAGCGAGTTCAGCGGCGTTTAGTGCGCCGTCTTGAAGCGATGGGCTGTCGGGTCACGCTCGAACCAGACCAGCCGGCAGCAACAGCATAACGCTTCACAGTTGACAATTGATAACCCCAACGATGGCTCCTTCTGGTCTGCCGATGCTGGACGGAGGTGGGTCTGGAGAGGGTGTGTGCATTGGAAGAGGTTATTGCACCCCAAACGCCCTGCACAACCCGTATTTTCAAGGGAATAGTTGGCGTTTGGTCGGCTTCTGCCTCCGAGGGCTCGATTCTACCGATGATATTGGTGTCCATCCCTGTCCCGCTAATATTTTTACCGATTTGGTCGACGATCAGAATATCAAGATCGCGTATTGGGAGGGAGGGCATCATCTGGCGGGCCTCTTGGAGCAGCCGCACCTCGGTCTGCTCCAGCTCGTTTGCGGCAACGCCCACGATCTTTGCTACCTGATGATACCCATCTTCCAGTATCCCAAGCCCGGCGATGATATTCGCTTTGCTGAGAATCAGGCGCCCGGCTTCAGGCATAAGCTCGCGCAGGCCGCGTACGCCATAGGCATGGAGCAGTTTCGCTTGGGTATCCTTCCCCGCACCGATCGTCAGCATTTTCATAAGGCCGCTTTCGACTTTACCACGAAAGTCCGTATGCGGCTTGATGCGATTTACAATGATGATACCGTCGGCATGAAACGCATGTTGGTCCAGGTAGACCGGGAGGCCATCGCCGATCTGCCCCAGTTCGACGACCTCCATGCTGGAGCGAATATCACACCCCAGGTATGCCGATGTAATACCTAAGGCTGCCAGGACATCACATTGGCCCTGCGCGGTGCCGCCGCCATGGCTGCCCATCGCGGGAAAAACGAAGGGCGTGGCTCCTTCAGCTCTGATCTGCTGGACCACGGTCTTGATAATCTGCGCGATGTGCGCTATTCCGCGACTACCCACACCGATAGCGATCGTTTGCCCGCGGCGCACACGATTCGCCAGGCCGATCTTTGCTAATTCGTCCTGGACTGTGGCCACAATCTGAGTCTCTGTCCACCCAGCGGCGTATAATGCCTGGCGTATGGGAATCATCTGAGGAAAGGCGAATTCCTGCGCTTGTATCTGCGGTTTGAACATCACAATGCATCCTACCGCTCTCCATCGAAGGATCTTATCTGGCATTCCTATCAGGGTTGTAAAGTGGAAAGGGGTTCTTGAGGGGGCTGCCCCCTCAAACTCCCCCTTTTCAGACAGCCTCTAAGACAAGGTTTCGGGTGGCGCCATTCTACTTTACAGTGTGAGTGGGGGAGACTGAGGGGATGCCCCCTCAAACCCCCTCTTTTCCCAGAACTGTAAAGCTCCAAAGAACCTTGTCTAACTTGCGTTCTGATGGCGAAGGTTGAAGAGGATGGCTGATGGTATAGGATTGAATGTGACCATCCTATATGGCGTCGATCAGCGTTCGTTGCTATGGCGCAGCAGTTTCAGGTCGGCCTCGACCATCAGCCGCACCAGTTCCTCAAACGAGGTCTCCGGCTGCCAGCCGAGCACCTGGCGCGCTCGGCTTGGGTCGCCGACCAGCAAGTCGACTTCCGCCGGGCGCATGAATCGCTCGTCCTGCACGACGTAATCGTGGTAATCCAGCCCAACATGGCCGAAGGCCAACTCACACAGTTCGCGGACGGAGTGTGTTTCGCCCGTCGCGATGACGTAGTCGTCTGGCTGGTCCTGCTGGAGCATCATCCACATTGCCTTGACATAATCGGCAGCGTAGCCCCAATCGCGCTGGGATTCGAGGTTGCCCAGTCGTAGCTCATTGGCCTGGCCAAGCTTGATCTGGGCAACGCCGTAGCAGACCTTGCGCTCGACAAACTCCAACCCGCGCCGTGGGCCACCGTGGTTGAACAAGATCCCATTCGTCGCGTGCATTCCATAGCTTTCGCGGTAATTGATGGTGATCCAATGGCCGTAGACCTTAGCGACGCCGTAAGGGCTGCGCGGGTAGAACGGCGTCAGCTCAGTTTGCGGCACCTCGCGCACCTTGCCGAACATCTCGCTGGAGCTGGCCTGATAGAAACGAATGTCGGGGTCGACGATTCGGATGGCGTCGAGTATGCGCGTCACGCCGAGCGCGGTGGTTTCGCCGGTGAAGACCGGCTGCGACCAGGAGGTCTGGACGAAGCTTTGGGCCGCCAAGTTGTAGACTTCGACCGGCCGGTAGGTGCGCAGGATGCCGATCATTGACACCTCGTCGAGCAGGTCGCCCGGCACAAGTGTGATCCGATCCTGAATGTGCTTAATGCGCTCGAAGTTGACGGTGCTGGTGCGGCGGATCATGCCGATCACCTCGTAGCCCTGGTCGAGCAAAAACTCGGCCAAGTAGGAGCCGTCTTGCCCCGTGATGCCGGTGATCAGTGCGCGTTTTCCTTTTGCCATGGGTAACAATCTCCTTTAGCCGGCGCGCGACGTGGCGCCGATCGGATTCGTGATGACGCAACTGTACTCGAAGCGCGGGCAGGTGTCTGCTAAGTAGATTAGCAGGCCGGTGTGCAGCAAGCTCCTGAAGCCCATAGCGGGAGTTTCCGTGATCACCGGCAGATTCTACTCTGCCTTCTCCAGGTTGGCGAAGCTGGCCAGCAGCCGCTTGACCCCTTTACCGGGAAAGGCGACCGTCACCTCCTCGTCGGTTTCAACCAGCTTGGAGCTGACGACGATCCCCTCGCCAAAGGTCGCGTGGTTGACCTTCTGCCCGGCGAAGAAGCTGGTCGCGCGCGGCGTCTGCGGGAGTGCTTCCTGGCGTTGAGGCACTTGGCGGGAGGATGGCGCCTGGCGCTGCGGCAGCGCGCGCCGTGAGCCGGCCTGGTAGCTGCCGAGGCTGCGATTGGTGAACATGCTGGTCTGCTGGATGGGTACCTGGTCGCGCTTGGGCATCAGCTTGATCAGCTCCTTGGGGATATCGGCCAGGAAGCGCGAGGCCTGCGAGGGGTTGGTGCGACCGTACGAGGTGCGGCGGAAGGCGTAGAGCAGGTACAGCCGCTCCTTGGCGCGCGTGGCGCCGACGTAGAACAGCCGCCGCTCCTCCTCCAGGGCGTCGCGGTCGTCCACTGAGCGCGCGTGCGGCAGCAGGCCCTCCTCCAGCCCGATCAGGAAGACCACCGGATACTCCAGCCCTTTGGCCTGGTGCAGCGTGATACAGGTGATCGAGTCGCGCTCCTCCTTGACCTGGTCGAGATCGGAGATCAGCGCGACCTCTTCGAGGAAGGTCGGCAGTTGGTTCTCGCGCGGCAGGTTGATGTAGTTGACCGCCACATTGCGTAGCTCAAGCACGTTATTCCAGCGGTCGGTGGCCTCGTCCTTATCATACTCGTGGAGCAGCGCCTCCTGGAAACCGACGCGCCCAAACAGCCAATCCATTAGCTCGCCCAGATCATTCTCGGCCCGCGCGGTGATCAGTTCGTCGACGAGCCGCAAAAACCCAAGCAACGCCGTCCTGGTGCGGCCGTTGAACGGCGCCGCCTCGTCGGCCTCCGAGTCGGCCAGCAATTGCAGGGCCGTGTAGGCCGGAACATCCTGCTGCGCGGCCCAGCGGTACAGTTCGTCCTCGGTGCGCTGGCCGATGCCGCGGCCGGGCCAGTTGATCACCCGGCCCAGGCTCACACTGTCAAAGGGGTTGAGCGCCAGGCGCAGGTACGCCAGCGCGTCTTTCACCTCTTTGCGCTCGTAGAAGCGGGTGCCGCCGACGATCTGGTAGCGCAGCCCACGGGCGATCAGCGCCTCCTCAACCGCGCGCGATTGGGCATTGGTGCGGTACATGATCGCGATATCGCCCAGGCGATGCGTGCCGGCGGCCACCAGCCGCGCCGCTTCGCCGGCGATCAAGCGCGCTTCTTCGTCCTGATCGTAGCCTTCCTGGAGTAGCACCAGCGTCCCCTGACCATTTTGGGTCCACAGGCGTTTGTCGCGCACGCGCTTGACGCTCTGGTTGATCACCGCTTGGGCCACATCGAGGATCGCTTGGGTACTGCGGTAATTCTGCTCAAGCAAGACCACCTGTGCATTGGGGTAATCGTTCTCGAAGGAGCGAATATTGCGAACATCGGCGCCACGAAACGCGTAGATACTTTGATCTTCATCACCCACGACAAAGATGTTCCCATGTTTCGCGGCCAGTTGCTTCAAGAGCAGGTATTGGACCCGGTTGGTGTCTTGATACTCGTCGGCCAGAATGTGATGGTAGCGTTTATGATATTTCTCAAGCACCTGCGGATGCTGATCGAACAACCGCACCGTTTCGACCAGCAGGTCATCGAAGTCAAGCGCATTGGCCTCGCGCAGGCGTTTTTGATACAGGACGAAGCAGCGGGCCACAACTTCGTCGAAGTATGTCCGGCCGGAGCGCGCAAAGGCATCGGCGTCGATGAACTCGTTCTTGGCGCTTGAGATCGTCGCAAGCATGGCGCGCGGGGCGAATTTCTTCTCGTCGAGCTGCAATTCTTTGACGATCTGCCGCATCAGGCGCTGCTGATCGTCGGAATCGTAGATCGCGAAATCGCGCTCGCGGCCCAGGTGGACGATATCGCGCCGCAGGAAGCGCACACAGATACTATGGAACGTGCCCACGGTCAGATCGGCCGCGCGGCCCGCCCCGAGCAACGTTTCGAGCCGCTCTTTCATCTCGCGCGCCGCTTTGTTGGTGAAGGTGACGGCCAGAATATGCAGCGGGTCGACCTGCTGCTGCTCGATAAGATAGGCGATGCGGTGGGTCAAAACTTTCGTTTTGCCGCTACCGGGGCCGGCTAACACCAGCACCGGCCCGTCGCCCGCCTGGACCGCCTGCTCCTGGGCAGGGTTGAGGCCGTGCAGCAACTGTAAGGCCATCGTGATCTTCCTTAAAAGAACTGGAAGGGAGGGGCAAGGGGAGGGCGGCCCTCCCCTTAAACCCCACCCAACCTTTCGGAATTGGAAAGGGAGGGGCAAGGGGAGGGCGGCCCTCCCCTTAAATCCCACCCACCCCGCTGGAAGCAATTATAGAACAATTGTCTCGTAATAGTACCGGGCCGGCGATGGTCTGTCAAGCGGGCGCGCTACTCTTCCAGCTCCACCGCGTCCAGCGCCCGCAGCACCCGGCGCGCCTTGAGCGCCAGCCAGATTGCCAGGCGATCCTCGGCGTTATCCAGGTCGAGCCCGCTGATATCTTTGATCCGTTCGAGGCGATACAGCAGTGTGTTGCGGTGGACGTGGAGTGCCTCGGCGGCGCGGGCCAGGTTGCCGAGGTTGGTGAAGAAGGCCTCTAGGGTCTTCAGCAGCTCCCCAGCCGGCTTCTGCTTGTGATCGTAGTCGTCGAGCGCGGCCAGTGTTTCCCGGTAGAACTCCCACAGCTCGGGCGACTCGCGCAGCAGCACCAGCAGCCGGTAGACACCCAGGTCGCCGAAGTCGAGGATGCGCGTGTCGAGCAGCCGGCGGCCGAGCCGTAGCGCTTGCTCGGCCTCGCGCAGCGAGCGCGGCCAGGCGGCCACGCTGGCGGCCTCCTTGCCGAACGCCAGCACAACCTCCGGCAGATCGGGCGCCAGGCGCGCCTGCAACTGCTCGGCCAGGTCACGGGCGCGCTTGCTGTCGCCGTCCAATGGCAGGTAGCAGAGCACGCCATCGGCCCGGCGCATCATTGGCGCGGCGATGCCCAGGGCGATGAGCGCGGCGCTTACCGCGCCGACGGCCGCCCGCGCCGCCGGCTCATCCGGGTCGCCCACCGAGCAGAGCAGCGCGACGTGGGGCCGGCGCAGGTCGTAGCCCAACTCCTGGCCGCGCCGCAGCAGTGCCTCGCCGTCGGCCGGCGGCCCGGCCAGGACCATCTGGACGAACTCGCCGCGCAAGCGCTCCTCGGCCGCGAACACCGCCTGCTCCTTGGCCAGCTCAAGCGCCAGCACCGCCGCGCCTTGCTGGGCCGCCTGCCGGTCCCAGTCGTCCAGCAGCTCCCCGCAGAGGGCCAGAAAGCCCAGCCGGTCGCCGCCGGCCACCAACGGCTGGACCCAGAATCGCCTGGCCCAGGTGGCTCGCCGAGCCGACGCTGGTGGACCGGAACGTCTGGAGGGCGACGCGCGTCGGCCCGCGGGCCTTGATCGCGCGCAGCTCGCCGGTGGCGCTGTAGCAGGCGATGCCCTGGCCGGTGCGCTCGGCCAGCGTTTCTAGCAGCCCCTGGAGGCCGACGCCGGCCAGCGAGCGCTGGGTCAGCAGGGTGGCCAGTTGCGCCGCGCGCCGCTCGGTTTGAGCCTCATAGTCGCTGATCAGCCGCTGCACCTCGCGCTCGACCTCGCGCAGATCGACGTCGGCGGGTAGCTGCAAGAGCGGGATGCGGGCGGTGTCGGCGGCCACGCGGGCGCCATCGGCGACCGAGCCGACGGCGGCGATCGCCGAGATCGGTACCAGCGCCAGGCGCTCGACCAGGTTCGCCAGCGTCAGGCGCTCGTCGAGGGTCTGGACGGCCGCGACCGAGACCAGCACTAGTTCGCCGCCGCGCAGATTCACGAAGGCCGGCAGAATCGCGCGGGGCATTGTCACCCACGCCACCTGGTGGAGCAGGCCGGCGCCCCCCGCGACGACGGTTGTGCCGGGGGGCAGGGCGAGCCGGAGGACATCGCGGACGGTGATCGGTGACATGCAACCTCAACATCGAAATCGGGGTCAGATCGCTTCCATATTGTAACAAATCTTGCTTGATCCAATGTTGCCTGAAGCTATAGCATGGGGTCGGTTTTGAACCGCTGATTCACGATTTCAGAGAGTGCCATGAATGCCTCCCAGTCGATAGCAGACGGCCCTGATGCAGCTTTGGCTCCCCGACGCCAGCTTCGTTTGCGCCTGGTGCTGTACTTTATGCTCCTGGCGTTGGTCCCGCTCCTGGCCGTTATGACCTTTGTCCTGATTCAGATGCAGGCGCAGAGCGAGCAACAGGTGATCAACCAGCTTGAGTTAGTGGTCGAGCTGAAACAAAACCAGATCGGGCGCTGGCTCGAAGGCAACGAGTTGGTGCTCGACAGCTTCCTGGTCGATGCGAACCGGCTTGCCCGGCTAGTCGATCTTGCCGCGTCGGAATCGCCCGTGTCGGCAGAGCAGGCCGCGATCAGCGCCGCGCTGCGCGATCTATCCATCCTACACAATGATGCCGATGGCGGTCATTTCAACATGTTCTTCGTATACGATCGGGCCGGGAGGATTCGGGCCGCATCCGATGCCACCCAGCTCGGCAACGTGGTGGCGAATCAGCCCTACTTCGCCGCCAGCCTGGAGGCGCCGGTCGTGCAGCCGCCCTACTACGCCCAGGGCAACGCCGCGCCGACCATGATCATCACTCGGCCGCTGCACGATCGGCGGGGTCAGAACGTCGGGGTGCTGGCGGGGCAGGTCAACCTGGACGCCCTGGGCAGCATTATGCACGAGCGCAGCGGCCTTGGCGACGGCGGCGAGACCTACTTGGTCAGCCAGGAAAACAACTACCTGCTGACCCCCAGCCGATCGCCGGAGTATCCGCTCGACCGCGCCTATCACAGCCTGGCGATCGACCAGGCGCTGCGTGGTGAGAACGGCGCCGGCGTTTATGAGGACTACCGCGCGCCGCAAGCCTACGTCGTGGGCGTCTACCGCTGGGTGCCTGAGTTGAATGCGGCGCTGCTGGCGGAGATCGACGAGAACCAGGCCATGCAACCCTTTGGGCAAGCGGCCTGGCTCGGCTGGATGCTGGCGGCGCTGACGGCACTTGCGGCGCTGCTGGTGGGGTTCTATGTGGCCGGGCGCATCTCCCACCCGATCACGGTGTTGGCGCAGGTCGCCGCGCGGATCACGGCCGGAGCGCTCGATCAGCGGGCGCCGATCGGTGGGTCGGATGAGATCGGGGTGCTGGCGGCGGCCTTTAACCGCATGACCGCGCGCCTCCAGCAGACGCTGGACGAGCTGGAGCGACGGGTGGCCGAGCGCACCGTGGCTCTGGAGCAGGCCAATGCCGAGGCGGGCGATGCTCTGTCCGAACTGCGCGAGTTGGTACGCGAGCGCGAGTTGCTCAGCGCGACGGTGCGCGAGCTCTCCAGCCCGGTCATGCCGGTGCTCGACGGTATCCTGGTGATGCCGCTGATCGGGGCGATCGACGCCAACCGCGCCACGCTGCTGATCGAGTCACTCCTCGCCGGCATCGAGCAGCACCGCTCCAGGGTCGTGATCATCGATGTCACCGGCGTGCCGATCGTCGACACGCATGTGGCTCAGACATTGCTCCGCTCAGCCGAGGCGGCCAAGTTGCTGGGCACGCAGCCGGTCCTGGTGGGCATACGTCCTGAGTTCGCCCAGACGATCGTCGGGCTTGGCCTGGATCTGCGTAGCCTAGTGACATGCGCTGACCTCCAGCAGGGCATCAGCTACGCGCTGGAGTGGCAACATTCCGTTCGCTCGGGCGTGCCCACGGCCCGCTGACCTGATCTTCAGGGGACTCGAAAAATAAAAAGCGTCCCAGCTCCGTGAAACGTGAAACGTGATCGGAACTTGCTCACGTTTCACGCTTCACGTTTCAAGTCTTGGGTCCTCTCCACTTGCCATAACCAACGGGAACAGCAGGTCGATCAACCCCAACGCCGAGTTGTCATAGTCAAGGCCGCCGGTCGCGCGCAGGTCGGCGGCGGCGCGGTAGCCCAGGCAGAGCTGCGCCAGCGCCGGCAGCGTCACGCGGCGTAGCCGCAGATCGGCCGGGCGCGAGCCGTCGATCACCGCCGCACGCCCGGCCTCCAGCGCCAGCGTGACGCGCTCGGTCTCGATCTCGATCCGCAGATTGCCACTCCAGCCGGCGTAGCGTGAGCCAGCCAGCCGTTGCTCGAACGCCGGCGTCAGCGCCTCCAGCACTCCCGGAAGGTCGACGATGCCGGCCATGGCGGTACGCTCGTAGGTGTGTTCGTGCAGACGGTTGTGGAGCTTCGGTTCCGGCGCCGCGACCAGGCGCCCCACCCCGCCCAAGTGTAGCGCGGTCTGCGCCACCACGTGCCGGTGGGGCAGCGCCAGCGTGAGTGTATTGGGCTCCTGGCCGGCCATATGCTGGCGCAGCGCGCCCACCAGCGCGCGCGCCGCGCCGGCGTCGGCGGCGGCCGCCTCGACCACCAGCGGCCGCTCCCAGGGCTGGCGCTGGTCCGCCGCGGCATAGGCGACGACCCGGCCACGGTCGTCCTCGACCACCAGCGGCTCGTGAGGACCGCCGAGCCACCAGCGCCAGTCGGGGGCGACGCGCACCGGGGCGAGTGGCAGAGCGCGGTAGCTGGCCTCGTAGAGCGCGGCTAGATCCTCTAGGTCGTCTTCGGTCGCGGGCCGGGCTGCTGATGAGATTGCGTCGGCGAGCGGCGCGGCGTCGAGTTCCACCGAAGTGCCAAAGCGGTAGGGCGCGAACCCGAACGGCCCGAAGAGCGCGACTGGGCCGCGCAGTATAGCCAGCGGCAAGGCATGCTCCTGGAGCACGTCCAGGTACAAACCCATCAACCCCCGGAAGGTCCCCTGGCCACGCTGGTCCGGGCGCACGTAGGCATCCTCCAGCACCCCAGCCTCCAGCGTCGCCGCGCCGAGCCGCAGGCGCTCGTGGCCGATCAGCGCGTAGCCGACCAGCTCACCCCCGCGCTCGGCGAGCAGGGTGAAGGCTGGGCGGTAGCGCGGGCGAGCCAGGTGGCGCTCGAACAGGCGCGCCGCCTCCTCGCCCTGCTCGGCGACCACGAATGAGCCAAGGCGCGCGGGATCGTCAGGGGCATCCGCCCCGCGAAGTATCAGATCAGTTGACATCGGTTTACACTCTGGACAATCCATTTCCTCGGCAGGTATGTTCGCCCATTATACGCCAACGTGCATGAAAAGAGGCTGCTGGAGTTGACTCCAGCAGCCTCTTGGCACAAGACGAGATTTCGGGCGGCGCCGTTCTCCTTTACAGCGTGAGTGGGGGAAGACTGAGGGGCAGCCCCCTCAAACCCCCTTTTTCCCCAGAACTGCTTGGTGCTACTTGGGAAACATCAGCTTCGTGACCTCGGCGTTGGAAGCACTCCAGTAGCCATCGGGCAGATCCATGCGAACGTGTTGATCGAGACTCTCCTTTGTGATAGCGTGCTGTGGTATATCAAGCCGGTGCGGCACCGGCTTGCCGGCGAGAATGTCGAGCGCGGTACGGACACCGATCTCGCCCACCCGCGGCGAGTAGGTAACGGCGACTGCTGAGAAACCCTGCTGCTTCCACTGCTTCAAAAACAAGTTGATATCGCAGCCCGTGATCGGCGGCATCGGCTTATTTGCCTCAATATAGGCGTTGACCGCGCCCACCCCCTGCGACCCATCGGCCCAGATACCATCGATCTGATCATAGGTCTTTAACCAGTCGCCCATGATTTTCTTCCCGTCCACCGGCGACCAGTTGGCGTAGGCTTGCGCGATCTCCTTGATCCCTGAGTGCTGCGCGAACACAGCCCGCGCGCAGCGCATACGATCTTCTGCGACGCTTGAGTTCTTCACGCCCGAGAGGAGCACAATATTGCCGTTTCCCTTCAGCTCTTCCACCAGCCACTCCGCCTGCATGCGGCCCATGGTGCAGTTGTTGCCGGCAACATACGACACATAGTTATCGCCGGTCACGGTGCGATCGATCAACACCACCGGCACGCCCTTCTGCATGGCATTGTCGATCGCCGGCTTAAGTTCATCTAACTTCGCTGGGCTGGCCAGCAGCGCATCACAGCCTTTGGCCAGCAACTCCTCGATGTCGCTGATCTGCTTGACCGGATCATCATTGGCATCGGTTTCGTGAAATGTCGTTATCTCGGGGTGCTGCTTGACCTCGTAGCGCACATGCTCGACCATCGCAAGCCGCCATGAGTTGGAGGCCGAAGCATTGCTGAAGCACAGCGTGTAAGGCCCTTCCCGTTTATAACGTGTGGTGTCCACATGGCCGGCGGGGATCTCGGCGGGTACCTGCTGCGTTGTAGTGGATTGCCCACAGGCGGAGGCGAACAGGGCTATGATCGTTATAGGGAGCAGCAGCCAGTGACCTGTTCTCGTTCCTGGACACGACATTCGGCTCAAATCCTTTCCAATCGTTTATTGGTCCATCAGAGACTGTTTGAAAAGTCTATCTGCTGCTGGAGTTCCTTGGTGGAAAGGGGTTCTTGAGGGGAAACCCCTCAAACTCCCTCTTTTCAAACAGTTTCTCATAGCGATGTTGCGGGAGGCCCGGAGAGAGCCAGTCCCTCCAGGTCCCCCGCTCGGCAAATTCAGGCACGCTTACCCCGTAGAGAAGGTATACGCAGCGCTTCCTGGAGGGTTGCGAAGGTCCGAATGGCCGATAGGTCGACGCCGAGCTGCACCATTGTCTGCGCGACTTCCGGCCGAATGCCGACGATCACCGCCGTGGTCCCCAGCAGCCGTGCCGCGCTCGATGCATGCAGCAGCACCCTGGCCACGTGCGTATCGACCACTGGAACACCTGTGATGTCGAATACGGCCAGGTGCGCCCGTTGATCTTCGATGCCCTTCAGCACGCTCTGGATCAGTTGATCTGCCCGCTGCGTATCGAGACTCCCGATAATTGGAAGAACGATCACTCCCTCCATAACAGGTACGACCGGGGTGGACATCTGGCGAATCTGAGTGAGCAGCTGATCTTGTTGCGCCACCAGGTTATGGAGGTCGCGGGTGCGCTCGACCACGCGCGCATCGAGTTCGGCGTTGAGCGCCCGGACTGCGGCAATCTGCTCCTGAAGCTGGGCCTCGCGGGCTTGCAGCGCAGTGATCATCTGGCTGAACGAGCCGGTCACTTTGCCGAACTCGTCCGTACGGTCTTGTCTAGGCGGCACTGCCCATACGCCGGCGCTGATCTGGTCGGAGGTGATGCTCAGTTGACGTAATGGCACGATCACGAACTGGCGCAGCAGCAGCCCGACGACAACGCTGATCACCACCACAAGAATAACAGCGGTGATCACGTTGCGTAGCACCTCCCGGTTGAAACTGGTCTGAAGCTCCTGCGTGTCGAACCGCAGCGCGACGGTTCCTACCGGCTGGCCTTGATAAACGATTGGTTTCGCGATCTCAAGATTGCCGTTCGACCAACGCGTAACATCCTGCCGGCTGGATTGGGCCTGTTCGGACAGAGCATCAAAGGAGGCGCGTGTGGAATCGGGAGCGGTGGGAGCGGCGCCGGTGGCGAGAAGCTGGCCTGATTGGGAATAAAAGGCGATAAACTGTACCTGATTGCCATCGGTCGCAGCCTGGGCTGTCAGATTAAGCTGATGAGTATCCTGCTGGGCGACGTAGACACTGGAAGCGTGAATCAGGATTTTTGCGTAGTTTTGCCCGCGTTCAAGCAGCGTATCCATCAACCGGAGCTGCGAATCCCTGATTGTAAAAGCAGTGACGCACGCGAGGACGATTGCAATACTCACGATCATCGTGAGAAGCACGCGCAAATAGAGACTTTGTGGAAGCCAGCGTCGGAACATCACAGGGTTCTTTCTTCGCTCACCGCGCCTGAAGCATAATTTCTGGAAAAGAGGGGTTGAAGGGGCAGTTCTCTCGTCTCCCCACTCACATTGTAAAGTGGAAAGCCGCTGCGGGAAACCTTGTCTTAACTTAAAGACTAGGCAGAGTATAGCATAATCTGCAACCAAATCATTACCAATTTGACCGGGTAACGATGATAAGTGGAGCTTATTTCCAAACGCGTTCTGGCGTGAATATCGGTGGGGAAGAAACACCTACGATGACAGACCGCCCCATTGGTGTTACAGTAGGGCCATGTCAAGCCCGCCGATGATGTACAGGGAGCGATCCCGATGCCCGACCATCTCACCGACAATGCGCCGTTGCTTCCTACGCCCCAGACGGCGCTGATCGGTCGGGCCACCGAACTGGCCGCCATTTGTGCGCTGTTGCGGCGCGTTGATGTCCGGTTGGTCACCTGTACCGGTCCCGGCGGCACCGGCAAGACCCGTCTGAGCCTCGAGGTTGCGGCAGCGCTGTGCGCCGAGTTCGCGAATTGAGTCGCATTCGTCGCGCTTGGGTCGCTCCAGAGCCCCGATCACGTCCTCGCCGCGATCGGCCAGGCGCTGGGGGTGATGGAGTCCGATGGCCTGCCGCTCGTGCGGAGCTTGCGCCATCGGCTCGGCGAGCCGTGGCTGCTGCTGCTCGACAACTTTGAGCACCTGCTGGCTGGGGCGCCACGGGTCGCCGAGTTGCTGGGGGCTGTACCGACGCTCAAGCTGCTCGTCACCAGCCGGGCGCCGCTGCGTCTCGCCGGCGAGCAGGAGTTTCCCGTCGCACCCCTGGCGCTGCCCGACCTGGACCGGCTTCCATCGCTCGAAGATCTAGCCCGCGTCGCGGCAGTCGATCTGTTTGCGCAACGGGCGCGGGCGGTCCACCCACAGTTCCGGCTCTGCGATGCGAACGCCGCCGCCGTGGCATCGATCTGTGTCCGGCTCGACGGCCTGCCGCTGGCGATCGAGCTGGCCGCCTCGCGGATTCGGCTGCTCTCGCCGCAGGAACTGCTGGCGCGCCTGAGCAATCAGCTCCTGCTGCTGACCGACGGCCGGCGCGATCTCCCGGCGCGCCAGCAGACCCTCAGAAACACCATCGATTGGAGCTACGACCTGCTGGAACCGCCGCAACAGCTCCTGCTCGCGCGCAGCGCCATCTTTGTGGGTGGCTTTACGCTGGCGGCAGCCGAAGCTGTGGCTTCTGAATTGAAAATTGAAAATGAACAATTGAGAATTGAGAACGCTGAAGGAACTGTTCTCAATTCTCAATTCTCAATTCTCAATTCGCTTGCTGCGCTCGTTGCCCACAGCATGATCCTGCGCGGCGATACGCCCGACGGCGAGTCGCGCTTCGCCATGCTGGAAGTCATTCGTGAGTACGCCCTGGAGCGGTTGGACGCGCGCGGGGAAGCGCACGCGCTCCGCCTGCGCCACGCCCGGTACTACCTGGCCCTGGCCGAGGAGTCCGAGCCGGCGCTGCCGGGGCCGGCGCAGGCGGTCTGGCTGCGGCGGCTGGCGCGCGAGCACGACAATATGCGCGCGGCGCTCGGCTGGCTGCTGGAGCAGCAACTGGCCGAGGCGGCGGTTCGGCTGGCCGGGGCGCTCGGCCGCTTCTGGGAGGCCTACGACTATTTGCGCGAGGGGCGTGAGTGGCTGGTGGCCACGCTATCCCTGCCCGGCGCGGCCACCCTCCCGGCACGCGCGCGGGCGAAGGCGCTCCACGCGGTCGGCACGCTGGCGCTCCACCAGAGCGATTATGCCGCAGCCCGCGACTCCTACGCTGCCAGCCTGGCCCTGTGCCGGGTGGCCCAGGAGCAGGGCGGGTGCGCCGATGCGCTCGGCGGCCTTGGCGCGGTCGCATTTCGCCAGGGCGACTATGTGGCCGCGCAGGTGTGCTGTGCTGAAGGTCTGGCGATCAGCCGCGCCCTGGGCGACCAGCGACGAATCGCCGACGCGGTCAACGGCCTGGGCCGGGTGGTGTGGGCGCAGGGCGATGCCGCGCAGGCGGCCAGGCTCCACGCCGAGGGGCTGGCACTCAGCCGGGCGATCGGGTATACCGGGGGCATCGCCTGGTCGCACAACGCGCTGGGGGAGATCGCGCGATCGCAGGGGAACTACGCGGGCGCGGCGGCGCACTTTGCCGAAAGCCTGGCGCGCTTTCGTGAGCTTGGCGACCCTGGCGCGAGCGCGCTTGCGCTGCAAAACCTGGCCTACGTGTTGCTCGCGCAGGGCGCATATCAGCAGGCCGAGTCCTATTTCGCCGAGACGCTGGCGATCTGGCAGCGCGGCTACGCTAGGCATGGCACGGCGCTGTGCCTGATCGGGCTGGCCGGGGTTGCCTGCGCGACCGGCCGGCCGCAGCGGGCCGCGCGCTTGCTGGGCGCCGCCGAGGCGCTCATCGACGACACCGGCGCCCGGCTTGAGACCACCGACCGCGCCGACTACGACCGCATCCTGGCTGCGGTCGCGGCCCGGCTTGCGCCGGCGGCGCTGGCCGCCTCTCGCGCCGCCGGTTGTCTGCTGCCCCTCGACCAGCTCCTCGCCTCCGAGGAGCCGGCCACCGGCGCTGTGACGAACACCCCACAGCCGCCAGCCAATCCAGCCGGCCTGACCGCCCGCGAGGTCGATGTGCTGCGTCTGGTGGCGGCGGGCCTCACTAACCCGCAGGTCGCCGAGCGGCTCGTCATCAGCCACCATACCGTCACGGTCCACCTGCGCTCAATCTACGCCAAGCTGGGCGTCAGCTCCCGGACGGCGGCGGCGCGCTTCGCGGTGGATCATGGGTTGGTCTGATGAATAGCTGAACTACCAGACATGCGGTAGCTTCACAAGCTGCGACAAGCCACAAAATACCACGCCCACCTACCACATCCGGGTGATGTGCCCTTTCACCCAGCACCATACACTATCGCCAGGATCTTATGAGCACCAAATAAGGAGCATTCTCGATGATCAAGAGCTACGATGTCAAAGATATACGGCTGGCCGAGCAGGGGCGGAAGCGGATCGACTGGGCGGAGAACGAGATGCCGGTGCTGCGGCTGGTGCGCGAACGCTTCGCACAAGAGCGCCCGCTCCAGGGTCTGCGCCTCTCGGCCTGCCTGCACGTCACCGCCGAGACCGCCAACCTGGCCCGCACCCTGGCCGCCGGCGGCGCCGACGTGGTCCTGTGCGCCTCCAACCCGCTCTCAACCCAGGACGACGTCGCCGCCGCCCTGGTCGCCTTCGAGGAGATCCCGGTCTTCGCGATCAAGGGCGAGGACAACCAGACCTACTACCAGCACCTTTCCGCCGCCCTCGACCACCGACCGCACATCACCATGGACGACGGCGCCGACCTGGTCTCGGCCGTGCTCAAGCAGCGCCCTGAACTGATCGGCGAGTTGCTCGGCTCGACCGAGGAGACCACCACCGGCGTCATTCGCCTCAAGGCCATGGCCGCCGACGGGGTGCTCTCCTTCCCGGTGATCGCCGTCAACGACAGCGACACCAAGCACCTATTCGACAATCGCTACGGCACCGGCCAATCGACGCTGGACGGCATCATCCGCGCCACCAATGTGCTGCTGGCCGGCAAGACCTTCGTGGTCGGCGGCTACGGCTGGTGCAGTCGCGGGATCGCCGACCGGGCGCGTGGGCTGGGCGCGAATGTGATTGTTACCGAGATCGACCCGGTCAAGGCGCTGGAAGCGGCGATGGACGGCTTCCGGGTGCTGCCGATGCTGGCGGCCGCGCCGCTGGCCGACTTCATCTGCACCGCCACCGGCGACATCAAGGTGATCGACGCGCATCATTTCGAGGTCATGAAGGACGGCTGCATCGTCTCGAACAGTGGGCACTTCAATGTGGAGATCAACATCCCAGCCTTGGAAGGGATGGCGCAGGAGAAGCGCCGGCCGCGGCCATTCATCGAGCAGTACATTCTCAAGGATGGGCGGCGGATCAATTTGCTGGGCGAGGGGCGGCTGATCAACCTGGCCAGCGCGGAGGGGCACCCCAGCGCGGTGATGGACATGTCGTTCGCCAACCAGGCGTTGGCGTCGGAGTATCTCCAGAAGCAGCGTGGGAAGCTGGCCAATGGCGTCCACGCGCTGCCCAAAGAGGTCGATCGCGAGATCGCCAGCCTGAAGTTGCACGCGATGGGCATCGCGATCGACCAGTTGACTGAGGAGCAGGCCCACTACCTGTCCTCCTGGGAAGAGGGCACCTAGAAAATGAAGAATTGAGAATTGAGAATTGAGAATGAAGGTCGCGGCGCTTCTCAATTCTCAATGTTCAATTTTCAATTCGAGGCTAGCCCTGCCCCATCGCATACGCGATCCCGCTCTGGAGCGTGCTGCGGGTGACGATATTGGTCAGGTCGACCCCTAGCCCGACCAGCGACTGTGCCACCTCGGCGCCGATGCCGGTGAGCACCATCTGCGTCCCCAGCAGCTTGACCGCCTGGGCCGTGCGTATCAGCGCATTGGCGACCTGCGTGTCCACCATCGAAACGCCGGTGATGTCGAGGATCGCGACATCCGCCTGGTGCGCGACGATGCCCTCCAGCAGAGTCTCCAGCACCTGCTGGGCCCGCCGGTCATCGAGCGTGCCGATCAGCGGCATGACCATTACCTGCTCGTTGATCGGGATCAGCGGCGTGGAGAGCTCGCGGAGAATCGTGTCCTGCGTCCGAATGATCTCCTCGCGCAGCCGGACCTGCTCCTCCTCGGCGCGTTTGCGCTCGGTGATCTCCTGCAAGGTGCCGAGCACGCGCACTGGCGCGCCCGCCGCATCGCAGACGATCTCGCCCTGCTCCTGGACAACCCGCACCTCGCCGTTTGGGCGGATAATGCGGTGCTCATAGCTGAATAGTTTGTTCTGCTCGATCGCCTCTTCAAAGACCTGCAACAGCGCGTCGCGATCGTCCGCATGCACCCGCTCGAAAAAGGCATCCTGGGTCGCGCCGAACTCCTGCGGCGTCAAGCCGAAGATGCGGTAGACTTCGTCGGACCAGTAAAGCTCATGGGTTTGTAGGTCCAGTTCCCAGTTGCCCAGGTGGGCAATGCGCTGGGCCGAGGCCAGGCTGGCTTCGCTCTTGCGGAGCGCTGCCTCGGTCGCCTTGCGCTCGGTTATATCGCGTGCGACTGCGAAAACCTGGCGTGTGTCAGGGTAATAGGTCCCGATCCAGTGGAACCACTTGTATAACCCATCTTTGCAGCGGTAGCGGTTCTCATAGGTGAACCTGTATTGGCCGGCGAGAATCTGGTTGGCGATGGCCAGGGTTGCGTCCCGATCCTCCGGGTGAACAAAATTCATCAACGGCTCGGCCATCAATTCTTCGAGGGTGAAGCCGAGGGTTTGCTCCCAGGCCGGGTTCAATCGCCGCATGTGGCCGCCGGCAGCGGTGATACTCAGGAGATCCCGCGACATGTCGAAGAAGCGATCTTGCTCCTCCAGCCGGGCCTGTATATCCAAGTTCTGTTGATCGCGCGCGGCGACAAGATGTTCCAGCTCGGCGATCCGCTGATGGAGTTCGACAAGCTGGCTGCCATTCTCTATTGCCATAGACCCCTCGCCTTCAACGTCTGCGTAACAGAATGAGTGTACACCACGGGCGATTCATGGTGTTGATCGAAATCGGATCAATCTGTAAACGATACCATTTGTGCTACAATAGCCCGTGTACAGCGTCTGTTTGCGGGAACAGGAGGATAACACGATGACAAGCCCATCGACACAGGCGGGCCGGGAGGTCGCGACGCTCGGCGGCGGCTGCTTCTGGTGCCTGGAGGCTGTTTTTGATGATCTCAAAGGGGTGGAGCGGGTCGAGTCCGGCTACGCGGGCGGCGCCGTCCCCAGCCCGACCTACCGGGAGGTCTGCAATGGGACGACCGGGCACGCCGAGGTAGTCCAGGTCGCGTTTGACCCCCAGCAGATCTCCTTCAAGGAGATCCTGGAGGTGTTCTTCGCCACCCACGACCCCACGACATTGAACCGCCAGGGAGCCGATGTCGGCACCCAGTACCGATCGGCGGTCTTCTACCACACCCCGGAGCAACGAGCGACCGCCGAACAGGTGATCAAGGACCTGAATGTGGCCCAGATCTGGGATGCGCCGATCGTGACCGAGGTGGCGCCATTGCAGGCGTTCTATGTGGCCGAGGACTACCACCAGGAGTATTTTCAGCAGAACCCGAATCAGCCCTACTGCCGCGCCGTCGTCGCTCCCAAGGTCGCCAAGTTCCGCAAGCAGTTTCTGGAGCGGCTGAAGAAATAAGGGCGGTTGAGGGGCAGCCTCCTTGGTTTCCACGCATCACCTTGTGAAATGGAAAGCCGCTGCGGGAACCCTGGTTTTAAGCGCCTTCTAAAAGGGGGGAGTTTGAGGGGGCCTCCCCTCAAGAATTCTCTTTCCACCAACGGATCGTAGGCGAGGCAATGCCCTTTCAAGATTGAACAGGAAAGAAAGGATCTGCGATGCGCATCGGCGCTGTGTTCCCCCAGACCGAGATCGGCGACGACCCGATCGCGATCCGCGATTACGCCCAGGCGGTCGAGGAGCTTGGCTACCGCCACATCCTGGCCTATGATCATGTGCTCGGCGCCGGCACCGCGACCCGGCCGGACTGGCGCGGATCATACAACAGTGAGAACATGTTCCACGAGCCGTTCGTCCTGTTTGGCTACTTGGCCGCGCTCACCCGCCAAGTCGAGCTTGTCACCGGCGTGATCGTGCTGCCGCAGCGGCAGACCGCGCTGGTGGCCAAACAGGCTGCCGAGGTCGACGTTCTAAGTGGCGGGCGGCTGCGCCTTGGCGTCGGCATCGGCTGGAACACGGTTGAGTACCAGGCGCTGAACGAGGATTTCAACACCCGCGGCGCTCGCAGCGAGGAGCAGATCGCGGTCCTGCGCGCGCTGTGGACCGAGCCGGTGGTGAGCTTCACCGGGCGCTGGCACACCATCGACGCGGCTGGGATCAACCCGCTGCCGGTCCAGCGCCCCATCCCGATCTGGATCGGCGGCTATGCCGAGGCGACCTTGCAGCGAGTCGCACGGCTGGGCGATGGCTGGTTCCCCTGGCGCCCGCCCGGCGACGAGATGCGCGCGGCGCTTGAGCGCCTGCATGAATACGCCGCCGCAGCCGGCCGCTCGCCGGAGCAGATCGGGATCGAGCCGCAACTCAACATCGACCGGGTACCCGAGGCCGAGTGGGAGGCGTATGCCACGGCCTGGCAAGGGCTCGGCGCGACCCACCTGTGCATCAACACCATGGGCGCCAGCTTCAGCTCACCCCAGCAGCATATCGATGCGCTGCGCCGCGCCAAGGATGCACTCGGCGTCTGAAAGCCTGCGCGTGAAACGTGAAACGTGAGGGCTTTTCACGTTTCACGTTTTACGTTTCACCTACGCTTTGGGATGAAGAAGAAGTTCAGTGTCCCTACGTCGAACGCGATCGATCTCAGATTATGATCGTTTTTGGTATCGTTGATCATATAAAATGGTTAAGATATCGTTCGATTTCTATGGTACTATAGTACCTAGTTTGGACGAGGAAACAACTCCGCACACCGACAATGGCAAACACACCGAAAGGTGAGGGCGCAAAGCTATGGGTCTACGGCTTCACGGCGCGGAGCTATGACTGCCAGGCTACCGAAGATGGAGCATACAGTGACATTCCAGTTCGCCAGAATCACTGCACAAGACCAGACATTCATGGTCGTCATCGTACCCAAGCCGATCCTTAAAGACCAGCGCAAGGCCGAGCAGGCGCTGCATTTCTTTCAATCACGGTTTGCCCCGCTGCCGGCAGTCCTCATGACCCGCGACGACCAAGGCGTGCCCGACTCCTATTTTGGCCGCCGCGACCTGGCCCCGCTCATGGTTCGCATTCCCCCATCGGCGGTTCAATGGCACGATCTTTCGATCAAGTAAGCGGCGATACGCCCAGCAATCGATGGCACGGCCTGTGCTGATACGTTCCTGGGGGCCGGCGCAGCGTGCCCAGCCTGATTGCAAGCTCGAAAGCCGCGGCCGCCATGACTCAGACACAGCCAAGTGCCGACATCCTGATCGTCGACGACGAGATCCCGATCACCCGCTGGGTTGCCGAGGCGCTGCGCGACGAAGGCTACAGCGTGCGCACCGCCCATGATGGCGCGAGCGCGCTGCTGGTCATGCGCGAGAGCCCGCCCGACCTGCTCCTGCTGGATATCGCGATGCCGGTGATGACCGGGGATGAGCTGCTGCTGCGCCTGCGCCGGGGCGGCTTCCCCGACCTGCCGATCATTGTCATGACCGCCGGGCTGCACTCCGAGGTCTTTCTAGCCCAGGGCGCCACGAATGTTCTCCCCAAGCCGGTCGCCCTCGATATGCTGCTCGATACCGTCGCCCATTACATCCACCTTCGGCGCACGCGCGTGGGGTGAAATCCTCTACCTGATCCCCAGGCCGCCAAGCAGAAACCGTACCGCCTGCTCGGCCGCATCCTCGGCGCAGGTGTCCACGACGCGGGTGAGGTTCTGGAAGGCGCGCGGACTCAGCAGCTCAAGGCTCAGGGCTGCCAGGATCGCCGCGTCTCCCGCCCGCACCAAGCCCTGACGCTGCCCCTCGGTGATCAGCTGCTGGAGCATACTGTGTAGCGCCAGATAAAGTTCCTGCTGGTCCACGCCACATGCCTGCTGCTCGATGTGGCGGTACTGTACCAGCACCAGTGCCCGCAGCTTCCCGACCGGGTCATAGGTCGAACTCGGCGGCTTGGTGAAGGCAGCGCCGCATATCGTCGCAGGCGGCGTGGCTCACCACAGCGAAGAGCTGCTCCTTGCTGGGGAAGCGGCGGTAGACCGTGCCGACGCCGACGCCGGCGCGCCGGGCCACTTCCTCCATCGTCACGTCGGCGCCGCGCTCGGCGAATAGCTCGTGGGCCGCCTGGAGCACCCGCTCCATGTTGCGTTGGGCGTCTTTGCGCTCGCGGCGGTCGCCCGCGTGTGATCGGTCCATCGGAAGCGGCCCTTTGCTCATCCTTATGCGGCCCTCAGTATACCATTACTTCTCGAAAAGCGGAAGATCAATTCCACTTAGATAAGGTTTCGGAGGGTGCCATTCTACTTTACAATGTGGGTGGGAGGAGACTGAGGGGCAGCCCCCTCAAACCCCCTTTTCCACAAATTAGACGAGGTTTCGGAGGGCGCTGTTCTGCTTTACAATGTGGGTGGGAGGAGACTGAGGGGGCTGCCCCTCAAACCTCCTTTTTCCACAAACTGAAACGTGATGCTTGAATCCTCTTCACGCATCACGTTTCATACGATGTTTTATTTCCGATTCTCTTACAATCGGTACGTCTTGATCGCCCGCTGGAGCGACTGGGCCAGGGTGTGCAGGTGCTGCGCGGCTTGCTCGGCCTGCTGCGTCCCCGACAGCGCCTGTCGCGTCGCCTGCTGGATGGAGGTCATCGCCAGACCGATCTGCTCCATACCGATCAGCTGCTGTCGCGCGGCCGCCGCCATCTGGAAGTTGGCCTGCGCGCCATGCTCAACCTCGGTCGCTAGGTGGCGAATGGCCTCTCCAGCCTGGCTAACCAGCGCCGCGCCTTCCTCGACACCCCGGCTACCCTGGTCGGTGCCCTGAACAGCCAATTTGGTCACCTGCTGGATCGCACTCAATTGCTCGCGCACCTCGCCGGTCGCGGTCTTGGCACGCTCCGATAAGCCGCGCACCAGCCGCGCGAGATCCGAGAGACCACGATCCTGAGCGCTCGTGCTGGTCGCCTCGATTGCGGCGTTCTGGGCCAGGCCGGCGATCTGGTCGGCCAGCTCGCTGAGCATGGCGATCATCGTGCTGATCGCCTGCGAGTGGCCGGACATGCTATGCATGACCTGGGCGATGCCGCGCACATTCTCGCGAACCTGCGTCATGCCGACGATGGTGCTGTCGACTGCTTGGGTGCCATGCTGGGCGATCTGGAGCGTCGCTTGGCTCTCTTCGGTGATTTGCGAGGCTTTCTCAGCCGTCTGCTGGGCCAGCACCTTGACCTCCTCGACCGAGGTGGCCGTCTCGGTGATCGCCGCCGACTGCTCGGCCGAGGACGCAGCCTGCTCGGTGGTGGCCGACAGGATCTGGGTGGTGGCGACGGTGATGGCTGCGGTGACTTCCTCGACCTGGATGGTGATGTCGTGGAGGCTCGCGACCATGCTGTTGAGACCCTGGCCGAGCTGGCCGAGCGCGCCGTCGTAGTGGGTCTCGATCCGCCGGGTGAGATCGCCCTGGGCCACCTGCTGGGCGAAGCCCAGGTACTCGCCGACGACCAATTCCAGTAGCTCGCGCCTGCTGGCCTCGGTCTCCTGGAGGCGCTTAACCTCGGCGAAGCGCTGATCGACCAGCGAGGATATCAGCGCCAGGCCCAGGACCACCAATGTGGTAATGCCGATCGCGGCCCCTAATGGCAGAGCATCGATCCCCGCGATTGCGGTTGACGGGTCGTCGGGCACCGGCATGAAGTGGGCTGCTAGCATGCCGGTATAGTGCATGCCGACGATCGCCACTCCCATCACCAGCGCGCTCCCGATCTTGAGCGCCAGCCATGCCCGCGGCGAGGTGCGCTCGGAGCGCAACTGGAATGCCAGCCAGAGCGCGGCGGTCGATGCGGTGATCGCGATCAGGATCGAGAGGCCAAAGAGCGGCGGGTCGTATTCGATTGTCGCCGGCATCCGTAGCGCGGCCATTCCGCTGTAGTGCATCGTCGCGATGCCTATGCCCATCGGTAGGCCGCTGATCAGCAATCGCTCCAGGCTCAACGATTCGCGGCTGGCGACGAACAGCGCGAACCCGGAGGCGATCATCGCGACCACCAGCGAGACCAGCACCATCGGCGCGTCGTAGGTCAACGGGATCGGCAGGCTGAACGCCAGCATGGCGGTGAAGTGCATCGACCAGATGCCGGCGCCCATTGCGAAAGCGCCGCCCATCAGCCAGACCCGCCGCGCCCGGCCGCGGGCCGCCGTGACGCGTCCGGCCAGGTCGAGCGCGGTAAACGAGGCCATCACCGCGACGATGTACGAAAGCACGACGAGGCGCCACTCGTAGGTGCCGGTTAGGATTGTAGCTGTGTGCTGCATTGTGTACGCTCCGTAAAATATGTCGATAGATTGCCAGCCTTCTGATACTGGCTTTATTCTACTCGGCGGAGCGCCGGCTGAGCGATTCGCTTTGATGATAAATGGATAATCAAAACATAGCGACTCCAGGGTTTCTACGTTGATTTTGCTGCGCGAGTGGATGTTGTCGTTAAGCAGCTTGCGGAGTGCTTCTGCTGCGGTATAATGCTACACGGTACAGATTTCGGCAAGGCACTGCGCCCGCCGCTCGCTGGCAGTGCCCCTCGTGATGAGGAGATGAGATGATCCTCGCGCCGCACGACACCCAGCGCTTCTACACGATCTGGTTCCCGCTGCTCCACTTCGTGAACGAGCGGCGGAATCTGGTGGCATCCTTCCCGGCCACATACGGGGCGGGGAGCGTCTCACCAAACGATGCGGTCACGCTGCGCGACGCGCTCTGGAGCGACGACACGCTGCGCGAAGCGTTTGTGGCCGAGAATCCTGCCGGCCTTACTCCGGCCGACCTGGCCCTGGTGGCAAGCTGGAGGACGCGCGTCAGTGACGACTTCTACTTCTTCCGCCAGCTCAAGAAATACGCGGTCTTTCTGCCCCAAGGCGAGTCAGCGCGCGCCTACGCTGTCCTGGGCCTGGTCTCGCCAATCGAGGAGATCGTCCCCGTCCCGCCGCCCTGCCTGGTGCGGACAACCTTGCTGCCCTTCGAAGGCAAAATTATCTACGACAGCCTCCTGAATGGCTACAATGTCTATTTCGGCTCGGGCATCCGCTCCAACTTGAACGATGCCTACAAAACCGCGCAGGAGCGTGGCACGTTCGTGACCAGCCTGGAGGCGGCGGACGCGGATGTCGGGCCTGATGCGATCAGGGCGCGCAACATGAAGCTACTGGTCGCCTACCAGAAGCATATCACCCGAGCGAACATGAGTCTGAAGACACTGGAGCGCCACCGGACGACGGTCGAGCACTTCGCCGAAGACTATCTGCTGCGCCAGCGGCCGCCGCGTGGACTGATCGAGACGACTGCTCAGGATCTGGCAAGCTACCTGGGTAGCAGGGGCGATGAGGTAAACCGAACCAGCTTCAAGCACTTCGCGCGCTTCCTACGCGACACCGCGCGGGTGGATTGGCAGGAGGCCGAGGCGATGCTGGCAGAGATACGGGGGTAAACAATGGCTAAACAGAAAAAGCGCCATGGTCGAGGCACGCTGGCACCTACAAAGCCGGTCGGTGGCATAGCACTTGCGGCCAATTGGCCCGTCTACGAGGTGCTGCTCTCACGCGGCTGGGACCAGCAGGCCGCGCTCATCACCATACTCGTGGCGCGCCGCTCACCGTCCTCGGGCAAGCTGGCTGCCGGCCTGTTCTTGGTGGACCTGGCCTGCCTGGGTGTGAAGAGCGCGCAGGTGGTGCTATTCAAAGACGTGGCTGAGTACAACGCAGGGCTACGGGCTCACGCGCTGCGAATTCAGCCGATGGCGCCGGCCGACCTTAACCTGGCGGCGAAGATCGTCTTCACCGGCCTGGAGTACGCGGCGAGCCTGGGCCTCACGCCCGACCCGGTCTTCGCGCAAGCACAGATCCTGTTCAGTGACGCCGACCCGGCCGCCTGCCCGACGCCGGTGCCGACTGGTGGCCTCGAGGGCAAGCCCTTCTTCGCCAACGGCCCGTACGACGACGTCGATCGGATTATCGCCCAACTCCGGCGTACGGTTGGCGACGGCAACTTCCACTACCTGATCCAGGGCAGTAAAGAGGATTTGGGGCTGCCCGACAATATCGACGAGCAGTTTGACCAAGCCACGCGCGGAGCCACAGACCGATAAAGAGCCGTCATGTAGTACAAACCTGCAACTACCTGAAATGCACCTTCTGATAGTGTTTCGTTAGAATCGCCCCCGCCCACGCCCAGCACTATTGACAAAGCGGAATCGATATTCCATAATATGCTCACCGGAATATACATTCCGTTTCGCAAGAACATTCAACGGGCTACAAGAGGAAACACTATGAGCGATCACACAGCTCTCAACACGAATGGCACGCCGCAGACCCTGCCGCTGATCGTCCTCGACGGCGTCGTCGTCTTTCCGCATATACAGTGGTCACGCTGCCGCTAGATGAGGCGACCACGCCTGCGGCCGAGGCGGCGCTGAACAACGGTCGGCTGGTGTTGCTGGTCGCGCGCCGCGAGGATGCCGACGACGGCGACCCGCTGCCGCTACAACTGCACCGCGTCGGCGTGGTGGCGCGGATCGAGCAGGCCGGCACGCTGCCCAACGGCGTCAGCGGCATCGTCGTGCGCGGCCTGGTACGCGCCACGCTCGGCGAGCAGACCCAGGCCGAGCCGTACCTGCGCTTCACCTTCGACCGAGCGGCCCGACGTTATCGAGCGCCACGCCGGAGATCGAGCAGTTGATGAAAGAGGTCCACGCCGCGATCGACGCCGTGCTGGACTTGCGCCCCGGCGTGCCGCAGGAGATCCGCAACTACGTTCGCAGCATCGAGGACCCCGGTCACCTGGCCGACAACACCGGCTACTCGCCCGATTACACCTTTCAGGAGCGCCAGGACCTGCTGGAAACCTTCGATGTCACCGACGCGCCTGCGCAAGGTGCGCGACTTCTATAAGCAAGCAGTTCGCGCTGCTGGAAGTCCAGGCCAAGCTGCGCCAGGAGGTGCAGGACAGCGCCGCCAAGCAGCAGCGCGAGTTCTTCTGCGCCAGCAGATGCAGGCCATCCAGAAGGAGCTTGGCGAGGACGACCCCGAAGCCGCCGGCGTGGACGACCTGCGCGAGAAGCTCGCTGGCCGCCGACCTGCCCGAGGTGGCCCGCAAAGAGGCCGACCGTGAGCTGTCGCCGCCTGGAGCGCATGAACAATCGGCCTCGCCTGAATACCAGATGGTGCGCACCTACCTGGAGTGGATCGCCGAGCTGCCCTGGAACAAGCCCACCGGCGGCGCGATCGACATCGCCTACGCGCGCGCAGGTGCTCGACGAGGACCACTACGGCCTGGAGAAGATCAAGGAGCGTATCCTGGAGTACCTGGCGGTCAAGCAGCGCCGCGAGGCCCGCGCCGCTCAGGAGCCGACCGCAGCCGCACCGGCCCGCGAGCCGATCCTGGCCTTCGTCGGCCCGCCCGGCGTGGGCAAGACCAGCCTGGGCCAGAGCATCGCCCGCGCGCTTGGGCCGCTAGCTTCGTTCGCATGAGCCTGGGCGGCGTGCGCGACGAGGCCGAGCTGCGCGGTTTCCGCCGCACCTACATCGGCTCGCATGCCCGGTCGGCTGCATCCAGGAGCTGCGCCGCGCCGGCACCTCCGACCCGGTCGTCCTGCTCGACGAGATCGACAAGCTGGGCCAGCGATTATCGCGGCGACCCGTCCTCGGCGCTGCTTGAGGTGCTCGACCCGGAGCAGAACAATACGTTCACCGATCACTACCTGAACCTGCCGTTCGACCTGAGCAAGGTGCTGTTTATCGCCACTGCCAACACCTGGGACACCGTGCCGCCGGCGCTGCGCGACCGCATGGAGGTGATCGAGCTGAGCGGCTACATCGAGGATGAGAAGGTCCACATCGCCCAGCAGCACCTGGTGCCCAAGCAGATCGCGCGCCAATGGCCTGACCGCCGATGAGGTCACAGTCGAGGAGAAGGCGCTGCGCACGATCATCGCCGACTACACCCGCGAGGCTGGCGTGCGCAACCTGGAGCGCCAGATCGGCATCGGTGCTGCGCAAGGTCACGCGGCGGCTCGCCGAGTGGCCGACCACCGACCACCTCTTCGACACGGCTCAGGGCAGGCGACCACCGACTACCGATGGTGAGGATCAGGCAGTCGTCTGTGGTCCGTCGTCGGTCGTCGTGAACCCGGCGTTCGTGCGCAACGCGCTGGGCCGCCCGCGCTTCTACAACGAGGCCAAGGAGCGCATCGACCAGCCCGGCATCGCCACCGGCATGGTATGGACGCCGGTCGGCGGCGATATCATCTTCGTCGAGGCCGCCGTGGTGCCGGGCAACAAGGAGCTGAAGCTGACCGGCCAGCTCGGCGACGTGATGCGCGAAAGCGCCGAGGCGGCGCTGACCTATGTTCGCTCGCGAGCGCACCTGCTGGGCATCGACCCGAAGTTCTTCGACAGCCACGCCATCCACATCCATGTGCCGGGCGGCGCGGTGCCGAAGGATGGCCCTTCGGCCGGGCATCACTATGGCTACGGCGCTGGCCTCGGCCGCCACCGGGCGCCTGGTGCGCGACGACGTGGCGATGACCGGCGAGATCACGCTGCGCGGCCGGGTGCTGCCGATCGGCGGGATCAAGGAGAAGGCGCTGGGCGCCCACCGCGCCGGCATCCGCACGATCATCCTGCCGCGCCGCAACGAGGCCGACCTGGAGGACCTGCCGCGCGAGGTCTTCGAGGAGCTGACCTTCGTGCCGGTCGATACGCTCGACGAGGTGCTGGCGACGGCGCTGCTCCAGCCCGGCGAGCACCCACGGGCGACGTTGAACGCTGTGCTTGACTTAACTATGGGGGAGACAGTGATCCAGGGGAATGGGCAGGGCGCTGTGTAGCGACATCTATTCGCTTGTATCGGGAGACGCCGCCGCGATGAAGCTCTTTCATCACGGCGGCGTCTCTATGGGTAGCACCCCCTTCAACCGTGGTCGAAGGGTCCAGCACTTGAAAAAACAGGGCTCATCTGGCATTCTATACGGCGAGGCTTGCACCTCTCGTCGTATGGAGGACCAAGATGAACCCAATGGCACAATTCTGCCATAACCTGGACTGCCCGGCAAGGGGCCAAGTGGGCCAGGGCAATATTACGATCCATAGCCAGAAGGAGCGCCGCTATCGCTGTAGCACTTGTGGCAAAACCTTCGCCGCTACGACTGGCACGCCATTCTATCGTCTGAGGCTGGCGGTCGATCTGGTCACGATTGTGTTGACCCTGCTTACGCATGGCTGTCCTGTCCAGGCTACTCAGGCAGCCTTTGGTCTGGATGAGCGTACGGTCGCGAGCTGGTTGCGACGTGCCGGCCAGCACTCTCAGCAGCTTCACCAGCATCTGGTCCAGCAGGGCCAGATCGACCTCCAACACGTACAAGCCGACGAACTGTGGGTGAAAGTGGTCGGAAGCAAGGTTTGGCAAGCAATGGCGATGGCCGTGCCATCGCGCTTGTGGCTGGGTGGTGCCATCAGTGTGCATCGCGACCGTCATCTGATCACAGCGCTGGTCGAGCAGGTGCGAGGGTGCGCTCTGACGACGGCAATCCTGGTCTGTGTGGACGGCCTGAGCAGCTACGTCAGTGCCTTTCGCAAGGTGTTTCGGCGGCGTGTGCCGACTGGTAAGGCCGGCAGACCTCGTCTGGAAGCGGAGGAGGGATTGCTGATTGGACAGCTCATCAAGCACTACGCCAGCGCCGCCTCAGCGGTGTGAAGCGGCGGATTGTTCAGGGCAGCCAGGTCGCCATCACGGCGGTGCTGGAGGCGACTGGCACTGGGACGGATATCAACACCTCCTACATTGAACGCTTGAACGCCACGTTTCGCAGTTCGCTGGCCTGCTTGGTGCGGCGTGGCAGGGCGATTGCTCACACCGAGAGTTTGCTCAACGCTGGGATGTGGCTGGTAGGGAGCTGTTACAACTTCTGCTGGTCTCATGACACGCTCCGTGAGCAGGCGCCAAGTGATGCCCGACTGAAGTGGAAGGAACGAACGCCGGCGATGGCGGCCGGATTGAGTGATCATCAATGGACGATGGCTGAACTGCTCACCTACCAGGTGCCACCCCCGCCCTGGGTGCCACCCAAACGGCGCGGGCGGCCACCCGAGCAAAGACCGGCGGTATCAACATGATCCCAACCACGGTTGAGTGGGGCGCTACCTCTCTATGTAGCTGGGTGTATAATTCACAGGATTTACGCGGTGGCGGCCGCAACGCCACTCTTGCCTGCGGCAGCAAGGTACTTCACCCTTTTTTATCGACGATTTTCGCCCGGCCGGGCGAAAATCGTCGATAAAAGGAAGAAATACGGATTCCAGTATGAGCGTAACTACAAAACGATTGAAGCTCGCGCTGTCGAGAGCACGCCAACTCGTCAAGCCGATGCTCAAGCTCCATTTTCACGCCGGCTACTGCCCTATCTGCGCCCGAAGAGTCCTTTTCGTCAAACGGGGCGCGTGGCTACGTGACGACTACCTATGTATTCGCTGCTGGTCTATTCCGCGCCAACGCGCTATGATCCGCGTGCTGGGTATGGTTTTCCCGCAGTGGCGCGAGATGAGCATCCACGAGTCATCGCCAAGTGGAGCTTCGTCACGAAAATTACAGCGCGAGTGCCGTGATTACACTCCTACCCATTACTACCTCGATACGCCGCAAGGAAGCTACAAGGATGGTATTCGCTGCGAGAATCTTGAACGGATGACGTTCGTGGACCAGTCGTTCGATCTGGCTATTACACAGGATGTCTTCGAGCATGTCCTCGATCCTGGGCCGGCTTTCGCAGAGCTGGCACGGACACTGAGGCCAGGTGGCGCCCACGTTTTTACTGTACCATATTACCCGCATAAGGCGACGTTAGTGCGCGCCGTACCATCGCCCGATGGCATCAGGCACTTGGAACAGCCGGACTATCACAGCAATCCGATCGATACGGCCGGCTCGCTCGTCGTAACCGAATGGGGTAGAGATGTTGTTGATTTTATCTATGAAACGAGCAGAATGGTCACGTCGATCTATCTTCTTCACGACAAACACATGGGATTGGCCGGCGAGTTTCTTGAGGTTTTCGTAAGTTCAAAACGTAAAACGTGAACCGTGATGCCTCGATGACATCACGGTTCACGTTTTACATTTCAGGATGAGAGAGTTTAAGATATACGAGGTCTAAGGTGGGTTCGTCTGGGCGGGCAGCCGCCGTCGCACCTCCTCGACCATCGCCTCTGTGGTCGTGTGTATGCCGGTAGCTTTCTTCGAGTAGACCAGTTCACCGTTGATCGTTACCTCGTAGCGGCCACCCGACGAGGGTTGTAGCACGATCCGCTCGATCTGCCCACGGAAGGTTGAAAGCAGCGCGTCCGTCAGACTGACGGCTCTGGGCGCATAGTTTCACTTCATGCAGAATTCGATCTCGATCTCCATTGTTTGCTCCTTCATAATTCTTGGTGGAAAGGGGGTTCTTGAGGGGAAGCCCCTCAAACTCCCCTTTTCAGACAGCATCCGTGGTGGAAGGGGGTTCTTGAGGGGGAAGCCCCTCAAACTCCCCCTTTCAGATAGCCTCCGTGGTGGAAAGGGGGTTCTTGAGGGGAAGCCCCTCAAACTCCCCTTTTCAGACAGCATCCGTGGTGGAAGGGGGTTCTTGAGGGGGAAGCCCTCTTCAAACTCCCCCCTTTCAGTGTGATTTCAGCCAGCTCCGTGCCGCGCCCACGTCGGTGGTGATCTGCGCGACCAACGCAGAGATACCATCGAACTTCTGCTCGCCGCGCAGCCGGTGCAGGAACTCGATTTGCAGCGACTCGCCATACAGGTCGCCGGCGAAGTCGAGCAGGTAGGTCTCAACCGTGCGCCGCGTCCCAGCAAATGTTGGGCGCATGCCGACGTTCGTGACCGCACCGTAGCTTTGATCGCTGAACTTAGCCCGGCAAACGTACACCCCATCGGCCGGCAGCATATACTGCTCCTCGGCGACGATGTTGGCGGTCGGGAAGCCGATCGTTCGACCGCGCTGATCACCGAGAGCGACCGGGCCACGCAGGCTAAAGGGCCGCCCCAGCAGCCGCGTAGCCAGCTCCACATCGCCTTCGCGCAGCGCCGTGCGAACACGGGTCGAACTGACTGTCTCGCCACTGTCGAGGGTGAACGCCTCGACCGTGTGGACGCCATAGCCGAGCTTGTGGCCGATCTCACGCAGCCGCTCCAGGGTGCCCTCGCGGCTGCGGCCCAGCGCGAAGTCCCAGCCTACCCACAGCTCGCACAGAGCGACCGACTTGTGGATCTGGTGCATAAACTCGGCCGCACCGAGCGCCGTGATGTCCCGCGTGAACGGCACCACGATCAGCAGGTCCGCACCCAGGCCGGCGATCAGTTCGATACGCTCCTCGGGGCTGGAAAGGTAGAGGCGCTGTCGTTCGGGATGCAATACCAGGTCGGGATGCGGATCGAAGGTGAGGACCGCGCTCTGGCAGCCGATCGCGCCGGCTCGCCGTACCGCGCTGCCAATCAAGTGCCGATGGCCGAGATGTACGCCGTCAAAGGCGCCGATCGTCAGTATGGTCGGGTGCTCATTGATCGGTTGAGGGAGTCCATGGACAAGTTCCATAGCCTAAGTCCAGTCAAACACCTTCTGTGGCTTCCACATCGATCCTGCCCGCTCCAGGAGAGCAAGCAGCGCTCCATCAGGATCATGAGCGCGCACGCGCTCCCCAGCGTCCTCGGCCAGCGCGATCGTCTGCCCGTTGCGTATCCGCCGTGCCACCTCGGCCTCCAGCGTGATCGCGGGCCAATCGGCAACCGCCTGCTCAGGCGGCGCCAGCGCCTGCACAAGCGTGGTCGTGTCGGCCTCCAGCGCCGCGAGCGGGACGGAGTCCTCGACGCGAAACGTGCCGACCGCCGTGCGCCGCAGCGCCTGAAGATGGGCGCCACAGCCGATTGCCGCGCCCAGATCACGCGCCAGCGCGCGGATGTAGGTTCCCTTGCCGCAGAGGATGTCGAGTGTCAGCAGTGGCGGCGACCAATCCAGGAGCGTCAGGTGCTCGATCGTCACCGGCCGGGCTTGGCGCTCGACCACCATGCCGGCCCGCGCCAGCTCGTGCAGGCGCCGGCCCTGGTGGTGCAGCGCTGCGTACATCGGCGGCACCTGCATGATCTGGCCGCGGAACTGCTCCAGGAGCTGCTCAAGCGCCTGCCGATCAAGCAGCGGCACGGGCGCAGTGCTCACCACCGTACCCTCGGCGTCGTCGGTCTCGGTCGTCGCTCCCAAGCACACTGTGGCATGGTAGCGCTTTGTCGTGGCATCCTGGACATACTCGATCAGTCGCGTCGCGCCGCCAAGCGCCACCACCAGCACCCCGGTCGCGGCCGGGTCGAGCGTGCCGGCGTGGCCAACCCGCCGCTGGCGTGTGGCCCGCCGCACCCGCGCGACGACGTCATGCGATGTTATGCCGGCCGGCTTGTCGATGTTCAGAAACCCGTGCATAACTCAGTTATTAGGGATTGGAGATTAGAGATTGAGGCACTCTCCAATCTCCAATCCCTAATCTCCAACTTCGGCCAGGGCGCGGAGCTGCGGCAGCACCTCGCGCGCGGCCTGGTCGGGGCTCATCAGGAGCGTCGCGCCGGCTGCCTGGGCGTGCCCGCCGCCACCCCAACGCTGTGCCAGCATGGCGACATCGATCGGCGGGCGCGAGCGCATGCTGATCTTGGTGGTGCCGTCCGAGCGTTCCTTAAACAGCACCAGCGCCCGAATGTGGCCGATGCGCTGCATGAGCCGCACGACCTCGTCGACGGCATCGTCCTCCGCGCCGGTCGCCCGCATCATCGTCAGAGTCACCGTTGTCCAGGCGACTGCTCCCTCATGTTGAAGCTCGCTCAGCGCAGCCGCGATCAGCGCTGCGCTGCTGGCCGGCAAAGCGTAGTAGATCTCGTGGACAACCCGCCGTTGGTTGGCGCCAAGGTCCAGCAGATCGGCAGCCGCGCGCAACGAGGAGGCGCGGGTCGCGCTGGTCTGGTAGCTCTGGGTATCGCTGGTCAACCCCAGCAGCAGGCAGGTCGCCAGCTCCGCCGTCATCGGCAGATCCATGGCCCGGAAGAGATCGTACAGCAGTTCGCAGGTCGACGCCGCCTCCGGCTGGATCAGGTTCAGTGCGCCGGCGCCGTCGTTCGTCACGTGGTGATCCACGATGATCAGCGGTAGCGTGGCCAATGCCTGCTGGTGGTCGTCGTAGATCCGGCCGACCCGCGCCAGGCTGGCTGTATCGACCATGAGCACAAGGTTCGCACCTGGGAGCGGCGTGCCCTGCCGGTAGACCTGGATCTGATCAGCGTCGGGCAGCCAGGTCGCATAGCTGGGTAATGGCGAGGAAGCCAGCGCAATCGCATCTTTGCCCAGCGCCCGCAGCGCGTGCCAGGCGCCCAGCATCGACCCGATCGCGTCGCCGTCGGGGTTGACGTGGGTCAGGATCAGAATCCGATCGGCATCGGCGATGCGCGCGGCGAATATGGGAGCGGCCAGGGCGGCGTCGTTGTAGATCATCATGTCGTTGTCTCGTCAGGCTTGTGCAGATGATAGACCGCGTGCCCGGCGCGCTTCTTGATCTGCTTCAGCTTGAGGTGATGGCGTGTGCCGATGTGTGGAATGAGGTGATTTAGCCCGCTCACGACGACAAACCAGTAATCGCCGCCGGGTCGCAGGCGCGCAAGTGGCCCCAGCACAAACTCCTGCTCGATAGCCTCGTCGCCGATTTTCGCCGGGATGTTCGAGACGATCAGATCAAACGGCATATTTGGGACCTGCTCCAGGCCAACACTGCCCTGCACCGTCGCGTTGGGGATGGTGTTTAGCTCGACATTGTGCCGGGCATAGCGCACGGCCAGCAGATCGCGATCGACCATGGTAACCTGCGCTTGTGGAAAGCGCCGGGCAAGAACGACTCCAATTACGCCGCAGCCACATCCCAGGTCTAGGATCGTCTGCGGCGCGGCGACGTTGATCGTGCGTAGGAACAGGTCGGTCCCTTCGTCGATCTGATACGATGAGAACAACGTGTGTGCCACGTCAAACGCAAACGATTGACCCTGGTGCGTATAGTCAATCCGCTTTTTGAAATAGACGTCGGCGGGTGGGGGCGCGTTGGCAACCATAATTCTGAGTTGAGAGTTGAGAGTTATGAGTTATGAGTTATGAGTTAGTGAAGCTAACTCTCAACTCATAACTCTCAACTCAGAACTACTCTTCTTCAAGCTTGGGCGGATTCTTCTCGCGCTCCTCGGCTACCTGCCGCAGCACCTCGTCGATATGCATGCTGTAGTCGAGCGAGGTATCCAAGGCCAAGCGCAGCTCCGGGACCGAGCGCAGATGCCGCAGCTCCTGGGCAATGCGGCGGCGCATAAAGCCCCGCGCTCGCTCCAGGCCCTCCATGGTTTCCTGGCGCTGCGTCTCGTCGCCAAGCACGGAGATACGCGCGGTGGCGTGCTGGAGGTCGGCGCTCACATCGACGGCTACGACCGTGGCGAACCCAACCCGCGGATCCTTCAGCTCATACTGAATAAGCTCGCCCAGGATACGCTGGATCTCATCACCAACTTGTTGGGTACGTTTTGACATTGGTATTTACGATCGGAGTTTAGTGGTAGAAAGGGGGGTTCTTGAGAGGGCTTCCCCCTCAAACTCCCCCTCTCAAACAGCTTTCTAGGCGGTGCGCTCGACCTTTTCCTTGCGGTAGAACTCCATATTATCGCCGACCTGGACATCGTGGAAGCTCTCGACGACCAGGCCGCACTCGTAGCCGGACTGGACCTCGCGCACATCATCTTTGAAGCGCTTGAGGCTGGAGATACGTCCATCGTGGATCACCACGCCGCTCCGCAGGACCCGCACGCTGAAGTTGCGCGTGATCTTGCCGTCGGTGACATACAGCCCGGCCACCACCTCGCGTGTCGGCAGGCGGAAGGTATTGCGTACATCGGCGAATCCCTCGCTGACCTCCTTCCACTCCGGGTCCAGCATACCGATCATCGCCTTCTTGATGTCGTCGGTCAACTGGTAGATGATGTTATAGAACCGGATATCGATGCCATTTTGCTCGGCGAAGCGCCGCGCCGCCGGGTCGGGGCGCGCATTGAACCCGATGATGATCGCGCGCGAGGCGATCGCCAGGTTAACATCACTCTCCGTGATCGTGCCGGTGCCCTTGTGGATCGTCCGAATCTGGACCTCTAAGGTGTTGAGTTGGGCGAGCGCGTGCTCGATCGCGCCGATCGAGCCGCTCACATCGGCCTTGAGAATAATGTTCAGCTCCTTGATCTTGCCCTGCTGGATGCTACTGAACAGGTCTTCCAAGCGTCCGACACGGCCAGTCGTCGACATTGTCTCCATGCGGTGCTGGCGCTGGCGCTGCGTAGCGATCTCGCGCGCGATCGCCAGATCACCCATTACCTGCAGAATATCACCAGCTTGCGGGACTTCGTTGAGTCCCAGGAGCACCACCGGCGTGGCCGGCTCCGCAGAGCGAAGCTTCTTGCCACTGTCGCTGAACATCGCCCGGATCGTGCCGGTCACACTACCGACCAGCACATTGTCGTCCAGGCGCAGCGTCCCGTTCTGCACCAAGGCCGTCGCGATCGGGCCGCGCGAGCGATCCATTTCGGCTTCGACAATCGTGCCCACGGCAGAGGTGCCGGGGTTCGCTTTGAACTCGTGCAGATCGGCAACCAGCAGGATCATTTCGAGCAGGCCGTCGATGTTCTTCTTCAGCTTGGCCGAGACCTCCACACGATGGCACGTCGCCGCCGAACTGCTCGACGATCACGCTGGCGTTGGCGAGCTGCTGCCGCACCCGGTCGGCGTTGGCATTGAGCGCGTCGATCTTGTTGATCGCCACGATCATCGGCACACCGGCTGCCTGAACGTGTGAGATCGCCTCAAGGGTTTGTGGCATCACGCCGTCGTCGGCGGCGACGACCAGGATGACGATATCGGTCACCTGGGCGCCGCGCGCGCGCATCGCGGTAAACGCCTCGTGGCCAGGAGTGTCAAGGAACGTGATCTTGCGGGCGTGGACCTCAACCTGGTACGCGCCGATGTGCTGGGTGATTCCGCCAGCCTCACCCTCGGCGACCCGCGCCGAGCGGATCGCGTCAAGCAGCTTGGTCTTGCCATGATCGACGTGGCCCATGATCGTGACCACCGGCGGGCGCGTGCGAAGGTCCTCGGCCAACTGCGCGGCCAATACATCCTTCACGCTCTCGACGACCCCGGCCAACTGCTCCGGGACATGCTCAGTCGTCTCGATATTAAATTCGGTCGCGATAAGCGCCGCAGTCTCGTAGTCGATCTGCTGGTTGATATTGGCGATGACATTAAGCTTCATCAGCGATTTGAGGATCTCCGAGGCCCCCACTCCGGTCGCCTCAGAGAATTCCCGGATCGTCATGATGCTCTGTAGTTCGACCGGCCCTTTTGGGCGCGCGGGGGCGCGCTGCTGCATCGGCGTACGCATGACGGTGGTGCCGCGACCTGGCGGCCCGCCGCGTGACCCGGTTCCGCCGCGCATGCCGCCGCCGCCACCGGGGCGGCCGCCGCCACGGGGCGCCGTGCCGCCACGGCCGCCATTACCTGACGATAGGCCGCCGGCTGGGGGGCCATCAAATTCTCGCCGCTTTTCAGTCGGGCCACGGGTCGTGGTAGAGCGCGTGCGGCTTCCGCCCCGCGCGCCACCGCCGGAGCTATCGCCAAACCCACCGCCACCGCCGCCACCACCGCCAGGACCGCTGGGGCCACGGCCACCACCACCACCGCCGCTGGGACCGCGACCGCCGCCACCACCGCCACCACCGCTGGGACCGCGACCGCCGCCACCACCGCCGCCGGGGCCACGACCGCCGCCACCACCGCCGCCGGGGCCACGACCGCCGCCACCACCGCCGCCGGGGCCACGACCGCCGCCACCACCGCCGCCGGGACCACGACCGCCACCGCCGCCACCGCCGCCACCGCCGCCAGGGCCGCGACCGCCGCCACCACCGCCACCTCCGCTACTAAAGAGATGCGGTACCGTCACAAGCTCACGGGCTACCGCCGCGCGCCGCGATCCCGTGTGTCCTTCCGGCATTACATATGTGTTATACATCAGCGTCATTTCTCCTTCCGCCGGCTGAAACAGGGCACCACGGCGACTGTATGAACCAGAGCTTCGGGGCGAAGCTTGCCTCAGAGGTCGATTAGCTCTGTTTATCCGGGTCTTGACTAACTACCAAACTGACCATCACCTGCTCCAGCGCCGCTCGATCCTCTGGCCGCAACCCGTCAACACGTAGCGCCCGTTCCAGGGCGTGGCGCTTCAATGCCTGCTCCCAGCAAGCTGCATCTTGACATAAGTAAGCACCACGACCAGCGCGCTTGCCTGTCGGGTCGATCGCCACCTGCCCATCCGCATCGCGCACCAGCCGTAGCAAGGTGCGTTTCGCATCGGAGCGCCGGCAAGCGACACACGTGCGCTGCGGGACATGCTTCGGGCGCGGGCCTTTGGTTTTTCGCTTTGCCTGTGTCATTGACTGTAACATCATTACAATTGGGAGCAACTACTCGCCGTCCTCATCGTTTATATCGCCCTTTGGGCTGCTCTCGATCATATATGACGCGACCAGGCGATCGTCGCGATAAATATACAATTTGTACGGTGTTGCACGCAACTGCACCGTGTCGCCAATCAGATCATCGCCGAGCGGGCCATAGCGCTGGTTTTGGTAAACGACGGTTGCATCCGGGCGAACCTTACGATTCTCGACCTTGGCGTTTGACAGGGCCGCTTCGGTGGCGAGGGCCTCGGCGTCGGCGGCGTCGCGCGCCTCGGCGGCCGTGCGCTCCTCGTCCAGCAGCGCCGAAGCGCTCTTGATATCGATGCGCCAGCCGGTCAGCTTGGCGGCCAGGCGAACATTCTGGCCCTCCTTGCCGATCGCCAGTGAAAGCTGCTTATCGGGCACGATCACCGTCGCCGCGTGCTCCTCGTCGCGCAACTGGACCTCGACGACCTGCGCCGGCGAGAGGGCGTTGGCAATGAACTCCTTCGGGTCGGACGACCACTGCACCACGTCGATCTTCTCGCCGTTCAGCTCGTTGACGATATTCTGGATACGAACGCCGCGCATCCCAACGCACGAGCCGACCGGGTCGATCCCCTCTTGGCGAGCAGTGACGGCCGTCTTGGTGCGCAGTCCCGGCTCGCGGGCGATCGACTTGATCTCGACGGTGCCATTGTAGATCTCTGGCACTTCCATCTCGAATAAGCGCAAGATCAGCTGTTTGTGGGTACGCGAGGCGATCAGGCGCGGGCCACGGTCTTCGCGCCGGATCTCCATCAGGTAGACCTTCAGGCGCTGGCCGTGGTAGTAACGGTCGTTGTCCACCTGCTCCTTCGGCGGCAGTATCGCTTCGGCCTTACCCATCTCCAGGATGACATTCCCTTTGGCGACACGCTGCACCGTGGCGGTGACAAGCTCGCCCTCGCGGTCCATATACTCGCCATAGATATGCTCGCGCTCGACCTCCTTGATGCCCTGGAGAATCACCTGCTTGGCGGTCTGCGCCGCGATGCGACCGAAGTCGTTCGGCGTGCTCTCGACCAGCACCGTCTCACCGATCTCGACGTCGGGCTTGGTTCGCCTGGCCACGTCCTGCTCGATCTCAAAGCGCTCGTCGTAGACCTCGTCGACCACCTGCTTCTCGGCAAACACACGCGCAGCGCCGGTCTGTGGGTCAAGTTTCACCGATACCTCGATCGGTGGTGGATTGTTCCCCAATGTGCGCCGGTATGCGGTCACCAGCGCCTTCTCCATCACCTCAAGGATCGCTTCTTTTGGAATACCGCGCTCTGCTGCGATCTGGGAGATGGCTGCATAGAAGTCGCTTTTCATACTCCTCACCTTGTTTGGTCCGATGCAAGCCAGCGTTTCGTTACATCTACCGGCGCATAGGAGGGCCTGAGCGTGCGTTGGCCGAGCGTAATTCAAGGGGACAATAAGAAAAGTGGGGGGTCCCCACTTTTCGGCGAAGTCCGTCTCGTACGGCGATAGTATACCATCTCCAGGCGGGTCTTGCAAACCTACAGCGCAATATTTACGGTCGAGCGCTCCCGGCAACAAGTGCTTCCAACAGCACTTTACCTTTCTGAAAATGACGATACTTCGTCAGGGCAGCGCCACTAGAGATAGCGCCGCAACGCCTCTTCCGCCGCTTCCTGAATCTCGGGCGCGTCACTGGCTCGCGCCTCCCCGAGCGCGGCGACGACGGCGTCATCCTGATAGATCAGCCGTCCCAGCCGCTGGACCGCGAACAGCCGGATCGCTTCGTCCGAGTGCTGGATCTCGGCAAGCAGATACTCCCGGTAGCGCGCGAGAAAGAGATTCTCGCTCGTCAGCCCCTGTCGGCAGAGGCCGCGCAGGTGCTCCCGATCCTCGGATGCCGTGGGGAGTAGGTAGCCCCAGCGTTCCCGGCAGCACACCTCGATCTCTTCCAGCACCGCCGCCCACTCGTCGCCGATCCAGCGCCGGTACAGCTCGACCGCCGCGCGCTTGTTCCCGACATACTGCCCAGCCACGTGCGCGACCAGCGCGCCGGCGGTGAAGGCGGTCGTCAGCAGCAGTTGCTTGGTGGCCAGATGGATCGTGCCGTCGCGGGCGCGCAGTTGGCGGCGGGCGTAGCCGTAGAAGTCGGCCGCCGGGTCGGGGTAGTCCAGCGGAACGGTCAGTACCTCCAGGTTGCGGCGCATGACAGCGAACACGCGGTAGGGGAAGTGCATCATAAAGCGGGCGTAGGTCTCGATCGGCACCAGCGGGATCGCGGCGCGGGTGTCCTGCCCGTAGACTAGGCGACCAGCGAGCTTGAGGCCGACCGATTGCATGATCAGGTGGCCGGGATTTTGGAAGCCGAGGGTATCGACCTGGGCCAACTCCGCCTCGCTGTAGGCCTTGACGTCGAGCGTGCAAGGGCTGATCTGCTTGCATGCGTCGAGGAGTTGCCCGAACCGCCGGCCCTCGTCGGGGTCGAGGTGGCCCGCGAAGACGATGCCCATGTCGATGTCGCTCACGGCGACTGCGGTGCCGTCGGCGTAGCTGCCCTCCAGGTAGTAGCCGCGCGCCCGGCCAGGGAAACTCAGTTCGACCAGGCCGACCAGCCCGGCAATGATCTGGTCGATCTGCTCGACGCCGGTTGAGGCCAGGAGTGGGGTGTTGGTCAAAGTAGAAATCCTTTCCGGGGATGTATTGCCGCCGCCCGTCAACCCATTGTATACTGCTGCGCGCCGCTTGAGCCGACAACAAGGAGCCGATGTATGGATACCGTTTCTATTTAACGGCGAAGAGTGAGGATCACTTCGCCTTCCTGCGCCACGATGACGGTACAGGGCAGACCTGTCTCGTGGCCCTCAACTTCTCGAATGAGGAGCAGACGATCATCTTTGACCTCGGCGACAAGCAGCCACACTTGCTCTTCTCCAGCCAGGCGCGCGTGGACGAGCCCCTGGCACTCGACTGGCTCACCTTGGCGCCATTCGAGATCTTAATCGCCGAGCTGATGTGAGACGTTTGGCATTGCCGCACACAGCAATCGTAAATCGTAAATCCGCTAGTGGTCCGCCACAATAGATTTGCAGGATGTCCCTCTGTCAACTATGCTGGTGGCATATCGCGGACAGGAGGACAGCATGCACAAACGATATATCGTTACGTTAACTGACGACGAGCGGCAGACGTTGCACGATCTGGTCAAGAAGGGAACCTTATCCGCCCGCAAGCTCACGCGCGCACATATCCTGCTGCACGCTGATGCGGGCACGACAGATGATGTCATTGCCCAATCCTTGCACGTCGCCCGCACAACGGTTGAGCGGCTGCGGCGCCGGTTCGTGGAAGACAATCTAGAGGGCGCGTTGGAGGAACGCCCGCGTCCAGGCGCCAAGCGCAAGCTCGACATGAAGCAAGAAGCGCACCTGATCGCCATCACCTGTAGCGCTGCACCCACTGGACAGGCGCGCTGGACCATGCAATTATTGGCCGACGAGGTGGTCCAACTGGGCATCGTGGACTCGATTTCGGATGAAACGGTGCGGCGGACGTTAAAAAAACATCCTCAAGCCCTGGCAAGTCGAGGAATGGGTGATCCCTACGGTCAGCGCCGAGTTTGTCTGCCAGATGGAGGATGTGCTGGAGTTGTATGCCGAGCCGCAAGATCCCAAACGCCCACGGGTTTGTGTCGATGAGCGCTCGGTGCAACTGATCAGCGAGGTGCGCGAGATCATACCAGCCGCACCTGGTCGCGCCGAGCGGCATGATTATGAGTATAAGCGTGAAGGCACCTGCAACCTTTACATGATCGCCTGCCCTGAGCGTGGATGGCGGCATGTCAAAGTGACACAGCGGCGTGGTACGTTGGATTTCGCCCATGTCTTGAAAGAGCTGGTCGACGTGCATTTTCCCGATGCGGAACGTATTCGATTGGTGATGGACAACCTTAACACCCATACACTGGCAAGCTTGTATGAGGTGTTTGATGCCAGTGAGGCACGGCGGATTGCGCGCAAGTTCGAGATACATCACACCCCCAAGCACGGAAGTTGGCTGAACATGGCCGAGATCGAACTGTCGGTGCTGGCGAACCAATGCTTGGATCAGCGCATTCCCGACCAGCAAACCCTGCGATGTGAGAGTGCCGCCTGGGCCGAGCGCCGGAATGGGGCCAAGGCGACGATTGACTGGCGCTTTACCAGCGACAGCGCCCGCACGAAGCTGGATCGTCTGTATCCTGCATAATCACTGTGGCGAGCTACTAGTACAGCTCGGCGTAAATAAACCAGTAGTTTTTCCCACGAAGAGCACGAAGGTACGAAGACCACGAAGAGGACTGATAGCTCTGGCTAATAGAGCCTTCGCGAACTTCGTGATGAGAAACCCTCGCGTAATTTCGCGTGGCTTCGCGGATTCTCTACCGACGTTCTAGCCAACCGCCGCGATCGTCGCGTACAGCACACCTTCCTTCCAATCAGGCGTCGTGTGCAGGCAGGCGCCATCCGGCCCAAAGACATACCCGCCGCCTGGGAAGTCTTCATCACTGGTGCGCCCGGCTTGGGTGGCGACGGCGATGTAGATGGCGTTCTCGCGGGCGTAGTGGCCCAGCTTGGCATGGCACTCGCCGCGCCACCACTCGTACCCCGCGCGCCAGTCGCGCGTGGCTTGCGCGCCGTACAGCCCAGGCGCGGCGGCCTCGAACACGAGCCGCGCGCCCTGCCGCGCGGCTGCGGCGAAGATCTCCCCGTCGTCGATATCGGCGCAGACGGCGATGCCAAAGCTCCCCTTTGGATGCGGCAGCACGGTCACGTCCGAGCCGGGCGCGAACCAGAGCGCCTCCTCGTCGACGATCGTCTTCTTGCGGTAGACGCCCAGCAGCGCCCCGGCGCGGGCCGCGATCTGGGTGATAAACGGCTTTCCGTGCGGGTTGGCCTCGACCAGGCCGGCGATTGCCGTGATGGTCGTGCCGCACGTCAGCGCGACGAAGCGGGCGACCTGCGGGCCGTCGAGGTGCAGAATGGCTTCGGGCATGCGGGTCGGGTCGATGTAGCCGGTGATGCTCATCTCTGGGAAACAGAGCACATCGACGCCGCGGCGGCTGCCTTCCTGGAGGTGGGCCGCAGCCGCCGCCAGGTTGTCGTCGATCGCGCCCTTTTCGCAGCGCATCTGAACCAGGCCGATGTTCATTTTCTGCTCCCTCTACAGTTTTCCTGAATCATTTGGAAGGTGGGTGGGCTTTTCAGTGGGGGCTTCCCCCACACCCCCTTTTCCAACTCCAGTAGGAATATAGCATTCCTGAATCATTTGGAAGGTGGGTGGACTTTTCAGTGGGGGCTTCCCCCACACCCCCTTTTCCAACTCCAGTAGGAATATAGCATTCCTGAATCATTTGGAAGGTGGGTGGGCTTTTCAGTGGGGGCTTCCCCCACACCCCCTTTTCCAACTCCAGTAGGAATGCTGTATCACACTTGTCAATCGGTACAGAGGCATGTATTATAGGGCGACATTCATCTTGTGCAGGCGTCAGCTCATGAAACAGCTTGAACAGCGCATTAAGCGACGCTTCGGGCATGGCATCTGTCGGGATTGTACGATAAAACCCTACGGTGAAGAGGCTATCAGACGCAGTAGTAAAGGTTAATCGATGATGGATGAGAATGCCCAGACACCCGCGACCGAGATGATCGACCAGACCTTTTGGCCGGACACCACGGCGTTTCTCGACCTGGCAGGCATACATCAGATAACAGCCGGCAAGGCATATTGTACGGCTGTGGCTGTCTGCGATTCCGCTGGGCATCCCGTCCAGGTATTTAATCAGGGGCAAGTGGCCCATTTTTTCTATGAATTTGAGGTGTGCGAGGATAGCGCAGCCGTCGGCGGGGGATTAGAATTTTGCGACATAACTGGCCGTTGTGTTCATGGAAAGAGCACCTTTCAGTACGGTACCGCAGTGCCCGACATGATTCAGGCGGGGGCGCGCTTGCGCTTTCATCATGTCTTGCACTTAGAGCTTGGTCCAGGCAATTACTATTTCTCGGTTGGTCTTGCTACGGCCGACGCACAAATATATGCCCAGTACCGCGAAGGAGGGGTTGGCGAAGTGACGTTTAGTCCAACGGTAGAGGAACTCTGCCGCGTGACGAACGTCGGTTTGTTTCAGGTCATTGTGGGTGCTGCCGCCAAACTGTCGCATCATGGCTTCGTTAATCTGCCCGGCTCCTGCGAATATAGTGTGCTTCCCCCACCCCCTCAAGGGCCGGCCCTACATGCAAGCGTACCGCCTCATCGTACCGCGAGTAACATAGGAGAGCCACTTCCCCACCAGGTGGCAGCCACTACTGACCAGACGGCGTCAGCCCCTGCGATCATCCTTAATAAAGCGCAAGATATCCCAACATTGTTCCATGTGACGCATTGGAAAGCGGGATCGCAATGGATCCACAAGATCTTGTTGACATTGGTTCCGGATCGGATTGTTAGCCCCCAGGACGCCGAGGTCCAATTTCTTCACTGGCCGATCCAGCCAGGAAAGGTCTACCCCACGGTCTATATCTCGAAACACCAGTTTGATACCGTCCGTCTGTCGGCTCCTTGGTTCCGATTTGTAGTCATCCGCGATCTTCGGGACACGCTGATCTCGGCCTACTTTAGCCTGAAGTTCAGCCATCCCAAGACGTCGTACAACGATAGCTTTTATGCTAAATTGCAAGAGGTGGATATGGAGACGGGCCTGGTACACCTCATGGACCAGTGGCTACCGATGTGTGCGTATATTCAGCTCTCCTGGGTAGAGGCGAATGAGCAACTCTTGCGCTATGAGGAACTGCTGGAGCATGACCTGGATATCCTGGAGCCGCTCCTGCTGGAGGAGGCCCGGTTGCCGGTCAGCCGGAAGCAGTTACACACGGCTATTCTGGCGAACCGCTTTGAGCGCCTGACCCAAGGGCGGTCGCGCGGCCAAATAGATATCAATGCCCATGAACGGAAAGGCATCAGCGGTGATTGGCGCAACTATTTGAGCGAGCCGCTGAAGCGTAAGTTCAAGTCCCGCTATGGTGGTGCCTTAATCGCGACAGGATATGAGCGTGATCTGAACTGGTAAATCTCGCTTCCGAATGCTAGAGGAGGGGCTTGGGGAGGGCGGCCATCCCCAAATTCCCTACCTAACCATGGTTATTCGGATAGGCTCCAAAAGCAGGGGAGTATATGAATCAGACGATTGATACTGGGCTACTGGACCGGCTGGAATGGCGCAGCATCGGCCCGCACCGCGGCGGCCGGGTCGTCGCGGTTGCCGGGCACCCGTCGCAGATGGCGGTGTTCTACTTCGGCTCGACCGGCGGCGGCGTGTGGAAGACGACTGACGCCGGCCAGCTCTGGGAGAATGTGTCCGACGGCTTCTTCAAGCGGGCGTCGGTCGGCGCGATCGAAGTGGCCCCTTCCGACCCGAATGTGATCTATGTCGGCATGGGCGAGACGACGATCCGCGGCAATGTGTCCCACGGCGACGGCGTGTACAAGTCGACCGACGCCGGCGTGACCTGGACGCACCTGGGGCTTGCCCAGACCCGCAATATCGGCAAGGTGCGCGTCCACCCGCACAACCCCGACCTGGTCTACGTCGCGGCGTTCGGCCACGCCCACGGCCCGAACCCGGAGCGCGGCCTCTACCGCTCGAAAGACGGCGGTCGGACCTGGGATCTGGTCCTTTCGCGCGGTGAGGACGCCGGCGCCAATGACATCGCGATCGACCCCGGCAACCCGCGCACGGTCTACACTACGTTCTGGGAGGCCCGTCGCGGGCCGTACTACATGTCCAGCGGCGGGCCGGGCTGCGCCCTGTTCAAGTCGACCGACGGCGGCGACACCTGGGCCGAGCTGACCGGCAACCCCGGCATGCCCAAGGGGCTCAAGGGCAAGATCGGCGTCGCCGTGACCGCCGCGCACCCTGGCCGGGTCTGGGCGCTGGTCGAGGCCGAGGAGGGCGGCGTGTTTCGCTCCGACGACGGCGGCGCGACCTGGGAGCGCGTCAGCGACGACCACAGCCTGCGCCAGCGCGCCTGGTACTACAGCCACATCTTCGCCGATCCGCAGGACCCCGAGACGGTCTGGGTGCTCAATGTCGAGCTGTGGCGCTCGACCGACGGCGGCAAGACCTTCGCCAAGGTGGCCGCGCCCCACGGCGACAACCACGATCTCTGGATCGACCCGCGCGAACTCGCGGCGCATGATCCTGGGCAACGACGGCGGCGCCACCGTCACCTTCAACGGCGCCTGGTCCTGGTCGTCGCTGTACAACCAGCCGACCGCCGAGTTCTACCACGTCACCACCGACAGCCGCACGCCCTACCGCGTCTACGGCGCGCAGCAGGACAACTCGACCATCTGCGTGCCGAGCCGCTCCAACTACGACGCGATCACCACCACCGAGTGGTACGATGTCGGCGGCGGCGAGAGCGGCTACATCGCCGTGCGGCCCGACAACCCGGATATCGTCTACGCCGGCAGCTACCAGGGCTACCTGAGCCGCTACGATCACGGCGCCGGCCAAATGCGTAGCGTCATGGTCTGGCCGGAGGAGTACAGCGGCTGGGGTGCCAAGGACTTCAAGTACCGCTTCCAGTGGACCTCGCCGCTGCTGCTCTCGCCCCACGACCCGAACGTGCTGTACTCCGCCGGCAATGTTATCTTCCGCTCGACCAACGAGGGCGCGAGCTGGGAGCCGATCAGCCCGGACCTGACCCGCAACGACATCACCAAGATGGAGCCGTCGGGCGGGCCGATCACCAAGGACAACACCGGCACCGAGGTCTACGGGACGGTGTTCGCGCTGGCCGAGTCGCCCCACGAGCGCGGGCTGCTGTGGGCCGGCACCGATGATGGGCTGCTTCATCTTTCCCGCGACGGCGGCGCAAGCTGGACCAACGTCACCCCGCCGGACCTGCCGGAGTGGTCGCTGATCAGCATCGTCGAGCCTTCACCGCACGATCCGGCCTGCGCCTATGTCGCGGCCAATCGCTACAAGCACGACGACTTCCGGCCCTACCTGTACAAGACCTGCGACTACGGCGTGACCTGGACGCCGATCGCCAGCGGGATACCCGAAGACCACTTCACTCGCGTGATTCGCGCGGACCCAGACCGGCGCGGGCTGCTGTACGCCGGCACCGAAGCCGGGCTGTACGTCTCGTTCGACGACGGGGCCGGCTGGCACTGGCTGGGCGGTCACCACGGGGCCGATAGCGGGCGCCCGCTGCCGGTCGTGCCGATCCACGACTTGGTCGTCAAGGGCGACGACCTGGTGGTGGCGACTCATGGGCGCTCGTTCTGGGTACTGGACGATGTGACGCTGCTGCGCCAGCTTGCCGACGACGCGGCCGAGGCGGCGGCGCGCCTGTTCCAGCCGCGCGATACCTACCGCTTCGGCAAGCTTCCCGGCTTCGGCGGCGAGCCGCTCCTCGGCAATAACTACGCCTTTGCCAATACTCTCATCCCAACCTACCGCGTGACCAAGACCCCCGACGGCGAGACCAAACGCTCGTTCGTCGACGCCGGCAATAACCCGCCCGACGGGGTGATCGTCCACTACGTGCTGAAGGAGGCGCCCGCAGAGAAGATCAAGCTGACCTTCAGCGACGGGCAGGGGCAGGAGATCCGGTCCTTCACCAGCAAGGATGTTCCCGACGAGGAGCGGGTGGCCTCGGCCGGCGAGGACATGCCGATCGAGGAGCCCAAGGAGCCGAAGGTAACGGCGAAGGCCGGGCTGAATCGCTTTGTCTGGGACATGCGCTACCCGGACGCGCAGAAAATCACCTCCGGCGAGGGCGAGAAGAACGTGCCGCTCAACGGGCCGGTGATCCTGCCCGGCGAGTACCAGGTGCAACTCCAGGTCGGCGAGCAGACATTCACGCAGCCGTTCCGCATCTTCAAGGACCCACGCGCGAGCAGCAGCGACGAGGACTTGGCGACCCAGTTCGCGCTGCTGAAGCAGATCCACGACAAGCTCGACCAGACTCACGCGGCGATCAACCAGATCCGCGCGCTGCGCGAGCAGGCCGACGCCTGGCGCAAGTGGAGCAAAGACACGCTGGTAGGCGAACGGGTCGCCGAGGCGGCCAAGAAGCTCAAGGAGCAGCTCGCCGCCGTCGAGGAAGAACTGATCCAGGTCAAGACCAAGAGCGGCCAGGACAGCCTAAACTACCCGACCAAGTTGAACGCCAAGCTGGCGTTCCTGGGCTGGCTGGCCGGCGTCTCCAGCGCCGCGCCGACGGCGCAGGAGCGGGCGGTGTACGAGGACCTGGCGGCGCGGATCGATCGGCAGCGCGAGCGGCTGGCCCAGATCGTCGAGACGGAGGTGGCGGCGTTCAACCTGTTAGTCAAGGAGCTTGAGTTGCCGGCGCTGGGGGTGGCGGGCAAGCCGGCGTAGGGCGCGATTCTTGTAGGAGCGGTAGGGTGCCCCAGGGGCACCCTACCGCTCCGCTTTGACATATTCACTGCGCTAATATACGTTTTTCTGTACAGATGGGACGAGATAACTATGGCCATTCAAACGACCTACACCTATGCCCGCGCCCATCTCGCTACTCTGCTGGATCAAGTCAGTGACAATCGCGAGGTTGTGATTATTCAGCGGCGTGGTGCGGAAGATGTCGCCATGATCGCTGCTGATGAATTGACGAGTCTGCTCGAAACGGTTCACCTCTTACGCTCACCCGCCAATGCTGAACGCTTATTGACGGCGTTAGCGCGGGTGCGGCAGCGCGAAGGGATACCCCAAGCGATTGATTCCCTCCGCCGCGAGGCTGGCCTTGACGAAGCAGAATAAAGGCGCGGCGGAGAGGCCCGAACAACGAGTTGCCGTGTTTCAGCCTGAATTTCGCGAGGATCTACGACATTGGGTTGAAACGGATCGGCGGACAGCACTCCGTATCTTCACGCTTATCGAAGCCGTGATGCGCGATCCGTTCAGCGGCATTGGGAAGCCCGAACCGCTGAAATACTTAGGGCCGGGAGTGTGGTCGCGGCGGATTACACAGGAGCATCGCCTGGTCTACGTGGTAAGCGACGACCGGGTTGATTTCATCCAAGGGCGTTACCACTATTGAACTGCGAGTAACATCATATCGTGCAGCGGCCCCAGGTTGAACGGAAGCTGTTGCCACGAGTGCGCGGAAGCCATTTTGACCGCTTTGGGCGAACGTGTTAGTATCACATTCCGTGTAGTATTTGCTACGGCGTGTAGCCTGAAGAGGAGCTGATCGCAATGCGAGACAAAGTGGCGCTCGTCACGGGTGGTACATCGGGCATTGGTCGGGCGGCGGCGGTGGCGTTTGCCCGCAAAGGCGCGAACGTCGTCGTCTGTGGGCGGCGCGAGGCGGAAGGGCAGCAGACCATGCAACTGGTCCGCGATGCTGACGGCGATGGTGTGTTCGTGCAGACGGATGTTGGTGATGAGGCGGCGGTGCAGCGGCTGATCGAGGCGGTGATCGAGCGCTACGGACGGATCGACTATGCGTTTAATAACGCTGGCGTAGGTGGCATCCCCGGCCCGATGATAGAAGGAACGCGCGAGAACTGGGATGAAGTGATTCGCATAAACCTGACCGGGACCTGGCTGTGCATGAAGCACGAGATTCCGCATATGTTGCGGCAGGGCGGCGGTGTGATCGTGAATATGGCCTCGGTCGCCGGCGTGTGGGGCACCCCCGGTCTTTCGGCCTACGTGGCCGCCAAGCACGGGATCATCGGGGTCTCGAAAACGGCGGCAATGGAGTACGCGGCGTTCGGAGTGCGGATCAATGTCGTCGGGCCTGGCGGCATCCGTACGGAAGGGCTCGAAGGTCTGGTGCCGACTGAGGAAGCGCTGCAAGCGTTTGCCCAATTGCATCCAGTCAAGCGGCTGGGCCAGCCGGACGAGGTGGCCAATACAGTCGTGTGGCTATGTTCTGATGAAGCTTCGTTCGTCACCGGCGCCGTGCTCATGATCGATGGCGGGGTGACGGCCGGCGTGAATCCGTTTGGGTGATCCACGGGCGAAGCACCGGCAATCGGCGGGCCTGGAGGAGTTGTTCCTTCCAGGCCCACCCGATCTGAAACGCCTATGGCTTCGAATTTCTCCTTACTATGCTTCGCGCACTTGCGCTTGCCGCGCTCCTGCGGCTCTCGGTCGTAATTATTTCAAATTTGTGCGTCAACCGCTACAATTTTGTTCTCGCGCTGACCCGGCCTCGCGAGTACACTCATATGGTCACGGATGGGTATGATAGTTCTATGCCATGATGTCTCCTGAAGCTCCTTGTGTGTACATCCATCCGTGACACATCTCGTCACGCGGCGTACTACAGAACATGGAGTTTGGGTCATGTCTACGTTCGTCGAGAACCTCGATGCGTTACACGCCGAGCTTGCGAACCTACGAGCGCGCACGGTCGAACTGGAGCGCACCCTCGCGCAGCGCGACCAGTCCGTCGCGGAGCTGGGCGAGCAGGTGGAGATGTATACGCAGGCCCTGGATTTCGTCCCGGCCATGATCCTGGTCAAAGGGCCGCAGTCGCGCATCGTCTACGCCAACCAGGCGTTCCGCGACTATTACGGGATGACGATGGAGCAGCTCCGCGGTCTGATCGACGCGCCCTTCAACGAGCCTGACCACACCAAGCAGTACCTCAAAGATGACGCCTACGTCTTCACGACTGGGCAGGTCCTCAATATCCCGCACGAGCCGATCACCCGCCACGACGGCGAGGTCTATGTTTTCCACACCCGCAAGGCGCCGATCTTCAACGCCGAGGGCCAGATCGTCAAGACCGTCGGGATTACACAGAATATCACCGAGCGCAGGGAGACCGAGGAGCAGCTCCGACAAGCGCGCGGCTATAACCGGCAGCTTGTCGAGCAGACGCCGGCGCTGATCGGCGGGATCGCGCCCGACGGTACCACCAACTTCATCAACCCGGCGCTCGAACAGGTCACCGGCTACCGCGCCGACGAGCTGATCGGCCGGAACTGGTGGACGACCTTCTACCCCGGCGACGACTATTATCAGGTCGAGCAGCTCTTCGCCGCGTTCGAGCAGGGCGATGTGCGCGATCACGAGATGACGCTGACCACGCGGACCGGAGCAAAGCGCACGATCGCCTGGAACTCGGTCAACCGCTTCGACCAGGATGGCACCCTGATCGAGGCGATCGGTTTTGGCAACGACGTCACCGAGCGCCGACGCATCGAGCAGGAGTTGCGCGCGTCGCAGGCCCGTTTCGCCGGCATCGTGAATCTCACGAAGGATGCGATCGTGTTGATCGACTCGAATCAGCGGATCACGCTCTTCAACGTCGGCGCCGAGAAGCTGTTTGGCTTTCAGGCCGACGAGGTTCTGGGTCAGTCGATGGATATCCTGTTGCCGCCGGAGTTTGCCGGGCCTCACGCGCACTACGTGCGCGAGTTCGCCGCATCGACCGACACGCTGCGTCCGATGGAAATGCGCGGCATGTTCTCGGTGTGCCGCCGCGATGGCACCCCATTCCCGGCCGAGGCCACGATCTCCAAGTTCGAGATCAACGGCGAACAGGTCATGACGGTCTGGCTGCGCGATATCACCCACCGTAGGCAGGCTGAGGAAGAGCGCCTGCGCCTTCAGGAGGAGATCATCCGCGTGCAGGAAGCGGCGCTACGCGAGCTTTCGACCCCGCTGATCCCGATCAGCGACACGGTGATGGTGATGCCGCTGATCGGCGCGATGGACTCGCGGCGGGCGCAGCAGGTCATCGAGGAGCTATTGAAGGGCATTGCCGTGCATCACGCCCAGGTCGCGATCCTCGACATCACCGGCGTGCCGGTGGTCGATATCCAGGTCGCCGACGGGCTGATCCGAGCGGCCCAGGCCGTCAAGCTGCTGGGCGCGCAGGTCATTCTCACCGGCATCCGCCCCGAGGTCGCCCAGACCCTGGTCGGCCTCAGCACCGACTTGAGTGGGCTCATCACCCGCAGCACGCTCCAGAGCGGGATCGACTTCGCCATAAGAGCAGATAAGGGTAGCAGTTAAAGGGGGAGTTTGAGGGGGGCTGCCCCCTCAAGAACCCCCTTCCTACCACGGATTGCGAATGAGGCGCGAACCTTTCCTGACAGTTTTTTAGAACCCGACTGCATTTCCATCGCAGCGCGGCTCGCTCCCGGCAGCGTATGCGCCGGAGGGCAGCCGCCAGATCGCCTGGCCGCGCCCGAAGCCGCTCGGCTCGGCGGCGACCCGCACCACGTGCCCCCGCGCCGTCAGCCCCTCGACGACGTGGTGCGGCGTCTCCGACTCCACGAAGACCACCTCACCCTCCACACGCCAGCGCGGCGCGTCGAGCGCGGCCTGCGGGTTCATGCCGTAGTCAAGGGTGTTGACCATCACCTGGGTATGCCCCTGCGGCTGCATCTCGCCGCCCATCACGCCGAACGGGCCGACCGCCTCGCCGTCGCGAGTCAGGAAGCCGGGGATGATCGTGTGGAAGGGGCGCTTGCCCGGCTCCAGCACGTTCGGGTGATCCGGGTGCAGGCTGAAGCCATGGCCGCGGTTCTGTAGCGCGATGCCCCAATCCGGCACGACGACCCCGGAGCCGAAGCCAAAGTAGTTGGACTGGATCATGCTGACCATCAGGCCGTCGGCGTCGGCGGCGCACAGGTAGACGGTGCCGCCGCGCGGCGGCCGGCCCGGCTCGTGGCGCCGCGCCGTGGGGCCGATCAGGGCGCGCCGCGCGGCCAGGTAAGCCGGGTCGAGCAGCCCTTCCACCGGCACGGCAGCCCGCTCGGGGTCGGCGATGTAGCGGTAGGCGTCGGCGAAGGCCAGCTTCATCGCCTCGATCTGGAGGTGGTAGGCGTCGGCCGAGTCGCGCTGGTGGTGAGCGAGATCCAGCCCTTCCAGGATGCCCAGCGCGATCAGAGCCGCCAGCCCCTGCCCGTTGGGCGGGATCTCCCAGACCTGGTGGCCCCGGTAGGCGGTCGCGATCGGCTCGACCCAGGTGCTGGTGTGGGCAGCCAGGTCGTCGGCGCTGATCAGACCGCCGGTGCGCCCGGCGAAGCCGGTGATCGCTGCGGCGATCTCGCCTGTGTAGAACGCCTGCGCCTCGCTCTCGGCGATCAGCCGCAGCGTGCGGGCGTGGCCTGGGCTGGCGAAGGAGCTGCCTGCGACTGGGGCGTGGCCATCGGGCGCAAACGTCGGCAGAAAGCCGGCGTACATCGGCTCGGGCCGCTGGCGGGCCGCCTCGACGGCACGCGCCCAGAATCGGGCCACCATCGCCGCGACGGGGTGGCCACGCTCGGCGTAGTCGATCGCCGGCGCGAGGAGCCGGGCGAACGGCAGGCGCCCGAAGCGCGCGTGCAGATCGCGCCAGGCCGCCGGCGCGCCCGGCACTGTCACCGACAGCCAGCCCTGCACCGGCATTGTCTCGTGGCCGGCGTGGCGAACCACCTCGGCGGTGAGCGCCGCCGGCGCCCGGCCGGAGCCGTTCAGCCCATGCAGTCGCTGTCCGTCCCACACCAGCGCGAACGCGTCGCCGCCGATCCCGTTCGCTGTCGGCTCAAGCACCGTCAGCGCCGCCGCCGTGGCGATCGCCGCGTCGGCAGCCGACCCGCCGGCCTGGAGCATCGCCAGCCCGGCCTGCGCGGCCAGCGGGTGGCCGGTCGCCACGACGCCGCGCCCGGCGACCAGCGGCACCCGCCGGGAGGGGTAGGGGAGGGTGAGTAGGTTCAGGTCCATGGATGTTCCTTATGTACGATTTACTATTTACGATTGCCGGATGCGTGTTGCGTGTTGCGTGTTGCGTGGCGTCGGGGTGGACGGGTGATGGGTGGGCGGCGATGGGCGGGCGGCGATGGGTGGGCGGCGATGGGCGGGCGGCCACGGAGGGCCTGCCCTACAGGTTCTCGGTTCTTCTGGGTTGGGTGGGGCGTATGCAATACGCCCTTACGTGCCCTGGCTCCATCCTCCATCCTCCATCCTCCATCCTCAGATGCACCCCTTCACCCTTTCACCCTTTCACCTTGTCATCTTGTCATCTTGTCACCGACCAGCCGCTCCAGCCGATCCACCAGCCCCGCCAGCACCCCGAAGGCCCGCTCGACCGGCTCCGGCGTGGTCATATCGACGCCGGCCAGCTTGAGCGCGTCCAGCGGGTAGAGCGAGCTGCCGGCCTTAAGGAACGCCAGGTAGTTGTCGGCGGCGTTCGGCTCGCCGGCCAGCACCTTGGCCGCCAGCGCGTGGGCGCCGGAGATGCCGGTCGCGTACTGGTAGGTGTAGAAGTTCGCGTACATATGGGTCGCAAATTGGGCCCAGGTGCTCCCGACCCGCTCGGCGTCCATCACCACCTCGTCGCCGTAGCCCTCGGCGAACAGGTCGGCCATGAGCGCGATCAGGCCGTCGGCGGTGAGCGCCTCGCCCTGCTCGACCCGCTCGTGAGCTACCAGCTCGAAGCGCGCCAGCGTGGGCATGATGAAGAAGTAGCGGTGGAAGTTGGCCATCGCCTCCTCGATCACCGCGATCTGGAAGCTGGGGTCGTCGCTGCGGTCGAGCAGGTGTGCCCGCACCAGCGCCTGGTTGAAGTTCGAGGCGACCTCGGCGACGAACAGGCCGTAGTTGGCGTACACGAACGGCTGGGTCGCGCAGGTGTAGTGTTTGTGCAGCGAGTGGCCAAGCTCGTGGGCCAGCGTACTGAGGCTGAACAGGTCGTCGTTGTAGCTCATCAGGATGAATGGGTGCGTGCCGGGCACGCCCATCGAGAACGCACCGGCGCGCTTGCCCTGGTTCGGGTAGATATCGACCCAGCGCTGCTCGTGCAGGCCGCGCCGCAGGATGCCGACATACTCCTCGCCGAGCGGCTGCATCCCGGCGGCGATCCACTCGGCCGCCTGCTGGAAGGGCACCGTGGGCGGGCTGGCCGTGAGTGGGGCCTTGGTGTCGTAAACGTAGAGCTTATCGTAGCCCAGCGCCCGCCGGCGAATGCGCCAGTAGCGGTGCCAGGTCGGCAAGTGGCGGCGGTAGGTCTCGATCAGCCGGTGGAAGACCTCGACTGGGATGAAGTTCGGGTGCAGCGCGGCCTCAAGCGCCGAGTCATACTGGCGAGCGCGGGCGGCGAACACGTTCTGCTTGATCCCCGTCGCGAAGCAGTTGGCGATGGTATTCTTTAGCGCCAGGTGCGCGTCGGCGTAGTGCTGCCAAGCGCTGCGGCGAACCTCGCGGTCGGAGTGGGTCAGCAGGGCGTTGATGTTGCCCTGGCCGATCGCGATCTGCTCGCCGCCCTCGGTGTGCGCCGGCTCGAACCTGAGTTCGGCATTGGCGAGGATGCCGTGGGTGGACGAGGCGGCGCCGAACGGCTCGGCCGTCTGCCGCAGCAGCTCCTCGACCTCGGCCGAGCGGATGTGGGCGCGGCGGCGCTCGATCTTGGAGAAGTACATGGCGTACTGGGCCAGGCGTGGCTCTGCTTCCATCCAGCGGCGCAGCGTCTCGCCGCCGATCGCCAACAGCTCCGGCTCGGCGAAGGCCATAGTCGCGCCGGCCCGCGCCGAGAGGGCCTGGGCGCGGTCGCGCTTGGCTGCCGCCGCCTGGTCGGCGGTGTCGACGGAGTAGAACATGTTGGCGTAGACGATGATCTTGCCGACGCCGCCGACCACCTGCTCGGCGGCTTGCAGGTAATCGGCCAGGGTTGCCGGCCCCTCGGCTAGGCGGCCGCGGAAGGCGGCCAGCTCGGGCAGCCGGCCCTGGACCTGTGTGATCGCTTGCTCCCAATCCTCGTCGGTCGCGAAGACGCTGGTGGGGTCCCAGGTGTGCTCGCGCGCAATGGCGCTGCGGGGGGGCAGGGATTGAACCATCTGTGGTACCTCCATCTCCATCCTGGCTGGTGTTGTGGAGGGTATAGTACCACACCCGATCGGCGGTGGAGAGAAGGTGGAATTGTAGGAGGGCGAGTTAGGAGGCTGCGACCTCGCGAATCGAGGGATTCATCGCGATCCTGTCGGCCTCCTGATCGCGCTCCGCCACTTCGAGATCATCGCCCCATACGATCTTGAGCGCCCGGTGGCCCTCGAATTGCACATCGTACATCCCCGGCACGGCCACGTAGACACGTTCGACGACCCCAGCCATGCCGGCCGGGATGATCTCGGCAATCGTCCTGCGGGCTTTCACCCGCTCTCCTGTTCTAAAGCAACGCTCTTTCATGATCCCCCCGTGATACGAAGTAGATCCTACAGAGTCAAGGACCTGGACACCGCAAATTCTTGCACATGCAGGCGGGCGAAATTGACGTGGTCGCGCCTCCACCCGTATAATCAGGGCGCGGTTTGAGAAGGGGGAGTTTGAGGGGTCGCCCCTCAAGAATCCTTCTTTCAACCACAGAACTCTGCTTGAAGATCCCTCAAGACAAAGGGTGTGCATGACTGCTGAGAATCATTTCCCAAAGCTGCGCGCCGTGGAGGTCCGGCAGGTCGATCGGGGCGGCTGGCCCTCGATTCAGCTGCGCGACCCGCTCGGCCTCACCGACAGCGTCGTTATCGTCCCCCAATACCTGGCCCCCGTGCTGCTGCTGTGCGACGGAACGCGGGATGCCGATGCGCTCACCGCAGCGGCGCAGCTCCGCTACGGCCTGCCGCTCGACCGCGAGCTGCTCCAGGAGCTGATGAATGCGCTCGATCAGGCACTGCTGCTTGACAACCAGCGCTACGCCCAGGCCAGGGACCAGGCGCTGGCCGTCTACCGCCAGGCGCCGTTTCGCCCGCCCGCGCTGGCCGGCCACGTCTACCCGGCCGACCCGGACGAGCTACGCCGGCTGCTGCGAGGCTACCTGGACGACGTGGACGACGACGGCCCGGCCCCCACCGGCGGCACTGGCCTGGTCAGCCCGCATATCGACTACGCACGCGGTGGCCCGGTCTACGCCGCCGTCTGGAAGCGCGCCGCCGCGATGGCCAGGGCCGCCGACCTGGTCGTGCTGCTCGGCACCGATCACAAGGGCGAAGTCGGCCAGATCACCCTGACGCGCCAGCACTATGCCACGCCCTTCGGCGTGCTGCCGACCGCGCGCGAGATCGTCGATGCGCTGGCCCAGGCGCTCGGCGCGGGCGCGGCCTTCGACGGCGAGCTGCGCCACCGTGATGAGCACTCGATCGAGCTGGCGGCGGTCTGGCTGCACTACATCCGCGATGAGCGGCCGTGCGAGATCGTGCCGATCTTGTGCGGCTCGTTCGCCCATTTCGTGAGCGGCGCGGCCGAGCCGGCCCAGGACCCGGCGCTCAACGCGCTGCTGGGGGCGCTAGCCCAGGCTGCCGCCGGGCGGCAAGTGCTTGTCGTCGCCGCCGGCGACCTGTCGCACGTCGGGTCGGCGTTCAGCGGCCCCGCGCTGGACGGGGACGGGCGCGCCCAGTTTCGCGCCGCCGACGACGAGCTGATCGGGCACATGTGCGCCGGCGACGCGGAGGGGTTCTTCGGTGCGTTGCGCCAGGCGGGTGACAAGTACAATGTCTGCGGCGGGCCGCCGATCTACCTGGCGCTGCGGATGCTCGGCCGGGTCAAGGGCCAGCCGGTGGCCTACGACAGTTGCCCGGCTGACGAGCATGACACGTCGGCGGTGTCGGTGTGTGGGGTCGTGTTTCAATAGCCGTCCTCCTAAAAGCGTACAAAAATACCGGAAAATTGTCTCATCCCACCTCCACCAGGCGACGGATGAGAAAAAGAGCGCTTCCTGCGATACTTGACTCACAAGAGCTATAGCATTCCTACCGGAGTTGGAAAAGGGGGTGTGGGGGAAGCCCCCATAGAAAAGCCCACCCACTTTCCAGCTGTAGAATTATCATATTGCGAATTGCTAGCAGCTATGCTATATTTCCTCCGCGCAGCATGTCGCGCTTTTTTTCTGCTCACCCCAGCTCCACTTCCCTCCTCAATAGCGCTTCTGCTCAGATATGCTCCGCGCCGTCGTTTGGCATCCTGCGCGCAGTTTCTCGTGAAAGGAGCCTTGCGCATGTCTTCCGCCCCAGCCGCATGCCCCCGCCGCCGCGTCGGCCTCGCCTTCCGCTTCGTCCTGCTTACGCTCTTCGTTTGTTCGGCTTGTATGATCGCCGCCGGCCCGGCCACGCCGGTTCGCGCCGCCGATGCCGTCCCCTGCTCCAGCTCCGGGACCTGGACCGAGGGCGAGGTCAGCGTGTACTGGTTCGATGTCGAGCAGGGCGACAGCCAGTTGATTGTCGGGCCGACCGGCAAGACGCTGCTGATCGACCTCGGCGAGTCGGCCTACAACACCAGCGGCGCCAACACCAAGGCCACCGCAGTCGCCGCCAAGATCCGCGCGATCTGCGGCACCGGCAGCAGCCCGGTCGCGCTGGACTATGTGATGGTCTCGCATCACCACCTTGACCACATCGGCTACGCCGGCAACCCGAATGATACGACCAGCTATGGGAACGGGCTGTATCAGCTCCTGACGCCGGCGGGCCTGGGCTTCACGGTCGGGTCGTTTCTCGACCGCGACGGCGGGACCTGGGTCGACGCCAACAGCAATGGAACCTGCGAGGTCGGGACCTCGACCACTCCCTCGAACGAGATCGCCTGGCACAACGCCGGCACTACCTCCCAGACGGCCCGGCGCCTGATCTGCTGGCTCTACGGCCCGGCGGCCCAGGCCGACCGCGCCAACATCCACGGTCATGTTGTGACGCTCACCAACAGCGGGTCCTGGCCAGCGATCGACCTTGGCACGGGCGTCACGGCCACAATCATCAACGCCAACGGCAAAGACACCATGCAGACCAACGGCGTAACGCCGGTCAGCGGCGACCACACCACCCAAGGCGGCAACGGCCCACCCTCGGAGAACGACTACTCGATCGCCGTCAAGATCTCCTACGGCGAATGGGACTACGCGACCGCCGGCGACAGCGACGGCGAATATAACGCCGGCGCGTTCGGCTACACCTACAACAACATCGAGGCCAAGATCGGCCCGCTATTCGGCAACGTCGAGACCATGCGCGCCAACCACCACGGCAGCGGGCACTCCTCCGGCCAGGACTACCTCGACATCCTCAAGCCTGAGACGACCTTCTTCTCGTGCGGAGACAATGACTACGGCCACCCCAGCAACCGGGTGCTCGACGCGCTGCGAGGGCTGGTGAACGACAGCGGGACCGGCGCCGACATCTACCTGGCCAACAACCCGTGCGACGACTATCAGTCCGACGGCACCACGCTGACCGATTACACCGGCGCGCTCAACAGCAACGGCGATGTCGTGCTGAACACCACCGGGTCGGGCAGCGGCTACACGATCACCTACGACGCCGGCTCACGCAACTACAGCGCCTACAGCAGCACCCCGCCCGACCCGTCGGTGGTGCTTATCAACGAGTATTTGATGGCACCCCAGGGCGCCGGCACGACCGAGTGGATCGAGCTGTACAACCCGTCGAGCAGCGCACTCAACATCAGTGGCCTGTACCTAGATGACCTGGCAAGCGGCGGCGGATCGCCGATCCAGATCCCGGCCAGCACGACCATCGCCGCCCACGGCTACTATGTCATGAACATCGCCAGCGGCTTCCTCAACAACACCGGCTCCGAGCAGGTGCGCTACCTGATGATTAGCGGCGGCACCGAGACGGTCTACGACCAGACCTCCTACAGTCTCGGCAGCTCGCAGTACAACAAGGTCTTTCACCGAATTGGTGACGGTGGGAGTTGGTGCGCCACGATCTCGACCAATGTGACCAAGGGGGCGGCCAACCCCGCAACCTGCCCATGATCGCCCGCCGGCGCTGGGTCATGGGGCTAGGTGTTGTGGCGGCGCTTGTCGGTGCGGCGCTAGCTTGGGCTGGGTCTCCCTCGGCACGCGGGCGGGCGGCGCCCGGCCCGGTGGTGCTCGTCAGCGGGCGCGACGACCACGGACTCCTGGTGCAGGCGCGCGTCCCGCTCCAGCGCGCGCCTGACGACCCTGCGGTCGTAGCGGCGCTGCCGGACCGCAGCTTCGTCCGAGTCATCGAGGAGCGTGGCGAGTGGATGCACGTCGAGGCGCTCGGCGACCCGGCCCAGCACGGCTGGATCAACGACTTCTTCCTGCGTGGCCAGGCGCTACGCACCGACTGGAGCCAGCAGGTCACCTTTGCCGATGCACGTATGCGCGATGGGCGTATTGAGATTGCGGTGCGGCCGATCGCCCAGCTGGACGCGGCACCCGCCTGGGTCGTCGAGGCGCTGCTGCGTGAGGTGGGTACCCAGCGCCCGCTGCATCCCCTGCTGAATCCTTAGAGACTGTTTGAAGAGGGGGAGTTTGAGGGGGTAGCCCCTCAAGAACCCCCTTCCCACCACGGACCTTGTTCTAGGAGATATCCATGCCCGACACTCACGACCAGCAGGTCGCCGAACTTGGCCCCGGACGAAGTCATCCTGCACGTGCGGCTCCGGCCGGAGCATGTCAAGCGGATGCGGTCGTTTGCCGCGCGCGAAGGCTCCACGGTCGAGGCGCTCGCCGCTCTGTGGCTCGAAGAAAAGCTCGATGAGGCGTTGCGCGCCGGGGGCGCCGGCCAGTAGCGCACCAAGAAACTGTTTGAAAAGGGGGGAGTTTGAGGGGGCCGCCCCTCAAGAATCCTCTTTCCACTGTGCCCTTCTCTTGACAGTAGAACAAATGTTCGTCTATAATGAATAATTGTACAACCAATAATACTATCGACACCGACAAACCAGATGGCCGGTTGTACAATTTCGATTTAGAAGTCATCCAAAAATAACTTGACCGATTCTGCTAAACTGTGCTTGTTCTCAAAGCAACCAAACGGACATCGCCGAGTTGATAGGGAGGAGGGCAAGCTCATATGTCTGACCAACTGCACCGAACGGTATATCGTTGTCCTTGTGCCTATTGCTGCCAGCAGCCGCAGAGTGCGGTTGCGACAGAACATCAGGCGATCAATCGGCTGCTAGCGACCCTGGATGAGAAAGCCCGCCGCCAGGTTGCTGACCTCTTGGCCTTAAGGCACGGGCGTGGCGGGATTACCCGCTTCGCCGAAATTACCGGGTTGAGCCGGACCACCATTCGGCGTGGCCGACTGGAACTCCAAGGCTCAGTCTCCCACCTCTCCAGCGGCATCCGCCAACCGGTCGGCGGTCGCAAACAGATTGAAAAAAAGATCCCGCTGTCCTGACGGTGCTCGACCAACTCCTGGAAGATGCCACCGCCGGTGACCCACTGTCTGGGCTGAAGTGGTCGCGCAAAACGCTCACTAAACTGAGTGACCAGTTGCAGGCTAAGGGCTTCCAGATTGGCCGAACAACCGTGGCGCGGCTGTTGCGGGAGCGCGAGTACTCGCTGCGGGCGAACCGTAAGTCGATTGCTACGACCCACGACCCAGATCGCGATCGGCAGTTTCGTTATCTTGGTCGCCAGCGCCAGGTCTTTCTCAAGGCCGGCGCCCCAGTTATTAGCGTCGATACCAAAAAGAAGGAGTTGATCGGTGCGTTCAAGAATGCCGGTCGGACTTGGCGGAAGCCGCTGGCAGTGGGAGATCATGACTTCCCCAGCCAAGCGAAAGGCAAAGCCATTCCCTACGGCATTTACGATCTGACCCACAATTGTGGCTATGTTGTGGTTGGCACGTCGCATGAAACCGCCGAATTCGCGCTTGCGGTCATCCGTCGCTGGTGGCTGGTGCGTGGACAGCACACCTATGCCGGGACGGATCGCCTGCTAATCCAGGCTGATTGCGGTGGCGCCAATAGTAATCGGAGTTGGCGCTGGAAAGCTGACCTCCAGCGGCTGGCGGATGACTTCCAGCTCACGATCACCGTAACGCACTTCCCGCCAAGCGCCTCCAAATGGAACCCGATTGAACATCGTATGTTCTCTCTGATCAGCGCCAACTGGCAGCGGCCAACCGCTTCTTAGTTACGAAACGGTGTTGAAGTTTATTCGGACCACACGCTCAGAGCGTGGCTTTCAGTGTCAGGCACAGCTGGATCGCACCGTCTATCCGACCAAAGTGAAGCTCGCACCGGCGGAACGAGCCCAGATCGATTGCCAGCCGCATAGGGTGTGTTCGCACTGGAATTACACTATCCGACCACATTCAAGGTCGGACAAATGATCAAGTTATTTTTGGATGACTCCTTAGCTGTGCCCTCTGCTGTCGGAGCTGGAGGTTTCGTGTCCCAGGCAAACGCATACGTTCGCCGTCAACAGGCGATCTTGCGCTACGTGCGGCGCTTTTTGGAGGCGCGCGGCTATGCGCCGTCGGTGCGCCAGATCCAGGCGGCCCTGGATCTCTCCTCGACCTCGGTCGTGACCTATCACCTCGACGCATTGCAGGCGCGCGGCCTGCTCCAGCGCTCGGCCGGCTGCCCGCGCAGCATCACCCTGGCGCCACCCACCTCCAGCGAACGGCAGGTGCCGGCGATGGTGCCGCTGATCGGGGTGCTGATGGCTGGCCACCCACTGCCGCAGCCGGAGCAAGCGCGCTACGCGCCGGCCGGCCAGATCGCCGTGCCGCCCACCCTGGTGCCGGCTGCCAGGCTAACTGATGTCTACGCGCTGCGCGTGCGCGGCCACGGCCTGCTCGACGCGCTGCTCGACGACGGCGATGTCGTGCTGCTGCGGTACCAGGCCAGGGTCAAGCGCGGGGACCTGGCGGTGGTGGAATTGTCCGGCGAGGTGGGCGTGCTGATCCGGCGCTTCGAGCGCTCCGACGGGCGCGTCGCCCTCTACCCGGTGAATCGGACGCTGCCGCCGACCGTCATCGACCCCGAACGCGTACAGGTCCACGGGCGTCTGGTCGGGGTGCTGCGGTCGCTGCTGCGCCCGCCCGTCGAAGCCGATCTGAAAAGGGGGAGTTTGAGGGGGCTGGCCCCTCAAACTCCCTTTCCCGCCACAGATCGCGAGAGAGACTTAGAAACTGTCTGAAAAGGGGGAGTTTGAGGGGGTTGCCCCCTCTACGAATGAGGAGCGGCATGACCATCCTCGTGACCGGCGCGAGTGGCTTCATTGGCCGACACATGCAGGCGCAGCTTGCCGGCCAGCCACTGCGCCTGCTGGCGCACCCGGACGACCCAGCCCTCCCCATGCTCCAGGAACGCAGCGCGGTCGTGGCCGGCGACCTGCTCCGGCCGGAAACGCTGCCGCCGGCTCTTGTGGGGGTCTCCCAGGTCATTCACCTGGCTGGCTACGTCAACGGTGGTCGCGGGGACCCGGCGCTCTTTATGGCGGTCAATCGGCAGGGCACCGCTAACCTGGCACGCGCCGCGCTGGCGGCGGGCGTACAGCAGATCGTCTACGCCGGCAGCATCACGGTCTATGGGCACGCGCGGGACGCCGACGAGACCGCGCCGCTGGTCGCCGCCCCTGGCTATCCGGCCAGCAAGATCGCCGCCGAGCGGGCGCTCCGCGAGATCATGCCCACGCAGCACACCATCCTGCGCCTGCCCCTTGTTCTGGGCGCCGGCGACCCCGGCTTTATGCGCCCGGTCCTGGGTGGCCTGCGGCGCGCCGGCCGGGTGGTTATCGTCGGCTCAGGCAAGCAGCCCTGGTCGGTGATATTGGCGCGGGACGCCGCCCGCGCACTCGCGCTGTGCCTGGGCCAGCCGGCAACCCAGGGCGCGACCTACAACGTGGTCGGCGAGACGATCGCCAATGGCGCGCTGCTGCGGGCGGTCGGCGCCGGCGCCGGGTGCCGGAGCGCGGTTCGCGTGCCTTACCCGCTCGCCTGGGCCGCTGCGGCGCTGCTGGAGCTGGCCGGTCGCGACGACCTGACCCGCGCCCAGGTCGCCGCGCTGGGGCACAGCCTCTCGATGGACGGCGCCCGCTTCGCCCGGCTCGGCTTCGCCGCCACGGTCCCCTGGCGCCAGGCCATTGACGAGGCGGTCGCCGAGTGGCTGGGGTTCGCTGACGAGTGACGGAGGGAGCGCGCTTGCGCTTCCCGCGTAACTGTTTAGACTTGGGTTTTAACGCAAAGACGCCAAGAGGCAAAGGTCCGGAGGTAGGGCTTCTATGGCATCTTTGCACCTTCGCATCTTTGCACCTTTGCGTTAAAACGGTTGGTTGAACTGTTTAGACTTGGGTTTTAACGCAAAGACGCCAAGAGGCAAAGGTACGGAGGTAGGGCTTCCCTAACATCTTTGCCTCTTGGCGTCTTTGCGTTAAAACGGTTTGGTCGAGTTCTACAGGTACACCACAGCCATGTTCTCCTCACATGTCCTTGGCATGCTCTTCGCGCTCACATCCGCGCTGGTCTGGGGCAGCGGCGATTTTAGCGGCGGGCTGGCGACCCGCCGCGGCAACCAGTTTCAAGTACTTGTCGTGTCGACGTTTTCGGGCATTGTGCTGCTGCTGCTCTGCGCGGCGGCCTGGGGCGAAGCGCTGCCGGGGCTACGGAGCGCGATGTGGGCCGCGCTCGCGGGCGTCGCCGGCACCCTCGGCCTGGCCTCGCTGTATCGGGGCCTATCGCTGGGGTACGCCGCCAGCGTCGCGCCGCTCGCCGCCGTGGCCAGCGCCGCCCTGCCGGTGGTGTTCAGCATCATCACCGAAGGCGTGCCGGCGCCGACCCGGCTGGCCGGCCTGGCGCTGGCGCTGCTGGGGATCTGGCTGGTCTCGGCGACGGCCGGCGGCGCGGGCTTGGGTGCCCAAGGCGTCGGGCTGGCGCTGCTGGCCGGGCTTGGCTTCGGTGGCTTTTTCATCCTGATCGGGCAGGTCGAGCCGGGGGCGCTGTTCAGCCCGCTGGTGGTGGCCCGTTGTGTCTCGCTGAGTATGGCGCTGCTGCTGCTGTGGGGCCGCCGCATGCCTCTACCGTCGATACAGCGCAGCCCGATCGCGCTCCTGGCCGGGATGCTCGACGCTGGAGGCAACGTGTTCTACCTGCTCGCCCGGCAGCACACCCGGCTCGACATTGCCGCCGTGCTGTCGTCGCTGTATCCCGTGACGACTGTCCTGCTGGCCTCCCTGGTGCTGAAAGAGCGGGTATCGCCGCTCCAATGGCTCGGCGCGGTCGTCTGCCTGGCTGCGGTCATCCTGATCGCGCTGTAGTCCGTGGTCAGTTGTCAGTTGTCAGTTGTAGAAAAAGGGGGTTGAGGGGGCAGCCCCCTCAGTCTCCCCCCACTCACCTTGTAAAGTAGAACGGCGCCATCCGAAACCTTGTCTAACGGCGAAGACGCAAAGATGCCAAGGGAGAAATCAAGGCGATCTTGCCGGCTTTGCCCCTTTGCGTCTTTGCGTTGAGATATTGGTTTCGGATGTGCCGAATGCTGGCGCTACGGACCACGGACTACGGACGAGCTGCCCCTTCCTGCTCGATCAGCGTGATCGCCGCCCGCATGTAGCCGAGCGCGTAAGCCATGCCCGCGTGCCACGGCGCGGCGCAGTTCATCAGCGGCGTGTGATCCGGGATCAGCACCCCATTGTAGCCGTTGCGGCGCAAGATCCGCAGCACCCGCAGCATATCCGTGTCGCCCTCATCGATGAACATCTCGTAGTAGAATGGAACCGTGCCGCGCACATTGCGGAAATGAATGTAGCCGATCCGCCCAGTGCGGCTGTAGCGATCAACGATCTCGTAGATGTCGCCGCCTGGCATCTCGGAGAGCGTGCCGATGCAGAACTCCATCGTGTTTGCTGGGCTGGAGCTTAGGTCCAGCATGCGCTGGTAGCCGTCGGGCGTGTGGACCAAGCGGGCGGTCCCGCGCAGCACCGGCAGCGGCGGGTCGTCGGGGTGCAGCGCGAGCCGGACGCCGGCCTGCTCGGCCACTGGGAGCATCTCCTCCAGAAACGCGCCGAAGCGCCGCCACAGCTCGTCGGAGGCCACCGGGGCGATCGTGCCCTTGGGGTTGTCGGCATCGTACAGCTCAGGGTCGTAGACCATATTCCAGACCATGCCGTTGGGGATGGGTGGCTGCGGTGGGTCCTCGTAGCCGACCGACACCGCCCCGCCGCGCGCGAACGGCCCCTCGACGCGGCCCCACACGCCGGCGATGCTGAAGTTGTAGCCCATAATCGGGATGCCGACCTGGCCCATGTCGTGCAGAATGCGCTTAAGGTGCTCGATCTGGCGTTGCCGGCGCGGCCCGTCCAGCAGCACATCGTACCAATGCTGGGGGGCGAAGTTCTCAAGCGCCTCCAGTTCCAGCCCCTCGGCGTTCACCCGCGCCTTGAGATCGCGCAGCCCCGCGTAGGTCCAGATCGGGTCGCCGTTCTCGTCCACACCAAAGCCGAGCGCCGGGTCGTCGGCCGTGAGGACCTTCCCGGCGTCGCGCGCAAAGTGGCCGGGCATGTGAGCGACGATGTGGGTCGCGCCGGCCTGGCGGGCGAAGCGCATATTGTCGGCGGTCAGCATGGTGCGGTAGAGGCCAAGACCGAGTTTCATGAGTCGATTCCTTTCCTGTGCTATAATAGCGGGTAATTTACCACAAACTCACGCCTAACGTAAAAAAGGGGGAGTTTGAGGGGGTCGCCCCTCAAGAAGAACCTCACCCCCATTTTCATCTGCGGTTTTGCCCATTGCGGGCATAGAAGTCTGATAAGAAAAGGATGTCGCAATGGAGCGGCGTATCACGGCCTGGTACTCGCCGGACCTGGGCATCGAGATGCCCCTGGTAGCCTATGGGCACGCCGGCGTGCCCCTGCTGATGTTCCCCACTGCGGCGGCCGATTTCCTGGAGTACGAGCGGTTTCTGCTGATCGACGCGATCGCCCACTATATCGAGGCGGGCCAGGTGCGAGCGTACGCGATCAACAGCGTCAACCGCTACAGCCTGCTCAACGACCAGATGCCGCACCCGACCAAAGCCAGGCTCCTGACAGTCTACGATCAGTACGTCATCGGCGAGGTCGTGCCGTGGATTCGCGACGACTGCGGCGACCCCGGCGCGCGCCCACTGGTGACGGGTGCCAGCCTGGGCGCGTTCCTGGCGCTGAACACCACCCTGAAGCATCCTGAGTTCTTTCGCGGCTGCATCGCCATGAGCGGCTCCTACGAGGTGCGCGACTACCTACCCGACTACTACGACGACGATGTGTATTTCAACAACCCGGTGGACTATCTCCCCAACCTCGCGGACCCGCGCTACCTCACGCCGCTGCGCGAGGAGATCGCGATCGTGCTGGTGACCGGCCAGGGCTCCTGGGAGAACCCAGGCCGCTCGGTTCAGATGGCCGAGATCCTGCGGAGCAAGGGCATCCCCTGCACGCTCGACCTGTGGGGCCGCGATGTGGCGCACGACTGGCCGTGGTGGCGCAAGATGCTCGACCACTACCTTGGCAAGCTGGTGCGGGCTGGCGAGGCGCCAGGTCCTACGGCAGCCGCCGGATTACCGGATAACCTAGTTCAGATTGGTGGCACGCTACGTGCATTGCTTGTTCCCAGCGAGCGCATCTTACCTGACCGGGCGGGCGCGGGGGGGCTTTTTGGAGCCACAGAAGCGACTCTATACCTGGGGGATGCTGGGAGCGGCATGATGGGCGCGCGAGTCAGTGTAGTGGATTGTGCTGGTAAGAAAGGAGTTCGTCATGGGTATCATCGGATGGTTGATCTTCGGCGCACTTGTCGGCTGGATCGCCAGCAAGATCATGGGGACGGATGCCCAGCAGGGCGCCCTCATGAACATCATTGTCGGCATCGTCGGCGCGCTCCTGGGCGGGTTCCTGTGGGGGCTGTTAAGCGGCTCCGCCGAACCTTACTCGCTCTTCGATATCGGGAGCTGGGTCACCGCGCTCGTCGGCGCCTGTCTGCTGGTGTTCCTGGCCGGGATGGTTACCGGCCGCCGGCGCATCTAACGGCGCTTTCGGCCGCGTTCCTGTGGGCTATGAAAACAAACCGCGCTGCTCGACATTCAAGCTGAACGTCGAGCAGCGCGGTTTCTCATATCGCAGCTACGTAAAAAAGAGAGGTAAGGTTGGTGGAAAGGAACCTTGAGGGGGCTGCCCCTTCAAACTCCCCCCTTTTCAGCGTGCCCGTAGTGGCGCGCTGACCTCGTGTAGCGAGACCAAGATCTCCTTGTAGGATTGGATTAGACCGGTCTCATAGTAGCTGATCCCGTGGTCGCGGCACCAATCTTTGATGATCGCCCGCGCCTCGCCCAGCTTGTTGCGCGGCAGGGTCGGGAACAGGTGATGCTCGATCTGGTAGTTGAGTCCGCCGTACCAGAAGTCGGTAATCGGGCTGGGCCGGACGTTGCGGGCCGTCACCACCTGCTGGCGCAGGAAGTCCAGCTCTGTGTCGGCCGGCAGAATCGGCATCCCTTTGTGGTTGGGTGCGAAGACCGAGCCCATGTAGATGCCGAACGTCGCTTGGTGAACGGCGATAAACAGCAGTGCCTGCCAGAAGCTCAACTGCGAGAACACCAGCCCCAGGTACAACACGATATGGGCGATGATCACCGACAGTTCCACAAACCTATAGCGCATATTCTCGGTCAGCAGAAAGCGGATGCTATTGGCCCGCAGGCTGAGCGCGAGCAATGTTTCTAGGGGGACTAACAAGAACGCCTGATACTTCACGATCCACCGCGCCAGACCGCGCTTGTCGTGGAGCTGTTCGGCGCTGAAAGCCACGAACGGGAAGTCGATATTGGGGTCCATATCGATCTGGTTCGGGTGGCCGTGGTGCCGGTTGTGTTTGTCGACCCACCACCCGCGACTGACGCCGATCAGCAGGTTGCCGCAGATCATGCCCACCAGCATGTTCTGCCCATTGGTCTTGAGCGTCTGGCGATGCCCGACGTCGTGTCCGAGAAAGCCGATCTGGGTATAGACAAAGCCCATGAAAACGGCGTTCAGCAGTTGGAGCCAGGGGTTGGTGACGACGATCAGCACTGTCAGGCCGATCGCCAGCATCCCCAGTGCCAGCGCCATTTTGGTGGCGTAGTAGGCCGGCTGCCGCTCCATTAGCCCGCGCTCCTGGAGCAGCCGCTTCAGCTCGGCGTATTCGTGGGTAAAGCGGAGTTGGGGCTTGTCGCGACCATTTGCTGTTGCGCCGCTCGTCCGATCGGGTTTGACATGTGCGGGCAGCTCCTCCGCGATGATAGGTTGGCCGTTGTTGGTGAGTAGTGTGCTGTCGCTCCCACTCGTCATGATGTGTCCTTCCTGTCAAGATCAACAAAAATGCCATGCTATTGGCGGTCACATTGTAACACGGGTCAGGCTGCTGATATGATCACAAAATGCAATGCTTTTAACTTGACATCAACCAATGAACCGGCTACGATTTATATGAGTATTCTGCTGCTGCAGGAGCACCAGATTCGGTGACTGGCGACTGGCGGCTGGCGACTGCGCAGGTCTCGGCAGTCGTCAGCCGCCAGCCATCGTTGGGCTGGGTTCGTCGCTCATACCCTACGCGTTCAAGCCGATATAGCCTGTTCAAACAAGGAGAAACATTCCCATGAGTAAGGTTGCGCCACGCAACATCATCTCCCCGCCAGAGATGCCCTCGATCTGGAACAACGCCGGCCCAGTCTTTGGTATGGGGAGCGGCGTGCTGCTCCTGGCCCTGCTCGCCTACTGGGGCGGTGCCGCCAGGCCAGGGCCGCTCTTCATCGTCGGCATCGTGCTCCTCTCCGCGATGATCGTGACCGCCGGCTACGTAGGCTGGTGGGTGTTCATGAGCCCGCTGCCCGCCGGCCCCGCGCTCTCCGTCAACCGCTCCACGACGCTGCGCCAATACGTGGCCGTGCTGGCGCTGGTCAGCGGCCTGCTGCTGGTGACGGGTGCCTTCTGGGATGAGATCTGGCACCGTGTCTATGGTACCGGCGCCGCGATCAACGATTTCTTCTGGCGCCCACACCTGATGATCTACGGCAGCATGGGCATCAACAGCCTCTTCGCCGTCGGTGCGCTGCTGCTGGCCCTGCGTGGCGGCGGCGACATCCGCCGCCGGTTCCGGGCCGAGCCGCTGATCGGGCTGCTGGGGCTGGCCTCGGCCTACCTGGCGCTCTCCGGCCCGTCCGATCTGATCTGGCACCAGATCTACGGTATCGACATCAGCGCCTGGAGCCTGCCTCACCTGATGCTCTCCGGCGGCTCGGCCCTGGTCATGCTGCTCGCGATGGCGATCCTGCTCTCGCTGATGCCGCGCGGTCCGTGGCGCGGGCTGCGTGGGCTGCGGGCCTACGAACTGCTCTCGATCGTGCTGATCGCGGTCGGGTCGATGCTCGTGACAGTGATTCTGACTTCGGAGTGGGAGGAACTGGTCGCGATCGGCGGGCGGGCGGCCGACGGCGGGCCGAGGTCGGCCTTCTGGACCCGGCCGGAGTGGCTCTACCCGGTGGTGCTGGTGACGCTGGGGGTCTTCGTCAGCTCGCTCGCCATCCACGCGCTGCGCCGCGCCGGCGCGGCGACCCTGGTGGCGCTGACGATCCTGGCCGCCCGGGGCCTGCTGTTTACGGCCTTCGGCGTTTGGTCGTCCGACCTGGGTATGGGGTTCGTCACCCAACTGCTGCTGCTGGTGCCGGCGATTGCACTGGATGTCTGGTATGCGCTGCGGCGACAGCAGGCCGATCGCCCCATGACAGTGGTTTGGGGCAGTCTCCTGGCGGGGGCCGTCTTCCTGGCGGTGACCCTGCCGTTGATCTCGCAGATCATGGTCTACCCGCGAGTTAACGGGGCGACGGCGCCGCTCATGGTGCTGTTCGGGCTGGCGATGGCGCTGTGGAGCGGCTGGGTCGGCGCCGGCGCCGGCGCCTGGTTCGGCTCGCTTGATCGCTCCGCCGAGGCGCTGGTGCCGATGAGCCCTCGCACACGCTGGATCAGCATCGGCGCGCTGGCCGCGCTGGCCGCTTTCGCGGTGTTCTTCGTCGTGACTGCGGCTCCGCCCGTGCTTTAGGATCAATACGCTTCACAGAGTCGGTTGTCAGTGGTCAGTTGCGTCGCAACTGACCACTGACAATTTTACCGGAGTTGCGCGACCTCTTTTATCGACGATTTTGGCCCGGCCAAAATCGTCGATAAAAGAGGTCGCGCAGGCCGCTCCACCCGGCCCCGTAGCCAGCCAGCGCGAAGCCGGCTTCGGCCTGGTGGATGCCGCCCCAGTACTCGCCTCGGCGCTACAGCTCGACGCGCTGCCACTGCTGGTTAGTGCCGCCGTTACAGGTATACTGCTTCACCGCGACGCCATCGGCGGTTGAGTTGCTGGGCACGTCGAGGCACTTGCCGCTGTGACGCGCCACCAGCCGGTAGTAGCCGGGACTCACGGTCTGCAATTGCCACTGCTGGTTGTTGCCGCTGTTACAGGTATACTGCTTCACCGCAGCGCCGTCGGCGGTCGAGCTGCTGATCACGTCGAGGCACTTGCCGCTGTGACGCGCCACCAGCCGGTAGTAGCCGCCACTGGCATACTGCAATTGCCACTGCTGGTTGTTGCCGCTGCCGCAGGTCCACTGCTGCACGATCGCGCCATCGGCGGTCGAGGAACCATTGACGTCCAGACACTTGCCGCTGTGCCGAGCGACCAGGCGGTTGTAAGCCGTGTTCGCGCCTTGCACAGCTCCGGTGGCCGCATCGATGGTAACTCGATCGGCGTAGCTTAATGTCATACTGGTGTTGGAAGGAAACTGGAGCGGCAGCCAGACGTACTGGGAGTTATTCACCGCCCCGCCCCAAGCGCCGGCCCACCGATCGCCCATGTACAGGTAGGAGGTGGTTGTCGAACCCTGGATGGGCAACACATATGCCGTTTGCGACCCGTAGGCGGCTGAGTCGCCAATATTCTGCAAAGCGCTCCAGGTTCCGCTGATGCTGGTCGCCGTAGCATATTTCTGCTGGTTGGGGTTCCAGCCGGTCGCGCCCGAGGTCAGCAGGAAATAAACCCCATTGCGCTTGAACAGCGCCGGTGCCTCGCGGTACGAACCGGGCCATAAGGTCTGGACCAGGCTGCTGACATTCAAGTAGTCGGATGTCAGCCGGTAAATATTCAAATCGGCGTTATTGGCCGCCGCAGAGATCATATAGGCGGCGCCATCGTCGTCCTTGAACAGCGTGATGTCGCGCGACATATGGGTGTTGAACGGGCGGAAGCTGCCGAGGTAGGTATAGCTCCCATCCACGGTGCTCGACGTAGCGACTGCCGCGCGGGCTTCGGAATAGTCGGTTGCGTTCTCTTTGTGCATCCACATGACGTACTGCCCGGTTGAGCTGTTGTAGATGACTTTCGGTCGTTCAATATTGGCTGAGTTGAGTTCGGCATGCGAGCCAGGCGTCAGGACGTGGTTGCGAAACTCCCAGCTCTTTAGATCAGTGGAGCGGTAGACATCGACATATTTCGTCGCGCGATTCTCGCCGAACCAATAGTAATAAGCGCCGACTTTGATCACGCCACCCCCGTGGGCATGCACAACATTCCCGGATGTATCGGTAAACTGGGTTCCATTGGTGATCGTGACCTGTGCAGCCTGGGCGGTGCGCGGCGCCGGGGCAAGTGCGATGAAGCCGAGCGAGAGGATACACGCCAGGGCAGATCGAATGCGCGCTAGCTTGTTTGACACATCAGCCTCCTTTGGCTTTGTAGCCTCTTCGCCACAAATCTGCGAGCGTGGCGTACGAGCAGTATTGTACTACAACTCCCACAAAAACACCCCCGCAGCTCTGCTGCGGGGGTGTTCTTTGTGGTGCGTGGAGCAGCTACCCGGCGCCGCCCCGGTCGCGCCGCCGCCCCTGGCCGGCCCGCCCGTTGGGCGAGCGCTGCTGGGCGGGTCGGGGCGGCTGGTGCGTCGTCGCAGGCTGCATGGGACGCTGGCCCATGGGCGAGCGCTGCTGGGCGGATTGGGCCGACTGGGCCGAGCGCTGTGGTGGTCTCGCCGGATACCCACTGTTCGTCTGGATCGGGGGCGGCGCGGCGTAGTCGAAGCCGTCCACGGTCTGGCGCGGCAGCTTCCGGCCGACGACCCGCTCCAGCGCCCGCACGATCTCGTCGTCGTCGGGCGTGATCAGGGTGAAGGCGTCACCTTCGCGCTCGGCCCGGCCGGTGCGCCCGATCCGGTGGATGTAGGCGTCGGCGGTATCGGGGATGTCGAAGTTGATCACGTGCGAGATGCCCTGCACATCGATCCCGCGCGCGGCGATGTCGGTGGCCACCATGATTTGGTAGGTGCCGTCGCGGAACCCGTCGAGCGCGGCTTGGCGCTGGTTCTGGCTGCGGTCGCTGTGCAGGCTGGTCGTGCGGTAGCCGGCGCGGGCGATCTGCTGCGCGAGGCGGCTGGCGCGGTGGCGGGTGCGGGTGAAGATCAGCACCGGGCCGGCGTCGATCCGCTTGAGCAGCGCCAGCGTGAGCGCGGTCTTGAGGTGCTGCGCCACCGGGTAGAGCGCATGGGTGACGGTCTTGGCCGGCATGACCGTGCCGACCGCCAGGCGCTGCGGCGCGCGCAACGCCTGGGCGGCGAGATGCTCGACCTCGGCCGGGAAGGTGGCCGAGAAGAGCATGGTCTGCCGGCGGGCCGGCACGGCGTTCAGGATGCGGCGCACCGACGGCAGGAAGCCCATATCGAACATCCGGTCGGCCTCGTCGAGCACCAGCACCTCCAGGCGATCCAGCCGCGCGGTGCCGCTGCCGAGGTGGTCGAGCAGCCGGCCTGGGCAGGCGACCAGAATCTCCACGCCGTCGCGCAGGGCCCGTTCCTGCGGCGCCATCGGCACGCCGCCATAGATCGTCGCGCTGCGTAGCTTGGTGTGCTTGCCGAGCACGCCGATCGTATCGTGGATCTGCTCGGCCAGCTCGCGGGTCGGCGTGACGATCAGGGCGCGGGCAACGCCGCGCGGGCCGGCGAGCAGGCGCTGGAGGATCGGTAGCACGAACGCGGCGGTCTTGCCGGTGCCGGTCTGGGCCGTGCCAATCAGGTCCCCGCCGGCTAGGGCGGGCGGGATGGCGACGGCTTGAATCGGTGTTGGTGCGGCATAACCAGCCGCGCGAACCCCGTGCATGAGCCGGGGGTCGAGGTCAAACTGAGAAAAACTCACTAAGTATCCTTACAGTAGCTTCAGAAGTCAGAGGGGTGTCAGAGGGGTTGAGCGGGGCTCAAGCTGCCGACATGCGCCAGAACGACTGAAAACGAATATTGTGTCACCTGCATAATACGAGGTGCGGGCGCGCATGTCAAATTTCGCCCGCTGTTAGGCTTGCAAGCGTATCTGCTTTCCGCTATACTCTGGGCCATCTGTCCCCCATTGATATGACTTACATGGTGGCGCCCGCAATGCCGCTCTTGCCTGCGGCAGCAAGGTACTTCACCTATCTTTTTATCGAGGATTTTCGCCCGGCCGGGCGAAAATCCTCGATAAAAGGAAGTAAAGAGTACCGCTCTGCCGAAGGCTGAAACCACGTTTGGCGGATGACAGCATAAATCCTGTCCATTGAGAGGTGATCGGCCATGCAGCACCAGGCCAGACTCGTGATCGTCGGCGCCGGCATCGTCGGCTGTAGCGCCGCGTACCACCTCGCCGCGCTGGGCTGGCGCGACATCGTTGTGCTGGATAAGGGGGGGTTGTTCGAGAACGACGGCTCCACCTCCCACGCGCCGGGCGGGATGTTCCTGACCAACCCGTCGCGGATGATGACCGAGTTCGCCAAGTACTCGCGGCAGCTCTACGGCCAGCTCGATCTCGGCGGCGCGCCCTGCCTCTTTGGGGTCGGCGGCGTCGAGGTGGCGCGCACCGCCGCGCGCTGGCACGACCTGCGGCGCAAGCAGGGCTGGGCCAGATCCTACGGCCTGGAGGCGCACCTGCTGGCGCCGTCCGAGGTCCGCGACTTGGTGCCGATTCTCGACGACACGATCATCCACGGCGCGTACTACGTGCCGGACGATGCTGTGGCGAAGGGCGCGCGGGTGACTGAGGCCCTGGCGCGGGCGGCGCAGGCTGCCGGCGTCACATTCCATGCCGATACGCCGGTGCTGGGCCTGGAGGTGCGCGACGGGCGCGTGCGGGCGGTCGTCACCCAGGGCGGGCGCATCGCGGCCGAGCAGGTGCTGCTCTGCACCAACATCTGGGCGCCGGTGCTGGCCGCGCAGGTCGGCGTCACGATCCCGCTCCAGGCGGCCCAGCACCTCTACGCCGTCACGACCCCGCTGCCGGAACTGGATGGCGCTCCGCAGGAGGTGGTTCACCCAGTGATGCGCGACCAGGACCGCTCGATGTACTACCGCCAGCAGGGCGACTGCTACGGCGTCGGCAGCTACCGCCACGAGCCGCTGATGGTTGACCCGCGTGACCTGGAGCGAACGGCGCAGCGGCCCTTCCTGCCGGAGCACTTCGCGCCGGCTTGGGAGGCGGCCGGCGAGCTGCTGCCGCCGCTGCGGCGCACCCAGCTCCAAAGCAGGCTCAACGGCATGTTCGCCTTCACGGTCGATGGCTTCCCGGCGATGGGCGAGACGACGGTGAAGGGGCTGTGGTCGTGCGTGGGCTTGTGGCTGACGCACGCCGGCGGCGCCGGCAAAGCGATCGCGGAGTGGATGACCGACGGCGTGCCGGGGATGGATCTGCGCGAGGCCGATATCACCCGCTTTCAGCCGCACCAGCTCACCCGCGCCTACGTCGTCGAGCGCTGCGCCCAGAACTACCGCGAGGTCTACGATATCATCCACCCGGCCCAGCCGATCGCCAGCCCACGTAACGTACGCCTGGGCATGTTCCACCAGCGCTTAGTCGAGCAGGGCGGTGTCTTCTTCCAGAGCGGCGGCTGGGAGGTAGCGCAGTGGTATGAGGCTAATGAGCCATTGCTCGAAACCTATGCCGATCGCATCCCGCATCGCGAGGGCTGGGCGGCCCAGTTCTGGTCGCCGATCCAGGGTGCCGAGCACCTGGCGGTGCGTGAGCGCGCCGGTATGTTCAACCTGGCCGCGCTGGCGGTCGTCGAGGTGGCCGGCCCCGGCGCGGCGGCGTTCCTCAACTGGATCGCCACCAACCAGATCGATCGGCCGGTTGGCAGGATCATCTACACCAGCATGCTCGATCAGCGGGGTGGGATTGTGGCCGACCTGACGGTTGTGCGGCGCGCGCCCGACCGCTTCTGGCTGATCACCGGCGGGAGCCTGCTGCCGCGCGATCGGGCCTGGGTCGAGCGGCACGCGCCGCAGGATGGCTCGGTCACGATCACCGATCTGTCTTCGGCCTACACCGCGCTCGGCCTGTGGGGGCCGCGCGCGCGCGACGTGCTTCAGCGCGTCGCCGAGGAGGACGTGTCGAACGGGGCGTTTCCGTTCTACACGGCCCGCCCGCTGACGATCGACACGGTGCCGGTCTACGCCCTGCGCATCTCGTATGCCGGCGAGCTTGGCTGGGAGCTGTACGCCCCGACCGAGTACGCCGCGCGGCTGTGGGACGTGCTGTGGGAGGCCGGACAGCTACACGGCGTCATCGCTGCCGGCGCCGGTGCCTTCGACTCGCTGCGCCTGGAGAAGGGCTACCGCCTGTGGGGCACCGACATCCACGCCGACTACAATCCGTACGAGGCTGGGATCGGCTGGGCGGTGCGGCTGGACAAGGGTGACTTCATCGGCCGTGCGGCGCTGCTTCAGGCCAAAGAGGATGGTCTAGCCCGGCGGCTGTGCTGCCTGACGCTGGACGGGCCGGGCGTGCTGCTGGGCAAGGAGCCGATCCTACATAACGGCGCGCCGGTCGGCTACGTCACCAGCGCGAACTACGGCTACAGTGTGGGCGCCTTCATCGCCTACGGCTACCTGCCGATCGCCTGCGCGGCGCCGGGCACTCAAGTCGAAGTCGAGTTCTTCGGCGAGCGCTTCAGGGCGACGGTCGCGGTCGAGCCGCTGTTTGACCGGGAGATGGCGCGGCTTAAGGCGTAGTGATATAATCTTATTCTATCAAATATCCTCACGGATGGGGGGCAAGATGCCAATTACCACAATCCCAGCTTATATCACTATCGTCGGCCCTGACCATACGATTGTGTTGCCGGAGGAGATACCAATAGGAGCACAAGTGACAATTACGGTGATCCCACCTACATCGAGTTTCCAGAACGATGAATCCCGCAGCACCCGATTTGCGGAAACGCTCGCGGCAATTCAAGCTGCTTCAAACGCCCGAATAACGCCACCAGCAATTTCCGATGTTGAGTTGGACGCATTGATAAAAGAAGCTCGTAAGGCTTCCTAAACGTAGTGGTACGTATTACGCTCGATACCAATCAGCTCGTGCGGGCGCTTATGCGCCCGCCTGAGCTTGCTACGTTTGTGATGGCGTGGGAGGCAAGGCGTTTTAGTGTGATATGCTCGTTTGCCTTGCTTGAGGAGTATGAACGCGTTCTTGCTTATCCTGATGTTGCCAACCTCATCTTCCCCGAGCTACTCCGCGCATTTCGAAGTCACTTAATCCACGATATTGAAATCATCGATCCGATAACAATACATCGGGTTTGTCGTGATCCAGACGACGACAAGGTGATCGCCACTGCGGTCGCTGGAAAAGTCGACTACCTTGTTACCGAGGACAACGATCTGCTCACAGCAGAGGTTGCAGAAGTGCTGCGAAGTGCAGGCATAACTACCACTTCCATAGATGCACTGATCAAATCATTCGATTAGCGCTCCACCCCCAACACATACCGATTCATCCACTCCAGCAGCGCCTCGTTCTGGGCGCGGCGGTGGGCCGGGGCGCCGTGGATCGCGCCGGCGTGGGAGCTGCCCGGTAGGCGCAGCATCTCGGCGACGCAGCCGCTGGCCTTGAGCACGGCGTAGAACTGCTCGGACTGCTCGGTCGGGCAGCGGTAGTCGGCCTCGCCCTGGATGAGCAGCGTGGGCGTGCGGCAACGGTGGGCGTAGGTGATCGGCGAGCAGCGCCGGTACACCTCGGGGATCTCGTGCGGCAGGCCGCCCAGCTCGCGCACGGCGAACCACGGGCCGATGTCGCTGACGCCGTAGAAGCTGACCCAGTTGGTGACTGGGTTCTCCGGCACGGCTGCGCGGAAGCGCTCGGTCTGGCCGACGATCCAGCAGGTCAGGTTGCCGCCGCCGGAGAGCCCGCAGCAGCCCAGCCGATCGGGGTCGGCGATCCCGCGCGCGACTGCCTCGTCCACGCCGGCCATCAGGTCGAGGTAGTCCAGGTTGCCCCAGTCGCCGAGAATCTGGGTGGCAAAAGTGTTGCCGTAGCCGGTCGAGCCGCGGTGGTTTATGAACAGCACCGCGTAGCCGGCGCCGGACAGGAGCTGGAAGTCGCACGAGAAGATCTGGCCGAAGCCGGAGTGCGGCCCGCCGTGGATGTATAGGATGGTCGGGTAGGGTGGCGTGCCAGTAGCCGGCTGCATGATCCAGCCCTCGACCGGCACCCCGTCGCTACCCGCGAACCGCAGGTGCTCGATCGTGGGGAGCTGCCGCTGGGCCAGCAGTTCGTCGTTGAGCTGGGTCAGCCGGCGCTCGTCGGCGCCGTCCGGGCCGGCTACATACAGGTCCAGCGGGCTGTTCGGCGTGCTGACGGCGAACAGCAGCCGCCGCGCGCGCAGGTCCAGCGGTGTACACGAGCGCTCCCCATCCACCACCGCCGCCCAGTCGGGTGAACCGTCCAACCCTACCCGGTACACATGGACCGAGCCGCCGTCCTGCACCTGTACGTAAGCCGCGCGGCCGTTCTCGTCAATAAGTACCCGTGGACCATAGAGCATGGGCGTGGCCATGTCGTGCTGGAGGCCGCTGCCCGAGCCGAGCGGGAGATCTGCCGTGCGGCACTCCGGCGCCCCGCCCTGCCGATCGACGACCCAGATGTCGCTCTTGGTGCCGATCGGGCGGCCGTACTTAATGCCGCAGAAGACCACCCGCCGGCCGTCGGGCGTCCATGCCCCTGCCACGCTGTAGCCCCAGTCGCCGGTCAGATCACGGATCGCGCCGTCCAGGTCGATCACCCGCAGCCGGGCGACGTAGCCCAGGTGGGTGTCCGGCTGCATGGTGGCATTGAATAGGATCTCCCGGCCATCGGGCGACCAGAGCGGCGCGGTGTTGTTGTTGGCGTCGTCGGTGAGCTGCCGGGGGGCGCCGCCCGCCGCCGCGACGATGTAGATGTCCTGGGCCGTGCGATCTATATACCCCAGCTCGTCGAAGCGGTAGATGTGGCGCGTGACGCGGTAGGGCGCGCGGGGGTCGGGCGGGTCGGCGGCAGGGCCGGCGCTGAACGCGATCCACTGGCCGTCGGGCGACCAGACCGGGCCGCCGCCGACGCCCTGCGCCAGGGTTGTCAGTTGGCGGGCCTCGCCGCCGTCAATCGGCATGATGTAGAGCTGGGCCGTGCCGCTGCGGGTGGAGAGAAAGGCGAGCTGCCGACCGTCGGGCGACCACTGCGGGCTGGTGTCGCGGGCCGCGCCGGCGGTGAGCTGCCGCGCCTCCCCGGTCTCCAGCGAGAGCGCCCAGATCGCGACGCGATCCGCATCGGCCTCGGCGTCGAGCCGCGAGAGGGCGTAGGCGACCGTGCGGCCGTCGGGGGCGAGCTGGGCGGCGTGCAAGAACTGGAGACGGGCCAGGTCGGCCTGCTGAAGCGGCGTGCGGGCGGATGGCTCTTCCATAGAGGTCTCCTTGCGTTTCAGTGCGGGTGGCCCATTGTCGCACTGATCCGGCACGCCTGCAAGGTGAGGTCAATCTTCTGGTGGATGCCAGCCAACACTGACCCATGCCCTTCGCGCGCGCACCAGAGCGGGGCGATTGAGGTTCAGGGCAAGAACAGTGGCACGTCCGGTTGCCGTCAGACCCATGATGCGGTCGCCCTCCGCCGCCCAGGCGAAGTGTTCATGCCAGCTCTCACGCCGTGGATCAAACAGGCGCACGATCTCGCCACTGTCTGGGTCGAGCGCTGCCACTCGATCTCCTTTGTGGTCGTTGCAGAGGGAGCAGGCGAGCCAGAGGTTTGACTCTTCGGTGAGACCACCAAGCAACTCGGGGATAATGTGATCGATCTCCATCGGTGTACCGACGACGGCTTCCTGAGTGAAACAGTAGCCGCATCGAGAGCGCGCTTGTCTTGCGATCGTCTCACGCAGCGCTTTCGAAATATAGGTCTTGCTCATGCCGCGTTCAAAAGATTGGAGACATCATGTCCACGCTGCTTGAGCAGAGCCGCCGCCTGGGCGCGAACCAGCATTGACCGCTCATACTGGCGCACAAGCGCTGCGACGACCTGCGTTTCGTCTTCCGTCAGCCCTTCACGTTGGCGTTTCAGATGCAGATCCTCAAGCTGTTGGGCAGCATCTGCGGGAAATCGACTGCGTGCCGCCTGCCAAAGCGCCGCGTCATCGAGCACCGCGAGCGGGGAGATCGCCTCGGCGAGGTCGAGGGGCAGATCTGTAGCAACCGGCACAGCCGCGACGAGCGTTTCCAGGGCCTCATCCTCGACCGATCGCCGCATCTCCATAGCACGCTCTCTAAGCCGCTGATAGAGTGGCTCAGGGAGATTGAGAGTAACCGTCTGGGTGGTCATCGTCTTACCTCGTGATTGTCATCGCCATTCGGTGCTTGGGCTAACATTGTAGCACGCGCGGGGCCGCAAAACACGCGCGACCCACCCCGCCACCCAACCCCGAAGAACCGATGCCCCTATCAAGCCTCGTCGAGGTCGGCGATCTGGAGCGTCAGGGCGTCGATCGAGACCTGGATCTCGCGCAGCGAGAGCCCCAGCGAGATCAGCAGCAGGACCAAGGCGGCGCCGAAGATCCACTGCCCCAGGACGACCTGGCCGGAGAACAGGGCGAACATACACAGCACGCAGAAGAAGAAGCTCGCGACGCCGAAGACCTGCATATTGCGAATGATCACAATGCGGTAGCGTAGATTAGCGAGCTGGCCCTTGATGCGCGGATCCGGCTGCGCCTTGTAGCGGGCGTAGAGTTCGCGCATGAGCGACGCCAGGGTCAGGAAGCGGTTGGTGTAGGCCAGCAGCAGCAGGGAGATTGCCGGGAAGAGCAGGGCCGGGGTCGACAGGTTGAGTTCCATCGTCGTGCTCTCGCGCTCTGTATCGGACATCGTGCCGCGCCGATTATAGCACGTTCGGAGTGGGTCAGACCAGACATCGGTGGCGTAAGGAAGCCAGCAGTTTTACCACGAAGACCACGAAGATCTGAAGATCATGGAGGCTTGAAACGTCGGTGCGCTTGACTCTTTCGGCATCCGGGTGCATAGTTCGATCTGAAATTGGTGGCCTTAGACGTTGCGCCGCAACTGACAACTGACAACTGACCACTGACCACTGACCTTGTGGGTACATCATGACTCCAGAACTTGACGCCGCGCGGCTGCTGGCCGACCTGGACGCCCTGGCCCAGATCGGGCGCGCGGCCGACGGCGCGCTCAATCGTATCGCCTACGGCCCGGCCGACCAGGCCGGCCGCGCGTGGGTGGCCGAGCAGATGCGCGCGCTGGGTATGCGCGTTCGCGCCGACGCCGCCGGCAACACGATCGGCCTGTACCCCGGCGCCGCCGACCTGCCGCCGATCGCGCTGGGCTCGCACACCGACACGGTGCCCAACGGCGGCAACTACGACGGCGCGCTTGGCGTGGTGGCGGCGCTGGCCTGCGCGCGGGCGCTGCACGCGGCCGGCGCGCGGCTGCGCCACCCGCTCGAAGTGATCAACTTCGCGGCCGAGGAGGCCACCATGGCCGGCGGCACCACCGGCAGCCAGGCCATGGCCGGGCTGTTCAACCCGGCGATCGTCGAGCAGGCGGCGTGGGATGGCCGCCCGGTGCGCGAGCATCTGCGCGCCGCCGGCCTCGACCCGGACGCTGTCGGCGAGGCCAGGCGCGCGCCGGGCAGCCTGGCGGCCTACCTTGAGTTGCACATCGAGCAGGGCGACGTGCTGACAGCGGCGTCCGTCCCGATCGGCATCGTCGAGGGCTTTGTCGGCATCCGGCGCTACGCCGTCACCTTCCAGGGCTATGCAAACCACGCCGGCACCACGCCGATGCACCGCCGCCAGGACGCGCTGGTCGCTGCCGCGCCGTTTGTCACCGCCGTGCGCGATCTGGCGGTCGCATATGGGATCGTCGCGACGATCGGCACGCTGACGGTCCACCCCGGCGCGCCGAATGTGATCCCCGGCCGGGTCGAGCTGATCGTCGAGACCCGTGGGCTGGACGCGGCCGTGCTGGACCAGGCCGAGGCCGCGCTGGCTGAGCGGGCCGGCGACGCCCGCTTCGCGCCGGTGGTGCGCAAGCCGCCGGTGCGCTCGGATGCGCGCGTGATCGGCGCGCTGGCGGCGGCGTGCGAGGCGCTGGGGCTGGCCGCGACGACCATGCCTAGCGGTGCCGGCCACGACGCGATGTGTATGGCTAGCATCTGCCCGCAGTCCATGGTCTTCGTGCCCAGCCAGGGTGGCGTCAGCCACTCGCCCGACGAGTACACCACGCCGGAGGATTGCGTCGCCGGGACGCGCGTGCTGCTGGCTGGCCTGCTGAAACTGGAGGAACTGCTGTGAGCGGGGACACGCAAGCCGATCAGGGCGACGGGCCGGCGGTTCGGCGCGCGGGGCGCCACCTGGTGCTGCCGGGCCTGGCCACGGTCCACTCGCACGCCTTTCAGCGGGCGCTGCGCGGGCGCACCCAGCGGCGCAGCACGGCAGCCGCCACATTCTGGTCCTGGCGCGGGCTGATGTTCGCGCTGGCCGAGCGGCTCGACCCAGAGGCGCTGTTCGACATCGCGCGCTTCGCCTTTGTCGAGCTGGCCATGTCGGGCGTGACGGCGGTCGGCGAGTTCCACTACCTGCATCACGACCATGGCGGGCGCCCGTACGCCGACCGGGTCGAGCTGTCGGAGGCCATGATCCGCGCGGCGCGGGCGGCCGGCATCCGCATCACCCTGATCCGTGCCGCCTACCAGCGCGCTGGGTACCAGCAGACTCTGGAGCCCGGCCAGCGGCGTTTCTGTGATCCAAGCGTTGATCTTGTGCTCGGTGATGTCGAGACGCTACGGGCACGTTACTCTCATGACCCCATGGTGCGTATCGCCGTCGCGGCGCACAGCATTCGGGCGGTGCCGATCGAGCAGGTTGCCACGCTAGCCGCCTACGCCCGCACCAACCAACTACCCTTTCACATGCACGTGGCCGAGCAGCGACGTGAGCTGGCCGAGTGCCAGGCCGAGTTCGGCGCGACGCCGGTCGATCTCCTGGCCCACCATGGCATCCTCGATGAGCGCTTCGTGGCGATCCACGCCACCCACCTCAGTCCGGCCGAGATCGCGGCCCTGGGCGCGGCGCGGGCCTACATCGGCCTCTGCCGCACCACCGAGCGCGACCTGGGCGACGGCACGCCGGAGCTGGCGGCGCTGCTGCGGGCCGGGGCGCGGCTGTGCTTCGGGGTCGATAGCCATGCCGGCGGCGATGTGTTCGAGGAGTTGCGGGCGGCCGAGTTGGATATGCGGGTGCGGGCCGAGGCGCGCCATGTCGCGGCCGAGGCGCCGCTCCTGCTCGACGCGGCCATCCGCGCCGGCTACCAGGCGATCGGCTTCGATTCGGAATGGCGCCAGGATACGGTCTGGCTCGACGCCGACGACGCCTCCCTCGCCGGGGGCGACGACGGGCTGCTGGCCGACGCGGTCATCTTTGGCGCCACGCCGCGCGCCGTCGATCGGGTGGAGGTCGCCGGCCAGGTGATCGTCGCGGGCGGGCGCCATGTGCGCTACGACGAGGCGCTGGCTGGGTTCCAGCGGGCGATGCGCGTGATGCGTGATGCTTGGTGAGGGCGGCCACGGGGTGAGAGGGCGGCCACAGAGGGGCCGCCCTACAGGATCTCGGTGCTTCTGGGTTCGGTGGCGGGGCGTATGCAATACGCCCTTACGTGCTCTGGCGCCGACCGTCCATCCTCCATCCTCCATCCTCTCCCTGTCATCTTGTCATCGCTAGATCGCCAGATGCACCACCCGCATATACGTGCAGGCCGCCGGTTCACGGCGCGTATCCCCGGTCGCGTCGAACGCGATGGCGCTGTGCTCGTCGCCCTCCTTGCTGGCCACGCAGATGATGATCGTCTGACCCAGGTAGAGCCAGAGTTCCATCGTCGGGCGAGCGAAGAACGCTTCTTCGGGGAGCGCCCATTTGCCCGCTTTATAGACCATGCGCTCGCCGGAAAAGTCATCGTACCTGAGCCGGCCCTCCCGATGGACCAGGAAGCCGTTCGTTCGCGCCTCGCTTGGCCCAGGGCTCAGTTGCGCGAGAAATTTCTCCCCGGACTTGCTGAAAAACCACCATGTTCCTTGCGTTAGCTCATCGGCATGCCAGCAGCGTTTGGTGGTCGTCCACGCGCCGATCGCCGTGATCTCAGGCGCGTTGAGCGTGACTGGTGGTTTGGGACGAGTTTTCAGATACGCGTAGCCTGGCATCTCGCAGCCAAAGAGCCGCACCAGCGGGAAACTGCCCACGCTGACCTCCGCTCTGGAAAAAAGGGGGTTTGAGGGGGTGCCCCCTCAGTCTTCCCCCACCCACACTGTAAAGTCGAACGGCGCCATGTGAAACGGTGTCTTGTTGGAAAGGTTTTAGAAGGTCATACTGCAAATCGCGTGCCAAGAAGCATTTTAGCGCACTATAGTGCATCGTACAGAGGCTACGATTCGCTGGCGGCGGGGAGCCGGGCCGCGCTGCCGGCCCGCAGAATGCCGTCTAGGGTGTAGATCGCCAGCGCGATCCAGATGATGCAGAAGCCGATCAGCAGTTGGAAGCTCATTGGCTCGCCGTAGACCAGGACCCCCAGCGTGAACTGGATGGTCGGCGCGATGTACTGGAGCAGACCCAGCGAGGTAAGCGTGATCCGGCGGGCGCCGGCGGCGAAGAGCAGCAGCGGCACAAAGGTGACGATGCCGGAGGCTGCCAGGATCAGCGAAGTAGACAGGCCCGCGTGTACGAAGGCGCCGCCGCTGGTCGTCTCGTGGACGAGCAGATAGGCCAGCGAGGGCAGGAATAGCAGGATGGTCTCCAGAGTTAGCCCTTCCAGCGCGCCCAGGCTGGCGGTCTTGCGTAGCAGGCCGTAGCCGCCAAAGGCGCCCGCCAGCGCGATGGCGATCCAGGGCAGGCCGCCGTACTGCACGGCCAGGTACAGCACCCCGACGAACGCCAGCGCCACGGCGACGCCCTGGCCGAGCCGCAGGCGCTCTTTCAGCACCAGCACGCCTAGCAGCACATTGACCAGTGGGTTGATGAAATAGCCCAGGCTGGTCTCCACAATGTAGCCGGCGTTGACCGCCCAGATGTAGACGAACCAGTTGACGGTGAGCAGCAGCGCCGACGCCGTGAACGTCAGCAACGTCCGCCAATCCCGCGCGACCGCGCCCAGCCAGCGCCAGTCGCCCCGGTAGGTCACGAACACAGCCGCCACCACTGTGGCCCAGACGATCCGGTGGGCCAGGATCTCGAGCGCGGGGACGCCCTGGAGCAATTTCCAGAACACCGGCAGAAAGCCCCAAGCGATGTAGGCGCTGGCGGCGTACAAGGTTCCTTTGTTCATGAATCGAGCACCTTTATTCTTAAGCGACAGGACTTATACAGTGGTGCCCTCAACGCCGCTCGTGCCTGCCCTTCGACAAGCTCAGGAAGTTCGGCAGCAAGGTACTCACCGATCTTTTTGTCGTCGATTTTTGCCCAGGCCGGGCAAAAATCGACGACAAAAGGAAGAAAAACACTATTACTACACGCCCACGCCTCGCTCCTGGTTCGGCGCGATCCGCTGGCAGAACGGGCAGAGGTGGGTGCCACGCTGGCCCACGACGATTCGCTCGATCGGGGTGCCGCAGCGCGTGCAGGGCCGGCCCTCCTGATCGTAGACGTTGAAGTGCTCCTGATTCTCGCCGGCCTGGCCGTAGCCGTTGCGGTAGTCGCGCAGCGTGCTGCCGCCATGCTCCAGGCCCTGGAGCAGCGCCAGCCGGATGCCGGAGTGCAGCCGCGCGACCTCGTCGTCGTCGAGGCTATCGCTGGCGCGCAGCGGGTGGAGCTGGGCCAGCCAGAGCGCCTCGTCGGCGTAGATATTGCCGATCCCGGCGATCACGCGCTGGTCGAGCAGCAGCGGCTTGAGGCGCGCCCGGCGGCCCCGCAGCAGCGCCGCCAGCGTCTCCGGCGTGAAGGCGTCGGTCAGCGGCTCGACGCCGTGCGCCGCGTCGAGCGCGGCCAGCCCCTCCGCGTCGAGCAGGCGCGCGCGCCCGAACTTGCGAGTGTCGTGGAAGAACACCTGCCGCCCGTCGTCGAGCAGCAGCACCAGGTGGGTATAGGTATCCGGCTGGGCCTCGGGACCGTGGACGGTGAGCGAGCCGGACATGCGTAGGTGCAGCGCCAGCGTCCAGCCGCCGTCCAGCGTCAGCAGCACCCACTTGGCCCGCCGACCCGCCGCCAGCACCGCGCGCCCCGGCAGCAAGTCGAGGAACTGCTCGACAGCCGGGGTCTCGACCATACGCTCCCAGTCCAGCCTGGTGACGGCGACAATGCGCCGGTCGGTGAGCTGCTCGCCCAAGCTGCGCGCGGCGTGTTCGACTTCGGGTAACTCTGGCATTCAAACCTCATTTTTAGTGGCACTTTTTCTTCCTTTTATCGTCGATTTTCGCCCGGTCGGGCGAAAATCGACGATAAAAAAGTAGTAAAGTACCTTGCTGCCGAACTTCCTGAGCTTGTCGAAGGGCAGGCAACAACGGCATTGCAGGAGCCACCGCGTAAGTGCTGTAAGGATAAGGACTGCCCTTCATCTACGAGCCGCCAAGTACAACTCCTTCAGCTCTACATAATTTTGTGCAGTACGCCGGATACGGGCGAGTTGGTCCTCGCGCAGCGGCTTGACCTTGCCGGGGATGCCCATGACCAACGAGCCCGGCGGAACGACCATGCCCTCGGTGACGAGTGCGCGCGCCGCGATCAGGCAGCCGGCGCCGATCATCGCGTGGTTGAGGATGACGGCGCCCATCCCGATCAGCACCTCGTCGGCGACGGTGCAGCCGTGGACGATCGCCCCGTGGCCGATCGACACGTTGTCGCCGATCGTCAGGTAGGCGTCCGGGTCAGCGTGTAGGATGCAGCCGTCCTGGACATTGCAGCGTGCCCCGATCGTGATTACGCCCTTGTCGCCGCGGATCACCGTCATGGGCCAGACGCTCGAATCCGGGCCGATCGCGACAGTGCCGTGGACGTAGGCGTGCGGCGAGATATAGGCGGTCGGATGGATGGCCAGGCGGTCGGCGATGTCTGGGAAGGTGTGGTCGGGCATCAGATTTCCTTGTCGAATAATATGCGGCGACGACGCTGCCGTAGGGGCGACCCTGGCGGTCGCCCGGCAGCGTGGGCAATGAATATCATCGTCGTCATCGCAGGGCGGCCGCCAGGGCCGCCCCTACGGCGATGATGGCGATGAATTACGTCGCCCGCGTCACGGCGCCTCCGTGTACAAATGGCGTAACACCGCCCGCCGCGACATATCCTCGCGCATATCGGTGCTGTCGCTGAATTGGTCGATGCTACCGATCAGCAGCCGCGACGCGATCCGGCGCACGTCCGGGTCGGCGATCCGCGCGCAGATGGCGTCGGCGAACACGTCGCCGTGGATGACTTGGAACGGGCGGCCGTGGAAGGCCGAGACGGCCTCCGGGAGTTGTTCGGTGATGCCCAGGGCGTTGTGAGCGCGGGCGAGGCAGGCGTAGGCCGCGCACAGCGCCGACTCGCGCTCCGGCCAGGTCTCGGCCCGCTGCGCGCGCCAGAGCGACGGCGCCAGGTCGGTCGCGCAGCGTAGCTGCTTGAACGCCGTGCCGTACCACTTCGGGTACGGCGCGTACTGCCGCTCCATGAGAAAGCACAGGCTCATGATATCGCGCGCCAGCCGCGAGCCGATCAGCGCGGAGCCGAGTTCGTCGCCGACATAGCCGGCGCGGGGCATCAGGTGCTCCTCCTGCCCGATCCGCGCCCAGCCGGCCGCCAGCAGATACAGCCAGACGTCGTGTGGGTACCACGCCAGCCGCCCGCGCAGCCGCGTCAGCTCGCCCACCCCGTCGTGATGCACGGCCCCGGCTGTGATCTCGCGCAGCTTTTGCGATGGGAACGTCAGCCAGTCAGGCGCCTCGATCGGCTGGTCGATGTCGTAGGCCAGGCGCTCCCGGCAGAACGCCCGCACGGTCGCGATGGTCACGCGGTGCTCGACCGGGCCTTCGGTCGTCGGGTGCATCAGCAGCGTCCCCGGCTCGCCGGGGGCCTCGATGCTGCTGACCGGGTAGCCGTAGAACTCGTGCGGCAGGTGGTGGCGCAGCAGCTCCCGAAGGCCGTCGGCCAGGCCGGCGTCCTCGTCGCGCAGGAAGATGCGCACCGACGGCCCCCAGCCGTGGTCGGTCGACATCTCAGTGTCGAAGCCGAGCACATCGCTGCCCCAGCCGATGTGGGCAGCGGCGTGCAGCAGAGCGGGGTGGTACGCATCGAGCACCGGGCGCACCGCCTCGGCGTAGAAGCGGCGTCCCAGCTCGATCCCAGGAATAAACTGCGGCCCTTTCACCCCTTTACCCTTTCACCTCTTCATCTTGTCATCGTGTCATCTTGTCACCGTGCGGTTCGGCAACGGCCTGGCGCAGGCTGGCGAGCAGGAAGGCGTCGATCTGCCCCTCCTTGAGCACTGCCGCGACATCGGTCAGGCGCACGCCGGTGCGCGCGTCGCGAACGAAGCGGTGGCGGCCCTGGCTGTAGGTTCGCACGACGGCAGCCTGGTCGCCGCGCCGGTCGACCGCCTCAGCTCCGCCGCCCAGCAAGCGCGCCAGGGCCGCGTGACGCTGCTCCGGGTCGTGGGGTGGCGGCGGGTCCGGCACGCGCAGCACCGTCACACGGGCTAGCGTGCGCTGGCGCTCCTCGGCGGCGCCGGTGTTGAGCTTGTGCAGCCCAGCCTCGCCGCGCAGAAACTCGTAGATATTGCTGCCCTGGATGTAGAGCGCGGTCGGCGGCGGCGGCTGGCGGCGGCGGTCGGCGCCGTCGGGCGGCTGGGCTAGGCTGAGTAGCTCGTACTCGTAGCCCTTGCGGGCGGCCCAGGCGGCGTACATCGCCAGCACCTGCGCGGCCCACTCCTCCGACTCGCGGCCCAGCGGTGTCACCCGCAGCAGCGCCTGATCGTGGCCCGCGCCCGCGCTGGTGCCGGCCAACTCCATCTGCACATAGGCGAACTCGCCGCCCAACCGCTCGACATCCCGCGCAAGCTCGGGAACGCCGCGCCGATCACGGTGGATGCGAACCTGGCGCCCCTTCTCCTCCAGGTAGCCGGCCCGCTCGACCACCGAGTCGAACCGCTTCAGCACCCGCTCCAGGTGGTAGACCCGGCTCAACACTGCGCGTGCGGCGGCCTGGTCGTCCCAGAAGGTCGGCTCGCGCGTACGCAGCAGCAGCCCCGACACCTCGCGGCGCAGCCGCGGCACCATCGGCGCGGCCTCCTCGGCGTCGACGCGCTCGCGCAGCTCGCGCAACGCGCGCATAACGGCGGCGATATCGGTCTCCAGCCGCCGGTCCGGCTCGGGCGCGGCGGGGCCGGCATCGGCGGCCAGGTCCTCATCGGCGTCAAGCGGCACCAGGCTCAGGTCGATCTGCCCGTCGCGCACGTCGAAGTGTAGCAGGTGGCCGTGGCCGGCGCCTTGGTCGACCAGCAGCCGGGCCAGCGGTAGGTTGACCATCCGCTCGATCTCGCGCTGGAGCGGTCGGGCGCCGTAGTGCGGGTGGAAGCCGCGCTCGACCAGCCGCTCGATCACGGCGTCGTCGATCTCGACCAGCAGATTGCGCCGGACAACTCCCTCGCGCATCAGCAGCTTGCCCAGCTCGCGCCGGGCGATCAGCCGCATCGCCTGGGGCGTCAGCGGGCGGAAGGCGACGATCCGGTCGATCCGGTTGACGAACTCGGGCCGGAAGAAGCGCTCGGCCTCCTTGACGAAGTGCTCGCGCAGCCGATCGTCGCCGCCGGAGTCGGGCGCCTGGCCGAAGCCGATCGCCTGTATCTCGCGGCGGCCGGCGCCCAGGTTCGAAGTCATGATAATGATCGCGTTGCGGAAGTCGGCCGTGCGGCCACTGGCGTTGGTCAGCCGGCCCTCGCCCAGCACGCCCAGTAGCGCGTCGAACACCTCGTGGTGGGCCTTCTCCAACTCGTCCAGCAGCACCACGCAGAAGGGCTGCTCGCGCACCCGGCGGGTCAGCTCGCCCTCGCTGTTGGCCTTCCAGGCGGTGCCGATCAGCCGCGGCAGTGCGTCGGCGGCGGCGTACTCGCTCATGTCGAAGCGCAGCATCCGGTCGCGGCTGCCGAATAGGAACTCGGCCAGCACCTTGGCCGACTCGGTCTTGCCCACGCCGGTCGGCCCGACGAAGAAGAACGAGGCCAGCGGCTTGTTCGGGTCATTCAGCCCGGCCTTGAGCACGGTGATCATATCGACGATCGCGTCGAGGGCGTCGGGCTGGCCGAACAGCCGCTCCTCGAAGTAGGCGCGCACCTCGGGCACCCGCATCTGCATCTCGTCGGAGAGGATAAAGGTGGGCAGGCCGGTCTTGCGGGCGAAGTCGGCCAGCGCGTCGGCGCGGCCGAAGGTGCGCGGCGCCGGGCTGCGCTCCTGGCCGGGCATGGCATCGCGCACCAGCTCCTCCAGGAAGCGCACCGCCTTGCCGGGGAAGGCGCGGTAGGGCATGAAGCGGCGCGTCAACTCAAGTGCGGCGGTGGTCGCGCCGGGGTCGATCCCGACGTTGCGGGCCGCCTCTAGCCGGCGCGCCGCAGCGTGGACGATCGGCAGCGTGTCGGCCTCGTCGGTCTCGGCCACATCGATGCGCTGGAAAGCGTTCATAAAGCTCGGCTCGACCCGCATGCCGGCCTCGAAGCCTTCCGGTGTACACTCGCAGATGATCGTCATCTCGCCGCTCTCGATGTAGGGGCGTAGGAAGCGGCCCATATTGTTGCCGCTCCCGCTCCAGCGGCCGGCGTCGAGGATCTCGTTCGGGTCGGCCATAGCCAGGATCTGGCGGCCACGGCGCACCTGGGCGAGCAGCTTTTGGACCCGGCCCTGCCACTCGCCGGTATATTTCATGCCGGCGATCAGGTTGTTCGCGGTCACAAACCAGACCTCGCGCCCGCGCAGCGGCGCGGGGACGGCGCCCTTGCGAATCCGCTCGACCACCTCGTGGAGCAGCGCGGTCTTGCCGACATCCCCCTTGCCCACCAGGATCACGCTGCTGCGGCGGTCGGCTGCCAGCGCGGCGATCATCTGCTCGACCAACGCCTCGCGCCGGTCGGCCCGGCCCAGCCGGCCCAGGGCCGCCTGCTCGCTCAGGTTGAGGCCGCACAGGCCGAGGACATTGTCCTGGCTGGAGGTGTTGCTCAGCTCGGCGGCGGCCACCTCGACGATATCGGGCAGCGTCACCGTGATCGTCTCCAGGCACTCAGGCCCGGCCAGGTCGGCCGCGACGATCTCAAGCGCCTTCCACTTGCGGACGTGGTGCGCCAGCGCCTCGCGGGCCAGCGCCTCGATCTGGTCCGGGTCGTCGGCGACGAGTTGGAAGCCGCCGACCCGCGGGGCGGTGACGATGTAGCGGGTGCCGCGGCTGTGCTGTTCGGTGGTGATCAGCAGGTTGACGGCGATCGGGATGGGCGGTTGCGGCAGCTTGCCGCGCGGCTGAAGCTCGATCTCCAGCGCGCGCAGTTCCTGGTGCTCGCTGAAGCCGAAACGGCCCCACGCTTCCCGGCCCAGGTCGGTCAGGTGCTCAGTCAGCTTCTCGCGCGCCTCGACGATTGCGGCCTCGCGCGTCGCGGCATAGCCCGTCACGCTGGGGATGGCAAGCACCCGCGCGGTGACGCCGCCGTCGCGATGTTCCTGGATGAAGAGACGAAAACGCTTTTCCATAGTGTCCGTTGTCAGTTGTCAGTGGTCAGTGGTCAGTGGTCCGTTGTCGGTTGTGGCTGCAACGGGCCACTGACCACTGACCACTGACAAATTTCACGGCTATTGTACCATGCCGGTTGGGAGCGAGGAGGAGCGCACATCGTCCGTGGGATGGAGGTGGCGATCAACCCTCCTGCCGATGTGTCGTGGCACGCAATATGCTTTAATGTCAGCAGAATATACATTGGCTGCGGCGGTCAGGAGATAACGAGATTAAGCATTTGATAATGACCGCTGCATTGCTCCAGTTCCCCCGGCTGCCGAAAGGCAGCCGTTTCTGATTCTCGGCTCTCCGTCTGTGGGGTCGTGGCGGTGCGAACAATGTGGGTGGTCGTGTGGACAATGTGGGTGCGATGGAACGATGTGGATGGCGATGGCAATGGTGGCGGTGTGGACAATGTGGGTAGGGTGAAGCATTTGCCTGGCTCGACAACGTGCATTGAGCATTGGGTGTAAATGCTTCACCCTACGGCGTCGTCGCGTCCCAATGCATGGTCGCCGCGCGCCGTTGCGTGGTCATTGTACGCCGTTACATCGACATTCCCCCCGCCTACATCGACGTTCCCCCCGCCTACATCGACGTTCCCCCCGCCTACATCGACGTTCCCCCCACCTACATCGACGTTCCCCCCGCCTACATCGACATTCCCCCCACCTACATCGACGTTCCCCCCGCCTACATCGACGTTCCCCCCACCTACATCGACGTTCCCCCCACCTACATTATTGCTGTATGCCGTTGCTCTGTAGTCGGTGGTCGGCGGTCGGTGGTCGGTGGTCAGTCCCGGCACGGCACGTTGCTCCACCCGGAGCGGAACGCGCGAACGCCGCCGTCGTCGGGCGTATAGGCGTGGCGCCAGATGCAGCCGGTGTCATTGCCGAGCAGATGGATGCTGACCGAGGCGTCCGGCGAGGTCGTGGCGACGCTGTGGATGTCGCCCTCCGGCGGCAGCAGCACGTAGAAGTCGCCGGGGCGCAGGTGATTGCGCTCGACCAACTCCAGCGGCACGTGATCCGTCTGGTTGCCCTCCGGTGGCCCGGCACGGCGGTACACTCGCTCGTCCTGTTCGCCGGCGTACAGCCCGACCAGACCCCAGGCCAGGTGGTCGTGGACGGGGGTGGCCGCGCTCGCCGGCACGACCAAGCTGAAGAGCGAGAGCCCGCCGTCGCCGGCACGGTAGAGCAGCCAGGTGGCGATCCCGCCGCCCATGCCGCCCTCGGCCGCCGTCCGCTGATAATCCTCCGGCAGCCAGCCCTGGTCGGCCAGCAGCGCGGCGAACGCCGGTCGCAGCGCCTCCAGCGCCTCGGCGACCGGCATCCGGTCGAGCGTCGAGCGCACCTCGTCGATAAAGCGCCGCGCCGTGGGGCTGTCGAGGATATATTCGTCAGTCATACGCTTGCTCCTCTCTGCTACTAGAAAAGGGGAGTTTGAGGGGAAGCCCCTCAAGAATCTTTTTCCACCAAGCTCCTGTGATGCGGTCTGAAAAGGGGGAGTTTGAGGGGCCGCCCCTCAAGAATCTTTGTCCACCACCAAACTCCTATGATAGCTGTTTGAGAAGGGGGAGGTTGAGGGGGCCACCCCTCAAGAATCCTTTTCTACCACTGTATCGAGCGTGAGTATAGCACAGGGCAGTTCACTCGGCGATGGAAACCGGATTGACAACATCTTTACATTCTGCTACGATACGCGCTGGTAGGGGAGTAGCCACCCGCACAAACGGGCCGGTCAGTCGTCAATACGGCGAAGCACATTCGCCCGGCTGGCCGCACGTGTATTTTGACACGAATGGCGAGACCACCACGACGCTTGTTGCCGTGGGGCTCGCTTTTTTTGTTGCCCCGCGGCCTATCGCACAGGAGGTAGGTCTTATGGACATGATCTGGATGTGGGTTGGCTTCAACCTGTTCGTGCTGGTGCTGCTCGCGCTCGACCTGGGGATCTTCCACCGCAAAGCTCACGCGGTCTCGGTGAAAGAGGCCGCGATCTGGAGCGCGGTCTGGATCGGGCTGGCGCTGCTGTTCAATGGCGTGCTCTACCTGTTCTGGGATCGCATCGCTCCGGCCAGCGGATACGCGAACCAGGAAGCAGCGGTCGCCTTTTTCACTGGCTACCTGATCGAAAAATCGCTCAGCGTCGATAACATCTTCGTCTTTGTGCTGATCTTCGGCTTCTTTCGGGTGCCGGCCGCCTATCAGCACCGGGTGCTGTTCTGGGGCATCATTGGTGCGCTGCTGATGCGCGGCGCGCTGATCGCCGCTGGCGCGGTGCTGCTCAAGGAATTTCACTGGATCATCTACCTGTTCGGTGCGTTCCTGATCTTCACCGGCATTCGGATGGCGCTCCATAAAGACATTGAGGTACATCCCGATCAGAATCCGCTGGTGCGGCTGTTCCGCAGAATCATGCCGGTGACGGAAGGGTATGAGGGCGAACGGTTCTTGGTGCGGCGGGCTGGCGTACTGATGGCGACCCCGCTGCTCCTGGTGTTGCTGATGATCGAGAGCACCGACCTGGTCTTCGCGGTCGACTCGATCCCGGCGATCTTCGCGGTCACGGAAGACCCCTTCATCGTCTACACCTCGAACGTGTTCGCGATCCTCGGGCTGCGCTCGTTGTACTTTGTGCTCGCCGGCGTGGTCGATAAATTCCACTACCTGAAGCTGGGGTTGTCGGCGGTCCTGACGTTTGTCGGCGTCAAGATGGTGCTGGTGGACATCTACAAGATCCCGACCGCCTCCTCGCTGCTGGTGATCGCGGCGATTCTGGTGGTTGCGATCGTGGCATCGCTGCTGCGCGCCCGCCGCCTGGGCGCCTCCGGCGAAGTTCCCGCAGGCCAGGTTGAGATGGACGCCGGATAACACTGTCTCATCGCTGCTAGCTCCGTGCCGATGAAATTTGACGATCAACAGTAGGCGCGGTTCGTGAACCGCCCCTACGCCGAATCGATGATCGGATTTGATTGTCAAATTTCATCAGGGGCACATAGATTGCTGATCAAGAGTAGGCCCGGCAGGCGCATTTGCCTGGCGAGCTTTTTATCATGTGACGAGGAAAATCATGAACTGGTCATTTCGTATCGCCCGAGTGTTTGAGATCGACATCAAAATACATATCTCTTTTTTCCTGATCCTGATCCTTGGAGCCTATCAATGGGGCACGCCGTACGGGGTGCAGGGCGCGCTGTTTGGCGTGCTGCTGATGCTCCTGCTGTTCCTCTGCGTCACCCTGCACGAGCTGGGCCACAGCATCGTCGCCCAGCGCTTCGGCATCCCGGTGCGCGAGATCATCCTGCTGCCGCTCGGTGGGGTGGCGCTGCTGGGCCGCAACCCGACCAAGCCGCTCCACGAGCTGCTGATCGCCGTCGCCGGCCCGCTGGTCAATGTCGTGATCGCCGCGCTGCTGTACCCGCTTAGCGGTCTGATCGTTGGGCTGGACGACGGCGGGCGCGAGTTGCTCCAGGGCAACACGCTGGCCCCCTCGTTCGCCACGCTGGTAACATGGCTGATGGGCGCTAACATCGCGCTGGTGGTCTTCAATCTGATCCCGGCGTTTCCGCTCGACGGCGGGCGCATGTTCCGCGCGATCCTGGCGATGTTTATGAGCTTCCGGCGCGCGACACGGGTCGCCACCGCACTTGGCCAGCTGATCGCGATCATCCTAGGGGTCTTTGGCGTGCTCAGCGGCAACCTGGCGCTGGTGCTGGTCGCGGTGTTCATCTTCTTCGGCGCCGGCCAGGAGAACGCCGAGGGCCAGGCCCGCACGGTCCTGACCACGCTGCGGGTGGGCGACGCCTACAACAAGTACGCGCTGACGCTAGCGATCGGCGACCGGGTCAGCAAGGTCGTGGGCTACATCCTGACCAGCTACCAGCCCGACTTCGCCGTGCTCCAGGGCGGCAGCCTGCTGGGGATCGTCACGCGCGAGGATGTGCTGCGGGCGCTGTCCGCCGACACGCGCGATGTGTACGTGACCGGGATCATGCGCCGCGAGGTGGTCAAGGTCGAGGCAAGCGCGACGCTCGACGAGGTGCGCCTGGTCATGGCCGAGAAGGGCGCGCGGGTCGTCGCGGTCTACGACGGCGCCGTCTACCTGGGGCTGGTCAGCATGGAGGATATCTCCGAGGCGTTCGCGGTGCTTGCGTTTTTGCAGCGCCAGCAGGAGGCGAGGCGGGTGGAGCAGGCGAGCACCACGTAGAACAAAGAACAAAGAACTGAGAACAAAGAACCGAGAACCGAGAACCGAGATTTGTTCTTTATTCTTTGTTCTTTGTTCTTACAGGCCCTTGAGCCGCCGCGCCAGCCCGGTGTAGCGCGCCGCCACGTGGTTGTTCTTCACCGCGATCGAGATCGCGCGCTGGTCGCCCAGCAGCACCACCAGCTGCTTGGCGCGCGTGACCGCCGTGTAGAGCAGGTTGCGCTGGAGCAGGGTGTAGTGCTGGGTCAGCAGCGGGACGACGACGCAGGGGTACTCGGCCCCCTGGGCCTTGTGGATCGAGATCGCGTACGCCAGCGTCAGCTCGTCCAGCAGCGCGAAATCGTAGACCACGTCGCGCTGATTGTCGTAGCGCACCGTCAGCGTCTGCTCGACCGGGTCGATCGCGGCCACCTCGCCAATGTCGCCGTTGTAGACGTCCAGGTCGTAGTTGTTGCGTATTTGGAGCACCCGGTCGCCCAGCCGGAACGTGGTTGCGCCCATACGCTGCTCGGGCCGGCCCGATATCTGCGGGTTGAGCGCCTCCTGGAGTAGCCCGTTGAGGCTGGCCACGCCGGCCGGGCCACGGTGGGTCGGCGTGAGCACCTGGATATCGCGGCGCGGGTCGAGTCCGAAGCGGCGCGGGATGCGCTCGGCCACCACCTCGACCGCCAGCTCGGCGCAGGCGTCCGGGTCGGGCTGCGAGAAGAAGAAGAAGTCGTCCAGGTCGCGCATGTGCGGGTGCTCGCCGGTGTTGATCCGGTGGGCGTTGGCGATGATCCCGCTGCCCTCGGCCTGGCGGAAGATCGTGTCGAGGTGGATGCTGGGCACCGCCATGCTGTCCAGGCAGTCGCGCAGCACCCGCCCCGGCCCGACGCTAGGGAGCTGATCGGCGTCGCCGACCAGCAACACGTGGGCGTCCTGCGGGATGGCCTTGAACAGGTTGTTGGCCAGCAGGATGTCGAGCATGCTGACCTCGTCCACGATCACCATCGCCGCGTCGAGCGGGTACTCGGCGTTGCGCTTGAAGTGCGAGCCGCCGATCGGCGAGTACTCCAGCAGCCGGTGGAGCGTCATCGCCTCGGCGCCGGTCGCCTCGCTGAGCCGCTTGGCCGCCCGGCCCGTAGGCGAGGTCAGCAGGAACTTCTCGTTGCGCTGCTGGAGCGCCTGGATGATTGTGCGCGTCGTAAGTGTTTTTCCAGTGCCCGGCCCGCCTGTCAGCACGCTGACCTTGTTCGTGAGCGCCATCTGCACCGCTTCGCGCTGCCGCTCGGTCAGCTCGACGCCGCGCCGCTCGGCCAGGAACTCGAAGACTCGCGGCCAGTTGGCGGCCCGGAAGAACGGCGCGATCGCCGAGGGCGCCCGCAGCAGGTCGTGGATGCGCCCGGCCACGCCGCGCTCGGCCCGGTGGAACGGCTGGAGGTACACCAGTCGCTCACCCTCCCACTGCTCGACGTGGACCTCTTGGGTGATCACGATCGCCTCCAGCGTCGCCTCCACGCCGGCCGCGTCGACCTCTAACAGCCTGGCGCCCTGTGTCACCAGATCGTTCCAGGGCAGGTAGCAGTGGCCGTCCTCGGTGGCCTGACTGAGGGTGTAGCGCAGCCCGGCGCCGATGCGCTGCGGCGAGTCGTAGGGGATGCCGAGCGCCTGGGCGATCCGGTCGGCGGTCAGGAAGCCGATCCCGTACACGTCGTCGGCTAGCCGGTAGGGGGTCGCTTGGACCACGCTGAGCGCCTGCTCGCCGTACTGCTTGTAGATTCGCACCGCCAACCCCGGCGCGATCTCCAGGTCTTGCAGGAACAGCATAATCTCCTTGATCTGCTGCTGCTGCTCCCAGGCGCGGATGATCAGCTCGACCCGCTTGGGGCCTAAGCCGGGCACCTCGCGCAGCCGCGACGGCTCGTGGTCGATTACGTCGAGCGTGTAGACGCCGAACGTATCGGCGATGCGCTTGGCAGTAACCGGCCCGACCCCTTTGATCAGCCCCGAGCCGAGGTAGCGGCGGATGCCCTCGACGGTGGCCGGCAGCACCGTGCGAAAGCGCTCGATCTCGAACTGCCGCCCGTGCTCCGGGTGGTCGACCCAGCGCCCCTCCAGCTCCAGCGACTCGCCGACATGGGCGCCCAGCAGCTTACCGACCACCGTCACCTGGTAGGTCTTATCGCGCGGCTGGACGCGGGCGACGGTGTAGCCGTTCTGCTCGTTGTGGTAGGTGATCCGTTCCAGGATCGCTTCAAGTTTGGACATAGCCGGAATTGAGAATTGAGAATTGAGAATTGAGCACCTGTAGGGTAGGCCCTCGCTTAAATCCTGACGCATCCTGCCCTACCAGCCTACGCCGGAAGCAACACAAGGCACCCACACTCGAGACGAAGTTGATGCGGTAACTGCTGGATCGATCGCGGGTGTCCCGGTCGATAATGGGTGAACACACGTTGCTCAGGATCAACGACTACGACATCACGCACACCGTTTGCTAGATATACTGGTGGAAGCTCTTCGTAGTCCTTCGCCTCGTAGTTTGGGCTCACAATCTCGATGACAGCGGCGGGTACAGCCGCATAAGCCTCGCGCTGACGCGGGATGGGTGTGCAAAAGATCGCGATGTCGGGGCGAACCAGCGAGCTATCGGGCAATCGAATATAGGCATCCGCGATATGCTCGCACGCGCAATTGTCGCCTGCCTCGGCGGAGGCCCGAATCGAGGACTCAATATCACGAACGAAGATCTGGTGTAGCGGACTCGGTGAGGCTTCCCAGATCGGTCGCTGCTGCGGCCCGAGCAGCATGAGGCGCACCTGGCGTTCGGCGATCAGTTGATCGAGATCCCTATCAGTGATAGTCATTGCACCACCTCACCGAGCGAACGACTAGCGCATACAATTGGGCCAGTGAGAGAGGGAGTTGGGTTGCTGTCATCGATTTGCTCTTGTCGATGGGCCAATACCGCCCTTAGTCTAGCACAGCAAACCGGCAATCGCCAATCGCTTCACCTATGGAACGGTGCAGATGGCATACTGATGGAATTAGCTGGATCAACGCATCACCATTCAAATACCGAAGAGTAGGCACCCCCAGGTGCCGTGGCAGCGCCAACCGCACCTGGGGGTGCTCACTCTTCGAGACTTATTCGACTCACCAGTGCAGCGTGGCGCCCAGGAACTCCTCGCGCTGGCGCAGTAGGCCCTCGTACATCGCCTGGATCTCGTCCGTGTGGGCATGATGGGTGATCAGGTCGTCGAGCTTGAGCTTGCCGCTCTCCAGCAGGTGGATGATCAGCCGCAGCGCCCGGTCGCGGGTGAAGGGGAACTTCTCGCGCGGCTCGGGGCCGAGCGCCGAGCCGTGCGCCCCGATCAACGAGATCGAGCGTCCATGCAGATCCCAGTAGAAGTCGACGTCGCCGGCGATGCCGCGCGGGCTACCGACCATGATCACCTTGCCGCCGTCCGTCACCGCCGACATCGCCGCGCGCACCGCATTGGGCGCGCCGGTCGCATCAACGACGATATCCGGCAGCGCGCCCCGGTTGACCGCCCGCAATGCATCGCGCAGGTCGCCGGCGTCGGGGTCGATCGTCTCCACTCCGTGGGTGCGGGCGGCGAACTCGCGGCGGCGCGCCAGCGGGTCGATGCCGATCAGCGGGTAGGCCCCGGCGGCCGAGAACAGGCGCAGCGTGATCTGGCCGATCAGGCCCAGCCCCAGCACCGCCACCGATTGGCCCAGGATCTGCCCGCTCTGCACCAGCGCCGTGAGCGGGAAGCGCGCCAGCATCGCGCACGCAGCCGACGGCGCCGATACCCCCGCACCGATCGGCCAGATCGGCGCCTGCTCCTCGGTCACGACGAGCAGCGTGTGGGTCTCGTGCCGCGCGGCCCAGACCACCCGCTCGCCCGGCGCGAACGACGCGACGCCCGCGCCCACGGCGGCGATCCGCCCCACGCCGCTGTAGCCGGGCACAAACGGGAACTTCGGCCATGTCCGGCTCGCGTCGCCCAGCCATTGGTGGATGCCGGTATAGATCGCCAGCTCGGTCCCCGCGCTGATCGCGCTCGCCTCGGTCTCGATCAGCACCTGCCCCGGCCCTGGCGCCGGCACCTCGTACGTCTCGTGGGTGATCTGGTAGGGGCCGGGCATCACCGCCCGGCGACCGTGCATGTTTTGTTGTGTCATTCTTTGTCTCTGCTTTATCTACAAACAAAGGGTGGGGCTTGGGGAGGGAATCCCTCCCCAGAACCCCTCCATCTTTTCAGAACGTTATTCGGCGCGTGCCGTCTGGAGGTAGCCGCGCATGGCCGGGGCCAGCAGCGACTCCAGCCCGATCGTGATATAGCGGGCGCCGCGCTCGCGCCACTGCTGGGCGCCCTGCGCGTTGAACACCATAATGCCCAGGGCCAGGTCGGTCTGGGCCACCGTATCGATCACCCGCTGCATGGCCGCCTGCACCGTCGGGTGCTGTACCTGGCCCGGCACGCCCAGCGAGTGGGACAGGTCGGTCGGCCCGATGAAGATCACGTCCAGCCCCTCGACGGCGACGATCTCCGGCAGGCGCTCGACCGCATCCATGGTTTCGATATGGATGATCACCAGCGTCTCGGCATTGGCCTGCTGGACGTACTCGCCAAGCGGGGCGCGCTGGCCGTAGTCGGCGGCGCGTATGCCCGCCAGCCCGCGGATGCCGCGCGGGTGATACTTGACCGACCGCACTACCGCCTCGGCCTCGGCGCCGGAGTTGACCCACGGTACATGCAGCCCGTGCGCGCCGCTGTCCATATAGCGCAGGATCACCGGCGCCTGGTTGGTCGTCACCCGCACGATCGGCGTGACCTCGCGCAGCTCGGCGGCACGCACCATGTGCTCGCAGTCGCGCGGCTCGATCACCCCGTGCTCGCCGTCGAACACAATAAAGTCCCAACCCTGGAGGGCCAGCACCTCCACCAGGGTCGCGTCCGGGTAGCGCGTGAAGCAGCCGAAGGTCGTTTCACCGGCCTTGAGCTTCGCCTTGAGTGTGTTTGGTCGCAAATCGTACCTCCAAGTAACACAGATCATGCAAGGATCGAGACCATCTCCAGCATCTGCGCGCCCAGGCGCGCATCGCCCGTGATCGTCGCCCGCGCCGTCTGCTTGTCGATGCCCCTGGTGAAGAGCCGCCAGGCGCTATACTGGTCGAGCGTCACTTCGGCGTGCGGCGGCCCGGCGGCCTCCAGGTACATCGCCCAGCGCCCGCGCTCGCGCAGCAGGAACCAGGTCCCGCCCGCGTCGCCCGAGATCGTCAGCGCCACCAGGGTCTGCTCCAGCGTGTCGATGGCCCGGTAGGTGTGCGGCAGGGCGCGAACGAACGCATCAAGCGCCGGTGCCAGGTAGCGCGGCTCGGTCAGCCCCGGCTTCCCGACCGCGTCGCGGATGTGTTGCTGATGGTGCCAGCGCTCGGTGTACTCGCGCGCCAGGTCGAGCCAGATCGGCTGCGGCCCTGGCCCGGCCCAGTCGACCGGGCCGCCCAGCGCGTAGGGGTCGAGCGTCTGAAAGTAGGCCGAGACCTGCTCGCCGGTCAGCCGCAGCAGGTCGCACAGCAGGCGCGGGCCGATCCGGCGGGTCGCCTCGACCCACTGGCGGTTCTGGCGGTTGATCAATCCAACCAGGTCGTCCCAGCCGCTGATCGCTACGTCTACGGCGCTGTACCCGTCGCGCCGGCGCGAAAGCATGCCCACATCATCCGCGAGCAGGTGCAGCGCGACATCCTTGACCGACCAGCCCGCGCAGGCGGTCGGGCGCTCCCACTCGGCGACCGCGAGCCCGGACAGCAGCTCCAGGAGCGCGTCCAGGATCTCTGGGAAGCGATCGACGACCAGGATGGGCTGTGGCTGTCGCATAAAAGAACCAAGAACAAAGAACAAAGAACAAAGGACCAACCACTCAAACCCTGTAGGGCAGGCCCTCTGTGGCCGCCCGGTCTGCGTGGCCGCCACGCAACACGTTTCACGGACGATATGCAACCGACAACGAACAACTGACAACGGACCCTACCAGCGCGGCAGCATCCGCTTCCACCCCGGCTCGACCTTCTGCATCTCGACCTCGTCGTCGCGGTGCGACAGGCCGCAGGCCAGGTACTGGGCGTGCAGGCGCTCCAGTTCGGCGCGGTCCAGCTCCACGCCCAGGCCGGGCGCGTCGGGCACCGGCAGTGCGCCATCCTCGAACTGAAGCTTGCCGCCGATGATGATCTCCTCGGACTGCCAGGGGTAGTGAGTGTCGCAGGCGTAGGTCAGGTTCGGCACGGCGGCGGCCAGGTGCGTCATCGCGGCCAGCGAGATGCCCAGGTGCGAGTTGCTGTGCATCGAGAGGCCGATGCCCCAGGTGCGGCAGATCCGCGCCAGCTCGACCGAGGCCCGCAGCCCGCCCCAGAAGTGGTGATCGCCCAGGATGATCTGCACGCTGCCCAGGCGGATGGTCTCCGGCAGGTCGGCGAAGCTGACGCAGCACATATTGGTCGCCAGAGGCAGGCGGGTCTGCTGGGCAAGCTGGGCCATCGGCTCCTTGCCGAGCACCGGATCCTCGTAATATTCCAGCAGCCCTTCGAGTTCCTGGGCGCAGCGCAGGCTGGTCTCTAGGGACCAGGCGGTGTTGGGGTCGATTCGCAGCGGCGTATTCGGCCCAAACGCCTCGCGCAGCAGCCGGATCGTGCGAATCTCCTCGTCGGGCGGCAGCACGCCGCCCTTGAGCTTGAGCGACTGGAAGCCGAAGGCCGCGCACATCGCCTGGGCCTGCTCGACCAGCGGCTCGGCCGCCAGCGCCTCGCGCTGGAGCGCGGCCGGCCACCCGTCGGTCGCCGCCGGGTCGCACTCGAAGCCCCACGGGCCGCCGGCGCCGGCGTGCTTGTAGAACAGGTAGGCGCTGAAGGGCACCCGGTCGCGCACGCGCCCGCCCAGCAGGTCGCACACCGGTCGGCCGAGCGCCTTGCCGATTAGGTCCAGGCAGGCCACCTCGATCGCCCCGAAGGTGCGTGGCGGCGAGTGCAGCCGGCCCTCCCACAGCGCGGAGCCGATCTCGCCCCAGCGGCCCCCACTGCTCCAGAGGGCGTCTTCGAGCGGGGCGAGCTGGAACGGATCGCGCCCCAGCACCAGGTCGCGCACTGCCTCCAAGTCGGCCACCACCGCTGCGCCGCCGTGAGTCTCGCTCACGCCGGTGCTGCCGTCGTCGGCGACGATCTCGATGATCGTACGCAGGGCGTAGGGTGCGTGCAGCCCGAACGCCGCGCGCAGGGGCGGGTCCCCGAAGGCGATCGGCGTGACTCGGTACTCGACTATTTTCAATACAGCCTCCGTAAGATGAAGGGGTGAAAGGGTGAAAGGGTGAACGGGAAGTTGTCACCCTTTCACCCTTTCACCCCTTCACCCCTTCCCTGTCTCCTAGTCTTTCGGTCAGCCCTTGATGCTCCCAGCAGTCAGCCCTTCGACCAGATAGCGCTGGGCGTAGATGTAGACACTCATCACGGGGATCGCCATCAGCAGTGAGGCGCCCATCAACATACCCCAGGGCAGGATGTCGCCGAAGACCAGCAGTTGGAGGCCGACCGGCAGCGTCTTCAGGTTCTCGCTGGTAAGGAACACAAAGGCGAACAGGAACTCGTTCCAGGCGTTGGTGAAGGCGAACAGCGTGACCGAGAGCAGCGCCGGCGCCGCCAGCGGCAGCGTCACCCGCAGGAAGGCGCCCAGCCGGGTGGCGCCATCGATCATCGCGGCGTCCTCCAGGTCCTCGGGGATCGAGCGGTAGTAGCCTAGCATCACCCAGGTGGCGAAGGGCATCAGGAAGGTCGGGTAGGTGGCGATCAGCGCCCAGTGACTGTTGATGATGCCCAGGGTGGTCAGGATGCGGTAGAGCGGGATGAACAGCAGCGAGCCCGGCAGCAGGTAGGTGATCAGCAGTACCGTCGTGAGCGTACTCGCGCCCAGGAACTTGAGCCGCGCCAGGGCATAGCCCGCCAGCGCCGCCAGCCCAACCGCGATAATCGTACTTGACGCAGCCACGACCACCGTGTTGCGGAACCAGGTCAGATACGGGGTCTCGAACAAGAGCTTATTGTACTGTTCGAGCGTCCAGGGTTCAGGCCAGTAGATCGACCGAAACTGCTGGATCTGCAAGTCGGTTTTGAACGAGGTAATAATGATCCAGTAGAACGGGAACAGGACGAAGGCCAGCAGCGGCAACAGCATTAGCAGGCGCAGTGCCACACCGCCCCGCTCGCGCTGCGCGCGTTTGGTGCCACGGGTGAGCATTGTGCCGAGCCGGGTAATTCCCTCCGCCAGCACCATAAACGGCCATGCAGATGATCTCGAACAGCTTGCCGATCGCATTGCCGACCCAGCCGAATGCGCGGTCGACTCTGGTCTCATTCTCCCGCGCGGTGAGATCGCGGCGCATGAAGCGCGCCAGCAGCAGAATGAAGATCGCCAGCACCGGCGCCATGCTCAAAGCCACCGCGGCGCCTGGCCCGAAGCGTAGGCCGTGATCGCCCGCTCGTAGGCCAGAATCGAGTACAGCCGGGTCGTGCCGCCGGGGCCGCCGCCGGTCATCAGGTAGACCAGGCCGAAGGTGTTGAACGTCGAGATCGTCGAGAGCAGAACCGTGACGGCGATCACATACTTGAGGCCGGGCAGAGTGATATGGCGAAAGCGCTCGGCCGGGCTGGCGCCATCCACCTCGGCGGCCTCGTACTGCTCCTTATCGATCGCCTTCAGGCCCGCCAGCAGCAGGATGGTGAAGAATGGGATGCCCTTCCAGACGTTCACCGCGATCACGCTGGCCAGCGCCTTGTCCGGCTCGGCCAGCCAGGCCACGCGCCGGTTGATCAGCCCCAAGGCTTGCAGGATCGGGTTGAGGCCGCCGAAGATCGGATCGTAGATGCTGCGCCAGGCCATAGCCGTGACCACCTCGGGCACGATCCAGGGCAGCAGCATAATGCCCGTCAGCACATTGCGGAAGGGGAGCCGGCTGTTGAGCAGCAGAGCGATCGTCATGCCCACGACCATCTTGACCGAGACCGAAGCGACGGTAAATAAAATCGTGTTGTTCACCGCGCCGCGATAATCGGAGTCTTTCCACAAGCGCGCGTAATTCGCCAGGCCGACAAACGTCTCGGCGCGGGTGAGCGTGCGCGTGGTAAAGCTGAGCAGGATCGCGTTGATGAATGGCCAGAAGATCAGCCCGGCCATGAGCAGAACCAGGGGTAGAATAAATGGCAGCGCGACCTTCCAATCGCGGCCCAGGATCGCCTCGATGCGCCTGGGGCGGCGGGCCGAAGTGGGTTGGAGCAATGTGCCGCTTGTGAGCTCGTTTCGCCATAGCTTCCCCCTCGTATGAAGGGGTGAAGGGGTGAGCGGGTGAATGGGTGAATGGGCGACGTATGTTCACCCCTTCACCCCTTCACCCCTTCACCCCTTCACCGTGTCAGGTCTGTGGTAGCCCAAGCTCTTCGAAGATCTGCACGATCCGCTCGTGCGCGTCCTGAACAGCCTCTTCTGGCGTCATCTGGCCGGTGGTGACATTGGTCATCATCTGGCTGGTGATCGCCTGGGCATCGATGCCGGCGATCGCGGGGTTGGGATTGGCCGGATAGGCCTGGCCGGTGAAGGCCACCGGGTTGAAGATGATCTCCTGGAGGGTTGGGAAGTTCGGGTCGATCTTGAGCACGTCTTCGGTCCACAGGTTCTTGTAGGCCGGCAGGAACAAGCCGCCGCCGCCCTGGACCATGGGCATGAAGTTCTGCGGGTCGAGCAGGTGCAGGATCGTCTCTTTGGCCAGGTCGATGTTCTTGGCGCCCTTGAAGATCGTAAACCAGCCGTTGGCGCCGGCTTCGAGCCGTTGGCCGTCGTTGGTGTTCGGCACGTGCAGCACGGCGATATTCGGGAAGATCGGGTTCTTGTCCAGCTTGGCCTTGCCGTAGATCGTGAACGCATTGTTGGTCAGCGCGATCTTGCCGGCCAGGAACGCCTCGTTGTTGCTGGTATCGGTCCAGCTCTCGATGCCGGGCGGAAGCATCGGCTTGTACTTTTCGCCGGTGTAGGTCTCCTTTAGCCACGTAACGGCCGCGATCGTCTCGGGTGAGTTGAAGGTGACTTTGGTGCCGGTCTCATCGACGAAGCGGCCGCCGAAGGCCTGGACCGCGCCGGTGATCACGCCGTGCCCATCGCCGCTCTTGTTGATCGTCAGGCCCCAGCCCCAGATCTCCTTGCTGGGGTCCGAGACTGCAAGCGCGGCATCGCGGCGCTTATCGTAGGTGTCGAGCGTGTCGACGTCGATGCCGGCCGCCTCGAAGATGTCCCTACGGGCGAACCATGCGCCACTGTTGCTCATGAACGGCACCGCCCACCACTTGCCGTCGATCTTGGCGTTCTTCTCGGCGGTGAGTGGCACGACCTCGCCGTACTTCTGGATCGCCTCTTCCACCAGGTCGCTCACGTCCTCGACAATGTCGAGGAACTGCATCTGCGGGATGTTGAGCGTGTGGTAGCCCAGATCCGGCGGGACGCCAGCCTGCACGGCTGCCTGCATCTTGGCCATGAAATCGCCGAAGACTTCGGGATTAGCGGTCGAGATGTCGAGCGGGACGTTCTTGCTCTGGGCGAACTTTGTCACCGCCTCGCGGAAGAGCTTCTGAGGCTCCTCGAAGTACTCGGTGCGATGGATGACGGTGAACTTTTCGGCGGAGCCGACCGGCAGCGGCGCCGGGGTGTTGGTGGGCGCGGGGGCGGCGGCGGTGGCAGCCGGGGCGGCGGTAGCGGCAGCCGGAGCGGCGGTAGCGGCAGCCGGAGCGGCGGTAGCGGCAGCCGGAGCGGCGGTAGCGGCGGCCGGGGCAGCAGTGGCGGCAGCCGGGGCAGCAGTGGCGGCCGCTGGCGCGGTGGTGGGAGCTGCCGTGCTACCGGAGCCGCAGGCGGCTAAGAGCGCGGCACCAGCACCTCCCAGGCTGGCACGCAGAAATGCGCGGCGGGACAATCTCACGGTCTTGCCATCGCGTTCCATAACCGTACTCCTTTGTTTCAGCGAGGCCCTGCAATGGGAATCTTTACTTCGGATTGGGGTGGGTCGGTAGGCCTATTATAGCATGATTTGTTGCGGTGTCTATATTCCCATCCAACATTGTATACACTCCTGGGTACAGATCGGGCCGGCCTCAAAATTGGAGGGTCAATTTCGGAGCGGCGCGCAAGACAGTGTGGTATCATCGTCGCAGCCCCGGTGAATTGAGAATTGAGAATTGAGAATTGAGAATGAACCGTGAAACGTGAAACGTGAAATTCGTAGATTCGCGTTGCCCATCGAGTGAGCCGTGAAACGTGAAACGTGAAATTTGTAGATTCACATTGCTCATCGCTGGAGACACGCAACACGCAACGCGGTAAGCGGATAGTCACGTTTGACGCTTCACGCTTCACGCTTCACGTTTCACGTTTCACGCATCGAGTATGCCTTTTCAAGGAAGTGTGAGATCATATGAAGATCACATCTGTGAAGACTGCCGCGACGAAGGGCCATGGTATGCACCTGTGGGTGCGGGTCGAGACGGACGAGGGCATTGCCGGGGTCGGCGAGTGTGTCCACGGGGGCACCCAGGCGATCGCGCTCATTCACACCCTGCGCCAGCACCTGATCGGGCGCGACCCTTTCCAGATCGACGCGCTGTTCGAGGAGCTGCGCCGCCGCCACGTCTTCGACGGCGGCTTCGCCGGGGCGCTGATCACCGCACTGACCGGCATCGAGATCGCGCTGTGGGACCTCAAGGGCAAGGCGCTGGGCGTGCCGATCTACGAGCTGATGGGCGGCAAGTTCCGTGATAAGATCCGGGTCTATGCCGATTGCCAAGTCGAGCCGGGCATGGATCTGAACGAGATAAGCCGCGTGGTCGATGGTGTGGTGGAACGCGGCTTCACCGCGCTCAAGATCGACTTGGATGTCGGCGTCTACACCGGCAAGCGCGTGGACAGCCAGGACCCGATCTTCGACCGTTTCAACTACACCGCTGGCGAGCGCGAGCACGAGTTGATGGTCAAGCTGGTGGAGTTGGTCACGACCGCCGCCGGCAAAGATGTCGCCGTCGCCGCCGATGTCCACACGCGCCTGGATGTGCCCAGCGCGATCCGGCTGGCGAAGGACCTGGAGCAGTTCCACCTGCTGTGGCTGGAGGAGCCGGTGCCGCCGGAGAACATCGACGCAATGCGCGAGGTCAAGCAGGCGACCTCGACGCCGATCTGCGCCGGCGAGAACCTGTACCTGCGCCACGGCTTCCGCGACCTGATCATCAAGCAGGCGGTCGATATCCTGATGCCCGACATCCCCAAGTGCGGCGGGCTCTCGGAGTGCCGCAAGATCGCCAACCTGGCCGAGCTCTACTATATGCCCTTCGCGCCCCACAACGTCGCCTCGCCGATCGGGACAATGGCCTCGGCCCACGTGTGCGCCACGATCCCCAACTTCCTGGTGCTTGAGTTCCACTGGCTACACCGCGACTACTGGGCGACAATCACCGCCGACAAGCAGGATATCATCAAGGATGGTTACATCGCGCTGAGTGACCGGCCAGGGATCGGGGTCGAGCTAGATGAGGTGGTGGCCCGCGAGCATCAGTACCCTGGGACGACGTGGTTCGAGTAGCTGTCCGTTGTCCGTTGTCCGTTGTCCGTTGTCCATGAAGCGTGAAACGTGAAGCGTGCTATCGTCACCCCTTCACCCCTTCACCCTTTCACCCCTTCATCTTGTCATCTCGTCATCTTGTCATCTTGTCACAGGAGAAGCATATGCGCCTAAATTCACTCATCGAGCCTGGCGACCCGGAGCGGATCGCCTCCGGCTTTGAGTTCACCGAGGGGCCGGTGTGGCACCCGGATGGCTACCTGCTGTTCTCGGATATCCCGGCCGCCCGGATCTACCAGTGGAAGCCGGATGGCACGGTGGTGGTGTGGCGTGAGCGCAGCGGCAACTCGAACGGCCTGACGCTGGATCGCCAGGTTCGCCTGATCGCCTGTGAGCACGGCAACCGGCGGGTCTCGCGCACCGAGGAGAACGATGTCGTGCTGACGGTGGCCGATCGCTACGAGGGCAAGCGGCTGAACAGCCCCAACGACGTGGTCGTCAAGTCAGATGGGACGATCTACTTCACCGACCCACCCTATGGGATCGAGCCCGACCAGCGTGAGCAGTCCTGCAACGGTGTGTACCGCATCCTCGCCGACGGCACACTGGAGCTGGTGGCGGACGACTTCGATCGTCCGAACGGGCTGGCCTTCTCGCCCGACGAGGCGGTGCTGTACATCGACAACTCGGCGCGCCGGCATGTGCGGGCCTTCGATGTGCGCCCGGACGGCACGCTGGCCAACTCGCGCGTCATCGCCGATATGGACCACCCGCAGCCTGGCTCGCCCGACGGGCATGAAGCTCGATGTCGAGGGGCATCTGTACGTCACCGGCGCGACGGGCGTGTGGGTGTTCGAGCCCGACGGCACGCTCCTGGGCGTGATCGTGACGCCGGAGCGGCCGGCCAACTGCGCCTGGGGCGGCGCCGACCGGCAGACGCTGTATATCACCGCGCGAACGTCGCTGTACCGGATTCGGACCAAGGTGCCGGGAGTGCCGGTGCTGTAAGGGTCTCTCAATTTTTAAACGAGCCAGGCCCGTGTTATGTGTTGCGTGTTGCGTCGCACTGACACACGCAACACGTAACACGTAAAACGTAACACCCACGCCGGGATAGTTTATTTTTCGAGAATCCCTAACCTATGGTTGTGCGTATGACCCAGCCATTCCTACCGCCCAACTTTGTGCGCACCCAGTCGTCCGTGAGCGGCATCGAGGTCTGGATGCCGGCCCCGGACGATGTCGAGCATCGCGAGGTGGTCAGCTTTCGCTGCCCGCAGTGCGCCGGGCAGACGGCCTTTAATGTGGCACGCGGCGGCCTGACCTGCACCAACTGCGGCTACTACGAGCCGCCCCCACAGCACCTGGTCGGCAAAGGGGCCGAGGAGTTCGAGTTCAAGGTCGAGACGCTGTCTCGCGCGGCACGCGGCTGGGGCGAGGCCCGCAAGGAGCTTTCGTGTACGCAGTGCGCCGGGTCCACCTCGGTGCCGCCCGACAACCTGACGCACACCTGCCCGTTCTGCGGCTCGCACCAGGTGATCCAGCGCCAGGCGCCCCAGGAAGTCCTGCGACCGCGCTTTCTGATCCCGTTCGCGGTCGAGCCGGCCGCATGCCAGGAGCGCGCCGCCGCGTGGCTGGGCAACACCTGGATGGTGCCGGCCAGCCTGCGCGGCCTGGCGGCGTCCACCAGCTTCACGGCGATCTACATCCCGTTCTGGACGTTCGATGCGATCGTCGAGGCCGACTGGCGCGCCGAGGTCGGTCGCACCGAGCGGACCGGGAGCGGCAAGAACCGTCGCACCCGCACCGTCTGGCGCTGGGAGTCGGGCCACGTCCAGCGGGTCTTCGACGACCTGCTGACCAGCGGCACGCGCCAGGTCAGCTTGCTGCTGCTTGGCCAGGTCGGCGACTATGACCCCAGTCGGCTGGTGGTCTACGACCCCAAGTACCTGGCCGGGCTCCAGTCCAAGTCCTACGACATTGCCCTGGAGGACGCCTGGGAGATGGCGCGGGCGCTGATGCGCGAGATGGTGCGCGCGGACTGCCGCGACCGCACCAGCACCGACAAGGTGCGTAACTTCAGCGCCCAGCTCGACTACCAGGATGAGACCTGGCGCTATATCCTGGCGCCGCTCTACCTGGCCACGTATCGCCACGACCGGCAGACCTACCAGGTGCTGGTGAACGGCCAGACCGGCGCCATCGCCGGCCAGCGCCCGATCGATTGGCGCAAGGTGGGCCTGGCGCTGGCGCTGCTGGTGCTCCCCGGCTTGGCCCTGTGCGTGCTGGCCTGGTTCTGGCTGTCGGGGCCTGGCGGCGCGGCCCTGCCTGACGGGCAGGCTCTGGCGGTTGCTGCGGTCCCGCTGCTGCTGCTGGCCGCCGGCGTGGCCTTCGCGATCCGCATCCTGTCGAACGCGCTGAGGCTGGATGATGCTTGACCCCGCCGCGATCTCTGGGCCGGCCGGCGCCGCGGTGATCGCGGCTGCGTGGGGCGCGCCGCTCGCGCTCGCCGGCTGCGACCGCTGCGACTGGGCCGCGCTGCTGCCGCCGGGTTTGCCGGATCGCACCTGCCCGAACTGCTTCCAGCCGGCGCTCTCCGATCGGGCGGAGGCCGGCTATGGCCAGCCGCCGGAGCTTGCCATCCCGTTTGCCGCCACGCAGGAGCAGCTCTCGCGGGGGCTGCGCGACTTTCGGGACTCCATCCCGTTCGCGCCGGCCGATCTCCACCCCAAGCGGCTGATGCAGCGGCTGCGGCGGGTGTATGTGCCGATGTGGCTGGTCGACGGGGGCGCCGCCGCCGGCTGGCAGGCCGAGCTGGGCTACAACTACGATGTCGTCAGCTTCCAGGATCGCTTCGACGACCAGGCCGGCTGGCAATCGCACGAGATTACCGAGACGCGCGTGCGCTGGGAGCCGCGGGCCGGGCGGCTCAGCCGGGCCTACCAGAACATCCCCGCGCCGGCCATGGAGAGGTTTCAGCGCTGGCGCGAGCAGCTCGGCGAGTATGATTTGCGCGCCGCGCAGCCCTACCGCGCCGAACTGCTTGACGGCGTGCTGGTGCGCCTGCCGAGCCGGCCGCCGGCCGATGCCTGGCACGAGGCGGCGCGCGGCTTCCGCGATGCCGCCGCCGACGAGTGCCGCCAGGCCGGCGGCGCCGATCACATTCGTGAGTTCGGCTGGTCGCCGCAGTTCGCGCAGTTGCACTGGACCCAACTGCTGCTGCCGGCCTACACCTCGTACTACCTCGACGACGATCAGGCTATGCGGCGCGTGTTGATCCATGGCCAGACTGGCCGCGCCGGCGGCCCGCGCCGCGCGTCGGTCCGGCGTGCGTGGCGCCGGGCGCTGCTGGTCCTGGCGGTCACGCTGGTGCTGGTGGTCGCCGCCGCAGTGCTGGCCGCGCGGTACTCTATTGATTTCACGCAGGATCTGGAGATCGTGCTATTGCTGGCGCTGGTGCTGGCTTTTATAGTCGGCCGCCTGACGATCGCCCCGTTTGTGACGGTCTCGACCTTCAATCGCAAGCAGCGCCCGGAGCAGGAGATCGATTAGGAGCACTGAACAAACACATCACCCCGGGCGTCCGTGAAACGTGAACCGTGATTCAGTTCACGTTTCACGCTTCACGTTTCATGCCATCGCTCAGAGCTTTATAGACGCTCAGGCCGCGACGCGCCCGGCGGCGTGCAGGGCCACAGTAATCGCGCGGTCGATGGCGGCGGCCTTCTGGTCCAGCACGATCTGCTCGTCGACCGTGCGCTGGGCGATCACACCGCACACGCACGCGGCGGCGAAGCCGTAGACCCCGGCCATCTTGAACAGCATCCCGGCCTCCATCTCGTAGTTCAGCACGTTCAGGTGGCGGTACTCCTCGGTGATGCCGTGCAGCCGGCGCAGCAGGTGCGGGTTGGCCGAGCCGCTGCGCTCCTGGCCCTCGTAGAACGTGTCCACCGACGCGGTGATGCCGAGGTGGTGCTCGACCTGGAGCGCGCGGGCCGACTCGACCAGTGCGACGGTCAGGAACGGGTCGGCGGCGGCGGGGTACTCGCGCGGGGCGATGTCCTCGGCGGCGCCCTGGCGGCACAGCGCCGCCCTGGTGATCACGATGCTGCCGGGCCGCACGTGGTCCTGGATCGAGCCGCAGGTGCCGACGCGGATGATCTGCCGGATTCCGACCTGCACCAGCTCGTTGACGACGATGCTGAGCGAGGGTGCGCCCATCCCGCTGGTGGCCGAGAGCAGCGCCCGCCCGCCCGGCAGCGTGCCGACATAGCTGTTCAGGCCGCGGTGTTCCGAGAGTGTGCGAACGTCGCGCAGGTACGTATGCGCGATCGTCCGGGCGCGATCAGGGTCGCCCGACAGCAGCGCGATCTGCGGCGGCTCGTCGCCCAGGTCGGCCCGCCCGAAGCCGATATGGTAGAGTCTTTCGGTGGTCGTCATGGGAAGCCCTCCTTCTTGGCGGGTGATAGCTTGCCTTGGATAGTATATACTAATGTCCAGGCTCTACCTGCGCCTTTAGAGGCTGCCTAAAAAGGGGAGTTTGAGGGGGGCAGCCCCCTCAGTCTCCCCCCACTCACATTGTAAAGTCGAATGGCACCTTCCGAAACCTTGTCTAAGAATATTGAGGGAATCGTGAGCGATCCAAACGACCTGGAGGCGCTTGAGCGCGACTCCGACATCACCTTCTTTGTGGCGGGCGGGCCGGGCGGCCAGCACCGCAACCGGGTGGCCACCGGGGTGCGGCTGGTCCATCGCCCCAGCGGGCTGGTCGTGACCGCGACCGAGCGCCGATCGCAGGCCGCCAATCGCCGGGTCGCCTTCGCGCGCCTGGCCGAGCGGCTGCGCGCCGCCAGCGTCGAGGAGATCCCACGGGTTGCCACGCGCCCAAGCCGGGCGGCAGTGGCGCGGCGGCGCACGCTCAAGCAGCATCGAGCGGCCGTTAAGCAGGCCCGCCGCCCGCCGCGCGAGGAGTGAGAGATTCTGTCTTCGACTTCCTTAGAGACCGTCTGAAAAGGTCTGTTTGCCACTCATAGTCTGTGGTGGAAAGGGGTTCTTGAGGGGGCTGCACCCTCAAACTCCCCCTTTCAGACAGCCTCTTAGAGAATCGGAACCTGTAAAGCGTCCCGGCGTGAAACGTGAAACGTGATGTGTGAGGGCCTTTCACGTTTCACGTTTTACGTTTCGCGCGCTTTGGGATGAAGAAGAAGTTCAGCCTCTCTTAATGTATCTGTGACGTGTTGCCCGCAGCCGCGACCGACTGGCCCGCGACATGGGTCGAGGTGTTGTATATCGGCTGCGCGCTCTGCCTGCGCGCCGATCTCAGCGACCGGCGCTGGTACCGGGCCTCCGAGCAAACGGAGAACGCCCACCAGCAGGCACGTCCTGAAGCCATCCACGCTTGTTTGAGCCGTTGCATCGGACACCTCCTGTTCGATTGCCTGGTGCTAATGCAACCGCCGTGCCATCGAAACCTGAAAAGGGGGAGTTTGAGGGGGCCACCCCTCAAGAATAACCCCACCCACATATTCATAGGTGCGTTGCGCGCACACCGCGCAGTTTGACGCTCGGCACTCTGAAGCACCACTATAGTATTACCAGGAGCGTACATCCCCACTATTGCGAACCTGGCATGCGTTTGTTCCACTTTTGCGTATATCGTTGCGCCTCCCCCGATCCATACTGGATCAGTATCACGGGCTGGCTCCTTGCCGTATGTGCAGGGGACCAAGCCCGCGTCGTGTCTCAACGCTAGGTTGCGTAGAAAGAATCTGGCTATGTTCGGCGTCTTCGCGGCCCTCCTGATCTGCATCAGCTCGACGGCGTTGACCACGTTCGTGGCACTCCGGGCCTGGAAGCATCGCCCGGCCCGGCTGTTTGTGGTCGTGGTGGCGGTCCTGCTGCTGCTCACGATCAGCTCACTGCTGCGCGGCCTGGCGCCCGATCTCAAATCGGCGTATCCGCTGCGGATTCTCTCGACGATGCTGCTTGGCGCGATCGACCTCACGCTACTCTGGCTGCTGAGCGCCCTCTTCGCTCCACAGTGGTACTCGGGCCGCCGGCCGATTCGGTGGATCAGTCTGCCCTATGTGCTCGCCACGCTCCTGCTCACCCTGGATCTGATCGGGCACCTGGGGCTGTTTGTTTCCGGGGTGCGCATCGTCAATGGCGACTACCGCTTCACGATCGGCGCGCCGGGCGGGTTCATCCTATTGACTCTGTTCTCGTTGAGCTGGCTGCCGCACCTGGGTATACTGATCAACGCCTTTCTCCGCGCGCCGCACACCCGCCTAGTGATCGGTGTGCTGCTGGCCGCGCTCCTGTTCGCGATCACCATTGGTGAGATGGAGGCCTCGCTGGGCGGTGTCGGGCTGGGGGGCATGCTGCAAATCCTGCCGCTCGTCGGGGCGCTGGCCTACGCAGTGCTGCGCACCCGGCTAATCGTGCCTCTGCGGGCCGCGCTCGACCTGACGTTGCAGGCCATGCAGGAAGCGGTGGTGATCCTGACCCCCGCCGGGCAAGCGATCTACGCCAATCCTGCGGCCACGATGCTGGGCGTGCCCACGGCTGCGTCCTCGCCGGCTGGCGCCGGCCCGCTGCTGACGCCACGGGCGGAGGTCGCGGGGTTGATCGGGCGGCATACCGCGCTGGCCGCGCCCCATACGCAGAAATTGACCCTCGACGAGCGGCGGTTGGAGGTGACGCTGGCACCGATCGCCGCTCCCGACGGGCGGTTGCAGGGGCTACTGCTCTTAGGCCGCGACATCACCGAGCTGGAGCGCCGTAGCGCGCTGGTGGAGCAGGAGCGCGCGCGGCTGGCCGATCTCACCGCCGAACTCCAGTCGGCCAATGGGGAACTCCAGCGCGCCAAGGCCGTCGCCGACGTGGCCCGGCACGCTGCCGAGGAGGCCAACCAGTTCAAGACTCAATTCCTGGCGAATATGTCGCACGAGCTGCGCACGCCGCTCAACGCGATCATCAATTTCACCGAGTTCCTGGGAGCCAAGCGCTACGGCAGCTTGACCGAGCGCCAGCAAGATCTCCAACAGCGGGTGATCAATAACGCCGAGCACTTGCTGGGGCTGATCAACGACATCCTCGACCTGGCCAAGATCGAGGCTGGGCGAATGGACCTGTTCCGCGAGCCGACCGACCTGGGCCTAATGCTGCGCGGTGTGATGTCTACTGCGATTGGCCTGACCAAAGACAAAGGGCTGGAGCTGGAACTGGAGTTGCCCGACACATTGCCCGATGTCTACATCGACAAGCAGCGTATCCGCCAGGTGCTGCTCAACTTGCTCTCCAACGCCGCCAAGTTCACCGAGCAGGGCGGTATCACGGTGCGCGCCGCCACTACTGACAATGGGTGTGTGCAGATTGCGGTGCGGGATACCGGCATCGGCATCGCGCCCGAACAACAGTCGCTGGTGTTCGAGGAGTTCCGCCAGGTCGACGGCGAGCTGACCCGCCAGCACCAGGGCACCGGCCTGGGCATGCCGATCAGCAAGCGGCTGGTCGAGCTGCACGGCGGGCGGATGTGGCTTGAGAGCACCCCCGGCGCCGGCACGACGTTCTTCTTCACCCTGCCCCTGCATCAGCCGGCCGCCGCCGAGCTATCGGCGCTCGACCCCAGCGACGAGGACACGCAGGCGCCCATGGTCGTGGTGGTGGATGATGACGCCGCGTCGCAGCAGATCCTGCGCCAGCACCTGAGCAGCGCCGGGTATAGCGTACGGGTCGTGAGCGACAGTCGCCAGGCGGTGCCGCTGATCCGCGAGCTCCAGCCGCAATTGGTCATCCTGGATGTGCTGATGCCCTACAAGGATGGTTGGGAGGTGCTGACCGAGCTGCGTTCCGAACCGGCGACGGCCGATATCCCAGTCGCCCTGTGCTCGATCGTCGACGACGAGCGGCTGGGCCTGGCGCTAGGCGCGAACGACTACCTGGTCAAGCCGGTGCGGGCCGATCGTCTGCTGGCGATCGTGCGGCGCTGGCTGGGCCAGGCAACCCGCATCCTGGTGATCGACGACGACGGGGAGTCGCGCCAGATCCTGCGCAGCATCCTGGAGGAGGCGCGCTACGAGGTCCACGAGGCCGACAATGGCCGGAGCGGCCTGGCGGCCGTCCAGCAGGTATCGCCCGATCTGATTGTATTGGACCTGATGATGCCGGAGTTGGATGGCTTTGCGGTGTTGAGCCAGTTGCGGGCGCAGCCGGAGACGGCTGAGATGCCGGTCATTGTGGTGACGGCCAAGGATTTGACGGCGGCCGAGCAAGCCTGGCTCCAGGAGCGCGCACAGCTCGCTATTCAGAAGTGCCGGCTCGCGCCGAGGGAACTTGTCGCTCAGTTACGCCATATTGTTCGCAAGGAAGCCGGCGATGCCGATCGGTAAGCGCACCTTTTCTTCCTTTTATCGACGATTTTTGCCCGGCTGGGCAAAAATCGTCGATAAAAGGAAGAAGTACCTTGCTGCCGAACTTCCTGAGCTTGTCGAAGGGCAGGCAATAGCGACGTTGCGCGCGCCACCGGCTAAGTTACACCCGGTCGAGGCGATACCCCTCGGTAGTCACCACTGTGAACGATAACGGCGGGAGGCGCAGGGTGATGCGCCCATCCTGAACGGGCATGCCGCCAAGCCGCACCGGCACAATCGTATCCGGCTGCTCGAACGTATTGACCGCCTTGGGGTCGGTGCCGGAAAGCTGGTAGATCGCCGACACCGCGCTGGGCGCCGCGCCATGCCAGGCTATGTCGGTCGTCACCGGCTCCTGCTGGCTGCGATTCACCAGGAACACCGCCCCATGGTCGCCGGCGGCGTCGTAGCTGGCCGACACGTCGAGCAGCGGCATTGGGCCGAACAGCTTGGTCTCGTACAGCGGCGCGATGGTCAGCGCGTCGAGCGAGGTGCCGGCGGCGTGGCTGCCGACCAGCGCAAAGGGATAGAAGGTGGTCTGGCGCAGCAGCCGATCGGGCGTCGTCGTGAGCGGCGAGATGGTGTTGACGATCTGCGCCAGGCAGGCGATCTCCAGCACGTCGCAGCGCCGCAGGAACACATTCAGCCACTGTGCGACCACCAGCGCATCCTCAAGGTTGTAGACCTCTTCGCTCAGCGGCGGCGCCTCCTGCCAGCCGCCCCGCCCGGATGTGTCCTTGTACCAGACATTCCACTCATCCCAGGAAAGCTTGACGCTGTGGCGCGAGCGGAGCTTGCTCTTGACGATAGCGCAGCAGGCCGGCCAGGGTATCGATGTGCGTCTCGAACTGGGCCGCCATGGCCAGGTAGCTGGCGGTGTCATTGTCGTGGTTGGTGGCGTAGTAGTGCATGCGCCAGGTAGTCGACGTGCTCCCAGCATGTCTCCAGCACGACGCGATCCCACTCCGGGTAGGTCGGGCATCACGGTATTCGATGAGCCGCACACGATCAGCTTGACGGCGGGGTCCTGCCAGCGCATCACCTTGGCGGCCTCGCGGGCCTTGCGGGCGTACTCGTCGGCCTCCAGGTGGCCGATCTGCCATGGCCCGTCCATCTCGTTGCCCACGCACCAGTACCGCACCGCGTGCGGCTCGGGGTAGCCATGCGCGGCCCGCAGGTCGGCGTAGCGGGTGCCGGTCGGCGCGTTGCAATACTCGACCAGCGCGGCCGCGTCGGCGATCGTGCCGGTGCCCAGGTTGACTCCCAGCATGGGCTGATGTCGAGGGCGCGGCAGTAGTCGATAAACTCATTGGTGCCGAACTGATTGGTCTCGATCGACTGCCAGGCCAGCTCGCGCCGGCGCGGGCGCTGCTCGCGCGGGCCGACGCCGTCGCGCCAATCGTAGCCGCTGAGCATGTTGCCGCCGGGGTAGCGCAGGATGCTCAGGCGCATCTCGCGCAGCGCCTCCTGGACATCGCGGCGAAAGCCGCGCTCGTCGGCGTGCGGCGAGCTGGGGTCGTACATGCCGCCGTAGACGCAGCGGCCCATATGCTCGGCGAAGCCGCCGAACAGCAGCGGCGAGATTGGGCCGATCGTCCGCTCGTTATCCAGCGTGACGCGGGCGACAAGTGGGTTGTGAGTCATTCGTACCTCGGGCTAAAAAGGGGTTTGAGGGGGCAGCCTCCTCAATCTCCCCACCCAGATTGTAAAAAAAGGGGGGTTGAGGGGGCCAGCCCCCTCAGTCTCCCCCATACCAGATTGTAAAGCAGAACGGCATCAGCCTTTGACGCCCGTCAGCGAGATCGAACGAATGATCATCCGCTGGGCCGCCAGGAAGATCAGGATCGCCGGCAGCGCGGAGACCGTCGTGCCGGCCATGAGCTGCCCGTAGTTGCTCCAATAATCGGCTCTGAACTGGATGAGCGCCACCGGCATCGTCATCTTGGAGGCCTCGTTGATCACAATGTAGGGCCAGGTGAACTCGTTCCAGAAGAACAGGAACGTGAAGATCGCCAGCGTCGCGATCGCCCCGCGCGAGAGCGGTATCACGATCAACCACAGGATCTGGAAACGGCTACATCCATCGATCTGGGCGGCGTCTTCGATCTCGTGCGGGATGCCGAGCAAGAACTGACGCATGAGAAAGACCCCGAAGCCGCCCGCCAGCGGTGGGAAGATCAGCGCGGAATAGCTATTCAACCATCCCAGCCGCCATACGGTGATGTAGTTCGGGATCAGCAAGATCTCGCCCGGCACGATCAGCGAGGCGACGACCATCGCAAACAGCAGGTCCCGGCCCGGAAAGCGCAGCCGCGCGAAGGCGTACCCCGCCAGCACATCGACGATGACGACGAGCAGCGTGCCGATCGCGGCGACCAGGATGCTGTTGGTGAAGGCTTGAACCAGATTGATGCCGCGCGGGAAGAACAGCACGTCGATGTAATGCTGCATCGTGAAGTCGTTGAGTTGATCGGGAAACCAGCGCGGTGGGACGCTGATGATCTGCGCCTCGGGCTTAACCGAAGTAAGAAACATCCAGAGCACTGGGACGGCCCAGACCAGCGCGAGCACAAACAGGAGCAGATAGCGCAGGAGCGGGATGCGCCGTATGACGCGCCGGTTCAGGATCGAACGGCGTTCTGCTAGCGCTTGAGTAGCCATGCGTGTCTCCCTTCCTACGCCTGCTCCTTTTGCAAGCGGAACTGAATGAACGTGAAGATCACCACGATAGCGAACAGCACCCAGGCTATTGCCGAAGCGCTGCCCATCTTGAAGTAGCGAAAGCCGGTCTCATAGATGTGCATGACGATCGTGCGTGTCGAGTCGAACGGCCCTCCGCTGCCGTTGGTCATCACCAAGACCTGCGCGAAGACGCGAAATGAGCCGATGATCGTCGTGACGCTGACGAACAGGAGCGTCGCCCGCAGCCCCGGCAGTGTCACATAACGAAACAGCGCCCAATTGCCCGCACCGTCGATCTTGGCAGCGTCGTACAGGTGCTCGGGAATATCTTGCAGGCCGGCTAGGAACAGGATCATGTTGAAGCCCGAGGTCCACCAGATGGTGGTGACGACGATCGCGATCATGGCCCAGCCGGTCTGCTGCAACCAGTTCTGACCCGGCAGCCCGACCAGCCCCAGATAGTAGTTGATCAGGCCGAAGGCCGGGTTGTAGAACCACTGCCAGAGCACGCCCACCGAGGCCACCGAGATCATAAGCGGCGTGCTGAAGGCGCTGCGGAAGATCGCCCGGCCGTTGATTGGCTCGTTGACCAGTATCGCTAGGCCAAGCGGAATCACCACTGCCAGCGGCGTGTTGAGCACGACGAACAGGCTAGTGTTGCGTAGCGCGGTCCAGAACAGCGTGTCCGTGCTCAGTAGATTGACGTAGTTCGTGATGCCGATGAAGCGCGGCGGCGTCACAAGATCCCATCTGGTCAGGCTTACATACAAGCCCTGGAAGATCGGATAGATCTGGAACACGATGAAAAACAGCAGGAAGGGGGCCAGGTAGAGAAAGGGAGACAAGCTCCCCGGCTTGAGCCATGCCCTGGCCCTGCCGACCTGCTGGCGCTGAAGCGAGTGCGTGATGCGGTCGATTGCACCCATCTATCGCTCCTTCTGTCACTTCTTCCCGTAGATCACACTTCCGCGAGAATCGCGTTGACTTCGTCTTCGGCCTTCTTCAAAGCCTCCTCGACGGTCAAGTCGGCCAGCATTGTGCCCTCGATGTTGGCTGCAATGCGCGGCATGACCTCCAGCAGCTTGGGATGCGGGGCCATATAGGAGACATACGGCAATTCCGACGCCCAGGTTTGCAGCTTCTTCAGGTAGATATTATCGCTGTTGAGCGCTTCCTCGCGCGCCTTGTTGTGCGCCGGCACCTGCCCGGCCTTGGCCCAATCGACGCTGTGCTGGCCGATCCACTGGACGAACTTGAGCACGGCGGCGCGCTGGTCCGGATTGGGATTGGGCTGCGTCGGCAGCGCGAACTGGTGGCTCTGCCCCCAGACGGCCTTCTTATTCGGGTCGTGCTGCGGCAGCGGCGCGACGTCGATATCGTCGGCGGCGGGCGCCTTGGTCTTGTCAAAGTACAGGGTCGAGATCCACGGCCCATCCGGCCACGTCGCAACCTTGCCGGTGCGCGCCAGGTCCGCGATTGGCGCGTTCTTCGGATTGCCGCTGGCTTGCATGTCCTTCATCCACTTGGTCGCCGCGATGGCCTCGGGAGTGTTGAACGCGGCCTTTTTGCCGTCGGCGCTGATCATATCCACGCCGTATTGCCTCCAGATGCCGTAGATGTACCAGGTCATAAACTCCTGCGCGCCGGAGCCGAGGGCGAAGGTATTGAAACCGATGATGTCGCTGGTGCTGACTTTTTTGACCGCCGCGAGCCACTCGTCGTGCGTCGTGGGCACCTGCAGGCCATTGTCGGCCAGGATCTTCTTATTGTACACCATCGCGTGGGCGTGGATGTCGAGCGGGATGGTGTACTGCTTGCCATTGTACTGGGTGAACTGCCAGACCGTCGGGTCGTAGTCCTCGGCCTTGATGCCGGCCGCCTGTAGCTCTGCCGGCTCGATTGGCGACAGGATGTTCTTGTCGACGAATGGACCGATGTAGGTTTGGCGCACCAGCGCGACGTCCGGGGCCGTGCTGCTGATCCCCGCGGCCTGCATCTTCTGGACGAAGTCGGTTAGGCCCTGGAGCAACTCGACCGCAATGTCCGGATTCTCCGCGCTGAACTTTCTGACCAGGTCATTCATCACGATGCCGTCGACGCTGCCCAGGATCGTCCAATAGCGGATCTTGATCTTGGCCGACTCGGAGCCAAACACCTCTAGCGGCTGCGGTGTCGCTGTTGGCGCGGTAGCCACATTTGGCTCCGCGGTCGGGGCTCCGCTCGCCGCGGTCGGCGCATCCGCGGCTCCCGGCGCGCTGGTGGGGGGCGGATTGGTGTTCGAGGACGACGGTTGGCCGCAGGCGGCCAGCACGGCGCCGATGGCGCTCACACCCGTGGTGCCGGCGGCGAAGCGGAGCAAGTCTCGACGCGACCAAGGCTTTCGTTGACGTGACTCCATCTGGGGCCTCCTATGCTCAATCATCTGTCACAAATGCCCTCGTGGCACCTGTAAAACAACGCCTTCGGCCAGAATAAAGGGGGAGTTTGAGGGGTCGCCCCTCAAGAAATAACCCCACCCACATGTTCATCTGCGGTTGTGCCCGCCGCGGGCAGCTGCGATGCCCACAGCACGTTATGGCGCGTCGTGAACTTCCGGCCAGCCATCGTTGGTCCACGTCAGGTCATGAATGTGAAGCTTAGGGATGCCGAGGTCGAACGCGTCGTACACGTGATGCACCAACCGATAGGTGTCGCCGTCAAGATAGACCGACTGGCCGCCGGGGCCACGGTAGCGATCGCGACCCTCCAGGATGAGGCTGCCACCACCCTGATCCATCCCATGGCCATCGCGATCGGCATATGGCCCGGTGATGCCGGTCGCCCGACCAACCCGGATGTTGTAGGTGCTGTCGGCGCCGCGGCAGCAGCGATCGAACGAGACGAACAGGTAATAGTGGCCGTTCCGGTAGACGATCGCCGGCGCCTCAATTGCTCCACCGCCGCGTGATGCGAGCGAGTAGCGCATGGTGTTCTCGGCCGTGAGTTTGCTGGTATCAGGATCGATCTGGACCATTTTGATGCCGTCCCAGAACGAGCCGAGCGCCAGCCATGGGGCGCCATCGGCGTCAAACGCCAGGGTGGGATCGATCGCGTTCCAGTTGTCGGCGGCTGTCGATTGGATGACCAGGCCCTGATCAACCCAGGCGTAGTCGGGGCTGGTCATATCGAGCGTCGCATTGGTCGCGAGGCCAATGACCGAGGTGTTCGAGCCAAAGCGCGAGCCGGCATAATAGAGATGGTATTTCCCGTTGAGAAACACGATATCCGGCGCCCAGAGATTCGGCGGGGCGCCGCCGAGCGCTTCGCCAATCCAGCCAGGGATGGACTGAAAGACCGTTCCAGCCAGCTCCCACCGCGCGAGATCGGTGGACGTGCGGATCTGGATGTTGCCCTGGTTCAGCCCATACTCATCGCCGGTCGAGAACACATAGTAGGTGGTGCCCTGACGAATCATACCTGGGTCATGCACACGAGTGTCGCCAGCGAGGGCACTGGGCGCGGGCTGTGCGGTGGGCATTGGCGGGACACTCGATGTCTCCAGCACACTGCCACATGCCCCGATGCCTAAAAGCCCGGTCAGCAGAAATAGCCTGTTGAGCGCTATCGAGGGCTGCCTATGCATCGAAGATACCTTTCCGTAGTGACACGGGCAGTAAGGTCATCGAGGCAGTGGGAAACGTTTGGGAATGAAAGCTGCAACCCGAAGGCGGCGAGCAAATCTGCACTCGTCACCGGCGAGTTGTAAGAGACTGTTTGAAAAGGGGGAGTTTGAGGGGGCCGCCCCTCAAGAATTCTCTCTCTACCACGGAGCGTAGGCGAGACAATACCCTTATTCAAATAGTTTCTAAGAAATAATGGCTTTGACGGTTCGGACGCTATCGAATTTAACAGATATTCTATGTCTTGTCAAGTACAATTCTAGTGCTATAATCTACAAAATACATGAAAATGTTCTCTCTTGTCTAGTAGAATTTTTCACATAATGTATAGCGAAGACAATAGTCCATTCGCTACCAGCCATGGCATAATTAGGTATCTTTCCAGCGCGACATTGGCTCTATACTTTGGGATTAGGCAAGGTTTCGAGTGGGGCTTGGGGAGCGGGTACCCTCTGGGTGCCTCCCCAAGATCCCTCCTCTCCACAGATTTTAGAAGGTGAACCGCACAGTGATAAAACGCAAACCAAGCATGCGCGACGTCGCCGAGATGGCAAATGTGTCGGTCTCGGCGGTTTCGCTGGTCGTACGCAATAAACCGGGCGTTGGCGAGGAGACTCGCGAGCGCGTCCGCGACGCGATGGCCCGGCTTGGCTACATCGTGGCCGACAGCCAGCAGGACGGGCGAACGCCCGCCGTGGGCCTGCTGATCGAGCGCGGGGTCATGCCGGCAGTCCTGGATATCTTCTATGGGGAGGTCATTCGCGGGTTTCAGGCCGAGGCGCAGCGCCTGGGCTACCAGGTCCTGCTGCATATGTTCGACCGCAACGAAGAGCGCTTCGACCGCATGTACGCGGGCCTGGCCAATGACGTGAATGGTTTCGTGATCGCCAATGACGGCAACATTACCGCCGAGATGGTGACACAGGCCCAGAGCGCCCAGCTTCCGCTGGTGCTGATCGAAAATTACATCTCCGGCCGGCACCTGCCCTGCGTGATCGGCGATAACTTCATCGCCGGCTACACCGTGACGCGCCATCTCATCTCGCTGGGGCACCGCTCGATCGCGCTCCTACAGGGTCCGGCCAAGTACAGCAGCCTGATGGATCGCCTGCGTGGCTGCCTGGCCGCCGCCGCCGAGGCCCGCATCCTGATCCCTGTGGAGTGGATGCCGCCGCCGCTTGATGGGCCGTACCAGCGCGGGTATTTGCAGATGCGCGAGATTCTGAAGCAGCCCGAGCGCCCAACTGCCGTCGTCGCCGTGCATGACAAGATCGCCTTCAGCGCCATGGAAGGGATCAAAGAGGCCGGTTTGCGCATCCCGGAGGACATCGCGATCGCGAGCATCGACGACGTGGCCGAGAGTGCCCACGCTCGCCCGCCGCTGACCAGCTTTCATATCCCACGGGCCGAAATGGGCGTTCTCGCCATGCAAAAGGTACACCGCCTGATCTCCGGCGAGCCGGAGATCGCCGTGAAGAGCATCGTCTACGGCGACCTGATCGTACGCGAATCGTGTGGCGTCCAGCCTGCCTGAGCGAGCCTGATCGCGACCGCGCCGTATTCCCCACTACACCCCCAGCTCCACTACACCCAGGGACAATACACCCTTAGCTACACCTTTCGATGAGTGCCGTTAGTGGACCGATCCGCTAAACTTCGGTCAGTTCTTGGAGATTAGACAAGGTTCTTGGAAAAAAGGGGGTTTGAGGGGGCAGCCCCCTCAGTCTCCCCCCACCCACATTGTAAAGTAGAACGGCGTCCTAATCTGCAATCTCCAATCTCCGAGCAAGCACTAACGATCGTATCATCACCCTGATGTATATAAGGAGCTGGCACCATGACGGCAATGACGTTGCAAGCGGCACCGCACGCTGCGTACCCGGATACCGCCATCGGAACGCCCACGCGCGACCTGGTCTGGCGATCGTCGTCGCTGGTTGACCTGTATCTCGCCCGCCTGCGCGACGCGCTGCCCATGCACCACCCCCAAATCGAGATCATGAACTCGACTGGTCTCGTCCACCGGGACGCCCGTGAAACGCTTTCTCGATCTGGGGTCCGGCGATGGTATCTTGGGGGCCGCGTTGCTCCAGCGCTACCCGCAGGCCCACGGCGTGCTGGCCGACGCCTCGGAGCACATGCTCCAGCTCGCCCACGCCAAGCTCCAGCCGTATGAGGCACAGCTTGCGTTCCTGCCGTTTGACCTGGGCACCGACGCCTGGCAGGCCACCGTCGCGCCGTACGGCCCGTTTGACGCCGTCGTGTCCGGCTACGCCATCCATCACCTGCCCGATCGCGAGAAACGCCAGGTCTACCAGGCGGTGTACGCGCTGCTCAGGCCGGGCGGGCACTTTATCAATATCGAGTACGTCGCCGCGCCCACCGCAACAGCCGAGGACATGTTCATGACCTACCTGGGCGACCAGGCGTATGCGGCCGAGTTGCGGCACGGCGGCACGATCAGCCGGGCGCAGGTGGCCGGCGTGATCGAGGATCTAATGCACACGCCCGACGATCGCCCAGCGCTGGTCGAGGAGCAGTGCGCGTGGCTGCGCGGGCTTGGGTTCAAGGAGGTGGATTGCTACTACAAGCTGTTCGGGTTTGCCGTCTTCGGGGGTCGGCGCGCCTGACAGCCTGTCAGTCGTCAGTTGTCAGTTGTCAGTGGTCAGTTGCGCCGCAACTGACCACTGACGTGAAAGGGGGCGTCTGAGGGGGAGTTGCCCCTCAAGAATAACCCCACCCACATTTCCATTCGTAGTTATGACCGCCGCTGGCATGGGGTCTGACAACTGACAACTGACAACGGACAACTGACAACGGACAACACTATTTTGAAAGCTTGAAGATCGCGCCACTGCGCGGCGCCAGGCTCGCGAGCGGCGCGTAGCCGGCCACCTGCCCGCCTGCGCCAACGGTCAAGTCGGCGCCCGGCGCGTCGCCCAGCAGCGCCTCCAGCCGGTAGGTGCCGGGCGCCAGCTCGCTGGCCTCCAGGCTCAACGTCAGCCCCTCGGTCGGCTTTTGGGCAAAGTTGATCACCACCATGATCGCCTCGTCGCCGGCCTGGCGCACGAACGCGGCCACCCCGTCATCGCTGGAGGTAAACGGCGTAAAGTCGCCCTGGCCCAGCGCTTTCTCGGCGCTGTGCAGGTGGATGAGCCGCCGGTACAGGTTCAGCAGCGAGCCCGGATCGCTCTCCTGGGCCGCGACATTGACCTCGGCATAGTTCGGCTGGAGGCTCTCCCATGGCGCGGCGGCGCCGAACCCGCCCTGCGCGTCGCCCGACCACTGCATCGGCGTGCGTATCCGCTCGTCGGGCTTGGCGCCGATCATGCCAAGCTCCTCGCCATAGTACACGAACGGCAGGCCGGGGATGGTCAGCAGGGCGATTGCGGCGACCCTAGCCTTGCCCTGGTCGCCCAACAAGCTCATCACGCGGTCCTGGTCGTGGTTGGTCAGGAACGGCGAGTAGCGCTGATAGGGCAGGGCGGCATTGACGCGCTGCACCGCCGATGTGTACTGCTTGCCATTGCCGGTGTTGGCGGCGGCGATAATGCGCTTGCCGATATTGAAGATAAAGTAGTCGTCGAGCTGGTCGGGGTAGTACGGCTTCAGGATGGTTGGCGTGGCGTCGAAGATCTCGCCGACGGTGAAGGCGCCGGGCGCGTCCTGCTCCAGAAACGCCCGGTAGCCGCGCAGCCAGGCCAGCGTCTCGGGCGTGTTCTCCTGGACGGCGCCATCCTCGATCAGGTGCTTGATCGCGTCGAGCCGGAAGCCGTCGACGCCCATCTGCTTGAGCCAGAAGCTGCTGATCTTCTGTGCCTCGGCGGTCACGGCCGGGTTGCGGTAGTCTAAGTCCGGCATGCCCTCCCAGAACAGGCCGTAGTAATACTCGTCGGCGACGGGCGACTTGTGCCAGGCCACATCGCCCCACGGCCCGCGATAGCCGGGGTCCTGCTTCGACCAGATATAGTACGCGCGGTAGGGCGAAGCCGGGTTTCGCAGCGCCTCCTGAAACCAAGGATGATCGCGGGCGGTATGATTGAGCACCAGGTCGATCAGCACCCTGATGCCGCGCTTGTGCGCCTCGTCGATCAGTCGCTTGAAGTCGTCGTTGGTGCCGTAGTCGCGCTCGACGGTGTAGTAGTCGACGGTGTCGTAGCCGTGGTAGCTGGCCGCCTCGGCGATCGGCATGAGCCAGATGCAGTTGGCGCCCAGGTCCTGCTGCGCGGCGGGATTGCCGTCGTTGATGTAGTCGAGCTTCTGGATCAGGCCGTTCAGGTCGCCGATGCCGTCGCCGTTGCTGTCGTAGAACGAGCGCACGAACACCTCGTAGCAGACGGCGCTATCCCACCAGCCGGCCTCCAGCGGAGACGGCGCCACCTGGGGCGGCGGCGGCACCGGGCTGGCGGCCACTGTCGGCTGGGGCGCGGCGGTCGGGGCCGGCGCCGCGGTCGGTCGCACGTCGGCCGACGTGCCGCCGCAGCCGGCGAACGCCAGCACGCATGCCGCCAGCGTCAGCGCGCGAAGCGTGGTGTTACGAGACATCGTTTGCTCCAAGGTGCGTGTTGCGTGTTACGTGTTGCGTGTCAGCGCGCACGTAATACGCAACACGTAACACGCAACACAGACAAATGCCGATGAGCATCAAGTGACCTACTAGATATTGAGCACAACCCCACTGCGCGGCGCCAACGCGACCTGCAATGCCGCGCCGTGTCGCTCGGCGGTGCCGCCTGCGCCGAACAACACGGTCGGCGGCCCCTCCCGCAGTGTGAGCCCGTCAAGCGGCACCTGGACCGTACGCGGCTCCTCGGCCACGTTGACCGCGACGACCAGGGTGGTCGCGTCGAGCGTGCGCGCGAAGGCGTACACGTCGGGGGTGGCCAGCAGGCGCCGGTACGCCCCAGTACGCAGGGCCGGCTGGGCATGGCGCAACGCGATTAGTTGCTGGTGGAACGAAAAAATTTCCATGTCCCAGGTTTCGGGCCGGTCCCAAGGGAACGTCCTGCGCGCCATCGCGTCGGGCCGGCCGCCGGTGAGCCCGATCTCGTCCCCGTAGTAGATGCTCGGCGCGCCGGGGAAGGTCATGAGCAGCAGCGTCCCCAGCCGCACGCTGGCCTGGTCGTCGCCGGCGATCGAGATCAAACGGGCCGTGTCGTGGCTGTCCAGCAAATTGAGTTGGGTCAACTGGATCGGCCAGGGGTAGAGGGCCAGCAGGCGGTCGATCCGGTCGGCGTATTCGACGCCGCCGATGCCGGGCCACGGCTTGTATGAGCGGTCCTCCACTTGGTCGCGCCGCACCCGGTCGCCGGCACAGAACGCGATCGTCGGCTCGGTCCACAGGTAGTTCATCACGCCGTCGAACTGGTCGCCCTGGAGCCACTGCCGGCTATCCACCCAGATCTCGCCCACGATATAGGCTTCCGGGTTGATCGCCCTGACGCGCTGCCGAAACTCGGCCCAGAACCCCTCGGACTTGATCTCCTCCGCGACATCCAGCCGCCAGCCGTCGATGCCCTTGCGTATCCAGTGCTCCCCGACCCGCATAATGTACTCGCGCACCTGCGGGTTGTCGGTGTTGAATTTCGGGAGCGCGTGCAGGCCCCACCAGGCGCTGTAGCCGGGCGGGCGGTTGTGATCATACGCGTTGGCCGGGTGCTCGATAAAGCTGAACCAGTCCAGCCAGGGCGAGGCGGCGCCATTTTCAAGCACATCGTTGAACTGGAAGAAGCCGCGGCTGGCGTGATTGAACACGCCGTCCAGCACCACGCGCAGCCCGCGGCGCTTGCACTCGGCCAGCAGCGCGTCGAAGGCCGCGTCGCCGCCCAGCAGCGGGTCCACGTGGTAGTAATCGTGCGTGTGGTAGCGGTGATTGCAGGCCGACTGGAAGATCGGGCAGAAGTAGATGGCCGTCGCGCCCAGCTCCTGGATGTGATCGAGATGCTCAAGCACGCCCAGCAGGTCGCCGCCCTTGTAGCCATAGGTCGTCGGCTCGCTGTCCCACGGCTCGATATTGTTCGGCTTCTCCAGCCGGCTGCTCTTCGCGAAGCGGTCGGGGAAGATCTGATAGAAGATGGCGTGTTTGACCCATTCGGGCGTGACGATCTCGCGCATAGTTTTAATCTCTCCCAAAATGTGGTGGAGAGGATTCTGAGGGGGCAGACCCCCTCAAACTCCCCCTTCTCAGACAGCCACTATGTGGTGGAGAGGGATTCTGAGGGGGCAGACCCCCTCGAAATTCCCCCTTTTCAGACAGCCACTATGTGGTGGAGAGGGATCTTGAGGGGGCAGACTCCCTCAAACTCCCCCTTCTCAGACAGCCGATATGTGGTGGAGAGGGATTCTGAGGGGGCAGACCCCCTCAAGATCCCCCTTCTCAGACAGCCTCTCAAAAACAAGGGCCGCGTAGCGCTGTACACGGCCCTGTAACTTTCCATGTTTGGAGATTAGAGATTGGAGATTGATCGCGACGCCTCAATCTCCAATCTCCAATCTCAGGTAGCTACCCTTTCACGCCGCCGGCGGAAAGGCCCGAAACAAGGTTGCGCTGGAGATACAGGAACACTATCGTGACCGGGATGGAGATAATCAGCGCTGAGGCGGCGAACCAGCCCCACGGATTCTGGTAGCCTTCCTGCAAGCCAAAGATGCCGACCGGCGCGGTATACTTGGCCTCGTCGAACAGCACCGTGTTGGCCAGAATGAAGTCGCCGAAGCCGGCCAGGAAGCCAAACAGCGCCGTCACCGCGATCGCCGGGCGCGCCAGCGGCAGCATCACCAGCAGAAACGCCTGGGTCGGCGAGGCGCCGTCGATCGTGGCGGCCTCCTCCAGGTCGATCGGGATGGTGTCGAAGTAGCCCTTCAGGTTCCAGACGTTGAAGGCGATCGCGCCGGCCGCGTAGATCAGAACCAGGCCCACTGCTGAGTTGAGCAGCCTGAACGTGTTCAGGATAAGATAGAGCGCCGGCAGCGCCAGTGCGGCCGGGAAAGCCTGGAGCGCCAGCAGCGAGGTCAGCGCGCCGCTGCGGCCACGGAACTTGAAGCGCGAAAGCGCGTAGCCGGCACTGACCGTGATCAGCAGCGTCGCCACCGTCGTCGCGATGCTGACCTTCAAGCTGTTCCAGATCCACAATGGCAGCGGGATCTCGGTCAGCACATAGCGGAAGTTCTCCAGCGTGGCGTTCCTGGGCAGCAGTTGCAGCTCGGTCGAATACAGCGTATTGCCGGGGCGTAGCGCGGCCTGGAAGACGAAATAGATCGGAAAGATCGAGAAGATCAGGCCAATCGCCAGGATCACATACTGCACCGTCATCAGCAGGGGGCCTTGTCGTCGCGCTGTCATTCGTACACCCCTCTCGTCGCATTCGTGAACCGCGTGTACACAAGTGTCAAGCCGACCAGCATAATGAACACCACAATCGAGAACGCGCCGATCAGACCAAAGCGCTGCCCGCCCTGGAAGCCCTGATTGTAGGCCCACACCAGCAGCATCTCGGTCGCGCCGGGCTGGCCGACGCGCTGGACCGGGCCGCCCCTGGTCATGAGCCAGATCGTGTCCAGGATCTTGAAAGTTGTGATTGTGCTAAGGATGATCGCTGGGACCGCGACCGGCCGCAGCAACGGCAGCGTGATACTGAACAACTGCCGCCACCATCCGGCCCCGTCGATATCGGCCGCCTCGTAGATGTCGGTTGGGATCGACGCCAGGCCGCCCAGCAGGATCAGCATAAAGAACGGGTAACTTAGCCAGATATTGACGATCGTGATCGCCACAAACGCCGTTGTCCCATTCAGCAGCCAGTCCGGCCCGTCGATTCCGACCTGGGCCAGCATCTGGTCGATCGGCCCATACTCGCCGTGGAACAAAAACTTCCAGATCAGCGCGGTGATCCAGGCCGGCACCGCCCAGGGCAGGATCATGAGCGTTCGCCAGACCGCCTTGCCCTTGATCGCCGGGTTGCTCAGGATGATCGCAAACATCAGGCCGACGACAAAGAAGAAGAACACACACACCACCGCGTAGAGTACGGTCTTGCCAAACACGATATAGAAGTCGGTCTGGCCGAGCAGGCGCCTGTAGTTATCAATCCCCGTCAACTGGTAGTTCGCGAAGCGCGTCGGGCCGTTGCGGTTCGTCAGCGAGATATAGAACGTGTACAGGATGGGAAAAACGTTGATCAGTAGGATGCCGAGCAGCGCCGGCACGGTATAGGCCGCGACGGTCAGCGTACGGCTGGTGTCCACGCCTAGTGCTCTACGTGCGGTGCCCGTCTTTGCGCGGGGACTTGCGGCTTGCTGCGCCATGGGTTCCCTCCTGGTGGCTAAACTGATGTCTGTGGTGATCGAAGCGACCGTTGCACCCGTTTTACGTGTTGCGTGTTACGTGTTGCGTGATTCAGTTCACGCAACACGCAACACGTAACACGTATTTCAAGTCCCTTAGCGCAGATCCTGGACTTTCTCCTCGAACAGCGCCGCGCCGTCCTGGACGGCCTGCTCGGGCGGCGATGCGCCGGTCCAGATCGCCTCGACCGTCTTGCTGACCGGGTCCCACATCGCGTCGATGAACTCGGTGTTCGGCAGCGGTTCGCCATTGGCGGCCTGGGCAATGAAGCCGGCGATGATCGGGTCGCTCTTGACCTGCTCCTGGGCGGCGATGTTAGCTGGGACCTGCTTATTGACCTTGGCGAGCTGGGCCTGCACCTCGGTGCTGCCGTAGTACTTCATCAGGTCAACGGCGGCCTGCGCGTTCTTCGCGTTCTGCGCCAGCATCAGCAGCTTGACGCCGACGAACGGCTTGCCCGGCTGGCCCGAGTTGCTAACGATCGGGATGTTCACGATGCCCACATCCAGGCCGGCCTTCTGGTAGTCGGCGATCGACCACGGGCCGTTCATGATGATCGCGGCCTTGCCCTCCTTGAACAGCGTGTCGGCCACGCTGTAGTCCAGCTCCTTGGGCATGATCTCGGTGAAGCTCTTGATCAGGTTGCCGGCGGCGACGGCCTTATCGCTGCCAAGCTCGGTCGTGCCCTCGGGAGTGACCAACTGGACACCCGAGCCCTGCCACCACGGCGCCGAGAAGTAGGAGTCATTCTTGGCGTTGTAGACAAACAGGTACTTGTCGGGGCCGTTGTACTCCTTGGACTTGGCGATCAGCGCGTCGGTGTCCTTGGGGATGTCGGCCTCCTGGATCAGCTTCTTGTTATAGATGAAGCTCAACGCCTCCATCGACTCAGGGATACCATAGACCTCATCTTTGTAGATCATGGCCTTGGCGGCATTGGGGGTAAAGTTCTGGTCGAGGTAGGCCGCATCGACGCCGTACTGGCCGATCGGCTGGATGAGCCTGACTCAATGCGTTCTTGCCGATCTGGTCGTTCACCCAGGCGATGATGTCAGGCCCCTGGCCCGACGGCACCGCCACCGCCACCTTATTGCTGATGTCGGCCTGCTTGACCAGCTCGATCGTGATATTGTTCTTGGTAGCGTACTCGCCAAACAACCGCTGAATCTCGTTGAAGTAGTCGCCGCCCCAACCGTGCCACAGCACAATTTTCGTGCTGCCGCTTCCCACCGCCGCGACCTCTGGAGTTGGCTCGGCGGGGCCGCCGGGGCTGCTGTGGCCTCGGCTGCTGGGGCTGCTGTGGCCTCGGCCGCTGGGGCTGCCGTGGCCTCGGCCGCTGGGGCTGCCGTGGCCTCGGCCGCTGGGGCTGCCGTGGCCTGCTCTGCTGCGGGCGCCGTCGTCGCCGCGCCGCCGGTGGTCCCGCCGCCGCAGGCCGCCAGCAGAAGCGCTAGCAGAGCGAGGACGCCGAAGGATTTGAGCATACGTTGCATACCTGTTCGCTCCTTTGCTGAGGAATCTGGTACTAAGACAAGGTTTTCGGGAGCTTTACAGTTCTGGGAAAAAAGGGGGTTTGAGGGGGCAGCCCCCTCAGTCTCCCCCCACCCACATTGTAAAGTGGAATGGCGCCTTCCGAAACCTTGTCTAACCGAGAATACGGGCCGCTGTCAAACGTGGATGGACAGGGTTTGGAGGGCTCATGCCCTCTACGTGATCATCTTGGAGGCTACCCCCTTTCTTGAAGCTCTGCACAGGGGTTGAGGGGATAGGCCCTCAGGGTCTCCCCCGGCCAGCTTGTAAATCGGTTCAGTTACGTTTAGCGCTGGGTAAAAGAGGTTTGAGAAGCAACCCTCAGTCTCACCCGCCCAGATTGTAAATCGGTTCAGTTACCTTGTCCAGAGCTGGAAGCAGAGAAGTTGAGCTGGCATTTCGGGTACACTGCCCTCTAGGGGGTGATCGCTTTGGGTTCAATAGGTACTAGGGCTATAGCAATCAGAGTGCCAATAATTACAATTGATGATCCGCGATACCCACACCCAGAGCGGCCAGCAGCCGTTCGGGAGTGCTGCCCTTGACTAGGAAGGCATCAGCCCCGGCCGCCAAAGCGGCGCTCTGTTCCACGGCATACATGGTGAGGACGATCACGGTGATGGTAGGCCACTGTTGTTTGATCTGCCGGGTGGCCTGCACGCCATCCAGCACCGGCATCTGGAGATCCATCAGCACGACATCCGGCCGGCTCTCCGCGACCAGGCGTACGGCCTCTTGACCGTTGGCCGCCTCGCCGATCACCGCAATCTCCGGCCAGGTCGCCAGCAGGGCGCGCAATCCGTCGCGGGCGCGCGCGCTATCGTCGGCAATCAGCACCCGCATCGGCTGCGCCATCAGCGTTCCTTGCGCTCGTGTTCTATGTAGATGAGGAGGACGTTGTGCGCCCAAGTATACCAGAGGAACAGCCGCCTGTACATTGGATAAAACGAGGATTGGCCCTACGTAAAAAGCTGACCCGGCGGCGGACCTATTCCGCATTCGGTGGAGGAGGGCCTCAACAAAAAGCGTATGACAGCTACAACAAACGACGTAGGCGCTACGCGCTCTGCTGCTCGTCGTCGAGCGACGTCAGCCCTTTGCGTAGGGCATACAGCGCCGCCTGGGTGCGGCTGGCCGGTGCAGCTTGCTCAGGATATTGCTCACATGCGTGCGCACGGTGGCTTCGCTGATGTGCAACGTCGCGGCGATCTCGTGGTTGCTCTCGCCATGCGCCACCAGGCGCAGCACCTCGACCTCGCGCTCCGTCAGCGGCTGCGAGGTGGGCGGGCGCTGCGGCGGGTGCGTCAGCTCCTGCAGCACCCTGCGCGCGATCGCCGGATGCAGCGACGACTCACCGTGATATACTCGTTCGATCGCGCGCACCAGGTCGGCCGGGCCAAAATCCTTCAGCGTGTAGCCCAGCGCCCCCGCGCGGATGGCTGGAAAGATCTTATCGTCGGCTTCGAAGCTTGTTATCACCAGGATGCGCGCGGCCGGCTGGCGGGTCATGATCTGCTCGATCGCCGCGATCCCATCCATCCTAGGCATCACCAGGTCCATCAGGATGACGTCCGGCTGGAGCCGCGCCGCTTCCGTGACGGCCTCCATACCATCGCGCGCCTCGCCCACGACCGCGATCTCCGGTTCGAGCGCCAGCAGCGCGCAGAGGCCGGTACGCACGACCAGGTGATCGTCGGCAATCAACACACGGATGGGGCTGGTCATAGCGCGATCTCCACGCGCAGTCGCGCCCCAGCGCCCGCAGCACTCCGCACAGTTACTCGCCCGCCAAGCTGGGCGACCCGCTCGGCGATCCCGCGCAGCCCCACGCCGCCATTCTCGCGGGCCGCTGCCGACTCAAACCCGACCCCATCGTCGATAATCTCCAACATCACCTGCGATTGCGCCTGCTGTAGTTGCACGGTGATATGCTGGGCGTGGGCGTGCTTCAGCGCATTGTTCAGCGCCTCCTGAGCGATGCGGTACAGCGCCTGCTCCACCGGCGAAGGCAGATCGCCGACCTCATCCACGATCAACCTGGTTTGGAGGTTGGCCCGCCCTTCCACCGCGTTCAGCCGAGCCTGCAAGGCCGCCACCAGCCCCACCTGCTCCAGCACCGGCGGGCGCAGTTCGAAGATCAGCAGCCGCATCTCGTCGAGCGCCTCCTGGGCCGTATCCTGGAGCGCGCGTAGCGAGTTGGTCGCATTAGCCACTTCGCCGGCCGCCAGCAGGCGCCACGCCGCCTGGGCATGCAGCGTGATGCCATAGAGCGCCTGAGTCACTGAGTCGTGCAGGTCGCGGGCGAGCCGCTGGCGCTCTTCCAGCACAGCCCGCTCCTGGGCGGTGGCCACCAGCCGCTGTTCGATCTCGCGCGTTCGCTCATCGATCCGCTGCTCTAACGTCCGGTTGGCCTGGACGCGCTCAATCGCCAGCGCCAGCACATTGGCCACCGCTTGAAGGAAGTGGATCTCCTCGTCGCTGAACATCCGGCTCGCGGTGACGTCCACGCCCAGGCTGCCGAAGGGACCGGCCGCTCCGGGGATGACGACATAAGCGCTACTGATCACTCGGTGGTTGCGCTGTAGAGCCGGCTGGTGGGACCACGTTTCGCTGGGCCAGTCGGCGACGATCGCTGGGGTCGTACCCAGCACGGTGGAGCCGATCGGGCAAGTCGCCGCCACCTCAACCGTCGAACCCTCGACAGCATCTTCCGGCCAGCCGACATCGAACCGGAGCACCAGCGCATTGCGGTCTGGGCGCAGCTCCCAGATCGCGCTATACCCCACAGCCAGCGTGTGAGCGACAAGCGTCACGGCCTGGTGCATGAGGGTGGGCAGGTCAGTGTTCGCCAGCACAGACTGGGTGAGCACAGCTAGTGCGGCCTGGTGCCGGGCATACATATTCAATTTGAGCTGCCTCCGGTTGACGACGAGGGGATGAAGTGGTTAAGCGGGTTAATGCGGATTAGTAATCCGCATTAACCATATCATAATGAATGTGGATGTGTCAAGGGGGTTTCCACGGGCCGCACGGCGCTCCCGATCGAGAAGCGCATACGGGGGCGTCTCGTATCAACATCGCCCGTCGCGGGCGTGGTATACTCATAGCCGCTGAAACCTGCTAAGAGGCTGTCTGAAAAGGGAGAGTTTGAGGGGGCCGCCCCTCAAGAATCCTCTTTCCACCATCACATCGCAGGCAAGATAATACCTTTTCAAACAGTTTCTAAGAGGCTGTCTGAAAAGGGGGAGTTTGAGGGGCTGCCCCCTCAAGAACCCCCTTTCACCACCTTTTCAGACAGCCTCTAAGGGAAACAGGAGAACAAAGTTCATGCCGATGTTGAGCGTATGGGAACTGCTCCTCGTGGGGTTGGCGGCGGTGGCCGGCGGCGCGGTGAACGCGCTGGCCGGCGGCGGCACGCTGATCACCTTTCCGATGCTCACCGCCGTGGGCATCCCGACCGTCGCCGCCAATGTGACCAACACGGTCGCGCTTTCCCCCGGCTACTTCGGGGCGACCATGGCCCAGGCGAACGACCTACGCGGGCAGCGGCGGCGCTTGCTGCTGCTCATGCCCACCGGCGTGGTGGGCGGGGTCATTGGCGGCATCCTGCTGCTGAACACCGGCGAGCGGGTGTTCCGCGATCTGGTGCCGTTCCTGATCCTGCTGGCCTCGGGGCTGCTGGCCGTTCAGGACCCAGTGCGCGCCTTCCTGACGCGCCGGGCCGGGGCGGCGCAATCGGCCCAGGCCCGCGAGACATGGGCCATCCTGCCGGTCAGCCTGGCCGCCGTGTACGGCGGCTACTTCGGCGCGGGGCTGAGCGTGATCGTGCTGGCGGTGCTGGGCCTGGTGCTGGAGGACACGCTGACGCGCCTGAATGCGCTGAAGCAGGCGATCTCGTTCAGCGTCAACATCGCGGCGGCGATCTTCTTCCTGTTTTCGGGGCAGGTGGTGTGGCCGGCGGCGCTGGTGATGGCGGTGGGTGCGCTGGTCGGCGGGGTGCTGGGTGGCCGGCTGGCGGGCCGGATCGAGCCGGGCCTGCTGCGCCGGATCGTCGTGATCGTCGGGGTCGTGGTCGCTGTGATCTACTTGGTGCGTTGAGATCAAAATTGAAAATTGAGAATTGAGAATTGAGAATGGACGATTGACGCAACACGCAACACGCAACACGCAACACGCAACACGCAACACGTTTCACGTTTCGGAGCTGTAGGATGGAGGCCAGGCCGATATGAATGACGAGGTGTTCGAGCGGCTTGACCAGTACGTCGAGCAGCAGATGCAATCGCACGGCACGCCCGGCCTGGCGCTGGCGCTCACCGATCGCGAGCGGCTGCTGCGCGTAGCGACCTACGGCTTCGCCGACCTGGCCGCCCGCGCGCCGGTCGCGCCCGAGACGCTGTTCGAGATCGGCTCGATCGGCAAGTCGTTCACCAGCCTGGTGCTGCTGCAACTGCGCGAGGCCGGCCGGCTGGATCTGCATCAGCCGGTGGCGCGCTACCTGCCCTGGTTCGAGGTGCAGTCGGCCTATGCGCCGATCACGCCGCACCACCTGATGAGCCACACCGCCGGCATTACCAGGGGCGCCGACGCCGACCCTTACTCGCTCTACGAGGTCTGGGCGCTGCGTAACGCCACGGTTGCCTACCCGCCGGGGGAGCACTTTCACTATTCCAATGACGGCTACAAGGCGCTGGGCCTGGTGCTGGAGGAGCTGCTGGGCGGGCAGTACGGGGAGATTATCAAGGCGCGGATTCTCGACCCGCTGGGCATGGATGCGACCGCCGCCGTGTTCACGCACGAGACGCGCCCGCGCATGGCCGTGGGCTACGGGCGGCTCTACGACGACCGCCCGCGCCGCCGGGCCGACCCGCTGGTCCCGGCGACATGGATGGAGTATGGCGGTGGCGACGGCAGTATCGCCGCGACGCCGGCGGACATGGCGGCCTACCTGCGAATGTTGCTGAACCGTGGGCATGGACCACAGGGTCCCATTATCTCTGATGACAGTTTTGCCCTCATGACCCGAACGGGTGATCGAGGTTCCTGAGTGGGATGCAGCCTATGGGTATGGCCTGAGCATCCAGGAGTTGGATGGGCACACACTGGTCGGCCACGGCGGCGGGATGATCGGCTACACCTCGATCATCCTTGGCGATATGGACAGCGGCTTCGGCGTCGTGGTGCTGGTCAATGGGCCGGGAGACTGCTATGAAATCGCCCAGTACGCGCTGGGGCTGCTGCGAGCCGCTCAGAACGAGCAGGAGTTGCCGCCCGTGCCGCCGCGAAGCGACCCGGCCAGCGTCAAGCAAGCAGCCGACTACGCTGGGACTTACACCTCCGGCGCACAGGTGTTGACCTTTGTCGCGGACGAGGGGCAGTTGTTCCTGGACTACGACGGCCGACGGATCACCCTGGAGCGGCGCGGTGCCGATACGTTCTTCGCCGACCACCCCGACTTCGCGCGCTTCCTGCTACGCTTTGGCCGCGCGGCCAAGCAGGTGGTCGAGCTGTCCTACGGGGCCGATTGGTATGCCGGCGAGGGCTACACCGGCCCGACGACCTTTGACTTCCCGGCCGAGTGGTCGGCCTACCCCGGCCACTACCGCTCTCACAACCCCTGGTTCTCCAACTTCCGGATCGTGCTACGTAAGGGCGCGCTAGCACTGGTCCACGCCGGCGGCGACGAGGAGCCGCTGACGCCGCTGGAGGATGGTGCCTTCCGGGTCGGGAGCGAGGACCATTCGCCCGAGCGCATCCGCTTCGACACGATCGTCGGCGGTCGGGCGCTGCGCGCCAATCTGTCCGGCGGCGATTATTATCGCTTCTTCACACCTTAGAGGCTGTCTGAAAAGGGGAAGTTTGAGGGGGAAGCCCCCTCAAGACCCACCCCCTCTCCACCACAGACGAGGCTGCCTGAAAAGGGGGAGTTTGAGGGGCCGCCCCTCAAGAATCCCATTCCCACCACCTGAAAAGGGGGAGTTTGAGGGGGCCGCCCCTCAAGAATCCCATTCCCACCACGGACAGTTTCTGAGAGTATCATTCCTGAATAGCCTGGAGGTTAGAGATGGAGAACGACACGATTGTCATCCTGAAAGCGGCCGATGTGCGCGACCTGCTCGCGGGCCAGGAGCGCGCGGTGATGCGGGCGGTGCGCGCGGCTTATGAGACGCATCGTCAAGGCGCAAGCTCGCTGCCGCACTCATCGTTCCTGCGCTTCCCCGACGATCCGTACGGCCGCATCATCGCCCTGCCGGCCTATCTGGGCGGCGAGTTCGCGGTCAGCGGGATCAAGTGGATCGGGTCGTATCCATCGAACCACGCGCTGGGGCTGGAGCGCGCCTCGGCCACGATCATCCTCAACTCGACCCGCACCGGGCGCCCCCGCGCGATCCTCGAAGGCTCGCAGATCAGCGCCGCGCGCACCGCAGCCAGCGCCGCGCTGGCCGCCAGCTACCTGCACGCGGGCCGCGATACCACCACGATCGGCTTCGTAGGCTGCGGCGTGATCAACCTGACGATCGCGCGCTTCCTGCTGACGGTCTTTGCGGATGTCGAGACGCTGCTGGTCTACGACCTGGCTGCTGAGCGAGCCCAAGCATTCGGCCGGGCGTGCCAGGAGCTGCGCGATGGGTTGCGGGTGCAGGTCGCGGCCGATATCGGGGGCGTGCTGGCCGGCGCGGCGCTGGTCTCGTTCGCGACTACGGCTGTCGAGCCGCATATCGCGGATCTCTCGCCTTGCCCGCCGGGCAGCACGATTCTGCACATCTCGCTGCGCGACCTGGCGCCGGAGGCCATTCTCGCCTGCGATAATGTGGTCGACGATGTTGATCATATCTGCCGGGCGCAGACATCGGTGCATCTGGCCGAGGGCCAAGTGCGCCAGCGCTCATTTATCCGCTGCACGCTGGCCGATATCACGTCCGGGGCGGCGCCTGCCCGTACCTCGCCCGATCAGATCGCGGTCTTCAGCCCCTTCGGGCTCGGCGTGCTCGATCTGGCCGTGAGCCATTTCGTGCTCGCCGCAGCCCAGGCGAAACAGATCGGCATCCTCATCGAGGGCTTTCTTCCGTGAACTCTTTTGTGATGTTTGCCCGTAAGTAAACCGTCCTGGGTTTCCGGCCATATGCGAGCTTCTTGGACCAGGTTGTCGGTATCGCTTTCATTTCATCTTTTCCAATGTAGCTTCTTTCGAGAATAGCGATGCCTGCTTGTGCATACAATGGAACTAACGTGTCATCGATGTACTCGATATTCATATCGGGTAGATCGAGTATCTCCAGCGGTATTGGATCAAAGAAGACATTATAATTGACCAGTATCTCCAGATCTGCGTCAGGCTTGCCAACTCTTGCGATATTGGTTAACGTGAGTTCATTGCCCACGACGATGCTTTTTAGCAGGCTACCCCACGGGAAATGAACAAAGATCGTATCTGCTGTATGATCAAGCTCGTGTGGCAATTGTTCGACATTGGCAATCACATACAGCACGTTCGATAGACCGCCCTTCTGCGGGCTCCTGAGTATCTTTGTCGAGTACTCCTGGAGATTTGCTGGCGATGAGTTCAGGCCGATAAAGAACGTTCTTGAGTGGGATTGAGCCTGTTTATAGACAAATTTGCCGTCGCCTGTCCCGATGTCAAGTGCTATATCATCATAATGGCTTACTAACTCAGTGAGTGCCGGCAAATCCATCTCCACCAATCCTTTGCCCTTCATGACTCGCATTGATCTTCCTCATGGTTCAGTGCCGAGCATCTAAAAGGGGGAGTTTGAGGGGGTGGCCCCCCTCAAGAATCCCTTTCCACCACGGACTACGAGCGACCAACCAACCTTCTCAGACAGTCTCTGAAGCGGGCAGCTACCAGGATGCCCAGCATTGCCGGCCGCCTCATGATACCACCGACGGCTGCGGCGACGCTGCGATCTGCATACTTCAAAAATTGATATAATGGACTTGACAACAACAAAGGTATAGATTATATTTAGGCTGCGTATTGGGAGCGCTCCCAAAGTGCCATCCCTCCCCCACTATGTTGACCATATTGTGGCCCGGCTTATCTCTATATCTCAGATTGCTGAACGGATTGCCCTTCGGGCAGAGCAGTTGCCTTTCTGTCCCCTCCTGATTGAGGCCGAATGAGCCATAGCCCGCCATTCACCTGGCTCATTGTGTAGGAGCCCTTCTCCATGATGTCATCGCTGACCATCGAAGAGATCGCCGAACTCGCCAAGGTTTCGCGTTCGACCGTCTCGCGGGTGATCAACAATCACCCAAGCGTGCGCCCGGCGGTGCGGGACCGGGTGCTGCGCGTGATCAGCGAGCAGAACTACGCGCCGCGCGCTGCGGCCCGCAGCCTGGCCAGCAGCCGTACCGACGTGATTGGGCTGCTCATCCCACGCAGCGCCGCCATGATCTTCTCCGACCCCTTTTTTCACACTGTGATCCAGGGCATTACCGAGGCCTGTGCCAACCAAGGCTACTTCCTGATGCTCGCGATGGTCACCGTCGATATGGAGCAGGGGTTCTACAATCGCATCCTGCGCAGCCGGCACTTCGATGGCCTGATTATGCTCTCCAGCGACATCGACGACCCGATCATGCCGCTACTGATCAAAGACCGCATCCCGCTGGTGCTGTTCGGCAGCCATCCCTACTTCCAGGATCTGACCTCGGTCGACGTCGATCAGCGCAGCGGCGTGTCGGCGGCGGTCGAGCACCTGATCAGCTTGGGCCACCGCCGGATCGGCACGGTGACAGGCTCACTGCAAATGGCGGTCGGCGCTGAGCGGCGCGATGGCTACAAGCGGGCGCTGCTGGAGGGCAGCTTGCCGATCGAGCCCGCGCTGCTCGCCGAAGGTCATTTCACCCAGGCGGGCGGCTACGAGGCGATGATGCACCTGCTGCATCTGCCCAACCGCCCGACTGCGGTCTTCGTCGCTAGCGACACCATGGCGCTGGGCGCACTGACTGCTATCCGCGAGGCTGGGCTGGTAGTGCCCGATGATATCGCCCTGGTCAGCTTCGACGACCTACCGCACGCCTCGTTCACCGAGCCGCCGCTAACGACGGTGCGCCAGCCGATCGCCGAGATGGGTGCCACCGCCGTGACGCTGCTGACCGACCGGATCAAGCAGCCGACTTACCCGGCGGTCCAGGTGCGGCTGCATACCAGCCTGATCGTGCGGGCCTCCTGCGGCGCCATGCGAGCGCGAGAGGCCGAGCGGGGGAGACCAGGTGACCAGGTGACAAGGTGAAGGGGTGCATCTGGGGATGGAGGATAGAGCCAGAGCACGTAAGGGCGTATTGCATACGCCCCCCACCAAATCCAGAAGAACCGAGCACCTGTAGGGCAGGCCCTCCGTGGCCGCCCGGTCTGCGTGGCCGCCCGGTCTGCGTGGCCGCCCGGTCTGCGTAGGCGCCCGGACGCCACGTTTCGCGCAATCGTAGATCGCTTATCTTGCTTGAAGAAAGCGGCTGCGTCGGTAGAGGACCGCCGACTCACGGATCACCAGGTCGACTGAAAGGGTGGGTAGGCTGGGGTGGCACCCATTGAGCATCTTGAGCACCGCCTCGGCCGCCGCCGCACCCATTTCCGTCGTCGGCTGGCGCACAGTGGTCAACGGGGGAGTGGTGAAGGCCGAACTCGGCTGATCGTCGAACCCGATCAGCGAGACATCGTCGGGAACGCGGATACCGCGGCGGAAGAGCGCCAGCCGCGCGCCCTGGGCCATTTGGTCGTTCGCGGCGAAGATCGCCGTAAACATCGCCCCGCGCGCCAGCAACATCTCGACTGCCAGGAGGCCAGATTGTTCGTCGAACGTGCCCTCGACAATCAGATTGGGGTCGACCGCAAGCCCGGCATTGTCAAGAGCCTGGCGATACCCGGCCTGTCGATCGATCGCGTCGGGATGATACGGCAGGCCGGTGATATGGGCGATCCGGGTATGGCCAAGCTCGATCAGATAACGCATCGCTTTGTAGGCGCCCTCTGCGTGATCCACGTGCAGGCAGCGGTCCTCGATCCCGGCGATCAGGCGGCCGACGGCGACCAACGGGAGCTGTTGGGCAACAGCATGGAGATGCTCGCCAGGCATCAGCCCGCCCAGCACGATGATCGCGTCGACACGTCGCTTGATCAGCACGTCGAGCGCGGCCAGTTCCAAGTCGGCCCCCCAATGGCCGCTGGCGAACAGGGGGTGGTAGCCGCTGCCGACCAGCCCGTGCTCGACCGCCCGGTGGATCTCGGCATAGAATGGGCTCGCCAGATCCTGCGTCAAGACACCGATCGTTGCCGACTTGCCACGCACCAACCCTTGTGCGACCACGTTCGGGTGATAGTTGAGGCTCTCGATCGCCGCGAGCACTGCGATGCGCTTGGCATTAGCGACTGGCGTCGTACTGTTCAGGACCCGCGAGACGGTGCTGGCCGATACGCCGGCCTCGGCCGCGATGTCGTGGATGGTAACTGGCTTGTGCTTGCTGATCATGGTGGAGCGCACCGTTTCTTGTCGCGCGATCTCGGCGTCAATATCTAGAGAGTGAGGCTGCCGCGATTATACGTAATTATGAAAACGTAGTCAAGCCCTTTACCGGATATTTACCGAATAATAAACATAGTATTGACACCAAAGGCCAATCGTGATATGCTCTTTCTGAAATCGCTTTCATATTGTTACCTCGAATCTTCCGTGTCGTCTGGTGAGCGTGTACCCTTGGGCTGCCGGCAGTCCTTGTTCGCCTGCCGGCCACGCTCGCCACACCCGGCGCTGTTTGCTGTCCTGTTTGTATGCCCCCAAGTATGGTAGCCGAAAGGAGCACTGTCCAAGTCGGCCTGGACCGCCGCTCAGGGTCTGAAATCGTATTCAGCCAGCGTCCCCCACACTGACAAAGGAGTACCTTTATGCTCAAGCGAACGACGACGTTGCTGTTTCTCGTGCTGATGCTTGCGTCGCTGCTGGCCGCCTGTGGCGGCACGACGCCCCCTGCGGCTGCGCCGACGGCTGCCCCCGCCGCCCAGCCAACGGCTGCCCCCGCCGCCCAGCCAACGGCTGCCCCCGCCGCCCAGCCAACGGCTGCCCCCGCCGCGGCGACGGCTGCCCCCGTCGCCGAGGCGACGGCGGCCCCCGCCGAGCCCGCCGGCGATGCCGGAGGGATCGTGACTGTCTCTTCTGAGCAGCAGGCGACCTGGGTGCGTAACTTCAACCCGTTCGTCGGCGACCGCCGCTGGCCGGCCCGCGAGGGCATGTACGAGCCGCTGATGATCTACAACACGATCAAGGGCGAGCTGGTGCCGTGGCTGGCGACTGAGTATGCCTGGAGCGACGACAACAAGACGCTGACGTTCACCACTCGCGAAGGCGTTGAGTGGTCGGACGGCAAGCCGTTCACCGCCAAGGATGCCGCCTTCACCTTCACCATGTTCCGCGATAAGAAGGGCCTCCAGGGGCCTGGCTCGAACGTTTGGGAGTACCTGGAGGCCGTCAGCGCCCCCACTGACACTACGGTCGAGTTCAAGTTCAGCAAGGTCTTCACCGTCGGTCTGTACGACATCGCCACCCAGTGGCTCGTGCCCGAGCACATCTGGGGCGCGGTCGATGACCCGGTCAAGTTCACCAACGAGAACCCGGTCGGCACTGGACCGTTCACCGAGGTCCCGGTCTTCCAGAACCAGATCTACGAGGTCCACCGCAACCCGAACTACTGGCAGGAAGGCAAGCCGTACATCCAGGGCTTCCGCTTCCCATCCTACCCCGGCAACGACCAGGCCAACCTGGCGACGGTCAACGGCGAGAACGATTGGGCCGCCAACTTCATCCCCGACATTGAGCAGACCCTGGTGTCCAAGGACCCGGAGAATAACCACTACTGGTTCCCGGCCACCGGCGCCGACGTGATGTTGTACGTCAACACGACCAAGGCGCCCTTCGACGACCCGAACGTCCGCAAGGCGATCAGCATGGGGCTCAATCGCGAGCAGATGGTCAAGGTCGCGATGTTCGACTACACGCACCCCGCCGACGCCACCGGCCTCAGCGATGCCGCCGAAAAGTGGCGCAGCGCCGATGCTATCACCGCCGGGGCGGACTGGGTCACGCTGAACGTCGACCAGGCCAAGCAGTTGCTGGACGCCGCCGGCCTCAAGGAAGGCCCTGGTGGGATCCGCACGCTGGCGGACGGCACGCCGCTGAAGTATGACATCAACGTGGTCTCCGGCTGGACCGACTGGGTTTCGGCCTGCCAGATCATGGCCCAGAACCTCAAGGCGCTTGGCTTCGAGGTCTCGGTCAAGACCTACGACTTCAGCGCCTGGCTCGACCGGGTGCAGAAGGGCGAGTTCGACCTGTCGATCGGCTGGAGCGCCCAGGGCGCGACGCCGCTCAACTTCTACCGCGGCCAGATGTCGGCCACCAAGGTCAAGCCGGTGGGCGAAGCGGCCGAGGAGAACTGGCACCGCTTCTCCAGCGCCGAGGCCGATACACTGCTCGAGCAGTTCGCCGCGACCTCCGACTTCGAAGAGCAGAAGAAGATCGCCGGTGACCTGCAGATGCTGTTCGCCCAGAACGCACCGGCCATCCCGCTGTTCCCCGGTCCGCAGTGGTACGAGTACAACTCGGCCCGCTTCACCGGGTTCCCCGACAAGGATAACCCGTACTCGATCGGCTCGACCTACGCATTAGAGGCCCTCCTCGTAATGACCGAGATCAAGCCTAAGTAAACCCGTCCCTGCCGGGGGCGCGCCAGGTCTATGGCGCGCCCCCGGTCGCCTGCGTCTGTGGCATATAGTATGCTGTTCTGCTTTTTTGCCACACCTGAAACTGCTCGATCCAGTTCAACGAAGAAACAAGGAGCGCCGAGATGAGATATATCCTGCGGCGGTTCTGGATTCTATCTGATTGCTGCCTGGGCCTCCCTAACGCTCAACTTCGCGCTGCCCCGCGCGATGCCCGGCGACCCTGCCACGGCGATCGTTGCACGCTTCCAGGGCCGGATACGGCCGGAAGAGATCCAGGCGATCAGGGAAGCCTACGGCTTTACCGATGGCCCATTGTTAGAGCAGTATTTTACCTACCTCGGGCACGCAGTACGCGGCGATTTCGGCATCTCGATCTCGGCATTTCCGGTGCCGGTGACCACCGTGATCGCGACCGGCCTGGTCTGGACGATCCTGCTGGGCGGGGTCGCGCTGGTCCTGAGCTTCCTGATCGGCAACCTGCTCGGCGTGATCGGCGCCTGGCGGCGCGGCGGTTTCATCGAACTCGGTCCTGCCGCCGGTGCTGCTGTTCGTCGGGTCCTTCCCATACTTCTGGCTGGCGATGGTCGGGCTGTTCTTCCTGGGGTTCCAATTAGAGTGGTTCCCACTGCGCCACGCCTACAGCGATCGGCTCGCGCCCGCCCTGAATCTGACCTTTATCGGCAGCGTGCTCTACCACATGGTGTTGCCGGCCGGCACGATCATGCTAGTCTCGATCGGCGGTTCGGATGCTGGGGATGCGCAACACAATGATCAGCGTGCTGTCCGAGGACTATATTAGCCTGGCCGAGGCCAAGGGCTTGCCGCAGCGCCGGATCATGTTCAACTACGCGGCGCGCAATGCGCTGCTCCCGAACATCACCGCGCTGGGCATGTCGATCGGCTTTATTATCAGCGGCCAGATCTTGACTGAGGTCGTCTTCTCCTATCCCGGCCTGGGCTACCTGTTCCTGAAGGCCGTCAACAATCTCGACTACCCGCTCTTGCAGGGGCTGTTCTTGATGCTGACATTTGCCGTGCTGATCGCTAATCTGATCGTCGATCTATTGTATGTCCGGCTCGATCCACGCGTGCGGGCTCACTAGGCCCGGCTGCTAGGAGGTTACGTATGGAAGTCCAAGAACAACGCGCCGACGCCGACCCGATCGTCGCGATCGAGCCGACTCCCTCCGGGCAGGTGACACCGGTGGCGATTCAGATTGCGTCTCGCACAGCGCGGCTGGATTGGCTCTGGCGGCTGCTCAGTAATCGCATGGCGGTGGTGGGCCTGGCGATCCTGCTGGTTTTCCTGCTGGCGGCGCTGCTCGCGCCGGTGATCGCGCCCGGCGACCCGAACGACTTTGTCGACCGGCCCAACCGGCCACCTTCGCGCGAGCATATCTTCGGGACCACCGGCCAGGGCCAGGATGTGTTCGCCCAGACGATCTGGGGCTCGCGGATCTCGCTGGGGGTCGGCTTTGCGGTCGGCTTCCTGATCACCGTCTTTGGCGCGATCGTCGGCATGACGGCGGGCTACTTCGGTGGCTGGGTCGATGATGTGCTATCGCTGATCACCAACATCGTCCTGGTGATCCCGGGCCTTCCGCTGCTCGTGACCCTGGCGGCCTTCCTGCCGCCTGGGCCGACGACGATTCTGCTGGTGCTGGCCGTGACCAGTTGGGCCTGGAATGCGCGCGTGTTTCGCTCCCAGACGCTCTCATTGCGCGAGAAGGATTTCGTGTGGGCGTCGCTGGTGAGCGGTGAAAGCAGCGCCTATATCATCTTTCGCGAGATCCTACCCGAACATGACCTCGATCCTGGCTGCGGCGTTCCTCGGCTCGACGCTCTTCGCCATCAGCGCGGAGGCCGGGCTTGAGTTCCTGGGCCTCGGCAACGTCAGCATAGTCAGTTGGGGCACGATCTTGTACTGGGCCGGGAACAATGCCGGGCTACTGACCGGGTCGTGGTGGACGTTTGTGCCGGCCGGGCTGTGTATCGCGCTGGTCGCATTCGGCCTGGCGCTGGTCAATTATGCGATGGATGAGATCACCAACCCACGTCTGCGTGCTGAAAAGGAGACCGCCCGTGTCATCAAGGACCGCTCAATCCGGGCCGCCCGCGCAACCCCCGTCGTCCGACAGGTCCCCCAGCAGGAGCGCAGCTAACGCGCCGCTTGGTACGACGACTGCCCCTCTGTTGGACGTGCGCAATCTGTACGTCCAATATCTGACGCCGCGCGGGCCGGTGCGGGCCGTGGATGGCGTGTCCTTCGGGATCTCGCCTGGCGAGGTCTTCGGTTTGGCGGGCGAGTCGGGCAGTGGGAAGTCGACCATCGCCCACGCCATCCTGCGCCTGCTGCACCCCCCGGCGGTGATCACAGGCGGGCAGGTGCTGTTCCAGGGTGAGGACATACTCGAGATGAACCAGGAGGAGCTAGAGCAGTTCCGCTGGAGCGATATCTCGATCGTCTTTCAAAGCGCCATGAACGCGCTCAACCCGGTGATGACGGTTGGCGAGCAGATCATGGACGTGCTCGACTCGCACATGAAGCTGAACCGCCGCGACGCCACCGAACGCGCGGCGTTCTTGCTCGACCTAGTCGGGATCGAATCGCAGCGGCTGACTGCCTACCCGCACCAGCTTTCGGGCGGGATGCGCCAGCGCGCCGTGATCGCGATCGCCCTGGCGCTCAACCCGCAACTGATGATCATGGACGAGCCGACAACCGCGCTCGACGTGGTGGTCCAGCGTGAGATCTTGCAGCAGATCGAAGAGCTGAAACAGAAGATGGGCTTTTCGATCATGTTCATCACGCACGATCTCTCGCTGTTGGTCGAGTTCTCGACGCGCATTGCGATCATGTATGCCGGCGAGATCGTCGAGTTGGCGCCGGCGCAGGAGCTGTTCGCGAATCCGCTGCACCCCTACACCCAGGGCCTGATGAACTCCTTCCCGGCGATCAGCGGCCCGAAGGTCCGGATGTCCGGTATCCCCGGCGCGCCGCCGGATATGGTCAAGCCGCCGACGGGCTGCCGCTTCCACCCACGCTGCGCGCTGGTGAAGCCGATGCATACCCAGGTCGTCCCTAAGCTGCACGAGGTGTCGCCGGGGCATTGGGTGGCGTGTCATCTGTATTAAATTGAGAATTGAGAATTGAAAATTGAGAATCCGGGTATCTCTTTCGCGTGTCATTTTCAATTCTCAATTTTTCATTCTCAATTTCGTGTGAGGCAAGTATGACTCAACCCGCGACCGTCCACGAGCAGAATGGCGCAGATGCGCAGGGCGACGTTGTGCTTGAGGTGCGCCATCTTACCAAGCACTTCCCAGTCGGCTCCATCTTCAGCACCAAACATGTGCATGCGCTGGAGGATGTTAGCTTCTCCGTGCGGCGCGGCGAGGTGGTGGCGCTGGTCGGGGAGTCGGGCAGCGGCAAAAGCACCACCGTGCGGCTGATCGCCCGCCTGATGCCGCCGACCAAGGGCGAGATTATCTTCAAGGGCCAGAATATGCTCAAAATCGAGCCGCGTGGGGCGACGCTGGCCTACCGCAATAATGTGCAGATGATCTTTCAGGATCCGTTTGGCTCGCTGAATCCGGTCCATACCGTCGGTCATCACCTTGAGCGCCCGCTGCTGATCCATAAGAAAGCCCGCAGCGGCGACGAGGTCGAGGGGCAGATCCATGAGCTGCTGACCACGGTTGGCCTGAATCCGGCGGTCGAGTTCGCCAAGAAGTTCCCGCACCAGCTTTCGGGCGGCCAGCGGCAGCGTGTGTCGATCGCTCGCGCGCTGGCGGTCGACCCGGAGGTTATCCTGGCCGACGAGCCGATCTCGATGCTCGATGTGTCGATTCGTATGGGCATCCTGAACCTGATGGATCGGCTGAAGCAGGAGCGCGGCATCGCCTATGTCTATATCACGCACGATATCGCCAGCGCCCGCTATATCGGCGACCGGACGATCGTGATGTACGCCGGCCATATGGTTGAGGGCGCCGCGAGCACTGATCTGATGGAGCAGCCCGCGCACCCCTACACCCAACTGCTGCTTTCGGCGGTGCCTGATCCGGCCCGGCCGATGAACCGGCGCGCCCCGGTGGCACGCGGCGATCTGCCGTCGCTGATCGACCCGCCGCCAGGCTGCCCGTTCGCCGCCCGCTGCCCGAAGGTGATGGACGTATGCCGCCAGGTCATGCCGGGCGTCGAGTGGCTGGCCCCACAGCACTGGGTGCGCTGCCACCTGTATGGGCCGGGTGCCGCAGAGCCGACGGCTGCCGCTGGCGACAAGGTGAAGGGGTGAAAGGGCGAAGGGATGAAGGGCCAAGCACCTGTAGGGCAAGCCCTCCGTGGCCGCCCAGACGCCACGCATCACGTTTCACGTTTCACTTCATAGATAAATCGATAGAGAGTATCAATGCCGAAACTGACCTTTCCTCAGAACTTCCTGTGGGGTGCCGCCACAGCGTCGTATCAGATCGAGGGCGCCTGGAACGAAGATGGCCGGGGTGAGTCGATCTGGGATCGCTTCTCTCGAACGCCCGGCAAGGTCGCCAATGGCGATACCGGCGATGTGTCTTGCGACCACTACCACCGCTGGCGCGAGGACATCGCCCTGATGAAGGAGCTTGGCCTTCAGTCCTACCGCTTCTCGATCGCGTGGCCGCGCATCCTGCCGGAGGGCCGCGGCCCGGTCAACCAGCGCGGGCTCGACTTCTACCGCCGCCTGGTCGACGAGCTGCTGGCGAATGATATCGTGCCGTTTGCGACCCTGTACCACTGGGATCTGCCCCAGGCGCTCCAGGACGCCGGCGGTTGGCCGGAGCGTGCTACCGCCGAGGCGTTCGTCGAGTACGCCGACGCGATCAGCCGCCACCTGGGCGACCAGGTCACCAACTGGATCACGATCAACGAACCATGGTGCGCGAGCCTGTTGAGCTACCAGATCGGCGAGCATGCCCCCGGCTGGCAGGATTGGCCGGCTGCGCTGGCCGCCAGCCACCATCTGCTGCTGGCCCACGGCTGGGCTGTGCCGGTGCTGCGCCGCAATAGCCCCGGCGCCCAGGTCGGGATCACGCTCAATTTCACGCCGGCAGCGGCGGCCTCGCCAAGCGTGGCCGACGTCAACGCTGCCCGGCACTTTGATGGCTACTTCAACCGCTGGTTCCTCGACCCGGTGTATGGCCGCCACTATCCCGCCGATATGGTCGCCGACTATATCACCGCCGGGCACCTGCCGCCAGAGGGACTCACGTTTGTGCGGCCGGGCGACCTCGATGCGATCGCCGTCCAGACCGACTTCCTGGGCGTCAACTACTACAACCGTAGTGTGCTCCGCAGCCAGGAGGTGCCGGAGCATGAGAACGCGCCCCGCACGGTCTTCCTGGCCCCCGAGTCCGAGTGGACCGCGATGGGTTGGGAGGTCTACCCGCAGGGGCTCTACGAACTGCTGGCGCGCCTGCACTTTGAGTACCGGCCCGGCAAACTGTATGTCACCGAGAACGGCGCCAGCTATACTGACGCGCCGAACGGCAACGGCAGCATCAACGACCACCTGCGGTTGCGCTTTCTCCGCGACCACTTCGCCATGGCCCACCAGGCGATCACGGCTGGGGTGCCACTGGCTGGCTACTTCGTCTGGTCGCTGCTGGACAACTTCGAGTGGGCGCACGGCTACATGCAGCGGTTCGGGATCGTTTGGGTCGACTATGCAACCCAGCAGCGCATCCCCAAGGACAGCGCGCTCTGGTACAAGCGGGTGATCGCCGCGAATGCCGTAGAGGTTGACTGATCCGCTACACTTAGCTCCGGCGGGTGCCTGGCGGCGAATCCCTGTCGACCGCTCCTGCAAAACCTGGTACTCATCCGATAGGGTTTGGTGTGTGGGCAAACGACGTAGCATGCTGGTTGTGGCGATCGTCGCCGTCCTGCTGCTCTGTGCGGCGGGCGCCTGGGTAGCGCGCAATAGCCTATCTACGCCGCTCATCCACCCTGATGCGACGGAAGTTGTCGTCACTTCGCGCGGCCTGAACAACCTGAACATCACCTACCGCGTGGAAGGGCACCCCTACGCCTGGCGCGCGGACCTGGCCGAGCGGCTGGCAGCCAGCGGCTGGAACGCGCGCGACTATACCTTCTCTGGCACCCGCGCGCCGTTCATCGTGACGTGGTACACCTACGAAGTCGTGTTTGGGCCATTCCACCTGGTCGAGCACGCCGTCATCGGCGGCGACCCCGACGACCCGAATGCGGTGTATATTCAAGCCCATCGGGAGTTTCATTTCCAGCGCTGAATGGGTGGCCACGACGACGGCAGCTACAACAAAGGCGACCACGACGAAGGCGGCCACAGAGGGCCGCCTTCGTCGTGGTCGGTTCGTTAAGAAGTACTCTGCCGGCCTTCTAGCGCCGCCAGGCGCTGCTGGAGGCCGGCGATTTCGCGCTTCAGCCCTTCGATCGCTTTGTCGCCGCGGTCCTGCGCCGCGGCGATCTTGCGGATGTCGCTGAATGCGAAGGTGAGATCGCTCTTGAGCGCGCGGAAGCCATTGTCGATGCGCTCCTCAAGCAGCGGGACCCGATCGCGCAGGTCCTGGAAGTCACTCAGGATCTCGCTGGTCCGTGCGTCGATTGTTTCGACTTGCTTTTCGAGGCGTTCCAGGTGCCCTTCGAGGCGCTCGATGCGCTCTTCAAGCTGCCCGATACGCCCTTCGAGCCCTTCCAGCCGGGCCACGATCGGGGCGTTCGCTTCAGTGAGCATTTCATGGATCGCTGTGAGTAGGGCCTGGTTTTCTGGAGTCATAGGGCTGCCTTTCTCATGCCGACAGCTTATCCTATAGCGGATTATACACGGAATAGGATTGCCCGTCAAGCGCTCAGGTCGAGCAGCGTTAGCACCGATTGGGTCCCCGGTATGATACACCAAAAGTGCGAAGAAGACCACCTCCCAAGCGAAGTCCTAAAGACGCTGGTATACTGTGCGCCGACTGAGGATACAGCTGATCGTCGCGACTGATGCCGGCGTCGTACGCCCTAGAAAGGAGGCCGAACTGTTCCTCCGGGCTTCGTATTGCCGTCCCCTGGTCAGGTGAAGTGCAAGAGTATATGAGGAAGGAGCTGATAATGATGTTCGCGCGTCGTTTCGCCACCCTGCTTGCTGCCATCGGACTTACCCTCACCACTGTGCTCTTCAGTCGCCCCGCTGCCGCTCGCACAAACGCCATCTCCGACCAGTATATCGTCGTCTTCAAAGATACGGTTGCCGATCCTCAAGGCAAGGCGCGCGGCCTAGCGGCGAAGCACGGGCTGCCGCTGCTGCACTCCTACGGGCACGCGCTCAAGGGGTTTGCTGCGGTCGTGCCGCCGGCGCTGCTCGCCCGCCTGCAAGCTGACCCCGACGTGGCCTATATCAATCAGGATCAGATCATGACGATTAACGCCCAGACTCTGCCGACCGGCATCAACCGCATCGACGGGGAGTTGAGTTCGACCGTCTCCGGCAACGGCTCCGGCAGCGTGAACATCAACGTCGCGGTCATCGACACCGGGATCGACCTCGATCATCCCGACCTGAATGTCGTCGGCGGCAAGAACTGCTCGACCGAGACCGGCTATGACGACGGCAATGGCCATGGTACGCATATCGCGGGCACCATCGCCGCCAGGGACAACAGCCAAGGTGTCGTCGGGGTCGCCCCAAGCGCGCGGCTATGGGCGGTGCGGGTGTTCAATAGCGCCGGCTCCGGCTCGTTCTCGTCGGTGATCTGCGGTGTCGATTTTGTGACGGCCAATGCCGGCACGATCAAGGTGGCGAATATGAGCCTGGGCGCGGCCGGCACGGAGCCCAGCGGGGCCGGCTGCGCGACCGGGGTGGCGCTGCACGACGCGATCTGTCGATCGGTGGCGGCGGGCGTGACCTACGCGGTGTCGGCCGGCGGCTCGGCGAGTGACGCGCAGAACGTCGTGCCGGCGGCTTACGACGAGGTGATCACCGTTTCGGCGCTGGCCGACTTCAACGGCGCGCCTGGCGGCAGGGCGGCGGCGACCTGCCGCGCCGATGAGGACGACACCTTCGCCAATTTCTCGAACTACGGCGCCGATATCGATATCATCGCGCCGGGGGTGTGTATCTACTCGACCTGGAGGGGCGGCGGCTATAGTACGCTCAGCGGCACCTCAATGGCGACCTCGCATGTCGCGGGCGCCGCAGCGCTGTACATCTCGACCCACCCTGGCGCGTCGCCCGCGCAGGTCAAGAGTGCGCTCCAGAGCGCCGGGAACCTCAACTGGAATGATGTCGACGACCCTGATCCGATCAAAGAGGTGCTGCTCAACGTCGATGCGTTCTAGCAGGAGTCAGTTGTCAGTGGTCCGTTGTTAGTTGCAACTGACAACGGACCACTGACAACTGACAATCTTCGCGTGGCTTCGCGGATCGTAGCAGCGAGAAAAGCATCAGTCGCGCAGCACCGCGAACGCCTCCGTGGCCGCCGCGATCGTCTGCTCCACCAGCGCGTCGTCGTGGGCCAGCGAGACGAACGCGGCCTCGAACTGCGACGGCGCCAGGTAGACACCCCGGTCGAGCATGGCGTGGAAGAAGCGGGCGTAGCGGGCCGTGTCGGCGCGCTGCTTGGCTGCCGCGTAGTCGGCGACCGGCGCGTCGGCGAAGAAGAAGCCCCACATGCTGCCGACCGCCGCCGCCTGGAGCGGCACGCCGGTCGCCCGCGCCGCGCCGGCGAACCCGTCGCGCAGCGCCGTGGCGACCTGCTCTAGCCGCTCGAACACCCCCGGCTGGCCGATCGCCCGCAGGGTCGTGATCCCGGCGACCATCGCCAGCGGGTTGCCGGAGAGCGTGCCGGCCTGGTAGACCGGGCCGGCCGGCGCGACCAACTCCATGATCTCGCGCCGGCCGCCGTAGGCCGCCGCCGGCAGCCCGCCGCCGATCACCTTGCCCAGGCAGGTCAGGTCGGGCGTGACGCCGTAGCGCGCCTGCGCGCCGCCATAGGCGACCCGGAAGCCGGTCATCACCTCGTCGAAGATCAGCAGCGCGCCGTGCTGGTCGGCCAGGCGCCGCAGGCCGGGCAGGTAGCCCTCGGCAGGCGGCACCAGGCCCATGTTGCCGGCCACCGGCTCGACGATGATCGCGGCGACCTGTTCAGCATGCTGCTCCAGCAGCGTGGCGACGGCGACCAGGTCGTTGTAGGGCGCGCTCAATGTATCAGCGGTGGCGGCAGCCGGCACGCCGGGGCTGTCGGGCAGCCCAAGCGTCGCGACGCCGGAGCCGGCCTGGACCAGGAACTCGTCGGCGTGGCCGTGGTAGCAGCCGGCGAACTTAATCACCTTGGGCCGGCCGGTGTAGGCGCGCGCCAGCCGCACGGCGCTCATCGTCGCCTCGGTGCCCGACGAGACGAAGCGCACCAGCTCAACCGCCGGCATCGCCGCAGTGACCAGCCGCGCGATCTCGCTCTCCAGCTCGGTCGGCGCCCCAAACGAGGTGCCACGCCCGGCCTGCTCGGTGATCGCCGCCACGACAGCCGGGTGGGCGTGCCCCAGGATCAGCGGCCCCCACGAGAGCACATAATCGATATAGCGGTTGCCGTCGACGTCGTAGAGGCAGGCGCCCTGGCCGCCGGCGATAAAGCGTGGCACCCCGCCGACGCCCCGGAAGGCGCGCACAGGGCTATTGACGCCGCCGGGGATCAGCCGCCGGGCCTCCTCGAACAGTTCGGCTGAACGGGTTGTGTTTGACATAATAAATTCTCCTACTTCCCCACTCACATCATAAAGTAGAGCGGCGTTGCCCGAAACCTTGTCTAACTATTGCTGCTTCGGCCGGTAGACCACGGTGTTGCCGACGATCTCGGCCGCTTCATAGCGCCGGTCGATCTGGTTGAGCATCTCATCGGTCCAGCGGTCGCGGTGGATAGGTGGAGTAGGGAGCATGAGGATCATGATCGCCGCGAACTGCTGCCGATCGATCGCCGCGAGCAATGGCGCCTGGTCCCAGACGCCGTCGCGGGCGAGTTGGGTCATCTCGAAGGGCTGGAAATACAGCGGGCGCTGGTCTAATGCCAGCAATCCCATCTCCTCGTCGGCCAGCACCGGCCCATCGCTACTGCGGATGATCTGCATGAGCCGGGCCTGGTCCTCGCTTTGGCCAAGCTTCAGTTCGGTAAACAGGTGATAGCGCATGCCCGGCAGCAGCAGAAATAACTGGAGCGCCAGGATCAGCATCAGCGCGTGGCGTGCCGCTGGCCTTGGCCGCTGCCAAGCAATAAAGGCGCCGATCGCCAGACTCATGGCCGCCGAAAGCTCCAGGAAGTAGTTCACATTCGAGCCGACCTTGCCGATCGTCAGGCCCGACAGCGCCGCGCCCACGAAGTAGGGCGCCACCAGCGACCACGATCGCACTCGAAACCAGCCGGCCAGCAGCACAAACAGGGCGCTACTCAGCAGCAGGTAGGGCATGAACACCCACAGTTCCCCCAGGTATTCTTGAAGTAAGTCAAGCCGATATTCGTTGACATTGGCGGTGACGATATTGAAGAAGAAACCGCCGCCGGTGAGCAGGTTGAGTAGGGCAAACAGCCCCAACCCGATGCCGCCCAGCAGGGCCGCGAAGACCAACGCCCGCCGGCGCGGCTGACGACTCAGCAGCCACACGAAGACCGCCGCAGGCGCGGCCAGCCCATACGACTGGCGCGTGTACACCGCAGCGACCAGCAGCCCGGCCGTCAGCGGCAACGTCCAGCGCGCGTCCGGCCGGCGAACGATGACGAAGATCCCACCCAGGCTGAGCGCCAGCGCCAGCGGGTCCACCCGGTAGAGCGGCGCCCAGAAAGAGACGTACGGGATCGCTAGCAGGGTCAGGCCGCCGATCGCCGCCGCGAGCCGATCGCCAGTGAGCGCGTGCAGGATCAGGGCGATCAACAGGGCGGCGGCGACCATACTCAGCCAGGAGAGCAGGCGACCGTACCAGAACGCCGGCCCGAACAGCCAGACCAGCGGCGCCTGCGTCAGGGGATAGAGCGGGGGATAGTTGGCGATCGTGTAGGGTGGCGTGGCCGTGCTGGGGCGGTAGATGTTCTGGAATCGGGCCAGCCGGGTCGCCTGGTCCAGCAGCGGCCCCTCGCCGTAGTCGATCGGGTAGGGAAAGGCGATCACGTTCCACCCGTGCGCGACAAATACCAGGGCGGCCAGCCCCAACACCAGCAAGACCACGCGCGCCGGCGCGCTGAGCTGGATCTGCGGCAGCCCGCGCCGGCGGAGTTGCCGTCCCAGCCAGCCGTCCTCGGCGCTCTCCTGGGCCGTTATGCCGGTGAGACCAGCGGTGATCTGGCGTTGGAAGGTCAGCGCCAGGATCATGATCGGGCCGGTGACCAGCATCGACGCAGCCAGGGTCAGTAGCATGCCCTGCCCCAGGTCCCCATACATCGAGATCGCGACCGGCGCCGTCCACGACTGCTCAGGCTGGGTGAAGGTCAGCGCGAAGAGAAACTCATTCCAGGATGTGATAAAGGTCAGTAATCCGGTGGTGATCAGGCCCGGCGCGGTCAGCGGCAGCATGATCCGCGTGAAGACCTGGAACGGCGTCGCGCCGTCGACGGCGGCGGCCTCCTCAAGCTCGTAGGGCAGGTCGCGGTAGTAGGCGGCCAGGAACCAGACCGTCAGCGGCAAGGTCAGAACCAGGTAGCTGATGATCAGCACCCGCAACGTGTTGTAGAGGCCCCACTCGTTGCAGCTCCCGCCGACGATGCTGCAAGGATTGCTCATCAGCAGGTACAGGCTGCCCAGGATGCTGATGTGCGGAAAGACAAACATCACCATAATGGCGTGACGGGTCAGGCGCCGGCCGCGAAAGCGCACCCGGCCCAGCGCATACGCGGCCAGCGATCCGATCGCGAGCGTCAGGGCGGCCACGGCCACGCCCACGATCACCGAGTTGTGGATGGCGCGGAAGAAAGGCGTGTCCTGGGCCAGCAACCTGTAGTTAATCAGGGAGATCCCGGTAGGCAGATAATCAACCGTGAAAATCGTCGTCGGATTCTTGAAGGATGAGATAAACATCCAGTACGCAGGAAACAGGATGTATAGCAAGATGAGCGCAATACAGAGGTAGAACGCTAGACGCCGGAGATATGTAATCAGCAGTGACATAGGATCTCAACCTGAAGCATCGACGATCTTCCCTGTCACATCGCGCCGACCTTGTGCGCGAACGCACGAATGGCCCGCGCCGTGTCCTTGGTCAGCGGGCTGCCGTGGCCGAAGCAGACCATCTGCGGGTCCATCTCGGCCACGCGCCTTATCGAGCGCTTATTCTCGTCCATATCGACGGTGAAAAACGCGAAGGGCAGGCGCAGGTTGGGCAGGCGGAAGATCACATCGCCGCAGAACAGCACCCGCCGTTCAGGCTGCCAGAACGCCAGGTGGCCCGGCGCGTGGCCCGGCGTGGCGACGACTTGGAGCCCGCCCATGATTTCGGGCAGCAGCTCGCCATCCACGACCTCACGGTCGACGGGTGTGGGCTCCAGGCGGGTCTCCGGCGGGCGCAGCCGCCGCGCCAGGCCCGAGAGACGCTCGGCCGGCGGGCGCGGGATGGGCACCTGGCCCTCGATCACTGGGCGCTCGATGGTCGAGGCGATCACCTGCGCCCCAGTCGCCCGCTTCAACGCCGGCAGCCCGCCCACGTGGTCGGGGTGCGCGTGGGTGATCAGGATGCGTTTGACATCGGCGGGCCGGCGGCCGGCGGCGGCGAGCTGCTTGAGGATCTTCGCGGCCGAGGGCCCGATACTGGTGTCGATCAGGGTCAGGCCATCCGCGTCCTCGATCAGGTAGACGCGCCCGACGATCATGCCAGTGAAGAATGATAGCCCTGGGAGGATCTGCTTCATAAGGTTTATTCCTCTGCTATCCAGCGTGCGGCCTCTTTGGCATAGTAGGTGATGATCAGGTCGGCGCCGGCCCGTTTGATGGCGATCAGGCTCTCCAATGCGGCGCGGCGCTCGTCCAGCCAGCCGTTCTGGGCGGCGGCCTTGAGCATGGCGTACTCGCCGCTGACCTGGTAGGCGGCCAGGGGCAGCTCGTAGCGGGCGCGCACCTCGCGGATGACGTCGAGGTACGGGCCGGCCGGCTTGACCATCAGCATATCGGCGCCCTCGGCGGCGTCGAGCGCCACCTCGCGCAGCGCCTCGCGGCCATTGGCCGGGTCCATCTGGTAGGCGCGCCGGTCGCCGAAGCGCGGGGTCAATTCGGCCGCTTCGCGGAACGGCCCGTAGAAGGCCGAGGCGAACTTGGCGGCGTAGGCCAGGATCGGCACCTGGGTGTGGCCGACGCGGTCGAGCCTGGCGCGGATCGCGGCCACCTGGCCGTCCATCATCGCGCTGGGCGCCACGATGTCGGCCCCTGCGTCGGCGTAGACGGCGGCGGCCAGCGCCAGCAGTTCGAGGGTCGGGTCGTTCAGGAGCGCCCCCTCCGGCTCGTGCGGGTCGTACACCTGCTCCGGCGGATCGCCCATGATCGTCGGGATCGGGAGATCGTCGAAGCGAGTGTTGATCAGGCCGCAGTGGCCGTGGTCGGTGTACTCGCACAGGCAGACGTCGGCGATCACCGCTAGATCGGGGGCGCGCTCCTTAATCACGCGGATGGCGCTCGGCACAGGCCCCTCGGGGTTCCAGGCCATGCTGCCGTTGCCGTCCTTGTGGGCCGGGATGCCGAACAGCAGCACCGCTGGGATGTGCAGCTCGACCAGCGCGTCGATCTCGGCCTCGATCTGATCGACCGAGCGCTGGGCGTGGCCGGGCATCGAGCCGATCGGCCGGACGACACCACGGCCCTCGGCGATGAACAGCGGCGCGATCAGGTCCTCGGGGCGCAGCGTGGTCTCGCGCACCATCCGGCGTAGGGTCGGCGTGCGGCGTAGCCGCCGCGGGCGGTGGGTGAACGACATGGGTGTCTCCTCTCAGGGGCGAGCACGCGGCTCGCCCTACGCTACAGGTGGTGAGCGTGAGCACGCGGGCTCGCCCTACGCTCCTACGGCGGCCGCCGCCACCATCGCGCGCTTCGAGTCCCTGGCGAAGCGGCGCTGCATCAGCCGCGCTACCGGGTAGCCGGCCCAGGTCAGGATGTGGTTCGGTTGGGAGAACGCCAGGATATCGTACCAGACCGAGTCGTCCTCACGGCGCCACTCGACTGTGAAGCGCTCCTCGCCGCGCTCCACGTGCGCCGGCAGCGTCCCGTAGGCGAAGCCGAAGCGCCGCACTGGGCCATCCTCATCGACCAGGTAGACGATCCGGCAGGCGCCGAACATCCAGAGCCCCGGCAGCGGCACCAGCAGGCCGACAGTTGTCCCGACCTCGATCGGCGCGTCGGGCCAGCAGAGCTGCGTCCATCCGCGCGGGAACATCTCCCAGCGCCGCAGCGCGGCGACGGCCCGCGCGAACGTTTCCGGCCCGGCGCCCAGCCTGACGCGGTTGTGATCGACATTATAGCCGCCAGGCGGCGTTCCCGCAGTGGCGCCTACGGCGGGGTAGGAGAATGCCAGCTCGCGCTGCCCGGCGATAAACTGCCGGAGCGCCGTCTCAGAAGGCTTTCGGAGCAGAAACATATCAAGCCCTCGTCGTGAAACGTGAAACGTGAAACGTGTTGCGTGTTGCGTGTTGCGTAATGTAGTCACCCTTTCACCCTTTCACCCTTTCACCCTTTCATCTTGTCATCTTGTCATCTTGTCACCCGTCCAGTGTCCACGCGATCAGGCCGCACAGCACAAACCCCAGCGCGTTGACTAGCCCGTGGACCTCGATCATGCGGGGGATGCCGACGATCGGGGCCTGGGCGAACTCCCCGACCGCGTAGGCGACGGCGAAGAGCATCGCGATCACCGCCGCCGCTGCAGAGATGACCAGCAGCGCTTGCGCCGACCGTCGCCGAAGCGTGGGTACGATCGCGTAGAGCGTCAGCGCCGAGAGCGCGGCCAGGCTGCCGGCCAGGATGCAGGCAGCGGCGACCTCCAGGGCCGGCGAGATCGTGATCCCGGCGGCCACGAGCGGGACGCCCGCGACGACGCCGGTCGCGACGACGCGAAAGATGCCCCAGGCCGATGGCCGAGCCGCAGCCAGCCTGCGGCCGGCCATCCCGGCCAGGATCGGCGCGGCGAACCCGGCGTAGTGGAAGTGGATCGCGGTGAGGAGCACGATCGTGTCTCCAAATCCCAGCGGGTTGATGCCCAGGCGCGATGCCAGCAGCCAGGCGCCGCCGACCGGCAGGTAGAGCAGCCCGGCGTCGACGCACAGTTCGTCGGCGCGGCCGAGCCCACGCGAGCGCAGGGCCGCAAGCGCCGCGAGCGCGGCCAGCCCATCCAGCAGCAGCCAGCCCGACGCGAGCAGCCCGGCGAGCGGGCCGGCGGGCAGCAGAAAGGAAAGGATCACCAGCCCGGCAGCGAACGGCTGCACCGCCAGCGCCGCCCCGTCTAGCGGGCTGCCCGAGCGCGCGGCGGAGACGGCGAGCGACATGCCAAGTGGGGTGACGACCAGCACGGCGAGCAGGATCAGCAGATCGAGCGTGCGTGCTGGCCCGCCGCCGGGCAGCCCGGCCAGCAGCAGCAGCCACACGGCGCCGCCGACGATCGCGTTCGTGTGGCCCCGGCGTGTCATCGACGATCGCTGCTCCCATATTGTTCTGCCAACGACAGGAGTTACGCACTAAGTCCTGTCAATGAGATGTTCGCGGGCTGAATGTAGTGCAATATAAGGGCAAGTATAGCATATCAATGGAGACGCCTCAGAACATGATTCGGATCGCTCACAACAAGTTAGGGAGGGGCAAGAGGAGGTTCGGTCTCCTCTTGCCCCTCCCTTTTCAGAAAGGATGTGTTTTGGAAAGGACCAATGGCTCAGTTTGTGATCGTCTCGATATACTGCCCATTCACGGTGGTGAACGAACGGGTATCGAGGACGCAGGTGCCGGGTGCTTTCGCATAGCAGGGGCCATTAGCAAAGCGCGCCACACTGGTAAGATCGCTGCCGTTGCCGCCCCAGCCTGCCGGCTGCTGCCCGGTGCGGGTGTCGAAGTTCCAGTATTTGCCGTAGGCCGTGATCGTCTCAACTTGTGTATTGACGCCGCCTATCAGGGTATCGAAGTACGTGAGGGTATCAAAAGTACAGGCGCCGGCCGGTCTACCGGCGCAGGGGCCTGAGGTATAGCGAGGAACCGTGGTGAGGTCGCTGCCGTTGCCGCCCCAGCCCGCCGGCTGCTGCCCGGTACGCGTGTCGAAGTTCCAGTATTTGCCGTAGGCCGTGATACTCTCGATCTGCGTGCTCACGCCATTGATCACGGCTGTCGTATGGGTGCGCGTGTCGAACTTACACGCGCCGGCCGGTCTACCGGCGCAGGGGCCTGAGGTATAGCGAGGAACCGTGGTGAGGTCGCTGCCGTTGCCGCCCCAGCCCGCCGGCTGCTGCCCGGTGCGGGTGTCGAAGTTCCAGTATTTGCCGTAGGCCGTGATACTCTCGATCTGCGTGCTCACGCCATTGATTACGGCTGTCGTATGGGTGCGCGTATCGAACCGGCACCCACCGAACGCCTTCCCTGCACACGGGCCGCTTGCATAACGAGGCACATTTGTCAGATCGGCGTCATTGTCGGACCATGATGGCGGCACATAGTTGGACGCATCGAAGTTCCAATAGGCGTGGACACTCAACGTCGCCGTATCTTCGAGCATCGCGCAGGTATTGCCTTTACAGCTCTTGAAGTTATTGAGCCACCTGTCGTAGAGCGGCCGTTGTCCGGGCTGTGGCATCATCTGAAATGGATCGCTGGGCATATTGATGAACTCGGCCTCTACTGGGGGAGTACCACTGGAAAAGACGCGAAAGTTCCCTAAGTTATAGCTGGAGGGGTACTGGTCGCGGTAGTACGAATACCGCGCATAGAGTGAGTCTTCGGTGTTCGTGCGGGTTCGCAGGGCCTCATAGTGCGGCACTTGCCAGAACGGCATGTATTTAGCGCCGGTTTGCGGATGTGTCCAATCGTATGAGGGGACAACCGCCCGATGCTGAAATCAGCGCACGATTGCGATGGAACGCTGAACCGTAAGATGTATTGATAAATGGCATCAGCGAGCGCCCATCCGAGGTGCTGCCCGGCCATCCATTCGTCCAACCTTTCGTGAAGTGTGCGATCGTCGGCGCGATGTCGGTATTGAGCACGATGCTGGAATCGATGCGCGGCGTGGCCGAGGTATTCAGATTATACGGATCGCGTATGATCAGCGGCACCCGTATCGACTCCTCGTAGGGAAATATCTTTTGCCCAAGATTATGCTCGCCGAGCTGATAGCCATTATCCGATGTGAGGATAATCAGCCCTGTCGACAGAATGTTCGTATTGAGGAACAGGTAGCCCAGGCTATCGTCGAGCGCTATCAGCAACTCTTGCCGGCTCAGATGCAGCCGTTTCAGCCGGTTGATGTCAGCCGACGTAATTGAAGGTCGCTGAGGTGCGGTCGAATAGGTAGTATTCAAAGGGTTGCGCGTGTTGCCGAAACCACGTAGCCAGAATGGCTTCCAGACCGCCGAGAGATTTTCACCGATGACCGGCTGTCCGTTCGGCGCGCTAGCCCCCATGCGCGGCAGGTCGAATTGCCCTGCTACAGGCTCCCAATGGCCATTTACCCATTGTCGAATCCTGCGTTCTGGTGCTGGATCTCCATAGATACTCGGGCTGGTCGCCGAAAATGTTATGCCATCCGGTATCGTACTTGTCGTCAGCCGCCCACGAATATGCTGTGACCAGGTGTCGGTATAGGTATTAAACGAGGTCTGGTCATAGGGCGCTGCTGTATCCGGCCGATCCAGCACGACATCCCGCTCCCCATCGTTCGCCTCCTGATAGATAAGATCCGGCTCGACGTGTGGCACCGTCGGCGCGTATACGATGAAGAATGGCTTGCTCGCTTGCTGCGCGGATCTGATCGCATTCCTGGTTTCCCACGCCAACTGATCGGTTTGGTAGACATTCGGGCCAGGGATAACTTCCTGGCCATTGTCATATGCGCCCCCGCCGGCGCTCGCGGGCACGTACGTCCATTTTCGGTACTTAAATTTATACATCCAGTAACCATAAGCTCCAGCCGCTGGGGAAAAAGTATTCCACTTGAAGTCTGAAGGCGGTTTTTCATCGTAACCGATCCCGTTCATGAACTTCCCGACAAAGCCCGTAAAATACCCCTGGTCTTGCAGCGCCGTATTGATCGCCTTCTGATACAACTTACTATCGCGATACCAGGGCCACCCGCTCTTGTAGGGGTCATTCGGGTCGCCCGCTACCGACCACAGGTTATGGTTGTGGGGGTACATGCCGGTGTAGATCGATGCGCGCGAGGGGCAGCACAAGGCATTAGTCACGTAGGCGTTGGTGAAGTTCGTTCCTTGCCTGTAGAGTTTTTCTCTGATATTCGGCAGCTTGCCCGCGTCGATCAACCGTTGCAGCGTCAGGTAGTCCAGGTCGTCCAGGAGAATGACCAGCACATTCTGATTCAGCGGCGCCCGAGCGGCGTGTGCGATCGGTGGTGGTGGCAACATTCCTGCTCCTGCGAGCAGCGTCATCACCAGGATCAGGATGCTGCTGATCGACAGACCCGTGTGCTTCCGCCAGGATGTGACGTTTGCGGATTTCATTGGTTCCCTCCTTGTGTACAAACACCGTGAGCGGCGCGCTGGGCCGCCCGATTCAAGCGGCCCACCCTCGTTCCCGATCCTGCTATTACTCATTCCCGTGTAGGCGTAGCATAGTGAAATAGTTCGGCAGGAACCAGTGCTACTAGCTCACACCTGGTTCACAATGCTGTGATAATGATGGATTGACGAACCCTGGCGCGACGGCGTAGAATGGGAGTTGTAGACCCTATCAAGCGAGGAATTTCGTATGATCGTGAACGACGGCTTGACCCCTCGGCTGCGCGCCTTCCACGAGCTGATTCGCCCGCGTGAGTATATGCTCGAAGCGACGGTATGCACGATTGGCCGCGACCAGACCTGTGAAATGATCGCTGGCGTCAATACCGTATCGCGCCGGCACGCCCAGGTGCGCCGTGATGGCCCGCGCTGCCTAGTGGCCGATCTGGGGAGTGTGAACGGCACGTTCGTGAATGGCGAGCGGATCGACGAGCCGCGCCTCCTCGAAGACGGCGATGAGATCCGCCTGGGGCCGGAGGTCATGCTGCGCTTCGCGGACCCAAACCCGACCGAGAAGTCCAGCTCGGCCTTGCACTTCGACCACCGGCGCAAGCTGTTTATGCTGGGCCAGCAGCCGCTGCACCTGGCCCAACGCGAATTCCGGCTGCTCGACCACCTGTACCACTACCAGGGGCAGGTGTGCAGCCACGACAATTGTATGCAAGCGATCTGGGGCGATGACTACCTGGAGGCCGACGACCGGCGGCTCAGCCAGGCGGTTTACGAGCTGCGTAAGCGGCTGCGCGGGGCCGGACTCCCGGCGGACGAGCTGATCAAGACGGTCAAGGGCGAGGGATATCTGCTCAAGCTGTAGCCGGGCAGCGAAGCAAAGCAGCCGGCGTGGTGGGAGGTATTTCCCGCCGCGCCGGCTGCGATCATGTTGGGCTGGTGGTCAGCGCCGCATCAGCGGCAAGTAGGTGATCTCAATGACCTGGATCGGGTATGGCGCATTGAATGGCCGCTGATCGATTATTGGGGATGCCGCACTCAGCGACACACCGCCCAGACCGCCAGGCGCCCGGATGACCGGCACGGCCGGTTCGAGACGCTCCAGCAGTTCCGCCCAGCCCGGCACATCCCGTGTAAAGGCAAGCTGGTTTGCATCCACATAGTAGTTGAGTTGTCGTTCAGGCTCCCCCGCCAGGGTTTTGTTGGTGGGGTCGGCTTTGGTCGGGCGATAGTCCTGCTCGCCAAGCGGCAGGAAGATCGAGAGGCCGTTGGCCCGGTCGAAGTTCCAGATCTCGTTCTTGTAGGTACCGTTGATGTTCTTGTGGTGAACAACCACCGGCGCCACCGGATCGGTTGCCGCGTTCACGACTGCGGCGGCGGCGTCCTTGACGTCCTGCAAGATGGCCGGATCTGGCGAGTCGCGCAGACGGCGCGCGAAATCCACCAGATCGACATATCCTTCGCGCGGGTCCAGCGTCAAGCTGCTGTCGTAGTCGAATTTCTGGGTTGTCGTATAGACCTCGACCAGCGCTTTCACTAGTTCGTCATCAGCGCTTACCGGCGGGAGCAGGTCTCCCAGGAGGAGATCGGCCAGCGTGTTCACGCGGTTTGTCAGGTTGTCGGGCACTGTGCTGCGTAGCCGGGTCAGATCAATGGCGGCGATGGTGAATGGATTAAGTCTGCCGTTTTTGTGTGCGTTGTAGCGCTCAACGAGTCGTTGCGCCAGGTCGCGGGGAGGTGTGGTCGCCGTGAGTACTTCTGTCGAGAAGTAGTCTTGGTAGGGCAATTCGGCGAAGAGCAAATTCTGCCCGGCGATGAAGTAGTCGGCGTAGTCGCGCACCTCGTAGGCGCTCTCGATCATGCCCATCAGGCAGGCGTCGAAGAACAGCACGTCGATCTTGCCCACGCCGATCAGCGCCGCGCCGGTGTCGTGTGTCGAGAGCGTGGTGCCCCCGCTGGCCAGATCAAGGCTCATGCCACGCCATCCCCCGCTAGGCTGCGTTCCGCCGCCACCGCGCGGCTGAATCGGCGGTGTGGTCAGGTCGGGCGCCCAGCCCCCGCCATGGTCGACGATCGACAGGAAGGTGTAGAGGGCGTCGGGGTAGGTGCCGCGCGCCCAGGTGACAAAGTTGCGCAGGGTGCTGAAACTGCCAGTGTCTAGCTCGCGCTGGCCTGGGCTGCCGATACCACCCGGCCACAATGGCGAGTTGGCGGCGTCGTCGGTGATATTCTGCAACCCATCCGGCCCTTTCACCAAGACCGCCGTGTCGTTCTGCTCATTGCCGTCATACAGCACCACCACCCGCACCGCCGAGTTATATAGCATACGATCCAGGCGATCTCGCAGGGCGCGCATCGGTTGCGTCAGGCTGATCCTGGTGGTATCGGTGATGTTGGTGTCGTCGCCGCTCAGATACAGCAGTGCGAGCCAGGTTGGCGCGGTCGTGCTCGTGACGCTAAAGGATGGGCTGAGCGTGCTGGCCTGACCGGGAACGCTGACGCGTAGCACATAGTTCGCGCTCGGCATGTCTAGCTGCAAGTCGCTGAAGGCCGCCACACCCATTCTGGCCCGCACGGTGGTGATGCCGTTGAGGATCGCGCCCGACGGTCCCGACTCCAGCGTCAGCACCACCGCCGCCTCGCTATTGCTGAGCTGTTCGCCTGCACTATCCCGCAAGATCACCGAGACGTCGAAGGGCTGGCTGGCGTTGATATTGGGGCTGAACACGGCCTCCAGGATGGCCGGGCGCGGCTGATTGAGCAGCACGCTGATCGACTGTCCGGGGCCATTGGAAGTGGCTAGATCGGGCCGTCCATCGCCGTTGACATCGGCGGCCACGATATCGTTTGAAGGGCCGAGAGTACGGAACAGCGCTGGATCGCCAAAGCCGCCGTCGCCGTCGCCGAGCAAGACACTGACATTCCCATTTTGATCGGGGGCGGCTAGGTCGAGAGCGCCATCGCCGTCGAGGTCGGAGGTCAGCACACTAAACGGGCTGTTGCCGGCTGGGATATAGAGTGTGGGGCTGAACCCACCTGTCCTGCTCAACAAAATGCCCAGCGATTTACTGGTATTGTTGGCGCTCACTACGTCGAGTCGCCCATCGTCGTTGAAATCGCCCGCTGCCAGCGCGCGTGGGTTTTGGCCGGCGCCAAGGTCGACAACGGTTCCCACGCTGAATGCCCCATTGCCATTGCCCAGGAACAGATATACCTTGCTGGTGCCAACGAGCGCTACCGCAAGGTCGGGGTTGGTGTCGTTATCGAAGTCGCCCGTCACAAGGCCGAGGGGATTGTGGCCTAGAGCGATAGTGCTGAACGGGGCAAAACCGCCCTGTGTGTCGTTGAGGAGGAAGCTCACAGCGTATGGCGTGTGGTTCGCCGTGGCCAGGTCGAGCCAGCCATCGCGGTTGAAATCGCCGGCGGCGATGGAGCGTGGCTGGGGGCTGACCGTGAAGTTTGCCGGCGAGCCAAAGTTGCCGTTGCCGTCGCCGAGCAGCAAACTCACATTGTCGGTGTCGCGGTTGGACGTAACTAGGTCGAGCCGCCCATCGCGGTTGAAATCGCCGGCGACGAGATCTTCTGACATGCCACCAGTGGCGAAGGGAAAGTAACGCGGCGTGGCGAAGGCGCCCGCGCCGTTCCCCAGCAGCACACTGACCTGACTGCGGTCCCATAGGATCGTTGCGAGATCGGGCGCATCATCACCATTGAAGTCGCCGGTCGCTATCCCAAACGCATCGCCGGTTACACTCATCGGGCTGCCGGGCGCGGGGAAGAAGTCACCGCCCGGCCCAGTTGCGGCGATCTGTTGGGCGTCCCTAGAGGCGGTGATGATCGGTTGGGTGGCTTCGGAGGCGGCTGCGATCGGTTGGATGTCTCTGGAGGCGATTGGGCACAATGTAGCTATCAGCACAAGCAAACAGATGGGTGACAGCCGGCGGGCGGTGCGGCTAGGGGAGATGAGCGAGTGGATCAGCTGGGGCTTCATATGCCCTCCTGTTACACTATGTCACAAGTAACGCCGCCAGGATGACCAATGAGCGGGTGAGCAGTCGCCCCATACAGCCTCCTTTGTTAGTGTCAATATGCCTGGTTTGTGTTCATAGCATAGCGAAACAGGCCGCCTGAAGCCAGCGCTGCTATATCACGCCCAGTTCACAGTGATGTGATATTGGTATATGAGGAGGGAATCGGAAAGAAAATCAACCCGACGTGATGCGTGATATGCGATGGACACGCTGGACTCAGGTATCGTGCATCACGCCGTATCCGGGAGGATGTCCAAAGCAGACATTATTTGCAGTATAGTCAGGCTGATCGTTCACGCGCCGGTGCTGGTGGAGCGCTCATCCGGCCCGGCATCGTACCGGCCGATCAGGGCCTCCATTGCGGCGATCACCTGGGCCGCGTGTTGCTCACGGGCCAGGCGCAGGCTCTCGCGCGCGCGGCTGATCGCTTGATCCATGTCACCCAGGGACTCGGCCAACCGTGCCTGGGCCGCCCAGATCAGCGCCTGGTCGTAGGGATCTCGCACATGCTCCTGCAAGGCCGCTGCTCGCTCAAGATACTCTGTAGCGGGGGCGAGCAGCCCACGCGCCAGCGCCGCCTCGCCCATCACCCGCAGCGCGCACGACTCGAACGCCACACTGCCGATCCGCAGCGCCTGCTCAAGCGCCTGGCAACCATACATGTAGGCGGCTTCGCCCTCACCCAACGCCAGCGCTACATCGCCGCGTAAGTAGAGGCAGTGCGCGATACGGGAAGTATCGCCAAGCTGTTCATAGAGCTGCCGGGAGCTGCTGAACGCCTCGCCCGCCTGCGCGACTTCGCCTAGCTCCAGGTGGGTCTGCCCCAGGTTGAGCAGCGTCAACGCTTGCCATATGCGTAGGCCGCGCTGCTCGCTCCGCCGTAGCGCCTCGCGCAGCCAGACCACGCCGGCCGCTGGATCGCCCTCACCGACATGCAGCCGTCCCAGGTTCATAAGCGACACTACCTGGCCCGCCACGTCACCGATCTGTTCCTTGATATGCAGGCTTTCCTGGTGACACTCGCGCGCCCGATCCGACTGGCCGAGATCCTGGCAATATCGGCCCAGATTATTCAGTACTGCCGCCGTCAGCATAGGATCGCCCACCCGACGAGCCATTGGCAAGAGTGCGTCGAGTTCGCGGATGGCATCGGCGTAGTAGCCCTGATCGCCCCTAATGGTTACAAGGCGGTGGCGTAGCGCGACCCGCAGATCGGCTGCCGCCGGTTCGGGTGGCAGCGCCTGAAGCCCACTGGCGCATACCTCCGCCGTCTGTTCGTAGCGGCTCTGCCGGAATAGCACCTCGGCATGGCGGAGCGAGAGGCGCGCGACCTCAAGGCTCGGGCCGGCGACCTGGCCTATGATGGCCAAACCCTCCGCGCAGCATGCTTCCGCCTGCGTATAGAGACCAAGCCGCTCATAGACGATCGCTAAATGCGCGTAACGGTTCGCTTGTATCGTAGCGTCACCAGCGGTGCCAAGGCTGATCGCCTGCTTGAGTTGCGCTTCGGCGAGTTGATAGTCGCCCAGGCGTACAGCAATCTCGCCTTGCACCGTGCAAACGGCAGCTCGCTCCCAAGGGTCAAGTTCGCCGCTCCTGAGTTGTTCCAGCACCAACTGGGCGTAGGACGAACCGAGGCTCGGCATAGGCTCGCCGCTGTTGAGCGCCAACTCGATCTGCGCCGCTAGACGCGCAGCTCCTACATGATCGCCCGCGCGATCGAGGTGCAGCACCACGCGAAGTGGGTCTGATTCTTCCTGCCCATAATAGGCCGCCGCGCGCTGGTGCATGGCACGCCGTTGCGCCCGATCCATTCCGTCGTAGTAGAATATCTGGAGTGATAGCGGAAGCGTGTAAATATCACGTTCTTCGTCAGGGCACCTGAGCAGCAAATGGCGTGCGCCCAAGTCGGCGAGTGTAGCACTGATATGATCGCGTTGGAGCACAGCCTTGATCGCGCGAGATGTCCCCCCGGTATCCAACAGCATGGAAACCGCCTGTAGCACGTCACGTTCGACCGAATCGAGGCTCGCGTCGAGGAGTTGCAAGATCGTCGCATCCGGAACTGCGCTCGCCGTCAACAGCGCGATCAGCCCGGCTGGGTCAGCCGCCTGGCGCTTCAGCATGTCGCCGATCAGCAGAAGTTGCTGCGGGCTACCATTCGCCAGCCTCGCCAGTGCTGCCGCGTGAGCGTCGGTCACGCTCGTCCCAGGCACCGCCAGCATCATCCGCGCCGCGCCGGCATGTAAACCAACCAGCGGCAGTTGCGGCCAGCTATGAGCGAACTGGGGCACCTGAGCTGTGGTGATGATCAGTGTCAGAGTACCTTCACAGGCCATCTCCCAAAGCCGCACGCAGAGCTGGGTGACACCAGGGACGTTAATTGGGAGCGCATCCAAACAGATCAGGGCGTTCTGCTCCTGAAGATCGTCCAGCAGCCTATCGAGGGCTTGCGCCTCGGTGAGTGGAGCATGATCGCTGATGACATGCATGGTGGGGCTGGCAGCTCGCGCTACCTGGAGTCGACGCCAGGTGTCGGGGAACCCCTGCCGGGCGAGGAAGATTGCCAGCGCCCAGAGCAGATGAGTGTGGGCGTACGAGCGAAACGTATACCAGAAAACTGGGTGTTGCCCGATGTATTCCTGGGCCAGGTGGGTAGCTAGAGTCGTTTTGCCGATCCCATTTGGGCCGGTGATGACGATTCCATGCCGCCGCTTGATAAGGTCGCGGGCCGTTTCCAGGTTCGCCTCGCGGCCGGCACACAGACCGAGAGTTGGGACAACGGTAGATGAGGGCGGGGTGGTGGCGACCATGTCTCGCAGTAACGTCTCAGCCTTTTCGAGGAAGTCCTGGGCGGTTGGGCGCTCTATTACGGCTTCTGCCAGGCCGCAACCGATAAGTTGTTCGATCTGGGGGCTCAGATCCGGGCGACGCAGGCGCAGCAGGCGGAAGCTTTCTTCCATCGATAGAGCCGGCGTGCGCCCGATCAGCAAAGCGCAGAGCGTAGCCGCCAGGGCATAGACATCAGAGCGTGGTTCAGCCTCACCTCGCCATTGCTCAGGCGGGGTGTAACCGCGTGTGCCGCCCGCAGTTGTCGTATCAGGTCGCGCATTGGCGACGGTGGACGCGGTGCCTCCAGCCAAACCGAAGTCGATCACCCAGATCTGTCCGTAGAGATCGAGGAGAATATTCTCTGGCTTCAGGTCTCGGTGTAGCACCGGCGCTGGTTGCCGGCTGTGCATATAGACCAGCGCCGAGCAGACAGCACAAATATAGTGAAGCGCCTGGAGTTCAGAGATTGGTTCTAAACGTTGCTCGATCAGCGAGCGTAAATTCCGGCCATCGATGTACTGTATCACCAGGCAGTGACTCTCAGCCAGGTAATCATAGATGAAAGGAATATGGGCATGACCGGGGATGTTCAACTGGGCGAGGGCACGCGCTTCGCGATCAAAGGTCCGGAGTGCGGTCGCGTTCGCATACACACTAGCGCGTGGGCGTTTCACGATACACAGTCGATGGTCGTAGGTATCCTGGGCAAGGTAGGTCTCGCCGAACCCGCCCCGACCGATGAGACGCTCGATCTGGTATCGTTCCTTCTGACCCAATCTGAAACCGTGCGGCAGTTCATCGTCTGGAGAGATGACAAATGGCTGTGATGGCTCGGAGCGGTCTATGAATATGCCGCACTGTCCACAATAGATTGCTACCGAGCGATTGATACGACCGCAAGCAAAACATGTCTGCGGAACTGATAGCATAGCATCTCTCGATTCTCAGAAGCTGTCTGAAAAGGCCCAGGTATCAATCGCAATCGAGGGTGGAAAGGGGGAGTTTGAGGGGCGACCCCCTCAAACTCTCCTTTTTCGGACAGTCTGAAAGTGCGGGATAACCGCGCGGCCGATCAACGTGAGCGCGTTCAGTGGGTCAGGGCCGAGCGGTGGGCCAAAACTGAGGTGCCGGGCGCCCAGCGCCGCCAGCCGCTCCAGCCGCTCGATCAGGTCGCGGGTGGTGCCGGCGACGCCGATCCGCAGCATCTGCTCAGTGACCATGTCCCTGGCGCCGGCGAGGTCGCGCTTGACCTGGAGCGCGTGGGCGATCGGGGCGAAGTCGGCCCGGCTGAGTCCCAGCCGCCCCAGGATGTGCTCGCTCATGGCGTGGCCGTAGTAGGCGATCTTCTCGCGCAGCGGGCCGGTCGCCGCGTCGCGATCCTCGGCCACCGAGACCCAGATGCAGGCCGCGATGTCGAGCGTGCCCTGGTCGCGGCCGGCTGCGGCGGCGCCGGCGCGGATGTGCTCCAGGGCCTCGGCGTAGTGCTCCGGCGGGAAGAGCAGCGGCAGGCCGCCATCGGCGGCCGCCCCGATCAGCGCCAGCATCTTCGGGCTCATGGCGCCCAGGTAGATCGGGATCGGGCGGGTTGGGAAGCGCAGGTAGGCCGCGTCGGTCCAGCCGGCGAGCGCGCGCCCGGCCGGTTGCGCCTGCTCGCCGGCGAACAGCGCCCGCAGCGCCGCGATCGTCTCGGCGGTGAGCGCGAGCGGGTGCTGCTGCGGCAGGCCGATCCAGCCCAGGAACTCGCCGGCGCCGGCGGCGAGCCCCAGGTTGAAGCGGCCGCCGCTCAGCTCGTCGAGGGCGCCGGCCTGCATGGCGATCTCGGCCGGGTGGGTGGTGTAGGGGTTGACGATGCAGGTGCCCAGCTCGATCCGCTCGGTCGCCAGCGCGCAGGCGCTCAGGATCGGCCAGACCCCGCGCAGGAACAGGTCGTCGCTGACCCAGAACTGGTGGAAGCCGGCCGCCTCGGCCGCCCGCGCGAGCGCCGGGTAGGCGTGGACCGGGAGATCGTTGTTGAAGCGGACTGAGAAGCGCATAGTCGATTTACGATTTATGATTTGGGTGAAGCGTGAAACGTGTTGCGTGTTGCGTGTTGCGTGTTGCGTGTTGCGTGTTGCGTGTTGCGTGGCGTCCGGGCAGCCACGGAGGGCTTGCCCTACAGGTTCTCTATCACTAATATCACCTTGTCACCTTGTCACCTTGTCATCTTGTCACCCCGTCACGATGACCGCGTCGACCTCGATCTCGACCAGCATCTCCGGCCGGATCAGCTCGGCCCGTACCAGTGTCGAGGCCGGGCGGGTGGCGCCGAAGACGCTGCCGTGTGCGCGCCCGACTGCCTCCCAGTCGGCCAGGTCGCGCACGAACATGCGCGTGCGCACCACGTCGGCCAGCGTCGCGCCGGCCTCGGCCAGGGCGGCCTCGATCTTGTGCAGGATGTAGATAGTCTGGCCGGCGGCGTCGCCCAAGTGCTGGACCGTGCCGCTCGGGTCGGCCGCCGTCGTCCCGGCGACGTAGACTAGGTTGCCGACCCGCACCGCGCGCGAGTAGCCGGCGATCGCCTCCCAGGGCGTGTTGCTTGAGATAAGCTGTCGCTGCATAGCTGGCTCCATGCTCTTTTAGAGAATGAGTTGACATTATATCGCACTGATGCGCCGGGACGGGTGTGCTATAATCGCCCCCCGTGACCTTGGCGTCAAAGAGGAAGCCGTATTTTAACCACGAAGCTCACGAAGATGCGAAGACCGCGAAGGGCAGAAGAAGATATCTCAATCTTCGTAGTCTTCGTGCCCTTCGTGGAAAAGAAAGAGCTTGTTGGGGAAGCCGTATTTTAACCACGAAGCTCATGAAGATGCGAAGACCGCGAAGGGAAGAAAGGATCTACATCTTCGTGGTCTTCGTGTCTTCGCGTCCTTCGTGGAAAAAGAAAGAAGCTGTTGAATGAACGAGACTGAGCGGCGGGTGCTAGAAGCGATCGACGCCGACGGCATGCTGGCGTACCTGTGCGAGTTGGTCGGCGTGTGCAGCCTGGATGGCCAGGAGACGGCGGCTCAGGAGCACGTGGCGGCCCAGATGCGGCGCTGCGGCCTGGAGGTCGACGTGTGGGAGATCGACTTCGCGGATCTGCGGCGCCACCCGGCCTACTCGGCCGAGGTCGAGCGCGAGCGTGGGCTTGGCGTGGTCGGGGTTATGGGCCAGGATCGCGGCGGGCGCAGCCTGATCTTCAATGGCCATGTGGATGTGGTGCCGGCCGGCGACGAGGCCAACTGGCGCTATCCGCCCTGGCGCGGGACGATCGCTGAGGGGCGGGTCTACGGGCGCGGCGCGCTGGATATGAAGGGCGGGCTGTGCTGCGCGCTTTTCGCGGCGGCGGCCCTGCGCGAGGCCGGGGTGCGGCTGAAGGGCCGGCTGATCGTGCAGAGCGTGATCGGCGAGGAGGACGGCGGCTGCGGCACGCTGGCGACGCTGCTGCGCGGCTACACGGCCGACGGCGCCGTGATTGTTGAGCCGACCGAGCTATGCGTGGCACCGGCCCAGGCCGGCGCGCTCAACTTCCGGGTGACAGTGCCGGGGCTCTCGGCCCACGGCTGCGTGCGCGAGGAGGGCGTCAGCGCGATCGAGAAGTTCATTCCCATCCAGCAGGCGCTGCTGGGCCTGGAGCGCGAGCGCAACGCTGGCGTGAGCGATCCGCTGTTCGCCCGCTATGCCCTGCCCTACCCATTGTCCATTGGCACGCTCCATGCCGGCAACTGGCCCTCGTCGGTGGCCGAGAGCCTGGTCTGCGAGGGGCGCTACGGCGTGGCGATCGGGGAGAATATCGGGGTGGCGCGGCGGATGTTCGAGCGGGCGGTGGCCGGCGTCGCCCAGGCCGACCCCTGGCTGCGCGAGCACCCGCCGCTGGTGGAGTGGTGGGGCGGGCAGTTCGAGCCGGCCGCTATCCCCGTCGATCACCCGCTGGTTACGACGGTAGCGGGCGCGTACCAGGCTGCGTCGGGGGCGGCTGCGCGCCTGGAGGGCATGACCTATGGCGCCGACATGCGCCTGTTGGTGAATGTGGGCAACACGCCCACGGTGATGTTCGGGCCTGGCGATGTACGCAATGCTCACCGGCCCGACGAGCATGTGCCGGTGGCGGACCTGGTAGCAGTCGCACGCACCCTGGCGCTGGCCGCGCTGCGTTTTTGCGGCTACGAGGAATAATGTTGGAACGGGGAGTTTGAGGTGGCAGACCACTCAAAATTCCCCTTTTCAGACCGCCTCTGATCACTTCGTGGAGAGCCCCATCAGCCTGTCGCCTCGTTCGCCTTTCAGGTGTGTCAGGGCGTATTCGAGGCCGTTTTGCAGTGTCGCGCGGGTGGTGATCGTGCTGAAGTCGATGCCGAGGCCGACCAGGGTTTGGGCGATCTCCGGGCTGATTCCGACCAGGATGGTCTGGCAGCCGAGGAGTTGGGCGGCTTTGACGGCGTGGATCAGGTAGCTGGCGACTGAGGTGTCCACCACCGGCACGCCGGTGATGTCGACGATCACGATCTGGGCGCCGGCACTGCCGATCGTCGAGAGCAAGTTCTCCAGCACCTGCGCGGCCCTGCGGTCGTCGATCACGCCGATCAGCGGCAGCAGCAGGATGTTTTCCCACACTTGGATCACCGGCACGGAGATCTGGTCGAGCAGCGCGCCCTGCGTTTCAAGCAATGCTTTCTTCTCGTTGACCTCGGCTTCCAGGCGTTCAATATCCTCCTGGCGCTGCTTGATATGGGTGATCTCGGTGATGATTCCGCATAGGCCGACCACGTTCCCCTGCGGGTCGCGCATGGGGTACTTGCGGGTCCAGATCGTGCGGGTGATGCCGTCGGCGCCGGTTGCCTGCTCCTCGTTTCCCCGGATCTGGCCCGATTCGAAGACTTCGTCGTCGAGGCGCCAGAAGATCTGGGCCTGCTCCGGGGGCCAGAAGTCCGGGTCGCTGTGGCCGATCAGGGCGTCGTAGGGCTGGCCGATCAGCCGGCAGAACGCCTGGTTGCAGGCGATCCAGCGGTGCTGGAGGTCCTTGACGAAGATCGGGTCCTCGAAGGTATCGACCACCAACTGGAGCAGCGCGAACGAGGACCAGTAGGGTGGTGTTGTGAGGGGCAGGTGTGAATCGTTCATGGCACCCTTCGGCGTGATGAGTCACTCGTACAGGTATAATAGCAGATGTCGGACGTACTTGCTGAATAGTAAGGATAGACTGCCTTGAAAGCAACGTTTCATACTGCCGTTCGCCCGGTGGTCGAATTGATCATGGCGGCCGGGCGGGTGCCGGGGATCGTCGTCGCCGCCGCGCGTGGCGATGGGCCGGTCGAGCTGCTGGCGGTGGGCCAGGATGCGGCCGGGCGACCGCTGGTCGAAGATAGCCTGTTTCCGGTCGCGTCGGCCACGAAGCTGGCGACGGCGCTGGCGGTGCTGCGCCTGGTCGATAGCGGGGAGTTGGCGCTGGACGACCCGCTGGTTCGCTACCTGCCCGGCGCCGCTGCGGCGCGGCCGGGGGTGACGCTGCGAACACTGCTCTGCCACACTGGCGGCCTGCCGATCGAGCCGCCCGAGCGAGCCGCGCTGTATGCGCCGGGGCTGGATTGGCCAACCCTGGGCCGGGCGTGCCTGCAAACGCCGCCTGATGAGCCGCCCAACCGGCGCGTGCAGTACGGCAATGTGGGCTATGGGCTGCTGGCGCTGATCGTGGAGCGGCACTCCGGCCAGCCGTTCCCGGCCGCGCTCGAAGCGCTGGTGCTGGCGCCGCTGGGCGTCGAGGGGTACCTGGGCGCCGAGCTGCCCCGGCCGCCGGCGGTCCTGGCCGATGTTCGCAGCAGCCACACCGGGACGGCGCTTGAGCCCTTCAACTCGGCCTTCTGGCGTTCGCTGGCCCTGCCGTGGGCCGGGTTGGTGACGAACGCGGCCGGCGCGCTGGGCCTGGCTCGCGCCTTCCTGGGCCTCCCAGCGGGTTTCCTGTCCTCCGGCACGCTGGCCGAGGCCACCAGCAATCAGACCGGCGACCTGGGCGGCGGGTTTGTCCCGCCGCTGTTCTGGGAGCCATGCCCGTGGGGGCTCGGCCCTGAGCTGCGCGGCGCCAAGGCCCCGCACTGGGCGCCGCCCGAGGCCGGCCCTGACTCCTTCGGCCACTCCGGGGCGTCCGGCTGCGTGGCCTGGGCCGATCCGGCCGCCGGCGTGGCGTGGGCGCTACTCGGCTCGCGCACCGCCGACAGCGGCTGGCTGCTGCGTCGGGGGCCGGCGATCGGCGCGGCGGTCCTGAAACAAGAATAAAGAACAAAGAACAAAGAACAAAGAATTGAGAAGAGCGGGAGAGCGGGAGAGGGGATGTAGGGGTGAGAGGGCCGCCCCCCCTTCACCCTTTCACCCTTTCACCCCTTCTTCTCCTCCGGTGATCGGTGGTCGGCGGTCGGCTGCGGAGCTGTTTGTTCTTTATTCTTTGTTCTTTGTTCTCGGTGGTCGGCGGTCGGTGGTCGGCGGTCGGCTGCGGAGCTGTTTGTTCTTTATTCTTTGTTCTTTGTTCTCGGTGGTCGGCGGTCGGTGGTCGGCTGCGGAGCTGTTTGTTCTTTATTCTTTGTTCTTTGTTCTCGGTGGTCGGCGGTCGGTGGTCGAAACTCGTCGCGGTTGGAGCGTCGAGCGTGCGCTAGTTCGCGGCTCGCATGCGTTTGAATAGATAGAACATGCTGATGGGAGAACGCCATGCTTGAGCCCAACACCCTTCTACAAAACCGCTACCTGATCGGCCGGCACATCGGCCAGGGCGGGATGGGCGCGGTGTACGAGGCGCGCGATCAGCGCCTTGGCAACGCGGTTGCGCTAAAACAAACGCTGCTCGGCGGCGAACAGTTCAGCAAGGCGTTCGAGCGCGAGGCGCGGCTGCTGGCCGGCCTACGCCACCCGGCCCTGCCGCGGGTGAGCGACCACTTCAACGATGTGGACGGCCAGTTCCTGGTGATGGAGTTCATCCCCGGCGCCGACCTAGCGACCATGCTGGACCAGCGTGGCGGCCCTTTCCCGCTCGACCAGGTGCTGGGCTGGGCCGACCAGCTCCTCGACGCGCTGGACTACCTGCACACTCAGCAGCCGCCGGTCATCCACCGCGACATCAAGCCGCAGAACCTGAAGCTGACCGCGCGCGGCGAGATCATCCTGCTCGACTTTGGGCTGGCCAAGGGGCTGAATATGGCCCTGACGCAGCCCGACAGCGCCGTCAGCATCTTCGGCTACACGGCCCAATACGCCCCGCTGGAGCAGATCCAGGGCACCGGCACCGACCCGCGCAGCGACTTGTACTCCCTGGCCGCGACGTTGTACCACCTGCTCACTGGCACGCTGCCGGCCAATGCGCTGGCCCGTGCGACCGCCATTGTCAATCGTCAGCCCGACCCGCTGCGCCCGGTCCATGAGGTCGCGCCCCTGGTCCCGCCAGCCGTCGGCGCGGCCCTGATGCAGGCGCTGGCACTGGGGCCGGGGGAGCGCCCGGCCAGCGCGGCGGCGCTGCGAACCATGCTCCGCGCCGCGCCTGCGGCCCCAGAGTCACCGATCCACTCGCGCGACACTGTGGTTGTGGCGCGGCCTCCGGCTACCGTCGTCGCGCCGCCGCCGAGCGCTGGCGCCACACCGGCGCGGCAGGAGGGGCGCCGGGGGCGCCCGTGGCTGTGGGCACTGGGCGGCGGCGCTGTGGTCGTGCTGGCGCTGGCCGGGCTGCTGGCGCTGCGCGATGGGCGCGGCGCGGGCCGGGTGGGGCTGCCGGCCGCGCGAACGGTTACGGCCCAGGCGCAGGCGGCGACGCTCGTTCCGGTGGTGGCGGCCACTGCCGCTACCCCACCGACTCCGCTTGCGCCGACCATTGCGCCCACCATCGCCCCGACGGACCCGCCGCCCACCGTGCCTCCGGCGACCAGCGCCCCCACTCCCTCCGCGAGCCCGGCGCCCGAGGTTCCGGGGCTGGCCGCCGGGCAATCGGCGCGCACACGGCCCGAAGTCGCGCTCGACCTGTGGGCCGCTCAGGCCGGCGGCGCGCGGGTGTTTGAGCGCCCCAGGCTCTACGGCGGTGCGCTGGTCACGATCCTGGCGGTCGAGCCGGCAGCGGTGCGGGTGCGCACGCCGGAGGGGCTCGAAGGCTGGATTCGGGTGCCGGTCGCCGAGGCGCTGACCGATGACCTTGCCGCTCAGGGCGAGGAGGCGCGCTTCGGCGTGGGCGCGCTGGTCGAGATCGTGTGGCCCAACGGCATCCCGCTGCGCCAGGAGCCGCGCATCAACGCGGCCAAGCTGATCGAGAAGATGCCGGCGGGCCAGCGCGGCAATGTGCAGGAGGCGCTGGGCGATTGGCTCAAGGTCACGCTTGAGGGGGGCACCACCGGCTGGGCGCGCTGGTACTACGACGGCGAGCGCTACATCAACCTCGCTGTGGAGGAGCCGGGGCAGTCGCCACGCTTCACCCGGCTGCTATCGCTCGAGCGCCCACGCATGTCTGGCCCCGACATCCGGGCGGTGCAGCGGCGCCTGCTCAACCTGGGGTACGCTGAAGTTGGGCAGATCGATGGCGTGTTCGGCCCCGAGACCGAGGTCGCGGTCAAGAACTTTCAATCCGCAAACCAGCTCGACGTCGATGGGATTGTCGGCCCCCAGACCTGGGAGAAGCTCTTTGGTGACGCGGTGCGCAAGCCGGGCGAGTAAGCCTACACTTATGCTACAATGCGGCGCAACCGTTTGATCACCCTGAACTGATCGGGGGCTTGATGACCGAAAACGCACACGATCGGCGCCGCGCGCTGGTCGATCTGCTGCCGCGCTTTCTGTTGCGGCGCCGGACTGGGTGGAGCGGGCTAGAGGATCTGCTGGCGCAGTCCGGGCTGGCCCGACCGGAGTTTCTGCTGCTCCGCGCGATTGCGATGGAGACCGACGCGGGCGCGGGCATAACCTACGACCAGCTATGGGCCAGCCTGTTCAACCCCTACAACACATTCAACCCGATCTTTGACTTGCTGCCGGCGCTGGTCGAGCAGGGCGCGCTGCTCAAGCAGGCCGATCATTATAGTGTCGCCCCGGACGCGCGTGATTTGGTTGAGCGGGCCGAGGTGGCAGGGAACGCATACCTGGCGACGCTGGATCTGCTCCCGGCGGCGGACCTGGCGCGCTTGGCCGGAACCTTGGCCGAGATCGCCGAGCTGATGTGGGCGGCGCCCGAGCCGACCATCAAGGCGCACCAGACCCGCGTGCGCCGGCTCGCGCCCCCCGAAGCCGGGCAGACGACCGGGCGCCTAGATTATGCGATCTATGCGCTCTGGTTGGCGCGCGACGACGCGCATATGGCCGCGTGGCGTGCCGCCGGGTTCGATGGGCCGACCTTCGACATCCTTAGCCGGCTCTGGAGCGGCGAAGCCGGCACGCCGGCCGCGCTGAACGAGGTGCTCCAGCACTCCCAGCGACCCGCAGATATCGCCCGTGGCATTGACGAGTTGGCGCGGCGCGGCTTCCTCGCTCGTGACGGCGACACGCTGCTGACGCCGCAGGGCCGCGCGGCGCGCGACGCGATCGAGGCCGAGACAGACCGTGTGTACTTCGCGCCGTGGCCGCCGCTGGCGCCGGCCGATGTGGCGTGGCTGCACGACGCGCTTCTGACGGTGTGCGAGCGGCTGCCATGACCAACGATCCGCGCACCCGCGATGAGCTTCTGGAGGCCATGCGGCGGCAGGGCTGCCCGCTGTGCGTGTTGGTGGAGCGGGCCGAGCGCAAAGCGGTCGATCTGTTTCTCTACGACCAAGTCAACGACATCAGCCGGCGCGACGCGCTGCGCGCCAGCCGGGGGCTGTGCCTCCAGCACACCGCCATGCTGGCCGAGGGGCGTAGCGCGCTAGGGGTGGCGATCGTCAGCCGCGACATCCTGCGGGCAATGGCGGCCGTGCTGGAGACCAGCGGCTCTGGCGATGCGGCCGCGCTGGGCTGGTTGCGCCAGCGGCTGGGTGCTGGCGCCGGCGCCCAGTTGGCCGAGCGGCTCGGCCCGCAGGCCGGCTGCCCGATGTGCGCCGAGCGACCACGCATCGAGGCGCCACTGATCGCCGGGCTGCTGCGCAACCTCGGCGACGACGCCTTCGCCCAAGCTTTCGACGCCTCGGCTGGGCTGTGCCGCGCGCACCTCGCCGCCACGCTGCGCGCCGCCGATGGCGAGGCCGCCCGCACCCTGGTGGCCCGTCAAGCCGCGCTGTGGCGCCGCCTGGAGGCAGAGTTGGACGAGTTCATCCGCAAGCACGACTACCGTTTCAAGGACGAGATCGTCGAGGCCGAGCGCGACGTCTGGCGGCGAGCGCTCCAGATCGCGAGCGGATGGTACGAGGCGACCAGCAGTGGGGGACAAGATGACAAGGTGACAAGATGACAAGGTGACAGGGAGAGGGAGAGGGGCAGAGGGGGAGAGCCACTGAGGATAGAGGATGGAGGATGGAGGATAATGGATCGCGGATCGCGGAGTGCGGATGGAGCCACGTAAGGGCATATTGCATACGCCCCCACCCAGCCCCGAAGCACCGCGAACCTGTAGGGCCGGCCCTCCGTGGCCGCCAGCTCCGTGGTCGGTGGTCGCCTGCCCTGAGCCGTGTCGAAGGGGTGGTCGGCGGTCGGTGGTCGGCCAATTGTAAATCGAGGATCATGCTCACGATCTTTCGCAACCGGCTCTTTCTGGCCGTCGTCGCCGGCCACTTCGCCGTCGACATGCTCAACAGCGTTGGCCCAGTGCTGCTCGCAACACTGGCGGCGCCACTCGGCCTGACAAACGCGCAGATCGGCCTGGCGCTGACGCTGTACACATTCGCCGGCGCGCTGTCGCAGCCGCCGTTCGGGTGGCTGGCCGACCGCGCTCGTGGTCGTCCCAGCGTGCTCGCCGGATTGGGTGTCGCCTGGATGGCGCTCTGCTATGCTGCGGTGGCGCTGTCGAGTAGCTGGGCGCTGCTGCTGCCGTGTTTCCTGCTGGCCGCCCTCGGCTCCGGCATGTTCCACCCGATTGGGACCGCCAGCGCCGCAGCGGCGCACCGGGCGCGCGCCGGCAGCGCCACGGCAGCGTTCTTCTTCTGCGGGCAGATCGGCCTGGCGCTCGGGCCGGTGCTGGGCGGGCTGCTGCTTCGCGCCGGATCGCGACTCGAGCATCCTGCCGCTTGGCCTGGCGGCGCTGCTTCCGGCCGCCCTGCTGCTGACGGCGCCCGCTGCACCCGCCGCACCCATCGACGCGCGGCGGGCCGTCAGGGCGGCCACACGCGCAGCCTGGGTGTTGACGGTCGCGTTTATCGCGCTGGTCGCGCTGCGCTCCTCGGTTCAGGCCGCCTACTCGGCGTTTCTGCCCAAGCTGTTCGCCGACCGCGGCTGGGACCCGGCCGCCTACGGCGCGCTGGCTGGCACGTTTATGTTGAGCGCTGCCTTCGGCAATGTGATCAGTGGGGACCTGGCTGACCGCTACGGGATGCGCACGGCCACCTTCTGGCCGCTGCTCCTGGGCGTGCCGTTCGGCCTGCTGTGCCTGTGGGCGCCGACTCCCGCGTCGGCCTTCGTCGGCTGCGGGCTGGCCGGCCTGCTGATCGGCGGGCAGCACAGCGTCCTGGTGGTCCACGCGCAGCGGCTGCTGCCGGCGCGGCAGGGCTTCGCGGCCGGGCTGATCCTTGGCTTCACCTTCGCGTCTGGCGGGATCGGCACCTGGCTGGGCGGTCTCGCCGCCGATATGGCCGGGCTGCTCCCGACGATGCAGGTGATCACGCTGCTGGGAGTGCCGGCCGCCCTGCTGGCGCTGACGCTGCCGGGCCGCGCCAAGGCCGCGCCGGTGGCCGTGCCGGCGGAGGTATGAGCGATATCCCGCACCGTTGAGGCAACGTTGGGGCAACGATACCCGGCGTTGGGGCAACGATACCCGACGTTGGGGCGATGATATCCGGCGTTGGGGCAACAATATCCGACGTTGGGCCACGATATTCGACGTTGGGGCGAACCTCGTGTTCGCCCATCGCCATCAATGGCCGCGCCGGGCGTGGGGCGATCCCTTGCGGTCGCCCTGCGGCGTGGTCATTAGTGGCGCACCGAGACAATAATGATTCGCATCGCCATCATCGCGGGCGACCGCAAGGGGCGCCCCTACGATGCGATGATGACGATGATTGTCATTGGTCTTACGATGTCTTCATCGCGGGCGACCGCAAGGGCGAACCTCGTATTCGCCCGCGATGAAGGGTGTTGTGGCCCACGATACCACCACGGCGATAATCGCCGGATGGTACGGCGTCGTCATGTGAACGCAATTGCAGATGTAGCCGTTCATGGACGTAGCCGTTCAAGCGAGGTGCCTATGCCCCGGCGAAGCCTGATCCTGCTGGTACCATTGCTGCTGGTGCTGTGGCCTGCCGCGCCGCTGCGTGCCCAGCCGCAGGCGCGGCTCTTTCCAGAGACCGGCTGGCGCGTCGGCGGGCGGCTGCTGGAGTACTGGGAGGCCAACGGCGGGCTGCCGGTCTTTGGCCTGCCGCTCGGCCCTGAGCAGCCGGGCACAGCCATCAGGTTCCAGCACTTCGAGCGCGCCCGGCTGGAGATCCACGCGGCCCAGCCGCCCTACGACGTGCAGCTCGGCCGCCTCGGCGCCGAGTTGCTGGCGCGCCAGGGCCGCGATTGGCGAACTGAGCCGGATGATGCTCTACTGCCCGGAACGTGCCAGGACTTTGCCCCGACCGGGCGCGCGGTCTGTGGTCCTTTCCTGCCCTACTGGCACGCGCATGGTCTGGAGCTTGGCGACGCGGGCCGCTCCTTCCGCGAGTCGCTGGCGCTGTTTGGCTTCCCGCTGACCGGCACGCGCGTCGAGGTCGTGCCAACCGGCGAGCGGCTCGTTGTGCAGTGGTTCGAGCGGGCGCGCTTCGAGTATCATCCTGCCGAAGCCGACCCGTACAAGGTCCTGCTGGGCCGCCTGAACATCGAGCTGAACGGCGAGCCGCCGCCGCTGCCGCGCCCCGTGCCGACCCTCTCGCCGTACACGGCCATCACGCAAGGGCATACGATCCAGATCGATGTGCAGCTTGACGGCGCCACCCTGATTCGGGGCACGCTTGGCTCCACGCCACTGACCTTTATCCGCCGGCCCACCGGCTGGACCGCGTTGGGCGCGGCGAGCGCGCTTGAGCCGCCCGGTTCGCTCAAGCTGTATATCGAGGCCGCGCTGCTCGACGGGCGCACCTCCGTCTTAACGATCGAGGTCCCAGTGCTGGATGCTGGCTATGCGGTCGAGCGGGTGAACCTGCCGCCCGCAGTACAGGATGCACTGGCCAACAACCAGGACTCGCTGGCGGCGGAGCGCGCCCGTGTCGGCGCGATCTGGCCGGTCGTCACACCGCAAAAGCTGTGGACGGGCCGCTTTGCCATGCCGGCTGCCGGCCGGATCGTCTCGGGCTTCGGGGCGGGCCGCTCCTACAACGGCGGCCCGGTCGACTCCTTCCACGAGGGCGCCGACATCAAGAACAGCGCCGGCACGCCGATCGTCGCCCCGGCCCGTGGCCGGGTGGTGCTGGCCGAGAGTGGCTTCATCGCTCGCGGCGGCGCGGTGATCCTCGATCATGGCTGGGGCGTCCACAGCGGCTACTGGCACATGGAGGAGGTACTGGTGCGCGAGGGCCAGCTTGTCGAGGCTGGCGACGTGATCGGCCGCATGGGCGCCAGGGGGATGGCTACCGGCCCGCACCTGCACTGGGAGATCCACGTCGGCGCCACGAGCGTGGACCCGATCGAGTGGGTCGATCGAGAGTGGGGTAGAGATTAGAGATTAGAGATTGGAGATTGGCGTAATCTCTAATCTCCTGTCAGACCCCATGCCCACAGCGGGCACAACTGCGGATGAACAGGTGGGTGGGGTTATTCTTGAGGGGCGGCCCTCAAACTCCCCCTTTTTCACCTGCTGTAACTGCCGATCGCCTCCCGCAGCCGCCGGGCTCCCTCGGCCAACTCCTCGGGTGGGTACATGCTGAAGGCCAGCCGCAGCGCGCCGGCGCCGCCGCCGTCCAGGTAGAAGCGCGATCCCGGCAGGTAGGCGACCCCAGCCGCCTCGGCGTACGGCAGCAGCGCCGCCGCATCCATTCCCTCCGGCAGCGTCACCCAGACGAAATAGCCGCCGCCCGGCGCCGTCCAAGCGCAGCCAGGCGGCAGGTGCTCGGCCAGCGCCTGGATCAGGGCGTTGCGGCGGGCGCGGTAGGCCGCCCGCAGCCGCTCCACATGGGCGTCGAACAGCCCGGCGGCGCACAGTTCGGCGACGGCCATGGCCGTGAAATGGTTGACTCCGCCGCCGCTGTCGAGCAGGCCGCACCCGACGATGCGCCCGACCAGCGCCGCGCCGCCGGTGAGCCAGCCGAGCCGCAGCCCCGGCGCCAGCGACTTGGCGAACGAGCCGAGCCGCGCAACCGTGCCGGTCGGGGCCAGGCTCCAGAGCGAGGGCGGCGCCGGGCCGTCGTAGGACAGCTCGCGGTAGACATCATCCTCGACGATCAGCAGCTCCTCGGTCGCAGCCAGCTCCACTAGCGCCGCGCGCCCCGTCGCGCTCAGGCTGACGCCGGTCGGGTTGTGAAAAGTCGGGATGGTGTAGAGCAGTCGCGGCCGGCGGCCCGCCCGCCGCAGCTCGGCGATCGTCGCCGCGAGCGCGTCGATCCGCAAGCCCGCGTCGTCGGTCGGGACGGGCAGCAGGTCGAGTGGGTGGTCGCGCAGAATGCGTACCGCCAGGTGGTAGGTCGGCGCCTCGACCAGCACGACATCGCCGGGAGCGGTGCAGAGCGTGCAGAGCTGGTCAAGCCCAGACGAGATGCCACCTGTGATGACGATCTGATCGGGCGCCGGCGAGCGCCCCTCGACCCGCTCGATCCGCTCGCGCAGCCAGGCCAGCAGCGGGCCGGCGCCCTGGTCGGCCCCGTAAGTCAGCGCCTCGGCGCCGGCGCGGTCGAGCATGGCCGTGCTCGCCTGGCGCATCTCGGCGATCGGCAGGAGCTCGGCGCTGGGGTGGCCCCAGCCTAGCTCGATAATGCCGGGACGCCGAACCAGTTGGATTGTCGATAAAGTCATAGCTCCTCGGATCGTAACTTCTGGCATTGATCTTGCCGCCACCTAAAACAATGGGGAGTTTGAGAGGGGCACCCCTCAAGAATCCTATTTCCACCACCGCTCGTAGGTGAGACAATTGCCCTTTTCAAACAGTCTAAACAAGGGGGAGTTTGAGGGGGTCACCCCTCAAGAATCCCATTCCACAACCGCTCGTAGGCGAGACAATTGCCCTTTCAAACAGTTTTTAGATAAACAGATGCAAGATAGGAGCAGGTGCGATTATGACCGAGCGACAGCGCGACGAGCATTTCCTGGCCGATCTCCTTCAGACGCCCGATACCCCTGCCGATCAGGGCAGAGTCGATCAGTCGGTGCCATTGTACGAGCATGTGCTGACTCGTCAAGCGGAGCGAGCGCTGCTCAGAGAGGCCAACGAAGTTGGGACGCCAACGCTGGCTCCCCAGGAACTAGGGACGGCGACCTCAGATCGGCGCGGCAGCTCCCCAGTCATGCCTGGCTCTCTGGCCTCCGAGCTGCTCGAAGTCGTGCGCCGTCACCCGATCCCGGCGCTACTCGCCGGCGCCGGGCTGGCATATGTGCTTACCCGGCGCCGCCGATGACGCTTATCCTAAATCGTACATGCGCTAGGATACGACCACCGGCCGATGTGGGAATGACCACCCGATCATACCCTACAGAGGCTGTCTGAAAAGGGGGAGTTTGAGGGGCAGCCCCTTGTGTGATGGATTCAACGTGCAACAATCTCGACAGGAACCGCTGGCCCCCGGCTGGGCCGGCGAGCGTAGATATCAGGCTAATCCAAGAACCCTCTACCGCACCCTGGCGCGTGGCCTGGCATGCTGGCGCGATTGGCTGGCCTGCTGCGGCCTGATCCTGGCCGCGCTCGCGCTGTATGCCGTCACGCTGCTGCCTGGCGTCGGCGGGCGCGACACAGCCGAGTTTCAGCGCGTCGTGCCGTCGCTGGGGCTGGCCCACCCGACCGGCTACCCATTGTATATCCTGGCCGGGTGGCTTTGGAGCCAACTGCCGCTCGGTGGCACGCCCGCGTGGCGCCTGAACTTCTTCTCGGCGGCGACGGCGGCGCTGGCCGTCGGCGCGGTGTACGTGGCCGCGCGCGCCCTGGGGCAGCGGCTGGTCGTGGCCGCCGCCGCCGCGCTGGCCCTCGCGACATCGTTCACCTTCTGGTCGCAGGCGACGATCGCCGAGGTGTACGGGCTGGCTGCGCTGCTCCAGGCTCTGTTGCTCCTGGCGTTGCTGTGCTGGCGCGCCGAGCGCTGGCCGCTCTGGCCGGTTGGCTTGCTGCTAGGGTTGGGGCTGGCCCACCACCGCACGATCGTACTCCTGCTCCCCGGCGTGCTCGTGTTTGTGCTATTGAGCCGGCGCCCCCGACCGACCGAACTCGGCGCGGCGTTGGCGGCGCTGCTCGGCCCGTGCCTGCTGTACCTGTATCTCCCGCTTCGCGCCCCCGCCGGAGCGGATCGGTGGCAATTTTTTCAGCAGTATGCCTTTGGCGCCGAAATGGCCATCACCTGGCTTGACCTGGACCGGCTGCGCCAGGACGTTGCCGCGCGCCTGCTCGATCTGGCGCGGCGATTTGTCTGGCCGCAACTACTCCCAGCCGGCACGCTGCTGGCGCTTGCCGGGGCGGCCAGGCTGCTGTGGCGCGACCGGGCGCTTGCACTGCTGCTGCTGGGCTGCTACGCCACAGTCTGCGCCTTCTGCGCTGCGTACTACGTCGATGATGTCGAGGTCTTTTTCATCCCGGCGCACCTGATCGCGGTGCTGCTGATTGGCGAGGGCACCATGGCGCTCACGCAATCGTTGCCGCGCCCTGCGGTCGGCATGAGCGGCTTTGCGCTGCTGACGCTGCCGGCGCTGCTGCTGGCGGGCAATCTGAACCCGATCCGCGCCGCCAACCAGCCCGACGCCGAGCGCGCCGCGCGCGAGATCCTGGCGCAGCCGCTGCTGCCCGAGGCCCTGGTGATCGGCGACTGGTACTCATCAGAAGGGCTGCGCTACCTCCAGGCGATCGAAGGGCAGCGGCCCGATCTCCAGTTCGCCTTCAGCCTCGATCGGCGGCTGGTGCTGGATACCCTGGCCTCCGGCCGGGCGGTCTATTTGCTGAACCCGGCGCCCGAGCTTGGCCTGGCCCAGGTGCCGGCGGGCGCGCTCTGGCAGGTCGAGGCGCGGCCTCTGGAGGCGCTCGCGCCGGCTTCCTTTCGCTGGGAGGAGGGTATCACGCTGGCCGGGTACACGCTGCCGCCAGGCCCCTACCAGCCCGGCGCGGCCGTGCCCGTCACGCTAGCCTGGGAGGCCCAGGCGACTCCCAGCCGGCCCTACACGCTGTTCGTGCATCTGGTGGGTCCCGACGGCACGATCTGGGGGCAGCAAGACCGCTTGAGCACTGTGCCGACCGACCAATGGCGCCCCGGCGAGCGACTGGTCGACCTGCACACGCCGGCGCTGGACCAGGCGGCGCCGCCGGGCCGCTACCGGGTCACGCTCGGCTGGTATGCCAGCCCGTCCATGGCCCGGCTGCCGCTCGCCGGGGGCGGGGACTATATCACGCTTGGCGAGATCGAGGTTGTGTCGGCACAGTAGTTGACATGCTCCACCGCATCTTCTATACTGTCGCCGGTGATTGACGACGCGGCATCTGGTGTTGGCCGCTCCTAAGACTAAGTTGCCAGTGTGGCATCTTGCGGCGGGGAGGTGTGGAGGGGTCGCCCTCCACGATCTTATTTTCTCCCACTTCAACCTTCGCCACCAGAACGCAAGTTTGGTATAAGATTAGGAGGTGTGTGATGCAAAACAGCATAATCCAGCACGCCTCATGTCTTGGGAGCAAATGGACCTGGCCCGCGTGCCCCGCGCCGTAGCCGATCGGATGCCGATCGGGCCAAAGCGCGCGGCTGCCCACGCTGGGCGGCCGTTCTGTTTCTCCCAGCCGCCGGCGTGCTCGTACGTTCGCGGTTTTTTCGTTTCTATCAGGGAGAAATGCCTCATGCGAACAGTCAATCAGCCAGCCTCGAACGGTCACTACGCCAACGTCGACGGGGCCAGTCTCTACTACGAAATCGCCGGCACCGGCCGCCCGCTGGTGCTCGTCCACGCCGGCATCGCCGACAGCCGCATGTGGGACGCGCAGTGGGAGGTCTTCGCGCGGCACTACACCGTGATCCGCTACGACATGCGCGGCTTCGGCCGGTCCGAGATGCCGCCCGCAGTCTTCTCCAACCACCAAGATCTCCATGGTCTGCTGAACCACTTGGGAGTCGGGCCGGTGGCCCTGCTGGGCGCCTCGTTCGGCGGGCGGGTCGCGATCGACTTCACGCTGGCCTACCCCGATCTGGTTAGCGCCCTGGTCCTGGTCGGCGCGGCGCTCGGTGGCCACGATTGGTCGGAGGAGGTGCAGCGCTTTGGGGCCGCTGAAGACGCGGCCCTAGAGCAGGGCGACCTGGCCGCCGCGACGGATCTCAACGTGCGGATGTGGGTCGATGGTCCACACCGCTCCCCCGACCAGGTCGCCCCGGCCATTCGCGAGCGCATCCGCGAGATGCAGTTGCGGGCCTTCACGCTGGACTCGCCCGGCGCCGAGTCCCGGCCGCTGGACCCACCAGCCGCCGGGCGGCTGGCCGAGATCCGCGCCCCAACGCTGGCCCTCGTCGGCGACCGGGATGTCGGCGACATCCTGACGATCGCCGATCTGCTGGCGGCGCAGATCGCCGGCGCGCGGAAGGCGCTGATCGCCGGGGCCGCCCACCTGCCCAGCATGGAGCAGCCGGATCTCTTCAACCGGATCGTGCTCGATTTCCTGCGGGCCACGTGAGGAGGAATTGAAAATTGAGAATTGAGAATTGAGAACCTGTAGGGCGCGCCCTCCGTGGCCGCCTGCGGTCGGTGGTCGGTGGTCGGTGGTCTATTCGGAATGGAAGGCCCGTGAGAGGTCCGGCGGTCGGTCGGGCACGTCGATCAGCCGTCGCGCGGTGGCGAAGTAGGCCGAGGCCCGCCGGATGTAGTTGTGTACATGCGGGTCGTCGCGGATGTCCTGCGGCGAAACGATCCCGCGATTATGCCAGGCCGCCAAGGTGCGCCACGTCACCGGCACGCCCTCGAACTGGGCGCGGTAGAGCCCGCGCTCCAGGTTGGCTGCCAGGTACTCGACCGCCAGCGCCGGCTGCGTGATCTCCTGGGTGATCGCGGTGTACAGCGCGCTCAACGATGGGTAGGCGGCGATGTCGATCCGGCTGCCGGCCACCAGGACCGGCTGGGTGATCACCAGCGTCGGCGCGGGGACCGGCACCTCGTGGCGCAGAATCTCCAGCGCGACCGAGGGGCGCAGCTTGGCCGGGCGAACGGTCAGGTTGGCCCCGCCGACCTCGTTGACCTGCGTCTGGAGATCCTCGTACAGCGGCGTCAGGGCTTGCAGCGGCGGAATCTGATCCTCGGGCCAGCCGAAGTTCTCATTATAGAGCAGCAGCGCGATCAGCACGGCGAAGTCATGGTCGCTCATCTGCGAGAGCGCGGGGCGGTTGTGGCGCTCCGCCGCCGCCAGGATCGCCCCGCGCAGCGAGCGCATCTCGCGCGCGAACTCCGGCCGCACGTCCGGCACAACCGCCGGGGTCGGGGCGCGGCCGAGCGATAGCCGCCAGCCGTGCGGGAATCTGAGCTTCTTCTGGGACAAGGTCGGTCGTGGGGTCGGTGCATCGTGGTGAAGGGCCGGCGCGGCGGTCGCTTGCCATTCGCCTGAGTATATCACCATGACCACGGTCAGCAGTGCCGCCGGCCCAAGCAGCATCAAATAACGGCGTATCACCGTGGCTCCTCCAAACTCATCTCCCCATGCCCTGCCCGGCGCCTGGACCGCTGCCTAGCAGCAAATTCAGTGCCGGGATCGGCGTCGCCTTCTCCGCGAACGCGCTTCTTTCAGGATCTGTCTGAAAAGGGGGAGTTTGAGGGGGTTGCCCCCTCAAGAGCCTCTCTCCACCACCGGACCACGAACGACATCAACCTTTTCAGACAGTCTCTCAGTATCCATCTCTAGGATAACAACGTGTATTCTGACAAAAATGTTTCAATTCGAGAGGATTCTCTAGTCGCTATGGTATAATGAGGTCAGTACGGGACCTCCCGTACTTCACGATTCTTTGACTTCTTCCAGTGCGAGTTGGGGAGACTGAGGGGGCTGCCCCCTCAAACCCCTTTTCCCAGGTGGCGCCGTTCGACTTTAGAGTGCGAGTGGGGAGACTGAGGGGGCTGCCCCTCAAACTCCTTTTTTCCCCAGATCGGAGCGATAAGCGTAATCTTATGGAATACCAGCCGAATCTGAAGAATATCACCGGCGTGGGCGGCGCGATCACCAGCATCGCCGGCGGGAGCATCGCCGAGGAGCTTGGCCTGCGGCCCGGCGACGTGGTCTACGCAGTGGGCGGCCGGCCCCTGCGCGACGTGATCGACTACCGCTTCGCGACCGCCGAGGAGCGGATCGAGCTGCTGGTGCGCCGGGGCGATGAGGAGACGATCTATGAGATCGAGAAGGACCCCGACGAGGACCTGGGGATCGAGTTTGTCGAGCCGCTGTTCGACCGGCTGCGCACCTGCAACAACAAGTGCCCGTTCTGCTTCCTGACCCAGATGCCCAAGGGCATGCGCCGATCGCTCTACCTCAAGGACGACGATTACCGGCTGGGCTTCCTGTACGGCAACTTCGTGACACTCACCAACCTCACCGAGGATGACTGGCAGCGGATCGAGGAGCAGCACCTCAGCCCCATGTATGTCTCGATCCACGCCACCAACCAGGCACTGCGGGCGGTCCTGCTGGGCAAGCCGGATGTGCCCGACGTGCTCGACCAGATCCGCCGCTTTGGCCGCATGGGCGTCGCCGTCCATACCCAGATCGTGGCGCTGCCGGGCCTGAACGACAGCGTGACGCTGCACCAGAGCATCCGCGACCTGGCCGCGCTCTACCCGGTGGTGCAGACGATCGCGGTAGTGCCGGTGGGCCTGACCAAGTACCGCTTCGAGGGCAAGCGGCCGCAGTCCATCCGCGCCGCGATCCATATCCACGAGACGCCGGAGTGGATCGACGAGAACTGGGAGCGCCAGCCGCTGTGGGACGAGGCGACAAAGAACCAAGAACCAAGAACCAAGAACCAGCCCATAGAGGTGCATGGTGATTCTCGGTTCTCGGCGGAGGAGCTTGGACATTGCTCGCGCCAGATCGTCGCCGCCGACGTGCCGATGCGCTGCTATCGCCCCGACGAGGCCGCCCAGGTGATCGATCTGCTGGCGCCCTACCAGGAGCGCTTCCGCCGCGAGTTGGGCGTCGGCCTGGTGTACCCCTCCGACGAGTTCTACCTGCTGTGCGGTCGTGAGCTTCCGCCGGCCGCCGCCTACGACGGAATGCCGCAGTACTCGAACGGCGTCGGCATGACCCGCGATTTCCAAGACGGCTGGGCCAAGGCGCAGCGCCGCCTGCCGGCCCGGCTGCCGCGCCCGACCGAGCTGGCGCTGGTCTGCGGCACTCTGATCACGCCGGTGCTCCAACAGGTGGTCGATCGGCTCAACCGCATCGGCAACCTGCACGCCCGGCTGCTGCCGGTGGTCAACCAGTTCTTCGGCGCGACGGTAACAGTCTCGGGGCTGCTGATGGGCCAGGATGTCGTGCGGGAGCTGGCGGCCAGCGGCGCCCGGCGGGCGCTGCTGCCACGCGTGATGTTCGATCATACCGGGACGCGCACGCTTGACGAGTACGCGATCGAGCGGATCGCGGCCGAGACGGGTGTCTCAGTCGCGGTGGCCGGCGAGCCGGAAGAGATTCTGCGCTACGTGCGGGCGCTGGCACGCGAAGGATGAATTGAGAATTGAAAATTGAAATTGAGAATGGCCCACAGGCATTGCGGTTCTTCTCAATTCTCAATTCTTCATTTTCAACTTCAATGGAGGTTTGGTGTGGAACGTGAGCAGAGCAACCCTGGCTACCAACGCATCGTCGAAGCCGTCCAGCGGGCGAACCGGATCGCGGCCAGCACTGAGCTGGACGATCTGCTCGACCAGATGCTCGCGCTGTTCCTCGAAGTGGCTGACGCCGAGGCCGGCACGCTGTACCTCTATGAGCCCAACCGCAAAGAGCTGATCTTCAAGGTGGTCAGGGGCGACCAGCACAGTCTGGGGCTGATCGGCACGCGCTTCCCGGCCTCGCGCGGGCTGGCCGGCACGGCGCTGAGTACCGGCGAGCCGATCTTCATCCAGGATGTCGAGAACGATCAGCGCTGGGACCGGCGCCTTGGCGAGCAGTCGAAGCTGCGAGTGCGCACAATGTACTGCCTGCCGCTGCTCATGCACGAGCAGCCGGTCGGCGTAGTCCAGGTGTTCAATCTCCCGGAGGAAGCGGTGGACGACGACGAGGAGCTGGCCCTGCTCCAGCTCCTGGGGAACCGTATGGTGAGTGAAATCGAGAAGTCACGCTTGTTGGGCGAGGCGCAGCGGCGCGAGAAGCGCCTGGGAGCGCTGGTCGAGATCATCTCCCAACTGACCACGACGCTCGATCGTGATCGGCTGCTGACGCTGATTATGAACCACGCCCGCGACCTGCTGGAGTGCGAGGCGACCTCGGTCTGGGTGCTCGATGAGCAGAGCGACCTGCTGCGTCTCCACGTCGCCACCGGCGACCGGGGCGACCGGCTCAAGGAGGTGACTGTGCCGGTCGGCCAGGGGCTGATCGGCCACGTGGTCGCCACCGGCGGGCGCGTGCTGGTCGACGACGTCAGCAAGGACCCGCGCCATTACCAGCAAGTCGATGAGCGCAGCGGCTTTGTGACCCGCTCGATCCTGACCGTGCCGCTGCGCTCGCCAAGCATCAATCTCGGTCCCGATCGGGGCGAGATCAAAGAGAATATCATCGGCGGCGCGCAGGCGCTCAATAAGCTCGACGGCGGCCTGTTCAGTGAGGACGATATCGCCCTATTTGAGGCGCTGGCCGGCCAGGCGGCGACGGTGCTCCAGCTCGCGCGGCTGTATGAGAACACCCAGAAGCTGTTCGAGGGGGTGATCAGTGTGGTCGCTGGCGCGATCGACGCCAAGGACCCCTACACCCAGGGCCACTCCCGGCGGGTCTCCGAGTTCTCGGTAGCGATCGCCGAGGAGCTGGGCATGAGCCGCGAGGAGATCTACCATATCAAGGTCGGCGGCGAGCTGCACGACGTCGGCAAGATCGGCATCCCCGACGCGATCCTCAAGAAGCCCGACCGGCTGACCGACGACGAGATGGCCGAGATGCGGAAGCATACCCTCATGGGCTACGAGATCATGCAGCAGGAAGAGCTGCGCTGGCGGCTGCGCGAGGAGCTGCCGGCGCTCCTGGAGCATCACGAGCGGCTCGACGGCAAGGGGTATCCGCATGGGCTGGTGGGCAAGGAGTTGATCTCGCTGATCGGGCGGATCGTCGCCGTCGCCGATGTCTTCGATGCGCTGACCAGCGACCGCCCCTACCGCGCCGGGATGCCGGCCGAGGAGGCGCTGGCGATTCTTCGGCGTGGGTCGGGGGCCGAGTTCGACCCCGCCTGCGTCGAGGCGTTCTGCCGCGCCCAGGCTAGGGGCAAGGTCGTGACCCAACGCGAGCGCAAGAGTCAGTAGTCCGTGGTCCGTTGTCAGTTGCGGGGGCGTCCCGTTGAACGCTCTTAGAGGCTGGCTGAAAGGGGGAGTCTGAGGGGTTGCCCCTCAAGATCCTCTTTCCACCACGGACTACGAGCGGCACCTCCAACCTTTTCAGACAGTCTCTTGCAACGGACAACGGACTACTGACAACGGACAAAAGGATTATGAAACCAATCGTCGCGATTATCGGCCGGCCGAATGTCGGCAAGTCGACCTTTTTCAACCGGCTGATCGGCGAGCGCAAGGCGATCGTCGAGGATTTGCCGGGCACCACGCGCGACCGCCTGTACGGCGACACCGTTTGGAATGGCCGCGTCTTCACTGTAGTCGATACGGCTGGGCTGCTGTACGAGGAGGAGGATGAGAACGCGCCACTGATCGAGATCGCTCGGCGCGCCCGCGAGCAGGCCGAGCTGGCGATCGAGGAGGCCGACGCGATCATCTTCCTGGTCGACACCGTCGAGGGCCTCACGACCGCCGACGCCGAGGTCGCCGAGGTGCTGCGCTCGACCTATAAGCCCGTGATCCTGGCGGCCAACAAGGCCGATAACCAGGAGCGCTCGCTCAACGCGGTCGAGTTCTATGCGCTCAACCTCGGTGAGCCGATCCCCATGAGTTCCTACCACGGCATCGGCACCGGCGACGTGCTCGACCGCGTGGCCGAGTTGCTGCCGATCGTCGAGGAGCAGGACGAGGACGCGGCGATCAAGATCGCGATCGTCGGGCGCCCGAACGTCGGCAAGTCGTCGCTACTGAACCGGCTGCTGGGCCAGGAGCGCAGCGTCGTCAGCGCGGTGCCGGGCACCACCCGCGATACGATCGACACCCCGCTTGATGTCAACGGCACGCGCCTGCTGCTGATCGATACCGCCGGCATCCGGCGGCGCGGCCGGATCGAGCAGGGCATCGAGAAGTACAGCGTGCTGCGGGCCTTGCGCGCGATCGAGCGCAGCGATGTGGCGCTGCTGCTGATCGACGCCGAGGAGGGCGTCACCGCCCAGGATACGCATATCGCCGGCATGATCCTTGAGCAGCTCAAGGGCGTGGCGGTGCTGGTCAATAAGTGGGACCTGGTCATTAAGGACAACGACACCTTCAACGCCTTCACTCGGCACCTGCGCGAGGAGCTGAAGTTCATCCCCTACGCGCCGCTGCTGTTCATTTCGGCCAAGACCGGCCAGCGTCTCGACCAGGTGATCCCGCTGGCGATGGAGATCGCCCAGGAGCGCCAGCGCCGCATCCCGACCTCGGCGCTCAACAGCCTGCTGCGCGATGCGGTCTACGACCACCCGCCGACCACGGTTCACAAGGGCGCGCACCTGCGGCTCTACTACGCCACCCAGCCCCAGGCGGCCCCGCCGGTGTTCCTGTTCTTCGCCAACAACGCCGAGGAGGTCCACTGGGGCTATGGGCGCTACTTGGAGAACCGCATCCGCGAGCGATACACCTTCACCGGCACGCCGATCAAGATCGTCTTCAGGAGCCGCGAGGAGAAGGATGAGCGGGAGAAGAAGCGACGGTAAGGTACGTCAACGCGCCGTCGCCGCGCCGCGCGCCGCCTCGCGCACGGCCCAGTAGATCGCCTTGGGCGTCCCATCCGAGGCGACAAAGGTCCAGTTGTCCTGGTAGGTGTGCGTGGGCAGCGGCAGGCTGAACTGCCACAGGCACATGGCCTCCAGCCAATCCCAGCGCTTCGCCAGCTCATAGGCCCCGACGGTCCAGCGCAGCCGCTGCGAGGGCCGCACTGCTGCGGTCCAGCGCAGGTTGTCGTTCCAGCCGCCCTCGGTGATGATGATTGGCTTGTGGCCGTCGCCGAAGCGGGCCATGAGGTCGTGGATTACCTCGACGCGCCGGAAGTTGACCTCGGAGAGCTGCGGCGCGGTGTCGTGCGGGTACTTGTAGCCGTAGGTATGGACCGCCCACATGTCGAAGTACGGCGCGGCCCCGGCGTCGTAGAGCGCGGCCTGGTACGGGACATCGCCGATCCGCTCGGCGCCGGCGCCCAGGTCGGGGCCGGGCGAGAGCGCCCCGGCGATCACGATGGCGTCCGGCACGGCGGCCTTGACGCGCGGGTAGACCACCTTGAGCAGCGCGGCGTAGGCGCCGGGGTCGGGCGGGCGCTGGCCCCACTCGAAGGCCAGGTTCGGCTCGTTCCAGATGATCACGTGGCGCACGCCGGCGGGCCGGTAGCGCTGGAGGAACGCCACGACGTAGTCGGCATAATCGACGTAGTGCTCCTGGTCGAGGTAGCGGTCACTGCTGTCGGTCGGGCGCGCCCAGGCTGGGACGATGTCAATGCGAGCGACGACGTTGAGCCCTTGGCGGGCCGCGTGGGCGATCACCATGTCGCTGCCGGTCCAGTCGAAGCCGTAGCGCGAGCGCGGCTGGACGTAGGCCCATGGGAATAGGTCGACGATCCAGCTCGCGCCCATCTCGCGCACCTGGCGCAGCGTTTGGGCGATATAGGCCTCGTCGGCGATACCGGTCAGCCGGGTGTGAACGCCGATCTTGGGGTTGGTCGTCTCGACGCGCTGCTGTTCGGGCAGGTGCAGCCGGGCCGGCACGCGCAGCGCCCAGAACTGCGCGGCGAGCAGGGCGACGAGGAAGAGTGGGATCGTAAGCCTGGTGGCTTTCATGTGTAATCGCTCGTAACGATACGTGAAGCGTGAAGTGTGTCCGTTGTCAGTCGTCCGTTGTCAATCGTCCATTCTCAATTTTCCGGCAGGACCAGCGGCTTAACCTCGTACACCGCGCGGTGCTCGGCGCACAGCCACAGGATATTGCCATCCGGCGTGGGCGTGCGGCGCAGGTCGGCCCAGTGTTCCGCCGGGTCCAGCGTCCGCAGCAGGCCATGCAGCGCGCGCAGCGCCGCCCCTTCGGCTTCCTGCGTGCGGCCCTGCGTAGCGGCGAATGAGCGCGAATGCTCGCCGTCGCCGAAGTCCGGCAGGCTGGCGGTCATCTGCTCCATCAGCACGATCTCTGCCTCGAATTGCTTGGCTGTCACCGTGTCGTAGACGCCCTCGATCGCCGCCCCCAGCGGCACGCCGAACTTGAGGAAGTGGACCAGGTGCCCTAGCCACGGGCTGATCTGGCCCCACCACTCTTTCGGCTGGTGCAGCGGGTAGCCCTCGCCGTGCATATGCGGATGTGGTGGGTGCTGGCAGATCAGGTACATTCGGTACTCGAGTCCTGTCCAGTTGCGCGGGTCCCATCCGCGTCGGCTGCCCGGCATCAGGCAGAACGTATTCGGGCACTCCGCTTCTAGCCGCTGCATTTCCAGGTTCCAGCGGCGCGTAAAGTTGCGCACCAGCAGTTCCGAGAGTTGATGTTGACGGGCCAGCAACTCGTCGAGCAGATCCAGCTTGCCCAACTGCTGGATCATCTGCTGCTGGCCCGCCTGAAGATCCCGGATCACCTGCTGGTTGGTGCTGGGGTGAATCCCGTACAACAGCGTTAGCACCGACACTTCCTCCAGATGTTTCTCGCACCTGCTCGTCTCATATCCTTTTTCCATCAACCGCACCAGGTAATCGTAGGAGTGTGTATACGAGCAGGGCTGCGTGTCGCCGTGTTGCCAGTGGCAGATGCACGGCACGACCCGCTCCACTTTCAAGCCCTTGAAGCGTCGCAGGATCAGGTCAGCCGTGTGCATCAGGATCGAGAGGAAGTTCTGCGGCTGCACCCCCGACACGACCATGCGCAGTTCGCGGGTCAGCGGGTTCAGCTCGACTCGCGCCTCGTGCTGCTCATACGCCAGCAGCGCACCTTCGCGCCAGTGCAGGCTCCTGGTGTAGCGGTGCGTCCGCACGATGAACCAGCTCATAATTCCGGCGGGCACAAAATCCAGCCGGTAGATCATCTGCACCTGGGCCTGCCCGGCCGGCGGCGTTTCCGGCCAGGCCGGCAGCGCGTGCGGCGGCTGGAACGGCAGCAGTTGCGGCACCAGGCTACGGATTGGGTGGTCGCCTGGCTCGTCAGCCTCGATCTGGTAGCTCAGGTCGAAGCGCTCCATCAGCCGTAGGAAGACCGGGTACAGCCGCGGCGCGTAATCGGCCCAGATCCGCGACAGAGCGGCGTGGGAAAGGACGCCGTGCGCTGCGCGTGTGGCCTCGTCGGTCAGCACGCAACTGATCGCCCTAGTGATCCAGTTCGGCTTCAGCACCACCAGATTGCGTAGCACCTCGTCGTTGCGGAAATACAGGATCTTCCCCAGATCGTGCAGGTAATCGCCCAACGTTTGCTGATCCTGCGCCTGGTATTCCGTACACACTTGGTAAAGTGTCGTCTCGTCGATATGGTATTCCGGCTTGTGAAGTAGCACCTGCTCCACCACCAGCCACCGGGTTGGCCACGGCTGCCCCATCAGTGGCAGCCGCGCCGCCTGCTGCGCCAGTGCCGCCCGCAGCGCATCGAGTTCAACTCCGCTCTGGTTGCTCACCGCGAAGTTACCTGCGATCTGTGGGTAGGTCGCCTGGTAGAGCTGAACGTTGATATCGGCCGTGCGCTCGTCAGTATGCGTCGCCACCAGCAGGATCGGCGCGTGCGGCGCAAGCGCCTGAATCGTCTTCAGCCAATAGTCTAGCCGCGCCTGCTCCACGCCCAACCGCGCGTTCCACACGATGACATACAGCGAGCGCTGGGTCAGGAAGAACTGGTGGGTCGCGTGATAAATCTCCTGGCCGCCGAAGTCCCAGGTATTCAGCCTGAGGGCCAGCACCGGATCTTCCGGGTGCAGCAGCTCGTAGCTGCCCACCTCGATCCCGTGCGTGGTGCTCAACCCTTGGACGAACGCCTCATCCCGCAGCGCCCGCAGCAGCGACGATTTGCCGGTGCCGCCCTCGCCCACCACCAGCAGCTTTGACTCGTAGCGCATCGTGTTGTTGCGCTGTAGCTCGCGCAGAAATGCCAATATCGGCGCTGTCCCTTGTGCGACGATCTCTGGCGGGGGGATCATCAAGTTGTCGTTGCCGTCAAGTGTCAGCCCTTGCAAGTGGGAGAGCTGGCCGAGGGTGTCAGGCACGGCAGTCAACTGGTTCCTGTTCAGATAGAGCCATTCCAGGTGGCAGAGCTGGCCGAGGGTGTCGGGCAGGGCAGTCAACTGGTTCCAGCGCAGATCGAGCACTTGTAACTGGGTCAGTTGACCGAGGGTGTCGGGCAGGGCAGTCAACTGGTTCTTGTAAAGATAGAGTTCTTGCAATTGTGAGAGCTGGCCGAGGGTGTCAGGCAGGGCAGTCAACTGGTTCTCGTCAAGATAGAGGCCTTGCAATTGTGAGAGCTGGCTGAGGGTGTCAGGCACGGCGGTCAACTGGTTCTTTTGAAGATAGAGTTCTTGCAATTGTGAGAGCTGGCTGAGGGTGTCAGGCACGGCAGTCAACTGGTTCTTTTGAAGATAGAGTTCTTGCAAGTGGGTGAGCTGGCCGAGGGTGTCGGGCATGGTGGTCAACTGATTCTCGTAAAGATAGAGCCATTGCAACTGGGAGAGCTGTATCACCTCATCAGGCAATGATGTTAATCTACGACCGCTGAGATCCAGCGAGATCGCCCTACCTTGCTCGTCATACACGACTACAGGTGGCTCACCGCCGATCTTGGTGGCCAGCGCCGCCACGATCTCTCTGTCGGTGCGTGGTTGGGTCATCGTTGTTCTCCCGTGCGCTCGCCGTCACTTGCCTGTTATTGATACGTCGATCGCGCAGTCATGGTAGCATATCACGCCCCGCGTGGCACGCCAGCGCAGGCAGGGCATTGCTCACAATGCGCATCAACGCGGGCGAATACAAGATTCGCCCCAACACGTCGGATTTGCGCCGAGCATCGTTGAGCATCAACGCGGGCGAATACAAGATTCGCCCCAACACATCGGGTTTGCGTTGCTCATCGTTGTTCCCCATCGGGTTGCGTTGCTCATCGTTGTTCCCCCATGGATGGATATGCCATCGTTCGCAATGGCATTCAACGCCATATCGACGTGCTGTGTCGCTCCTCATGATCGCCCGCGCTGAAACGCACCGTGAAGGGCAACGTGCTACATCGCGTAAGGGCGATCCTGGTGATCGCCCGCAGCGAAACGCAGCGTGAGCCCATCGCGTAAGGGCGAACCGGCGTGTTCGCCCGCGACGAAATGCAACGCACGCGCCGCCGCTCGCTGCGAAAGCTCCTCACGCTCTGTGGAAGCTCCGCATGTCGTGACGGAAGCTCTGCAAGCTCTGTGGAAGCTCCACAGGACGTAACGAAGCTCCGTATGCACTGATGGAAGCTCTGCACGCTCTGTAGAAGCTCCGCATGCGCTGACGGAAGCTCCACAGGACGTAACGAAGCTCCGCAAGCCTGACGGAAGCTGTGGGCATGTGCCCATCCACTCTCAAGCAAGGTGAGAACACTACTCACCTGACATTTTATTCATCAACAGATAACGAACTGTTAAAGAAACAACCGCTGTGCTATAATCGGGTCACTCTAGCATAGGTTCCATAGACCCGCTCGCTCGCAAGAGCTGTTTATTTTGCCCGGTTGTATGCCTTGGCGCATTCTCGCTTGCGGCCATTTGGAAGCGCGGCTGTAGGGTCACGCCGTCCGTGGACTCGCCTGGGCATCTTCCGGCGCAGCCCGACGTGTCGTTGCCTCAGATTCAAGGAGGTGCTTCGAAGCCTGTTCGCTCTGATGGGATTTGTTGACGCGATCTAAGGAGGGAGCTACAACTATGCGTCGTTCGATCGTGAGCATCGCCATGCTTATGTTGCTGTTGAGCATGGCGCTGCCGGCAGCGGCCCAGATTCCCGGCGCCGCGATGGCCGTTCCCGCACCTGGCCCCAAAGTGATCATGTTTGCTTCCGACGGCATGCGCCCTGACCTGGTCGAGCAGTACGCCGCGCAGGGGGCGATGCCGACCTACGCCAACCTGTTGCGGCAGGGCGTCAAGGGCGACAATGGGCTGGTCCAAGCTTTCCCGCCCAACACCGGCGTCGGCTGGTCGACGCTGGCCACCGGGACCTGGCCCGGCGAGCATGGCTCGATGAACAACACGTTCCACCGGGTCGGCGAGGGCAATTTCAACAACCGCACTGCCTTTGCGACTACCGGCCTGCTCCAGGCCGACACGATCCAGCAGGCCGCCGAGCGGGCCGGCAAGAGCGTCGTCTCGGTCGAGTGGGTCGGCTCGCGCAACCTGGTGCCGCCGCTGGCGGGGCCGGTTGTCGATTTCCGCACCTTCTTCTCGAACCGCGGCATCCTGCTCAACTATGACCTGGCCGGCCAGCCGGCCGGCGCGAACGCCTTCGGCGTCTCGTACCAGCGGGTCGACCTGGACGCGGCGGCGGGCTGGACCAATGTGCCGGCCTCCTTTAGCCCGGCCAAGCAGGAGCAGCTCACCGTCACCAATACCGCGTTCCCGGTCACCGACAATGTCGATCGGTTCTACGATCTGTACATCTATGACTCGACCAATGACGCGACGACGAACTACAATCGCGTCCTGGTGGTGCCTTCGACGGCTGGCAAGAACGGCGCCGCAGCGGCCGCCACCCTGGGCGCTGGCCAGTGGGCCGAGGTCAAGCTGACGCTGACGGGCGCGCGGGCCGGGCAGACCGCCGGGCTGTATCTCAAGGCGATCGAGATCGCGCCCGACCTGTCGAAGTTCCGGGTCTACTTCACGTCGATCTCGCGGGTGAACGCCTCCTACAACGCGTTGGGCGCCGCCGGCTCGGCCGCGTTCGAGGAGACGCTGGCCGCCAACTTCCCGACCAGCACCGCCGGCGACTTCGCACCGCTGGAGGCCGGGATCGTCGACGAGGATACGTATAGCGAGCAGGGGCTGAAGTGGAGCGCTGCCCACTTCGCCTACCTGGACTATATCTTCACGACCCTTGGCGTCCAGCCGGACCTGCTGATGCTCGGCAACCCGTCCACCGACGAGTTCCAGCATCAGTTCCTGGCACTGACCGTGCCGGAAGATATCGACGGCGATCCCAACCCGTACTATGACGATGTCGAGAACGACAATGTGCCCGACGGCCGCGTGGCCATCCGCGAGGGCTACATCCGTAGCGCCTACAGCGAGGCCGACGCGACCCTGGCGCTGGGCCGCCGCCACATGGGCGCCCGCGCCACGATCTTCGCCTCGTCCGACCACGGCTTCGCGCCGCAGTGGTACGCCGTCAACGCCGGGACCGTGCTCAAGGACGCCGGGCTCCAGGCCACCGAGCAGACGTCGAACTGCCGCGTCGGTGGCGCTCCGACCAAGGCCAAGGCCTGCTGGGCCGGCGGCACCGCCCAGATCTACATCGGGTTGGCCGGCCGTGATCCCGGCGGCGTGGTGGCCGCCGGCGACTACGAGACCGTTCGCAATCAGATCATCACCGCCTTCCAGAACCTGACCGATCCCTCCAACCCCGGCAAGCAGGTGGTGCTGAAGATCATGAAGAAAGAGGAGTTGCGCGATGTCGATGGCTCCGACTCGCTACACCCCTCCCGCAGTGGCGATGTGGTGGTCGTGCTGCGGCCGCCCTATCAGTTCGACGCCGCCACCCCCGGCGCACGAATCGCGTTCTCGGCTTTCTTCGGCCAGCATGGCTACCTGCCTGAGCTGGTGGACCTGGAGCACAGCATCAATATGCACGCGGTGTTCGTCGCCAGCGGGCCGCTGATCCGTGGCCCGGCCACGCTCTCCGGCGTGCGCGCGATCGACGTCGCGCCGACTGCATCGCTGGTGCTGGGCATCCCCGGCCCGCAGAATGCGCGCGGCAAGATCCTGTACGATGCGCTGCTGTTCGGCAACCGGATGCGCGAGCTGACGCTGCTGGACATTAGCGACTATCACGGCCAGCTCGTGCCGCTCACCGAGGCCGCCGACGCGGTGGCCGGCACCGGGGCCCTCAACCCAGTCTTCCCGATCGGTGGGTCGGCGTTCCTCAAGCCCTGGTTCGATGCCTACCGCGACGAGGCCCGCGCCTCGATCACGGTCGCGGCCGGCGACTCGGTCGGCGCCACGCCGCCGATCTCCAGCTTCTTCGGCGATACGCCGACGATCGAGTTTATGAACGCGATGGGCTTCGACGCCGACGGCCTGGGCAACCACAACTTCGACGCGGGCGAGCAGTATCTGCGTAATACGCTGATCCCGCTGGCCGATTTCCCCTTCGTGTCGGCCAATATTCTCGACGGCGGCGGAAACACGCCGGCCGAGTGGTCGCCCTCGGCATGTGTTCACGCTCGATGGGATCAAGCTGGGCGTGGTCGGTTTCTCGAACGAGGACCTGCCCACGCTGATCTTCCCCGGCAACCTGGGGCCGTTCTCGGTAAATCCGAGGGTGGCGAGGGTCCAGGCCGAGGTGAACAAGCTGCGCAGCCAGGGCGTGCGCGCGATCGTGGTGATGGGCCACGACGGCGCCACGGCTGGGACGCTGACCGCCCCGACCGGGCCGGCGATCACCCTGGCCGATAGCCTGACCAATGTCGACGCGCTGCTGGGCGACCACACCGACTTCCAGGTGCTCACGACCCGGTCGAACGGCGTACTGCTGACGGAGAACCGCAGCAAGGGCATCCGGTTCACGCGCGTGCGGCTGGTCTTCGACACCACCACCAAGAGCGTCGTCTACAAGACCGCCGATTTCCACAAGCCGTGGAACATCGGCATCACGGCCGACCCGGCGATCCAGGCCGAGATCGACGCTCTAAACGCGCAGCTCGCGCCGCTTCTGGGCACGGTGATCGGCAACTCGACCCGCGCCATCCCGCGCGCCGACGCCTGCGGTAACACGCAGGGTCGCATCTGCGAGTCGCTGATTGGCAACACCGTCACCGACGCCATGCGCACGACCTACGGCACCGACTTCGCGCTTACCAACTCCGGCGGCCTGCGCTCCGACCTGACCTGCCCGACGACCGACACGGCCAGCGACTTCTGCCCGCCCTTCACACCGCCGCCCTACCCGATCTCGCGCGGGCAGGTGCTGACGGTGCTGCCGTTCGGCAATGTGGTTGTCACGCTCCAGATTAACGGCGCCGAGCTGAAGACCTCGCTGGAGAACGGCGTCTCGACGATGCCGGCCGTCAATGGCCGCTTCCCGGAGATCTCGGGCCTGTGCTTCACCTACGATATCTCGGCGCCGGCCGGGAGCCGTGTCACGAGCGCGGTGCGCCAGGCGGCCAATGGGACCTGCACCGGCCCGGCGGTCGATCTGACTGCCGCTTCGACCTACACGATCGCCGAGAATGACTTCATTGTCAATGGCGGCGATGGCTACCCAGTCCTGCTGCCGCGGGCGACGACTCGCGACGTCATGGACGAGGTGCTGGCCGACTACATAGTGGCGAACACGCCGATCAGCCCGGCCATCCAGAGCCGGATCGTCTGCACGACCAGCGGAGCGACGCCCTGCCCGGTGGTAACTCCGTAGGGGAAAAGGGGGGGTTTGAGGGGGCTGCCCCCTCAGACTCCCCCACCCGCATTCTGTCTGGTGGTAACTCCGTAGCCGGAGAGATTGGAGATTAGAGATTAGAGATTATGACGCGCTCGTAGCGAATCTCTAATCTCCAATCTCCAAAGGATAAAGTGGATGAGACACAGAACAATCCGGTTGGTTATCGCGGCGCTGCTGGCGCTTCTGGCGGCGCCGGCCCTGGCTCACGACGGGCCGTCGCGGCTGGAGCTTGGCACCACGGCGATCAGCCCCGGTGCGGCGCTGGAGGTGCGCGGCGTCAACATCGCCGAGGAGGCCCCGGTGTCGGTCGCGCTGATCGGCCCCAATGGCGCGATCGACCTGGGTGCGGTGGTCGGCGACGAGCACGGTGATTTCATCCATGCCTTCGCGCTGCCAGCCGACCTGGCAGCGGGCGCCTACACTGTGCGGGCGTTTGGCACCAACCGGGTGATCGTGACCGCGCCGCTGACGATCGTGGGTGCTGCGGCGTCGTCCGAGGAGGGCGGCCAGCGCGACTCGGACGAGCCCCTACTGGCGGCACTCCCGCGCCTCCAGATCCCGACGGCGGCGCCTGCGCCGCAGGTCGCGCTGCCCAGCGCATCGCCCGTTGCTTCGGTCTGGCCGATGATCGCGATCGTCGTGGCGCTGGGTGCGCTCGGCATTGCCGTCGCCAGGCGGCGCGGGGCGGCCGGGGTTCGCTAGAGCGCCGGTCGAGCATTTGCCGGATCGATCACACAAAGCCGCGAAGACCGCAAAGAGTTTGGCTCTGCGGTCTTCGCGGTTTTGCGTGAGTTGACAGTTCCGGGAGAAAGCGGGTTTGAGGGGGCAGCCCCCTCAGTCTCCCCCCATCCACACTTCTGGGAAAAAGGGGGTTTGAGGGGGCTGCCCCTCAGTCTTTCTCCATCCACACTTCTGGGAAAAAGGAGGTTTGAGGGGGCAGCCCCCTCAGTCTTCCCCCATCCACACTTCTGGGAAAAAGGGGATTTGAGGGGGGCTGCCCCCTCAGTCTTCCCCCATCCACACTTCTGGGAAAAAGCGGGTTTGAGGGGGCAGCCCCCTCAGTCTCCCCCCATCCACACTTCTGGGAAAAAGGAGGTTTGAGGGGGCTGCCCCCTCAGTCTTCCCCCATCCACACTGTAAAGTTGATATTGACCGATATATATATCAGTAGTATACTACGCACCTACTTACGAGCGTTCCTGCGATCCCAACCCTGTTTGTTTGTAGCGCGTCCCGCGTCGCGTTTGGTATATTGTGTACCCTTGGGCACGGGGCCAGGGCGAGCGCATCTTAGAGACTGTTTGAAAAGCGGGAGTTTGAGGGCCGCCCCTCAAAAATCCTCTTTTCACCAGGGATCATAGGCGAGACAATCCCTTTTTCAAACAGTTTCTTATGGTTGTCCCCTATTTTCTTTCTAAAAAGAGTCAATAGCGCTCATTCACTCCCCATGACGCACGAAAACTGATCAAGGGATTTACAAAACGAGTTTACCTTTACAAGCTTGCAGCAAGGAGGTATCCATGAGGTTGATGCGTGGTGTCGTCGGTGTCTTGACGGTGCTTGGCGTGTTTATGGCCCTGGTTGGATCGGCTGTCGCGCAGGGAAACACACCATCAAGCTTCAAAGTGCGTCCTGGTGGAGTTGCGACGATCACATTTGAGGCCTACTGCACCGAGTTCGGTAAGTTCTTTCCGCAGTCGATCCTGGCGCCCAATGGCGTCGCGACCGACAAGACCCGCGCGGCCCTCGCCTATATTCAGCAGCAAGGCTTGACGGCCGACACAGACAAGGCGCTGGAAGCGAATTATGCCATCTGGCAGCTAGCCGGTGCAGCGCGCGTGCCGGCCGGGGGAACGACGACGCAAGATGTGCTCAAGAACGCGACGACGGCACCGGCTGATCCGGCAGGCACCTCGATCCTCGACGCTGCTGGTGCGAACCAGGTGAAGCTGACCCTTGTATCCTGGCAAGCTGGCCCAAAGGTGCAGATTCTTTCCGCTACGGACAGCTTCTATGGTCGAGGCACCCTGACAGTTGAAAATATTTCACAGCAGGAACTGACCCTCTATATGCCGGTAGGAACGCTTTTCCCAGGGTCCGAAGCGCGCCTTCAAGTGATGGGTGGATATTCGACCGACGTGCAGGTCCAGGATCCGCAGCTACCCAACACGGGGGCCGTTGAAGGCATTCCAGTGCTTCTGATGATCTTAGTCGCGCTGGGTTTGATGCTGGCCGGTTTCGTGATCTTCCGACGCGCGCGACCTGTCTAAGAAACTGTCCGAAAGGGGGAAGCTGAGGGGGAAGCCCCCTCAAGAATCCCTTTCCACCAGGGATCGCAAAGGGGGAGTTTGAGGGGGCCGCCCCTCAAGAATCCCCTTTCCACCACGGATCGGAAACACGAGCTACCAGAAAGCAAGGAGGTATCAATATGGCAACGTTCGAGCAGCACACAAAGATCGATGCTCCGGTCGATAAGGTTTGGGCGATTTTGACCAACCCGTCGACATGGGGGCAGTGGTTTCCGGGTGCCGATCAGGTGAGGGGCCTGGAGACGGTCGCGGCCGATGCCGCCTTCCAGTGGCAGCAGGGGGACGAGACCGGCTCAGGTACGATTGTGGAGGTGGACAACGACCGCGGCCTGATTAAAGTGGTCACCACCCATGAAAGCGATCAGGTCACCCATACATTCGACCTCGACCGCGCCGGCGGGCTGTTCGGGTTCGGGGGCAATGATACGCGGCTCGAGTACAAGCGGGAGTATGACGCGCCGGGCGGCTTCATTGGCGAGTTCATTAGCGGCGGCAATCCTGCCGATGCGCTCAAAGTCAAGCAGACCCTCGAAAAGGTGCGCCGCCTGGCTGAGGGATAGGCTGCACTGGACTGAGGCCGACTCTGTGTTTCGTCTGGTTGGAATCGCAAGTGTTGAAGGAGGCATGGTATCGGGTCTGATTCTCTCCCTCGTCATGGGCTTTATCGTCGGCGCTATCACCGGCTTCCTCATGAAGAGCAACTACCCGTGGTATATCGATGTCGTCCTGGGTATCATCGGGGCGATCGTTGGCGGCTGGCTGACCTCGTTGTTCCTTGGCATGGACCTGGTCAGCGGATTCAACCTCACCAGCCTAGTAGTCTCGGTGATTGGTGCCGTGATTGTCGTGGCGCTGTACCGGATGATCACCCGTCGCTCGGTTACGCGCTAGTACTTCCACCCGACATCTTTGCGATTGGCGCCGAAAACCTGTCAGGTGCGGGCCAGGTTGTCCTTGGCTGCAAGAGCATACGTGCCCGCACCTGACAGGTTTGGGTTAGACCTGCGGTCCTCTCGGCGGCCCCACGCTCACCGCACCGTCAGCGGCAGATACACCTTCTGCTTGGGCACGCTTGCGCTGGTCTTCCAGCGCTCCAGGAGCTGGAGCAGCGCTTGGGGCGGGTTCGCCGGCCCCGACTGGCCGGCCTGGTTGTTCTCGTTCTGGCCATGGCACGAGGCACAGACGCGCACCTCGCCCGGCTGGAGCGTGATCCAGTAGCGCTCGCGCACCACGCCGGTCCCCGAGCTATCGGTCAGTTGCCAGGTCATGGCCCGGCGGGCCGGGACGAACGCCGCCATCGAGCCGTCGGTCGCCAGCAGGACGCTGCCGGCTGGGCCGGAGGAGGGCGGGTTGTGCAGGCCGGGGTCGCGCATGGTCCGCGCCAGCACGCGCCTGCCGGGCCGAGGCGTCGGGCTGCCGTTGGTCAAGCCGCGCACTTGGTCGGCCTGGAAGAACTGCATGTAGGCCACGTCATAGGTCTTGCCGCCGGAGGGCGCAATCGTCTGCGCGCCGCCGGGGACCCGCAGGTTGAACGGCTGCTGCAAATCGGCGTCGTCGCGGGTGGTGACATTACGGCTGACCACCAGCGCCAGGTTGTTCTGCACCATGTAGGCTCGCAGCTCCTCCAGGTCGACGCCGGCCTGCGCCAGGATCTGCTCCTCCGGCGCGCCCAGCGCCGGCTCGATCCGCGCCGGCCGGGTGCGCGGCCGTACCTCAACCGGGTTCAGCTCCCACAGCGGGCCGGAATAGGTGATCATCTCGTCCGGGCTCCAGTAGCTCACCGACTTGGTGATGCCGGGCGTCAGCGCCTGGTCGGCCGCCCAGACGCCGCTTCCGCCCTGGAGCAGCCGCTTCAAGCGGAAGTCGTAGCGCGATGCGTTGACACCACCATTGTGGGCCTCCTCGCGGGTCTCGGCCGTGTGCGCGGCGATCAGCGTCCCGTCCGAGAGCGGCAGCGGGTCGCGGTAGTGCCCGGAATGGTTGGGGCTGGGCGTGGCGCCCTCGTCCGTCGTGCTGGCGGTATCGCGGTGGGTGACATAGGTCACGGCGATCTTGTCGGCGTTGAGCGTCGGCGGGGCGGCGATGCTGACCACCTGGCCGGAGGCGTGGGTGCCGAACTCCGGCGCGTCGATCCCGTAGTACACGCCGGGGTAGCGTGGGTCCTCTTTGATCTGGAGCAGGTTCTGGATCGGGTTCTGGTTGAAGCGCGAGTACTGGCCGTAATACTCGATCACCTTCGGGTCGTCATCGATGCTGGCGGGGATGTAGCTGTGCAACTCCTGGCGACCGATGTGGTTGAGAATCTCGGCGTCGGTGCCGTCCTCGTTGATCTGCCAGGGGAAGAAATGGTTGAAGTTATGGCCGACCAGATTCGTGCCGGCCAGCAGGTCAGTGCGCGAGCCGCGCGGCTCGGGGAAGACCTCAGTACGGGTGGTGAGCTGGGCCGCGCCGGCGCTCTCGTCGGAGTAGTCGAACGTGCCGTAGGAGTCGCCGCCCATGGCGTCGGCGTCGGCCTGCTGGTCGCGCTGGAGGTGGTCCCACTGGGTGAAGATCACCCGGCCGAAGCTGTCCAGGATCGGCGTAAAATCGCCCGACGGGGCGTGATTGATCAACTTGAGGTCGCCATCGGCCGGGTTCAGGCTCCACAGCCCGCTGACCGTGGGCGCCAACTCATACTCGTCGAGTTGCGGGTGCAGGTGCGGCTCGCCGCCGCGCGGGCGATCGGAGGTGAAGATGATCCGATCGTCGGTGCCGTAGATCGGGCTGACGTTATTGAAGGCCGCCGGTTGGTTCGGCACCTTGGTGATCGCCGGCGTGTCATTGGGGCCGAGGCCGGTGATCTCATACAACTGCCAGCGGTAGGTCTCGACCTGGTAGCGCTGCTCGGCGGCGCCGACGGCCATGCTGAAGACCGCCTTGGTCCCGCTCCAGTGGACCGACGGGTCGCGCACGGCGATCGACTCGTCGCCCTGGAAGGCGTCGAGGCTGCCGTAGCCGGCGGCGGCGGTCAGGTTCTTTAGGGCGCCGTCGGGGTAGCGAATCCACAGATCGCCGCCGCGCCCGACCGACGACAGGTCGGCGCGGTGGTTGCCGAAGACCGCGCCGATGCTGGTGAAGTCGGGGCGGATCGGTACCTGGGTGACGAAGAGGATCGGGTAGTCCAGCGTGGGGCCGGCGGCCAGGGCGGCCGTGCGAACGGCGTGCGGCCCGTGGGCGCCGGTCGCCACCAGCACGATCGCGAGCAGGGCCGCCAGGTAGAGTGGGACCATAGTGCGACGGTTCATAGCTGCTTTCCTTGACGATACGCACGGTTTCGATACTGTCGATCATAGGGGCCGGGGGCGGGCGAGTCTATAGCCTGAAGGTCATGGTGTGGGGGCGCCGATCGGTCGTCTCCAGATCCCCAAAAAAATCACCCGTGGCGTTTAGTGAATCACGTAACATAGTGTTCGCCTGTCTTCATGCTGTTTCTGCTTGACAGTGTGGGGATGAAAGAGCGCGAGAGGAGGCTGCCGCTCTACAACTTCCCAGCCACACGGTAAAGCTGAATAGCACCTCACCCAGACGTCGGAAACGGTAGCTTCAAGCCAGGATAAGGAGACTTGCATGCGACCTCGATCCACATTCATCGCCCGGCGATTTACCCGCTATCTGCTCCTGTTCGCGCTGCTCTTCACCACCGGAGCCAGCTTACCCGTACGTGCGACGCCTACCGACCAGCAGGACGGACCCCCGTCTGTTGCCGCGGCAGGCGACCACCTGGTGACAAACATCCTCCTCGGCCCGGACACTCCCAACATCTTGAGGCACAACCAGAACGTAACCCTGAACTTCAATTACAGCACGACCGAGGCGGCTGGGGTGCGAATCTTCGCCCGGCCATTCACCGACGGCGCTCTGACACCCAGCTATTCCGCGCACGCCTCGCCGCTCTACCCTACATCGGCCACCGGCACTGGCGACGGCTACTTCACGATCACGAGCGGTCAGGTGGTGGTCGATCAGATCCGCATCCAGATGTGGAATGCCAACCAGACCACGCTGCTGTTCGAGGCGTTCATCCCGGTGCATTATCAGTTCAGCGACTCGGCCCATATCGTCACCGATATCGATCTCAATGTGGATACCCCGGACGTGCTCAAGTTCAACGAGAACGTGAATATTAACTTCAATTACGTTACCAGGGAGCCCGACGGCGTACGGATCTTCGCCCGCCCGTTCACGAACGGCGCCCTGACGCCCAATTATGGGGCGCATGGCTCGCCACTGCATGGCACCGGCTCGGGCAACGGCATCGGCTATTTCACCATCACGAGCGGGCAGGTGGTGGTCGATCAGATCCGCATCCAGATGTGGGATGCCAATCAGACCACGCTGCTGTTCGAGGCGTTTCTGCCGGTCTACTACCGTTTCCGCAGCGCGACGAATATTGTCAACGATATTGAACTCACCCCCGATACGCCCAACGTCTTCAAGTACAACCAGAATGTCAACCTGAACTTTAACTACACCACCAACCAGGCCGGCGGCGTACGCATCTGGGCCAGGCCGTTCAGCGGGGCCAACCTGTCGCCCAATTATGCGGCGCATGGCTCGCCGCTGTACGCCATCGGCTCAGGCACCGGCACAGGCTCTTTCAGCCTGACCGCTGGCCCCATGGCCGTCGATAAGATCCGCATCCAGATGTGGGATGCCAATCAGACCACGCTGCTGTTCGAGGCCTTCTTGCCGGTGTATCTGTTCTGGGCCGGGGCGGGTCCCGCGCCTGGGCCGGATATGCACGTGGATGCGATCGAAGTCACTCAGGCGATCCAGGATTTGAACAACAGCGTGGACCTGGTGGCCGGGAAGCGGACCTACGTGCGGGTCCACACCAGTTCGCCGGTCAATGTGGCCGATGTGTTTGCCACCCTAAAGGGAAAGCGCGGCGTGGTAACGCTGGCGCCGACCCTGAATCCAGGCAACCCCGGCAGCGACATCACCGTTCGCACCAGCCCGGATCGCGGGCAGATCAATGATAGCTTCTGGTTCGAGTTACCCTCCGGCTGGACGGCGGCCGGCAACCTGACGCTCACGGCCAGGCTCGACCCGAACAATGCCAAGAACGACCTCGCCCAGGGCAATAACGTTCGCGCGGTGACGGTGAACTTCAAGAGCACCCCGCCGCTCCGGCTGCGGCTGGTGAATGTGCAGTACACGGCAGGCGGAACAACCCACCTGGCTGCCACCAGCCACCAGAATGCGCTCGAATCCTGGCTGCGCAGAGCCTACCCGATCTCCAGCCTGCAGGTGACGCGCCAGACCTACGTTTACCCGTACGGCGGGCTGCCGAATGTGGATACGCTGAATGGCCTGCTGGCGTTTGCCAAGCTGCTGCGGATCATCTTCTCCGGCGAAGATGGGCGCGTCGTCTACTACGGGATGGTCGATGACGGCGGCGGCTTTATGCGCGGCAAGGCGGCCGGTATCCCCGGCACGATCGCCTCCGGGCCGACCGGCGGCGGCGATGGGGGCTGGGACTTCGACGGCTCGTACGGCGACTGGTACGGTGGGCACGAGATTGGTCACACGCGCGGCCGCTCCCACGCGGAGTTCTGCGGCGCGGCTGCCGGAGTCACCTACCCGTATCCCAGCGGTCGCATCAGCCCGGAGCTGACCGGCGCCAACGCAATCTACGGCTTCGACATCACGACCCGCGCGATCTACCCGCCGAGCTGGAAAGACGTGATGACTTACTGCCCCAATGAGTGGGTCTCGGACTTCACCTACGAGGGCATTCGCACCTACCTGGCGGGAGTCGGCCTGATGAGCCAGCAGGTCAGTGTGACAGCCGAGAATTTCCTGGCCGTGGGCGGAATGGCCGACCTGGAGACCAACACCGCCAGCCTGGATAATGTCTACCTGATCACCCAAGACAATACACTGCCACTACCGGAGTCTGGGGATTGGACGATCGCGCTGGTGGGGGCATCGAACAATGACCTGGCGACCTACCCCTTCGCGCCCGATGAGCAGAGCGACGCCGAAGAAAGCCCCGGCACGCCGGCCGTGATCGCCGAAGTCGTCCCGTGGTCGGATGGGGCGGTCAGGGTGGAGATCCGCCACCAGGGGCAGGTCATCGCCTCGCGCAGCGCCAGCGCCAGCGCGCCGAGCGTCAACCTGACCTCGCCTGCGGATGGCAGCCAACTGCCGGATGGGCCGTTCCAAGCATCCTGGGCCGGTTCCGACCCCGATGGCGATCCGCTGACGTATAGCTTGCTTTATAGCAATGACAGCGGCGCAAGCTGGCAAACGCTGGCAAGCAACCTGACCGGCACAGGGACGGAGTTGAACACGAATCAGCTACCGGGCGGTTCCGGCTTGCTGCGGGTGGTTGCCTCGGACGGCTTCCTGAGCGGGCTGGATACGACCGGAGCGTTCAGTGTGCCGTTGCACGCGCCGTCGGCCCAGATCCTGTTGCCTAACCCGGAACAGGTTTTCTTCCCGACCCAGCAGGTGGTTCTGCAAGGCTCCGCGTACGATCTGGAGGATGGGACGCTCGACGATCCGGCGTTCGAGTGGTCCTCAAGCATCGACGGCGTCCTGGGGAATGGCGCGAGCCTGAGCACCGCCGAACTCTCGACGGGCGATCACGTGATCACATTGAAGGTCACGGATAGCAATGCGACTAGCACCCAGGTGCAGCGAACGATCCATGTGGCGGAAGAGGATGCCGCCGAAGCCGTGAACCTGGATGTAGCGCCCTTGGGGACTGGCGTGGTCGCTGAATTTGGCGGCGCTGCCGTTCAGGAGGCGTTCAGCGTGCGCAGCTCGACTGATACAGAGTTCGCCTGGACCGCCAGCGAGGACATATCCTGGCTGACCCTGAGTACGACGACCGGGCAGACGCCCTCCGAGCTTATGCTGACGATCGACCCCAGCGGCCTGCCCGTGGGCACCCATATCGGCACGATCTCGTTCAGCTCAGGCCAGGCCGGGAATAGTCCAGTCGAGATTACGGTCACGCTGCAAGTCACCGGCCACGCGCTGTATCTACCGCTGATCGTACGCCTAAATTAAGCGAGATCGCTCCCTTGCTTATTTATCGTGGATTTTTCGCCCGACCGGGCGAAAAATCCACGATTGACATCCCCCATTTCGGCGCTATAATCTGAGCTAACCCTGGATTCCTGATTGGTACGGCATGAATCGCCGGGAGGGGATGATCATGCGGTTTCGACGAGCCATCGCCTGCCTGGCCATGGCCGCGCTGCTTGGCGCGCTGTTCGCGCCGGTTGCCCACGCCCAATCCGCCCCGCTCTACTTCCCCGCCACCGGGCACCACCTGACCGACGACTACGGCTTCCTCAGTTTCTGGCACGCCCACGCTGGCGAGCAGCTGCTCGGTTTCCCGGTCACTGAGGTGATCGAGGCCGACGGCATTGTGCTCCAGTACTTCGAGCGCGGGCGTCTGGAGTACCACGTTGACCAGGCGACCGGGGCGAGCCAGGTGGGCACCGGTCGGGTCGGCGCCGAGTACGCCGAGGCGCTGTGGCGCCGTTTCGCGCCGCCGCCGTCGCGCCGCCGCGCCGAGGGGGAGCAACTCTTCGAGGCGACCGGCCATACGCTGCGCGCGCCCTTCCTGGGCTTCTGGCAGGCTGCCGGCGGGCTGGAGTTCTTTGGGGCGCCGATCAGCGAGCCGCTGTGGGAGCAGACCGCGCAGGGCCAGCGGCAGGTCCAGTACTTCGAGCGGGCGCGGCTTGAGCGCGACGCGCACCTGGCCGGCACCCCCGCCGAGATCCAGGTGAGTGACCTCGGCCGAGCGCTGGCGCAACTGCGCGGCCTCGACATCACGCCGCTCTCCAATATCGGGTTCGAGAGCTACGGCCCGACCGCGCCGATAGCGCCAGATATCGCCCCGCTGAACCCGCTGCTCCCGCCCGCGCCGGCCGCCACCCCGGTCGCACCCGCCAAGCCGGCCGTCCCCGCGCCGACCGCACAGGCGCCGGCCCCGCGCCGGCCGCGCCCCTCCGGCGGCGAGAAGTATATCGTCGTCAACCTGAGCGACCAGTGGCTGTACGCCTACGAGGGCAAGACCATGGTCTACGACGCGCCGGTTTCGACCGGGCGCGACGGCATGAACACCCCGACCGGCAGCTACGCGATCTACGCCAAGCTCAAGCGCCAGACCATGGACGGCGTCACCGACGGCGAGTACTGGGTGGTGCCGAATGTGCCGAATGTGATGTACATCAACGGTGGCGTGGCGCTGCACGGCACCTACTGGCACAACCGCTTCGGCACCGGCGCGCGGATCTCGCACGGCTGCGTCAATTTGCCGCTGGACGACGCGGCCTGGCTCTACGAGTGGGCGCCGATGGGTACGTCGGTGCGGGTGACGTACTGAGGGGCGTGAAACGTGAAACGTGAAAATCCGCTCTCTATCCGCTCGTCGTGTTGCGTGATGTATGGTCGGGGGCAGCCACGGAGGGCCTGCCCTACAGGTACTCGGCCCTTTCATCTTGTCATCTTGTCATCTTGTCATCTTGTCACCCGCTCGTGAGGATTATGATTTCGATCATCGAACTCTATAGCAGCATCGAATGTCCATTCGCGTACCTGGCGATCCACCGGCTACGACAGGTCTGGCCGTCCTATGCCGGGCGTGTGCGGGTGGTCTGGCGCGCGCTATCCCTGGAGTACGTGAATAGGGTGCCAAACTCCCGGCCGCTCTTCGAGGGGGAACTGAACGTCATTCGCCAGATTGACGCCAGCGTGCCGATGCGGTCGTGGACAGGGCCTGAATGGGACTGGCCGGTGACGCTATGGCCGGCGTTTGAGGCGCTCGCCTGCGCCCAGGCCCAGGGCAGCGATGCGGCCTGGGCGATGAGTTTGGGCGCTGCGCTACGCCTACTTCGCCCAGAGCCGCACGATCGCGCTGCGCCACGAGATCCTGGCGATTGCCGAGCAGGTCGCGCAGGAAGCCCCGCTGGACCTGGCGCGGTTCGTCGAGGATTGGGACAGCGGGCGCTACAAGGGTGCAGTGCTTGCCGAGAGCCGGCGCGGCTGGCAGGAGCTGAAGGTCGATGGCAGCCCGACGTTTGTGCTGCCCAATGGCCGCCAGGTCTCCGATCTCGCCGACGGCGAGATCGACTTCGACGAGGCAACTACTACACTCCGCAGCTACGTACCATATGAAGGCGACCCGCTCGATGTCTTCCGTAGCCTGCTGGATGAGGCGGCAAAGGCTTAGAGGCGTCTGAAAAGGGGAATTTGAGGGGTCGTTGCTCACGTTTCACGCTTCACGAAGTCTGCTGTGGGATGTTGAAAACACGCGAATCCCTAAAACGCTTAAAAGCCTGCCAGAATCTGCTATACTTGCCGCAGCGGCTACAAGTTTAGCGTATCACAGACGAGGTTATTATGTCATACTCTCCGACGACATTGTCACAAACCGACCTGCGCGACCGCACCCTGCTCCAGCAGGTCTACGCCTGGATGTCGGGCGGTCTGGCGGTGACTGGCGCGGTTGCCTTCTGGGCCTACACCTCCGGCTTCATCGTCCGGCTGCTGTCCGCCGGCACCTGGATCATCTTCGCGCTGCTGATCGCCGAGTTCGCGCTGGTGCTGGGGCTGGGCTGGGCGATCAGGCGGATGTCGGTCGGCGTCGCGACGGCGGCCTTCCTGGCCTACGCGGTGCTGAACGGTATAACGCTGTCGGTGATCTTCCTGGTCTACACCGCCGGGTCGATCGGAACCACCTTCTTCGTCACCGCCGGGACCTTCGCCGCCATGAGCCTGTACGGCTACACCACCAAACGCGACCTGACTACGATCGGCAACCTGCTGATCATGGGCTTGTTCGGGTTCTTCCTGGCCTCGATCGTCAACTTCTTCCTACGCAGTGAGGCGCTCTACTGGGTGATCACCTACGCCGGCATCGCGATCTTCGTCGGGCTGATCGCCTACGACACCCAGAAGATCAAGCGACTCAGCGCGACGATCGACGGGCGCGACACCGACTCGTTCCGCAAGATGGTTATTCTCGGCGCGCTGACGCTGTACCTGGACTTCATCAACCTGTTCCTGCTGCTGCTGCGCGTGCTTGGGCGCCGTCGCTAAAGGACCTGCGGGACAGCTCCTCCATCCCGGAGCAGTGAAGTGTGAAACGTGAACCGTGAATGGCATCGCCATTCACGGTTCACGTTTTGTAAGAAACTGTTTGAAAAGGGCATTGTCTCGCCTATGATCAGTGGTGGAAGAGGGATTCTTGAGGGGCGGCCCCCTCAAACTCCCCCTTTTCAAACATCGCCGGGTTCACGCGCCGAACTCGGCCCGCGCCATGCGTTGCCGCAGCAGGTGATCGACCAGGACCAGCGCCAGCATGGCCTCGGCGATCGGCACCAGGCGCGGCAGCACGGTCGGGTCGTGGCGACCGTGGACCTCGATCGGGCTGGGGTTGCCGTCGTGGTCGACTGTCTCCTGCGGGCGGGCGATCGACGCCGGCGGCTTGGCGGCGATGCGAATGACGATCTCCTCGCCGGTGCTGATACCGCCGAGGATGCCGCCGTGGTGGTTGCCGGCGGTGCCGATGCTGCCGTCCTCGCGGCGGATAAAGGGATCGTTGTGCTCCGAGCCGCGCATCTGCGCCACCCCGAAGCCCTCACCGAACTCGACGCCTTTGATCGCCGGGATGCTGAACATCGCCTTGCCGATGTCGGCCTGGAGCTTGTCGAACACCGGCTCGCCCAGCCCCGGCGGCACGCCGCGGGCGCGCACCTCGACGACGCCACCGAGCGAGTCCAGGTCGCGCCGGGCCGCCTCGACCTGCGCGACCATCTGCTCGGCGATGGCGGCGTCGGGGCAGCGCATGATATTGCGCTCGATCTCGGCCTCGTCGAAGATTTGGGCGCGCAGATCGCCAAGCTGGGCGGTCCAGCCGAGCACCTGGATGCCCGCGCGGGCCAGCAGCAGCCTGGCGATCGCGCCCCCGGCGACCCGCCCGATCGTTTCGCGGGCGCTGGAGCGCCCGCCGCCACGCCAATCGCGGAAGCCGTACTTGGCATCCCAGCTGTAGTCGGCGTGGCCAGGGCGGTACAGGTCTTTAATGTTGTTGTAGTGCGATGATTTGGCATCGGTGTTCCAGACGATCATGCTGATCGGCGTGCCGGTGGTGCGGCCCTCGAACACCCCGGAGAGGATCTGCACCTTGTCGGCCTCCTGGCGCGCTGACGAGACCCGGCTCTGGCCGACGCGGCGCCGGTCAAGCTGGCGCTGGATGTCCTCCTCGGCCAGCGCCAGGCCGGCCGGGCAGCCATCCACGACGCAGCCGACGGCTGGGCCGTGCGACTCGCCCCAAGTGGTCAGGCGGAAAAGTTGTCCGAATGTGTTGCCTGGCATCGTGGTAGTACCTCTTTTCCAACGCGCGGCAGATATTGTCAGGCCGAGCGCTGCGCCATCTTGTCGACCAGCGCGCGGCTCTCCTTGATCTGAATGTGGTGGGGATCAAGTTGGAGCGCTTTGTCGAGCGTGGCGCGAGCGCGGTCGAACTGCCGGATCTGGGCGTAGGCCAGGCCGAGCGCGTGGAGGTAGCTCAGGTCGCGTGGCGACATGTTGGCGGCCAGCTCCCACTCCTTGGCCGCCATGTACCACATGCCGCGGTTCTTGTAGGCCACGCCGCTGTTGTAGTGATCCATGTGATCGCCGGCGTCGACCTCCGGGGAATAACGGACCTTGAGGCCAAAGAAATCGCGGTAGCTCAACCCGACCAGCACAACATAGAGCACGCCCAGCAGCGTGCTACAGATAAACCCGCCCCAGAACGCGTTGGTCATTGTGCGGCTCATCTGGGACGGCAGCTCGCTGGCCTGCACGGCTTCGGTAAACGTGCGCATCGTCGCGGGGAGTGTGAGCAGATTGCATCCGGTCGAGAGCGCCTGGAGCGCGGTGAGGAAGACGACGATATAGTAGCTCCAGCGGCTGCGGCGCCATAGCCCGCGCGTGATCCAGAGCTGTAGCAGGCCGAGGATGAACACGGCCAGCCCGGTGAAGAGCGCAACGTTGGCCGGGTTGAACTGCGCCAGCCCGCCCTGGCGCAGGCTGCGCGGGAGCTGGTCGACTAGCACTAGCGCCACCAGCATGATCCCGATCCCGGCCAGCGTGGTCAGCACTGCGCCGATGCCCCATAGGATAGCCACGATCGACAGTTGGATCGAGCGGTTCGGGGGCGGCGGGAGCCGCAGCATCAGGTTCCCGCCGCACTTCCGGCAGTGCTGGTCGCTCTGGGCGGTCGGCTCGCCGCAGTACGGGCAGGGCAGATCAGGCACGACTCCGAGCTGCCCGGCGGCGTGCGGGAGTGCCGCCGTCGCCGGTGCGGCTGCGGCTGATGGAATAACGGTGGCGGCAGTGAGCAGCGCGGCGCCCTCCAGCGTCAGCTTTGACGTCGGCCCGGTGTACGAGTGGGCCGACGATGGAGCGACCGGCTCGGCAGCGGCGGGGGCATGCGCATCGGGGTGTGCTCGCGGCCCATAGCGCTCTTCAATCCAGGCCAACCCCTGCCGGGCCTTGGCGTTGTCGGGGTTCAGCTCCAGCACATTCTCCAGGCAGGTACGCATATCGTCGGGGTCTTCGACCAGGCCGGCGAGCCAGAGCCAGGCTTGCTCATTGCGCTCGTCGGCCTCGACCACTTTCATCAGGAGATCGCGCGCCTCCTCGCGCCGCCCGGCGCGGGCCGCCTCGATGCCTTGTTGGAGCAGATGTTCCATCGTGGATACTCACCTACAATCGGTGGTGGAAAGGGGATTCTTGAGGGGTGGCCCCCTCAAACTCCCCCTTTTTAACAGGTTATGCCCCCGGCCGCGACCAGACGATCTCGCCCTCGATCAGGGTGATCTCGGCGCGAACCGCGTGGAGTTCAGACGGGCTGATCTTCAACGGGTCGCCGGAGAGTACCGCCAGGTCGGCCAGCATTCCCGGCATCAGGGTGCCCTGCTCGCGCGCCGCGCCCCCCGCTATCGCCGCGCCGACGGTGAAGCCGTGGATCGCCTCGGCGGCGCTCAGCCGCTGATCGGGGTACCAGCCGGCCGTCGGTGTGCCGTCGGGCCGCTGGCGCGTGGCCGCAGCGTGGATGCTCAGCCAGGGGTTGAGCGACTCCACCGGCGCGTCGGAGCCGAAGGCCAGTACGGCGCCGGCGTCCTTGAGCGCCCGCCAGGCGTAGGCGTGCGCGCAGCGCTCGCCCCACAGCCGTTGGGCGACCTCCATGTCGGACGTGCAGTGGACCGGCTGCATTGAGGCGATCACGCCAAGCTGCGCGAAGCGCCGGATGTCGTCCGAGTGCAGGATCTGGACGTGCTCGATCCGGTTGGGAAGCGCAGGCTTTTGGGTGGCGGATCTGGGATGCTCGGCGGTCAGCAGGCCGTCGGCGGGCATCTGGAGCACCATGGTCGCGCGCGGGTCATTGGCCGAGCGCTCACGTTCGTGGGCTTGCGCCGGGCGATCGGCCAGGGCCGCGGCGATCGCGTCGAGCACACGACGGTTGGCGGCGTCGCCGATCGCGTAAATCGTCACGGCGATCCCGCCCGCCAGCGCGCGCGCGACTGCGTCGTTCAGCTCCTCGGTCGTTATGGTCGCCGTGCCGAGGTGGCGACGGCCCTCGTAGTGCGAGAGCATCTCGGCCGTCTCGGAGCCGAGCGAGCCATCGGCGAACATTTTGACGCCGCCGATACGCACCCACCTATCGCCCAGGCCGCTGCGAATCCCCAAGCGCAGCGCGTCGTCGAGGCCGTCGAGCCCCAGGTGTACTAGGCAGCGCAGCCGGAGCTGGCCGAGCGCGCGCAGCCGCTGGATGTCGGCCAGCGTCTGGGCGGCGTCGCCGGGGAGTAGGCCGGGCGGGATGTGCATGCCGACCATGCCGTAGGAGTGCGCCTCGCTGATCGCCTCGCGGATGGCGGCCAGCCGATCCGCTTCGGTCGCTTCGGGGATGTGGCGACGCACCAGGTCGATCGCGGTCTCGAATAGCAGGCCGGTAGCCTGCTTCTTCTCGCGCTGGATGCTCCCGCCGGGTGGGTCGGGGGTCTCGTCGTTGATCCCGGCCAGCCGGAGCGCGTAGCTGTTAACCCAGGCCGAGTGGCCGTCCTTACGCATGAGCATCGCCGGCCGGTCGGGGAGCAAGGTGTCGAGATCCTGGGCGCGGGGCCACTGGCCGCCCCAGCGGCTGTGATCCCAGCCGCCGCCCTGGACCCAGGCGCCCTCCGGCAGTGCGGTGGCGCCCTCGGCGACGCGGAGCACCGCGACATCGAGATCATCGACGCCCTCCAGGCGAACGGTGCGCCGCCCGAGCCCGTGCCAGACCAGGTGGACGTGTGCGTCGGTCAGCGCGGGGATGACCGCGCGCCCGCGCAGGTTGATGCCCTCGGCGCGCCCGCCCACCGCCGCCTGGACTTTGCCCTCGCTGCCGGCGGCGATCACGCGGCCGTCGCGGATGCCGATGGCCTGGACGCGCGGCAGCGTCGGGTCCATGGTGTAGATCGGGCCGTTAAAGAGGATCAGTGATGGCATGAATGTTCCCTCTCGCTGCTGCTGGCAGTGTGTAGGGCTTATGGTACGTGAGAGGAGGGGAGTTTGTCAATCGCGGCGTGGTGTGGGCCTTGCGAGGATGTGTCGCAGGCAGACATCTTCACCCGGCGTTGTTCACCCGTGCCGATACAATCGCCAGGCCCGTGGGTATCGTGCGTCGGGCATTCGGGCCGATAAAATAGACTGGTTTGAGATCCTCAAGCGTCACATTGCGTACATCGTGGAAGCCGCGCCGGGCCAGGAACGCCTCAACCTGGCCTTGATCGATCCCGAACAGATACTCCTCGCCGGTCATCCGCGCTGCCCGCCGCATCATCTTCACGTCGTTGCAACTCGTGTCGCGTAGGATCTCATTGTAGAAATAGTCGAAGATCAGGGCGCTGCCTGGCCCGGAATGGTTGGCGATAAACGCCAATGTGCGATCAACGCCTTCGGGAGTAAGGAAATACGTCACGCCTTGCCAGATAAAGAGTGTTTTGCCTTGCATATTGTAGCCAGCGCTACGCAGGCGTTCGCCGAGCGTCTGGGTGTTGAAATCGACCGGGAGGAAGGTGACGTAGGCAGGCAGGGGATCGATGATCTTCTTCAGCCGTTTTAGCTTGACTTCCTGTGTGGCAGGGTGATCAATTTCGAACACGCGCGTCTGCTCGATTCCTGCGATACGATAAGCGCGCGTATCGAAACCGGCGCCCAGGATGACGACCTGGTCGAGCCCTTCATCCAGGCCGGCTTTGAGGAAATCATCGATATATCGCTCCCGTCCGACAACAAACGCCGTCGCACCGGGAGCCATGCGTTCGTATAAACCGGAATCAATCACCAGCTTACTCAGGTAAAACGAAATACCACCGGGTATCAACGCGCGGGCGTAGGGATCGTAGCAGATCCGCTCGGCTTCCGGTCTTTGCGCCTCGATCGCGCGTAGCAAGGCCACACCTGCGGCCGTTCCACTGGGTTGTGTTTTAGCCATGATCCTTCGCCGTTGCGTGTCAGAGAATGACGCGCCTAACGCTCCCGCATTAGCTGCGCCGCGCCACTCGATGCGGAGAAGCTCGGTTATACCCTCACATCTGCTGGCATGAATCAACCAGTCGGTGCAACCGAACCCGTACCAAGCTAGGGTTTCTTAGAGGCTATCCCAAAACTGCCCTTCGATACGGCTGCGCCTACTCAGGATGCAGTTTTGGGATAGCCTCTTAGTATGAGCTTGTTGGACCGCACGGTCAGGGTGGTATCGGGCGTTGTCGTGAGATGGACCTAGCTTCTACGGCTTCCGCACAGTCAATTCGCGCAAGACCGTGCGTATCCGATTTAGGGTGCGGGCATTAATACGCCCAAACGTCTTGACAATGAGCGTTTGGTCCAAGGTGTAGAGTTTATCGACGCGCACCGTTCCGGGGCGGTTGAGCCGCCCCGACGTTAAATCGGCTGACGTGATCGTGAAGCTATATGCAGTGAGTATTGGATTGGAAGTCATGGCGACGACAACGACATCAGGTGTGATCTGGTTGTAGCTATCGTTGGAGATCACGATCACGGGTCGACGTTTCTGGGATGACAAATCCGTAAAGGGGATGGGGATGAGCACAATATCGCCCTGATTAGGCATCGTTCCAATCCTCATCATCGAGCGGATTGTCCCAGAACGCGAGGCTACTTTCTGCCGCAGCCAACAGGTCATTAAAGGTTTCCTGTGGCTCAGGGATGACGAAGACAATCACCCGTGCCCCAGGCGCGAAGGGAACGTATACCTCGACCCGCCCTTGATCGCGGACTTCGACTTAGTATTTCAGCGCTGTTTGTGGTCCATGTATGGACTGAGTCATCCGACCGCCCCTTTCACGTAGCACTTGCCGAGAGGCATTGTAGCACGGGTACGTAGGCAGGACAACGATGAAGGGAAGAAAGCGGCAGAGAGCTCCAACGGCTTGGGCTTCAATGGCGCAGAGCGCCGTCTGCTGTAAGCCCTTGTTCGGCGCAAGCGCTGCTCAAGATAAATCGTAACTCATTCGTCAGGTACGCGATATGTATATCCGATAGGAGTTAGATCAGTGTCTTCAACTCGCCATGGCCAGAGGATTTCAATATTACCATCATGCACTTCGATCGTGTCATCTTTGGTCGTTATGTTTAACTTGCTGACGATAAACAACACCACGTTTGGGTAATACTCGCGTGCATGGCGTACCTCATTCGGTGTTAAGAGAACTTGCTCACCCTCAGAAGTTGTTCCTTTTACCTCGACATGTATTTCTTCTTGCCCTTTCGTGCATCGCAGATCATATGATTTTCTTAACGATACATCCTCAACATCCCAATTCAAATTTTCAAAGTAGTCCGTGGCTGTTTGCATAGCTGCCTGTTCAAGAGCGCGTCTATGCTTCGGTGGTACTTGAAATCCCTGTCCTGCGCTTGGACGACGTTTACCGGCTGCTCGTGATACTGCCTCAATTACCTCTTCTATTTCTGGTTCTTCCAGCTTGTATGCTTCTGGCAATTCCTTTACTTCCGCGACCTGTGGCTCGGGATCAATTGGGGCAAAGCCATAATTTTGTCGTATGCGCTGTAAGTAAGTATCAGTGCCACCCCAAATAGCAAATCTCTGGTTACCAATTGCCCGATACCATCCTCTTGGATTCCAATTAGGAGCCATACCCAATTCGTTTAGAAATGCACTCCAAGGTACATGAACGATTTCGGTGTCGAAGAAGAACAGCCAAGGGAATAGCCGCTCATTTGGTGTCTTGGGCCATAGGATGTGAGATGCATCATAGCACCGTATTGGGCAGATAGCCTTGACGACGCCTAGATAGTCTACTCCACCTTGTTCTCCGATCTCTGGGATAAAAAGGACAACGTCGCCAACTTTCGTCTTCTGGAAAGACGGTTCCGCTTTGACAGGGACGCCCCAGCAATTGAATCTACCTTCGGGAAAGCGCGACAGAAATGCATCAGTACTAAAAAAGGCTCTCTCTGGCGCATTGGCGGGAAGCTGTTCCAGTAGCTCAGAGGTTGATCGCTTCCTCGTAACAGTATATTCGAGGTCGATGCTACCAGCGCTCCCGACGTGCATTATGAAAACATTCATGCTGTACCTCCTGTTTGCATTTTAGCACAAGAGCTTGAGAAGATGGCACAAGCATGATGCGCCCTGCCGAACAATTCTTATCTGCAACTTTCCACATAAAATCTTAGACAAGGTTTCGGATGGCGCTATTCTACTTTACAATGTGAGTGGGGGAGACTGAGGCGGCTGCCCCCTCAAACTCCCCCTTTTCCCAGAGCTGATCACGCAGCGCCGGATCGTTCATGGGCGCCGCTGGACTCTATGTGGTGAGACGCAAGATCGTCCATGACGGTGCTGGGTCGTGTGTGGAGATGCTCACACTGTTCCTATAAACTGCTGGGTTGTGTGTGGACGGCGCTGGGATGTGTGTGGAGATACTCACACTGTTCCTACAAACTGCTGGTGTGTGTGTGGACGGCGCTGGGTCGTGTGTGCAGCGTGGTGGGATGTTCCCAGAAAATGCTGGTGTGTGTGGAGATCGCTGGGTCGTGTGTGCAGCGCGCTGGGATGTTCCCAGAAAATGCTGGGTTGTGTGTGGACGGCGCTGGGTCGTGTGTGCAGCGCGCTGGGATGTTCCCAGAAAATGCTGGTGTGTGTGTGGACGGCGCTGGGTCGTGTGTGCAGCGCGTTGGGCTGTTCCTAAAAATCACTGGGTTATCTGTGAACGGTGCCAGATCGTTCCTGAGAGGGCGTTCGGAAAATATGGCGCTCTTTCGTCGCCTATTCTCAAACCTGATTGTACATTCCATCCACAAATTCATTTGTGGCCTGAAATTGCAAACACGCTGAAACGTGTTCAGGAGCACGCCTCAACGTGTTTGAACACGTTTACTGATTTCAGGCATCGAATTCATTCGATGATGACTTTACCGTCGCAGTTGCACCGTCGTCGTCACACTCAACGGTACGCCGTCAGTTGTCGTCACTTTGAGGCGCAGTGTGTACTCGCCGGGCGGGAGCGCGTCGGTCTTCCAGAGGCCCAGGATGCCGTCGGCGATCGGGCCAGGCCCCGACGCGACCGGCAGCCACTCGACCGGGTCGCGGCCGGCGCCGAACTCCAGCACGTAGGAGCCGCGCGCCGCGCCACGGATGAAGACCTGCGTGGTCGTGATTGTGGCGCTGGCGGCCGGCTGGGTGATCAGCGCGACCGCCGTATTGGGCGTGCCCTGCGGCGGCGGGCAGTAGGCCGTGGGCGGCTGGGGGATGCCGGCGGAGATCGCCCACTCGCGGAACTCAGCCGGGTAGACGACGAACTTCTGCTCGCGGGCCTGGTCGGGCGGGGTGTACGAGGCCGCCAGGCAATCGCCCTCGCCGCCGACGCGCACCTGCTTGAAGAAGACGTCGCTGGCCTTCGGCTCGGTGCCGGCGACGAAGCGCTCGGTCATCGGGGCCGGGCAGGCTTCGCCGGCCAGTGCCCCGGTGTGGGCACAGATCGTCGCCTCGGCGATCCCGGATGGGCGCGTGAACTGCTGGATCGGCCGCCCCTGGTGGTACACGTCCATGAGCTGGCGCCAGATCACCCCCGCACCGTTGACACCGGCAACCTCCTGCATTGGCGCGTTGTCGCTGTTGCCCACCCACACTCCCACAGTGACGTCGGGGGTGTAGCCGATCGCCCAGGCGTCGCGCCACTCGTTGCTGGTGCCGGTTTTGACCGCCGCCGGCCGGCCGTCGGGCAGCTCCATCACATTGCCCGGCCCGAACATATACTGGCGGGCGACATTATCGCTCAGGATATCGGTCAGCAGGTAGGCGATCTGCTCGCCCTGGTTGCCCAGGGCCTGTCGGCCTGGCACCGTGCTGGCCGTCTCCAGCACTTGGCCGCGCGAGTTGGTCACTTTCAAGATCCCCACCGGCTCGCGGGCGTGCCCGCCATTGCGGATCGTATTGTAGACATTGGTCAGGTCCAGCAGGCGCACCTCGCCGGCGCCCAGCACCAGCGCCAGCCCGTAGCGCGCCGGGTCGTTCAGGGTGGTGATGCCCATGCGGTGGGCCAGCTCGACGAAGTTCTCGACGCCCACATGCGCGATTGTCTTGATCGCCGGGATGTTGAGCGAGTTGGCCAGGGCCATCCGCAGGCGCTGCGGGCCGTGGAAGCTGTTGTCGTAGTTCTGCGGCGCGTAGACCGTCCCATCGCCCTGCGGGAACTCGACCGGCGTGTCCCAGATCACCGTCGCTGGGGTCCAGCCGCGCTGCATCGCCGCCGCGTAGACGACCGGCTTGAGGGCCGAGCCGGGCTGGCGCGGCGCCAGCGTCACATTGACCTCGCCGTCAATCGCCGGGTCGTTGTAGTCCACGCTGCCGACCATCGCCAGCACCTGACCATCGGGCGCCAGCATGATCACGCTGGCGTTGCTGGCGTTGCGCTCGCGCAGCGGCGGCTCGCCGCCGGCCCCCGTCACGATCCGTTCGCGCACAATCCGCTGCGCCTCGGCCTGCCAGTGCAGGTCGAGCGAGGTGATCACCCGCAGGCCGCCGCGGTAGAGCACATCCGGCCCGTAGCGCTGCTCAAGCAACTGGCGCACGTAGAAGACGAAATGCGGCGCGACCAGGCTGCTGGCCTGGGGGATCAAGCGCAGCGGCTCCCGCTGGAGGGCGCGGGCCTGGCCGGGGGTCATAAAGCCGTGACTGACCATGTTATCGAGCGTGACCTGCTGGCGCTCCCGCGCGCCCTCGAAATTGGTGAACGGGTCCAGCACGGTCGGCGATTGGGGCAGCCCGGCGATCAGCGTGGCCTCGGCGACGCTCAGCTCCCAGACGTGCTTGCCGAAGTAGGCCTGGGCGGCCGCCTCGACGCCATAAGCCTGGCTGCCGTAGTAGACCTCGTTGAGGTACAGGCTGAGAATCTGGTCCTTGCTGTACTTGCGCGAGACCTTATAGGCCAGGATCGCTTCGCGCAGCTTGCGCTCGAACGAGATGCGGGTGCGCTCCTCCGGGGGCAGCAGCACATTGCGTACCAGCTGCTGGGTGATCGTCGAGCCGCCGCTGACGACCTCCTGGGCTTGGTAGTTCAGCAGCAGCGCCCGTACGATCCCGCGCACGTCCACGCCGGGGTTCTCGTAGAAGTCGGCGTCCTCGACCGCGATCGTCGCGTCCTTGAGCGCCTGCGGGATGCGGTCGAACGGCACCACGGTGCGCCGGCCGCCCTGCGGGTCAACCAGCTCATACAGCAGCGTCTGTCCGTCGCGGGCGTAGATGCGGGTGGTCTCGGCGGGATGATGGCGGCCGATCCCGGCTTCGAGCCCCTCCAGGTCGCGGCTGTAGTAGTAGTAGGCGCTCAACGCCACCAGCACGGCCAGCTCGACCGCCAGCAGCGTCAGCTTGGCGAACGCGAGGAACAGCCGCCACACGAAGCGTAATGGGGTCATCGGTGGCTTTGGGTCGCGCACAGCACGTTTGTAAGTGGTCGGTCGGGCCATGGGATTAGTATAGCACGTCGGAAAAGGGGAGTTTGAGGGGGTCGCCCCCTCAAGAACTCCTTTCCCACCACAGATCACGAGATAAATCAAACATTGTGAAAATTGGCACTTGACATCACCAAACATTGTGATAGAATGAACAATATCAGGGGCCGGCTCACTCCTCTATCAAAACACCATCCTACTACCTTCTGGAGGTCCCTATGAACACCATTTTGATCTTCCTCACCAGCATCGGCAGCGCCTACCTTGCCAGCCACCTCGCCCGGCGCGGGCCGTTCACCCTTGCCGATCTCACGATCGGCCTATTCAGCGGGTTCATTAGCCTGGGCCTGGCGTCGCTCCTCGGTGTTGAGGGCGCCGGCGGGAGCGCGGGACTGCCGTTGTTTCTGGCCTGCTGTCTGACGGTTGGACTTCACTCGCTCCGGCGGCAGCCGCTTATTCGTTGAGATTAGGGATTAGAGATTGGAGATTGTCGTCAATCTCCAATCTCCAATCTCTAATCCCTAATCTTCACAACGCAACTATGATTCACTCGCGCGAATCGATCGTCTACACCTGGGGCTCGACTGCGGCGGAGCGGGCGATGCCGTTCCCCTGCGACGGGTATCTCCCCAATGCGGAGCAGTCCTTCTTTCGGGCTGTGGATGTACGAGCGCCGGCGGCGGTGCTGTTCCGCTGGCTCTGCCAACTGAAAGCGGCGCCCTACAGCTACGACTGGCTCGACAACGGCGGTCGCCGCAGCCCACGCCGGCTGATCCCCGGCCTGGAGCAGCTCGCGACCGGCCAGCGCGTGATGGAGATCTTTGAGTTGGTCGCCTACCAGCCGGAGCGGCACCTGACGCTGGTGGTGACGGCGCCGCGCGCTAGGGCGATCTTTGGCTCTATCGCAGGCAGCTACGTCGTGTTGCCGGGTGCCGAGCGGAGCTGCCGCCTGGTGGTCAAGCTGCTGGTGCGTTATCCGCGCGGGCCCTGGTCATGGATGCGCTGGCTGCTCCCCTGGGGCGATCTCCTGATGATGCGCAAGCAGTTGCTGACGCTGAAGCAGCTTGCCGAAGGCGACTCCAACACCGGAGCGGACTAATGAAAGATGTGGCGATCATCGGGGCGGGCATTGCCGGGATGGCGACGGCGGCGCGGCTCCAGGCGCGTGGGCTCTCGACGATTGTGCTCGAAGCCCACGGGCAGCCGGGCGGCTGCGCCGGCTTCTTCCGCCGCAGAGGGTTCTCCTTCGACGTGGGCGCGACCACGCTGGTCGACTTCGAGCCCGGCGGTGTCGGCGGCGAGCTGATCGAGAGCATCGGCATGACGCCGCCGGAGGGCGAAGCGCTGCCCGGCTACGTGGCCTGGCTGCCGGATCGGGCCGTCATATTGCACCGCGACCCGGTTGCCTGGGCCGTCGAGCGCCTGCGCGCCTTTGGCGATACGCCGGCCCATCGGGCGCTCTGGCAGTTGCTTGACCGCCTCGCCGCGGTCTTCTGGAACGCCAGCCGCAATGGCGCGAAACTGCCGCTTCGCAACTTCGACGACATCCTCCGGGCGGCGCGCGCGGTCGGCCTGGCCCAACTGCCGCTGGCACGCTACCTCCGCTGGACCATGGGGGACGCGCTACGGGCCTTTGGGCTACGCGAGGACCAGGCGTTGGTCGGGCTGCTGTCGATGCTGATCGAGGACACCGTCCATAGCACGGTCGACCAGGCCCCGCTGATCAACGCCGCGCTGGGTATCACCATCCGCGGCGCTGGCCTGACCCGCCCGCACGGTGGCGCGCGCGGCTTCTGGCTGCGGTTCCTTTCCCATTACCGGGCGCTCGGCGGCGAGCTTCGCGTTGGCTGCCGTGTTGAGCGGGTCGAGGGGCGCGACGGCGACTTTCTGCTGATGACCCGGCGCGGCCAGGTGTGCGCGGCCCAGGTCGTCAGCGCCATCCCGGCTGCGCTGACGGCGCGCATCGCCCCGTCGGCCGTCGCCCAAGCCCTCTGGCCCTATCTCCGGCGCGATAGCCAGGCGCTCGGCGGCGCGATCGTGGTCTTCCTGGGCGTGTCGGAGACGCAGGTGGCCAGGCAACCGTTCACCCATCACCAGCTCTTGCAGGACTACGCCCAGCCGCTTGGCGAGGGCAACAATATGTTCGTCTCCGTCTCGGCGCCCGGCGACATCGCGAGCGCGCCGGCTGGCTGCCGCGCGGTGATGATCTCGACGCACTGTGAGCTGGAGTGCTGGCAGGATCTGGCGCCGCAGGCGTACGCCGCCCGTAAGCACGCCGCCGGCGAACGGCTGATCGCCCTGGCGCGCCGCGTCTACCCGGCGCTTGGCCAGGATGCCCTGGTCTACGAGATCGGCACCCCGCGCACCTTCGAGCGCTTCACCAGCCGGCCCGGCGGCGCGGTCGGCGGCGTGCGCCAGAGTCTGGCGAATGCCAACCAGCGCGCCCTCCCCCACGATGTCGGCGTGCCGGGGTTCTGGCTGGTGGGCGATACGACCTGGCCCGGACTCGGCACGGTCGCCTGCGTCCTCGGCAGCCGGATCGTCGCGGAGCAGGTCGCGGGCCGCATGCGCCCGCGATCACGATCGACGAGCTTGCCAGGCGATGGCGCTATATCAGGAGATACCGCCCATGCACGATCATAGCGTGCCGCTCACCCCCCCGCGTCTCGAAGAGCTTGGCGCCGATCTGCTGATCACAACCCAGCGCCAGCGCCGGGCTGCGCTTGTACGGCCTTTCCTGGGCATCGCGGCCTACATCGGGGCGGCCTACCTGGAGCTGTGGTGGCTCACGCCGCCGATCGTTTTCCTGACCTTCGTCGCGGTGGTCACTGTCACCCACGACTTGGTCCACGGCTGCCTGGGGCTGGGCCGGCGCCAGACCGAGTGGGCGCTCTTCGCGATGGGCGCCGTGCTGCTGGAAAGTGGCCATGCCTACCGCACGACTCACCTGCAACATCACCGGCTCTTTCCCAGCCCGGACGACCCCGAAGGATACCCGGCCAACTTGGGCTTTGTCGGCGCGCTGCTGTACGGGCCGGTGTTCCTGGCTCGGCTGTGGTGGTGGGCCTACCGGCGCAACCGGGGCCGGCCGGCGCAGCGGCGCTGGCTGATCGCGGAGGCCCTGCTGCCGTTCCTGATTGTGCTCGGCGGGGTGCTGCTGCGGGAGACGACGCCGGCGATCCTGATCTACGCCGGCCTGGTGATCGTGGGGAGCTGGGTCTACCCACTGCTGACGGTCTACCTACCCCACAAAGACTACGGCGACACCCCGCTGACGCAAACTCATACCCTGCGCGGGCGGATCATCCCGGCGCTGTTCCTGGAGCTGACCTATCATCTCGAACACCACCTGTACCCGCAGGTGCCGAGCCATCATCTCGCGGAACTCGCCAACCGCCTCGACCCGTTCTTCGAGGAGGCCGGGGTGCAGCCCTGGGCGGTGCCGTAAAGATTTATGCCGATCAGCTACGGGCTGCGCTGAACACGACCACCGAATGTGCCTATATACCTTACGCCAAGCTGCGCCGGTTATCGATATGCTCTGAGCATAAAGGGCAGCGCTTCGCGTTGAAAATCGAGGTCGGCATAATACGATTTGACAATCCCCTCGAACACCAGCAGCGCAAGGATCGCCATCACAAAATTGGGCGAGGCTCGCAGACCACAGCGGCGTTGGATATCGAAGAGCTGCATTGCGAATGACGCGACCTGGAACTCGGCCGCGCGTGCGCCTGTGCTGCGCGCGATCAGATCGCCGACCGCGCGCTCAAACACCTGGTAGTCGAACGCTGCCGACACCGACAGCGCCGTCTCATGGATAATCTGGGCACACTCCTTGCCTTTATTCAAGACGATACCAAAGAAAAACTTTGCGAAGAGCAGACGCTCGTTGGGGCTGAACTCCTTCACAAAGCCCATGTCGAGCAATGTCACGTCGCCCTCGGCCTGGAAATACATATTTCCGGGATGTAGATCGCAGTGGATGAAACCATCGACGAAGATCATCTGATACAGCGCCTTCAGCCCGGTGACGACCGAGTTGTGATAGTCGATCCCCTGCTGGTGCAGTTGGTTGATTCTAATCAGATCCGGCATATATTCCATGACTAGGATGGCATCAGTGCAATACTCCTCGACCAAGGCGGGTATGCGAATATGCCGCTCATGGGCAAAATAGGACCGGAACCGGCGGTTATTCTCGGCCTCGCGGCGGAAGTCGAGCTGCTGCTCGATCGACTCGCCTAGCTCGTCAATAAGCTCGACGAGCGGGACGGCACGCAGCATGGGCAGGCGCACCAGCAGTTGGGCGCCCCACCGCATCAGCCGGAGGTCGCTGCGAACTGTACGTACGATCTCAGGGCGCCGGATCTTCACGGCAACCGTTTGGCCACTGTGTAGCGTGGCGCGATAGACCGAGGCGACACTGGCGCTGGAGATCGGTTGAGGATCGATCGTCGCGAACACCTGCGCCGGCGGGCGCCCGAGCTGCCCGGCGAGGATGGCCGGTACGCGCCGCAGATCAAAGGGCGCGACACGATCCTGTAATCGCTCCAACTGCTGGAGAATCGTGGGCGGAATGAATATCAGAGCGCGTGCTGAGCAGTTGGCCGATCTTGATATAGGTCGCGCCCAACGACTCACACAGCTCCACAAGCGATTGGCCCAACAGCTCCTGCCGAGCACCTGGCGACCGTGCGGCCCGACTCCAGGCAAGCCGGCCGACGAAGCGCACCACGGCCACACAGAGCGCGCTCCAAAACGCGATCACTCGCAAGATGGTCTGCATCACGTCGTCGAGGCTCGTACTGCGGTTCACCATCATATACCTCTCGTAGCGCAACGCGCCTATCCCGCGTTTTCGGGCCGATGATATGCTGATAGTACCGGAGAGATGGCGGGCTGTCTTCTTCTGGAGTGCTCTTTTCGAGCAAGGCGCCGATCCGGCAACCCACCTTCATGCTACAATGTCCCTGCTCTCAACACAATGTCGTACAATGTGTCAACGACGGCAGCATCTAGTGTCACATGCTGGTGGCCGCCCTTTTAGCCGCACAGGCCGGACAGGGAGAGAGGAAGAGGGATATGGCGACGAAACAAGAAACACCGCAGCATACAAACCGCCTCATCGACGCGACCAGTCCTTACTTATTACAGCACGCACATAACCCGGTCGACTGGTATTCGTGGAACGAAGAGGCATTTACTAAATCTAGGGCTGAAGACAAGCCAATACTACTAAGTGTAGGCTATTCAGCCTGCCATTGGTGCCACGTGATGGAGAAAGAGTCGTTTGAAGACCAGGCGACCGCCAAACTCATGAACGACAGCTTCGTCAACATCAAAGTCGATCGCGAGGAGCGCCCGGACATCGACAACATCTACATGACGGCGGTGCAGGCCATGAGCGGGCACGGCGGCTGGCCCATGACGGTGTTCATGACGCCCGACGGCGTGCCGTTCTACGGCGGCACCTACTTCCCGCCCGATGACCGCCACGGGATGCCGTCGTTCCGGCGCGTGCTGATGGGTGTCGCCGACGCCTACCGGAACCGGCGCGACGAGCTGCTCCAGGCTGGGCAGAACCTGCTCGACCACCTCCGCGAGGCGACCTCGGCGCGGCTCGACGCCGGCCCGCTGGCCCCCGAGCTGCTCGACGAGGCTTATGCGGTGTTGCACGGCATGTTCGAGCCGACCTACGGCGGCTTCGGGCACGCGCCCAAGTTCCCCCAGCCGATGACGCTGGAGTTCCTGCTGCGCTACGCCCGCCGCACCGGCAGCAGCCTGGGCCTGGAGATGTACGAGAAGACCCTGCGCGCGATGGCCGAGGGCGGCATGTACGACCAGCTCGGCGGCGGCTTCCACCGCTACAGCGTTGACGAGCAGTGGCTGGTGCCGCACTTCGAGAAGATGCTCTACGACAACGCGCTGCTTGCCCGCACCTACGTCGAGGCTCACCAAGCCACCGGCGACCCGTTCTACCGCCGGATCGCCGAGGAGACGCTCGACTACATCGCCCGCGAGCTGCGCCACCCCGACGGCGGCTTCTTCTCGACCCAGGACGCCGACTCGCTGCCTGAACCCGGCGCGGCCCACAAGGAGGAGGGCGCGTTCTTCGTCTGGACGCCGGCCGAGTTGCGCGAGGCGTTGGGCGCCGACGCAATGATCTTCGCCCAGGTCTTCGACGTGAGCGATCGGGGAAATTTCGAAGGCAAGAACATCCTGCGTGTCCACCGCCGACGGACCGACGTCGCCCGCGTCACCGGGGTGCCGGTCGAGAAGATCGAAGAGCTGATCGGGCGGGGCAAGCGCAGGCTACTGGAGGTTCGCGCGCGGCGCCCCCGGCCCGACCTCGACGACAAGGTGCTGACAGCCTGGAATGGCATGGCGCTGCGCGCCTTCGCCCACGCCGCCCGCGCTTTCGGCCGCGACGACTACCGTGAGATCGCGCGCCGGAACGCTGAGTTCGTGCTGCGCGAGCTGCGGCCGGATGGTGTGCTGCTGCGGACTTGGAAAGACGGCCGCGCCGGCCGGACACCTGGCTTTCTGGAAGACCACGCCTTGCTGGCCGACGGGCTGCTGGCGCTCTACGAGGCCACGTTCGAGCCGCGCTGGCTCCAGGAGGCCAAGGCCCTGGCCGACATTATGCTGGCGCGCTTCTGGGATGACGCGGTGGCCGGGTTCTATGATACCGCCGCCGACCACGAGGAGCTGATCGTGCGACCGCGCGACACCGGCGACAACGCCACACCCAGCGGCAACTCGGTCGCCGCCGACGTGCTGCTGCGCCTGGCGACGATCTTCGACGACCAGACCTACCGCGAGCGGGCACTGGCGGTGCTGGGCGGCATGGCCCCGCTGATGCAGCGCTACCCGACCGGCTTCGGTCGCTACCTGGCGGCGACTGAGTACGCGCTCGGCGCGCCGAAAGAGATCGCGCTGGTGGGCGACCCCGATGCCGCCGACACGCGGGCGCTGCTGGACGCGATCTTCCGCTCGTTCCTGCCGCACAAGGTGGTGCTGCTGCGCCGGCCGGGCGAGGAGCCACCGGTCGTGGCCTCGCCGCTGCTCGACGGGCGCGTCCAGATCGATGGCCGGGCGACCGCGTATGTGTGCGAGCACTACGCCTGCAAGCTGCCCGTCACCGATGAGGCGGCGCTGCGGTCACAGCTTGGCGTCGGTAGGTAGCGGCAAGCTGCCGTTCATTCGCTCGTTGACAGCGCACCCGCCACGGTGTAGAATCAAGCTCCACACTTCACGTGACACGATATCGCGAGGCGTCAATGCAGCGTCTCAGCCAACCAGCCATACGGTGGGTGCTGCTCGTCGTCGGCCTGGCGGCGTTGAGCTGTGGCGTGCTCGTCCTGCTTCTGGGGCCGCTCACCCCCAGCAGCCAGTTGGCCGACGCGGAAAGCCGCTGGGCCGCGCGCCCGTTCTCTCACTACCGGCTGGTGATCGAGGCCGGGTCCACCTGCCAGCTCGCCGTCGAGGTTCGCGACGAGCAGGTCAGCAGTGTGCTCCAGGAGTCCTCATGCGGCTACCCCGCCCGCACGGTCAAAGACCTGTTCGATGTGCTCAAGCGCAACAAGCCGATCCGCCAGGATTGCTCGTACTACCGTTGCGCCTGCCGCCAGGCGATCGACGTGTACGCGGCCTACGATCGCGAGTGGGGCTACCCGAGCCGGATCGCGGTCGGGCTGCAACGCGAGGCCAACCTGCTGAACGGCGACTACTGGCAGTTCGTGCTGACCAACCGGCGCTTTCCAAGCTGTAGCCGCACCTCGGACGCCGAGATCGTGCGGGTGCTCTCCCTCACGCCGCTCCCTTGATATCGTCCGTCTCCGCCAGGCCACCCGGGTCGCCCCAGCGATCGGAATCGCTCACGGCGCGAATCGTGCAGACCCAGAACCGAGGACCTCTTCCTGACAAGATGATAAGGTGACAAGATGACAAGGTGAAGGGTGCATCTGAGGATGGAGGATGGAGGATGGAGGATGGAGCCAGAGCACGTAAGGGCGTATTGCATACGCCCCCCACCGAACCCCGAAGCACCGAGAACCTGTAGGGTCGGCCCTCCGTGGCCGCCCGAATTGAACGTCCCGCAATACGCAATACGCAATACGCATCACGCCTCCCGTTATAAGGAGAACCGTATGACCGACACCGACCAGTGGTACAAGGACGCGATCTTCTACGAACTGCAAGTCAAATCGTTCTACGACAGCAACGCCGACGGCATCGGGGATTTCCGCGGCCTGATCGAGAAGCTCGATTACCTGCAAGATCTGGGGATCGACTGCGTCTGGGTCACGCCCTTCTTCCCCTCGCCGCTCAAGGACGACGGCTACGATATCGCCGACTTCTATGGTGTCCACCCCGATTTTGGCACGCTGCAAGACGCCAAACAGTTCATTAGGGAGGCGCACCGGCGCAAGCTCAAGGTCATGTTCGACCTGGTGATGAACCACACCTCCGACCAGCACCCCTGGTTCCAGGAGGCGCGCAGTGACCCCAAATCGCCGCGCCGTAATTACTACGTCTGGAGTGATACCGACCAGAAGTACCTGGATGCGCGGATCATTTTCACCGACACCGAGCGCTCCAACTGGACCTGGGACCCAGTCGCCAAGCAGTATTTCTGGCATCGCTTCTTCAGCCACCAGCCCGACTTGAACTTCGACAACCCGCGCGTGCGCCGCTCGATGTTCAAGATTATGCGCCACTGGCTCGACCTGGGCGTGGACGGTTTTCGCGCCGACGCGGTGCCCTACCTGATCGAGCGCGAGGGCACCAATGGCGAGAATTTACCCGAGACCCACGCCTACCTCAAGGAGGTACGCGCCGAGATGGACCGCCACTACCCTGGTCGCCTCCTGCTGGCCGAGGCCAACCAGTGGCCGGCCGACGTGCGCCCCTACTTCGGCGACGGCGACGAGTTCCACATGGCCTTCAACTTCCCGGTGATGCCACGGATCTACATGGCGCTGCGCCGCGAGGACCGCCGGCCGATCATCGACATCATCTCGCAGCTCCCCGAGATCCCCGAAGGCTGCCAGTGGTGCCTGTTCCTGCGTAACCACGACGAGCTGACGCTGGAAATGGTCACCGACGAGGAGCGCGACTACATGTACCACGAGTACGCCAAAGACCCGCGTATGAAGATCAACCTGGGCATTCGGCGCCGCCTGGCGCCACTGCTCGACAACGGCCGGCGGCGGATCGAGCTGATCAATAGCCTGCTCTTCACCCTGCCCGGCAGCCCGATCATCTACTACGGCGACGAGATCGGCATGGGCGACAACATCTACCTGGGCGACCGCAATGGCGTGCGCACGCCCATGCAGTGGAGCGGCGACCGCAACGCCGGCTTCTCGCGCGCCGACACCGCCCGGCTCTACAGCCCAGTGACCGCCGACCCGGTCTATGGCTACCAGGCGGTCAATGTCGAGGCGCAGTTGCGGAACCCATCGTCGCTGCTGAACTGGATGAAGCGGCTGATTCGCATTCGCAAGAATTACCCGGTGTTCGGCCGTGGCGCGGTCACGTTTCTACATCCCGAGAATCACAAGGTGCTGGTCTACATCCGCCACGACGAGCGACAAACCGTGCTGGTGGTCAACAACTTGTCGCGCTTCGTCCAGCCGGTCGAGCTGGATCTGCGGCAGTACGATGGCTGGACGCCAGTCGAGATCATCGGCGAGACGCACTTCCCACCGATCGGCGAGCTGCCCTACTTCCTGACACTCGGGCCGCATGGGTTCTACTGGTTCCGGCTGGAACGCGGGTAGCTGTCTGATCTAGCCGCGCATCAGGGCGGTGGACATACCAGGCTCCTTTGGTTAATCGGGCACATTGGCACGCCCGATCATATCAAATAATTGCCTTCTGAAAAGATCTGCGGCCACTCGCGATCCGTGGTGGGAAGGGGTTCTTGAGGGGCGGCCCCTCAAACTCCCCCTTTGCAGACAGAAGGAGCGCAACCCTATGGACCCAACACCCAGACCTCCATTGCACACATCTTTCCAGCCCTCGGCGGTGCCGGACAGCCCCGCGCAGGCTGGCTGCATGGACCAGATCCTGTTCGCCGGCGCCGGACTCTGGGTCATTGGCGTGACGGTGCTTGGACATGTCATCATCTGGTTCAACGACCAGATCCAGCTGATCCAGGGCACCCCGATGCCAGGCTGGGCCTGGGTGCTGCTCTCGCTCGGCCTCGGCCTGATGCTGGCGCTGCCGGTCGTCCCGCTGGCGCTGCTGGCGCGCGCCCCGCGCCTGCGCGCCGCCTACCGGACTTGGGCGCTGGCGATCGGCTACCTGGCGCTGCTCGGCCTGGCGCGCATCTTCCCCGTGACCTGGACTCAGCCCGCAGCACTGGCCCAGATCGCCCTGAGCCTGCTAGCAACAGGCATCCTACTGAAATTGAAAATTGAAAATGCAGAATTGAGAATGAGCAGTGCCAATTCTTCATTCTCAATTCTCAATTCTCAATTTTCAATTCTCGCACCCGCGCTGCTACTGGCGCCACTGCTGGCCCTGCCCTGGCTGCTCTACGGCGCGCTCGGCTCCTGGCTGGACACGCTGCTCAACCTGCTGGCCGGGTTGAGCCTGGGCCTGTTCGCCGGTGTGCTATTGAGCCGCTTCCTGGTCGCCCCGCTCCAAGCTCATTCGACCGGGCCGGGGCGCGATATCGCCTTCGGCGGGTTCGCGGCGGGGGTCGCGCTGCTGATCCTGGGGGCCGGCTTTGGGTTTGGCGGCACTCAACTGCTGCTGATCCTCTGCCTCCCGCCGCTCGGTTTCGCCGCAATCGGCATCAGCCGCTTCGCCGGGCCTGACACCCGCCGATCGTGGCTGCCGATCGCGGCGCTGGTCGGGCTCACCGCCGCCGCGCCGTTGATATTTGTCGACCCGGACGAGTTCACGCTGCTGCTCGACGATGCGTTCGGCAGTATCCTGGGCATGGCCGGGCTGACATTCCTGCTCGCCTGGGCCGTCGGCCTGGCGCTGTGGGCGGCCGGCAGGCGTATCAATGGGCCACCGCGCCGCCTCCCCGCCCTTGCCGGCGCGGCCGTGGCCTGGGCCGCCGCGCTGCTGGTCTACATCGCCGCCGGCCAGCCGGGCTTCTATGGCGAGCGGTTGTTCGTCATCCTGCGCGACCAAGCCGACCTTAGCCAGGCCGCAGCGATTGACGGTCGCGAGGAGCGCCTGACCTTCGTCTACACCACGCTGACCGGCCACGCCGACACCACCCAAGCCGGCCTGCGCGCCGAGCTGGATCGCTTTGGCATCGGCTACCAGCCCTACTACCTGGTCAACGCGATCGAGGTGAATGGCGGCCCGCTGCTGCGGGCTTACCTGGCGCGCCGGCCCGAGGTCGAGCGCATCCTCGACAGCCCGCGCCTGCGCCCGCTGCCCGACGAGCCCGAGATTGACCCCGGCACACCGAGCAAGCCGGGCGGCGTGCTCTGGAACATCACCACGATCGGCGCCGACCGGGTGTGGAACGAGTTCAACGTCACCGGCAAGGGAATTGTCATTGGGCAGTCCGACTCGGGCGTGCAAGGCGACCACCCAGCCCTGCGCGACAGCTACCGCGGGCGCGATGGCCAGGATGACTATAACTGGCTCGACCCGTGGAATCACACCCGCGCGCCGACCGACATCGGCGGCCACGGCACCCACACGATCGGCACGGCGCTGGGCCGGGGCGGCATTGGGGTCGCACCCGGCGCCGAATGGTTCGGCTGCGTGAACCTGGGGCGCAACCTGGGCAACCCGGCGCTCTACCTGGGCTGCATGCAGTTTATGCTGGCGCCCTATCCGCAGAGCGGCGACCCGCTCAAAGACGGGAGGCCGGCGCTGGCCGCCCATGTGATCAACAACTCGTGGGGCTGCCCGCCGCTCGAAGGCTGCGACCCCGGCGCCCTGGCCCCGGCGGTGAGTGCGCTGCGCGCGGCGGGTATCTTCGTCGTCGCCAGTGCCGGCAACGACGGCCCGCGCTGTAGCACCGTGAACGCCCCAATCGCGATCTACGACGCTTCCTTCAGCGTCGGCGCCATCGACGAGGTGGGCAACGTCGCCTCGTTCAGCAGCCGTGGCCCGGTCACGATCGATGGGAGCGGGCGCGTCAAACCGGATATCATGGCGCCAGGAGTGGACATCGTTTCGTCCATGCCCGGCAGCAGCTACGGCCCCAACGACGGCACCTCGATGGCCGGCCCGCACATCGTCGGCGTGGTCGCGCTGATGTGGTCGGCCCAGCCCAAGCTGATCGGCGACATCGAGCGAACCGAGCAGCTTCTGATCGAGACGGCGCGACCGATCCAGCAGTCTGGAGAAGGGGATACGTGTTCGGGGGCAGGCGAGCCGAGCAACGACTACGGCTATGGCATGGTGGACGCCTACGCGGCGGTGAAGGCGGCGCTGGCGGAGCCGTGATCAGATAAGCGCCTTCTCAACCGGCTCAAGCTCCAGGACGATCCGCAGCGCGGCCAGGATATCGGGCACGACGTGATCGGCGGCGCTGTCGCCGTCGGACTCGCCGACGAGGATGGTGGACATGCCCAGTGTGCGGGCCGGCGGAAGGTTCTTGGGGGTATCCTCGATCAGCAGCGCCTGGTCGCCGGAGACACCGAGCACATCGAGGGCGCGCCGGTAGCCGGAAGGGTCGGGCTTGGGCTGGAACCGGAAAAAGCGGATGTCGAAGACCTCCGCGAAGTGCCGCTCGATCCCCAGCACCGCCAGCACTCGCCGCGCGTGCTCAGACGGCGCGTTGGTGAAAATCACCTTAGTCGCGGCGACCTGGCCCAGCAGCCGGTCGAGTTCGGCGTCCGAGTCGAGGAACAGCTCCAGCGCCAGGTCGTGGACGTAGGAAAGGTACTCCTCCGGGTCCACGGTGTGATGATGCTGAAGGCCACGCAGCGTCGTCCCATAGTCAGCAAAGTATTGCCGGCGAATCAGCTTGGCCGCCTCGATATCGACGCCCAGCAGCTTCTGCACGTACTCGGTGATGCGCGTGTCAACGCCGTGCATGAGGCCGGAAGATGCGGGGTAGAGCGTGTTGTCGAGGTCGAAGAGGATGGTGGAGATGGTCATGTGGTACCTGGATGCTCAATCGGCGGCCTACTATGGAGCATCATACCACACAGACAGGTGCTTTGCCAGCCGGCCCTGAGAGGCTGTCTGAAAAGGGGGAGTTTGAGGGGAAGCCCCCTCAAGAACCCCTTTCCACCACGGATTGCGGAGGCTGTCTGAAAAGGGGAGTTTGAGGGGAAGCCCCCTCAAGAACCCCTTTCCACCACGGATTGTGAGTGAGACGCAGATCTTTTCAGACAGCCTCTGAGAGATTGGAGATTGCTCCGCACCCCATAATCTCCAATCTCCAATCCCCTAATCTCTATTTCAGAAACTCGTTCGTAAACGCCTTACTCAGGTCCACATCGCTCTTGAGCAGGCCGCTGTCGCGCAGGAACGTGTGGGTCGCCTGCCAGCTCGCCAACTCGGTATAGCCCAACCCCTTGCTGGCGGTCGCGTCGCTCTGCCAGTAGCCTAGCGTCTCCTGCAAGACCTTGCGCTGGAGCTGTGCGTCGCCGAGCCGGGCCTCGGGAATATACTCCAGGCTGATCGTGAACGCCTCGTCGGGCGCGGCGACCGTATCCTGCATCCCGCGCAGCGTCGCCCGGACGAAGCCGCGCACCAGGTCGGGCTCGCCCTTGATCAGCGCTTCGGAGGTGATCATGCCATCCGAGGCCAGCGGGTAGAAGTCGGCCACCCGGATGACATTGACCTTGACGCCCTGCTGGTCAAGCTGGATCGGCTCGTTGTTGCCGTAGCCGCTGGCGACCTGGACCTTGTCCTCGCTGAGCGCGGCAAGCTGGGTAAAGCCGATCTCCTGGATGTTCAGGTCGCTCTCCTGCATCTTGTTAGCGTAGAGCAGCGCCAGCAGGCCGATATAGCTGGCCCCGAAGCGACCGGGGATGCCCACGCTCTTGCCCTTCAGGTCGGCCGGCGTCTTGATGTTCGCCTCGGCCTTGCTGAAGAAAACGGTCGGGAACTTCTGGCTCAGGGTGGCGATGGTGACGACCGGCAGCCCCTGCGCCCGCGCCAGCAGCACCGAGTCGCCGCTGGCGGCCCCGAATTGGACGGTACCCTGGGCCACCCGCTGAACCACATCAGTCTCGAAGTTGTAGTCGAACGTGACCTTCAGCCCCTCGGCGGCGTAGTAGCCTTTCTTATCGGCCACGTAGTAGTGGGCGAACTGCACATTGGGGATATAGGGCATTGCCACGATGATCTCGCGCGGCGCCGCCGCGCTGCCGGCGGTCGGCTCGGGCCGGGCTGCGGGAGCAGCCGTCGCCGGAGCCGGGGCGGCGGTTGCGCCACCAGACGGCGTGGGGGCGCCGGTACTCGGCTGCCCGCCCGCGCCACATGCACTTACCAGCAGCGCCGCCAGCAGCACCAGAGCGATTCGTCGAAACATCCGCTTCCTCCTCTTCCATCTTAAACAAGGTTTCGGGTGACGCCGTTCTACTTTACAATGTGGGTGGGGGGAGACTGAGGGGGCAGCCCCCTCAAACCCCCTTTTTCCCAGAGTGGAGAGCGCCCGCAATCTCCAATCTCCAATCTCCAGCCTACTGCTCCCAGCGCACCAGCGCCCGCTCCAGCAGCGCGGCGACGACGTAGAAGCTGAGCGTGAGGGCGGCCAGCGCCACCAGGGCCACAAACATCAGCGGTGTGTCGAACAGCCCGCGCGAGATGTTGATCAGCGCGCCCAGGCCATCGCGCCCGCCCACGAACTCGCCGACCACGGCGCCGGTCGTCGCCAGCGCCAAGCCGGCCTTGACTCCGCCGAAGATCCCCGGCAGCGCCAGCGGCAGCTCGACGTGGCGCAGCACCTGCCAGCGGTTGGCCCCGCTGATCAGGGCCATCTCCAGCAGCTCGCGCGGCACCCCGCGCAGCGCCACCACGGCGCTGCTCAGGATCGGGAAGAACGTCACCAGCGCGGCGACCAGGATCTTGGCGCGGATGTCGGCGCCGACCCACAGGATGATCAGCGGCGCGATGGCGACCACTGGCACCGCCTGGGTTGCCGCGAGCTGGGGCGCCAGCACACGCTCAAGCCGCGGCGCGTGGGCCAGCAGGTAGCCCAGCACCAGGCTGACGGCCAGTGCGAGCGCAAAGCCGCCCAGCGCCTCGACCAGCGTCAGCGCCGTGTGGTGGCGCAGCGTGCCGTGCAGCAGCTCGTCCACCAGGCGGCTCAACACCACGTCGGGCGCCGGGAGCACAAAGGCCGGGTAGCCCTTGAGCATCACCAGCGCCTTCCACGCCAGCCCTACCAGCAGCGCCGAGAGCGCCAGGTTGGCGACCGCCGGGATGGAGCGAGCCGACCGGTCGGCGCCATCAGTGTTCCGCTCGGCCTCCGGCTGGCTCTGTCGGTAGAATAGTGAGGGTTGTCGCAACATATCACGTCCCCCTAACAACACAAAAAACCCGAAGCCTTGGGGCTTCGGGGGAATGATGAAAACGCCGGACAGCGCCTGCCGGGTACTCACCTCACCGTGAGCCGGGCAATGGCACGGACGCTGGCCACAGCACGAAAAAGCTGCGGCAAGCGTACTCGTCGGCGGATCTTCTTCCATCCGGACTGTACCGTCGGCCCTGGATTCGCACCAGTGTCTGCCTTGCGGCTCGCGGCGCTCGTCTCGTGGGCGTTCGCTCGAACGCACTCACAAGCATCACCGCCGGTCGGGAATCGCACCCTGCCCCGAAGATCCCTACATGTAGCCTCAGGATAGCACCAACATGCGGAAGTTGTCAAGCTGACCAAAAGGACTAGAACTACGCGATCTGGACTGCTTACGACGGGAGGGGGTGGGGTTTAAGGGGAGGCACCCGGAGGGTACCCGCCTCCCCTTAAACCTCTACTATCTCTTTATACCTGGCTCGGCGGCCTGGTCTGGTTGCCATACTCGTGCAGCCAGTCGAGCAGCATGCGGATGCTGCCGGTCGCGAGCGCCACGCAGCTATCGGCGCCGCCATAGTACATATGGATCGTATCGCCGTCGGGGGCGATGGTGATGCCGCACGGGAATACGACATTATTGACATCCCCCTCGCACTCGTAGCGCTCCTCTGGGCCGAACACCCAGGTGTCGCCGCGCAACAGGCAGTGCTCTGGCATGTCTCGGTCGAAGAGTGCCAGGCCGAGCCGATAACGGCATCCCGAGGGCGTAGTGCGCACGCCGTGATAGATCATCAGCCATCCAGCGCGTGTCTCGATCGGCGGCGGCGAAAGGCCGATCTTGTTGGCGTCCCACCAGGCACCGCGTCGCGCTTCCAGCATGAGCTTGTGGCTGCCCCAGTGGCGCAAATCGGGCGAGTAGGAGATCCAGATGTGCGCCCCCAACGGCCAGACCGGGCGGTGAATCAACGCCCAGTTGCCGCCGATCCGGTGCGGCAACAGCGCGGCGTCTTTATCCTCCGGCTGCATCACCAGGCCATAGCGCTCGAACGTCTGAAAGTCCTCGGTCAGCGCCAGCGACACCCCCGGCCCGCCGCGCGAGTAGGAGGTGTAGGCTATCACATAGCGCTCAAGCTCGGGGACATAAGTGATGCGTGGGTCCTCGATACCCCACAGCTCCTCGGGCCAGCGCGCCGGATCGGGCATCATGGTCGGCTGCCGGTCGATGCGCCAGCCATCGATGCCGTTGACCGAGCGCGCCACGCAGAGGTGCGAGTGCCCGCGCCGGTCCTCGACGCGGCAGAGCAGCAGCGTCGTACCGTCCTGAAGCAGGGTCGCGCCAGGGTTGAAGACCGTGTTGACCGGGTAGGGCCAGTCGGCGGCAGTCAGGATCGGGTTGCCGCGGTAGCGCTGAAAGAGCACGCTGTATTGGTCGGGCATACGGGAAACCTCCAAAAATATCCGCTTTAAGAGCTGTTGGGGCGGTGTTGCTGCATGACCGCCGCATAGACGCGCAAGTAGTCATCGACCATGCGCTCGCGGCTGAAACGCGCCGCTATATAGGCCCGGATACGTGTGCGGTCGAGCGCTCCAACCTCGGCTAGCGCCGCCACCGCCGCATCCACTCCGCTGACAATAGCGCCGGTCACGCCGTGCTGGACGACTTCCGGCACCGAACCGCGGTCGCAGGCGATCACGGGCGTGCCGCAGGCCATCGCCTCGACCATGCTCAACCCGAACGGCTCGTCGAAATTGATCAGGTGCAACAGCGCGTATGCGCCGCCGAGCAGCGCGTCACGCGCGGCCGGCCCGACCGAGCCGACATACCGCACCTGATCGCCATCCAAGTGCGGCGCGACCTGCTGCTCGAAAAAGACCTGGTCCTGGATGATCCCAGCGATGATCAAAGGTCGACCGCTCCGTCGCGCGACCGCAATCGCCTCGGCGACGCCCTTGTCCGGGTGGATGCGGCCAAAGAAGAGCAGATAATCGTCCGGCTCACGGCGCAGCGTGAACTCGTCAAGCGTGATGCCGTGGTGGACAGTGGCAATGTAGTCGAGCGCGGGATGGCGATCGGCCGCGCTGATCGCGACATAGTGACAGCGCTGGTTGTAGCGCTGGTAGACCGGCAGGATGCGCTCCGACGAGAAGCCGTGGATGGTCGTCACCAGGGGTGTCGCGACCAGCTCACTGTAGGAGAGCGGCAGAAAGTCAAAGTGGTTGTGAATCACGTCGAACTCGCCGGCCCGCTCGAAGAGCGCTGCAATGTGCAGGCACTCCCACGCTTTGGCATCAAGCGATGGGTCCTCGCCGACCGGGCGCGGGCAGATCGCCACGAGCTGGGCGGATGTCTGCGCGTCAGCCGTTGCGAACAGCGTCACGTCGACACCGCGGGCGATCAGGCCCTCGGTCAGCAGCGAGACCACACGCTCCCAGGGGCCATAGTGTCGTGGCGGCACTCGCCATGTGATCGGCGCCAGCATCGCGATGCGCATGATTCCTCCTGGCGCTATTCGCCGCGCTGTCCATTGCCGCGCGGATGAAGCGGCTCGACGACGGCGGCCCGGCCCGATGCCCCGATCAGGGGGAACCGCGACAGCTCGGCGGTGCGGCGCTCCTCGGCACCACGCAGCTCCAGCAGCGCGATCAGGAACGCCAGCGTCGACTCAGCGCCCTGGTTCTGGTTGACCCGATCGACCTCCAGCCCATCGCGACAGCCCCCGGTGATTGGATCATAGAGCGGCAGCCGCAAGTCGTTGCGCTCCAGGAACCAACCGAACGCGCAATGCGCCTCTTCCAGCCAGCTGGTCGTTGCCGGTGATGCGGTGGGCGTCAAGCGCAGCCCGCACCATCGCGTGCGCCTCCAGCGGCTGCTGGTCGAAGCGGGCCGGCGCCGCGTCCCGCTGGTAGAAGCCGTGGCAGCTGATCGGCACGAAGTGGCCGCCCTCGGGGCGTTGGAGCGCCGCCAGCCAGCTTAACGCCTCCAGCCCGGCGTCGCGCATATCCTGGCGGCCAAGCGTATGCCCACTGAGGAGCAGCGCGTGCGGCAGGACAGCGTTATCATAAGTCAACCGATCCGCGAACCAGCGCCAGTTGTCGGTGCGGTTGGCCTGATAGTGTGCCAGCAAGCGCTCGGCCAGCGTATGGGCAACCTGCCGTACCGCCCGATCGCCGCCGAAGTGCCCCAGGTAGGCATCAATGCCGAGCAGCGCGAAGGCCCATGGCCGCGGATGCGCGAATGTCAGCGCCGCCGGAAATGCGCGCTCGAAGAGCATATTGGCGACGCCAAGCAACGACTGATTGTAAGAACGGCCCAGCACCGTGCCGAGCGCCCAGAGTGTTCGCGCGTGGCTGTCCTCCGAGCCGGTCTTCTCGCGCCACCGGCGGTCATAGCCCATGAAGTTGCGGAAGCGGCCCTGTCGCGGGTTGAAGGCGTGCCAGAGAAACGCCAGGTAGCGCGTTGCCAGCGTCTCCACCTCCGGTGCGCCGGTCTCCTCCAGCAGCACCGCCGCGATCAGTGCGCGCGCGTTGTCGTCGGTCGTGTAGCCCTCGTTGTAGTTCGGCACCGCCAGGACGGCGTGCTGGAGCATGCCGGTGTCGTCGGTCATGCGCCGCAGGTGATCGAGGCGCAGCGGTGGTAAGTCGATTGTGCGCTCTTGCAGTGGCTTGACACCCGAGAGCACGCGCGCGCTGTGGCGGTGCTCGGCGCGGGCGCGCTGGAAGCTCTCCATATAGCCTCGTGCAACGCGCGGCCAGGTCATCTCGCGCCCGAGCATGTAGGCTCGCTTGCGCATCGCGTGGCGATCGGCCTCATTATCCAGCAGTTCCAACACCCCCGTAGCAACCGCCTCTGGGTTGTGGAATGGCACCAGCATGCCGCGGCCACCGGCCAGCATCTCCTCGGCGTACCAATAGGGGGTTGAGATAACCGCCTTGCCCGCGCCGACGGCATACGCCAGCGTGCCGGAGACGATCTGGGCCGGGTTCAGGTAGGGTGTGATGTAGATGTCGGCCGCACTGATGAACCGCACCAACTCATCCAACTCAACGAACTGATCGTAAAACATGACCGCCGCTGCTACACCAAGCTCTTCAGCCATCGCCTGCAACATCAGCCGGTAGCACTCCCCTTCGTGCTGCCGGACATGCGGGTGAGTCATCCCCAGTATGAGATAGACGACGTTAGGGTGGCGCTTCAAGATCGCCGGCATGGCCGCGATGACATGTTCGACCCCCTTGTTCCGCGAGAGCAGCCCGAAGGTCAGCAACACCAGCTTGCCCTCGGCATTGAACTGATCTTTGTGGAAGTTCGGGTCGAGGAACGGAACATCGGGGATGCCGTGCGGAATAATGTCAATTTTCTCGGCCGAGACGCCGTAGATCTCGCGTAGGAACGTCGCGCCGCGCTCGCTCATCACCACCAGGCGGTCGGAGAGCTGCGCCAGCTCGATCAGCACCGCGCGCTGCCGTGGGTCCGGCTCGCGCAGAATCGTGTGCAGGGTAGTGACAACCGGGACCTGGAGGTCGCGCAGCAGCGCCAGGATATGGCTACCGGACGGCCCGCCGAAGATACCGTACTCATGCTGGACGCAGACCAAGTCGGTGTTGGCCTGGTTCACAAAATCGGCGGCGCGGTGATAGTCGACGATGTCGTGCTGCGCCAGCGCGAACCGTACTCGCTCCGGGTAGGCATAGCTTTCCACGGTATCATTCATCGCTAATGCGAAGACCGCAGTCGTGGGATAGCTGCCGGCGAGTGCCGCACACAGGTCGGTCGTATAGGTCGCAATGCCGCACTGGCGCGGCAGATGGGTTCCGATCACAGCGACATTGCGGATCGATATTCCGATTGGTTCGGGCATACGCTATCCTCTTTTTTCTTCCTGGCGAACGTCTAAGATACTGTCTGAAAAGTTCTGGTGGAAAGGGGTTCTTGAGGGGGCAGCCCCTCAAACTCCCCCTTTTCAGGCAGCCTCTAAGCACAGCTCAGAGCACAGGTTCGCCTCACGCACCGTCAGGATTCGTCCCAGAAATGTGGCACACTATTAGTTCAGATGCGAACACGCGGAAATGCTGATCCGTTTCCGCGCCAACGCGGCTCGGAGCGGCTGGACCACATCCAGCCGCATATGAATCATCGACGCGCGCACGTAGGCATCCCGCGCGCCGGTGCGGCTGATGTGGTTGTGCATACAGAGCGCCCGTGTGCGCTACGCTGCACGGCTATGATTCGTTGGCAATGGGATGAAAGGCGCCCATACGCCACATGGCGGTCCTAGCTAATCGCGAACCGCTTGGGTGCTAATCAGGCGCTGGGCGATATGGTCGAGCGCATCGCTCGGATATAGAGAGGGGATGAATGCGGAGATTGTGCCAGCAAGTATACCATAGATAGGGCTACGGTGCGTCTGCATTGGGTGAAAACGACGATCTTGGCGCGGCCTTCCGCAACTTCGCTTTGGGAAAGGGGAGGCTTGGAGGGGCCGCCCTCCAAATTTATCTCTACCCACGCTGGTGGTACGCATCGTGCATGATAGAGAGACGACGAGCGTTCAGCGCTCCGATGAGCACCGGAATCTCATTGCCCGCATGGGCAGACCGACAAGGAGGAATGTTATGGTGAAGGGCAACAAAAGCGCGTTGATGGCACTAGCCGCCGCCGGTGGCCTGTGGGCCTGGCGCAACCGCGATAAGATCCAGAGCTGGGTACACGACCAGCGCGGCCGGCTCAACGAACAGATAAACAGCCAGCGTAACCAGTACGAGTCGGACCAGTCGTTCACCGGCGAGACGCGCCGGATGGACTCGCCCACCTACGACACCCCCAGCACCACACCGCCGACGCGATCCGAGCCGTTCATCTCGGAGAGCTAAACACCAATAGACATTGTCATTGGTCAGTTGTCCGTTGTCAGTTGCGACGCAACTGACAACGGACAACTGACCAATGACAGGTCCTTTATCGCCCCTCCGTCAGTTCCCACAGCAGCACCGCCTTGTCCCAGCCCGCGCTGGCGAGCAGCCCGCCGTCGGGGCTCCAAGCCACGCAACGCACACCATCAGTATGCGATGATAGGATCTGGAGCAGGGCGCCGGTCTCGGTATCCCAGAGGCGTACGGTCGTGTCGCGGCCGCACGTGGCCAGCAGCCGGCCGTCTGGTCGCCACGCCACACAGGCGATTTCCCCAACATGCCCGCGCAGGACATGTCGCACCGAGCAATCGACGATCCGCATCTCGAATTGCTGGCCGCCTAGATCGGCGAAGGACACCGGCACCACCTCCTCGTAGTCGAGCCGGCGCAGCACCACCGTACCGCCCGCGTCGGCGCTCGCCAGCACCATGCCGTCGGGGCTCCACGCCAGGCTGGTGACAGCGGCCGTGTGGCCCTCCGGCATGCCGATTGAGGTGCCCTGCCCCACCTGCCACAGGTGCAGCGTCCCCGCCATCCCCCCGCTGACCAGCACCTGCCCGTCGGCGCTCCACGCCAAGCTGGAGACGCCACCACGGTGCTTCAGTGGCCAGACGCTGGCGCTGTGCGCGCCGCCATCCCGCAGCAGCCACAGATTGATCGCCCCCTCCACGCTGCCGCCGGCCAGCACCTGCCCATTCGGGCTAAACGCCACGCAGGTGCTCTGGCCGACACGCCAGGACAGCTCGGCCATCTGGCTCCAATCCGAGGTCCGCCACACCCGCACCGCCCCATCGACACTCCCGCTGGCGAGCAGTTGTCCATCGGGGCTGTAGGCCACGCCCGTGACGACATCGGTGTGACCATACAGATCCTGGAGCAGCTTACCGTTGCCCACGCTCCACAGGCGGACGGCTCCATCGCGGCACCCGGCGGCCAGCGTCAGCCCATCGGGGCTCCAGGCGATGCCCATGATACTATCGCGGGAGCGGTCTAGCGCGCATAATGGCATCGCGCTGACCGTCAGGCTCGGCACCGTGGGAGCGGCCAGGCCGGGCAGCGGGGCGGGCGCCGCGTGCCCCAGCAGCGCCCGCTGCAGCGTCGCCGCATCCGGGTAGCGATCCTTCTGGGCCAGGCTCATTGCCGCCGTGATCACATCAGCCGCGCGCTGTGAAAGGCCGGGGTTGAGTTGGCGCGGCGGTGCCAGAGGATCGGGCGAGACGGCGATGCGCGCGGTCGCCGGGGGCGGCTCCTGGCCGGTCAGCAGGTGATAGAGCGTCGCGCCCAGACTGTAGATATTGCTGCGCGCGTCGGTGTGGCGCCCATCGCCGCCGTACTGCTCGACCGGCGCATAGGCCGGCGTCCCAAAGCCGCGAATGGTCCGCCGGGTTCGCTGGGCGCCCTGCTTGAGCAACCCAAAATCGACCAGTTTGATCCGCCCCTCCGGCGTGAGCCGGATGTTGGCCGGCTTAATATCGCGGTGCAGGAGCGGCGGCTGCTGGCCATGGAGATATTTGAGCACATCGCAGATCTGGAGCGCATAGTCGAGCACCTGGGACTCCGGCAGCGGGCCGCCACGCTTGTCGAGCAGGGCCTGGAGACTCTGGCCGGGAACCAGCTCCATGATCAAATAGCCCTTGCCGTCGCGCTCGAACACCTGGTGGTAGCCGGGCAGGTTGGAGTGGGCCAGCCGGTGCAGGGCCGCGAACTCAGCTTGAAAGCTGCTGATATTGGCCTGGTCGAAGGTCTCTTTGAGCGCCACCCGCACCGCCGGCCGGCCCAGAACCTCGGCCTCGTACACGGCGCCGGCGCCGCCGTGCCCCAGCACCCGCAGGACGCGGTAGTGGCCGAGTTGTGTGCCAGCGTCGTAGAGCGCCAGCGCGAAGCGCAGCGACGCCCCGCACTGGCCGCAGTGCCGGGCCGAGTCGCGGTTCTCGGCGCCGCAGCCGGTATCGGTCCGTTGGTCAAGGCAGATCAGCATGGAGTGTCTCAGCGCGAAAAAGGGGGAGTTTGAGGGGGTCGCCCCTCAAGAATAACCCCACCCACATTGGTTGCCGGTGCGCCTGCTTGCCGAGGTCTATTCTACCCCATGCGCGCTACCATGCATGTTCCGATACATCGCGCAGGTCTTCAGCAGCGTGTCGGCCAGCGCCCGGAGCCGCTCGTCTTCGGCCTGGGCGCCCGGCTGCGCCAGGTGCTGCGCGACCCGCTCGCGTGTGGTCAGCGCAAGTTCGTCCCAGTGGGCCAGCAATCGCTCCTCAAGCCGGCATAGAGTGACGGCGTCCTGGAGCGAACGGCGGGCCTCGGAAAGCGCGATTCCCTGCGTTCTCGCGGTGGCGAACATGCCGCTATTGGCCGACTCCTCCAAGTTAACGCGCAGATCGGTGGAAAGGCGAAACAGCGGCTCGATCAGCTTCAGCAGCGGTACATAGCGCTCAAGCAAAGCGCTGGTGGGTTGGGAGACGGTGGGAAAGATACCGACCAGTGTCACGACCAGCGCTTGCGTCGCGGAGAAATGCAGCAGGTAGTCGGCGACCGCGTGCTCAAAGGTACGCATGTCGGCCGGCGGGGCGACCAGCGATGCCCCATCCGTAAGCCGCAGCCGCTGAAGCTTGGCCTCGTGCCGCACATTGGCTGTGAGCGCCGATCGCCACTGCGCTAGCCATTCCCCCGCCAGCGGCTGTGCAAGAGCAGCCGCCCCGAGCGTTTGAAACGCAATCGGAATGCACGCCGCATCGGCGAGCGGCCATGGCTCAGGCTGTCGCTCGCTCACGCCAAGATACGCCTGCGCCTCAGACATATCGGCCAGCCGTTCGAGCCGCGCGGTGAACGCCTCGACCTCCGCGAGCATCGTTGTCTGCTCAAACAGCTCGTCGACGACAATGCCGGCGATGACGACGATATGGACAAATTCCCACGGAGCACCCAGCACATCGGCAAGTGCGCCAAGGATACGGGCGGCTGCTTGCAGGTAGGCGTCGCCGCGGCTGGCCCGCGTGTGCGTCGCCACCTGTGCATATGCGCGCCGCAACAACGGATGATGATGATCTGCCAAAAACCCCACCCCATTCTGTCGTAAATACACCAGTAGTTTTACCACGAAGAGCACGAAGGTACGAAGACCACGAAGAGGCCGTCTGAAAAGGGGGAGTTTGAGGGGTTGCCCCCTCAAGAACCCCCCTCCACCACGAAACTTCGGCGACAAACCAACCTTGCTATACAAATGCGAGTGCGAGTGACGGCTCAACTCCGCACTGCTCCAGAATTCTGTGCGAAAGTGCCTGAGCCGCCAGCACCGCCGACCGGATCACGTACAGCGGTCGGTAGAGCGTCTTGGCGATCCACAGGCGCGGATGCGCGGATGGCGGCTCGCTGCCGTCGAACGGCTCCAGGAAGGCCATAGCACGCTGAAAGACCAGCGGATCGACGTACCCGCCGGCATCGTGAAATGCCGCCAGGGCGTGCAGGCTGTAGGCCGTTTCTTCGGCGGTTCCACACCCGAAGTGGCCCCAGGAGCCATCGGGCCGCTGCGTGCGCAACAGCCAGCCAATCGACGGTTCAGCCACGAGTGGGTTCCAGAGCAGCAGCGCCCGGATCGCGTGCGATGTCACATAGAACGGCGAGCTATGCCACTTATCGACCCAGTACGCCCCATCGACGCGGTGATCGAGCAAGAACTTCGCGGCCTTGCCGGCCGCCATCACGTTGTTGGGGTAGGGCCGGCCACAGATCGCCAGCAGCACGTGGGCGCATGCGCTCGTCGACGGTCCATTCTCGGCCGGGAAGCAGATAAAGCCCTGGTCGTGCTCGTACTGCTGGAGCCAGGCCCAGTCGACCGGGAACCCGTAATCGTGCATCAGGGTCACGGCGACCGCGGTATTATCGGAGTCGCCATAGGTAAGCGCCTCGGACCAGCTCATCCCCTGCGGCCCGAGGTGTTGGTGGATGAACTCCAGGTGGGGCCGCGCGGCATCTTCCAGGTCGTTCAGCAGCCCGCCGTGCTGGAGGTGGTGCAGCATCCAGGTGCGAATCCAGAGCGTCGCGGGCATGCCATACGGGATGTTGGCGGGGCCGAAGGTCTCGACGACATTACGCAGATAGGTGTACGCGGCTGGGTCGCCAGTCTTGCGGGCGTAATAGGCGGTCGGGGCGGGGGTGGCCCCAAGGGCGCCGTTAGGAAGCTGGAGCCGGCGCGCCTGCTCAAGATCGAGGTCGTCGCCCAGAAATTCGAGTGAGAAGCTCACGCTGAGCCGTGGGTCGTACAGCTTCGCCCGTGGAACGCGCGCCAGCTTCTGGGCGCGCAGCGCGGCGGCCTCCTGGCGCAGCTCCCCCAGCCCCAGGCCGGCCTGGCATGCCTCGTCGAGCAGCGCCCCGGCGATCAGTTCAAACCCGATCGTGAGCGGCGCCTCGCGCAGGCGCGGCCAGGTCCGGCGCACATAGGCGGCGCCGGCCTCGGCGCGTGCCCACACCGACGGGCTGCGGTCGAACTCCAGGAGCGCCAGTACTGAGGCCAGGGTCGATGTGATTCGTGCTGAAGCATAATCGATCTCCGACCCCCAGCTTCCATCCGGTCGCTGAGTTTCATCGACGACCCGCAGCACCTCGGGGAAAGCCGGCCGGGTGGTTCCAGGGAGCGGCACGCGGGCGATCCAGGCAGCGTCGTACTCGGAGTGGCCCATATCGCCGAAGCAGGCATTATGAAGCATCGCTCGGGCGCGTTGACGGAGGGTGTTTGGTCCTGTGGCTATCATGATATCCCTTTTCTACTGATACTTAAGAGGATGGCTGGAAAGTATGAGTGTGTTGCTCGCAGTTCGTTGTGGAAAGGGGTTCTTAAGGGGGCTGTTTTCTCAAACCCCCCTTTTTAGACAGTGCGCTCCCCGACCAAGGCCAGCAATTCCTCGAACACCAGCCCATTGGTCGCCATGGCCTCGCCGGCGTGGATCGTGGGCGTGCCGCCCCAGTCGGTGAAGGTGCCGCCGGCCTCGGTGAGCACCGGCAGCACCGCCGCGCAGTCCCACGGGCTGACGATCGGGTCGAGCATGACTTCGGCGCGGCCGGTGGCCACCAGCAGGTAGCCGTAGGCGTCGCCCCAGGTGCGCTGGAGCTTGGTTGCGGTCGGCCATCCGGTCGTAGGCGGCCTGGCGCCCGTATGGGGCCATGCTCCCGACATCGCTGCACAGCAGCAGCCCCTCGCGCAGCGTGGCCACGTTCGAGACACGCGCGCGCCGGCCATTCCAGGAGCAGCCCTCGCCGCTGGCCGCGACCGCCAGCTCGTCGAGCGCCGGTAGGTTGAGCGCGCCGACGACCGCCGCGCCGTCGCGCTCCAGGCCCACCAGCACAGCATAGAGCGGTACGCCGCGCACAAAGGTCTTGGTGCCGTCGATCGGGTCGAGGATCCAGCGGTAGGTCGCGCCGGGGCGAGTCTCACCCTCCTCCTCACCGAGGATGCTGTGGTCTGGGGTAGCGAGCCTCGATCAGCTCGCGCATCAGCCGCTCCGACGCGCGGTCGGCGGCCGTCACCGGCGACTGATCCTCCTTGAGCTCAGGCGTCAGATCAGTCTGAAAGTAGCGTAGGGTCAGTTTGCCGGCCTGCCAGGCCAGGTCGGCGGCGAAGTCGCGCAGATCGCGCAACGACTCAGATGACATTACTCCTTCTCCTTCTCCTACCACGTTCTTCCAGGTTCATATAGACCGCCGCCGGGGATGAAAAGTTATTCATCGATTCGGCCATTTCGGATGAAAGATTATTCATCTGGACAGCAGCTCGGTCAGCGCCGCCAGCAGCGCGTCGTTCTGCTCCGGGGTGCCGATGCTGATTCGAATGCAGTCGGCCAGCCCTGGCTTGTCGTAGTAGCGCACCAGGATGCCGCGGCGCATCAGGGCGTCCTTGAGGGCCAGTGCGGGTTGTCCGTGGTCAGTTGTCCGTGGTCCGTCGTCATCACCGCTTGTTGCGTGTTGCGTGTTGCGTGTTGCGTGTTGCGTGTTGCGTGTTGCGTGTTGCGTGGTCGAAGTGAGCCGGCACAGCAGGAAGTTGGCTTGGCTTGGGTAAATGTGCAGCCCCGGCAGCGCCCGCAAGGCCGCGTGGAGCCGATCGCGCTCGGCGATGATCCGCGCCACGTTGCCGCGCAGGTAGGGCAGGTCGGCTAGTGAAGCCAGCGCGGCGGCCTGGGCGGCGACATTGACGTTGTAGGGCTGCTTGATCTTCCAGAGGTGCCCGATCAGCTCCTCGTGGACCAGCCCGTAGCCGATACGTAGCCCGGCCAGCCCGGCCCACTTGCTGAACGTGCGTAGTACCACCAGATTCGGGAACCGCCCGACCAGATCGATCACGCTAGCCCCGGCGAACTCGGCGTAGGCTTCGTCGACCACCACCAGCAGCGGCAACTCAAGCAGCCGCTCGACGGCGGCGCGCGGGAGCGGGTTGCCGGTCGGGTTGTTTGGCGCGGCGACGAACAGCAGCCGGGCGCCGCGTTCAGCCGCTTCCGCGATGCCCTCCAAGTCGAGGTCGAACGCCTCATCGCGCGCCACGTTGACCATGCGCGCGGCGGCGACCCCGCCCAGGAACGCGTACATGCCGAACGTGGGCGGGCAATCGACGATCGTATCGCCCGGCTGGATGAACGCGCGTATGAGGATGTCGATGATCTCGTCGGAGCCGACGCCGCAGATGATCCGACCGGGCGGCTGGCCGGTGTACTCGCTCAACGCGGCCCGCAGCAGCGTGTGGTCCGGGTCGGGGTAGATCGCCGCCTCGCTGCGGCCGTCGAGCGCGGCCAGCGCCGCCATGGCCCGTGGCGAAGGACCGTAAGGGTTCTCATTGGCGTCGAGCTTGACGATGCGCTCGACCGGCAAGCCCAGGCGGGCGGCCAGCACGTCGAGTGGCACCACCGGGGTGTAGGGCTCCAGCGACGCGATGTCAGGGCGCAGCAAGTGGGCGACTGAGGGCATAACCATGATTCCTTTGCGATTTACCATTTGCGTGAAACGTGACTATCCGCTCCCTATCCGCTCATCGTGATGCGTGGCTATCCGCCCCCTCGGAGATGCGCGGTCACGGTAGCCACGGGCGGGTGATGCGTGCGCGGTCAGGGCGGCCACGGGCGGGCAATGCCAGCGCGGTCAGGGCGGCCATGGTGCATGGTGCGTGCGCGGTCAGGGCGGCGATAGGCGTGTGATGCGTGCGCGTTCGGGGCGGCGATTGGTGGTGCGTGCGCGTTCGGGGCGGCGATGGGTAGTGCGTGCGCGTTCGGGGCGGCGATGGGTAGTGCGTGCGCGGTCGGGGCGGCGATGGGCGGGCGGCCTCGGAGGGCCGGCCCTACAGGTGCATTGTCTCCCCCTCTCCCCCTCTCCTCCTCTGCTTGTCGATCTCTCCGCTCTTAACTAATAATATACCACAAATCGGGGCGCTCACGGCGCATGTGCGGAACCTATGCTATAATCTCCCGCCAGATAGAGCGTACGCACAAGGAACCGTCCATGAAGACACAACGCCCCAGTATTTCGGCGTTCTTCCCGGCCTATAACGACGGCGGCACAATCGGCAGCCTGGTCGTGACCACACTGAGCACCCTTGCCGAGCTGACCGATGATTACGAGGTGCTGGTGGTCGAGAATGGCAGCACCGACTACACCGTCGAGGTGCTGGAAGAGCTTGCCCGCCGGTACGATCATTTCCGCTTTCTGCCGCACCGCGAGCCGCTGGGCTACGGCGGCGCACTCCAGGTCGGCTTCGCCGAGTGCCGCAACGATCTGATCTTCTACACCGACGGCGACGCCCAGTACGACCCGCGCGAGCTGAAGCTGCTGCTGCCGGCGCTGACCGAGAGCGTCGATGTCGTCAACGGCTGGAAGATCGACCGGCACGACCCGCTGCACCGGATCGTGATCGGGCGGGTGTACCATCACTTCGTCAAGTTCCTGTTCGGCTTCAAGCTGCGCGATGTGGACTGCGACTTCCGGCTGATCCGCCGCCAGGTGTTCGACCTGATCGACCTCGAGTCCGACAGCGGCACGATCTGCCTGGAGCTGGTCAAGAAGCTCCAGGACGCCGGGTTCCGCTTCGCCGAGGTGCCGGTCCACCACTACCACCGCACCTACGGCAAGAGCCAGTTCTTCAACTTCCCGCGCCTGTGGCGCACCGGCATGCAGCTGATCGGCCTGTGGTGGAAGCTGGTGATCAGGCGCGAGCATATGCGGCGAATCGCGGCGCGCCGCGCGAATGTAGAATTGAGAATTGAGAATTGAGAACCTGACAATTCTCAATTTTCAATTTTCAATTTTCAATTTCTATGAATAACCATATTCCTGCCTTCGACGGCGCGCGGGTCCTGATCACCGGCGGCCTGGGCTTCATCGGGTCGGCGCTGGCGCACCGGCTGGTCGACCTGGGCGCCCACGTGACCCTGGTCGACTCGCTGATCCCGATCTACGGCGGCAATATGCGTAATATCGCCGGCATCGCGGAGCGCGTTCGCATCAATATCGCCGACGTGCGCGACGAGTACTCGATGGATTACTTGGTGCAGGAGCAGGACTTCCTGTTCAACCTGGCCGGGCAGACTTCGCACCTCGACTCGATGCGCGACCCCTATACCGACCTGGAGATCAACTGCCGGGCGCAGCTCTCCATCCTGGAGGCATGCCGCAAGAACAACCCCGGCCTCAAGCTGGTCTACGCCTCGACGCGCCAGATCTACGGCAAGCCCGACTACCTGCCGGTGGACGAGCGCCACATGCTCCACCCGGTCGACGTCAACGGCGTCAACAAGATGGCCGGCGAGTGGTATCATATCCTGTACAACAACGTCTACGGCATCCGGGCCTGCGCGCTGCGGCTGACCAACACCTACGGCCCGCGCATGCGCGTGAAGGATGCCCGCCAGACCTTCCTGGGCATCTGGCTCAAGCAGATCATCGCCGGCGAGTCCATCCAGGTGTTTGGCGACGGCACCCAGATCCGCGACTTCAACTACGTGGACGACGTGGTCGACGCGCTGCTGCTATCCGCCGCCGAGCCGGCCGCCGACGGGCAGATCTTCAACCTCGGCAGCGACGAGACGATCAATCTGCGCGACCTGGCCGCGCTGCTGGTCGAGATCAACGGGGCGGGCCACTACCAGATCGTGCCCTTCCCGCCCGACCGCAAGTCGATCGACATCGGCGACTACTACGCCGACTACCGGCTGATCCAGGGCCGGCTCGGCTGGCGCCCGCGCGTCTCGCTCCGCGAGGGGCTCGATCGAACGCTGGCGTTCTACCGCGAAGAGAAAGAATTTTACTGGTGAGAAAGGTGCTGCTCTTTCTGGCGGCCCTGCTGCTGTTCAGCGCCTGTGGGCGGGCGCCGGCGCCGGGGGCGCAGCTCCCGGTCGGCGCGCCGCTGCCCTGGCAGCTCAAGCTGCCGCCGGGGTACCGCATCTCGCTCTACGCCAGCGGCCTGGAGGAGGTTCGCAGCGTCGTGTTCAGCCCGGCTGGGGTGCCCTACGTCACGGTGATGAACCGCAAGACCCCCAACGGCGGCAAGGTCCTGGCGCTCCCCGACGAGAACCGCGACGGCCGGGCCGACCGGCTGGTGGTCGTCGCCGAAGGACTGGATAAGCCGCATGGGATCGTCTTCTACCAGAGGCAGCTCTACATCTCCGAGCCGAGCGCGATCTGGCTGCTGCGCGACACCAATGGCGACTTGGTGGCCGATGTGCGCGAGCCGATCGTCGAGGAGCTGTCGTCGGAGGGCGATCACTGGTCGCGGCCGTTCGTCTTCGACGCCGCCGGCAACATCCTGGTCGCGGTCGGCTCGACCTGCAACGCCTGCCACGAGGGCAATAAGCGCCGGGCCACCATCCTGCGCTTCCCCTCCGGCGGGGCGCGCTCGCCCGAGCGGCGCGGCGATGTCATGGCCCGCGGGCTGCGTAGCGTCGTCGGCCTGACGTTGCGGCCAGGCACCCAGGAGCTGTGGGCCACCAACAACGGCCGCGACGAGCTGGGGCCGGAGCTACCGCCCGACCAGCTCTTCCGGATCGAGGAGGGCAAGCACTACGGCTGGCCATACTGCTACGGCGACCGGGTGCCCGACCCGCAAATACTCGGCGACGCGGGCATCAACACGCCGGATGGCAGCCCCAAGGAGGTCTTCTGCCGCGAGCAGGTCGCGCCGCCGGCGCTGCTGCTGCCGCCGCACTCGGCGCCGCTCGGCATAGCCTTCTACGATGGGGCGCAGTTCCCGCCCGAGATGCGCGGCAGCCTATTCGTCGCGCTCCACGGCGCGTTCGACTTCGCCAACACCAATGGCTACCGGGTGGTGCGGGTGCCCTTCGTCGATGGTCAGCCCGGCCCGCCCGAGGACTTCATCACCGGCTGGGTGCCGGCGGGCGCCACGCGCTGGATCGGCCGGCCGGTCGGCGTCGGCGTCGGCCCCGAGGGCAGCCTGTACGTCACCGACGACGCGAATGGGTTTTTGTATCGTGTGGATTATGTGGGCACGTGAGAGGCCGTCTGAAAAGGGAGAGTTTGAGGGGCCGCCCCTCAAGAACTCTTTTCCACCACCGCCCTAAGTGAACCACTGGCCTTTTCAGGCAGCTTCTGAGGGCTGTCTAAAAAGGGGGAGTTTGAGGGGGGCAGCCCCTCAAGAACCCCTTTCACCACCAAGTTTCGGCGACGAATTAACCTTTCAGACAACCTCTGAGGAATTTTATGAAGATCAGCTGGATCGAACCGGGCGTGCTGGCCGCGAGCAGTATCCCCGCCACCGAGCAGAACATTCGCTCGCTGCACGCCCAAGGGATTCGCGCCATCCTCTCGCTGACCGAGCGACCACTTAGCGTGTTCAAAGATATGACTCCGGCACTATTTGCCGAACTCGACATAACCTATTTTCATGCGCCGGTGCCGGACCAGCAGCCGCCCGGCATGGCCCAGGCGCACCAGATTTTGCGCTTCCTGGGCCAGATGAAGGCCGAGGGGCGGGCGACCTTCGTCCACTGCCAGGCCGGCGTGGGCCGGAGCGGGACGATCTTACACCTGTATTACCTGGAGCAGGGTTTGACGCTGGAAGAAGCCAGGAAACAGGTCCAATTGCGCCGGGTTCAGTGCATTTTGCTCTCCAAAGAGCAACGCGATTTCTTGAAGCATTTCGCCGCCGACCTCCCTAAGCGCAAAGCCGTGCTCAGCGCCCTGGCGCGCGGCGCACGGCGCGGAGACACGCACACCGAATCTTGAAAAGGGGAGTTTGGGGGCCTGCCCCTCAAGATCCCCCTTCTCCACCATGGATTGCGAGTGAGACGCGGACCTTTTCAGGCAGTTTCTCAGCAAACGAGCCAGCCCATCGTAAAACTGCTCTGGCTCATGCCCACGCTGGTCGCCGTGATCGTGGCGTGGGCCGGGTGGCAGTACGCCGCCGGGGTCGCGCTCGACGTGGGCGCGCCGACCGACGGGGCCTACCTGCGCGGCTTCTTCGACCGCGAGCAGGGATCGCTGGGCACCTACCGCTGGAGCGGGCCGCGGGCGCGGCTCTGGCTGCCCACGGCCCGTGGCCCGGCGGTGCTGGCGCTGCGGCTAGTCGGCCGGCCCGGCGGCGCGCCGGTGGGCCTGGCGCTCGACGACCAGCCGCTGACGACCCTGCACCTGACCGACGGCCCGGCCCGGCGCTACCTGCTGCTCGCCGGCGACACCGCCCCACGCTTCGACACCACCCGCCTCACGCTGACCGGCTCGGGCGCCGCGACCGCCGCCGACCCGCGCGATATCGTCGCGCTAGTCGAGTCGGTCGGGCTGCGTTCGCTGCCGGGGATGGGCTGGCCGCCCGCGCTGCCGCTGCTGCTGCTGGGCGCGCTGGGCGCGCTTTGCCCGGCGATCTTGCGGCTGGCCGGGCTGGGGGCGGCGCCGGCGCTGGCGCTGGGGGCGCTGGCGGGGGCGGCGTTCGCGCTCGGCTGGGGGTTGGCTCGGCTGTGGGTCGCGCCGTTCCTGCTGCCGGTCACGCTGGAGCTTGCGGCGGTGGCCGGGCTGCTGGCCGGTGCGCGCTGGGGAGCCCGCCGCGTCGAGCGGCTGGGGCCGGCCGAGCTGCTCGGGCCATTCGCCGCCGGCGCCGCGCTGATCCCGCTGTACCTGTACGTCGACTACGGCTGGCAGAGCTGGCTGCACTGGCACAACCTCCCGCTGCTGCTGCTGCCGCTCGGCCTGGCGCTGCCGTGGCTGCACGGTCGCGCGCGGTCGGTCGCGGCGGCCCTTATTCTGCTGGCTAGCGGCGGGTACGCGCTGGGGATGCTCTACACGATCTTCAGCGGCGACTACGCCCGCGACTTCCACGCGATCTACCGCGGCGTCGCCGGGCTGGTGCGGGGCGACGCCCCCATGTACCGTCTCGACGACATCCGCGCCAACCCGCTCGGCGACACCTACAAATACCCGCCGATCTTCGCGCTGGTCTTCGCCCCGCTCACCTGGCTCACCTTTGTGCCGGCGCTCATGACCTGGCGCGTGATCAACCTGCTGCTACTGATCGCCGCCGCCGGGCTGCTGCTGCGAACCTACCGAGCACGGCTGCGATCGTGGCTGGGCCTGGCGCTGCTGCTGCTGCTGTTCAGCCTGCGCCCGCTGGCCGATACGCTCGGCTACGGCCAGGTCGACCTGCTGCTGCTGCTCCTGCTCACGGCCGCGCTACAGGCGGTCGCCAGGCGGCGCGATCTCGCGCTGGGTGCCTGGATCGGGGCGGCGGCGGCGCTCAAGCTCTACCCGGCCTACCTGCTCGGCTTCGCGCTACTCCAGGCCGGAAGAACCAAGAACAAAGAACCAAGAACAAAGAACCGAGCCGGAGAACGTAAGGGCGAACCTCGTGTTCGCCCCACCGAGAACCAAGAACCAAGAACCGAGGATGGAGGATGGAAGATAGAGGATGGACCAGGAGCGGCTAGAGTGCCATCCTCCATCCTCCATCCTCCATCCTCAGACACGCCGTCGGTGGTCGGCGGTCGGTGGTCGGTGGTCGGTGGTCGGTGGTCGGTGGTCGGTGGTCGGGCCATCCTGGGTGCGCTGGGCACGGCGGGACTGCTGGCCGTCCTCTCGATCGCCCTGTTCGGCTGGCCGGTCCACCTGACCTTTCTGCGCGAGGTGCTGCCGGCGACCGGCGCCGGCACCGTCTGGGTCGAGAACCAGACCTTCAACGGCTTTCTCAACCGGCTGCTCTCGCCCGATCGGATCGCGCTGGTGCCCGACGGCGGCGGGGCGGTGCGGCTGGCGACCTACGCTTGGGCGCTGGCGCTGACGGCGTTGACCGCCTGGCTGACGCGGCCGGGCGGCGGGCTGCGGCCCGACATCGGCTATGGGCTGTGGATCGTGGCGCTGCTGCTGATCCTGCCGGCGGCCTGGATCCACTACGAGGCGCTGCTACTGATCCCGTTCTTCCAGGCGTTTGTGCTAGCGCGCGACCGCGAGCAAGGGCTTGGCTGGCCGGCCGTCGCCTGCTACACGCTGGCCTGGGCGCTGCTGGCCCACGGCAACTTGTGGACGTTCTTCGACCGCTCGCTGCACGGCCCGTTCTGGCAACTGGTGCTGTCCTACAAATTCTATGGTATGCTGCTGCTCTACGGGGCGATCGTCCTGGCTGGGGCGCGTGAGCACAGCGCCATGAAGAGAGATGCCCATGATAAACATTCCCTTCGGCGACCTCAAGCGCCACTACGAGACGATCCGCGCCGAGCTTGACGGGGCGGCGCTGCGCGTGCTGGCCAGCGGCTGGTGGATTCTCGGCCCGGAGGTGCGCGCCTTCGAGGAGGCATTCGCGGCGTTCTGCGGCGTCGGCCACGCGGTCGGCGTCGGCAACGGCACCGAGGCGCTGCACCTGGCGCTCGTCGCGCTGGGCGTCGGCCCCGGCGACGAGGTGATCACCGTTGCGAACGCCGGCGTCTACGCGACGGTCGTGATCCTCCAGGCTGGTGCCCGGCCGGTCTACGTCGATGTCGAGGAGCGCGGCTACAACCTGGACCCGGCGCTGCTAGAGGCGGCGATTACCCCGCGCACCAGGGCGATCATCCCGGTCCACCTGTACGGCCGCATGGCCGACATGGACGCGATCCTGGCGGTCGCCGGTCGGCATGGCATCCCGGTGATCGAGGACTGCGCCCAGGCCCACGGCACGACTCTGAACGGGCGGGCGGCCGGCAGCATGGGCGTGTGCGGCTGCTTCAGCTTCTACCCGACCAAGAACCTGGGCGCGCTGGGCGACGGCGGCGCGATCGTGACTGGCGACGCGGCGCTGGCCGAGAAGCTGCGGCGCCTGCGGCAGTACGGCTGGGAGCGCAAGTACTACACCGCTGACCTGGGCGGCGTCAACTCGCGCCTGGATGAGCTCCAGGCCGCGCTGCTCCAGGTCAAGCTGGGCCACCTGCCGGCCTGGAACGAGACCCGCCGCCGCTGGGCCGGGCGCTACGACGAGCTGCTGGCCGGGAGCGAGCTGATCTTGCCCCCGGATCAGGAGGGGCATATCTACCATCTGTATGTGGTCCGTTCGAGCGACCGCGACGGGCTCCAGACCGCATTGCGCGCGCGCGGGATCGGCACCGAGATCCACTACCCGCTGCCGGCGCACTGCCAGCCGGTCTACGCCCAGTTCGCGCCGCCCGCCGGCCTGCCCGTCACCGAGCGGCTCGCGCGCGAAGTGCTCTCCCTGCCGCTGTACCCGGAGCTTTCCGAGGCCGAGATCGCGGTCGTGGCGGGGGCGGTGCGCGACATTCTTGGATGAGTAGCCTCCCAAGCCATCCACCATCCGCGTTCGGTAATGAAGGCCCCTGAACTTCTTCACCACCCCAAAGCGCGTGCGAAACGTAAAACGTGAAACGTGAAAGTCCCTCACGTTTCACGCTGGAAAGCTTTACATTTTCCGATTCGCTAAGTGACGAGCCAGCTACCCACATCCACGCCACTATGTTATACTCAAGGGCGCTTGAACGCGCACGCGTGCCCGCGGGCTTCCCCGGTGGCGCCGTGCGTGATTGGTGTATGTGGCCTGACTGAAAGCTCGTAACCTCCGATGTTGCCAACCTTCCGCCTGCTGCTGTTCCTGCTGCTTGGCTCGCTGCTGGTCGCCGGGGTGGCCCTGGTACCGACCCTGCAATGGCTGGCGCTGGCCTACCTGGTCGCCGTGGGCGGGCTGGTCGTCGCCGACTACCTGGCCACGACCCGGCCGCACCAGATCGAGGTCGAGCGGATAAACGACACCAAGCTTTCGCTGGGCGCCGATAACCTGATCACACTGCTGCTGGCCAACCGCGGCCGTCGTCCGGTTCGCTTCCAGGTGCGCGACGAGTACCCCTACCAGTTCGTCTCCGATGCGACGATCCTAGCCGGCGAGATCGCGCCCTACGACATTCACGAGGCGCGCTACCACGTGCGCCCGCTCCAGCGCGGCGATTACACCTTCGGCGATGTCAATGTGCGCTACATCAGCACGCTCAAGACCTTTGTGCGCCAGGCGCGCTACCCGACCACGGCGAAGGTCAAGGTCTACCCGAACGTGCTGGATGTGCGCAAGTACGACCTGCTGGCCCGCAAAGGGCTGCTGTTCGAGCTGGGGCTGCGCGCGGCGCGGATCTTCGGCACCGGCACCGAGTTCGAGCGGCTGCGCGAGTACAACACCGACGACGAGTTCCGCCGGATCAACTGGAAGGCCACCGCCCGCCGCGGCAAGCCGATCGCCGCCGAGTATGAGACCGAGCGCAGCCAGTATATTATGACGGTGATCGACACCGGCCGGCTGATGCGCCCGCCGATTGGTGAGCTGGCCAAGCTTGATTATGTGATCAACACCGCGCTGCTGCTCTCGTACGTCGCCACGCTCAAGGGCGACCACGTCGGGCTGCTGACCTTCGCCGACGATGTGCGGACCTACCTGGCGCCCCGGCGCGGCAAGGGCCAGTTCTACCGGATGCTCGAAGCGCTCTACAACGTCCAGTTCGAGCCGGTCGAGGCCGACTACGCCCAGGCGCTGGCCTACCTGGGTGTGAAGCACAAGCGCCGCTCGCTGGTGGTTGTTTTCACCGACCTGGTGACGCTGGACGCCGCCAGGCCGCTGATCGCTCATATGGCCCGGCTGGCCCAGCGCCACCTGCCGCTGTGCGTGGTGATCTCGGACCCGAACGTGACCCGGCTGGCCGTGCAGCCGCCACGCGACTCCGACGCGGTCTACCAGCGCGCGGTGGCCGAGATGCTGCTGGATGAGCGGCAGGTCGTGCTCGACACACTCCATCGCAGCGGCGTGCTGACGCTGGATGTCCCGGCCGACAAGCTAACGGTGAGTGTGATCAATAAGTACCTGGAGCTGAAGGGGCGCGGGGCGATCTAGGCGCCGGGCGACAAGGTGACAAGGTGAAAGGGTGAAAGGGTGAAAGGGTGAAGGGGTGAAGGGGTGCATCTGAGGATGGAGGATGGGGGATGGGGGATGCGGATGGAGCCAGAGCACGTAAGGGCGAACCTCGTGTTCGCCCCACCGAACCCCGAAGAACCGAGAGCCTGTAGGGCAGGCCCTCCGTGGCCGCCCCACCAAGAATCCGTAGGGCAGGTCCTCCGTGGCCGCCCAGGCGATGCAACACGCAACACGCAACACGCAAATCGTAAATCGTAAATCAGGATATATATGCTCGAAGAACTCTACCTGGTGCGCCACGCCGCGCCTGACCGCGGCCTTCAGATCGCCTACAACACGCTGCCCGGCCCGCCGCTGACTCCCGCCGGCGAGCAGGAGGCGATCCAGGCGGCGCGCTGGCTGGTGTGCCGCGCCGTCGACCACCTGCTGGCCTCGCCGTTCACCCGCACGCGCATGACCGCCGAAGCGATCGTCGCGGGCTGCGACCTCCCGCTCACCGTCGTGGACGCGCTGCGCGAAGGCGCGCCCGGCGAGACCATGGAGCAGATCCGGGCGCGGGCCGCCGAACTGCTGGCGCAGCTCGACGACAGCCCGCTGCGCTCCGTCGCGCTGGTAACGCATGGCGCCGTGATCCGCGCGCTACTCCAGCACACCACCGACAGCCGGATCGACCTGCGCGGCCACGTCTACGACTACGGCAACTGTGCCCCTACCGCCGGGATCTGGCACGGCGTTCGCGGCGCGGGCGGCTGGCGCTGGGAGCTGATCTTCCGCCCAGCCGCGGATGCGATCACCACACCGCCATGATCCGGCAGGGACCGCCCGAGCCGCTGGCGACTTTCGGCGCGCCGACGAACAGCGTAGCCCCGCTGGGCGGCAGCAGGCTCAGGTGCGCCAGGTTCTCCAGCCCCCAGCGGTTGGACGGCAAGAAGGTATTGTGGACTGCGAACGTCGTGGACGGGCCGTGGTCGAGGCTGAGCGTATCGACGCCGATCCCGGCGATGTTGCGCTCGGCCAGCAGAAAGTCGATCGCCTCCTTGCCGAAGCCGGGGAAGTGCATCACGCCGCCGCTGTCGGTATTGCGGTAGGTCTCGACCGAACCGATCCGCTGCCCCCAGTCGGTTGACATCAGCACCGCCGCGTTGGCCGGGATACGCCCGTAGCGCCGCTCCCAGGCGCGAATGTCGTCCGGCGTGACGACGGTGTCGGGGTCCCTGGCGGCGCGCGCCCGCAGGTCGAGCACCACCGCTGGGACGATCAGCGACTCCGGCTTGATCTGGTCGACATACAGCCCATTGGGTGCGAAGTGAACCGGCGCGTCCATGTGGGTGCCGGTGTGCTCCCACATCGTGATCATGTTGCCATAGAAGCCGTCCCGCTGGTGCAGCGCGCTGGGCTCGATCTTGAACGACGGGAAGCCGGGGAAGCCCGGCGTGCCTGGCCCCAGAACGTGGGTCAGGTCCAGCGCGTTTGAGAAGCGAGTGGGCTTGACCGGGGCGGCGGCGGCGGGCACACTGGCGAGGGCCGCCGCAGTGGCGGCTGCTGCCCCCAGCCCGAACTTGAGCACGTTCCGCCGGCTTACGATCGCGTTCTGTAGGACAGCCAGTACTTCAGGTGGACACATGCGCTCCTCCATCACTTAGGGATACTGAAAAACCAAACAAACCCACTGCACCTGTGTTACGTGTTGCGTGTTGCGTGCGCTGAACCACGTAACACGCAACACGTAACACGCAAGATTGGCCTGGGATGTTTTATACTGGGAGGGATGATCGGGAGAATGTGGACCTCGATCGTAGCATACAGCCGGATTCTACGCAACAAGGGTGACGGTGATTTGTATGGATGTCTTACCAAGGGAACTTGCGGCCGTCGAGCGGGTGGTGCGGCTGCACCCACGGGCGAGCGAACTGCGCGTCAGCCCGCGGGACGACCGGATCGTGGTCTATGAGCGCGCCGGGCTGGACGTGGCCGATATGCTGTCCACCTTTGGCCTGCGGCTCACGCCGGAGGCGGGCGGGCGGCCGAAGAGCGGGTTCGCGCCGGTGCTGCGCTTCATCCTGGACGACCCGCAGCAGCGGACCTTCAGGGCCGAGCGAACGCAGTCATTCGGTAGCGATGCGTGGGTGGCGCTGGGCAGCGGGGTGCTTGACGCGCTGGCGCGCTGGATCGTCCCGCAGTTGGGTGGCGAGCGGTTCTTTGAAGACCCTTTATGATCCGCGCAATGCTCCTCGCTCTCGTGGCGCTCTGCCTGGCCGGCTGCGCAGGTCTCGGCAGCCCGCCGACCACGCCGATCGTCGACATCCCGGCGACCAACGCCCCAACCGCAACGGCGGTGCCACCCGTGATTGGCACGCCGCTCCCCACGCTCTCGCCGCTTACGCCGACGGCAACGCCTACGCCGCCACCCGCGACTCCGCCGCCCACGCCGACACCTAAGCCGGTGCCCCTGCGCTTCGCCGTGATCGGGGACTACGGGCTGGCCGGGGAGCACGAGCGCGACGTGGCGGCGCTGGTCAAGGGCTGGGCGCCCGAGTTTATCATCACCCTCGGCGACAACAACTACCTCCACGGTGCCGCCGAGACGCTCGACCAGAACGTCGGCCAGTACTACCACGAGTACATCGCGCCCTACGCCGGGGCATATGGGGATGGAGCCACGACCAACCGCTTTTTCCCGACGCTCGGCAACCACGATTGGGAGACCGCCGGCGCGGCGCCGTACCTCGACTACTTCACGCTGCCGGGGAATGAGCGCTACTACGCATTCGATTGGGGTCCCGTGAGCTTATTCGCCCTCGATAGCGCCCTCGACGAGCCGGATGGCGTGCGGGTCGGCTCCATCCAGGCCGGTTGGCTCCAGCGCGAACTGTCGGCCTCGACCGCCTGCTGGAACCTAGTGTACATGCACCATGCGCCCTTCTCGTCGGGGGATCACGGCTCAAGCGAGTGGATGCAGTGGCCCTACCGGGAGTGGGGCGCCGATGCCGTGCTGGCCGGCCACGACCACCATTACGAGCGCATCGTCGAGGATGGCCTGCCCTACTTCGTCAACGGTCTGGGCGGGGGCAGCCGCTACGGGCTGCGTGAGCCCAAGCCCGGCAGCGAGGCGCGCTACAACGCCGACTTCGGGGCCATGCTGGTCGAGGCCACGGCGAACGAGCTGACCTTCCAGTTCATCACCCGCACCGGCGAGGTCGTTGATACCTACCGGCTATCGCAGGTGCCGCCACCAAGTTGCATGTGAGGATGGCCATCCTCCATCCTCCATCCTCCATCCTCTATCTTCTACTCCCGTGCCGGGACACTCGGCGGCGGCCGCAGATCCTCGCCGGGGGCAAACCCATGTGTCAGCGTCCCGAAGCTGATGAACTGCACCCCGGCTGGCCAGTTGCCCTGGCGCTTGAGGATGCCGGGGAGATCATTTCGCAACAACTCCTGGTACGCTTGCCGCCGCTCGGCGTCTGGCTCGACGCCCGCCTGGTAGCTGTAGAACCGATTGGTTAGCTCCAGGATCGATGCGTGGTTCCAGGTGACGTCGTTGGCGAGTAGGAACTGGACGGCACGGTACAGTGCGCCGCGCCCGGTCGCGGGGTCGATATGCGTGTACAGGCCGGCGTCACTGCGGCGCCAGGCCAGCTCGGCCAAGCTGACCATCGCCCCGAGCGCGAACTGCGAGTAGCGGGCGGCCGCGCCGTATGGCTCGTCGATGCTGGTGGTGTCGCAACTGTACTGCCGCCGCAGCTCGTCGGGGAGCCCGCCGTCGGGGCGGATCATGGATTTGGAGCCGCTGCCGTCGCAGGTCTGCAAGCCCGGCTCGTACAGCTCCCCATCGACCATCGCCAGGTGCAGGCGCAGGGCGGTCGCGTAGATCGTGCCGGCTTCGACCTGGGCGCAGGTCGCGGTGTCGCCGGCCTCGCAGGGCTGGGCAGGGTCCACCTGGTAGGCGCCGCTCTCTTCCTGGACGATCCCCTGCACATACAGCGGCGCTTCATCACCGACATAATCGGCGATCACTGCGGTGGTCAGGCGGCCCCAGGCGCCCCAGTTGTTGACCCGCAGGTGGGCGACGTTGTAGGGGTAGCGGATGATCACGGCGCCCAGCCAGCGCTTGAGCGCGCGCGTCGTCGCTGCGACCGAAGGGCTGGGCGCCGTTGGGCGGGGTCCAGTCGGCCAGCAGGTCGGCCGCGTAGATGAAGTTCTGGATGTAGGCCGAGATGTTCAGCCGGGTGTTGGCCTGGTAGCCGCTCACTTGGAGATCGTTTCGGGGCATGGCCATGATCAGCTCGTGGGCGGCCAGGGCGAACTGCTGGGCCTGGCTGGGCCGGCGATCTTTCAGCAGGTTGTAGGCCAGCGCCCAGGCGTAGGCAGCCTTCGAGCCGTCGGACAGGTAGGGCGGCTTCTCAATGTCGTCGCCCTCGATGTCGATCTGCTTGGGCAGCCGCGGGCGTTTGGCGGCCAGCATGGCATCGGCCGACTTGAGCGCCTCGGCGACGGCGGTCTGGTAGGGCTCAACCCCCTGCTCGGCCAGCTGCGCGGCGCGCTCCAGCTCGACCGGGGTCGTCAGGTAGCCGCGCGCCAGGGTCGCCGGGGCCGGCGTCGCCGGTATGGGCGATACGCCTGGCTGGGGCGGGCTCTGCGCCCCGGTGGTGGGCTGCGGTGTCGGCGCGCTCTGCGGAGATCCGGCGGCGCAGGCGCCCAGGATCAGGCTCCCCAGCAGGGCGACGAGCGCCAGGAGCGGCGCTATCCGAGCGGGATGGTGGGATGTCTTCATGGGCACGTCGCTCTCTCCGTTGTGTTCGTCTTCCCCATATTCTGCCAATCAGTTCTGCATCAAATCCTAACATTTTTTGGTTATCCTTGCCATAGATAGAGCTTACGCGGTGGCGCCCACAACGCCACTCTTGCCTGCCCTTCGTCAAGCCCCTCCCTGCGTCGGGATTCCTCAGGAAGTTCGGCAACAAGATACTTCAGCTCCTTTTTATCGAGGATTTTCGCCCGGCCGGGCGAAAATCCTCGATAAAAGAAAGAGAACCGCTCTGCCGAAGGCTGAAACCACGCTACAGGGGTGAGGAACGCTGATGTAGAGGGGAGGAACGCTGGTGCAAGGGTGAGGAACGCTGATGTAGAGGGGAGGAACGCTGATGTAGAGGGGAGGAACGCTGGTGCAAGGGTGAGGAACGCTGATGTAGAGGGGAGGAACGCTGATGTAAGGGTGAGGAACGCTCATGTAACAGGACTTACGCGGTGAGCGACCATCGGCCTTGCCGAACAGCGAAACACAACGATTGCATTGCTCTTGACGATGCAAACAAACCCTGTGGGTCTGCGTGATAGGCACAACACGCGCCTGATCTAGCAGACCCACAGGGTTTGGGATGCTTTGACTTCAAAGCTCCTGGCAATGCTTACCGTTGCGACACCGCTGATCGGCACTGCCACTGCATAACTCCTGTCAATGAACTTTGATGATCAACATCGGCGACCTGTAGGGCCGGTTCACGAACCGCCCCTACGACATTGCATGGTCATTGTTGGCGATGAGGCCGGTTCACGAACCGCCCCTACATTGAAACGGATTACTGGAGGATATAACCCGCCGCGCACGACGCCTCGATCACCCCCAGCACATAGGGCCACAGCGCCGGCGCGCCCGCCTCGATCGGCGCCATGCGGCCCAGCACCGCGTCGCGGGTGATGCCGTGGGCGCGCCAGGTGCCGCCGTCGTTGTGGAAGTTGTGCAGCATGGGTTGCAGCCGGTCGAGCGCGTTGGCGAAGCAAGCCTCGGCGCTGGCGCTGGCCTCAAACTCCTCCCACAGCGCCTGGAGCGCGCGGCCCTGGTCGTCGGGGAGCAGGCCGAAGATCCGCGCCGCCGCCGCCTGCTCGCGCTCGGCCTTGGAGACGGCCGCCTCGGCATCGTAACAAAACGTGTCGCCGGCGTCGATCTCGACCAGGTCGTGGACCAGCAGCAGCTTCAGCACATGCAGCGCGTCGATCGGGCCGGGGGCGTACTCGGCCAATGTCAGCGCCATTACGGCTAGGTGCCACGAGTGCTCGGCGCTGTTCTCGCAGCGCGACCCGCCCATGATCGTGGTCCGGCGCAGGATCTGCTTCAGTTTATCGATCTCGACGATGAACAGGAGCTGCTGCTCCAGGCGCTTAGGTTGGTCGCTCATGATGTCCTTTACGATCCGTGGTGGAGGGGGAGTTTGAGGGGCGGCCCCCTCAAACTCCCCCCTTTTCAAACAGTCTCTAAAAGCCGTGGAGAGGGGATTGTTGAGGGGCGGCCCCCTCAAACTCCCCCTTTCAAACAGTCTCTAAAAGCCGTGGAGAGGGGATTGTTGAGGGGCGGCCCCCTCAAACTCCCCCTTTTTCACTCCTGCGACAGCACCCAGGCTGGCCGGGCCGGGAATAGCGCCTCAATCACCGGCTGCGCCGCGTCGCTGGCAAAGGCGTCGGCGTAGGCGTAGCGCAGCTCGTCCAGGCTGCGGTGGCCGAATAACAGCTGTAGGAACACCAGCGGCGGGAACCCGCCATCCGCTTCCGGCCCCCACACCTGCGCCCGCCACGGCTCGACTGTGGTCAGCCGCCCGCCCTCGAAGGCCAGGCGCAGCCCGTCGCGGTAAAAGTTCAGCTTTATCTCGCCGGTATGCCCGGCCACGACCGACCCCACCAGCCGCTGCTCCAGCACCGGCGCGATCCGGCGGATGAATGCCGGCATGTCCGGCACGCGCACGTACCAGGCGTAGGGCGGGAAGCTGCGGCCCGACAGCAGATCGCCAAGCACGTCGTAGACCGGGTGGGTACGGCCCATGAGAAACGCGAGCCGGCCGGCTGGGGGTGCATCGGCCTTGAAGCCGGGCGTGTTCTCGGCACATACGCGCAGGGCTCGCAGCACCGCCGGCAGCGTGGCGGCCAGCGATATGCCCGGCTTGACCGCCAGGGCCTTGATGCCGAACGCTTCGCTGTAGCGCACGGGCGTCGTCAGCACATAGCCGACCGCTTGCCCCGCAGCATCCTGGATGATCTTGGTATGCCAGCCCTCGCCCGCCTCGGGATCGACATCTTCGAGCACGTAGCGCCAGTACGCCGCGTCGATGTGAGTCGACACCGGCCGGTCGGCGCGCTCGTGATCATAGAGCGACGCCACCAGCGGCAGATCATTGGCCGTGGCGTCGCGCAGGGTGTATGGCTCAGGCTGGCCCTCCTTGAGCTTGGGGATGCTGGCGAAGTACATGCTGCGGCTGCCGCCCAAGTCCAGCGCGTACTCGTAGCCGAACTGGCGGTAGTAGTAGTAGATCCCGGTGATGCCCTGGACCAGGTGGCCGCGCGCCGTGCTGCGGGCGTGGATAAGCTCGAAGATCGCCCGGATCAGGCCGCGGTTGCGGTAGTCTGGGTGGGTGGCGACGATCTCGGGCCGGCCGACGCTGAATGGGATCTCGCCGTACTGCCAGGTCGTCTCCATGAGGCAGGTCGCCGCGACGACCGCGCCGCGCTCGGTATCCTCGACGAGCGCGAAGTCGCCCGGCCCGAGCAGCGGATGACGCCCGCTCATCATGTCGCGCGTCCAGGCGACGATCCGCCGGTTGAGCGGCTCCTCGGCGTTTTCGCGGAAGACATGGCTGTACAGATCGGTGATCCGCTCGACGTCGGCGACGGTGGACCAGCGCAGCACCAGGCCGGCGCCTAGGTCGCGCCGGTAGGTTGGGCTATGGAACGAAGATGTAGACATAATATTTTCCTTTATGTGGTGGAAAGGAGGTTCTTGAGGGGGCAGGCCCCCTCAAACTCCCCCTTTTCAGACCGCCTTTAGAATCGGTGGTGGAAAGGAGGTTCTTGAGGGGGCAGGCCCCCTCAAACTCCCCCTTCTAAGACAGCCTCTTAGGTCTCCAGGAGCGGCACGGCCCCGTCGATCGCCGCATGCTCATCAATCTCTACCGTGGCATAGCGCTCCCAAAGCTGTTCCATAATCGCGGACGTATCGCAGGCCACGCCCTGGCGGGAGAAGTACTCGCAGACGCGGGTGATGTCGCGCTGGAGGATGAAGTCGGCATTAACGTTGGTCGCCAGGTCGGTCACCTGCGGGAAGTCGATGATCACGATCTGCCCCTGCCAGTAGAGCAGGTTGTAGGCCGATAGGTCGCCGTGGATCAGGCCGTGCTGGAGCATTAGCTCGATGTTGCGTAGCACCTCCCGGAAGAGCTGCGTGGCCTCGTCGCCCGCCAACCTGATCTCATTTAAGGCCGGCGCTGCCCGCCGCTCATCCCCGTAGTAGCTCATGAGGATCGCGTTCTCGCCGACGGCGACCGGCCGCGGCACCGCCGCGCCGGCCTGGTAGAGCCGCCCCATGGTGGTGTACTCGTGCATTAGCCAGGAGGTGTGCTGCACCTGGACCCCAAACGCGGTCTTCTTGCCCAGTGCGCGCATGATCCGGTGGTCGGTCTTCTTCACCGGGCTGCCGTCGGCGGTCAGGATCGTCCGGCCCTCGCGGTACATCTGGTCGTTGCGTAGGTTGCGGAACATGCGCGGCCGGTAGACTTTGGCCGCCAGCATGGTCGCGCCGGTGGTCGGGTGGGCCACGCAGCGGTAGACGCTGGCCTCCTTGCCGCCTTTGACCTGCCCCAGCACGTCGGTGATCAGGTGCTCCTCGTAGAACATGTGCAACGACGTCCGGAGCCATCCCTCCTCATAGCGCGCGGGCTGGTAGCTCATCGTAAAGCCACCCTCCAGGCCGGTGGGTTCGACCAGATCGGCCACGGCGCGGGGCTGTGCCGTGTCCATGGCCGATCGTGGCTTGGGCTTGCGCCCGGCCTTCCGGCCGGGGCGCGAGTCTTCAAACTGTTCGGCGTAGTGTTCGTACTTATCGGTATGAGCATCGTCGTCGATCAACGGAGTTGCTCCTTCAGACAAGGTTTCGGATGATGCCATTCCACTTTACAGTGTGGGTGGGGGAAGCTGAGGGGCTGCCCCCCACCCCCCTTTTCAGAAATGATCTTTTCGGTATGAGATCCGCGTCTCGGTCTTGTGGAATCCGACCGACTCATACAGCCGCAGCGCGCCGGTAGGATTATCGGCGTCGACGCCGAGCCTGGCGTTCTCCACGCCGGCGGCCCGCAGCACGCGCAGACCCGCCAGCAGCATGGCCCGGCCCAGCCCGAGCTTACGGAAGCCGCGGCGGGTGCCAATCACTCTCACCCAGCCGTCGCTGCGACCGGTGTGGGCGTTCTCGTCAGGGTTGATCTCACAGTAGCAAAAAGCGGCCAATGTCCCATCCGGCGCGACCGCGATCAGGTCCAACTCCGGCCGGTATGTCGGGGCTGTCAGCCAGTGCCTGAGTTCCTCGACGGTCAGCGGCACGTGGTTCCAATGGTCGATGAACGACTGGTTGAACATCGCCGCCCACGCCTCCACATCCTGCGCCTTGTCCATATAGCGCAGCGTGAACCCGGCCGGGAGGGCTGCTTCCTCGATCGGCGCGTCGAGTGGCCGGTCCATGGTGAAGAAGTAGCGGTCGGCGCTGAACCCGTGGCGCTCCAGCAGCGCGATCCGCTCGGCCTGGCCGGCAACCGCGCCCGAGCGCAAGGTCGCTGGCTTGCCGCGCTCCCGCCCGACCTCGCGCATCCGCTCCTCGGCCCAGCCGATGATCTGCGGCTCCAGATCCAGGTCGCGCGCCTCGGGAGCGACATGCAGCCACAGCCGCCCGCCCAGCCCCTGGTCGGACTCGGCCACCCACAGGCGACCGTAGCCCAGTAGCCGGCCACCGGAGTCCCCCCACACCTGTAGGTCGCGCGCTTGGTCGAACGAGGGCATGCTCAGATCCATCCCAAGCTCCCCCACCGACATATAGTCGTTCAGCCCGTCGAACGCCGCGCACCGATTATGGAGGTCGGCGATTGGCTGTAAGTCGCCCTCACCCGCGTAGGGCCGCATGGTTATTGTTACCGTTGTCACGGAATAGCTCCTTGCGAGAACAAAGAACAAAGAACCAAGAACTAACAAGATGACACGATGACAAGATCACGCATCACCCTTCGACACGGCTCAGGGCAGGCGCATCACGCAACACGTTTCACGTTTCACGCCTACCCGTTGCGCTTCAGCTTGCCGGTCGTCTTGGCGTAGCGCTCTGCCCGTGTGAAGACGTAGAGCCCGACCGGGATCGTGATCGCCCCAGTGATCAGCAGCGGCACGATGTGGGGCATCAGCGAGTCGCCGATACCCTCGCCGCGGAGTAGCGCCCCGCGCATGCCTTCGAGCATGTAATAGGCCGGTGAGATCTTCGCCAGTGGCTGGAGCCAGCTTGGCAGCACCGCGATATCGTAGTACACGCCGCTGACCAGTAGCACCAGCGCCTTGATGATATTGGTCATCTGCAAGCCCTTCTCCGGCGAGAGCAGCGGCAGCACGGCGGCCAGCATCCCCAGCCCGATGAAGCTGGCACTCCCGGTGACGACGATCAGCAGCATATTCGGGAAGTTGGCGTTGCTCAGGTCGACCTGGAAGAACAGCGCGACGATACCCAGGATGACCGCCGTGTGCAGCACGCCGTAGATCACCGCGAAGGCCGCCTGGCCCAGCAGGTGCGTCAGCCGCGAAATCGGCGCCATAAAGGTGTACTCGATCGTCCCTTCCCAGCGCTCCCACTGGATCGACTCGCTGACCAGGTCGAAGACCATCGCCAGGTAGTGCCAGACCAGGGTCCCGACCATCAGGAACAGGACGAAGTATTCAACCTGCGCCGCCGGCAGCGTGGTTCCGGTGACTGCCGAGGCGCCCTTAGCGATAAACGTGATCGAGAGCGCATTGACGATCGAGTAGGCCAGCCAGACCAGCTCCCAGGCCCAGTAGCGTTTGATCAGGTTGGCGTTGCGCTCCACAAAGGCGTAGGCGCCCCGCAGTTCACGCCCCAGCGTGCCGCCGGGCCGCGATATTGTTGTCATGATTGTTTCCCCTTTATTGAGGGCGGCCACGGAGGGACCGCCTTACAGGTTCTGAGCACGGGGCGGCCACGGAGGGACCGCCTTACAGGTTCTGAGCACGGGGCGGCCACGGAGGGACCGCCTTACAGGTTCTGAGCATGGGGCGGCCACGGAGGACCGCCTTACAGGTTCTGAGCACGGGGCGGCCACGGAGGGACCGCCTTACAGGTTCTGAGCACGGGGCGGCCACGGAGGGACCGCCTTACAGGTTGCGCTCTGAGCAGTGGAAGATAGCGAGTTGTTCCCACTCCTTCCGCCGCTTCCTTTTCCGCTCCCTCCGCTCTTCCGCCGTTCCCCGTTCAAATCTCCCGACCGTACAAGATCCGCGTGGAGATGGTGCTGAAGCCGGTCAACTCGTACAGCCGCGTGGCGCCGGTCAGGCTGGCCCCGTCGACGCCGAGCTTGGCGATCTCTGCTCCGGTGGCCCGCAAGGTGTGCATGCCGGTCAGCAGCATGGCCCGGCCCAGCCCGATCTTGCGGAACCCGCGCCGGCTGCCCAGCAGGCCGATCCAGCCCTCGTTGCGGCCGCTGCGCGCGTTCTCCTCGGGGCTGATGCTGCACCACGCGAAGGCCGCGAACGTGCCGTCGGGCGCCAAGGCGACCATGTGCAGATCCGGGTTGTGGTGCGGCTCCTCCACGTAGTGCTGGTAGTCCTCAAGCGTCATCGGCGAAAAGTTCCAGTGATCGACAAACGACTCGTTGTACAGCGCCAGCCAGGTCTCCGGGTCGTGGTCGCCGGTGACCACGGTGAAGCCTTCCGGCAGCACCGGCTCGGGGATCGGCTCGGCGAGTGGGCGGACCATGCGTAGGAAGTAGCGGTCGGCCGAGAAGCCGTGCTGCTCCAGCGTGGCGATCCGCTGGGTCAAGATCTCGCGCGTCACGCTCCGCAGCCTGAGCCGCATGCCAAGCTCGCGCTCGGCCTCGCGCACCCGCCCGGTGCCCCAGGCGATCATCTGCGCCTCAAGGTCGCCGCCACGCGCTTCGGGATGGACTTTGAACCACAGCAGGCCGTCAGGGTCGGCGGCCTTGTCGTTGAACCACATCTCAGCGTAGCCGACCAGCCGGCCCTCGGCGTCCTCCCACAGGCGCAGGTTGCGCGCCGGGTCGAAGCGTGGGCTGCTAAACTCCGACCGCAGCTCCTCAAGCGAGGTGCCATCCTCGACCTGATCGACCGCCTCGCAGGCATTGATCAGGTCGACGAGCAATTGGAGGTCGGCCTCGCCGGCATACGGGCGCATGGTTATCGTTGCCGTTGTCACGGGTAACTCCTTGTAAGAACAAAGAACAAAGAACCGAGAACAAACAACCTGTAGGGCGGGCCCTCCGTGGCCGCCGCCCCGTGGCCGCCGCCCCGTGGCCGCCGCCCCGTGGCCGCCCACACGACGCAACACGCAACACGCATCACGTTTCACGTTTCACGCATCAATCCGATCATCCCACGCAGCCGCGACGGCCCCAGGTCCTCGCGGGTGATGTCCATCAGGATACGGTCGTAGCGCTGGCCGTCGAGTATCGCCGCCTCGCGCAGCCGCCCGGCGACCTTGAAGCCAGCCCGCAGGTAGGCGCGGTGGCCGCGCTCGTTGAGGCTGATGTGCCAGAGGCAGATCGTGTGCAGCCCCAGGAAGGTGAAGCCATAGTCGGCCATCAGCCGCGTGGCCTCGCTCCCGTAGCCCTGCCCCCAGGCCGACTTGTCGCCGATCGCGATGCCCAGCTCGGCCCGACCGTGGCGATGATCCACGTGGTGCAGGCTGACGCTGCCGATCAACCGCCGGCCCTCGCGCACGACGATCGCGAAGGTCTTGTTGATGCGATCCTTGACGATGTTGTCGTACCACTCCTGCTCATGTTCGGGCATAAACGACATGCCCACTAGGTCCAGGTAGGCCGTCAGCTCAAGGTCGCTGAACCAGCACGCGTGCAGGGGCAGGTCCTCGCGTCGCACCTGGCTCAGGAAGATCCGCTCGCCGGGAACGACCTCGGGACGCCAGGGCTGGTCTGGGGTCGGTGTATCCACAATCGGCCTCCTCAGTATCGGAGATTGGAGATTGGAGATTAGAGATTGAGAGCGCCTCCAATCTCTCATCTCTCATCACTTAGAGATTGTCTGAAAAGGGTGATTTGTCATTCCTAGTTCCTGGTGAAGAGAGATTCTTGAGGGGCTGCCCCCTCAAACTCCCCCTTTTCAGACAATCACTTATACTCGCTTGCCGCGGCTGAACTGCTTGCGGCGCTCGGCCCGCTTGCGTGCCAGGGCCTCGACGCTGCCGCGCGCCGCGCGGCGCTGGTCGCGCGCCTCGACGGTCGCTTGCTGCGCCTCGCGGCGTGAGTGAGCGCCCCGCAGCCCGATCAGCTCCTCCCAGTCCTCCTGCTCCTCCAGGTCCTCGATCTCGTCCAGATCATGCACGGGAATGTTTATGCGTGGCATTGCTGTGGTTTTCCTCCGTGAGGCACCAGTACAAGCACACGTGCCTCGTTTTAGCTCAATTTCAGGCCGACGACGGACGGATGAACGGTCCAAAATATGACAGTCATTGCGGCCTCCTTTCCTGGCTGCCCGCGTAGATGCTTCGGGACGCGGCCAGGCTATCTGGTTGGAGCGTCGGTAGAGTATCGAGATCCATCCGCGAATAACGCTAATCGACGCGAATGTTCGGCAATCTATTCGCGAATATTCGCCCAATTCGCGGATTCTCTATCCGTGTTCTAGGCGTCCTCAAGTAGTTTTACATAACTATGGTAGCGTAGGGCGCTGATCGCGCCCTGCTCAAGGGCCGCCCGCACCGCGCAGTCCGGCTCGTGGGTGTGGGTGCAGCTGGCGAAAAAGCACTGATCCAGGAACGGGCGAAACTCGCGGAAGCACCAATCCAGCACATCGGTTGGGAAGCGCCATAGGCCGATCTCACGAATGCCGGGCGTATCGGCCACGTAGCCGCCGCCGGGGAGATCCAGCGCGATCATTTGGGCGACGGTGGTGGTGTGGCGGCCCTTGCCGAGCGCCTCGCTGACATCGCTCGTCGCCAGCCGCAGGCCCGGCTGCACCATGTTGAGCAGGCTGCTCTTGCCGACGCCCGATTTGCCGGTGACGACGCTGATCCGCCCGTCCAGTTGCTGCCGCAGCGCGTCGATTCCCTGACCCAGCTTGGGACTGGTGTAGACCACCGGGTAGCCGATCTGCTCATAGGGCGCGAACATGGCCCGCGCCGCCTCCTCGCCGATCAGGTCCACTTTATTGGCCACGATCACCGCGTCCAGCTCGCCGTACTCGATCAGCACCAGGTAGCGGTCGAGCATGCGTGGGGTAAAATCGGGTTGGGCGCACGCGAAGACCGGCAGCACCTGGTCGACGTTGGCGATCAGCACGTCCTCGCGCCAGATCCCCTTCTGGCCGGCCGCCCGGCGTGCCAGCTTGGTCCGGCGCGGCAGCACCGCCTCGATCGCGCCGGTGGTCGGCGTCACCTGCATGATCTCGACGACATCGCCAATCACGGCAATATCGCTGGACTGGCGCTCTTTCTTGAGCCGCCCGCGCAGCCGACACTCCAGCACACCGGCCTCGGTCTGCACCCAGAAGAATCCGCTCTGGGCGCGCAGCACAGTCCCCTGCATGCGCTTACTCCTCCCCGTTGGTGAAGTCATCCTCGACCGGGAAGTCGTCGTCGAGGCTTTTGCCGGTAAGAGCCATGAACACATCCTCCATTGTCGTCGTGCCGTTCTTGCCGCTCTGCGCGCCGATCAAGTGCTTGAGCGCCACCGGCGTGTCGAGTGCGACGATCTTGCCGTCGTCGATGATCGCGATCCGGTCGCACAGCCGATCGGCCTCATCCATATCGTGGGTGGTCAGGAAGACGGTGGTATCGTGATCGCGGCGCATCCGCAAGATGAACCGCTGTACATCGTGCTTGGAGCGAGGGTCGAGCCCGGTGGTTGGCTCGTCGAGCAGCAGCAGCACCGGCGCGGTCAGCAGGCCGCGGGCGATCGCGACCTTCTGCTGCATGCCGCGCGACATGTTCTCCAGTGGTTCGTAGAGGCGTTTCTCGCTCAGCCCAAGCCGGGCCAGGATGCTGATCGCGCGCTCGCGGGCCGGGGCGACCGGCAGGTCGTAGAGCCGGGCGGCGTACATGAGGTTCTCCAGCGCCGAGAGCTTCTTGAAAAACGACGCTTCGACGCTGACGCGGTTGATCAGGCGGCGCACCAGGCGCTCCTCGCGCTGGACATCGTGGCCGAACACCTTGATCTCGGCCGCCGTCGGGGATGAGCAGCGTCGAGACCAGCCGGATGAGGGTGGATTTTCCCGATCCATTGGCGCCGAGCAGCCCGAAGATCTCGCCGCGCGACACCGTAATGTTCATATGGTCGACGGCGACGGTCATCTCGCGCGGCTGCCGCGCGGCGCCGCCCCGCTTCCAGAACGGCTGCTTGCGGTGGTCTTCCTTGCCGAAGCGCTTGAGCGCGCCGATAATCTCCAGCGCCGGCACCTCGTGGGCGCTCGGCACGAGTTGTGCATCAGGCGCGGCGGCGAGTGAGTAACTGGTCGATTGAGCGGTTATCACAAATTCCTCTTTCACTGACGCAGGACGTTGGTCGCTCGTCATTTGTTGTCTTTGCTGCACCATCACTCTGCCTCGCGGACGCGCACTTCTAGGCGCAATGCGCCGAGTGTGTCAAAGGCGAAGCTGATGATCCGGTCGATCACGCTGCTCTGCTCATCCAGCAGATGTGCGGGCAGCTCGGCGTAGTAAGCCGGTTTCTTCTCTTTAGGGAGCTGTCTCTGGTTGGGCTCCTGGGTCAGCGAGCCATCGCGGTTTTGGATTATCACGGGTATGCTCCTTCGCATTGGAACTGTTTCTCCATCGTTCCGCCGGTCCCGCGCGGCAAGGGTCGCAAGAAACACAAAAGGCCGCGGGAGCTATGCTGCGGTTCCCACGGCCTTTTGAACAAACAAAAAGACCGTGAGCGCTGACCACCTGTCGCCCACGGCCCGTTGGCTCGCTTGTGCTGAGAGTCAGCTTTCAAGCCTCCGGAAAATGGGCGCAGTATGGCCCTGAGCGGCGCGACCCCGAACCAACAGTTCGAGGGTGCGGAAGCTCGGGATGATGGTGAGCTTCATCGTCGCATTAGCCATTACTACATCCACCTTTCTCATCAAAGTCGTCCTGTTAAACGGTCTGTTCTTCATGCGCCGCTAGCATATCACGAGCCGGCTGCGCTTGTCAAGCAGGCGTCGCTCAGACTTTTGGCCGATATTCACCAACACCTTCCCCTTCAGGACAGATACGGCCCTCTCCCACTGCCCGCAGGGTCTGGCGGTGTGTACGTATTTGGGGACGGAGTAGGGATGTTTGGGCCTGTCGGTGCTGGATAAAATTGTGGTGGCGGCACTGGAGGTAGTGAAGGTGCCGTTGGTATCGGCGGAGTAGGGATGTTTGGGCCTGTCGGTGCTGGATAAAATCGTGGTGGCGGCACTGGAGGTAGTGAAGGTGCCGTTGGTATCGGCGGTGAGAGGTAGAGCGCGCGACGGATACAGCGCGCGAAATCGTCCAGCGATTGGAGGCAATCAGGCCCGCCGACGCGTCCGCCGGAGGGAGCCGGTATGATGCTGGGCAACGCTAGGACGACGCAGATACCACTGAAGCCAGCAATCAGCACCACCAGGAAGATCGGGATAGAATGTCGCGGTTTATGGGCCATAACTCTCCTCACCCACAGTCAAGAGGCGCGCCCGGTCGCGGCGCTCACATAGTATACACTTGCCCAGCGCGTGTGTGGCGGGTGCGGCTCGCATCACATCCTATGCTATATCCGCAGCCCCGCCAAGGTCCCTCCCGATGCTCACACTCCCGGCACTCGTCCGGTCTGCATCGCCCGCAGCGCGATGCCGCACAGGAACAGACACGCGATGGCATAGACGAGTTGCTCGAAGCGGCTGTCGCGGCCGCGCGTGTAGGAGAAGGTCCCTGGCAGTATGATGATCGCGACGACGCCGTAGAGGATATGGATTCCGTAGCGGGCGGGCTGGCGCCCATTCAGCAGCAGGAGCATGCCGATGACAAATTCAGCCAGCATCAGCAGCTCGCCGATTGCCAGTGCGCCGCGGTAGCTACCGGAGATCGCCTGGCCGCGCAGGGCGCTGAAGAGGCCCCAGATGGTCAGCGCACCAAAGAACAGCAGGATCGTGACCAGCAGGCGTGCGTGCATTGTGAGCAGGAAGGTCATAGCTCCCTCTTGCGTGTTGCGTGTTACGTGTTGCGTGAGTCCGACTCACGCAACACGTAACACGCAACACGCGCTACAGGCTCTGGTAGAAGTCGCACAGGTCGTTGAGCGGGCAGGCTTCGCAGCGCGGGCGCTGGGCCTGGCAGATCTGGCGGCCGTGCCGGATCATATCGATATGAAATGAGTAGATCGCCTCGGGCGGCAGCGCAGCTTCGAGTAATGCGTGGGCCTGGTCGGCGCTGACTTTGGGGCCGATCAGCCCAAGCCGCCGCGACACGCGGTAGACGTGGGTGTCGACCGGGAGCGCTGGCTTGCCAAGCGCGAAGAGCAGCACGCACGCCGCTGTCTTCGGCCCGATCCCGGCCAGCGAGGTTAGCCAGCGCTTGCCCTCCTCATGCGCGAGCTGGTCGAGAAAGTCGAGATTTAGTTCACCGCGCCGCGCCAGGATCTCGTGCAGCGTGCTCTGGATGCGCGGCGCCTTGATGCGGCCCAGCCCGGCCGATTTGATCGCCTCGTACACGTCGGGCAATGGCGCGTCCATAACTGCCTGCCAAGTCGGGTACTTCTCCCGCAGCAGCCGGTAGGCGCGCTCGCTGTTGATGTCGCTGGTGTTCTGCGAAAGGATCGTCTGGATCAGCTCGTCGAGCGGATCGTGGCTGGGGCGCAGCTCGCGCGGGCCGTAGACTGCGATTAGGCGCTCGTAGACGGCCTGGATCTTTTCGTGGCTGACGCTGCCGAATGCCGCGATCATGGCGTCAGCCGGACGCCGATATGCTGCTCGTAGACCCGCGCCACCGCTGCCGCACTGTGGCTGCCCTGGCCCGACGCCAGCGCCTGGTCAAACAGCTCGTGGGTCAGCCTGGTGATCGGCGCCCAGGCACCGATCGCCTCGGCGGCCGCCAGGGCATAAGCGCCGTCCTTGTAGTGCAGGGTCAGCTCGCGCCCGCTGCCCAGGTCGCCGGAGAGCAGTTGCGGCAGCATCTGATCCAGCACTCGCGAGCCGCCCAGGCCGCCGCGCACCGCCTGGTAGACGGCCTCCAGATCGGCACCGGCCCTGGCCGCCAGCGCGAACGCCTCGGCGATGATGCAGAACGATGCCTCCATCAGCATCTGGTTGACCAGCTTTGCGACCAAGCCCATGCCGTTGCCGCCGATGTAGGTCAGCGTGCTGCCCAGCGCCGCCAGCACCGGTCGGCAGCGCTCGAAGACGGCGCGCTCGCCGCCGACCATGATGCTGAGTGTCGCGTCGCGGGCGCCCTGCTCGCCGCCGCTGACCGGCGCGTCGAGCATTGCCGCGCCGCGCCCGGTCGCCAGCGCGGCCAGCCGCTGGCTGGTGGCCAGCTTGCTGGTGCCCATATCGATCAGCACTTGGCCGGCGCGGAGCAGACCCAGCAACCCGTCCGGCCCTTCGAGCACCTGCTGGAGCAGTTCGTCGCTCGGCAGCATGGTGATGATCGCGTCGGCTGCCTGCGCCGCCGCCGGTGCCGAAGCCGCCGCCGCGATCCCTTGCCGGGCCAGGTCCTCGAGCTGCGCCGGCGCGGCGTCGTAGGCGCTGACGGCGAACCCTGCCCGGCGCAGGTTGACCGCCATCGGCCCGCCCATGCGCCCCACCCCGATCACCGCGACCGATTGGATTGCGGGATGTTTCTCCATAGTTGTGCCCTTTGCGCTTTCCGTGACGAATGTCCCGCCATTGTACCAGATTGCCATTCCATAGTCTTTCAGAAAAAGAATCTGGAAAGGGAGGGGCAAAGGGAGGGCAGCCCTCCCCTTAAACCCCACCCCAACCCGTCGTAAGCATATAGCTTGACATCACACAGAAACTAAGGTATCCTTACTATCAGGATACTTGAGGAGGTTGTGATGGATGCATGGACTACATCACGCACGGCGCAGGAGTTGCTGGCGGTGCTGCCGCTGCTGGCCCGGATCGTCGGCGCCGAGGTGCGGCGCGAGGCTGGCGAGGAGACGACCATGCCGCAGTATCGCGTGCTGACGCACCTGGCCGAGGGGCCGCTGACGGTGAGCGATCTGGCGCGCCGGCGGCGGGTCACGCTCCAGTCGATGGGCGAGCTGGTCCAGATCGCTGGTCGAGCGTGGCTGGATCGCGCGCACGCCCGACCCATCCGACCGCCGGCAGCAGCAGCTCGCGCTCACCGAGCATGGGCGGCGGCACTACGAGCGCGCCCAGGAGCTAGTGCTGGCGCAGCTCGTGCCGCTGCTGGCGCAGCTCAACGCGGATGAGCGGGCGGCGGTGCAGGTGGCGCTGCCGGCGCTCCGTCGCGTGCTCGCCGGCGATGATCGCGGCGCTGCGTGATCATTGTTTAACAGGGGTTACGCGGTGGCGCCCGCAACGCTCTGTAGCCTGCGGCAGCAAGGTACTTCTCCCATCTTTTTTATCGACGATTTTTGCCCGACCGGGCAAAAATCGTCGATAAAAGAAAGAAAGAGTACAGCTCTGCCGAAGGCTGAAACCACGTTTGGTAGATGACTGCGTAACTCCGGTCATTTAAGAGATTGGAGATCGGAGATTGCCCAAATCTCCGATCTCCAATCTCCTTGGAAGGAAGATTTCATGGCGACTCACAGCGAGCAGAAGCAAGGGGCATTTCAGGGCAGTGAAGAGGCCGCGCAGCCTCCGCGCCGCCTCAACATCCCGCCGGGAGTCACGCATGGCTTCCGGGCCTTGCGCGTACGCAACTATCGGCTCTATTGGCTCGGCCAGCTCGTCTCGCTGATCGGCTCGTGGATGCAGACGACGGCGCAGGCGTGGCTGGTCCTGCGGCTCACGTCGTCGCCGTTCGCGCTGGGCCTGGTCGCGGCGCTGCAATTTCTGCCGATCATGCTGCTCTCGCTGCTCGGCGGCGTGATCGCCGACCGGGTGCCGAAACACCGGCTGATCCTGGTGACACAGGCGCTGGCGATGGTGCAGGCGGCGATCTTTGGAATCCTGGTGGGGAGCGGGGCGATCCAGCTCTGGCACGTCTATGTGCTGGCAGCGGCGCAGGGGACGATCAACGCGATCGATATGCCGGCCCGCCAGGCGTTCTCGGTCGAGCTGGTCGGTCGCGAGGACGTCGTCAACGCGATTGGGCTGAATTCGATGCTGTTCAACGGCGCGCGGATCATCGGCCCGGCCGCCGCCGGCCTGATGATCGCCCGCTTCGACATCGCCCCGATGCTGTATCTCAACGCGGCCAGCTTTCTGGCGGTGCTGGTCGGGCTGATGCTCATAAATCCAGCGGAGCTGTTCACGACGGCCCAGTCGTCCACCGGCAGCGTCGTCCAGCGGCTGCGCGAGGGGTTGAGCTACAGTTGGCGCACGCCGGAGGTGCTGCTGGTGCTGATCGTCGTCGGGGCGATCGGCACATTCGGGTTCAACTTCACCGTGATCCTCCCGCTGATCGCCGGCTTCGTGCTGCACACCGACGCGGCCGGCTTCGGCGCGCTGACGTCGTTTCTGGGCCTCGGCTCGCTGGCGGCCGCCGTCATCACCGCCTACGCCCGGCGCGTCACGACCCAGCGGCTGCTGCTGGCCTCGGCCAGCTTCGGCCTGCTGCTGGCCGCCGTGGCGCTGTCGTCGAGCTTCGCCCTCACGGCGGCGCTGCTGGTCGCGCTCGGCTTCGCCGGGATCACCTTCGCGACGACCGCCAACTCGCTGCTACAGCTCAAGGTGCCGGATGCGCTGCGCGGCCGGGTGATGAGCCTTTACTTTATGTTGTTTGCCGGCAGCACGCCGATCGGCGGGCTGCTGCTTGGCGCGGCGTCCGACACCTTTGGCGTGCCGGCGGCACTGCTGCTCTGCGCGGCGCTGTGCTTGCTGGGCGTCGGTGGCGCAGCACTATACCGGCGCGCCACAGCGGTGCCCGCCTGATAGCGGGGGATGGGTCTAGCGGGGCAGCCCTAAGCCACAGAGCACACAGAGAACACCGAGATTGATCGTGCCGATTTCCCTTCTCTGTGCCCTCTGTGTACTCTGTGGCAGAAGAAATCACGTTGGAGTATTAGCCTCCACGGTGAAGTCGATCTTGACAATGAATAGTGCCTCGATCATATGCCCGGCTGAGAGGTTGGAGTATTAGCCTCCACGGTGAAGCCGATCTTGACCGTGACCTGCCAGTAGGCGATCTTGCCGTTCTCGATATAGCCGCGTGTCTCCGTCACCTCGAACCAGCGCATGTTGCGGATCGAGTCGGCGGCCTTGATGAGCGCATTCTGAACCGCATCCTCGATCGTCGACTTCGACGACCCCACCAATTCGATGATCTTGTACACATGATCGGACATTGGAGGCTCCTTTCGTTATCTTCTCGGAAGGGTGGGCGAAATGAGAAAGTGAGGGGACAGACCGACTCTACACTACCGTAACTAACAAGTCAACTACGAAATAGCCTCTGCGCCCCAAAGACCTGAAACATCGACCACGATTTGACAATCCTCCCGCCCGCGCTATACTGAGGCCACCCCACCCGCACAATCACGAGGACGCTATGGCCGACACCGTCGCTCCCCTCGCCGCTGAGCAGCACGAGCGGTTGCCGCTCAGCACCAAGCTGGCCTTCGGCGCCGGCGACCTTGGCCCGGCGATTGCCACCGCGATCGGGTCCTTCTTCCAGCTCTTCTTTCTCACCACCGTGGCCGGCCTGAGCCCTGGGGCGGCCGGCACGATCCTACTGGTGGTCAAGATCTGGGATGCCGTCAACGACCCTTTTATGGGCTGGCTCACCGACAGGACCGTCTCCCGGCATGGGCGGCGGCGCCCGTGGCTGTTGTACGGCGCGCTGCCCTTCGGCCTGATGTTCGCTGTCCAATGGGTCGTGCCGCCATTCGGCGACGCTGGCAAGTTCATCTTCTACCTAATAGTGGCGCTGCTGTTCGACACTGCCTTCACCGTCGTGAACGTGCCCTACACCGCGCTCACGCCGGAGCTGACGCGCGACTACGACGAGCGCACCAGCCTCAACTCCTTCCGCTTTGCGTTCAGCATCGGCGGCGGGCTGATCGCGGCGGTGCTGCACCCGATCGTGGTGAACAGCTTCTGCGCCGATGCACAAGCCTGCCAGGGCGCCGCGCAGCAGCCCGGCTACTTGGTGGCGGGGGCGATCTGGGGGCTGTGCTGCGCGCTGCCTTTCATCTGGTGCTTCGCTGGCACCAAGGAGCGCTACGAGCCGGAGGCGCAGGCGCCGGAGTTGGGGCTGCTCGACCAAGTGCGCATGGCCTTCAGCAACCGGGCCTTCCTGTTCGTGATCGGCATCTACCTCTTCTCGTGGCTGGCGGTGCAGATCACCGCGTCGGTGCTGACGTTCTACATCACGTTCTGGATGCGTAACCCCGGCCTGATCCCGATCATGCTGCTGGCGGTGCAGGGGTCGGCGTTCGTGTTCCTGTTTGTCTGGAGCGCGGTCAGCCGGCGGATCGGCAAAAAGGCGGTCTACATGGTCGGCATGATCTTTTGGATCGGGGTGCAGGCGCTGCTGTTCTTCCTGCAACCCGAGCAGGTGACGCTGGCGGTCGTGCTGGCGCTGCTGGCCGGCGTGGGCGTGGCGACGGCCTACCTGGTGCCGTGGAGCATGATGCCCGACGTGATCGAGCTCGACGAGCTGCGAACCGGGCAGCGGCGCGAGGGTGTGTTCTACGGCTTCATGGTCTTTCTCCAGAAGCTGGGGCTGGCGCTGGGGCTGTTCCTGGTCGGGATGGCGCTCGACCTCCAGGGCTTCGACGAGCGGGCTGGCATCGGGCAGCAGCCCGAGTCGGCGCTCACCGCCATCCGCCTAATGATCGGCCCGATCCCGACCATCGTCCTGATCTGCGGCATCATCCTGACGGCGTTCTACCCGATCACGCGCACGACGCACGAGCAGACGCTCGCCGCGCTGGAGGCACGCAGGCGTGACAAGATGACAAGATGAGGGGGTGACAAGATGAGGATGGAGGATAGAGAGCCAAGCATCGAGCCAGGGCACGTAAGGGCGTATTGCATACGCCCCCCCACCGAACCCATAAGAACCGAGAACCTGTAGGGCCGGCCCTCTGTGGCCGCCCGACCTCCGTGGCCGCCCGACCTCCGTGGCCGCCCGACCTCCGTGGCCGCCCGGACGACGCATCACGTTTCACGTATCACGCGTCACGTTTCACGTTTCACCCGGCTCCCGTGATGTCGCGGCGCGTCAGCAGGCGGTAGGCGTAGAAGAAGAACAGGGCGCTGTAGAGCCCGACGACCAGGGTCGCCTGGAGCGGGGAGGGCAGCTTGCCGAGGTCGAGCGTGCGCGTGATGACCGCCGGGTCGAGGCCGAAGCTTTGGTTGTTCAGCACGATCAGCGTGTTCACGTTCTGCTGGAGGGCCAGGTTGACGATCAGCGCCAGCGGGCCGCCCAGATCCGCCAGGAACGAGAGTGTGCCCAGGCCCAGGTCGAGGATCAAGAACAGGAACCCGCCCGCCGCGCCGGCCAGCACCGAGCGACCCAGCGCGCAGCAGGCCAGCGTCCAGAGCACATACGGCAGCATCACATACAGCGCGCGCAAGATTCCCAGCGGCAGCAGCGCCAGCTCGCGCCCGCCCACGCTGCCGGTGCGGCCCAAGATCGAGCCGAAGAGCAGCCCAAGCAGCGCACCCACCAGCAGGCCGATCAGCACGCCGGCCAGCAGAACCAGCAGCAGCGCCACGATCTTGGCGACCAGGTAGCGCCCGCGCTGCGGCTGGCGTGCGAGTTGGGTACGCAGTGTGCCCCAGTTATACTCGCTGCCCAGCGCCCCCGCCGCCAGCACAATCGCGCAGATGCCGCCGACGCTGTTCACCGCCCCGAACACCGCCCCGAAGATGCCGGGGAAACTGAGCATCAGCCGGAACTGGGCGATCTGCTCCTCGCGCAGCACCGTGATCCGAGTGGCCCCGCCGCTGAGCGCCCCGTCGTGCAGCGCTACGGCCAGGAACTCGGTGCCCAGGTTCAGCAGCAGTATCCCCAGGAACACGCACAGCAGCACCCAGGCCATCGGCCGGTGCGTGAGCTTGAACCATTCGGCGCGTATCAGGTTAAACATCTGGCGATTTACAATTTAGATAAGGTTCTTTTCTGCTTTAGAATGTGGGTGGGCTATTTTTAGAGGGGAGGCCCCCTCAAGCTCCCCCTTCATCCCCACCCTCGGTCCTACGATCGCGTCACTTCCAGGAAGAACTCTTCGAGGCTCTCCTCGTAGGCGCGAATCTCGGCGACGGGGATCGCGCGGGTGGCCAGCAGGGTGTTGATCTCGGCCGCCCGCTCGGCCGGGGCATCGACCACCAGCAGATTGTCGCGCTGCTCGACCCCGCCGATCCAGGCCACCGAGCGCAGCAGCTCCAGCGCAAGCGCCGGGTCGCCAGCGACGCGAACCTGGACGCCGCGGCCGCGCCGCAGCAGCTCGGCCACGCTCCCCTGGGCGATCACCCGGCCTTGTTTGAGGATGGCAACCCGATCGCAGATCTGCTCGACCTCGTGGAGCACATGGCTGGAAAGGAAGATCGTGCGGCCGGTCTGGGCCAGCGTGCGGATGAGCGCGCGAATCTCAATCTGCCCGGCTGGGTCCAGGCCGTTGGTCGGCTCGTCCAGGATGATCAGCTGCGGGTCGTGGAGCAGCGCGGCGGCGATGCCCAGGCGCTGCCGCATGCCCTGCGAGTAGGCTTTGAACTTATCGCGGGCGCGATCGGCCAGCTCGACCATATCGAGCACGGCGCCGACGCGGGCCTCGGAGAGGCCGGCGGCGCGTGCCAGCACGCGCAGGTTGTCGCGGCCCGACAGGTAGGGGTAAAACGCCGGCGCCTCGATCATCGCGCCGACACCAGGTAATGCAAGCTCGGGCTGCTGCTGCACATCGTACCCCAGCACGATCGCCCGGCCCGACGTCGGCCTGATCAGCGCCAGCAGCATCCCGATCGTGGTGGTCTTGCCGGCGCCGTTGGGGCCGAGGAAGCCGAAGATCTCCCCCGGTCGAACGAGCAGGTCGAGCCCATCCACTGCCGTGTGGTCGCCGAAGCGCTTGGTCAATTGTTCCGTCAGGATCGCGGCATCCATTTTTACTCACAGGACTTATGCGGTCATCTATCAACCCTGGTTTTAGCCTTCGGCAGAGTGGTACTTTTTTTCCTTTTATCGTCGATTTTTCGCCCTGTGGGCGAAAAATCGACGATAAAAAACAGGTGAAGTACCTTGCTGCCGCAGGCAATAGCGGCCTTGCGGGCGCCACCGCGCAAGTCCTGTTGCTCAAGGAAACAGCGGAGCGCCGAAATGGAAGCGCAGCGCGTCGGCTAGGGTGGTGCGCCAGCCGACGAAGCTATGGTCGCCAGCGAACTCCTGGTAGGAGACCCGCGCATGGCTGGCGAGCAGCGCGGCGCAGACCGACTGGACGTGCTCGACGATCAGGGCCGGCTCGTAGCGACCGACGTCGATATAGCAGTGCGGCGGCGCGATCCCGCGCTCGGCGTTGCGCGCCAGCAGCATCGGCACGTCGCCGCCGATCGACAGCGGCACCGGCGATTGGGCCAACACCCGCCCAAACACATCGGGCCGCTCCAGCGCCGCCGCCAAGCCGATCGTCGCGCCGACCGAGGCGCCGCCGACCACTCGGTCGGTCGGATCGGACGAGGTCGCGTAGCGCTCGTCGAGCCATGGCACAAGCTCATCGGCGAGGAAGCTGATCACCTGCTCGGCGTAGCGCACGTCCTCGGGATGGCGCTCCGGGCGCTGCACAAAGACCATGATCGCGCGCCCGGTCTCGCCGTCATTCAGCAGTGTATCCATCACCTGGGGCGCGCGCGCCGAAAGCATGTAGCCCTCGCCGTCGTAGAGATACAGGGTCGGGTAGCGCGTCTCATCGGGGGCATACCCCAGCGGTAGTGCCACCCATACCTGGAGCCATGCGTCGAGCGCAGTGCTCCGAACGAGGTGCAGCATCACATTGGCGGCGATCTCGCTCCCCAGGTCGTCGAACTCCGGCACTGGCAGCGCGCCCGGCATCTCCAAGAGCGAGTGGGCGCGCAGCGGCTTGGTCTCGACGGTTTGGCGGGGATTGAGCGGGTCGATCGCGCAGCCGCGCAGCCAGTCGCTCCACTCGCGCGGCTGATCGCCGGCTGGTGCTGGGCGATCGACCGCGAAGAGATATTTGAGCCGCGCGTCGAGCGGCACCTCGGCGGTCAGGTAGAACAGGTCGGAGCCGGGGAGCTGCATCATGCGGGTCTTGTCGGTGTCGTAGCCGACGATGTCGCCGACCAGCGACACTTGCTGGGCCACAGCATTGCGGTACAGCCAGGTCACGCTGCCATCGTACCCGACCCACGGCGCCGACGTGCCGTTGAGCAGTTGGTCCAGCAGCGCCGCGATCTCATTGGGCGAGGCCTCCTGCGCGACGCGCCGCTCGACCTCGGCGCGCAGATCGGCGAAGGTGGGACGGAAGAGGACGTCGGTAGACATAGACGCTCCTTCAATATCAGCTATCAGCACATACAACCTTTGTTATCAGACCGCTCGTCGTGCGATAGTAGATACTGACCTTCACCCCTAGAGCGTTGGTAGAGAATCCGCGAAGCCATGCGAAATCACGCGAAGATATGCGTCATACAGTCCTTCCTTCGCGTCTCTTCGCGTTCCTTCGCGGATCGTGAGCAATACTCTATCGACATTCTAGTGCCCGTTCAGCTCCCGCTCCAGCGCCGCCTGGGCCGCCTGCGGGCTGGCCTGGCCCTTGGTGGCCTTCATGATCTGGCCGATCAGGAACTTGATCGCCGTGGCCTTGCCACCCTGGTACTCGGCGACGGCTTTTGGATTGGCGGCAACGATCTCGCGCGCTAGCGCCGTCAGCTCGTCGCCGGCGCCGATCACCGCCAGGCCGCGCTCGGCCACGATCTGGGCCGGCGGCTGGCCGGTGCGGAAGCTGGCCTCGAAGACCTCTTTCGCGCTGGTGCGGGTGATCGTGCCCTTGCCCAGCAGGTCGTGGACCTCGCCGATATACTCGGGCCGGAAGCGCGTCTCGGCGTCGGCGATGTTCTCGCCGGTCTCATTGAGCAGCCGCAGCAGCTCGCCGGCCATCCAGTTGGCCACATCCTTGGCGGCCACGCCCGTGGCTTGGGCCGCAGCGACGGCGCGCTCGTAGTAGTCGGCCCGGCTGCGCTCGGCGGCCAGCGTCTCGGCGTCGTAGGCCGAGAGTCCGTATTGGGCTATGAAGCGGGCGCGCCGGGCGTCGGGCAGCTCGGGCAGCTCGGCCTGGCGCTCGGCCACCCACTCGGCGCTGATCTGGAGCGGCGGGATGTCCGGGTCGGGGAAGTAGCGGTAGTCCTCGGCGAACTCCTTTACCCGCTGAAGCTCGGTGATGCCCTCGGCGTCGTTCCAGCCGCGCGTCGATTGGATGATCTTCTCGCCGGCCTCCAGCGCCTTGATCTGGCGGTCGATCTCGTAGACCAGCGCCCGCTCGACCGCCCGGAACGAATTCATATTCTTGATCTCGACCTTGGCGCCGTACTGCTGCTGGCCGCGCGGCCGCACCGAGATATTGGCGTCGCAGCGCAGCGCGCCCTCCTCCATGTTGCCGCTGTTCACGCCGATCCAGACCACCAGCTGGTGCAGCTTCTGGAAGTAGCGCCGGGCCTCCTCCGGCGACGTGAGATCCGGCTCGGAGACGATCTCCATCAGCGGCACGCCGGCCCGGTTGAAGTCCACCAGCGACGAGTCGTCCGGCTGGTGCAGCAGCTTGCCGGTGTCCTCCTCGATATGCACGCGGGTGATCCCGACCCGCTTGGGGCCGCCCTCGCCGTCGATCTCGACCCAGCCGGCGACGCACAGCGGGTCGTCGTACTGGCTGCGCTGGTAGGAGGAAGGCAGGTCGGGGTAGAAGTAATTCTTACGGCTGATCAGATTGTCCGGCTGGATGCGGCAGTTCAGCGCCAGGCCGGTGATCGCGGCCATCTCGACCGCGCGGCGGTTGGCGACCGGCAGCGCGCCCGGCAGCCCCAGGCACACCGGGCAGACGCGCGTGTTGGGCGCGGCGTTGGCCGTGGCGGCGTCGCAGCCGCAGAACATCTTTGATTTGGTCATGATCTGGGCGTGGACCTCGAGTCCGATCGTCACCAGGTAGTCCATGGTTCCCTCGCAACAGCCGAATGATTTCGGGGGAAATTATAGCACTGTTTGCGGGTGGGGGTTATCCGCGATCGTGGGTTTATGGGGCGAGCCTGTTTCGAGGTGGTCGGCTGGATACGATAGCGCGGGGCCGGAAAAGTGGATGTGGGACGGCCTGGATGATGGGCATGGAGCGCATTCGGGAAATGCTGGTCTTAGGATGCTAGGCGGCCTACTATTTCTAGTTAGCCAGCTCAAATCGTTCCCGTTCCTCAAGCCTTCGTGGTACAATCACACCAATAGGTCTCTGTTTATCGAACCACTCTTATGCCTACACCTCAAGATATTAAGCATCAAACAGATCTTTTGGAAGCTCACCGAGCGACCTTGAGAATTCGTCTGATTCAGCTCGCGAAAGTCGGTAGTGCAAACACGCGCCCGGAAGTTTTCCACGATATTGATGAAGCGCGTGCAGGTATTCTAGCTGCAAAAACTGCACTTCGAGCATGGGAGGTTGATGTTGAGGATTTACCTGGCGATGAAGCAACCCCCATCAGGATGCCACGAATAGAGGTTAGTCCAGAAAATATCGTATTTTATGATCGTATACACCTTTTCTCACATTTCACCGAAGAACCTTTCACAATGTCTTGGTTGCCCCAGAAAAGCTTTGAGTATTTGTCTGGGCCAGAATTAGAGAATTATAGTGTTGAGTGTGAGATTCGCATTTTGGACGATAACAACGACCCTTTTAGTTGGGCAGGTTTTCGGATAAGAGGTTTCAAAGTCGAGATAGATCATGTCGGATTCGGGTATCTCGTCCACCTCCGCTCATTGGGAACTGTAGAAATTTATCGAAAGACAAAGACTATCGGCGGAGAAGGGAAACAACTTGTCGCAAATGCGAAGGGCACATGGGTAAAAATTCGCGCGGACATCGTATCATCAAGAATAGCGATCTGGGTGAACGAAGAGCTTCATATCACTCGTGAAGATCTGTCGTTTGGAGGCCTGGGCTTTCTGTGCCTGCACACCTATTATGCAACAGCACAGTTTCGAAATTTGCATGTATATGGGGTTGTGCCATAAATATTTCGCTGAGGAGGGTACCGTGGCAACATCTCTTTCCTATCTCGATGATGAGAATTTACTTTCACTCCTAGCTACCCATAAACGTAACCTTGCTCTACTCGAAGAACAAGCCGCTAAATTAGGTTCAGTAAATACACCTATCTCCACAGTCAATCAAATCCGCGAAACACTAGAGGCTATTGAGGCAATTCACAGGGAGATGTCTCTTAGGCAGAAACCCTCTGGCAAGCATCACTTAATTTATAAATTCAGAAACATCTCTAGATCTGGGAATACAACCTATATCAACCATGTTCAGATACCGGAAGGCTACTTATGCGTTGAGCTTTCAGATTACGACCACAATGGAAACGATGAAAATGGTGCTGCCATGGATTGTAGTTGTTACAATACAATAGCGAAAGTGCTTGATGACCTATATATATACTATTTACATGATCGCTACAAACCTTACACCTACGGTTCACAATGGATTTTGAGTTCCTGTCATCGTAGAGCCGGTCGACTTCTCATTCCATGGGGCTGGTTATTTTCTACAAACTGGAATGACTATCAACTTGATAGATCATGGGCGATATTAACTTCTCTCGAACAGTTAAGTATGACACCCGGAACATGTTGGGTGGTGAAACAGGTGCCCAAAATCGACGTACTAGGTATGGCAGTGAATGATTCTCGATTAATCAGAGCAATCCAAAGATCACCAAAAGCAATTTATATGCTTCTAAATCGCGGACACATAGAAATAATTGATCCAATTCTAGTAGATCTCAATCTTTATCAATCTACGGTGGTCGTAGAAAATAAGTACCATTGGATGCCTAATGAGTTGAAAAAGGTTGCTTGCTTGCGTCAAACAGAAGAGCCCTTAGACGAAGAACTGTTGCAGTACTGGCTAGATTAATATCTTAAGTCTATATAAATTGCAGCGAGCTAACACAGCGTTCCAGTTGACCCGCTGCGCTTTACTTGCTCTTGCAGGTGCTAGGCATTTTGAAAGCTAGAATCGACTTATTGATGCCGTAATCGCGCAGCGGGCAACCGAACGCCAAGCCGTTGGGCCGCCCTCAACCCAACCCCATACCCCTCAAAGGCAGCTCACCCCCCACCCTACTCCACACCAACAATCGCTACTCCATCAAACGCCGTCGGGAAGCGCGTCACGACCGCATCGACGATCGCTTCGCCAAGCGACCAAAAGCCGCGTTCGGCCTGTATCCCTGTCGCAGTCCACGTCCAACGCTATGCCTGGCGCTCATCTTGCCAGAGCGTGAGTCCCTGCGCGCTCAACTCATCGAGCATGAATCCGAGGTGCCGCAGCAGCGTGTAGCTGATCGCGGTCGCGTCGGCTGGCTCCAACGGGCCGTGCTGGTTTCCAAGGAACATCCCTGCCTCCTGCGGGCGGTGTGCCCGTCGTGAGGCGGCAATGCAGCGGCGAAGCCATATGGTACAATGGCTTTGCAGTGGCGCATCACCGCCAGTGTGATGCCCCGTACAAGGAGGAGCAGATGACCACTGAGACTCTGGAAGCCATTTTCGAACGTGGCTCTTTTCGTTTAGTACAGCCGCCAAGCATTCCGTTGCGCGAGGGGCAGCATGTGCGGCTGGTGGTCGAGATCGAGGAGTCACCCGATGCTATACTCGCTCTCGCCACCAATGTGTATGCGGGCCTCTCACCACAAGACATTACGGAAGTTGAGCAGATTGCCCTTCAGCGGCGGGATTTCTTCGGTGAACAGGCATGAGCCAGCCGATGAGCGCAGCCCTGCTTGATACCGATGTTCTCTCAGCGGTAATGCGCCAGCACCCCGCCGCCTTGGTACGTGCCCGTGCGTATCTCGCGGTGCATCACCGCTTAACGTTCTCCATTATTACCCGTTACGAAATTCTCCGCGGCTTACACGCAAAGAACGCGACGGCACAACTGGCCGCCTTTGACCAACTCTGTAACGTCAGTACCATTTTGCCGCTCACAGATGCGATTGTGATGCGCGCAGCCACCATCTATGCAGATCTGCATCAGCGGGGTGCCTTAATCGGCGACGCGGACATCCTGATCGCGGCTACCGGCCTCGAACACAACCTGATCGTGGTCACCAACAACGAGAGTCACTATCAACGGATCGCCAGTATCCAGCTCGAAAACTGGCTCGCGTAACTGACCTCCATATTCCAGCCGACTCGCTGCGCTTTGCTTGCTATTGGAAGTGCTAGGCATTTTGAAAGCCAGGATCGACCTACCAGTGCCCTACTCTTACAGCAGGCGGCTAACCTCTGAGCGTTCGGCGCTCTCGCAGCGCTAACTACGTAGGCACAACTATAGAAGCAGGTCGCCATGGCTCTCACAAACGAGAAAGTGAAAAACTATACTTTTCTCAGCGAGATGGTATCGGATAGTTACTTTCCGCCTGATCTTGTGCGTAAGGGGCAACAGATTTTGATTCGATTGTGTGAGCAGATCGAGATGGAACGACCAAAGAGCCTTGAAGAACTCTACCAGTTGACTCACGCAACCACAGAGGAGTTCAATGCGCTTGCGCAAGAGTTTTGGGAACGGGAGAGTGAGATTGAGACCGTCGCGAGAGATAGTATTGGCGCCGCATTCGACGTTATTGCCGGCGCATATAACTTTGACGCAGATGTTGAAGAACTCATTGCTCCGCGAGATTGGTAGGAAACTTCAATGGCGGAGGACCCAGCATGATCAACCAGCAGACACGCCTGATCTTGGTCGAAGGCGTCCCATTCACCGGCAAATCGACGACCTCGGAGTACATCGCCACGCAGCTCGACCTGAACGGCTATCGGGCGCACTGGATCTCTGAAGGGATGATGCTCCAGCACTACTTTCCCTATGCGTCGGCAGTACTCGATCGACAGCAGATCCTCTCGGAAACCGTGTTGCGAACCGAGTGGAGCAGCTTTGTGGAGACCGCGCTGGCCGCAGCTACGATGTTTGTCGTCGACAGCGCCCTATCGTACGCGGCCGTCGACCCGCTCCTCATGGAGGACCGACCCGTGGAGGCGATCCACGCAGAGCTCAGGCGTATCGCTGAACTGTGCGTCCCGCTCCAGCCGCGCGTGATCCACCTGACGGGCGATGTCGAGCGCCTCGTGCCGGCCAGTATTGTCGAGCGCGGCGAGGGCTGGCGGGAGCACCTGGTTGGGCAGGCCGAGGCCACGCCCTATCAGCAGGCGCGCGGCCGTTCCGGTGTCGCAGGCGCGACGCGCTTGCTGCACGATTCCCAGGAGCTTTTGCGCGCGGTCCTCGTCCACGACGATTGGCCGACGTTGACACTGGATGTAACGGCCCTGGATTGGGCCGCGCACCGGCGAGCAATCCTGGCCTTCCTAAAGCTCGACGAGGTCGAGGTTGATCGTCCAGCGCTCGCGCGTTCCGTGCTGCAATCCTACGTCGGCACGTATGCCACGGACGACCCGGAACGATTCGACAAGATGCTCTCCGTTCGGCTGGAGCACGATACGCTCGCGCTGCATGGACCCGACGCACGCTATGGCACGCTCGTGCCCGTTTCGGCGACGCGCTTCCACCTCCAAGCGACGCCGCTGGATGTCGAGTTCGTGGTCGAGGAAGAGCTGGCGCAGCACCTCATGCTACTCACATCCGACGGCAAGGCGCACGGCTACCGGCGCGCATGACCGGCGATTGACCATCACATCCATGACGCAGCGTCGGGAGTGTGAGGAATAATCTTCCGATTACTGCCACCCTACTCCACACCACCAATCGCTGCTCCATCAAACGCTGCCGGGAAGCGCGTCACCACCGCATCCACGATCGCCTCGCCAAGCGACCAAAAGCCGCGCTCTGCCTGTATCCCCGTTGCCGCCCACGCCCAACGCCAGGCTTGACGCTCATCTTGCCAGAGCGTGAGTCCTTGCGCGCTCAACTCATCGAGCATGAGTCCAAGATGCCGCAGTAGCGTGTAGCTGATCGCAGTCGCGTTCGCCGGCTCCAACGGGGCGTGCTGGTTTCCGAGGAACATCTCTGCCTCCTGCGGGCGGTGTGCCCGCCGTGAGGCGGCAATGCAGCAGCGAAGCCATGTGGTACAATGGCTTTGCAGTGGCGCATCACCGCCAGTGTGATGCCCCGTGCGCTGACATCACCAGTGCGCGGGGCATACACACAACTGGTATCCTGTGGATACCAATCCTATCACAGGACTCGATCTTTGTCAACAGGGGGGCGTGTGCCCGACGTACCAAAGCGCTTCGGAGAAAAACTGCGTGCCCTACGGCTCCAACGTGGTCTGAGCTTGCGAGAACTCGCTGACGCGTTGGGGTATGAGGCGCATGTGTATCTCAATTTGGTAGAGACTGGCAAGAAAAGTCCCTCGTTAACTTTGGTGATGCGAGCAGCAGCGTTCTTCAATGTGACCATGGATCAACTTGCCCGCGATGATCTCGATCTCGATGTCTCAGCGAACACCGATGAAACATCATAGAGTCGCGCTCGCATTTGGTGTCAGATTCAGCACCTTTGCACCTCCAGGACAAACTTGCTATCATTCGCCGAGGATTCACGTCCCTTTCGTACGATATACCTGCGGAGCGCTCGTATGACTGCACAACCAATACCAACTCTTTCTGAGGAAGAGTACATTGTCTACGAGCGTGCCAGCCCAATCAGGCATGAATACTATCGCGGGCGTATCTACGCCAGGACTAGTGCGAAGGAGCCGCATAACCTCATTGCAGGCAATACTATTGCCACCCTACATAGTCAACTTCGTCGCAAGCCATGTCGCGTGTATCCCAGTGATATGCGTATCAAAGTGCTTCGGACGGGACTCAACACTTATCCTGATGTGGTGATTGTGTGTGGGCAACCACAATTCACCGACGCTATACACGATACGCTGACAAATCCGACGATTATTGTCGAAATCCTCTCCGCGTCAGATGTGTTACGAAAAAGTAGAGATCGAACGTGACAACGGAGATTTTCCGCGAGAGATACCACCTGACTAACCGCCGCCCAATACGTCGCTCCAACCTGACCGCTTTGCGTGCGAGGGGGTAATGGGATGACACAGCCAATCTTACAGACAACCATCGCCTTGCTAAAACTTCAAGGATCGTGTATCTTCTTTGTATCTACTCGTAGGAGATTGTTCGATGAAGACCCGAATCCAGAAATGGGGAAATAGCCTGGCTCTCCGCATTCCCAAGTCGTTCGCACTCGAAGCGGGGCTTGACCAAGATGCTGTTGTCGATGTAGCGCTCGTGGATGGCAAGCTCGTCGTCACGCCGCTCTTGACACCACCTCTAACACTGGAAGCGTTACTCGCTGGTATTACTGATGCTAATCTGCACGACGAACATGATACTGGCGTGGCTGTGGGCAACGAGGTGTGGTGAGCATGCCATATGTACCGGAGCGCGGTGATGCGGTGTGGATCACGCTCAATCCGCAAGCAGGCCACGAGCAGGCAGATCGTCGGCCAGCGCTCATTGTATCACCGGCAGCGTACAATGGCAGAGTCGGTCTAGCCATTCTGTGTCCAATTACGAATCAGATCAAGGGTTATCCGTTCGAGGTGGTCCTGCCGGCTGGTTTAGCAGTCACAGGCGCCATATTGTCCGACCAAGTCAAGAGCTTAGATTGGCGCGCGCGGAATGCCAGCTTCATTTGTACGCTGCCGGCGCCAGCGGTCGCGGAAGTCCTCCAAAAGCTTAACACGCTTGTCTCCCTTGCAACGCCATAATCAGACCTGATTGGGCCGCCCAACCACGTGCCGCTCCCTGAGCTTAACAAGTACAACGCTAGAAAAGAAGGCTCTCCAATGTACCAGACGCTCCTTGCTATGCTCAATGCCGAAGTCTCCGGCGTCGCCGCCAAGAACCTGGTTGCCCGCATCAGCCAATGGCACCGCATCCAGGCCAGCCCAATGTACCGCGAGGCGGCCGAGTGGGTGCATACGACCCTTCAGCAGTGGGGCGTCGCGAGCGAGATCGAGCGCTACCCGGCCCGCGAGGGCGCGCAGGCATGGGGCGAGCCGCTGTTCCAGGAGTGGTGGTGCGACGAGGCGACGCTGGATCTGGTCGAGCCGGGCGGCCGGACGCGCCGCCTGGCCGACTACCGCGCCGTCCCGCTCTCGCTGATACCGCGCAGCGCGCCGGCTGCCGGCGAGTACGAGGTCGTGATTGTCGATGGCGGCGATCGCGCCGAGCACTACGAGGGGCTCGATGTGCGCGGCAAGCTAGTGCTGACGAAAAGCATGCCGGTCGCGGTCCACCACCTGGCAATCGAGCAGTTCGGCGCCGCCGGCCTGATCTTCGACGGCATGCGCAGCGTGCCCGAGATCTGCCCGCCCGGCGACTTGCAGGACGATATCCAGTATGCCTCGTGGTGGTGGTGGGGCGGCGAGACGCGCGCGTTCGGGTTCGCGCTCAGCCCGCGCGCCGGCGCCGAGCTGCGCCGCCTGGTCGAGCGTGGCCACCGGCTTGAGGAGCCGGTGCGCGTGCGCGCCAATGTGCGCAGCCACTTCGCCGATGGCAGCTTCGAGGCGGTCACGGCCTACGTGCCGGGCGAGACCTACGAGGAAGTGCTGGTGGTAGGCCACTTGTGCCACCCGGCGCCGTTCGCCAATGACAACGCCAGCGGGGCAGCGGCAGTGATGGAGGCCGCCCGCGCGCTGCACACGCTGGTCGCCGGCGGGCACCTGCCCCGACCCCGGCGCGGCATCCGCTTCCTATGGATCCCCGAGATGACCGGCACCTACCTGTACCTGGCCGCCCACGAGGACGACCTGCCGCGCATCGTCGCCGGCCTCAACCTCGACATGGTCGGCGAGGACCAGGAGCAGTGCGGCAGTTCCTGGCTGCTGGTGCGCACCTCCGACGCGCTGCCGAGCTTCGCCGCGCCGCTGCTGGAGGCGCTGCGCGAGGGCTACTTCGGCCAGGCTCACAGCTTTGCCGGCCAGGGCGAATTTCCGCTGTTCCGCCACGCCGTCGTGCCCTACTCCAACGGTAGCGACCACTACATCCTGGGCGATCCGTCGGTGGGCATCCCCGCGCCGCTGCTGATCCAGTGGCCCGATCGCTTCTACCACACCACCGCCGACACGCTCGACAAGGTGTCGCCGGCCGCGCTCGGCCGGGCCACGGCGCTGGCTGCCACCTACGCCTACTTCGCCGCCAACGCCGGCCCGCGCGAGGTGGCCTGGCTGGCGCGCGAGATGACCACGCGCTTCGAGATGCGCCTGGCCCGTAAGCTCCAAAGCGCGATCACGGCGACTTTGGGCGGCGTTGAGCCGGAGGGGCCGCCCTGGGAGCGGCGGGTCGCCTTCCGGCTCGACCGCCAGGAGGTCGCGCTGGAGAGCCTGCGGCGGCTCGACCCGGCCTTCGACACGCAGCCGTGGCGCGCGGCCGCCCGCGCGATCGCCGATTCGGCCTGGTCGCGCGCCCGCGATATCCTGGGCGATTGGCACGGCGAAGACGACGCCGGGCTGCTCGACGCGGAGGCGCGCTTGGTCCCGCTGCGTCGCTACCGCGGCCCGGTGAACCTGCGCCCGCACCTGCGCCGGCTGCCCGCCGATGAGCGCGCCGCCGCCCAGATGATGCTCCGCCGCCACGGCAAGTTCACCGACCTGCCCGCCGATGTGGCGCTCTACTGGGCCGACGGGCGCCGCACCCTGGCCGAGATCCTCGACCTGGTCGAGCTGGAGACCGGCGTGCGCGACGCCGAGGGGCTGGTCGAGTACTTCAAGCTCCTGGCGCGGCTGGAGCTGATCGAGCTACCAATCACCTGATCCTTCAGTGTTGGCTTGAAGGTGCGGATAGGTCGTCAGGCCCCGTTGAACCAGGTCTGGATACGCCGGTAGAGTTCGGCGTCGTTCCGCGCCATGAGCCCATTGGTACCGCAGATCTCACACTGCGGATCGGCGCTCGCAAGATCCTGCTCCTCGATGTTCAGATTTGAGTAGATCTGATATGCCTGTGCGCTGCTGACCTGGTTATGAAGGATGTTCATGATCAGACGAAACGCCAGCCCGCCGATGATCGGCGGAAACTCCAGCGGTGCGATTGTGCATACGCCACTGTCTCGCGCAGGCACCAGCTTACGCCCGCACGCATAGCAGCCGGGCCGATCGGGTAGCGACAGGAATAGGGTCGCCTGCGTTAGCCCGATCGCATCGAAGAGATCCAGCGCGACCGACAGAAAAGGCACCTTATTCTTCAAGCACAGCGCCTGGAGCACCGCCCGCCCCGAAAAAGAATCCAGCGCGCCAATCACGATATTGGCCCGAGCCACCAGGCCCTCCAACTCGGACAACCGCTCCTGAGCATCTTGCATAGGACTGGATACGGTTGGGATGGAGAGACGGTGTGCGCTCACCTCGGTCCCGATGCCCGACAAAAGCTGCGCGGCGACATCTACTTTTGCTTGATACACATCTTTACGGGTGTAGAGTCGCTGTCGATAGATATTCGTGAAATCGACGACTCCGCGATCGACCAGGATGAGATTGCCGACGCCGACCGCAGCAAGAAGCGTAATAACCTCGCTTCCCAGCAGCCCGAGACCGGCAACCAGTACCGTCGACTGCGCGAGACGTTTGCTGTCGTACCCGAGACCGTAGAGGCGCTGGGTGCGCAGCTTATAGACGGTGTCTGGATGTAAGTCCGAACTTCGCCAGGATAGTTGTACGGTGCCGCTCGAATGCCCATCGAGCAATTCGGCGATCGGTACATCATCGGGCAGGAGCACTTCGCCGAACTCATCTACGACCGTTCGCTGACGCCACTTCTGCTCCTCATGTGGTGGCCGCCGGGCCGAAAGGAGTGGTGGGGTCTCCAAGGTATAGGCTGCTTGCAGCCTCCGACCGATGTCGCCCACGGTAGCTTGTGGCTGGACGCCTAGATTGTCGCTGCCCTTTTCCGGGGTATCGGGGTTCGCTACCAGGACAGTGATCTCTTCAGTGACTTGGCACGGCACGTGGATCGCCCGCGCCGGTCGCGCGTTCAGCGAGTAATGGAGCCTTTCCGCAGAGACGTTGATGGCACCATTCGCGCGGGTGAGCCGGTAGTAGACGAGATCGGTATGGCGCTTCGGCTTCAGGCGCGGATTCACGAGTTTCGGCTTGTGCTTATGTGTGGGCTGATTCAGTTGCAGGTTTGCTTGCAAGATAGAGTGCAGAGAGTCCGGTAAGAATATTGGTGCCGCGTCAGGATCGGTCTGCTTATTCATCTTATGGATGGACCGATCGAGGCGTTGGTCGCCTTGCCGCACGTGGTGCAGAAAGTTGGCCAGATACACGCGTTCTACGTCGTCGTCAATCGCCTCGTATGGAAAGAACCAGAAGAATCCTTCCAGGGTCCCGGCGGCGAATGCGTCGTGAATCGCGGGGCCAAGGTAGGGCTCGACCCGCAGTTCCTTATCCCGCACAAGGATGCCTGCCTGGTAGCGCCGCTGGAGTGCGGTCTCGATCGCGTGCAGGTGCTCATCCTGCGGCTTCACCAGCGCGCGTGATAGTCCTGGTATCTCGACCTGTAGGCCGTAGAAGTGGTAGTCGCGCAGAGCGTTCCAACTAAGGACCAGGTGGGCTTGGGGCAAGCGAGCGTTTGTCAGCCCCCCGGCCTGAATCAGAGAATGATCCAGGAAGAGATACTCAGCATCGACATACGAGCACTGCGACCCATAGCCAGGCGGATGGATGTGCCAGGTGCCGGCCAGATATAAGCTCGGATCTCTGCTCCGCTCGATCTCCTCGCTCACGTAGTCCAGATGGGCCTCGCGAAGCCGAATCGAGCCGGCAGTTCGCTCCGCGTTCAGATCACGCCAGTAGTTCACGATCTCCACGGTTTCACCATCGAACCGGCCGGCCAGGTAGCCTCCTTCTTCCTGACGGTAGGGTTTCCGGCCAAACTCCAGCTCCGAGGCAATCTCGAAGAGGATGTGCGAGCGCAGGCGAACTTTCATTTTATACCTCTGGATACAGTCAAGCTCAAAATACGTGGTACTTACGCCGCAGTTCGTCGAGGAGCTCGGCCAGCGGGTTGCCGGCTCGGGTGTGCTCGGACCAGATCATCTGTCCGGTTTCAGTTGCTCGTGCCCATCCTAATTCGCCGGTAGTAGTACTAAAGCACGCATCCTGGACCGGCGGCCTGGTGACTACGCGCGGCGGCATATCAGGATAGCGCGGCAATGGTTGAATAAACACGTGGACCTGCCGGCGAAACTTGTCCAGGACCACCTTCTTGATCTGTGGTATTCCATCCCGGCTTAACTCCAACTTCCATGTGCCAAACTCGCGCGGCCGCTGTATGATCTCCTGGGCATGGCGCTGAAAATCGGTGTAGCCGGCCCCGCCGATCGGCTCGAAGTAGTAGAAGATCTCGCGCGCGCCTGTTTCGTGGAGAAATTCGAGCACGCCGCGCGCCCCGTTAATCGGCTGAAAGCCGGTGCCGGTCGGCGGCTTCCAGGAGAACTTGGCCGACTGCCGGGCCGCGTACCGCTCCGATGAATCGACATTGGCGCGGAAGCCACTTCCAACTTTTTTGCGCCGCATCCGATCCCACAGATCGATCGCGATCTGGTCGAAGGTCTTTCCTTCCAATTCTTCATAGCGATAGGGTTCATCCGCTTGGAGGTTCTTATTTCGGAATATCAAGCTCTTCGGATCTTGTTCCACGTACTACCTCACTCTACATAACTTGCGGCTCTCGCATCGGCACGAGCGCCATACGGCTTCACATCATGGGCCTTTGCTCATTCAGGCACCGTTCCGGCTGCGGAGAGCCTGTTCGATCTCGGTGATCCGGCTGTCTAACCAGTTCAGAAAGACTTCAAGCGGGTTGCCGCTGTCCATACTCACGCGCCAGCGCTCGACAAGCGCATCCGCCGACCCGATCGTCCGGCCCGATACCGCTTCCAGCTCCTTCAGCCCTTCGATCGTGGGGGGCCACAGGGGATACGAGGGATGGGTGAGTAGGCTGATGGTGCGTGTCATCTGGCCGGTGGTCAGTACCCGCGTCAGGCGAACGGACAGGTTCCCTTTGGACTCGGTCAAGACCCAGTTGCGTGGCTCGCGCGGAAGCGCCTGTGCGTGGGCCGCAAACGTCTGCTCGGCGCTTTCAAAGCGTCGCAGCTCCTCGCACAGCTCGACCAGCGCGCTGGCGCTGCCCCGCACGATCGCCTCCTTCCAATGGTAGATCGCGCTTCCTTCGTAGAGACCCGAATTCTGAAACTGGAGCCGGGCGATGCGCGGCACACTTTTGGCCGTCGGCGGCTCGCTGGGATAGTGAACACCAGGCGCGATCTGAAGCTCGATCACGCGCCCTCGCTCATCGATCAAGGTGCGCTGAAGCAAAGGAAAAAGATCGCCGCTGGTCTTCAACTCCCAGCCGCCCAGCTCATTCCTGCGGGCAATCACATGGGCAGTGTCCTGGCGGAACAGATCAAGCGCTTGGGCGCTCTTGTCACCCTCAGTTGCCTTTTCCGGCGCGTCGGGCTGTGGAAGCGTGACCAGTTTCTCGCGGTAGGCCAGCTTGAACTCGGCCAGCAGCGCCATCGCCCGCTCGGCGAACTCACGGTTGACGTGCTCGCTCCAGCGCTGCGCCGCCTGGCGCAGCCATTCCGAGGAGTTGGCGTTTTCCGAGAGCCGAACCATGATGATCCCGCGCTCCTCCTCAATAGCAAAGGCGCTGATTGCTCCCTTCTCCACCCAGAACCGCGCGATCTCGGGTGGGGTGTTTGGGCCAAGGTCGGCGGCGCGGCGATGATAGAAGACCTCCAGCAGAAATGCGGTGCGCAAGATCGCCGCCAGAACCGGCACACGGATACGGTAATTTTTCCAATGCATGTTCTGTAACTGGCTGGGGTTGAGCGTGGACACGACTTCCCCGGTGCGAGTGTGGTCGCGATGCGCGCGGCACACATGCGCGACCGCCGCCGCCAGCCCTGGATCGAGGCCGGCGACACGCGTGCTGCCCATCTCCTCATCCCAGACCCAGCGCGCCGAATGTACGTTGTATGCCTCCTCGGCGCCGGATTCGGCCAGGCCGATCTCGTGCAGCCATGCCCCTGCCAATAGGACCAATACCTCCACACAATTGATCTGCTCATCCAGCTCCCCTAGCCGGTGTTTCGGCAGCAGCCGCGCGCAGAGGGCGCTCACTTCCTCGGCATGTTGCTGCGGGTTGTACAAGCGGTTGTGCCGCTCCTGGGACAACACGTCGATCTGCTTGAAGATCGACCGGGCATATTGCTGGACACTCTCGAAATTCTGTAGCAGCTCCCTGCTGACCGGCTTCTGTAAGGTCTCTAGATATTGCACGAGGTCACTCATGCATACCTCCTGGTGTGATGCTTCAGCCGCGCCCGCGTTTCTGGCGCCGCGCTCGACTGTTGGCGTGAGCGGATTTGCTGCCCTTGCTGCGTGTGGGCGACTGGAAACCAGGGTTATTGAACTTCTCCTCCAGTTCCTGTAATCGTTCTTTCTTCAATTTGTCGCCGAAGTCCAACTCGACATTAGGGTCGGTCATGGAAACGCGCACAATGTCCTGACTAAGCCAATTGCTCCATAAATCACGACCTAAAAGGCTCGCAGTGTTCGGAACGGAGACATCCCAGTGGTTCACAATGGATACTTGTATCCCGACAGACCGACTCGACGACGCGAAGTGATTCAATAAGTTGAATTGACCTGAACGGTTGACCATAGCATTCAGAACGGAGACATCCAGCGGGTTGGCGTCGGCAAACGATGTCGCGATAGACTGGCTCGACGCCGTAATGCGATCTAAGCGCGCCTTCAGGGCCTCCCGAAGCGCTGGGCTTAACGAGGAGTGATCAGATGGCTGCTCGGGAATTTCGGGCAGATAAGCGCTGCCTGCCCATACATTATCTACAAAGAGCAACCTGGTGCTAAGTGCCTGGACGCGACCGGATAATCCAAACGCAGTGTTGCTGGGAGGCTGTGCGAACGATCCGTAGTCCGCGAGAGAGTATATGGGCGTTGCTTGCTCACGTGCGGCAGTCCTCAGATCTAGCATGGCCTGGCTAAGTAATAACCCGTCAGGTGTGTTGCGCTGTCGTATTGCATTCTCTTTGGCCCGCGGCCACCAGTACACGCCGTCGGTATCGGCCTCTGGAAGCGTGCTTACCCTGGTCTCAGGATCAAGCGGGCGTGCCATGCCCTCCCCGCTAGGAACGCCGGAATAGAAATCCAGGCGCAGGGGTTCGTCAGGAAGTAGATCTGGCGTGGATCGAGTAATATACTCATTGATCGAGTGGCGGTACGATCGGAGCAAATGCCGCTCGACGTCGAGCAATGTGGTCGTCTCGTCGAACGGGAAGAACTCGCGTAGACCGTGGGTCATGTGCATGGTTTTTAGCGCCAGGCTGAGTTGGTTCACCAGTGCTTGCCGGATCGCCCCGTTGAGCGCATGCAGCCAGCTCTGGGCGGCCTCGGTCCCATTGGCGGGGGGCGGGTGGTCCTCGCGGAAGGCGCCAAACAGCTCGGCTTTATCCGGCAGCTCCCTGAGCAGCGCGATCCCCCGCAAGCATGCCTTGGCCAGATCGCTGGAGCGGCCTGCTCCCTGGATCGACTTGATGGTATGCTCGAACTCATCCCAGAGATCCATCATTGTCTCCGTACATCAAGCCACACTGGGCCAAAAACGTCACACATGGTCTGGCGCCTGGTCAATGCACTCGCGGCCTGCGCCTGCCAGCGTTCGACGGCCACCCATTCCAGGCGGTCTAAGCCGGGCGCCACCTGGATCAGGGCTGCGCCGTCGGCGTGCCAGTCGCTCAGACCGCTGAGCAAAGGCCGGCGAACCCACAGCCTGCCGATGTCATGCTCCCCCACATCCGCCGCTACCCGCTCGCCCATGACAGCCAGGCGGTGCGCCAGGCCGAGCATTTCCCCCAGCAGCCCGACCCGCACCGCCCTGCCGCCCCACAGCATGCTCTCGCCGCCGCCGCTCCCGCCGAGCCGCTCGACCGTCTGTGCGACAGCCTCTGCGAGGATGGTATCGGGAAAAACGATTGGTAGGTCGTGCGCGCGCCCACGACGCACGAACTGGGCCGATCGCCGGAAGCGCTTCTCGACGTCCTGGCTTTCCAGGAGCCCCAGGTCATGCACACAGATTGCCGCCTGGAGGACGAAGAGTTCAACCAGGCTGATCTGGTCACACAGATCGGCCAGGCACCTGCCGATCAGCAGTTCCAGTTCGTGTCGGTGGAGATCGGCGTCGAGGAAGAGCTGGTCGCGCCCCCAGTGCCCCAGCGCCCGTGCTGCCGCCACCCGCGCCAGATCTTGTAGCGGTTCAAGACACGCCCGCAGGTCCCGCGGTAGCGCACTGGCCGCCGGGAGATCCGACAGGGAGCGTCGCTCGGTGGATTGACGCTGTATCACCGGCACAGAGGTAAGGAGTGGATCGCCCCGCAAGTCGGTAATCAGCCGGGGAGTCATACGGATGGCGTGCGGTATCCCAAGGCGCGAACGGTTGGATTCCAACCATGTCGGCACCTCCCGCGCGACGTATTGGAACAGCCCTGCCACTGTCACACGCCGATGACTCCCTTGCGCCACTGCTGCGGCTCCACCAAGCGCCTGATAGACCATGAAGCTGAACAGGCCGCCGCCCAACTCCTGCATATCAAGCGCTTCCTCGGCCAGGTCGCAGGCCGCCAGCACCGACATACCCGGCCCAGGCACAAGGACATCAGGACCAAGCCGCGCTCGGCCCTGGCCGGCGTGGCAGGCATCAATGATCAGAATGCGATTGGCCGGCTTCCCTTGCTCCAGCCAGGCGGTGACTTGGCCAAGGGCCAGCGCGCGATCTGGGCCGCCGCCAGGGTGGTCGGAAGGCACCAGATACGTGTTTCCCGCCGATTCTAAGCCATGTCCCTCGAAGATCAGGACGACGTGATCTCCGATCGCGGTCCTGGAAAAAAAGCGCTTCAGCCCTTGTTCGAGCATGAACAGGGAAGTATGCTCTGCTTCCAGCGCGGTGAAGAAGTCGGTAGTGCCCTCGGAATAGCTGCGTAAGACGTTGAGGATCTTAAGCGCGTCTTGTCGGGCATACGGCAACTCCGGCCAAACAGGATTATCTTTATACGAGATGCCAATAACGGCCACTCGCAGTGCCATGCAAGTAGCTCCTCACCTTCAAGCCCGCCGACTCGGCGTAGGAGAGATTCGGAAACGCCCCCTTCGATACTCAGTATACTATATCAACGTGCTCCTCGCTGGAAAATACATATGCCACACCCCTTCTACTACACCAATACAATTTTGCTATCACATCGCAAACAATCAGACCGCCTCATTCGCCGCATTCTCGTGTACAATCGGCCTACAACCATCATCCGCCACCGGCGCCCAAAGCGGGCGCCCGCAAATGTTCATAATCCACCACCTACGAGGAGCTACTCCATGCCCACCCGGTTTCATCGCCGCCTGCGTGGTTTTCGCAGCCTGCTGATTCTCAGCATCATCTGCGGCGCCCTGGTGGCCTGCGAGGACCTGGAGCCGGAGGCCCCGGCCGCCTCCCAGCCCAAGCCGACTGCGCGGCCCAGGCCGACCGCGCAGCCTGATCCTTCCGAGGAGCCCGCCGTCCCGCCGGACGAGCAGACCTGGCTGGTCATGCTTTACCAGGACGCCGACGACGAGGTTCTGGAGCAGGACATGTTCATCGATCTGAACGAGGCCGAGCGGGTCGGCTCCACCGACCGGGTGCAGATCGTGGCCCAGCTCGATCGCTACAAGGGCGCCTTCAAGGGCGACGGCAACTGGACCACGGCCAAGCGGTTCTACCTGACCCAGGACGACAACCTCGAGCGAATCACGTCGGAGGAGATCGCCGACCTGGGCGAGGTCAATATGGCCGACGGCGATACGCTGGTCGATTTCGCCACTTGGGCGATCGAGGCCTACCCGGCCGATAAGTACGTCCTGATCCTGTCCGATCACGGCGCCGGCTGGCCGGGCGGCTGGAACGATCCGGCGCCCAAGAGCGAGGGGCCTGACGACCTGCCGCTGGCCGAGAGCTTCGGTGATATGCTGTTCCTCTCGGAACTCGACGACGCGCTGGGGCGCATTCGCGAGCAGACCGGCGTGCGCCAGTTCGAGATCATCGGCTTCGACGCCTGCCTGATGGGCCAGCTCGAAGTCTTCAGCGCGTCCGCGCCGCACGCCCGCTACGCGGTCGCCTCGCAGGAGGTCGAGCCGGCGCTGGGCTGGGCCTACACCGCCTTCCTGAGCGATCTGGCAGAGCGCCCGGAGATGGACGGCGCCGAGCTATCGCGCCTGATCGTGGATAGCTACATCGACCAGGACCAGCGCATCGTGGACGACCGGGCGCGGGCCAGGTATGTGGAGCAGACCTACGATTTCGACGGGGACGTCAGCGCCGAGGAGATCGCCGAGGAGGAGGGTCTGTCGATCACCCTGACCGCGATTGACCTGGCGCAGGTGCCGACGCTGCTGGACGCGCTGGACGGCCTGATCGGCGCGATGGCCGAGGTCGACCAGGAGACCGTCGCCGAGGCGCGCGCCTACTCCCAGGCGTTCGAGAGTGTCTTCGAGCAGGACGCGCCCGAGTCCTACATCGACCTGGGTCACTTCGCTCAGTTGCTCGTGGAGGAAAGCGACAGCAACAAGGTCGCCATAGCGGCTGATGAGCTGCTGGCGGCGCTCGAACAGACGATCGTGGCCGAGAAGCATGGCGACGAGCGCCCCGGCGCGACCGGCGTGGCGATCTACTTCCCCAACTCCGAGCTCTACGAGCAGCCCGATTCCGGCTACGAGTCCTATTCTGTCGTAGCCAGTCGCTTCGCCGGCGAGTCGCTCTGGGATGATTTTCTGACTTTCCACTACACCGGCCAGCCGCTGGCGACCAGCGACGACGGCCCGCAACCCGGAGCCGAGATCAGCGCGCCCGGCGCCGGCCAGCTCTCATTCACCCCGCTGACCCTCTCGGCCGAGCAGATCGCTGGCGACGAGACGGTGACGATGCAGACCGAGATCACCGGCGACCAGCTCGCATATGTCTATCTGTTCATCGGCTACTACGACGAGTTCGAGCAACGCGATTCAGGTCGCCGACATGGACTACATCGATGCCGAAGAGACCAAGGAGACTGGCGGGGTGTTCTACCCCGACTGGGGCGAGGGCGACGTGCCGATCGATTTCGAGTGGACCCCGACCCTATACGCCTTGAACGACGGCCAGTCCTCGGAGTTGGCACTGTTCGAGCCGCACGAGTACGGCGCTTCGCCCGAAACGGCCAGCTACGCCGTCGACGGCATCTACACCTTCGCCGACACCGGCGAGACGCGCCACGCGCGGCTGATCTTCAGCGAGGGCGAGCTGACCCAGGCGCTCGGCTTCAGCGCCGAGGATGGCGGCGGGGCGCTGCGCGAGATCTCCCCGATCGCCGGCGACCAGTTCACTGTTCTGGAGCAGTGGATTCAGTTGGGTGATCAGTCGGACGACGAGGCGGAGTTCGTCACCAAGGATGGGCCGACATTCACGTTTGGCGACCAGAACTTCACTTGGGAGGAGATCGCTGCGCCCGAGGGCGACTACGTCGTCGGCTTGATCGCCGAGGATCTGGACGGGAACACCTACGAGGAGTATGGGTCGTTGACTATCGGCCAGTAGTAGAAAAGGCGGGTTTGAGCGTGAAACGTGAAACGCGATGCGTGAGGGCCTTTCACGTTTCACGCGCGCTTTGGGATGAAGAAGAAGTTCAAAGTCCCTAAGAAATTTCTCAGGAATCGCGAGACGTGATGTGTGAAGCCGCGCGGCATTCACGCATCACGTCTCGCGATTCAGGGTATGCGCTTTGCTGGTAATATAGCAGGTTCTGCGGCCACAGCTATGCTATAATGCCAGCCATCAATGTCCGTCGTTTATCGTGTGAGGGTAGGGCATGCTCGACCAGCTCGACCTTGACCGCGCGATCGACAAGCGTGAGTATAAGCAGCGCCTCCCTGAGCTCCAGGTGCGTCTCTACGACCTGGAGCAGGCGCTGTTCGAGGCGCGCACTCCGGCGCTGATCGTGTTCGAAGGCTGGGCCGGCACCGCCAAGGTCGAAACGATCGGGATGCTGACCCGCCGGCTCGACCCGCGCGGGCTGCGCGTCCACCCGATCACGCCGCCGCGCACCTCCGAGACCCAGTACCCCTGGCTTTACCGCTTCTGGCTTAAGACGCCCAGGTACGGGCAGATCGCGATCTTCGACCGCTCCTGGTACCGCCAGGTCCTGGCCGAGCGCACCCGCCGGGATCTATCGGGGAAGAAGTGGCGCGCCCGCTGCGAGGATATCGCCTCGTTCGAGCGGCAGCTCGCCGACGACGGCGCAGTGATCTTGAAGATCTGGCTGCATATCTCCAAAAAGGAGCAGGCTCAGCGCTTCCGCAGCCTGCTGGCCGACTCGCTCACGGCCTGGCAGGTCACCGAGGAGGACCGCTGGCAGCAGCGCCACTATGGCCGGGTGTGCGCCGCAGTAGAGGATATGCTGGCGCGCACCGATATGCCCCACGCACCCTGGGTCGTGTTGCCGGCCACCGACAAGCGTTACGCCCGCGTGGCCGTGATCGAGGCGGTGCTGGCGGCGCTGGAGGCCCGCATTGGCCGCCGCGAGTTGTTCGGCCCCGACCAACGCGATGCGGCTTTCGACGACAGCGGGCCGGGGTTGGAGCGCGGGCTGGTGGAGATCGAGAGTGGCGGCGCCGCGCATCCGAACGGGCCGGAGCAGCCGGTCTTGCAACGAGGGCGCCACGCGCCGCTCGTCGGCCCGGCTATCGCAGTCCCGCAGGCGGCGCCGGGTCTGTTGCAGCGCGTCGAACTTAGCCGGAAGCTGGACGAGAAGACCTACGCGGACAGCCTGAAACGCATGCAGGCTAAGTTGCACCTGCTCGGCCTGGAGATCTACCGCCAGGAGCGGCCGGTCGTGCTGGTGTTCGAGGGCTGGGATGCGGCCGGCAAAGGCGGCGCCATCCAGCGTATCACCGAGAAGATCGACCCGCGTGGCTACGTGGTCCACGCGATCGCCGCCCCGGCCGGCGACGATAAGGCCCATCACTACCTGTACCGCTTCTGGCGGCGGCTGCCACCGTGCGGCATGATCGGGATCTTCGACCGCTCCTGGTACGGCCGGGTGCTGGTCGAGCGGGTCGAGGGGTTCGCCCGCGAGGACGAGTGGCGGCGTGCCTATGCCGAGATCAACGAGTTCGAGCGCCAGCTCGTCGAGTTTGGCGCCCTCCTGTGCAAGTTCTGGCTGCATATCAGCCCTGATGAGCAGCTCCGCCGCTTCGAGGAGCGCCAGAACGTGCCGCATAAGGCTTGGAAGCTGACCGCCGAGGATTGGCGCAACCGCGAGAAGCGGCCGCTGTACGAGCAGGCCGCCGACGAGATGCTGCTGCGCACCTCGACCCCGGCCGCCCCGTGGACGATCGTCGAGTCCGAGGATAAGCGCTTCGCCCGCATCAAAGTGCTGCGAACGATCGTGCGGCGGCTGGAGGATGAGCTGGGGAGAGTATCGCTATGACGAAGCTGACCATCATCTCGATCGTGGGCGTGACGCTGTTGTTGATGTTCGCGTTGAGCTTCGCCGCGCTCGGCCTGGCCGTCCGCGAGGGCGTCATCTCCGAGCAGGAGCACTGGCTGCCGTCGCGCACCGGGCGCTACCAGGTGATCGTGCGCGTCGGTGGCGACGCGTTGCCATGGGATCGGCGGGGCAACCGGCCGATGGCGATCAACGTGTGGCTCCACGGCCGCGGGACGGACTGGCATGTCATCCGGGTTCTCCACGTGCCGCTCGGCGAGAAGGCCCAGAGTGATCAGGTGCCAAGATGACAAGATGACAAGATGACAAGATGACGAGGTATCACAATGCGCCTTACCGAAGATAAGATCCGTCGGCTCGCCGAGCGCCTGCACGATGAGCTGGAGCAGCGCGGGCTGCTGGCCTACAAGGACTCGCGCGGCAGCAAGCCCGGCGCCGGGCGCGCATTGCGCGTCAAGGAGATCTACGAGTTTATCGTCGCCGACCTGAAGCAGGAGGAGGAGATCGACGCCGAAGTCGATCGAATCCTGGCAACCTACTCACGCAATCTCAAAGGCACCGAGCGCGACGTGCTCTTTCGTAAACACAAGGAGGAGGTCGCGCGGAAGCGCGGCTATATCCTCTAAACCCCCTGGTGTCACAAACAATCGCCCGGCGGTGTTTAGAAGATAGATCGACAGATTGGCGATCGACCGGCGACTCGGCAGACACAGACGAGGGGAATGGGTGACCACTGCCTATAACGGCGCCACGGACGAAGGCAGCGTGACCAACACCGACGTGCAGCTCCTCGATCGAGTACGACGGCGTGAAGGCGCGGCGTTCGAGCAGTTGTTCCTACGTCACTACGGCCAGGTCTACCGGGTGCTGTACAGCCTGGTAGGCAGCCGTGAAGAGGCGGAGGACCTGGTCCAGGAGACCTTCCTGGCGCTCTACGACCATCCCCCGGCGCCCGAGGTAGGCGGCGCGCTGTTGGCCTGGCTGTGCCGGGTGGCGCTGAACCGGGGCTACAACGTGCTGCGCGGGCAGCGGCGCGCCCGGCAGCGCTTGGAGCGGCTGGCCGAGCCGCCAGACCAGTTCGACCCGCACGCCGAGCTGCTGCGCGCCGAGGAGCGCGCGCGTGTGCGCGAGGCGCTGGCCCGCCTGCCGGAGCGCCAGGGCAAGCTGCTGCTGCTCCGACATGCCGGCCTTTCCTACGCCGAGGTCGCCACTACGCTGGAGATCGCCCCCGGGTCGGTCGGGACGCTGCTCGCGCGTGCCGAGCGGGCATTCCTGGCGGCCTACGGGCAACCGGATCTCGCCGAGCGCGAGAACATGTTCGATACGAGGTCACCATGACTCGATGCCACGATGAAGGAGCCCTGCGGGCCTATCTCGACGACGCGCTGCCCGCCGAGGAGCGCGCGGCACTGGCGCAGCACTTGAGCGGCTGCGCTGCCTGCCGGGAACACCTGGCCGAGCTACGCGCGCTGATGGCCCGCGCCGGGGCACTGCTCACGCCCCCGCCGGCCCCCGACCCCCAACCATCCCTGGCCCGCCTGCAAGCCATGTATGGCCGGCCCTCCGTGACCGGCGTGGCCGCCGTAGAGGGCCAGCAGGCTCCACCAGACACAAAAAACAAACGGAGGATATCCATGCGCAACACTTCTGCCCGCTTCTGGTCCGGCTCGCGCCGGCCGCTCTTCGCTGGGCTTGCGGCATTGGTTGCCGTATTAAGCCTGCTGATCTTCCCGCCGGTGCGCGCCGCCGCCGATGGCTTTCTACAGCTCTTCCGCGCCCGAGCGGTGGTGTTCGTCCCCGTCGACCCACAGCGCATCGCACAGCTTGAGCAACTGAACTTCGACCCGCAGACCCTGTTCCTTGAGCGGCCCACTGTCGAGGGCCAGGACAAACCGCGCGCCGTCGGGTCGACGCTGGAGGCCGCCAACGCCGCCGGTTTCGCGGTCCGGCAGCCGACCCTGTTCCCAACCGAGCCGACATCGCGGAAGTTCGCCGTCGGCGAGCCCCACACCGCCCAGTTCCGCGTCAACGTCGAGAACGCGCGCCAGTTGCTTGAGTTGATGGATGTGCGCGACGTGACCCTCCCCGACGCGCTCGGCTCCGAGCCGATCGTCGCCGATATCCCGGCCTTTGTTGAGGCTGGCTACCGCGGCTCCCGCTATGAATTGACCCTGCTCCAGGGCCGTAGCCCGACGGTCCAGCTCCCTGAGGGCGTCGACCTCGCCCAACTCGGCAAGGCGATGCTGCGGCTGCTGGGCACCGAGCCGGCCCAGGCCGAGGCGTTGAGCCAGAGCATCGATTGGGAGAACACCCTGCTGTTCCCCTTCCCCTCCCAAATGGGTAACATCCGCCAGGTCACGGTCGATGGCACGCCTGGCCTGCTGATGGGCGGCGGGAACGACAACCAGAGCGCGTGGCAGCTCTACTGGCAGCGCGGCGACGAGATCTATATGCTCGGCAGCCGGGGCAACATCAGCGACCTCCAGCTGATCGAGATCGCCGAGTCGGTTCGCTAACCCATAGGAAAAAGGGGAGTTTGAGGGGCTACCTCCCTCAGCCCACCCCAACCCACATTGTCGAAGAGATTGGAGATTGGAGATTGTGGCATCTCCAATCTCCAATCTCCAATCTCAAATCTCAAATGACTGCATCTACGAACGAATTGGTCGTCGAGACCACTGGGCTGCGAAAAGTATACGGCACCAAGGTCGCCGTCGCGGACCTCACCCTGCAAGTGCCGAGGGGCGAGGTCTTTGGATTCCTGGGTCCAAACGGGGCTGGCAAGAGCACGTCGGTCAAGATGCTGTTGGGGCTGGTCGCGCCGAACGACGGCGTCGCGCGGGTGCTCGGCCAGCCGCCCAGCCACCCGGCCACGCTGGCGCGGGTCGGGTTTCTGCCCGAGCACTTCCGCTTCCATGAGTGGCTACAGGCCGCCGAACTGCTCGACCTGCATGGGCGGCTCTACGGCATGGATGTCGCCACCCGCCGCCGGCGCGTCCCCGAGCTGCTTGAGCTGGTCGGCTTGACCGAGCACGCCAGTCGGTCGCTGGCCGGCTTCTCCAAGGGGATGCTACAGCGCATCGGCCTGGCCCAGGCGCTATTGAATGAACCTGAGTTGGTGTTCCTCGACGAGCCGACGTCGGCGCTCGACCCGTTCGGGCGGATGCTCGTACGCGGGATCATCCGCGACCTCAAGGCGCGCGGCACCACAGTGTTCTTGAACTCGCACCTGCTCGGCGAGGTCGAAGCGACCTGCGATCGGGTCTCGTTCATTAAGGAAGGACGTGTGCTGCGCACGATGGGGCTGCGCGATGTCGCCGCCGGCCAGATCCAGGTCGAGCTGCGCGTCGACGCGATCACCCCGGCGCTGCGTGCCGCGCTGGCCGAGTTCCTGCCGCAGGAGACCGAGAGCGACGCGCAACACCTGCCGCCGGAAGCCCAGCCGGGAATGAATGGAAACCGAATCGAGCTTACAGTCAATGACGAGGAGCTTCTGCCGATCATCGCGGAGCGCGTGCTGGCCAGCGGGGCGCGGCTCTACGCCCTCACCCCGCGCCGGGTCTCGCTTGAGCAGCTCTTCCTGGATATCGTTGGCACGGCCGACAGCGGCCAGTAGCGGCGGATATAGCGTTCCTAAAATGAGTTGTAAAAAGGGGTGTGGGGAAGCCCCCACAAAAACCCCTTCCCCACTTTACAACCCTAACGTGAAATAAGGGGGAGTTTGAGGGGGGTCGCCCCTCAAGAATAACCCCACCCACATTTCATCTGCGGTTGTGCCTGCAAGCATGGGAGTCTGATAGGAACGCTATATTTCATGGGTGCGCGAAGCGTGCTACAATAGCGCAGGTTGAGCAGCAGCACGATGAGGCAGGCCATGGCTGATTCCAACGCCGGCACCTTCCTGACCCGCATCCTGGACCACAAGCGCGCCGAGGTCGCGCGTCAGGCGGCCAAGATCCCGCTCGCGCAGCTTCAGGCCCGCATCGCGGCTGCGCCCCCGCCGCGCGACTTCGCGGCGGCGCTGCGGCGCCCCGGTCGCGCCACCCTGATCGCCGAAGTGAAGAAGGCCTCCCCGTCGAAAGGCGTACTGGTCGAGAACTTCGACCCGCTGGCGCTGGCCCGCACGTACGTCGAGAATGGCGCGGCCGCGCTCTCGGTGCTCACCGATGCACACTTCTTTCAGGGCAGCCTCAAATATCTTCAGGGCATCCGTGAGAGATTGGAGATTGGAGATTGGAGATCGCCCGATCGAGATCCAACCTCTGACCTCCAATCTCAGAAACTGTTTGAAGAGGGCATTGCCTCGTCTACGATTCAGGGTGGAAAGAGGATTCTTGAGGGGCCGCCCCCTCAAACTCCCCCTTTTCAAACAGCCTCTCAGGCCCCTTTGCTGCGGAAAGATTTTATCACCGACCCCTATCAGGTCTACGAGGCGCGCGCCTACGGCGCCGACGCGTTACTGCTGATCGTGGCCGCGCTGGACGATCCGGCCCTCGCCGCGCTGCTGGCGCTCACCTGCGAGCTGGGCATGCAGGCGCTGGTCGAGGTCCACAATGAGCGCGAGCTTGAACGGGCTCTGGCGGCGGGAGCGACGATCGTCGGCGTGAACAACCGCGACCTGCACACCTTTGTGACGGCGCTTGATACCACCAGGCGCATCGCGGAGCGGCTGCCGGCGCGGGATCGACCGCTCCTGGTGAGCGAGAGCGGCATCTCGACCCCTGCCGACGTGGCGATGGTGCGCGAGTGGGGCGCCGACGCAGTGCTGGTCGGCGAGGCGCTTGTTACCGCGCCGGACGTGGCTGGCCGGGTGCGTGAGCTGGCGGGCGCGACGTAACGCCGCAACATTTTCGGCGGTGTAACGTACAGTTGGTGTGAGATCCTTTGAGACTGTTTGAAAAGGGGAGTTTGAGGGGGCCTCCCTTCAAGAACCCCCCTTTCAAACAGTTTCTGAGGAACTCGAAACATAAAAAGCATCCCAATTTCGTGAAACGTGAAACGTGAGCAACATCCCGATCACGTTTCACGCTTCACGTTTTACGCTTCAAGGATCAAGGAGCCTGGTCATGAAATGCACAACGTGCGACGAAACGCTGGCGCCTGGAGTGATGTTCTGCCCGAACTGCGGCGCGCGAGTCCCGGCTCCATCAAGCGCAGGCGCGCCGACGACCGCAGTGCCGTCGTCCTACTCCGGTAGCAGCGGCCCTGCCGCGCCCTACCAGCCGCCGCCCGTCGCCACCCCGTATAGCCCACCCGCGCCGCAGTCCTATCCGCCGGCCCAGCCGGTCTACATGCAAGTCAGCCCGCCGACCAGCACTTCGGCAACCGTCAGCCTGGTGTTCGGCATCCTGTCCTGGGTGATCCTGCCGGTCATCGGTGCGGTCGTCGCGATCATCGCCGGCCACATGGCCCGCAACGAGATCCGCGCGTCGGGCGGCCAGCTCGGCGGCGCTGGGTACGCGACGGTCGGGCTGGTGCTTGGCTATATCCAGCTCGTGCTGACCGCGCTCGCCTGCGTCGGGATCATGCTCCTGGCCCTGCTGGGCGCCGCCGTCGATTAACTCCCCAGCTCCCGCCCGAGCAGCGATACAGTTCCTCACGTATCACCAGCCCGCCAGGCTGGTGATACGTTTTGAGTCTGACCAACATCTGTGGAAAGGGAGGGGCTTGGAGAGGGCCGCCCTCCCCAAGCCCCTCCCTTTCCAGCAGCTAATAGGGTGCTATCCCATATCGTAGAGCTTACCTTCACCTTGTCACCCGATCACCTTGTACCTTGTCTCCCTGCGTCCCCCGCATCTCCTTATGCTATACTAATAGTCCTGTCGCGCCAAGCGATCGTTCGACGAAGCCCGCAACCAAGCTGGGGGAGGACCCGTGCCGAGTAAGATACGCCCTGGAGATTGGGATCGACTGTTTGCTCCGAACGCTCCGCGCCGCGGCGGCCCGCTGCGTGCGCTAGTGACTACATTCATCACGCTGATCCTGATCGTGCTTATCGCTGTCGGCGGCATCTACCTGACCCGCTACCGCGCCCAGCAGACCGCCAGCCTGATCGCGACCGCGACCGCTATCGCCCCGACGGTGCAGGCCCGCGATACCCAGACCGCCGCTGCGGCGACCGCCGCGACTGCGACGCGCGTGGCCCAGCGGACTGCCACGGTGGTTGCCGCTCAGCCCCAGCCTCTGGGCATCGGCGTCGTTGCCAATGGCGGCAACCTGCGTAAGGAGCCGCGCATCGCCCCTGAAACGGTGATCGGCCAGATCTGGACCGGCGATGAGATCACCTTTCTGGAGCAGAGCGATGTCGACGGCCAGGTCTGGTTCCGTATCCGAGTGACCAAGGCGGCCGACAATCGCGGCGGCCAGGGGGTGCCGGTGGGTACCGACGGTTGGGCCTCGGCGACGCTGCTCTCGCAGCCGACTCCGGCGCCGGCACCGTGATCCCACAGATGGCGGCCAGAACCTGGCGTGAAACGTGAGGTCCCTTCACGCATCACGTTTCACGTTTCATATCGCGCCTGGGAGGGTTAAAAAACCCCGCGTCCTAACTGCACAATGTTAGAGAGTGTCTATGCTCCGCCTCGGATCTCGCTGGCTGGTCGTCGTCGCGGCCGTGGCGGCGCTGCTGCTCGCACTGGCGCTGCTGCTCGCGCTAGTGCTGCCCGGGCGCCCCGGCCCGCAGCCGGAGGTCGCACAGCCCTCGCCTACGCCTATTCCCCCGACGGCGACCCGGCGGCCGACGGCGGCACCACTGACTCCGACCCACACCCCCACGCCGACACCGGCGCCGGCGATCCAGGTTGGCGCCAGCGCATCCCCGCCGACGATCACGCTGCGGCTCGACGGGCAGGTACCTGCCAGCGCCGCCGAGGCGCTGCTCTGGTATGATACCGCCGCCGGCCACGCCATCCGCCGCGTCCCCCTGGGCGATGCCCGCTCGATCAGCGCTAGCGTGACGATCACGCCGACCGAAGAAGGGCTAACCCGCACCGGGGAGCTTGCCGACACGCTGGACTACTGGTGGGCCGTGCGCGACCGCGCCGGCGCGATCACCCGGCGCAGCGATACCGTGGTGCTGCCACCGGCGCTGGAGGCGCTCGCACAGACCGAGCCGATCACCGCGCCGGCGGAGCTGAGCTGGAGCACACGCGCGACACCGCACTTCCTGATCCACGCGCCGCCGCAGAGCGCGGCCGAGCGCGATCTCGAACCACTCGCGACAATCGCCGAGGCCAGCTACACCCAGGCCGCAACGGTGATCTCGCCGACCACACCGGTGAGCATCTCGGTCTACCTGCTGCCGCGCGTCTTCTGGCAGGGCGGCGTGGCCTACGGCGACGATGGGCCGCTGATCATCAGCTACCCCGATCGCGACTACATCGGCGTGGAGATGTGGGCCTACTTTGTCCACGAGGTCGCCCACGCGCTGGCCGACACGATTGTCCCACCCGACGGCGAGGTCGGCGGCCTGCTGGGCGAAGGGGTCGCCGTCTACGCGACCGGCGGCCACTACGACCTGGAGCCGATCGACGAGTGGGCGGCCGCGCTCGCAGCCTCCGACCGCTATATGCCGCTATGCGAGCTGCGCTACGATTTCTACAGCGCGCAGCACGAGGTCGCCTACCAGGAAGCCGCGTCGTTCACCGCCTACCTGATCCGCACCTACGGGCTGGAGACCTTCACGCGCCTCCTGGCAGCCCAGCGGCCCGAGCGCGGCGGCCACCATGCCCATGTCGACGAGTTCTGCGCCGACGACGACCAGCGCATCGCGCAGCCGATCGGCAAGACCAACGGTGAGCTTGAGCGCGAGTGGCTGGCATACCTGGAGACGCTCACGCCGACCGATCGGCAGCGCCGCGCCTGGGAACTGACGGTGCGCTTTTTCGACACCATGCGAGGCTACCAGGAGACGCTCGATCAGCCGGCGCGCGTGCTGCCGCCCCCACCCGAAGAATGGGATCGCGCGACCGCCGCCGGCTTCCTTAACGCGGCCCGCGGCCGGCGCGCCGCCGTGCTTGAGACCATGCTCGGCGCCGCCGGCCACGCGATCAGTCGCGATGATGTGGAGCACGGCGCCGCGCTGCTGGACGAGATCGAGCATAGCCTTGGCGCCGGCGGCGTGCCGGCCGGCCCGCTGACCCGCGACTACGACGCGATCACCAGCCTGGTCGAGGTACACGCCCGCGCGCTACGGCTCGGCGATACGGCGGCGCTCGACCAGACGATCGGGACGCCCAGCCTCGCCGACCGGCTGCCATTTCAAGCCGCCGCGTTGCTGCACGATCTCCGCTATATGCTGGTCGAGCTTGACGTACGCGGCGCCACGGCCAACGGAGTTGTGCGGGTAGACGGCGCAAGCCTGGACGGGCGGCAGATCAAGCTGAAACTATATCGTGTGCGCTTTGATCGACGCGATGATGGCTGGAAAATCACCACCTGGGCCGACCATACGCCGTTGCTCATGCCCCCGCCGCAGCAAGGGTTGCATTTCTAGGAAAAAAGGGGTTTGAGGGGGCAGCCCCCTCAAGAACCCCCTTTCCACCACGAAGCTTCGGCGACAAATCAACCTTTTCAGACAGTCTCTAAGTAACCGAGGTGAGATATGACTTCTCCACCAACCATCGGCTTTATCGGCCTGGGGATCATGGGCAAACCTATGGCCCTGAACCTGCGCCGGGCCGGGTTCTCGCTGGTCGTCCACAACCGCAGCCGGGACGCGGTACAGGAGCTGGAGGCGGCCGGCGCCGTCGACGGCGGCTCGCCGGCTGGCGTCGCCCGGCAAGCGGCCGTGATCCTCATGTGCCTCCCCGACTCGGCGACGGTGCAGGTGGTGGTTGAGGGGCCGGATGGCGTCTTCGAGGGCATCAGCGCCGGCAAGATCATCGTTGACACCAGCACAATCGCCCCCATGGTAGCGCGCGACCTGGCCGCCAAAGCCGAGCGCCTGGAGGTGGAGATGCTGGACGCGCCGCTTTCCGGTGGGGAGGCCGGCGCCCGTGCCGGCACGCTCACGATCATGGTCGGCGGCAAGCCGGAGTTGCTCCAGCGCGTCCTGCCCATATTTCAGGCGCTGGGGCGAACGATCACCCATGTCGGGCCGGCGGGCGCCGGCCAGGTGGCCAAGGCCTGCAACCAGATCGTGGTCGCCGTCACGCTGGAGGCGATCAGCGAGGCGCTGGTGCTGGCCACCAAGGCCGGCGTCGACCCGGCGCGGGTGCGCGAGGCGCTGCTGGGCGGGTTTGCCCAGAGCCGTATCCTGGAGCTGCACGGCCGGCGCATGCTGGAGCGCGACTTTCAGCCAGGCGGAAAAATCCGCTTCCAGCTCAAAGATCTCCAGATCTGCCTGGATATCGCACGGGCCTACGGCGTGGCGCTGCCGGCCACCAGCCTGGTCCACGAGTTCTTCGGCTCGCTCGTCGCGACCGGGCAAGGCGACCTGGACCACGCCGCACTGGTCACGCTCATCGAGGCGCTGGCGGGCACGGAGGTGCGCTCAGGGGCGCATCCCTAAGAGACTGTTTGAAAAGGGGGAGAAGGCCCTCACGCATCACGTTTCACGTTTCACGCCGGGACGCTTTATATTTTCCGATACCCTTACAGACAAAATCGTTCAGAAAGGATTGAGGAGTATCGTGGCAGCTTCTGCTACCGCCGTTCGCCAGCGCAGTGCGCTGCTTATTGGTCTCGCCTACGCCGCATTTATTAGCTTAGGTTTACCCGATGGCTTGACTGGCGTGGCGTGGCCGTCGATCCGCACCACCTTTGGCCTCTCGCTGGATGCCCTTGGCGCATTGATCACCATGGCGACAATTGGCTATTTGGTGTCGAGCTTCAGCAGCGGGCGAGTTTTGGCGCGCATGGGGGTTGGGTGGTTGCTGACTCTGAGTTGCCTTGCAACGGCGATCAGTTTGCTTGGCTACGGCGCTGCCCCACTGTGGAGTGTGATGGTCGGGCTGGGGCTGCTGGCTGGTCTGGGAGCAGGCGCGATCGACGCCGGGCTGAACACGTATGCCGCCGAAAACTTCAGCCCGCGCACAATGAACTGGCTGCACGCATCGTTTGGGCTGGGCGCAGCGACCGGACCAATCGTGATGAGCAGCGTGATTAGCGCGGGACAACCTTGGCGCCTGGGTTACCTCCTTGTTGGTGTGGCGCAACTGGTCTTGGCGAGTTGCTTTGCGTTGACCCGCAAGCAATGGCACGCGCATGCCCAGGAAGCCCAGGCCTCACCAACACCGAGCGCGCCGATGGCCCGCACGCTGTTGCTGCCATCGGCTTGGCTGAGTATTTTGCTATTCTTTCTGTACACTGGCCTTGAGATAACTGCCGGCCAGTGGCTGTACACGCTGCTGACGGAAGCGCGTGGCATGCTGCCGGCACTGGCCGGCGTCTGGGTGAGTGCATATTGGGGGAGTCTCACAGTTCGGGCGGCTGCTGTCTGGGGCGATTGTTGCCCGCATCACCGTGCGGATGCTGCTCCAAGTGTGCATGTTCACCGCGATTCTGGGCGTGGTGTTGCTGTGGCTCAACCTGGCACCGTGGCTCTCCTTGGGTGGGGTTGCTCTGCTGGGCATGTCGCTGGCGCCAATGTTTCCGTCGCTGATTTCACTGACACCAGCGCGCATGGTCCGGCGCACGCCGCAAATACAGTTGGTTTCCAGATTGCGGCGGCAATGTTGGGCGGCGCGATACTCGTGAGCGGCTTCGGCCTGATAGCCGATCAATTTCGGGCTGGAAACACTCGGGCCATTCTTGCTGGTTGCCGCAGTGCTTTTGACGATCGTGTTCGAGATCCTGGAGCGCCAACCACGTGCCGCTAACTAGCATCATCCGCGAACGACCGCATAAACGCACCCATGCAGCGCATCGCGCTCCAATAATCGTCCAGGCGGATGTTCTCATTCGGCGCGTGGATGCGCGACCCCTGGTAGCCGGTGCCGCAGCCGGTCGCCACTGGTGTACCCAACTCCTCGCACACCGGGTACATCGGCCCGGTGCCGGCCATCGTCGGGTAGACGATCGGGTCCTGGCCGTAGGTCGCGCGGATCGCGCTTGCCATCGCGCGCACCACCGACGTGTCGGGGGCCGAGCGCGCCGCGCGCTCGTGGCCTAGCTCCAGGATCTCGATGTCGCCGAAGCCGCCGGCGTCCAGGTGCGCCCGCAGCCGCGCCACTATCTCGTTCGGGTCCATATCGGGGACTAGGCGGAAGTCGATCTTGGCGCGCGCCTCGGCCGGCAGCACGGTCTTGGAGCCGGCGCCGGTGTAGCCCGAGACCAGCCCGCAGATCGTGCAGGTCGGGCTGAACAAGTGGATGGTGAGCCGCTCGACGCCGCGCACGCCGCCCAGGAACTCGCCGATCCCAAAGTCGGCCAGCAGGGCCTCGTCGTCAACGGGGATGCTGTTGAGCGCCTCCAAGTCGGCGGCCGAGGGCGGGCGCACCCGATCGTAGAAGCCGGGGATGGCGATGCGCTCGTCGGGGGTCTTGAGCGTGCCGAGCGCCCAGGTCAGCCGCCAGGCCGGGTTGGGCACAATAGTGGCGTTGGACGAGTGCAGATCGTGGGAGGCGCCCCTGGCGATCAGCTCGACATAACAGATGCCCTTGGCGCCGCAGTGGATCGTCGGCTGCTCAAGCGCGTTGCGGCCGCCGGTCTCCCACAGGCAGCCGTCGGCGCGCAGCAGATCGGCGTGCTGGTGGCAGAACTCCTCCAAGTGGACCGAGCCGATCTCCTCCTCGCCCTCGACCAGAAAGTTGACCTGGAGCGGCAGCGACCCCTCGGTTGCCAGCCAGGACTCGATCGCCTGGAGCCGGAGCATCAGATTGCCTTTATTATCGGCGGCGCCGCGGGCGTATAGCCTGTCCCCACGGATGGCCGGTTCGAACGCGGGGCTGATCCAGCCCTCCAGTGGCTCGGGCGGCTGCACATCGTAGTGGTCGTAGACCAGCAGCGTGCGCGGGCCTTGCCCGATCGAGCCATAGACGACCGGCGCCGCGCCGGGCAGGCGCAGCACCTGCACCGTGGCGCCGAGGCGCTCAAGCCGCTGGGCGACCAGCGCGGCGGTCTCCTCGATGCCGATCCCCTGCGCGGCGATCGACGGCTGGTGCAGGAACGCGCGCAACTCGTCCAGGTAGCGCGCCCGGTTGGCGTCGATATGGGCGGCGAAGCGGTCCATGGGCGGCCTCCTTCTGCTGTGCGGGCAAACGCCGTCAGTCTACCACGATGGGTCACTTCAAGCAACGCGCAAATAATCATCGTAGTCCCCGGCGAAGACGCGCGCCCGCCCGTCGCGCACCTCGATCACCCGCTCGGCGAAGGAGCGCAGGAACGCCCGGTCGTGGGCCACAGCGATCACCGTGCCCTCGAAGGCGTCCAGCGCCGCCTCGAAGTGCTCGCGCCCGTCGATGTCCAGGTGGTTGAGCGGCTCGTCCAGCAGCAGCAGATTGCACCCACGCAGCACCAGCAGCGCGAGCTGGAGCCGGCTGCGCTCGCCCAGCGAGCACGCCCCGACCGGCCGAAAGACGCTGTCGCCGCCGAACAGGAAGAAATGCAGGAAGTTGCGCGCCTCAGTCTCGCCCATCACCCGCTCGCGGCGCACCGTCTCAAGCACCGTCCGCTCCAGGTCCAGCGTCTCGTGCTCCTGCGCCAGCACGCCCAGGCGCACATTCGCGCCGACGCGGATCGTGCCGGTCCCCGGCTGGAGCTGTCCGGCGACCAGGCGCAGCAGCGTAGTCTTGCCGGCGCCATTCGGCCCGACCAGCGCGATCCGCTCGCCATACTCGACCTCGAAGCTTACATCTCGCAGCAGGGCTGAAGATTGAGGATTGAGGATGGAAGATGGAAGATCGCCGGTCGTCGAATTGCCATCTTCTGTCCTCCATCCTCCATCCTCCAATCCCGATGGCCGGTAGTCGGCGTTCGGTGGTCGCCTGTCCTGAGCCGCGTCGAAGGGGTGGTCGGTGGTCGGTGGTCGGGGATAGGCAAAGCTCATGTTCTCGACCCGCAGCACCGCCCGCCCACCCGCCGGCGGCGGCCCAAAGTCGAGCTTCATGCCCCAGGATTGCTTGGGCTTCTCGACCCGCTCGTCCGAATTGAGGTAGCGCTCCAGCTTGCGGGCGCGCGACTTGGCTTTCTTGGCCACCTTCTTGGAGCCGCCCTTGGCCGAGAGCGCAAACTTCGAGTCGCGGTCGGCCGGTGTGCTGCTCAGTTCGACGTTCAGCGACTGAGCCTTGAGCCGCACGATATCCCGCTCAACCCGCTCGACGTAGTCCTGCTGCTTTTTCCATGCCTCGGCGTGCAGATCGTGCTCGTGCAGGCGGGCCGCGGCGAAGTCGCTGTAGTTGCCGGTGTAACTTTTGATCGTGCGCGTGGCCGGGTCGAGGTACAAGATGCGCGTCGCGGTCTGGTCGAGGAACTCGCGGTCGTGCGAGACGATCAGCGCCGCGCCGCGGTAGCCCTGGACGAAGCGCTCTAGCCAGGCCAACGCCGTGACGTCGAGGTGATTGGTGGGCTCATCGAGCAGCAATAGATCGGGTTCGCGCAGCAGCAGCGTGGCCAGACCCAGGCGGGTCTTCTGGCCGCCGCTCAACGCCCCCACCGGCGTGGCCGGCTCGATCGCGCCCAGGCCCAGCCCTTCGAGGACGGCGGTCGCGCGGTGCTCGCGCTCGTAGCCGCCCAGCGCCTCGAAGCGGGCCAGCGCGGCGTCATAGGCCGCCAGCGCCTCGTCGACCGCGCCGGCGCTGCCGAGCTGCTCGGCCGCATGCTGGAGCGCGGCCTCGGCCGCCAGCACCTCGGCCTGCGCCGCAGCCACCACCTGGCCGACGGTCTGGTCGGCCAGGTCGCCGAAGGTCTGCGGCAGGTAGCCGATCGAGAGCCCCTGCGGCGTGGCGACGATCGTCCCGCCGTCGGGCGGCTCCTGGCCGATCAGGCAGCGCAGCAGGGTCGATTTGCCGATGCCGTTGGGGCTGATCAGCCCGACGTGCTCGCCGTCGTTGATCAGAAAGGTGATATCCGCAAGGACTGTGGTGATGCCGTAGCTTTTGCGTAGGTGCTGAACCTGAAGCATACTGGTGCCTCCTCATCTCTGGAGACACCCAATGGTGTCTCCGTGCTAGTACAACGGGCTGGTGAGGAGGTTGCGTAGCATCGGGAACTCCTTGCTCAGAGGACAAGTGCCAGCCGCGAGGAACCTCGGGGCGTGGTAGGGGCAGTATACCATATCCGGCTGCACGCTGCCTGGGTCGAAAGGACCAGCGCGACGCCGCTCTGAGAAAAAAGGGGGTTTGAGGGGGCAGCCCCCTCAGTTTCCCCCCACCCACATTGTAAAGTAGAATGGCGTCTTCCGAAACCTTGTCTAGCGAGGAATAGACATGACTGATCTTCAACCGGCGTTTGATCGCCTGGACCAGTTCGTCGCGCGGAAGATGCGCGAGTGCAGCACGCCCGGCATGGTGATCGCGCTGACCGATCGCGAGCGGCTGCTGCGGGTCGCCACCTACGGGTTCGCCGATGTCGCCGCACAGGCGCCGGTCACTCCCGACACGCTGTTCGAGATTGGCTCGGACGGCAAGGCGTTCACCGCGATCGCCGTGCTACAGCAGATCGAGGCCGGGCGGATCGACCTGCACGCCCCGGTCACGCGCTACCTGCCCTGGTTTCAGGTTCGCTCGGCGTACGCGCCGATCACCATCCACCACCTATTGAGCCACACCGCCGGCATCATCGCCGGGACCGACACATCGCCCGACGGTCGCCACGAGGTCTGGATGCTGCGCGAGACCGAGGCGGCCTCGCCGCCAGGCGAGCACTTTCACTACTCCGAGGTCGGCTACAAGACGCTCGGGCTGGTCCTTGAGGAGCTGCTGGGGCGGCCCTACGGCGAGATCATCCGCGAGCAGATCCTCGATCCACTCGGCATGGATGCGACCGACCCGGCGATCACCCACGAGACGCGCCGGCGGCTGGCGGTCGGGTATGCGCCGCTCTACGACGATCGGCCCAGGCACCGCAGCCACCCGCTCATGCCGGCGCCCTGGCTAGAGACCGACACCGGCGACGGCTGCCTGGCCGCCACCGCCGCCGACATGGCCGCCTACCTGCGGATGCTGCTGAACCGCGGTCGCGGCCCGCGCGGGCGCATCCTCTCGGAAGCCGGCTTCGATCTGCTCACCAGCCCCATCAGCGAGCCGTGGAAGGGCCAGTTCTACGGCTACGGCCTGATTACCACCCAGGTCGACGGCTGGAAGACCCTGATGCACGGCGGCGACATGCCCGGCTTCCTGTCGTCGTGGCGGGCCGATGCCGACAACGGCTTGGGCGCGGCGGTGTTCATGAACGGGCCGTTCGCGTCGGGGGTCGCCATCTTCGCGCTCAGGCTGCTGCGCGCCGCCGTGCGTGGCGAGGAGCTGCCGCCGCTCCCGGAGGAGTCCGATCCCACCGCCGTTGATAACGCCGCCGATTACGCGGGCACCTACCGGGCGGGCGATAAGTCCTTCACGCTGGTGGCCGAGGGCGGGCGCTTGATCCTCCAGCGGGGAGTTCGAGCGGGTGGCGCTCGAATTGCAGGATGGCGGCTTCCTGGCCGATCACCCCGACTTCGCGCGCTTCCTGCTGCGGTTCGAGAGCGCCGACGGCCAGGTAACAGAGGCGTTGCACGGCGGCGACTGGTACGTTCACGAGCGCTACGCCGGGCCGGCGGGCTTCGACTCGCCCTCGGAGTGGAGCGCCTACCCCGGCCACTACCGCGCGCATAATCCTTGGCTCAGTAATTTCCGGGTCGTGCTGTGCAAGGGCGCGCTGCTGTTCATCCAACCGGATGGCGAAGAGCAGCCGCTGACGCCGCTGGAGCCGGGTGTCTTTCGGATCGGCGAAGACCGCTCGCCGGAGCGGCTGCGCTTTGATGCGATCGTCGGCGGGCGGGCGCTGCGGGCCAACAGGTCGGGATGTGACTACTACCGATTCTTCACGCCCTAAAATTGTCAGTTGTCAGTTGTCCGTTGTCAGTTGCGCCGCAACTGACAACGGACAACTGACAACTGACAGTCTTTGTCACTTGGAGATCGCCGGTAGCAGCAGCACCCCGGTGGACGAAAAGGTCGCCGTGTACGTTACCTCCGACGATGGGGTGATGATCGTGCGGGCGGAGCTGGCGCTGCCGTCGGACCAGCGGTTGAGCCCCAGCCAGCCGCCGGCCCCGTCGCTCTGCGTCGGCGCCCCGACCGCCAACCCATAGCCCTCCCAGGAGATCAGATCCCGTGGCGTAGCGATCGTGTCGCCATTGAGGATCAACAGGAGGCCAGCGGGCTCTGTCGCCAGGGTCAGGCCGACCAGATTCGGGCGCAGTTCCTGGGTGATCACCTGCGTGAGCCCGGTCGAGTTGGTCGCGGTCAGCGCGATCTCCAGGTAGCTGGTCGTCGTCGCCGCCAGGTCTTCCGGCTTCGGCGTGGTGAGCGAGATGGCGTTGCCGGCGGTCGGGCCGAGGTATGGGTGGGTGTGGGCGTCGTGGTGCAGGAGCACCCGCCAACTCAACTGCCCGTCCGGCAGCGCGCCGCCGTCCTCTTCATCATTGGCGCTGCCCTCCAACACGATCGTCTCGCCGACCCTGAAGCGCGTGTCGGTGGTCGGGGAGTCGATCGACGCCGTCGGCGGGGTGTTGCCGGAGTTGATCCGCACGGTCGCCGGCGCGGAGACGGTGCTGTGGTTGTCGCGCACCCGCAGCGTGGCGGTGTAGGTGCCGGCTGCGTAGACATGGGTCGTCGTGGGATTGCTGGTCTCGCTCGGCGCGCTCTGGTCGCCGAAGTTCCACAGGTAGGTCAGCGTGTCGCCGGCGTCCGGGTCGGCGCTGCCGGTCGCGTCGAAGGTCACGGTCAGCGGGGCCGGCTTGCCGTAGGGCGGGTTCGCGGCCAGGACGGCGGAGGGCGCGCGGTTGTTGGCGGCGGTGTAGACGATCCGGCGCACCTGGCCGCCGCTGAAGTAGTTGGTGTAGTAGAGCGCCTGGGTCGCGGCGTAGGGGCCGAAGGCCATGGCGACGATGCTACCGGCCTGGACGGCGAACTCGCTCGCCGTGTAGCCGCCGCCGTTGGATTGGAGCCGGAAGATCTTGTCGCAGCCATAGTCGCCGAACAGGTAGGCGCCGTCGTACTCGGCCGGCCAGAGACCATCGGGCACGAACGCGCCGCCGGTGATTGAGTTACAGCCGGTGTCGCGGCCGTAGTCGTAGATCGGGTCGACCAGATTGGGCGGCGTGGGGTTGCACAGGCCCGAGGTGCTGTTGGTGTGGGCGCCCTCGCGGCAGTTCCAGCCGTAGTCGGCGCCCGCCTGCCCTTCGTCGATCTCCTCCCAGGCGCCCTGACCGACGTCGTTGATGAAGAAGCGTGTGGTGGCGGCGTTGGGGTCGAAGGCGATCCGGTACGGGTTGCGTAGGCCCCAGGCGAAGGTCTCCTGGCACTGCTTGCCGGGGTCGGTGCGGCCGGTCACATTGCAGCGGGCGGTATTGGCGCCGGTGAACGGGTTGCCGGGCGGGATGTCGCCGTCGCGGGTGACGCGCAGGATCTTGCCGGTCAGCACGTGCTGGTCGCGGGCGCCGTCGTTGCTGCCGGCGCAGCCGCTGTTGTCGGCGTAGTCGCAGCCGCCGTCACCGATGCTGATGTACAGGAAGCCATCCTTGCCGAACTGGACATCGCCGGCGTTATGGTTGCCGTTCGGCGAGGGCATATTGTCCACCAGCACCACCTCGCTGCCCAGAGCGATCAGATTGTTGTCGGGCAGCACAAAGCGCGACACCCGGTTGACCGGGGTGGTGGCGCTATTGCTGTCGCACACGCCGTGCTTCTTGAAGGTGTAGTACAGATACACCGAGCGATTGGTCGCGAAGTCTGGGTCGACCGCCACGCCCAGCAGCCCGCGCTCGAAATCGGAGCAGATCTGGTTGGCGGCGGCCAGGTCGAGCGCCGGAGTTGCGAGCAGGGCGTCGTTCTGATACACTCGCAGTTGGCCGGATTGCGAGGTGATCAGCATGCGGCCGTCGGGCGTGAAGGCCAGCGCAGTCGGGCTGGGGACGTTCGTCACCAGCGCATCGCTGAACTCGGGCGGCGGCGTCGCGGTCGGGCCGACGGCCGCCGCACCGCCCGCGAGCGACGCGACGAAGACCAGAACCAGGGCGGCACAAGCCAGGTGGTAGCGTAGCATAGGCATTACATTCCTTTCTGTCGCCCCCAGTATACGCATGCACCGCCCAAAGAACAACCGGATCTGGATGAAGAAGCTATCTCAAGAGCTGTTTGAAAGAGCAGACGCTTGATGTTACCGCTGTCCCGTCTGTGTCGCCGGTAGTGACGTCAGGAACAGATACAGCGCCTTCAGCTCGGTCTCGGTCATCGCGGTTCCCAGTTGGCGTGCCGGCATGACTTCTGGGGCGATCTGCCGGCCGGTAGGCGTGGTGCCGGTGTGCATGAAGTCGATGAACTGGGCTTCGGTGTACGCGGGCAGCACGCCGGCTGGGGTGAGATTTGCGGCGGGTATTTCGTCAGCCTGCGCGCCGGGGAGCGGCCCGCCCGAGTAATTAGCGCCGTGGCATCCGCTGCATGTCGGCGCGAGATACCCGCCGTACTCGGCCGTGACGGCGACTTCGGGGGCCGCCGGGCGCGGGGCATCATGCGCGATACGCTCGGCGGGCAGCAGCGGCAACTGCCCGGTGACGAACAGCACCCGGCCAAGAAAGCCGAGGCTGGATTCGGAGATCGTCGCATCGACCGGCGGCACGCTTTTCACAAAGGCGATGATGGCGCCGAGATCGCGGTCGCTCAACAGGTAGAACTCGTGGGAGGGCATGATCCAGAGCGCCTTGCCGTCCTTGCCCACGCCGTGGCGAATCGCTCGCACCCAGTCGGCGTCCGAGTACGACGCGCCGATGCCGCCGCTGCCGCTGGTCAGGTTGGGCGCGGCGATGGTGCCCAGCGGCCCGGCGGCGATAAAGGTGGGATCGCCGGCCAGATTTGGCGTGTGGCAGCCGGCGCAGCCGCGCAACATCGCCAGCCGCCCGCCCTCTCGGAGCGCGTCGGCATCGGTGGGGATCGCCACCGGCGCGGGGGTGATGGCGTAGGTCTTGTCGATCCGCGACTGGCTAATCAGGTAGACCGCCACGCCGGCCAGCAGCACCAGCACGAGCAGGCCGCCAAACAAGTAGCCAAGAACTTTGAGCGTTCGTTTCAGCATCGCTTTCTCCATTATGAAGATCTGCGGGAGAAAGCTTGGAAAAGAATCACCGTCTGGAAGCGCTTGCCGCGATGCCAGGCTTTGTCCAGCCCTCATTCGACGCCGCCGGCTTTTATTTGGTTGCGCGAGAGCTGCCGCCGGATAAACGCGCTGATGCGCTCGATCGCCTGCTGCCCCTCAGGTAGGATCTCTGCCCAGACCTGCCAGACGTGCCACATCTCATCCCACACATCCAGGGTGACATCGACCCCCGCCGCGCGGGCCTGCGCGGCCAGGCGGGTCGCGTCGCTCAATAGGATCTCGTGATCGCCGGCCTGAATGAGCAGGGGCGGCAGGCCGCGCAGGTCGGCGTACAGCGGCGAAGCCAGCGGCGTCTGCGGGTCGGCGCCGCCGAGGTAGTAGCCGGCCGCCAGCCGCAGGCTCTCCGGCGAAACCAGCGGATCAATCGCGGCGCGGGTCTGGATAGAAGGGCCAGTCTCAGCCAGATCCACCCATGGTGACAGCAGCACCCCGGCGGCGGGCAGCGCCAGCGCGTGTTCCCGCAGCCGTAGCAGCGTCGCCACTGCCAGGCCGCCGCCCGACGAATCGCCGCCGATGACGATCTGCTCCGGCTGTATGCCCTGCTCAAGCAGCCAGCGGTAGCCGGCCACGGCATCTTCGAGGGCGGCGGGGAACGGGTGCTCCGGCGCCAGGCAATAGTCCAGCAGCAACACCCGCACGCCGCCGGCGCGGCTCAGGCGCGCGGCCAGGTCGCGGTGCGTCACACACGACCCCGAGTTATACCCGCCGCCATGCAGGTAGCACAGCACCTGCTGCGGCGCGACCGACGGGCTGCTCACCCACTCGCCGGCCACGCCCCCCGCGTCGACGGGAACGATCGTGATATCGGGCGGGAGCACGGTCTGCGCCGCTGCCGAGAGCCATTCCTCGCGCTGAACGGCAAGCGGGACATCCAGCGTCTCCCGGTCATTCACCAGCGTTGCTCTGATCTGCCTGCTCTCTGGGCTGGCCATGGTTCCTCCTCAACACGGCGTAATCAGGAGTTTGCTTCGTCGGGCGCCAGAGCGACTTTCTCGTAGATATCCGCCACCAGGAGTTGGCACTGGATGGACGCCAGTTGGATCGTCGTGCCGGGATCATCCACATCGACAAATAGCCACTGGTTGTCAGGCTGGCGAACATAATGTTCGATATGGATACTGTCCTGGGCGACCAGGAGATATTCCTGGAAGGATGGGATCGCGCGGTAGAGCTTGAATTTTCGACCACGATCGTAGTTTTCGGTAGATCGGGAGAGCACCTCGATCAGGACGACCGGGTTCAGTAACGTATCCTGCTCGTCGTCGGCGAAGTGCAGCGGATCGCATGCCACACTCACATCAGGATAGGTATAGTACTTGACACCAGGGACGTGGACACGTAGATCGCTGGGATAAACTATACATGGTCGCCGACGCAGTTGGCTGTGGAGCGCGGCCAGCACATTGGCGACAATCATGTTGTGCCGATGGCTCCCACCCGCAAGGGCATAAACCTGGCCGGCCAAATATTCGCTCTTATACGGTCGTTGGCGTTCTAGCCGCAAATAGGCTTCTGGTGAGAGCTGCGTTTCCGGTTGCGCCGACATAGCTTCTCCTATAGTCTTTCAGATAATGATCTGGGCTGCTTACGACGGGATGGGGTGGGGTTTAAGGGGAGGGCTGCCCTCCCCTTGCCCCTCCCTTTCCGATTCTCTTCTGAAAGACTATAGCATGTGCGGTGGGTCGGGGCAAATACGCAGAAAAGGGCGGGTGGCCGCAGCCCACCCGCCTTTTTCTATCGGAGAGTCCCGCGTTCAGGCGACGAAATCGCGCGCAAGGTAGAAATCGCAGGTCAGCTCGGTGAGCGCCATGATCGCCGCCTCGACCTTGCCGGTCCCGGTGCGCGGCGCAGTACACAGCGCGCGGCAGCACTCGCGCAGCGCCGTCACCTCCGACCACAGCAGCCGCTCGACATCGGTCGCGTCCGGCGTGCCGGCCTTGATGATTCCCACCGCATTCAACGTACCCTCGCGCTGTTCGCGCTCGTACGAGCGAATGTCATTCGCCAGGCGAGTCGCGCGCGCCATGATCCGCCCGGCCTCGTACAGCCAGCCTTGATGTGCGAGAATTGACCGATCGCCAGAGATCATCTGGATGGCGATAAGCAATGGGAGCGCGCCAATGCTGGCCTCCGCGACCTCCAGGTATTGCTCCAGAGTCAGCGATACGGGGATATGCCCACGATGGCGGTAGGCTGTGCGCCAGGTATCGCCGTGAAACATGGAGATCATGAGCTGCACGTTCATAGTGATCCAGGAGACCGCCAGGTCGGCGAACAGCGGATACTCCGCCAGCGCCTGCTGAATCTCCCACAGGGCGTAGCCCAGTGGATCGGTCTGCTCCAGGACCTCGTCGCAGCCGCGCAGCAGGGCGGCGTAGCCGGCGATGCGCCGGAGTGCCTCGTGCAGCGGCACCTGTTCCTCATCCCACTGGTGGTCGAGCGCGCATTGCCAGAGCATATACTGCCCAGCCAGCTCGGCGCCGGCGTCGCCAAGCAAGGGAGCGAGTAGCGCGCAGTGGAGCGACAGCCCTGCGACGCGCCCTGTGCGTTGCCGCCGGCTCGGCATGATCGCCGGCAGCATGTCCCACGCGGCTAGGCGCGCGCTGAAGTGGTCGGCACGCTTTGCCAGGGCCGCGCGCTCGACCGAGCCGAGGTCGGCGAAGCAGGGGAGATCAATGAGCGACATCGCTCAACTCCTCTCTCTCAACTGCCGACGTAGCCGCGTGCGTCATATCCATGTGCAGCAGATCGCCGTCGAGCGCGGAGTTGAGCATCGCCGAGACAATGTTCGACGGTGTGTAGAGGCATTTATCCATCCACAGAGCGTCGATCGGCGCGTGGCGACTTGTGGCGATGAAGCGCCGGCCCCGGCGAGCCGCTTGCAAGGCCCACGGCTCGCGATCAAGCCACGCGCGTAAGCCGAGCACGGCCAGCGCTGTCTCTTCAGCGGTTGAGCGCCCATACCAGCCCCAGCCGCCGTCCTGCCCCTGTGTCGCGCGCAGCCACACCAGCGCCGGCGCGGCCAGTGCGGCGGCCCTGGCGGCGTTGTTCGCATCCGTGACATGCGCGAGGCTGATCAAGGCGTGCGCGGTCGCATAGAAGGGCGAGCAATGCCATTTATCGAACCAGTAGGTTGTGTGGCTGCGCTGGTCGCCCAGAAATGTCAACATGGTCCTGATGCGGTTGAGCCGCTGCTGCGTCGGCGGCAGGCGGGTCAGGAAATGCAGTGCGTGGATGTTTACGCCGGTAGAGACCCCGCGTTCGAAGGAGAAGCTGGCGTAGTGGGTCGGCCGGGCGAACTGCTCCAGCACCGTCTCATCGATCGCGAACCCTTGCTCCAACAGCAGCAGGGCGGCAACCGCAGTATCATCGGCATCAGGGATCGGGAAGGATGGGTCCAGCCTCACGCCGTCCTGGATCTGCTCCGCCAGCCACGCGGTTTGCTGCGGGGACACCAGGCTGCTCCACGACCGGCCGCCGAGGGCGCGGTGATACGCCGACCAGAGCAGGTCATATGTGGCACAGGGGTGTAGCACCGGCACTGCGACGCCATCGCCGGCTGCCATGCAGGTTTGTAGGTAGCCCCAGGCGGCCGCATTCTCCTCGCGGTCCAGGTAGTAGGCGGTCGCCGCCGGGGAGTTGCCGATCGACCCGTTGGCGTTTTGCGCGGCCCGTAACGTCGCCGGCGCGATTGTGGTGCCCAGGCACTCCAGCGAATGACTTAACGTCGTCAGCGCGGAGATCTGGAGGTGCGGCGGGATCAATGCCAGTTTTTCGCGGCGCAGGTGATCGTACTGGTGGATATACGGCGGCAGCTCGATGCCCGCCGTCTCCACGTCCGCCGCCAGAGTCGGGACGAGCAGCTCGAAGGCGACTAGTTCGACCGGCTCCTTGCCAAGGTGCGCTGCGGCATGCCAGAGGTAGCGCTGCCCGGAGCGCAGGGCCGAGTAGGTCGCGTCGGTCTGCGGAAAGCGCGTCAGCGCGCGGATGGCGGCCAATGTGCAGATAATCCGATCCTGGGCGAACGGCACGCTGCTGCCCCAACTGCCGTCGTGCAGTTGACGATTGCAAAGCCAGTGGTATGCGGTCGGGACACGCGGTATGGTGGGGTTCTGGGGGTGGCGTAGCGCGGCAACCCAGGCGGTGTCATAGACGGTGCTGGCGATCGCACAGCGGTCGGCGCGGCTAGATGACCCGGAGTGATCGATAAACATAGGCGTCTTCCTCACAGCTAACATTCGACAATCATTGTCATCGCCAGTGACAAGGCCGAGCCGCGCAGCCGGTCGCAAGTGGCTCGCGCGCCGCAAGGATGGTCGTCACCGGAGACGTGCCGCACCGATCGAAGACAATCTCATGGTCTCACGATCAGCGGCAACTGAAGTTTCGTGGCTCCATGTAATAACCGTTGCAATGAACGAAAGGAGATGGGATGGCTTTGAGGATGTTTGGAGCGATATAAGCGAGTTTGAGTCATCCCGTAGGTGGATAGTATGAGAGGCTGTCTAAAAAGGGGAGTTTGAGGGGCTGTCCCCTCAAACTCCCCTTTTTTCACCACGGACATAGACGATCACATCAGCGACTCTGCCGGGGGCAGATGTAGGTGGAAGGGTTTGGCCGCGAAACTGAAGAGCGGCCGCGCGGCGGGGCGGTAGGGGAAGCGATTGTTCCAGGCCTTGATCCGCAGCCCTGAGCTGCCAAATCGGCCCCGAAACTGCCCGCGTGAAGCGACCCATTGCCCGTCGATCTGCCCGATGCCGGGCCCGATGAATGGGAGCGGGGGCAGGTGAACCGGCCCGCGATCCAGCGCCACGCTCATAATCGGCCCTGTGGCGTCCGCCACCGTCACCGTATCCCCACGCCAGTCGAACTGCGCCAGCTCTTTGGGCACGCCCCACAGCCGCCGCCCACCCCACAACGACTGTTCGTTATCGACCCAGATGCGGTCTACCCAGATCCCTGGCCGTTGATTGTAGACGATCAACGTCCCGAATGCCAGCTCATCATAGCGCAGCACGCCGTCGAGATAGCGGATGCATGCGAGGATCAGCCAGCGTGGGCCGAGCAGCCGCTTGGCCCCGGCCGGGAGGGGCATCGACCCGGCCTGGAGACGGAACACGCCCATCCACATCTGCCCGGATAGCTCCCATGGAGCGGGCGGATACGCTCTGTTCCGCTCGTTCGCCGTGTCTATGATTGGATTGATTGGATTCTGCATTGAAAACGCTCCATAGAAGCAGACTGCGAAAGCCGACCTGCTTACTGATTTGAAGGACGTATCCTGCGCTCGTCAGCCTTTCTTGCCCACCAGCGGCCGGCTGAAATCGCAATGCGCGCTGCCGCCGGCGCGGACGAGCCAGCGGGTAAGGTTCGGCGCGAAGTGGAATAGGTGATAAAAGAGCGCCAGGTTGCCCGGCACATCCACGATCGGCTTGCGCCGCCCCAGCCCTCGCACGATGGCTGCGGCCACACATGCAGGGGTCAGGGGCGGTATAAAGTCGGCCAGGCGCGGCATACGCGAAGAAGGGACATGAGCGCCGAAGAAGGTCGTGCCCGCCACGGTTCCCGGCCGGACCAGCATCACATGGATGGGCGTGCCGTGAAGCTCGACCTGCAATGTCTGGGTGTATCCATCCACCGCCGCCTTGGTGGCTGCGTACGCCGCCGATGAGCTGCCCACGAAAATGCGCCCGGCCGACGAGCCGATATTGACGATGTGCCCGCGCCCGGCTGCCAGCATCCGCGGTAGCACCATCCTGGTGGTGTACATAACGGCGGCGAAGCCCACCTGTAACGTCTTTTCTTCATCCGCCAGGCTCATGTCCAGCACATCCCGCCAGCGCACAAAGGCGGCGTTGTTGATCAACACATCGATCCGCTTTGTGCGCTGATAGATGCTGTCGATCCACGCCTCCACCTGGGCATGGTCGGCGACATCACAGTGGGCGAAGTGGAAGCGGTCGGGCCAGGGGCAGGCGGCGGCCTGCTCGCGCGCCGCCCGCGTGTGTTCGTCGGCGATATCACAGATGTAGACACTGCCTCCGTGAGCGGCCAGCGCTTGCGCGGTGGCCCAGCCGATGCCTTGCGCACCGCCGGTCACTAGGCAAACCTGATTTGATAGCATTTTGTTTATACATTCCTTTACACCGTGGGTGAGGGAGACTGAGAGGACAGCCCCTCAAACCCCTTTTTCCAAAGCTGTTCTACTTTTCATTGTGGGTGGGGAGACTGAGAGGACAGCCCCCTCAACTCCCTTTTTCCAGAGCTGCAAGCAGTTTGCGTGTGCGCGCCACCTCTGGCATATTGTGGAGCCGGGTGAAGAGCTCAAGGTTCTCCTGAAGCAATTCGCCCGCCCGCGCCGCCTGCCCCTGCGCGAGGGCGAGCCTGGCGGCCAGCCGCTGGAAACGGCCATACTCCTCACTCTCGGTGTCGGACTCCAGCTCCTGGGCTTCCTGGTAATGCCGCGCCGCAGTGTCGAGCTGGCCCCGCAGAAGTGCGATCTCGGACAGTGCGACGGCAGCATCAAGCTGCATGGCTGGCTGATTGAATTGGATCGCGATGGCCGTGCCGCGTCGGATCATCTGCACGGCCAGGTCCCATTCGCGCAGCTCGGTGAGCACCCGGCCGAGGTTGATCAGCGCGTGCATCTGCGCGTAGGCGTCGCGCACTTCGGTGGCGCGTTCGAGCCCCTGGGTCAGGTACTCGCGCGCCTGGTCATACTCGCCGCGGTCAAAGAACGTGCAGCCGATATTGTTGGCCGTGATCGCCAGTTCGCGCCGGTTGCCGATCCGCTCGTTGATCGCCAACGCCCGCAGGCTATAGCGGATCGAGTTGTCGAGCGAGCCCTGGCTGCCGGTGAGATTCCCCAGGTTGTTGAGCGCGCGCGCCTGATCGACCAGGTTGCCGCTTTGCTCGCTGGCAGCCAAGCTCTGCTCGACATACCGCTGGGCCAGCTCGATCTCGCCGCGCTGCCAGGCGATGCCGCCGAGACGGTTCAGGATGCGTGCCCGGGTATCGTCGGCCGCCTGGGTGTTGGTCCAGATCAGCGCCTGATCGAGGTGCTGCTGGGCTGCGTCGAGGTCGTTCTGCCGAAACGCGACCCAGCCGACCCCATTGAGGATTCGCGCACACTCAAGCTGTGTGGCGTCGCCAGGCTCGGCGGCGGCGATCGTCGCGGTGGCGCGGCTGAACCAGTCGAGGGCCGGCTCGGGGTTGCCCTGGTGCTCGTAGGTGTTGCCGATCTTGCGCTGGAGCGTGGCCTGGCGCAAGGGGCGGTCTTCGGCGCCGTGGTGGTCGAGCAGGCGGATGAGGTGCTCATAATGGGCTCGCGCGCCGCCGTAGTCGCCAGTCAGCGCCAGCACGTCGCCCAAGCTCTCGTACAGCGTGACGGCGGTAGTCAGGTCGAGCCTCTCGTCCTCCCGGTCGCGCCAGGGTGTGATCGCGAGCGCCTGCTGATAGAGGGTCAGCGCCTCGCGCAGGGCGTAGCGCGCCTGAGCCTGCTGGGCCTCCTGTAGCAGGTGCGGGAAGGCGCGCTGAAGCTGGCCGGCGCGCAGGTAATGCCTGGTCAACGTCGCCCGGTGCTGATCGAGCGCATCGGCGGCGAGTTGCTCGAGCGTGGCCGCGACCCGCGCGTGGATCACCTGCTTCCGCTCAAAGGGTATGTGGTTGTAGGCGACGTCGTGGATGAGCGTGTGCTTGAAGCGGTAGCAAAGCTCCGGCGCCGCCTCGTCCGGCAGCAGGAGCACGCGATCGGCCAGGTCGGCCAGGGGCTGCGCCGGCGCAAGGTCGCGACCGTTCATGGCCGCCAGGAGCGGCGCGGGGCAGGGCGGTCCGATCACCGCTGCGGCATACAGCAGCTCGCGCGCCTCGGCCGCCAGCAGATCGATGCGGGCGCTGACGCATTGCTCGGCACTAGCCGGCAGGGTGTCGCGGTCGAGCCCGCGCGGACATTCCCACGCGCCGCCGCTGCCCCGGCGCAGGGCGCCCAACTCGAGCAGATATAGCGCGAGCTGCTCTAGATACAGGGGCACGCCGGGCAGCGTTTCGAGCGCCGCCTGGAGATCAGCCGGCGGCGCCGCGCCAAGGATGGCGGCCAGCAGCGCGCCGCTGTCGGGATAGTCCAGCGGCTCCAGCGCGATCGTGGCGCTCTGGGCCAGCTCGCGCCAGGTCTCGGCCAGTTCCGACGCGGCGAGCAGCAGCAGCAAGGGTTGCCCACTGCTCTCCGACGCCAGCCGCTGAAGCACCGCCTGGCTCGACGCATCGGCCCACTGCATGTCGTCGATGGCGAGCACCAGCGGACCGCGCCGGGCCAGCGCACAGCCGCCCAGCACCAGTAGATCATCGAGCCGGTCGCGCCGCTGCTCCGGCATGAGCGCTTGGGTCAGGTCGTTCTCCGGCAGCGCCAGGTCGAGCAGCGGCGCGAGCAGCGGCACGAAGCGACCCCAGCCGGGCACCAGCGCCTCCAGGCGACCGAGCAGGATCGCGGCCTGGACGGCAGGGTCATCGGAGGGTAGCAGGCCCAGCATCTGGCGGAAGAGTCGGGCGACCAGGGCGTAGGGTCGATCCTGTTCCTGGCCCTGGCATGCGTCCTGGATCAGGCGCGCAGCGGGGAGCGCGCCGAGGACCTCGGCGACGAGCCGGGATTTGCCGATCCCAGGCGGCCCGACGATCGCCAAGAGCCCGCCGGCGCCGGGCTGAAGCGCGGCGTGGGTGAAGGCCAGTGCCTCGGCCAGCGCAGGTTGTCGTCCGATTAGTGGCGCGACATGAGGTGACATAACGTACCTCGGTCCCGATCCGCAGGGCGTCTGATTCATCCCTTTGTTGAGTCCAAAGGATGCCGATCGCTCGGAAATATGTTGTATGGAGCAAACGGCACAGCAGAGCGAAGGTCGTAGGTCGAGTCAATTATACGCTCTGCTGGCGTCGATTTAACTTCTATTATACCTTTTCTTTTCGCTCAACGTTACGCCCGATGCTTGAATAAGGCAAGGTTTCGGAAAGCGCCGTTCTACTTTACAATGTGGGTGGGGGGAGACTGAGGGGGCTGCCCCCTCAGTCTCCCTTTTTCCCAGAGCGGCCTGATTGAGGGGAGGTGGTGGCTAAATGAGGATCGTCCCTGACCGCTATCACCGATCAGGGTTGTAAAGTGGGAAGGGATTTTTGTGGGGGCTTCCCCCACACCCCCTTTTACAACTCATTCAGGGCTTGGTGAAGACCACGCTGACCGTGACGCTGGGCTTGCCGGGCGCGTTGGCCGTGGCGGTCACACTGTAGGTTCCCGGCGCCATGGTAGCCCAGTTGGGCGACGTGCTACAGGGGCTGTCGCCGCCGTAGACGCAGTAGGCCGCTATAGCCTCGGTCCTGTTGTAGCTATAGGTGCCGCCGCTCAATTGGACGACGCTGAAGTTGACCGAAGTGATGCCGGCGCCATTCGTGGTCGCGACATCCGGGTCGTAGGCGATCGCCTCGAATCCGGTCTGCCCGACGCCGCTGATTGTCGCGCCATTGGACGGCGCGACGATTTGTATAAACAGGTTTTGTGGGACGGGCGTGTCGGTGGGCGGGACGGGTGTGTCGGTGGGCGGGACGGGTGTGTCGGTGGGCGGGACGGGCGTGTCGGTGGGTGGGATGGGCGTGTCGGTGGGCGGGACGGGTGTGTCGGTGGGCGGGACGGGTGTGTCGGTGGGCGGGACGGGCGTGTCGGTGGGTGGGATGGGCGTGTCGGTGGGTGGGACGGGCGTGTCGGTGGGTGGGACGGGCGTGGCGATCGGCACGGTCGGCATAGCAGTTGGCGAGGCAGTCGGCATAGCAGTTGGCGAGGCGGGTATAGCCGTCGGCGGGATGGGCGTGACCGTTGGCGGGGCGGGTGTAGCGGTCGGTACGACCGGCGTTGGCGCGGGGGTCGGGATCGGCGGTATAGGGGTCGCCGACGACGCCGGGGTAGCGGTGGGCAGGACCGGCGTCGGAAGCGGGGTCGGCAGCCCGCGCGTGGGGCTTGGGTTGGGCGGGTTCGTGGGAGCAGGCTCCGCCGTATCCGTCGCGGGCGGGGTGGTCTGCGTGGGCGGAATATTCGTCGGTGGGTCAACCGGCGGCGCAGCCGGCGACGGCTCTGCTGTCGGCGGCGCTGCGTCCTCTGTGGGCAGGGCAGGTGGCGGTTGCTCCGGCGCAGGCGGCGGCGCTGTGGATGGCGCGAGCAGTGGGGCGGTAGCGGCCGGTTGCGCCGACGGCTGGGCAACGGTTGGCGGCATGTCGGTCTTGGTCGTACGCGCGGTCGGCGATACGGGGATGACGGCGGCCCCGGAGGTCGCCGTAGCGCCAGGGGTCGAAGTGCGTATAGAGGTCGCGCTCTCCGTCGGCTGTGTGGCGAACGACGGGCTGGGGTTCGCCGTCAGGACGGTCGGTGGCTGCCCGCTCCAAGCGGCGGCCTGGGGCAATGGCGGCATGTCAAGCGGCACCAGCGAGGTGTCGCCGGGAACGGGGGAGAGGTTTCGTGTCACCTCATCGCGCGCGGCCTCGGCGATAATCGCCGGGTCGATCCGGCGCCCGCGCGGGTTGGCGCCGCCCCAGGGGCCGTAGTTGGCTTCCAGCGCCGACAGCAGGCCGATCGGGTAGGTACGCGCATGCGGCTCGACCAGCTTGAGACCGGCGGCCGACGTGACCGCCACCGCGCCGGCCACCAGGGTCATGACGATGGCGCACATCATGTGGAGGGGTCGGCGCCGCAGCAGGCGCAACATCCGGCGACGACCGACGACCACGAACCGTGAGGATGGAGGATGGAGGATGGAGGATGGAGGATCACGACGCGATCCTCCATCCTCCATCCTCAATCCTCTATTTTCGGTGGTCGGTGGTCGGTGGTCGGCTCTAGGCTGCCATGGCATGCGTCGCATCGTTTGCTCCTGGAAGGTAGATGCTGAACAGGCTGCCTTCGCCCGGCTGGCTCTGCACGCTGATCTTGCCGCCCTGGCGCTCGATCAGCTCGCGGGTGATCACCAAGCCCAGGCCCATGCCACGCGGCGCAGCGTTCAGGCTACCGGCGCCGCGCCGCAGCCGGCCGAACAGGTGCGGCAGATCCTCGGCGGCGATTCCCGGCCCATAGTCGCGCACCGCCAGCGCCACCCCGCTGGCGTGGGCTCGGGCGACGACCCGCACCGGCGCCCCGGCGCCGTACTTGATCGCGTTGTCGAGTAGCTGCTGGAGCGCGACCTTCAGCATTCGCGCGTCGGCCATGACCAGCGGCAGGTTCTTCGGAACCTCGATCAGCAGCTCGACCCCGGCGGCTGCGGCGACATCCCGCAGTGAGCCGCACGCGCTGGCGACGATCAGCTCGATGCCGGTGGGGTAGATATCCAGCTCTAGCGTCCCGGTCTCGATGCTGCCGACCATTACAGCTTTGTCGATCAAGGCGCTCATGGCCTGGCACTGGCGACGTGCTGTGTCGGCCAGCTCGGATTGCAAGGGCGTGAGCGCGCCGCCGATACCCTTGCTTAACATGTCGGCCGCGCTCTGAATGGCCGTGAGTGGTGTGCGTAGCTCATGCGAGATCAAGGCGATCAGGTCGGTCTTGGCTTGGTCGAGCGCGGCCTCGGCGCTGACGTTGTGCAGCACGATCACCTCGCCGGCAAGCGCCGCCGACGAGGAGGAAAGCGTCGCGTTGCTGGCACTGAGGATGTTGCCGTGCGCCTCGTAGCGAGCCTGGATCTGGCCGTCGGCCGCGCGCAGCGCGCCCATATCGATGACCGGCGTGAGCGGGAGCTGATTGAAGTGGTAGCGGCGTCTGGACCAATCGCGCACCTGGAGCAGCGCCTCGGCGGCCGGGTTCATCAGCACGACGTTGCGCTCGGCGTCGCAGACCAGCACCCCGTCGGCGATGCTCTCCAGGATCGCGCGGCGCCGGTCGCCCTCCTGCTGCACCTCGATGTAGAGTCGCGCGTTATGGAGCGCGGTGGCAACCATATTGGCGACGGCGGCCAGCGGCTGGATGGCCGATTCGCCGAAGGCACCGCGCTGCTCGTGGAGCAGGAATAGCAGGCCGATCAGCCGTCCCTGGACGGTCAGCGTCGTGTAGCAGACTTCGGCGAGGCCGGGCGGGAGCTGGAGGATTCGCAGGCGCCGGGCGGCCGCCGGCACGATCGTGGGTTGCTCACCGCGCTTTGCCAGCGCCAGCACGGCGGCCTCATCCGCGATACAGAGGCCGTGTAGCGCGCGCAGCATATCCCCCGCGTCGTCGCCGGCATAGATGCGCCAGCCGTCCTGGTCCTCCATGAGCGCGAGCACCTCCGCGTCGCCGGCCAGTGGCTGCACAGCCGCGCGGGCCTGGGCCAGGATGGCGCCGGCCTGGGAGCGCGCGCTGAGATCGCGGCTGGTCTCGTAAAGGTGCAGCAGGCGCTCGGTCATCTGGTTGAAGGAGCGTGCGAGGAGACCTAGCTCGTCGCGGCTGGCCAGGCGGCTGCGGCGCTTCAACTCGCCGCCGGTCACGGCTCGTGCGGTCTCGACCAGTTCCTGGAGCGGGCGAGTGATCCGGCGCGACACCGCAATGCCCACGCTGACCACCGCGCCGATCGTCAGTAGTGCCACCAGCGCCAGCGGCAACCGCTCGTCGGCCCAGGTGTCGACGATGAAGCCACGCGGCAGCGCGACGCCAAAGAAGCCGTTTATGGCCCGGCGCACTCGCAGCGAGCTGAAGGCGAACTGGTACTCGCGCCCGTTCAGCGTCACCAAGCTCTGGACATGCGCCAGGCCCGGCTCGCCGCGCAGGCGTACCAGCTCCAGCAGCACGTCGGTGGGGATCGCCGGCACGACCGCCTCGCCCGCCAGAATCTGGGTCGTCGCCACGGCGCGCCCTTCGCCGTCGTAGAATGTCGTGATGCTGGCCTGGCTGCGGCTCTGTAGTCGCTCCAGGAGCGCTTCGACCGGCGTCGCCACCATGAGGCCGCCGACGAGCTGATCGTCACGGCGCACTGGCGCGGCGGTGTACAAGTGGTCGTCGCGAAAGGCCGAGAACTTGTCGCCGAAGCGGTCGCTCTGCCCGTTCACAATCTGCTGGACCATCCACCAGGACGGCAGGTCGTCGTGCGTTGTGTTGGTGGGCGGCGTGTCGGCGCGGGCGCCAGGCGCGCGCTGCCAGCTCAGTAGTGGGCGGCCGCTCGTGTCAAAGGCAATCAGCGTGGACAAGCCGGCGTTGGCCCAGTGTGGCCGCAGCAGCGCATCCAGTTGAGCGCCATCGCCCGCCGCCAATGCCTCGGCTACCCCCTCGGTGAAGGCCATGGCACGCAGTTGCTCGATCTGCTGGTCCTCGACGGCCACCAGGCCGTCGCTAGTGACCTGGCCGGCCTCGATCAGGCGGTTGTCCATGCGGTCCTGCAACGCGCCGGTGGTCATACGCACCGCGACAAAGGTCATGGTGATCGCCAGGCACAGCGCCAGCAGCAGGTAGGGGAGCACGATCTTGTTGCTGATGCGCGAAGTCAGGATGCGGAGTATAAGTCGCATAACATCAGACCGGATATGAAGGTGTTAAAGGATTGTTCCTGGCGCGCAAACAGCTCGCGTGTCAGGATCGCCCCGATGAGGGTATCACGGTGGCTGGGGGTTGTCCAGATACCGTAAGTCATAGCGCGGATGATCTATGGTACGCCAGCATACTGGGCGGCTACGTCTTGGTACCGACCGTACGACGCTTGCCGTATCATTAAGGCATTGTCTCGCCTACGATCTGTGGTGGAAAGGGGATTCTTGAGGGGCGCTCCCCTCAAACTCCCCCCTTTTCAAACGGTCACGCCTACCTGCGATCTGCTATAATGTGGGCCGTCCAGATACCTTGTGCGCTAAGAGGATATGAGCGATCTCTCGAAGCGATTGGCTGCGCTTTCACCTGAGAAACGCAAGCTCCTCGCGCAAGCTCTCCAGCAGCAAACCGGCGCGGCCGATACATTCCCCCTGTCATTTGCCCAGCGGCGGTTGTGGTTCCTCGATCGGTGGCGGCCCGGCAACCCGGTCTACCATCTGCCGGCGGTGCTGCGGATGGAGGGCGCGCTGGATGTGGCGGCTTTGGAGCGCAGCCTTCAGACGATCGTTCAGCGCCATGAGATCCTGCACACCACGTTTGTTACGATCGCCGACCAGCCGGTCCAGCTGATCCAACCGTACCATGCCCTGCCCGTCCAGGTCGTCGATCTTGGGGACTCCCGGCGGATGAGCGGGAACCCCAGGCCGAGAGCCTGGCCCGTGCCGAGGCGTGGCGCCCGTTCGATTTGGCCGCCGCCCCGCCGCTGCGGGTGACACTGTTGCGCCTGGGCCGGCAGCGCCACGTGCTGCTGCTGACCCTGCACCACATCATCGCCGACGGCTGGTCGCTGCGGGTGATCGCGCGCGAGCTGACGGCCCTGTACGCCGCTTTCTCTGCTCCCTTATCCGCTCCGCCCGAAGGGCAACCTGCTCTATCCGCTCTCCTATCCGCTCCCCTATCCGCGCTCCCGATCCAATATGCCGACTATGCTCGCTGGCAGCGGCAGTGGCTGGAGGAGGCCGGCGATCAGGGCGAGTCTCCCTGGCGGACTCAGTTGGACTATTGGCGGCGCCAGCTTGCCGGCGCCCCGCCGCTCCTGGCCCTCCCGACCGATCACCCGCGCCCCAGCCTTCCGACCTCGGCCGGGGCGCGGGTAGCGCTGGCGTTGCCGGCGGCGCTGACGGCAATGCTCGGCACCCTGGGCCAGCAGTCCAGGGCGACCCTGTTTATGACGCTGCTGGCGGCCTGGCAGGTGCTGCTGGCGCGCTACAGCGGGCAGAATGACATTGTGGTCGGCACGCCGATCGCCGGTCGCACCCGCGCCGAGACCGAGGGCTTGATCGGCTGCTTCGTCAACACGCTAGTGGTGCGCACCGATCTCTCCGGCGACCCTCCGTTTCGCGAGCTGCTGCGACGGGTGCGCGAGGTCTGCCTCCAGGCCTACGCCCATCAGGACTTACCGTTCGAGCTGCTGGTCGAGGAGCTGCGCCCCGAGCGCGACCTGAGCCACACCCCGCTGTTCCAGGTCATGTTCGCGCTACAGCAGAGCGCCCTGCCGACGCTGGAGCTGACGGGCCTGACGATCATCCCTGGTAGCGGCACAACCGATACCGCCAAGTTTGATCTGTCGCTCGATCTCGTCGAGACTTCCGCCGGGCTGTCCGGCGAGCTGGAGTACAGCACCGATCTCTTCGACGCGGCCACGATCAGCCGGATGCTGGGCCATTTCCAGGCGCTGCTGGAAGGCATCGTGGCCGCTCCTGACTGCCGCATCTCCGCGCTGCCGCTGCTGACGGCGGCGGAGCGGCAGCAGCTCCTGGTCGAGTGGAACGCGACCCAGGCCGTCTATCCGCACGAGCACTGCCTGCACACGCTGTTCGAGGCCCAGGCGGCGCGCGCCCCGGATGCGCTGGCAGTCGTTTTTGAAGACCAGCAGTTGACCTACGCCGCGCTGAACGCCCGCGCCAACCGGCTGGCGCATCACCTGCGCGCGCGTGGGGTCGGGCCGGAGGTTGGGGTCGGGGTGTGCCTAGAGCGCTCGGTCGAGTTGGTCATCGCGCTGCTGGCGGTGCTCAAGGCGGGCGGCGCCTACGTCCCACTCGACCCGGCCTACCCCGCCGAACGGCGTCAGTACATGCTGGCCGACGCTCAGGTCGCGCTGCTGCTGACCACCCAAGAACAAAGAACAAAGAACCAAGAACAAAAAACCGATAGAACCACTGATCGTAAGGGCGTATTGCATACGCCCTCAGTGGACCACGTGCATACGCCCTCAGTGGACCACGTGCATACGCCCTCAGTGGACCACGTGCATACGCCCTCAGTGGACCACGTGCATACGCCCTCAGTGGACCACGTGCATACGCCCTCAGTGGACCACGTGCATACGCCCTCAGTGGACCACGTGCATACGCCCTCAGTGGACGACGAAAGAGCCTACAGTACCACACCCTCAGCGGCCCTCAGACAACCGGTCGTGATCGATCTGATCGCCGACTGGTCCACCATAGCCCGGCAGTCGGCGACGAACCTGGACGGCGGCGCGCAGGCCGACAACCTGGCCTATGTGATCTATACCTCCGGCTCCACCGGCAGGCCCAAGGGGGTCGGGTGTCGCCACGCCGGAGTCGTCAACCTGCTGGCGGATCTCGCGCGGCGGCTGCCGATCGCGGCCGGCGATGCCTGTAGCTGCTGGACCAGCATCAGCTTCGACGTGTCGGTCTACGAGATCTGGTCGGCGCTGCTGTCCGGGGGGGCGCTGCATCTCGTGCCTGATCATGTGCGCTCCAGCGGCCCTGCGTTTATCGAGTGGCTGCAAGCGCGCCAGATTCGGAGTGCTTATATCCCGCCGTTCCTGCTGCGCGACCTGGATGTATGGCTCGGCCAAGCGGCGGCACCGCTACCGTTGCGGCGGCTGCTGGTAGGTGTCGAGCCGCTCTCCGAGGCGCTGCTGGCGTCGATCGGCGCCGGCATCCCAGGAGTATTGATCGTCAACGGCTACGGCCCGACCGAGGTATCGATCTGTACGACCGTGTATGCCGTGGACCCGACTGCGCCGCACGAGCGAATCACCCCGATCGGCCGGCCGGTCCAGAATACGCAGCACTACCTCCTGGATGGGTGGATGCAGCTGGTGCCGGTCGGCGTGGCGGGCGAGCTGTACATTGGCGGCGCGGGGCTGGCGCGCGGCTACCTCAACAGCCCTGATTTGACCGCTGAACGGTTCGTCCCTTGTCCATGGTCCGTTGTCAGTGGTCCGTTGTCAGTTGCAACTGACAACGGACCACTGACAACGGACAACCGACTCTATAGGACCGGCGACCTTTGCCGCTACTTGCCCGACGGCAATATCGAGTTCCTGGGGCGCAGCGATGGACAGATCAAGCTGCGCGGCTTTCGGATCGAGCCGGGCGAGATCGAGGCGGCGCTGCATCAGCACTCCGACGTGCGCGAGGCGGTTGTCCTGGCGCGGGAGGATGTGCCGAGCGAGAAGCGCTTGGTGGCCTACATCGTCCCCGACCAAGAACAAAGAACAAAGAATAAAGAACAAAAGACTGAGAAGCCTCATTCTCAATTCTCAATTCTCAATTCTCAATTTTCAGGAGAGCTGCGCGCTTTCCTCAAAGAGCGCCTACCGGAGTATATGGTCCCGTCAGCGTTTGTGCTGCTGGAGGCGCTGCCGCTGACCTCGAACGGCAAGCTCGACCGTCGCGCGCTGCCGGCCCCGGCCTGGACCGGCGATCAGGACGCCTTCGTTGCGCCGCGCACGCCGCTGGAGGAACTGGTGGCCGGGCTGTGGGCGGGCGTGCTGGGGGTTGAGCGGGTCGGCGTCGAGGACAACTTCTTCGCGCTGGGCGGTCACTCGCTGCTGGCCACGCAGGTGCTGGCGCGCATCCACAGCAGCTTGGGGGTCGAGCTGCCGCTGCGCGAGCTGTTCGCGGCGCCCACGGTCGCGGGCGTGGCCGAGCGGCTGGCCCTGGCGCTCTCGACCGGGCCACTCCCGCAGCCGCCGCCGCTGGTGCCGCTGGCGCGCAATGGGCCGCTGCCGCTCTCCTTCGCCCAGCAGCGGCTGTGGTTCCTGGATCAGCTCGCGCCCACTCTCCCGGTCTACAGCATCGCCGCGGCGGTGCGGCTGGCGGGCACGCTCCAGGTGGCGGCGCTGGCGCGCAGCCTCTTAGCGCTAGTGGAGCGGCACGAGACGCTGCGAACCACCTTCGTCGTCCTGGACGGGGAGCCGCTGCAAGTGGTCAGAGGCGCGCGGGCGAACGGCGAGGCGGCGGCGTTTCACGAAACGCCCCTACCATTGATCGACTTGCGCGGGCTGGCGTCGGGCGAGCGCGCGGAGGTGGCGCGGCGGCTGGCGCAAGACGAGGCCGGGCGACCGTTCGAGCTGGCGCGCGGGCCGCTGCTGCGGGCGACCCTACTGCGGCTCGACGTCGCCGAGCACCTGCTGCTGCTGACCATGCACCACATCATCACCGACGGCTGGTCACTCGGCGTGCTGGTGCGCGAGGTCGCGGCGTTGTACCAGGGCTTCTCGCTCGGCCAGCCCGTGCGTCTGCCCGAGCTTGCCATCCACTACGCCGATTTCGCCCAGTGGCAGCGCGCCTGGCTCCAGCCGGGCGAGCGCAGCACATCGCCCTTGCAAGCCCAACTGAGCTACTGGCGCGCTCAACTCGCTGGCGACCTTCCTGTGCTACGGCTCCCCGCCGATCGCCCGCGGTCGATCGCCCCGACCTTCCACGGCGCGCGCCAGGCGCTGACGCTGCCGACATCCTTAAGCACCACGCTGGCGGCGTTCAGCCTGCGCGAAGACGTCACGCTGTTTATGACGCTGCTGGCGGCCTGGCAGGCGCTGCTGGCGCGCTACAGCGGGCAGGATGATATCGGGGTCGGCACGCCGATCGCCGGTCGCACCCGCGCCGAGACCGAGCACCTGATCGGCTTCTTCGTCAACACGCTGGTGCTGCGCACCGACCTTTCGGGCGACCCGCCCTTCCGCGAGCTGCTGCGGCGGGTGCGCGAAGTCTGCCTGGGCGCCTACGCCCACCAGGACCTGCCCTTCGATCTGCTGGTCGAGGAGTTGCGCCCCGAGCGCAGCATGGGTCACACCCCGCTATTCCAGGTGCTGTTTGCCCTCCAAAATGCCCCACTCCCGGAGCTGGAACTGGCGGGTCTGGCGCTCCAACCGCTGGAGATCGACAGCGGAACGGCCAAGTTTGATCTGACGATGTCGGTGCAGCAAACCAGCCACGGGTTAAGTGCGTCGCTGGAGTACAGCACGGACCTGTTCGAGGCGGCCACCATTAGCCGGATGCTGGGCCATTTCCAGGTGCTGCTGGAAGGCATCGTCGCTGACCCTGAGTGCCGCATCTCCGCACTGCCGCTGCTGACGGCGGCGGAGCGGCAACTGCTCCTGGAGTGGAATGCGACTGCGGTCGAGTACCCGCGCGACCGCTGCATCCACGACCTGTTCGCCGACCAGGCGCGCCGGACGCCTGAACACCTGGCCGTGATCTTCGAGGACCAGCGCTTGACCTATGCCGAGCTGAACCGCCGCGCAAATCAGCTTGCGCGCTACCTGCGCCGGCTGGGTGTCGGGCCGGAAGCGCGGGTCGGCATCTGCCTGGAGCGCTCGGCCGACTTGGTCGTCGCCCTGCTGGGCATCTTGAAGGCCGGCGCCGCCTACGTCCCGCTCGACCCGACCTACCCGCACGAGCGGCTGGCCTGGATGCAGAGCGACGCCCAGGTTTCCGTGCTGCTCACCAACCAAGAACAAAGAACCACCCAGAGGGTACCCGACCAAGAACAAAGCGCCACAGATCGTACGGGCGTATTGCATATGCCCCCAGCGCACGACGAAAGAGCGTATAGCACTACACCCCAACCGACCGTGGTCGAACTGGATGCCGACTGGGAGCGCATCGCCCAGGAGCAGGCGACCGACCTGGAGTGCGGAGCGACGGCCGACAACCTGGCCTATGTGATGTACACCTCCGGCTCGACCGGGACGCCAAAGGGCATCGCGATCACCCATCGGGCGATTGGTCGGCTGGTGCTCAACACCGACTACGTGCGGCTGGGGCCGGGCGACCGCGTCGCGCAGGCCTCCAACGCGGCCTTCGACGCCGCGACCTTTGAGATCTGGGGGGCGCTGCTGCACGGCGCGCAACTCGTCGGCATCCCGCAGGCGGTCGCCCTGGCGCCGCAGGACTTCGCGGCGCGCATCCACGAGCACGGCATCAGCACGCTGTTCTTGACCACCGCCCTGTTCAACCAGTTGGCCGCCACGGCCAAGTGGAGCTTCGCCCCGCTGCGGCAGGTGCTGTTCGGCGGCGAGGCGGTCGATGTGCGCTGGGTCGGGGCGGTGCTGCGAAACGGCGCGCCGGCCCGGCTGCTGCACGTGTATGGGCCGACCGAGTGTACCACATTCGCGTCCTGGTACCTGGTGCGGGAGGTGCCCGAGCGCGCCGCGACGCTCCCGATCGGGCGACCGATCGCCAATACGCAGCTCTACATCCTCGATCGCCGGATGGAGCCGGTGCCGGTGGGCGTGGCGGGTGAGCTGTACATCGGTGGCGACGGCCTGGCGCGCGGGTACCTCGACCGGCCCGACCTGACCGCAGAGCGCTTTGTTCCTTGTCCGTGGTCCGTTGTCAGTAGTCAGTTGCAACGGACAACGGACCCTTCGACTTCGCTCAGGGCAAGCAACGGACAACGGACAACTGACAACCGGCTGTACCGGACCGGCGACCTGTGCCGCTACCGAAGTGACGGCAACATCGAGTTCCTGGGCCGGCTCGATGGGCAGGTGAAGCTGCGCGGCTTTCGGATCGAGCTGGACGAGATCGCGAGCGCGCTGCGGCAGCACCCGGATGTGCGCGACGTGGTGGTGGTCGTCCGCGAGGATGTGCCGGGTGAGAAGCGGCTCGTTGCCTACGTCGTCGCCAACCAAGAACAAAGAACAAAGAATAAAGAACAAAGCAGCGAGAAAGAAGCTTCTCAATTCTCAATTCTCAATTCTCAATTTTCAGGAGAGCTGCGCGCTTTCCTCAAAGAGCGCCTACCGGAGTATATGGTCCCGTCGGCGTTCGTGCTGCTGGAGGCGCTGCCGCTGACCTCGAACGGCAAGCTCGACCGTCGCGCGCTGCCGGCCCCGGCCTGGACCGGCGATCAGGACGCCTTCGTTGCGCCGCGCACGCCGCTGGAGGAACTGGTGGTCGGGCTGTGGGCGGGCGTGCTGGGCGTCGAGCGGGTCGGCGTCGAGGACAACTTCTTCGCGCTGGGCGGTCACTCGCTGCTGGCCACGCAGGTGCTGGCGCGCATCCACAGCAGCTTGGGGGTCGAGCTGCCGCTGCGCGAGCTGTTCGCGGCGCCCACGGTCGCGGGCGTGGCCGAGCGGCTGGCCCTGGCGCTCTCGACCGGGCCACTCCCGCAGCCGCCGCCGCTGGTGCCGCTGGCGCGCAATGGGCCGCTGCCGCTCTCCTTCGCCCAGCAGCGGCTGTGGTTCCTGGATCAGCTCGCGCCCGCTCTCCCGGTCTACAGCATCGCCGCGGCGGTGCGGCTGGCGGGCACGCTCCAGGTGGCGGCGCTGGCGCGCAGCCTCTTAGCGCTAGTGGAGCGGCACGAGACGCTGCGAACCACCTTCGTCGTCCTGGACGGGGAGCCGCTGCAAGTGGTCAGAGGCGCGCGGGCGAACGGCGAGGCGGCGGCGTTTCACGAAACGCCTCTACCATTGATCGACTTGCGCGGGCTGGCGTCGGGCGAGCGCGCGGAGGTGGCGCGGCGGCTGGCGCAAGACGAGGCCGGGCGACCGTTCGAGCTGGCGCGCGGGCCGCTGCTGCGGGCGACCCTACTGCGGCTCGACGCCGCCGAGCACCTGCTGCTGCTGACCATGCACCACATCATCGCCGACGGCTGGTCACTCGGCGTGCTGGTGCGCGAGGTCGCGGCGTTGTACCAGGGCTTCTCGCTCGGCCAGCCCGTGCGTCTGCCCGAGCTTGCCATCCACTACGCCGATTTCGCCCAGTGGCAGCGCGCCTGGCTCCAGGGCGCCGGCGAGCATGGAACCTCGCCCTTGCAAGCCCAACTGACCTACTGGAAGCGCCAGCTTGCCCGGCTGCCCACACCGGCGCTGCCCACCGACCGCCCGCGCCCACCCGTCCAAACCTTTCGCGGCGCGACCCGGCTGCTCACACTGCCCACCCCGCTGCTCGACGCGCTTACCTCGTTGAGCCGGCGCGCCGGAGTCACGCTGTTTATGACCCTGCTGGCGGCATTCAAGACCATGCTGCGCTACCACACCGGCGCCGATGACATTGTCGTCGGCACCGACGTCGCCAACCGCACGCGGGCAGAGGTCGAGGGGCTGATCGGCTTCTTCGTCAACCAGCTCGTCCTGCGCACCGACCTGTCCGGCGATCCCACCTTCGAGGCGCTGCTGGAGCGGGTGCGCGCGGTCGCACTGGCGGCCTACGCGCACCAGGACATCCCCTTCGACCTGCTGGTGGCGGAGCTGGCGCCCGAGCGCGACCCAAGCCGCAGCCCGCTGTTCCAGGTGCTGTTCATCCTCCAGAATGCCCCGGTGCCGGCGCTGGAGCTTCCGGGGCTCACAATCACCCCGCTCAATATCGATTACGGCATCGCGCATCTCGATCTCTTATTCCTGCTCACCGAGACGCCGGAAGGCCTGCGCTGCGCGATTCAGTACAACACCGATCTGTTTCAGGCGCCGACGATCGCCCGCATGGCGCAGCATTTCGAGGCGCTGCTGCGGCACATCGTGGAGCACCCCCAGGCCCGGCTGTCGGCCCTGGAGGAGATCATGGCCGACGTGGACCGGCAGCGCCAGGCGAGCAAAGAATCCCGGCTGGCCGCAACGAGCCGTGAGAAGCTCAAGAGCATCAAGCGCCGCGCCATCCGCGAGACGTGACAAGATGACAAGATGACCGGGTGACAAGATGACCGGGTGAAGGGGTGCATCTGAGGATGGAGGATGGAGGAGGGAGGATGGAGCCAGGGCACGTAGGGCGTATTGCATACGCCCCTTGCATACGCCCCTCCACCGAACCCCGAAGCACCCAGCACCTGTAGGGCAGGCCCTCCGTGGCCGCCCTCCGTGGCCGCCCATGCGTGGCCGCCCTCCGTGGCTCCGTGGCCGCCCTCCGTGGCCGCCCATGCGTAGCCGCCCATCCGTGACGTAGGGTGTGGGGCGGCCACGCAACACACAACATGCAACACGCAACACGAATGAGGAGACACACACCATGCCAGGTATCGAGGGCTTCCGTCTCTCCCCGCAGCAGCGGCACCTGTGGCTGCTCCAGCAGGCGAGCCCCGGCCAGCCGTTTCACGCCGGGTGCGCGATCCTGATCGAGGGCGATCTCGATCGGGCGGCGCTGGGCGCGGCGATCGAGCGTGTTGTCAGCCGGCATGAACTATTGCGTACTACCTTTCAATCCCTTCCGGGCATGCCCCTTCCGCTCCAGGTGATCAGCGGCGATGCCAGGGTGCCGGTCGACAGCCACGATCTGGTGGGGCTGGACCCGCAAGAGCAGGCGGCGCAAGCCCAGGCGCTGTTTCAGGACCTGCTTCGGCGGCCGTTCGACACCGAGCGCGGCCCGCTGATGTGTACCTCGCTGGTTGGGCTGGCCCCGCACCGGCACCTGTTGCTGGTCAGCATGCCTGCGCTGTGCGCCGATACGGCCAGCTTCGCGAACTTGGCGCACCAGCTTGGCGCCGCCTACGCGGCGACGCACCAAGAGCACGACCTCGACGAGCCGGTGCAGTACGTGGATGTCGCCGAGTGGCAGAACGAACTGCTCGAATCCGAAGAAACCGAGGAGGGCCGGGATTATTGGCGCGGCCTGGATCTCGCGGCGCTGCCGACGCTGCGGCTGCCCTTCCAGCGCCGGCCCGGCGTGCCGGCCGGAGCCGAGCCGCAATTCATTGCCGCGCCGCTGCCCGCCGACACGACCGCCCGGATCGACGCGTTGGCCCGGCGCCACGAGACGACGGCGGCCCTGGTCTGCCTGGCCTGTTGGCAGATCCTGCTGCGGCGCCTGGGCGGCCAGCCCGAGATCATCGTCGCCGCCGCCCACGCCGGCCGCAAGTACGACGAGCTTGAGCGGGCGCTCGGCCTGTGCGCCATGTACCTGCCGATCGCCGCCCGGCTGGAGGAACAGGATTCCTTCGCCGCATGCCTGGAGCAGACCCGCGCCGTCTGGAGCCAGGCCGACACCTGGCAGGAGTATTTTAGCTGGGAGGACGCTGGCGCCGCGACCCGCAGCGGCGACGCGCCGGCCTTTTTCCCTTACCACTTCGAGTTCGACGCGCCGGCCGCGCCCTACGTCGCCGGCGGCCTGTCGTTCTCCCTGGAGCGGCGGCGCGCCCGGATCGACCGCTTCGAGATCAAGCTGGCCTGCGCTCGGCAGGGCGACGGGCTGATGCTGGTGTTCCACTACGATCCCAGCACCTGCGCCGAAGGCGACATCCGGCGCCTGGCCGGCCAGTTCCAGACCCTGGCAGCCGGCGCGACCGCCCACCCCGACGCCGCGATCGGCGATCTCGATCTCCTGAGCGACGGCGAGCTACGCCAACTGCTGGTCGAGTTCAATGACACCGGCGTCGCGCACCCGCACGTCGCCGGCATCCACCAGTTGTTCGAGGCCCAGGCCCAGCGCGTGCCCGACCGCGTCGCCGTCGTGTTCGAGGAGCGGCGGCTGACCTACGCCGCGCTGAACGCCCGCGCCAACCAGCTCGCCCACCACCTGCGGGCACACGGCGTCGGCCCTGAGGTGCCGGTGGCGCTGTGCCTCGCTCGCTCGCTCGACCTGATCATCGCGCTGCTGGCGGTGCTCAAGGCCGGCGGCGCCTACGTCCCGCTCGACCCCGACTACCCGCCGGAACGCCTCCAATCCATGATGGAGGACGCGCGGGTCGCGGTGCTGCTCACTATGCAAGAACAAAGAACAAAGAACCAAGAACAAAGTATCCAGAACCACTACCCGCACGATCGCGTAGGAACCACCGAGCTTAAGGGCGTATTGCATACGCCCCCAGCGAACGACGAAAGAGCCTACAGCACCACGCCCCCAGCACTGCATACGCCCCCAGCGAACGACGAAAGAGCCTACAGCACCACGCCCCCAGCACTGCATACGCCCCCAGCGGACGACGAAAGAGCCTACAGCACCACGCCCCCAGCACTGCATACGCCCCCAACGGGCGACGGACAACCAACAGTGATCGATCTCGATGCCGATAAGGAGCAGATCGCCCAGCAGCCGGCCACGAACCCGGACGACCGGACGATGCCTGAGCACCTGGCCTATGTGCTGTTCACCTCCGGCTCGACCGGCCGGCCCAAAGGTGTGGCCGTCGAGCACCGCCAGCTCGCCAACTACCTCCACGGTATCGTCGCGCGGCTGGGCCTGCCGGACGGCGCCAGCTTCGCGACGGTCTCGACGATCGCGGCCGACCTGGGCAACACCGCGATCTTCCCGGCGCTGTGCGGCGGCGGCTGCCTGCACCTGATCGCGACGGAGCGCGTGACCGACGCCGACGCGCTGGCCGGCTACTTCCAGCGCAACCCGGTCGATTGCCTCAAGATCGTGCCGGCGCACCTGGCCGCGCTGCTGGCCTGCGCCCAGCCCCAGCGCGTCCTCCCCCGCAAGCGGCTGGTGCTGGGCGGCGAGGCGCTGGGCTGGGATCTCGTCGACGCCGTCCACGCGCTGGCCCCCGACTGCCGCATCCTGAACCACTACGGGCCGACTGAGACGACGGTTGGGGTACTGACCTATACGCTGGAGCGCGGCGCGACCGAACGTCACTCGGCCCAGTGTGCCGCTGGGCCGCCCGCTGGCCAATGCCCAGCTCTTCATACTGGACCCGCGCGACCGCCCCGCGCCGCTCGGCGTGCCCGGCGAGCTGTACATCGGCGGCGCAGGCGTGGCGCGTGGGTACCTGGGCCGGCCCGATTTGACTGCCGAGCGTTTCGTTCCGAGTCCGTGGTCAGTTGTCCGTTGTCAGTTGCAACGGACAACGGACCCTTCGGCTTCGCTCAGGGCAGGCAACGGACAACTGACAACTGACAACCGGCTGTACAGGACCGGCGACCTCTGCCGCTACCGAGACGACGGCACGATCGAGTTCCTGGGCCGCGCCGATGACCAAATCAAGCTGCGCGGCTTCCGGGTCGAGCCGGGCGAGATCGCGGCGGTGCTGCGGCAGCATGGGGCCGTCGGGGATGCGGCGGTCGTGGCCGGCGAACGCGGGCCGGGCCAGCAGCGCCTGGTGGCCTACGTCGTTCCCCACCCGCGCGCGGCATTCCCCCTGCGCCAGTTGCTGCGCTTCGAGAACCAGGGCCTGCTTGATGAGCGGGTGCTGCGCGAACTGCCGAACGACCTGGTCGTGGGCCACCTGAACCCGAACGAGACGGACGCGCTGTACCACGAGATCTTTGAGGCCCAGACTTACATGCGCCATGGCGTCGCGCTGGAGCCGGGCGCCTGTATCTTCGATGTGGGCGCGAATATCGGCCTGTTCAGCCTGTTCGCCGACCGGCGCTACGCCGACACGACGATCTACGCCTTCGAGCCGCTGCCGCCGATCTTTGAGGTGCTGCGCTTCAATGCGGCGCTCTACGGCCTGAACGCCCGGCTGTTCGACTGCGGCCTGGCCGGGGAGGCTGGGCACGCAACCTTCGCCTACTACCCGCACGCCTCGGTCATGTCCGGCCGCTATGCCGACGCCGACGCCGAGCGGGCGGTGATCAAGTCGTTTGTGCTCAACCAGCAGCGCCGGGAACGCGGCGGCCCGCCCAGCGAGGAGCTGCTCGACGAGCTGATCGCCGAGCGCTTGGCCAGCGTGCCCTACCGCTGCGAGCTGCGAACGATCTCCGATGTCATACGCGAGCACGGCGTCGAGCGGATCGACCTGCTCAAGATCGACGTGCAGAAAAGCGAGCTGGAGGTGCTGACCGGCATCGGGGCCGACGACTGACCCAAGATCCGGCAGATCGTGATCGAGGTCCACGATATCGACAGCCGGCGGGAAGCGATCACCGCGCTGTTGCGGCGCCACGGCTACGAGCTGGTCGTCGAGCAGGCGGCGCTGCTGGCCGGCACGGCTCAGTACGACATCTACGCCACACGGCCTGGGGTGGAGCGGCGCCATGCCCCCGCCGATCAGCCGGCGCCCGTCTGGAGCAGCGCCGACCGCCTGGTCGAGGACCTGCGCCGGTTCGCCGCGCAGCGGCTGCCCGACTATATGCTCCCGGCGGCGCTGGTGCTGCTGGACGCGCTGCCGCTGACGCCCAACGGCAAGCTGGACCGCCGGGCGCTGCCGGAGCCGCCGCCGGAGGGCGCCGGTCGGGAGCGCCCGCTGCTCGCCCCGCGCACGACCACCGAGCAGATGCTGGCCGAGATCTGGGGCCGGCTGCTGGGCCTGGAGCGCGTCGGCGCCGATCTGCACTTCTTCACCGCCGGCGGTCACTCCCTGCTGGCGACCCAGTTGGTGGCCCGCATCCGCGCCACCTTCCAGGTCGAGCTGCCGCTGCACGCGATCTTCGAGCGGCCGGTGCTGGCCGACCTGGCCGCGCAGATCGACGCGCTGGCCGGGGTGGCACACGCGCTCCATGCCCCGCCGATCGTGCGGGTGCCACGCGCCGGGGACTCCGCATTCACCCCCGAAACTGGGCCGGGTCTGCCGATCTCGCTGACCCAGCAGGGCATGTGGTTCCTGGACCGGATTGCGTACGGCAATGCCTTCTACACAATGACTCTGCCGGTGCGGGTGGCCGGGCCGCTCGACTGGACGGCGCTCCAGCAGGGCCTCGACGGGCTGGCGCGGCGCCACGAGGTGCTGCGAACGACGCTCCCGCAGGTGGGCGGGCGGGCGGTCCAGCGGATCGCTCCGGCGCTGCGGGTGCCGCTGCCGCTGGTGGACTTGACCGCGCTGCCGGAGGCCGAGCGCGCGGCGGCGGCGCGGCGGCTGGCAGCCCAGGACGCCGGGCGCCCGTTCGACCTGGAACGCGGGCCGCTGCTGCGCGCCGCGCTGCTGCGGCTGGACTCTGCCGAGCACGTCGTGCTGCTGGCGATGCACCACATCATCTCCGACGGCTGGTCGCTGCGGGTGATCGCGCGCGAGCTGACGGCGCTGTATGCTGCCGGCTCCGCTCCCCTTCCCGCTCTCCCCATCCAATATGCCGATTACGCCGTCTGGCAGCGCGAATGGCTCCAGGGCGCCGTCCGTGAGCAACTGCTGGACTACTGGCGCGGGCAGCTCGACGGGGCGCCGCGGCTGCTGGCGCTGCCGACCGATCGCCCGCGCCCGGCGGTCGAGACCTATCGCGGTGCGACCGAGACTTTTGTGCTGCCGCCTACACTGGCGGCGTCGCTCCAGGCGCTGACCCACCAGGCCGGCGGCACGCTGTTTATGACGCTGCTGGCGGCGTTCCAGGTGCTGCTCTCGCGCTACAGCGGCCAGGACGATTTCGTCGTCGGCACGCCGATCGCCGGCCGCACCCGCGCCGAGACCGAGGACCTGATCGGCCTGTTCCTCAACACGCTGGCGCTGCGTGCCGATCTGTCGGGCGACCCGACCTTCCTGGAGTTGCTGGGCCGCGTGCGCGAAACCTGCCTGGGCGCCTACGCCCACCAGGACCTGCCGTTCGACCAACTGGTCGAGGCGCTGCGCCCCGAGCGCGACCTGAGCCACAACCCGCTGTTCCAGGTCATGTGTACGTTCCAGAACATCCCCGCGCCGCAGGTCGAGCTGCCCGGCCTGGAGCTGAACCTGCTGGAGGTGGACGGCGCGACGGCCAAGTTCGACCTGCTGCTGGCGCTGATGGACACGGCCGACGGGCTGTACGGCCAGGTCGAGTACAACGTCGATCTGTTCGACGCAGCGACGATCAGGCGAATGATTGGGCATTTCGAGACGCTGCTGGCCGCAATCGCCCTGGACTCTGCCCTGCCCGTCTCCAGGCTCCCGCTCCTCACCGAGGCCGAGCGGCGGCAGCTCCTGGTCGAGTGGAACGCGACCGCCGCCGAGCTTCCCGGCGCCTGCGCGCACCAGCTTTTCGAGGCCCAGGCCGCAGGCACGCCCGACGCAGTGGCGCTGCTGTTCGACCACCAAGAACCAAGAACCAAGAACCAAGAACCAAGAACCGACGGAGACGCAACACGCAACACGCAACACCCTTCGACACGGCTCAGGGCAGGCGCAACACGCAACAGTTTTCTCAATTCTCAATTCTCATATATGAGCTACCGCGAGTTGAACCGGCGGGCGAACCAGCTTGCTCATCGCCTGCGCGGCCTGGGCGTGGGGCCGGAGGTGCTCGTCGGCATCTGCATGGAGCGCTCACTGGAGCTGGTGGTCGCGCTGCTGGGCGTGCTCAAGGCCGGCGGCGCCTACCTCCCGCTCGACCCGCACTACCCCGCCGAGCGGCTCCGATACATGCTGGAGGATGCGCGGGTCGCTGTGCTGCTCACCGACCAAGAACAAAGAACCACCCAGAGGGTACCCGACCAAGAACAAAGTATCGAGAACCACTACCCACACGATCGCGTAGGAACCACCGATCGTAAGGGCGTATTGCATACGCCCCCAGCGAACTCTGAGACAACCACCAATACTCCGCCCTCATCCACTCAGGGACAACCAACCCTGATCAACCTGACCGCCGACTGGCCCGCCATCGCCCGGCAGCCGGCCACCAACCTAGAGAGCGGCGTGACAGCCGACAACCTGGCCTACGTGATCTACACCTCCGGCTCGACCGGCGCGCCCAAGGGCGTGATGGTCACGCACCGTGGGATCGGCAACCTGGCCGCCGCCCAGATCGGCCCGTTCGGCATCGGCGCCGGCAGCCGGGTGCTCCAGTTCGCCGCGTTCAGCTTCGACGCGGCGGTGTCGGAGGTCGTGACCGCGCTGCTGGCCGGCGCGGCGCTGTGCCTGGCCCCGGCAGCGCTGCTGTCCGGCGCCGAGCTGCTGGGTCTGCTGCGCGAGCAGGCGATCACCACCGTCACGCTCCCGCCGGCCCTGCTGGCGGCGCTGCCCACCGCGCCGCTCCCCGCGCTGCACACGATCGTGGCCGCCGGCGAGGCATGCCCGGCCGAGCTAGTCGCCCGCTGGGGCGCGGGCCGGCGCTTCCTCAACGCCTACGGCCCCACCGAGATCACCGTCTGCGCGACGATCGCCGAGTGCGCCGACGACGGGCGCCCGCCGCCGATCGGCCGCCCGCTCGCCAACGCCCAAGTGTACCTGCTGGACCGCCACCTGAACCCGGCCCCGGTGGGTGTCCCCGGCGAGCTGTACATTGGCGGCGTCGGGCTGGCGCGCGGGTACCTCAATCGCCCCGACCTGACCGCAGAGCGCTTTATTCCCAACCCCTTTGCGAAGCTAGAGGATAGAGGATTGAAGATAGAGGATAGCAGTCTCGCTGCTCATCACAAGCTATCCTCTATCCTCAATCCTCTATCCTCAACTCGGCTGTATAGAACCGGCGACCTCTGCCGCTACCGGCCCGACGGCGCGATCGAGTTCCTGGGGCGCCTCGATCAGCAGGTCAAGCTGCGCGGCTTCCGTATCGAGCTGGGCGAGGTTGCGGCGGTGTTCAGCGCCCATCCGGGTGTGCGCGAGGCGCTGGTCGTCGCCCGTGAGGACCGGCCGGGCGACAAGCGGCTGGTGGCCTACCTCATCGAAGAACCAAGAACCAAGAACCAAGAACCGGAAGATCCTACCGAAGGTTCTCGGTTCTCGGTTCTCGGTTCTGTGGAGTTGCGCCAGTTCCTCCAGGATCGCCTACCAGACTATATGATACCCGCCACATTCGTGCTGCTCGACGCGCTGCCGCTGACGCCGAATGGCAAAGTCGATCGCGCCGCGCTGCCGGCGCCCGATGGCGCGCGCGCGGGGGCCGGGACCTACGCCGAGCCGCGCACTCCCGCCGAGGCCACGCTGGCCGAGCTGGCCGCGCGGCTGCTGGGCGTCGAGCGGGTGGGCATCCACGACAACTTCTTTACGCTCGGCGGGCACTCGCTGCTGGCGACGCAGTACGTGGCGCAACTCGGCGAGCTGTTCCAGGTTGAGTTGCCGCTGCGGAGCCTGTTCGAGACGCCGACGGTCGCGGGCATGGCCGAGCAGATCGAGGCGCTCCAGTGGGCGGCCCAGGATGCGCCCGTGACCGCCGGCGCGCCCGATGCGGATCTCCAGGAAGGGGAGCTATGAGAATCGTCGAGCTATTGGCGTACCTGCGTGGCCAGGGAGTGCGACTGTGGGTCGAGGGCGAGCGGCTGCGCTACAGCGCGCCCAGCACCGGGCTGACGCCGGAACTGCGCGCCCAGATTGTCGAGCGGCGGGCTGAGCTGATCGCGTTCCTGAGCAAAGCCGCCGCCGCGCGCCCGGTCGCGCCGCCGCTCCAGCCGGTCCCGCGCGACGGGCCGCTGCCGCTCTCGTACGCCCAGCAGCGGCTGTGGTTTCTGGCCCAGTTGATGCCCGACAGCTCCTTCTACAATATGTCGGCCGTCGTTCGCCTGACCGGCGCGCTCGACCTGGCGGCGCTGGAGCAGGGCGTCGATGCGCTGATGCGCCGCCACGAGGTCCTGCGGACGACGTTTGCGCTGATCGATGGCCGCCCGGTGCAAGTGATCGCGCCGCCCGACGCCGCCGCGCCGCTCCCGCCGCCGGTGGACCTGCGCGGCCTGCCCGACGATCTGCGCGAGGCCGAAGCCGTGCGCCACGCCACGGCCGCGATCCAGCACCCGTTCGAGCTGGGCTGCGGCCCGCTGGTGCGGCTGGCGCTGCTGCGGGTCGGCGACCGCGAACACGTCCTGGCGCTGACGATGCACCATATCATCTCCGACGGCTGGTCGATCGATATCTTCATTCGCGAGCTGGCCGCGCTGTATGCCGGCTACGCCGGTGGCCGGTCGGCCGCGCTGCCCGACCTGCCCGTGCAGTACGCCGACTACGCCATCTGGCAGCGCGAGTGGTTGAACGGCGCGGGCGAGGACGGCGAGTCGCCGCTCCAGGCCCAGCTAGGGTACTGGAAAGGGCAGTTGGCCGGCGCCCCGGATGTGCTGGCCCTGCCACTCGACCGGTCGCGCCCGGCGGTGCAGACCTTTCGCGGCGCCCGGCACAACTTCGCGCTGCCCGCCCGGCTGTCCGAGGATCTGGCGGCGCTGGCGCGGGGCGAGGGCGCCACGCTGTTTATGCTGCTGCTGGCGGCGTTCCAGGCGCTGCTGGCGCGCTACAGCGGCCAGGCCGATATCGTGGTCGGCGCGCCGATCGCCGGCCGCACCCGCGCCCAGACCAGGGATCTGATCGGCTGCTTCGTCAATACGCTAGTACTGCGCACTGACCTGTCGGGCGATCCAACCTTCCGCGAGCTGCTGGGCCGCGTGCGCGAAACCTGCGTGGGCGCCTACGCCCACCAGGATCTGCCCTTCGAGCGGCTGGTCGAGGAACTCCAGCTCCAGCGCGACCTGAGCCGCACGCCGCTGGTCCAGGTCGCGTTCGCGCTCCAGAGCGCGCCCATGCCCGCGATCGAGCTGCCCGGCCTGACCCTTAGCCCCGTGCCGGTAACAGGCGAGACGGCCAAGTTCGACTTGACCCTCACGGTAGTCGAAGGCCAGCAAGGGCTGGCGGGGTGGTTCGAGTACAACACCGATCTGCTTGATGCGACGACGATCGGGCGGATGATCGGGCATTTTGAGACGCTGCTGGCCGCAATCGTCGTGGACCATGCCCTGCCCGTCTCCGCGCTCCCGATTCTCACCGAGGCCGAGCGGCGGCAGCAAGCGGCCTGGAACGCCACCGACGTGGCCTACCCCACAGCGCCGTGCCTGCACGAGCTGGTCGCGGCCCAAGCCGCCCGCACGCCGGATGCGGTGGCGCTGGCGTTCGACCACCAAGAACCAAGAACCAAGAACCAAGAACCAAGAACCAAGAACCAAGAACCAAGCGGCGAGGATTCCGGTTCTCAGTTCTCGGTTCTCGGTTCTGAGGAGGGTTCTCAATTCTCATATGTGACCTACCGTGACCTGGATCGGCGCGCCAACCAGCTCGCCCATGAGCTGCGAGCACTGGGGGTGGGGCCGGATGTGCCGGTGGCCGTATGCATGGAGCGCTCGGTGGAACTGGTGGTTGGGCTGCTGGCTATCCTCAAGGCCGGCGGCGCCTACCTCCCGCTCGACCCCGGCTACCCGGTCGAGCGGCTGCGACTGATGCTGGAGGATAGCGGGGCGCCGGTGCTACTCACCACCCAAGAACAAAGAACAAAGAACCAAGAACAAAGCACCACCGATCGTAAGGGCGTATTGCATACGCCCCTAGCGAACCACGACGGAGCGCATAGCACCACGCCCCTAGCGAACCACGACGGAGCGCATAGCACCACGCCCCTAGCGAACCACGACGGAGCGCATAGTACCACGCCCCCAGCGGGCGACGACGGAGCGCATAGCACCACGCCCCCAGCGGGCGACGAAAGAGCCTACAGCACCACGTTCGACCGCACAGTGATCGATCTCGTCTCCGGCTGGGAGCGCATCGCCCGGCAGCCGGAGACGAACGTGGACAGCGGCGTCACGCCCGGCAACCTGGCCTACATCATCTACACCTCCGGCTCGACCGGCGCGCCCAAGGGGGTGATGGTGCCGCATCGCGGGATCGTCAACCGGCTGCTATGGATGCAGGCGACCTACCAGTTGAGCGCGACCGACCGCGTATTGCAGAAGACACCCTACAGCTTCGACGTGTCGGTCTGGGAGTTCTTCTGGCCGCTGCTGGCGGGCGCGACGCTGGTGCTGGCGCGGCCCGGCGGCCAGCGTGACCCGGCCTACCTGGCCGAGCTGATCCGCTCGGCGCAGATCAGCACGCTGCACTTCGTACCGGCCATGCTCCAGGTGTTCCTTGAGGAGCCGGGGGCCGGCCGCTGCGGAATCCCGACGCAGGGAGGGGCCGGCCTGCGCCGCGTGATCTGTAGCGGCGAGGCGCTGGGCGGCGAACTTCAGCAGCGCTTCTTCGAGCGGCTCGGCCCGCTAGGCGCGGAGCTGCACAACCTGTACGGCCCCACCGAGGCGTCGGTCGATGTCACCGCTTGGGCCTGCCGGCCCGCCGCCGCCGATGCGCCGGTGCCGATCGGCCGCCCAGTGGCCAACGCCCAGATCTGGCTGCTGGACGACCACATGCGCCCAGTGCCGGCCGGCGTCGCCGGCGAGCTGTACATCGGCGGGGTGCAGCTCGCCCGCGGGTACCTCGGTCGCCCTGATTTGACAGCCGAGCGCTTCGTACCGAGTCCGTTGTCAGTAGTCAGTGGTCAGTTGCAACGGACAACGGACAACGGACTACTGACAACGGACAACAAACTCTATCGGACCGGCGACCTGTGCCGCTACCGGAGTGACGGCGCGATCGAGTACCTGGGGCGGCGCGACTTCCAGGTCAAGCTGCGCGGGTTTCGGATCGAGCTGGGCGAGATCGCGGCCGTGCTCGACCAGCACGGGGCGGTGCGCGAGAGCCTGGTGGTGCTCCAGCCGGCCGGGGAGCAGCCCGCGCGGCTGGTGGCCTACCTGGTGCCGGATGACGAGCAGGCCGCGCCGCTGCGCCGGCTGCTGCGCTGGCAGCGCGAAGGGCGCCTGGCCGACCGCCGGACCTATGAGCTGCCCAACGGTATGGTGGTGCTGGCGCAGAACCCGGTCGAGACCGACTTTATGTACCAGGAGATCTTCGAGGCGCGGGCCTACCTGCGCCAGGGGATCACGCTGCCGGACGATGCGTGTGTGTTCGATGTGGGAGCTAACATTGGCCTGTTCAGCCTGCTGGTCGGGCAGGCGTGTGCGCGGCCGGTCGTGTATGCGTTTGAGCCGGTGCCGGCCTTGTTCGAGCTGCTGCGGCTCAACCTGGCGCTCTACGGGCTGGACGCCCGGCCCTTCGCCTGCGGGCTGGCCGAGACCGCCCGGACGGCGGCGCTGACCTATTATCCGCATGTGTCGATCCTCTCCGGTCGGTTCGCCGACCAGCAGGAGGAGCGGGCGGCCGTCCTCGCGTTCCTACGCCACCAGCAGGTGCTGGATGATCTCGACGGGGCGGCGCTCGATGAGCTGCTGGCCGAGCGACTGCGCGGCGAGCGGGTGCTCTGCCAGTTCCGCACCGTCTCGGAGATCATCCGTGAGCAGGGCATCGAACGGATCGACCTGCTGAAGATCGATGTCGAGAAGAGCGAGCTGGATGTGCTGGCCGGGATCGCTGCCGAGGACTGGCCGAAGATTCGGCAGGTCGTGGTGGAGGTTCATGATGTCGGGGGGCGGCTCGCGCAGGTGCGGGCGATCTTCGAGCAGCGCGGGTATCGCGTGGCGGTCGAGCAGGATGGCGCTTTGCAGGCCAGCGGGTTGTATAACCTGTATGCGATCGGCCCTGCGGTCGCCGGGCCGGTGGCGGCCGGGGTGCCGGAGGAGCGGCGTAGCAGCGCGGCCCGCCTGATCCAGGATGCGACGGCCTGGGCGCGTGAGCGGCTGCCGGAGTACATGGTGCCCGCCGCGTTTGTGCTGCTGGACGCGCTGCCGCTGACGGCGCACGGCAAGCTGGACCGCCGCGCGCTTCCGCCGCCGGAGAGCAGCCGACCGGCGCTGAAGCAGACCTTTGTGGCGCCGGAGACGCCGGTCGAGCAGAGCCTGGCGGCGATCTGGGCCGAGGTGCTGCGGCTCGACCGGGTCGGCATCCACGATACCTTCTTCGCGCTGGGCGGCGACTCGATCCGCACTGTGCAGGTGGCAGCGCGGGCGCGCGAGCGCGGCCTGCCGCTGTCGGTCCAGCAGATCTTTCAGCATCAGACCATCCACACGCTGGCCCAGGCGATCAGCTCGACCGAGGCGACGGCCTTCGACGCCCCGCAGAGCGCGCCCTTCAGCCTGGCCGCGCCGGAGGACCGGCCGTTGCTGCCGGACACCGTGGAGGACGCCTACCCGCTGACCCGGCTCCAACTCGGCATGCTGTTCCACGCCGAGAGCAGCCCCGAGGCCAGCGTCTACCAAGATGTCGGTAGCCTGCTGCTGCGGGGCCGTTTCGAGGCGCAAGCCATCCGCGCCGCGCTCGCGCAGTTGGTCGCCCGCCACCCAGTGCTACGAACGTCCTTCGCGCTGACTGGGTTTCGTGCGCCGCTGCAACTGGTTCACCGGGCGGTCGAGCTGCCCTTGCAGATCGCTGACCTGCGCCACCTGGCGCCGGCCGAGCAGGAGCAGGCGCTGGAGGCCTGGTTCGCGGCCCAGCAGAACGCGCCGTTTCAACTTGAGCGCGCGCCGCTGATCCGCTTCCAGGTCCACTGGCGCAGCGAGACCACCTTCCAGTTTGGCTGGAGCGTCCACCACGCGATTCTCGACGGCTGGAGCCTGGCCGCTATGCTGACCGAGGTGTGCCGGCACTATCTGTTCCTGCTGCGCGCGGCTGTCCCGCCGATCGGCCCCGCGCCGGGCACGACCTTCCGGCAGTACGTGGCGCTGGAGCGCCAGGCGCTCGAATTGCAGGAGTGCCGGCGCTACTGGGCCGCGAAGCTGGCCGACGCGGAGGTGACGATGCTGCCGCGCCTGCGGGCGACCGGGGCGGAGCCGGCTGCCCGCCAGGCGCGGATGCGGGCGGTCCCGCTGGCACCGGCGCTGTCCGATGAGCTGCGGCGGCTGGCCGAGGCCGCGGGGGTGCCGCTCAAGAGCGTGTTGCTGGCCGGGCATATGCGGGTGTTGAGCCTGGCCGGCGGCCGGCAAGCGGCGCTGACCGGGCTGGTGGCTCACGGGCGACCGGAAGAGGCGGCGGGCGCACAGGTCCTGGGGCTGTTTCTGAACACGCTGCCGTTTCGGCTCGATCTGCGGGGCGGCACCTGGCTGGACCTGGTGCGGGAGACGTTCGCGGCCGAGCGGGAGCTGCTGCCGTTCCGGCGCTATCCGTTGCCGGAGATCCAGCCGCTGATGGGCGGGCAGGCGCTGTCGGAGACCTGCTTTAACTTCAACCACTTTCATATCTACCAGCCGCTGCTTGACTGGGAGGGCCTGGAACTAGTGGCGGCGCGCAGCTTCCTGGCGACAAACTTCACTTTCTCCGCGCTATTCACGCTGGACCCGGCCACGTCGCAGCTCCAGCTATCGTTTGAGTACGATGCCGCCGCGCTGTGCGAGGAGCAGATCGACGCGCTGGCCGGATACTACGTGCGGGCGCTGACCGCGATGGCACGCCGGCCGGAGCAGCGCTACGAGTCGTGCGACCTGTTGGCGGCCGAGGAGCGCCGGCGGCTGCTCGTGGATTGGAACGCCACGGCGGCCAGCTATCCACAGGATCAGCGCCTGCACACGCTGGTCGAGGCCCAGGCGGCGCGCACGCCCGACGCAGTAGCGTTGGTGTTCGACCACCAAGAACCAGAACAAAGAACAAAAAACAAAGAACAAAGGATTGATACGCCACGCAACACGCACCACGCAACACGTAACAGTTTTCTCAATTCTCAATTCTCAATTCTCAATTCTCAGCAGCACATGACCTACGGGGAGCTGAACCGTCGTGCGAACCAGCTCGCGCACCACCTACGGCGACTAGGCGTGGGCCCCGATACCCGCGTGGGCATCCACCTGGAGCGCTCGCCTGCGCTGGTGGTCGCGCTGCTAGCAACCCTCAAAGCCGGCGGCGCCTACCTCCCGCTCGCCCCCGACTACCCGGCCGAGCGCCTGGCCTGGATGCTCGATGACGCCCAGGTCGCCGTGCTGCTCACCGACCAAGAACAAAGAACAAAGAACCAAGAACAAAGCGCCACAGATCGTAAGGGCGTATTGCATACGCCCCCAGCGGACCACGGACAAGCGGAGCATACGCCCCCAGTGGACGACGAAAGGGCGTATCGCCCTTCGCCCCAACAGACTGTGGTCGATCTCGTCTCTGACTGGCCCACCATCGCCCAGCAGCCGGCCGAGAACCCGGCGTGCGTGGTGGCGGCCGAGGACCTGGCCTATATCATCTACACCTCCGGCTCGACCGGGCGGCCCAAAGGCGTGATGGTGCCGCACCGCGCGATCGTCAACCACCTGTACTGGATGCAGGCGACCTTCCCGCTCATGGCAGGTGACCGCGTCGTGCAGAACACCTCGTTTAGCTTCGACGTGTCGGTGTGGGAGTTCTTTGGGCCGCTGGCGTGGGGCGCGCAACTGGTCCTGCTCTCGCCCGATGACCACCATGACAGCACCGCGCTGGTCGAGACGATCCGCCAGCGCCAAGTCACGATCCTGCAACTGGTGCCGGCGCTGCTGGCGGTACTGCTGGACACGCCGGGCTTCTCGGGGTGCGCCAGCCTGCGGCACGTCTTCTGCGGCGGCGAGGCGCTGCCCTTCGAGCTGCAAGAGCGGTTCCTCACACTGCTGGGGGCGCGCCTACATCACATGTACGGCCCGACCGAGACGGCGATCGACGCGATCTGCTGGAGTTGCGAGCGAGGCGGCCAGCGTCGGCCGCTGCCGATCGGTCGCCCGCTGGGCAACACCCAAGCTTATGTGCTGGACGTACACATGCAGCCGGCGCCAATCGGGGTGCCGGGTGAGCTGTACATCGGCGGTGCGGGGCTGGCGCGCGGGTACCTGGGCCGACCTGAGCTGACCGCAGAACGCTTCGTTCCGAGTCCGTTGTCCGTTGTCAGTGGTCAGTTGCAGCCAGCCACGGACAACGGACAATGGACAACTGACAACAAACTCTATAAGACCGGCGACCAGTGCCGCTACCGACCCGATGGCGCGATCGAGTACCTTGGGCGGCTCGATCAGCAGGTCAAGCTGCGCGGCTTTCGGATCGAGCTGGGCGAGATCGAGGCGGTGCTGGCGCAGCACGGGGCCGTGCGTGAGGCGGTCGTCGTCGCCGGCGAGGATCGGCCGGGCGAGCGGCGGCTGGTGGCTTACGTCGTCCCCGACCAAGAACAGAGAACAAAGAGCAAAGAACAAAGGAGCGAGGAGTCCAATTCTCAATTCTCAATTCTCAATTCTCAATTCGTAGGGGAGTTGCGGGCCTTCCTCAAGCAGAAGCTGCCAGGTTATATGGTGCCCGCCACTTTTGTACTATTGGACGCGCTGCCGCTGACGCCCAACGGCAAGGTTGACCGGCGCGCGCTGCCGGCGCCCGACCAGGGCCGGCCCGACCTGGGGGCCGCGTTCGTGGCGCCGCGCACGCCGCTCGAGGAGACGCTGGCGCGGCTGTGGGCCGACGTGCTGCGGTGGGAGCGCGTGGGCGTCGATGACGACTTTTTCGAGCTTGGCGGGCAGTCGCTGCTCTCCATCCAGCTGATCGCGCGGGTGCGCGCCGCCTTCCAGATCGATCTGCCGCTGCGCCGGCTGTACGAGGCGCCGACGGTGGCCAGCCTGGCGCGGGTGATCGTCCAGGCCCTGGCCGAGCAAGCCGAGCGTGGGGAACTGCCGCCGCAGGCCGCGCTTCCGGCGCTCGTCCCCGACCCGCGCCGGCGCCACCTGCCGTTCCCGCTGACCGATGTCCAGCAGGTCTACTGGACCGGACGGAGCGATTTCTTCGACTTGAGCACGGGCGGCGCCAATGTCCTGATGGAGCACGAGTTCTCGGATGTGCCTGATGGCTTCGTGGAGCGGTTCGAGCTGGCCCTGCGCCGGCTGATCGACCGCCACGAGATGCTGCGGGCGATCATCCTGCCCGACGGCGAGCAGCAGATCCTGGCCTACGTGCCGCCGTATCGACTGGAGGCCGTCGATCTGTGCGAGCACGAGCCGGCGGCAGCCGAGGCCGTGCTGGAGGCGGTGCGCGAGCGGATGCGTTTGCATAAGGCCCCGCTGGACCGCTGGCCGTTGTTTGAGTTCCGGGCCTACCGGCTGGGCGAGCGGCGCGTCCGCATGCTTGCCCGCATCGAGCTGCTGCTGATCGACGGCACCAGCCGCGCCACGCTGAACCGCGAGTTGGTGCGGCTGCTGGCCGACCCGACCGCCGAGCTGCCGCCGCTGGAGTGCTCCTACCGCGACTACGTGCTGGCGTGGCTGGACTTCCAGAACAGCCCGGCGTATCAGCGCGCCAGGGACTACTGGTTGAAGCTGCTGCCGGCGTTGCCGCCGGCGCCGGAGTTGCCGCTGGCGCAGGAGATCAGGCCGTCGACCCCGTCTCAGTTCGTCGATCGCGACATCATCGCGCTGGACGGGGCCGCCTGGGCGCAGGTGAAGACGCTGGCGTCCAGGGTCGGGCTGACGCCCTCGTCGGTGGTGGTCGCGGCCTTCGCCGAGGTGCTGGCGGCCTGGAGCGCCGGCCCGCGCTTCACGATCGGCCTGATCGGCTCCGACCGCCCGCCGTTTCACCCGCAGATCGGCCAGATCGTAGCCCACTTCAACACCTTCGTGCTGCTGACGGTCGAGGATGGGCCGGGCAGCTTTGTGGAGCGCGCCCGGCGTTTGCAGGAGCAGCGGGTCACGCATCTCGACCACCGCTCGTTTTCGGGATGCCAGGCGGTGCAGGAGCTGAACCGGCGGCGCAACCGCGGCCCACATGCCCCGATGCCGGTGTGCTTCAATAGCGTGCTCGACCATCACCTGCCTTACCACATGCACGGCCTGGAGGAGGCCGAGGCCGCGCGGGCCACAATGCCCTACCAGTTCGCCGAGCTGGCGGTGCGGGTCTATACCCCGCAGGTTGTGCTGGCGCCGACGGTGCGTCAGCTTGGCGATGGGTCGCTGATCTGCCAGTGGCAAGCGGTGGAGGTGGTCTTTCCCGATGGGCTGATGCAGCAGATGCTCGACGCCTACGTCCTGCTGCTGCGGCGCCTCGCGACTGAGGAGGTGGCCTGGCGCGAGACGGCGCCCGTTGCCGCGCCCTCGGCCTGCTATGAGCAATGGCGTGCCGCGCTCACATTGTCGCCGGAGCGTGGCCGCCGGCCGCAGCCGGAGCCAGCACCGATCGATGGCGAGGCCGGCACGGCGCCGCGCGACGAGCTGGAACGACAGCTCATCGCGCTGTGGGAAGCGATCCTGGAGGTTCAGGGGATTGGGGTCGCCGACGATTTCTTTGACCTGGGCGGGAACTCGTTTCTGGCTGTGCGCCTGCTGGTCGGGATTCAGAAGCACTTCGGCGTGGAGTTGCCGCTGGCCGCGCTTTATGCGGGCGGGACCGTCGCGTACGTGGCGGGGATGCTGCGCCGGTGAGCGGCGGCCGGGTGTTGATGAGCCAGGCTCGTGTTACGTGTTGCGTGTTGCGTGATTCGGCGCGACGCAACATGCAACACGCACTCCGAGAAGTTTACTCTGCCTTGAGGAGCGCCTGGATCTCGGCGGGCGAGAGGCCCTTCAGCTCCTGGAGCATGGCGGCGATGTCGTCCGGGTGCTCCTGCTCGACCTGTCGGGTGGCGATCGCCACCGTCATCGCGGCGATCGTGGGCGCGTCGAATAGCACCCGCAGCGGCAGCTCGACCCCGAAGGTCTCGCGCATGCGCGTGGAGAGCTGCATCAGCAGCAAGGAGTGCCCGCCCAGCTCGAAGAAGCTGTCTTCGACTCCGACCTGCTCGACCGCCAGCAGCTCCCGCCAGACCTCGGCAAGCTGGGCCTCGACGGGGGTGCGCGGCGCGACATACGGGCGGCGCACCCCCGGCCGGGCGCCGCTCGGCGCCGGCAGCGCCCGCCGGTCGAGCTTGCCGCTGGGTGTGAGTGGCAGCGCGTCGAGCGTCACAAACGCGGCGGGTATCATATAGTCTGGTAGGCGATCCTGGAGGAACAGGCGCAGATCTTGCGGGAGATTGGAGATTGGAGATTGGAGATTGTCGGCGCCCGAATCTCCAATCTCTAATCTCCAATCTCCCGGCACGATGTAGGCCACCAGCCGCTTATCGCCTGCCCCCTCCTCACGGGCGACGACGACCGCCTCGCGCACGGCCCCGTGCTGCTGCACCACAGCCTCGATCTCGCCCAGCTCGATGCGGAAGCCGCGCAGCTTGACCTGGTGGTCGAGCCGGCCAAGAAACTCGATCGCGCCGTCGGGGTGGTAGCGGCAGAGGTCGCCGGTCCTATACAACCGAGTTGAGGATAGAGGATAGAGGATAGAGGATAGCTTTTCCTGGGCAGCGAGGCTGCTATCTTCTATCTTCAATCCTCTATCCTCGGTTCTCGGCTCTTTGTTCTTTGTTCTTTGTTCTTTGTTCTTGTTGAAGGGATTGGGTACGAAGCGCTCTGCGGTCAGGTCGGGCCGGCGCAGGTAGCCGCGGGCGAGCTGGACGCCGCCGATGTACAGCTCGCCCGCAACCCCGAGCTGGCGCCGGTCGCATGTGGTCGTCCAGGATGTAGAGCTGGGTGTTAGCGACCGGGCGCCCGATCGGGACGGTGTGCGCGTCGCCGGGGGCGCAAGCCCAGTGGGTGACATCCACTGCCGCTTCAGTCGGGCCGTACAGGTTGTGCAGCTCAGTACCCAGCGAGCCGAACCGGGCGAAGAAGCGCTCCTGGAGCTGGGGCGAGAGTGCCTCGCCGCTGCACACGACCCGCCGCAGCGATCGGCACGCGCCCAGGTCCGGCTGCTCCAGGAAGAACTGGAGCATGGAGGGGACGAAGTGCAGGGTGGTGATCTGCTGCTGCTGGATCAGCTCGACCAGGTAGCCGGGCTCCTGATGGCCGCCGAGCCGTGCCAACACCAGCGTTGCGCCGCTGATCAGCGGCCAGAAGAACTCCCAGACCGACACGTCGAAGCTGTAGGGCGTCTTTTGCAGCACCCGGTCGCTCTGCCCGAGATGGTAGGCATCCTGCATCCAGAGCAGCCGGTTGACGATCGCCCGGTGGGTGTTCATCGCGCCTTTGGGCTTGCCCGTGGAGCCGGAGGTGTAGATGATGTAGGCTAGGTTGTCGAGCGTCACGCCGCTGTCCGGGTTCGTCGCCGGCTGCCGGGCGATCATCTCCCGGTCGGCGGTCAGATCGATCACGGTTGGTTGTCCAGGGTCCGCTGGGGGCGTGGGGCTGTAGGCTCTTTCGTGGTTCGCTGGGGGCGTATGCAATACGCCCTTACGATCGGTGGTGCTTTGTTCTTGGTTCTTTGTTCTTTGTTCTTGGTCGGTGATCAGCACGGACACCTGGGCCTCCTCCAGCATCAGACGCAGGCGCTCCGGCGGGTAGCCGGGGTCGAGCGGGAGGTAGGCGCCGCCGGCCTTGAGCACCGCCAGCAGCGCGACCACCAGCTCGGCCGAGCGCTCCATGCAGATGCCGACCGGCACGTCGGGGCCGACGCCGTGCGCCCGCAGATGATGGGCAAGCTGGTTAGCACGCCGGTTCAGCTCGGCGTAGGTCACATATGAGAATTGAGAAAACTGTTGCGTGTTGCGTGGTGTATCAATCCTTTGTTCTTTGTCGGGTACCCTCTGGGTGGTTCTTTGTTCTGGTTCTCGGTGGTCGGCGGGGCGGCCACGGAGGGCCGCCGGTACAGGGTCTGGGTGGTCGAATGCCAGCGCCACTGCGTCGGGCGTGCGCGCGGCCTGCGCGCCGATGAGCTGGTGCAGGCAGCGATCGAGCGGGTAGGCGGCTTGGGTCGCGTTCCACTCCACCAGCAGCTTCTGCCGCTCGGCGTCGTCGTGTAGGGGCAGAGCGGATATCCGGCAATCAGGATCTGCGGCGATGGCCTCCAGCAGGGTCTGGTAGTGGCCCGCGATCCGGGCGATGGTGGCGGCGTCGAAGAGATCGGTGTTGTAGTCGATCTTGGCGGTGAGCTGTGGCCCGGCCCAGGTGAAGGACAGCGTGAGATCGAACCCGGAGGTCTCGGTCTTGATCTCCAGGTCGGCGAATGTCAGCCCGGCCAGCTCGGTCGTCTCGATCGGCGGGCGCTGGAAGGTACACATGACCTGAAAGAGCGGGTTGCGGCTGGGGTCGCGCGCCGGCTGGAGTTCGTCAACCAGGCGCTCAAAGGGCAGATCCTGGTGGGACTGCGCGTCGGCGACCACCGCCCGCACGCGCCCGAGCAGCGCCCGGAAGCTGGGGTCGCCGGCCAGGTCGGTACGCAGCACCAGGGTGTTGACGAAAAAGCCGATCAGCCCCTCGGTCTCGCGGTGGGTGCGGCCGGCGACCGGCGAGCCGACGACGATGTCGGTCTGGCGGCTGTAGCGGGCCAGCAGCAGCTTGAAGGCCGCCAGCAGCGTGTTAAACAGCGTGACGCCTTCCTGGCGGCTGAGCGCATTGAGCTTGTCGAGCAGGGGTGCGGGGCAGGCGAGATGATGGGCGGCGCCGCAGAAGCTCTGGGCCAGCGGGCGCGGGTGATCGGTGGGCAACTGGAGTGTCGCCATACCGGCGAGCTGCCGCCGCCAGAACGCGAGCTGGGCCTGAAGTGGCGAGTGGCCCTGCTCGTCCTCGCTCTGCAACCACTCGCGCTGCCAGATGGCGAAGTCGGCATATTGGACAGGGAGAGCGGATAGGGGAGCGGATTGAGCGGATTGCCCTACGGGCGGAGCGGATAGGTGAGTGGCGTACAGCGCTGTGATCTCGCGTATGAACAGGCCGACCGACCAGCCGTCGGAGATAATGTGGTGCATCGTCAGCAGCGCGATGTGCTGATCGGGCGCCAGGCGCAGCAGCGTGAAACGTACGAGCGGGCCGGTGGCCAGGTCGAAGGGCTGGTGGGCCTCGGCGCGGGCGTGGCGGCGCGCTTCGGCGGCGCGGTCGGGCGCCGGCAGCGATTGGAGATCCAGCAGCGGCAGCAGCAGCGGCTGGGATGGGTGGATGATCTGGGTGGGCTGGCCCTCGACGGCCAGAAAGGTGGTGCGCAGCGTCTCGTGGCGCCGCACGATCTCGTTCAGGCCCTGCTCAAGCGCGGCAATGTCGAGCGGGCCGCTGATCTGGATGGCTTTGAAGATATTGTAGGCCAGGCCGCCGGGATCGAGCGCGTGGAGGAACCAGAGCCGCTGCTGGGAAAAAGAGAGCGGCGCCTGGGCCGACGGGCCGCGTCGGGGGATCACCTGCGCCTTGCCGGCCCCGGCGGCTTTGGACTGGAGCTTTTCGAGCAGGCGCTGGCGCTGCTCGCGCGAGAGCCCGGATAAGCGCGGGTCGCGGTCAGTCATCGGTTAACTCCAGTTCGCTCAGGGCTTGCGCCAGGTCTTCGGGGCTGGCGGCGGCCAGCAGGGCGTCCTCGATCACCGGCGCGAGCCCGGCGATCGTGGGGGTTTCAAGCATGAGCCGGAGCGGCAGCGCGACCTGGAAGGCGTCGCGCAGGCGGAAGACCACCTGGGTGGCCAGCAGCGAGTTGCCGCCAAGCTCGAAGAAGTCGTCGGCGGTCCCGATCTGCGCGATCCCGAAGGCTTCTTGCCAGATCTCGGCGATCTGTTGCTCGATCGGCGTGGCCGGGGCGACGTAGGTTTGCTGCAAGGCCGGGCGCGCGTGGGCCGAGGATTGGCGGGCTTGGTGGAGCTGTTCGAGGATGCTGGTCTGGTCGAGCATGTTGGCCTGGGCGATGCGGGCGGCCAGGTCGTTGGTCGAGACGACGATCTGGCTGGCGCGGCAGCCGGCGATGATCCGGCGAAAGACCTCGACGCCTTCGTCGGGCGTCATGCCGAGGTCGGCCGGCGCGGGGCGCGGCGTAGCGATCGGCCGGGGGAACGTGGTTTCGTCCACGCGCTTCACGGTGAAGTCGGCGATCGAGACCCGCTCGATGCCGGCGTCGTCCATGAGCACAATGTCGAAGATCGCGGTCTCGTGCTGGGCCGCCGGGCGGGCCGTGACCAGGCTGTAGATCGCGGCGGGCAGCGGCCCGCTGACGCGGATGCGGCCGTAGAGCATCGGCAGGTAGGTGCCACGCCCGGCCAGCCGGGTGCCGACGGCGGTCGCGACATCCAGCAGCGCCGGGTGGAGCACGTAGTGTTCCAGGTCGGCCTGGTACTCGGCCGGCAGCTCCAGCCGCGCCAGCCCGACGCCTTCGCGTGCGAAGGCTTCCCGCACGCTCCCCCAGCGCGGCCCCCAGCTCACCAGCCCACCGCCCGCCGGAGGCATGAGCGTAGGTGCTTGCTCGCCTGGCTCGGCATCATTTCGCCCATCCGTAACTTGCTGTCCGGCGTATTGGGCCAGCAGTTCGGAGAGCGGATATTGAGTAGGAGCTGCGGCGGGAATGGGCCGGATGGTGCCGCTGGCGTGCCGGCGCCCTTCCGGCGCGCTCAACACCCGGAAGGCGAAGCCGTCGCCGGCGCGCTCCAGGACGGTTTCGATCTCGGCCTCGCCGTCGTCGTGTACCAGCAGCGGGGTGTGGAAGACCACGTCGGCCAGCTCGACCGGCTGGTCGCCGGCATAGTGGGCGAAGGCGGCCCGCGCCAGCTCCAGGTAGGCCGTGCCGGGCAGCGCGGCGATGCCGCCGAGGCGGTGCTCGGCCAGCACCCAGTCGCGGTCGGGGCGCAGCCGGCTGCGGTAGATCGCTTCCGTCGCGTTGGATCGCACACACGACTCCAGCAGCGGGCCGATGCGGGGCGGCCCGTGGCGGTCGAGGCGCCGGGCCGAGGCGGTGCGGGCCGCCAGGCCGATCTGCTGCCAGCCGTCCCAGTTGATCGACACGGCGAAGTTGCCGGTGCGGGCGGCGTAGGCATACGCGAAGGTGTCGAGCGCGGCGTTGGCCCCGCAGTAATCGGCCTGGCCGTAGCCGCCGGTGATCGCGATCGTCGAGGAGCACAGCGCCAGGAAGTCGAGCCGCGCGCCGGCCAGGACCGTCTCCAGCACGCCCAATGCGGCGACCTTGGGCGAGAAGACCTGGGCGGCGGCCTCGGGCGTTTTGAGCTGCATCACCCCGCCGCCGGCGACCCCGGCCGCGTGGATCACGCCGTGCAGCGCGCCAAAGCGCGCATGCAGGGCCGCCAGCGCGTCGCGCATCTGGTCGTGGTCGGCCACGTCGGCCCGCAACACCAAGACTTCGGCGCCCAGTTCCTCCAGCGCGCGCACCTGGGCGCTCTGCTCGTCGGTTGGGCCGGTGCGGCTTAGTAGCGCCAGCCGGGCTTTGACCGCGCGGGCCAGCTCGGCCGCCAGCGCCAGGCCGATCGCGCCCAGGCCGCCGGTGATCAGGTAGACGCCGCGCTCGCGCAGGCGGGCCGGCGTGGCGGCGGCCGGCTCAAGGCGCAGCGGCTCGAACGCCTGCACCCAGCGGTGCGGCCCACGGTAGGCGATGATGGCGTCGGGCGAGGGGCTGGTGATCTCGGCGAGCAGTTGGTCGAGCAGGCGGGGTGAGATTGGAGATTGGAGATTGGAGATTGGCGGCAGCGCGATATTGATGCACTGGCAGGCGATCTGCGGGTACTCCTGCGGGATCACCCGGCATGGGCCGAGCAGCGTGGCCCGTTCGGGGCGCAGCGCCTCGTCGCCGGTGACGTCGTGCAGGCCGCTGGCGACGACGGTCAGGCGCAGCGGCGCGGGCGCGGGCTGGTCGCCCAGCGCCTGGGCCAGCAGCAGCAGGCTGTCGAAACTGAGCGTCTGGACTTCGCCAGGGTCGGCGGCCAGGCTCCACAGGTGAATGATGCCGTCGGGCGGCGGGCCGGAGGCCAGCAGATCGCGGTAGTGGCCGGGCCGGCGCGGGTCGAGCGTGTAGCGCCGGTCGGCCAGGCGGGCGAACTGCTCCCCGGCCTGCACAGCGATCGGCAGGTGGCCGAGCTGCTCCAGCCGCTCGACAAGCTGCTGGCCCAGCCCATACGGATCGCACAGGACCAGCCAGCGGCGCGGGGTCGTCTGCGCGGCGGGCGGCGGCGGCGGGAGCGAGCGTTTCCATGTTGGGAGATAGAACCAGTCGGCCAGATCAGGCTGCTTTGCGGATGCCCGCTCGGGCGCCGGGGGTTCGGTGGTGGCGAACACAAGGTTCGCCCGTACGTGCTCTGGCTCGATCCAGTAGCGGTGACGCTCGAACGGGTAGGTCGGCAGGGAGACGCGCCGGCGGCGCTGGCCGGCGTACAGCGCTGGCCAATCGACCACGACGCCGGCCAGCCAGAGCCGGCCCAGCGTGGTCAGCGCGAACGCAGCGTCGGCGCCCTGGTGCTGGGGGCCGCGCAGCGAGGCCAGCACCGCCCGCCCGGCGTGGGCCGGGTGGCGCCGCACCAACGCGCTCAACGTCTGGCCGGGGCCGACCTCCAGCATGACCCGGTCCGGCTCTTTCAGCAGCTCGTCGATGCCGTCGGCGAAGCGCACGGTCTGGCGCAGATGAGTGACCCAGTAGGCCGGATCAGTGGCCTGCGCCGGCGTCATCCAGGTGCCGCTGACGTTGGAGATGCAGGGGATGGCCGGCGCGCGGAGCGGGATCGTCGCGACGAACTGCCGGAATGGCTCCAGGATCGGCTCGACCAGCGCCGAGTGGGCGGCCACGTCGATCGCCAGCCGGCGAAACTCGACCTGCCGCCCTGCCAGCGCCGCCGCCAACTCGTCGATCGCCTCGGCCGGCCCGGCGACGACGCACTGCGCCGGGCCATTGATCGCCGCCAGCGAGAGCGGCGCGCCCAGCAGGGGCCGCGCCTCCTGCTCCGGCAGCGCCACGCTGATCATCGCGCCGCTGGGCAGCCGCTCGAACAGGCGGCCACGCAACGCGACCAGCGCCAGGGCATCCGCCAGCGAGAACACGCCGGCCAGGCAGGCGGCCACATACTCGCCCAGGCTGTGGCCGATCAGCGCCGCCGGCCGCACACCCCAGGCCATCCACAGCCGCGCCAGCGCATACTCGACGGCGAAGAGGGCTGGGAGCGCTAGTGAGGTTTGGGTCAGCGGGTTGGAGATTGGAGATTGGAGATTGGAGATTGGAGATTGGTCAGTCTCTCCCTCTCCCGGCTCGTCGGTGGGGCGCCCACGGAGGGGCCGCCGTACAGGGTCTGGCTGGTCGCTTCTTTGTTCTGTGTTCTTTGTTCTTTGTTCTGTGGGGTAGAGGACTTCGCGCAGATCGAGCCCCAGGTGCGGCCTCAAGATCTCGGCGCAGCGATCGATCTCGGCCCGGAACAGCGGCTCGGTCTGGTACAGCTCGCGGCCCATGTCGCGGTACTGCGCGCCGCCGCCGGGGAACATGAAGACCACCGGCGCGTGGTCGGGCACCCGCTCGACGCCGAAGATCCGCTGGGGGTCGCCGGATTCCAGCGCCGCCAGTGCGTCCTCGCGGTCGCGGCACACCAGCGCCCAGCGGTACACGAACGCGGCCCGCCCGACGTGCAGGGTGTAGGCCAGGTCGGCCAGCTCCTGCTCCGCGTGCTGCCGCAGGTGCGCGGCCAGGTTCGCGCTCATGGCCTCCAGCGCCGGGCCGGTCTTTGCCGAGAGGGCCAGCAGGTGCCAGGGGCGTGTGGCCGGCGTGGGCATGGATGCAGGCGCTTCTTCCAGCACCAGGTGTGCATTTGTCCCGCCGATGCCGAACGAGCTGACGCCCGCCCGGCGCGGAGTAGAGCCGGCGGGCCACGGTGCCAGCCTGGCGTTGACATAAAATGGGCTGTTGGCGAAGTCGATCTGCGGGTTGGGCGTCTCGTAGTGCAGGCTGGGTGGGATCAGGCCGTGTTGCAGCGCCAAAATGGTCTTGATCAGCCCGGCGGCGCCGGCGGCGGTATCGAGATGCCCGACGTTGGTCTTGACCGAGCCCAGCGCGCAGAAGCCCTTGCGTCCGGTTTGCGCGCCGAACACCCTGGTCAGCGCGGCGACCTCGATCGGGTCGCCCAGCGGCGTGGCGGTGCCGTGCGCCTCGACATAGCCGATCGTGGCGGCGTCGACCTCGGCCACCGAGAGCGCCTCGGCGATCACGCCGACCTGGCCGTCCACGCCTGGCGCGGTGTAGCCGACCTTCATGGCGCCGTCGTTGTTGACCGCCCAGCCCCTGATCACCGCGTAGACATGGTCGCCGTCGTCCAGCGCGTCGGCCAGCCGCTTGAGCACCACAATGCCCATGCCGTCGCCGAAGATCGTGCCGGCGGCCCCGGCGTCGAACGTGCGGCAGTGGCCGTCGGGCGAGAGGATGTCGCCCTCGCGGTAGCGGTAGCCGGCCTTCTGCGGCAGGTGGATCGCGACGCCGCCGGCCAGCGCCATGTCGGTCTGGTAATCCTGCAAGCTCTGGCAGGCCAGCGCGACCGCCACCAATGATGTGGAGCAGGCGGTCTGCACATTCATGCTCGGCCCGCGCAGGTTCAGCTTGTAGGAGACGCGCGTCGCCAGGTAATCTTTGTCATTGCCGATCAGGAGCTGGAATAGCCCGCGCGAGCGCAGGATCTCGGCGTTGGGCATGAGGTGAAACAGGAGATAGCTGTTCAGCCCGGCGCCGGCATAGACGCCGATCGCGCCGGCGTAGGTGTCGGGGACGTAGCCGGCGTCTTCGAGTGCGGCCCAAGCGCACTCCAGAAAGATGCGCTGCTGCGGGTCGGTGATCTCGGCCTCGCGGGGCGTGATGTCGAAAAACGGCGCGTCGAAGCGATCGACATCTTCCAGGATTGGCCCGGCCTTGACGAGCTGCGGATCGTCGAGCAGCGCGGGAGCGACGCCGGCGGCGGCCAGCTCCTGGTCGGAAAAGAATGTGATCGACTCGACGCCGTCGCGCAGGTTGCGCCAGAAGGCCGCGAGGTCGCGCGCGCCGGGGAAACGGCCGCTCATCCCGATAATGGCGATGCCTGGAGGTGGCGCTTGGGTATCACTCATGGCCGGGTCCTTTCCGGGGCGGCTGTCGTCCGGCGGCTTTGCGCTTGGCCCCCCGGTCGAGGCCCTGCTGGAGCGCCGGGCGCTCGGCCGCGTCGCCGAAGTACCCGGCCAGCAGGCTGATCGTGGGGTGCTCGAACAGGGCGACCATCGGGAACTCGCGCTGGAAGGCTTCGCGCAGCCGGTTGTAGGCATGGACGATATGGAGCGAGTTCCCGCCCAGGTCGAAGAAATTGTCGTGGATGCCGATCTGGTCGCGTTCGAGCACCGCCTGCAAGACTGCGGCGATGGTGCGCTCGATCTCAGTCTGGGGCGGTGCCGCGACGGGCGCATCAAGGCGCTCCTCCGGCGGCGGCAGCGCCTGGCGGTCGACCTTGCCGTTGGGCGTCAGCGGCAGCGCCTCCAGCAGCACGAACGCACCGGGGATCATATATTCCGGCAGCCGGTCTTTCAAGAAGCTCCGTAGCTCGTCCGGAGGGGGCATATGCAATACGCCCTTACGTGACTCGTGGTCGGTGGTCGGTGGTCGGTGGTCGGTGGTTCCCTCTTTATTCTCTGTTCTTTGTTCTTTGTTCTCGGCCGACGGACTCGCGATGCCGCCGCCCAGCAGGCTGTGCAGCAGCATGTGGCTCTCATCCAGCAGGAATCCGGCGCGGAGGGGCGCGAAGTCCAGGGCGCCGACCGGGCACAGCCCGATCTGCTGGGCGGGCGCCGCGGTCATCAGCAGTTGGCAGATCGCGCCGGCCTCGATCAGGCAGAAGTCGCGGGCCAGTTCACCGTACAGCGGCTCGATCGCGCCCATCTGGGCGATCAGGAAGATCGAGAAGGCCGAACTCGCCGAAGATCTCGCGGTTGATCGGGTCGTGGACCTCGCGCTCGATCGTGGTCCCGGGCGAGAGCAGCACCAGGCTGTGCTCGCTGGGGTGGTAGTAGTAGGTGCCGCCGGCCAGCCCCTCGATCCGCTCCGGCTTGATCGCCAGGTAGGTCTGCACCGGGTAGAGACTGCCGGCAGAAGGGTAGCGATACTTGGGCAGCGGCTCTCCGGCCAGGTCGATCTGCAAGAGGCTGCTCAGGAACGCGCTGAACCGCGCGAGCGGGATGGGCTGCTGCGACATGCGGCGGTGGCTGCGGCGCCGGAGGTACTCCTGGGTCAGCGCCTCGTCGATCGCCGGCCGGCCCAGCGCGACGCGCGGCTGCTGGGGGTCGTGGCGCAGGCCGGGCTGGCGCAGCTTCCACTCTAGCTTGGCCAGTGGGGGCGTATGCAATAGGGGCGTATGCGATAGGCCCTTACGTGGTTCGTGGTCGGGAGGGGGCGTATGCGATAGGCCCTTACGTGGTTCGTGGTCGGGAGGGGGCGTATGCGATAGGCCCTTACGTGACTCGTGGTCGGGAGGGGGCGTATGCGATAGGCCCTTACGATCGATGGTTCTATTGGTTCTTTGTTCTTGGTCCTTTGTTTTTTGTTCTTGGACGGGGACGACGTAGGCGACCAGGCGCTTGGGGCCGAAGCGCTCGCCCTGGACCGCCGCCACCGCCGCCTGGACCTGCGGGTGCGCCAGGAGCGCCGCCTCGACCTCGCCCAGCTCGATCCGGTAGCCCTGGACCTTGACCTGGTAGTCGGCCCGCCCCAGGAACTCGATGTTGCCGTCGGGCAGGTAGCGGCCCAGGTCGCCGGTTTTATACAGCCGCGAGGATGGAGGATGGAGGATGGAGGATGGAGGATGGCCATCCCCGGTTCTCGGTTTTTTGTTCTTTGTTCTTTGTTCTTTGTTCTCGGCAAAGGGGTTGGGAATGAAGCGCTCGGCGGTGCGAACGGGGTCGCGCCAGTAGCCCTGAGCCAGGCCAGCGCCGCCGATGTACAGCTCGCCCACCACCCACTCCGGGCACTCGCGCGAGCTGGCGTCTAGCACGTAGAACTGCTGGTTGTCGAGCGGCCTGCCGTAAGGGACGCTGGCCCAGTGCGGCTCGACGGTTGTGATCGGGTAGTAGATCGACCAGATCGCGGCCTCGGTGGCGCCGCCCAGGCTGATCAGCTCAAGCTGCGGGGCGAGCTGGCGCACCTGCTGGGGCAGGCGCAAGGGGATCCAGTCGCCACTGAGCAGGGCCAGGCGCAAGGAGCAGGGCCAGCGCTGGGGCTGGGGCGCCAGGAAGGTGGCGAACATCTCCAGCAGCGCCGGGACCGAGTTCCAGAGTGTGACCTGGGCGCTCTGAGCCAGGTCCAGCCAGTGGGCCGGGTCGCGGTGGGCGTCGGGGGCGGGCAGTACCAGCGTGCCGCCGGCGGCCAGCACGCCGAAGATGTCGTAGACCGACAGGTCGAAGCTGAGAGCGGAGAGACCCAGCACCCGATCGTCAGGTCCGATCTGGAAGCGGGCGTTGAGGTCGAGGATGGTGTTGTGGGCGGCTTGGTGGTCGATCATAACGCCTTTGGGCAGGCCGGTGGAGCCGGAGGTGTAGATCACGTAGGCCAGGTCGGAAGGCTGCTGGACGGTCGGCAGCGGCGGCAGCTCGGGCGGTCGGCGCGTCGTCGATAACCAGGCGGGTGATCTGCGGCGGCCAGGCCAGACCAGAATCAAGGTCGGGTTGGGTGAGGGCGATGGCGACCTGCGCCTGCTCCAGCAGGGCCTGGAAGCGGGCGGGGGGCAGGGACGGGTCGAGCGGGAGATACGCGGCGCCGGCTTCGAGGATGGCCAACACGGCCACGACCTGCTCCCAGCCCTTCTCCATCACGACCGCGACCAGGGTGTTGGGCCGCGCGCCGTGAGCGCGTAGCTGGTAGGCGTAGTGGTGGGCGCGCCTTGCCAGCTCGGCGTAGCAGAGCGTGCGGGTGGGGGTAATGACCGCCGGGTGATCAGGACGGATAGCGGCCTGGGCGAAGAGCGGCGGGTGCAGCAGACCGGGCGCGACGGGCGTGGCGGTGTTGTGGACCTGCTGGCGGCGGGCGAGCTGGTCTGGGGGGCGCAACTCGGGGAGCGGGGCGTGCCAGTCGGCTTGGGGGGCGGCCAGGTGGTGCAGCAGGCTGGACTGGGCGTCGAACATGGCGTCGAGCAGGGCGGGCGGGAAGAGGGCTTCGACGGCGTCCCAGTTGTACAGCAGCGCGCCGTCCTCCTCGGCGATTCTGTTGGTCCAGCCACACCTGCGGCGTCTGCGTCAGGCCATAGACCGAAGTGACAGTTACATCCTCGGCCAGCGTCCAAGTGGCCTGGTCAGTCGAATCTTGGACCAGGGTGCTGGTGAAGACGACCGGCATGGGAGCGGCGGAACGGCCCTGGAGGTGGGCCAGCTCGCGCAGCACCTGCACGCCGCCGATGGCGCGCTGGTCCAGATCGGCCCAGAGCTGCTCCTGGAGCCGGCGGGCGCGAACGGCGAAGGAGGCGCTCGGGGGCGGCTCAACCGCCAGCAAGGTCAGCGAGGTGAAGTCGCCGACCAGTTGATTGACCTGTGGGTGAAGTGGGCGGCGGTTGAACAGGGTTAACGTCAGGGTGAAGCGCTCCTTGCCGGACCAGCGCGCCAGGACCTCGGCGAAGGCCGCCAGCAGGAGCGAGGAGGGGGTCAGGCCGAGGGCGGCGGCGCGGGCCTTGAGGGTCGTCCAGGCGGCCGGGTCGAGGCGGGCGGCGCGGCGCACGAAGCGCGGGTGGCGCAGGGCGGCCGGGTCGGCGCGCAGGGGCAAGGCTGGTGGCGGCGGCAACTCGGCCAGGCGGCCACGCCAGTAGGCCAGAGCGCGTTGGTAGCGCTCGCCCTGGCGCTGCGCCTCCTCGGCCAGCACGTAGTCGCGGAAGGTCAGTTCCAGCGCTGGAAACGGCGTGTGCGGGTCGCGGTAGAGCCGGCCGAGTTCGCGGCCCAGCAGTTGCAGGCTCCAGGCGTCGGCGATCAGCAGGTCGATGCCCAGGTGCAGCCGCAGGCGCCTGCCCTGCCCTTCGACAAGCCCCTCCCTACGTCGGGATTCCTCAGGAACCGCCGTGTCGAAGGGGTCGTCGAGCAGCGTGGCGGAGACCACGAACAGCGGCCATTGGTCGGTCGGGAAGAGTTGGTGCGACATCTGTTCGCGCAGCGCGGCCAGCTCGGCCTCGACCTGGGCGGGCGGCTGGCCGCGCAGATCGCGCGCGGCGATGCGGTAGGGCGGGACCTGGGGCAGGATCTGCTGGTGGCCGTCGGGGCGGATGATCGCCCGCAGCATTGGGTGGCGCGCGATCAGGTGCTGCCAGGCGCACTCGAAGCGCGCCAGGTCCAGCCCGATTGTGTCGAGTTCGAAATAGATGTAGGCGGCGACGTTGCCAAGCTCAAACGACGGGCTGCGGCCGACCCAGTAGGCATACTGCACGTCGGTCAGCGGGAATGGCTGGTGCTGCTGTTCGGGCTCCGGCACGATCGGCGGCGTGTCGTCAGACTCGGTGTCGGGGGGCAGGTCGCCGGCGTGCTGGGCCAGGGTCGCGGCGAGCGCGGCGACGGTGGGCGCCTCGAATAGGGTGCGCAGTGGCAGCTCGACCTGGAAGGCGTCGCGCAGCCGGGCCAGCAACTGGGTGGCGACCAGCGAATGGCCGCCCAGCGCGAAGAAGTTGTCGTCGATGCCGACCTCTGCGACGCCCAGCACCTGCGCCCAGATGCCGGCCAGCACCCGCTCGATCGGCGTGCGCGGGGCCACCAGGGCGGGATCGCGCCGGGCGCCGTCGGCGGGCCTACGGACGGCGGGGAGCTGGTCGGCGGGGATGCCGGCCAGCAGCGCCGCCAGAGTCGAGTCCGGGTCGTCGAGGATGCGCTCCAGCAGGGCCAGGATATGCCGCACAATCAGCGCGGCGGCGCCGTCGTCGAGCCGGTGCCGATCGTAGACGAGCTGGAATGCCAGCTCCGCCCCGGTGGCGGCCAGGAGTGCCAGTGCGTAGTTGGTGCGCGCCACATTGGAGCCGGCTGGCAGAGGCTCGATCGTCAGCCCAGCCGACTGGAGCAGTGCCTCGTCGATCACGTAGCTCTCGACGACCAGGATGCTCTCGTACAGCGGCGCTGCGGCCGATAGCTCGCTCCATTGATGGATCTGCCCGCCGGGGGTGTGCTCGTAGTGGCGCAGTTCGAGGTTGGCGGCCTGGATCGCGGCGAGCCAGGCCCACAGCGGCGCCGCCGGATCGAGTTGCACCCGCAGCGGCAGTGTGTTGATGAACAGCCCGATCGTCGATTCGATCCCCGGCAGGGCGGCCGGGCGACCGGAGACCGTGACGCCGAAGACCACGTCGTCCATGCCGCTGTAGCGACCCAGTAGCAGCGCCCAGAGTCCCTGGATGAGCGTGTTCAGCGTCAGGTGGCGGCGGCTGGCCAGCACGCGCAGGGCGGCGGTCGCGGGCGCTGGCAGGCGAGTTTGCTGCTGGCCGTAGCGCTCGGTGGCGGCGGGCGGGCCGTCAGCATCGCATGGCGTTCCCAGCGGCGTCGGCCCGGTGAAGCCCTGGAGCGAACGGCGCCAGAATTGCTCCGCGCGCGTCAGGTCCTGCTGCCTGAGCCAGGTGATGTAGTCGCGGTAGGGGCGGCTGCGTTCCAACTGCGCGTCCTGGCCGCCGGCGAGCGCCTGGTATAGGGTCAGAAACTCCTTGACGATCACCGGGCGGCACCAGCCGTCCATGAGGATGTGATGGTGAATCCAGCTGAAGTAATAGGTCTGCTCGTCGATCTGGAACAGCGCCAGGCGCATTAGGGGCGCCTTGGACAGCTTAAAGCCGCGTCGGCGATCGGCGTCGAGGTAGGCGTGCAGCCGGGCATGCTGCTCGGCGACCGGGCTTTCGCGCCAGTCGTGCCGCTCGATCGATAGCTCGACCTGGCGCAGGACCAGTTGCAGCGGCTCATCCTGGTCCTTCCAGGCAAAGGCCGTACGCAGGATGGCGTGCCGCTCGACGATCCGCCGCCAGGCGCGCTCGAAGGCCCCGCTGTCGAGGCGCCCGCGCAGCAGGTAGGTCGATTGCTCGATGTGGATGCCCAACTCGGGAGCGCTCAGAGTCTCGAAGAGCATGCCCTGCTGCGCCGGGGTCAGTGGATAGATCGCTTCGACTTGTTTCTTGCCCATCTAATCCTCGTCGTCAAGCTCGATTTCCGCCAGCGCCCGCTCCAGCCGCTCGGCGCTCACGTCGATGTCGGGGAAGTCGTCCGGGGTGTAGCCGCCGGCGTCGGGTGACTGGGCGTGGGCGATGATCGCGCGCAGCTCGCGCACAAATGCCTCGGCCAGGCGCTCGATCGTTTCGCGCCGGTGCAGGTGCGCGCCGTAAGCCCAGTCCACGTGCAGCCGCCCGCCCACGATCAGCGCCCGCACATCCAGCAGGTATCTTCGTTCGCCGGAAGGGCTGCGCACCGGGCCGCTGGACTCGCGCGTCAGCCCGAATAGCGCCGAGCCGGCCAGGGTCTGGTCGAACTGGCCCAGGTAGTTGAAGCTGATCTGGGGCTGCGGCAGCGCCCGCAGCTCCCCGGCGAGCTGGGCGTCGCCCAGGTAGCACAGCGCGCCGTAGCCGATGCCGCCGTTCGGGACGCGGGACAACTGCGCTTTGACCGCCCGCAGCGCCGCGCCCAGCCCAGCCGCCGGCCCCAGCTCCAGCAGCAGCGGGAAGATCGCGGTGAACCAGCCGACCGTGCGCGACAGGTCGATGTCGTCGGCGATCGACTCTGCGCCCGTGGCCTTCCAAGTCGACCAGCAGCCCGTGTGCGCCAGCCCACCCGGCGTAGGCAAGTGCCAAGGCAGTCAGCAGGGCATGGTCGATCTGGGTTTGATAAACCTCCGGCACAGTTTGTAAAAGAGCCCGCGTCTCCTCGGCATTGAGTGCGACCGACACGACCCGCTCGGAGGCTACGTCATTGTGACCGTGGGCGTCGAGCGGCAGGGGCGCGACGGGAGCCAGGGTGCGCCAATAGGCCTGTTCCTGCCGTACGATATTGGATTGCGCGTACTCGGCCATGCGCTCGGCCCACTGCTTGAATGAGGTCGTCTTGGCCGGTAATTGGAGATTGGAGATTGGAGATTGCGCGCCATTCAATCTCCAATCTCTGATCTCTAATCTCGCTTGCGGGGCCGCGTCCTGGAGCAACTGGCGGCAGACCAGCTCCAGGTCGGCCAGCAAGATCCGCCAGGAGACGCCGTCCACGGCCAGGTGGTGGATCACGAGCAGCAGCCGGGCCGTCCGTCGCGGCCCCAGGTCGAACAGCGCCGCGCGCACCAGCGGCCCCTCGGCCAGGGATAGGCTGGCGTGCAGTTCGGCCGCCCGCGCTTCGATCGCGGCGGCCTGCTGCGGCTCCGGCAGCGCCGCGAGATCGATGCATGACAGCAATGGGCGGTCGTCCGGGCCGGCGTTGGTCTGCTGCCAGCCGGACTCGGTGCGGGCGAAGCGCAGCCGCAGCGCATCGTGGTGCAGCAGCAACTGCCGCAGCGCTTGCTCCAGCAGCGCCGGGTCCAGCGCCTGCCGCAGCTCCAGCAGCACCGATTGGTTGAAATAGTCCGGCTGCGGCAGCTCCTGCTCGAACAGCCAGTGCTGGGCCGGCGCCAGCGGCAGCGGGCCGGCTACCAGGCCCTGCTCGGCCTGGACCGCCGGCGCCGTGCCGACGACCGTCGCCAGCGCGGCGATCGTGTGGTGCTCGAAGAGTTGGTTGGGGGTCAGCCGCAGCCCCAGTTGGTTGGCGCGGGCGACGATCTGGATACTGAGGATCGAGTCGCCACCCAACTCAAAGAAGTCGTCGTGGATGCCGACCTGCTCGCGGCCAAGGATGCTGCCCCAGACCTCGGCAAGCGCCCGCTCGACCGGGGTGCGGGGCGTCACGTACGCCGCCGCGTCGGCCGGCTGCTCGGGCGCCGGCAGCGCCTGGCGATCGACCTTGCCGTTGGGCGTCAGCGGCAGCGCGTCCAATAGTACAAAGGTGGCGGGTATCATATAGTCGGGTAGGCGCTCGTGGAGGAACTGGCGCAGATCAACTGTCAGTTGTCCGTTGTCCGTTGTCCGTTGCCCGTGGTCTGGTGAGGGCGTATGCGATAGGCCCTTACGTGGTTCGTGGTCGGGAGGGGGCGTATGCAATACGCCCTTACGATCGGTGGTTCTATCGGTTCTTTGTTCTTGGTTCTTTGTTCTTTGTTCTTGGACGGGAACGATGTAGGCGACCAGGCGCTTGGGGCCGAAGCGCTCGCCCTGGACCGCCGCCACCGCCGCCTGGACCTGCGGGTGGGCCAGCAGCGCCGCCTCGACCTCGCCCAGCTCGATCCGGTAGCCCTGGACCTTGACCTGGTAGTCGGCCCGCCCCAGGAACTCGATGTTGCCGTCGGGCAGGTAGCGGCCCAGGTCGCCAGTTTTGTAGAGTTTGTTGTCCGTTGTCCGTGGTCCGTTGTCCATTGTCCGTTGCAACTGACTACTGACAACGGACCACGGACAAGGGACAAAACGCTCGGCGGTGCGAACGGGGTCGCGCCAGTAGCCTTGGGCCAGGCCGGCACCGCCGATATAGAGTTCGCCCACCACCCACTCCGGGCACTCGCGCAAGCTCGCGTCCAGCACGTAGAACTGCTGGTTGTCGAGCGGCAAGCCGTAGGGGACGCTGGCCCAGTGTGGCTCGACGGTTGTGATCGGGTAGTAGATCGACCAGATCGCGGCCTCGGTGGCGCCGCCCAGGCTGACCAGCTCAAGCTGCGGGGCGAGCGCGCGCACCTGTTGTGGCAGGCGCAAGGGGATCCAATCGCCACTGAGCAGCGCCAGGCGCAGGGAGCAGGGCCAGCGCTGGGGCTGGGGCGCCAGGAAGGTGGCGAACATCTCCAGCAGCGCCGGGACCGAGTTCCAGAGTGTGACCTGGGCGCTCTGAGCCAGCTCGGCCCAGTGGGCTGGGTCGCGGTGGGCGTCGGGGGCGGGCAGTACCAGCGTGCCGCCGGCGGCCAGCACGCCAAAGATGTCGTAGACCGACAAATCGAAGCTGAGAGCGGAAAGACCCAGCATCCGATCGTCGGGTGTGACCTGGAAGCGGCTGTTGAGGTCGAGGATGGTGTTGTGGGCGGCCAGGTGGTCGATCATAACGCCTTTGGGCAGGCCGGTGGAGCCGGAGGTGTAGATCACGTAGGCCAGGTCGGAGGGCTGCTGGACAGGCGGCAGCGCGGGCAGCTCGGGCGGCGGCGCGTCGTCGATAACCAGGCGGGTGATATGCGGCGGCCAGGCCAGACCAAAATCAAGGTTGGGTTGGGTGAGGGCGATGGCGACCTGCGCCTGCTCCAGCAGGGCCTGGAAGCGGGCGGGGGGCAGGGACGGGTCGAGCGGGACATACGCGGCGCCGGCTTCGAGGATAGCCAGCACGGCCACGACCTGCTCCCAGCCCTTCTCCATCACCACCGCGACCAGGGTGTTGGGGCGGGCGCCGTGAGCGCGGATTTGATGGGCCAGGGCGTGGGCGCGCCTCGCTAGCTCGGCGTATGTCAGCGTACGGGTGGGTGTGATGACCGCCAGGTGCTCAGGACGGATAGCGGCCTGGGCGAAGAGCGGTGGGTGCAGCAGACCGGGCGCGACGGGCGTAGCAGTGGCGTGGACCTGCTGGCGGCGGGCGAGTTGGTCGTGGGGGCGCAACTCGGGGAGCGGGGCGTGCCAGTCGGCTTGGGGAGCGGCCAGGTGGTGCAGCAGGCTGGACTGGGCGTCGAACATGGCGTCGAGCAGGGCGGGCGGGAAGAGGGCTTCGACGACGTCCCAGTTGTATAGCAGCGCGCCGTCCTCCTCGGCGACCTGTTGGTCCAGCCACACCTGCGGCGTCTGCGAGACGGCGTAGACCACCTCGGTGGACTCCGAAAGGGCGAAAGCCTCCTGCCGGGCCGATGTCTGGCTGAGCGTGCTGGTGAAGACGACCGGCATGGGGGCGGCGGAACGGCCCTGGTGGCGGGCCAGTTCGCGCAGCACCTGGACACCGCCGACGGCACGCTGGTCCAGATCGGCCCAGAGCTGCTCTTGGAGCTGGCGGGCGCGCGCGGCGAAGGAGGTGGTCGGGGGCGGCTCAACCGCCAGCAAGGTCAGCGAGGTGAAGTCGCCGACCAGTTGATTGACCTGCGGATGCAGCGGGCGGCGGTTGAACAGGGTCAACGTCAGGGTGAAGCGCTCCTTACCGGACCAGCGCGCCAGGACCTCGGCGAAGAGGGCCAGCAGCAGTGAGGAGGGGGTCAGGTCGAGGGCGGCGGCGCGGGCCTTGAGGGTCGCCCAGGCGGCCGGGTCGAGGCGGGCGGCGCGGCGCACAAAGCGCGGGTGGCGCAGGGCGGCCGGGTCGGCGCGCAGGGGCAAGGCTGGTGGCGGCGGCAACTCGGCCAGGCGGCCACGCCAGTAGGCCAGGGCGCGTTGGTAGCGCTCGCCCTGGCGCTGCGCCTCCTCGGCCAGCACGTAGTCGCGGAAGGTGAGCGTCAGCGGCGCGAGTTCTGCGGCCGGGTCGCGGTAGAGCTGTGCCCACTCTTTGAACAGCAACTGGAGGCTCCAGGCGTCGGCGATCAGCAGGTCGAGGCTGATGTGGAGCCGCAGATGGTCGTCGAGCAGCGTGGCGGAGACCGCGAACAGCGGCCATTGGTCGGTTGGGAAGAGCTGGTGCGACATCTGTTCGCGCAGCGCGGTCAGCTCGGCCTCGACCTGGGCGGGCGGCTGGCCGCGCAGATCGCGCGTGGCGATGCGGTAGGGTGGGGCCTGGGGCAGGATCTGCTGCTGGCCGTCGGGGCGGATGATCGCCCGCAGCATCGGGTGGCGCGCGATCAATTGCTGCCAGGCGCACTCGAAGCGCGCCAAGTCCAGCCCGGCCGTGTCAAGTTCCAGGTAGCCGTGGGCGGCGACATTGCCAAGCTCAAACGACGGGCTGCGACCGACCCAGTAGGCATATTGCACTTCGGTGAGCGGGAACGGCTCGAATTGCCGATCTGGATCGTGTACAAGCTCCGACGCGAACTGTGGCTGGCTGGCGCCGGTCGCCGGGGTCGTCCCCTGAATCCGCTTCTCAAGCAAGGCGTGTCCGTTCGCCGCGTGGAGCAGCATTTTCTCGATCAGCACGGCTAGCCCGGCGACCGTCGGTGCGTGGTAAAAGTCGCGGAGCGGCACGTCGACGTGAAACGCCTGGCCCAGCCGGGCCACCAGGTCGGTCGCCAGCAGGGAGTGTCCGCCTAGCTCAAAGAAGTTGTCGTCGGCGCCGATCCGCTCGATGCCCAGCAGCGTCTGCCAGATCCCGGCGACGATCTGCTCAAGCTCGGTGCCGGGTGCGCGGTAGGCCCGCTGCCCGCCCGGTCGCGGGTGCAGCGCGAGTGTGGCGGGCGCCGGCTCCCGCGCCCCATCACGGTGTATCCATTGGGCGATGCGGGCGTCGAGGTCGGCGGTCGAGACGATCACCTGGCTGGCCGGGCGCATGGTCAGGATGGAGCGTAGCACTGTGGCACCCTCGCCGGGCGTCAGCGCCAGCGCGGCCTGGGCGGCGCCGGCGGGCTGCCGCTCTTGGGACTCGGACTGCCAGGCGTCCCAGTTAATGCTGATCCAGGGCACCGGGCTGCGCTGGCTCTGCCGGTGCGCGAAGGCGTCCAGGAACAGGTTCGCGGCGGCGTAGGCCGTCAACCCCAGCCCGCCCAGCGTGGCCGCCAGCGAGGATTGCAGCAGGCAGAAATCAAGCGGCCGCCCGCGCAGGATCGCCTCTAGGACGTAGACGCCGCGCACCTTGGCGTGAAAGTGGAGGCCGCACTCGGCCGGCCCGGTCTCGCTCAGCGCGCGAAACGTCTGCTCCCCGACGATGCCGGCCGAATGGATCACCCCGTGCAGCGCGCCAAAGCGCGCATCGACCTGGGCCAGCGCCGCGCGCATCTGCTCCAGGTCGGCCACGTCGGCGCGCAGGACTAGGATCTCGGCACCCAGCTCCTCCAGCGCGCGCAGGCGCCGGATCACGCGGCTCACCCGGTCGTCCTCGGCGTGCGCCGCGAGCCAGGGCGCCCAGTCCTGGGGCGCGGGGAACGTGGAGCGGCCCAGCAGCGCCAGCCTGGCCCGCGCGTTGCGCGCCAGCTCCTCGGCCAGCGCCAGGCCGATCGTGCCAAGCCCGCCGGTGATCAGGTAGACCCCACCCGCGCGCAGCCGGGGTTGCTCCCGGCGTGATTCATCCGGTCGCGCCGGCTCATAGGCCGGCACCCAGCGCTGGCGCCCGCGGTAAGCCACGACACGGTCGGTCGTTCGCGCCGTCAGCTCGGCGATCAGCTGATCGAGCAGCTCATCCTGCTGCCAGGTCCCCGGTGGCGGCAGCACGATATCGATGCTCTGGCAACTGATGCCGGGGTGTTCCTGCGGGATGACCTTGCAGGGCGCGAGGATGGTGGCCTTCTCCGGGCACACGACCTCGGCGCCGGTGATCGCCTGGAGCATGTTCGACACAACCGCGATGTGCGGGCGCTCGTCGCCGGCGTGCCGGCCAAGCGCCTGCGCCAGCGCCAGCAGGCTGTAGATCCCTAGTGACTGGAGCTGTTCAAATTGTTCGCCTCCCGGCAAACCATCTATAGCGCCTATCTGAATAACTTGGTTGGGTGGGGAAGTTGGGGAGGGTGGCCCCTCCCCAAACCCCTCCCCTTCTTTGCCCCTCTGAATAACTTGGTTGGGTGGGGAATTTGGGGAGGCACCCAGAGGGTACCCGCCCTCCCCAAACCCCTCCCCATTTTTTACGGTCCAGGCATGCACAATTAGGTTCGGGGTGTGGCCGAGCGCCCGCAGCTCCTCGAAGAGCGCGGCGTAGTCGTCGCGCTTGCGCGGGTCGATCGCGTAGCGGCGCTCGGCCAGCTTCTCGAAGCGACTGCCGGCCACGACCGTGATCGCCAGCCGGCCATCCCGCTCCAGTCGCCGGACAAGCTGGTCGCCCAGGCCGCATGTGTCGGCAAAGACGAGCCAGCGATTGCCCCCCTGGTTCTGGCCGTCGGGCTGCGGCGGCAGGGTCGGCTTCCAGGACGGCAGATAGAGCCACTCCGCCGGATTCGGTCGTTTCACTAACCTCTGGGAAGGAGCGCCGCTGGCGACCGGCGGTTCCGGCGCGATCCAGAAGCGTTGGCGCTGGAAGGGGTAGGTGGGCAGGGCGACGCGCCGGCGCCGTGCTGGGGCGTGCAACGCCTCCCAGTCCACACTCACGCCCGCCAGCCAGAGCGCGCCCAGCGCCCGCTGCACCTGCCCGCCCGTGTCCAGCTCGGCGTCCTCGGCCAGCGTCGGCACCGCTGCCAGCCCGGCCTGCTGGGCCAGCCCGGTCAATGCCCGCCCCGGCCCCAGTTCCAGCAGCACCAGCTCCCCACGCGCCCGCAGCGCCGCCAGTCCGTCGCCAAAGCGCACGGTCTGGCGCAACTGGCGGCCCCAGTAGGCCGCATCAGTCGCCTCGGCCGCCGTCAGCCAGCCCCCGCTCACGTTCGAGAGCACCGGCAGCGTGGGCGGCTTGAGCCGCACGCGCGCCACTTCGGCCACGAATGGCGCGACCACCCCATCGAGCAGGCGTGAGTGGAAGGCGCGCTCGGTCGGCAGGCGATGGGTGTGCAGCCCCTCGCTCGCCAGTTCGGCCTCCAGTGCCGCGACCGCATCGGGAGGGCCGGCGACGACGCATTGGCGTGGGCCGTTGACGGCGGCCAGGTCCAGCGCGGCGCCCAGGCGCGCGCGTGCGGCGGCCTCATCCAGCGGCACGGCCAGCATGGCGCCGGGCGGGGCGGCCTGCATCAGCCGACCGCGCAGCGCGACCAGGTGCAGCGCGTCCTCCAGCGTGAAGACGCCGGCGATGGTGGCGGCGATCAGCTCGCCCAGGCTGTGGCCGAGCAGGACGCTGGGCTGGAGGCCCCAGGAGCGGTAGAGCTGCGCCAGGGCGTAGCCGAGGGCGAAGAGCGCTGGTTGGGCGTGGTCGGTTTGGGAGATTGGAGATTGGAGATTGGAGATTGGAGCCTCGGTCGTGCGGCCAAGAGGCTTGGCGGGGCGGTCAAGAGGCTTGGGCAGTTGCCCAAGAGGCTCGGCGGGGCGGTCAAGAGGCTTGGGCAGTTGCCCAAGAGGCTCGGCGGGGCGGTCAAGAGGCTTGGGCAGTTGCCCAAGAGCCTCGGCGGGGCGGTCAAGAGGCTTGGGCAGTTGCCCAAGAGCCTCGGCGGGGCGGTCAAGAGGCTTGGGCAGTTGCCCAAGAGCCTCGGCGGGGCGCCCACGGAGGGGCCGCCGTACAGGGTCCTCTCTCGCCCTCTCGCCCTCTCGCCCTCTCGCCCTCTCGCCGTCGGCGAGGAGCAGCGTGCGGATGTCGTAGCCGAGGGAAGGGGCGAGGATGTCGGCGCAGCGGTCGAGCGCCTGGCGGAAGGCCGGCTCGGCGTGGTAGAGGGCCGAGTTGATCGGCGCAGAGAGGCCGCCTTGGCCGGGGAGCAGGAAGGCGACGGTGCGGGGCGGGCCGGCGGCGTGGGCCAAGTGGACGCGCGCGGCGGTCGGGTCGGTGAGTGCCTGGAGCGCGTCTTGGTGGTCGCGGGCGAGGATGAGGCGGCGATGGGCGAAGGGCGTACGGCCGCGCTGGAGCGTGAAGGCGATGTCGGGGAGCGGCGCGGCGGGCGTGCGGGCCAGGAACGCCGCCAGGTTGCTGGTTGCTTCCTTCAGCGCCGCCTCGGTCTTGGCCGAGAGTGTGAGCAACTGCCAGGGCCGCGCCTGCGCCGACCACCGACCACCGACCCCTTCGACATGGCTCAGGGCAGGCACCGACGACTGACTACCGACTGCCGACTGCACATCGCCGACTGCCGATGCCCGCCCTCCATCCTCCATCCTCCATCCTCCATCCTCCATCCTCGGCGGCGCTTCTTCAAGGATGACGTGGGCGTTGGTGCCGCCGAAGCCGAACGAGCTGACGCCGGCGCGACGAGGAGCACCATTGGTGTTCCATTCGGTCAAGTTGGTGTTGACGTAGAACGGGCTGGCGGCGAAATCGATCTCCGGGTTGGGCTGGGTGTAGTGTAGGCTGGGCGGGATCAGCCCGTGTTTGAGCGCCAGCACCGTCTTGATCAGGCTGGCGATGCCGGCGGCGGCGTCCAGGTGGCCGATATTGGTCTTGAGCGAGCCGAGCGCGCAGAAGCCGGTGCGCTCGGTCGTCGTACGGAACGCCCTGGTCAGCGCCAGCAGCTCGATTGGGTCGCCCAGCGGGGTGCCGGTGCCGTGGGCCTCGACGTAGGAGATCGTGTCGGCCGCGACGCCGGCGTTGGCCAGCGCCTCGGCGATCACCTCGGCTTGGCCGTCCACGCCGGGCGCCGTGAAGCTGGCCTTGAACGCGCCGTCGTTATTGGTGGCCGAGCCGCGGATGACGGCGTGGATGGTGTCGCCGTCGTCGAGCGCGTCCTCCAGGCGCTTGAGCACGACCACGCCCACCCCGCTGCCGAAGATCGTGCCCTGCGCCGCCGCATCGAACGCCCGGCAGTGGCCGTCGGGCGAGACGATGCCGCCAGGCTGATACAGGTAGCCGGTCCTGGTCGGCACGCCGATCGCCACGCCGCCGGCCAGCGCCAGTTGGCACTCGTCGATCAGCAGGCTCTGGCAGGCCAGGTGGACCGCGACCAGCGAGGTCGAGCAGGCGGTGTGGAGGGCGTAGCTGGGGCCGCGTAGGTTGAGCTTGTAGGCGACCCGCGCACTTAGGTACGACAGATCGTTGCCGACGCCGATCTGGGCTGGGTCGAGCGAGCGCAGCAGCTCTGGGTGGGAGTACAGGTTGAGGATGTAGGTGTCGGCGCGGGCGCCGGCGTAGACGCCGACCGCGCCAGTGTACGCCTGGGGGTTGTAGCCGGCGTGTTCGAGCGCCGTCCAGGCACATTCCAGGAACAGGCGCTGCTGCGGGTCCATGATCTCGGCTTCGCGCGGGGTGTAGCCGAAGAACTCGGCGTCGAACAGCTCCACGCCTTCGAGGATCGAGGCGGCTTTCACGTAGCGTGGGTCGTCGCGCAGCTCGGGGCCGACGCCGGCCGCCGCCAGCTCCTGGTCGGTCAGGCGCGAGATCGACTCGACCCCGGCGCTCAGGTTGCGCCAAAAGGTCTCAAGATCGGCGGCGCCGGGAAACCGGCCGGCCATGCCGATGATCGCGATCTCTGAGCCGTCCGGCTGCGGCGCCGTTTCCGAGTTGGCCATGGAGGGGCTCCTTGTTCTGGTGATGCGTGAAACGTGATGCGTGAAACGTGAAACGTCACCTTGTCATCTTGTCACGGCTCGCGGTGCCTGGACCGGCGGCTCTGCTGGTACTGCTTGCGCCAGAGCGCGCGGTTCTCCTTCTCCTTGAACTGCTCGCCGTCGCGTTCTGCCGGCGGGTGCTGATGATCGGGGGCGACTAGCTCGACCAGCGCTTTGATCGTGAGCCGCTCGTACAGGCGCGACACTGGGATCTGGATGTGTAGCTCGTCTTTGAGCCGGGCGATGGCTTGGATGGCGATCAGCGAGTTGCCGCCTAGTTCGAAGAAATTATCTTCGAGGCCGACCTGCTCGACGCCCAGGGTCTCCTGCCAGATGCGCGCGATGGCTTGCTCCAGGTCGCTTTCGGGGGCGATATAGTCAGTCGGGAGGCCGGGCCGCCGGTGTGGTGCGCTTGCGGGGCGCGCGGCCCCGGCGAACTCGTGGCGAATCCAGACCTGGAGCCGGGCCGGCAGATCGCCGGGCGAAACCACTACCTGGCTCACCGTCGCCTGCGTCACGACTCGCCGGAACGCCTCAACGCTCTCGTCGGCGGTCATCGCGTAGGTATCGGCGGCGGATGGGGTCGTCTCGGCGGTCAGCCAGGTGTCCCAGTTGGCGCTGATCCAGGGCGTGCGACCGGCGCTGGTACACGCCGCCGCGAACGCATCCATAAATAGGTTGGCGGCGGCGTAGGCCCCGAACCCCAGCCCACCCAGAATGGCCGCGTTCGAGGAGCACAGCAGGCAGAAGTCGAGCGCCCGGTCGCGCAGCAGCTCCTCCAGCACATATAGCCCGTAGACTTTGGCTTGAAATTGCGCTTCGGACTCGGTGGGGCCAAGCTGGGCGATCGGCAGCAGCCCAGCGCGCGCGGTCATGCTCCCGGCGGCGTGGATGATGCCGTGGAGCGTGCCAAAGCACTCGTCGATTTGCCGCAGCGCCGCGCACATCTGCCGCTCGTCGGCCACGTCGGCGCTGAGCACCAGGACCTCGGCGCCCTGCTGCTCCAGCCCGCGCAGCCGCCCGATCGTGCGGCTCACCGGGTGCTGCGGATCATGGGCCGCCAGCCACTCGTCCCAGGCGGCCGGCTCGGGCAGCGCCGCGCGGGTCAGCAGCGCCAGCTTGGCCCGCGCCGTGCGGGCCAGCTCCTCGGCCAGCAGCAGGCCGACCCGCCCCAGCCCGCCGGTGATCAGGTAGACGCCGCCCTGGCGCAGCGATCGGACCGGGCGCGCGTCGCGTTCCAACCGGGCGCGCTCAAAGGTCTGGACCAGCCGTTCGCCGCCGCGGTAGGCGACCACCAGGTCGGTGGAGCGGGCGACGATCTCGGCCAGGAGTTGATCGACGAGCCGGTCCACGAGCGCCGATCCGACCGTGGGCATGGAGATATTGACGTTCTGGCAGGTGATGTTCAAATATTCAAGCGGAATCACTTTACATGGACCCAGCAGGGTGATCTTCTCGGGGCAGCCGGCCACTTCGCCATACACGCGCTGCATGTCGCTCGACAGCGCGATGATCCGCAGGTCGCCGTCGATGTTCTTGCGCGCCAGCGCCTGGGCCAGGAACAGCAGGCTCTGGTAGCCGCGCTCCTGACATTCCTGGAACAATGTCCGGCCGGAGCGGGGCGGTGCGGCGGAAATGCTCCAACCGTGGACGATCACGCGCGGGTCGGCGCCGGACGCGGCCAGGTCGTCGAGCAGTGCGTCATAGTCGCCGGGCCGGCGCGGGTCGATCGTGTAGCGATCGGGCGCGTCGCGGCTGAAGCGCTCCCCGACCAGGACGGCGGCAGCCCGCCGGCCGGCCCGCGCGAGCCGCGCCAGCAGCTGCGCGCCGACGCCGCAGGAGTTGACAAAGACCAGCCAGTCGCCCGCTTGCCCGGCCAGGTCTTCCGGCGCGTAGGGTCTGGGCGGCATGGTGCGCTTCCAGGAGGGCAGGTAGAACCAGTCGGCGATGTCGGGGGTCTTGCCGGTCGGGGCCTGGCGAGCGGTTCGCTCCTCGGCGCATGGGGCGGGCGCGATCCAGAAGCGTTGGCGCTGGAAGGGGTAGGTGGGCAGGGCGATGCGTCGGCGCCGTGCTGGGGCGTGCAGTGCGTCCCAGTCCACATTCGCGCCGGCTAGCCAGAGCGCGCCCAGCGCCCGCTGCACCTGCCCGACTGTGTCCAGCTCGGCGTCCTCGGCCAGCGTCGGCACCGCTGCCAGCCCGGCCTGCTGGGCCAGCCCACTCAACGCCCGCCCCGGCCCCAGTTCCAGCAGCACCAGCTCCCCACGCGCCCGCAGCGCCGCCAGCCCGTCGCCAAAGCGCACGGTCTGGCGCAACTGGCGGCCCCAGTAGGCCGCATCAGTCGCCTCGGCCGCCATCAGCCAGCCCCCGCTCACGTTCGAGAGCACCGGCAGCGTGGGCGGCTTGAGCCGCACGCGGGCCACTTCGGCCACGAATGGCGCGACCACCCCATCGAGCAGGCGCGAGTGGAAGGCGCGTTCGGTCGGCAGGCGATGGGTGCGCAGCCCCTCGCTCGCCAGTTCGGCCTCCAGCGCCGCGACCGCATCGGGAGGGCCGGCGACGACGCACTGGCGTGGGCCGTTGACGGCGGCCAGGTCCAGCGCGGCGCCCAGGCGAGCGCGTGCGGCGGCCTCATCGAGTGGCACGGCCAGCATGGCGCCGGGCGGGGCGGCCTGCATCAGCCGCCCGCGCAGCGCGACCAGGTGCAGCGCGTCCTCCAGGGTGAAGACGCCGGCGATGGTGGCGGCGACCAGCTCGCCCAGGCTGTGGCCGAGCAGGACGCTGGGCTGGAGGCCCCAGGAGCGGTAGAGCTGCGCCAGGGCGTAGCCGAGGGCGAAGAGCGCTGGTTGGGCGTGGTCGGTTTGGGAGATTGGAGATTGGAGGCTCGTGGCGGGGCGGCCGGGATTCGTGGCGGGGCGCCCACGGAGGGGCCGCCGTACAGGGTCTGGCTGGTCGCTTCTTTGTTCTTTGTCGGGTACCCTCTGGGTGGTTCTTTGTTCTCCGGCGAGGAGCAGCGTGCGGATGTCGCAGCCGAGGGAAGGGGCGAGGATGTCGGCGCAGCGGTCGAGCGCCTGGCGGAAGGCCGGCTCGGCGTGGTAGAGGGCGGCGTTGATTGGCGCAGAGAGGTCGCCTTGGCCGGGGAGCAGGAAGGCGATGGCGCGGGGCGGGCCGGCGGCGTGGGCGGCGAGGATGCGCGCGGCGGTCGGGTCGGTGAGTGCCTGGAGCGCGTCTTGGTGGTCGCGGGCGAGGAGGATGCGGCGGTGCGGGAAGGGCGCACGGCCGCGCTGGAGCGTGAAGGCGATGTCGGGGAGTGGCGCAGCGGGCGTGCGGGCCAGGAACGCCGCCAGGTTGCTGGTTGCTTCCTCCAGCGCCGCCTCGGTCTTGGCCGAGAGCGGCAGCAGTTGCCAGGCGCGGCCAGGATCGCCGGCTGGGACGGGCGGCGCTTCTTCCAGGATCACGTGGACGTTGGTGCCGCCAATGCCGAACGAGCTGACACCGGCGCGGCGGGGGGCACCATTGCTCTTCCACTCGGCCAGGATGGTGTTGACGTAGAATGGACTGGCGGCGAAGTCGATCTGTGGGTTCGGGCGTCTCGAAATGCAGGCTGGGCGGGAGCTGACGGTGCTGGAGCGCCAGGACGGTCTTGATCAGGCCGGCGATACCGGCGGTGATATCCAGGTGGCCGATATTGGTCTTGAGCGAGCCCAGCGCGCAGAAACCGGCCCGCTCGGTCGTCGCGTGGAACGCTTTGGTGAGCGCCTTGATCTCGATCGGGTCGCCCAGCGGGGTGCCGGTGCCGTGAGCCTCGACGTAGGAGATCGTGTCGGCTCCGACGCCGGCGCTGGCTAGCGCCTCGGTGATCACCTTGGCCTGGCCGTCCACGCTGGGGGCGGTGAAGCCGACCTTCAAGGAGCCGTCGTTGTTGATCGCCGACCCGCGGATCAGCGCGTAGATCGTGTCGCCGTCGTCGAGTGCGTCGGCCAGGCGCTTGAGCACGACCACACCCACCCCGCTGCCCAGGACCGTGCCCTGCGCCGCCGCGTCGAACGCTCGGCAGTGGCCATCCGGCGAGGCGATCCCGCCCTCGTGGTAGTAGTAGCCGGTTTGCTGATTGATATTGATCGAGACCCCGCCAGCCAGTGCCATGTCACACTCTTCATTCAACAAGCCCTGGCAGGCGATATGGACGGCGGCCAGCGAGGTCGAGCAGGCGCACTGTACCAGGTGGCTGGGGCCGCGCAGGTTCAGCTTATACGAGACGCGGGTGGTCAGAAAATCGGGGGCATTCTCGACGCTGATCTCCATCTGCTTATTGACCTGCCGCCGCGCCAGGGCCTGCGCGACCTCGGCGTGCCCGATCAGGTTGACCAGCAGGTAGCTGTTCATGGACGCCCCGGCATACACGCCGATCGCGCCCTGGTACGTCTCGCCGTGATAGCCGGCCCGCTCAAGCGCGGCCCAGGCCTGCTCCAGAAAGATGCGCTGCTGCGGGTCGATCATCTCGGCTTCTTTGGGCGAGTAGCCGAAGAACGCCGCGTCGAAGTGCTCGATCTGCTCCAGGAAGGCCCCGGCCTTGACGAAGTTCGGGTCGCGCAGCAGGCCCGGATCGAGATCGAACGGTGCCAGGTCCTGGTCGCTGAAGAACGTGATCGACTCGACGCCGTCGCGCAGGTTGCGCCAGAAGGCGTCGAGATCATTCGCGCCTGGGAACCGGCCAGCCATGCCGATGATCGCGATATTCAGGGCTCTCGTGTTGTTCGGTGGGGTTGGGTGCGCTCATGTCGCCTGCTGCTCCATGTCAAGAGATTGGAGATTGGAGATTGGAGATCGGAGATTGATCGGGGCGTCCCAATCTCCGATCTCCAATCTCTCATCGCCGATGGTCTAAGCCGACGCCGGCGAGACACTGACCGGCTGCTCTTCCGGTGTAGTGGGACCGATTGCGTTGGGCACCTCGTCCTCCACCAGGCGCAGCCGAGGGTAGAGGTAGCCGGCGATCGTCACCAGCAGGTGCAGAAAGCCCATGATAATAAACATTAGGCCGATGCCGCGCCCCGGCCCGACGCCGATGATCTGGCCGACGCTGCCGGCCAGCGCCCCACCTTCGGCCATCAGCGGCTCGAAGACCCGGTCGGCCAGCGCGCCGGCGATCAGAAAGCTGAGCGGCTGGGCGATGCCAATGATCATGCCGCTCAGGGCGAACACCCGGCCCTGCACATCCGGTGCGACCTTGGTCTGCCAGATCAGCGTCATGCAGGCGCCGGAGATCTGGGTCATGCACAGGAAGACAAACGCTGCCGCGGCGAAGAGTGGTATCGAGGGGCGCGACCCACCCACCATCACACACAGGCTGCCCAGAAACATCGCCCCCAGCACGCCATTGATCCGGCGCTTTGGCCCGCCCCAGATGGCGATCAGCACGCCACCGACCAGCGTGCCGAACCCGCCGATCGAGGCTACTGTGCCGAGCACGGCCGGCGACCCGATCGAGAGCAGCAGCGGGTTGATCAGCACAAAGACCGTGGCCAGCAGGAAACTGCTGACGGAGAGCAGTACCAGCAGCGCCATGAGGCCGGGCCGGGCCACAAGGTAGGACCAGCCGTAGCCGATCTCGCCCAGCAGTGAGCCGCGCGCGGCGCTGCTCCCGGCGCTGGCGGGCGGCTGCGGTATCCGCACGATCAGCAGCGATAGGAGCACGAACAGGAACGAGAACGCGTCGACGAGCACCACAAGCCCAAGCCCGGCCGTCACCATCAAGACGCCGGCCAGCGCCGGGGCCAGGATCTGCACCATCGCGGTTCCGAGCTGCCCCAGGCCGGCGGCGCGCCCAAGCTGATCTTTGGGGACGATCAGCGGGGTGATCGCGGCGCGGGCCGGCGCGGGGAAGCAGCCGAAGATCGTGCCGGTCACCGCCAGCACGTAGATGTGCCAGGGCGCAAGCTGGCCGCTGAAGAAGAGCGCCGCCAGGGCCAGGGTGTTGAGCGCCAGGAGGATGTTGCTGATAATCAGCACCCAGCGCCGGTCCCAGCGATCCACCAGCGCGCCGGCGATCGGCGCCATAAAGAGCCGCGGGATCGCGCCGAACAGCAGGGTCAGGGTGAAGAGCGTGACCGAGCTAGTCTGCTGGTAGACCCACACGCCGATCGCGAATCCGCTGAGTTCTGAGCCAAGGACCGAGATCATCTGCCCGATCAGCAGGATGAAATAGGTTCGCATGCCGTTGGCCACAGGCTGTTGGTTCATTGCTGGTTCCTTTCACACTGTATTGCTCAAGCGCAGCGGGCGCCGCTAGTGGCCTGCCCGCTCAGAGACTGTTTGGAAAGGGCATTGTCTCACCTACGATCCAGGGTGGAGAGAGGATTCTTGAGGGGCGGCCCCCTCAAACTCCCCCTTTTGTGGCGGGTCGCGCGGCTTCTCGGCCGCCAGTAGTGCCCTGGCTTCATCCGGCGAGAGCTGCTCCAGCTCCCGCAGCATCCGCTCGATGTCGATAACCTGGCCTTGCTCGCCCTGCGCGGCGGCGGCTGCGGTAGCCATCGCGGCGACGGTGGGCGCGTCGAACAGGACGTGTAGCGGCACGTCGATCAGAAAGCCCTTCCGAATCCGGGATGCGAGCTGGGTGAGCAGCAGCGAGTGGCCGCCCAGTTCGAAGAAGTCGTCATGGACGCCGACCTGCTCGATCCGCAGCAACTCGCGCCAGATCTCCGCGATCTGGGCCTCGGCCGGCGTCCGTGGCGCGACAAGGGCCTGGCCAAGCTGCGGGCGCAGTCCACTGGGCGCCGGCAAGGCGCGCCGGTCGAGCTTGCCGCTGGGCGAGAGCGGCAGTGCATCGAGCAGCACAAAGGCGGATGGTAGCATATAGTCGGGTAGGCGAGCACGCAGGAACTGGCGCAGCTCCCCCGAGAATTGAGAATTGAGAATTGAGAATTGAGAATGAGACTCCTCGCTCGTTTGTTCTTTGTTCTTTGTTCTTTGCTCTTGGTCGGGGACGAGGTAGGCCACCAGCCGCCGGTCTCCCGGCACATCCTCACGCAGTGCCACCAGCGCCTCGCGCACTTGCGGGTGCTGGCGCAGCGCGGCCTCGATCTCGCCCAGCTCGATGCGGTAGCCACGCAGCTTGACCTGATGATCAATGCGGCCCAGGAACTCCAATCTGCCGTCGGGGTGGTAGCGGCACAGGTCGCCGGTCTTGTACAGCCGATCTGAGATTGGAGATTGGAGATTGGAGATTGTGGAGCGCGTTAATCTCCAATCTCCAATCTCCAATCTCTCTCCGGTGAACGGGTTCGGAACGAAGCGCTCGGCGGTCAGGTCGGGCCGGCCCAGGTAGCCGCGCGCCAGGCCCTCCCCGCCGATGTACAGCTCGCCCGGCACGCCAATCGGCACCAGATGCATGTGCCCGTCGAGCAGATAGACCTGGGTGTTGGCGACGGGGCGGCCGATACCCAGCAGCGCCTGGGCGCCGACGAGCTGGCTGGTGGACCAGATCGTGGTCTCGGTGGGGCCGTAGAGGTTCCAGAGCGCTTTGGTGCGGGTGAGGAGCTGGGCGGCCAGGTCGGGCGGGAGCGCTTCGCCACCACACAGCGCGGTGAGCTGCGCGTCGCCGGCCCAGCCATCGGCCAGCAGCAGCCCCCAGGTGGCCGGAGTGGCCTGGAGCACCGTCGCGCCACACGAGCGCAGGCGCTGCTGGAGTAAGAGCGGGTCGCGCGCGTCCTCGGCTGAGGTCAGCACCAGCCGCGCGCCCACCAGCAAGGGCAGATACAGCTCCAGCCCGGCGATGTCGAATGAGAGTGTGGTGACGGCCAGCAACGTATCGTCGGCAGTCAGGCCGGGCTGCTCGCTCATCGCGCACAGGAAATTGGTCAAGCCGCGATGGCGCACCATCACGCCCTTGGGCTTGCCGGTCGAGCCGGAGGTATAGATCACATACGCCAGGTCTTCCCCGGTCACGTCGCTGTCCGGTTCGTGGGTCGGCTGCCTCGCGATCGTCTCCCACTCGGCATCCAGGTGGATAATCTGAGATTGGAGAATGGAGATTGGAGATTGCCCGGCGGCGTCGATCTCTAATCTCCATTCTCCAATCTCCCGGCTGGTCAGCAGCAGCGCGACCTGGGCATCCGCGAGCATAAACTGGAGCCGCTCGGCGGGGAAGGCTGGGTCGAGCGGGACGTAGGCGCCGCCGGCTTTGAGCACGCCCAGCAGCGCGATTAGTAGCTCAGTTGAGCGTTCCAGGCAGATGCCCACCAGCGCTTCGGGGCCGACGCCGTGAGATTGCAGATAATGGGCGAGCTGGTTGGCGCGTGTGTTCAGCTCGCGGTAGGTCAGTTGCCGATCCTCGAAGACCACGGCGGTGGCGTCCGGGGTGCGGGCGGCCTGCGCCTCGATCAATGTGTGTAGGCAGATGTCGTCAGGATACGCGACCGCAGTGGCGTTCCAGTCGGCCAGGAGCTGCCGCCGCTCGGCCTCCGAGCACAGTGGCAGAGCGGATACTCGACAATCGGGGTTTTTGGTGGCCCCTTCCAGCAGGGTTTGGAAATGGCCGACCGTGCGGGCGATCGTGGCGTGGTCGAACAGGTCCGAGTTGTATTCCAGCAGCCCGCCCAGCTCGCCCCGCAGCTCTTTGATACGCAGGAGCAGATCGTACTCGGCCGTCGTTCGCTCCAGCGTCACCGGGCTGATCGTCAGCCCTTCCAGCTCGGCGGTAGCCTGCGGGGCAGTGTGCATCACCAGCATCACCTGCGCGAGCGGGTTGTAGCTGCGGTCGCGCTTGGGCTGCAAGACTTCGACCAGCTTCTCGAACGGCAGGTCCTGGTGCGCGTAGGCCTCCTGCACCGCCTGGCGGACCCGGCCGAGCAGCACGCAGAATGGTGGATCGCCGGACAGATCGGCGCGTAGGAGCAAGGTGTTCATAAAGCATCCGATCAGTGGCTCGATCTCGCGCCGGCCCCGGTTGGCGATGCTGGTACCGACGACGATATCCGCCTGCGATGAGTAGCGGGCGAGCAGGGTCTGAAATGCCGCCAGCAGGACCATGAACAGAGTGGCCTCCTCGCTGCGGCCCAGCGCCTTGAGCGCTTCGGTCAGGTCGCTGGGCACCACAAACCCCTGAACTCGCGCCCTGGAAGGCCTGGACCGATGGGCGCGGGCGATCGGTCGGCAGCAGCAGCAACGGTGGCGCCCCGGCCAGCCGGCGCCTCCAGTAGTCGAGCTGGGCATCCAGGCCACCTTCGGCCTCCAGGTGCCGCCGCTGCCACAGGGCGAAATCGGCGTATTGGATCGGCAGCTCGGGCAGCGAGGCAGGCACCCCGCCGGCGAATGCCTGGTAGAGCGTCGAGAGCTCGCGCACGAACACCCCGACCGACCAGCCATCGAAAACGATGTGGTGTGCCGTGACCAGGAACACATGCTCATCGGGCGCCAGTTGAAGCAGCAGGGTGCGTAAGAGCGGCCCACGGGCCAGATCGAACGGTCGCCGCGCCTCCTGGCTGGTGGCCCGCTGGGTCTCGCGCTCACGCTCGGCGGCGGGGAAGGATCGCAGATCGACCGTCGGTAGGGGCGTAAGTATGGGCGTATTGCTATACGCCCCTACCGACGCCCCTACCGGCGCGATGACCTGAACCGGCTGCCCATCGACCTCCCGAAAGGTCGTGCGTAAGATCTCGTGGCGCGCCACGATCGCGTCCAACGCCCGCTGAAGCGCTGCGGTGTCGAGGTGGCCGCTCAGGCGCACGGCGGCGCAGATGTTATAGAACGAGCTATTCGGCACCAACTGGTCGATAAACCAGATGCGCTGCTGGGCGAAGGAAAGCGGGGTCGTTTCCGCCGCCGACCTGCGCGGGATACGCGGCTGCTGGGCCTTGCCGCCGGCGTTCGCCAGCAGCGCCTCCAGGGCCTTGCGCTTCTCCGGTGAAAAATTCGCGATGCGGTCGGCGATGTTGCTCATGGTGTTGATCCTTTTTTGATCGACCGGGCCAGCCGATGCCCCTGCTCGCGCAGCGCGCGTGTCGTCTCCACCAGCGCGGGCCACCAGTACAGCAATTGGCCGAACTTCATCGCCAGGCGCCGCGCGGTGTCGCGGGCTGCCTGCGCGCTGCGGCCCGGCAGAAGCTCAAGCGGCACGGCCAGCTCCCGCCCAGCCAGCGACTGGCGCAGCAGCTCGATATACTTCCTGACGTCGGCGGCCCAGTAGGCCGGCGCATCGCCCTGGTCGCGCAGGCGCTCCTCAAGCGCGGCGATCTGCGAGCTGGCGCCGCGCCAGATCCGCAGCCGTAAAAACTCCTCGAACTCCGGCCCCGGCAGAAGCGCGATCTGCTCGATGTGCTGGCCCAGCCTGCGTAGGCCCTCGGCTCCGGTCGTCCCCACCGGCTCAGTTTCAAAGCTGTGGATTAAGATCGCGATCATCAGCGAGATATGGATGCCCGATGCGCTCCGCACCACCTCGCCGGGCCAGAACGCGCGCGCCTCGATCGGCGAATGTAGCACGGCCCACGGGAGATGCGCCACCTGCCCGGCGCCGAAGCAAGCCGCCAGCGTCAGCCCGAAGATCGTGTCCGAGCCGCGGCCGACCGGCAGAAACGGCGGTACCAGCTCGCGGTTGTCGAGGCCGAAAAACGTGGTCATCAGACTGTCGACGCGGTCGGTGAGCGTGACCTGTGGCGGCACCCGCAGGATCTCGCGGCTGGTGCAGGCGGCGCGGTAGGCGTCCTCGGAGCGCGTCAGCCGCTCAAACGAGTCGCCGGCCAGGAATAGGTAGCCCGTCGGCGAACCCCAGCCGCAGTCGCCGGCCAGCCCGTTCAGTGTCACCAGCACCCGCCCGGCTCCGCTCGCGATCCGCTGGAGGAAGCGCGCATCGGCGTGCTCGGCCGTCAGCGGGCCGCGCGCGCTGAATGCGGCGGCGCAGGCGCGCAGCTCCCGGCCGAGCAGCGGCTCGTGGAGCGCCAGCAGGTCGGTCTCGACAAATGGCACCGAGCGGAGCAGCGCCTCGCGATCAGGGAAGACCCAGGTATCGGTGTGCGGGTGCCCCGAGGCGAAGCGCAGCCCATCGCCCAAGTGCGGCGCGGCGGCCACGCGACAGACTGTATCGTCGTCGACCGACAGCACCGGGTCGCCGGCGGTGTGCAGCGAAAGTCCATTCCGGTTCGCGCCGATCGTCCCGATGCCCAGCGGCTCGCCGAACAGGGCGAACTCCACGATCTCGGGCGGCAGATCCCCGGCACCGGCCAGGCGCTGCGCGAAGTCGCGCTTCTCCTCCAGGCCGGCATAGCGGATCGGCACAGTGTAGCGGGCTTTCAGCGTGCCCAGCAGCTCCCGGCACGCGCTCCTGGTCTCGGCGTCGGGCGAGTTGTCGATGACCACAAAATCATTGGTCCGGCCGTAGTGCCGGCAGTGCTCGATGTAGCTGACCAGGGCGCGCTGGAGTGCGTCCAGGCGCTGGCTGGTCGGGAACGCGACTGAAGCGATCCGCGTCGGTGCATCAGCGGCGGGTGACGAGTCCGGCGGCGCGAAGATCGCTTGCTCGGAGACCAGGCAGCCGGCGGCCACGAGCTGCCGCAACTGTCCCTTCACCGCTGCGACCGCAGCATCGCTTGCCGAGACGCCGGCACATGCGCGCGCGTGCTCGTCCAGCGTCTGGAAGCTCAGGCAGCGGTCTAGAAGCGCGCTCATCTCGGCCGGTACGAGGTGGGGCGAGCGGTCGCGGCGGGCGTACAGCAGATCCAGGCCGTCCCCGACCGGGAAGCGCTCGACCGCCGAGCGGCGATACCGGGTATCGCCCGCCGGCTCCACGCCTGTCAGCCCGACCTCCGCCCATCCTTCGCGACTCGCCGGCGGCTCCGGCTGCGGCCCCGCCTGACGCTCGACTAGCGCCTGGAGATCGGCCTCGGACATCCGGTCGAGTTGCTCCAGCAGTTGGCTGATCTCGTCGGTATCGTGCTGCGCCGCCTGAAGCTGGGTAGTATTCAGTGCCAAGCCGGCCACCGTTGGGTCCTGAAAGAAGCTCTGAATCGGAAGATCGACGCCGAAGGTCTCCCAGATCTGCGAAACCACCTGCGTCATCAGCAACGAATGGCCGCCCAGGGCAAAGAAGTTATCGCGGATGCCCACCCGCTCGACGCCAAGCAGCTCGGCCCAGATCCGGGCGACGGTCTCCTCGACCGGCGTTCGCGGCGCGACAAACGCATCTTCAAGTGCCGGCCTGGCGCTGTCAGGCGCCGGCAAGGCGCGGCGGTCGAGCTTGCCGTTGGGATTGAGCGGCAGGGCGTCGAGCAGCACAAAGGCGGCGGGTAGCATATAGTCGGGTAGGCGGTTCTTTAGGAAACCGCGTAGCTCCTGATGGAGATCAGAGATTGGAGATTGGAGACCCTCGCCGCCCGAATCTCCAATCTCCAATCTCTGATCTCCGGTCACGAGGTAGGCCACCAATCGCTGCTGGCCGGGTACCTCCTCGCGCAGAGCCACCAGTGCCTCGCGCACCTGCGGGTGCTGGCGCAACGCGGCCTCGATCTCGCCCAGCTCAATGCGGAAGCCGCGCAGCTTGACCTGGAAATCGCGCCGCCCCAGGTACTCGATCGCGCCGTCCTCGCGGTAGCGGCATAGGTCGCCGGTCCGGTACAGCCGGTTGTCAGTTGTCAGTGGTCCGTTGCTTGCCCTGAGCGAAGTCGAAGGGTCCGTTGTCCGTTGCAACTGACCACTGACAACGGACAACGGACAAGGAACGAACCGTTCGGCGGTCAGGTCGGGGCGGCGATGGTAGCCACGCGCCAGTTGCACCCCGCCGATGTACAGCTCGCCTACCACGCCGACTGGGACTGGCAGGAGCTGTGGGTCGAGGATGTAGAGCTGCGTGTTGGCGACGGGGCGACCGATCGGCACGCGCTCAGTCGGCTCACCAGGGCGGCATTCCCAGGCGCTCACGTCCACGGCGGCCTCGGTCGGGCCGTAGAGGTTGTGCAACTCCACGCCGATCGCCCCCAGCCGCGCGAAGAAGCGCTCGACCAGCGCGCGCAGCAGCTCCTCCCCGCTACAGATCACCCGCCGCAGGCCGGCCCCTCCCTGCGTCGGGATTCCGCAGCGCTCGATCTGTGGCGTCTCCAGGAACACCCGCAGCATCGAGGGCACGAAGTGCAAGGTAGTGACGTGCTGCTGCCGGATTAGCTCGGCCAGGTAGGCCGGGTCCTGGTGGCCGCCGGGGCGGGCCACGACCAGTGTGGCGCCACACAGCAGCGGCCAGAAGAACTCCCACACCGACACGTCGAAGCTGAACGGCGTCTTCTGCATCACGCGATCGGCGGCGGTCAGCCGATACTGCTCCTGCATCCACAGCAGCCGGTTGACGATCGCGCGGTGCGAGTTCATCGCGCCCTTGGGTGTGCCGGTCGAGCCCGAGGTGTAGATCACGTAGGCCAGGTTGTCGGCGGTCACGCCGCTCTGCGGGTCCGTCGCCGGCTGCCGGGCGATGCTGGGCCAGTCGGCGACGAGATCGATCACGAGTGGTTGTCCCTGAGTGGGTGAGGGCAGAGTGCTGGTGGTTGTTACAGGGGCCGCTGGGGGCGTATGCAGGGCTAGGGGCGTGGCTCTTTCGTCATCCGCTGGGGGCGTATGCAGGGCTGGGGGCGTATGCAATACGCCCTTACGATCGGTGGTGCTATCGGTCCTTTGTTCTTTGTTCCCTTCGACTTCGCTCAGGACAGGCTTTGTTCTTTGTTCTTGGTCGGTGAGCAGCACCTGCGCCTGCGAGTCTGCGACCATGAAGGCCAGGCGCTCGGCCGGGTAGTCGGGATCGAGCGGGAGGTAGGCGCCGCCGGCCTTGAGCACCGCCAGCAACGCGACGACCAGCTCCAGCGAGCGGTGCAGGCAGACGCCCACCAGCGCTTCGGGGCCGACGCCATGAGCGCGCAGCTCGTGCGCCAGTTGGTTGGCGCGCCTGTCCAGCTCGCGGTAGGTCACGTATGAGAATTGAGAATTGAGAATTGAGAATTGAGAAAACTGTTGCGTGTTGCGCCTGCCCTGAGCCGTGTCGAAGGGTGTTGCGTGTTGTGTGTTGCGTGGTGTATCAATCCTTTGTTCTTTGTCGGGTACCCTCTGGGTGGTTCTTTGTTCTGGTTCTCGGCGGTCGAACACCAACGCTACCGCGTCGGGGGTGCGGGCGGCCTGGGCGGCGATTAGGGTGTGCAGGCAGACATCTGTGGGGTATGTCGCCTCGGTCGCGTTCCACTCCTCCAGCACCTGCCGCCGCTCCGTTTCGGTCATGATCCGCAGTTCGCGGATGCGCTGGTCGGGGTCGGCGACGATCTGTTCCATCAGCGCCTGGTAATGACCGAGCAACCGAGCGATCGTGGGCGCGTCGAACAGGTCGGTGCTGTACGTCAGCCACCCGTGCAGGGTGGGACCCTCCTCGGACAGGTTGAGTGTCAGATCGAAATTGGTCGTCCCGCTATCGACGTTCAGGTCGGTGATCAGAAGTCCCAGGTTCTCCAGGCGCAGGTTGGTGGCTGGAACATTATGCAGGACGAACATGACCTGGAAGAGCGGGGTGCGACTCAGGTCACGCGTGGGCTGAAGCTCCTCGACCAGTTTCTCGAACGGCAGATCCTGGTGATTATACGCGCTCAGAGTCGCCTGGCGGACGCGGCCGAGTAACTCGCGGAAGGTCGGGTTGCCGGACAGGTCGGCGCGCAGAACCAGCGTGTTGACGAAGAAACCAATCAATTGCTCGGTCTCGCCACGGTGGCGACCGGCGATCGGGGAGCCGACGGCGATGTCGTCCTGGCCGCTGTAGCGCGCCAGCAACACATCGAAGGCCGCCAGCAGCAGCATAAAGGTGGTGACTCGCTCGTGTAGGCACAGCGCCCGCAACGCTTCGGCCAGCGCCGGCGGAAAGTAGAATGTGGCGCGCGCCCCACGGAAGGTCTGGACCGGCGGGCGTGGCCGGTCGGCCGGCAGCTCCAGCGTCGGTAGGTCGCGCAACTGCGTTTTCCAGTAGGCCAGCTGAGTCTCCTGTATGGAGCTGGCCAGCCATTCGCGCTGCCAAACCGCGAAATCGCCGTACTGGATGGGTAGCTGGGGCCTGGTCGTTGCGCCTCCGTCTCCACGGGTCTCGGCTATGTAGCCGGCGACCAGCTCTTGGAGAAAGATCGGCCTTGACCAGCCATCGGAGATCAGGTGGTGCATGACCACGTAGAGCACATGCTCGTGCGGGCCGAGGCAGGCCAGGCCGGCGCGCAGCAGCGGCCCGGCGGCCAGGTCGAAAGGCTGCTCAACGGCGTCACGCGCCAGGCGCTCAGCGGCGACCGCGCGCTCGGTGGCGGGTAGGTGTTGCACGTCGTGTCGCGTCAGCACGAACGCGGCGGCCTGGTCGGCCCCGCCGACCAGTTGCTGCGGCTGCCCATGCTGCGGCACGATCCGCGTACGCAATGTCGCGTGTCGCTCGACGATCGCCCGGAAGCTACGTTCGAGCGCCTCCTGGTCGAGCGGGCCGTGCAGCCACCAGGCCGAGCCAAGGTTGTAGAACGGGCTGCCGGGCATGAGCTGATCGAGAAACCACAGGCGCTGCTGGGAGAACGAGAGCGGGAACGCCACGCGGTCGGGCGGTTGGCGCGGGATCTGGATGCGGGCGCTGTCGATGCCCTCCTGTTTCAAGCGCCACTCCAGCAGCTTCCGCTGTTCGGGGGACAGCGCTGTGATGCGTTCGCGGTAGTTGCTCATTGTGATGCGATCCTGTCTACGGCGTGGCCGGCCTGCGCGCGGAGCATCCGAGCCAGATGCTCGATGGTCGCCTCGAAGAAGAAGCGGTGGACTGGAAGCGTCTGCGCGAACTGCTGCTGGACCAGCGCCATGAGCCGCACGGCCAGGAACGAGTTGCCGCCCAGGTCGTAGAAATGATCGGTGACGCCAACCTGGCGGGTGTCCAGGAGCGATTCCCACAGTTCGGCCAGCTTACGCTCCAACGCATCGCGGGGGGCGACGAACGCCCCCGGCGGCGTGGCCGCCGGTGCCGGCAGCGCGCGCCGGTCGACGGCGCCATGGGGCGTGAGCGGCAGCGCCTCCAGCAGCACAACGATGGCGGGCTGCATGTAATATGGTAGGCGCTCGCGGAGGAACTGGCGCAACTCCTGCGTAAATTGAGAATTGAGAATTGAGAATTGAGAATCTGGCGTCTCCCTCTTTTGTTCTTTATTCTTTGATCTTTGTTCTTGGTCGGGGACGACGTAGGCCACCAGCCGCCGCTCGCCCGGCCGATCCTCGCGGGCGAGGACGACCACCGCGCGCACGGCCGGGTGCCGCTCCAGGGCCGCTTCGATCTGCCGGGGCGCGACGGGGTAGCCGTAGAGCGTAGTTTGGGCCTGCTCCGCTGGGCCGAGTAGCTCGATCGTGCCGTCGGGGAGGTAGCGGGCCAGGTCGCCGGTCCGGTAGAGTCTGTTGTCCGTTGTCAGTGGTCCGTAGTCCGTGGTCCGTTGCAACTGTCTACTGACTACTGACCATGGACAAGGGACAAACCGCTCGGCGGTCAGGTCGGGCCGGCCCAGGTACCCAGGCGCCAGCCCAGGACCTCCTAAGTACAGATGGCCCGGCACCCAGTCAGGGCATGACTCCAGCGACGTGTCAAGGACGTAGGCGTTCTGATTCCCCAGCGGCCGGCCGTAGGGTATGCTGCTCCAGCCCGGTTCGACGGCGGCAATCGGGTAGGCCAGCGACCAGATCGACGCTTCGGTGGCGCCGCCCAGGCCGACGAGCGCGATCTCGGCGATCAGCGCTCGCAGCCGGTCGGGCAGCGCCAGCGGGATCCAATCCCGGCTCAGGAACGCCAGGCGCAGCGTCCGAGGTACTTGCGCGGGGTTACGCTCCAGGTGCGTGACGAGCAGCTCCAGCAGCGCCGGCGGCGAGTTCCAGACCGTGACGTGCTCGCGCGCGATCAGCTCGGCCCAACCGACCGGGTCGGTGGCCGCCGACGGGGGAATGACGATCGTGGCGCCGGCGGCCAGGGGGCCGAAGATGTCGTAGACCGACAGATCGCAGGTGAGCGGGGACAGCGCCAGCACGCGGTCGCCCGGCCCTACGCGGAAGTCGCAGTTGATCGCGAGGATGGTGTTGGCTGTACCTCGGTGGGCGTTCAGCACGGCGCTCGGCCGGCCTGCATCCCAGGTAAAGCTGATATACGCCGGGTCATCGGGGCTCTGTCGCGGCACGATCGGGATCTCGGCGTCGCCGGAGGGCGCAAGCCGGTCCAGGTGCAGCCGCTGGATATGTGGGGGCCAAGCCGGCTCCGCGTCGAGCGCCGCGTGGGTCAGGGCAAGCGTGACCTGGCCCGGCAGGTCGCAGGGCGGCACGGTCGGCGAGCGCGGGTCGAGTGGCAGGTAGCCGGCGCCTGAGCGCAACACGCCCAGCACGGCGACCACCTGCTGCCAGCCATGGTCCAAGGCTATCGCCACCAGCGCGCCGGGACCGGCGCCCAGCTCGCGCAGCCGCGCCGCCACCTGGCTGGAGCGGCGGTCAAGCTCCTGGTAGCTGAGCGTGCGGCCGGCAGCGATCACGGCCGGCTGGGCTGGGCGCTGGGCGACCTGGGCGGCAAACAGCGCGTGAAGCAGCTCACCTGGGACTGGGGCAGCGCTGTCGCCGGTGGGCGCGCGCCGCTCAAGCTGCTCCGGCGGCACAAGCTCGCGGGCCATCTGATGCCAGCACTGCTTGTCGTCGGCCAGGCGCCGCAAGAGCCGCTGATAGGCGGCCATCATGTCGTCCATGAGGCCAGCGGGAAAGACATGCTCCACGGCGTGCCACGCGCAGTGCAGCTCGCCCGACGCCCCTTCGCGGATGGTCGGAGCCAGCAGCAACTGCGGGCCATACAGGTTCGCCGCGACCTCCCGGATATCCAGAGCTAGCCCGGCCGGCTGCTCGGCAGGTAGCGGCGGCGCGGCGTCCGGCGCAGGCGGCGTCGTGGTGGCGGCGCTTGCGATCCGGTAGCTGGGGTGGCTGTATTCGAGCAGGCTATTGAACCAGATCGGCAGCGCGGCCCGCGAGCTTCTGCCGCGCAGCCGGTTCAGCTCCCGCAGCACCTCGAACCCGGAGAAGTAGCGCTGCTCCAGATCGGTCGTGGTCTGCTCTTGCAGGCGCATGGCCCTGGCCTCGAACGTCGCCCGGCTGTTTTCCACCGGCAGGAGATACAGCGTCTGGAAGTTGCCTATGATGTCCTGGATCTGCGGGTGGAGCGGCGGCCGGTAGGTGCCCACCAGGCCGATGGTGAAGCGCGGGCACCTGCTCCAGGCAGTCAGCACCTCGACAAAGGCAGCCAGGGCCACCCCGGAGGGGCTGAGGCCGGATTGCGCGGCGCGGGCTTTCAGGCGCTGCCAGGTTTGGAGGTCGAGCTGAAATGCACACTCGCGCTCCCAGTTCGGCGTCGAGGGATCGATATTCACGCTCAACGGCAGCTCCGGCGCCGGCGGCAGCGTGGGCAGGCGGCTCAACCAATGCTCGCGGGCGTGCTGGTACAGCTCGCTCTCTCGAAAGGCGGCCCAGGTCAGCACGTAGTCGCGGTAGCTACACTCCAGCGGTGGTGCGGCGCTCTCCGGGAAGCCGGCCAGCTGAAACAGCTCCTGGAGAAACAGCGTGCGGCTGCGGCCGTCGAGCAGCAGCGCCTCGATCCCGATATGCAGCCGCATCCGCCGACCGTCGAGCTGATGCGCGACGATCTCAAACAGCGGCCAGCGGTCGAGCGGTCGCCGCTGCCGGCACATGCGTTCGCGAAAGCTCGCCAGCTCGGCCTCCACCGCATGCGGGTCGCAGCCGCGCAGATCTATGAGCGCGATACGGTACGGCGGGACACCGGGCAGGATCTGTTGGCGACCGTCGGGCAGGATGATCGCTCGCAGCATATCGTGGCGCTCGACCATTCGCCCGATCGCATGTTCAAACCGCTGCTGGAAGATGGCTGTGAATTGATCCTCCAGGCCGCTGATTTCAAAGGCCATGTAGATCGTCGTCCCACGGCTGTGCAGGTCGAACAGGCCGCTCCGACCGACCCAGTAGGCCTGCTGGATATCGCTGAGCGGGAACGGCTGGTGGCGCCCCTCAGGGTCCGGTACGATCCTGGGCAGCGTGGGGGCCGGGCGTGCCGGGGCCGCTTGCTGTTGCAGTCGCCGCAGCAACAGATCGCGCTTCTCTGGGGAAAGCCCGGCGACACGTTTGGAGATATCACTCATAGGTCGCTTCCTCACCGGCGAGGAGCCGCTGCACTTCCTCCTCCGACAGGTTCTCCAGTTCCGCCAGCATGTGATCGATCAGCTCACTATCGGTCTGCTCCGCGCGCATCTGGACAATCGCCGTCGCCAGGTTCGCTACTGTACGCATATCGAATACCACTTGCAGTGGGAGATCGATCTGATAGATGTCGCGCAACTTGAAGGTGATCTCGACCGCCAGCAGCGAGTGGCCGCCCAAGTCGAAGAAGTTATCGTGGATGCCCACCCGCTCCGCCTTGAGGACCTCGGCCCAAACCTGCGCCACCTGCTCCTCGACGGGGGTGCGTGGGGCGACGTAGTCTGGCGCCAGCGCGGCTGGTGCCGGGTCGGGCGGCGGGAGGGCGCGGCGGTCGAGCTTGCCGTTGGGATTGAGCGGCAGGGCATCGAGCAGCACGAACGCGGAAGGGATCATGTACTCCGGCAACTGCTGCTTGAGAAAGGCGCGGAACTCACCTAAGAATTGAGAATTGAGAATTGAGAATTGAGAACTGGACTCCTCGCTTCTTTGTTCTTTGTTCTTTGTTCTTTGTTCTTCCTCGGTGACGAGGTAGGCCACCAATCGCTTGTCACCGGGTACATCCTCGCGCAGCGCCACCAGTGCCTCGCGCACATCAGGATGCCGGCGCAGCGCGGCCTCGATCTCGCCCAGCTCAATGCGGAAGCCGCGCAGCTTGACCTGGAAATCGCGCCGCCCCAGGTACTCGATCGCGCCGTCCTCGCGGTAGCGGCACAGGTCGCCGGTCCGGTACAGCCGGTTGTCAGTTGTCAGTGGTCCGTTGCTTGCCCTGAGCGAAGTCGAAGGGTCCGTTGTCCGTTGCAACTGACCACTGACAACGGACAACGGACAAGGAACGAACCGTTCGGCGGTCAGGTCGGGGCGGCGATGGTAGCCACGCGCCAGTTGCACGCCGCCGATGTACAGCTCGCCCACCACGCCGACTGGGACTGGCAGGAGCTGTGGGTCGAGGATGTAGAGCTGCGTGTTGGCGACCGGGCGGCCGATCGGCACGCGCTGATCAGGCTCGGCGGGGCGGCATTCCCAGGCGCTCACGTCCACGGCGGCCTCGGTTGGGCCGTAGAGGTTGTGCAACTCCACACCGATCGCTCCCAGCCGGGCGAAGAAGCGCTCGACCAGCGCGCGCGGCAGTTCCTCCCCGCTACAGATCACCCGTCGCAGGCCGGCCCCTCCCTGCGTCGGGATTCCGCAGCGCTCGATCTGTGGCGCCTCCAGGAACACCCGCAGCATCGAGGGCACAAAGTGCAAGGTGGTGACGTGCTGCACCTGGATCAGCTCGGCCAGGTAGGCCGGGTCCTGGTGGCCGCCGGGGCGGGCCACGACCAGTGTGGCGCCACACAGCAGCGGCCAGAAGAACTCCCACACCGACACGTCGAAGCTGAACGGCGTCTTCTGCATCACGCGATCGGTGGTGGTCAGCCGATACTGCTCCTGCATCCACACCAGCCGGTTGACGATCGCGCGGTGCGAGTTCATCGCGCCCTTGGGTGCGCCGGTCGAGCCCGAGGTGTAGATCACGTAGGCCAGGTTGTCGGCGCTCACGTCGCTACGTGGCTCCTCGGTCGGCTGCCGGGCGATGCGCTCCCACTCGGTATCCAGTTCGATCACGATTGGTTGTCGAGGGTCCGCTGGGGGCGTATGCAGGGCTAGGGACGTGGCTCTTTCGTCATCCGCTGGGGGCGTATGCAGGGCTGGGGGCGTATGCAATACGCCCTTACGATCAGTGGTGCTATCGATTCTTTGTTCTTGGTTCCCTTCGACTTCGCTCAGGACAGGCTTTGTTCTTTGTTCTTGGGCGGTGAGCAGCACCTGCGCCTGCGCGTCTGCGACCATGAAGGCCAGCCGCTCGGCCGGATAGTCGGGGTCGAGCGGGAGGTAGGCGCCGCCGGCCTTCAGCACCGCCAGCAACGCGACGACCAGCTCCAGCGAGCGATGCAGGCAGACGCCCACCAGCGCTTCGGGGCCGACGCCACGAGCGCGCAGATAGTGGGCGAGCTGGTTGGCGCGCCGATCCAACTCACCGTAGGTCACATATGAGAATTGAGAATTGAGAATTGAGAATTGAGAAAACTGTTGCGTGTTGCGCCTGCCCTGAGCCGTGTCGAAGGGTGTTGCGTGTTGCGCCTGCCCTGAGCCGTGTCGAAGGGTGTTGCGTGGTGTATCAATCCTTTGTTCTTTGTCGGGTACCCTCTGGGTGGTTCTTTGTTCTGGTTCTCGGCGGTCGAATATCAGCGCCACTGCGTCGGGGGTGCGGGCGGCCTGGGCGGCGATTAGGGTGTGCAGGCAGACATCTGTGGGGTATGTCGCCTCGGTCGCGTTCCACTCCTCCAGCACCTGCCGCCGCTCCTGCGGAGCAAGCAGATCGCAGGTATCATACCGATCATCCGGGGCGCCGGCCATCGCGGCCAGAGTGCTTGCGTAGTATCGGCCGATGGCACTGATCTGCTCCCGGCCAAACTGCGCTCGATCAAAAGACAGGCTCAACCGAACCTGGGACGTGGCGCGATCCAGGGTGAAATTGGCGTCCAGGATCGCCTGTGTCTCCTCAAACACGCGCGACCCCAGCAGGCGCAGCTCTTGGAACTGCGATAGCTCCTCGTAGACGTGGAAGTTCACAAAGGTAAAGATGGTCTCGAAGAGCGGCTGCCGGCCGACGACCCGCTGGATTTCGGCCATCGGGTAGCGCTGGAAGGGCAGCAACTCCTGCTCATGCCGGAACGTCTCCCGCACCAGGTCGCGCCAGGTGCCTCCCGCTAGGTTCAGGTGGAACGGCAGCGAATTGAGGAACAACCCCAGACTGCGCTCGCTGCCGGCCTGCTCCGGGCGACCGTGCGCCAGCATGCCGGTCACGACATCGGATTGGCCGCCAAGCAGACGCAGTACCCGTAGGTGCGCGGCCAGCAACACGGTCTTGAGTGGCACTTTCGCTGATCGGGCCAGCGCTCGCAGCCCTTCCGACATCTCCGGCGCCAGCGGCACGGCCTGCTTGCCGACCTGGTGGGCGGGATCTCGGGAGCTGGCAGGCCAACGCGGCAGCATGGTGGCCGTGCTGTCACCGAGATCTTGCACCCAGAAGCTCCGGCAGTCCTCCGACGCCAGCGCCGCCCGCTCCAGCGCCACAAAATCTCGGAACACGTCGGGTGGTCGCGAGTAGTGCGGTGGCTCTGCTTTGCCCAGCAGGGCCAGGTAGCGCTGAAACAGCTCGGTGAGCATCGTGGCAACGCTCCAGCCGTCGAGGATGGCGTGATGGAAGCTGAGCGTGAGCTGAAATGTCTCCTCGGCCCGGCGATGGATCTGGAAGCGCAGCAGCGGCGGGCGCGTCCAGTCGATGCGGGCGCGCTTCTCCGCCTCGGTCCACGCGGTGAGAGCGTCCTCCTGTTCGGCGGGAATGAGGTGGCATAGATCGTCGATCTGCAAGGGGATCTCGGCGCTACGGTGGACCAGTTGCAGCAGCTCGCTGGCGCCGCTGAGATCGAACGCGGTGCGGAGGATTGGGTGGTGGGCGGCGAGTTGCTGGAGCGCCGCCCGCAGCGCCAGCGCGTCGAGCGGCGCCTGGAGATGGTAGCTGAAGATGTCGTGATAGGCCGCCGAATCGGGGGCATACTCGCTGTGAAAGAGCATCCCAGCCTGGAGCTTAGTCAGCGGGTAGGCGTCTTCCAGATGGTGGTATGCGCCGGCCATCTGGAGCTTTGCCCGATCCTGGGCGGAGAGCAGGCTGAACGGTTGGAGCGCCGCGGCCGGCTCCGGGAGGGACTCGCTGGTCTCAAGCACGCGGGTCAGTTCGGCGATCGTTTGATGCTGGAAGAGCTGCTGGAGCGAGCAGTGCAGCCCATGCTCACGTGCCTGGGCCAGCACCTGCATACTACGCATCGAGTCGCCGCCCAGGTCGAAGAAGTTGTCGTGGACGCCGACCTGCTTGATGCCCAGTACCTTGGCCCAGACCTCGGCCAGGATCTGCTCCTCCGGCGTGGATGGCGCCACAAACTCCTGCGCCAGCGCCGGCCGGCTGTCGTCAGGCGCCGGCAAGGCTCGCCGGTCGAGCTTGCCGTTGGAATTGAGCGGCAGCGCGTCGAGCAGCACAAAGGCGGCCGGTAGCATATAGTCGGGTAGGCGGTTCTTTAGGAAACCGCGTAGCTCCTGATGGAGATTGGAGATTGGAGATTGGAGACCCTCGCCGCCCGAATCTCCAATCTCCAATCTCTGATCTCCGGTGACGAGATAGGCCACCAATCGCTTCTCGCCGGGCACATCCTCGCGCTCTGCCACCACCACCTCGCGCACCTGCGGGTGCTGGCGCAACGCGGCCTCGATCTCGCCCAGCTCGACCCGGAAGCCGCGCAACTGCACCTGCTGGTCGAGGCGCCCCAGGTACTCCAGCTCGCCATCCGCGCGCCGGCGGGCCAGGTCGCCGGTCCGGTACAGCCGGGTTGAGGATTGAGGATTGAGGATTGAGGATAGCTTCTCCTGAGCAGCGAGACCGCTATCTTCTATCTTCGATCCTCTATCTTCGGTTCTTTGTTCTTTGTTCCCTTCGACTTCGCTCAGGACAGGCTTTGTTCTTTGTTCTTTGTTCTCGATAAATGGGTTGGGTACAAAGCGTTCGGCGGTCAGCTCGGGCCGGTTGAGGTAGCCGCGCGCCAGGCCGGCGCCGCCGACGTACAGCTCGCCCGGCACCCCCAGCGGCACCGGTTGCATCTGCCCATCCAGCACGTACAGGCTCAGGTCGGGGATCGGCTCGCCGATCAGGCTGGCGGCCGGCGGGTCCAAGTCGGCCCGCGTCAGCGGGTGGTAGGTGACGTGAACGGTGGTCTCAGTGATGCCGTACATATTGATCAACTGCGGGCGCGCATCGCCGTAGCGCGTCAGCCAGGGCCGCAGGAAGTGCGGGTCGAGCTTCTCGCCGCCGAAGATCACGTAGCGCAATGCCGAGGGCGGCAGCTCCTCATCCAGCACCGCATCAGCCGGAATGAGCTGGCGGAAGGCGGTCGGGGTCTGGTTGAGCACCGTGACCTGCTCGCGCCGCAGCAGCGCCGCCAAGCCGTCCGGGTCGCGACTGAGCAGGTAGGGCACCAGCACCAGCCGCCCGCCGTGCAGCAGCGCGCCCCACAGCTCCCAGACCGAGAAGTCGAACGCATACGAGTGGAACAGCGTCCACACATCCTGCGCGCCGAACGAGAACCAGGCGGCACTGGCGTTGAACAGCCGCACCACGCTGGCGTGCGTGACCATCACGCCCTTGGGTGCTCCGGTCGAGCCAGAGGTGTAGATCACGTAGGCTAGGCTATCAGGCGTGATGGATGTGGCGGGCGGAGTGGTCGGCATCTGGGCGATCGTGGGCCAGTCGGAGACGAGATCGATCACAGTTGCTTGTCCCTGGGTGGGCGGGAGCGGAGTGCCAAGTGCGCTTTCGCCGTTCGCTGGGGGCGTAGTGCCGGCGGCTCTCTCGTCGTCCGCTGGGGGCGTATGCTCCACTGAGGGCTGGGTGCTGTACGCTCTCTCGTCGTCCGCTGGGGGCGTATGCTCCACTGAGGGCTGGGTGCTGTACGCTCTCTCGTCGTCCGCTGGGGGCGTATGCAATACGCCCTTACGATCGGTGGTTCTTAGTTGGTTCTCGGTTCTCGGTTCTCGGTTCTTGGTTCTTTGTTCTTGGGTGGTGATCAGCACAGCAGGGCGGGCGTCGTCGAGGATGAGCCCGACGCGCGCGGCGGGGGTCGCGGGATCGATTGGCAGGTAGGCCGCGCCGGCCTTGAGGGTCGCCAGCAGCGCCACGACCAGGCTGGCCGAGCGCTCCAGGCGCAGCGCGACCAGCGTCTCGGGGCCGGCGCCCAGCGAGCGCAGGTGGTGGGCAAGCTGGTTGGCGCGCCGATCCAGCTCACCGTAGGTCATATATGAGAATTGAGCATTGAGAAAACTGTTGCGTGTTGCGTGTTGCGTGTTGCGTGGCGTATCAATCCTTTGTTCTTTGTCGGGTACCCTCTGGGTGGTTCTTTGTTCTGGTTCTCGGCGGTCGAACACCAGCGCCACCGCATCCGGCGTGCGGGCGGCCTGGGCCGCGACCAGCTCGTGCAGGCAGACCTCCGTGGGGTATGCCATCTCGGTCGCGTTCCACTGCTCCACCATCCGCCGGCGCTCCTGCGGCGTCAGCAGTGGCAGGGCGGATATTCGGCAATCAGGGTTCGCGACGATGCCTTCGAGCAAGATTTGGAGGTGCCCCAACATTCGCGTGATCGTCGTGGCGTCGAACAAATCGGCGTTGTATCGTACCACACATCCCAGCCCCTGCGGCGAGTCGGTCATCGAGAGCGTCAGGTCGAACTGTGACGCATTGGTCTCGGCCAGCGCCGGGCTGAATGTCAGACCAGGCAGAGCCGGCGCCGGTTGCGATGTGTTCTGGAGCGAGAACACGACCTGGAACAGCGGATTATGGCTCAGATTTCGTATCGGCTGAAGCTCATCCACCAGCATCTCGAACGGCAGATCCTGGTGCTGATACGCGCCCAGGACGACCTCGCGCACGCGCTGGAGGAGCGCGCGGAAGGTCGGGTTGCCGGACAGGTCGGCGCGCAGCACTAGTGTGTTGACGAAGCAGCCGATCAATCCCTCGACCTCCGGGTGGGTGCGACCGGCGAGCGGGGTGCCGATGGCGATGTCGTCCTGGCCGCTGTAGCGCGCCAACAACACGTCGAAGGCCGCCAGCAGCAGCATAAAGGTGGTGACCCGCTCGCGCAGGCACAGCGCCCGTAGTGCCTCGGCCAGCGCCGATGGGACCAGGGCCTCGGCGCGGCCGCCGCGGAAGGACTGGACCAGCGGGTGGGGCCGGTCGGTCGGCAGCTCCAGCGTCGGCAGGTCGCGCAGTCGCTGTGTCCAGTAGGCCAGTTGCGTCTCCAGAATGGAGCCGGCCAGCCATTCGCGCTGCCAGACGGCGAAATCGCCATATTGGATCGTCGGTTGGGGCACCGGCGCCCCGCCCGCGCCCGTCTCGGCCACGTAGCCGGCGACCAGCTCCTGGAGGAAGACCGTCATCGACCAGCCGTCGGAGATCAGGTGGTGCATGACCACGTAGAGCATATGCTCGTGCGGGCCGAGGCAGGCTAGGCCGGCGCGCAGCAGCGGCCCGGCGGCCAGGTCGAAGGGCTGCTGGGCACTGGCTCGCGCCAGGCGCTCGGCGGCGTCGGCGCGGGCCAGCGTCGGCAGGTGCTGGAGGTCATGGCGCTCCAGCGCGAAGGCGGCTTGGTCGGCAGGGCCGACGAGTTGCTGCGGCTGGCCTTCCTGCGACACAATCCGCGTGCGTAACGTCGCGTGCCGCCCGACGATCGCCCGGAAGCTGCGTTCGAGCGCCTTCTGGTCCAGCGGGCCGTGCAGCCGCCACGCGGCGGCGATGTGATAGGCGGGATTACCCGGCATGAGCCGATCGAGGAACCACAGGCGCTGCTGGGCGAACGAAAGCGGGAACGCCACGCGGTCGGGCGGCTGGCGCGGGATCTGGATGCGGGCGCTGTCGACGCCCTCCTGCTTCAGGCGCCACTCCAGCAGTTCCCGCTGTTCAGGGGAAAGCGCAGTGATTTGCTCGTGGTAGTTGCTCATGAACCTGGCCTTTCTGCTTCCTGCCCCATCTCATGAGAAAGGATGACCCGCGCATCGTCGGCGGAGATCGCCTCGATCTCTCTCAGGATCTGGTCGAGCTTGCTGCTCTCCTGCTGCTCCTCCCGCACCTGGTCGATCACGGCGGCCAGCTCGGCCACTGTCGGCGCGTCGAAGATCGCGTGTAGCGGGAGCTGCACATGGAGCGCATCGCGCACGCGCGACAAGACCTGGGTCGCCAGCAGCGAATGACCACCAGCCTCGAAGAAGTTGTCGTGGATGCCGACGGGCTCGAAGCCGAGCAGTTCCTGCCAGGCGCCGGCGAGCAGCGTCTCGGTCGGCTGGCGCGGCGGCACATAGGTGGTGCCCAGCGCCGGCCGGGTGTGGACGATCCTGGCAACCTGCGCGTGCCCCAGCCCTTCCAGAAGTTGCGAGACGCTCGACGCCATCATCTGCTCGACGATGGCCGGCAGGTCGTACAGCGTGACCGCGATCTGCGGCGACGTGCTGCTCATCAGCGCGCGCCGGAACGCTTCCGCAGCCTGTTCAGTCGGCAGGCCGTCGGCAAGCTCCATCCCCGTGAGCGACCTGTGCAGCTCCTCGGCGATCCGGGCCATGCCCACATTTCGCCAGCGATCCCAGTTGATCGAGAGGATGCGTGTGCCCCGGCCGGCGCTCCTGGAGAGGGCGAACGCATCCAGAAAGATATTGGCGGCGCAGTAATCGACCTGCCCGACTCCGCCGGTCAGCGCGCTGACCGACGAGCAGAGTACTAGGAAATCCAGTTTCGTATCGCTGAAGATCGCCTCTAGGACGGCTGTGCCGCGCAGCTTGGGCGCCAGCACGCGCTCGGCCAGCTCCGGCGTCTTGAGCTGGATCATGCCGCCCCCGGCGACCCCGGCGGCGTGAATCACGCCGTGGATGGGGCCGAAGCGCGCCTGGGCCTGGGCCAGCGCGGCCCGCATCTGGGCCTCGTCGGCGACATCGGCCGGTAGCGCCAGCACCTCGGCGCCGTGCGCCTCGATCGCCTGCACGTGGCGGATGCGGCCGCTCGTCGGATCGTTGTCAGGATGCGCCGCCAGCCAGCCGGCCCAGTCGGCCCGCGTGGGCATGGCCGTACGCCCGATCAGGATCAGCCGGGCTCGCACTTCCCGCGCCAGCTCCTCGGCCAGCGCCAGCCCGATGTCGCCCAGCCCGCCGGTGATCAGATAGACGCCCCGCTCGCGCAGTCGCGCCCGGCCGCGCGTACACGCCTCCAGCCGAGCCGGCTCGAAGCTCTGGACCCAGCGGTGCGGCCCGCGATAGGCGACCACCGCATCGACTGCCGGCGCCGCGATCTCGGCCACAGTTGGTCGGCAAGCTGGGCCTGGTTCTCGGCCTCCGGCAGCACAATATCGACGCTCCGGCAGCGGATGTTCGGGTACTCCTGCGGGATGACCTTACACGGCCCAAAGATCGGCGTCTTTTCGGGGTGGAGCGGCTCGTCGCTCACGGCCTGGGCATTATTCGAGACAACCAGCAGCTCCAGTGGCTTGGTGAGGCCCTGGTTGCCAAGCGCCTGCGCGAAGAAGAGCAGGCTATAGAAGCCGAGATCCAGCAAGATGTCAAGGGAGGCCGGCCCCGCCGATGGCCGGTCGGGCGCGGTGACGCTCCAGAGATGCACGACGCTGCGGAGCGGCCGTTCCAACGTGTGAAGCTCGCGCAGGAGCGCCTCGTAGTGTTCCGGCCGGCGCGGATCGATCGCGTAGCGGTCGGGGCCGAGCTGCCCCCACTGATCGCCGGCGATCACGGCGATGACCTGGTGCCCTTCGGCTTCCAGGCGCTGGGTCAACTGCGCGCCAAGCCCAACCGTATCGTGAAACACCAGCCAGGTCGCCGGCTGCTCGGCCAGGTCGCCCGGCTCAAAGGGCAGCGGGGCCATAGACCGTTTCCAGGATGGCACAGAGAACCAGTCGGCAGGATCGGTGTGTTTGAGCACCATGCCCTGCCGGGATGGCATGGCTTGGTAGTCGATCCAGTAGCGTTGGCGCTCAAAAGGATAGGTGGGCAGCAGCACCCGCCGGCGCACCGACCCGGCGTGCAGCCCGGCCCAGTCGAGCGGCACGCCAGCCAGCCACAACCGGCCCAGCGCCGCCAGCAGCGCCGCCGGCTCCTCGGCGCCCCCCAGCGAGGCCAGCACCACCCGCTCGGCGCCGGCCTGCCGGCGGGCCAGGCTGCTAAGGGTGCGCCCCGGCCCGACCTCCAGCAACACCCGGTTGCCCTCGCCCTTCCCTGTGGAATCCTGACGCCCGCCCTGAGTGGCAGCGAAGGGGATGGAAGGGTCAGGATTCCGCAGTAGCTCGGCCACGCCCGGCCCAAACCGCACCGGCGCCCGGAGCTGCCGCACCCAGTAGCGCGGGTCGGTTGCCTCGGTCGCCGTGATCCAGGCCCCACTCACATTCGAGATGAACGGAATGGCCGGCGGGTTGAGGCGCACCCGCGCCACCTCGGTCGCGAACGGCTCCAGCGCCGGCTCCATGAGCCGCGAGTGGAACGCGCGCGTGGTGGGCAGGCGGCGGCTCTCGATCTCTTTTGCCGCCAGCGCCGCCGCCAGCCGCTCGATCGCGGCGACCGGCCCGGCCACGACGCACAGCTCGGGGGCGTTGAGCGCGGCCAACTCTAGTTCGGCGTCGAGCCAGGGCGCCAGCGCCTCGGCGGCCAGCGGCACGCTCAGCATCGCGCCTTCCTCTGTCTGCTGCATCAGACGGCCGCGCGCGGCTACCAACGCCAGGGCGTCCTCCAGCGAGAAGACGCCGGCCAAGCAGGCCGCCACGTACTCGCCGATCGAGTGGCCCAGCAGCGCCTTGGGCCGCACGCCCCAGCTCATCCAGAGCTGCGCCAGCGCGTACTCGACCATGAACAGCGCTGGTTGCGTGTACTGCGTTTGGTTGATTGGAGATTGGAGATTGGAGATTGGAGATTGCCCGTTCTCCTCTTCTCCCTCTCTCCCCCTCTCCTCTTCTCCCGGCTCGTCGGTGGGGCGCCCACGGAGGGGCCGCCGTACAGGGTCTGTCTGGTCGCTTCTTTGTTCTTTGTCGGGTACCCTCTGGGTGGTTCTTTGTTCTGTGGGGTAGAGCACGGCGCGAATGTCGAGGCCCAGGTGCGGGGTCAAGATTGCGGCGCAGCGATTGACCGTCTCGCGGAAGAGCGGCTCGGTCTGGTACAGCTCGTGGCCCATGCCTACATACTGGGCGCCTTGGCCGGGGAACAGGAAGATGACCTCGCGGGCCGTGCCGTCGGTGTGGCCGCTCAACAGCCGGGTCGGGTCGCGGGTAGTGAGGGCGGTGGCCAAGTCGGCGTGGGATTGGCCAGCCAGTGCGCGGCGGTGAGGTAGCGGGCTGCGGCCTTGCTGGAGCGTGAAGGCGATGTCGGCGAGTGGCTGGTCGGGATGCTGGCGCAGGTGCGCGGCGAGCTGGTCGGTGGCCGTCTCCAGCGCCGCCTCGCTCTGGGCCGAGAGGATCAGCAGTTGCCAGGGCCGCCCTGGGATGCTGGGAGCCTGTTCGGGCGCCTGCTCCACGATCACGTGGGCGTTGGTGCCGCCGATGCCGAATGAGCTGATCCCCGCTCGTCGCGGCAGGTGATCAGCGTCCCAGGCACGCAGCTCGGTGTTGACATAGAACGGACTGTTGGCGAAGTCGATCCGCGGGTTGGGGGAGCAAAAGTGCAGGCTGGCTGGGATCTGCTGGTGCTGGAGCGACAGGACGGTCTTGATCAGCCCGGTGACCCCGGCGGCGGCGTCCAGGTGCCCGATGTTGCTCTTGACCGCGCCCAGCGCGCAGCGCGCGGCGCGGCCGGTGGGCGGCCCGAACACCTCGGTCAGCGCGGCGACCTCGATCGGGTCGCCCATCGGCGTGGCGGTGCCGTGGGCCTCGACGTAGGAGATCGTGGCCGGGTCGCAGGCGGCTTGGCGCAGCGCGGCGCGAATGACCTGGGCCTGGCCGTGAACCGAGGGCGCAGTATAGCCGATCTTGTGCCCGCCGTCGTTGTTGATCGCCGAGCCGCGGATGAGCGCCAGGATCGTGTCCCCGTCGCGCAGCGCGTCATCGAGCCGCTTGAGCACCACGATGCCCAGCCCGCTGCCGAAGACCGTGCCCTGGCCCGCCGCGTCGAACGTGCGGCAGTGCCCGTCCGGTGAGTCGATTCCACCCTCCAGGTGGCGATAGCCGATCGTCTGGCGCGCGCCGACCGCCGCGCCGCCGGCCAGGGCCATGTCGGACTCGCCCAGGCGCAGGCTCTGGCAGGCCAGGTGGACGGCCACCAGCGAGGTCGAGCAGGCCGTCTGCACCGTGATGCTCGGCCCACTCAGCCGCAGCTTGTACGACACCCGCGTCGCCAGGTAGTCCTTGTCATTGGCGATCACCACCTGCATTTCGCCGGCGGCAGCGACCACCTCAGGGTGGCCGAAAATATTGAAGGCATAGCTGCTCATGCTGGCGCCGCCGAAGACGCCGACGCGGCCTGGGGCCTGGAGCGGGGCGTAGCCGGCCCGTTCCAGCGCCTCCCAGGCCACCTCCAGGAATAGCCGTTGCTGCGGGTCGAGCAGCTCGGCCTCGCGCGGGCTGTAGCCGAACAGCGTTGCGTCGAAGCGGTCGATCTCGGCCAGCACCGGGCGCGCCTTGACATAGTGCGGGTCGGCCAGCAGCGCCTCCTCGACCCCCGCCGCCCGCAGTTCTTCATCCGTAAAGGTCGTCACCGCCTCGACCCCGTCATGCAGCAGTTGCCAGAACGCCTCGACTGAGGGCGCCGACGGGAAGCGCCCGCTCATCCCCACGATCGCGATCGGCCCGGCATACGGCGCCGGGACAGGCGGCTCGCTCGGCGGTCGGGGCGCATCGGCGGATTGGTCGGGGGCCAGGAAGGCAGCCAGCGCGCTGACGGTCGGGTGTTGGAACAGCTCCAGCAAAGCCACATCGCGGCCCAGTTCGGCCCGCAGCCGGCTCTGCACCGCCACCAGCCGCAGCGAGTGCCCGCCCAGGTCGAAGAAGTTGTCGTGGACGCCGACCGCCGCCACCTGGAGCACCTCCCGCCACACCCCGGCGACCGTCTGCTCGACGGCGCTGCGCGGCGCCTGGAATGCGGCATTGGGGGCGGAAGGATCGGCGGGCGCGGGCAAGGCGCGCCGGTTGACCTTGCCGCTGGGCGAGAGCGGCAGCGCCTCGATCAGCACAAACGCCACAGGTATCATATAGTCGGGTAGGCGAGCGCGCAGGAACTGGCGCAGCTCCCCCGAGAATTGAGAATTGAGAATTGAGAATTGAGAATGAGACTCCTCGCTCGTTTGTTCTTTGTTCTTTGTTCTTTGTTCTTGGTCGGGGACGAGGTAGGCCACCAGCCGCCGGTCTCCCGGCACATCCTCACGCAGTGCCACCAGCGCCTCGCGCACCTGTGGGTGCTGGCGCAGCGCCGCCTCGATCTCGCCCGGCTCGATGCGGTAGCCACGCAACTTGACCTGATGATCAATGCGGCCCAGGAACTCCAATCTGCCGTCGGGATGGTAGCGGCACAGGTCGCCGGTTCGATACAGCCGGTTGCCAGTTGTCAGTTGTCCGTTGTCAGTGGTCGGTTGCAACTGACCACTGACAACGGACCACGGACAAGGAACAAAACGCTCGGCAGTCAACTCAGGGCGATTGAGGTAGCCGCGCGCCAAGCCCTCCCCGCCGATGTACAGCTCGCCCGGCACGCCAATCGGCACCAGATGCATGTGCCCGTCGAGCAGATAGACCTGGGTGTTGGCGACGGGGCGGCCGATACCCAGCAGCGCCTGGGCGCCGACGAGCTGGCTGGTGGACCAGATCGTGGTCTCGGTGGGGCCGTAGAGGTTCCAGAGCGCTTTGGTGCGGGTGAGAAGCTGGGCGGCCAGGTCGGGCGGGAGCGCTTCGCCGCCGCACAGCGCGGTGAGCTGCGCGTCGCCGGCCCAGCCATCGGCCAGCAGCAGCCCCCAGGTGGCCGGAGTGGCCTGGAGCACCGTCGCGCCACACGAGCGCAGGCGCTGCTGGAGTAAGAGCGGGTCGCGCGCGTCCTCGGCTGAGCGGCCAGCACCAGCCGCGCGCCCACCAGCAAGGGCAGATACAGCTCCAGCCCGGCGATGTCGAATGAGAGTGTGGTGACGGCCAGCAACGTATCGTCGGCAGTCAGGCCGGGCTGCTCGCTCATCGCGCACAGGAAATTGGTCAAGCCGCGATGGCGCACCATCACGCCCTTGGGCTTGCCGGTCGAGCCGGAGGTATAGATCACATACGCCAGGTCTTCCCCGGTCACGTCGCTGTCCGGTTCGTGGGTCGGCTGCCTCGCGATCGTCTCCCACTCGGCATCCAGGTGGATAATCTGAGATTGGAGAATGGAGATTGGAGATTGCCCGGCGGCGTCGATCTCTAATCTCCATTCTCCAATCTCCCGGCTGGTCAGCAGCAGCGCGACCTGGGCATCCGCGAGCATAAACTGGAGCCGCTCGGCGGGGAAGGCTGGGTCGAGCGGGACGTAGGCGCCGCCGGCTTTGAGCACGCCCAGCAGCGCGATTAGTAGCTCAGTTGAGCGTTCCAGGCAGATGCCGACGCGCACCTCGCGCCCGACGCCGCGCGCGCGCAGCTCGTGGGCCAGTTGATTGGCGCGCTGGTCCAGCTCACGGTAGGTCACATATGAGAATTGAGAAAACTGTTGCGTGTTGCGCCTGCCCTGAGCCGTGTCGAAGGGTGTTGCGTGTTGCGTGTTGCGTGTTGCGTGTTGCGTGTTGCGTGTTGCGTCTCCGTCGGCTCTTGGTTCTTGGTTCTTGGTTCTTGGTTCTTTGTTCTTTGTTCTTTGTTCTCGGTGGTCGAACGCCAGCGCCACAGCGTCGGGTGTGCGCGTGGCCTGGGCCGCAATCAATGTATGCAGCGGGGTGTCGAGTGGATAGGCGGTTGTGGTGTCGTTCCACTCCACCAGGACCTGCCGGCGCTCGACCTCGGACAACAGCGCGACATCGGACAGGCGCCGCTCCGGGTCGGCGACGACCTGCTCCAGCAGGAATTGGAAATGGCCCACCATACGGGCGATGGTGGCCGCCTCGAACAGGTCGATATTATACGCCAGGGTGCCCATGATCGTATCATCGCTCTCGAACAATGTGAGCGTCAGGTCGAACTGGGCGCGCTCGTCGCTCATGTCGAACAGCTGCACGGTCAGATCAGGCAGCTCCAGCGGCGGCAGCGGGGCGTTCTGGAGGATAAACATCACCTGGAACAGCGGTGTCTGGCTCAGGTCGCGCTCCGGCTGAAGCACCTCCACCAGTTTCTCGAACGGCGTATCCTGGTGGGCGTAGGCATCAAGCGCCGTCTCGCGCACGCGCCCCAACAGCTCGTGGAAGGTCGGATTGCCGGACAGATCGCAGCGCAAGACGAGCGAGTTGATGAAGAAGCCGATCAGCGCCTCGGTCTCGCCGTGGTGGCGGCCGGCGATCGGCGACCCGACAACGATGTCATCCCGACCGCTGTAGCGCGCCAGCAGCACGTCGAAGGCCGCCAGCAGGGTCATAAACAGCGTGACACCTTCACGATGATTGAGGGTTCGGATCGCCGCCGCCAGGGACGCGGGCAGCGCAAAGCTCTGCGAGGCGCCGCGAAACGTCTGGAGCGGCGGGCGCGGTCGATCGAGCGGCAGATCCAGGGTCGCCGGTGCGCCCACCAGCTTCGCTTTCCAGTAGGCAAGCTGCGCTTCCTGCACGTCACCCTGAAACCAGTTTCGCTGCCAGACCGCGAAGTCGGCGTACTGAATAGGAAGAGCGGATAGTTGAGCGGATAAGGGAGCGGATAAAGCGGATTGTTGGGCGGATAGGGAGGTGGCGTAAAGCGCCGCGACCTCGCGGATGAGCACGCCGGTGGACCAGCCGTCCGAGATAATATGGTGCATTGTCAGCAATAGCACATAGTCAGCCTCGGCCAGGTGGAACAGGGTCGCGCGGAGCAGCGGGCCGTGGGCCAGATCGAAGGGGCGATCGGTCTCCTCCATCGCCAGCCGCCGGGTCTCGGTCTCGCGTTCAGCCGCCGGCACCGCCTGCATATCGACGACCTGTAGGGGCGGTTCGCGAACGGCCCCACTATCGCGAACCGTCCCGCCGTCGCGAACCGCCCCCTCCGGCGTGATCACCTGGACCGGCTGACCGTCCTCGACGGCAAAGGTCGTTCGCAGCACCTCGTGGCGTCGTACAATCTCGCGCAGCGTCTGCTCCAGCGCCCCGATGTCGAGCGAGCCACTGAGGCGCACCGCGATCACCAAGTTATAGGCGCTGGAGTCGGGCTCCATTTGATGGAGAAACCACAGGCGCTGCTGGCCGAACGAGAGCGGGAAGCGCTTGGGCGCGCCGGCCTTTTGCACAAGCAGCCGTGCCAGTAGCGCGCGTTTCTCCTCGAACGAGAGATTGCCCGTCGGCGGTGATCCGTTGCTCATGGCTTCCCTTCCTCTCCATTCGGCGTTGCGTCGGGCGATGGTTCCGCATGCTCCCAGCGGGGCAGCGCTGCGGGCGGCTGCTCGCCACGTGCGCTGCGCTGCTGTAAGCGGCGTATGAGCAGCGCCCGCTGCTCGGGTGAAAGATTCGCGATTTTCTCCGTGACCCGCGCCGCCTTTTGCGCGGTGTCGCTCCGGATCGGTGCCGGCATGCTCGGGACTCGCTCGTCCGGCGGCACCGCGGCTAGGCGCAGCAGGAACTCCTCGAAGGGCGCGATGCTCAACTGCGCTGTGAACCGGGCGGCCGCGTCATAGGCTGCGGCCGACTGCTGCTCGTAGAACGCCTGGTCGTCGACCAGGCGCGACAGCGCCGCCAGCCATGGCCCCAAGTCCTGCTCTGGGACGATCGGGATCGGCAGGAAGTTCTCGTCGAGGCGCGGCTCGAACTGAGTGATCGGGTGGACGGGCAGCAGCAAGTCGGTGCCCAGCTTGGCCTCGGTCAGCCCGCCAAAGTTGCTGGCCAGCACCGGGATGCCGCGCGTCATTGCGTCGACTACGGCCACGCCGAATCCCTCGATCCACAGCGATGGCATCAAGAGGACCCGCGTCTCCCGAAAGATGTCGTCGAGGTCGGCACGGTTCGCCAGCAGCGTGACGTTCGGCAGGGCGCCTAGCGCCTCCCGATCCGCAGTCGTCGTCGCGTATCCCGGCAGCGCTGCGAAGGGCAGCTCGGGCCGCGCGCGCGCCAGGCTCAGGAACAGCGGGAGCCCCTTGATCATGCTGGCGTTCATGAGCAGCATGGCGCCGGAGTCAGGCCGGCCGAGCCGGGGAAAAGGCCCTGGACCATAGTGCGGCGGCTGGTTGACCAACGCGGTGATGCCGGCCCAGGTCTTAACATAATCGGCGACGAACTGGCTGATGACGGCCACGCCCGCAGCGCGTCGCACCAGCTCGGTTCGCTCGTGGCCGGGGTACAGGCTGGCCGGGCCGAAGGGGAACATCTGCGGCGTGTGGGCCAGGTAGATCACCTGGGCCGGGCGAAGCTGGAGGGCCGCCTCAAGCAAGCTCTGCGAAGGGTCCTCGGCCGATACCAGCACCCAGTCGGGGGCGAAAGCCTGGATCTGCTCCAGGAGGTATCGGCGCAGCCGAGCCGGCGTGCCGACCGCGTGGACCTCGACGCCGGCCAGCGTGAGGATGGCGGCATCGGGGTGGGAGCGAACGTCAACCCCTTCGGCGGCAAGCTGCTCCAGGAACTGCGCGTAGGTGATCTGGCTCGGGGTGGCGAGCGCCGGAACCACCGCGCGCACGGAGTGACCACGCGCGACTAGGCCCTCGCATAGGGCGCGATTGGAGCGGTTGGTGCCGCCATGCACACGCGTATAGGGCAGATTCATCGTCAGTAAGAGCTTCATGCCGTCCCCTTCGTCTCCTGGCCGGCCAACATCGTGTTGAGCAACGTCTCGACTTCGGCCTCGGAAAGCTGGTCGAGGCCCGCCAGCAACTGCTGCTCGTTTCCACGGTCGGCCCGATCGATCTTCGTGGTCTGCTCGCCCTGCGCTTGCCCCTGGCTGTGTGTCACCACCAGCGCGATCTCGGCGACTGTAGGCGTCTCGAAGAGCCTACGCAAGGGCAGCTCCACCTGGAAGCGCTCACGGATACGTGAAATAACCTGCGTCGCGAGCAGGGAGTGGCCGCCGGCCTCGAAGAAGTTATCATTAGCCCCGATCTGTTGGATACCAAGGACTGTCTGCCAGATCTCGGCGATCGTCTGCTCGATTGGGGTGCTGGGGGCCACGTAGGCGCCCTGCAAGTTCGGGCGGGCGTGCTGTGCGGTGGTTTCGCCGGCTGGAGCGGCGTCGGCGGGCTTGAGGTGGACCCACTGATCGAGCCGCGCCTGGAGATCGGTCGTGGATACTAGGACCTGCGGAAGCGTCTCGATCGACAGCAGCCGGGTAAACGCCGCGCCCCCCTCACCCGGAAGGATGGCCGCATGCCCCAGCGCCCCCACGCGCTGATCGTCCGCCTCGGCCGGCGTGTGCCAGCCGTCCCAATCGACACTGATCCAGGGGATGGCGCCGGACTGCCGGCGGCGCTCCTGCGCGAAGGCGTCGATAAAGCGATTCGCGGCAGCGTAGGCGGCGAAGCCCAGGCCGCCCAGCGTGGCGGACAGCGAGGAGTGCAGCACACAGAAGTCGAGCGCTTTGCCCTGCAAGACCTTTTCGAGGACATACAGGCCGCGCGCCTTGGGCTGAAAATGTGCCTCGCAGACGCCCCGATCGGTGGCCTGAATGGCCGTGAACGCTTGCTCTTTGGCGACCCCGGCGGAGTGAATCACGCCGTGGATCGGGCCGAAGCGCGCCTCGGCCTGGGCCAGCGCCGCACGCATCTGGGCCTCGTCGGCGGCGTCGGCGCTCAACAGCAGCACCTCGGCGCCGTGCGCTTCGAGCGCCTGTACGCGGCGGATGCGGCCACTGGTCGGGTCGCCGTCGGGATGCGCCGCCAGCCAACCAGCCCAGTCGGCCCGCGTGGGCATGGCCGTACGCCCGATCAGCACCAGCCGGGCTTGCATCTCCCGTGCCAGCTCCTCGGCCAGCGCCAGCCCGATCTCGCCCAGGCCGCCGGTGATCAGGTAGACGCCCCGCTCGCGCAGCCGCGCCCGCCCGCCGGCCGCGTCATCGAGCGGCATCGCCTCGACGCCCTGGACCCAGCGGTGTGGCCCGCGGTAGGCCACCACCGGGTCGCTCGACGGGGCGGCGATCTCGGCCAGCAGTTGCTCGGCCAGGTGTGTCGCATCCCCGCTCCCGGCCGCCGCCAGCACAATGTCGACGCTCCGGCAGCGAATGTTGGGGTACTCCTGCGGGATGACTTTGCACGCTCCTTCGATCGTCGTCTTCTCGGCGACCAGCGGCTCGCCCCAGTGTACCGCGTGCAGGTTGTTCGACACGACCAGCAGGTGCAGCGGATCGGTCACGGCTCGCTGCTCAAGCGCTTGGGCCAGGAACAGCAGGCTGTAGAGACCACGATCCTGACAGGTATCGAACAACTCGCTGGGTGGCCGCTGCACATCGCTTGGGAACACGTTCCACAGGTGGACGATCGTGTGCGGCAGCCGATCGGCGGCCCGCAGCTCGCCGATCAGGGCGTCGTAGTGGGCGCGCTGGCGCGGATCGAGCGTATAGACGTGCTCATCCGGCCGACCGAACTGCGCGGCGGCCCGCACTTCGACCACCTCCTGGCCGGCCGCGCGCAAGCGCTCCAGCACCTGCTCGCCGACGCCGCATCTGTCGCCGAAGACCAGCAGACGCCGCTGCTCCCCGGTCGGCTTGAATGGCTTCAGCGGCGGCACGCGCTTCCAGGATGGCAGATAGAACCAGTCGGCCAGATCGGATCGCCGGGCGCTTGCCCGTGCGGGCAGCGACGCGGGTTGGTGCTCGATCCAGTAGCGCCGGCGCTCAAAGGGATAGGTGGGCAGCAGCACCCGCCGCCGTGCGGCCCCGGCGTGCAGCCTGGCCCACTCGATCGGCACACCGGCCAGCCACAGCCGGCCGAGCGCCGTGAGCACGGCCGCCGACTCCGCTCGCTCCTCGCTGGGATGCGGCAACGAGGCCAGCACCACCCGCTCGGCGCCCGCCTGCCGCCGCGCCAGGCTGCCCAACGCGCGCCCCGGCCCGACCTCCAGCAACACATGGTCGTCCGCTCGCAGCAGCTCGGCCAGCCCCGGCCCAAACCGCACCGCCACCCGTATCTGGCGCACCCAGTAGCGCGGGTCGGTCGCCTCCTCTGCCGTGATCCAAGTCCCGCTCACGTTCGAGATAAACGGCAGCTTGGGCGGGTGCAGCGCTACGCGCGCCACTTCCGCCGCGAACGGCTCCAGCACCGCATCCATCAAGCGCGAATGGAACGCGCGCTCGGTCGGCAGGCGGCGGCACTCCAGACCCTCGGCGGCTAGCGCCGCCGCCAGCCGCTCGATCGCCTCCACCGGGCCACTAACCACGCATAGCTCGGGGGCGTTGATCGCGGCCAGCTCCAGCTCGTCGTCCAGCCAGGGCGCCAGCGCCTCGGCCGGAAGCGGGATGCTCAACATCGCGCCCTCCTGCGTCTGCTGCATCAGCCGCCCGCGCGCTGCCACCAGCTTGAGCGCATCGTCGAGCGAGAACACGCCGGCCAGGCAGGCCGCCACATACTCGCCCAGGCTGTGGCCCAGCAGCGCCTGCGGCTGTATGCCCCAGTTCATCCACAACTGCGCCAGCGCGTACTCGACCACGAAGAGGGCTGGTTGCGTGTATTGCGTCTGGTCGAGAGGAGATTGGAGATTGGAGATTGGAGATTGCCCGTTCTCCTCCTCTCCCCCTCTCCAGCCCGCCCTCTGCGCTTCGCTTGTCTCCCCCTCTCCCAGATCATCGGCGGGGCGCCCATCCCTCTCCCCCTCTCCCAGATCATCGGCGGGGCGCCCATCCCTCTCCCCCTCTCCCAGATCATCGGCGGGGCGCCCACGGAGGAGCCGCCGTACAGGGTCTGGCTGGTCGCTTCTTTGTTCTTTGTTCTTTGTTCCTTGTTCTTTGGGGTAGAGCACCTCGCGAATATCGAGCCCCAGGTGTGGCATCAGGATCGTGGCGCAACGGTCGATCTCGGCGCGGAATACTGGCTCGGTCTGGTAGAGTTCGTGGGTCATCCCGGCATGTTGGGCGCCCTGGCCGGGGAATAGGAATGCCACCTCACGGCTGCTCCCGTCGGCGTGGCCGCTCGATAGCCGGGCTGGATCGCGGGCGGCCAGGGCTTCGGCCAGGTCGGCGTGGGTCTGGCCGGCCAGCACGCGACGGTGGGCCAGCGGGCTGCGGCCGTGCTGGAGCGTGAAGGCGATGTCGGCGAGTGGCTGGTCGGGATGCTGGCGCAGGTGCGCGGCGAGCTGGTCGGTGGCCGTCTCCAGCGCCGCCTCGCTCTGGGCCGAGAGGATGAGCAGTTGCCAGGGCCGACCAGGCGCGCCCGGTTGCGGCGCCGGAGCTTCCTCCACGATCACGTGGGCGTTGGTGCCGCCGATACCGAATGAGCTGATCCCTGCCCGTCGCGGCGCCCCGTCGCTCTCCCAATCGCGCAGCTCGGTGTTGACATAGAACGGGCTATTGGCAAAGTCGATCTGTGGGTTCGGCGCGTGAAAGTGCAGGCTGGGCGGGAGCTGGCGGTGCTGGAGCGCCAGCGTGGTCTTGATCAGCCCGGCGACCCCGGCGGCGGCGTCCAGGTGCCCGATATTGCTCTTGACTGCGCCCAGCGCGCAACGAGCCGGGCGCTGAGTGGACGGCCCGAACACCTCGGTCAGCGCGGCGACCTCGATCGGGTCGCCCAGCGCGGTGCCGGTGCCATGGGCCTCGACGTAGGAGATCGTCGAGGGGTCGAGAGCGGCCTGGTGCAGCGCGGCGCGGATGACCTGGGCCTGGCCGCGAACCGAGGGCGCGGTGTAGCCGACCTTGTGCCCGCCGTCGTTATTGATCGCCGAGCCGCGGATGAGCGCCAGGATCGTGTCCCCGTCGCGCAGCGCGTCGTCGAGCCGCTTGAGCACCACAATGCCCAGCCCGCTGCCCCCGACCGTTCCCTGGGCTGCCGCGTCGAACGGGCGGCAGTGCCCGTCCGGCGACCCGATCCCGCCCTCCAGGTAGCGATAGCCGACAACCTGAGACGACTGGACCGAGACGCCGCCGGCCAGGGCCATGTCGGCCTCGCCCAGGCGCAGGCTCTGGCAGGCCAGATGGACGGCCACCAGCGAGGTCGAGCAGGCCGTCTGCACCGTGATGCTCGGCCCACTCAGCCGCAGCTTGTACGACACCCGCGTCGCCAGGTAGTCCTTGTCGTTGGAGATCACCACCTGCGTTTCGCCAACCGTGGCCAATACCTCCGGCCGGTTGATCAGGTTGAAGACATAGCTGTTCAGGGCCACGCCGGCGAAGACGCCGACGCGGCCTGGGGCCTGGAGCGGGGCGTAGCCGGCGCGCTCAAGCGCCTCCCAGGCCACCTCCAAGAACAGCCGTTGCTGCGGGTCGAGCAGCTCGGCCTCGCGCGGGCTGTAGCCGAACAGCCCGGCGTCGAAGCGGTCGATCTCGTCCAGCACCGGGCGCGCCTTGACGTAATGCGGGTTGGCCAGCAGCGCGGGGTCGACCCCGGCGGCCAGCAACTCCGCGTCGGTGAAGCTCGTGACCGTATCGACACCATCGCGCAGCAGCGCCCAGAACGCCTCGACCGAGGGCGCCGACGGGAAGCGCCCGCTCATCCCCACGATCGCGATCGGTCCACCCTGCGGTGTCGCGCGTGGTGCGGCGTCCAGCGTCAACGCTGCGTCGGCGGACTGGTCGGGGGCCAGGAAGGTGGCCAGCGCGCTGATGGTGGGGTGCTTGAATAGATCGAGCAGCGCCACATCGCGGCCCAGCTCGGCCCGCAGCCGGCTCTGCACCGCCACCAGCCGCAGCGAGTGCCCGCCCAGGTCGAAGAAGTTGTCGTGGACGCCGACCGTCTCCAGGTGCAGCACCGAGCGCCACACCCCGGCGATCATCCGCTCCAGGCTGCTGCGCGGGGCCAGGAAAGGAGCGTCGACGGCGGGCCGGGCGGCGCCGGGCGCGGGCAGCGCCTGCCGATCGATCTTGCCGCTGGGCGAGAGCGGCAGCGCCTCGATCAGCACAAACGCCACAGGTATCATATAGTCTGGTAGGCGGTCGCGGAGGAATTGGCGCAACTCCCCCGAGAATTGAGAATTGAGAATTGAGAATTGAGAAGCTTCCTTCTCATTGGTTTGTTCTTTATTCCCTTCGACTTCGCTCAGGACAAGCTTTGTTCTTTGTTCTTGTTCCTCGCTCCTTTGTTCTTTGTTCTTTATTCTTTGTTCTTGGTTGGGGACGACGTAGGCCACCAGCTGCCGCTCACCCTGCGTATCCTCGCGGGCCAGCACGACCGCCTCGCGCACCTGTGGGTGCTGGCGTAGCGCCGCCTCGATTTCGCCCGGCTCGATCCGGTAGCCACGCACCTTCACCTGCTGGTCGATTCGGCCCAGGTACTCAATCATCCCATCAGGGCGGTAGCGGCAGAGGTCGCCGGTCCGATACAGCCGGTTGGAGATTAGAGATTGGAGATTGGAGATTGGAGAGTGCGCGCCACTCAATCTCCAATCTCCAATCTCCAATCTCTCTTGGGCGAATGGGTTGGGCACGAACCGTTCTGCGGTCAGGTCGGGCCGGCCGAGGTAGCCGCGTGCCAGCCCGGCGCCGCCGATGTAAAGCTCGCCCGGCACGCCGACCGGCACCGGCTGCATGTACACGTCGAGCAGATAGACCTGGGTGTTGGCGATCGGTCGGCCGATCGGCGGCTTGCCGGGGCCGCTGCACTCAGTCAGCGTGGCACACACGCTGGCCTCGGTCGGGCCGTAGGCGTCGATAAACCGCCGCCCCCCGCCCCAGCGCCCCACCAGCTCGGCCGGGCAGGCCTCGCCGGCGACGCACAGAGTCTGGAGTGCAGGCAGCTCGGCCTCCGGCAGGACCGCCAGCCCGGACGGCGGCAAGATAACCGCCGTGATCGCCTGCGCGCGCAGCAGGCCCAGCAGCGCCGGCCCAGGCAGGATCGCCTCCGGCGCCGCCAGGCACAGCGTCGCGCCGCCGGCCAGCGTGCTGAAGATCTCGAAGACTGAGGCGTCGAAGCTGAAAGCGGCGAACTGAAGCATCCGCCGCTCCGGCCAAAGCTCGAAGTCGCGGCTCATGGCCGCAGCCAGGTTGCACGTCCCCCGGTGCGGCACCATGGTCCCCTTGGGCGCGCCAGTCGAGCCGGAGGTGTAGATCACGTAGGCCAGGTTGTCGGCCGTCACGCCGCTGAAGGGTTCGTCGGCCGGCTGCTGGGCGATCGTGGGCCACTCGGTGTCGAGATTGATCACTGTCCGGTGGGGCGTCGTGCGATAGGCTCCTTCGTCGTCCGCTGGGGGCGTATGCAATACGCCCTTACGCTCGGTGGTTCTATCGGTTTTTTGTTCTTTGTTCCCTTCGACTTCGCTCAGGACGAGCTTTGTTCTTTGTTCTTGGCTGGTGAGTAGCACGGCGACCTTGGCGTCCTCCAGCATATATTGGAGCCGCTCGGCCGGGTAGGTCGGGTCGAGCGGGAGGTAGGCGCCGCCAGCCTTGAGCACGCCCAGCACCCCGATCACCAGATCCAGCGAGCGCCCCAGGCAGACGCCGACCAGCACGTCGGGGCCGACCCCGTGGCCCTGGAGGTAATGGGCGAGTTGGTTGGCCCGGCGGTTCAGTGCGCGGTAGGTCAGTTGCCTGTCGCCGTAGACCACGGCGATCGCGTCGGGCGTGCGCGCGGCCTGCGCCTCGATCAGCTGGTGGATGCAGTGGTCGAGCGGGGCGTCGACCGCCGTCGCGTTCCACTCGACCAGCACCTGCTGCCGCTCGGCCTCGGTCAGGATCGGGAGCGCGGAGACGGGCAGGGCAGGATCAATGGTGATTGCCTTCAGCAGCGTCTCAAAATGCCCGATCATCCGTCTGATCGTGGCGTCCTCGAACAGGTCGGTGTTATACTCCATCCGCACCAGCAGCTCCTGGCCGATGTGCCAGACGTTGAGCGTCAGATCAAATTTGGCAACCCCATTATCGACCGCCAACTGGCTCAACGTCAGCCCCCCCAGCACCATGTTCGGGCCGCCCTCGCGGCCGCCCTCGCGGCCGTCCGGCGTATTGTCCAGCGTGAACGCGACCTGAAACAGCGGGTTACGGCTCAGGTCGCGCTGCGGGTGCAGCTCCTCGACCAGCCTCTCGAACGGCAGGTCCTGGTGCGCGTAGGCATCCAGCGCCACCGTGCGAACGCGGCCCAGCAGCTCCCGAAAGGTCGGGTTGCCGGACAGGTCGGTTCGCAGCACCAGCATATTCACGAAGAACCCGATCAAGCCCTGGATCTGGGCGTGGTTGCGATTGGCGATCGGCGAGCCGACCGCGATATTCGTCTGGCCGCTGTAGCGCGCCAGCAGGGCCTGGAACGCCGCCAGCAAGGTCATGAACAGCGACGCCTCGGCCTGCCGGCTCACCTCCGCCAGTGCCTCGACCAGGGCCGCCGGCAGCGTGAGGGTACACGCCGCGCCCTGGAAGTGCTGGACCGGCGGGCGCGGCCGGTCGGCGGGGAGCGCCAGCGCCGGGAGGTTGGCCAATTGTCGCTTCCAGTAGGCGAGCTGCCGCTCCTGCACCGCGCCCTGCATCCACTGCCGTTGCCAGGCTGCGAAGTCGGCATATTGGATCGGGAGAGCGGGTAAGGGAGCGGATTGCCCTTCGGGCGGAGCGGATAGGGCAGCCGATAGGGGAGCGGATTGAGCGGGTAAGGGAGCGGATTTTTTGGTCGCGTAGGCCGTGTAGAACGCCGCCACCTCGCGAACGAAGATGCCGGTGGACCAGCCGTCCGAGATAATATGGTGCATCGTCAGGAGCAGGATGTGCTGCTGCTCGTCGATCCGCAGCAGCGTGACCCGCACCAGCGGGCCGCGCCCCAAGTCGAACGGCTGGCGCGCCTCCTCCAGGGCCGCGCGCCGCGCCTCGGCCTCGCGCTCCTCGGCCGGCAGGACGCCCAGGTCGCGGAACAGGATGCCCAGCGCCTGCGCCGGGGCGATCTCCTGGCGCGGCCGGCCATCCACGGTCGGGAAGCGGGTACGCAGCACCTCGTGGCGCTGCACGATCGCCGCCAGGCTGCGCTCCAGGGCCGGCCGGTCGAGCGGGCCGGCCAGGCGCACCGCCGTGAAGAGGTTGTAGAGTGGGCTGCCCGGCTCCAGTTGGTCCAGGAACCACAGCCGCTGCTGCGAGAATGAGAGCGGTAGATCTCCATCGCGGGGCGCGCGGGTGATCAGCTCGGCGGCCGGCTCCTGCTGCTCGCGGGTGGCGGCGCGCTTCTTGAGCCGCAGCATCAGCAGCGCCCGCTGCTCGGGGGTGAGGTTGGCGATCTCCTCCGGGAGACTGGCCGGCTCCTGGCTGGCCGGCACGCCCACAGCCGGCGCGCCCACGACCGGCGCCGAATCCGCCGGGCGGCCGGCGTCCAGGCGCAGCAGGAACGCCTCGAAAGGCGCGGCGCTCAACCCGGCCACGAACTGGCCCGCCGCCGCGCGCGCCTGCACCGACTGCTGCTCGTAGAGGGCGCGGTCGTCCAGCAGCCGGCGCAGGGCCGCCTGCCACGGGCCGGCATCCTGCTCGGGCACGATCGGCACTGGGAGCAGATTCTGGTCGAGGGTGTCGGTGAAGCGCTCGATCGGGCGAACGGGTAGCACGAAGTCGGTGCCCAGCTTGGCCTCCGGCAGCCCGCCGGCCGTGCTCGCCAGCACCGGAATCCCGCGCAACATCGCCTCGACCACTACCAGCCCAAACGCCTCATCCCACAGCGAGGGCACCAGCAAGAGCCGGGTCTGGGCGAAGATCGCGTCGATATCGTCGGCGGGCGGGAGCAGCCGTACATTGGGGAGCTGCTCCAGCGCGGCCCGGTCGGTCGGTGTCGTGCCCCAAGTCGGCACCGCCGCGAACGGCACATCAGGCATTCGGCGGGCAAGCTCCAAAAAGATCGCGATGCCCTTGACGGCGCAGGGGTTGATCAGGGTGACATATCCGCGATCAAAGCAGCCCAAGTCGGGAAACGGCCCGTTCCCATAGGCCGGGAGGTGGAGCACCGTGGAATCGAACCCGCCCCAGCGGCGGATGTACTGGGCGACGAACGCGCTGATCGACATGATCGCGGCGGCCTGCGCGACCAGCTTGACCCGATTGGGGCTTGGGAAGAAGGACTGCGGCCCAAACGGCAGGAACGACAGCGTATGTGCCACGTAGATCACCCGGCGTGGGTGCGCTTCGAGCGCCGCGGCCAGCAGGCTCTGCGACGGGTCCTCTGACGAGATCAGCGTCCAGTCGGGCGCGAAGGCGCGCACCTGCTCGATCAGGTGCGCCCGCAGGCGCGCCGGCTCGGTCACGGCGTGGACCTCAACCCCGTGGAGGGTGAAGCGATCCACACCTTCGGCGGAGGTCACGCTGGTGCCCTGGGCGGCCAGATCGGCGCGGAGTTGCGGGAGGGTCACGCGGCTGGGTGTGCCGAGCGCTGGCGCCACCACCTGGACGGCGTGGCGCCGCGCGAGGGCTTCGAGCAGAACGCGATTGCCCTTATTGGCGCCGCCGTGCGCCGGCACATAGGGCAGGTTCATTGTCAACAGAATCCGCATAGCGTCTCCCTGGCAATCACGACCATTCTTCGGCGGCAAGCAGGGCCTTGACCTCGTCCGGCGAGAGGTGCCGCAGCTCCTCCAGCTCCTGGGCTATGGCGGCCTGATCTTCGCGCTCGGCCTGGTGCGCCGCGATCACCACCGTCATGGCCACCACCGTGGGCGCGTCGAACAGCGCCCGCAACGGCACTTGGACCCCAAATAGCTCTGGGATGCGGAACGCAAGCTGGGTCAGGAGCAGCGAGTGGCCGCCCAGCACGAAGAAGTTATCCTCAACGCTCACCTCCGCCACCCCCAGCAACTCGCGCCACTGCTCCACCAGCCGCGCCTCCGCCGCCGTCCGTGGCGCCAGCACCGCCCGCGCCGGCGCCTCCGCCGCCATCGCCGGCAGCGCCCGCCGGTCGAGCTTGCCGCTGGGCGTGAGCGGCAACGCGTCCAGCAGCACGAACGCGGCCGGCAGCATGTACTCCGGCAATCTCTGCTTGAGAAAGGCTCGTAGCTCGTCTGCCAGGAGTCCGTTGTCAGTAGTCAGTTGTCCGTTGTCGCTCGTTCCCTCTTTGTTCTTTGTTCTTTGTTCTTTGTTCTCGGCCGGTTGCAACTGACTCGCGACGACGTAGGCGACCAGCCGCTTTTCGCTGGGGCGATCCTCGCGGAGGGCCACCACCGCCGCGCGCACGGCCGGATGGGCGCTCAACGCGGCCTCGATCTCGCCCAGCTCGATGCGGTACCCGCGCAGCTTGACCTGGGTGTCGGTGCGCCCCAGGTACTCGATCGCGCCGTCCTCGCGGTAGCGGCACAGGTCGCCGGTCCGATACAGCCGGTTGGAGATTGGAGATTGGAGATTAGAGATTGGAGATTGCGCGCCACTCAATCTCCAATCTCTAATCTCTAATCTCTCTCCGGTGAACGGGTTGGGAATGAAGCGCTCGGCGGTCAGGTCGGGCCGGCCCAGGTAGCCACGTGCGAGCTGCACCCCGCCGATATACAACTCGCCGGCCACGCCGATCGGCGCGGGCTGGAGTTGCTCGTCGAGGATGTAGATCTGGGTGTTGGCGACAGGGTGGCCGATCGGCACGCGGTCGGCCCCGTCGGCGGGCTGGCAGGCCCAGGCGGTGACGTCGACGGCGGCCTCGGTCGGGCCGTAGAGGTTGTGCAGCTCCACGCCGTGCGCCCCCAACCGGTCGAAGCAGCGCTCGACCAGCGCGCGCGTCAGCTCCTCGCCGCTACAGATCACCCGCCGCAGGCCGGCCCCTCCCTGCGTCGGGATTCCGCAGCGCTCGACCCCCGGCGCCTCCAGGAACACCCGCAGCATCGCCGGCACAAAGTGGAGGGTGGTGATCCGCTGCTGCCGGATCAGCTCGATCAGGTAGGCCGGGTCCTGGTGGCCGCCGGGGCGGGCCAGCACCAGCGTCGCGCCCGTCAGCAAGGGCCAGAAGAACTCCCACACCGACACGTCGAAGCTGAACGGCGTCTTCTGGAGCACCCGGTCGGTGGGCGCCAACTGGTAAGTCTCCTGCATCCACAGCAGCCGATTGACGATCGCGCGGTGCGTGTTCATCGCGCCCTTGGGCTGGCCGGTCGAGCCGGAGGTATAGATCGTGTAGGCCAGGTTGTCGGCGGTGGCGCTGCTGTCCAGGTTCGTCGCTGGCTGCCGGGCGATGGTGGGCCACTCGGAGATGAGGTCGATCACGGTTGGTAGTCCAGGGTCCGCTGGGGGCGTATGCAATACGCCCTTACGATCGGTGGTTCTTTGTTCTTGGCTCTTTGTTCTTTGTTCTTGGTTGGTGAGCAGCACAGCCACTTGGGCATCCTCCAGCATAAAGGCCAGCCGCTCGGCGGGGTAGCTGGGGTCGAGCGGGAGGTAGGCGCCGCCGGCCTTGAGCACTGCCAGCAGTGCGACGACCAGGTCGAGCGAGCGCTCCATGCAGATGCCGACCAGGACATCAGGGCCGACGCCCAGCGCCCGTAGGTGGTGCGCGAGTTGGTTCGCCCGCCGGTTCAGCGTGGCGTAGGTCACATATGAGAATTGAGAACCCTGCCCAGAACCGAGAACCGAGAACTGAGAACCGGAATCTTCGCCGCTTGGTTCTTGGTTCTTGGTTCTTGGTTCTTGGTTCTTGGTTCTTGGTTCTTGGTGGTCGAACACCAGCGCCACGGCGTCGGGGGTGCGGGCGGCCTGGGCGTCCAGCAGTTGGTGGAGCGGCACTTCCAGCGAGTAGTCCCGCCCAGTCGCGTTCCAGGTCGCCAGCAGGTCCTGCCGCTCGTCGGGCGGCAGGAGCGGCAGATCGGACAGCCGCCGGCGTGGATCGGCGATGGCGGCTTCCAGCACCATCCGCAAGTGCGCCACCATACGCTCGATCGTCGTCGCCGCGAACAGGTCGGTGCGATACTCGACCTCCCCGACTAGCCCCTCGGGTGTCTCCAGCAGATTGAGCGCCAGCTCAAACGTCGCCGTGCCACGGTCGATCTTCAGCGGCCGCACCGCCAGATCGGCGACCACCAGCTCCGGCATGGTCATATTTTGCAGGATAAACAAGACCTGGAATAACGGCTGGCGGCTCAGGTCGCGCTGGGGCTGGAGCGCCTCGACCAGTTGCTCGAAGGGCAGGTCCTGGTGCGCGTAGGCGCCTAGGCACACCTCGCGCACGCGCCGCAGCAGCTCCTGGAAGGTCGGGTTGCCGGACAGATCGCCGCGCAGCACCAGCGTATTGACGAAGCAGCCGATCAGCGGCTCGATCGACTCCCAGCGGCGGTTGGCGATCGGCGAGCCGACCACCAGGTCGGTCTGGCGGCTGTAGCGCGACAGCACCACCTGGAACGCGGCCAGCAGCGTCATAAACAGCGTGACCCCTTCGCGCCTGTTCAGCGCGTTGAGCTGATCGCGCAGCGCGGCCGGGATCGTGAACGTGCTGGTCGCGCCATGGAAGGTCAGCTTGGCCGGTCGGGCGTAGTCGGTCGGCAGGTCCAGCGTGGGCAGATCGGCAAGCTGCCGGCGCCAGTAGGCCAGTTGCCGCTGCAAGGGCGACTCGCCGCCGTCGCCGGCGCCATGGAGCCAGCGGCGCTGCCAGTGGGCGAAGTCGGCGTACTGAATGGGGAGAGCAGATTGCCCTACGGGTGGAGCGGATAGGGGAGCGGATAAGGCGGCGTAGTGGGCCGTCAGCTCGCGCACCAGCACTGCGGTCGACCAGCCGTCGGCGATCGTGTGGTGCAGCGTGAGCAGCAGCACGTAGTCATTAGCGTCCAGCTTCAGCAGCGTCGCCCGTAGCAGCGGCCCGCGCACCAGGTCGAACGGCCGCTGGGCCTCGGCGGTGGCTAGGCGCAGCGCCTCGGGCTCGCGGGCCTCTGGCGCATGGCTGTGTAGATCCACAATCGGTAGGGTCGGTTCGGGTGGCGACGATGCGGATGGGGGCGCGATCACCTGCACCGGGTGCCCGTCGAGCACCTCGAACCTGGTTCGCAGCACCTCGTGGCGCGCGATAACCGCGCCGAGGCTGGCCCGCAGCGCCTCGACGCGCAGCGGCCCGGTGAGCCGCAGCGCCGCCGGGACGTTGTAGAACGGGTAGCCGGGGTGCAACTGCTCCAGGAACCAGAGCCGCTGCTGGGCGAAGGAGAGCGGCTCGGCACCGGTGCGCGCCACGGGCGTGATCGGCGGCAGCACCAGGGCGACCCCTTCGGAGCGCAACGCCGCGATCTGCTCGGTCAGCTCGGCCAGGGTCGGCGCCTCGAACAGCACCCGCAGCGGCAGCTCGACGCCACACACCTCGCGCACTCGCGCCACCACCTGCGTCGCCAGCAACGAGTGCCCGCCCAGCTCGAAGAAGTTGTCGTCGCGACCGACCGCTTCGCGCCCCAGCACACTGGCCCAGATGCGCCCGACCAGCTCCTCCAGCGGCGTCCGTGGCCCCGCCTCGGTCGTCGTGCCCGGCTCCGGCGCTACTTCCGGCGCCAACTCGGCCAGCGCGCGGCGGGCCAGCTTGCCGCTGGGCGTGCGCGGTAGCTCTGGCAGCACCAGCACCTGCTCGGGCACCTGGCCGGAGGGCAGCCGCGCCGCCAACACCCGCCGCAGCGCCCGCCCGTCCAGCAGCACGCCCTCCTGCGGCGCCACGTACGCCAGCAGCCGCGCCGTCCCGTCTCCCTCGGCCCCTTTCCCTGCCTCAGGATTCCGCAGCAGCGCCGCCGCCTGCGCCACCCCACCCTGCGCCCGCAGCAGCGCCTCGATACCCGCCAGGTCCACCCGCACCCCGCGCAGCTTGACCTGCTGGTCTTTCCGCCCCAGGTACTCCAGCCTGCCGTCAGCTCGCCAGCGCGCCAGGTCGCCCATCGCATACAGCCGGTTGTCAGTGGTCAGTGGTCCGTTGTCGGTTGTCCGTTGCAACTGACCACTGACCACTGACCACGGACAAGGGACGAAGCGCTCGGCGGTCAGGTCGGGGCGGTTGTGGTAGCCGCGGGCCAGGCCCAATCCACCGACGTAGAGCAGGCCGGGGAGGCCGATCGGCACCGGCTGCAAGTGCTGGTCGAGCAGGTAGACCTGCATATTGGAGATCGGGCTGCCCAGCGGGACGCGGCCAGCTTGGGCGGGTAAAGTAGTGGCATTGTAGAGGGTCACGTCGTTGACCTCGGAAGCGCCGTACTGGTGCAGCAGGCAGGTGGCGGGCATATGGGTCTGGGCGCGACGGACCAGGTCGGGTGGCAGCACCTCGCCGCACACGACCAGCACACGCAGAAGCGGCAGCGGGCGTTCTTCGGCGTCGAGGGCGTCGAGCAGGGCGCGCAGCAGGGTCGGCACCAGGATGAGGTGCGAGAGGGCGTGGTGGTGCAGGGCGGCCAAGAGCCGGGGCGAGTCGTAGGCGTCGGGGTCGGGCAGCAGCACGGCAGTGGCGCCCTGGAGCAGCGGGTTGAGCAACTCGGCAAAGGCGACCGAGAAGCTCGGGGCGGTGCGCAAGGCGACGCGATCGGAGGGGCAGAGCGGGTGGGCGTGGGCGGCCCAGGCCAGGCGGTGCAGGAGTTGGCGCTGGGGTACCGCCACGCCCTTGGGCACGCCGGTCGAGCCACTCGTGTACACGATATGCGCCAGGTGCGAGGCGCTGACGCTGGTGGGTGGGACGCTGCTGGGATAGCTGGCGATGTGGGTAGCGTCGGCGTCCAGGCACAGCACCTGCGCGGGGCATTCGGGCAGCGCAGCCAGGAAGCGCGCGGCGGTGAGGATGACGGCGGGCTGGGTGTCGGCCAGGATGGCGGCCAGGTGGGCGGCAGGATGGCTCGGGTCGAGCGGGACAACGGCGCCGCCAGCGGCGTAGATCGCCAGCAGGGCCACGACGGAGAGGAGCGAACGCGGCAGCGCCAGCGCGACCACCACCTCCGGGCCGACGCCGCAGCCCTGGAGCGCGTGGGCGAGCTGGTGCGCCTGGCGGGCCAGCGCGGCGTAGGAGAGTTGCACCTCGCCCTCGACCAGGGCGATGGCGTCGGGGGAGCGACCGACCTGGGCGGCGAACAAGGCCGCCAGGTGCGTATTGTGCGGGTAGGGCGCGGCAGTGTCGTTCCAGGTGTGTAGTACCTGCTGTCGCTCGTCGGCGTCCATCAGCGGCAGCCGCGCCAGCGGCTGATCGGCGTGCGCGGCCATCCCGGCAAGCAGCGTCTTGAAATGCGCCAGCATGCGCTCGATCGTTTCATCCGCGAACACATCGGTGTTGTACTCCAGCACCCCGTTCAGCACGCCGCCGACCTCGCCCATGGCCAGGTCCAGGTCGAACTTGGCGGTCTGGGCCTCGATCGGGATCGGCTGGATCGTCACGCCGGGCAGCTCGATCGTCGGGAACGGGAAGTTATTGAGCACAAACATGACCTGGAACAGCGGGTTACGACTGAGATCGCGCTGCGGGTGCAGCTCCTCGACCAGCTTCTCGAACGGCAGATCCTGGTGCGCGTAGGCGCCCAGCGTGCCCTCGCGCACCTGGCGCAGCAGCTCACGGGCGGTCGGGTCGCCGGATAGATCGGCGCGCAGCACCAGCGCGTTGACAAAAAAGCCGATCAGCGGCCTGGTTTCGGAGCGCGTGCGGCCGGCGATGCGCGTGCCGACCACGATATCAGTCTGGCCACTATAGTGCGCCAGCAGCGCCTGGAACGCCGCCAGCAAGATCATGAATAGGGTGGTCTGCTCCTGCCGGCTCAACGCTTTGAGGGCCTCGGTCAGCGGGGCCGGGATCGTGAAGGCTCGCGACGCCCCCCGATAGCTCTGGACCGCCGGGCGCTCGTAGTCGGTCGGCAGCTCCAGGGTCGGCAGGTCGGCCAATTGCCGCCGCCAGTAGGCGAGCTGCCGCTCCAGCGGCGACTCGCCGTCGGCGCCGGCGCCCTCCAGCCATGTGCGCTGCCAGTGCGCGAAGTCGGAGTACTGAATCGGGAGAGCGGATAGTTGAGCGGATAGGGGAGCGGATTTTTTGGTGGTGTAAGAGGCGTAGAACGCCGCCAGCTCGCGGATCAGCACGTCCATCGACCAGCCGTCGGAGATGATGTGATGCAAGGCCACGACCAGCACATGCTCATCGGTGTCCAGCCGCAGCAGCGCCGCCCGGATGAGTGGCCCGCGCGCCAGGTCGAATGGGCGCTGCACCACCTCGCGCGCCAGCCGCCAGGCGTGCGCCTCGCGCTGCGCCTGTGGGTCGCCTCGCAGATCGATCGCCTCTAAAGGAATCGCCAGGTCCGGCGCAATCTCCGCGACCGGTTGCCCGTCTGCCGAACCGTAGGTGGTGCGTAGCACCTCGTGGCGGGCGATCACGGCGTTCAGGCCCTGCTCCAGGGCCGCCGGGTCGATCGAGCCGTTCAGCCGCACGGCCATGGAACTCGTTGTAGAACGGATTGCCGGGGTGCAACTGCTCCAGGAACCAGAGCCGCTGCTGGGCGAAGGAGAGCGGCTCGGCACCGGTGCGCGCCACGGGCGTGATCGGCGGTAGCACCAGGGCGACCCCTTCGGAGCGCAACGCCGCGATCTGCTCGGTCAGCTCGGCCAGGGTCGGCGCCTCGAACAGCACCCGCAGCGGCAGCTCGACGCCGCACACCTCGCGCACCCGCGCCACCACCTGCGTCGCCAGCAGCGAGTGCCCACCCAGCTCGAAGAAGTTGTCGTCGCGACCGACCGCTTCGCGTCCCAGCACACTGGCCCAGATGCGCCCGACCAGCTCCTCCAGCGGCGTCCGTGGCCCTGCCTCGGTCGTCGTGCCCGGCTCCGGCGCTACTTCCGGCGCCAACTCGGCCAGCGCGCGGCGGGCCAGCTTGCCGCTGGGTGTGCGCGGTAGCTCTGGCAGCACCAGCACCTGCTCGGGCACCTGGCCGGAAGGCAGCCGCGCCGCCAGCGCCCGCCGCAGTGCCCGCCCGTCCAGTGCCTGCCCCTCCTGCGGCGCCACGTACGCCAGCAGCCGCGCCGTCCCGTCCCCCTCGGCCCCCTTCCCTGCCTCAGGATTCCGCAGCAGCGCCGCCGCCTGCGCCACCCCACCCTGCGCCCGCAGCAGCGCCTCGATACCCGCCAGGTCCACCCGCACTCCGCGCAGCTTGACCTGCTGGTCTTTCCGCCCCAGGTACTCCAGCCTGCCGTCAGCTCGCCAGCGCGCTAGGTCGCCCATCGCGTACAGCCGTGAGGATGGAGGATGGAGGATGGAGGATGGAGGATGGCCATCCTCGGTTCTCGGTTCTTTGTTCTTTATTCTTTGTTCTTTGTTCTCGGCAAAGGGGTTGGGCACAAATCGCTCGGCGGTCAGGTCGGGGCGGTTGTGGTAGCCGCGGGCCAGGCCCAATCCACCGACGTAGAGCAGGCCGGGGAGGCCGATCGGCACCGGCTGCAAGTGCTGGTCGAGCAGGTAGACCTGCATATTGGAGATCGGGCTGCCCAGCGGGACGCGGCCAGCTTGGGCGGGTAAAGTAGTGGCATTGTAGAGGGTCACGTCATTGACCTCGGAGGCGCCGTACTGGTGCAGCAGGCAGGTGGCGGGCATATGGGTCTGGGCGCGACGGACCAGGTCGGGTGGCAGCACCTCGCCGCACACGACCAGCACACGCAGAAGCGGTAGCGGGCGTTCTTCGGCGTCGAGGGTGTCGAGCAGGGCGCGCAGCAGGGTCGGCACCAGGATGAGGTGCGAGAGGGCGTGGTGGTGCAGGGCGGCCAAGAGCCGGGGCGGGTCGTAGGCGTCGGGGTCGGGCAGCAGCACGGCAGTGGCGCCCTGGAGCAGCGGGTTGAGCAGCTCGGCGAAGGCGACCGAGAAGCTCGGGGCGGTGCGCAAGGCGACGCGGTCGGAGGGGCAGAGCGGGTGGGCGTGGGCTGCCCAGGCCAGGCGGTGCAGGAGTTGGCGCTGCGGTACCGCCACGCCCTTGGGCACCCCGGTCGAGCCACTCGTGTACACGATATGCGCCAGGTGCGAGGCGCTGACGCTGGTGAGCGGGACGCTGGTCGGGTAGGCGGCGATGCGGTCCTGGTCGGCGTCTAGGCACAGCACCTGCGCGGGGCATTCGGGCAGCGCAGCCAGGAAGCGCGCGGCGGTGAGGATGACGGCGGGCTGGGTGTCGGCCAAGATGGCGGCCAGGTGGGCGGCAGGATGGGAAGGGTCGAGCGGGACGACGGCGCCGCCTGCGGCGTAGATCGCCAGCAGAGCCACGACGGAGGGGAGCGAGCGCGGCAGCGCCAGCGCGACCACCACCTCCGGGCCGACGCCGCAGCCCTGGAGCGTGTGGGCGAGCTGGTGCGCCTGGCGGGCCAGCGCGGCGTAGGAGAGCTGCACTTCGTCCTCGACCAGGGCGATGGCGTCGGGGGAGCGACCGACCTGGGCGGCGAACAAGGCCGCCAGGTGCGTATTGTGCGGGTAGGGCGCGGCGGTGTCGTTCCAGGTGTGCAGTACCTGCTGTCGCTCGTCGGCGTCCATCAGCGGCAGCCGCGCCAGCGGCTGATCGGCGTGCGCGGCCATCCCGGCAAGCAGCGTCTGGAAATGCGCCAGCATGCGCTCGATCGTCGCGGCGTCGAAGCGGGCGCCGTCAAAGCTGATCGTCAGCGTCAGGGTCGGCACCGGCACGACCAGCAGTGTTAGCGGGTAGTGGGTGCGCTCGACCAGTTGGACCTCCTCGATCGCCAGGTTGCGCCGTTGCTCGTGGGCCGTCGTCGCCGGGTGATTCTCGAAGACCAGGATGCTCTCGAACAACGGCTGGCCATGCGGGATCTCGCTCCACCGCTGGATCTGGAGCAGCGGGCTGTACTCATACTGGCGCGCCTCGATCTGTTGCTGTTGAAGCTGCCGCAGCCAGGTGCCCAGTCGGGCCATGGGCGGAAGCTCGGCCCGCAAGGGCAGCACATTGGTGAAGAGCCCGACCATGTCCTCGACGCCCAGCAGGTCGGCGGGCCGGCCGGAGACCACGATGCCGAAGAGCACGTCGGCTGCGCCGCTGTAGCGGCCCAGCAGCAGCGCCCAGGCGCCCTGCACCAGTGTGTTGAGCGTCACCTGCTGCTGCCGCGCGAAGGTTTGCAGCGCCGCCGTGGCCGCCTGCGAGAGCCCGATCGAGCGCTGCTGGTAGCCACCGACCGGCTCGGTTGGAGATTGGAGACCTGTCCTGAGCGTAGTCGAAGGGTTGGAGATTGGAGATTGTTCGGGCGCGCTGTCGATGCGGGTCGGCTCCGCGAAGCCGCGCAGCAGCTCGCGCCAGTAGACCTCGGCCCGCGCCAGATCCTGGCGCCGCAGCCAGGCGATGTAGTCCCGATATGGGCGTGTCGGCTTGATCGAGATATTGCCACCGTGAGACAGGGCATCGTAGCCGCCAAGCAGGCTATTAAACACTCGCGATACCGACCAGCCGTCGAGCAGGATGTGGTGGGAGGTCCAGATGAATTGGTGGGTGTCGTCGGTCGTCTGCACCAGCGCCAGCCGCAGCAACGGCGCGCGATTGAGCGCAAAGCCCTGCCGGCGGTCGGCTTCCAGGAAGGCTTCCAGGCGCTCGCGCTGGGCGGCCCTGTCGAGTTCGCGCCAGTCGTGCCGCTCCAGCGGCGCGCGCGCGGTGCGGAAGACGACCTGCATCGGGTCGTCAAGCCCTTCCCAGGCGAACGCCGTTCGCAGGACCGCGTACTGCTCGATCACCTGGCGCCACGCCTCGGCGAACGCGGCTGTGTCGAGATCGCCGCGCAGCACACAGCGGAACTGCTCGATATACACGCCCGACGCCGGGGCATACAGGCTGTGGAACAGCATGCCATGCTGCATGGGCGTGAGCGGATACAGGTCCGCTATCGCGTCTTTCGCCGGTTGCCCGGTCGCTGGTTTATCGGCAGATTTCATACGCTTTTCGTCTGGGTGGGGTTCTTGAAGGGCTACCCCTCAAACTCCCCTTTTTAGATAATTTAGGTATTGCTGACCGCCGCCAGGACGCTGTCGAGCTGCTGCTGGGAAAGGCCGGCCAGCGGGAAGTCGGACGGTGTGTACGCGCCGGTCTCCGGCTGGCGGCAGTGGGCGATCAGCTCGCGCAGCGCCGCCATAAACCCCGCCGCGAGCCGCTCCACGCTGGCCGGGGCGTGGCGCGGGCTGTAGGTCCACTGCACCTGGAAGCGGCCGCCGGCGACCAGCCCGCCGATGTCGATCAGGTAGCGGCGCCGGTTGCGCGGGCTCTGCGCGGGGCCGCTGCTCTCCTGGGCCGGCGCCAGCAGCGCGTCGGTCGCCAGCACCTGGTCGAGTTGGCCCAGGTAGTTGAAGCTGACCTCGGCCTGCGGCAGCGCTCGCAGCCGCGCGGCGACGTCGGGGTCCTCGCTCAGGTAGCGCAGCAGGCCGTAGCCGATGCCATGGTTGGGCACGCGCCGCACCTGCTCCTTGACCGCTCGTAGTAAGGCGCCCGGCCCGTCGGCCAGGTTGCCTTCGAGCAGCACCGGGAAGATCGTCGTGTACCAGCCGACCGTGCGCGAGAGATCGACATCGTCGAAGAGCGGCTCGCGCCCGTGGCCCTCCAGGTCGATCAGCAGGGCCGGCGTGTCGGTCCAGGCCGCAAAGGTCTGGAGCAGCGCCGTGAGCAGCACCTCTGTTACCTGGGTGTGGTAGGCTGCCGGGACCTCGTGCAGCAGCGCGGCGGTCTCCTCGGCGTCGAGTTCGGTGCTGAGCGAGCGCGCCGCCCCGAATGTGTACGCCTCGGCCTGGGCCGGGGCATCGATCGGCAGCGCCGCGACCTGGGCCCACGGCAGCCCCAGCCAGTAGGCCAGTTCCCCGCGCAGCGCGGCCGATTGGGCGTGGGCGTGCAGGCGCTCAGCCCAGCGTGGGAACGGGGTGGTTTTGGGCGGTAATTGGAGATTGGAGATTGTTGGAGATTGGAGATTGGAGATCGGAGATTGAATGGCGCGCAATCTCCAATCTCCAATCTCTGATCTCGCTTGAACCACCTGCCGGCAGAGCAACTCCAGGTCGTCGAGCAGGATGCGCCACGAGACTCCGTCGACGGCCAGGTGGTGGATGACGAGCAGCAGCCGCCCCGGCCGCCCGGCCCCCAGGTCGAACAGCGCGGCGCGCACCAGCGGCCCGGCGGCCAGGTCCAGGCTCGCGTGGATGGCCGCCGCCCAGGTCTCCAGCGCCGCCGTCTGCGCGTCGCCCGCCAGCGCTGAGAGGTCCACGTGCTCGCAGATCGGCTGCGGCTGCGGGACGGCGATGACGGCCTGCCAGCCTGTCTCATTGGCAAAGCGCAGGCGCAGCATGTCGTGGTGGGCCAGCAGCGTCTGGAACGCCTGCTCCAGCAGCGCCGGGTCGAGCGCCTGGCGGGTTTCGAGCAGTAGTGCCTGGTTGAAGTGCTGCGGCTCGGGCTGCTCCTGCGCGAAGAACCAGCGCATGATCGGCGTGAGTGGCAGCGGGCCGCTGATTGGCCCCTGCGCCGCGTCGATCGACGGCGTCGCGCTGGTCACCGCCGCCAGCTCGGCGATCGTTTGGTGCTGGAAGACCTGCTTGGGAGTCAGGTGCAGCCCGGCCTGGCGCGCCCGCGCGACCACTTGGATGCATAGGATGGAGTCGCCGCCGACAGCGAAGAAGTTGTCGTGGACGCCCACCTGGTCGAGGCCCAGGATCTGGCACCAGATCGCCGCCAGGGCCGTCTCAGGCGGCGTGCGCGGCGCCACCAGGGCGGTGCCGAGGTCCGGGCGCGCGGTATCGGGGGCCGGCAGCGCGCTCCGGTCGAGCTTCCCGCTCGGGGCGAGCGGCAGCCGGTCCAGCAGCACGAACGCCGACGGCACCATGTAATCCGGGAGCTTGCTCTGGAGCAGCTCGCGCAGCTCCGGCACCAGGCTGCGGAACATGCTGCCACGCAGCGGGTCATTGGCGTAGGCGGCAAGCGGCCGGCTATCCGCCGTGTAAGAGAGATTAGAGATTGGAGACCTGTCCTGAGCAAAGTCGAAGGGTTGGAGATTGTCGAATGCAAAATCTCCAATCTCTAATCTCCAATCTCCAATCTCCAAGTCTTGCCGCCGGAACACGACGTCGAACTCCGCGCCCGTGCCCCCCGCCGGGCACTGAATCTCGACGATGTACGGCAGCTGATCGCCCAGCGCCCACAGCTCTTCCGGCTCCAGGCCGATCGTCGGCAGCTCTTCCAGCGCCGCGCGTAGCTCGCCGGCGCTGGCCGGCGGCTCCTCGGCGCCCAACAGGGCGATGGCGCGGGCGTCGGCCAGCACGCGCGCGTTGGGTACGCGGGCGATGCCCAGGGCCGCCGGCTGGGTCTCGATCAGTAGCTCGCGTATCGCCGGCGCCGTCAGCTCGCGCCGGCGCCAGTCGAGCCAGGCCGGCTCCGGCTGGGGCGTAGGCGCTATCCGCAGCACGACGTCGTAGCGGAACTTGGTCAGCTCATTCAGGTGCCGGCCGCGCTTGAGCATGGTTTGGGTCTGGCTGATCTGCGGGACGTACCCGCGCAGCGCGGCGAAGAAGGCCGGGTCGACCAGCAGTTCGTGCTCCTGGGCGAGCTGCTTCTGCACCCGCTGGCGTAAGGCCGCGATCGGCAGCTCGTCGGGCGCTTGGAACAACTGCACGGCGGTATGGAACGCCTCCATGAGTGGGTAACTACGCACATCGCCGACGAAGATCGCGCCGCCGGGGGCCAGCACTTGCGCCGCGCCGGCCAGCACCCGCAGCAGGTAGTCGATATCGGGAAAGTACTGGACGACCGAGTTCAAGATCACGCAGTCGAACGCCTCGTCCGCCAGCCCGCCGAAGTCGTCGGCCGGGCGCTGGAGCAGCGCCACCTGGCCGAGGCCGAGCCGCTCGACCTCCTGCCGGACGGCGCCCAGCGCTTGGGGCGAAAAATCGGTGCCGACGTAGCGTTCGCAGCCCGGCGCGACGCGCAGCAGCAGTAGCGCCGAGTGCCACAGCCGATCTCCAGCACCCGGCGCGGCCGCAATGCCACGATCCGATCGACGGTGGTCTCGACCCACGCGCGCATCTGGGCCGCAGGGATTGGCTCGCCGGTATAGCTGCTGTTCCATCCTACCGTATTAAAGGTCGGCTGGTCCTCCGGCGCCGGCTGGGCGTAGGTGCGGTCGAAGACCTGCCGCCACTGCTGGATCTGCGTAAATTGAGAATTGAGAATTGAGAATTGAGAATGAGAACTCCTCGCTCGTTTGTTCTTGGTTCTTGGTTCTTTGTTCTTGGTTGGGGACGATGTAGGCGATCAGCCGCCGGTCGCCTTCGCCCTGGTCGGCGGCGACGACGACGGCCTCGCGAACGGCCCCGTGCTGCTCCAGCAGCGCTTCGATCTCGCCCGGCTCGACCCGGTAGCCGCGGATCTTGACTTGCCCATCGATGCGGCCCAGGAACTCGATCGCGCCGTCCTCGCGGTAGCGGCAGAGATCGCCGGTGCGGTACAGCCGGTTGTCAGTTGTCTGTTGTCTGTTGTCAGTTGTCCGTTGCAACTGACCACTGACAACGGACCACGGACGAGGAACAAACCGCTCGGCGGTCAACTCAGGTCGATTGAGGTAGCCGCGCGCGAGCCCGTCGCCGCCGATGCACAGCTCGCCCGGCACCCCGATCGGCTGCGGGTTGGCGTGGCGATCGAGAATGTAGACTTGCATGTTGTCGATCGGTTTGCCGATCGGCACCGTCTCAGCCTGGTCGGGCTGCGCCGGATCGAGCTGGTAGGTGGTCGAGATATCCGAGCACTCGGTGGGGCCGTAGAAATTGTGAATTACGCAGCGACACTGCCCGCTGGCGATCCATGGTCGCAGTTTCGAGAGCATCAGCGGCTCGCCGCCCAGGCTCAGATAGGTCAGGCTGGCTAGCCCGCGGTACTGGTCGGCGGCGGCCAGGTCGATCGTCAAGTGCATAAAGCTGGGCGTCGTGTTGATTAGCGTCACCTGCCGGCGCTCGATGATCTCCAGGGCGTTGGCCGGGTCGTAGGGCCCGGCGTTCGCCAGGAGCAGTTGCCCGCCGGCGATCAGCGTGGTGATGATATTCTTGGTGGCCGCGTCGGAGCTAAACGAGATCGTCAGCAGCACCCGCGATTGCTCGCTGATCGAGGCATGCCGCCGGTACCACAGGCACAGGTTGAGCAGCCCGCGCCCGCTCACCAGCGCGCCTTTGGGCACGCCCATCGAGCCGGAGGTGTACACGACGTAGGCCAGGTTGTCGAGCGTCCCCAGGCGGGCCGGGTTCTCCTCGGACTCGCGCGCGATCGTCGGCCAGTCGGCGATCAGATCGATCACGGGTGGTTGTTCAGGGTTCGCTAGGGGCGTGGTGCTGTGGGCGCTTACGTCGTCCGCTGGGGGCGTATGCAATACGCCCTTACGTTCGGTGGTTCTTAGTTGGTTCTCGCTCCTTTGTTCTTTGTTCTTTGTTCTTTGTTCTTCGGTGGTGAGCAGCACTTTGACCTGGGCATCGTGGAGCATAAAGGCCAGGCGCTTGGCCGGGGCGGTCGGGTCGAGCGGCACATACGCCCCGCCGGCCTTCAGCACCGCCAGCAGCGCGACCACCAGCTCCAGCGAGCGGTCCAGGCAGATGCCGACCCGCGCCTCCGGCCCCACGCCCAGCGCCCGCAGGTGGTGGGCAAGCTGGTTGGCCCGCCCGTTCAGCTCGCGGTAGGTCACATATGAGAATTGAGAATTGAACATCACCGCCACATCATTCGGCGTGCGTTCGGCCTGGGCCTCGAAGAGCTGATGGACCGCACGATCCTGCGGATACTCGACCCGCGTCGCGTTCCACTCGTGCAGCACCTGGCGGCGCTCCTCGTCCGGCAGCAGCGGCAGAGCGGATAAGGGGCGGCCTGGGTCCAGGGCGATGCCTTCCAGCAGCGTCTGGAGCTGGCGGATCATGCGGGCGATCGTCGTCGCGTCGAACAGGTCGGTGCTGTACTCGAACGACCCGGCCAGGCCAGCGGGTGTCTCGGTCAGGTACAGCGACAGGTCGAACTTGGCCGTGCCGGTGTCGATGTCGAGCGGGCGCAGCGTCAGGTCGGCCACGGTCAGCTCCGGCATGGGCGCGTTCTGGAGCGCGAAGCCGACCTGGAACAGCGGCTGGTGGCTCAGGCTGCGCTCGGGCTGGAGTTCCTCGACCAGCTTCTCGAACGGCAGGTCCTGGTGGCCGTAGGCGCCCAGGCAGACCTCGCGCACGCGCCGCAGCAGCTCGCGGAAGGTCGGGTCGCCGGACAGGTCGCAACGCAGCACGAGCTGGTTCACAAAGAAGCCGATCAGCCCCTCGATCTCGGCGCGGGTGCGGTTGGCGATCGGCGAGCCGACCGCGATATCAGTCTGGCTGCTGTAGCGCGCCAGCATGACCTGGAACGCCGCCAACAACGTCATAAACAGGGTGACGCCCTCGCGTTGGCTCAGCGCGGCCAGGGCCGCCGCCAAGCCCGGCGCCAGCGTGAAGGCAGTCGTCGCGCCCCGGAAGGACTGGATCGTCGGGCGTGCGCGGTCGGTCGGCAGCTTCAGCGTCGGCAGGTCGGCCAGGTGCTCCTTCCAGTAGGCGAGCTGGATCTGCATGGGCGAGCCGGCCTGGTTCGCAGTGCTCTCCAACCAGCGCCGCTGCCAGTGGGCGAAGTCGGCATACTGAATCGGGAGAGCGGATAGGAGAGCGGATAGAGGCTCGGATTCTCTAGTCGTGTGGGCCTGGTAGAACGCCGCCAGGTCGCGCAGCAGCACGCCCAGCGACCAGCCATCGGCGACGATATGGTGCATGGCCAGGAGCAGGATGTGATCGTCGGCCCCGCGCCACAGCAGCCGCGCCCGGATGAGCGGCCCGTGTGCCAGGTCGAACGGGTGCCGGAACTCGGACAGCGCCAGCCGCCCCGTGACCGCCTCGCGCTCGTCTTGGGGCAGGTCGCGCAGATCAACCACTGGTAGGGGCGTTTCGTGAAACGCCCACCCATCGCCACCACCTACCCCGGTCGGGGCGATCACCTGAACCGGGTGGCCGTCGCTGGGCACGAACGTCGTGCGCAGGATCTCGTGGCGCTGCACCACCAGGCCGAGGCTGCGCTGGAGCGCGGCGATGTCGAGCGGGCCGTCCAGGTGGACGGCGGTAGGGATGGTGTAGAACGGGTGGCCCGGCTCAAGCTGATCCAGGAACCACAGCCGCTGCTGCGCGAACGACAATGGGAGGTCGCCGGCGCGGGCGACCGGCGTGGGACCGCTGGCCGGCCCTGGCTGGGCCCGTGCGGCGGCCCGTCGCTTAAGCTCCAGCATCAGCAGCGCCCGCTTCTCGGGGCTGAGGTCTGCGGCTTTCAGCGGTGCGGCGAACCTCGCCGCACGAGCAGGCTCCGCCGCGCCGGCCTTGGAGCCTAAAGGTTGATTTGTTGCTGGTAGTCCATGGTGGAAAGAGGATTCTTGAGGGGGGCTGCCCCCCTCAAACTCCCCCTTTTCAGAGTGCCGGCGCAGGAGCGCTTCAAGCGGCGTGATGCTCAGGCCGCCCACAAAGCGCAGTGCCACCTCACGCGCCGCCGCCGACTGCCGGTTGTAGGCGGCGCGGTCGGAAAGCAGGCCACGCAAAGCCGCGACCCACGGACCGATATCCTGCTCAGGCACCAGCGGCGCCGGGAGCAAATGATCGTCCAGGCGGTCGGCGAAGCGCTCGATCGGGCGAACCGGCAGCACGAAGTCGGTGCCCAGCTTGGCCTCCGGCAGGCCGCCCACATCGCTGGCCAGCACCGGCACCCCGCGCAGCATGGCCTCGATCGCGCTGAGCGGGAAATTTTCTTGCCACAGCGACGGCATGAGCAGCACCCGCGTCTCGGCCAGAATCAGGTCGAAATCCGAGCGCGGCGCGACGATCCGCACGTTCGGGATGCCTACGAGGGCCTGCCGATCGGCCTCGGTCGTGCCCCAAGTCGGCACAGCGGCGAACTGAACGTCGGGCAGAGCTTGGGCCAGCGCCGCGAAGATCGCGATCCCTTTGAGCTGGCAGGGGTTCACCATGGTGACAAAGCGGTTCTCGAATCGCCCCAGGTGCGGAAACGGCCCATCGCCATAGGCCGGCATATGGATCGCGGTCGCCGCCAGCCCGCCCCACTGGCGAATATAGGCAGCCAGGTATCGACTGGAGGCGACGATCGTGGCCGCGCGCTCCAGCAGCCTGGTGCGGTGCGGGCTGGGATAGAACGACTGCGGGCCGAACGGCAGAAACGACGGCGTCTGGGCGATCACCAGCACCGGCGACAGGCCGGTGTCGAGCGCGGCCTCCAGCAGCTTGTGGGTCGGCTCTTCGGCGGCCACCAGCGCCCAATCGGGTGCGAACGAGCGCAGTTGCTCGACCAGCTGCGCGCGCAGATGCACCTGGTCGCGCACCGCGTGTACCTCGACATCGTTCCAGGTGAAGGTATCAACCGCGCCGTCGGAGCTGACGCGGATGCCCTCGGCGGCCAGCGCGTCGAGGAACTGGGCGTGCGTCAGTTGGCTAGGCGTCCCAAGCGCCGGCACCACCACCCGGACGGCGTGGCCCCGCCGGGCGAGTGCCTCGGCCACGTAGCGGTTGTTTTTATTGGCCCCGCCGAAGGTTGGGAAGTACGGCAGGTTCATGGTCATGAGCACGCGCATATCGCCTCGCTGGGCATTTACGATTTACGATTTACCGACCGCCGAGAACAAAGAACAAAGAACAAAGAACAAAGGATTGATACACCACGCAACACGCAACAGTTTTCTCAATTTTCAATCCCCCGCGAGCAGCGCCGCGATCTCCTCTTCCGAGAGCTGATCCAGGGCCTGGGCGAGCTGGGCCAGCTCGGCGGCATCGGCCTGCCCGATCTGGACATCGGCGATCGCGATCGTCATATCGACGATGGTCGGGGCATCGAAGAGCACCCGCAGCGGCAGGCTGATCTGAAAGGTGCTCTGGATGCGGGCGGCCAACTGCGTCAGCAGCAGCGAGTGCCCGCCCAGCTCAAAGAAGTTGTCGTCGATGCCCACGTCCGCCAGCTCCAGCAGCTCCTGCCAGATCGCCGCCAGTTGCAGCTCCACCGGGGTGCGCGGCGCGGCCGAGGGCTGTGCCCGCCCCGCCGGCTGCGTCTCCGGCGCCGGCAGCGCCCGCCGATCCAGCTTGCCCTGCGCCGTCAGCGGCAGCGCGTCGAGCAGCACAAACGCGGCGGGTACCATGTAATCTGGTAGCCGATCACGGAGGAACTGGCGCAACTCCCCTGAAAATTGAGAATTGAGAATTGAGAATTGAGAAACTCTCTGCTCACCATTTTGTTCTTTGTTCTTTGTTCTTTGTTCTTGATCGGGGACGACGTAGGCCACCAGCCGCACGCCGCCCGGCCCATCGCGCCGTGCGACCACCGCGCCCGCGCGTACAGCCGGGTGCTCGATCAGCACCGCCTCGATCTCGCCCAGTTCGACCCGGTAGCCGCGGATCTTGACCTGCTGGTCGAGCCGCCCCAGGTACTCCAGCTCGCCGGTCGCCCGGTAGCGGGCACGGTCGCCGGTCTTATATAGCCGATCGGAGATTGGAGATTGGAGATTGGAGATTGGAGATTGGAGATTGGAGATTGGAGATTGGGCGGTCTCCCCCTCTCCAGCCCGCCCTCTGCGCTTCGCTTGTCTCCCCCTCTCCCGGATCGTCGGTGGGGCGCCCACGTAGGGGCCGCCGTACAGGGTCTGGCTGGTCGCTTCTTTGTTCTTTGTTCTTTGTTCTTTGTTCTCGGTGAAGGGGTCGGGGACAAACCGCTCGGCGGTCAGGTCGGGCCGGTTGAGATAGCCACGGGCCAGCCCGGCCCCGCCGACGTACAGCTCGCCCGGCACGCCGAGCGGCACCGGCTGCATGTGTGCGTCCAGCACATACACCGCCAGGTCCCCGATCGCTTGCCCGATCAGGCTGCCCGCCCCGCTCGTGCTGTCGGCTTCCGTCAGCGGGCGGTACGTCACGTGGACGGTGGTCTCGGTGATGCCGTACATGTTAATCAGGCGTGGGCGCGCGTCGCCGTGCCGGGCGAACCAGGGCCGCAGCCGGGCGAGATCGAGCGCCTCGCCGCCGAAGATCACGTAGCGCAGCGCCGGCAGCGCCGCCCGCGCCGCGATCGTGAGCGCGTCGAAGGCCGAGGGGGTCTGGTTGAGCACCGTGACCTGCTGGGCCGCCAGCAGCGCGGCGAAGGCGTCGGGGGCGCGGCGAACGGCGTCGGGCACCACCACGAGTTGCCCACCGTAGAGCAGCGCGCCCCACAGCTCCCAGACCGAGAAGTCGAAGGCGTAGGAGTGGAACAGCGTCCAGATATCGCGCCCGTCGAACTGGAACCAGGGTTGGGTGGCGTCGAACAGGCGCCCGACGTTGGCGTGGGCCACCAGCACTCCCTTGGGCTTGCCGGTCGAGCCACTGGTGTAGATCACGTAGGCCAGGTTGTCAGGCGTCGCGTCGCCATCCAGGTTCGTCTCCGGCTGCTGGGCGATAGTGGGCCAGTCGGCGATCAGATCGACCACGTTTGATTGTCCAGGGTTCGCTAGGAGCGTAGTGCTGTAGGCTCTTTCGTCGTTCGCTGGGGGCGTATGCAATACGCCCTTACGATCGGTGGTGCTATCGGTTTTTTGTTCTTTGTTCTTTGTTCTTTGTTCTTCGGTGGTCAGCAGTACGGCGGCCTGGGCGTCCTCCAGCATCCAGGCCAGCCGTTCGGTGGGGTAGGCCGGGTCGAGCGGCACGTACGCCCCGCCGGCTTTGAGCACCCCCAGGATCGCCACCACCAGGTCCAGCGAGCGCTCCAGGCACAGGGCGACCGGGGTCTCCGGCCCGACGCCGTGGGCGCGCAGGTAGCGGGCGAGCCGGTTGGAGCGCCGGTTCAGCGCCGCGTAGGTCAGGTGCTCGGCGCCGCACACGGTCGCGATCGCGTCGGGTGATCGCGCCGCCTGGGCCTCGAAGCGCCGGTGCAGGCAGGCGGTCTGCGGGTAGCTAGCGCGCGCTTGGCCCGGCGTGAGCCGGCGCTCGGCGGTCGTGAGTAGGGGCAGCCACATGATCGGCCGGGCGGGATCGGCGGCGACTTCAGCGAGCAGCGTCTCGAAGTGCCCGGCCATCCGCGCGATCGTGGGCGCCGCGAACAGATCGGTGGCATACTCGAATGATCCGCTGATGCCGTCCGGCGTTTCCACCAGGTTGAGCGATAGCTCAAACGTGGCCGTCTCACGCTCGATCGGGAGCGGGCGCAGGGTCAGGCCGGCGACCGCCAGCTCCGGCATGGGCGCGTTCTGGAGCGCGAACAGCACCTGGAATAGCGGCTGGCGGTGGGCATCGCGCTGCGGCTGGAGTTCCTCGACCAGCTTCTCGAACGGTAGCTCCTGGTGCGCGTAGGCCGCCAGGCACACGGCGCGCACCCGCCCCAGCAGCTCCAGGAAGGTCGGGTTGCCGGACAGGTCGCAGCGCAGCACTTGGGTGTTGGCGAAGAAGCCGATCAGCCCCTCGATCTCGGGCCGGGTGCGGCCGGCGATCGGGCTGCCGACCACGATATTGTCCTGCTCGCTGTAGCGCGCCAGCAGCACGTCGAACGCGGCCAGCAGGGTCATAAATAGTGTGACCCCTTCGCGCCGAGCCAGGGCGCTCAGTTGGTCGCGCAGCGCCGGCGGGATCGTGAAGCTGTGGGTCGCGCCGCGGGAGGTTGGGCCGGCGGGACGGGCATGGTCCAGCGGCAGCTCCAGGGTGGGCAGGTCCTGGAGTTGCTTGCGCCAGTAGGCCAGGTGCCGCTGGAGCGCTGAGTGCTCCGGTTCGCCCGCCTCGGCCAGCCATTCCCGTTGCCAGACGGTGTAGTCCGCATACTGAACAGGGAGAGCGGATAAGGGAGCGGATGGTGCGGATAAGGGAGCGGAGAATGCGGTGTAGAGCGCCGACAGCTCGCGCACCAGGATGCCGACCGACCAGCCGTCGGCGATGATGTGGTGCAGGGTCAGCAGCAGTACGTGCTCGTCGGCGGCCAGGCGCAGCAGCGTGGCCCGGATGAGCGGCCCGCGCGCTAGGTCGAACGGCCGCCGGGCCTCGGCCTGCGTCAGCCGCCCAGCTTCCCGGTCGGCGGCCGGCAGCCCCCGCAGGTCGACCACGGGCAAAGCGACGGCGAGGGCATGGGCGATCAGCTGTACCGGCTGCTCGTGCATTATTTCAAACCTGGTGCGCAGGATCTCGTGGCGGGCGACTACCGCGCCGAGGCTCGCCTCCAGGATTGTGGCCCGCAGTGGCCCGCTGATCCGCACCGCCGCCGGCACGCTGTAGAACGGCTGTCCCGGATCAAGCTGATCCAGGAACCAGAGCCGCTGCTGGGCGAACGAGAGCGGCGGGTGGGTGTGGCCCCTCCCTGCGGAATCCTGACGTATGGAAGGGTCGGGATTCCGCGGCGCGGCGGCGATCGGCGGTGGTGGGGCCGCATCTTCGCGCGCGGCCTCAAGCTGGGCCGCCAGCTCGGCGACCGTGGGCGCCTCAAACATTGTGCGCGGCGCCAGCGCGACCCCGCACACCGCCTGCATCCGCCCAATCACCTGCATCGCCAGCAGCGAGTGCCCGCCCAGCTCGAAGAAGTTCGTCGCCCGCCCGACCCGCTCCAGCCCAAGCACCGCCGCCCAGATGCCCGCCAGCAGGTCCTCTAGCGGCGTCCGTGGCGCGTCTGCCTCGGCGTTGGCGGCGGGCGGCGCCAACGCCGCCGCTTCGGCCACCAGCGCCTGCCTGGCGATCTTCCCGCTCGCCGTGCGCGGCAGCGCCGCCCGCATCACGATGCGCCCCGGCACCTGCCCGGCTGGGAGATGGTCGGCCAGGTAGCGCCGCAGCTCGACAGAACCGAGAACCGAGAACCGAGAACCATCTCCAGAACCGAGAACCGAGAACTGAGAACCTCCGGTAGGATCTTCCGGTTCTTGGTTCTTGGTTCTTGGTTCTTGGTTGGGGACCACGTAGGCCACGATCTCCGTATCCCGGCCCTCCTCCCGCCGCGCCACGACCGCCGCTTGCGCCACCCCGGCATGCCGCAGCAGCAGCGCCTCGATCTCGGCCAGGTCCACCCGCACCCCGCGCAGCTTGACCTGCTGGTCGCGCCGGCCCAGGTACTCCAGCGTGCCGTCAGAACGCCAGCGCGCCAGGTCGCCCATCGCGTATAGCCGGGTTGAGGATGGAGGATGGAGGATGGAGGATAGCTTTTCCTGAGCAGCGAGACTGCTATCTTCTATCTTCAATCCTCTATCCTCTATCTTCAGTCCTTTGTTCTTTGTTCTTTGTTCTTTGTTCTCGGCAAAGGGGTTGGGCACGAAACGCTCGGCAGTCAGGTCGGCCTGCCCGATGTACCCGCGCGCCAGGCCGGCGCCGCCCACGTAGACCTGCCCCGGCACCCCGACCGGCACCGGCTGCATCTGCCCGTCCAGCACGTACACATGCAGGTTGTCGATCGGCCGGCCCACCGGCACCCGCGGCGCCCGCTGGTCCAGGCCGCCCGTGTCGTAGACGGTCATGTCGTTGATCTCGGAGGCGCCATACTGGTTCAGTAGCGTCGCGTGGGGTAGCAGGGCGGCGAAGCGGGCCGCCAGGGCCGGCGGCAGCACCTCGCCGCACACGACCCAGAGCCGCAGCTCCGGCAGCCTACCGCCCTGCGCTGCTAGGGCATCCAGCACCTCGCGCAGCAGCGTCGGCACCAGCACAATGCGCGTCACCCGCCGCTCGGCCAGCGTCGCCACCAGTCGCGCCCCGTCGGCGATCACCGCGTCGGCCAGCAGCAGCGTGGGCACCCCCGCCAGCAGCGGCGCCAGCGCCTCGGCCAGCGCCACCGAGACCGTGAGCGGCGTGCGCTGGCCGGCCACCTCGCCGGGCGCGAACGGGTAGCGGCGCCACTGCCATGCCAGCCGGTTGAGCAACTGGCGCTGCGGCACTGCCACCCCTTTCGGTCGCCCGGTCGAGCCGGAGGTGTAGACGATGTGCGAGAGGTGATCGGCGGTCACGCTACTATCCGGGTTGGTCGCCGGTTCCTGGGCGATGCGCTCCCAGTCGGCGACCAGATCGATGACGGTTGGTTGTCCTGGGTCGGCTGGGGGCGCGGTGCTGTAGGCTCTTTCGTCGTCTGCTGGGGGCGTATGCAATACGCCCTTACGTTCGGTTGTTCTTTGTTCTTGGGTCGTGAGCAGCACCGCCGCCCGGCTGGCCGCCAGGATGGCCGACAGGTAGGCGGGCGGGGCCGCCGGGTCGAGCGGCACGAACACGCCGCCGGCCTTGAGGATCGCCAGCAGGGCTACAAAGGCCGGCAGCCCGCGCTCCATGCCCACGCCGACCGCCACCTCCGGCGCGACCCCCAGGCGGCGCAGGTAGTGGGCGAGTTGGTTGGCCCGTCCGTTCAGTTCGGCGTAGGTCACATATGAAAATTGAGAATTGAGAATTGAGAATTGAGAACCCTGCTCAGAACCGAGAACCGAGAACTGAGAACCGGAATCTTCGCCGCTTGGTTCTTGGTTCTTGGTTCTTGGTTCTTGGTTCTTGGTTCTTGGTTCTCGGTGGTCGAACATCAGGGCGATGGCGTCGGGGGTGCGGGCGGCCTGCGCCGCGAACAAGGCCGCCAGGTGGGTGTCGTGCGGGTACGCGGCTGCGGCGCCATTCCAGGCGTGGAGCACCTGCCGGCGCTCGGTCACCTCCAGCAGCGGTAGGGCGTCGATGTGCCGCGCCGGGTCGGCGGCGATCTCCGTCAGGACGGTTTGAAGCTGGGCCAGCAGGCGCGCAGCCGTCTGGGGCGCAAACAGGTCGGTGCTGTAGTCGAGCACGGTGTGCAGGGCGCCATCCACCTCGGTGAAGGTCAGGTCCAGATCGTACATGGCCGTCTGCGGCTCAAAGGCGCGCGGCGTGAGTGTCAGATCGGGCAGGCGCACCTGCGCCAGTGGGAAGTTTTGGAGCACCACCATGACCTGGAACAGCGGCTGGCGACTCAGGTCGCGATCGGGGTCCACGGCAGTGACCACCTGCTCGAACGGCACCTCCTGGTGGGTGTAGGCGTCCAGCGTCAAGGCGCGGGCGCGGGCCAGCAGCTCGCACACGGTCGGGCTGCCGGCCAGGTCGGCGCGCAGCACCAGCGTGTTGACGAAGCAGCCAATCAGTGGCGCGATCTCGGCGCGCGTGCGCCCGGCCACCCGCGTGCCGACCACCAGATCGGTCTGGCCGGTCAGCCGGTACAGCAGCACCTGGAGCGCCGCCAGCAGCGTCATAAACAGGGTGCCGCCGGAGTCCCGGCTTAGAGCCTGGAGCGCCTGGGTGAGCGCAGGGCTGATCACCAGCGACTGGCGGGCGCCGTGGAAGGTCTGCGCCGGCAGGCGGGCGTAGTCGGTCGGCAGCTCCAGGGCGGGTAGATCGGCCAGGTGCCGGCGCCAATAGTCCAAGTGCCGCTCGAACGCCGCTTCCTGGAGCCATTCGCGCTGCCAGGCGGCGTAGTCGGCGTATTGAATTTGCAGCTTGGGCAGGTCGACCGGCTGCCCGGCCACGTACGCCGCGTAGAACGCCGCCAGCTCCTGGACGAAGATCCCCATCGACCAGCCGTCGGCGATGCTGTGGTGAATGGCGAGCAGCACCACATGATCGTCGGGCGCGCGGCGCAGCAGCGTGACCCGCAGCAGCGGGCCGCGCGCCAGGTCGAACGGACGGTGGGCATCGGCTTGGAGCAGGCGCTCGATCGTGTCGTCGCCGGCGCCGGTGCCTGACTGGAGGTCTTGGATCTCCAGAACCGGCGCCGGCGTGGGCGCGATCCGCTGGAGCGGCTGCCCATCGCGCGCGACGAAGGTAGTGCGCAGGACCTCGTGGCGCACGACCAGGGCGTCGAGGCTGGCCTCCAGGGCGGCGATGTCGAGCGGGCCGGTCACGTCCAGGGCCTCGGCCACCGTGTAGGCCGAGGCGCCCGGCGCCATCTGGTCGAGGAACCAGAACCGCTGCTGGGCAAACGAGAGCGGCAGACCCTGTCCTGAGCCTGTCGAAGGGTCGCCATCGCGGGCGACCGGCACGATCGGCGGCGCTGGCTCCGGCGCCTGCTGCTGGAGCGCGGCGACCCGCACCGCCAGGGCGGCCACGCTGGGCGCCTCGAACAACTCGCGCAGCGGCAGCTCGATCGCCAGCGCCTCGCGCAGGCGTGCCACTACTTGTGTCGCCAGCAGCGAATGGCCGCCCAGCGCCAGGAAGTCATCCATCGTCCCGATCGGCCCGACCCCCAGCGTCGCCTCCCAGGTCGCCGCCAGCGTCTGCTCGATCGTCGTCTGCGGCGCCACGTATGCGCCCAGCCCTGCCGGTCGTGGGTGCAGCGAACCCTCGCGCTCGCTGGGCGCCATAGCACCCTGCTCCGCCGGCCGGTAGGGCTCGATCCAGAAGCGGGAGCGCTCGAAGGGGTAGGTTGGCATTGGCACGCGCCTGCGCCGCTGGCCGCTGTGCAGGCCGGCCCAGTTCACCGTCACACCGGCCAGCCACATTCGGCCCAGCGCGCCCAGCAGTGCCGCCTGCTCTGAGCCGGTCGCCCCAAGCGAGGCAATCGCGGGCACGCCCTCGGGTAGCGCCAACTCACCCAGCAGCCCGCCGGGGCCAAGCTCCACAAACACCCATCGCGCCTCACGCGCTAGCTCCCCAACACCCTCGGCCAGGTTCCTGGCGTCCCCACTGGCTTGGGTCCAGGTGGACCAATCGGTTGCTTCGTCTGCGCTCATCCAGGCGCCAGCGCGCGGCGAGAGACAGGGGATCGTGGGCGGGCGTGGCCTGAGCCGCTGGAACAGACTCTGCCGCGCGGCCTCATCGGTGGCTGCCACCAGCGCCAGCGCCTCCTCCAGGGTGAGCACCCCGGCCAGGCAGGCGGCCACATGTAGCCCCACGCCCACTCCCACCAGCGCTTGCGGCCGCACGCCCCAGCTCATCCAGAGCTGCGCCAGCGCGTACTCGACCACAAATGCTGTCAGTTGTCCGTGGTCGGTCGCAACTGACTCCTGATGATCGCCAGGGTGCAATATCTCGTGCAGTTCGACCTGTAGGAGCGCGGCGCAGCGGTTGAGTGCGGCGCGGAAGGCTGGCTCGGCCTGATATAGCTCGCGGCCCAGTCCTGGGCAATAGGCGCTCTCACCCGGCAAGACGAATACCATCGAGCGCTGGCGGTCCGGCTGGATGCTGCTCCAGAGTTGCTCGGTCGCCGCGCCCTCCAGCGCGTCGAGCGCCTGCGCGTGGTCGCGGCACACGAGCGCCAGGCGGTGCGCCAGCGGCGCGCGCCCGACCTGGAGGGTGTAGGCGATGTCGGCCAGTTCCTGATCTTCGTGCCGGCGCAGGTGAGTAGCCACCCTCTCCTTGGCCGTCTCCAGCGCCGTCGCCGTCTTGGCTGAGAGCACCAGCAATTGCCACGGTCGCGCTTCTCCTGTCGGCGCCTGCCGGGGGGCTTCCTCCAGGATGACGTGGGCGTTGGTGCCGCCCATCCCAAAGGCGTTGATCCCTGCCCGTCGCTGTGTCACGCCCTGCCGCCATTCTTGGAGCTGGGTGTTGACGAAGAACGGGCTACTCGCGAAGTCGATCTGTGGGTTGGGCTGCTCGAAGTGCAGGCTGGGCGGGAGCTGCTGATGGTGCAGCGCCAAGATGGTCTTGAGCAGGGAGGCGATGCCGGCGGCGGCGTCCAGGTGCCCGATATTGGTCTTGACCGAGCCAATGGCGCAGTAGCCGCTCCTGGCCGTGCCGGCACGAAACGCCTGAGTCAGCGCGGCCAGCTCCAGCACGTCGCCTAGCGGCGTGCCGGTGCCGTGCGCCTCGACATAAGAGATCGTCTCCGGCGCCACGCCGGCAGTGGCTAGCGCCTCGGCCACCACCCGCGCCTGGCCCTCCACGCTGGGGGCCGCGAATCCGGCCTTGGCAGCGCCGTCGTTGTTGACCGCCGAGCCCAGAATGACGGCGTAGATCGTGTCGCCGTCGTCGAGCGCGTCCGCCAGGCGCTTGAGCACCACGATGCCCACGCCGCTGCCCAGCACGGTGCCCTGGGCGGCCGCATCGAAGGCCCGGCAGTGGCCGTCGGGCGAGACGATGCCGTCAGGCTGGTAGAGATAACCGGAGCGCTGATTGGGGTTGAGCGAGACGCCGCCGGCCAGCGCCAGGTCGCACTCCTCGTTCAGCAGCCCCTGGCAGGCGATGTGGACCGCCACTAACGAGGTCGAGCAGGCCGACTGGACCAGGTGGCTCGGCCCGCGCAGGTTGAGCTTGTAGGAGACGCGGGTGGTCAGGAAGTCGGGGGATGAGGCCAACGAGAGCTGCATCTGAGCGGAGGCATCGTGGCGGGAGAGGGCGGCGCTGATGTGCGGGTGCGAGGCCAGGTTGAGCAGCAGGTAGGAATTGAGCGAGGCGCCGGCATACACGCCGGTGGGGATGGAGAGCGCAGTGGGCGGGTAGCCGGCGTGCTCGAGCGCTTGCCAGGCGCACTCCAGGAACAGGCGCTGCTGCGGGTCGAGCAGCTCGGCCTCGCGCGGAGCGTAGCCGAAGAAGGCCGCGTCGAAGCAGTCGCTGTGCTCCACGTAGGCACCGGCGGGGACGAAGCGTGGGTCTTTGAGCAGGGCCGGGTCGAGACCTTGGTCGGCCAGGTCCTGCTTACCAAAGAAGGAGATCGCCTCGACGCCATCGCGCAGGTTGTGCCAGAACGCTTCGAGGTCGGCTGCGCCGGGGAACCGACCGGCCATCCCGACCACCGCAATCGCGCCCGCTTGCGGATCATCCAGCACGGTGCTCCTCCTGGGCCGCGCGTAGCTTGCGTAGGCGCTTCTCTCGACGCCGTTCGCCGCGGCTCTGGCTCTCCTCAAACGCCGGCGCGCCCGGCTGCCCCTGGCTGATCAGGGCGGCCAGCGCGCTCACCGTCGGCCCCTCGAACAGGTTGACGATGGTGATATCGACATTCAGTTCTTTTTTGATCCGCGCGACCACTTTGATCCCGATCAGCGAGTTGCCGCCCAGGTCAAAGAAGTTGTCGTGGATCCCCAGTTGCTCGATGCCCAGCAGTTCCTGCCAGATCGCGGCGATCGTCTGCTCGGCCAGGCTGCCGGGCAGGACATACTCGTTCGCGAGGTCCGGGCGCGGGTGCGCCGGTCGGGCGCGCCGGGCCGCCGCCAGCTCATCCAAAGAACTCGACAGCTTGAAGGTCTGGTGCTGTGCCAGCAGGGTCGGGAGATCCTGGGTGGAGATCGCGAGCTGCGGGAGTGTGTTGCGCGCCAGGATGCGGCGGAACACCTCCAGGCCCTCCTGCGCGGTCATCCCGCCCTCAAGCGCTCTGCCGGTGATCTCCTGGTGCATGGTCTCGACGGTGATCGCCATGCCGATGCCCTGCCAGCGGTTCCAATCGACGGAGACGACCGGCGGCCCGCCGCCTGCGGCTTTGTGCTGCGCGAACGCATCAAGAAACGCATTGGCCGCGCAGTAGTCGACCTGTCCCACCTCGGCCAGGATCGCGTTGAGCGACGAGCACAGCAGCAGGAAGTCGAGCGCCGCGTCCTTGAAGATCGCGTCGAGCACCAGCGTGCCCTGCACCTTGGGCGCCAGCACCGCCGCGCACATGTCGGGGGTCTTGAGCTGGATCACGCCGCCGCCAGGGTCGCCGGCGGCGTGGATCACGCCATCGATCGGCCCGAAGCGCTCCTGGGCCTGGGCGAGGGCCGCGCGCATCTGGCCCTCGTCGGTCACATCCGCGCTCACGACCAGCACCTCGGCGCCAGTCGCCTCAAGCGCCAGCACCGCGCCGATCTTGCGGCTGATCTGGTCCTGCTCGTCGTGTGCCGCCAGCCACTGCTCCCAGCCCGCCCGCGCCGGCAACCCCGTGCGCCCGGTCAGCACCAGCCGGGCCTGCGCGCTGCGCGCCAGCTCGTCGGCGAAGGCCAGCCCGACCCCGCCGAGCCCGCCGGTGATCAGGTAGACGCCGCGCTGCTTGAGCCCGCTCATGGCGTTCGCGTGGTCCAGCCGGGCCGGCTCGTACGCTTGCACCCAGCGGTGCGGTCCGCGGTAGGCGATCACGGTATCGGACGAGGGGCTGGTGATCTCGGCGAGCAACTGGTCGAGCAGCCGGGCTGAGATTGGAGATTGGAGACCTGTCCTGAGCCTAGTCGAAGGGTTGGAGATTTCAGGCGGCAGCGCAATATCGATCAGCTGGCAGGCGATCTGCTCGTATTCCTGCGGGATGACCCGGCACGGCCCCACGATCGTCGCCCGCTCCGGGCGCACCACGTCGCCACTTTCGAGCTGCTGCACATTGCTGGTGATCACCTGGAGCCGCAGCGGCCCGGCGATCTCCCGCTCGCCAAGCGCCTGCGCCAAGAATATCAGGCTGTAGAAGCCGCGATCTTGGGCTTCCTCGAAGCGCCGGCCCACCGAGGCGTCTGGCTCGCCGGCCGTGATGCTCCAGCCGTGGACGATCGCGCTGGGCAGCCGGTCCAGGCGCCCAAGCTCATCCAGCAGGGCGCCGTACTCGTCGCGCCGGCGCGGGTCGATCGTGTAGACCTGGGTGTCGATCTGGGCGAAGCGCGCGCCGGGCAGCACGGTCGTCACCACGTGACCCATGCCGGTGAGCCGGGCTGCTAGCTCCACCCCGACACCGCGCTCATCGCCGAAGACCAGCCAGCGCCGCCCCGGTTCGGTCGCTGTGTCGGTCTTCGGCGGCATGGAGCGCTTCCACGACGGGATGTAGCACCAATCTGCGATGTCGGCCTGCTTGCCGGCCCGCGCCGCCCGTTCGGCCGGCATGGGTGGGTCGATCCAGAAGCGTTGGCGCTCGAACGGGTAGGTCGGCAGCGGCACCCGCCGCCGCTTGCCACCATAAAGTGCGGCCCAGTCGGTCGGCACCCCGGCCAGCCACAGTTTGCCGACGGTGTTCAGCAGGAACGCCGCGTCGGAATCACGGTCGTATGGGTGGCGGATCGACGACAGCATTGGTCGCGAGCGCGCGCCGGGGTGGAGCTTCGCCAGCGTACTCAGCGTTCGCCCAGGGCCGACTTCGAGCAGCACCCGCTGCGGGTCCTTGAGCAGCTCGCTCAGCCCATCCGAGAAGCGCACCGTTTGGCGCAGGTGCCGCACCCAGTAGCTGGGGTCGGTCGCGTCGGCCGCCGTCATCCAGGCCCCGGTGACGTTGGAGAGGTAGGGGATGGCCGGGGGGCGCAGCCGGATGGTCTCGACGAACGCCCGGAACGCCGGCAGGATCAACTCGACCAGGGTTGAGTGGGCCGCGACGTCGATCTGAATCCGGCGCGCCTCGACCTCCCGCTCGGCCAGCGCCGCCGCCGTGGCCTCGATCGCCCGCGTCGGCCCCGACAGCACACATTGGGCCGGCGCGTTGATCGCCGCCAGCGACAGGGTGCCGTCGGCCAGGGCGCGCGCCTCGCCCTCGGCCAGCGCGACGCTGAGCATGGCGCCGCGCGGCAGTTGCTCGAACAGCCGCCCGCGCAGCACCACCAGTGCCAGCGCATCCTCCAGCGAGACGACTCCCGCCAGACAGGCGGCTACATACTCGCCCAGGCTGTGGCCGATCAGCGCGGCCGGTCGCACGCCCCAGGCCATCCACACCTGCGCCAGTGCGTACTCGACCACGAACAGCGCCGGGAGAGCGAGTGATGTTTGGGTTAGTGGATTGGAGATTGGAGATTGGTCAGTCTGCCCCTCTGCCCCTCTGCCCCTCTGCCCCTCTCCCGGATCGTCGGTGGGGCGCCCACGGAGGGGCCGCCGTACAGGGTCTGATTGGTCGATTCTTTGTTCTTTGTTCTTTGTTCTGTGTTCTGTGGGGTAGAGCACATCGCGCAGATCAAGCCCCAGATGGGGCCGGAGCAGTTCGGCGCAGCGGTCCACGTGCTCGCGGAACAGCGGCTCGGTTTGGTACAGCTCGCGGCCCATGTTGGTATACTGCGCGCCGCCGCCGGGGAACAGAAACACGACTGAGCGTTGCCCCGGCTCCTGGACGGCCGTGACGAGCCGTTGCGGGTCGCGCCGCTCCAGCGCCTGCGCGGCGTCGGCGTGGTCGCGGCACACCAGCACCCGGCGGTGCCTGAATGCTTTGCGGCCGGCCTGGAGCGTGTAGGCGATGTCGGCCAGGTTGGGGGGTGAGGGGACCCCCAGATATGCGGCCAGATTCGCCGTGGCAGCCTCCAACGCGAACTCGGTTTTGGCCGAGAGAAGCAGCAGGTGCCAGGGCCGCGTAGCCGGCGTGGGCATGGACACCGGCGCTTCTTCCAGCACCAGGTGTGCATTTGTCCCGCCGATGCCGAACGAGCTGACCCCGGCACGGCGCGGCGTGGGTCCCGCCGGCCAGTCGGCCAGATGTGCGGTGACGTAGAACGGGCTGGCGGCGAAGTCGATCTTGGGGTTGGGTGTCTCGTAGTGCAGGCTGGGCGGGATCTGCCGGTGCTGGAGCGCCAGGACGGTCTTGAGCAGCCCGGCGATCCCGGCGGCGGCATCCAGGTGGCCGATGTTGGATTTGACTGAGCCCAGGCCACAGAAGCCGGTCCGGCTGGTGTCGGCGCGAAACACCCTGGTCAGCGCGGCGACCTCGACCGGGTCGCCCAGCGCGGTGCCGGTGCCGTGCGCCTCGACATAACTGATGCTCTCCGGCTCGATCCCCGCCACTGCCTGTGCGCGCGCGATCACCTCGGCCTGGCCGTCGGCGCTGGGCGCCGTGAAGCCGACCTTGGCCGAGCCGTCGTTGTTGACCGCTGAGCCCTTGATCAGCGCGTGAATCGTGTCGCCGTCGTTGAGCGCGTCCTCCAGCCGCTTCAGCGCCACCATGCCCACCCCGCTGCCGAACAGCGTCCCTTGCGCCCCGGCGTCGAACGCGCGGCAGTGGCCGTCGGGCGAGGTGATGCCGCCCGCTTGGGCGTAGTACCCGGTTCGCTGTGGGACGTTGACCGACACGCCGCCGGCCAGCGCCAGGTCGCACTGGTAGTTCAGCAAGCCCTGGCAGGCCAGGTGGACGGCGACTAGCGAGGTCGAGCAGCCGGTCTGCACGTCGATGCTCGGCCCGCGCAGGTTCAGCTCGTACGAGACCCGCGTGGCCAGGAAGTCTTTGTCGTTGCTGATCATGGCCGGGAAGGTGTCCTCGGAGTCGAACTCTGGGTGGCCGAGCAGGTTGAACAGTAGGTAGGTACTGAGGCTAGTGCCGGCGTAGACTCCGATCAGGCCGTCGTAGGTCTCCGGGTCATAGCCGGTGCGCTCGACCAGCTCCCAGGCGCACTCCAGGAAGATGCGGTGCTGCGGGTCGAGCAGCTCGGCCTCCCTGGGGCTGTAGCCGAAGAAGGCCGCGTCGAAGCGATCGATCTGGTCGAGGACCGGGGCGGCGCGGACGAAGTTCGGGTTGAGCAGCGCGGCCTGGTTGACGCCCAGCGCCAGCAGTTCCTGGTCGCTGAAAAACGTGATGCCCTCGACCCCGTCGCGCAGGTTGCGCCAGAATTGGGCCAGGTCGGCGGCCTGTGGGAACCGGCCGGCCATGCCGACGATCGCGATATCGAGGTTCTCCGGCGCGTCGCCTGGGTGCCAGTCGCTCATGGTAGATCGTACTCCATTTTGGCCCGCTGGCGCTGGCGCAGCGCGCTGGCCCGCTGCTTCCTGGCGCGCTCCTGGCTCTTGTGGAACGAGGCGGTCTCGGCCTGGCCGGCACTGAGGTAGGCCACCAGAGCGCTGATCGTCGGGTGCTCAAGCAGCTTGACCAGTGGCAACTCGCGCTCCAACGCTGCCTGGAGCTGGCTGTGGACTTGGGCCATCAGCAGCGAGTGGCCGCCCAGGTCGAAGAAGTTGTCGTGGACTCCCACGTTCGCGACCTGCAACGCCTGCTGCCAGACCGCCGCGATCGTTCGCTCCAGCGCGCTGTCCGGCGCCTCGAACTCGGTGCCCCCGCCCGGCCGCAGCCCCTCCGGCACCGGCAGCGCCTTGCGGTCGAGCTTGCCGTTCGAGGTCAGCGGCAGCGCGTCGAGCAGCACGAAGGCTGCGGGTAGCATATAGTCTGGCAGGCGATCACGGAGGAAGCGGCGCAGGTCATTTGTCCGTTGTCCGTTGTCCGTTGTCCATTGTCCGTTGTCAGTCATCTGCTGCAACTGACCACTGACCACTGACAACTGACTCTGTGACGATGTAGGCCACCAGCCGCTTGTCGCCCGGCATATCTTCGCGCACCATCACCGCGCTCTGGTGTACGTCGGGGTGCTGGCCCAGCGCCGCCTCGATCTCGCCCAGCTCGATTCGGTAGCCGCGCAGCTTGATCTGCTGATCGGTGCGCCCCAGGAACTCGATCGTGCCGTCGGGCCGGTAGCGGGCTAGGTCGCCGGTGCGGTACAGCCGGTTGTCCGTTGTCCGTTGTCCGTTGTCCGTTGTCCGTTGTCCCTGATCGATCGTTCCGTGTGCTTTGTTCTTTGTTCTTTGTTCTTTGTTCTCGGCCGGTTGCAACTGACTACTGACTACTGACCACGGACAAGGGACAAAGCGTTCGGCAGTCAAATCAGGGCGATTAAGGTACCCGCGCGCCAGGCCGTCGCCGCCGATGTACAGCTCGCCGGCGATGCCGATCGGCGCGGGCTGCATGTGCCGGTCGAGGATATAGAGCTGCGTATTGGCGATCGGCCGCCCAATCGCGACCGTGCTTCCGACCGCGTGGATCTCGTGGGTCGCCGACCAGATCGTCGTCTCGGTCGGCCCGTACATATTGACGAGCCGGCACGCCAGCGCGTCCCCGACCTCGCGCGCCAGGGCCGGCGGCAGCGCCTCGCCGCCCAGCAGCAGCGCCCGCAACGATGTGAGCGCCTCCAGGGTCTGCTGGTTCAGTGCCAGCATCCGCATCGTTGATGGCGTACACTGCATCAGCGTGGCCTGGTAGCGGCGTGCCTGGGCCGCCAGGGAGTAGTCGCCGCTCGCCTTGGGCGGGCTGGACTGCTCGCGCAGCACATTCAGTTGCTGGAGGCTGGCCAGCACCGTGTCCACATCGACGCCGAAGTCGATCAGGCAGGCGACCTCATCGACCCCGAGCGCCTTCAGGCGTTCGATCTGGGCGGCGCAGGTGGCGGGGGTGCCGAACAGCGCGCTAGTCTCGAAATAACGGTCGAACGCGAAGGCCAGCAGCGCGTCCATGTCCTGCTCGTTCATGCTGGCCAGGTCGAGCGGCAGGTCGAGGCTCTTGATCAGGTTGCCGATCAGCCCGATCGACGTGCGTAGGTAGGCGGTGAACGGCGCCCGCACCAACTCGCGCACGGCGTCGCGGTCGGCGCCGAGCAGCGTGTGCAGCATCAGCGTCACCCGGCCGGCCCGCGGGTCGTGGCCATGCGCGGCCAGCGCCGCCCGGTACAGGCCGATCTTCTGCGCCACCTCGTCCAGCGTCTGGCCTAGCAAGTGGGTCAGCACGTTCGCGCCGATCTCGCCGGCCTTCACAAACGTGTCCGCGCTCCCAGCCGCCGTCAGCCAGATCGGCAGTTCCGGCTGGATCGGCCTGGGGAAGATCGTGACTGCGACCTCGTTCCCGGCGCCGCCGCGCGCCGCCACCGGCTCGCCGCGCCACAGCCGTCGCACCGTCTCGATCCCCTGCGCCATGACCTCTTTGCGGTCGGCGTAGTGATCGGGGAAGAATACAAAGTCGTCGGAATGCCAGCCGGAAGCGAACGCGATCCCGGTGCGGCCGCGCGACAGATTGTCCACCAGCGCCCACTCCTCGGCCACCCGAATCGGGTTGTGCAGCGGCAGGACCACGCTCCCGGCGCGAATCTGCACCCGCTCGGTCGCCACAGCCAGCGCCGCACTCATCACCGCCGGGTTGGGGTACAGCCCACCGAAGGCGTGGAAGTGGCGCTCCGGCGTCCACACCGCCGCGAAGCCGTGCGTGTCGGCGAACTTGGCCCCTTCGAGCAGCAGCCGGTACTTGTCGCCCGTCGTAGCCGAGTCGTCGCTGGCGAAGTAGAACAGGCTGAACTCGATCTGCCGGTCGGCCGCCCGCTGGGCCTCGGCCGCGCCGCCCACCAGCGCCGACTCCGGCAGCAGCACCACCCGCGCCCCGCGCGCCAGGGTCCAGAACAGCTCCAGGACCGAGATGTCGAATGAGATGCTGGTCACGGCCAGCAGGGTATCGGCGCCGTCGCAGCCGACCCGCTGGTCCATGCCGCTGAAGAAGTTCACCACGCTGCCGTGACGGACCATCACGCCCTTGGGCTTGCCGGTCGAGCCCGACGTATAGATCACATACGCCAGGTTATCCGCCGTCGCCCCGCTGTCCGGGTTGGTCGCCGGCTGCTGGGCGATCTGCTCCTTATCGGCGATGAGGTCGATCACGGTCGGTTGGGGCGTGGTGCGATACGCTCCTTCGTGGTCCGCTGGGGGCGTATGCAATACGCCCTTACGATCAGTGGTTCTTAGTTCTTGGTTCTTTGTTCTTTGTTCTTCGGTGGTGAGCAGCACGGCGACCTGGGCGTCCTCCAGCATCAGTCGCAGGCGTTCGGCCGGGTAGGACGGGTCGAGCGGGAGGTAGGCGCCGCCGGCCTTCAGGATGCCCAGCAGCCCCACCAGCATCTCGACCGAGCGCTCGACGCAGATGCCCACCAGCGCCTCGCGCCCGACCCCGAGCTGGCGCAGGTGATGCGCTAGTTGATTGGCGCGCCGGTTCAGCTCGCGGTAGCTGACCTCCACATCGTTGAACACCAGCGCCGTCGCGTCGGATGTGCGCTCCACCTGGGCCTCGAACAGCTCGTGGATGCACAGGTCCCTGGCGTACGCGGCCTCGGTCGCATTCCATTCGCCCAGCAGCCGACCGCGCTCGGCCGCCGTCAGCAGCGGCAGAGCGGATACTCGACCATCGGGGTTTGTGGTGATGCCCTCCAGCAAGACCTGGAAATGCTCCAGCATCCTGGCGATCGTGACGTGGTCGAACAGGTCGGTGTTGTACTGGAGCGACGCGCGCAGCTCATCGCCGACCGGCGCCATCGCCAGCGTCAGGTCGAATTGCGCGGCCCGCTGCGCCAGGGCAATCGAACTCCAGCCTGAGCCTGGCCAGCCCGATCTCGACTCCTGCCTCGCCCAGCGCCAAGGGCGCCAGGTCTGCGCCGCTGAATGACGGCGTCTGCTGCCAGACGAACATGGCCTGGAAGATAGGAGACCGGCTTGAATCCCTCTTTGTATCCAGCCTTTCGACCAAAAAAGCAAAGGGGTAATCCTGGTGCTCGAATGCCTCCAACACGGTGGCGCGCGCTTGGCGCAGCAAGGCGGTGAAGGGCGGGTTGCCGGCCAGATCGGCCCGCACGACCACCGGGTTCACAAAGTAGCCGGCCACCCGCGCCAGTGCGGCCGGGCCGCGCCCGGCGGTCAGCGAGCCGATCAGCAGATCCTCCTGCCCGGTGTAGCGGAACAGCAGCGCCTGGAAGGCCGCCAGCAGCGTCATATACAGCGTGGCGTCGTGGGCGCGACCGAGGTCGCGCAGCCGCCGCGTGAGGTCGGCGCTCAACCGCAACGCCTGCGCGTCGCCATTGTAGGTCTGCACCGGCGGTCGCGGTCGGTCGGTCGGCAGATTCAGCGCTGGTAGCTCCCCGGCCAGCCGCCCGCGCCAGTAGGCCCACAGCCGCTCACCGGCTGGGCTGGCCAGTAGCTCGGCCTGCCAGCGAACGTAGTCGGCGTACGCTGGTAGGGGCGTGATCTCGGCCTGAGCGCCGGTCTCCGTAGCCGCATACAGCGCTCCCAGCTCATCCACCAGCACGGCCAGCGACCAGAAGTCAGTCACCAGGTGGTGCAGCGCCAGCAGCAACACATGCTCCTCCGGCGCGCGGCTGAACAGGTGGACGCGCAGCAGCGGGCCGCGCTCCAGGTCAAAGGGACGCTGGGCCGCTTCGACTAGGCGGGCGTCGAGCGCCTCCACGCTCCAGCTCGCGGCATCCTCGGCCTGGAACGCGACCTCGGCCTGGGCGTGGACATGCTGGATCGGCGCGCCGTGCAGGGCGGAGAAGGTGGTGCGCAGGGCCGGGTGGCGGTCGATCAACGCCTGGAACGCCCGCCGCAGCGCCGCGATGTCCAGCGCCGACCTGATCCGCACGGCGCTGGCGATATTGTAGGCCGGGCTGGTGGGCGCCAGTTGGTGCAGGAACCACAGCGCCTGCTGGCCGTGCGAGAGCGGGTAAGAATCGGTCGCGGGCGCCGCGACAAGCGCTGGAGCAACTGCCCCAGCGGGCACAACCAGGTTGGCCTGGACTTGTGCGGCAAGCTCGGTGATTGTCGCGCCCTGGAGCAGGCTCGCCAGCGGCAGGCTGGTCCCCAGGCTGGTCTCGACCCGGTGCTGTAGCTCGATCGCCATCAACGAGTCGATGCCCAGGCTGCTGGTCGATTGGCGCGCGTCCACCTGCGCTGGGGCGACGCCCAGCACCCGCGCGATCTGGTCCCGCAGGTAGGTCTCCAGCAGTTCCTGGCGCGCCGGCGCAGCGTACGCCAGCAGCGTGTCGCGGGTCAGCTCGGCGGCATCCGCTTCGGTCGTGGCCTCCTCCAGCACGCTGCTGCCGAGGGGCGCCAGCCGCCCGGCCAGGTAATCGGCCCGGCAGGCGTGGCGCTGGATCTTGCCGCTGGAGGTCTTGGGCAGGCTGCCGGGCTTGATCAGCACGACGGCGTAGGTGTGCAGCTCGTGCTGCTCCGCCACTGCCTGGCGGATCGCCCCGGCGACCGCCTCGACATTGACATTGCGCTGCTCGCGCTCGATCTCCTGCACAATCACCAGGCGCTCCTCGCCGTCGCGCTCGACGGTGAAGGCCGCGCCGCCGCCGGGCCGCAGCGCCCGGTGGCTGCGCTCGACCGTCAGCTCGATATCCTGGGGGTAGTGGTTGCGCCCGCGGATAATGATCAGATCCTTGAGCCGCCCGGTGATGAACAGCTCGCCGTCCTGGATAAAGCCCAGGTCGCCGGTGCGCAGGAACGGCCCACCGGCGCCGTCGGCCAGCCTGGCGCCGAAGGTGCGCGCGGTCTCGTCCGGCTGCTGCCAGTAGCCCTGCGCCACGCTCGGCCCACTGACCCAGATCTCGCCGATCTGATCAGGCGGGCAGCGAGTGCCGGCGACCGGATCGACGATCGTGGCCGCTTGATCCTGCCAGGTGCGCCCGGAGCCGACCAGCGTGCGGCCCGGTGTGCCGGCGCGTGGCTGCACCCGGTGCCGCTCAAGCGCCGCCTCGTCGACGACCCTGACGGTTGGCTCGGCCGCTTGCTCCACGCCGCTCACAAACAGCGTCGATTCGGCCAGCCCGTAGCATGGGTAGAAGGCCGTGCGCCGGAACCCGCACGGGGCGAAAGCCGCCGCAAAGCGCTCCAGCGTATCGTGCCGGATCGGCTCGGCGCCATTAAACGCCACCGTCCACCTGCTCAGGTCGAACTCCGCCCGCTGCTCGGGGGCGATCTTCCGAACGCACAGATCGTAGGCGAAATTGGGGCCGCCGCTGGTAGTGGCCTGATAGCGCGAGATCGCCTCCAGCCAGCGCGCGGGCCGCTGGAGAAAGGCCACCGGCGACATCAGGACACAGGGCGTCCCCAGGTACAGCGGTTGCAGCACATTCCCGATCAGGCCCATATCGTGGTACAGCGGCAGCCAGCCGGCGACCACCGTCTGCTCGGTGTGCCCGAAAGCCTGCTTGATCAGGCGCTGGTTGTGCAGCAGGTTGCCATGGCTGACCATCACGCCTTTGGGCGTAGCGGTGGAGCCGGAGGTGTACTGAAGAAACGCCAGCGTCGTATCGCTCGCCGCCGGGTCGCACCACTCGTCGGCCAGCTCCGGCGCCAGCGTATCGGTGGCGAGCCAGCGCAACGCCTGGAACTCCGGGTCCTGGGCCGCCAGCGCGCTGACCAGGCCCAGGATCGGCGAGGTGGTGAGCGCGAAGGTCGGCTGCGCGTCACGCACGATCGCGCGCAGCCGGGGCAGCGTTCGCTCCAGGCGGGCCGGGTTGGGTGGGTAGGCCGGGACAGCGATCACGCCGGCGTAGAGGCAGCCCAAGAACGCGGCGATATAATCGAGCCCTGGTGGGTAGAGCAACAGCGCACGCTCGCCGGGCCGGCCAAAGCGCTGCTGTAGCGCGCCGATCGCCCGCGCCTGCCGGTCCAAGTCGCGATACGTCAGGTGCGCCTCGCCGGCCTCCCCATCGAGGAGGAAGGTGTAGGCGTGTTGATCAGGCTGGGAACGCGACCTCGAACGCAAGATCTCAACGAACGTCGCCATCGACTCGTTCATGTACACCTCAACTGGACAAGAAGAACAGGAGGAGAGAGCCCAAGCAAAGGCTCCTCCCCTGGCTCCTCACACATCGCGAGGTCAAGAGATCACGAATGTGCAGCGCCGCACTGTCTGTGCTGCTCGTATGAAGTTCTTGGTCTGGATTTTATGCCATCGCCTTGTTGCACGCGACCATGCAGTGAAATGAGGCGAATTATTTACCACAAGCCAGGGATGCGCGAAACCATCCGGTTTGCCGGCAAAAGATCTCCTACGGATCGCAAAGGAGATGATCGCTACTGCCCGAAACGATACTGTGACGTAGATGTGCGATAGTATGACGAAGAGTAGTGAAGCTCTAGCATTATAAGGGGTATTCTAGAGTGTGTCAAGGTCTCGTTAAAAATTTCAGGGATCTTTTTGGACAATAGCAGAGCTTAGTGTCGTTTATGCACTATATAATGTGGGCTACGGCCACCGGATTCCCGATCTTATCAAGATCGCGATTTTCTGGTATAAATAGTGCATGACTATCACCCTGCCATGTTAGCAGCGTCGGCCCCGCTCGCTCTTGAAGCGTCCCTCGAAGCGTCGCACGACTTGAACCGACCATGCCGGTCACCTCAACTTCGTTCCGAGAACAGAGGAGGCTTGGAGGGGTCGCCCCTCCAAACCACCCCACCCAACCCAGATCGAACTTGCAATAGCTTGCACTATCAATCGGAACAGGCGGCAATCGTGGTTCGCCCAGATCGTGAGGTTGCGCGTGAACAATCAAGAAACAGTAGAGTTGTCGATAGCCCCAGTGCCAGCTTCAGACCCCCAGCTCGTCCTGATTGTGGACGATGAGCGGGACGTGTGCGAGATGCTTACGCGGATGCTCAAGCGGCTAGGAATGACCGTGCTCTACGAGACCGACCCGCAACGCGGCGTGGAACTCTTTCGTACGCACGCGCCGATCGTCAAGTGTGTTCTGCTCGATCTCTCGATGCCGCAGATGCGCGGCGATCTGGTCTTCGCCGAGCTGCAACGTATCAAATCAGACGTCCGCGTTATTGTGATGAGTGGGTACTCGGCCGATATCGCGTTGCACTCCTTCAGCGGGCCACAGCCGGCGGGTTTTCTGCCCAAGCCGTTCTCGTTCGCCGATCTGAAGGCCGCGCTCCAGAATATCTCTCAGGAACGTACCGTGTAAATGACGTAAGAGTTCCGTCATACTTTCCTAAGATTAGGCTGATACACTACCTCTCGTAAGCAATCAGCAAGGATCGACAACGATGAAAAAGATTCCCTCCTCTGAGATTACTCCAGAGCAACTGTTCCGCTCGCGCCGCCAGTTCATGCGCGGCGCGGGCGCCATGTTCGCTGCTACGGCTATGCTGGCTGCCTGCGGCCGTGAGGCGGTTCCGAGCGCGGGCGAAGCAGGCGCGGGCGAAGCGGGCGCGAACGCACCGGCCCCCGGCCAGGTCGCCGGCAAGACCGACGAACTCGGCGACCCGCTGACTGAGTATAAGGCAGTGACAGGGTACAATAACTACTACGAGTTCACCACCGACAAGGCCGGCGTGGCCCCACTCGCGCAGAACTTCAAGACCACGCCGTGGACTGTGGAGGTCGGCGGGCTGGTCGGTAAGCCCAAGACCTACGCGATCGAGGACCTGCTCAAGCAGTTCCCGCAGGAGGATCGCATCTACCGCCACCGCTGCGTCGAGGGGTGGTCGATGGTGATCCCCTGGACCGGCTTTCCGCTAGCCAAGCTGCTAAGCGCAGTCGAGCCCACGGCCCAGGCGAAGTACGTGCGCTTCGAGACGGTGATGCGACCGGAGGAGATGCCGGGCCAGAAGAGCGTCTGGTACACCTGGCCCTATATCGAGGGGCTGCGGCTCGACGAGGCGATGAACGACCTGGCGTTGCTGGTCACCGGGGTGTACGGCAAGCCGGCCCTGGCGCAGAACGGCGCGCCGCTGCGGCTGGCGGTGCCCTGGAAGTATGGCTTCAAGAGCATCAAGTCGATCGTCAAGATCGACCTGGTCGAGCAGCAGCCGACCAGCCTGTGGATGACCGCAGCGCCGAATGAGTACGGCTTCTACGCCAATGTCAACCCGGACGTGCCGCACCCACGCTGGTCGCAGTCCACCGAGCGGCGCATCGGCGAACTGAGCCGCCGCAAAACGCTACCATTCAACGGTTACGCCGAGCAGGTGGCTGGCCTGTACAGCGGCATGGACCTGAGTGCGAATTATTAGAGGCTGTCTGAAAAGGGGGAGTTTGAGGGGGCAGCCCCCTCAAGAATCCCCTTTCCACCACGGCATTAGAGGCTGTCTGAAAAGGGGGAGTTTGAGGGGGCAGCCCCCTCAAGAATCCCCTTTCCACCACGGCAGTGGTTAAACACCTATGACTTTTTTCAAGAAGCACTGGCTCAGAATAGCCGCGCACATTGGCTGCTTGATCCCGTTTATTGTCCTGATCTGGGACTTCACGAACGACAACTTGACCGTCAACCCGATCCAAGAGGCGACCTTCCGAACCGGCAAGACGGCGCTGATCCTGCTGACCCTGGCATTGGCCTGCACGCCTGCCAACACGCTGTTTGGGCTGAAGCAGGTGCTGCCGCTGCGGCGCCCAGTGGGGTTGTACGCCTTCTTTTACGTCTGCATTCACCTGCTGATCTTCGCGGCGGTAGACTATGGCCTCGACTGGGAGCTGATCCAGGAGGCGATCGTCGAGAAGCGCTATGTCCTGGTCGGTTTTACGGCGTTTCTGCTGCTGCTCCCGCTGGCGATCACGTCGACGAAGGGCTGGATGCGGCGGCTCGGCAAGAACTGGAAGAAGCTGCACCGGCTGGTGTACATCGCCGTGCCGCTGGTGGTGGTCCATTTCCTCTGGCTGGTCAAATCCGACATCCGCGAGCCGCTCGCTTATGGCGCGGTCGTGGCTGGGTTGCTGCTGCTACGCACCCCCGCTATCCGCCGCGCGCTGACGAATCTACGCTACCGGCTGGGGGGACGCTCGCGCGGGAAGGACGCGAAACTGCCCACGCGCGGATCGGCAACGGATTAATGTGGAAAGGGGGAGTTCTTGAGGGGCTTCCCCTCAAACTCCCCCTTTCATAACTCATTTAGGAATGCTTTATGATCACGGATCGCGGGCACAACGAAACCCAAGCAGATTCGTGGTTTCGTCCGGTCGATCGATACGCCAGGCCCCGTGGAGGAACCCGCCTCGGGTTGCCCACCCTCCTCCACGTTTGGAATGCTGGCCCTTCGGACTTGTATCCGGCCCCTTCGGATTGCGCTCCGGGGGGCCGTTCTTATAATAATCAGGGTCATACCAATCGGCAACCCACTCGGAGACATTGCCCAACAAATCTTCCACCCCATAGGGACTCTTTGCCTCTGGATAGCTCCCGATCGATCTCAACCCACCGGCAATATCCTGCCCATCCGGCGTGATGATGACATAGTTCCCGTGAGCATAATCCCATTCGTTGCCCCACGGGAACAACCAACCCTCCGGTCCACGAGCTGCTTTCTCCCACTCCGCCTCGGTGGGCAACCGCTTGCGCACCCAAGCGCAGTACGCCATCGCATCAGCGTAGGAAACCTGCACGGCGGGATAGTTCCCGCGCCCATCGATCGAGGATTCTGGCCCCTCTGGATGGCGCCAATCAGCCTGTTCGACCTCGGTGATCAGGCTGGTTCCATACATGAGCACCAGACTTTGCCCGGCCCGTTCAGCGGTCGTGATATAGCCTTCTGCGGCGACAAACTGCTGGAAATCGTCGTTGGTGACTTCGTAGCGATCAATGAAGTAGCTGGAGAGCGTGACTTCCCGCGCGGGGAACTCATCTTCAAAGAAGGTCGCATCGCACAAAAACGGCAGGTTGGTCTGGGCTTCGACACATAAGCGCCCGAAGTACTCAATCTGCTCCTGCGTACTTCCCTGAATGAAGGGTCCCGCCGGAATAAAAGCCTCCTCATAGACCAGAATTGGAAGCTGCGGCGTTTCTGCGTCAAACCGTGCCTGGTATGTGTAGGAGCCACCAATGGACGCTACAATCAATCCCAGAAGCCCGCCGATCGCGATCAACTGCCGCTTTTGCTTGACCTGTCCCCACCATCCCAGTGGGGATTCCTGGAGATCAGCAGGCGGTTGATCACAATCTTCGTCGATATCGTCTCCGATCGACGATTCCTCGTCTGCGCCATCGATGACCTGCTGCGGTTGCTTCCGACCTTTTGCCGGCCACCTCCTGGCCGTATTCTCCACCTGTTGCCAGTTCTTAAAGCGTGCTTTTGTGGGGTCATGCTGAAGCAGTGCTTTATTGATCTCGCGGAGCAGATGCCCCCGGCTGGCGTCACGATCGGTGGGGACGACCTGGGATTCGATCGTACAAGTTAACCAGGCTAGGTACCCAAGCGGTGGCCCGGCGCCCTCTGCTTCATACCGAACGAAATTGCTATGGTGGATTCCCACAAACGTAGCCGCTTCGGTGATCGTCTGGAAGCGAAGCACACGCAACTTCTTCGCGAATGAGGCCAGGTCATCGGTGCTTTCAAAGACCGGCAATACTTTGATTGACAGGTTGAGATCATTCGAAAATTCTGACGGTGAACCGCTCATTCACACCTCACATGTGCGCACATGTGACATACCTGGCGGTATAGTAGCGCAATGAGCCGCACAGTGCAACTGTGTATAGAGAGGAAGGAGTTCACCATGAAGAGGATTTGCCCGTTCATTGTGCTCGTCGCCCTACTGGGGTTCCTAGCTTTCCCAGCCAGCCAGGCTATGGCTGGGCAACATGTGTCGGAGCCGGCACCGAACGGTGTCAGCCCATGGCTCTACTCCGAGTCGTGGCGAATGAATGGTTCGTGGTACGGTGAGGGCCTGCACGTCGATGCGTATAACGACTACTATGCGCTTGACTTCGGCGTCGGCCTATGCAGCAAGCCGCTCTACCCAATGTACAACAACATGACGGTCGTCTATGTTGATTCCGGCACCTGGGGCCGTATCGATATGGAGGTGACCATTGGCGGTGTCAAATATAAGACCAAGTATTTGCACCTGAGCAGCATCACTGTGGGCGTCGGCAGCGTCGTCGGCACAAACAATGTCATTGGCTACACCGGCGCCAAGCAGACCGGCTCTTGCCACCTGCACCTGAACACCCAGAAGCTGAAGAGCGACGGTCTGTGGTGGGGTGTCCCGCCGACGTTCTGTGGCCGCAATTACCCGAACGATAAGGTGACGGCATGGCCCGGCTGCTAAACGCAGCTTTCCAATCGGCGCCTTGCTGTTAGCCTATCACGCCGATCGTGGTGGCCTGGAGGGTGTTCCTTCCAGGCCACCACTTGTAAGAGACTGTTTGAAAGGGGGGGTTTGAGGGGCCGCCCCTCAAGAATCCCCTTTCCATCACAGATCGTAGGCGTGATCGTTTGGAAGGAGGAACTCTCGATGTTTGCTCGATTTGTTCGCTTGGATTGGCGATCGTTCATAATCCTGGCAATGCTGCTATTGGCGGGGTGCGGTATGGCTACCCATTCCGGCCCGCCGGCCGGCACCGCCGCCACAACCGGCTGCCCCGACGCGCGAGGGCCGATCTCGGCACCGATCGTCGCCGCGGCTGGGGGCAACCTGGTCGCGATCAACGAGGATGGCAGCGGCCAGAACTGGCTGCTGTCGATCTCCCAGGACGCCACGGCAGCGTTCCCAGCCTGGTCACCCGACGGCCAGACTCTGGCCTATGCGCTTAGATACCCGGCTCCATCGCCCAAGCTGCGTGGCATCACCAGCGTGATCTGTGGTCTCGACCGTGCGACGGGCCAAGGGCGGTTGCTGGCGGTCGGCATCCAGGACGACTGGCTCGATGAGCCGGTCTGGTCATCGGACGGTCGATCGCTCCTGCTCACACTGAACCGCTACCAGCCCGGTGCGGGCCAGCAGCCGGTCGATCGACGCAATGTCGCGCGCTATGATCTGGCTACTGGGGAACTGCTGGTGCTGGTTGCCGATGCCCACAGTCCGGCGCTCTCCACCGCCGGCGATCGGCTGGTTTACGTCGCCGTCGAACCCGAATCGCAGACTGAGGCGCTGTTCGTCGCTCGCCCCGATGGGCGCGACGCGCGGCAGTTGATCGTGCTTCAGCGGCCGTATGTCTCAGCGATGTGGCCGCGTTGGTCGCCTGATGATACGCAGATCTTGCTCGGCACAGGGGTGGTGCGTGGGGGAGAGGATGAACGCTATGTGCCCAGCCTGGTCGGTGCCGATGGGCAAGGGTTCCAGCAACTTAGCAAGGATGCCAATAATGTGGTCAGTGTCGATTGGGGGCCGGATAGCCGGATCGTCTATGTCACCAGCGGTACAGGTCTGTTCATCCGCGATATGGGCCAGGAGCAGGCTCGGAACGTGATGCAGGCCGGCGATGGTATGGGCGTGAGCTGGGCACGCCGCTAGAGCATGCGCCCCTCAGTGGCCGACTGACCCCAACGCCGCCACCCATGGTCCGGTCTGAATCAGCGGCGCAATCTGCGCGGCGGGGATCGGGCGGCTACAGATATAGCCCTGGAATGCGTCGCACTGCTCGGCCTGCAAGAAGGCGTGCTGATCCAGCGTCTCGACCCCCTCGGCGATCACGTTCAGGTTAAGGCGATGGGCCAACGCGATCATCGCCGTGATGATCGCCGCACTCTGGGTGTCGCTGGGGCTGTTGCGTACAAACGAGCGGTCGATCTTCAGGGTGCTGATCGGGAAACGCTGCAAATAGCGCAGCGAGGAGTAGCCGGTCCCAAAATCGTCGATCGCCAGCCCAACCCCGATCGAGCGCAACGCCTCCAGCGTCTTGATCGTCGTCTCCGCATCCTCCATCACGCTGGTTTCGGTCAGCTCCAGGTGGATCGCCGCTGGAGGGCAGCCGGTTTCGCGTAGCAGCCGCTCCAGCAGCGCCGGCATGTCGTTGTGCTTGAACTGGCGCGCCGACAGGTTCACCGTCACGCTGAAGGGGGTGATGCCCGCGTCCCGCCAGGCTTTCGCCTGCTGGCACGCCGAGCGCACGATCCACTCGCCCAGCGGCACGATCAGCCCGGTGTCTTCGGCCAGTGGAATGAACTCGATCGGCGACACCAGCCCGCGCTGCGGGTGCTGCCAGCGGATCAGCGCTTCGACGCCAATGATCATGCCGCTTGAGAGCGCCACGATCGGCTGGTAGTGCAGGCAGAACTCGTCGCGCTGGATGGCCCGCCGCAGCTCGGCCTCGCGCTGGAGCAGCGTGCGGGTGTGGGCGTGCATGGCCGTGTCGAACAGCGCGTGGCGGGCCTTGCCCTCGACCCTGGCGCGCGACAGCGCAATGCTGGCGTCACGCAGCATGGCCTCCGGCTGGTCGTAGCCGGTGCTGCTCATTGTGATCCCGGTAGTCGCTGTCACGACCAGCTCGTGCTCGCTGATCACCAGCGGCGCCATCAGCCGCTGCTGGATGTGGTCGGCGACGCGAACGGCCCGCGCTGCTCTCGGTACAATCGTCGAGCAGGATCGCGAACTCGTCGCCGCTCAATCGCGCCACGGTGTCGGTCGAGCGTACGCAGGCGCTAATACGGTGCCCGGTGGCCGCCAGCAGTTGGTCGCCGGCCTGCGGCCCAAGGCTGTCATTCACGGTCTTGAAGCGGTCGAGGTCCAGCATCAGCACCGCGAACCCATAGTCCGGGCGGCGCCTGGCGCGGGCTAGGGCCTGTTGCACGCTACTCAGGAACAGGGTGCGGTTGGCCAGGCCTGTCACGCCATCGGAGACCGTCTGCCGCTGGAGTTGGTCCTCGATCTGCTTGCGGGCGCTGATGTCGTATAGGATGAGCGCGGCACCCAGGACTGTCCCATCGTCGGCCTGGATCGGCGCGCCGCGATATTCCACCGGGCGCTCGGCCCCATCGCGGGCGATCAGCACCACCTGACCGACCAGGCGCATGCCTTCACCGCCATGAATCACCAGCTCGACCAGGCGATCCACTGGGTAGCGCGTGCCATCGCTGACCAGGCGCAGGACGGTGGTGCTTGCCTGCCCGCTGGCCGCCTCTGCCGGCCACCCGGTCAGTGCCTCCGCCGCTGCGTTCAGGAATGTTACCCGCCCGCCCGCGTCAGTGGTCAGCACGGCATCGCCGAGGCTGGCCAGCGTCATCCGGTGGTGCTGCTCGCTGGCCCGCAGCGCGCCCAGCGCGCGCCGGTGGCCGGCCAGCAGCGCGCTAAGGAGCAGCGCGCCCAGGATACACCCGATCAGCGCGACAGCCCCAAAGAAGAGGAATGGATTCAGCGTCATCAGTGGCCGGAGCAGCAAGAAGAGGGCGAACGCCCCGCCGGCCATTCCGACTACCGTCAAGAACGACTGGCTGGCTCGCTTGCGGCGCATCGCCGCCGTGCGCGGATCAGGACAGGACATTGCGTTTTGTCCTTGGCAGGCGCTGCGTCGCCAGCGCTCCGGGGTGGCTCGGGAGGGGGGGTGAAAGCAGCGGCGGGCACAGCACAGGCGAGGGTGCTTCAGACCCACGGAACTGCTTCCCGGCATCACGTGGGGGCAAATTGGGCCACAGTATAACATAGATGTGCGGCAACTCCTATTTGACACACCTGCGGCGACGATCTACGATCGGCGTGTCAGAGTGTCTTAAGATCGCGACCGTATGCAGGAGCAAGCATTAGCCAGCCCGCTCGAATTCTGCTCGTTGATGATGAATCCAGCATTCGCCTGACGCTGAGCGCGCTGCTCAAGCGCGCCGGGTACGAGGTCACCTCGGCTGAGAACGGCGAGGAGGCCGTCACGCTGCTGGAGCAACATGCCTTCGACCTCCTGCTGGTGGACCTGAAGATGCCGGGGATAGACGGGATGCAGGTGGTGGCGGCGGCGCGGCAGCGCCAGCCCGATACCGCGATCATCGTGCTGACCGGCCACGGCTCGCTCGACACCGCGATCGAGGGATTGCACCAGGGCGTCTTCGACTACCTGCTCAAGACCACCGACCCACCCCAGGTGATCGAGCGGGTCAAAGCTGGGCTGGCGGCGCGCACCCAGCAGTTGCGCCAGCGCACATTGCTCGACGTGGTCGGTACGGCGGTGCAAGAGCTGCGTGGCGCTGCGGCGGCAACTGACGAGGCGAACCCCTCCGAGCCCTCCACCGGACGCCTGATCAGTGTCGGGGCATTGCAGCTCGACTCGTGGCGGCAGGTCGCGACGCTGGCCGGGCGAACGCTGCCATTGACCCCAACCGAGTTCCGGGTGCTGCTGTGCCTGGCCGAGCACGCCGGCACCATGCCGCCGTACACGCAGTTGGTGCGCTGCGCCCAAGCGTATGATGCCGGTGAGCTGGAGGCCGGCGAGCTGATCAAGCCGCACATCCACCACCTGCGCCAGAAGCTTGAGCCCGACCCCAGCGCGCCGCGCTACATCCTCAATGTGCGCGGCAAGGGCTACCTGCTCTCGCCAGTCGGTGAGTAGCTTCACTTAGAGCCTATCCCAAAACTGCCCTTCGATACAGCTGCGCCTACTGTGGAAAGGAATGATCACTGACGGTTGTGGCATATCAACGCTCGCAACGCAGGCGAGCTTCTATACTCTGCTTAGACAAGGTTTCGGGTGACGCCATTCTCCTTGCCAAGCCGGCCACGTTGCAGGAGCTGGAGCAGGCCGTCCGTGTGGCGCTGGGAGCGGCTACTTGACTCTTCCGCCGTACTGCAATATACTACAATTAGGATTGTATCAATTCTAATTGGAGTACTCTGTGAGCACTGCTCCTCTTGCTGTTGAGCCGCCTGACTTTCTCAGGCTGCTGGCTCACGATCTGCGCTGGAAGCTCCTGACGGCGCTCACGCGCAGCGATTACCGGGTCCACGAGCTTGTTGGGCTGCTCGATCAGCCGATGAATCTGGTCTCCTACCATCTCAAGCAGCTCCGCACTCACCAGCTCGTCACCGAGCGCCGCAGCTCCGCCGATGCACGGGATGTCTATTACCACCTGGACTTAGAGCGCCTGCATACCCTCTATCTCGCCAGCGGAGAGGCGCTTCACCCAGCCTTGACAAACGGCTATACGGCATATGAAGCACGTCGGGAGGGGTTGGTGGGGCCTCCGACGCGCATCCTGTTTCTCTGCACCCATAATAGCGCGCGCTCGCAAATGGCTGAAGGGATCGCACGCGCTGTTGGTCAGGGTCGGATAGAAGCATTCAGCGCCGGAAGCGAACCGACCACGCTGCACCCCGATGCTATTCGCGTCCTTGAAGCGATGCAGATCGACATGAGCCGGCAGTCGCCCAAACACCTCGACCAGTTCCGCGACCAATCCTTCGACTACATCATCACCGTGTGCGATCGGGTACGGGAAAGCTGCCCGGTGTTCCCTGATGACCCAGAGCACATTCATTGGAGCTTTCCTGACCCCACCACCATTGAGGACGAGCGCGAACGTTACCAGCAATTCCAAGCTACTGCACGCGAGTTGGTGACACGAATGCACCTCCTGCTCATCCTGATAGACAGAAAGCGAGCAGGAGGCGGAGCAGCACACATAGCATGAGCCAGCCACCCCGGCCCACCCACAGATAGGAGTATGATATGGACCAGCTCACGCTGTTCGGTGATATCCACGCCAATCTGCCGGCGCTCGAAGCGACTCTCGCCGATATGGACGCTCGTAGCCTGGCTAATCGTTACTGCCTGGGAGATCTGGTCGGCTACGGCACCTTCCCCAACGAAGTCGTCGCGATTATACGCGACCGCGGGATACCGACGCTGATGGGCAACTATGACGAGGGCGTGGGCAACGACAGCGAGGACTGCGGCTGCGCCTACAAAGATGCGGTCGCAGAAGCACTTGGGAAGCGCTCGATCACCTGGACGAACCGGCACACGACGGTAGACAACAAAGCCTACCTGCGCCGGCTCCCGCTGCACATTCCGCTCCAGCTCGGCGAACTGCGGGTGATGCTGGTCCACGGCAGCCCGCGCCGCGTCAATGAGTACCTGTTCGAGGACCGGCCCGACCGCAGCCTGGAACGCCTGCTTGATATGGTCAAGGCCGACGTGATGGTCTGCGGGCACACCCACCTGCCGTATCACCGGCTGCTGCCCAGCGGTCGGCACGTCGTCAACGCCGGCAGCGTTGGGAAGCCCAAGGACGGCGACCCGCGCGCCTGCTATGTGATTCTGGAGGCGAGTGGGCCTGAGCTGCGGGTCGAGTTCAGGCGTGTGCCCTACGAGATTGAGCGCGCCGCCCAGGCGATCGAGGCCAGCGAGATGCCGCACGAGTATGCGGCGATGCTGCGCGCGGGAAAAGGCTAACCCACGCTGAAAACATACTAATGTTCCGTCGGCGGTGCTCCTGGCGCAGACGTTTGTCGCCGCGCCGTTCTATATCAAGGCGGCAGAGGCAAGAACTGCTTGACGGGCTCTGGTACTATGGAGTCACGCGAATTGCTGGTAGCGGGAAAGGGGAGGCCATGCTCACAGACCTGAACGGCAAGATTGTCTGCGTCACTGGCGCCGCGCGGCGGGTCGGGCGGGCGATTGCGCTGGAGTTCGCGCGGCAGGGCGCGCACCTGGTGATCCACCACAGCTCGTCCGACGCCGAGGCGGCCAGCGCGGCCGAGGCGGCTCGTGCGCTGGGCGTCGAGGCGCTCGTGGTCAAGGCCGACCAGTCGGACCCCGACCAGGTGGCGCGCATGTTCGACGCGATCCGCTCGTGCTACGGCCGGCTCGACGTGCTGGTCAACAGCGCGGCAACCTTCAAGCGCACGCCGCTGCTGGAGATCGACTACGCCGAGTGGCAGTCGGTGATCGGGATCAACCTGACCGGCCCATTTCTATGCGCCCAGCACGCGGCGCGCCTGATGATCGCCGGCGATCGTGGCGGTGTGATCATCAACATCAGCGACAACAGCGGCCTGAACCCCTGGCCCGCCCGCTCGCACCACAGCGTCTCCAAGGCCGGCGTGATCATGCTGACCCAAGTCGCCGCGCTGGCGCTGGCGGAGCACCAGATTCGGGTCAACTGTGTCGTGCCGGGGCCGGTGCTGCGGCCCGCTGGCGGGCGGGAGCAGGTCGTAGTCGATATTATCAAGGGCCTCCCACTCAAGCGCATGGGCTCCCCCGACGATGTCGCGCGCGCCTGCGTGTTCCTGGCGACCAATGACTTCACTACCGGCTCGATCCTGCGCGTCGACGGCGGCGAAGGGCTGTCCGGCGGCGAGACGTAGTCGTCCGTGGTCCGTGGTCCGTTGCGCCGGGTGACAAGATGACAAGATGACAAGATGACAAGATGAAAGGGCCGAGCACCTGTAGGGCAGGCTCTCCGTGGCCGCCCAGACGCCACGCAATACGCAAATCGTAAATCGCCAGAGGAGGTTCCCAGTGGATACAAACGCGGCAGACCGGGTCGTGCTCGTCACCGGGCCGACCGGCGGGCTGGGGACGGCGGTGGTGCGCGCCTTCGCCGGCGAGGGCGCCCGGCTGGTTCTGACATCGCGGCGCCAGCCGGAACTGGAGGCGCTGGCCGCCGAACTGGCGCTTGACCCCGAGCGCGTCCTGATTGTTCCAGCCGACATCACCGACCCGGCCGATGTGGACCGGGTCGTGCGCGCTGCCCACGATCGCTTCGGCGCGATCGACGTGGTCGTTCATGTGACCGGCGGGTATAAAGCCGGCACGCCGGTGAGCGAGACCGACCTGGAGACCTGGAACTTCATGCTCAGCCTGAACCTGACCACGGCGTTCCTGGTTGCGCGGGCGGCGCTGCCCGGCATGCTGGCGCGGGGCGGCGGCAAGCTGGTCTTTATCGGCAGCCGGGGCGGCAGTCAGCCGGCGGCCAACATGGCCGCGTACAGCGTCAGCAAGGGCGGATTAGATCTGCTCGTGCGGGACTTGGCCGAGGAGACGCGCCGGCATGGAGTGAACGTCAACGCGGTCGCGCCCTCGATCATCGACACCCCGACGAACCGCAAGGCCATGCCCAAGGCCGACTACACGACCTGGGTGCAGCCCGAGTTGCTGGCCGGCGTGATCCACTTCCTGGCCTCGGACGCCGCCCGCGATATCCACGGCGCGGTCATCCCGGTCTACGGCAGGGCGTGACGGGGAATTGAGAATTGAGAATTGAGAATTGAGAACCTGTAGGGCAGGCCCTCCGTGGCCGCCGGTCGATTCGCCGCCCGGCCGTGGCCGCCCGTCCGTGGCCGCCTACGGTCCGTGAGCGGCAGTCGTTACGCAACACGCAACACGATGAGCGGATAGGGAGCGGATATTCACGCTTCACGTTTCACGCTTCACCCGTTGCGCTTCCAGTCGCGAAATGCCCGTAGCAGATCATCCTTGGCTGCGGGCGATACCGACTCCTCGGTCAAGCCCCCCAGCAGGTTGATGCTCTGCCGCATCTGCTCAAGGTAGAGACGGCAGTAGCCGCAATTCGCCAGATGTTCCTCGAAGCGTGCCCGATCCGCCGGTGGCAGCGCACCTTCGAAGTATTCGGTTACGAGTTCGACAAGCTCTTTGCAGGAGAGTTCGACAGCATCCATGCGCTACCGGGCCTATTCTTCACGTAAGTATTGGTCGAGCGCGCGGCGAATCTTCGACCGCGCGCGGTGCAACAGCACCCGTTGATTCGTCTCGCTGATCCCAAGAACGTTACAAACCTCCTCGGAGGTCCACCCCTCGACATCGCGCAGGGTAATGACAGTCTGCTGGTTGGGCGGCAGCGCGTCGATCGCCGAGCGGATGCACGCCTGGGTTTCCCTGGAGATCATCCGGTCCTCCGGCACCTCGCTCCAGTCGCCGGGGGACGACGTCCAGTGCCCCTGGAGGCTGTCAAAGTGCTTCGGCTCGACCGAGGGCTCGGCGTGGTCGTCGCCGGCGTGCAGCGCGGAGAAGGGCACGCTGCGGCCCTCGCGCACGCCGCGGGTCTTGGCCCGGTTGGTGAGGATGCGGAAGAGCCAGGTCTTGAGCGAGCTGCGCCCCTCGAAGCGGTCGATCCCCTGGATGACGCTCAACCAGGTCTCCTGGACCACCTCTTCGGCCACCGCTCGGCTTGGAGTGTAGATCAGCGCGAGGCGAAACAGTGAGCTTTGATAGCGCTCGATCAGCGTCATAAAGGCGCGTTCGTCGCCATTGCGTAGCGCTGCCACCAAGTCCAGCTCCTTGGTCGGCTCAGTCGCATCGCTCACTTGTCGAACGGTGGTCATAACAGGCGCACCTCTCATTCGGACGCACTCGCGGTTGGGCTATGCTGCTCGACCCGATTGACCGAGAGCAGCGGCACGGCTGCAATTCTTCATTCTCAATTCTCAATTTTTCATTGCGGATGCGGGCATTGTAGCACGAAATGCCGGCCCGCCGGCAAGCTTTTGAAAAGGGGAGTTTGAGGGGGCGCCCCTCAAGAACCCCCTTTCCACCACGGATCGTTGGTATGACTATGCCCTTTTCAAACAGTTTCTAAGGTATACTGCGGAGGTTTGCAGTTCCTGTATTCCACGATAAGAGGAGGCAGCGATGCGGTTCGGACTGATCGTTCAGATGACAGGTTTATTGGGGTATCCCCAACCGCTGGCGCGCCTGGCGCGTGAGGCCGAGGCGGCCGGGTGGGACGGCTTCTTCATCTGGGACATCTTCGGAGGCGACTCGGCCGCGCCGGAGCCGATCGTCGATCCCTGGATCGCCCTGGCGGCGATTGCCGCGACGACCGAACGCATCCGCTTCGGGCCAATGGTAACTCCGCTGCCGCGGCGCAGACCTTGGAAACTGGCCCGTGAGGCAGCATCTCTGGATCACCTCTCCGGTGGGCGACTGATCCTGGGTGTCGGCATCGGCACCCCGCCGGAGGAGTTCGCTCGCTTCGGCGAGGAGCCCGATCCTCGGATACGCGCGGAGATGCTCGACGAGGGGCTGGAGGTGTTGACCGGGCTGTGGAGCGGCGAGCCGTTCTCATTCCACGGCCGGCATTATCGGGTGGAAGAGGCGACGCTGTTGCCGCGCCCCGTCCAGCAGCCGCGCATCCCGATCTGGGTCGGTGGGACCTGGCCGCGCAAGCCGCCCTTTCGCCGGGCGGCCCGCTGGGATGGAGTCTTCCCAGGGAGCCTTCAGGGGAACCTGACCCTCGACGAGATCCGTGAGATGGTCGGCTTCATCCAGTCACAGCGTCCCTCCGGGGAGCCGATCGACGTGATGGTCGGCGGCGATGCGCCGTTCGATAACCCGGCCCGCGCTCGCGAGATCCTGGCGGAATACGCGGCTGCTGGGGTGACGTGGTGGATCGAGGGAATCGGGGAGTGGCGCGGCGATGTCGACGCGATGGCGACGTTCATCCAGGGCGGGCCGCCCGGACGATAACCGTCGCCATCGCCTGTCACGCCGCCCGTTGCACCAGCTCGCCCTCCTCGATCAGGTGCCGGATCTCGCCCAGCATCTCCGGCGCGCAGACCCCCAGCCCCGGCAGGGCGTGCAGCAGCGGGCCACCCCAGCGCTGAACCGTGCGCGCGGCCTCGTCGGGTGGGCAGCCCAGCAGTGCCGCCACGGTCTGCTCGCCCACAAACCCCTCTTCGTCGACCAGCCGCTCCAGCCGCTGCCAGGGCGTCAGCGACGTTTCGGGGCAAGGGCGCGGGTACTTGCGCTCCAGCATCGTGACCAGCGCCGGGATCGCCTCGGCCGGCTGCTCGCGGAAGGTCGCCAGCGGCACCGGGCAGATCCGCAGCGTCTCGGCGGCGTGATCGGGGACGACGGCCAGCGCCAGGGTGCGCCCGCCCAGCCGGGCCAGGTCGCGGGTGAGCGCCGTGGCAGCGGCGCGACCGCCGGCCAGGCACAGCGCCAGCCGCTCGCGCCCGCGCTGGAGCGCGAAGTCGGGCACGACGATCGCGCCGGTGCCGACCAGCGGCTCGGGGTCGCGCCGCAGCCGCCAGCCAGCCGTGCGCCCAGCCACGAAGGCGCGGCCCCAAGCGCGCTGGAACGCCTCGGCCACATCCTCCTCCCACGGCTCGATCGCCTCCGGCCCCTCGCGCATGCCGACGCCGAGCACCTGGCGCGCCCGCTCGTCCAGCCGCAGCGTGGTGGACTGGCCGCGCAGGTGGACCAGCGCCTCGCCCTCGACCAGGCTGTCGGGGTGGGCGGCCAGCAGCCGCAGCAGCGCGCGCACCAGCCGGCGCCCGGCGCGGGTCCAGCTCCCCAGCCCATCGCGCCCGCCGTAGAGCGTCAGCTCGACCCGGTCATCAAATAGGGTGCGCGGGGCGCCGCTGACCTCGTAGCGCAGCCGGTAGCGGCGCGCCAGGTTGTGGGCGCTACGCACGATGCCCCAGACCGGGCCGCGCAGCCGCAGCCGCAGCAGCTCGGCGTGGCACAGCGCAGTCTCGATCGAGTGGTAGTTGTAGCGGGCGACGATCTCGTGCGGCTCAGGCAGCGGGCCGAGCTTGACCAGGACATGCTGGTCCTCGGAGTTGAGCGTGAGCGCTTGCTCGAACTGCTTCGGGGTGATCACCGGGTATTTAGGCTCCGTCCGTTGTCCGTTGTCAGTGGTCAGTTGTCCGTTGTCCGTGGGGGGCGTATGCGCTCCATCATTGCTCGATAGGGGCGTTCGCTCTACGCCATCGTCGGTGGGGGGCGTATGCGCTACGCCGTCGTCCTTGGGAGGCGTATGCGCTCCATCATTGCTCGATAGGGGCGTTCGCTCTACGCCATCGTCGGTGGGGGGCGTATGCAATACGCCCTTACGTCCCCTGGCGGTAGGTGGTCGGTGGTCGGTGGTCGGTGGTCGGTGGTCGGCTAGGTCTTCCCGCCTCTCTCCCCCTCTCCCCCTCTCCCCCTCTCCTACTCGGTGGTCGGCGGTCGGTGGTCGGTGGTCGGTGGTCGGTTCTTGGTCGGCGCCGATGCTTGAGCAGAGGTACTTGAGCGCGTCGTCGCGCTCGTGCGGCAGGATCACGCCGCCGTAGCGGCCGTTGGCCAGGCCGTAGAGCCGGGCGCGCAGGGCCGCCGGCGTCGCCAGGCCGGCGCGCCAGAGCGCCCGTGCCGTCTCGTCGCCCAGCGCCTCGGCGAAGGTCTGCTCGCGCCAGGCGTAGGTGCGGGCCAGGCAGGCCACCAGGCCGCGCGCCAGCCGCGGGTCGCCGAAGAACTCCAGCAAGGTCTCGGCCTCGAACTCGGCGCGACGCCGCCCGACCATGCGCTCGTAGTAGGCGATCGCGTAGCCGATCGAGGCGGTGTAGCGGTCGTCGCGGATCTGATATGGGTACAGCAGCCGCTCGTCGCCGGCCTTGCGGGTCGTTTTTTTGAAATCAGCCGTCTTAAACGCCATAAAACCCTCTTGAGAACAAAGAACAAAGAACAGAGAACTAAGGGGAGTATCAGATAGGTGTTCTTGCTCTTGTATTGGCTTCCTCAGAACAAAGGACAGAGAACAAAGAAGAGCGTCAAGGTGATGCTTCTTTGTTCTTGGGGAAGCTGAAAAAACAAATCATCCCAGGATATGATAGGATGACCAAAACGATCTATCCTGGAGGATCATCACTATGGAACTGACCGACTCGCTCAAAGCCTTGTTCATCGACACCGCCACTACCCTCACAGGGAGTGAGCGTCGTCGCTTTATCGCACGAACAGTTCAGGAATTCGGTCCTGGTGGCCAGCGCCGTGCCGAACGCGAACTTGGCTGGAACCGCCAGACCATCCGTAAGGCGCTGCGCGAACTGCACAGCGACCTGATTTGTCTCGATGCCCTCACCTTACGGCATCGCAAACGCGCCGAAGAGCATCTGCCCAACTTACTCACCGATATCTTAGCGATTGCTGATAGTCAGAGCCAAGCTGATCCGCAGTTTCGCAGCTCGCGGCTGTATACTCGCCTGACCGCCGCAGAAGTCCGACGGCAATTGATCGCAAAGTTCGGCTACACAGATGCTGGCTTGCCCACAGAGCGCACAATTGCCAGCAAACTGAGTGCGCTGGGCTTCTATCCGACCAAGGTGGCCAAGACCCAACCCCAAAAAAACTTCCTGAAACCGACGCCATCTTCGACCAAGTAGTCCAGGTGAATCAGGCGGCCGACGCTGCACCAGATACATTACGGATTTCTCTCGATGCTAAAGCGACTGTAAAAGTGGGACCTTTCGCGCGTGGTGGCAAGAGTCGCCTACCAACTGAGGCAGCCGACCACGACTTTCAGCCTGAGGCAAACCTGACCCCAGTGGGCATCTTCCTTCCCAGCAGCGACGAATTGTTTGTGTATATGATCACCTCCAAAGTCACCAGTGATTGTTTGGTTGACTGCTTGGAAGCGTGGTGGGAGCAGGTCCGTTCTCGCTTTGCCCCGATCACCACGCTGGTGATAAATCTCGATAACGGTCCCGAGAACCATAGTCGGCGAACCCAATTTATGCAGCGGTTGGTCGACTTTGTGGCCCGCTATGGCATCACGATCCGCCTAGCCTACTATCCGCCCTATCACAGCAAGTACAACCCGATTGAACGCTGCTGGGGCATACTCGAGCAACACTGGAACGGCGCGCTGCTCGACACGATCGCGACGGTGGTCCAGTTTGCTGCCAGCATGACCTGGAAAGGTATACATCCGATTGTCGAATTGGTCAGTACCGTCTATCACAAAGGCGTGAAGCTCACCAAGGAAGCGATGGCGCTGGTCGAGGCGCAACTCAATCGCAACTCAGCACTTGGCAAGTGGTTCATCGACATCGTTCCCGCTCCCGACTTGGGATGATTTGTTATTTCTGATTCCCTTGGTTCTTGGTTCTTTGTTCTTGGCCCGGCGCTTGCGGGCGGCGCCGACCTCGCTGGTGTAGCGGGTGACCAGCTCGTAGAGCAGCGCCTCCGACTGCTTGGGGCGGATGACCCGGCCCAGACGCTGGATGTGCTCGCGCGGAGTGCTGTTGCCGCTGACCACGATCGCGACATTGGCGTCGGGCACATCCACGCCCTCGTTGAGCACCCGCCCGGCCACCAGCTTGGAGTAGCCGCCGTTGCGGAACGCCTGCAAGATGCCCTTGCGCTCGTCGGGGGCGGTGCGGTAGGTGATCGCCGGGAGCGCCAGCGCCCGACTAATCCGGTCAACCAGCACGGTGTACTCCGAGAAGACCAGCACCTTGTCGGCGCGGTGCTGGGCCAGCAGCCGGGCGACCTCGCCAAGCTTGGCTTCGGCATTGAGGGCGATCATGCGGGCCTGGTGATGGGCGCGCAGCGCCTGGCGGGCGGCCGGGTCGCTGCCGCTGCGGCGGATCAGCTCGCCGAAGAAGTCGCCGCCGCGCGCTAGCATGCCGCGGTTGCGGGCGATGAACCACTTCCACTCGGTCATCAGCGCCCCATAGCGCAGCGCCTCCTCCGGCTGGAGATCGACGTAGATGCGCTTCTCGCGGAACTTGGCCAAGTGGCCCTCGGCCGAAAGCTCGGCCGGGGTGCGCTGGTAGACCACCGGGCCGAGCAGCCGGTAAAGCCCGTCCTCGGCGCCGTCGCCTCGCTCGGGCGTAGCGGTGATGCCCAGGCGGTAGGGCGCGCCGCAGCGGGCCGGGATGGTGCTGTAGGAAGGGGAAGGCAGGTGGTGAGCCTCGTCGCAGATCAGCAGCCCGGTCCCGCCGATCGGCGCCTCGGGCATGGCCGCCGAGGCGTAGGTGATGATCGTGACCGGCCGGACCTCGCGCCGCCCGTCGCCGATCACGCCGACCTTGCTCTTGGGCAAACCCAGCCGCTCGACGATCACGTCGCGCCACTGGTAGAGCAGCTCGATCGTCGGGACGACCACCAGAGATCGGAGCGCCAGGCGCTCGATCGCCATCAGCGCGAGGACGGTTTTGCCGGCGCCGGTCGGCAGGACCACGACACCGCGGCCCTCGGCCGCGAGCCAGGCAGCCAGCGCGTCGTCCTGGTAGGGGCGCGGCGTAAGCGCCAGCTTCGCGCGAAACCCGCCGCCCAGTTCGGCTGCGTCGGCGGGCACAAGTGATCGGGCATCAGCCGGCTCCCGCGACTGTTCGTTGTCCAGCGTCGCATCAAGTAGTCCATCCTCGGCCTCCTCAAGCTCGGCGAACAGCTCCTCCAGCTCCCGTTGGCGCATGATTCCAGGGCTCCATCTAGCTAAACGTCGATCCGTGCCTAAATCGGAGATGACAAGATGACAGGTGATATTGCACTCCACCAGTTACCCTTCACCTTGTCACCCCTCATCTTATCACCCGGTCAAATCTCCATCCGCTCCTGGCGCAGCGCCGGCTGCGGGCCGCCGAGCACATCGAGGATGGCGGCGGTGCGCTTCGGGCCGACGCCCCAAACGCGCTGGAGCTTGCCGGTCGCGGCGGCGCGGCGCAGGTTGTCCGGGTCGGTCGCGCCGAGGTCGCGGTGGATGCGGGCGGCGATGGTCGGCCCCAAGCCAGGAACCTTGAGCAGCGTGCGCTCCTCGATCGGCAGCGCCTCGCACAGCTCCTCGTAGAACGGCAGTGCATCCCTGGTGGCCAGCGTGCTGATCTTAGCCGTCAGGCTCTTGCCCAGCCGCGGGATGCCCAGCGGCTTGCCGGCGGCCACACGCTCGGACACCGGGTAACGCAGCCGCAGCAGATTGCGGGCGGCACGATGGTAGGCGCGGATGCGGAAAGGATTGCCTTCACGTGCGGCCAGAATTGAGGATATGTTGAACAATACCGCAGCAATCTCACGGTTCGTCATGCTCCACCTCGCTTTGTTTCTCGTAATTACAGTACGGCGTTCTGGTGAGATAAAAACGCATCTTGTAGAACGTGTGTTCGTATTATAACACCGCTGGCGATGGCTGTCAAGGACGGCAGGTAGTGTAAGCACTTTCGCCGCCCAATAACATTGAATGAGAGTGGAGAAACCAGCAATAGGCATCGGACGTTTTTATAGCAGATCTGAATTTATCGGTATGGATCGGTGCAGTACCATCGTGATAGAAGCCGTACAATGCGTACCCCCGACGATGATCACGATGCTGCCCACAACGCTACCGATGATCACACGGCGCGAATACAAGACTCGCCCTGACATGATCCGATCCCCCATCCATCCAGTATAATCCCAGGCGACACCACCAGAAGAAGGAGCATCCTAAGTGAAACGGAGACCAAGTGCCAGAGCTATCGCCATCGCCGTACTCGTGCTGCTGCTGGTCGGCTTCTGCGGTGGGCTCACGCTGCTCTACCAGAGCCTGATCAGGAACCTGCGCCAGGCTGGCGCGCCGCAGCTCAACGTCGACACAGTCACGCGCCAGGATCTCGTCCTGACCGCATCGCTGAACGGCAAGCTTGAGGCCTTTCGCAGCGCCGAGCTGGCGTTCGGCAGCCCCGGTCGGATCGCCGAGGTCATGGTCGAGCCCGGCGACATAGTCCAACAGGATCAGCCCCTGGCCCGCCTGGAGACGCGCGACCTGGAGCTGGAAGTGCAACTCGCCAAGGCCGCGCTGGCCCAGGCCCAAGCCAGCTACGAGAAGCTGACCGCCGGCGTACCGCCGGAGCGGCTGGCCGAGGCCGACCAGGCGATCGCCCAGGCACGCAGCAGCCTGGAGCAGGCGCGCCGCAGCGTCACCGCCCAGGATCTGCGCGCCGCCCAGGCGCGCGTCGACGTGGCCGCCACGACGCTGGGCCAGCTCCAGGGCGGCGGCGCCCCGGCCGACCAGGCCGAAGCGGCCCGGCGACTTGATTCCGCTCGTAATGCCCAGGCCCAAGCCCAGCTCCAGGCCGAGCAGCAGCGCGCCCAGGCCTCGCTCGCCAAGACGCGCGCCCAGAGCGCGCTCGATCAAAGCGCCAATGCGCTGCGCGAGATCCAGGCCCAGTATTCGGCCGCGCAATGGAAGTGGGACTACGTCGAGCGCACCGGCTACGACCCCAGCACTCAGAACCAGCCGACCGAGAATCTGAGGCCGCTCAACGACTTCGAGCGGCGGCAGTACCAGGACGCGCTAGCCCAGGCCGAACTGACCTTGCATGACGCCGAAGAGAACACGCGCCAGGCCCAGGTCGCCTACGACCAGGCACTGCGCGACGAGCAGATCCAGGCACAGCAGATCGACACGCAGCTTCACGCGGCGCAGCTTGCGGTGCAGGAGGCCGAGGCCGCGCTGGCGCTGCTCCGGCAGCCGCCGGCCCAGCAGCTCGCCACGGCGCGCGCCAACCTGGCCGACGCGCGCGCCAACCTGGAACGCTTGCAGACCCAGTCGTCGGGGAGTGGCGTGGCGGCGGCCGAGGCGGCCCTGCGCTCGGCCGAAGAGAACAAGGCCGCGCTGCTGCGCGGCGCGACCGAGGCCGACCTGGCGGAGGTCCAGGCGCAAGTTGATCAAAGCCAGGCCAGGCTCGAACAGGCCGAGACCGCGCTAGCCGACGCGACCCTGCGGGCGCCCTGGAGCGGCACGGTGATCGACGTGGCGCTGCGCGCCGGCGAGATAACGGGCGCGGGCACCACCATGGTCACGCTGGCCGACCGCAGCCGGTTGCTGCTGCGCGGGCAAGTCGACGAGATCGACGTGCTGAACCTGGAGGTCGGGCAGACCGGGGAGATCCGGGTCGACGCGCTCCCAACCACTGTCATGACCGGCACGATCACCGAGGTGGCACAGGCGGCGACCGCCAGCGAGCAAGGCGGCGGCCAGAGCGGATTTGCCAGCACCTACACGGTTCTCCTGGAGATCGCCGGCCCTGACCAGCGCATTCGGCTCGGCATGGCCGCCTTTGGCCAGATCGAGACCTACCGCAAGCCAGGCGCGCTGGTCATCCCGCGGCGGGCGCTGCGTGAGGAGGATGGCCAGACCTATGTCGAACGGGTTGTGGAGGCGCCACCGGCATCAGCCAACCCATCCGAGGCGCCGCGAACCGAGCGCGTGCCGGTGGAGGTCGGCCAGCGCACCGAGGACCTGGTCGAGATTATTGCCGGGCTGAACGAGGGCGATAGCGTGTCGTCGGTGGCGCTGCCCAGCGCGACCCCGGCGCCGGAGGATTAGCTATGAGCATCTTCGAGACATTGCGGATCGCCGTCAATAATATGCTCTCCAACCCGCTGCGCTCGTTTCTGACCATCCTGGGCGTGATCATCGGCACGGCCAGCGTGATCACGCTACTGTCGGTCGGCGAAGGGTTGCGCTCCTCGATCCTGCGCGAGTTCAGTGGCTTCGGCGCCGATGTGATCTCCGTGTCACCTGGTGCCCAATTCGCCGACCCGAACGACCCGCAAAACCGGCGCCGGCTGACCGAGGCCGACGGCCGGGCGCTGCTCGACCAGGATGCCGCGCCGGCGATCGCCGCTGTCGCCGCCGAGCTATCGATCGGCGGCAGCGTGGCGTTTCGCAACCGGCCGTTTGGGGCGCAGGTGCGTGGCGTCAGCGCCAGCTTCGCCGATGTGCAGCGGGTCAAGCTGGCGCTGGGCCGCTTCCTCAGTGCCTCTGACGACGAGCAGCTCGCGCGGGTGGCCGTGATCGGCTGGGACCTGGCGCGCGAGGTGTTTCGCGATACCGACCCGCTCGGCAAGAGCATCACGATCAACGGGTATCGATTCGAGGTCATTGGGGTGCTGGAGTTGGCCGGGGCATTCGGCTTCCAGCAGAACTTCGCGATTTTCGTGCCGCTGGGCGTCGTCCAGCAGCGCCTGGCCGTCGAGCTGGTCGAGCGCGACCTGGATGTAGACCAGCTGTCGATCCGCGCCGTCGACCCGAATATGGTCGGCGCGGCGCAGCAGCAGGCCGAGGCGATCCTACGAGCGCGTCACGGGGTGGCTGCCGGCGCGCCCGACGACTTCACGATCTTCGCCAACCGTCAGGCGCTCGACATCATCAACCAGGTGCTGACTGGGATCACGGCGTTCCTGGCGCTGGTCGGCGCGATCTCGCTGCTGGTCGGCGGCATCGGAATCATGAACATTATGCTGGTCAGCGTCGCGCAGCGCACCAGGGAGATTGGGCTGCGGCGGGCGGTGGGCGCCCGGCGCCGCGATATCCTGCTCCAGTTCCTGGTCGAGTCGGTGGTGTTCAGCCTGAGCGGCGGCGCGCTGGGCATTGCCCTGGGCTACTGCCTGACCACCGTGGCGGCGATCCTGGTGATCCTGGTGGCGCGCAGCGATATCATCGGCGGGGGGATGACGTTGCTGTCGGTGCTGATCGCGACCGGATTCTCGATCGTGGTCGGGCTGGTTTTCGGGCTCTACCCGGCCGTGCAGGCGTCGCGCCTCCAGCCGATCGACGCGTTGCGCTATGAGTAGCCGCCTCGCGGCCTTTAAGGGGAACGAGAAGATGTAAAGCGTCCCGGCGTGAAACGTGAAACGTGATGCGTGAGGGCCTTTCACGTTTCACGTTTTACGTTTCACAGCGCTTTGGGATGATGAAGAAGAATCTCAGAGTCCCCGATAGAAAGAAGCGAACGAACCATGAGCACACACAACTCTGAGCCGCGCGCCGTGCTGTGGGATATGGACGGCACGCTGCTCGACTCGGCCGAGTACCACTGGCTGGCCTGGCGCGAGGCCCTGGCGGCCGAGCGCTTCCCACTGACCTACGAGCAGTTTGTGGCATCCTTCGGCCAGCGCAACGACACGATCCTGCGCGACTACTTCGGGGCCGAGTTCCCCGACGCCGAGGTCGCGCGCATCGGCGCGGCCAAGGAGGCGCGCTACCGGGCGCTGGTGCAGGAGCGCGGGATCGAGCTGCTGCCGGGCGTGCGGCGCTGGCTGGCGCACCTACACGCCCAGGGTTGGCGCCAGGCGATCGCCTCGGCCGCGCCGCGCCTCAACATCGAGGCGATCCTGGCCGCGCTCGACATCGCGGGGTACTTCGAGGCGTTGGTGTCGGCCGAGGATGTGCAGCGCGGCAAGCCCGACCCGCAGGTGTTCCTGCTGGCGGCCGAGCGGGTTGCCGTGCCGCCGGCCCGCTGCGTCGTGGTCGAGGACGCGCCGGCCGGGCTGGAAGCCGGGCGCCGTGCCGGGGCGCGCACGATTGGCGTACGCACCTCTCACGCCGAGTTGTCGGCCGACATCGTCGTGGGTACGCTCGACGAGCTGGGTGAGGATGCATTCGAGGGGCTACTGGGCGGGGGGTGAGTTTGGTGCCGAGATAGGGCCTAGCTAGAGCCTATCCCAAAACCACCCTTCGATACGGCTGCGCCGGGGTACCCTCTGGGTCCAGGATGCGGTTTTGGGATAGGTTCTTAGCAGGGTAACCATCCTGCACAAAGCGAACGAGCGGTGGCCCGGGTGCTTCAACAAGCCGCTCTACAAACTGCGTGCCCAGGTCGAGCACCTGCTCGACCTGGGCACGCAGTTCCGGCACATTACTACCCATTATGGGTTGCAGATACGCCTAGTATCGCGGCCCGCTTGAGATCCTCGGGTAGTTGTCGTCCGGCAGCGTCGTGTCATCGAAGCGGCTCCAGCCGGCCGTCTCCCACTCCTTGCGCCGGGTGTCGACGTCGATCGCGTTGAACTGGCGCATGACGTTCAGCGCCTGCGGGGCGCGCTCGTCGCCGGTCCGCACGGTGACGAGCACGCTGCCGCGCTTCACGCTCTCGGCGTAGATGTGCGCGTCCTCCTCGGGGATGCCCAGGCCGACCAGTGCGCCGATCAAGCCGCCGGCCGCCGCGCCGATCCCGGCGCCTGCCGCCGTTGTGCCAAGCGCCGTCGCCAGCGTGCCCGCCGCGATCACCGGGCCGATGCCTGGGATCGCGAGCGCACCGAGGCCGACCAGCAGCCCTGCCAGGCCACCGACCGCCGCACCGCCGACCGCGCCGGCCCCGGCGCTCTCGGCTACCGCCGCGTCCTTGTCGCCGACGACGCGCTGTTGCAGGGTACTGTCGCGCGCCGCGACGCTGATGTCGGTGCTGGTGAAGCCGCGCGCGTTCAGTTCCTGAACCGCCCGCTCGGCATCCTGATAGTAATCAAACAGTCCAACTACTGTTTTCATATCGTCATCCTCCTCTTTTCCTGGTGAGAGTTGCCCACCATTGGGCGCTCTGTATGGTGGTATAGGTACAACGTAGCAAGCTCTGTGCCAGCCGCATAGGAATGCTATCAGGTACCTATCACCCGCAACCGTGTTACTATCGGCCGGTCACGAGCGTCTTGGTTTATGTAGTAAGGCAAAGTTCTTTGGTGGTTTACGGTTCTGGGAAAAAGGGAGACTGAGGGGGCAGCCCCCTCAGTCTCCCCCACCCACATTGTAAAGTAGAGCGGAACTAAAACTATTCCTGCTACGTCAGAATCCTGGTAGTACGTGGTACCGATACCGCCCGCGACCCGCTATAATGTGCTGTAGTAGTTAGTCCTCATCCTATGAGGGAGAAACAGATGCGACGTTGTCTATCTCTGATCCTATTGCTGGCCCTGCTGGTCGCCTGCGGCCCCGGCGCACAGCCCGACGACGACCTGACCGCGCCCGAAGTGACCGCCGAGCCGGCCGCCCAACCGACGGCCGCGACCGAAAGCGGCCAGGTCACGATATCCTTTGCCTCCTGGGAGTACGAGCGGCAGATCTACGAGCCGCTGGCCAACCAGTTCATGGCCGAGAACCCGAATATCAGAGTGGTGATCGTGCCGCTTGACGACCTGATCAATGGTGGGAAGTCCAGCGAACCGCAGAATCCTTTGAACATGCTGCGGCAGGTTGTCTCCGGCGCCGATACCGCGCCGGCGGCGTTTGTCTCGCCCGAGGCGTTCGGCACCAACCTGCTGCTGGACTTGGCGCCGCTGATGGACGCCGACGCCGCGTTCCAGCGCGATGACTTCTACCCAGGCACGCTGGAGCAGGCCACCGTCAAAGGCGGCACCTGGACGCTGCCGCGCTACTTCTACGTGCAACTGCTGACCTACAACAAAGATCTGTTCAAGCTTGCCAACCTGCCCGAGCCCAAGTCCGGCTGGACCTGGCAGGATCTGCTTGGCGCCGCCGAGCAGTTGGCCAAGAAGAACGGCAGCGCTGTCGAGACCTACGGCTTCCTCGATCCGAGCGGTGGCTTGGTCCCGCTCGCGACCATCCTGAGGTCGCAGGGGGTTGATCTGCTGAACGTGCCGGCCAAGGATGTCCAGCTCGACACCCCGGAGGTCATCGCGGCGTTCGAGCGGGTCCGTACACTGGGCGAAAACGGGGTGCTGTTCCGCCCGCAGTACCGCGAAGACTCCCCGCCGGTCGATATGGGCCAGCTCGTGCGCGATGGGCGTGTTGGCATTTGGGGCGATGAGTTCGTCGGCCCGCTGATGGAGGGCGAGAGTGGGCAGCCGCAAGCGCCGTCGTATGCCTTCGAAGTCGGCAAAGTCACCTACCCGGCCGACTCCTCGTTCTTTGGCTACGTCGGCTCCGGCGATGGCTACATGATCAGCGGTGGAACAGCCCACGCCACTGAGTTCCTGGAAGTGGATCGAGTTCCTTTCGCGCCAGTCCACCGACCCGCCTGGGCAGGTGTTCTACGGTCCTGGCCGCGTCCCGGCTCGTAAGTCGCTGGCCGAGAAGACCGGCTTCTGGAAGAATCTCGACGAGCAGACCGCCGCGACCTACCAGGCCGCCCTCGCCAATGCCACCAGGATGCCCGAGCAGCAGCCCGACTACATGATCTTCGGCCCGCTGGGCCAGGCGCTTTCCCAAGTGCTGGACGAGAACAAGGATGCCAAGCAGGCGCTTGAGGAGGCCCAGCGCCAGCTCGAAGATCAGTTGAGCCAGGTCCAGCTCACGCCGACGCCCCTGCCGGACACCAGCCCGGTGTTCGTCGCCACGCCCGAGCCGCAGGAGGCTCCCGCCGGCGCCACCCAGGTCACCTTCGGCGTCGTCGGCTACGGCACCTCCGAGATGCGCCGCCTGGCCCGCGCCTTCCGCGAGCAGCACCCCGATATCTTCGTGCAGATCAAGTCGACCGAGACCTTCACCGGGCCGATCGAGCTGAAGGACATCGCGCGCACCAGCGACTGCTTCTCGTGGTGGTCGGCGCCCCAGAGCGACGCGGACTTCAAGGCCCTGCTGGACCTCCAGCCGCTCTTCGACGCCGATACCAGCTTCCCCCAGAGCGACTACGCCGACGCGCTGCTGCAACCCTACCGCCGCGACGGCGGCCTGTACGGCCTGCCCTACGCGATCAACCTGCGTACGCTCAACTTCAATCGCACCGCCTTCGATGCCGCCGGGGTCACGACCCCATCCTACCAGTGGAAGCCGTCCGACTTCCTGGCGACCGCCCAGGCGCTCACCAAGGGCGAGGGCGATAAGAAGCAGTACGGGTACGTCTCGCTCTACGGCGCTCAGCAGGACATGTTCTTCTTCATCGGCCAGTTCGGCGCCCGGCTGATGCTCGGCAGCGGTACGGACGCGCGCCCCAACTTCGCCGATCCCAAGGTCGTCGAGGCGATCCAGTGGTACCTTGACCTGGCCGGCACCCATAAGGTCATGCCGGAGCTTAAGTTCCCCTACAAACGCGACGATCCCGGCTTCGAGGACAAGTCCTACGAGCTGATCCAGACCGGCCGTGCCGGCATGTGGTTCGACCAGGGCTACGGCATGTTCAGCAGTGGCGATGGTGGGATGGCGCGGCCGGTCGATCCCGGCATCGGCAATGGCGGCGCGCAGGTCGATTTTGAGGTCGGGATCGCGCCGCTGCCGATCGGCGCTGGGGGGCTGCGTAGCGGCGATTTCTATGCCCGCGGCTTCCATATCTCGGCGCAGTCGCAGCAGTCCCAGGCTTGCTGGGAGTGGCTGAAATTCCTGTCTGCCGATGTGGTCAACCTCCAGGGCGCCGTCCCGGCCCGCGCCTCGATCGCCAGCTCCGATGAGTTCGTCTCGCAGACGCCACCCGAGGTCGTCGAGATGGTCAAGATCTACGCCGAGGCCCTCAAGCGGCCTGGCGAGCCGGGCGATGACCCGAATGCGTTCTATGGCCGCCTGGACACTTACTGGTTCTACAAGGCGCTCAGCGAGGCAATCGAGGGCACGACCGCCCTTGGGCAGGGGCTGGTCGAGGCCCAGAAGTTCAGCGAGGCCTACCTGGATTGCCTGGACGAGAACCCGAACAAGCCGGCGACATGCGCTAACCAGGTCGATCCGAGCTACCAGGGCTACAACACCGAGGACCCATCGACCGAGCCGGGCGTTCCCATGCCCCTGCCCAAGGGCTAAGTTCAACGTTGAGCGCCCCGCGCCTGGTGCGAGGCACGGGGCGCAACCCACGCATGCGAAAATCGTGGTATATTTCGGTACGGTTCTGGAAAAAGGGGGTTTGAGGGGGCGGTCCCTCAGTCTCTCCCACCCACATTGTAAATTTGAAAGGGGGAGTTTGAGGAGCTACCCCTTCAAACTCCCCCTTTTCAGACCGTCTTTTTTCAACAAGACTTCAGCTTTCGCAAGGCAATTCTTCAGCAACGAGCGCTACACTCCTGCTCATACCGGGTTGCGTTCAGGTGTACAATTGGAAAAGGGGAGGCTTAGAGGGGACAGCCCCCCTCAAGAAACCCTTACCACCACGGACTACGAGTACCAAATCAACCTTCTTCTGAGTGAGGAACCGGATCGTTACTGAGTTCATATAAGGAAAATTCAGGGCTACCAGAGACCCGCAGGGGAGAGACTCACGGATGAAATACAAACTATTCTGCTCGCTCGCGCTGCTCTTGCTCCTCATCCCGCTCCTTGCCGCCTGTGGCGCACCGGCCGCAGCGCAGCAGGAGGAGCCCACACCCACGCCGCTCCCGCCCGACCCGGCCCTCGAGCGCGAGACTTTCACCGTGCAGCGCGGCTCGATCGATCGAATCCTCCAGATCAACGGCCGGGTGACCCCGGTGGACCTGGTGCGTCTCTCGTTCCACATCACAGGCCGCGTGGCCATGGTCAACTTCAAGCGCGGCGATAGCGTCAAGGCCGGCGATGTCCTGGCCGAGCTCCAGCAGGACGAGCAATTGGAGGCGCTGCGTGACGCCGAGGATCAGCTCACCAGCGCCCAGCGTGACCTGGAGAATGAAAAGACCCGCCAGGCCAAGGCGATCAAACAGGCCGAGCTCGACCTGGAGCAGGCTGGGGAGGATCTCCAGCGGCTGCTCCCCGGCGGCGAGGACGACCCGATCCGCAAGGCCCAGGATGAGTTGGAGGAGGCGATACGGGCCTCTAAGACCGAGAAAGACACGGCCTCCGAGGCCAAGACCAACGCCGAGTACACCGTGCTCAAGAATACCGAGGCGTTGCAGGATCAGCAGCGGAACTACAGCAAGGCCTGGTGGGATTGGGATTGGGTCCAGCGCTACGGCACCCACCCGCGCGAGACGATCCCGATCTCCGGCACCGAGCAGACCAAGCCGCGCGAGCTGACCGAGGAAGAGAAGGAGCAGTTCAAGATCGCCCTCACCGAGGCCGAACGAACGCTGCGCGAGGCCGAGCGCACCCTGGCGTTCTCCCAGCGCGAGCTGGATAAGCTGCGCGAAGGGGAGATCAATCAGGTCGACAACGCCGATGAGAAGGTGCTTGAGGCCCAGAAGAAGCTCGATGGCCTGGTGAGCGGCAAAGGCAACCGCGATTTGATCAACGCGCAGCGCAACGTCGAAACCAAGCGGCTGGCGCTCGAAGAGGCCCGCGCCACAAGTTTCAACTCCCAGATCAAGGCGGTCGAGACCGCGCAACGCAACCTGGACAAAGCCCGCAAGAAGGTCGAAGATGGCCGCATCACCGCGCCGCAGGACGGCCAGGTGATCGTGCTGGGGATCGGCGAGGGCGATACGGTGCAGGAGTTCGAGTCGGTCATCGAGATCGCCGACCCTTCGCAGCTGGAGATCGCGGCCGAACTCAGCGGCGAACAGATGCGCCAGCTCCAGGAGGGCCAGCCCGTCGAGATCACGCTGCTCTCGCGGCCCGATGTGATCATGCCCTCGATCATCCGGCTGATGCCCGCGCCCTACGGCTCCGGCGGCAGCGGCGCGGTCCAGGAGCAGGATCGCACCACCCGCTTCAAGGTCGAGGATACCCAGGGCCAGGAGCTGACGCCCGGCACTGTTACCAAGATCCGCATTGTGCTGGAACACAAGGATAATGTGCTCTGGCTGCCGCCCGACGCCCTCCGCTCCTTCGAGGGCCGCCGCTTTGTCGTCATCCGTAGCGGCGACCGTGAGCAGCGCGCCAGTGTCAAGCTCGGCATCGAGACCGAAGATCGGGTCGAGATCCTCGAAGGGGTCGAGGAAGGCGATATCGTCGTCGGCCAGTAAAACCGAGAGATTGGAGATTAGAGATTGGAGATTCGCATCGTCTCCAATCTCTAATCTCCAATCTCCAATCTCCAAACGTTTATGCTGAACTTTCTCCTGACCATCCTATCGGTCCTGACCACAGCCCTCAAGCGCCTGCGCGCGAACCTGGGGCTGGCACTGTGCGCCCTGGTCGCGCTGCTGGCCGCAGTCGCGCTCTCCGTCAGCATCCCGGTCTACGCCGAGGCGGCCAACTTGCGCCTGCTCCAGGATCGGATCGCCAAGCAGGAGCAGCAGACCAACCGCTCGCCGTTCGCGCTGCTGTTCCGCTACATCGGCTCCCAGAAAGGGCCGCTGGAGTGGGAGCGCATCAAGGCCGCCGACGATTATATCTGCGGCCGGGCCGTGCCGCGGCTGGGTCTGCCCTCCAGGGCCTGGGCCGCTCATGTTCGCACCGACCAGCTTCAATTGCTGCTTCCCCCCTCGTCCGGCGCCCAGAACCCGCTGCTCAAGAGCATCCCGATCGGCTTTCTCAGCGGCATGGACCAGCAGATCAGGATCGTTGACGGCACGGCGCCGAAGGTCGCCACCGCGCTGCCGGACGGCGCCTCCGGGGCCGCTCCCGTCGAGGTCATGATCCTGCGCGACCTGGCCGACGAGGTCGGGATCAATGTCGGCGATCAGTTCAACCTGGTCGCTAATGCCGGCGGTAAGGTCGTCTCGATCCCGATCCGTATCGCCGCGCTGTGGGCGCCGACCAACAGTGCCGACCCGGCCTGGTTCTACCAGCCAAGCGTGTTCAAGGAAGTCCTGCTGGTTCCCGAGGCCACCTTCACCGGGCCGATCGCGGCGGCCGCTGAAGAATGAGGTTGGCCAGGCGGTCTGGTTCGCCCGGCTCAGCGGCAGCGCATTTGACCGCCGTCCAGGCGCTCCCGCTGCTGGCCCGGATCAACACCGTCAGCGCGCAGGTCGCCGGCATCATTCCAGGGCTGGAGCTTGAGCAGAGCCCCTCGCGAGGCGCTCGACCGCTACCGCAAGGACTCGGCCGCGCTGACCTTGCAGCTCTTCGTCTTTAGCGCGCCGATCCTGGGGCTGGTGATGTACTTCGCGGCGCTGGTCGCGGCGCTGCTGGTCAATCGCCAGCGCGGCGAGATCGCCCTGCTGAAAACTCGCGGCGTACGCAATTTCCAGATCCTTGGCATCTACATCGTCGAGTGGCTGATCATGGGCGCGATTGCGCTGGCGATCGGGCCGACGACTCGGCCTGGGCTTCGCCGAGTTTATGGGCCGCACCCGCTCGTTCCTCCAGCTCGTCGACGAAGCCCAGCCGCTCCCGCTTACGCTTACGTGGGACAATCTGCGCTTCGGGATCGTCGCGGTGGTGCTGGCGATGGCGGCGGCCCTGATCCCGGCCCTGGTCGCCTCGCGGCGCACTCTGGTGGACGAGCAGCAGCAGGCTGCCCGCACGCTGCGCCCGCCGTTCTGGCAGCGCTTCTTTCTGGACTTCTTGCTGTTGATCCCGCCGGCCTATGGCATCTACCAGCTCCGCCGGAGCGGTGGCCTCCAGCTTGGCGCCATCGGCGGCAGCGATCCATTCAGCAACCCGCTGCTGCTGCTGGTGCCGCTGTTGCTCTGCTTCGCGCTCGGCTTGGTCGCGGTGCGCCTGATCCCGCTGGTCCTGGAGATCCTGGCGCGCCTGGCGGCCCGCCCGTCCTGGACCGCGCCGCTGGTAGCGCTACGTGCGCTTGCGCGCCAGCCCGGCAGCTACCGCGGCCCGCTGCTGCTGCTGATCCTGACCCTGAGCCTGGCCTCCTTCAGCGCATCGATGGCCGCAACTCTCGACGGCGCGCTCCAGGCCGCCATCAGCTACCAGGTCGGCGCGCCGACGCAACTGCTGGAGACCGGCCAGAGCACCGAGCAGCCCCAGGGCGGCCAGCAGCCCGGCCAGCAGCCCCAGCAGCCCGATCGCAACGATATCAGCAAGGAGGCCCGCTGGCTGTTCATCCCGGTCGGCGACCACCTCGACGTGCCGGGCGTCCAGGCGGCGACCCGCGTCGGCACCTACGATGAGTTGGCGGTCCAGCTCGGCGGCATCAACTCGCAGCTTCAGCTGATCGGCATTGATCGCGTCGATTACCCCAATGTGATCGGGCAATTCGACCGATCCTGGGCCGACGGCCAGTCGCTCGGCGCGCTGATGAATATGCTGGCGCGCAACCCGGATGGCGCGCTGGTCAGCAAAGATATGCTCGCCAAGGGTCTGAAGGTTGGCGACACGGTCCCGGCGCTGGTGCGTATCGCCGGCGACCAGCGCGAGGTCAAGTTCAAGATCGTCGCGGCAGTCGACCTGTGGCCCGGCTACTACCCGCAGGACGGCCCGATCATGGTCGCGAATCTGAACTATATCTTCGACCAGATGGGCGGCCAGTATCCCTATGATGTCTGGATCGCCCGCACGCCGGAAGCCGAGATCGATCAGATCGTGTCCGGCGTGCGCGGCCTGGGGATCACCGTGGTCGACGCGCGCGACGCCACGACCATGATCACCGAGGAGCAGGCCCAGCCGCGGCGCCAGGGGCTGTTCGGGCTGCTCTCGGTCGGGTTTATCGCCGCCGGCGCGCTGACGCTGCTGGGCTTTCTGCTCTCGGCGCTGATCACCGCCCGCCGCCGCGCGATCGAATTGGGCGTGCTGCGCGCGCTGGGGATGTCCGGCCTCCAGGTCGCCGTCGAGCTGACGATCGAGCAGGTGCTGCTGGTGGCCGCCGGCGTCGGCGCCGGAACCGGCATCGGCCTGTTGGCGGCTCGGCTGGTCGTGCCGCTCTTGCAGGTCGGCGCCGGGCCACACCCCGGCACGCCGTTCTACCCGCCGCAGATCGCCTGGGACCAGGTGTCGATCATCTATGTGGTCTTCGCCGCCGCCCTGCTGCTGACGCTGCTGGCGCTCTCGTGGATTCTGGGACGCATGCGCCTATTCCAAGCCGTTAAGCTCGGTGATACGAATTAGCCGGTAAAAAGGGGGTTTGAGGAGGCAGTCCCCTCAGTCTCCCCCTCTCACATTGTAAAGAGGAAAGCCGCTCTGGAAAAAGGGGGTTTGAGGGGGTAGCCCCCTCGGTCTCCTCCACCTACATTGTAAAGAGGAAAGCCGCTCTGGAAAAAGGGGGTTTGAGGGGGTAGCCCCCTCGGTCTCCTCCACTCACATTGTAAAAATGACAACTCACAAATGACAAACGACGAACATTTCATCTCCGCGTCCGGCCTGGTCAAGATCTATCAGGTCGCTGGCTTGGAGGTTGTAGCATTACAAGGGCTCGACCTGGATGTCGCGCGCGGTCAGATCCTGGCATTGGTCGGGCCATCCGGCTCAGGTAAATCGACCCTGCTCAGCGCTATCGGTGGGCTGGACCGCCCCTCCGCCGGCCGGCTGGAGGTCGACGGCCAGAACTTGCTCAAGCTCAATCAGGCCGAGCTGACCTCCTACCGGCGTAACGAGGTCGGCTTTGTGTGGCAGCAGACGGCGCGCAACCTGCTGCCCTACCTGACGGCCCGCGCCAATGTCGAGCTGCTGATGACGCTGTCCGGGCGTGGATGGCGCGAGCGCCGCACCTGGACCAACGAGCTGCTCGAAGCCGTCGGCATGACCGAGTACGCCAAACAGAAGCCGCCGCAGCTCTCCGGCGGGCAGCAGCAGCGCATCGCAATCGCCTGCGCCCTGGCCAACAAGCCCACGATCTTGCTGGCCGACGAGCCCACTGGCGAGGTCGATTGGCCCACCGCCCAGATGATCCTCAAGCTGCTGCGCGACCTGCGTGCCCGCTACGGCCTGACGATTGTGATCGTCACCCACGACCCGCGCGTGGCCGAGTGGGCCGATCGGGTGATCGCGATTCGCGATGGGCGCACCAGCACCGAGACCATCCGCGCCACCAACGACGGCCCGCCCGCGACGGACCACCCGCCGACCGCCGATGGCCACGACCACGCGTCGCAGGTCAGCCATCGGCCTTCGGTCGAGGAGCTAGTGGTGCTCGATAGCGCCGGGCGTCTCCAGATATCCGGCGAGCACCGCGCGCTGGCCGGCATCGGTCGGCGCGCCCGCGTCGAGCTGGTGGATGGCGGCATTCTGATCCGCCCCAGCGACGAAGATCGGATCGAGGTGGTCGAGACGACTGACGAAGCCGGCGCGGCTGGGTCCTACCATAGCCTGTACAGCGCCGACCCACCGCCAGCGTCACCCACCGGAAACGGCCACGTCAAAGGGCGCTGGCCCTTCCGGCGATCGAAGCGGAAAGCGTAACGTAGTATGGACACTCAAGATATCGTCATCAACGTCGAGCAGGTGGAGCGAACCTTTTCGGTGAGTGAGCGCAAGGTCAAAGCGCTCGGCGGCGTCGATATGCAGGTCCGGCGTGGGTCCTTCGTCGTCCTCATGGGGCCGAGCGGCAGCGGCAAGACCACGCTGCTCAACATCGTCGGCGGGCTGGATCAGCCCACAGGTGGGGTGGTGAAGGTCGAGGGCCAGCAGTTGGACCAGTTAGGCAGCTCGGCCCTGGCGGCGATGCGGCGGAAGATCGGCTTTATCTTCCAAAGCTTTGCGCTTATGCCGACCGCCTCGGCCTATGAGAACGTGGAACTGGGGTTGCGGCTGTCGGGTGGTGTGCCGCGCAACGAGTGGGACGCCCGTATCCGCCGCTGCCTGGGGGCGGTCGGGCTGGCGGCGTGGATGGACCACCGCCCCTATGAGATGAGCGGCGGCCAGCAGCAGCGCGTGGCGATCGCCCGTGCGCTGGCCATCCGGCCGCGGATCATCCTAGCCGACGAGCCGACCGGCGACCTCGACAGCAAGACCGGCCAGCAGGTGCTGGGGCTGCTACGCGCGCTGGTCGACCACGAGGACGTCACCTTGTTGATGGCGACCCACGATCCGGCTGCGGCCGAGTTCGCCACTGATCTGTACCAGCTTCGCGATGGGCGGATCGCGTCGCGCGAGCTGCGCCAGGCGGCGGTGCCGGCCTGATCAAGGCGCCGGCACGCCTGCGCCACGAGCCAGCTCCTCGACCGCCGTCCCCAGCTCCACCAGGATCGGATGGTCGCCGAGCCAGAGGCGTACCCCCTCCAGAATCTCACGATAGTACCACAGCGTTTGCTCAGGGCCGCGCTTGAAGCGGACCCAGACCGATGCCCCAACCAGGGCGAGATCGGCGCTGATTGAGCGAACATTGTGAATCGCGTCGGCCGCCTTGAGCGCCGCGACATCCGGGCCACCCTCGCGCAGGTGTGCCAGCTTGGCCTGCTTGCGCTGCTCCCACGGCAGCTCGACCCCGTCGGCGGCCTTCTGCTCCGACACCGCCTCGACCAATTGCGCCACCCGTTTCCCAAACTCAACCGCGATTGTGTCGAGAGCGACGCCGCAGTCCTCGACGACGTCATGCAGCAGCCCGGCGATCGCTAGGTCCTCGTCGAAGCCATGTCGGATCAGCAGGATCGAGACGTGAACCGGGTGCATGATATAGGGGATATCGGTCCCTTTGCGGAGCTGATCGCGGTGCGCTCGCGCCGCAAATGTCAGCGCGGCGTCGTAGCGGGCGGAGAATGCGGCCATAGGTTTGCCCCTAGCGCTCAAGCTCCAGCACTCGGCTCTCGACTCTCGGCCCGCCATTGGGCGGGAGGTGCCGGCAGATGCCGGCTTTGATCGTCTGTCCCGGCACTTCGTGGCCCAGCAGTCCTTCGAGCATCCGCGCGCAATCCAGCAGCCCTGCTAGGTCGATGCCCGTCTCGATGCCCATCTCGTGCAGCATATGGATGAGATCCTCGCTACAGATATTGCCCGGCGCGCCTGGGGCAAATGGGCAGCCGCCGATGCCACCCACGCTCGCGTCGAAGCGATCGACCCCAACCTCCAGCGCCGCCAGAACATTCGCCAGGCCCGCGCCGCGGGCGCTGTGCGGGTGGAGTCGGATGTGGGCGCGTGGAAAGCGCTCGCGGAAGGCCAGCATCACGTGCTGCATCAGCCGCGGGTGGCCCATTCCGGTGGTGTCGCCCAGCGTGATCTGCTCGGCGCCCAGGTCCAGCAGGCGGCCGCTCAAGTCGAGCACGCGCTCGATCGGCACATCGCCTTCGAACGGGCAGCCGAACACGACCGAGAGAACGCCGTCGAACAACCGGCCCGCGCCGGTGACGATCGCGGCGATCTCGGCCGCCTGCGCCAGCGACTGCTCGATGCTCATATTCACGTTGCTCTGGTTATGGCTCTCCGACGCGCTTAAGAACACCTGGACCGACTCGGCGCCGGCGGCCACTGCCCGGCGCGCGCCAATCGCGTTGGGCGCGATCGCGCTGTAGAGCACGCCCGGCTGCCGCCCGATCCGCGCGAACACTTCGGCTGTATCGGCCATCTGCGGCACATTCTGCGGCCGCACAAACGCCCCAGCCTCGATAAGCCCAAAGCCGGTGGTCGAGAGGCAGTTGATTAATTGGACTTTCTGGTCGGTGGTGAGGATGACATCTTCGTTTTGCAATCCGTCGCGTGGGCCGACTTCGCGGATGCTGACACGCGCGGGGAGTTGGCGTAGCGGGAGCTGTGGGGTGTCCATGGTATGAACGACCTCCATGGTCTTGGCCCGATCTTGAGCGAACGGCTGCATGGAATGAGTGCTCGTGTTGGAGCGGCCATCTGTGGCGCTTATGCCAGCTCAACCATGCTGCTTGCCATTGGAGCCGGGCGGCTAGGCGGCGACCCCTTCGTCGCCGCCCGCGTATTGTACCATGGCCAAAGCGGCCCATCGGCAAGTAGTGGTATCGAGGCGAGGCGCGGAATCAGGTGTTGCGTGAGTTGGCGCGACGCAACACGCAACACGAGACTGGCTCATTTAAAAATCGAGAGTTCCTTAGCCTTGGGTGCCGGTCGACTCCCCAGTCTGGAGCATATAGCCCATGCTGCGGATGCTGACGAGCGCGACACCGCCGACGCCGGTCGACTCGAGCTTGTGCCGGAGGCGGGCGATATGGGGCCGGAGCAGTGCCCGCGCCTCATCTTCAGGCTGGGCGCGACCGTAGACCGCTTCCGAGAGCACGCTGTAGCTCAGGGCAGTATCCGGCTGCTGGGCCAGCGCGGTGAGGAGCGCGAACTCGGTGCGGGTAAGCGAGAGCAGTTGATTGCCCAGGCTCGCGCCGTGGCGGCGCAGATCGAGCAGTAGCGGCCCGACCTCGATCTTGTCGGAGTTGGTCGGCGGCGGGGGCAACTCGCCGGCCCCGCTCTCCATGATCCCAAGCGCGCGAGCGCTCTCGCTGATGCGCTGGAGCAGCTCGCTGCGCTGGAGTGCGACGCGGCGCTGCTCCAGCCCGCGCTCGACCCGATCGCGAATGTCGTGAATCTGGGCCGGCTTCAGCAAGTAGTCGTACGCGCCATGGCGCAGCGCGGAGATCGCGCTATTGATCGAGCCGTGCGCCGTCAGCAGGATCACCTCGGTGATCGGCCACAGCCGCTTGATCTCGCGCAAGATCTCGATCCCATCCATGTCGCCAAGCTGGAGATCCAGGAGCACCAGGTCAAACTCTTCCTGGTCGAGCTGCTCGCGCGCGGCGCCGCCGCTCGCGACACACTGAACCCGGTAGCCCTGTGCGCGCAAGGCTGCCTCCAACATCATCCGTACGGTGCGCTCGTCATCGACCACCAGTATCTTTGCGGGCTGTCTCATACGACGTTCTCCTCGTCGCCGATCGGCAGCATGATCGTAAAGGTCGTCCCATCATCGGGGGTACTCTGAACACTCAGGCGCCCCATGTGTCGGTCGATAATTGCCTTGCTGGTGTACAGGCCTAGCCCCATCCCACGCTCTTTCGTCGTATGCAGCCCGTCGAAGATGCGGGGCAGTTGTTCCGGCGAAATTCCGACGCCGGTATCGGTGATCGTCACGACCGCCGCAAGCCGATGGGCCGGGTGGGCCTGGAGGTAGGTCTGGACATGCAGCACACCGCCATCTTCGGACATGGCCTCGGCGGCGTTGAGCACCAGATTCAGAAAGACCTGCTTGAGCTGATCCGCAACCCCTCTGATTTTGGGGAGCACCGGGTCCAGTTCGCGCAGCAGGCGAACGCGCCCACGCTCGAGCTGTTTGCTCGTCAGCAGCAGCACGTCGGCGATCAAATGGTTCACATCGACGGATGCGACCACGTCGGCGCGGGGGCGGTACAGGTCGCGGAGGCGCGCTAGGACCTGGACTATGCGATCGATCTCATCCTCGGCGAGCTGCAAGTAGCGCTGGTTGGGGGTATCTGCGGGGCACTGCTCCAGGAAAAGCGCCAGGAAGCCTTGAATCGCCTGGAGCGGATTGCCCACCTCGTGGGCGATGCTGGCCGCGAGCTGGCCGATGGCGGCCAACTTCTCGGCCCGTACGAGCTGCGTCTGTAGCGCCACCCGCTCGGTGATATCTTCCCACACTTCGACGACCTGGTGCGGCGTACCGGCCGCGTCGAAGAGCGGGATGCTGGAGATCTCAAGCAGCGCATGTTTGCCGTCCGTCTGGACGATCGTGCGCCGTACCTGGTCGGGGGCGCCGCTGCCGAATGTCTGGGCGGCGGGCGAACTCATGCCACGCGCCAAGCGCCGCGCTATACACCATGCCGACTAACGTGACCGGCTCAAGCCCAAAACGCTCGGCAAGCGTCCGGTTCACGGCCAGCACAGTCCCCTCGGCGTCGAGCAGCGCCAGCCCGACCGGGATACTGTCGATCACGCCGCGGATCAGGTTGCGGCTCACCTGGATCTCGCGCAGGCGCGTACGCTCTTCGATCTCCTCGGCCTGGATATGAAGCGCCGCGATCTGGCGTATGACGTCGAGCGCGCTGCTGGCCAACCGGGCCGCCGCCAGCGCGCGGTCGATGTCGATGGTGATCTCTGCGGTATACAGCAGCAGGGCGGCGCCGATGGTTCGGTCATCGCAGATCAATGGTAGCGCCAGGGCCGGCCACTCCCCGGCCTGGACGACCAGCGGTTTTTGCTTGCTGAAGGCCCGCCGCAGCAAGGCGGCCCCTTCCAAGGCGCGCCACGACGGTAGATCGGCGAAGCGCCCGCTGGTTGCGAGCAGGCGTGGCGCTTGACCGGCGCGCTCCGCAAGCGCCAGGTAACAGGCCCATGCGCCCGTACTATCGCCCAGGTTCGCAGCTATACGTTGAGCACTAGCTCGTAGCCCCGGCGATGTTCCCGTGGAGCTGGTAAGTTGCGTAGATGAGTCGCTCAAATGTCTCCTCGTTGGGTCAAGTCGCCATCTGGTGACTCGTGCGCGTTCAGGTGATGATATTGTTGCACTACAGACGGGTGTTGTCAAGGTTTGCCGAGTACATTTGGATGCGCCTGAAGATCTACTACCATTAGTAGCTGGGGCTTTGCCCGTATTTCATCGCCAAAATCACGATCAAGGCGCCGACCTGCCTGTCAGCCTGACTAAATTGTTTTCCACAAGATATAAACAGGCTCTTGACACAGAACAAGCGTTTTCGTATAATAGCTACGACTACTACAAAAGTTCTAGCGAACATATTTGCGGCCTCTAACAATCTGGGCACCGATAGCTCGGAGTGGCCGCGGTCAATGAAAGGAATAGCTATGCGATCCGCAGATGGCCTCTCCACGCGCCAAAAAGAGATCCTGCATTATATTGAGGATTTTGTGCATGGGCATGGCTACCCGCCAGCGATCCGCCAGATCCAGGAGAAGCTCGATATCTCCTCGACGTCCGTCGTCGCCTACAACCTCAAGGCTCTGGAGTCGAAGGGTCTGCTCAAGCGCGAGGGCAAGGTTTCACGTGGCATCACTATTCCTCAGTCGGCTCCGGTTCGCCTGAACCATACCGAGGCCACGATGGTGCCGATCCTGGGTGTTATCACCGCCGGTCAGCCGCTGCCCGACCCGGAGGATACCTCGACCGGCACGGCCGAGATGATCGAAGTGCCGGCGGACCTTGCCTCGGCTGAAAAACTCAAGGATGTTTATGCCTTGCGGGTGCGCGGCCACTCGATGATCGACGCCCTGATCGCCGATGGCGACATTGTGCTGCTGCGCTACCAGGAGACCGCTGAGAACGGCCAGATGGTCGCGGTGCGGATCGAGGACGAGAACTCAGTCACGCTCAAGCGGTTCTATCGCGATGGCACCCGCGTACGCCTCCAGCCGGCGAATGTCACTATGGACCCGATCTTCGTCGAAGCTGCCAATGTGCGCGTTCAGGGGCGCGTCGTCGGTGTGCTCCGGCAGATGTTCTAGCGAGCCATTGAGAGTGGCCTATCGGCTAGGTTTAGCCCGAAGACCACCCGATCGTATCGCAGATGTACAGAGACCTCCTGGCTAGGCCAGGAGGTCTTTTCTTCCGAAAAAGGGGGTTTGAGGGGGCAACCCTCAGTCTCCCACTACCTACACTATAAAGTAAAACGCCATCATTCTAAACCTTACCTCATCTGTGGAATGAGATTAGGTCGGAATCTCACGTAATTCGGCCAGCAGCGCCTCTGCTCGGGCCGGCTTGATCACACCCTCCTCGATCATACGGCGGGCAACCTCGTCCACCTCGGTGCCGTGGGCTCCGGCGGCCATGGCGATCTGGCGCGCGTGCAGGCCCATGTGGCCGCGTTGGATGCCCTCGGTCGCCAGGGCTCGCAGAGCGGCCAGGTTCGAAGCCAGGCCGGCGCAGGCGCAGATCTCGGCCAGCTCATTGGCGTGCTTCACACCAAGCAGCTTTAGCGCCGCCAGGGCCGCCGGGTGAACCTTGGTCGCTCCGCCGACGATCCCGACCGCCAGCGGTAGCTCAAGTGTCCCGACCAGGTTGCCCTGCGCGTCGCGCTCCCACACCGAAAGCGAGGTATACTGGCCGTCGCGGCTGGCGTAGGCGTGGGCGCCGGCCTCGACCGCGCGCCAGTCGTTGCCGGTGGCGATCAGTACCGGGTCGATCCCGTTCAAGATACCCTTGTTATGGGTTGTCGCACGGTAGGGGTCCACTGCTGCGAACGCATATGCCCACAGAATCCCCTCAACGACCTCCTCGCCGGCCAGCCCGTCGCGCGCGAGCGCGTCCGGTGGGACGATGGCGCGGGCCCGCGACAACCGTCGATCGCTCAGGTTCGAGAGAATCCGTAGATAAGCGCGCCCCTGGCTGATCTGCTCCAACAATGGTGCGATCGCCTCGGCCATCGTGTTGATCGCATTGGCGCCCATTGCGTCGCGACAGTCGATGATCAGGTGGACGACCAGCATTGGTCCCATCGGGCTTGTCTCGAAGATACGCGCTTCGACGTCTTGCGCGCCGCCGCCCAGGGCCAGCAGGCTGCTGCTCTGCCGATTTGCCAGTGTTAGGATGGCCTCTTTATTGGCCAGAATATCATGGCGGGCGCGGTGCGGGTCGCGAATGCCGACAAGCTGCACTTGGCCGATCATCAGCGGCGCGGTGGAACTGGCCTGAAACCCTCCGCCTGCTCGGGCCAGCTTGGCGGCGTAGCTCGCCCCCGCCACGATCGACGGCTCCTCCACAACCATGGGGATGAGCACATCGCGCCCGTTGATTTGAAAGTTCGTCGCGATCCCCATGGGTAGGTTGAATGTGCCGATGACGTTCTCGATCATTTTGTCAGCGCGCTCGACGGTCAAGGCCCCATTGCCTCCGTGGAGCTGGCGCAGGTCGTCCTCGTTCAAGCCATCAAAGGACTTCACCGCCTGAAGCCGCTCGAATGGGTTGAGCTGATAGAACCCGCCAAGCCGTGAGTTGCGCGTCGCCATTGTCTGCTTGCCTTTCCAAGATCTTTGCAACTTTTGGTTCACCTATATCATTGTGAACCTTCGAACGATCTATAGTATACCATTACGGCTCATTCAAATGGCCTGAAATTGCTGCCAAAACCTATCAACCATCTTTCCAGGCCTTCCACATGGCGTTTGCTGTTGTGCATATGCTGTTCATACGACCTATGGTATGATGGCGGATGTGAAGCAATGTTGAGGTGTCGAAGGATGTTCGTGCGATGTCAAAGAATTCTCCAGCGCTTGGTATATGTGGATTCAGTTCGTAGAACGCCACGACGAGCGCTCCCAATCGGTGCTGGCTTGCTGCTGCTCTTGCTGGCTGGCTGTAGCGAGATCAACCTTCCTGCCCAGATCCCGCCAACGCCGACGCCGCTGGTTTTTACGCCACTTGACGACGCTGTTGCCAACGGTCTGCCGACTTCCGGCGCCCAGGTTACGACTGTCGGGTACGTTATTGTTGATGCTCAAGGGACGCGGCTTGTCGATGGGTTGAGCTTCAGTGCCGATCAAACGCCCCGACCTTTATCCGGCAGCGACGAGCAGATCTGGCTCTCAATCGACGGCGAGCGTGCGCTCAGAACCTCGCTGCGCGCAGCCGGGCAGGTGAAGTATGCGCTTGTTGTGGTGCGCGGTCGGCTAGAGGGACCGGGCGCCTATGGGCCGAATGGTCGCTATGGCTACCAGATCGGCGACCCACGACTACAGCCCGCCGCGCTCCAGGAGACGACCGTAGCTGCTCTGCTCGACAAGCCCGCAGCGCATGAGGGCCGGATACTTCGTGTCGTCGGGGTGCTCCTCGCACATGCCGAGTTGGCGCTGCTTGTCGATCATATCAGCGTTGGTGGGCTGCCTGAGCCTGGGGCTCGCCAGGTAAAGCTGCGTACCCCGCTGCGCGATGCGGCGCTCCTAGAGCGGTTGAAGAGGGCGGCTGGGGCCGTGCGCTTCGGCCAGGTCCAGGTCGAGGGGTTCTGGCGCGGCGGTGTGCTTGTCCCGCTTGCGATCCTACCGATCTCTTAAGAGGCTGTCTGAAAAGGGGGAGTTTGTGGGGGGCTTCCCCCTCAAGAACCTCCTCTCCACCACGGACTACGAGCGACAAATCAACCTTTTCAGACAGTCTCTAACCAATTTGTAAAAGTTTATAGTACGTTAAGACTAGCTTCGTCTTGGTCCTGGGGGTAAGAAGAGCCTACAGGTATCAGGACCATTGACCTCTGGTTGATTCCTCACCGCGCGAGTATGCTTCTGGCGGTAAACGGATGGCCGATCCTGGTTGTCCAGCCGGCATCGCTCTACGACATACCGCCACCTGGCGCAGCGTGAGGAACTATGAGGCCAGCCCGTTCACTGCTCCTGCTTGTTATTGTGTGTTTTCTGGCGCCGCTCTGGCGTCCATCACCCTCCGTCGCCGCATCAGGCGATAGCTCGCTCGCCGGCGACGGGCTCTTTCCTCCCGCCCGGCCTACGCTCGCCGCCGAGAACACCCCCACCCCTTCGCTGTACCAGCCCAGTGCTTTTCTGGCCGGCCGGGTGGCGGTGCAGATCATCTTTGTTGAGAGCAGTGGCGCGGTGGAGCCGTCGAGCGAAGACTGGACCCCCGCGCTCACTAGCGCCGTCCAGGGCCAGATCGCCGCCGCGCTCGACTGGTGGCACCAGCGGCTGCCCAATGCTCAGCTTGATTTTGACCTGACCAGCCAGGTGGTTGGCTCCGATTATGAGCCGATTCTGCATGGGCTCGGCAGCGAGGGCCTATGGATTAGCGATGTCCTCGGCCGGCTCGGCTACACGCAGGCGAACTATTTCGACCAGGCCTATGCGGCCGATGAGGAGCTGCGGCGCACGCGCGGCGCCGATTGGGCGACGACGCTGTTCGTCGCCAATAGCACGGCCGATCAGGATGGCCGCTTCACCAGCGGTCATTTTGCCTATGCCTATGTCGGCGGCCCGTTCCTGGTGCTGACCTCGGACGCCGGCCCCTACGGGATGAATCAGATGGCGCCGGTCGCCACCCATGAGCTTGGCCATATCTTTGGTGCGCTCGACCAGTACGCTGCGGCGGCGGTCCCTTGTACGCAGCGTAGCGGCTACCTGAGCGTGCCGAGCACCAACAGCCAGTCGAACAACTGCGGTAGCCGCTTCATCTGTATCATGTCAGATCCGCTGGCCGCCTATACGCCCGGCCTGGTGGACGAGTCGGCGCTGGGCCAGGTCGGCTATCGCGATGAGGACCGCGATGCTATTCCTGATCCGCTCGACACCACTCCGACACTGACGATCACATTGAGCCAGCCGGCGGGTGGTGGGCGCCCAATTGTGACCGGCCGCGCCGCCGATCAGCCCTACCCGTCGGCAGGCGCTGAGTCAGTGACGATCAATACGATCGCGCGTGTCGAGTATCGGCTCGATGGGGGCGATTGGGTTGACCTACCGGCGAAGGATGGCGCCTATGATAGCGCGGTGGAAGGACTTGTCGCCCAGCTTCCGCTCTATGATGGCGAGCATAGCGTCGAGCTGCGGGCCGTGAATAGTGTTGGCACATTCTCGCCACTGGTGCGGCAGTCGGTTATAGTCCAGGACATCGGCCCGCGCCCGGCCTACGAGGTTGATCTGCCAAAGCTCAGTAACACCGACGTGATCACGCTCAATCTCTCGGCGCCGGCTGGGGCATCGGTCCAGATTAGCGAAGACCCGTTTTTTACGGGGGTCGATTGGGCGCTGGCCCAGCCGGTACTCCACTGGCGTTTTGGCCCTGGCGACGGCGAGCGGGCGCTGTATGTCCGCTTCCGTGATGGTGTGGCGCTTGAGTCACCGCCCTTCATCGGGGAAGTTTTGCTGGACCGGGAGCCACCCACTGCCCAGGCGCAGCTTCGCGCCGGCCAGACGCCGCTGCTTGTGCTGCAAGCCCAGGATACGACTAGCGGCGTCGCCGAGCTACAGTTGCTCTTTGGCGATGGTGCTGTCGGCGGCTGGCAGTCGTTTCAGCCCTCGCTAGCGCTGCCTCCCGGCACCAGCAGCATCCAGGTGCGCCTCCGCGATGCGGCCGGCAACATCTCGCCGCCACTCGCCGCCACGAGTAGCTACCGCATCTATCTCCCACTGCTCAATGAGAGTCTCGAAACATACAAGCAACCCAGCTCCGTGAAACGTAAAACGTGATGGGACGTTGCTCACGTTTTACGCTTCACGTTTTGGGTTCGCGGTGGGATGTTTAAAACACGCGAGACCATCTGTTTTATCCGCTCCCCTCTCCGCTCCCCTATCCGCTCCCCAATTTGACTTTTACCCCTCTTTATGCGACAATAGCGCCGTCCGAGCTTATGTCGGACAGTTTGTACATTGATGGTTACGCAGGTGTTCGTCTCGGTGTCGGATCCCACGCGCATCTCCCCATTCGCGAACGGCATCGTCGCTGCGACCTCTGGCTCCCCCAGTGGGCCAGAGGGCTTTTAGCGCGTAGAAATAAAACGATGGCAGCACAACGACCAATGTACCCATTTAGCGCTCTGGTCGCTCAAGAGCGCCTAAAGCGCGCGCTGATCCTGAACGCAATCAATCCTCGCGTCGGCGGCGTGCTGATTCGCGGCGAAAAGGGTACCGCCAAATCTACCGCTGTGCGCGGGCTGGCGCGGCTGCTCCCGCATATCGCCGTGGTGGCTGATTGCCCGTATGGCTGCCCGCCCGGCCAGCCGAGCCAGATGTGTGAGGCCTGCCGCACGCGCTATAACGCCGGCGAGGAGATGCCGTTCGTGGAGCACGCCACGCGGCTGGTCGAGCTGCCGGTTGCGGCCTCGGAGGATCGGGTGGTCGGCTCGCTGGATCTTGAGCACGCCCTGACTGAGGGCCAGCGTCGCTTTGAGCCGGGCTTGCTGGCGCAGGCGAACCGCGGCCTGCTGTATGTCGATGAGGTGAATCTGCTCGACGACCACCTGGTCGACGTGTTGCTCGATGCGGCCGCGATGGGCGTCAATACCGTCGAGCGCGAGGGGATCAGCGTCTCGCATCCGGCGCGCTTCATCCTGGTCGGGACGATGAACCCGGAGGAGGGCGAGCTGCGCCCGCAACTGCTCGATCGGTTTGGCCTGGTCGTCGAGATTACAGGTATCAACGATATCGGCGGCCGGGTCGCCGTGATCGAGCGGCGGATGGCCTACGATGCCGACTCCGAGATGTTTGCCTCCCAGTGGCTGGACGAGGAGCAACAGCTCGCTCAGAAGATCATCGCCGCCCGCGCGGTGTTGCCGGCTGTTCGTATCGCCCGCAGCGATATGGCCGCTGTGGCGGCGCTGGTGCTGGAGCTTGGCGTCGATGGCCACCGCGCCGACCTCGCGATCCTTGAGACTGCGCGCACACACGCGGCGTGGGCTGGCCGGACCGAGCTAACCGTCGAAGATATTCGCCTGGCCGCAGAGCTGGCGCTGCCGCACCGCATGCGTCGCCAGCCGTTTACCGAGGTGAAGCTCGACGAAGCTCGTATGAACGCAATCCTCGAGCGTGTGAATAGCGAGGGCGCGCCCGCCGATGCGAGCTCGGTCGAAGGGGTAAAAAAAAAGCGCCCTTGACGGCCGATGAGCAGGCTGGGGGCGACGAGCGCGAACGCGAAACAAGCGAAGGAACGCCGACAGGTCAATCGGGCCGTATGGCCGATGGCGACCAGCCCAGCAAAAACCAGGGCGGCGGCGAGACGATGATCAAGCCGGACGCGGCGTACAAGCCAAGGCGGCTGGAGGCGCAGCGTGACCGATTGCAGCGCCGCGCGGCGGGGAAACGCAGCCGGACACGTACCTCACGTAAGCAAGGGCGCTATATTTCGAGCCGGCCTGCTCGTCGTATCACCGATCTTGCGCTTGATGCCACATTGCGCGAGGCCGCTCCCTATCAGCGTGATCGCCGTGACGCCAGTGTACCGGGCGAAAAACCCCGGCGCGTCATTCTCCATCGCAGCGATCTACGGCAGAAAGTGCGGGTGCGCAAGACCCGCAATGCGGTCTGTTTTGTTGTCGATGCAAGCTGGAGCATGGCCGCCGAGGAGCGGATGCGCTCGACGAAAGCTGCGGTTCTGTCGCTGCTGCGCGACGCCTATCAGCGCCGCGACCGGGTCGGGCTAGTGTCCTTCCAGCGCGATTATGCGACGTTGCTTTTGCCGCTGACCAATAGCGTCGAGCTAGCACAGAAACGCCTGCAAACCATGCCGACCGGCGGCAAGACGCCGCTCTCACGGGGGCTCCTGCTCGGCTACGAGGTGCTTGACCGGGCACGTAAGCAGGACTCGGAGGTGCTGCCGCTCATGGTGATGCTCACCGATGGACAGGCAAATGTCGCAATGGGCGACCTTCCCCCGCAGATCGAGAGCTATGCCCTGGCCGATTTCATCGCGGCGCAGTCGATTCGCTCGGTCGTGATTGATACGGAGCATCCGATCTTTGAGCGTGGCCTGGCTCGCCAGCTCGCAGAGCATCTAAAAGGCCACTATTATCGGCTTGATGATCTGCGTGAGGGTGGCTTGGTTGAGCTGATTCGTTCGGAGCTGAACTCATAACTGGTTGTCTGTTGCAATGTATGGAGCTATCGCCGGCCACCCTGTAGGAACTCGTGGCCTGTAACTTGCGAGCTGAACGTTGCGACGTGTCACTGGACATATACACGCCGTTGGAACACGCATCAGGAGGACCATTGGTCATGACCGATCAGGAGCGCCCCGTCGAAGAGCGGAACGAACTGCTTGATGACCTGCTCGACGCCGCCAATGTGGCGGTCGCCGACTCGGACACGTCAAAGCAGCAGAACTCGGCTGCCGATCAGCAGCCGGAGCCGACAGCGCAGGCCGACGCTGTCCCAGTTGCCGAAGTGACAGGCACGGACGATGCCTCCGCCGCGACGGATGAACGCCCGGCTGCTCCGGTTGCTCAGGAGAGCGATGCAGTGTCTGCGCCGCCGACACCCCTAACAGATGATGCGGAAGTGTCGTCCGAAGCACCTGTCGCCTCGGTTGCCCAGGAAAGCGATAGCGCCTCCGCAGCGCCGCTAACCGAAACAGATGATGCGGAAGCCCTGCTCTCGGCGGCTCCCGAAGCACCAATCGTCCCGGTTGCCGAGGAAAGCGATAGCGCCTTCGCAGCGCCGCTAACCGAAACAGATGATGCGGAAGCCTCGCCCACAGCGGCCCCAGAGGCGCCTGCTGTCCCCGCTGCGGAAGTCGAGAGCATTCCGTCCAGCGCTGACAGCGTTCCAGAAAGCGCTGCGGTCACTGCTGAGGCGACGGCTGAAGCAGGCGCAAGCTACGTCCCGGTCGAAGAGGATACGAGCGGGCACCCGCGCCGGGTCAAAGATCTGGAGCCGGGGATGGAGCTTGAGGGTCGCGTCACCTCGATCGCGCTGTATGGGATCTTCGTCGACATCAGCGTTGGGCGTGATGGGCTGGTACATATCTCGGAAATGAGTGACTCACGAATCGAGTCGCCCAGCGAGATCGTGCAGATTGGTGACACGGTCAAGGTGCGCGTCAAGAGTGTCGATCCTGATGGGCGGCGGATCAGCCTGACGATGCGCTCGAAAGAGCGGGGCGAGCAGCGCGGTCGTGGACGCAAGAAGCCGGATCTGGACCGCGATGCGCTGGTGTCGCTCAAGGTCGGCGATAACGTCGAGGGCACCGTGACCGGGATCGCGCCGTTCGGTGTGTTTGTCGATATCGGCGTCGGCAAGGACGGCTTGGTCCACGTCTCCGAACTGTCGGAGGGCCGGATCGAAAAGGCCGAGGATGCCGTTCAGGTTGGTCAGTCCTACACCTTCAAGGTCCTCGAAGTAGATGCCGAGGGCTCACGGATCAGCTTGAGCCTGCGCCGGGCGCAGCGTAGCCAGCGGTTTCAGCAGCTCGAAAAGGGGCAGATCCTCGAAGGAACCGTCAGCGGCCTTGCGGCATTTGGGGCGTTCGTCGATATTGGCGTCGGGCGCGATGGCCTGGTACATATCTCGGAGTTGACCGAGGGTCGGATCGCCAAGGTCGAGGATGCCGTCAAGGTCGGTGATAAGGTCACGGTACGTGTGCTGGAGGTTGACTCGCAGAGCAAGCGAATCAGCCTAAGTCTACTCCTGGAGGACCGCCCGCGCGAAGAGCCCGCACCGAGCGCTGAGGCCCCTGCCGAGCCCCGCGATGACCGCAGCCGGCGCGATGACCGTGTCCGGCGCGATGACCGTGTCCGGCGCGATGACCGTGGCCGGCGCGATGACCGTGGCCGGCGCGAAGGAGAGCCGGAGGCCGGGGCGGCGCCCGAGGCACGTACGTCCACGGAAGAGTCGGAAGAGGAGTTCAGCGGCAACGCGACCATCGAGGATCTGCTCTCCAAGTATGGAACCGGCAAGCGCGAACGCAAGCGGCGCCAGGATGAGGAAGAGGTCGAAGACGAGGATCGCAATTCGCGCCGTCAGCGTGATGCGATTCGGCGAACGCTTCAGCAGTTGGGCGACGAGGAGTAGGCGCGCTGCCGTAACAGCGTCTGGCTTACGAGCCGGGGCATAGCACATGTCAGCATGCTGAGTGCCCCGGCTTCTCAGTGCTCTGGGGCCATCCGGGCTGAAACGTCTTACGCCGCGACTATTTGACAGCCCGCTCTCTTCGTATGTATAATGGCGTACACTTCCACGCTATGATCGTGGATCTGCTGGCTTCCTTTCTGTTGTTGAGCGCGGGCGTGGCACATGTTGCACGCCCGTTGTTGTGAATGTGTATGCTGGCGTGACTCTAAGACAGGATTCTTCGGCACTTTACAGTTTCAGGGAAAAAGGGGGTTTGAAGGGCCAGCCCCCTCAGTCTCTCCCACCCACAGTGTAAAGTAGAACGCCGCCATCCGAAACCTTGTCTAAAGTGCCATGCCGGTGAGAGGAATAGAAACAATGCCTAAGCGAACCTGGCAACCAAAACGTATTCCACGTCGTCGTAAGCATGGATTCCTCCATCGTATGGAGACCAAGGACGGTCGGGAAGTCCTGAAGCGGCGGCGCGTGCGTGGTCGCTGGCGGCTGAGCGTCAGTAATGAGCGGCGCGCCGTCCGGCGGGGACATCGGTAGAGAGATATGACTGCTGGTCGCGGGTTGTACCGCTGCGGTGCGATGGCGATGCCCGCCATGAAGCTCGCGATGTGAGGCATGAAACGGTCGTATCGTCTTCGTCGGCCTGATCAATTTCAGCGTGTGCGCCGCGATGGCCGCAGTTGGGGCAGTCCGCTCCTTACGCTGAATGCCGCTCTCAGCCGGCGCCGGGTGACACGCTGCGGCTTTGTTGTCGGCAAGCGCGTCGGCAAGGCGGTCGAGCGCAATCGGGCGCGGCGGCGTGTACGCGAGGCGGTGCGCCTGATCTATGATCGAATCGCGCCAGGCTGGGATGTGGTGTTTGTGATCCGATCGCCCGCAGTCGCGACGGTCGAGTTCACTCACATCCAGGAGGTCGTCGAGCAACTGCTGCGCCGTGCCGGCGCTTGGCGTGAGCCATCAACAACCTCATCGTAATGCAAAGGGTAGATAACCATGGGGAATATATGGGGTATCTTTGTCGGCTTTCTTCAAAGTGTTCTACTGACTTTTTACCAGTGGTTCAAAGACGCGGGCCTGCCCGGTAGCGCGGGCCTGGCGATCATTCTCTTTACCATCGTGGCCCGTGTGGTCATCCTGCCGCTCACCCTCAAGTCGCTCCAATCGGCGCGCAAGATGCAGGAGCTTCAGCCGCAGATCAAGGAGCTACAGCGCAAGCACGGGAAAGATGCGCAAAAGCTGCAAGAAGAGACGATGAAGCTCTACCGGGAGTATAAAATCAACCCGGCCGGCGGCTGTCTGCCCATGGTTTTCCAGCTCCCGATCTTCCTCGGTGTCTACCAGGCGGTGATCAACCTAGCGCAGATTCCACCGGCCGAGCACGCTGTCGGGGCGATGGTCGACGTGATGGCCAGAAGTGGCTTGAATATTACCAGCTTGCAGAGTCTCGGCCAAGCCAAACTCAGCGGAGGCTTCCTTTGGCTGGATGATCTCGGCAGAGTCGATCCCTACTACATCCTGCCGGTCCTTTCGGTCATATTCCAGTTGATTGTCCAGCTTATGGCCACGCCGCGCGTCCAGGACCCACAGCAGAAGGCTATGGCTCAGTCGATGCTGGTACTGCCGATTGTATTTGGTTATATCGGGTTTACTTTCCCAAGCGGCGCAGTGCTCTATTGGGTAGTTGGCAGTGTCCTCTCCATGATCCAGCAGTATGTGATCTCAGGCTGGGGCTCGCTGTCCAACTACTTGAAGTTTCTGCCCACCAATGGCGGTCTGTTTCCTCCCGTCACGCCAGTGACGGTGGCCGCTACGAATGGCGGGACAACGACTGATGAGCCGTCGCAAAAGCTCGGCTTCTGGGATGTCCTGCGCCCTCTGACTGAGCAGGAGCCGGCTTCTGAGGAGATCGCAGAGGGTGATGCCGCCACCGAGCGGGCTCTGGCCAGTGTGCGCCGCCAACAAGCCGGGCAGGTGAATCCGCGTCGTCGGAAGGCGCGACGTTAGACCAAGAGGACGATATGAAGAGCATCGAGATCAGCGCGCGCACGGTCGCTGAAGCGATTCAGCTGGCGCTGGCCCAGCTCGGCAAGGATCGCGACGAGGTCGCTATTGAGGTGTTGGTGGCTGGGGGCGACGACGAGGAGGCACTCGTACGCGTCACTGCGGTCGATGACGATGAGGAGGCCGCACCCGTCCAGCCGGACGCCCCTGCGAGTATGTCGAATGTCGATCAGATCGCTCGACGAATATTGGAAGATGTGCTCGAGCGGATGGACATCCACGCCTATGTCACGGCGGTGCGCTCGACTGTTCCCGGCCCACGTGGCGATCCTGAGGAGACCATCACCCTCCACGTCGAAGGCGCCGATGAGGAGGCAATGGGTCTGCTGATCGGTCGCCGAGGCGAGACGTTGCGTTCGCTCCAGTTTATGGTCAATTTACTGGTCAGCCGCAAGGTCCAGAAGTGGCCCCAAGTGGTTGTGGATGTCGGCAACTATCGCCAGCGGCGTCAGGAGTCGCTGGAGGGGCTTGCGCGCCGGATGGCCGAGCGCGTTCGGCAAAGCGGTCGCCCATTGGCGTTGGAACCGATGGGAGCGTACGAGCGCCGGATCGTCCACCTCGCGCTACGTGGCGACCCGACAGTCTACACCGAGAGCAGTGGTGAAGGCGAGAATCGCAAGGTCGTGATCTATCCGGCCAAGACTTGATGGCGCCAGATTATCTACTGCTCGGCCATTTCACACGCGACGTGCTGCCCGATGGGACGACTAGGCCCGGCGGCACGTCTTTGTATGCGGCGCTGACGGCCCATCGCCTGGGCCGGCGCGTGGCGGTCGTCTCGGCGCCGGCTGAACTGCCCCCCGGCTGGCCTGATGCGATCACAATCGCATTTCACGCTTCGCCGTCGCCGCCGACCTTTGAGAACCGTTACACTCCGCAGGGGCGCCAGCAAACGTTGCATGCCACCTCCACCCCCATAGCGCTCACCGACATCCCCGCAGCCTGGCGTGCAGCGCCGATCGTTCACCTGGGGCCAGTGCTCGGCGAGACGCCTGAAGCGCTCATCACAGCATTTCCTGGCGCGCTGATCGGCGTCACCCCCCAGGGCTGGATGCGCACCTGGGAGCCTGTGCTGCCGGGGCCAGTGGCCTACCGCCCGTGGCGGCCCGACCCGGCAGTCTTAGGCCACATCAGCGTCCTGGTGTTGAGCATCGAGGATGTCAAAGGCGACGAGGCGCTGGTTGTCGAGTATGCACAGCATTGCCCGCTGGTCGCGCTCACTCGGGGCGCACAGGGGGCAACGCTTTTCGTGCATAGCACGCCGAAGCATATCGCCCCATTCCCGGCGGTCGAGCGCGACCCCACCGGCGCGGGCGATGTCTTCGCCGCCGCGCTGCTGGTGCGGCTCCAGGAGACTGGCGATCCCCTGGAGGCAGCTCGGTTCGCTGCCTGCGTCGCTGCGGCGAGCGTCGAAGGGCTGGGGACCAGCCAGGTGCTGGCCCGCGCAGAGGTCGAGCAGCGCCTGGCCGCCGTCTGAGATCGCTCATACCAAGTTGCAAGTGTGGCATCTTGCGGCTGGGAGGTGTGGAAGTGCTGCGCTCGACGCGCACCATTCTCCTGCCTCACAAGCGAGAAACCGGGCTTCTGATTAGAAGCCCGGTTTCTTCGTTTTAGCAGGTAGACGGGGGAGATTAGTCGGTCGCCCCATCCTTGCTGTTGCGGCCGCCTTCAAATCCGCGGCGCGGGGTGACGCGCGGGCCGCGGGCGCCGATTGGCCCGGCGGAGTGCTCCATCGTGTTGCCGCGATCAGCCGAAAGGCCGACACTAGGCTGCTGCGGTCCCTCCGTACTGCTGCGACCGACCTCGGCGGCGCGGAGTTCCTGGGCTTGCTGAAGCAGCTCGGGTGCCTCTTCAAACAGAAACTCGAGCGCCTGACCGTGCTTATCGATCCCGGTGGCGGCGACCAGCACTCGGCTGCCCTCGGGGATGCCTCCCGATGCAAGCAAGTCGGCCAGGGGCGCTTCGACCAGCTTGAGCAACTGCTGGCGCAGTGGGCGGGCGCCGAAGCGCGGCTCGAAGCCTTTATGCAGCAAGTACTCCTTGGCCTGCTCGGTCAGCTCAACCTGGATGCCGTGGCGCAGGTACTGCTCATTGGCCTCGCTCAACATGCGATCGAGGACCGCCCGCAAAATATCGCTTGATAGCGGCCGGAACGCAATAATCTCGTCGATTCGGTTGATCCACTCCGGTTGGAAGACACGTTGCAGCGCCTCGAACCCGATCTGGTAGATCTGCTGGCCGGTGGCCTCGACATCCTTCTGGGCCGTGCGGAAGCCGATCGTCCGCCGGTCGAGATAGTCGACCATCTCCTTGGCGCCGACGTTGGTCGTCAAGATCACAATGCTATTGTGGAATGAGACGCGGCGACCGCCGTTGAGCAGCAAAATCTCGCCGTCCTCCATAATCTGCAGCAGCAGGTTCCACAGTTCAGGCTGGCCCTTCTCGATCTCATCGAAGAGCACGACGCTGTTATCCTGCTCGATGATGTCGGGATTCAATAGCGGCTTCTGATCGCGGCCGACATAGGAAGGTGGGGCACCAACCAGCGCGGAGACCTCGTGCCCCTGGCTGAAGAGCGAGCAGTCCACCTTGAGAAATGCCTCCCCATCCGGTCGTAGCAGTTGAGCCAGCCGACGGGCGGTCGCTGTTTTACCAACACCGGTTGGGCCGAGGAACAGCAGGGTCGCGCGGGGGCGGCGCGGGTTGCCGGCGGAGAAGCCAAAGCGAGCGCGGTTGAGCACGCGAACCAGTGCCTCGATCGCACGCTCTTGTCCGAAAATCGTGTTCCGTAGCTTCTGCTCCACGTCGTCAAGCGGGTTGCCTGTTCCACGAAGAGCCCGGCGCATCCGTTCAGGTACCTGATCCATAATTATTCCTCAGAGCGATTCAGGGGCGGCTGTGCGGGCCGCCGTAGGTGATGGTCATCCAACTGGGACCACTAACGGGGACGGAGGTGAAGATTGTTTAGTTGTTAGCCGTCATTATACTTGCCGGAGATTCCTTCCGTCAAGGAACGGCACGTGACAGAATGTGTACAGGACAGTTTCAATTTGTATCCATCAGTTTGTGGGATTGTCTGGAAGGGGGAGGTTCAGCCGAACGCCCGGTGATTTTAACGGTTGGATAATATGATCTTAACGTCATGCGAGTACTCTCTCTCAAACACAAGGTCTCAGAAGGCGCTATTCTACTTTACAATGTGAGTGGGGGAAGACTGAGGGGGGTGCCCCCTCAAACCCCCTTTTTCTCAGAACTATAAAGCTCCCGAAAACCTTGTCTTACAATGCAAGTGGGGAAGACTGAGGGGGTGCCCCCTCAAACCCCCTTTTTTCTCAGAACTGTAAAGCACCAAAGAACCTTGCCAAAGAGCTGGAATAATCAGGAAGAGCTGCCAGTATGCCAACCATTCTTGTTATCGAAGACGATCAGATCCTGCTCGAAACACTCTGCTACAATTTCGAGCGGGCCGGCTTTGTGGTCGAGTGCGCGGCCGATGGCATCAAAGGTCTCGAGTTGGCGCGCCGGCGCCCGAATTTGATCATCCTCGAATATCATGCTGCCTGGCATCGATGGCTTCACGATCTGCCGGACGGTCGCCAAAGAAAGCCCGGTCCCGATCATCCTGCTCACGGCCCTGCACGACGAGGCCCATCTGATCGCCGGGCTGGAGCTTGGCGCAATCGACTATGTGGTCAAGCCATTTCGGATGGGCGAGCTGCTGGCGCGCGTGCGTACGATTATGCGCTGGAACGAGCGCCAGCACCAGGTGCCCAACAGCGGCACATTGCAGATCGGTCCGCTGCGCCTCGACCACGATAGCCGCCGCGTCTGGTACGAGGATCGTGAGATCGAGCTGTCTTTTAAGGAGTTTGATCTGCTCGCCTGTTTGATGCACAACAACGGCATGGCGCTTTCGCGCGATACGCTGCTGGAACGAGTTTGGGGCAGCGAGTTTCCTGGCTCAAATCGTACGATCGATGTGCATATTCGCTGGCTACGCGAGAAAGTGGAGCCCGACCCGGCCAGACCGATCCTAATTCACACGGTGCGCGGCGTCGGCTATCGCTTTCAGGACCCAACGCTGGAGGTGAGCCCGGATATGAAAGAGGCCATGATCTGAACATTGGGGTAGGGCAGGGCTGATCAGCGGGCTTGGTTGATGAGCAAGGGCCTGGGGATGGATCGCCATCCCCAGGCCCTGCGCTTGGTATGAGGCTACCGGATCACCATCGGCAGGTAGTTATGCTGCTCAGGCGCCGTCTGAGGTGTTGTGGTGGCGGTTGGCGTCGCGGTAGCGGTCGGGGTTCTGGTAGCGGTCGGCGTTGTGGTAGCGGTCGGCGTCCTGGTGCCGGTCGGCGTCCTGGTGGCCGTTGTGGTGGCCGTCGCCGTGCGTGTAGCAGTGGCGGTCGACGTCGCGGTGGCCGTCGCGGTGGCGGTCGGCGTTCGCGTTGGCGTCGTCGTCGGTGTGGTGGCCGCGCCGGGAAGGTCGAGCAGGTTGTGGGCATATAACAGCGCATGTTCGTCACAGGCCAGAATGACGATGTCGGTGGCGCCGTTGACGGACTGCTTGGTCGAGGTGACATTGTTGAGGTCGGGCAGATCGGCGAGCTGCATGAAGAGTGTGCCGTCGACGTTAGGATCGCCGAAGCTCACCGGCCCGGCCGTGTAGTCGGTGCTCTGCTTGTAGACGATATTGCCGCCGGTGGTTGTCGAGGTCGCGAAGATGTACAGGCGGTGATTTTGGGTGTCGATCAGCAAGATCGGGCGGGTATGCGCGCGCGACTCGAGCCAGACAGTCGTAGCGCTCCACCCGCCGGCCGGGTCGCGGCGTAAGAGCAGGATGCGTGGATCGGTCGACTTCGTCACCGAGGTCTTGACGACGGCGAAAACATTGCCGCCGGCATCAGTCTGCAATGACTTGAGGTTGATGTGGTCGTCGGCGATCTTCGGCTGGCTCCAGGCGATATTGCTCTGCCAGGTGCTGTCCGCATCGGTATCATTATGGTAGGCATAGTAAAACGTGGTATCGTCCTGGTTGCTCCACAGCACGCCGATCTTGCCGTCGACGGCAACCAGCGATGAGATGTCATCCTGGCCGACGCTGACGGCATTTGGCCTGCCGGCCGGCGCCGGCGGGTTGAACGGCGTGCCCCAGACTGCGTCGGAGCCCACGCTGTGCTTGATCCAAACCTTGCCGTTCTGCGTGTAGGTTGTCCAGAGCTGGCCGGTGGAGTCCTTGTCGATCACGACTGTCTCGGCACCGCCCGCCCGTATGACGACCGGGAATCCGGCGTCCAATGTATAAGCCGTCTCGGGAGCGGCCGCAGGGTTATAGCTATAGCGGTAGAGCCGTGCGTCGAGATCGATGCCGGTTGGCTCGTTGCCGGGGTTGCCGCCCTTGGTGCCGCCGCCCGAGGCGACATACAGGTGCGTACCGTCCCATAGGCAGTCAGCCTGGGTGGGGAGGCGGTCATCGAGCTGGGTGGCGGTCTTGACCCAGGTTTGGCCATTGAGGTAGAAGATGTAGTGGATGCCGTCAGAGTGCAGCATGCTGGCCCACCAGCGGCCGTTGTTGTACCAGAGCTTGCTCTGCGGCTTCTCGCCGGTCGGCGCGTATTGATCATAGTTGGGGTTCGCGGGGAACGCCGCGCCCTTAATGCCGACATCGCCGGCCGCGTTCGTGATGGCCACCGGGCTCGGCCCGCCCAGGAAGGCGCTGAGCGAGAAAATCAGGCCGCAGACGAGACACGACAGGACAATGCTGAGGGAACGTCGCATAACTGCTCTTGTCCTTTCACCACCAGATAACTATACAATATTGATTGAAGAGTACGTATGTGGGAACGAGGGGAAGCGCCACGCCCTTCCAGGCAGCACAATCGGGGGCGCCAGTCGCGCCCCCGACAGATCCCAGGCGGATCCTCACTACTTTCACAGGTGATCGATAATGCCAAGTATACGCTGGAGAGGGAAAAACTCAAGTTACAGTTTATTTAGTGCCCGGCCAGGATGCCTAGCGCGGGAAGCCACGTTTTTCGGGCTCCGATGGGGTGTATCTCAGCGGCGACGATCGTGTGGATGATTATGGTCGGCATAAGAAATTGTTAACTTGTCGATATCATAAAAGGAAAGGAGGGGCTTGGGGAGCGCGACCCTCCCCAAGCCCCTCCCAACCAAGTTATCTAGACGACTTCGATATTCTCGCGGCCGCCGTACGCCGACCACCAGGGTTTCGCGCCCTTGGCCAGCACCTCATTGAGCGCCTGGATGTTCTGTACGCCGCGGTCGCTGAGCCAGCGCTCAAGCGCCTCTCGGCCCTCCCTGGCGTAGACCGGAATGCCGTCCTGCCAGGTCGCGCGGCCACACAGCACGCCGGAGAAGTTGGTTCCGGCCTCGGCGGCCAGTTCCAGCGTCTCGCGGAAGATCTCGTCGGTGACACCGGCGCTGAGGTAGATAAACGGCTTAGTTGCGACACTGGCGGCGCTACGGAAGTGCTCCATGGCCTCCTGGCGGGTGTAGGCGGCCTGGCCCCCGCCGAAGGCCCGCGTTCCCTCGACGAACTTGACATTGACGGGCACCTCGACCTTGAGCACGTCCACTCCGTAGCGCGGCTTGGAGAACTCCTCCATATAGCGCGTCACATAGTCGGGCTTCTTCTTCGCGAACGCGATCCCTTTGTCGTCGCCCAGCTCGTCGTCATAGGCGATCGGCTCCAGGAAGAACGGCACATCCACTGCGGCGCACTCGGCGCCGATGCGCTCGATGAACGCTTGCTTGACCGTATTGATCCCTTCGTTGTCGGCGGGGTTGTAATACAGCAGGATCTTGATCGCGTCGGCGCCGGCCTCGACCAGGCGCCGGACGCTCCACTCCGGGAGCAGGTCGGGCAGGCGGCCCTTGACGCTGACATCATAGCCGGTCTTCTCATAGGCCAGCAGCACGCCGGTGCCGGGCGCACGGCTCTTGATCGCCTCCAGGCCATACTCCGGGTCCATCAGGATCGCGCTGGCGTGCCTGGTCAGGACTTTCGTCACGGCGGTCTTGAACTCGCTCAAGTCCTGGTCGGTCGCCTGTCCGCCATCACCACGACCCTTGGCGATCGCCTTCTGGAGCGAGCCACGCTGGTCCATCGCGGCAGCGGCGATCACGCCGCGGTCGTCGGCGCAGGCGTTGATCCCCTCGAACTTCCCCTTGGTCATTGTGACCTTTGCCATGGAAACCTCCTCCTTAACGTACGAGATTGGAGATTGGAGACTCATTTGATCTCTAAGGCATGTTTCAAAAGCGGGCCGTTCTACTTTACACTGTGGGTGGGGGAGACTGAGGGGGCTGCCCCCTCAAACCCCCTTTTTTCCCAAAACTGTAAAGCTCCCAAGAACCATGTCTAATCTCCGCTTATCAGATGATCTGGACGATCTGAAAGACGACTACGACAATCGTGGCTGCGGTGCCGAAGCCGGCCAGGACCTGCATCGGCGTATGGTTGCGGGTGCGAACGCGCGCCCACCCGACGGCCAGGGCACACAGCCACAGGGCGATCCCCAGAGTGTATGAGTAGAGCAGCGTGATCATCGCGGTAGCTGCGATCGCCGCGCTATGGACGCTGATCTTCCAAAAAAGATTGACCAGCCCGCCCGCCAGGCCGATCGCCAGTGTGCTCAGCATCAGGGCCAGGAATGGCCGCGGTGCGCCCAGAACCGCGAGAAGCAATGTCGTGACCAGGAGCGACACAATGCCAAAGACGTAGAGCTCGTGGCGCTGATGCCGCAGGGAGATATCCTCGTCGCTGTAGGCGCCCTGGCGCAGGCGCCAGGTGTAGAACAGCGTCGGCGGCAGGACTTGGGTTAGGATGCCTAACGCCGCCCACTTTAGGCCGGTGGTATTGTCGTCGACGGCGTAATAACCAAGGATCAAAAAGTTAGCAATACTGAGGAGGATGGGGTGAAAGATCTGCGATAACAGGCGCGCCAGCGTGTAGCTGCGGCCCTGAAATGGATCGGAAGCGAGCGTATCATGTGAGAGATCCCGTTGATGCGCCATGTGGCTCTGGTTTCCTCCTTTAGTGCCCGCTTAATCTTTTGAGTGTGACCGCAATCTGTGGAGGAGAGGGGTTTTGGGGAGGGGCGCCCTCCCCAAGCCCCTCCCCTAGCCATAGGTTTTGATCACACTCTAAGTTTTTTGCAAGGCACGATAATACATCAGAATCTGCTCCGCCGCGCGCTCCCAAGTGAAGGTCTGCGCCCGCGCCAGGCCCGCGGCCCGCAGCCGCGCCCGGAGCGACTCGTCGTACACGGCCAGCCCGATACCGGAGGCGATCGAGGCGACATCGTCGGCACGCACTAGGACCGCCGCATCGCCGACGACCTCGGGCAGGCTGGAGTTGTCGGCGGTGACGACGGGTGTGCCGCACCGCATAGCCTCCAGCGCCGGTAGGCCAAAGCCCTCGTAGATCGACGGGTAGACAAAGGCCCACGCCAGATTATACAACGCGGGCAAGTCGTTGTCATCCACGAAGTCGAGCAGGCGCACCCGATCGCCGAGGCCGAGGCGGCTGATGGTGGCAAATACATCTTCGTAGAGCCAGCCGCGCCGTCCGCCGATGACCAGGTCGGGAATTGAGAATTGAGAATTGAGCATTGAGAATTGAGAACCGCGATCCTGTAGGGTAGGCCCTCCGTGGCCGCCGGCGGTCGGTGGTCGGTGGTCGGTGGTCGGTTGGATGAATTGGGCGTATGCCTCAAGGAGTCGGACCAGGTTTTTGCGTGGCTCCAGGGTGCTGACGAAGAGTAGGAACCGTTCGGGCAGGCCGAGGCGCTGTCTCACCGGCTCGGTTTCCGCCGCCGGCAGCGGGCGGAAGCGCGGGCTCACGCCGGGGTAGACGACCGTCACCCGCGCCGGGTCGACGGCCAGGAGCCGCACGAGATCCTGGCGGGTGGCCTCGGAGTCGGCCAGCACCACGTGCGCGCGGTGCAGGCCACGCGGCACCGCGCTGTTCAGGTAGCGGGCCATGCCGGGAGCGGCGCACTCAGGGTAGACCATGAACGACAGGTCGTGAATGGTCAGGATCGTGCGGGCGCGGGTGGGCGGCAGGACGAAGTCCGGGGCGTGCAGGATGTCGAGCCGGCCGGTATACAGCTCGACCGGCAGCGGGAGGCGCAGTCGCTGCCAGATCTGGGTCAGCCGGCGGGGCGAGAAGGGGATCGGCGCCGCGCGCACGTGCGGGTGCGTGGCACAGAGCTGCCGCAGGTCGGCCAGGTAAGGGCTGCGCTGATCGATCCCGCCGGCGGCGTAGAACAGAATATATTCAGACGATTGGTCCGACGCTACGATCGCGCGCACCAGCTCGCGGGTGTAGCGGCCGATGCCGGCGCCCTGCCAGGCTGCGGCGGTGTAGTCGATGCCTACGCGCACGCCTACTTTCGCTTGCTAAACACATACAAGATAAACCCAAACACGACGATGCTCCAGAAGTTGATCAGGCGGTCGAGGAACGTCACCGTCAGCGCGAGGTCGTGCTGCGACTCGCCGATGAACAGCACCAGCACGGCGGTGATCGCGCCCTCGACGATGCCAAGTCCGGCCGGCGTGAACGGGATGGCCGTCAGCAGCGAGGAGGCCAGCGCGACGAAGACGATTACCGAGATGGGCAGGTGCAGCCCTTCGACGCCCAGTGCCTGGATCACAAAGAAGAGCCGAAAGCCCTCCAGCAGCCAGACGCCGGCGGTCAACAGCGTCAGCCCCGGCAGGATGGCCGGGCGAAACGAGCGTAGCGCGGCGGTCTCGAACGGCTCGTAGACGCGCAGCAGCGACTGCGGCATAAAGCGGCGCAGCAGCGGGCTAAACCAGCGCATCCCGGCCAGGCCGCTGACGATCAAGATCACCAGCACCAGGCCGGAGATAAAAATAACATTGGTCGCGGGCGGGAGGTGCGTGCCGAAGACGACCCAGCCCGAGATCACCAGGAACGTAAACAGCCCGATCATATCAAGCAGCCGCTCGGCGAAGATCGTCCCGAAGGTGGCCGAGAACGAGACCCGCCCGTTGCGCTTGAGCAGGTAGCCGCGGTACGCATCGCCCAGCTTGGCCGGCACAATGCAGTTGGCGAACCAGGACAGGTACATATACTCGATCAGCGCGGGCATCGAAGCCCAGGAGGTGCGCCCTTCTTGGACCGGCACGCCGGCGTTTTCCAGCAACACGCGCCAGCGGAACGCGCGCAGTGGGAAGGTGATATAGAAGACCAGCAGGCCAAGCACCAACATCAACGGGTTTGCGCCACGCATATAGGCCCAGATCCGCTGGGGATCGATATTGAAGCCGCGAAACACAAACGCGATAATCGCGATCGCCAGCGCGAACGAGATCAGTGTTCGCGGTTTACGCAGCGCCTTGGCAAGCGAGAACCCCTCACGCTCGACTTCGATCTGAACCGGCGGCTCTTGCGATTCGGCTTCTTCATCGTGGCGGGAGAGGTCGTTGGTCGTTTCGTTGAGCATGGCGCTGTTATATTCCTCCATTATTGGTTTCGCGCTGTGCGCTTTGCTGGTAGAGGCTATTTGAAATGCTCGTTTGTTGCAGGAGTTCCATGGTTTGGAAGGGATTCTTGAGCGGGCTTCCCCTCAAACTCCCCCTTTCAGTTATCGCAGGAGTTCCACGGTAGGAAGGGATTCTTGAGGGCTTCCCCTCAAACTCCCCCTTTCAAACAGCCGGAGTATTCAGGATCTCGTGCCGATACCATTCCCAGAAGCGCTCCAGCCCCTGATCGACGGAGACGCGCGGCTGATATCCAAGCAAGCGGCGGGCCTTGTCGACATTGGCGTAGGTGATCGTTGGGTCAGCGGCGGGGAGTGGCCGCGCCTCGATGATCGCCCGGTAGCTGGTGATCTCCTCCAGCAGCCCGACGAAATCGCGCACCTGGATCGGGCTTGAATTGCCAAGGTTGAAGATATTGAAGGGTATATCTGCATCCAGTGCCGCGACGACGCCGGCCACGATATCGTCAACGTAGGTCCAATCGCGGTGGACGCCGATGCCGCCGTTGAACAGGGTGATCGGCTGGCCCTTGACCATGGCGTCGACAAACAGGTACGGTGTCATATCCGGGCGCCCGCGTGGCCCATACACGGTAAAGAAGCGTACGACGCGGGTCGGCAGCTTATACAAGGAGTGAAAGGTGTACGCGATCACCTCGGCGGCCTTTTTGGTGGCTGCGTAGGGAGAAAGCGGCCGGTCGGTGGGCATATCCTCCGCCCAGGGGGTCGGCGAATTCCCGTAGACCGACGAGGTCGAGGCCAGCACGAAGCTCTGTGCATCATACCGACGCGCCAGGTCGAGCAGGTTCATCGTCCCACGGACGTTGACCTCCTCGTAGAGCAGCGGCCGCTCGACCGAGGGACGCGGGCCGGCCATCGCACCGATATGGGCGATCTTGGCCGGGCGATAGGTCTCGAAGACGCGCTCCATCGCGTCGGCATCGCGGAAATCGCCCTCGACCAGGGTATACCCGGATTGATCGAGCGCGGCGGCGATATTGCGGCGCTTGCGAGCCGGGCTATAGTAGTCGTTGAAATTATCGACGCAGATCACCTCATCGCCGCGTGCGAGCAGTGCATCCCCAAGATGGCTCCCAATAAATCCGGCCCCGCCGGTGACAAGATAGCGCATGAGTAGACTCCATTTACGTGTTACGTGTTGCGTGTTACGTGTTGCATCGGCTGTTGTTTATTTGTCCCTATCCATTCGGCATTTTGCATTTTTAATTTTCATTCTCAATTGCACACAGCAGCCCCCAGACCGCTGCGAGATGCATGCCCATGCCCAGAACGTGCAGATTCTCGAATAGGCTGTGCCCAGCCACTGCGGCAATAATACCACAACATCCCACCGCGGTGCTATGCCAGGAGGTCCTATCTATACTACGCAGAGTGGCTACGGCCTGGTATGCTACTGCGACGATCAATGCCAAGTAGGCGGCCAAGCCGACGATGCCACCCTCTGCGGCCATATGCAGGTAGTAGTTGTGCGCGTGCCCGCGCGACCCGTACCACGGCACAATCGCGAAGTCGGCGTAGGCAGCCGTGTAGTTCCCCGGCCCGACGCCGGTCAGCGGATAGGCCATGAACATACGCCAGCCGGCCTGGATGTGGGCCATCCGCTCGACGCGGGCGAAGTTCTCCGGCGTGACCAGCGCCGTGCTCGCGTCGAAGAAGGCCAGGCTGCGCGGGATGCTCAATAGCCGGGTAGCCACAACCTCCGGCAGCAGCCCAGCCCCGCCGAGCGCCAGCGCCAATACGCCGGCGCAGACGATTCCGGCAACCCAGCGTGCGGTCCGGCGCCCAAGCGCCAGGGCCAGCCCCAGCCCGCCGAACATGGCGCCCACCCAGGCCCCGCGCGAAAACGAAGCCCCCAACGCCGCCAGGAGCAAGAGAACCAGGAACCAGGAACCGAGAATTGAAAATTGAAAATTGAGAATTGAGAATGGAGGATGGAGTTCGAAGCACGATGTAGGGCGGGTCCTCCGTGCCCGCCAGCGGTCGGTGGTCGGCGGTCGGTGGTCGTCGGTCGGTGGCCGGTGGTCGGATGTAGGGCGGGTCCTCCGTGCCCGCCAGCGGTCGTCGGTCGGTGGCCGGTGGTCGGATGTAGGGCGGGTCCTCCGTGCCCGCCAGCGGTCGTCGGTCGGTGGCCGGTGGTCGGTGGTCGGTGGTCGGCGGTCGGTGGTCGGCGGTCGGTGGTCGGCGGTTGGTGCGCCAGAGCGCTGCGGTTGCCCCGCCGGCCAGGGCCAGGGCCAGCGGCCAGGCCATATTCATATAGCCGGCAAACGAGTTCGGCTGGCCGATCGTGCCGTAGGCGCGCAGGTACGACTGGCCGGGGGTGATGCGGAAGCTCATCGGGCCATCGCCTGAGAAAAACTGGGCCAAGCCGATCGCCGCATCGACAGTGGTGGGGAGCAGCAGGCAGGCGACCAGGCCGACAAACTGCCAGCGCCGTCTCAGGGTGTTGACGGCGATCAGCCAGACCAGGAACGCCTCGGCCCAGCGCAGTGTCTCCTTGACGCCTTCGGCCCGCACGTAGGGAGTGAAGCTTGTCGAGAGCAGCAGCGCCCACAAGAGCGCGCACCACAGCGGAAAAAGCCGCCCTTTCACGACCGGCCGCTCTGGGTGTGCCAGTAGGCGCAGCCCCCATGCGAAGGCTGCCAGGACCACCGCCGCTTGGGTGTAGCTCAGGCCGCCCGGCAGGTGTACCAGCTCCTGCACAGGTATCGACAGGAGCACCCAGTACAGCCCGAAGACCGGATCGACCAGCGGCAGCACGATAGCGAGTGCCAGGCCCAGGAGCAGCCCGGCGGTGTGCAGCGGCAGGAACGCCAGCGCCACGGCGATGACCACGGCGGCGGTCCAGGCAGCTATAAGAGGGGGTGAGGGGGTGAGGGGGTGAAAGGACTTCTCCTCTTCTCCCCTTCTCCTCCTCTCCTCTGCTCCTCTTATATCCAGGTTAGCCATACATCTCGTCAGGGGTGCTCGCTGCGGCGCTGGAGCTGCTCGCGGAACCAGGGGATGGTCTGCTGTAGCCCCTCCTCCAATTCGACCTGTGGTTCCCAGCCCAGGATTGCCTTGGCCTTGCTGATATCCGGCTGGCGCACCTGGGGGTCGTCCTGGGTCCGCAGGTCCTTATAGGCGATCCCGGCTGCGTTGTCGGTCAGCCGGTTGATCACCTCGGCGAACTGCTTGATCGTATACTCGCCGGGGTTGCCGATATTGACCGGCTCGATCTCGTCCGAGAGCAGCAGCCGGTAAATTCCCTCGACCAGGTCGGAGACGTACTGGAACGAGCGAGTCTGGGCGCCGTCGCCATAGACGGTGAGCGGCTCGCCGCGCAGCGCCTGCTGGATGAAGTTAGGCACGACGCGACCGTCGCGGAGCCTCATTTTCGGCCCGTACGTATTAAAAATACGAACAATCCGCGTCTCCACGCCATGGAAGCGCTGGTACGCCATCGTTATCGCCTCGGCGAAGCGCTTGGCCTCATCGTAGACGCCGCGCGGGCCGATAGGATTGACATAACCATAATAGCTCTCCGGCTGCGGGTGGATCTGTGGGTCGCCGTAGACCTCGGAGGTCGAGGCGAGCAGGAAGCGGGCGCCCTTGTCCTTGGCGAGGCCGAGCGCCTTGTGGGTGCCCAGCGCGCCGACCTTGAGCGTCTGAATCGGCAGCTCCAGATAATCGACCGGCGACGCCGGAGAAGCGAAGTGCAGGATCGCGTCGAGTGGGCCGTCGATAAAGATATAATTGGTGACGTCGTGCTTAATATAGCTGAAGCGCTCGTGACCGGCCAGGTGAGCGATATTGTCGGTGCTGCCGGTGATCAGATTATCCATCGCGATAACGGTATGGCCCTCGGCCAGAAAGCGGTCGCTCAAGTGCGAGCCGAGGAACCCGGCGCCGCCGGTGATCAGAACACGCATAACGTAGAGCCTCCTCAGGTTCCCAGATCAATAGGCTCCGCGCCCAGAAAGGACTGCGGGGATCGTCTGGAGCAGAATCCGCAGGTCCATCCCTGGCGTCCAATTCTCGGCGTAATAGATATCAAGGCGTATCATCTCGTCGAAGGAGGTATCGCTGCGGCCCAGCACCTGCCAGAGGCCGGTCATGCCGGGGGTGACTTGGAGCCGCCGCTTGTGCCATTCCTCGTACTGGGCGACCTCCTCGGGGGTTGGTGGGCGCGGCCCGACCAAACTCAGATCGCCACGAACGACATTCCAGAATTGTGGAAGCTCGTCGAGGCTCGTTCGCCGCAGGAAGCGGCCGATGCGCGTGATGCGCGGATCGTCGGCGATCTTAAAGATCGGCCCATCGGCCTCGTTCAGCGCCGCCAGATCAGCCTTGCGGGCCTCTGCATCGAGGTACATGGTACGAAACTTATAGACCGTAAAGATGCGCCCATCCCGACCGATGCGCTGCTGCTTGAAGATCGCCGGGCCGGGCGAGTCGCGCCTGATCGCCAGGGCGATCAGCGCCGTGAGCGGGAGGACTGCCGGCGCAATCAGCGCTACGATCAGCACGTCCATGATTCGCTTCATCACCAGGTTCCAGCCCTTGAGCGAAAGCTCCTTGACGCCGATCAACGGGATGCCGCTCAGATTGCCGACATCCACCCGGTCGAAGCTCAGCTCGTAGAGATCGGGGGCGACCCGAAAATCGACGTCGGCGGCGCGGCAGATCTCCACCAACTCCGGCAGGCGATGGTGCTCCCAGAACGGCAGCGCAATGATCACCTGGTCGATCGTGCCGGAGTGGACAAACGTCTCCAAGCTACGGATGGGACCCAGGTGCCGAAAATGGACGATCGGGCGCCCATTGGGCGGCGGCGTCTCGTCCTCAAGGTAGCCAACCAGCGCGTAGCCGAGGAACGGCTGCGCGACGATCCCGTCCATCACCTGGCGGCCGAGGCCAGTGCCGCCGACCACCAGCAAGTGCTCGCGCCCGATCCCGCGCGCCCAACGCCAGCGCAGCGTACCGATCCTGATGCCGCGCCAGGCACACAGCAACAAAATAATCGTACACCAGGCGAAGGCATAGATCAGCCGCGAGTAGAGCGGTTGCAGAATGACCGTCACCAGGACCACAAACGCGATCCCGCTGGTCGTGCTGTTCCTGATGATACTGGCGTGATCGAAGACCCCAGCGGTACGTGGAAGCTGGTAGAGGCCTTTCATGGCGAACTGGAGCAGCAGCGTCACCAGCAGGAGCAGCATATAGGGGAAGAAGACAAACAGCTCGACAAAGTTCACGGTCGCCACTTCACGCACGATCCGGTTGATCGGGTAGGGCCAGATCACGATATAGCGCATCCAATAGGCGATCGCGAAGCCGACGAAGATCAGCGCCGCATCGGCCAGGACGAAGGCCAGAACCCGTGGGGTGCGCCGCTTGCTGGTTGTCGAAGCAGGGGGGAAACGCGCCGGCGGTTTGTCAAGGACCACCTCTGTCCGATCTGCCACAGCCCACTCCATCTCAGCCACCGCAGGAGATCGACCTCTTGAGCGTTTGCGAGGATCATTCATCTGACCAGATCAACTCTGCCTTTTCGATATAGACTGGGTCCCCTTCCTCGATACCGGCGGCGAGCAGCGCATCGCTAATACCGCTGGCTTTCAGCACGCGCTGGATGCGCTCGAGCCCCTCGGTCTGTGCGAAGTTGGTCATCGAGATCAGCCGCTCGATCTTGCGGCCCCGCACACGCCAGCCGTGGCGCTCGCGCTCGACCGTGAAGATGCGCTGATCGGCCTCCGGCACTGCCCAGGTCAGAAGCTCCTCGCGCGGCTCCCGGCTAGGGCCAGGCAGCTCGCGCAGCTGCGTCGCGACCTGTTGGAGCAGTATGTCGACGCCGGCGTGGGTGGCGGCCGAAATGGGGAAGATCTGCCCGCCCGGCACGTCAAGCGACGCTCGCAGGCGTGCGATATTGGCTTGGGCCTCCGGCAAATCGGCCTTGTTGAGCACCACGATCTGCGGTCGCTCGACTAGCTCCGGGCGGTACAGGCGCAGTTCCTCGTTGATCGTGTGGTAATCCTCAAGCGGGTCGCGCCCATCGACCCCGGCGGCATCGATCATGTGGATGAGCAGGCGGGTGCGCTCGACATGGCGCAGGAAATCGAACCCAAGTCCGACGCCTTGGTGCGCGCCCTCAATCAGGCCGGGGATATCGGCGACGACGAATGAGAAATCACCGACCGCCGCCACGCCGAGGTTGGGCTGAAGCGTTGTGAACTGGTACGGCGCGATCTTGGGGCGTGCCGCGCTGATGACGGAGAGCAGGGTCGATTTGCCGGCGTTGGGAAAGCCGACCAGCCCAACATCGGCCAGGAGCTTCAGCTCAAGCTCCAGCTCCCAGGTCTCCCCTGGCTCGCCAAGTTCGGCGATGCGCGGCACTTGGTGGGTCGATGTGGCGAAGTGAACATTGCCGAGGCCGCCCTTGCCGCCGCGGGCGGCGATCAAGCGCATCCCAGGCGCATCCAAGTCCACCTCGTAGATCTCGCCTTCGATCTCGGCGCGCACGACGGTCCCAGGCGGCACGCGGACGGTGATGTCGCGGCCATCGCGGCCGTGCTTACGGGCGGTGCCGCCCTTGCCACCCGGATCAGCCTTGAAGTGCCGCCGCTCTTTGAAGGGCAGCAACGTATTCAGATGTGGGTCGGCTAGGAGGAACACATGCCCGCCGCGCCCGCCGTCGCCGCCGTCAGGCCCGCCGCGGGGCACAAACTTCTCGCGCCGGAAGGTCGCCGAGCCATCGCCGCCGTTGCCGGCTTGAACAAAGATACGCGCGTAGTCGTAGAACTCGCCTGCCATGAATGTTTCTTATTTCTAGTTGTTTGTCGTCCGTGGTGGAAAGGGGGTTCTTGAGGGGGAAGCCCCCCTCAAACTCCCCCTTTTCAGCCGTCGTCCATTGTGGAAAGGGGGTTCTTGAAGGGGAAGCCCCCCTCAAACTCCCCCTTTTCAGCCGTTGTCCATTGTGGAAAGGGGGTTCTTGAAGGGGAAGCCCCCCTCAAACTCCCCCTTTTCAGCCGTCGTCTCAGGGTGGAAAGGGGGTTCTTGAAGGGGAAGCCCCCTCAAACTCCCCCTTTTCAGCCGTCGTCTCAGGGTAGAAAGGGGGTTCTTGAGGGGGAAGCCCCCCTCAAACTCCCCCTTTTCAGACAACCTCTTGAGCCCTGGTGCCGGCAACGCGGGCATGAAAAAGCGCCAGCGGAACACCATGCCTCCGCTGGCACATCGTTCATATCGTGGACAATAGAGCGCCAGGTGATGACACGACTGCCGTGGTTGACCATCCCTAGATCTGTCGGTCGGCCTTTTCGGGCTGCTCGACTTTCGAGTCAAGCTCGTCGTCGCGAACAGAGCGTTTGAACTCCTTGATGCTTCCGCCGAGGGCGCCGGCAATGCCCGTGATACGGCTGGCGCCGAAGAGCAGCAGAACAATCACCAGAATGATCAAGAGTTCGGGTACTCCAAGACTTATAGCTATTCTCCTTCTGCATCGCCCGATTCCCGCCAGGGGAAACGCTTGGCCTCGTCGAAGAGTTGCGCTGAAAGAATGACGGGGATGCGATTTACACCTTCATTATACCGCAGTATAGTGACCTGTCAACACATCCGGGGCGGAGGAGGAGGATGGTGCTTGTGAGGGTGCTCTCGATCGTCAGAATGAACTCACCTGCTATGGTGTTGTGACTATCAAATAACTCAGCGCTATTCCAATGGCTCCCGCGAGCATCACAGAACCACCGAAAAGATGTATTGTCCACCATGTACCTTCTATGCCGATGATTGCAATAAAATAGGCAATCGTGAGTGTCATAGGTACGATAAGCGCAAACATATGTTGCTTTGCTGGTTCTGTTGCCGACACTGATCGAAGGAATAGGTCTCCGGCAATGCCCCCGATTACCGCAACAGGAATCGCCCAGTAGATATCGTCAAGGACACTCGCAAACAGCGCATTCGTTACCAGGATGAAACAGCAACCAAGGAATGGAAGCCGCCAGCGCCGTATGAGGAGCAAGAGGGCACCCATCACAATCGCCGTGTGGAGAAGGAGCCCGATAACGCCCAATCCCTGTCGATAGAAGCGTAGAAGGTCGGTCGGGGGATACCATCGAAGCGATGCAACAGGAACAACCCAGGGATGTGCAAACTGGAGGATGAATGTGATCATGGTCAGCAACAGGCTTACCGAGAGGAGCGCGGGTGTCCATTCACGCCAGCCAGCCGGAGTCCCCGGCCGCAGCCACGCCGCACGCAAGGGCGCACCGATGATAAGCAGCGCTCCCGCTACAAGCCCGAGATGTGGCGGGCTCAGGAGCGCTTCGATGTCATTTTCGAGGCCAAACAGGGTATGCCAGAGAAAATCGCTCGCACCAGCACAGGCAAAGAGAGCGGTACCAATCGGCAATAGCTCATAGCCGATCGGTAGGGTGTCGAACCAGGGAAGACCACGCGCGAGCTTTGGCACCATCATGACCAGCACTGCAATGGCAACACACAAGAATGCGCCGTAAAGCACTGCATGCCAGGGAGTGAAAAAGGAGGAGTCGCTGTAGCCATGGTTGTGCGCCCAGGCGTCCAGGTAGGTGCCGCCGGTGAGCAGGAGCGCAAGCAGAACCATCAGCCAATCGAAGCGGGCAGTGCTATAGCTACGGGAGGTTGGAGCTGTATCGGCTTGTAGCAAATGGGACATACAATGCTCCTCTACTCAAGCGTGGTCGGTGGTCAGTGGCCGGCGGTCGGCGGCGTCCTGGTAGACGGCCAGGGTCCGCTCGGCGGTTGCGCGCCAGGAGAAGAGGCGGGCGCGGCGCAGCCCGCGCTCGCGCAGCTCGGCGTGCAGCTCGGCATCGTCGAGCAGCCGCAGCAGCGCGGCGCCGAGGGCATCGGCGTCGGTTGGGGGCACGGTCAGCCCGGCGTCGCCCACGACCTCGGGCAGGCTGCTGCTGGTCGTCGTCACAACTGGGGTGCCGCAAGCCATGGCCTCCAGCAGCGGCATGCCGAACCCCTCGTAGAGCGACGGCAGGGTAAAGACGGTCGCTGCGGCGTACCAGAGGGGCAGATCGACCCCATCGATATAGCCGGCGAAGCGCACGCGGTCGCCCAGATTGAGCGACTCGGCCCTGGCGAAGATCTCGTCGTAGAGCCAGCCTTTGCCGCCGCCGATGATCAGGGGAACGTCGGTAGACGGGGCGATACGGGCGTAGGCGTCGAGTAGGGTTGGCAGGTTCTTCCGAGGCTCAAGCGTGCCCACAAACAGGATGAAGCGCTCCGGCAGGCCCACCCGTCGCCGGAAGGCATCGAGGGCGACCGGATCGGGCGGGGCGAAGCGCGCGTCACAGGCGTTGTGGGTGACGACGATCTTCTCGGCGGGGATGCCGAGCAGCCGCACGATCTCCTGCTTGGTCGCCTCGGAGACGGCCAGGATGCGGGCGGCGCGCCGGGCCGAAACGCGGGTTGCCCAGGTCAGGTAGGAACGATTCAGGCGCCGGAAGGTCTGCGGGAAGCTGAGGAAGGCCAGGTCGTGGATGGTAATCACGCTGGGCACCGGGCAGAATAGCGGCGCAACGTTGAGGACGCCGTGAAACACATCGGCGCGAATGGAGCGCAGCAGCAGTGGGGCCAGCAGTTGTTCCCAGGGGATGCGCACGCGCGGGTTGATCGTGGGCAGGCGGCTGGGGCGGATGGTGAAATTCGGTGGCAGCCCCAATGCGTCGCGGCTGAGCCCACGGGTCGTGTAGATCGTATAACGGTTGTCCCGGTCTACCTCGCCCAGGTGGGTTAGGAGCGCTTCGACATAGTTGGAGACGCCGGCCCGGCGGAAGCTGCTGGTGTGGGCCAGTAAATGGGCGTTGATCGCGATGTGCATACGGGTTTGACGGCGGCTCGTAGAGGCGGCTATAATGCGGCTACGGAATGGCGGCGTAGGATGGCGTCGCAATCACACCCCAATAGTTGCGCGGCCAGTAGGAGACCCAGGCCTTGCCGATGACCCGATCCAGCGGAAGCTCGTCCCACTCGCGCGAGTCGCTGCTGTTGGCGCGGTTATCGCCCATGACAAAGATCGTGCCGGGCCTGACGGTGACCAGGCGACCCTGGCTGCACGCATCCTCCTGGCGGCAGGACGTCTGGGCGCCGTTGAGATAGGCTTCTTCCAGCAGCACGTCGTTGACGTACACTCGGCCTTCTTTGACCTGAACTGTATCGCCGGGCAGGGCGATCACCCGCTTGATATAATCCTTGCTGAAATCGCGCGGGTACTCAAACACGACGACCTCGCCGCGGCGGGGCAGATGAAATGGGTAGATCGTGCGTTGAGGCAGATCGCCCCTGCCGGGGAGCAGGCGCATGGGGGCGTTCATATCGAAATGGAAGTAGACCAGCTTATTGACCAGGATATACTGGCCGCTATGAAGGTTCGGCTCCATACTCTGGCCCTCGATCTTGAAGTTCTGCACGACGCCGCGCACGATCAGGAAGACCAGCAGGATAAAGATTGCGGTCTCGAGCAGCTCCTTGACGACGCCGCGAACACTGGGCAGGCTGCGCTCGTCGTCCGGCTCGGAGGGCACCCGCTCCCAGCTATGCTTCGTCATGGAGGGGTCGACCGCCGTCTGAGTGCCTTGCTCAATTCCGAGCCTGCGCCGGAGTGGAGTTTCATCCATGATACTATCTGTCCCACTGAGGTTATAATGCCTACTAATCGCCTGCATTATACCCGATAGGTTGGGAGAATGCTAGCAGGAGCGAGTATGCGTCTCACCGAGCTTGTAGAACCTCTAGCTGACGGACGCCGGCGCTGTGGGGTGTGCCAGTGGCGTTGCGAGCTGGCGCCGGGCGATGTTGGGCGTTGCCTGGTGCGTGTCGGCGGCGACGCGGGCATCGAGGTGATTAACGATGGCCTGGTCAGCGCCGCGACGGTTGGCCCGATCGAGGATCACCGGTTGTGGCACTTCTTCCCCGACACGTCGGTGCTTTCGATCGGCAGTTGGGGCTATGCGTTTCCGATCGATCAGCAGCATGGTCAGTATGGCCGGGTGCCGGAGGATGAGAGCAAGCGCCGACGCCTCGAACCCGAGCGGGCGGCTGCCTTCGCGCTGGAGCGGCTGTGCCGCGGCGTGGTCTGGACGTATAGCGACCCGTCGGTGTCACACGAGTACGCGATGGAGCTTTTGCAGTTCAGCCGGGCCAGCAGCCGCTATACGGCGCTGGTGAGTTCCGGCTACACGACGATGGCGGCGCTGGACCAGCTTGGCCACTATCTCGACGGGTTAAGCGTGGAGCTGCGGGCGTTCGACGACGGGGCCTACCGGCGGCTGGCCGGGGTGGAGGACTGGCGCGGGGTGCTCGACGTGATGGCCCATGCCCGGCAGCGCTGGAACTGCCATATCGAGGTGACGACGCGGCTGCATCCGAATGTTAACGATACGGTGGAGCAGACCCAGGCGCTCGCCGGCTGGATCCGCGATACGCTTGGCGCGCATACGCCCTGGCATGTGCTGCCGGGCGATGCCGGAGCGGCAGCTGCGGCGACGGTCGCGCGGGCGCGCCGGCTGGGCCATGAGGCCGGGCTCCACTTCATCTATGGCCCTGAGTCGGGACAAAGCACCTCCTGCCCGTCCTGCGGCACCACGGTGATCGAGCGCACTGCTAAGGGCACGCGGGTCACTGGGCTGGAGGGGGGAAGCTGTGCGTCGTGCGGGGCGGATCTGCATATCCGCACGTCGATCTTCAAGCGGTAAGGCGTTTGAACGGGGAAGGCGCGGAAGCGGCGGAAGTGGCAGAGTATGCGCGGCGCGGCTGCGCGGCAGTCGCGACAAATATGCTATACTATCGGGCAGCCGGACGACGGGCGCGGGAGAGTACCGCCTATGCGGTCGCCGAAGGAGCAAGCCGGGGTCGCCAAGCCCTGCGCGAATCTCTCAGGTCCCCGAACTGCGCCCCGACGGCCCTCTGGAGAGCTGACCAGCGCTGGAGAACCGAGAACAAAGAACAAAGCGTGGAGCAGCAGGTCTTTGTTTGTGGTTTTTTGATCTTTGGTGATAGGAAGCGCTTGGCGGCACCGAAGGAGTAACTCGGTTCTGTCCGTTGCCCGTGTAAGGTAAGAGCGTATGCAATACGCCCTTACCTTACACGGACAACGGACGACGAGGCATCTCTCAGGTTCGCGGACAGAGGTCAGGCACGTCGCCTGACCCTGTCCGTTTTTTCATGCTATGACATACGAAACCTGGCGACTGCTGATCGACGAACCACTGGATGGCGCGGCGAATATGGCCCGCGACGAGGCGATCCTGGCCGCGCACGCAGCCGGGACGACGCTGCCGACGCTGCGGCTGTACCGCTGGCGGCCCGCGTGCCTGTCGCTGGGGCGCTTCCAGCGTAGCGACGCGATCGACCGGACGGCGTGCGAGCGCGCGGGGGTGGCGGTCGTCCGGCGGCCTTCGGGCGGGCGGGCGCTGCTGCACGACGAGGAGTTGACCTATGCGGTGGTCTGCCGGGCCGGTCACCCGCGCTTTGGCGGCGATTCGATTCTGGAGACTTATCGACAGATCAGCCTCGCGCTGGGTGCCGGCCTGCGGCGGCTCGGCGTCGATGTGATGCTCACGCCGGTCGGGCGCCGGCACCTGGCCGGATCGGCAGCCTGCTTCGACACGCCCGCTGCTTACGAGCTGATGGTGGCCGGGCGCAAGCTGGCCGGCAGCGCGCAGGTGCGCAGGGCCGGGGCGCTGCTGCAACACGGCGCCATCCCGCTGGCACCGCATGCGGCGCGCCTGGCCGCGCTGCTGGCCGACCCGCCCGCCGACCTGGGCGCGAAGATGATCGCGCTGGACGAGGCGCTCGGCCGCGCGGTTGAGTTTGATGCTGTGGTGGACGCGCTGGTCGGCGGGTTCGCGGCGGTGTGGGGGATCACGATCGAGCGCGGTGAGCTGACAAGCGGCGAGTATGAACAGGAGCAGCGCTTGCGGGCCGAGAAGTACGGGGATGATGGGTGGACTTATGCGAGATAAAACAGGGTCAGTTGTCAGTTGCGCCGCAACTGACAACTGACCCTGTCTAAAAGGATCGAGATGGGAAAGATTCAATTCTGGTATAATCTGCACACCCCATACGACAGAGCATCCGAGATATACCGAAAGGAGTCGCCCGGATGACAAGCTCAGAGACTCTGAAGCGAACACCCCTGTATGACCGCCATGTTGCGCTGGGCGCGCGGATCGTCCCTTTCGCCGGATTCGAGATGCCGGTCCAGTACAGTGGCATTGTGGAGGAGCACAGCGCCGTGCGCAATGCGGCGGGCCTGTTCGATATCAGCCATATGGGCGAGGTCGAGGTCAAAGGGCCTGACGCGCTGGCGTTTCTCCAGCACATTGCCACCCAGGATGTCGCGTCGATTGGCGAGGGGCAGTCAAGCTACGCGCTGATGTGCCGGCCCGATGGCGGGATTGTGGACGATATCTTTATCTACAACCTCCCCGACGGCTACATGGTCGTGGTGAATGCCTCGAACATCGAGAAGGACTTCGCCTGGATGCTCGACCACATGGCCGGCTATGATGTCGTGCTGACCAATATCTCCGATCGTGCCTCGATGCTGGCGCTCCAGGGGCCGCTGGCCGAGTCGATCGTGGCGCAGGTCGCTAGCGCGGACGTGGCCAGCCTGCCGTTCCACGCTGTCACGACCGCTATGCTGCTGGACGACATTCCCGCTATCGTCGCCCGCACCGGCTACACCGGCGAGGACGGCTTCGAGCTGTTTGTCGACGACGACATGGCCGAGCGCCTGTGGGATGGGCTGCTGGAACTGGGCAGCGGCGAGGGGCTGAAGCCGTGCGGGCTGGGCGCGCGCGACAGCCTGCGCTTCGAGGCCTGCCTGGCGCTCTACGGCCACGAGATCGCCGACGAGATCAACCCCTACGAGGCCAAGTTGGGCTGGGTAGTCAAGCTCTACAAGGGCGACTTCGTGGGCCGCGAGGCGCTCCAGCGGATCAAGCAGGAGGGTATCCAGCGCCGGCTGGCCGGCTTCGAGATGGTCGGTCGGGGCATCGCCCGCGGCGACTACGAGATCCGCAGCGTCGACGGTGAACGTATTGGCTATGTCACCACCGGCATGCCCGCGCCGTCGCTGGGCAAGAACCTGGGCCTTGGGTATCTACCGACGGCGCTGGCGAAGGAGGGCGCCGAGTTCGACGTGGTGGTGCGCGAGAAGCCGGTGCGTGCGCGGGTGGTGAAGACGCCCTTTTACAAACCGCGGTATAAGAAGTAGCGAGTGCGCGGATGTCCGACTTCTCGATAGAACCCGTACCGGCCAACTACGATAGCCCGTGGAAGGAGGCAATCGAGTACGCCTTCGAGGCGTTCATGGCCTTCTTCTTCCCAGAGGCGCATGCCGACATCGATTGGGACAATGGCTATGATGTGCTCGATACCGAACTCCAGCAGGTGGTGCGTGACGCCGAGATTGGCCGTCGGCTGGCCGATAAGCTGGTGCGCGTGTATCGCAAGGACGGCGAGCCGACTTTGGTTCTGGTGCATATCGAGATCCAGGGGCAGGTGGACCCTGAGTTTGCCAGGCGGATGTTCGTCTATCACTACCGGATCTTTGATCGCTACGATCAGCAGGTTGTGAGCTTGGCGGTTTTAGGAGATGCCGTTCCGGACTGGCGACCGGCAGACTTTACCTACGCGCTGTGGGGATGTCAACTGCGTCTCGACTTTCCGATCGTGAAGCTGATTGACTATCAGGAGCGCGAGGAAGAGCTTGTCAACCATCCCAATCCATTCGCATTATTGCTGCGGGCGCATCTAAAGACACTGGCGACCCAGCGTGACATGCAGGCGCGCCTGGCCTGGAAGATCCAACTCTTCCGTTCGCTCTTGCAGCGGGGCTATCAGCGCGAGGATATCCTGGCCTTTTTGCGCCTGATCGACTGGATGATGACGTTGCCGGCAGGGCTCGAAGCACGCTTCTCCGCAACGGTGTATGAGGAGGAACAACGTATGCCGTATATTACCGGCCTGGAGCAAATCGGGATCGAAAAGGGGTTGCAGCAGGGGTTGCAGCAGGGGTTGCAGCAGGGGTTGCAGCAGGGGTTGCAGCAGGGGTTGCAGCAGGGGTTGCAGCAGGGGTTGCAGCGCGGGCGGGCCTCGTTGGTACTGCGGCAGATAACCCGCCGGTTCGGCATGCTATCCCCGGCCGACCACGATCGCATTCTTCTGCTTGACGCGACGCTCCTGGAGGAGCTTGGTGAGGCGTTCCTCGATTTTACCGACGCATCGGACGTAGCGACCTGGCTCGAAGCGCATGCTCAACCTAAACGATCATAGGAGGCGATGACGATGGCTTTCAAAACTCCCGCCGATCTTCAGTACACGAAGAGCCACGAGTGGATCTCGCATTGAGGGCGAGGACGGGACGATCGGGATCACCGACTACGCGCAGGACTCCCTGGGCGATGTGGTCTACGTCGATCTGCCCGAGGTGGGCGTGAGCTACGAGGCCGGCACAAGCTTCGGCGCGGTCGAGTTGGTCAAGGCCGCCTCGGACTTGTATATGCCGGTCGGCGGCGAGGTGATCGCCGTCAACAGCGCATTGCTCGATACGCCGGAGGTCCTGAACGGCGATCCGTACGATGAGGGCTGGCTGATCAAGATCAAGCTCGCCCCAGGCGTGGGCGCGCTGATGAGCGCCGATGCGTATGAGAAGTATGTGGACGAGATCAAGCACTAAGAGGCTGTCTAAAAGGGGGAGTTTGAGGGGGCTGCCCCCTCAAGAACCCCCTTTCCACCATGGAGCAAAGGATGTCGCACTACACATCTATCACCGAGGCCGAGCGCGCCGAGATGCTGGCGGCGATCGGGGTCGAGCGCGTCGATGACCTGTTCGCGGTGGTCCCCGAAGGGGTGCGCTTTCCAGAGGTGCGGCTGCCCGCGCCGCTCTCGGAGATCGCACTGCGCCGGGAGTTGTCGGCCCTGGCGAGCAAGAATGCTAGCCCTCAGACCCACAACATCTTCCTCGGCGCCGGGGCGTACAATCATTTCGTGCCCAGCGCCGTCGACCAGATCCTGCGCCGGGCCGAGTTCTATACCTCCTATACCCCCTACCAGCCGGAGATCAGCCAGGGCACGCTCCAGGCGATCTTTGAGTACCAGAGCCTGCTCTGTGCCCTGACCGGGATGGACGTCGCCAACGCCTCGCACTACGACGGCGGCACCGCGCTGGCCGAGGCGGCGCTGATGGCAGTGGCCTCGACCCGCAACCGCCGCACGATCGTCGTCGCGCCCAGCGTCAACCCGCAGTACCGCGCCGTGCTGCGGACCTACCTGGAGGGGACCAATATCCGTATCCGCGGCGACGAGCAGCTCGACGCGACGATCGACGACATAGCGGCCATGGTGGATTCTACGACGGCGGCGCTGATCGTGCAGAGCCCCGACTTCTTCGGCACGCTCCACGATCTCAAGCCGCTGGCCGAAAAGGCCCACGCCGCCGGGGCGCTGCTGGTGGCGGCCTTCGACCCGCTCGCGTTGGGGCTGTTCCAGACGCCCGGCGAGGCCGGCGCCGACATCGCCACCGCTGAAGGGCAGCCGCTCGGCGTCGGGCTGACGTTCGGCGGGCCGTACCTGGGGCTCTTTACGTGCAGCGAGAAGTATGTTCGCAAGATGCCGGGCCGCCTGACCGGCGCCACGCTGGATCTGGAGGGCAGGCTGGGCTATGTACTGACGCTCCAGGCGCGTGAGCAGCACATCCGCCGCGAGAACGCGACCTCCAACATCTGTACCAACCAGGGGCTGATGGCGCTGGCAGCGGCGGTCTACATGAGCCTGATGGGCCGCCAGGGGTTGCGCCGTGTGGCCGAGCTGTGCTACCACCGTGCCCACTACGCCGCCGGCCGGATCGCGCAGCTTCCGGGGTACGAGGTGCTCGACCGGGGGCCGTTCTTCAAGGAGTTCATCGTCCGCTGCCCGCGCCCGGTCGCCGCGATCAACGCGGTCCTGCGCGAGCGGGGGATCGTCGGCGGCTACGATCTGGCGGCCGATTACCCGCACCTGGGCGATCTTTCGACCGGCTCCGAGCGCGGCGCAATGCTGCTGTGCGTGACCGAGATGAACGACAAGGATGATATCGACGGGTTGGTCGATGCGCTTGGGGCGTGATGCGTGATGCGTGAAACGTGTTGCGTGGTGTTCGGGCAGCCACGGAGGGCCTGCCCTACAGATGCTCGGCCCTTTCACCTTGTCATCTGGTCATCTTGTCGGCGGCCAGTTCTCGATTCCTGGTTTGTTCTTTGTTCTTTGTTCTTTGTTCTTTGTTCTTGGTATGGCGCTTACGAACCAACAACTTGAGGCGATCGTCGCGCGCGCGTTCCCAGGCGAGCGGCTGCGCGAGGCGCGCCCGGCGCCCCACGAGCGCTACGACCTGGCGCTGGCGAGCGGGGAGCGGCTGAGTCTGCTGCTCTTCGGCTCGGATGAAGCGGCGGAGCGGGCCGCCGCAGCGCTGCGGATGCTACGCGCCGAGATCGATCTGCCGATCCCGCAGCTCCGCGCGTCCGACGCCGAGGGCGCCACCATCGGCCGGTCGTACGTGCTGGTCTCCCAGATCGAGGGTGTGCCGCTGGAGCAGGCGCTGCCGCGACTGTCGGAGGATCAGCGCTATGCGCTCGGGCGCCGCCTCGGCGAGATCGTGTGCCGGGTCCACCGGCTCGCCTGTGATCGCTATGGCGCGCTGGCCGGCGCCGAGCCATGGGCGGCCGACGACGAGCGCAGCTACGTCCTCGCCCGTGTGGCCGACGAACTGGGCCGCTGCGGGGCGCTGGGCCTGATCGACGGGCAGTTCGCCGCCGAGCTGCAAAGCTGGTTCGAGACGCGGTTTCTGCCGGCTGGGCAGCAGGCGGCGCTGATCTGCGGCGGCCTGGGCCCGCAGACGATCCTGGTGCGCCAGAGCGGGGATCGCTGGTGGATCGGCGGCCTGCTCGGCTGGGAGCACGCGCTGGGCTGGGGCCCGGTCTGGGATCACGTGACCTTCTTTGATATGACCGAGGAGCCACACTTCTTCAGCCTGCGCGTCGGCTACGGCAACGCCTACGACGACCATACCCAGCGCGCCTACGAGCAGGTGCGCGAGCACGCCATGGCGCCCTACCGGCTGCTGCTGGTGCTCCAGCGCATGCAGGAGGCCCACGCGCGCGGTGCGATCAGCGAGTGCGAGCGCCGCCGTGGGGTGCTGCGCGGGCTGCTGCGGGTGCTGGAGGGGTGAGAGACTATTTGAAAAGGGGAGTTTGAGGGGCCACAAATTCATTTGTGGGCCGAAGGCTCCAAGACAGAAAGAGAATAGACCAATGGACACCTACGAGCCACCGATCTTCGAACTCTCCGCGCCTGGCAAGATCGGCGTGAACCTGCCTAGCCTGGATGTGCCGCAGGTCGAACTGCCCGGCGAGCTGCTGCGTGGCGATGATATGGCTGGAATGCCGGAACTGAGCGAACTGGAGGTGATGCGGCACTTTACGCGCATCTCGCAGCGCAATTATTGCATTGATACTGGCCCATATCCCCTAGGTTCGTGCAGTATGAAAGGAAACCCTAAGCTCCACGAGGAGGTCGCCCGCTACCCCGGCTTCGCGGGGGCACACCCGCTCCAGGACGAGGAGCTGTCGCAGGGCGCGCTGCAGATCATGTACGAGCTCCAGACCTACCTGGCCGAACTGTCCGGCTTCGACGCGGTCTCGCTCCAGCCGGCGGCCGGCGCGCAGGGCGAGTTCACCGGCGTGCTGGTGTTCCGCGCCTACCACCTGGCCCGTGGCGACGCACAGCGCACCGAGATCCTGGTGCCCGACTCGGCCCACGGCACCAACCCGGCCACGGCCGCGATGGTCGGCATGAAGGTGGTCGAGGTCAAGTCAGGGCCGCGCGGCAACTGCAATATCGACGACCTCAAGAGCAAGCTGTCGCCGCGCACCGCCGGGATGATGCTGACCAACCCGAACACGCTGGGGCTGTTCGAGGAGAACGTCGAAGAGATCTCCCAGCTGGTCCACGCAGGCCGGCGGCCTGATGTACGGCGACGGCGCCAACTTCAACGCCATCCTGGGCATCGTCAAGCCGCGCGAGGTCGGCTTCGACCTGATGCACTACAACCTGCACAAGACCTTCACCACGCCCCACGGCGGCGGCGGCCCGGGCTCGGGCCGGTCGGCTGCACTGCGGAGCTGGCGCCGTTCCTGCCCGGCCCGGTGGTGGAAAAGGTCGAGGGGCCGGACGGCACGACCTACCGCTACGTGACGCCAGCCCAGAGCATCGGCCGCGTCAAGACCTTCTGGGGCAACTTCGGCATGCTGGTGCGCGCCTGGACCTACATCCGCACGCTGGGCGCCGCTGGCCTGAAGCGAGGTCAGCGAGATCGCGGTGCTCAACGCCAACTACCTGCGAGTCAAGCTCCAGGGCACCTACCCGCCAGCCTACGACCGGCACCTGCATGCACGAGGTGGTGCTGAAGGGCAGCTCGCCGAGGCGCCACAGGCGCGCACGCTCGATATCGCCAAGCGGCTGATCGACTACGGCTTCCACCCGCCGACGGTCTACTTCCCGCTGATCGTGCCGGAAGCGCTGATGATCGAGCCGACCGAGACCGAGACTAAGCGCAACCTGGACAGCTTCATCGCGGCGCTGCTCAAGATCGCCGAGGAGGCGCGCGAGGACATCGAGATCCTGCACCAGGCGCCTACGACCGCCCCGGTGCGCCGGCTCGACGAGGTGCGCGCGGCCCGCCAGCCGGTGCTCAAGTACAACCCCGGCGCCTTCGCCAAGCTGCGCGAAGAGGGCGCGGCCAAGATCGGCGACCAGATCGCGCAGCCGACCTCCTAACCACTGACCACTGACCGCCGACCGCCGACCACTGACCGCCTTAGAGACTGTCTGAAAAGGGGGAGTTTGAGGGGGCAGCCCCCTCAAGATCCCTTTCCACCACGGATTGCGAGTGGCACGCGGCCTTTTCAGACAGTTTCTTGGAGGATGGAAGATAGAAGATAGATTGCATTGGCTATCTTCCATCCTCCATCCTCCATCCTCCATCCTCCATCCTCGCATTCTGGAAAAGGAGATCGTCGTGGCGCAATCACACCAGTACCGCCATGCCTCCGTGGGCTCCCGGCGTGGCTCGGCTGATGCGTGGCGCCTGGTGGCAGGCGCGTTCAGCGCCGCCCTATCCGCGCTGGCCGTGCTCAAGGCCCCGACGTCGCTGCTGTGGATGCTGGCGATCGGAGTGACCGAGTGGGGGCACATGCTGGCACTTGCGGCTCTCGCGCCGCTGCTGCCCGGCTGGCGCCGCACCCGGAACGGCCGCATCGGTGCCGCGCTGGGCCTGGCCGCCGCGCCGCTGGTGCTGACCCCGCTGCTGCGCGCCATCGTGGTCGCGCGGCGGCTGCCGGCGCAGTTCGTGGCCGCCTTTGGCGACGTGCCCGCCATCTCGGCGCCGGGCGCGCCGGCCCGGTCGGCGCCGCTGGTCGCCGCCGACCTGCTGCGCGGGGTCGCCTCGCCCTCGGTGCGGCGGCGCAGCCTGGTCTACGCCACCAGGGCGACGCACGAGCTGCACCTCGACCTGTACCAGCCCTCTGCGTCGGATGGCCCGGCGCCGGGCGTGCTGGTGATCCATGGTGGGGCCTGGCAGCATGGCGACCGCACCCAGCTCGCCCCGCTCAACAGCTACCTGGCCGCGCGCGGCTACATCGTGGCCGCGATAAGCTACCGCCTTGCGCCGGCGCACCCCTTCCCCGCCGCCCACGACGACGTCCTGGCGGCGCTGGCTTACCTCAAGCAGCACGCCGCCGATCTGGGCCTGGACCCGCAGCGGCTGGCGCTGCTGGGACGCTCGGCCGGCGGGCAGATCGGGCTGCTGGCCGCCTACACCGCCGCCGACCCGGCGATTCGCGGCGTGATCAGCTTCTACGCGCCGACCGACATGCGCTACAGCTACGCCCACCCGGCCAACCCGCGCGTGCTCGACAGCCGCGGCGCGCTGGAGGCGTACCTGGGCGGCACCCCCGACCTGGCCGCCCGCGCCTACGACGCCGCCTCGCCGCTCGACTTCGTCGGCCCGGCGACCCCGCCGACCCTGCTGATCCATGGCGGTCGCGACGAACTGGTCTCGCCACGGCAGAGCGAGCGGCTGGCCGAGCGGCTGGCGCAGGCCGGGCGCCCGCACCTGCTGCTCGGCCTACCCTGGGCCACCCACGGTTGCGACTTCAACTTCGGCGGGCCGAGCGGCCAGCTCAGCACCTACGCCGTCGAGCGGTTCCTCGCGGCGGTGATGGCCTGAAAAAGGGGGAGTTTGAGGGGGTCGCCCCTCAAGAATAACCCACCCACATTTTCATCTGCAACTGACAATGGACAACTGACTACTGACCATCCCATAGAAACCTGCCAAGCTCGACATAACCACTGTCGTCGAAGACAACCCCCTCAGCTTCGAGCAGATCGCCCTGGAGCTCGGCGTTGTAGGCGTTGCTGATGCGCCCGGCGGCGTTGATCACGCGCCACCAGGGCACCTCTTGTGCCCGCTCCGGGCTCAGGCCCGCCAGCGCCCAGCCGACCCCACGGGCGCCGCGTGGCACCAGCGCCATCGCGGCGACGCGGCCATAGGTCGAGACCTTGCCGGCCGGGATGCGCTTGACGATCTCGTAGACGTCGTCGTAATAATTCGCCATAATTTACGTGAAACGTGATGCGTGATGCGTGTTGCGTGTTGCGTGGCGTTTGGGCGGCCACGGAGGGCCTGCCCTACAGGTTCCGGTGCGTGATACTTTGTTCTTTGTGCTTTGTTCTTTGTTCTCGGCGGTCGGTTCTCAATTCTCAATTCTCAATTCTCAATTCCCTATCCGCTCTACGGATTCGGATCGTCGTACCGCTCGAACGTCTCATCCTCGTAGAGGACGTAGAGCGTCTTGCCGCGCCCCAGCCCCTTCTGGCTATACAGCATGGTCCCCCTGTCGAACGGCTGGTAGGCACCCTCGAACAGGCCATCCTCGGGGCCGGTGGGGCAGCCGAGTGATCGCTGAACACCGCCGAAGTTCGACCAGACCAGTTGGAAGCCACCCTGCATCGGCTGCGCGCAAATAGGCGAAGCAGCCGGCGTGGGCGTTGGCAGGGGCAGGAGTTGGTCCCTCTCGAAACGAAGCCACTCGCCGCGACTCCGCCCGATCAACACATAGACCTGCTCGGTCATGGTGAAATAGAACATGCTGCCCTGCTCGAACTGCTGCTCGGCGGCTGTGTTCGCGCCGCCCTGCTCGGCTTGGGTCGGGCAGCCTAGGCGCTCCCTGATCCTGGGGTGCTGCTCCAGCAGCATGCCGAAGCCACCAGCCATCGGGACATCGGGACAAGGCCGCGCCGTGGGTGTGTTAGTTGGCGCGCTGGTGGGCGTAGTGGTCGGCGGGGCGCTGGTGGGTGTGGTGGTCGGCGTGCTGGTGGGCGTATTGATCTGTGGAGCGGTGGTGGGTGTAGTGGCCGGCGGCACAGTGGTGGGCGTGGTGGTCGGCGGCAGCGGGACGATTGTCGCTGGTACTACCGATGCGGGTGGCGCAGTCGGCTCGGGCGGCTGAGTTGGCGGCTCCGCAGGTGTCTCGGATGGGGCCGGCTGAGTTGTCGGGCTGGGTACAGGCGGCGGAAGCGTGGCGGGAGCCGGCGTGGCCGGCAGAGTCGTGCCGCTGGCCACCGGGTCCTGGGTGCGGCCGGAGACCAAGGCGCTCCAGGCCAGCAGCAGGCCGCCCCCGAACAGGAGCAGCAGCAGCGCGGCGCCGATCGCGCGGCCGGCGCCGCCGCGCCGCTCGACCGGCTGGATTGGCCGGGCGGGCTGCGGGGGCGCCCCTTGCGGTTGTGCGAGGCGCGCGCCGCCCGGCACCACCGTGCCCTTGCGCGTGGCCTGGTCGGCTGTGCCGGGGCCGGGCCGCGCCAGCGCATCGGCGGCGGGGCGCGGCACGACCGCGCGCCCTTCCAGCGGGCGGCGCATGGCCGGCGGCGGGGTCGGCGGCTCAAGCCCGGTGGCGGCCCGCAGCGCGCGGGCGAACTCCCCGGCGCTGTCGTAGCGGTCGTGGGGATCGCGGGCCATGGCCTTGCCGATCACCGGCCCGACCGCCGGCGGAAGTGACGGCGCGACCGAGGCCAGGTCGGGGATGGAGCCGTAGAGGTGGCCCATGAGCACCTCCTCGGTGCCACCCTCGAAGGGCCGCCGGCCGGTCAGGCAGCGGAACACCAGCACGCCCAGCGCGTAGATGTCGGCGCGGTAATCGACGGTGTGGCCGCCGCGAATCTGCTCGGGCGCCATGTAGTCGGGCGTGCCGATCAGCACCCCGGTGCCGGTGAGCCCCGGCGCGTCGAGCGACTTGGCGATGCCGAAGTCGGTCAGCATGCCGCGGAGATTGGAGATTGGAGATTGGAGATTGGTAGGGGGAATCTGCGCTCTCCGATCTCCAATCTCGGTCTGTTCCAGGAGGATGTTGGCGGCCTTGATATCGCGGTGGATGATGCCGCGCGCGTGGGCGTAGTCGAGCGCCGACGCGATCTGGGAGACGATCGGGAGCAGTTCCGGGGGCGAGAGCGCGTCGCGCAGCCGCAGCACATCGGCGAGCGAGGGGCCGCCGAGCAGCTTCATGGCGATGTAGACCAGGCCATCGGCCTCGCCGACGTCGTAGATCGGCACGATGTTGGGGTGGTCGAGCCCGGCGGCCAGGACCGCCTCGCGCTGGAAGCGCTCGACCAGCGTTTCGTCGTAGGTGTACTGGGGGTAGAGCACTTTGAGTGCCACATCGCGGCGCAAGCCCGTATCGTGGGCGCGATAGACCGCAGCCATCCCGCCGCGCCCAAGCAGGGCGACGATCTCATAGCGTCCGAGGCGGCGGCCTTTCAGGTCTTCCAGGCGCATATGGTCAGATCCACACCGTTTCACGTGAGCAGCGGCTCAATTATAGCATGTGGTGGAAGGGGGATTCTTGAGCGGTCGCCCCTCAAACTCCCCTTTTCAAACCGTCTCTCAGCGATCTATCAGCTTTATTCCGTTTGCCTTTTCACCTTCGCGTGGTAAAATGCGCCTCCAAGAGTGGTTGATGCCAATTTATGATTTACGATATGCGATTTACGATTGGGACGTAGGGTGCCACGGAACAGGCCGATCGTAAATCGAATCGATCAGAAACGCGAAGAGCATGTCACAACGTTACGACCCGCGCGATCGGCGTTTCCGGCGCTCGCTGGCCGGGCGGCCGATCCCGCGCCGGCGGCCGATACCGGGGATGCTGCATGGCAGAGCGCAGCCGGGCAATAATCAGGTGCCGGCGATCGTTTCGCGGCTGCTGCTGGCCGTGGTGCTGCTGGCGGCGCTGATGAGCTTGGGCGGCGCCGGAAGCGCCTATGGCGCCTACGCGCAGTTGGCCAACTCGCTTAAGCCGCGCCTGGATCAGATCGCCAAGCACGACAGCTTCCAGACCACCCGGATCTACGATCGCAATAACGTCCTGCTCTATGAGTTCTTCGGCGCCGGCAAGCGCACGCGCGTGAAACTGGACCAGATCGAGCCGCTGCTGGTCCAGGCGACAGTGGCGATCGAGGACAAGACCTTTTTCGAGAATCAGGGGGTCGATTACGAGGGTATCCTCAAGGCGTTCTACCGCAGCGTCTCGGCCGGCGAAGAAACCGGCGGCGCCTCGACGATCACCCAGCAGCTGATCAAGAGCGTTGTGCTGAACGACGAGGAGCGGGCCTACGAGAACCGCTACCGGCGCAAGATGACTGAGATCATCCTAGCGCGCGAGCTAACCCAGCAATACACCAAGGATGAGATCCTTGAGCTGTACCTCAACGAGATCTACTACGGCAACCTGGCCTACGGGATCGAGGCGGCCGCCGAGGTCTATTTCGATAAGCACGCCGACGAGCTGACGCTGGCCGAGGCCTCGCTGCTGGCCGGGCTGCCGCAGCTCCCCAGCTACTACGACCCGATCAACTACCTGGAGGGCAACATCCTCAATGGTATCCGGCTCGAAGAGGGCTGGCTGGAGCCCTCATACGAGTTCTCGAACGGCACGCCGCCGCCCAAGCAGCGCCAGGCCGCCGTGCTGACGCAGATGGTCGACGAGGGCTATATTGATGAGCAGGACGCCCGCCGCGCCGCCAATGAGGACTTGGTGTTCGCCGACCAGGAGGTGCCGCTGAACGCGCCGCACTTCGTCTTCTATGTGCGCAAGCTGCTTGAGGAGCAGTATGGCCCGCAGTTCGCCAACCAGGGCTTGTCGATCTACACCACGCTCGATCTGGAGATGCAGCGGATGGTCCAGCAGAAGGCCGCCGAGCGCATCCAAGAGCTGCAAGAGCGCAACATCCATAACGCGGCGGTGGTGGTGATGCAGCCCAACAGCGGGCAGATCCTGGCGATGGTCGGCAGCATCGACTACAACAAGGAGGTGCCGACCAGCACCAAGGGCGAGAAGGGCAATGTGCTCGACGGCCAGGTCAATGTCACGACGCGCGAGCGGCAGCCGGGCTCGGCGCTCAAGCCGTTCACCTACCTGTCGGCGATGAAGCAGGGGATGACCCCGGCCTCGGTGATCTGGGATGTGCCGACGAAGTATCCGTTGGTCGCCGGGAAATGGTACGAGCCGGAGAACTACAATGGCCGCTGGAATGGCCCGGTGCGCATCCGTACGGCGCTGGCGAACTCGCTCAATATGCCGGCGGTCAAGGCGCTGAAGTTCGCCGGCGTCAACAACACGATCGAGCTGCTGCACGATGTGGGGATCAGCGGGCTGCGGCGCGGCGACCAGCACTACGGCCTGGCGCTCACGCTGGGTGGCGGCGAGGTCACGCCGCTGGACCTGACGGCGGCCTACAATACCCTGGCCAGCGGCGGCGCCTACTACCCGCCGATGGCGATCCTCAAGATCGTCGACGGCAACGGCAAGGTGACCGAGCTTAAGCCCCAGCCGCACCTGAAGGCGCTCGACCCAAACCACGCGGCGATCATCACCAATATGCTCAGCGACGACAATGCGCGCCGGCCGGTCTGGGGACTGAACAGCAAGCTGAAGCTCTCGCGGCCGGCGGCAGTCAAGACCGGCACGACCAACGACTGGCGCGATGCTTGGGCGGTCGGCTTCACACCGTATGTGACGGTGGGTGTGTGGACCGGCAACAACAACAATGAGCCGACGGCCAAGGTCGAGAGTCTCAGCGGCGGCGGTGTGATCTGGCACAATGTGATGGAGGAGCTGTTCATCAATCAGCGCTTCGATGCGCTGCTGCGGCCGGGCGGAAAGCCGGGGCTGGATTTCACCCTGCCGAGCGAGGTTGATCGCAAGTCGATCTGCGCGCTGCCGGGGCCGTTCGGCGGCTATAAGGAGGAGCTGTTCGCCCCCGATATGCTCAAGGCGCCGGCGGCACCAGCCGGCTCCGACGCGGCGGCACCGGCGAACGAGCAGCCGACGTCCGGCGATCGGTTCGGCTGCGATATCTTTAAGCGGCTGACGGTGGCGGCGCTTGGCAATACACCGATCGCGGCGACCGACAACGTCAGCGGCACCAATCGGCTCGCGCTGGCGTTCTGCATTCCGCAGGACGGCCAGCAGATTCCAGACGATCTGCTCAGGACGATCTACGTCCCGAACCTGCCTGAGAATGACCCGTCGGAGAAGGTCGAGTACCGCTGGAGCGGGTTCGGTGGCGAGGTGGATGGCCGGATCGTCGCTGCCGTGGACTCCAGCCAGATCCCGCCGTGCAGCGACGCGCTGCTGGCCGCGATCGCGCCGCCGGGATCGGTGCGCATGCCCGACTTGCGAATGCTGGGTGAGAACCAGGCCAAGGAGCGGCTGGCGGCGCTGGGCGTGGGCAATATCTATGTGGACTACCAGACGCGCGAGCGCATCCCCGATGCCTACGACCAGCACGGCCCCTACGTAGTCCTGAGCACGTTGCCGGCGCCCGGCGAGTGGATCACACCGGGGGCCACGGTGGTGCTGGGGATTCGCGCGCCCGACCCGGAGCAGCCCCCGCCGGACCAGCCGGCGACGCCTTAGAGATTCGCGTGTTTTCAAACATCCCACAGCAGGCCCGAAACGTGAAACGTGAAACGTGATTGGGACGTTGCTCACGTTTCACGTTTCACGTTTCACGCAACACGCAACACGTTTCACCCTTCACGCACTCTCCAAATCGTCAATCGTCAATCGTCAATCGAATGAGGAGGGTACCATGCAAGGTCTCATGATGGACTACCCGCTGACGCTGACTCACATCCTTGAGCGGGCCAGGCGTTTGTTTCCCCGCAAGCAGATCGCCACCAAAACGGCCGCCGGCATGCACCGCTACAGCTACGCCGATCTGTACGAGCGGTCCTGCCGGCTCGCCGGCGCGCTCCACCAGCTTGACGTTGCCGATGGCGGCCGCATCGCGACCTTTGCCTGGAACACCTACCGCCACCTGGAGATCTATTTCGCCGCGCCGTGCTCGGGCCGGGTGCTGCACACCCTCAATATTCGCCTGTTCCCCGAGCAGATCGCCTACATCGCCAACCACGCCGAGGACCAGGTCGTGTTCGCCGATGCCTCGCTGCTGCCGGCGCTTGAGAAGCTGGCGCCCCAGTTCACCACGGTGCGCCACTATGTGATCATGGCCGACGGCCCGCTGCCGGAGACCACGCTTCCGAACGCGATCAGCTACGAGGAGCTGCTGGCCAGTGCGCCGCCGGAGTACGATTGGCCGCAGCTCGACGAGCGCCGCGCCTGCGCGATGTGCTACACCTCCGGCACGACCGGCCACCCCAAGGGCGCCGTCTACAGCCACCGCTCGATGTTCCTGCACTCGATGAGCGAGGGCATGGTCAACTCGTTCGGCGTCTCCGAGCGCGATGTCGTGCTGCCGGTGGTGCCGATGTTCCACGCCAACGCATGGGGGCTGCCCTATGCGGCGACCATGGCCGGCGCCGGGCAGGTCTTCCCCGGCCCGTTCCTCGACGGGCGCAGCCTGGCCGAGCTGATTCAGACCGAGCGGGTGACGATCGCCGCCGGTGTGCCGACGATCTGGCTGGGGTTGCTCCAGGTGCTGGAGAAGGAGCAGTTCGACATCTCTTGCCTGCGGGTGATGCCGGTGGGTGGGTCGGCCGCGCCGCAGAGCATGATCGAGCGCTATGAGAAGGGCTTCGGCGCCTACATCGCCCACGCTTGGGGCATGACCGAGATGTCGCCGCTCGGCACCGTCGCGAATCTCAAGAGCCACATGGATGAGCTGCCCGAGGCCGAGCGCTTCAAGATCCGCGCCAAGCAGGGTCTGCCGGTTCCCGGCGTGGAAGCGCGAGTTGTGGACGAGGCCGGGCGCGAGCTGCCCTGGGACGGGCACAGCTTCGGCGAACTCCAGGTGCGCGGCCCCTGGGTGATCAGCGGCTACTACCACGACGAGCGCAGCGCCGCCTCGTTCCAGGATGGCTGGTTCCGCACCGGCGACGTGGCGACGATCGATGGGGAGGGGTATGTGCAGATCATCGATCGGACCAAGGACTTGGTCAAGAGCGGCGGCGAGTGGATCTCGACCGTGGAGCTGGAGAATGTGCTCATGGCGCACCCGAAGGTGCTGGAGGCGGCCGTGATCGCCGTGCCGCACCCACGCTGGCAGGAGCGGCCGCTGGCCTGCGTGGTGCCCAAGCCCGACCACAAAGACTCGCTGACTCGTGACGAGCTCCTGGAGTTCCTGAGTGGGCATGTGGCGAAGTGGCAGCTCCCCGACGAGGTTATTTTCATCGAAAGTGTGCCCAAGACCAGCGTGGGCAAGTTCGATAAGAAGGTACTGCGCGAGCAGTTCAAGGATTACCAGTTAGACGATGCGTAGGAGGGGAAAGGGGGTTTGAGGGGAAGCCCCCTCAGTCTCCTCCACTCACACCTGTAGAGTAAACGGCGCTACCGGAAACCTTTTGTTAACGGAAAATAACAAAATGTCTTGCATGAGCCCGCGCGACGTAGTACAATAACGGTCACACATCCAGGGACATGGAGTGCCGGAACGTCGACGGAGCTGCCGACGGAGCGGCCCGCAGCCAAAGGAAGGGCGAACGCACATGGTCAATGTCGTTTGCGACGAGCGTGGCTACGGCAAGCAGAGCGTGACATCCGTGCGCTGATGAGCTGGTGAAGCCCTCGGCCGCTTTATGCGGTTGGGGGCTTCGTGTATTTCCGGCGCGGCGACGGCGCCGTGCTGGCAGCCGGCCGGAGGGCGCCACGTCGTCCGGCTAGGGAGGAATGGACCCATGGAGTTGATCTTCAGGAGCCGCAACGGGAAAGTGACCGAGCGCCAACGGACTTACATCGAGGAGAAGCTCGGCAAGCTGGATCGTTACCTGGACAATCAGGTAACACAGGCGACTGTGGAGCTTATGGAGGCCCAGAGCAAGACCGAGGGCTCGACCCACCGCGCCCAGGTGACTCTCGTGGGCGAACATGGCATTATATTGCGCGCGGATCAGCACGCCGGCGACCTCTTCGCGGCGATCGATGCCGTGCATGATAGGCTGCAACGCCAGATCAAGCGCTACAAGGAGCGCTACTGGCGCCACGGCCGGCCGCGTCGGCAGGCCGGCGCGGTGGTTCCACACCTGGTCGAGACGGTGCTTGAGCCGGGCGACACGCCCGACGAGGAGCCTCCGCCGCAGATTGTGCGCACCAAGGAGTTCCAGGTCAAGCCTATGTCCAGCGAGGAGGCGGTCGAGCAGATGGAGCTGCTGGGCCACGACTTCTTCGTCTTCCGCGACGCCGAGAACGGCGGCATCAACGTCCTCTACCGTCGCCAGGACGGCAACTATGGGCTGATCGTGCCGGGGGAAGTGGCCGATTAGCAGAGTCTAGGCTGTTTCCGTGAAACGTGAAACGTGAAACGTGATCCATACATCACGTTTCACGTTTCACGTTTTCATGCGCCATCAATGCTATAATGCGCCCATGCTCTACGACGACACCATCGCGGCGATCGCTACGCCGCCGGGCGAAGGAGGTATCGGCGTCGTGCGGGTGAGTGGCCCGGACGCGCTGCCGATCCTCGATCGGATCTTCCAGCCGATCAATCCCGGCGCATGGCGCCCTTTTCGTATGCGCTTCGGCCAGGTGGTCGCGCCCGGCAGGGTGGTGATCGACGAGGCGATGGCGGTGTTTATGCGCGCGCCGCGCAGCTTCACCGCCGAGGACCTGGTCGAGATCTCCTGCCATGGCGGGCCGCTGGTCCTCGGCCAGGCGCTGGCCCTGGCGCTGGCGCAGGGTGCGCGGCAGGCCGAGCCGGGCGAATTCACCATGCGCGCCTTTCTCAACGGTCGGATCGACCTGGCTCAAGCGGAGGCCACGCTCGACGTGATCCAGGCCCGCACCGCGCAGGGGCTGGCGTTGGCGCAGGCCCAGCTCGGCGGCTGGCTCTCCGGCGAGCTGGGGCGCATTCGTGAGCTGCTGCTGGGGCCGCTGGCCTACGTCACCGTCCTGGTCGATTTCCCAGAGGACGATGTCGAGCCGCAAGAGTTCGCCGCGCCGCTAGCGCAGGGGCTTGAGGCGCTGGAGCGGCTGCTGGCGACGGCCGACCAGGGCATCGTCTACCGGCAGGGCGCGCGGGCGGCGCTGGTCGGGCGGCCCAACGCCGGCAAATCGAGCCTGCTCAACGCGCTTCTGCGCGCCGACCGTGCGATCGTCACCCCCATCCCCGGCACGACCCGCGACACGCTGGAGGAGACTGCCAATCTCCAGGGCATCCCGGTCGTCCTGGTCGATACCGCCGGCATCGCCGAGACCGCCGACCCGGTCGAGCGCCTGGGGGTCGCCCGCAGCCGCGCCGCGCTGGCCGCCGCCGACCTGGCGCTGCTGGTGATCGACGCCAGCGCGCCCCCCACCGACGACGACGCCGCAATCGCTGCGCTCGTCGAGGGCAAGCCGACGATCTTGGTACACAACAAAATTGACTTGATAGAATCGACGATAGAAGATAGAGGATGGAGGATGAAGGATGGAGGATTGCAGCGCGATCCTCCATTCTCCATCCTCCATCCTCTATCTTCACGGTTCGCGACCGTGGTCGAGACTTCTGCGCTCACGGGCGCCGGGATCGATGGGTTGGCGCGCGCGGTCGCCGCGTTGCTGCTCGGCGGGGCCGGGCTCGGCGACGGGCGCATGGTGACTAGCCCGCGCCACCGGGACGCGCTCGGCCGCGCGGCCACGCACCTGCGCGACGCGCTCGCCGGTCATGCCCGCGGCATCCCAGCCGACCTACTGGCGGTCGATCTGACCGCCGCCCTGACGGCGATCGGTGAGATCACCGGTGAGACAGTCGGCGAGGACCTGCTGGCGGCCATTTTTAGCCGGTTCTGCATCGGGAAGTGATCGCAGAGGGAGGCCATGAGCAAACAAATAACTGCGGCCGGCGCAACCGAGCGGCAATCACTCATCCGTATGCAGCGTATCAAGGCGTTCATTCTCGTTCTGGCGCTGTTAAACCTGCCGATCTTCATACTTGGCCTGATCGACCAACTCGAGCCCGCCCAGCTCACTCGCGGGATTCGTCATTCCGCTGGTCGCGTATGGCTACTACGGCCTCTACTACCTGCTGCTGCGGGCCGGCTATGGCGTCCCTGCGACGTACGTGTGTCTTGTGCTGCTGACGCTGTTGATCGTTGGCGGAAACCATACCGTCGGGGGCGCGCTATCGGGCGGCAGCACGCTGTATGTGCTACTCCTGATCGGCGCGGGCCTGGTGCTCGACGACCCACGGGCGCTCGACGTCACGATCGTCCTGTGCCTGATCGGCTATGGAGTCTCGTTGCTGATTGAGTTGGGGGGTGTGCCGCCGGAGGCTTTTCAGGAGATCTATACGGCCCCCCGGCTGCTCCCCATCGCGACGGTGATCGTGATGACGCTGGTCACACTGGTTGGAACCTGGCTGATGATGCGCAGCAACGTGGTTGCGCTGCACCACTCGAATGTGGCGCAGGAGCTGTCCCACGCGGAGGCCGAGGCCCGCGCCCGCGAGAACGCCGACCTGGCCGCGCAGGTTCAGGCCAGCAACGCGTCGTTGCTGGCGACCCAGGATCGGCTGCGCGAGACGATCGAGGCGCTGGCCCTGCCGCTGATCCCACTGGAGCACGACGTGGCGCTGCTGCCGCTGGTGGGCTATCTCGACCAGGAGCGCGCCGATCGGCTGGTCGATGGCATGCTGCGCGGCATCCAGTCGCAGCGGGCGCGGGCGGTGATCATCGACATCACCGGCCTGCGCGAGGTCGATGAGCACGCGGCGTCGGCGCTGCTGCGAGCCGCCGGGTCTGCGCGGCTGCTCGGCGCCCAGGTAGTCCTATCGGGGATCAGTGTGTCGGCCGCGCAGGCGCTGGTCGGCCTCGGCGCCGATCTTCGCACGCTCCAGACGGCCGGGACGCTCAGCGACGCGCTGCGAGCCCTGGTCGGTGACAAGGTGAGGGGGTGACAAGGTGACCTATCACGCATCACTTCTGAGAAAAAAGGGGGTTTGAGGGGGCAGCCCCTCAGTCTCCCCACCCACATTGTAAAGTAGAATAGCGTCCCCTGAGAAAAAAGGGGGTTTGAGGGGGCAGCCCCCTCAGTCTCCCCACCCACATTGTAAAGTAGAATAGCGTCCTCTGAGAAAAAGGGGGTTTGAGGGGGCTGCCCCCTCAGTCTCCCCCACCCACATTGTAAAGTAGAATGACGCCGCCCGAAACCTGTCTAAGGGAGAATTGAGCATTGAAAAGAGAATTTATGCGACCAATTGGCCTTCTAGCGTTATCGCTGCTGAGCTTCCTCGCGGCGCAAGGGACCGGCATCCGACTGTTCTTTCACCTGTTCTACCTGCTGCTGGCCCTGCTGATCCTTTCGTACCTGTGGGCCTGGAGCAATCTGCGCGGGCTGCGCGTGGATCGCGAGACGTTTACCCACCGCACCCAGGTAGGCGAGTTCGCCCGCGAGCGCATTACCATCCGCAACCTTTGGCCGTTCCCCAAGCTGTGGGTCGAGTTGCAAGATCACTCTGACCTGCCCCACCATGGTCCCGGCTTCGTGACCTACCTGCCGCCGCGCGAGCGCCACCGCTGGATCGCCAAGACCCCCTGTACCATGCGCGGCAAGTTCACGCTCGGCCCGGCCACGCTGACCAGCGGCGACCCGTTCGGGATCTTTCGGCTTGAGCGCACCGTCGAGGGCACCAGCGAGGTGCTGGTCTACCCGCAGACGATGGCGCTGCCCGGCTTTACGCTGCCCAGTGCGGAGCTTCCCGGCGGGCAGGACGTCAAGAGCCGCGCCTACCACGTCACGCCGAACGTCTCGACGATTCGGGAGTATCAGCCGGGCGATAGCTTCAACCGCATCCACTGGCGCAGCACCGCCCGCACCGGCCAGCTGATGGTCAAGGAGTTTGAGCTTGACCCGACCGCCGAGGTCTATGTCGTGCTCGATATGCAGGAGCGAGTCCAGCAGCACGTCGCGGCCGAGCGGGGCACCCGCCAGCCGCACGAGTTGCGCCTGGCCGAGTCGACCGAGGAGTATGGGGTGAACGCCGCCGCGTCGATCGCCCGGCACCTGCTACAGCAAAATCGCTCGGTCGGGCTGATCTCGTGGGGCCAGCACCGTGAGGTGATCCCGGCCGAGCGCGAGTTGCGCCAGTTGTTCAAGATCTTGGAGGCGCTGGCGGTGCTGCGGGCCCACGGCGCCCAGCCGCTGGCCGAGGTCCTGGCCGCCGAGAGTGTGCGCTTCGGGCGCAATTGCACGCTGGTGATCATCACGCCGTCGCTCGACGAGCGCTGGGGCGTCAGCTTGCAGCACCTGCTGTACCGCGGCGCGCGGGCGGTGGTGGTGCTGGTGGACCCGGAGTCGTTCGGTGGCTGGCACGACTCGCTGGCCATCCAAGCACGCCTGGCCGAGCTGCGCGTCCCGACTTACCTGCACAAGCAGGGCCAGCGGCTGGAGGACACGCTGGGCCGGCCGCTGGTCGCCGGGTACCAGTCGTCGCCGTCGATGGTGAACCGGGGGTAGAGGATAGAGGATAGCCATCTTCTATCCTCTATCCTCTATACTTCATGTTCTAGCCGGTGCTCTCCTGCGCCAGCGCCCGCAGCAGCGCCCGGCGTGCCAGCAGCCCCACCAGCCGGCCCTCGTCGTCCACCACCACCAGCCGCTCGTGGCCCTCGTCGAGCATGAGCCGCGTCGCGTCGTTCTGTGTGGCCGGCGCCGCGATCGTCGGCGCGGGCGCCTGCGCCAGCGTGGCGGCGGTCTGGCCGGCGGGCGCGGTCGCGAACAGGGTCGGCGGTGGCGATGGCGCCTGGAGCGCCGCCAGCCACTCCGACCGCAGCGGCCCTTGCAACTGGCTGATCAGGTGGGTGTCGGTCAGCGTGCCGACCGGCCGGCCACCCTCGACGACCACCAAGAAGCGCTCGGGGGCCAGCAGGAGCGCCGTCGCGAGATCCGGCAGCGGCGCCCCGGCTGCGACGGTGGGCACCGCCCGCTGCATCACTAGGCTCACCGGTGTCGGCGGGTCGGCGCTGCGCACGCGACCATCGGTCGGTTCGCCGGCCGCCAGCGCCGCGCCCAGCGCCTGCGCCACCCCGAACAGGCCGACGAACCGGCCCTCACGGTCGACCACCGGCAGCGCGCTCAACCCCCACTCCACCAGCGTGCTGACCGCATGCGGGATGGGCGTCTCGACATACAGGGTGCGCGACTCACCCATGACCTCGGACAGCGACCGGTCCGGGAGCGGCGCCAGCAGCGCCGTACGCTCCGATGGATCGAGCGCGCGCAGCAGCGGCAGCGGCAACGGCAGCGCGGCGCGGCGCAGCAGATCGTCGGGCGCTAGCGCCCCCGCCACAACACCGCGCTCGTTGAGCAGCGGCAGCAGCGGCTGATCGCGCTCCAACAGGAGCAGCAGCGCCTTCAGTAGCGGCGTCGACAGGCCGACGGTGGAGATATCGCGGTCCATCACCTCGCCGACCGTCTGCTCGCCAAATGGGCCGCTCGACCGCAGCGCCGCCTGGTAGACCCGCAGATCCTCGATCGTAATCAGCGCATTGGGCAGCATCTCGTCGAGCATCGGCAGCACCCGCGCCACCCGCTCGGCCCGGTCGACCCACTCGATCACGATCGGCGGCGACTGGTCGAGATCGATGGGGCCGATCGTGCGCGTGCGATGGCCGGCCCCGAAGCCAGCGATCCCGCGCAGCACCGTCGCGCCGGTCGCGCCCTCGCGCCGAAGCTGCTCCAACGCGGCCACGTAGAGCGGCCTGCCGGTCAGCATATCGCGCTCGCTCAGGTAGATGCGAACGCGTTGAACAAGTTCATTTGTTGGCATAAACTATTCTGGGAAAAAGAGGGTTTGAGGGGCTGCCACCTCAGTCTCCCACACTCACTCTGTAAAGTAGAACGGCGCTGCGCGAAACGATATCTATGGCATTATAGCACCGCGATGAGCGTCAAACAACGCCCCAGGCGCCGTTCTATGAAGAAAGTGTTATCCCTTCCTATTGACAGAATCGCGAACTGATGTATAGAATGACCGTACACTTTTTTGTCACAAATCTTTCATTTTCGGCAGCGGGCCGTCGCTGGGCCACGGCGCACGGTGATGGTATATTCTCGCTATTGTTTCCGCGTCCCCGCTGCCGGCCGAGCGCACTTGTTGCGGCGGAGCTGTCTGTGAAGGAGGGCAGCATATGACAAAAGCACTTGTACTGCGGGCTATCACCGGGGCGCAGGCCGGCACGCGCCGCCTGCTGAAGTCCCGCGCCAACACGATCGGGAGCGCGTCGACCAATGACCTCGTCCTACACGACCGGCTGGTCGCCGCGCGCCACGCTGAGATCCGCCAGACGCTTGAGCGCTGGTTCGTGGTCCCGCTCGGCGGCGCCGAGACGGGGCTCTCGCTGAACGGTATGCCGATCAGGAGCCAGAGTTGCTTGAACGAAGGCGACGTGCTGACGCTGGGCGGCACTTCCTATATCATCGGTTTTGAGGAAGTGGTCGAGCGCGAGGTCGGCACCGCGCCGGCCGGCCCCGGCGGCGTGCCGCGCCTGGGCAACTACTTCATCCGGCGCGGCATCCTGAACTCCGAACAGGTCGTGCGGGTGCTGGAGCGCCAGAATTCGCTTCAGAGCAGCGGCAACCAGCTTCCCTTCGGCCAGGTCGCCTACGACATGGGCTTCATCAACCGGTCCCAGCTCGATATGGCGCTGGCCGATCAGCGTGGGGACTTCAACGATCGGTTCCGCGATTGATAGAACAAAGAACCAAGAACAAAGAACAAACCGAGCAACCTGCTTCTTTGTTCTTTGTTCTTTGTTCTTGGTTCTTGGTTCTTACCCCTGGATCAGCGCCAACTCGCAGCTAAACCCCGGCCCAAGCACCGCCAGCACGCCATACTCTCCGGCCGCCGGCGCGCCCGCCCGCAGGAATGCATCGAGCACGAAAAAGATCGTCGCCGAGGACATGTTGCCGTAGCGCCGCAGCACCGCGCGGGTGTGATCGAGGCGCTCTGGGTCGATGCCCAGCGCCGCCTCGTAGGCGCCGATCACCTTGGCGCCGCCGGGGTGCAGAATCCAGTGCTGGATGTCGTCGATCGTCAGCTCGTAGTTCGCCAGGAACGTCTCGACATTCTCACGCATAAGCGCCTGCGATGATGCCGGGGATGCGCGACGAGAACACCACCTGCATGCCGGTGTCCACGATGTCCCAGCCCATGATCTCCAGCGTGTCGGGCCAGAGGGTGCTTTGCGTCCCCAAGATACGCGGACAATTGAGAATTGAGAATTGAGAATTGAGAATGGGCGCGCGATTGTTTCTCAATTTTTCATTTTCAATTCTCAATTTGACATCGTCGCCCTCCACCAGCACCGCCGTGCCCCCGTCGGCGAACAGCGACGCCGCGATCAGGTTGCGCTTGGAATGGTCGTTCCACTGGAAGGTCACACTGCATAGCTCGACGGAGAGCAACAGGACGCGCTGCTGTGGGAAGGCGCGCACATACTCGAAGGCGCGCGCCAGCCCGGCGACGCCGCCAGCGCAGCCCAAGCCCCAGATCGGGGTGCGGCGCGTGTGGCGGCCCATGCCCATCCGGTTGATCAGCATCGCGTCCGGGCTCGGCGCGGCCAAGCCGGTGGTCGAAACCCAGATCAGGTGGTCGATATCGCCCGGCGTCAGGCCGGCGGCCTCCAGGCAGCGCCCGGCCGCCTGCTCCCCCAGTGCCGTGGCCGCAGCGATGAACAGGTCGTTGCACTCCTCCAGGCTGTGGGGCGTCATTAACCATTCGAGCGGCGCGGCGAAATAGCGCGTCTCGATCCGCGCGTGGCGAAATACGGTTAGGTAGCGATCGATATCGGGAAAGGCGGCGGCGAAGTGCTCGCGCGCCAGGTCGCGGATATGCTCCTGCGAGGCTGGATGTGGCGGCAGCGCGGTCGCCACTGATCGAATGACGGGCATCAAAAGGTCTCCTTTACATCTCCTTTTCAGACGGCCTCTATAGTATCATGCTGTGCTGGATGTACGTACCGAGCAGCACGATTGGATCCCCGCCTGTGCGGATCGTGGCGGTGGTCAGTGGTCGGCCCAGGCCGGCGCCGGTGAGATCAGAACCAGGAGCTGGCCCGTACGTGGGTGCGGTAGCTCCAGCCGCTCGGCGTGCAGGAGATGCCGGGTGATGGGCTCGCCGCGCCAGGTGGCCGGCCCGCCGTAGGTGGCGTCGCCGAGCAGCGGGTGGCCCAGGTGCGCCAGGTGCAGGCGGATCTGGTGGGTGCGACCGGTCTGGGGGAAGGCGTACAGGAGCGTGGCATCCCCAAGGCGCCGCTCGACCTGGAAGCGGGTGCGCATGGCCTTGACGCGCGAGCCATTCAGCAGCACCTGGCCGATCTCCTCGGCCGGGTAAGCCCGGAAGCGACCGTAGGCGCTGCGGCCATGGCCGGTCTCGACCTCGAACTCGTCGGCGGCGGGCGCCCCACTACACAGCGCCAGGTAGGCTTTGTGCGCCCGGCCTTTCCCAAAGGCGATCTGGAGCTTGGGGTTGACCGCCGGATTCTTCGAGCACAGCAGCACCCCCGACGTATCGCGGTCGAGCCGGTGGGCCAGGTGCAGCACCGGGGCCGCGCCGTCGCGCTTGGTCAGGAAGCGCTCCAGTGCCGCCAGCAGGTTGCCCTCGATATCCCAGGGCGTCGCGATCACGTAGGCCCCGGCCGGCTTGTCGATCACGATCAGGTCGCCGTCCTCGTACAGGATCTGGTTCGCCGCCAGGGCCACCTCGGGGTAGTTGCCGGAGGAAGGGCGCCGGATGGCGAGGGTGTCGCCGGCACGCGCGTGGGCCGCCCCGTCGCGTGTTCGCGCGCCGTTGGCCCATAGCCCGCCCCGATCGATCAGCCAGGCCGCCCCGTCCCGATCGCCGTCGAGTGCTACGGCAACCAGATCGAGGAGCAAGCGGCCCTCGTCCTCCGGCGGGATGGTCAGGTGTATGGTAGGGTTTGTTTCCATAAACAGATGAAGGGGTGAAGGGGTGAAAGGGTGAAAGGGTGAGCATGATCACCCCTTCACCCTTTCACCCCTTCACCTGTTCAGGATCACGCCCGCTCAACATACTGCTTGCGGTAATAGTCGAGGTACTCGCCGGCCTTGATCGGGCGCCACCAGTCCTGCCGCTCAAGGTACCAGCGCACGGTCTGCTCCAGGGCCTGGTCGAAGGTGTGCCGGCTGCGCCAGCCCAGCGCCTGGAGCTTGGCCGTGTCCAGGGCATAGCGACGATCGTGCCCGGCCCGGTCGGCCACAAAGTGAATCAGGCTGTGCGGCTTCCCAAGCAGATCCAGCAATTTGCGAGCCATATCGATATTGTGCGTCTCGACGCCGGTGCCGACGTTGTAAGTTTCGCCCGGCGCGCCCTGGTGCAGCACAATGTCGATCGCCTCGCAGTGGTCGGTCACATATTGGTAGTCGCGCATCTGCATGCCGTCGCCGTAGAGCGGCAGCGGGATGTCGTCGATGGCGTTGGTGATAAAGAGCGGGAGCGCCTTCTCCGGGTAGTGGTAGGGGCCGATGTTGTTGGAGCCGCGGGTGATCGTGGCCGGCAGCCCGTAGGTGACGTGGTAGGCGTAGACCAGGTGCTCGGCGCCGGCCTTGCTGGCCGAGTAGGGGCTGCGCGGCTCCAGCGGGTCGCCCTCTTTCGAGCGGTTGGGCTCGGGGATCGTTCCGTAAACCTCGTCGGTGCTCACCTGGTTGAATCGCTCCAGCTTGAGTTCGCGGGCCGCTTCCAGCAGCACCCAGGTTCCATTCACATTTGTGGTGATCACCGCGTCAGGAGCCATGATCGATCGGTCGACGTGCGTTTCGGCGGCGAAGTTGACGATCGTGTCGATATCGTGCTGCTGGATCGTGGCCTTGACGGCCGCCATATCGCAGATGTCGCCGCGCACAAAGGCGAAGCGCGGGTTATCGTTGAAGCGGTCGAAGTTCTCCAGCCGCCCGGCGTAGGTCAGCTTGTCGTAGACGATGACGCGGTAGGCGGGGTAGCGCTCAAGGATGTAGTGGACAAAGTTGCTCCCGATAAAGCCGGCGCCGCCGGTCACGAGCAGGTTGTGCATGGTATGTCTCCTCGGTGCGTGATGTTGCTGTATCGCTCCGCGAAGAAGTGTAGCATAACGCCGGGATGTGTCAATTCTCAAGAGACTATTTGAAAAAGGCATTGTCTCACCTACGATCCGTGGTGGAAGGGAGGATTCTTGAGGGGCGACCCCTCAAACTCCCCCTTTTCAAATGACAAAAGGCGGGGCGCCGGTCGTAGGACCGGCGCCCCGCCTGCTCCGCCCCAGCGAGCTGTCTACACATCCTCGCGGCTCTTGCCGAGTTCGCCGACCTCGCGTGAGGTGTTGGTGTCGCCGCGCTCGACCTGGCCGCCGTGGATCTCGCCGCGCCAGGCGCCGCTCTCGGCCCCGCGCGACTCGATGAACTGCTTGAAGCGCTCCAGGTCGCCCTCGACCCGGCGCGACACAAAGCCCAGCGCGTCGCCGATGTTCTCGACCAGGCCCTCCGGGTCATAGTCCAGCCGCAGCGTCACCCTGGTGCTGGTGGCGCCGAGCGACTGGAAGCTGACCGCCCCAGCATTCTCGGCACCGCTGGTGCTGCGCCAGGCTACCCGCTCGTCGGGCGTCTGCGAGACGATCTCGGCGTTCCAGCGCTCCTCTTTGCCGCCGATGTTGGCGTGCCAGTGCAGTCGCTTGTCGCCCAGTTGCTCGACCCGCGTCACCCCTTCCATGAACTGCGGGAAGGACTCGAACTGGGTCCACTGGTTGTAGGCCGTGCGAACCGGCACGTTTACGTCGATTGATTTTTCGATGTGAGACATGAGATACTCCTTTGCTCCTGGTGAGAGAAGTCTTGAGGGGCCGCCCTCAAACTCCCCTTTTAGACAGCCTCTTGCTCTCTAAGTTCTGCAAATACCGTGCCGTCATTTTGCGAAACCTGTGCATAGCCTAGAGACTTGGGGCCGGCGTGGGCATGCGCGCAGGGGAACATAGTAGCCGCACGTAACGTACTGAAGCTGATTTGCGGTTTCTTTTGTGGCCCGCCCTACCAATGAGGAGCTTGAAACATGAAACCTGGTGCGAACAACCGCCCGCGCATGACCCGTATCGGCCGGATGGCGTTGGGTCTGATCTTGCTGGCGCTGGCCGGCTGTGCCGGTTCCCCGCCGGCTCAACCGGAGAGCCGAGAGCCGACGGCGGTCGTCTTGCCTCCGACGAGCCTGCCGACGGCGGCGCCCACCGCTACACCGGCGCCCACCGTCACGCCTACCGCCGCGCCCACCGCTACGCCGGCGCCGCAGGGGCTTGCCGGGCCGGTGTTTGCCCGCCAGCAGACGGTCGTGACCAATGACCTTTCGCCCGACGGGTACAACTGGAGCCAGGCCAGCCCGCTGCTGATCGATAGGTACGGCAGCATTATCATCCCGGCGCAGCGCCATAACAATACCGATAAGCGCAACCTGTTCGTGTACTCGAACGACGGCGGGGCGACCTGGCAGGATAGTGTGGTGTTTGAAGGGTTTATCGAGCGCGGGGCGGCGGCCTACGATCCCGCCAATGATGTCATCCACATGCTGTGGATCGGCATCTCCCCGACCGATGGCGTCTTCTACCGGCGCTATGTGCCGATCCGCGATGCCGAGCATAAGATCACCGGCATCGAGAAGACGGCTGATCTCAACATGGTCCTCGACAAGCAGACCGATGGCGCGATGTTCTACCAGCACCCGATCTTACTGCACCTGCCGGACGCAGCGTTCGGTCGCTATGGTGCGCTGCTGGCGGTCTGGGGGGCGCGCAACAACGGCGCGGGCGGCGGCAACGAGATCCGGGCCAGCATGGCCGTCTTGGGCGATGACGCGAACGCTGGCGGCCAGGCGGCGAGCTGGAAGGCTCCGTCGGCGGCCAGCGCGACCGTGATCGGCAATGCTCCGCAGGCGCCCTACACCGTGCTGCTGGCCAACACCCTAGCCGGTATCGCGCACCCGTCGGTCCTACGCAAGCGCGCGGGCGCCAACGCCGGGGATGTGTACTTGTTCTACCACGACGGCGCGGCCCCCGGCGCGTGGGCCTTCAGGCGAATGCGCTGGAGCGCGGCGGCCGGCGACTGGAGCGCCGGGCTGACGGCGCCCACGACGATCAGTGAGGGCCGGCGCGCCGGGAGTAGTACGGGCTACACGCTGAATCAGCAACTTGGCTCCCGGCCGGTCGAGGACCCGGCCCGCGACCGCGTGTACTTCGGGTTTGCCAATTGGAAGGACGACGCGGGCGGCGACACGTGGTCATTCGTGTATGTCGATGCGGCGGCCGGCGATGCGCTCAGCCCGATCGTGGACGTGTACTCGGCCGGCGGCCCGCACAGCTACGCCCCAGCCGGCGACATCGCGTTTGACGCTGCCAGCGGCCTGCTGGTCGTGTCGTATGTCAAGACCGGCACCCAGCACGCCTTCGTGCGGCTCTACGACGGCACGGCGCCGGTGGGCGAGGAGGTCGCGGCGTTCGACGCGGCTCCGGTGGACATCCCGCTGCTGGCGGAGCAGACCCGCTATGGCTCGCCGGCCCGGCTGCTGATGGCGTTCCGCGATACGGTGAACCATACGCCGCCGTACTCGGGTTGGTTTGGGTCACTGGTGTGGCGCTGACGGACGGCTTGCCACATTGTCAATAACCGCGCGTGTGTGCTACTATAACGCTTGACGAATCGTTCGCCTGCGTGAGGAAGGCATCTATGAGTTCTGTGACTCAGCAGCTCCTGACCGCGCACGACCTGCGGCTGCTGCCGGACATTGGCATACGGCGGGAACTGGTGCGCGGAGAGGTGGTCGAGGACATGCCGCCAGGCGGACGACACGGCGCGATTGCGGCGCTGCTTGCGATGTTGCTCCAACTGTGGATGAAACAGATGACGCGTGGATATGTCGGCGTTGAGTCTGGTTTCGTCCTGGCCCACGACCCGGATACCGTGCGCGCCCCGGATGTGTCGTATGTACGGGCCGACCGCATTCCGCCAAGCGGCGTCCCGGATAGCTATTGGGAGCTTGCCCCTGATCTGGCCGTCGAGATCGTTTCCCCGCACGAGACCGCCGACGAGGTACGCGCCAAGGTGCGCGATTTCCTGGCGGCGGGGACTCCGCTCGTCTGGGTGATCTACCCGCGCAGCCAGGAGGTCATCGCGCATACGCCCGATGGTTTGGCCCGTACCTACCAGGCCGAAGATGTTCTTGAGCATCCAGCCGTTCTGCCGGGTTTCGCCTGCCAGGTCGCCGAATTGTTCGTATAGGGCATGTTTCGCCTGTTGTCAATTGTCAGTTGTCAGTTGTCAGTTGCACCGCAACTGACAACTGACAACTGACCTTGTCTTAAGGTCCGATCAACGGCAGGTACCCCCGCAAGATCTTCAGCTCCGGGTTGATGACGAAGACCAGTTCGCGCGCCTCGCTCTGGTTGCCGGCCCGGTCGATCGCCTCGTAGCGCAGCCGGTAGCTGCCGTTCTGGAGCTTGCCGGTGCTCAGGAGCGCGCCGTCTACCTCGCCCATGGGCTGCCCATTCAAGTTCCAACTGATGCGCTCGACTCCGGTGCCGCCTTGGTCGTCGGCCACCAGGGTGAGGCCGGGGGGCTCGACGAAGGTGCTGCCAAGGTGCGCGGCGCCGCCGGTGCTCACATCCGGCAGTGGGCTGAAGCCCTGGGCGCTGGGCGCCTGGACATCGTAGCCCGCCGCCGCCTGGCCGGTTCGCTCGAAGTACTTGAAGGCCACCACGTGCAGCCCCGCGTTCAGCGTGACGGTTCCGGTCACGACTGCGTCGGAGTGCAGCCCGTGGTTGCTCACCACCTCCTGCCCGTCCACCCATAGCCACGAGCCGTCGTCGCTGGTCGTGCGGAACATGTAGACGCCGCTGTCCGGTGCGAGGAATGGGCGTGTCTGCTCCACCAGGAACTCGTCGGTCTGCTCCAGCGGGCCGCCGGTGGCCCAGTCAACGAAGCTACCGTCCCAGGCAAAGCTACCGACGTACTGGCCGCGTGGGATGGAGAGCGGGTTGCGGGTGCGCGCCAGCAGGTTGTCCGGCACACTGCCGAGCCGGTAGACACGTGCCGTCTGGGCTATGAAGCTGTCGAAGCTAATCATGTCCGGCGCGGTTCGCTCCGGCGTGACGGTGATCGCCGCTGGTTCGGCTCCCTCGGCGTAGTACTTGACATATTCCTGGAGGATGCCGGCCTGGAGTGTGTAGCTGCCCGGCTCGCGGAAGCGCACGTAGCCGACGATCGTCTGCTGCTGGCCGGGCGCCAGGTCGGCGTTGAGCCCCCAGCGCCAGGGGTAGTCCGACGTGGCGCCTTTGCACGTCGCGGTGTGCGCGCCATCCCAGCCGGCTATGCCCAGGACCAGCCGGAAGCGGTCGCTCTCTTTGGGGAAGGCCGGGTAGCTGCCGGCCGCATTGCCGATGAAGCACTCGTCCTGGTCATAGGCGTGGCCGTTGTCCAGGCTGCCGGCCGCCCCCTCGGCCGACAGGTCGACGTGCGGCGCCTGGCCGCGCAGCGTGGTGCTGCCGGTATTCTTGACCGTGAAGGTGACTTTCAGCAGCTCGCCGCTGGCTACGGTGGTCCGCTCGTACTGGACATCGTCGAGCTGGATGTTGGTCGCCGTGCTTTCGTGTACCCACTTGACGGCGTCAAAGAACAGCACGCGCCGCTCGCTATAGGGCTCGCCGGTCAAGTCGTCCAGCTCGACCGCGCCGTCGGTGCCGGCGTCGAAGGTGTAGAGACCCAGGTCGACCCACGCCTCGTCGCCGTTATGGTTGACGGTGCGCTGGACGCTGCCTTCGGCGTGGCGGATGTGGTAGGTGGCCAGGACGCTGGCGTACGGCGGCGGGGCCAGGCCGCAGCCCTGCGGGATGTGGGCGTAGACCCGGTAGGTGCCGCGGGCGGGGATGTCCGGTCGCCAGGTGGCGCTGTTGGTGCTCTCGGCCCCGTTGTCGGTCGCGTAGGTGTAGAAGGTATGGCCGCCGGCGCCGCATGGTGTGTCGTACCAGGTCGCGTCGCTCCGCGCGAAGCCGCTCTCCAGCTCGTCGATCTGGAGGTCGCCGTTGTTGGTCGGGCCGCCACTGAGGGCTTGCTTGACCCGGTTGCGAATGCCGGGCAGCAGCGCCAGGAGGCTGTCGCCGGGGCAGGTGGTGTGGCCGGGCGTAACCTGGCGGTGGCCGGCGATGTTCGGCACGACCGCGCCGGCGTTGAAGGGCAGGCAGTACTTCGAGATCGCGCAGCCGTAGTAGTAGGAGCTGCCCAGCGGGTCGATACCCTTCTGCGCCGTCTTCCAGGCCAGCAGGCCGACCAGGCTGTCCTGGCCGGCTTGGGTCGGGGCGACGCCGTCGTACGTGCCCAGCATCACCACGCCCATCGAGCCGTAGTTGGCAGTGTCGTGGAAGGCGACCGCGTCGTCGCCGCCAGCGCGCCCCTCGTAGATCACGCCGTTCGGGTCGATGACATAGTTGTAGCCGATGTCGCCCCAGCCGCGCGTGACGGTGTGGAACGACCAGATCGCGCGCACGCGGGCGGCCCAGTTTGGCTCGCTCGGGTACAGCGAGTTGCTGTCGGCGCTGTGGTGGACGACCAGATGATTGACCGGGTAGTGGGTGGGGCGCACGCGGCTGCCCTGCCCATCAGGGCTGCCCCACTGGGTGCGCGAGACCACTGCGGGCTTCGCAGCGGCGGTCAGCGCCGGCGCCGGGCCGGCGTTCGCGGCGCCGGGCCGGTCGCCCGCTGAGGCGTCGAGCGTGTTGACGTCGATCGCGCGCAGCTCGGGCAGTGCGCCGCTAGGCGCCGGGGTGAAGACGCCGCGCACCTGCCAGAAGCGCGCCCGCGCCCCGACCTCGACCGTCTCGCTCCACCACACGTCCGGCCCATCAGATTCGACCCACAGGTCGTCGTTCTGGTTGGGGGTGCCCCAGTCGCTCCACGTGATGCCGTCGATCGAGGCGCGCACCGAGAGGGTCAGCGTGGCGCCCTCCGGCACATGGGCCTCGCGGCGCAGCAGCATGTGGGTGAAGGGTCGCGCCGCCGCGATCGGCGCCGAGAGGTAGTCGCCGGTGGCGGCGAGGGCAGCGGCGGGACCTACGCGCAGCACTACCTGGTCGGGCCGCCCGTCGAAGGAGGCCGCCTGAGCCAGGGCGCGGGGCGAAGGAGCCAGGAGCGCAAGCAGCAGCGCGCCGAATAGAAAGAAGGCCGGTAGGCGATGGGGCATGGGAGAGTTGCTTTCTAGGAGCAGAGTTGTCTTCTCTTCCTGTAGGATGCGAACGAGAAAATCGCCAGAGTTTACCTGAGAGGCGGCTGAGATCATGCTGATGTACTATGCGAGGCTGGGATCAGCCGGCGCATGGTACAATATCGCTCCGACCCATGAAGACGCGAGTTGCAGGTCGCAACTGAAGATAGAGGATGGAGGATAGCGAGTCCATCCTCACATCCTCCATCCTCCATCCTCAACTTTTGCATAAGGATGCTTCATGACAAATGCGGATCTTCCTTCCGACTTCACCATCCTGGCGCTGGAGAGTTCGTGCGACGAGACGGCGGCGGCGGTCGTGCGCGGGGGCCGCGAGATTATCGCGAACGTGGTCGCGTCGCAGGTTGACGAGCACCGGCGCTTTGGCGGGATCGTGCCGGAGGTCGCCTCGCGCCAGCATATCCTGGCGCTGACCCCGGTGATCGAGGAGGCGCTGGCGTGCCTGCCGGGCGGCTGGGCCGCCGTCGATGCCGTCGCGGCGACCTACGGGCCGGGGCTCTCCGGCGCCCTGCTGACCGGCCTGAACGCGGGCAAGGCGATGGCGTGGGCGCGCAACCTGCCGTTCGTCGGCGTCAATCATCTTGAGGCGCATATCTACGCCAACTGGCTCACCTCTGAGTCCATTGTCAGTGGTCAGTTGTCCGTTGTAGAGGGTGATCGGCAGCACAAAAAAAGCAACGGACCACTGACAACGGACCACGGACTGCCGCGCTTCCCGCTGGTCGCCCTGGTGGTCTCGGGCGGGCACACGCTGCTGGCGCTGCTGGAGGGGCACGGCACCTACCGGCTGTTGGGCCAAACCCGCGACGACGCCGCCGGCGAGGCGTTCGACAAGGTGGCGCGGATCATGGGGCTGGGTTTCCCCGGCGGCCCGGCCATCCAGCAGGCGGCGATGCACTCGCAGGGTGGGCTGACGCTGCCGCGCGCCTGGCTGCGCGACAGCTACGATTTCTCGTTCAGCGGGCTCAAGACGGCGGTGCTCCACGAGGTGCAGGGGCGCCAGGCCCGCGAAGCCAAGGTGGCCCCCGACGATCGGCGACGGCAGAAGGATCAAGAACCAAGAACCAAGAACAAAGAACAAAGAACAGACCACCACGACCCTGTAGGGCCGGCCCTCCGTGGCGGCCCGGCCCTCCGTGGCCGCCCAACCGAGGACCAAGAACCAAGAACCAAGAACAAAGAACCACGTAAGGGCGTATTGCATACGCCCCCCACCGACAAATACATCGCCCAGCTCGCCCACGCGTTCCAGGAGTCGGTCGTGGACGTGCTGGTGACCAAGACGGTGGACGCGGCGCGGGCGTTCGGCGCGACGGAGATCCTACTGGCGGGGGGCGTGGCCGCGAACATACGGCTGCGCGAGGAGCTAGCCCGCCGCGCCGAGGTGCCGGTGCGCTACCCGCCGCTGCCGCTCTGCACCGACAATGCCGCGATGATCGCCGCTGCCGCCTTTTACCGCTTCGAAAGCGGGCGCCAGAGCGGCTGGGACCTGGATGTTGAGCCAAACCTAAAGCTGACCTGAACTGATCCGCGAAGGCACTATTCTTCTTCGCGTGGCTTGGCCCAGAGGGCACCCCGGCTTCGCGGATCGAGTATCTGGCCGCAGAGCCGGCACCGGCCATCCTCGGGCGCGCCGGCGACCCACTGGCCGCAGAGTTCGCACCGATAGCTAAGGATCAGCGGTCCGTCGAGCGGCGCGGACGGCTGTGGCGGGCCGAGTGCTGCGCGCAGCCCGGCCAGGCTCGCGGCGCCCAGCAGTGTGGCCCGGTCCACGCGCTCGCCGCTCAGAACCAACCCCAGCAGCATCCCGGCGGCGATCGTGTGGCGGTCGCGCACGTTCGTGAAGGCCCGCTGGTCGATCGTCAGCGTGTACTCCTCATTCGGCCTGTTGTCCCCCGCATGTGGGGAAGGTTGCCGCAGCGCCGTGAGCGTGATGATGTCGCCGCCGAAGAACCCGCCGAAGTTGTGGATCTCCTGGACCAGGAATAGGGTTGATTTGTCGCTCATGGCTGTGCTCCAGAGCTGCGCGTGCGGCTGCCAGATCACGGTCGTCATAATGTCGCTTTGTGTGGTCACTCATCCCAGCCCACGACATACGGGCACGAGGGGCAGGGCGGGTCGCTGCCGCAGCAGAATCGGTCGTCGTCGGCGGGGGCGGCGGGCGGGGGCAGCGGGCAGCGTGAGCAGTACTGGCGCTGCCGCTCCTCCTCGGTGCGCAGAAAGCGCCCGCAGCGCTTGCAGGTGGGGATGCTGATTGCCGGCCTGCTTGGTTCAGCCATATCGCCCCGCAGCTCGTCGACGTCGACTGTGCGGGGTTATTGTACCAGAAGCTTGGGCGGATTGACCAGGGGTCGCGCGGTCTTTAAACTATCTCAACCGCAGCGTGAAACGCGAAACGTGATGCGTGAGTACGGTGTACTCATCACGCATCACGTTTTACATTCAATGATCTGGTAGTGGCCTCAATCGCCGATGCCGGCGGCCAATAACCGCGACTGGGCCTCGTCGTCGGGCGGGGACGGGTGGCGCCGGAGCGACCCGAGCCCGAGCGGCAGGGCGCACGCCAGGAGCAGCGGCAGCGCCGGGCCGACCTCGACGTGCTCGGCGCCAAGCAGTTGGGCCAGGCCCAGGCTCATGATCGCGCCGAACAGGCCGATGGCGAAGTCGGCCAGGGTACACGGCCCGCGGCGGGCCAGCCGCCCGGCAAGGTAGGCGGTGCCGATGCTCATGAGAAAGAGCAGGAGCGAGTACATAGGAACCTCCTGGCGCTGATGAAAGGCGAGCGGTTGGGTATAATGGCAGTGGCGACGCTTGCTTCAGTGTATGCTGGGGGAATAGGATGCCGCCACCTTTTGAGGATGGTGACCGAAGCACCTGAGTGCTTGACGATAAAAGGAGTTGTTGTGAAAGCTCTCATCCTCGCCGCCGGGGCGGGCACACGCCTGCGCCCGCTCACCGATACCTGCCCGAAGCCGATGCTGCCGATCGCCGGCCGACCGCTGCTGGAGTGGACGCTGCACTGGCTGGCGGGCGCGGGCGTCGTCGAGGCGGCGCTCAACCTGCACCACCTGCCTGAGGTCGTGCGCGCGGGCCTGGGCGACGGTGAGCGCTTCGGGATGCGGCTGCGCTACGCCTACGAGCCGGAGCTGCGCGGCACCGCCGGCGCGGTCCACAACTTCCCCGGCTTCTTCGACCAGCCGTTCCTGGTGATCTACGGCGATCTGCTGCTCGACCTGGATCTCGGCGATCTGATCGGCTTTCATTGCGAGCGCCGCGCAGATATGACGCTGGCGCTCAAGCGCACCCAGACGCCGCGCTCGCAGGGGATGATCGAGGTGGATGGGCGGGGGCGGGTGCTGCGCTTCGTTGAGAAGCCGGCCGATTGGGAGGGCGGCGACACCGCCAACGCCGGGGTCTACGTCTGCGAGTTGGAGGTCGCCGCGCGGGTGCCGGGCGGCATCAGCGACTTCGGCCACGATATTATCCCCGCGCTGCTGCGGGCGGGCGCGCCGGTCTATGGCCGGCCGCTGCGCGGCTACCTGCTGGACATCGGCACGCCGGAGGCATACACGCAGGCGCAGGAGGATTGGAAGGGGCGGGCGTGAAACGTGAAACGTGTTGCGTGTTGCGTGTTGCGTGAGGCGGCGCGATGCAACACGCAACACGCAACACGTTTCACCCACGCGGGATAGTTTATTTTTCGAGAAACCCTAACTTGTGCGCTCACCGTATCTGCTGGGCCAGCGTGGGCGCCTGGATGCGCTGGCGCACCAGCGCGGCCCAGCCGAGCGGCTCCAGCCGCACGCTGCCATCCTCGGGGTAGTAGGCGAAGACGGCGCGCTCGAAGTACTGGACGATGCGCCGCTGGCCGTCGGCGGTGATCGTTTCGAACTCCTCGGAGATCGGGGCGCCGAACAGGCTCGGCCCGTCGTGCTGCTCCCAGAAAAGCTCGAATGCCTCGCGCAGCGTGTGGCCGGTCTCGGGGAAGAAGCGCGCGTTGGGCGGGGCGGGGGCTGGGGCGAAGGCGCGACCGGCGGCGGCCAGGCGGCCCAGCGGCGCGAGGCGCACCAGGGCCGGGGTGTCGGCCTGGTCGGGGTTCAGCTCCAGCACCGCGCGCTCGAAGACCTGCCAGGTGATGGAGCCATCGTGCTCGGCCGGGGCCAGCGGCGGGCCGAAGCGCGCGGCGCCGCCGTGGGCCTTCCAGTAGCGCCAGATCAGCGCTGGGACTGGGACGCCCTGCTCCGCACGGTCGGCGGGGAGCGGCAGCAGCTCCTCGGCGGCGCGCAGCAGGACCTGGACGGCGGCCAGGTTCTGGGCGTAGTCGGGGTCGAGGCCGTTGGCCAGCTCGGGGGTGATCGCCGCGATCCCCAGGCTGCCGGCCCAATCGTGCATGCCGCCGGTGATCGCGTAGTGTGGCCAGTAGCGATCGTAGTGGTAGCCGGAGGCTTTGGCGTAGGATTGGGCCAGGGCGATCGAGGGGGCATGCTCACACAAGGCTGGAAACACATCGCCGCCAGATGAATGATAAAAGATCACGCCTGCCGCGTCGAGCAGGAAGTCGCGGATCAGCCGGCTCTCGACCTCGGACTCGGCGTAGGCGCCGCCGGTGTCGGACTCAATGCCGGCGGCGCCCTGAACGTGGATGCTCCAGTCGTTCTCGGCGCAGTCGTCCAGGTTGGTGTTCATGTTGCGGTTGAGGTCGACGCCGCGGCCGTTGAAGCGCGTGCCGATGGCCAGGCCGTCGGGGTTGAGGGTCGGGATGATGTACAGGCGCACCGACGCCGGCACCTCTTCGGGGTGGGCGCGGAAGTAGTCGGCCAGCTGGAGGGCCAGGGTGTAGGTGTTGGCTTCGGGGCCGCCGTGGGTGTCGCCGACCAGCACCAGCTTGCGTGGCCCGGCGCCGATGCGTAGCGCCGTGATCGGCCGCCCTTCACTGGAGGCGCCGATGATCAGGTCGCGAACCTGCGCCTTGGGCGCGGCCACAGCCCCACCGGCCAGCAGGGCCAGCGTCAGGGCAAGCATGGGGAGCAGCGAGAATCGGCGCATAGGGCGAATTATCGCCAGAGATTGGTTCGGTGTCAACCGCGGATTTTGGTCATACTCATATCAATAGCTGGGTTAGGGATGGGCGATGACCAGCAGGGTCGGCGCTCGTCGCGACGTACAGTGCAGCGCCCGCTTCAGCGTCGCGGGGTCAAGCGCCGCAAAGCTCTCGTCGAGGATAACGAGATCGGCGCCTTGGAGCAATGCCCGCGCCAGGTAGAGGCGGCTACGCTCGCCATGGGACAACTGCCAGCCGGTCTCGCCGACCATCTGCTGCATCCCCGCCGGCATCCGGCTAAGGAGCGCGCCCAGGCCGAGTTCATGGCAGAGCGCCTCGGCCTGCACAAGATCAGCCAGGGTCGGCGGCCAGCGCCGGCCCATGAGCAGATTGAAGGCAAATGTTTCGGTGAAGACATAGTTTTCGTGGAACTGCGGCGCGACGGTTACGCGCCTGTGCCAGCCTGCATCCCCCAGCGTCTGATAGTCGAGCCCGCTCAGCAGCACCATGCCGCTGTCGGGGTGGCGCTGGCCGCTCAATATGGCAACCAGCGTCGATTTGCCACCACCTGACGGTCCTTCAAGCAGCAGGCGATCGCCATAGGAGATACGCAGATGACATTCGCGCAGTGCAGGCATACCACGCTCGTGGTAGCGGAAACTGAGGCCGCGTGCGTCGATCAATGGCGGCTCATCGCCCGCGTGTGCTGCGGTATCCTGGTGAGCTGATCGTGCGGCCAGCGCGACATCGGGCCGGCCGTGGTGGGCTGGGCGAGCCGCCGCGTGGAAGAGACTTTCGATCTGCTGCCAGGCGACTATGGCGGCAGCAGAAACGGTCGCTCCCATCGCCAGCCGCTCCATCGCCTGAAACGCCAGCAGCGTCCCGCCGATCCCGATCGCGAGCGCCGGCGGCGAGCCACCCGCCGCGTATGCTGGGATCAGTGCGGCCAGCCCAATGATCAACCAGCCGCGCGGCACGAGCGCGATCAAGCATGCGGTGGTGGTATCCATGGGCCGCGCAAGCGCCAGGTAGCGATCGATCGCCCGATCGTCGGCGGTGTGCCAATCCTCGGATGGTTGCTGGGCCACGACCGTGCGATGGCCCACCATCCGCTCGACCAGATCGTAGGTGAGATCGAGCCGCGCTGCGGTCCACTGCCGCCACTGCCGGTAGAAGCGCCATATCAGCGCCAGCGCGAGGCCAATCCAGCCGAGCAGCGCCAACGCGTGGGCTATGCCGCCCGCACCGAGCGCCAGGATGGGAGCTGCGATCGCTAGCTCGATCGTGGCGAGAATCCCGTAGTAGCTACCGCTCAGCGCCATGCCCTCCACCGAGTCCGATTCGATCACCCGCCCAAGGAACTGGCCGACCCCTTGCTGCCGGACTTCGTCAGGGGTGAGACGCAACGCCCCGGCCAACAATCGTTGTTTGAGCAGTGCGCCGGCGCGTATACTGAACAGGCCCTGTGACCACGCTGCCCATATCCGTAGCGGGATCAGCGTGAGCAACAGGAGTGCCCATGCGATCAGCCAGCCCGGTTGAAGGCTATGTTGCAGGAGGGCCTGGCCGATGATCCACCATGAGAGGAGCCAGAGGACATAGGAGATGGTATGCGCGGCGACGGAACCAAAGAGATGGCGTGGAATATGCGCCTGGCATGCCTGGCGCCAGACATGCGCTCCAGGCGGCAGGCGTAGCAGCCAGCAGCCTCCAACCATCTCAGTGCCGAGCCATTCGCGCAGCAATGCCGCGCGCACACCTGCACGCTTCCGCCTGTCGATCGATATCCCATCAAGCACACGCTCGATCTCGCCGGCGTGTGTTTGTTCAAGCGGCCGGCGCAGCGCGGCTGAAAGAATGTGTATGTGAATCCGGCACGCTCGCCGGTCGGGCGCCAGGAGTGTGGCTGTGCGCCGCCCGCTACGGAGCAGCAGCAGAAAGCCGACTGTTTCCTCACCCTTGAGATGCAACAGCGCCGGGCCGGCCTGGCGCACGAGCAGGTCGATCTCCGGGTATGTAGCTGGCATCGGCTCGGCCTCGATCCCGATCATGTCGGCGGCGGTCATAATCCAGCCGTCGAGCGCTTGAGGATCGCTGGACAGAGATGCCGGTGGGCCGGGCATCTTGTCGAGCGGTTGCGGCGCCAATCCACTCGCGCGCGCCAGCGCATCGAGCGCCTCGCCCAAACGCGATACCGGCCAGATACAGCGATGCAGGGAGTCAGTCATAGCGTAGAAACAGCCTGTCAGCAATGCTGCTCAAGGTGATCCGAAGCGAGTAATTGTCCCGCTACCAAGATGCCGCTCAATGTGATCCGAATTGAGCAGTTGTCCCGCTACCAACTGCAAGCGGTGCCAGGTAGCCTCCGACCACAACTCGTTGCGAACCTCGGTCTCCGCTTCGAGCATGGTCCGGTAGCGTGAGCCGGGCTGCGCCAACAGCTCGCCCGGCGCCCCATCCTCGACGATTCTTCCCTCTTCGATCACGAGAACGCGCTCGAACCTCTGCGTTTCACTGATGTCGTGGGTGATACATAGCAGCGTTGCGTCCTGCCAGTGATGGCGCGCACGGACAAGCAGCTCGTGGCGTTGATCGCGGCTGAGACCACGAAACGGCTCGTCCAGGATCACCAGCCGCGCATCGGGGCGCATCAACGCGCGCCCCAGCCGGACGCGCTGGCCTTCGCCACCCGATACAAGCCCGCCATCTTCGCCCAGCGGGGTTTGCGGGCCGTCGGGAAGCTGTTCCAGCACCTGGCGCAGATTGGCCTGCTCGATGACGCAACTCAGCGCTGTCGCATCGGCATCGGGGGCGCCGTAGCGGAGGTTATCGGCCAACGAGCGATTCCAGAGCTGGATGGCCGGATCGACCCACGCGGTCCTGTGGCGGAGCCCCGCGAGCCGTGGCCCATCGAGCGGTTCGCCGTCAACCCACAGTTGTCCTGCGGCCAAACGGTGCCATCCTAACAGCAGCCCGACCAGGCTGGATTTACCGGCGCCCGACGGCCCGACGATCGCGACGTGCTCGCCCGCTGCGATCGCCAGGTTGATCTGCTCCAGGATGGTGTGCCCAGCCGCGCGAACAACACTATCCTCCATCACCACGCTGACGCCGCCCTGCCGAGCGCATGGCGGCAGAGCAGCGCCGACTTCCTCCGTATCCGTCTCCTCCGGAGCAGCCAGTGGCTCAAGCAGGCGCAGCATAAGATTGCGTAGCTCGGGCGATTTCTGCGACAGGAGCACCAGCCGCTCGGCGAGCTGCGGCAGCTTCAGCGCCCAATAGAGCAATAATAATGCGCTGCCGACTGTGCCACCGCGCGCCAGGTGATCAAACAGCAACCAGATCGCACCGGCAAAGCCCATGCCAGGCAGCAGTCCCTGGAAGGCCACGACCAGATATTGCAGCCCAAGCCGTGCCCGTCCCCATTCGACCAGCAGGCTCTCGTGCTCTCGCCGGAGCGCTCGTTCGGCCCCATGGGCGCGCGCCGGGACCAGACCCAGGAGTGCGTCGAGGTAAAAGCGGCCGAGCGCTCCGGCGTGGGTCAGCACCCGCAGATGGCGCTCGCCCAGCAGCGGCTGTGCTAGCAGGACCAGCCCGGTGAGCAGCACCGTCATCGTCAGAACCAGGGGCGTGCTGGCCGGATAAAGCCAGACCAGCGCTCCAGCCGTGAGCAGCAGCTCGCACGAGGCCAGGGTGATCTGTCGAATACCATCCAGAAATGGCCGGACTCGGTGAATGGAGTGGCTCCGTTCGGCCATATCCGAGATCGGCCGGCTGTGAAAGTACCGATCACCCAGGCGCGGGATCTTGCGTAAAAAGGTCATACGCAACCGGGCCTCGATCTGGCGCTGGGAGCGCAGAAACCCGGCGGCGATCGGCAGTTCGAGGCAGAGCATGGCTGTGGCAAAGGCTAGGACCGCAATCAGCGCCGCCAACCGTTGCTCGGCGGTCGCGAGGGTTTGCCCGAGATCCAGCAGGCCGCGCAGCAGCAATCCCTCAAGCACCAGGCCGGCGCCGGCCACCAGCATGGCAGTGACGACCGTCGCGGGAGCGACCAGACCGTCGGCGCGCAGCAGCCGCCAGATCGCGCTCCAGGGCCGCGGCGACGGCTCCGCGCGCACCGCCGCAAGATCCAGCGAGGGCGTGGCCAATTCATTCGCCTCGGCCTCGGCGGGCCCATCGCCGGTGCGCGGCCCGCCGACACGAACCAACACCGCGCCGCGCAGCAGGAGTTGCTCTCCACCACCTTCATCCGGCGGTGCGGGCCGCACCGACCAGTACAGCGCCGGGAGGGCCGGAGCCGCCTCGGTCGCCTCGTCCCGCGCACGTACAAGCACGGTTTCCAGCACCTGCGCGGCATGCTGGCCAGGGCGCAGCCCAGCGGCGCGCACGACCGAAGCGACCATGCGTGTAGCGGCGTCGAGGGCTGCCAGTGATTCCCAGCCGGCATCGGCCAGCGCAGCGACGATCCGTTGCTCGGCCCCCTGGCCGGAGAGGCCCAGACGCGCAAGCCGCTGACGCAGCGGCACGAGAAACTCCTCCGTGCCGGCCCACGCGCGCCAGTCGGCGGCTGGGACCGCCATGGTATGCAGATAGAGTTGGTCAAGAAAGTGCCTGGCGACCGGCCAGCGGCGTCCGGTGGCCGGGTCCATCACCTGGACGAAATTGCCATGGCAGCGCCAGGCGACGACGAAGTGCAGCAAACCGTTGGGCAGGCGGGCGACGACGATCGCCGGCAAGGCCCGCGCTGCGGAGAGTAGCACGTGGTCAGCCGGCACCATAATCTGCTCGGCCTGGAGCCCAAGCTGCGCGGCGATCTCTTCCAGCGTGTCGATCGAGGTGCCGTCTACGTCGGTTTGGCAGGCTTCGCGGAGCCGCCCGTAGCTGGCGCGGATACGGAAGCCGTCGAGCAGGCATTTGAGCGCCGCCGGCCCGCAATCCATACCGGATGTCTGCACCACCTCGGGGACGATCAGCCGCCGCCGGGTGAAGGGGAAATCAGTTGCCATCATCGTTCCCTGGGCTGTTCCGCGCGTTCGCCACGAGCGCCGGTCGTCCGGCGGCGCGCAGCACCAGCTCCACCGGCGTGACCTGCTCGACCTCGATCACGGCAGTGCCGGTCAGGCCCTGCTGAAGGGGAATAGCTGGGGCGGGGTAGATCTCGATCAAGACCAGCACCCGACCATCGTACGTACCAGCCATCACCTGCGAAACAGTCGCCCGGATAGCAGCAGCTTGTCCGGCAGAAAAGGCGTCAAGCCGCACGTGCGCGGGCTGGCCGGGCGCGATCCGCCCCAGCGCCGCCCGAGGAAATTCCGCGATGGCCTGCGACTCGCTCACTAGCCGTGCTGTGGTGGAGACCTCGTAGAGCGCGACGCGAGCGAGCAGGAACCAGGCCAGCCAGGCCAGCAGCAGCGTGATGACCAGGAGTAGCCCCAGCGCCGATGCGCGGAAATCGTTCGCGGCGAGCGACCGTAGCGAGCGGGAGAACGCAATGGACATAAACAACCTCCGGAGTACCGTCATTTGGGAGACCCCAAGCAACCCAACCGCACATTGGCCTGCTTGGGGTGATCGATTCACCGACTAGCGTGGATGTGCTCTTTCAGCCAGATGTACCTTGGCCAGTGGGGTTAGCCGACCGGAATACGAATTCGGCTGCCAGCCTTGACGCGGGTCTTGGTCTTCATTGTCATCACCTCCCTTCAAGTTCGGTGCGAGCCAGGCCAGCCTGGCTAGCCGACTGGTCTCCACATCCGAGCGCCGGCCTTGACGCGGGTTTTGGCCTTCATCGTCATCACCTCCCCTCAGGTTTGGTGCGAGCCAGGCTAGTGCAGTTAGCCAGTTGGTCTCCAGATCCGAGCGCCAGCCTTGACGCGGGTCTTGGTCTTTATCGTCATCACCTCCTTCAGGTTGGGCGCGAGCCAAGCCAGCGCGGTTAGCCGCTTGGTCTCCAAATCCGGGAGCCGGCCTTGACGCGGGTCTTGGTCTTCATCGTCATCACCTCCTTTCAAGTTGGGTGCGAGCCAGCCCAGCGCGGTTAGCCGAGTGGCCTCCAGATCCGGGAGCCGGCCTTGAGGCGGGTCTTGGTCTTCATCGTCACCACCTCCTTTCGGTACTCCACCAGGCGTGCGGTTAGCGCGAATTGACACCTCTCAGCGTACGATTGCCCGTTTTATACCGGGAGCCGCGCGCCGGGCTTCGTATCAGTTGAGGACCACATCAACGAAGAAGTTACTGCAACTCGCATTGGTCGGCATACTGCCCCTCGGCTGCCCCCAGAAACCCTGATGAGCCGTCAAGGGACCATGCGTGATCGGCGTGCTCAATCCGCAATTGGTCTTGCTCTGAGCCGTGTTCGTATTGACCGAGACGCGGTAGCGTGTCCCTGCCGTAATCGCGACACCGCCCAATCCGACCTGCTGCCAGCCCGACGCGCCCCTACCATTATCCACGAAGCGGGCCGAAGCCAGCGGCACGCCCGTATCGGTCCACAGGCGCACGATATTATCGCCAGTTTCGCCCGGTGCCCGGTAGAAGCGCAACCCCTTCACGATGCCGCTCCGCGACGAACTGAACTGCGTTGCCACCTCATAACCCGGCGCCGCGCTGCTGAAGGTCGCCGGCGTCTGGGTTGTGAAGATCGCCGCGCCGCGAACGAAAACAACATCGGCGAAGAAGGCGCTACAACTCTCATTGGTCGGCATGGTCCCTATCGGTTGTCCCCAGAAGCCCTTATAAGCTGTTAGAAAGCCATTGGTAAGCCCGGCGCCCAGACCGCAGGTTGTCTTGCCTTGAACCGTATTCGTGTTGAACGAAACGCGATAGCGTGTTCCCGCCGTAATCGCCACACCAGGGATGGACAACTGCCGCCATCCTGACACACCCGCACCAGTATCCACGAAGGTCGCCGAAGCCAGCGGCACGCCCGTATCGGTCCACAGGCGCACGGTATTATTGCCGGTCTCGCCCGGTGCCCGATAGAACCGCAGCGCCTCGATGGTGCCATGCTGCGACGAACTGAACTGCGTCGCCACTTCATAGCCCGGCGCCGCGCTGCTGAAAGTCGCCGGCGTCTGCTCATCGAAGATCCGCCCCTCCGCGACATAGCGCTTGAACGCATAGAACGCCGGCAACCGTTCGTCGATGCGGTCGATCATGCTCTTTGGGGAGACCGGCCCTACGTACGTGCAGACAGCTGGATTCTGGCTCGGATTCTTGCATTTACCATCCTTGAAGCCGAAATAGAAGTATCGATCGATCCAGGTGCGCTGCTCGATGATAGTGAGCTGCTGGTGCATCGTCTCCGTCGTCGCATCGGATTCGGTGACCCAGACCGGGCGTCCGGCTCGATAGAGCGGAAGCGAAAGCCCGCCGTCCGTATAGTACTTATCGAGAGCGGCCGCGAAGCTGCTGTCCGGCTGGGGGTATTGATGGAACGAGATTACGTCGAAGACGCGGTGTTGGGTCGCCTGGCGGTAGACCTCCTCGCGCTCCAGAAGGTACCTGAGTGCTTGTGGAGCATCGACCTCGGGGCCGACGATCAGCACCTTCGGGTTCGTGAGCCTGGCCACCTCGGCACCGGGGATCGCTATGTAGTCCATGAAATCCTTGAGGTTTTGGTTGTAGTTCGTCGGGTTGTCGGGGTCGTTCGGGTCGAAGTTGCTGTGCCAGAAGATCGCGTAGTTCGGCTCGTTCCAGAAGCCCCAGTAACGGATGCGATCGCCGTAATGGCGCACCGCCTCCTGCACAAACGTCTTGAAGTGTTCTGTATTCGGTCGGCGATTCTCACAGCCGGGCCTAAGGATGAAAGCAGGGATGTTGTTTTCATCCATGCAGTACATAGGTTGGTATCCAGGGGTATTCTGTACGGCCCAGTCCGGCGCCCACATGATGTCGGCGTAGACCTGCATGCCCTTGCTCAGTGCAGCGTTGATATTGGCATCCGCCGCCGTCCAGTTATAGACACCGGGACTCGGGTTGATCGAGTACCAATTGATTTCGTACCGGAGCCAGCCGAAGCCGGCCTCGACACCTCGATCGAACGCAGTTGTGCCCATGCCTGCTACGGCGTTGAACCCCCACTTGTCCTTATTCGCCACGGATTGGGCTTGTGTCTGGGCCTGCGTCTGATTGATTCCGCTGCTGAGCCATACGATGAGCAGTATCAGGACAGCGGAGATGTATTTCGCACGATAGTTCATAATGATAATCCTCCTTGAGCTTGGTGAATAGCGCGGCGCGGCTGATCACATCTCGCGCCGCTGTTCGAGTTCTCAGCGACACACGCTAAGGCATGTTCCAGTGAGTAAATCGGTTCGTTCTGCACAACGACACGCAGAGACTGTTCCCTTTTTAGCTCGTCGCTCAGGATCTGCGCCGTATGTGCAGGTGTGCGGTTTGGTGCATAGGAGGATAGTCGCTCAATCTTAAAACAGTCTCAATTATGTGACCTGAAATCTTATATGAATCTTAAAACCTGTTTAAGAAGCTGTCTGGATATGCTATACTGGTGCGTGCCACCTGCCCACAAGACAGCACCTCAAACCCTGCCGTTCGCCATCACTCCGCGATCACCTTCGCAGGAGTGCGATCGGGCTGTCTGAGGTCCGAGCAACTGCCGATAGTGTAGCGGGACTGCGACGGATCACCAAGCGGCCTCCTCCGCCACTTCTCCGCCAATTCCTCCGCCGTGTGTTCCGACCCTGCACAAGTAAGGGGGCATGCCCAGGCCCAGCAGACCGACGATCCCACACTCGGCACACTGCTCGCAGTCTGGCCGGTGACAGCACCCGAGCTACTCTGGGTGCTCACTCCTGCGACTTTGATTTGGTCCTGGGTGATATGAATAATGGCGAAAGCGTCAGAATGTCATAGGAGGTAGAGATGGAGTACGTTCGATTCGGATCGACCGGCGTGCGGGTGTCCAAAATCTGCCTGGGATGCTTGACCTATGGTGTCCCTGATCGGGGGGTGCCAGCCTGGACGCTCGACGAGGAGCAGAGCCGGCCCTTCATTCGCAAAGCCCTGGAGCTGGGTATCAATTTCTTCGATACCTCGAACAACTACTCGGATGGCAGCAGCGAGGAGATTGTCGGCCGGGCGCTGCGCGACTTCGCCCAGCGCGACGAGGTGGTGATTGCCACCAAGGTGTTCTTCCCGTGGGGCGAGCGCCCGAATCAGGGCGGTCTGTCGCGTAAGGCGATCATGGTGGCGATCGACGCGAGTTTGCGGCGTCTCGGTACCGAGTACGTTGATGTGTACCAGATTCATCGGTGGGACTATCAGACGCCGATCGAAGAAACGCTGGAGGCGCTGCACGACGTGGTCAAGGCCGGCAAGGCCCGCTACATCGGCGCTTCTTCCATGTACGCTTGGCAATTTGCCCAGGCGCTCTATACCGCCGATCTGCATGGCTGGACCCGCTTTGTCTCCATGCAGAACCATTACAATCTCCTGTATCGGGAGGAGGAGCGCGAGATGCTGCCGCTGTGCCGTGATCAGGGGATCGCGGTCATCCCCTGGTCGCCGCTGGCGCGTGGGCGCCTGGCGCGCGATTGGGATGCCAGCACTGACCGCACGAAAATCGACGAGGTTGGCAGACGGATGTACGCGGCCACCGAGGGCGCCGACCGCCAGGTCGTTGAGCGCGTCATGGCGGTCGCAGAGCGGCGCGGGATACCGCGCGCGCAGGTGGCGCTGGCCTGGATGATGCACAAGCCGGGTATCACGGCTCCGATCGTCGGCGCGAGCAAGCCACAGCACCTCGACGACGCTGTGGCGGCGCTGGCCATCCGGCTATCCGATGCTGAGATCGGCCAACTGGAAGAGCTGTATCAGCCGCATGCTGTGCTTGGTTTTTCGTAGCGGCGAGAGCGGTGGCGTTCTGATATGGTAATATACCTACTGCCCGCGTAGGATTCTTTGCATACGGTGGAGGAAGCACCCCCATGCCGCAAGATCTCTTCAAAGCGCTGGTCCTCGATCAGCTCGATGGCGCCCTCCAGGCGTCGATCCGCGAGCTGCCCAGGGACGCGCTGCCGGAAGGCGATGTGCTGGTCGCGGTCGCCTACTCCAGCCTCAATTACAAGGATGGCCTAGCGGTCACCGGCCAGGGCAAGGTCGTGCGGGCGCCCTACCCCTTCGTGCCGGGGATCGACCTGGCGGGCAGGGTGGTCGAGTCGCGGTCGCCGGCGTTCGCGCCGGGTGATGAGGTGGTGCTGACGGGCTGGGGCGTGGGCGAGCGGCACTGGGGCGGCTACGCGCAACTGGCGCGGGTGCGGGCCGAGTGGCTGGTGCCGCTGCCGGTCGGGATGCGCCCGCAGCAGGCCATGGCGATCGGCACGGCCGGGCTGACTGCGATGCTGTGTGTGATGGCGCTTGAGGAGCGCGGGCTGGCGCCGGGCGGGCGCGAGGTGGTTGTCAGTGGCGCGGCGGGCGGGGTCGGCAGCGTCGCGGTGGCGATCCTGGCGCGGCTTGGCTACGCAGTGGTCGCCTCGACCGGCCGGGCCGAGGCCCAGGCGTACCTGAGCGCCCTCGGCGCCGGCCAGATCCTGGACCGCGAGGCGCTGACGGCGTCGGCCGGGAAGCCGCTGGCCTCGGAGCGCTGGGGCGGCGCGGTGGATACCGTCGGCGGGGCGACCCTGGCGGGCCTGCTGCCGGCGATGGCGTATGGCAGCAGCATCGCGGCCTGCGGCAACGCCGGCGGCCAGGCGCTGAACACGACGGTCTTCCCGTTGATCCTGCGCGCGGTCAGCCTGCTGGGGATCGAACTCGGTGATGTGCCCGCCGGAGCGGCGCCGGGCGGCCTGGGCGCGGCTGGCCGCCGACCTGCCGGCCGAGGCGATCGAGCGAATGAGCCAGGTGGTAGCGCTGCGGGAGGTGCCTGAGATCAGCCGGGCCATCCTCCAGGGCCAGGTGCGCGGGCGTGTGGTGGTGAATGTCAATGCGTGAGAAATCATGTGAAAGGGGGAGTTTGAGGGGCCTCCCCTCAAGAGCCCCTTTCCAACAGTCTCTGAGAGGTGCGCCCAGAAAACGTTTGCTGTATTACGAAACTTGACACTGGCGCCCCTGCGCTCTATACTGGCGCGGCCAGAATATCACATACCACAGCGCACCCTTCCGTCTCACCCCCGCCCCCGCTGGCGCACGCCGACGTATCCGCCGAAAGGAGGTGATCGCCGCCGATTTGTTCTGATTCACGAATGTGCAGGCTCAGATAGTACAGATTCCTCTGATCCGGAAAGGAAGATGATATGCGACTGCTGTGGATTTCATGGCGGCGGAGCGCCGCGCTGGTGCTCTTGCTGGCCCTGATCATCCCGGTCCTGGCCGCCTGTGGTGGTACGCCAGCGGGCGGCACCCAGCCAACTGCTGCGGCGCCGGCGACCGCCGCGCCCCAGCCGACCGCCGCTGCGGAGCCGACCGCCGCGCCCCAACCGACCGCCGCTGCGGAGCCGACCGCCGCGCCGACCGCCGAGGCGGCCGCGCCGACGGCCGCGAGCGCTGCGAGCAACGGTGGGTTAACCGAGAATAATGGGCTACTCGTCGCCGCTGCCCTTAGCTGCGATGAGCCCTACACCGGCCTGATCAAAGAGATCGCCGCCGTCGATCCAACGACCGTTCGCTTTACCATGTGCGCTCCCGACCCGGCGTTCCCCTCCAAAGCCGCCTTTACGTCCTTCGCCATCCAGCCCAGCGAGTACATCGAGTTCGACCGGCGGCACCGGCGAGATCCTGGAGAAGCCGATCGGCACCGGCCCGTATATGGTCGATACCTGGGCGCGCGGCGATAGCATCACCCTCAAGCGCTTCGACGAGTATTGGGGCGAGAAAGCCAAGTCGGAGACGCTGGTCGTTCGCTGGAGCGCCGAGGCGGCCCAGCGCCTGCTTGAGCTTCAGTCCGGCACGGTGGATGGGATCGACAACATCGGCCCCGATGACTTCGAGCCGGTGCGCAACGATCCGACCCTCCAGCTGAAGGAGCGCGAGGCGCTGAACGTCTTCTACGTGGGCATGAACAACACCTACCCGCCGTTCGATAATGAGAAGGTGCGCCAGGCGATCGGCATGGCGATCGACCGCGAGCGGATCGTCAGCAACTTCTATCCGGGCGGCTCCGAGGTCGCGAGCTACTTCACGCCCTGCTCGATCCCCAATGGCTGTGCCGGCGATGCGTGGTACGAGTACGATCCGGCGGCGGCCAAGCAGCTTCTGACCGAGGCCGGGTTCCCGGACGGCTTCGACACGGTCCTCAACTACCGCGACGTCGTCCGTGGCTACCTGCCGCAGCCGGGCCAGGTCGCGCAGGATATCCAGGCCCAGCTCAAGGATAATCTGGGCATCAACATCACGATCGAGGTGATGGAGTCAGGCGCGTTCCTTGATGCCGCCTCTGCAGGCGATCTCAAGGGCCTGCACCTGCTGGGCTGGGGCGCCGACTACCCCGATATGACCAACTTCCTCGACTACCACTTCGGCACCGGCGCGTCCGACCAGTTCGGCACCAAGTTCGACGACATCACGACGGCGCTGCAAGAGGGCGCGGCCCTGGCCGACAACGCCGAGCGCATGCCGTCCTATGAGACGGCCAACAACGCGCTCAAGACGCACGTCCCGATGGTGCCGATCGCTCACGGCGGCTCGGCGATCGCCTACAAGGCCGACATCCAGGACGCCCACTCCAGCCCGCTCGGCAACGAGTTCTTCTCGGTGATGACGCCGGGCGACCGCGATACGTTTGTGTGGATGCAGAACGGCGAGCCGCCGGGACTGTATTGCGCCGACGAGACCGACGGCGAGGCGCTGCGGGTCTGCGAGCAAGTCACCGAGGCGCTGCTCTCGTATGAGATCGGTGGCACGGCGGTCGAGCCGGGCCTGGCTACCGCCTGCGACCCGAACGACGACCTGACGGTCTGGACCTGCACCCTGCGCGAGGGGGTCAAGTTCCACGATGGGTCGGACTTCGACGCCAACGACGTGGTGATGTCGTGGGCCGTCCAGTGGGACGTCGCGAACGAGTATCACAAGGGCCGCGACGGCAGCTTCACCTACTTCTCGTCGTTGTGGGGCGGCTTCCTGAACGCTCCGCCGGCGGAGTAGTCTCAGAAGCCTCTTGAAGCGTGAAACGTGAAGGCTGGCGCTGTTCACGTTTCACGTAACACGCATCTTGAAACGTAAAACGTGAAACGTGAAGGCTGGCGCTATTCACGTTTCACGTTTCACGCAACACGCATCTTGAAACGTGAAGGCTGGCGCTGTTCACGTTTCACGCAACACGCAACACGCAACACGTTTCATGGGAATAAGCTATGCTCAGATTTATCATCCGGCGGATTATCTCCTCGCTCCCGGTGCTGATCGGCGTCCTGGTGGTCACCTTCATGCTGGCGCGGCTGATCCCCGGCGAGCCCTGCACCGCGCAGCTTGGCGAGAAGGCCACCCCAGAGATCTGCGAACGCTTCAACCGCGAGAAAGGGCTGGATCGCCCGCTCCCGATCCAGTTCGGCTTCTTTGTGCGCGATGTGCTGCGCGGCGACCTGGGCGATTCGATCCGCTTCAAGCGACCGGTGACCCAACTGGTCGCGGAGCGCCTGCCGGTGACGATCGAGCTGGGGCTGGCCGCGCTGCTGATCGCGACTGCGCTCGGCATCCCGGCCGGTATTGTCTCGGCGCTGCGGCGCAATTCGGCGGTCGACTTGGGCACGATGATGGTGGCCAATGTCGGCGTCTCGATGCCGGTCTTCTGGCTCGGACTGATGCTGGCCTATGTCTTTGCGCTGCTGCTCAAGGATACCCCGTTCTGGCTGCCCCCGTCCGGGCGGCTGTCGTCGGGGCTGGAGGCCACGCCGTTCTACGAGGTCTACAACTGGAGCGTGACCAAGAATACGACCACGGCGCGCTTGCTGGGGTTCTTCGCCAATCTGTATGTGTTCAACTCGCTGATCACCTTCAACTGGGCCGTGCTGTGGGACACGATCAAGCACCTGATCCTGCCCGCGCTGGCGCTCGCGACGATCCCGATGGCGATCATCGCCCGGATGACCCGATCAAGTACGCTGGAGGTACTGGGCCGCGACTACGTGCGAACGGCGCGCGCCAAGGGGCTGGCCGAGCGCCGGGTGATCATCCGCCACGCGTTTCGCAACGCTCTGCTGCCGATCGTCACGATCGTCGGCCTCCAGCTCGGCGCGGTGTTCAGCGGCGCGGTGCTGACCGAGACGATCTTTGGGCTGGCGGGGGTCGGTCGCATGCTGTTTGACGGCATCACCGCGCGCGATTACCCGATCATCCAGGGCTTCACGCTGGTGATCGCGTTCGGGTATGTGGCCGTGAATCTGCTGGTCGATCTATCCTACGCATTCCTTGACCCGCGGATTCAGTTTGAGTGACACGCAACTCGCAATTCTGGGAAAAAGGGGGTTTGAGGGGGCAGCTCCCTCAGTCTCTCCCACCCACATTGTAAAGTAGAACAGCGTCATCCGAAATCTTGTCTAAATTGTAAATAATAATGATAACGACAAAATCGACCATGCCTGCCGGAACCGTGACCCGTGTGCCGGAGAGTCTGTGGCAGCAGACGTGGCGGGCTTTTCTGCGCCAGCGGGCGGCGGTGATCGGCCTCACGATTATTATCCTCCTGATGCTGATCGCGATCTTCGCGCCGCTGCTTACCTCCTACGATCCTGAGCAGGTGCTGATCGGCGTCGAGAAAGTCCAGAAGCGCTCGGGGCCGTGCATCCACCTGCTCGGCTGCCCGGCCGACCAGCCCCAGCATATTATGGGCGTCGACGGCAATGTGCGCGATGTGTGGAGCCGCGTGATCTACGGCGCGCGCGTCTCGCTCTCGGTCGGGCTGCTCACCGTCGGCTCGGCCATCGTGATCGGGGTGCTGCTGGGCGCCGTGGCCGGGTACGCGGGCGGGCGATTGGACGATCTGATCATGCGGGTGCTGGATGTGGTGCTGGCCTTCCCCTCGCTGCTGTTGTCGATCGCGATCGTGAGCGTGCTCGGCCCAGGGCTGCTGAACGCGATGCTAGCGATCGCGATCGTCTCGATCCCAGCCTACGCACGGGTCATGCGGGCCAGCGTCCTGGCCGCCAAGCAGGAGGACTACGTCGTGGCCGCGCGCGTGGTCGGTGTCCACCCGGCCGCGATCCTGGCGCGCCACATTATGCCCAACGCGATCACGCCGCTGATCGTGCAGGGGACGCTCGGCATCGGCACCGCGATCCTGGAGACGGCCGCGCTCTCGTTCCTGGGGCTGGGCGCGCAGCCGCCGACGCCCGAATGGGGCTCGATGTTGAGCGCCGAGCGCAACCAGGTTTTCAGCGCGCCGCACCTGGTCTTCTTCCCCGGCTTGGCGATTATGATCAATGTGCTGGGCTTCAATCTGCTTGGCGACGGCCTGCGCGATGCCCTCGATCCGCGTCTGCGACAATAGTTGACGATCCGAACATTTGATCGTATACTCGTGTCGAACAAATGTTTGGAAAGGAGAGACCGGATGCAGGCAGTCTGGATTGAGATCCCGGTGAAGGACATCGAGCGGGCCATGAAGTTCTATCAGGCCGTGTTCAAGCTTGAGCCGACCGAGATTCGCACGGATGAAGTGCGGCGTACCACCAACCTATCCGACATGACACAAGAGGGCCGGCCTGGTATCTCGCTGAACCAGACCAAGAACTTCGAGCCGAGCGACAAAGGGCCGCTGATCTATGTTGACGCCGGCGAGGATCTGACCGATCACCTCACGCGGGTCGAGTTCGAACGGGGGCAAGGTCGTGGAAGCCAAAACCTCGATGGGCGAGGCCGGGTTCTACGCGACGATCGCCGACAGCGAAGGGAATGTGCTGGCGCTGTACTCGTACAAGTAGCCGAGCTTTGTGAGTAATTGGGAAGGGGTGTGGAGAGCGCCAGCGGCGCTCTCCACACCCCTTCTCGCATGTACGGATTCGGTTTGGCGATTTGCAACATTGGCCCGAACTTGCTATGCTATGGCGAGATAATGCCCTTTTCAAAAAGTCTCTAAGGATAACCATGGCACTGCATCATTTTGACATCGTCTTTGCGCGCCGCGAGGATGGCCCGCCGCCGCGCTTCATCACCCTGCTGGAGCGCGAAGCTCGCATGCGCGGCATGATCTTCGTCCACTGCCAGAGCCACGACCAGGCCGAGGTGCTGCGCACGGCGCTGGCGTATGGCGAGCTTACGGTCGGCTGCCTGATCGACTATATGGGCCGCTCCTTTCGGAACGACTACGCGCTCGGTTGCGCCGTCAAGGACGCCGGCGGCCTGGTCGTCGATGACCCCGACCGGGTGCGCGTCTACGGCGACAAGGCCGTGATGCACCACGAGCTGGCCCGCGCCGGGATCGCGCTGCCGCAGACCCTGATCTGGCGCGCCTGGCAGCCCAGCCGCGACCTGACGATCGCCGAGCGCGGTCTACTGGGGCGCCGGATCGTCTGCAAGCCGGCCGGTGGATCGGGTGCCGGCGGCGTCGTGCTTGATATGGATGGCACGCGCGCCGGGCTGGACGCCGCGCGCGAGTATGACCCCGACGATCACTACTTGCTCCAGGAGTTCATCACGCCGCTGGACCTGAGCGGCCGCCCGGCCTGGTTTCGGGTCTACAACTGCTTTGGTCGGGTGCTGACCTGCTTCTGGAACCCGGTTACGCACGAGACCATCGCCCTGACCCCGGTCGAGATGGCCTGCTACAGGCTGCACGAGCTAGAGCGAATCTCGCACACGATCGCCGCGATCTCCGGCTACACCTGGTTCTCCAGCGAGATCGCGCTGACCGAACGCGCCGGCCGGCAGGCCTTTATACCGATCGACTACCTTAACAACAAGTGCTTTATGCTGACTCACGCTGAGTTTGGCCTGTGCGGGATGCCCGACGCCGTCGCCGAGACGATCGCCTGGGAGATGGTCGAGCAGGCGCAGCGGCATGCCGCACGGATGCACGGCTCGCGTCGTGGTGTCGAATTGCTTGACCGCCGGTCGGCCTGGCCGGATACGCCCGTCCCTGTCGCCGATGGTGGGTATGCGCTGGCGCACTAAGGGACTCTGAACTTCTTCTTCATCTCAAAGCGCGTGTGAAACATAAAACGTGAAAGGCCCTCACGCATCACGTTTCACGTTTCACGCCGGGACGCTTTACATGTTCCGATTCCCTAAGAAGCTGTCTGAAAAGGTTGATTTGTCGCCGAAGCTTCGTGGTGGAAAGGGGGTTCTTGAGGGGGCAACCCCCTCAAACTCCCCCTTTTCAGAGTACTAATGAGGGCCAGATAGAAGACTGCTCATCTTCCTTAAGACCTGTCAGGTCTGAGCGTATAGGGCTCTTTCTCCTTGCAGACCTTCGACGCAGGATTTAGAATAGGGGGCGTCTATCGTCAACAGAGGAGAGAGCAGATGAACGACCTTTCCGAAGTCGCCCCGGCTTTCGTGGAGATGGCTCACCGAATTGTGTGGTGCAGCGCGGCGACAGTCGATTTGCATGGGCGACCCCGTTCACGGATCCTGCACCCAATCTGGCAGTGGGATGGCACCCTGCTGGTGGGCTGGATCGCCACAAGTCCGACGGCCATAAAACGTGCCCACCTCAATGCCAGCCCTTTCATGTCGATAAGCTATTGGGCGCCCGCGCACGACACCTGTGTTGCCGACTGCCGAGCAACATGGGCCTTCGATGACGAGACGCGGACCATGGTCTGGAACCTGTTTCTCAATGCCCCGCCGCCGGTCGGCTACGATCCGGCGATCATTCCGGCCTGGGGTAGCCCCACGGCGGAAGCGTTCGCCGCGCTGCGGTTAGAGCCGTGGCGCCTGCGGGTGCTTCCTGGGACCGTGATGCTGGGCCAGGGCGGCAGCGTACACAACTGGCAGGAAGACACGAACCGTTAGGGAGTCTCGAAAATAAACTATCCCCGCGAGGGTGTTACGTGTTACGTGTTGCGTGTTGCGTCGCGCCGACTTACGCAACACGTAACACGTAACACGCAACATGGTCCTGGCTCGTTAGACCTCAAGTAGCTCCAGCCGCATCAGCGTGACGCCCATCCGCAGCAGCGTGCCAGGGCCGATCATGCACTCGCCGTGGACACGTACCTCAGCCCCGCCCGGCGGCGTGACCCAGGTGCCGTTCTTGCTGGTGTCGCGCAGGCGCACCTGGTCGCCCTCCTCGCAGATCAGCGCCGCATGATCGCTCGACACCAGGTCGTCGCCGGCCAACATCAGCCGGTGCTCGTGGTGCTGCGGCGCGCGGCGCCGCCCGACGATGTTCTCGCCCTCGGTCAGCGGCAGCACCGCGCCGGCCCGGCCTTCCGCGTCGAGCAGCCGGAGCTGGAAGCGGCAGAGGGCCAGGTCGAACAGGAAGCCGGTGCCGTCGTGCCATAGGCGCCCGCCCAGAATCTCCCCGGCGATCACCCGCAGCGACGGCTCGGCCAGTTGCACGCCAGTGCGTAGCATGGCCGCCAGGCCGGGCAGTTCGTCCAGGCCGAGGACCTTCAGCCACTGGCGGTGCTGGGTGACATCGAGTGCGATGCGCGAGTTGGGGGGCAGCGAGGGCGCGCAGATCACCGCCCCGACCGTGCGCTCGAAGGGCTGCGCGTCGGGCGCGGCGCCGGTGAGCTGGCCAGCCTCGCGATTGAGCCAGGCGCGCACGGCATCCCGCTGCGCGTGGACAAGTTGGAGCGGCGTCTGGTCATTCCGGTCGCGGATCGGCTCGCCGGTGGCACGGTAGGTCCAGCGCCCGCTTTGCACCACCTCGACTGGGCCGCGATATTCCCTGATCGCGCCGACGAGCAGGGCCTCCGGCCGCAGCACCAGCAGCTCAATCTCGCGCTCCGCCGGCGCCGTGCCTGCGGCGAAGTTCAGCAGCAGATACGTCGGCTCAGGCGGGCGCGTCATACTGAGGCGCTCGCCCAGGTCGAGTGCGCGGGCGCGTAGGGCGCGCCGATCTTGGGGGGTCGCCGGGATCTGGCCAAGGTAGATCTGTGGGTCCACGCTTACACCTTTCGTGCGAGTTGGCTCACTGAGAGTATAGCGGTCGAGCCGTACGACGTCAACGCGTATGTGGCGGGTGTCGTGGGCGACCTATGCTATACTACGCGCCGGGTGCATTTACGATAGGGAGACGGGAGGATGAAGTCTCGCCATTGAGATCGACATCCACACGCTTGCGCCGCTCGTGCGGATCGAGCAGCGTCCCCTTCCCACCGCCCCACCCTCGCCGGCCCACACCCAGCCGCTCAGTTTCGCCATCAGCCAGTTCCTCCAGCGCAAGCGCCACCGCATTGCCGCAGTCGACGAGGCCGTCCGGCAGGCCGTCGTGGGGCGCGTCGAGCGAACGATCGCGCGGGGCGAACCGCTGTACTTCTACATCGGCCTGGGCTGCTACAAGAGCCCGCGCCTGCCCGACCCGGCGGCAGATTGGGCCGAGGTGTTGCAGGTGAAGTTTATGGGCGAACTGATCTCTAGCATCGCGCAGGTCTACCCGCCCGGCGTCATCCTGGAGTACAGCCTGGCCGATGTCGGTATGGACTTGATCGCGACGCTGGCACCAGAGGCAGTTGAGCGCTATGCGGTCTCGTTTAGCGAGATCGTGCAGCATTTCGCCGAGCAACTGCCGCCGAACGCCCGAATTGTCGTCAGCCGGCTCTCCGGCATGATCTCGGTCTCCCAGTTTCAGGCCCAGGCCGACCGGGCGCTGGCGGTGGTGGACGAGCTGTGGGCGCGCCCTGACTATGCCGAGTTAGCCGCCGAAGCGATCGCGCGGTCACGCAGAAATTACATTGGAGGCGACATCCCCGATCAGCAGATTGTAGGGGCTGCCAAATATCATCTCGCGTGTCTGCTGGTGGAGGACCAGCTTGAGCATGCGAAATTTGAGCGCGGCATCTGCTTCGTGCATCGGTCGACGCTGAAGAGCGACCTGCCCACCCTGATCTGCCTGCCGTATAAAAGCTGCCCCACCTCGGCGGTCCAGTTCTGGGTCGGGCACGGCTGCCTGCTTGTGCGCCCTGATCGCTACATTCCGGCGATCGTGAGCCCGCAACAACTGGCCCAGATGACCAGCGTCGGCGCCATTCCCTGCGCTATGCTGCCGGCATCGAATCCCAATCTCGCCTCCATGCCAATCTATATCGCGGCCTAGCGCTGCTTGAAAAGGGGGAGTTTGAGGGGGCCGCCCCTCAAGAAGCCTCTCTCCACCACAGAGCGTAAAGGAAGAAAAGTACCACGAAGACCACGAAGGCAGAAAACTGATGGAAGACCAAATCGAAATCAGCGTCGAGTTGTTGCGCGCCACCTTGCGGCGGCGGCTGGTGGGGGCCGGGTACGCGCCGGCCGAAGCCGACATCATCCTGGGCGAGTTCATCGATAATGAGATCCTGGGCAAGCCTGAGTTTGGGCTGCGGCTCTTCAATCGCATCGTGGCCGACGACAGCGCGAAACCAAAGACGCCGGTCGTATCCGAGGCACGCGGCGGCGTCACGATCTTCGATGCCGGCGGGCGATTTGCGCACATCATCCTCGAAACGGCCATCCCCCTGCTGGTGGAGGGAGCGCGCAACCACGGACTCCAACTGGTCGGCATCAGAAATGACACCTGCTTTATCAAAGCCGGCTACCCGGTGCAGATGCTGGGAGCGCATGGTCTGATCGGCATCTGCATGATCTGTGGCGGGTTCCGCGATTGCGCGCCGAGCGGCATTGGCGCGCCGGTGTTCGCGACCAATCCGCTCGCGATCGGCATCCCGGCCGGGGAGGAAACCTTCATCTACGACTCGACCACGTCGTGCCTCTCGTATGGCCAGTTGATGCGGATGCGCCGGGCCGGTGTCGCTGCGGCCGATGCGGATGTCGGCGTCGATCGGGCCGGCGTGCCGACGCGGGTGCTGGAAGAGGTGGCGGCGCTCCTGCCGTTGGGCGGGGACAAGGGGCTGGGCCTGGTGATGGCGGTCGAACTGTTGGCCGGGTCGCTGCTGGGCTACCCGGTCGGCGCCCAGAAGGCCGACGTCGACGACAGCGGCATTCTGATCCTGGCGATCGACCCGGCCTATTTCGGCCCCGCCGATCAGTTCAACGCCCGCAATGAGCAGCTGATCCGCTCGCTGCGCGAGCTGTCGGGCGGCGCGATCCATATACCCGGCGAGCGCTACCGAGCCTTACGGAACCGGCCACCGGCGATCTCGATCGATCGACATCTGCTAGCAGAGCTGGTTGAGCCATGAACTGGATGTTTTTCACATTTCTGGCGATCGGCCTGTATACCTGCGTCAATTTCGTCGATAAGTATGTGGTGCGGCAAGCGATCGCCGATTACCGCGGCATGCCGATCTACAGCGCGATCGCCAGCATCGTCGTGGGCGCGGTGCTGTGGGTGGGGGCCGGCTATCCGGTGGTGGGTCTGCGCGATAGCGTAATCCTGCTGCTGACGGGGATGTTTCAGGTCTGGGGCGTGGTGTTGTATTTTAAGGCGATCAGCGAGGAGGAGGTCAGCACGATCATTGTCTTTAATAGCCTTATTCCGCTGATCTCCCTGGCGCTCTCCTATAGCTTACTGGGCGAAGTCATTACTCTGCGGCAGCTCGCCGGCTTCCTGGTCATCCTGTGCTCGATTATGGCGGTGTCGGTGCAACGGGATGCGCTGGGCTTTCGTCTTTCGCGAGCCTTCTGGTACCTGGTGATCGCCAATGCGGTGTGGGCTGTGAACGGGGTGCTGTTCAAGTTCGTCTCGAATGCCCATTCCTTCTCCAAGGTGATCAGCTACGAGAGTTTCGGGTTCGCGTTGGGCGGGCTGGTCCTGTACTTGGGCGTCCCGTCGATTCGCCGCGCGTTCAATGCTACGGTCCAGACCGGGGGCAGGAGGACATTTCGCCTGGTGTTCCTGAACGAGGTGCTGTATGTCCTGGCCAAGTGTGTCAACTACCTGGCCTATTCGCTCGGGCCGATTGCGCTGGTCAGCGTCCTGGGCGGAACGCAGGTGTTTCTTGCCGTGCTCACCGGCTGGATTCTGACGTCGATTGCGCCGGCGATCTTTCGGGAAGATATCACGCGGTCCGGGCTGGCGCGCAAGGCCGTCTTCGGGATGACGTTGTTCGCCGGGATCTGGCTGGTGTCTTAGCTACAAAAGAATGATCTTCTCCCGTCCTTCCTTCACTGCGGTGGTCGCGTTGCGCGTATCCACGATGGCGTGCGACCGGGCGACGATCCGCTCGTAGTCGAAGGCGCTGTGGTTGGTGATGATCACCGCGCAGTCGGCGCGCTCCAGCAGCTCGTCGGAGAGCGGGGTGGTCTGGAACAGACGGCCGTCGTGCGTCTCGAACTGCACGATATGCGGATCGACCGTGATGATCTCCACGCCGTCGGCCTCCAGCAGTTCCATGACTTTGAACACCGGCGACTCGCGGTAGTCCTCCACATCGGGCTTGTAGGCCACGCCCAGCAGCAGCACGCGCGAGCCGTTCAGCGCCTTGCGCTGCCGGTTGAGCGCCCGCATGACCAGTGCGTGGACGTGGCGCGGCATCTGGGTGTTGATCTCGCCGGCCAGCTCGATGAAGCGCGTGGTCATGTCAAACTCGCGCGCCTTCCAGGTCAGGTAGAACGGATCGACCGGGATGCAGTGCCCACCCAGCCCCGGCCCCGGCGCGAACTTCATAAACCCGAACGGCTTGGTCGCAGCGGCGTCGACCACCTCCCAGACGTTCAGGCCCATGCGGTCGCACAGCAGCGCCAGCTCATTGACCAGCGCGATATTGACCGAGCGGAAGATATTCTCGAATAGCTTGGTCAGCTCGGCCACCCGCGGCGACGAGACCGGCACGACCCGACTGGTGATGTGGCCGTAGAACGCGGCCGCCAGCGCCGTACACGCCGCCGTGACGCCGCCGACCACCTTGGCCGTATTCTCGACGCCGTAGCCCTTGCTGCTGGTCTGGCCGGGGTCGACCCGCTCCGGCGAGAAGGCCAGGAACATATCTTCGCCGACCCGCATCCCGGTCGCCTCCAGGTGCGGCTGGAGGATCTCTTCGGTCGTGCCAGGGTAGGTGGTGCTTTCGAGGATGACGAACTGGCCGGTGCGTAGCGTCCGTGCGATATTCTCGGCCGCCCGCTCGATAAACGAGATGTCCGGGTCGCGCGTGGCGTTGAGTGGGGTGGGAACGCAGACGATCACGATATCGCAGGCGCGCAGCCGGCGAAAATCGGTGGTCGCCTCCAGGCGCTGGTGCTCGCGCAGCTCCGCGATGGTCGCGACCGGCACGTCGCCGATATAGCTTTCGCCGGCGTTGATCGTTGCGACGCGCTCCTCGCTGACGTCGAATCCCAGCGCACGGAAGCCGACTCGGCCCGCCCGCACTGCCAGCGGCAGCCCGACATAGCCCAGGCCGATGATCCCAACCTGGGCGGCGCATGTCTCGATCTTGTGTAAGAGTTCGTCATGGATCGACATAGATTCCTCTTGTCATCTTGTCACCTTGTCACCTTGTCACCTTGTCACCCATCGCATCGGCGTACACCCGCTCGAACCGCTCGGCCGTGATCTCCCAAGTGAGTTCGTCGAGCACGCGCCGCCGGGCTGCCGCGCCGAGCCGCGCCGCCAGCGCCCGGTCATCGAGCAGTTGCGTGATGGCGGCGGCAAGCGCGGGCGGGTCGCGCTCCGGCACCAGCAGGCCGTGCTCGCCGGGGGTGATCACATCGGGGATGCCGGCGACACACGAGGCCACGATCGGTCGGGCGGCGCCCATGCCCTCCAGCAGCGCGTTCGGCAGCCCGTCCACGTTGCCGCCCTGATCGCGGATCGACGGGACGACATAGACGTCGGCGGCGCTCACGTAGCGGGCGGCACGGGCGCGGTCGAGCTGGCCGGGGAAGTAGACGGCGGCGGCGACCCCCAACGCCTCGGCCCGCCGCTCCAGCTCCTCGCGCAGGTCGCCGTAGCCGGCGATCACCAGCGCCGCGTTCGGATGCCGGGCGCGAACTTGGGGAAACGCCTCCAGCAGGTAGGTCAGCCCTTTTTTATAGACCAGCCGGCTGACGGAGATGATCAGCGGCGTGTCCGGGGCCAGGCCAAGCTCGGCCCGCACTAGCGCACCGGCCTGCGGATCGGGCTGGAAGGAGCGCGAGTCCACGCCGTACGGAACCACCGTGGCACTCTCCGGCCGCGCGCCGAGGCGCAGCGCCCGCGCCCGCAGATCGCCGCTACAGGCCGTCACCGCGCCGGCACGGCGCAGCGCTGCGCCGGCCGCCAGCGCCAGGGGCGCAGTGCGCTCGGCCAGGTAGACATCAGAGCCATGCAGGCTGATCACCAGCGGCAGATCGCGCAGCCGCGCGATGAGCGCCGCTGGCGGGCCGTTCGGCAGCACCCAGTGGGCGTGGATCAGATCGAAGGGTTGAGGATGGAGGATGGAGGATGGAGGATGGAGGATGGAGTCGCTATCCCCCATTCCCCCACCTCCGTCGCCGGTCGTCGCCTGCCCTGAGCCGTGTCGAAGGGGTCGTCGGTCGTCGGTCAGCCGGAGCAGCGCCAGCAGCGCGGCGCCCAGCGCCAGCGGCGCGGCGGCCAGCGCCCGCCCGCGCAGCCCCACATCGGCCCGCAGCGCCTCGGCATAGCCCCAGACATTCAGCGCGCGCCACGGGCTGTAGCGAAAAAAGTGCAACCGCACCCCGCGCTCGACCGAGGCGCGGCGCACATCGCGGTGGAACGGCGCGACGACGTGGACCGTGTGCCCGCGCTGGACTAGCCCGGCCGCGATCTCCTCGATGAACGGCGCAGTGGTCTCGCCGGCATACTTGGGATACGACGACGTGAGCATACAGATATTCAAAGGTCTCACGGCTGTAGCTCCGCCACGTCCCCATAGCTCTCTGGGAAGCGGTAGACCTCGGTCGTCAGCCCGATCGGCTTGCCCTCGGCGTCCACCGCCTGATAGGTCGTCGTATAGACCAGCTCGAAGCGCGTCTGCGGGTCGGAGTTCTCGATCAGCTCGTTCAGCATGGTACGAACTTCCTCTTTTGGCCGTTGCAGGCTGTCGAGCACCAGGTAGCGTACCCTATAGTAACGGGCCAGGCGCAGAAACACGTTCGGGTCTTTCGTATACGGGATCATCAACGCCGGGCGCTCGCTGTGCCAGTTGAGCTGCCAGGGCAGGCGGGTCATCATCACGTCGTCCGGTCGCGTATTGGCCCGCAGCCAATTGTAGGCGTCGATATCGGCGGCGTAGAGCCGCGGCTCCTGCTGCACTTTCCTGGCGATCTCCGGCCAGGATGGCTGGACCGCCAGCACCAGCGCGCTCAACGCCAGCGCCAGCCCGACCGGCGTCCAGCGGCCATCGCCGATCAGCGCGATCCGATCGTAGATCCGCCACAGCGCGTAGCTCGCCAGCAGCGCCAGCCATGGCATGATCATCACGAAATAGCGCTCCTCGTTGGCGTGCCAGTAGCCGACCAGGAACAGCAGGTACGGAATGAACGCCGACAGCAGCAGCGCACACAGCCGCCGCTTGGCCCGCAGCACGCCAAGCGCGCCGAACAGCGCCAGCCACGCGCCCATGCCGAACAACAGGCGCGTGTCCTTGTTCCCGCGGCTGGGCGTCAGCCACGCGCTGAGATTTAGTGGCAGCCCCTGCCAGGGCGGGACCAGGTAGTCGCGCACGGCGTACACCTGGCGCACCAGCTTCTGGAGCGTCCGATCGAAGCCCCAGCGCAGCACCCAGCTTCGCTCCGGCGGCCCATCGGTCCCCAGCCCATAGCCGGGTATGTAGACTTTGTAGATCTCATCCCAGACCGATGTATACTCGATCACCCAGGCATCGTGGCTCTCGGTCGAGTAGAACGGTGTGTTGAACAGCTCCAAGTTGCGGGCCACGTAGGGCGCAAGGATCAGCAGGGCGATGATGCCCCACGCGCCGACGTAGAGCAGCCTGAAGATCGCGCCGCGCGGTCGATCGGCGCCAGGCAGCTCGTCGCCGCCGGGTGCGCCGGCCTGGCTGCGACCGCCCCGCCACGCCCAGGCCAGGAACCACAGCCCCATCCCCAGCGCGATCAGCCCGCCGCTGGCCGGCTTCTGCAACAGCATGAGGCCCGTCAGCACCGCCGAGCCCAGCAGAGTCCATTGTCCGTTGTCCGTTGTCCGTTGTTCGCTACCCACCGGTGCTTGCAACTGACCACTGACAACTGACAACTGACGACTGGTGGTCGCCCGGTAGAGCAGGTAGATCGCCCCGAACGAAAAGACGACGAACGCCAGGTCGCTGGTCGTGTAGATCACCAGCTTAAAGAACAGATGGCTGGTGAGGATGATGATCGCGGCGGTCAAGCCGACCCGGCGGTCCCACAGCCGCGCGCCGGCGGCGTAGATCATCAGCGCCAGCACGACCGTGAAGATCAGGTTGGGGATCTTGGCGACCCATGCCTCGGCGCCGAATAGCGCGAAGAACGGCGCGATCCAGACCGGCTGGAGCAGCGGCCAGGTCTCCTGTGGGCGCGTCACAGCGGGGTAGAGCTGGTAGAACTGGGTCACATAGTCGACCACCCACCCGCGCCCGGCGACCAGGTTGCGGGCGACGACGGCGTTGTCGGCGTAGTCGGCGTGGCCGACATAGGGCAGCTCGGCGATGATCGCGGCCTCGTAGCCGACCCAGGTCAGCAGCAGCGCCGCCAGCAGCCACGGCGCGCCGCGCCGCCCGCCGAACGAGCGAACCAGCACGTGGCACAGCCGCGGCAGCCCCTCGCGCCCCAGCACGACGACCAGCAGCAGCAGCCCCATCCCAAGCAGCCCATACAGCAGCGAGTCTGGGAAGCTGTCGCGCAGCGCGCTCACCCCCGGCAGCTTCAGCGTGAAACTGGCCCGCGCGGCGACATACGCCAGCCAGGCGGCGGCCATCGCCACTAGGCCGTAGTTGAGCGCGCTGCCGCGGGCATAGCGATGCAGTAGTCGCGCGAACATACCCACGAGCGCCGCGCGGCGCGCATAAATCGGCAGCAGCGCCAGCCCGGCTGTCGCCCAGGGCAGGAGCGCCGCCGCCCAGGTGCGCGCCAGCGCCAGCCCGATCGCGCCCACGCTGATCACCGCGATCGCCAGCACAAAGGTCAGGGTCGGCCGGCGGGTCAGGACGATCAGCGCGAACCAGCACAGCGCGCCATCCAGCACCAGCAGCCCCACCGGCAGTGGCGCCGGCAGCGTGAACGGGGCCGCATCCTCGGCGCCGCGCACGGCCAGATACTCGATACGCAGGCCCTTCGGCCGCCGGTCGTCGATCGTCGCGGTGCTAGTGAAGCTGTCCGAGGCGCGCAGCAGCAGCGCGATATCGCCGCTCGCCCGCGCTTGGGCCGGGATCGTCACCTGATAGTCGGCCCAGTCGCCCGAAAGGGTAAAGCGATCGAGCGTCACACCATTGGCCTGGACCGCGACCTCCGGCTGCTCGACCTCGGGGTTGAGCGCATTGGCGGGCCAGCCCTGGATGCGTAGCGTCAGCGCCAGATCGCCGCCAGGGCCGAGCCCCGGCAGCCAGATCGCCGCTTCCCGCCGCGTCCAGCGGCTGCGGCCGCTGCGCGCCCCGGCGCTGATCTCGTCGCCATAGAAGCTCAGTTGGTCGGCCGCGCCCTGCCCCTCGCTGCCGTCGAGGAATAACCTATCGCCCGGCCAGCCGATCGCGATCTCCGACGCCGGGGGCGCCTGGTAGGCCAGAATGCCGGCCAACAGCGCAAGCACGAGGATCAGGCTCAGGCGCAGATCACGCAAATGAACGAGCGGGCCGGTCCTGGCTCCGCTCGGTGATCGCCACGCCCGCTCGGTTTTACTTGCCGTCTCTGTTTGCACGGCGCTATTATACCGCGAGTCAGGTCAGGGCAACAATATTGGAATTGGAAAAGGGAGGGCAAGGGGAGGGCTACCCTCCCCTTTAACCCCACCCCAGCCTTGGAATTGGAAAAGGGAGGGCAAGGGGAGGGCGGCCCTCCCCTTTAACCCCACCCCAGCCTTGGAATTGGAAAAGGGAGGGCAAGGGGAGGGCTACCCTCCCCTTTAACCCCACCCTATCCCGTCCCGTCGTAATGTGAGCAACACTACACGATTGACGCTAGACATCGGCACAGATTATGCTAAAATGGCGTGCAATAGGACAGCGTTTGTTGGTTTGCGGGCGCTGGCGCCTGCCGATATGGAGAGAGGGTAGCCTATGTCTGTCATTGAGCTGGATGCACTTATTGACCGGCTCCTCCCGCAAGTCTTGGCAGACCGGGACCTTGGCGATGGACGTATGTTTACACGCCTGCATTTCAGCCGTCTATGGGCTCTTAGCTGTCTTCACGCCGGCGAGTGCTACGACGAAGAGTTGCTCGAGAAGCGGGTTATCAATCATCTTCCCCCACAAGTCCTCTTGGTTCGCGAAGTGGGAGTATAGGGCAGCATACAGAGAAATACGCAGGCGGCTCCGGGTGGAGCCGCCTGCGTTGTTGTTGGCCGGCTACAATGATCGCAATAGCCCCCGGAGTGCCTCGTTCACCGCCTCTGGCTGCTCGACCATCGCCATGTGCCCCGCATCCGGCAGGATCGTGAGCGTCGCGCCGGGAAGCCGCTCGCGCAGCGCCTCGCTGTACCTGGGCGGCGTGAGGCGGTCCTCGGCGCCGCAGATCACGGCGGCCGGGCAGCAGATCTCGGCGAGCCGCGCGAGGATGTCGAAGACGTGGCAGGCCACGAAGTCGCCGTGGTAGACCACCGGGTCGCACCTGGCATAGGCGGCCTCGGCGTGGGCGCGCAGCCACGCCGGCGCCGAGGCCGCGTAGGATAAATCGACGGTCAGCCGGATCGTCGCTGCCAGATCGCGGCTGAAGCCATCGAGGATGGCCGGGCCGACCCGTAGCCGCCCGCCGGTGCCGATCAGCCCAACGCCGGCCACCCGATCCGGCATGTCGAGTGCCGCACGCAGCGCGACCGCGCCGCCCAACGAATGGCCCACCAGCACGGCCCGCTCGATCCGGCAGGCATCCAGAAAGCAGCGTAGCGCCGCGCTGTAGCCCTCGATCGTGGTGCGGCCCGGCGCGGGGGATCGCCCATGGCCGGGCAAGTCCAGCGCGTACACCTGGGTGGTAGCGGCGAGACCGCGCACCTGGTAGCCCCACTGCGCGTACGTCCCGCCCGCGCCGTGGATGCAGATCAGCGGCGGGCCGCCACTGCCGCGCCGCACATAAAAGAGCGTGCCCGCCGCCGTCGAAACTACTGCCATCGGCTTTCGCTTCCCTTAGAAGCTGTTTGAGAAGGGCTTTATCTCGCCTACGATCGGTGGTGGAAAGGCATTCTTGAGGGGTGGCCCCTCAAACTCCCCCTTTTCAGACAGCGGTGGAAAGGCATTCTTGAGGGGCGGCCCCTCAAACTCCCCTTTTCAGACAACCTCTTAGACCCCGACGGCGCGCTCCTGCTGCTCCTCGCCGTTCTTCTCGTCGGAGAGCATCACCACCGGCAGCGCCACGCACATCACCAAGCCGTCGGCCCCGCTGCGCTCCAGCCAGATCTGCCCACCCAGCGACTCGACATCGCGCCGGGCGATGCTCAACCCCAGGCCGGCGCCTGGCGTCTCCGAAAGCGCGCGGGCGCCGCTGCCGCGATAGAACGCCGTGAAGAGGCGGTCACGCTCTTCCTCTGGGATGCCGGGGCCTTCGTCGCCGACGCTGATCACCGCCAGCCCATCTTGAAGGCTCGCAGCCAGCGTCACCACGCCCCCCTCGCTATAGCGCACAGCGTTATCCACGATCTCGTGCAGCGCGCGGTGCAGACGCACGGGCGTACCCCATGCCGCCAGCCCGCTGGGCACGTGCAGGACAAACCGCAGCCCTTTCGCCTCGGCGGCAACCAGGTATTCGGCGACTAGCTCCTCGATCAGCGGCGCCAGCTCGACCGAGCCGTTGGTCCCGTTCTGGTCGAGCTGCGGCAGCTCCAGCCGCTCATCAAACGCCAGCACCCGGTCGACCAGCACTTGGAGCTGCGCCACGCTGGCGCGCGTGATCCGCGCCAGCGAGGGCGGGATACCGGGCTGGCGCATCAGCAATTGCATCGCCAGGCTCAGGCTGGTCAGCGGCGTGCGCAGCTCGTGCCCGACACTCTCGACAAACGCATCTTTGAGCTGGTCCAGCGTGCGAAGCTGGGTGTTGAGGTAGTCGATCGTGGCGGCGGCGCGCATATTCTCAAGTGTGCCGGCGATCACCGGCGCCAGCGCCAGCAGTAGCACGAGCATGTCGGGGGGGTACTGCCCCTCGCTGCGGGTCGGCCCGCAGCCATAGATGCCGATCAGCCGCCCGCCGACGCGCAACGGAATGGCCAGCCGCACGCCCTGGGCCATAAATGGCGGCGCCCAATCGACGTCGGGCTGGAACGGAACCATCAGGTACTGCGGGGTGTAGTGGATCTGGCGAGCGCCCGCGCCGTTGGACAGCAGCAGCGCTCCCGGCTGACCGCGCGGGCGGCCGAGCGCGATGAAGGCGTGGTCATCGAGCGGATCGAGCATCCAAAGCGTGGCGCTCGTCAGTCCCAAGCGCTGGGGCAGCTCGTCGGCCAGGAGGGTGCGTAGTGCATCAAGATCGGCCGCCTGGCTTACCGCCGCGCTGAGACTACGCAGCAGCTCCTTGTTGTCGGGCCAGTTGCGCCGGAGCCGGCGGCCGACCCATGCCCGGATGCGCGCCTGGAGGGGAATGGCAGCGGAGACAACGATGAGGGTCGCCAGTATGTGTGCCGACAGCCCAGCTTCTACTCCGGGCAGCCGCACCAGCAACAAAACTAGACCGACATATAGCGTGGCCAACACGAGCAGCAGGATGCCGTTTATCAACAGCATCCTTACGAGCTGCGCGCGACGATCCACGCTAACCAACGTGGTTCTGTCTCGCACCACACCTCTCCCCTTGCGTGATGTCCATGAATGTTAACGCTTGCTGGAGGAAGTACGATACGCGGCTGTCTAAAATGAAGGGGTGAAGGGGTGAAGGGGTGAAAGGGTGAGCTTTGCTCACCCTTTCACCCCTTCACCCCTTCACCCCTTCTCATACTCACCAGGCGGCGCGCAGCACCTCGATCAGCTCATCGACCGTCACGGGGCGCGGGTTGGTGAAGATCGCAGCGTCGCCCAACGCGGTCTCGGCGATACTGGAGAGCGCATCTTCGGGCACGCCGACGTCGCGCAGGCGCGTGGGCAGCCCGCAGTCGACCGACAGCAGGCGCGCGGCGTCGATGCCATCGGAGATCACATCCTCCTCGGCGCGGCCGCCGGCGTTCACACCCAACGCACGGGCGATGCGCACATACCTGTTCGGCACGGCGACACTGTTGAACTGCATGCCGTAGGGCAGCAGGATCGCGTTGGCGGTGCCGTGGTGGACCTCAAACGCCCCGCCGATTGAGTGGGCCAGCGCGTGGACAATTCCAAGGCTGCCGCCGCCGCTGGAAAACGCGATCCCTGCGATACAGGCGGCGACCAGCATTTGCCCACGCGCGTCCATGTCATCGCCGGAGAAGGTCGCGGTACGCAAATTATTGGAGATGATATCGATCGCCTGGAGCGCCAGGCTATCGCTGATCAGGTTGGCGTTGGTGCCCACAAACGACTCGATCGCGTGGGTCAGTGCATCCAGGCCGGTCGCGGCGGTCAGCCGTGGCGGGAGTGTACGGGTCATCTCCGGGTCGAGCACGGCCAGGTCAGGCGCCAGGAACGGGCTTGAGAACGACAGCTTGAGATGGGCCTGCTCGTCGCGGATGACCGCCCAGGATGTGACCTCGCTGCCGGTGCCGGCGGTCGTCGGGATGGCGATCATCGGGGTCAGCGGGTGGTCGAGCAGATTATAGCCCTCATAGTCGTGCAGGTGGCCGCCCTTGGTCAGGAGGATGCGCATGGCCTTGGCGGTATCGATCGACGACCCGCCGCCGACGGCGACCAGGATATCGGCGGCCTGCTCACGGGCGCACTGGGTGCCACGCTCGACCACGGCGACCGACGAGTTGGGCGGCACATCGGCAAAGACTCCGGCGATCTCGACGCTCCGCTGGAGGCCGGCCCGCACGCGGTCAAGCAAGCCAGCCCGGACGACGCCCTCATCGGCGACGATCAAGGCGCGCCGGGCGCCCAGAGCGCTCATCTCATGGCCCAGCTCCCCCACCAGCCCAGGTTTATATATCACGCGCGTCCGCAGCTGAAACTCAAAAAAATCGCTCATCACCTATCCTTCTTCCAGGCCGGCGCGCACCCGCCGCAGCATCGCCCGGCATTCGACAGCATAGTCGGCCAGTTGGCGGTCGCCCTGCGACCGGGCGGCAGCGGCCAGGGTGAACAACGCCTCCTGGGCCGCGTTGGCCAGCAGGATGGGGTACTGGTCGAGCACCTGGGCGATTGTCTCCTCGTCCCTGGACTGGAGCAACGCCTCGATGGCCTGGAGCAGGGGCGCCTGGCCGGCCAGCTCGGCCCGCAGCTCGGCCAGCGTCTCGCGTCGCTCCTCGACGATCTGCGCCAGCCGCTCGTTGCCCTCGTCGAGCGCGGCCTCGCCACGCTCGGCCAGCGCGGCGTCGGCCCAGGGCTCCAGCAGCGCCGGGTAGTCGCGAATGGCGGCCAGCAGCTCATTGGGCGAGGTGGCGCGCAGCAGCGCCTGGTAGGCTTCATCGGGGAGCAGAGGAGAAGAGGAGAGGGGGGGAGAAGAGGAGACAGAATCTCTCCCCCTCTGCCCCTCTCCCGCTCTCCCCCTCTGCTGGTCTCGACGCACGCAGCTCGGCCAGGGTCACGCGCACCTCGCGCAAGGCTGCGGCGACATCGCGCTCACCCTGGGCCTGGGCAACCTCGGCGAGCTGAAGGATCGCGGCATCGGCGCCGGCATCCAGCAGTGCCGGGTGGGTATCGACGATCGTGGTGAACTCGTCGGCGGTATCGGCGGCCAGCAGCGCCCGCACTGCTGCGACGATCGGCGGCGCCTCGTCGGGCGCGTGGGGCGGCGCCGCCGCGACGACGTGATGCTCGGCGCCGTGGGCCGACGGGCCTGGGAGGGGCGCTTCACGAAGCGCCCCTACGGGACCGGCTCCGGTCGGACCACCCGACCCGACCGGGCCGGCGCCGGAGGCCCTGGCGCGCGCCCGCTGCCGGCGCAGGACCGCGCGGCGCACCCCTTCGACTTCCTGCTCGACCTGCACATCGCCAAGGTAGGGCAGGCGCGCCTCCTCGGGCAGGCCGCCGACCAGCAGATACAGCAGCGACTGAGCCTGCTCGCGCAGTTGGTACTCGTCGGCGCCGGGCGGCGCGGCGAAGTAGACCCGCCGGTTGGACGGGTCGTGGAACAGCAGCGGCGCGCCGGCCGGGGCCGATTGGCCGCAGCCAGGGCAAGTGACGGCGTTGAGCGTGCCCTCGCGCAGCTCGTGCGCCAGGTCAGGCCGCTCGGCCGCGTCGACCAGCATCCAAGCTTCGGCTTCAAATTCCGCCCCACAGGAAGGGCATGTCAGCGCGGCGCGCTCACTGTAGGAGAGTGGCATAGCGTTTTACAATCTGGGTGGGGAAGAGTGAGGGGGACAGCCCCCTCAAACCCCCTTTTTTTCCAGAGATGACGCCGTTCTACTTTAGAACGTGGGTGGGGGAAACTGAGAGGGCTGCCCCTTCAAACGCCCTTCTTTTATGTCCCCGCAGCCTGCTGGGCCGGCTGCTCGACGGCTGGCGCCTGCTTCTCCACACCGGGCGCGGCCTTCGCGGCCATCTTCTGCTTCTCTTCCTCGACCAGCACGCGCCGCAGCACCTTGCCGACCAGGGTCTTGGGCAGCTCGGCGCGGAAGTCGATCTCGCGCGGCACTTTATAGGGCGCCAGGCGCTCCTTGCAGAACTCGCGCAGCTCCTCGATCGTCGGCTGCTCGCCCGGCTTGGGTACAATAAACGCTTTCACCGTGTCGTCGCCCCGGACCGGATGCGGCACGCCCACGACCACCGCCTCCAGCACCTTCGGGTGCATAAACAGGACCTCCTCGACATCGCGCGGCAGGACCTTGAAGCCGGAGGCGATAATCATATCCTTCTTCCGGTCGACGATGTAGAAGTAGCCCTCGGCGTCGGTCTTGCAGATGTCGCCGGTGTGCAGCCAGCCGTCGGCGTCGACGGTGCCGGCGGTCTCCTCGGGCTGGTTCCAGTAGCCCTTCATCACCTGCGGGCCGCGAACGCACAGCTCGCCCTGCTGCTCGCCGCCGATCGGCAGATCCGCGCTGGTCTCTAGGTCGATGATCTTGGCCTCGGTATCAGGCAGCGGGATGCCGATCGAGCCATTCTTGCGGGTGCCGTAGATCGGGTTGCAGTGCGTCACCGGCGACGCCTCGGTCATCCCAAAGCCTTCGACGAGCCGCCCGCCGGTGATCTGGCCGAACTTCTCCTGGACCTCCATCGGCAGCGGGGCCGAGCCGCTGATACAGGCCTTGACCGACTTCAGGTCGTACTGCTGGACGTTGGGGTGATTGACGATCCCGATGTACATGGCCGGCACGCCGGGGAAGATCGTGCAGCGCTCTTTCTGGATGATATTCATGACGTTGTCGATCGGGCGCGGGTTGGGGACGATCACCATCTCGGCACCCATCGCGACCCCGTAGATCATCGCAACTGTCATCCCGTAGACGTGGAAGAATGGGATGGCGGCCATCAGCTTCTCGGCGCCGGGCTGGCCGTTGACCATCCAACTCGACACCTGCATTGTATTTGCCACCAGGTTGCGGTGCGTCAACATGGCCGCCTTGGGCAGGCCGGTGGTGCCGCCGGTATACTGGAACAGCGCCGTGTCGTCGGGCGTCTTCTCGACCTTCGGCGGCGTCGGCCCGTAGGTGTCGATCAGATCCTGGAAGAAATGCAGGTTGGGCGCCGGCTTCACGTCGACCCAGTCGGGGGCGCGGCGCTGCTTGGACTTCACCAGCAGGCGCGAAGGGAAGCCGAGCGTATCGAAGACATGCGCCACGATCACGCGCTTCAGCGGCGTTTCGTGCCGGATCTCACTCAGCCGCGGCCAGAAGAGGTTGAGCAGGATGATCGTCTCGGCGCCGGAGTCCTCGATCTGGTGCTTGAGTTCGCGGGCGGTGTAGGTCGGGTTGTTGTTGACCACGACGGCGCCGATCTTCATGGCCCCGAAGAAGGCGATCACGAAGTGCGGCGAGTTGGGCAGCATGAGCGCCACGCGGTCGCCTTTACGCACGCCGAGCTGGTAGAGCGCATTGGCGAACCGATCGACAAGCTCGTTCAGCTTGCGATAGGTCAGCTTGCCGCCGACGGTGAAGCGCCCGCCGGCCAGGTAGCTCAACACAAAATTCGTCGCGGTGTTATAGGGGTACTTGCGCGTGCTTTCGTCCAGGAAGTAATCGAGCGTGACATCGGGGTATTCAAGCGTATGGGGAACGCGCTGCTCGTAGCTTTTGAACCAGGGTCCATCCATGGTAGCATGCTCCTTTGCACGACTGGGGGCGCCGCGCGGGCGTTCGTTTGAACAGCTCAGGCGCAGCTCTCTGGAACGCCGCGCCGCCCAGACTGCTCCCAAATCGCTTCTATACTAACTTGCGTTCTGGTGGAGAAGATGGACGTGGGAGAAAACTAGATCGTGGAGGGCGGCCCCTCCACACCTCCCCGCCGCGAGATGCCACACTTACAACTTGGTATTACACATCATCCCGAAGCCAGCCGCGCTCGCGTGCAATGAATTTGATCGTCGCATCGTCGGGTGGGTAGAGCCCGGCGGCCTGGTACGCATAGGCCAGCAGGGCCGCGCCGCCGATCAGACCTATCCCCAGCCCGATCAGGAAGGTCAGAGCACCAACAATCTTACGCATCGTACAGACTCCTCTTGCGCTATTCAGCAGGGCGCTGTGATAAGGCTTGTGTAGCCCGTATGATACCGCAGAGCAGCCAATAAAGTCAACCTAAAGGTCAGTTGTCAGTTGTCAGTTGTCAGTTGCAGTGCAACTGACAACTGACAACTGACGACGGACAATTGTAGGAGCCAGTCGCTTAGGCATGCTTGCTCCCATCCGGCATGGTCGCACCGCGCAGATCCACGCTATCCAGATCGACGCCGCTCAGATCCGCGCCGTTCAGGTTGGCACCGCTCAGGTTGGCCTCGTTCAGGTTGGCGCCGCGCAGGTCGGCGCCGTTCAGGTCGACGCTGCTCAGGTCGGCGCCGTTCAGGTTGGCCTCGTTCAGGTTGGTCCGGTTCATCATCGCACCGCCGAACCGCGCCCGGCTCACGTAGGCCTTGCTCAAGTTGGCGCCGCTCAGGTTGGCGCCGCTCAGGTTGGCCTCGCTCAGATTGGCCTCGACGAAATTGGCGCCGCTCAGATTGGCGCCGCTCAAATTGGCCTCGCTCAGATTCGAGGTCCGTAGGCTGGCGCCGCTGAGATTCGCGCCGCTAAAGTTCGCGCCGCGCAGGCTACTCTTATTGATGTTGGCGCCGCTCAGGTTGGCCTCGCTGAAATTGACCAACTGCACCTCGCGCAGATGCGACTCGCTCAGGTTGGCGACGATTAGGATCGCCCCGCGCAGGTCGGCGTTGCTCAGGTTGGTCGCGCTCAGGTTGGTCCCGTACATGTTGGCGTTGCTCAGGTCGGCCCCGCTCAGGTCCGAGCCGCGCAGGTTGGCCCAGCTCAGGTTGGCCCGGCTCAGGTTGGTCCATTCCAGCTTGCTCTTGCGTAGGTCGGCGTCGCCAAGCTCGGCAGCGCTGAGGTCGGTCCAGCTCAGGTTGGCCTCGCGCAAGTTGGCCCAGCTCAGGTTGGTTCCATTCAAGGTGCTGACGCTGATGTCGGCCCGGTAAAGGTTGGCCTCGCTCAGCCGGGCGCCGCTCAGATTCAACTCACTCAGGTTGGCGTTGCTCAGGTTGGCACCGCTCAGGTTGGCGCCGCTCAGATCCACGCCGACCAGCCATAGCGGGCCGGGGCGGTTCAGCAGATCGTAGATCTGGTCGAGGGTCAGGTCAGGCATGGTCTTCAACTCCTTATTGTTAGCGGCGAGTGAAACGTGAAACGTGATGCGTGTTGCGTGATGCGTGAAAATCCGCTCCCTTATCCGCTCATCGTGTTGCGTGAAAATCTGCTCACCGTGTTGCGTGAATGAGATCTCACGCCTCGGCGGCCTTGGGGGTTTTGATGACTTCCCAGATGCACGCCGGCGCGCCAAGCGCCCGACACTCGACCTCCTCGATATCGAACTCGCGGCCGGTCTGCCAACGCAGCGCCTCTTGCAGCCCGCCGGTCTGGATCCAGCAGATCCGCTCGTCGGCCTGCTTGCCGGCGCAGCTCGGGCAATCCTCGGCGATATACAGCAGCTTGTCGCCGCGGTCATCGACGCGCAGGCGCAGGTCCTGCCCGACCGACTGACTGAGCTTGCGAAACCCAAGCTGCGCCGCGTTCAGCCCCATCTTGAGCTGGGTTCCCAGCGGCAGCACCTTGGCGGCCAGGATCGCGGCGGTGCCGAACAGCGCGCCCTGCTGCTCGACCATATAGCGGGCCGACTGCCGGCCGATCCGCAAGGTCATGCTCTTGCCGGCGCGCCCGAAGAAGTCGAGCAGGCCGGCGCTGAGCGCGGCGTAGTTGCCGAAGGTCAGGTTCGAGGACATTTTGAGCTGGTTGGGCGGGTAGTTGTTGATCAGGTGCTCCAGACCGGCCTGGCGCAAGATCACGGTCAGGCCGTTCTTGCCGACCACCTCCTCGGCCGCCGTGAGCGCCCAGTACATGTAGGCGTCCACGGTGTACAGGTTGGTCACGGGGTCGTGCTCCGGTTTGTCTTTGATCTGCATAGTGTTCTCCTGTATGATCGGGCCTGGCTATATGAGCGGCTCAGCGCGAGCCGGCACGACGGTCGGTCTGTATGCTGGGGCGGTCGCGCACCCAGCGGAGACGGCGGCGCCTCCCTGGCGGAACAAACGAACATTTCGGCTGACGCGGGATCGTTTCACGGACGGTGGAGTCTGGCGGGGTGTGGGTCGCGGGAGAGGGACGGCGCCAGGGGAGATTATAGCATGGGGAGCGATCTCTGTTGCGTGTTACGTGCGCGCTGATATGTAAGACAAGGTTCCTTGGGAGCTTTACAGTTCCGGGGAAAAGGGGGTTTGAGGGGGCAGCCCCCTCAGTCTCTCCCCACCCACATTGTAAAGTAGAACAGCGTTACCCGAAACCTTGTCTAACACGCAACACGGACACATATGCTATGATCCGCGTATCGGTACAGCGGAGGCAAATGATGCGTGACCAATTGGCGGCCCTACGCGCCCAGATCGAGCCCCTGGAGTTAGACGCGACGCAACGGATGGCACTGCGAGATCCAGTGCTCGCCTATGCAGAGGCGTACCTGGCCCAGCTACCACATGGCCCCGCCTTTCGCTCGGTCAAGAACGTGGAACTGCCCTCGCAGGAGGCCACGATTACTGAGGCGCCGATCGATATAGCAAGCGCGCTGGCGTTGCTGAGCGAGCATGTGGATCATCCGGGTGTTCAGTTAGGCACTCCCGGCTATCTCGCCTTTATTCCGGTCAGCGGTCTCTACCCTGCCGCACTGGGCGACTACCTGGCCGCCGTCACCAATCGCTTTGCGGGGATGGCCTTTGCCTCGCCCGGCGCGGTCCAGCTTGAGCGCAGCGTGCTGCGCTGGATGGCCGACGTGGTGGGCTATCCTGCGACGGCCGCCGGCGACCTAACCTCGGGCGGGAGCATCGCCAATCTCAGCGCGATCGTCACGGCGCGCGAGGCGCACGGGCTGCGCGCGCAGGACATCCCGCGCGTCGTGGTCTACCGCACGGCCCAGACGCACCACTCGATCACCAAAGCGCTCCGCATCGCGGGCCTGGGCGAGTGTGTGCAGCGCGCCATCCCGCTCGATGATCGCTGGCGCATGCGCCCGGAGGCGCTCGAAGCGGCGATTGAGCAGGACCGCCGGGCCGGGCTGCGCCCATGGCTGATCGTCGGCACGGCCGGCACCACCGACACCGGTGCGGTCGATCCGCTGGCCGCGCTGGCGGAGATTGCCGCGCGGGCCGGCCTGTGGCTGCACGTGGACGGCGCCTACGGGGCTATGTTCGCACTCTGCCCGTCCGGGCGGACGCTGCTCCAGGGGATGGACCGGGCCGATTCACTGACCCTCGACCCGCATAAAGGGCTGTTCATGCCATGCGGTAGCGGCGCGCTGCTTGTGCGTGACGGCGCCGCGCTGCTCCAAGCCTACACCGAGCATGGACCCTATATGCAAGATCGCCACACGCTCACGGCGACCGATCTCAACTCGCCGGCGGAGCTGTCGCCCGAGCTGACGCGCCCCTTTCGCGGCCTGCGCCTGTGGCTGACCCTGAAAGTGTGCGGGGTTGCGCCCTTCCGGGCGGCCCTGGAAGAGAAGCTGCTCCTGGCGCGGTACGCCTACGCCCAGCTCCAGACGATCGAGCGTATGACCGTGGGGCCGCCGCCGGATCTCTCGGTCGTGACGTTCCGCTATCAGCCCCGCCATGGCGACGCCAATGTGTTCAACCAGCGCCTGATTGCGGCCATCCAGCAAGATGGTCGCATCTTCCTATCCTCGACGCTGATCGACGGCCAGGTGGTGCTGCGGCTGGCGGTGCTCAGCCTCACAACCCACCTGGAGACGATCGATCTGGCGCTGGCGATCATCCGGGAGACGGCGGAGGCGCTGGAGGGCTAAACGGGTGGGTGCCGTGCAACATCCAAACATCACAGATCACTCCCTCGCTTCTTCAAAATTGCTTCACAATCTTGCGCTATGCTTATACTCATCAAACAACGACTGATAGCGGCATAGACCGCGAGGAGGATCACAGTGGAAGGCAATGGACGTAATAAGCTGGGGTGGATCGCTATCGCTCTGGCGGGGCTGGCGCTGTTCGTAGCAGTGAGCGGGCGCCACCAGGAGCGGCGCTTGGTAAGCTACGGGCCAGGGTATGATGGCGCCTATGGGCAGCAGGTTGTGCCCCCGCAGGCCGCGCCGGCGCCACCGCAGCAGGCCGCGCCGCCCCTGCGGCAGAGGTTCGGGCCGCAGGACGGACCCGGCTACCGCGAGGGCGCATTTCAGGATCTGCGCGGGCACCGGGGCGGGTTCGGCGGCTTCTTGAAGTGGCCGTTCATGATCATCGGCGGCCTGTTCCGCCTGCTGTTGTTCGTGCTGCTGATCGGGCTGGTGCTGAAGTTCCTCGGCCGCCGGCGCGGCGGGCCGCCTTCGGGTGGCCATCGCCCACCTGAGCAAGGGCCGCAAGACCCAGAGAAACCGCCGTATACCGGCGAGACCCAGAATCTGTGATAAGGTGAAAGGGTGAAGGGGTGAAAGGGCAGTTGGGTTGCACCCTTTCACCCCTTCACCCTTTCACCCCTTCGGGAATGCTATGACGACACGAACGATATTGATGGTGGACGACGAGCCGGGGATCGTCGCGATCGCCCGCGACTACCTGGAGCGGGCCGGGTTTCGCGCGATCACCGCCGCCGACGGGCCGACGGCGCTGCGCCTGGCCCGCACCGAGCGGCCGAGCCTGCTGGTGCTCGACCTGATGCTGCCGGGGATGGGCGAACTCGACGTCACGCGGGCGCTGCGGCAGGACCCAGCCACGCGCGCGCTGCCGATCATCATGCTGACGGCGCTGGTCGAGGAGACCGACCGGTTGATCGGCCTGGAGCTGGGCGCCGACGACTATATCACCAAGCCCTTCAGCCCGCGCGAGCTGGTCGCGCGGGTGCGGGCGGTGCTGCGCCGGGCCGAGGGCGAGCGCGAGACAATGTCCGTGCTGCACGCCGGCGACCTGGTGATCGACATGCAGCGGCGCACACTGCGGCGCGGCGGCGAGCTGATCGAGCTGACGGCGACCGAGTTCGAGCTGCTGGCGGTCCTGGCGCGCGAGCCGGGGCGCCCGTTCACCCGCACCCAACTGCTCGAGCTGGCCTACGATGTCAACTTCGCCGGTTTCGACCGCACGGTGGACGCCCACATCAAGAACCTGCGCCGCAAGATCGAGCCTGACCCACGCAACCCACGTTATATCCTGACACTGTATGGGGTCGGGTATAAGTTCGCCGAAGAGATCGATTAGTCAGTTGTCAGTTGTCCGTTGTCGGTAGTACACCGACAACGGACAACTGACAACTGACAACGGACTATACATGAAACCGCGCCTCTTCTGGACCATGCTGCTGGCCTTCGCGCTGGTGATTGTGCTAGGCGTCTGTGGGATGTTCGGCTTCTTTGGGCTGGCGTTCGCCGGCGTCTGGCAGCCGGGCGGCGTGCGCGATACACTCGACGAGCCGCACCAGGCGTACGCCGATCTGCTGGCCGACTACTATGTTGCCCATGACAACTCGTGGTCGGGGATCGACCGGCGCCTGGACGGCGCCCCAGTCCTCGGCTCGGCCGGCTTCCTGGGCTACACGCTGACCGACGCCGACGGGCGCGTGGTGGCCAGCAATGACCGCGCTCTGCCGGTTGGGCAAGTGGTTGACCAGCGGCGGCTGGCGCGCGGGACACCGGTGCAGGCGCGCGGTGCCCGCATCGGCACCCTGCTGACGCGCCAGGGGATTACTGCTGGGCAGCGCTTGGACAATACATCCGGCCCGCCCTCGTTCGTGTGGCCGGTCCTGCGCAGCTTCCTGCTGGCCGGGCTGGGCTTGGTGCTGGCGCTGCTGACGATGGCGGTGGTCTTCGCGCAGCGGCTGAGCCACCCGCTACGCAACCTGACCGTTGCGGCGCAGGCGCTGGCGGCCGGCCGGCTCGACGTCCAGGTCGAGGGCGCGACGGTGCGCGAGCTGGACGAATTGGCCCACGCCTTCAACGCGATGTCCAGCGCGCTGGCCCAGGCCGACCGGCACCGCCGCCAGATGACCGCCGATGTCGCCCATGAGCTGCGCACGCCGCTGACGATCATCAAGGGCCGGCTGGAGGGCTTGCAGGATGGCGTCTACGAGGCGACGCCCGACCAGATCGCGCGGCTGCTCGACGAGACGGCGCTGCTGGAGCGGCTGATCGAGGACCTGCGGCTGCTGGCGCTGGCCGAGGCCGGGCAGCTCCCACTCTACCAGGAGATGCTCGACCCGCGCGACCTGCTGGAGGGCGCGGCGGCGACCTTCGCCGCCCCGGCCGCCGCGCAGCGAGTCGCGCTCCAGGTGCAGGCCGGCGACGACCTGCCCCCGATCGATGTCGACCCGCAGCGAATGGCCCAGGTGCTGGCCAACCTGGTCGCCAACGCGCTGCGCCACACCCCGGCGGAGGGCACGATTACCCTGGAGGCGGCCGCCGGAGATGGAGGATGGAGGATGGAGGATGGAGGATGGGAGGTGCGTTCTCCATCCTCCATCCTCCATCCTCCATCCTCAATTGATTCATCGGGTGTCGATTGTGGGTCGTCGGTGGTCTTCCGCGTGCGCGACACGGGCCAGGGGATCGCGCCTGAGGATCTGCCGCATATCTTCGATCGCTTCTGGCGGGCCGATCGCTCGCGGGCGCGCGGCAGCGGCGGCACCGGGCTGGGCCTGGCGATCGCCAGGCAGATCGTCGCGGCGCATGGCGGCGCGATCTGGGCCGAGAGCGAGGAAGGACGCGGGACGACGATCAGCATTGCGATGCCCGTGGCGAACAATCAGCAGTAGGACTCGGAGACGGTCGGAAAAGGGGGAGTTTGAGGGGGAAAGCCGCCTCAAACTCCCCCTTTTCCCACTTCAGGCAGTTTCTTGGAAAAAACCGTTGTGCCGCGTAGTGGAATCATCCACACCGTCACATAGGATCGAATAGTTAAGCAGAAGGTGATCGGGCTCACTCCTTCAAACACAATCTGAGCCCACAGCCCGCACATACAAGGAGCTACATCATGATGGACGAAGATCGACGCCAGGCCGATGAGAACCGCCAGCGGCTGGAGACCCGCGTGGTCGGGAAGGCGCTGAAGGACGACAGCTACCGCCAGGATCTGCTGGCGAACCCGCGCGCCGCAGTGGAGCAGGAGCTGGGGGTGCAACTGCCGGCCGACCTGAACATCCGGGTTGTCGAGATGGAGACGCCCAACACGCTCTATATTGTGCTCCCACCCCAGCAACAGGCCAGCGGCGAGCTGAGTGACGCCGATCTGGAGTCGGTGGCCGGCGGGGCTTTTATCCCAGTGATCGGCGCGACCTGCCGTGGCTCCGGCTGCGGCGAGACCGCGATTACCCTGCTGATCGGCGGCGGCTGCTCCAGGGCGCTCAACAGCTAATGTTTGGAGATTGGAGATTAGAGATTAGAGATCGTTCGAGGCGTTCCAATCTCCAATCTCCAAGAGGCTGTCTGAAAAGGTCAGCATGCCCTTCAGGATCTGTGGTAGAAGGGGGTTCTTGAGGGGCAGACCCCCTCAAACTCCCCTTTTCAGACAGCTTCTAGTGATAGGAGGACGCAGGTGAGCCAGGGTTGGGACGACATCGCCGTGATCGCGGCACGCGCTAGTACGCTCGCCGAGCGCCTACAGTCCGGCGCAGGCGCGAACCCGGCCCTGGCCGACGCACGCCTGGCGCGCTGGCGCGAGGTCGCGGTGCGCGGCGACCAGGAGCTGTTCCTGCGCCGGCTGGCCTGGGACAGCCTGGATCTCGATCAGGCGCGCCGTGCGCTTGGGGGCGTCCCGGTCTGTTCCGGGCAGCCGCTACCGGCCTGGACCGGGACGCTCCACGCGATCATGGCCGCCGCCGCCGCGCCGGGCGATGCGGCGGCCCGGCGGGCGTTCGACCCGGCGGCGCCGCTGCCCTTCGAGGAGCTATTCGTGCCGTTCCTGCATGTTGCTCGCCAGCGCGTCGGCGCTGGTGCCGGGGCAGCCTGCGAACTGCTGGACGAGCGCGCGCACGCCATGCTGGAGCGCGGCCTGCTGCTGCGGCTGGCCGAGCGCTTCACAAAGACACTCGACCTGGAGTTTTCGGTGATCAGAACGCTTGCCCAGTCGCCGCTCGACCGGGCATTGGGGATGGGCGCCCCCGCGCCGCCGCGCCGCCTATATCGGGAGTTCATTGCCGGCCTGCTGGGTGATGGCCTGCGCACATTCTTTCGCGAGTACAGCGTACTCGCGCGGCTCGCCGCGCATACGGTCGACGATTGGGTCGACGCCACGGTCGAGTTGCTGCGGCGCCTAGAGCAGGACCAGGGCGCGATCCGGCGACGCTTCGGCGCGGGCGCTGACCCCGGCGCCGTGGTCGCCGCCGAACCCGACCTCTCCGACCCGCACAATGGCGGGCGTTCGGTCGTCGCGCTCGGCTACGCCTCCGGCCTCCGGCTGGTCTACAAGCCCAAGGATCTCGGCATCGAGCGGGCCTACGGGGAGCTGCTGGCCTGGCTCAACCAGCAGGGCGCGCCGTTGCCCTTCAAGATCCTTAACGTCCTCGATCGGCCCGGCTATGGCTGGGTCGAGTACGTCGAACCCCAGCCCTGCCGCACACCCGACCAAGCGCGGTGCTACTTCGAGCGCGCCGGGATGCTGATCTGCCTCGTGTACGTCCTGGGCGGAACCGATTGCCACTACGAAAACCTGGTCGCCGCCGGTGAGCATCCGGTCCTGATCGACCTGGAGACGCTCATGCACCCGTGGCTGCGCGGCGAGGAGCACGACGCCGACACCGACGCCGCAGCATTGAGCATGCAGCAGCTGTGGGACTCGGTGCTACGCAGCGGGTTGCTACCGCGCTGGGAGTTCGGGCCGGACCGCCGCAGCGCCACCGATGTGAGCGGGCTGGGCGGCTTCACCGACCAGGAGACGGCGGTGCAGGTCCAGCGCTGGCGCCAGATCAACAGCGACCTGATGGAGCTTGCGACGATCGATGCGCCGGGCCAGCCGCGACCGGGCGGGCCGATCCTGGATGGGACGCCGCTTGCGCCGGGCGCCTTTGCCGACGCGCTCGCCGACGGCTTTCGGCGCATGTACAGCTTCCTGGCTGAGCGCGCCGGGCCGCTGCTCGCCGATGATAGCCCGCTTGTGCAGCTTGGCCGCCAGCGCGTACGGCTGGTGTACCGCCCCACCCGAGCGTACGCCGCCGTGCGGTCGCGGCTACTCAACCCGAAGTGCCTGCGCGACGGCGCCGATTTCGCGATCGAGGCCGATTTCCTGTGCCGCGCGCTGACATCATCAGGAGAGCGGTCGCGCTTCTGGCCGCTGTTGGCGGTCGAGCTGCGCGCGCTGGAGCGCGGCGATATCCCGTTCTTTGCGGCGCGGGCCGATAGCGACGGCCTAGAGATCGCGCCGGGCCAGGAGTTGCCCGGCTGCTTTCTGCACGCCGGAGTCGATCAGGTGCGGCAGCGGCTGCGGCAGCTCGGCGCAGCCCATATGGAGCAGCAGATCGCGCTGATCCGCGGCACGCTGTACGCCCGTACCGCCGCCAGCGGCCCCAGCACGGCGGAGCCCGCCCCACTGGACGGCGCGCTGCCCCCGCCCGCCGCCGAGGCGCTGATCGAGGAGGCGCTCGTGATCGCGGAGGATATCCGGCGGCGAGCGATCCTGGGACCGGATGGCAGCGCGAGCTGGATCGGGCTGGAGTACCTCGGCGAGGCCGGCCGCTTTCAGCTACAGCCGATGGGCCCGGCGCTGTACGACGGCGCGAGCGGCGTGGCACTGTTCCTGGCCGCGCTCGAACATGTGACGGGCGGGGCCGGCTACCGCGACCTGGCGCTGGCGGGGCTACAGCCACTACGCTTGTTGCTGCGAGCGCTGGCCGCCCCCGCGCAGCAAGCGCTGGCGCAGCAGATCGGGATCGGCGGCGCAAGCGGGGTGGGCGGCTTCGTCTACGCCCTGGCGCGCGCCGGCCGGCTACTGGGCAGCCAGGAGCTATTGCAGGACGCCACCCGCGCCGCCGCGCTGATCGCCCCCGCGACCATTCGCGCCGACCGATCGCTCGACGTCGTGGCGGGGGCGGCCGGCGCTATCCTGGGGCTGCTGGCCTTGCACGAGAGCACCGGCGACGCAGGGCTGCTGGAGCAGGCCCACCTGTGTGCGCTGCACCTGCTTGAGCAGCGCACGCCGAGCGCTGCCGGGCCGCGCGCCTGGCCCACCCGCGATGGCCAGTTGCTCGCCGGCTTCGGTCACGGCGCCGCCGGGATCGCCTACGCGCTATTGCGGCTGCACGCCGTCGCGCCGGACGGGCAGCTCGTCGCGGCGGCCCAGGAAGCGTTGGCCTACGAGCGCAGCGTGTTCTCTGCCGCCGCCGGCAACTGGCCCGACCTGCGCGCCTCCGAGGGCGATGCCGCGCACTTTATGTGCGGCTGGTGCAGTGGCGCGCCGGGGGTCGGCCTGGCGCGGCTGGGCGGCCTACCCGCGCTGGACACGCCCGAGGTGCGCCAGGAGTTGGCGGTAGCGCTGGAAACGACCCTGGCCACCAGCCGGCAGGCGGTCGACCACCTGTGCTGCGGCCACGCCGGGCGTATCGAGCTGGCGCTGACGGCCGGGCTGCGCCTGGGGCGGTCGGCGCTGATCGAGCGGGCGCGCCAGGTGGCGGCGGGGGTGCTGGTGCGCGCACGGCGCAACGGCCAATTCTCGCTGGTTGCCGGCCTGCCGCGCGAGGTCGCCACACCCGGCCTGTTCCAGGGCACCGCCGGGATGGGCTACACCCTGCTGCGGCTGGCTCGCCCGGAGCTGGTGCCCTCGCTACTGTTATGGGAGTAAGCTGGAAAAAAGGGGGTTTGAGGGGGCAGCCCCCTCAGTCTTTCCCCACCCACACCATAATGTGAAAAAAGGGGAGGTTTGGAGGGGCTGCCCTCCAAAAAAAGCTTCCCTTACGCACATACGACGAGCTGCGCCATACCCGTCTGGACAACCGATACAGTAGGGAAAAACAATGCGCAAAGTGCTCTACATGCTCGGCCAACTGAACGACGACGACATCGAGTGGATGCTGGGGGTGGGGGCCAGGCGTCGCCTGCCCGCCCAGGCAACGCTGATCCGCGAGGGCCAGCCGATCGACGCGCTGTACATCGTACTGGACGGCATACTGTCGATCCAGGTGGCGGCGCTGGGCAATCAGGAGATCAACCGGTTGGGAGCGGGCGAGATCATCGGCGAGATGTCGTTTGTGGACGCTCGCCCGCCGTCCGCGACCGTCACGGCGCTGAGCGACTCGCTGGTCTTCGAGCTTGGCCGGGCGCAGTTGAACGCCAGGCTGGAGAGTGATGCGCCGTTCGCGGCCCGCTTCTACCGCGCCCTGGCGGTGTTCCTGGCCGACCGGCTGCGTAACACCGTTGGGCGGCTGGGCTACGGCGCAACCGTCGAGGACGACCGGGACGAGTTGGACGACGGCCTACTGGACACGGTCCACCTGGCCGGCGCGCGCTTCGAGCGCATCCTCAAGCGGCTCATGGGGCAGGAGCGCGTGTAGCGTTCCTAAATAAAAGAGGGCGTGGGGGAAGCCCCCACAAAAACCCCTTCCCACTTTATAACCCTAACGTGAAAAAGGGGAGTTTGAGGGGTCGCCCCTCAAGAATAACTCCACCCACATTTTCATCCGCAGTTGTGCCCGCTGCGGGCATGGAAGTCTGATAGGAATGCTGTATGAGCAAGCCGATCTTTCGCCAGGTCGCATTGGAGCGCTTGTCTTCGCCGGAGCAGCTCGACCAGTTGATGCGCGTGACCACGCCGCGCGGCTGGCTGGCGCTGCTGGCGCTGATCGGGCTGATCGTCACCGTCGCGGGCTGGAGCATCAGCGACACCATCCCGACCGAGGTGCTGGGGCGCGGGATCTTGATCCGCGGGGGTCGGCTGTTGAGTGTCGTCACGCCTGCGTCGGGGCTAGTCGAAGCGCTCGACGTGCGCGTTGGCGATCTCGTGCAGCCAGGCCAGGTGATCGCCCGCGTCCTGCCGCTGGCCGGGGCCGAGAGCCAGGCCACCACCGCTATCGCCAGCGCCTACGGCGGGCGGGTCGTCGCAATCGGCGCCGTCCAGGGCGGCGTGGTGGAGGCCGGCAGCGCTCTCGTGACCCTTGAGGATGCTGCCCAGCCGCTGCAGGCGATGGTGTACATGCCCGCAGCCAGCGCCAAGAACGTGCAGCCGGGCATGGAGGTGCAGGTCTCGCCGACCAACGTCAGCCGGCAGGAGTACGGCTTTCTGCGCGGCAGGGTGCGCTCGGTGGCGGCCTTCCCCTCCACATTTCAGTCGATGATGCTGGTCATGGCCAATGAGCAGCTCGTGCAGGAGTTCCTGACCGACGGCACGCCGATCGAGATTCGCGTCGATCTGGAACCCGACTTCATCCGTTTCGAGCGGCTACCGCTGGTCGTCCTCGGTCGGCCCGCCGCTCGCCATCGACAGCGGCACACTCTGCATCACGACGATCACGCTCAGCGAGCAGCGGCCGATCAATCTGGTGCTTCCGCTGCGCTAGCCCAGGTTTTTGGGAAAGGGGGAGTTAGAGGGGGCCGCCCCTCTAAAACACCCCTACCACATTCTGAATCGAGTGATGAAAGGGGGAGTTAGAGGGGGCCGCCCCTCTAAAACACCCCTACCACATTGTAAAGATGTTACGAAAGGAAGCTCTGATGGCCTCCGCGCCAGCGCTATCTTCCAACAAGCCTGATCGGGCGCCGCGCGCCCGTCCGGCGCGCAAGCGTGTGCGAACGCCCACCGTGCTCCAGATGGAGGCAGTCGAGTGCGGCGCGGCGTGCCTGGCGATGGTGCTGGGGGCCTACGGGCGCTTCGTACCGCTCGAAGAGCTGCGGCTGGCCTGCGGCGTCTCGCGCGACGGCACCAAGGCCAGCAATATCGTCAAGGCCGCGCGGGTCTACGGCCTGACCGCCAAGGGCTTCAAGAAGGAGCCGGGCGAGCTGGCCGAGCTGCGGCTGCCGCTGATCGTCTTCTGGAACTTCAACCACTTCGTCGTCGTCGAGGGGTTTAGTGCGGGGCGGGTCTACCTGAACGACCCGGCGGCCGGGCCGCGAGTCATCTCCGCCGAGGAGTTCGACCAATCGTTCACCGGCGTGGTGCTGGTGTTCGAGCCGGGGGAGACATTCACGCGCGGCGGCCGGCGGCGCGGGCTGGTGGGCGCCCTGCGCCCGCGACTCCAGGGCGTCGGCCCCGCACTGGCCTACGTCGTCCTGGCCAGCCTGGCGCTGGTCGTGCCGGGGCTGGTCGTGCCCTCGCTGGTGCGCACGTTTGTCGATACCTACCTGGTGCGCGGCCAGCCCGGCTGGGTTGGGCCGCTGCTGCTGGGGATGGCCGGGGCAGCCGCGCTCACCGCCGCGCTGACCTGGCTACAGCAAGCCTACCTGCTGCGGCTGGAGACGCGGCTGGCGCTGGGGATGGCCAGCCGCTTCTTCTGGCACGTGCTGCGGCTGCCGGTGGCGTTCTTCACCCAGCGCTACGCCGGCGAGATCGGCTCGCGCGTCGGCATCAACGACTCGGTTGCCGAGCTGCTCTCGGAGCGGCTGGCCACCACCGCGCTGAACCTAATCGTGATCGTGTTCTACGCCGTGCTGATGTTCCGCTACGACGCCGTGCTGACGCTGATCGCGGTCGGCGCGGCCCTGCTGAACCTGGCGGCGCTGCGCTACGTCTCGCGCCGGCGCGCCGACGGCAACCAGAAGGTGCTACAGGAATCCGGCAAGCTGCTGGGCGCCACCATGAACGGCCTACAGATGATCGAGACGCTCAAGGCCACCGGCGCCGAGGCCGACTTCTTCACCCGCTGGGCCGGCTACCACGCCAAGGTCGAGAATGCCAAGCAGGACCTGGCAGTCTACACCAATGGGCTGGGGGCCGTGCCGCCCATGCTCGCGGCCGTGACCAGCGCCGTCGTCCTGGGGCTGGGCGCACTGCGCGTGATGGACGGCCAACTGACGACCGGCATGCTGGTCGCGTTCCAGGCGCTGATGATCGGCTTTCTGGCCCCGGTCAATAGCCTGGTGCTGCTTGGTAGCACGCTCCAGGAGGTCGGCGGCAACCTGGGCCGGCTCGACGACGTGCTACAGAACCAGGTCGATCGCCGGCTGAACGCGCCGGCTGCGGAGGCTGGCAGCGCCAAGCTGACCGGGTACCTGGAGCTGCGCGGTGTGACATTCGGCTATAGCCGGCTGGACTCGCCGCTGATCCAGGGCCTCAGTCTCAGCCTGCGACCCGGCAGCCGCGTCGCGCTGGTCGGCGGCTCGGGCAGCGGCAAGTCCACCGTCGCCCGCCTGGTCGCCGGGCTGTTCGAGCCCTGGGAGGGCCAGATTCTGCTGGACGGCCAGCCGCGCGACAAGATCCCGCGCGGCGTGCTCCAGAACTCGCTGGCGCTGGTGGACCAGGATATCTTCCTCTTCGAGGGCAGCATACGCGAGAACCTGGCGCTCTGGGACGAGACCATTCCCGAAGCGGCGCTCGTCCAGGCCGCCAAGGACGCCTGCATCCACGACGACGTGATCGTCCGGCCGGGCGGCTACGATAGCCTGGCCGAGGAGGGCGGGCGAAACTTCAGCGGCGGCCAGCGGCAACGCCTGGAGATCGCCCGCGCGCTGGCCGGCGACCCCAGCATCCTGGTGCTCGACGAGGCGACCAGCGCGCTCGACCCGATCGTCGAGCAGCGCATCGACGACCAACTGCGGCGCCGCAGCTGCACCTGCCTGATCGTCGCGCACCGCCTGAGCACCATCCGCGATTGCGACGAGATCATCGTGCTGGAGCGCGGGCGGGTGGTTCAGCGCGGGACGCACGAGGCGCTGATCGCCGCCGATGGACCCTACGCGCGCCTGATCACCGCCGAGTAGCAGGAGCAGCGGATGCAACTGACCACACCCAACCTTTATCCAGAGACCGCGCCGATCCGCGCCGACACGGGGCCGTTGCGCCTCGACGACGGCGAGCGGGCCTGGGTTGTCGCGGCGGGCCGAGTCGATCTGTTCGCCAGCTCGCTGCGCGACGGCGAGCCGTCGGGCACATCGCGGCACCTGATGCGGCTGGAGCCAGGTCAGGCGCTGTTTGCCTTGGGGTGGCGGCAGGTCGCCGACATCGCACTGGTCGCGCGGGGGACAGCCGGAAGCCGACTGCACGAGATCCCGGCCGCGCAGTTGAAGGCGCTCGCGCAGCAGCCGGAGACAGCCGAGCAGGTCGTGGCCTGGCTCGATCGCTGGGTGCGCGAGCTGGCCGGCGCTATCGCGCTGGAGCGGCCGCCGAAGCACTGCCTCACGCTCGATCAGGGGCTGGCGCTGGCCGATGCAGAGGCGGCCCGCGCGCCTGATGCCGTCGTATGGGTGCGGCACCTGTCGGGAAGCTCGCTGCTCCAGGGGCGACCGGAGCTTCCCCGGATCGAGGGCGACGCGCCCTTCCCGCTGGCCGGTGAGCTTTGGCTGCGGTCCAGCGGGCCAGCCAAGCTGGAGCCGGCAACCACGCCGGCCTGCGTCCACGATGGGACTGCCTGGCCGGGGCTGGAACGCTTCCACCATGCAGCGTTGATCTGCCTGCGCGCGGCGGCGGCCCGCCAGGAACAGACACAGCGCCAGCGCTTGGAGCAGATCGCCGCCATCGATCAGCAGGTCGTCACGCGGGCGATTGCGGATCTGGCGTCGGTGCTGGAGCCCGCACCCGACGGCCGGCTCGCGCCCGACGACCGCCGCGACCCGCTGCTGGCGGCCGGCCGGCGCGTCGGCGAGGCGCTGGGCATCTCGATCGCCACGCCAGGCGCCGGAGCAGTGAGCCGCACCGGACGAGCCGGGGTCGAGGAGATCGCCCGCGCGTCGCGCATCCGTATGCGCCAGGTGGCGCTGCGCGGCGACTGGTGGCGCGGCGAGGGCGGCCCGCTGCTGGCGTTTCGGGCCGAGGGACAGCGGCCGGTGGCGTTGCTGCCGGCCCGCGGCCGGCGCTACATATGCTACGACCCGGCCACCGGCATTCGTACGGAGGTCACGGCAGAGTTGGCCGCCGCACTCGACCCGTTCGCCTACACCTTTTTCCGCCGGTTGCCTGAGCGCGCGGTTGGCGCGCGCGAGCTGCTGCGGCTCGGCCTGCGCGGCGCCGCCCGGGACGTGACGCGGGTGGCGCTGGCCGGTGCCGCTGTCGGCTTTCTGGGGCTGGCTCCGCCGATCGTCACCCGCGTGGTGTTCGACTCGATCATCCCCGCCGCGAACCAGTTTAAGCTGCTCCAGCTCACCCTGGCGCTGGTGGTGTCCGCCATTGCCGTCGGCCTATTTCAGTTGGTACGCAGCATCGCCATCCTGCGAATCGAAACCCGCATGAGCGCCGCCGTCCAGGCTGCGGTCTGGGACCGCGTACTGAACCTGCCGATGCCGTTCTTCCGGCGCTACTCGGCCGGCGACCTGGCAGTGCGGGTGGGCGGCATCGAGGCCATCCGCCAGGTCATGACCGGCGTCACCGTCTCAACCATTCTCACCGGCCTGTTCTCGCTGTTTAACTTCGGGCTGCTGCTGTCCTACGATGCCGGGCTGGCGCTGATCGCCGGCGGGCTGGTGCTGGTCGCCGGGGTGGTGTCGGGGGTCGCCGGGGCGCTCGGGCTGGGCTACGAGCGGTCGCTCAGCACGCTCCAGGCGCGCATGTCGGGGCTTGTATTGCAGATGGTGAGCGGGGTTGCAAAGCTGCGCGTCTCCGGGGCCGAGGCACGCGCCTTCGGCGTCTGGGCCGAGCGTTTCGCCACGCAGCGCCGGCTGACGTTCCGCGTGCGGGCAGTCGGCAATGCGCTGGCGGTGTTTAATGCCGCATTCCCCACGCTCGCGCTGATCGTGCTGTTTGCGGCTATCGCCGGCGGCACGCCGGGCAGCCGCTCGACCGGGACGGTGCTAGCGTTTATGGCCTCGTTCAGCGGGCTGCTGGCCGCCGCGCTCAGCGTCAGCGCGAACGTGCTCTCGGTACTGCGGATCATCCCGCTGTTCGAAAACGTCCGGCCGGTGCTGACGACGCCGCCCGAGATCGACGAGGGCAAACTCGACCCCGGCGAGCTGAGCGGGGCGATCGAGATCAGCCACGTCTCATTTCGCTACGCCGACGATGGCCCTCCGATTCTGCGCGAGGTCTCGCTGCGAGCGCAGCCGGGCGAGTTCATCGCGGTGGTTGGCCCATCGGGGTCGGGCAAATCGACGCTGCTGCGGCTGCTGCTGGGCTTCGAGACGCCCGAGGCCGGCTCGATCTACTACGACGGGCAGGACCTGGCCGAGCTGGATGTCCAGGCTGTGCGCCGGCAGATCGGCGTGGTGCTCCAGAACGGCAAGCTGATGCCGGGCGACATCTACACCAATATCGTCGGGGCCGCGCTGCTGACGATCGACGACGCCTGGGAAGCCGCGCGCATGGCCGGGCTGGACGAAGACATCCGGCAGTTGCCGATGGGCATGCACACCGTGATCAGCGAGGCCGGCAGCACCTTCTCGGGCGGGCAGCGCCAGCGGCTTATGATCGCCCGCGCGCTGGTGTCGCGTCCACGCATCCTGCTGTTCGACGAGGCGACCAGCGCGCTCGACAACCGCACCCAGGCGATCGTCAGCCGCAGCCTGGAGCAACTGCGGGCCACACGAATCGTCATCGCGCACCGCCTGAGCACGATCGTCAACGCCGATCATATCTACGTGGTCGATGCCGGCAGCGTCGTGCAGGTGGGCACCTACGCGGAGCTGGCTGAACAAGACGGGCCGTTCCGCGCGCTCATCCAGCGGCAGTTGCTGTGAAGCGATCTGAAAAGGGGGAGTTTGAGGGGCAAGCCTCCTCAAGAATCTCTCCCCCCACAGAGTAAAGAATTCAGCCTCAAGACCGATTCGCATCAAGCCGGCTAGTGATAAAATTTACGACATATTAACCGCCGGAGCGAAGCAGAATCGGTTACGCTCCGGCTATTCTCATCCCTATGAAGCCACCTGCGCTCACCACTACGAATACCCTCCTATCCGCCGAGAGCCACATGATCCTTGTCGTAGACGATGTAGAACCGATACGTACCGTCACCGGACGGATGCTGGAACGGATGGGGTTCGGCGTTGTCACCGCGCCGGCCGCCGCCGAGGCACTACTGCTCTTCCATAGCCACGCCGCGCTGATCGTGGGCGTGATGCTCAAAGCGGCGCTGCCGCGGCTGGAGAGCGGGCAGCTCTTTCGCGAGATCCAGCGCGCCAAATCTGATACGCCGATCATCCTCACTAGCAGCAGCCCCGAAGAAGATGTGCTCAGCTGCTTCGGAGAACACGCCTACGTGCGCTTCCTGGCGAAGCCGTATGGCTTCGCCGATCTGAAAGCCATCCTCCAGCATCTGGCGCCGCATCAGCCGCTTCTCAGTGTGGCGCGCTGAGTGCTTGTTAGCAAATACGTTCCTACTCGCTCGGAGATTAGAGATTGGAGATTGGGATGCCCCAATCAATCTCTAATCTCTAATCTCCAATCTCCAAAAGCGGCGTCTCCCACCACATCCAGCTCGCGGTCCTGCGCGACCTCCCTCTCCACGATGCCAACCAGAGCTTCGGCCCGGTCGAGCAGCGCCGGCTCCTGCTATAGCGCACCCAAGTGCATGAGCACAGGACGGATTCTGCGCGGCGCTAGGTGTAGCACCGTATGGCGTCGATGCGAAAGATCGCTCGGTGTGTATCGTTCATGGTAGTGGTGCATATCTGTATCAAAAAGATCAATTCGGGGCAATCGGCGCCCAAACTCTCGGCTAGAATGCCGATCTCGTATGCCCACCATGCCCAGGTCGTTTCTGCTATAATGCGAAACAGCCCCACCCGCCAGCCAACGCCCGAGGACAGGATTCAGGTGCGCGATGGACGAACGCCAACAGCTTGAGCAGGCCATCGCCGCGCTCGAAGCGCAGCGCGCGGTGCTTGGCGATGCCGTCGTCACCACGGCGTTGGCACCCCTGCGCGAGAAGCTGGCCGCGCTCCAGGCCCTGCCGGCCGAGCAGCAGCTCAAGTACGCTACCGTGCTCTTCGCCGATGTGACCGGCTCCACGCAGCTCATCCAGCATCTCGACCCGGAAGATATTCTGACGATCATGGACGGCGCACTACGGCGCTTCGGCGTGGTGATCGAGCGCTATGAGGGCCGGGTGCTGCGTTTTATGGGCGATGGCCTCAAGGCGATCTTCGGCGTCCCGAGCGCGCGGGAGGATGATGCCGAGCGCGCGGTGCGGGCCGGCTTGGCGATCCTGGAGGAGTCCCAGGCCTACGCCGGGTATGTCGAGGCGCACTGGGGCCTGGCCGGCTTCAACATCCGAGTCGGCATCAACACCGGCGAGGTGATCCTGGGCGGCGGTGTCGAGGCCGACAACACCGCCATGGGCATGACCATCAACCTGGCGGCCCGAATGGAGAATGCCGCGCCGACGGGCGGGCTGCGCATCTCGCACGCCACCTACCGCCACGTGCGCGGCGTATTCGACGTGATCGCCGATGCGCCGCTCTCGGTCAAGGGCTGGGATACGCCGATCCAGACCTACCTGGTGCGGCGGGCCAAGCCGCGGGCCTTTCGGGTAGTCACCCGCGGCGTCGAGGGCGTCGAGACGCGCATGGTCGGGCGCGATGCCGAGCTGCGCCAGTTGCAGGACACGTTCCGGGGTGTGCTGGCGGAGTGCGCGCCACACGTCGTCACCGTGGTGGCCGAGGCCGGGCTCGGCAAGAGCCGCCTGCTCTACGAGTTCCAGAATTGGCTCGACCTCCAGCCGTTCGCCATCTGGCTCTTTCAAGGGCGCACCAGCCCACAGATCGCACTACAACCCTACGGCCTGACCCGCGACCTGCTGGCGCGCCGCTTCGAGATCCAGGATAGCGACACCGCCGACGTGGCCCGTGAGAAGCTGGTCGCCGGCCTGATGCGCTTTCTCGGCCCGGAGGCCGAGGAGCTGGCCCACTTCCTCGGCCAGCTGATCGGGATGGACTTCTCCGCCAGCCCGCATCTGCGCGGCGTCCTCGCCGACGCCGAACAGGTTCGCGCCCGCGCCTTTCACGCCGCCGCACAGTTCTTCGCCGCCATGGGCCAGAGCAACGGCGGGCCGGTGACGGTCTTCCTGGACGATATCCACTGGGCCGATGATGGCTCGCTCGACCTGTTTACGCACCTCGCGCAGGTCTGCCAGAATGTCCCGATCGTGCTGGTGTGCGCGGCCCGGCCGACGCTATTCGAGCGCCGGCCGGCGTGGGGCGCCGAGCTGCCGGCCCATACCCGCCTGGACCTGCGCCCCCTGAGCCGGCACACCAGCCGCGAGCTGGTCGACGAGCTGCTGCAAAAGGTCATCGATCTGCCGACGGTGCTGCGCGAGCTGATCAGCGGCGGCGGCGAGGGCAACCCGTTCTACATCGAAGAGCTGATCAAGATGCTGATCGACGACGGCGTGATCGTCACCGGGGCGGAGGCATGGCGGGTGGCGCATGAGCGGCTGGTCGCGGTCAGCGTGCCGCCCACGCTGGTGGGGGTGTTGCAGGCGCGCCTCGACGCCCTGCCGCCGGGCGAGAAGGCCGCGCTACAGCAGTCGGCGGTGGTAGGCCACGTGTTCTGGGATGCGGCCGTCGCGGCGATCCACGCGCCGTCGGCGCCGGCGCTATCGGGGCTGGCCGAGCGCGAGCTGATCTTCCAGCGCACGACCTCGGCGTTCGCCGGCGCGCATGAGTATGTGTTCAAGCACCACGTTCTGCACGACGTGACCTACGGGAGCGTGCTCAAGCGGGTGCGGCGCGACTACCACCGCCGGGTGGCCGAGTGGCTGGTAGCGCGCAGCGGCGAGCGGGTGGAGGAGTACCTGAGCCTGATCGCCAACCACTACGAGCATGCTGGGGAGCCGGCGACCGCCGTCAGCTACCTGCGGCGGGCCGGCGTGCGCGCCGCCCGTACCAGCGCCTACCCTGAGGCGATCGCATCCTTCCAGCGCGCCCTATCCCTGCTTGACGATCCTGCTGCTCCCCCGCACACTCCCCTCTCCCTCGCTGGGAGCGGGGCCGCGGGTGAGGGGGTGTCGCGAGCGATCAGCTCCTCGCGGGCCGGGCTGCTGGTCCAGCTTGGCGCAGTCTATTCCACCTGGACCGGCGACTACGCGCAGGCGTCGCCCTACCTGCACGAGGCGCTGGCGCTGGCCCGCGCCATCGACGACCAGCCGACGCTGGCGCTCGCGCTTGGCGAGATCGGCTCGGCGGTGAACGACCAGGGCGATTTTGCCACCGCCCAGACCTACCTCGCCGAGGCTCTACCGCTGGCCCGCGCCGTGGGCGACGGGGTGACGTTGAGCCGGGTGCTGTTCATTCTGGGCACCAACGCCTCGTACCAGGGCGATTTTGCCCAGGCGATCGCCTACCACGAAGAGAACCTGGTCCACAGCCGGGCCTGCGGCGACCTGCTGGCTGAGTCCGATGCATTGTTTGGGATGGGCACGATCGCCGTCCAGCAGGGCCGCTATGCGCCGGCCCGCGCCTACCTCGAAGAGAGCCTCGACCAGGCCCGCGCCGGCGGCAACCTGCGCGGCATCGCCCGCGCGCTGGGGCTGCTGGGCTGGGTGGCCTGCGATAGCGGCGATTACCTGACGGCCCGCGCCCGCCTCCAGGAGGCCCTGGTGATGGCACAGGCGATCAGCGACCACTACTGGATGACGCTGGCGACGATCTTTCTTGGTGATGCTGCGGTGGGGCTAGGCGATGCCAACGGCGCATGGGCGGCCTACCGCGACGGCGTGCGCGAGAACTGGCGGCTGAAGCTGACGCCCTGGGTGTTGTACGCGCTGCCCGGCATCGCCGAATTGCTGGTCGGCGCCGGGCAGGCCGAGCGTGCCGCCGAGCTGCTGGGGCTGGTGCTGACCCACCCGCAGAGCAGCGCCGTGGCCCTGCACCGGGCCGGGCGCAGCCGCCCGGTGGTGATGTCGGCGCTGCTTGCAGAGGCGTTCGCGGCGGCGCTGGAGCGCGGCGGCGCGCTCGATCTGGCTGCGGTAGTTGGGCAGATCGCGGGCGAGGCTGAAAAAGAGGTTACGTAAGCTATCCTCGGTTCTGGAAAAAGATGGAGGCAAACGTATGGCAATGCCCTCATATGTGCATGGCGCGAGTAGTGTTCCGCTGTTGGGCGAAACGATCGGCGAGAATCTGCGGCGTACGGTGGAGCGCGTCGCTTTCGCCGACGCGCTGGTCGTGCGTTCGCAAGGGTACCGTGCGACGTACCGCGAGTTTTGGGAGCAGACTACACGGGCGGCGCGCGGCTTGATGGCACGGGGTGTGCAGCAAGGCGATCGGGTGGGGATTTGGTCGCCCAACCGCTACGAATGGGTCGTAATCCAGTATGCGACGGCACGTATGGGCGCGATCCTGGTCAATATCAATCCTGCGTACAAAACCGCCGAGCTTGAATATGTCCTCAATCAAGCCGATATTCGCTTGCTGATCCTGGCGCGCCAATTCCGCAGCTCGAATTATGTCGAGATCCTCAATGAGGTGCGTCCGCGCTGTCCCAATCTCCATGAAATCGCTCGTTCTAGACGACGAGTGGACGACCTTGTTGGAGCAGGCTGCACAGATCAGCGAAGGCGAACTTGCTGATCGCGAGTCTCGCCTGCAATTCGACGATCCGATCAATATCCAGTACACGTCCGGCACGACGGGCTTTCCCAAAGGCGCAACGCTGTCGCATCATAACATTCTCAACAACGGCTTTTTCATTGGCGAAACGCTGCGCTACACCGAAGCGGATCGTGTGTGTATCCCGGTGCCGTTTTACCATTGTTTCGGCATGGTGCTTGGCAACTTGGCCTGCACCACGCACGGCGCGGCGATGGTGATCCCCGGTGAAGCCTACGATCCATTGGCGGCGATGGAAACCGTGCAGGCCGAGCGCTGCACCGCGCTTTATGGCGTACCGACCATGTTTATCGGCGAACTTGATCATCCGCGCTTCCACGAGTTCGATTTCAGTACGCTCCGCACAGGAATCATGGCCGGATCACCCTGTCCGATCGAGGTCATGAAGAAAGTGCAAACGCAGATGCACATACCCGAAGTCACGATCTGCTACGGCATGACCGAAACCTCGCCGGTTTCGACGCAGAGCAGCACCGACGACCCGCTCGACAAGCGCGTGTCCACGGTAGGGCGCGTGCATCCGCATATCGAAGTGAAAATCGTCGATCCGGGCAGCGGCGCGATCGTGCCGCGCGGCGCGGCGGGCGAGCTATGTACGCGCGGCTACAGCGTGATGCTTGGCTATTGGAACAATCCCGACGCTACCGCCGAGGCGATCGACGCGGCGCGCTGGATGCACACCGGCGATCTGGCGACGATGGACGATGAAGGTTATATTAATATCGTGGGCCGCATCAAGGACATGATTATTCGCGGCGGCGAAAACATTTACCCGCGCGAAATCGAAGAGTTTTTATACACGCATCCCGATGTGAGCGACGTGCAGGTAATCGGCGTGCCGAGCGAAAAATACGGCGAAGAAGTGATGGCGTGGGTATGTCTGCGTGAAGGCGCGGCAGTCAGCGACGCCGAACTGATCGAGTTTTGCCGCGGCCGGATCGCCACGTACAAAATCCCGCGCTACTGGAAATTCGTGCAAACCTTCCCGATGACCGTCACAGGCAAAATCCAAAAATACAAAATGCGCGAAGTCGCAACCGAGGAATTGGGCCTCCAAACTGCTGCTGCTGTTGAAACCGCGTAACGTTGTGGGCTGCACGAAAACTGCCTCATTAGTTAAAAGGGGGAGTTTGAGGGGCCTCCCCTCAAGAACCTCCCTTCCACCACGATCAGTTAAAAGGGGGAGTTTGAGGGGGCTTCCCCTCAAGAACCTCCCTTCCACCACGGATCAGTTAAAAGGGGGAGTTTGAGGGGGGTCTCCTCTCAACAACCCCCCTTCCACCACGGATCATAGGTGAAAGAAAACACAAACTTCAATTGACGGCTGCCGGGCGGGCCGCTATAATGGCCCCGGCGCGACCGGCTGCGCGCCGCGAGACAGAGATAGGGTGCGGAATGCCTGATTCCTGGCTTACAATACGCCTGTGCGAGCCCGACGACACGCCGCAGATCGTGCCCCTGATCCAGGCGCAGGTGGCCGCGTCGGGGCGCCCAGCGCCCGACCCGGACGCGCTGGCCGAGCTGGTCCACGCGCTGCTGATCAGCCAGTTCAGCGACTTTCTGCTGGCCGAGATCGACGGGCGGTCGCTGGGCGTGCTCCAAATCAACTACCGCCTCTCAACTCAGGAGGTCGCGCCCTACGCGGCGATCGAGGATTTCTACCTGGCGCCCGAGCTGCGTGGCCGGGGCGCCGGCACCCGCATGCTCGACTACGCCTGCGCCCGCGCCGAGGCGCGCAAGGCCCGCTTCGTCCAGGTCGCGCTCAACCCCGGCGACCGCCCGGCACGTCGCCTGTACGAGCAGTTCGGCTTCACCGTCGCCCAGCGGGAGCTGTGGCGCCACGAGTTGCCACTCGACTGCGCCATCCCGGACGAAACCGAGCAGCCGGAGGGGCATGGGGAGGACCGCCATCCACTCCACAGACCTTACTTGACTAAACAATCCCGCAGATGAGTATGATGGAAGGTTTATCATGAGTAGTGGTTCAGAACGTGGCCGGGCGGCCCGGCGGAGGCCGAGCCGTGGCCCGTTACCCTTGTTCCCGATCATCCTGGGCATCGTCCTGGTCGTGGGCATTGGGGCGCTGGTGGCGCTGGTCCTGCGCGACCGCACCCAGCCCCCCGTCATCTCGACGATCGCGCTGACCGCTCCGACCGGCCAGACGACCGACGGCAAGTATTACAAGGGCAAGCCCGACGCCCCGGTAACAGTCCTGGAGTATGGCGACTTTCAGTGCCCGGCTTGCGGGGCCTTCGCCACGCGGCTGGAGTCGGATTTCACCGCCGGCTACATCGAGACCGGCAAGGTACACTTCGTGTATCACGATTACCCGCTGCCGCAGCACGGCAACGCGGTCGTGGCCGCCGAAGCCGCCCGCTGTGCCGGCGATCAGGGGGCGTTCTGGCCGATGCACGATACGCTATTCATCAACCAGAACCAGTGGGCCACGGCGTCGCAGCCGCTGTCGCAGTTCGGCCTGTATGCCGAACTGCTCAAGCTCGACCGCGCCGCGTTCGAGCAGTGCGTGAGCAGCGGCAAGCGTCATGATACGGTCCTCACATTCTTGCAGCAGGCGGAGCAGGCCAACCTCTCCCAGACCCCGACGTTTTTCGTCGACGGCAAACAGGTCCTCGATCCGAGCGGCCTGGCGGCGGCGGTCGATGCGGCGCTGGCGGGGAAGCAATGACCGAGCCAACTTTGACAGCCCCCGTACCTGGCTCTATAATGCACTGGTTTGCATACAGTTCGCCTATCGTCTTGGAATGGAGGCAATGAACAGCCGTGCGTAGTCGAGAAGCCACTCTTTTAGTTCTGATTGTGATGATCGCCGGCCTGGCGTTGTGGATCAATTTTGCGCCAGACCACACCTGGCTCGGCCGTGATGTCGCCGTTCGCCTCGGTCTAGATTTGCAGGGCGGCACCCAGGTACTGCTCAAAGCTCAGGACCCCAACGTCGGGGCCGATATTATGGAGACGGCCGCCGGAGTGATCGACCGCCGAGTCAATGGCCTGGGCGTGAGCGAGTCGATCGTCCAGCGCTCCGGCAACGACCGCATCATCGTCGAGCTGCCAGGCGTGACGAACCCCGAGCAGGCGATCGAGACGCTGCGCGGCACCGGCCAGCTTGAGTTTATTGATACCCTGGGGGAGTTCTTGCAGCCTGGGACGGTCGTGCGAACGGCGGGCAATCCGAACCCGCCGGCGCTCCAGCCGACCACGACGCCGACCGGCACCGAAACGCTGACCAACACCGCCGAGGTGCCGCCGAGCGGCCCGATCTATACCAATATCACCGAGGGCAAGGACCTGGACACACGGCAGGTTCAGCCGGTCTTCGGCGGCAGCCAGCAGAATCTGGGCAACCAGTTCGCGGTGAACTTCGCGTTTCTGGGCAAGTCAGCCACCCGGCTGGAGCAGTTCTCCAGCCAGAACATCCAGAAGCCGATGTGCATTGTGCTCGACAATGTCGTGTTCAGTTGCCCGGTGATCCAGGCCACGCTGGTCGGCGGGAACGGGCAGATCACGACCGGCACGCGCGAGGAGGCCGAGAGTATCTATAATCAGCTGAAGTATGGCGCGCTGCCGGTCGCGTTGTCGGTCGAGTCGAGCCGCACCGTCTCGGCGACCCTCGGCCAGGATTCGGTCGCCGCCAGCCTGGTGGCGGGCGTGGTGGGCCTGATCGTGGTCGCGCTGTTTATGTTGCTGTACTACCGGCTGCCGGGCCTGCTCGCGACGCTGGCGCTCTTGATCTACACGGCGATCTCGTTCGCGCTGTACCGGCTGATCCCGGTCACCTTGACGCTGGCCGGCATCGCGGGCTTTATTCTCTCGATCGGCCTGGCCGTCGATGCGAATGTGCTGATCTTTGCCCGGCTGAAAGAGGAGCTACGCAAGGGTAAGACGCTGCGTGTGGCCGTCGAGGCGGGCTTCGACGAGGCCTGGCCGGCCATCCGCGATTCGAGCGCCTCGACGCTGATCACCAGTGTGATCCTGTTCCTGTTCGGCAACAGCTTCGGCGTCAGCATCATCAAGGGCTTCGCACTTACGCTTGGCCTTGGTATCCTGGTGAGCCTGTTTACGGCAATCACGGTGACGCGCACCTTCCTGCGGCTGATCGTGCCGCTACGGCTCGCCCAGAACCCCTGGATGTTCGAGCTGGAGGAGGCGCCCGGCCTCGATCGCGAGCGCGAACGCGGTAGCGGGGCGATCGCCTAGCAGAGCCAAGAACAAAGAACAAAGAACAGAGAACAAAATATCACGCATCACGATGAGCGGATAGCGAGCGGATTTCACAATTCACGCTTCACGTTTCACGTTTCACATTGGCTACTGAGGAGTTAGCGATATCATGGAGAAACTTGTACGCCTGCGCTATGTCTGGTTTGCGCTGTCGCTGCTGGTTATCATCCCAGGGGTAGTCTCCCTGGTGCTGTTTGGGCTGCGGCCAAGCATTGACTTCAGCGGCGGCTCGCTATGGGATATCCAGTTCCTGGAGCGCTCAAGCGAGCAGCTCAATACCGAGGCGATCGCGGGGGTCTTCGCCGAGCAGGGCTTTGAGGGCGCGCTGGTCCAACTCAGCGACGTCACCATAGAAGGCAAGCTCATCCCGGGGGCCCTGGTGCGAACCAAGCCGCTCGACCCAAACATCGGTGAGACCCAGGTTCAGGAAGTGCTGGCCGCGCTTCAGGCCCAGTACGGCCAGGTGCGCCGGGAGCAGATCCAGAGCGTCGGCGCGACCGTCAGCCAGGAGTCGACCCGCAGCGCCGTGATCGCTGTGCTGGGGGCCTGCGTCGCCATCCTGATCTACCTGACGATAGCGTTCCGCAGGGCGCCGCACCCGATCCGCTACGGCGTCTGCGCGCTCCTGGCCATGCTCCACGATGTGCTGCTGGTGCTCGGCGTCGCGTCCATCCTGGGTTATCTATTCGGGCTTGAGGTTGACGCGCTGTTCCTGACTGCCCTGCTGACAGTGCTGAGTTTCTCGGTCCACGATACGATCGTGGTCTTCGACCGCATCCGCGAGAACCTGATCGCCCGCCGCTCCGGCGAGAACTTCGAGGATATCGTCAACCACAGCATTGTCCAGACGCTGCCGCGCTCGATCAATACGCAGTTGACCTCGCTGTTTACGCTGTCCGCGCTGCTGCTCTTCGGTGGCGCCTCCATCCGTAACTTCGTGATGATCCTGCTGATCGGCCTGATCAGCGGCACCTACTCATCGATCTTCAACGCCTCGCAACTGCTGGTGGTCTGGGAGAACCGCGAGTGGCGCCGCTGGTTCAGCCGCCGCGAAGAGACCCCGGCGCCCGCCGCGTGAAAGACTGTTTGAAAAGGGGGAGTTTGAGGGGCTGCCCCTCAAGAATCCTCTTTCCACCACCGAATCGTAGGCAAGAAGAGGGGCCGATGACCGAAGGTCTATTCCACTTGCAGGGCGAGGCCGGCGCGCCTGATCAGGAGCGCCCGGCCCCCGGCGCGCGGGCGACCACCGGCGGCGGGCCGGGCGACGGCGTCGGGCCGGTGTGCATTGGCATCATCGAGGGGCCGCTGCGGGCCGAGATCGCCCGGACCTACCTGGAGCAGGCCGGCATCGCCGTATATTTGCAAGGAGAGGCGGTCGCCGGCATCTACGGGCTGGTCAGCGGGCCGCTGGGCGCCGTGCGGGTCTACGTGCCGGCCGCCCAGGCCGAGGAGGCCGCCCTGGTCTTCGCCGAGCTTGACCTCGACGACGAAGCGACAAGATGACAAGGTGACAAGGTGACAAGGTGATAGTATATGTTCACCTTGTCACCCCTTCACCCTTTCACCCTGCGGTAGTCCTGATGCGCGATCGAGATCGCGGCGCGTCCCCAGCGCGATCAGCGTATCACCCGTGTGCAGGACGACATCCCCGTCCGGGTTCACCACCCTCCGGCCGCCGGCACAGCGCACCGCCAGGATCGTGATGCCGGCGTTCTCGCGCAACTGCGCCGCGCCGATCGGCACCCCCGCCAGCGATAAGTCCGGGCCGATCGCGATCTCCTCTAGCCACATCTCCAGGTCATCGCTGTGGACCAGCACGGTCGTGTAGAACGCCTCGATCAGCGTCCAGCCCTCGACGACGTAGAACCCGAACGTGCCGATACACAGGACCAGGGCCAGCAAGGCGCAGCCGATGCGCAGCCTGCCGCTGAGTAATACGGGCACGCTGGGCATCCGCGTCTCACATTCATCACTTGTCGGCGGGAGGGGCGTGCCAGAGTCTAGCAAACAAATAGCTGGCGGTCAACTGGCCCGCCGTTGTCAACAATGCGCCGGTGTGCTAGAATAGGCCGCTTTGGAGGGCGACCTGACGAGACGCATGAGACGTGGAATCCTGATTGTGCTGCTGAGCGGTGCGCTGCTGGGTGGCGGCGCGGTCCTGGCGATCCGCGACCGGCTCGACCACTGCAAGGCGGTCCCGGTCCTGGCTGGTGAGGAGCTGCCGAACGCTGCCCTGCTGCCCGATCAGTCCTCCGGCTTGCCGGCAGGCTGGGGGCGCGGGACGGGCGGGGTGGAGCTACGCGGCCCGGCCATCGACGGCCAGGGGTTTGAGCTTGACGGCGACGGGCGCGCGCTTCAGCTGATCGGCATCGCCAACTATGTGGAGACACCACCGGCGGCGGTGCGGCCCGGCAGCCCATTCTGCTTCTCCGGCAAGGCGCTCACCAACTCCGAGAAGGGCTCGCCGACGCGGCTGCGGGTGGTCTTCCACTGGCGCGACAGCCAGGGCCGGATGCTGGCCGAGGACGCGACCGGCTGGCAGGACGTGGTGCTCTGGCGCCAGGATTCGCCGCCGGCCGATTGGTCGACGATCGGCGCCGCGTTCCAGGCGCCCGCCGGCGCGGCCACATTGGCGGTGCGGCTCCACCCGGCATCTGACGACCGGGTGTATCTCGACGCGATGCACATCCGCCGAGGAGGGAGATTGGGGATTGGAGAGTGGGGATTGGGCGCTGAGACCCAATCTCCAATCTCTAATCTCCTATCTCCCGTTGCGGTTGCTCCGTGGCCGAATGGCTACCGGGGCGCGCTCTCGTTCTCGTTCGATTGGGAGACGGCGATGGGCGGGCTGATCCACTCGCTCCGGGACGACCCGCAGAGCGGCAGCGCAATCGCGCGTGGGGTGCGTATGCGCGAAGGGATCACGACCACGCTGGAGCTGTTTCGCCCGTATGGCATCCGCGCGACCTACTATGCCAACGGCTATAATTTCCTGCTCGGCAACGCCGAGCGACGGCAATTTATGGGCAACCCGACCTTCACTTGGGCCGACAACACGCCGCCGCACCGCTGGCCCGACGCTCACTGGGCCACCACGCCCTGGTTCGCCGACGATCCATATGGCACGGTCCAGAGCCAGCCGGCCTGGTACTTTGGCGACCTGGTGCCGCTGCTGCTGGGCGAGCACCAGGATATCCAGACCCACACATTCAGCCACCTGTACGGCGGCTTCGCCGGCACCGAGGAGTGGCGCGCCGACCTGCGCGAGTGGCGCGCCGTGGCGGCCGAGCGCGGCGTGCCGCCGGCCCGTTCGCTGGCGTTCCCCTGGAGCGGCAGCGCCGGGATGAGCGACACCGACTGGCGCGCGCTGGAGGAGGCTGGGATCACTTCGGTCACACGCACGAGCGACTACGCGCAGTATCGGATCGTCTCCGAGCACGACCCGCGCTGCGCCCCAGTGCCCGGCCACGGCGCATCCTGGCCTGCCCAGATTTCTACCTGCACAGCGCCGAAACGGCCGCCCAGGCGCTCACGCTGATCGATCGAGCCGTCGAGGTCGGCGGCATGATCGACCTGTGGGCACACACCGAGGAGGTCGTCACGCCGGAGCAGGTGGCGGCGTGGGGCCAGGTGGTGCGCTACGCGGCACAGCAGCGCGATACCGGCGCTCTCTGGATCGCGCCGCTGGCCGAGATCGCCGCGTGGCAACAAGCCCTGCGGGAATTGAGAATTGAGGATGTAGAATTGAAAAATTCCGAGGCAGGAGCGCTGGCGTTCAACGTTATTAATGGTAGTGATCAGGATCTGAATGGTTTAACGCTCCGGCTGCCGTTCACTCCAAAGCAGATCACCGTTGATGGTAACATTCTCAATTCTCAATTCTCAATTCTCAATTTAGACGTTCGCGCCGGGCAGACGGTGGCGGTTGTGATATGGCCCGCATAGCGTGACCTGCTCGGAAAAAAGGGGGTTGAGGGGGCAGCCCCTTCTGTCTCCCCTACTCACATTGTAAAGTAGAACGGCGTCTGCGGGAAAAGGGGTTTGAGGGGCAGCCCCCTCAGTCTCTCCCTCTCACATTGTAAAGTAGAACGGCGTTAACTGAAACCCTGGCTAAAAGAGCAACACTGAACATGACACCAATCATCGAATTCAACAACGTCAGTAAACGCTTCACGCTGTATCGCGAGCGGCGCAACACGATCCAGGAGCGGGTCGTCGGGCTGTTCAGGCCGCGCATGCAGGGCGAGGAGTTCTGGGCGCTGCGCGACGTCAGCTTCAGCATCGGGCAGGGCGAGAGCCTGGGTTTGGTCGGGCACAATGGCGCCGGCAAGAGCACCGCGCTGAAGCTGATGACCCGTATCCTGGAGCCGACCAGCGGCAGCGTGCGGATGAACGGGCGGGTCGCGGCGCTGCTGGAGCTGGGCAGCGGCTTCCACCCCGACCTGAGCGGCCGCGAGAATGTGCTGCTGAATGGCTCGCTGCTGGGCTTCACCCGGCGCGATATGCTGACCAAGCTCGACGAGATCGTCGAGTTCTCCGAGATCGGCGCCTTCCTCGATATGGAGGTCAAGCACTACTCGTCGGGCATGTATACCCGGCTGGCCTTCGCCGTCGCGACGGCGGTCGACCCCGAGATCCTGATCACCGACGAGGTGCTGGCGGTCGGCGATGAGGCGTTTCAGCGCAAGTGCATGGAGCGGATCTACCGCTTCCGCCAGATGGGCAAGACGATTATCTTCGTCTCGCACGCGCTTGAGACGGTGCGCTCGCTGTGCGATCACGCCGTCTGGCTCGACCACGGCCAGATGCGGGCATCCGGCGACGCCAGCCACGTGATCGACGAGTACCTGGCTGAGACCAACCGCCGCGAGGCCGAGGCGCGCCGCCGCAGCGGCGCCGACGTGGCCGACAACGAGGAGAGCTGGCGCCGCGGCACCCGCGAGGTCGAGATCCGCGCAGTCGAGCTGATCGGCCCCTCCGGTCGGCCGCAGGAGCTGTACTACACCGGCGAGCCGCTGACGGTGCGGATGCACTACTACGCGCACATCCCGATCGAGGAGCCGCAGTTCGGCCTGGCGATCTACCACGCCGACGGCGCGCACGTCGCCGGCCCGAATAACGACGCCGCCGGCTTCGCGATCAAGCAGGTGGTCGGTGCCGGCGTCGTGGACTACACGCTCCCTGGCCTGCCGCTGCTGCCCGGCCTCTACCGCCTGACAGTCGCCGTCCACGACGCGACCGGGCTGCACGCCTACGACTTCCACACCCAGCACTACAGATTCTCGGTGCGGTCGCGGGCACTCCAGCGCAACTACGGCCTGGTGGAACTGGCGGCCCGCTGGAGCCACCATACGAGCGATGTGCCGGTCGGCGCAACGTGACGCAACGAAACGCAACGACGTCGGGGCAAATCTTGTATTCGCCCCTCCGTTGTGACATGTCGTTGATATGACATTGAATTTCATCGTGGGCGATGCGTCCCATCGTGGGCGATCACAAGGATCGCCCCTCCGTCGTGACATGTCGTTGATGCAACATTGAACGCACCATTGGAATGGATTGGAAACGTGGCATCCATCCTCTTCATTAATCACGACGTCGTCGGCGCCCGCATGGCCGGCCCCGGCATCCGCGCCTTCGAGCTGGCGCGCGTGCTGGTCGGCGAGCATGCCGTGACGCTGGCGACCCCGCGCCCGGCCGACGCGCTGCCGCCCGGCGTCGCCGGCTACACCTACCAGACCGGCGATGCCGCCAGCCTTGCGCCGGCGCTCGACGCCGCCGAGCTGATCGTCGCCAATGGCTTCGTGCTGGAGGCGCACCCGGAGATCGCCGACCGCCCGGCACCGCTGGTGCTCGACATGTACGACCCGACCGCGCTGGAGAACCTGGCGTTGCTGCGCGAGCACGACCCGGCCGCGCGGGCCGAGCGTGGCCGCCGCGATGTGGCCCTGCTGGCCGGCCAGTTGCGCGTGGGCGACTGCTTGCTGTGCGCCACCGAGCGCCAGCGCGACCTGTACCTGGGCGCGCTCCTGGCGGTCGGCCGGGTCGGCGCCGAGCTGGCCGACACCGACCCGGCGCTGCGCGGGCTGTTGCGGGTGGTGCCGTTCGGTCTGCCGACCGAGCCGCCGCCGCCCGCCGCCCCGCCCTGGGATGGGCTCGACCCCGACGCCCTGGTGATCCTGTGGTCCGGCGGGCTGTGGGACTGGATGGACCCGCTGACGCTGGTTCGCGCCATGCCGCAGGTACTGGCGGCCATCCCGCGCGTCCGGCTGGTCTTTCTGGCCGGCGCCCACCCCGGCAATGCACACCCGATGCGGATGCCGGGCCGCGCGCGCAACCTGGCGCACGAGCTGGGGTTGCTCGGCCGGGAGGTGCTGTTCGTCGAGCGCTGGGTACCCTACGCCGAGCGCTCCGGCGCGCTGCTGAACGCCGCCGTCGCGGTCTACCTGCACCACGAGAGCCTGGAGAGCAGCTACGCCGCCGTGCGCTCGCGCTTCCTCGACCACCTATGGGCTGGCCTGCCCAGCGTCGTCAGCGCCGGCGACGCCGCCGCAGCGCTGGTGGCCGCCCGCAACCTGGGCCGCGTCGTCGCGCCCGGCGATGTCGAAGCGACCGCCGCCGCACTGATCGCGCTGCTCTCCGACGACGAGCAGCGGCGCGGCTGCGCCGAACGCGCCCGCGCCGTCGCCGCCGAGTACACCTGGGAGCGCGTGGCCGCACCGCTACTGGAGTTCTGCCGCCACCCGCGCCGCGCGCCCGACCGCCCGCTGCGCCCGGCCGAGCCGCCCGCGCCGCCACCCGAAGCCGAGGACGACCAGTCCGAGGCGCTCGCCGAGGTCGCCCAGCGCGACGCGCGCGCCCGTGAGCAGGACGCCGCCCGCAACACCGCGCTCGCAGCCAGCGCCGCCAACTGGCAGGTGCGCGAGCCGCCGTTGCCCGGCGGGCTGGTCGGCCGCATCCGGCGGCTGCTGGTCGAGCAGATCGTGCGGCCCTTCATCGTGCCGCTGATCGAGCAGCAGAATGGGCATAACGCCGCCGTCGCGCGGGCGCTCGACGCGCTGGCCGAGAACGCCGACGCCCGGCGCAGCGACCTGTATGCGACACTGGACCAGCAGGAGGATCGAGCCTACGCCCGCATCCGCGAGCTGCACGATGGGCTGGCCGCGCTCGGCCATGAGCTGATCAAAGCCCAGATTCGCCTGGCCCAGGCCGAAGGCCGCCTGGCCGAACTGGAGAATCGCCAGGCCGATGTCGATGGCCGCCTGACCGACCTAGACGATGCCGATACAAACTTCGCCGCTCGTCTGGCTGGCCTTGCGCCGAGCCGGCAGCCGGAGGAGTGGCCGTGATCAGCGCAGCCGTGATCGTGTTGAGCTGGAATGGCGCCGACTACCTGGGCGGTTGCCTCGGCGCGCTCCAGGCCCAGCAGGACGCCCAGGCCGAACTGCTGGTCGTCGACAATGGCTCGATCGACCGCTCAGTCGAGCTGGTGCGCCGCGATTTTCCCGCCGTGCGGCTGGTCGAAAACGGTCACAATCTGGGGTTCGCGGCCGGGATGAACGTCGGCATCCGCCTGCTGCGCGAGCAGCCGCAGCCGCCCGACGTCGTGGTGCTGCTCAACCAGGATACGATCGTCGCGCCGGGCTGGCTGCGCGCCATCCTGGCGCCACTCGCCCAGGAGCCGCGCGTCGGCGCCGTCGGCTGCAAGATCTACTACCCCGACGGCCGGACGCTCCAGCACGCCGGGGGCACGATCGAGCCGGGCCGCGCCATCGCGCACCACCTCGGCTACCACGAGCGCGACACCGGCCAATACGACCAGCCGCGTGATCTGGAATATGTGACCGGCGCGGCAATCGCGCTGCGGATGGCCGCGCTCGACGAGGTTGGGCGCTTCGACGAGGGCTACAGCCCGGCCTACTGCGAGGATATCGACCTGTGCTGGCGGCTGCGGCAGGCTGGCTACCTGGTGCGCTACCAGTCCGAGGCCACGCTGCGCCACGCCGAGTCGCGCTCGATCACCGACCTGGTCAAGCGCAGCGCGCTCATGAACCGCAATCGGCTGCGCCTGGTCATCAAAACCTTCCCCGCCGAGCGCATCTGGAACGACTTCCTGGTCGCCGAGCGGGCGCGCATGTGCATCATAGCCAATGGCATGGAGGCCCGTTCGCTGCGCCGGGCCTACCTGGAAGGCATCTTTCACAGCGATGAATGGCTGGCCGCCCGCGCCCGTCACTATCCGGTGACGCAGGCCGAGGAGCGCCGGCTCAAGCGATTATGTATTGATCTGCGGCGCGATATGACCGCGTTTGACCATGCCCGCGGAAGGAAGAGTTGATGGGATCTCCCCAAGCGACCGGTCGGGCCGCAAATTCCGCACGCCACAGCGTACACTACGAGCTGGCCGCGCCGCCGGACGAGCCGCGCGCCGACATGCCGCTGCTGCTGCGGGTGCGGGTGTGCAACACCGGCGCGGCCGCCTGGCCCAACGGGGGCGCCCACCCGATCAACCTGTCCTACCACTGGTTCGACACGCGCGGCCAGGTGGTCGAGTTCGAGGGCATACGGGCGGTGCTGCCCGCGCCGCTGGAGCCCGGCGCCCTGGCCGAGGTCGAGCTGTGGGTCGAGCCGCCGCCGCGAGCCGGGGAGTACCGGCTGGCACTCGATATGGTCGAGGAGGGCATCGGCTGGTTCTCGCTCCAGGGCGCCGCGCCGCTAACTATTCCGTTGGTCGTCGCCCCCGCCCGCCAGGCGCCGCGCGTCTGCATCATCGGCCCGCTCTGCATCATCAACGACGCGGTGAGCAACCACATGCTCAACCAGGCGCGCTTCTTTCTGGCGCGCGGCTACCAGCCGCTGATCCTGGTCGAGCAGGTCGGCTGGCGCCAGCCGACCGAGCTGCGCGAGTACATGCTGGCGCTGACCTATGCCGACGTCATCTCCGGCCACACAACGCCGCTGAACCGGCGGGCGCTGGAGTTCTTTCGCTCCGCCGACATGTACATCTTCCACTTCCCGCTGCCCTACCCGCTGTTCGAGGCGATCACCTATGTCGAGCGCGGCGTGGTGATCTTCGACTACCACGGCGTGACCCCGCCGCAGCTCTGGGACGGCGCCGGGCGCGAGGAGTTTCTGCGCTGGTTCCGGCGCCAGATCGGCCTGGTGCGCCACGCCGACTACGCTATCGCCCATAGCGGCGTCACCCACGCGGAGCTGCTGCACACCGGCGCCATCGCGGCCGAGCGGGTCTCCCAGATGCCCTACGCCGTCCCGCTCGACCGCTTCCGCCCCGGCGCGCCCGACCCAGCCCTGCTGGCCCGCTACGGCCTGGCGCCCCACCAGCCCGTCCTGCTCTACGTTGGTCGCATGGCCACCAACAAGCGCATCATCGACCTGGTGCGCGCCCTGCCGCTCGTCCGAGAGCGCTTCCCCCACGCCGCCCTGCTGCTCGTCGGCGACGATCTGCTGCCCTCCTACGTCCCGGTGGTGGCGGAGGCGCGGCGCGAGGCCGAAGCGCTGGGCGTGGCCGAGGGCGTGATCTTCGCCGGGCAGGTGCCCGACGCCGAGCTGGCCGCGCACTACCAGCTCGCCGATGTGTTCGTGATCGCCAGTGTCCACGAGGGGTTCTGCATCCCGGTGTTGGAAGCAATGGCCTGTGGTCTACCGGTGGTCGGGGCGCATGCCACCGCGCTGCCCGAGACGATCGGCGACGCCGGGCTTACCTTCCGCCCCCAGGACCCCTCCGACCTGGCCGCCAAAGTCATCGAGGTCCTCGAACCGGGAGCCGAGAACAAAGAACAAAGGACAAAGAACAAAGAACCTGTAGGGCAGGCCCTCCGTGGCCGCCCCGCCGAGAACCCGTAGGGCAGGCCCTCCGTGGCCGCCCTCCCGAGAACCCGTAGGGCAGGCCCTCCGTGGCCGCCCACCCGAGAACCCGTAGGGCAGGCCCTCCGTGGCCGCCCCGTAGCCGCCCGTCCGAGAACGAATCCAAATCCCACCAACCAACTAGGCGATTCGGAGGGGCATGAACCACGGTCGTTCATAACGCAAAGCAGATTATTTCCCTACGCAAGTGGAGCCTTCTCATGACCACGCAGACGGATACAGCCGAGAACAACCGGCTGGGAGTTGAATATCAGGTCGTCGGGCCGCTGCCGGCGGCGCGCACGGATATGCCGCTGCTGCTGCGGGTGCGGGTGCGCAACGCCGGCGCGGCGCCCTGGTCCAACCGCGGCACCAGTCCGATCAACCTGTCCTACCACTGGCTCGATACAAACGGGCAGGTGGTCGACTTCGAGGGCGTGCGGGCGGTGCTGCCGGAGCCGCTGCGGCCCGGCCAGTCGGTCGATCTGGAGCTTCCGGTCGAGCCGCCACCACGGGCCGGCGAGTACCGGCTGGCGCTGGATATGGTCGAGGAGGGCGTGGGCTGGTTCTCGCTCCAGGGCATCGCGCCGCTGTCCATCCCGCTGGCCGTCGCCGCCGGCCACTCCGATGTCCCGCGCGTCTGTATCATCAACGGCAATTGCGTGCTCAACGACGCCGTGGGCAACCACGTGCTCAACCAGATCCGCTTCTTCCAGGCGCGCGGCTACCGGACGCTGGCGCTGCTCGACCACATCGACCGGCGCCACCCAGCCGAGCTGCGGCAGCACATGGCGACCGTGGCCGTCGACGAGCTGCGCGGGGCGGCCGAGAATCCGCAGACCCGTCGGGCGGTGCGGCACTTCCACAGCTCCGATATCTACATCGTTCATTACTCGACCTATTATCCGCTGGTCGAGGCCATCCGCCTGGTCAGCCACGGCGTGGTGATCTTCGACTACCACGGCGTGACCCCGCCGCAGCTCTGGGATGGGCCAGGGCTTGAGACGCTTGTGGAGGGGCAGCGCAATCTCAACCTGGTGCGCTACGCCGACTACGCCGTCGCCCACAGCGCCTTCACCTGCGAGGAGCTGCTGCACACCGGCGCCATCGCGGCCGAGCGGGTCTCCCAGATGCCCTACGCCGTCCCGCTCGACCGCTTCCGCCCCGGCGCGCCCGACCCAGCCCTGCTGGCCCGCTACGGCCTGGCGCCCCACCAGCCCGTCCTGCTCTACGTTGGTCGCATGGCCACCAACAAGCGCATCATCGACCTGGTGCGCGCCCTGCCGCTCGTCCGAGAGCGCTTCCCCCACGCCGCCCTGCTGCTCGTCGGCGACGAGCGCACCCCGGCCTACGCCGCCGTAGTGGCGGAGGCGCGGCGCGAGGCAGCGGCGCTGGGCCTGGCCGAGGCGGTGATCTTCGCCGGGCAGGTGAGTGACGCCGAGCTGGCCGCGCACTACCAGCTCGCCGACGTGTTCGTGATCGCCAGCGTCCACGAAGGGTTCTGCATCCCGGTGTTGGAAGCAATGGCCTGTGGTCTACCGGTGGTCGGGGCGCATGCCACCGCGCTGCCCGAGACGATTGGCGACGCCGGGCTCACCTTCCGCCCCCAGGACCCCTCCGACCTGGCCGCCAAAGTCATCGAGGTCCTCGAACCGGGAGCCGAGAACAAGGAACAAAGAACAAAGAACAAAGAACCTGTAGGGCAGGCCCTCCGTGGCCGCCCCGCCGAGAACCTGTAGGGCAGGCCCTCCGTGGCCGCCCCAACCACGCATCACGCATCACGCATCACGCATCACGTTTCACGTATCACGTTTGAGGAGACAATCGGTGCCATTCACAACCAGCCTGCATACAACCAACAACGGCGCCACGCCGAAGATCGGGTTTGTGGTCCCGCGCTACGGGCTGGAGGTGGTCGGCGGGGCCGAGCGGCTGGTGCGCGGCATGGCCGAGGAGCTGCACGCCCGCAGCCACGCCGTCGCGGTGCTGACCACCTGCACCAGCGATATGGTCGCCTGGAACAACCACTACCCGCCCGGCCCCAGCGTCATCAACGGCGTGCCGGTCCTGCGCTTCCCGATCGACACATTCGACATACGGCAGGTTCACCGGGTGGGCGGCAAGGCGCTGGCCGGCCAGCGAGTGCCATACGAGGATCAGGTCGAGTTTATTCGCAACACTATCAATAGCCAGGCGCTGTACGCGCACTTGCGCGAGCGGGAGCAGGAGTACGCGTGCGTGATCTTCGCGCCGTATATGTTCGGGACGACCTACTGGGGCGTGGCGACGGTGCCGGACAAGGCGCTGCTGCTGCCGTGCCTGCACGACGAGCCGTACGCCTACTTTACGGTCTACCACGAGCTGCTGGAGCAGGTGCGCGGGATCATCTTCAACGCCGAGGCCGAGCGGCGCTTCGCGATCGAGCGGCTGGGAGTGGTCAACCAGTCCAGCGCGGTGGTCGGCTACGGCTTCGACCCAGCCACGCCACAGGGCGACGGAGTGGCCTTCCGCACCCGCCGCAACCTGCCCCCCGAGCTGCTGTTCTACACCGGGCGCTTGCAGCCGGGCAAAAACGTGCCGCTGCTGATCGAGTACTTTGTGCGCTACAAGAGTGAGCGACCGGGACCGCTGACGCTGGCGCTGGCCGGCGAGGGCGAGGTCATCTCGCTCGCCCGCCCCGACCTGGTCGTACTGGGCTTCCTGGACGAGCACGACCTGCGCGACGCCTACGCCGCCGCCGCTCTGCTCTGCCAGCCCTCGCTCAACGAGAGCTTCTCAATCGTGATTATGGAAGCCTGGCTCCAGCTTACTCCCGTCCTGGTCCACGCCGACTGCGCCGTCACCAGCCAGCACGTCGCCCAGAGCGGCGGCGGCTGGTGCTTCGGCAGCTACGAGCAGTTCCGCAGCGTGCTCGACCAGATGCTGGCCGCCCCAGACGAGCGCGCGCGACGTGGCGCCGCCGGGCGGGCCTACGTGCAGAGCCAGTACGGCTGGGAGCAAGTGATCGAGCGGCTGCTAGAGGCGATCGAGCGCTTCGGCACGCCGGTCACGCGCCACGAGCAGTTGTCACGGCGCGGCGTGCGCCGGGCGCTGGCGTTCTCGCGCGAGCGCTTCGAGGAGCACCTGGCGCGGGTGCTGGTGCGCGCCGAGGCCGACCTGGCGCAGGGCTTGAGCCACCAGCAGGTGCAGGAGCTGCACGGCGCCGCCCAGGTGGCCCGGCCCGACTACCAGGTGCGCTCAACTGCGCCAATCATCGGCGGGCTGATCGGCTGGCTGCGCCGGCAACTCACCGCCCACCTGCGCGAACCCTACCTCGACCCGTTCATCGCCCGCCAGGAGGCCTACAACCAGCGCCTGCTCGACACCCTGCTCCCAGTCCTTGAACGCAGCCTGCGCTCTCAACGCGGCCTGGAGAGCCAGGTGCTGCGGCTGGAGCAGCGCATCGAGGAGCTGCGCGTGAAAAAGGGGGAGTTTGAGGGGGCCGCCCCTCAAGAATAACCCCATTGATGTGAAAAAGGGGGAGTTTGAGGGGGCCACCCATCAAGAATAACCCCATTGATGTGAAAAAGGGGGAGTTTGAGGGGCCGCCCCTCAAAAATAACCCTCTCACCTTTGGGGATGCGAGGAGCTGCGCGTGAAAAAGGGGGAGTTTGAGGGGGCCACCCCTCAAGAATAACCACTCACCTGTTCAATGGAAGTCTGACAGATTTGGGGACGCGAGGAGACGATTGGTGCAACCTACAACTGACCGGCCAGAAACCAACAATGGCGCCGCGCCGAAGATCGGGTTTGTGGTCCCGCGCTACGGGCTGGAGGTGGTCGGCGGGGCCGAGCGGCTGGTGCGCGGCATGGCCGAGGAGCTGCACGCCCGCGGCCACGCCGTCGAGGTGCTGACCACCTGCACCAGCGATATGGTCGCCTGGAACAACCACTACCCGCCCGGCCCCAGCGTCATCAACGGCGTGCCGGTCCTGCGCTTCCCGCTCGACCAACTCGACGTCGGGCGCGTCTACCGCACGGACGAGCGGGTCAAGGCCGGCGAGCGGATTCCCTACGTCGACCAGATCGAGTTTCTGCGTCAGAATGTCAGCAGCGAGGCGTTGTACGCGTACTTGCGGGAGCGGGAGCAGGAGTACGCGTGCGTGATCTTCGCGCCGTATATGTTCGGGACGACCTACTGGGGCGTGGCGGCGGTGCCGGACAAGGCGCTGCTGCTGCCGTGCCTGCACGACGAGCCGTACGCCTACTTCGCAGTCTACCGCGAGCTGCTGGAGCAGGTGCGCGGGATCATCTTCAACGCCGAGGCCGAGCGGCGCTTCGCGATCGAGCGGCTGGGAGTGGTCAACCAGTCCAGCGCGGTGGTCGGCTACGGCTTCGACCCAGCCACGCCTCAAGGCGACGGAGTGGCCTTCCGCACCCGCCGCAACCTGCCCCCCGAGCTGCTGCTGTATGTCGGCCGGCTCCAGGGCGGGAAAAACGTGCCGCTGCTGATCGAGTACTTTGTGCGCTACAAGACCGAGCGGCCGGGACCGCTGACGTTGGCGCTGGCCGGCGAGGGCGAGGTGATCGCCCAGGCGCGGCCCGACCTGGTCGTACTGGGCTTCCTGGACGAGCACGACCTGCGCGACGCCTACGCCGCCGCCGCCCTGCTCTGCCAGCCCTCGCTCAACGAGAGCTTCTCAATCGTGATTATGGAAGCCTGGCTCCAGCTTACTCCCGTCCTGGTCCACGCCGACTGCGCCGTCACCAGCCAGCACGTCGCCCAGAGCGGTGGCGGCTGGTGCTTCGGCAGCTACGAGCAGTTCCGCAGCGTGCTCGACCAGATGCTGGCCGCCCCAGACGAGCGCGCGCGGCGCGGCGCCGCCGGGCGCGCCTACGTGCAGAGCCAGTACAGCTGGGAGCAAGTGATCGAGCGGCTGCTAGAGGCGATCGAGCGCTTCGGCACGCCGGTCACGCGCCACGAGCAGTTGTCACGGCGCGGCGTGCGCCGGGCGCTGGCGTTCTCGCGCGAGCGCTTCGAGGAGCACCTGGCGCGGGTGCTGGTGCGCGCCGAGGCCGACCTGGCGCAGGGCTTGAGCCACCAGCAGGTGCAGGAGTTGCACCAGGCCGCCCAGGTGGCCCGGCCCGACTACCAGGTGCGCTCAACTGCGCCAATCATCGGCGGGCTGATCGGCTGGCTGCGCCGGCAGCTCACCGCCCACCTGCGCGAACCCTACCTCGACCCGTTCATCGCCCGCCAGGAGGCCTACAACCAGCGCCTGCTCGACACCCTGCTCCCGGTCCTCGAACGCTCCCTGCGCATCCAGCAGCGGCTTGAGCGCCAGGTCCGGCAGCTTGAGCGCCAGGTGGCGCAGTTGCAGGCGCTCCGCGATGGGGAAGCCAGGGATACAGTCTATGATGATCAGGAGTCTCGTTCTGACCAAGTCTAAATATCAGGATTTACGCGATCATCTATCAAGCATCGTCCCAGCCTTCGGCAGAGTGGTACTTTTTCTTCATATTTATCGACGATTTTCGCCCGACCGGGCGAAAATCGTCGATAAAAAACGGGTAAAGTACCTTGCTGCCGCAGGCAATAGCGGCGCTGCGGCTGCCACCGCGTAACTCTTATAAATCGAGGAGCCTTCAACTATGCGTTCGGAACTGTTAGCGATTCTCGCCTGCCCGTACTGCGACTCACCCGACCTGTGCTACCGCGGCACGCCGGGTGCCGACGACCAGGAGCTGGTCTGCAAGCAGTGCGGGCAGCGCTATGGGTTTGAGCACAATATCCCCCTAGTCTATAAAGATGACGAGTTCTGGGCGCCGAAAAAGCGCGAAGCGCTCGGCTGGGTCGCCATGTGGCAGGAGATGGGCTTGCACGGCATTGACGATCTGAATGTCGAGTTGCCGTTCGTCCCCGACGAGCCGTGGGCCACCGTCGGGCGGATGTTCCGGGCCGCGCTCTCCCAGATGGACCTGCGCGGCGGCGAACGCATCCTCGACCTGGGCGCCGGCGAGGGTTGGGCGTCGCAGCATTTCGCCGAGCGCGGCTGCCACGCCATCGCCGTCGACGTCGTGGCCGACCTGCACCGCGGGCTTGGGCGCTCCTGGAAGCGTATGGCGCTCACCGGGACGACCTTCGACCTGCTGATCGGCGATAACGAGCGGCTGCCGTTTCAGCCCAACACGTTCGACTTCGTCTATTCGAGCAACACCCTGCATCACTCCGACAACCTCGACCGGCTAATGCGCAGCGTCTACCGCATTCTGCGGCCGGGCGGGCGCCTGATCGCCACCGGCGACCCGATCACCACAATCTTTCAGCGTGAAAGCGATAGCCACGACGGCGACCGCGAAAAGGCCCACGGCATCATCGAGCGGCGCCGGCGCGCCTACGATTACATTTACCACGTCTGGCGCGCCGGCTTTCGCAACATCCACGTCGAGGACGAGCAGACCGTTCGCAAGACCAACGCCGAGCTGTATGCCTGGATGGACCGCGAGCGCTACGCGATCAACGAGCAGAAGCTGTTTGGGACCACACTGCCGACCAGGGCGCTCACCTGGACCATGATGCGGCTGCCGCGCCCGTTCGCGACCGCCATGCTGCTCAATCTGCGCCAGTGGGGGCTGCTCATGATCAGCGCGCAAAAGCCGCGATAGTAGAGATAATGAAACATATCGTCGCCAAGCGCTACGCCCCCTGGAGCCACATCACGTATGGTCCCGAGTCGCCGCCGGGGGTGATCTCGCGATCGGCCCTGACGTTCGACGGCTACGAGGGCAGTCATCTCGGATGCGGCTGGTATGATGCCGAAGACACATTCCGCTGGACGACCGAGCGGGCCACGACATTTCTGCTGCGGCATCGCGGGCAGGATGTGCTGGAGATCGAGCTGGAGACTGGGCCACGCGAGCTTGGGCGGGTGCGCGTCACCATCGACGCGGGCGGTAGCGGTCGCGCCGATAGCTTGCACACGCGCGCTTGGCGCACGCTCAGAATGCGTCTGCCGGCGCTGCAAGGCGAGCAGGGCATCATCCCGATCACGATCGGCGTCGACCGCACCCGTAGCGCGGCGCGGCTCGGCGGCGGCGACCAGCGCGAGCTTGGCGTGGCCGTGCGCGCGATCCGGCTGCTCGGAACGCCGCAGTCGCTCGATCTCGCGTTAAGCTCGATCTGCAACCCCGCCCATTGGGACCACCCGTTCTGGCGCCAATGCCTCGATATGATGGCGTACCGAACCTCGTTCGGCGTCGTCGCGCCGGAGATCCGCCACCGCAAGATGTGGGAGTGGATTCAAGGCGTGTCGGGGCTGATCCGGCTGGGCTGCCTGACCCCATCGGCCAGGGCGCTGGGGGTCGCGGCCGGGCATGAGCCGGTGATCTACTGGCTCGCCAATCGCGTGGCGCAGGTCTACGCGACCGATCTGTACAGCGGCAGGTTCGCCGGCCATGAGGCAACCCCCGACGTGATGCAGGACCCTGACAAATACGCGCCCTACCCCTACCCGCGTGAGCGAGTCCACTTTTTCCCCATGAGCGGGAGCGACATAGCCTTCGGCGACGCGACGATCGACCTGATCTTTTCGTTTTGCTCGATCGAGCACTTTGGGAGCCGCGAGAACAGCCGCCGCTCGCTCCAGGAGATGGCGCGTGTGCTGCGCCCAGGTGGCATCGCCGCAGTCTCGACCGAAGTATTGTTGAACGACAGCCCACCCCAGCCGGAGATCTTCGCCCCCTGGGAGCTGTATGAGGAGCTGATCGCGCCCAGCGGCCTGCTACTGATCGGCGATATCGCGCCCGCGAATCTGGCGCCGTTCTGCGCCGATCCGGTTGATGTCCACAACCCGTTCGTCGCCAAACCAACCTTTGTGCTCCGCGACAATGACCTGCTTTTTACCTCGGTGATGCTGTTCTTGCAAAAAGCGGTGTGAGCAAATTGCTCACCAATCGTTAACGATATGGTGCTCTTTCGCGATCGGGTCGATGCTATAATTCCACTCGACCCATGGTCGATCTTCTTTGTGAAAAGCATTGATCTCCGCGTTTCAATCCCAGCCACGTCAACCTAGTGTAGCCGCCTCGCAGTCTGGAAAGGTCACCTGTATGCTTCGTCGCAGTTCGGCGCGCCTGTTTGCCCTTCTGCTCCTGTGTGGATTATTCCCGCTCACTGTCTCCGCAAGCTACCGTGATAATCCTCCCGCGCAGCCAGGATTCACGCATACGCCCTGGGTCGCCGGCAACGATACCGACCGCGGGCTCAGGCTCGCCGGCGGGCCGATCTTCTACAGCTCGCCGACGATCGCCGAGATCGACGGCAACGCCGGCAACGGCAAGGAGATCGCGGTCGGCGGCACCGATGGCGCATTGTATGTCTACCGTCAGAATGGCACCCTGGCCTGGGGGCCGATCAATGTCCTGCCGGGCGGTGCCGGCTCGTGCGCGTATGGCGGCACCGACGGCATAATCAATACCGCGCCGGCGGTCGGCGCATTGTTCGACGATGGTATACCGTATATCGTCGTCGGGTACGGGACCATTCTCAAGACCAACTGCCCCGGCGGCGTGGTGGCCTACGACGGCCGGAACGGCGGCCTCAAATGGCGCTACGTCTTGAACGACGGCAATGAGGATCTGCACGGCGTGTTCTCCTCGCCGGCGCTGGCCGATGTCGACGGCGACGGCCAACTGGAGGTCGGGTTCGGCAACTTCGAGCGCAATATCGTCCTGCTCAATAGCAATGGCACCCGGCGCTGGCGCTACCACAACGCCGACACGGTCTGGTCCTCGCCGGCGTTCGCCGACGCCGACGGCGACAGCCTGCCGGACCTGATCATCGGCTCGGATATCACGCGGAACTCCATACTCGGCAACGGCGACGGCGGCTACATCAGCGCGCTACGCGGGACCACCGGCGCCGAGATCTGGCGCAAGTTCGCCGATATCACGGTTTGGTCGTCCCCAGCGGTCGCCGACTTGGACGGCGACGGCGTGCAGGAGGTGATCATCGGCTCCGGCTGCTTCTACGGCGATGCCACCGGCGACGGCGTGCGCGACCAGTTCCCCGAGCGCGACGGCCACTGGGTCAAGATCCTGAATGTGCGCACCGGCGATACCATCCGCACCCTGAACGCGAGCGGCTGTGTCGCCGCGTCCCCAGCGGTCGCCGACCTCGACAGCCCGCCCGACGGCAAGCTCGACATCGTGGTCGGGGTGCAGACCTACGGGGGCGGGCCGATCAACGCTCACGTGCCCCCCACGCCGCTGGCCGGCTACGTGCAAGCCTGGCGCTACGACAATGTGACGCCGCGCTGGACCACCGAGCCCAAGACGCCGCCCGCCGGGATCAACGACAACTACATCGGCAACCTGAAGTCGCCGGTGGTGGGCGATATTGACGGCAACGGCTCGCAGGAGGTGTTGATCGCCAACCTGAGCAGCGTGGCGGTGCTGAACGGCTCCAACGGCGCGGAGCTGACCTGCAACGGCGATTGCGGCTCCAAACCAACGCTGATGGCCTGGGGCTCGCTTGGCGCCGCGCCGGCGCTCGGCAACCTCGATGGCGACAATGATCTGGAGGTCGTGATCGGCGGCGCACACAGCATGGACCCGCAGAATCGCGGCTACCTGTACGTCTGGACGAATATCTCGGGGCTGGGCAGCTCCGCCAATGGCGCAACCCCCTACCGCGCCGCCTGGCCGATGTTCCGCCGCACCCCCACTCATACCGGCGTCGTGCCGGCGCTGCTACGTAGCCCGGCCAGCGTGACGGTGCTGTCCGAGGAGGGCGGCCCAGCGCGGTCAGTCTTCGTCAGCCTCCAGGATGCCTCCGGCGAGTTGATCGCCTGGACTGCGACCAAGGATAAGAGCTGGCTCAGCGTCACGCCCCAGGGCACCGCGCCGAGCACGCTGACGATCACCGTCAACCCGGCCGGCAAGATCGCCCCCTTTGATGAGACCGCCACCGTCACGGTCAGTTCGGCCTCCGGCTCGCCCACGATCAGCGTGCGCCTGCTGGTCGTCGCCGAGCTATTCGAGACCTACCTGCCGCTGGGCCTCCGCTAGGCCCAATACCCTCTCAAACAAGACCTGACAGGTCTGTCTCAGGCGCTTTCGATGCCTTCCCAAGACCTGTCAGGTGAGTACCAACGACCGGGCGCCGAGGACCATCCTCGGCGCCCGGTCGTCGATCTGCACTCTATTTACCTTCATAATCCATCCACGTTCCATCCCGTTGATTAAGCACGGTTAGAGGAAAGATACCAGGTGTACTTGTTTGACAACCTTGTCCAGATTCCCTGGCGTAAAAACAGACCCCCATGTTGTTTTAATAAGGTGGCGCCGGTTGTTTCCCATGTAAAGAGCCGCAATCTCCGAGTCGAGATTGCCAAGAAGCCCACTTTCGCTTGCGATGGCGACAATGTACCCCAGCAGATGGCGGATACCTGTCAGGTGCGCACCCAGCCGAATACCTATATCGATCAGTGCGATCACGCTTGTCCCCAGGAGATTACCGACGACCCAGGGATCTTTGATACTTGCTTCTACAAGGTTTTTCTGTGTTGCCGTACGATAATTCGCGATCGCCTTCATAATTGCTTGCGCGGCATTATCGGCTGATGCCGCCAGAGTAACAGCGATAAAATACCATGGGCTAGTAACATCTATTTGCAACAGCGGCAACCCCAGCATGGTAATCACCCCGATAGCAGAAATCCATAACGATACTCTTACTGAATATAAAGATTTCGAAAGATTGCTTTCCTCGGTCGCGCGCCTGCGTAGATATATATACTGAGCAACTGTATCCGCGTTCCCTTGCATCCAGCGAATTGGGATTTCGATAATCTTTCGCACGCCACGATATACTACACCTGTAGGGTCAAGGAAGAGCCGAGTTAATACATCAAGAAGTATCCCGATGATCATATATGGTATAGCTCGACTGATCCCAAAGATCAAGGACTGATAGCCTTCCCGTTGTTCAAAGTTAGCCATTTGATTTTCATAGGTTCGCAATGCAGGCATTAGTTGCGCGAATATACCCTCGATATATGCTTGAATTTGTCCAGGACCCCGATAATAAAGCTGCACATCGATTTGTTGATTTGAACGAACGGTCGTGGCATAACCAATAATGATCGGTTTGTCCTCTAAATAGCATAGGACATGGGGCAGCACAGTCGGGTGCTTGAGTGCCCCACGCCAGAGACCGCACCAGTCATTAGATTGATCGGCGTAGTATAGCTGATCAGGATGGACGATAACCAGATGGCTTTCTTCGAGGTTAGGCCCACCATTGAGAGGTATCTTCTGGGTCGCTGCAAGTACTTGCGCGATTGCAGCGAACAAGGTGGATGGGACCAACGGTTGGCGGAAAATGGTTTGGAGGCTTCCAGCAGATCTTGATCGCCTGAGTCTTCGTCTAAGTTCCCCTGATATCCGGCCATTAGGATCTAATGGAAGTGGATGTTTCCGAAGATGTGTAAAAAGCTCCTCGACGATCGGAATATGTAATTCATCCCGGTACGCGGCAAGGATTTTGACAGTATACTCAAGGTTGCGATCTCCTAGTGTGCCTCCTGAGGTATTTGTTAGCCGATTATCACTGCGCCCTGCGCCTTCTTGTTTTGGAGGCTTAGAAAACACTACCATCGTGTGAATCCTTCCGCGACATCATGTGGTGCCGCATGATGTTGCTCGCCGTTCGCTAGCTTGGCAATTGTTCCAAGCCAGCCCGACGCCTCATATCTGGCTGTCTTTCACCAGATTCTTGAGCCGCTGTAGCTTCTCAGGCCATCCTTCGGCACCGGGACAAAGAGCCGTATTGCTCATATAATCGCAATACCTAAGCAAGAGACTGATCTGGCCCTTGAGGCCCTTGATGATTAGGAGTTCCAAGTTGCCGGTCCAGCCACTACCATCAGCGGTCAGCACACAACGGCTGTAGGGGGCTATTTTAAAGGAGATTGTGGTTTCCTGACCATTCTTCCAGATGATCGTATACTCATTAGGGCTTTCCTTCTGTTCAGCCCCATCACATAGCCATCTGCTCAGATATGCCGGCTCCGAGATGAGCGGCCACAGCCGCTCTGGGGTTGTTGAGAGGCCAAACTCGGTCAGGATCTCGATCGTTACCTGCTGCTGCGCGATCTGGCGTGTCTTGAACTGTTCCTGAATGCGCTGCACACCTTCAAAGCCTATCTGTTCGTTTAAGATCCACTCAACTGTTGCGGCCCTGCTTTGGAAGTGCATAAAGCGCTTATAAAGAGACTTCAGGACCTCTTCATTCTCGGTGAAGAGGCAGTTATCGAATGTTACCTGGCCATCGGAGACGACAATGTCGACCAGCCAGTAGCCGCATTTCCACTCTTTGATCACCGGGCGACGAGCATGATCTGGGTTGCCGCTGACATTCTGCCGCATTGCCTCTGTATCGAGCTGACCAATCAAGATCGTCCCGAAGTCTTAGACTTTATCTCGATTTGTGGTATAGTGTCGCTTCATTATGATGAAGGAGCAATCAATGAGCGGCTTACGCTATACCGATTTGGCCCGCAAACCCTTGGATGTGTTAGATCTGTAGTTTTGCAAAGTTGAACCACACGCGCTCCTGTAGTAGGATAGCCCCATGCGGATCCGTGCCAGATGAATCACCACCAGGAGCGGGTATGCCAGCGATTGTTGAGTTCCCAAGCGTCGTGCAAGACCTCCTGGTCCAATACGCAGACCTGTTTGCCAACCAGCCCGAGCGCCAGCACTTCGCTGAGTATCTGACCGGCCTGTTCATTGCTGAACGCAAAACCGTCAGCGGTATCAACCGCGAGTTTGCAGTCACGACAGACCAGTCCTGCCTGAACCGCTGGATCACTGAGGTTGAGTGGGAGGAAAAGGCGCTCAACCAGCGGCGCCTCGAGCTGCTGCAACGCGACTCTGCCACCCACTACACCAAGAATGGCGTCATCGCGATTGATAACACCCTCATCGATCACGACGGCAAGCTGATTGAAGATGTCGGCTGGTTCTGGGATCATGCTGAGAAGCGGCACCTGATTGCCCACGACTACTTGATCGCCAACTACGTCTGCGCTTCCGGCAAGCACTATCCGCTGGAGTTCCGCCGCTTTCGCAAGAAGGACACCTGTGCCGCCACAGGCAGTCTCTTCAAGAACCACACCGTCCTGTGTCAAGAACTGGTCGATTGGGTCGTGGAACAGAACATACCGGGCGATTTCACCTTCGATAGTTACTTCACCCATGCCGACATTCTCAACCACATCGACGGTTATGGCCGCAATTACGTCGGTGATCTGAAGTTCAATCGTACTATCAACGTCGATGGACGCGACTGGAAAGCCAGTGAATGGGTGAAGGCCGAACTGGGACCGCTGTGTCGGCGCAAAACGACCGTCGACGGCAAAGAGCAATGGTACTTCACCAAAAGTATTCGCATTCCGGGCGTCACGCACACGGTGCGGATTGTGGTGCTGTGGAAAGGGCAACGGGATGCCGAACCACGCAAGATCTTGATTACCAATCGCACCTATTGGGAAGTGCATCGCATCCTCAAGACGTATCGCAAACGCTGGACAGGAACGGAGACCTTCCATCGGGACGGGAAGCAGCATCTCGGCATGGGCGATTGTCAGCTCAGGAAGGGCGAGAGCCAGACACGGCATATGTATCTCGTATTCCTGGCGTACAGCGCCTTGATGACCCAGTTGCGGCACGACCGTGCGCAGGAATGGGCTCAGGCACGCCTAATGACCATCGGCGAGTCCTGTTGCGCCATGTCTCGCGAGACCTTGGGCAAAACGATCGCCTGGGTGGTTGAGCAGGTTCAGCAAGGGCAGAGTCTGTCCGATATCAAGGCCCATTTGGCCCTACCCTAACTTTGCAAAACTACAGCTGTAAGGATAGACAAATGCAGAAGCAAGTCTCACAATCATCTCAGACCACACCACCGCCGCAACAGCAACCTTCACGCTTCGAGCGTCTTAAGAAGCTGCTTGAGTTGTTGCTGGCCTATACGATCACCATAACGTCTACGTGGGTCGTTTCTTTGACCTCGCAGTTCATGCTCAGGCTGATACTACGGCTCGCACTAGGTATTACCATCGTCGTCGCGCCAGTATGGATAATTTCAAACATTAACCTCATCACGATATATGTGAGCGATCTCATCGATATCTGTATTAATTGCCAGAATAGCTCTAATAGCCCGGCGCCCGCGACATCGCCGGTTATCGTGATCAAGACCATGGTAGTATCTCCTACTCCACAATCAACCCAGCAGGTGACGCCAACACCAACCACGACTACCATATCTACCTCCGGCCCAGCCCAGACGAGCACGTCGACGCAACAGCAATCGACTTCGACATCCTCGGCGGGCGCGGTGCCGGCTAGCACACCGACGCAGCAGCCTCCGGCTTCTACATCCTCGACGGGCTCGGTGCCGGCCAGCACACCGACGCAGCAGCCGCCGACTTCTACATCCTCGGTGTACCCGGCGCCGTCGAGCACTGGCACGACAATCCCGGCGACGCAGATATCTCAACCGCCAACAGAGCCACCATTTGAAATTAGTGTAGCCCCCGAAGCGACTCCGACAACATCACAGTTACCCACTTTTGGGCCAGAAAGCCCTGTAGTGTCGACCGACACGCCGGTGCCTTCAACCAGTACGCCGGTATCTTCAACCAGCACGCCGGTGCCTTCAACCAGCACGCCGGTATCTTCAACCAGCACGCCGGTGTCTTCAACCAGCACGCCGGTGTCTTCAACCAGCACGCCGGTATCTTCAACCAGCACGCCGATGCCTTCAACCAGCACGCCGGTGCCTTCAACCAGCACGCCGGTGCCTTCAACCAGCACGCCGGTGCCTTCAACCAGCACGCCGGTATCTTCAACCAGCACGCCGGTGTCTTCAACCAGCACGCCGGTGTCTTCAACCAGCACGCCGGTGTCTTCAACCAGCACGCCGGTGTCTTCAACCAGCACGCCGGTATCTTCAACCAGCACGCCGGTGCCTTCAACCAGCACGCCGGTGCCTTCAACCAGCACGCCGGTGCCTTCAACTAGCACGCCTGTACCGCCAACCAGCACGCCGGTGAATGAACTGCCCGATATCTGGATCTGGGGAGTAAATGATGTAGGATCGCGAGGTCTTCAGATAGTGAAGTTCAATCCCCAGACTGGTGAAAAGGTCGAATATCCTAACTGTGGTAATCTGGATGGCGAGGCTGGAGAGTATTGGCCAGGCGATGGCGGCCACACGTTCGTGGTTACGAACACTGCGGAGAAAGTAGGCCCGGCGCACTTGAATGAGTTACTCGACCCAGCCACCTGCTCCTTCAGATATATCACTCAACTCAGCGATGTGGGCGAGGTTACAGCAGCCGGCATCAATAACGATCATCATTTCGAGTATTGGGTTGAAGGGAGTGGGCTCTGGTCATACAATCTCATCGACGGCTCCAAGGTGCAATTGACCCAATCGGATGTGAACGTCGAAGGGATCGCACATCACAATAATGAGCGGTTTGTGGTACGCCATCACACTTTCTATCGGCTGGATATAGCGCATGGTCGTGCTCAGTTTACGCAGCTCTATGATAAGCTGCCCGGAGAAGAGTCGGAGGCGATGGACGAGATGCATGACGGCACCATCGCCGTGAGCAGTGATAAAACACAGCGCATGCTGGCCTTCAACACTGATGGAACGGTTGCCTGGGAGATCCTGATACCGTTCGAGGATCTTGAAACGCTCTGGTGGGTGCCGGAGTCCTAGCGCTCGGATAGGAGGGAGCTTGAGGAAGTACCCAGAAGTATTCAGCTCCCCAAAATCCCTCTTCTCCAGAGACTTCGGTCACACGTATAATTAGTTCCAAATATCGTTGAGCGCCGCTTGCAGTAAGGGCAAGCGGCGCTTAATATTCGCCGCTCCTCCAGCGTGTCCACATTCTACATACCGATCGGAATGGATGCCGACACGCACGGCCCCAGCCAGGATCTCAGAGACTGTTTGAAAAGGGGGAGTTTGAGGGGGCCGCCCCTCAAGAATCCCCTTTCCACCACGGATCGTGGGCGAGACAATACCCTTTTCAAACAGTTTCTCAGACCAAAGACTGATAGACACAGTAGAGCAATTACTCTATACTTGTACTAGAGTAATTGCTCTACTGAAATATCACCGCTATCGTGCTGATGACCAGCGAAAGGAACGAACGATGAACACTCCTCAGATCCGTCGCCTCGCCGGGGTGCTGCTGATCCTGGTGCCCGTCGCCTTTAGCGTTTGCTTCACGTTGCTCCAGATGTTCTTCGAGTATCCCGACGTCCTGCGCCAGCCAACCGCCGACGTACTGACCAAGTTTCAGGCCGGTGGCAGCAGCCTGATCGCCGTCTGGTATGCGCTGACGCTCACGGCTGTGCTGTTCATCCCGGTCGTCGTGCTGCTCCACCAGGTGCTGGCCGCGCACGAGGTCTCCGTCACGCTATGGGTCGCCACCGTGTTTGGGCTCGTGGCCGGGCTGGCGCAGACGCTGGGCTTTCTGCGCTGGCCGTTCCTGGTGCCGCACCTGGCCCAAGCCTACCTCGCGCCGGATGCCGGCGAGGCCCAACGTGCCGCTGCCGGGATGGTGTTCGAAGCCTTCCATCGCTACGCTGGGATGGCAGTCGGCGAGCACCTGGGCTATCTCAGCACCAGTGTGTGGACCTTCCTGGTCGCGCTGCTGATGCTGCGCTCGCCGCTGTTCGGGCGCTGGCTGGGACTGAGCGGCATGGTGCTGGCGCTTGGGGTTGCTACCGGGCTGTTCGAGCCGGTCGGGTGGGAGCTGGCCGGGACGATCAATGCCGTCAGCTACCTGGCCTGGGCGCTCTGGCTGATCGTCGTCGGCGTGGTTCTGCTGGTCCGGCGCAGCGAGCGGGCGCCCGTTGTGCATCCTGTAACGGCCGCCCGCTGATGCTTCATCCCGTCGGCCAACGATCGAACGAAACGCATATATACAGGAGCATGTCAATGACAAGCTTGAACGAACTGCACGTGGTGTATGGAACTGGCCCAGTTGGGACGGCGGTGATCGAGCTGTTGCTGGCGCAGGGCAAGCAGGTGCGGGCCGCCACGCGCAGTGGCGGGCGCAAGCACCTTCCGGCGCAGGTCGAGATTATACGCGGCGACGCGACCGACCCGGCTGACGCGCGGCAGGTCTGCACAGGCGCGACCCACGTCTACAACTGCACCAACCCAGTCGACTACCACCGCTGGCCGGAGCAGTTCCCCCCGCTCCAGCGCGGTGTGCTGGAGGGCGCGGCCGCCAACGGCGCGAAGCTGATCGTGATGGAGAACCTGTATATGTATGGCCCGCACGGCGGCGTGCCGATGACCGAAGCGATGCCGCTGAACGGCCACGGCTCGCGTAGCACGACGCGGGTGCAGATGACCGAGGAGCTATTCGCGGCGCACCGGAGCGGCAAGGTGCGGGTCGCCAGCGTGCGCGCCGCAGATCTGTTCGGCCCGCATGTGACCGAGTCGCTGGTTGGCGAGCGGCTGTTTGGGCCACTGCTGGCCGGCAAGCCCGCGCAGCTCTTCGCCAACCTGGATGTGCCGCACAGTGTGAGCTACATTCGCGACGTCGGCCAGGCGCTGGTGACCGTCGGCGCGCACGACGAGGCGCTCGGGCGGGCCTGGCACGCGCCGAATGCACCAGCGATCACGCTCCGCGAGTTTGTGCGCCTCTTGGGCGAGGAGGTGAAGGTGGCGCCGAAGGTATCGGCGCTGCCACGGCCGCTCACGCGGGCGCTGCTGCCGCTGCTGGGTTTGGTCATCCCGACGCTGCGCGGGATGGAGGAGAACGTGTACATCGGCTACGAGCCGTACATCGTCGACCACAGCGCCTACGCGCAGGCGTTCGGCGACCACGCCACGCCGTTGCCGGAGGCGATCCGTGCGACCGTGCAGTGGTATCGGGCGCATACAGCTCTAGCAGGACCTATGTCCTATTGCGACACTTAGGGAGGGCTGGTATGATACCGCGCTTGGAGCCACGGAACTCTCAACTAGAGGAGGAAACATGACGTTGCTGACCATACGTCGGTCACTGGCGCTTGCGTGTCTGGTAGCTTTCGCGCTGCCACTCGCTGCACCAGTAGAACGTATCAATGCAGCCTCTGACCGGCCCGTGATGGCGTTCTACTATCCCTGGTGGGAACCAAGCGATTGGTCATACGACAAAATGAGCGACCTACCCGCACCCACCTACAGCGGTGGCGATGACCGTGCTATACGGCGCCACATCCAGCAGGCCGACAACTCCGGCATCGATGTGCTGATCTGCACCTGGTACGGCCCAAACGAGGATCGGCTCAACAAGCGCTGCCGCCGGCTGCTGGAACTCGTACAGGAAAGCGGGCGCGATCTCCAGGTGGCGATCATACCCGACCAGTCGGCGGCATTTGACAGTGGGATGCGCACGGTTGACGGGCTGGCCGGCGCGCTGGAGGTGCTGCGGCGCGACTTTATGGGCAGCCCGGCCTACTTCCGGTTCCAGGGCAAGCCGGCAGTCTACTGGTTCAACCCGCCCTCACTGGGCGATGTGGGCACCTGGCAGCGGCTGCGTGACCGGGCTGACCCCGGCCGCGAGCAATTCTGGTTCGGTGGCACCGATAATTTTGGGTATCTGGACCTCTATGACGCACTGTATTACTTTGACATCAGTTGGGAGAATGCGCCAGGTGCGGCGATGGCCTCTTATGGCCGCCGGCTCGATAGCTATAATACCAGCCGTGGAGCGCAAAAACCCTTCATTGGCACCGTCATGCCAGGGTACAATGACCTGAAAGTACGCAACGGCCACGCGCGCGACCGGGCAAATGGCGATTACTACCGCGCCACCTGGCAGACCGTCATCGACCGCAACGCCTCTGCGGTCGTCCTCACCAGCTTCAACGAGTTCTTTGAAGGCTCTCACATTGAGCCAAGCGAGCAGTATGGCGATCTGTACCTGCGATTAACCAAGGAACTAAGCGACCGCTACCATAGTGGTCAGCCCGCACCCCAACCCCAGCCGCAACCGGGCAATTGCCGTGCCTTCCCCGAAACCGGACACCAGGTCTGCGGGCGCCTGCTTGAGTACTGGGAGCAAAACGGCGGGCTGCCAGTCTTTGGCTACCCCATCACGCCCCAAACTGCCCAGCAGATCGAGAGCGGGACCTTCCAGGTGCAGCTATTTGAGCGCAACCGGCTGGAGCTACACCCAGAAAACGCCCGACCGTATGATGTGTTGCTAGGACGGCTCGGTGCCGACAGCCTGGTAAGCCAGGGGCGCGACTGGACCACCTTTGGCAAGGCTGACCCCGGCGCGCCGCACTACTTCGCCGAGACCGGCCATGCGATTGCGCCAGAGTTTTGGGGCTACTGGTCAAGCCAGGGCCTGGAGTTCGACGGCCAGGGCGGCAAGAGCTTCCAGGAGAGCTTGGCGCTGTTTGGGGTGCCGCTCTCTGAGGCAGCTATGGAAATCAACCCGACCAACGGTAAGTCGTACCTGACCCAGCACTTCGAGCGAGCACGCTTCGAGTACCATCCAGAAAATGCCGGTACGCCCTACGTCGTGCTATTGGGACTGCTTGGGCGCGAGATCAGTGGCATTAAGTAGAAGTGGCGCGGGGACAGCCGCCCGATACCCCATCCGCCACCCCTCTTGCGGCCCCTGTGGTACAATATCTCCGGCCACAGACCTGGCTTGCGAAGATCGTACACTCGTGCTACATTACACGTTAGCGTATGCTGCCTATGCTCTGGAGTACGCCTATGACGCCCACGCCCACCCAGCTCTACTCGATCGGTCACTCGAACGTCCCGGTGGAGCGGTTGCTTGAGCTGCTGTCACAGCACCGCATTGTGACGCTATGTGATGTTCGCAGCGCGCCGTACAGTCGCTACAGCCCGCAGTTCAACCGCGAGGACCTGGCGGCCCATGTGCGCGCGGCTGGGCTCACCTACAGCTTCATGGGCGACACGCTGGGCGGCAAGCCCGCCGACGCCACGCTACGCACGGAGGATGGCGCCCTGCCCGACTACGACAAGATCGCCGCGTCGCCGGCGTTTCTGCGCGGCCTTGAGCAGTTGGTTGCCCTCGGTGATCGCGGCCCGACCGCGTTTATGTGCAGCGAGGCCGATTATCACCCCTGCCATCGCCACCGCCTGATCGCGCCGGCCCTGATCCGGCGCGGCATCGCGATCTGGCATATTATGCCTGACGGCAGCCTTGAGCGCGGCGCGATCGAGCCGCAGCAGATGCGGATGTTCTAGCGATGATCACTAAGCGCTGGCCACTGACGATAGAGGATAGAGGATGGAAGATAGCAGAGCGGCTCTGCTATCTTCCATCCTCTATCCTCTATCTTCTATCCTCTATCCTCGTCCTTTACATCACCCTGATGCTCCTCGTCGGCTGCGGCGTAGCGCCGGGCGAGGAGCAACCGCAAGGCGTCGATGGCGGCGGCGGCGGTGGCATCAGCCCCGAAGCAGTGACATTGAGCTTTTTTGAGGACTTGCGCCGGGCGCTCCAGGCCCCCGACCTGGCCAACGACGAGGTGCGCGAGCGCTGGGTCGAGCGCCTGGCCAGCTACTTCGCCCCCAGCGAGCGTGACGACCAACGTGTGGTCTTGAGCGAGGCGCTGGCCGGGCTCGTCGGCGGGCGCGGGGAGCTTCAGCCAAACGAGGCGATGACCTTTGAGCTACGCTTCGATCGCGATCGCGCCGAGAAGCTCTCCGACGACGGCCAGCGCGCGGTAGTGCGCCTGGTCAATCCGAGCCTCTACATCCTGATTACGCGCACGACCGATAGCGGCACGATCGTCGTCTATGAGGACGAGGTCGCGCTACACCAGCTCATCGGCAACGCCGACGGCGCCATCCCAACCGTCAAGATCGGGCGCGACTGGTACCTCACCGAGGGGCAGGTCGGCGGCGGGTGACAAGAAAAGGATGAACCCATGCCAACCCTCTACACGATCGGCTTCACCCAACTCTCGCTGGCCGACTTCGTCGGGCTGCTGCGCGCGGCCGGCGTCGACGTGGTTGTAGACACGCGGCTACGCAACACCTCGCAGCTCGCCGGCTGGGCCAAGCGCGACGACCTAGCCTTTCTGCTGCGCCAGGGCTTTGGCATCGCCTACAAGCATGTCACGCCGTTTGCCCCATCCGATGCGCTGCTCGACGGCTACCGCGCCGGCAAGGATTGGGACGCCTACGCCATCGCCTACCGGGCGCTGCTGGTGGAGCGCGGCGCCGTCGAGGATGGCCGGGATCTGCTCGCGCGCTACCGGGCGCCGTGCCTGCTCTGCTCCGAGCCCACGCCTGAACACTGCCATCGCCGGCTGCTCGCCGAGTATCTCTCCGAGCAACTAGGCGGTATAGTAGTAAGTCATTTGCTTGGCCCACAAGCGGTAAAACAGCCCAAGGGCAAGCGATCGAAACAGGCTGCTTCGCAACCGTGAGGTGTGCGATGGGCGACTCCGCTGACATGCTGATCCTGGCGGTGACTCGTATGCGCGCCGGCGTCTGCGTCGCCGGGATGACCCGTGAGCCTGACCCGGCCAGCGGCTTGCGCTGGGTGCGCCCGGTGAAACCGCATGGCATGCTGCTGCTGGGCGATATTCGCTACGCCGACGGCGCGCTGATGCGGTTGGGCGATGTCATTGCCTGGACTACCGGCGCTACGCATGCTGTGCCGCCCCATGTCGAGGATGTGCTGGTGGAGCCGGTACGCGACCGACCGCGGCTCCTGCGCCGCCTCGCCGCACCTCGCCGGGCCGAGTTCTGCGCCGAGCATCTCGATCGCGCCCCCGACGATGTACTTACCCACGAGGCCCGCTCGCTATGCTTGATACGCCCAGATTCCGTCGCCGCGACGTGGACCCGCGACTCCTACAGCGGCCACTATGAGGCGCGGGTAACCTTTCGCCTGGGCAGCTTCAGGACCGACGCGCGCGGCATCCCGGCCACCGACCTGGCGTGGCGGGCGCTGGGCCGCACCTGGCTCGTCGGCGAGCGGCTGCACCTGGACGACGCGGCGTTGCGCGAGCGGCTCGGCGTCGTCTACCTGGTCGCCGGGCGCGGGCGGATGTACGAGGGGCGCCACTGGCCGTTGGTGGTGGGGGTGCATGCGGCGGGGCTGCCGGAGGTGGACATTGACGAAGGGCAACTGTGATTAGTGGATCTCGAACTGAAGCTGTGGGCCGTCGAGGGTGATGACAAGCTCATTGAGCACGTCACGACCCAGGATAATATAATCGATAGGCGCTGCGGCTGCCTCAAAGTCTATGAATTGACGCCCAGCGATGACAAGATCAAGTAGATAGGTGATATACACTCGTGTAGAACTATCGACAGGTTGGGCTATCGCGAGTCCAAGTGGGTCAAGATCAAGTGTATCAACCAGCGCGATGGGGATGATGGTCTGATCTGCTGCCGTGTCAATTTTTGCGAGCATTGTGGCACGAGTGCTGGTGATCGGATGCTGGACCTCGATATCGAGTGCCGGCGCAGGTGGGCTAAATGACAGCTCGTAGCGGGAGATTAATCACACGCGGCGTCTCAGTAACATGCATAACCAGAATGCCGCCCGACCCATACTGTTCTCGAATTTGATGCCATAGCGCCTTTTTATCTTGTCCGAAACCGACGATCTGGCCATGTCGAAAGGCCACATATTCGTCAGTATGTTCCTTCAGAAGTTCCGGCAATTGCTGTTTGAAGATCTTATAGTTGTGCCGCGCAAGCGCCACTTCAGCAGCATAGTGTGAAGGCAGTGTTTCTTGCGGGGAGGTGGCAATCGTATCTAGGTATGGCGATAGTCCCCGCTGTAGAACGTCATCGAGCACATCATCGAATGTGCGTTGTGACTTGCGAGCCCGTTGCTCAAGCAATCGATATACCTTATCTGATATAGTAATTGTCGGCATCTCCGGCTCCTTTGACATACTCACGAAATTATACACGATTACGGAATAGTATGCAAGCAGAAACCTCAGACCCTCTTGTCAATCTACCCGCCCACATCCTCGCGCACATCACTGGCGAGCGGCGCCGGCGCCTGACCGAGTACCTGCTGCGCTGGGGCCAGCCGGTCGCCGCGCTGGTGTGCCTCGATGGCTGGCTGGACGCCCAGCCGCACTTGGTGACGCTGCGCGAGGCGCGCGCCCGCGTCCTGCTCGACCTGGGGCAGCCGACACCGGCGCTTGAGGCGCTCGACTCGATCGACGCCGAGCGCGGCGCCAGCGAGTTGCGCCGGTCGCTGCGGATGCGCGCCCTGGCCGCCCTCGGCCATTGGGAGCAGGCCCACGCGCTGCTGCCCGACCGGCCCGACGATCCGACCGCGTGGCGGCTGCGGGCCGACCTGCTGCGCCAGCAGGGGCGCTTCGATGCGGCAGCCGAGGCCTATGCTCGTTCCGCCGACCTGCTGCCGGAGGGGAGTGTGCCGCTGCGTGGCCTGGTCGAGCTGGCCCTAGCCCAAGATGATCCGCTCCGCGCCCGCGCGCTGCTGCTTCAACGCCAGGCAATGCTTCCCGATATGCCGCAGGACACACGCGAGTTATGGCTACTGCGCGCGGCGGCCGAGCGGCTCGACGACCACGGCGCGCTAGCCGCGCTCGACGCGCAGCTTCGCCAGCGCCGCGCCGCCGAGCTGGCCGCACTCTGCGCCGAGCTCGGGTTCGACCCGACCGAGGATGGGGAGAGGGGGAGAAGGGGAGAGGGGGAGACTGAAGTTCAAGATAATCTGCCTGTCTCCTCTTCTCCCCCTCTCCCCCTCTCTCCTGCTCCTCTTCTACCTCTCTCCGACGAGCCGGAGCTACCGCCTGAGGTACTGGCTATCCTACGCGACCACTTTGGCTATGAGGTCTTCCGTCCTGGCCAGGCGACCGTGATCAACGGCGTGCTGTCCGGCGCGGGGGTGCTGGCGGTGCTGCCGACCGGCGCCGGCAAATCGCTGACCTACCAGCTTCCGTCGCTGCTGCTGCCGGGCGCCACGCTGGTGCTCTCGCCGCTGATTGCGCTAATGAAGGACCAGCTCGACAACCTGCCCCCCGCACTGGCCGCCCGCGCCACGACCATCCACAGCGGGCTCGACGGCGGCGAGGTCGCCGCGCGGCTGCGTGGCGTCGCCGAGGGCCGCTACCGACTGATCTATGTCGCGCCGGAGCGCCTGCGCCAGCAGCCGTTTGTCTATGCGCTGCGGCGGGCTGGGGTCGCGCGGGTGGTCGTGGACGAAGCGCACTGCGTCTCGCTGTGGGGGATCAGCTTTCGCCCGGACTACCTGTTCATCCGCCGGGCGCTCGATGAGTTGGGCGCCCCGCCATTGCTGGCGCTCACCGCCACCGCCACGCCCGACACCGAGGCCGAGATCAAAACGCACCTGGGCGATCTGGCCACCGTGCGCACCTCGATCTTCCGGCCCAACCTGCGCTTTGAGGTTCGCCACGTCGAGAATAAGCGCGCGAAGCTCGCCGCCGTCGTGGAGCTTTGCCGTGAGATCGATGGGCCGATCGTGGTGTACGTGCGCTCGCGCGACGGCTGCGAGGAGGTCGCCGCGCAGTTGCGCGCCCACGGCGTCGCGGCCGAGCACTACCACGCCCAGGTGGCCGACCGGGCCAACGTTCAGGACCACTTTATGCACGGCGCAACGCGGGTGCTGGTGGCGACGGTCGCGTTCGGCATGGGCGTGGATAAGGCCGACGTTCGCGCGATCATCCACTACAATCTGCCGCAGAGCGTCGAGGCCTACTACCAGGAGGCCGGTCGGGCCGGGCGCGATGGCCAGCCGGCCCGCTGCGTTCTGCTGTATGCGCCGGCCGACAAAGGGCAACTGACCGCTTGGCTGCGCGAGGAGGCGCTTTCCAAGGACTACCTGCGCCGGGTGTATGGGTGGTTGCGCCGTCAGGTCCATGGCGTGTGGGGCGTGATCGCACTCGACGACCTGCGGCGCGACCTACGCGAGGAGGACGAGACCCGCATGCGCGTGGCACTGGGGCTGCTAGAGCGTGTCGGGCTGCTGGCACGGCACTTCGATCTGCCGCGGGCGGTCACACTACTGCTGCGGAGTTCTGGGGGATGGATGGGCGATGGGATGAATGACGATGCCGACTTCCAGTCGTTTGTCGAGGTCGCGCGGCTGCGGTCGGGCCAGCCCCTCGACGTGGATCTGCTCGACCTCGCTGGCCAGATCGGCACGGCCCCGGATGAGCTGGAGCGGCGCCTGCTGCGCTGGCACGACCAGGGCCGGCTGCGCTACGACGGCAGCGCCCGCGACCTGCTGCTGGAGCTGCTACCAGCCGCCGCCGACGTCGGCGCGCGGCTGGACGCGCTGCTGGCCGAGTACGGCGCCCGCCAGGACGCGCGGGTCGATGCGATCGGCGCCTACGCCCGCGGCCTGGTCTGCCGGCACCGCGCTATCGCGGCCCACTTCGGCGAGCGGCTCGCGCCCTGCCAGGACGCCTGCGACATCTGCGCGCCGAACAAAGAACAAAGAACAAAGAACCAAGAACCAAGAACCGGCCAACGGGACCTGTACGGTCGGCTCTCTGTGGCTGCCCATCGGCGCCAAGCACCGGCCATGGACCACATTCCACGTTCCACGCAGGAGGCGATCCTCGACGCCATCCGCGAGTTGCCGGGGCGACTGAACGATAAAGAGCTGACCTGCCTGCTGCTGGGCGAGCCTGGCTACCCGGCGGTAGCGGCCTACGGGCAGCTTGCCGGCGCCGACTTCGGCGATATCCGGCGAGCGGTGGCCGCGCTGGTCGCCGCCGGCCAGCTCGCCTATCATCAGCGCACGCTGGTTCCCGCGAGCGCGGTGGAGCGGCCCACATCGCCCCAGGCGATCGACGAGACGATTCTGTGCTGCCTGGCGCATCTGCCGTTTCCGGTCGGCAAGAGCGGGCTGGCCCGTGTGCTCAAAGGCTCGGCCGCCAGCCCGGTCGGCCCGGAGCGCTGCCCCGAGTACGCCGCGCTGGGCCACCTGACCCTCTCGGTGATCGAGGCCGCGATCGTCCAGTTGGTGGAGCGGGGCTACCTGGTGCGCCGCGAGAAGGGGCGGATGCCGCTGCTGGCGCTGACTGAGCGTGGGGCGGCGCTGGCGTCGGTCAGCTAATCAGATTCCACGGCCCAGCCGCTCGGCCAGGCCACCCTGCCCGTCGATCAAGGCGGTCGGGGCGTCGTGCAGCCAGTCGCGCACGCGCGCCTGGGTTGCGGCGATATCGTAGGGGATGCGCCGCACGCAAAAGGTACGCGCGCCGGTGTCCAGGATCGCGTAGGAGGCGCGCGGGTCGCCGTCGCGCGGCTGGCCCACGCTGCCGGGGTTGAGGATCACGCGCCCGGCGCCGATCTGATAGCAGCCGCCCGGCAGCGCCTCCTCGAACATCTCGGTGGCGTCCCAATTCGAGTGACCGTATGGTCGCGCCCGCGATTCGTAGCAGACGCGCGGGTAGTGAGTATGGCCGACCAGGCAGATCGGGGTGCTGAAGGCATGGGCCGCGTCGCGGGCGTCTTCGCCGTTGTCGATATAGCCTGCGCCGGTGGCCCCAACCGGATCGACGGGCGAGGCGTGGACGATCGTCGCCGCCAGGCCCTCGTCCAGGTCAAGCTCGATCCGCTGCGGCAGCCCCCCCAGAAAGGCGTGCAGTTCGCCATCAAGGTCGGCACGCGTGCGGGTCAATGTCGTCAGCGCGGCCGGGCTGAAGTGGTACGCCGCCAGCCGGCCCGATACACCCCACTCGTGGTTGCCGGCGACCCAGGGCGGCGCCACGGTGCGGTTGCCGTCGCTCAGGCAGGGCTGGGGCGCGATCAGATCGCGCAGCAGCGTGATCACGGCGGCGCTGTCGGCGTAGTAGCCTACGGCGTCGCCAAGATAGAGCGCGGACGCGACCGCCTGCGTGGTCAGATCGTCGAGGACGGCCCGCAGCGCGGGCAGGTTGGCATGGACATCGCTCAAGATCGCGTAACGCATGAATGCTTCCTCTTAGAGACTGCCTGAAAAGGTCGTTGTCTCCCTCGCGATCTGTGGTGGAGAGGGGTTCTTGAGGGGCCACCCCCTCAAACTCCCCCTTTCAGACAGCCTCTTAGGAGAAGATCCGAACCAGCGCCTGCCAGATCTGCGCCCCGCTGATCACCAGGCCAAGGATGAGTGACCCGACGATCGCGGCGACGACGATCCAGCGCCTGATCGCCCGCTGCTGTCCCTCGGCCTCGATCTCGCCGGTGGCGCGGATCGTGCGCTCGGCCTCGGCCTGGAGGGTTGGGTCCATATCGCCGGCCTGGCTGGCCAGCAGCCGCGCGGCGGCGAAGTTCTGCTCTTCCAGCGCGACCCTGGACTGTTGGAGGAAGTCGAGTGCCATGGTCATATTGCGCTCGCACATGTCGGCCCAGCGGATCTGGTCGTGCTCGCGCACCGCGTCGCGGGTCTGCTTGAGGAGCTTATGGGCATCGTCACGCAGCGTATTCAAGGCCCGGTAGGAGGTCATCTCGATCGCGGCCGGCACGTCCAGCCGGGTGAGCGCGGCGGCGTAGATCGTGCGCGCCTGCCGGAATTTATCCGCCGCTTCATCCCAGCGCCGCGCGATCCGGGCGGCCTCGGCCTCGGAGTGCAGGGTGCGCGCTTCCAGGAGCAGGCTGCGCCCTTCCTCCATGGCGCGCTGCCACGAGTTCGAGCTGGTCGAGCTGGAGTTGGGCCTCGTTGGGGGCCGGGCGGCGTATGAGGGCAGTGGAGCGGTCTTCCAGCGGCTCCGCGCCGGCGGACGCCGAGGATCATGGTCGTGCGCTGGTCCTCCGCTGGCGGCGGCTGGAAGAAGCTGAAAGGCTGCTCCTCCGGCTCGGCGCCGGGGGACAGCAGGAGCAGGGGCGGGCGCTCGTCCTCCGGCGGCGGCGGCTGGAAGAAGCTGAAAGGCTCCTCCGGCGGCTCGGCGCCGGGCGGCGGCAGGAGCAGGGGCGGGCGCTCGTCCTCCGGCGGCGGCGCTTGGAAGAAGCTGAAAGGCTCCTGCGGCTGCGGGTCGCTGGGCCGGGCCGGCTGAGCTGGGCGCTCACTGGCCGCCAGCCGCTGCTGGAGGAAGTTCAGATAATCCTCTTCCTCCGGCGGCGAGACGGCGGGCGGCGTAGGCGGGGCCGGGCGCTCCTCGGCCATCAGCCGCTGCTGGAAGGGGGTCAAGCGCTCCTCCTCCGGCAGGTCGTCCTGCTCCGGTTCTTCGAACTGGATCGGCAGGTCGTCCATCGTTGATCTGCGCTGCAGGAAGTTGAGGCTCTGATCCATCGCCTGATCTCCGTTGTCGAACTGTCCGGGCCGGCTGGACAAGTCATCCATCATCAGCCGTCGCCGGAGGAAGCTGAGGCCCTCGTCCATCGCCTGCTCCTCGTCGTCGGGTTGGTCCAAGTTGGCGGGTCGCTCGTTCATAGAAACCTCCGTATTTTCTTGAGGGGCGACCCCTCAAACTCCCCTATTCTCATAGCAGATGAACATGTGGGAGGAGTTTTTTTGGAGGGCGGCCCCTCCAATCCTCCCCTTTTTTGAACATTGTGGGAGGAGCTTTTGGAGGGCGGCCCCTCCAATCCTCCCCTTTTCTCACGTCAGCGCAGACCAAAGCGATTATCGCGGTCGAGCCGTTCCAGCAGGCGCTGGTAGGCGGTTCGGCGCCGGATCATATCGCGTAATTCCATCACGTCAGGGGCATCGCGCTCCAGGATCATCAACTCCTCGACCATATGCCCCAGCGCCCGCAGCACCTGGTGTTGGCCAGGGTAGCGCTCGCTCAACGCCTCCGGGGGTGTCAGGCCCGGCGTGCGCTCGACCAGCGCCAGGGTGGTGGTGTGGGCGGCCTCCTCGGAGCGCGCCAGCTCGGCGAAGCTGGTGGCGGCGGCCTCGATCTCCTGCTGGGCCAGCGCGTTGGTGGTGGCGGCCATGCTGTTGGCGATCTGGCGCTGGGTCTCGCGGTCGGCGTTGATCTGCTGGATCAGGCTGACGGGGTTGCTGCGGTCGAGGTCGATGTGGATGTACGTCACGCCCTCGAAGTAGCGCAGCGCGCGCTGGAGATCCAGGGTCGCCTCGTGGAACTCGATGTCGCCGCTCTGCCGGGCCGCGACCCAGTGGGCGCGGGCCGCCCGCAAGTCGATCTCGGCCGCCTCGCAAGCGCGGATCGCCTCGCGCACGGCCAGCAGCGCGTCGTTGAGCCCGCGGTGCTGCTCGCCGTCGATCTCCTGGGCCTGCTCAAGCTTGCTCAGCACCTCTTGGACATCGGCCAGGCGAACGCCGCGCGGCGCGCTGCGGATGCCGCGCAGGTTGAGCAGCGTGAAGGTCTCGTCGGTCAGCTTGTCGCGGGTGTGCCGCACGTGCTCGCGGACCTGCTCCAGGCGGTTGATCGCCTCATTATCCTGGTGCCGCGGCGAAAGCTCCAGCGCGGTGACGTAGGAGCGGATCGCGTCGGGGATGCGGGTGATGCGCTCGTCCTGGAGCGCCTGGTCGCCGATGGTGAGCAGCCGCGACCGCTCGGCCAGCACCAGGTCCTGGTACTGCTGCTGGTACTCGGCCCGCAGCTTCTCGACCGTGTCGCGCTGCTGGTCTTCGAGCGGCAGATCGCGCAGCTCCAGCGCCTCTTCGAGCGTGTGAATCGCTTCTTCGAGGCTATCGGTGTCGTTGTAGGTGCGGTAGTGGCGGTACTGGTCCTGGGCGCGCTGCTGGAGCGACTGCACCTTGCGGAACACCGTTCGCGCGACGTTGATCTGCTCGCGCATCTGCTCGATCCGCGCCGGCAGGTCACTCAACTGCTCACGCTCGGCCTCGCGGAGCTTGGCCTCGGCGCCGTCGAAGACCTTGACCTTGAAGAAGCCCTGGGCCTGGTCGAGCAACTGCTCGGAGCGGGCGCGGCTGATTAGCTCCAGCACCTCCTGGCCGTCGCTGTCGATCTGCTGGAGCACCTCCAGGGCCAGGCCCCAGCGGCTCTGGCTCATCAGCCGCTGGGCCTCTTTGCAGCGCGCCTCACACAATGCGGCCTTGCTCTCGGCATCGCTCAGGTCGGCCCGCTTCAGGGCCTCGATCGCCTCGTCGATCGCGCCCTGGCGCAGGGCAGCCAGGCCGCGCTCTTTGCTGGTCTGCCACTCGGCGCGCCGGCGCAGGTCGACGCTGGCGACATCCTCCATCCCAATCTCGCGCAGCGTATCGAGGCATTCGAGCGCAGCGGCCGGGTGGGGCGGCGCCGCCTCCATGAACTCGCGGGCGCGACGGCGCAGCGACTCGGCCCAGGCGGCGCGGGCCTCGTTCTCGCGTAGGTCGATCTGATCGTTGTGCGGGTCCAGCGGGCGGGCCTGGGCCAGGGTGGCCAGCGCGTCGGCGAAGCGCTCCTGGAGCGCCTGCTGCTGGGCCTTCTCGATCAGGGCGCGCGCCTGCCGCTCCTGCTCTTTGGCCTCGTTGCCGCGCTCGATCGCGCGCTTGGTCTGCGTGAGCAGCTCCTCCAGCCGATCGTTGAGCTTCTTGCGCATCGGCGGCTCGCTGATCTCGCTCACAAACTGGCGCTGCTGCTCCAGGATGTCGCGGCCGGTGTGGAGGCGCTGATCGTCGGCCGCCACCAGAGCGTCCTCGGCGGTGCGGAAAGCGTTGTTGACCACCAGCGCCAGCACGCCGTCAAGCGCCTGCTGGGCCGGCTTGTGCCCCGGCCGCAGCACCAGCCCCTGGCGGGCCAGCCGCTCGGCCTCGGCCAGGTCGCCGCGCACCCGCGCCAGCCCGGCATCGGCGACGAGCTGGTTGAGCTGCTGCTCGACATCCTGGATCTGCCCGACCAACGCCTGGGCCTCCTGCTTGCGCGTCTTCAGGGTTTCAGTGTTCAGGTGCGGCTCCAGGCCGATCATCTCGGTCACGATCCGCTCGACGCGCTCGTAGTCGCCGCGGCTGGCCGCCATCCTAGCCGATTGGAGCAGGGCGTCGGCCTGGGCCATGGCCGCCTGCTCCCAGCGCTGCATCGCCCGGCGGTGCAGCCCATCCACCAGCATGCTGCTAAAGTGGTTGCCGGCCAGCTCCTTGGCCAACTCGATCGAGGGCCACCGCCTGGTCGTAGGCGGCGTGGCGGAAGGCGTCGTCGGCCTCGTCATAGAAGGGGCGGATGCGTTGGATGGCGGAGCGGGCGTCACGGGCGCCGGTGCCGCGCTGCTCGTACTTCTTGATCGCGCTCTGGGCGGCCTCGTTCAGCAGCAGGCTCTGGATGCCCAGCACCGCGATATTGGTGGCCGAGGAGCTGTCGCCGACCTGGATCGCCTCGCCTTGGACGCGGCGGATGGCCTGGTCGTAGCCGGTGATCGCCGCGTCGAGTAGTTGGTGGTCGAGGTAGTCGGCGCCGTCGGTGGCCTGCTTGCCGGCCTGGTCGGCCAGCTCGCGCCCGACCCGCAGCAGCTTGTCGCGCACGGCGGCCAGCAGCTTGTCGAACTGCGGCTCAAGCTCCTCGCCGTCCGGCCCGCTCTCGACGCCGGCGTTGATCAGCTTACGCAGCTCGACCAGCTCGGCCTCGTCGCGCTGGAGCTGGCGCGCGGTGGTCAGCTCGCCGAACTGAGCGCGGAACTTCTCGTAGGCCTCGCGAGTCTCCTCCAGGCGGCGCTGGTACTCGGCCCGCTGCTCGGCGCTGGTGTCGCTGAACCCGAGGATGCGTTCGTACAGGCCGATCGCCTGCTTGTAGTTGGCGTTGGTCGGCCGGCTCAGGTAGCTCTGGGCTTTACTTGCGAGCTCCTGCACCCGCTGCTGCACGGCGTCAGCACGTAGGGGCGGCGCGGTGGGAGGCGCCTGGGCTTCCTCCGGCGCGATCACGGTTTGCAGGTCTTCCATCGTCAAAAACTCCTCTGGTATGAACTGATCAGGGACGAGATTACGGCCTCGCGTGATACGTGTTGCGTGTTGCGTGTTGCGTGTTGCGTGAAACGTGAAACGTGATGCGTGATGCGTGATGTTGCTACTCCTTCACCCCTTCACCCCTTCACCCCTTCACCCCTTCACCTTGTCACCCCGTCACCTTGTCATCTTGTCAGGTTAGAACCACGGCGACCATGGTGACAACGAGCATGGCTAGGAACAGGCCGATCATTGCATTGATGACGGTCTTCTTGTATGCCTGGAGCGAGTCGGCGGCCTTCTGGTGCTCCTCCTCCAGCGCGCTGATCGCGCGGTAGGCCGTCTCCGCGTCGCGCTTGGCCTCTTCGCGCAGCTCGCCCGCGCGCTGGTGCGAGCGCTGCCCCCAGCGCTCGCTGGTCTGCTCCAGTGTGCGGAGCGCCTCGGCCAGTTGGTTGAGCCGCTCGTTGAGCGCCTGCTCGTCGCGGCGCCGCACGCGGTCGAGATCCTGGCGCAGGCCGGCGGCACGCTCGCGAACCCGCTCCCAGACCGGCTGGGTCTCGTCGTCAAGCTGGCCCGGTTGCTCGCGGCAAGTCTCCACCAGCTCCTCATACCACACCTGCGCGGTCGGGTCGTCCAGCCGCTCCTCCAGGTCGTGCAGGCGGGCGAGCAGGTTGGCGCGGCGGCGGCGCAGCTCACCGTCCACCCGATCGGCGCGGATCAGCAGCGGCTCCAGCCCTTGCTCCCGCGCGTCGTTGGGCAGATAGGACTCGTCGATATGGGTGAGGATCTGGCGCGCTGTGTCATCAAAGGCCTGGGCCAGCGCGCTCTCGGCCTGGGTCAAGTACGTGTCGATCTCGGCGACGCTGTCGTCGCGGCGGCGGCGCCACTGCTCGCGCGCGCGCTCCAGGCCGGCGAACGCCCGGTCGGCTTCGGCGCGCAGCGGCTCACGCTGCTCGCGGGGCAGCGCGCCCGGTCGTTCGAGGACCTGCCGCTGGGCCGTCAGGCGGATCACGCGCAGATCCAGCTCGCTCAGGTGCGTGGCGGTGCTCTGCTTGAGTGCCATGCGCCCAAACTCCTCGGCGATCTGGCGCTCGGCGATGACGATCTGGGTCCAGTACTCCTGCTCGATCGACGCGGCCACCTCGCCGAGGCGCCCAAACTCCGGGTGATCGCTGATCAGGCGCTGGGCCATCTGGAGCGCGGTGCCGAGATCCTGGGCCGAGCGGGCGCGGGCGACCTCGGCCAACTGCCCATCGATCTGCTCCAGGCGGCGCGTCAGCCCGTCGGCCCGCTCGGCGAGCTGGCGCAGCTCCTCGCGCAGCTCCGGGTCGAGGCTGTGTTCCTCGATCAAGGCCATTAGCCGTAGCGCGTCGTCGCAGCGGGCGCGGCTCAGGCGGTCGGCGGCCTCGTCCAAGGCGGCGCTGATCTCCTGCATGCGCGCCCGTACCTGCCCATTCTTGAGGTTGGACCGCCGCTCGACGATCCGCTTCCTGACGATATGCAGGTCGGCGCCGGCGCCGTCGAGCTTGATGCCGACGCGGTCCAGCGCATCGACGGCGGCCAGCGCCTGCTCCAGCACCATGATCCGCTCGCTGGCCTGGTTACGGTCGAGGATCGCCAGGCAGGCGTCGACCTGGCGCATTTGTTCGCGAAGCTGGGGCAGCTCAGGCCAATCGGGCAGCAGTTGCTCGGCCAGCTTGAGCGCCAGGCGCCGCTGGCGTGCGTCGGCGCTGCGGGCCAGGCCGGGGAGCTGGCGGACCTGGATCTGCCGCGCCAGTAACTCCAGCCGCTCGCCCAGCGTTTCGCGGCTGGCGCGCACGGTGGGCTCTAGCTCCGGCGAGCAGCCGCCGGCCAGGAGTTGCTCCAGCGCGTCCAGCGCCCGCTCGTAGTGGTGGGCGGCGCCCTGGTCGTCGCCCTGCTCCTCGGCGACGCGGCCCTGGTCGGCGTAGGCAGTGGCGACCTCCCATAGCTCGGCCTCGCGTGTCTGGGCGGCGTGCCGGCGCTGCTGGGCCACCTGCTGCTGGTACAGATCGTCGCGCGTGGCTTTCAGATCGGGGTACTGGTCGAGTAGCCCACGCAGTTGGTCGAACCGCTCCAGGGCGCCCTGGAGATCGCCTTGGGCCGCCGCGAGATGGGCTTCCGCCTCGGCCAGCAGGCAGCTCGCCTCGGGCAGCTCGGCGGCCGCTGCGGCTGCCGCCAGGTGCGGGTGCGCCGTGTGCGGGTCGTTGTGGTTGAGCGCCTCGACGCCAGCTTCGAGATCGCCCCGCAGTGCGCGGTAGCGCTTGGCCTGATCGACGGCCAGGCGGGCCAGCCACAGCCAGCGCCGCGGCCGCGGGTCGCGCGAACCGGTCTCAGCGTAGGCTTTCTGGAAGCGCTCGATCGCCAGCTTGGGCTCGCCGCGCCCCAGAGCCTGGATGGCGTTGTCGAGCGACCTGGCGCTGGCGACGCCGCGCCGGGCGGCGGCGCGCTGGCGCAGCTCGGCGCAGCGCGCCAGCCCGGCCTCGCGGTTCGGGTCGTCCATCTCCAGGGCCTGAAGCTGGCGCTCGGCCCGCGACAGCGGCGCCAGCACGTCGATCGTTTGGGCGGCGCCATCGGCGATCGTGGCCCGCTCCAGCAGATCCGGCCAGGCCATCCGAGCCTGCTGGCACTCGCGCCGCAGGTCGCGCAGCAGCGTCTCGTCGTCGGCGTGGCGCAGGCGCAGGGCCTGCTCGATCAGGTCGCGCAGCCCTTCGGGAAGCTGCTGCCACTGCGCGCCGGACGGCCCGGCACCGATCATGGTGCCGTCGTGGTTGATCCCGATCCGCTGGCCGGTGCGTAGCTCGTACAGCCGCGCACCGAAGCGCGCCCAGTCGCCGGCGACCCCGCCCCGCTCGATGACGCTGCTGGTCACGTTCCAGTCGATGATCCGCAGGGGACTCTCCGGGCGGTCGGGGCTCCAGAACAGGTTGTCGAGCTTCATATCGTCATAGCAGATGCCGGCCTGGTGCGCGACCCACAGCGCCTGGGCCAAGTGGCAGGCGATATCGAGCGCCAGCGGCTCGTCCAGCGGCGCGCCGTGCCAATCGACCACGCGCTCGACCAGGTCGTCCAGCACGTTCAGGCCGGTCGCCCGCTCAAGCACAATAAAGGTCTCCGGCGCGTCCGGCGGGCTCTGGTCGAGCAGGCGCACAGCATACTGGACGCCGGCGCGCTCCTCGAACTCGGCGATGCGCTCCAGAGTGCGCGCCTCCTGGAAGAAGCGCTCGCGGTCCTCGACCGAGCGCCCGGCGCGCAGCGTCTTGATGACGACCTCGGCGCTGTCGTCGGTGCGCCGGCAGAGGAAGGCCTGCCCGAACAGCCCCGGCGTGCCGAGCGCGTCGGTCGCTAGGTAGGCCGCGCCGGTCGCCTCGCTTTTGATTCCCCTGACGATGTCTCCAACTTGCATGAAAGTCCCCTTGGTTGTTTGGTTGTTGGTTGTCCTTTGTCAGTTGTCAGTTGTCCGTGAAACGTGAAGCAGGTTGCGTGTTGCGTGACCTACCCTCTCTCCTGATCGGCGGTCAGTTCTTTGTTCTTTGTTCTTTGTTCTTGGTTCTACAACGGACTACGGACCACGGACTACAGACGACTCAGGATCTCGGTGCGTTTGGACTCGTACTCGGTCAGCCCGATCAGCCCTTCCTCCAGCAAATGCTTCAGCTCCTTCAGCTTCTCGCGCGCGCCGAGCGGCTCACCGGCATCGACGGTCAGGACCTCGGCCATCGCCGCGACGCCTTTGTGCGCGCCGGTCCCGTTGAGCGAGACGGCGAGCGCCGCCCGTGGCGCGGGCTGCTGGAGCGGCGCGGCGTTCGGGTCGTAGTTGCGCCGCGCGGCCCGCAGGCGCTCGAACAGCCCCTGGACGATCTCGTCCACCACCAGCCGCATCACCGAGCCGATATCGTGGAGCGCCGGGTCCGGGCTGTTGCGCAGCGGCTCGACGCTGCTGTCTGTTACCGCTTCGAGCAAATTGATCAGCCGGCTCTCGTCGCCGCCGCTGGCCTGGCTCTCGTAGCGGCGCAGCTCCTGCTCCAGCGTGGCGAAGTCGATCTTGTGGGTTGGGTTGGCGATGTCGGCCTGGTGGAAGACAAAGCACTCCATCGCGTCGTAGAGCGAGGGCCGGCGGTCGGCGCCGGTCAGCGCGATCTGCTCCTCGCCGGTGCGTTGGGCGTTGGTCAGGTTCAACATCCAGCGGTTGCCGTTCACGCCACCGGCTTCTTCGAGCCGGATGAAGCGGTATGCGAACGCCAGGATGAACAGGTCGACCAGCGCGCGGTCCTCCAGCATCGCCGTCAGCACGTGCGAGAAGCGCCGGCGCGGCTCGCGGATGCGCGGCAGCATCTGCTCAAGCTGCACGGCGTTGACCTCGGCCGGGAAGCAGTGCAGCAGGCGCGCGTCGCCGGGGTAGTTGTTGTATTCGCGCTCGGCCCCGGCGAAGGCGTGCAGCCCGGCGCTGGCGATCACATCAGCGGTCGCCAGGATCGTGCAGGTGTACGGGTTGGCGCTGTGCAGGATCTGGTTGTCGCGGGCCGACGCGCCCAGCCGCTTGAGCACGGCGCGGAACTCGTTGAAGTAGGCTTTCTGGCGCCCTTCGTTCACGCAGATGAAGTAGCGCAGCTCCTGCTCGCCGCCGGTCTTGGCCGAGTCGTAGCGGATGAGCGGGTCGCAGCGGTCCAGCAGCATCTCGGCCAGCCGCTGCACGTCGTACTCGATCAGCCGCTCGGCGATCGTCAGGTCGCGCAGCGGGGCGCAGAAATCGCGCGCGATGCCCAGCAGGTACTTGGCGTTGCGGTCGGTGGCGCTACGACCGTCGGCGGCGGCCGTGACCGGCGAACAGCCGCTCAGAAGCAACTGGAAGTTGTCGCGCTGCGGCTCGGCCTCCCAGACCAGCCGGGTCAGCGCCTCGGCGAACTTGCCCTCGGAGACATTCTGGTACAGCCGGGCCTCGTAGGCATCGTCGGTCAGGTACTCGTGAACGGCGATCCGGCGCTTCTCCTGGCGGTGCGCCGCGTGCTGAGCCGCGCCGTTGCGTAGGTAGGCGTGCAAGCCGGGGTCGGCCAGCAAGCCGGTCTGGCCGCGCACCAGGGCCGCGATCCAGGTCTCCACCGTCGCCTTGTGCTCCTCAGTCACGGCCCGCAGGATGTCGCTAGTGAGCTGGAGCACGTCGAAGAACAGGTCCTTGACCTCGATGTCGATCACATGGCGCTCGGCATCGATGTAGGCCCGCTGGGCCTGGACCGCCGGCTGCAAGTTCTTCACGAAGATGCCCAGCGAGCCTTTCTTGCCCTTCTTGGCTTCCATCTCCAGCCGCGCCAGCGAGGCCTCCTCCTGGGCGCTACGCAGCTCGTCGCGGGCGGCGCGGAACGCCTTGACCTGGCCCAGCAGCGCCGAAAGATCGGCGAAGTAGCGGGCGAGCTGGGTCAGCAGCGCCTGGGCCTGGCCCAGCTTGCCGCGCTTCTCGTGCTGGTAGTCGCGGTTGGTCGGGTCCGGCCCGTTGAGCAGGTGCAGCAGGTGCTCGCGCAGCAGCAGCCGGTAGCGGTCGCGGTGGATCGTCATGCACTGGTCGAGCGCAATGCGGTACAAGCCGCCGACCCGCCGCCCATCGACATCGCGCCCCAGGTGCTCGGCGCGGAAGTCGCGCACGCCGCGCTGGATGCGGTTGCAGCCCTCGGTCGGGTCGTCGCCCTCGACGCTGCTGGGCCGCACCCGGTCTTGCAGCGAGGTCTCCAGGTCTGCGCGCACCTTGCGGGCCAGCTCGCTCGATCGCCGGGTCGGTCTCGGGCGGCAGCGTCCAGGTAGCAGCTCGGGCGCGCCTCGATCCCGGCCAGGTCGGTCACGACGCCCTCGGCACGCGTGCGCCAGCTATCGACGGCGATCGCCGAGTCGCTGGATGAAGTTGGTGCTGACCACGCCCGACGTGCTGCGGGGCGAGCGCAGAGAAGGCCACCGCGTCCTTGGCGGGTCGCTGTCGAAGCGCAGCACGTCGTGGGTCTGGCCGTTGTCGTTGATCTGCGCGCTCCATGTTCAGCAGGTGCGTGCCGAGCAGATCGATCGCGAAGCGGTAGGACAGGCTGGTGATAATATCCTCGACCGGCAGCACCAGGCTGTAGGTGCCCAGGCTGCTGTAGATCGGCTGCTTGATCTTGCTCTGGACATCGGCGATGCGGGTGTTGACATTCTTGTAGTGCTGGGCGTAGGCGTCGCCGGTGCTGCCGTCCAGCAGCATGGTGATGCTGTCGGCGATCGATGGGTACATGCCGTACTTGGGCTCGTAGCCGTCGAGCGGCAGGTGTTCGCGGCTGGCGTCCAGCAGGTAGCAGTTGTCGAACAGCTTGCCGAGCTGCCCGCCGTAGATCGTCTGGAGCATCTGGTTGCTGGGGTTATAGATCGATCGGGTACTGCTGGTTGAAGACCAGCATAAACCGGTCAAGCTCGCGCAGCGCGGCAAAGACCTGCGGCTGGACGTGCTCGGTCTTGATCACCGAGCGGAACGTATTGTGCAGCGCCAGGAAGCCGCGGATCGCGAAGCCGGTGCGGATCTGGCGGCTGGCCAACCAGCGCGTCAGGTGGGCGATGTCGATGAACATGCCCGCGCCGGTGCCGCCGGCCAGCGAGGCGACGATATAGATCTCGACCGGCGCCTGGTGGGTGTTGGCGTCGATCACCTCGGCCAGCGCGGTCTCGATCTTATTGGTGATCTTGGATTGGACCGCCTGCTGCAAATCGTAGAAGATCGACATCCGTCCGAACGGCCGCTTCTGGCCGGCGCCGCGCGAGATATCGAAGGCGTCCGAGTCGGCGGTCTGCAAGTAGGTGCGCGCCTGGAGCCACGAGCGAATGTGCGGGTGCTTGCCCTGATCGCTGCATCTCGCGGCAGATCTGCTGAATATTGCCGCCCAGATAGACAAACTCCGACCTGCTTATCGAGCTGAACGTCGCCAACGTGCGCGTCGTCTTCCTGAATACTCCCGGCGCGGCTGATCTTCTCCGAGGTCGTGTCGAACGACACCAACCGGACCGTCTTCGGCATCTCGCCGCCGTAGATATCCAGCAGGTTCTTTTTCACATAGGTCAGCACCCATTTGCCGGTGCCACCCAGGCCGATAATCACCGCTGGATTTACAACTTCAGGCATGCCACTCCTTCTAGTGCATGAGGTTCAGACTTCCCTTCGCCTCGTCTCTGCAGCTGCGCTAGCGGCTTTTGCGCCGTACGCCGTAGTGTCTCATAGGTGATGCGGTATTTGCTGTCAAAGGTCTTGTGCTCTTTGTCGGCGAATAAACTGGAACGATACGGGCTTTCGCTTCTGGTCGCGGACGAGCGTGACCTGGATGCCCGCATCCTTGCCGCGCACCACGCGGCGCATCTTGATGGCGCGCAGCCCAAGCTCTTTGAAGACCCGCCGCTTCACCATCGGCCGGCGGGTGCGGAGCAGGCCGAAAAACAGGCGCTGGCCGCTCAACGCAATGCTTGTAACCTGGTCCCACTCGCGCGTCTCGGCCAGCGCGCCGGCGCGCGCCGCTCCAGCACCAGCGTGCCGTGCGGGAAGGGGCCGGTGATCAGGAAGAGGAAGTAGCCAAACAGCGCCATCACCACCATGGCGGCCAGCACGATCCCGGCGCGCAGACCCCAGCGGACCTGGAGCCAGAATGGGTTGGGCACGCGCGTGAAGGTGACGGTCTGGGGCGCCAGCTCGTACGCCGCCCCGTCCTGGGTGGTCGCTCGCAGCGCGGCGGTGAAGGTGTAGGCCCCGGCCGCCTGAAGGTCGCCGACGCGCGTCGCGAAGATCCCCGGCTGCCCGGCCAGCGGCTGGAGCTGGAGCGTGCGGCTGAAGCCGTCCGGGCCATCCAACTGCCCTGTGAGCAGTTGCGGCCGGGTCCTCGCGGAAGACGCCGGCCGGAACTCGCCCGGCTGATCGCCCTGGGTCAGCAGCACCGCCAGCTCAAGGTCGGTCAGGTCCAGGCTCTCGTACATCTGGCTGACGCCGCCATTGGCCGGCGCGACCAGCCGCATGCACGGCAGCCGCGGGTCGATCATGATCTCGTTGGTGGCACTGAGCAGCGCCGTGCCGCCGGGCAGCCGCAGGTCGACACGCACCGGGTAGTTGCCGCCGCGCGCGCCGGGCGTCAGCACGCCCTCGGCGCTCCAATGGCCCTGGCCGGCGCGGTCGGGCACCAGCTTGCGAGTGATTGGCTGCCCGTCGATCGTGATCGTCAGCGTGTGATCGAATGGGTGCGAGGGCAGCTCGGCGAGGGGCTGACCGTCTTCGTCGAAGTACCGGACGGCCAGGTTGAAGTCGCGGCATGTCGAGGCCGGCGGACCCTCCGGCAACGCGATCCGGGCGCTGGCCGGCGTGAACTCGCCGGTGATAGTACGAAAGCGCGGCGTGACCCCGCTGCCGACGATCGCGCAGCGCCAGGCCCCCGGCGCCGGGCCGTCGATCACATAGGTCTCCGACTGGGCGCTGCTGGTCGAGACCAGCACATTACTGGTCGTTCGCGAGAGGGCCGTGCCGTCGGGCAGCTTGAACTCGGCCTTGATCCCCGGCTCCGGGTACTCAAGGATCAGCGTCATGGAGCTGCGGTAGGGATCGACCTTGAAGATGCCGCCGTCGCACATGCTGACCTCGCCGGGCGGGTCGCCCACGATCGACCGGGCGATCGCGCGGAACCGGGCGGCGATGTCCTTGGGGTCGGTCAGGAGGAAGGTGCGGTCGGGGGCGATCTGGTTCCAGAAGGACGCGTTTTTCGACCAGAACTGGTCGGTGCGATCCAGGCCCAGCACCCACATCTCGGCGTTCTGGAATAGGTCGGCGTGCTCGGCCCGCAACTCCTCGAAGTACGGCTCTGGATTCACCCCATCGAAATGAATGCTGTCCAGCGAGGGCTGCCCATCGGTGAGCAGCACCACCACCCGTTTGCGGTTCGGCGGCGTCGGGGCCGCGCAGTTCAGCATTGTGCAGACCTGGGCGAACGCGCGCGAGAACGCGGTCTCGCCCAGATTGCGCGGCTCGCTGGGCAACTGCCGGGCGATATTCGAGCGCAGCGTCCCATCCTCGCCCCGCTCGATCGCGATGCGGGTCAGCGGCACGGCGGTGAGCGCGCTCTCCTCCTGGGTCTCGGCGCCGCCGAACAGCACCAGCCCAAAACGATACTCTTCGTCGGCCGCGCTGTCGAGGTCGCGAACGTATGACCGCAGCACCATGCGCTCGAAGATCGGGCCGACGCCGTCGTTGACCGCCTTGAGCGCCAGGCCGTCCGGGTCGGTCGGCGCCGAGCGCGGGCACTCGGGCGTGCGCGTGGGCGTGCAGCGCGAGTCGCGGCTGTTGAGCACGGTTCCTCGGCTCATGCTGCCGGATTGATCGACCACAAACACAATATCGGCGCCGGGCGGCAGCTCGGCCTGCGCTTGGGCCACAAATGGAGCGGCGGCCAGCGCAACGATCGGAACCAGCAGCAACCACGCGATCAAGCGACCCATAGCAGTTTCCTTGTATCCCATCGTCCGCCTGCTCCGCAGACGGGTAAACGCAAAAGATCTCCCCTATCTCCATCCGTGAAACGTGAAACGTGACGTTGGAATGCGTTCACATTTCACGTTTCAGGAGTGAGGTGGGATGTTTGAAATAGCCTCTCACATCCCCTCGTGCGCAGGTGATGGCAAGACGATCTCGACCAGGCCAAACACGACTAGCTCGGCCACGAGATGAATGGCCCGATCGAGTTCCAGGCTGATCTCCTCGCAGATATCGCGCACATTTCGGCTATTGGCCAGCCGGCTCAGAATGCGCCACTGATCCAGGTTGAGGTTGACGCCGCTCTCGGCGCGCCCTGGCAGGGCGGCCAGGCGCAACTGCGTATCTGGAGTGATCCGATCGAGCGGGAGAGCATGCAGCGCGCTGGTTCGCCTCCGCATGCCCTCCGCAAGCAGCCACTCGCGGTCGTGAACGATGCGCACCGGGCGCCCGGCCACCGTCGGGTGCGGCCGGAATGTGAAGCGAGCATCCTCCCACTGAAACATGTGGATCATCGCGTCTTCGGCGGCCGCGGCCACCTGCCGCCGCGGCCCGCGCACCAGCACCGCATCGATCAACCGCCCGTCGCGAACATAGATCACCCCGCGCTCAGGCCCGGCAATCAGCAGCAGGATACCCGTCTTCGATCCCATCCAGAAGACCTGGAGCAGATCGGCGAGCGCCATATCCCGCAGATTCCCTTCGAGCGCCATTCGTCCGCTCCTTGCCGCGGGCTGCTTCTCCACACGCGGCATCATCGAGGACCAGTACAGCTTGGCACGTATCGTTCGACCACAGGAACACCCCAATCTGCGTACCGACATATGCATGGCCCCCACGTTCGCGAGGGCCTGTGGATCGATGATACGATCGCGCAACTGGCCGCTCCTGAGAGCGCACGACCGATCGCAGCGGCCGCTTCGCGGGCCTCGATCAGCGCGATGCCCAGGCTGGCCCCCTGGCGCAGGTTGACCGCCAGCAAGCTCTGGTCGCCGGCCGGCAGCACCACAAACAGGCCGTTCTCGGCCTTGATGATCGCTTCTTCCGCCACACCGAGTTTGAGGTCGCCCGAGACGCGCTTGGTGACGCCGATCATGGTCGCCGCGACCGCGCCGACCCGATCCGCGTTGTGATCGCCGGCCATGCGGGAGGCCAGGACGATGCCGTCGGTGTTGACTGCTACCGCGCCGGTGATGTCGCTGCCGCCGTTGGTGGACAGCCGATCCAGGATCGCCGTGATTTGCTCCAGGCGTGTTGACATGGTAGTACCCTTTCCTTTCCTGTTGTTACGGGGATTGTCAGCGACTCCAAGTCGCCGGTCGTTCGTGCTATCGCCAGTGTACATCGGGCGCCTGTGTTGTTCCATAACCGGACCACAACAAAAACCTGACCGTTTAATAGCCTTACCGACGAGTGACGTACGTCCAAACAGGGGGAGTTTGAGGGGCAACCCCCTCAAGATCCTTCTCCACCACCGATTGTTTCACAGAGGCTGTCCGAACAGGGGGAGTTTGAGGGGCCGCCCCTCAAGACCCTTCTCCACCACAGATTGTTTCAGAGAGAAGTAATACTCGATGGCAATAGGCCAAGATTACAGCAACATTACAGGTCAATTACCGCAACTTCTCAATAGTTACGATCACTTATCGCACACAACAAGCCGGAATATCTCCGGTTTGTCATTATATTGATTTTAAGCAGTTTACGATTTCCAATCGCACAATTTCATCACAGTTTGTTCACGAGTACTTGCAATATCATCACTTTTGCCCTCCCAGCGCGGTTATAGATAGTGGAACGGCAACGCTGTTCCAATCCCACCAAATGGACGAGCTAACTTGGTAAAGGCTGTGTACGCCATCGCCCGTGTGTGGTATCAGTGCTGCTATAGGCAACGCCCTGGCTTGCCGCTATGCGCTTGATCCCGGAGTAGACCGATGTCACGGCTTACACGCTCCCGGTTCTATCTCGACTTCATCGCGGCGCTCGCAGCGCTGGGGCTGGTCGCGTGGATCGCGTCCGTGCGGCCCGGCTCCGGCGGCGTGGAGAACGCTTTCTCCACGATCCTGCCGACCCTGGGGATGGGCGCGCTCTGCGCGCTGCTGATCGGGGGCTGGCACAGCACCAGGCTCTCGCGGTCGCTGCGTCGGCTCAACACGACCCTGGCCACTGGGCCGGGCGAGCACGCCGACCGGATCGACGAGCGCGATCTGCCGACCGAGCTGCTTCCGCTGGTCCGCGCCTACAATGCCATGCACGAGAGCCAGCAGGCGCAGCGCCGCGCGGCGCACGATCAAGCGCGGCGCGCGGCGCTGATGGCGCGCCTGGCGGTCGATCTGCGCGCGTCGCTCGATCCGCCGGCCATCTGCGGCGCGCTGCTCCGCGCGGTCGTCGCCGGCGCCGATGTCGAGCGCGCCGGCATCATCCTGGTCGGCCCGGATGGCATGATCGAGCACGCGGTCGCGATTACCGATGGACAGTTGGCGCCGGTGCCGTCCGGGCAGGCCGGCCGCATGCTGGAGCGCGGCCTGGCGGGCCTGGCGCTGCGCCAGGGCCAGGCGATCGTACTGGCCGATCTGGCACAGGACGAGCGCTGGGTGCCGATCGGCGACGAGGCGGCCACCGGCAGCGCGCTCGCGCTGCCCCTGAGTGATGGATTGGCGGCGTTCGGTGTGCTGACGATCACGCACGGGGCGCCGGGGCGCTTCGCCGAGCAGGACCTGTCGCTGTTCACAGGCGTCGCGGCGTATGCCAGCACCGCGCTCGACGCCGCCCGCTACCGCGCCGAGGAGCAGAGCCACCGCGCGCAGGCGCTGTCGCTGTTCGCACTGAGCCAGTTCACGACCACCGAGCGTTCGCCCGCCGACCTGGCCGCCGAGCTGCTGGATAAAAGCGGCGCCTTGTTCGACGCCTACCACACGGCGCTGTTCCTCCCCGAGGCCGGTAGCGGCGCCCTGTCCCTGGTCGCTGCAGTCGGCGCCGACGACGTGATGGCCGCGCTGACGGCCGCGGCCGCGCGCGCCTGGCGCGACCGCACGACAATCACCGAGGTGGTGCCGAACGCCGGGCCGAGCCTGGTGTGTGTGGCCCTGCCGATGCTGCACAATGGCGCGCTGACCGGCGTGTTCGCGCTGGTATGCCGGGCGCATGGCACGGCGGTGTTCTCCGCGCGCATCTGGTCGATGCTGACGATCCTGACCAATGTCGCTGCGGCCGCGTTCGCCAATCGCCAGATGATCGACCAGCTTCACCGGCGCACCGAGCTGCTCCAGGAGGAAGTCCGCGAGCGCACCAGCCAGCTCCGGCACAGCCGCGACCTGCTGCGGATCGTGTTCGATCATCTGCCCGACGGGCTGGTGCTGCTCGACGCGCAGGCGCGGGTGCTGACCGCCAACGACACCTTCAGCCGCGAGGTATTGGAGCTTGAGCCGCAGGAGGTGGTGGGCCAGCACTACGGGGCGCTGGCCGAGGAGCTGGAGCAGCGCGGTCGGCTCGCCTTCGAGCCGCGGCCGCCGACCCGGCGGCCCGGCGCGTGCGCCGTACCGATCTGGGCGGCCAGCAGCGCTGGTACGAGATCGACCGCTACACGGTCAGGGCCGAGGAGGGAACGCAGGTGATCGAGCGCTGGCGTGATGTGACCCGGCAGGAAGAGTTGCACCGCCAACTGCTGCTCCACGAGCAACTCGCCTCGCTTGGGCGCCTGGCCGCCAGCGTGGTCCACGAGGTCGGCAACCCGCTCCAAAGCGTGCGGAGCTGCCTGGAGCTGTGCCGTGAAGAGGGGCCGCTGCCCGCCTCGACCGCCGAGTACCTGGACCTGGCCAAAGGCGAGCTGGCGCGGATGTCGCACATCCTGGCGCAACTGCGCGACCTGTATCGCCCGCCCCGCCAGGTCTGGGAGCAGGTCGATCTGCACCAGGTGATCCGCACGGTCCAGCGAATCACGGCGGCGCAACTGCGGCGCGACCAGATCAAGTTGGAGCTGATACTCGCGCCCGATCTTCCGCCCGTCAACGCGCAGCCGGGCGCGCTACACCAGGTGCTGGTGAACCTAATGCTCAACGCCGCCTCGGCCATGCCCGACGGCGGGGTGATCTCGATCGCGACCCAGGCCGACGCGGACCGGCGGATGTCCCGGTTCAGCGTCGCCGATACCGGCGTGGGCATCAGCCCCCGGCAACTCAGCCGGCTGTTCGAGCCATTCGCCACCGGCACGGCCCAGGGGCTCGGGCTGGGACTGTACCTGAGCCATCAGATTATTCAGCAGCACCAGGGGCATATCGATATCACCAGCACCGTCAACGTCGGCACCACCGTAACGGTCTATCTACCTTGGAGCGAGGAAAACGAAGGGAGCGAGGAGAACGATGACATCTGAAACCATCCTGATCGTCGATGACGAAACGGTCGTGCGGCGCGTCATGGGTGATGCGCTACGGCGCGCCGGCTACGCGGTCGAGCTGGCGTGCAGCGGCACCGAGGCGCTGGAGCGCCTGAGCCGCCCCGGCATCGATCTGCTGCTGCTTGATCTGCGGCTCGGCGATCTGGACGGCGTGCAGATCATGAGCACCGCCCGCGAGCAGTGGCCGGGGATGCAGATCATGATGCTGACCGCGCACGGCTCGCTCCCCAGCGCGATCGCGGCGCTGCGCCACGGCGCCGCCGACTACCTGCTCAAGCCGATCAGCGTCGACGCGCTGCGCGAGCGGGTGGCGGCGGTGCTGGCCGATTACCGCGCGGCGCGGGCGCAGGCCGAGCAGCTCAAGTCGGTGTACACCCACCTTCAGTCGGTGCTGCAAAACGCGGGCATGCTCCAGGAGCTGGCGCTCGGCGCGTCGGCACCATCGGCGCCAGGCGTGGTGTACGAGGCCGGCCCGCTGCGGCTCGATGTGCGGCGCCATATCGTCTCCATGCACGACCGCAGCATGGACGTGACGCCCAGCGAGTTCGCGATCCTGCTGGAGCTGCTCAATCAGCCCGGCGCCGTGATCTCCTGCCTGCGGCTGACCCAGGCGATTCAGACGCCGGCCAACGACGAGGAGGAGGCGCGCCAACTCATTCGCCCGCATATCGTGCGCCTGCGCCGCAAGCTGGAGCTTGACCCACAGCAGCCCCAGCACCTGTTGAGTGTGCGCGGCGTGGGCTACCGCTGGGAAAGCGCTTCGTACGCGATGGCAGGGTCGGCAAATTGATGGTTGCGTGTTGTGTGTTGCGTGTTGCGTATTGCGTGATTCGGTGGTTGGGGCGATGGCGATGCCGTGCCGATGACAATGGCCGGGGCGATGGCGATGCGGTGCCGATGACAATGCTGTAGGGGCGCAGCAGTTGCATCAATAGATCAGGACCACATCGATCTACAACGAGCGTGCCAGAACATGTCCCGTTGTCTCTATAGGGCAACTGCTGCGCCCCTACGGTTCGATGCGCCACGATGTTCGATCGGCGCGCCACGGGTTCGATGTGTCCCGGTGTTCGATCGGCGCGCCACGGCGTCCCGGCCATCGTAAATCGGACATGCCGTATCTCAAGGCCAGGTGCCGGGGGCGCCGTCGGCCAGGTTGGTGAAGGGCGGCGCGTCGAGCGGCTTGCGGTAGATAATGGTGTTTGGGAAGTTGTGGACCTCGAACTGCTGGTATAGGCCGGCCTGCGGCTCGGCGTGCCCCACCAGCAGCCAGCCGCCCGGCGACAGCGCCGCGTACAGCCGATCGACGACCTGCCGGGTGGTCTCCTCGTCGAAATAGATCATCACATTGCGGCAGAAGATAATATCCATCGCGCAGGTGCCGTTGCCGATCGCCGGATAGCTCGGCTCGGCCAGGTTGAGGCGCGAGAAGAGCGCCATGCGGCGGATCTCGGGCCGCAGCCGCCAGCGGTTGCCCTCCTGGACCCAGAAGCGCGCCCGCTGGGCCTCGTTCGTCTCGCGAAATGACCATTCGCTATACAGCGCCTCGCGGGCGCGGGTCAGAAAGCGCGGGTTCAGGTCGGTCGCCATGATGCTGACTTGCCAGGACTGATCCGGCGGCAGGAAATCGCCAAGCAGCATCGCGATCGAGTAGGGCTCCTCGCCGGTGGCGCAGCCGGCGCTCCAGACGCGCAGGCTACGGATGGTCCCGCGGCGCTGGAGCAACTCCGGCAGGAGCTGCTGCCGCAGCGCATCGAACTGCGGCTGGTTGCGGAAGAAATAGGTCTCGCCGACCGTCAGTTGGGCCAGCAGGGTTTCCCAGGCCGGGCCGCCGACGCGGGCATCGGCGTACAGGGTCGCCAGGTCCTGGTAGCCCCCGCTGTTCATGGCCTGGTTCAGCCCGTGGGCCAGGTCGGAGCGCTTGCGCTCTGGGTAGTGCAGGCCACAGCGCTCGCGCAGCAGATCGCGGAAGCAAACGTACAGCTCGTCCGTCAACTCCGGCGATTGCTGGACTGCGCGGGCGCCGCGCAGATTAGTGTGATCACCTGATTCCCGCATGGTGTCATTCCCTTCACCTAGAACAAAGAACTCAGAACAAAGAACAAAATATTCTTTTACAATGTATTTGTTCTCTATTCTTTGTCCTTTGTTCTTGCTCCGTAGCGTAGCGCATGCACAATAACCTCGGCCAGATTGGTGAGCGGGGCGACGCTAGCCACTGCCCCGGCCGCGACCGCCGCCTGCGGCATCCCATACACGACGCTGCTTGCCTCGTCCTGGGCGAATGTCTGACCGCCCGCCGCCCGCAGCGCCCACAGCCCGCGCGCCCCATCATCGCCCATGCCGGTCAGCACCACGCCGAGCGCCCTGGCGCCATACACCTGCGCCACCGACTCGAACAAGACATCGGCGCTGGGGCAGTAGCGATCCCGCTCGGCGCCCGGCAGCAGCACGGCAGTCCCCTGCGGGCCAACCAGCAGGTGCTGCCCATCGGCCGCCAGGTAGACATGCCCCGGCAGCAGGTGTTGTGCCTCGTGGGCGACGTGGACCGGTAGCAGCGTCGTGCGCCGCAGCCACTCGGCCAGCGCGTTGACGAAGCCGCGCGCGATATGCTGGGCGATCAGGATCGGCGGCATCACGATCACGTCGGCGTCCGCCTGCCCGTCCAGTTCGGCATCGTCGTGCGGTCGGGCCATCCGCAGCCCATTGAGCAAGGTTTGGATCGCCGCCGGTCCACCCGTCGACGCGGCGATCGCCAGTATATGCGGCGCCGTTTCCGGGAGTGGCGGGTGCTCGCCGCCGTCGTCCTCCCCATTGGGATAATCATCGTGCGGGCGGGGCACGAACACCGGGAGCGGCGGGCGCTGGGCGGCGGGCGACAGCAGCCGGGGCGTGTGGCGCGTCACCACCGGCACGTCGGCCATCAGGCGTAGGGTCCTGATCAGCGCCGCGTAATCGCCATTGCCGCGCCGATCGGGCCGGCGAACCACCGCCAGCGCGCCGGCCGAGAGCGCCTCGACCGAGCGCCGCCGCGCGTCCCCGGTGCTGCCGCTCATCAGGACGATCGGCGTCGGGCAGCGCTGCATGATCTGGCGTGTGACCTCATAGCCGTCAAACGAGGGTAGGCGGACATCCATGATGATGATATCCGGGTGCAGCCGGCAGGTGGCCTCGATCGCCGACGGACCGTCGCTAGCCGTGCCGGCGACGGCGAATCCACCGGCGTTCTGTAACAGCCGCGTCAGCAGCTCGCGCCGCCCGCGCGTGGCCTCGACCACCAGCACCTGAATCGGTTGATTCGCTTGACGCTTGCCCATGTATTCACCAAAAATGACCGTGACCGCGTATGCCCTGTGCGTGTACCATTCCGGTGGCTGATACCTGTTGCGTGTTGCGTGTTGCGTGTTGCGTAAGACCAATCACGCAACACGCAACACATTTCACGTTTCACGTTTAGAGGCTGTCTGAAAAGGTTGATTTGTCGCCGAAGCTTCGTAGTGGAAAGGGGTTCTTGAGGGGGGCTGCCCCCTCAAACTCCCCCTTTCAAACAGCCTCTTAGAGCCGGTAGGTAGCGATGGCGCTCTGGAGCGACTGGGCCAGGGAGTGCAGATCCTGGGCGGCTTGCTCGGCCTGCTGGGTGCCCAGCAGCGCCTGCGTCGTCGCCTGCTGGATGGCGATCATGGCCACGCCGATCTGCTCCATGCCGATCATCTGCTGCTGGGCTGCCGCCGCCATCTGCACGTTCGCCTGCGCCCCGTGCTCCACTTCGGCCGCCAGGTGCTGGATGGCCGCGCCGGCCTGGCTGACCAGCGCCGCACCTTCCTCGACCCCCTTGCTGCCCTGCTCCGTGCCCTGCACCGCCGAGCGCGTCGCCTGCTGGATCTCCACCAGCAGCTCGCGCACCTCCGACGATGCTCCCTTGCTGCGCTCGGCCAACTCGCGCACCAGCCGCGCCAGCTCGCTCAGCTCCTGGTCCTGCTTGCCGCTCCTGGTGCTCTCGATCGCCACATTGCGCCCTAGGTGGTTGATCTGGTCGGCCAGCTCGCTCACCGTGGTGATCACCGTCCCAATCGCCTGCGAGTGCCCGGTCAGCGCGTGCATCAGTTGCGCGATCTGGCGCACTTGCGCCCGCACCTGGCCCATCCCGCCGATCGTGCTCTCGATCGCCTGGCCGCCCTGCTTGGCGATCTGGAGCGCACTCTGACCCACCTCGGCGATCTGGGTGGCCTGGCGGGCGGTCTGCTGGGCGATGACTTTGACCTCCTCGACCGAGGTGGCGGTCTCGGTGATCGCGGCCGACTGCTCGGCCGAGGAGGCAGCCTGCTCGGTGGTGACGGCCAGGATCTGAGCGGTGGCACTGGCGATGGCGTTGGTGGCCTCCTGGACCTGGGCGGTGACGCCGTGCAGATTGGAGACCATGGCGTTGAGGCCCAGGCCCAACTCGCCCAGCGCGCCCTCGTAGCGCAGCGGCAGGCGGCGGGTCAGGTCGCCGTGGGACACCTGCTGGGTGAAGGCCAGGTACTCGCCGACCGCCAGTTCCAGGTGCTGGCGGCTCTCCGTCTCGGCCTGCTGGAGCCGCTTGGTCTCCTCGTTGGTCAGCCGCAAGTCGTCAACATGCTTGCGGATGGTGTCGGCCATCTGGTTGAAAGCCCCTCCCAGCAGCCCCAGCTCGTCGTTGCGGGCCAGCTCGACCCTGGCGGTCATGTCGCCGCCGGCGATCCGGCCGGTGGCCGCCTGCAACTCCGCGATCGGGCGCATCATGCGGCGCGGGAAGAGCACGCTCCATGCGCCCGCGACGATCAGCGACAGCAGGACAAACGCGATGATCATCACCAAAATGGTGGTGCTGCGCTGCTCCATCATCGCCACCGACTGCTGTGCCGACTCGGCTTTGCTCTTCGCCGCATCAAGCGCTGTGCCGGTGAGATTTTGGATATTCTCTTTCGTGGGCTCAAGCGAGCCGTTCGCGCTCTCCGGCGATGTGACGCTGCCAGCCGCGATCCACTGGCCGACCTCCAGAAAAGACTTCTGGTACGTGGCGCTTTCTTTGCGCCAAACGGTCACCAGTTTCTTATCCTCCGGGGTCGTCGCGGCCGCGTCGAACTCGTCGATCGCCCGCGTCAGGTCGGCGAAGGAGTTGTTCCAAAAGGCCTGTTGCTCGGAGCGCACCTTGACGTCGGCCAGGTTCAGGAACAGGTCCTTCTCGTAGCGGCGACACAGCAGCGTCTGGATCGCGACCTGATTGGCCAGGTAACTCAACTGCCCATCGACCTCGACGGCCTGGCGCATTGCTCCACCGAGACTGAGCAGGCTGCCCATGGCCGCCACGCCGACGATCGCCAGCAGGACGCTGACCAGGCCGAGCGCAAGCATAAGCTGTTGTTTGAGACCAAAACGTGCCGCAGATGGCATAGGTGAAGTAGTGACGGGTTGCGCGGTTTGCATGGCTCTCCTCAATCTTCTCTAGCGATAAGGTTGTTTGTTGCGTGTTGCGTGTTGCGTGATTGGTCTCACGCAACACGCAACACATTTCACGTTTCACGTTTCACTCTAAGAGATTGTCTGAAAAGGTTGGTTTGTCGCCCGTAGTCCTTGGTGGGAAAGGGGTTCTTGAGGAGGCTGCCCCCTCAAACTCCCCCTTTTCAGACAGCCTCTTAGAGCCGGTAGGTAGCGATGGCGCCCTGGAGCGATTGGGCCAGGGAGTGCAGATCCTGGGCGGCTTGCTCGGCCTGCTGGGTGCCCAGCAGCGCCTGCGTCGTCGCCTGCTGAATCGCGGTCATGGCCAGCCCGATCTGCTCCATACCGATCATCTGCTGCTGGGCCGCCGCCGCCATCTGCACGTTCGCCTGCGCCCCGTGCTCCACCTCGGTCGCCAGGCGATGGATGGCCGCGCCGGCCTGGCTGACCAGCGCCGCACCTTCCTCGACCCCCTTGCTGCCCTGCTCCGTGCCCTGCACCGCCGAGCGCGTCGCCTGCTGGATCTCCACCAGCAGCTCGCGCACCTCCGACGATGCTCCCTTGCTGCGCTCGGCCAACTCGCGCACCAGCCGCGCCAGCTCGCTCAGCTCCTGGTCCTGCTTGCCGCTCCTGGTGCTCTCGATCGCCACATTGCGCCCCAGGTGATTGATCTGGTCGGCCAGCTCACTCACCGTGGTGATCACCGTCCCGATCGCCTGCGAGTGCCCGGTCAGCGCGTGCATCAGTTGCGCGATCTGGCGCACTTGCGCCCGCACCTGGCCCATCCCGCCGATCGTGCTCTCGATCGCCTGGCCGCCCTGCTTGGCGATCTGGAGCGCACTCTGACCCACCTCGGCGATCTGGGTGGCCTGGCGGGCGGTCTGCTGGGCGATGACCTTGACCTCCTCGACCGAGGTGGCGGTCTCGGTGATCGCGGCCGACTGCTCGGCCGAGGAGGCAGCCTGCTCGGTGGTGGCGGCCAGGATCTGGGCGGTGGCGCTGGCGATGGCGTTGGTGGCCTCCTGGACCTGGGCGGTGATGCCGTGTAGGTTGGAGACCATGGCGTTGAGGCCCAGGCCCAACTCGCCCAGCGCGCCCTCGTAGCGCAGCGGCAGACGGCGGGTCAGGTCGCCGTGGGCGACTTGCTGGGTGAAGGCCAGGTACTCGCCGACCGCCAGTTCCAGGTGCTGGCGGCTCTCCGTCTCGGCCTGCTGGAGCCGCTGGGCATCGGCGCGGGCGGCCTGCTCGGCGGCCATGCGATCTTCGAGAGTGGCAGCCATGGTATCGAAGCTGCTGGCAAGCATGCCGATCTCATCGCTGCGGGCGAAGGCCAGGCGGTGCGACAGGTCGCCGGTGGCCAGGCGCTGGGCGGCCTGGGTCAGGCGCAGGATAGGGCGGCTGAGAATCTGGGCGATGCCCAGAGCCAGCAGGCCGGCCAGCACCAGCGTCCCCAAACTGATCAGGAAGGTCGTCTGCGCGGTCGCATTGACCGGCGCGAGAATCTCGTCGCGGTCCTGGTGTACTAGCACCGACCACCCCAGCTTGGCGACAACCGGGTTATCGGTGATCGTCGCCACCGGCACCCGGCTGACAAAGCTGGGAGCGCCCTCGTAGCTGATCTCGGTATATTCGATCGCCGTGTTCTGAGTTTGTGCCAGCAGGTCCGCTTCCAGCGGCTGCGTCGCTTTGTTCGGGGAGGTATAGGTGCCGAGCGCGTCGATCAGATACGCGCCGCCGGTGTCGCCTATCCTGGTGCCACCAAGCAGGTCGAGCAGGTCATCCATGCGGTAGGTGGCCTGCAGGATGCCCGCGACCGACGCAGTGTTGCTGCCGTACACCGGCACAGAGATGGCGATCGAGAACGACTTCGTGTTCTGGTCGAAGACCGGCTGGCCGACCCAGACCGCGCCCTGCCCATTGCTCCAGGTCGCCTGCCACCACTCCTCGTCGGCCTGGTAGTAATCGGCAACCTTGTTGGTGGCCCCCACCAGCGCGCCGTAGCGGTCGGTCACCTGGATCTCGACGTTATCGGGGAAGTAGTTGCGGTACTCCTGCAGCTCGCCGGCCACCACATTGGTCAGAAGGTCCTGGACAAATGGATCGGTCTCAGGGGCGGCCGCCCAGCGACTGTCGAGCTGGGTGAGGCGGTTCTGGATGTTCGGGGTGAGGTTGTAGTCGGTGTTGGCCTGCTTGATTCCGTCCTGGACGATGTTGTTCAAGCTGAACGCGCGCAGTAGATCAACCTGGCGCTGCACCAGGTTGCCGACACCCAGCGCCAGCTCTTGAGTCTGGCCTTGAAGACGTTCGCCGGCGTCGGCGGTCAGGCTGCTGCGGATGGAGTTGTCGCTGAAGAATGCCACCGCGCTGGTCGCGAGCGTGGTCATAACCAGGAATGCCAGCAGCAGCTTGATCCGCAGGGGCAGGTTGGCGAGCAGCCAGGAGCGCCCAGGCTTCGCGAGCGGCGCCGTCGTGAGCGAGGAAGGATTCGCTGCATCCATAAAATACCCTCACATCCTTAATCGTTTTGATGCTCGTGTCCATATAATCCGCCCGTTGTACAACGTGATGTTGCACTCATTCTAGTATGGCGCACTGGTAGCTAACGATTTGCTTTGATGATAAATGAACAACCAAAAAATAGCGCTATCAGCACCAATAGTAGCTGTGCGCCGCGATGCCGGTGGACGTGGTACAATGATGTTCTTTCAGAGACTGCCTGAACAGGGGAGTTTGAGGGGTAGCCCTCAAGAGCCCCTTTCCACGATGGACCGCGAGTGACACGCGAGCCTTTTCAGATAGTCTCTCAGAGATTGTGTATCGAATGGATGGGGCTGGTTCAAAATAGATGGGTGCCTCAGCAGGTCATCGTCGGCAAATTCCGCCCGCGCGGGTGCGGGACGAGATTTTGGCTCAGCAGTTCGAAGAACGCCGCCGTCGCCAGGTCGACGCCCTGGCATCGCTCGACTGCCTCCGGGATGTTCCCAGCACGCAGCTTATGCGGCTGGCCTCGCTGTGTACGCTGCGCGCCTTGATGCCGGGGACGGTGATTGTCGGCGAGCGAATGCCCGGCGATTTCCTGTACCTGATCCTGCGCGGCACCGTCAGCCTGACATTGCACGACCGCACCGGCCAGGAGGTGCTGATCGGTATCCTGAATCGCGGCGACTGCTTCGGCGAAGGGCCGCTCTTTGGCGACCTATTCCGCGGCGCGACCGTGCAGGCCGAGACGATCTGCTACCTGCTGCATCTGCCGCGCGAGGAGGTGCGCGCCCTGCTCGCCGAGGCGCCCGAGCTGAACAACGCGCTGCGGGCGATCTACCGCCAGCGCCTGGTCGATAGCACGATTGGCCGGATACCGCTGTTCGGCCGGCTCTCGCAGTTGGAGCGCGCCGGCGTCGCAGCCCTGCTCCAGCCGCAGCACTACGCCCGCGGCGACGCGATCATCCGCGAGGGCGCGACAGGCGATGCGCTGTACCTAATCGAGGCTGGTCAGGTGGTGATCGATCAGGCCGGCCAGGTGATCGCCTCGCTGGACGAGGGCGACTTCTTCGGCGAGATGTCGCTGCTGGCCGATGCCCCGCACAACGCCGACGTCCGGGCGCTGACGCCGGTGGAGGTGCTGGCGCTCCCCGCCGCCGACTTCCTGCGGCTACTGGAGCGGCAGCCGCACCTGGCCGCGCACATGAACAAGGTGGTCGAGCAGCGCCGCACCTCCGGCGTGGCAATGCGCGGCGACCCTGAGCGGGCGCGTCAGTTCGGCGCTGCGGTAGAGCGCGGGCTCCTGCGCGGCACCCACGCGCTCGTCCGTGACACCCAGCTCTGCCCCGACGACTGCCATATCTGCGAGACGGCCTGCATGACGCGCCACGGCCGGGCGCGCATCAACACGCACGGCGTCAGGCTGAACGGCCTGGATGTGACCGACACCTGCCGGCAGTGCCACGTTGGCGCCGAGTGTGTCGAGTTCCTGCCCCTCGGACGCAATCAAGTGGAATGATCACGGCGCGCTGATCATCACCGACGACTGCACCGGCTGCGGCGATTGCGTGACCGCATGCCCTTACGATGCCGTCCAGTTGATGCCGCACGGCGCGGGTGATGCCTCGCTCCTGGGGTCGCTCTGGCGGCAGGTCAAGCGGCTGAAGATCGGGACGATCCCGCTGGAGTTGGCCCAGCCCACCCACCGCGCCGATAAATGCGACCTGTGCCACGGCTACGAGGATCTGGCCTGCGTTAGCGCGTGCCCCACCGGCGCGCTCCGGTTGGTGCCGGTCGAGGAGCTGTTTCCGCTGTAGCAGCGGTGCGCCTCGACCAATTGTAAAAGGGGCTTTGTGGGGGAAGCCCCCACAAAGCCCCTTCTCACTTTACAACCCTGAGCGGTGCGCCTCGGCCAGGTGTAAAAGGGGGTGTGGGGGAAGCCCCCACAAAAACCCCTTCCCATTTTACAATTGCTTTCACTAGCGACCCCTTGAACTATTACTGCGGATGATCCATTCGGCCACGGCGAGGTTAATGACCCAGCAGGCGCCCATCATCAACGCATTGTTAAGCTCGCTGGATTTGCCGAAGATCAAGAACCAGGGCAGACCGACCAGCGCCTGCGTACCCGCGCCCTGGCCGATTGCATAGCCGCGAATGATCCAGGCGCGGTGTTGGGCGATCTTCCGCCGCCGGATGGCGACTAGGCCCAGGGCAATCGACAGGACCATGGCTGAACCGAACAGGAGCCGGAAGCCATAAAGCAGATCGCCCTGCAAGTGGGGATAGAGGGGATAAAACTGGGTCATCCACAGACCCGAAAGGCCGGCAGCAAGGCCGCACAGGACCAAGAGCCGCCCAACTCTGCGGTGCCAGCCGGGCCTCCGGCGGCGAAATCCGGGGGCGAACTGGAAGGCGCCCAGGATGCAGAATAGGCTGGCACAGATGATGTGTAGCACCACGGGTAGGGGTACTGCGAAGAACCGCGCATTTTCCGGCGTGATTTCTGCGCCGCCGGCCAGCCCGACCACGCGGACGGCGCCTGCGGCGAACGGGATAAAGCTGAGCGCGATCAGCGCGGCGGGCACCAGCCAATCGGCTTTGGTAGAGGAGGCCGTCCGCTTACTGATAGGAGCTGAAGCCTTGGTCTGAGTTGTAGCGAGCAGCTCGCCCTGATTATTCATAGTTTTATTCCTTTACGGGTGTACTTCTGTCGGTTTGTGGGTCGAGTTCTGGGAAAAAGGGGGTTTGAGGGGGCTGCCCCCTCAGTCTCCCCCCACTCACATTGTAAAGTCGAACGGCGCCTTCCGAAACCTTGTCTTACGTGAGAAGCATAAGCGATAGGGGGAGTAACGTCATACCTCGAACGAACTATTCACGAGAGGTAATCGCGAGGAAAAGCAGGGGAGGGTCTGAATAAAAGGGCGATTAGGAACGAGGCAGGACACCCAGCTCCCTTGCCCTGGCAACCGCTTGCGTCCGCTTGTTGACGCCGAGTTTGCCATAGATGTTGCGCGCGTGGACCTTGACAGTGTAGAGCGAGAGGTACAGCCGATCGGCGATTTCTTGATCGGTTCGCCCTTCTGCAATGTGTTGGAGCACCTCAAGCTCCCGTTCGCTTAAGGGCTCTATGGTTGCGGATTGGGCGGCTCGCTTCGTTCCACCATGCGAGAATGCCGCCAACAGATGGCGTGTATATTCCGGCGCTATCCTGCGGGTAGCGACTTCCTGGAGGAGCTGCTTCATCGGCAACCCTTCGTCGACAAAGACACGGATGAAGCCGCCCGGCTCGGCCAGCGCCAGCGCCTCGCCCAGCAGGCTGCACAGCCTTTCCTTTTCGCCATGGGCATGGTGAGCGACCGCCTGAAGCACCATCACCTTGAGCCGTTCATCCTGCCAGCCCTTGGCCTCCGCCTGCCTGACGCACTGGCTCCAGCACCGCCAGCGCCGCAGTCGGGTCTCCCTGAGCCAGGAGCACGCGCGCCTGGCTGATCGGGAGCTTGTGCGTCTGTGCCAGATGAGCGGCCGCCGCCAGATTGCCCTGGCGAAGCAGCGCCAGCACCTGTGCGGCAGCAACCTCAGGTATGCGATACACAAAGTTATGCTGGCGCGCGGACTGGTCAGCCTGCGCTAACAAAGCGACCGCGCCGTCCACATCTCCCTGGGCAAGTTTCAGGCGGGCGAGAAACACCTCACAGACAATGAATCTGTCAATAACGCTTTCATACTGCCGCGCCAGCTGGAGGCTCTGTTGCCCGTGCTGCTCAGCGGCCTCCAGGTCGTTCCATTCGTAGCAGATGCGAGCCAGACCAAGATGCGCTTCGTAGACAATCTGTTGCGGCCGATCGCCCGCCAATTGCAGGACGTGCCGGTAGGTCTCGGCCGCCAGGTAGAGCTGGTTGTCTGCTTCCTGTACTTGGCCCAGACGCAATGGTAGCCAATATGGCGGTGAAGATACTCCCAGCCGCCTGGCTGAGTGCTATGGCTTCGCTGGTCGCCTGGCGGGCCGCGACACGGTCGCCCTGGAGCGAAGTAGGCAGTACCCCAGCGTCCAGTTCGCCGTAGCGCGGAAGGCCAGGTCATCGGGGCGCAGATACTCCAGGGCGCGGCGCGACTGGATCAACATGGTTTCGACCTGGTATCGAGTGAGCGCCAGCGTAGCCCTTGCCGTGGCGATGTGCCCGATAAGATGGCGGGTCTTGTCGTCGAGTTCAGCGCCTTGCAGGGCTGCTTCGGCAGCCTGGAGTTTCTGTTCGACGCCGGTCGTCTGGCCGCTCACCAGCAAGATCTCGGCATACTTCACCCACAGCGAGGGCCTGGCATCCAGCACTGTCGCCGGCAGCGACTCCAGCCAGTCCAGCATCGCGGCCACCGCGCCGCGAAAGTGCAAGGGCATCCCCTTGCCTTCCATCAGCCGCTCGGCGCGCTCAATATCATTGGCGGCAGCAGCATGGTGAAAGGCTTCGATCTCCAGGCGATTGTCTTCATACCATTGGCTGGCACGTATATGTAATTCGGCTACGCTTATCTCCTCATGTTCTGTAGGCGAGTCGATACGCTGGTGCAATCGCTGCCGCAGCAAATCGGCAAAGAGATGGTGATAGCGGTACCAACGCCGCTCGTTGTCCAGCGGGACAATGAACAGGTTGGCATGTTCGAGATCTTCCAGAAGCAACTGAGAATTGAGAATTGAGAATTGAGAATTCGGGATTCGGCAGCTTCATTCTCAATTCTTAATTTTTCATTCTCAATTTCGGTCAGGGCATCGCACAGCGGGCCGCACATGCGGTCGAGGATGGATGTGCGCAGCAAGAACGTCTGGACGCGTTCGGACTGCTGGTGCAGGACTTCTTCAAGCAGATAGTCCAGCACGAAATGGTGGCTGCCGGTGAACGATCTGATAAAGCCAGCGGCGTCTTGATGTCCCTGCATTGAAAGCGCAGCCAGTTGCAGACCGGCAATCCAGCCTTCGGTGCGAGCTTCCAGCGCGGCGATATCTTCTGCTGAGAGGTTCAGGCCCATCACCTGATTGAGAAATTCGGCGGCTTCGGCCTGGGTAAAGCGCAAGTCTGTGGCGCGCAGTTCGGTCAATTGGCTCCGTGCGCGTAAACGAGCCAGGGGTAAATGCGGGTCCTCGCGGGTGGCGATGACCAGATGCATCTGTGGTGGCAGATGCTCGAGCAAGAAAGTGAGGGCGTCATCAACTGATTTGGCTATCAAGTACGTGGTAGTCGTCAAGGACGAGGATAAAATCGTCCGGGATGGTAGAAATCTCGTTGAGCAGAGACGTCAGGATTGATTCGATTGGCGGTGGCTGAGGAGACTTCAACATTTCCGACACTCCTTCGCCAATATGCGGCACAATCGTCTGCAATGCGGCGACAAGATACGTCAGAAAGCGTGCGGGATCACTATCGCCTTTGTCAATCGACAGCCAGGCCACGTTGAATTGAGAATTGAGAATTGAGAATTGAGAATCCCGTGGCTCAGGTCTCTTTCTCAATTTTTCATTTTCAATTCTCAATTCCGTGAGCCAGGAGGCGAGCAGCGTGGTCTTGCCAAAGCCGGCGGGGGCAGAGAGCAGGGTCAGTTTGCGATACAGGCCCTGATTCAACCGCTTGATCAAGCGGGACCGCAGCACGCCTGTGGGCCGAGGCGGGGGGATATAGAGTTTAGTGGCTAAAATTTGCGTGGACATAGATCACCTGACAGATGTTCATCGTCAATCTCAAAGATGCCGGTTGGAAATACACTAGCGGCGAACCACTGGCAGCAGCAGCGGCGCGATCGTCACCGTGGCCGATCGAATATTCCCCGGCGCGCCGCACCCCGCCGGCGTACAGCTCTGCACCCGGAAGAAGTGGGTCCCCACCGGCGCCACACGCGTCAGCCCAGTGTCGCCAGTCGTGAATGTGGTGGCGTTCGCGAAGTCGTCGCTGCTGCCCTGGCTGACCTTGTAATAGGTCGCCCCGCCGACCGTTTCCCACTCTAATGGCAGGGCCGCAGCGCCATGGTTATCGATCGGCTGGAGCACCGGCGGCGCCGGCGCGCCGGCCGCGCGCACCTGGCGCGCCCTGGCGGCCAGCGCGAAGGGCTGCGGCCCGCCAAGCGGGTTGACGACGAACGCGCGCACCCGGACGATATAGGTACCGGCGGCCGGCGCGGCGATGTGGACGCTCTCAGCGTTATTGCAGCGGTCGGCGCCGCCCGCATCCTGGCAGAACGGGCTGCGCCGGCGGTCGGCGTTCGCATTGCCGAGGACGGTCGCGCCGCCCGGCAGTTGGACCTCCAGGTCGAGATCGTTCACCAGCGCCTTGCTCAACAGTGGGGTCGCCGGGTAGTCGGTCCACGCCAGCGTCACCCGCAGCGGCTGCCCATCGCTGACGACCAGCGTGTAGCTGACCACGGCGCCCACCGTGAGGCCGGGCGCGCTGTCGGCCAGCCAGACCCGCTCATCGCCCCCCAGATCGATTGTATCGGTGATCGCGGCCCGGCCCCAGCCCTCGACGCTGTTGGGCCACTCCGCCGGGATCTCGCGCTGCGCCCCGACTTCGTACTGGCCTGGGCTGGTGTCGGCGGCGCCGTTCAGCAGCAACGCCTTCACCAGCGCCGCGCTCGGCACGGTGTGGCGCGCCTCGATCAGCCACTGGCGCACCAGCGCGCCCATGCCGCTGACCAGCGGCGCCGCCATCGAGGTGCCGGAGCTGTAGGCGTAGTCTGGGCCGTAGGTGCTCAGGTAGGCGGCGCCAGGCTGGTGCGAGCGCGTCGAGACGATATTGGTCCCCGGCGCGACGATCTCCGGCTTAATGCGCCCATCGTCGGTGGGGCCGCGGCCAGAGAAGGCCGCCATCCCCACAATGTCGTCGCTGACATAGTCGTCGGTAAAGGGCAGCTTCTCGGAGAAGTTCCAGTAGTTTTGCCAGCAACTATTCTCCGGCACGCTGAACGAACACTCGCCGTTAGGCGGGCGGTAGTTCTCGCTCGCCCCGACGGTTAGGACATTTTTCGCGCTCCCCGGCGAGGTGATCGAGTCCAGGTCGACCACGCCGTCGTTATTGCCGTCGCCCCCGGTGTTGCCGGACACAGTGACAAACAGATGGTCTTTATGCTCCCATAGGAAGGCATCGATATCGGAGTTCGTCTGGGTGTAATCGCCGTCCGATTGGGCGCCCCAACTGGCGTTCTGCACCCGCGCGCCGGCGCCGTAGGCGAGATCCAGGAATGAGACACCGTCTTCGTAGACCAGGCAATCCAAGAAGCTGCCGCCGTTCGAGACTGACTGAACAACTAGCCCGGCCTCCGGCGCGACTCCGGCGAACGACAGGCCGACCGGTGAGCGGGCGCCGCTGCCGAGCGCCGTGCCGGAGACGTGGGTGCCGTGGCCGTTGTGGTCGCTCCAATCGGTCGACTGGCAGTTCGGGTCGGTGGGGTCGAGATCATAATTCGAGAAGCCGCGAACGACGCGCGTGGCAGCGAAGTCCGGGTTGCCGCCAGCCTCGACATCCGCCTGGATGTCCAGGTCAGTGTCGGTGATGGCGATGATCTGCCCGGCGCCGGTCAGCCCGACATCGCGCTGCTGGGCCGACGTCACGCCGGTGATCGCGCGGGCACGGTCGTTGAACAGGCGCGGCACGGCGAACGGCTCGACCCACAGCACATCGTCGCGATTGAGCACAGCGCGGAGCGCGCCGGCCGGCATGCGTAGGTGCAGCGACGGCCCCTGCATCCCGGCGCCGCGCCCGACAATGGCGCCAGCCAACGCCTCCAGGTCGCGAGCGAGCGCGTCGGCGTCGGCGTCCGGCGTGCCGAGCAGCCATAGGTCGAGCACACCGGCGCCGCCCAGCATGGGCTCAAGCTCGGCCGGCAGCTTATAGGCGGCGTGCAGCGGCCCCAACCAGCGCACGCCCGGCAGCGCTGTGACCGTAGGTCCGACCGCCACGCCGGCCCGCACCAGAAAGGCGTTGTCGGGGACATACAGCAGCGGTCGCAGGCCAGCCACCTCCAGACTTACAAGTGTGTTTGGGTTCGGCGCGGCATCGAACTGCACGATCAGCAGCCGCGACTCGGCGCCGTCCCATACGCTTGACGCGATCGTCGGCGTAGCACGCAAGGGGTCGAAGGTCGCGCGCTGGAGGTGCAGGTAGACAGCGGGACTAGCGCCGGCCGCCCCCACGCCTGGGCAGAGGCAGACGACCAGCGCGCAGACGACAGCGATAATGGCGCCGTATTTGGACACCAGGACTCCTCTCAATCAATGCCGGCATGATAGCCTATCGCCGGGAGCGCGGCAAGACCCGACCGCCGACCGCCGACCACCGACCGCCGATCAATCACCGGGATGCGCCGATCGATCACGGTGACACGCAAATGCTTCACCCCTACCACATTGCCATCACCGACGACATTGCCATCGCCGACGCCATTGCTACCGGCAGACCACTGACAACTGACCAGGGACAACGGACAACTGACAGCGATGATAGTACTCTCAGGAGCAAGTGACAGGACCGGCGGCCCATTTCGTCGCGCCGTGCGCTTGCCTATACTACGATGGGACGTATACCTAGGTGAGGTACCATGGCCGGCCGCTCTATCCTCGACAAGCTGCTCGCACTGCTGTTTCCCGACCGCTGCGCCGGCTGCAAGCAGCTAGGCGACCTGCTCTGCGGGGAGTGCCGCGCCGCGCTGGCGCCCTACCCCGCCGAGCCGGCGCCCACGCTGCCGGGGCTGGACGGCGTGCGGATCGCGTTCGTCTTCGATGGGCCGCTGCGCGGTGCCGTCCACCAACTCAAGTACCGCCGCGTGCGCCGCATGGCCCAGCCGCTCGGCGCGCTGCTGTCCGCCGTCCTGGCCGCGCGCCCCCTCGCGGCCGATGCTCTGCTGCCGATCCCGCTGCACCCCGCCCGCCAGGCCGAGCGCGGCTTCAACCAGGCCGAGGTGCTGGCCCGCGAGGTCGAGCAGGCGTTGCGGCTGCCGCTGATCGGCGCCGGCCTAGCGCGCGTGCGGGCCACCGAGCAGCAGGCCCGGCTCGACGCGCGTGCCCGCGCTGAGAACATGCGCGGCGCGTTTCGCTGGCAGGGCGCCACGCCGCCACGCCGCATCATCCTGGTGGACGACGTGCTGACGACGGGCGCGACGATGGCGGCCTGCGCGGCTGCGCTGCGGGCTGCGGGCACGGAGCAGGTGTATGGGCTGGCGCTGGCGCGGAGTAGGCCGGATCGCTATTGAAAAAGCCTGTAGCCTGTGGTACGCTATCCGCCATCATTTGGATAAGCGAAGGTAGAGCCGAATGGATTTGCGCTTTGAATGGGATGAAGCCAAGGCCACGGCATGAGTAACGAGATGTCTAACCAACCAGACGACAGCGACGAAATGCTGCCGGAATATGATTTCTCAGGTGGTGTCCGTGGGAAGCACCATCGCGCCTACCAGCGTGGTTATACCATCACCATCCGTAAGTCAGATGGCACGACCGAAGAACGCGATTACGCATTGCCTGATGGCGCTGTGATGCTTGATCCTGATGTACGGGCCTATTTCCCAGACGCCGAAGCGGTGAACACCACCCTCCGCAGTCTGATTAAGCTCATTCCACCTGAGCGTGTGGCAAATAACGTCTCGTAGTCTTCGATACCTTAGTGGTCTTCATATCTTCGCGCCCTTCGTGGTAAAACTGCCGGCTGATTGACGACGAACTACACTGCCGGTCGGCGCCCGCATCGCGGGTGGGTGCGAGACCCACCCCTACGCCGCGACGCGGGCGCCGCCGACAACGCGCATCTGCCGGCCATCACCTGCTTTGATTCATCCAATCGCTCCTAAAAACAAAGCAGGGCGGGCCGGATGGCTCGCCCTGCTTTCACAACCAAAATCCGCTCTATCCGCTTCCCTTTCCGCTCCCTCCGTCGTTCCGCTGTTCCCCGTTCAACCCCCGCTCACCACTTTTTGCCACCAGGCATCTCCGCCCCGAAGATGCTCGGCGGCAGCTTGAAGCCATGCGACTCCAGCCGCGTGGTGAAGCGCGGGCGCGTGCCGGTCGGCCGCAGCTCGGTGATCAACTTGCCCTCGGGCGTCTTGCCCTTGATATCCAGCAGGAAGATGTCCTGCAACACGATCACATCGCCCTCCATCCCCTGGACCTCGGTGATGTGCGAGACCTTGCGCTGCCCGTCCTCCAGGCGCGTCTGCTGGACGATCAGGTCGATCGCCGAGGCGATCTGCTCACGGATGACCTTGAGCGGCATATCCATCCCGGCCATCATCGCCATCGTCTCCATACGCGAGCAGGCATCGCGCGGCGTGTTGGAGTGCAGCGTCGTGAGCGAGCCGTCGTGGCCGGTGTTCATCGCCTGGAGCATTGCCATCGTCTCGCCGCCGCGGCACTCGCCGATCACCACGCGCTCCGGGCGCATACGTAGCGAGTTGATCACCAGGTCGTTGATCGTCACGCGGCCGGAGCCGTCGACCTCGGGCGGCTTGGCCTCCAGGCGCACCACGTGGTCCTGGCCCAGCTTCAGCTCGGCGCTGTCCTCGATCGTGACAATGCGCTCGTCTTCGGGGATGAAGTTCGAAAGCACGTTCAGCAGCGTCGTCTTGCCGGAGCCGGTGCCGCCGGAGACAACGATATTGAGCCGGCTGACCACGCACGCGCGTAGGAACTCGGCCATCTGCTGCGTCACCGACCCGAACCGGATCAGGTCCTCGACCTGGAGCTTGGTCTTGGAGAACTTTCGGATGGTGATCGTCGGGCCGTCGATCGAGCAAGGCGGGATGATCGCGTTGACGCGCGAACCATCGGGCAACCGAGCGTCGACCATCGGCCACTTGCGGTCGATGCGACGGCCCAGCGGTCGGATGATCCGGTCGATCACCTTGAGCACGTGGTCATCACTGGCGAAGCGGACCGGCGTCTGGTAGATCTTGCCCTTCTGCTCAATATACACGATGTTCGGCCCGTTGACCATGACCTCGGTGATCGAGTCGTCGCGTAGGAGCGGCTCGATCGGCCCGAACCCGAACAGCTCGTCGGTGACCATCTCGTAGAGCTGCTTGACCTGGCCATCGTTCAGGTTGACGCCGCTCTGGCGGTAGTAGTTGGTGAAGCGCTCCTGCAACAGCCGCTCGGACTCGGGCGTGCGCTTCAGCTCGGTCTGAGTGCCCAGCGAGCCCTGCACCCGGTCGACAATCCAGAGCGACAGCTCCAGGATGCGCTGCTGGGTCGTTTCGCCGCCTGAAATGCCGCTGATCCCGCTGAGTCCGCCGGTGACCCGCTGCTCAAGCGCCGACGGCTGCCGGACCGACTCGGCCTGCATCGGCGGAAGGGCTGCCGCGCGCGGGGCCGCCTCGGGTGGCGGGGGCGGGGGCGTGGCGACGGCGCCCCGCAGCGAGCCGGTGGCCTCGGACGGCGGCGGGGGTGGGGCGACAGCGGAGCTGCGTGGGGCGCCGCTGCCCGAGGCATTATCGTTAGGCTGGGGCTGACCGCCGAGGCGTTTCAAGAGCGACATAGATGTTCTCCTCGTATCAGAGGCCGCAGGCGGCCACAGAGGGACCGCCTTACATAGATGGTGATCAGGACAGTTTCACGAAATAGGCTTCACAGGCTCGGTCGAGCAGCTCCTTGGTCATCGACGGCGACTGGTTGCGATATTTGGCCTCATCCAGGATCTGATCGCATAGGTCGCGCGGGTGGCAGGCGCGCAGGTCGCGCCTAACCTTGAGGTAGTGCTCCTGGATGAGGTAGCGCAGCCCATCGTCGCTGTAGGGGATCTTCTTGACCTTGCAGACGATCTTGAAGATCTCGCGATATTCGTCGGGCGAAGGATTGGGCACCTCGATCTTGTGGCGGATGCGCCGCAGGAACGCGTCGTCCACCAGGTCCTTCGGCGAAAGGTTGGTCGAGAACACGATCAGCACGTCGAAAGGCACCTGGAGCTTCTTGCCGGTCTGGAGCGCCAGGTAGTCGACCTTCTTCTCCAGCGGGACGATCCAGCGGTTCAGCAGGTCCTGCGGGCGGCACTTCTGGCGACCGAAGTCGTCGATCAGGAACAGCCCGCCATTGGCCTTGAGCTGGTAGGGCGCCTCGTAGACCTTGGAGATCGGGTCGAAGATCAGCTCAAGCTGCTCCAAAATCAGCTCGCCGCCGACGACTACCTGCGGCCGGTGGCAGACGACCCAGCGCCGGTCGGGTTGGGGCGCGGCGCTGCCGGCCGGGCCGCCGCCGAAGGGCGATGCCGGATCGGGTGGGGGCGCCGCCGGCAGCGGCACCGGTTTGTGGTTGAGCGGGTCGAACATCTTGATGATCTGGCCGTCGATCTCGACTGTGTGGGGGATCAGGATATAGCCGCCGAGCATATTGGCGATGCCCTCGGCGATCGTCGTCTTGCCATTGCCGGGCGGCCCATACAGGAACAGCGAACGGGCCGAGTTCGCGGCCGGGCCGATCTTATCGAGCATCCGTTCATTGATCACCAGGCCCGAGAAGGCGCCACGAACGGTGCGCGAGTCAACGACCAGCTCGCCGATCGCCTGGCGCCGGGCCATGGCGATATACTCGTCGAGCGTGACCGGCGCGGGGCCGGCGTACTGCGAGCGATCGAGCACTTCACCGATCTTGACGCGGCCTTTATTGGCGATCACATACTGAAATGACCGCTCGCTAAAGCCGCCCTGCGCCCCGATGATATCGATATATTCCTCAAGCTTGAGGAACTCCAGCACTTTGTCGATCACGCCGAGGAATGGCAGCTTGGTGACTTCGGAAACCTGTGTGGCGGTGATGTTGCCGTAGAAGTAGACGATCTTCAGCACCAGGTCGGTCAGAAAGCCCATCCCCAGCCCGGTCTCGGCGATCGTCGTCGGTTCGGCGGGGATGCTGGGCAGTGCGCCGGGGAGGGTCGTGGTCGATTGCGATGCTGCGTTGCCGGCGGAAGGGTTGTTGGAGCTGAACTCGCGCAGTTGAAAGTTCATGCCGGGTCCTCCTGGGTCTCCGGAAGCAGCCACGGGGACGGACGGGTCTCGACAAGCGCTTCGAGCGGGCTGATCATAATGATATGGCTGTAGGCGACCAGCATAAAGCTGCTGTGGTAGAGCAGCTGCTCGGTGGCGGCATCGTACACACGCGCGTCGGTTATGGGGAGGAAGCGTGAGGTGTCTTCGCTCAGGTCGTCCTTGAGCCGTTTTTCGGGCCGGATATAGATCTGGCCGACGATCACCTGCTCGCTGGTTCGGACGAACGCTGGGAGTGAGTCTTTGGAGACGCGGGGCGTATAGAACTTGCCTTTTTCGTCAAACCGCATATCTAGGTCCATAATCGTTCTGCTCCTCGATCCTGTAAGACAAGGTTTCGGATGGCGCTGTTCTGCTTTACACTGTGGGTGGGGGAGGCTTTGCAATACAAAAGCCGGGCGGCGCTTCCGCCATCCGGCCTCAGTATAGTTGTTTCGGTTAGGGAAGGCAATAGTACACAGGAGCTACCTGGGTATAGGTCCGTTGTCAATCGTCCGTTATCAGTATTTACTACGGGCGGTCGGATTTATTATGGCAATGTGCGTTCTTCTGATGAACTTTGAACATTTCATTGGGTATAGGCCGCGCAGGCGGCCTTCGTAGACGTAGCCGAGAGCTTTAGCTCGACGGCGGCCCACCGGGCGGCTAAAGACCGCCAGCTAGCCCTACAAAGCCCGCCTTCGCGGGCTACCCGATTATTTTGTAAAACTTCATAAGAAGACGGACAACTGACAACGCCCACCAAACCACCGACTACTCCTCGTTAAGATCCTCCTCCTCGCCAATGTCCTGCTCGATATCATCGAGGCCGAGTTCCTCTTCGTCGCCGCCGAAGGCCTCCTCCTCGACCTCCTCGCGCTCGTCGATGACCTCCTCGTCCTCCATCATGTCCTCGCCGTACTCATCGTAGCGGTTGCTGGTGATGTAGCCGCCGCGCATCGCGCCTTCGCCAAGCTTGCCGGGGAACGAGACTCGGCCGCGCTGGCTGGGGTCCTGGTAGACCTCGCGGATCAGCAGCCGCAGTTGGTGGCTGTTGGTCTGGGCGACCGCCGCTGTGTAGCGGTTGCCGCCGCCCATCAGCTGGCTGAGGCGCTGGGCCAGCTTCGGCTCCAGCCGGCCGATCTGATTGCCGTCGGCGTCGATGACCAGCACATTACGGCCATCGAGGCGCAGATCGACCTTTTCGCCGGTGACGATCACGTCGACGATCGGGGTGCGCGGGATACCGACCAGCGCGGTCAGTGCGGTCTTGCCCGTCTCGGTGATGAAGAGTCGTAGGTCGACGAGCTGGCGCGAGGTCTTGACCGGCGAGGCGGTTTCTCGGACGCGCACCAGCAGATCGTCGAGACGCTCGACGTTTTTGCGGGCGATCAGGTTATTGGCGTTGAGCCGCAGCGCGCGTCCATAGGCGTCGCGCGCCTCGCCCAGGCGGCCGACCTCAAAGTAGGCTTTCCCAAGGCGATTGAAGGAATCGGCGTCCTCGCCAAGGTTGATGATCTGGAGGTTGGTCTCGACGGCCTCCTCCCAGCGACTCTTGGCCGCCAGCTCGATCGCCTGATCCTGGAGGCGGCGGCGCAGGCGCAGTTTTTCATCCTGTTTGGTCAAGCCATGCTCCTTGTTCCAGTATGTTGGAAGAGATTGAGCGGGCTGCCCCGTCAATCCCCTTTTTCCCCATTTCCTCAGGGGACCGGACAGATGCCGGGATTATTGACACACACCAGCAGGGCCAGCAGCGCAACACCATTGTTGAAGGCATGGGCGATGATGCACGGGATCAGGCTGCCGGTGCGGCGCATGCCCCAGGCCAACACCAAGCCCATCACAAAGGTCGGCACGAGCAGGCCGATCAGGCCCTGGGTCGCCGACAGCGAGTGGACGACCATAAAGAGCGATGCGCTGGCCACGTAGGCCAGCCCGATGCCCCATGGCCTCGACCCAAAGCTCAGGCGGATGGCGTTGAACACGTACCCGCGGAATAGAACCTCTTCGCCGATCGGGGCGAGAACCGCTGCGCTGACCAGGAACAGGGCCTGTCCCGTCACATCGCCCGGAAACAAGGGAAACTGCTCGGCCTGATTCTGGCGGATGCCGGCGCTGTTGAACAGGTAGCCGAGGATCACATTGCCGATCAGCACCAGCATTCCCAGCCCAAGCCCGACCGTGATCAGCAGCAACGGCCGGCGGGCCTGGAAGCCGATCTCGGACAGCGGCTCGCGCCGGAGCAGCCTGACCCGCAGCAGGGGCACGGCGACGAAGACCGCGTTCTGGAGCAGCAGGATGGCGAACACGCCATCGGCGCCAAGCAACTGCATGACCTGCGCCGGGCTCGACTGGCCGGACATCGGCCCGTCCTGCTGGGGGGCGCGCAGGGTGATGATGAGCATCGAGACCAGCAACACGGCCACCAGCGTCGCGAAGATCGTCAAGACGAGATCGACGACCATCACGCCGGCCAGAGGCCACCGATTAGGACGCTCCGGCATCGGTTCGGGGCTCGCGGTGTACTGGGTGTCGTACTGCGCCATCAGGCGGATACTCCCCCTTCAACAAGCGCCCCCTGGAGCGACCAGGGGCCAGTCTGGGTGATCGTGACGCGACGCGAGCCGACCGGCCCAATCGTGCCGATCGGCGAAGAACACCAGTTTGTTACCGACCGTGCGGCCACGCCACTTGCCCTTGCTCTCGCCTTCGACCAGCACCTCGACCGTGCGACCGAGCAGCCGGGCGTTGATCTCGGCGACGATGCGCTCCTGTATGCGCTCAAGCTCGACGCGGCGGGCCTGCTTCTCGGCCTCGGTCACGGCCAGCACCGGGTCCTGCTCCATATCGGCAGCGCGGGTGCCGGGGCGGGCCGAGTAGGCGGCGATATGGATTTTATCGAAGCGCACCTCTTCGACCAGCGCCAGCGTACGCTCGAAGTGCGCGCGCGTCTCGCCGGGGTGGCCGACGATAATATCGGTGGTGAGCGCGATATCGGGCATCGCCGCGCGGATCTTGCCGACCAGCTCCCAGTAGCGGGCGACGGTATAGCCGCGGCGCATGCGCTTGAGCAGCTCGTCGTGGCCGGCCTGGACGGGCAGATTGATCTCGTGCTGGCAGCGCGGAAGGGTAGCGACCGTCGCGATCAGCTTGTCGGTCATCCAGGCCGGGTGCGAGGTCAGGAAGCGCAGGCGCAACAGGCCGGGCACCTCGTGGACGGCGCGCAGCAGGTCGGCCAAGTCGGGCCGGCCAGGCAGATCGTGGCCCCACGAGTTGACGATCTGGCCGAGCAGGGTGATCTCGCGGGCGCCGCGAGCGACGATCCGGCGCACCTCCTCGACGATCTCGTCGAGCGGGCGGCTGCGCTCGCGGCCGCGCCGCAGCGGGATGACGCAGAAGGCACAGCTCATGTTGCAGCCGTACTGGATCGGCACGTGGACGGCGACCGGCGGGTGGGTCCAATCGGCCACCGGCAGGGCCGGCTCGTCGAGCTGGTAGAGCGAGTGGGGCGCGAGGGCGACGACCTCATCGACGGCCGAGGGCGAGACGAAGTGGTCGACCATCGGCAGGCGCGATTGGAAGATCGACTGGTTGTTCGGGCCGACCATGCAGCCCCACAGCACGATCGTGGTATCGGGGCGCATACGCTTGACCTGCTGAAGCTCGCCGAGCTTGCCCAGGATGCGCTCCTCGGCCGACGCGCGAACGCTGCACGAGTTCAGCACAATAAAGCCAGCCTCCTCGGGGCGGTCGGCCGGCGCGTAGCCGACACCCTGGAGCGCCGCTTCGAGGCGGTCGGAGTCAGAGACATTCATCTGGCAGCCGACCGTCCAGACGTAATAGCGGCGCTCGCGCGGGGTCTCGTCGCGCGAGGGGCGTGGGATTAGCGCGCGGGCTTCATCTTTTGAAAGCAGTGTGAGTTCGTCGATCATGGCGTACCCCAATCCGTGCCGAGCATGGCAGCCGGGCATTATACCTGATCTGGAAGCCTACCGCAAACAATAATCTGTGGAGGGGAGGGGTTTTAGGGAGGGCGGCTCTCCCCAAGCCCCACCCTTTCCCAGGCTGCTACCAGACGATAATCGGCAAGTCGTTGGCAATGCTCTGGTCGGCGGCCTGGCGCAGGACTGTCAGGCAGCGATACGGGGCGCTCTTATGAGGAACAGTGGCCTGGCGCAGCAGATCCTCCAGTTCGACCAGCTCACGCTGGAGCCCGATCGACGAGCCGAAGCTGACGAATGGCTCCTCAAGGCTCTCGAATTCGTCCTCATCGCGGTCAAATTCGCAGCCAGATCGGAGCGCCGAAATCGACCGGCAGGTAGTAACCGCCATCGGCCTGATGGTTGATCAAGTGCGGAAAACGGGTCTGCTCCTCGTCGTCCCAGATCGCCGCCAGCACCGGGTCGGGCTTGGCATCCGGCGGCGAATCCTGCTTGAGAACTGGGCCGATATCATGCCCGCGCTCCAGGTACGCGGCGAGCTGGCGGAGCCGGTAGAGGTCCATAAAGTGCTCGATCCCACCTTCCCAGAGCTCGACGCCCGGACGGGACAAGAGATCGACCTCGACCCCCTCCTCGCGCAATAGATCCTGGATATCCGAAAGCCACTCGCGCTCTTCCTCGTACAGGTCGCGATCCTCCTCTGGGCGCGTGGTGAACATCGAGCCGACCAGCAGGTCAAGCTCCGTCATGCGTGTCGACTCTGTCATACTTCTAACTCCTTGACGCGGGCGACAACACGCGCCGCTCCAAACGTTATCAAATGGCGCGGCGCACGCAGCGCCACGCTCGTGAAAGATGCAGCGGGAAGTATACCACGAACGTGGACAGTGGTGGAAAGGGGGAGTTTGAGGGGGCTGCCCCCTCAAACTCCCCCTTTTCAGACAGTTTCTTATGCTTCGGGGGTCGGCGCGGCGGGGTCCAGCAGCCCGTCGGCGCGCAGATCATCCCAGAGGCCGGGCGGGATCGGCTGGCGCAGGGCGTTGATGGTCGCCTCCAGCTCGGTCGGGTACCGCGCGCCGAAGAGCAGCGTCGTGACCGCCGGGTGGGCTAGCGGGAACTGGGCGGCGGCGACATAGAGCGGCACCGCGTGGCGAGCGCAGACTGCCTCGATCCGCCGCACGCGCTCCAAGATCTCCGGCGGCGCGTCGGCGTACATGTACTTGGCGCCCGGCTGGGCGCCGGTGGCCAGGATTCCGCTGTTGTACACGCCGCCCAGAAACACGCTGATGCCGCGCGACTGGCACAGCGGCAGAAACTCATGCAGCGGATGCTGCTGGAGCAGCGTGTAGCGCCCGGCCAGCAGGAAGCAGTCGAAGTCGGCGGCGCGGGCGAAATCGGCCAGCAGTTCCCATTGGTTCATGCCCGCGCCGATCGCCTTGATCACGCCCTGTGTACGCAGCTCCGCCAGCGCAGGGAACGCTTCCTGCAACACGGTGGCGTAGTGCTTCAGGTCGTCGGGGTCGTGGATGTGGAGGATGTCGATGTGGTCGAGCCGCAGCCGCCGCAGGCTATCCTCGACGCTACGCAGCACGCCGTCGCGCGAGAAGTCGAACTCGACCGTGCCGTCGGCGTGGATCAAGCGCCCGACTTTGGTGGCGAGCACATACTGGTCGCGCGGGACGCCGGCTAGGGCCGCGCCCAAGTACCGTTCGCTCTGGCCGGCGCCGTAGAGCGGGGCGGTGTCGAAGAAGCGCACCTCGTGGGCCAGCGCGTAGTGAATTGTCTCGACCGCCTGCAACTCAGGGACCGGCGCGTAGAGCCCGCCCATGGGTGCGGTGCCGAGCCCGATCGCGGGCACACGCAGCGCGGTGCGGCCAACAGCACGTGGAGCAGTCAGATGGTCCATCCTGGACTCTCTTTCTATGTCAAGCGAGTATCGAGGTTGGCCCATTATAGATCGGCTTTGCCGGCGTGCCGCGCCAGTACATTTACGATTTATGATTTACGATTGCCTGGCGCGGCACTGGTCGTTCGATCACCGGGCGACCCATCGGTTGTACGATCCTGACCCTCGCGCGATCTGGTATGCTACATACAGCGCTAATATTAAAAAGGGGAGTTTGAGGGATCGCCCCTCAAGAGTAACTCTACACAGATGTTCATAAGTGCGTTGTGCGCGCAACGCATCGAAGTCTGACAGGGGAGCATATACCAATGGCGCAAGCTGCTACACAACAGAAGATTGTTATCGGGGCGGCCAGCGACAGCATCTGGAGCCGGTCGCACCGCTGGCTAACGATTGGGCTGATCCTGACTATCACCGGGGCGGCCTTTGAGGCGCTGGCGGTGGCCACGACTCTCCCGGCGACCGTCCGGGACCTGGGCGGACTCTCGCTCTACGGCTGGGTCTTCAGTGCGTTTATGCTGACGAATCTGATCGGCATCACGATCTCCGGCCCGGAAGCGGACCGTCAAGGTCCGGCGCGCCCGTTTATCGTCGGGGTTGGGCTGTTCACGCTGGGGCTGGCGGTCGCCGGCCTGGCGCCATCCATGGGCATCGTCGTGCTGGGGCGGGCAGTGCAGGGCTTCGGCGCTGGGACGATTTCGTCGGTGGCCTACACCACGATCGGGCGGGGCTACTCCGAGGCCACCAAGCCACGGATGCTGGCCGTGCTCGCCAGCGCTTGGGTCGTACCGGGGCTCGTCGGGCCGGCGCTGGCGGGGCTGATGGTGGATCATGTGGGCTGGCGCTGGGTGTTTCTCGGCCTGGTGCCGCTCCCGCTGGTCGCGGCCGCCCTGGCGCTCCCGGCGCTGCGGCAGTTCGATCGGGCTGGCGCGGCGCCGCGAGACTGGGGCCAGATCGGCGCGTCGGTGCGGCTGGCGGTCGGCGCGGGGCTGGTGCTGGCCGGGCTTGGCGCCGCCACGCTTCCCCTGACCATCGGGCTGCTGCTCGTCGGCGGCGTGCTCGGCTGGCCGGCGCTACGGCGACTGCTGCCGGCCGGCACGCTGCGCGCCGCGCCGGGCCTGCCGGCCGCAATCGCCACAATGGGCCTGCTGAACCTGGCGTTCTTTGGGGTCGATGCATTCGTGCCGCTGGCGCTGACCAGCGGGCGCGGGCAGAGCGCGACGGTGGCCGGCATGGCCCTGACCGCCGCGACGATCTTTTGGACCACGGGCGCATGGGTGCAGGCGCGGCTCGCGGCCCGCGAGGGGCGGCGGCTGGTCGTCGGCGGCCTGGCGCTGATCATGGTCGGGAGCGCCGGGATGGTCGGCGCGCTGCTGCCGGCCCTGCCGGCCCTGCTGGCCCTGCTGGCCTGGAGCGTGGCCGGGCTGGGCATGGGCCTGGCCTTCTCGACGATCTCGCTGCTGGTGCTGGAGAGCGCGCCGGAGGGACAGGAGGGCACGGCCTCGGCGGCGATGCAGCTTGCCAATGTGCTGGGGATCGCGTTCGGCGCCGGGATCGGTGGGGTTGTCATGGGGATGCTGGGCACCGGCGCCCCAGCGCTGACGGCAGGCTTCGGGGTCCAGAGTTTGCTGATGATCGCCGTAGCGGGCCTGGGGATCGCGGCGGCGATGCGGCTGCCGGCGGGTGGGCGAGGCGAAGGCAGGTAAGCTAGATGCAGCGGCGAACGATCTGGATCATCGTCGGGGTGGTCGCGGCGCTGGGGCTGCTGATCTGCGTCATGGTGGGCACCGGCGGTTTTTTGGCGATGCGCGAGTTGCAGCGCCAGCAGAATCAGCTGATCGAGCAGAACGCGACGCTAGTCGCCGGCGAGGCGCGCGCCACGGTGCTGCCAGCCAGCGCCCAGGTCCTGCCCGCTACCGCAGCGCCTACAGCCACGCCGCCGCCCCCGACGAGCCCGCCGGCTACCGCCGAGGTGTCACCCGCTGAGCCGACATCCGCCGCGCCCGCTGGATCAGTCCCGACGCCCTACGCTGGGCCGCTGCCCGACTTCGCGGCGGCACTGGCGCCCGAGAGCCGCGCCGCCCTGGCGCAGCGCCCCGATGTCACGCTGTACCGGATCGGCGCCCGGCTCGACCCCCAACAGCAGACGATCGCCGGCGAGCAAGTCGTCCGGCTGACCAATGGCGAGGGCGTGGCGCTCGACGCGATCTACTTCCGGCTCTACCCGAATGCCCCGCACTACGGCACGGGCGGCTTGGCCGTCGAGGACGTGCGCGTCGGCGGGCAGCCGGTCGAGACGCGGCTGGAGCTGGACGACACGGCACTGCGGATCGCGCTCCCCGCGCCACTCGCTCAGGGCCAGAGCGTCGAGATCAGCATGCGCTTCACCACGACTGTGCCCGATTCCGGCGGCTACGGCATCTTCAGCCTATCCGACGGGGTGTTCGCGCTCTACAACTGGCACCCCGAGCTGGCGGTACACGAGGGCGGCGACTGGCTGCTCAATCCGGTCGTCGCCCAGGGCGACCCGACCAACACCGATGCGTCCAACTATGTAGTCGCCTTCGCCGCCCCGGATGGCTATGAGGTGATCACCAGCGGCGTCGAGCAGGAGCCGGCCAGCGCCGACGGGCAGGTGGTCTACCAGGCGATTGGCGCGCTGACGCGCAACTTCGTCGTCGTAGCGAGCGACCAATTCCAGCAGGTGTCGCAGCAGGTCGGCCCGGTCGTGGTCAACTCGTACTACCTGGCCGGCTCCGAGGATGGGGGCAAGACGACGCTGGCGACGGCGGCGCGGGCGGTCGAGCTGTTCAGCCGGCAGTTCGGCCCCTACGCCTACCCGGAGCTGGATGTGACACAGGTCCAACTGGGCGGCGGCGCGGCCGGGATGGAATTGACCGGCCTGATCATGATCGGCAGCGACTACTACGATCCGCACGAGGCCAACCCGCTGGCCGGGATCGGGTCGATGATCGAGGGTGCCGAGGAACTGAATCTGCTCGAATTTGTCACCGCGCACGAGGCGGCCCACCAGTGGTGGTACGGCGTCGTGGGCAGCGACGCCTACAAGCAGCCCTGGCTCGACGAGTTGCTGACCAACTGGTCCTCGGCGTTCTACGTGGACGAGGTCCACGGCGCCGACACCGGCCTGCTGGCCCGCGACGTGTTCATCCGCCTGGCCTACCAGGCGGCGCTGGCCGATGGCGACGATCGGCTCGACCAGCCGGTCGATACGTTCAGCTCCGAGGAGTATGCCGGGGTCGTCTACGGCAAGGGCGCGCTGATGTATGACGTGCTGCGGAAGGAGCTGGGCGACGAGCAGTTCTTTGAGTTTCTGCGGCGCTACTACCAGCAGCACCAGTTTGGGCGCGCCGATGGCGAGGCTTGGCGGGCCGCGCTGGCGCAGGTGTCCGGCGAGGAAACGGCGTCGGCATTCCACCGCAAGTGGATCGAGGGGGCCGACATCGGCCCGACCGACCTGCCGCCCGGCGGCCCGATGTCCGACCTGTTCGGCGGCTTCGACGGGCTGGAGAACCTGTTCCCGACCGAGACTCCGGGTAATTAGAGATTGGAGATTGGAGATTGGATGGTGGAAAGGGGTTCTTGAGGGGGCTTCCCCCCTCAAACTCCCCCTTTTCAGACCGTCTCTCCGATCACCAGAAGTGAACCAGCGGCACCTCGGCCATGCTCGCCAACCCCGGCGCCGCCCGCGTGACGCTCTGGACCGCGTTGATCACGATCGCGGCTGTGGCAATGTCACCGTGGAGGCCGCCGGCGACCGTCATCTGGACCGGCGGCTCGCCGTCGATCGCGACGGTATCCTGCGGGTCTGGCGCCCCAACGTACATACGCAACTCCAGGTTCAGCACCTCGCGCCCGGCCACAAAGCCGCGCGCGACCTGGCGCACCCCGGCCACCTGCCCCGGCGCCACCTGGACGTACTCGGTGACAATCGGCTGCTCGGCCAGCACCGGCCCGATCGTGTCCTCGCTGCGCTCAAGCTGCCACCCCAGCGATGTCGCCAGCATATGCAGCGATTCCGGCAGGCCGACGTGCCGCACCGTGCCATCGCGCACGCGGGCCTCGAACTCCTCGACCGTCAGCCCAGCGCCAACCTTACGCTGGAGCGGCCCACGACGTTGCGCCGCATCCACGACGCGCAGAACGCGCACCGAGCGCACCACCGCACAGGGCGCCGTCAGCATCAGCGGCAGGGCGTCCATGGCGTAGCCAGGGTTGATGCCGGTGCCCAGGATGGTCACGCCGGCCCGGCGCGCCGCCGCGTCCAGCTCGGCCGCCAGTTGCGGCTGCACCGTCCAGGGGTAGGCCAGCTCCTCACAGGTCGAGACGACGTGGGCGCCGAACTCGGCGATCTGCGCCAGTTGCGGAGCGACCCGCGCGAGCGAGGATTGCGTGGCATGCAGCACGACATCCGGCTGCGTGAAGGCCAGGGTAGCCACAGCGTCCGCGCCGATGGCGATGCCGCCGGCCGCGCCGCCAATCAGCTCGCCCAGGTCGCGGCCGACCTTGTCCGGGTCAACGTCCACCGCGCCGACGACATCGATGCCGGGCCGCGCCAGCGCCATGCGGGCGATCCCCAGGCCGATCGGTCCCAGGCCATAGCATACAACTCGTATTGCCATGCAAACAGCTCCTTTTGTACTCACTAGGGGGCCGTGCTATAATAGCGCGCCGCTTCAGGTGTGTCAACGAGAGGTTAGGTGACAAGATGACAAGGTGAAGGGTGAAGGAGAGGATGGATATTGGTGGTCGGTGGTCGGCGGTTGGTGGTCGACGATGGAGCACGCATGGCTATACTCACGATCCTGGTGGTAGATGACGATGTTTCGCTCATGGCGCGCCTGGGCACATTGCTCGAAGGGGCCGAGTTCACTGTGCTGCGCGCCAATAACGTCCAGCACGCCAGGCTGCTGATTGACGAGCGGCGGCCTGACCTGATCTTGCTTGAGCCCGACACGGGCCAGGGTGCCGGCTGGGAGCTGCTTGAACTGATCACCGAACAGGTGCCGGTGATCGTCATCAGCGGGCAGGGGCTTGAGGAAGATATTGAGCGTGGGTTTGATCTGGGAGCGCTCGATTACCTACCCAAGCCTTTCGGCAGTCGCGAGCTGCTGGCGCGAATCCGCAGGCGGCTGGGCTTGGGACGTCCGTCGCGCCCAGCTGGGTCGGTCGGCGTGCCGCAGCCGGTCGCTCCGCCCGCCCGTCCGGCACCTCGCAGCCGGCGCGCTAGAGATCAGGCTGAAGCGGAGCCGGTTTTCATTACGCCTGGCGAGGAGCGGCTGCTCCACGAGCCGGAGGTGGCGCCCGATAGCCCACGCCAACGCCCGAGAGCCGAAGAGCCGTCCCCCTTGGAGCTTGACCAGCTCCCGCTCGGCCAGCGGCTGCACGCCACCCGCCAGCACAAGCGCATTACGCTGGTGCAGGCCGAACTCGAGACCCGGCCGTCGGTGCGGATGCATTACATCCAGGCGATGGAGGAGGAGAAGTTCTCGCTGCTGCCACGCGGCCCGATCGCCGAGGAACTGCTGCGCTCGTATGTGTCCTACCTGGGTATGGACGTGGACAGGTCGATCGAGGAGTATCGCCGGCTGCACTACAGCGCGCCGATCGAGCCGCTGCCCGGTCTCGGTGGCCCGGCCCGCACGCGCCGGCCTCCACGCTGGGCGATCTGGCTGGCGGCGATCATCCTGGCACTGGCCGTCGGTCTCGGCGGCATCTGGCTGTTCGATCCCGGCAGCATGACGGCGCTGGCCAGCCGCGCCCGGCAGTTGGTCATCCCGGCCACCGCCACGCCCACGTCCACCGTGACGCCGGAGCCCACCGCCACGCCGGAGCCCACCGCCACACCGGAGCCAACTGCCACGCCGGAGCCCACGCGCACACCCACGCGCACACCCACGCGCACACCCAGGCCCACACCCACGCTGACACCAGAGTTAAGCACGACACCGACCGCGACCCCTTAAGCCTTAGAGGCTGTCTGAAAAGGGGGAGTTTGAGGGGGGTTGCCCCTCAAACTCCGACAGAGTAATTAGGGTGTCGTAGTCGGAGACGCCTCTATACTGTTGGGTATCGATGTGGACGGGATGGCCTGGATTGTCTGCCATAGGCTGGCTGCCGCTGTCTGTGCCTCGCCCCGGGCCACCGCCTCTGCATTGGCAGTCGCTTCAGCGTTGGCCTGGGCGGTCTGGGCGGCCTGGGCAGCCTCATCGGCGGCGGCCTGGGCGGCTTGGGCTGCCAAGGCTTTTCCTTCAGCGATGGCCTGGGCCGCCTGGGCGGTCTGGGCCGCCCCCACAGCGATGACCTGGGCGGCCTGGGCGGTCTGGGCCGCTCCCACAGCGATGTCCTGGGTCGCCTGGGCCGCCTGGGCAGTCTGCTGAGCGATAGCCGCCTCCGAAAGCGCAGTGTCTCGCGCCACGATCGCTGCCTGAGCCGCTATCTGCGCGTCTTGCACCTGTGCCTCAGCGCCGATGACGATCGCGCCGAGTGCCTGCGCTTCCTGCGCGGCTGCCTCGGCCCGTGTTTCAGCCGCATCACGAAACGCCGCGCTTGTCGTGACGGTCATCTTCGCCGCCTCGGCGGTTGCCTGTGCAATGTTCGCGTTCGCTTCGGCGGTGCTCCGGATCGCCGCCATAGATGCGCCCGCGCCCTCTGCTGCTCCGGCGGTCGCGCGAGCGGCCTGTGCTTGTGCCTCAGCCGCCTGTTGAGTCGCCACGCCGCTATTGGCTGTGCTTTGCGCCGCCTGGCTCGTAGCTTGCGCGAGCACTGCGTTTGCCGCCTCAGTTTCCGCACGCTTCTGGTTCCGTTGTGCCTCTGCCTGGCTTTGTTGTGCCTCTGCCTGGCTTTGCTGCGCCTGCGCCTTCTGAACCCAGGCATAGATGGCAAAGATTATCGCCAGCGTTGACACGCAGGCTAGCACCACTGCCGATCGGCGCAGCTTCTGCGCGAACCGCGTCTGCTCTTCGGCGCGCAACTGCTCCGCCTTTGCAAACCGCGCCTGCTCTTCGGCGCGCAACTGCTCCGCCTTTGCAAACCGCGCCTGCTCTTCGGCGCGCAACTGCTCCGTCTTTATGACTACCTGAACTTGTCTTAACTGCAAGATCTCGTCATCGTCATCCTCCTCCAGGCGCCGTTCAAGCCCTCTCAGGCTGGCATCAACGAACTCTCTCTCGACTGGGCTAAGATCGCGATAGCGGATCGCTTCCTCAAGCTGCGGGCCGTCTAGTAGCCCACTGCGAGGTCTGCTCTGCTCATCCCATTGCCGGGCATTTGCGGTCAGGCGCTGGCGCCGGCGCAAAGCCACCCGCTCTTCTTCCACCCACCCTACCAGCCGAGGCCAGTTACGCACCAGTGTCTCGTGTGCCAGCTCGATCTGGATATCATCTGCTATCTCACGGGTGGTCAGGCGCACCAACTGGGCCTGGCTCAATGCCTTGACCAGGCGATCGACCTCGTCGGGCGAGTCGCTCTCCTGGCGCAAGTCGGCGCGCCGGACCCGGTTGCTGGTAACATCCAACTCTTCGCCGACACGTACCATTCGAAGCAGCAGGCGTTTCACGATGGCCTGATCGGCGGGGCTCAACTGTTCGTAGAAATCATCGGCACTGCGCGCCAGGGCTTCGCGCCCACGGCCAAGGCTGCGGTAGGCATCCCAGGTGATCCACTTACCCGTGCGAAGCTCCCAAAGTTTGAGCAAGGTGAACTGCAAAAGCGGCAGCTCTGCCGGCTCACCGCGCAGATTCTGTAGCAGCTCATCGACGAGACCTTCTTCAAAGCGCCACCCAACCAGCTCGGCTGGCTTCTCGATCGCCTCGCGCAGCTCACCGGCGTTGAGCGGCATCACGCGTACCTGGGTCTGCTCAAAGTAGCGCTGGAGCCGCGGGAACTGTGCGATGTAGCTCTCGAAATCACTGCGCATCGACAGGATCACGATGTGTGGGGGCGCCAATATCAGGGTCAAGACCAGCAGGTTGGTGATGAAGGCCTGGCGAGCCGCGTCGTCGGCACACAGCGTGAAGACTTCTTCAAACTGATCGACAACCAGAATCGCCGGCTTTGATGTTTGACTCGCGATCTGGCGGGCCAGGTGGCTCTTCTGCTGCAAAAAGCCTTCGCGCTGACGGGTGACCCATTCGCTGGCATCGAAGCCAACGGGCTGGATCATACGGGCCAAATTGGCCAGCGGGTCCGACCCTGGGACCATTGGAGGGTAGTATTCCCAGGACTGGTCCTCAGGCTGTTCGCTCTTTTTTTCTTCCAGGGCTGGCAGCAGGCCGCCCAACACCACCGACGACTTACCACTTCCAGAGGGGCCGACGGCCACCAGGAGGCGCTTTTTCTGGAGTCCATCGAGCATTTCTTGAACCAGCCGCTTCCGGCCAAAGAACTGCTCGCGATGGTCTTGGTCGAATGCGTTCAGCCCAAGGTACGGTGGCCTGCTGGGCGCGGGTGGCTCCAGGGTTGGGTCGAAATCATCCAGAAGATAATAACGTTCATCAGGCTGCTGGCGTCGAAACCTATACAGCGTATCGAGCCAATAATCCAGCAGGTGCTGGGCCTCGGTACGATCGGCGTCGGCGTCAAGCAGGGCGCCAGTCGCCTTGACATGCTGGATGAACTCCTCGATCTTGGTGAGGAAGGCAGCTCGCCCGGCTCTCTTGTCGTGGCGCGAATAGAGATTATTGTGCGCGGCCCGCAACTCGGCCAGTGATCCAAAGCGAAGTGGGCCATTCTTGGGGTCGGAAGAGGAAGTGGAGTTGCTCATGCTAGTGTCTTTAATAGAGAGGCCAGGGGTTCATCGATCCGTCGTAGCTCATCACACACATCCTTTAGATCTCGAACGATCTGAACCACATGCGCGGCGGCCAGCCTGCTGTAGCGCCGGAAGCACCGCCTGATCATGACTGGATTCTCTGCCTTGAGCGCGCGGTCCAGTTTCTCCCCCTCGGCTTTGAGAGCGATCGCCCACGATTCGGTGCGTCCCTGGTACGCCGGAGCCGCATCCGCCTTCACCTGGGTCCAGAGCCGTCCGAACTGGTCGATATCACGCTCGAAACCTTCGATCAGGCGCAGCTCACGCTCGATATTTAGCCAACGAGAGTGCTCCTCCAGTAGTGTGTTGAGGCGCTGGTCCAGCGTGGCGAGCGCGCCTATTCCGGCGTGGAAATGAAGGAGCTGTTCCGGGTCGACATCGGGAGTCTTCACCTTGGTATGGATCCGTTTCAACCTCTCTACCAGGCTTGGAAAGAGCAGCGCATGCACGGCATCACTCAGGTAGCTGCTGACCTGGCCAGGCTGGCGATCGAGCACTCGCTTCATGCTTCGCGTCGCGGCTGTGAGGCGGGCCGGATCGCCGAGATCGATTGCTTGGCGAAGTTCCTCTTGAATCCGCGTCAGCTCCCGCACCCAGGTAAGATCGCCCAGGCGCCTGACCGTGCGCTGATCGAAGGCGCCCTGGTCTGCGACCTGCTGCATCCGGTCGATGATCACCTCGAGATCGAAGACGCATTGTTCCAGGTTCTCTGCCGTCCACTCATAGCCTGGGAGCCTGCGGGCCTCGTGGGCGAGCCGGTTGTAGCAGCGAAATCGCAGCCGTTGTAAAAGGTCGAGCAGTTCCACGTAGGCCACTACGACGCCGATCTGGTCGTTCGCGGCCCGAAGCTGTGGCCGCAGGTCCGAGGCGGCGGTGCGAACTGCGGGTACGCGCATCAACGATCGCAGCGCGCTCAACCCGACGCGTATCCGCTGGCTGAGCGTGAGAGAAGGCGCCTGTACCGACCCGTCAACGGCTAGCTCGGCTGGGTTGGGCAAGGGCACATCCAACACCCATCGCACTGTGGTATCCCGCGGAGCCTTGCCGGCTCTCGGCGGGTTCATGAGCACCCGGCTGACTTCTTCAGCGTAGCGCATGAGTTCAGCAAGATCGGGATCATCCTCGATCTGCGGGGCCAGGGTTTGCACGACTCCCACGAGGCTCATGATCTCGGAGGGATCGATGAGTTTGCGGTTGATGCTGTCGCCGACTGCCTTGGCCCCAAGATGGTAGCGAAATGCCTCCGCGACATCGCGCACGACATCCTCGCGCTGCTCGCGCAGATAGGCCAGCGCCGACCACTGCTGCGCCTGCCGCTCGTGCCTGTTGGTAAACGGATCGAGCTTGAGATCGCGCACGTAATCGATCAGGACACGGGCGACCTCGTGCATACGCCGCTCGCCGTCGGGTTTTTTACGCAGCTTCCCTAGCAGATACGCGCGCACCTTTGGCTCGATCACATACTGCTCGTAGCCGACCTCACTGCACAGATCGGAGAGTAGGAGATCGGCTTCGGCGACCCATGGAACCTGTTGGAGAAATCGGCTGCGTAAATAGTGTAGAAGTTCAGGGGTTAGAATCAGCGGCATCGCCGCATAGCAGAGCAGATCCTCATAGCCCGTGTCCTTGACCGAGGTGCGAAAGCGACGAACAAACCAGTCCACGGTCTGCCGGGCCGACTCCTGCTCGCGCTGCTGCATTCCTGTGGTCATCATACGATCCTTAATCAGCGTGATGCGATGCCTGCCTGCGTATGGCATCGACCGCGCCGAACATCCCATCCGGCTGCATTGGAAACATCGGCACCATATGTGCGATGATCTGCGCTGAAGTGCGTGGCCAGCGCTCCTCCGGCATTGGGTTGAGCCAGGCGATCAAGGATGTGCATTGTTTCAGACGCGATAGAAACAGCGCCGTCGCGCGGATGCGCTCTAAGCGGCGGTGGCCGCGAGCCGCTCCAGCGTCGCTGATCACCAGTGCGCTGGTTTGCTGCGTGCAGCCTGCCAGCGTCTGCTCCACCGCGACCGGCATCGTCAGATAAGGATCGCGATACACGCGCTCGGTCGGCACGTTGTGGATGTAAACGATGTCGATCCGCCGGAAGATGCCCCCATCGTGGGCGGTCTCGATAAGCTCGTGGGTGAAGCGGTGAAAAGGGACCATTGACCCGTTACGGTCGACGATCAGAAGCAGATCAGCACCATTGCGTTCTGCGGGCTGGTAGACGGGGTAGAGGAAAAAGCCTTGCTGGGCTGTCAGATCGACGGTGGCTTTAACATCCAGAACATCGTGCGGGCCATCGGCGCGGGGGCGATTCAGGTAATGCCAGGCATGAAGCATGGTCCGGCGCGGGATCGGCCACTCGGCACTGATGACATCGGATCTCGGCCCCGCAGTGAGGGCGAGCGGCGCCCAGACAGGCAACCCATCCACATTCAGCTCCGGCGTCGGTCGCTGTGCTGCCGGTGCTGCCTCAGGCCCATGCGAATGTGGCGGTTCGAGCGTGCCAGCCTGCTCTTGTGCTGGTCGATCTGCCGGCGAGGCGGAGGGTGATGGGGAGTCCGTCCTGGAAGAAGCCGGGGGTACAGATGGCCAGATGGTCTCGAGCGCGTCTCGTTCCTGCCGTGAGTGGCACCAAAGCATTCGGGCGAGGCGCTTAAGTTGGTACTGGTCGTCGGTGCCCCACCCATCCTCCACCGCCTGGAGAGCGGCCAGCAGTTGGCTCATACCGAGCTTGAAACCACTCTGCCGCAGGTGCGTAAAGGCAGTGATCAACTGTTGTCGTGCCTGTTCTCTGCTCATCTCGGTGCCCTGTGGCGTTGCCAGTCGGCGCGCAGTTTGAGCAAGAGGCCCGGGTACTCGAGCCGATCTTGCGCCAGTTCTGTTCTCGTTGGTTGAAGAGTGTGCAGGGCTTCCAGCCAGTTGAGAAGCTCACTCGTCCCTGGTTTCTTTTGCAAACCGCCGTCCCGACGAAGCTCAAGAAATCGCGCGATGGCCTGTTCCTTCAGCTTGGGAGCCAGGCCCCGGCCTTCGGTGAAATGGGCCGCCACAATCTCTTTCAGCCGCTCGTCGTCGGGGAAATCAATAAAGTGATAGATACAGCGCCGGAGAAAGGGATCGGGAAGATCGCCCTTTTCCTTGTTGCTAGTAATAATAACGATCGGTCGGGTGGTTTCCAGCGCACGGACTGGCCGATCTGCTTCACGGATTTCAAAGGCCCACTCATCCAAGATTCCCAGCAAATCATTGGGAAAATCCCGGTCAGCCTTATCGATCTCGTCAATCAACACCACTGCGGGAGCATCCTCCATCTGAAATGCGTTGCCGAGTGGCCCATAGGTGAGATAGTCTTCCCACCTGTGTGGATCGCGCGGTTTGGAGGGCGACTCGCTTGCTTCCGTCGTTATCGATTGGGGCTGCGTCCGATCACGAGCAAGCTGCGCGTCATGCAAGCGCAAGATATAATCGTAAGTGTAGAGGCCCTCCTGGACGCGGCTGGTAGAGCGCACATTCCACCGGATCAGCGGCAGCCCCAGCTCATAAGCGACGGCATAGGCCAGCCGCGTCTTGCCACAGCCGGCCTCGCCCTCCACCAGCAGCGGATGCTGGAAGTAGATCGCCAGGTTCACCGCTTCGATTAGATCAGGGAGGGCCACATACGGCTCGGGTTGCTGGGGTGCCCTGAGGTGTGGGTGCTTAGGCCGACGCTGATCGCCGTGAAAGACAAAGTTAGGCGTGGATCTCATGATCGGCCCTTCCTGCATACAATTCCTCAAAGCACTTCCGTAGCGCGTTATAGACCGAAGTCGGTGTACCACGGTCGCTTAAATTGTAGATTGAGTTGGCAGTTGGAGCGATGTGCGTCGCTGTCAGCCTTATATCAGACCCAGCTAACGTGACATATTTATAGAGCCACTCGTGAATATCGTCCTTGGTCCATTTCCGCAGCGGCAGCTCAAGAATCTTCGTACAATCAAACTGCCCGCTGCCGGAACGCAGCGACTGAAAACATTTTGGTGATACGTGATTATACGCGACGATAATAGCGACGAGCTTAATCATAGGAAGCTGCCCGGCAATAGCCGACAATGTATTCGTCAGCTGAATCCAGAAACTATTGACAAACCAGTCCAGAAACTGTTCTTCAATACAAAGATTTTGCCATACGCCCAACTCGATACATACAATACTCGCGCTCCGCAGTGGGCGAACTATTGTTTCGATAAGCGTAGCGGCATACAAGTCCAGATCGTCGGAGCTTGGAGCGATACCGATACGTCGTCCCAGGTGACTCAGAAAATTGAAGCTGTCGAGGCGCTCACGGGCAGAAAACTGTAGCTCGTATGTACGGAAATCCATCGTCTTCTCCGGCGAGTTGAGAAAATTTCTCATCCGGCGAACGAACCATTCTCCACCCATAACATTGGCATTTTGCAGGAGAAAAATCGCAGATCCACCATTGTGGCCAAACCCCTCGATGACATCTCTGAATATCCCACTGGGCCGCCTAAAGTCCATGTAGGGCAGATGTTCATTCAAATGCCGTTCGACCTGGTTAAGGTTGTCCCTTGTGAGGCTCACCGTCCGTATCTCCTGATCGTCACCTTCAGGCGGCAGATCAGATTGAAGATCATGTTGTGCTCCCGATAGCTCCAATTGCCTTAGGTCACTCTCTGCCGCTTCTATTTCGCGCTCTAGCTGGGCAATTTGTCGCTCTATACGGAGGCGATCAACTGCTCCAAGCTTGCCTATTAACTCATCACTGGCCACTGTATACTCCTCGATCAAAGCAGCCAGACGTTTCTCCAAATTTGCTCGCCTAATCTCGATCAATGATGCTGGCATCGATGTTATGCTCCAAGTTATCTATAATGGCGATCTAAGCTCGTGCTCTAGCTGGGTGATTTCTTGCTCTAAGATGACAATCTTTCTCTAAATTCGCTGGCGTTCAACCGCCTACGCGTGCTATTCAGATCGTCGATCGCGCCTATGTAGTCCTCGATAAAGACTGTCAGGCGCCATTCCAGACTCATTGAAGCGTTGTAGTGGGGCGGGATTGGTAGCTGTTGTGGATGAATGTGTAGGGTAGCTTCCAGAATATATGAAAGAATCTACACCCAGTTCGCGTTGTCGTCAAGAGCGGGCTGATCTATAAACGAAGCACGCGACACTTTTGGTACATCCTGTTTTCGATTGGTCGCTGCCCTGTGCATCTGCCTGAGCGGGCTTGCTTCTGGGCGTATAATGGAGCTGTCGAAGCCGCCCCTCAATCTCCGCATATTCGAAGATGAAACGAGACGATATGACCAACAACCGATTCTGGCTGCTCAAGACCGAGCCCGACAGCTACGCCTACGCCGACCTGGAGCGCGAGGGTGCGACGGTGTGGGACGGCGTGAGCAACAACGCCGCGCTCCTGCACCTGCGCGCGATGGGGCCGGGCGACCTGGCGCTGATCTACCACACCGGCGACGAGCGCCGGGCGGTCGGGGTGGCCGAAGTTACCAGCGCGCCCTACCCCGACCCACAGGCCGGCGACCCCAAGCTGGTGGTCGTGGATGTCAGGCCGCTGCGGCGGCTGCTGCGGCCGGTCGTCCTGGCCCAAGTCAAGGCCGACCCGGCGTTCGCCGACTTCGCGCTGGTGCGCCAGGGGCGCCTCTCGGTCGTGCCGGTCACGGCCGAGCAGTGGCGGCGGCTGATGACCCTGGCCGGTGAGGAGACGACGTGACAAGATGACAAGATGACAAGGTGAAAGGGTGAATAGACGTATTCTTGAGCTAGGACACTAGTGTGACAGCTCATGGATTTACTTGTTCGAAGCCAGCTAGGTGGAGGGCAGGTGAAACTACATTGGGGCGTTTTTCGTCTCTATATGCTGCGCGATTCCAGCCTTGCATGCCACACAGGGATGGCGCAAAATACAGGACCGCTTCATGGATTCGTTAAACTCCTGGTCTGTATCTTGCAGTAAACCGCGTATGCGAAACGTGATGGGAGGCGTCGTTCATATTCTCCCTATACGAAGAAAGGGGGTGTGGCAATGACGCTCTGGCGCTAGGGGAGAAACAATGAACCCACGATCACCGTTCGGGGATGTTGATTTCATAGAAGGTGTGTTACCGATCACCAAGGTTATACCTATGCTGGCCGAGCTGATCAAACGGACTCGTGGCCGCAACGAGCATATTGTCATTACCCAGAACGGCTACCCGGCTGCCGTGCTACTAAGTATTGAGTCATACACGAAAATGCGTGACCTAGCGATGAAGCAGCTTGAGCAGCCTGGGGGAGAGATGCGGGAGAATTAAACTCCCCGCCACTCATGTTCAGCCGGTTCCTGAGCTACGTACGCGATGGGCCACGTAGGACCTATGATCGATACAAGCGCACCCTGGCCGAATGTATATGTGCATACATTCGGCCAGGGTGCGCTTGATCTATTCGCCTTGCCGTAGCGGCGGCGGTCTCATGCTATAATGCGCGGGAGCACTCCACACCCACGCTTGTCTATCTTTCTGCCGTATATATAAGGAGGATGCGATGTCGCTTCCCGATTTTCGTAACGAACCCTTCACTGATTTCAACACGCCCCAGAACGCCGCAGCGATGGAGCAGGCGCTGGCTGCGGTCCGGGCGCAGCTCGGCCAGACCTACCCGCTGGTGATCGGCGGCGAGCGGATTACGACCGAGCAGACGATCGCGTCGATCAACCCGGCCCGGCCGGACGAGGTCGTCGGCCGCGTGGCGAGCGCCACGGTGGAGCTGGCCAACCGGGCGATCGAGACCGCCAACCAGACCTTTCAGAGCTGGCGCAAGGTACCGGCCGAGCAGCGTGCGGCCTACCTGTTCAAGGCCGCCGACGAGATGCGGCGGCGCAAGCTGGAGCTGGCTGCTTGGCTGGTCTACGAGGTCAGCAAGAGCTGGGCCGAAGCGGATGGCGATATTGCCGAAGCGATCGATTTCTGCGAGTTCTACGGGCGCGAGATGCTGCGGCTGGCCGGCCCGCAAGCGGTGCTCCAGCTACCCGGCGAGCAGGACGAGATGCACTACATCCCACTGGGCGCCGGCGTGGCCATCCCGCCCTGGAACTTCCCCGGCGCGATCATGGTCGGCCTGGTGGTCGCGCCGGTGGTGGCCGGCAACACGGTCGTGCTCAAGCCGGCCTCGACCTCGCCGATCATCGCCGCCAAGTTCATCGAGGTGCTTGAGGCCGTCGGCCTGCCGCCCGGCGTGGTCAACTTCCTGCCCGGCCCCGGCGGCAGCGTAGGCGATGCGCTGGTCGATCACCCCAAGACCCGCTTTATTGCCTTCACTGGCTCCAAGGAGATCGGGCTGCGGATCTTTGAGCGCGCCTCGCGAACTCCAGCCGGGCCAGCGCTGGCTCAAGCGCACGGTTCTGGAGATGGGCGGCAAGGATACGATCGTCGTCGACGAGACCGCCGACCTGGACACAGCCGCCGATGGGATCGTCGCCTCGGCCTTCGGCTTCCAGGGCCAGAAGTGCTCGGCCTGCTCACGCGTCGTGGCCGTCGAGCCGGTCTACGACCAGTTGCTGGCGAAGGTCGTCGAGCGTACCCGCAGGCTGGTCGTCGGCGACCCGACCGAGCAGGGCACCTTTATGGGCGCGGTGATCGACCAGAAGTCGCGCGATAAGATCCGGCAGTATATCGAGATCGGCAAGCAGGAGGGGCACGTGGTTCACGGCGGCGAGGTGCAGGGCGACGGCGGCTTCTTCGTCCAGCCGACGATCGTCGCCGATGTGGCGCCGGAGGCCAAGCTGTCGCAGGAGGAGATCTTTGGCCCGGTGCTGGCGTTTATCAAGGCCGGCGACTACGACGAGGCGCTGGACGTGGCCAATAATACCGAGTACGGCCTGACCGGCGGAGTCTACTCGCGCGACCGCGAGCGGCTCGCGCGCGCCCGCGATGACTTCCACGTCGGCAATCTGTACCTCAACCGCAAGATCACCGGCGCGATGGTCGGGGCGCACCCGTTCGGCGGCTTCAATATGTCCGGCACCGACTCGAAGACCGGCGGCAAGGATTATCTGCTGCTGTTCTTGCAGGGGAAGAGCATCGCCGAGAAGGTCTGATACTGATGTCGCAGAAAGAGATCGAGGTCATACTGACTCGACAACTCGCGACCTACCTGGCCATGCCGATCTTCGTGATCGATACGCATGGGACGCTCTTGTTTTACAACGAGTTGGCCGAGGCGATTCTCGGCCGCCGCTTCGACGAGACCGGCGAGATGCCGGAGAATGAATGGCGCAAGCTCTTCACGCCGATCGACCGGCACGGCGCGCCCCTCGCCGGCGATGCGCTGCCGCTGGCGGTCGCTCTGCACGAGAGCCAGCCGGTCCATCGGTCCTTCTGGATGCGCGGCCTGGACGGCGTGCTGCGCTATCTTGAGGTCACGGCCTTTCCGCTGATTGGTCAGTCCGGGCGCAAGCTGGGCGCCATGGCGATCTTCTGGGAGTCAGGCAGCGATGCGAGTGACACTGTGGGGGACGCGGGGCTCCCTGGCGGCGCCGGGGCCTGAGACGGCCCGCTACGGCGGGAACACCTCCTGTGTGGAGGTTCGCGGGCGCGCGGGCGCGGTGCTGGTGCTCGATGCGGGGACCGGCATCCGGCGGCTGGGCGGGGCGCTGCCCCGGATGCTGTCGCGGGTCGATCTGCTGCTGACGCACCTCCACATGGACCACCTTCAAGGGCTGGGCTTTTTCGCGCCGCTCTTCAACCCGCAGGCCGAGGTGCATATCTGGGGGCCGGCCAGCACGACAATGTGCCTGCGCGAGCGCCTCACGCGCTATCTTTCCCCGCCGCTCTTCCCGGTACTCCTGCGCGATCTGCCCTGCCGGCTGCATCTCCACGAGGTGCCGTGCGGCGACTTCACGATCGGCGAGTTCCAGATCGCCACGTCGCTGGTGTGCCACCCCGGCCCGACCGTCGGCTACCGGATCGCGAGCGCCGACGCGGTGTTGGCCTACATCCCCGATCATGAGCCGGCCCTGGGCGCGCAGGCGTTTCCCCTGACCAGGGACTGGACCTCGGGCTATGCGGTCGCGGCCGGCGCCGATCTGCTCATCCACGACGCGCAGTACAGCAGCACCGAATACGCCAGTCGCGTCGGCTGGGGCCACAGCTCGCTGACACAGGCGCTCACATTCGCCACACTCGCCGGCGTTAAGCACCTGATCCCATTCCACCACGATCCGGCGCACACCGATAGCGACCTCGACCGACTGATCGGCGATACCATCGATGAGGTGCAGCCGGACTTCAAGGTGACTCCCGGTGCTGAGGGATCAACGTTTGTGCTAGGCTCTATTTGACAACGGCGCTTCAGCCATCGCCCAGCGCAATCGCGACGACCTGGTCAGGCGGCATAGCCTGCCCGGCCTCCCAGGCTGCGACGAACCGCGCCGCGTCAAGGCGCTCACGGACGGCGGCGAGCATACCCTCGTAGGCTTGGCGCTCATGGGCCGGGCGAACGTGGCTCAGGCTTCGGCGGAGCCTGTCGGCGGCGCTCAACAGCCAGGTGGCCCGCTCCAGGTCCGGCGTGGGCCGCGCGACCTGTACTTCCACCAGCCCTTCCAAACATTCCGGCAGACCCCAGCGCAGATCGTTGCAGTGGTAAAAGCTTAGGCTGCCGGCATAGTGCGATCGGGCGACCTCGAAGCGGCCCTGATGCCGAGCCACATGTCCAAGCTGGGTGCCGATCCAGGCGGCGGCCCACTGCTCCTGAACAGCGTGAGTCAAGACCAGCGCTTGTCTCAACAGTGCCTCGGCCTGGGCTGCTTGCCCCTGTGCCAGCGCCGCCTGGCCCAAGTGCGCCAGCGCCCACCTGACGCCGTTGCTCTCCTGCAACGCGCGTGCAAGCTCAAGGCTCTCCGCGAAATATTGGGCCGCGCGTGCGTACTCCCCCTGGTCCAGCGCCGCGCGGCCCAGGTAGCGCAAGGTCTCGATCACCAGGCGATGGTAGCCGTGGGTGCGACAGAGCGCCAGACTTTCGTCGAGGATCGCGTTAGCCCGGACGTAATCGCCCTGCTCGATCCACACGTGCGCCAGCGTCAGCATCAAGCGGATCAGCCCCCAGTGATGACCAACCAGCCGGAACAACGCCAGGCTTTCTTCATACAGCGCCACGGCGGCCTGATCATCGCCCTGAAACTGGAGCGCCCCGCCGAGATGCTGGAGCGTCCAGGCGATCTCCTCGCGGTCGTCAAGGGCGCGGAACAGCGCCAGGCTCTCCTCGGCGCAAGCCCTGGCGAGCGCGCCATCGCCCTGCCCGATCGCCAGCGAGCCGATCCCGTGCAGCGCCAGGCCCAGGCCGCGCGTATCGCTGGTGTGGCGGGCCAGGCTCACCGCTTGGGTAAAATAGGTGTCGGCGCGGCGATAATCGCCCTGATCGATCGATAGCCAGCCTGCGCCGCACAACACCCTGACGCGGGCAGCGGCGTTGGTGGTACCATGCGGGGCAAGCTCCAGGGCCGCCTCGGCCCAGCGCAAGCCCTCGCTCTGATGATCGCGGAACTGCCAGAAGCGCCAGATCGCGCCGACCAATCGCAGGCCAATTGAAAATTGAGAATTGAGAATTGAGAATAAATCGGCCCCCTCAGCGGCCCTCATTCTCAATTCTTCATTTTCAATTCTCAATTGCTCAGTGGCGCGCATTCTCAATTCTTCATTCTCAATTCTCAATTCCCGCAGGCTCCACGCCAGCGCCGCGCGAATATTGTCGTGCTCCCACTCCAGCCGGTCGAGCCAGACCCGCTGCTGCTCCCGCGTGAGCTGCGGCTCGGCCTCCTCCACCAGCGCCAGGTAGTAGTCGGCGTGGCGCCCGCGCAGCGCTGCGGCTTCGCCGCTCGCCTCCAGGCGCTCAAGCGCATACTCGCGGATGATCTCCAGCATCGCGAAGCCGGCCTCGTCCTCGGTGCGGTGGCGCTCCACGATCAGGCTCTTGTCGAGCAGCGAGAACAGGATATCCAGCAGCGAACGGGGGCTGCCCGCCGGTGTGCTGCACACTGCCTCCGCCGCCCGGATCGTCCATCCGTCGATGAAGACGCCCAGGCTACGGAAGATGATCTGCTCTTCCTCGTCGAGCAGATCGTAGCTCCAGTCGATCGAGTCGCGGATCGTCTGCTGGCGTGCGGGCAGATCGCGCATGCCGCCGGTCAGCAGCCCTAGCCGGTTGTTCAGCCGGGTCAGCATGGCCGGCGGGGGCAGCCCACGCACGCGGGCGGCCGCCAACTCGATCGCCAGTGGTAAGCCGTCTAGGTGGCGGCAGATCTCGACGATCGCGCCGGCGTTCGCGTCGGTCAACCGGAAGTTCGGCTGCGCCATGCGCGCGCGGCTGACGAACAGGCGCACGGCCGCATACTCCTGGGCGGCGGCGGCGAAACCGACCCGCGGCAGCGCGGCGTGGTCGGGCAGCGCCAGCGGGGGCACCGCAAAGAGCGTTTCGGCCTGCACCCGCAGCGCCGAGCGGCTGGTCACGATCACGTTCAAGCCGGGGCATCCGCGCACCAGGTCGGCGATCAGCGGGGCTCCATCCAGCAGATGCTCGATATTATCAAGCACCAGCAGCACCTCGCGATCACGTAGCGCGGCGACCAGGCGCTCCGGTGTGGGCGCGGCCAGAACATCGAGCAGTTGCAGCGTCTGCGCGATCGCCCGCGCGATGAAGCTAGCGTCGGGCAGCGCGGCCAGCCCGACAAAATAGGCATTATCGGCGAATCCGCTCTGCATCTCGCGGGCCAGTTGCACGCCAAACCGTGTCTTGCCGACCCCGCCAGGCCCGATCAAGGTCAGCAGCCGCACCTCCGGGCGCGCCAGCAGCGCCCGCGCCGCTTCCAGCTCGCGCTCGCGGCCAATCAGCCGGTTGGGCTGGTTGGGCAGCTCACCCCGCCAGGCCGGCAGCCCAGCGGCAGGCGCGCCGCGCAGCTTTGCTATCAGGCCGGGGGCAGATTCGGCGGCCCGCATCGCGGGTACATCCGTGGGCAATGGTGGGGCGGAAACGCTGGCCGGCGCTCTGGCCCGCGCGACCCGCAGAAACCAGGGCTGCTCTTCGGGCGCGATCTCGAGGTAGCGGGCCAGCCGCTCGGCAAGCTGGCGCGATGGGCGGCGCCGGCCCTGCTCGATCTGGCGGATCATCGCCAGCGAACACCCTACTTGAGCAGCCAGGTCGATCCGGCTCAGGTCAAGCTCGGTACGGCGCTGTTTCAGCCAGAGATGAAACGGTTGGCCGGTACTCAGGGAATGCGTCATTGTCATACCAAAAGCGTTCTGTGACCATCGGCGGCATAGTAAGCATACCACAGAGTAGGCGGTTTTGTAGGCGGTTTTGTAGCCGCCGCCAGCTTGTATCCAGCATGGGAGTGTGGTGCAATACGGCTATTCAGGTGAAGAAACTGTCTAAAAGGGGGAGAAGGAGGAACACTGATGTCACCAGATGTTGGCTCTACGTCGAGCCTGCGGTCCCGCTCGCGCCGCCGCCTCGACCACATCGCGCTGGCCCTGCTGTGCTGCACCCTGGTGCTGGTGCTCGTGCTGGGCGGGCCTGGGGCGGCGGCGCAGACGACCAATCTGGCGCTTAACCGCCCGGTCGCCGTCTCGTCCAGCGAGAACGCCGGCGCCTTCCCGCCCGCCGCCGCCGTCGACGGCAACACCGGCACGCGCTGGTCCAGCGCCTTTAGCGACCCGCAGTGGATTCGGGTCGACCTTGGGACGGCCCAGAACATCGGCCGGGTGGTGCTGCGCTGGGAGGCGTCCTACGGCAAAGCGTACCAGATCCAGGTTTCAAACGACGCCAGCGCCTGGACCACGATCAGCAATGTGACCAATGGCGACGGCGGGGTGGACGACCTGACCGTCTCCGGCAACGGGCGCTACGTTCGCATGTACGGCACCCAGCGCACGACCATCGGCGCCGCCCAGTATGGCTACTCGCTATGGGAGTTCGAGGTGTACGGGACCGGCGGCACGACGCCCACGAACACGTCGATAGCCACGCCCACTCGCACGCCCACCCGCACGCCCACGCCGCCGCCCACGAGCGGCTGTACCACCGTCTCCAATATCGCCCTCAACAAGCCGGCCTACGCCTACTTCTACGAGATCTTAGGCGAGGAGCCCGGCAAGGCGGTTGACGGCAACATGAGCACGCGTTGGGGCCACCTGTGGTATCCGGCCGGGCCGGCCAGCGGCTGGCTCGACGTCGATCTCGGTGCGAACGCGGCCACGATCACGCAGGTCAAGATCTTCTGGGAGGCCGCGCTAGCCGCCGACTACCAGGTCCAGGTCTCGAATAACCGCACCAGTTGGACGACGGTGCGCACCGTCACCAACAACACCGCGCTGACGAACGACCTGCTATTCTCGCCGGCCGTCACCGGCCGCTACCTACGGATCAATATGACACGTAAAGGCACCGCCTACGGCTACTCGATCTGGGAGCTTCAGGTCAATGGCTGCAACGGCGCGCCGGCCTCGTACCCGCCCGCGCCGTCGCCGCTCACTGGAGCCTTCTCCCGCGTCTGGTTCGACAACTTCGACGGCACCGCGCTGAACGCCAGCAACTGGGCCTACGACAATAACGTCCACGTGAACGGCGAGGTGCAGCAGTACACCACCAACAACGTCGCCGTGAGCGGCGGCACGCTCAAGATCACCGCCCGCCGCGAAACCGTCAACGGCTACCCCTTCACCTCCGGGCGCATCTTCACCAAGGGCCTGCGGTCGTTCACCTACGGCAAGATCGTGGCGCGGATGCGGATGCCGGTGGGTGACGGCTACTGGCCGGCCTTCTGGATGATGGGCGAGAACATCGATACGGTCGGCTGGCCCGGCAACGGCGAACTCGACATCATGGAAAATATTGGCTACTCCAACTGGGTCTCGGGTGCGCTGCACGGCCCTGGGTATTGGGGCGCCGGCTCGGTCGGCGGTCGCCATGATCTGCCGGCGGGCCAGAGCATCTCCGGTTGGCACACCTACGCGGTCGAGTGGGACCCCACCTACATCAAGTGGCTGATCGATGACGTGGTGGTACGCACCGTCACCCGCCAGTTCGTGATCGACAACCACGGCCAGTGGACCTTCGATAATCCCAAGTTCATCATTCTGAACCTGGCTTTGGGCGGCGATTACCCGCACGGCTACAACCAGGTCACGACGCCCTACTACGGCCTGCCCCAATCGACGGTCGACAACATCGTCGCCGGTGGCGGTGTCGTCGAGGTGGATTACGTGGAGGTCTGGAAGAAACCCTAACAGCGTGTGAGGGGGTGAAAGGGTGAAGGGGTGAAAGGGTGAATGTACCCTTTCACCCCTTTTCAACATCTACGCTCATGTATCTCCAGGTCGCGTGGGGCGAGGTCGCCGTCGCCCGCCGGGTGAAAGACGCCGGGGGTCATTGGCGCCGCGACTACAAGCTGTGGAGACTGCGGCATGCCCGGCGGGGCAGCCGGCCTGCTTGACCGGATAGTTGAGCCAGGAGTAGAATAGGCCCAGGCGAGATGTGCTACTATGCGAATGAGCGTGTGTATGGTAGCACGGCGTTCGCATGGTAGAAAGAGGTTGCGTTCGGGTAACTGTAGTTTTGCAAAGTTGAACCACACGCGCTCCTGTAGTAGGATAGCCCCATGCGGATCCGTGCCAGATGAATCACCACCAGGAGCGGGTATGCCAGCGATTGTTGAGTTCCCAAGCGTCGTGCAAGACCTCCTGGTCCAATACGCAGACCTGTTTGCCAACCAGCCCGAGCGCCAGCACTTCGCTGAGTATCTGACCGGCCTGTTCATTGCTGAACGCAAAACCGTCAGCGGTATCAACCGCGAGTTTGCAGTCACGACAGACCAGTCCTGCCTGAACCGCTGGATCACTGAGGTTGAGTGGGAGGAAAAGGCGCTCAACCAGCGGCGCCTCGAGCTGCTGCAACGCGACTCTGCCACCCACTACACCAAGAATGGCGTCATCGCGATTGATAACACCCTCATCGATCACGACGGCAAGCTGATTGAAGATGTCGGCTGGTTCTGGGATCATGCTGAGAAGCGGCACCTGATTGCCCACGACTACTTGATCGCCAACTACGTCTGCGCTTCCGGCAAGCACTATCCGCTGGAGTTCCGCCGCTTTCGCAAGAAGGACACCTGTGCCGCCACAGGCAGTCTCTTCAAGAACCACACCGTCCTGTGTCAAGAACTGGTCGATTGGGTCGTGGAACAGAACATACCGGGCGATTTCACCTTCGATAGTTACTTCACCCATGCCGACATTCTCAACCACATCGACGGTTATGGCCGCAATTACGTCGGTGATCTGAAGTTCAATCGTACTATCAACGTCGATGGACGCGACTGGAAAGCCAGTGAATGGGTGAAGGTCGAACTGGGACCGCTGTGTCGGCGCAAAACGACCGTCGACGGCAAAGAGCAATGGTACTTCACCAAAAGTATTCGCATTCCGGGCGTCACGCACACGGTGCGGATTGTGGTGCTGTGGAAAGGGCAACGGGATGCCGAACCACGCAAGATCTTGATTACCAATCGCACCTATTGGGAAGTGCATCGCATCCTCAAGACGTATCGCAAACGCTGGACAGGAACGGAGACCTTCCATCGGGACGGGAAGCAGCATCTCGGCATGGGCGATTGTCAGCTCAGGAAGGGCGAGAGCCAGACACGGCATATGTATCTCGTATTCCTGGCGTACAGCGCCTTGATGACCCAGTTGCGGCACGACCGTGCGCAGGAATGGGCTCAGGCACGCCTAATGACCATCGGCGAGTCCTGTCGCGCCATGTCTCGCGAGACCTTGGGCAAAACGATCGCCTGGGTGGTTGAGCAGGTTCAGCAAGGGCAGAGTCTGTCCGATATCAAGGCCCATTTGGCCCTACCCTAACTTTGCAAAACTACAGTTATAAGTTAGCCGGCATTCTCAAATATGCACACCAGGCACTCAAGAGATGTAAGAGCTATCAGATGAGTCTACCCTAATCTTAACTATCCAGTTTATGCGTTGCTCTGTGATGGGCTAAATGGGATAAGGGAATATACTGGCTTCCACGGCAGCTCCCACCAAGTCACCAACGGCCACTACCACTGTCCCTTCATGAGGCGCTAAAGTAATCACCGCCTTCTTCCGAAAAATCTCATTTACTGTATAATGTAGAGCGTTATGATATGACAGTAGAGCCGTTTCTTGTATGAGGGGAAACCATGAATAGCACGACATGGCTAATAGTATCATTCATTGTCGGCACAGGTTTGGGTCTACTTTCTAATATCATAGCGAATCTAATACAGCCGCATCTCGAACGTCGTAAAAAGCTACTTGCATCGCTTTTTGTTGGATTATTAAGCTTTTCCGTTGTTTCTATTATTCTCTCCAACCGAGCCGAGGAAGCCCTGCAACTCCCACCTTCGGTAGCTACGGGTGAACTACTATATTATGAGGACGGAAAGTGGGTATTGAAAGATTTGGCAAACGCTACGAGTAAAATCATACCCTTACCTCAAGATGTTTACCAAACAGCTTGGTCGCCAGATGGAAGAAAGATCCTATTCTCGTGGAAGGAAGTAGGGAAAAAACACTATAGCCTTTACACTTTTAACACGCAAGAATTTAATATTTCATCAATTCTCTCCCTTCCTGATCTTGATATAGGTGCCCCCTCCTGGTCCCCAAATGGAACAATGATTACCTTTCATGTTTTTAGTGACATAAATGATATTCAGGCACTGGGTCAAATTTACATCTTTAACCTTAATACTAACGAAATTAAACGTCTAACTGATAAATCTGAAAATGCACGTTTCCCCTCTTGGTCGCCCAACTCGGCGGAAATAGTATTTGAAGATAGCACTGAAAAAGAAAAACCATCACGAATATTCACCATGTCACTGGACAACACAGAAAAGACAGAGATATCAGAAAACATAGAAGGCTATCATCGTCAACCTATTTGGTCTCCTGATGGCAAATCAATAGCCTTCGTCTCAGCTACTAGTGATAAGGAAGATATATGGACCATAAACGTTGTCAATAAAGAGGCAAAGAAAATAACTAATACGCCGGTTGGACGAAGTTCTGCTCGGCCAGTTTGGTCGCCTGATAGTAGATGGATCGCATTTTACTCGAATCAGGAAAAAGACAAAGCTACGGACAATTCTATTGGTTTTGGCGATATCTTTATTACTAATTTGGAGAGAAGCATTATTTATCGAGTTACTTCGACTCAGAAGACTTGGTTCACGCAACTCTCTTGGAGGCCAAGCTGAACGCTGGCCGTTCGGCGCGCCCCATCAATGTGATTTGCCTCCGAAATTCCCATTCCGGCGTACTGTGAACATGACACGTTGACAGTGTCGTCGGGTATAATACTGGGTGCAGACAGCGAGGAGGCATCCAATGAGCCAGACCTTAACTATTTCGGATACGCTCTACAGCCGCCTTGAACAAGCCGCCCGTGAGCATGGCTTTGCCAGCATTGAGCAATTACTGGAAACTTGGCAAGCGTTTGATGTGGAGCGCCAACAACGGCAGCGAATCGTCCAACGGATCGATCAGGTCCGTGAACAGATGTTCACGACCTATGGCGAGATGCTCGATAGCGTGGAGTTGCTGCGCGAGGATCGAGCGCGTCTATGAGTCAACTCGTCGTGGATAGCAGTGTGGTGGTCAAAGTGAACGCGATTAACACTACGATCCCCACGACTACCTGGCTGGGTGCTTGGCCGTAAACGAGGACGGCAAGCGCGCCGAACAATGCGTGCAGCCGACGCGCTGCGATGGTGGCGCGTCGGCCTCGTTCGCTCGTCGTTCTACGTCGCCCGCCGCCCCTCCCCCTCCGGCGTATCAAACGCCGCCGGATAGCGCGCCACCACCGCATCCACGATTGCCTCCCCCAGCGCCCAAAAGCCGCGCTCGGCCTGAATTTGGGTATCGATCCAACGCCAGCGCCAGCGACGGCGTTCGTCCTGCCAAACTTCTAGCCCCTGGCTGCTGAGTTCGTCGAGCACCAAGCCGATGTGGCGGATAAGGGCGTAACTGATCGCGGCTGCGTTCGGGGGACAGAGAGGTGTGGACGATCCGTTCTCCATGAGATGCCTCCTGCGGGCATATCGCCCGTCGTGAGGCGGCAATGCAGCAGCGGAGCCATGTGGTACAATGGCCCTGCATTGGCGCACAAGCCGCCAGTGCCAGCCCCGCGGCTGTTCCAGCAGCGCGCGGGGTTCCCGTTGTCGCGAGATTTTCACTTATTGTGAAAATACCATATCTTGGTATCGCTGTCAAGCGGTGGGATACATTGATACTATGCGGCGGTTTGGAGAAAAACTGCATGCACTGCGCCAGCAGCGCGGCATGACGTTAATGGAACTAGCGACCATGCTAGGCTACGCCAGCTATGGCCGAATCAGCGAAATCGAGAATGGCAAGAAAACGCCGTCGCTGGCCTTTGTCTTGCGGGCGGCGGCCCTATTCAACGTCACGCCCGATCAACTGCTGCGCGATGACATCGACCTTGATGTGGCCGGCGACCACCCGGCGCATACCGATGACACTCCGTAGAGTCGCGCTAACTTACGTCAATTGCTTGACGCATCCCTATCAACCTCATATACTCAAGCCAGCGCTTGGTGATTGGAGGATGATCATGGAAGACCTGCTCCAACGTATTACCATCAATCCAAATATAGCCTTTGGTAAGCCGACCATCCGCGGCTTACGCTACTCCGTCGAGTGGCTGCTTGAACTCCTCAGTTCTGGTATGTCTCAACAGGAGATCCTGGACGACTACGAAGATCTCGAAGCCGCCGATATTTACGCGGCTCTTGCTTATGCCGCCAAGTTGGCACAGATCAAACGAGTTGTGTCGGTGGCGGGGTGATCTTTCTCCTCGACGCCCAGCTTCCGCGACGGCTTGCCCGTATATTACAACAGTACGGACACCAAGCCTATCATACGCTCGATTTACCGCAGCAAAATCGTACGGATGATGATGAGATTATGCGGTTTGCGGACATGCACGACTGCATTGTCACGACCAAAGACTCAGATTTTGTGGATGCATTTTACCTCCAACATCGTCCGCAAAAGCTTTGGCTGCTCTCCACAGGAAACATCTCCAACCGCGACTTGGAAACGTTAATTCGCGCGAATATCGATCAAGTCGTTGTACTCTTTCAACAGTACCGTTTTGTCGAGTTAAGTCGCCTGGATTTGTTCGTGCATTTATAGCCAGACGCAGCCCGGCTAACTCGCCGTTACAGCGGGCGCGCCTTGCGTCCTGAGATCGGTGCGATTTTACAGCGTAGTAGTGTGCCAAGTGTCGTACCGATCTTGATGGCGCGCCGCTGAACTTCGCCGTTGGGCGCAAGGGCGCAACACGTGGGAGAATGGTCGGCATGGCACACAACCCGGATGACTCGCGTGTACGCTGGGACCAATACTACAAGGCCGTCGCCGGTCGCCCGCCCCGTGAGTTCTTGGCCAAGACGCTCCGCCGCTTTCCCGGTCCAGGCGTCGCTGTTGACCTGGGCTGTGGGACCGGGCAGGAGTTAGTCTTCCTGTTGCAGCACGATTGGCACGTCCTCGCTATCGATCAACACGAGGCCGCCATACAGACGGTCCTCGCCAGTGTGCCCGCTGACAAGGCCGGCTACCTGCAAACCCGTGTGGTCGGCATTTGAAACCCTGGACCTTCCGACGGTGGATCTGATCTGGGCCGGGCTGAGCCTGCCCTTCTGTCCGCCGGATGAATTCGACAACTTGTGGCGAAAGATAGGCGCGGCTCTGCGGCCCGGTGGACGTTTCGCAGGTGACTTCTTTGGCCCTCGGCACGCATGGTCCAATCAACAGGCGATGACCTTTCACAGCAAGTAAGCGATCCTGAGCCTGTGTGGTGAACTTCAGCTCGAATACATGATCGAAGAAGAAGGTCAGCAACAGACAGCCGTGAATGGTCTGCAACACTGGCACATGTTCACCGTCAGCGCGTACAAGCCGGCTTCTCAGGTCACGCTATGATCGGAGTGGGTGCAGGGCGCGCGAGACTTCGATGAGTTCGCCGCTATGCTCGGCCTCGGACAAAGGCACGCCGAACCAAGCCCCACACCTGACCCACCGGGCCTGTAGGGCTTGCCAGCATTCAACCACTTGTCAAACTCTCCATCCCAGTATATACTTTCGATATATATTTTTGTGTGGAGGGCAAGATGGACACTGCCAAGATCTTCCAAAATGGCAAGAGCCAAGCAATCCGACTCCCGAAAGAATATCGCTTTCGTGGCACCAAAGTCTATCTCAAGCGCATTGGCAATGCCGTCGTCTTGATCCCTGAACAAGACTCCTGGCAAACGCTGCTCGAGAGCTTAGACCAATTCTCTGATGACTTTATGGCCGACCGCCAGCAACCACCTACCCAAGAGCGTGCGGATCTGTTCCAATGAATTACCTCCTCGATACCAATATCTGCGTGCTGCTGATCCGCCAGAAGTCGCCGCAGGTCCTCGCCAAACTCACCACCCACCCGATTACAGAGATCGGCATTTCGGCCATCACCGTGGCTGAATTGCAGTACGGGGTCCAGAAAAGCAGCCAGCCTGCCCTGAATCAACAGGCACTTGATCAATTTCTGATATCCTTGAGCATTGTTCCATTTGATGAGCTTGATGCCATCGTTTATGGGCAAATTCGTGCAAACCTAGAGGCTCGGGGTTTGCCGATCGGGGCTGTCGATACCTTCATCGCTGCGCAAGCCGTCCAGTACAATCTGATCCTCGTAACCAACAACGTGCGTGAGTTTGCGCGTGTAGCGGGTTTAGCGGTCGAGGATTGGACGAAACCATAGACACACAACTCGAAAACCCCGGTTTGACAGCTCCCCCCTCCGGTGCTACCATAGTTGCGCGATCCGGTAACTGTTTCACATCATGCAACACATTGTTGAGCGCGAGCGCGGGACGCTGATCCAGTCGGTGCAGCGGGCGGTCAGCCTGCTCAAGGCTTTCGACACGCAGGCGGCCGAGCTGGGCGTCACCGAACTGAGCCGCAGAGTCAAGCTGCACAAGAGCACCGTGTCCCGCCTGCTGGCGACGCTGGAGCACGAGGGGCTGCTTGAGCGCGTGCCGGGGACCGACAAGTACCGGCTGGGCTTTGAGTTCGTGCGGATGGCCGGGCAGGTGGCCCACTTCGGCGATGTGCGCAAGGCCGCCCGGCCGGTGCTGGTACGGCTGGCCGAGTCTTCGCGGGAGACGGTCAACCTGGCCGTGAGCGACGGCGACGGGGTGATCAACGTCGACCAGGTCTCGGGGCCGCATCTGGTTCGCGACACCAACTGGGTCGGGCGGCGCACGCCGTTCAACTGCGTCGCCAATGGCAAGGCCCTGCTGGCGTTTCAGCCCTCGGCCGAGATCGAGCGCATCCTCGCAAGCCCGCTGCCGCGCCTCACCGAGCGCACAATCACCGACCCGCAGGCGCTGCTGGCCGACCTGGCGCGCGTACGCGAGCGCGGCTACGCGCTGGCGCTGGGCGAGATCGAGGAGGGCCTCAACGCCGTCGCCGCGCCCATCCGTGACAGCGCCGGCACCGTCGTGGCAGCGGTCAGTGTCTCCGGCCCGGCCTACCGCGTGACCGCCGATCGCCTAGCCGACCTGGGCGCGCTGACAGTCAAGGCGGCCGGGGAGATCGCCGCCCGGCTCGGCTTCGTCGAGTCATAACTATTAACTACAATCTTCGCGTAACTTCGCGTGGCTTCGCGGATCGGAGCAACAGGAGGCCTGTGATGTCTAGCCAGGAGCGCGAGCGCCGCCGCGAGCGGCGTGCCCGGCAGGCGGCCGCGGCGGCCCCACCTGCGATGACACCGATCACCTACGACCTGCCGGTCTACGACATGCTCAACCAGGAAGGGATCGAACGCCTCCATCGGGCCTCGACGCGCATCCTGGCCGAGTTCGGCATCGACTTCTACGACGCCGAGATCCGCGATATCCTCCAGGCGCACGGCGCCACGGTGCGTGGCGAGACGGTCTTCTTCGAGCCTGGCCTGATCGCGTCGTATATCGCGCAGGCGCCGCGCCAGTTCACCCAGCTCGCCCGCAACCCGGCCAACAATGTCACGATCGGCGGCAATCAGATCATCTTCGCGCCGGTGTACGGCCCGCCGTTTGTGCAAGACCGCGAGCGCGGGCGCCGCGAGGCGACCCTGGCCGACTTCCAGAACTTCGTCAAGCTGGCCTACCTCAGCCCCTACATCCATCACTCCGGCGGCACGATCGTCGAGCCGACCGACGAGCCGGTCTCGACCCGCCACCTGGACATGATCCTGAGCCATATCACCTACAGCGACAAAGCCTTCATGGGCTCGGTCACGTCCGCCGCCAATGCGGCCGACAGCGTGGCCATGGCCGAGATCGTCTTCGGGAGCGCGGCCATCCGCCAGCAGCCGGGGCTGCTCTCGCTGATCAACGTCAGCAGCCCGCGCCGCTACGACGAGCGAATGCTGGGCGCCATCAAGGTCTATGCCCGCGCCCGCCAGGGGCTGATCATCACGCCGTTCATCCTGGCCGGCGCTATGGGGCCGACCGCGATCGCCGGGACGCTGGCGCAGCAGAACGCCGAGGCGCTGGCCGGCATCGCGCTGACCCAGATGATCGAGCCGGGGACGCCGGTGGTCTACGGCTCATTCCTGACCAACATCGACCTCCAGAGCGGGTCGCCGGTCTTCGGCTCGCCCGAAAGCCAGATCGGCCTGTACGCCAGCGCCCAACTGGCCCGCCGCTATGGCCTGCCCTTCCGCGGCGGCGGGATGTTCTCCAGCTCAAAGCTCCCCGACGCCCAGGCCGGCTACGAGTCGATTATGGTCATGCTGCCGACGATGATGGCCCGCACCAACTTCGTGCTTCACGCCGCTGGGTGGCTGGAGAACGGCCTGGTCGCCGGCTACGAGAAGTTCGTGCTCGACTGCGAGATCCTCGGCATGCTGCACGTCTGGGCGCGCGGGCTGGACCTGTCCGACGAGGCGCTGGCCTTCGACGCGATCGCCGAGGTCCCGCCCGGCGGCCACTACCTGGGCACTGCCCACACGCTACGCCATTTCCGCACTGCCTTCTACCGTGCCGATCTGTTCGACTACACCTCGGCCGAGCAGTGGGAGCTGAACGGCGCCGAGGATAGCTACGCCCGCGCCGCCGGCAAGGTCACGCAGTTGCTGTCCGGCTACGAGCCGCCCGCGCTCGACCCGGCCCTCGCCGAGGCGCTCCAGGAGTTTGTGGCCCGCCGCAAGGCCGCGATCGCGCTTGAGCCGCACGACTTTTAGGGAACTCGTAAATTAGAGGACTTGCTCGGTGGCACCCGCAACCTGCTCTTGCCTGCGGCAGCAAGGTACTTCACCTCTTTTTTCTCGACGATTTTTCGCCCAGCCGGGCGAAAAATCGTCGAGAAAAGGAAGAAAAAGTACCACGGCTCCTGAGCCTGTCGAAGGGCTGCCGAAGGCTGAAATCGGGCTTGGTAATAGTGGAGCAGCTCCATGACGACCACATACGACGTGATCGTGATTGGTCTGGGTGGGATGGGCAGCGCGACGGCGTACCAGCTCGCGGGCCGGGGCCGGCGCGTGCTGGGCCTGGAGCGGCTCGCGCCCGCCCATAGCCAGGGCTCCAGCCACGGGAAGTCGCGGATCATCCGCCAGGCCTATTTCGAGCACCCGGCCTACGTGCCGCTGCTGCTGCGCGCCTATGAGCTGTGGGAGCAGATCGAGCGCGAGACCGGCATCACCCTGCTCACGATCACCGGCGGGCTGATGATCGGGCGCCCCGATAGCGCGGTGGTCGTCGGGAGCATTCGCAGCGCCAGGGAGCACGGCCTGTTCCACGAGGTCCTCGACGCGGCCGAGCTGCGCCGGCGGTTTCCGCCGCTCACGCCGCCCGACGGCGTCGTCGCGCTGCGCGAGGCCAGGGCCGGCTTTGTCCACCCGGAGGCGTCGGTGAGCGCGCACCTCAAGCGGGCGGTCGAGCTTGGCGCGGTGCTGCGCTTTGAGGAGCCGGTGCTGTCTTGGGAGGCTGCTCCATCGGGCGACCGGGTTGTGGTGACGACCGAGCGCGGGCGCTACGAGGCCGAGCGGCTGGTGATCGCGCCGGGCGCCTGGGCACTCGAACTGCTGGCCGACTTGGGCCTGCCGCTGGAGGTCGAGCGCCAGGTGATGTGCTGGTTCGAGCCGGTCGGTGGGGTCGAGCCGTTTCGGCCCGACCGCTTCCCGATCTACATCTGGGAGGCCGATGATGAGATGGTGATCTACGGGTTCCCGGCCCAGCCGGGGCCGCCTGGCGGCGTCAAGGTCGCGCTGCACTACGCCCCGGTTGGGCAGGAGCAGCCTGAGGCCTGCACACCGCAGACGATCGATCGCCAGATCCACCAGGAGGAGGTCGCGCGCCTGCGCGGCTACCTGGCCGATCGCATCCCGGCGCTCGGCGCCGGCGCACTCGTCGATGCCGTGACCTGCATGTACACGATGACGCCCGACCACCACTTTATCATTGGCGCGCACCCGGCGCACCGGCAGGTCGTGATCGCCTCGCCGTGCTCGGGCCACGGCTACAAGTTCGCCAGCGTCGTCGGCGAGATCCTGGCCGATCTGGCGACCGATGGCGTGACCAGGCACCCGATCGGCCTGTTCGATCCCTGCCGTTTCTGGGAAGAAGATAGAGGATAGAGGATAGAGGATAGAGATGCGCGCGATCTGCTATCCTCCATCCTCCATCCTCCATCCCCGGTGGCCGGTTCTTGGTTCTTGGTTCTTAGTTCTTTGTTCTCGGCTTGAGGAGGCGCCATGGACTTTTCAGATCTCTCGGACGAAACACTGTTCGAACAGATGCAGGACGACCTCTACGACGGGATGAAGGATGAGGTGGTCGCGCAGACGCGCGAGGCGCTGCGGCGCGGATACTCCCCGCAGGACGTGCTGGCGCAGGGGCTGGTGGCGGGGATGGATATCGTCGGGGTGGACTTCCGCGACGGCATTCTGTTCGTGCCCGAGGTGCTGATGGCCGCCAACGCAATGAAGGGCGGCATGGAGGTGCTGCGTCCGCTGCTGACCGAGACCGGCGCGGAGCAGATCGGCAAGCTGGTGATCGGCACGGTCAAGGGCGATATCCACGACATCGGCAAGAACCTGGTCGCGATGATGATGGAGGGCGCCGGCTTTGAGGTGATCAACCTGGGGATCAACAACGACGCCGAGCGCTTCATCACGGCGGTCAAGGAGCACCAGCCCGACATCATCGGCATGAGCGCGCTGCTGACCACCACGATGCCATACATGAAGGTGGTGGTGCAGGCGCTGAAGGACGAGGGGCTGCGTGACGGCATCTTCGTCATGGTCGGCGGCGCGCCCGTGACCGAGAGCTTCGCCCGCTCGGTCGGCGCCGACGCCTACGGTCGCGACGCGGCGGTGGCTGTGGATCTGGCCAGGGCATACATGGCCCGACGGCACGCGGAATTGAGAATGAAGAATTGAAAATGCAATTCTCAATTCTTCATTCTCAATTCTCAATTTTTCCGGTTGACCAATGACCGACTCTCCACCAACACACCTGGTCGTCTTCCAGCCCTCCGGTCGCCAGGGGCGTGTCGCCGCCGGGACCACGCTGCTTGACGCGGCCCGCCAACTCGGCGTCGACGTGGACAGCATTTGCGGCGGTCGGCAGACATGCGGCAAGTGCCGGGTCGTCGTCGAGCCAGGCGTGTTCGCCAAGTACGCGATCGAGTTCGGCGGCCGATCACGTCACGCCGCCCACCGCCGCCGAGCGCGAGCACTTCGCCCGACACGGCGGCGCGACCCCCGGCGCGCGCCTGGCCTGCGCCGCCTGCGTCGCCGGCGATCTGCTCATCACGGTGCCGCCCGAGAGCCAGGCCCGCAAGCCGATCATCCGCAAGGCCGCCGGCGAGCGCACGATCACGATCGACCCGGTCCTGCGCCAGGTGTTCGTGGAGGTCGAGCCGCACCGGCTGGGCGATCGCCAGGGCGATTGGGAGCGGCTCCAGGCCGCGCTGCGCCGCGAGTGGGGCTTCGCCGAGCTGCGGATCGATCTCCCAGCCCTGCGCCGGCTCACCCCGGCCCTGCGCGCCGGCAAGCACCAGGTCACAGTCGTGGTCTGGAACGACGCCGAGGTGATCGATATACGCCCCGGCTACCACGAGGGGCTCTACGGCCTGGCAGTGGACGTCGGCTCGACCACAGTCGCCGGCCACCTGTGCGACCTACGCAGCGGCGCCGTGCTGGCGACCGAGTCGATCGTGAACCCGCAAGTCACCTACGGCGAGGACCTGATGAGCCGGGTCAGCTTCGCAATGATGCACGACGACGGCCTCCAGAAGATGCATGCCGCGATCGTCACCGGGCTCAACCGGCTGGCGGGCATGGCCGCGCACGCCGCCGGCCTGCGCGCCCGCGACATCCACGAGCTGGTGGTGGTCGGCAACACCGTGATGCACCATATCCTGCTCGGCCTGGACCCGACCGAGCTTGGCGCCGCGCCGTTCACCCTGGCGACCCACGCGCCGCTGGATATCAAGGCGCGCGAGCTGGGGCTCAAGCTGCACCCTGGCGCCAACATCCACTTCATGGCGCTGGAGGCCGGCCATGTCGGCTCCGACAATGTCGGCGTGCTGGTGGCCGAGGCGCCCGACCAGCAAGACGGCATCATGCTGGTGATCGATGTCGGCACCAACGCCGAGATCCTGCTCGGCAACCGCGAGCGGCTACTAAGCGCCAGCAGCCCCACCGGCCCGGCCTTCGAGGGTGCCCAGATCACCCACGGCCAGCGCGCGGCGCCCGGCGCGATCGAGCGGGTACGTATCGACCCGTCGAGCGGCGCGCCGCGCTTCCAGGTGATCGGTCGGGAGGGCTGGTCGGACGAGTTGGCGCCCGCCGAGATCGGCGCAACCGGCATCTGCGGCTCCGGCATCATCGAGGCGGTGGCCGAGCTATTTATGGCCGGTATCTTGCGGGCCGATGGGCGCTTCGCCGAGAGTCAGGTGTCAGTAGTCAGTAGTCAGTTGCAACAGGTGGCGGATGATTCACAACCGACAACGGACAACGGACAACGGACAATGGGCCGCATCCGATGGAACGGCCGCAAAGCCGAGTACGTGCTGGCGACCGCCGACCAGACCGCTACGGGGCGTGAGATCGTGATCACCCAGGACGATGTGCGCAATATCCAGCTAGCCAAGGCAGCGCTGTACGCCGGCTGCAAGCTGCTGATGCGCCGCCGTGGCGTGACGGCGGTCGATAAGATTGTGCTGGCCGGCGCCTTTGGCAGCTACATCGACCCGTTGCGGGCCATGATCCTGGGGCTGTACCCCGACTGCGATCCCGACCAGGTGCGCGCCGTCGGCAACGCCGCTGGCGATGGCGCGCGGATCGTGCTGCTGAGCAAGGCGCGGCGTGCCGAGGCCGCGCCGCGCCGCCCGCCGGGTCGAGTATGTCGAGACGGCGATCGACCCTGAGTTCCAGATTGAGTTCGTTGGGCGCGATGCACCTGCCGCACATGGCCGACCCGTTCCCACACCTGGAGGCGTTGGCCCTCCTGCCCGCACGACCGGACCCAGCCGACGCTCGGGCGCGCCGCCGCCGGGAGCGGCGCGGGTGAATGAAAAGGGGAGTTTGAGGGGAGCTGCCCCCTCAAGAACCTCCTTTCCACCACGAACTACGATACGAGCTTTGAAAAGGGGAGTTTGAGGGGGTTGCCCCCTCAAGAACCTCCTTTCCACCACGAACTACGATACGAGCTTTGAAAAGGGGAGTTTGAGGGGGGTTGCCCCCTCAAGAACCTCCTTTCCACCACGAGCTACGATACGAGCTTTGAAAAGGGGAGTTTGAGGGGGTTGCCCCCTCAAGAACCTCCTTTCCACCACGAACTATGGTACGAGCGCGGAGCGCAACAATCGTAAATAGACGAGAACGCTATGAGCCGTCGTGATGTCCTAATGGAGTCGCTGGCCGCCACGCCGCGCGACCTGACGCGGCTGCTGCGGCCCGTCGGCGATCAGCAGGCTCGCCGCCCGCCGGCAGACGGGCAGTGGTGCCTGGCCGAGATCGTATCCCACCTCAGTCTGGTTGAGCAGCATTTTCTTGCGCGCCTGCGCCGCGTCGTCGCCGAGGAGAACCCGCGCGTGCGCGCGATCGGGCCGGACCCAGCCGCCCACGACCAGATCAGCCCGTTGGCCGCCCTCGTCGAGGAGTTCGCCGCCCGTCGGGCCGCGACGATCGCATTTCTCGCCGGGCTCGATCAGCGCGACTGGGGCCGCCCGCTCGTTCACGAGCAGACCGGCCCATCGCGCCTGCGCGACCAGGTGCAGATGATGGTGACGCACGACAACGAGCACCTGGCGGAGATTGTGGCGGTGCGCGGGGCGTTAGAGACTGTTTGAAAAGGGGGAGTTTGTGGGGACCTCCCCTCAAGAATTCTCTTTCCACCACGATCTCTCCAATGAGGGGAATCAGTGATGGCATTGATATCGATGTCTACGATGCGGGCGAATACGAGATTCGCCCCGACGCAATGAATATCGATGTTTACATTGGGATCGATGCCCACCCGCGCCGTCCATCGACACCCCATCGACATCCCATCGATTTCCCATCGATTCCCATCGGTAGGGGCGAATCTTGTATTCGCCCGCGACGAGCGCCAACGACCACCACCGAACGACCCGTCAACGCAAACCAGAGTTCGCAGATCGCGTCATAACGAGGAGAAAGCACAAATGCCCACCCGCTTCCTCGACCTACTAGCCCAGCACGACCCGATCATCGCCGATGGCGGCATGGGCACCATGCTGATGGCCGCCGGGCTGCTGTTCGGCGACCCGCCCGAGCGATGGAACGTCCTGCCGGACCGGCAAACCCACGTTCGCGCAGTGCATCGCGGCTACCTCGACGCCGGCGCGCAGATCATCCTGACCAACAGCTTCGGCGGCAACCCGTTTCGCCTCAAGCTCCACGACCTCCAAAACCAGGTCTTCGAGCTGAACCACGCCGCCGCCGCCCTAGCGCGTGCCGAGGCCGCCGAAGCGGTGGTGGCCGGGTCGATCGGCCCCAGCGGCGAGCTGTTTGAGCCGCTGGGTTCGCTCACCTACGCGGCGGCGGTGGACGGGTTCGCCGCTCAGGCGGCTGGGCTCGCCGCCGGTGGCGTGGACGTGCTCTGGATCGAAACAATGAGCGATCTCGCCGAGGTGCGCGCGGCGATTGAAGGCGCCCAACGGGCCGCGCCAGGGCTGCCGATCGTCGCCACAATGACCTTCGACACCCGTGGCTTCACCATGATGGGCGTGAGCCCAGCCGATGCCGCCGGCGCCCTATCCGCTCTGGGTCTCGCGGCGCTCGGCGCCAACTGCGGCAACGGCACCGCCGAGATCGAGGGCGTGATCCACGGCCTACGCCAGTCTGGCGTCGCCCTCCCGCTGGTCGCCAAGAGCAACGCCGGCATCCCGCAGATCGTGGACGGCCGCGCGGTCTACAGCGGGACGCCCAACGTGATGGCCGAGTACGCCCGCCGCGTGCGCGCCCTCGGCGCGACGATCATCGGCGCCTGCTGCGGCAGCACCCCGGCCCACATCCGGGCCATGGTCGCGGCGCTGCGCGACCAGCCCGCGCTCGACCAGGCCGAGATCGCGCTCGCCAGCCCGGTGGCCCGGCGCCCTGCGGCTCCCGCCTCACGCGAGGCCCGCCGCACCCGCCGCACGAGCGAGATACTGTAGGGGCGAAAAAGGGGGTTTGAGGAGACAGTCCTCTCAATCTCCCCAAGTCACAATGTAAAGGGAAAGCCCCACGTGGGACCTTCGAGATCTGCATCCCCTTCGTGGTCTTCAGGGAAAAAGGGGGATTGAGAGGCTGCCCCCTCAGTCCTCCCCAACTCACATCGTAAAAGGAAAAGCCCACGCGGGATCTTAGTGATCTTCCCCTCTTTGTGGAGAATCAAGCGATGGTTGATGAGTGGACGATGCGAGGGAGTCATAAAGTTGCGTTTGTGCTGTGCGGCGCGCTCGCTCGCGAGGTGATCGCGATCGTGCGGAGTCGCGGCTGGGACGCCGAGCTGTTCGGCGTGGCCGCGCAGCACCACCTGACCCCGGAGCATATCGCCCCAGCCGTCGAGCGCCGGCTGCGCGAGCTGATCCCGCGCTTCGAGCGCGTCGTCGTCGTGTACGGCGAGTGCGGCACCCGTGGCGACCTCGACGCAGTGCTCGCCCGCTACAATGTGCCCCGCATCGCCGGCCCGCACTGCTACGAGATGTACGGCGGCGCCGCCTTCGAAACCCTGATGGCCGAGGAGCCCGGCACCTTCTTCCTGACCGACTTCCTCGTCCGAGGGTTCGAGGGGACCGTGCTAAAAGGGCTCGGCCTGGACCGCTTTCCCCAGCTCAAAACCCTCTATTTCGGCAACTACGTCCGGCTGGTCTACCTGGTCCAGCGCGAGGACGCCGAGCTGATCGCAAAGGCCGGCGTAATCGCCGAGATGCTCGGCCTAGCACTCGAAGTGCGCCGCACCGGCTACGGCCTGCTTGAGGAGCGGCTAGCCGCGCTGATGGCCGAGATTCACGCGGAGTGCTACCAGCCGGCTCTCCCGCAAGCCGAGTGACAAGGTGAGGGGTGAAGGGGTGCATCTGAGGATGGAGGATGGAGCCAGGGCCCGTAATACGCCCCGCACCAAATCCCGAAGAACCGAGCACCTGTAGGGCAGGCCCTCCGTGGCTGCCCGGCGCTCCGTGGTCGCCCGGCGCTCCGTGGCCGCCCGAACACCACGCAACACGCAACACGCAACACGTTTCACGTTTCACGCATCCGTACGATCGCGTCGGCGATGCGGGCCGCACGCACGTTCATCTTGACGTTGTGGACGCGCACAATATCGGCGCCGGCTTGGATGGCTAGCGCCGTGACGGCGGCGGTGCCCTCGTCACGCTCCTGGGGCGGGAGGTTGAGCGCCTGCCCGATGAACGATTTGCGTGAGGCGCCGACCAGCACCGGCAGCCCCAGGCCCTGGAACTCATGGAGCCGCCGCATCAGCACCAGGTTCTGATCGGGTGTCTTTCCAAAGCCCAGGCCGGGATCGACGATGATCCGCTCGCGTCGGATGCCGTGCGCCTCGGCGTAGGCAACGCTGGCGCGCAGTCCGGCGATGATATTGCCGACCAGGTCATGGTACTGCACGTCGGCGTAGTGCCCGCCGATCGCGCCGGAACTGGCCTGGGCACGCCGGTTGTGCATCAGAATGATTGGCACGCCGCGCCGCGCCGCCAGATCCGCCAGCGACTCGTTCCAGCCCCCATCGGGCGTGTGCAAGCCCCAGATATCGTTGATGATATGGGCGCCGGCGTCGAGCGCGGCGGCGGCAACCTGGGCATGGTAGGTATCGACCGAGATCGGCAGCGCGAGCCCGCCCACGACCGCCACGACGACCGGCACGACTCGCCGCAGCTCCTCATCGATCCCGATCGGCCTGGCGCCAGGCCGGGTCGACTCGCCGCCGATGTCGAGGAGATCGGCCCCTTCGGCGGCGAAGCGCTGCGCCTGGGCAAGCGCCGCGGCAACCAGGTCGGCGTCCGGCACGGCGAGACCATCGGCGCTGAACGAGTTGGGGGTGAGGTTGAGGATGCCCATCACATAGGTGCGTGTGCCCCACGCGAAGCGCGCTCCGGCGACCTCCAGAACGCGCTCGTGTTCGTGGCTCGGCATAGCGCTCCTCGCTGATGTCGCTACACCGCGTCCTCGGTATGGGCGAGCACGGCGGCCCGCTCGCGCTGATAGGTCCGCCAGGCGACCCACGCGAGCAGCGGCACCAGTACCGGCCACCAAGGCCGCATATCGTTGAAGTTGTCCCAGAACAACCGAAACGGTGCGATCGGCAGCGTTTCCAGCACCTGCTGGACGACGGTCTGAGTCGTCGGCGGCTCCTCGGGCACTTCGGGCAAGGGGCGGAAGAGCAGTTTACGCAGCGCCATCGATCTCTCCCTGCACCGGCGTGGCCTTGGGCCGGCGCCGGCTGCGCACATACTCGACGATCATCGGCAGCACCGAGACGGCCACGATTCCAAGCGTAACGATCTCAAAGTTTCGCTTCACAAACGGGATATTGCCGAACAGGTAGCCAAGGAAAAGAAAGATTGTAACCCAGGCGATGCCGCCGATGATATTGAAGGTGATGAAGCGGCCGTAGTTCATCTTCCCGACGCCGGCCACAAACGGGGCAAATGTGCGCACGATCGGCACGAAACGGGCCAGAATAATCGTTTTCCCGCCGTACTTCTCATAGAACTCGTTAGTGCGGTCCAGGTACTCTTTTTTCAAGAATGGCAGGTTGCGCTCGAAGACCTTAGGGCCGACATAGGCGCCGATCATGTAGTTGACCGTGTCGCCGACGACCGCCGCGATCGACAGCACCACGAAGAGCAGAAAGATATTCAGCGTGCCGCCGGTATCAACGGATGCGGCCAGCGCGCCAGCCGCGAAGAGCAGCGAGTCACCCGGCAGGACCGGCGTCACGACCAGGCCGGTCTCGCAGAAAACGATCAGGAACAGAATCAGGTAGGTCAGCGTCCCGTACTGCTGAATCAGGATTCCGAGCTTGTCGTCGACATGCAGGACGAAATCGATCAGCGCGCGAATGACATCCATGTTGATGAGTCCTTATTGCTTACATATCGTGAGTGGCCGAAGAGCTGCGATGATGCAAGCCGGCTCATCACATCCCGGTCGGATTGTAACTGATCCTCAGAATACATGTCAATAGATGAGGCTGACAAGCTGGTGTCAAGATCGACTACGATTCTCCCTCGTATCCCATTCCTACCCATTACCAGAGAACTATTGCGCGCGCTGATATAATGAAATAAGTCTTCTTTATGCGACCCTTCGTTTCAGATGACGACGAGCGCCCAGGGGTCGGCCCACTTGTTAGACCAGCCCGCTCGCTTCGATCGCCGTCTCCACCGTCGTGGTTTACATCTTTCCCTGAAAGGAGGTGACATCAGATGCGGAGGCTGTCTTCCCTTCACTCTACCCTCTCATTGGCGGCGCTTCGCGCCCTGGTCTGGTTCCAGGTGCTGCGCTACGAGCGGCGTCCGGCGCAAGGTTTGGTCGAGTATGGTCTCATCCTTGTGCTGATTATGGTCGTGTGCGTGGCGATTTTAACCACGGTCGGTAGAACCGTCAGCAATGTCTGGTACGCGAAGCTCATTCCCGCCTTTTGATCGCGTGCATCTTCTGTCCACTGAAATTGTTATTGCGGCGTCCGGGTGATCCGGGCGCTGCTTTTTTGCTTAGAGGGCGTTTGGAAATGCTGCGGTCATCATCGAATGAATTCGATGCCTGAAACCAGTAAACGTGTTCAAACACGTTGAAGCTCGATCCCGAACACGTTTGAACGTGTTTGCGATTTCAGGCCACAAATTCATTTGTGGATGGAAAGCGCAACCATATCTGAGAATAGGCATCGAAAAAGCGCCATGTTTTCCGAACGCTCTCTTACTCATATTCTCACCCTCCAGTAGGATCATTACATCTGCCTATGATCGCCATCGATCGTCTGTCGTCGGTCGTCGGTCGTCGGTCTGGTGGGCGCGGCGCCACGCGGATGGTGCGATCGGCCCGGTAGTTGACCAGGCCGGCTGGCGCGTCGGGGATGCGGCGCACCTGGCTGCGCCGGGCGATCTCGACGTCCACCGCGCTCTCGCTGCGGTGCTGGCTGAAGTAGGCCGCCAGCCCGGCCGCCTCGCGCAGGGTTCGGCTCGGGCACCTCGCGCCCACCGCTCTTGATGATCACGTGGCCGCCGGGGATGCCGCGGGCGTGCAGCCAGAGGTCGTCGTGGGCGCCGATCTTGAAGGTAACATGCTCGTTCTGTCCGGCGCTGCGGCCCACGTAGATCGTATAGCCGTCGCTCGACTCGACCCGCAGCGGCGGCTGGCGCCGGATCTTTTGCTTTTTGCGACCAGCCGGCTGCTCACGAACGTAGCCCTGCTCGACGGCTTCGGCGGCGATCGCCTCGATCTGCTCGAAGCCTTCGGCCAGCTCCAGCAGCGTCAGCGTCTCCTGGAGGCCGGCCAGGCGCGTCTCGACGGCGCGCAGCAGGTCGGGCACGCCGGTGAGCGCGCTCTTGGCCTTGTCGTAGGCGTGGAAGCGCTCCTGGGCATTCTCCACCGGGGTGCGCTGCGGGTCGAGCGCGATCGCGCGGCCCTCAACCACGAGCGACGCCTGGCCGGGCGCGATCAGGTGGAGGAAGCCGTAGATCATCTCGCCTTCCCAGCGCAGCCGATCCATGTCATTGGCGCGGGCCATCTCCTCGGCCAACAGGCGGCGCTGCCGATCCAGGCGCTCGCGGGCCTCTTCGAGCTGGTGGCGTACGGTATCGCGCCGCTGCTGGTGCGAGGTAAGCTGCTCGCGTGTGGCATAGAATGTCTCCAGCGCGGCGCTGATCGACGGCTGCGGCTGGACCGGCGCAAGGTGGGTCAGCAGGTAGGGCGCGAAGGCCAGTGGCCCGGCCTCGGCGGCCAGGCACGGCAGCCACGGCGCGGTCCAGAGCGCCCGCACGGCCTCGGCGACTGCGGCCCAGGGCAGCTCGGGCGCAAGCTGGGCGGCGGCCTGGCCGGTGGCTCGGTAGACCGCCTCGCGGGCCGCCAGCGGCGAGAGCCCGCGGTAGGCGCCCACCAGCGCGCGGGCCAGATCGGTCTCGGCGCTTTCCAGAAGCGCGCGCACGCCCTCGGCGCTGGCGTGGCGCGGGTCGCGCTTGTCCTGGCGCGGCGGGAGTTCGTAGGGCTCGTGGGGTTGGACCGGGCGGCGACTTATCCGCGGGGTCACGTGGCGGGCGCTCTCCAGGATGATGTTATCGTTGCCGACTAGGATAATATTGCCGCGCCGCTCCATCGCCTCGATGATCAGCTCGCAGCGCAGCGTTTGTTCGTCATCAAGGAGCGCATCTTGCTGATCGAGGTCGTCGAATGGGTGCTGATCCGGCTCCGTGCCGTCCTCCGCCGGCGTGTTGCGCGCTTGCGGTCCTTTGGCTATACTTAGCAGCAACACCCGCTCAAGTTCCGGCTGTTCGATCGCCACGATACGCCCGCCGACGATATATTTGCGCAGCAGCAGCAGCAGCGGCGTCTCACGATCGACTCCGCGCGACGGCTTGGCGGCGCTTAGGTGGATGCGGGTGAGTTGCGGGTGGGCCGAGAGCAGCAGGTGGTGGCGCCGGCCGTGTGCGTAAATTTCGATCGCCACGCTCAACTGGCTGGGGAGCCGAACATGCTGGATTCGCCCGCCGAGGATGGTCGCCCGCAGATCCTCGGCGACGGCAACGAGGGTTAATGCATCAAAATACATTTGTGCGATTTAGACAAGGTTTTGGGTGGCGCCGTTCTATTTTATAATCTGGGTGGGGGAGATTGAGGGGCAGCCCCTCAAACCCTTTTTGCCCAGAACTGTAAAGCTCCACAGAACCTTATTCCTTATTTGATCATGTTGCTTGCGACTTGATTATAGCATGGACAGAGGTATGATGGACGACAATCGCAACCCGCTCCTCGACGGCAAGCCCGCCCGCTCGCTGCTGGTCGTCATCTCAGGCCCGTCTGGTGTGGGCAAGGACTCGATCTTGATGCGGATGCGCGAGTTCGGGTTTCCGTTCCATTTCGTCGTCACCGCCACGAGCCGGCCGGTGCGCCCTGGCGAGCGCGACGGCTACGATTATCACTTCGTTACCCAGGAGCAATTTGAGGCGATGATCGCCAAGGAGGAGCTTTTGGAGTGGGCGGAGGTCTACGGCCACTACAAAGGCATCCCTAAGAGCGAGGTGCGCTTGGGGTTGGAGAGCGGCCTGGATGTCATCTTGCGGATCGACATTCAGGGCGCCGCGACGATCCGGCAGCTCGCGCCGGGGGCGGTGTTCATCTTCGTGCTGCCCGGCAAGTTCGAGGAGCTGCACACGCGCTTGCAATGGCGCCGCACCGAGTTGCCCGACCAGATGGAGCAGCGGCTGGGGCTGGCGCGCCGCGAGATGGAGGCGGTCGATCAGTTTGATTACGTGGTGCTCAATAGCCAGGACCATCTGGACGATGCGGTGGGACAGATTCGGGCGATCATCGTCGCTGAGAAGCAGCGCGTGTGCCCACGCCGGGTTGTGCTTTGAGAGACGGTCTGAAAAGAGGGAGTTTGAGGGGGCCGCCCCTCAAGAATCCCCTTTCCACCACAAATCGTAGGCCAGACAATACTCTTCTCAGACAGCCTCTAAGTCCCTGAGCGGCGCCAGGCGCAGTGATCTGCTACAATACGGCGATATCGAATTGGGGTGAGGCAGAGGTACAAGCATGAATATTCAGGAACAGCTACAGCAGGATCTGAAAGCGGCGATGCGCGGCGGGGAGAAGCTGCGTGTAGACGTTATTCGTATGGCCCTGGCGGCGTTGAAAAATGCCCAGATGGCGATGGTCAAGGATGCGTATGACGCCGCGCCCGAGGGCGGGCCGGAGTCCTCGGTCGCGATCGATCGCAACGCGCCGTTGGGCGAGGTGGCCCAGCAGGAGACGATCGCCAAAGAGGCCAAGCGGCGGCACGACGCGGCCGAGCTGTATCGGAAAGGCGGCCGCGAGGACCTGGCCGGCCAGGAGGAGGCCGAGGCTGTGATCCTGGAGGCCTACCTGCCGCGCCAGCTCACCGCCGAGGAGCTGCGCCCGCAGCTCGCAGCGGCGATCGGCGAGCTCGGCGCTGCCAGCATCGCCGATATGGGGAAGGTTATGCCCGCGCTGATGCAGCAGTTCAAGGGCCGCGCCGACGGACGGTTGATCAATCAGCTCGCGCGCGAGATCCTGACCCAGCAGAATTGAAAATTGAGAATTGAGAATTGAAAAGACGCGATTGCTCTTCCTCAATTCTCAATTTTCTATTCTTAGACAAGGTTTCGGAAGGCGGCATTCCACTTTACAATGTGGGTGGGGGGAGACTGAGGGGGCTGCCCCCTCAAACCCCCTTTTTTCCCAGAACTGTAAAGCTCCCGAAAACCTTGTCTTACAGGGCGAATTATGCGACGGAGATTGAGCTTTCGATTCTGGCCGTCCCGGCGTGAGGCGCGCCAGCCACATTCACCGGCGCAACAAGAGCGCTGGCGCCGCATTCGGCTCGCGCTGGTGATCGTGGCGCTCGCGCTGTCGCTGTGGGCGATCCTGGCCGTGCGCCCGCCGACGACGCCTGGCCTGCTACCCAACAAGCCCAGCCCGATCGACATCCGCGCGCGGAGCAGCGTCTTTTTTGAGAGCACCGTGCTCACCGAGAAGGAGCGTATCGGCGCCGAGAGCTCCGCCGATACCGTCAAGTATACTCGCGACCCAACTATTCTGGTTCAGCAGCGCGCCCAGCTCGCCGATCTGCTGCAAACGGTCTCGCAGATCCGCGACGACCCAACCCTCGACAATGCTGCCAAGCGCGACAAGCTCGCTGCGCTGCCACTGCCCAACAGCACGCTGGTGATCTCGCCGGCGCTGGCGACATCGATCGTCCGGTTGCCGGCGGGCCAGTGGGGCAGCGTACGCCAGGAGTCGCTCAACCTGTACGATCGGGCGCTGCGCGACTACGACTACGAGCTGAGCGACGAGATCGTGACCCGGCTGCGTGAGCGCTCGCTGCCCTACTGGAGCTCGCAGGTGGCGACCGACAAGCCGCAGGAGCTGATTCTGCTGTTCAGCAGTTCGTTTCTGAAGGCCAACCGAGTGCTGGATGAGGCGGCGACTATACAGAGCAAGCAGGAGGCGCGCGACGGAGTTAAACCGATCAACGTGCAGATCCTCGAAGGCGAGAGCATTGTTCGCCAGGGCGAGATCGTCACGCCCGCTATCCAGGAGAAGTTGGAGGCGCTTGGCGAGATTCAGACCAGGACCGACTGGCTCCGGCTCAGCGGGCAAGGGCTGCTGGCGGCCCTGCTGGCGGGGATCTTCGGCGTCTACCTGGGCCGGGCGCAGCGCGAGGTCTGGGCCAATGCACGGCCCCTGCTGGTCCTGGCGGGGTTGTTCGCGGTGACGGCGCTGGCGGCGCGGATTGTGTTGCCGCTGGCCTCACAGTGGCCGTATGTCTTCCCGTTAGGTGTCGTGGGGCTGCTGCTGGTGACGCTGTTCAAACGCGGGCTGGCGCTGGTTACGACGGCGCTGTTGAGCCTGCTGGTGGCGTTTCTGGGCGATAATCAGGCCGCGCTGGCGGCGGCGATGCTGCTTGGCAGCATGGCGGGGATCTTTACCGTCGGTCGCGGCGAGCGCTCGCTGATGTTTCTGATAGCCGGTGTGGCGATTGCGGCGGCGACGGCGGTGCTTCAGATGGCGCTCTGGCTGGCCGCGCCCGGCGGTCTAGCGTCGGACGAGTGGGTGTCGATCCTGACCTTCAGCGGGGTTAATGGGATTCTGTCGGCGATCCTCGCGCTTGGGTTGTACAACCTGGTCGGCTACCTGGCCGATGTGGTCACGCCGCTGCAACTGATGGAGCTGGCCCACCCGGCCCACCCGCTGCTACGCAAGCTGATTCGCGAGGCACCCGGCACCTACTACCACAGCGTCGCCGTGGGCAACCTGGCCGAGAGCGCCGCCGAGGCGATCGGCGCCGACGCGCTACTGCTGCGGGTCGCGTCCTACTATCACGATATCGGCAAGACTATCCGACCGTACTTCTTCACCGACAATCAGAGCGACCGTGAGAATGTTCACAATGAGCTTGACCCGCGTACCAGTGCAGAGATCATCGCCGAGCATGTGCGCGAGGGCATCAAGATGGCCCGTGCCGCCGGCCTGCCGCGCCAGATCGTCGAGTTCATCCCCGCGCACCACGGCACCAGCGTGATCAAGCACTTCTACCAGATCGCGCTCCAGAAAGAGGATGCGGTCGATGTCGAGGATTATCGTTACCCTGGCCCCCGGCCGCGAACGCGTGAGCAGGCGATCATGATGCTGGCCGATACGGTCGAGGCGACGGTGCGCTCGAAGGCCCAGAATGGGAAGATCATTTCAGCGCGCGAGGAGCACGGCAACGGCAACGGTCGCGGCCAGGACGGCAAGCAGACGCTGGAGGAGCTGGTCGGCTCGATTATCGACGAGCGTATCCGCAGCGGCCAGCTTGACGAGAGCCCGCTGACGCTCCAGGATATCGCGCGGATCAAGCAGGCATTCGTCAATACGCTCCAGGGTATCTATCACCCGCGTGTGGATTATGCGCCGCAAGTGGTGAAGTCATCATGATGATTGATGTCGATGTTCAAACCGACGATCGTTTCGCCTCCGAGGTCGACGCCACGCTGATCGTGCGGGCGGTCGAGGCGGCGCTGGCGGTCGAAGGCACTATGGGGGCGATCGAGGTCGGCGTGCTAGTGACCGACGACGCGGAGCTGCATCGGTTGAATCGCGACTACCGCGGCGTCGATGCGCCGACTGACGTGCTGTCGTTCGCCGATGACGAGCAGGCCGGCGCCCACCCAACGTTTGTGCGCCCGCCGGAGGTGCCGCGCTACCTGGGCGATATCGCGATCTCGTACGAGCGCGTGGTGGCCCAAGCCGCCGAGTATGGTCACGCTGTTGAGCGCGAGTTGGCGTACCTGACGGCCCATGGGGTGCTGCACCTGCTTGGCTATGACCACGAGCGCGGCGAGGCTGACGCGGCGGAGATGCGCGCGCGCGAGGAGACGGTGATGGAGCGGCTTGGGTTGAGCCGTTCTTAGAGACTGTTTGAAAAGGGGGAGTTTGAGGGGGCCGCCCCTCAAGAATCCCTTTTCCACTACTGATGCGAGTGGCGCGCGGGCCTTTTCAGACAGTTTCTTAGTATCAGGTGCCTATGCGTAGTGTCGAGTTGCGAGAGTACAAGCCGGAGTTGCGGCCGCGTACCATCCCGGAGCTGCTTGATATTGCGTTCTCGCTCTACCGTGCCCACCTGAGAACCTTCGTGGTTGTGCTGGCGCTACCATCGCTTCTATGGCTCCTGCTCGGAGTACTCATCCTGTCCTTCGCAGGTGTCAACGAGATGTTGAGCTACGTAGTATTCGCTGGCCGGCGTGGTGATCCGGGCAATGCCTTGGGAATGCTGCCGTTCATGTTTTTTCGTGAGGTTTGCTTTGCCGATGGGGCGATTCTCTGGTCGCTCATGGCCACGGCATTTGCTCCGGCGGTTGAGCAGGCCTACCTACACGGCCGGGTGGCATGGCGTGAGATCCGGTGGTCCTTCTTCCGTAGTCTGGCCTTGGCGCTGCTGACGGGGATACCTGTGATTGGGCTACGGTTGCTGGGTCTGGGGCCGCTGGCCGAGCTGGCGCGGCTGCCGGTGTTGTTCGCGCCCCAGGTCCTGGCGATCGAGAAGCGCTCGCTGCCGGCGTCGCTGTACCGCAGTTGGAGCCTGGTCTGGCGCGATGCGCCGCGCGCGCTGGTGTTCCTAGTGCCGGCGCTGGCGCTGATCCGGCTAGCGCTGCTGGCGCCGTTTATTGGCCTGACGCTGCTCAATCGCTGGGTGTTTCTGTTTCCCGTCCGGCAGTCCAGTTGGCTGGATCGGGCTGCTTGCGTTGGTGGCCGAGCTGCTGATCTGCTCCGTGTCTCAGATCGCGATTACCTTGCTCTACTACGACCTGCGCGTGCGGCGTGAAGGTCTTGACATCACCCTGGCGGCCGCTCATTGGAGCGAGAGCAACTCGCAAACCGCTTGAATTGGCATTGGCATCATGCCGCGCTTGGTCGTAGTAAGGTGGCAAGCATACCATGATCGTCCCACCCCCCACCACCCCGGAACTGCCGGAGACCGCCCCGCAGCAGCCGGAAGTCGCGCGCGCGTCGACGCTGCTGTCCTCGTTTCGTTTCGCCTTCGCGGGCCTGGGCTACCTGCTCTGGAGCCAGCGCAACGCTAAGATCCATGTCGGGATCGGGCTGGCGGCCGTGGCGCTCGGCTTTCTGCTGCGGATCACGCGCAGCGAATGGCTGGCGCTGGTGCTGACGATCGCGCTGGTGCTCGCGGCCGAGGGGGTGAACACCGCAGTCGAGGCGACGGTGGACCTGGCCTCGCCGGAGTATCACCCAATGGCGAAGGTCGCCAAGGATGTCGCGGCCGGCACCGTGCTGTTGACCGCTATCGCGTCGCTGATCGTCGGGCTGATCGTGTTTTTGCCGCGGCTACTCGCGCTGGTCTTGAATTGAGAATTGAAAATTGAGAATGTAGAATGTAGTTAGACAGAGTTTCGTGGAGCGCTGCTCTCCTTTACAATGTGAGTGGGGAGACTGAGGGGGCTGCCCCCTCAAACCCCCTTTTTTCAGCACCCTATGCGAATCCTAATCCTCTCGCCCTACCCGCCCTGCCCGCCCCACGGCGGCGGTGCTATGCGGATCTACCAGATTATTCGCGGCCTGGCCGCGCGCCACGAGGTGACATGCCTGACCTTCGCGCCCGATGCGGCGGCCGAGCAGGGTCTGGCGCCGCTCCGCGCGATCTGCCGCGTGCTGACGGTGCGCGGCCCGCTGCCGCGCAGCCCGCTGCGCCGGGCGTGGACGACGCTGGCCTCGCCCTTGCCCGATATGGCCCTGCGCAACGCCGCCCCAGCCTACGCCGACGCGCTTCAGTCGCTACTTGCGGTTGAGTTGTTTGACGTCATCCAGGCCGAGAGCATCGAGATGGCCAATTATCTGCGAATGTCAGTTGTCCGTGGCCCGTGGCCCGTTGCAAGGGACTTACCGCAACGGACGACCGGGTGCCCTCTGGGCGGCGGACAACGGACTCAACACATTCTGGATCAGTTCAACGCCGAATATGTGCTCCAGCGGCGGGCGTTTCTGGCCGATGCCCGGCGGCTGCGGCGCTGGCACGCTGCGGCCTACTCGCTGGCACAGTGGCTCAAGCTGGCGCGCTATGAGCGCCGGGTGATGCGCGGCTGCGATGCCGTGGTGGCGGTCTCCGAGGATGATCGGCGCACGCTGCTCGGCCTGGCCCCGGCACAGCCGATCGGCGTCGTCCCCAATGGCGTCGAGACCGCGCATTTCAGCAGGGCGGCGCTGGCGGAGGAGCGGGCCGGCCCATGTTCGTTCCGTGGGGCGCCGCTCGTGTTCAGCGGCACGCTCGACTTCCGGCCGAACGTCGACGCGCTGACCTGGTTTGCCCACGAGGTGCTGCCGCGCGTTCAGGCCCGCCGCCCGGACGCGCATCTGATTGTCGTCGGCAAGCGGCCGGCCCCGGCGTTGCGGCAGCTCGCGCGGGGCGGAGCGGTGACGATCGTGGGCGAGGTGCCGGATACGCGACCGTATATCGCCGGCGCGGCGGTCTATGTCGTCCCAATGCGGATCGGCGGCGGCGTGCGGCTGAAGCTGCTTGAGGCGCTGGCCTTAGAGGCGCCGGTCGTCAGCACTGGGATGGGCGCCGAGGGCGTCGCTGGGCTGCGCGGCGGCCAGCACTGCCTGCTGGCCGACGACCCGGCCGCGTTCGCCGAGGCGGTGCTGCGCCTGCTGGCCGATCCGGCGCTGGGCCGGCGGCTGGGCGCGGCTGGGCGCGCGCTTGTCCAGGAGCGTTACGACTGGTCCACGATCGTGCCGGGCCTGGAGGCGATCTACCAGGAACTGATCGCTGCTTGATTTGCGGTACAATAGGCTCGCGATCGCCGAGCGTTTCTGGAAAAGGGGGTTTGAGGGGGCAGCCCCCTCAGTCTCCCTCACTCACACTGTAAAGTCGAATGGCGCCACCCGAAACCTTGTCTACCACAGAGGAATAGCATGACCGACAACGACCGCCAACAGCGTATGATCGAGCGAATTCAGGAGGACGAGCGGCTGCGCGGCGACCTTGAGGATGCGGCGGCCACGGCGCTGGTCGCGTGGGCGTCGGAGCGGGTTCGGGAGGCCGCCGCCGATTCAGCCCGCTCCGACGAGGTCGTCGAGGCCGATGTGAAGGCTATTCGTGCGGCGGCTCGTGCTGCGGCCCGGTCGGGCGAGCAGGACCCGCAGCGCGTGGTCGCGCAGGCGCAGGCCAAGTTCGCGCAGGCTCAGGGCGCGACTGCGACCCAGGCCGCACCGACAGCGGCTTCTGCCGTATCGGCCCCGACCGCGCCCACTTCACCTGTTGAGGCCGCGCCAGCAGTTGAGGCCGCACCGACAGCGGCTTCTGCCGTATCGGCCCCAGCCACGTCCACCCCGCCTGCGGAGGCCGCGCCAGCAGCGGCTCCTGCTGCGTCGGTCCCGGCCGCGCCCAGCCCACCTGTTGAGGCCGCGCCAGCAGTTGAGGCCGCGCCGGTAGTGGCAGAGACCGCGTCGGTCCCGGCCGCGCCCAGCCCGCCTGCCGAGGCTGCGCCGGCTCGCGGCCACGTTTGGCAGCGCCGGCGCCGCGGTCGATTCGCTAAACTGCTACGGAGATTACGAGGGGAACGCTGATGTCAAAACGAAGAAAAGCCCGCAGCGGCGGGCGGTCGTCGGGCACGATCCTGATCGCGTTGCTGGCGCTGGCGCTGATCTACCTGTACCAGTCGGGAACGCTTGGTAGCATCCTGGAGGATGTCGAGGCGCCGGAGATCCAAGTTGGGCCGCAATCCCCCGAGCCGGGCGGCCAGCCCTCCGAGCCGGGCGCTGCGACCGGTTCAGGTGAGATCCAGGTTTTTTTCACCACTACCGCGCTGGTCTACCCTGATCGGCCGGCACAGCGCGGCGAATTGCCGCTGCTGCAAGCGGTCGTGGCCGACATAGACGCGGCCCACACCAGCGTCGATGTCGCGGTGTTCGACCTGGATGTGGTCGAGTTTGTCGACACGCTGCTGCGGGCCAAGGAGCGTGGCGTGGCCGTGCGGCTGATTGTGGACAGCGAGAACCTGGAGACGCCGGAGGTGGCCGAGCAGACCGGGCGCTTGCAGGACGCGGATATCCCGGTGAAGTTCGACGACCGCGAGCCGTTCATGCACAATAAGTTCGTCGTCGTGGACGGCGCGGTGGCCTGGACCGGCTCGTGGAACATCACCACCAATGACACATTTCGGAACAACAATAACTTCCTGCGCTTCGCCAGCAGCGAGATGGCCGCCAACTACACGCGCGAGTTCGATCAGATGTTTGACGGCACGTTCGGCACCCGCAAGAGCACTGGGACGCCGCACCCGCAGCTCCAGGTTGGCGGGGTGCCGGTCGAGGTCTATTTTTCTCCCGAAGACCGCCCGGCGCAATACGTCTTGCAGCGGCTGGAGCAGGCCACGACCAGCATCCGCTTTATGACCTTCTCCTTCACCTCCGACCCAATCGCGCAGGCGATGATCGCGAAAACCGAGGCCGGGCTGACGGTGCAAGGGGTCTTTGAGCGGCAGAACGCCAGCGGGACCGGTGCGGAGTTTCAGACCCTCAGTGACGGAGGAGTTGACGTGCTGGAGGATGGGAATTGTTATATCTTGCACCACAAAGTGATCGTGATCGACGATCGCATTGTGATCACAGGCTCATATAACTTCACCGCCAGCGCCGAGCGCGACAACGACGAAAACCTGGTGATTATCGAAGATCCTGCATTGGCGCGCGCGTATCTCGAAGAGTTCGAGCGGCTCTACGCACAGGCCCAATCGCCGACGCGCTGCGGCTAGCTGCACGATTGGGCCATCAGTTACATTTCCGGGGAAAAAGCGCGGTTTGCAGATATTACGCGCTTTTTCTTTCGACGCCCCTTGCTTTGCCCGGCTGCCCGCGTTGAATCTGCGGCAGCCGACCCTGCTGGCTGGGCATCGGCTGATATGACCCTGAAGCGCAGCAGATTGCCCTTGATACGCTTGAAGTCAAGCGACAAACCACGGCGCAGCGCTGCCGCCTTCAGACGATTGCGTACGGTTAGCCGGTTGTCGCCCGGTTCGAGATCCGCTTCACCGTAATCACCCACTGCATATTCATCCAAGATCGTATCGTACAGTTCTTCTACCAGCTTCCGCTGGCCTTTGCCTCGATTTTGGATCGACCGTACCTCATCTTGCGACAACTTGCGTACCGTTGGCATCGCTTTGCTCCCTCTATGATTAATGAGCGGCTACCGGACGCCTATATTAACGCAAATTGCTTCTCTTTGCAAGCTCTTTAGATATGACTATCTCCAATTTCGTGACCAAGCTGCCGTAAAAACTCGCGCATGAATATCGTCCGTTGGGCTGCCTCGGCCTTGCCGGCTCGCGTATGCATGGTATCGGCAAGTTTCAGAAGTTTGACATAAAAATGGTCGATCACATTCCTGGTGTCGTCTGGGGGCCGCTGCTGTGGGAATGGTGCATCAGGGTCGTAGAGTGGTTTGCCCAACGCTCCACCAAGCATCAGGCAGCGAGCGATGCCGACCGCTCCAAGCGCGTCGAGCCGGTCGGCGTCCTGCACGACCATGGCTTCGAGCGTGCGCGGCGTGATGCCGGCCGAGAAGCTGTGGGCTTCGATGGCGTGCCGGATCGCTGGGAGGTAGGCGCGGGGGTAGCCATGTTCTTGAAGGAAGTCGTTGGCGCCGGCAGCCGCAAGTGTGGATGCCTGTGCCCGCAGCGGGGAGTCCTTGGGGACGGTCACACAATCGTGCAGCCAGGCGGCGGGAAGCACGATCTCCAACTGCGCCCCCTCGGTGGCCGCCAGCGCCCGCGCGTTGCCGACGACCCGCCGGATGTGGGCCAGGCCATGGGCCGGGTCGGCGCTCTGACCAGTGAGGAACCGGACGAAGCGCTGCTCCCATGCCGGCCCAGTCGATCGGCGCGGTCATCGGCGGCCCAGCAGCATCAGCCAGCCCCGCCGCACCGCGATCTCGGCCGGCCAGAGCAGCGCCGCTATCAGCAGCAGCCACGGCCACAGGCTGTGCTCGTCGCCGGCCGGCGCATCGCCTGGACCCACCGGCCCGGCCGGCCCGCTCAGCAGCGTGCCGCCGGTCGCGGCGCTAATCTGCGCCAGCAGCGCCGCGCCATCCCGCGTGGGCAGGTACTCGGCGGGGTAGGGCTGGACGTAGCCTGTGCCGGCGGTGCGCACCTGGGTGCCCTTACGCTGGCGCACGTCGACGGCGTAGGGGCCATCGGTGGGCAGCGTCACGTCGGCTGCGTAGTGGCCCGGCGCGGTCTGCCGCAGTGGCACGCGCTGGGTGTTGCCATCTGGTAGCGTCACCGTCGCCTCGGTATCGGCCAGGTCCAGCGGCTCGCCGCTCGGCGCGAACGAGTCGGCGCTGATGGTCACGACGTCGTCGTGGGGGGTAATGTGGACCTGGAGCGGGCCGCTGTCGGGTTCCGGTAGCGTGTAGCGGATCAGCTGCGCCCAGAACTTGCCGTACTCGGGCCAGTTCGACCACGCCTCGGCCCAGGGCGTCTCCACGCTGGGCGTCCAGGCGACGGCGCGGCCCAGGCCGTACTGCCAGACCGCCAGCACCGGGTCCTCCTCCGGCGAGCGCAGCACTAGCTCGGCCTCCGGCTTGACGGTGGTCGCGACGTAGCCGGCCAGCCTGGGGATCTGGTTCGGCGTGAAGTCGCGCAGCAGCGGGTGCGGGGCCACCAGGTCGGCGCGGAAGTCGCCCTCGACCTGCGGCTCGGTGCGGGCGATCTCGCTTTCTTGCAGCGTCAGGCGCGGGATGTCTTCCGGGTCGGCGGCGAAGTAGTAGCGGCCGGCGCCCCACTGGGCCAGGTCGCGCAGCAGATCGGTGTCGGAGTCTTCGCCGATCGCGATCGCCGAGAGGGTGATATTGAGCGCGCGGGCCTGCTCGACCAGCGAGCGGTAGGGGTCGCGGGTGGTCGAGAAGGAGCGGCCATCGGTGAGCAGCACGGCGTGGCGCACATCGCCCGGCTGGCTGGATAGCTCGGTCAGCCCGATGTTGAGCGCGCCGTAGATGTCGGTCCCGCCGCCGAGCGGGATTCTGGCGATCCGCTCCTGGATCTCGGCCAGGCTCAGGCCGGTGCCCAGCGTCTGGAACTCGACCGCCCACTGCTGCCCAGTGTCGAAGGCCAGTACGCCGATGCGGTCCTCCTCGCGCAGCGCCTCGGTGGCCAGGATAGCCGACTCTTTCGCCATCGCGAACTTGCCGGTCGGCACCTCGGGTCCCATGCTGGCCGACTGATCGATAATCAGCAGCATTGTCACGGCCGCGCGCTCGGGCCGCGGGCGCGGGGTCATTGTCACCGGCAGCGCTTCCTCCAGCGGCGTATCTTTGTAGCCGCCCAGGGTGAAGCTGGAGCGGCCGCCGGTGACGACTAGGCCGCGGCCCTCGCTGCGTACAAACTCGCGCAGCGCGGCCATCTGGTCCAGCGTGAGGTTGCCGGCCGGGACATCGACCAGGACGACGCCCTCGTACCCCTCAAGCTCCGAGAGCTGCGCGGGGAGCGACTCGGCGTCGATCACATCGGCCGCGACGCCGGCTGGGCGGAGCGCCGCGCGCAGGGGCGCGGCGGTGCCGGCGCTGCTCTCGACCAGCAGCACTTTGGGCTGCGGGGCCACCAGCGCCGTGGCAGCAGCGCTGTTATTGCGTTCGTACGTGTCCGGCTGGCCGGCCAGGGTCGCGTACAGGCTGAGTATGCCTGGCTGGCCGGCGCGGCTGCGGTAGGTGAAGCGATTCTCGCCGGGCGAAAGATCGACCTGTTGGGCGGCAATCTGCTCGGTGTCGGCAACCAGCATGAGTTGCGCTTCCGCCGCCTGGGTGCTGCCGACGAGGATCGTGATCGTATGCTCTTCTCCCTCACGTAATGTCCTGGGAAGCTCCATGCCGGCGATCCAGATCTCGGGTTGTTCGGGCGCCTGGTAGGCGCCGGTATCGACCGGCACGCCCAGTGCGCGTGCCTCGGCCAGGGCGTCGCCGCGCGTCTGGGCGCCGTCGGAGAGCAGCACGACGCGCCCGCCGTTCGAGCCGATCAGCCCGCGCGCCGCCCGCAACGCCCCCGCGATGTCGGTGTGATCGGCCCTGACCTGCTCGACCTGGTCGATCGGCGGCGCTTGCTCGCCCGCGGCGCCCTCCGCCGCGACGACCGTGTTGGCGCCGAAATAGATCAGCTTTACCGGCTGGGCTTGCTCGGTCTGCCCGCGCGCGAGCGCCGCCGCTTGGTCGCGCAGGGCCGCCTTGCCGGTCTCGCCCAGGCTGTCGGACTGGTCTACCAACACCACCAGCATCCCCCGCGACTGGAGCGGTCGGCCAAGCACCGGGTCGGCCAGCGCCGTGACGACCAGTGTGACCGCCAGCAGGCGCAGCGCCAGCGCCACGCCGGAGATGCGCCCGCGCCGCAGCCGCCACATGAGCAGCAGCGCCGGCAGCAAGATCAGAAAGAACAGGAATTGTGGATTGCGTAGTATCACCGATGGATATATCCCCATTCCAGCATTAAAAAGGTCAGCGCGCCGAGCGCGAGCCAGGGCCACAGGTCGGTCATGTGGCGCTCGGGCGTGGCGCCGGCGCTCTGGGCCGGGCCGCCGAGCTGCGGCACCGGCTGCGGCCGTAGATCGGATTCGATCGGCGAGCCGGCGTTGACTCCCACGATCCCGCTCAAGCCCGCCGCGCTGCCGCCGCGCTCCTCGAAGCGGTAGAATCCCGGTTGCGTCAGCGTGTCGAGCAGCAGGTGCGGTGCCGCCGCGACGGTCGCCTGCATCCCATCCGGCCCGCTGATTCGCACCTCGGCGGCGCGCGGGTCGGGGCGGAGATTCAATGGCGCGCCGGACTGGATGCTGGAAGGCAGGGGCGGCGGTGTCAGATCGCGCACGGTGCGGGCGACCAGGATCGGGAAGGCCAGGCGCGTGGGCAGGTTACTGGTCGCCAGGTCGAAGCTCCAGAGCGCGATCTCGTGCGCTTCGAGGCGGCCGCGCAGGATCAGCGGCGACTCGCCAAGCATCAGTTGCGGCTCGGCCCAGGCGGGGACAGCGGTGGCTCGAACGGCGCCGAAGTTTACGCCGCCAAGGCTCAGTCCCTCCAGGATGGCGCCCGTCTGCGTCAGGACGCCCCTGGCTCTGGCGGCGGGGGCCTGGCCCGATCCGGCTTCTAGGAGCGGGCTACCGGCGGGCGGGTCGATCGCCAGTGTCGCGCCGGCCGGCCACGCCTGCGGCAGGAAGTTTTCAAAGATCGTCAGGTCGGCAGTCGGATCGTCGGCGTAGGCAGCCGGGTCGACGATCTGGAGCGCGATGCCCGGCACTGCGGCGAGCGCGCGGCGCATGATATCCGGCTCACTCGATACGAGTATGGTCCTGACCTGGCGGGTTTGGACGACATTCAGGAAGCCTTGGTCGTCCTGTGGCAGCCCGTCGCGGCCGTTCAGCTCGGCGCGCAGCGTGACGTAGTCGCTGGGGAGCGTCCAGGTCAGCTCGGTCTCGCTCCTGGCCGTGATCGAGATGTCGCGCGTGCCGATCAATCGCTCGGCCTGCCCCGGCCCGGTCGCGCCGTAGAGCCGCAGCGTGGTCGCGAACGATGCGGGGGCGTAGTTGGCGATGCGGGCATAGACTTGCAGGTTCGCGCCCCAGGGCCGGGCGGCAAAGGCGACGATCGCCCGGTTCGGCTGATCGCTGCCGACCAGCCGCCATTCGAGCGGCATGCTCTGGCCGGCGTCGGGCGGGAGCGCGGGGGTGAGCGCGCCATCGGTGAGGACCAGGATGCTGCGGCTGTACTGCGGGTCGAGCGCGGCCTCGGCCAGGGTCAGGGCGCCGGCGAGGTCGGTGCCGGTGCCGCCGGGGCGCAGTTGGTCGAGCGCCGCCAGCAGGCCGGCCAGCTCATCCGCCCCGCCCGCTGCGACGATCCGCGCCGAGCGGCCGGCGGCGACCAGCGCCACCCGGTCGCCCGGTGCCATGGCGCTCAGCGCGGCGCGGGCGCGCTCGCGAGCCTGATCGAAGCGCGTCGCCGTGCCCTCGCGTGTGGCCATGCTGGTCGAAAGGTCGAGCACGATCGCCGTTTGTTGAGCGCTGCGGTTGAGCGCGCCAGGGAGCTGTGGTCGCCCCAGCGCCACCCCTAGCAGCCCGGCGACCAGCAGGTGCAGCAGCAGCAGCAGCGTCAGCGGCAGCCGGCGGATACGCTCGCCCTCGCGCCGGCGCGGCACGTTGAGCCAGTGCAACAGGCTCGGCACGGCCACGCGCCGCCGCCGCTCGCGCAGCAGGTGCAGCAGCAGGATGATCGGGATGGTTAGCAGAGCTAGCAGGCCAAGCGGCGCTACAAAGGACATATCGCTACTCAGGGTGGCAAGATGACAAGATGGCAAGGTGACAAGGTGACTGAGTCCTCTTCACCCTTTCACCCTTTCACCCCCTCATCTTGTCATCTGGTCATCTTGTCACGTCAAGATCCGACGGGCGCGCAGGTACGGCACCACCGCCCGCTCGACCGGCCATTCCGTCAGCACCTGGGCGTAGGTGGCCCCACGGCGCGCGCACACCTCGGCGATACGCTCTCGCCAGGCGGTCACATTGCGCCGGTAGGCCGCCACCGTCGCCGCGTCAAGCGTCAGCGGCAGGCGTTGGCCGGTCTCGGCATCCTCCAGCTCCAATGGCCCGGACAGGCTAGGCTCCAGCTCGCGCTGGTCGAGCACGTGCAGCACCAGCACCTGCCAGCGCGGCGGCGGCAGCGCGCGCAGGCCCGCGTCCAGGCCCTCCGGCGCCAGCAGGTCGGAGATCAGCACTAGCAGGCCGCCGTGGCTGTGCGCGCCGGCGTAGGCGCCGAGCGCCCGCGCCAGCGAGGTCGTCTCGGTCGCTTGGAGCCGCTCGACGAAGCGCAGCAGCTCGATCAGCCGGCCTTTGCCTTGGGTCGGGCCGAACGGCCGTAGCGGCGCCGCGCCGAAGGGCGCGACCCGCAGCCGGTCGTTATGGGCCAGCGCCAGGTAGCCGAGCGCGCCGACAAGCTGTTGGGCGGCGCGCAGCTTGGGCGGTGTGCCCCAGGCCATTGAGCGCGATACGTCGAGCAGGAGATGGATGGGGACATTTTGCTCGACTTCGCCCAGCTTGATAAACACCTCTTCGTGGTGGGCATAGGCATTCCAATCTACATAACGATAGTCATCGCCATGGCTGTAGGGCCGATGGTTGCTGAAGATCGTGGTCGGGAGCTGATTGCGGCTCAGGTGCTCGCCGCTCGACGGGTTGCCGCGCAGGGTGCGCTGGGCCTGCAAGCTGAGCCGTTCCAGGCGCCGCAGGAATGCCTCGTCGAACAGCGGCGCGAGCGATTCAGGGCCGCGCCGACGGGCGGCTCGCAGCCCTGCGGAAGCCGCCGTCGATAGGGTGCGCCACCATTTTTTCTGCTGATCGCTCATCGGTCTCTCAGAGACTGTTTGAAAGGAGGAGTTTGAGGGGGCCGCCCCTCAAGAATCCCCTTTTTACCACGGACAGCTTCTCATGGAGCAAAATAATCCTGAACAATATCGCGCTCGTCCAGCGGGACGCGCAGCGGGTCGGCGCCGCTCTGGACGCGCTGATTATCGCTGCTGTCGCCGCGAGTGAACCCTGGCGTTGAGTCGGAGGCTGTGGGCGGTCGATCGGAGGGCTGGGCCGGCACCTGGCCGGGGCCGCTCGCCTCCAGCGGCAGCGGCTGCCCCTCGACGCCCATGCGCTCGATCGGTTCGGCCGGGCGCTGCTCGCCGCCTGAGCCGTCGCCGGCGCTGCCGGGCGAGGAACCCTGGCCTTGTCCCTGGCCCTGCCCCTCCTGGCCTTGTCCTTGGCCCTGGCCCTCCTGACCCTGCTGGCCTTGCTCACCCTGGCCTTGCTGCCCCTGCTCGCCCTGGCCGGGCTGGTCGCCCTGGCCCTGGTTGGCGGCCTGGCTCTCCTGCAATTGCTCGATCGCCTCCGCCAGGTCTTCGAGTGCGCGGGCCGCTGCCTGCCCACCGTTCTGCAAGCCGTCGGCGCTGTCGCGGAGCTGCTCGGCCAGCTCAGGGTTGCGCGGCTCGATCCGGTCGGCCGCATCGCGCAGCGAGTCGGCCAGGTCGTTGCGGGCCGCCTGTGAAAGCTGGCCGGCCTGGTCGGCTAGCTCGCGCAGCTCCTGGGCGGCATCACCGACGTTGCCGTGGTCGAGCGCCTCGGCCGCCGGGCGGGTCGCGCCCTGGTCGCGCAGCGCGTCGGCCAGGGCCTCAAGCGTCGCCGGGTCCCCGCTGGTCGTCCCAGTGGCGACGTTTGGGTCGCCAGTCGTGCCTGCCTGGCCTTCCTGGCCTGGAACCAACACCTGTCCCTGGCCGTTCTGCGCCGGTGGCTCCTCGGCGAACTGCTGGGTCGGGTCCTGGGGATTCACCAGCGGCGGTAGGGGAGCCGGCGTCCCGGTCAAGACGGGCCGCCCGATCCCGACCATGATCCACAGGCCCAGCGCGACCAGCCCGATCGCCAGCAGCGCCAGCACCTCACTCCAGGGCGCGCGCTGGCGCCGCATAATGCGCTGGCGCAGCACGCCCGCAGTCTGCCCCGACTGCGCCAGCAGATGGGCGGCCACGCTCCCCGGCCGCGGGCCGGCGGCCGCAACCTCCACGGCGGTGGCAAGCTGCTCATTGAGTTCGAAGTGCCGGTCGAGCCGCCGGGCAGCCTCGCGCGGCGACAGCTTCGGCCGCAGCAGCGACGCGACCGCGATGCCGATGATCGCCAGCGCCAGCGCGCCCAGGATCTCCAGGCGCAGCGGCCAGCCCCAGGCCAGGTGCGCGCCGAGGCCGATACACCAGACACAGACGCCGATCCAGGTCGCCCGTAGCAGCCTGCGTACGCCCTGCCGGGCCCAGCGGTCGGTCGCCAGTTGGTTAAGATGGCGGAAGAGTGGGTACTTCATACTACCAGGCTTCGGCCTCGGGCGCCACGACGCGGCGCACGGCGCTCGTCACGATCCCCAAAAATCCCAGCAGCAGCAGCAGCCCGCCGAGCAGCGTTTGGCGCCGGTCGAGGAATGCTCGCAGGGCCAGCGCTTGATCGGCGCGTGCGCGGTCGCCCAGTGCCAGGTACTCGGATGCCGCCTGGTCGGCGATCGCGCGCGCCTGTGGAAAGCGCAGCCCTTGGGCCAGCGCCGTCGCCTGCTCAAGTGCGGCGTTGGCGCGCTTGCCGCGCTCGGCGCGCTCGGCGTAGGCTGCCAGCACGGCGTCCTGCCGGGCGTCGCCAAGCTCTTGGTAGGCGTGCCGCGCCTGGATCACCAGGTCGGTGGCGCGGTAGTAGTCGGCCTGGTCGAGGGCCGCGCGCGCTTCGGTGGCCAGGGCCTGGGCCTGCTGCCCGGCGGCGCTCTGCTCCAGCAGCGCTTCGGCCTGCTGCAAGACGTCGGCCTGGTCGGTCTTACGCAGCCACTCGATCGCGGTTTCCAGCTCGGTCTGCGCCTCGACGTAGCGCCCTTGAGCCAGCAACCCCTCGGCCTGCGAGAGGTCGTAGGCGGTCAGGGCGTTGTTCTTGTAGCCGCCGTCCAGGTATCCAGGCAGCCAGTCCACCCACTGCTGCTCCAGATCCGCTGGCGATGCGCCAAAGGCGCGCTCCAGCGCCGAGCGATAGCCACTGCTGCGGCCACTGAGCGTCAGGAAGTCGCGCAGCTTCGCGAACGAGTAGCGCTCGACCAGGAACGCGACGATCGAAAGACTCTGCGGGTAGCTGACATCCGGATCGCGATAGACCGTGTCGCGGTCGTCCAGGTCGCTCCAGGAGAACAGGCGACGATTGTCGAGGGCCCGCCGGAGCAGCTGAATCTTAGCCTCCAGCTCGCGCGAGGGCTGCTCGACATACTGCGCGATCCCCTCCTGGAAGCCGACGTTGAGCCGGTCCTCCGAGAGCTCGGCGGCGACGAGGTGGGTCAGCTCGTGACGGATGTTGTTCTGAACCTCGTCGGGCGTCTGCGATTGGGTCTGCGGGATGATCACCACCAGCTCATGGCGGCGGAAGTCGGCGTGGGCCACCACGCCCGGCAGCCCGCGCGCCTGCGGATTGACCTCGTAGTAGCGCTCAAGCGACGGGTAGAGCCGCAGTGTGACCGGGGTGCCGGTGCGGTGGCCAAAGATTGCGGCCACCTCGTCATAGATCGCATCGACGAAGCCGGCATACTCCTCAGATGTGCTTTCGTCGCCGCTGGTATACAGGATCGCGAAGCGGTCGGTACGCCGCTCACGCCAGCCGGACTCCTGCGCCAGCGCGGTGGCCGGCAGGAGCGCGGAAAAGATTGCCAATACCAGGAGCAGGCGTAACAGGCCCCGCACCGGCGCTTCCTTCCAGGACGGGCCATGCTGCCCGTCGTCGATCTTCTCGCCGAGGTTTTCAGCCGTCAGTCTACCATAACATGCGCGTCCTTGCTTGAGAGAAGGATGAGAAATAGAACATTCCTACCGGGGGTGGAAAAGGGGGTGTGGGGGAAGCCCCCATAGAATAGCCCACCCACGTTCCAAATGATTTAGGAATGCTATATAGTACTACAACGAGACTTTATCACTCACGTTGATTGAGTTTGGCCAAACGCCGTTTGCGATGTGAACGATATGCCCGATAATTCGCATCTTGCCAATACGCCAAGACGGAGAGCACCCACTCCGCATCAAAGCTGCGCCGTGGGATGGCGTACGCGACCAAGAACTGCGCCTGCGGCAACGTCAGGGCCGGAGCGTTTTTTTCAAGCGCTTCTGCACCCGCACCAAAAACGCCTGCGCCACAATCATCAGTGTCATATGATGATGCCAGCCCGTCCACGAGCGCACTTCGTAGTCGCCCATCCCCAGTTCCTGCTTACCGGTCTCGAAGCACGTCTCTATTGGCCAGCGCATCCCGCTCATCCGCGCCAGCCGCACAAGTGGTATGTCAGCGGGCGCATTGCACAGATAGGTCTTGAGTTCCCCGTCGGTCAGGCTGCGCCGCAGCACCAGCCAGACCTCCTCGCCAGGCAGCCCATCACGCACACCAATCACGCGCACAATCGCGAACTCAGCCACTTGCGGCCCTTGACTGCCCTCCTTGATCAGTTGCTTCGACCAGGCACTACTCGGCAAGGCGGTAGCCAGTGCAGCTACCGTCTGTGGAGGTGGCGAACCTGCTACCAGGCGTTCGCGTGTCGGCTTGCGGCCACGTCCGCTCCACTCTGGCACCGCCACATCTGGACGCGCCAGCCACACTTGGGTATCGTGGGGCACTTCAGCGAAGTACCACAAGTGCGCGTGGGCGATCTTGTCCAGCAGGGCGGTATCGCGCCCAAACCCTTCGTCACAAGCGACCCAGCGGCAGCGCAGAGTTTGGGTTTGGACTACGTCCTCAATCATGGCCCAGCCCAAAGATGGCTTGGTCGTAAAGGTCAATTCGTCTGGCAGCCGACAGGCTTTTCGCCGCTCGGCAAAAGCGGGGTCGCTGATCCATTCCTCGGGCAAGTACAGGCGGCGATCAACCAAGGTATAGCCTTGCTGAGAGGCATAGGCCAGAAACACACCAGCCTGACAGTTGGCGGTCTTGCCGAGTTGTCCACAGTACTGGCGTTTGACCCCTACCGACTCGCTACCTTGCTTGGGAAAGTCGCTGCCATCCAGAAGCAGCACGCCGTCATCGTCGCCCAGATCGGCATCGATTTCCGACCACAAGCGGTGCAGGATGGCAGTATCATCCCAGGCACCTTCACTGACAAACTGCTGCATAGCCCTGATGGCATTCCGATCGAGCCCACGCAAAGCCAACATCATTGGCTCAATCGACTTGCGCGGCAGCTCCAGCAGCAGGCCATGCAGATAGGTTTGCGACCATTCACGCTGCTCAGGCCGCTTAAACAATGGAGAGAAGATCGCATGATAGCTGTTCAGTTCATCCAGCAGACCATCAATGTCTTGTGGCGTCAGGTCGAGAACTGGCGCCGTGGCAATCGTTTCCAGATGTTTCATCCCCTCCTCCCAATGGCAAATTGAGTGAGAGAGGATGATACCACGAAGTCTCGTTGTAGTAATAGCCAGGCGCCCATAATGCGTTGTGGTATAATAGCGAGGTTGTCGCGGGCGGGATTCCTGTATCGGCGATCTCAACTCGGTCATCCATGCTACAGATACTCGTTGCTACTTCTGGAGGAAATCGATGCCACCTCATACGCGCTCGCAGCGCCGGCGCCAGGCCGTACAGCAGAAAGGGCGCTCCGCTCCGCCGAGCGTTAGGGCAAGCAGCTCTGCCCCGCCGAGTGTTGAGACTACCAGCCCGGCCCCCGTCACCAGCGCGACGATCCCACTCGACAGCGCCCCGGTCGCCACTCAACGGTCGGCGCGCCCGTCCCGCCGCGGGAGCTCGCGGGCGGCCCCCGCGCCGATCGACTATACCGCCGATTACGTCGCCGTACGCCGCGATTTGCGCTGGATCGTGCTGTGGAGTGTGCTCCTGTTCGTCGCCATGGTCGCGCTCAGGTTCTCTGGCCTGGTCTAGTAGCGACGACTGACCACCGACGACCGACGACAGAAGATAGAAGATAGAGCATTCCTACCGGAGTTGGAAAAGGGGGTGTGGGGGGAAGCCCCCACTAAATAGCCCGCCCACGTTCCAGATGATTAGGAATGCTGTAGAAGATTGAGGATAGAAGACACGGTTTGAAGGTTGAAGGTCATCCATCTTCTATCATCCATCCTCCATCCTCAATTGCCGGTGGTCGGTGGTCGGTGGTCGGTGGTCGCCGCCTGTGGATCGCATTCAGAGCAAAGCCGCGCGCCTGCGCCGCATCGAACACCGCCTCTACAACGCGCCGCGCGGGCTGCGTGCGATCGAGCTAGCCGAGTATTGCGGCGTCGACCGGCGCACGATCTACCGCGATCTGTCGGCGCTCCACGATATGGGCGTGCCGGTCTGGGAGGCCGAGGGCCGCTACGGGATCGACCGCGAGTCGTACCTCTCCACCGTGCGCCTGAATCTCAACGAGGCGGTGTCGCTGTTCTTCGCGGCGCGGCTGCTGGCGCACCACAGCGATGAGCACAATCCCCACGTAGTCTCGGCCCTCAGCAAGCTGGCCTCCGGCCTGCCCGACACCACCATCTCCAGCCACATGGCCCGCGTCGCCGAAGTCATTCGGGTCCGGCCGCTGCGCTCCAGCTATGTTCGCGTGCTCGAGACGGTCACGCGCGCCTGGGCCGACCGCCGGCGTCTCTTGATCCAGTACCGCGCCGCCAGTGGCGATGTTACCGAGCGGGTGATCTGCCCCTACTTCCTGGAGGTTTCGCGCAGCGAGCCGGCCTCGTACGTGATCGCCCACGACGACCTGCGCGGCGCGCTGCGTACGTTCAAGCTCGAGCGCGTGGTCGCCGCCGAGATCCTCGACAGCAGCTACGCCATCCCCGAAGACTTTGACCCCTACGAGTTCCTATCATCCGCCTGGGGCGTGATGGATGAGTTGGAGGTCGAGATCCGGCTGCGCTTCTCGCCCGAGGTCGCCACGCGGGTGAAAGAGAGCGTCTGGCACCACAGCCAGCAGGTGCGCGACACGCCCGACGGCGGCTGCGAGCTGACCATGCGGGTCGGCGGCATCCGCGAGATACGCATCTGGGTGCTAGGCTGGGGCGCCGATGTCGAGGTGCTGGAGCCGCCGGCCCTGCGCGACGAGGTGCGCGAGCACGCGCGGCGGATGCGGGAGCTGTATGGGGAGGGGTAGGGCGAGGTTGGGAACTGATGTGGACGTGATGCTACGAGACTTCGTTCGTATGGTAGTATGAGTTTCGCGTGGTTGAAGGGGGTTGCTTTCATCTGATTACAAGTTGATCACCTATACATTGCTACTCCGAAACTACGATAAAATAGGATAGGCAGCTACAAGATCTAAGACAGGATTTCGGATGATGTCATTCTCCTTTACAATGTAGTTGGGAGAGACTGAGGGGGCTGCCCCCTCAAACCCCTTTTCCCGGAGCTGTAAAACATCAACGAACCTTGTCTAAGTTGTAAATCTCTTAATATAGAGAGGTCGTATGCTTGGTAGAACTATTAGGATTTATCTTGTTGATGGAACACCTACCGGAATAATGACGGCAGAGATCATGAATTGGACGGGAAAAATAATCGTTTCTCCCAGAACACATTTAGCAAACCTTGCTCAACGTGGTGAATCAAAGCGTACAGGAGTATATATTTTGTCAGGGGAAGATTCAAATAATCCTCTGAAAGAATTGGTGTATATAGGAGAAAGCGATAATGTTTTAAATCGTCTTATGCAACATAATAAAGATTTTACTAAAGATTTTTGGAATCGTACTATCGTTGTGATTAGTAAGGATGAGAACTTAACCAAAGCTCACGTACGCTATCTTGAAAGTCGTTTAATCCAGCTTACCTTACAAGCCAATCGCTCTTCATTGTCAAATGGAACGGCTCCTGAAACACCGGGTCTACCTGAAGCAGATATTGCTGACATGGAGTTCTTTTTAACACAGTTACAAACACTTCTTCCAGTTTTAGGCTTTTCGTTTGCAGTGCCCGTACCTACTCCAACAGTTACAATATCAACTGTACCAACAGTAACATCCCAAGTTAGTGCTCCTACTCTTATAGAGGAATCGCCAAATTTCCATTTTAAAGGACTAGAATACGAGGCTGAAGCCCAACAGCTCGATGGACAATTTGTTGTATTAAAAGGCTCTCGAGCAAGAGCAATCTCAAAGCCGTCGCTATCTAAGCCATTGACAGAACGAAGAAACCAACTCTATAAAGAAGGAAAGTTGATTAACCATTCTGATAATGTGAGTTGGAAATTTGTAGAAAATGTTCCTTTTTCTAGCCCAAGTTTAGCTGCATGTGTTGTCTCTGGAATGTCTGTTAATGGACGAGATGCTTGGAAAGTTAAATCAACAGGTCAAACATATAGCCAATGGGATCAAGAGCGAATTAACCAAGCTGCATCTGGTTCTCAAAATGAGGATTGAGGTTGTTTTTGAGCGATAAGACGCCCAACAACACGCTGTATCAGGCACTGCTTCGCATCGAGCAAGAATGCTGTGATTCAGAAAGTAGAAGCAACTGATCGCGTTCCCGGGTCTATTGGTTGCGGCGCTGCTGAGCACTGACCGTTGAGCCGCCTTCGAGCCAAACCCGTACCGCTCGAAGGCAGCCCACTCCTACGCTACTCCACATCAACGATCGCTGTTCCATCAAACGCTGCCGGATAGCGCGCCACCACTGCATCCACGACGGCCTCGCCGAGTGCCCATAAGCCGCGTTCCGACCTGAGATTGGTCGCCACCCACCGCCACTGCCAGGCTTGGCGTTCATCGCGCCAGACCTCCAACCCTTGCGCGCTCAGTTCGTCCAGCATCAGGCCGATGTGGCGGATCAGGGTATAACTGATCGCGGCTGAGTTGGGAGGACATAGAGGTGTGGACGATCCGGTCTCCATGAAGTGCCTCCTGCGGGCATATCACCCGTGTTGAGGCGGCAATGCGATAGCGGAGCCATATGGTACAATGGCTCTGCATTGGCGCTTGTCCGCCAGTGCGATGCCCCGCGCGCTGCTTCTCTCAGCGCACGGGGCGTAACCCAATAGTTTTGATCATCAATGATGATCAAGATACCACATCATCGCGCAGAAGTCAAGGCGGATAAAGGCAGCGTCATGCAACGGTTTGGTAAAAAAATGCGCGCGCTCCGCACCCAACGTGGGATGACGATCCGCGAGTTGGCAGCGGCCTTGCCCTACAAGGGAGCCAGTCGCATCAGCGAGATCGAGACCGGCAAGCGCGTCCCCACCGCTGATTTTGTATTCAAGGTGGCAAAGTTCTTCAACGTGACCACGGATCAGTTGCTTGATGATGAGCTTGATATTGATGTGCCGGATGCACACGATGATCCAACACCCACCGAAGAAAGGTGGTAGCTATGGCTGCGACATCGACCACAACTCCAACCGTGATCCGCACCGAGCGTGGGCTGACAATTGCCGGCACCCGCATCACGCTCTATGATGTGATGGATTACGTCACCACCGACTGGCCGCCCAAGCTCATTCGGGATCGGCTCAATCTTACCGACCAGCAGATCACGGATACGATGGACTATATCGCGGCGCATCGTGCGGAGGTCGAAGCCGACTATCAGGAGGTGCTCCAGGAAGCCCGAGCCAATCAGCAGTATTGGGAGGAGCGCAATCGCGAACGATTCGCGCAGATCGCCGCCCTGCCGCCAAAACTCGGCCAGGAAGCCCTTCGTGACAAGCTCCGTGCCTGGAAAGAGCGGATCGAGACCGACGAATGACGATGCTGGCCGAACTAGCGCTAGGCTCTGTGCCTACGACAGACGCGGAAGCATCGGTAGAGGGGTGTATATGAAGAATCTTGCGCGGATTACATTTGATCCGGAAGTGATGGGTGGGAGGCCCTGTATTCGTGGGCTACGTGTTACCGTCGGTACGATTGTTGGTCTTGTCGCTACGGGTCATTCTATGGCTGATATTGTACGTGCCTACCCCTATTTAGAAGAAGAGGATATCCGCGAAGCATTAGCGCTTATCATCGAATGAATTCGATGCCTGACACAGCAAACGTGTTAAAACACGTTGTCTATCGTTCTTGAACACGTTTTAACGTGTTTGCGATTTTCAGGTCACAAATTCATTTGTGGACTGAGGCTCGCGCAAATGACACAGCAAACGTGTTAAAACACGTTGTCTATCGTTCTTGAACACGTTTTAACGTGTTTGCGATTTTCAGGTCACAAATTCATTTGTGGACTGAGGCTCGCGCAAATGACACAGCAAACGTGTTAAAACACGTTGTCTATCGTTCTTGAACACGTTTTAACGTGTTTGCGATTTTCAGGTCACAAATTCATTTGTGGACTGAGGCTCGCGCAAATGACGAGCATAGGTGACACTGTCATCAATGTCGGTGCGATCTTGCCACATCCCCAGCAGATCCGACGCCAGCAACTGCTCGGCAGTCAGCCCAGGCGCTGCCTCCGGCGCGACCGCGATGCGGATGCTCAGTTCGACCTGTTGGCCGCGCTTTACGGGCAGGTTCGATAGATGGACCTCGCCGTCCTGTTCGATGGTCGCCTGGGTGTGAATAATATCGGTCATACGTGCTTCCTCATCAGCTTGTGTTGCGTGTTGCGTGTCAACGCGCACGTAACACGCAACACGCAACACGCAACACAGAAAAATGCCGATGGGCACATCAAGTGACCCTCTAGCGCATCTCCCGCAGCGTATTGTACAGCGCCGTCGTCTCCGGCAGCGGGCCGACGCCCAGGTCCTCCTCCAGCATAGCCACGCAGCGGGTGTACAGGCGTAGCGCCGTGCTGCGCTCGCCCAGGTAAGCGTGTGCCCGCATCAGCAGCCGGTAGGACTCCTCGTGGGCGCGGTCGTGCTCCAGCACGCGCCAGCCCAGCCCGATCGCCTCGTGGGCTTGGCCCTCGTCCAGCACCAGCGCGCCGAGACGGATGGCGGCCTCGTTAAACAGCATCGCCAGTCGCTCGCGCTCGACCACCGTCCAGTCCTCATACATATTGTCGGGCAGGTACGGCCCGCCGTAGAGCGCGATCGCCTGGCGGTAGGCGGTGATTGCGGCCTGGCGGTGGCCACGCCGCTCGGCCCGCTGCCCCTCGCCCACAGCCGTGGCGAAGTCGGCGGCGTCGAGTTGGTGGTTGCTGCTGGCGTTGAAGCCGTAGGTATCGCTCTGCTGCATCATGTAGGCCGGCGGTGCGCCGTCGGGGCGGTCGGGCTCGAGCGCCTTGCTGAGCCGGTTAAGCGTGACGCGCAGGTTGTTGGCGGCGGCCTCGCCCTCCATATCCGGCCAGAGCGTATCCAGGATGCGGTCGCGTGGGAGCGCGCGCCCGCGCTCGGTGATCAGCAGTTGGAAAAGCTGGCGCGCCTTGCTGCTGCGCCAATCGCGATCGCGCACCTCGTGATCGCCGCGCCAGAGCCCGAACGCGCCCAGGGTGCGGATGCGCAGCGTGTAGGGCGGGCGGTAGACCAGCCGGCTGAGCGCATCCTCGGCGACTTGGCGCACGGCCGGGCTGCGGTCTTTCAGCAGCCCGCGCAGGGCCGAGAATGCCTCGGCGGCGCCCAGCTCGCCCAGCAGGCGCGCGGCATTCGCACGGACGGTCGGCTCCGGCGCGTCCAGCAGCCCGCGCAGTAGCTCCATAGCCCGCTCGGAGAGCTGCTGGCGCATCACCAGGCCGGCAGCCTCCGGCGCGATATTCTCCCGTAGCGCCGCCAATGTGACATCGCTCAACGCATCGCGCGAGAGCATGGGCACGTAGCGCTGCTTGTCGGCGGCGAACAGCTCCCAGCCCTCGCGCAGCGCCGCCTTGCGGGCCGGCTGGTCGCCGACCAGGCCGGCCAGGTAGGCGCTGTAGAGCAAGGTGGCGACGAGAAACAGGCGGTACCCGCGCTGCCGCATCTGCCCGGCGGTCTCCTGCGCCAGCGCCAGCGCTCGCCCATGTTCGCCGCCCTCGCCCAGCACTTGCGCCAGCAACAGCCGCAGCCGCAGGTCGGGCGCGTTGCCCTCGGCCTCGTCGAGCCGCCGCAGCACGCTGCCGACCGACGCGCAGACCCGCGACGCCTGGCCGCGCTGCTGCTGCACACTCAGCTCGATCGCTTGCAGGCTCGCCAGCGGTGCCAGCGCGCCCATGTCATGGAACGACGTGCGCGCCTGCGCCACATAGGTCGTCGCTTCGTCCACCCGGCCCTGGAGCACCAGCAACAGCGCAAGCTGGGCGGCGCTAAAGCCGGCGATGCCGTTCTGGTAGTAATCACCCAGGTGGCGGTGCGCGTCAATGGCTAACCCGATCGCCTCCGAGACCATCCCTTGCTCATAGAGCGCCATCGCACGCTGGCGCAGCAGATTCTGGCGCAGCCGGTCGTCGTGGTCGACTTGGGGCACGCGCAGGGCCTCGTCGATCACCGCCAGCGCCTCGGCTGGCTGGCCCAGTTGGGTCGTGATCGACGAGACAATCATCGCCAGCAGCCAGTGCCAGGACGGGCTGAGCGGCTGCGCCGAAGCCTGGCGCGCCACCCGCAGGGCCGCCACATAGCGCCCCTTGGTATACAGCGTCGCCGTCACGCATGTCAGCGCCGCACCGCGCGACCAGGCGTCGCGCACGTGATTGGCCGCCCGCATCGCGCGCATGCACACCGCTACGAAGTCGGCCGGGCGCACCTGCCAGAACAGCAGCGCGGCCAGATCGGCTAGCGCCCGCAGCTCACGCTCGAACAACCCGTTCTGGCGGTAGATCTCGGTCGCCCGCTCGATCGCCGGGGTGGCCTGGCCCGGCTCAGCGACGATCTGGCTGTAGCCCCACATATACAGCAGGTCGCCGTCGGTCTCGCGCATCCCCTGCGGCAGTTGCTCAAGCCAGCGGCGTACCGTGTCGCGCCGCGGCGAGTGGAGCAGCGGCCAGGCCCGCTCGCGCAGCGCCCGTGCCAGGTCGTCGGCGGCGCGGGCGCTGGCGTAGTGGCCCAGCGCGGCCTCCAGATCGGCGCGTGCCTCCAGCGCGCGCCCGAAGCGCCGGTGGAGCAGCGTGAGCGTCTCGTGATCGACCTGATCGGGAAGGCCGCGCAGCAGCAACTCGCGCCAGAGCGGGTGAAAGCGCAGTTGGTCACCCTGCTCGTCCATCGGCAGGATCGGCAGCCCCAGCGCCTGGGCGCGCTGTAGTAGGTAGGTGACGTCGTCGCGTTGCAGGACTTCGGCCAGCAGGCTGGCGTCGAAGTGTTCGGGGATCGCGGCCAGCCGCAGGAAGTCGATCAGCTCGACCGGCAGCTCGGATAGGACCTCGGTGGACAGGTAGCCCAGGAGCTGCTCCTGGCTGCCCGCCAGTGCCCGCAGGAAGCCGCCGCGCCGCTCGATCGGCTGGTTGGCCAGCGCGCGCGCGGCGAGCTGTACGCTCAACGCCCATCCCTCAGTGCGGGCCAGCAGCAGCGCCAGCTCCTCCTCGTTCAACACGACATCCTGCGCGCCCAGGATCTGGCGTGCTTCGTCGGCAGACAGGTGCAGATCGCGCTGGGAGATTTCCAGCAGGCGGCCCTCAGTGCGCAGCCGAGCCAACGGCGCGAAGGTGGGCGCGCGCCGTGACGCCGCGATAATGTGCAGGGTCGGCGGCGCGGCGCGCAGAATGTAGCCCAGCACCTGACCGATCACCGCCGACTCGATCGCCAGGTGCAGGTCGTCCAGCACCAGGAAGGCTGCGGTAGGGAGCAGCCGCTGGAGATCGCTGCACAGCGAGCCGGCCACGAGCGGCCAATCGCGCTCCAGGTTCGCGGCGCTGTGCAGCACGCGCCAGGCGTCGGCGCCAAGCGTGGGCGAGGCGGTCTGAACGGCGCGGATCAGGTAGGCCAGGAACAGCCCTGGGTCGCGCTCCCCACGATCCAGCGTCAGCCAGCAGACCGGCGCGCCGGTGCGGTTGAGATCCTGGACCCACTGGGAGAGCAGGGTCGTTTTGCCGTAGCCGGCCGGCGCGACGACCAGCGTGATCGGGTGCAGCCGCACCTCCGAAAGCAGCGACTGGAGGTCCGGTCGCAGCAGCACGCCGTCGCGGGGCGGTGGAGGGGTCAGCTTGAGCGGCAGTAATGGCTGAGCGCTGTGCCCTGGCTCAGTTGTTGCTGTAAGATCTGGGGGAGCGAGCATAAACGGCGACCATCGTCATGCGGCTATCTGAGAGACTGTCTGAAAAAGGGGAGTTTGAGGGGTTGCCCCCTCAAGAACCTCTTTCCACCACAGGCTATAAGTAGCAAACAGACCTTTTCAGACAGCCACTGAAAGTTAATGGACTGGATTATAGCACAGCCCCTGAATCTTTACATGGAGTGATGCTGTATGGTAGGATAGGGCCGCGCTGTGAGGATGAGGTTCCTTCGTGGGGGGAGACGTCGTTGCCACGAATATTGATACTACACGCCTCGGTCGGGAGCGGGCACCTGCGCGCCGCTAGGGCGTTGGAGACCGCGTTCACCCGCAAGCAGGCCGCCGAGGTGCAAGTTGAAGATACGCTCGATTACAGCAACCCGCTGTTTCGCCAGGCCTACTCGCGCTCGTATCTCGACATGAGCGAGCGGGCACCGATGCTGTGGCGGCTATTCTACCAGAGCACGAATACGAACGAGCCGGAGTGGATCGAGCTGACCAACCGGCTCCGTAGCCTGGTCGAAGGGCTTGGCGTCACCAGCCTTGAGCAACTAGTCAAGAAGTTCGCGCCGGCCGCGATCATATGCACCCACTTCCTACCGATCGAGCTGCTGCTGGGCCTGAAGAACCAGGGCCGGCTGCCCCAGCCGATCTACTGTGTCGTCACCGATTTCTTCCCGCATAGCTTCTGGGTCACACCAGGTATCGACGGCTACTTCGCGGCCAGCGACCTGACTAAGGATGTGCTGGTGGCGCGCGGCGTGTCGCCGTCGATCATCCAGGTGAGCGGCATCCCGATCGATGCGTCGGTCGCCGAGCCCAAGTCGCGCGATGAGATCCGCGCCCGGCATCAGTTTCCCGCTGATACGCCGCTGATCACCCTATTCGGCGGCGGGCTCGAACTCCGAGCGCGTGCGCCTGATGGTCGAGGGGCTGCTGTCCAGCGATATCCGTGGCACGCTCGCGGTCGTCGCCGGTCGCAATGAGAACCTGTCGGTCGCCCTAGACCGCCTGGAGGACGGGCCGGCGCTACGGCTGCGTAAACTGGGCCTGATTGACTACGTCGACGACCTGGTCGCCGCCAGTGATCTGGTGGTCACCAAAGCTGGCGGGCTGATCGTCAGCGAGGTGCTGGCGCGCGGCGCGCCGATGGTCCTGGTCGATCCGATTCCCGGCCAGGAGGAGTGGAACGCCGACTATGTCGTGAGTGTCGGCGCGGGGATTCAGCTGCGGATGGCCGAAATGGTGCCGCGGGCGGTGCGCCAGCTCCTGGAGCAGCCGCAGCGGCTGGCGGCCCTGCGCGCCCGCGCCCAAGCTGCCGGCCGCCCCCGCGCCGCGCTCGACATCGCCGAGCACGTCCTGCACGAGCTGAGCGCGCGGGTCCACGGTTGAGGGCTTTGAACGCGGAATGGCGGAACGGTGGAAGGAGCGGAAGCGCCGGGAGAGGGGGCGAGGAGCAGAGGGGGAGGAGGGAGGATGGAGGATGGAGCCAAGGCACGTAAGGGCGTATTGCATACGCCCCACCGAACTACGAAGAACCGAGCACTTGTAGGGCATGCCCTCCGTGGCCGCCCGGACGCCACGCATCACGATGTAGGGCATGCCCTCCGTGGCCGCCCCGTGGCCGCCCCGTGGCCGCTCCGTGGCCGCCCGGACGCCACGTAACACGTAACACGCAACACGCAACACGCTTCACGGACAACATGAGGAGCTTATCTTGAGCGGACGCCCGACCATCCTGTTTGCGATCTCCGATACCGGCGGCGGGCATCGTGCCGGCGCGGTAGCGATCAAGGCGGCGGTGGAGCAGCTCGCCGGATCGAGCGTCGAGTGCCATATCGTCGATATGCTGGTCAGCACCGGGTTTCCGCTGGTGCGCGATGCGCCGGAGCTGTACGATCAGCTCTCGACCCGCTGGCTCATGCTGAATGATCTGCTCTACCGGCTGACCGACGGTCGGCGCCGCATCGATGCGATCACGCGCCTGGTCTATTTCTCGGCGCACCGCAACATCGTGCGCGTCCTGGAGGAGACCCGGCCGACCCTGGTCGTCTCCGTACACCCGCTCGCCAACCGCCTGATCGGCAACGCGCGGCGCACCTACCGGCTCGCGTTTCGCTTTATGACCGTCGTGACCGACCTGGTCAGCCTGCACGCCGCCTGGGCCGACCCGGAGGTCGAGCTGTGCGTGGTGCCGACCGCCGAGGCCTACGAGCGCCAGCGCCAGCGTCGCCTCCCGGAAAGCAAGCTGATCCGCACCGGGTTTCCGGTCCATCCCAAGTTTGCAGCCTACGGCGGCTCTCAGCGCGAGGCCCGGTCGCGGCTGGGTATCGACCTCGACCCATTCACGGTGCTGGTCACCAGCGGCGGTGTCGGCTCAGGGAACCTGCGTGAGCTGGTGGTGGAGCTTGACCGCGCCTACCCCCAACAGCAGTTCCTGGTCGTCACCGGCAAGAACGCGGCGCTGCGCGAAGAGCTTCAGTCGCTCAGGCTGCGACCCGGCGTCCGTATCTATGGGTTCGTCAACAACATGGAAGAGCTGATGGCCGCCAGCAATATTATTGTCACCAAGGCTGGCCCCGGCACGCTGATGGAGGCCCTGGTGATGCGCCGGCCGGTGCTCGTGACCGAGGCGGTCGGGATGCAGGAGCGCGGCAATATCGACTTTGTTCTGAACCACGAACTGGGCGCCTTCTGCCCGACGGTGGACCGGATCGTGCCGGCGATCGCCGATCTGATGAACCCGGAAACCTACGCCGCTACCGCCGCCCGCCTGGCCGACGCCGTCCCACGCGATGGCGCTACACAGATCGCGCACATTCTTCTGGAGCAGTTGAACCTCGCCCCGCCTGCGCGCGTGCGGCAGCTGCGGCTGCCAAGCATGGCCGATCTGCGCCTCCTGAGCACCCGGCGGCTGCGGCTACCCGCGGCGCGTGCGCGGTTACGGCTCGGCAAGACCTCCCGCCTGTTCCGGCTTTCCAGCGTTCGCCGGCTGCCGCGTTGGCGCCGTCCCCCGCGCTCCTGAGGCTGCGCCGGCCTCAGGCTCCATCCGATAGTACAGCTCGGCGTAAATAAACCAGCAGTTTTACCACGAAGCTTACGAAGGTACGAAGATCACGAAGAGGGCTCTTTTTCCCTTCCCTCGTCTGCGCTTGTGTCGGCGGGCAGCTGCCGGGCGGCCCCGTGCGGTGCGCTTCGTGGCACGTGGATTGCTTCGGCTTTGAGTCAGAATTGTAAGCGATTTTCACCAATTACTCATTGACAGTATGCGCGCTTCTAAAGTATAGTTGAGCCATATGCCGTACCTGACTTTGGCCTGGCGCATCCTTCTAACCAACGCAGCGCACTCGTGGTAACGCGGGTCCTCGTACGGCGTATGTGCTATGCTGCATGGCGTTTTGGAGGCTTGTGTGTCTGCTGAAGAGCTCTACCCGCAGTATCGCCCATCGAGTCGTCCGACGGACAACTCGTACGCGACCCGTCCACTCCCCGTCCACGAGATTGTCGATCGATCAGCCGACCTGCCACACCCGGTCGGCCCGGCAGTCTTGCCGCGCGCCGTGCGCCGGCGCCCGCCCCGTCGTCGCAGCACCGTGCTGCTCAACCTCTTGCTGACGCTGCTGATTTTGATGGTACTGGCGGTCGGCGGCGGCCTGTACTACCTCGATCGCAGCTACCAGGGCCGGATCTACCCGAATATCACCGTCCAGGGCATTCGCGTCGGCGATATGACGGCGCAGGAGGCCGAGGCGGCGCTCCGAGCCCGCTACGGCGCTTTCTTGGAGCGCCCGGCGACGCTGACCTTCGGCGACCGGGCCTGGCAGCCGACACCGGAAGATCTGGGGATCGCGTTTGAGTTCAAGGATGCGATCAATAGCGCCTACCAGGCTGGTCGCGGTAATGGCCTGGTCGCCAATCTGCAGGCGGTTGCGGCGATCTGGCAAAATGGGTTTGACCTCCCGCTCCAGGTCTCCTTCGACCAGCGCGCGATGCAGCGGTACGTCGCCCGTATCGGCGCCGGCCTCGATCAGCCGCCGGCCGACGCGCAGTTGCGCCTCGACGGGCTCAGCGTGACGACGCAGCCGGCGCGCGTGGGCCGGCAGGTGCTGGTCGACGAGACCGTCCAGGACCTAACCGCCGGCCTGCGCGGCTTCACCCACCAGACGGTGGCGGTGCGAACGCGCACGATTGCGCCGCGCCTGCACGACGCGGCCGTGGCGGCCGCCAAGGAGCGGCTCGAAGCGATACTTCAGGGACCGCTGACGCTGACGATCGAGGACAAACAGTATGTGTGGGAGCCAGAAGATCTGGTGTTGATGCTGGAGGTCGCTCGCGTGCCGCAGGATAGCGCCAGCGACCAGATCGCCGTCGCGCTGAACCAGTACCAAGTGGATCGCCGCGTGCGGCTGATCGCCGATGAAACCGGGCGCGGCAGCGTCAACCCGCGCGTAGCCTGGAACGGCGGCGACCTGAAGATTACCCGGCCTGGCAAGCCTGGCCTGCGCGTTGATGAGGATCGCGCCCGCGAGCTGATTATGACCTCGGCCACCAACCAGGAGCGCGTGCTGGCGCTGCCGGTGCGCGAGGTCGCGCCGCAAGTTACCGAGGACAACCTGCACCAGATCGGGCTCAAGGAGTTGGTGTCGGTCGGTCGGAGTGACTTCACCGGCTCGGCCGAGTACCGGATCACCAATATCGGTGCTGGGATGCAGATGCTGGACGGCATCCTGCTTGCGCCGGGCGAAGAGTTCTCCTTCAACGAGAATATCGGCTCGATCGACGCGAAGAACGGCTTCGTCGAAGGCTACGCGATCATCCAGAACCGTACCCAGCTTGAGTTCGGCGGCGGCATCTGCCAGGACTCGACTACCCTGTTCCGGGCGGCGTTCTGGGCCGGGCTGCCGATTACCGAGCGCTGGGGCCACTCATTCTACATCAACTGGTATGATAAATATGGCCTGGGCTCCTATGGCGATGGGGCCGGGCTGGACGCGACGATCTTCACCGGCGGCCCGGATTTGAAGTTCGTCAACGACACCGGCAATTGGCTGCTTATCCAGACGCTCTCCAACCCTAGAACCGGGCTGGCCGAGGTCGCGTTCTACGGTACTAAGCCGGGCCGGGAGGTCTTTCTGACCCATAAGGTGTACAACTATATTCCGGCGCCCACGGACCCGGAGTTCATCCCCGACGCCAAGCAGCCGCGTGGGTGGATCAAGCAGAGTGACAAGGCGCGTGGCGGCATGACGATCGATGTCTACCGGACGGTCGTGGAGAACGGCGTCAAGGGCTCGCCGGAGCTGTTCCGCACCAAGTTCCGCCCCTGGGCGAACAAATACGCGGTCAACCCCGCCGATATGGGACCCAACGGACGACCGCTGAGCTGGGCGACCACGCCGGAGGCGCAGCCGGCACCCGCGCCGGAGCAGCAGCCCGCCCCGGAGGCGCAACCGGCGCCCGCACCGGAGCAGCAGCCAGCGCCAGAGGCGCAGCCCGCGCCAGAGGCGCAGCCCGCGCCAGAGGCGCAGCCCATGACCACGCCGGAGCAGCAGCCCGCCCCCGAGCAGCCGCCGCCGAACGGCTAAAGATTAGTCCTTTACAGTGCAAGTGGGAAGGTTGAGGGGCAGCCCCTCAACCTTCCCACTTGCACTTTCCCGCTTTGTTTTTCAAAAGGGTTTGAGCCACCCGCTGCTCAAGCAGCCAGCAGCGCAAAGATCCCCAGCGCCACCGCTCCCCCAGCCAGCGAACTCAGGAAGTTCACCATATCGTTGTGCATCCAGCGCCAGCCGTGCAGCAGCGGCAGCGGCCTCCCATCGCCGCCGGCGCGCCGCTCGGTCTCGCCGCCACCCGGCAGCCCGTAGGTCGCCTGCGCTGTCGCTCCCAGCAGGCTGTCCGCCAGGCTGCCGGCGACCCCGCCCAGCAGCGCGGCCGGCAGCAGCCATAGCAGCACCGTGCCGCCCTCGATCGACGCGACGACTGCGGCCGCCAGGCCGATCGTCAGGGCGCCGGCGGCCGACGCCAGCGTCCCGACGACGGTGATGCCGCCGGATGTGCCCGGCTCGACGACGCGCCAGGTGGTGACGAGGCGCGGGGGGCGTGGGTTGAGCACGCCGATCTCGGTCGCCCAGGTGTCGGCGGTGACTGTGGCCATGATGCCGATGAAGAGCGCCAGTAGCGCGGGTGGGGTGCCGGCCAGGCCATACAACAGCGCCAGCAGTGCCCCGACTCCGCCATTGGCCAGCACCTGAAACAGGTCGCGCCGGCCGCCCTTCTCGAACTTTTCGCCGGCGACGCGCTGCTTATACCCCTGGCGAAAGTGCGACAGCGCGCTGGAGGTCACAAAGAAGACGATCAAGGTCACGCCCCAGCTCCAGCCGCCGAGCCCGAAGGTGAGTGTGCCGGTCAAGACCGCGCCAAACCAGCCGCCACGCGTGAGCGAGCGGCGGCGATAGGCCAGGCCGCCGATCAGCAGGCTGAGCAGGAAACCGGCCAGGATGCGGGGGATATTCAGCACGGTTAATGACAATCTGGCGTCGTTAACGCTCTGTATGTTCCACTCGCCGCGCGATTTCGGCGAGAGCGGCCTCCAGGTCGGGCGCGAGCATGCTGGCGACATCCTTCTGGGGCACGAAGGCGACCAGCGGGCCGATCAGCGGCGCCAGGTCGAGCGAGAGCGTCGCACTCAGGTCGGTGCCACCGGCCGATGGCGTCAGCGTCCAGCGCGCCTCGACCGGCAGCGGCCGGCGGGCCTTGAAGATCACCTCTCTGCCAGCCTCCCAGCACACGTCGCCCTCGGTGCGGATGTCGCCAAACGGACCCATCGCCAGGTACGTCGCGACGCGGGCGTGGTGCTCGTCACGCTCAACCAGATCCACGCGCCGCACCCGCGGCATCAGCCCACTCAGGTTGGCGGGGTCGGCCAGCACGGCGAAGACCGCCTCCGGCGTCGCGTCGATGTGCCGAGTACGGGTGACGTTGATCATAGTAAGCTGTTCAATCATTTCTCAAAGCCTGTGCAAAGAGTATATGCGATGTTTGAGGAAGAGTCAATACTCATGTAGCACGGTGCTAAAACGTATGCTATAATACCGTGCGACGCGGGTCCCCAACCGGATCTGCGTTCGAGGCAGCTTCAAAACTCTTTCTCGCTGTCTCTTTATTTTGTCACAGGTTTCAAGGAACGGAGCACAGAGTCATGGCTGAGAAGAAGTCTAAGACTGACGTCACCGCGCGTGACAAGAGCGGTCGCGCGACCATCCACAACTGCAACAACTGCGGGGAGCGAATCTTGAATGACCGCGAGATGGTCGTCGTGATGGACAGCCGCCGGCGCAACAAGACCTACCATCACCGCACCTGCTTGCAGAAGAGCATCGCGTAGTGTGATGGCGTGGTACTTTACTGGAAAAGGGAAACTGAGGGGCTGCCCCTCAGTTTCCCTTTTTCTATATTGTAAAGAAGACTTGTAGGCCAAATATTACCTGGCTTCAGGCGTGTACTCGCGTGTGAGGATCGCCACGCCCTGTGGTCCTAGCGTGAATGTGCCACTGATGTCTTGTCCGGTGAGCAGATCGTGGGCAGGCGCCTCCAGGGCGATCTCGACGGGCGTATGCCGGTGGTTGAGCAGGTAGAGCAGCGTGGTGGATGCCGACTGCCGTCGCACCACCTCGACACCCTCCGGCACCGACGCGACCCCCTCCACGCCCGCGTCGCGGCAGGCGCGGTCGAGCACCCAAGCCATACCCGCTGCTGCGGGCCGCGTGCCGACATAGTAGGCGACGCCATCGCCAAAGGCGTGACGCGTCGCCGCCGGGCTGCCGGTGAAGAACCCCTTCGTATACTCCGCGATCGTTCTGGCGCCCTCCAGGTCGATGATATCACTCCATAGGTCACATGGATAGCGAACTTCATCGTCGGTGCTGATCTCGTGTACCTGGCCGGGGGCATACGGCGCGAACTCCTCGACCCGCAGCCCCAGCAGCTTCCGAAACGGCGCCGGGTAGCCGCCCAGGCGAATGTGGTCGTGCTCATCGACGATGCCACTGAAGCAGGACATGACCAGTGTGCCGCCCTGGGCAACATAGTTCTCTAGCGCTTGTGCTGCCGCGTCGCGCACCAGATACAGATTCGGCACCAACACCAGCCGGTAGCTCCGCAGATCTGCCCCCGGCGGCACAAAGTCCACCGTAACATTGTGCAGGAAGAGCGGATCATAGTACGAGCGAACCTGCTCTAGCAGCCGCAGATCGACGGACGGCTTGCTATCGAGTTCGAGCGCCCACCAGCTCTCCCAGTCGAAGACGATCGCGACCTCGGCGTACACGCGCGTGGGCAGCACGGCGTCAAGCCTTTTCAGCTCCTGGCCGAGCGCGACGACTTCGCGCCAGGTGCGCGACTCGGTGCCGGCGTGGGGCACCATGGCGCTGTGGAACTTCTCGGAGCCGGCCTTGGAGGCCCGCCACTGAAAGAACATTGCGCCGGCCGAGCCGCGAGCCAGCGCCTGATGGCTCCACAGCCGCATCTGGCCGGGCGGCTTCACCAGGTTGTGCGGCCGCCAGTTGACCTGGCTGGTGGCCTGCTCCATCAATAGCCAGGGCCGGCCCGCACCCAGCGAGCGCATGAGGTCGTAGTTCAGCGCGGCGTAGACGTGCGCTTGCGGGTCGCTAGGGTCCGGGTACATGTCGAGAGAGACCAGATCCTCGCGCGCCGCCCACTGCCAGTAGTTCAGCGGCTTGAAGCCATGCATGAAGTTGGTCGTGATCGGCACATCGGGCGTGGCTTCCTTGAGGATGGCCTGCTCCAACTCGAAGCATTCGAGCAGGGCGTCCGAGCAGAAGCGGCGCCAATCGAGCTGCTGGGTCGGGTTCTGAAAGGTCGGCGCCGCGCGCGGCGGGTTGATCTCATCCCAATCGCTGTACTGCTGGCTCCAGAACGCGGTGCCCCAGGCCGTGTTGAGGTCTGCCAGGGTGCTGTAGCGCCGCCGTAGCCAGCGGCGGAAGTCGCGCGCCGACTCGTCGCAGAAGCACTCGCTCACGTGGCAGGCGTACTCGTTGTTGATATGCCAGAGGGCCAGGGCCGGGTGATCCTTATAGCGCTCGGCCAGGCGCCGCACCAGTGCCTGGGCCGCCTGGCGGTAGGCCGGGCTGCTTGGGCAGTACTGCTGGCGACCGCCCGGCCAGAGTGTGACGCCCTGGGCATTCACCGGCAGTGACTCGGGATGCAGCCGAGCCAACCAGGGTGGCGGCGAGGCCGTAGCGCTGGCGAGATCGACCCGGACGCCACTGGCATCCAGCAGGTCCATGATCCGGTCGAGCCAGGCAAAGTCGAACTGGCCGGGCTGGGGCTCCAGCTTCGCCCAGGCGAAGATGCCCAGCGAGACCAGGTTGACGCCGGCCTCGCGCATCAGGCGCACATCCTCCTGCCAGACCTCCTCCGGCCACTGCTCGGGGTTGTAGTCGCCCCCATAGGCCATCGACGAGAATGGAAACCGGCCTGTGCGCTCACTGGTCGCAGCGTGTGTGGAACTCATTGTCTCAAGCTTCTCCTCATGCCGCCAGATCAGGTGTGGTACACTTTATCATACTTTCACCCCTTCACCCCCTCACCCCTTCACCTTGTCATCAGCCCTTGACCCCACCGGCCGCCAGACCCGAGACCAGGTGGCGCTGGAGGTACAGAAACAGCGCCGTGATCGGCAGTGAGATAATCAGCGCGCAGGCGGCGAACCAGCCCCACGGGTTGCGGTAGCCGCTCTGCAAACCGAAAACGCCAACGGGCGCGGTGAACAGCCGCTCGTCGAACAGCACCGTGTTGGCCAGGATGAAATCGCTGAATCCGGCCAGAAAGCCAAACAGCGCCGTCACCGCCAGCACCGGGCGCACCAGCGGCAGCATCACCAGCAGGAACGCCTTGGTCGGCGAGGCGCCGTCGATCATCGCCGCCTCGGCCAGATCGAGCGGAATGGTATCGAAATAGCCCTTGATATTCCAGATGTTGAAGGCCGTCGCCCCGGCGGCATAGATCAGAATCAGGCCCCAATGCGAGTTGAGCAGGCCGATCCGCAGCAGGATGAGATAGAACGCCGGCAGCGCTAACGCGGACGGGAAGGCCTGGAGCGCCAGCAGTCCGGTCAGGATGGTCTTCCGGCCGCGGAACGACATGTGCGAAAGCGCATACGCGGCGGGAACCGTGATCAGCAGCGTCGAGATGGTCGTCGCGGCCGCGATCTTGACGCTGTTCCACAGCCACAACAGCAGCGGGATCTGCGTCAGCACATAGCGGAAGTTGTCGAGCGTGGCATCGGTCGGGAGCAGTTGCAGGTCGGTCGTGTAGAGCTGGTTGCCGGGGCGCAGCGATGCCTGGAACACAAAGTAGATCGGGAAGACGGCGAAGAACACCCCAAGCAGCAGAATCGCGTACTGGAGCGCCATGGTGCTGGCGAGCGGTTTGCGAGCGTTCATTCGTATGCCCCTCTGGTTGCGTTGGTTACCCGCGAGTAGATTAGCGTGACGCCTAACAGGATGATGAAGACGACGAGCGAGAACGCGCCCACCAGCCCGAAGCGCTGCGAGCCCTGGAAGCCCTGGTTGTAAGCCCAGACCAGCAGCAGCTCTGTGCCACCCGGCTGCCCGATCTGTATGACCGGCCCGCCGCCAGTCATGAGAAAGATCGTCTCGAAAATCTTGAGTGTTGTGATCAGGCTGAGAATGATCGCCGGCACCGCCACCGGGCGCAGCAGCGGCAGCGTGATCGTGAACAGTTTCTGCCACCACCCGGCGCCGTCGAGGTCGGCCGCCTCGTACAGGTCGGCCGAGATCGCTTGCAGCCCGCCCAGCAGAATCAGCATGAAGAACGGGAAGCTTAGCCAGACATTGACGATCGTGATGGCGAAGAACGCCGTCGTCCCGTTCAGCAGCCAGTCGGGCGGGTTCAAGCCGATCAGGCGCAGGGTCTGGTTGATCGGGCCGTACTGCCCGTGGAACAGGAACTTCCAGATCAGCGCGGTGATCCAGTATGGCACCGCCCACGGCAGGATCAGTAAGGTGCGCCAGATCGCCTGACCTTTGATCGCCGGGTTATTCAGGATCAGCGCGAAGGTCAGGCCAACCACAAAGAACAAACAGACGCACAGCGCGGCGTAGACCATGGTCTTCCCGAACACCAGGTAGAAGTCGGACTGGCCCAGCAGCCGGGTATAGTTTTGAAAACCTGTTACCTGATAATTTCCCTCCGCGAAACGGGCCGCGCCGTTGCGGTTGGTCAGCGAGATGTAGAAGGTGTAGAGGATCGGGAAGATATTGATCAGCAGCAGCCCGGCCAGCGCCGGCGCGAGATAGACTGCGGCAGTGGCGGCTTGCCGGCGTTTTGCCGGACCCACAGGGCGGCGCGTTCGCGCTGCGGGGCTGACGGACAGCGTCTGATTACTCATCTGGGTGCTCCTGTTGGAGAGATTGGAGATTGGAGATTAGAGATTGATCGAGGCGTCCCAATCTCCAATCTCCAATCTCCGAGCAAGCAGGAACTCATTTCCTAACAAGTACTTAATGGCCGACCGATCACTTCAGATCGGCGACCTTCTCATCGAAGAGGGCGGCGCCGTCCTTTACCGCCTGATCGGGGGCCGCCGCGCCGGTCCAGATCGCCTCGGTGGTCTTGTTGAACGGGTCCCACATCGCCGAGATGAACTCGGTGTTGGGCAGCGGCACGCCATTGGCGGATTGGGCGATGAACCCGGCGATGATTGGATCGTCCTTGACCTGCTCCTGGGCCTGGATATTCGCCGGCACCTGCTTGTTGATCTTGGCGAGTTGCGCTTGCACCTCGGCGCTGCCGTAGTGCTTCATCAGGTCGACGGCGGCCTGGGGGTTCTTGGCGTTGGTGGCCAGCATGAGCAGCTTGACGCCCACGAATGGCGCGCCCGGCTTGCCCGAGCTGCTCACCACCGGGATCGGCGCCAGGCCGAAGTCGATCCCCTTGGCCGCATAGTCGGCTATCACCCAGGGGCCGTTCATGATGATCGCGGCCTTGCCCTCCAGGAACAGGGTGTTGGCCTCGTCGTAGGCCAGCTCCTTCGGCATGATCTCGCTGAAGCTCTTGATCAGGTTGGCCGCCGCCACGCCATTCTCGCTGGCCAGCTCGGTCGTGCCGTCGGCTCCCACCAGCGTCACGCCCGCGCCCTGCCACCAGGGCGCCCCCGCGTAGATGTCGGCCTTGGCATTATAGACGAACAGGTACTTGTCGGGCGGCTGGTTATAGGTCTTGGCCATGGCGATCAGGTCGTCGGTGCTCTTGGGCAGGTCGGCTTCCTGGATCAGCTTCTTGTTGTAGATGAAGGTGATCGCCTCCATCGACTCGGGGATGCCGTAGACCTTGTCGCGATAGATCATGGCGTCGGCGGCGACGGGGGCGAAGGTGGATTTGAGATACTCCTGGTTGACGCCGTAGTCGTCGAGCGGCTGGATGATCTTCTGGAGCGCGCTGTCGCCGATGCGGTCGTCGACCCAGGCGATGATGTCAGGCCCCTGGCCGGAGGGAACGGCGAGCTGGGCTTTGTTGGACACATCCGGGACGTGCAGCAGCTCGATCTGCACATTGTTCTTAGTGGCGTAGTCGGCGAAGATCTGCTGTATCGCCTTGTAGTATTCGCCCTCCCAGCCGTGCCAGATCACGAGTTTGGTGGGGCCGCTGCCGAGCACTTCGGGTACGGCGGTAGGCTCGGCGGGCGGCTCGGCCGCTGCGGGTGCGGCGGTGGGCGCTTCGGCAGCCGGCGCCGTGGTGGGCGCTTCGGCGGCCGGGGCGGTAGTGGGCTGTGCAGCCGGCGGTGTGGCTTGTTGGCCGCCACAGGCTGCCAGCAGGAGCGTCATCAAAGCAATGACGCCGGCGAATTTGAAGATCCCTCGCATACGTTTGTGCTCCTTCGCTTGAATTTGAGAAACTGTTTGAAAAGGGCGTTGTCTCATCTACGATCCGTGGTGGAAAGGAGATTCTTGAGGGCCGACCCCTCAAACTCCCCCTTTCAAACAGTCTTTGAGAGTTGTCTCATCTACGATCCGTGGTGGAAAGGCAGATTCTTGAGGGGCGGCCCCCTCAAACTCCCCCTTTCAAACAATCTTTGAGATCGGTGTATCGTACCAGACATGAAAATCAGTCGCATCACCTGCCCTTCTACGGTGCCGACGTGTGTGGGCGCAGCGGCAGGACGCCGGTGGCCACGAGCGCGCTCAGAAAATCGTCGTACATCACCGGTTGCCAGAGCCAGTACGCCGCACCCTCCGCCCGAGCGCGCGCCTCGTCCACAATGGCGGAGATGATCGCGATCGGGATAGTGTGGGTCGCACAGTGTTGCTTCAAGTCACGCAGAATCGGCCAGCCGTCATGCGACCATCCGGTCAGGTGCAGCAACACGAGCGCCGGTCGATCCCGCTGCATCCGCTCCACGGCTTTGTCGACGCTGTCCACGCTGCTGAACCGGCACCCGCTCCGCTCGCCATAGCGTTCGATCAGGTAGGTAAACTGCGGATGGTTGGCGATCAGCAGCAGTGAAGGTTGTGTACTTGTCGTCATAACGGTGGGCCTATTCCTTGAGCCGTGCCCGCGCGGACTTCACACCCCCCACCTTAGGGATTCTCGAAAATAAACTATCCCGCGTGGGTGTTACGTGTTGCGTGTTGCGTGAGTTGGCGCGACGCAACACGCAACACGTAACACGAGCCTGGCTCATTTAAACATCGAGAGTCCCTTACGGCCGCATCATATCGACTGATGGGAGCGCGTCCCCTTGTGGACCGAACACGGTCTGGTTCTCCCAGGCGTTGCCCTCGCCGATCTTCCAGCCCACGCCTGGGATCCAGGCCGGCTCCCAGTACACAATGCCAAGCCCGAGCCCACTGGGCGTCCGCGCGACGAGCGACAGCAGATCGCTCACGAAGAGCGCCTGGCCATCCGGGTTGACGGGATAGCGCAGCGGCGTGGTGGAGGCGCCGATGATGTTCGGGTGGCCATCGTAGTCATCGAATGTCCAGGCATAGGCCGTCTCCACAATCACGATCGGCTTGCCGTAGCGGGCGGCGGTGTTGTCGAGGTTCCAACGTACGTCGCTGAGCGAGCCGTGCCAGTAGGAGTAGTAGGACAGGCCGATCATGTCGAACTCGACGCCATAGTCGATCATGTGGTCGTAGAACCACTGTGTGCCGCCAAGGTCGCCGCCGCGATCGATGTGGAGCATAATCTGGGGCGCGCGAACAGTAGGCCCGCCCTCGCGCGCTCCGGCGATGCCGGCCTTGAGCAGCGTTGTGAACTCAACCCAGCGCTGCTGGTTGCCCACGTAGAGCTGACCCTGGGGCCACAGCATGCCGCCCGTGACTTCGTTCCCAATCTGGATGATGTCCGGCGGCGTCCCCTGTGCAGTGAGCGTGGCTACGACGTTCTTGGTATAGTCATGCACGGTTGTCGCCAGGGTCGCCAGGTCCTGCCCCTGCCAGGCGACCGGTGTATCCTGGTGGCCAGGATCGGCCCAGAAGTCCGAGTAGTGCAGGTCGAGCAGGAACCGCATCTTGGCCTGCTTGAGCCGGAGCGCCATCGCCGCCACATCCTCAAGGTCGTTGAACCCGCCCTCGGGATCGACCCACAGCCGCAGCCGCACCAGGTTCGCGCCGTGGTCAGCGAGGATCTGTTCGGCGGGGCGCGTGCCCTCGGCGTCGGAGAACGACTTGCCGGCCGCTTCCAGCGCGCGCAGCGTCGAAAGGTCCGCGCCGCGGATCAGGCGATTCGTGTCGGGCTGGCTGGCGTACACGCGGAACTCGCCCACGCACGGCAGCCCGGCGCTGTCGGAGATGCTCAGGCGCACGAAGCGCGCCGGCACGGCCCGCCCATCGACCCGATCGAAGGAGGTCAGCGCGCTCCCACCCAGCCGCGTGGCCGGCAACTGCTTCCAATGGCCGGCGGTGGTGGCGTACTGAACCTGATACTGGGCCGGGGCGCGGCCTACCCATGTGACGCCGGTGCCGGTGAGCAGGTGCAATGTGTCGAGGTTGACCGTCAGCTCGGCGTCGGTCGTCCCTGCGCTGAAACACCACAGCGTTTGCGGGTCGCCGTCGACCGCGTTGGTGGCCGGTCCGTTGCTGGTCTCGGACGATGCAGTTACCGATCGACCGATCGCGACGTTGATCCCCGCCGGCATCGCCAACGTCGCGGGGGAGGCCGGCGCGGCACCGATGACAGTGATCATTGAGAGCAATCCCCCGATCACCAGCGCCACGCCAAGGGCGTGGTACGTGGAACTGTGCTTCCAAAGCATTCCTTGCCTCCTTGCATGGGAGTAACTACTGCCACCCTCGAAAAGGGGGGAGTTTGAGAGGGGAAGCCCCCTCAAGAACCCCTTCCCACCAGCAAACGCCGCCAAACTCGAAAAGGGGGGAGTTTGAGGGGAAACCCCCTCAAGAACCCCTTCCCACCACTTCGAAAAGGGGGAGCTTGAGGGGGAAGCCCCCTCAAGAACCTCCTCCCACCAGCAAACTTGCGATGAGCGAACGTTTCAAATTCCTAACAAGCGGGTCTGAGGCTGAGTATACGCCGGTGGCGCATTAGCGTCTTGATGAAAAGCGAGGCGTTTTTTGTTGATTTCCGAGCGCTGAAGTGGGAGCTAGCGCTGATGCGCGCGCCGGTAGGCATTGGGGGTCATGCCGACCTCGCGATGGAATGTGCGGCTGAAATTCGCCAGATCGCTGAAGCCAACCGACATGGCGACGTCGGTGATACTTCGACTGCTTTCCTCCAGCAGCACGCGCGCGCGGTTGATTCGGTAGCGATTGAGGTACACGATCGGGGTGACGCCCATCTCCTGGCGGAAGCTGGCCGTCAGGTGATCGCCGCTAACGCCGACCTGTGCAGCAAGCTGATCGCGTGTGACCGACTCGGCGTAGTGCGTGTGGATGAACGCCGCGACCCGGCGCACGACCAACTGCATTGTGGTGCCAAGCTTGCGGTGACGCGCGAGCGCTGCCTGGATATGCCCCAGGATCTCATCCGAGCTGAACAGGCCCTTGCTCAGCAGGGCCGCCACGCCCGCATTAAGGCGCGCAATGTCGTCCTCGGTGAGCATCTGCGCGGTGAGGACGACCACCGGCACATCGCGGGTCGCCTCGCGCCCCCGCATTGCCTCCAGCACGCCAAAGCCATCCAGTTCCGGCATCATGAGGTCGAGCAGCACCAGGTTCGGCCGGGTCTGCTCCATCAGTGCCAGCGCCTCACGACCGTTGCGCGCCTGCATGACATGGCTCTCCGGCAACTGCTGCCGAATCAGGCGCGTGTGCAGCGCCAGCGTGTCGGGGTCATCCTCGACCACCAGAATAGTTTTGGCGCCGGGGGACTGGTGATCCCACGTTTGCTGCTGTTCCAGCGCATGGGTGAGCTGCTGGGGGTCGAGCGGTTTCAGCAGGTAGTCCAGCTCCAGCAGCGCGCCCCGATCGTCGCGCGGGTCGAGCGCGTACATGAGCACGGGCAGGCGTGCGGTCGCGGGATGGCGCTTCAGCACCGCCAGGATCTCCCAGCCGCGGCGTGTGGCCAGCGGCTCGTCCAGGATGAGCGCGCCGGGCGGCGCGGCGATCATTCGCGGCAGCCAATCGGCTTCCGTGTCGATGCGCTGGACCTGCACGTCAAACCCGCGCTCGTGGAGGGCTGCGCCAAGGGGGGCGCCGCTCGCTTCGCGCTCGGTCAGAAAGACGACGGGCAGGTGATCGGCGGGCGCTCCCGGCGCGCGTTCCGCTGGCGGCGCATCCATAGCGATCAGCGGCAGCGTGAAGAAGAATGTCGCTCCGTCTCCCTCCTCGCCCGACGAGCGAACGCCGATTGCGCCGCCGTGGCGTTCGATCAACTGCTTGCAGATGGTCAGGCCCAAGCCCAGGCCGCCGTACCCGCGCTCGACCGTGCGCTCCGAAGAACGAAACTCGTCGAAGATGCGCGGCTGCTCGGCCAGCGGTACCCCCGGCCCGGTATCGCTGATCGCGACCGTGACCGTATCGTCAGCGACGGACAACTCGATACTGAGCGAGCCGCGAGCGGTGAACTTCACGGCGTTGCTGACCAGGTTGAGCGCCACCTGCCGCAGCCGCGTGCGGTCGCCGCGCACCCAAGGCCCTGCCGGGGGCAGCTCTGCGTGCCACGCCAACCCTTTCTCCTCGGCCATGTGGGCGCCGGTCGTAACAACCACCTCCAGGACCTCGGCCAGGTCCAGCGGTTCCTGATACAGCCGCAGTTGTCCGGCTTCGCTGCTGGCCAGGTCGAGCACATCGCCGATCAGATGACCCAGATGCTGTGCATTCGCGAAGATTCGCTCGATATCCTGCCTGGCAGCGTCAGAGAAGCCGGTCATGCTGTTACGATCGCGCAGCAGCATCTCGCTCAGACCGACGATCAGGTTCAGCGGCGTGCGCAGCTCGTGGCTCACGGTGGAAAGAAACCGGCTCTTCAAGCGGTTGGCCTCTTCGGCCAGTCGGCGGCCCTCCTCGGCCGCAGCGTGGAGTTGGCTGTTGCGAAACGCCGCAGCCAGATGCCGAACGATGAAGCCGCACGGTTCGAGAGAGGTGGCGTCAAAGGCGACAAAGCCTGTCGGCTCATCCTCGATGACCAAGGGCAGCAGCGCCAGCCGAAATGGTTCCGCAGCATCATACAGCCCAGGTGGCGGAAATTGCCGGCTGCGGAAGCGCCATATGGCAGGCGCTTCGGTGGCCGAGTGCATATACAGGTTGCTCCACGCCACCGGGTCATCGCCCTCGGCCTCGAACAGCGCAATGTGCGCGTGACGGATGCCGATCGATGGAAGATGGTCGGCCAGGATCGCCAAGATCTGTCCTGGCTCCAGCGCGGTCAGCAATCGCATCGTCATGGTGCCGATCCGATCGAACAGCTCGGCCTCGCGCACCAGAAAGCGGGTATGCTGACGCCGCAGGCGCTCGCTGATCCACACGCGCGCTTGATCGATGCTACGTGCGGCGAGCTGGCGCGGCACCCTTCCCTCCGTCAGGATTCCGTCGGGCGGCTGCTGGGCGAGCAACGTACCGAGATGATCGTGCAACACCGAGATGGCCGCCTGCCAGGCGTAGGCATCGTCGTTGGTCGTCTCCACCTCCTGAAGGATCTGGTCGAGCGCCGCCGCGAACAGCCGGGGATCGCCGGCCGCGAGGCTGGCGAGAAAGGCCGTGACAAGCTTTTGGCACCAGGCGTCGAGTTGGGCCAGGCTGCTATAGTGCGTCTCGGCCGAGACAGCATCGACCATGGCCTGGGTGAGCGCTTGGACACCCGCAGTTGCTGTGCTGCTCCAATCCGAACCGACCGCAGTTACCTCTACTGGTGTGCTGTATGGTTGGCAGCCGCATGACTCACGCACAATCAGCCGGGTTGGGACACGCACGCTCGTCACCTCGGTCCGCCGGCCGCTGATGTAGTCGAGCAGCAGTTCCACTGCCTGGTAGCCCAGCTCGAAGGTCGGATGGCGAATGGTGGTGAGCGGGGGCGATTGTGCCTTGGCGTAGAGCACGTCGTCGAAGCCGATCACAGCCACATCTTCCGGGACACGCCGCCCGCTCTCGACCAGCGCGCGCAGCACGCCAATAGCCGACTCATCATTACTGGTAAGCACCGCCGTGAACTCGACGCCGGCGTCGAGCATCTGCCCTAGTGCGTGGTACGACTCGTGGACGTTGTGCCCGCCATAGCCGACGAGCGCGCGATCGAGCGGCAGGCCGTGCGCCGCCACTGCGAACCGATACGCGCTCAGGCGCTCGGCCCCATCGCCGACTGGATGCGCATCCGCAGCGATAAAGGCGATCCGGCGATGGCCATGCGCAACCAGGTGGGCGAATGCCTGGGCGATCCCATCGCCATTGGCGGGACCAACCGACGGATAGCCTTCTTGAGGAAAGGTAAAGACGATCGGGTGGCCAGGCGGCACCAACTCCTGAATCGCGCGTTGCTGGGCGTCGGAAAATGGGGGAATCGCGATCAACCCCGACGTGTTCCATGGCCCGACTGGAACGAAGTTGGTCTGGGGGAGCTTGACCGGCCAAGCTGTTAACCCTTCGTACGGTTCAATATCCGGGCCAACACCACAGGCCAACAACAAGTTACATCCGTACTGATGTGCGGCAGCTCGGATACCACGCAGCAATATCTGCTCATAGCGAACGATCGTTGTTCCTTCATAGAGCTGCCGGTTGCCTATGACACCGATGGTGAAGCGCTGGTATTGGTCGCGCTCCAGCGCGCGTGAAGGGTCATTGCTCATGGCACCGCCGTCCTTGCACAGGAGACTCCGCACGGCCAGAGCAGGTGTGCCTGGCGCGCTGCTTGACACATAGGGGCCGGCTTCGTACACTACAACGGCGAGCGGAACGATTGAACCCTACACATACATTGCCGCTGTGGGCTCGCACGATATCTTGCAGCACTATGGTTGAGGATCAGACAATCCTGCTCTTTCCATCTCTGGGGGTCACGACTCTGCCGCTGTGCGCGCCGTATGAGCTGGTCTGCTGTATGGCGGCCGGTCCGGGCGGGCATGCGCTGCACGTCCTGCTTGACAGCGGGACCGACCCGTCGGCGGTGGACGCCGGGCTGGCGCGGCGGCTTGCACTGCGCACCGGCGGCAGCGGCCTGGGCCAGGGCGCCGCGAGCGACGCCGTACATTTTACTGAGGCGGTGCTGCCCTGGCTGCGGCTGGGCGCTCTGACCATCCGCGATCTGTTCGCCCCAGCGCTAGACCTGAGCGGGCTGCCATTCCGGGTGGATGTCGTGCTTGGCTACAATGTGCTGCGCCAGCTTGCGCTGCGGATCGACTACCGCCGGCGAACGCTGACCCTGGCGCACCCCGACCTTGGCGCGCCGCAGATCGCCCCGGCCAGCGTGGCTCTGCCGCTGGTCTTCTTCGAGCACTTCCCGGCGCTGCGTGAGGTCGAGATCGGGGACCAGCGCATCCCGCTGGCGACGATCGATACCGGCTCGAACGGCGCGATCAGCGTCGGCCCGGACTTCGCGGAGCCATTGGGGCTGCTGCCCGGCGCCGACGGCGTCACCCTGGCACACGGCGCCGGCTTCGGCGGCGGCGGCGACGTGTTGCGCGGGCGCTGCCGGCAGGTGCGCTTCGGCCCGTTCACCCTCCAGGATGTCGAGCTTGACCGCCGCCTTGGCCTGGGCGGCGACCTCGGCCGCGCCGGTCGCGCCAACATCGGCAACCGGCTGCTGGCCCGCTTCGCCGCCGTCACCCTCGACTACGAGCGCCGGCTGATCGCCTTTGAGCCCGACGAGGGGAGAGTATAGAAGATAGAGGATAGAGGATAGAGGATAGCATACCTCTTCCAGCTACCTTCTATCCTCCATCCTCTATCCTCCATCCTCTAGAAATAGCGGCTCAGGTTGTCGAAGATCGCCCCAATATCGCCACTGCTGCCCTTGACCAGCAGCGTGCGCGAGAAGTCGGCGATCTGCTGGAGGGTCTTCTGGTCGGCGTCCTTCCCGTAGGCCACCGGGAAGATGCTGATCGCGCTTTCCTCGAACTCCTGCTGCACCTGCTCGAATGTGACCGTGCTGGCGGTATCCTCGCCGTCGGAGAGCAGCACGATCGCCTGGATGCGATCATCCTCGGGGGCCGGGAGCGCGTCGAACACCTGCTTGGTGGTGATCAGCCCGTCGTGGATTGCGGTCTTGCCCTTGGCCTCCAGGCGCTGGATGGCGTCGCCGAGGGCGATCCGGTTCTCGGCCAGCGGTGCGGGCTCTACCGCCACCCGTGCCGTGCTGTCGAACACCACCAGCCCAACGCGGTCCTCCGGCAGGATGCGGGTCAGGAATGTTTCCAGCCCGGCTTTGGCCTGCTCAATCTTATTGTCCTCTTGCATCGAGCCGGAGACATCCACCAGCAGCACAATGTCGGCGCGCTTGCGGTTCTGCGCCCACACGCTCTTGGCGGCGACGATCACGTCGGCGGAGGGGACCGGCAACACGTTCTGCGGGCCTTCCGGCTGCACGCCGAACGCCGCGCTGATCGGGTCGGCTAGCGGCACGTCGACATTGGCGGGCCGGAAGCCCTGCTCCATCGCCAGGCGCTGGCTGTCGGGCGTCAGCAGGAAGTTGTAGAACTGCTCGGCCGCTTGCTGCTCGGCATTGGCTGCACTCGACATAATAATGAAGGGGTTGTCGTGCCAGAAGGTGCCTTCCTTGGGGTAGATCGCCACCAGCGGCACTTGGGGCGCCTTGGTCTTGTTGAAGTCGATCAGCGTGATCTCCTCCATCGGGAAGGCCGAGATATAGCTCATGCCGAACTTCTGCATATTATCACTGAACACCAGCGTGTTATAACCGTAGTGCTTGATGCCCTTGCCCAGGTCGCGGATGAACTGCTGGCTCTGGGCTTCCTGGACATCGGCGACGGTCAGGCCGCGCTGCTTGTTGACGGCGGCGTAGAACTCGGCCAGCAGCGTGGAGAGCGCCGAGGTGCTGATCTCGGGGTCGGTGTGGCCCCAGCTGAAGCGGCCCCACTCGGAGTGGCCGAACTTGCCCCAGCCCTGCGGGTCGTTGATCAGATCCAGCATATCGCGCCAGCCGACCTGTTTACCGGGCCAGCCCAGCGCTTCGGCCATCGGCTTCCACATCGAGATGACGACCGGTGTCAGCACCAGCGATTTGTTCGAGACGGCGACGTTCTGGTTGCCGCCCTCCTGCTTGAGCACCTCCAGCCAGGTCGAGGCCGAAGGCGACCAGATCGTGACCTTGAGCTGGCCGTTCTTGATCTCGGTGCGGGCGGCGCCGCTTGATTTATTGAGTCCTTCGACAAAGATCGGCTGGCCGCTGACCTCGGTCTTGGTCGCGTTGAATGCGCTGATCCGCTCGGTGAGCCATTTCTCTTTCTCGGGGCTGTAGGCGATGGTGATCTTGAGGGCATTTGAGGGCGCCTGTGGTGTGCCGTTGGCGCTGCCGCCGCCCGGCGTCGTGCCGCACGCCGCCAGTGCGGCGCCGACGATGCTCAATAGCATGAGCAGAGCGATCTTACGCATAGAAAAACTCCTTATTTATACGTGGGTGGGGAAAGACTGAGGGGCTGCCCCTCAAACCCCCTTTTAGGATATACGTATCAGCGATTAACTTGTTGCTGCCAGAATGTCTTCAGCGCGTCGAGGATCTCGGGCTCGGGGGTGGCGACGGTGTTGGGCAGGTCCTGCTGGATGCCGGCGTCGAACGCGGCTGGGAAGGGGTTGTTCGGCTCGTTCTCGGCCAGCGAGACGCCGGCGTTCACTGGGCGAAAGCCATTCTGCCGGGCCAGTCGCTGCGCCGGCTCGCCCAGGAGAAAGTCACGAAAGAGCCGGGCGCCCTCCTGCTCCTCCGGCGTGACCCAGGCCGCCTCCAGCACCACGAATGGGTGATCGCTCAAGATCGTCGCCGGCGGGTAGAGCACCTTCAGCTCGCCGTTCCGCAGCCGATCGCTCCGGCGCAGCGCCTGGCTCTCGTACAGCGTCACGACGTCGTAGGCCGACCGGCCCTTCTGGAGGAACGCTCGGAACAGGTCGTCGGTGCTGTCGAGGAACGGCCGATCCACGATGTTGCTCTCGATCGCCAGCAGCCAGCTCTGAAATTCAGGGTCGCTGATGTCGGCAAGGGTCAGGCCCTGGGCCTTGCCATGGTAGGCGTACGCCAGCAGCGTCAGCGTCTCGATCCCGCTGTTGTCCTTGAGCGGCGAGGCGTGGCCAAACTTGGCCTGCGTATCTTGCAGGTGTTGCCAGATATCCTGCCCTCCCTGCGGGAACAGCGCGCCCACCCGATCGCTCCAGCCGACCAGCACCAGCGGCGAAAGCGCGATCGACTGCGGGGCGTTGGGACCACTGACGGCTACTGAAGCGGTGCCCGAACGCTCCAGCACTCTGAGTTGCGTGCTGCTGGCCGGGATGATCGCCGCCGGCCGCTCGCGGCCCTGCGCGATGCCGTCGATCATGGCCTGTGAGCCCTGCTCCCGTAGGATAAGCTGGACCGGCCGCCCGCGCACGCTCGGCCCGGTCGCCGCGAACTGCTCTGCCGCCGCCTTCAGCCACTCTCGCTTCTCGGCGCTGTAGAGGATGTTCACCACGACCGGCGGGCGCTCCGGCGCGGGGATGAGATTCAGCGGGGCAGAGAACCGCGCTATGCCGGTGGCCTGGAGCGCGGTCGTGACGAGGACGACTGCGAAGTATCCCAGCGCGATAAAACGGGCGATCTGGCGCATGTATTACTCCTTTGGGCAAGGTTTCGGGTGATGCCATTCTACTTTACAATGTGGGTGGGGGGAGACTGAGGGGGGCTGCCCCCTCAAACCCCCTTTTCCCCAGAGCGGCGGCGTTTCTCCAGGTTTCTGCGGCAGATCGGCTCGAACTCGCAGTAGTCGGGGCAGGTCTCGCGCGGGCGCACACGGAAGTCGGCGGCGCGAACGGCGGCGATCGTCTCGGCGATGCTGGTGCGAGCGACCTCAAGCGACCGGCGCAGCTCCTCGCCTTGCAGTTCGGCGCCGGGCTTGCCGCTGCTGATCTGGAAGAAGGCAGCCCGCTCGACCTGCCGGCCGGCGGCGATCACCTGCTCGATCGCCATGATATAGATCGGGAGTTGCAGGTCGCGCCCTTCCAGCGTCGCGCGGGCTGTTCGCGCGCCGCTCGATTTGTAATCCACCACCGCCAGCGCACCATCGGCGCGCTGGTCTACCCGGTCGATCCGCCCCTCGATCAGGACCGCGCCGGCCGGCGTCTCGACGCGCAGGGGCGGGTGCCTGCTCCGCTCGCCGAAACGCTGCTCGATGCTAGCTGGCGCGAACGCCTGCCAGTCACCTGCGGTGCCGGCGCGGATGAAGCCCCGCAGCGCCGCGCGCAGGCGCCGCCACACGTCGTCGCGCTCCCAGCTCCAGAAACCCGACGGGGTGAAGCCGAAGCGTTCTGGCGCGGTGTCGAGAACCTCCCGCGCGGCGGTGTCGAGCACGGCCAGCACGCTCGGCTCATGCTCGGGCGTGAGCGCGAGCCGCCCGTCCCGCCAGCGTTCGCCGGCCCGCGCCAGGATGGCGTGGTAGAGCTGGCCGCGGCGTGGGGCGTCGAGCGCGTCCGACGTATCCGGGCGCGGGGCCAGTCGCAGCGCATGGGCGGCGGCGAAGCGGAAGGGGCAGGTGATGTAGTCGTTGAGCTGTGTGACGCTCCAGCGGTGCTCCGGCCCAAAGTGCCCCGCGATCGCATTGATCAGGGCCGGGTCGTCGATCGCTCCCTCGAATGGCCCGTAGTCGCCCAGCCCCTCGCGGCCCGCCTCGACGGCGCGGGCGCGAACGATGTGATCCCAGGCTGGATATTCGGCGCGTAGAGCGGCTATTTGTGCAGCCATTGGCGGGGCGGCCTCGGCGGCCTCGGCGGCCTCGGCGGCCTCGGCGGCCTCGGCGGCCTCGGCGCCCACAGAGGGGCCGCCGTACAAAGATGGTGGTCGGGAAAGGGCGTCGGCGAGGGCCAGTGCGCGCTCCTCCGGCGATGCGGCTGCCTCCCAGGAGGGGACGCTGCCGGCGCGGATGGTGATCGTCTCGACGCCATCGACGAGGGCCAGTAGAGCCGTGAGATACGGCGAGCGCGGCAGCGGGTCGCCGCGCTCGTCCAGGCGTGTGCGCGCCAGGGTCAGGGTGCGGCGAGCGCGGGCGATCGTCTCGTAGAAGATCGTGTACTCGTCGGCCGGGTCGGGCGCCGGTAGTCGGAGGCCGCGCTGCTCGCGGAATGCCCGGCGCTCGCGGCGGCTGTAGATCGGGGAATCCTGGGGCGGCTGGGGAAATTGGCCCTCGCTGAGTCCCAGGACGGCGACGTGCTCGAAGGACAAGCCGCGCGCTGCCAGCGCCGGCATAGCGACGATCCCGCCGATAGCGGGCAGCCGGTAGCCGGCCGCCGAGATCGCGCCGGCCAGCCCATCAAGAAATTCGGCGAACGGGAGCGGTGGTGTGTCGAGCAGCACAGCGGTACGGGCCAGGTCGCCGAGCACCTGCTCGAGTCTGACAAGCGCCGCCCGATCGCGTATCGCAAAGGATCCATTGTCAAGGCGCAGCGCCTCAGTTCGTTCGCGTACCCAGGCCACGTAGTCAGCGACCGAGGCCCGCTCCGGCGGCTTAGTCCAGGCGCCGAAGCGCTCCAGCGCGCTGACGAGCGCCGCAGCCTGGGCTGGAGCGACCGGCGGCGGGCGATCATCGGCATCGGTGGGCGCTGCCAGGGCCAGCTCTTCCAGCGCCGTACGCCAGCGCTCCACTCCACCGGCAATCCCACGCCGGCGGGCGACCGAGTCGAGCATGGTCGCCATCACCTGGGGATTGGAGATTAGAGATTGGAGATCGGGGAGCGGATCAATCTCCGATCTCCAATCTCCAATCTCCGGCAAGTAGGGGCTCCGCAGCACCTCGGTCAGCGCCTGGCGCGGGTAGTCCTGCTCCGACAGCCGCAGCAGCGCCAGGAGCGTGGCGACCGGTGGCGCCTGGTCGAGCGGCAACCCATCGTGGAGGTCCAGCGGAAGCTGATACTCGGCGGCGACCTCGCGCAGCAGCGCGGCATAGGGCGCGCCGTCGCGAAAAAGGATCGCGATCTCGCGCGGCGGCGTCCCAGCGTCGATCAGCTGGCGGGCGTGCCGCAGCACGGCCCGGACCTCGCGCTCGCGGTCGGCGGCCTCGATCACGGTGACAGCGCCATCTGCCGGGACCAGGGTCGGCTGGTGATCGAGATCGAAGAGGTGCGCCTCGATATGCGCGAGTGCTGCGGCGCGGCCCACTTCGGGTGCGAGGTGGAGCGGGCGCGGGTTCAGGAGGCTCTGTAGCTCGGTATAGGTGCGGGCGAAGCGGCGGTGCGCCCGCCGGTCGCGCTCCCCGTAAGTCAGGGTGATCACGACCTGCGGGATGTGGCGCGCGACTGCGGCCAGCAGTCGCTGTTGCAGCGGCGAGAACTGGTCGAACCCGTCGACCGCCAGCAGCTTGACGTCGGCAAGTAGCTCTGGTCGAGCCTGGAGCGCATCACAGGCCAGCCGGAGCCGGCGCGGCATGTCGGCCAGGCCATGCTGGGCCTGGAAGGCGACATAGCGCCGGTACACCTGGGCTAGCTCGGCATCGTGGGGACTGCGCGCCGCCGTCGCGAAGGCTTCCGGGGCGATGTCGGCGTTGCCCAGGTCGGCGAACAGCGCGGCGACGGCGCCGACGAAGCCGGGCTTGCCGGCGACGGCGGCGTAGGTCGGCAGGCGGCCCTCGTCGCGCAGCGCCCGCAGCAGTGCGCGGGTCAGGCCGAGCCTGGCGCTATCACCCAGCAAGCCAGGAAACGCGCCGGCGCGCCGAAGCACCAGGCCGGCGAGGGCGAAGAACTGGACCACACGTACCCCGCCGACGCGGCCAAGCCGCCGCCGCAGGTCGCGTTGCTGCGTCGCGCTGGGGATCAGCGCCAGCGCAAGGCCGGCGCGCGGCTCGCGCAGCCGACGAACCACGGCGCTGGTCTTGCCGGCTGCGGCGGGGGCCAGGAGCAGGTCAATCGTAGGGCGCGGCAGTTGGTCGATCATGCAGGTATGATAGGGCCGCGCGATGCGAGTGTCAAGTGATTGACACCTGTTCCAGCACCCGCTCCTCGCCCGCCGCGATCGCCAGACCGGATGCCACGCCGGTGAACACGTCCATCTCCTGGAGCTTCGCGGCGCCGAATTTATCGGCCAGCATTTTGACATAGCGGGGAATGCGCGACGAGCCACCAGTGCGCAGCACCACATCGATATCTTTGCGCTCCAGGCCGGCGGCGGCCACGGCACGGTCCACGCAGGCAGCGACCTCGCGGACGTCGGGGCCGATCAGCCGCTCGAAGTCCCAGCGCTCGAGCTGATCGGAGAAGCGAACGCCGGGCACGTCCATCCCGATCGTCGTGGTTGGCGTATCGCTCAGGCGCACCTTGGCCCGCTCGACCTCCTCATACAGCGGCAGGCCGTAGTTCTGACGCACCAGCGTCCGCAGCGCCCCCAGCTCGTCCGGCTTGTCGCTGGTGCGGATGGCCTCGTCGATGATCTCCAGGTAGCGCGGCTGGGTCAAGTCGACGATGCTCTGCCACTCGCCCAGGTGCTCCAGCAGCACTGCCGGAAGGGGCATCTTGCGCGGGCCGAGGGTCGCGCCGGCGCCGAAGTGCGGCAGCAGCTTGCCCATCACGACCCGCCGGTCCATCAAGTCGCCGCCGATCGGCACGCCGTCGGTGGCAAGCACCTCGCGTCGGCCATGGGGGTCGACCACCATCACGGTGACGTCGAGCGTACCGCCGCCGAAGTCGAACACCAGCACCCGTTGCTCATGCTGGACGCTGGCGGCATAGGAGAGCGCGGCGGCGGTCGGCTCAGGCAGGAATGTGAACGGCGGCAGGCCGGCCTCCGCGCCGGCCTTACGCATCCGCTCGATCGCCAGGGCGTCGAGGCGCGCGTCGGTCGAGTAATGGACCGGCCGCCCCAGCACCATGCCGGTGATCTGGGCGCCCAGCTCCTGCTCGACCCGCTGCAAGATCATCCGCAGCACCAGCGCGATCAGCGTTTCGAGCGTGTAGCGCACCCCAAAGACGTCGGTGCCGCTGAACGAGCTATCGCGCAGGTGACTCTTCAGCGATTGGAACAGCCGTCCAGGGGCGTTCGCGTCGACGACGGCGTAGAGCGACTGCATGACGGTGCCGAAGTCGGCCAGGGTGACTTCGGTCTCGCCGATGTAGCGCCACTCATACTCGATTTCGCGCCCGACGTTGCCCTCGGTGTAGCGGTTGATCGCCTCGCGACCGATGAATGGGACGCCCTCGCGGGCGATGAAGAGAGTCGAGCGCATGATCGCCGGCGCGCTATTCACCGGGTCGAGGTTCAGCATTCGGACGCGCTTGCCATCGTATATAGCTGCGCTGGAGTTGGTGGTGCCAAAGTCGAGGCCGACGCGCATGAGATCCTCCTTAGTGGTGAGCATGACAAATAAGTCGATGGCCTGGGCGCATCGACTTCCGCACGGGACAGGGCGTATTGAGTTATTGCAGCAGCATACATGATTCTCATAGGACTTGCAATGGGGCTTTGGGCGGATGTTCTGGAATGGGAGCGGTTGCGCCAAGTCGAGGGCTATGGTAGCATTGCGCCGGCCACGGAGGGCCAGCCCTACAGGATTGGATGGTGTGACGGAGATGATGTCATGTCCACGAGTGCCCATGCGATTGCGGCGGTGTTGCTGCGGGCCGGCGCGGTGTTGCTGCGGCCGGAGGAGCCGTTCACCTTCGCCTCGGGTCTGCGCTCGCCGATCTACTGTGACAACCGGCTGCTGATCGGCGATGTTGGGGCGCGGCGCACAGTCGTGACCGCGTTTGAGCCCCACTGCGCCGGCGCCGAGGTGGTGGTGGGCACGGCGACGGCCGGCATCCCCTGGGCGGCCTGGGTCGCCCAAGCGCTTGATCTGCCGATGGCCTACGTGCGTGGCGCGGCCAAGGGCCACGGGCGCGGGCGCCAGGTCGAAGGGGCCAGTGTCGTCGGCCGGAGCATCGTGCTGCTGGAGGATACCGTTAGTACCGGGGAAAGCGTGCTGGCCGCCGCCGAGGTCTTGCGCGCCGAGGGGGCAAACGTCCTGCGCTGTCCGTGCATCTTTACCTGGGGCTGGGCCGCGACCGCGGCGGCCTTTGCCGCCGCCGATCTGCCGCTCCATCCGCTCACCACGCTGCCGGTGCTGCTCGATGTCGCCGCGTCCGAGGGCTACCTCCCGGCCGCCCAGCGGGCGATCGTCGAGGCGTGGGTGGCGGACCCGCAGGCTTGGCGGCCCTAATGCTCTCTCAAGCGACATTCTAGCGAATAGAACACGGATCAGACGGATCGAACTGATGGATTCGGATCAGGAAGGAGAAGCCCTCGGTGGAGATCCGCCCCATCCGTAACATCCGTGTTCGATGGCCGAACATCTCATTTGGAACAGCGCTAGAGCTGCGGATTGGTGGTCTCTGCCGGCTTGTCTGAGGGGGCCTCGGGCTGGTTCACGGGCGTTCCGCGTGGGACGTTGACGATCTCCGCCGCTTGCTCCTCGTCGTCCGCGTGCTCGGCATCCTCGTGTACGGCGTTGGCATGCCCGTGGTCGGCATCGCCGTGGTCGGTGTCGCCGTGGTGATGATGGGCCATTCCGTACTCGGTGATCAGGCTGGCACGCTTGATGCGCCGATCATACTCGCGATTCAGGGCTGTGACGAGGTCGCGTAGCAATCCCATAGATGCTGTCCTCTTGTGTTAGAAAAGGTTTTGGGTGATGCCGTTCTAGGGCCGTATTATACCGTATTCGGGTGAGATTGCAACGCATCTTGTGAAAGGAGGCACAGGCAATGGCCGTGTCATTGGGGGTGCTAATTCTGCACGGCTTTACGTCGAGTTGATCGACGGTTGAGGCGATCGTGCCTCGCGTCGAGGCGCTTGGGCTGCCGTGGCGCCTGCCGCAACTGCGCGGCCACTGGACCAAGCCCGAGGATCTGGTCGGCGTTACCTATGGCGATATGCTGGCCGACGCGGGGGCGGCGCTGACCGAGCTGCGCCGAGAAGTCGGGCAGGTGGCGATCGCCGGGCTCTCGGTGGGCGGCGTGCTGGCGATTCACCTGGCGGCCGAGCGGCCGGCCGATGTCGCCGGGCTGGCGCTGATCGCGCCGGCGCTGCGCTACGCGCACCCGCTGGCCGGGGTCTCGACGCTGCTCCAGCGCTTCGTCAAGTGGTCGAGCAACCCGGTCAATGCGGCTTTCAGCGATCAATCGTTGGTTGGCCGAGCCGCCAACTACCAGCGCTTCCCGACCGCGACGTTTGCCTCGATCTACCGGGCCGGCCGGCAGGTCGAGGCGCTGCTGCCGCGCGTCAGGGCGCCGCTGATTGTGATCGGGGCGCGCGAGGATCGCGTGGTGCAGCCGCGCTGCGCGCAGATCGTGTACGAGCACTCCGGTTCGCCTCAGAAGGATTTGACCTGGTTCGAGCGCAGCGGCCACGAGATGCTGCTGGATTGCGAGGCCGACGCCGTGGCCGAACAAGTCGGGGTGTTTCTCAAGAAGCTGACGTCCGGCAAGGCTGTGTAGTTGTGTCACTACATGTCGCACAGTTGTGCTATAATAGGGATACGCCATCCGTATTGCCTGCATGGCACAGATTGGAGTTTGAACGAAAGGGACGAGTAATGGACGACGTGACGTTTACCCGTGGGCCGGCGCGGCGCCCCCTGCCCCGTGTGGCCGACCCGCTGCTGCAATGGTCGACCGGCTTGCAGACCAAAGAGCGCCGCATCTACGCTGGCTGGCTGGCCGAGGCCGGCCGGCTCGAGGAGCTTGACGCGGCGATGGAACAGGCCGGCTTTGCCCAGATCACGATCAAGCATGGCAGCGGCAATATGGTTACCCACTGGGCGGTGGAGACGGCCAACCTGTTTGTGGTCGCTGAAGGGGTGCAGTCGATCGGTGAGATGAAGCACACGCCGGAGCGCTATGGGATCGCGTTCGGGTGGCGCACGTTGGAGGGCGGGAGGCAGCAGTCGGTGTTGCGCTTCCGCGCCTTTGTCCAGGAGCTGCTCCAAGTCGGCTTCGCCGAGCCGCTGCTGGTGACGGTCAAGAGCACTCTGACGGGCGACCTGATCGCGGCGCTGACGCGCCAATACGACGTTCTTGATGCGGTCGATGTCTTTCGCGCGCAGGATCGCAAGCCGGCGCTCAACCCGCCGTTCTACGCCTGCGCGATCCCGCTCGGGCCGGGTGCGGAGGTCGCCCGCGGGAGCGTGCAGACCAAGGAGATCACGCCGATGGTCGCCCGCATCCCCACGCCCGTGACCAAGGAGCACATCCGGGCGCACTGGATCAAGCGTGACTGGGTGGCATTGATCGAGGGTATGCTCGACGACACGATCGCCTGGTCAACGACGACCTCGAAGCTGATCGGTGCGGGCGAGGAGCAGGGTGGCGGCCCGGTCGAGGAGGAGGCACCGCCGCCTGCACCCCCGGCGCCCGCGCCACGGGCGCAGGCCGCGCCGCGCGGCAATGGCCGGCGGCAGGTGGAAGAAAGCCTGCTTTAGCGTCTAGAGGCGCTCAACTGTAGCGAAAGGTGGTCTGGAGGAGTACGCTCCTCCAGACCACCTTTTTCATGTTCGCCTGGATTGCGCGATGATCGTGTATACTCCATCCATATGAACAACATCGTCGAACAACTTCAATCGATTCTTGGCGCGATCGAGGACGCGGGCGGGCGGGCGCTGATCGTTGGCGGCGCGGTGCGCGACATGCTGATGGGCCAGGATGCCAAAGACCTCGACATCGAGGTCTACGGGCTCGATGTCGATCGGCTGATCGGCGTGCTGGCGCGGTTCGGCCGCGTCGACGCCGTCGGGCGCTCGTTCGGCGTGCTGAAGATGCGCCTGCCCGACGGGCGCGAGCTGGACGTTTCGCTGCCCCGCCGCGAGAGTGCCGCCGGCGCGCGCGGGGCGCTGGGCGCGCCCGACCCGGCGATGACCCCGCGCGAGGCGGCGGCGCGGCGCGACTTCACCTGGAACGCGCTGGCGCTGAATCCGGCCGGCGAACTGCTGGACTTTTTCGGCGGCGCGGCCGACCTGCGGGCTGGGATCATTCGCCACACCTCGGCCGCCTTTGGCGAGGACCCGCTGCGGGTGCTGCGGGCGATGCAATTCGCGGCGCGCTTCGATATGCGGCTGGCGCCGGAGACGGTCACGCTCTGCCGTACGCTGCTGCCCCTGGCTCCAGATCTGGCGATCGAGCGGGTCTGGGGCGAGTGGCTGAAGTGGGCGATCAAGGGCAAGCGCCCGTCGGCGGGTTTGCGGGTGCTGGAGGAGACCGGCTGGATCGGGCTGTACCCTGAGCTTGAGGCGCTGATCGGATGTCTACAGGATTCGATTTGGCATCCGGAGGGCGATGTTGCCGTTCATACCGGCCTTGTCTGCGACGCCGCCGCCACGATCGCCGATCGCGAAGGGCTCGGCGGCGAGCAGCGCGCCGGGCTGTTGTTCGGGGCGCTGTGCCACGATCTGGGCAAGCCGGCGACGACGACCCACGACCCCGATGGGCGCATCCGCAGCCTGGGGCACGCCGAGGCGGGCGTCGCGCTGGCGGAGTTGTTGCTGCGGCGGATCGGCTGCCCGCGCGGCATCGCCGGGGCGGTGGCGCCGCTGGTTCGCGAGCACATGGCGCACCACGGCATGAGCGTGACCGCGCGGGCGGTGCGCCGGCTGGCGGTGCGGCTGGAGCCGGCGACGATCGGGCAGTGGGGGCACCTGGTCGAGGCCGATCACAGCGGGCGGCCGCCGCTCCCGCCCGCCGCCCCGGCGGCGCCGGTCGTCGCGCTGGCCCAGCAGCTTGGCGTGGCGGAGGGGCGGCCGGCGCCGATCCTCCAGGGGCGCCACCTGATCGCCGCCGGGCAAGTGCCAGGCCCACGCCTGGGCGCGCTCCTACGGCGGGCCTACCAGGCGCAGATCGATGGGGCGTTCGCGACGGTAGAGGAGGGGTTGGCGTGGGTTGTTCATAACGCTGCCGGTAGTCACTCTGATGAGTGATGCGTCAAGTGGAAAGGGATTCTTGAGGGGCGGCCCCTCAAACTCCCCCTTTTCAAACAGCCGCTCAGATTCCCCTTCACCCCTTCACCTTGTCACCTTGTCATCAGAGCGTATCAGGCTCAACCCATCCGGTCGTAGCTCAAGCGTGATCGGCTTGCCAACGTCGGGGATGGCCCGGTCGTCCAGCTCGAACTCCAGGATCTGGCCGCTGGCGTGCTGGATGGCCAGGCGCAGCCGGCTGCCGCGAAACGAGCGCCCCGTGATGGTTCCCTGGATCAGGTTGGTTTGGTCGAGCGTGATCGCCGAGGCCGGCTCGGCGGCCTCGGGGCGCAGCACGACCGTCACCGGGTCGCCGGGGCGCGGCGCGCTGGTCCGGTCGGTGGCGCGTAGGCGGCCGAGGGCGGTGTCGATCGTGATGGCGCCGGTCTTCTCGATCTGGTGTACGCGCCCTTCGACCAGGTTGTCCAGCCCCAGGAATCGGGCGGCGAAGATCGTGGCTGGGTGCCGGTAGACTTGGGCGGGTGGCCCTTGCTGCTCGATCCGACCGGCGTTCATGAGCACCACTTGGTCGGCGATCGTGAACGCTTCGGCTTGGTCGTGGGTGACGTAGATGCTGGTCACGCCGACGCGCTTGAGGATGGCGCGCAGGTCGTCGAGTAGGCGCTCGCGCAGGGCGCGGTCAAGCGCGCCGAGTGGTTCGTCGAGCATGAGTAGGCGTGGGCTGGGCGCCAGGCTGCGGGCGAGCGCCACGCGTTGGCGCTCGCCGCCGGAGAGTTCGTAGACGCGGCGCTGGTCGTAGCCGGCCAGGCCGACTAGGTCCAGCATTTCGGCGACTCGCGCCTTGATCGCGTGGCGTGGCTGGCGCTGCATGCGCAGCCCAAAGGCGATGTTGCCGGCCACATCGCGGTGGGGGAACAGGGCGTACTCCTGGAACATCAGCCCGAAGCCGCGCTCGTGCGCCGGGATGTCGTCGAGCGGGTGGCCGGCGAAGGTTATTGCGCCGTCGTCGGCCTGCTCAAGGCCGGCGATCAGCCGCAGCAGCGTGGTCTTGCCGCAGCCCGACGGCCCCAGTAGGCAGACGATCGCGCCTGCTGCCACCGCTAGGCTGACACCACGCAGCGCGGGCGTGCTGGCGTAGGACTTGGCTACGTCGCGGATCTGGAGCTGCGGAGGGGCATGGGTGTTGGTGTTTGACATGGCGGCGGCGTTTATTTTTTACGAAGCTCGGGTTAGGGAATCGGAACATGTAAAGCGTCCCGGCGTGAAATGTGAAACGTGATGCGTGAGGATCTTTCACGTTTCACGTTTTACGTTTCACGCGCGCTTTGGGATGAAGATGAAGTTCAGAGTCCCTTACGCGCTTGCGCCCGCCGAGCCACGACCGGCCATCTCGCGGTCGAGCATGAGCAGCGCGGCGCTGTTGCCGCCGGTCAGCTTGAGTTGCTCGATGATCTGGCTGGCGCTCTTTTCCTCCTCGACTTGCTCGTTGATGAACCACTGGAGGAATGTCTGGGTCGGGTAGTCGTTCTCGCGCAGGGCAAGCTCGTAGATCCGGTGGATCAGGGCGCTCACTCTGCGCTCGTGGTCGAGCGCCTGCTGGAACACGTCGAGCGGGGCTTGGAACTCGCCGGGCGGCTGGTCGATCGCCTGGAGTTCGACGCTGCCCTCGCGGTCGTTAATAAAGTCGAAGAACTTCATGGCGTGCCCGCGCTCTTCGTCACTTTGCAGGCGCATCCAGCTTGCGAAGCCGGGCAGGTTGCTCGTCTCGAAATAGGCCGACATGGCGAGGTAGAGGTGGGACGCGAAGAACTCGTGCTTGATCTGGTCGTTGAGTGCGCTCTGGATGGTCTTACTGAGCATGGGAAAGGTTCCTTTCTGCACAGGCTGCCGATCGGCCGACCGGCTCACCGATGCGTTTGAGCAAGATGGCTTCCATGGAATCGGTGTGGTCGCGTGCTATAATGCGGGCATATGGAGCTTATTCTAACACACAGCAACACCGATTTTGACGGCCTGGCCGCGCAGTTGGCCGCGCACAAGCTTTACCCGCAGGCGCTGCCGGTGCTCAACCCGCACTTGAACGACAATGTGCGCGAGTTCGAGGCACTGCACCACGAGGAGTTGCCGTTTGTGCGCGCCGCCGATCTGCCCGACGAGCCGGTCACGCGGGTGGTGCTGGTGGATACGGCGACGGTCCCGCACTTGCCGATCCTGGGCGACGCGGCGGTCCCGACGGTGATCATCGACCATCACCGGCTCGATCGGTGGCTGGCGCCACACGAGGAGCTGATCTGCGAGGAGACCGGCGCGACGACGACAATCCTGGCGCGGCGGCTGATGGATGGCCAGACGCCGCTGACGCCGACGGAGGCGACGCTGCTGCTGCTGGGGATCTATGAGGATACTGGCGGCCTGGCGCTGCCCGGCACGCGCCAGGTCGATGTGTTGTGCGCGGCGTGGCTGCTGGGGCAGCGGGCGCGGATCGAGACGGTGGGCGAGTTCCTGCGGCGCCCGCTGACGATGGCGCAGGAGCAGATCTATCACCAGCTTGAGGCCAGCTTGCGAACGGAGGAGTTGGACGGCTGGACCATCCTGCTTGCCTTGGCCAGGGTCAAGGGCAGCGTGCCGGAGCTTTCGACGCTGGCGCACCGGCTGCGCGATCTGTATGCGCCGGCGGTGATCGGGCTGGCGATTGCGACCGGCGAGAATGGAACGCAGCTGATCTTGCGCTCGAATGGCGAGGCGCTCGATGTCGGCGAGGTGGCCCGGCAGTTCGGCGGCGGCGGCCATCGCTCGGCGGCGGCGGCGTATGTGCGCGAACGGGCGGCCCCGGAGGTGCTGGCCGAGGTCGAGGCGGTGATCCGGCGGCAGATTCAGCCGGCGCTGACAGCGGGCGAGATCATGACGGCGCGGGTGCGCAGCGCGCCGCTCGACGCGACGGTCGAGCAGGCCGAGGAGTTGCTGGCGCGCTATGGCCACAGTGCGCTGCCGGTGGTCGGTGACGACGGCACGGTCAAGGGGCTGATCTCGCGGCGCGATCTCGACCGGGCCGGGCGCCACGGGCTGCGCGCGGCGCCGCTGGCCCGCTATATGTGGCAGGGGCCGACGCTGGTGGGACTCGATACGCCGATTCAGGCGGTGCGGCGGGCGCTGGCGGCCGACAATGGCGAGCGAACCGGGCGGCTGCTGGTCGTCGACGAGCAGCGCCGCCTGCGCGGCATCATTACGCGCGGCGATCTGCTGCGCGCGCGCGAGGGCGCGCCCTCGCCCGAGGCCGACGGCCACGACACGATCGGCGAGACGCTGGAGCAGTTCCTGGCCCCGCCGACGATGGCGCTGCTGCGCCGGGCCGCTGCGGTGGCCGAGCGGCAGGATTCGGCGCTCTACATCGTGGGGGGGACGGTGCGCGACATGCTGCTGGGCCGCCCGCAGGATGACCTCGACCTGGTTGTAGAGGGCGACGCGATCAAGCTGGCCCAGACGCTGGCGGCCGAGCTGGGCGGCCACACGCGCAGCCACGCCCAGTTCGGCACGGCGACGCTTGAATTGAAAATTGAGAATGAAGAATTGAAAAAGCTTGCTGGAGAGCAACCGGACGATTCTCAATTCTCAATGCTCAATTCTCAATTAATCTCATTGGACTTCGTAATCGCCCGAACGGAGTTCTACGAGCACCCATCGGCCCTGCCGGCCGTGGAGGCCTCGTCGCTGCGGCACGACCTGCACCGGCGCGACTTTACGGTTAATACGCTGGCGGTGTGCCTCAATCCTTCGCGCTACGGCAGGCTGTATGACTTCTACGGCGGTCGGCGCGATCTGGAGCGCCGGCTGATCCGGGTGCTGCATAATCTGAGCTTTATCGACGACCCGACGCGGATCTTGCGGGCGGTACGCCTGGCGGCGCGGCTCGGCTTCGCGATCGAGCCGCGTACGCGGGCGCTGATCGCCGACGCGCTCGATCAGGGGGTGCTGGGCCGCACGACGCCGCAGCGTATCACCAATGAGCTGCGGCTGATCCTGCGCGAGGATGCGCCGGAGCGGGCCATGGCGATGCTCGACGAGCTGGAGATCTTGCGGCATTTGCACCCGGCGCTGCGCTGGTTTCCCGCGCTAGGCCAGCAGTTCGTGGCGGCGCGGGGCGCGGTCACCGCCGGCGGCGACCTGGCGAACCTGTACCTGGGGCTGATCGTCTACCCGCTCTCGGCGGCGCAGCGCGAGGAGCTGATCGCCCGCTACCGGCCCTCGGCGCCGCTGGCCAAGCTGTTGCGCGAGATCTCGGCGCTCCAGGAGCGGCTGCCCCAGCTACACGCGGCTGGCCTGCCCGACAGCCAGGTCGATCGGCTGCTGCACGGGTCGGGCGACACGGCGCTCCAGGTGGCGCGGCTGGCCGAGGATGGCGCCGCGCCGGCCTATATCGAGCGCTACCTGCGCGATCTGCGCCCGGTGAAGCTGGAGGTCGATGGCGCATTCTTGCGGGCGATCGGGCTCAAGCCGGGGCCGCTGTTCGGCAGGCTGCTGGCCGAGCTGCGGGCCGCGCGGCTCGATGGGCTGGTGTACACCCGCGAGGAGCAGCATGTGTGGGTGCGCCGGGCGGCCGAGGGGTTGGAGATTGGAGATTAGAGAATGTGGGAGAGATTTTCTTGAGGGGCGGCCCCCCTCAAACTCCCCCTTTTTACGTTAGCGCGATGTCGTGAGATCCAGCGCCTGCTGCACCCGCTCGCGCAGTTCCTTCAGCGTGAACGGCTTCTGAATGAAGCTGGCCAGGTTCATGCCGTCGAACCGCTGGGTCGCCTCTTCCTCGGTGTAGCCGCTCATCAGCACGATCGGCGTGTCCGACTTGATCTGCTGAAGCTCGCGGAAGGTCTGTTCGCCGCTCATGCGCGGCATCGTCAGGTCGAGCAGCACTGCGGCGACCGCGTCGGGGTCGGCGCGGAACATCTCGACGCCTGTGCGCCCATCGGGGGCGGTCAGCACCTTGAAGCCGAAGTGCTGGAGCATGCGGGCCGCGATCTTGCAGACGCCCTCTTCGTCGTCGATCACCAGGATGGTGCCGCCAGACCCGGCGGGGAGCGCGGCGCGCGCCTGCTCGCGCGGCTCTGCCGCCGGGTGCCGCTTGAGTCCGCCGCGCTGTTGCTCCCAGGCGAGGCCGGGGAATAAGAGCGTGAAGGTGGTGCCGCGCCCGTGCTGGCTCTGGACCTTGAGGGCGCCGCCGTGGCCGCGCACGATCCCCAGCACCGCCGCCAGCCCCAGGCCGCGCCCGGTGAACTTGGTGGTGAAGAACGGCTCGAAGATCTTCGCCAGCGTCTCGGTATCCATGCCGCGACCGGTGTCGGCGACCTCGAAGCAGATGTATGGGCCAGCGGGCAGGTCGGGCGCGAGGTAGGTCGTATCCAGGTAGGCGCGATCAACAGGGGTGACGCGGGTGAAGAGGGTGATCGTGCCTTCGGCGGCGCCGATCGCCTCGGAGGCGTTGATGATCAGGTTCATGACGATCTGGCGGATCTGGGTCGCGTCGGCCTCGATCTGGGGTAGGTCGGCGCCCAGGTGGTAGCGCAGCGTCACGTTCTTACCGATCGAGGACTGGAGTAGGGTGGTCATCTCGGCGACGACGACGTTGAGGTCGAGCCGCTGGACCACGAAGCGGCCTTTGCCGGCATAGGCCAGCATCTGCTGGGTCAGGTCGGTGGCGCGGCGGGCGGCGCTCTCGACCGCGTCGAGGCTGGCGCGGTAGTGTGAGCCGGGTGGGAGCTCGCCATGCACCAGGGCGGTGTTGCCAAGGATGACCTGGAGCAGGTTGTTGAAGTCGTGGGCGATGCCGCCGGCCAGCACGCCCAGACTTTCCAGCTTCTGGGCCTCTTGCATCTTGCGCTCGATCGCCAGGCGCTGCTCCTCGGCCCGCCGGCGGTCGGCCAGCTCCTGCTGCGCCGAGGCATACAGCCGGGCGTTGTCCAGCGCGATCGAGGCCAACTGCGCGAAGCGGCTCAACAGCTCGACCTAGCCCTCGCCGAAGGTGCGGCCCGGCTCGACATAACTCATGCCGATCACGCCGACGACCTGGCTGCCGGAGGTGAGCGGCACTCCGACCAGCGCACGAACCGCGTCGGGACTAAATGCCGGTGAGCGACCGCCCCAGGCGCCGTAGTCGTCGACGACCAGTGGCTGCCCGGTTTGCCAGATCGTTCCGGCCAGGCCCTCGCCCGGCTTCAGACGGAAGCCGACGTAGTCGACGTAGAATCCTACCCCAACTTTGATTTCGATCCGCTGGCCCTCCGGCTCGATCAGGTACACATACCCGTGCGAGGTGCCAAGCAGCTGCGCCGCGCGCGCGACGATCGCCTGGAGCAGGTCGACCGGCTCCAGGCGGTTCATCAGCGCCAGGGTGGTGGCGTGGAGCGCGGCCAGGTACTCGTTCTGCTGGCGCAGCTTCTCGGTCGCCTGCTTGCGGGCGGTGATATCCTGCATCGCGCCGAGCATGCGGGCGACCCGCCCGGCTTGAGTGTCCCACTGGGGCCGCGTGTATGCGCGCAGCCAGCGAACCTCGCCGCTTTTCGTGATGATCCGCAGCTCGGACACGTCGGTCTGGCCGGAGAGGACCATCTGGGCGCGCCGATCGGAGACGCCCAGATCTTCGGGGTGGACGATCGTCAGCCAGCCGCCGCGCGCCTCAAGCTCCTCGACGGTGTAGCCGGTGATGCGGGTGAATGACTCGGTGACCCATGCGGTCCTGCGGCGGCCGTCGGGGGTGATGTCGACCGCATAGACGTAATCGGAGGTCAGCTCCGAGATCGCGAGGTGGCGGGCCGCGCTTTCGCGCAGGGCCTGTTCGGCGCGCATCCGGCCGGAGATCAGCCAGTGGATGACCTCGGACACCCCGAAGACGGTCACGGCCAGCGCGGCGATGGTCTTGAGCGACTCGTGGAAGTTCAGCGATACGTGGTAGGTGACCACGACCGCCAGCAGGACATCGATCAGAGACATCGAGAAGTAGATTCGGCGCGAGTAGAATAGCGCGGCGAAGACGATCGGCCCGATCAAGAAGATCAGCAGAGCATCCGGCCCACGCAGCAGGACCAGCAGCGCACTCAGCAGAGAGCCGACCAGGGTGTAGCCGATCAGGAATAGACTTCCACGGGGCAGCCTGGCTCTCACCATGAGGCTTTCCTCCCCGGCGTCCACGATGCCCCGGCTCGCCAGGCATGCCAGGCCGCGACCGCCCGGCGCTGTGAGGTCCACTTCAGATCGGGTAGCGCGTCGGGCTGGAAGACGCAGATCTCGCTATTTTCATAATTGATGCGCGGCTCCCCGCCGGTCGAGCGGGCCCGGTAGCAGAACACCAGGTAGAACATGGCCGGGTCGCCGTAGGAGCGGCTATATTCGAAGTCGAGGAACACCGGCTCGTCGAGCAGCAGGCCGGTCTCTTCGGATGCCTCGCGCAGCGCCCCGTCGACCGGCGCCTCGCCGAACTCCAGGTGGCCGATCGGCAAATGCCAGATTCCGATGTCGGGCTGGAGCGCGCGGCGCAGCAGCACGATGCCGCCGGCGTGCTCGACGACGACGGTCGCGGCCAGGTTGGGCGTTGGGTAGAATATCCAGCCGTCGGCTGGGCAGGTCAGACGCTCGCGCTCGCCGTCGTGTTGGGGTTCCAGCGGCGTGGCGCAGAGGGGGCAGAAGCGGTAGCGGAAACGGGCGGGGTAGTCGGCGATCTCCGGTAGCGTCATGGCAACCTCGCGATCTCTAGGGCTTATCGTCAGCTCTGATGCAATTATACCCTGCTAGGGGCACCAGAATGTTGTGGTGTGCCTATTCGAGTAGCTTGGTGGGGTGAGGTTTTTTGGGGAGGGCGCCGCCCTCCCCAAGCCCCTCCCTTTCTTTGGGGAGAAGAAGCTCGTTAAAATTCTCCCACCTCACAGTAGCGCACCTGCTCAAGCAGCGCGAAGCATACCCCGCTGGTCAGCATCAGGATCGTGCTAAGGGCCAGGGCCTGGCCGAAGTTCTCGGCGCCGGGTTGGCCGAGGAAGCGGCCGACCATCACCGGCACTGTGGGGTACTCGGGGCGCGAAAGCAGCAGCGTGGCGCCGAACTCGCCGATCGAGACGGTGAAGGCGAATACTGCGCCGACCAGCAGCGCCGGGAAGAGCAGCGGTAGGTCGACCTCGCGCAGCACGCGCAGCGGCCCGGCGCCGAGCATGCGCGCCGCCTCGCGCTGGCGCGGGTCGAGCCCGCGCAGGGCCGGCAGCAGGCTACGCACGACAAATGGGAAGGCCAGCAGCGCGTGCGCGACCGGGATGAGCAGCGGCGAGCGGATCAGGTTCAGTGGCGGGCGGCCCAGCGCGACGAAGTAGCCCAGGCCGAGGGTCACGGCGCTGGTGCCGAGCGGGAGCATGACCAATGGGTCGAGCAGAACAAAGAACAAAGAACGAAGAACAAAGATGCCAAATCCACGATTTTTTGTTCTTGGTTCTTGGTTCTTGGTTCTTCCGGCGAGAAAGAACCAAGAACCAAGAACAGAGATACCAAATCCACGATTTTTTGTTCTTGGTTCTTGGTTCTTGGTTCTTCCGGCGAGGAGGTAGGCGATCGGGATGCCGATGAGCAGCGCCAGAGAGGTCGCGGCCAGGGCGAACAGCAGCGAGTTGCGGATGGCCGTGAGTGGCGGGACGAAGAACAGCGACCTGGTGCGATTGACGCCGAGCGCCTGGTAGGAATCGAGCGTCAGGGTCCAGGTGGTGTCCGGGGCCGCCGCGATCACCGAGCGCAGCGCCAGCGCCAGGAGCGGCGCGCTCAGCAGCAGCAGGATGGCGATATTGGCGCCGACGATTAGTCGCTCGCGGTCGGTGCGAATGGGCCGGGCGTTGGCGGCGCGGGAGCGCCGATCGAGTGGAACGGCGGCGCGCGCCAGGAGCTGGGTGTAGAGCAGGGTCATCAGCAGCGTGCCCGCCATCTGAATCAGCGCCAGCGCGGCGGCCACATCCAGGTACGCGAACTGGGCCGTCTGGCGATAGATCTCGACCTCGACGGTCGGCGAGCGCGGGTCGCCCAGGATCAGCACGACGCCAAAGCTGGCGAAGGTGTAGATAAAGATCAGCAGCGCCGCCGCGCCGATCGCCGGCAGCAGCAGCGGCAGCGTGACCTCGCGGAAGACGCGGGCGCGGTCGGCGCCCAGCACCGCTGCCGCCTGTTCGAGGCGGGTGTCCAGAGTGCTCCAGAAGCCGCCGACGATCCGCAGCACGACGCTGTAGTTATAGAAGACGTGCGCCAGCAGCACCATGCCCAGCGTGTTCATGACCTGGATCGGCGGCTCGTCCAGGCCCAGCAGCGCCTGAAGCGCCGTGTTCAGCAGGCCCTGCCGGCCCAGCAGCGCCATAAACGCCGCCGCGACCACGACCGTCGGTAGGACGAAGGGCACGGTGGCGAGGGCGCGCAGCAGCGCCTTGCCCGGGAACTGGTAGCGGGCAAAGACGTAGGCCGCCGGCAGGCCGATCGCCAGCGTGAGCAGCGTCGAGAGGGCCGCCTGCCAGGCGCTGAACCAGATCACCCGCAGGTAGTAGTCGTCGGCGACGAGCCTGTCGAGGGCCGAGGGCGCCCCGGCCTGGCCGACCAGGCTCAGCCGCAGGATCGCCACGAGCGGGTAGAGGAAGAAGACCACCAGGAACAGCAGCGGGGTGGTATAGGCGGCGACTCGCAGCGCGGCGAGCAACCATCTGCCCGATTGAGTGACCGCCGGCGCGGCGGGAGCAGTCGCTTTGTTCATGCCTTTGGATCTCTCGCCCCAGAAAAGGTTGTTTCGTCGCTTGTAGTCGGTGGTGGAAAGGGGGTTCTTGAGGGGAGGCCCCCTCAAACTCCCCCTTTTCAGACAGCTTCTCAGGTTGCTCGTAGTCGGTGGTGGAAAGGGGGTTCTTGAGGGGCGGCCCTCTCAAACTCCCCTTTTCAGACAGTTTCTCAGGTCGACCGATCGGTACACAGGCTTCCCAGTCGGCCAGTATAGCATAGGCCTAGTGCTGTGGTGGTGGCACTACTCTTGCTGTGCCCGCGCTATGCAGGATATTCACGCTGTTATACCTGCGCTTCAGCCAATGTCGCCCGTTTCAGCCCCTTCTCATCTTGGCAACAGCAATCCAGCCTTGGTAATCATGTACAATAGCGTTTGAACGTGTACCTCAAGAAAGAAGGAGGTTACAACATCTTCTGGCGCCTTACGGCGGATGGGGGCAGGCTGTGCTGTGGGGTGGAAGGGAGGATGGAAGTCCTTCAATCGCAGTTGATGCGGATCTGGAATCATAAAGGAGGTATGGCCCATGAAGACTATCGCCTCGGTCGTGATGGCCCTGCTGCTGGCGATTGTTACGGCGCTGCCCGTATCGGCGCAGCAAGGCGGCGAGCGGCGTTTCCCGGAGACTGGCTTCTCGCTTAAGGGCAGCTTTCGGGTCTTCTGGGAGCGGCACGGCGGGCTGCCGGTGTTCGGTTTCCCTCTCAGTAACGAGGTCGGCGAGCTAAACACCGGCGACGGCAATATCTACACGGTGCAGTACCTGGAGCGCCAGCGATACGAGTTCCACCCGGAGAACCGGGGCACGGTCTACGAGGTGCTGCTGGGTTTGCTCGGCGTCGAGGCGCTCGCCCGCCAGGGCCGCGACTGGAACACCTTCCCCAAGGCCAACCCATCGGCGCCGAATTATTTTTCCGAGACCGGCCAGGCGATCGCGCCGCAGTTCCTGGACTACTGGCGCAACAACGGCCTGGAGTTCGATGGGCGGGGCGGCAAGAGCTTCCAGGAAAGCCTGGCGCTGTTCGGTTACCCGATCTCACAGGCGCAGATGGAGAACAACGCCGGCATCGAGGTGCTGACCCAGTGGTTCCAGCGGGCGCGCTTTGAGTACCACCCGAACAACCCCAACCCGTACAAAGTATTGCTGGGCCGCCTGGGCGCCGAGCAGCAGGTGTTCCACACCGCCACGCCGGCGATGCTGAAGGCGAGTGGCAATGGGCTGGTCTACCCGATCATCTCGACCGGCGACCGGCTGCCCAATGGCTACCGCTACGAGTTGCTCCCCGATGGGCTAGGGCTGGTGTCGCATGGCTTCGGTATCGTCGATGTCTTCTCCAACCACGAGACCTCGACCGTGCCATTCCCGGCGATCGGCCAGCCCGGCGCGGCGGCCGACTACCGCAACGCCGAGATCTCGCGGCTGAAACTGAGCCAGAAGTCGGCCAGCGTCTTCACCGGCGAACTGGTCTGGAAGAGCGAGCAAAACTACGTGCGCTTCTGCTCTGGCTACCTGTCCACTGCGACAGCCTTCCAGCACCCGATCTACTTCACTGGCGAGGAGTCCAGCGACCGGGTCGCGGCGCCGCCCGCGCCGGCGTGGCCGGCGGGCGACGTGTCCCGGCAGGCTGGGCTAGCGGTTGCGGTGGACACTGTGACGAACCAACAGTACGTGATCGCCGGTATGGGTCGCATGAATCATGAGAATGTTATTGTGCTGCCCAGCGGTTACCTCAATGTCGTGGCGCTCACGACCGACGACACCTTCACCGCCCCTTCGGCACAGCTCTACATGTACCTGGCCACAACCGGGCAGGATCTCCTTGAGGACAAGGGCGAGCTGTACGCCTTCGTGAGCGACAATGCCGCGATCAACGACTACGGCGATATGGCCATGGGAATTGATACCAGAGGGCGCTTTATCCCGGTCCCGCGCGAGATCGCGCTTGGCTCCCAAGAGGACCTGGAGAACTGGTCGAACGCCAACAATGCCTTCCAGTTCATTCGCACCGAGGATATTGCCTACGACAAGAATAACCCGCGCGTGATCTACCTGGCCGACACCGGCGAGCCGCGGGCGGTCGCCGACGCGGCCACCGGTCGGCTGGTGCGCGGCTCCAGCACGACCAGAGGCCCATACCCGAACGGTCGGATCTTCAAGCTGACCTTGAATGATCTCGACCCGCTGGTCGTTGATAGCTTCCAGATCCTGATCGATGCCGATGCTGCGGGCTACAACAACCAGGGCGCCCTGCACAACCCCGACAACCTGGACGTTAGCACGACCGGGAGCCTGATGATCCAAGAGGACCCCGGCGGCCACAACAACTACGACCCCGGCGCCGGCCCGAGCGCGCGGATCTGGCGCTACGACCTGCGTAGCGGCCAGATGACGGTGGTCGCCGAGGTCGATCAGAGCCTCGACCCGAAGGCCAGGGCCGGCAGTTGGGAGTCGAGCGGCATTGTCGACGCCTCGTCGGTCTTCGGCCCCGGCACCTGGCTGGTCAACATCCAGGCCCACTCGCTGTGGGTTGAGCAGGTGCAGGCCGAGGGCTACATCCGCAAGCTGGAGGGCGGGCAGTTGGTGCTGCTACGCGTGCCAGGTTCGTAAGCCAGAGGATAGAGGATAGAGGATAGAGGATGGAGGATGGAGGATGGAGGATGGAAGATAGCGCCATCTTCCATCCTCCATCCTCCTCTTCACCCTTTCACCCTTTCACCCCTTCATCTTGTCATCTTGTCATCTTGTCATCTTGTCATCTTGTCATCAGCGCATAACGGTCTTGGTCCAGGCGTCGAGCCACTGGGTGCGGTTCTGCTGAATCTGCTCCGGTGGAACCGTGATCGGCTGGTCGGGCACTTGCGCGAACTGGGTGAACAGGTCGGGCAGGGCCGCGTCGGGCAACACCGGGTAGACGAACATTTGCAGCGGCATGTCCTCCTGGAAGCGTTTGCTGAGCATAAAGTCGATGAAGCGCTCGGCGAGGGCGCGCTGCTTAGTGCCTTTCAAAATACCGGCGAACTCGATCTGGAGGAAGCTGCCGTCGAGCAAGACCCCGGTCGGTGGCTCCGTCAACTTGCCGTCGCTGAACAACACCTCGACCGGCGGGCTGCTGGCGTAGGAGACGACCAGCGGTCGCGGACCTTTGCCGCTCGAACCGCTGAACTGGACAGTATAAGCATCCTCCCAGCCCTCGGCCACCAACACATCATTGGCACGTAGATCCTTCCAGTAGTCGAGCCAGGTGTAGCTGCCCTCGGTGCCGAAGCGGCCGACCGTCGCCAGCAAAAAGGCCAGCCCCGGCGAGGAGGTAACTGGATTCTCGACCACCAGCTTGCCTTTCCATTCGGGCTTCGTGAGGTCCTCAAGCTCCTGGGGCGGCTGGAGATTGTTCTGGGTCAGGTAATCCTTGTCATAATTGATGCTGACATACCCATAGTCGATCGGCAGCAGGCTGCTGCCTGAGTCGAGCTTGTACTGCGCCGGGATGCTCGCCAGCGCCGGGGCCGGGTAGGGCTCGAAGATGCCGGCCTCCAGCGCGCGGCTGAGAAAGGTGTTGTCGACGCCGAAGAATAGGTCGGCCAGCGGGTTGTCTTTGCTCAGGATGGCCTTGCTGAGTGCCATGCCGGCGTCGCCGGACTTGAGGATCTGGACGGTCGCGCCCTCCTGCTGCTCGAATGCTTTGATCACATCCTCGCTGACGTTGAAGCTGTCGTGGGTCATCAGCACCAGTTGGCGCTCTCCAGTGGCGGTGGGGACGCTAGAGGGTGCGGCCTCTTGCCCGCCTGGCTGTGTACCCGCCGTTGGCTGCCCTGCCGTCGTGCCGGCCTCCTGACTCCCGCAGGCCGCCAAGAGCAAGCCCAGCAGGAGTGTGATGATCAGAAACCCGCGCATGTTTCCACCTCCTTGCACGAAACAAAAAAGATCGCCGACCTGGGCTGGTTAGCGATCCATTCGTGCTGTCGCTTCCCTACGCTGGTATAACCCAGGTCAGGTTCGGAGGGTCAGCGGCATGGATCGGGCCGCAATCTCAGCCGGGCTCTCCCGGCACCCCTAGCATTGTGTACTTATTGCGCCGCAACGATACCACGGCAGGTGGGGATTGTCAAACGATGCGTGAAACGTGAAACGTGTTGCGTGTTGCGTGTTGCGTGTTGCGTGAATCCGGCTCACGTTTCACGTTTCACGTTTCAGAGCGGGATGTTTTTGTTTCCGAGTCCATTAGCGCATATCGGATGCGAGTGTATACTCGAACTGGTACAAGTGCTTTCCATCGACGATCGTGATCGTCAGGGTGCCGGCGAGCCCAACCAGTTGACCTGTGCCGGAATCCGGCACAACCGTGATCGTTAGTTGTTGGTCGTCACGAGTCCTGGTGCCATGATGCACCAGGACGAAGGTGCCGCTGCGGCCTTGTAGCGTTCCCGTGACCCGCTCGATCGCGACGTAGACGGCCGAGCCTACATCCGTGCCGGCGGTCAGCATCTCACCTTTCCCGGTAGCTTCGAGGTCGCCGTGGAATTGTTTGTCAAGCGACATCCTACCGAGCGTTGAACCTTCGGCCTGGTCTTGCGCCTGCGGGTTTATCTGTACTTCGAACGATCCATTCGCGTGCGTGGTCATGATGATCCCTTTATACGAAAACCAAATCTGTTCACAATCACCTGGGCGGTTTCTGCTGCTGAGAGTAATGTATTATTGATCTTGAGATAGTTTTCCTGGTAGAAGAAGTCATCGTTGGAATTCAGCGTTCTCTATTTCTTCTTCCTTTTTGCTTCTGCTCTTTCCAAATATTCCTTCACCCTAAACTTCACGATTTTGCTTATCAAGTCGAAGGGAATTGGCTTATCGAATGGGAATCTCAATGTGCCCTTACCTGTCGCGTAAACCGACAACTCCTCTTCGAATTCCTCATTCCCTATTGGTGCAGGATATAATCCGACATGCTTTTTGTAAGCAGCAAAGTAAACCAAATACTTACCTTGCAGCGTGAAGGTCGGCATTTGATAACTCATTGTTTCTTCCGCATCCGGCGCCGCTTCTCTAATCGTCATCCTTATCTTTTCTAGAATCTCTTGTACATCATTTGAGAAGGCCGCAATATATTCATCGATATTTTTGGGTGCTGTTTGATTAGTTCTCATATCGATAGGGCGGTTATTCATTATTCATTAATTGGGTTTGCTTCGCGTGCGAGTGATTTATCGATTTCGCGATCAAGCTCATCAAGGGAAGCAGATACGTGGCATCGTCCGGTCCTTAAATGGTCCCTGCTTCTGCTGACCGAAGGCGTAGCACCGGCGGGTGAGGCGCCGACGCAGGGCTATTGTACCACGCAATAGCTTTGCTGCCGCGCGGTTCGCTGGCCCGATCAGGAGGGAGGCTATCTCGGCCTGGGGGGAATGTTATCCATCCAGGAGGGAAGGATGTCTCGACCTAGGGGGAATGTTATCCATCCAGGAGGGCGGATGTCGCGGAGTGCAGGTAATGTTGTTCAACGAGGAGGGAGGCTGTCCTGATCTGCGAGAAATGTTATTCATCCAGGAGGAAGGATGTCCCAACGTGCGGGTAGTATTATCCAACCTGGAGGATGAAAGTCATGATCTGCGAGAAATGTTAATCATCCAGGAGGAAGGATGTCCCAACGTGCGGGTAGTATTATCCAAACTTGTGACGTAATGCGCTTACTCGTTCGACGTTTTCACTGTTTGGCGTGCGAGGGTGATCAGTGCCCGGAGTGCGGTATTGACCGCCTCTGAGGTGGGAAATGCGGCGGCGACATCAGGTGCAAGCACAACGACATTCGTGCCCTCTGCATAGCGTTGTGCATACTTGCCGCGGATGCCCTTGCTGAAGTCATACTCTGCTTTCATATCGGAATCATCTGTATTGTTCTGCGTCATAAATTGTGAGTGAAAGCGTATCCCCAAAGACCGTACTGACCTCTTCAAAGGTGACACTATGATTCTGGAGATTAGCGTGCGCCTTGTTGGGATCCCAGCCAAAGAAAAAGCCCATACAGCGCTCCCGCAGGCTGCTCTTCTTGACCATTCAGCCAGCGTTATTATACGCCAACTCACGTGATTGTGCCGGGGCGAACAGACGATGCCTGGCTCTCGGATGTCAGCAGGTATTGGCATGAATGATCAGCCCAATCGGTCCACAACACACCGACTATAACGCAGCCGAGTAACAGCATGTCGTGGAGCTTCTACGAGATCACGGCGATCATCAGCGCTTATCACTGTGCCGTCGTAGTCGTTCCACTGGCTGCCGTAGACGATCAGCCTGAACCTCGCGGCTCGCTCGCCCGACCAGGAGGAAGGATGTCGCGGGGTGCGGGGAATGTTATCCATTCAGGGAGAAGGATGTCGTGAGGTGTAGGTATTGTTATCCATCCAGGAGGAAGAATGTCTCGATCTGGGGGGAATGTTATCCATCCAGGGGAAGGATGTCCCAGCCTACGGCTAAACTGTTACGGTATCTTCAGCTAACGGGAATTGATATTATCCTAATTGCGCCCCCTGCGACCCACTGCCCTGCTATACTGTCGTCCTAAAGCATAGGCGATGCCGCTTTGGAGATCAGCGTACGTGATCAGCATTGACAGATCCAGCCCTAGCCCGATGATGGTTTGCGCCAGTTCGGGACGTAATCCGACGAGCACCGGCTGCGCGCCGAGCAATTTTGTTGCAGCAGCGGCCTGAAGCAGCGCTGTAGCCACCTGTGTGTCAACCAGCGGCACGCCGGTCACATCAAGCAGAACTGTCCTCGCGCGATGCTGCTCAATGGCTTGCAGCAATGATTGCGTCAGAATCGTGGCGCGCTCGGAATCAATCATGCCAATCAGCGGCATCACCAGCACACCGTCGTGGACCGGCAGGACTGGGCTGGACAAGCCGCGCACAGTCCTGCTGAGAAGATCACGGGTGTGCAGCGCTTCTTTAAGCTCTAACAGCGTCTGCTCACGCTCTGTCAGCGCCTGCTGGAGTGCCGATGTCCGATCAGCCACGCGTTGCTCCAGGCCAGCCAGCGTCTGCTGGAGCGTATCGGTCATCGTATTGAACCCGGCGGCGAGCATGCCAATCTCGTTCTGTTGCCGAGTATCGGCGCGCACATCAACGGCGCCCTTGGTAATTTGAGCTGCAACTTGTGTCAGTGCGACAATCGGCCGCGACACGCGCGCTGCGCTATAGATGGCAACAAGTATTGCCACAACCGTTGTAATAAGGGTCAAAATAATACTGCGCCACCACACTTGATCGGCGGCGGCGAGCGCCTCGGTGGTCTCAATCTCGGTTAGCAGGGCGGCCTGCAACTGAGGCACCCAGTGATACACGCCAAATACCTGCGTTGGAGGAGTGCGATAGTTCAGATAGGTGTCCGAACCGTTCTCGCCGCGCAGCGCGCGATCAATGCCCTCGCTGTCATATGCTTTCGTGGATTGGTAGCCTGGGAAGCGGCTCGGCGTGAGCAGATAGCGACTTTCAAGGCTCACCAAGTACGTCTCTCCGCTATCACCGAGGCCGCTGCGTTCCTGCATAATCGCGCCCAGCACGGTCAAATCAAGGCTTCCTCCCAGAATTCCGATCGTCTGCCCGTTGCTATCAAGCAGTCGCCGTGTCACAACCACGGTGAGTTCGGAGGTGCCGAGAGCATAGTATGGCGCTTGAATCTGATCCGCGATCAAGCTCTTCGCAAAATACGGCTGCCGCGTCACAACCTGGCCGATCTGCCTTTCGTTCGACGCAGCTACAATTCGGCCATTGGGGGCGTACAGAAACAATCCATTAAAGAGAGAACCGGCACCTGTTCGCGCCGGTTGCAATGTTGTCGCCTCCCCCAGGAGGGCGTTGATGCGTGCTTGCTCGGCGGTATCAGCGGTTGAGGCAGCTACAAACGTACGCAACTGGTTTTCAACTGAGCTTGAAAGCAGCAGTGTGAGCGCATATTGGCCCTCATAGAGCCATCGGTTGATCTGATTGTGCTTCAGCACAGCGACCGACTCAAGCTGGTTCAGTACCTGCTGCTGTGCATTTGCCCGTATTAGGGGTAGGGTCATCGCCTGCACAAATGCCAGTGCCACTCCAACGAGCAACACGAACGCGAAGGTTAAGTTCCAGCAAATCTGCCGCCAGAACGGCAAGTTATGCAGCTTGCCCTCTTTCGCGGATGGCTGTGCTTGAAGCATAGTGCGGCCCTTTATATCATCCAAGGTCAGTAGACTACTTGCCGTACACTTTGTCGAGAAACGTGAGCGTATACGCTTGCTGTACATCAATCTGCTGTGCTAGGAGACCTTGATCCCGCAATATCTGGTAGGCTGCCTGCCAGTTTTCTGGGGTCATCATGCCCGGCCGGCTTCCTGCCGGACTCATTAGTGGTAACGCCAGGCGCATCGACTCGGCCTCCGATGCCGGGTTAAGGTTTGTTCCTCGCGCCAATGTCAGCCGTGTCGCCGCCTCGGGGTCTTCGATAGCGCGCTGCATGCCGAGCATAGTCGCGCGAACGAATGCCTCCACGACGTCGGGTTGTGTTTTGATCATTTCTTCGGTGGTGAAGATGACGTTCGCGTACAGATCGATGCCATAGTCAGAGGGCAGAACCACATTGATATCGTAGCCTTGTTGCTTCAACTGCACTGGCTGATTATTGATGAACGCATCAATGACATCAGCCTGGCCGTTCAAGAGGGTATCGTTTGTATAATCGGCGCGCGGCTGCGTTTTCACCTGAGACTCCTTGATTGATTGTGAAGCCAGCAGCGCCCGGTAGATAATCCCGGTTGTTCCTTTTAGATCGACGACGACCGTCTTGTTGATGAAATCCTGGGGCTTGGTGATCTGGTTTTTGGCCAGCGAGACGAATGCAATTGGGCTGCGCTGGTAGATGGTGGCAATCGCGACAACTGGCTTGCCCGCCGCGCGGGCAAGCAGCACATTGTCAGCGCTCGCCATACCAAACTGTGCCTTTCCCATCACCACCTGGTCAATCGGCGACGTCTGGCCGAGCACATCCAGGCTAACATCCAGGTTGGCCGCGTCATAATAGCCTTGATCCTGGGCAGTGTAGAAGCTGGAGTATTCAATAGTATGAACCCATGCGAGTTGGACACGCACCGGTCGCTTGGCTGCTGGTGTTGGCGTCTGCGCGGTTGTGGCACAGCCGACAAAGGTGAGGATGAACGTCATAGACAATGCCACCAACAGAGTGGTGTGGCGCGCGAGAGCGATCGGATGAAGTTTCATGGGAGGCTACTCCTGGGAGGAAGGAAAAGGTTGTTTTTCAAGCCCTAAGCTATGCAGATTATAATCGGGGCGCTACCAATTCACGTGTACAAGATAGGTGCGATATCGGAACGATAGGTGCTCAAGAAGTTATAGGCAATTCCTTGATTTCGCGATCAAACTCATCAAGGGAAACGGAACTTTGCTTCTTTGACGATCGCTCGATAAGGAAAGCCTTAAACTGCCCACTTTTGGGCAAACGGTTATTTTGCGCCAATTATAGCACGGTACGACAAAATAAGTTGACCATAACGGACCAGCCTCCTGTTGACAGCCTACCCAACTGCTATTATAGTTCCACATCTATCGCATTGGTGCGCCGAGGCGCATAATCGTACATCGTTAAATTGTCTTAGAGACTGTCTGGAAAGGCTGATTTGTCGCTCGTAGTCGGTGGTGGAACAGGGGTTCTTGAGGGTTTCCCTCTCAAGCTTCCCCTTTTCAGACAATCTCTTCATGCCCTTAGGCACGACATGTTCTCCCAAACGCTCCAACTCTCAACTGAGCTGATCCTACCGCTGGCCTACGGGCTGGCAGCTTTTGTACTGCTGATACTGATCCGCCGGCTGCTGCGGCCATACCGCACGCTGGAGGGGCTCTCGTTCCCGTATGTGCTCGGGGCGTTGGCGGTCGGGATCGCGATCAGCCTGGGCATCGCGCTCGGGCGGCTCGGCGCGTCGCTCGACGGCACGCTCTACAGCGCGCTGCTGGCGGTCCTGATCTGCTGCTGGGGCTTTGTGGGGTTTGGGCTGGTCGAGAACCTGCTGGTCGAACGCTGGATCAGCCGCGGCGGCATGGCCCTGCCGCGCCTCATTCGTGATATCGGCCGCGGGCTGGCCTTTATCATCGTGATCTTGCTGACGATCCGGTTTGTGTTCGACGTCCAGCTCAGCTCGATCGTGATCTCCTCGACGGTGCTCTCGGCGGTGATTGGCCTGGCGCTCCAGGACCTGCTGAAGAATGTGATCGCTGGGATCGCCTTGCAGACCGAGCGCCCGTTCGATGTCGGCCATTGGGTGCAGATCAGCGGCCAGATCGGCCGGGTCGTCGAAATGAGTTGGCGCGCGACCCGCGTGATCACCGTCGACGGCAACTATATCATCTACCCCAACTCAAGCCTGGCGCAGTGCGAGCTGATCAACTATTCGCTCGGCTCGCCGGTCCAGGCGATGCACGTGCAGGTCGGCGTCGGCTATAGCCACCCACCCAACCTGGTCAAGCGTGTGCTCAAGGAGGCCGCCCTGGCGTCGCCCGATGTCTGCCGTGAGCCGGCGCCGTCGATCAAGCTGATCCAGTACGGCGACTACAGTGTGACCTACGATATCAAGTTCTGGTTGTACAACTACGATCGGTATCCTGAGAAGCGTGACTCGGTGATGACCAACGCCTGGTATCACCTGAATCGGGCCGGGATCAAGCTGCCCTTCCCTATCCGCGAAGTCTACCTGCACGAGGTGGACCCGCTAAGCCAGGCCGACCAGCATCACATCTACATCGAGAGCCTGGTGTCGGCCCTGCGGTGCGTGGAGCTGTTTAGCGTGCTGGATAGCGCCGAGCTGCACAAGCTGGCCGAGCAAACGCGGGTTCAGGTGTATGGCTCCGGGGAGGTGCTGGCGCAGCAGGGCGAGCCGGGCAACACGTTCTTTGTGATTCGTTCGGGCCGGGTGCGGATCGATGTGGACGACCGGCTCGACGATCGCCTCACCGCCGTCACGGTCAACCACCTGGGACCGGGTGAGTTCTTCGGCGAGACGGCGCTGCTGACCGGTGCGCCGCGCGGCGCCACAGTGGTGGCCGAGGAGGACACCGAGGCGCTGGTGGTGGCGCAGGCTGATATTGCCCCGCTGCTCCAGGCCAACCCCGAGCTGCCCGAGCGCCTGGGCGAAGTGCTGGCCCGGCGGGTGGAGATGAATCGGGCCGCGCTCGCGACCCGGCACGACGATCTAGCTATCGGGGTCGAAGATGTAAGCCGCCCCACCCTGGTCCACCGCATCCGCCAACTCTTTGGGCTCAATGGGCGCCCGGAAGTCCACAACCGATAGTTTGGATTGTAACATTACATAAGGAGCTTGCTGAATCATGAACGCTGAGATTGAACACGCCCTCAAAACCGATGGCCTCATTGATATGACAACTGTCGGTAGTAAGACGGGCAAACCCCACAAGGTCGAGATCGCCTTCCACAACTTTGAGGGTGTACTGTATATTACCGGCTTGCCAGGCAAGCGTGACTGGTACGCCAATCTGCTCGCCAATCCTCAGTTTACCTTCCACCTGAAGCAGAGTACCCAGGCTGATATTCCAGCCAAAGCAATTCCCATCACTGATGAAACTACAAAGAGGCAGGTGCTCTCCAAAGTAGTGGTGAAGTGGAATAGGCAAGATCAACTGGATGCCTTTGTACAATCCAGTCCATTGGTTGAGTCCAGCTTGAAGAGAAGTAAATGGTCAGGGCCAGGCCCACGATGCACATCGGCGGCACGGCTCTTTTTGTGGTAAGATAGCGCGCAGGTTAATCGCTTTGCGATCTGGGAACGCGCGCTGAAGCTATGCGGATTTCACCACTGACATCCGAATCCCAGCCGACTGTGCTGGCCTACCTGCGCGCGCTGCCCTACCGCAACGCGCTGGCGCTCTCGAATGTCTCCCAATTGCACGCTCGCTGCGAGGTCCTGGTCGCCGAGGAGCATGGCCAGGTGCTCGGCGTCGCGTCCACCTATCACGACCTGCCGCTGCCCAACATGACCTTTGCCGCCGACCATGCCGACGTGGCCGGCGAGCTGCTCCAAGCGCTCGTAGAGCAGGTCGCGCGCTTGCGCGCCACTCCGATTATGACGCTCCTGCCGGCCGAGCGGCGCTATCAGCTCGCCCGCTATGCCCGCATTCTGGAGGTGGAGATCGAGTACCAGATGGTGGTCGAGCCCGAGGCGCTGCGCCTGGTCGAGGGGCCTCCGGCTCAGCGGCTCACGGCTGCCGACGCGGAGGACATGGACGCGCTGGCCCACGCGGCGGGGTTATCGGTGTGGCACCGCAGCGCGCTGGCGCTCGGACCGGCGTTCGGCTGCTTCGCCGATGGGGTGCTGGTGGCGATGGCCGCGACTCACTTCGCCACCCCCGACGTGGTCGAGATCGGCCATGTCGCGACCCACCCCGACCATCGGCGGCGGGGCTACGCCTCGGCCTGCACGGCCGCGCTGGCGCAGGCGGCATTTAAGCTGTCGCCGCGCGTGTTCCTGATGGTGCTGGAGCATAATCAGCCGGCGCTGGCAACCTATAAACGACTTGGGTTCCGGTCGATCGAGCGCTTCTACCTCATGCGCTTTCAACTTATCGGAGAAACTGGTTGAAAGGGGCGATGTCTCGCCCACGATCCGTGGTGGAAAGGGCTTCTTGAGGGGTGGCCCCTCAAACTCCCCCCTTCCAGATACATGACACTATGCGTTTTCGTTCCCACCTGCTGATCTCGTCCCTCGCCGGTGCCGCGCTGTACCCCCGCGCTCCGGGGCGGGCCACGCTGCTGGCGCTCGGCGGCGTGCTGCTCGATATTCGACCACTACGTGCTCTACGCACTCCGCAGTGGCGATTGGAGTCCGCTCGGCGCGTTGAGCTACAACCGCCGCCGCAACCGCTCGCTCCGCCCCGGCGACACCCGGCCGCGCTACGGCTCGCTGCGCTCGGTCTTTCACCTCCCGCGGCTGACACTCCCGATCCTGTGGCTGTTGAGCCGGCGCTGGCCGGTGCTGCGCCCCTTCGCGCTCGGCATGGCTTTGCACCTTCTGCTGGACGCGCCGCTGACGCTACGTTTCGACCGGCGGGTGTGGCGGCGCGCCCGTGGCCGCTGCGAGCGCTGCGGCGTGGGCGCCCTCGCGCTGGGTGTCCATCACATGCGGCCGGTGGAGCGCGGCGGCGCGCGTTGGGCGCTCGCCAACCGCGCCCTGTGGTGCCACGAATGCGCGCGCGAGGTACGCAAGCACGACGCGTGATACAAAAATGTTGCGTGTTGCGTGAAGAACTTCTTCACGCAACACGCAACAGGCTCGGCCCCAGAATTGGCAACTGATAGGACTACGTGCCGGCCTCGACCGCGACACGTTTCTCCTGAGCCGCCTCGAACTTGTAGCCCAGGTTGGCCACGGTGACGATGCGCTGGCCAGGGCCGGCGATGTCGGTGAGCTTGGTGCGCAGGCGGCGGATGTAGACCGCCACCAGGTTGCTATCCCCGTTATAGTCGTAGCCCCAGACGTTGCTCAGGATCTGGCTGGGGCTGAGCACCCGGCTGGCGTTCTGCATGAGGTAGTAGAGCAGGCGGAACTCGATCGGCGTCAGCGTTACCTCGCGCCCCTGCTTGAACAAAGCGCGGTGCTCGACCGGATCGAGCGTGAGGTCGCCCCGGCTGATCCGCGTCGCCGTGCTGTTGAGGACCTCGTTGTTGCGGCGGCGCAGCACAGCCTCGATCCGCGCGAGCAGCTCGGCAGGCTCGAAGGGCTTGATCAGGTAGTCGTCGGCGCCGATCTGGAGGCCGATCACCCGGTCCTCGACCTGTGTGCGAGCCGAGAGGAAGATGATCGGGACGTCGGAGGTGCGGCGGATCAGGCGGCAGACCTCGAAGCCATCGGCCTTTGGCATCGATACGTCGAGCAACACCAGGTCGGGTTGCTCCTGCTCGACTACCTGTATGATGCTCGGACCGTCGAACGCTTTCAGGACTCGGTAACCTGCATCCTCAAGCACGAAGGCAGTATACTTGACGTTGTACAGGTCGTCGTCGGCAACTAGAATATTCAGGGTCATAGCGGGCGTCCCTTCTCGAATGCGGCTTTCTAAGGCTGCGCTAAGTGTACCATTGATCTGTGACCGTACTATTACCGCTCGTGGCAGCCGGTGCTGAGAGCCTGTCTGAAAGGGGGAGTTTGAGGGCTGCCCCTCATGACTCTCTTTTCCACGATGGATTGCGAGTGGCACGCGGGCCTTTTGGGTACGGGCATCAATGTGTTTCAACTTATGGTTCGCGTATTTGGGTTGCCAAGTTCGGGCGGTGCTGTGGTATCCTGAGAGCATGACAGCACCACCCCTCACCATTACCAACGAGCAGGTCAATAGCCTGCCGCTGCTGCTCGGCATCATGATCGATATGGGCATTCGGGATCTGATCGACAGGCATGTGACCCCGCATGGCAACTGGGAAGGCACGAGTGTGGGCACCGTCGTGAGCATCTGGCTCTCTCACATCCTTCAGGAGCGCGACCATCGCTTGGTGACCGTGCGTGATTGGGCGAGAGAGCGGGGAGAAACGCTCAACACCTTGCTCTCCATCAGCTTGCGCGACACCGACTGCACCGACGACCGCCTGGCTACCATCCTGACCTTGCTCGGCAACCCCACCACCCAGGCGGCCCTCGATGAGACCCTGATGCAGCGCTGGGTGCGCGTCTATCGCCTGCCCACCGATACCGTGCGCCTGGACAGCACCAGCGTCAGTGTCTATCACGATGATGTCGAGCAAGACAGCCTGCTCCAGCAGGGCTGGAGTAAGGAACATCGCCCCGACCTGCGCCAGTTCAAGCTCATGCTGGCCACGCTCGACCCGCTCGGGCTGCCGATCTGTTGCCAGCCAGTCGCCGGCAACAAAGGCGATAACGGCTTGTACATACCGGCCTATGACGTCGCCGTCGCCGCGCTGGGGACGAGTGATATGCTCCTGGTCGGCGACAGCAAAATGAGCGATCTCTCCAGTCGTGGTCACATCGCCAGTGGCGGCAGCCGCTATCTGGCAGCCTATCGCCCCATCCACGCCACTTCCGAGATCGCCTCTTGGGTGGAGAGTGCCCTGGCGCAGGCCGACACCTGGACGCGCATCGAAACTCTCGACCGACCACACCGGCGAACTGCAACTGGCCAGTGTCATCCATTCGTTCGAGCGGTGGCAAACCTGGCTGGACGGGGAAACCAAGCAGCCTCACACTTGGAATGAACGTGTGATGGTCGTACGCGCAACCGCCTATCATTTGGGACTGCGCCGACTGCGTGAGCAGGCATTGGAGCGCCTGACCACCGACGTACTCAAGCTGGCCCAGCCGCCGAGCAGAGGCCGCAAGCGCTATAGGCACCAAGCCGAACTGGAAGGGGTGGTGGCCACACGCATTGCGGAGGCTCAAGCTGGAAGGGGTGGTGCAGACGGCGCTCTCGCCGCTCGCGATGCGCGATGGCAGCACGGCGTGGGTGGTAGGCGCGATCTGGGTCGATCTGGCCGCCTGGCAGGCAATGCTGGAGCGGCTGGGCTGGCAGGTCTTGGTCAGCAATACGACTGTTGAGCACTATGAGGTAGCGACTCTGGTGGCAGCATATCATCAACAACCAGTGCTTGAGCGTAGCTTCAGCCGCCTCAAAACGCGCAATCTGCACTTGCGCCCTGTGTTTGTGCGCGATGAGAAGCGCATCGCCGGGTTGGTGTGGCTGCTGTGTCTGGCGTTGCGGGTGCTGGTGCTGACCGAGCAGCGGCTGCGAGCGGCAATGCAGGCACAGGATGTGGAACTGGTGGGCTTGAACCCGGCCAGCCGCACCCAAGCCACAGCGCAGCCGACCACGGAACGGGTGATCCGGGCGTTTCGCAACCTGACCGTCACTGTTATCACGGGGACGGGATGGGAACAGCGCCATATCTCACCCTTGAATCAGACCCAACAGCAGATCCTCGAGTTGTTGGGGCTTCCACCAGACCTGTACACCCGTCTGGGCCTGCCGCTTGCGAACTTGGCCCTGCAAATGCGCGAATGATAAGTTTCAAAGAACATGAACGATTGATTAGGCAAGGTTTCGGCTGGATCGGGGCGAATGTCGGCGGAGGGTAGTGCTAAGGACATCACGGTGCCGCGCCCCGGCTGGCTTTCTATGCCGATCGTGCCGTGTTGGGCGTCGATCAGCGTCTTGGCGATCGCCAGCCCCAGCCCGGCGCCCGCCCCAGTGCGGGCGGCGTCGCCCCGGTAGAATTGTTCGAAGACATGCGGGAGAATTTTGGGGTCGATCCCGGCGCCGGTATCGCGAACGCGGATGACGATGCGCCGGTCGGAACGGGTCGCCGTCACGCCGATCTCGCCCGCTGGTGGAGTGAACTTCAAGGCGTTATCCAGCAGAATCAGCAGCACTTGCTTGAGCGCGTCCCGGTTGCCGATGGCCGTGACGTCGGCCACATCCTCGCAGTCGATCGGTCGGCCCAAGTCGAGGTGGCGGGCCTGGCGGCAGACCTCCTCGATCAGCGGCTTGACCGGCACCGGCTCGCTACGCAGCGGCCGGCCGGCGTCGGCGCGGGCGAGCGCCAGCAGGTCGTTGACCAGGCGCATCAGCCGCTCGCATTCGTCGACCATGTCGGCCAGCACCGCAACGCGGTCCTCGTCCTCGATCGGCGGCTCGCGCTGGAGCAAGCCCAGGTTGCCGCGGATCGTCGTCAGCGGCGTGCGCAGCTCGTGCGACGCATCGGCGACCAGGCGGCGCTGGGCCTGGAGCAACTGCTCGGCCTGCCGGTAGGCAGCCTGAAGCTCGGTCAGCATGGCGTTAAAGGTCGTCGCCAGGCGGCCATACTCGTCATTCGGCCCGGTGTGCTGGACGCGCCGGCCGAAGTCGCGCTCGGCGCCGATCGCCTGGGCCGTCTGGGTCAGGCGCGTGATCGGCCGCAGCGAGACGCCGGCGATCCCCCAGCCAATGCCGAACGTGATCACGGTGACGACGCCGCTGCCGATCAGCAGGATGCTGCGCAGCGTGCCGAGTGACTGGTCGTGCTCGGCCAGCGAGCGCGCCACCTGGACGATGCCGGCGTTCTTGTCCTGGTCGATGACCGGCTTGCTGTAGATCATCAGTCGCCCGTGCTCGGTTGTCACGATCTCGCTCCAGGGCTGGCCGCCCTGGCAGGTCCGCAGGCCGGACGGGCTGAGCGGGAGGATGACATTATCCTCCTCAAGCTCGGCGGTGCGGTCGCTGACCGTCCCGTCGAGCTTGCGCGTCTGGACGTAGGTCTCGGGGGCAGCGAACTTCCTGGCCGGGTAGTCGACATAATTGAGCCGGAAGCGGTTGGGGTCGGCGATGCGCTGCGCCTCATCGGCCAGCGTGTCTTCGAGGATGCCGAAGGTCACGCGCGACACAGTGAGGTAGACCACGACGCTGAACACAATTAAGGTCAGCGCCAGGATCGTGCTATAAAGCATTGTGAGGCGTAGTCGAACCGACATTTATTCGTCGCTCCGCAGCACATAGCCGACGCCGCGTACGGTCTGGATCAGGCGTGGCTCGGCGCCGGCCTCGGTCTTGGAGCGCAGGTAGCCGATGTATACCTCGAGCACATTGCCGTTGCCGCCGAAGTCATAGCCCCAGACATCCTGCAAGACCCGGTCGCGGGTCAGCACTTGGCGCGGGTGGCGCAGCAGGTAGGCCAGCAGGTCGAACTCCTTGGGGCTCAGGCTGAAGCGCCGGTCGCCGCGCCAGGCGTCGCGAGTCATCGGATCGAGGCGCAGGTCGGCGTAGGACAGGGGCTTCTCGTGGTCCTTGGGCGTCTCGCTGCGACGTAGCAGCGCACGGACGCGGGCCAGCAACTCGGCCGGCGCGAAGGGCTTGACCAGGTAGTCGTCGGCGCCATTGTCCAGACCCTCGACACGGTCCTCGACGGTGTCGCGCGCGGTCAGCATCAGGATCGGCGTTGTGTCGGCGGCCCGGATGCGGCGCGCGACCTCGATCCCATCCAGCCCAGGCATCAGCCAGTCGAGCACCACGACGTCGGGGTGATGGGCGCGTGCTTTCTCCAGCGCCTCGTTCCCATTGGCAGCCGTCAGCACGTGGTAGCCCTCGTAGGCCAGGGTCCGGCGCAGCATATCGGTTATTCTGCGGTCGTCGTCGACGATCAGCACGGTTGCCATTGTATGTTCCTTCGGCCTATTCTACCGCAAAAAGCACATGGGGCGCAAAGAGCGCTGATCGCGTCTCTGCACCCCTGGCGCGCTTCGTGAAAGCGAAATGTCAGGAGCCGCTCAAGAGTCCGTCGCCGGCGGCGGGGTGGGCGTCGGGTCGTTGGTCTCGATCAGTTGGTCCTTGCGCACCCAGCCCAGCAAACGCTGTTCGCCAACCCTGACAATCACCTGGTACCAGCCATCGCGCTCCTGGAGCGGGTTGAGGCGCCGTTCCGCGTTCAGGTGCCCGATCACCCGCGCATCGTCATTGGGCGTCGCCCGCGCATCGACGCCGTCGGGGTTGATCACCCGTTGGCTCTTGAACTCCGGCGGCAGCAGCGCCGCCCCGTCGAGCGGATCGCGCTCGTTGAGATAGCGGATGATCCCGGCGGCGATCCCGGCGGCGATCCGATCCTGCTGGGTGGTCAGTATCGCCCGGTCAGCGGCATTGGTCAGAAAGCCCATCTCGACGATCACGCCCGGCGTGGTCTTGCGTACCGCGTGGTCGTGGCGCCGGTAGTTGAAGGCGTAGTAGCCGCGCATATTGAAGGTGATCGCGTCGTCCCAGGGCATCCCGGTCGCGGCGGCATACTCGGCGGTCAGCGTATCGAGCAGGTGCTGCCCAGCGCGCGAGGTGCGCCAAGGTGTCGCGATCTTGAACCCATGCGCCCCGCTGCTGGACGAGCCATCGACGTGCAGGGCGACGAATACGTCCGCGTCGTAGTCCACTGGGACGGTGGCCGGCAAGATGTCGACGAAGATGCCGCGCTGCTCAAGCAACGCCGCGACGCGCTGGGCGATGTCGAGGTTGATCTCCACCTCGGTGTACCCACCAGCTATGGCGCCGGTCGATGTTCGCAGCCGCGCCAGCTCCTCGGGCTGCTCGTTCGTCTTCCAGTGGCCGACCTGTAGGCCCACGCGCGGCGGTGCGTTCGATGCCCGCGCCGTCGGCGTCGGCTCGACGCTGGGCGTCGGCGTGGTGGCGGGCGGGCTTGTCGGCGCCGGCGGCTGGGTTGGGGTGCTGGTCGGGGCGGCGCGCGTGGGCACCACAGTGGCCGGGCGCGGGATGGGCGTTGGCGCCGAAGCAGCCGGCTGCCTGGTCGCTACAACGGTTGGGAGTGGGCTGGGCGTGGGCGCCAGCACCGGCGCGGCCGGCAGGACACCGTACGCTGCGGCGAAGGCCACAGGGATAGCGATCAGCCCGAGGCTCCAGTATCGACGAACGAAGGATTGGCGCACGACTGATCCTCGCCTGTTTTATAAGAGACTGTTTGAAAAGGGGGAGTTTGAGGGGCCGCCCCTCAAGAATCCTCTTTCCACCATGGTATCGTCCAGATAATGCCTTTTCAAACAGTTTCTAAGATTGCACCAGGATTGTAGAGGTTTTGTTTAAGGAAAGGCTGAACGGTTCCTGAGAGCTTGCTGAGAACATCGGCGTGCCAATAGTCGATGCGCTATGATTATATCACCCAAAGACAGGAGTTGCACGGTGGCGCCCGCTCTGGGAAAAGAGAGTTTGAGGGGCAGCCCTCTCAGTCTTTCCCCACCCACATTGTAAAGGAGAATGGCGTCACCCCAAACCTTGTCTAACAGGAAGATAGGAGGAGTTAATTCATGAAAAAGTTACGCATGCTGATACTGGCCGGCTTGTGGTCGTCGGTGGCGCTGGCCGGCTGCGCTGGCTCGTCCCAGCAGGCTGCGGCGCCCACTGATACGGGCCAGGCACCCACATCCCAAAGCGCCGCCAGCCCGGTTCCGCCGGCGGCCGCGCCCAGCCTGCCGCCCACGGCCCTCGCGACCGCCGTCGCGCCGACTGCGGCGCCCGCCGCGCCGACCGCAGCTCCGGCTCCTGCGGCTCCCACGGTGGCCGCGCCGACCGCCGCGCCCGAGGCGCAGCCGACTGCGGCGCCGACCCTCCAGGAGTACCCGGTTCCGGCGGGCACACACCCGCACGACGTCGCCCCCGCGCCGGATGGGAGCGTCTGGTACACCGCCCAGGGCTCGGGGGAGCTGGGCCGGCTTGACCCGGCCACCGGCGAGACGCACCATATCAAGCTGGGTGCTGGGTCGGCGCCGCATGGCGTGATCGTCGGGCCGGATGGCGCGCCCTGGATCACCGATGGCGGCCTGAACGCAATTGTGCGGGTGGACCCGGCCACCGAGGAGGTCCAGTCCTTCCCGCTGCCGCCTGACCGCGCGTCTGCCAACCTCAACACTGCGACGTTTGATCGGCAGGGTGTGCTATGGTTCACCGGCCAGAGCGGCATCTACGGCCGGCTTGACCCGGCGGCGGGCCAGGTGGAGGTGTTCGACGCCCCGCGCGGTCGCGGCCCCTACGGCATCACGACGACGCCCGACGGGGCGGTGTTCTACGCCTCGCTTGCCGGCAGCCATATCGTGGCGATTGATCTGACGACGGGCGCGGCGCAGGTGGTCGAGCCGCCAACGGAGGGCCAGGGGGCGCGGCGCGTGTGGTCCGACTCGCTGGGGCGCATCTGGGTCAGTGAGTGGAACGCCGGGAATGTGGCCGTGTATGATCCGGGCTCTGGGGAGTGGCGCGAGTGGCGGCTGCCTGGGCCGGCGCCAAAGCCCTACGCGGTGTACGTGGACGATCGCGATATTGTCTGGTTGAGCGACTTCGGCGCAAACGCGCTGGTGCGATTCGACCCGGAGCTGGAGGCGTTCGAGAGCTTCGTGCTGCCCAGCACACCCGGTAATGTGCGCCAGATTCTGGGCCGCCCCGGCGAGGTGTGGGGCGCCGAGTTCGGCCGCAGATAAGCTGATCGTGGTGCGGCAGGTGGGCGCCGCGCCATGATGACGGTTTGTTAATAAATTGGTGCTTGGTCGGGCCTATACTGATGGCGGCGAGAGTGCCACATCCTGTAGGAGGTTTGGACTGAAAGGAGTGTTATGCCTGCCCCGACACGGCACCCAGCGATCCTTGTGGTCGACGACGAGCCCGACATCCTGATTATTCTGCGCCGTCTCATGCGGGACATGACCAACGGCTACGATATTCTCACCGCCAGCGACGGTGTGGATGCGCTATCCAAACTCGAAGAGCGCCCGGTCTCGCTGGTGATCACCGACTACACCATGCCCCGAATGAATGGGCTACAGCTCTCGACCGAGATCAAGAGCCGGTCGCCGGGCACGTATATTGTGATGATCAGCGCGTTTGGGCTGCATGAAGCTGAAGAAGCGCGCCCAGACGCAGCACGTAGATTATTATCTAGCCAAGCCGTTCACACTGGAGACACTAGAGCAGATCTTGCATACCACGCTGGTATGATCGAGTGATTGCCTGAGAAATTGCCGGAAAAGGGGAGTTTGAGGGGCTAGCCCCTCAAACTCCCCTTTCTTTGTTTCTCTTGCACGGAAGCGTGTTTGCTGCTATACTCGCGCTGCCAAACGCATGTTCTGAATATGGCGAACTACTCGTGTACCCATCGAGCAGCATCGTCGCCTGGGTGGGGAAGCATGATCGCAGTCCAGGGCCTTGAGAAACACTATACCGTCCACGAGAAAGAGCCTGGCCTGGCCGGGTCGCTCAAGTCGTTCTTCAGGCGCACCACCAAGATCGTGCGGGCGGTCGACGGCATCTCGTGTACGATCGACGCCGGCGAGATGGTCGGCTTTCTCGGCCCGAACGGCGCCGGGAAGACCACGACGCTCAAGATGCTGGCGGGGCTGCTGTACCCGACCGGCGGCACGCTGCATGTGGATCAGTTCACCCCCCGCGAGCGCCGGCCTGAGTTCCTCAAGACGATCACGCTGGTGATGGGCCAGAAGCAGCAGCTCGTGTGGGACCTCCCAGCCCTCGACAGCTTCCTGGTGAACCAGGCGATCTACGAGATCCCCGACGACGAGTTCCGCGCCACCATGCGCGAGTTCAGCGAGCTGCTCGACCTGGACGATATTCTCAAGAAGCAGGTTCGCAAGCTATCGCTGGGTGAGCGGATGAAATGCGAGCTGGCGGCGGCCCTGTTGCACCGGCCGAAGGTTCTGTTTCTCGATGAGCCGACGATCGGCCTCGACGTGAACATGCAGGTTCGCATCCGCGAGTTCGTCGCCGCGTACAACCGGCGCTTCGAGGCGACCGTGATTCTGACCAGCCACTATATGGCCGACGTCACCGCGCTGTGCCGGCGGATCATTGTGATCGACCGCGGGCGGATCGTGTTCGACGGCGACCTCTCGCGCCTGGTCGAGGAGGCGGCGCCGCACAAGCTCATCCGCCTCGAGCTGGCCAGCCCGGTGACGGACGAGCGGCTGGCCGCCTATGGGCAGGTGCAGTCTCACGACGGGCTGCGGGCCGAGCTGGTCGTGCCGCGCCAGACGACCAGCCAGGTCGCCGCCCGGCTGCTGGCCGACCTGCCGATCGCCGATGTGACGATCGAAGATCCGCCGATCGAGGATGTGATCGGCGAGGTGTTCGCCGGGAAGCACCCGCAGACGGTTGCCGTCGAACCTGGCCTGGAGGAGCAGCAGGAGGCCTATGTGCCCGCTCCTAAATGACAGGAGTTACGCGGTGGCGCCGCAAAGCCGCTCTTGCCTGCCCTTCGTCAAGCTCAGGAAGTTCGGCAGCAAGGTGCTTGACCTCTTTTTTATCAACGATTTTCGCCTGGCCAGGCGAAAATCGTTGATAAAAGGAAGAAAAAGTACCACTCTGCCGAAGGCTGAGACCACGTTTGGGAGATGAGCGTGTGACTCCTGTGAATGAGCGAACGAGATCCATATGCGGATGAACCTGCACAAGGCGCGCGTCCTGCTGACAGTCTGGTTCGGGCATATGAGCGCCTACCGGGCCGAGATCGTGATCTGGATTCTGACCGGGTCGATCCCGCTGATCATGCTGGCGGTCTGGATCGGCAAGGCGCAGGCCGCCGGCGGCGCGGTCGGCGACTTTACCTCACAGCGCTTCGCTGGCTACTTTATCTCGGCCTGGCTCAGCCAGCAACTGATCGTAGCATGGGTCTCATGGGAGCTGGATTTTCAGATCCGCCAGGGCACGCTTTCGCCCAAACTGCTGCGCCCGCTCGACGTTTTTTGGGAGCACGCGATGTCGCACCTGGCCGAGCGCCTGGTGCGGTTCCCGTTTATGCTGATCGTCCTCGTGGCCGGGCTGCTGCTGGTGCCGGGCACTCAGATCACGCCCGATCTGCCGCACGCGCTGGCCTACCTGGTCAGTATCAACCTGGCCTGGGCGATCCGCTTCCAGATCGCCTACTGCGTCGGCCTGCTGGCGTTCTGGTTCGAGCAGGCGACGTCGGTCGACGAGCTGTATTTCATTATCGCCGCGTTCCTGACCGGCAGCTTCGCGCCGCTGGAGTTCTACCCGCCGGCGGTCCGAGCGATCGTCGAGTGGCTGCCCTTCCCGTACCTGGTCTACTACCCGGTGCAGGTCCTGACCGGCGCGGCGAGCTGGCCCGAGATCGCCCTGATCATCGGCGTCCAGCTCGTCTGGGTGCTGCTATTCGGGCTGCTGCGGGTGCTGATGTGGCGCCGAGGGCTGCGGCGCTACGGGGCGGTTGGAGCGTGAAATGTGTTGCGTGAAACGTGAAACGTGAAACGTAATATCGTCACCCTTTCACCCTTTCACCCCTTCACCCCTTCATCTTGTCATCTTGTCACCTTGTCACCCGGAGGGCTACGATGAAACTACGGCGCTACCTCCGACTGATGCGGGTCTTCGCTGGGGCGAGTATCAGCGCGCAGCTTGAGTACCGCGCCAACTTCATGATCAGCCTGATCGGCGCCTTCCTGATCTCCGGCGGGTCGCTCTTTGGCCTGCTGGTGCTCACCGGCGATGGGCAGCCGATCGGCGGCTGGAGCTACCGCGAGGCTAGCGTCGTGGTCGGGCTGTTTACGCTGATGCAGGGGTTTATCGGGGCGTTCCTCTACCCGAACCTCAACAAGATCGCCGAGGCCGTCCGGCTGGGCACCATGGATTTTACGCTGCTCAAGCCGATCGACGCGCAGTTCCTGGTCTCGACCCGCAACGTCAATGTGTTCCGTATGATCGATATGGTCATCGGCATCATCGTGATTGTCTGGGCCGCGTCCGATATCGGAGGCATCACGGCGCAGGGGGTCGCGCTGGGCGCGGCGTTGGTCGCCGCCGGGGTGGTGATCGTCTACGCGATCTGGTTTATGCTGACGACGACCGCGTTCTGGTTCGTGAAGGTCGAGAATATCACCGAGCTGTTCAGCGGGCTGTTTCGCGCCGGGCAGTTCCCGGTGACGGCGTTCCCCACCTGGGTGCGCCTGCTGTTTACATTTATCGTGCCAGTCGCGTTTATCACCACCGTGCCGGCCGAGGCGATCGTCGGGCGTATCCGGCCCGAGAGCGCGCTGGTCGCCGCCGGCGTGGCGCTGGTGCTGCTGCTGATCTCGCGCTGGTTCTGGAGCGTCGCCGTTCGCAGCTATACCAGCGCCAGCTCGTGAGCCGCACATCTTCCCACTTTACAACCCCGATAGGAATGCTATATGATGGCGCGAACTGTCGAGCACATAGATGAAAAGGGCGATCTATGAGACACGCACGCGTATGGACCCTGTCGGTCTTCTACCCCGAGGCGCTGGCCCCGCTGGAGCCGCTGGCGGAGGTGCTCGCCGGCGGCAGTTCGGAGACGGAGGAGTGGTTCGCCATGGCGGCCACCTGCGATGCACTGATTCTGAGCGGCCTGACCGTGATGGATGGCGCAGCCATGGACCGGATCGGCCTAAGGCTGCGCGTCCTCGCTCGCACCGGCATCGGAGTTGACCGGATCGACCTGGCGGCCGCCACCGAGCGTGGCATTTTGGTGGTCAACACGCCGGACGGGCCGACCGAGCCGACGGCCGAGCATGCGATCGCACTGATGATGGCGCTGGCCAAGCAGGTCGCCTTCACCGATCGCATCCTCCGCACCGGGCACGGCTTTCCACCCTTCAGCTCGATGCCGTTGGGGTTGGAGCTGCGCGGCGCGGCGTTAGGGCTGGTCGGGCTTGGGCGTATCGGCGGGCGCGTCGCCGAGATCGCCGGTGTGCTGGGGATGCGGGTGCTGGCGTATGACCCGTACGCCGCCCCGGAGCGCGCCGCGGCGCTGGGCGTCGAGCTGGTGCCCACACTGGAGCAGCTCCTGCCGGTCGCCGACGTGGTATCGATCCATTGCCCGGCCATCCCGGAGACGTACCGCCTGATCAATGCCGAGCGGCTGGCGCTGATGCGACCGGGCAGCTATTTGGTCAATGTCTCGCGCGGGCCGATCGTCGACGAGGCGGCGCTGATCGCCGCGCTGGAGACCGGCCACCTGGCCGGCGCCGGCCTGGATGTCTTCGACCCGGAGCCGCCGGCGCCCGACAACCCGCTCTTCCATCTGCCCAACACCGTCTGCACCCCCCATATCGCCTCCTACACCGGCGCGTGTGTGCCCCGCATGCAGGTGATGGCTTGCGAGCAGGTCGCGAGCGCGCTGCGCGGCGAGCGCCCGACCAGCCTCGTCAACCCCCAAGTCTGGGGTCGCCACCGGACGTAGAGACGAGGGCTGTCTGAAAAGGGGAGTTTGAGGGGTTGCCCCTCAAGAATTTACTTTCAGACAGTCTCTTAGAGATTGGAGATTGGAGATTAGCCGCGTTCGTCTCCAATCTCCAACCTCCAATCTCCAACCTCTCTTAACGTAAATGTTCACATTCAACGCAAAGCCGCAAAGATACAAAGGTGCAAAGATGTCAGGCAATTCTTATCTCTGCCGCTTTGCCTCTTGGCGTCTTTGCGTTGGAGCCAGGTCTTTGAACAGTTACCTCTTAACCAATTGTTGACAATTCCGGCGACCTTCGGTATACTCTGAGCCGGCGAGGTGCCACAATCCCCCGTCCTATATCAGCGCCATACCATGCCTCGCTTGATCGCGCCTGAATCAGTGTCGGACGCTGCCCCGCACGGTCCATTCGCCGTCGTTTCTCTTTCCCCGGCGCGGCCGACGCTCCACCAGGAGAGTGGCTATGGACAATCAGCAACGCACGTTGTTTCTGGAAGCCTGCCGGGAGGCGTATCTCTGCCTGCGGGATCGCAACCGGCCGACAGTTCACGTCGGGACCTACGTCGTGCATGCCGACGCCGAGCTAGCCGAATGCATCCGCGTGCTGGCGCGGCAGATGCTGGCGCTCAAGACCGAGCGCGATGCGCTGCTGCGCGAAGTGCAAGCGCTACACGGCTCCGAGCGCCGCCTCATCAGGGGCGCGCGCCACGACAACGGGCGAGCCGAACGAGACTGATCGCCCGTCCTCTTAGCTCGTAGCAGGCGGCGTGGTGCCGGACGCGACCTCGCGGCACGCGCTGATCAGCATGTCATAGTTTGCCTCCTCCACACCTAGCGGCGCTTCGGGGCGCCGTCCAAGCTCGTCGCGTTGGCGTGCGGCTTCGCGCTCGACATCGGCCACGAACTGCGGTTCCGTCGAGGTGGCCGTGTGCATCGCGGCGAAGAGCGTATGGTAGGCCGTGGTATAGGCCGCGTCCTCGAATGCCTCGCGGCTCATGTCGAGCAGCCGGCTGGTCCAGTTGTGCTGTTGCGTACTCATCGGTGTCATTCCTTTCGCTTTCTCTTCGTGATGTTAAGAGAGCACGGTGTGTGCCAGAGCGCCCGTGGTCCATGCCCCGCCGATCCGGGTGGTCCTTTTCAGGGCCGGCGCAGCTTGCCGTATAATGGTGCGACGGGACCAGCAAGAGACTGTCTGAAAAGGGGAGTTTGAGGGGGCTGCCCCTCAAGAACCCCCCTTACACCACAGATCCCGAGAGAGACAAGGACCTTTTCAGACAGCCTCTAAAGAATGAGGAGCATATCGTGGAGTATCGTCAGCTAGGGAAGTCGGGCGTGCGCGTCTCGACGATCGGCCTGGGAACCAACCGCTTCGGCATCAGAGTCGACCAGCCGGGCGTGACTGAGATCGTCGATGGGGCGCTCGACCTGGGGATCAACTTTATCGACACGGCCGACGTGTACCAGGAAGGCCGCTCCGAGGAGAGCCTGGGTGTGGCGCTGCAAGGCCGCCGGCACGCAGTCATCCTGGCCACCAAAGGCTACAACAAGACCGGCCAGGGGCCTAACGATTACGGCGCCTCCCGGCACCATCTTCTGAACGCGGTCGAGGCCAGCCTGCGCCGTCTCCAAAGCGACTACATCGATCTATACCAGATCCACCGCTGGGACCCCACCACGCCGATCGAGGAGACGCTGCGAACGCTGGCCGACCTAGTGCGCGCCGGCAAGCTGCGCTACATCGGCGCGTCGAACTTCGCCGCCTGGCAGTTGGCGCGCGCCAACCTGCTGGCCGAGCTGCGCGGCTGGGAGCCCTTCATCACCATCCAGCCCCACTATCACATGTTCGAGCGCTCGATCGAGGCCGAGCTGATCCCCTACTGCAACGAGTACCAGGTCGGCATTCTGCCCTACTTCCCGCTAGCTGGCGGGTTCCTCACCGGCAAATACAAGCGCGGCGAGTCGGCGCCGACCGGCTCGCGCGGTGAGAGCAGCACCTACGTGCAGGACTACATGACCGACGCCAACTTCACGCGCATCGAGCGGCTCGGCGCCTGGGCGCAGGAGCGCGATCGCTCGCTGGGCGAACTGGCCCACGCCTGGCTGCTGGCTCAGCCGCAGGTCAGCTCGGTGATCTCAGGAGCCACCAGCCTGGAGCAGGTGCGGGCGAACGCCAAGGCCGGCGACTGGCGCCTGACGGCCGAGGAGCTGGATGAGGTGAATGGGGTACTGAAGGGCTGACTAAGAGCCGATCCCAAAACTGCATCCTGAGTAGGCGCAGCCGTATCGAAGGGCGGTTTTGGGATCGGCTCTTAGGCACGCCGCGATCAGATCGGTAGCGCGACGGCCAGAGGCCCCGCCGCGGTCAGCGCGGCGGTCGCCAGGGCCTCCCCCATCTGCGGGGCCAGTTCCAGGCTGATCGCGCTGGCGCTCAGGCGCACCACGTCGCTGCGCCCCGGTCGGATGAAGAACGGCTCGCCCGGCGAGACCAGCACCCCCAGCGCGGCGGCGCGCTCGATCACCGCTGCCGAGTCGGCGCCCGGCGGCAGGTGGAGCCAGATGTTGACGCCATCGGCGTGGCTTAGGGCGCCGCTGTCGAGCGTGGCCAGGCGCAAGTCCAGCGCGTGGACCACGGCGGCGCGTCGGGCGGCGTAGGCCCGGTAGGCCGCCGCCAGCAGACGATCCAGCTCTTTATCTTGCAGCGCGTTGGCCAGGGCGCGCTGAGCCAGGCGCGAACTCCAGCCGTCGGCGAAGCTCTTGGCCTCGGCCAGCAGCGAACGTAGGCGCGGCTGGGCCGCCGCCACCGCGATCCGCATGTCCGGCGCGATCGATTTGGAGATCGACCGAATGTAGACGACGCGGTCGGCGATCCGGCGATCGGCCAGCAACGAGCCGGGGCGTGCTGCGGCGACGCCGGCGAAGTGGTCATCCTCGATCGCGACCACGCCCGGATAGTCGGCCAGCACGTCGGCTAGGTCGGCGACCCGGTCGGCGGTCCATGAGGCGCCGGTGGGGTTGTGGGCGCGCGGCGTGAATAGCACCGCCGTAGCCCCGGCGGCCAGCGCGGCGTCCAGCGAGTTGGGGATGGCGCCCTGTGAATCGACCTCGAACCCCACCAGGCGGTAGCCGGCCCGCTCACAGGTATCCATAATCGCCGGGTAGCCAGGCTCCTCGACGGCCACGATCGTCTCGGCGGACAGGGCAGCGACCACCTGGAGGGTGAGCACGATCAGCTGCTGGGCCGAAGATCCGACGACGATGTTGTGCTCCTGGGCCGGGATACCGTCGGCGTTGAGTCGTGGCACGATCGCCTGGGTCAGCGCGTCAATCGGCTCCGGCCCGGTGTACTGGAGGTCGGCGGGGTTGAGCCGCTCGACGGCGGCCTTCCAGGCGCGCCGCAGCACCGACAGGGGCAGCAGGGCCGGGTCGGGCCGCCCGGTGGTACAATCCTGGGCGGATGGGTAGGCCGCGCGCAGGAGCTGCGCCGATGTGGTCAGCGCGCGCTGGCGCCAAGGCGCGGGGACCGGCAATGGGCGGTTGGCGAGGAACCGGGGGGGAGCGCCGGCCCCGGCGCCGCGCGGGCTTGTGCGACCGCCGCTCTGTTGCTGGTTGACGAACGTCCCGCGGCCAACCTCGCTGAGAATCCAGCCGCGCTTGTTGAGCAGGTTATAGGCTGCGGTGATGGTCGTCCCACTCACGCCCAGTTCGAGTGAGAGCTGGCGCACGGTAGGCAGACGATCGCCGGAGTGCAGGCTGCCGGACGTGATCGCCTCCTCGATCGCGCGGGCGATCAGCTCGTAGCGTGGCGAATCGCTGCCCATGGCAAGCAATCGCTCGCGATCGATCGGCCATTCCATGGCCTGCCTCCTCACATTAGGCAAGGTTCCCAGTGCTTTACAGTTCTGGGGAAAGGGGGTTTGAGGGGCAGCCCCCTCAGCCTTCCCCACCCACATTGTAACTAGAACGGCGTTGCCCGAAACTTTGTCTTAAAGAAATATACCGATATTTTATATCTCTGATCTGACGCATCAGGAAGCTGGATACCGGAGTGAATCCCGGATGTTTCGGCGGAAAAAGCCTATTGACAATTATTCCATAAGTACTATAATGAGCGAACAACCCCACATTGTTATCATAATAATATCATATCAATATCCGTCTGTATAGAATCAAATCAACCGCCTGATTGATCTAGAAGCAATACTTTTCAAATAAGGCTCTGGCACGTCTTGTAACCACAACCCCTAGTGGTGTTAATAACTCGCACACCACTAAATACCTCTTATTTGAAAAGTATTGGATCTAGAAGCTCTCTGAAAAGGCCCGCGTGTCACTCGCGATCCATCGTGGAAAGGGGTTCTTGAGGGGGCTTCCCCTCAAACTCCCCCTTTTCAGACAGCCTCTTAGAGGGTGTTTGAGAAGTCCGTTTATCGCAGGAGTTCGGTGGCGGAAAGGGGTTCTTGAGGGGCTTCCCTCTCAAACTCCCCCTTTCATACAGCCCCTCAAACTCCCTCTTTACAAGCAGGCGGGCCACATCGTACGTTCATTTGGCGAGCTTCGCACCTGTGCCTGCGGGTGGCGGGGCTTCGAGGTGTGCCGGTAAGGAGGTGATGAAGCAGCGGCTAGCCGACGCAACCGTGTCTTCCAGGGAACTCATTCGCCATCGAGGTCAAATGCTACTCCATTGAAGGAGGATAACCCATGCAGCGACACGTCAGATGGATCGCGGGATTGGTCTTATTGATGCTCATTGGGACATTGGTAGCAGCCTGTGGCGGCACCACGCCCGCGCCGGCCGCCCAGCCCACCGCAGCGCCGGCCGCCCCGGCCACGGAGCCCACTGCGGCGCCGGCCGCCCAGCCAGCCGAGCCGACCGCAGCGCCGGCCGCCCAGCCGGCCGCCGGCGGCGACGTCAAAGAGCTGACGATCATCTGGGCCGAGTGGGACCCATCGAATTACCTACAGGAGCTGGTCAACGAGTATGAGGCGGTGGCTGGCGTCAAGATCAAGGTTGTCCAGGAGCCCTGGGGCACCTTCCCCGACCGCTTCGGCACCGAGATGGCCGGCCAGGGCACCTCTTACGACCTGGTCGTCGGCGATAGCCAGTGGCTGGGCCAGGGCGCGACCGGCGGGTGGTATGTCGAGCTGACCGACGTCTTCAACACCGAACTCAACGGCAAGAATCTGGCCCCGGCGACCGTAGCCGCCTATGCCGAGTTCCCCAAGGGCTCCGGCAAGTACTGGGCCTACCCAACCGAGGGCGACGCCGACGGCTGGGCCTACCGCAAAGACCTGTTCGAGGACGAGAAGAACAAAACCGACTTCAAGGCCAAGTACGGCTACGATCTGGCTATCCCCAAGACCTGGATGGAGCTGCGCGACATTGCCGAGTTCTTCACCCGGCCGGATCAGAACCTGTACGGCGTCTCGGTCTACACCCAGAAGGACTACGACGCCCTAACGATGGGCTTCGAGAACGTGCTGTTCAGCTGGGGCGCCGATTGGGGCGACTACTCGACCTACAAGGTCGACGGCATCCTCAATAGCAAAGAGGGCGTCGAGGCGCTTGACTTCTACAAGCAGCTGTACAAGTTTATGCCCCCCGGCAGCGGCAACGTCTTCTGGCAGGAGAGTGTTGACCAGTTCACCAGCGGGCAGGTGGCGATGGCGATGAACTTCTTCGCCTTCTTCCCCGGCCTGGCGAATGAGTCGACCAACAAGTTTGCCAACGACACCGGTTTCTTCTCCAACCCGACCGGCCCGACCGGCAAGCGCCACGCGGCGCTGGGCGGCCAGGGCTTGAGCATCGTCAAGTTCATCAGCCCCGAGCGCCAGGCCGCCGCGATGGAGTTCCTCAAGTGGTTCGGCAAGGATGAGACCCAGAAGAAGTGGGCCGAGCTGGGCGGCTATACCTGCAACAGCGCCGTGCTGGAGTCGCAGGAATTCCTGGATAACACCCCCTACAACCGCGCGTTCGCCGAGTCGATGACCTTTGTCAAAGACTTCTGGGCCGTGCCGGTCTATGGCGAGATGATGCAGAGCGGCCAGGCCGAGCTGCATAAGTTCATCGTCGAGGACGTGGGCACTGCACAGGCGACCCTCGACACGATCGCCCAGAAACACGAAGATATCCTTAGGAAGGGCGGTCTGCTGAAGTAGGCCTACGTGTTGCGTGTTGCGTGTTGCGTGTCTTGTGACACCTAACACGCAACACGCAACACGCAACATATAACACGAGAACGTTATGTTTCAGGCAAAAGAAGAACAGAGTACCATCGAGCAAAGTGTGGCGGTCAAGCGCCCAGTTCATCGCGCGCTCAGCGATACGACGCTGAAGCGGCTGTTTCTGTGGCCGACGCTTGCGCTTTTAATCGCCTTCAATATCTTCCCGTTGATCTACAGTCTGTATGTCAGCTTCACCGACTACCGCGCGATCTCCGGGCTGGACCCGGTCTGGATCGGCCTCCAGAACTACCGCGACATCCTGGGTAGCCCTGAGCTATGGCTGTATTTCCGCAACACCGGGCGCTTCGCGCTGATGTCGGTATCACTCCAGATCCTGGTCGGCTTCGGGATGGCGCTGCTGCTGCACAAGAAGTTCCGCGGCAGTGGGCTGATCACGACCCTGATCCTGATCCCGATGATGCTCTCGCCGGTGGTGGTCGGGGTGTTCTGGCAGGTGATGTACAACCCCAACTACGGCATTTTCAACTATGTGCTGGGCTTCCAGCCGGGCCAGGGGCCGGCGTGGACCACCGATCGCAATGTCGCCATGTGGTCGATCGTGATCGTCGATGTGTGGATGTGGAGCCCGTTTGTGATGCTGTTGTGCCTGGCCGGCCTGAGCGCGATCCCCGACTTTCTGTACGAGGCCGCCGAGATCGATCGGGCCGGCGCCTGGTATACCTTCTGGCGAATCACGCTCCCGCAGACCGCGCCGCTGCTGCTGATCGCGGTGCTGTTCCGCACGATCGAGGCGTTCAAGAGCTTCGACCTGGTGATGGGCCTGACCCAAGGTGGCCCTGGCGACGCGACCGAACTGGTGGCGGTCAACCTGTACCGCACTGCGTTCCTGGGGCGCTGGGACACTGGCAAAGCCTCCGCGTTCGCCTATATCGTGCTGGTGATTATCGTGGGCGTGAGCAATATCTATGTGAAGTATCTCAATAAGATCAAGGAAGGCTGATCAGTATGCCGAAAGTTGAGAATGTGGGCCGCGCGCGCGCCATCGGCACTGGTCGGGGGGTGCTCGCCGCTGTGCTGTGCCTGATCTACCTGTTTCCCGTGATCTGGATGCTTGCGACGGCGTTCAAGCCGCGCGAGGAGATCATCTCGGTGCCGCCGAAGGTGCTCTTTACGCCGACTCTGGACGGCTTCGTGGCGCTCTTCTACCAGCGCAGTACGATGACGCGGATACAGCGCACTCGACTCGAGCAGCAGGCTGATCAGCTTTCGTGGGCCGAGCGCGTCGCGCTCAGGAGCGGGTTGAAGATCATCGGGCCGAGCCAGTACGTCGGGCGCTTGCAGAACTCGCTGATCATCGCCGGCGGCTCGACCATCCTGGCGCTGATCCTGGGCGTGCTGGCGGCCTATGCCTTCAGCCGCTTCCCGGTGGCCGGCAAAGGCGACCTGATGTTTTTTATCTTGAGTACGCGCATGCTGCCGCCCGTGGTGGTGACGATCCCGATCTTCCTCATGTATCGCTACCTGGGCCTGTTCGACACCCACATCGGGATGATTCTACTCTACACATGTTTCAATCTGTCGCTCTCGGTCTGGCTGCTCAACGGCTTTATCGACGAGATCCCGCGCGAGTACGAAGAGGCCGCGCTGGTCGACGGCTACAGCCGCTGGCAGGCCTTCACCAAGATCGTGCTGCCCCAGTCCGTGACCGGCATCGCCGCGACGGCGGTCTTCTGCCTGATCTTCGCCTGGAACGAGTACGCCTTCGCGCTGATGCTGACCGGTGACCGCGCCCGCACCGCGCCGCCCAGCATCCCATCGGTGGTGGGCACCGCCGGCCGCGAGTGGGCCGCCACCGCCGCCGGCTCGCTGCTGTTCCTGATCCCGGTGGTGATCGTGGCGTTCGCACTGCGACGCTACCTGCTGCGCGGCATCACGTTCGGCGCGATCCGCGGCTGAAAGAGATTAGAGATTGGAGATTGGAGATTAGGCCGCCACGAGCAATCTCCAATCTCCAATCTCCAATCTCCAATCTTCTAGGAGCACATACCGATGACGAACACGGAGCCGAATCGCACGCCGAGCACCATCGTGGGCGAGCAGACCACGCTGATTCAGCGCCGCAAGCACAACCGCTGGTGGTACCTTGAGCGGTTGGCGATGGGCCTGATCGCGCTGGGGGCATTGATGATGTTCCAGCCGTTTACGATCGTCCTCTTCACCTATAGCTATATTGTGATCCTCACCGGCGTGATCCTCTTTACGATCGTCAGCCGCAACGCGGACTGATAGGGTGAAAAGGGGGAGTTTGAGGGGTCGCCCCTCAAGAAACCCCTCTCACATTTTCAATACGTGCGTTGTGCGCGCAATGCATGGAAGTCTGACAACTGACCACGGACAACTGACAACTGACAACCGAAAGCGAACGATAGTATGGCAACAATCGCTCTTCGTCAGGTTGAGAAAAAATTCGGCGAGGCCCACGCTGTTCAGCCGATGGACCTGACGATCAACGACGGCGAGTTCGTGGTGCTGCTCGGCCCGTCGGGCTGCGGCAAGACGACGACCTTGCGTATGATCGCTGGGCTGGAGACCGTCACCGACGGCACAATCCTGCTCGACGGGAAAGATGTCACCCAATTGCGCGGCCGCGAGCGCGACATCGCCTTCGTGTTCCAACTCTTCGCGCTCTACCCGCATATGACGGTATACCAGAACATCGCCTTCCCGCTCCAGGCGCAGGGTTCGCCGCGCAGCGAGATCGAGCAGCGGGTGGGCGAGGTCGTGCGTCTGCTGGAGATCGCGTCGCTGCTGCACCTCCGGCCACCCTCGCTCAGCGGCGGCGACCGGCAGCGGGTCGCGCTGGCGCGGGCGCTGGTGCGCCGCCCGGCGGCGTTTCTGATGGACGAGCCGCTGGGTGCGCTCGACGCCGATTTCCGCGAGACCATGCGCGCCGAGATCAAGCGCCTGCACCTGGCCCAGCACGCCACCACGGTCTATGTGACCCACGACCAGATCGAGGCGATGGCAATGGGCGATCGGATCGTGGTCATGTCCAATGCGGTCGTCCAGCAGGTCGGGACGCCCTACGAGGTCTACCATAATCCGGCCAACCTGTTCGTAGCCCGCTTCATCGGCAGCCCCGGCATGAACCTGATCGCCGGGCGCTATGCCGACGGGGTGATCGAGCTGCCCGGCGACAACCGCTACCCGGTGCCCGCCGCCTGGAAGGGCGCCCTGGCGGCGCTGCCCGGCGGCGAGGTCGTCGTGGGCTTTCGCCCCGAGGCGGTGGTGCTGTCCGAGCAGGGGCCGATCGGCGGCCAGGTCTACGTCGCCGATTTGTATGGAGCCTATACGATGCTGCACCTCTCACTTGGCGACGACAACCTAATCGTCCACGCGCGTGCCGGCCGCGAGATCAGCTACTCGATCGGCACGCCGGTGCGCTTCGATCTGGCCCCGGATATGGTGCGGTTCTTTGACCCGCGTACCGAGGCCGCGCTGAAGCAGGAGGCGTACCATGGCTAATGTTGAGCTTCAGCAGATCACCAAACGCTTTCGCCGGGTCACCGCCCTAGAAGAGGTCTCCTTCGACATCAAGGATGGCGAGTTCTTTGTGTTGCTCGGCCCTAGCGGCGCCGGCAAGACCACCACGTTGCGGGTGGTCTCCGGCCTCGATCGGCAGGACGCGGGCCACGTGCTGATCAATGGCGAGACGGTCGACCTGTGGTCGCCGCCCGATCGCGATGTCGCCTTCGTCTTCCAGCAGTACTCGCTCTACCCCACGATGTCGGTGTACGACAACCTGGCCTTCCCGCTGCGCTCGCCATTGCGCCGCGTGCCGGAGGACGCGATCCGCCAGCAAGTTACCGAGGTGGCCGAGAAGCTGCGGATCAGCCATCTGCTCGAACGCAAGACGGCGCGGCTGTCGGGCGGCGAGATGCAGCGGGTGTCGATCGGCCGGGCGATTGTGCGCGACCCGCAGATCTTCCTGATGGACGAGCCGCTCTCGAACCTCGACGCCAAGCTGCGCGAGTCGCTGCGGGTCGAGCTCAAGCACCTTCAGAAGACCCGCGCCAGCACCACCCTATATGTGACGCACGACCAGATCGAGGCGCTCACGATGGCCGACCGGATCGCCGTGCTGAACGAGGGCCGGATTGTGCAGGTCGGCACGCCGCACGATATCTACGACCGCCCAGCGACGACCTTTGTGGCTCAGCTTGTCGGCACGCCGCGTATCAACCTGCTTGAGGCCAGCCGCACGAACGGCACGATCCACGTCATCGACAGCCCGATCACGCTGCCGGCTGGCGCCGTCGCCGCATCCGATGCGTTGGTGCTGGGCGTGCGCCCCGAAGATATCCAGCCCCACCACGACGGCCCCTTTACCGGCCAGATCACCCTGATCGAGCCGCTGGGCGTCGAGACGCTGCTGTACATCAAGGCCGGCGCTCAGACGCTGGTCAGCACCGTGCCAGGGACGACCGAGCTGCACCGCGGCGACGACGTGCGCTTCACGATCGCCCGCGAGCGGCTGCACTTCTTCCACCCGAGCGGGGAGCGGATCGAGGCCGTGACACAATGACAAGATGACACGATGACAAGATGAAGGGGTGAAAGGGTGAAGGGGAGGATGGAGGATAGGGGTATGGAGGATAGGGCCAGGGCACGTAAGGGCGTATGCAATACGCCCCCCACCGAATCACGAAGAACCGAGCACCTGTAGGGCAGGCCCTCCGTGGCCGCCCCGTGGCCGTCCCGTGGCCGCCCGGACGCCACGCAACACGCAATCGTAAATCGTACATCGCCGGAGGACTCCATGCGCTTCGGTGTAAACACCTGGGTCTGGGTGGCGCCCCTGGACGACGCGGAACTGACGACACTTGTGCCGCATATCGCCGAGGCCGGCTTCGACTGGATCGAGCTGCCGATCGAGACCCCCAACGGATTCGACTACGCGCGGGCGGCCGAGCTGGTGCGCGACGCCGGCCTGGGCGTGAGCGCCTGCGCGGCCATGGGACCCGATCGCGACCTCATCCACCCGGAGGCCGGCATCCGCGCCAGCGGCGCCGCCTACGTGCGCCACTGCATTGACGGGGCGCGGGTGCTGGGCGCGACCAACCTGATCGGGCCGATGTACTCGGCCGTCGGTCGGGTTTGGCAGGCCAGTGCCGAGGAGCGCGAGCGCGACATGGAGCTGCTGACCCGGCAGCTTCGCGAGCTGGCCGAGTACGCCGCCGCCAATGGGGTCGTGCTGTGTATCGAGCCGCTGAATTGCTTCGAGACCAGCTTCCTCAACCTGACCTCGCAGGGGATCGAGCTGATCGATCGGGTAGGGCACCCATCCTGCCAGCTCATGCTCGACACCTTTCACATGAATATCGAGGAGCGCTCACTCGGCGCCGCGATCCGGGCCGCCGGCCCGCGCCTGCGCCACTTCCACGCCTGCGAGAACGACCGCGGCGCCCCCGGCTCCGGGCATGTCCCGTGGCTGGAGGTCGCGGCGGCGCTGCGCGAGATCGGCTACGCCGGCCCGGTGGTGATCGAGTCGTTCACTGCCAAGGTGCAAAGCATCGCCCGCGCTGCGGCGATCTGGCGGCCGCTGGCTCCCAGCCAGGATGCCTTGGCCGCCGATGGGCTGGCGTTCCTGCGGCGGCTGCTGGCGTGACCTAACCAACAAGGAGCACCAAACCATGCCATTCATCCCACGTGAGGAGTCACTGCGGCGGTTGCGCGCCCAGGTGGCCGCCGGGCGCCCAATTATCGGCTCGGGCGCGGGGACCGGGATCTCCGCCAAGTTTGCCGAGCACGGTGGCGTGGACCTGATCATCATCTACAACTCCGGTCGCTACCGCATGGCCGGGCGCGGCAGCCTGGCCGGCATGCTACCCTACGGCGACGCCAACAAGATCGTGGTGGAGATGGCGGCCGAGGTCCTGCCGGTGGTCAAGAACACTGCCGTGCTGGCGGGGGTCTGCGGCACCGACCCGTTCCGGCTGATGCGGGTGTTCCTGCCGGAGCTGAAGGCACTCGGCTTCGACGGCGTGCAGAACTTCCCCACCGTCGGCCTCTTCGACGGGATCATCCGCACCAACCTGGAGGAGACCGGCATGGGCTACGGGCTGGAGGTGGATATGATCCGCCAGGCCCACGAGCTAGCGATGCTGACCTGCCCCTACGTCTTCAACCCCGACGAGGCGCGGGCCATGGCCGAGGCTGGCGCCGATGTGCTGGTGCCGCACATGGGCCTGACGACCAAAGGGGCGATCGGCGCCGAGACCGCCGTGACGCTGGACATGGCCGCGCAGCGGGTGCAGGCCATGCGCGACGCGGCAGTGCGGATCAACCCCGACATCCTGGTACTGTGCCACGGCGGCCCGATCGCCGAGCCGGAGGACGCTCAGTACATCCTCGACCACACCGAGGGGATCGCCGGGTTCTTCGGCGCCTCCAGCATCGAGCGCCTGGCGACCGAGCCGGCGATCGAGCGGCAGGCACGCCTGTTCAAATCGCTGACGTTTGCGGCTCGCTAAGAAGCGGTTCGAAAACGGGGAGTTTGAGGGGGAAGCCCCTCAAGAACCCCTTTCCACCACTGATTCTGAGGGCCACATGGACTTTCAAACACTCTCTAAACGATAGAAGTTAAGCGGCTATCTCCGAAGCTCGGTCTCGGCCTTCGGCAGAGTGGAACTTTTTCTTCTGTTTACCGACGATTTTCGCCCGCCGGGCGAAAATCGTCGGTAAACAGTGGGTCAAGTACCTTGCTGCCGCAGGCAAAAGCGGCGTTGTGGACGCCACCGTGTCAGTCCTGTAAACGAGAGGGAATTGAGCATGACGATGCAACAGCTAGGCGCCGGTTCGATCATATATGGTGACGACGTCAACTCGCTAGTCTTCGATTGGGGCACAGTCAAGATCTTGAGCGAGCCGGCGGTGACGGGGGCCGAGCGCTTCAGCTTCGGCATGGTGGTGCTGGCGCCCGGCAAGGGCCACGAGCGCCACAACCACCCCGGCTCCGAGGAGATCATCTTCGTGATGTCGGGCGAGGGCGAGCAAATGGTCGACGACCAGCCGCCGGTGCAGGTACGCGCCGGCGCCAGCATCTACATCCCGGCCGACGTCTACCACTCGACACTCAACACCGGCTGGGAACCGCTGCGGCTGCTGGTCGTCTACTCGCCCGCCGGCCCCGAGCGCCTGCTGCGCGAGATCCCCGGCTGTCAGGTCCTGCCGCCCCGGTCCTAGCGCGAACCAAGAACTGAGGATAGAGGATAGAAGATAGAGGATAGCCAGAAATGCTATCCTCTATCTTCTATCCTCTATTACCAGCCTCTCCCGGTCGCTTCATGGCGCAAACCAGAACCGCCAGGGTCGCAGGCGGTCGTGCTCGGCCGCGTACTCGATGCCAATGCGCGGCCCGGTCTGGACCCGCGCGTCAGCCACCGGGTTGCCCGGCTCAAGCCACAGGTCGGCGCTGGTCGTCAGGTCGTGCCCGTTGTGGCTTCCGTCGATCGCCAGCGCCTGGGCCAACTTGCCTGGCCCATCGGCCAGCCGGCGATCACTCAGGCTGCCTCCGCGCAGCGCTCGCATCGTCGCGATCCCCTCGACCGGTACGAGCGCCCGCACCAACACGGCGGCCGGCTGGCCCTCCGGCTCGGTGACGACGTTCAGCATCCAATGTAGCCCGTAGATCCGGTAGACGTAGGCCCGTCCGGGCGGGCCGAACATCGTCGTGGTGCGCGGGGTGCGACCGCGGCTGGCGTGGCAGGCGCTGTCTTCCTGGCCGATGTAGGCCTCGCACTCGGCGATGATGCCGCACAGCCGCTCGCCCTGGTAGCGGCGCACCAGGCGCGCGCCCAGTAACCTGCGGGCGACCGCCAGCGTGTCGGCGGCGAAGAAGTCGGCGGGGAGGTGTGGCATCGCATTGTCCATTACGCTTAGATCGGTCCGGCGCCATGATAGGCGAAAGCGGCGTTTTGGGAAAGGCGCAAAGCCGGTAGCGATAGCAGCGTGGGTGCAATGATGGTGGGGGCGTGGACGCCGGTGATGATGGCAATGGATGTAGGGGCGAAGCAGTTGCACCCATCGAGCCATGCATGTCGTCGATATTTGCAACTGCTTCGCCCCTACGGCATTCATCGCGTTCCGGTGATTGTCGGTGGCACATGTGCCACCCTACGACGGCAGGATCTCGATCCCATTGATCTCGGTGTTCTGGACTCCGGTCGCGAAGCTGATGTTGAGCTGCCCGTCCGCGACAGTGACATAGACCGTCTTGACCAGCGCGATGTCGCGCCCGCCCGCCTCGGCGTAGACGTCGATAGTGCCGAGCGCCAGCCCCTCGACAGCGACGCTGAAGATGCGCTGCCCCGGCCCGCTGATCCCGATGTAGGTCTCGGCGAAGTGCAGCCGGACTGTGTAGCTGCCGTTGGCGACCGCGTACGAGCAGGCGCTCACGGCCCAGCGCTCGGTCTGGTAGATGCGCGGGTCGCCGGTGTTGCCGATCGCGATCGGCCCGCGGTCGACCGTGTTCCCGTCGCACCCGCTGTCGGCGGCCCAACTCTGCGCGGCGCCGTCGGTATAGCTCGCGCCGCCTGATTCGCTCCGCAGCGTCGTCCCGGCCGGCGTGGGCACCGGCGTTTCTGTCGGTGTCGCGGTCGGCAGCTCGGTTGGGCTTGGGGTTGCCGTCGGCGCTTCGGTTGGCGTGACCGTGGGAGCCGGGGTTGCCGTTGGCGGCACGGTAGGCGGCGCGGTCGGCGCAGCAGTCGCGGTCGGCAGTGCGGTTGGCGCAGCAGTCGCGGTCGGCGGCGCGGTTGGCACCACGGTCGGCGTGCTGGTCGCGGTCGCAGTCGGGGCCGGTGGCCGCACGGTCGCCGTTGGAGGTGCGGGCGGCGTGCTCGTCGGCGCTGGAATCGGTGTCTTGGTCGGCCGCTCTGGCGCCGGCTCGTCTGTCGGCGCGGCAGTGTCGGTCGGAACGAGCGGCGTGTCGCTGGGCAACGCCGGCGCTTCGGTCGGCGGCTGCGGGGAGGGTGGCGCCGGCGGTTGAGTCGGCGGCGGGAGGGCCGTCGGCAGTGCGGGGGGAAGGCTTGGTGCCGGTGCGGGGGGCGCCGTCGTGGCGTCTGCCCGCGCGGGTGGCGGGGTCTCCGGCATACTACTCGACCTTGGCGGCTCCGCAGTTGGCGAGGGCGACGGTTGCGACGCCGGCGACGGCGCAACGATGGCGCCTGGTGTCGGCCCGGTCGTACTTGTCGCCGTGTCCTGTGGCGCGGCGCTCGGCTGCGCGGTTGGGCGGCCGGTGGGAGCCGGCGCGCCTTCGGGCGGGGCCGCTTGAGGCAGCGGCGGGACATCCACCGGCACCAACATGCCGTCCTGCGGCGGGCGGTCGGCCCGGCTCGCCTCGTCGCGGGCGGCCTCGGCGATCACGCCCGGTTCGAGCGGGCCGCGCCGCAGCGTGTCGTCGGGCCAGGCGGCGTAGTCGGCATACAGCGGCGAGAGCAGGCTGATCGCATACTGCTGCGCATGCGGCTCGACCAGCGCCAGGCCCGCCGCCGACGTGATCGTCATCGCGCCGGCGGCCAGCACCATGACAAGCACGCTCGCTAGTCGAAGCGGTCGGCGCCGGGCCTGCCGCAGCAACTTTCTATGCCACGAGCGATTGATGCGCATCCTCCGCCCCTTGCATGAATATGCTAAACAGGCTGCCCTTCCCGATCTGGCTTTGTACGCTGATCCGCCCGCCCTGGCACTCGATCAGCTCGTGCGCGATCATCAGCCCCAGGCCCATGCCACGCGGGCCTTTGTTCAGGCTGCCGCTGCCGCGCCGCAGCCCCCGGAACAGGTGCGGCAGATCCTCGACGTCGATGCCTGGCCCGTAGTCGCGCACGGCCAGCGCCACCCCGTTCTGGTGGTGACGGGCCACGATCTGCACCGGCCCGCCGCCGGCATACGTGATCGCATTCTCGACCAGTTGGTGGAGCGCGATCTTCAGCATCTGGGCGTCGATCAGCACCGGCGGCAAGTTATCGGGCAGCCGCAGCTCGATCTCGACCCCCGCTGCCTCGGCCGCTTTCCGCAACGGCAGCAGCGTCGTCTCGACCACCGTGCTCAGCCGCATCGGCTGGAGATCCGGGTCGAGCCGGCCCATCTCGATATTCGCGACCGTGAGCGCCTTCTCGATCAGCGCGCTCATGGTCTGGCTCTGCCGGAGCGCCGTCTGCGCCAGCTCAAGCTGGAGTGGCACCAGCTCGCCGCCGATCCCCTTGCACAATAGATCCACGGCGCCCTGGATAGAAGTCAGCGGCGTGCGCAGCTCGTGCGAGATCATGGCGATCAGGTCGGTCTTGGCCTGGTCCAGGGCGACTTCCTCGCTGATGTTTTGCAGCACGATCACCTCGCCGGAGAACGCCTGCTCGGCCGCCGAGAGCAGAGCGCCGCGCGCCCGCAGGACCCGACCATGCAACTCGTAGCGTGCTTGAAGCTGGCCGTTGGCGCTGTGCAGCGGCATATCCGCCAGCGGCGCGAGCGGCAACTCGTCGAAGTGGTAGCGGCGCTGCGCCCAGTCGCGGGTTTCGAGCAGCGCTTCGGCGGCCGGGTTCATCAGTACCACATTGCGCTCGGCGTCGCAGACCAGCACCCCATCGGCGATGCTTTCCAGGATCGCGCGGCGCCGGTTGCCCTCCTCCTGCACCTCCAGATACAGACGGGTGTTGTGGAACGAGGTGGCGGCCATGCTGGCGACTGCGGCCAGCGGCTCCATCACTGCCTCGGCAAACATGCCTGGCTGCTCGTGCATGAGAATCAGTAGTCCGGTCAGCCGGCTCTGGACCGCCAGCCGCACCAGGCAGACCTCGCCAGCCGCAGGCGGGAGCGCCAGGAAGCGCAGCCGCTCGTCGTCGCACGGCGCGACCGCCGGCCGATCGACCGTGCCCGGCAGCGCCGTAATGGCCTGCTGGTCGGGCACCCGCCGGCGATGGAGCGACCGCAATGTCTCCGGCGCCCCATCGCCGACGTAGCAGCGCCAGCCGTCGGCGTCTTCCAGCAGGGCCACCACGCGCGCGCCAGGAATGAGCGGCTGAACCGCGACGCCGACCTGGGCCAGGATGGCGCCGATCTGTGTTTGAGCACTGAGGTTGCGGTTGGTCTCGTAGAGGTGCAGCAGGCGCTCGGTCATCTGGTTGAACGACCGCGCCACCACGCCCAGCTCGTCGCGGCCGGCGATGCTGCTGCGGCGGCGCAACTGGCCGTTGGAGACAGCCCGCGCGGTGCTGACCAGGTCCTGGAGCGGCCGCGTGATCCGGCCCGACACCAGCAGCCCAAGCCCGATCACCGCCGCCAGCATAATCAGCGCCAGCGCCAGTAGCGCCCCCCGCTGCTGCCCCCAGGCGTCGAGGATCGACTCGCGCGAGAGCGCCACCGAGAAGAAGCCATTGACCGATCGCCGCACTCGCAGCGGGCTGTAGGCGAGCTGGTAATCACGCCCGTTCAACGGCTGTACGCCCTGGATGTGCTGCGGCGCGGGCTGGTCCCGCACGCCGAGGAGCTGGGTCACGACCTGCGCCGGGACCGCCGGCACGACCGCGTCGCCGATCAAGATCTGGGTGGTCGCGACGGCGCGCCCCTGCCCGTCGTAGAGCGTGGTGACGCTGGCCTGGCTGCGCGCCTGGAGCCGCTCCAGGAGCAGGTCGAGCGGCAGCCCGACCATGAGGCCGCCCAGCAGCCGGCCGTCGTGGCGCACCGGCGCGGCGGTGTAGAGCCGGCGATCGTAGAAGGCCGAGAACTTATCGCCGAAGCTGTCGCTGCGCCCATTCGCGACCTGCTGCACGATCCACCACGCGCCGAGATCGTCGGGCGCCAGCTCCTGCGGCGCCGCATCTACGGGCGCAGCCTGGCCGCGCTGCCAGCCCAGCAGCGGCCTGCCGCTCGTGTCGAAGGCGATCAGCGCGTGCAGCTCCGAGCTGGCCCAATACGGACGCAGCAGCTCCGCCAGCCGCGCCGTGTCGCCCGCGTCGAAGGCTTCCGCCACACCCTCGGTGAAGACCATCGCGCGCAGTTGCTCGATCTGCTGCTCCTCGACCGCCACCAGCCCGTCGCTGGTGACCTGGCCGGCCTCGACCAGCCGGTTATTCAGCCGCTCCTGGACTGCGCCGGTCGTCAGCCGCACCGTGACGAATGTCATGGTGACGGCCAGGCACAGCGCGAGCAACAGATACGGCAGAACGATCTTATTGCTGATCCGTGATGTCAGAACTCGCAGTACAAGGCGCATATGTTCTACTCGGTGCTGGATTCTTGCGATTGCGTGTTGGTGGTCGCGGTGTCTACGCCCAAGATACACTACATACCCTACCACAGCGTTACCAAATGCTGATGTGCTATAATGCGTTGGTACGACACGCGTCCATAGCCCGAGACATAGCAGAACGCATCGTAGGAGAGCCTTATGGCGCAGACGCAAGACCACTCCAACGGCGCCGCTCCGCCGGTCTCCCCACCGGCTGTTCAGCAGCCGCGGCTGCAACGCTACCTGCCGCCCGACCTGGTCGAGGCCGTGGTCGAAGATATGGGCCGCCCCGGCGCGCCGTCCGAGCGCCTGGTCGAAGCGCTTCTTCACCTCGCCTCGTCGCGCTCTACGATCGCCACCTACTTGCCGCGCCTGGTGGTCCAGCAGGTCCTTGATGCGCGGCGCGAGAGCCCCTGGCTGCACTGGGTCGATGGCTCGCTGCTATTCGCCGATCTCTCCGGCTCGACCGCGCTGGCCGAGCGGCTGAGCGCCCTGGGCCGCGAGGGTACCGAGCTAGTTACCGAGTTCCTCAACCATATCTTCGCCACCATGATCCAGGTCATCCAAGACTACGGCGGCGACCTAGTGTCGTTCGGCGGCGATGCCTTGCTGGTCTTCTTCGGCGACGAGCGCCACCCCCGCACGGCCGCCCGCGTAGCGCTGGCCCTCCAGAATGCGCTGCACGGGTATGTCAAGACTATCCCCGGCGTCGGCACCTTTCCGATGCACCTGCACGTCGGGGTCGAGAGTGGGCCGGTGGCCTTTGTGAGCGCTGGCAGGCCCCACGCGCGCTACTATAGCGTGCTCGGCGCGACGGTTAATCGCGTCGCCACAGCCGAGGGCCACGCCGAGCCCGGCGAGGTGGTCGCCGGCCCCGGCGCCTGGGCGACCCTGGCCGCCTACGCGGTCGGCGAGGAGGTCGCGCCCGGCTTCGCCCGGATCAGGTCGATGCGCGCCCCGCTCTCGCCGCACGAGCGGGCGCCCGATGAGCCGATGCTTGCCGCCGCGCCAGAGGTCGCCATTCCTCTGCTACTCGACGATCTCGACCGGATCAGCCCGTACATCCCGCCGGTCCTGCTGGGCCGCATCCTGCTCGATCCGCACTTGCCGCAGATCGAGGCCGACCTGCGACCGGTCACGGTGCTGTTCGCGCAGGCGGTCGGCCTTGAGGCGCTGGCCGAGGCACTGCCGGCCGAGCCGGCCGGCCAGGTCGTGCAGGCGTACGTGGCCGTGATGCAGGCGGCGGTCGAGCAGTTCGGCGGCGTCGTCAACAAGATCGACGTGGCCGACGAGGGCATCAAGCTGGTCGCGATCTTCGGCGCGCCGACCGCCTACGAGGACCACGCCGAGCGAGCCGCTCGCGCCGCGCTGGAGATGCAGAACCAAATTGAGAATGTACAATTGAGAATTGAGAATGTCCTGGATCAAGCCCAATTCTCAATTCTCAATTCTCAACTTTCAATTCTCAAGCAGCGGATCGGCCTGAACCTGGGCACCGCCTTCGCCGGCAACGTCGGCAGCGTGGTGCGCAAGGAGTACACCGTGATGGGCGACGCGGTTAATGTCGCCGCGCGGGTGATGAGCAAGGCCGCCTGGGGCGAGGTCTGGTGCAGCGAGGCGACGACGCAGGTGATCGCCGCGCGGATGGTCTGCGAGGATCGTGGTCATGTCGCCCTGAAGGGCAAGGCCGTGCCACTGCAGCTCTTCAGGCTATGCGGCAGCCGCGACATGTCGGCCACCGCGCGCGCCGTCGAGCAGGGGCCGCTGATCGGCCGTGCCGACGAGTTGGCCTGGCTGCACGAGCATTTGAGCGCGGTGATCGGTGGGGCCGGACGCGCCGCCCGAATCGTCGGCACCGCCGGGGTCGGCAAGTCGCGCTTGACGGCCGCGCTGCTGGAAGGGGCGGCGGCCCACGGCGTTCGCGTGATCTCGGCCGCCTGCTTCTCGTACACCGCCAGCATCCCGTATGCCGCCTGGGCCGAGTGGCTCAAGGCGCTCTGCGGCATCGCCTCCGGCGACGACGACGACGAGCGGGTACGCAAGATCTCGGCCCGCCTGGCCGAGCTGGGTCCCGGCATGGAGGAATGGCTGCCGATCCTGGGCGACCTGGCGCGTCTCGACGTGCCGGACAACCGGCTGACCCGTGGCCTCGACCCACAGATGCGCCAGCGGCGCCGCTTCGAGCTGCTCGAGCAACTGCTGCTGCGCGCCGCCGACGCCGGCCCGATCCTGACGGTGTTCGAGGATCTCCACTGGGCCGATCCGATCTCGCTCGACCTGTGGCGGCGCATCACCACGGTGCTTGAGGGTCGGCCGGTGCTGCTGCTCGGCGCCCACCGACCGACCCCGGCGCTCGGCGGCGACGGCGCCGATATGTTGGAGCTGCACGAGCTTTCGGTGCAGGAGAGCAACGACCTGGTCGGTGTCCTGGCTGGCGACACCCGGCTGCCCGACCCGCTGTTGCGCCAGCTCGTCGCTCGCTCGGCCGGCAACCCGCTGTTCCTGGCCGAACTGCTGCGCGCGATCTTGTCGAAATTAGAGCGAGGAGATTGGAGACTGGAGAGCGCCGGCACCCAATCTTCAATCTTCAATCTCCAATCTCCGACCCTGGTGCTTGACGATCTGCCTGATACCCTCAACGGCCTGCTGCTCTCGCGCATCGATCAGCTCGACGACGTCAGCCGCAGCGTCCTACGCGTCGCCTCGGTGATCGGCGAGCGCATCCCCTTCGAGGTGCTCCAGGCGCTCCAAGGCGCCGATCAGCAGTCGCTGCTGCGGCAACTGGCGCAGTTGGACGAAGAGATCTGACGATGCTGGAGCGGGCCGAGCCGGAGCGCGTCGATATGTTCCGCCAGGCGCTCTATCGGGAGGTCGCCTACCAGAGTCTGCTCTACGCGCGCCGGCGCGAGCTGCACGGCCGCATCGGCGATTACCTGGAGCGCCGCCACGCCGACGACTTGGACGACTACTACGGCCTGCTGGCGCACCACTACCGCCTGAGCGACCGGCGCGACCGGGCGATCACCTACCTGCTCAAGGCCGGCCACGCCGCCCGCGATGTCTTCGCCAACGAGGAGGCGATGCAGTACTACGGCTGGGCGCTCGACGCGCTGGCCGGCGACGAGGCCGACCCGCACACCTGGGAGACGCGCGACGCGCTGGGCGATATCTACGCGACCGTCGGCCGCTACGACGACGCGCTGGCCCAGCACGCCGCGATCCTGGCCGCGCCGGGGGTCATGCCGGATGTGGCGCGCCGGGCGCACCGCAAGCGCGGCAGCGTGCTGGAGAAACAGGGCCAGTACGCCCCGGCTCTGGAAGAACTCGACCGCGCCATGGAGATCGCCCGCTCCGGCGTGCCGGGTATCTCGCCGCTGGCGATCCCGCTGATCTGCGCCGACATCGCGCTGGTGCATAAGCGCCGCGGCGAGTACGACCTGGCGATCAGCGTGTGCGAAGAGGGCCTGGCCGCCATCCAGGACGACCCGCTCTCGCACGACGACGAGATGATCGAGGCCCGGCTGAACTCTGAACTTGGCGGTATCTACGGGATGCGCGGCGACTACCCGCGCGCCCAGCATCACTTCGCGCATAGCCTACGCCTCCGTGAGGCCGTCGACGACCTGCCAGGCATGATTGTCTCGCATAACAATCTGGGCTATCTCTGGCAGCTCCAGAGTGAGTACGAGCGGGCGATCGGACACTACCAGATTGCCGAGGAGCTGGCGAGGAAGATCAACTTGCGCTACGCACTCGTCTTCGCTGCCGGCAATGCCGCCTACGCGCTTATGAGCCTGGGTGTCTATGCCGAAGCCGAAGCGCGTTGTACCGAGGCGATTGCGCTGGCCCGCGATATGAATGCTCAACAGTATATGGCCCAGGCGTACAATACACTTGGCATCGTTTGCTACCACGCAGGTGCTTACGAACGCGCCCTGGCCGCCTATGATGAGGCGCTACGTCTCAACCGTATGATCGGTAGTTCCCATCAGGAAGCGAACACGCTCATGCACATCGCCTTGACGTTGAATATGCGTGGGCAGTTCGAGCAGGCAACTGAGGCGGCCAGGCAGGCCCTGGATAAGGCGGAAACGCTTCAGGGGCAGCGATTGAAAGTCGAGGCATTGAACGCCCTGGCTGAAGCGTCACTCGGCAGCGGCGATGTTGACGCCGCAGCGCTTTATGCCAATGCTGCTCAGTCGTTGGGAGAGGGGATTGGGAGCAAGTACGAGATCGGTGTCGCGCGGCGGCTGCTCGGACAGATAGCCGCGCTACAAGGCGAGCCGTTTGCCGCCGATTTCGAAACGAGTATCGCATTATTCGAGGGAATCAAGGACCCGTTTGAGCTTGGACGAACCTGGGCGGCGTATGGCGCCGCACTTGTCGAAATTGGCAACGAAATCGCCGGTCGGTCGTATCTAAAACAGGCGTGGAATGCGTTTGTAGCAATAGGGGCTCAGGGCGAAGTGCAGCGCCTGGCCCCAAGTGTAGAAAGGAGCGTATAACGTATGTCTCAGCAAGAGATCGAGCGCGTTCTGGGGCGCGCCGTAACAGATTCGCAGTTTCGTGCCGCGCTGATCGAGAATGCCCGTGAGGCCTGCAAGGAGTACGACCTGACGACGGACGAGTTGGACGCGCTGGAGAAGCTCGATGCAGACAGCCTGATGGCCTTCGCCGGTTCGCTCGACAAGCGGATCTCCAAGACGGGCGGTATCGGCTTTATTTAAGGGTAGTTTGTCCGACAACTAGATTTCCAGGCAGGATAGAGCCGTGAGGCTCTATCTTTATTTTGTTTCTGGAAGGCCGGTATCATCCACCCCCGGTTCGCACCTCGACCCAGTCGATCATCACCCCCAGCCGCCGGCCGTCCGGCGCGTCGAAGGTCTCGCTACGTACCTCGATCGGCGGGAGCGGGCCAGGCGGCGCGTCGAACGGCAGGATGTAGGTGCGCCACGTAGCGCCGACGAGCAGCGCCTGGCAGCGGCCCGCCACGCAGACCTGCGCCGCCGCGCCGCCATCCGGGTGGGGCGCGGCCAGCCGCAGCCGCACGATGCTGGTGGCGCCAGTCGGGCTGCCGCCCAGGCGTAGCAGCCCACGCCCATTGGTCCAGCGGGCCATCGTGCCCTGGCTCTGCTCGGCCGGGTAGACCCCGCCGATATAGCCGAAGTCGAGCCCGCCGCCCACATCGACTGCCGCCGTCGGGGCTGGCCGCAGCTCGCGCCATGCCCAGTCGACCACGCGCTGCGGGTCGGTGTTGCGCCCGGTAAACGCATCGCGCGCGGCGGGCTGGTCGCCGAGCGCCCGCAGCAGGTCGCCCAGCCGGGCGCCGGCGGGGAAGTACGGCGGGGCCAGCGCCACGGCCGCACGGTAGGCGCTCAATGCCTGGCGCTGATCCTCTGTGGCGCGGGCCAGGTCGCCCAGCCGTAGCCAGGCGTCGGGGGTCTCGTGCGCCGCGATAGCGCGCTCATAGGCGCGCAGCGCCGCGCCGCGCTGGCCGGCGGTCCTGGCCAGGTCGCCCACCAGCACATACCACCCGCGCGCGACATGCCGCCCGGCCCAGTCCCACGGATAGGAGCTGATCACGGTCCCCAGGAGCAGCGCCCACAGCGCGACTATGAGCACGAGACGGGGTGACAAGGTGACAAGGTGACAAGATGACAAGGTGAAGGGGTGAAGGGGTGATAACTTCTCTGCATCTTGTGGCTCCCCCTCTCCCCCGCCCCGCGTGAGTGCCCAGGCCGCGTAGGGGATCAGCACCGGGAAAAGAAAATGGCGGTAACGAGCCTCGCCGTGCGTCAGCAGCACCGTCACCACGACATAGGCCAGCCAGACGATGCACAGCCACTTCGCCGAGGGTGTGAAACGTGAAACGTGTTGCGTGTTGCGTGTTGCGTGTTGCGTGTTGCGTGTTGCGTCGCGTCGGTTCTTCGGTGGTCGGCGGTCGGCGGTCGGTGGTCGGCGGTCGAGCGCCAGCCCAGCCACAGCCGCGAGCGCAATCAGCAAGTACAGCGCATCGTCGAAGATCAGCGCGGCGGTGAAGAGCGGCAGATCGACATCGGCATAATAGCTCTCCTGGATGAAGCGGTCCTCGATCGGCTTGACGCGCCACAGATAGACCCAGTTCGGCCACAGCTTGCGTACCAGGATGGCCGGGTCCTCGCGCAGCCGCGCCAATCCCTGAGCCGTCGCGTAGGCATTCCGGTCGGCCGGGTTCGGGATACGCTCCAGGGTTTGGAAGATCGTGTCGGCATCCTCGCGCGGCTCGTTGAACGCCCACAGATTATAGCCCAGGCCGGTCTCAACCAGGATCGGTTGCCCGTAGGCCAGGTAATTCCGCACCGTCCATGGCGCAATCGCCAACGCCGAACACACCACAAACACCAACGCCCCACCCACCCACACCCTGTAGGGCGGCCCATCCGAGGGCGCCCTCGCCACAAACCCCTCCGTGGGCGCCCTCGCCACAAACCCCTCCGAGGGCGCCCTCGCCACAAACCCCTCCGTGGGCGCCCTCGCCACAAACCCCTCCGTGGGCGCCCTCGCCACAAACCCCTCCGTAGGCGCCCCGGCTCGCGGCCCGCGCAAGAGCACCCACAGCGCCGCAACCGGCAGAAACAACAGCGTGATCGAGCGCGTGAGCGTCGCCAACCCAAACAGCACCCCGGCGGCGGCAGCCCACCCGGAGGAATTGAGAATTGAAAATTGAGAATTGAGAACCGCGACCCTGTAGGGCAGGCCCTCCGTGGCCGCCGTCGGTGGTGGTCGGTGGTCGGTCGTCGGTCGTCGGTCGTCGGTTTTGACCAGGCACAGCATCCCCCCGGCGAACAAGCAGGCGAACAGCGTCTCGGCCATGTACAGGCTGGCGAAGGTCGCCAGGGTCCACAGGAGCGCGGCGATCAGCGCCGCCAGCGTCGCGGCCGGGCGGCCGGCCAGCGCCAGTGCCAGCCGGTAGACCAAATACACCATCACGACGCTCAAGGCGATGTTGGGCAGCGCGGCGCGGTGCAGGTCGCCGCCGGCCAGCCACAGCGAGCCAGCCAGAAACAGCGGGTAGAGCGGGGCGCGCAGCCAGTGATAGTGATCGTAGAATCGCCAGCCGCCGCCGCCCAGCAAGTCGCGCGCGACGGTCACATACTCGACCTCGTCATTGGCGAGCTGGTGCAGCGGCTGGCTCCACAGCGCCAGGCGCAGGGCCAGCGCCAGCAGCAGGATCGCGAGCATCGGTCGCGCACTCATCGCCCTGGCTCCCGCAGCGCAGCCCAGTCGAGCCGCACCCCCAGCCGCCGCGCCTGGCCGGCGTGGTCGCCCTGCTGCTTGAGGTAATCGGCCGCATCTGGAATAAACGTAGGGGTGCGCAGCGTCACGACCACATCCTCGCCCGGCGGCGTCGGCGGCAGCCCGATCGCGAACTCGCGCACGACCGCGTGATCCGGCGCGAATATACCGACCTCCTGGTCGCCCAGGTACACGCGCACCAGCGGCACCGGCTGCATATCGTCGGGCCAGAACCGCCCATCGGCGCGCAGCGCCAGCGTTTGGGGCGCGCCGGTGCCGGCGGCCGGGAAGCGCAGCCGCGTGCCGTCGCCACACCAGCGGAAGTTGGCCTTCTCGTCCACTCTGGGATCGTTGCCGCCGAGGTAGCAGCCCTCGATATAGCCCAGGTCCAGGTTGCCGGCAAGATCGATAAAGTTGTCCGGCAGCGGCGCAGGGTCGAGCCAGTCCCAGGCCCACTGGACTGGGTTGGCGTTGTCCACCGGCGTCTCTCCCAGCACCACGCGCGCCTGATCGCGGTCGCCCCGGCTGCGTAGCAGATCGCCGCGCACCACGCTGACCAGCGGCCGATATGATTTATCGCTCGCCAGGGCCGGGTCCTCCAGGATTCGCAAGCCCTCGTCGTACTGCCCCCGCCGCCCGGCCAGCAGCGCCCGGCTCAACGCGGCGATCCGCCCATCCACGCGGCCCGACCGCAACGCCTGCTCGACTTCGGTTGTGTTGCCCGCTCGCAGCGCCTGGCGCAGCCGCTCGGTCGCCCAGTAGTCCGGCCGGCGCGTGATCGCCCGCCAGGTGCTATCCAGGCTGGACGGGTGCGGGCCAAAATAGGACGCCCAAGAGCCCTCGGCCTGGGCTGGATCGGGCTGCGGCTGAAAGTAGGCGTAGGGCGCCGTAGCCACCAGCAGCAGCGCCAGCGCCAGCCCGCCCCAGGCCACACCGCCGCGCGACCGCAGCGCCGCCCACGCACCCCGCCGCAACCCAACCAGCGCATACGCGGCGAAGATAAACGCGAACGGCAGCAGCGGCAGCCGAAAGCGGTTGATCGCGAACAACAGCGGCGCCACGGCGATATTGTACAGCCACCACAGAGCGATTAGAATTGAGAATTGAAAATTGAAAATTGAGAACCCGCTGTTTCTCAATTTTTCATTCTCAATTCTCAATTCCCGCCTGCGGGCCAGCGCCCAGCCCAGCACCGCCAGCGGCAGGACCAGCACATACAGCGTATCGTCGAGCAAAAAGAGCGCCAGCGCATACCAGGGCGACAGCCGCCCGGTCGTGTAGCCGTCGGCGAATCGCTCGTCGCCGCTGTAGTTGATCTGGAACAGGTCCACCAGCTCCCGGAGCGATTTCGCGACGAAAGCCCCCGGCGTCGCGCCGATCAAACACAAGCCCTCGGCGGTCATCAGCTGCTGGCGCTCGGCCTGGGCTAGCGCCGTGCCCGCTGGCCGGTTCAGCGCGGCAAGCAGGCGCTGATCCTGGCGGCCCAGCAGACAGGCGCCATTGAGCACCAGCCGCCCATCTGCCGTTCGCTGCTCCTGTACCAGCTGCTGCCGCCGTTCCGGCGTAAGCTCCCGATCCAGCAGCGCCAGCGCAAAGTTACGGGTCGGCGCGTCGAGGCGGTTGCCGTCATAGGCCGTTCGCGCGCCCAGCAGCAAATTAAACGCCCCGCTCGTATCGACCAAGATCAGACCGCCGTGTACCCGGCTGTTGTAGATCGTCCACGGCAGCACCATAGCACCCGCGCACAACCCAAAGACCAGCGCCGCCCCGAACGCCCCGCGCCAGGAGCCGCGCCGCCTTCCGGTCAGCATCACCCAAAGCGCGGCGAGCGGCAGAAAGAACAGCGTCAAGGAGCGGGTCAGCGTCGCGAGGCCAAACAGCACCCCCCCGACCACGAGCGGCTCGGATAGAAGATAGAAGATGGAGGATGGAGGATGGAGGATGGAGGATGGGGGAATGTGAGGAGCATCGCTATGCTCAGGTGGCTCATTGATTGCCGGTGGCCGGGCAGGAGTTCGCGGCTGAGACCGAGTCGCATGGTCAGCCGCCGCGTACCGGGACAGCGCCAGAAACCCGCCCAGCAGCAGCGTCAAATACAGCGTCTCGGAGAGTAGCACCTGGGTATAGATCGCGAACGGGAAATACAGCGCCATCATTAGCGCCGCGACGAATTGAGAATTGAAAATTGAAAATTGAGAATTGAGAAAACTGTTGCGTGTTGCGCCTGCCCTGAGCCGTGTCGAAGGGTGTTGCGTGTTGCGTGTTGCGTGGTGTATCAATCCTTTGTTCTTTGTCGGGTACCCTCTGGGTGGTTCTTTGTTCTGGTTCTCGGTGGTCCGTCGTCGGTCGGCCAGCAGGTACACCAGCGCCACGTTGACGAGGCTCAACAGCGTCTGGGTGACATAGATCGGCGTGAGCGTGTCGCCGAAGAGCCGCAAGTGCGCCGCCAGGAACAGCGGATACAGCGGAGCGCGCGTCCACAAATAGCCCTGGTACCACGCGAACCCGCGCCCGTGTGCCAGCCAGCTCGCCGCCGAGAGATACTCGCCCTCGTCCGAGATCAGGCCGGTGCGGGGGAGTTGGTTCCACAGCAGCAGGCGCAGCACGAGGGCCGCAAGCAGCGGCAGCAGCAGCGGGAGCGCGGAAGAGAAGCGGGCAAACCCCAGGCGTGTCGCCGTTGAGGCCCGAGGCGTGGACAGCTTCATGAAGGTTGGCCGGAGTCCTGGGCTGTGATCGCCGCGATGATCTCAGGATGCGGCTGCCAGCGCCCGTCGATCAGCACCTGCCAATCCCACGGGAAGACCACCAGCGCATCGCTGACCAGCGCAGTGATATGGGGGGCCGGGCTGGCCCAGCTATGGCTGACCAGGGCCGCCGTCACGACCTGGGCCGCGCCCTGCTTTCGAGCCTCGGCCGCCACCAGGTCCAGCGTCTCGCCGGTGTCGGCGATCTCGTCCACCACCGCCACGATCTTCCCGGCCACCTCCGGCATGAGCGGCACGCGCCACACCGGCGTCTGAAAGGTGACCTCGTCGTTGACGCGGCGGGTGATGCGAACGGGGTAAAGCTCGCGGCGCAGGCTACAGGCGACGACCGTGGCGGGGAACAGCCCGGCCCGTGCGATGCCGACGATCACCTCGGCGCCGGCCTGCTCGATCGCCTCGGCCAGCCGCGCGGACAGCTCCGCGAACGCCTCCCACGAGATCGAGTGTACGCCTCGACGGTTGGCATAATCATAGCTCTGCACGCCGCGCTCCTCATATGTGTTACGTGTTGCGTATTGCGTGATTCGGCGCACGTAACACGCAACACGTAACACGTAGAATGGGCCTGGGATGTTTGACGATTTCCAAGTCTCTTAGCCAGTCACAATCTGCCCGCGCTTAATCACCGTCTCGACCAAGTTCTCGCCGACCCGGTAGGCCAGGTGGCGGTAGTCGGGCATCTCCAGGATCAGTACGTCGGCCTGCTTGCCCACCTCCAGGCTGCCGACGCGGTCGCCGCGCCCGACGGCGTAGGCGGCGTTGAGCGTCGCCGCCACCAGGGCCTCGGCCGGGGTCAGCCGCATGCCGCGGCAGGCCAGCGCCATGGCGAAGGGCATGGCCACGCACCAGCAGGTGCCGGGGTTCAGATCCGAGCCCAGCGCCAGGGCCAGGCCGTACTCGTCGAGCATCTGCCGGGCCGGCGCGTAATGCCCCAACCCCAGCCCGAACGGCGTCGCTGGCATCAGGGTTGGGATCGTCTGCGGGTGCGCCCGCAGGGCGGCCAGGTCGCCGGCGCCGCTGGCGAGCATATGGTCTACCGAGGTCGCGCCCAGCGCCGCCGCCGCCGGCGTCCCGCCCAGCGCAGCGAACTCATCCAGGTGCGCCTTGAGCGGGAAGCCGAGCCCGCGCGCGGCGCCCAGCACCTGCTCCAACTGCGCCACGGTGAAGGCGCCCTCGTCGCAGAAGATATCGACAAATGGCAGGGGGCGCGGCCGGCCGTGCGGGTCGGGCGCCACGTACATCGCCCGTACAGCCGGCAGCATCTCGTCGACCACCAGCCCGATGTAGTCGTCCTCGCGGCCGGCGTACTCAGCCGGGAGCGCGTGCGCGCCCAGGAAGGTCGGGACTAGTTCGAGCGGCTGGGCCGCGTCGAGTCGCTCGATCACGCGCAGCATCTTCAGCTCGTCGGCGGTAGTCAGCCCGTAGCCGCTCTTGGCCTCGGCGGTCGTCGTGCCGTGGGCCAGCATCTTGCGTAGCCGCGCGGCACTCTCGGCGGCCAGTTGCTCCTCGCTGGCCGCCCTGGTCGCCCGCACAGTCGACATAATCCCGCCGCCGGCGGCCATGATCTCCAGGTAAGTCGCGCCCGCCAGCCGGCGCTCGAACTCGTCCACCCGGTCGCCGGCGAAGACGACGTGGGTGTGGGCGTCCACGAAGCCAGGCAGCACCGCCTTGCCGTGCGCGTCGATCCGCTGGGCCGCGCCGCGCACCTGCACTCGCGCCGCGTCGGTGGTGCCGACAAAGGCGATTCGCCCGCCCGCGATCCCCAGCGCGCCGTCGGGGATGATCGCCAGCTCGCGCATTGCCGCGCCGCGCTTCGGCCCGCCTGGCGACGCCACCGTGATCAACTGGGCGGCATGCTCGATCAGCAGGTCTACATCCATATAAAGACTCGCGTATTCAACCTACATTTGAAACGTGAAGCGTGAAACGTGTTGCGTGTTGCGTGTCGCGTCACCTTGTCACCCTTTCACCCTTTCACCCTTTCACCTTGTCATCTGGTCATCTGGTCATCTTGTCATCGGAATTATAACACCGCGCTCGCGGGCGGTATCGATCGCATCGTCGTAGCCGGCGTCGACGTGGCGCAGCACGCCCATGCCTGGGTCGCTGGTCAGCACGCGCTCCAGGCGCAGGGCGGTCTCGTCGCTCCCATCGGCCACGACGACCATGCCGGCGTGCAGCGAGTAGCCGATGCCCACGCCCCCGCCGTGATGCACGCTGACCCAGGAGGCGCCCGACGCGCAGTTGACCAGCGCATTGAGGATCGGCCAGTCGGCGATCGCATCGCTGCCGTCGCGCATCGCCTCGGTCTCGCGGTAGGGCGAGGCCACCGAGCCGCAGTCCAGGTGGTCGCGCCCGATCACGATCGGCGCCGAGACCTCGCCGGCGCGCACCAGCTCGTTGAAGCGCAGGCCGGCCCTGGCCCGCTCGCCATAGCCGAGCCAGCAGATCCGCGCCGGCAGCCCTTGGAACTGAACCTGCTCGCCGGCCAGCTTGATCCAGCGCGCGAGGCTGGCATCTTCGGGAAAGAGTTCAAGGATCGCCTGGTCGGTGCGCGCGATATCGGCCGGGTCGCCCGACAGCGCGACCCAGCGAAAGGGGCCGCGACCGCGACAGAATTGCGGGCGGATGTAGGCCGGCACAAAGCCGGGGAACGCGAAGGCCTCGCCGTAGCCGGCCCGCGCCGCCTGCGCTCGGATATTGTTGCCGTAGTCGAAGACCACCGCGCCGCGCCGCTGAAGCTCGACCATCGCCTCGACGTGGCGGGCCATGCTGTCGAGCGAGTGCCGCTCGTAGGCGACCGGGTCGCGCTCGCGCAGCGCCAGCGCCTCGTCGAAGCTCATCCCGGCGGGGATGTAGCCGCCCAGCGCATCGTGGGCGCTGGTCTGGTCGGTGACGACGTCGGGGATCACATCGCGCACGGCCAGCTCACGGTAGATCTCGGCGGCGTTGCCCAGCAGACCGATCGACTTCGGGGTGCCGGCCCGCAGCGCCTCCTCTACTGCCGTCATCGCCTCCTCCAGCGTATCGACGGCCAGATCAAGATAGCCGGTGGCCAGGCGGCGCTCCATCCGCTGCCGATCGACCTCGACAACCATCACGACGCCTTCGTTCATGGTCACCGATAGGGGCTGGGCGCCGCCCATACCGCCCAGACCAGCCGTCAGCACCCAGCGGCCCCGCAGCGAGCCGCCGAAGTGCTGGCGGGCCAGCTCGGCGAAGGTCTCGTAGGTGCCCTGCAAGATCCCCTGCGTGCCGATGTAGATCCAGCTTCCGGCCGTCATCTGCCCGTACATGGTCAGGCCGAGTGCCTCCAGGCGCCGAAATTCGTCCCAGGTGGCCCAGTGCGGCACCAGCAGGCTATTGGCCAGCAGCACCCGCGGCGCCCAGGGGTGGGTTCGCAGCACGCCCACCGGCTTGCCCGACTGGATCAGCAGCGTCTCGTCGCCGGCGAGCTGCCGCAGCTCGCGCACGATCGCGTCGAAGCAGGCCCAGTTGCGGGCGGCCTTGCCGGTCCCGCCGTAGACGATCAGATTGGCCGGGTCCTCGGCCACCTCTGGGTCGAGGTTGTTCATCAGCATGCGCAGGGCCGCCTCCTGCGGCCAGCCCTTGCACGAGAGCTGCGAGCCGCGGGGCGCGCGGATGGTACGGGTCATAGCACCTCCTCATTCGGTGAGATTTCGGAAATCAGCGCTGGGGAAGTACCAGTAACACTATCCCATGTCGTACGGTGTATAGCTGGTCGTATATTTGTTCACATTCTAACCAAAGGAGCCTCGTATGCTACGCCGGCCTGTGTTGCACCTTGTTGTGCTGTGTCTACTGATTGGTATGTTGCCTCCAGCAGCCGTTCCGCTGCCCTCGGCTAGTGTCGTATCTGCCGCGCCCTTGGCCTCGCCGATGCTTACTCCTCCGCCTCTCCCGGCACTACCGCTGGCACAGTCGGCGGGGTTGTCGGCCACGACTGCTGAACAGTTTCGGCAGCAGTACGAGATATCGCATACCCTGCGGCTAGGCTTTGACGGCAGTTTCAGCGTCCCCCGTCGGCCGTCGCACACTGTTCCCGATATTCACCTGAATAACGGTACGACAAATGTTTCGCACCTGATCCAGGTCCCGGCCGGGCTCCTCGATAGCATCGATCTGACGGTCAGCACCGAGACCATTATAAACGATAACCCCACCCTCGAAACGCCAAATGTTCCGGCCACCACTGCAACGCTTGGTGTCAAGCCGGTTGGCTCTTCAAGCTGGACTGGGTATCTCAATATTGTCTCTTCGCAAGGAACAATCCTCGCAAGTAACTCCAAGCGCATCACACTCGGCTGGACGGTGCCGCCGCAAACCATGGTCGAAGTATGGCTTTTTTGCTGAACTCAAGGGGGGGAGTTTCGGCCGACTGTACCTGGTCGGATATGAGCTTTGCCACCGATGTCCCTGGCTGGCGCTATGTGCCGCAATGGGGTGCCATGCCGATTGACTATTTGAAGACCGGCGTTCAGGCCGGTCCCACCGGGAGCATTGCACCCCTCAATGGACCCTATCTCAGCATTGAGACCTTCCTCGATAATGGAGTTGGAGGGAACGGGTACGCGGCCTGGCAAAGCCCGATCGTCCAATTGCCGGAGTTCTCGGCCACGGTCCCGCTCACGTTCAGCCTCTCCTGGGCGCGCGTCATCAAGCCCCACGGAAATCCAGACCCGGCAACCGGTATTAACGTAGAATTCTTACCCACTGATGGTTCGGGCTGGATGCGCCTTATCCCTGAGAATGCGACCGATAGCCCGCAGGATACACAGCAGTGGCAGCATCTCGACCAGCGCGTCCATCAGTCGCTCTCTGGAAAACGCGGGCGCGTGGTGATCTGGAAGCGAGAGGGCGGAGTCCCACACTTTTTCCTGCTCGATTCGCTGAAATTCACCGGCGGAACTGCCGAAGTGACCATCCCTGCCGATCAAGTCGTGGGCAAGTGTGACTGCGCCGCGGGCGGCAACGTCCAGCACGTCTTTGGCGATCCGGTCAATACCTTCTCGGGCGCCTATTACCTCCAGACGGCCGACCTGGAGGTCGCCAGCGCAGGGCCGGCCCTGCGCTTCGGACGCACCTACGTCTCGATGTTTGCCGATCCGGCCAAATACCCGACCACGCCGCTTGGTCCTGGTTGGCGGCATGCCTTTGGCGCCGCGCTCACATTGCCAGGGCAGACGGGCGGCGAGTCGGGCACGGTAATCTATGAGGCGCCTAGCGGGAACCGGCTGCGCTTTATCGATAATGCTGAATCAAACACGATCCTTGATCCCGTGCCTGGCGTTCGTGCCACCCTGACTCGGACGGATGGTGCCTACACGCTGAAGTTGCGTGACCAATCGATCTTGCGATTTGATGCCCAGGGACGGCTGACCGAACAACGCGATCCGCAAGGTCGGGTGCAGCAGCTCTCCTACGCCGCCGCACCAGGGATGGCCTGGAATGGACAACTAGCATCGGTCACCGACACGCAATCACAGCGAACACTCACCTTCCACTACATCGCGGTACAGGGCCAGCCACGGCTGGAGGCGGTGCGTGGCCCGCTGAATCTGGAGGTGAGCTTCGGCTACAGCGCCGCTGGAGATCTCGAAACGGTCACGGACTTGCGCGCCGGCGTCACCACCTATACCTATGCGGGGACGACGCACCTGCTGACCAGCGTGGAGGATGCGGCGCACGTCACGCAGATCACCAACACCTACGACAACCAGCGGCGTGTGGAACAGCAAGTCGACGCCACTGGACTGGAGACAACCTACACCTACGCCGACACCGCCGATGGCTGGACGACGACGATGGCCCAGCAGCGCGGCGGGTTGCCCGTCGATGTGTTCGTCGATCATTACCGGCCTGACGGCTCGCTGCGCTTCCAGGAGCGCAACGGCCAGTTTCTGGGCTATACCACCTTCGACCAGAGCTTTGCCCCAACCGTCCAGATCGACGGCAACGGCAATGTGACGCGCTCGACGAATGATCTGGTGGGGCTACCGACACAGATCACCGACGCCGCCGGGGGAACGAGCGAGCTTACCTTCCGGTATGATCACCGCTTAACCCAGATCACAGGCACGGAGCCGATCACAACAGAACTCGCATACGACCCCGCCGATAACGTGACAATGGCGAGCGACCAGGGTGTAGATGGCCTCAAAATTACGACGAGTGCCACCTACGATAGCGCCAATCGGTTACAAGAGCAGCGCGGCCCCGATGGAGTCGTGACCCGCTTCGAGTATGACGCGCTCGGTCAGGTCAGCCGCACGATCGTGGGCTACCAGGACGGCGTGTTCGACCCGGCCCAGCCCGACCAGGATCTGAGTACCACCTATGCCTACGATGCGCTCGGGCAACTCACCAGCACTACGACCGGGGCCGGCTCGGCCGCCCAGCAAACCGAGGTGACCGCATACAATGCCGATCACAGCGTGGCTACGACGACGTTGAATTACAAGGATGGCGTGTTCAACTCAATGCACCCGGACGAGGATGTTATCACAACCTACGGGTACAATCTGCTGGGGCGGCGAACCTGGATGCGCGACGTGCTGGGCCGCTACACCGCCATCCACTACGACTCGGCCGGCCGCGTGGATTGGACCGCACGTAACCTCGTCGCGCCCGGCTGGAGCGGCGGCCCTCTGCCGGCTACCCCGCCGGCCTTTGACCCCGCAACGCCGGATGCCAATGTCGCGACATTCTATGGCTACGACCACCTGGGCCGCACCACGCTGGTCACCCAGACCGGCATCCTGGACGGCACCTTCGACCCGGCCACGCTGCGCTTTGACTCGGCCGCCTCACGGGTGTCGCGCACCGAGTACGATGACTTCAGCCGCCCAGTCACGGTCACTCTGAACTACCGGCCCGACCAGCCGATCGGCACCCTCCCCGATGTCAACGTCCAGACCATCACCTATTACGATGGTGCGGGGAACGTGATCTGGCAGCGCGATTCGCTGGGGCGCTGGACCGCGACCGAATACGATGCACTCAACCGGCCCGTAAAGATGATCCGCAATTACGAGAATGGGAACGCTGAGACGGTTGATACCCTCAATCATAGCTGGACCGACGGCACCGACACTGATCTGATCAGTGTGATTGTGTATGATGCCGCCGGACGCACCGAGCACACAGTCGAGAACTATGACGACGGCATTTTCACCGCGACCGAGCCGATCACCGACCGAATCACCCTGTACCAGTACGACTCGTTGAGCCGGGTGATCACCACCACCCTGAATTATGCGCCCGGCCAGACTGGTACCGACCTCAACCGGACCAGCGGCAACGCCTATGATCCCACGACCGCCCGCCTGTTCGCACAGCGCGACCCGACGGGCCATTGGACCAGCCAGCAGTACGACGGCTTGGGCCGGGTGACCGCCACGATCCGGAATTGTATCGCTCCGAGCGGCAATCCGGTCTCCCAGGGCTGTGACTTCCACGCAGGGCGTGCGTAATGATCGCAACATCGCGGCGCAGACCCGCTACGACGCGCTCGGGCGCGCCTACGAAATCGTCGACGCGCTCGGCTTCGTCACCCACACCGACTACGATGGGCTGGGCCGCCCAACCACTGCGACGCGCAATTACGTCGCCGGCGGGCCGGTGAACCAGGATACCAACGTTCGCACGCAGCACACCTATGACGCTCTCGGTCAAGTCACTATCAGGACCGACCCGACCAACGCCGCGTCACAAGCCCAGTACGATCAGCTTGGCCACACCGTGCGCGTGTATGACCCGCTCAACCGCGAAACCCGCCTGGGCTACGATGGACAGGGCACACTACGCTGGAGCAGGCGCGCCGACGGCCGGCTCACCGTCTACGAGTTCGATGGCCTCGGTCGGGTAGTCGCGACCATCCTCGCCTACGAGGATGGCGTCGCCGGGTGGTCGACCAGCCGGGACATCATCACCCGCACCCTCTACGACGTGGCTGGGCGACGCGTGAAGACGACCGATCCGCAGGGGACTGAAACAGCCTTCTCCTACGACTTGGTGGACCGGCTGGTCGGCGTGACCGAGAACGTCGTGACGGGCACCTGCCAGGCTACCGACTGCAATGTCGTGACCCGCTACGACTACGACCGGGCCGGCAACCGCATCGCGATCGTGGACGCGCGCGGCAACATCCGGCGCTTCAGCTACGACGCAGCCGACCGGCAAAAGACGACGGTGGATGCGCTTGGGCGCACGACATCCTGGTGGTACGATCGGGGCGGGCGCCTTGAAGAGCAACAAGATCCGCGCGGCATCCTACTCGAATATCACTACGATGGTATGGACCGCGTCAGGCAGATCTATGCCGTCGATTTCTCCGGCTCGATCGAGTTTGAGTACGATGCGCTCGGCCGTCGCACCCACAGCTCCGCCCCCGACGGCAACGGGCCGACCAACTACCTCTACGATGCCCTGGGCCGCATCAAGCAAGTCACGACCATGGACAGCGGAACGGTCGGGTATGACTACGACGCGCGGGGTGCGCGCACTGGCCTGACCTACCCCGATGGCAGCAGCACTCAGTACTCCTATTATGCCGACGGCCTCCTCAAAGAGGTGCTACGCAATGGGACGAGCCTGGCCTACTATAGCTACAATGCGGTTGGGCAGCTCGAGCTGGTCTATGCCAATGACTCCAAGCACCTGCTCAACTACGGCTATGACTGGGCCGACCGCCTGACCAATATCTTCACCTATGGCAACCTACTCAATGGGATCTACCAGCAACTGGGCCATCTCGACTATACCTACAATCGAGCGGGCCAGCGCACCCAGGTGTCCGAGCAGTTCGGGCTGCAAACGCGCCAGATCAGCTATGCCTACGATGGGCTGGGCCGGTTGAGCGGCGCGAGCACGCTGGGCGGGAACAGCTACAACTATGCCTACGATAAAGTGGGCAACCGCACCGAGGTGCGCCTCAATAACGTCGTGACCGAGCAGCACAGCTACAACTCGGCCAACCAGGTCAGCGACGCCGGGTGGAGCTATGACGCGACCGGCAATCTGCTGAACGACGGGACGACGAGCTACACGTACAATGCGCTCAACCAGGTGGACAGCGTGACAACGGGCGGCCTGGCACGCCACTACCGCTACAACGCCGACGGGGTGCTGGTCTCGGAGATGACCGGCGGGGTAGAGACGCGCTACACACAGGACCTGGCCTCCCCACTGAGCCAGGTGCTCCAGACCACACAGGGCGGGACGACAATCAAGTACCTATATGGCCTGGAGCGGTTGGCGGCTGAGAGCAACGGCGTGCGAACATGGTACTCGGAGGACGCACTGGGCAGCGTGCGGATGACGCTTAACGATGCGGGGGCGACGATCGCAACCGCGAGCTACGATGTGTGGGGTAAGCCGGAGCAAGGGCTGATCGCGCCGTTCGGCTTCACCGGCGAGTTACAGGATAGCGTGACCGGGTTGGTCAACTTGCGGGCGCGGTGGTATGATACGGGTCACGGCACCTTTACAGCATACCGCTGGCGAACGAGCGAAAGCAATGACCGTAACCCCTACAGTCACCATCCCTACGCCTATGCACTTGGTAATCCTGTTCTCTTTACTGACCCGACAGGAAAGTGTGTTGATGAGCGTGTCCCTATCTATGGCGAGCCTGGCTGCCGCGTCGAGGATGGAGTTTTAAAGGGACAACTCGACTGGGCAGCGGGTCAGGCTTACGTAGAGGGTATCGTCAACACCGTCAGCGAGTGTGGGGCTGGTATTTTCAAACAATGGGCCTATGATAACACGTTTGGCTTGGCGGAAGACGCGGCACCCCAAAGCGGCGAATCAGCTCAAATGTCGATCTGTCGGCATGCGGGAAATGCAATTGCTGCTGTCCAGGGTGCTGCTGAGATTGTCGTAGGGGCAGCAGGAGTTGGCGGGAGTGGTTTAGCCTGTGTGGGAACATTCGGCCTCGCTTGCGCTCCAGCAGGGCTCGTGGCTGGAGCAGGTGCAGCGGTGGCGGCCCACGGAGCAGGGGTTTTGGGAGCAGCGGTCGGCAATGAAGCTGGCCTGATTGTCAACGGAATGCGTGCCTGCGCCACTATGCAAAGCCAGGGTGGTGGAGGAATTGGCCGTGGTAATGGAAAGACGCTCCAGCTAGGACGTGACTATACACAAGCGAGGCACTGGATTAGGGATGGATATGTGGAGCCGAACAACTATAATATCTATCCCGATCCTCTCAATGATGAAGCCTTTCCGCACCTGTTCAACGAAGCTGCCGAAAAAGCGAGCTTCATCGAATTTGACGTCAAGGGCTTGGATTTCACCGACCTCGCGAAGACCTTCGAAGCGGTGGAGTATGGAGATGTTATCAGACGGCCTTCCGATATGAAGGGCAAGCGGTTTACTGATTATGAGCTATACACGATCCTCAACGATCGCAAGCTCCTGGCTAAAACTACGTTCAAGCGAGGGAACCAGATCTTGCAGGGAGAGGAGCTTAAAAACTTCTTCCACGATATGCTTCAGGCAGGATGGAAAATACCCTGAAAATATGGTGGAGGATGTTAAGCTGTACAGCTTATTGTAAACATTGAGATGGTATAGCATTCCTAAATGAGTTGTAAAAGGGGGTGTGGGGGGAAGCCCCCACAAAAACCCCTTCCCACTTTACACCCCTGATAGGAATGCTATGCTATACGCTGGTATTGATAAAATCGCTGTCCTTTATCTAGCAGCGAATATCACTGTTATTTCCGATAATTAAGGAGAATAAGATGCAAATCAAGCAAATAACCGACGGGCGACCTGAAACTCTGGAGGAATTCTATACAGAAATATTGTCGGAGGGGCCACAATGGGAAACATATGCTCGGAAGATGCTGGCATTAATTCGGCATCTAAAGGAAGAGGTTGATGCTCCCAGCCAGTGGGCATATACATCACACAATTATCTAGTTCTCAGTGATATAGATAGCTCTAGTTGCGGGAGGGTCTGGATTAATGCACCAGGAGGTATATATCATATCGAGTATTATCTGTCATCTGATGAAGCCCCCTGGCCGAATGCAAAAGTTGTAGGAGGCACCTCCGACATTCATGAGGCAGGGCAGATGATATTAAGTGCTTTGAAACATGCTCCTAAGACGTGTGATTAGCTATAGCTATACTGGTGCGTTTAATTATAGCTCGTTTTTCATAGGTACTTCGACCATACTGCCTTCTTCTCCGAATTTCGTCAATCGCTGCTCAATCACAAAGCCAAGGAGTGCGTCTTCACCGTCATCTTCGCCCAGCTCAAGCAATTGGGCGTCTACTTCTCCAAGTCTCCCACTGCTTGATGTTCAGGCATCAGGTGCCACGCGACGCACCGGCCACAGCTTGCCCAGCCACGACCGCCAGACCGCCGCCGCGATCAGCGGCCAGAAGATCAGCCCCCAGAGCACATCGACGTTATTGGGTAATCCGAATATCAGCCAGAGCCACGAACAGCCTGCGCCGACGAGCGCCAGCGGGCCGCCGATCGCGATCCAGCAAAGCAGGAGCGGCAGCGCAGAATACAGATCGGACAGCGGGAACAGCACCACTTGCAGGGCCGCGACCCGTGCCCACCAGGGGAGACGCCAGCAGGCCAGCACGACCAGCAGCCCCCACGGGAGCACCAGCGGCGGATGCACAATGGTTTGATACTGCCGCGTCTGAGCCAGCCATGCCCCGAGCCAATCCGGCTGCACGGCAAACGCGAGCCCGCCAAACACACCTCCCGCGCCGAGCGCCCACAGCAGCGCCCGCCGATCGGTGCGCCAGCTCCAGATCATCCCGGCGAGGGCGAACAGGAGACCGTTCTGTGGTTTCAAGGCCAGCAGCATGATACAGATCCCAACCAGCCAGCCTCGGTGATCACGCGTGGCCCAGACCATGATCACGGCCAGCCCGAACCAGATCAGCGTTGCTTGCCCCAGCACGACCGCCCGATACAGCGGCAGGAACAGCAGCGGGAGCAGAATGGACGTAGCGTGGTCCTCAGTTATCCGTACACACAGCAGTGCGCCGGTCGCACCGACGCCGATCCAAAGCAGGCTCGCCAGGGGAAAGGGCAAGAGCGCGAACGGGGTGATCAGCAGAATCAGCGGCAGAGGATAGGCGATCCCGGCCGATGCGAAGGGCGCCGGCCAGGATTGCGCGAGCCGTGCAGTCGCTTCGCTGCCATACGGCGAATCCCCCGCCAGAGTTAGACGGGCCGCAAAGTGCAGTGGGTAGAAATCGGTGCCAAGCTGATCCGCGATCAGCAAGATCACCCATAGGGACGCGATGCAAATGATCGAGAGGTACTGGAGCAGCCGGCGGGTTGAGCTGGAGAAAGGCATGGCGGAGGTCCTATCCAACGGCCTCAGAGACGATCTGAAAAGGGGGAGTTTGAAGGGGCTGGCCCCTCAAGATTCTTTTCCATCGTGCGATGGGGAGTATTATAGCGCAGCCTGGCACGTGTGGGATGGACTGGGAGCCACGTAACCATCACTGCAAAGTGCGAGCTTGAGCTGTTGTCTGCCATCCACGCGGGAGAAACTATGGACATTCGACTGATTAAGACCGAGGCGGACCATCGCGCCGCCCTTGCGGAGATTGAGCGGCTGTTCGATGCGGTGCTGGATACACCTGAAGGCGACCGGCTCCATGTTCTGACAACCTTGGTGGAAGCTTATGAAGCGCAGCACTATCCGAGTGGCGCGCCGAACCCTATCGAGGCCATCGTCGCCCCGCCCATCCCGCACTCCTACTGGGTGCTCCCTGGCCGATTCCTGGCTGGCATGCACCCTGGCTCAACCAACCGGCATGATGCTCAGGAAACGCTCCAAGCCCTGATCCAGGCCGGGATCACAGTCTTTATCAACTTGGCCGAGGATCACGGGGGGCCTTCCTACGAGGATGTGCTCCAGCGCGAGTGCGCCGGCGGCCGGTTCGACTGCTGGCGCTCGCCGATCCCCGACATGGGTACGCCATCACGCGAGCAGATGACGCAGATCCTCGATCGTATCGACGCGGCGCTTGCGGCCGAGCGGGCGGTGTACGTCCATTGCCTAGCCGGGATCGGGCGCACCGGCACCGTAGTCGGCTGTTACCTGGCCCGCCATGGCCAGGCCGGCGAAGAAGCGCTGCGCGAGATCGCCCGGCGCCGACGCGGCAGCCCGAGTGCCCACATTGAGGCGCCGGAAACCGAGGCGCAACGGCAGTTTGTTCGCGCCTGGCAGCCGCGCTCATCGAGCGTGTCGTGAAGGGGACGATCAAGATCGCGAGTAAACTCGTGGTGTGCATGATCACAAAGGCTCGGAGGATTCGCCTGGTTGTGGTCATGGTTAAATCCTTTTACCCGTTTTGACTTTCGCCCAGGCGCTACCTTATTGCGGTGTGCGTTCGGCGCACCACACGGGGCATTGCGGTGTACGCGGTGTTCAATCGGCGCATTACCCGCATGGCATTCCCACGGCACACCATCGCGGCTCGATGACTTTTTTGTTCTTTGTTCTTGGTTCTCTGTTCTCCGGTGGTCAGCGCTCGTCGCGCCGGATGTTGGCCGCGTGGTTGCCGGCGACCTGGTTGTCATCGGTCAGGATATTGTCGTTACTCTTCAGGTAGATGCCGTAGCGCCCATTGTTTCGTACCACGTTCGCGTGCAGCTCGTTCCTGGTCGCCGCGCTGTAGAGCGAGATGCCGTCGCGCTGGTTGGCGCTGGCGTGGTTGCCGATCACCACATTATCGCTGGACTTCTGCCCGACGCCGATGCCGTCCTCGCCATTGTCATACGCCTGGTTGTCGCGGATGGTGTTGTGGGCCGAGTTGTTGATGTTGATGCCCTGGAGCCCATTGCTAAACGATCGGTTGCCCTCGACTGTATTGTTGTTCGAGTGCTCTACGAGCACAATGCCGTGCAGCGCGTTCTCGAAGACCTGGTTGTCGCGGATGATGCTGTCGCTGCACCCTTCGGCCAGGATGATGCCGTGCTTGCCGTTGTGGTGCGCGCGGTTGCCTTCGATCAGCAGCCGGTTCGAGCGCGTGTGCGGGTCGATCCCGTAGCGCACGCTGTGATGCACCTCGTTGCCACGGATTACTAGGTCGTTCACCTCGTAGCTGTATAGGCCGTAGAAGTTGTGCCCGAAGCGGCTGTTGACGGCGCTCCCGCCGGTCCCTTCCAGGCGCCAGGCGACGCCGTAGGACTCGTTGGCCTCGTAGCCAAGGTAGCTCAACTCGGCGTCGCGGATCTCCATCTGCGCGCCGTCGCGGGCCAGCACGAAGCTGCGGCCGTCGGCGTAGTCCTCGTCGACGCGGCCGGCGGCAGGGTTCCACGAGGTGACGCAGGCGCCGCTGAAGCTGAGTCGGCCGCCGAGCCCCTTGATCCACACAAACCCACCGGCATCGCTGCGTAGCTTCAGCCGGCGCACCTCGGGCGCAGCCACCAGCAGTGCCGCGTCGCGCTCGACCCGCACATTCGCATCCAGGAACCACTCGCCGGGGGCCAGCTCGCGCAGCAGCTCGCTGCGGCCCAGCGCGGCGCCGACCTGGGCCAGCGTGGCGGGCGGCCCCTGGCGCAGGATGATCGTACGGGTGTCGGCGTCGTAGCTGATATTCATGGCACCATCCAGCCCAGCCTGCCCACTAGGATGCGTGCTCGCCTGCGCGGTAGGCGCTGCCTCGCCGGCGCCCGATTCGACGATGCTGGTGCCGCAGGGGCCGGGTGGGGCGGCCTCTGGGGTACCGGGCTTGATCGTAGCCTCCTGGGCCCCCGGCTCGATCGTAGCTCGCGGCCCTGCGATCGGCTCCGGTAAAGGCTCGGCTGTGCCGCCGCACGCGCACAGCAGCGCCGCGATCACGATCAGCAGCGCCATCCTACCCAACTTGGTGGCACACTCAGGGAAGGGGGAGGTTTGGAGGGGACCACCCCTCCAAATCAGCCCACCCAACCTGGTGGCACACTCAGGGAAGGGGGAGGTTTGGAGGGGACCACCCCTCCAAATCAGCCCACCTAACCTGGTGGCACACTCAGGGAAGGGGGAGGTTTGGAGGGGACCGCCCCTCCAAATCAGCCAACCTAACCTGGTGGCACACTTCGTGAAGATAAAGTAAAGATTGTGAGAAAGATGATTATTTTGCAACCCTGGCGTCCCTACGGTACAATAGCAGCGCAGTGGTGGAGAGGCAAGCGGAACCAGCGACGTCGTGCGTATCGGCGGCATCCGGCTCTCGCGCCGCTGGCCGAAAGGAGCGCTACGATATGGCCGCAGAGAAGCTTCCGAATGAGCAGACCTGGCGTCTTCTCTGGTCGCATGCCGCGTATCAGGTGATCTCCGCGCTGCCCACCAGCTTCGATTACGATTGCGTGGCGGTCGGCTATGGCTGGGGGTTGCGTAACCGCGCCGATGGGCGCCGGGCGATCCTGATTCATCCGAGCGGCAATGGGCGCGAGGTTGGCGATTTGTCGCTGACGGTTCCGGGCTCCGGCACCCAGGTGATCCCGCGCTTCGACCAGGATTATATCGCCTACTTGGATGTCGTGGCGGATATCGTCGAGACCACGGCCCGGTCCTACCTCTCGAACTAATCTGCCCGCCCTCTGGATGATAGAGGATAGAGGATAGAAGATAGAAGATAGCACGTTAGCCTCTATCTTCTATCTTCTATCTTCTACTCTTCCCCGCTCAAATTGACAGTGTGGGTGGGGTAGACTGAGGGGGTTGCCCCCTCAAACCCCCTTTTTCCTAAAACCAAACTCAAATTGACGGTGTGGGTGGGGGAGACTGAGGGGCTGCCCCCTCAAACCCCCTTTTCAGACTTACCCGCCGTGCTTACGTACCCACTCCTCGATTTCGAGCCGCTCCGGCCCTTCCAGGATCAGGCGTAGATAATTCTTGAACGCGGTCACGGCGGCTGCGTCGTCGCCGAGCTTGCGCTGCGCCAGGCCGATGCCCTGGTAGGCTGGCCCGCTCTCCGGCTGGCGCTCTAGCGCGGCCTCGAAGTTGGCCAGCGCCCGCCGGTATTGCCCCAGTTTATAGCGGATCTTGCCGATGTGCAGGTACAGCTCGGCCGGCGTGCCGCCGACATTGAGTGCCTGGCCGTAGAGCGCCAACGCCTCGTCCAGCTTGCCCTGCTCCTCCAGCAGCGCGCCCTGGCGGAACACCAGCTCGCCGTTGCCCGGCTGGAGGGCCAGCGCCCGCTCCAGGTCGGCCTGGGCGCCGGCGTAGTCGCCAAGCTGGCGCAGTAGCTCGGCCCGCGCCTTGTACGAGGTGGTGTCCTGCGGCGCCATCTGAAGCACTGCGTTCAGGTCGGCCAGGGCGTCGTTGGTCCAGCGCTGTTTGTCGTACAGCCGCGCCCGCAGCACGCGGGCCTCGACGTTCTGCGGCTCCAGCCCCAGCACATGGTGGATGTCGGCCAGCGCTCGCGCCGGGTCGTCCTTCAGCGCGTAGATGCGCGCCCGCGCCAGGAGCACCTCGGCGCTGCTGGGCTGAAGCGCCACTGCCGTGTCGGCGTCCTTCAGCGCCGTCTCGAATTTGCCCTGTGTCCCATAGGCGCGGGCGCGGGCTATGAGCGCCTGCGCGCTCTCCGGTCGCAGCTCGATCGCTTTGGTGAAGTCCTCGATCGCCGCGTCGCTCCAGCCCTGGTCGCTGTAGACCTGCCCGCGCACCAGCAGCGTGGCGGCGTCGTCGCTCCGCAGAGTCAGCGCCCAGTCCAGGTCGGCCAGGCTGTCGGCCACTTGGCCTTGATCGGCGAAAACCCGCCCGCGCGCGGCGAACACGCGCGCGTTGCCGCTGCCCAACGCCAGCGCCTTGTCGAAGCTCTGCATTGCCAGTTCGGGGTTGCCCTGTTGCGCCGCCAGGATGCCTAGTTCGATGTAGCCGTCCGGCGAGTGGCTGTCGATCGTCGTGGCCTGCCGGAAGTCCTTCTCGGCGCTCTTCAGATCGCCGGAGGCCTGGAAGAGCCGACCGCGGGCGATGTACAGCGCCGTGGTGGTGGGCTGCCGCGCGATCAGCTCGTCGTAGTCGCCAATCGCGGCGCCGTACTCGCGGCGTAGCGCGCGGATCTCGGCCCGCTCGGTCAGCGCCGTGATGTTGTTCGGGTCGAGTTGGAGCGCCTGCTCAAGATCCTGGACCGCGCCGTGGGTCTCGCCGATCGCCCGCCGGATGCGCGCGCGCTCCAGGTAGGCTTGCGGGTTGTTGCGGTCCAGCTTGACCGCCAGATCCAGGTCCTCGCCGGCCCCCGTCAGGTCGCCGCCGGCCTGCCGTGCCCGCGCCCGCGCCAGGTACACGGCCGGCGCGCGCGGATCGAGGTCGACGACCTTCTGGAAGTCTTCGAGCGCGGTGTCGAATTGGCGCGCCTCCAGCCGCACATTGGCTCGGCGCAGGTAGGCTTCCTTATCGTTCGGGTGCAGCTCGATCACTTTACTGAGGCTTTCCTCGGCGCGCTCGAAGTCACCGCGCCCGAAGAATAGCAGGCCCATGCGCGTGTGTATCCAGGCCAGTGTCGGGTCAAGCTCGACCGCCTCTTCGTAGTCGAACAGCGCCCGGTCGCTGTCGCCCAGGCGCTCGTAGTAGGCCCCGCGCCGCGCGAAGACCTCGCCGTTCTGCGGCTCCAGCCCGACCGCGTTGTTCAGGTCGATCAGTGCGCCGGGCAGATCGCCTGTGCGCTCGCGCAGATCGGCGCGCAGCAGCAGGGTTCTGGTCGTCGCCGGCTGGACCGCCAGCAGCCGGTCGGCGTCGGCCAGCGCCAGGCCCAGCTTGTTCAGGTGGGTGTAGTAGCGTGCCCGGTCCAGCAGGTAGCTCGGCTCGTCAGGTCGCAGCCGCAGCGCCTCGCTCATATCGGCGGCGGCCGGCTCCCACTGCTCCTGCGCGGCGTAAGCGCGCGCCCGGCCGACGAACCCAGGCACGCTGCTCGGGTCGCGCTCGATCGCCGCGCTGAAATCCACGATCGCCTGGTCGTGCTTGCCGAGGCGGGCATAGCTGATGCCACGGGCCAGGTAGCCGCCGTCCTCCAGCGGGCGCAGGGCGATATAGCGCGTGAAATCGGGCAGGGCGCCGGCGTCGTTGTTTAGCCGCTGGAGCGCGTAGCCGCGGTTCAGGTGCGAGTGCGCGTCGTTGCGGTCGAAGCGCACCGCCCAGGTATAATCATTCACCGCCGCCGGGTAGCTCAGGGCCTGGTAGTCGGCGTCGCCGCGGCTAACGAAGAAGTTGTTGACCCGCCGCGCGCCGAGCCATAGAAAGGTTAAGCCCAGCAGCCCCAACACCACCACAAACATCACCACCGTGACGGCGCGGCCATGTTTGGAGACCCGGTCGGCCACCAGCGGCCGGTCGTGTGCCGTTTGTGCAATCATTAAGAGAACTTTCCTCTATTGTCTCACAAGAGATGCCGATACCGCTCGCGAACCTCCGTGACCATGGCCTTCACATCCTGGGCACGGTCGCGTGGGCAGATCAGCACAACATCATGGGCGTCGACGATCACCAGGTCCTCGACGCCGATCGTCGCGATCACGCGGCCGTTGCCGTAGATCAGTGTGTTGCGCGTGTCCAGCCCCACATAATCTCCGATCACCGCGTTGCCATGGTCGTCGCGTGGCAGGCTGTCGGCTAGGGCCGACCAGTCGCCGACGTCGCTCCAGCCCAGGTTGGCCGGGATCACCGCCGCGTGGGCCGTTCGCTCCATCACCGCGACATCGATCGCGACATTCTCGATATCGCGCCAGATCATCTCCAGCACCTTCTGCTCGTATGGTGTGCCGATCGCCGCGTCGATCACCGAGAGGGCCTGGGCCAGCGCTGGCCGGTGCTCGGCCAGCTCGGCCAGGATTCGGTCGGCGCGCCAGACGAACATCCCCGCGTTCCAGTAGTAGTCGCCGCCCGCCAGGTAGGCGCGCGCCCGCTCGACATCCGGTTTCTCGACGAACCCTTTGACCCGGAAGATCGGGTGACCGCGCTCCTGTTCGAGCGGATCACCGCGCTGAATATAGCCGTAGCCGGTGCTTGGCGCCGTCGGCTGGATGCCCAGTGTGACCAGGTTTCCCTGCTGTGCCATCGTGGCGCCGGTCGTCAGCACCTCGCGGAATAGGTCGGCCCGCTCGACCAGGTGGTCGGCACTGAGCACCGCCATCACCGCGTCCGGGTCGCGTCGGCGCAGGTGTAGCGCCGCCAGGCCGATGCAGGGGGCCGTCCCGCGCCCCGACGGCTCGGCCAGGATGTTTTCGCGCGGCACGTCGGGAAGCTGCTCGGCCGCCAGGTCGGCATAGGCCGCGCCGGTCGCGACGTAGACCCGCTCCGGCGGGATGATCGGCAGCGTCCGGTCGACCGTCTCCTGGAGCATGGTCCGTTGGCCGCCCAGGCTCAGAAATTGTTTGGGCCGTTCGCTGCGGCTGTGCGGCCACAAGCGCGTGCCGGTTCCACCGGCCAGAATGAGTGCGTACATGGTCGTCTCCATCAATTGTTTGCTGAAACGTGTTGTGTGTTGTGTTGTGTGTTGCGTGTTGCGTGTTGCGTGATTGTTGGTTCTCGGCGGGGCGGCCACGGAGGGCCTGCCCTACAGGTGCTCGGCCCCTTCACCCCTTCATCTTTTCATCTTGTCATCTTGTCATCTTGTCATCTACCTGATGAGCGGCAGATAGATCCGGTAGCTGCCGACTGCCGCGCCGATGTTATGGGTGAAGCCCGACGAGTTGTTCAGCGTGTCGGTGGCGATGGCGTTGATGTTCGGCGCGCGCCAGGGCCGCGTCGCGGTGAATGTGAAGGAGCCGTCCGCCTTGGCCGTGACACGCCCCTCGAAGTATAGCCCCTGCCCGCCGATGTCCGAGAAGATCTCCACCACTGCCCCCGGCGTTGTCGTCCCGCTGAGTATGCGCCCCTGCACCTCAAACTCCGGCGACGGCATGCCATTGTTCGCTCCGCTGGTGGTGATGATGCCGCCGTTCCCGTTGCCGTAGACCAGGTTCTCCGTCCAGGTGTTGGCGAACACGTCGGTACCGTTGGCGCGCAGGCCGTGGCGTAGGTTGCCCCTGACCGTGTTCTTCTTGATCAGGCTGCCGCTCGCGCCGTTCGCCAGGTAGATCCCGTTCGAACTCATTGCCCTCGACCGTGTTGCTCTCGACCCTGGTGTTGACCGTGCTCTTCAGCTCGATCCCCTCGTCGCGGTTGCGCGCCACCGTGTTCTTGGTGACGATGTTATCGGCAACCTCGCTGGCCTCGGTCGTGCTGATCAGCTCAGGGGCCAGCGCCGCCAGGCTCACGCCGGACCCCGGCAGCCGCAGGTCTGCCGCCGCCGCCGCGACATCGCTCTCGCGCAGGAACGCGATCCCCGAGCCGACCGGCACGCCGGCCTCGATCGAGCCATTGTCGCTGGACGTGTTCTCGCTGATCGTGTTCTTGCCGGTCTTGACATAAACACCGTGCTTGCCGCTCCTTGTGATCGTGTTGCCGCTAATAGTGTTACCGTCAGAACCACCGATCAGGTAGATGCCGTAGAGCTTACTGCCGCTGATCGTATTGCCCTTCAGGATGTTGCCGGTGCTGCCCTGCTCCAGCGTGATCCCCTGCAAGTTGTCGGCGAAGCTGTTGTTCTGGATCGTGTTGTCGTTCGCGCCGACCACCCGCACGCCGTAGCCATCGTTGCCGGTCGCCTGGTTGTTCTCGATCAGGTTGTGGTGCGAGGCGACCTGCGGGAACTGGCTGTTCGGCGAGCCAGGGTCGATCATAAAGCCGTGCGCCCTGCGGTCATCCGTGCCGATGGTGTAGCGGTTGTTGTATGATTTATTGCGGCGGAACACGAAGTTATTGCAGCCGCGCGAGATGATAAAGCCATGGTTGCCGTTCTCGAAGGCCTCGTTATCCTCGACAGTGAAGTGGTGCGAGTAGTCGTGCGGGTCGAAGCCGTAGCCGATGTTGTGATGGAACTTGTTGCCGCGGAAGACCATGTTGGCCGCTTGGAAAGTGTAGACGCCGTAGTAGTTGTAGCTGAAGCTGCTGTTGAGCACCTCGCCCGTCACCCGCGTCAGCAATTGGTCCGGCGCTTCGGCGTCGTTGATGTCGCGCCAGGAGACCCCGTAGCTCTCGCCGTCGGCCGAGCCCAGGTAGGTCAGCTCGGCGTTCTTGATGTCCATGCGGGCGTTATACTTGGCCAGCAGGTAGCTGCGCCCATTCGAGACATCGGTGTCATAGGTGTTGGCGGCCGGGTCCCAGGAGCTGATCTTCACGCCGTCGATGCGGATCACGCCGCTGTGGGTGCGTAGCGACGCAAAGCTCTGGTAGTTATACACCGGGTCGCCGGTCGCCTGGAGCTGGATGTCGGTCGCCTGGCTGCGTAGCTTGAGCCACTGTGACTGTCTCCGCCGTCAGCGTCAGCGTCACCCCGCGATTGACGAACAGTGCTCACATTGGCCTGCCAGACGCCGCTGCCCTGATTCTCCAGCAGTGTGGTGGTCGGGCTGATCACCTGCAACGCCCGCTGGATGTCCGGCAGCGTGACGTTCGCGCCGGGGCCGCTGACGTAGACCGTTCGCTCGCCGTTGCGGCCGCCGCCGATCTGGTAGGTCGCCAGCCCGCCGCCGGGGACATTGCCGCCAAAGGCCGAGGTGTTGCCCGATGCATCGATCGCCAGCGCGGTGATCGCGCCCTCCTGCACATTGTCGCCGGCCGGCAGCGTGAAGCTCCACTTGCCGTCGGCGCCGGCGGTGGTGAAGCCTTTGTAGCTGTTACCCTGGCCGCCGCTGTCGCGGTAGATCTCGACCCTGGCGCCCTTGGCCGCCGTGCCCTGGACCGGGTTCGCATCGACACCGCTGGTGATCGCCGGCGGCTGGATGCCGTTCTGCGCGCCGTCGTCGATGTTGATGCCGTTGCGCGCGTTGGCGGTGATGCTGTTGCGGGTGATCCGGTTGCGGATGCTGCCGGCGCCCTTAGCGACCACGCCGTCCAGCCCGTTGGCGTGAATGGTGTTGCCCTCGACGGTGTTCTTGCTCGATGTGCCGTCGAAGCTGATGCCGTGCGACCCGTTGGCCCGGATGATGTTGCCGTCCTCGACCATCGGCAGGGTCGCCTTGACGCCGATCAGCGTCTCGATGCCGCCCTTGAGCTGCACGCCGATCGAGTCATTATCTTCGATTGTGTTGCCCTGGATAATGTTATCGTGGCCGGGGGCGTACGATGGCGGCAGCCCGCCCGGCGTGACCGGGTCGGTGCCGACGATCGAGATACCGACGCCGTTGCCGCTGAATCAGGTTGCGCTTGATCGGGTTGCCCCCGGTCTTGACATACACGCCGGCGCCAGCGTTGCCGGAGATAGTGTTGCTGGCGATCGTGTTTTTATCGGCGCGCTCGTACAGGTAGATCCCATACTGCGTGTTGTGCTCGATCGTGTTGTTGATGACGTTATTCTCGACTGACACGCCGTCGAATGGGTCGCCTACATCGTATGTGGCGTTGATCCGTACGCCGCGCTCATTGTCGCGCAGGGTGTTGTACTGGATGGTGTTCTTCTCGGATTGGAAGATCGCGATGCCGTCGCGGTTGTTGTAGACCAGGTTGTGCTCGATCAGGTTGCTGTTGCTGCCGCGCTCGATCATGATCCCGTGCTCGGCGTTGCCGTACACCTCGTTGTGATGGATCCAGTTTAAGCTAGCAGCCGCGCGAGAAGCTGATCCCGTGCTTGCCGTTGCTGTAGACCTTGTTGTACGCGACCTGGAAGCCGGTCGAGGCGTCGTGCGGGTGGAAGCCGTAGAGATAGTTGTGATGGAACTGATTGTTGGTGACGATCAGCCCGTAGGCTTCGTACGAGTACTGCCCGAAGTAATTGTCGTGGATGTCGCTGTCGATGATGCTGCCGGTCGCGCCGGTCAGCGCGTTATTCTGGGTCGCGCGTTTGCGCCACGCCAGGCCGCTCGGCTCGCCGTCGCCCCAGCCCAAGTGCGAGACCTCCGATCGGATGATGTCCATCCGCCCGCCCAGCTCGGCCAGCAGGAAGCTGCGGCCGTCGTAGTAGTTGGTGTCGACGCCGCCGCCGGCCCAGGAGGTCACTTTGATGTCCTGGATCAGCAGGTGCCCGCCGCGCGCGATCAGCCGCGTGTAGGCCGGGAAGCGGGCGCCTGGCGTGCTGTCGAGCCGCAGCCAGGCGATCGAGGCGCTGGTTGCCTCCAGCCGGGCCGTCTGGCTGATCACTAGGTCGGCTTTCAGCAACCACGCGCCGCCGCCCTGATCCTGGAGCAGCGCCGGGTCGTTCAGCGCCGCCGCGATCTGCGGGAACGTGATCGGGCTCTTTGGCGCGTTCGGGTGCGATGGGTGGCCGACGAACGGCGCCTGGGCCGGGTCGCCCGGATTGTAATTGGCGCCGACATAGATTGTTTTCAGCAGCGAATCGTAGCGCACCGGCACCGCTGTCTGCGCCAGCGCCGGGCCGGCGGTTGCTCCCCGCAGCACAAACGACAGCAGCAAAAGCAAGAGCAACAGCATGCGGTGGCGCGGTCGGCGACCGGGCCAGAGAGCTTGTTTCATGGTGTCACGGCCGCTTTCTTGCTCAGGGCGCCGGATTGCTCAGCCTCGCTGACCCGTTCCACTTTCCCATCGACCACCGCGACCGCGCGGGTCAGCCACTTGTGCTCGTTGATCGTAAACAGCGCGTAGCCTTTCACCAGCGACATGTAGTACGTCACCACTATAAATATCGGCACAATCAGCCAGTCGACCGGGCGCCGGCTCAGGTGCGGCCAGATCTTGAACGCCCGGCTGACGTGCCACCAGGCCAGCAGCGCCAGCACGAGCTGCCACTGGCCCAGCGCCAGCGCCAGCCCCAGCACGATCGGCCCGACCAGCAGCGTGAAGGGCGCGACGGTCTTGTCGATCAGCATCAGCGCCAGGTAGGGGTAGCGCCAGACCCAGCCCTGCCACAGCGCGCGCAGGTCGGAGCGGAAGCTATTGCGGCTCCAGCGGATGCGCTGCTTAATAAAACCCTTGAACTGCGGGTTGAACGTCGAGTAGACCTGCGCGTTGAGCTGGTTCCAGGTATGGTAGCCGTTCTGCAAGATCAGCGATGTGTAGCGCTTGTCGTCGCCGCTCATGCACGGGTGCCCCATGAAGGTCTCATTGAGGAATGGCTCGCGCAGCCTCTGGAGCAGGTGGGTGCGGTAGGCGGCGGTGCGGCCGGACAGGCAGCTCACCGCCCGACCCCAGCGCGTCGTGGCCGGCACCTCGTCCGAGTAGCGAATGTCTAAATAAATGTCGGCCAGCCGCTCCCATAGCGTCGGCTGCTTGCCATCGCTGGGGTACATATGCTGACGGGTGCCGACGCCGCCGATGGTCGGGTCGGCGAAGGGCATCTTGAGCTTCTTGAGCACGTCCGGCTCCCAGATCACGTCGCTATCGACCAGCACGACGATCTCGCTGCTGCTGGCGTCCACGCCCGCGGCCAGCGCCGGGCGCTTGCCAGGGATATCGATCGGCATGACCTCGACCTGGGCATACTCGCCGGCGATCGCCATGCACGTGGTGTCGGTGACGTCGATCACGGCGATGATATGGTCGGGCCGGTTGGCGATCCAGGAACTCCAGCGCCCGGCGGAACAGCACCGGGTCCTCGTTATACACCGGCGTCACGATCGTGGCCGTGCAATCGTAGTCGTTCTCGATCGGTCGGTAGAACAGCGCCGGGATGCGTTTCGCCAGCCACATCACCCAGCGGAAGACGCCCAGCGCGCCGATCGGGATCAGCAGGGTCGTGTTCGTAAAAAAAGCTAGCAACGTTTCAAAAAAATGTGCCACAGGGAATTCTCCTTTGCATCGCCGCCGCATATGTGCGGGTGCGTGTGGCGGGCATTCCACGCACCCTGCCTGCGTCGTACGCCCTGCCTGCTACAGGACGATTTGCTCCTGGGTGCCAAGCGCCCTGGCCAGCTCCGTCTGGTCGCGCTCAGCCGCCGTGCTTTGGCGTGCCACTTCAAGCACGGCGTCGATCTTATCGGGCGAGGGTGCGGCCGGAATCTGCTCTTCCAGGCGGTGGTTGACCGCGATCGTGGCGTCGAGCATGAGGTGCTGCCAGCCGTGCGCCTGCACGAAACTGAGGAACGCGGCGGTGTCTTTGGGCAGGCACGCCCCGCCATACGGAACCCCGCCGCGTGTCCCGTACAGCGGGTTCCACATGCTCTCGGCGCTGCGTGCCACTGCCGCCCCAACGAGCTGGCTGTCGATCCCCAGGTGCTCGCAGATCGCGTGGACCTCGTTGAAGTAGCTGATCTTGACTGCGTTGTAGACATTGTTGACGTACTTGATCATCTCGGCCTCGGTCGGCGTGCAGCGCACGATCAGCGCGCCGAACGGGGCATACAGCATGTCGAGGATCTCGGCGGTGCGGCGGTCGCTGCTGCCCAGCACGGTGATCCAGGGCCGCGCGAAGTCCTGCTCGCTGCTGACCGCCCGCAGGAACTCGGGGTTCATACCGACGCCGAAGCCGACGCCGGCGCGCTTGCCGGAGGCTTGCTCCAGGATGGGGGTCAGGCGCTGCTCAGTGGTGGTCGGCGGCACGGTGCTGCGCACCACCACCGCGATGAAGTGGTCGGTCTGCGCCAGGCCGCGGCCCACATCCAATGCGGCGGCCTCGATGTAGTCCAGCACGATTTTGCCGTCGACGCTGGGGGTCGAGACGGCCAGCATGACCACGTCGACGCTGTGCCAATCGACCTCGGCGGCGGTTAGGGCGACCAGGCCCTGGCCGCGCAGCTTGGCGATCGTCTGCGGGTTGATGTCCACGTAGCTCACGCTGTGGCCCTTCTTGGTGAACCCCTTTCCGGTCGCCTGGCCCACGACGCCTGAGCCCACAATGACTATCCGTGCCATGTGTGTTCCTCCTGTAGAATCTGAGAACGAATGTGATAATGCTCCCAATGTGGGTGGGGGAGACTGAGGGGGCAACCCCTCAAACCCCCTTTTCCCCCAGAACTGTGCGGATGCCAAAAAGCGCACACACAAGCGAAGTATCGCCAATGCCTTGCCCTACCGGCCAGCTATCGGCGGCGACGCCTAAAGATGAGCACGCTCCTGCTCAGTGCGGCAGAGGTAACGTACATTTTGCTACCGTACAGAAAATCCGTTCGCCATGTGTGAGGCAGTGGGCGGGTCTATGGGCAATCGGAAACTGACCGGAACACGTAACCCTTCACGTAGTGCATACTGTATCGCGCGCAGCCCGATTTGAAACAGGCCTAAGTCACAGCGATCTTTGCGATGAAATTGTTCGACCCATCCCTGCTCCTGGGCAAACACGGCGGCCGCATGAATCCACACATAGGCCAGAGCAGTGGCGATCAGCAGCCGCGCCAGACGTTCGGGGGCGGCCAGATGGCTTTTGTCAATCCGAAACCCACGACTTTTATGATTGGCAAACATGCACTCAATCCGAAAGCGCATCCGATAGCGCTTGACCGCCTCGTCCGCATCACTCAACGAGCTGATCAGATAGAGTGGTTGCTGCTGCTTGGCGTCCCAGACCCCAATCACCAGAATTGGTCCATACTGCTTGGCGGTCATGCGCACATCCGCGATGGCGACAGCCTCACCGCGCGAGAGCGGCAGATCACCGACCGTGAAGACCCCATCCTGAGCAAAGATCAGAATGTTGGTAGCAGTGCGGCAGACATACTCCCACTTCCTCGCGCGCAATCTGGTTTGCAACTCGGTGCCGTCAAACTCACCATCGCCCAGCAGCGTGACGGTCGCATCGGGCGGGATCAACTCCTGAAGCTGCTCGATCAGTGCGCAATGCAGCGCCTCAGGCAGATGGCCCTTCTTGCCCTTTACCACCGTCCACAGCAGCGGAATGGCGCGATGACGATAGAGAACGCTGGCCATCAAGACCACACAGCCGCGCCCGGCGGTGGTTCCATCCAGCAGGATGGTCAGTGGCAGGTGCGCCAGACTGGAGAGTACCGCACGGGCGAACGGGAGCCAGAGCGCCTCCAGCGTGATAGCGTCGTGCTTGACCCAGCGCCGAAAGCGCGTGATCAGGCTTTCATTCTTGCGTCCTCTGATCGGGGCATGGCTGGCGAGCTTATCGAACTGCACATGCTGGGCACTGACGATGCCACAAATCAGCAAGCTCAAGGTGTTAAGGTGCTGTTCGGCATGGCTGTTGGCACGGGTGTGCAAAACCTGCGCCAGGGTCAGTTTGATGGTACGATAGGTACGGAAGTTGATGTGCATGGTTTCCCTCCATTCGTCTCGTTTGGTTACGCTGACGAACAGGATACCATGCCCATCGATTTCCTTCTGGCCCACCGAGATGCGTTACCGCTTGATCAGCTCATATTTTCTGTACGGTAGCAAAACGTACATTGATAATCTACCGAGATTCGCCGGGTCTACCTGGCCAGTACGCCTGTGAAGCTACGTCCGTGTAGGTCGGAATGGTTGAGGGATGGTGTGAGGACGTGCCGATGCATGGTCTGACGACTTTAACAATGCTCGATTATCGGCAGCTTAAAAGGTGTTTAATACAATCTTACAATTTGATCATCACGGGATGTGTTGCATTGCATCGTCTATATCGGCGCCCACGAGCGTTTGAGCGCTCTGAAAGCGGTTATTACGCATACTAACTAAGTCTGTGATATAATGAACAAGCGGGCGGAGTGCAGGCCCGCGATGAAGATTCTTACCTTTGGGAGCGCCTGCACGCTGTAGGTGAATAAATGGACATCATTAGACTCATCCACTCGACTTTTGGGGAGCGTGTCCTGCCGTTGCTGATCGTCGTCGCGGCAATCTGGTTCACCATAGCCTGGCGGCCCGACGCGCGGCCGGGAGTACCGGCGCGGCTGTTTGCAGTCCTGGTCGATCTCCAAGTCGCACTGGGGCTGATCTTTTTCGTGTATGGGCTGGTCGTCGGCGCGGGGGCGCGTTTCCTCTCCTTCCCGTTCGTGCTGCACCCGATCATTGGCCTGCTTGCCGCTGGCGTCGCTCATATGGCAGTCAAGCCGGATGGGCCGGCTCGCCGCCTCGGCCGCTGGGGGCCGCTGTTGGTGCTGGCTGTGCTACTGGTCATGGTGATGGGCAATGTGTTCCTGGCGCGGGCGACGTGAGAGACTGTTTGAGAAGGGGGAGATTGAGGGGTCGCCCCTCAAGAACCCCCTTTCCAGCACGGATTATGGGCGAGACACTGCGCTTTTCAAACAGTTCTGAGCTTTACAAAGCGCGAGCGGTCAAGTACAATAGCTGCCCGATGGAGCGCGAACGAGAGGCCAGATGAAACTGATCGTCCAGATCCCGGTGCTGAACGAGGCCGAGTCGATCGCGGCGGTCCTTGCCGACATCCCGCGCGAGATCCCCGGCGTCGACAGCGTCGAGGTGCTGATCATCGACGACGGCTGCACGGATGATACCGTGGCTGTAGCGCTGGCCCACGGCGCCGATCACGTCGTGCGCCATACCGGCCGCAAGGGGCTGGCGCGCGCCTTCCAGACCGGCATCGACACCGCGTTGCGCCTCGGCGCCGACGTTATTGTCAACACCGACGGCGACAACCAGTACCCCGGCGGCGAGATCCCGCACCTGATCGCGCCGATCCTGGCGGGCAACGCCGAGGTCGTGATCGGCGACCGCCAAGTCGGCTCCGTCGAGCACTTCTCCGCGCTCAAGAAGACCTTGCAGCACGTCGGCAGCGGCGTGGTGCGCTGGGCCTCCGAGACCGACGTGCCCGATACGGTCAGCGGCTTTCGCGCGCTCTCCCGCGAGGCAGCCCTGCGCCTATTTGTGACCACCGATTTCTCGTATACGGTCGAGAATCTCATCCAGGCTGGGAAGAAGCGGCTGACGGTGACGACGATCCCGATCGTCACTAACGACGTGCAGCGGCCATCCCGGCTGCACCGCGGCAACTGGAACTTCATCAAGCAACAGTCGGCGATTATTGCGCGCACCTACGCGACCTACGAGCCGCTGAAAACGTTCACCTACCTGGCCGTGCCGTTTTTCCTGGCCGGTATCGTGGGGCTCGGCCGTGCGACCTATGTGTATATCGGGCGGAATGTCTGGGGGCTTGAAGCCAGCAATGACCAGGCGCTGATCGGTGGAGGTGTCGCGCTGATCGTCGGCTTCATTATCTTCATGTTCGGCATCCTGGCCGACCGGATCGGTAGCAACCGCCGAATGGATGAAGAGCTTTTGTACCGGCTTCGCTCACAGGAGGCCGCCACCGAGTCCTGGCGCCGCCTGATTAGCGCCCGGCTGGATCGGATCGAACGTACATTCGCCGAGGGCGAGTTCTACGGCGAGTCTTCCGAGGCCGAGCAGGGACAGGCCCGTGAGCGCTAAAGAGGATATCGCCAACGAGAGTTTTGATTCTGGTCTACCTCGACTCGCCCTTCAACTCGAACCCAGCACGATGCTGAGTTCTGCCCTTTTGACCGGCAGTAGGAGATATGATGATGGTCAGCTTTTTGTACAAATGGGATCGACTGCTCCATGTCTCGCATCCGATTAAAGTGAAACAGGCACTATGCAACAATCCAGAGGTCCGGGCGGGAGGACTGAGTGGCTGGAGGATAGAGCGTGCCACGCCAGCCCGTGCTGTTTCGCAGTTCGGTCGAATCTGCCATATGTGCCATCTTGCTCTGTTGAACCTTCCGCACTACGCTGCGCTTCTAACGACGATTGAGAGTGATGGGACCACGCCGAAGTGGTACACGGCGGAGGACCAGCCATGAAGCGCACGAAGCTGACCCATCTGTGGAGTTGGGCTGTGTCGGCTCGTAGAAGGACTATCCTCAGTTGCAGATAGTGACCATTGCCGATCTGCTCAAGGCGCTGAGGTGAAGATGCCCCCGGCGCACGGCACATTCAAGCAGGCTCGGCGCGTCGACCAGGTGGATGCAGATCAGCACGGGTTTGATTTCTAGACAGGAGGTTGACAATGGTGTTATCACCGCTTGAGTACCGCGTTCTTGAAATCATCGCACAGCACCAGAAAGCAGAAGACGGCAACCTCGTAGATATTCCCCTTATTGTGCAGGAGACCAACCAGCCGGCTCAGGAAGTAGAGGATGCCATAGAAGCTCTGGTAGAGGGTAAGCTCATTGAACGAGGGCAAGCATACATTGACCAAAGTCCTAACGTAGCGCTTACACGTCATGGGCGAGCAGTTCTAAAGAAGCAATGACTGATATTATTGCCGGGCTTGCTCTCGTAGTAGCCTTTATATCGCTATACATCTCATGGCGTGCATTCAGACGAGATAGCAGCGATCTGCGTGTTTCACTTGATTTTCACCTCAAAACCGGACAAGGAACCGCATTTGAAGTTTCTGTAGTGAATACTGGAAGAAGGACCACATACATACGGAAAGTATCATTATACTCAAAATCCGGCAAAGAGTCGTCTTACAGAGGGATAACTAGCCCGATAATACTTGAAGAAGCACAACATAGGGATTTCTTGTTTCCGTTGTATCTCCCTCCCCTTAAAACTGATTTTCGTAGCCCTTTGGACGTTAAACGGGTCGAAGTGCATGACACACTTGGGAACAAGTACACGTTTCCATCAACAATAAGATCGCGACTTTCTTTCTTTCGATTGAAGCGGCAGATTGGTAGAACTATGAGACTCCATCCCGGGCAACGTGAGGATGTGTGATGTGTGTGCGTGATTGGTGGGACCGCGCCACCGAGCGTGACCAGGATGCGGTGCTCTATCACGTCGGCGAGCCGCGGGGATGGGCCGGTGTGCCATGGGCCTTCCTGCCTGACGAGGTACAGCAGGTGCTCACACGCCGCATTCGCATTCACGAGGACCAGCTCGAACTCAGACTGGTCACGCCGGCCGATGCGGGATGATACACGCTAACGACATGTGATGCCCTAACAGGAATAAGGTAATATGACTCGTAAAGGAGGCTCAGCATGGAAAATGGGACCACCGCGTAATTACTATCGGACTTATCGAGTTTCAAGACAAAAACAACAAGAAGTATAATAATTGGGGGATAAGTTACACCAATGGCCCAAAACTCGAAGGTCTTCAAGCCATTCTCGACTATGAAGGCGCGAACGGGTGGGAATTAGTTAATATACTGGCGACGGAACATTATACCTACTCAGGTAACGCAGTCAGTTATGAAACCAATCCTAGAGAATTCAAGGCGTTTTTCAAGCGTAAAAAAGCCACGTCGTGAACAGGAGTTGAGGCCCCGGCGTTCCGTGGCTTTACACCTGGCTAGAACGGGCCAAAACTGCCCACGGGGCGCTCATTGTCAAGGCATTTGCGAAAACTTAATGACATTGGAGGCTGTCAGTGGCCACAGGACGGCCCAGGAGCGGCGCGAGTTGAGAACCATGTAGGTTCGGTCACTGTACACAAAAAGGAATTTTGTACGTTAAACAAAAACGTGGCTTTCCAAAGCCACGTTTTTGCTATTCACGATGCTGCTGTGACTCATCGACTCGCGGATCATGCGACGACTTTTACCGCCTTGTGATGCGATCCTGATTCGTTAGTGTACAGAAACCCCTTTTTTATACGGTAGGCCGATTTGGCCCAGTTTGTCGATAATCGTTGTCTTGGACCTCGGAGTCGCCTGTGGAAACGCCGCTGGTCGCGCGACCGGCGGCAGGCGCTTTGGCTTTGTCTTTGTCGGCCGAGCCTCTGCCGGTGAGCCTGCGAGCCAGATCAGTAAGTTTACCCTATGGATGTTCCTCACTTTTACTTGCGGTTGCGCGCATTTTTGGTTCAAACTGAGTTACTCGCACTACTTGCGAACACAAGTAGCAGAATATAGCAAACCTATTTGAGTTGTAAAAGTGGGTGGGCTTTTCTATGGGGGCTTCCCCCACACCCCCTTTTACGACTCATTTAGAAATGCTATAGCATACAACGTTATAGAACGCAATAAAACGCGATATTCTCTGAAAACGAGTTCCCGTACCTTTACCCCTGCTCCTGACAAGGTGAGCGAGTGAGCGGGTGAGCGAGTGAGCGGGTGAACGGGTGAACAGGTGAACGGGTGATACGCTTTATGTTCTCTGTTCTCTGTTCTTTGTTCTCGGTTCTCGGTTCTCGGTTCTCGGTTCTAGACGTGGGACCGTTATTTCCTGACGATAGGCCGTATGCTATACTGATGCCTCAATTCAGCCGCGAGGTCGCACCAATGCCCATGCTACCTACGACGAGTGTGACGCCACACACCCGGTGTGCGGGGCGGCGCGTTGTCCTGGCGGCGGTCCTGGTGCTGCTGCTCTTTAGCCATCCGCTCGTCCATGGCGATGGGCTGGCCCATTTCATCTACCTTGATAGCATTGCGGGCGATGGCGATCTCGACCTGAGCAATCAGGCCGATCGGTTTGGAGCGGCTAATCAGTACCATATCTTCGCCCACCCGGCGACTGGCGAACTGGTTACTTCATTTCCTTTCGGGTCGGCCTACTTGCTCGCGCCCTTCTACTGGCTTGGACGCACGCTTGAGCCGCATATCCCCGCAGCACAGGTCAACGCGGCATATTTTCATACCCGCCAGGGTCTATCGCTGGCGTTCTCGTTGATAGGGATGCTGGGCGCGCTGTGCTACGCCGCCGCCGCCGTCTGGCTGACCTACGGGGCTGCCCGGCGGATTGCCCCCGACGGGGCCGCGGCAGTCGCGGCGCTGGCCGGACTGGCGGGCACGCCGATGCTGTTCTACGCCACTGTTGAGCCGCTCGGCAGCCATGTGTACGGGGCGGCACTGGTGGCGCTGGCGCTCTGGCTCGCGACGCGGCATATCTCCACCGGCGAGGAGCATACCTACGGCGCGCCCACGTTCGCGCGTGCCCTGGCGCTTGGATTGGTGCTCGGCATGGCGCTGTTCGTGCGCTGGCAGCTTTTGCTGTACAGCCTGCCGGTCGGAGCAGTGTTGCTGTGGCGCGGCCTTGCGGCCCTCCCGCGCAGGCAGGCGTTCGGAACAGCGTGTATCTTCGCGCTTGGCGTCGGGCTGTTTGGCGCCTTGTGCGTGCTGTATTTCCGGCGCTACTTCGGCGCTTCGTTCTTCATCCCCACCGAGGTCCAGTCCGGCCAGGGGTTTATCGGCGCCCCGCTGCGCTTCTTACCACAGATCCTCTTCGACGCTCAAAAAGGCTGGTTGACATGGTCGCCGGTCGCCGCGCTGGGGCTGGCCGGCCTGATCGCGCTAGCGTGCTCGCGCCTCGGCGCGTGGCGCGTCGTGGCGGCGGTATGCCTGGCGGGAATCGGGCTGGAGCTGGCGCTGAACAGCTCGCTGCACGACTGGTTTGGCGGCTGGGCGTTTGGGCAGCGGCGGATGACCGAGGCATATGCGCCCCTGGTGCTGGGGATGGCATGGCTGATGCGGGGGCGCGGCCTGCGGCGGGGCATCACCTGGGGGGCGGCGCTGCTGGCCGCCGGCCTTCAGCTTCACATTGTTCGTCGGGCACCTCTACTATACCCACACCAACACCGAGCATCCGGCGGGCGGCACGATCGCGCAGGTTCTCCCATGGCTTGCTACCCAGCCACACGGCCCGCCGCTCCTGGATGTGTTGCGCGATCGCTACGGCCCATGGGCCTGGGCCAGGCCGGAGTTGTGATCGCGAATCCCTCCCGTTGACAAACCGGGTCACCGTACACAAAAAGGAATTTTGTACGTTAAACAAAAACGTGGCTTTCCAAAGCCACGTTTTTGCTATTCACGATGCTGCTGTGACTTATCGACTCGCGGATCATGCGACGACTTTTACCGCCTTGTGATGCGATCCTGATTCGTTAGCGTACAGAAACCCCTTTTTTATACGGTAGGCCGATAGATGCCAAAGTCTACTCACCGCCCTCGCTCCTGCTCCCGCTCATCCGCCGGCGCCTGCCGCACCCACCCCATCAGTTGCTCAAACTCTGCGTGGAACCCGGCGATGATCATCTCTGGGTCCGGCACCAGCGCTGCATCGGTGGCGATGCCGAGCGTCACAGTGCCGGCGTAGCTCATAATGCTCACACCCAGCCCCAGCCGGCCCGACTGCGGCACCCAGAACATGAGGCTGCGGATCGGCTTGCCGGCCAGGTAGATCGTCTGGCGCGGGCCGGGTACATTGGTCATCACCGCCGTGGCCTTGCCGCCGAACATCTTGACGATCTGCTCTTCGACCTCTGTCGGCACCACGCCGATCGCGTTCAAGATCCCAAAAGCCACCACTGCCTCCGGCGATCCCTTGATCTCCTCCATACGCTCTTTAAGCGCGCAGAGCCGGTCGATTGGATCGTCATGGCCGATCGGCAGCGCCACGAAGACCAAGCCAAAGCGATTGCCCAACTCGATCGGCCCTTCCGAAGAACGGAGGTTGACCGGCACGACCGCTCGAAACTCGACCCCCGCCACCGGCTCCCCGCGGCCGAGCAGGTAGCGTCGCAGCGCACCCGTCACGGCGGTGAGCAGCACGTCGTTGACCGTCCCGCCCACGGCGCGCCCGATCGCTTTGACGTCGTCCAGCGGGAGCGGGGTTGACCAGGCGGCGCGCTTGGCGACTCCCAGCTTGCCCTTAAAGACAGTCTGCGGGTCCGGCGCCATCAGCAGCAGCTTGCCCAGCGCGGCCGTGCCGCTCACGCCGAGCTTCGCCAGGTCCAGCGCCCGTTCGGGGTGGCGCAGCGTTTCGACGCCCTCGGCCACCAGGCTGTTCACCGCGCGGGCGGTCTGGCCAAGGGCAGCGGCGGCCTGATCAAGGATCGTCGCGGCGCGGCGACCGCGTGGCTTGTTGCCCGGCTCAACCCAGGCCGTGTCGGGCGCGTCGTCGGTCAGCGAGAGCAGCACCCGCACCATCGCGATCCCATCGGCGATGCAGTGGTGCAGCCGGCCGAGCACCACGCAGCCATTACCATAGTTCTCGATCAGGTGAAACTGCCACAGCGGCTTGGAGAAATCCAGGGGCATGCTCATAAAGTCGCTGACCAGTGCCTCAAGTGTCGCCTGGTCGCCCGGCGCCGGAAGCGCGATCCGATGCACATGCGCGCTCACGTCGAAGGAGGAATCGGTTTCCCAGTGCGGTCGGCTCCATGGCAGCTTGGGATCGACGACGCGCTGCCGGAAGCGCTCAAATTGCAGCAGGCGTTGCTCCAGCAGTGCCCGCAGCCGTGCGAACTCGATCGGCTCATCGAAGATCAGCACCCCCGACACCATCATGAGGTTGGTCGGGTGCTCCATCCGCAGCCACGCGGCGTCGACGTTCGAGAGCACCTCTGCCCGTACGCCATCAGCGGCCATTGTGCCACCTCCTAGCTTTTTGAGGATGGAGGATAGAGGATGGAGGATAGAGGTTCGGTCAGCTATCTTCTATCCTCTCTATGTCGCTCAGGGACTGTCTGAAAAGGTTGATTTGTCGCCGAAGTTTCGTGGTGGAAACGGGTTCTTGAGGGGGCAACCCCTCAAACTCCCCCATTTCAGACAGCCTCTCAGGAGAAGATCGACCGTCGCTCCGCAAGCTTCTGGTCGATCGTCGTCTGAATCCATGTGCGCGCCTGGTCGGAGAGCCGCGACACAAGTAGCGGGTTATTGGCTCCGTCAGGCCCGTACTCGGTGGTTGGGATCGGCTCGCCGAACACGATCGTCCACTTGGACGGCAGCGGCACCAGGCCCAGCGGCCCAAGCCATGGGAACAGCGGCGTGAGTGGGAAGTACGGGAAGCCGAGCGCATGGGCCAGCGGCTTGGCGTTGGCGAGCATGGGGTAGGTCTCCTCGGCGCCGATCACCGCGACCGGGATGAGCGGCGCGGCGGCGCGCAGGGCCGCCTGCACAAAGCTGCGCTTACCAAAGCGCGCCAGCTTGTACCGATCCTTGAACAGCTTGCCCAGGCCGCTCCAGCCCTCCGGGAAGATACTGACCAGTTGCTGCTCCTCAAGCAGGCGGAGCGCGTTCTCCGGGAGCGCCTGGACCTGGCCGAACGCCGCCAGCGCCGGGGCGACGACCGGCATCATCGCCAGCATATTCTCGTGCAGGGTGCGCACGACGCGCGGTTGCGCGTGCTCCTCCAGCACCGCCGTAGCGATCATCATGCTGTCCCAGGGCAGGACGCCGGAGTGGTTGGCGATCAGCAGCCCGCACCCCTCGCCCGGCACGTTTTCGAGCCCTTCGGCCGTGACGCGCCACCAGGTGCGGTACAGAAAGCCCGAGAACGGCCGCACGACCTCGATCAGCTCCAGATCCATGCCGTACGGGTCGGTGGCGTACTCCCCACGCAGACGGCGCTGGACCATGTTCGCCGTCTCCTCGGCCTGGTAGCGCAGCACCATCCCGATGCCGCGCCAGAAATCCGGGTCGAGGTAGTCGCTGCTGAGGTTCTCGCGCACCTGCGCGATCACGTGCTGGACGGCCTGCGGATTCATGAACTCCAGGCTCTCGCGGATGAGCCGCAACGCCTCGGCCGCCAGGTCGCGCGTCTCAGCCGGCCCGCCGGCCTGGTTGCGGACCTCGACCTCCAGCTCCTGCACCTCGGCGGCGGCCTCGGCGCGGGCGGCATCCGCCGTGCTTCCGCCCTTGATCGGCAGCTCCTCGTGGCTCTCGCCGCCGATCGGCAACTCTTCGTGGTTTCTCTCCATTTGGTCTCCATTGCTTGCGAAGGGTTGGGGTGGAGTTTAAGGGGCGGGCAGCCCTCCCCTTGCCCCACCCGTTTCAGCTCGCCGCAACCTCTTGCGAAGGGTTGGGGTGGAGTTTAAGGGGCGGGCAGCCCTCCCCTGACCCCACCCGTTTCAGCTCGCCGCGACCTCCAGCAGTGGCGCCAGTTCGCGCAAGGCATCCTCCGCGCCGTGTTGGGCCGTCCAGCCCAGGCGCTCCCTGGCCCGCCGGGTATCGCCGACACAGGAGTAGCGCAGGAAAGCGATGTCGAAGGGCAGCGTGCCGACCGCCTGCGCCACGCCGGGGCGCTCGGCCAACTCAAAGACCAGCCTCGGCAACGGCAGCGGCGGGCGGCCGGCCAGCCGAATCGCCTGGCCGAGCATGAGGGGTGGGTCGGCGGCGATGTTGAACGCCCCGGAAAGATCGTCGATCAGCACGGCTAGCGCGAACGCGATCACGGCGTCGTCGGGGTGCAAGACCTGGATGCGCGGGTTGAAGCCGAGCAGCGTGTACGGCGTCGGCTGCTTGAGGTAGCGGGTCAGCGGCCCGGTGGCCTGGGCACCGACGAGCGGGGCACAGCGGAGGATGGTGATCGCCAGATCGCGCTTCTGCGCGGTAAGCTCGGCCGCGCGGCGCTCGCCCTCGGCGTAGTCGCGCAGCCAGCCGGTCACACCGGCGCGGCCCAGCGGCGTCGCCTCATCGACAAACGCCGGCAGATCGTGCCGGGCGCCGTAGACCAGCGTGCTGCTGCTCAACACCACCCGCCGAACACCGGCAGCCGCACAAGCGTCAAGCAGCGCGGCGCTGGTCAAGTCGTCGCCCCGGTCGGCCGTATCCTCGACCGGCTGCGCCATATGGACGACGACGTCGGGCTGGATTGAGCGCAGCAGATCCAGCGGCGACTGAGCGACCGGATTCAGCAGGAGCGTCTCGACGCCAGGCAGCACGACCGCCGGCGGTGCCGTATCGACGCCGATCGACTGCACGCCCGATTGCGCGGCGAGCGCCCCGGCAACCATCCCGGCGAGCCCGCCGCCGACCCCGGTGATCAGCACTGTGGTCATCAGACAGTCTCCATTCAGCGAGCAGGGGACATGAAAGGTGGCCCTGTCAGTCTTCCCCAACGCGCATTTGAATGAGATTCTCGCGCAGCCAGCGCTCCAGTCCCTCGCGATCGAGTCTGGAATGATTGATACTCCGCACCAGGACGTGCAGCTCAGCCGCGCCGGTTTCTTCGCGCAAGGTGACCTGATTCAGATCGAGGAGCCGCAGCAGCGCCATGACCGCAGTGACTTCGTTGCCGCCGAGGAAGGGACGATTCTTGAGGAGCAGGAAGGTCAGCGCAGCCGCCTTGCTGGGCAGATCGGGGTAGAGTTCGGTCTCGAACAGCACCTGGCGTGGGGCGTCCAGCGCGGCCATCAGGCGATCCTGGCTGGCGATGCCCATCCGCCCGCCATAGCGAGTTACGACGTAGGTATGCAGGTCGAGCAGTTCATCTTTCGTCAGATAATGCATCTATACTTTGTGCTACTACTTTACAATATGAGTGGGGAGAGACTGAGGGGGCTGCCCCTCAATCCCCCCTTTTATACGCCGGCCAGTTCGCGAAACATCTTATCATAGCGATCGGCCACGCCGCGGGCCCACTCGCGCAGTTGTGGGCTGGTGGGGCGGCGCAGCAGCACTTCATTCTCGGTAAAGATCAGTTCGATCACTTCGTCGTCGCCAAGCTTGACGGCGCGCAGCCAGCCCTGCACGACTTCCGGCAAATTCTCGCGCTCGATGGTCAAGGAACGAGGCATAACAAACTCCTGTTGGTCCCTTGGACAAGGTTTCGGATGACGCCGATCTACTTTACAACATGGGTGGGGGGAGACTGAGGGGGCAGCCCCCTCAAACCCCCTTTTTCCCAAAACTGTAAAGAGCTAAAGAACCTTATCTTGCAACGGACCACTGACAACTGACCACGGACTACTCGCGCTGTCTGAGGTGCGGAAACAGCATCACCTCGCGGATGGTCGGTTGGTCGGTGAACAGCATGACCGCCCGGTCGATGCCGATCCCCAGCCCGCCGGTCGGCGGCATCCCATACATCAGCGCGTTCAGGTAGTCCCGGTCCATCTGCTGCGCTTCGTCGTCGCCGGCGCTATAGGCGCGGCCTTGCTCCAGAAAGCGTTGCTCTTGGTCGAGCGGGTCGTTCAGCTCGGTGAAGGCGTTGCCCAGCTCCATACCGGCGATGATCGGCTCAAAGCGCTCGGTCAGCAGCGGCTGGTCGGGCCGCCGCTTCGCCAGTGGCGAGAGCGGTACGGGGTGGTCGAGGATGAAGGTCGGCTGGATCAGCAGCGGCTGCACATACTCGCTGAACAGCTCGTCCACCTGCTTGCCCCAGCTTGGCTTGGGGTCGATGCGCAGGCCGGCCACCCGGATCGCCTCGCGCAGCGGCTCCAACTCGGTGACATGCATGATGTCGATGCCGGTGCGCTCCACGATCGCCTCGGGGATCGAGACGCGCTGCCAGTCCGGCTCCAGGTCGATCGTGTGCCCCTGGAAGGTGATCTTGGTCGTGCCGCACACCTCCAGCGCGATCGTGCGGAACAGATCCTCCACCAGCCGCATGATGTCGTTGTAGTCGGCGTAGGCCTGGTAGCACTCCATCATGGTGAACTCGGTGTTGTGGGTGCGGTCCACGCCCTCGTTGCGAAACTGCTTGCCGATCTCGTAGACCTTCTCGAAGCCGCCGACGATCAGCCGCTTCAGGTACAGCTCGACGGCGATGCGTAGGTACAGATCCTGGTGGAGCTGGTTGTGATGGGTCATGAAGGGCCGCGCCGAGGCGCCGCCGTAGATCGGCTGTAGCACCGGGGTCTCGACCTCGATGAAGCCGCGCTGGTCCAGGAAGCGCCGCATGGTGGTGATGATCTTCGCGCGCGTGCGGAAGACCTCGCGCACCTCCTCATTGACGATCAGGTCGAGGTAGCGCTCGCGCAGCCGCGCCTCGATGTCGGTGAGTCCATGCCACTTCTCCGGCGGTGGGTTGAGCGCCTTCGACAGGAGCGCCAGCCGCTCGACGAACAGCGAAGCCTCGCCGGCCTTGGTGCGGCGCAGCGTGCCACTCGCCTGCACAATGTCAAAGGTGTCCAGGTCGTCGCGGAACCGCGCGAACCACTCGTCGCCCAGATCGGCCTTGCTGATCCAGAGCTGGATCTTGCCGCTCTCGTCGGCGATGTGGGCGAAGGCGAGCTTGCCCATCACCCTGCGTGCGCCCACGATCCGCCCCGTGAGCGTGATGCGCTCCTGGCGCTCGTTCAGCGCATCGAAGTCGTCAAGCACGGCGGCGATCGGGTGGGTGCGCTCGGCTCGTGGTGGGTAGGGGTCGATGCCGGCGGCGCGCAATCGCTCTAGCTTGGCCAGCCGCTGCTGTTGGAGGTCATTCAGTTCCATAGGCATTGATGAAAATGGAAAACGTGAAACGTGAAGCGTTGTTCAACGTTCACATTTCACGTTTCACGCTACACATTATCTGGCTAGACAAGGTTTCGCAAGGCAGCTTTTCACTTTGCAATGTGGGTGGGGGGAGACTGAGGGGGCTGCCCCCTCAAACCCCCTTTTTCCCAGGAACTGTAAAGCGCCAAAGAACCCGGTCTTACTGGATTTTGACGACAGTTAGCTTCATCACGCCGGAGGGAGTCTGGACGGTGACCTTCTGGCGCAGGCGTTTGCCCAGGAGGGCCGCGCCGATCGGTAACTCGTTCGAGATCTTACCATCGCGAGGCTTGGCCTCGGCACTGCCGACGATGGTCCAGGTCTCGTCCTCATCCTCGCCGTCGATCCGGACGGTTACTTTCGAACCGACGCGAACCTCGTTGCCGTGGCCGTTTTCCTCGTCGATGATCTGGGCCCGTGAAAGGATGCTCTTGATCTCGCGGATACGTCCTTCCAGATGCGCCTGACTATTTTTGGCATCCTCGTACTCGCCGCTTTCCGAGATATCGCCCAGTTCTTTGGCGGCGCCGATCCGTTCGGCGACCTGTTTGCGGCCGGTCGTCACCAGTTCTTCCAGTTCGGCTTCAAGCTTTGCGCGGCCGTCACGGGTAAGGTAGGCGGGTTTCTCGTTCATCGTTTTGCCTTCTAACATGCTCGCATCCGCAGGACACGTGGCCGGGGGAGGGGTGGGACGCGATCCTGCGATTGAGCCTAAAAAAGAACTGAGAGTGTGCCTCTCAGTCCTGACCAACTAGCCATGGGCGTCTCCGATGACGAACTGACACCGTTAACGCACCAGGCATTATACGCGATAGATGCTAATTTGTAAAGACAAGATTGACAAATTGGCGCCTCGCTGATATACTGCGCTTAATCGTTTCAGCGCTTAATCGTTTCACTGCTTAGTCCGTGGTGGAAAGGGGGTTCTTGAGGGGGCAGCCCCCTCAAACTCCCCCTTTTCAAACAGTCTTTAGGTGGTAGGAAGGGGTTCTTGAGGGGGCAGCCCCTCAAACTCCCCCTTTTCAAACAGTCTTTAGGTGGTAGGAAGTGGATTCTTGAGGGGCGGCCCCTCAAACTCCCCCTATTTCAAACAGTCTTTAGGTGGTAGGAAGTGGATTCTTGAGGGGCGGCCCCTCAAACTCCTCCTTTTCCAAATTAGGGCGGCCTATGTCGGCGACGATTAAACAGGTAGCCCAGCTCGCCGCAGTCTCGACCGCGACAGTTTCCTATGTGCTCAATGGCACTGGGACAGTGACTGAGGCCACGCGGCGGCGCGTGCTGGATGCGGTAGCCAAGCTGAACTACCAGCCGAGCCACGCCGCGCGCAGCATGCGCGGCCGCAGCTACACGATCGGGCTGACGCTTCCGGCGCAGCCCGGTCGCCTGGCCGATCCGGCGCTCGCCGAGGTGCTCGCCGGCCTTTCCGACGCGGTCGCGTCCTGCGGTTACTACCTGTTGCTGGCCGCTGTCGGCTCCAAGGAGACCGAGGCCGAAATGTGTCTGAGCCTGGCCCGTACCGGTCGGGTCGATGGGCTGCTTTTGCTGGATATGCAGGTCGACGATCCGCGCGCCCGCGCGCTCAGTGAGGCCGGCGTCCCGCACGTCTGCGCGGGGCCGGCGCCCACCGGCTGCCCCAGCCCGTTTGTCGCCGTCGACGGTCGCGCCGCCGCGACGAGCGCCGCCAGGCACCTGCTTGGCCTGGGCCACCGGCGGATTGGCCTGGTTCAGCTTCCGTCGGACCTGGCCGAGAGCGAGCCACGCTACCTTGGCTACGCCGACGCGCTCGTCGCCGCCGGCATCCCGCTCGATCCGTCGCTGATCGTCGAGGCCGGTCGGAGCGAGCAAGACGGCTACCAGGCGCTTGAAGAGCTTCTCAGCGCCCCGCAGCCGCCCAGCGCCGTTCTAGCATGTAGCGACGAGCTGGCTTTTGGGGCCATGCACGCGCTCTATGACGCCGGCCTGGAGGTCGGTCGCGATGTCTCGCTGGTCGGCTTTGACGATGTGCCGCTGGCCGCCCACGCCCACCCGCCGCTGACCACGCTGCGCCAGCCGCGCCGCGCTGTCGGCGAGCAACTGGCTGGGCTGCTGATCGCCACCGTCGAGAATCGCGTTAGGCCGCCCAGGAGCGTCACACTCAGCGCGCGCCTGGTCGTCCGCCGTTCGACTGGCCCGCCCCTGACAAGATGAGGGGGTGAAGGGGTGAAGAAGAGATAAACCTGCTCTGTGTCACCTTGTCACCTTGTCACCTTGTCACCTTGTCACCTTGTCACCCGGTACCCTGTGGCCTGTACTGTGCGAAGGAGCAGAAAATGGCAAGCATCAAGTTCGACCATGTCTGGAAGCGCTTCGGTGAAGTGTCGGTACTCAAGGACCTCGACATCGACATCAACGATCAGGAGTTCCTGGTGCTGGTCGGCCCGTCCGGCTGCGGCAAGACCACCGCGCTGCGTTGCCTGGCCGGCCTGGAGGAGATCACCGAGGGCAATATCTACATCGGCGATCGGGTCGTCAACGATGTGCCGCCCAAGGACCGCGACATCGCGATGGTGTTCCAGAGCTACGCGCTCTACCCGCACATGTCGGTCTACGACAACATGGCCTTCGGCCTCAAGCTGCGCAAGACCCCCAAGACCGAGATCGACCAGCGCGTCAAGGAAGCGGCCGAGATGCTCAGCATCGGCCACTTGCTCGACCGCAAGCCCAAGGCGCTCTCCGGCGGCCAGCGCCAGCGCGTGGCGCTTGGGCGCGCGATCGTTCGCAACCCAGCCGTGTTCTTGATGGACGAGCCGCTCTCCAACCTCGACGCCAAGCTGCGCGTCCAGACGCGCTCGGAGATCTCCAAGCTCCACCAGCGCCTCAAGACCACCTTTATCTACGTCACGCACGACCAGATCGAGGCGATGACCATGGGCACCCGCATCGCCGTGATGAAGGATGGCATCCTCCAGCAGCTCGACACGCCGCAGACGCTCTACGACCATCCCTCGAACATGTTCGTGGCCGGGTTCATCGGCTCGCCGGCGATGAACTTCTTCGAGGCCAAGCTGGACCGCGGTGACGGCAGCGCAATCGTCGATTTGGGGGCGTTCCAATTGCCTGTGCCCTCCCAGAAGATCGAGTACCTCGCCGGCCACATGGGCAAGCAGATCTACTTCGGCATCCGCCCCGAGGATATCCACGATGCCCATTTCGTGCCGCGCGGCGTCGACGAGGCGGCCAGGATAACAGCGAACGTCACTGTCACCGAGCCGCTTGGGAGCGAGGTGTTCGCCTTCGTCGAGCAGGGCGGCAAGGAGATGGTCGGCCGGCTCGATCCGCGCACCAACGCCCGCGTTGGCCAGCCGCTCGATGTGGTGATCGACATGGGCAAGATGCACGCCTTCGACCGCGAGACTGAGAAGGCGCTTGTGTAGTCGTCTGCCGATGATACATTGAACGTCTAAGACAAGGTTCTTCGGTGCTTTACAGTTCCGGGAAAAAGGGAGTTTGAGGGGGCTGCCCCCTCAAACTCCCCCTTTCAAACAGTCTCTAGGGGAACGGGGTCAGCGCAGGCTGCCCCGTTTTCCTATGCCGCTATTCGTACCGGCAATCGTACATTGTAAATGCGCTTTCACGAGTGCCTGCTCCGTGCTATAATCAGGCGGCAATATCTTCGCCGGTCGAACGTTCGCTTGACGTCTCCAACCTGTACTTCCGGGTGCCAACCATATGAGTATCGAAACGCCACAGCAGACAAATGATGTCGTTGAGCATCCGGTTGCCGATGATGCCGAGCAGCGCAGCCAGGTCCTCAACAACCTGCTCAATCTTTCCACCTACCTTGTTTCGGTGCTCAACCCGGATGAACTCCTGGAGAGCCTGGCTCGCCGGGTGGTCGAGGTTGTGCCATCGGTGCAGGCCGGTATGCTCTGGCTCTATGAACCGCAGCAGAGCACGCTTCGCGTGGTATCGTTACACGGCATGGAGTTTGGCCCCCCGCGTGAGTTGCTGCTGCGGCTGCGGCTGCGGCTTGGCGAGGGCCTACCCGGCACGGTTTTCCAGAACGGCGACCCGGTCCTGATCGACTCGCGTAGCCGCTACCGCGAGATGGCCGGCCATGTAAGCCAGCGCAACCAAGTCGATATGCGCCAGTTGCTCGACCGGCTGCCCCGCGAGCAGACCGCCGTCGCGCTGCCGCTGCGCATCGGCAGCGATGTCATCGGCGTGCTTGAGCTGATGAACTTGGGCGACCGGCCCGCGATCCGCCGGCCCGACCTCCAAGTCTTGCAGACGTTTGTCAATCTCGCCGCCGGCGCGATTTGTAGTGCCCAGCTTCACGCGCAGATGCAGGCGCAGAAGCGCCGGCTGGAGGCGTTCGGCGCGATCGGCACGGTCGTCACCACGGCCGCCGACCTCAACGAGCTGATGAGCAATGTGCTCGACGTCATCCTCAACGTGGTCAACACCTCCGCCGGGGCGCTGATGCTGCTCGATCCGGCCCGCGCGCAGTTGATCGTCGGCGCGTATCGCGGCCTGCCGCCGGCCTTTGTGGACTACATGCAGAACGTCGCGGTCGCCGACGCGCCCTGCGAAGAGGCGATCCGCTATGGGCAGCCCATCCGCCGCCCGCTGATCGCTGAGAGCGGCGAGGAGCTGCTGATCGATGCCGAGCTGAATAGCTGCGTGTACCTGCCGCTCCTCGCCGGCGGCACCGTCGTCGGAGTTCTTGAGCCTGTACGGCGAGTCGTTGCTCCACGAGCGCGTGGATGTACAGGCGCTCATGATGATGGGCAGCCTGATCGGCTTCGCGATCGCCAATGTCATCCTGTACCAGGATAGCCAGATCGAGCGGCGCAAGCTGGCCGCCGTGATCAATAGCATCGCCGAAGGAGTGGCGCTGTGCGACGGGCAGGGGCATCTCATCCTGGCCAACGAGACGGCGCGGGATCTGCTGTCGATCGAAAGCATCCCGTACCAGCAGCCGCTCAGCGAGATGCCCGATTTTTATGCCATCCGCGATCTGGAGGGCGAGGCGCTGCCGGTTGAGCGGCTGCCGCTCGCACGGGCGCTCTCCGAGGTGTTCCACGACTACCGGGTGCTGCTCCGGGGCGCCAGCGGCATCGATACGGTGATGAGCTTCAGCGGCGCGCCGGTCTACGGCGACGACGACAATGTCGAGGGGGCGGTGGTAATCTTCCGCGACGTGACCTCGAGCCAGAAGCTCGAGCGCGCTAAAGACGACTTCCTAGCCGTGGCTGCCCATGAGCTGCGTAGCCCGCTCGCCGCCGTGCGTGGCTATGCCGATCTGCTGGTGCGGCGTGAGCAGCAGCGCGGCGAGGAGGATTTGTCCGAACTGCGCGGCCTGACGATCCTGGCCCAGCAGGTCACGCATATGCTGCTCATGGTCGATAATCTGCTCGACGTCTCGCGGCTCGACGCTGGCCAGTTCAATTTGCAGACCCAGTCGGTGAACCTGGTGACGCTGGCCCAGCAGGTGCTGGAGCAGCAGCGGCCGGCCGCTGGCGACCGCGAACTGGTGATGGAACGCGATGTGCCCGAGTTGCAGGTGACATGCGATCCGCTGCGCATCCGGCAGGTGATGACTAACCTGGTCGGCAATGCGATCCGCTACAGCCCGCCGGCCACCACCGTCTCGGTCAGCCTTTCGATCATGTGCGCCGAGGAGCTGTGTTCGCGCCATCCGGCCTACGTGGCGCTGCGGTCGGGGCCAGCTTCCGAAGACGCCCCGGTAGCCCACGATCGGATCGCGGTGATCGCCATCCACGACCAGGGCTCCGGCATCTCCGACGAGCAGTTCGCGCGGCTATTCAAACGCTACGCGCGTGGCCGCGAGCGCCGCGGTGAAGGGCTCGGCTTGGGGCTCTATCTGAGCCGCGAGTTTGTGGCTCGGCACGGCGGCGAGATCTGGGCCGAGAGCCTCAAGAGCCAGGGGACGACCTTCTACGTGACGCTGCCGCTCCACCACGCCGATGACGATGCGCTCGGGGAGCCCGAGCGCTGGCTGGTCGAGCCGGGGCGTTGAATTTTTAGAAGAGGTCAGTTGTCAGTGGTCAGTTGTCCGTTGCACCGCGACGGACAACTGACCACTAATAAATTTAAAGCTTCAAAGAACCTTGTTTTACTCGTCGAGCGTCCACTCGGCCACGCTGGGTGGGAGCGGCGCCGGGCGTTCGCAGCCGCTTTCCAGGTCGATATGCCGGCCCTCGTGCGATGCGTCGTGGATGGCGTGCATGATGTCGAGCACGTGGTAGGCCAGCTCGCCGCTGGCCCGGTGCGGTCGGCCCGAGCGGAGCGCGTAGGCCATATCGGCCACGCCAATCCCGCGGCTGTTGCGGGCGTACCCATGCGCCGGCGCGACCTCGCTCCACTCGCGCTCGCCGGCCCGGCGCAGGTGCACCGGCCCGCCGAAGGTGTTCGGGTCCGGCACGCTCAATGTGCCTTGGCTGCCGTAGATCTCGATCAGTGGTACTTCGGCGGACCAAACGTCGAAGCTGGTCACGAGTGTCCCGATCGCGCCGCTCGCGAAGTCCAGCACGCCCGCCACGTGGGTCGGCGTGTTGACCGTGATCGTGGCCCCCTGCTTCGGCTGGCTGGTGATTGTGCGCTCGGGGAAGCTGATCCGCGCCGAGCCGGTCACCCGCCGGACGGCGCCCAGCAGCGATGTCAGCGCGGTCAGGTAATAGGGTCCCATGTCGAACATCGGCCCGCCGCCAGCCTGGTAGTAGAAGTCGGGATCGGGGTGCCAGCCCTCATGGCCGTGGCAGAGCATAAAGGCGGTGGCGGCGACCGGCACGCCGATCGCGCCCTCGTCGAGCAGCTTGCGACAGGTCTGGAGCCCAGCGCCGAGGAACGTGTCGGGCGCGCAGCCGACCAGCACGCCGGCGGCGCGGGCTTCCTCCAGAACCTGGTGCGCCTCGGCGCGGGTGACCGCCAGCGGCTTCTCGTTGTAGACCGACTTGCCGGCCCGCACGGCGGCCAGCGCGACCTCGGCGTGCGCCCGCGGGATGGTCAGGTTGACGACGATGTCAATGGCTGGGTCGGCCAGCAGCTCCTCCACGCTGCATGCTTTCGGCACGCCGTATTGGGCGGCCTTCGCCTGGGCGCGCTCCAGATCGAGGTCCGCGCAGGCGACGACGTTGAGGATCTCGAAGGCGGCGCAATTTTCAAGGTAGATCCCGCTGATAAAGCCGCAGCCGACGATGCCGACGCCGATGGTTGGCTTGGTCATGGTTTTTCCTCACTGAAGAACTGAAGTTAGAGGATAGAGGATAGAAGATGGCTATCCTCTATCCTCTATTTTCTGTCCTCTATTTTCTATCCTCTATCCTCAACGGGTGGCCCACAGCATGCCCCGCCGCACGATCGTGCGCGCCTCGGGCACATCGAAGTCGCTGACGACGTGGCCGAGGGAGCAGTGAAACACCTTGCCGGCCCCGTAGCGCCGCTTCCAGACCACCGGCATGACCGTGCCCTCGATCCAGGGCGCGTGCTCACCGCTGAACGTCGTTGTCGCCAGGATCTCATTCGATGGATCGACATGCATATAGTACTGCTCGGAGTGCATGGCGAAGTCTTGCAGGTCGGCGGTGATCGGGTCGGCATGGTCGATGATGTTGACCCGGTAGTCGATGATGTTGCCGGGGTGCGCGACCCACTGCCCGCCGACCATGAACTGGTAGTCGGGGTTATTGCGGAATGCGTCGGCCATGCCGCCGTGCCAGCCGGCGAACCCGACCCCGCCCTTGACCGCTTCCAGCAGGCCGCGCTCCTGCTCGCGGGTGATCGTCCCCATCGTCCAGACCTGCACGATCAGATCCTGGGCGCGCGTGCGGGCCTCGTCGAGGTAGACGTCGAGGGTGTCGGCCAGCTCGACGGCGTAGCCTTGCTCCCGCAGGTAGGGCGCGAAGATGTCCGCGCACTGCTTCGGCTGATGTCCTTCCCAGCCACCCCAGACCAGGAGTGCTGATTTCATGATCTTGACCTCCTCGATAGGCAGGATTCCGGCGCGCGTCATCATAACACAAGTGTGGGAAAGAGCGGATATGAGAGATGAGAGTGCTGGTATAATCTCTCATCTCCAATCTCTAAGAGACTGTTTGAAAAGGGGGGAGTTTGAGGGGCCGCCCCTCAAGAAACCTCTTCAACCACGGAACAGTTTCTAATCTCCATAGGAGGCATGATGAGCGAGCGAGTAGGCTTTATCGGGCTGGGAATCATGGGACGTGGGATGGCCCGCAACATCCTGAAGGCCGGCATTGAGCTGCGCGTCTGGAACCGCACCGCCAGCCGCATGGACGAACTGGTCGCCGAGGGCGCCAAGGTCGCTGACAGCCCAGCCGACGTCGCCGCGCAGAGCGATGTGATCATCACCTGCGTCAGCGACACGCCGGATGTCGAGCAGGTGATCTTGGGCGAAAACGGCGTGATCCACGGCGCCCAGTCCGGCGCGCTGGTGATTGATATGAGCACGATCAGCCCGCAGGCGACGCTGGTGATCGCCGAGCAGTTGAACGCGCGGGGCATCCAGATGCTCGACGCGCCGGTCAGCGGCGGCAGCGAGGGCGCGGCGCGCGGCACGCTCAGTATCATGGTCGGCGGCGACGCCGCGCAGGTCGAGCGGGCCATGCCGGTCTTCCAGGCCATGGGCAAGACGATCACCCACGCCGGCGGCCAGGGCGCCGGGCAGACGGTCAAGCTGGTCAACCAGATCCTGGTGGTCGGCAACATGCTGGCGGCGGCCGAGGCGCTGCTGTTCGCCCAAGCCGGCGGCGTCGACCTGGAGAAGGCGCTGGCGGCGGTCGTGGGCGGGGCGGCCGGGAGCTGGATGCTGGCGAATCGCGGGCCGCAGGTGCTCAAGCGCGACTGGCGGCCCGGCTTTACGATTGACCTCCAGCAGAAGGATGTCCGCCTGGTGCTGGCGGCCGCCGACCAGCTTGGCGTGCCGCTGCCGGGCACGGCGCTGATCTTCCAGCTCTACCGCACCCTCCAGGCCCAAGGGCTGGGGAGCGAGGGCAACCACGCGCTAATCAAGGCGCTGGAGCACCTGGCCGGATTCGAGGTCGCGGCGAAAGACGGCGGCGGGGCGTGAAACGTGAAGCGTGAAACGTGATGCGTGGGTCCGCATCGATCGCGTTGTGGTCAACGGAAACATCACCGATACCATCGATTCCCATTGGGGAGGGGCGAATCTTGTATTCGCCCTCGCTCGCCGATCACGCCGATCACGCCGATCGCGTCGATTTGCGTTGTGATCAATGCGGGCGATGGATGGCAATGCGGGCGATGGATGGCAATGCGGGCGAATCTTGTATTCGCCCCTCCGCGACGACGGGCGATGCCGTCCGTCGCGGGGGCGACCACGCGGGGCGCCGCGACGACGCGCGATGGCGTTCGTCGTGGCGTCCGCGCGGCCAATCGTAAATCGATGAGCGAATAGAGAGCGGATAATATCGTAAATCGCGTCCCTCTATCGCCGCACCACCATCCTGATCCCGCCGCGCGGCCGCAGCGTGATCAATGGCTGCGGGACGATCCGCTGCCCGGCCACCAGCTCGAAGCGCACCCGTTGCGCCAGCGCTGCCAGGATGATCTGGCCCTCCATGAGCGCGAATTGGTTGCCGATGCAGACCCGCGGCCCGCCGCCGAAGGGCAGGTAGGCATAGCGCGGCAGGCGCGCCTCGGCCTCCGGCGCGAAGCGTTCCGGGTCGAAGCGCTCCGGGTTGGGGAAGTAGTCGGGCCGGCGGTGCAGGACGTACGGGCTGATCAAGACCCAGGTCTTGGCTGGTAGCTGGTGCTTGCCGAGGTCGACGGCGGCGCGGGCGTAGCGGCCGTAGATGTAGGCTGGCGGGTAGAGCCGCAGGGCTTCCTTGAGCACGCGCAGGGCATAGGGCAGATTCGGCAGATCGGCAAAGGTCGGCGTGCGGCCCGCCAGCACAGTGCGCGCCTCGTCGCGCAGCCGGTCGTACACCTCGGGGTGGCGGGCCAGCAGGTACCAGGCCCATGCCAGCGCATTGGCCGTCGTCTCGTGGCCGGCCAGGAAGATCGTCATCGCCTCGTCGCGCACCTGCTTATCGGTCATTGTGGCGCCGTCCTCGTCCTGGGCCAGCAGCAGCATCGAGAGCAGGTCGCCCTTATCCTCGCCCGAGGCGCGCCGCTCGCGGATCATGCGGTGGACCGTCGCGTCCAGCCGGGCGATCGCCCGCCGGTTGCGGCGGTTGCTGGGTGTCGGCCAGCTTGTCGGCGCCGGGAAGGGCGTGCTGGTCTTGTCGTTGACGTAGGTCAGCGCGACGGTCAGCGCGGCGCCCAGCTCCTCGGCCTCGGAGAGCACATCGGCATCGAACAGGGTCTTGCCGACGATGCTCAACGTCAGGCGCATCATCTCCTGGGCGACGTCGACGGTCGCGCCGTCGGGCCAGGTGCGCTGGGCGCGCTCGGCGTAGTCTGCCATCACTCCGGCGTAGGCGGCGATGCGGCGGTGCTGGAACGCCGGCGCGGCAAGCTTGCGCTGGCGGCGCCAGAAATCGCCCTCACTGTTGAGGAGCCCGTTGCCGAGCAGCGGGTGTAGGAACGCCATCGACGGCAGCTTCTGGAATGAATCGGCGTGCTCGACCAGCACCGCGTGGGCGTACTCGGCGCTGTTGAGCACGACCGCCGGCCATGGCCCAAATGTGAAAATGCCGATCTCGCCGCACTCCTGGCCCAGCCGCAGCAGCGTCGCGAGACGATCGCTGCGAAATTCGAGCAAATTCCCCAGCAGTGGCAGCCCGCGCAGCCTGGGGATGGTCGGGCTGAAGGTCATGGTCGCACCTCCATACTCTGAAGGGGTGAAAGGGTGAAAGGGTGAAAGGGTGAAGGGGTGATAACAGTCACCCTTTCACCTTGTCAGTCCTTGCCGGTGATCAGCCGAACGCCGCGGTCGTAGGTGAAATAGTTGTAGACCCAATTGGTCAGGACGATCAGGCGGTTGCGGAAGCCGATCAGCGTGACCAGGTGCAGCAGCAACCAGCCGAGCCAGGCGATCATGCCGCTGAGCCGCAGGCCGAAGGCGTCCAGCACCGCCGCGCGCCGACCGATCGTCGCCATCTGGCCCTTGTCGGTGTAGCGGAATGGGCGCATCGGCGCGCCGTCGAGCTGCGCTAGGAGGTTGCGCGCGGCCTGCCGGCCCTGCTGGATCGCCACCGGCGCGACCAGCGGGTAGGCCTGGCCGCCTTTGTAGCCCTCCAGGTAGGCCATGTCGCCGATCACAAACACCTCGGGCCGCTGCGGGAGGTTGAGGGTCGGCTCGACCTGCACGCGCGCCGCGCGGCCAAGCGCGACGCCCAGGGCATCGGCCAGGGCCGCGCCGCGCACCCCGGCGGCCCAGACGACCGTGTGTGCGGCCAGGCTGCTGCCATCTTTGAAGATGATCCGGTCGGGATCGGCGGCGGCGACGGCGGTGCGTAGCCGCACCTCGACGCCCATTCGATGCAGCCGCCGCAGCGCGCTGTTCTGGAGCGAGTCGGGGAAGCTGGCCAGAATGCGGTCGGCTGCCTCGACCAGCACTACGCGCGCCTGGTGCGTGTCAAGCGTCGGGTAGTCCTTGCGTAGGACGTGGCGGATCAGCTCGACGAAGGCGCCGGCCAGCTCCACGCCGGTCGGCCCGCCGCCGGCGATCACAAAGGTCATGAGCGCGGCCCGGCGGGCCGGGTCCTGCTCGCGCACCGCCCGCTCGAAGGCGCCCAGGACGTGATTGCGCAGCCGCTCGGCTTCGTCGATGTCTTTCATGGCGTAGGTGTGCCGGGCCAGCGCGTCGTTGCCGAAGTAGTTGGTGGTGCTGCCGGCCGCCAGCACCAGGTAGTTGTAGGGGATGGGGGCGCCGTCGATCAGCACCTGCTTGCGCTCGAAGTCGACGCCTTTGACCTCAGCCATGAGGAAGCCGACGTTGCGGTGTTTGCGTAGGATGGCCCGCACCGGGTAGGCGATCGACTCGGGCTCCAGGCCGGCGGTCGCCACCTGATAGAGCAGCGGCCAGAAGCCGTGGTAGTTGTTGCGGTCGAGCATGAGCACGTCTACGTCGCGGTCGGCGAGCGCGCGCGCCACACTGAGGCCGCCAAACCCGGCGCCGACGACGACGACCCGTGGACGGCTGGGCATGCGCTCCTGCGGTTCGGAGACGGCAAGCTGATATTCTTCCTGTTCTATGTCGATATTGGTCGTACTATATTCAGTCGTATTCATAGTTTTGCTCGCGAGATATTGCAAGGGAAATGCCGCCGGGAGGCAACTGAATGTCAGGGGCACCGGCAGATCGCCTCTGGCTGCCATATTTCCTAGTGGCTTACCACACAGATTTTGCGGTGTGGAGGAGGCTTGGAGGGGGCCACCCCCTCCAAACCACCCCCGCAAAACCACTATAAGTGTACGTGATTATTATCACAAAGTCAATAGGTCCTGCGACGTACGTTGACAGGCGTCCGGCGATGCGGTACAGTTACTATCCATTTCTGATCTCCAAGTTCGTGGTGGGACGGGGGTTCTTGAGGGGGCAGCCCCCTCAAACTCCCTCTTTTCAGACAGACTCTAAGTATCAAAAGAGGTTCGGTATGCCGCCCCAGACGATCGATCAGCGCCAATTGCATACGCTCGGCCAGCTCCTTTCGGCCGGCGGCCAGACCGATGTGCTGGGATTACTGCGCGCGTCGCTTTCCCGGCTGGTGGCGTTCTGGCCCGCCGAGGTGGGCGCGCTGATCTACCAGGCGCCCCACGGCGAGATGATCGCGCTTGAGCACGGCCAGCTCGACGCCGAGGCTGCGCGGATGATCGCCGAGGCCCGCGAGGCGTTCGCGCGCCGCGACGAGGGTAGCGAGCCGGCGATCGGCTATTACGTGCTGGACGACGAGCGCCAGTTGATGGAGCTTTCGCTGCGTAGCGCCAACCAGACCGTCGGCCTGCTGCACCTGATCGTGCGCGAGGGCGAGGGCGAGCGCCCGGAAGCGGTGCGCCCCGACGAGGATATGGTGGTGCTGCTGGTGCGCGCGATCGGCGGCGAGGCCGACAAGATGGCGATGCTCCAGCGCGCCGAGCAGGATCTGCGCGAGCTGCACCTGCTTTACGAGGTCGGCCAGGCGTTGGCGACCAACCTGGATCTGCCGAGCCTGCTGGACGACATCAGGCGCCACGTGCCCGAGGTCATGGGCGCCGAGCGCTGCTCGATTATGCTGCTGGACGATGTGGCGCGCGAGCTGGTGCTGGATACAACCGATGCTCACACCGGCGAGCGGCGCGAGTTCCGTATCCCGATCGACCGTGGGATCGCCGGCTGGGTGGCATCCAATGGTATCGGCCAGATCGTCAATGATGTCGAGCAGGACCCGCGCTGGTTCGACGGGGTGGCGCGCGATGTCGACTTCGTGACGCGCTCGATCCTATGCGCGCCCATGCGCCACGGTGAGCGGGTGGTCGGCGTCATGCAGGTGCTCAATAAGCGCACCGGCGAGCCGTTCACCGAGCAGGATCTGCGGCTGCTGACGACGCTGGCTTCCCAGGCGGCGGTGGCGGTGGAGAATGCCCGGCTGGTGCGTAGCCTCAAGGAGGAGCGCGACAAGTTGCTGGCGAAGGAGGCCGAGGTGCGCGCCGCGATCGCCCGCGACCTGCACGACGGGCCGACTCAGAGCGTGGCGGCGATCGCCATGAATATCGAGTTCATCAAGAAGCTGATGCGCGCCATGCCGGAGCGGGTCGAGAGTGAACTGAATGTGCTGTCCGAGCTGGTGCAGAAGACGTCCTACGATATTCGCACGCTGCTGTTCGAGCTGCGGCCGCTGGGGCTGGAGACGCAGGGGCTGCTGTCGACCATGCAGCAGTATGTCAGCCGCTTCCGCGACCCCACCGGCGGGATGCGGCTGCGGCTGGAGGCCCCGCCGAGCATCCCACGCCTGCCGGTCGAGGTCGAGGGCGCGATCTTCATGATCGTCCAGGAGGGGGTCAACAACGCGCGCAAGCACGCGCGGGCGATGGAGGTGGCGATCTACCTGTACCAGGAGGAGGGGCAGCTCGTGGCCAGCGTGCGCGACCGCGGCCGGGGCTTCAACCCGGCGGCGGTCGAGTCGAGCTACAACACGCGCGGCTCACTGGGTCTGCTGAACATGCGCGAGCGGGCGCGGCTGATCGGCGGCGATTGCCGCATCCGCTCGGTCGAGGGCGAGGGCACCACCGTCGAACTCAGAGTTCCCCTTTCTTGAACGGGTGAAAGGGCGAAAGGGTGAAAGGGTGAAGGGGTGATGCTCTACCCCCTTCACCCTTTCACCCTTTCACCCCCTCACGGATTTGACGTGAGTCCCGTTTGTCGCTACAATGTGCGGGCAGAGCGAGCGGATCGCCGCTTTTTTGTGTGTAGCGCTAGGTTGTCGCATGTTTGAAAGTTTATCTGATCGGCTACAGGCCGTTTTTCAAAAGCTGGGCAGCAAGGGCAAGCTCACTGAGGACGATGTTCGCGAGGGCATGAAGCAGGTGCGGCTGGCGCTGCTCGAAGCTGATGTTAATTTCAAGGTGGTCAAGGACTTCGTCGCCAAGGTGACTGAGAAGGCGATCGGCGAGGAAGTTACCAAGAGCTTGACGCCGGCCCAGCAGGTGGTCAAGATCGTCCACGACGAGCTGATCGAGCTGTTGGGCAAGGCCAATGTGCCGCTGGCCGAGTCCAAGCCCGGCCCGACGGTGCTGATGCTGGTGGGCTTGCAGGGCTCCGGCAAGACGACGCTGGCGGCGAAGCTGGCGTTGTACCTACGCAAGAAGGGCAAGCGGCCGCTGCTGGTGGCCGCCGATGTGTACCGGCCCGCCGCGATCGCGCAGCTCGAGTCGCTCGGCAAGCAGCTCAACATCCCGGTCCACTCGGAGGGCACCCAGGCCCAGCCGCCCGATATCGCCCGCAACGCGCTCCAGCGCGCTCGGCTCGAAGGGCTGAACTATGTGCTCGTCGATACCGCCGGTCGTCTCCAGATCGATGAGCGGCTGATGGAGGAGCTTGTGCAGATCGTCGGCGCCGTCCACCCGGCCGAGAAGCTGCTGGTGGTCGAACTCGATGATCGGCCAGGAAGCGGTGAAGGTCGCCGAGGAGTTCAACCGGCGTGTGGAGCTCACCGGCGTGGTGATGACCAAGGTCGATGGCGACGCGCGCGGCGGCGCGGCGCTCTCGGTGCGCGCAGTGACGGGCGTGCCGATCAAGTTCCTGGGCTCCGGCGAGAAGGTCGATGCCGACACGCTTGAGCCGTTCCACCCCGACCGGCTGGCCTCGCGCATCCTGGGCATGGGCGATGTGCTCTCGTTGATCGAGCGCGCCGAGCAGATCTATGACGAGGATCAGGCTAAGAAGATGCAGAAGAAGCTCGTCAAGGGCTCCTTCGACTTCGAGGACTTCCTTAGCGCCATGCAGCAGATGCGCAAGCTGGGGCCGCTGCAACAGATCCTGGCCATGATCCCCGGCATGGGCCAGATCGCCCGCGACGAGGAGCTGGTCAATGAGGGCGACCTCAAGCGCATCGAGGCGATCATCTTCTCGATGACCAAGGAGGAGCGCCGCAACCCGGATATGATCAAGGGCCGGCGCAAGGAGCGCATTGCCAAGGGCAGCGGCACGCAGGTCCAGGATGTGACGGGCCTGGTGAGCCAGTTTAAGCAGATGCAGCGTATGATGAAGAAGCTCGGCGGCGGCGGCGGCAAAGGTGGCAAAGGCGGCAAGGGCGGGCAGATCGACCCGCGTGAGCTGATGCGTAGGCTTCGGTAAGTTAGAGATTGGAGATTGGAGATTGACATCTCCAATCTCCAACCTCCAATCTCCAATCTCAAATCTCTATAATTATGGAGGCAACAACAGGACTATGGTGACAATTCGTCTACGGCGCACCGGCAAGACCAAACAGCCCAGCTATCGGCTCGTGATCGCTGACAAGCGCTCGCCGCGCGATGGCAAGTTCATCGAGATCATCGGCCACTATAATCCGATCCGCCAGCCCAAGGTGCTGGAGGTCAAGGCCGACCGCGCGCGCTACTGGCTCGGCGTGGGCGCCCAGCCCTCGGACACGGTGGTGCATCTGTTGAAGCAGGTCCACGTGCTGGACGAGAGCGGCAAGGTGATTCCGGTCGAGCCGGCGGCGGAAGGCTAAGAAACTTTCTGAACAGGGGGAGTTTGAGGGGGCCGCCCCTCAAGAATCCTCCTTCCACTTCAGACAGTTGCTAAAACAACAGAGGGTCTATGAAAGCATTGCTTGAGTACATGGCCCGCAACCTGGTCGATAATCCTGAAGCGGTACAGATCAAGGAGCGCACGGGGCGCTACACTGTGACCTATGAGCTGACTGTTGCCCCCGACGAGACCGGCAAGGTGATCGGGCGCAGCGGGCGGGTCGCCAAGGCCATCCGCGATCTAATGAGCGTCGCGGCCGCGCGGCAGAACAAACGGGTACATATCGATATTGAGTGAAACGTGAAACGTGATGCGTGATGGCTGGAGGTGGCTTCACGTTTCACGTTTCCGCATTATGTATGATGAAATGACTCAACCTGCCCTACAAGAAACCCTCCTGATCGGCCAGATCGTCGCGGCCTTTGGGTTGCGCGGCCAGGTCAAGATGCGCTCCTATACCGCGCATGTCGAGCACCTGCGCCGGAACATTCGCTCGGTGTATGTCGGCCCGAAACGCCAGGAACATGCGTTGAAGGGGCTGATCGAGCATAAGCCGGGCCTGCTGATTCTCACGCTGGGCGAGGTGACCACGCGCGAGGCCGCCGAGGATCTGCGCGGCGCGGAGGTCTCAATTCTGGAGCGCGATGCGGTGCCGCTTGACGAAGGTGAGTACTTTATCCACCAGCTCTACGGCATGAACGTCGTCACGGAGAGTGGGGAGGAGATCGGCCGCGTGCGCGAGGTGCTGGAGACCGGCGCGAACGAGGTGCTGATTGTGAAGCGCTCCGGCCAGCCCGATGCGCTGATCCCGATGATCCATGACGTTGTCATGGAACTCGACATCAACGGGGCGCGGGTGGTGATCCGACCGCTTGAGGGGCTGCTGGAGTGATGGCTCCACTCCACAGATGTTGGCCGCGCTCTATTGATTTTTGTCCCCAGGCGTGCTAAAATCGCTGGTAAGGCGTCCTATGGCCTTATTTCTAAGCGGTTGGCCTATAAGACAAGGTTTCGGGTAACGTCGTTCTCCTTTACAATGGGGTGGGGAGACTGAGGAGCCAACCCCCTCAAACCCCCTTTTTCCCAGAACTGCAAAGCCCCAAAGAACCTTGTCTAAGCACGCTCCGCCCCACCCGTTCCTTGGGAAGAGCGCACAAGAAGATTCATGCCAGAGCAAATCGTCTCGACTACCCGCAAGACGCGGCTGCCGGGCATCGACCCGGAGGCGGCCCCGCTGATTGGGCTGGGCCTGGGCGTTACCGGCATCCTGCTTGGGCTGCGGCCGCGGCTGGCGGCCTGGCCGCTCGCGCTGACCGCCGTCGCCGCGCTCCTCTACCGCGATCCCAATCGGCTCACGCCCGACGAGGCCGAAACGGTCTTCGCCCCGGCCGATGGCATGGTGATCGGCGTCGAGGAGCTGTACGAGCATCGCTTCCTCCATACCGACGCCATCCGGCTGGCGATCGCCGTCTCGCCGTTGGATGTGCCGGTCCATCGCAGCCCGGTCGCCGGCCACGTGGCCTACTTGGAGCATATCCCCGGCGAGTATCGGCCGATCTGGGATCTGCGCGCCGCCGAGCACAACGAACGCCAGTATATTGGTATCAAGGCTGAGTGGGGGCCGCTGTTGCTGGCGCTGATCGCCGGGCCGCTGGCGCGCCGGATCACCTGCCGGGTCAACCTGGGCGATCGGGTGGACGCCGGCACGCGCCTGAGCACGGTGCGCTTCGGGGCGCGGGTTGACCTGCTGCTACCGCGCGATGTCATCGAGGGGATACCGGGCAGCGGGGCGCGGCTGCGGGCGGGGGCGACGCGGATCGGGCAGCTCGTGCCGCTGTAGGGCACCTCCCGGCATACATTTCAAAGGGCCGGCCGTCGCGTGCGCGACAGCCGGCCCTTGTCTATGCACTGCTTGAAAGGGGGAGTTTGAGGGGAAGCCCCTCAAGAAACCCTTTCCACCATCGCTTGAAAAGGGGAGTTTGAGGAGAAGCCCCTCAAGAACCCCTTTTCCACCACCAATTGAAAGATTGATTGACAATCCAATTGTCAGATGATATGCTGGCGACATCATCCCAGCCTATGCTACTTTCTCTGCTCCCCGCCGCCTTATACCAACTTGCGTTCTGCTGGCGAAGGTTGAAGTGGGAGAAAATAAGATCGTGGAGGGCCGGCCCTCCGCACCTCCCCGTCGCCAGATGTCACACGTGAATGCGACTTGGTATCACGTCGATCGTGCTCCGCTCGACAAGCTTCGCGTTGCCCACGTCAAAGGGGTAACGGCCACAGACCGAAATCGCTCGCCACATGTTACCGATGCCTGAGCGTGTCACTCAGGAGTTCGCGTTCCGAACCTGTGTGGGGCATCTGGTTCGAGCTTAAGAGGAGGCCAACACCATGAGGATGAGTCGCAACCGAAGCTGGTCGATCGCACCCCGCCTGATCGTGCTTGCGCTGGTGCTGGCGGCGTGTGGGGGCACGCCGCCCGCCCCGGCGGGCCAGCCGACCACTGCGCCCGCCGACGGGCAGCCCGCCGCCGCGACGGCCCCAGCGGCCGCGCAGCCGGCCGCCGGCGCAACGCTCAACGGTGTGACGCTACCGCCCGACGCCGCCCCGCCCGAACAACAGGTGCTCATCCAACATTATGACAGTACCGCCGACTTTACGACGATCGACTTCTATGAGTCGGTCTACAAGCGCGGTGGGGCGATCACCGATCTGCTTGGCGAGCCGCTGGTGCGGCTCGATAAGAACTTCGAGATCGTGCCCGCCGCCGCGACCAAGTGGAGCGTCGATGCCAGCGGGCTGATCTGGACGTTCAACCTTGACCCGAATCTGATCTGGTCGGACGACACGCCCTTGACCGCCGACGACTATGTGGCGACCTTCCGCTACGCCGCCGACCCGCAGCACGCCTGGGACTTCACCTGGTTCTTCGGTGGCGTGATCAAGAACTGGGACGATGTGATCGCCGGCAAGAAGCCGCTGGAGCAGCTGGGCGTCAAAGCGGCCGACCCGCAACACATTCCAGGTCGAGACCCAATCGCCGGCGCCGTACCTGCCCGCGATGATGCTGTATAGCCAGGCGCTCCAGAAGAAGGCGCTCGAAGCACACGGCGGGCTGTACAACTCCGATCCGGCCACCTCAGTCTCGTCCGGCCCGTTCGTGCTCAAGGAGTGGCGCAAGGGCGACCGCCTGATTTACGAGGCCAACCCGAAGTACAAGGGCACGAACAAGCCGTTTATCCAGAAGATTATCAATATCGGCGCCGCGCCCGCGACCGATTTTGCGTCCTACCAGGCCGGCGAGATCGACTTCGTCGGCGGCGCCAATCTGTCGCCGGCCGACAACGAGATTGTCGACCGCCGACCCAGCGCTTACGAAGGAGTTCCACCCGCACTACGGCGACTTCCGCACCGACTACCTGTTCTTCGACACCAAAAACCCGCCGTTCGATAATCTGAAGGTGCGCCAGGCCATTCAGCCATGTGATCGACCGCGACGCCCTGATCCAGACGATCATCAAGCCGTCGCAGGGCATCCCGGCCTACTCATTCCTGATGCCCGGCTTCCCGGCGGCCAACTCCGAGGGGCTGAAGGACATCCAGAGCTCGACATCGCCAAGGCCAAGCAGTTGCTGGCCGAGGCCGGCTACCCCGACGGCCAGGGCTTCCCCAAGCTGACGCTGTGGCTGCGCAATGAGCCGCAGGTGCGCCAGGCGCTGGCCCAGGCGATCGCCGCGTCGATCAAGCAGAACCTGGGGATCGAGGTCGAGGTCTCGAATAAGGAGAACAAGACCTTCACCGACGCTATGAACGCCAAGCCGACCCAGATCCAGTTCGGCATGGTCTCCTATGGCTTCGACTTCCTCGACCCCTTTAATATGCTGGGCGTCTGGCTGGGCGGCGGGCGGCACAACTGGAACAACGCCAAGTACGACGAACTGGTCAAGAAGGCGGCGGCCTTCACCGGCGACGCGACCGAGCGCACCAAGATGTTCCAGGACGCCGAGCGCCTGCTGGTCGAGGATGTCGGTGGCATCTTCATCTATCACCGCACGGTCGGCGACCTGTACAAGCCCTACCTGAAGGGCAGCGAGCTGGAGCCGGACAAGAACGGCTTCGCCGCGATCCACTGGCCGGGCTACGCGAACGTCAGCACGCTGGTCGGCTCGCTGTATATCTCCAAGGATGTAGCGAACTACGACCGCACGATCCCATAGTGGTCTACCACAGTGGTTTTGCGGGGGTGGTTTGAGGGGTGGCCCTCAAGCCTCCTCCACACCACGAAATCTGTGTGGTAAGCCTGTAGGTATTTGAGAATTACCAGCGTAGCGATCCAATTTTCAATTTTCAATTCTTCATTCTCAATTCGGAAGGATGGGGTATGGTTCGCTACCTGCTCGGCCGCATCATCGGTCTGGTGATCGTCTTCCTGATCGTCTCGATCGTGGCCTTTCTGCTGATGCACTCGGTGCCGGGCGGCCCGTTCGACGAAGAGAAGTCGCCGCTTCCGCCGGCCGCCAAGGCCAATATCCTGCGCAAGTATGGCCTCGACCAGCCGCTGTACGAGCAGTACCTGCGCTACATGGGCAGCGCGCTGCGCGGCGACTTCGGCATCTCGTTCCAGAGCCCGACCGAGACGGTTACCCAGCTGATCGGGCGCACTTGGCCGGTCAGCATCCAGCTCGGCCTGCTGGCGATCCTGGTGGCGTTCAGCAGTGGCTTGATCTTCGGGATCATCGCGGCGATCAAGCAGAACACCTGGATCGACTACATCGTCACGTTCATCTCGACGCTGGGCATCACGGTGCCGAACTTCGTGATCGCGATCTGGCTGCTGCTGCTGTTCGCGGTGCGGCTGCGCTGGCTGCCGACCGGCGGCTGGCCGAGCGCCACTGGAAGACGCATGATCATGCCGGTGCTCACCCTTGCGCTCGGCCCCTCGGCGCTGGTGGCGCGCTACACCCGCTCCAGCCTGGTCGAAGTCATTCGCGCCGACTACATCCGCACCGCGCGGGCCAAAGGGCTGGCCGAGCAAACCGTCGTGCTGCGCCACGCGCTCAAGAACGCGCTGATCCCGCTGATCACCATCCTCGGACCGCAGATCCCGAACCTGATCACCGGAACGATCTTCGTCGAGGTGATCTTCCGCGTGCCTGGGCTGGGCAAGTTCTTCGTCTCCAGCATCTATCTGCGCGACTACCCGATGATCATGGCGACGATGCTGCTGGTGGCGATGCTCTGGAGCATCACCTACCTGCTCAGCGATATCCTGTACACCATCGTCGACCCGCGCGTTCGCCTGACCTGAGGGAGCGCCATGAGCGTAGCCGCTGAACAGCCGCAGCGCGCCGCTGCCGGCGGAGCCGCAATTGCGCCCGGCGGCCAGCCTGTGGCGCGACGCGGCTCGTCGCTTCGCCAAGAATAAGCTGGCGGTGGGCGCCCTGGTCGTGATGGCGCTGCTGATCCTGGTCGCGATCTTCGCCGATCTGCTCGCGCCGGCGCGCTACGACTTCGCGGTGCTGGCCGATGCCAACCAGTTCCCCAATCCGCCAGCACCTGCTCGGCACCGACAGCGTCGGTCGCGACTTGCTCAGCCGGCTGATCTACGGCGCGCGCATCTCGCTGATCGTCGGCTTCTCGGTGCAGGCGATCGCCCTAGTGATCGGCCTGACGCTGGGTACTCTGGCCGGCATGTTCGGCGGCTGGGTCGATTATATCGTGATGCGCTGGGTCGAGGTGCTGACGGCGATCCCGATCTGGCTCTTCGCGCTGTTCCTGATCTCGGTCTGGCGCGCCTCGGATTCGTCCGCGGGCGGCGGGCTGCTGAATGTGATCGTGGCGATCGGACTGATCGGCTGGGTCGATATCTGCCGGCTCACCCGCGCGCAATTGCTGTCGCTGCGGCAGAAGGATTTTGTGCTGGCCGCGCACGCGATCGGCGCGACGCAATTGCAGATCGCGCTGCGCCACCTGCTGCCCAACGCGCTGGCGCCGCTGATCGTCGCGGTTACGCTGGGCGTGCCCACGGCGATCTTCACCGAGGCCGGGCTGAGCTTCCTGGGCTTCGGCATCAACGACCCGCTGCCGAGTTGGGGCAAGATGGTCGCCGACTCAAGCTCGTATATCCGGGTCTACTGGCATCTGGGGCTGTTCCCCACGCTTGATGATCGCGATCACGATGCTGAGCTTCTCGTTCGTCGGCGATGGCCTGCGCGACGCGCTCGACCCGCATCTCGATCGATAAGGGACTCTGAACTTCTTCTTCATCCCAAAACGCGGATGAAACGTAAAACGTGAAACGTGAAAGGCTCTCACCCATCACATTTCACGTTTCACGCCGAGCGTACTAGCCCTGTCGCCGCAGCCCCAGGTACTGAAGCTCCGCGAAGGTGGCGTCGGCGACGGCCCCGGCGACGACGACCCAGGTGCCGACGGTGGTCAGCGGCAGCCAGCCGGTGAGCAGCAGGATGACGCAGTCGACCGCCAGGAGCGCGTTAACGATGATCACGGCGAGCGCGGCGCGCCGGCTGATCGGCTGCTGTGCGGCGGTGTAGAGCAGCCAGGCGGCGTAGAGCAGCATCACAACGCCGGTGGCCATGAGGATGCCCGGCGGGTTGATGCCTAGCAGCGGCGCCAGCGGCCCGGCCTCGACCAGCAGGACGAGCCCGCCCACGACACTCAGGATGCCATCCCAGCGTAGCGCCGAGCGCAGGAGGCTGGGGCTGCCGGACTGAACGGTTTGCGGGACTGTTTGGGTTGCCATTAGAAGACCTCGCTTTCTTGTGCTTCTCCGTGGCCCCAACATACCCCGCAAACACCTGCCAAGTCTATGAAAATCACTGCCATTGGCTGCCAGTTTTGGAGATCGGAGATTGGAGATTGGAGGTTGGAGATTAGAGGTTGGAGATTAGAGGTTGGAGATTGTTTCAATCTCCAACCTCTAATCTCTAATCTCTTCACGTTTCATGCGCTCCCTGATATCCTGGGCGACTAACCGGGCTGCGGTGGTCTGCCAGTTGTAGAGGGTGCGCTCGGGAACGGCGGCGCGGAACCAGTCCAGCGCTTCCTGGTCGGCCGGGCCGAGGCCGTTGTGGGTGCTGCGGCGGCTGTAAGGCTTGAGGCCGACGACGTAGGGGAAGTACAGCGCGTTGTAGTAGCGCCACTCGTCGGTGGTGCCGAAGTCGCCCTTGCCGCGTGGCTTGAGCCGGGCGACGCTCTCGGCGAGGAGCGCCTTGAGTTCGACGGCCGGCTCAAGCGGGTCGCCGCCGGCCCCGCGCGTGGCCAGGCGCCGCTCGATCAGCGGCATGCGCGTCAGCGGGCTGCTGGCCAGGTGGGACAGGTCGCCGTAGTGACTGAGGGCGCGGCGGGTTAGGCGCGTGAACTCCGCTTCATCCATGTCCCCCAGGTCCAGCTCGGTGTTGATGCGCGGGATGGCGCTGGCGGCGGCGCGGGCGTCGGCGCGGGCCTGGCGTAGGCTGGGCGCGCCGGAGAAGGCCAGGCGATCGAGCGCCGACTGGACCGGGTCCGAAAAGGTCTGGAGCACGATCGCGGCGGCCACAGTCGCCAGCAGCAGCGCCAGCATGGGAAAAGTGACGCCGGTGACGGCTATCACCAGCGCGACCTGGAGCCCGAACAGCAGCGCCGCCAGGAGCGCGGCGACAAACGAGCGGGTGATGTCGGGCAGCAGCGTCTCGCCCTCGTCGAATGCGTCCCAGAGGGCGATCGCAATGTCGAGCACCACCAGGTCGAGGCCGATTGCGAGGACCGTCAGCCAGCGCGGCAGCCAGTTGAGCGGGAAGAGCACCATGCCGGCGCCGAGCGTGAAAAACAGGGTCGCGACGAGCAGCAGGCCGGTCGATTGCCGTGGCCGGATCGCGCGGCGGGCGCGCCAGACCAGCACCAGGCCCGCCAGCAAGGGCAGCAGGATCAGCAGCGCGAAGGCGACGTACCCAGGCCCAATCGGTGTCGGGCGATCGAGCAGCAGGTCAGCGCCGGCGCTCAGGAGCAGGCCCAGCAGCGCGAAGGGCAGGAAGACGCGGTTCCAGATGCGGATAAGGCGCGGGCGCGGTGCGGCGTCCTCGGGCAGCAGGCGGATCAGCGCGCCCGACCACAGCAGCGCCGGCAGGAAGATCAGTAGCCGGTGGACCAGCGCGAGGGTGGCAGCCAGCGGCGTGGGAGCATAGGCGCTCAACAGATCACAGGCGAGGCTGAGCGCATAGGCGACCAGGCCAAGCCCCGCGAGGCGCAGCAGTGCCTTGGCCGGGTTCCGCGCGACCAGGTACAGGCCGAGCCATAGGGCGAAGGCCGAGGTCAGGGTTTCAAGCACCAGCGTGATGTGTGTCATCTCTTGTACGCGCGGATCTCTTCTCGCAGTGCCGGCGACCGCAGCCGCCGCAGCACCCCGGCCGGGTACCCGGCGATCTTGGCCAGGTCGCCGACCAGGCGGAGCAGCGGGATCAGCGCGGCGGCGGCGGCAAGCTCGCGGCCGGCCAGCGCGGGAGCGCGGCGGCGCAGACGGCGCAGCGGCGCGCGGGTATAAGCCAGCCCGCCCAGCCCCAACAGGCCCAGCAGCCAGGGCCGGCGCCGTGCGAGGATCACGAGCACGGCCGCAACGATGTAGGTGACATAACGAATCGTGTGACGTTTCGGCCACAGGTTGCGAGGCCGTCGCCGCGCGCGTACAGGAAGTATTGGCGCGCGAAGGCCGGCAGCGAGGAGCGCGGCTGGAACAGCACCAGCGCGTCCGGCGCGAAGGCGAAGCGGCAGCCGGCGCGCTGAAGTGCCAAGGCGAACAGCAGGTCCTCGCAGTGGCTGGCCCACTCCGGGTAGCCGCCGACGCGCTGCCAGGTGTCCTTGCGAAACGCGACCGACTTGCCGAACGGCAGGAAGCCGGCCGGATCGATCTCGGCCGCGTCGCGGTAGTTGGTCGCCGCCAGGGCCAGCTCGAACAGGCTGCACGGCGCGGGCTGGAAGAAGCCGCCGACGATGTCGGCCGTGCCGCGCTCAAGCGGCGCGCTGATCCGTTCCAGCCAGTGTGGGTCGAGCGTCAGCCCGGCGTCGGTGCAGGCGATCAGTGGGCCGTGAGCGTGGCGGATGGCGTTGTTGCGGCCGGAGGGGATGTTGTGGCCGCCGTGCACCAGGCGCACCGGATGACCGGCGGCGATATAGCGCTCCACGATGCCGGTCGTCTCGTCGCGGCTGCCGCAATCATTCACCACGATCTCGTCGGGCGGGCGGGTCTGCGCCAGCATCGAGTTCGAGCAGCGCGGCGATGTTGTCGGCTTCGTCGCGAACGGTGCAGACAAGCGAGACGTGTGGGCGCACATCCATGGCGCAATATCCTTCGTTCTTCTATAATGAGGGGTGCGTGAAACGTGAAACGTGAAACGTGATGCGTGATGCGTGGTGCGTGGTGTCCGGGCGGCCACGGAGGGCCTGCCCTACAGATGCTTGGCTCTTTCACTCATTCATCTTGTCATCGTGTCATTGTGTCATCTTGTCAGGAAAGGAGCGATATGACCCCGATTGTGCCACGAATGCTGCTGCTGCTCGGTCTGGGCGCAACGCTGGCGGCATGTGGGAGTTCGGCTGGGCCGCCCGCCTCGTCAGGCGGCGCACCCACGGCGGCTGCGGTTGCGACGACGGCTCCGGCAGGCGGCACCCCCGCCGCAACGGCCCCGGCGCCGACAAGCGCGCCGACCGTAGCCCTGGCGGCGACGGCGGCAGTTGCTCCGACCAGCGCGCCGGTGGCCACCTCGATTCCCGCAGCCGACGCCATCCCGCAAGGGCTGACGCCGGAAGGCTACCACGTCCTCGGCCAGGACGACGCGCCGGTGACGATTATGGACTACTCGGACTTCCTCTGAACTGCCTGCCGCTTCCACGTTGTGGAAACCGAGCCACAGATCGTCTCGACCTACGTTGCGACCGGCAAAGTGAAGCTGGTGTATCGCCACCTGCTCCAGCTTGGGCCAGACTCCGTACGCAGCGCCGAGGCCTCCGAGTGCGCCGCCGACCAGGGCCAGTTCTGGCCGATGCACGGGATGCTCTACGAGCGCCAGGATGAGATCTACAACGCCACCAACCTGGACGCAACCCTGGTGGGGTTCGCGCAGGACCTGGGCCTTGACGGTGGGACATTCGCCGACTGCTTGGCGACCAACAAACAGTTGGAGAAGGTGCAGACCGACTACCAGGCAGCGCAGGCCGCCGGCATCCGCTCGCGCCCGGTCTTCGACGTCAACGGCCAGCAGATCATCGGCGCGCAGCCGTTCCCAGTCTTTCAGAAGCTGATCGAGGACATGCTGGCCAGGTAGAAGGGAGATTGGAGATTGGAGATTCACGACCCATAATCTCCAATCTCCAATCTCTATTCTCTAGATATGGCGCTGGCACATTTGGCACAGCCCATAGACCTCAAGCCAGTGTCCATCGACCCGGAAGTTGAGCCGGCGCGCCAGCCCGCCCAGGATCTCGTCAATATCACAGCCCTCGAACGCGACCACCGAGCCGCAGTTTTTACAGACCATGTGGTGCTGGTGCCCCTGCTCGATCGGTACGTAGGCGTGCTCGGCGGCAGTGCTTTCTTTGGACGCGCTCCAGTGGACCCGTGCGAGCCAGTGGTCGTCGAGCAGCAACTCAACCGTTCGGTAGACGGTGGCACGGCCGATCGGACCGTCGTCGCCACCGACATCTTTAAACAATTGCTCGGTACTGAATGGCTGGGTATATTGCGCGATGCGCTCTAAAATCAGGCGACGAGGGGCGGTCACTCGATGGCCTTGCCCGCTCAAGTGGCCCAGAACCTTGTCTACCCACCCCATGAACTCGCTCCTCTGAAAGGTATTGGCCCCAGGCTCGTATTATATAGCATTCCTAAATAAGTCGTAAAAGGGGGTGTGGGGGAAGCCCCCGCAGAAAAGCCCAACCACTTTCACAACTCATTTAGGTTTGCTATAGCATGCCGGATCAGATAAGGCGTGGTGATGCCAGTGGGATGAAATGACATTGGGGCCTTCCGGCGTCGCTCTATAAGCATGTCTCCTGAAAATGCGCCAGTGCAGCTCGGCGTACATAAGCCGGCAGTTTTCTCACGAAGATCACGAAGGTACGAAGGGTACGAAAAGATACTAGGGATCGATCCACGCGCGAAACAGCCCGGCGAGGTCGCGGCCGCTGGCCTCCTCAAACGCGCGTCGCACGTCGGCTGTGGTGGCGATGCCGTAGCGGTGCCGCCGGTAATACGACTGGAGCGCCGCGAAAAACACATCGTCGCCCAGGTCCTCGCGCAAGGCCCGCAGAAAGACCGCGCCTTTGCCATAGACCGTGCGGTAGTAGACGTTGAAGTTCGGGTAGCCGTCGATCGCCCGGCCGACCGGGAGGTCGCCGTCGGCCAGGGCGCCGCGATAGCGCCGCAGCACCTCGCGTTCCCAGTCGGTCGCCGCCGTCGCGCCGCCGGCGACATCCTCGGCATAGATGATGGCGCTGTATTGGGCGAACGCCTCGTCGAGCCAGGGTTGATGGTAGATATCATTGCCGACGACGCCGTACCACCACTGGTGGGCTACCTCGTGGGCCGCCACGTAGCGCGTGCCGGCGTCGACCTGGGTGTCACTGGTGAGTAGGATCAGGCCGGGGTACTCATCGCCGCCGTCGTGCTCGCCGGGCAGCAGGTGGATGTCCAGCTCGCGGTAGGGGTAGGGGCCGAAGCGGCGGTCGAAGACGGCCAGCGCGGCAGCCGCCACGCGCGCGATCTGCTGCGCGTCCAGGCGGCTGCCGCGGGCCGTGTAGACGTTGACCCCCACGTCGCCAGCCTGCTCCTGGGCCACGGCGAAGTCGCCGATCGCCAGCGCGAACTGGCGCGCTGGGCCGGCGATCACGTGGTAGAGTGTGCGCTCGCCGCGCGCCTCGGCCGCGACCGTGCTGCCGGTGGCGATCAAGCGCAGGTCGGCTGGCACGTCGATCTCGGCCTCATAGAGCGCGCTCTCGGCATAGACGCGGTCGGCGAAGCGCGTCAGGTCGAGACGCCAGCCGCCAAACTCGTGGACGGCCAGCATCGGATAGGATGTCGGCAGTTGCCAGGCGCCGTCGTCGGCGGGCCGGAGCCTGGTGGTGAAGGTGACGGCTATGGTTGTGGCGTCGCCGGGGGCCAGCGGCCGGGCGAGCGGCAGCAGCACCGCCGTCCGTTGGGCGGCGTAGCGCGCCTCGACCGGCTGCCCGGCAACCGCGGCGCCGGTCACTTCCATGCGCGGGTCGCCGCCGCGGCCAAAGACATCGCGTGGGAAGTTCGGGTACAGTCGCAGCGCGATCTCGGCCAACGGCGCGGCGGCGCGATTGGTGAACGCGATCTGCTCGGTGCCGGTCAGGATGCCGCGTGGCGGATCGGCCCACAGCCGCAGGTGGTAGCGCGGCAGCCCGGCGAACGCGGCGACGTCGCCCTCGAACCCAGGGCGCATGGCCGGCGCGAAGGCGATCAGCGGGTCGGGGGTGGGCGTCGGAGGTGGTGTGGGCGAGGGCGTTGGAGTCGATGTGGAGGTGGGCGTTGGAGGCCGCGTGGGTGTAGGCGTCGGCGATGGCGGGGAAGGTGTAGCCGGTGCCGGGCTCGGAGCGAACACGGCGCGCGTCGGAGTCAGGGCTGTGGGAGGCACCGGGGCCTCCAGCGCGCACGCGGCCAGCAGCGCCAGCGCGACGACCAGCAGCGATAGGCGCGGAAATACAGCGTCCAGTGTCAGCCCTCCTGTGCGGCCACTGCCGGTAGGCCCAATGCCGCCTCATCGCCCATAAGCTCTCCGCTCGCCTCGCTTACCAGGGCAGTATAGCGCCCCATCGCGGCATCGAGAATGAAGGATGTCGCGATAGCCTATTTATGCTGCTTCCCCACCGTCATCGTCCATCCAATCCAGGTCTTCGCCAGGGTCGAACGGTGGATCGTCCGGGTTGTAGCGCGGCGGCGTCGCTGGGGGCTTGATCGGCCGGCTCCAGCGGCTGCGCAGGGCGATGTCCGCGCCGATCTCGCCGCCAAACAGCTCGATCTGCTTTCTGGCCCACCCAGGCAACTCACCCGGCTGCCCGTCGTCCTGGTCGAGGAAGCTCCAGTCGACCAGGGCCGGGCCGGGTGCCGTCTCGTCGGGCGGCGGTAGCGCCGAGGACACGATCGCGGCGAAGGCCGGGGCGATCACCGGCTGCCAGGCGCGCCGGTCGCTCGGTTGGGCCTGTGCCTTGGCGCGCAGTTCGCGGATCAGCTCCTCGTCGCTGGGCGCTTGTGGGTCGATCGCGGCCAGCATGCGCCGGTAGCGCGAGCCATCGCCGGGCGGCGGCAGCCACGGGATGCGGTGGGCATTGTCGCGCCACCAGCGCATGCTGGCCGCAGTACCACTGGCCCACTTCGCGCGCCTGAGCGAGCAGGCGCTGAACGTAACCTGGATAGTCTGTCATGGGATTCTGCGCTCCTCTCGCTGAAGGATTGCACGAATGTCGGCAGGAACCGGGTATTTCGCCTGCGCGTTGGTCCAGAGCAGCGCCTGCCCGCTGGGGCCACGCAGCAAGATGCTGCTCAACCGCTGATACTGTTTGAGGAACTCCCGCGCGCTGACGCATCCCCGGCGGGCGAAGAAGACGTCGTCTTTATGCTCCGCGCGTCCCTTGAGGTGCTTCATCGTGTGGGCGACGTCGATATTGCCGATGCCGATGCCATCGCCGGCGATGACCAGGATGTTGATCATGCCCTGCGGCATCTGGCCGATCTTATTGCAGACCGTGTTGGTAAGCTTGCCGGACTCGCGCGCCTCGTATGCGCCGGTGCTCTCGGCCCCCGGCGGGAGCGGCTGATCGGCGTCGAGTTGGGCCGTTGCCAAGCCGGTCGGAGACACGGCGCCGGTCGGCTGGGTGTCGGCCTCGCTCTCCTGGCTGGCAGACCGCAGGCGTTTCACCTCGACATTAAAGATGGTGTTGGTCCTGTAGGTGACGGAGAAATCGGGGTTGCGCTGCTTGCCGGTGCCGAACTTCTCATACTCGACCGTGAACTGCTGCTCCTGAAGCAGAAAGTAGGCGGTCGCCAGCTCAAACTGGAGATCTCGGAGTCCTTCGGGGTCGCGCGTGCCCCTGATCTTCTTGCGAATTTTATCACGGTACGTGATCGCGAAGGTTCTAAACCGCTTGGACGACAGCGCCCAATCGGCGACCTGCGCCGCGAGGAAATCGGTTGCGTCGCCGAAGATGTAACTGAGGAGCTCGTCAACGATCTGGTGCGACATCCCGGACATCCTCAGACCTTCCAGAGCGCGTCATCAGGCTGTCGGATCGGTTGTCGGGGTGCGATGGCCTTCATGGCGAAGTATACTACGCGCGTCGCTGGGACGCAACGATCGGGGGCCTGCGATGGCAAGGTCCGTATGCTGGTAGTGTCTTGGTTGATATTCTGCTCCTGTTTTGCAACATGTTCCAGCCCAACGTCCGTGCTATAATCACTCTGATCTGTCCCTGCTAACCGCTTTCCCTAAGAAGCTGTTTGAAAAGGGCATTGTCTTGCCTACGATCCGTGGTGGAAGGGGGATTCTTGAGGGGCGGCCCCTCAAACTCCCCCTTTTCAGGAGGAATAACATGGCCGCTACTCAGCTACCATCCCACGACTCAGCGGCCCAGAGCGCGCGGTTGCAGTACTTTTTGCGCTGGGCCACTCCCGCTATCTTTAGCTTTGCCTTGCTCTACGGTGGAATCTCTGCGGTGCTTGGCGATGTGCTGGCGGGTACTATCAGTGTCGTCGGGTTCGCCTTCGGCATATTTATGCTCGTCGCCTGGCGTCTGGCCCGGCAGGGTCGTATCACTGCGTCGGTGATGCTGATCACCAGCGTGACGCTCTGCTCGGCCCTCATCTTTGTACTTGTCTTGCCCGCTCTGTTCTCGGCGGCCGTGCTGGTTCCGCTCCTGGCGGTAGCCCTCGCTCTGCCCTACCTCCACGGGCCATTGATGCGCGCCCTGACGGTCGCTGCCGCAAGCGTCGCCATTACGGCTGCTGTGCTTGGCACCTTCGTCAACCTGACTGGCACTCCGACCCCTTGGTATGCGGCTGGCGTGGTGGTGGCGACGATCGCGTCGGTTGTCCCCCTGATTCTGCTACTGCTGTGGCAGTTTAGCAGCCGGCTAGCCGAAACGCTCGCGCAGGTGCAGACCGCGAATGACGAGCTGGGGACGCTCAACGGGGCGCTCTCCACAGCTAACCAGCAATTGGCTGTGCAGGTCGAGCAACAGGCTCAGTTGCTCGACCTAGTCTCCAGCTTGGAGATGCCGGTCGTGACGCTGGCCGATCATGTCCTGTTGGCGCCGATCGTCGGGCACATCGATGGCCGGCGCGCCCAATATATCACCGATCGCTTGCTGCACACTGCCAGCGCAAACCACTCGCGGCTGGTGGTCATGGATGTCTCGGGCGTCACCCTGGTGGACACCGCTGTGGCGCACGCTCTGATCCAGACCTCCAGAGCACTCCAACTGCTGGGGTGCCGGGTAACAATCAGCGGCATTTCAGCCCCAGTCGCCCAAACGCTGATCGATCTGGGCATTCGCCTCGATTCGATCACGACGGTTCGGTCGCCCCAGGAGGCGCTGGCCTCCTATCAGGCAGAATAAGGGGATCGGAAATAAACTATCCCGAAGTGGGTGTTGCGTGAGTCGGCGCGACGGAACACGCAACACGAGGCTGGGATAAATCCGAGCGCTACTGGGCTGGCGCGCCCTGCCGGTGGCAGAAGCCGCAGCTTGGGAACGCGATGTGCGGCACCGCCGGCGCGTTGTCGAGGCGCTGGGTGTGACAGACGACGCACTGCTGCGGCGGCACGGTCAGATCGTGGCCGGGCAGCCGCTCGACATCCGACCCGATCGCGGCCGCGATCCCGAAGCCCCACGACACAAGCAGCACCAGCCCCAGCAGGACGTACATCGAGCGCATAAATGGGCCGCGCATGGTTGCGCGGTAGCGCCGGCGCGCGGCCTCTTTGTCGAACACCGGGCGGTCGGGCGCTTCCGCCTGGGCTGGTGAGTGTGGCTCATCTTCCATTGGGATTCCGTTCTCGTATCGATCGTCTTTGAGTTTGTGCATTATAGCACAAGCAGGCCAATTCCTCTTCGAATCTATTTGACAGATACAACCCCCCATGCTATACTACCGCGGTGTCGCGGGGGTGTAGCTCAGTTGGGAGAGCGCGACAATCGCACTGTCGAGGTCAGGAGTTCGAGCCTCCTCACCTCCACCATCGACACGACTTTCGTGGCTTCCAAGGCCACACGGGGCAGTAGCTCAGCTGGGAGAGCGCAACGCTGGCAGTGTTGAGGTCAGGGGTTCGATCCCCCTCTGCTCCACCACTTCTTTTCTGCCGAGTTCCGCATTGAATGCGGACTCGTCGGCTATCTGGGACTGAAAAGTGGGGGACTAACCCTTCGGTTATCTGGGGTTAAGAGTGGTGGAGCATCCCCCCACTGCTCCACCAATGGATCGGCGGGATGGCGGTGAAATCCCACCCTCCCCGCCATACCTGGAGATCGATGCGCGCACGTAACGTCACTCTTGCGGTGGCCGCAGCCTTGACGCTCCTGGTCGCCTCGTTGGTCGGCATCGCCGGCGCCGGGCCGAGCTTGGGCGATGTGCTCCAGGTGACGGTTTCGCCGGTCGCATACCTCCCGGTCGTTGAGTACCAGGTCGTCCCGACTAATACACCGACGGCAACGACTCCGCCGCTGCCCGAGCCAAGTGCCACATCGACGACGACGGCGATCCCGACAGCCACGAACCCGGCGCCGACCGGGACGCCGACGCTCCCGCCGCCGACGCTGAACAACTGCCAACAGGACCCGAATCCCGGTGCCGCCCCGAACTACCCGGTGCGGATCACCGACATCGACAAGGAAGCGGAAGTCGTCACGTTGCGCAACGTGACGACCGGCGACACGATCGACCTGAGCGACTGGACGATGTGCAGTGTTACCGGCAACCAGCAGCACCCGATCGGTGGGACGCTCGCGCCAGGGCAGTCGCAGGTGTTTAGTGGGCCTGCCGGCAGCATTTGGAACAACAGCAGTTCCGATCCGGGCGCGCTCTACAACGGGGATGGGCAGTTGGTGAGCTACTGGCCGGATTAACGGTAAGGAGATCCCGATATGCCGTGGCCATTCACTAAGGAGCAGCACGACAGCATGGTGGGCTGGCTGATAAGCGTTCTTCCAGATGGCCTGGCGTGTTGTTCCTGCAAGCGGGCGCTGCCCATCGATCATACCTTGGGAATTGTCATTAAGAACAGCGACACAGCAGAGATCGAGGTGCGCTGTCCTCACTGCACTCATGGGATGATATACCACCCGGAGCCGGAGATAGTGCGCGGGTATTAGGCTGGCTTGGACTGTCGTAGGAGGTCCACCATGGGCCAGCCTTCGCACTCTGCTAGTGGGCGCCGGCTGAGGCCTGCAATCGCTGGATCGAAGAGGTCAATGCGAGCGCAATGTTCGCAGACCTTGGCGATGAGGACCTGAGTTGACAGGACGAGCCAGCGCGCGGTCCAGCGGTTCACGTCGCAGTATCGACAGGTTTCAGGGGTGCCGCTTCGGGCTAGGAATCGGCGGAACTCGCGCTCCAGATCGGGAGGGAGTAACGTGCTGGGTCGTTTGTTCCACTCGTCGGGGATGGGGTTGCCGTTCAGGTCTTGCACGGCTCGGCTCCTTTCACATGAGAGTTTCGAGAGGAGAAGCGGGCGCCGTCCACGTTCGCCGGCGCCAATGCCTACCGCCGCCAGGCAGCGCAGGCACAGTGGAGAGCGCGCGGCGGACGAGATTCGAACTCGCGCTTCCCTTCCGAATCGAACAGATCGAGATATCCCTGGCAGCGTCCAGTTTACGCCGCGCCCTACCAGTATAACGGAAACAATGTCCGAGAATGAACAGCAGCAACCAGGCGTGACCTACTCGCGGCGCTACGAGATACCTCCGTGGTTGACTCTTCGAGCCATGCATGTCGGTGAGTATTGGGCGAATGCGTCCAACGCCTTTGGGCGCGCAAGCATCGCCGTCGGCCAACCGGTGTTTTCACCTGATGAGGCCATCCCACCAGAGCAGGCCGCGCGCTGGCGCTCGGCCATCCTGGGACATGCGCTGGTCGCACTCTGTAGCACGCTGGAAGCCCTGGTCCGCGATACCCTGACCGACTGGCTGATCCATACACCGGCTGCCTGGCGCGCCAAGCGCATCGCAGATCTCAAGATCACCGTCGGCGACTGGATGGGTAAGGATCTTGGGGCGCAGGCGAGATGGGTGATGACTGAGCTGTGGAAGTCTTCCGGTGGCCCGGATCGCAACCCGATCGCGCGCTTTGAGGCGCTGTTTGAGACGTTCGGGATTCGGAAAGATGATCTCCCAATGTCGCCCGAGCTGCGGCCGGGTGGCCCTGAGCGCGATGACACGATCCGATGGCTTACCGAGATGTGGGCGATGCGCAACGTTATTGTCCACCAGTTGGGCGTGGTCGATGCCAAGTTTCGCGCCGCCTGTCCGCACCTCCCGTTTGAGGAGGGGCAGGAACTCGTGATTACACACGAGGAGTTCAACCGCTATAGCCATGCCGCGACGATCTACATGATGCAGGTGATGCACCGGCTGGCTGTTGCGTATGAGCAGATGGCAGCGGCTAATAGCGGAGCAGTCGAAGTGTAATGCCCACCGCCGCCAGGAATACCCAGCGGCGGCGAACAGCACAAACGACCTGATTGTGCGTTCAGTATAACACGGCGCGTCATGCGTGACTAGACCGGCATGTTACACTGGAAACGCACAGACGTACGAAGCTCAACTCCGCACGCGCGGCCACGACGCGCCAGGCGTGCATCGGTCCAAGACCTTGACCACTCCGAATGGCCGTTCGCCGCCCAAAATGCGCGGCTGGCATCGTAGCAGCCGTAGCATTGGAGGTCATGGTCATGGTCATTCGTCGATTGGTGCTTGGATTCGTGGTCGCGATGGTGCTGGTCGTGGGGTTGGTCGGCTGTGAGTCGCCCGTTGCCGGACTTGGCGCGACGCCCACCCCGACCTGTGAGGTACAGGCGGTGGCGTACGCCGCTCAGATCCAGTCGATCGCGCGCGAGTGGGATGACGCCAACACGCTCGCCGGGCAGACGCCCCGCGCGAGCCTGGCAGTCCAGATCGATAAGTTGCAGGCCATCCGTCGCAAGACGCAGGACATGACGCCGCCGTCCTGCGCAACCGCCGCCCACGCGGCCCTCACCGGTGCGATGGATAAGACGATCGAGGCGTTTCTCGCGTTCTTGGGCCAGAAGTCCGACAGCGAAGTGCAGACGCTGTTCCAGGAGGCCAACACGCGGATGGCGACCTACAGTCAGGAAGTCGCCAAGCTCATCGCACCACCCGCCACGGCGGTGCCATAGTGGTCATTACGGGTATATGAAACCGGCCCGCGCCGCCGTAGAAAAAGGCGAATCGCGGCGCGGGCCGTGCGCCGCCTGGCCTATCGGGCGCGGAGGGCGGCGCGGAGCTGGCCGGGCGGCGCGGAGTCAGCGCCGGGGCCAGTGAGCATATCAAGCGCTGAATTGTTAAGGAGTCGGCCCCCTGGCGACACTGACAGGGGCGGAACTTTCAAGGCGGCATGCAACTCCACGCCACACGAATTGATAGGTTCAGGCGCCAGATGGCGCGATAGGTTTCAGTGATATTTCCCCGGCTTGCGCCGGTCCTACGAGCAACAGCGAGGAGGATTGGTGTAGGTCGAACCTGCGGCCCTAGTGCGCTTTGCTTCCCGGCGCGGAGCACTTCGGGCCACAAAATACTGGCGTCTAATCTATCCCGACCCAGCGGTTGCCATCGCGGGGGATAGATTAGACGCCAGTATTCCGTTGGGATCGTACTCCAGAACCTCCCCCACGCCAACTCCGTAAAAAGCGCAAAGCCGCTTCAGTACTCCAGTATCGATCCGCTCGATCTCCTCATCCTGCTCCATGCGAGCAAGCGTCTTGCGGTCGATTCCTGTTTTCTCAGCGACCTCGACGAGCGGTACGCGCCGCCCCTCTTGCAGCTCGTATTGCTTACGGAGCTGAAAAACCTTCGATTTGATCTTACCCATCGTTCACCTCCTGTTGCTTGAGCCATACTCTACCACACCAAATTGGCTACGTCAATACCCTAATTGGGTATTGACATGTACATTGTCCCATGATAGAATGTCCACATACAAGTACATTACGTTGACGCAAGTACACAAACGGAGCACTCCAATGACCACCGACGACCGCACCCCGCTCTCAGCGCTCCGCAGCCCGGAAGCCTACAACGAGTGGCTGACCGACCAGACGCGCTTCCGCCTCGACCAGGCCGCCCGGACGCCGGCGCTGGACAGCGCGGACCTCTGGGCGCTGTTCCAGGCGGACAAGGATGCGGCGTGGGCGGCGCTGGCGGGCCTGAATGAGCGGCAACTGGTGGTGCAGGCGAACGCGATGGCGGCCCACCTGACGAGCGAGGGGCGGGCGGTCGAGGCCGAGGCGGTGCTGGCACGCTGGCAAGAAGGGTTGGCGCGGCGGGCCGCCCAGGCCGAGGCCCAGCCGACCGCGATCGAGGCGGCGACCTGCGCCGCGCTGGAGCGACTGGCCGAGGAGAATGCCCGGAGCGCCCGAACGGCGCGGGCGCAGGGGCTGAAGGATGACGCCAGGTTTTTCCAGCGCGCGGCCAACGCATACCTGAACGCGCTTACTCAGTGGCAGGCCGGCATCCGACCGGAGCGTACGCCGAGTGGTGGCTGGTTGCTGCCGAGCCGCACCGACGGGCAGCCGCACCGGCTCACGATGGAGGGTGACTGGATCTGTACCTGCAAGGCTGGCGAATCGATGCACTGGGCCAAGGCGCTGATCATTGGGATCGAGGTGGCCAGCGACGACATGGACCGCTTCGACGACTGCGGCGAGACTGCGGTGGACGACCCGGAACCCGCGCCGGTGCCACTAGGCCAGCGGATTGCAGCGGCGCGGGCGTGGGTGATGCAGGAGGCGGCGTAAGATGAGCGACCTCCTCGTCATCGTCACCCCTGACCACAACTGGTACGGCCCCTACGCCGACGAAGAGCTGGCCCAGCACGCGCTGGACACGTTGCGCGGCCGGCGCGGGCGCACCATCGCCGAGCGGAACGGGACCGACTGGATCGAGCGGCGAGCGCTCAAGATCACCACGGCGCATTTCGAGATGGACCGACTGGTCATCGACTGGCCGAGCTGGCCGACGCGAACTCGTGGGGTGCGCTGATGGAAGCTGCCCGGCTGCCGCTGACACAAGGCCGCGTCGCGCTCGTGGACGCCTTGGACTATCCGTTGCTCCGGCGCCACGCCTGGCAGTGGCTGCCGAACGACAGAGGCGGCTACGCGGTGCGCCAGGTCCAGACGGGCGACGGGCGACGCATCACCATCTACCTGCATCGGTTTCTGCTCGGTGCCCGGCCGGGCGAACTGGTGGACCACGCCGACGGCGACGGCCTCAACGACCAGCGTTTCAACCTGCGCCTGTCCAATCACTCACAGAACGGCGCGAACCGGCCGGCGCCGCAGCGCCCGATCCCGTACCGCGGCGTCTATCGGGACCGACGGCGCCGCAACTATTTCGCGGCGATCACGATCGAGTGCCGCTGCTATCGGCTGGGCACCTTCGCGACGATGGAGGCCGCCGCACGGGCCTACGATCGGGCGGCGCTCCAAGCGTTCGGCCGCTTCGCTCGGCTCAACTTCCCCGGCGAGCAAATGGAGCAGGCCGAGCAGCTCGCGCTCCCGCTCGATCTCGCCGACGACCTAGTGGACCCCTTCCCCCCGCCGGCTCGGCTGACGATGGACTCCTACGAGTTCCTGGTCGAGCGAGACATGCGGCGCGCGTGGGCGACGGCGCTGGCCGAGCGGATGGTGGGCGTGGACTGGGACGATGAAGGGCTGTTGTAATTACAGTATTGTAGGACTGTAAACGATGAGACCAATTGGTCTCACATTTCACGCATCACGTATCACGTATCACGTATTGAAAGGGCATCGCATATCATGGCAGACGACACCGTACGTTTCACCCGAGGGCCGGCGCGGCGACCGCTGCCCCGCGTGGCCGATCCATTGCTCCAATGGTCGACCGGACTGCCAACCAAGGAGCGCCGCATCTACACCGGCTGGCTGGCCGAGGCTGGCCGCGTTGACGCGCTCGACGCCGCGATGGAGCAGGCCGGCTTCACGCAGGTCACGATCAAGCACGGCAGCGGCAACATGGTCACCCACTGGGCGGTCGAGACGGCCAGGGTGTTCGTGGTCGCCGAAGGGGTGCAGTCGATCGCCGAGATGAAGCACACCTCCGACCGCTACGGGGTCGCGTTCGGCTGGCGGCAGCTTCCGGGCGGCAAGCAGCAGTCGCAGCTCAGGGCGCGTGTCTTCTTGCAGGAGCTACTCCAGGCCGGATATGAGGAGCCGTTGCTGCTCACCGTCAAGAGCACCCTGACCGGCGATGTGATCGCGGCGCTGACGCGCCAGTACGACGTTCTCGACGCGGTCGACGTCTTCCGCGCGCAGGACCGGAAGCCAGCACTCAATCCGCCGTTCTACGCCTGCGCGATCCCGCTTGGGCCTGGCCAGGAGGTCGCGCGTGGGAGCGTGCAGACCAAGGAGATCACGCCTCCCGTCGCCTGCATCCCTACGCCCGTCACCAAGGAGCACATTCGCGCGCACTGGATCAAGCGTGACTGGGTGGCGCTGATCGAGGGCATGCTCGACGACACCGTGCGGTGGTCGCGGGACCTGTCGCTGGCGATTGAGATGGGTGAGGAGAAGGTGGAGGATGGAGGATAGAGGTTTGCGCGCAAACGTGGTATCTTGGTCGATGTGGTGCTGAATAGGAGATGAGCATGAGCCAACCTGACACGCCAAAATGGACCTGGCCAGCCGGCCGGGCGGTCGTCCTCTACCACTGGAGCTGGTTTGACCCGGAGCAAGGCCGAAGTCATCACCGGCTGGTCGCAGCGGAACGCGCTGGATGAGGCCGGCTATGCCCATCTAGAGGCTGAGGAATTGGCGCCGGCGCAGTCGCTGTGGGTCGATCCAGAAGCGCGGGATTTCCTCTTCATCGAACCGCAGACCTTCACCGCGCTGACAAGGCTTCCTAGCGAACTGCGTGACGGCGGTGGCGCTCCGCTTCCGTGGATTCGCACTCTCCTCGGAGAAAAGTAGGCCATAAAGCAGGTGGATGGGGCGGGCCGATCGTCGCGATCGGCCCGCTTTTTTTGGCGTCCTGATGCGGCAAAATTGGTGCCAAAAGAGGCCAAAAGAGCCTAAAATACCCCTTGACATATACAACGTTATAACGTATAATTACTCATGTCAACGGGACACAACACCTTAACAACAGAAAAGGACAGGACAATGTCGAAGCAGGACTACACACAAGCCACCACCGTCGCCAGCCTGCTCAACGCCGAGCGCCGTGGGGTGAACTGGGGCAAGCAAGGGATCGAATTCGCTCACCAGAACCTGCTAGTGGCTGCGAAGGACATCCCGGAGGGTGAGGAGTACGCTGAGGTCCGGCGGGCGGTCTACCGGGCGCTGGACAAGCTCCGTCAGGCCCGTGGCGCGCTCACCGCCGCCTACGACGCCATGATCGAGGCGAAGCTGATCGCGGAACGGAGCGAGCCGGTCTACATCCGCAATGAGCGGCTGAAAGAGCGCTACTCCGGCAGTCGTGGCCGCAACGGGGCGGAGATGGTCCGAGGGGCCAGGAAAGCGCGGGAGCAGCGGGAAGCGGAGTACGCGGCCTGGGAGAAGCGGAAGCGCGAGAGGGAGCGCAAGGAGTTCTTGGGAGAGGGGATGCGCGACAACGAGGATTAGCCGAAACGGAGCGGGGGCGGCAACGGTGCCGCCCCTCATCCCCCGCCTGGAACGCGCAGCGACATCTGGACAGTCCCGATCTGTGACGAAAACGACAAGGTGACAAGGTGATAAGGTGACAAGCTGAAGAGGTGCATTGATGGCGTTACTCACGACGGAGCAAGTGGCCCGAACGGTATGATGTAGAGGTGCAGACCGTCGGCCGATGGTGCCAGCGGGGCCTGTTTCCCAACGTAGTGCTGGGGCCGAAGACTGGCCGAGGCGCGATCTACCTGATCCCAGAAGGCGACCTAGAGGGCTTTGTGCCGCCCCGGCGCGGCCCTCGACCTATCGCCGACCCATCAGCATCGACCGAGGCGAAGCGCCGATCGCGCGAGCGCCAGCGCGACCCCGACGAAGGGGCGACCTAACCCTGCCTGTCCCTATCCCGTTGACACGACGACGCCGGCGCTGAACATTCAGCGCCGGCGTCGTCACTTCATCTATGATAGTAAGGGCAATCTAGGGGCGAGGTCTTGCACTTCGCACCGCACGTCCTGTGCTATAATCGCGCCAATAGAAAACCCACCCTTCGCCGGCAAGCATGGGGGTGGGCTTCTGCTTGTATTTACTTGCGCGGTGCGCCTGCCTATTTTAGCACCCCTCCTGCCTATGAGCAAGGTCTGCCCTCTGCGCTAACGAGAAAGCTATGAGTGAGCAAACGGCCCTTCCATCCGATCAGAAGGTGCTGGCTATCATCGTCCAGCAGGGGAAGTTGCTGGATTTTATTGATGGTCAGACACAGCGCGACGAGACCCCCGAGGAGTATGTCCGGCAGGAAATAGCCAAGTCGCTGGTGCGTGAGTATGGCTATCACAAGGGCGATATTGGTGTCGAGTTCATCCTGCGTCTTGGAACCAGAAGGCCGCGCGCCGATCTGGTGGTATTTGACGAGGGCAAAGCCCATGTCGAGGAGAATGCAAGTATCATCGTTGAGTGCAAAGCGCAGAGTGTGAAGTCATCTGACCGGAAAGAGGGGGTTGAACAACTTCAGAGCTATATGAAGCTCTGTACTAACTCCCGTCACGGTATGTGGACGAACGGGCTGGAGCGGTTCTGCTATCGAAAGGTGCAGCAGAACGGAAAGATCCTCTTTGAAGAAATCCCTGATCTGCCCAGCTTCGGCCAGACGGAAGAAGAGGCCGAGCGCCCGCGCTTCGACCAGCTCAAGCCCGCGACATCCGACGCTTTGCTCTTTGCCTTCCGCCGCTGCCATAACTACATTGCCGGCAACCAGGGCCTGCAAAAGCCGGAAGCCTTTTGGGAGTTGCTGAAGATCATCTTCTGCAAGATTCACGACGAGCGGGCGTCAGACGAGATCCAGTTCTATGCCGCCTCGTCGGAGCGGCATGGGGTGAACGGCCCGCTCAAGGTCAAGGCGCGCATCGAAAAGCTGTTCAAGGCGGTCAGGGATGACTACCCTGGTATCTTCAAGGAGGGCGAGACGAGTGAACTCATTCCACAGGTGCTAGCCTATATCACCAGCCAGCTTCAGATGTACTCGCTGCTCGAAAGCGATATCGACGTGAAGGGCCGCGCCTACGAGGAGATCGTCGGTGCCAACCTGCGCGGCGACCGCGGCGAGTTCTTCACACCGCGCAATATCTGCAAAATGGCCGTCCATATGCTCGATCCGGGCGAGAACCAGCTGATTCTCGATCCTGCATGTGGAACGGGCGGATTTCTCATCACAGCGATGAACCATGTTATTGCCAAGATCCACAGGGCTGAAGAGCGTAAGGGCGGCAGTCCCGAGCGCATCGACGCTGCGACCCGCCAGCGCATTGCTCGCTTCGCGCAAGATTATATTGTTGGGATCGACCTGAACCCTAACCTGGTCAAGGCGTCCAAGATGAACATGGTCATGAACAACGACGGATCGGGCAGTCTCTACCAGGGTAATTCTCTGGCAAGCCCGGCAACGTGGGGCGATGATCTGCGCGAGTGGAGCTTGATGGGCAAGATGGACCTCCTCTTCACCAATCCGCCCTTTGGCTCCAAGATTCCCGTCGATGACCCGACGATCCTCGAAGCCTACGACCTGGGCCACGCATGGACATACGAGGAGGCAAACGACCGCTGGGTGAGGACGAGGGCGATCCAGAAGTCGCAGCCGCCCGAAATCCTGTTCATTGAGCGCTGCGTTCGCTTTCTCAAGCCGGGCAAGGGTCGCATGGCAATTGTGCTGCCTGACGGTATCCTCGGCTCGCCCGGCCTCGGTTACGTTCGTGAGTGGATCTTGCAGCAGACCCGCGTGCTGGCCAGCATTGACCTGCACCCAGATACCTTCCAGCCCAATGTGAGCGTACAGACGAGCGTGTTGGTTATCGAGCGCAAGTCGGAGATAGAGATCAACAACGAGGCTATTGCAGGCCGCAAGGTTGATTATCCGGTCTTCATGGCGCTGGCGAACCATATCGGGCATGACAAGCGCGGGAATAAGACCTATGTGCGTGACAAACAGGGGCGCGAGATCATCGAGGAAGTTGAAATACTGATCAAGGAGTACGAAGAGGGACGCCCTATCTATCGCCGCCAGAAGACGCTGAAGAAGGTCGAAGACGATAACACGTCGCAGATAGCGCAGGAGTTTCGCCGGTGGCTCTCCGAGCAAGACTAGCCCCACAACAGCCGGATCGCGAAGAGTGGCAATGGCACCGGCTGAAAGCTATGAGTATGCCTGCGTCGGCGCTACTCGGTGGCGACCGGCGTATGGAGGCCGAAGCCTACCTACTGAGCGGCTTTGGCATCCGCATGGCGATGGAGGCGCGCAAGGGCTGGGAGTGTTTTAGTGTTTTTGGGGATGTGTCACAGCCACCTCGAACCAAAGGCACCCTTGTAAGCCCTGAATACGGTACGCCATACCTCGCTGCAACGCAGATATTCGATGTACGACCCGTGCCGCGCAAGTGGCTGGCATTGCAGAGAATCCAGCATGCAGAGACCCTTTTTACCCAGCCCTCAACGATCCTTGTTACGCGCTCGGGGCTGGTTGGGAGAGCAACGCTGGCATACACCCCTCATGTTGGGGTATTGCTCTCAGACGATCTCTTGCGGGTGAGGGCAAAGCAGGAAGACTATTGGGGTTGGTTGTATACCTATCTGCGTACGCCAACAGCACGCGCGATGATGACCAGCGTGCAGTACGGGCACATTATCAAGCACCTGGAAGTCAAGCACCTCAACGCCCTGCCTCTTCCCAATCTTCCTAAGCCTCTTCTGGGCCATTTCAACGAGCGCGCAAAGGGCATTCTTGCCGCGCGCGAAAAAGGCCATGCGGCTATGGTGGCGGCCCAGCAGCGCTTTGAGGAGTGCATTGGGCCGGTAGATACCGCAACCACCGCCGAAGTGGGATTTGCGGTGCGCTCCTCGGCGCTCTTTGGCCACCAGCGCCGTATTGATGCCTGGCCCCATAGCCCACTGGTTGAGGTGGTGAAAAAGCACCTGGCAAAAGGGCATCAGGTGATGCCGCTGCATGCATGCGGGTACGACGTCTGGGTGCCTGGAAGGTATAAGCGCATCCCAGCTGAGGATGGGGTGATTTACCTCGATAGTGCTGATATCTTTGAGGTAAATCCAGATCTCTCCAAGCAGTTCGCGGAGTGTGGCTTTGGTGATGAGTACGGCGGACGGGTGCAAAAGGGATGGTTGCTTATGGCCTCATCTGGTCAGGTCTATGGCATCATTGGCGATGTGGTGTTGGGCAACCCATTCTTTGAGGGCAAGGCCATCTCCAATCACGTTATGCGTATCGCGCCGACTAGGCAGCCGCTTGTCCGGCCTGGCTATCTTGTGACGGCCCTCTCTCACCCGTTCTTTGGTCGCCCCGTGGTGAAGTCCTTTGCCTTCGGTTCGAGTGTGCCTGAAATCGCCCCGGAGAATGTCCGGCAGTTCGGCATCGTGCGCCTCTCACCGGCTGACGAAGACTATATCGCCGACCAGGCTGAGCAGGCAGCAGACTGGCGCGCCGAGGCCGACTTGTTAGAGAACGAGTTGGCCGCTGAGGCTGAGGAAATACTCTCTCAGTTTATAGCTGGTGACAGATTAAATCTGTCCCATCAGCGTTAAGCTGATATCAGCAGTGTCAAACCGTATAATCCGGCGACGCCGGCAGGGAAGATCCCTGTCGGCGTCGCCTTCCTAGAGATGAGATGAGCAACCCCTATTCTACACTCCATCCGCCGCTCTCCCCGACCTCCCTGGCCGTCCCCAGCCCTGCTTTCGCCCGCTCGGTCGCGTAGGAGCCGCCCTGTGCCTGTACAGCGGCCTTGAACTCGCTGCCCGGCGTGAAGCGAACCGACGACTGCGCCGGGATCTGGATTCGCTCGCGGGTGCGGATGTTCGTCCCTGTCCGGGCGGCCCGCTCGGTGCGCCGGAAGGTGCCGAAGCCGGTCAGCGTGACATTCTGCCCGCTCTGAACCTGCTCTCGGATCGCGGTCAACGTCGCCTCGACGATCTCCGATACCTGGCGGCGCGTGACACCCTGGGTGCGCACGGTCACGTCGTCGATCAGGGCGGTCTTGCCGTAGCTTGCCCGTTTGCTCTGGTCGGTCATGCTGGCCTCCTGTTTGTTCGGCTGCGTCCTGGTGCGATTGTACGCCGAGTGTCAAGGCGCGGCGAGCTGCTCTCGTAGCACGGCCAGCGCTCGGTGCTGCAATGCCTTGACGACGCCCTTGTTCGTGCCCAGGAGTTGGGCGACCTCAGCGATCGTGAGCCCGGCAAGAAAACGCAGATCGATAACCCGGCGCTGCTTGGGGGTGAGGTGGGGAAGCGCCCGCCGCACGTCGCTCCGCGCGTCCCACACGCCGATCATTCTCTCCGGCCCGTCCTCGCGTGCCGAGGCCTCCTCCAGCAGCTCCTGTGGCCGCCGGGCCTGTCTGCGGAGCGCATCAACGCTACGGCTGTGGGCGATGCGGTAAAGCCAGGCGCGCAGGTGCCCGCGGTCCTCGTAGTCTGGGAGCTGGCGCACGGCCCCCAAAAAGACCTCGGAGAGCAGGTCCTCAACCAGGTCCGCATCACGCACGTGGGCGGCGATGTAGCGGCGTAGCTCTGGTGCGTATTGCTGATATGCGGCGGCGAGATCAGGCGGCATAGGATGGAGCATGGAGGATGGAGGATGGAAGATAGGAGTTGGAGGCTGGCCCGCGCGTGAGAGGATGAGGGATGTGGCGCGGGCGAGCTGGCATCGTTGTAATGGGCTGAGTGTAGCATAGAGGCGGCGCCCACGGGGTTGCGGAAGGTGAGCGGAAAAGAGTTGGAATGATGGGATGCCAGTAGGCCCCAGACCCCACCACTTCCCCACCCATCCTGTTGTCCCTGCCTGGGCAGCCGGGCCTATTCATGGCCGCCGCCAGCCGTGCTACGATGGGAACTTGATCTAATGATGGTTAGATCAAGTTGCCGTTCACCACGTCTGGAGGCTCCTCATGCAGACCCTCGCCACCCTCCCTGCCGCCGACCTCGGTCGCCGCCGAGTGCCGGACCGCCCAGCTCGACCATTGTGTCGCCGCCTGGCTTCATGCCAAAGAAGGCCGCACCGGCTCCGAGCGCACCCGCCGCGCCTACGCCGACGCCCTGGCGGCCTTCCGCACCGTGCTCCAGCGCGCCGGCCAGGAGTTGGACAGCGACCCCGCGCTCATCGCCCTGGCCGCCCAGGGCTGGGCTGCCCACAACTCCCCGAAGCCTTCGACCTTCAACCAGCGGCTGGCCATCCTCAGTTCGTTCTATGCCTACGCCCGCAAGGCCGAGGTGCTGACCGGCGAGAACCCGATCGAGCGCACCGATCGGCGTTCGGTCCAGCGCTACGCCTCCTCCAGAGCGCTAGACCGCACGGACGTGGCCGCACGTATGGCCTCAATCGACCGCTCGACACTCGAAGGCCAGCGCGACTACTGCCTGCTCGCAGTGGGGTTGCAGACCGGCCGCCGCGTCGCCGAGCTGGCCAGCCTTCGTTGGGGCGATGTATCGATCGGCGGCAGCCAGATCACATTTGTATTCCGTCGCTGTAAGGGCGGGAAGCGGATGGAGGACAAGCTACCCGCCGCCCTCTCGAAGGTCCTGGCCACCTACCTTCGGGCGGTCTACGGCGAACGGTTGCACGGGCTGGACAAGGACGCCGCGATCTGGGTTAGCTTCAGTCCACAAAACGCCGGCGCCGCGATCGGCACACAGGCCGTGCGCGATGTCTGTGAGCGCCACCTGGGAACGACCAAAGTCCACGCCCTGCGCCACACCTTCGCGCATACGCTGGAGGAGACCGGCGCGAAGTTGAGCGAGATCCAGGCTCGACTGGGCCACACCAACGCCGCGACCACCGGCGTGTACCTGAGCGAGCTGCGCAAGGCCGAGAACCCGCATGCCGACGCGCTCGCGGCGCTGCTGGGGCTGGATGTGGCGGCGTGATACGTGATACGTGATCAGCGCCGAGCGGCAAATTCCAAAAATGTTGGAATTTGCCATCACTCGACGGCTAGCCCCGGCGCGCCCGCCCCAGCGCCCACGACCACGCCCGCGCGCACAGCCGCTGCCGTCGACTGCCCGCCGGCCCAGCGTGGCGCGCGAACCACTCGGCGATCGCCAGATAGCGATCGTCCAAGCCTGCGCGATCCAGACTCCTCATCGAGAGGCGCCCACCTGCGATTCCTCGTCGGGAGCGGGGTCTTTCGCCGCCCGCCCCTGGCCGAGCTGCCGCGCCAGTTCGGCCATCTCCAAGATGATGCACTGGTAGTCGTCGCCCAGCACATCGATCCGCTTATCGATCTCCTCGCGCGTCGTCAGGTCGGCCTGGCCCGTGAGATATGCGTAGAGCACGGCCGCCTGGTGGATGCTGGCCCGGATGCGCGCCCCCAGCTCCGTCTCCGAGCCTGGCACGCTGACCGGCTGGGGAATGCGGTCGCGCATCGCAGCGATCATGTCCACGAGGCCATGGATCGCCTCTGTAAGATCACGGATATCGCCAGATCGCCGCTCCGCACCCTGCTCCTGCCCCCGCACGACGCGGGTCAGTTCTTCGATCAGCTCGCTTTGCACCCGCGTCACTTCCCGAAGCTGCGCGAGTGTCGCACCGAGGTCGATCTGCTCGTACGTTGTCGTCGCCGGTGCTACTGTCTGCGTATCTCCGTTTCTCTCCATTGTCTCCCGATCCCTCCTGCTAGAAAGTCCGTGCTTACTATACAGAGCGCGCGGCAGACGCGCAAAGACACGCGACCGACATGCCGACGTGGCGCTCTTGGCCGGCACTGTATTTGTTGCGGATTCGACGCCGTTCTGTAATACCCAAGACGCATCGACAGAATGCGGCACGAGCGTTCTGATCAGTAGGATCGTTAATTACGGAGATCGCTCGTAAGCTGGTAATTCTACTGTACGGCTCGGATGCTACTATCAGCACACGGGTACTAACGAAAGATAGACCCCAGAACCTATTCAACGCCGCCGCCCATTCTGCTATCATTCCGGCCAGGCGAGCCGCTTTCGAGCGACCGACCCAGCCAGCAGCTTGACGCGCGGCACCCACGAGTGGTGCTGCGTTTTTTGTTGGTTACTCTATGCGTGTGCTCTACCGCTACATCCAGGGTCAACGCTACAAGATCGGCTTCAGCCAGTCAGTCGCCCCGATCGCGGCTGACACGAATGAGAGCTTCGAGCGGCGGATGGCGACACTTGCCGAGGACACACTCGCTAGTGGGCACGGCGCCGATGTGGCGATCGAGTTCAACGGCAAGCAGATCGTCGCCGGTATCCTGACCGTGACGCTGGCCGTGCCCGTGCCGGCCCCGATCACGGCGGACGTGCTGCCTACTAGCCAGCGCCGGGGACGGCGTGGTGGTGGAGGCGGTCACAAGAAGGTAGCCTGACACAGCGGGAGGGAGGACCAGAGGGGATGAGCCCCTCCAGACCCCCGCCTCGACCAAAACAACCTAGACCAGCAGCTTGACGCGCGGTCACTCTTCCTATCGGTTCGCCGGTAGTGAGCAGTGACCGCGTTTGTTTTACCCGACGCTCGCCGACCGCGACAAACTGCGGCGCGACACACGCCACCGGGCCACCAGGCGCCTGCTACGTGGTCGGCGAGCACCAGAAATGTATTTCCATGGCTATTGCGCTTTCGACAATCCACCCCGATGTCCTGGCCGCCAAGCGCGAGCGCCTCAATGTTTTGGAGGTTCAGGCGGCGCAGCACGGCTATGACGCCCCGCCGCACGTGGTCAACGAGATCAAGGATCTGCGGCGCGAGATCGCCGAGGCCAGCGCCCCGGCCAGCGACGCCGAGCGCTACCACGAGCTGCGCGCGCTCATCACCGATCTGCGCTGGGACATGCGCGTGCAATACATCCTGCTGTTTGCGATCCTGGCGCTGATGATCCTCATTCTTGTGGTGAGGCCATGAACGACCTGACCGTCCAAGCCGCCCCGCGTATCAGCGCCACCCAGTTCGCCCGCGTGCTCGACCGCGCGAAGTCGCCGGCGGCGAGTGATGCGGCAGCCCTCTACCGAATCCCACTCGGCCGCGGCCTCGACCCGGCCGTCGCCCTGGCCTTTTTTGCACACGAGTTGACCTACGGCACCGCCGGCGTCGCGGTGCGCTCGCGCAACTGGGGCAACCTTCGGCGCGGCCCGCGAGCGCTCTACGTCGCCAACGGTTTCGCCTACTACGCGCACTGGACTGACAGCCTCTCCGACTGGACCGATCTGATCGCCACCACCTATATCGCCCGCCTGGGCCTCACGACCGTCAAGACTATCTTGGAGCGCTACGCCCCGTCGAGCGACGGCAACGCGCCCGCGCGCTACGCCGCGATCGTGGCCACACTTGTGGCGCGATGGCAGGTCGAGGACGGAGCGGCGACAGCGACCTATCGGGTCCGGGTGGCCGTCGCGAACGTGCGGCGTGACCCCAGTACGCGGCAGCGATGGGTTCGCCAGGCCCGGCTTGGTGACCCGGTAGCCGTGGCTGATGTGGTTCTGGGGGAGGCCGTCGAGGGCGATCCGCGCTGGGCGAAGCTCGCCGACGGCGCCTACATCCACGCCAGCCTCCTGGAGGTGCTGCCGTGAAGTGTGATACGTGCGGTGGCTACCAGGGGACCAACGTCTGGACCTGCACCTGCCACGACCCGATCGAGCCGGCCACCCTGGCGCGGCTGGAGCCCATTGAGAACCGACTGCGCTCGGTCGAGAACCGCTGGAATGATCAGCGGAGGGAGATCGTAGCCGAGCTGGCCAGGATGGTCAAAGATAAGCTCGCCGAACTCCGCGAAGAGAACCGGATGTTGAAGGCCCAGATCGCCGACCTGCACGAGCTGCTCGCCAAGCAGGGCCGGCTCGTGTCATGAGTCGCCGGCGGTCGTGCATCGCCGTCGAGCAATGCCCGACGTGCGCGACCTGGTGGCGGATGCGCTTCAGTCTGATCGCCGGCCGTTGGTACTGCGGCTGTCCAGTCTGCGGCGATCAACTCTGGCGAGTCCTGATGGTGCCGACCGCGCTGAGTGTAGCGCAGCAAGAAGCGATCAAGCGGTGTCTGCGGACAGCGAGGATCGAGCAATGAGGCTCAGTGCTTCTCTTTCTCACAACCGCCGTCCGGCTGATCCAGTGGCTCTGCCGCTGGCCAGCCAAGCAGTGTTGAAACGATGACAGGACCGACCTACTACACCGCGACCGACCGGCGCTGCGAGGAGAGCGAGGTCGAAAAGGAGATCGTCAGCCGGCTTCAGGGTCTTGGTATCCCGCTCGTCCCCCAGGTGAAGCTGGGCAACAACTGGGTGTTCGACGGTGCGGTCAATGGCACCAAGATCCTCGTCGAGATCCACGGCGACTACTGGCACACCCGGCCCGAAGTCCAGGAGCGCGACGCCCGCAAGCAGCAGTGGGCCGATCAGGAAGGCTACCTGATCCTGACGATCTGGGAGAACGAGTATCAGCAGGACCCGGACGGCTCGCTGCTGACCGTTTTAGGGCACTACGAGGCCGTGAAAGCCCACAACCCGCCCGTCGATGAATCTGAGGGGGGTAACAAAGGTAACACTCCCCCCGCGATTCCGGGCAGTGTGTATGGCGACTGGCGCGATCGGTTCTTGGAGGTCCTGTCGGAGAGCGGCATCGTACGCGCGGCGTGCATCGCCGCCGGCGTCAGCCGCAAGACCGCCTACCAGTACCGAAACACAGACGGGGAGTTTGCTAAAGATTGGAAGCTGGCCCTCCAGGACGCTGCCGATCTGGCCTTGGTCAGGTACCGCGCGCGTGCGCTGCAGCAGAGCGATCGGGCGATGGAGTTCTTTATCAAGTCGCGCGACCCGGAGACCTTCGGGCAACCGGGCCAGCTCGACCTGGTGCTGAAGTACCTTGATCTGTCGAGACTGAGCAATGAGCAGATCGATCGGCTCGCAGGGGGCGAAGACCCGCTCAACGTCCTCCTCGGCAGCTGATCTTCAGCTTCGAATCGCCGCCGAGCGTGAGCGCCGACGGCGGGCACACGAACAATCGGATGTGCAGCCGCTGACCTTCCGCGAGTTCATTGCGAAGGTCAGCCCGAAGTATCAGTTCTACCGCCACTGCGAGGAGCTGATCGCGATCCTGCAACAGGTGGCCGACGGCGAGCTGCGGCGGGTCATGGTGTTCCTGCCGCCCCGGCACTCCAAGAGCGAGACGGTGAGCCGGCTGTTCCCGGCCTACTACCTCTACCGGCACCCGGATCGCTTCGTGGGCATCGCCAGCTACGGCGCGGACCTGGCCTACACGCTGAGTCGGGCAGCCCGCGATCACTACGAGCGCGGCGGCGGACTGCTCCACCGGGCAGCGAAGGCCGTGAAGTATTGGCTGACGCGCCTCCTGGGCGGCCTCTGGGCCGCCGGCGTGGGCGGGCCGGCGACGGGCAAGGGCTACCACCTTGGCATCGTCGATGACCCGCTCAAGGACTGGAAGGAAGCGTCGAGCGAGACGATCCGGGGGCGGATCAAGGACTGGTGGAGCACTGTCTGGTCAACGCGCGAGGAGCCTGGTGGCGCGCAGGTCATTGTCCAGACGCGCTGGCACGAGGATGACCTTTCGGGCTGGCTGCTGGAGCTGGAAGCCGAGGCACTTGCTGAGGGCGACGAGCCCGAGTCCTGGTACATCGTCAACCTGCCCGCGATCGCCGACCCGGACGACGCGCCGACCTACCCGGCGAGCTGCACGGTCCACCCAGATTGGCGGCAGGAGGGCGAGCCGCTCTGTCCTGAGCGCTACCCGCTCTCGCGCCTCCAGCGAATGCGCCGGCGCATCGGTGAATTTTTCTTCGGGGCGCTGTTTCAGCAGCGCCCGCGGCCACGGGACGGCGGCATGTTCAGTGGCTCGCCCGCCTTCGTGGACGCGGTACCGGCTGGTGTGAAGCGGGTCCGCTACTGGGACAAGGCTGGGGCGGAGCCGGGCAAGGGCGACTGGACGGTCGGGGTGCTGCTGGCCTACCTGGACGGCATCACGTATATCGAAGACGTGGTGCGTGGCCAGTGGCCCGCAGCCGAGCGCAACGCGAAGATCCTGGAGACCGCCGAGCTGGATCGGCAGTGCTACGGGCGGGTGCAGATTTACGTTGAGCAGCCGCCCGGACTGGGCAAAGAGGCCACCGATGCGGTGATCAAGCTGCTCCAGGGCTTCGTGGTCGAGGCTGATCCGGTCAAGGGCGACAAGGCAGAGCGAGCCGAACCATTCGCGTCGCAGTGGCAGGCCGGCAACGTCAAGCTGGTCCGGGGCCAATGGAACCGCGCCTACTTAGAAGAGCATCGGGCGTTCCCGGCCGGCAAGAACGACGACCAAGTTGATGGGTCGAGCGGCGGCTACAACAAGCTGACCGTGCCGCCCAAGACCACCACGAGTAAGGGGCGCGTCGTGACCGCGCAGCAGCTCTTTGGATGACCGATGTCCGTCGACGGACAACGAACAACGAACATATGGGCCTGATCAACCGCTTCACAACCTTCCTCCGGCGTGGACAACCCGTTGTTCGCACGACCAGCAGAGAGGTGTCGCCGCCACCCCGGCCGACCACCGAGCTACGCCGCTTCCAGGTCGAGCAGGACCGGCGCAGCATTATCGAGGTCTGTCGGCGGATGGTCGACGAGGACCCGCGCGCCGAGGGTGTGCTCGACGCACTCGCGCGTGATGCATGCCGGGGCGGGTTCCAGGTCAAGGTGACACGCGGGCCAGGGGCGGCGCAGGCGAGAGCGGTGGCCGCTGATCTGATCGAGCGGCTGGGCCTGCACGAGCTGATCACGAACTGGGTCAAGCTGTCGCAAAAGGACGGTGACAGCTTCCTGGAGGTCTCGGTCGATGAGCAGGGCGATATTGTCGAGGTGACGCGCAAGCCGACCTTGCAGATGCACCGCAACTCCGACGATCAGGATCGCTTCCCCGATCCGACTCGGGCTTACTGGTGGGCCGATGAGCTGTGGGCTGGCCAGCAGGAGGCGCCACGAGACGCGACCTGGTTCGCGGCCTGGCAGATTGTGCATGTCCGCTGGAACCACGACTCGGAGCAGCGCTACGGGCGACCGTTGTTCGCCAGCGCGCGCAAAGCCTGGAAGCGCATCGACGAGGGCGAGCTTGATATTGCGGTCAGGCGCAAGACCCGCGCCGGCCTCAAGTATGTCCACGAGTTCCCGCAAGGGACCGATGCGACGACGATCGAAGCCTATAAGGAGCAGAACAAGGACGCGCTCGACAACCCGACCGCCGCGATCGCCGACTTCTACGGGACGGTCAAGATCAACGCGGTCCAGGGCGACGGCCGGCTCTCCGAGATCGACGATGTGCTGCACCACATCCGTACCTGGTGGATCGCCGCGCCGGTGCCGATGCCGCTCTTAGGCTACGGCCAGGATCTCAATCGGGACGTGCTCCAGGAGCAAAAGGAGCAGTACGACCGGGCGCTCGACGCCGTGGCGCAGTGGATCGACAAGGAGATCCTCCAGCCGCTGATTGAACTCCAGTGGCTGCTCAAGGGCATCTGGCCGGGCGGCCTGAAGTATCAGATCGTCAGGCCGCCCCGCAAGCCGCTGACCGCCGCCGATCTCAAGCTCGCCGCCGAGGCGATTAAGGCACTGCGTGAGAGTGGGGTTGTCGCCGACGTGCTGCTGCTACGGTTCCTGGCCCAGCTCATTCCCGGCCTGGATGAAAACGAAGCGCTGGAGTTGCTCCAGCAGGCCAAGGCCGAGGCGGAAGCGCAGGCGAAGGCCCAACAGCCGACGGCCGATCCCCCACCCCCGGCCACCAGGGGCGATGAGGATGCAGGAGAGGGTCAGTAGCCATGCAGCTTGGCAAACTTGAGATCACGATCGAGCCGGCGGGTCTGGCAGCTCTGCGGGAGGCCCTCGACGCGGCGAGCCAGTCGCTCAACCGGCACGCGCTGCTGACTGGCAGCCTGCCGCCGCGAGCACCGGCGAGGGCTCGCCCGATCGTGCCGTATACGCCAGCGCATCCTCTCCAGGGCTACAGCGGGCGCCTCTTCGGCATTGGGGATACATCGGCGCCAATCGAGCCCTTTCCGGCTGCGGTGGGCCTTCTATCAGCCGGTCGCCTCGACGAACGGTTCGCCCTGGCTCGATCGCTGGTCTCGACGCCGTCGCGTCGCAGTCGGCGCCTGGCCCGGCGGGCGCGGAAGCGCAAACTGAGGAAGCGCGCATGAGTACACGATTTTCGCTTCCAGTGCCTCCGCCCCGACCTGTCCACCCGGAAAGCGGACTCACGCCCGACGAGCAGGCCGTAATGGACCATCTGGTCGCTGCGTGGAGCGGCTTTGCGGCACTGCCGCATACGCAAGCTGCCGATGATCTCGCCGATTTTCGGCGAGCCATCCATGAAGCACAACGTATTCTCGCCAGACGAGTTATCGGGCGCGAGTTTCCCGACTACTGGCTACGCAAGGATTAACCATGAAGAAGCGACGCATCAACAAGGGCCAGCCACTCAACGAGCTGGTCAAGGGCAGCCTGAACTACACCATGGAGCGCCTGCGCACCGCATTCCGGGCGCAATTCCGCAGCGAGGATGCCTACTGGAACTGGTACATCGTCGAGGTGTTCGCCGACCACGTGATCGTGATGGACGACCAGCTCCCGCCCGACGAGTTTTACCGCGTGAGCTACACCGCCCAGGGCGCGAGCTACGCCTTCGCGGCGCGCGACGCCTGGGAGATCGTGGAACTGGCCTACCAGTCGCGCAGTGTCCAGGAGCGCAGGAGCGAGCTGGCCGGGCGTGGTGGGCGGATCACGCTCATCGAGTCCCACATCGCCGGCGCGCGGATCGAGTTGCTGGAGGCAGAGGCGGGTAAGCCGCGGCGGATTAAGGTCCGTGGCATGACCGCCAATATCATCAACAACAACAACCGCCGCTACCGCTCGACCATCCTGGAGGCCGCAGTACGCGAGGCCCAGACGCTCATCAGTGAGCGCCGACTGCTGGCCGAGAGCGGCCACCCCTCCGACAAGCCGAGCGGCCAGCCGGATATCCTGGAATCCCTGGTTCGCTGGGATAGCATCACCTTCGAGGGTGATGAGGTGCTCCTGGAGGGCGAGATCATCCCCACCAAGGGCAAGGGCGAGAACCTGATCATCCTGATGGAACACGGCGTCTACCCGCGTGTCTCGCAGCGGGCCAACGGCAAGGCGCAGATGGTCGAGGAGTCTGGCCGGCGCTTTGTCGATATAACCGAGTTGCACATCACCGGCTACGACCTGGTGATGGACCCCGGCGATCCCACCGCCGACACCCTGGTCTTCGAGAACCGTCAACCACATCATCACATCGAGGAGGACCCCATGACCATGGATCTGGAGCAATTTCGCAAGCAGTACCCGGAGCTGGTCGGGCAGATCGAGCGCGAGCACGACGAGTTGCGTAGGTTGCAACTGGAGCAGGCGCTTCAGGAGCGGCAGCGCACGGACGCCGAGCGGCAGCGGGCGATCAACGAGCACAATGCCGCGCTGCGGACGCAGCTCGGCCTGAACGAGACGGACAATCTGGAGGAAGCCGTAGCCCGCCAGGCGGCCGAACTGGTACGCCTCCAGGAGGCCGAGCAGGCGCGAGCGGTCGTGGCCTACATCGAGCAGGAGATCTCCGGTATCAAGTATGCCGACGTGATCAAGACGCAGTTCATCGAGCGCGTCAAGAAGGCCGGCGCCAAGACCGTTGAGGCGGCCAAAGTGGCCATCGTCGAGGCGCGCAAGGAGTACGACGCCATCCAGTCGAGTCTGGAACTGGCGGCGCGCGGGCGCGGTGGCGTCGATATCCTCGGCCCGGTGCTGGAGCGCGATCGCGGCGTGCCGGAGTTCGCCCGCGCCAGCTTCGCGCTGACCGAGAGCCTGATCCGCAGCGGCAACGTCGAGCCGCGCGACCTGCGGCAGCCGAAGACGATCAACGAGCGCTTCGCGCAGCAGTACCTGGAGCGCTTCGACAGGGCGTATCGGCACCACCTGCTGGCCGAGGCGCGCACGTTCGAGGAGGCCGAGCAGGCCAGCGACCTCAACCTCCCCTACACCGTCGCCCGGACGGTCATGGCCGAGGCGCTGCCGATGCTCGTGGCCCTCTCGATCTTCGACGTGCAACTCGTCGAGCCGGCGCCGACCACCAACATCTTCTTCGAGGTCTACAGCGCCGAGTTCAGGCGCGGTGAACACCGTGACCGACGAGGTAATCGTCGCCGACCTGGGCGTCTGGGTGAGCACGGGCTACAAGCGCATCCAGCCCGGCACCGTGGTGCTGACCAACTCGGGCGCGAGCGTGACCTACACCGAGGGCACCGACTACGTGATCGACTACGCCAACGGCCGCATGATGGCCCTGGCGACGATCACCGACGGGCAGTCGCTCAAGATCGACTACACCTACGATGCGATCCGCAAGGGCGAACTGTCCCCGATCGTGCGCGGCAAGAACACCCTGACCTCGATGCCGCTGGCGATCGCCGCCGACAGGTTGGCGACGGAGATCACCAGCGAGGCGATCGTGTTCTCGCGCGCGGCCCTGGGTTACGACGCGGTCAACCGCACGCTGACCCGCCTGATTCGGCAGATCGAGCGCAAGATCGACAGCGGCCTCTTTTATCTGGCGCTGGCTTCCGCGCTACGGGTCGCCAGCAATAGCGGCGGCACCTGGACGGCGGCGAGCGACACCTACGATGCGCTGGTGCAGAAGATCGGCGCGGCCAAGGTGAAGGTTGCGAACCGCCACTACGAGCCCACCTCAGTCTTGATGAGCAAGACGAACAGCGATCGCCTGAGCAACTGGAGCGCGTTCACGGCCGCCGGTGCTCGGCCCGACGCCGATTTGAACGCGGCTGGCTACATCGGGCGGGTCAAGAGCCTGCCGGCGTTCGACACCTCGAACTTCACCGACGGCTACATCCTGGTGCTCAACCGCGAGGTCGTGCAGCATCGGGTCGGCCAGCCGATGCAGCTCAAGGGACCGTACCCGACCTTCGACGTGAGCACCGGCCAGATGATCGCGGCCGAGCAGTGGTACGCCGAGGAGTACAACGGCTCCGAGTTCCCGGTCGCTGAAAAAGCGAGCTACGTCAAGGTCGCGTAGTCGGACCAATTGGTCTCAGTTTCGGGGATGGAGGATGGGGGATCGGCTGATCCATCCTCCATCCTCCATCCTCCATCCTCCATCTAATGAGGAGTCGATGCTCATCACTGTTCGCTACATCGGCCCGGACGCTTGCGTCCTGGCGGGCCAGTACATCCTGGAAGGCGGAGACTCGCACGGTGCCCCTGGCACGTGTCGTCGAGGCCGAGGCCGAGCACCCCGGCGCCTTCGTGGTCGTCGATGGCGTCTGGCCGGCTACGCCGATCGAGCTGGAGTTGATCGAGCCGGAACAGCCGGCCAGCGAGTTGGAGTCGATCGAGCCGGAGCAACCAGCCAGCGAAGCGGAGCCTATCACCGAGACACAGCCGGCCGCTCTGGCTCTAAAAGAGACTCAATCCGGCGATCTCATCTCAATTCAGGGCGAGCCGGCGCCGGCTGTCATTCACTCACCGCAGACCCAGACGGGTCGGCGACACGATCAGCGAGGTCGCGGTCATGGCAAGCGTTGAAGTACCACAAACCACCGTCGCCACCGAGCGCTACACCGAGGTAAGGAGCGGCGAGCTGGCCGGTAGCGCCAGCGCGGCACAGCTCCCGAATGTGGCGTGCAAGCTGGCCAAGCTCAAGGCGCGCTCCACCAACGCCGGGAGCGTCTATCTCGGCGCGTCCACCGTGACGCTGCCCAACGGCTCGACCGACGCGACCACGGGGATCGAGCTGACCGCCGGCGACGAGACCGGCTGGCTGCCGATCGACAATCTCAACCGGCTGTACCGCATCTGCGACAACACCGGCGATAACCTGACCTATATGGTCCTGGTGTAGTGATGCTCTCCCTGACGGTCTTCGACAACCCACGCCGCCGGCGACGAGCGCCCCGATTGGGAGCGCCGTCGTTCGGCTACCAAAACACGACCGTCACCAACGATCTGGCGGCCGATGGGTACTCCTGGGCGCAGGCGAAGCCGATCGTGGTCGACAAGCACGGCAACATCATCACGATCGCGCAGCGGCAGAACGAAGCCAGCAAACGACATTTCTTCGTCTGGAGTGCCAACGGAGCGGTCTGGACCGACAATCCGTCCAACACCGGCCACGACAGCCAGCCAGGCGAGGCGTTTTTTGAGCGCGGCGCGGCGGCGTACGACCCCGACCAGGACACCTTGCACGTGCTCTGGATCACCACCAACCCGGGCGACGGGGGCGTGATCTACCGGGCCTACGACATCGCCTACAGCGGGACGACGATTACGGCGATCAACCGCCGCGTGGGCGTATCGGTGGTGCTGGACGGCACGGATGCCGATCAGAACCAGCACCCGGTCATGCTGTTCCTTGGCGATGCGGCCTTCGGCGCGCACGGTGGGCTGCTGGCCTGCTGGGCCATCCGCAAGAGCGGCGAGAACGAAGTCCGGGCGGCGATGTGCAGCCTCGGATCGAGCGGCACGACGGGCGGCACGGCCTCTAACTGGACGCATATCGGCGTGGAGAGCACGGACACGCTGGGCGTCGTGCCTGCGACCGCGTCCTACACGGCGCTGGTCGTCAACGCGACCGATGGGATCTGTTACCCATCGCTCGGCCGAAAGGCGGCCGGCACACACGCGCTCGATTTGTATCTGCTCTACAACGACGGCTCGAACACGCCGTCGATCAACGGCAACTGGCGCTGGCGGCGGATGGCGTGGGCCAGCGGCTCAAACAACTGGGCCGGCGGCCTGACCACGGACACGCTCATCACTGCCGCCGAGCGGGCCGGGGACGACACCGGCTACTCACTGAAAAACCAGCTCGGCACCGCCTGGGCCGAGGATACCGATAACGATCGGATGGTCGCGGGCCTCCCAACCTGGAAAGACGACACCGCCGGCGACACCTGGTCGTTCGTGGGCGTGGATGACGACGACAGCCTTGATCTCATCGATGTGTACAGCGCCGGCGGCGCGCACAGCTTCGCGCCCGTGGGCGACGTGTGCTACGACGCGACCAGTCAGCGGATCGTCGTCTCCTGGCTGACCAGTGGCACTGAGCACGCGCGCGTGCAGCTCTACAGCGGTCTGACTGCGGTGGGCGATGCGCTGACCGCCTACAGCGCCGTGTCGCCGTCGGGCGTCGATATCCCGTTGCTGTATCCGCGCTGGAACGGCAAGCTGCTCGTGCTGTTCCGTGATCGCGTGGATCAGTCCGGGGCGGCACTCTACCGCGGCCTGATCGGCACGTTGACCTGGAGTTGACCATGATCGAGCTCGACGACCTCGTCACCCAGTTGCAATCGGACGTGCCCGCCCGCGACAGCGTGCCGAGTAGCACGCAGTACATCCAGGCGGTCAAGGATGCCGTCCGGGATCTGGGCCGCCGAGTGCCGATGCAGCAGGTCACAACGCTCGCGATCGTCAGCGGCACGGCCACGTACGCCCTGCCCGCCGGCTTCTTGAAACTGATCCGCCTGACCAGCCTGACCGCGCCGCAGGGTGTGATCGTCACGGGGGCCGGGCTCATCCCGGTCAGCAGCGGCTTCTGCGAGAAGTGGACGATCACTGGGGCGAACATCCGGTTCTACCCGACGCCGACCTACACGCTGGAGCGCGAACTGTGGTATGCGGCGGCCTACGTCCTCGACGAGGACGATATCTATGAGGACCTGAGCGAGGAGTTGGCCCAGATCGCCATGCTCAAGGCCCGATCCACCGCGCTCAACCTCCAGGCGAACAAGGCGGCGCCGCAGAGCTACCGCGCCAAGCTCGGCGATCAGGAGGCCGACAAGACCAAGGTCGCCGAGGCGCTGCGCAGCGAAGCGCGCGAGTGGGAGAGCCTGTACGCAGCCGCCGTGGAGCGGCTGATAGGGCCAGTGGGGATGCGAGGATGAGCGCACTGCTCGATCTGCTCAGTGGCGACGATTGGTCCGACATCACTGCCGACCTGGCCGTCGGCGGCGAGGCGTGGACGGTAGAGCACAAGACTGGCGCCGGAGTCATGGGGCCGACCGGGAGTAGCGCCGGCGCGCCGATCACCGGGACGGTCTATCGGGCCAAGCCGCCCACGATCGTTGTCAGCCAGGCGCAGACGCCCGTGGCGGCGAAAGTGTGGCACCTGAACCTCCGCACCGGGACCGTGGTGATCGGCGACGTGATCCAGTCCCAAGACGATCCGACCTATCGCTTTACCGTCAAGAGTTTGCCCGATCAGGATGGTGAGCCGGTTCTGCTGGAGCGTTCTCGATGAGCGAGTTTGACCAAATCTTCGCCGCGCTCGACCAAATGCGTGACCGAGTCATCCAGGGCGCCGCAGCGGGGCTCGACCAGGGCGCAGCAGCGATGCAGGACGACGCCCAGGCCACCGACGCCTACGCCGGCGTGACGGGCGCCACACGCGCCGGGACCGTCGCCTACGTTGCCGGCGCCGGCGTGGATAGCAGCAGCGTCCTGGCGGCGGCCGCTGCGGCGGTCCAGGACCACAACCCGGAGCATGTGCTGCTCCAGCAGGTGGACAGCGTCGGCGACGACGAGCTGGCGGTCGTGCTGACCGTGCCCAGTGACTATATCGACATCATCGAGGGCAACGTCGGCGGCGCGGAGGCGTTCCTCGGCCCGACGCTGGAGGCGCATGCCGAGAGATTGACCGCAGCGGTCGCCCAGGGCATCGCGGGGGTGCTGAGATGAGCGACCAGGGGATCCCCCGCTGTCACTCCTGCAAGCAGGCTGATCGGCCGTTCGCGCTCACTCCTGACGGTGGCCAGTGGCGGCACGGCTGCGGCGCCCTGGTCTGTCCGGTCTGCGGCTCCGCGCCGCAAGTGGGCGAGGTGTTTTGTACAAGCTGCCGGCAGTTCGGCCAGCAGCAGATCACTTTGGGGCCGGTAGATGTTGTTCGGCGAGGGCAGCGAGATCGGCGAGGTCGCCATGATCGGCGTTGACATCCAGCTCGTAAGTAGCCAGTTCTGGGCGCGCCTGGCCAGCGATGCGGCCGGCGCGAGCGTCCGAGCAGCACTTGGGGCGGGGGCGACCAGCATCATCCACGCCGATCAGCTCGCGATCGAGCCGCGTCCCGCCCGGCCGCTGTTGGCGGGCCGGGGCGGCCAACTCACTGGCCAGTCCGGCGAGATGCGTCAGCTTTGGTGGCGCTGGTGGGTTTACGACGATCCCACCCAGATGTACTGGCGCATTAACGGCCTGCTGCCGCTCATCGAGCAGGCGTATCCGTTGCACGCTCTCCCGCATGGGGAGATCCGGGTCGGCATTGTCACCGACGAGCGGCCCGATACCACGCTCAAGCTGCTTACCCGTTCCATCCAACTTATTTACACCACAAGGGGGTAGTCCAATGCCGTCAACCGTCATTTACCACGGCTTCAACTTCATCGCGGCGAAGATCCAGACCGCCGGCTCCGCGATCGCCGCCACAACCGCGACAGACACATTCACGGCGAACGCGCACGGCCTGACCGCCGGTACGCCCGTCACGCTGACGAGTTTGGGCAGCATGACCAACGTCGCGCTCAACACCACCTACTACGTGGTCAGCCCGGCGACCAACACGTTCAAGATCGCAGTCTCGGTCGGCGGCAGCGCGATCACCGTCGGCACCGGGTCGCCGAACGTCACGCCGGTCGTCGAGACCAGTGTCCAATTCCCGGAGAAACTCGACCTCAAGCCCGACGATGAGACGATAACCTGGCAGGGTGGTGGCCAGAAGCGCAGCGTCTACATCACCACCGGCCTGACCGCCGAACTGGCGCCCGACTGCTTGAACCTGGCCGCAGCCAGCGTCGTGTTCTCGAAAAGTGTGGCGACCAGCAACCTGCCGGGCGGCGCGACATCGATGCTCTGGTTCGGCGAGAACAGCGACACCACGGGCGTCGCGGCGGGCCTGTGGGCCGAGGGCAGTGCCATCAAGAAGGACTTGACCACCCTGATCGAGACGCGGGTGGATATCGGCGTGTGGCTCCCGCTGGGCACGCTGACGCTAGGCGGCGGGCCAAATCTGGAGACCGCCAAGAAAGCCGGCCAGCAGGTCTGGCGGCTGGGCGCGAACCGCACGTCCTCGAACGTGATCGGCGGCGCACTGCCGGGCGTGGCCGCAGGCGGCGCCTTCTACAGCATCTTCGAGAAGTAGGACCCTGAGTTCGCAGGTTGCTCCATGCCTTCAACTCGTTTGGAGGCATGAAGCACCTTTCTCCCACCCATCTTCCATCATTGCAACGAGGAGAACCGCCGCTATGGCGCTCAAAGAAACCTTCACCCTCAGCTCCGGCCAAGAGGTCGAGCTGCGGATGCCGAATATGTACGAGATCCTATCCCGGATCGGCCAGGTGCCCAATGCCCAGATGGCCAGTGTGTTGCGTCTGCTGGAGGGCAGCGGCGCGCTGTCCGAGCAGGGACTGCTCCAGCGCTTCGCGGCCTTGAAAGAGTATTTCCTGGGCCTCTACGAAGTGGCCGCGCTCTGCATCGCCAGCCCACCGCTGAAGCTGGTGGGCGACCCTGGCGAGGGCGAGCTCGGGCCAGGCGACCTGACCTTCGGTGATGTGTGGGCCATCTACAATCGTTTTTTTTTCAAGGCCCCGTCCACTCAGTCCCGTAGCGACGAACTCCAGCTCATCGCCGGCATCCTTGCCGGAAGTGCGGACGCTCAAGGGCCTACGCCTGCTGCACCTGCTGGCGACGACCTATAGCCAGCGGCCCAGCGCGCTCGTCGGCGAGACCGACCCCTACCGCGCCTGGCAGATCGACCATGTCGTGCTGATGGCTGGCCTCAATCGGGACCCAGAGAAGAAAGACACCGCTCTACAAGGCTGAGACCATGTCGCAAGGGTTGCTTGCCGGGCAGGCATATTCAATTTATCGCCTGGATCTGCGTGGGTTCGACCAGGATGTCGCCCGCATCAAGCGCGAGCTGGACGCCCTCTATCGGCAGTCCCGTCAGCCGCTGCCCGCCCCCAGGTTGCCCTCGCCCAGTGGTGGAGGTGGGGGCGGTGGTGGAAGCCAGCCCGGCGACGACTCGGCGCGATTGCAGCGCCAGGCCGATGCGTCGCTGAGACTCGCGCAGGCGCGGGCGCGGCTGGCCCAGATTGAGGGGGATGAGGCCGGCGCGCTCAAGATCCTCAACAGTGCGTTAGGGGAGAACACCAGCGCCAGCCAGCGCGCCCAACTCGCGGTTCAGACCCAGACCGCTCGTATCCACGCGGCCACCACGAGTATCCAGGGCAATGCGGGCGCGTTCCGCCAGTTCGGCGATGCGGCCAAGAGCGGCCTGCTCGGCATCGTCGGCCCGGCTGCACTCGCGACGGCCTCAATCGCCGCCCTCAAAGGCATAGCCGACTCGTTCGTCGGGGCGTTCCACCTCAAGACGCAGATCGACGCCTCAACCAACAGCATCAACTTGCAACTCCGTGGCGTGCGGGATATGGGGGTCGCGTGGGCTCAGGGACAGGCCGTCGCGGAGCGGTACAAGCTCACGCAGGGCGAACTCACCGGGATCATGCAGAACAGCGTCCAGGTGCTGCGCCAGTCCCGCAGCGGGGCCGACGACCTCATCACGACCCTGCTGCGCCTGCAATCGACCGCACCGGAGAAGCCGATCGAGGAGGCCGCACGGGCGCTTCGCGAGCTTCAGAGCGGCGACACCACCACCATCAAAGAGCTGTTCAATATCAGCGCGGGCAACGCCAACCGCATGAAGGCGGAGATCCTGGCCGGCGCGGATGCGGTCCAGGTACTCAGCCGGTTCCTTGCGAGCAGCGGCGCGGGCATGGAGGTGCTGGAGGCGCGAACCAAGGGCGCGGTCGGCGCCATGAACGATCTCAAGGTCGCCCAGGAACGACTTGCACTTGCCCAGGCCAAATTTGCCGAAGGGCCAGGACTTGCCATTCTTGAGGCCCGTGTTGACGCAACCACCCGCGCCACTCAGCTTCTCTCGGCCGACACCCAACTCGCGAACAATAACGTCAGGGATCTGTGGCTCATGTTCGGTGCGAGCGCTGAGTCGGCCACGAATGCCGGCACCTCCTATCAGGGGTTCGTGGATGCGCTGCTGCGAGGGGTTGGCGCGACGCAAAGCGCCATCCCGCTGACCTTTGAGCAAGCGAAGGCCAGTGCCGCGCAGGCCCTCGCTGCACAACAGGCTGCCGCAGGAAGTATCTATCAGTCCCAGGCGATGATCGGAGCCGCCAACGCCGCGCAGCAGGCGCGAGACGCCCAGGCACAGTACGTCCAGACGCTTGAGAACGACGCCACTCAGTCGTTGATCACCCAGGCGAATACCCAAACGCTCGCGATTGCCAAACAAAACCTTGATATTCAGGCGCGTGGCGCCGCCGCCTCCCTGCTCGCCAACGGCCAGGCCGGCGCAGAGGCGGCCGCTCGGTTTGCCGCTTCAGCCAGCCTGGTCGATCAGGCGACTGCGGCCTACTACCGTCTGATGGTGGCCCAGGCCGCCGCTGCGCAGTTCAATGCGGATATTGCGGTGCCTGTCGCCGATAGCATCAAGGCGCCGTTCCAGCAGCAGATCGAGAACACCAAGGCATACGTCGAGGCGCAGCAGAAAGCGCATGCCGTCGCGCTAGCGGCCGCCAAGGCCCAGCGCGACCAGAACTTCGCGCTGGGCAACTCGGCAACCAAGATCGCCCTCCTGAAGAAGGAACTGGGAGGGCTGGTTCCGGGTACAGAAGCCTATATCCGTAAGCAGACCGAGCTGTTGCAGCTCCAGGAGCAGGGTGGGCGCAAGAAGGGTGGAGGCGGCGGGGTCAAGCTCTCCGATCAGGAGCAGCTCAACAACAAGCTGCTCAAGAACGAGGATCAGTACCAGGCCAAAGCCGAGGACGCCGAGCGCAAGCACCTCGACAACCTGCTCAAGATCGAGCGCGACCATGCGCAGCGCAGCCTGGAGCAGCAGCGGGCCAACGAGGTCAGTAAGCGCCAGAGCCGCTACAGCTTCTATGCCTCGCTCGCGAACGCATCCAAGGACCTTGGCGAGTCCGAGGCGCAATCGTACAGCGCCGCCTATGAGCAGGCGTTCGCCGAGAGCCAGGCGCTGGCCCAGGACGGCCAGCACAAGCTGGCCGCCGAGCGCCTCTCCCTTCGCCAGCAACAGATTCAGCAGGACATCGAGGCTGCCAAAGCGATCACCGAGGCCGAGCGCGAGGGCGATACCAGGCGGGCCGAGAGTTTGCGGCAATTGGAGGAGCTTCGCAAGGATGCCCAGCGCGAGGAACTGAAGGACCTGGAGGGGCGTGGGGACGACCTGGTCAACGACAGGCAGAAGGCGATCGATGAGGAGCAGAAGCGGTTCGCCGATGCCAACGAGCAGAACGCGCTGGCCGCTGGCCGTAAAGCTGATGCCGTGGTCGCCGGCGCCGAGCGCGAGAAGAAGGCGATCGGCGATGTCAACGAGCTGCTGGCCAAGCAGAACGCGCTCTACGGCAACCGTGGAGCGGGCGCAGCGCCAGGAGCAGCCCCCACCGCAGTGGTCACCCCACCGATCGCGAGCGCGCCGGCCGCTGCGCCGACCGTCGCCCCGTCCGCCGGCGACGCCGCGCGCCTGATGGCGGTGGCCGATGCCGCGCTGCTCAGTGCGGTCGAGGCCCAGACCCAGATGCAAGTAGGCAAGTTCGACACGCTGATCGGCGCGGTCCAGTCGGTCGAGCGGCGCGTCGGCGCGGTCGAGAGTGCCGTCAAATCGATCCCCAGGAACGTAAACTGATATGCCAGCAGCAACCCTCAATAGCACCAGCTTCGCCGGATCGATCTTCGACGCCGAGAGCATCCGCCGAGCACCGCAGAAAATCACGCCCAAGCCGTACAAGGTCGGTAAGACCCTGGTGGGACCGAACGGCCAGCGGGCGCGCGTCCACCGTGCCGCGAAATCGGACTGGCTGCTGGAGTGGGACAAGGCCCCCGAGGTTACGCGCGCCGCCGTGCGAACGATCTTCGACCTGACCACCACCTTCTCGGTGACATTGCTGGGCGGCACCTACACGGTGCAGTGCGAGGACGAGGACTATAGCGAGGAGCTGACTGACGAACTGCCCGACGGGAGGTGCTACTACCGCGTCACCTTGCTGGTGAGGCAGGCATGAGCGTCCATACCGTCGATTTTGAGGTTTGGGTCAAGCCGGCGGGCGTGTGGACCGACATCAGCGCCTCGGTGCTGTCGGTGGATGTCGCGAACGAAACCAGCGGCAACAAGGATAACGCGCTGGCCTTCGGTGACTCCAGCGATGCGCGGGCAACGGTCGAGCTGCCGGTCGCGCTGGCCCTGAGCATCCCCGACGATACGCCGATCCGCATTATCTACACTGTGGGCGGCACTAGCGAGCAGGTTTTTGCTGGTGTGGTACGCCGGCAGGATGGCGACCTGAACACGGGGCGGCTGGAGTGTGAGAGCTATAAAGCGCTGATCAGCACGACCCGCGCCCACTCCAGAGCCTTCTACCGCCGCCCCGTCGCCACGAAAACGACCGCTACCAGCATCGAAAACCCGGCCACCCCTGGCTACCGGGCTGGCCTGATCAACTGGATTCTGTGGATGGCCGGCGGCCGACCCGCAGAGCAGGATTTAGACTACCCCGACGCCACGTTTTACTACTCCTGCGAGCAGGCGATCATCGCGCCAGATTGGACCTGGGCGGCCGGCGAGGACGGATGGGCCGAGGCGTTGAAGCTCTGCCAGGCCAGCGGCGGTCAGCTCTACATCGCCCGCGACGGCGTGGTCACATACCGGCAGCCGCTGAGTTTCCCCAACGGCTCGGCGACCTTCACCTTCAGCCGCGCCGTCACGACCTACGGCGCCAGCTCGGGATGGTTCACCAACGCCACCTATCAGACCAGCTCCGACCAGCGCGCATCCAAGATCACCTGTTCGTACACTCCGCGCCAGCTCCGGCCTGTTCAGCCGGTTGTGGAGGAGGACAAGCCGCGGCTGGTCGAGAACGGCAAGACCACCGAGTATGAGCTGCTGCCGCGCTGGCCGCTGTATGACCTGGAGTACGCGCCCGGCAGCGACACACAGCTCGCGGCCTCCTGTTTCAAAATCACCTACTTCGACGGCACCGAGGTGGTGCAGAGCCCCACTGATGGCTACGCGCACGCTATCGAATGGACAGCGCAGCGGATCGTGCTGACCATCGCCAATACCTCAGACTGGCCCTTCATCATCCACCGGGTCAATTTGCGCGGCGAGCCGATCACCGCCGGCGAGCCAGCCAGCATCACGGTCGGATCAGGGACGGTCGAGCGCTCAGTAGCCGATGGGAATCCCCTCGTGCAGACGGAGAACCAAGCGCTGCGCCTGGCCGAGATGACTCTGGCTTTCCACAGCGCCAACCGGCCGCTGCGAACGCTGACCGGCTGCCCGCCTGATATCAATCGCTACGAGGGAGAGACGGTCAATCTGACGATCTCCGAGTGGAGCCTGTTGGACGCGGCGCACCTGATTGTGGCGATGCGGCGGGACGACACCAACGGCGAGTACTCCTATGACCTCGTGCCGGTGAGTGGCCTGCCAAGGACCGATGAATTCTATCTGGTGGGCACCACCAACTACACCGGCGCTAATCTCAAGGTGGGGTACTGACATGCTGACGCTTGACCAGCCGGCCGACCTCGTTGACGACGTGGGCCTCATCCTCTCGGCCTCCGACTACAACCAGATCCGCAAGAACACGATCTTTCTGGACCGGATCAGCTTCCGCCAGCACCCATGCATGGACAGCACGGCCGGCGCGGACACCGGCGCCGCTAATTTGCACACCGACGGCGATTTTCGGTTGTGGTGGGGCAGCCTCCGCTACCGCGCCGGCCTGACCGATCTGGTGGTGGCCGGCGCCGCGAGCTCCCCCGGCCCGGCGGAACTCAAGGTCTACGTCAACGGCGTGGATAAGGCGACCATCACACCGACCTCCAGTTGGTCCGAGACGATCGACATTAGCAGCGGCTACGCCGTCAACTCGGTGCTTCACATCGAGATCAGGACGCTCGGTAACAACACCAAGACCTCGACTTTTATTGTCACGGATGTCTACGCCACCCCGGTGGTTGTGACCCAGACCTGGCCCACGATCCTGACCTTCGCCAGCGTCTACAGCTCGGCCTACGTCCAGGCCCTGATCGATGCCACTGAGTACCTCTTTGCCCGCATGAACGCCGTCCCCATCCCCGCGAGCGTGGCGCATATTTGGGCACCAGCCACGCACAAGGTCGAGACCTATGTGCTCTGGCACGGCGCGGTGCAACGGAACTACGCCGGCGAAGTGCTCAAGATCAAGGGCCACGTCCAGGTCAATAACACAGCCGAGCATTATACGGTCGGCCTGAACGGCACCACGATCGTGACCAGCTCGACCTATGGCCTGGGCGATGTCATCCCGATTGATGAGGCGATCGACCTGTCGGCCTACACCGCCGGCGCCCGCGTGCAGGTGGCGCTGAAGGCGGTCGTGACCGACTCCAGCAACCAGCCATCAGCCGCCGCCGGTACCAACAGCCGCTACACGGTCAACGTGCTGCGGGCGCAGGCCGGCGCGAGCGGCTACAGCGTGACTGTTCCGCCAGCCGAGCTGGCGCGAGCAGCCAACGCCACCGCATCCAGCCTGAATACCAAGTGGAACGCGCTGGGGACCATGCTGACGGCGATTAAAGCTCGGCTGGATGGCAGGCCCGAGCTGTGGAACCGGGTCCACGCGACCAGGCGGCGCTACGCGCAGACCGACGGCCAGCTCGCCAAGCTCAACCGGCGGCACCCGCTCACCATCCGGCGCCTGGGCGACCGCGCGGAGATCCACGGCAAAGGGGTGTCGATCGGCTGGGGCGCTCCCACCGTGAAAAGCAAAGAGGGCGTGCTGGACTACGACGACTACGCCTGGATGGACGAGCAGCAGATCATCGGTGGCGACAACTACGAGAGCGTGACCGTGAATCTGGACTCGCTGCCCGGCCTCTACCCAGGCATGTCGTATTTTGTTTTCGGCCAGGACGTTGTACACGCATCGGAGTACCTGATCTAATGACCGGCAAATACCGCCCACAACGCTACATCGACCAACCACCGGCGGTCAAGTTCGGCGTCAGCGTGGCCGAAAGCACGCCCGATCTGGCATCCCCGGCCACGCAATTGCCCGATACCGTCGAGGACCTGGCGCTGGACTCAGCGCTGGAGCGCAGCGCCGTCACGCCAACCGCCAATATCAGCGCGACCTGGAGCCAGCCGCCCGGCACCGAGCCACAGCGCTACGCGGTGCGGTGGAGCACCGATCCGGCCTTTCCTGCCGACAATACCGGCGGCTTTGACGTGCCATATCCGAGCTGCAAAATCCCAGGCCTGACACCCGGCACCCTCTACTACGTAGAGATCGCCGCCGTCTATCGCACCGTTCAAGGCCCCTGGTGCAGCGCGGAAAGCATCACCACCGAGATCGACTCCGTGCCGCCCGACGAACCCGAAGATGCGGGCTGGACCTGGACCGATACGGGAGATCTGCTGATCTTCTGGACCGACGCCACCAACGACAACTTACGGGATGTCGAGATCAAGGTCTGGAGCGACAGCGGCAAGGGCACGCAATACAGCCAAGCCTACAGCGCGACCGGCACCTACGCCTGGCAACTCTCCGAGCAGCGCCGGGCGCAGTCAAGCCCTGCCGTGTTGGACGCGGCCGTGTATATCGAACTGCGGTCACGCAGCTACGGCGGGATCTACTCATCGGCAGCCGTACCCGTCAGCCAACCGAGCAAGTCAGCACCGACCGCCCCGGCCGGCTTAACCACGAGCTGGGCCGGCGACCCAGCGGCGGCCGGTGTCGCCGCCGCCGACTGTGTGATCTCGTGGACCGCCGACCCGGTCATACGGCGCTGGGTGTTGACCATCGACGGCGTGGCCAGGGATGTGGCCGGGAATCGGTACATCTACACACTGGGCGCCAATAAGGCAGAGCACTCCAACACGCCCGATCAGGTGTTGACGCTGGGTCTGGTGGGCTACGATGCGCTGGGCCAGGTCAGCCCCAGCAGTGCCGCGACGGCGACGAATGGCACGCCAGCAGCCACAACCGCGACCGTGCTGGGCGCCTTCTCGGCCATGTCCATCACGGTGACGCCGAGCACAGCGGCCGACTGGCTGCGCTACAGCGTGCGAATTGTCAGGGATGGGGCGACGGTCGAGACGATCGAGATGACCAGCACCACCGCCCTGCATAAAGCCATGGCCAAGGGCTACTATCAGGTGGGCGTCGTCGTCACCGACGTGTTCGGGCCAGTCCAGCGCCGAGGGCGCATTGAGCACGGCTGTGTATCTGGACGCCATGACGATTGCGGAGCACCGGGCCGAGGCGATCTACACCGACAGCATTGGTACGGACTTCACCACCACGACCAACAAGACGATCCTGAAAGACGGCCTGACCGGGGCCGGCATCACCTACGCGGCCAGCGCGAGCGCCTACCGCTGGACGCAGATCGAGCGCGCCAACCGCAAGTTGGTGCGGAGGCTTACGCTCCAGCTCGGCAGCGGCAGCGCGAATTTCGATGTCTCGACCAGCGAGGATGGAATCACCTGGCGGTGGTTCGCCGGCGTCAGCGGAGTCAACGGCTACAGCTTAACCGAGCGCGTGGACGAGTTGACCGCACAGGCCAATACCTCGCTTTTCTCAGCCCTGACCTACGGCTTCGCCGAGCTGCCGGGCGAGATCGATTGTCGCTACGTGACGGTCTATCACCGGCACACGTCGGCGAGCTACCGGCTGGACGAGTGCTACCCGAGATCCCGGCTGACCGTGGACGACCTGGACGCCGAAATTATCAGAGGCATGACCATCCTCGGCGACCAGCTCGTGGTCAACCAGCTATCAGCGCTGACCGCAGACCTCGGCTCCATCACGGCCGGGACTGTCACCGGCGCCACGATCCAGACCGCGACCAGCGGCGCGCGGGTCGTGCTTTCGAGCGCTGCCGCCGGCGGCATCATTGGATACAATGGCTCAGATACCTACAGCGTCACCGCCGGCACCGGCACTTATCAGGTGCTGTGGAGCAAGGCAGACGGGAAGTTTTATATCGCCACCGGCAAGATCGTGTTTTCTGCCGATGGCATCCGCTTCGCGGCAGACAACACCAGCCTGACCGATCTGCGCTGGGAAACCTCGGGCGTCTCGTCGCTCTCGGTCAATGGTTCCTACAACTCCGGGGCCAGTTATGGCTATGTGGTCAACGGGGTCGGCTGGGGCGCGGCCTCGAAGTATGGCCAACTGCTCTTGCGGGCCACCGGCCGATCGGCCTCTGGTGGTCCCCTCGGACCAACTGGCGTGGATATCCAACACGCGATCTACATCGGTGCCGGCACCGACCCGGCGGCCACCTTCAGTAATGGCTGGTTCTTTACAACCTACTGGCCGGGCATCGACAGCGGGCATGTGAAGGTCGCTCAGATCAGCAGCGGCGGCAACCTGAGCGCAATCGGCGATGCGACGATCTCAGGCGGTATCAATGTCGGCTCGGCGACCGGGGCGGGGACGGGCGAGATCCGAGCCAGCAGCACATTGCACGCCGGTTATGGCGTATCAACAGGCACGGCCACAGTCGAGATCGGATCGGGCCGAAGCGGCAGCGGCTATTCAAACCTCGATCTCGTAGGCGACACCACCTACACCGACTACGGCACGCGACTCATTCGCAATAATACCGGCGCAAACGCAGTGAGTTCCCTGGAGCATCGCGGTACCGGCGCCCTACGACTGAATGCGATAGACGCAGGCACAGTTGATATCTACACCTCGAATGCGCAGCGCTTACAGGTTCTGTCAGGTGGTGGTCTCGTCGTCGTGGGTGGTCTCGCATCGAACTGGGCAGGCTCGAAGGAAACGAGCACGTCGAACCTGAAAATGGGCGTCTTTAGTGGCGAGCCGGGTGTTGCGTACGGCAATGGCATCCTTGGATACAACTATCTGCCGCTGACAGGTGGTTCGAGCGGCCGAGAGGACACAGGGACCGGGGCGGGCTACCTGCGGTTCAAGGAAGAAGGCTCGATGCAGATCGTAATGGTCGGCAGCGATGGTACTTCGCGCCAAATAGCCGACTACGGCGGTCAATATGTCGGGATCGGCGTGGCGCGCGTGACCAACCAGCGGTTCACTATCAACGGCACCGGCACAACATCGTCAACCTACGGCCTGGTCGTGCGAGACAGCGGCAACACCAACAACATGTGGGTGCGCGACGACGGCGCCGGCTTCCTACGCGCTGCCGCCTGGACCTACGGCTCAGACCGCAAGCTGAAGGAGAATATCGCGGCGCTGGACAGCAAACTTGAGGCACTGATGGCGCTGCGGCCGGTCACTTTTGACTACATCGGCGCTGGCCAGAAGAATCAGATCGGTTTCATCGCCCAGGAAGTGCAGGAGGTTTTACCCGAGCTGGTGCAGGTGGTCGATGAGACCGGCACCCTCGGCCTACAGACCACAAACCTCATCCCGATGCTGGTGCAAGCGATGCAGGATCTGGTCACTCAGTACCGCGCCGACATGACCGAGGTTCGTACTGCCCTGGCCCAGCAGAGCGCGGCCATCACCCAGATCCGCGCGGAGATGGCAGCCCTGGCCGCGTAACTTACTGTAGAATAGGCGCAAGCGAAAGGAGCACCTATGGCACAGGCAGAGAATAAAACGATCATGCTGGATGAGCATCACCAGCGGATTATTGAATTGCTCCAGGGGGCCGAACGGGAGGTAACCAACGCCCAATCGGCTGTCAAGAAGGCCGAGCAGGATCTGGCCGCCGCCCGGGAGCGCGCCAGCTACTACCGGGGGCAGCTTGATCTGCTGGGCCAGTTCGCGCAGTACGCCCAGCCCCAGCCGGCGCCTCCATCCGAGTAGCACCAGCACCAAAAAGCAGAGAGGCCCCGATCCGCAGGGATCGGGGCCTCTTTGTGTTGGTCAGGTCCAGCGGAAGGTGTCGCCTTTCTATGGTTTCACCTGGCCCTGCCACTGAGCCTCACAGGTGGCAGTAACGCAGCCAATGAATGGGTTGGGCTTCGCTGGCGCTTGGAAGCTGGCCGTGAAATCGTCGGGCGTCGACGCCGGCGCTGGCGCAGCCATCATCTGGAGTGGTGCGGCTGTCGGCGCCGGTGGCGGCGTCGGCGGGGGGGCGCAACGGTCGGCTGCGCCGCTGGTTCGACGCCGAGGGGCGCAGATGCGGTGAACATCACCACCTGCGCTTGCTCAGCGGGCGCCGGATTGGCCGCTGGCAGCGCCACCTCGGGCACGCCGGCAAGACAGGTCAGATCCTCCAGGGGCATCCAGACTAGGCCGCTGCCGTCGACTTCCGCTCTCAGCCACTCGTTGCTGATGCGTTCAGTCGGCGTGAACTGCCTGCCTGGTTCAATGGCCCGGATCTCGGTCGCCCGATCCGGCGCCCCATAGGCGATGATCGCACAGGGGAGAGTCCGCGGTGCGCTCATCGTCGTGTGGATGTCGGGAGCTGTTCCGGCCTCGGCGATCGGGATCGAGGCCGGGATGGGGGTCGGCAGCGCCGGCGTGGCCATGATGATAATCGGCTGGGATGACTGCCGACGCTGCCAGGTGCCCCACAGGCCACTGATCAGCGCCACGAGCAGGAGAGCCAGCACGCTACTGGCGAGCCAGCGGTCCTTCACGCGGAGCCAGCGGCGAAGCGTTCGAGGCTGGCCAGTGATGGCCAGGTGGTTCGTTGTTTTCGTACTCATGTCTTCCTCTCACCGCTCAATTGCTCACTCAATTGCCCGCTCAATTTCCCACTCAATCAATCACTCAATTCGCTTCCTGATGCCAATTAAGCGCTAGGGGTAATAGTCGAATTGAGTGATTGAGTGGTTGATTGAGTGGCCGGTTGAGCGATCGGTTGAGCGACCGCGTACTCGAATTTCTCGCTGATCTTTTCCTTCCGATTCGGCTCGCGCCGGGTGATCTCTTCTGCCAGGAACAGGTTGCGAAGCTCGGTTTGGACGACGCCGAGATCGACCCCAAGCGCCGCCGAGATCTCCTTGCTGGTCAACCAGGGGCGGCAACCCAACAGGTACAGGATCTGTTGCCGCACAGTCGGCTCCTTCAACTGCTCGGTCGGCGGCAGCGGCTGGGGCGCGATCGGGGTGGTCGGCGGGATCGGTGGCGCTGTTGGCGTCATCGGGACAGGTGGCGCCGCCGGCTGAAGCTGTGGCGTGGCCAGGGTCCAGGGCTTGTAGGGCCGTGGTGCCCGCCCACGGGCGGCGACGGCCAGTTCGCTATCCTTGATCTCTGGTGTCGTCACCAGGAGTGGCTCACCACCAGCGCCGAAGAACAGCGACTTACCCAGGCGCAACATCGTCGCATCCTGGGCATAGCTCGACGGCAGCAGGAACTGGGCGGTCTCCTGCGAGGAGCGATTGACGATCGCATGGGTCACGCACTGCCGGATCGCGACCGCTTTGGGACCCAGCAGGCGCTGGCTCCAGTTTTGCGACAGCAGCAGGGCGAAGACCTTCTTCTTCCGACCCGTGCCAGCGAGAGCCAGCAGCATGTCCAGCGCCGCAGGCTCGATCTGGTGCTGAATCATGAGGCTCATAAACTCGTCCATCACCAGCCAGATCGGTACGTCGGCCGGACTGGGCTTCTGGACTCGGGATTGGTAGATTCGGTCCACCTTGGCGATGAGCATGTTGATTTCCTGCGCGGTGCTGGCAAAGCGCTCGACCGCCCCGCTGAAGGGAGCGATACGTGTTGTCAGGCTCTCATCGTCGCCCAGGTGCGGATCGGCGATGAACAGTACCCCACCATGGGCAGCGCACTGGCCAGCCACTAGCGTGGCCATGTTCGTTTTCCCGGTCCCCTGGACTCCGCTAATGGCTACAAAGCCCGTATGCTTGAGGGTAAACTGCTGTGGCTGCCCGTCCTCGCCCATGCCGATGTAGTAGCGCGCGGGGGTCGAGTGGCCGCGCCGGATCGCCTCTTCCAGCCCCGGCGCCGGCTCAGGCAGCGCTGGGGGTCCCTCGGACGGCAGCGCGGGCACACCCCCGCCGTCGATACGGATCGACTGGTGGTAGCTGCCGAGATGGGGAAACTGGCGCTGGGCGTCCGCCAGCGTGGTGCGGTGATGCAACTTCATCGCTCGCTGGAGCACGTCACCGTTCACCAGCGTATGCACGTCGGCAGCGCGGAGCGGTGGCAGGCCGTCCTCCAGGCGCGTCAGCGCGGCCTGATCGGCCAGCCCTGCAAGCCGCCGGGCCTGCTCGTGGATGATCCGCACGACGCCGCTGGCCATCAGCGCGACGAAGAGCAGCAGGCCGATGGCAATTATGGTGGCGTAATCGACCAGCGCCTCGCTCACGGCGCGAGCGACGGGCCACAGAAGGATGAGCAGGAGTAAGAGCAGTACAGCGCCGAGAACCACGCCGGCGATGATCAGCGAGCGGGGGACGCCCGGCAGTCGCTCTGGGGTTGTGTTCATCAGCGCACCTTCTTTCGCGTCGTGGTGCGCTTCCGGGTAGTCCGTTTGGGAGTTGAGCGAGAGCCAAACAGACTGGTGCCTGCCTTCCGCAGAGCACGCTTGGCCGTCTTTTTGGCTGACCGGGAGGTCTCGCGCAGCGCATACCGCGCGATCTTGCCGAGGAGTCCCATATAGCACGTCCTTTCTGTGGTGCGGACGCGCTATAATCGTCGCGTCCGCTTGCTCACACCAAGCGGTCCAATCCCCCGGCCGTTCGCAGCGGCGCGGGGGGCTTGTATTAGTTTAACTGTAATACACCCCTGCTCAGATCAGGCCGGTGTATTACACCTCACCTAAAAGTCATCCAGTAGGCCGTCGATCTCCTCCTCGCTCAACCCGATCTCCGGGATAATCGCCGGCGTCTCGTTCGCCTTTCCGCTGAGATAGGCCGCAGCCCACTCCAGGATCTTGGCGCTGCGCTGGCCCTGTGGTACCGCCTGGTCTTTCAGCGCCTGAGCCACAAGCATCGCATCCGGGTTGGCGGGTGAAAGGCTGAGCGATACGATCGTGCGCCGCCCCTTCGACATCAGGCGCCTCGCCGCATCTTGCGGCGCGCGTAGCGCCAGAGCCCGATCGCGATCGCCTGCTGCGGATCGCGCACGACCCGGGCGGCCTTGAAGGCCCGCTTGAGGTCGTCGGCGACCCAGTGCGCTGTGCCGCCGGCAAAGAGGTAAGCGACCGGCTTGAAGAGAGACCAGGCGCGTTGGAGCTCACCGACGACCGCCTCGCGATATTGTCGGAGCAGCGCGTCGGCCGCTGCGTCCTTCCCTGGCGCCTTGATGGCGGTCTCCAGCCGCCGCTCGGCGTCGACGTACTGCGCCCCCGTCTGCTGCATCAGCGCCTCGACGATCTGGCGGCTGCCCAGCAGTGGGCTGTCAGATTGCCCCGGAAGCGCCCGGAGGGCCTCCAGCACGCTGCGGTTGAGGGTCGAGCCGCCAATGTCACCCACACACACCAGGCCCTTCGCCAGCGCCGCCTGGTCAGTGCAGATCTGGCCGTCGTCATCGAGCAACTCGAAGGACACGACTGCGTTTGGCTCCGACTGGACATAGATATCCTTGATCGCGACCAGCTCGCGCAGGCCGTCGCGCAGGTGTTGTTTGATGGCTTCCTCGGCGATCTCATTGCGCCAGCCGACCGGCAGTGCGGTCGCGATCAGCACCGTCGGGCGCGTGCCGTTCTTACCGGCCAGGCCGGTATGTTGCACGCTCATCTGTGCCAGCGCCTGGTACATGGGGCTGTCCGGCTCCAGCCGGCCGTTGGCCATCTGCCGGTTCTGGAGCGGCAACCGCTCGGCCGCTACGCCGCCGATGTAGTTGGCGCCGCCGACCTTCGCCGTCAGGTCCTTCGGCTTCTTGGTTAGCCCGGTGTCGTCAGTTCGCGCCCAGGGTGCGATGACGGCAGGGTACGGGCGCAGATCCCGGCGCTGGCCATTGACCGTGAGCGAATCTTTGACATACCTTTGACCGGGGTTGTGACCCCATTCGATAACCGTATCGGTCATGATGCTTCCCCTTTCACACGATAACAAAGGCTAATTCGAGGATAGGGCCGGGAACAACAACGACGTCGCCACCACCCGCCCCGGCTGCGGGTAGTCGATGAGGCCGAGCGACCGCAGCGCGCCCAGGTTGTTGCCGTACGCTGACGACGTGGGCGATTGGTCGGTGTAGGTCGCCAGCCGCACCCGGTCCATATCGCGCGGGTACACTCCGATCAGCGCCCGCAGGATGCGGCCCTGCGGCCCTGGCAACCGCGTGATCCAGGCCTCGTGCAACTGCTCGATCGAGTGAATCGGCGCGGTCGGTCGCGCCCGACGCCCCCCGGCCTCGGTCAGGGCCACCTGGCCGCCGGCCGGGTAGTCGATCAGGCCCGCGCTCCGGAGCGCGCCGAGATTGTTGCTGTACGCGCTTGAGGTCGGCGACGCATCGCTCCACACCGCGACGTGGTGCCGAGCGACCTGGCGCAGGCCGAGCTGGGCGAAGCTGGCCAGCGCGTCGAGGATGCGCTGCTGCGGCGCCGACAGCCGCTCGACCGAAGAGTCGGTGGTCGGTGGTCCGTTGTTCGTTGTTCGTTGTTCGTTGTTCGTTGTTCGTTGTTCGTCGTTCGTCGTTGGCTGTTCATTCTCAATTCTCAATTCTCGATTCTCAATTCTCCGTTCTGCGTTCTCGGTTTTGTCGATCCCTGGCGCCGGCGGGCTCACCTTCGTGAGTGTCGCGCCGAACTCCTGCGCAATCGCCTGGAGCTGGCCGCCCGCCGCTGCGATCTGCTGCACCACCTGCTCCAGCCGCTCGATCTGACCGTCCTGCAGCACGGGAACTTCGACGCGCTCAACCCGAGTCTCGATCCTGGGCGTGACCGATTGCTCGCGGATCTGTCGCTCCAGCTCACCGATTCGGAGCTGGGCACCTTCCAGATCCTGGGCGGCCTCATCGGCCTGGCCTGGCAGATCGGCGAGCTGCGCGATCAGGCCCCGCAGCTGATCCGGTGGAGGTGGCACCGGCGGCGCGATGCGGCCCGGCTCCGGGTGGGTCGTGCTGACCGGGCCGGTGCGGACCCGCAGCACCTCCCGGCTGATCGCCGGGCCGAAAGCATAAAACACACCCGGATCAAGGTAGGGCAGGCTCTGCCGCCGCTCTTTGTCGAAGCCCAGCGTGTTGCCCGCCCGCGTCACGTCCACATCCAGCCCGGTGCGGCCGATGAGCACGTTGTTGAGTTCGGCCGCCACATCCTTATCCAGCTTTGCGATCCGCTGGGTGGCCAGCACGGCGCAAAAGCCGCGCTTCCGGCCACGGGTACACAGGCCTGCGACGGCAGCCTTTGAGACAGCGGAGCCTGCGCCCTTTTCCGGGCAAAACATATGGGCCTCGTCGATGACGATCAGCAGCGGCCGCCAGAGTGCCCGCGGGAGGCGCATCAGTTCATCCAGGAAGCGCTTGATAAACAGCGCCCGATCATCCAGGTCCAGGTCATACAGGTCGAGCACCGCCGAGGCGCCCAGCTCGACCAGCCGCCGGCAGAGCATCGGCGCCATTAGTGGCTGGGCCGGGACATCGCCGTCCACGCCGGCGAGCACGTAGGCGAGCCGCTCGCGGAGGCTGGCGAACTCGCCCTCCGGATCGAAGACGATCTGGGGGATGCGGCCGTGCGTCTGCTCCAGCAGGTAGCGCAGCGCGTACGACTTCCCGCCGCCTGAGTTCGCCTGGATCAGCATCCGGCTGGTGACCAGAACATCCAGATCGACCACGACGCCGCCGGCGTCCGGCTGAAACGACAAGAGCGGTGTGTTTTCTGGCTCAGAGATATTCATACAACGGGCTCCACAGCGCTTCCTTAAAATGGAGGATCTTCCTCCGACTCCCCAGGAGGCATCGCATCCGTCGGCGGCGCCGGCGCCGGCTGACCGAGCAGCTCCAGCGCGGCCGCCCGGACAACCTCATCGCGCGCCTTGTCGGCCAGCCAGCGCACGTAATCCGAGTCGATGCGGTAAACCTCGCCGATCGTTTTGCCGTTGTACTTGCCGAAGGTGAGTAGGATGTCGCCCGGCTCCGGCGGCTTGGGCGGCTCTTTGAGGCCGGCAGCAATGTCAAGTATCTCGGCTAGCCTGGCGATCAGGATGTAGTCGTTGTGGCCGATCGCGCCGTGTCCAAAGTCTCTCACGTAGGTCTCGGCGAAGGCAATGGCTTTACGCTGGCGGTCATCGAGGTAATTGCGCCGCCATACAACTCTCTGAACCGCTGCGCAATCGCGATGGCGCGCTCGGCCTGGCGCGCGGCGTCCTCCGGTGTGGTCGTGAGCGGCGCGGGTTTCTGTGACCGTACCAGAGCCGCACAGACATCGGCCGCCTGCTGGGTGCAGCGCGCATCGTCCGGCGCCTCGACCAGGACGCGCTGCGCGGCTGCCTCCAGCACCTCGCGCGCCAGCGCCTGAAGCACGTCGTCACCGAGCGCCGGATCGACGACGATAAGGCCGCGCTCGCCGACGTTGCGCCCGATCAGCCGCCAGTACTCCTCTGGTGTGAGCAGGCCCAGCAGCTTCTGCTGCCGGCCGGCCTCCCTGGCCGCTTGTCGATGCTCGCTCTGCGCTTCCCCAAGCTGCTCTTGGAGCTGCCCGATCAGCGCGGCCTGCTCGCGGACCTGTTTCTCAAGCGCAGCCACGTCTGGGGTATGGTCGAGCGGCTCTGCACGGACATCGCCCTTGATCGCATAGCCCCCCTCATAGCTATTGCGAAAGGCTTCCTTGAAGACCGCGTACCAGGTGAGTTGCTGGGCCATGATCTCAACCTGGGCTTTCGTGGGCGCCTTCAGGACGATCGCGCCGCTGAAAGCTACGGGAGGCTGTTGTTCATCCATGCTGCTCTAACCTCCTGGTCTGCCCGGTGGCGGCCGGCTCGTCGGTGGCCAGCGCTGGCGCCGACTGGCATAGCCGGGCCTGAATTTGCGCCTCCAACTCGCGGATCTCGTGATCATCGAGCGGCACGCGGATCGTGCCTCGGGCCAGCGATGAGCCTTGATATTTTCGGTGTGTGCTGGCGTGCGGCGGCGCGATCTGGATGATCTCGGCGAGCGCGTACTCCAAGAGCGCGATCACGGCGCGGATCGCCCCTTCATCGGTGCCGTCGAGGCGGATGTTGACGATCGCGCTCATTCGTCCAGGCCTCCATACAGCCGTCGTTTCAGCAACTCTCTCCGCTTGCGAACCTGCTTCTGGCCCTGAGTGGCCTTGACCGCGCGCTCCAGGATAACCAGCGCCTCCAACTGCTCATAGAGCGTGGTCGGAATGGTCAGCGTCAGGCGCTTCGTGGCCTGCTGCTGCGCCGGCTGCCGCGCTGCCTTGGTTCGCGCAACCGGAATCCTCACGACCTTCAATTTTCGTTTTGGCTGCATGCTGCCTCCTGTTCTTCCTCGACGACGGGATCGTCCACCCACCGCGCGTAGTCGTAGCCTTCGGCGGCGATTATTTGCGCCCGTACCCTGGCATCGCCCGCGCTGTACGCCAGGATCGTCAGATCCAAATCGATATTGGCCGCATCGCCGGCCGAGAGGTAGTAGGCCCGGAGCGCACCGACGACGCGGAAGAAGGTCATTGGCCGCTCGCTTTCGCCTGGTCATCCTCCCCCAGCGCCTCCCGCGCCAGCCGGCGCATCTCATTCGGCCCGGCGGCCGCCCGGATGTTGCGAAGCACGCCACGCAACCGATCGAGCTCGGCCAGCAGTACGGCGCCGGCGTCGGTCTCCACGGCCACCGCGACCCGCTGCTTCAGCGTCTCAGCGTCGTACCGCGCACCGTGCAGAAAGCTTTGCACGTCCTGGAGCACATCCACTTGCGCCGCGCACTGCGCTGCCCACCCGGCCACCTGCGCGGCCAGGATCTCGGCTCGCGCCGTCTGCTGGTCGAGCGCCCGCTGGAGCGAGACCGCCTCGGCCTCGGCTCGCTCGGCACGGTCGCGCAACGCCTCGTTTTCGGCGCCGAGCGCAGTCATCTGGCTGGCAAGGTTGCCAAGAGTGGTGTCCTGACGTACCAATGCCCCACCGCACTTCCGGCATTGCCTGGCGTTCGGATAACGCCGCTCTGAGTTGCCACAGGCAGAGCATAGAAATAGGTGGTGTGTCGGCATCTACTGCTCCTCGACCGCTTCCTCGCCCGAGAACCGCCGCGCGAACTCCGAGTGGCCGTCGTCGCCGTCGCCGACGGGCATAAGGTTGCGCTCGAACCACCGTTCGGCGAACAAGCGCTCGTCGCTACCACCGCTGCGCATCCCAAAGCGCTCGCTGCGAGCGGCGTGCGCAGCCGCCAGGTCGGTGCCGAAGCCGATCAGGATATCCGTCATCCTGACACCGTGTCCCAGCGCGAGCTGCTCCAGCAGTTGCACCTCACGCACAGTCAGCGCGATCGTGACCGCGACCTGGTCGGCCGGGGCCGCCGCCGGCTCGGCACGCTCTGGCACGGCATAGATACGCTCCTCCAATCGATCGACCCAGGCAGTGTAGGAGGGCAGCAGACCGAGCTGCTGGGCCTGCTCCGCCTCGACGACGATGTGCATCTCCTCGATCTTCGCACTGCGGTCGACGATTTCGCCGACGAACGCGCCGGCGGCACTGAGGCCGACCTCCCAGGCGGTCAGGATGAGGCCGTCAGATCGGCACTCAACTTTCAGCGCGTCCGGGTAGGCGAGTTGGTCGAGCAGCTCCTCGTCGAATAGGACCAGGCCACGATCGGCGTCGTAGCGAATGTGGTGGTTTTCTGTCGTCATGATGCTCCTCATTGATTATTTGTTTTCCGCATTGCAAAGGCTAGCACCGCCATATTGTGCGCGCACCGGGAGCAGAGCATACAAGCGGCGTCTACCCACCAGCAGCCGCTCGCGCATCCATACTCCTCGGTGCAGCCGCAGATCCGACATGTGCCTGGGAAGACGCCGATGCGCCGCACGATCAGGCGGTGGCGCCTGAGGCGCACTCTGGGCGTTTCGTGGAGGATCATGCCGCCGCCTCCTCCTTAATGCTGAGGGCGATCAGGCCGACACGCAGCCGAAAATCCGGGGCGGCGAGCAGCTTGTCGGTGTGATCGGCGAGGATCTCCGCACCCAGCGTCGTGGCCGGTAGCGGCTGACCGGCTGCGGCCTGGTCGAGGCGCTGGCGGGCGCGCTGTGTGGCCGCCTCCAGGAGCGCCACCTCGGCGATCGCCTGGAACAGCGCCTGGCGATCGGACGGCGCCGCACCAGGTCGAGCCAGCGGCAGCGCCGGCGGTAGCCCACCCGGCCGGGTCGGCAGTGGGGGCGGGGGCGGTGCTGGCGCCGCTGCGGCAGCGATCTCGCCCGGCTCCGGAGCGCCAGCGGCCGCACGGGGCAGTGTGGGCGGTAGAGCAGGCGGCACTGCGGTGGCCGCTGGCGCAGCCGGAGGGAGCGCTCGTGATTGCTGACGGGCCGGCGGCTTGTGGGTGTCGATGATCGCCTGGGCTTTGGCGTGGGTGATCGTCTCGCCCGCTGCGGCCCGCTGCACCGCCTCCTCACGCGCCGGTGCAGGTGTCGAGGGAGCCGCGAAAGCTGTGAGTGCCGACTTCGCGAATTGATCTTCAAATTCCAAAAATCTTGGATTTTGGTCGGTGAGCTGGGCAGCGTTCATATAGTTGGCCGCGGTCTGGTCGCTCCAGCGGAACTCGACCGCCAGCCACGCCCCCCAATGCCCGTGGCCCAGCCGGGCCTTGATGTCCCGCAGGCGCTGACCTATCGCGATCACGCTCCGCTGCATCGTGTCGATGTGCTCGTGGATCTCGCCGGTCTTCTGCTGAACGATGACCCGATCCTCTACTCCCAGCGTGCCGTAGTCAAACGGCGTGATGATCTCGGCGATCGCCGTCGCCTCTGGTGCTGTCAACTCTTGGGTTGTCATGCTGCTACCTGCTCCTTTCGGGTACTGGCCCGCTCGACGACCTCATGCAGCGCCCGCGCCGTGATCGGCGTCGAGCGCATCGCCAGGGTATTCAGGTCCACCACGGTCTGAAACGTCGTTAGGCGGCGCGGGACAACCAATTTGTAGAGGTACTCCCCACTGATTGCCGCCATCATTTGATTCACCATCAAACTTTGCAGATTGTCTTGCATAGCGGCCGCGCAGTCCTCACGCCGCCGCCGCTCGGTGGCCTCGAGTAATTCTGGGTAGAGGAGACTCGGCGCCGGCAGCCTGGTGCAGATCCCGAACCTTGATCGCCTGTCGTAGTGGCGCCGGCGTCGTCTCGGTCCCCACCACCACCTGGCCCGAGTCCTCGTGGTTGCCGGCGTCCAGCCAGATCGTCCAACACTTCTGCTCCCGCAGCGCGCCCGCGATCGACTTGCGCCCGACGGCGTTATCGACCGCGCCGACCAGGATGCCCAGCGAGTCGTTCTTGCCGCCGAAGCGCCGCGTAACACCGCCCAGGCAGGCCAGGCGGTCAACGGTCGCCATCTCGGCGACCGCCTCGATCTCCAGGCCGAACAGGTTATTGAACCTGGCGGCGAGACACATTGCTTTATTGCGTCCAATGTCGGATGGCGTGAATAACTGCCGGCCCACGTTTTTTTCTTCGACGTCATCCCCATCGATGAAGATGATCCGCAGTTCCGTCCGGCGCGCCCGGACATGCGCCGCGATACGCGCCAGCGCCTGGGCGATGTGGGACCCGGTGCCCCCACAACCGATCAGGGCAATGGTGATCGGGCCGCTGCGCGCCACGAAGGGCACGACGGGGTCGAGCGTCAGGGTTTGCATGTCTTGACCTCCTGGCCTCGGTAGGTGTCACGCAGACCTTGGGGCAAGCAATCGAAGATCGTCAGGGCCGGGATGCGCTGCCGGTGCCCGTACACGTTCGCCCGGACGCAGATCGCCGGGTGCTCACCAAAGATCCGCCCGATCACCGCGCTCACAGACAGCCCACCATCGTCCTGATCGTCGGTGTCGCTGAAGTAGGCTTCGAGCCGGTGGTGCGAGTGCAGATCGACCAGGATCTGCCCCGGCACTGTCACCCGGTATTCAATCCGGGTGGCACTGGCGGTCTGCTCGGGCACGGCCACCCGGAACGGGCGCGGCAGACCCTCGCGATAGGTCACGAAATACTGCTGCTCGATCGATCGGGCGGCGATGCCAGGGCGGTCGTCAGCGGCCTTCCTGGCGTGCTCCAGGAGGGCCGTGAGCAGCTCGCCGGGGATGCGCCCGCTATGTGAGGCATAGCGGACGTGGGGGACGAGCTGGGCTAGTCCTGGCGTCGGGCGTGTTGGGTGGGCGCAGATCAGCACGTCGAGCGCCTGGTCAACTCCACGCTTGAAGACGCCGTTGGACGCCCACAGCCAGGTGATCCCCGACTGGGCGATCGGCAGCGCCTCGGCGACTGTCGCGATGTGGTGCCGCTGGAGCGCCGCGAAGATGCTGCTCAGGTCGCTCATGGCGTGCTCCAGATCGCACCATTGAGCGCACTGTTCAGCGTCACGTTCGCGCGCACCAGGTCGTCGAGCGGGTAGGGGTGATCCGGCCCGCGCAGGGCCAGCCGGCGCAAAAGCCTGAGCACACTTCCCGGCTCGGAGCGGCTCTTGCCGTTGTCCACGTGCGCGTTGAACAGCGACTCCTCTAAAAAGACTTTCAGCATCTGCGGCAGCGCCGTTGGGGTCGCCCGGACCAGGCGTACGCTGCCCCAGCAGATCCCCCCGCTGGAATAGGTGTTCGGGAGGGGCGCGCAGTAGAGCGGCGTGTTGTCGGTGACTGGTTTCGTGCTGCTCAGCGCGAAGATGCGGTACTGAGTTCGCCAGCCGGCCCAGATCAGCGGCGGGAGCTGGAGGTGGTAGAGTGCGGCCCGCCCGCCCTCGTCGACCTGGAGCCGAGCGGCGCGCGGCTGGATGTACTGGACATAGAACGGGTCGCCGTCGCGCAGCCCGGTGCCGATCGTGCCTTCGGGCAGCAGCCCAGCGGTGACGGGCAGCTTCCCGATCGCCTGGGCCAGCGCTTCTGGGCTGACCGGGTAGCTGCGCCAAGCCCCGGTCGGGGTGCGCCGGGTCACGATCACACAGTCGGAGTAGATGCAGATCTGCGCCTCCGGCAGCCGGTCGAGCACCATCACCTCGCGCGGCAGTGGCCGGACCAGGTGCCGCTTCCAGGGCCGGGGGCGAACAGGGCGCAGCGTACGGTTCGTCAGCTTCATCGGGTTCGTCAGCTTCATTGGGTCCTCCAGATCAAAGCGAGGGGGTCGTAGATCGCGAACGACCGATCGTCGCCGACGGTGGCCGCCACGCCCTCCAGGATAGCCGCCCGGATCGCGACGATCAGATCTGGCTCGCGCTGGAAGCGACCGGACAGCCGGCTGTAGGCATTGGCGAGCGATGCCGCAGCCTGTTGCTCATTTCGCGCGCCTGCGAACGCCGACGCCGGCCGCTCCCAATCCAGGTCGACAACCATCTCGTAGTGTTGGCGCACCTCCTCCGGCGCCGTGTCGGCGAAGCCGATCCCGGTGCGCTGGCAGGCATAGGCGATCAGCGCGCCGAGCTGCCGCAGTCCGCGAGGCATCTTTTGGTCGAGCCAGGCGCAGAGCGGCGCCAACGGCGTATCGGCGGAGACGACCGGCAACACTGCGATCGCCTGGCCCTGCTCCTGACTGGTGCAGCGTTCGACTGCTAGCTCACTGATGCGTTCAATCGGGAGCGGCGCCCAGGGCGTAGCACTCAGCATCTGCCAGATCGCGAGTGTTAGGGCGTGCTTGCCGATCGTGCGCCCCCAGGCGTAGCGATTGTCGCCGGCGACGACCGCATCGACGCCGACCCCATAGACCTTGGGCACGGGATGCTCCAGCCAGGCCTTTCCTTCGTTCGACAGCAGCAGCCGCGAGGCATCGTTGCCGTGCTGCGGAATGAGGGCGCTGACAGGATTTTTCGGCGCGAACGGCAGTCGGGCGGTGTACCAGCCGCCGAAGCCCCCCGGCGTGATCTGGATGGCCTCTATATCCAAGGCGATCAGCTCGGTATGCGCCAGCGACAAGAACGTCCCCACCACCCCCAGCAGGTTCATCATCGTGGTCTTCCGGCCCTGGACATGCTCCTCATAGATATCTGGGAACAGCCGCTGGAGGTGAGCCGCAAACGAGAGGCCCACCCGCAGCGCCGATCTATCCAGCTCGTCGAGCGTGAAGGTGACACGCTGCGCGCCGGGTCTCACCACGCGGGTGGGTCGGCGACGGGCACGGGCGAGAGGTCGTCGAGCCTGCTGCACAGGAGTCCTCCATTCTGATGACTACGGCGGGGAAGGGCGGCGATGCGGGCCAGGACCTGGCTGTCGAGCGCCTGGCCGAGCGTGGCCTGGCCGCTCAGGACCAGGGCGATAAGGTTGCCCGACTCGCCCGGCGGCGCGTTCAGCCGCACGGCCGGGACGTGAGCTAGGAGGGCCAGCAGCTCGTCGGCGGTCGCGCCCTTGGTGCCGGCGCGCTTGACGAACTCGATTGTGGGGTACTCCACGCCATCGATCTTCTTCTTGCCCTGCTGAACCGTGGCCGAGGCCACATCGGGGAACATGCCAGCGAGGTGTGCCCGCAGCTCCTCGATGGTGGAACTCGTAGGGGACCTGGAATTCTTGGCCGCTCACGATCACAATCTTGATGGTGGGCTTGGCGGCTGGGGTGGCCGCAGGGTCGGCGGGGTCGGTCGCCGTCGCTTTGGTGGTAGTCACGTGGTTCCCTTTCTGGTATGATTCGGATACACCGGGGCGGCTGTTCCCTTCGCCCCTGGCCCGGTCGTTGCGAGCGATCGGGCCTACTTCTTTCTTCCGCTCCACTCTTTGGCGTGCGGGCAATCCACAAAATGCGAGAGCGCGTAGCGGACATCGTCCCGTGTCTGCACGGTGGCCAGCGAAAGCGGGATCGGCCGCTCGTCGCCGGTAACGGTCCAAATGATCTGTGCATCGCAGGACGCGCAGCGCACGACCCGGCCGCCGTCGGGGATCACATACTCGCCGCGGCGCGGGCCAGCCGGCGCCAGGTCGGCGAAGCTGGTTTGCTCCAGGTCGTCCATCAGTTCCTCAAGATCAGGATATCCTCGGTTTCCACGATCGGCAGGCCTTGCTCCCTGCGCCGCCGCTGCCACAACGAGAGCGGCCACACCCGTCGCGCATGCCGCGTAACCAGGTTGAAACCGAGCCGCTCGCAGAGCGCCGCGGTCGCATCGGCAACATGGACGCGCCCTCCATCGCGGATGTGATCTTTAACCACCAAGATCATATGGCCGCCGGGTCGGAGCGCGACGCGGGCCTGGGCGTAGACCGCGGTCATGGACTGCCAATACCGATCGCCGCGCAGGTGGCCGAGCTGGGCGGGGTGGTCGCCATAGAAGAACGTCATAGCGCCGGCGGCCCCGGATGTCGGATTCTCTACAAACTTATGCCAGCGCTCGCTATAGCCGATCCCCTTCTCTTTTGCGAGCTTGTAGACCTTGTGCGATACGTAGTGCCGTGAAGTCTGGTTAGAACTTGCGCGGCACCCATACGGCGGACTGAACAGCACCACATCTGCCATCTCAGGCCACGGCTCACGCGCGTCATGGGATTGGACGGCGATCGAGCCGGCGAACAACCCACCGGCCCGTATCACCAGGGCTGCGTTTTTGCGCGCGTGCGCCAGATACGGCGGCTCGACCTCGAACCCGACAACATGCCGTTGCGTCAGCGCGAGCAACCCAGTGGTCCCGATGCCGTACATCGGGTCGATAACGACCTGGCCCGGCACGGTATAGTGCTCGCCGAGCCAGAGCAGCAACCCGGCGTGCATCTTGGCCGGGTGCGCCATGCTCGCCTTGGTAAACAGACGGAAGCGTAGCGATCGATCGCTGCCGAGATCGAGGAGATCAACTTTGTCCATCAGTTCCTCGCCGTGATCTCATCTGCCCGCTCGCGCAACACGCTGGCGTCACGCTGGAGCCGCTGCGCCTCTCTGTCGAAGTAGCAGGCGGCCTCACGTAACGCGCCCGGCGTGGGGTGGTCGGGCAGCACGACGCTCGTGGTCGTGACGGTGATGGTCGGGGGTGGACCTGTACGCCCTCGGATAGCCTGCCCGGCGCGAGCGCAGGAGTTGCAGATCGGCAGCACCAGCAAAAAGCCGACTGGGCCAACGACTTGAACGGGCGCGGCCTCGACGGTGGCCGACACAGCAGGCCGACCGCAGATCCGGCCGCTGCGTGGGTCCACGATCCCGCAGGGCTGCGGCGGGTCGAGGCGGATGGTACGGATCTCTGGCATCGGCACGTCTCCCGATTATGCCGCCGGCGTGATGAGCGGGCGACCGATTGAGGCCTGCCGCAGCCACCAGGCGGTCCCCGGCGGCAGCGACACGATCACCGTTGACTGCCGGAGTGGTGGCGCCGTCGCGATGAGCGCCTGGAGGTACGCACGGTACTCTGGGTCTCGCTTCGCGCGCTGCTCTGCCGCAGCCACGCTATAGATCACAGTAGTGTGATCACGGCCACCCAGGCGCTCGCCGATCTCGACCAGGCTCAGGTAGGTGTAGCGCTGCCGAAGCGCCCAGGCCACCGCCTGGCGCGCCAGCACGACGCGGCGTGTTTTCGCCCGTCCGAGGATCGCGGCGCGCGGCACCTCGAAGAGCTGCGCCGCGCGGTCAAGAATGTCGTCCATCGTCGTTCCCTTTCTGGTGTATCATGGCGTGGGGCGCCATTCCCTTCGCCCTGGCCTGGCGCTGCAACGCCGGGCTTTTTAGATCCCTTCGAGCCGGACATCCTGGCCGTCGAAAAACACGTACTCGCCGCGCGTCATCTGCTTGATGCGCGAGTACAGCGCATCGTCGATCGTCCGTTTGCTGACCAGCTCCTCTAGCCTCCAGTTGCTGGTGATGATCGTCCAGCCCACCGCCAGCCAGCGCCGGACAAACAGTGCCGCCCAGGCGTTCTGCACGCCGGCCGCCGACTGGCCGATCTCGCGCCGGCCCAAGTCATCCACCACCGTCAGCCAGGCGCGCTCTCCCGGCAGCGCGGCCAGCGCCTCCTTTTGCTCCATCGGGCAGCCCCAGCTCCGATCGAGATAGCTGGTTTCCTCGACGAAGGCGGTGAGGCGCTGCCTCCTGGCCGCCCATAGGATGCCGCTGGCCAGGTGGGTCTTGCCGCGCCCTTTGCCCGGACAGTAGAAGAACAGCGCGGTCGGGGGGGCGGCTACGTCGCGGTAGCTGCCCCGCTGACCGTACTCGAGCAGGCGCGCCAGCCAGGCGGTGGCGACCCGGTAGGGATGCTCCTCGGCGCCAGCGAGGCGGCCAGGGTCGAAGGTATCGAGCGTCATATGTGCGATCCTCATCATCCCGGTGTCGCCGAGCAGCACATCGGCTTCGGCCTGGCGCCGCGCCTCTCCTCGTGCGTGCATCCGCTCATCCCTGGCGGCGATGCGCGCGGTCTGGCAGGCGCACACCTGCCAGCGGTAGCCGGGTGGGCACTTTGGCGGGCGGGGTAGGGTGCCGAGTGTTGCCCCGCAGTCCGCGCAGCGCCGCTTACTGCTGGCCGTCAGGGGCGTCGCTGGGGGTCGGCGACCCTGGACTGGCCACCCGAGCGAGCTTGAGCCCGGCTGGAGGTCCTGCGCCAGCAGCGTCAGGTCGGTGCTGATCGGTGTCAGCTCGGCGTTCCGATCGTGATTCATGGCGTTGGTCCTTCTGGTGAGATCCATTTGCGCCGCGAGCAGGCGCTGCCGTTCTGCGCTCGTAGGCGGGCGTGTCGCTGCCGTAGGATTGGGTGGTGCGCCAGCGGTCCAGCACGGCCTTGACGGCCTTCATGGCGCGGATATCGCCGGAGTAGGAGACGGACAGGATCGCCCGCCCGACCCAATACAGCCCGTGGCCACTGGTCAGCGAGTCCTGCTCGGCAACCAGCGCCGCGATCTGCTTGAAGTCGATCGGACGGTACTGCGGGCAAGCGGCCCTCCAGAGGTCGATCGGGTGGCTGGCCAGTGGCCATTCGCCGGGCGGTGGCGGTGGGGGGTGGCGCGGCTCGTTTTCCGATTTTTCGCGCGCGCGCGCATGACTCCCTCCCTCCTTCCCTCCTTCCCTCCCTCCAACGTTACCGATCGGTAACGGCTGCCGTGATCGATCGGTAACAGCCTGTGATCGATCGATCACAGACCTGTTACCGATTGGTAACGGCTCCTGTGATCGATCGATCACACCCCCCCCATGAAGTGCCCCCTCTGTTACCGATGGATCACAGCTCCTGTGATCCATCGGTAACACCCCCTGTGATCGATCGATCACAGCCCTGTTACCGATCGGTAACGGCTCCTGTGATCCATCGATCACAGACCCGTCCCCTGTTACCGATCGATCACGGCTGCTGTTACCGATCGGTAACAGGTCGCCGCCCATGTCGAGCGTGAGCTGCTCATGGGGCGTTGACGGTTTGGGCCGATACGCGCGGCCGATGGTGGTCAAATAGTCTTCCGCCTCCCGCAGCGAGTTGTCGAGTAGGCGTTCCCAAGGGATGCGGTAGATCGGTCGGTCGTGCGAGGCGCCCCGGATCTCTTCATGCCCCACGATCTCCAGCAGCCCCAGTTCGACCAGGTCGTCAATCCAGCCGCAGACGCGCGGGTAGGAGGTGAGCCCGGCCTCGCGCGCGATCTCGCGGGCGCCGAGTGCCTTACGTTCGGTCACGTCGAGCAGAAAGCGAATCGCCAGCCACACAGCTAATTGGTGCGGGTTGCAGCGGCGGCGGACGACGAAGGGCACGCCGGTCTCGACGGCCCGGTCCAAGAGATCCTTGAAAAACCCATGCGACTTTGCCATCAAGCCTTCCTCTCGCCGGGTGGCGGTGACGCCACTCCGGCACCGTACGGCCTACCAGCGCGCGGCCTCCACTGGTGGCACCCGCCGCATCCTCCCGAAGCGACAGCGCCGCCATGCGTAGTGGCGCTCCGCGCAGCGCAGGCATCGGCGTGGGTCGCGCACCGAGCGGGCGAACTGTGAGCACGCACAGTCGGCGCAGCACCAGGGCCGATCATCAGCTATACTGTCCATCACGGTATCCTTTCTGGCCCTGATCGCGCGGCACACGGTCAAGAGTTCGCGCGATCAGGGCCGGATCTTGTTATGCCTCCCGCGTCAGCAGCGGCGTATGCGCTCTGGGCAGGCGCGGCCCTCGTCGGTTATCCCAGGAGGCTGGGCTGCGAACGATCGTGATCGTGTGCTCGACCGAAGCGCTCGCCTTCTCTGCGCGTCGTCGCTCCCAGGCGCGATCCAGCTCCTGCCGGATGTCGATCAGCCGCCCACGCTCCAGATCATTCAGCCAGCGCTGGGAGGTCCGAGCATAGAGCTGGCTGCGCTCGGCCTCCAGCTCGGCGATGCGGCGCAACGTTGGTGTTGACAGATCCAAGATGTACCCCCATAATGGCACTAGGACGCCGTCTATGTACCCTGGCTGGATGCGTTGGCGGCGTCGTTGGGTTCGGGGCTTTCCACGTGCGGCCGCTCGCGGGAGGCCCCTGCTGATTCTCTCCCTCCTCAGTCGAAGATCTCGATCGACTCGAGCATCGTGATATCGATGATCAGTTCGGCGCCCTCGACGGTGTAGCGCCGCGAAGGATCGAATTCATCCTCGTCTCGCGCGCCAGCCTCGTCCTTGCGCCAGTTAATCCAGTCGCGCCGGATAGTTGCCAGGGTTTGTTCGCTGGCCTGGTACTCTCGGCGGTTGCCACTCCGAAAGCAGAGCGCGAACGTCTTCATGTCCCCGCTCGGCGCCCGTCTGGTCCTCTTTTGTCCCTCCATCGATCCTCCTTTTCCGACCTGGCGCGCTTCGCCCAGGCGCGTCTCTGCCCGCGCGAGCTGCGCTAAGGCGGCGGCCAGGTCGGTATCCTGCGGCCGTTTCCGCAAGAGCTGACGTAGGATCTGCGCCGCTTCCCTGGCGGCCTCCTGGGCTTCCCCGATGGCGGCGAGCGCGGCCTTTGGGAGTGGGGTACGTGGCGTCATGGCCGTCCTTTGCTGTGATGTATGGGTGCGTTGCGGACGCCCAGCGGCGCCCCGTCCCCTCTACGATCCCTGGTAGTCGGTTTCCCTCTGGTCGAGCGCGCCCTGAGAAGCTGCGCCCGGCCTCCTCAATCTGCCTCCTTTCTGTCTCCCCTCGCTTCGTGGACCACGGCGGCCCGCGCGGCTGCCCTGCGCCCTGATGAGGGCAAGGCAATCGCCCGTGTCGCGGTGTGGACGAACGAAGAGGAGGATTTGATGATTCCGAAGGTCGGTGGTAGTGCAACCTGGGTTTGGCGCCGTTCGTTGTGGGAAACAGCCCAGCGAAGCCGTTCAGTTGATTCCCCCGCGCGCGTGGTGGTCCTGAATAATTCGATAACAAACGAGAGGACACCACGATGAATGAGTTTGAAATGATGCCCCGCGTCGAAACCACGACGCGCTGGGAGGCCCCGCCGTGCCTTGATGTGCTCATCCGAGAGTACCGAATCACGAGGTACGCGGACGGCTGGCGCCCGCGTGGAATTGCGGCCTATGTTCGGCAGCTTGAGCTGTTCGGGACCTGGCTAGGGGAGGCGCCGACGTTGGCTGACATCACCCGGACCCGCGTCGTCGAGTACAAGGATCACATTGGCCAGCGCTGGGAGCCGCCGACGATTGGACAGGCGCTCTCATCCATTCGCAGTTTTGTGCGCTGGACGATCGACCGCGGACTCCGCGCCGACGACCCAACACACAAGATCCGCTGGCCCAAGCGATTGGATGCCCTACCGCGCGCGTTAGACAGCGAGGAGATCGCTGCGCTTTGGCGAGCGATCGAGATCCCAGAGGAGCTACTGGAGGATGAGCCGACCTACTGGCAGTGCCGGCGCAACAGAAGGGTGATCTTCCTGATGTTGTACGCCGGCCTGCGGATTAGCGAGGTGGCCGATCTCAAATGGAAGGATGTTGACCTCAAGCGGCGCTACCTGATCGTGCGCCAGGGCAAGGGCGGGAAGGACCGGACGATCCCGCTGCACGTTACCCTCCACGCCGAGCTGCTGGCGACCAAACGCCAGCCGCTCCATGACGGCGTCGCCGGGCGGCCGGATGGGCGACCGATGACCGCCAAGTCGATGGCGCACATCTTCGAGCGCTGGCTGCCGGCGCGCGGCATCCACATCAGCGCGCACGTCTTACGGCACACATTCGCGACGGAACTCTTACGCAACGGGGCGGATCTGCGGGCGATTCAGGAGCTACTCGGACACGAGAGCCTGGAGACCACGCAGCGGTACCTCAAAAATGACGCCGATCGGCTGCGAGGGTCGATCGACGGTCTACCGGAGGCCTATTAAGAACAACTCAGCTATATCCTATTGTGATAGGTGGTAGTAAGAACTGAGGGACGATCCCCCTCTGCTCCACCACATGGCGACCGCTGGTCAATCGACCGGCGGTCGTCTTTTTGTGCCCAAACGCGCCTCGTACAATTGCTCCAGCCGGCTGTATATCGCGTGGTCGAGGTTATCGGGGTACGCTATTCCGTGTGCCTGGGCCAGCGGCGCCGCCAGTTCCCGGTAGAAGTGGACGATGACCAAGGCCGCCCGGAGCATGGCATCGTGCTCCAGCGGACAATATGTCGCCTGTAGCGGCGCCAACTGCTCGGCTGGTAGCGCGTGCTCGACTTTTTCATAGCCGTCTGCACTGGCGGAGAAGTTCTGTTTGAGGCGGGCCAGGTTCACACATAGGCGCCGCAGTTCCTCGAGTTGGCCGTGCGCCCACCAGAGCTGCCGGCGTGCTATGGCGGTGGTGAAATGGGATAGATCGTGCCAGAACCAATAGACCAAGCGGCGTAGTGTCTCGATCTGCTCGGCCTCAGTCGATCCGGCCGAGGGGAACACGGCTCCCACCAGGATGCCGGTTTTATCGAGCAGCACCCGGTACGGCCCACCGTGCATGTCGGTCAGATGGCTCTCGCGGCCAAGCGCAAGTTCACACTCGGTTCCATCGGGAAAAATGAAGAACACCGTGTTGGGAAGGTCGAAAGATTTTAGGAACACCGGCTCGCCCAGCAGGCGGATAAACGCCGCGTGATCAGCGTGGAACTCCTCGTACGCCGCGTCGGTGGTGATCAGGTCGATATCGAGGTCGGAGTAGGTATCGGCCGCGCCCCTGGCGTAGGAGCCGCTGAGAAACGCGGCTACGACCCGCTCGTCGGCCCGGCAAGCTGCAATAAAGCGATCCAAGACGATCTGGTGGTGGTGCGGCAGTTGTATTTCTTGCGGGTCCATTAAACTCCCCCTTTCAGGTGGCCCTTCAGCCCAGCCGCACGCCGTAGTCTCTGGCGGCGTAGTCGTACATGACATCGGCGAAGGGCGTGCCCTCGCGAAAGCCGCGGTACTCCGGCTTGACCTCCGAGAGCTGGATCATGAAGCGCACATCGCCGAAGATCACGTGGCCGTAGAGCGAGAGCCGCTCGGCGCGCTCCAGCAGGGTGAAGTCGGATAGGAAGGCGGGGAATGTGCGCCGCAGGTGGCCGTAGGCCGCTTCAAGATGGTCGACCACGAAGCCGATATGGTGGATGCGCGAGGGGTGGCCGTCGGAGAGCGGCGCGCCGGGCTTGGCGTCGAACAGAAAGATCGCGGTGTTGCCGGTCGTGATGACGGTCAGGTGTTCATCGTCGCGCACTAGCTTCATCTTGAGGCCGCGGCTAAAGAAGTCGCGCGCCGTGGCTCGGTCGGTGGTGGCCAGCGCCAGGTGATCGAAGCCGTAGTTGGTCCACTCGCCGGCGTCCTCGCGCAGCGGTGTGGCTTCGACGACGAAGTGAGCGTCGCCGTAGTGATCGGCGATCTCGCCCAGGAACATGTCGGGGTAGATCAGCTCGCCGTCGGCGCGGGTCACGCGCAGCCGGTGTGCATGCAGAAGCGCGTGCGGCAGGATACGGTCCATCGCTTGGTGGACGATCTGCATCCGCCCGGCCGTGCCGCTGTAGGACTTCCCGCCGACGTCAAATGTTATCGTCACGTCGCCGTGCTCGCTCATCAGGTCTCTCCTTGCGCTGTGGTTGTTGTGTGCTTTCGCAAGTATACCTGATCTGGCGGGGTTTACGCAGTCGTCTACCGAGCGTGGTTTCAGCCTTCGGCAGAGCGGTACTTTTTCTTTCTTCTACCGTCGATTTTTGCCCAGCCGGGCAAAAATCGACGGTAAAATGGGCGAAGTACCTTATCCAAACAGAAAACGGAGGTTTGAAGGGTTATTCCCTCCAAACCTCCGTACGTCAGCCATGCTCAGGGTGGCTGGCTTAATGTGTGCCGTTCGGCGACTCCGGGGGTGTGGTTTCGCTCGTCTCGCTGCGGCCCATATGCAGCTCGCCGTCGACGACGCCGCCCTCCTGCACGACCAGCAGCACTGTCTGGACCTGGCCCTGTACCTTGCCGGTCCCGGTCACTTCCAGTCGGCGACGGCACTCGATCTTGCCGCTGAGTGAGCCAGCCACGGTGATGTCCTCGGCCGAGAGATCGGCCTCGACCTGCGCGCCGGCTTCGACAAATATGTACTGGCGCGACTCGATCGACCCGCGGGCGTTGCCTTGGATGCGAACGCCGCGCTCGGAGCGGTAGTGCCCATCGAAGAAATCGTCGGGTCCGATCACGCTTTCGGCGCTGGTTCTGGGCCGCACCGCCGCCGGCTTCTCGGCGCCCGCAGCGGCTACCGGCGGCGTCTGTGGCATGACCAGGGTCTGCGAGGTAGTCGGGTAGGCGGGCGCATCGGGCGTGCTAGGTAGCCACTGCGTCATCGCCGGGGAAGGGGCCGCCGCGCCTGCCGGCGCAGGGACGGCGGCCGGCGCTAGCGGTTTCGGTAGATTGGCCGGCCAGGTTGGTTCGGTCGGCGCTGGCCGCGTGGACCAGATCGACGCCGGCTCCTGGTTAGCCGGGGTTGTGATGTCGGGCAGATCCGGCAGTGGTTCGAGATCAAGATTACCGGCAGGTGGTTCCACCGGCTCGGCGGGTGGTCGATCGGGGTTGCGGCGTCCAAACATGTGAGCTCCTCCTGGTCTGATGGTATGCGCACGAGCACGTGTGCTTGGTCAACAATGTTCCATAGCAGATCGTACGCCTCGTGCTGCGCGCATGCAATCGTGGGAGCTTACAAATTGATTGCAGCTAACTCGAAGCCGACTTCGCGACCCGCTGCGCCAGCCGGGCCTTCATGTTCGCCATCGGCACCCGGTAGACATTCCAGACCAGCCCCAGCCGCTCCATCAGGCGAATAACGTAGGCCGACAGGTCGAACTGCCACCAGCGCATCCCGTGGAAGGCCGCGCGGGGAAAGGCGTGGTGGTTGTTGTGCCAGCCCTCACCGAACGCCAGCAGCCCGACCAGCCAGTGATTCATGCTCTGGTCGCTGGTTTCGAACATGCGCTTGCCGAAGGTGTGGCAGACTGAGTTGACGCTCCAGGTGACATGGTTGAGCAGGAAGATGCGTACCAGGAAGCCCCACAGCAGCCCGGTCCAGCCGCCGAGCGCCAGCGGGATCAGGCCGCCGAGCACCACCCACAAAATCCAGGTCCGGCTGACAAACATGACCACCGGGTCCTTGAGCAGCCATTTGCCGTAAATATGCGGCTCGGCCTGCATGCCGGTGACGATCCAGCCCAGATGGGCGTGAAAGAAGCCCTCCAATGGGCTGTGCGGGTCATCTTCGTCGTCGGTGTGGGCGTGGTGCTTGATATGGACCGAGGCCCAGTCGAGCGCCGGCCCTTGGAGCGCCATCGAGCCGAGCACCAGGAAGATAAAGCGGATGGCCGGATGGGCCTCGAAGCTGCGGTGGGTCAGCATCCGGTGGAAGCCGACGGTGATGCCAAGGCCGGCCAGCAGGTACATCCCGCCCATCAAGGCCAGGTCGCGCCATGTTACCAGGCGCTGCCAGAGCATCCAGATCGCGAAGGCGGTCCCGATAAGCGGGATGATCACACTAAACACTACGACGGTTTTTTCGAGACGGCTTTTGGGCATGTTGGTTGTTCCTACCTTTCCCGATTGAGTTACACAGAGTTTACGCACCAGCTTGCTTGGGTGGATGCCAAAAGAAAACTTCGGAGATCTTGCGTCAGCTGGCTGAGAGCTTCGACAAGACGTTCCGAAGTCTGAGAACAGAATTGCTCGTTGTCGCGGCGAGAATACGTGTTCCCCGACCGGCATATACCCTGAGTATAGCATAGCGATGAAGTGCGCCCGGTTACGGTTTGGTCGCGATCGGTGATCGCTTTGTCGTCCGTGACCTATGGAGGAGGAGCAAGTTGTGAGCCGTGAAAGCGGAGGTGTAGGGTGAAGATCAGGAAGATTACACAAGCAGCTCGAAGACACGGAAGCAGACCACATGATCAAACAGGAGAAGTACATCGACGCGGGAAGCTTCAGCTCTCTGCGCCGATTGTGGTCATGCAGGTGTGGTACAATTGCTCAGGTCTGTTGAAGACTTCGCGAATCCGATTTGATATATAATATGATGCCTCGATGAGAAATGAAGCTGCGCCCGCGCCAGATGCCCCGGACCGTATGAGCGGGAGTGTTCCTCCTGGCGCTCTGCCACCCGCCATGCCATTCACAAAAATCTTGCGCCTCGGCCTGATCCACGTCGCCATTGCGATCACCTTGGTGCCGATCAACGGCACGCTCAACCGGATCATGATCAGCGAGCTTGGGTTGGCGGCTACGCTGGTCGCGATCCTGGTCTCGCTACCGTACCTGTTCTCGCCGCTCCAGGTCTGGATTGGCGGCTACTCCGACCGGCACCCGCTGTTCGGCTACCGGCGCACGCCCTATATCGCGCTGGGCTTGCTGCTGTGCGTTGTCGGGGCCGCGCTTGCGCCGACTGCGGCGTTTATGATGGCGGGCGGCCTTGGAGCGGGCGGCCTTGGAGCGGGCGGCCTTGGAGCGGGCGGCCTTGGGGCGGGCGGCCTTGGAGCGGGCGACCTTGGAGCGGGCGGCCTTGGAGCGGGCGGCCACGGAGGGCCGGCCCTACTGGGGGTGGTGGTTGGGATCGTGGCGTTTGGGGCCTGGGGCATGGGTTTCAATTTCGCGACGGTGTCGTATCTGGCGCTGGCGACCGATATGGCCGGAGAGGAGCATCGCGCCCGGACGGTCGGCGTGATGTGGTTCATGCTGATCGTGAGCGTGATCGCCACGGGGATTACGCTTGGCGCGGCCTTGGAGCCGTACAGCCATGCCGCGCTGTTTCGGGCCTTCTACATCACCTGCGCGGTGGCGCTGGCGCTGGGGTTCGGCGGGCTGCTGGGCCTGGAGCGGCGCGGCGCGCCCGCACAAGCCGTCGAGCGGCGCTCCTTTGGGGCGCTGCTGGCGATGATCTCCGGCAACGGTCAGGCGCGCCTGTTCTTCGTCTATATGGTCGTCCTGCTGATTGCGCTGCTGGGGCAGGACCTGCTGCTTGAGCCGTTTGCCGCCGATGTCTTTGGCGTGCCGGTTGACCAGACGACCCGCTACACCTCGATCTGGGGCGCGGCGCTGCTGGTCGCGCTGCTGCTGGGCGGCCCGCTAACTCGGCGGGTCGGCAAGCGGCGCGGCGCGGCGATCGGCGCGTTGCTCGCCACGACCGGGCTGCTGCTGATCGCGCTCAGCGGGGTGCTGCACCTCCGCGCGCTGCTCATGCCGGCTCTGGTGGTGTTTGGCTTTGGCAGCGGCATTTCCACGGCGACAAACCTGGCCCTGATGCTGGACATGACGCTCGCGGGCCAGGTCGGCGCCTTTATTGGCGCCTGGGGCATGGCCGACGCGCTGGCGCGTTTGTTCGGCACACTGCTCAGTGGCGTCGTTCGCGATTTAGTGATGCTCCTGACCGGCAATACGGCGGCCGGCTATGTGACGGTGTTTCTGATCGAAGCGGGCGCCCTGGGAGTTCTCGCTGCTGCTGCTCCGGCGATTGAATATCGCGCGCTTCCACAAGGATGGCGGGCCGTCGTTCGTCGAGCTTACCGCGCTGGCCAGCGATGTCCAGAGCGGATAGCGTAGCTCTCAGCGAACTCTAAGCCACGACTTACGACTGCCTCATCCGCCCGTGTGATAGTTGGGGCGCGACGCCGAACCGATCACAAGCTGCGGGGTGATCAGCCAGGCGAGCAACCTTTCTCCCTCCCTCGGAAGCCAGGTGAGTCGGGCAACTCACCTGGCTTCTTGTTGTCTTGAGTTGCTCCGCCTGATGGATATAGCAATCCTATCAGGGTTATAAAGTGGGAAGGGGTTTCTGTGGAGGCTTCCCCCACACCCTCTTTTTATAACCCATTTAGGAGCGCTATATCGATCCTGGAAAGGCTCCCCATACTCGCCGACCTGCGCGAAGCCGAGCTTGCGCGCCAGCCTGGCGAGCATACTTTTTAAGCCTCACGCTCGATCGGCTCGCCAGCCGGCATCCCATTATTATGCGTTCGCCGCCAATCGACCGCCGGCAGGATCAGCTCTGGCCGGATGCGATCTTTGTAGCGCATCACCACCTGGATGACCCACTCAAGCAGGGTCTCACTGAGGAAGTGTGGCTGAAGGCCCAGGTCGAGCAGGCGCGTGTTCGCCGCGTTGTAGTAGTGCTCCTCCTTCTCGATGCGCGGGTTCGGCAGGTGGTCGATCACCACCGGCAAGCCGAACTCCTGCGCCGCCTCGCGCACCGCATCGGCCAGCCCGGCCACATTGAACTGCTCGGTGAACTGGTTGAAGACCCGGTACTCGCCGCGCTCGGCCGGGTTGCGAATTGCCAGCTCGACGCACGCCAGCGTGTCGCGGATGTCGAGAAAGCCGCGCGTCTGCCCACCCTTACCGTAGACCGTCAGCGGGACGCCGGCGACGGCCTGGACCAGGAAGCGATTCAGCGCCGTGCCGAACACGCCATCGTAGTCGAAGCGGGTGCGCAGCCGCTCGTCCAGCGCGATCTCGTCGGTATCGACGCCGTAGACCACCCCCTGGTTCAGGTCGGTCGCGCGCAGACCCCAGATCTTGCAGCAGAACATGATATTGTGGCTGTCGTGGACTTTGCTTAAATGGTAAAAGCTGTTTGGCTGTTTGGGATACGGTAGTGTATCAGTCCGCCCCTTATGCGTGATCGTGATAAACCCCTCCTCGATGTCGATGTTCGGCGTGCCGTACTCGCCCATAGTACCCAGCTTGACCAGGTGGCAGTCGGGCGCGTGATCGGCCAGCGCGTAGATCAGATTGAGGGTGCCGGTGATATTGTTGAGCTGCGTGAAGACCGCGTGGCGCCGGTCGATCATCGAGTAGGGCGCGCTGCGCTGCTCGCCGAAGTGGACCACCGCTTGGGGCTGGAAGTCGCGCACGATCGGCTCCAGGAAGGTGAAGTCGCACAAGTCGCCGATAAAGGGCGTCATCGCCAGGCCGGAGACCTCGCGCCAGGCCGCGACGCGCTCCTGGAGCGAGCGGAGTGGCGTCAAGCTATCGGCGCCCAGCTCGTGGTCCCACGCGCGCCGGGCGAAATTATCCAGCACGGCGACCTCGTGGCCGCGCCGCGACAGGTGCAAGGCGCTCGGCCAGCCGAGATAGCCGTCACCACCGAGGACGAGGATTTGCATACGTTGAATCTCCTTTTTGATCTATGCCGACAGCAAGGGCGCCACACGCAGCATCAGGGCTACGCAGTGCAAGAACGTTGCCGCCAGAGGAAACGGAATATGCGATGAAGCAGCGTTTCGCGAGTATACCATGCCGGAGTATGAGCGGCAAACATCCCGCCACCAGCATAGCTCCTGCTGGTCAAGAAGCTGTTAAGCACGTGTAAAAGATGCCGTTGGCGCACCAGCCGCTGCTCACATCTACCGCTCCTCCTGCACCGTCAACCCCGATTGCCGGCACACGGATCATTGCTCCCAACATGTCTTCGCCGTCGGCCTGCTGAACGGCGAGCCGAAGCTGCGGGTCGAAATGACCACACCGCCGGTTGCCGCCCAGGCGCCGACCCAGCTCCCCACGACCTCCGGCGAGACGGCACCGCTCGCGCTGTTCGGGCTCGTCGCGGCCCTGCTCGCGGGTGGCGGCCTGCTGCGGCGCCGGGCGCGCTAGAACTTCGCGGAAAGACGGAAAAGGAACGGGCGGGAAATCGCTTCACGCATTTCCCGCCCGTTCCTTCTTGCAACATATTTTCTACTTTCTGGTACAATAGCTCAAGAATAAGCAGCTTGAAACCTTTGCCAAAAAGCAATGGAACCAGAAGAGCGAAAAAGACTAAAGGCTGAATTCCGCGAGCAGCTCGCTGAGTTCGTCAAGGCTCTTCTTACTCACGTGTCTACTGATGATTTACAGTGGACGATTAAGGGTTTTATTGATGTATTTCGCAATATCTACACTATTTCTGCCGATACGAAAATTGTCTCTAAAATCCTTGAAATCCATATTTTTCCTGAAATACTCAAGTTTGCCGCACAATATAACTATCGTGTCGTCCTCACCGATCATCAGAACTACTATCCTGATTTATCTTTTGTTAGCAAGGCCGATGCTCGAATAAAGTTCGCGGTTGATTTCAAAACGACGTATCGCTTACCCGGCAACCCTGCATATTGTAATGGCTTTACGTTAGGCTCTCACGGGGAATATTTCATTAATCGCTCGAGTCGTAAAAATATCCAATTCCCGTACAGCGAATACCTTGGCCACTTCTGCCTTGGTATAATCTATTCAAGAGTTATCTTTGAAGATATTGGCGAAACTACGGTTTACGATATAGAAAGCTTGCAATCGATCGTTTCTGTCATCCGAGATTTCCAGTTCTTCGTCTGTGAGAAATGGGAGATTGCAAGTGATCGTAGTGGAAGTGGGAATACTGCTAATATCGGAAGCGTAGATAATATCGAAGATATTCTTTCAGGGAATGGGATGTTCAAAACTTTAGGAGAAGAAATATTTGACGACTATTGGATGAACTACGGCAAGATAACTGTAATTGACATTTCAGGTAAAGAGAAAAGAATAACAAAACTGAAAGACTTTCTTGAGTACAAAAGCTTAGATACAAGCCTGATCAATCCTCGTGCAAGAAGGCAGAGGAACAAGATTTAGCGCTCGCTCTCTAACATAAGGACATAAAGATGAAAATATACGTACCGCCTATCAAGTGCCAGGGTATCAAGACAAAACTTGTTGGTTGGATTAAAGAGTATATAGAGTTATCTTCAGAAGGACAGTGGATTGAACCTTTCACTGGTTCAGGAGTCGTTGGCTTTAACGTAAGACCGAATCGCGCTCTGTTTGCCGATATTAATCCGCATATTATCAACTTTTATAATGCAATTAAGGAACAGTATGTAACTGCATTGAGAGTCAAATCTTTTCTTGAGAAGGAAGGGAAACTCCTTTCACAAAAAGGTGAGGAATACTATTACGAAGTGAGAGATCGATTTAACACATCTGGCGATCCTTTTGATTTTCTCTTTCTTAGTAGGGCTTGTTTTAACGGCGTTATTCGTTTCAATAAAAAGGGTCGATATAATGTACCTTTTGGACATAAGCCCGAAAGATTTGCTCAAGCATATATTACCAAAATAACAAATCAAATCAAATATGTTGAAAGCGCTGTTAAAAAATACGACTGGAGTTTTGTGTGTTCAGATTTCAGAAGTATCGTGAGGGATAGTAACAATAGAGATTTTATTTACTGTGATCCGCCATATTCAGGAAGGCATACCGATTACTTTAACGCTTGGTTAGATAAAGAGGAAGAAGACTTGTTTGATCTATTGTCAACAACGTCAGCAAAATTTATCTTGTCGACTTGGCATAGTAATAAATATCGTCATAACGAGATGCTAGATAAATATTCCAACCAATTTCTCGTACTTACCAGGGAGCACTTCTATCACGTAGGTGCGAGCGAAGACAACCGTAATTCTATGATGGAAGCCATAGTGTTAAATTACATACCAAAACGTTTACAGGAGCAGCAACAGGAAGTACTATCAGAGACAATCACGCAGTTGCAACTATTCGAGCAAAAGGCTGTGTACAAATGAGTCTCTTGCCGCTTATCGATAGCACTCAAGTGGCAGGACCGCAAGTCGGATGAGTTGCACGCCCTCTTTCGGCTCACGCCTCTTTCCGAAAAATCAGGATAAATTGGTGGACCTGGTGGGCCACGAACGCGAAGGGGTAGCCGAAGGGGTATAGATTCTGGCTCATATCGTGCCAGATGCGGTAGCCGCGGAAGGAGAGTTCCGGCAGCGCCAGCAGCTCGGCGACGATGTCGGCGTGGAGCATATTGTGGTGCTCGCGCGTGGGTTGGAGGTCCTTGGTGAACAGGACCATGTGGCCGCGCGGTCGGAGTTGGGCCAACGCCGCTGCCAGCACCTCGCGCAGCGCCGGCAGAAACGCCTGGTAGTCCAGGTTGCCCAGGTCGGCCGGGTCGGCGGTGAAGGGCGTGGCCTCGCCGTGCCCGCGCTTCTTGCGCTCACCGGTCTTGGGCCGCGCCATCATTGCCGCGTAGGGCGGGTCGGTCAGCACCAGGTCGAACGGCGCCTCACGCACCTCCTCGTACTCGGCCAGCCGCCGCGCGTCGCCGACGACCAGCGGCTGCGGCGCTAGCCCCAGCGTGGCGCAGACCTGGGCGTAGATCTCGGCGTACTCCAGCGACAGCTCCACGCCAACGCCGCGCCGCTGCTCCAGCGCGCAGGCCAGCAGCGTCCCGCCGACGCCGGCGAACGGGTCCAGCACGCGCGCGCCGCGCTTGGTGAAGAAGCGGATCAACTCGGCCATGAGTTGCGGCGGCTTGGGCGAGGGGTGGGCGCGCCGCAGCCCGTGGGCGTAGCTCTCCGCGCCGCTGGTCGGGTAGCGGGTCGCGATCACTGAGCGCAGCGCGTAGGTCCACTCGCGCCCGCTCAAGTCGTTGAGCTGGTTGCGCGGGTCGGTCGCGTCGGGATTGGGCGCTGGGGTGTCATCATGCATCATCAATATCGTTTCGGCTTAGGGACTCTGAACTTCTACTTCATCTCAAAGCGTGTGTGAAACGTAAAACGTGAGACGTGAAAGACCCTCACGCATCACGTTTCACGCTTCACTTGGAAGGTCCGTTTCAGACGCGCGGCTATTGTAGCATGTAACCGCTCACATGCGACGAAGACCTAATACAGCTTCGCGTACATACACCAGCAGTTTTACCACGAAGAGCACGAAGGTACGAAGACCACGAAGAGGGCTGATACATGTGGCTATAGAGTCTTCGTGAGCTTCGTATCTTCGCGAGCTTCGTGATGAGAAACCGTGGGCCGACGTACGCCAAGCTGTACTAGCAGATCCGGGCGAGACCAAACCAAAGGAGTACGGTTGAAAGGAAGGCAGAGATCGAGTAGCATGCGTCGAAACCGGGCATCATATCCCAGAAAGAATTGGGGCTAGCTTATGCCGACTGAGATACGGCGCCTACTTGGCTATGACGGGCCGAACCTGCACGGGCCGCAGCCGGGCGTGTTCCTGCAAGTGTACTCCAATAAAGACCGCGGCCGGCGCATCAAGAGCGCCCTGAAAGATGGCGGGCAGAGCGCGGGCCTGGTGCTCGGCTACTTCGACATAAGATCCGCGCAAGCCGGCGACGGCTACCTGATCAGCGCCGGCTTCAGCACCCCCACGCCGGCGCTGGGGGTCGAGCTGGCGCGCTACGTGGTCGAAGGGCTCAATGCCAGGGAGGCCGGCGACGAGGCATGGGACGATGAGGGGCCATTGTGGGAGCTGCAAAAGCGCCGGCAGGCCGAGGCACTGCCGATCGCCGTGCTCCAGGTCGTCGCCGAGGCCGGCACGCGCGGGGTGCCGGCCACCGTTCGCTCCGACGGCCTGGTCCAGCTTGGCTATGGTGTGCGGAGCTGGGTCTTTGATCCGGCACAGGCCGGGGGGCGTGCCGCCGAGTCCGAACTTGGCCCGCCGCCGTTCGCCCGCTCGGCGCTGGCGCTCGACGTGCCGTGGGAGCGGCTCGGCCCGATCCCGATTATGGCGCTCACCGGCGGCGCCGCCCGCGAGACGGCGTCGCGGCTGGTCGCGGCGACGCTGTTCGCCCAGCAGCCGGCCACCAGGCTAGCCGAAGCCGCCGATTTTGCGGCCACCCAAGCGCTGCTGGCCGACCAGGGCGCGGCACTCGCCGTGGCCGGGCTGACGCCCGACGGCATCGCCCGGCGCGGGCTGGCGTTCGAGCGCTGCGCCTACAGCGCCGTCACCGACCTGCCCGACACACTGCCGGCGGAGGTCCAGGATCAGGGCGAGCTGGCGCGGGTGCTTGGCGTGCCGATGCTGGTGACAGACCCGCAGGGCTGGGTGGCGCTGAACGCCGACGTGCCGGAGATCGTGGCCCTGGCCGAGTACGCGCCGTGTGAGATTATCTACATCAGCACCGCGCCGGAGAACGCGACGATCGGCTTTCACCGCGCGGGCGGCGGCGCGGCGCTGTTCGTGCGCGACGGCGTCGTCGTCGCGGCGTCGGGCGCGGGCGAGCAGGCGGTCGCTGCCGCGACGCTGGCGCCCAACGAGCTGCCCGGTGCGCTGGCGGCGCTGGGGCTGCTATGGAAGATGGGCCTGACGTGGGAACAAATAGTCAGCTCACCCCTTTGACCACCAGCACCGGCAGCGGGCTGACGTCGAGCAGATCGCCGGTGATATCTTCGAGCAGGATGCGGTCGAGCGCGCTGGCGACGCGGTGCGCCCCGAGCACCAGCAGGTCGTAGTCGCCGTCGCGCAGTTCCTCGACGATCTCGTCGAGGATCGGGCCGACCCGACCCTTGAGCTGGGCCGGCACCCCGCGATCGTTCAGCAGAGCCGCGGCATCCCGCAATGTGCTGGCCTCCGAGGAACTGCCGTTCAAGAATGCCTCCACGGTGACACGCCGACCGGGCATTCCTTCAAACATTAATGTCTGCTGCGAGAGGGTGTGCAGGATCGTGACTGCGGCGCCCAGCGGCTTGGCGATCCGCGCGGCCAGGCTGGCGTCGTCGAAGGTGTGGAAGTCGCCGCCGCTGGCCAGCAGGATGCGCCGGATCGGGCGGGCCTGGCCCTGGACGCGCATCACCGAGGGTTCCAGGCGCTGGGCGATCGACTTGCTGCGCGGGCCGGGCAGCAGCCGGCCGAGCGGCTGGTGCAGCCGGCCGAAGATCACCATGTCGTACTGTTGCTCGCGGGCTGCGGCTTGGATCGCCGCCTGCGCGTTGCCTGGCAGTGCGCGCAGCGTGATCGGGAGCGTGTCGGGGGCGCCCAGCCGCTCGGCGGCCTGGGCCAGCAGCGGCTCGCGCATGGCCCCGCCGCCCGTGACCAGCGTCAGCGCCGTCGCGGCACCCCGCACGAGCTGCGCGCTGAACTGGAGCACCAGGTCGCGTGACGTGGCCGGGCCGGCGTAAATCAGCAGCTTCATCACTTCACCAGCAGTAAAATCACCGGAGTGATCAGCATGATACATAGAAACGCGCCGAGCGTGCGATTATTGTAGATGATCAGCTCTTGCAGGCGCAGGATCGCGCGCTCGAACGAGCGGTAGAACAGCGCCAGCACGATCAGCGACAGGATGGCTACGCTGAGCATCTCGACCAGCACGATCATAAAGGCCGCCGGGCCGCCGGTGATCAGCGCGGCGATCAGCGTGTCGATAAAGGTCGTGATATTGGCGCCCATGATGTAGGGCAGAGTGTTCTCACGGCGGATCAGGCCCTTGGCCGAGAGCGGCACCAGGATCGAGAGCGAGACCGAGACCGAGAGCGTCACCGACGTCACCGCGCACCCCAGGATGAACATGGCCGCCGGGCGGTAGACCAGCCGGCCGATGCGCTGGAAGGCGTTGCGCTCGGCGTTCATCTCCGGCAGCGCCCGGTCGAGCAGGTTGAAGGCCAGCAGCAGCGACCCGATCCCGCACAGCAGCAGCGACCACTGTGGTAGCACGCTTTTCAGGAAGTCGGTGATCGGGTCGAAGACAACGTCGATAAACGAGGCGACCGGCGTGGTCGCGCTGACTTGCAGCGTGCCCAGCGCCCCCGAACTCAGCATCCAGTAGCCCAGGAATAGCGCCGGCAGGTAGATCGCCGCGGTCGTCAGCAGCGCCAGCACGCCGATTGAGATGCTGGCGGCGCGCCGGTGCCCGCGCAGGTAGTAGATAAAGCCGACGAACAGGACGATGAACGAGGCGCCCAGCCGCGAGCCGGTGATCATTGTGAACGCCTGCAATCCGTCGATCGTCCCCGACGCGAAGAGCGAGATCGCCACGGCCGCGACCGGCGAGCCGCTGAGAAAGACGTAGGCCATGAGCCAGCCCAGCCCCAGCGAGTTGGCGACATTCGAGATGTTCAGCACGTCGTTGATGATCAGGCTTCCGTAGACTCTGGCGCCCGACTTCATGAGTTCAAGCGCCATGATGAACACAAACAGCCCGGCCACCATAAACAGGATCTTGATCAGCCAGCCGGGGACCAGCGCCACCTTGGGCGCGCCGGCTTCGGATGCGGGCGGATCGACCGGCGCGACGGACAGGCCGGAGGCGATGCCGACCGGTTCGCCCTCGGTCGGGCCAGGTCGATTTAGGTGTGCCATGAAAGATCTCCTCCCGGCGCATCCTGCGCGCCGTCGATCCTAAGTGCTTGGTAGGAAATAAGTTCCTGCTCGCAGGGAGATTAGAGATTAGAGATTGGGACGCCCCGATTAATCTCTAATCTCGAATCTCCAATTGGCGCGTAGGATCTCCGTCAGCGCGGCCGGCGCCCGCGTCGGCCGGCCGGTCGCGCGGGCGACGAAGATGTGCTCGGTGCGGGCCGTCAGCAGCGTGGCGCCGCTCTCGGCCAGCCGTGCCTGGTAGGCGAAGCTGACTTGGCGGCTGCGTAGGTCGTCCAGCCAGGTCCTGACGATCACGATATCGTCATAGCGGGCCGGGGCCAGGTAGCGCACCCGTAGGTCGGTCAGCACCACAAAAAAGCCGGCGGCCTCGATCTCGCGGTAGGCGGCGCCGCGGGCGCGCAGCAGCTCGGTGCGGCCCTGCTCCAGCCAGACGACGTAGCTGGCGTGGTGTACCACCCCCATTGCGTCGGTCTCGGCGTAGCGAGCGCGTAGTGTGATCTCGATCGCAAGATTGTCTGATGGTGAGTCGGACATTGTCTTGAACGGAATGAAGGGGTGAAGGGGCGAAAGGGTGAAGGGGAGCCGTGTCACCCTTTCACCCTTTCACCCTTTCAGCGGGTACCAGATCAGCCCTACCTCCTCCAGCGCCACGCGTGCATGCCCCTGCGCCTCCAGGTAGCTGAGGTGCGCCGCGACGACCGAGGCGAAAATCGCGTACTGCGGGATGCCGGGGAGCGCCAGCCCCAGCGCGCTCGCCACCCGCCTCGCGATGGCGGCCAGGTCGCCCGGCTCCGCCAGCGCCGCCCGCACCAGTTGCGAGGACCGCTCGATCGCCGCCTGGTTGGCGGCCAGGGTCTCCTCCAGGCTGTCGCGGGGCGTCAGGGCGCCGTGGCCGGGCAGGAAAAAGTGGTCGCCGCGCGCTGCGAGCCGGTGCAGGCTGGCGAGCTGTGCGCCCACATCGTGGGCGTAGGGCACGCCGTGCTTCTGGAGGACCGCCGGCCCGAAGAAGCCGTCGGCGGCGAAGCACACCCCGTCGACGGCGACGCCGACCTGGTTGATGCTGTGGCCCGGCAGCCCGATCACCTCGAACGTCACTCCGGCCACCTCCAGACGCTCGCCGTCGATCAGGTGATCGACGCGCGTGCCCTTCGCCATCAGCCACTTGGTCTGGAGCGCGGCGATCGGTCGCGCGCCCATATTCAGGTAGATCGGCTCCAGGATCGGGTGCTCGATCAGCGCGGCCTCCAGCGGCGGCGCATAGATCGCGACGCCCGGCAGATTGCGTAGCAGGTAGTCGTTGCCGCCGATGTGGTCGGCGTGGTGGTGGGTGCTGATGATCGCTCGCAGCGCCAGCCCGGCTTCATCCAGGGCCTTGCGGATCAGCCGGCCGGTATCTTTGTCGAGCCCGGTGTCGATCGCGATCGCCCCGCCGTCGCCGGTGGTCACGACACCCAGGTTATTTGTGCCTGGCAGGTAGCCGGCCCGGCCGGCGATCGGTTGAAGCAGCGGCATAGAGACCTTTTGCGTGTTGCGTGTTGCGTGTTGCGTGATGATCAGTTCTCGGTTCTTAGTTCTTGGTTCTTTGTTCTTTGTTCTTGGTGGGTGATGACTTGGCAGATTATAGCACGATCGTCAATGGGTAACTCCAGGGTTCTAGGGTTGGTACAATGATTTGCCTTCGAGCGCATTCGTGGTATCCTTCCTGGCTATGTACACCGTGATCGTCGCCAACGCGCCGGACCTGGACGCGGCGCCCTATCAGGAGCAGATCCGCGCGGCCGACCTGCTGATCGCCGCCGACGGCGGGGCGCTGCCGCTGCTACGGCTGGGGCTGCTGCCGCAGATCGTGATCGGCGACCTGGACTCGCTCGACGCCGCCAGTGCCGCCGCGCTGGCCGAGCGCGGGGTCGAGCTGCGCCGCTTTCGGCGCGACAAAGACGAGACCGATCTCGAACTGGCGCTGCTGCACGCCGCCGAGCGTGGCGCCGACACGATCGACATCCTCGGCGCGCTGGGCGGGCGCTGGGACCACACGCTGGCCAATGTGGCGCTGCTGGCGCTGCCCGACCTGCACGGCCGCCGGGCGCGCCTCCTAGCCGACCGGCAGGAGCTGTTCCTCGTGCGCGACTCGGCCGCCATCGCCGGCGCCATCGGCGATACCGTCTCGCTGCTGCCGCTGACGGGCGCGGTGCGCGGCATCACCACGCGCGGGCTGCTCTACCACCTGGAGGATGCGACCTTGAGCTACGAGCGGGCACGCGGCGTCAGCAATGTCCTGCTTGAGCCGCCGGGGAACGTGACGCTGCGCGAGGGGCTGCTGCTGGTCGTCCACCACGATGACGGCGGGGCGTACCAGTTCTACCACGACCCGCCGGCTTGAACGGCATCCCGGCCTGCGTTATAATACGCTCACCGTTTTCCCCAGAATTGTAAAGCACCAACGAACCTTGTCTAAGGCATGTTTCAAAGTGACTTTACAGTTTGCACTGTGGGAAAAAGGGGGTTTGAGGGGGTAGCCCCCTCAGTCTCCCACCCACATTGTAAAGTAGAACGGCCCGCTTTTGAAACATGCCTAAGAGACTCGAAAAGTAAAAAGCATTCAGTTCCCGTGAAACGTGAAACGTAAAACGTGATCGGGACGTTGTTCACGTTTCACGCTTCACGTTTCAGGTTCGCTGTGGGATGTTTTAAAACGCGCCAGTCCCTAAGTGGTGAACCACACTGAATACACTGTTGGAACAGAAATGCGGAGCGGCAGTTGATCTACTGATCGCCAGGCGGCGATCACAGTTGCTCGACCGCGACGAATTTGTGCGGCGTACGATCGAGTCCATCGACGGCGGTGCCGGCCCAGATCCACTACGGGCCGCAACTGGTGTTTATAGCCTCGCGTTATACACAGCCTGCTCCGGCGCCGAAGGCGAGCCACGGCGAAATCTTGGCTACATCGAGCTGTTCCGCGTGCTGTATGACCAAGCTCGCCACTACTACCCCGACGTGAATCCCGACGACGCCGCCCAAAGCGCCATTGAGCACACCTGCCGGCTGTTCGCGAACTGCCGGCAACCAGTCGCATTTCTTGCGTTTGCACACCAACAGCTGATGAACGCGGTCAAAACCTTGTGGCGCCAGGAAGGGCGGCCCGTGCAGCCGCTCACGAGCCCGCATGGCGCAGGCAATGGCCTGCTCGAAGCGATCGTGGCGGTCGAGCAGCCCGACCTAGCAGCACAGGTGGTGATCGATGAACAATGGTTGATTCTCAACCGTCGCGCCGCCGAGTTCCTGGGCGACAACCCGCGGTCGGTGAAGCAGTTCCTGGCCTTGTGGATGAAGTACATCGAGCTGCTGGACGATTCGCAGATCAGCCAAAAGCTTGATGTTCCGCTCACCAGCCTTGCGGTGCTGCGCTCGCGTGCCAAGAAGAAGCTGCGGGCCGACTCACGCTGGCGGGCACTCGCGGTCGAATTTGGCATTTTGCCGGACGAGACCTGAGAGACTGTTTGAAACGGGGGAGTTTGAGGGGTCGCCCCTCAAGAAAACCCTCTGCACGGAAAGTGCAACGTTTCGTAACATCACGTACCTTATTCAGGCAAAGGGGAGGGGAAAGATGAGAGCGAACGTGGACCTTAACAATGAGGCATCTGGTCCAGCGGAGCTAACGCACGACGATGTGCAAGGACTGTTGCCTGAATATGCAACGGTCGCCGTTTTTGGTAATGCACCGCAAACCATCTATCCCCAGGTCGCCGCTCACTTGGAGCGCTGCCTGGCATGCCGCGCCGATCTGGACGAGCTGCTGACATTGACTCGCGCGCTCTACCAGGGCGAGGTTGCGGCGGCTGCCACCTATCCACAGCCGGATCTTTCCTGCCTACGCGGGAAGCCAGGGCACCAAACAGCCCCTGGCCGCTCCTCATCCGCTGATCGACCTCGAAAATTGGTCGTGATGTTCTCTGAGACATGGCTTCCATTACGCCCGCCGGTGCTGATCGGCGCCCTGCGTAGCAGCCTGCGCTATCGCTATGAGCGGGAGCCTGGTTCGCCGCAGGATTTACATGTGACTGTCGAGGTGTTCGATGAGGACTCGTTACAGCAGACTGTGTGTGTGCAGGTGCTGGTAGAGATGCCCGACCGCGATCCGTTCGAACAGGCCGGCAGTCAGGTTATGTTGCAAGCCTGCGGTGCGTCATGGGGTGGCGAGACCGATGCGACAGGCCGGGTCGACTTTGTGCCCGTACCGCTGGATGTCCTGCCGGTCATACGCATCGAGATCACGCCCCCGTGAATTGAAAATTGAAACTGAAGAATTGAGAATGCGGAGTAGGTGGGGAGACTGAGGGGGCTGCCCCCTCAAACCCCCTTTTTCGCCGGAACTGTAAAGCACCAAAGAACCCTGTCTTAGTCGGGTCGGCCGATCAGCATAAATGGCGCCCAGTGGAATGGGTCCGCAAAAGGACAGCTATCATAAAGCTCGGGCGCTATGCTCGGCAGATCATCCAATAGGGCGATCAGGCCCTGCTCGGCCCGCCAGTCCTCGATGATCGCCACCAGATCACGTCCGGTCATGGCCCGCACCGCGACCTGTGCATCGCGCAGCGCCTCGGCCGCCGGTCGCCCTTGGCGCAAGCCCAGGTAGAACTGCTCCATCACCAGCAGCGCGACGACATCGGCCACCTCCCAAAGCGCACACACAACCGCCGGAGCGCCGGCATACAGCAGCGCCCGCTGGAGCCCAAACAGCTCATCGCCGGGGACCACGTGCGTGACGCCGCTGGTGCAGGCGCTGAGTGTCACAAGGTCGGCGTGCAGATCCAGGCCGCCGATGATCGCCCGCGCGCTAAGGGCATCGTCCTCACCTAGCAGCAGGTACGACTCAAGCGGGTCGCGTGGGTCGTAGATCGCGTGGCCGGCGATGTGCAGCCAGCGCACCTGCGGGGCGGCCGCGAAGAAGCGCCGGCTCTTGGGCTCAGGCCCGGTCCAGGCCTGGCCATTCATCAAGCGCGCGATCGCGCGCGCTTCATCCTCGGCGTGGTGGAGTTCGCGTGTGCTCCGATCATTGTACCCGAGCGCGAGAAAGCCGTCGGCCTGGCTGCGTGGCCGGTCCAGGCAGTTGCGGAGCAGGATGGTGGCGCTGGGCGCCCGCGTGATCGCCGGGCCGTCCTGGTCGAGCAGGAAGTCGCCGGCCGCCGAGCGCAGCGCTAGAAACGGGACGTAGTGCAGCGGGCCGTGCGGGATCAGGAACAGCAACCGGCGGCCGCGCAGCAAATGCGCGACCGGCCCGATCAGCTCGGCATACAAGAGTGGCAGCATCCGCTCGCGCAGCAGATGCCGGCCAGGGCTATGATCGCTCGCCAGCGGGCGCAGCTTGTTCGGGTCGAGCCTGGCGCGGTGGACCTCCACATGGTCGCGCGTCACGGCGAAGATCAGAATGATCGGCGGCAGCGCCATGTGCCCGCGCAGGCGGGCGTTCTGGGGCGGCAGGTTATTGAGCAGGTGCTCGCCCTGTGGCAGCACGCCGGTGGTGAAGTACTCGATCAGCAGCGCATCCTCCGGCAGCCGTGCCTGTACCTCGTGCAGCGTCGCGATCGGCTGGTCAATCGCGTCGTACAGCTCGGGCGCTTTTTTCGCCAGGGTGTCGAGGAAGGCCCGCGACCGGGCTCGCTCGACATAATTGAAGGCATCGGCGTGGCGATCGTGCTCATCGCACAGCAGCACCAGCGACTCGTAGACCTGCTGGGCGGTGCCGAGCAGACCAATCTTGATATCCTCGCCTTCGATCGCGCCGCGCAGTGACTCGATCGCCTCGGCCGCCGCGTCGTACGCCGCCAGCGCCTCGTCTACCCGCCCCTGGTGTTGAAGGATCTGGCCGCGCCGATACTCGATCAGCGCCAGCGAATGGCGATTGCGTAGTTGCCCAGCCAGCGTGATCGCCTGGTCATAGGCCCTTTGTGCCTCGCCGTAGCGTCTCTGGGTTTGAAAAAGGAATCCAAGGTAGGTCAGCAGATCCATACTGATCGCCTGATCACCATGCTCCTGAGATTGCGATATTGCGAGGCCCTGGCGGTAGGCCGCCTCGCTTGCGGATGCATGGCCCGAACAGGTGCTGCAGAAGACCCTGATTCCAGTATAGATTGGCCAGGCAGGCAGTCGCGCCAAGCGCCTGATACAGTGTGATCGCCTGCTGGAAATGCTCGTACGCCATCGGCCAGCGGCCAAGCTGCATCGCATTGTTGCCGACCTCGGATAGTGCATGCGCCTCACGGTAGGTATTGTGCAGCGCGCGAAAGATCCGCAAGCTTTCGACACTAGCCTCCAACGCCCGATTGTAGTTGCCAAGCTCGTTGTAGATCATGCCCATGTTCAGCAGCGCGATGCTCTGGTAGAGCCGATCGCCGATCTGGCGCGCAAGGCGATCGACCTCCTGGTATGCGGCCAGCGCCCGATCATAGCGCGATTGATACCAGTGGGCCGCGCCGAGCGCATTGAGCGCCCGCACCCGGATATCATCCTCCATGTCAGGCTGGTCGAAGAGCGCGGCCATGAGCGCATAGCCATGGTCGTAATCCTGGGTGCGCACCGCCACCAGGCCCTCGTAGAACGACAGCCGATGCAGGTGGGCCGGGTGCCGTGGGCCGGCGGCGCGAACGGCCGCGACGTAGGTGGCGATGCGCTGCCACTCGCGGCGCACCGTCAGCAGCTCCATCAGCTCGGCCAGGTGGTAGAAACAGGACGCCTCATCTTCCGCATGCCGATTAGGCTCCGCGTGCTCCAGGCGCCGCAGGAAATACTCGAAGGCCAGCGCGCGGAGCGCCAGTTCATCGGCCGGTTGTTCGGCGCACAGCCGGGCAAGCACCGTATCGCGAACATCCTCACGCAGGCGATACAGGGGCGGCTGATCGCGCTCGACGACGACGATGCCGCTCGCCAGGAGCGCGCTGAACTCGCCGCCATCGTCGGCGCCGAGCGCGCCCAGCAACTCACGATCGAACCGAGGTGGAATCGCGCAGCGAGAAAGGAGCGCCAGATTCGCAAGCAGCCCATCAAAGTCAGTCGGCATCACCCGCAACCTTGTCGTACAGGAGGAAGCTATGAGCGAGGACCCGAAGCGCCTGCTGTTCAATCGCTACAGTATACCAGAAGCCACCCACACCGGGACACCGCCTTCGCCACCGCAGGATGATCCGCTCGACGTTTACGATGATGTTCCGGTCGTACAGTTTGACCCGGTGAGGCTCTCGCCCTGGCGCGACAAAGAGGGCCGGGTGTACAAGAACCCCAGGGGCATCAGAATTCGTGAGATCGGCAATCTGCACCCGCCCGTTCCCCTCGGCCCATTCGGTATCCCGCTCGATTGTGCCTACGGTTGCTACATGCTGCTGACCGCCGAGTTGGACGCGAACCGCGATCGGCACCCGCTGGGCGATCAGCCGCCCAAAGCGCTCACGCGTGAGGAGCGGAGCCACCAGCTACCGCAGCCGGACGACTTCCCCCTGCGCGGCGAAGGCAGCGACCCGCACCTCTACCTGTTCAACGTGCTCGTCGCCCTGGAGTGGGAGCCGCACGAAGCCGACCTGCGGCGGTTGGAGTGGGCATTTCGCCGCGCCTCCGACTTCCTGTACGATGTCACCGACGGCCACATGGCCTTTGGGCAGGTCGTCTTCGGCGGGCCGGAGCTGATGCCCTACGCCGACATCCAGCTCGCCGCCTCCAACCGGTTGCGCGGCCGAAGCTGGGTCGGCGGCATCCACGATCGCGACAAGAATATGCCGATTCGCCTCGGTCGCGGGGTCTGGCTGAACGGCTTCACTATCCCCTGGGATGAGCCGGAGGGCTACCGGACGATCATCCACGAGTGGGGCCACTACGCGCTGCACCTCAAAGATGCGTACCTCGCCACCCAGGAGGTCATCTTTGCCGCAGATGTTCAGGTGCCCGGCGCGCATCCGCAGCACCTGGTACGCCGGGAACAGAGCGACCCGCCCGCGCAGCCGCTGATCATCGTCGGCCCCAAGGTGCAACTGCGCGGCGACTCGATTATGGAGAGCCTGGAAGGCACCAGCGAGCTGGCGCTACGTACCAGGCGCCATGGCACCGCCGACGGCTCATACGAGTGGGACACCATCCGGGAGAAGTACCCGCTGATTCCCAAGGGAAAAAATCGGTCTCGGCAGCTACGAGAAGGGCCAGGGCCTCTGCCTCTGCCGTTGCCGTTGCTGGTTCGTCAGTCCAAATTGGGAAGCGGTCGAAAAGCCTTTTTCACGGCCTCCGACCACACAGAACTGTTCGAGCGCGAGGCGCCCGGCGTCCCCCACGATCGGTATTGGTTATACATTTTGAAGCAACCGGGCACGCCCGATCAGCAACTGCTTGCCCAAGGCACGCTCGACATGCGCGCCTCCTACCGGCCATTCCCATTGCTGGGCGCCGAGTCCGGCGATACCTTCCTCGCGATCATCGAAGACCAGGATCACCGGCCAAAGGTGTTCTCAGGCCGTATCAAGCAGCACAATCAGCACCTGGCGGCAACGCTCTCGAAACCGGCTCAGGAGCCGCCGATGCCGGTCGTCGATGTCCTTCCGCTACTCGATCCGGCGCAGGCTCAAACGGTCGGCGGCTCGATCTACCTTTCGCTCAACGTGCGCGTGCGAATCGACAGCACGCTCCAGGGCCTGCAACCCGACGACGTCTGGCTGTTCCCACTGGGTGGAGCGCCGCAGCAATTAAAGGCCGCCAACAAGACCGAAACACTCTGGGAGTTCGAGTCATGCAGCCTGCCGGGCTTAGATGGCCATGTCATGCTGCGCTGGGGTGAGACCCGCATGATCACGACGTTCTCGCACGGCGGCAACCCCCCGACCCACACCCCCGGCGCGCCGCTCCCGATCACGGCTGGCTCATCGGATGGCAACGTCCTGCTGTTTTTCGACGACCCGGTGTTTGAGAACCTGGAGAGCCCGGCGGCAGAAGAAAAAATGGAATTCTACAGCAGAATCAGAATGATCACGACGATCAACAACGGCGTGCAGGGCCAGCCACCCACCTCCGAGCATGGAGCAGCACAGCCCTGGAGTTACCCCTTCGGCATTGCCGCCAACGCGCCGCTGCCGCAGGAGGGGCTGCGGGCGACGTTGGATGTTCGCTACCGCCAGCCGGCCGAGCGAGAGCTGCTGCGGGGCGATGTCCTGATCTGCCGGCTGGAGGTCGCCGGCGGGACGGCGCAGTGGATCGCGAAGCCGACCTATACCAGGCCAGGCTCCAACTCGGCCGCGCTGCCGCTCGCACCCCAGCTCCACACTGCCGACGCGCTTTTCGCCGATCCGGCGGGCGTCGAGTATTATCAACTCTTCTGGATACCGCGCTCGCCCTGATCTGTGCTAGAATAGTGCCACATTCCAGCTTTATCCACAGTTCAGAGAGTCTCTCAGGATGGCACTATGCGCAACGATCGCAAGGAAAAGCAGTCGGGCTGGCGCTCGGCGATCGGCTGGATCGTCTTTATCCTGCTGTTCGCCGGTCGCCCGCTCCTTCAGTTCATCCAGGGCGCGCTGGGCGGAGCGGCGGCGCTACCGTCCAACCTACTGCCGATCGCGGCCGGCGCGCTGGTGCTGCTGGTCGTGATGGTCTCGGTCGTGCGCGCGCTGGCGGGTGGCTCACGCGGCGGGGACGTGCGGTTGCCCACCGGCACCTCCCCGGCGCCGCCGCTCAACGCGCCCATGCCGCCGTTTGGCGGCGAGGCGCGGCTGCCCCGGCCGCCACCCATCGCCCCGTCGCGCGATCTGGCGCCGCGCCTGGGGGCACAGCCGCGCGTTTCGCAGGCGCCGCGCTTCGACCCGCTGTTCAACCCGACGCTCCTGTTCGTGGGCATCCTGGGGCTGATTGTGCTCGGCGGCGCGGCGCTAGTCGTCTTCGCGTTGAACATCCCATGAGCGAGTTTGACGCCTTTGTGCGTTTCTATGACGCCGACTACGCGGCGGTCTCCGACGACCTCCCGTTTTACCACGAGCTGGCGCGGCGCTGCGGCGGCCCGATCCTGGAGGTGATGTGCGGCAGCGGGCGGCTGCTTGAGCCGCTGGCGCGGGCCGGCTACCGGCTCACCGGCGTCGATATCTCGGCGCGGATGATCGCCGCCGCTAGGGAACGGTTGGTGGCTGCCGGCTTGCTCGACCAAGTCGAACTGCTGGAGGGCGACGTCCGCGATGTCGCTCCGCCGGGGCCATTCGGGCTGGCGATCGTCGCGTTGAACTCATTTATGCACCTCACCACCACCAAAGCGCAGATCGCGGCGCTGATCCACATTCGGGAGGCGCTGCGACCGGGCGGGCTGCTAGCACTCGACCTGTTCAACCCCGACCTGCGGGCGCTGGCCGGGCACAACGGCGAGCTGGTGCTGGACCGGACGTTTACGCTCGCCGACGGCACGCCGGTCCAGAAGTTTGTGGCCCAGCAGACCGACACGGCCGCGCAGCTCAACTACGTGACCTTCATCTACGATGAGCTGGATGCCGCGGGCCATGTGCGGCGCAGCACCCTGCCCTTCACCATGCGCTGGCTCTACCGCTACGAACTGGAGCACTTACTGGCGCGCGCGGGCCTGGAGCTAGAAGCGGTGTACGGCTCGTATGAGCTGGACGAGTACACAAGCGAAGGCACGCTGATGCTGGCCGTGGCCCGGAGACCTTAAATCGGCATATGTTACGAGAACGCTCATCTGAGATCGTCCGCCAGCAGCAGCGCCAGCGGCGGGCGCTGGTGTTGTTTCTGGCCGCCGCGATCCTGCTGGTGCTCTTTTGCTCGGTGGCCGGGCTGCGCATGCTCGCGCCGCCACCGACGCTGATCGGCGCTGGCCGCGTGGAGGACTACACCGACCAGTATCCACGGCGCTACGACGTGCCAAAGCTCCAGATCAGCAGCTTGATCCCGCGGCGTGACCAGAGCATCAGCGAGGATGTGATCTATGTGCGCCGCGAGGGCGACAATGGCTGGGTGGCCCTGCTGGGCGTGGATACACTCTCAGGCTGCTTCCTGTACTGGGACGCCGAGGCCGGGCTGTTCAAGGACATCAACTGCCTGGGCTCGCGCTATACTCCCGACGGCCGCTACCTCGATGGGCTGATCAGCGGCGAGACGCCGCAGAACATGGTGCGGCTGCCGGTCGAGGTCAACGATGGGCAGGTTTCGGTGCGCGACGAGATCGAGCGGGTTCGATGACGCGCGATTTGCTTTGACGAACGACCGTTCGCGTGGTATACTGTGGCACGTTACGGGGATGCCTGGTTTCGACAGGGGACGATGTCGTAGGTTGCAAGCCGAGCCGCCCAGTCTCGTTAAAGGGGCAAAGGCTTAACTGCCAAAACACACCGAGCGCCAGCAATGGCGCTGGCTGCCTAATTAGGTAGCCCGTTCGCCCGTCCTCACCCTGATGGGGCGGGGTCGAACGTCAGCAAGTCGGGGTGCTCCCGGCGGATCGCCTGCTTGGCCGGGCTAAGATAAGCGGGCTGGCTCAAAGGTTGCTTTGTCAGTTGTGCGACCGCGAGCGACACTAAACAAGTGACTAAGCTTGTAGCAAATCTGCGGCTAACTCTTCTGGACGGGGGTTCGACTCCCCCCATCTCCACCACTCTGGTACCGGCCTTGCTCTCTGTGTGGCTTCTCAACCCCTAAGAGGCTGTCTGAAAAGGGGGTTCTTGAGGGGGTTGCCCCCTCAAGAACCCCCTTTCCACCACGAAGCTTCGGCGACAAATCAACCTTTTCAGACAGTCTCTAAGGGCTAGGCCGGTAATCGTTTCGGCCTTGTCCAATAGAACAAACCCCGATTGTTCAGGTGCTCGCAGGAGGCTATCGTCTCTGAACGAGAGTTTGGACAATCAACTACCCCAACACAACCCCCGCCATGCTGGCCCGTGGCGAGTACGGTGTGCGGGTTGGCGTACCGCGCGTGCCCGACCTCTACAATCTATATCATCTGCTCAATCACTTGAATCTGTTCGGGGAGGGCTACGGCGCGACAGTGGACGCAACGCTGCGGCGGTACGTCGGGTAGGAAGGTGCCACCAACAGGGCCGGTCTGCTTCATTGCAGACCGGCCCTGTTGGTGGCGGCAAGCGCGCTCCCTTATTCACACAGCGGTTTGTAGCGGCGGTTGGCGGTCGTCTCGCCCACGACATCAGCCTCCAGCAGTTCTCGTGCTGCCAGCAGGCTGGGACCCACACTGGAGCGGCGGTGCGGGTGAGTTCCGCACCATCCCACCAGGCCGGCTGGAAGCGATCGTGTTCGCGCATGTGCCGTGGTCGCGGGTCGCCCAAGCTGACGGTGCCCTCGGTTAGCTTGCGCTGCCAGGCGACATGGTCGATTCAGATTCTTGGCGGCGATCTGGCGCTTGGGATTGATCTGCGACCAGCTCGCTCGCCAGGCATGTTTGGCTTGCTTGCGGGTGTAGCGCTCAGGGGTAACAAGCGCCAGCCAAAGGCGCGCCGGCGGCAACCGCTTGAGCTGCCAGTCTTTGGTAATCAGCTCGTCGTGGAAGATATCACCAGCCCTTGGGAGTGTTTTGCGAGTTCAACGTGACCCGACCCTGGCGGGTCGAGCGTGCCCGGCCGAGATGATCAACCACGCAGCAGCGCTGGCTGGTCGTTTCGCCGGCAAAGAAAAAACCACTTGCCAGGTAGATCCAGCCGAGCAACGGCTTTCCAGTGCGCTCGTCCGTCGCGGCCATATCAGCATAGCTCACAAAGAGGACAAGTCGGTCGTATTCGTTACAGACCGCCCGCATCGCGTGTCGTAGCAAGTGGGACTCATACATCGGCACGCCATCGTGCAGATGTGAACTCTTGCTCTGACGTATCAGCACGCCGCCCAGGGCGATCGAGCGCTCGGCGTCTTTGCTGGCGGCTGGACCGATCAGGCACGCGCCGGCGATTGAGCGAACGCAGTTGGTGCTGGCGGTCGCGCCAATCAGGCAGGCACCGTAGACAGCGCCAGTGCGGTCTTCGACGATGAAAAGCTGGCCCGATCCGCCGCCGGAACGCATATAGTGGTTGGCCTCCAGGTAGGTCATGCTGGCTTTGCGAGCCGGGCCATAGGCGCGCACGATCGTGAGCGGGGAAACAGTTTCGTCCACTTGTGCAACTACATAGTCCGTAGCTGTTGTCAGCCTGGCGGGCAGAGCGACACATGTTGTTGTCATTGATGCGATCCTCTGCACGCGCCGCCCTGCCGCGCGTACACAACGGCAGGGCGGGGTTGAGAGGGTTTAGCGGCACTGCGCGCAGGAGCAGGGCGGTGGTGTTCCGTTCAGCAGTTCGGCCAGGTGTTGGTGGAGCCAGTTTGCCGCAGCGCTGTGCTGGGCCTCCTGGCTGACACGCAGCGCCTCAGCACTGGAGTAGTCCAGTCGCACCTGTTGATAGCTGGCGTGACGGGCCAACACCTCGCAATGGTCACGAATGGTGTGTATGTGGCCCAGGTAACAGGCTGAGTAGCGACTGTCATAGTCGGCCGTGAGAATCACGTTGGACCGGCGTGCCGGCGCGCAGCAGCGGCTCTCCAGTAGATCCTCCAATGATCCTGCCGACAAAAAAGCGCGACCAGGGAACGTTTCCTGGTCGCGCTTGCATCAATACCGTGAGTTACGCCATGAGATCGTCGTACAACCGTGCCAGATCGACTAGGAAACCATTGTGCGTTGCAAGTTCCTGACGTGCAGCAGCAGTTGCCCCGGCGCAGGCGAAGACGGCGTAGTGGATGCGCCATCCCACACCGCGATTCGGTAAGTCGGCCAGCACTAATGGGGTCTTCTGATCAATCAGCTCACGCACGGTCTTCCGATCGACCGCCTCGATACCCCATTTGCACTCGCCCAGCAGGACGTCGTGGGTCTGCCAATTGACCCCGACTACGTCGATTTGGACCGCCCGACTCCAGTGGCTGCCAATTGTTTGCGGGGTAAAGCCCAACGTGTCAGTGTCTCGCTGCGCCATGACCCACTGGCGTGCAAGTTCCTCCCAGGCGGTGCTGCCGACAAACGCGCGCAGGTTGCTTTCGATCGCCGGCATCACGCGCTCCGGTTGATAGTTCACATCCGCACGGTGTGGGTACACAAAGCGGAAATAGAAGCGAAAGAAAGGGTCGCGCAGGTGATACCGGCCTCGTTTTGATCGATACTGCTGCGCCGGTGGAATCGTCGCCGGCACGCGCCGCTCGATCAGTTTGAGGTCATCAAGCTGGCTGAGATAGGCCGAGAGATTACTCTTGCCGACCAGGCTGGCGTTGGCGATCTCGTCGAGCGAACGGTAGCCGCCCCCGATAGCCTGGAGGATAGCTAGGTAGGTGCGCGGCTCGCGCACTTCATCGGCGAGCAAGAACTCCACCTCGGCCAATGCCATACCGCCGGGCGCGAGCAGGACATGGTGGATGTTTTCGACCAACGTGCGGTTGGGGTCAAGCCAGCCCAGAGTGGGTACACTGCCGACAACGGCATAGGCCGCAACCTGCTCGGCAGGCGTCCAGGTGGGGAAAAAGGCGCGCAGGATGCCAAACGGGAGCGGGCGCAGCGGCCACTGGCCGGTCAGGCGGCCGTAGAGAGGCGATTGGCGACCAAGCAGCAATTCCATCGTCCGCACCTGCGAGCCGCAGATGATGAGGACAACCTGCGATGCCTCAAAGTGCTGGTCCCAGGCGTGTTGTAGCGCCGACAGCGTTGCCGGGTCGGACTCGGCGGCATAGGGCAGCTCATCGATCACCAGGATGTGGCGCTTCCCCTCCAGTGTCGTGCTACCTAATCAACTTAACATTTTTGTAATGATGAGCGGCAGCCCCTCCCTCCCCATATCTACTACGTCGTATAATCTCGTTTCCCTCTGTAAGCAAGAGAATCCTCTATAGTATTCGCTGAGAATTTCGCCAAGACCTGCCGGATTGACGTTGCCGTGCAGTAGCGATTCGTTTGTGCGTTGCTTGCTCCCCGCAGATAGCACAGGACACTCCGATGCGACTGCGACCAGCACTGATACAGCGGCTCTTTACACTGGTCATCATTGCCCTGGTGGGCAGCGCGTTGCCATCGGCGCGTGTCAGTGCGTCTAGACCGCAAGCAGGGAACGCGCCAACGGAGCAGGGTGACATATCCGCAGCACCACTTACCTCTATCCCTCAGTTTGGCGATAGCCAGCCGACAGCCCGTTACGTTGTCTTCTTGCCCGCGCTGTTCCACAATAGCATAGCGGCGAGCGCGAGAATCACTCCAGAAGCAGGCGGTACACTCACTGCCCCTAATCTGAGATTAACGGCCACCTTCGCCGCACGAGCGGTTACGCAGACAACCACGCTTGCTGTCGCCCCACTCTTCGCGCCAACCGGGCTACCGACTGGTCATCGTCTGATCGGCAACGCCTTTCGCATGACCGGGCGGACTACGACGGACCAACCGATCTCCAGGATCTTGCCCTGGGTGACGCCCCGCACTGTTCCCGGCCCTGATGGGTCGCAGCAGATCGATTATGTGATCACGAATACGGCGGTGCTGACACAGACCTACGATCCGGCGGCGATCGCCGGTTTAGATGAGCGGCGGCTGTCCTTCTTCTCCTATGACTCGCCAACAAGCCGCTGGATTCCCGTGCTGACGGTAGTAGATCGCCACAACCATACCGCGTGGACGCCGCTGGATCGGCTGGGCGACTTCGCGCTGATGGGGCAAAATCAAGTATCCGGCGGCCCGGTCGTCATCCTCGATCCCGACCACGGGGGGGCGAGCGAGCCAGGTGGAACGGTGACGAGTCCACAGGACTACATAGCTAGCGAAAAAGACCTGAACTTGCAAACGGCTCTGCAGGTTAAGAGTCTGCTGGATGCGTGCGGCGTGAAGGCAGAGCTAACTCGTTACGCGGATTTGCATGTGGACCCCGCCGCGCGCGCCGCTTTCATCAATACCAATGCCCCCTCGGCGACTGTGACGATCGCCTACAATATTTCCAGCCACACCATGTCGTCGTTTAACGGTGGGCCGATGGGGCTGGTCGATCTCTCGCGGCCGAACGATGTCGCCTTCGCCCGCCGGCTGGTCGGCGCCGCCGGCCAGTACACTGGTCTCTCGACCCACCGGGGGGTACAAGACGCACGCACCTGGCGGAATGGCCTCGCGCTGCCCCCTCTGATCGATCGCGCTCTCACATACGGCCATATCGAGCTTGGGTTCATGGATAACTGGCAAGATCGGATGATCTACCAGGATCACCCGGAATGGTATGCCCAAGCGGTCTACAGCGCGACGCTCCAGCTTCTACCGGCGACCTCCTGTACCGTCCCGCCACCGCCGACCACCGAGGAGTTGGACTTCTACCGGCGTACCTACGGCTTCCAGCCCTGGATTAACTATGACGGCGACCCGGTGAACATGGTCACGGGCCAGGCGATACAGCAGCAGCGCGACGTCTACATCCGCGCTCCCGGCTTCAACCTGGAGGTCGAGCGAACCTACAACTCGTTCGACACGCGTGAAGGGCTTTTCGGCCCCGGCTGGACCTCGAACCTGGATATTCAACTCCACGAACGGGAGAGCGACCAGATCGTCGTCGCGCGCTACCCGGACGGCTACACGCCGATCTTCTTCCCAAGGCCGGGTGGGCAGTATCAAGCGGAGGATGGCGTCTTCGACAGGCTGGTGAAGCGCGCCGATGGCACCTTCATCCTGACGCGCGCCGATCAGATACGCTATGAGTTCGATGCACAGGGACGCCCGCAACGGCTGGTGGACCGGCTTGGGAACACACTGACGTTTACTTACGACGGCGACCAACTCAAGAAGATCACCGACACGGTCTCACGCTCGCTGACATTCTTGTACGATGGCGACCACATCAGGCAGATCACCGATCCGCTGCATCGTACCTGGGTCTATACCTACAATGACGGCTATCTGGCCAGTGTGCAGGACGCCAATGGCGGCGTGCAGAAGTACACGTATGATAAGGGCCGGATCACCCATTTCACCGACGCGGAGAACATCCCCTACCTGGAGAATAAGTATGATGACCAGGGGCGGGTGTATGAGCAGATCGATGCTTCAAAAAGCCACAGTTTCCTGGAATACACCACCGTGCTCAGCGGCTCCGAGCCGATCAGCGCCACCATCTACACCGATAACCTGGGCGGCCAGACCATCTACCTTTACGACGAGCGGTTCCGTGTGCTGGAGATCCGCGATCCGCTGGATGGGATCACGCGCTATGGCTACAACTCCAACTACCACCGCTCTACGATCGTCGATCCGAATGGCAATCCGACGCACTATCGGTATGACGATCGCGGCAACCTAGTCGAGCGCATCGACCCACCGACGAGTTGCGTCACGCCGCCCGGCACCAGCGATGTGACGCGCTGGCGGTACGACGAGTATAACCAGGTTATCTCGATGACCAACGCGCTCGACGACACCTGGCTATATCACTACGACGAGTCGGTCGGCACCCTGCTTAGCGTGAAAGACCCGATCTCGACGACTCTGGCGAGCTATAACCCGTGGGGCCTGACGACGGTGATCACCGACGCGTTGGGGCGCGTCACGAACTACGATTACGACCAGTTCGCGAATCGCGACACGATCGTCGATGCGGCTGGGCACGTCATCACCTCGACCTATGATATCGCCGGGCGGGAGCGGACCTACACCGACGCCAACGGCCATACGGTCACGTTCTCATATGATAAGAATGACAACGTCACCGGCATTACCGATACCAAGCACCACTCCAGCACCTTCGAATACGACCGTAACGATCTACTGGTCCGTTCGGTCGATCGCCGCGGCGTGGAGCGGCGCTACCGGTACGACGAGAACCTCAAGCTAATTGCCGAGCGTGACTTTCCGGCCGGCTTCTGGACCTACCACGGCTATGACAAGCTCTACCGGCAGGTGGCACTGACCGACACGCTAGGCTACGTCACGCACTACTCCTACGATGCGCTGGGGCGGACGACCGCCATGACCGACACCGTCGGCGCCGTAACTCGCTACGAGTATGATGCCAACGGCAACCTGCTAGCGGTAACTGACCCGCTTCGCGGTCGCACGCTGATGGCCTACAATGCGGCCAACCGCCTGTCGTCGCTCACTGATGCCGCCGGATATCGCACCACCTTCTGCTACGATCTTGAGGACCGCCTCATCAGTACTACCGGCCCGCGCGGCGAGCAGACCAGCTATACCTACGATTCGCTCGGTCGCCTCCTGACCGTCACCGACGCACAGGGCAACATCCGCCGCAACGAGCACGACCCACTCGGCAACCAGACAGCGCAGGTCGATCCGCTGGGACAGCGCACCGACTACCGCTACGATGTGCTCAACCGCATTACAGCGGTGGAGCGGCCTGAGTTGACGGGTGGCGCGCGCCCGACGACGCGATTCGACTACGACCCGGTCGGCAACACCACGGTGATCACCTCGCCGCTCGGCTTCGCCACGACGCTGACCTACGACGAGAACGACAACATCGCGACGATTATCGATCCGCTGGGTGGGCAGACGAGCTACACCTATGACGAGGAGGATCAGCCGCTCACCGTCGCCGACGCCAACGGCCATACGACCTCGACGACCTACAACGAGGTCGGGCTGCCGATCAAGATCCGCGACGGGCGCGGCTTCACGACGACGCTGGAGTACGATCCGGCCTACGACCTGGTGCGGGTCGTCAACGGCGCGGGCCACCCGGCGATCTTCGAGTACGACCCCATGCGGCGGCTGATCCGGCAGACCGACGCGCTCGGCAACGACACTCTCTATCAACGCGATCTGCTTGGGCGAATCACCGGCGTGGCCGATGCCAACAACAACGTTACACGCTACAGCTACGACGTCGTGGGCCGCCTGGCCGTTGTGACCGACGCCAGGGGCGGTCGCACCAGCTACGCCTACGACGAGGCCGGCAACCTGATCGGCATCACCGACGCGAATGAGCACACGACTTTGTTCAAGTACAGCCTGCTCAACCAGGTGCTGGCCGAGACTAACCCAATCGGCAATACCTGGCGCTACGCCTACGATCCAGCCGGGCGACTGGCGCAACGGGTAGACGCGCAAGGGCGCGCCACTTTCTACGATTATGACAGCAACGATCGGCTGACCGGGATTCAGTACGGCGCGCCGCCGCAAGCGCAGCCGCCGGTGATCTTCGACTACGACCTGGATGGCAACCAGACCAGGATGTGCGATGGGCTTGGCTGCTCTAGCCAAACCTACGACGCGCTCGATCGCCGCACCAGCACGACCGACTGGCTGGGCCGTACCATCCGGCGCAGCTACGACGGGGTGGGCAACCTGGCCGGCATGATCTACCCGAACGGCCGCCCGGTACTGTATGCCTACAACGAGAACAACCAGGTCATCGGCGTCACCGACCCGCGCGACCAGATCAGCATCTTCGAGCGCGACCCGCTGGGCCAGGTGACACGCATCCTGCGCGCAAACGACACAACCACCAGCTTCGGCTACGACCCGGCCAGCCGCCTGACCGGCATCGACAACCGTAGGCTGGGGGCCGTGCGGCCCCAGAGCGCCTACGCCTACACGCTCGACAAGGCCGGCAACCGCACCCACGTGCGCGAGACGCGCGCCGCCTTTGACCGTAGCGCGACAACCGTCACGCTGGAGCACAGCTACGAGTATGATGCCCTCAACCGGCTCACGCGCGCCGCCACGGCTGGGCCGAACAGCAGCACGGCCTACCATTTTGATGCGGTGGGCAATCGTCTCCAGAAGACCGGCACGGTCCTGGCGCCCGATCCCAGCTTGCCCAAGCTGCCGGTTTCTCCGCGCCCCCAGCACGCCGGCGCCGCCTACAACGAGGCCAACCAACTGCTCCAGATGGGCGACAGCGCCTTCGGCTACAACCCCAACGGCGACCGCACGCGCGAGACGCGGCGGCTGCCCAACGGCCAGACCGAGACGACCGACTATGGGTACGACCGCGAGGATCGGCTGGTCACGGTGCGCAAGACGGTGGACGGCACCGTCACGATGCAGGCGCGCTACGAGTACGACGGCTATGGCCGCCGCGCCCGCAAGACCGTCAGCTACCCCAGCAAGCCGGCCGAGGTGACGACGTACCTGTATGACGGGCTGGACATCATCGGCGCGCGGGTCCAGAGCGGGTCGCAGGTCGCCGAGAGCTACTACTACCTGGCGCCCTCGCCAGTCACGGGCATGCGCCGCCCGTTCGAGATGGAGCGGCTCGACACTGGCAAGCGCTACTGGTTCCAGACCGACGGCCTCGACAGCGTGATCGCCCTCACCGACGAGCGCGGCGACCTGGTCAACCCGCTGCTGTATGACGAGTACGGGCAGATGCTGGCCGGCGCCAGCGACGTGCAGCTCTTCACCTACACGGCGCAGGACTACGACGCCGAGACCGGGCTGCTGCACTTCTACGCGCGCTACTACGATCCGGCGCGCGGCGTGTGGCTGACGCAGGATGCGTATCGCGGGGAGATCGGGGCGCCGGGGACGATGCAGCGGTATGGGTATGTGGGGGAAAGTCCTACCACCTACATCGACGAATATGGTTATTGGTTTGGTGTAGATGATTTAGCTTACGCTGGTGTTGGCGCGCTTGGCGGTGCAATACAAAATGTCGGGGAGAGATACATAGATGATGTTGTGGAAAACTACCAAGATGGCAAAAGGTGGGGGGATTTACTAGTACCGCAGTCTTCGTGGCAATTATATACTCGCGATGCTATTTCTGGAGCAGCTGGGGGTGCTGTAAGTGGATGGATATGCGGCAATACTTTTGGAGTGGGTTGTGTAGTTGGCGGTGGAGCGGCTGGTGGCGCTGTTGACAAATTGACAAATAACTGGATCGATAATATATGGACAAAAGAAAATAATAAAGATTCGAGATGGAATGACAATATCCTTCGTGGTGTTCCTGGAGCTGCTGCGGAAGGCATTTTTGATGAATTTATTGGTAAAGCTAGCGATTTTTTAAGCGCTCGTTTGTGGAAAGATGCTTTTGGTGGATCACAGGCCAAACTGTTTAGTAAAGCATGGTGGGAAGGCAACGCAGCTCCCGCCATTCGAAAAACGGCTTCTTTGATCAATAAACGTAATATTCTTCTTGCTGAAAGATGGGCAACAAGCCAATTAATCAATTTAGCTCTCTATCCATTTGTTGGTAAATCGACAAAAGAATATGTTGAAGGGAGAATAAGCTTGATCGGAGGAATGTTTACTGGAAATATAGGAGAATTGATTGAAATGATATTAGGTGAATTTGGCGGCTCAATAGACGAATTTACTCGATCTATCTTGGAAAGACGAAATTTATTACATTCTTGATATGCCTCGAAGAAGCGGTCCAAATGATCGCAAATGGCCGTAGAAACAATTCATAGATGGACTTACTATCACCAAACTGAGCACTTTCATCACAACTAGTGCCCTTATTGTCGCGCTGCTAAACCCAACATCTACGGAGGCACCACATGCGCCACCCATCCGCTTGAAGCCATTGGCCCTGGTGACACTCGCCATCGTGGTGCTCTCCGTCCTCCCCGCCGCCGGCCGCACCACTCACGCCGCCCAGCCGCCATCGCCGGAGGATTGCCCGCCGACGTTGGCCTACAAATCATGCCTGGGCCTCATGCCCCGGGCCTACGGCCTAGACCTGCACGCGCCGCAGCTTCGGGCCGCCGGGCCGGGCATCCCGTTCCTGGGAGCGCCGATCAATGGCGCGGTCGGCAGTTGGGCGCAGGTGCAGGCCGCCGCCGACTTCGCCGGTGACGGGCGCGCGCGGGCCGCGATCGGCACTGAGCGCTACTTCGACCCGGTCAACGATCGTCAGATGCACGTCTTCGCGCTGGAGGGCGGGCGGACTCTCGCGCGTGCCCAGCAGTTGCCCGCCGGTGCGTCGCCCGAGGCGGCCGTGACGATCGATACCAATCGCGATGGGCGCCTTGACGTGGTGCTGGCGCTGGCCGGCGACAACGCCCTGGCCGTCTACACCGGCACGCTGGCGCTCCCGCCGTTGAGCGGGCCGCAGTTCCTGAACGTGCCCGGCGCGCCCAATGCCCTGGCGGTGGGCGACTTCGACGGCGACCTCCGCCCCGACCTGGCAGTCGTCACGCCCCTGTTGGATACCATCCGCTTCTGGCGCACCAGTTCGCAGGGGCTTGTGGCGGTCTCGCTCAAGCTGCCCTATGAGACTGATGGCTACGACGCGCTGGTGGCCGGCGATTTCAACGGCGACGGGCAGGACGACCTGGCCGCGCTGCGCGGCTCGGGCTACTTTAGCGACTCGGTCGTCGTCTACCTCCAGGACCACGGCGCTTTCCCGGTCAGCTACACGCTCTCGCCCGTGACCGGCGGCTACCTGCCTCACAGCCTGGCCGCCGGCGATGTCAATAACGATGGGCTGGATGACCTCGTCGTCACGGCTGGGGGCAATACGCCCGCTGCCTACCTGAATATCTTCTTCCAGGGAACCGACCGGCGCCTCGTGACAACCCCGAGCACTCGCCCATCCTTCCACCTGCCCAGCGCCGTCGCGATCAACGATATCAACCATGACGGTCGTGATGACATTCTCGTCGCGCACGATGCCTGGCGCACGCTCAGCGTCTACACCCAGACTCTTGCAGCCGCGCTCGCGCCCTACGCCGCCGCCGACATCCCGTACACCAGCCGCTACCGCCCGAACGCCCTGGCCCTGGCCGACTTTGACGGCAACGGCGGGCTTGATGTCGCCCTGGTGGGCCGTGATCCCGGCCTCACCGTGTTGACCAACATCCTCTCCGCGCCGGTCGCAACGATCACCCAGCCGCCGGAAGGGATCGTCGTACTCCCCGGTCGGATTACCGTCATTGGTTCGACCAGCCCCGGCACAAGCGCCGTCGAAGTGCGTCTGCGGGGCGCCGGTACGCCCTGGACCAAAGTTATTCCCGTAGGTAGTACCTGGCAGGCAGGTCTGACTTTGCCGGATCAAGACCGCCCCTGGTGGATCGAGGCACGCGCGATCGATGCCGCCGGCCATGTCCAGGCCCCTGTCACGCGCCGGCGCATCGGCGTGATGTACGCCTGCGCCGCTGTTGCCGACAACGATGGGATAACCGATTCGCCGGATCGGCTCATGACCTTTAAGCGCGATACCGCCATGACGACGTTGATTGGCCCGACACATACACGGGATATTGAAGCGCTTGCGTTCAAACCCAGCCAGGAGATCCTGTTTGGATCGAACATGGATCGGCTGGGCAGACTTGATCTGATCACCGGCAGGTTCACCCAGAGACCCAACAAGTACGGCAAAGGGAACGGCGCGCTGAAGATGATCACGCTCAACGACGTGGATGGCATCGCGTTCGATCCGACCTCCCAAGATTTCTACGGCATCCACCGCCGATCGGGGAGCGGCAAGAAAGATCTGCTGTTCCAAATCGATCCAACGACCGGCCTCCACGTCACCGATGCGTTCGGTGACAAAAAAGACTACGTCGTGATCAGCGGCACCGGCGTACTCGATGACATCGGCGATATTGCGTTCGACCCGACCGGCCAACTGTATGGAGCATCGAACACGAGCGGCCAGGGCGGCAAGCTGGTGAAGATCGATAAAAGCACGGGCGCAACGACTGTCGTCGGGCCATTCGGCGTTGAAGGGATGGAAGGCTTGACATTCTCCGGCAACGGTGTGCTCTATGGCAGCACAAACAATGTCGGCGCCGATGAAGGAACTGATAACCGGCTCTACGCCATTAACATCGTGACCGGAGCGGCCACCGAAGTGGCACCGTTCGATAGCCAGCGTGATTACGAAGGGATCGCTTGCCGCATGGACAGCGCCTTGATCCCCGTTCCTGAACTGGAAGACTTTACCATCAACGACGGGGCTGCCAGCACCTCGGCGCTGACCGCCACACTGAGCGTCCGCGCTGCTGGTAGCAATGTCCAGTCGGTGCGCTTCATAGAGTTCACGTATAGCCAGACCGCCGGTGATTGGGTGCCCATCCAAGGCTCGGGGTGGCTGAGTTACACCACCACACCATCAACCTACCCCTGGGTCTTGCGGCCTGGCCCTGGTGTAAAATACCTGCAAGCCTGGGCCGCCGATGCGGAAGGTCATATCTCGCGCTTACCCTACCAGGCGTTCATTAACTACATTCCATCACTCGGCAGCCTGGCGCGGGGCCAGGGACACGCGCATCGCTACCTGCTCGAAGAAGGCGATCGGCTGACGCTGCGCGTGGAATCGCTCAGTGGTGACGCTGACCTCTATGCCTGGGTAGGTGATGACGAGCCTCAATTACTACAGGTAAGCAATCTGAGTAGCGGTATAGACGAAGTCAGTGTCGTCGCGCCGGAGAGTGGAACCTATCAAGTCGAGGTCTATGGGGCTACTGCGGTAGAGTACCGGCTGACGGTCGAGGTGACGGCGTCACCTGCCGCAGGTTCTACCCTGGAGAATAGCGGTGGTATAGATCAGAACAAGCCTCAACGTAGCCAGCCGACCATTCCATTGAATAGCACGCCGAAGATTAGTCATGAACAGCCCGAAGGCCCCGCGTCAGGGCATACTATCTACCTGCCGATCATGCATCGGTAAGAGGAATGTCGTTGCAACAACCTCGCCGGCAGCACGGTGTTCGTCGGGGTCGGCATCGTCATCGAGGCTGGGCAGCTTGCGCCGGCGTAAGGTTGCCAGCGTCGGTTCATGAAAATCTTCCAGGAAGCGAACCGGTGAACGGCGTGGCGAACCTGGCTGATGCGGGCCTGCTCCAGCTCGGTACATCTCGAAGCGCACCCGCTCGAAATACTGCACGGCGGCGAGATCCGTGGCTATGACATCGAGAGCAAGTTCGCGACATCACTCTTGCCGGCGACGATACAATAGCGCGACTGTCGCGAGGCACAAAGAAAGCGGGCGATCGAGATAGCACATCTCGATCGCCCGCTTTCTGCATACCGCCGATCCGCTCACCCAAAGATCACCTCGATCCCCAGCGCGCGCAACTCGGCGACCATTTCGCCGGGTGCCTTGTCAGTCGTCACAATCATATGAACGGCTGTGACGGGCGCGACGACTGCGGTTGCGACTTTGCCGAACTTGCTGTGATCGACCGCCAGGATGATGTGCGGGGCGAAGCCCATCAATGTCCGGTCGATCATCGTTTCGATACCGTACTCATTGGTCAGCCCCTCTTTGATGCTGATCGCGCGAATCCCCATGATCACCTTGTCGGCGTGCAGATCGCGCAGGGCCTGCTCGGTGAGGTGGCCGATCATCGACAATTCGGAATGGCGGAGCAGGCCGCCGGTGATAATCACGGTGATCTGCTCGTTGCTCGCGAGCACGTTGGCGATATTGAGGGCATTGGTGATAACCTTGAGATCCTTTTTTTCGCCCAGGCTGCGGGCCACCTCAAGCGTGGTCGTCCCCGAGCCTAAAAAGATCGTCTCGCCGTCATCGATCAAGCGTGCGATAGCCCGGCCGATCCGGCTTTTCTCCTCGTCATGCTCGGCCATACGCCGCACGACAGGCGGCTCAGGCGCGGCCCGCTCAAGCGCGATCGCGCCGCCGTGAGTGCGCTGGAGCGCCCCTAACGTGTCGAGCCTTTCCAGATCGCGCCGGATAGTGGCTTCGCTCACGCCGAAGCGCTCACTCAGCTGCTCGACGGTTGCGCGGCGGTGATCATGGATGAAGCGTGCGATCTGCTGCTGGCGTTCGGCGTTGAGCGTCATCTGAAAACCCTTGTCTGGAGCCGAAACATCGCTTCTCTGCTTCCAATGCCCGTATATCTTAGCGCAGATGTGCGCGAGCGTCAAGCACCACATGCACGTTTCTGATTAGAAGTAGAGCCACTTATGATTATATATGATTGATATTTGAAAGAAAATCTTGACAAACGAGCATGTCCTTGTATACTGCTGATCAAGAGTGATTGATTTCTATCGTCGTCTGGTTTGTCGGCCGATCAACCTTCCTTTGCACAAGCTTGGCCGATCGAAAGGATCCCTGTGACACAGCTTGAGAATCACACCTGGCGCGAGATCCAATCACAGCCGGAGACCTGGGAGTCGGCGCTGGGGGTCGTCCGCGCATCCGCCGATGCGCTACGCGCGCTGCGCGGTGGCCGATATGAGTCGGTCGTCTTCACGGGCTGCGGCTCGACCTACTATGTCGCGCTCGCTGGGGCTGCACTGCTCCAGGAGCTGAGCGGCACGCCAGCGCTCGGCCTGCCGGCCTCGGAGATCTGGCTGAACTCTCGCGCGGCCCTCCCTGCCGGCCAGCGCGCGCTGCTGGTGGCGATCAGCCGCTCGGGTGAGACGACTGAGACGCTGCGCGCGGTCGAGTGCTTTCGCGCAGCCAGTCGTGGAGATGTGCTGACGCTCTCGTGTTACCCCGGCTGCTCACTCGCCGCGCTAGGCGATCTCAACATCGTGTTTCCCGGCGGCCGGGAGCAGAGCATCGCGCAGACCCGCGCGTTCACGACGCTGTATCTCGCGACGATAGCGCTGGCGGGCCTGTGGTCCGGCCGCGACGATCTGCTTGGCGACCTGGCGCGCTTGCCTGCCGCCGGCCGGCGCGTCCTCGCGGCCCATGGGGGCCTCGCGCGCCAGCTTGGTGCCGACGATACACTGGCGCGAGTGTTCTTCCTCGGATCGGGCTCACGCTACGGCCTGGCCTGTGAGCTGAGCCTGAAGATGAAAGAGATGTCGCTCAGCGAGAGCGAGCCGTTCCACTTCTTGGAGTTTCGCCACGGCCCGCAGTCGATGGCCGGTCCCGGCACGCTGATCATTGGGCTGCTGTCCGAGACCAACCGGCGCCACGAGGCGGCTGTGCTTGACGATATGCGCGGGCGTGGGGCACGGGTGCTGGCGCTGGCCGAGCGTGATGCCGACGTTGCTTTTGAGGCCGGAGGCGACGAGGCCGCGCGCAACTTGCTGTACCTGCCTTTTGGCCAGATGCTGGCCTACGAGCGGGCGGTGTGGCGCGGGCTCAACCCGGACCGCCCGCACAACCTCGAGGCGGTTGTCAAACTCGACGGCGCGCAGGCGAACTAAACTGCCTATCGCTTCCATCCTCCATCGCTAGTGTGAAAATGGGGGAGGTTTGGAGGGGTCGCCCTCCAAAAAAAGACCCTCCCACATTTTTACGCTCCAAGGCGTGGCATAGCTGCATCGGGTCTAGTGGTCCGCCACAATAGATTTGCAGGATGTCCCTCTGTCAACTATGCTGGTGGCATATCGCGGACAGGAGGACAGCATGCACAAACGATATATCGTTACGTTAACTGACGACGAGCGGCAGACGTTGCACGATCTGGTCAAGAAGGGAACCTTATCCGCCCGCAAGCTCACGCGCGCACATATCCTGCTGCACGCTGATGCGGGCACGACAGATGATGTCATTGCCCAATCCTTGCACGTCGCCCGCACAACGGTTGAGCGGCTGCGGCGCCGGTTCGTGGAAGACAATCTAGAGGGCGCGTTGGAGGAACGCCCGCGTCCAGGCGCCAAGCGCAAGCTCGACATGAAGCAAGAAGCGCACCTGATCGCCATCACCTGTAGCGCTGCACCCACTGGACAGGCGCGCTGGACCATGCAATTATTGGCCGACGAGGTGGTCCAACTGGGCATCGTGGACTCGATTTCGGATGAAACGGTGCGGCGGACGTTAAAAAAACATCCTCAAGCCCTGGCAAGTCGAGGAATGGGTGATCCCTACGGTCAGCGCCGAGTTTGTCTGCCAGATGGAGGATGTGCTGGAGTTGTATGCCGAGCCGCAAGATCCCAAACGCCCACGGGTTTGTGTCGATGAGCGCTCGGTGCAACTGATCAGCGAGGTGCGCGAGATCATACCAGCCGCACCTGGTCGCGCCGAGCGGCATGATTATGAGTATAAGCGTGAAGGCACCTGCAACCTTTACATGATCGCCTGCCCTGAGCGTGGATGGCGGCATGTCAAAGTGACACAGCGGCGTGGTACGTTGGATTTCGCCCATGTCTTGAAAGAGCTGGTCGACGTGCATTTTCCCGATGCGGAACGTATTCGATTGGTGATGGACAACCTTAACACCCATACACTGGCAAGCTTGTATGAGGTGTTTGATGCCAGTGAGGCACGGCGGATTGCGCGCAAGTTCGAGATACATCACACCCCCAAGCACGGAAGTTGGCTGAACATGGCCCAGATCGAACTGTCGGTGCTGGCGAACCAATGCTCGGATCAGCGCATTCCCGACCAGCAAACCCTGCGATGTGAGAGTGCCGCCTGGGCCGAGCGCCGGAATGGGGCCAAGGCGACGATTGACTGGCGCTTTACCAGCGACAGCGCCCGCACGAAGCTGGATCGTCTGTATCCTGCATAATCACTGTGGCGAGCTACTAGTGTGATAGCTCTATAAGGAGGCAGCATATGAAGCAGATGGTTCTGGTGAGCGCACTCCTGGGTGCGCTGCTCCTGGCAGCCTGTGGCGCTCCCACCGCAGCGGTCCAGCCCACGGTCGCCGCGCAGCCCGCCTCGGCACCCGCATCCGAAGCGCCGCAGCCGGCTGCATCTGGCGAGCCGGTCGAAATCACCTACATGATGTGGGGCTCGCCTGAGGAGCTGGCCGTCTGGCAGAAGATCGTCGACGAATTCCAGGCCGCCAACCCAAACATCAAGGTCAAGGCTGACGTCAGCGACTGGGATCTGTATTGGAACAAGCTCAAGACGCTGTATGCCGGCGGAACCCCGCCCGACGTCTTCGCCATGGACGGGCCGCTCTACCCAGACTGGGCCTCGCGCGGCGTGCTGCTGAACCTCCAGTCGTACATCGACAAGAGCCCCGGCCTGCTGGACGGCCTATATTCCAACACGCTTGAGACCTATAAGCGCTCCGATGGGTACTACGGCCTACCGCGCGATTTCCAGACGATCGTCCTGTTCTATAATAAGGACATGTTCGACAAGGCCGGCGTGCCCTACCCGTCGGACACGTGGACCCTGAACGACCTGCGCGAGGCGGCCAAGAAGCTGACGAGGGACACCGACGGTGACGGCAAGATCGATCAGTGGGGCTTCTCGCCAGATCTCTGGGACATGGAGCTGTTCTGGAGCGAGGCGATCTGGGCGCATGGTGGCCAGGTCTTAAGCGACGACCACAGCAAAACGCTGCTCACTGAGGGCCAGGCGCGCGACGCGTGGCACTTCATCGCCGACATGGTGACGACCGATAAGTCGGTGCCTACTCCACAGCAATCGCAGGAGTTTGGCAACGATCCCTTCCAGGCCGGCGTCTCGGCAATGACTACGATCGGCCACTGGGTGGTGCCGCAGTACGCCCAGGTGAATTTCAAGTGGGATGTGGCGCCATTCCCAGCCGGGCCGGCCGGACAGGTCACCAGCGTCAACAGCGCCGGCTTCGTGGTCTCCAAAGACACCAAGCACGCCGACGCTGCCTGGGAGTTCATCAAGTATGCCGTCGGCCAGACCGGCCAGACCAGGCTGACCGAGCTAGGCTTCGCCATCCCGGTCCTGAAGTCGGTGGCCGAGAGCCCGGTCTACCTGAAGCAGACCTCAGCGCCGATCAATCACCAGGTGTTCCTCGACGCGCTGAAGTACGCGCGGCCCAAGCCGTCGTTCAAGGGCTACGACGAGTGGGCCTCGGCCGTCGGCGACAACCTGGTGCCGGTCTGGAACGGCGAGAAGCAGATCGATGAGGCGCTCGACGAGATCGTACCTCTGGCCGACGAGGCGCTCAACAAGAACAAGTAGCTAGGGGTCGAGAACCATGCTGTCTGGAATCAAACCGCTGGGGCGCGAGCGTATCTGGCTTGTGGTGTTGCTCGCGCCGACGCTGATTGGCTTGACATTCGGCGCGCTCGGGTCGGTGCTGGCGACCACCGGGATCAGCCTGCTGAAGTGGGATCTGATTACGCCGCCGGTCTGGGCCGGGCTAGATAACTACGCCGGGCTGCTCAGGGACAGCCTGTTCCGGCAGGCGCTTGGCGTGACCTTTGCCTTCAGCGCGATGTACGTGCCCTGGACGATCGTGCTGTCGCTGCTGGTGGCGCTGCTGCTCAACCGCAAGATCCGCGGCAGGAGCTTCTTTCGCACAGCCTACTTCCTGCCGACAGTCTCCTCGGCCGTCGCGGTCGGCCTGGTCTGGAGCTGGATCTACGGCAAGGAAAACGGGCTGCTGAACCGCATGATCGAGGCGCTCGGCGGGTCGGGGATCGACTGGCTCGGAACAAGGCATGTGCTGTTCTCGGTGGTGGTCGTCAATATCTGGGGCGCGATCGGCACCGGCATGGTGATCTTCCTGGCCGGCTTGCAGTCCGTGCCGCGAGACTACTACGAGTTGGCCCAGCTCGACGGCGCCAATGGCTGGGCGCAGTTTCGCCATATCACGCTGCCGCTGATCACGCCGAGCATCTTCTTCCAGGCGATTATCGCGACGATCAACGCTTTTCAGGCCTTCGAGTACGTTTATATTATGACGCGCGGCTCGAACGGCGCCTCGAATATGCCGACGCTGGTCTTCTCGATCTACCGCAACGGCTTCAACTTCTTCCGCATGGGCACGGCCAGCGCCCAGGCGATCATCCTGGCCTTGATCATCTTTGTCCTGACGCTCGGCTACTTCCGGCTGGAGCGCCGCTGGGTGGTTTATGAATGACACGCTTCCGTTGCGCCGCGCCCAGGCCGGGAAACGCCGCCTGGGCATGCGCGGTCGCGCGATCGTCCTGGATGTGTTGACCTATGTGCTGCTTGGCTTGGGGGCGCTGGTGATGATCGGCCCGTTCGCCTGGATGGTCGCGACGGCGCTCAAGCAGCCCGACGCCCAGTTCAGCCGCGCGCTGCTCCCCGACCCGATCACGTTTGAGAATTTCGCCGAACTGTGGAGCAAGCTGCCGTTCAGCCGGCTGATCGGCAATAGCCTGGCGATCGCCCTACTGGCCACACTTGGCCAGGCGATCACATGTTCCATGGCGGCCTTTGCCTTCGCGGTCGTGCGCTTCCGCGGCCGCCAGGCGCTGTTCCTGGCGCTGTTGGCGACGCTGATGATCCCGCCGCAGGTCACGCTAGTGCCCAACTTCATCCTGTTCAAGTGGCTTGGGCTGATCGGCACCTGGGCACCGCTGATTCTGCCCGCATTTTGGGGCGGCGCGTTCGGTACGTTCCTGCTGCGCCAGTATTTCCTGACCATCCCATTCGACCTGGCCGAGGCAGCGCGCGTCGACGGCGCGTCGCTGCGCCAGATCTTCTGGAATATCTACCTGCCGATGGCCCGGCCGGCCCTGGCCGCGCTGGCGGTCTTCACCTTCCTGGGCTCCTGGAACGATCTGCTCAGCCCGCTGGTCTACTTGCCGACCGACCTGCACAAGACGACGATCACGGTCGGCCTGGCGTTGTTCCAGACCCAGTATTCCGGCCGTTGGACGGTGATGATGGCGGGCGCGCTGGTCAGCGTCCTGCCGGTGATCGCGATCTTCTTCGTCGCCCAGCGCCAGTTTATCGAGGGGATCGCTCTCACGGGCGTGAAGCGTTGAAGCGATAGAGCGTTCCTAAATGAGTTGTAAAAGGGGGTGTGGGGGAAGCCCCCACAAAAGCCTCTTCCCACGTAACAACCCTGATAGGAATGCTATAGAGCGTTCCTAAATGAGTTGTAAAAGGGGGTGTGGGGGAAGCCCCCACAAAAGCCTCTTCCCACGTAACAACCCTGATAGGAATGCTATAGAGACGAAAGAGAGGTGCTATCGGAACAGGAGATGTATAGGGCTAGCCCTGGTTAGTTCTGGAGCGAGCGGCGGGGTGCGCTTACAACAGGCGGCTGTGTTCCCTGTCTGGCACGCGATCGTGTGGTGTCACAGCCGTCCAGCGATAAGGAGAGTCACCATGCGACGGATCATCCCGACGGTCGTTGTCCTGCTCACCCTCGCCGCGCTGCTGGCGCCAACTGCGAGCCTGGCAGCGTCTACTACCCTCAGCCCGACCAGCTATGTCACCACTGCCGGCGGCGACGGCGGCCAGCCGGTCAGCGTCCTGGCCGTGCAGGATCAATCCGGCACCCAGAACAACTGGAACAAATACGTCGAGTTCACCACCGACGGCGGAGCAAACTACGCCGGCTATCGGAAGTACCTGTTGCCGACCGGCGTCACGCCGGCCTCGATCACCGGCATCCAGGTCAAAGCCAATTACCTTGGGTCGCTGAAAAGCAGCCAGACCTGGACCTGGAAGCTGTACAACTGGAGCACAAGCGCATGGGTGACGCTCGGCGATAACGCTGCCGCAGCCGATTGGCGCTGGACCCTCCTGACCTTCAACGCCACCGGCACCCTGGCAAACTACGTCAAGAGCGATACCCGCGAACTGCGCGTGCAGGTGGTATCCAACAACGCCAGCGATAATGTTGATCTGGACTATGAGGCGATCGTCGTCACCAGCAGCGATGGCGGTTCGACCAGCACGCCGACCAGCACGCCGACAAACACGCCAACCAACACGCCGATGAGCACACCCACAAGCACGCCAACTAGCACGCCGACAAATACCCCATCGTCGGCCACCAGCACACCCACGAGCACACCAACCAGCACGCCGACAAATACCCCATCGCCGGCCACCAGCACACCCACGAGCACGCCTACATCGAGCGGCCCCACCTACTATGTCGCGACGAACGGGAGCGACAGCAATGCCGGTACCCTGGCCGCGCCCTGGCGCACCATCCAGAAAGCGGCCAACAGTGTCTCGGTCGGCAGCACTGTCTTTGTGCGGGGTGGCACCTACGCCGAGCGCGTCACGCTCAATGTCTCCGGCTCGGTCGGCGGCTACATCACGTTCCAAAACTATCCCGGTGAGCTTCCGATCGTTGACGGCGCCGGACTGAGCGTGCCATCTGGTGATACCGGTCTGTTCCTGATCGTCGACCGCAGCTACCTGGTCATCAAAGGTTTTGAGATCCGCAACTACAAAACCTCGGCCAGGGGGATCGTGCCGGTCGGGATCAACGTCCGTGGCACGTCGCACCATATCGAGCTGCGTAACAACCACATCCACCATATCGAGACGAACTATACCGGCAGGAACGGCGGCGATGCCCACGGCATCGCGGTCTACGGCACCTCCGGCAGCCAGTCGATAAACAACCTGGTGATCGACGGCAATGAGTTGGATCATCTCAAGCTCGGGTCGAGCGAGTTGCTGGTTGTGAACGGCAACGTCGAGCAATTCCAGATCACCAACAACCTCATCCACGACAATAACAACATCGGGATCGACGCGATCGGCTTCGAAGGCACCGCGCCGGCGAACGACCAGGCTCGCAACGGCACGATCAGCGGGAATACGGTCTACAACATTGATTCGTTCGGCAACCCGGCCTACGGGAACGAGCGCAGCGCCGATGGGATCTATGTGGACGGCGGGACGAACATCACGATCGAGCGCAATATCGTGTATGCGTCAGACATTGGGATCGAGCTTGCCAGCGAGCACGCCGGCAAGGCGACCAGCGCGATCATTGTGCGGAACAACTTCGTGTACCACAACTTGGTGATGGGGATCGCGATCGGCGGGTACGATACGGAGCGCGGCAGCACCCAGAACTGCATGATCGTCAACAATACGCTGTATCAGAACGATACACTCAACGAAGGTAATGGCGAGATGCTGCTACAGTTCGATACGCGCAACAATACGATTGAGAACAATATCTTCTACGCCAACTCGCAGAACCTCTTGATCATCAATCCATACACCCAGAACACCGGCAATATCGTGGACTACAACCTATACTATGCGCCAGGCGGCGCCGGGGGCAGCACGTGGCAGTGGAAGAACGTCACGTACGCCAGCTTTGCGGCCTACAAGAGCGGCAGCGGCAACGACGGGCACTCGCAGTTCGTCGATCCGCAGCTCGCCAGCACCACAACGCCCGACCTGCACCTACGGACGACGTCGCCGGTGATCAATGCTGGCGCCAACCTGGCGACGGTCGGCAGCGCCGATATTGACGGTCAGGCCCGCATCCAGGGCGGCCAGGTCGATATTGGCGCCGACGAGAGCCGTTAATGCTCTATGTTTGGTGGCTGGAGGTTTTCATCCCTGGGGATGAAAACCTCCAGCCGTCGAGAGGCAGTAAGGCGTAGCCTCTCGATGCCCTTTCAATCCAGGTACGAGAGGTATGCTAAACATAAGATCGCCGTCATTCTTCGACGGCGGTTTGAGAATCGCCGTCGAGGTTATCTCAACCGCGTTCGGGGAGGCGACGGTGAATCATGTGATCAGCAAGCGGATGGTCAAGAAGCAGCAGATGCGCTTTTCAGAAGAAGGGCGCCGATCTCCTGTTGCAAGCGCGAAGGCAAGTGCTGAACGAAGACCTGCGACCGACCTTTGCTACTCGAACCCCTATCTACTTCGGCTGTTTTATGGAACAGCCTAGCACTGCCCGGTCTCCAAATGATACAGTCGGCGTTGGTCGCAGCTCAGGTCGGGAACATAGCGGTTTGTATGCGTCCAGGGCATGAGATCGCCAGGCGCGTCGACACGCCACAAGCGCACGCTGGTATCCAGCGAGCCAGACAGCACAGCCTGCCCGTCGGGGCTGAAGGTGGCATCCCAAACTGGCGCACTATGTCCGCTGTAGCGGCGGATGGCCTCCCCAGTGGCGAGATCCCATAAGATCAGGGTTCGATCAGCCGAGGCTGAAAGTGCCGTGCGGCCATCTGGGCTGAACGCCACGGCTCTCACTTCGCCATTGTGCCCGCTGAAGCGGCGAGCCTCCCCGGACTCGACATCCCATAGCACCAAGGTTTTATCGGACGAGCCGGAGAGCGCCGCGTGACCATCGGGGCTGAAGGCCACGCTTTCCACCGCGCTCGCATGCCCGCTGAAGTGCCGGATGGCTTCTCCAGACGCGACATCCCACAGGATCAGCGTTGTGTCCACCGAGCCGGAGAGTGCCAGGCGACCATCGGGGCTGAAGGCCACGCTTTGCACCCCGCCCGTATGCCCGCTAAAGTGGCGGATGGCCTGCCCGGTGGTGAGGTTCCATAGGATCATGGTCTGATCTTGCGAGGCTGATAGCGCGGTTTGGCCGTCGGGGCTGAAGGCGACGGCCTTGACCTCGGCGGTATGCCCGGCGAAGCGCCGCAGTTTCACTCCGCTCCCGGCATCCCATAAAATCAGCGTTTGATCGCCCGAGCCAGAGAGGATGGTCCGGCCGTCGGGACTGAACGCCGCGCCATACACCTTCTTCGTATGTCCGATGAATTGACGTATCAACTGCCCACTCTCTCGATCCCAAAGCATCAGCGTAAGATCCTCGGCGGCGGAGAGGATGGTCTGGCCATCCGGGCTGAATATCGCGCGCCACACGCCATCTTTGTGCCCCATGAACGTCCGAATCTCCGCGCCATTGACGACCTCCCACAGGCGCACATCACGATCGGTCGAGCTGGAGAGGGCAGCGCGCCCATCCGGGCTGAAGGCCACGCCGGTGACGGTCGCGCCATGGCCGAGGAGGGTGCGAACCCGCTCGCCGGTCGCGATATCCCACAGGATCAGGGTCGCATCCTCGGCGCCCGAGAGCGCGAAGCGGCCATCCGGGCTGAAAGCGACGGTGTTGACATCGCCGGTGTGTCCCCTGAACTGCCGAATGGCCTGGCCGGTCGCGATATCCCACAGGATCAGCGTCGTATCCTCGGCGGCCGAGAGCGCGAAGCGGCCATCCGGGCTGAATGTCGCGTCGCGCACGGTGGCGGTATGTCCGCCGAAACGACGGATGATCTGGCCGGTCGCGACATCCCAGCTGAATGTCGCGTCGCGCACGGTGGCGGTGTGTCCGCCGAAACGACGGATGATCTGGCCGGTCGCGACATCCCATAGGATCAAGGTTGTGTCCTCCGAGCTGGAGAGTGCTGCACGGCCATCGGGGCTAAACGTAACGGCCTTGACCTTGGCGGTGTGCCCCTTGAACTGCCGCAGCATCTGGCCAGTCGCGACATCCCACAGGATCAGGGTCATATCTTCGGCGGCCGAGAGCGCGGCCCGACCATCGGGGCTGAAGGCCACGCCCTGGACCGGGCCGGTGTGTCCCCTGAAGCGCCGAATGGCCTGGCCGGTCGCGATGTCCCAGAGGATCAGGGTCGTATCGCTCGATCCTGAGAGGGCGCTGCGGCCATCCGGGCTGAACGCCACCCGCCAGACGACATCGCTGTGCCCGCTGAAGTGCCGGATGTCCTGGCCGGTCGCGACATCCCAAAGGATGAGCGTCTTGTCCTTCGAGGCCGAGAGCGCGGTTCGGCCGTCGGGGCTGAAGGCGACCCCATGCACGCTGCTGCGATGCCCGGTGAAGATGCGCCGTGTGCCCGGTGCGTAGGCGGCCTCGGCCAGGGTGAGCTGCGCTTGCGCGGCTGGATGATCATCCTGATTGGCAGCGACCGCCAGCGCCAGTGCCAGATCGGTGTTGCCCTCGCGCAGCGCCGCCTGCGCGCCCGATACGAGGGCCAGGCTGTGCGCCTCGGCGGCGCTGCGCCTGGCTGTGTCGCTCTGGTTGAGCGCCACACCCGCCAGCGCGAGGGCGCCCAACGTCGCGAAGAAGAGCGCCAGCACCAGCGTGTGCAGGATGCGCTTCGAGCGGCGCTCCCGCGCGGCTTCGCGTTCCCTGCGTTGGTCTTCCTGTTCCCACTGCGCATCGCGCTCGGCCAGGCTGGCGCTCAGGTAGGTTCGCTCGTCATGACTCAGCGCCAGGGTGCTCTCGGCGGCCCAGGCGGCGAGTTGCTCCAGCCGCAGGCCCGACGCAAGGAAACTCGGATCGCGCTCAGAGTCGCGCCACTCGGCGGCCGTGCTTGCCAGTCGCCGCCGTTGGCGCAGATCATCGCGGCTCAGATCCAGCCACTGGCGCAGCCGCACCCAGACGCGGATAAGCGCCTCGTGGGCCACCTCGACGGTCGGCTCGTGGGTGATCGGGTCGTGGTCGAGCGTGAGCAGCCGGTAGCGGCTGTATATATCGATAACACCATCTGTCACGGATGAAGGAGGAAGAGCTTGTCCTGAGCGAAGCGGAGGAACAAAGGACAAAGGCTCGGCGCTATAACCGTCGATGGTCGATGGTCGATAGTCAATTGTCGCCAGCTCGGAACGCAGGACGCGCCGCCGAGTGTCTTCGGCGCCTTCGCCGGGCGTCACCAGCCGCAGAAACAACTGCCGCGCCGCCGCCTGGCTTGACTGAGCCAGGCCGGCATATAACTCCTCAGCCCGGCGCGCCAGCGCGCCGGCCACCCCACCACCGGCCTGGTAGGCGTCGCGTGTGAGCACTCGCCCGGCTCGGTGCTCGAACAGCTCGGTGAGCGCATACTGGAGCAGCGGCAGCGCGCCTGGCTGCGCGCCGACATCGCGAACGATCTCCGCGATGAGTCCTGGCTCCCACACCAGCCCGGCGCGATCGGCCGGCCGGACGATCGCCTGCTCCAGTTCGTCGGGCGTCAGCGGCAGGACCAGCTCGGCGCCCGCGCGAATCAGTTCGCCGAACCCTGGGTGCATGAGCGGGCGATCATAGAAGTCGGCGCGCAGAGTCACGATCACCCGCACGCGGCTGCGCTCGTCGGCCGCCGCAGCGAGCAGACTATCCAACAGGTGGGTGCGGGCGGCCTGATCCTCGACCAGGGTAAAGAGCTCTTCGAACTGATCCAGCACCAGCACCAGCTCGACGCCGTCGTCGGCCGACAGGATGCGCTTGGCTGCCCGTACGAGGCCGCGGTCGCTCTCCTGGAGTTGCTCCAGCAGCCTGGTGGGTGGGTGGGGGGCTACGCGCAGTAGTGCGGCCTCCAGCTCTTCGAGCGGGCGTGCTCCCGGCTGAACTTCAGCCACCAGCCAGTGCTCCGAGCCGGGCAGGGCGCCGCGCCGCAGCGCCGGGATCAGCCCAGCCCGCACCACGCTCGATTTGCCGCTGCCGCTCGCCCCGATCAAGGCCAGGAAACGTGATGTTGTCTGTGGTCCGTGGCTTGTCCTGAGCGAAGTCGAAGGGTCGATAGTCCGTGGCCGATTGTTCGGTACGTCTTGAAACTGACTACGAACTACCGGCAACGGATACTGCTCGGCCATGCGCTCCAAGCAGCGCTGAACCAGCGCCTCGCGCCCGAAGAAGTCGGCCGCGTCGGCCTCCTGGAATGCGCGCAGACCCTTGTATGGGTTCTGGATCTCTGGCCCGGCGGTGTTTATCAGGGTCCAGCGCCCGGCCCTGATAAACGCCACACGCTCGGCTGGCGCCAACCCCAACAAATCCGCGAGCCGCTCCACCAGCTCGCGCGAGGGTCGCAGCGCATCGGCTTCCCACTTCCGAAGAGTGATCGTCGAGCATCCCAGCCGGTGGGCCAGGTCCGCTTGGGTCAGGTCGAGTGGCTTACGGTAGCGCTTGAGTTGGCTACCGAATGAGGCTTGGTCCATGCCAGTTTGCTCCGCGCGTGTAGGAATGTGTGGTCAAGACTGAGCGACCCGCGTCATCCGGCAGCCCCGGCTTGGCAGTGGGCGCCGCAGTTTTTGATTATATCGCCGTTTATACCGCTCATTATATCGCAAATTGTATCACCAAGCCGGATTGTGTTGCCGTCACGCGCATGGTCTAATCGATACAGCCCGCTGTCCAAAGTCGCATACTACATCGTGGGGTGTATCTGGCGGCTGCGCCATTTGAAGGAGGCTCGCTCATGCCCGTGCTCTACCGTCGTCACGCGATCATGCTCAGTGTGGTGCTGGCGCTTGGCTGGCTGCTCGGTGCGGCCGTGGTGCTGGTGCTTGGCTGGCTGTCCGGCGCGGCCGTGGTCGCCCTGCCGCTCGAACTCAGCGCCCCGCCGCTCCAGGAAGCGCCCGATCCGCACCTGCCGGCACTGGCGCTTGAGAGCGACGTCGCCCCTGAGCTGGCCGTCGGCGAGACGACCACGATCACGCTGACAGTCGCCAATGCCGCCCCTGATCCTGCCGACGACCTGGAAGTCACCATGCCTGTGCCGGCGGGCGCGCTGGCACTTCCTGGCCCTGGTTATAGTGGTCCGACACAAGGCTGGCGCTGGACGATCGGGCATTTGAACGGTCACGCCGAGACGATTGTCACCGCAACGTTGAGCCTTCCGAGTATGCCGCTCGGCGCCGCACTCCTGCTGGCCCCACAAGCGACCGCCAGCGGCCTCGGCCAGCCGGTGCTGGGCCACGGCGGCGCCCCAGTCAGCCCGCGTGAGCGCGGCCCGGCCCGCGCCGACTTCATCCCCGGCGCCGCTGCCGAGCTGCACAGCCGCGACGGCTGGGTGGTCGTGCGTGTCCCCGCGCAGGCGCACCGCCGCCGCCTCACGCTCCAGTATACCCCGCTGGCCGACAAACTGCCCGATCTGCTCGCCCGCGGGACGCCCATCCACCCGGCCATCGCCGGCTTCAAGCGCGGCCTAGGCACCTTCTACCTTGACGCCGCCGACGTCAGCGGCGCCGCCGTCCACCTCTTCGACGCCCCGCTGACGATCAGCGTCGCCTACACCACCCAGCAGCTCCAGGCCCTGCGCATCGCCGAAGGTAATTTGACCCTGGCCTGGTTCGACGAGCAGCAAGCCCGCTGGGTGCCGGTGCCCTCGACCATCGACTACGCCACCCAGACCGTCAGCGCGACCGTCGATCACTTCAGCCCCTGGCAGCTCATCGACGGCTCCTCCGGCATCCGCGACCTTTATTCCCTCGCTCCAGGGCTGGCAGGTCAACACCTTGGCCCGGCGGTGGCGATGCGCGGGGCAACAACGCGCCGGTGTACCTGCACGGCGACCACCTGGGTTCGGTCGGCCTGACCACCAGCTCCAGCGAGGTGGCCTCGCCGGTCCAGGAGTTCGACCTGTGGGGCAAAGTGCGCTCAGGCGCCTTGCGAACCCCAGTAGACGTTAAAGACGACACGAACGCCACGCAGGTGCTGTATCCCCTGTTCCACGGCGAGCTGCCGCCCGACATCGCGCAGATGAACATTGGCGCATGTTTGCACTGTCGAACGAGCCGGCTTCCAAAGCGACATTGCCCTCGTCGACCCTGTTTTTGCCGCCGGTTTTAGGCCAGCATCTTGCCAGTTCGCCACTCGAGGATGTACATCTGTTGAGGGACGAGATGGCAAACCTCGCCTGGGCGGTCGAGCATATTGTGGAGTCTCAATCTGGTAAGCCACTCAACCGCAACGAGGCGTATCAAGCCGGCGACAGCGCGAAGGCGGAAATCAACAACCCATCGCGGAGGGAACGCTGGTCTATCGCCTCGACACATGGGCCTCGTCGTTACCCGATTACTGGATGCCACTCGTGCCGGAACGCCCAGCACCTGGACAAAGCGCCATGCAGCTCGTGTGCTATGATCCGCAAAGGCGTAGCCGTGGGCAACTACACGGAAATTATCCCAGCTCTTGAGCCATGAGCGGCTAACTATGCTGGGCGGTTTGGCTCCAGCAGAATTTGTCTTTTATGATCATGGGGTCATCACACGGAAACCGGGAAAATATACGCTAAGATAAGGCTTTATCATGCTTTACAGTTCGTGCTCCAGGCCACAGGCTTCAACTCCGGTGTCAGCTCATTCAAGGTCTGGAGGATACGCCTTTGTGCGACACTCGGTTTTTCTTGTTTGTGTGGTGCTATTACACTACAGGCAGGATCTCAGCGGGTAGGTTAAAGTGATACAATAGGAGATACACCAGCCATACACAGAGCGGTATGCCTCAGAAGGATGGCGCGATGGATCTGCCAACCGGCGATTACGATTGCGATTATCCCTGCGCTCGTGAGGTATGCCTCAGAAGGATGGCGCGATGGATCTGCCAACCTCGTTCGGCTACTGGGTGCGGCGGCGGCGCAAAGCGCTCGACCTCACGCAAGCCGAGCTTGCACATCGCGTGGGCTGTGCCAAGGTGACCATCCAGAAGATCGAGGCTGAGGAACGCAGGCCCTCCAGCCAGATTGCCGCACTGCTGGCCGAGCATTTGCACATCCCACCTGGGGAACGAGCAGATTTCCTGGCATCTGTCCACGGCGAGCTTGCCGTCGATCAACTCAAAGCTATCACTCGCCCGGAATCCATTTTTCAAGTCCTCGCGCCTGAACTGCCGTCTGACGTCCCACCAGTCAAGACCAATCGGCCACGCGTCGCGCCAATCCGCCGCAGTAATCTGCCGACCCACCCCACGCCGCTCGTCGGTCGCACGCGCGAGCTGGCCGACCTGGCACGGCAGCTGGAGGAACCACACCCGGCTGATCACCATCCGCCTCTTGCTGACAAGGAACACGCGTATGACTCAACAAGAACCAACCCGCGTCGCGATCATCGGCACATCGCGGCGCTCGCTCGGCATGTATGGCCCGATCCTCAAGGCACTGCCCGGCATCGAGCTAGTGGCGGTGTGGGGGCGCAGCGACGCGAGCGCGCAGCGGCTGGGCGCCAGCCTCGGCGTGCCAGCCTACACTGATATCGACCGCCTGATCCGCGAGACTGCCCCACAGATCGGCATCGTGAGCGTGAGCTACGGCGCGAACGGGCAGGTTGGCCTGATGGCGATTGAGCACGGGCTACATGTGCTGGTCGAGACGCCGATCGCCCACGATCTGCGCGAGGCCGACGCGATCATCGCTGCCGCAAGCACACGTGGGCGGTTTGTCGAGGTGGCCGAGCAGTTCCACCGCCGGCCGCTCGAGCAGCTCAAGCTAGCGCTGATCCGATCCGGCCTTTTCGGCACGGTCTATAGCTCGTTCAATGACTTCGCCGGGCACGGCTACCACGGCATGAGCGTGATGCGCAGCTACCTGGGCTTTGACGCGCGGCCGCTCAGCGTGACCGGCCTGGTGGAGCGCTACCCCCTCGCGCCGTACTACTCGCGCCTGGCCGACAACCACGAGGCACGCGAGGAGGCCCAGGAACATGGAATCATCACGTTCGAGGCTGGGCGACTGGGGATCTTCCACTGGACGAACGTCGGCTACGACTCGCCGCTGCGCTGGTGGCGCAGCAGTCGCTTCCTGGCCGAAAAGGGCATGGGGGTCAGCATCGGCGTGGGCCTCTCCGTCCAGGAGCAGCTGTCGCTGCTGGCCGCAGGCGGCGAGGCCCCACGCTTCATCAGCGTCGAGCGGCGCTGGGAGCGTGTCGACGGTGGCGCGCTGGTGGCGATGGTCGCTCACACCGGCGACCCCGACATGCCAATTGTGCGTTGGGACACCCCGTTCCTACAGGCCGTGCCCGGCGTCACGCCGCAGTGGCACGACGACGAGATCGGGGTGGCCGGCTGTATCATGAGCCTGGTCGTGGCCGTGCGCACGAACACGCCGCCGAGCTATGGTCCGCTGCAGGGTCGGCTGGATCAGGAGCTCATTCTGGCGCTCCGTCAATCGGCCGAGGCCGGCGGTCAGCCGGTGGCACTGCCACTCTGCACATGCGCGGGCCGAGGTTGAAATCCTGCAAGTAGTCCAGCCCGGCCAGGATGCCGACCAGGAACTGGATCAGTTTGGTCTGCGGGCGATGGTCGCGGGTCTTTTGAGGGAGGGCGACCGCCTGCAGCAAGCGCACGAGGCCCAGGTGCTGGGCGAACTTGCCCAGCAGCACCAGCAGGGCATGGTCGGTGACCAAGGGTAGGGTCACAGCGGTGGTGGCAGGTGGGGCGGTCAGGAGAGTTGATGTGGGATGGATTGCCTGGGTGATCGCATCCAGCATCCATCCCGATTCCCATCGCCAGATGCTCTATGAAACTGATCTCCGAAGGGATACACTCCATGACACTTGAAGCCTGGCACGCCGAGATTGTCGAGCTGCACGAGTTCTTTCAGGGCTGGCTTGACGGTACGCTGCCGGCGATGGACGCCGCCTTTGCCCGTCTGACGGACACTACAGATGCTGCCATGCTGCTGATCACGCCGGCGGGCGAGATCATTCCACGCCAGGTGTTGCTGACCCAACTGCGCGCGGCCCATGGCAGTCGCCCCGGCTGGCGGATGTGGATCGAGCGGGCCCAGTTGCGCTGCCAGAGCGGCGACCTCCTGGTCGCGACCTACGAGGAGTGGCAGCAGACTGGGGGCACAACCACCGCGCGCATCAGCACCGTCGTGTTTCGCAACCGCCCCGGCACACCCAATGGCCTGGTCTGGCTCCACGTTCACGAAACGTGGTTGCCCTCGGCACAAGCTTCTCACATGCCCACATAAGGTCAGCGAATGGAAGCATTGTTTGGATTGGGAGGAAGAGATGCATTACTTGCTGTTCTATGAGTTGGCTTCAGATTACCTGGAGCGCAGAGCCGCGCTGCGGGACGAGCATCTGGCGCTGGCCTGGCAGGCGTATGAACGGGGCGAACTGCTGCTTGGCGGCGCACTTGCCGATCCAGCTCGATGGCGCCATCCTGCTGTTCCAGGGTCAGTCGCCAGCGGTAGCGGAGCAGTTCGCCACGGCGGACCCGTACGTGCGCCACGGGCTTGTCACCGCCTGGCGCGTTCGAGCGTGGACCACAGTCGTCGGCGAGGCCGCCGCCACTCCGGTACGGCCATCCGTCTCGTAGCGGTGCTGGCACTTGATCATAGAGTAGGAGGCACAGATGCAGTTGTTCAAGGGTATCAACGTGGTGTCAATTTCTGTGACCGGCCTTGGCTGAAATCGCCGGTCGCCTGCATGACGTGGTAGGTGCTGAGGACATTATTGGCCAAGGTCTGCTCTCACTCATCATCATCCGCATAGAGTTGTGCTGTCTGGCTCGCTCCCGCCAGGTCGTGACAGCTTCTATCCCTTCCTCTATAACCTGTTGGTCAGGCGATACGCGCCGGGAGCTGCTGGCCAGCCAGCCCGGCCTTGAGATTATCGACCGACAGGCAGGCCATGGCCTGGCGGGTCTGGCGGGTGGCGCTGCCCAGGTGCGGGGTGATGATCACATGCTCCATCTTGAGCAGCGGGTGGTCGCGCGGCAGCGGCTCCGGCTCGGTCACGTCCAGCGCGGCGCCCCCGATCCGCCCAGCGTCGAGCGCCTCGACCAGCGCCTGGTGGTCAATAACCGCCCCGCGCGCCACATTGACCAGGATGGCCGTCGGCTTCATCAGGGCCAGCTGCTCAGCCCCGATCATGCCGCGTGTCTCAGCATTGAGCGGCACGTTCAGCGTGACGAAATCGGCGCGGCGCAGCAGGTCCGGAAGCGCGGCGTAGGTCACACCCAGCTCGGCTTCGGCCTGCACATTGGGCTTGCGGTTATGGTACAGCACGGTCATGTCGAAGGCGCGGGCGCGCCTGGCCACCTGCCGCCCGATGTTGCCCATGCCGATGATCCCCAACGTCGCGCCGTGGACCTCGGTGCCCAGCATAAAGCCAGGGTCGTAGTGAGTGAAGGTGGGGTCGCGGGCGTAGCGATCGCCGATTGTCACCTTGCGGGCGGCGGCCAGCAGCAGCGCGAAAGTCATGTCGGCGGTAGCCCCGTCGAGCACGTGCGGCGTGTTGCCGACCGGAATGCTGCGCCGGCGGGCGGCGTCGAGGTCGATATGGTCGACGCCGACGCCATAGTTGCTGATGACCTTGAGGTTGGGCGCCCGCTCGATCAGCGCAGCGCCAACTGGCGCGTGGCCGTAGGTGTAGATACCCTCCGCCGCGCCCAGCAGTGTGTCGAGGTCGCCTTCACCCCAGACCTGCACATCGTACTCGGAGCCGAGCATCGTCAGGATCTCGGCGGGCAGCGGCTCGTCGGCTAGGACCAGATGCGCCATAGCACGTACACTCCTCATTCTAGCTCTTTTCAGCGTCTGATGCCCCTGGCTGCCAGCACATGGTCACGGCCCTGCGCTCGGCGGCGAAGGAGATCAGAAGGATAGGACAACCGACCCGATAATACTGTGCCCCACGATATAGGTCAAGACTGAAAACATAGTCTCCGCACAAGGCCAGAATAATTGTACAATGAGCCTGGGAAGTGCGAGGATCTCGCCTGCAATATCGAAGGCGCTCCTGCCTATGGTATCGACGAGCAGATCCTGGAACTGCGTCTGCTCCACCAGAGTCGTCAGCTCTACGACACGCTGCTGGTGCCAGGCCAGGCTGGCGCTGCTCTCGCGGCCTGCGAGCCGCTGGTGCAGGGTGGACAGGTTGGCATACAGGCTACAAGGCGTTTCAGCACCAGGAATAGCCATCTGATAGCTGTGGAGTACAATGAGCCAGGAGCATGCGGCCTTCTACCTGCACGAAGACGACTGGAGTATGGTGAACATGCTTCCGGTTGAGAATTTGACATTTCTACACGAGGAGCGAGAGCGTCTGGATACCTTCAGCGCTGAACACTTCGATGGGGTCGCCTGGACAGACATCTATGTCCGTTCAGAGGAGCCTTCCTCGATTACGATCAGGGCTATCCCCTATTCGCGACTGGCCGAACTCTTTGGCAGCATCCTACCCGCCGCCGATAGAGTCGAGACCGGCTATAGCAGCTACCGCGAGCCCTGTCCCGGCTGCTTTGCCTTTGGCAAAGCCTACGATCTCGCGCTCTACGGAAGCATCAAGGATGGCATCGTGACGGCGCTGTCGCTCTCCATGCTGGCTCCTTCGATAGACGCCACGCTCAGGCAGGAGCTGGTGTCGGCATTGTGCATGCTCGGTTGTGAGTATCGGCTGGTGCTGGTCGACTGGAACCGCAGCCTGGTCTTGGATTTGGCGGATCAGGCAGGAGTAGAGCGCTACCTAAGCGACGAGGAAGAAACGTGATTACTCCCAAGGCTAAAGCTCTTGGACTTCTCATGTCTGCGAGGTTCCGATCCGATACGCAGCCACTTCCGTTTGCGGAACTCAACACGTTTTTAGAGCGTTATTACGCGCATCATCGACGGGCGAGACCTTGATGGAGAGACCCATCCGAGGCCGAAAGAAAACTCCCAGATGAAGCAGGTCATTGTCGTCAACCGATCGCTCTCGCTCCCCAAAGGTAAGCTCGCTGCACAGGTGGCGCATGCTGCTGTCGGTGCGTTTGTCGCTGCCGCTGAACAGGCCCAAGTGGCCTGGCTCCGGGGCGGCATGCCCAAGATTGTCGTCTACGCCGTAGATGCGGACACGCTGGTGCGGCTAGATACAGATGCCCGCCAGCAACAGATTCCAGTCTGCCTGGTTCACGATGCGGGCCGAACGGTGATTCCGGCTGGGACAATCACCTGCCTGGGACTTGGACCGGCCCCTGCCGAGACACTCGATCCGTTAACTGGCGATCTGCCACTGGTGTGAAGCCCCGCTGGCAGGAATGAGCAGCATCAGACGGGTGGCATGAGCATGCTGAGCCAAGCAGCCTGTGATGACCGGAGCGCTGGTAGAGTGTCCAGCGGCGCCCAGAAGAGGGCATCCAGCGCTTTATCGTCGGGACTCTCAGCAAGGAGACCGATAAGCTTCTCAAGTTCTACCGCAGCCACGGCTTCACACCCTGTTGGTGATGTTGCTTTCATGGCTTTGCAAAGCCTTAAACGTCTCATCGTTGTCAAATTAGTCTAAACTCCAATAAACATCAATCATAGAAGGGACTCATTCGCGTCGAATAGTAACCAGGAGGAACCATATGAGTTTGCTGATGTTCCCCAGTGAGAAGCGAACCTACGCTGACCGGGTGACTGGAGTGACGGTACACCAGCTCACCGAGCACATGGCCCATAGCTACCACCTCTACTTCACCAACCCAGGCTGGTGGGATGCTGAGCGCAGGCTGCTGTTTGGCTCAGACCGCGCCAACAGCAGCAATCTCTACTCGCTGGAACTTGCCGGCGGCATGATCACTCGCCTGACCGATAATCCACCTGGAGTGACGGGCAGTTACCAGGGAACAAGCGTCAACCCGCTGCGCGACGAAGCGTATTTCTGGCGCGAGGGGCGCCTGATTGCTCTCGATTTGCGTAGTGGAGAGCAGCGGAGCCTGCTGGTTTGCCCGCAGGGATGGAATGCCAGCGGCACCAATTGCACCGCCGATGGGCGCTTCGTCTGCGGGACGCTCAGGCAATCGGTGGAGGTCGGGCCGGTGGACCTTGGGGCGGGATACATCGGATTCCGCGAGATCTTCGAGGCTCACCCGCTCAGCCGCGTGATTCGGGTCTCAACCGAGGGTACCGATCAGCAAGCCGAGGTGTTGCACGAGGAACGCAACTGGATCGGACATGTGAACACCTCGCCGACGCAGGCGCATCTGCTGACGTTTTGCCACGAAGGCCCCTGGCACCTGGTTGAGCAGCGCATGTGGGTGCTGGACATGAACAGCGGCAGGGTGTGGAAGCTGCGCCCACAGCAGCAGGGGGAGGCGGTGGGTCACGAGTACTGGATGATTGATGGCCAAACCGTCGGCTACCATGGCAAACAGGGCAAGGCGTTCTACGGGTTCATCCGCTACGACAATACCGAGCAAATCGAGCTACCATTCCCACACAACTCCAACCACTTCCATTCGAACACGCCGGAGTTGATCGTCGCTGACGGCCCGGCGCTCGGGCTAACGCCGTACGTGCTGCTGTGCCGGTTCGATGGGGAGAAGTTCGAAGGGCCGCGGGTGCTATGCGTCCATCGCGGCAGCCGACACATCCAGCATCTGCACATTCATCCGCGCTTCACGCCTGACGGGAGACAGGTGCTGTTCACCGCAGACCCACGCGGGTATGGACAGCTGTTTCTGGCCGAGGTGCCGCCGTTCGAGGAATTGCCCACGCTGGAGCAGGTCTCCATGCCAGTGTCACAGAGTTGAGCAGACGGCTATACACACCGATTCCCATACCAGCCGTAAATTTACCAAATAGCACTCGTTCAATTGGTGTGGAACGCTCATGTCACATCGGTGCAAAGCGCTGGAACATACAAGGAGGCATCTCGATGACGAGCGAGCAAGCGACCAATTCGACCCTTGTTGCGATACGTGCCGCACACCATCCTGAGGCCACGCCAAAGTACGATCGCGTGGTGTTTGAATTTGATGGCCCTGTTCCACTCGTGCGGATTCAGTATGTGAAGGAGCTTATTGCTGACGGCCCGGGGAACCCTGTCTCTGTAGCAGGTACGGCGATCCTGTGTGTAGAGTTCTCCAATTCATACGCGCACAATAGCAGCGGAGAGGTAACTGTACCGGGCCGTCTGAAACAGCATATGCCGCTCGTCAAGGAGATTGTCCGTTCAGGAGACTTTGAAGCAGTCGTGGCCTATGGCATTGGGATCAGCCGGAAAGCGGAAACCCGTATTATCACACTGGCAGGCGAAAGCCGTGTGGTGATTGACTTTATCCTGTAGTACCCTGGGAACTGCACAGGAAGCGTTGAGCAGATGGATAGAGTGAAGGTGGACGCCAAGGGCGTGAGGCGTGAGCAGCAGAGGTTTAGGTAAGCGTATTGCCGCTTCGGCCCGCTGATCATGCCCAGATTGTGCTGCATCTTGGTGCTCCATCCAGGGGGTGTGGTCATCACGGAGATGAAGTGAAACGGTAGGGAACTATGCAACAATATGGCCCGATTAACCCGCGAGCGTCGTTTATCTGGCATGGCGGCGATTACAATCCGGAGCAGTGGCCGCCCGAAACCTGGGATGCAGATGTCGCACTGATGCGGGCATGCCACTTCAACGTGGCGACCGTCGGCGTGTTTAGCTGGGTGGCGCTCCAGCCGGCCGAGGACCGCTTCACATTCGAGTGGCTCGACCTGGTTCTGGAGAAGCTGGCCGCCGGCGGGCGCTATGTCGTCCTCGCGACTCCCAGCGCGGCCCAGCCTGCCTGGATGTCGCAGACCTACCCCGACGTGCTGCGCGCCGACGTGAGCGGCCGGCGTGTTCACCATGGCGGCCGGACCAATTACTGCCCCAACTCGCCGAACTACCGCCGCCTGGCGGTGCAGATGGCCACGCGGCTGGCCGAGCGCTACGGCGACTACCCCAACCTGCTGCTCTGGCATGTTTCGAACGAGTATGCGACGCCCTGCTACTGCGACAACTGCGCCGCCGCGTTTCGCGCCTGGCTCCAGCGGCGCTATGGTGCCCTGGACGAGGTCAATGCCCGCTGGTGGACGCGCTTCTGGAGCCACACCTACACCGACTGGTCGCAGATCGAGCCGCCCTACGCCGATGGCGAGCGCAATGTGCATGGTCTCACGATCGACTACCGGCGCTTCCAGAGCGACTCGCTACTTGAATGCTTCAAGCTGGAGCGCGACGCCATCCGCGCCATCACCCCCGGCATCCCGATCACCACCAACTTGATGGGCACCTACCCGCACCTGGACTACCGCGCCTGGGCCAAAGAGATCGATGTTGTCTCCTGGGACTGCTACCCATGGCCGAACGCCTACCCCGGCGACATCGCCTTTCTGCACGATCTCAACCGTGGCCTCAAGGACGGCCAGCCGTTCATGTTGATGGAGCAGACCCCCAGCAGCCAGAACTGGCAGCCGATCAACGCGCTCAAGCGCCCCGGCGTTCTGCGGCTGTGGAGCTACCTGGCCATGGCCCACGGCGCCGACACGGTGATGTACTTCCAATGGCGGCGTGGACGAGGCGGCAGCGAGAAATTCCACGGCGCGGTGGTCGAGCACGGTGGGCGCAGCGATACGCGGGTGTTCCGTGAGGTGGCGGCGCTTGGCGCCGAGCTGGAACGGCTGGGCGATACGACGATCGGGGCGACGACGCTGGCGCGCGTGGCAGTGCTGTTCGACTGGAACAACTGGTGGGCGATCGACGCGGCCGTAGGGCCGATCAACCCCAAAGATTATCCCGGAAGCGTGCGCAAGCATTACAACGCACTGTGGCGGCACAACGTGCCGATCGACATCGTGTGGAGCGACTCCGATCTGAGCCGCTATGATCTGGTGATCGCCCCGATGCTCCACATGGTCAAGCCGGGAGTCGGGGAGCGGATCGAGGCGTTTGTCGAGCAGGGCGGCTCGTTTGTCGCCACGGTCTTCAGTGGGGTCGTCGACGAGAGCGATCTGGCGTTTGAAGGCTATCCCGGCCCGCTGCGGCGCGTGTTGGGTATTCGAGTCGAGGAGATCGACGCGCTGTACGAGGGCCAGGTCAACCATATCGTGATGCTTGATGGCAGCGGCAGCTACACCTGTGGGAAGCTGTGCGACATCGTCCACTGCGAGGGCGCGCAAACACTGGCGACCTACGGCGACGATTTCTACGCCGGCAGCCCGGTTGTCACCGAGCATGCGTTCGGCCGAGGCAAAGCCTATTACGTCGCCAGCGACCCCGAGGAGCGCTTCCTGGATGCGTTCTACAGCCGAGTGCTGGCGGCGCACCAGATCGCGCCGCTGCTCGCCGTCCCCGCCGGGGTGGAGGTGACGCTGCGCGAAACGACCGAGCGCCAATTGCTGTTCGTGCTCAACCATACGGCGGGGGATGTCAGCGTTGAGCTGCCGGCCGGCCAGCGCTTCTGGGATCACCTGGGCCAGTCTATCGTCGCCGATACACTCATGCTTGCGGGCTACGGTGTTGCCATGCTCGAAGCGCGTGCGTGAGTAGGGGTTTCTCATCACGAAGCTCGCGAAGACACGAAGATTATATAGCCACATCTATAGCAATCCTATCTGGGTTGTAAAGTGGGAAAGGGTTTCTGTGGGGGCTCCCCCCACACCCCCTTTTACAACTCATTTAGGAATGCTATATTAGCCCTCTTCGTGATCTTCCTCCCTTCGTGATCTTCGAACGGGCCTACCCACTGATGCGCGGCGCCGCTGAATTCTGTCTCGATTGGCTCGTCGAGGATAATCAAGGCCGGCTGGTCACAATGCCATCCACCTTGCCCGAGAACAGATTCACCACCACCGATGGCCGAATCGCCTCCGTCAGCATGGCCACGACCGCCGACATGGCAATCATCTGGGATTTGTTCACCAATTGCATTGAGGCGGCGCGCCTGCTTGGCGTGGACCAGGATCTGCGCGGTCGGCTCGAAGTGGCGCGCGACCGCCTCTACCCGCCGCAGATCGGCCGCTTCGGGCAGCTCCAGGAATGGTTCCAGGATTGGGACGATTCCGCCGACACCCATCGACACATCTCGCATCTGTTTGGCCTGCATCCAGGCCGCCAGATCACTGCGGCCAAGATGCCTGAGTTGATGGCGGCCGCGCAACGATCGCTTGAGTTGCGAGGCGACGAGGGCACCGGCTGGTCGCTGGCCTGGAAGATGAATTTGTGGGCTCGGCTCCTTGATGGAGATCACGCCTATCGCTTGCTGAAGAACATGCTCAGGTTGGTGCAAACGAACGATGTGTCGGTCGTGGGCGGCGGCGTGTATGCCAACCTCTTCGGCGCGCATCCGCCGTTTCAGATCGACGGCAACTTTGGGGTCACAGCCGGGATTGCGGAGCTGCTGCTGCAAAGCCAGAGCGGCGAGCTTCATCGAGGCCCGCGACGCGATCCATCACGCCAAGGCGGCGTTGCGCGGGTGCCCATCCTCTATCCTTCATCCTCTCTCCTCCGACCAGATCCTTCTGGTACCAGCACCAGTTCCCAATTTTGATAGTAGAGGTGAGACGGGTTGCTCACAGCCACGCAACAAAGGTTAGAGGCGAAGGCTACTGATAGCCTTCGCCTCTAACATCCACAGGCCAATCACTAGCCTCTCTTAAATAGCGTATGACGATGATTATCGCGCAAACTCGCCCGGCAGCGGACGCGCAACGGGCAAAGGCTGGCTGTCCTGGGTCGTTGCTGATACACTCCCGTCGATGAACAATCCCTGGATCGCAGCGCGATTGTTGGTCTCATCTGCCTCATGCACCCCGCCCAATCGATCATCGCCGTTCCAGCTATCGGCGTAGATGTACAAGTCATGGACGCCGGCCACCCGGAACGCGCCCGTCCAGCTCGTGTAGGCAGCCGCGTAGCTCTCGGGCGTGCTGGTGAGCGTGACGCGCTCGCCTGGCTTCAGCCCTGAAACACCCCAGGCGATCCCATCGCAGGGTGTCACACCGCAAGAGGTATCCCAGCGCTGACCGGCTGTCGTTGGCGCCGGCCGTGGATCGATGTAGAAGTCCACCCAGAATGCTCCGGCCGCCAGATCGCCCTGATTCTGCACCTCCACCGTAATCTGCGCCGGCTGGCCCACCGCTGGCCGGGCGGGAGTCACCGTAAACCGGGTGACGACCAAGTCCGCCGGTCGGGGCGTCTGCCGCGTCATCGCGGGCAGGTAGGCGTGGTAGACCCGTGGCGTGGGCGGCACGAGCGATTGCACCGGCAGGGCATAGTCGCCGCCGACCATGACTGTCATCGCGCGCCGGCTAAAGGCATCGGTAAAGGCGCCGTCGCTCCGGTCAAGGATCTGTGCCAGGGAGGGCGAGCCGCCTGGAGTGCTTCCGAGTGCCGCATCGACGGCCACGGAAAGTGTCAGGCGTAGCTGTGTTTGACTGCCGGCGGCTAGGTCGCCAATATCCCAGGAGGCGAGCGCGCCTGTCACCTGGACTGTGGGCACGGCGTCCATCACTGTGACGCCATCGGCCAGAGTCATGCCGAGCCGCACCCCCTCTGCGCGGTACACGCCGGTATTTCGCAACGTCGCCGTCAGCACGACCTGGTTGGTGGCGCCCGCCTGAAGCACACATTCGTTGGAGGGCGCGCTCCCCGCCACGGTAACGCTCTCACAGGCGTAGGCAAGCTGGAGCGCCGCGCCGACCTGGTCGGGCGATACGTACACTGGCGCGGTGTATGGTCCGGCCAATTGGGCAATGATAGAGCGGTTCGTAAACGAGTTGGTGAACTGCCCATCGCTCCGGCTGACCACCGTGACTCGGCGCGCAACGCTGCCGAGTGCGATCGTCCCGTAGGGGTCGAGCGGCACGGCGACACGCAGGCGAATCACACTCGTTCCGCCAGGGGCCAGGTCGCCGACCTGCCATGTGATCGTTTGTTCGCTTGCGCTGGCCGGCTCCGGGCTGGCCGAGAGAAGCGTCACGCCTGGCGGTAGGGTCAGGCTGGCGGCGACCTCCTGGGCTGGGTAATCGCCGAGGTTGCTGACAGTCGCGTCCAGCAACACCTGGTTGGTGGTGCCAGCGACTAGCGCGCACTGTGTCGGGTCGCCGCTAGAGGAGGTGTCCGTCCCCAGCGCCAGCGTGCCGCTCACGACGCCGGTGCAGGTATAGCTGACGCGCACGGCAGCCCCGTGAGCTTCGACTAGCACCGGCGGGCTGCGCTCCTGCCACACCACACCGAATGGGTCGGCGTACGTCACCTGCGCGCCGGCGTTCGCCGAGACCGGCCCGGCGCTTGCCGGAGAGAACGTGGCCCGCGCGACGACATACAGAGCATGGGCGCCAACTGGGTCGTACAGCCGCGCGAGCGCGTCCCCAGGCAGCGTGAACTGTGTCGCTCCCGCGCTATCCACCGTATAGCTGATCGGCTCCTGGAAGCTCCCGAACACCGCGGCCCGCCCATCCACGTCGGTCGCATCGGTCAGCGCTGCCACGTCGGACGCCGCCACGACCGCCGCGCCAGTAAGCTGCGCGTAGCTGGGCAGCGTGTCGGTCAACACCAACGTCTCAGCCAGGGCCGACATATACGTGGCGCCCCTACCAGCCTCAACGATACCGATCCGCGCCGGCGGGATCTGCAAGCCGGCCGCTCCGCCTGCGGCGCTGAAGCCGATCGGGATCGTGAGCACCTGCCCGAGCGCGCCGCTGTAGTTCGCGTCGATGGTCAGGTCGTAGTAGTAGACCGCCCGCCCGGCATCGGGAATGGTCGCCAGGTACAGGAACGGCAGGTCGCCGAAGATCGGCGGCGGGACCGCGTTCAGGTCCGGGTAGGTCGGCTCGATCGTGATACCGGGCGGCGGCTGCGGCGCGACTACTACATCGGTTAAATCGTGCCCGCTGTTGTTGTTGACCTCGATACGGATGCGGGTGCTTTCGCCTGGCTCCAGCACGCTGTGCAGGATCTGAGTGCCCTCGCGCCCGCCAACATAGGTGGTGGCAGCAAGGTTGCCAAAGCCATAGGACTGGAGGAACGGATCGCCCGGCCCGTTGCGCCGCAGGGAGCGCGGCTCATCCGGGTCGCTGACCGTCATGATGTAGTAGATCTCGTCGCCGTAGGTGCTGACCTGGATGGGCGTGACCTGCTTGCGGATGCTGAGCCGGGTCGCTTCGGCGACGACGCCCTGGACGTGGGTGTCGTAGACCTCGTAGCGGCTGGGGCCGGCGGCCTGCTGGCGGTAGGTGAAGCGCGCGCCGTCGTGCAGCTTGAGCATCCCCTCGACCGGCGGGCCACCTTGGCTCTGGATACGCGCCGCCAGCGTAATCACATCGGTCCCGCCAACGGGGAGGTCGTGCTGGAACAGCAGGTGGTCGTAGCCGGTGCTCGTCTCGACCGAGATCAGGCGCGTGCCGATGATCGAGGACTGCCAGGAGGTCGCCCAGTCGCCGCTGCGCGGGCCAATATCCACCCCCAGGCCGCGGAACATGCCCATATCGATCAGCATCTGGTCCGAGGGAATGCCGTTGCCCTGGTTGCGGTCCTTGATCACGATATCCAGGTCGGCGCCATCGAGGCGGCCGGGGTACAGCAGCACCTGGCGGTCGCGCCGCCCGCTGCCCTCCAGGTCGGCGCGCATCCCGAAGGTGACGTTGAGCGCCGCGTGTTGTTCGCCGCTGCCAGGACCGCCGCAACGGCAGGAGGCCCAGCTAAAGACATCGTAGAAGGCCGCGCGGAGCGGCAGGGTATGGTCGCGCCCCCACAAATCGCGGTACCCGATCGCCGGCGTGGCTGGCGCGGCGGGCACATAGACTCGGCCACTCGCCAGCTCTGCGCGGGCGGAGATCGGGGTCGTCCCCAGGTGCGTGTAGACGCTGGCGCCGGGCGCGGAGACGACCACCTGCTCCGACGCAATGCCGGGGTCGCCGGCGAAGGTCACGGCGCGGCCGAACAGCTCACGCGAGCGGATGCCGTAGCGGATCGCCGGCGCCTCATAGTGGTAGCCCGGCCACAGGTCCAGCGTCCAGGTCAGCACTTTGGCCGGCAGCAACAGCTTGTGGTCGGCCGTCAGCGTGATCGCGTTCGAGTAGGTGATCGGGATGGTGACGAAGTTGCCCAGGGCCAGTGGCCGGACAGCCTGGAGCGAGACGGTGCCGTGAGTGCCGTAGGGGACCTCGAAGACCGCGCGGGTCTGCCCATCCCAATCGGCAAGGGTGATCGTCTGGCTGACAGCGTGGCCGTCGGCTGGGAGGTAGGGCGCGCCGGTGGTCTCGTCGTAGAAGAAGGGCTCGTTGCGCATCCAGACCGTCTGGCCGTCGTTCTGGCCCAGGATACTCTCCTGGTCCTCCAGGCCCACCAGCGGGACGATCAGCGGAACGACATCGGTGACGACCACCTGGGACGCGAGCGTGTCCTCCTTGTTCTCGATCGGCACACCCACGTCGAGGTAGAGCCCTTCGGGCGGGATGAAGTACTGCCGGTCGGCCTCGATGTCCCGGTCGGCCTGGAGCCGGGCGGGCATACGCGCCTGGAGCATGAAGTCGCGGTGGGCGACGGCGTGGGGCCGCCCCTGGAAGGTGAAACTGGCCCGCCCGGCCGCGAAGGTGAGGTTCTGGTTGTGGATGCCCGGCGCGACCGTATGGGCGGCGAAGTGCAGGGCGTAGGCGCCCGGCGCGACATCGCCCAGGTTCCAGACCACCTGGCTGCGGCCATCCGGCAGCGCGGCGATCGTCCCGGTCGGGCTGAAGCTGGCGGGGTCGACGCTGAATCCGGCGGCGATCGTCTCGGTGATAATCGTGTCGCTCAACGGCGCGTCCCAGACATTCTCAAACGTCAGGGTGGCGCTGATCGGGACGCCAGCCTCGTAGGCCGGCAGCAGGTGCGGGTCGAGCGTCGGGTTGGAGGTCTGCACCGCGTCGCCGGACAGCTCGGCCGGGTGGCCCAGCGCCCACAAGACGGCGTCGAAAAAGAGCGGGACCTGCGTGCGACGGGTGGCGGCGGTCGGGTGGCCGGCGACCAGGATGACCTGGCCGGCACCGACGGCACCGCTCAGGATCGCCGGCCGGTTCGGGCCGTCCAGGTTGGTGTACTCGGTGACGGTTTGGAGCGTCGAGTTGGGCGAGTAGACCGGGTCGCTCAGCAGGTACAGCGTCTCGGTGATCCAAGAGAAAGTGAGCGGCGAGGCCGAATCGAGCACCGCGAGTTGCCCGGTGTTGGGAAGCGCGGCGGGCGCGAGCTGAAGCGTGCTAGTCAGATCGACGGTGCCGGCGGCGACCACGCCAGCCGCCTCGGCAACGATCGCGCCGTTCGACTGGGCATACAGGAAGCCGCCGGCCCGGACGAAAGCGTCGATCTTCGACAGCGCCTGCGGGCCGAGCGCCGCCAGCATATCCTGCTCGTTGCCGCGACGGATGGATGGGACGATCAGGATGGCATAGGGCGACAGGTCCTGCGTCGCCAGCCCCTGCTCATCGAGGATGTCGTAGCGCAGCGCGCCGCCGAGGTAGGTGTCGAGCGTCTCGCGAACATCGGCCAACTCCCAGGCGGCGCTGCCGTAGGTCGGGTCGCTGACGGTCGAGCGGAAGACCGCGACGCGGGTGCCGGTGGCGTCGAGCGCGAGCGACGGGGTGACGGCCAGCGTCCCGCTCACGACCAGGCTGTCATAGCTGCCGCCGGCGATACCCTCCGGCGCGACAACCGTGCCGGGCGCGTAGCTCTGCCCGTCGTAGACGAACGGCCGCTGCGCCCAGCGCGCCCGCCCGCCCGCGCCGACATGGCCGAAGAGCGCGGTGTAGGCGGCGCGGGGCGCCGCCTGCGCCGGGCCAAGGGGCACGATCTCCGGCGAGGCGGCTGCAGGGGCCTGCGGCAGTGTGACGGCAAATAGCAGCAGGATGAGTAGTGGCAGGGCGAGACGATGACGCATAGCTGAGTGCCCTTAGTCTACCGCCGACAACGTGCGGTATAATGATGGTCGGCGCGCAAGATACACATGAAAGGCGATGCCACGATGGTCCGAACGATTACATTAACCTTGCCGGAACGGCTCTACGAGCCGCTTCAGCGGATGGCCCAGGCGACCGACCAGCCGCTGGAGACGGTGCTCCTGACGGCGCTCCAGGCGTCGCTGCCGCCGCTGGATGGGCTGCCGCTGGAGATTGTGCAGGCGCTGAGCGCGCTGGAAGACCTCGACAACAGCGCGCTGCGGGATGCGGTCTTTGAGACGGTGCCGGACGACCGGCAGCACGAGCTATCTGAACTCCTGGCGCGCAACCAGGCTGGCGAGCTGACTACAACTGAGCGCGCGCGCCTGGACCAGTTCCAACAGCAGGCAGACCTTGTGATGCTGCGGAAGGCGCGGGCGGCGGTGCTGCTGCGCTTTCGAGGGCAGCCGGTTCCGACGCCGGCTGAACTGCGCCAGCATCTCAGTCGTACCCCATGAGTCCCACAAGATTCTATATTCCCGTTGCACTCCGGGCACGCATCGCGCAGCAGGCGCGCTACCGTTGCGGCTACTGCCTGCGGAGCGAGGAATTGATGGGTATGCCGATGGAGGTCGAGCACATCATCCCTGTTGCCGCAGGAGGGCCAACGGTCGAAGAGAATCTGTGGCTTGCCTGTCGCCGTTGCAACGACTTCAAAGGCGCCCTGACTCAGGCGCTCGATCCGCAGACGAACGAGCCTGTTCCACTGTTCAACCCGCGGACGCAGATATGGTTCGAGCATTTTGTCTGGTCTGACGATGGTATTCATATTCTCGGAACCACTTCCTCTGGGCGTGCTACCATTGTTGCGCTTCAACTCAACAACCCGGAGATTATCGTGACGCGGCGGCTGTGGGTTAGTGTTGGCTGGTGGCCGCCCGCCGATTAAATGCCAACATCACCACTCGTAGTTATAATGCGGCTTTAGAGACACTAGGGACTGTACCTGTTTTTTACTCCTGTGAGAAAGTTCATTACTATTCGTCTTAATGCAGCCTTTTCACTCGCTGAAAGTGGGGCAAGCTTCTTATACTCTTTGCCATCAAAGAGATTATCCTTCAAAAATTTGTATCTTGATGGGGAATTTTTTTCAAGACTATCCGCATTATATATATATTCTTCAACCGATTTAGCCATATCATCCCAAGGATTTGGCGCATTTCCATTTCCGTATGTAGGAATCCAGTTTTCAGAATCTTTTCCTTGATATTTCCATTTGTATTTAGTAGAAGAAAATATCCACCACCCTTCTTTCTTCTCTTCTCTTTGCCATCCAACCTGTTCATTCCATTTTTTCATGAAATCACTTCTTGCATCAACATCAGTCTCTTCTTTACTTCCAGAATCTCCATCTCCAACTTTATTCTGGTAAGCATGAGTAAATTCATGAACTGTAGTTCGCCTAACTTCATCATCACCTATTGAAAACGTTGTGTCTCGGAAGTTCATGATCTTATTACTGCTATACGATCCAAGAATACAAACGCTGTTTTTATCACAACTGCTGCCATCCCTCTTTATTTCTTCGAGTGGAATATCCTTTCGCATTTTCTCGGGGAGAATATTGATACCGCTCTGCACAAGTTCTCTTTCTTGATTAGTCCACTTCTTTTCTCCTTCTACAAATTTCACACCATCAACATTATTGACATCAAACTTCTCTCTACAATCTCCAAGTCCAAATATACAAATATATCCCCATTTATCAACAAATGTCGTCGGATTATCGAGCGTATACCCATACCGATGCAGCGTCCCCAGCTCCCCGATCTCCCCACGATACGTATCCTGCGTCAGCCACACGCCACGCGCCGGGTCGTAGTAGCGTGCGTAGAAGTGCAGCAGCCCGGTTTCGGCGTCGTAATCCTGCGAGGTGTAGCTGAAGACCTGGAGGTCGGTCGCGCCGGTCAGGCGCTGCCCGTACTCGTCGTACAGGAATGGCGAGACCAGGTTGCCGCCCTCCTCGGTCAGCGCGACGACGCTGTCCAGCCCGTCGTTCTGGTACCAGTGGCGGTCGCCAGCGAATCCGGTGGTGGCGTTCGGCAGCCGCTCCATCTCGACTGGGCGGCGTAGGCCGGTGATCGGCGAGGGCGCCAGGTAGTAGTTGGTCGTGGTGACGACGCCGCCGGCCTGGAGCTGCGCGCCGATCAGGTCGAGCCCGTCGTAGGTGTAGGTCATGACCAGCGTCGGCGTGATTGCGCCGGCCTCGCTGACGACTCTGGTGGCGCGGCGGCCGTAGCCGTCGTAGGCATACTGCGCCCGCAGCGTGACGGTCATCCCGCCGGTGTCGCTCAGCGTTCTGGTCACGCCGAGCAGCCGGTCCTCGCGATCGTAGGCGTAGCCGGTGATCAGCGTCACCCCGTCGGTTTGGACCCGCGTCTCGCGTATGCGGTCGCCATTGGCGTTGTAATCCAACGTGGTCGTCGCGCCGCCCTCCTCGACGCGCGTGAGCTGGTTGGCGGCGTTGTAGCTGCTGGCCGCGCCGGTCGGGTGCGGAGCGACCGGCAGTGCGGGCACGCCGGAGTCGGGCACGAGGGCCGTGCCGGCCGTGCCCAGGCGGTTGCCCGCTGCGTCGAAGGCGTAGCTCGTCGCGCTGTCGGGGCTGTCGGTGGCGGCCAGGACGAGCCGGTTCAGCGCGTCGTACTGGTAGTCATGGGTCAGGATCACGAGCGCTGGGCTGCCGTCGAAGGCCGCGCGGGTCTCCGTCACCTGGACCCGGTTACCACCCTTGTCCAGCGCGTAGGCGTAGGCGCTCTGCGGCTCGGGCGCGCCCTGCACCCGGTTGTCGAGCCCGGTCAGCCGGCCGGCGGCGTCGTAGCTGAAGGTCGAGACGGTGCTGTTCGGGCGGGTTAGGCGCGTCACCTGGCCCAGCGCGTTGCGCTCGTAGTCCAGCGCCCCGCCGTGCGGGTCGGCCATGCCGGCCAGTTGGTTGGCGGCATCGTAGCCGTAGGCGACCGTCTGTCCATCGGGGGAGGTCAGGCCGGTCAGATTGCCGGCAAGGTCGTAGGTGCGGGTGATTGTGCGCCCGCTCCAGTCGGTCGCGCTAGTCATGCGGCCCAGCGCGTCGTAGGTCTGGTTGGCGCAGCCGAGCCCATCACACATGCTGGTCTGGTTGCCGTCCAGGTCGTAGGCGTAGGTCAGCGGGTGCTGCGCTGGCGCGCCGTCGTAGGTCACGCTGGTCAGGCGCCCGTTGCTGTCGTAGGCGTAGAAGGTCGGTCGCCACAGTGCGTCGACACGCCGGGTGAGTTGGCCGGCGCCGTCGTAGGCGTAGCGCCAGGTGTTGCTGAGCGGATTGGTCTCCTGAACGAGCTGGTTCAGGAAATTGTAGTCGAAGCGCGTGGTGTGGCCGTTGGCGTCGGTGATCGCCGTCAGGTTGCCGGCCAGGTCGTAGGTGTAGCCGGTGGTGCCGGTGAGCGGATCAGTGACGCCCAGCAGCCGCCCGACCGGATCGTAGGCGTAGCGGGTGGTGTGGCCGTTGGCGTCGGTCGTGGCCGCGACGCGTCCGGCGGCGTCGCGGGTGTAGCTGGTGGTGTTGCCCAGCGGGTCGGCGACGTTCAGCAGCTGCCCGACCGGATCGTAGGCGTAGGTCGTGATCTGGCCGAGAGCGTCGGTCGTCGTGGTCAGGTTGCCGGCCGCGTCGTAGCCCAGCGCCGTCGCCTGGTCCAGCGCATCAGTCACGCGCGTGGGGCGCCCGTTCAGGTCGTAGGTCGTGGTCGTCGTGTGGCCGAGCGGATCGGTGACGCCGGTGAGCGCATCCTCGTTGTCGTAGGCGTAGGCCGTCGTACCGCCCAACGGGTCTACCACCTGCGTGAGCGTATCGTTTGCGTCATACATCAGGCTGGTGACGAAGCCGCGCGGGCTGGTGATAGCAACCGGGTTGCCGACCGCATCATAGGCCATATGCGCGGTTGGGCGCAGGCCGCCGGCGAGCGCCGGGTGGGCCACAGCGACCGGCCGGTCCAGCACATCGTAGGTTGTGTCGGTGCGGTGGCCCAGCGTGTCGATCGCTGCCAGGCGGTTGCCGGCTGCGTCGTAGACGTAGCGCGTGATGTTGCCCAGCGGGTCCTTGACCGCGATCAGCCGGTCGAGCGTGTCGTAGCTGTAGTCGGTCACTTCGCCGCGCGGGCCGATCGTGCGGATCAGTCGGTCCTCGGCGTCGTAGCAGTACTCGGTGCGTGCGCCGGCTGCGTCGGTCGCGAATTTCAGCCGGCCCATGGCATCGTAGGCCATCGCAGTGCGCTGGCCGAGCGGATCGATAACTGATATCAGATTACCGTCGGCATCGTAGGTATAGCGCACCAGCGCGCCGGTCGGGTCGGTGATCGAGGCGAGGCGCCCGGCGGCGTCGTAGGCGTAACGAGTTTGCCGTCCGAGTGGGTCGGTCGCCGAGCTGCGGCGGTAGAGGACATCGTAGGCGTAGTGGGTCCAGTGGCCCAGCGGGTCGCGCTCGCCGGTCAGCTTCAGGCTGGCGTCGTACTGGTAGTGGCGCTCGCCGCCGCGCCGGTCCCTGGAGTGGATGAGCAGGTCGTTGTGGTTGTAGGCAAAGGTGCTGGCCTGGCCCTTCGGATCGGTGATGCGGGTGATGTTACCATTGCCATCGTAGATGAAGCTGACCACGTGGCCGTTGGCGTCGGTGTAGCTGGTCTCGCGCCCGGCGGCGTCATAGGTCGAGGTCGTGCTGTGTCCCGCCGTATCAATCGTCTTCAGCCGGTTGCCCGCCGCGTCGTAGGTGAAGCTGGTCGCGTGGCCGTTGGGGTCGGTGAGGCTGAGCACCTGGCCATGCACGTCGTAGGTCGCGCTGGTCTGGGTGCCGTCGGGGGCGACCGCGCGGGTCAGATTGCCCTCGGCATCGTACTCGTAGCGCCAGGTCGCGCCCAGGGCGTTGGTCATCGCGGTGGGCTGGTTGTGGGCGTCGTAGGTCCAGTTGGTCACGTCGCGATGGTAGAAGGCCGAGCTGAAGCCGTCGACCGGGTCGGTGCGGGTGAGCAGGTTGCCGTTGCCGTCGTAGGTGAAGCGGGTCTCGAAGCCGCGCGCGTCCACCTGGCTGACGACGTTGTAGCTGGCGTCGTAGGTCGTGCGGGTGGTGGCGCCGAGCGCATCCACGACGGCGATGATACGATTCAGCTCATCGTAGCGGTAGCGGGTGACGTTGCCGCCGTTGTCGGTGAAGGTCGTCACGCGCGCGATCGGGTCGTAGGCGATCGTGTTCTGGGCGCCGGTGGCGTCGGCCTGCCCGATCACCCGGTCGCGGTCGTCGTAGCGATTTTCCAGAAAGTGGATGCCCTCGGGGTCCCACTCGCCGGTGACACGGTGGCGCCCGTCGTAGGCGTAGCGGCGCGTGCCGCCGCTCGCGTCGGTGATCGCGGTCAGATCGCCGTTGGTGTAGCCGAAGGCGAACGTCCGACCGTCGGGGAGGGCCAGGCCGGTGATATGGCTCGCGCCGTCGTGCTGGAAGGCCACTACGCGCCCGGCGTCGTCGCGAATCTCAGTCAGCGGGGGACGCGGGACCGGGTTGCCCTGTTGCCAGGCGGTCTGCCCGCTCAGGTCGTAGCTGAGATGCAGCGTGTTGCCGCGGCGGTCCTGCCACGTAGTCAGGACGCCCAGCCCGCCGACGGTCTCCTGGAAGGTCAGGGTCGTCTCGCCCGGCGTAATCCAGCGCCAGCCGCCTTCCCTTCGCTCCAGGCGCTCGTAGACGCCGGCCGGCGCGGTATAGCCTGCGCCATTCCAGGTGTAGTGGTAGGTGCGCCCGTCGTGCAGCACGATGCTGACCGAATTGTCGCTGTAGTGGATGGCGCGGGCGTTGTAGGGGAACGACCAACTGACGCCGAACAGGTCGTCGCGACCGTCCTGGGCGTTGTAGGTCAGAGTCGAGATCGATATCCAGGCCGCCAGGGCCGGGGAGCCGCGCCAGGTGGGCCTGGAGCACGTGGTTGCCGGTCGAGAAGCTGACCGGGTCGGCGCCATACTTCTGGTAGTTCTGGTAGCCCAGGTCGCGCAGGCGCTTGAGTTCTTCGGCCGAGGGCGGGGCGGGCAGCGGCGGCGGGTGGAGCGGGTCATCGCCGCAGGTCATGCCGGCCGCCTCCAGCCGGGTGCGCAGCGCTGTGTAGGCCGAGTCCACAGTTCGCGAGAAGGCGCTGTTGATCACCGGCCAGTCGTAGTTGTGGTCAAGGAACAGCGTCTCGATATGGGCGTAGGTCGTGCTGGCCGGTAGGGTTGTAACGGGGGCGTAGTACGTGGTGGGATACGGGTGCTGGACGCCCTGCGTGTGCGGTCGCCCGGTGTACTCCTGGACGCGGCCGAAGAACTCGGCGACCAGCGCATCGTCGTCGGGATGGTTGAAGCGCGCCCAGCCGCGCACGCCGCCGTCGATCTGCACCCCCCAGGGAGAGCCGTTCAGCGCGTTGAACGCCAAAGTAGTATATGTGTCGGCGCCAAAGTTGGCGGCGCTGCCGACCCGTGAGCTGATTGGAACAAAGCGCTGGCTGGCCGAGTTGCGGGTGATCAGGATGTCCACCCGGCACTGGTCGTCGGCGAAGCGCTGCCTGACATCCTGGGCCAGGCGCAGGTTATAGGGCAGCTCGGACACGTAGCCGGTGCCCGGCCATGTCGCGTGGCCGACATCGTCATCGGGGTCGAGCGCGAGGCGCTTGTTGGCGGCCGGCGGAGCGTCGGCGGCCAGGGCAGCGAGCGGGACGAACTGGCTCAGATGATCGGTGGTGGCGACGAGCAGGCGTCGCTGGCGGTCAACCGTGGTGGTCAGGCGCTGCCAGGGGTCGGCATCGGTCTCGCGGGTGTAGACCGCAAGCGTGCGCAGGTCTAGCCCCCACACATCCGCGTCGGTGTAGCGCACGGAGAGGGTGATGCTGGGCGTGACGATCGCCGTGGCCGGTGCGGCTGCGGTGGCCGGCAGGGTCAAAACCTCGTGCGGAAACTGGGTGATAGCCGCGCCGGTGGCGGCATCCTGCGCGGTGAGGGCAAAGGCCGGGCCGCCGACCGCCAGGGGTATGTCGCTGATCGCCGGGCGTGCGATCGAGGCATAGCGCACCTGTGTCGGCCGCGCCACTGCGCGGGCCGAGAAAACCGCCTGTACGCTGCCGTCCCGAGCGCCGATCGTGCCGCCCTGGCCGGGCTGGACGAGGATCTCAATTGGCGCGACAGCGCTCATAATTAGCGGCAGATACAGCAGGTGCTCCCCATCTGAACCGGTTGCGGCAGATGGTGCTGAGTCAGTCGGCTGAAGCGCTGGGGTGGCGACGGCAGTGCGGCGATCGGCAGGGACAGGTGTGGCAGCCACCAGCCGATGCGGTGGGAGCAGGCTCCCAAGGATCACAACTATCATCAATGCCAGCAGGCGACGCGGGAGTGGAACGTGGTGGCAGGTCGGCATGAGCGTGTGATCCTTTGTCAGGTGGCGCACAACGACGTGGTTCGCAGGCTACCGCGTACGATACGCTATAGGAATTACCAGAACGAACCAGGACAGAGGAAGATGAACAGTGCGTATTGTCACTGTTCGCAGCATCATGAGACACGCCCCGCTCGACCTCGACCTGTACCAAGCGTGTAACTACCGTAATCAACCCCTTGACACCGCTTGTATGCTCTTGGTAGAGTTGTGTACCGGGGTATGTGCTGTGCGAAAGGCGGCCTTAGTGAATATTCAGGACTACTTGCAGATCAAAGCCGCCGCCGGATTTCTCGGCGTATCAGTCAACACGATGCGGAACTGGGAGCGCACGGGCAAGCTGGCGACCTATCGTCACCCGATCAACGGTTACCGGCTGTATAAGAAGAGCGATCTGGAGGCGCTACTGGCGGCCATCCAGCGCTCCGATCTACCAGCGCCGATCGAACCCTGACATTCCCTCTACTCTGCCGTTGTCGGAGGCAATCCATGATCGATCCCACCCAATCAAATACGGCCGCACAGCCGCTGTCGATCGAGCAAAAGCTTGAGGACACGCGCCGGCGGCTGCTCGATCTCACGCGGCGCAACCGGCTGCTCAACCACCGTTCCAAGGGACGCGCTACGCTGCGTGTCATCGACGAACTGCCTGCCGAGGTCTTCCGCAGGCTTGTCGCTGAGGAGCAGACTCTCCAGTTTCTCGCTCGTGAAGAGGCCCCGCGCGAGGCCGCCGCGATGGTCGAGGCAGTGGTGGCGCGTGAGGTCGAGTGGGATCGGTCGAATGACGCGAGCCACGACTATGATGTCTTCGCCGGTCTGGATCTGGCGCCGATCGATGCCGGCAATGGCTCGCAGGCCCGCCACACCGATAAAAACCTCCAGACTGCCCTGTCTGGCGACCAGCTCCAGTCACAGTTGCTGTACCTGGCCCGTGAGGCGGCCAGTGCCCGCGAGGAGCAAGGGTGCAACATCCTCTACCTGTCGCTTGGAATCGTCGAGTGGCGCGAAACCACGCGGGATGGCGTCTCGCGCGCCCCGCTGCTCTTCGTTCCAGTGGATTTGCAGCGACGTAGCGTGCGCACCCGCCATAGCCTGCGCCGGTACGAGGACGATATCCTGATTAACCCGTGCCTGGTCGAGCTTTGCCGGCGGATCTTCCGCTTCGAGCTGCCCACTGTCGAGCCAGACGAGAGTTTGGATGTCACCGCCTATTTCGCGGCAGTCGAGACGGCGCTGGCCAGTGTGCCGGGCTGGCGCCTGGTTCCCGAGCTCCATCTGGGGCTGTTCAGCTTCGCCAAGCTCCTGATGTACCGCGATCTCGACCCGGCCAATTGGCCCGCCCACAAGCAGATCGCCACCCACCCGTTCGTACGCCGGCTCTCCGGCATTCCAGCCGAGATTCCCGGTGACGACCAGCCGTTACCCGACGTGGCCACGCTCGACGAAATGGTGCCGCCGGTCGACAGCTTCCAGGTGGTCGATGCCGACTCCAGCCAGCAGGTTGCCATTCTCGCGGCCAGGAACGGCATGAGCGCAGTGATCGAAGGGCCGCCAGGCACGGGCAAGTCGCAGACGATCACCAACATCATCGCCGAGTGCCTGACAGCCGGTAAGACCGTACTGTTCGTGGCGGAGAAGTCAGCGGCACTGTCGGTGGTGAAGCGGCGCCTAGAGGCGGCTGGCCTGGGCGATTTCGTGTTGGAGCTGCATAGCAACAAGACCAGCAAGCGCACCGTGCTCGAAGAGTTGCAGCGTACGCTCGCCGCCTACGAGGAGCCGCTCGTGGTTGGCACGGCTAATCCAGGGCCGCTAGAGGCGGCGCGTAGCCAGCTCAACGTATACGTTCGCGAGCTGCACGCACCGCTCGATCCGCTCGGCATCTCGCCCTACGAGGCTGGCGCACGCGTGATCGCCGCGCGCGATGCGCCCGAGTCCGAATGCCAGATCGCCGATCCACTTGCCTGGACGGAGGCGCAGCTCCATAGCGCCCTGGACACTCTCGATGCCTACGATCGCTGGCGTGCCCACGTCGGCGACATCGCCGCACACCCTTGGCGGGCGCTCACGCTCACGGTCTATGACACGAGTACGCGGCAGCGTATCCAGCGCAGCCTGCATGCGCTGCTCGCCGCCCTCCAGCGCCTTGATCAAACTCTGGGACAGGCGGCGGAGCAACTCCAGATCACGCTGCCGCCTGGTGTCGCCGCAGCGGAGACGGCGCTTGGGGCCGCGCGGCAAATTCTGGCCCTGCCAGACCTCACGGCGGGGATGCTTGCTGACGACCGTTGGGAGCACGACGCCACAGCGATCGAAACCTGGCTCACCGCAGGCAGTGAGCGTATGCGGCGCAAGGCGATCTGGTCGCAGTATGTCGGTTCAGCCGCCGAGCAGGTCGATTGGGCGCCCATCCACGAGCGTCGCCGCGCCCACAGCGAGTCGCTGGCACACAAAGCGATGCCGGCAGGGTTCGAGGACGGGTTGATGAGGTGGGTTTCGGCGCCATGGAAGGCCGACGCCCAGCAGATCGACCAGCACTTGTTGCCGGGAGTGACACTGACGGCTATTCAGCAGCTTGAGCTATTGCAGGCGCTGGTCGAGAGTGCCGAACTGCGTGCGACGGCGCTGGCGGGCGTCAAACAATATGCCACACGCTTTCGCTCGCACTGGACGAATGTCGACGGCGACTGGGACGCGCTTCGCCAGGTCATGCGCGGCGTGCTGCAAGCGCGCCAGCTCATCGCGGCTGATGCCATCCGTGCCACGGTAGCAGAGCGGATACTGGAGCGTGGTGAGCGCGCCACATACGAGGCATTGTTTGTGGGAGCGGACCAGGCCATCGCGCACACCATGCAGACCTGGCGCGACTGGCTCGCCGCGATCGAGGCCGACGAACGAACCTGGCTCGACGGCGACTGGCGCGAAACGCCAATCGCGACGCTGTTGCTGCGCCACGAGCCGCTCGTTGATGCGCTGGAGCAACTCGACGACTGGGTTCAGTATCAACGCGTGCGCGCCGCGTGTGTGAGCGGGCCGCTCCAGTCGTTCATGGCCTGGGCAGAAGGGCCGGCAGCGCAGGCCGCGCACGGAAGACTCGCGCAGAGCTTCGCGCGCCAATTCTACCAGCTCTGGCTTGACCAGGCGCTGCGCCGGCGCCCCTCGCTGGCTGGCTTCCGCGGCGACGATCACGATGTCCTCATCCGACGGTTCTGTGAGGCCGACGTGCGCTGGTTGGAGCACAATCGCCGGCGCGTTGCCGAGCGCATCCGCGCTCGGGTGCCGGATCTCAACCGCGAGGCTCATCAGCACTCAAAGCTCGGCATCCTCAAAGGCGAGATGCGTAAGAAGCGGCGGCATATGGCGCTCCGTAAGCTCTTCGCACAGACCGGTGACGTCATTCAAGCGATCAAGCCCTGCTTCATGATGAGCCCTATCTCGATCGCGCAGTACCTGGCACCCGGCGCGATCGAGTTTGACGTGGTGATCTTTGACGAGGCTAGCCAGGTGGAGCCAGCCGACGCTTACGGTGCGATCGCGCGGGGCGGCCAACTGCTGCTGGTCGGCGACGAGAAGCAGCTTCCGCCGACGAATTTCTTTACCAAGCTCGAAGTCGAGGATGCGCCGTCGGAGGATGACAGCCTGGCTGCTACCGACCTGGAGAGCGTGCTGTCGCTGGGCGTCGTGCGTCTGAAGCACCAATGCGCGCTGCGCTGGCACTACCGCAGTCGCCACGCCAGTCTGATAGACTTCTCCAACCAGCAGTTCTATGATGGCAGGTTGCGCGTGTTCCCTGGCCCGTATGCCGGCAACGGCGAGTTCGGCCTGTCGTTCTGCTTCGTCGAGGGTGCCGTCTACATGCGCGGCGCAGGCCAGCATAATCCGGTCGAAGCGCGTACGGTGGCTCAGGCGGCACTGCGCCATGCGATCGAAGCGCCACACCTCTCGCTGGGAGTCGGCGCCTTCAGCGTCGCACAGCAGCGGGCAATTGAGGACGAGATCGAGCACCTGCGCCGCGCCTCCGCCGATCCACGGGTCGAAGCCTTCTTCGCCGCACACGCGAACGAGCGGTTCTTCGTCAAGAACCTGGAGACCATCCAGGGCGACGAGCGCGATGTCATCCTCCTCAGTGTAGGCTATGGCCCCGATCAGCAGGGTAAGATTGGGCTGAACTTCGGGCCGCTCAACCGCGACGGCGGCTGGCGGCGCCTCAACGTGCTCGTGACCCGCGCGCGCCAGCGCTGTGTGCTCTTCAGCTCGATGCGCGCCGACCACCTCACGATCGGGCCGAACACGCCGCGGGGTGTCGTTGCGCTCAAGGCGTACCTGCACCTTGCCGAGCACGGGGGGCAAGCCGATACGATGAGCGACGCGTCGGCGCCAGACACGGCGATTATGACGGCCATCGGCCAGGCGCTACGCGCACGTGGCTGGGACACGCACGCGCGTGTGGGCACAGTTGGCTCATTTGTCGATCTCGCCGTCGTCGACCCGGACCGGCCGGGCCGCTACCTGCTCGGCATCGAAGGCGACGGAACAACCTACGCCGGCACGCCAACCGCCCGTGACCGCGACCGCCTGCGCCGGCAGGTGCTGGAAGACCTTGGCTGGGTAGTGCATCGCGTCTGGTCGCTCGACTGGTACAGCCGGCCAGAAACTACCCTCAAGCACCTGCTCGCACGGCTGGAGGCTATCGGCGATCAATCGCCGAGGCTCTCCGCTACTGGTGCGACGATAAAGCTTGATACAGGCATGCTCCCCGAATATCTGGCTGACGAACAGTCTGTTCAGCCGACAACTACCCCGCCGGTGCCAGAGCCACGCAACAACGATATGTCCGTATCGGATGGCGCGGCGCTGCCCTACCAGACATCGGCGCTACGGCGGACCACTGCTCCCCTGCCGCTCTGGCAGACCTTGCCAACCGTAGTTGCACAGTATATCGCTCAGCTTGTCGCTGACGAGTTGCCGATTCACGAGGAAGAGGCGCAGCGCGTGTTGGCTGCGTATACGGGTACGCGGGTATCGAAGAGCGTGCGCGAGGCGTTTGAGGAAGGGCTGCGCCTCGCTGTCGCTCGAAACCTCGTGCGCCGTAGCGGCGAGTTTCTGTGGACGCGCGAATTGGGGCGGCCGTCGGTGCGTATCCGTGGCGATGACAGCCCAGTCGCGAAGCCGGAACTGATCGCACCCGAGGAATTTCAGGAGGCCGTCAGGCTAACGCTTGCCCGCGATTTTGGCCTGTACGAGGACGCGCTGGTTATCAGCGTCAGCCGACTGCTTGGGTTCCGGCGTTGTGGAGCGAAGCTGGAAGCGGCGATCCGTGAAGCCATCGCGCACCTGCTGCGCGATGGGGACATCGTCTGTGACGGCCAGGGTTTTCTCGTCCTGCGCCAGCTATGAATGGGCCACCTGCGACATATAGACTCTAAAGTGATAACGGCCGGAACCTAACGTAAGAATAACCGTTTTACCTTCCTGCCGAATCTCGCGAATACCTTCCACTTGGTCCAAAGCCTGCCCCTGCTCGGCGATATCCTCAACCGATTGAGCCAACAGATGAACAATACCCTCAGTATTGGGTGGGATGGTCACAGCCAATTGGAAGTCGTCATCCTCAAGCATCCATTTTGACTCGATCCTGCCATACATCGAGTCAAGACCGGCGCTGACATAGGTCAATTGCCCACCAGTTCGGGGCTGAATAAGGATGCGCTTATAGCCCGGCTCAGTCGGGTCCAGATCAATCCCCGCCACAACACGATACAACCACTCACCGATGGCGCCATACGCATAGTGATTAAACGAATTCATACTGGCATCCTGAAAACTGCCATCCGGCTTGATTCCATCCCAGCGCTCCCAAATCGTCGTAGCACCCTGTTTTACAGGATACAGCCACGAAGGGTAACTCTCCCGATTGAGCAACTCGTACGCTACATCCGTGTAGCCGTACCGGCTCAAAACGTGACACAAATAGGGTGTACCCACAAAGCCAGTGGTCAGGTGATTGTTACCCTGACGTATCTCTTTCACCAGACGTTCAATAGCCAGCGGACGCATAGACTCTGGCAGCAAATCGAAGTGCAGCGCCAGCACGTAGGCCGTTTGGGTGTTAGGGCCAACCCGTCCGGAGGGTGTCACAAACTCATCATTAAAGGCTGCTCTCACTTTATGTGCTAAGTCAGCGTAGCATTTTGCATCACTCGTTTTGCCTAACACCTGGGCCACATGTGCCAGCAGGTGAGTACTGTAGGCGTAAAAGGCTGTGGCAACTAACTCGTTGTTGGTCACGGGAGCGGGCCTGCGGGCATCCTGCCCGCGATAATCGAGCCAGTCGCCGAATTGGATATCGTTCCGCCAGATATAGTCATCGCCAGCTCGATGACGCATGAAATTCACCCAGCCGGCCATACTCTCGTATTGCTCTTCCAGCAGGCGAGTGTCGCCGTAACAGAGGTAGATCGTCCACGGGCAGATCACAGCGGCGTCGCTCCAGGCGGCTGCCCCCGAAGCGCGGGGTGCGTGTACCTCGCCGGAGCGAATTTTGGTTATGACATCCGGCACCACAAACGGCACACTACCATCGGCTCGTTGGTCGGCACTCAGGTCACGCAACCATTTGGTAAAAAAGGCAGCAACGTTCATGGTAAAGCAGGCGGTGCGGATGAAGACCTGAGTGTCGCCGGTCCAGCCCAGGCGTTCATCACGTTGGGGGCAATCAGTGGGCACATCCACAAAGTTGCCTTTTTGCCCCCAGACAATGTTGTGTTGCAACTGGTTGATCAGCGGGTTGGAGCATTCGAACGTGCCGGTGAGCGGCGTGTCTGAATGCAGTACAATGCCTGTGAAATGAGCGCGGGTCGGCTCACACGGGAATCCTTCCACCGCTACATACTGAAAACCTTGAAAGGTAAAATATGGCTCAAATAGCTCGTCGGCATCTGTACGACCGCTCAAGGTATAGCGCGTGATCTGATCCGCCGAGCGTAGATTTTCGGTATAGAGATTGCCCTGCTGGTCCAACACCTCAGCGTGACGCAGGGTAATAGTGGTACCCTGCGGACCACGAACGCGCATTTGAACCCAACCGACCATATTTTGGCCAAAGTCAAGAATGATCTCGCCTTTGGGCGAGTGCAGGAGGCGCACTGGTTGAATCTGCTCTTGACGGCGGATATAGGGGCCGAGCTGGGCCACGATCATTTCTTTGGGATGGTCGAGCCGGCGCACGCCATACCAATCGCTATCGTCATAGCCGGCCTGATCCCAACCCGGTTTTTCACGCCGGGCATCATAGGTTTCGCCCAGGTAGAGGTCCGACATTTGGATGGGGCCGCAGGTGGCCCGCCATGCCTCATCGCTGCCAATGATCTCGACCCGGCCATCGGCGTAGGTGAGGTGAAGTTGCAGCAGGAGCGCCAACCTGTCACCGTAGACGTTGCGGTGTCCTTTGTTGCCCAAATAACCGCGATACCACCCGTCGCCAAGCATGGCACCCAAAACATTGTCACCCTCGCGCATCAGGCTGGTCACATCGTAGGTTTGGTATTGCAGGCGATGGTCATAGCTGGTCCAACCAGGGGTCAGCAAGGCCTCACCGACACGCCGGCCATTCAGCCGCAACTCATAGACACCCAGGCTGGTGGCGTAGATGCGGGCAGTAACAAGAGCGCTTCCGGCCTTAACAGTGCGGCGCAGCAGCGGAGCCGGTTGCGGACGGCGTGTGTCTTCGTCCCAATCCGGAGTCATCCACTCCGCTTGCCAGTTGCTACTATGCAGTAAGCCGATCTCCCAATATGCGCTGTTACTCCACACCGAAGCCGTATCGTTCTCATCCCACACCCGCACCTGCCAATAGCAGCGCTGGCCAGGCTGTAGCGCCGGACCTGCGTACGGGATGTGCAACGAATGATCGGACAGGACTTTGCCCGTATCCCACACAATGCCGGCTGCCGAATCTTCGAGCGCAGCCGGGTTTTTGCCCACCCGGATGTGGTAAGCCGTCTGCCGTGCGCCACGATGCTGGGCGCTGGCCTGCCAACTCAAGCGCGGCTGGCGCACATCCAGGCCAATCGGATTGACCAGGTATTCACAAACAAGCTTGTGTGGGGTAAGCATGTCTCGTTTCCTTTCATTCGGGTAATATAAAGGCGCGGGGTCGTAAGACCTCACGCCTTTAGTAACCGCCACTTTTGCCGGAAGTTACTTGACCGCCAGACGCTCGATCAATGCCTGCAAGTCCTCAGCGGCCTGGTCAACCGTGGACTCTCCATACGCTACCTGCTGACCGATCAGCTCAAGCTCGTTCACAAACTCCTGGTCGTTCGGGAGGTTCGGACCCTGCGGGACCGTGCGGTCGGCTGATCGCGTCGTAGATCCTGTAAACCGCCGCGTCAATCGCGGTGGCTTCGTCGGAAATTGCCTGACGCACGACCGGCGAGGAAGGCACGCCTCGATTGGTTTGGAGTATCGCGCCCGCCTCGGGGCTGGTCACGAAGAAGTTGATGAACAGTGCCGCCGCTTCCTTGTTCTCGCTGTCCTTGTTGATGCCCAGATACTGGCTCATCTGGATGGCGTACGCATTTTCGCCGCCCGCAGGGAGCGTCGTCATGCCGAGCTTGTCGGTCATGGCTGCCTGATAGGCTGCCACCTGGTTGCTCCAAACCAAAGCGATCGCCGCCTCGCCCGCCACGAGCGCCGAGCTGTCCGGCCCGTCTTCGGTGTAGGTAGTAGGTGGTCTCCGCGTCGGGGATCAGCCCTTCCGCGCGCATATCCGCCCACATCTGAAGCCATTTCTTGGCGGACTCAACCGTCGCGTAGGATTTGCCACCTTCGTCCAAAGTCCAGATCGGGGTACCCTGCTTGCGTGTAGAAATAGCTAAGGTAGTTCGCCTGTGTTAGTGCTGTTGTCCACGAAGGGCGCGACTCCCTCGGGGAGTTTCGCCTTAAGCTCCCTGCCGTAGGCGAGAAGCTCGTCCCACGTCAGGTTGTCCTTCGGGAGTTCGACCCCCGCCGCCTCGATCATCGTCTTGTTGTAGACCAGGATGGGCGTGTTCGTGCCGAGGCTTACGGCATAGAGATTGCCATCGGCCGCCGTCGCGGGGATCAGCGCGGTCTGGTCAAACCGCTCTGGGGTGTCGATCAGGAGCTGTTTGCCGAGATAGTCATTGAGCGGTTCAAGGTACTGCTGGTAATCGGGCCAGTTGCCGCCGAACTGGATAATGTCGGGGGCGTTGTTGCCCGCAAGCTGTGTATCGATGATCTGGAAGTGGTCGGGCGTGCCGCCATTGGGCTCGCCGGCGACTTTGATATCGGGATACGCAGCCTGGAACAGATCGATAACCTTTTGGGTTCTGGCAGCGCGGTCGTCGTTGCCCCACCAACCCATGCGGATCTCGGCAGGACCGCCCGTGTACGCGGGGAGTGCGTCGGAGTCGTCTGTGCCGCGATCGGCAGGATGTACGCCACGAGCATCGCAGCGAGCAGTGCCATGAGCATGATTGTGCGGAATATTCTCATCTTTGAATTCTCCTGTTTCTGTAATTCTAGTTTCAGCGGACAAACCCGAAATACGTCTCTGGTCATCATTTCATATGTCATTTCCTCCTGTTATTGGACTAACCCTTTATGCCCGTGGTCGTGATACCCTGTACGAAGTATTTCTGCAGGGAGAAGAACAGGATAAAGGCGGGAATCATAGACAGCGAAGCCATCGCCAGCGCGCCGCCCCAATTGGATACCGCCCCCGCGTCGCCGACGAACGTGCGCAGCGCCCTCGATACCGTGAAGATTTCCGGCCTTGTCAGGTACAGCAGGTGGTTGAAAAAGTCGTCCCACGTCCACAGGAAGGTGAACAGCGCGGTCGTCACCAGAGCGGGGGTCGCGAGCGGTACGATGATCCGCAGGAATACTCCGAGCTTTCGCGCATCCATCGATGATCGCCGCCTCCTCGAGCTCTTTCGGCAGACTGCGGATGAACTGCACCAGCAGAAATACGAAGAACGCGTCCGTCGCGAGGAATTTCGGCACGAGGATCGGGAGGAACGTACCCACCCAGCCGAAGGTGTTGAACAGGATATAGCGCGGCACGAGCGTGACGTGACCGGGGAGCATCAGCGTTACCATCATCACTGCGAACCAGAAGTTCCTGCCCGCGAATTTGAGCCGCGCGAACGCGTACGCCGCCATTGTGCAGGCGATCAGGTTCCCGACGACAGCTACTATGCACATGTATCAGCGAGTTTGCGAAGAACCTCCCGAAAGTCGCACCCGCATAGCCTTTCCACCCGGAGATGTAGTTTTCAATGGTCACGGCTTTCGGTATGAGCCCCGGGTCGCTGAAGATCATATTGTTGGGCTTGAACGAACTGACAATCATCCAGAGACGGGGTAGATCATAAACAGCCCCAGGGCGATGATGAACAGATGGGTCAACGTATGGCGGACAACCGTATTGGTTTTCATGTTATTCCCCGGTCCCATATGACACCCAGAAGTCTCGATGATCTGAAGACAATCGCCGTGAGCACCCCGATAATGAGCAGCAGCACCCACGCCATAGCGGACGCGTACCCCATCTCGTGGTATGTCCATCCCTGGATATACAGGTGGAGGGTATAGAACAGCGTAGAGTTGAGCACGCCGCCCCTGCCGCCGCCGATGATATAGGCCTGGGTGAACGCCTGGAACGCGCCGATCATCTGTATGACCAGGTTGAACAGAATCACCGGCGAGAGCAAGGGGATGGTTATGGCGAAGAACTGCCGCACCTTGTTCGCGCCGTCCACGCTGGCCGCCTCGTAATACTCCTCCGGAATTTGCTTCAGCCCGGCGAGGAAGATAATCATCGACGAGCCGAACTGCCACACCGACAGCAGAATGAGCGTCCAGAGCGCGTACTTGGGGTTGGTGATCCAGCCGGGAAGGTTGGTAAAGCCGATGGCTTCCAGTACGCCGTTCACCAGGCCGTCTTTCTCGAACAGCTTCCTCCACAGCACCGCGATGGCCACCGAGCCGCCGAGGAGCGTGGGGATATAGTACACGGCGCGGTAAAACGGCACCCCCCGCAGTTTCTGATTCATCAGCATCGCCACAGCGAGCGCGAAGATCAGCTTCAGCGGCACGGACACGAACACATAGGTAAACGTCACGGACAGCGACTTCAGGTAGTACGGGTCTACGCGCATCACCTCACCCGTGGACGTGGTGAACTCGGACAGCCCGAACAGCGGCCCGAACATTTTCACATAGTTGCCAATCCCGATCCATTGCGTCGAATCGGGCTTGGTGAAGTCATAATCCGTGAAACCGAGCCACAGCGAATAGAGCATTGGGTAAAGCGTAAGTACCAGGAAACCCAGGAGCCACGGCGCGAGGAACATATAGGCGACGGCGTTGCGCCTGAGAAACTTGACGATGCTGGGCATCTTGCCCATAAGGAAGCTTCTTTCCCCGGACAATCTGGTTGGTCGACGTTTTGATAATGGCTTCAATGCTTCCCCCTCAAACTCCCCCTTTTCAGACAGCTTCTCATCAAAATGGGGCCGGCCCAGTGGACTCCCGGAAGATCAAGCGCGCCGGAAGCCTGATTTCCTGGCGTGGCTGGTCGGGGTCTTGCAAGCGATCCAACAACAGCCGGGTTGCTTCACGCCCCATTTTTTCCCCATCTTTGGAAGCGGTGCTTAGCCGGGGTATCAGATATTTCGCCAGTGGAATATCGTCATAACCGAATAAAGAAACATCTTGAGGCACATTCAGGTTTAAATCTCTGATTGCTCGCAACGCGCCAATGGCCAGAAGATCATTAATGACCAGCAACGCGGTAGGGCGAGATGACAATTCAAGCAACTGTCGGGTGGCCTGGTAGCTATCTTCAATGGTTGGCCCGCATTGAACGACCAGGTCGGGATCAAGGGGCAAGTTGGCAGCTTGCAAGCTTTCCCGATAGGCAACCAAACGGTCTGCTCCCAAATCCGGCACGGCGATCCCATAGATGAAACCGATCCGCCGGTGCTGCAATGACAACAAGTGTGTCATTACCTCTAAGGTTGTGTTTCGATAATCAGAGATGACCCGATCTATATTGTAATTTGCCTCACTGTGCTCGGCCATGATGCCCACGACTGGGACGCGCCGTTCAAGGAGGTATGCCAGGGTTTTCTGGGCCTCCTCTGATTGGTAAATAAAACTTGGCACCATGATTAACCCATCGATGCGCCGGTGGGACAGGTCTTTGAAAATATCTTCCGCATATTTCTTTTCAGGTGGAATGCTCGATAGGAGGATGTGGTAACCGGCGGCAGAAGCTGCCTGCTCTACACCATCGGCGACCTCCCAAAAATGGGGATTGTGAATATCCGGTATGATCAGGCCAATCGTTTTTGTGCTGCCTGATCGTAACGCCTGGGCACTGGCGTCCGGCACATAGTCTAACTCCGCTATAGCCTCTAGTACCCGCTGACGAGTCTCTTCAGAAATAGGCACCCGGCCACCAGTTTGGCGGTTCAGTACATAAGAAACAGTAGCTCTTGAAACCCCGGCTAACCGAGCTACATCAACTTGTGTCGGTCGTTTCATCATTTTACAGTCTGGAAAAGGGGGAGTTAGAAGGAATGCTGTTCGCTTACACGTGTAGTTCGTCACGTATAACCTTACACGTGTAAGTAACTATGGGCGACGATAACATACATTTCTTTTCTTGTCAAGACGCTTGGCCGGTGCTGGCCACAACTCGAAACAAGCGTGGCGAGTGCAATCAGGAGGATACTGAGGAAGAGGTGAACGTAACGCCTGGGGATGCCTTGCGCCTGAGCGCCTTCCCCAGGCGCGCCGTGAGTGGCGGAGCGCGTGCCCGATCGGGGTTGCCTGTGGGGTTCTACGATCTAGCTGACGATGAACGGGTCCAGCACCTGGAGCATCAGCCCAACCCCACGCTCCATCTGGGCGGCATCCACGGTCTCCCCGCTCACCTCGACGCTCGCCAGCCAGAACTCGCTGATCAGCCAGACCAGCTCGGCCAGGCGAGTCACGACTGATGGATCACCTGGGGTACGCAACACCCCGGCGGCAACAAACAGGTCCACAAGCTCGCGGAAGCCCGCAAAGCCGCGGGCGCGAATCTCGACCCAGCGGTGGTGGAGCTGCTCGTCGCGGCGGAGCAGCGCGATCAGCTCACGGTAGATAAAGCGGTATTCCCAGGCAGTGATGAAGCTGATGCGCACCAGTTGCTGTAGATCGGCCAGCGTGGGCATGCGGTCTTGAGGGAATGCGTAGCCTTCGTCCCAGCGCGCAAATTGCTGCTCGAAGAGGGCACGAATGATCTCCTCTTTGTTGCGGAAATGGTAATACAGGTTGCCTGGGCTGATGCCGAGGGCGTCGGCGATATGATTGGTCGAGACCGGCGCAGTCCCTGACTGATTGAAGAGCTGTAGGGCAGTGGCCAGGATGCGTTCACGGGTCTTCATCACGACACTCCAGTAACCGAGTATTTACTCTAGTAGCAGCATAGCGCAGGCGCGTGTCTTGGTCAAGCGCTGGTTTTGTTGCCGTTGCTCCCAGAGGGAGCGCGTGGTAGACTACGCCCGTCAATCTGGGAGCTGAATGCGCGTGAGTAGCGTGTGGAGGAGAGGAAGCACATGATCGGCCTGGATCTCGCGGCTGCCTACCAGCAGCCGGCGGAAGCAGTTATCGCCGCGCTGGGCAGCGACGCCGAGCGCGGCCTCACCACCGAGGAAGCGCGACGACGCCTGGCCCAGTACGGCCCCAACGAACTCCAAGCCGAACCGCCGATCCCGGCCTGGCGCAAATTCCTGGCCCAGTTTCAGGACGTGTTGATCCTGTTGCTGCTGGTCGCCGCCATGATCTCGCTCATCGTCTGGCTGGTCGAGGGCGACGAGCCGCTGCCGTTCGAGGCGCTGGTGATCTTCGCGATCGTGCTGCTCAACGGCATTCTCGGCTACGTGCAGGAGGCGCGGGCCGAGCGCTCCGTCGCCGCGCTACGTGCAATGGCCGCCGCCGAGGCATCCGTGCTGCGCGACGGGCAGCCACGGCGGGTGCCCGCCACCAATCTGGTGCCAGGCGACATTATCCTGATTGAGGAAGGCGATACCATCCCGGCCGACGGGCAATTGTTTCGCTCGGTCGCGCTGCAAACCGCCGAAGCTTCGCTCACCGGCGAGAGCCTGCCGGTCTCTAAAGATACCCACCCGCTACCGGAAGACGTCGGCATTGGCGACCGCTCGAACAGCGTGTTCAGCGGCACGGCCGCCACCTACGGTCGCGGCCGGGCGGTTGTGACGGCCACCGGAATGCACACCGAAATGGGCAAGATCGCCGGCCTGCTCCACCAGACCGAGAGCGACCCAACCCCGCTCCAGCAGGAGCTGGATCGCACCGGCAAGCTGCTGGGCATCGTCGTGGTGATCATCGCGGTGGTCATGATCGTCACCATTATTGTGGTGGAAGGAATCCGCGAGTTCAGCGCGATTGTTGATGTGCTGATCCTGGGCGTGGCGCTGGCCGTGGCTGCCGTGCCGGAAGGTTTGCCGGCAGTGGTGACGGCGGTGCTGGCGCTGGGCGTGCAGCGCCTGGCCGGGCGTAATGCGATCGTACGCAAGCTGCCCGCCGTCGAAACCCTGGGCTCGGCCACCGTGATCGCTTCGGACAAAACCGGCACCCTGACCAAGAACGAGATGACGGTGCGCACGGTCGTCACGGCCGGCGGGCGAGTCGACGTGACAGGTACCGGCTATACGCCCGAGGGCGAGCTGCGGCAGGATGGTCAGGCCCTGGTAGATGGGCCGCTGCGCACCGAAGTGACCTACACCCTGGGCGCGGCCGATCGGGCCAATAACGCTGTCTTGCAGGAGCGTGATGGGCGCTGGGCCATTTATGGCGACCCGACCGAGGGGGCGCTGATTGTGGCCGCGCGCAAGGCCGGCCTGACCGACGAGGTATTGGAGGGGCGGTTCGCACGGGTCGGCGAGGTGCCGTTCTCCTCCGAGCGCAAGCTGATGAGTACGGTCCATACCGACATCGAACGCGCGGATCGCTTGCTGGTCTTCACGAAGGGCGCGCCTGACATTTTGCTGAGCCGGTGTCAGCAGGAGTGGGCCGGCGACGGGCCGCGCCCGCTGACTGAGGCGCGCCACGCGGCGATTCGAGCGGTCAACGAGCAACTCGCCGGCGAGGCGCTTCGCACGCTGGGCATCGCCTACCGCTCGCTGCCGCGCGATGCCTTCCAGGACTCACATGCGGCAAGCGACCAAGTCGAACATGAGATGGTCTTCCTGGGGCTGGTAGGCATGATCGATCCACCACGCGACGAGGTCAAGGATGCGGTCGCGGTCGCCCAACGTGCGGGCATCCGGCCGATCATGATCACGGGCGATCACCCACGGACGGCGGCAGCGATCGCGATGGAGTTGGGTATTGCGGCGACAGACACGGCGATCACCGGCGCGGATCTGGAGCGCCTGTCGGACGACGCGCTCCGTACAACGGTGCGCGAGTTGTCGGTGTATGCTCGCGTCAACCCCGAACATAAACTCCGCATCGTCAACGCTTTGCAGCAGAATGGGGCCGTTGTCGCCATGACCGGCGACGGCGTGAACGATGCGCCTGCGCTCAAAACCGCCAACATCGGCGTGGCGATGGGCATTACGGGCACGGACGTATCGAAGGAAGCCGCTGATATGATCCTGGCCGACGACAACTTTGCCACAATCGTAGCGGCGGTGGAAGAAGGGCGGGCGATCTTCGCCAACATCCAGAAGTTCCTGCGCTTCCTGCTGTCGTCGAACATCGGCGAGGTGCTGACCATGTTCGGGGGCGTGGTGCTGGCGAACGTGCTGGGGCTGACCGCCAGCGAGGACAAGGTGATCGTTGCGCCGCTGCTGGCGACGCAAATCCTGTGGATCAACCTGGTGACGGACGGCCTGCCGGCCCTCGCACTTGGTCTCGATCCCGCTGACCCCGATGTGATGCAGCAACAGCCCCGCGCGCAGGGCAGCGGCGTGATTACGCGCGAGATGTGGTCCGGCATTGTGCTTGTCGGCCTGATCATGGGCGTCGAGTCATTACTGGTCCTCGACGCGTGCTTGCCTGGTGGGCTGATCGCTGGGTCGGGCGAGATGCCGTATGCCCGAACAATGACCTTTACGACTCTGGTGCTGTTCCAGATGTTCAATGTGTTTAACGCCCGTTCGGACACCCACAGCGCCTTCTATGAGTTGTTCCACAACGTATGGCTATGGGGCGCCGTGGCCCTATCCGTGGTGCTCCAGGTTGCGGTGATCTATGTGCCATTTTTGCAGCGCGCCTTCGACACGGTTCCGCTGCAAGGGAGCGACTGGCTGGTGTGCATTCTCGTGGCGAGCAGCGTCTTGTGGCTGCGAGAACTGAGCAAAGTGGTGCAACGCGCTATCGCGCGTTCTCGCTAACGTGAAAATAGGGGAGTTTGAGGGGGCTGCCCCTCAAGAAAAGCCCTCCCACATTTTCATCGCTGTGTGTGCGGCCCAGCCACATAGGATGGCTAATACCACAACGAGACTTTCAACGGATACAACGGATGGCTAATGGATGTCACGAAGATCGAGCCTTCTGTTCTATCCGTTTCTCAATCAATTAAATCCGTATGCTCCGGCAGCCGTGCGACCGCCAGCAACATCAGGCCAAGATTGCGGATGCGGTGGAGCACCCCATACAGCGCGGCCTGGTCGGCCAGCGGCCCAATCAATACTGTATCGCCGCTGGCGTCATACGTGATTGCCATGCTGTCGAACCAATCCGACCAGTGCGGGTCGATCGGGCCGCGCACGCGGATCTGGTAGCACGCCGGCGCATCGGCCAATGGGCGCCGACGGTCCATCAGGCATCCTCGCGGAAAAAGGCATCCAGGCGCTCGGCCAGTGTGTCGGGCGCTTCGAGTGGCAGCCAATGGCTGTTTGCTGCGAAATGATGCACCTCTTGCGCCCCGAAACGCTCGGCGAAGGTCGAAGATATCACTGGGTCTTGATCGCCCCAGCAGACGATCGTGGGCACTTGGCTGGTCAGATCGCGCAGGCGATCTTCCCACCCGCGAAAGACGGCCGAGTTGAGCGCGCGATAGTGGCGCAGGGCCATGCGCTTGGCCGCCGGAGTTACCAGCCGGGCAGCTTCGCGGGCCTTTTCGAGCGGAATTTGGGGGGCGCCGTTGACCATGGCGCGCGCAAAAGCCAACTCGGTGATCCCGGCCATCACCAGTTCGCCGACCACTGGAATGCGCCAGAGCCGTGCGAAGGGGTGCCACTTGTAGTCGGAGAAGAAGTTGGCATTTAGAATCGCCAGGTGGCGCACTTTCGCGGGGTGGCTCACTGCCCAGGCCAGGCCATAGGTGGCACCGATATCGTACCCCACCAGGTTGATCGGCTCATCGATGCCGAGCGCGTCGACCAACTGGTCGATGAACTGCGCCAGATGTGGCAGTGTGCAGTCGAAATCGGGCGAACCGCCCGATCGCCCGAAGCCGGGCAGGTCGGGCGCCAGGCAGCGGTAATTGGCCTGCAAGCGCTCGGTCACGCCGCGCCACGTGTCGGCGGAGTCGAAGATGCCATGCAGCAGCAGCGTCGGCACGCCCGTCCCCTGGTCGATAATCCGGATCGGGATGTTCTCGACTGTCAAGGATGTTATGCGCGCTGGCGATGTAGTGTTTGATGCGCTGGTGCCGGATATCAGCATTGATTGCATTGTATTGTTCTCCTCTTTACAGTGTGAAGGGAGAGACTGAGGGGGCTGCCCCCTCAAACCCCCTTTTTTCCCGGATCGGCGACTTTACAGTGTGAAGGGGGAGACTGAGGGGGCTGCCCCCTCAAACCCCCTTTTTTCCCGGATCGGCGACTTTACAGTGTGAAGGGGGAGACTGAGGGGCAGCCCCCTCAAACCCCCTTTTTTCCCGGATCGGCGACTTTACAGTGTGAAGGGGGAGACTGAGGGGGCAGCCCCCTCAAACCCCCTTTTTTCCCGGATCGGCGACGATACGCAGATCCAGATGGTGTGCATCCAGGGTGTCCAATGTGAAGCCGATCAACCAGTCGAGAGTGCTCCCGTCCTCATCGAGCAGGTCCAGCGGCAGTTCGACGCGGTAACTTCGTAGTGCTGTGAGCGAGCAGGCCGGCTCTAGCTGGATCGCGCTTTGATCGCTACCTGGCACAGATGTCGCCATTGCCAGTTCCTCCTACAAGTGCTGATATTGCATTGCTAAATGGTTTGGAAAGTGGGTGGACTGTTCTGTGGGGGCTTCCCCCACGCCCCTTTTCCAACTCATTTCCCGCAATGGTTTGGAAAGTGGGTGGACTGTTCTGTGGGGGCTTCCCCCACGCCCCTTTTCCAACTCATTTCCCGCAATGGTTTGGAAAGTGGGTGGACTGTTCTGTGGGGGCTTCCCCACGCCCCCTTTTCCAACTCATTTCCCGCTCCGTCTGTGTAGCAGGATACCAAAGTGGCGGTGAATCGTGATCAACCTCAGGGTGAGTCGAGACCACGAATTGGTGTGTGTAGGGTGGAGAGATGTGGGGCGGTTGGGGACTTTGTGGGATCTCTATACCAGATTCAGTTGCCGAGCCCGTAGCACTGCTTCCAAACGATTGCCGACGCCGAGCTTGCTGAAAATGTGGTTGATATGCGATTTGATCGTGCTGACGGCCACGACCAGGGCGCGAGCGATCTCGGCATTGTCGCGGCCTTCGGCCAGCAGGCGCAGCACCTCAAGCTCGCGCTCGCTCAACGGCTCGACTAAAAATTGAGAATTGAGAATTGAGAATTGAGAAGCATGAGGGGCGGCAATTTTCAATTCTTCATTCTCAATTTTCAATTCGGGGAACGCGGCCAGGAGCCGCGCGGCGTACTTCGCCACCGGCGCGCGATGGCGCGCGACCTGGGCGAGCAGTGCCGCCATGGGGGCGCCCTCGTCGACGAAGACGCGCACGTAGCCCTCCGGCTCGGCCAGCGCCAGGGCACGTGCGAGCGAGGCCAGCGCCGCAGTTGTGTCGCCCTGGGCCTGGAGAATCAGCGCTTGCAGCACCAACGCCCAGATCACAAAGCGTCCGTGATCGCTTGCCTCGGCGTCGTGCAGTAGCCGTACGACGGCGGCGTATGCGCCATCCAGGCGCCCTTGCGCCATGGATATTTGCACCAGCGCGAACCGATCGTAATCATAGGCGGTGAAGGGCGGTCGTGTATTGTCGGCGGCGCGCTCGTAGCGGGTGGCCCAGCCGGTTGCGCTTGCCAGGTCGCCCTGCTTGAGCCACAGCATGGCGCGATAGCCCTCGATCTCGCATAGATTCAGTGGCGACAGATACTGCGCTCCGGCGGCCGCGGCCTGCTCCACAAGATCGAGTGCTCCAGCCAGATCTCCGCGAGCGCAAAGCACCTGCCCGAGGTAGAACTGTGCCAGGATCGCGTACATCCCCACATGATACTCGCCGGCCAGCCTGGCGCACTGTCTCAGCGTATGCTCCGCCGCATCCAGGTTGTTCTGCTCGCACTGTGTGAGTCCAAGCAGCAGCTCGGCCAGCAAGGCGCCGGAGAGGGGCAAGGTACGGCCCCCATGCGTGGTGCGTTTCAAGACCTCCTCGGACAACCGCAGCACCTCGCGCAGCCGCCCCTGCGCGCGGCGCACCATTGCGAGCAGAGCGACCAGCGCGGCGCCGATGACGATCTGGCTGCCGTGGATGGGCTGTGCAGCCAGATTCGCTTGCAGGATCTGGTTGGCTGCTGCCAGATTGCCGGCATAGAAGTAGGCATAGCCGAGCCCCGCCACCACAACGCTGCGTAATGCGTGACGCTCGGGTAGCTGTGCCAGCGCCATCCGCCCCAGCTCGATCGATTGCTCGTCGCCACGCATGCTGGCGATGAGTGAGCGGTGCGCCGCTACCTCGCGCTGCACTGCGGCCGCCTGCTCGATATCCCATGTTCGCGCGCCGGTGTCTGCCTGCTGTAGATGGGCTTCAGCAGCGGCATAGTCGGAGTTGAGACTCGCCACGGCGGCGTATGCCAGCGCAAGGTACGGCCGCGTATCAAACAGGTCGGCGGGCAGTTGTGCCAGCCAGCCCCCCAGTGTCACATACTGGCCATCCAGCGCCATCGGCGTCGCAATCCGTTCGATCAAGTCGGCCGCGCGCTCGAAATCCTGGGCGGCCAGGGCATGCTGAAGCGCCTCGCCGGCGAGCCCGTGCTGCTCAAACCAGATGCTCGCTCGCTGGTGGAGATCGGCTCTAGCTGTAGCGGGGAGGCTGCCTGCAAGCCGCTCTCGCAGCACTTCGGCAAACAGTTGATGGTAGCGATACCAGTGCCGCTCTTCATCCAGTGGAATGAGGAACAGATTGGCCCGCTCAAGCTCCTCCAGCAGGAATTGAGAATTGAGAATTGAGAATTGAGAATGTTTCGAGCTGGTCTTCTCATTTTCAATTTTCAATTCTGCATTTTCAATTCTGAACAGGGTGTCGCACAGCGGTCCACACATGCGGCTCAGGATCGACGTGGAAAGCAGAAACGTTTGCAGTTCGGCCGGCAATTGGTCGAGCACCTCGCTGGCCAGGTAGTCGACAATGAAACGATTGCTGCCACTCAGGGCGTCGACGAAGCGGTCGCGATCGGTGTGGTTCTGAATGGCTAGCGCGGCGAGTTGCAGCCCGGTGATCCAGCCCTCGGTGCGGGTGTCGAGCGCCGCTACTGCGTCGGCGCTAAGGTTGAGGTGCATCACATCATTCAGGAACGCCGCGACCTCGCTCGGCTCGAAGCGCAGATCGACGGCGCGCAGCTCGGTAAGCTGGCCGCGCCCGCGCAGCCGGGCCAACGGCAATGGCGGGTCTTCGCGGCTCGAAATCACCAGGCGCAGCGCCGGCGGCAGATGATCGAGCAGGAAGCTGAGTGCTTCGTGGATCGTCGGCGTGTCAATCACGTGGTAATCGTCGAGCACCAGGACTACCGGCCCTGGCGTAGCCGCCAAGTCGTTGATCAGCGCGGTGAGCACGACCGAAAGCGGTGGCGGCTGGGGCGACTCGATCAATACCAGCGCCATCGCGCCAACCGCGCTGGTCAGCGCTCCCTGGAGCGCGGCAATCAGGTAGCGCAGAAAAACTGCCGGGTCGTTGTCGCTGGCGTCGAGCGAGAGCCACGCCACCTGGAAAGGTAAAAGTGAAAAGGTAAAAGGCAAAAGATCTGAGTGTCCAGGGTCTTCGTTTTGCCTTTTGCCTTTTGCCTTTTGCCTTTCGACGAGCGAAGCGAGTAAGTCGGCCAGGAGGGTTGTCTTGCCGAAGCCGGCCGGTGCGGCGATCAGGGTGAGCGGGCCACGCAGACCTGCCGTGAGCCGAGCTAGGAGTTGAGGACGTATGATGTGCCCATCGCGTGGGCGCGGCACGTAGAGCTTTGTAGCTAGAATCGGCGAAAATGTGGCCGGAACCGCTGGTACGGCGCGTGGCTGGGGCTGGTCCTGCGGCGGTTGCGTGGGGATCTCGGCGGTGAGCTGAACAGCGACTGCCCACAGCCGCGCCGGCGTGAGATCGGCGGAGCGGCCCAGGTAGGCCCGGTGTTGGCGCCCGCCGATCGTGCGGTAGGCGCGCCAGTAAGCGCCCCCGCCCGTGCGCCGCTCTTGTCGCGCGGTAAACGTTCCGGCAGGGCTGCGAAACGTAAACAGTCGGGCCTGCTCCAGCCAGGCGAACCAGGCTAGGCTGCCGACGACGATTGACTCTGGGCCGCCGTGCTCCGTGAGCCTATCGTGTAGTACTTGTGGGGTCGTGCGCGCCATGGTGCTTCCTACCACAAAGATTGAGGTTGCTGATATGCTACAGCAAACCTATTTGAGTTGTAAACGTGGGTGGGCTTTTCTATGGGGGCTTCCCCCACACCCCCTTTTACGACTTATTTAGGAATGCTCTATGCTGTCACTAACGCGCATTATAATACCTTGAGCGCTCCTTGCCGCCCTCATGATCTTGTTTCTTCCACACGGCGGCGACAATCGAATCGGTCGAAAGTCCGATGCCTGCCCTCCACCCGCTCACAGGCCCAGTATGGTACAATCGCCCTACCGCACATCGCGTACTTAAGCTGGCCGGCATGATGAGGAGGATCTCTGTGGAGCCCAAACTAGACGAGTTGAAGACCCGCCTGGCCGAGGTCGATGACCTCGAATCCGCCGGGGCGCTATTGAGCTGGGACCAGACCACGTATATGCCGCCCGGCGGAGAGTCGGCGCGCGGCCGTCAGCTCTCCACACTGGGCCGGCTCGCCCACGAGAAATTCACCGACCCGGCGATCGGCAAGCTGCTGGACGACCTGCGGCCCTACCAGGAAAGTCAGCCCTACGACTCCGACGACGCCAGCCTGATCCGGGTAACACGGCGCAACTATGAGCGCTCGGTGAATGTCCCGTCGGCGTTTATGGCCCAGCTCTACGCCCACATGGCTGCCGGCTACGACGCCTGGACCAGGGCGCGCCCAGCCAACAACTTCGCCGCCGTGCGCGACAGCCTGGAGCGAACCCTGGAACTGAGCCGCCAGTTTGCCGACTTCTTCCCTGGCTACGAGCATATCGCCGACCCGCTGATCAACTTCGCTGACTACGGTATGAAGGCCGCCAGCGTGAGTACACTGTTCGCCGACCTGCGCGAGCAGCTTGTGCCGATCGTCCAGGCGATCACCGCCCAGCCGGTCGCCGACGCCGCCTGCCTGCACCGGACCTTCCCCGAGGACGCGCAGATTGCCTTTGGCGAAGAGGTGATCAAGCGCTTCGGGTATGACTTCCAGCGTGGGCGCCAGGACAAGACTCACCACCCCTACATGACCAAGTTCTCGCTCGGTGACGTGCGCATCACCACCCGCGTCAAGCCCGACGACCTGGGCGACGCGCTCTTCAGCAGCACTGCACGAGTCCGGCCACGCGATGTACGAGCAGGGCATCCGCATGGATTTGGAGGGTACGCCGCTGGCGAGCGGGACGTCGTCGGGGGTCCACGAGAGCCAGTCGCGGCTGTGGGAGAACCTGGTCGGGCGCAGCCGCGGCTTCTGGCAGTTCTTCTACCCGCAGCTCCAGCAGGTCTTCCCCGCCCAGCTTGGCGCGGTCTCGCTTGACAGCTTCTACCAGGCGATCAACAAGGTGGAGCGCTCGCTGATTCGCACCGACGCCGACGAGGTGACCTACAATCTGCACGTGATCATTCGCTTTGACCTGGAGCTGGAACTGCTCGAAGGCCGGCTGTCGGTGCGCGATCTGCCCGAAGCCTGGTGGGAGCGCTACAAGCAAGACCTGGGCATCACCCCGCCCGACGATCGCGACGGCGTGCTCCAGGATGTCCACTGGTTCGGCGGCGTGGTCGGCGGCGCGTTCCAGGGCTACAGCATCGGCAACATCCTGAGCGCCCAGTTCTTCGACTGCGCGATGCAGGCCCATCCGGAGATCGGCGCGCAGACCGCCCAGGGGGAGTTCGGCACGCTGCACACGTGGCTAAGGGAGAACATCTACCAGCACGGCTCCAAGTACACCGCGACCGAGCTGATCGAGCGCGTCACCGGCGGGCCGCTGCGGATCGAACCGTACATTCGCTACCTGCGGACCAAGTATGGGGAGCTGTACGCGATTTAGAGGCTGTCTGAAAGGGGGAGTTTGAGGGGGCTGCCCCCTCAAACTCCCCCTTTCAGACAGCCTCTTCGAGTGGGTTCGGGCTGCGGATCGAGGTAAAGATATCGTCGCGAACTCATAACTCATAACTCGCTTTACTGGCTTGCCAGCTTCTGAAGCTCATACAGCTTGGTGAGCGCCTCGATCGGGCTCAGCTCGTTGACGTTCAGCCGCCGCAGCATCTCGATCACCGGGCTGGGCGCTAGGTCGAATAGGGAGAGCTGGTCCTTGGTCCGTGGTCCATGGTCCTCTGGGGGCGTATGCAATGAGGGCGTATGCGATACGCCCTTACGTTCTTGGTTCTTGGTTCTTGGTTCTTTGTTCTCCAGTTGGGCCAGCAGCTCGGTGGCGCGGCGGATCACCGGGCGTGGGATGCCGGCCAGCTCGGCGACGTGGATGCCGTAGGAGCGGTCGGCACTGCCGCAGCGCAGCTCGTGGAGGAAGACCACGCGCCCGTCCTGCTCGACCGCCGCCATATGATAGTTCTTCACCCGCGGCAGCACTTGCTCCAGGTCGGTCAGCTCGTGGTAGTGGGTCGCGAACAGCGTCCGGCAGCCCAGCCGCGGCTCGTTGTGGATGTACTCGACCACTGCGCGGGCGATCGCCATGCCGTCGTAGGTGCTGGTGCCGCGGCCGACCTCGTCGAGGATGATCAGGCTGCGGCGGGTGCTCTGGAGCAGCAGCGCCGCCGTCTCGGTCATCTCGACCATGAACGTGCTCTGGCCGGTGGCGATGTCGTCCTGCGCGCCGATGCGGGTGAAGATCCGGTCGACCAGTCCGATCTCGGCCTCGTCGGCCGGCACGAACGAGCCGATCTGGGCCATCAGCACGATCAGGGCGATCTGACGCAGTGATGTACTCTTGCCGGCCATGTTCGGGCCGGTGATGATCAGCAGTTGGTTCTCCTCGGTGTCCAGCGCCGTGTCATTGGCGATGAACGGCTCATCGAGCATCTGCTCGACCACCGGGTGGCGCCCGGCGGCGATGCGCAGCCGCGTGTCGTCGTAGAGCTGCGGGCGGGTGTAGCGGCCGCGTACCGCTGCCTCGGCCAGCGCGGCGTAGACGTCGATATCGGCCAGCGCCCGCGCCGTCGCCAGCAGGCGCGCGCCCTGGTCGGCGACCAGCGCGCAGATGCGTATGAAGGCGCGCTGCTCCAGATCCTTGAGCCGCTCGCGCGCGTTCATCACCACCAGCTCATACTCTTTCAGCTCGGTCGTGATATAGCGCTCCGAGCCGACCAGCGTCTGCTTGCGCTGGTAGTGGCCCGGCACCCGGTTTGAGTCGGTGCGCGACGCCTCGATGTAGTAGTGGAAGACCTCGTTATAGCCGACCTTGAGCGACTTGATGCCGGTTCGCTCGCGCTCCAGCGACTCGAGGTCATCGATCCAGCGCTGGGCATCGCGGCTGGCCCGTGCCACCTGGTCCATATCGCGGTCATAGCCAGGTCGGATCACGCGGCGGGGCCGCTCGCCATTCTCCTCCACGGCTCGCAAATAGTTGGAGGCGCCCAGCAGCGCCGGCGGGTCGTCGTCCAGCGCCTGCTCAAGCAGGGTCAGTATGTCGGCGCAGGTGTCGAGGGTCCGTGGTCCGTTGTCCGTGGTCTGTTGTCCATCCAACGTGTTGCGTGTTGCGTGTTGCGTGTTGCGTGTTGCGTCGCCTGTCTGTTGTCTGTTGTCTGTAGTTCTTTGTTCTGTGTTCTTTGTTCTTTGTTCTGGTTCGTCGGTCGGCGGCTCGTCGAAGGGCTCGTCGTCCCAGGCGCCCTCGCCGAAGAGATCGTCGTCGTCGTAGCGCGGGGCGACGCGGCGCCGGGCCTCGCGCTCCTCGCGCAGGCTCGGCTGAGTTCGTGGTCCGTTGTCAGTGGTCAGTTGTTTCGTCTCCACGATAGCGGGTTCATGTTCCAAGCGCGGTTCGTCCTCCGCAACGGACCCTTCGACTTCGCTCAGGGCAAGCAACGGACTACTGACAACTGACTTCTGGACGGTAGGCGGCATCCACCCGCCCAGCGCCTCGGCCAGCGCCGGCAGCGCCCGCAGGGCCTCGCGCATGCGCGCCATGTCGCGTGGCAAGGCCACCGCGACTCCCTGGAGCACCCGGTTGACCGCCCGCTCCATATCGCCGATATGGCGGAGCTGCTCGCGCACGGTGGCTCGCAGGATCGGGTCGTCCACAAAGAAGGCCACGCCGTCCTGGCGGGCGACCAGTTGCGGGATGTCGATCAAGGGTTGCGAGATCCAGCGCCGCAGCAGCCGCGCCCCCATCGGCGTGCGGGTCTGGTCGAGCACCCCGACCAGCGACCCCTTGGTCTTGCCGCCGCTGCCCTCCAGCAGCTCCAGGTTGCGGCGCGTCTGCGGGTCGAGAAACATATGGCCGCCGATAGTGTAGGCCGAGAGTGAGCTGATCTGGTTGGCGGCGCCCTTCTGAGTCTCCATGATGTACTGGAGGACCGCCCCAGCCGCTCGCGTGGCCAGCGGCTTATCGGCGACGCCGAAGCCGGCCAGCGATGGACGCCAAGCTGGTGCAGCAGCGTATCGCGGGCGGTGGGCAGCTCCCAGCGCCACGCCGGCAGGCTGGTGACGTGGCCGTGAGCCCAGCGCGCGGTGTTCTCGCCCTCGATCCGGCGCGCCACCCGCTCGCCCGGCAGCAGCAGCTCGCGCTCGCCTTTGGTCATAAACTCAAGGTCGTGCTCAAGCCGTGCGCTGGCCGGCTCCAAGCCCGGCAGCCGTAGTGCCGCGTCATCGGGCACCAGCACCTCGACGGCCTGGAGGCGCGCCAGCTCACCCTGAGCCTGCGTGGTGGCGCTCTCGCCGGAGAACTCGGTACACGCGAACTCGCCGGTGCTCAAGTCGGCATAGGCCAGCCCGACCCGTCCACGATCGGCGATCAGCGCGGCCAGGTAGTTGTTCTGAGCGGCCGGCAATAGGCCGCTGTCGATGATCGTGCCGGGGGTGATCACGCGCACGATCTCGCGATCGACCATCTCTTTCCGCGCGGCGCTCTGCTCGATGCCGGTGGCGTAGACCGAGCGCGGGCGGGTGTCGGACTTGCTCGACGGCGTCTCCGAGATCTGCTCGGCGATCGCCACGCGGTAGCCGGCCGCGACCAACTGCCCGACGTAGCGCTCGACCGCGTGGTAGGGGATGCCAGCCATCGCGCAGCGCTGCTGATCCTGCTTCTTATTCTTGCTGCCCTTGGGCGTCGCGAAGGGCCGGTGGGTCAGCGTGACGCCGAGCTTCTCGGCGACCAGCTTGGCATCGTCGTCGAAGGTCTCGTAGAAGTCGCCCAAGCGGTAGAGCAGAATGGCGTCGGGGCTGGAGGTTTTAAGCTCGCGGTATTGGACATACCAATCGTGGAGTTCAAAGCCGGGGAACTCGGCATTGAGCTGCAAGCGTAGCTTGCGGCGATCGATCTGGCTCATCGTTTGGCGCTCCATTCCACTCGTACACACTCGAAATATACGCGCCATTATAGCACGCAGCTCCTGTTTCGCACAAATGTTCTTGGGTTAAGTTTCTGGTGGCGCTGTTCTCCGTGGCACCTGCAACGCCGCTGTTGCCTGCCCTTCGACAAGCTCAGGAAGTTCGGCAGCAAGGTACTTCACCCTTTTTTTACCATTGATTTTTTGCCCGACCGGGCGAAAAATCAATGGTAAAAGGAAGAAAAAGGAACGATGGAGTTTTTTCGTACCCAGTTTGCTTATATCTTGATCAGCTCTCGCCGCGTTTGATCATGTAAGATCCCAAGTCATAATCGCCGCTACTACTGTTTGGCGGAAATACCGCAATGGTTCCTACTGGAGTCTTCGGAGGTCATCTATGTCGCTCCTCTCCGAGCGTGAGCTTGCCGCAGTTCCGTCGTCACAATCACGCGCTCGTGCAGGGCTACCTGTGCTGGTCATCTTCACCGTCACCATGTTCGTCAGCGCGACGCTGCTGTTCATGGTCCAGCCCATGTTCGCTAGGATGGTGCTCCCGCTGCTCGGCGGCTCGCCGGCGGTGTGGAACACCACGGTCGTGTTCTACCAAGCCGCCCTGCTGGCCGGCTACGCCTACGCCCATCTCTCGACCAGGTGGCTCGGCCGGCGGCACCAGGTGGCGCTCCACGCCATCTTGCTGCTGCTGCCGCTGCTGGTCCTGCCGATCGGAGTTCCGGCCGGCTGGAGCCCACCCACTGCCGACAACCCGATCCCGTGGCTCATGGCGCTGCTGCTGGTCACGGTCGGGCTGCCGTTCTTCGTCGTCTCGACCAGCAGCCCCTTGCTCCAGACCTGGTTCGCCGGCAGCGGCCACCGATCGGCGGTCGATCCCTACTTCCTCTACGCGGCCAGCAACGCCGGGAGCATGCTGGCCCTGCTCAGCTACCCGCTGCTGGTGGAGCCGTACCTGCGGCTCGCCGGCCAGAGCTGGATGTGGGCCTGTGGCTACGTGGTGCTGGTGCTTCTCACGCTGCTCTGCGCGGCGGCGGTCTGGCGAACGGCCAGGACCGAGAACAAAGCACAAAGAACCAAGAACCAAGAACCAAGAACCACCGAACGTAAGGGCGTATTGCATACGCCCCCGGAGCATACACCCCCGGAGCATACGCCCCCGGAGCATACGCCCCCGGAGCATACGCCCCCGGAGCATACGCCCCCGGCGCATACGCCCCTGGTGGACAACGGACCACGGACCACGGACCATCCGATCAGTGCCGGCCGCCGCGTTCGCTGGGTGCTGCTGGCGTTCGTCCCGTCGAGCCTCATGCTCAGCGTGACGACCTACCTCTCGACCAATATCGCCCCCATCCCGCTGCTGTGGATCATCCCGCTGGCGCTGTATCTGCTGACGTTTATCCTGGTGTTCGCCGGGAAGCCGCTACTGCCCCACGGCGCCATGGTTCGCGCGCTGCCGATCGTGCTGCTGCCGCTGGTGATCGTGATCTGCGCCCAGGCCACCCAGCCGATCTGGATGATGATCCTGCTCCATGTGCTGACCTTCTTCGTCGCGACGATGGTCTGTCACGGCGAGATGGCCGCCGATCGGCCACCACCGCAGTACCTAACCGAGTTCTACCTGTGGATGTCGATCGGCGGCGTCCTGGGCGGCCTGTTCAATGCGCTGCTGGCGCCGCTCCTGTTCGCGACCGTGGTCGAGTACCCGCTGGTGCTGGTGCTGGCCTGCCTGCTGCGCGCGACGACCGACCGCCCGAATGAGGATGGAGGATGGAGGATGGAGGATGGAGGATCGACGATCCTCCATCCTCCATCCTCCATCCTCGGTCCCCGCTGGTCGTGGCTCGACCTGGCGCTGCCGCTGGCGGTCGGGGCGCTCGTCGCCGGGCTGATCGTGGGGCTGGGGGCCGACCGGCGTGCAATCTGGGCCGCTGGCCTATGGCCTGATGTTCGGCGTGCCCGTTGCGCTCTGCTTCAGTTTCTCGCGACGACCGCTGCGCTTCGCGCTCGCTGTCGGGGCGATCTTTCTGGCTAGCGGGCTCTACACCAGCGACCAGGGGCAGGTGCTGCACGTCGAGCGCAGCTTCTTCGGTATCCACCGGGTTTTGCTGTCCCCCGATGGGCGCTTCCACATGATCGCGCATGGTGGGACGCTGCACGGCAAGCAGAGCCTCGACCCGGCCCGGAACCGTGAGCCCATCAGTTACTACTACGCCAACGGGCCGGCCGGGCAGCTCTTCGCGGCCTCGATCGGGACGCGCCCGGAGGATCGGGTGGCCGTCGTCGGCTTGGGTGCCGGGTCGCTGGCCTGTTACCAACAGCCGGGGCAGCAGTGGACGTTCTATGAGATCGACCCGGTCGTCGAGCGGATCGCCCGCGACGAGCGCTACTTCACCTTCCTGCGCGACTGCGCTCCCAATGCCCCGGTTGTGCTGGGCGACGCCCGGCTCTCGCTCGCCGGCGCGCCCGACGGTGGCTACACTCTGCTGTTCCTGGACGCCTACAGCTCGGACTCGACCCCCATTCATCTGATCACCCGCGAGGCACTGGCGCTGTATCTCGCCAAGCTGGCGCCCGACGGCGTGCTGGCCTTCCACATTTCCAACCAGTACCTCGACCTGCGGCCGGTGCTCGGCGACCTGGCGCAGGACGCCGGGCTGGTCTGCCTGTCGCAGGATGATCTGATGCTGAGCGAGGAGGAAAGCAGGCTTGGCAAGAGCGCGTCGCAGTGGGTGGTGATGGCGCGCGACCGGGCCGACCTGGGCACGCTGGCGGGCGACCAGCGCTGGCGACCGCTCGCCGGGCGACCGGGAGCAAGCGTCTGGACCGACGACTTTTCCAGTATTCTAGATGTGTTGCGCTGGCACTAAGTACAGCGTACCGCAAATTCGCTCCGAGAAAGGGGGAGGCTTGGAGGGGGCCACCCCTCCAAATCATCCATCCAACTGGGCTCGAATTTGCGATTGCTTGCACTAAGCAAGGGAGATTGGAGATTGAGAGGACAATCTCCAATCTCCAATCTCCAATCTCTAATCTCCAACCCCCAATCCCCACCAGCATCGCTGTAGTAGATCGGGCCGATCACGAGGTTAAGATATGGTTGTACCCGTAGGCGGCGCCGACTATCGATGTTATAATCCATTCCAGCGAACAGGGACGGCGACGAGCGCCCGGCTCCGCCATGGTTCGCCTGTATGAGCTTTCGCCCTGAGGCATGCTTCTATACAACTTTACCGTCTGGGCGGGCATGTTTGAGCAGCGGCCTCCCGCGCTCACTTCGCTTTCCCAGAGTGTGAAGCTCCAGGAAACCTTGTCTCAGGCGACCCATTTACAAGGATGCAGCTATGACCGACAACTATCGACGCTACGGCTTCGCCACCCGCGCGATCCACGCCGGCCAGGAGCCCGACCCATCCACCGGCGCTGTGATCGTGCCGATCTACCAGACCTCGACCTTCGCCCAGACCGCCGTCGGCGAGCACAAAGGCTATGAGTACGCCCGCACCGGCAACCCCACCCGCACCGCGCTGGAGCAGGCCCTAGCCGCGCTCGACGGCGGCGCGCACGCGCTGGCCTTCGCCTCCGGCCTGGCCGCCGAGACCACGATCATGCTCACGCTCGCGACTGGCGACCACGTGATCTGCGGCGACGATGTCTACGGCGGCACGTTCCGGCTGTTCGACAAGATCTTCGCCCGCTTCGGCCTGAAGTTCGACTATATCGACACCAGCGACCCCGACCGCGTCGAGGCGGCCATCCGCCCCGAGACTCGCATGATCTGGCTGGAGACGCCCACTAACCCGCTGCTCAAGCTGGCCGATATCGCCGCGATCACCACTATCGCCCGGCCGCATGGCATCCTCACGGTGGTCGATAACACGTTTGCCTCGCCCTATTTCCAGCGACCACTCGACCTGGGCGCCGACATCTCGCTCTACAGCACCACCAAGTACATGGGCGGCCACAGCGATGTCGTGGGTGGAGCGGTGGTGCTGTCGAATCAGGAGCTGTACCAGCAGCTCAAGTTCTTGCAGAATGCCGCCGGCGGCGTGCCGGGGCCGTTCGATTGCTGGCTGGTGCTGCGCGGCTTGAAGACGCTGGCAGTGCGGATGCGGGCTCACGAGGCCAACGCCATGGCCATTGCTCAGTTCCTAGCCGAGCACCCAGCGGTCGAGCAGGTGATCTACCCAGGGCTGCCCGCCCACCCCCAGCACGCGCTGGCGCGGCGCCAGATGTGTGGCTTCGGCGGGATGATCTCGCTGGTGCTGCGGGGCGGCGAGGCGGCCGCGCGCGAGATGGTCGCGCGCACCAAGCTGTTTACGCTGGCCGAGAGCCTGGGCGGCGTCGAGAGTTTGATCGAGCTGCCGGCGGCCATGACCCACGCCAGTGTCGCCGGCTCGCTGCTGGAGGTTCCCGCCGGTCTCGTGCGCCTGTCGGTCGGCATCGAGGACCAGGCCGACCTGATCGCCGACTTGGAGGCCGCGATCGGGTAAGAAACTGTCTAAAAGGGGAGTTTGAGGGGCCGCCCTCAAGATCTCCCTTTCCACCACAGATCGTGAATGAGACAAGGGGGAGTTTGAGGGGGGCTGCCCCCTCAAGAGTCCCTTTGCACCACAGATCGTGAATGAGATGTGGACCTTTTCAGACAGTTTCTAAGGCATGTTTCAAAGTGACTTTACAGTTTGCACTGTGGGGGAAAAGGGGGTTTGAGGGAGTAGCCCCTCTGTCTCTCCCACCCACATTGTAAAAAGGAAGGGCCATGGAGCCGAGCGACGAGGCTTTAATACAGGCCTGCCGCCGCGGCGACCAGGCCGCGTGGGAGATGCTTGTCGCGCGCTATCAGCGGTTGATCTACAGTATTCCCCGCCGCGCCGGCCTGGACGAGCATCTGGCCGCCGATGTCTTCCAGCGTGTGTTCGCCACACTGGTGCAGAAGCTCGATCAGATCGAGCACCCCGAGCGGATCGGCGCCTGGCTCACGACGACGGCCCGGCGCGAGGTGTGGCGCATCAGCCGGCGCGAGCGCACGGTGGCGACGCTCTCTTCCGCCGATGAGGAGCTGGTGGATGACGTTCCCGACAGCGCGCCGTCGCCCGATGAGCTGCTGGTGCGCCTTGAGGAGCAGCACAAGGTTCGCGCCGCCGTCGCCACACTCGACGAGCGCTGTCGCAGGCTGGTGATCTTGCTGTTCTACCGAGTCGATCCCCTATCCTACACCGAAATCGCGCTCGCGCTGGGCACAAGCGAGGGCAGCATCGGCCCCACGCGCGCCCGCTGCCTGCAAAAACTACGCCGGCAACTCGACGCGATGGGATTCTGACGTATTTTTGCCATATTCTGATACTCTGTTAGGGCAGAAGAGATAGGATTGGTATAACATAACCGGCTGGAGTGTATCGTGAGCATCCCATCTGCCCACATCCCGTTCGTCCACCTTGTCGACCTGGTCGAAGGCCGCCTGCCTGCCGACGAGCAGGCCTGGTCGCAATCTCACCTGTCGGGCTGTCCGCGCTGCGGCGCCGAGTATGCCTGGCTGCGGCGCGTGATCGATCTCATGCGCACCGACGACAGCCAGGACGCCCCGCCGCATGTGGTCGCCCGCGCGGTGCGCCTCCTGCGCCCGCAGCGCGAGGCGCCGCCGGCTGGCGTCCGGCAGTGGTTCGCGGCGCTATACTTCGATAGCGCGCAGTTGCCCTCGGCGGTGGGCGTGCGCGCGGGGCAGCCGACCGAGCGGCAGTTACTTTTCACCGCCACTGGGCTCGACCTGGACCTGCGCGTCACCCCGGCCGACGCGCAGTGGGTCGTATCAGGCCAGGTGCTCGGCCAGGATGTCGGCGGGCATGCCGAGCTGAAAGGGCCGGGCGCCGCGCAGGCGCCACTCAACGAGCTGAGTGAGTTCAGGCTGCCGCCCGTGGGCGCCGGCACCTACAGGCTGACTCTGCGGCTGGCCGATTTCGAGATCGTGGTCGAGGGCTTGGAAGTGGGGACGTAGGGCTGGGAATCGAGGCCGAGGATGGACCGGGCAGAGCTGGCGACACAGTTGGCTGCGGCTGATCAGGCCGGGCGGGTGGAGCTGCTGGCCCACCACGCGCCGCTGGCCGATGTCGAGCTGGCGCGGGCGCTCAAGGCGCTGTACCTTGAGACCAATACCAGCGCCCCTGCCCAGGCCGCCGGTGCGGCGGCGGCCCTGGTGGTCCTGGCCGACCTCACGGAACACCCCGAAGCGCGGGCGCTGGCCGCCTGGACCGCCGGAATGGCGACCCAGCGCATCGACGGCCAGATGGAACAGGCGCTCGCGCTGCTCGACGCGGCGGCGAAGCAGTTTACGCTCCTAGGACAGCCGCACACGGCGGCGGCCACCCAGGTCAGCAAGGTCTACGCGCTTGCCATCCTGGGTCGCTACGACGAGGCGATCTCCTGCGGGCTGCGCGCCCGCGACACCCTCCTGGCCCACGGCGACAGCCTGGCGGCCGGCAAGATCGAGCAAAATCTGGGCAATATCTACCACCGGCGCGACAACTACCCGGCTGCGGAGCAATGCTACCGCGCGGCCCGCGAGCGGTTTATCGCCGTCGGCGACCAGAAGCTGCTGGCAGTCGCGGATAATGGCCTCGCCAATGTCCTGGCATTGCAGCACCAGTTCCGCGCCGCCGAGCCGCTGTACGAGCAGGCGCTCGCCGGCGCCGCCGCGAACCGGGCCGAGGTTACGCAGGCCGAGATCGAGTGCAACCTGGGCTGCCTGGCGCTGTTTCAAGGCCGCTACGACCGCGCGCTCGACTACCTGGAGCGCTCGCGGCGGCGCTACGCATCGCTCGGCATGGTCCACGAGTCGGCCGTCGCCGAGCTTGAGCTGGCCGAAGCCTACCTGGAGCTGAATCTGGCCCCCGAGGCGATCGCGATCTACGCGCGGGTGGTCCCGGTGTTCGCCGGGCTGAGAATGCGGGCCGAGCAGGCTCGCGCGCTGGCCCATCACGGCCGCGCGTGTTTGTGGCTCGGCCAGGCCGCCCCGGCGCGCTTGCTTCTGGATGAGGCATATACGCTCTACAGCGACGAGGGCAACGCCGTCGGCGCGGCGATGGTCACACTGACCAGGGCCCAGCTCCACTATGCCGAGGGTGACTACGCCGCAGCCGGCGCGGGCGCGGCCGAGGCAGAGGCTCCGCTGGGCGCCGCCGGCGTATGGCGGCAGGCGCTGCTCGCGCGCTGGCTGCGCGGCGAGGCGGCCCGCGCGGCGGGCCAGGATCGTGAGGCACGGGCCGTGCTGGAAGCCGCCCTGCGCGATGCCAGGCAGCAACTGGTGCCGCAGGTGGCCCAGCGCTGCGCCACCTCGCTGGGCCTGCTGGCCGCTAGCACCGGCGACCTGGCCGGCGCCGAGGAGGCGCTCATGTCGGCGGTGGCGCTGATCGAGGAGCTGCGGGCGCCGCTGCCGGCCGAGGAGTTCCGCACCGCGTTTGTTGCCGACAAGCTCACCCCCTACGTCGAGCTGGCCCGGCTGTGCCTCGCCGACGACCGGCGCGTAGCCGCCGCGCTCGATTACGTCGAGCGCATGCGGTCGCGCGCCCTGGCCGATATGTTGAGCGGCACACTCCCGCTCCGCTCGCGGCCCGACGACCCCTTCGAGGCCGAGTTGCTGGATCGGCTGGAGAAGCTGCGCGAGGATCTGAGCTGGTTCTACAGCCAGATCGATCGCCCGCCGGACGGGGCGCGGCGCCCGGAGCAGGTGGCCTCGCTACGCCAGGCCGTGCGCCAGCGCGAGGCCGAGGTGCTGGAGATCACACGCCAGATACGGCAGCGCGGCGCCGAGGCCGGCAGCCTCGCGGCTCCACAGTACCGGGCCGAGTCGCTCGACATCGGCCAGCTCCAGCGCAGCCTAGACGGGCATACGGCGCTGGTCGAATACTTCAGCCTCGATGACGAACTGCTCGCGTTTGTGGTGACGGGCGATCGAATCGAGGTCGTGCGGCGCCTGGGGCGGGTGGCGCAGGTCGAGGCGGCCCTGGAGCAGTTCCACTTCCAGGTCAGCGCGCTGCGCTACGGCGCCGATCGGCTGCGCGCCCACCTCGGCCAGCTCGCACTGCGGGCGCGCCACCACCTGAGCGCACTCTACGATCTGCTGCTCAGGCCGATCGAAGGCCGGATCGGCGCGCGCCGGTTGGTGATCGTGCCGCACCGCGCGCTGCACTACGTCCCATTTCACGCGCTCTACGACGGCGCAAGCTACCTGGTCGAGCGCCGCGAGATCTGCTATGCGCCCAGCGCCAGCGTGCTGCACTCCTGCCTGGCCCGGCCCCCGCTCCAGTTGCAGCGCGCCCTGCTCCTGGGCGTTCCCGATGCGCGGTCGCCCCGCGTGCGCGACGAGATCGCCGCGATCAGGCCGCTGTTCGCCCAGGCGCACGTCCTCCTGGATCAGGAAGCGACCCGCGCGGCACTGCGAACCCACGCGCCATCCGCCCAGGTGCTACACCTGGCCTGCCACGGCTCCTTTCGCCCTGACAGCCCACTCTTCTCGGCACTGCTGCTGGCCGATGGCTGGTTGACAGTTCACGACACTTATGGTATGGATCTTGATTGTCATTTGGTTGTCTTGAGTGCTTGCGAGACCGGTCTGAGTGCGGTGGCGCCAGGCGATGAACTCATTGGTTTAGCACGCGGCTTCTTCTCTGCCGGCGTGCCATCGCTACTGGTGAGCCTCTGGACGGTCCACGATGAAACGGCGGCCTGGCTGATGGAGCGCTTCTACAAGCGGCTCCACATGGGCGACGGCCCGGCGGCGGCCCTGCGTCACGCGCAACGTGAGCTGCTGGCCGATCATCCGCATCCCTTCTTCTGGTCGCCGTTTGTGTTGCTGGGTCGTTGGTAGCGGTTTGGCTCAGAGACTATTTGAAAAGGGGAAGTTTGAGGGGGGCTGCCCCCTCAAGAATTCCCCTTCCACACACGGATCGTAGACGAGATAATGCCCTTTTCAGACAGCTTCTCATCCACAAAAGGAGTTAACATGCGACGAAGGTATCTGCGGCTCTGCACCATGCTGATGGTGATCGGCGTCCTGCTGCGGTTCGTCGCTTCGGCGGCGCCGGCGCAGGCGGCCACCGGCTCGGACCCCTACGTGCCGAACGAAGTGCTGGTCAAGCTGAATCCGGGGGCGCTCGTATCGGTCGTTGCCCTCGCCTATGGGCTACTCGCCACCCCGCTCGATCAACTCGGCTCGCTCCCGATCTACCGGCTGCGCATCCTCGACGGCATCTCGCCGCTGTTGAAGGCCACGCTGCTGGAGCTGGACCTGCTGAACCTGGGCGTGCTCTACGCCGAGCCGAACTACATCGGGCAGGTCCCAGAGGGACGCCAACGGTCGTCGTGGGTCCAGAGCGGCGACGAGGGCACCTACCAGGGCCAGTGGGCGCCGGATCAGATCCGGCTGCCGGAGGCGCATACGCTCTCGCGCGGCGCGGGCGTCACCGTCGCGGTGCTCGACACCGGCGTGGACCTCGATCATCCGGCGCTGGCGGGCCGGCTGACGCAAGGTTTCGACTTTGTCGACGGCGACTTCCAACCGGCTGAAGAAGGCGTCTACGGGCAAGATATCGCCTACGGCCACGGCACGCACGTCGCCGGCCTGGTGGCGCTGGCCGCGCCCGACGCGCAGATCATGCCGCTGCGGATACTCAAGCCCGATGGGACCGGCGATAGCTGGCTGGTGGCCGAGGCGCTGCGCTACGCCAGTGCCTACGGCGCCGATGTGATCAACATCAGCTACAGCCTGAAACATCCCACCCCCATCAAGGTGATTGGGGATCTGCTCTCACAGGTGACATCAGGGGTGACGGGCGCGGTCGTCGTGGCGGCGGCCGGCAACAGCGGCCCCAGCCAGACCAAGGAGTACCCGGCCGGGCAGGGCACACCGGAAGTGCTGGCGGTCGCAGCAAGCACTCAGGCCGACACGCTGGCCGGCTTCTCCACCCGCGGGCCGTGGGTCCACCTGGCGGCGCCGGGCGTGGATATCTTGAGCAGTGTGCCCGACAACACCTATGGCGCCTGGAATGGGACATCAATGGCGACACCGCTGGTGGCCGGGACGGCGGCGCTGGTGCGGGCGCACTCCCCTGGCATGTCCCCGGCTCAGGTGGCCGCCCAGATCAAGAATACGGCGGCGCCCATCCCAGGGTCGGTGCCGCGCCGCCTCGACGCGGCCGCCGCGCTTGGGCTGTAGCCCCAATATCTGTCAAATAAGACCTGACAGGTCTGGATCAGGCGCTTTCGATGCCTTCCCCAAGACCTGTCAGGTCTGAGCACAGCCCTATTTGAAAAGGTATTGGTTCTTAACCCCTCTCCCCGGCGTGGGAGGCAAGCGAAGCGCAGAGGGCGGGCTGCGGGGGTGAGAGGTTAAGCTACCAGGTGATGCGAAACCCGCGCTCCTGGCCGGTCGGCTGCTCCCACTCGACATCGACGTGCTCGACGCGCGCGTAGGACGGGCCGCTGTGGCACCAGTTCACCACGCGCTCGACCGCCGCGCGCGGCCCCTCGAACACCGCCTCAACGCGCCCGTCGTTCCGATTGCGTACCCAGCCATCGACGCCGACGGTGTGCGCCTGGTCGCGGGTAGCGGCGCGGAAACTGACCCCCTGCACCCGCCCGCCGATCGTGACGTGCGCCCGCGCTCGATCGCTCATACGGATATCTCCTTTGACAAGGTTCTTTGGTGCTTTACAGTTCCGGGAAAAAGGGGGTTTGAGGGGGCAGCCCCCTCAGTCTTCCCCCACCCACACCGTAAAGTAGAACGGCGCCATCCGAAACCTTGCCTCTCGAAAAATAGAGGATAGAGGAAGGCGCACCGCCATCCTCCATCCTCCATCCTCCATCCTCCATCCTCAGTTTCGGATCAGGCGTTCAGCTCCTCGGTGACATTGGTCGCGATGAAGATCACCCGCTCGGCGATATTCGTGGTGCGGTCGGCCAGGCGCTCAAGCGTATGCGCCACGTCGAGCAGGTAGATCGCGCTGTCGAGCTTGGTCGAGTCCTGGCGCGCGGCATTCATCAGCTCGGCGACGACCTGCTCCTCCAGCGTATCCACGCGCTCATCTTCGGCGGCCAGCGAGCGCGCCAGAGCGACATCGCGGCGGATAAACGCATCCAAGCTGGTATGCAGCATCGACTGGGCCAGCGTGCCCATGCGATGCAGGCCGGGCGGCGGCTCGATCAACGCGGGCGCGTTGAGGCAACGGCCGACCCGCTTGGCGATACCCTTGGCATAATCGCCGGCCCGCTCCAGCTCGCCGGCGATCGCGATCGTGGCATTGAGCGTGCGTAGGTCGGTCGCCAGCACCGGCTGCTGCATCGCCAGCAGCTCCAGCACCGCTTCCTCGATCGCCGTGCGGGCCGTATCGATCTCGCGATCGCCGACGACGACTTGCTGCGCCAACCCGGTATCCCAGGTCGCCAGCGCGCGCATGGCATCAGTCAGCGCGTGCTCGACCCGGCTCCCCATCCGTAACAAATCATCGTGAACCAGCTTGAGCTGCCTCAGATAGCGGTCGCGCATGATCAAGACTCCTTTGCTTGTGCTACGATAGAGATGCGACGAAGGGCAAGAACCATCCCGCGTGATACACGCTGCCGATCTGGCTCTATGTTCCCCCAGGGCTTGAATGCAGGTATGCTAACACACTCATATGCAAGTTGCAACCGGATTGCCGACGCTACGCGCCGCCTGGCCGTCAAGCGATCACGCCTATCCTACAGCCCTATCACGCATCGCCGCATAGTAGCCCGGCGATGCTAAGAGGATGTTAAGGGCATGTAAGGGTTTGGTCGGTTGCTTCGCTTTGCGCTTCACGCTCTATACTGATATACTGCTGGCGGCGCATGACGATCCCGCCGCATTAAAGGCGCTGGAACAGAACGACTATGCAAAACCAGAATCACATCCGAAATTTCTCGATCATCGCTCATATCGACCATGGAAAGACGACATTGTCTGATCGTCTGCTGGAGATGACCGGCGCAATCAGTGTCCGTGAGCGGCGCGACCAACTGCTCGATGGGATGGATCTGGAGCGCGAAAAAGGCATCACCATCAAGGCCAAGGCTGTTCGCCTCGAATACCAGGCCCAGGATGGGCAGAGCTATGCGCTCAATCTGATCGATTGCCCAGGCCACGTCGATTTCACCTACGAGGTCTCACGAGCGCTGGCTGCCTGCGAGGGTGCGATCCTGGTGGTCGACGCTTCCCAGGGGATCGAGGCGCAGACGCTCGCGAACGTCTACCTGGCGCTGGAGCACAACCTGACGATCATCCCGGTGCTCAACAAGATCGACCTGCCCGGCGCCGAGCCGGCCCATGTGGCCCAGGAGATCGAGGATGTCCTCGGCCTGCCCAAGGACGAGGTCTTGCACGCCTCCGCCAAGGAGGGCACTGGCGTCGCCGAGATCCTGGAGGCGATCGTCGAGCGCATCCCGCCGCCGGGCGGCCAGCGCGACCCAGCCGCTGCGGGCGCTGATCTTCGACTCGCACTACGATGCCTATAAGGGCGTGATCGCCTATGTGCGCGTGATGGACGGCGTGCTCTCCAGCGGCGCGCGCATCCTGCTGATGGGCACCGAAATCCAGGCCGATATCCTCGAGATCGGCGCCTTCCGGCCGACGATGACCCCGCTGGCGGAGCTTGGCCCCGGCGAGGTCGGCTATATCGCCACCGGCCTCAAGGACGTGGGCGACTGCCAGGTCGGCGACACGGTCACGCTGGCGGTGCAGCCGGCCGCAGACGCCGCTCGAAGGCTACCGCCCGGCCAAGCCCATGGTCTTCGCCGGCCTCTACCCGGTCGAGTCGAACGCCTACACCGACCTGCGCGAGGCGCTTGAGAAGCTCAAGCTCAACGATGCGGCGCTCTCGTATGTGCCCGAGACCTCGGCGGCGCTGGGCTTTGGGTTTCGCTGCGGGTTCCTCGGCCTGCTGCATATGGAGATCGTGCGCGAGCGGCTTGAGCGCGAGTATGACCTCGAACTGCTGATCACCGCGCCCAGCGTCGAGTACCAGGTGCTGCTCAACGACGGCGAGCTCATCATCATCGATAACCCGTCCGAGATGCCCGATGTCGCCCAGATCGCCTCGATCGAGGAGCCGGTGATGCAGATCAGCGTCATCTCGCCGACCCGCTACATCGGCACGATCATGGAGCTGGTCACAGGCAAGCGCGGCACGTTCGAAGCGATGGACTATCTCGACCCACAGCGGGTGCTGCTCAAGTACCGTATCCCGCTGGCCGAGATCGTGATCGATTTCTACGACCAGCTCAAATCGCGCACCCAGGGCTACGCCTCGCTCGACTACACGCTCACCGGCTACCAGGAGGCCGACCTGGTCAAGCTCGACATCCTGGTCAACGCCACGCCGGTCGATGCGCTCTCGCTGATCGTCCACCGCGATTTCGCCTACGCCAATGGCCGCACGCTGGTTGAGAAGCTGCGCAAGCTGATCCCGCGCCAGATGTTCGAGGTGCCGATCCAGGCCGCGATCGGCAACAAGATCGTCGCTCGCGAGACGATCCGCGCGATGCGCAAGGACGTGCTGGCGAAATGCTACGGCGGCGACATCACGCGCAAGCGCAAGCTGCTCGAAAAGCAAAAAGAGGGCAAGAAGCGCATGAAGATGGTCGGAAACGTCGAGATCCCCCAGGAAGCTTTTATGGCGATTCTTGCGCTTAACGAAAATTGATTTCGTATTTAAGGAGCCAATGTGAACCTCAAACGATGGACCGTGGCGATTATGGCGCTGCTTGCACTAGTCGCCTGCGGCTCTCCGGCGGTGAACACCGTCGCCCGGTTGGACAATGTGATTCTGACGCGCCAGGATCTCGATCAGCGGATCGCCCGCATCGAGAAGGGCGCGCAGGCGCAGGCGCAGCAGGGGCCGGCGCCCTCCCGGCAGGAGATCGAGCAGTTTCTTGTACAGCAGTTCATCGACCAGAATCTTGTTCTCGGCGTGGCGCGACAGAAGGGCGTCACAATCACCGAGAAGGACGTGGACGATCTGATCGAGCTGTTCCGAACCCGGATCACGCAGGGTGGGACCGGGTCCTTCGACGAGGTCATCCAGGGCCAGCTTGGCCTGCCCGGCGCCGAGTTCGACCGAGTTCCGCCAGTTCGCGACCTCGTTCGTGGCGCGGGAGAAGCTGGCCGAGACGCTGGTGACGAGCGATACGGTGCAGTCGGAGATGAACGAGCAGATGGCCGCCGAGATGAACCGCACAGTCATGCGCGCCAACGTCGCCCACATCCTCGTCGCTACCGAGGAGGAGGCCAACCAGGTGCTTGCCCGCCTCGATAAGGGCGAGAAGTTCGAGGATCTGGCGCGCGAGCTGTCGACGGACCCTGGCTCGGCCGAGAACGGCGGCGTCTACGAGAACGTCGAGCCGGGCGCCTTCGTCGCTGAGTTCGACAAGGCGATGTTCGAGGACCTCCAGCCCGGCGAGACGACCAAGACACCCGTCCAGACCCAGTTCGGCTACCATATCATCAGGCTGATCTCGCGGTCCGAGGGTCCGGCAATGACCGAGGAGCAGGCCCAGCAGATGATCCAGCAGAATATGGCCCAGCAGCTCCAGACGCAGCGCCAGGAGGCGCTCCAGAAGCTGCTGACCGACGAGCGCGCCAAGGCTAAGAACGATGGACGCCTGGTCGAGCCGGTCTACCCGACCGCCGTGCCTGAGCCGAGCGTGCCGCAGCAGCCTGATCCCAACGCGCCGTCCCAGGCTCAGCCGACCACGCAGCCATAAGTCAGAGTCAGTTGTCAGTGGTCAGTTGTCAGTTGCGCTGCAACTGACAACTGACCACTGACGATGGACAATTACGACGGGCCGTCTCCGCTTCCGGCGTAGGCGGCCCGTCATACATCTACCCTCAGAGACTGTTTGAAAGGGGGGAGTTTGAGGGGGGCGCCCCTCAAGAATCCCTTTTCCACCATGGATCTTAGGCGAGACAAGACCCTTTTCAAACAGTTTCTCATTGTTCCGCGCGAGCAAAGGGCGATCATAGAGGTTGCGATTGTCGACGATCACCATCATCGGGCTCGGCCCCGGCGACGCCGCGCTGCTGACCCGCGCTGCTTGGGACCTGCTCCAGGCTACCGGCGTGCTGTACCTGCGCACGGCTATCCATCCCACCGTCGCTGGGCTGCCCGCGACCATCACGCTGCGCCCGTTCGACGCGCTTTACGAGTCGGCCGAGGCGTTCGGCGAGGTGTACGAGCGCATCGCCGCCGACTTGGTCGAGCGCGCCTGCGCGGGCGAGGAAGTGATCTACGCCGTCCCCGGCCACCCATTGGTCGCCGAAGCGACCAGCCGCCGCCTGCTGGCCCTGGCCCGCGAGCGGGGCGTGCCGGTGCGGGTCGTCCCCGGCCTGAGCTTTGTCGAGCCGGTCTGCGTCGCGCTGGAACTCGACCCATTGGAGCACGGCTTGCAGCTTCTCGACGCGCTTGACCTCGTATTGACCGACCGACCACCGACCACCGACCACCGACCGCCGACCGCCGACCACAGCACCCTGTACCGCGGCCCCTCCGTGGGCGCGGCTGTGGACGCGGATGGCAGCTCCAAAGACGGCGCCTGGTCCGAGATCCAAGGCATCGCTCCCTACGCGCCGGCGCTCATTCCCTTCCCGCTCACGCCGACGCGCCCGGCGCTGATCTGCCAGCTTTACAACCGCCGGATCGCGTCGCACGCCAAGCTCTCGCTGATGGAGCGCTACCCGGCTGCCCACCCGGTGACGCTGATCCAGGCCGCAGGCGTTGCCGGAGCCGAGCGGGTCTGGAGCCTCCCGCTCCACGAGCTTGACCACCAGGATAGTCTCGACCACCTGACTTGCGCCTACGTGCCGCCGCTCGCCCCCCTGGCCGACCTGCGCGGCCCGGAAGGTGTGGCCGCCGTCGTGGCGCGGCTGCTCGGCCCGCGCGGCTGCCCGTGGGACCGCGAGCAGACCCACCAATCGCTGCGCCGCGAGCTGCTGGAGGAGACCCACGAGGTGCTGGAGGCGCTCGACGCCGGCGATATGAGCGCGCTGGCCGAGGAGCTGGGCGATCTGCTGCTCCAGGTGCTGATGCACAGCGAGATGGCTCGCCAGGCCGGCGAATTCGACCTGGGCACCGTCTACGAGCAGAGCGCCACCAAGCTGATCCGCCGGCACCCGCATATCTTTGGCGATCTCAGCGTCGCCGGCAGCGATGAGGTGCTACGCAACTGGGAGGCGATCAAGCAGCAGGAGCGTGCCGCCAAAGGGCAGGAGCCGCGCGGCCCGCTCGACGGAATCCCGGCCGGCCTGCCGGCGCTGATGGCGGCCCAGGAGGTCGCCCGCAAGCTCGCCAAGATCGGGTTTGAGCCGGCCGATCAGCCGGATGCCTGGCGCGAGATCCAGGAGCAGGCCGCGCAGGTGCGGTCGGTCATCGAGCGGCTGGGCGCCGACGAGGCCGAGCGCGGGCGCCTGGCCGAGCAGGCGCTGGGCGAGCTGCTGCTGGCCGTGACCGGGTTGGCACGGCAGCTCCACATCGACGCCGAGGGCGCGCTGCGCGGGGCCACGACCCGGCTTCGCCGCCGCTTCGCCGCCATCGAGTCCCGGCTCCGCGCCCAGGGCCGCACGCCGGTGGCCCTGAGCGCCGACGAGAAAACGGCGTTATGGAGGCAGGCTCATCACGATGACACATAATATCTCGATTCGCGCCGCCAGCCGCGACGACGCGGTCGAACTCGCGGCGCTGCTCACGGGCCTGGGCTCCCCGATCGACCCAGGGGCGGCGATTGCGCGGCTGGGCCGCCTTGAGGCCACCGGCCTTGACCAGGTGCTCGTCGCCGAAGCCCAGGATCGGGTGGTTGGGCTGGTGTGTATGCACATCACGCCGGTAACGCTCCACCACGAAGGCCCCTCTGCGCGCATCACCGCGCTGGCCGTAGACAAGGGGTGGGCGCAGAGCGCCGCCAGCGGGCAGTTGGTGCTGGCGGTCGAAGAGCTGGCGCGGGCCGCCGGCTGTACCACTGTCGAGGCTGCCGGCCATAATGATAGCCCCGAAGTGCGCGCGTTCTATGCGGCGATTGGCTATACATACGCGCACACGCTGTTTCGCAAGTCATTCTGAGGGATCTATGCCTGCTCCGCCCCTCGACCTGCATCTTGGCGACATCGTCCAGATGCGCAAGCCGCACCCGTGCGGCGGCGATCGATGGCGCGTGGTCCGGCTCGGCGCCGAAATCGGCATCCGCTGCCTCACCTGCGACCGCAAGGTGCTGCTCCCCCGCTCAACCTTCGAGCGGCGCGTCAAGCGCTTTATCGAACACGCCCCTACGGACAGCATCCCCGAAGAAGGCGATTGATCCCAGTTGGCGCTAGTCTCCGAGTTGCGGTATCATGCTGGCTGCAACCAGCCCCACCTAAGTGCTTGTTAGGGAATAAGTTCCTACTCGCAGGGAGATTAGAGATTAGAGATTGGAGATTAGAACGCCTCGATCAATCTCTAATCTCTAATCTCCAATCTCCGAAGCCGGGAAGTTATTCCTTGTTTGGATGGACAGACGATTAAAGCTATGTCTGTGAAACGATTAACCTGGCACGTGCTTGCCCTGTCGATACTGCTGTTGTTGGTCGTGACACACGGGCGCGTGGCGGCACAGGAGCCGCGCGGGCCGATCTACAGCGCCGAAGTCGAGGGCACGCTTACCTCAGTCACGATCGACTATCTACGGCGCGCGGTCAAGCTGGCCGAGGCCGCCGACGCACAGGCCCTGATCATCACATTGAGCAGCGGCGGCGGCGTGCTGCGCGACATCCGCCCCTTCGCCGGCGAGATCGCCCAAGCCCGTGTGCCGGTCGTGGTCTATGTCGCGCCCGCAGGCACCCAGTCCGGCGCCCCCGGCGCCCTGCTGCTGAGCGCGGCCCACATTAGCGCGCTGGCTCCCGGCACCACCTTCGGCAGCCCCGAGCCGCTCACCCGCGTTGACACTGCGCTCACCGAGCAAACGCGCAACCTGGTGCTCGACAGCGTCGCCGATCAGATCCGCCGCTGGAACGCCGAGCGCGGCCGCAACACCACCTGGGTCGATCGGGCGGTGCGTGAGGGGCTGGTGCTCAACAACGAGCAGGCGATCGCCCTGGAGCCGCCGGCGGTCGATCTCGTCGCGGCCGACCTACAGGACCTGCTGATCCGCATCGAGGGGCGCGTCATCACGCTTGAGGGCGGCCGCGACGTACAGCTCGCCACCATCGGCCGCAGCCCGATCGCCGTGCAGCCCACGTTCTGGGAAAGCCTGCGCCTGACCCTGGCCGACCCGACGATCGCCTTTGTACTGCTGGCGCTTGGCGCGCTGGCGATCTACCTGGAGCTGGCCGCGCCCGGCTCGACCCTGTTTGCCGGGATCGGAGTCGTGTTGTTGGCCGGGGCTGCCATGGGGCTGCTCGTTTTGCCGATCCAATGGTGGGCGCTGCTATTACTGCTGTTTGCGTTTGCCCTGATCGGCGCGGAGTTCTTTGTGCCCTCCCACGGTGGCTTGACGGTGACAGGACTCGCGCTCATGGTCGTCGGAGCGCTGAATCTGATCGACCCATCACAGGCGCCGGGCACCGTGATCTCGATCTGGGTCGTGCTGCTGGTCGCGCTGGCGGTCGCCACATTCGCCGCCTTCGGCGTCTGGCTGGCGGTGCGCAGCCGCGCGCGGCCGGTGACGACCGGGACCGAGTCGCTGATCGGGCGGCTGGCCGAGGTGCGCGGGCGCCTCGACCCGGAGGGCATGGTGTTTGTCGAGGGCGCGCTCTGGCAGGCCCTGAGCGAGGACGGCGCCGCGGAACCCGGCGAGTGGGTACGCGTCACGGCAGTCCACGATCTCCGGCTGATCGTCCAGCGGATCGATACGGAAGCTGAAACGTGAAACGTGTTGCGTGTTGCGTGTTGCGTGTTGCGTGATTATCCGCTCCCTATCCGCTCATCGTGTTGCGTGTTGCGTCAGTTGTCTGTTGTTAGTTGTCGGTGAAACGTGGGTGCTAGATCGTCGCCCTTTCACCCCTTCACCCCTTCACCCCTTCACCTTGTCATCTTGTCATCTTGTCACAGATGATTGAAAGGAGCAAGCCATGCCTACCGGAGCAGTGCTTTTCTGTCTGGCGGTCGTTCTGTTCGTCTTCCTCATGCTGGTGCTCTCGGCGATCAAGATCGTGCCGGAGTATGAGCGCGGCGTCGTCTTCCGGCTAGGGCGGCTGCTCGGACCGCGTGGCCCCGGTCTGTTTTTTCTGATCCCGATCTTCGAGCGTATGGTCCGCGTCGACACCCGTGTCATCACCATGGATGTGCCGGCGCAGGAGGTGATCACGCTCGACAACGTGACGATCAAAGTCAACGCCGTGCTCTACTTCATGGTCGTCAATCCAAACTGGGCCGTCGTCAAAGTGATGGACTACGTTCGCGCGACTCTCCAGATCGCCCAGACGACACTACGCAGCGCGGTGGGCCAGGTTGATCTGGATACGCTGCTGGCGCGTCGCGAACAGGTCAATGAGCGCCTACAGAAGATCATCGACGAGCAGACCGAGCCGTGGGGCGTCAAGGTGACGATCGTCGAGGTCAAGGATGTCGAGCTGCCGCAGACGATGCAGCGGGCGATGGCCAAGCAGGCCGAGGCCGAGCGCGAGAAGCGCGCCAAGATCATCCACGCCGCCGGCGAGTTCGAGGCTTCTCAGAAGCTGGCTGAAGCCGCCGACATAATCGCCCGCGAGCCGGTCACGCTCCAGCTTCGCTATCTCCAGACTCTGACCGAGATCGCCGTCGAGAAGAACAGCACGATCATCTTTCCGCTGCCAGTCGATACGATCAAGGTCTTTATGGACGGTATGCAGGCGCTGCGCGACAGCAATGGGACGGTGCAGCGGCCCGCCCCGGCCCAGCCGCCAGCCACACGCCGGCTTGAGGACTAGTACATCTTGGCGTACGTCGGCCCAGGGTTTCTCATCACGAAGTTCGCGAAGATACGAAGCTCACGAAGGCTCTATAGCCACATGAATCAGCCATCTTCGTGGTCTTCGTACCTTCGTGATCTTCGTGATATCCGTTTACCATCCGTTTTATCCGTTGAATGTCTCGTTGTCGTATTAGCCATCCTATGTGGCTGGGCCGCACACACAGCGATGAAAATGTGGGAGGGCTTTTCTTGAGGGGCAGCCCCTCAAACTCCCCTATTTTCACGTTAGGCTGGGCCGCACACACAGCGATGAAAATGTGGGAGGGCTTTTCTTGAGGGGCAGCCCCCTCAAACTCCCCTATTTTCACGTTAGGTGGAGCGCATCAAACAAGATCGACAGTGATGTCCTGCGCCCGTAGCTCTGCGACAATCGATGTTGGCGCGCACTCATCGGTGATAATCCGATCGATCTCGTGCGGCAGCGCAAACGCGCTGAAGGACATTGCGCCGAACTTGCTCGAATCGGCAATCCCAACCACAAGACCCGAGGCGCTCACCATCTGCTGCTTCAGCTGGGCTTCGTCCAGGTCGGATTCCATCAGGCCATCCCGACCCGTCACGCCCCGCGCGCCGAATAAACCGATATCTACCCGCAGACGTTGCAGCGAGTTGACACTGAGGCTGCCGACCAGGGAACTCGAGCGGCGCCGCATGGTTCCGCCGACGACAATCGTCGTAATCCCTTCGCAGAAGTTCAACTCAAGCGCGGTGTAGAGGCCATTCGTGACGACGATCAGGTCTTCGCGATCTTTGATCAGGCGCGCGACCTGAAGCGCGGTCGTGCTGGCGTCAAGGAAGATCCGCTGCTCGGAATGGATGAGCGCCGCAGCCGCCTGCGCGATGCGTCGTTTCTCCTCCAGGTGCTCTTGCTGGCGGGTCGCGAAGTACAGCTCCAGCCGGCCGCGGCCCGAGACGACCGCGCCACCGTGGACGCGGGTCAACACGCCCACCGACTCGAGCACATCCAGATCTTTCCGTACCGTCACTTCTGAAACGCCCAACGCCTGGCTTAACTCGCTGACCGAGGTCCGGTCGCGCGCGCTTAAATACACCAGAATCTGGTCGCGCCGTCGCTCTGGCGACATACCCTGATCCGTCTGCGACATACGCCCCTCAGCACTACTTGAAATATTTCCGTAACTTGACCAAGGAATATAACCCTATCCTATCATAAAGAGAGCCGGCAAATCAAGTAGTCGAACGGGAATCGATACAAAATGATTATGAAGTTCTTGACATTTGTTTACGATCATGGTATGGTAACACTATCGTAATGATAAGGTTTCGATAGTGTTCCGAATTGAGCTTGCCACATCGTCTGATGTGTGCCGAGCCATATGCTCCTCCCATCGCTTTGCTGCCCGTAGTTCGTGGTGGAAGGAGTTCTTGAGGGGAGGCCCCTCAAACTCCCCTTTTAGATAGCCTCTTTACACCAATGAGCGAAAAACGGCCCATTTTCCAGCTCCAACACGTCTCGAAATCGTTCGGCGGCGTGCATGCGCTCAAGGACGTGCATTTCGAGATCTATCCAGGGGAAGTACACGCCCTCTTGGGAGAGAATGGCGCCGGGAAATCGACCCTAATCAAGATCATCACCGGGGTGCATCAGCCCGACACAGGTGAGCTATTCCTCGACGGGCAGCCGATCCGTTTCGCCAACACGCACGAGGCGCAAGAACACGGGGTTGCCGCGATCTACCAGGAGCCGAGCCTATTCCCCGACCTCGATGTCGCCGAGAACATCCTGGTTGGCCGCCAGCCGATGCGCCGGGCCGGCGTCGATTGGAAGCGGATGTACCAGGAAGCCAGTGGCGTGTTGCGGCGCCTGGGCCTGCCCCTCGATCCGCGCACCAAAGCCCGCGATCTGAGTGTGGCTCACTCTCAGGTTGTGGAGATCGCCCGCGCCCTGTCCATCAACGCCAAGATCCTGATCATGGACGAGCCGACCTCCTCGCTGACGCTGGGCGAAGTCGAGGAATTGTTCGCGATTGTGCGCCAATTGCGCCAGGCCGGCACCGCCATCGTGTTCATCTCTCATCGCCTGGAGGAGCTATTCGTCCTGGTCGATCGCGTCACGATCCTACGGGATGGCGCCTACGTCGGCACCCGCGCAATGGCCGACGTGACGACCGAAGAGCTGATCCGCATGATGGTAGGTCGGACGTTAAACGAGCTGTTCCCCAAACAAGCGGTCGCGGCGGGCGACGTGATCCTGGAAGTCGAGCGGTTGGGGGTGCAAGGCAGCTTCTCCGATGTGTCATTTCAGCTCCGCCGGGGCGAGATCCTGGGTGTAGCCGGGCTGATTGGCGCGGGCCGCACCAATGTGGCCCGCGCGCTCTTCGGTACCGAACCCGCTACTGCCGGGACGATCAAGCTTGACGGCAAGGTCGTCACCATCACCAATCCCGACACGGCCATGGCGCTGGGGATCGGGTATGTGCCGGAAGACCGCAAGGAGCATGGGCTGGTGCAGCAGATGAGCATTGCCAATAACATCACCTTACCGGTCTTATCGAACTTCGCCACTATGGGCTGGCTCGACGAGGGCCGGGAGCGCCGGGCCGCGACGGCGGATGCCCAGAAGCTGGAGGTGAAGATGACCGGCGTGGAACAACTAGTCGGGCAACTCTCCGGCGGCAACCAGCAGAAAGTCGTGCTGGCCAAGTGGCTGGGCACCCAACCGCGCGTGCTCATCCTCGATGAGCCGACGCGCGGGATCGATGTCGGAACCAAGGCCGCCGTTCACGCTTTGATGAGCAGCCTCGCCGCGCAGGGGATGGCCATCCTGATGATCTCCTCGGAATTGCCGGAGATCCTGGGCATGAGCGACCGCATCCTGGTCATGCGCGAAGGGCGTATGACCGGCCACTTTAGCCGTGCGGAAGCCACGCAGGAAAAGATAATGTCCGCCGCTACCACGGCGTAACTCCTGAGAAGCTGTCTGAAAAGGCTCGTGTGTCACTCTCGATCCGTGGTGGAAAGAAGGTCTTGAGGGGCTTCCCCCTCAAACTCCCCCTTTTCAGACAGTCTCTGAGCGCCTCGAAAGGAGAGCTGGCGTGATCGCAGATACCGAAGCCTATCGCCCTCCGCAACGCGGCCTCTGGCAGGTATTCGTCAAATTCCGCGAAGTTGGCATTGTCCTGATTATCGTGGTGCTTGCCGCGCTGGTGAGCCTGCGCAACCCGGCCTTCCTGACCGCGAACAACTTCCGCGATATCGTGCTGAACATCTCAATTCTGGTCATCGTCGCCCTGGCCCAGACCATGGTTATCATCACGCGCGGAATCGATCTGTCCGTGGGATCCATGATCGGCCTGACGGCCATGATGGTCTCCTTCACGATTGCTGCATTCCCCGACATGCCCGCGCTGCTGGCGCTACTGCTAGGTATGGCGCTGGGGGCCGCGCTCGGCAGCCTCAATGGGCTGCTGATCGCAGGTGGCGGTGCCCCGCCGATCATCGCCACGCTTGGGCACGCTCAGCATCTATCGTGGACTGATCTTCCTCTACAGCGGGACCAAGTCGACCATCAACGCCTTTGAAATGCCGCCTGGTTTTCGCCAGCTCGCCAAAGGCACCCCGCTCGGTGTGCCCAACCTCATCCTCTTCGCCGTCGTCGTGGTCGCCGTGGTCTACTACTTTCTGCGCTATACGCGTAGCGGTCGTGACATCTATGCGGTGGGCAGTAACCCAGATGCGGCGCGCTTCGCCGGTATCCCGATGCAGCGGACCGTATTCCTGGTCTATGTGATTTCGGGCCTGCTTGTGCGGCTTGGCGGGCGTGTTGTGGGCATCGCGCTTCGAGTCTGCCCAGACGAATACGGCGCTGGGCTTTGAACTCCAGACTGTGGCGGCTTCGGTTGTGGGCGGAGTCAGCATCTTAGGCGGCAGTGGCAGCGTCTTCGGCGTGATCCTGGGGGCGTTTCTGCTCGGCATCATTAGCAATGCGCTCACGCTGGTGCAGATCTCCCCCTTCTGGCAGCTAGCCGCGCAAGGTCTGCTCATCCTGCTGGCGGTGATTGCCGATGCCGCGATCGTGCGGCGCTTGCAACGAATCACGTCCCGAAGAAGCCGCTAATGTTTCGGGCGGCGCCATTCTACATTACAGCGTGAGTGGGGGAGACTGAGGGGGCAGCCCCCTCAAACCCCTTTTTTTCCAGAACAAAAGGTGCTGTACGATGAACCGAACCGCCGGCTCACTCCGCCACACGTTTCAACGCTGGGAATGGCTGCTGGTCGCGCTGATCCTGGTCGCGACCGTGGTCAACACGCGGCTGTCGCCGTTCTTCTTGAACAGCAACAACCTGCTGCGCACCACATCCGACTTTATGGAGATCGGGATCATGATGTTGCCGATGGTGTTCATCATCATCACCGGGAATATCGACCTCTCGATCGCCTCCACGCTGGGGCTGTCCGCGTCGCTGATGGGCTGGCTGTTCATCGGCGGCTGGAACATCTGGCTCGCAGTGGCCGTCGCGCTGCTCGTCAGCATCGCTGGCCGGCCTGCTGAACGGCTTCCTGGTCGCGCGGCTGCAACTGCCCGCGCTGGTCGTGACGATTGGCACCTTATCCTTCTACCGCGGCCTGGCCTATGCGCTGCTGGGCGACCAGGCTGCGCGCGGCTACCCGCCGTCCTTTACCTACCTTGGCCAGGGCACGCTCGGCACGACCCGCATCCCCTTCGCGCTGCTGCTGTTTGGTGTGCTGGCGCTGATCTTCGGCCTGGTTCTGCACAAAACCACCTTTGGGCGCTATCTGTATGCGATCGGCAACAATGAGCCAGCCTGTCGTTACTCCGGCGTGCCGGTCGAGCGCATCAAACTGATCATCTTCGTCTTGTCCAGCGTCATGGCGGCGCTCGCTGGGTTTATCCTGGCCGCGCGCTTCGGCAGCACGCGCCCCGACATCGGGGCGGGCCTGGAACTGACCGTTATTACCGTGGCGGTTCTGGGTGGAGTTAGTATCTTCGGCGGCAGCGGCACCATGGTCGGCGCCATCCTGGCGCTGATCCTGGTCGGCATTCTGCGCTTTGGCATGGGGCTGGTCAACCTGCAAGGCCAGGTCCAGGACATGGTGATCGGCCTGCTGCTGATTCTCTCGATCCTGCTGCCGCGGCTCGGGGCGAAGCTGCCCACCAGGCCCGCGTGGCATCCGGCCACGGTTCGCAAGACTGCCATAGCGGCGACCGTGGCGATCCTATTTGGACTGTTCTTCTTCTGGTCGCGCGCGCTCATCCTGACCCAATAGCGCGCCAGCGTCTCGCTCTGCCAGCGCGGTATCACCGCGAAGGAGAATGCCTATTGCCGAACCTCTCACATCACACGCAACCGTCCACAGCCATAGCGACGAGCGTAGGGCCTCGAAAAATAAAAAGCATCCCAGCTCCGTGAAACGTAAAACGTGATCGGGGTGCTGTTCACGTTTCACGCTTCACGTTTCGGGTCCACCGTGGGATGTTTTAAAACGCGCGAGTCCTGTATAGACTGACGCCATGAACACAAGAGGAGATGTCCCGTGGGTAACAAGCGTATCACTCTGCTGCTGATGAGCCTCGTGCTCACAATGCTGGCCGCCTGCGGCGGGGCGCAGCCGGTCGCGCCGGCCGCCACTACCGCACCGGCCGCCGCCACTGCCGCGCCGGCCGCCGGAGGCGCCAAGACCTACTTCCTGGTGCCCAAAAACCTGGGCAACCCCTATTTCGATACCGCGAACAATGGCGCCCAAGAAGCCGCGAAAGAGCTGGGCGTGACCGTGACCTACCAGGGGTCGGCTACGGCGGATGCCACACAACAGATTCAACTGCTCAATTCTCTGCTGGCCCAGAATGTGAGTGGCCTGGCGATCTCGGCCAACGATTCCGATGCGCTGGTGCCGGTGGGCAAGCAGGCGATCGATGCCGGTATCCCGGTGGTGACCTGGGACTCGGCGATCGCTCCCGGCGGGCGCACGGTGCATATCAATCAGGCGGTTGCCGCCGATATTGCCGCAGTCCAGATCAAGATGGCCTCTGATCTCGCTGGGGGCGAGGGCAAGATCGCCATCCTGAGCGCCACCTCCACGGCCCCGAATCAGAACGAGTGGATCGCGCTGATGAAGGAGGAGATCAAGAAGCCCGAGTATGCGAAACTTGAGCTGGTGGAGACGGTCTATGGCGACGATGAGGACACCAAGAGCTACACCGAGGCGCAGGGCCTGATGACGAAATACCCGGACCTGAAGGTCATCATCGCGCCCACAACGGTTGGGATTGCGGCCTCCGCCCGAGCGGTGCAGGATGCGCAGCAAGGTTGGCACAGTGTTCGTCACTGGTCTGGGCACGCCCAACCAGATGCGCGAGTACGTCAAGAGCGGCGCGGCCCCGGCATTTGCGCTGTGGAATCCGTCCGACCTGGGCTACCTGGCGGTCCAGACCCTGCACGCTATCGCGAGCGGCCAGATCAAGGGCCAGCCCGGCGATTCGTTCAAGGCCGGCAAGCTGGGCGACTACACCATCGACAAGGATGGCGTCATTCTGCTTGGCCCGCCGACCGGTCTTCAATAAGGACAATATCGACCAGTTCGACTTCTAAGACAAGGTCCGTTGTCGGTTGTCCATTGTCAGTTGCGGTTCAACTGACAATGGACAACCGACAACTAACGAGAAAAGGGGGAGTTTGAGGGGCCGCCCCTCAAGAAAAACTCCTCTCACATTTCATCCGCAGTTGTGCCCACAGCGGGCATGGAAGTCTGACAGTGGTTTTGCTGTATGTGCCGCAATGGCCCTTCGTATCAGTCGCGGCGTACGAGGCACAGGAACTTTCTAAGGGATTCTCGAAAAATAAACTCTCTTGGAGTGCGTGTTACGTGTTGCGTGTTACGTCGCGCCAAATCACGCAACACGCAACACGTAACACGAGCCTGGCTCATCTAAAAATCGAGAGTTCCTAAACGCGAGTGAGCAGGAGGATGCCATGGCAACCGATCAACCCGTGTTTCATTACGTTCAGTATGCTTGGGATGACGCCTATGCCGACCGGCTCGACCCGGTCGACCGGCTGGTCTACCGCTCGAACCTGCTCGGAGCCGACCAGCGCATCACCAACACCGGCGGCGGCAACACGTCGTCCAAGCTGATCGAGACCGACCCGCTCACCGGCGAGCAGGTCGAGGTGCTGTGGGTGAAAGGCTCGGGCGGCGACCTGCGCACCTCCAAGCGCGAAAACTTCTCCTCGCTCTACATGGACAAGCTGCTCGGGCTGCAGCAGCACTATCACCACGCGCCCCAGCGCGGCCCTAAAACGCCGATCGAGGACGAGATGGTCGACCTGTACCGCCACGCCACCTTCAACCTCAACCCGCGCCCGTCGTCGATCGACACGCCGCTGCATGGCTTTGTGCCCTTCAAGCATGTCGATCACATGCATCCGAATGCCGTGATCGCGATCGCGGCCGCACAGCACTCCGAGCAGCTGACCCGGGAGATTTACGGCGACGAGGTGGTCTGGACGGCCTGGCAGCGCCCCGGCTTCGATCTGGGCCTGAAGCTGGAGCAGATCTGCCGCGAGCACCCGAAGGCCAAGGGCGTGATCATGGGCAGGCACGGCCTGATCAACTGGGCCGACGACGACAAAGCCTGCTACGAGCTCACGCTCGACCTGATCGAGCGCGCCGCGCGTTTCATCGAGGCGCACGACAAAGGCGAGCAGACCTTCGGCGGCCAGAAGTACCAGGCGCTGGATGAGGCGCGCCGCCACGCGGTCTTTGCCGAGATCCTGCCCTGGCTGCGCGGGCAGGTCAGCCAGTCAGGCGCTTCATCGGCACCGTCCAGGACGACGCGACCATCCTGCGCTTCGTCAACAGCGCACGATGCGCCGCGCCTGGCCGAACTGGGCACCTCCTGCCCCGATCACTTCCTGCGCACCAAGATCAAGCCGCTCTACGTCGACTGGAACCCGCAGACCGAGGATGTCGCGGCGCTCAAGCACAAGCTCAGCGCCGGGCTGGAGCAGTATCGCAAGGACTACGCGGCCTACTACGAGCAGCACAAGCACGCCAGACTCGCCGGCGATGCGCGACCCCAACCCGACCGTCATCCTCATCCCCGGCCTGGGCATGATCGCCTGGGGCAAGGACAAGAGCGAGTCGCGCGTGACGGCCGAGTTCTACAACTGCGCGGTCGAAGTCATGCGCGGCGCGGAGGCGATCGACGAATACATCGCGCTGCCGCAGCAGGAAGCGTTCGACATCGAGTACTGGCTGCTCGAAGAGGCCAAGCTCCAGCGCATGCCGCCCGAAAAGGAACTGGCGCGCCAGGTCATCGCGGTGGTCGGCGCGCGGCAGCGGCATCGGCCGCGAGGCCGCGCATCGGCTGGCGAAGGAAGGCGCGCACATCGTGTGCGTCGACCGCGACGAGGCCGCGGCACAGGCCACGGCGAAAGCGATCACCGACAAGCACGGCGTGGGCATCGGCGTGGCCGGCAGCGGCATCTCGAACTGCGGCCCGGCGATCGGGCTCGCCGCCGACATCACCGACCGCGCGAGCATCCGCGCGATGCTCGAGCAGGTCGCGCTGGCCTACGGCGGCTTCGACGCGATCGTCGTCACCGCCGGCATCTTTGTCTCGCCCGACACCACCGGGCACATCCCCGACGACAAGTGGGCGCTGACGTTTGCGATCAACGTCACCGGCTGTACCTGGTGGCCGACGAGGCGGCCAAGACCTGGCAGGCGCAGGGGCTGGCGGCCAACCTGGTGCTGACCACCTGGGCCAACGCGGTCGTCGCGAAAAAAGGCAGCCTGGCCTACGACACCAGCAAAGCCGCGGCCAACCACCTGGTGCGCGAGCTGGCGATCGAGCTGGCGCCGCTGGTGCGCGTGAACGGCGTAGCGCCGGCGACCGTCGTGCAGGGCAGCGCGATGTTCCCGCGCGACCGCGTGATCTGCTCGCTCGCCAAGTACAACATCGCCTACACCGACGACGAGCCCACCGAGGCGCTGACGCAAAAGCTGGCCCAGTTCTACGCCGACCGCACGCTGCCGAAGCGACCGATCACGCCGGCCGACCAGGCCGAGGCCATTTTCTTGTTGCTCGGCAATCGCCTGCGTCAGACCACCGGCCAGGTCATCACCGTCGATGGCGGCCTGCACGAGGCGTTTCTGCGGTGACAAGAGCACCGCAGGAATCGGAAAGTGTAAAGCGTCCCGGCGTGAAACTGATTTGTGAGGGCCTTTCACGTTTCACGTTTTACGTTTCAAGTGCGCTTTGGGATGAGGAAGAAGCTCAGAGTCCCCGAGTTGCGCGTCAAGTCTAGCGACGGTCAACTCTCCGTTTGCAGCCTCTTGGACAAGATCACTTGCTTTGCGGAGCCGTTCGTAACGAACGGCTTTTTTCGTGCCATTGTTGCCACTCAAGCTATGATGACCCGTGTATCGGCAAAAGAACGCGAATATACGCGCAGAAACCATATTCGTAGATATTGGCGTGTCGTCGCCGATCGCAGCGGAAGAACAACCCATATCTACATGCATCTACGCCATTTTTTTGGTTCGGTGCTGCGGTGAGATGATTACGACAGCAAGTAGACGGTTGCCTGCTAGGCTATAATGCGGTAAAATGGCCCCTTGCGGGTGACAAACGGTCCACCCACGCCGGTTGTCGGAGGCAGCATCGCCCATCCGCGAAGCCAAACGCAGCGCTGTCCAGGTCACGGCGCGCGAGGCGCATCTGGAACACTTTCTCAAACTATTAAAGAAGGTTACGATGAAGATTTCGGTCACGTATGGCGAAGCGCTACAGCAAGCGACTCCTCTGCTGGCGCTCGGCACTTGGGAGGACGAGTCGCTCCCGCGCGAGATTGGCAGCCTGCTTGAGGCGGGCGACTGGACGGGCAAGTGGAAGCAGGCGCTGGTCGTCTACCCGCGTGGCGCGCTGTCTGCACGGCGTGTCCTGCTGGTGGGGTTGGGGAAGCGGGGCCAGTTCAACGTCGATCGGCTGCGTGAGGCCGCCGCCATCGCCGCGAAGCACGCCCGTGACCTGAAAGTCGAGCGCTACACCTTCAACCTGCCGACGTCCGAGGGTCTCCTACTGGGAGATAGCGCCCAGGCGGCGGCTGAAGGGAGCCTGCTCAGCCTGTATCGCTTCCAGGAGTATAAGACCGGCCTCGGCCCCGACGACCAGCGCGCCATCGCCGAGTTGACGATCCTCTCGGCGATCGAAGATGAGTTGGTCCGGCAGGGCGCGGTCGTGGGCGAGGCGGTTGCCCATGGCGTGGCCCTGGCGCGTGATCTCTCCAATCGCCCCGGCAACGACCTTACGCCGGCCAAGATGGGCGAGACCGCGCAGTCGGTTGGGCAGCGCTTCGGGATGCAGGTGACGGTGCTCAACCCGGAGGAGCTACAGCAGCAGGGCTTCGGCGGTCTGCTGGGCGTCGCGCAGGGGTCGGCCCAGCCGCCGCGCTTTATTATCATGGAGCACGGCGCGCACCTGCCCAATGCGCCGACGATCTGCCTGGTCGGCAAAGGCATCACCTTTGATACTGGCGGCATCTCGATCAAGCCGGCCGAGAAGATGGAAGATATGAAAATGGACATGGGCGGCGCGGCGGCGGTGCTGGGGGCCATGCACGTCGTCGGCGAGCTCAACCTCCCACTCCACGTCGTCGGGCTGATCAGCGCGGCCGAGAATATGCCCAGTGCTACCTCCTACAAACCTGGTGACATCCTCAGAACGCTCAGTGGCAAGACCGTCGAAGTCATCAACACCGATGCCGAGGGCCGCATTGTCCTGGCCGATGCCCTGTTTTACGCGCAGCGATACCAGCCCCAGGGCATCATCGACCTCGCGACGCTCACCGGCGCGGTCATGGTCGCGCTGGGCGCCTACGCTATCGGCGTGATGGGCAATGATGACGCCCTGGCCAGGCGCGTCGTGAGCGCCGGCGAGGCCAGCGGCGAGCGAGCGTGGCAGTTGCCGCTGTGGGAACTCGTATAAGGAGATGGTCAAAAGCGATATTGCCGATGTCAAGAATAGCACCGGCCGCCCGGCTGGAGCGATCACGGCGGCTGCGTTTCTCTCCAACTTTGTCGGCGATTACTCCTGGGTTCACCTGGATATCGCCGGGGCGGCTCTGCTTGATCAGAAGAAGGCCTACATTCCCAAAGGCGCGAACGGCATTGGTGTGCGGCTGCTTACCCAAGTGCTGCGTACATGGGCGGATGAATGCAAGAATTGATCGCGTTCAACGTTCATGCAATAGCACATCCGTTGTGGCGTTGCGGCGCGCTGCGATGGCATCGGGGTGAGTATGATCAGGGTAATATCAATCAGGTATAATCAGGGCCAACAATCTAGCAATGCATGCATGCAGCGTCCCCGCGCAGCGTGGCGCGCACAGGAGGGGCATTCAGATGTCCGATGACATAGTTATTCGCTTCTGGGGAGTACGCGGAAGCCACCCGGTGCCGGGGCCGCGAACCGTGCGCTTCGGCGGCAACACCGCATGCGTCGAGGTGCAGGCTGGGCCGCATACCATCATCCTCGACGCCGGCACCGGCATCATCAATCTGGGTGCTGATCTCCTGCGCCGGGCACGCGCTAATGGTAATAAACCGATCGTGGCGACGATTCTCTTCAGCCATATGCACCACGATCATACTCAGGGGTTCCCTTTCTTCGAGCCGGCCTACCACGGCGCCAGCACGCTGCATATGCTCGGCCCCAAGGTCTTCGAGAGCGACCTGGAGGAGACGCTCTCCCATGCCATGCTCCCGCCCAGCTTCCCGATAGCACTCGACGAGCTTGCGTCGCTGAAGATCCTACGCAATATCAACGAGACCGACATCGTGCTGATGGGGGATTCTGTCGCCGATGTCCAAGTCCTGAATATGTTTCACAATCAGATCGATCCCTCGCCGGATCTGGTGCGCGTGCGAACCTACCACAGCTATGCCCACCCCAAGAACGGCGTCAATATCTACAGCATCTCCTGGCGCGGCAAGACTGTGGTCTATGCCACCGATACCGAGGGGTATGTCGAGAGCGACCGGCGCCTGGTCAGGTTCGCCCAGGATGCCGACCTCCTCATCCACGACGCCCAGTACCTACCGGAGGACTACGTCAACCCGACCAAGCCCAAGCAGGGGTGGGGGCACAGCACCCCCGATATGGCGATCGCGGTGGCCCAGGCGTGCAACGCCAAGCGGCTCGTACTCTTCCACCACGAGCCGACCTACGACGACGAGACCCTGGCAATGATCGAAGCTACTGCTCGAAAGACCTTTCCTGGCGCCTGCTCGGCATACGAGGGGCTGGAACTGCACATCTAAAAGCACTATCTTTCAAATAAGACCTGACAGGTCTTGGGGAATGCCCTTTCGATGCCTTCCTCAAGACCTGTCAGGTCTTAGCACGGTCTTATTTAAGATGTCGGTAGAGCACACCCGCTCTGGTCTCGGTCCTACTGGACGGCAGGCAGCGTAAAGAAGAAGGTGCTCCCCTCACCAGGCATGCTTTCGACCCAGATCCGGCCGCCGTGGGTTTCGACCACCAGCTTGCAAAAGGTCAGCCCCAGGCCGGTCCCGCCACGTCGCTCGCCCACCTGCCCAAACTTCGTAAAGATCTTCTCCTGATCCTTGAGCGCGATGCCGATGCCCTGATCGCGGATCGCCAGCGTCACGGCCGGCCCAGCCGGCAAGTAGCCCTCGCCATTGTTCTCGCCGACCGGCGTATGCCCGTTGCCCGCCGCGATCTCCAGGGACCACGGGCCTTCGAACACCCGCACCTGCACCGTGCTGCCGCGCCCGCTGAACTTGAGCGCATTGCCAAGCAGATTCTGTAGCACACGAACGATCAGCTCATTGTCGGCCCGCACCAGCGCGAGATCGGGCGCAACATCCACATTGATGGTGATCTGCCGATCCTGCGCCAGCGATATCAGCCGCTCGGCGGCCCGATCGACCAGCGGCCGCACGGCGCAGACCTGGAGTTCGAGCGGCATTCGCCCGGCTTCGAGCCGGCTGATGTCGAGCAGTGTGTTGACCATCTCCAGCATCTGGAGCGCGCTGGCGTAGGCGATCTCGAGCACATTGTGCTGGCTGGTGTTGAGCTGGCCGGAGATACCTCGGGTCAGTAGTTCGATCGAGGCCATGACACTCGACAGCGGGCTGCGCAGATCGTGGACGATCATATTGGTCAGATCCTGGCGCAGCCGCTCGGCCTCTTTGGCGTCGGTGATATCGCGTAGTACCAGCAGTGCCCCGCCGGAGCTGGCGCCGCTGCTCAGGGCGGTCAGGGCGGCCCATTCGACCGAGCGCAGGTGAGCACTTTGCTCATTCAGCTCGCCGCTGACAAACGATTGGCGCCCGGACATCACTGCGTCGAGCCCCTCGCACAGCGCCGACCACTCGTCGGGCGGGTAGCTGGCCCGCTGCCCCCACCCCGACAGGAACCCCTCGACGGTGCAATTCTGGGTCATGCGCGGGGCTAGGCCACACAGTTGGTGCAAGGCAGCGTTGGCGATCGCGACATGGGCGTCGGGCGTAATCAGCATGATCCCTTCGCGCGTCGAGGCCAGGATCGAGGCCATCTGATCGCGGCCACTGCGCACCGCTGTAAACAGCTCGATGCTCTCGACCGCCACCGCCGCCTGGGTCGCGAACAGCACTACAGTCTCCTGATCGGGCGCGTCGGGCACGGCATCGGCGTAGTACACACACAGGCAGCCGATCACCCGCTGCGTCGCTCGCAGCGGAACCACCATCAGCGCGCGGATGCCATGCTGGACCAGCGAGCGCGGAAGGTCGGCAACGGTGATCTCCGGCCGGCCAGTCTCCATGACCCGCTGGAGCAGTGGTGCGAGGAGGTCTGGCCGGGGGGGCACCGGCCCAATCTGGACCGAGGCGCGGAACTGCTGCTCCTCGGCGATCAGCACGCAGGCGCCCAGCGCACTGCTCATCTCGACCACCCCACGCGCGGTCATCCCGAAGATCTCTTCGGCGTCGCGCAACGTGGTATTGATCGCCATGCCCAGGGCGTTCAGCGCCGTCAGGCTGCGCAGGCTGTGCTGAAGCCGGTCATTGGTCGACACCAGTTCCTGCGCCCGGCGCGCCAGGGCCTGGTCGACCTGGGCGAAGCGCCGGGCGTTCTCCAACGCGATCACCGCCTGGTCGGCCACCGCCTCCAGCAACCGCTGATCCTCCTCGGTAAACTGGCTGCCGTCGCGCCGATTCAGAACCTCGATCACCCCCTGGAGCCCGCCGACGGCCCGCAGCGGCACCGCTAGCAGCGAGCGGGTGACAAAGCCGGTGGTCTTATCGGTTGAGCCGTCGAAGCGCTCGTCCTGCTGGACATCGTTGACGATCACCGATTGCTCGTAGGTGGCCACATACCCGGCTAGGCCGGTACCGCGCGGTAGCCGCTGGCCGACCAGCCGGCTCCCGATCGGGCCGATCGTGTAGGCGAACACCAAGTCGCCGGTATCGTTGTCGATCAGCAGCAGCGAACCCTCCTCGACGTCGAGTAGGTCGCTGACCTGCTCCATAATCAGCGAGGGTACGCGCTCCGGGTCAAGTGAGGAGGTGATCGTCCGGCCGATATGGTTCAGCGCCGCGAGCTGGCGGGCCTGACGCTCACTGCGCTGGTAAAGGCGCGCATTCTCGATCGCCACCGCCGCCTGGGCGCCGATGGTCATCAGCAGCTCGACATGTTCGTCGCTGTAGGTATAGCCCTCGCGCAGGCTGCAGACCACCATCACGCCCATCAGCCGGTCGTTGGCGAGCAGCGGCACCCCCAGCCAGGCCTTGGCGAACCGCAGGCCGGCCAGTGGGCGTGACTCGATGCCGCGGCGGCGACACTCAGTGACGTAATCGTCGGCGCGGATCGGGCGGCGCTCGCGAGTAATCTGGCCAACCAGGCCACTGCCGCTGACCCAGTGATCCTGGAGCTGGCGGCGCTTGTCGTCCAGGACGGTATACGCCAGGTCGAGCTCGTCCTCCGTGGGATCATAGAGCGCGATGTAGAAGGTCGTCGCGTCGATGAGGCGGCTGACGGCGCCGTGGATCGCATCGAGCAGGGTATCGAGGTCAAGCACGCCGCTAAGCAGACGCCCGATCTCATTCAAGGTCTGGAGTTGGGCGACCCGCTCATCCTGCCGGCTGGCGGTATCCAGCATCGCCAGCGCCGGCCCGGCCTGCGCGGCGATCATGGAGAGCAGCACGCCACTTTCGGTGCCCCAGTGGGAGTGCTCGACAAACAGCCAGCCAAGGAGCAGGCCGCGGGCTCTTAGCGGGGCAAAGCAGGCGACGACGTGCTCGCTGGCGAGGCGGAGCGCGAGCTGGCCGTTTTGAAGTTTTGCTAGTTCGTCGGCATCGGGATGGGTAGGAGGGACGCCAGGATCAGGGGCAAGAACCCGCGTGCCGCGACCGGCATCCCAGATGATTTGGCATGCTCGTGGCGCGAAACAGCTCTCGATCAGCGAGACACAGCAGCTTCCCCCCGCCTCCAAACTTTGCGATTGCGCAAGATCGGATGAAAACTGCAAACAGAGCTGCGCGAGATCGATGTCGGTGGGTAGCGCTTGTGCCATGCGACGGCTCCCGAGCGAACCTGATGTGGAGAGATCCACCTATAATCTTACCAGATTTACCGATCTTTGACAAAGAACTGGAGGTGTATCCCGGCTCGGTCCCGCGATGGAGGGCGCTCGGTATAAAGATGGAGATTGGAGAAAGAACCTTGTCTAATCTCTAATCTCCGATCCCGAACTCACTTATGCGCGTCCACAGGCGCCCCAGGAGCTGATAAGTCGCCGTCGCAGTCACGCGGTACGAGTTGTCCGGCGGGCCGGCGATCGGGATCTCGACGAAGCGCTGGAGGCCGTCGATCGTCGTGCTGCCGCCGTTCCCGCTGCGTCCCTGGACATCGACGATCACGCTGATCGGCGGCAGGCCGTGGTCGTAGCGCAGCGCGATGCTGGCCACAGGCGGGGTGCCCGGCGCGACCGCCGTGACGCTGGCCGAGCGCAGGCGGGCCGGGCGCACGACGTAGGCTAGGAGGCCGGCCAGTATTCCGATGGCGGCGCCCCAGAGGAAGTAGTGTTTGAGATGCAAGGGATGGCCTCCTTTTACGGCCGCTTATACAGCCGCCGATATGCCCCATAGTAGCCGTAGACCAGCTTCACATAACCACGAGTCTCTTGATAGTCGATCCCCTCGGCGAACAGATCCGGGTCGGTTACGGCTGTGCCGCCAGCCCAGCGCTGCGCGTTGCCGGGGCCACCGTTGTAGGCGGCCAAGCCGCCTAGCAGGCTGCCTTCCATCATATTGACCTGGTATCCCAGGTAGAAGGCGCCGAAGCGGATGCTGACGACCGGGCGGTACAGGTCGGCCTCGTCGAAGTCGGGCACCTGGAGGTTCTGCGCGATCCCCTGCGCCGTCGCCGGCATGACCTGGCCCAGACCGCGCGCGCCGACCCACGAAGTCGCGCCGGGGTTGAACAGGCTTTCCTGGCGCAGCATCGCGTAGAGCGCGCGCGGGTCGAGCCCGCGCTCGGCGGCCTGGGCTTGGATCGCCGCGCCGTAGGGAGTGGGGAAGATCAGGCGGCGCAGTGCCTCGGGTGCGTTCGCGAAGCCCTTGTCGGGCGAGCGCCTGGTCAGGACCTCGGCGGCCCGCAGCGCGATATACGGCACGCCGTGCTGGTCGGCCAGGCGTGCCAGCAGGTACAGCTTGACCGGGTCCTCGCGCCACACCTCCATAGCCGCGTTCCACTCAGCGATCGCCTCGGGCTGGAGACCGACCTCCCCAAGCTCGATCGCCCGCACGATAGGGCCGGCCTGGGCGACTTCCGGCGGGTAGCCGCGCTCATTGAGGTAGTAGGCCGGCGCACCCGACCAGATCGCGATCCAATCTTCGGCGGTGCGCCACAGCTCGGCGGCCACCGGCGCGCCGGGTGGCACGCTCCCTTCGCTCTCCGCGCCCAGCAACTCGGCCGCGCGGGCGCCATAGTACGAGTCCGGCGCGGCGCTGAATGCCGCGTTCAGCAGCTCGTCGTATGCCTCATTGTCCGGGCTGGCAGCGCGGGCAGCCCAGAACGCGGCCTGCGCGGCGACAACCCCGCTGGAGCTACGGCGCAGGAGATCCCAGGCGTCGAGCGCCTCGGCCGACTGGCCGGCGCGGAAGAAATACCACCCGGCTTCGTAGAGTGCGTCGTGAGCCTGCTCGCTGGCGGGGAAGCGCCGGCCCAGGTCGAGCTGCTGCTGGGTGGCGCCTTCCGCGTCGCCCTGCCGGCCCAGCAGGATCGCGGCGCGCATCAGCGCTTCGGGCGCGCGCGGGTCGTCGGGGTAGGACTGTGCGAACTCGCGGTAGCTGTCGATCGCGCCGGCCGTGTCGCCACTTTGCCCCTTGGTCTGGATCCAATCAAGCTGGGACTGGCGTCCGACCGGGCTGGCCGGCGCTTCGGCGCCGACGGCGGCCAGTTCGGCCAGGGCGCCCTCGAAGTCGCCGGTGGCGCGCCGCGCCAAGGCTCGCTCGCGGCGCAGATCTAACGCCGCCGTGTCGGTAAGGGTGATCGCTGCGTCGAACTGCGGCAGCGCGGCGGCCCACTGCTCGTGGAGAGTGTAGACGCGCGCGGCGGCAGCCGGGTCGAGGCCGCCCTGGGGGTCGGCCAGCAGCAGCCCAACCGCGTCGAGGGCTTGCGGCATGGCGGGCGCGCGCGCGGCGATCTCGCGCCGCCAGGCGCGGGCCTGGTCTGGGGCGCCCTGCTGCTCGGCCAGTGCGGCGGCCTCGGCGAGGATTCGAGCGCGGTAGTCCGGCAGATCGGCCAGGCCCAGCAGCTCGCCGTAGAGCCGGAGCGCGATGTCGTTCTGCCCAAGCTGGCGGCGCAACGCAATCGCCTTCTCGTAGGCGCCGGCCCGCTCGCCCCGCACAATGTCACCGGCGGCGACCGCCTCATAGTGCCCGGCGGCCTGGTCAAGCTGGCCCAGCGCCTGCTGCTGGGCGGCCTGACGGAGCCGGGCGTAGGGCTCCAGCGGCGTCTTGGGCGCCCGGTAGCGCTCATAGGTCGCGACGGCGTCGGCCCATGCGCCGGCCTCCTCCTGGCCGCGCGCCAACAGGAACAGCGCCCGCTGGTGCAAATCATCCTGGGGGCCTTCGGCTATGAAGTTTTGCAAGGCGTCCACCGCCGACGTCCAGCGGCGGCGCAGCGCGAAGCTCTCAGCCAGGTAGAAGCGGGCGGTGCGAACCTCCGGCGCGCTGGGGTGGGCGGTGAGCAGCGTGTGAAAGTCGGTCGCGGCAGCTTCGTAGTCGCCGATCGCGCGGCGCTCAAGCGCCTGGGCGAGCAGGTCAGGCGCCGGGAGGGGCGTCGACTCCGGCGATGGGGCAGCAGCGGGCTGGGGAGTGGAGTTGGGCTGGAGCGCCGCCGGCGTGCGAGCCAACTCAGCCGGGACGTTAGGGAGCGACACGGTGTCGCAGGCGGTGAGGCACAGCGCCAGAAGCGACAAAACCAATCGCGCGCGCCGGCGCCGGTAGATATTGAGAAAGCACACCATGCCGGTATTGTACCACGGGAAGGTGGTGATATGGTATGATCATATGATCGTATGATTCTATAAATAGAAGTAGGAATAAGGATATGCAAGAGACCACCACAAGCGTCTCGCCCGACTACCGGGCCGCCCTCGAAGGCGCCGCGCTCTACGAGGAGCACGACTCCGGGCGCATCTTTATGCGCGGCCGCGATCGAGCGGAGTTGCTCCAGCGGCTCTCCACCAACGATGTCAAGCAGTTGCTGTCGGGTCAGGGCACTCGTACGGTGCTGACGACTCCGATCGGCCGGATTATCGATCTGCTGGCCGTCTATGTCCTCGACGACGCGCTGCTGATCGCGACCAGCCCCGGACAGGGCGCGCCGGTCTTCGCCCACCTACGCAAGAATATCTTCTTTCAGGACCAGGCGACGCTGGAGCCGGCCGGACGCTCCCACGGCCAGCTTGCGCTGTACGGGCCGGCTGCCCCGCAGTTGCTGGAACAGCTCGCCGGAAGAACGCTGGCCGACCTGGCCTTGCACCACATCATCGCCTTGGAGGTCTCCGGCGCCACGCTGCTGGTCGCTCGTCGCGAGCCGGTGGGCGGGCAGGGGTTCACGCTCTACATCCCGACCGAGCGCTTGGAGGTGGTGCGCACGGCGCTACTGGCCGCCGGCGCCGTGCCCCTGAGCGCGGAGGCCTTCGACGTGCTGCGGGTTGAGCGTGGCTATGGCGCATTCGGGCGTGAACTGAGCCAGGAGTACATCCCGCTGGAGACGGGCCTGCTTGATGCTGTGAGTTTCACCAAGGGCTGCTATGTCGGCCAGGAGATCATCGCGCGGATGGAGAGCCGCAATCGGCTGGCGAAACAGCTCCGAGGCCTGCGTCTGAGTCAGCCAGTCGCCGCGCCGGGCAAGCTCGAGGTTGCGGGCAAAGAGGCCGGCGACCTGACCAGCGCGGTTGTCTCGCCGCGCTTCGGCCCAATCGGGCTGGCCTACGTTCGCAGCGCTCACGCCACGCCGGGAGGCGCGGTCGGCATCGCGGGGGCTGCCGCTCAGGGCCAGGTGGTTAAGCTGCCGTTCGACGACGTGCCCTAAGAGTTCGCCTCATCCTCGGATGGCCTGATCTATGCTATACTGAAAGACAATCTTCGACCCGCGTATGACGTATCTATCCGGCAGGCCCGCAGCCCAGCAGCTCTGGCTCGGCCTGGATCGTGATCTGTGTTTTGAGGAGACGAAGATGGTCGAACGCATCTGCCCGTCATGCCAGCACGCCAATCCGCTGGACGATCGTTTCTGCGGCAAATGTGGCGCGCCGCTAAAGCGCCAGCTCCCGGTGCGTCGCGCCGACGCGCACCTGACGATCGCCGGACGCGATCTGCCGGTCACATGGCAACAGCTTGGCAAGACGGTCGCGTTGAGCGTGGCGGCGCTGGCGACCGAGGCCGGGCTGGCCTGGCTACGGCGGCGGATCGAGGCCGGCTCATCGGCCGGGCCGCTCGCTTCGGCCACGCGCAGCCTTCCGCAGCCCCCGGCTACCGAGACCACGGCGCTCGCACGCACCGGCCATGTTGTCACGATTATCAGCCAACGCGTGGTCGAGATCTGGGATGGCGCCGATGGGCGCCGGCAGATGGTCGAGCGGCATTTCTGGCGGCGGATCGAAGAGTAGAGCGGATTTTGAAAAGGGGGAGTTTGAGGGGGCCGCCCCTCAAGAATCTTCTTTCCACCAGGATAGCGTAGGCGAGAAATACCCTTTCAAATAGTTTCTGAGAGCCGCATCAGCTCTGCGCCATTTACGCGGCGCGTCGGCCGGTGTAGAATGCTCGACATAAGAGACCAAAGGGGGAGTTTGAGGGGGCAGCCCACTCAAGAACCTCTTTCCACCACAGATTGCGAGTGAGGCGCGGAACTTTTCAGACTTTACTAAAGAGCGAAACTATTTTCGCCATCGTCGCGTCTTTAGCATAACTGTGTTGGATAAGACAAGGTTTTGGGTAGTGCCACTCTACTTTACAGTGTGAGTGGGGAGACTGAAGAGCTACCCCTCAAACCCCCTTTTTCTAGAGGTGAAGCCGATGGCCCATGTGCTGACGACAGGCGAATATCTCAAGCGGCGGCTGCGTCCGATGGGCCTGCGGCTGCGGCTGCGTGACACGCTGCTCCTCGCGAGCCGGACGCTGTGGCTTGGCCTGGCCGGCTTTGCACTGGTACAACTTATCGGGCGGCTGCTGCCGATCCCGGACCTGCTGCTCTGGTCGCTTGTGCCACCAGCGCTGTGGCTCCTGTTTATCCTGGGCTACCTGCTGGTTCGCCCACTCCCGGCGATCCGGGTGGCGCGGCGAGTGGATGCGGCGCTGGATCTGCGCGAGCGCCTGGCGACCGCGCTGGAGTTGAGCGGTCTCCAGACGCACGAGGTGCTCGAGAATGCCCAGCAATCCGACGCGCGTGTCTACGCCGAAACGCTACGGCCAGGGATGCTGCCGTTCCGGATCGAGCGGCGGCCGCTGCTCCTGGCGCTGCTCCCGCTCGCGATCGGCATCGGCTCGGCGCTGCTGCCGAACCCGCAGCAGTTGGTGCTTGAAGAGCGGGCCGCTGTCGAGCAGGCTCTGGAGGAGAACGCGACCCAGATTCAGGAGCTGAAGCAAGAGATCGCGCAGAATCAGACGCTGACGGCGGAAGAACGGGCGGCGCTGGATCAGCAGTTGGCCGATCTGGAGCGGATGCTTCGTGAGAACCCCGGCAATCGCGAGCAGGCGCTGGCCGACCTCTCGACGGCCGAACAGGCGCTCCAGCAGCGCCTTGACCCTAATCTTGACTCGCGGCGCGCGGCGCTTGAACAGTTGGCACGCAATTTGCAGAGTCTCTCGGGGCAGCAGCCGAGCCAGCGCCCAAGCATGGAACAGGCCGCCCAGCAGTTGAGCCAGTTGGCCCAGCAGATCGAGCAGATGACGCCTGAACAACGCCAGCAGCTAGCGGAGCAACTGGGGCAGCAGGCGGCGCAGATGGCCCAGAGCGACCCGCAGACGGCGCAGAACCTGTCGAACGCGGCACAGGCGCTCCAGCAGGGCAACATCCCGCAGGCACAGCAGGCGCTGGAACAGGCCAGCCAGAGTGTCCAGCAGGCGCAGCAGCAGCAGGCCAACCAGCAAGCCGTGCAGCAGTCGCTTTCTCAGATCCAGCAGAGTCGCCAATCGGTTGCTCAGGCTGGCCAACAGAATCAGCAAGGCCAGCAGCAAGGGGAGCAAGGCGATCAGCAGGGGCAGGAAGGACAGGAAGGCCAGGAGGGTCAGCAAGGCCAGGGCCAGGAAGGGCAGCAGGGCCAGGAGGGGCAGCAGGGCCAGGAGGGGCAGGAAGGCCAGGAAGGGCAGCAGGGCCAGGGGCAGCAAGGCCAGGGGCAGCAAGGCCAGGGCCAGAGCCCCCAAGGCGGCGGCGGATCGAATGCCGACAATCTTGGCCAGGGCCAGGGCGGCCAGTCCAATGTCGACCCGAGCAGGCCGGATCAAGGGTCGGGCCAGGGCAGTGAGCCGAGCGACCTGGTGTATCAGCCCTACAATCCGAACAGCCAGCCGGGCGACCCGGACTTTGTCCAGGGGCAGCAGGGCCAGGGCGGCGAAAGCCAGGTGCAGCAGGGCCAGAGCAACCTGCCGGGCGCCAATAATCCCTCGCTGGTGCCGTATGAGCAGGTGCTGCCGCAATATCAGCAGGCGGCCGGCGAGGCGCTTGACCAGAGCGCCGTCCCGCCGCATCTCAAGGATTATGTGCGAGATTATTTCTCGCAGTTGGAGCCGAATCGCTAAGAGTTTGGTAATGGGAAGGGGTTCTTGAGGGGCTTCCCCTCAAACTCCCCCTTTTCAACCGCCTCTAAGGGTTTGGTGGTGGAAAGGGATTCTTGAGGGGGAAACCCCTCAAACTCCCCTTATTAGAGCATTACGCCTCGGTTCCGCGCCGCGCCGAGGCATGGCAGAAGGTATGATACTTGTAATAGTAGGCACGCTGGCTTTGCTTGTCCTGATCGGCAGCGTGACAATGATCTGGGGTGTTCGTCGCTTTAAGCTCTCTTCCGTGGCTCTAGCGGTCGCCTTTGCCCTGACGGTCGCGTCTTGGCTAGCGTTTCTGATCGCGACGATCAGCATTACGGCCATCACGCTGGCGTTGTCGAGCGTCTAAGAAATCATCTGAAAAGGTCCTCTTCTCACTCGCAATCCGTGGTGGAAAGGGGTTCTTGGGGGGTTTCCCCTCAAATTCCCCTTTTTTTGTATGTTACAACCGGAGTTTTTATGACGACCCCTCAACCGCCCACACGCCTGAATCCCGATGAGTTTCGCCAGCGTGCAACGGCGATCGAGGCCGAGGTCAGCCAGGTGATCGTCGGGCAGCGCGAGCTGATCCGCCAGACGCTGATCACCATGCTGGCCGGCGGCAATGCGCTGCTTGAGGGTGTGCCGGGCCTGGCGAAGACTACCCTGGTCCGGACGCTGGCCGATGTATTTGATTGCTCGTTTAGCCGCATCCAGTTCACCCCTGACCTGATGCCGGCCGATATTGTGGGGACGACGCTGATCAGCGAGGATGAGGCCGGCCACAAGGTGTTTCGCTTTGAGGCGGGGCCGATTTTCGCCAACCTGGTGCTGGCCGACGAGATCAACCGCGCGACGCCCAAAACCCAGAGCGCGCTGCTCGAAGCGATGCAAGAGCATACCGTGTCGGTGGCCAAGACGATCCATAAGCTGGCGCACCCGTTCTTCGTGCTGGCGACTCAGAACCCGCTTGAGATGGAGGGGACCTACCCGTTGCCGGAAGCCCAACTCGACCGCTTCTTCTTCAAGGTCATCGTGCCGTTCCCCAGCACCGCCGATCTGGTGGAGATCGCCAACCGGACGACGAGCGCTCGCGCGCCGCAGACGCGCAAGGTCGCCAATGGGCCGATGATTATGGAGATGCAGAACCTGGCCAGGAGTGTGCCGATCGCCAGCCATGTGCTGACTTACGCGGCCCGGCTGATCACGGCGACTCACCCAGAGAACAAAGAGTCGCCGGCGGTCGCCCGGCAGTACATACGCTACGGGGCCAGCCCGCGCGGTATGCAGGCGTTGATCCTGGCGGGCAAGATTATGGCGCTGCTCGACGGGCGCTACAATGTTTCCTTTGCCGATCTGAAGCTCGCCGCGCTGCCGGCGCTGCGCCATCGCGTGATCTTGAACTTCGAGGCGCAGGCCGAGGGGGTCGCGCCGGACGATATCATTCGCCAGATCGTCGAGGCCGTGAAGACCGAGTAAGTTAAGAGTTATGAGATCGACCTTTAACTCTGCACTCTTAACTCATAACTCCTAACTGGTGGAGGGTGAGGATGGTGCGCATTCCGGCCATGCTGGTCGGCCTTGCGTTTGCGCTTGGGCTCGGCTGCGCGACCTTCATGGTGTCCTGGTGGCTTGCGATACCGCAACTTCCGACCGCGCTGCTGCCAGTTTGGACGGCGCTCGGCGGCATGGTCGCCGGGCGATGGGCACAGCGACCGCCTCCAGTGCCTGGCTTTGCGATTGGGCTATTCGTGGTCGCCGTGGAGATCGGGGTGGGCCTTGGGCTTGGTGGCAACCTGCTGTTGTTTGTCGATCCGCGCCTTGCGCTGCTGCAAGTGATCGCCGCTATCTCCGGCGGGATGCTGGGCACGCTGCTGGCGCGGCGGCTGGAGCAGGAGCCGCAGCCCCAACCGGATTACCGTCCATTAATGTAAGAGGCTATCTGAAAAGGGGGAGTTTGAGGGGGCAGCCTCCTCAAGAACCCCCTTTGCACATTGAGCCCAGCGACTTCACGTTTCACGTTTCACCGATATGACAATTTCACCTCAACAACCCTTCTTCGATTCTGCGTTCCTCCGCAAGCTCGACCGGCTGGCGCTGCTGACGAAACGGGCGATGGCCGGCGATATGCAGGGCGAGCGCCGCAGCCCGCGGCGCGGCAGCTCGGTCGAGTTCGCTGACTTCCGTCCATATGTCTCCGGCGACGATATTCGCCAGATCGATTGGAACCTCTACGCTCGCGCCGAGCGCTTCTTCCTCAAGCTATTTGTGGCCGAGGAGGAGCTGACGATCCATCTGCTGGTGGATAATAGCGCCTCGATGGATTGGGGCGATCCGAACAAGCTTCTGTATGCTCGCCGCGCTGCTGGGGCCTTCGGCTATATCGCGCTCTCAAGCCTCGATCGGGTCACGGTGACGGCGTTCGCCGATACCACGGCCCGGCAGTTGCCCAGTGTCCGTGGCAAGCGTGGCGCGCTGCCGCTGTTTGATTTTTTGCAGAAGCTGCCCGCTGGCACCAGCGGCAACCTGCTCGGCGCCTGCCGCCGCTACATCCAGTCCGCGCGTAACGCCGGTCCGCTGCTGCTCTGCTCCGACCTGATGGATCCCAATTGGGAGGAGGCGCTGCGGGCGCTGACCTCGCGGCCCTTCGAGATCACGATCCTGCATATCCTCGCGCCGCAGGAGGTGAAGCCGGCGTTCGACGGCGACTTCCGGCTGCTCGACGCCGAGGGCGGCGAGGCGGTCGAGATCACCGCCGATATCGACGTGCTGCGGCGCTACGACGCCAACCTACGCTCCTGGCGCCAGGAGATCGAGACCTTTTGCAATGGGCGCGGCATCACCTATATCTTTGTGAACACGGCGATCCCGATCGACGAGTTCGTGATGTCGACCTTGCGGAAGCGCGGGGTGCTGCGGTAGAATCGAAGGCTAACTGCTGTTTGGCTTGGTTTAGGAATACGTATGTCTTTTCTCGCACCTCTGGCCCTTATTAGCGCACTGGTCGTCGGCCCGATCATCGTGGCGATGTACCTGCTGAAGCTGCGCCGCGAGGAGCGCAAGGTCTCGTCGACGTTTCTGTGGCAGCGGATGGTTCGCGATGTCGAGGCCAATGCGCCCTGGCAGCGGCTGCGTCGCAACCTGCTGTTGCTGCTCCAGTTGCTGCTGCTGCTGCTGCTGGCGCTGGCGCTGGCCCGGCCATTCTTCCGCACGGCTGGCATCGCCGGGCGCAACCTGATTGTGATCGTCGATCGCTCGGCCAGCATGGGCGCCACTGATGTCCAGCAGACGCGGCTAGAGGCCGCCAAGCGCCAAGCGATCACCTTGATCGACCAGCTCCCCGACGGCGGGCGGGCGACGGTGATCGCCGCCGGCGGGCAGATGGAGGTCCCGGCGGCGGCCACGACCGACCGGCGCCAACTGCGCGACGCGATCAATGGCATCACGCTACGCAATGGCGGCGGGAGCGATCTGTCGCAGGCTCTGACGCTGGCTGCGGCGCTCTCCTCGCGCGAGGCCGAGAGCGAGGTGGCGATTATCTCCGACGGCAATGTCAAGATCCCGACCGAGATCCAGATGCCCGCGACCGTGCGCTATTTCCCGATCGGGGAGGGCAAGAACAATGTCGCGATCAGCGCGATGGCGCTCCAACCGAGCGCCGCCGGGCAGACGCTGTTCGCGCAGGCGACCAACTACGGTCCCGACGTGGCGAACCGCCGCATGGATATCTACCTCGACGGGGTGCTTTTCAGCGCCTACCGGCTCACGCTCGATCCTGGCCGGGACAAGGCGATCGTTGTCGAGGTGCCGGCCCAGGTGCGCGTGGCCGACGCCCGGCTGACCGACGAGGCCCAGGGGGACGCGCTCCAGCAGGACGATCAGGCTTGGGCGGTCAGCACAGCCGGCGAGGGCACGGTGGTGCGGGTGGTCAGCAGCGGCAACCGCTTCCTCGAAACCGGGCTGGGGCTGCTGCCGGGGATCAAGGTGACGCTGGTGCCGACCAGCACGGCGACCTTTACCGAGACGGCGGCGCAGGTGCCGGTGACGATCTTCGACGGTAGCGTGCCCGCGGCGCTGCCGCCCGGCAGCCTGCTCTTTATCGCCCCGCCCCGCTCGACCGAGTTCTTCTCCGTCACCGGGCAGATCGATTTTCCGGCGCTGCGCCCAGCGCCAGGCGAGGAGCCGCTCCTCCGCAACGTCAGCCTAAGCGAGATTAGCGTGCTCAGGGCCAATAAGCTGGTGCCCGGCTCGTGGGCGCGCGTCGTCGTTGACGGCGACGGCGGGCCGCTACTGCTGGCCGGCGAGCGCGACGGGCGCCGGATCGTGGTGCTGGCCTTTGATCTGCACGAGTCGGACTTGCCGCTTCAGGTGGCGTTCCCGCTGCTGCTCTCCAATATCATTGGCTACCTGGCGCCCGGCAGCGGCGCCGAGGCGGCCCAGCTTGCCCCCGGCCAGCCGCTGGCGATCCCGGTCGACGCCAGTATCACGGAGGTGCGCGTGACCCGGCCGGACGGCGAGGCGGTGCAGGTCCCAATCCAGAACGGCCAGGCGATCTACGCCGACACCGAGGCGCTTGGCCCCTACATCGTCGAGCAGCGCCAGGGCGAGCGGCTGGTGAGCCGGCAGCGCTACGCGGTCAACCTGTTCGCCCCGGACGAGTTGCAGATCGCGACCAAGCCGGAGCTGAACGTGCCGCAGGTCAGCGGCTTGCCCCAGGCCGTGCGCGACGACCGGGTCGGTCGGCAGGAATTCTGGCGCTGGCTGGCTGCGCTGGCGCTGCTGGTGCTGGTGGTCGAGTGGCTGGTCTACCAGCGCAACGGCATCGCGTACCTGCGCGAGCGCTGGCGGCAGCGACGCACAGCGGCTTAAGAACAAAGAACAAAGAATAAAGAACAAATCCTCAATACGATGCGTTCTTTGTTTTCTGTTCTTTGTTCTCTGTTCTCACTATGCGACTCAGCTTCATCTTCCCAACCTTCCTCTGGCTGCTCCTGCTGCTCCTGCCGCTGTGGGCGCTGACGCTGGTCGTCCCGCGCCGGCTGCCGCGCTGGCGCTTCTGGTCGAGCCTGCTCATGCGTACGCTGGCGGTGCTGGGCGTGATCATGGCGCTGGCCGGCGCCCAGCTCGTGCGCCCGGTCGGCGCCGTCACCACGGTATTCCTGCTCGACGGGTCGGATTCGATCGCGCTCTCGCAGCGCGCCCGCGCCGAGGCGTTCATCCAGCAGGCGCTGGCGGCTATGCCGAATGATGACCGGGCGGCGATCGTCGTGTTTGGGCAGCGGGCGCTGGTGGAGCGGACACCCTCGGCCGATCGCCTGTTCGGCCAGGTGGCCGTCCAGCCGGGCGGCGGGGCGACGAATATCGAGGATGCGGTGCAACTGGGGCTGGCGCTGCTGCCGGCCGAGGGGCACCAGCGCCTGGTGCTGCTGTCCGACGGCGGCGAGAACGCCGGCGACGCCCAGGCCGCCGCGCGAGTGGCGGCGGCGCGCGGCGTGCCAATCGACATCGTGCCGCTCAGCGGGATGGCCGATGGGGTAGACGCGCAGATCAGCGGTGTGACTCTGCCCGCCGCCGCCCGCGAGGGCCAACGGCTGCGGATGCGGATCGACCTGGAGAGCAACGCGGCGACCAGCGGGCGGCTGACGATCGTCGGGCCGGGCGGCGTGCTGCTGGCCGACCAGCAGATCCAGGTGCCGGCGGGGGCACAGCGGCTGGAGGTTGCCCTGCCCGAGGCGCAGCCTTATTTCAACCGTTACATTGTCCGGCTTGAGGTCGTCGGTGACGCGCGGCCGGAGAACAATGCCGCCGAGGCGTACAGCTTCGTCAGCGGCCAGCCGCGCGTGCTGCTGGTTGAGGGCACACCCGGCGAGGCGGCCAACCTGTACAACGCGCTCAAGGCGGTGCAGGTCGACACGATGACCGTCGCGCCGGGGGCGATGCCGGTGGGCCTGGGCGACTTGAGCGCGTACGACGCGGTGGTGTTGGTGAATGTGCCCAGGCGGGCGCTGCCGGAGCGGGCACAGACATCGCTCTCGGCCTACGTCCACGACCTGGGCCGCGGCCTGCTGATGGTCGGCGGGCCGGAGTCGTTTGGCGCGGGCGGCTGGCGGCGAACGCCGGTCGAGGAGGCGCTGCCGGTGTCGATGGACATCCCGGCGCTGGTGCGCTTTCCGCCGGTCAGCATCGTGGTGGTGATCGATATCTCCGGCAGCATGGCCGCCGAGGAGGACGGGCGCACCAAGATCGCGTTGGCGGCCGAGGGCGCGCAGCGGATCGCGGCGCTGATGCGCGACGAGGACGAGCTGACCGTGATCCCGTTCGACAGCGAGGCTCACGGCGTGGTCGGCCCGCTGCCCGGCACCCGGCGTGATGAGGCGATCGAGGCGCTGGCGCATTTGCAGCCGGGCGGCGGCGGGATCAACATCCATGATGGCCTGGCCGAGGCCGCACGCTATATCCGCAGGAGCGACCGGCCGCTGCGCCACATTATTACGATCACCGACGGCTCGGATACCGTGCAGCAGGAGGGCGCGCTTGAGTTGGTGCGGCAGCTTCACGACGAGCAGGTGACGCTGACCTCGATTGCGCTGGGCGACGGCCCGCACGTGCCGTTCATCCGCGATATGGCGCGGGTCGGGGCCGGGCGCACGTTTCTGACCGATAGGGCCGCCAATATCCCTTCGATCGTCGCCGATGAGACCCAGGCGGTCATCCAGCCCTACGTCGTCGAAGAGACCTTTGTGCCGGCGCGCGGCGCCCCACACCCGATCCTGCGCGGTGTCGAGCGGGCGCCGCAATTGCGCGGCTACGTGCTGACCACGCCCCGGCAGACGGCCCAGGTGCTGCTGGCCTCGCCGCGCGGCGACCCGGTGCTGGCGGCGTGGCAGTACGGGCTGGGGCGGGCGCTGGCGTGGACCAGCGATCTCAAGGGGCAGTGGGGCAAGGATTGGGTGGCCTGGGATCAGTTTCCGCGCTTCGGCGCCCAGTTGATCGGCTGGCTGCTGCCGCCGCCCGGCTCCGAGAACTTGGCGCTCCAGGCCAGCTCCTCCGGCGATCTGCTGGTGCTCAGCGCCCAGGCCCAGGATGACCTCGGCCGCCCGCAGACCGGCCTCCAGGTCGTCGGCCGGATGCTGGCCGCCGATGGGAGCAGTCTCGACATAATGCTGCGCGAGGTCGGCCCCGGCCAGTACCGCGCGACGGTGAGCGGGGCGCGGCCCGGCGCGTACCTGGTGCAGTTGGTGGCACAGGAGGTGAGCGGGCAGCCGTTCGGCGCCGTGACAGCCGGCGCGGTGGTGCCGCAGAGCGCCGAGTACCGCAGCCGCGGCGCGAACCAGCCGGTCATGGATGGGCTGGCGCGCGACACCGGTGGCCGCATGAATCCGGCGCCGGCGGCGGCGTTCGACGCCAACTCCGGCAGCCAGGGCGCGGTCCAGGAGATCGGGCTGCCGCTGTTGTGGCTGGCACTGCTGCTGCTGCCCTTCGACATCGGCGTGCGACGGCTGCTGTTCGGGTCGTCAGTTGTCCGTCGTCCGTGGTCAGTTGTTAGACGCCAAAGCGTTCAGCCAGCCAATGCGACTCCCGCTACCGCTGATCGGCCTGTCAGCAAACCGCCCAGCGCCGAGCAACGGACTCCGTCGCAGGACCTGGAGCGGCTGCGTGAGGCCCAGGAGCGGGCGCGGCGGCGGGCGCGGGGCGAGGAATGATCGCGTTTTCCCGGCAAGCTGGGTGCGAGTGATCACAGCGCTCTCAGGGTACGCAGGCGTTCGTCCAGTTCCAGCGCGAAATTCTCCAGAGTCGCCTGGTCAACCGGCTCGTCGCCGCGCGTGCCGCGGTACAGCTCCAGTGCCAGCGTGACTAGCCCGCGCAAGGCTTCCGGCAGCACGTTCGACGCCCACGCGCCAGCCTCGTCTTTCGAGAGCACCCGGCCCTCCGCGAGGTACGCATACACACGGCAGGTGTTGAGGATGAAGTAGACCGGGTTGTCAGCCATCCGCTCCCTGCCCCACCTGAAATCGTCCAGGATCAATTCGACATAATGCTCCGCCGGGACAGCCGGAAAGACCTGCGTGATTGCCCCTCCGCGCAGGCAGAGTCCGCGGCTCCGTACCATGGTGATGTGCGCGGCCAGGTCGGGGTCGGTCCTGGGCTGGTCGTTCCAATGTCGCCACTGGCCGTTCGCCAAGTCTCGCTCGTAGGTCGCCCGCATTGGCTCGCCGTAGTGCAGGTCGTAGGGCGTGGGGTAGCGCCAGGGGTGGAGCTGCGCCCTGGACAGGAAGCTGATCTCGAACGGGCCTGGGGCGGCGGAAAAGCGCAGCAGCAGCGCGGCGATGTCGCGTTTGGCCTCGGGCGCCGGCTCGCGCTCGGTGACGGCCAGCAGGTCGATGTCGCTGCGCTGCGGGTTGAAGCAGCCCATTGTGAGTGAGCCGTGGAGGTAGACGCCGGCGAGGTTGTCGCCCAGCAGCGCCTGGAGCGCATCGGCGAAATTCGTGACCTGCGCGCGCACCTCGGCCGGCGCGTCGGCCCACCCGTACTGTGTCATGGTCGCACTCTTGGGGACTCTCGCTTGGCTCGTATTGCGTGTTGCGTGTTGCGTGAGTTGGCGCCACGCAACACGCAACACGCAACACGCAACACCCACCGGGATGGTTTTCTTTCAAGAATCCCTTATTAAAATAGGCCCCATTCGCACTGAAGATTCTTGTTCAGCATGTTATACTGCAATTATAACCTTTTCACCTTTCTCCTCAACAATCTGCCGGGTGTAAACGTACTGGTGACGCAATGCCGCGGCTTTCTTTTATCGCTCCGGCGGCGCTCTCGCTGCTGGCTCTGCTGCCGCTCCTGTGGGCGTTCACGCTTCTGACGCCCCGCCGGCTTGCGCCGTGGCGCTTCTGGTTCAGCTTGCTCCTGCGTAGTGCGCTGCTGCTGGCCTTGGTGCTGGCGCTGGCCGGCGCGCAGCTCATCCGCCCGGTCAGCACTCTGACGACGGTCTTCCTGCTCGACGCCTCGGACTCGGTCGCCCCGGCCCAGCGCGAGCGGGCGGCGCTGTATGTCGAGGAGGCCGTGCGGGCTATGCCGCCCGGCGACCGGGCCGCTGTGGTCGTGTTCGGCGCGAATGCGCTGGTCGAGCGCACGCCCGCGCGCCTGGCGACGCTGGGCCGGATCAGCTCGGTGCCGATCACGACGCGCACCAATATCCAGGACGCGGTACAACTGGGGTTGGCGCTGCTGCCGGCCGATACGCAGAAGCGAATCGTGCTGCTTTCCGACGGCGGGGAGAATAGCGGCCACGCGGCCGATGCGGCGCGCCTGGCCACCGTGCGCGGCGTGCCGATCGACGTGGTCGGGCTGCCGGGCGAGCGCGGCGCCGACGTGATCGTGAGCGCGCTCGATGCGCCGGGGACCGCCCGCGAGGGCCAGGAGGTCGCGCTGGGCGTCGCGGTGCGCTCGACCTTCGACACGACCGGCAAGCTCCAGGTGTTTGTCGATGGGCAACTGGCCGGCGAGCAACAGGTTCAGCTCGCCGCCGGCCAGAACGATTACTCCGTTCGCGTCCAGGCCGGCGAGGCCGGCTTCCGGCGGCTGGAGGTGCGCCTGGAGGCCGAGGGCGACACCGAGCCGCAGAACAACCGCGCTGCCACTTTCACCGAGGTGCAGGGGCCGCCGCAGATCTTGCTGATCGCCGGCGACGCCGAGCGAGCCGGGAACCTGCGCGCGGCCCTCGAAGCGGCCGGCGCGCGGGTCGACCTGCGCGCCCCGAACCAGGCGCCGGCCGACCTGGCGCAGCTCAGCGACTACGCCGGCGTGGTACTTGTCGATACACCGGCCCGCGACCTGCCGCGCGCGCTGATCGAGGCGCTGCCGGTGTATGTCCACGAGCTTGGTCGCGGCCTGGCCATGATCGGCGGCGAGGACTCGTTTGGCGCCGGCGGCTACCGGCGCACACCGCTGGAGCAGGCGCTGCCGGTCCACCTCGACCCGCTCGACCAGTCGCAGCAGCCCGACCTGGCGTTGGCGATGGTGATTGACCGCAGCGGCAGCATGGATGAGGCGGGCGGGCTGAACGGTCGCACCAAGCTGGACCTGGCCAAAGAGGCGGTCTACCAGGCCAGCTTGGGGCTCAGCGAGCGCGACCAGATCGGCCTGGTGGTGTTCGACGAGGATGCCGAGTGGGTGCTCCAGCTCCAGAAGCTGCCGCCGGCCGTCGAGATCGAGCAGGCACTCAGCAGCTTCAACTCCGGCGGCGGCACCAATATCCGCCCCGGTGTGGAGCAGGCCGCCCAGGCGCTCGCGGCGGTGGACTCCAAGATCAAGCATGTGATCCTGCTGACCGACGGTATCGCCGACGATAACTACCGCGACTTGGTCGAGCAGATGCGCGACCAAGGCATCACGATCTCCACGGTCGCGATCGGCTCGGACGCCAACCCCAACCTGGAGCAGATCGCGGAGCTTGGCGACGGTCGTTTCTACCAGGTGCTCAGCCTTAACGACGTGCCGCGGATCTTTTTGCAGGAGACGGTGATCGTGGCCGGGCGCGATATTGTGGAGGGCCAGTTCACCCCGGCCGTGGCGCTGCCGGCGCCCCTCGTGCGCGGGCTGACCGAGCTGCCGTCGCTGTATGGCTACAATGGCACCGAGATCAGGGAGACCGCGAGGGCCATCCTGGTCACGCCGGACGGCAAGCCGGTGCTGGCGCAGTGGCAGTATGGGCTCGGCCGCAGCGTGGCCTGGACTAGCGATTTCAAGGGGCAGTGGGCGCGCGACTGGATCGGGTGGAGCCAGTTCCCGCGCTTTATCAGCGGTCTGGCCGATATGCTGCTGCCACCGCGCGACGCGGGGACGCTGACGCTACGCGCCAGCAACGCAGACGCACAGTCGGAGATCGAGTTGACGGCTGTGGACGAGCAGGGGCGCCCGCTCAACGACCTGGCGCTCGAAGGACGCCTGCTGGCCCCGGAGAATCAGAACTCCTCGGTCAAGTTTACCCAGATCGGCCCCGGTCGCTACCGGGCGGTCGCCAGCACGACCACGCCTGGCGTGTACCTGGTGCAGGTCGCGGCGGCCGGCGCGGGCGGCCAGCCGCTCGGCACGGCGACCACCGGGCTGGTGGTCAGCTACTCGCCGGAGTACAGCGACAAGCGCGACAACCTGCCGCTCCTGCGGGACCTGGCGGCGATCAGCGGCGGGCGGGTGGACCCGGTGGCGGCGGCGATCTTCGAGCCGCCCCAGCAGGCGGTCGGCTCGGTCCAGGAGATCGGGTTGCCGCTGCTGTGGCTGGCGCTGCTGCTCTGGCCGCTCGACATCGGGCTGCGCCGGCTGTTCCTGCGCCTGTCGGACATGGTGCCGGGCCTGGCGTGGCTGCGGCGCCGGCTGCGCCCGCAGCCCGCAGCTGCGGCGAGCGCCGAGTTGCTGGCCCGGCTCAGCGCGGCCAAGCAGCGGGCGCGCATTCGCAGGCCGCAGGAGCCGGTCGGCGCAGAGTCGGTGGTCGCGCCGCTGCCGAATTTAATCATTCCCCTGCCCACCCCCGCGCCGGCCCCCGCCCGCGCCGAGGCGCCCCCACCGGCCCAGCAGCCGGCGCGCGCCACCTCCGTCCAACCGGAGGCACCCCCCGAAGCGGCGCCCGCCCCCGCGACCGACGACGATCAGTACGCGCGGCTGCTGGCGGCCAAGCAGCGGGCGCGGCGGCGGCGTGGGTAAGAGCGCTGTGCTGCGAAGAAATCTCCGACCCTTCTTTGTCTAAAAATGCGTCACCTACATTGCCCTCTACCACGTCTTGATGCTCATGATGGAATAGCTGTATACAGATGGATAGACGAATCTGATTCGCTTGCTTCATAGTTCGGCGGCTGCCCGATTACGGCACCCCTCCTTTGATAACTAGTGATTCCTTCACATTTGCCACGTACCCTCAGATGCGGTAATATCTCAGAAGCCTTTCGCGCATATAGAAAGGCTTCGCAGGAGAAATACTAGGATGACAAGTCCTCGTGAAATAGAGATCAAAGACAACCGCGAAGACATTCCGTTCAAATACTCTATCACCAGTTATGGCGCCGATTATGACGTGGCTGGCTTGGTGCGGCGTATCCGGCAGGGTGATGTTTATGTGCCTGCTTTCCAACGAGGCTTTCTGTGGACTATTGAAGACGCCTCAAGATTCATCGAATCTCTCCTATTAGGATTACCTGTGCCTGGTGTCTTTTTTGCTCGAGAAGTCGAAACGAACAAGTTACTCGTCATTGATGGACAGCAAAGGCTATTCTCTCTTGTATACTATTACGATGGCAGATTTTTAGGGCAGGACAAGGATAGAGAATTTTCACTTAAAGGCATATCTTCTGAGTATGATGGTAAGACATACAGGACACTGCGTGAGGAAGACAGAAGGCGTCTTGACGACTCCATAATTCACGCCACCATTGTGCGTCAGGATGACACCGACTTATCAATGAATGGCATATTCCTCATGTTTGAGCGATTAAATACCGGCGGAGTACAATTACAACCCCAGGAAATACGGTCCGCCTTGTACCACGGAGATTTCAGTGAGCTAATCGCTTATCTAAATAGAAATGGGGATTGGAGATCTCTCTATGGACCAATTAGCCAAAGATTGCGCGACGAAGAATTAATCCTTCGATTCTTTGCGTTATACTACGACAGTGAGCATTATCGACGTCCTATGGCTGCTTTTCTTAATTATTTCATGTCAAAACACAGATACATGTCCCACATCTCTAGAGAAAAATTCAGCAAAGTCTTCCTAGACACTGCCCAAACTATAAACACATGTATTGGATCTAAAGCATTTAAGCCTGCGAAAGCTTTGAATGCAGCACTTCTCGACGCTTTGATGGTAGCAGTGGCACGACGAATTGAGCATGGGCCTATTATTGATTGTGCCGAGCTAGTAAAAGCTCATCAAGACCTGTTGACGAGTTGAGAATTTATGTCATCAATAGAGACTTCTACAACAAACGAAGGGAATATACTAAAGAGAATCTCTATTGCAACCAAGTACATCGAAATTGTAAAGTGAGAGAACTTCAGAGACAAAAAGATCGACTGGATTATTTATTTATACAAATATCTCGATTACCAGTCGATGACGACGAAATCAAGGCCCACTGGGCGAAATATCTTTGTGTTCTCACCTCAGGATACATCGAAAATTCCATCAGGATTATTTTTAGCGATATCGCGCATAAACAAGCATCTCCCAGTATAGCCAACTTTGTCGAATCCCGCTTACGCGATTTCCAAAATCCAAGAATGGAAAAAATATACGACATCATTCGACAGTTTAATCCTTCCTGGGAAACAAGAGTCAGGTCAGCCACCTTTGGTGAGTTCAAAGACTCAGTCGACAGTATAGTCGCAAATAGGAATTTAATTGCCCACGGTCAGCCTGTCAACATAACATATGTTGTTGTATCAAGATACTATAAAAATGTTACGAAAGTGATCGAGATTATACAAAATGAGTGTAAATAGTGTTTTAAGGTCAGACGACTGAGCCGCCGAACACGGCGTTGCAGCGGAGCGGCTGGATCGGGGCTTTTTTGACATCCAGATGCAGCAAAACCGCCGTTCTGATCTATTAAGGTATTCCATTCCAGCCGCTCGCTGAACGCCCGGCCGTTAGGCCGATCCTTTCCTTCAGGCGCATCTATGTTACCTCTTGCACCTCCTCATTCGGTACGGTACAATTCCTTCCACCGATGGTCATGTCTATGAGGTAGGTTGAAAGGTAGATCTATGATCACGTATGACCTGCGCCATGAGGCCCTGACCCTTGATGAACTCTTCCGCCGAGCAGATGAGCCAGTGCATGTGATCACCCAGGACGGCCAAACGTTCCTGATCGAGCCAGCCGACGACTTTGCGCGCGAAGTGGCGATCCTCCGACAAAGCAAGCCGTTCATGACCTTTCTGGCCGAGCGGGCCAAAGAGCCCGCGTCGATCTCGCTCGACGAGCTTGATCAGGAGATCAACGAAGCTCTAGCACGCGAGGCAGCACCACCGCGCGAAGAGCAAACAGAACGTTAATACCTGCCTCTTTGGAAAGCCATATGCGTTTTTCCTACGCAGGGCATCATCAAGGGGCAGTCTAAAAATGAAGAGCTATACCTTTTCGGAAGCGCGACAAAACTTTGCTGCCGTCCTTGAACAAGCGCGTCGTGACGGGGCGGTGCGGATTTAGCGGCGCGATGGGCAGAGTTTTGTTCTGACGCCTGAGCCACAAAAAGCGTCGCCGCTTGATATTTCTGGTATCACGCTCAGGAAAGCGATAACCCGCGACGAGATTCTCCAAAGCATACAGGAAAGCCGACGGACCGACGATTGAAGCCGTATCAGTGAATTGCGGTCCAACCTCGCAGCCCTTCATCTAGCAAACCTTCGAAGGTATAATATATGCACTACGCTGTCGGGTATCGTCAGGCTTGATAGTTCGAGCGAGGCAACATGCTGCACCAACCCTTCTTCGTGCCGGCCTGCATCATGCTGTTCCTGGCACTTCCGCTCATTCTTGGCCTGATCCCACCCAATCGTTTCTATGGCGTCCGTACAAGTACGACCGTGACGGATAAACGACGCTGGTTTGACGCGAATCGCTACGCGGGCTGGACATTGCTGGGGTCTAGCCTGTTCTACCTGGCAATTGCGGCGCTCTGGCCAAGTAAGAGCGCTGGTACAACTGATCTTGGGCGATGGGTTCTGCACCTGGCAGGGTTCGCAGGCTCGTTACTGGTGAGTTTGCTGCTCATTCGCAGGCATGTGCAACGCTTGTAGCAGTATCTATCAGCCCAGATAAGACCCGCCACCCCTCCCGGAGGTTAGCTTCTCATTCAAACCTCCGGGAGGGTGGGGATGACGCTATTTGAGTGGTGTTGATTTTAGCGGCCGAGCCTACGATATGCCCGCACCAGAGCGGTAGGAACACGGCGATCAGCAGCGCCGGCCAGGCGATCGCCAGCAACAGCGCGTTTCAGCGCTCCACGAGTCCCCTTGCCAGCCAGGGTTCATGAACAGTTGCCGAATCGCCGAGGTGGTGACTGAGAGGGGACTCCACTGTGCGATTGTGCCCAACCAGGCCGGCATCGTGGCCGGATCGGATCATCGGGCTGGGCTGGAGCCGCCAGTGTTGCAAGTCTCTGCGGGTGATCGTCCAGGCATCGGCGAGCGCCCAACCGCTTGCTGATATGATTACAGTACATATTGTGGACCCACCTGAAAAGGCCGATCTAGCTCTCGTCAACGCCGGGCGCGCCACGCGAGGCGAGCCTGCGTTGGCCGCAGCTATGCGGTGGACCTGCCAGCACTCCTGTGCCGAGGAGACCATCCCGGACTGCGATCGGTTCGATTGCGAGGGGACGCTGATCGAGGACGACAGCCTGCTTGTGCCGGAGCGCTACGCGATCCAACGCGGCGACGTATCCGCCTGCAAGGCGCTTCGTGTGGCGGTTTGCCTCGCCCAAGGGGACTGCGATGCGAGCGAGCTGATTCGTGTCGTCGAAAGGTACGCCAGCAGCGAAAAGATGGACGTTCGCCCCGAGTTTGCGTCAGGCCCTTGCGCGGGCGGCATCCGGCTGGAGGGGTCGCTCCTGGGGTTTGGGATGCTCTCCCAGGCGCACCTCCAGGACGATATGACCGACGCGGTATCGCAGCTCTTGTGGGAGGTTGAACTCACACTGCGTGGGCACTTCGCGGTCGCCGGGCCGATGCTCTTTGGAAGCCGGACGGTGGACCGGCGGACGAACCGCGAGGCGGGCGAGGTCATCGAGCTGTCCGCGTTCGGTAAGGAGTCCGGCCGGCGCGCTACTCGAACGGCGGCTGTCCACTATCCACCATATGTGTACCTGGGATGGTCGGGCCGGCGCCGTGGCCGCCGTCGATCAACCCCGGACGTCGGTGAAGCCGGTGTCGTCTTCGAGTCACCGGCCCTGGTGCGGAATCACCCCTACGGTCTGGGCGCAGAGCCCGGCCAGTACCTCGGGCCGGACGCGCGGGTGGTGGTGCGCGTTAATGCAGATGTCGCGGGCGTAGTCGCCGAAATGGTGAAAGCGTCGCCGGCGCTCGATGCCGGTTATCCTCATGCGGCCGAGGCATTCAATGAGCTTCTACAACGGGTAACGCTCCTCAGTGGCCTCGAAGTTCCGCGTTCCCAAGATCGGCTGGAGGATGCGCCGCTGATCAGAGCTGTGCGCTATGTACGCCGGCTGCTGATCTCCCAACCGATCGTTGACGGATCGGCGTCGCGCCCCGAAGTTTGATGATAGGACAGGTTTCCGGCAACGCTATGTTATACTGCTGGAAGGAGGAACAGACCTATGACAAAAGTGGCGATCTTACCTATAACGACCGATCAAGGGAGGGTGTCGTACCGGGCGGTCGCTGGGGCAAAGCAATCCTCGGGTGCAACTGCCGGTGCGGCATTGGATGCCTTGACGGCCCAACTCTCCCCAGATGAGACAAGTACCTTAGTGATTGTGCAGAGTTTGCGCCCGGATCAGTTCTTTACAGCCGCGCAGCAACAGCGCCTTGAGCACCTCATGGCGCGTTGGCGTGCCGCACGCGATCAGAACACAGACCTCCCCGTGCCTGAGCAAGCTGAGCTTGAGGCTCTGATCGAAGCCGAGTTGCATGCCGCCACTCAACGTGCGGCGGCTCTTGCCGATGAAGTAGGCGTATGAACCCGCGTTATGCGCCGGTTGCCCTGCGGGCCGGCCATCGATGCGAGTATTGCCATGCGCCGGAAGTCGTGTTCAACTTCCCTTTTGAGGTTGAACATATCATTCCCATCACGCACAATGGCAGCGATACCGAAGCGAATTGGGCGTTAGCCTGCCGAGCCTGCAATCTCTGGAAAGCTGCCCACCTGGATGGATTGGATCCAGAAAGCCACGCCATCGTCCGCCTCTTCCATCCCCGCGAGGAACTCCTGGGAAACTCATTTCGCTGCCGATTCAATCAGTGAAGACATCCGTGGCCAGACCCCAATTGGTCGTGCCACAGTAGTGCGGTTACGGATGAACCATGAATCCCAGCGCGCAGCTCGCCAGCAATGGATACGCCTTGGGTTGTTCCCCTAAACCCAATACTTTTCGAATAGTGTCATTCCAACCCTCCCGGAGGTTTGAAGCTGCGCTGAACATCGCCGTAGAATCGCTGATAAGCGAACCTCCGGGAGGGTTGACGGGTCTTATTTGAAAGGTATTGCCCCTAAACCTGTAAGGGACTCGCGGAAAATAAAACATCCCAGTTTGTCTCACGCAAAGACGCAAAGGGTTCCGGTCTTTGCGACTTTGCGGCTTTGCGTGATTCTCCAGCGTGGTGTCCTTGGGATGATTTAGTATTTTTGCGTCCCTAACTGTACCATCGGCAGAGCGGTACTTTTTCTTCCTTTTATCGACGATTTTTGCCCGGCCGGACAAAAATCGTCGATAAAAATGGGTGAAGTATCTTGCTGCCGCAGGCAACAGTGGCGTTACGGATGCCACCGCGTAACTTTTGTCGCTTATTGCTTGCTTCTCCTAGTAAAGCATGCTAGGCTCTACTGACGTATGAGTACAGCGTTTGATACGAAAGGAACTGGCAGTGGCCGACAAACCAAGCCTTGTGCAAGCCTGGGACGCGCTGCCGGCCGGCGCCCGCGTTGCCCTTGAGCAGCAGTGGGCCGGCCTGGCCGCCGGCGGCTTGCCCTGCGGCTCGACGGTGATCAACGCCGGCGGCCGCGTCATCGCCGCCGGTCGCAACCATGCCTATGATCCGGCCGGCGCGATCGAGACCCGCGCGCAGTATCCGCTTCAGCATAACCGCCTGGCCCATGCCGAACTCAACGCCCTGGCGCTCGTGCCCACCGAGATCGATCACGCGGCGCTCACGCTGTGGACCACCCAGCACCCCTGCTCGATGTGCGCGGCGGCTGTGAAATTTATCGGCATCGGGAAAGTCTGCTTCGTCGCCGATGACCCCTCGGACGACTCGCCGCCGGAGGCGATCGTCGCGAGCCGTAGCAACGTACCCTACGAGCCGCTGGGGCATCCGCTCTGGTGGACAATCAGCAATCTGCTGTTTCTCTACAATTCGGCTGTCCTCCAGGGCGCCGATGCCGGCAACCTGAAGCTGAACCGCGACCGCTACCCCAAACTGGTCAGCCTCACGCTCGACCTGGCCAGGCTCGATGCTTTGGGGCAGCCGGCCCGATCGGGGGCCGCGTTGCCCGTGGCCCTGGCGCCACACTATGCCGCGATCGGACGCGCTGCTGAGTTTGCCCTGTGTTGATTAATGAGGAGGTTAATCCTTGGCCGACAGAAGCAAAGAATCGCCCCAGCCGACCTTCTTCGCGACCCCGGCTGAATTTCGCGCCTGGTTTGAGCAGCACCACCAGACAGCCAGGGAACTATTGGTTGGGTTCTATAAAAAAGGCTCCGGCAGACCAAGCATCACCTGGCCGGAATCGGTGGACGAAGCGCTGTGTTTTGGTTGGATCGACGGCATACGCAAAAGGATCGACGACGTCAGCTACACCATTCGCTTCACGCCCCGAAAACAGCGCAGCAATTGGAGCGCAGTCAATATCGCACGGGTCCAGGAGCTGACCAGCCTGGGACTGATGCGCCCGGCGGGGCTCAAAGCATTCGAGGAACGTCTGGAAGAAAAGTCCGGCGTCTATGCGTATGAGCAGAGGGACGCCGCCCAGCTTAACGTCCAGTACGAGCAGCAGTTTCGCGCCAACCAGCAGGCTTGGGACTTCTTTCAGTCGCAGGCCGGGTCGTACCGCAAGGCGGCGATCTGGTGGGTCGTCAGCGCGAAGAAAGAAGAAACCAGGCTCAAGCGGCTTGCCACACTGATCGAAGACTCGGCGCAGGGGCGAACGATTGCGTCGATGACACGCTGGCCCAAGCCCGATTGATCGTTCGTATAATTCCGTTTACGAATTGTTAACGATTTCGATCTTGACAGGGGGGGGAATAAATGTACAATATGTCCCTGGTGATTGATTTCACCATCTGTATCCGGGCTTTCCCGGCGCACGACCGACCGCCATCTCCGGCAACTGGTCGTTGTGTTCCGCCAGGGTGGATGGCAATGCGGCTATCCGGGGTGGCGTTCCGGGCAAGCTTTCCCTGAGGGGTTATGGACGGTAAGGCCAATTTATCGCACTGCGACGAGGTTCGCCGTGCTTCGCTGAATCACCTGGCTGGTGGCTCGGCGCCTGCCGTCCTGCTCCGCCGTCGCTAGCGCGACGCCTCGACCACGCCGCACGCGCCCCCACACTACCTGGTGTGGGGGCTTCTTCATGCCTCCCAGCCTGGCACGACGATCCCAGTCGCCCGATTGAGTTCGTCGTCCGGCGCCGCTGCGCCGGCCTACCAGCCTGGAGGAACTTCACAATCAAGAAAATTGCTTTCTGCATCTCTAAGAAACTGTTTGAAAAGGCCTTTACGTCACTTCTGATCGGTGGTGGGAAGGGGATTCTTGAGGGGTGGCCCCCTCGGACTCCTCCTTTTCAGGCTGTCTGTATCAGTGGTAGGAAGGGGACTCTTGAGGGGTGGCCCCCTCAAACTCCCCCTTTTCGGATTCGTGATGGAAAGCGGTTCTTGAGGGGACTGGCCCCTCAAACTCCCCCTGTTCAGGTCGTTGGTTGTTCGTCATCTATAGTCAAGGAGGGCTCCTAGATTGAGCAAGCGGACCTATCTCGACTACCTTCAAGGACGGTATGGCGTTGAAGCCGATGGTATGATGACTGATTTTCTCAGTCGACGGGATGGACGGCTGCTGCTTGCAGACCGAATCGATCTAAGCGCGATGGTGGCCCGCTATGGCGCGCCGCTGGAGATCGCCTACTGCCCGCTGATCACCGAGCAGATCGAGCGGATGACCGGCTGGGCCGCCGCAGCGCGCGAGCGCACCGGCTACAGCGGCAATTTTCTGTATGCCTACGCGACCAAGGCCAACTTCGCCGAGGAGGTGGTGCGCACGGCGCTGACCTCCGGCGCCCACTACGAGACATCGGCGGCCGCTGACGTCATGATCGCCCATCATCTCTGGCAGCAGGGCGTGCTGCCCGATGAGCGATATATTTTTTGCAACGGTTCCAAAGAGGACACCTATATCGACGCGATGGTCGCGCTGCGCGAGGCCGGCTACGCGCGGATCGTGCCGATCCTCGACGACCTGGCCGAACTTGACGCACTGCTGGAGCGCTGCTCGGCGCCGCTGCTGCTGGGCGTGCGCGAACGCCACCCGGCCGATACGCTCAACCCGGCCCACCCAGGCGGCGAGCGCTTCGGGCTGACGCCGGCCGAGATCGAGCAGGTGGTCGAGCGGCTGGCTGGCACGCCGCACCGCCTGGTGGTCTACCACGCGATGGTCGGCAGCCAGATCGAGGATCTCGACGGGTGGGCGGCGCGGCTGGCGCGCTCGGCCGAGGCCTACTGCCGGCTGCGGCGGCGCGTACCTACGCTACGGGCCTTTAACTTCGGCGGCGGGATGCCGACCTCGGCCTACGCTCTCGACTTCGCCTTCGACTACGCCGGCTTCCTGGAGCGGCTGATGGGCGGGCTGGCCGCGACCTGCGCGGCGTTCGACGTGCCCCAGCCCGACGTGATCGCCGAGTGCGGTCGCTACACCGTCGCCTCGCACAATGTGTATCTGCTGGAGGTCGGCGCGGTCAAGGATGGTCAGCCTTCGACCCATTCGACCAGCTCAGGGCAGGTGAACTCAGGCCAGGAGGCTGACGCGCCGCCGTGGTACCTGGTCAACGGCAGCATGATGGTCTCGCTGCCCGATAGCCTGATCGTCGAGGATCAGCAGTTCATTGTGCTGCCGCTGGACCGCTGGGACGAGCCGGCCCGGTCGGCGCGGCTGGCCGGGCGCCGCACCTGCGATTCGGATGACATCTTCCCGCGCCCGTCGCAGCCGCCGCTGGTGCTGCCTGAGCGCGGCGCCGGGATGGTGGTGGCGATCTTCGGCGTCGGGGCCTACCAGCAGATGATCTCCGGGCGCGGCGGGGCGCATCACTGCCTGAACCCCGAGATGCGCCGGATCATCGTCGAGCAGGACGACGACGCGCTGGTGGTGCGCGAGATCGCCCAGCAGAGCCTGGGCGCGATCATGAGCGCGCTGGGGTACGCGACTGAGCCGCTGGAGCCGATCATCCGGCCGGAGCCGGTGCCTGTCGAGCGGCGCGCCAGCCGCGAGCCGGCCCGGTTGGTGCGCACGCCGCGCCGTCGTCCGCCCGCGGTTCGCCCACGCTCGTTTGCGCCACGCGAGGCACGCGGCGCGCGGCTGTCAGTATAAGGGCCTCGCGGAAAATAAAACATCCCAGTTTGTCTCACGCAAAGTAGCAAAGACGCAAAGGGTTCCGGTCTTTGCTACTTTGCGGCTTTGCGTGATTCTCCAGCGTGGTGTCCTTGGGATGATTTATTATTTTTGCGTCCCTAAGACCTGACAGGTCTGGCTCAGGCGCTGTCGATGTCTTCCCCAAGACCTGTCAGGTCTGAGCATGGCGGCCTTCCTCACACGTTTCTCAGCTTCTGTGCTATGCAAAAATCCTCCCTGTGTGATAGAATCGGGGCCAGTGGAACCGCACTTCCTAGCAACACGTCGTACTGGTAGCGGGGCGATGGCCCTCTGCTTGCTGAATCACAGGCGTTATTCGATGCGTCTGGGAGGAGCATAGTCTGATGCGACTCTCGTTTGTCTTCCCGGTGGCGTTGTGGCTGCTGGCACTGGCGCTGCCGCTGTGGGCGCTGGCGCTGGGTGTGCCTCATCGCCTCGGACCGCTGCGCTTCTGGTCCAGCCTGCTGCTGCGCACCGCCGTGCTGGCCGCCTTGGTCCTGGCGCTGGCCGGCGCTCAACTGGTGCGCCCAGTCCAGCGCATGACTACCGTGTTCCTGCTCGATAGCTCCGACTCGGTCTCGCCCTCTTCGCGCAGGCAGGCCGAGTCGTTTGTGCAGGAGGCGCTCAAGGCCATGCGTCCGGGCGATGCGGCGGCGGTGGTGGTGTTTGGCGAGAACGCGCTGGTGGAGCGGGCGCCGAATGGGGAGGCAATGCTAGGGCGGCTGTCGTCGGTGCCGATCGCGACGCGAACCAACATCCAGGACGCGCTACAACTGGGGCTGGCGCTGCTGCCGGCCGACACGCAGAAGCGGCTGGTGCTGCTCTCAGACGGGGGGGAGAACGCCGGGAGCGCGCTGGAGGCAGGGCGGCTGGCGGCCTCGCGAGGGGTGCCGATCGACTACGTGGATCTGAGCGGGCCGGGGGCGGGAGGCGAGGTGCTGCTGACAGAGCTGGAGGCGCCGGCGAACGTGCGGCTGGGGCAGGAGTTCGAGCTGGTCGCCACGGTCGAGAGCAATGTCGCCCAGACCGCCCGCCTGCGCTTCTTCGGCGACGACCAGTTGCTGCTTGAGCAGGAAGTCCAGCTTCAGCCGGGCCAGAATCGATATAGCCTGAAGGTCAATGCGGAGGGCCAGGGCTTTCAGCGCTACCGCGCGCAGATCGAGCCGCAGCTCGACGGGCGGGCTCAGAATAACGAAGCCGCCATGATGGTGCGCGTCGGCGGCGTCCCGCGGGTACTGCTGGTCGAGGGGAAGCCGGGCGAGGGCCAGAACCTCAAGGAGGCGCTTGCGGCCGCCGAGGTTTCGGCAGAGCTGGTCGCGCCGGAAGCGGTGCCGGCCGACCTGGCCGGGCTGGGCGACTATGAAGCGGTGGTGTTACTCAATGTCCCGGCCCAGGCGCTGCCGGTCAAGGCCGTGGCTAATTTGCCGCTCTACGTTCGCGAGTTGGGGCGCGGGCTGGTGATGATCGGCGGTGATCGCTCGTACGGGATCGGCGGCTACAGCCGTACCCCGGTCGAGGAGGCCCTGCCGGTCTATATGGATGTTCGCAACCGTGAAGAGCGCCCGGACCTGGCGCTTGTGTTTGTCGTCGATAAGTCCGGGAGCATGGACTCCTGCCACTGCTCCGGGCCGAACCGCCAGACCGCGCAGTTCCGCCAGGGCGGCACCCCGAAAGTCGATATCGCCAAGGATGCGGTAGTCCAGGCGTCAGCAGTCTTGAATGAGCGCGATACGGTGGGGGTGGTCGCGTTCGATGGCAACGCCCACTGGGTGCTGCCGGTCCAGCGCGGCCCAACTGGCGAGGATATCCAGAGCGCTCTGGCGCCGGTTGCTCCCGAAGGCGGCACCAATGTGCGGGCCGGGCTTCAGGCGGCCGAAGAAGCGCTGAAGAATGTCGATGCACGGATCAAGCATGTGATCTTGCTGACCGACGGCTGGTCGGATGGCGGCGACAACACCGACATCGCACAGCGGATGCGCGACGCCGGGATCACGCTCTCGGTCGTGGCCGCCGGCGGCGGCTCGGCCGACTACCTAGGGCAGCTCGCTGCGGCCGGGAATGGCCGCTTCTACCCGGTCGAGAATATGGAGGATGTCCCGCAGATCTTTGTGCAGGAGACGATCACCGCCGTCGGGAACTACCTAGTCGAGGAGCCGTTCACGCCCAGGTACGCTTCTCCGAGCCCGATCCTGGAGGGCCTCGACGCTGGCTTGCCGCAGTTGTACGGGTACAATGGGACGACGGCGAAGGAGACGGCGACGACGGTGCTGGTGGGGCTGGATGACGCGCCGCTGCTGGCGCAGTGGCAGTACGGCCTTGGTCGCGCCGTCGCCTGGACCAGCGACGCCAAGGGCCAGTGGGCTAGGGACTGGGTCGCCTGGCCCGGCTTCCCGCGCTTCGCCGCTCAACTGGTCGGCTGGGTGCTGCCCTCCGGCTCGCTGGGTGGCGTCAGCGCCGAGTTGCACAGCGTCGGCGCCCAGACCGTGATCGAGGTTACGGTGCAGGACCCCAATGGCGCCCCGCGTGCCGGGTTGAGCTTGCGCGCCACGCTGCTGGGCGCCAATGGCTTCAATCAGCCGATCACGCTCCAGCAGGTCGCGCCGGGGCAGTACCACGCCAGCATCGCCAGCCCGACCCAGGGCACCTACCTGGTGCAGTTGACCGGCAGCGAGGAGGGTCAAGTGGTGGTGCAGGACACCGCTGGGCTGGTGGTACCGTACTCGACCGAGTACCGGACTGGGCAGAGTAATCTGGCGCTGTTGGAGGCGCTGGCGCAGGCGAGCGGGGGAGCGCGGCTGGAGCAGGCGCGCGAGGCGTTCCGGGAGGATGAGCAGGCGGTGACGCAGTCGCAGGAGATCGGGTTGCCGCTGCTGCTGCTGGCGCTGCTGCTCTGGCCGCTCGACATCGCCCTCCGCCGCTTGCTTCTGCGCCGGAGCGACCTGAACCCGCGGACGTGGCGATCGGGTGCCGCCGAATCGGCGCTCGTGGCCCGGCGATTCGCGGCCGCGCGCATCGAGCGCGCGCGGGGCGCCGGCGGTGAGGCGCCTGGGTCGCCGGCGACCGGCGATGAGCAGGCCGAGCAGGTGGAGCCACTGGACCGACTACGCGCGGCGAAGGAGCGGGCACGGCGCCGGGCGCGTGGCGAGGAGTAGCAACTTAGAGGCTGTCTAAAAGGGGGAGTTTGAGGGGGCAGCCCCCTCAAGAACCCCTCTCCACCACTTAGAGGCTGTCTAAAAGGGGGAGTTTGAGGGGGCACCCCTCAAGAACCTCTCTCCACCACTTGTTGGTCAAATAAGCGAGGCGACGATCTGGCTGAGCTGAAGGACCGTGACCGGCTTGTAGAAGAAAGCCGTCGCGCCGGCGTGCAGCGCCGCGACCTCGGCGCTCGTGTCGGCGGAGATCACCACGAACGGCACCGCCGATTCGCTGGCCCGCACCGCCTGGAGCAGCTCGACCCCGGTCATCTCGGGCATGCGCTGGTCGCTGATGATCAGGTCGCACTGGCGTTGTTGGAATACGCCAAGCGCCTGCGCGCCATTGGCGACGGCGGTGATCTCGGCCTGTGGAGCAAAGCGTCGTGTGGCGCGCACGAGGAACTCGCGCACGTCGTTCTCATCTTCGACGATCAAAATGTGTGGCACGCACTCACCATCCCCTAATTGAAATCCGGCGGGCAGATTGACATATCACTACGCCTCACCACGCCCGGCGGGTGTGAAACTACTGGTATAGAGCGAGAACACCTGGCCAGGGTCGGGCGCTGTCAGGATCTCGATCCGCACGACCCACTTGACCCACTCGAAGCCGCGCCGACCAGGCGCCACGAGCCGCGCGGGCGCCCCGTGGTCGTGCGAGAGCGGCTCGGCGCCGGCATGCGTGGCCAGCAGCGCGCCGGCTGCCTCGCCGAGCGGCAAGCTCCAGCGGTATCCGGTCGTCGAGCGGAAGCTGACCCAGCCGGCCTCGGGCAGCGGGCCGGCCCGTTCGAGCAAGCGCCCCACGCGAGTGCCGCGCCAGATCTGGGTGCTGTAGAAGCCGCCGGTGCAGTCAAGCGTCGCCTCGGCGCTGTCGTCGAACGCCAGCAGATCGGCGTACCGCAGCACCAGTGGCTGCCTGACCGCGCCGCCGACCTCCATCCGCCAGCGGTCGGCGTCGATCGGGCGCGGCTGATCGGCCACCCAGCTTGTGGCTGGGAATGCGTTGCCGGCGAAGCTGCCGGCCTCGCGCGAGCCGGTGAAGCGCCGCCGTGACCCTGCCATCGCCAGCGGCTGGCCCAGCGCCTGCTGCGCCGGCCAGAGCGCGACGCCGCCCAGGAGCGTGGTCGTGAAGCGCAGCGCCCGCCGGCGGCCCTGTACATCCTGGCGGCGCAGCGGCCGGGCGCGAACGATCATATGTAGCGAGACGATCAGCGTCAGCGCCAGGCCCAGCACAATGTGCCAGTTCAACAGATTGAACCCGGCCAGGAAGAGATCGCCGCCGAGCCCCCACCAGACCCCCGACCCGGCCGCCAGCAGCACCAGCGAGGTAGCGCCGGCGCCCAGCAGCGTGCCGCGATCCCAGCGGTGTGGGTCCGCCAGGCGCGGCAGCACGCGCCGCAGCTTGCCCCAGAGCAGCAGGGTCAGCCAGAGGCCGGCCATCCCGTGCAGCGCAAAGACCGGCCACTGATCGGGGTGACCGCTGATCAGGCTGATGATCCCACTGCCGAAGGCGATGCCGACTGATAGCGCTAGGCTCCAGTCTGTCATGCGCGGAGACATCTTGGCACGATCCTCATTTGATACGATCCCGGCCGGGGCTGCCTCATAACGTTCCGCCAGGGCACCGGCCCCTGGCGGCGATGCGAGCGAGGCTGCCGGCATCGTGGGAACTATTATAACAGGTCCTGGCGCTTGACACGCACGCACTTAATGATATATTTGTGCTAATCGCTCGCCGTTGCGGGGGCCGGCACCGATCGAATGTCGTAAAAGCCTGAATTTTTGATCCTCCCCCAACTGGAGCAGCATGATGCCACCTCTCATCCGTACCCGCCTCGGCGTGATCACAAGCGGCTCGCTGGTCGATGGCCTGAACGCGCGCCTTGAGGGCCGCGAAAGCGTCGAGGATATGCGTGTCGGCAAGTTTGTGGTGATTCAGGGCGAAAAACACGAGTTTTTCTCCATGATCACCGATGTCATTTTGGAGGCGACCAACCAGAAGATTCTGGTCGATCCGCCCAATGGCGATCCATTTATTCACGAGGTGCTTGCCGGGACGTCGACATACGGCTCGATCACGATCAAGCCGATGCTGATGCTGCCGCGCGACATCGACCAGGGGCTGCTGCCGGTCAAGACCGTGCCGCGCCACTTCGCGCCGGTGCTGGACGCCGAGGAGGGTGATTTCACGCGCGTCTTCGGCGAGGAGGACGCCAAGCACTTCGAGATCGGCCGCCCGCTCGATATGGATGTGCCGGTCTGCCTGGATCTGACCCGGCTGGTCGAGCGCTCCAATGGGGTCTTCGGCAAGAGCGGCACCGGCAAGAGCTTTCTGACTCGGCTGCTGCTGTGCGGCACGATCAAGAGCGACATCTCCTCGAATCTGATCTTCGATATGCACAGCGAGTACGGCTGGGACGCGCAGTCGGAGAACGAGACGTTTGTCAAGGGGCTGCGCCAGTTGTTCGGCGCGCAGGTCTTGATCTATTCGCTCGACGTGGCCTCCTCACGTAAGCGCAATGTCCCGGTGGACGAAGAAGTGCTGATCGGGCTGGATCAGATCGATGTCGAAGACGTGACGTTGTTGCAAGATGAGCTGAATCTTAATGCAACTGCGGCGGAGTCGGCCTATTTGCTGGTGGATCGGTTCAAGGCCGGCTGGCTGAAGGCGCTACTGGGCATGAACACCGAGCAGGTCAAGGAGTTCGCAGAAAACGTGGGTGGCCACGCCGGGGCGATCAGCGCGCTGAAGCGCAAGCTTGAGCAGGTGGCGCGTAAGAGCTTTGTGCGCGACGCGGTGGGGTCCTCGGCGATCGACCGGATGATCGATGCGCTGGCCCACGGGCGGCATGTGGTGCTGGAGTTTGGCCGCTATAACGACGCGCTCTCGTATATGCTGGTGGCCAATATTATCACGCGCCGCATCCACCGCCGCTGGATCGAGCAGACTGAGGAGTATATCCGCACTAAGAACGCCGCCGACAAGCCGCGCCAACTGATGATCACGATCGAGGAGGCGCATAAGTTCCTCAACCCGTCCGCGGCCAAGCAGACGATCTTTGGGACGATCGCGCGTGAGTTGCGTAAGTACAGCGTGACACTGCTGGTGGTCGATCAGCGGCCCTCGTCGATCGACGCAGAGGTGATGAGCCAGCTTGGCAGCCGGGTTACGGCGCTGCTCAACGACGAGAAGGACATCGATGCGGTGTTCACCGGCGTGAGCGGGTCGTCGAGCTTGAAGACGGTGCTGGCGAGCCTGGACACGCGCCAGCAGGCGCTGGTGCTGGGCCACACGGTGCCGATGCCGGTGGTGGTGCGCACGCGCCCCTACGATGCCGACTTCTACCGGGCGATGGGCCTGCGGGCGGTCAGCCGCGAGCAGGCGCAGGTGGAGATGGATGAGCTGTTTCCTGATTAAGCTGGGTTTCTGGGAAAAGGGCGAGTGTGGCGGAGGGGCGGCGGTGAACATCACTGCGGCTCCTCCACTTTGATTTAATCGGATATCCACGTCGCGGCTATTGCGGAATAACGCCTGGTCCAATATCATTGGGCAAAAGAGGAGGTGCTGTCTATGTCTGCTTGCGATCACTCTGCCACAGTGGGCGCCAGGTTGGAGGGGCGCTGTCGAGGTTTTCAGCGTTACTGGTAGGGTTGCTGGTGGCGCAGCTACTTTGCGCCGGCCCGGCGACGCCGGCTCACGGCGCTACCTCGTCGTTTCTGTTTGTCGGCGATAGATCGAAGGTGCTGCGCCACGACGCCGCGACAGGCGCGCTGATCGATGTCTTTATCCCCAAGAGCGCGGATTCCGGCGAGTTCCCCTACGATATGGCCGCCGGCCCGGACGGCAACATGTACCTGCTCAATGGGTCGGAAGTACAACGACACGATGCGGCAAGCGGCGCCCTGATCGGGACCTTTATCGATCTTCACCAGCATCAGTTCACCGTGGCGTACGATCCGCCGTTCCGTCATTCCTCGTTCAAAGACCCGGCCGCCGCCGCATCCACCAGCCAGGTCAGGGTGCCACGGGTGAGCCGCACGCCCTGGGCCGGCAGCCTGGCCGGGTCGGGTGGACCGCGCAGCACATCGCGCAGTGCCGCCGCTTTGTCGGCGCCGGCGACTAGGAAGATCACCTGCGCGGCGGCGTTGATCAGCGGCAGTGTGAACGAGAGGCGCGTGGGCGGTGGCTTGGGCGCTTCGTGGACGGCGACTACCAGATCGGCGTCGGGCGCGGTCACTTGCGGCTTGCCGGGGAACAGCGAGGCGGTGTGGCCGTCCGGCCCCATGCCGAGCAGGATGAGATCGAAGCGCGGGAGATCCGACTTAAATGAGGCGGTCAGGGTCTCGGCGTAGGCTTGGGCGGCGGCCTCCGGGGCGCCGCCGATCGTGGGCGCCAGGTAGATGTGCGCGGCCGGAATGGGCACGTGCGCCAGCAGCGACTCGCGGGCCATGCGGTAGCAGCTCTGCGGGTCGTCGGGCGGGACGTAGCGCTCGTCGCTCCAGAAGACGTGGACGTTGGCCCAATCGACCTCGTCGTGTAGGGGCGGCCGGGCCAGCCGCTCGTACATTGCGCGCGGGGTGGTGCCGCCGGCGAGCGCGACGCTGAAGCGGCCGCCCCTGTCGATCGCCGCCTGCGACAGCTCGACGAAGCGCCGTGCCGCCGCCTCGGCCAGGCCGGCCTGGTCGGGCAGAATGACGAGTTGGCCCTGCTCTTGCTCGGTCATTGTGTGCCTCGCTATCGCTCGGTTCAGGATTGGGTTGGGTGGGTAAGGGGAGGGCGACGCTCTCCCCTTACCCACCCTTTCCAGTTCTTTTTCTGAAAGGCTATAGTAGCACACTTCGCGCCGCGAGTGGCTGGTTACGGCACCGCCATACGGAGCGCCGCCCAGGTCGCCGGGCCGACGATGCCGTCGACGGCCAGGCCGTTGCGCTCCTGGAAGCTACGCACGGCGGCCTCGCTGCGTGGCCCGTAGATTCCATCGACCGCGCCGATATCATAGCCGAGCTTCGTTAAGCGCTGTTGCAGCTCGACGACGGCGCCACCCTGCATCGGCGGCGTGGCCGACGCAAGCGTCGGGTCCGTTGCGGCCGGCGACCAGGTCGGCCACCAACTCCAAAACTCGGTGATCTGGGTGCGCCCCGTGCCGTCGGCGTTGATCACGAAGATATGCGGACCTGTATCTGAACCACCCGTAAAGGCCAGCGCCAGCCCATCGGGCGACCAGGTCGGCTCGCCCTCCCATTCCGCGCTCTTGGTGAGGTTGGTGGCCTGGCTGCCGTCGGCGTTTACCACGTAGATGTCCTCGTCGCGAACGAACGCGATCCGCCCTCCGTCAGGCGACCAGGTCGGCAACACGCTATTTTCGTCAGTTAGGCGGGTCTCCTGGCTGCCATCGGCCTGTATCACATACAGCGCGCCAACATTGTTCAGGCTATCGCTTTTGACAAAGGCGATGCGTTGCCCGTCGGGCGACCAGGCGGGACCATACCCGCCGGTGGCCAGGCGGGTCTCCTGGCTGCCGTCGGCATTAATAAGGTAGATGTCGTTTGCTCGCTGGAAGGCGATACGCTGCCCATCCGGGGACCAGACCGGATTCTGCCCGCCGCCGGTGGTCAGGGTGGTCTGCTCGCTTCCGTCGACGTTAATAACCGCGATGTCGCCGCTGGAACCGTCGCCGGTTTCATCATTCACGACAAAGGCGATGCGCTGCCCATCGGGCGACCAGGAGGGGCTACGCCCGCCGCCATTCGTCAGGCGGGTCTGCCGGCTGCCGTCGGCGCTAATCAGGTGGAGATCGAAGGCGCTGCCGTTGCGGCTTGAATCAATCGCGAGCCACTGCCCGTCAGGCGACCAGGCCGCGCGCGTGGTCTGGAGCTGGACGGCGGTGTCGGTGGTCAGGCGTGTCGGCTGGTCGGCGCCGGCGCTGGCGACATACAGGTCGCCGTAGATAAAACAATCGCCCAGGCACGGGTCTGGAACTTCGCCCGACCCACCATCTGAGAAGAAGGCGATCAGCCCCTTTGGCTGGGTCGCTGCGGGTGGCGTGGGCGCGCTTGTCGGCGGCGACTCCGGCGGTACGGCGGTTGGCGCAGGCGCGGTCGGTACCTCGGCCGTGGCGGCGGCGGTTGGTGCCGGCGTGGCAGGGGGAATGTCGGTCGCCTGGGGGGCCGCTGTCGGCTGGTCAGCAGGAATCTGCGCGGTGCTGCCACAGCCGGCGATCACCAGCAGGGCCAGCACGAGCACAACGATCGTGGGGCGGCTGCGCCAGCGGCGCTTCCAGTTGGGCTTGTCAAGGGTATGAGAGCTTTCCATAGGTACCTCGCTTGGACTTACGGGCCTCGAAAAAACGAAAGCGTCTCGGCGTGAAACGTGAAACGTGATGCGTGAGGGCCTTTCGCGTTTCACGTTTTACGTTTCACGCGCGCTTTGGGATGAAGAAGAAATTCAGAGTCCCTAAGAGACGTGCGCGTGTACACGGCCCTATTGTACGCTCTTATGCAAGGAAAAGGGGATTCGAGGAGTAGCCTCCTCACTCTTCCCAACTCCTCTCCTGACTATTTTCGGCTATAATGCTCGCCTGACGCCACACCGTCGTGGCAGTCGATCGTCGCCGGCGCCGAAGGTCAGTCCAGCCGCGAGGCCGCCGCAGTGGTCGCCTCCTACCATACCAAGCGAGACACAGCTATGCGATTGATCATTGTCCGCCATGGCGAAAGTGAATGGAACCGCATCGGCCGCTACCAGGGGCAGCTCGATGCGCCGCTCTCAGACTTGGGGTTGCGCCAAGCCGAGGCGCTGTCCGGCCGCCTCCAGCGCGAGCCGCTCGATGTCATCTTCACCAGCCCGCTCCAGCGCGCGGCCAAGACCGCCGAGGCGATCGCGCGCCATCACTCCGACGTCCCGTTTGAGCAGTCGTCGGCGCTGCTTGAGATCGACCACGGCGACTGGCAGGGACTGATGGCCGATGAGGTGATCGCCCGCTACGGCGATGGGCTGCGCGAGTGGCGTTCCCACCCGACCCGCGTGCAGATGCCAAACGGCGAGAGCTTCAGCAATATCCTCAAGCGCGTGCTCGACTTCAAGGACTGGCTGTGCAAGGACTATCACGGCCGGAATGTCCTGGTCTCGACCCACGATGTCGTCGTCAAGATCCTGGTCGCCGACGCGCTGGGCATGAATATGGATCGGCTCAACCGGATCTGGGTCACCAACGCCAGCATTAGCGTGATCGAGTACAGCGAGGATCTGCCCTACCTGGTGAGCCTCAGTGAGGCGTGCCACCTTGGGCGCCTGGAAACGGTGCGGGAGCGTCAGAAAGCTATCTGAAAGGGTGAAAGGGTGAAAGGGTGAAGGGGTGAGCTGACTCACCCTTTCACCCTTTCACCCCTTCACCTATTCTTGGGGAATGTATGTCTCAGCCAGTCTACTGCCCACGCTGCGGCGCGCTCATGGAGCGCCGCTTCGCCGAAGGGCGCGAGCGCGAGATCTGCCCGGCGTGCAGCTTTGTGTTCTACCGCAACCCGGTGCCGGCGGTCGGCGTCGTTGTGGCGATGGACGGCCAAGTCGTGCTGGTGCGGCGCAGGTACGAGCCACGCGCCGGCTGCTGGGGGCTGCCGGCCGGCTACATGGAGCTGGACGAGAGCGCGGAGGAAGCGGCGGTGCGCGAGTGCCACGAGGAGACCAGCCTGCTGGTGCAGATCGATCACCTGCTGGGCGTTTATTCGTTCGGCGAGGGCCAGCAGAGCGGGCTGGTGATCATCTACGCCGCGACGGCTGTCGGTGGGATGCTGGCCGCCGGCGATGACGCGACCGAGGCCGGCGTATTTCCGCCGGATGCGCTGCCGGCACCATTTGCGTTTCGTTCGCACCTCCAGGCGATCGAGCGCTGGCGCCGCGAGAGTTTGCCGATCCACAGCAGGACGGCGCCGCTCGCCGATGATCTGCGGGCGCTCGGCGTTCGCGGGGCCACCCGCGCCGACGCTCCGGCGGTGCTTGACCTGCTGCTGGGTGAGCACTCCGCCGATCCTGAGCAGCGCCTGGCCGCCGACGCGCTGCTCCACGACCGGCTGCACAATCCGGATCGCCCGATCCTAGTCGGGGAGTTGGCCGGCGCGGTCGCTGGCGTCGCGGTCCTGGGCCTTCACCAGGCGCTGTGGGGCTGGTACGCGACACTTGACGGCCTGGCTGTCACGCCGGCGTTGCGACGGCAGGGCCTGGGCACGGCGCTGGTCGTGGCGGCGGCCCAGGTCGCGCGGGCGCGTGGCTGCGGCGCGCTGCACGTCGTCGCCGCACCGGAGGACGAGGGCGCGCGGGCGTTTCTGGCGGCGTGCGGGTTTGTGGCCGAAGGGGTGCTAAGGCTGCGGCTCGGGTGAAAAGTGGCGATACGCGATTACGACTTCTGCTTCGCCTGCCCGTAGCCCGCGCCCTCATTCAGCAGGGTCTGGGCCTGGTTGATCAGGTCGCAACTGCGTCGAAGCGTGCTCTTCAGCTCCAGATTATCTTCATCCGCCACGCCCTGAAGCCGCTCCAGCCGCTCCAGCAGCAATTCGAACGCGCTCTCCTGCGGACGGCGGTCGGTGGCGGTCGCGAGCAGGCTAGCGTAGAGCACCTGGATCAGCGCCGCCAGCGGCGGCGCGAAGATCATCAGCCACAGGCCGCCCAAGTCGGCCAGCGCCAGCAGCACCAGCACTTGCAGGAGCGGATTGACCTTCAGCGCCTCGTTCTGCATTGAGCGTACCGCGAACTTGTGGGTCAGGAGCTGGATGGCGCCGCCGCCCAGCAGCACCAGCAGCACCTCCAGCGGCGAGATCATAGCCGCCGCCAGCAGCGCGAGCAGCAGCGCCAGAGCCGGGCCAAGCCGCGGCACGATGTGCCCTAGCCCGCCCAGCAGCGCCAGCGTCGCCGCGAAGGGCTGGCCCACCAGTTCGTACAGGGCCAGCAGCAGCACCGACGACAGCGCCATGGCCACGACGGTCGCGCGGATGTAGGCGCCGACGGCGGCATCGGCGTTGCGCCAGATCTCGCGGGCGCGCACCCGCACTCCCACCGGCAGCAGCGAGAGCCACAGCCGCTCGAAGTGGGTCACCTCCATCAGCCAATAGTAGGCCAGGCACAACACGGCGATCAGGAAGACCAGATCGCCGAGCACGCTGCTGGTCAGCCCCGCCAGCGTGCCGCCCAAGAGCGACAGCCCGCGGCCGGTCGCCGGGTCCTGGAGGAGATCGGCGAAATTGGGTAGCCCGCGCGCAATGGTACGCTGTAACTCGCCGCCCTCGCGCAACCATACGTCGCGGGTCTCCTGGTACAGGCGCGGCAGCAGCTCTGCGGCGTCGAAGACCTCGGAAGTTACTCCCAACCCGAAGATCAGCACGCCGACGACCAGGCCGGCCAGGAGGATCAGGTACCAGATCAAGATCCCGACGCTGCGCCCGATACCGCGCGTCTCCAGACGCTGGACCAGCGGGCGCAGGGCCGCCGAGATCGCCAGTGAGCCGCCGAAGAGCCCCAGTACCGGGCGGAATACCCACACCAGGGACAGGCAGAGTAAGGTCGCGCAGATTGTCAGCGTGATGATCGCCAGCCGTTTCATGAGCGCTGCTCCTCCTGGGCCGCCGCAAGCAGCCCGTCAAGGTCGGTCAGCAGGGCTTCGAGTTCCTCCTCCGCAGCGTCGACTTCGTCATCGATCTCGGCGGTCTTGCTGCGTACCTGCTGCCGCAGATCGCTCGCCAGATCGAGGGTCTGGTAGCGCAGCAGCGCCAGCTTGTCGCGCCCGCCGATGTCCAAATGCTCCGGCGCCGGCGTGGCCAGCATGAAGCGGTCGAGCAGCACCTGGAAGACGGCGGCGAGCGGCACGGCCAGCACCGCGCCCAGCAGCCCGAACAGCAGCTCGAAGATCGCCAGGGCCAGGAGCGTGACCACCGGGCGCACGCCGACGGCCCGGTCCATCACGCGCGGCACGATGATCGTGCTCTCGATAAACTGGACCACGATGCCGACGAGGAGTGACAGCAGCGCCATCTCCTTCGAGACGCTCAACCCGACCATGATCGCCAGCGCCATGGTCAGAAATGGGCCGACATACGGGATGGCCTCCAGAATGCCGCCGATGACCGCGATCGGCAGGCTATAGGGCAGGCCGATCAGCATGTAGCCGACGGCGGACGCCGCACCGACTGTCAGGCACAGGATCGCCAGGCCACGCATAAACGCGCCGATCTTGGCCTCGACCTGGTTCCACAGCTCGACGGCGCCGGCGCGGCGGTCGATCGGGATCAGCAGAGCCGCCGACTGGATGGCGAACGCCCGGTAATACAGCCAGTAGTAGCAGATCAGCAGCACGAGTGCGCCGATCAGCAGCCCGCGCCCGAACGAGGGCAGCAGGGTCACGATCGAGGCGCCCAGCGCGATGCCATTCTCGGCCGTCAGGCTGCTGAAGGGGTCGCTGGGCATTTGGTCGGCCAGGCTACGGATCAGGCCGGATTGCGAGCTCGCGATATCGCGGCGCAGGCCGGTGTAGATGCTCGGCAGATCAGTCGCGGCCTGGGCCACCTGCGCCAGAAAGAAGGGCACCAGCGCCCCGATGATGCCGGCGACCACCAGAATGAATAGCGTAAAGGCGATCAGCCCGGCCGCACCCTGGGAAATATTGTAGCGGCGTAGTCGCTCGACCACCGGGTTGAGCGCGGTGGCGACCACAATTCCGAGAAATAACAAGATCAGGACTTCGCGCAAACTGATCAGCAGCCCAAAGCCCAGCACGATCAGGGCGACCAGCAGCGTGCCCATGACCACCTGCTTGATTGTGAGGCGCTGCCATAGGGCGCCGGCGGCCGTCCCGTTCGCGGAGCCGTTGGTGGCCTGCATTTCGCTCATTGTTGTCCTCTGGTGAGAAAGGTGGGCTTGAGGAGCGCTACCCTTCCCAAACCCCTCCCATTCCAATGCTTCTAGGGCAGCTACCCACAGCTAGACGCTGTATGCAAGAACTGTGCCGCTCAGAATCTGTTTGAAAAGGAGGAGTTTGAGGGGGCCGCCCCTCAAGAATCTCCCTTCCACCACGCGCGATATACCGGCCTTTTCAAACAGACATACTTGACTTTCGAGGAGTTTGTGATATATTTAACAGTGTAATCTTTCACAAATAACGCGGCACCACCTAGAAAGGTCGCCTGCGATGCTTTCCGCAACCCTGCGCGACGAAATTGTGGCGCAGCCGGCGGCTGATCAGCCGTCGGCGCCCGCATCTTCGCCGACAGCCGGTCTCGACGATATCTTCCGCCGCGCGGCGCTGATCGAGGACCTCGCGGCTGTCGAGCGCCTGCTGATGGAGCGCACCGCCTCGCATTCGCACCTGATCGCGGCCTCCGGCGCCCACACTGTGTCGGCCGGGGGCAAGCGGCTGCGCGCGGCGCTGGTGCTGCTGGCGGCGCGGCTGGGCCGCTACGACTTCGAGCGAACCGCTCATCCGGCCGCCGCCGTCGAGCTGCTCCACGCGGCCTCGCTCGTCCACGATGACCTGGTCGACCACGCGGCCAGGCGCCGCGGCCGCGTCACTGTGCATGCCCGCTGGGACAGCGGCGTGGCGCTGATGCTGGGCGACTACTTCTTCGCGCTGGCGGCCGGCGAGCTGGCAAGCGAGCCCGATCCCCGGATCATTCGCTTCTACACCAAGGCCGCGCAGACACTGGTCGAGGGCGAACTCAGCCCGGTGACGCAGCTTGAGCCGCTCGGCGTGGCGCTGTCTCAGTATCGCTACAAGATCGGCTGCAAAACCGCAGCGCTGTTCGAGGCGGCCTGTAAGGCCGGCATGGCCGTAGGCCAGGGCGATGCCGGCCAGATCGCGGCGCTCGGCCAGTTTGGCTACGACCTGGGGCTAGCCTTCCAGATCGTCGACGATGTGCTCGACTTCACCGGCGACGAGGCGACGCTCGGCAAGCCGGCCGGCAATGACTTGCGCGAGGGCACCCTGACCCTGCCCCTGATCTATGCCGTCGCCCAGAGCGACGACCCGCTCCTGCGCGAGGTTGCGCGCACCGCACGCCCGCTCCCCGACATGGTTCCAGATCTGGTCGCCGCAGTGGTGGTTGCCGGCGGCGCCGCCCGCGCGATGCAGGAAGCACACGCGACCGCCGAGCGCGCCCTGGGCGCGCTCGGCAGTTTCCCGGCGTCGCGCACGAAGCGGGCGCTCGGCGAGATCTGCGATTTCGTCCTGAACCGGCACGCCTAAGAGACTGTCTGAAAAGAGGGAGTTTGAGAGGGGCTGCCCCCTCAAACTCCCTTCTCCATCACTATCCTCAATCTTCTATTCTCAATCTTTATCTTTGGTTAAATAGGCGCAACTTTCGGTTACATTAATCGGTCTAGTAGTAAGTTAGGAAAACGAATGATGGTAGGACTGACGGCTCAAGCATCGACATTCACAAACGCGTACTCGTCCAGGCATCCAGATGGCACTCAGTTTTCGTATTCTTAGTACGATATACCGCACACCCGTTTCGGGTAGGAGCAGAGATCCACTCGCTCCAGATCACTTCCAATCACCCCGGAATGACCATGCGATCACCTGTACTGAGGAACTGCGGCATCGGCCTGAAGTAGGACGTGTGTGACTAAGCCAACGCTTGAGCCTACTGGGGAGCGATACATGATCAACCACTTTGGTCGCATGCAAGCACACACGCGGGCTGGGGACGTGGCTGGGCCGGAGGAAGATGCCGACTTTGCCTGGGAGGCCGCGGAAACGTTAGTCGAGGAGGAGGTCACCAAGGGCGTACCGCTGGAAGAACTCGGTGCAGTTGTATCTGCGCGAGATCGGCCAGGTTGCGCTGCTCACCGCCGGCGACGAGGTCTCGCTTGCACAGGAGATCGCCCGCGGCCTAGATGCGCTCGGCCGGCTCCAGCACCAGAACTACCGCACGATCGGCGAGCGTTTGGCGCTGGAGCGGGCGATGGCGTGTGGCGAGGAGGCGCGGCGGCGCCTGATCCAGGCCAATCTGCGGTTGGTCGTCAGCATCGCGAAAAAATACCTCGGCAGCCCGCTCTCGTTCATGGACCTGGTGCAGGAGGGCAATATCGGCCTGATGCGCGCGGTCGAGAAGTTCGACTATACCAAAGGCAATCGCTTCTCGACCTATGCTACCTGGTGGATTCGCCAGGCGGTCACGCGCGCGATCGCCGAGCAGAGCCGATTGATTCGGCTGCCGGTCCACCTCAGTGACGCGATCGGGCAGCTTCGCCGGACCTCGCACCAGCTTGAGCAGGCGCTGGAGCGCGAGCCGACCGCCGACGAGATCGCCCAGGCCCTTGGCCTCAATGTGCGTAAGGTGTTGCGGCTGATGCAGGCATCGGCGCAGCCGATCTCGCTGGAGCAGCCGCTCGGCAACGACGGCGAGGGGCATGTCGGCGAGCTGCTGGCCGACGATGACGCCGCCGCGCCGATCGAAATCGCCGCGCAGCGGATGCTGCGGCAGGACCTGAACCAGGCGCTGATGGAGCTACCTGAGCGTGAGCGCACGATCCTGCAACTGCGCTATGGGCTGACCGACGGGCGCCGGCGAACGCTTGAGGAGGTTGGCGTGGAGTTTGGTATCACGCGCGAGCGCACCCGCCAGATCGAGGCCGAGGCGCTGCGGCACCTGCGCTCCCCCAGGTTCGGCGAACGGCTGCAATCCTATCTGGAATGAGCCTTTTTCTCAAATTACAGGACTTACGCGGTCATCCACCAAACGTGTTTTTAGCCTTCGGCAGCCCTTCGACGGGCTCAGGAGCCGTGGTACTTTGTCTTCCTTTTATCGACGATCTTTGCCCGGCCGGGCAAAGATCGTCGATAAAAAATGGGTGAAGTACCTTCCTGGAAGCGTAGAGACATGGAGAGCACAGAGTGAAACCTCTGCGACCTCCGTGTCTCTTCTTATATCTGGCTGAATCTTCCTCAAAGCTGCGGCCGTGTCAATGGTACCTAACTATGAGTACATAACTGTATGAAACGTGAAACGTGAACTCAACCGAGGCGTCACGCTTCACGTTTTACGTTTCACAGTAGTGTGGACACTTTATTCGTAGCTGCGGGTCACCCATTCGGCCACACAGCACGGTTTTTCCACCCCCCGGCACTCGACCACGATGCCCCAGATCGCCTGGATGCCGCCAGGAATATCTTCAACCGCTTGCAATGTGATGTGTGCCCGGATGTGGGCGCCGGTGGGGACGGGCGCCGGAAACCGCACCCGGTTGAGCCCGTAGTTGATCCGCATGCGGGCGTCGGGGAGCTGGACGGCCTGTGAGACCAGGACGCTCAGCAGCGAGAGGGTCAGGAAGCCGTGGGCGATCGTGGTGCCGTACGGCGACTCCTGCTTCGCGCGCTCGGCGTCCAGGTGAATCCACTGGCGGTCGCCGGTCGCCTCGGCGAACTGGTTGACTCGCTCCTGCGTCACTTCGAGCCAGTCGCTGACGGCCAACTCCTGTCCAACCATATCGCGCAACTGGCTCATTGTGTCGATGACGGTGGTAGGCATAGACTCTCCTCGATGGCCGATTGGTTGGGGTGGGGTTTAAGGGGAGGGCTGCCCTCCCCTTGCCCCTCCCTTTCCAAGAGCGACAATGGACAACGGACTACTGACTCTTGGTAGATCGCCGCTCCAGGAACGCGGCCACTGCCGCGTGAAACTCGGCTGTGGCAATGCACTCGGCCTGGGCTTGGCCCTCGGCGGCGAGTTGCTCCTCAAAGGTCGCCGTCAGGCTGGCGTCGACGAGGGCCTTGTCGTGGCGCAGCGCATGGGGCGAAAAGGCCGCGATCTCACGGGCGAGCGCCTGGGCGCGGGCGAGCGCCTGCCCGTCGGCGACAACCTCGTTGACCAGGCCCCAGGCCAGTGCCTCGGCGGCCGGCACCCTGCGGGCGGTCATGAGCAGCTCCCTGGCCCGCCGTGGCCCGACCACGCGAGTGAGCAGCCAGCTCGCGCCGCCGTCGGCCACCAGCCCAAGCCTAATCCAACTGAAGACGAACCCGGCCCCCTCGGCGGCGATGGCCAGGTCGCACGCCAGAGTCAGGCTGGTGCTGACGCCAGCGGCGACGCCGTTGATCGCCGCGATCGTCGGCTTGGGCAGCTCGGCCAGCAGCCGCACCACCCGGTTGATCTTCTCCAGGCGTTCGAGCTGCTCGGCTGGGGTGCGGGGCTCGCGCATGCTGCGGATGTCGGCGCCGGAACTGAACGCGCGACCGGCGCCGGTCAGCACCAGCGCGCGAACGGTGGGCTCGTCGCGGGCGCGCTCGAAGGCGTGCCCAAGCTGCTCCCACTGGGGCAGGTCGAGGGCGTTCAGCACGTCGGGGCGGTTGAGGGTGATGGTCAGGACGCCGTCGGCGTGATCGAGCGAAGCTTGTGTGTCCACTATATCTCTCGTGGTCCTTGGTGGAAAGGAGATCTTGAGGGGGCTTGCCCCTCAAACTCCCCCTTTTCAAACAGCCTCTCAGGCCTGTAGCTGCCGCCCGATCTGCGCCGCGTGAACAATGTCGTGGCTGACCACGTGGGCGGTATGCTGGGCGATCGTGATGCGCCCCTGCTCCTGGTGCCGACCGGCGCGCTCCCAACTGGGCGGAGCCAGCGCCTCCAGCTCGGCGATGTGTTGGGCGCGGAGCTGGAGGAACGCCGTGAGCGCCGCGTCCAGATCGGCTGCGGCGTAGTTGCGCTCGCTGGCCCAGGCATCCTGATCATAGCTGGGAAGGAGCGGCTCGTCTTGGTCGCGCATGGCCCGCATCCGCTCGATCGCGCGCTCCTCGGCGTCGCGCAGGTGGCAGATGACCTCGACCACCGACCAGCCCTCGTCGCCGCCGCGGGCGGCCTGGGCTTGCTGCTGCGAGCAGCCGCGCAACAGGGCCTGGTACACCTCCGGCGCGGCGCGAAAAGCGTCCAGCAGATCTTTGGGTACATCGTACAAGGTAGTATCCTTTCCGCTGGAGACCGGAGATTGGAGATTAGAGGTTGGAGATTGTCGGAGTCGGAATCTCCAATCTCCAATCTCTCTACAGGCTTTCTTTGACAAGCTGCGCGATATCGGTCGGCTGCTTGGCGACCTTGACGCCGACGGCCTGGAGCGCAGCGATCTTCTCCTGGGCCGTGCCCTCGCCGCCGGAGATGATCGCACCGGCGTGGCCCATGCGCTTGCCGGGCGGGGCGGTCTGGCCGGCGATGAAGCTGACTACCGGTTTGGTGACGTGCTCCTTGATGTAGCGGGCCGCGTCCTGCTCGGCCGTGCCCCCGATCTCGCCGATCAGCACGATCGCCTGGGTCGCTGCGTCGGCTTGGAACAGCTCCAGCACGTCGATGAACGAGGTGCCGATGATCGGGTCGCCGCCGATGCCGACGATCGTGGTCTGCCCCAGGCCGAGGCGGGTCAGCGCGTCGACGGCCTCGTAGGTCAGCGTGCCGCTCTTGGAGACGACGCCGACCGGCCCAGGGGTGGCGATGTTGCCGGGGATGATGCCGACCTTGGCCTGGCCGGCGGTCAGCAGGCCGGGGCAGTTCGGGCCGATCAGCCGGGCGCCGTGCTCCTTAACGAAGGCGTAGGTGCCGACCATGTCATTGGCCGGGATGCCCTCGGTGATGCAGACGACCAGCGCGATCCCGGCCGCCGCCGCCTCGCGGATGGCGTCGGGTGCGAAGGGCGCCGGCACGTAGATCACCGCAGTGTTGGCGCCGGTCTGTGCGACCGCCTCGCGAACGGTGTTGAAGACCGGCACCTGGTCATCGACTGCCTTCTGGCCGCCGCGGCCGGGCGTCACGCCGGCGACGACGTTGGTGCCGTAGGCGATCATCTGGCGCGTGTGGAAGGTGCCTTCGTTGCCGGTGATCCCTTGCACCAGCAGCCGGGTGTTCTTGTCGATCAGGATGCTCAACGAGCGCCTCCTTCATCCTATGGTCGGTGAAGCGTGAAACGTGAAGCGTGAAGCATGAAACGTGAGCGGGAACGCGACACACGGTCCACGCCACGATCTACTCGCAATTCGGTCGGAACTGAGGCGTATCCTAGCACAGCGCTCTTGATGTCGCAAGTGCGCGTGCTCCTCGACAAAAACCTGTCAGATGCGGGCAGGAACGCCGTGCTTGAGCAATGATGTTTGCGCCCGCACCTGACAGGTTTGGGCGCACATTTGAACACTGTCGGGGTTAGATCGGCGCTCGCTGGCCGAAGATCGCCCGCCCGACGCGCACGATCGTCGCGCCTTCCTCGATCGCCACCTCGAAGTCGTCGGTCATGCCCATTGACAGCTCGGCCCAGCCGGCTGACGGGAAGCGCTGGGCCAGCCGCTCGCGCAGGCGGCGGGCGGAGCGGAAGGCCGGGCGGGCGGCCTGCGGGTCGGCGTCCCACGGCGCGATCGTCATCAGGCCGCAGACGTGGAGATGGGGCAGCGCCAGCAGCCGCTCGACGCCGGCCAGGAACGGGTCGAGGATGGCGCCCTGCTCCTCCCAGCCGACCAGATCGAAGCCCTCCTTGCTCTCCTCGCCTGAGACGTTGACCTGGAGTAGCACCGGCAGCCGGCCTTGAGGATGGAGGATAGAAGATTGCAGTTGCGAGGCTCTATCTTCCATCCTCCATCCTCCATCCTCCGAGACGTGGCGGTCCAGCGCTTCCGCCAGGCGCAGGCTGTCGATCGAGTGGACAATGTCGAACAGCGCGGCGGCTTTTCTGGCCTTATTGCGCTGGAGGTGGCCGATCAGGTGCCAGGTCACACTGGCGCGCTGCTCGGCCAGCGCTGCGATCTTCGCCTCGGCCTCTTGCACGCGGTTCTCGCCCAGATTGGTCAGCCCGGCGGCCAGTGCTTGCGCGATGATCGCGGGCGGGTGGGTCTTGGTCACGGCGATGAGGCGGATCTCCTCCGGCGGGCGACCGGCGCGGCGGGCGGCGGTCGCGATCCGCTCCCGTACGGCCTCGATTCGTTCAGCGATTGGGTTCATAGGCTGCGCCTTGTGGCTCGAAATTCACTAGCAGAACTTACGCGGTGGCGCCCGCAACGCTCTATTGCCTGCCCTTCGACAAGCCCCTCCCTGCGTCGGGATTCCTCAGGAAGTTCGGCAGCGAGGTACTTCACCTATGTTTACCGTGGATTTTTCGCCCGGCCGAGCGAAAAATCCACGGTAAAAGGAAGAAAAAGTACCACTGTCAATAGTGAGGTCATTATACTCCACGTCGGCGCGTTGACAGCCATCCCTAGTGCCTCTAGAATAAGGTGAGTGTGCCCGGCTTCCGGCCCTACTGATGAGGTCTGCCCATGACCGCGGGAAAGATCGTGCGGGTCCTATTCGTTTGTCTTGGTAATATCTGCCGCTCGCCGATGGCCGAGGCCGTCTTTCGTCACCAGGTCGAGCGGGCCGGCTTGGCGCGCCGAATCCAGGTCGACTCGGCCGGCACCGGCGCCTACCACGTCGGAGAGCCGCCGCACCACGGCACGCTGCGGGTGTTGAGCGAGCGCGGCATGGCCTGCTCGCGCGTCGCGCGGGTGGTCACGCTGGACGATTTCGTCCGGTTCGACTATATCGTCGCGCTCGACCGCGACAACCTGGTCGATTTGCGGGCGATGCGCGCCGGCACCGCAGCGCACCTGAGCTTGCTGCTGGACTATGCCAACGGCTTGGGCATGCGCGACGTGCCCGACCCCTATTACAGTGGCCGCTTCGCCGAGGTCTATGAGGTGGTCGCGCAGGGGTGCCGCGGGCTGTTGGAGCATCTTGTAGCTGCGGAGGGCCTTGTCATGCGGGCGGAGGGATAGGCGCAATTGGTGTATGTACGCCATGATGAAATGTGGGTAGGGTTATTCTTGAGGTGCGGCCCTCTCAAACACCCCCTTTTCACGTTGGGGCGCGGATGCAGGCGCGTCGCTCACGTGTAGCAGCCAGTAGAGCGCGACCGGCTGGCCCATCCCGCCGCGTATGACTCGGACGAACAGGGTGGCCTGAAATCCCGGCCCCTTCCACGGCTGTAGCAGAAGCTCCCACTCCCGGATCTGGTCAGCCTGGCGCAGCCCGGCCACCTCGGCCCGAAAGGCTCGGCGCTGGCCATCGGGCACAAACAAGGCCAGCGATCGGCCCACCAGGAACCGCTCGGTGGTCTGGAGCAGCGCGGCGGCCATTGCATTGGCCTGACGGATCGTGCCGTCGAGGTTGGTCACCAGGTAGCCGGCCGGCGCGTAGGTGAAGAGATCCTGGTAGCGCCGGCACTCCAGCTCGATCGCGGCCCGATCGTTCAGCCATTCCTCATACTGCTGCTGGCGATCTTTGTCGAGCGCGCGCAACTCTTCCATGGCGGCCGCAAGCTCTTCAAACGCCGCCGCCAGGACCGGATTATGGTAGGTCGGGTTACCGCCCTGACGATAGAGCATCTGCACGCGCTGGCGCATCGCCTCCAACCGCTGGGAATAGCGCGCCGTGTCGAGCGCGCTAGGCGTTACTTGTATCTCCATGGATCTTCTCCAAACTTGTCCTAAGACAAGGTTTCTGAAGGCGCCATTCCACTTTACAATGTGGGTGGGGAGACTGAGGGGGCAGCCCCCTCAAACCCCCTTTTTTCCCAGAACCTTGTCTAACCAATAGCACGCTCCCTGATGTCCGCATCGTGGCCGCCATCGGGCGAGTGGAGCCGATGTTGAATCTTGGTCAGGAGGTGGTCGATGCCAAATGGCTTGAGCAGCACCGAGCAGCCGAGTTGGCGCAACGGCGCCGCCAGCGACCGGAGCGTGCGCACGCTGGTAGAGCTGACGATCACCGCGATACCGCCGTTGGCCGGGTCGCGGCGCAGCTCGGTAAGAAGCAGTATAGTGTTGTCCGGGAACGCCGGCGGCAGCTCGATGATGATCATGTCCGGTTGCGCCAACCGGATATCGGCGGCACCGATCGTGAGCTGTGTGGCGAAGCGTACCTCGTAGCCCTCGGCGGCCAGCAGCTCGCCCAGCAGATGGCGGATCGCATCGTCGTGTTCGATGACCAGGATTCTGTACCTGTACATACGCATGTCCTGAACAATCTGGATGGGGAAACTGAGGGGCCTAGTCCCTCAAACCCCTTTTCCCCGGAACTATAGGAACGCCGGCCACCGCAAGGTGGACTAGCTGAAGATCAGCAGCACCGGGGCAGGCAAAAGGTATCGTGGGAGCGATGGAATATGCCAATCGATTGCTACAGTGTAGCAGTGTGATGACGAGAGTGGTGTAGGGAAATAGGAGATGATCGTGTCAGGTATTTACCTGACATGCCGGGGCATCAGACCTGGTCAAGCCAGCCGCGCTGGAGCGCGTAGCGAACGAGGCCGGCGCGACTGCGCAGACCAAGCTTTTCCATTGCGCGGGCCTTGTAGGTGTCGACGGTCTTCACGCTGATCCCAAGCTGGGTGGCGATCTCTTTGTTGCTGTAGCCCTGCGCGGTCAGGCGCACGACGTTGGTCTCGCGCTCGCTCAGGTCCGAATCTTGGGCTGTGCCGCTCTGGGTCTGGGTGCGCACGAATTTATCCACGACGCGGTCGGTCAGGCTTGAGTTGAGATATGTGCCGCCGCCGGCCACGGCGCGGATCGCGGCGATCAGCTCCGCAGCGTCGGCCTGCTTGAGCACATACCCGTGGGCGCCGACCTGGAGCATCCGGCGGATGTAGCCTGGCTCGGTGTGGCGGGTCAGGACCACCACTTGCACTTCCGGGCAGACGTGCTTCAGCTGCTCGGTCAACTGGATGCCGTTCAGCGAAGGCATCGAGATGTCCACGATCACAATATCAGGCCGGCAATCAGCGGTCTGTTGCAGAGCAACGCGGCCATCGCCGGCCTGGCCGATCACCTCCATATCATGCTGCGCGTTGATCAGCACCGTGAGCCCTTCGCGCAGGACCACGTGATCGTCGGCCAGAAAAATACGCAGCTTAGGCATCGCCGGCCTCCGGGGCTGTGGAGGGCAGTGGAATGCGAACGAACACCGTCGTGCCGCTTCCGGGCGTGGACTCGACGGTGAAGCTCCCGCCGACCAGGGCAACCCGCTCGCCCATGCCCACCAGCCCCAGCTTGCGCTGGAGGTCAGGCGATTGCTGCACGGCCTCGAGATCGAAGCCCCGGCCGTCGTCCTCGACGATCACGCGCACCTGGTCGTGGCGGCGCTCCAGGATGACGCTGACATGCTGGGCGCCGGCGTGCTTAAAGATATTGGTCAGCGCCTCCTGCACCACGCGGTAGATCACGATCTCGCTCTCCGGCGGCAGGTGTTGGCCGTCCAGCCCGGTCGCCTGGAACTCAGCCGAGATAGCGTAGCGCGACGACCATTCCTCCAGATGCTGTTGCAGCACCGCGCGCAGCCCCAAATCGTCGAGGGCGCTGGGCCGCAGCTCGAGCGCCAGCCGATCGATGTCCTCGTCGAGCTGCGCGGCGATCTGTTGCAAGCGGGCGATCATCTCCTGGTGCGGCGCCTGCACTTGGGTCGGGTCGGCCAATGTGCCCAGCCCCAGGCGGAGCGCGCTGAGACTCTGGCCAAGCTGATCGTGCAGCTCGCGCGAGATCCGGCGGCGCTCCTCCTCCTGGGCCGTCACCACCTGGCGCAGCACCTCGCCGCGCGCGGCCTCGGCGCGCTGCCGCTCGGCGATCTCGGCCTCCAGGCGCCGGTTGCTTGCCCCTAGCTCGGCGGTGCGATCAGTGACCCGTTGCTCAAGCTGATCGAGTGCGTCTTGCAACTCGTCTTCGGCATGCCTGCGTGCGGTGAAATCGACAAAGGTCAGGATCACCCCCTCGATCTTGTCCTCGGTGGTGCGGTAGGGCAGCAGGCGCGCGAAGTACCAGCGCCCATCGACGCTGCGCGCCTCGCGCTCGATCGACTGCAACGTATCGCGCACGCGGACGGTGTCCTGGGGCAGGTTATCGTAGTCGAGCCGGTGGGTGATATGGGTGAGCGGGCGGTTGATATCCGATGGGATCAGGTTAAAGATCGCCTGGGCGCTGGGCGTGTAGCGCTTGATGCGCAGCTCGCGGTCGACGAAGATCGTGCCGATCTCGGTGGCGGCCATGAGATTCAAGAGATCATTGTTCGACTGGCTGACCTCGTCGACCTTGTGCTTCAGCTCCTGGTTGACGGTGGTCAGCTCCTCGTTGACCGATTGTAGCTCCTCCCTGCTGGTCTCCAGCTCCTCGGTCGCGGCGCGCAGCTCCTCATTGATCGCCTGTAGCTCCTCGTTGGCAGCTTTATGCTCCTCGACTGCGGTTTCGTACTGCTCGATCGTGCTCCGAAGCTGATCCTTGGTGCGCTGCAACTCCGCTTCGAACTGGCGCACGACCGGCTCCACATCGACGGTGCTGCTGCGCTCAATATCATTGGCGTCGGCCAGGTCGTGGAAGACCACTAGGAAATAGCCGCGTGCCCATTCCGGCTCCTGGATGGGCTGGATGTGCAGGTCGACCAGCCGCCACCTGCCATCCAGGTCTACCCGCGCGCGTCGGCTTTCGGCGCTGCCGTCTTGCTGGGCGGCGGCGAACAGCGCGGTGCGCAGCTCCAACCGCAGGTCGGGGTGGACCACCTTGAGCAGGTTGTGTGATGGCTCGCCCTCGACAAACTCTAGGAAGCGCCCGGCGCCACGCGAGAGGTGGACGATGTCGTAGTCCTCGCTGATGATCACGCTTGGCGGGGTGTACGGGATCAGCATCTGGCTGTGCAGCTCACTAAAGGAGTGCGTGCGCCCATCGCCGCCGCTGCGGATGGCGGCGGCCGGGTGGCGCGCCGGCCCCAGCAAGGGCAGGGAAGGCACCAGCGGGGGCGGGCTGATCGGGGTGAGCCGGCGATGAAACAGGCGCTGCCCTTTATCGATCGGGAGGAATATGCCGGGCACGCCATCGGTCGAACTCGGAGGCTCCCAGCAGCAGAAACCCGCCCGGCCGCAGGCTGAAGTGGAACAGTTGCAGCACCTGCTCCTGCACATCGCGGTTGAGGTAGATTAGCAGGTTGCGGCATGTGATCAGGTCCAGCTTGGAGAAGGGCGGATCGCGCAGCAGATTGTGCGGCGCGAACAGCACCATGTCGCGAATCTCTTTTTTGATCTGGTAGCGGCCCTGCTCCATGACAAAAAAGCGCTGGAGCCGCTCGGGCGATACATCGGCCACGATCGCCTCGGGGTAGAGGCCGTGGCGGGCGGCGGCGATGGCATCCTCGTCGATATCGGTGGCGAACACCTGGATGAGGGGCGCCTGGTCGAGCGTGGTGGCATACTCGTACAGCAGCATGGCCAGTGAGTAAGCCTCCTCGCCGGTGGCACACCCGGCCACCCAGGCCCGCACCTGGTCGCCGGCCTGCTTGTGGAGAAACATTTGCGGCAGAATCGCCGCCAGCGCGCCCCACGCGTCCGGGTCGCGAAAGAAGTTGGTCACGCTAATCAGCAGGTCGCGCAGTAGCGCCTGGACTTCCTCGATACGCGCGCGCAGGATCGCCAGGTAAGCCGACAGCTCGATCACGCCGTTGACCTGCATGCGCCGCTCGATGCGCCGCAGCAGCGTCGGCCGCTTGTATTGGCTGAAGTCGTGGCCGGTGCGGGTACGCAAGAGGGCGAAGATATCACGCAGGATCTCGGCCTCGGGCGCCGGGCGCACGATATCGGCGGGTAGCCGCACGGCATCGGCGGTGCGCCAGTAGTCGAGCAGCTTGGCCGGGATGGCCGCGACCGGCAGGATGTAGTCCACCAGCCCGGTGGCGATGGCGTTGCGCGGCATCGCGTCGAACTCGGCCTCCTGCGGGTCCTGCACCAGGACCACCCCACCGTACTCCTTAATGCGCTGCACGCCGATCGTGCCATCGGCACCGCTGCCGGAAAGGATGACCGCGGCGGCGTTGCGGCCGTGGGTGTCGGCCAGCGTGCGGAAGAACAGGTCGATCGGCGCGCGGCGGCTGCGCGGTCCATCGGGGTCCTGGAGCTGGATCGTGCCGTCGAGCATCGACAGGTGCTTGCTCGGCGAGATGACATACACGCGGTTGGCGGCGACCGGCATGGGCTGCTTGACCTCGACGACCGGCATCCCCGTGACCCGCTGGAGTACCTCGGCGGCGTGGCTCTCGTACTCCGGCGGCAGGTGCAGAATGACGACGAAGGCCATGCCGCTATCGTTGGGCACGTGGGTAAAAAGCGTCTGGAGGGCGCTGATCCCGCCCGCCGAGGCGCCGATGCCGATGATCTGCAGCTCGTCGTGCAATCTATCCTGGCTGGGCTGCTCCGGCTCCGCAGGGGACGATTCGGTATCCATATCCGATCCTCGATGGTGTGTCCCAACATTATACCCGCAAAACCGTATCGTAGGGCCGGTACAGGCGCCTCGCGCGGCACGGAGTGTGCTCCGAGCCTTGTAATATCCTGCCACCTGTGGGGCAAAAGGGGGAACTTCATGCCAGGCCATGACATCATCGTGATCGGCTCTTCCGCTGGAGGAATCGATGCGCTCGTACAACTAGCCACCGCGCTCCCGCCCGACCTCGGGGCTGCTCTGTTCGTCGTGCAACATATTGCGGCCGAGGCAAGGTCGCTGCTGCCGGAGATCCTGAGCAATGTCGGCCCGCTCCCCGCGTCCCACCCGACCGATGGCGCGCCGATCGAGCGTGGGTGCATCTATGTGGCGCCGCCCGACCACCATATGCTGGTCGAGAACGGGCACATTCACGTGATGCGCGGCCAGAAAGAGAACAGCTTTCGGCCGGCGATCGACGCAACCTTTCGGACCGCCGCCCGGGCCTACGGCCCGCGCGTCGTCGGCGTTATTCTTACCGGGATGCTGGATGATGGCACGGCCGGCCTGCTGGCAGTCAAGCGCCGCGGCGGGGTCGCGCTGGTGCAGGAGCCGGCCGAGGCGGCCTTTCCGAGCATGCCCACTAGTGCCATCCGGTATGTTAACGTGGATGCGGTGCTCTCAGTGGCCGAGATCCCGCCCATGTTGGTGTACCTGGTCAATGAATCGGTAGAGGTTGAAGGAGAAGGTCCAATGTCCGACAATATCGAGCTAGAGGCGCGCATTTCCGAGTTGGACCGCGAGGCGCTTCAGCAGGCCGACACGCTCGGCACCCCCGCCCCCTTCTCCTGTCCCGACTGTGGCGGCGTGCTGGTCGAGTTCTACGATGGCGACCTGCTGCGCTTTCGCTGCCAGGTCGGGCATGCCTTCTCGCGCGACAGCCTCATGTCGAGCCATGCCAGCCTGATGGACTACCAGCTTTGGGGTGCCTTCAACGCCCTAGACGAGCGCGTCAACCTGGCGCGGCGGCTGGCGCGCGATGCACGCAAACTCAAGGATTCCTTCAGCGAGCGGCGCTTTACCCAGTTGGTCGAGCAGGCGGAAACGCAGAAGGAGCTGGTTCGCCAGGCGCTCTTGAAGGAAGAGGAAGTGGGCGCTACGGCCGGCGTGTCCCGCGCGGCGTCCGCTCCATGAGGGACTGCCTGAAAAGGGGGAGTTTGAGGGGGCCACCCCTCAAGAATCCTCCTTCCAGCGAGGAGAAAAAGGAGCTATGGACAGACGTATTTTGCTGATCTCCGCTAACGAACGGCAGTCCGCGCGCCTCCAGGTTGCGCTGCTGCACTATGGGCTGATGGTGGAGGTCGCCGGCACGCCGCGTAGGGGATTGTCAGTCGCACAGCATCGCCCGCCGGCGGCGATCGTGCTCGACGAGGCGATCCCAGAGCCTGACCGCAGCGAGATCCGCCATACGCTCAAGGCCGATTCCTTGACCGCACGCATTCCCCTAGTGATGCTGGGGCGCGGCGACGGCGAGACGTTTCTGGAGGCCCTGGCGGGTGGCGCAAGCGCCTCACGCGGCATGGAGTGTGCTCCATGCCTAAAGCAGCGGAACGGCAGAAGGAGCTGATCCGCCAGGCGCCTTAGAGCCTATCCGAATAACCACATCTGTTCGCGCACTCCGCAGGTAGCGATAGTATCCAACCATGCCGGCCACAGCCACCACGCCCACCAGCATCCCCAAGATCCAGGGCGTATAGATTCGGAGGGAAGGTTTAGGAGCCTGCACAAACGACCTCAACGATATATGGATGTGGGCACAATGCAAAGTGGTACTAAGTGTGGGTTCGCAACACAGCCGCGTCGCCCGGCACGATGACTTCAATCACGCCTGGTAACACCGTGGCGGTCACGGGCGTCTGCCCAAGCACCTCGCCATCGGCCTGGACGTTCTGGTGCGGGTCGGCGAGCACCGTGATCTCGCGCCCCTGCCAGTGCTGCAAGGCCGGGGTGTTGGGGTCGGCCTGCGTCAGCAGCACATCACGGGCGATCGACAAGAGGCTGGGCAGATCAGCCTGGCGCAGCACAAACACATCCAGCAGCCCGTCGCGCACGGACACCGCCGACGAAAGGGCGATGCCGGCTCCGCCGAGGTTGCCGGAGTTGCAGATCACGCAGGCGGCGCCTTCACACTCGAAGCGCTGCCCATCGATCGTCAGCGTGTAGCGGCTGATCGTCGGGTTGCGGAGCGCCTGGAGCGCCGAGAGCGCATAGGCGAGTGTGCCCAGGCGGTCTTTCAGGTTGCGGTCGGCGCCCTCCACCATCTCGGCTTCCAGGCCGATGCCGACCCGCAGAATAAAGTAGCGATCGTCGGCGAGCCGGCCCATATCGATCGGCACGCGCGCGCACTCCTCGCGGCAGACCATGGCGATCGCCTCGGCCAGGTCGCTCGAAATGCCCAGCTCCAGCGACATCACATTCGCGGTGCCGCCGGGGAAGATCGCCAGCGGCACGCCGGTGCCGATCAAGCCGCTCGCCACCTCCATCACTGTGCCGTCGCCGCCATAGGCCGCCACGACGTCGACGCCGGCTTCGGCGGCCTGGCGCGCAAACCGGCGCGCATCGCCGGCTTTGTTGGTGATCGAGACATCCCATTCGTAGCCGGCCTGGTGAAAGACGCTGTTGAGGAGGCCAAGGATGGCCTGGTCTTGCCCGGCGGTCGGGTTGATAATGACCTGGATACGCTTGCTCATAGTTGTCCTTAAAAAATAACTCAGAAACTGTTTGAAAAGGGCATTGTCTCGCCTATAATCCAGGGTGGAAAGAGGCTTCTTGAGGGGCGGCCCCCTCAAACTTGCCCTTTTCAAGCAGTCTCTCAGCCCATCATATCCTCGGTGTCCAGGCGGGCCACTGCGCCTAGAAGCGCCAAAAAGTTGCGCGTCGTGGTGACGATGTTGCGCTTGGTGATGCCACCTTCGACGGGAATGTAGTAGTCGAAGCCAAAGCCGCCATCCTCCTTGAGGTAGGCCCGGATCAGCATCATCTCATCATTTACTTTATTGGCGAAGTTGAGCCGTTCGGGCAAGAGCGCGTCGGAGTTTGGGCGGAACTGGCTCATCAGGCGAATGTAGCGGCCATTGGACTGGGGAAAGAGCCAGCAACCATAGGTATCTTCAACGCGAACGTCGCCATCGGCATCGATCGATACGTTCATAAAAGCAGTGTTGAAGAGATCGAAAAGGAAATCGGGCGAGATGTCTTTTGGATGGACAATTTCGTCTGTCATGATGGTATTCCTTTCTCTCGCAATCAGTGGTGTAAAGAGGTTCTTGAGGGGCAGCCCCTCAAACTCCCCCTTTTCAGACCGCCCTCAAACCCGCTTTTCCAGCTCCAAGCGCTGTTATGCAAGATGCGAGCCAGCATGTTGAGGCACGTGGGGCAGGTGGCAACGACGGTGATGCGGGGTCGATAGTGGGACGGCCCAGTCGGGGCGATACGCGACTGCCCGGTGTGTCCCCTTGCGTGGGGGCTGCGACGTGGTAGGTTAGGCGTCCAGCACCGCGCGCACCTTCTGCGCCAGCGCGGTCGGCGAGAATGGTTTGGGAAGAAACATGACCCCCTCGTCCAGCCGGTTGTGGTGGACGATCATGCTGTCGGTATAGCCTGACATAAACAGCACTTTGATCTCCGGGCGGGCCAGCACCAGCCGATCGGCCACCTGCTTGCCGCCCAACTCAGGCAGCACCACATCGGTCAGGAGCAGCTGAATCGCGCCGGCGTAATGCGCCGCCACCCGTAGCGCTTCGCTGCCATTGGCGGCTTCGAGCACGCTGTAGCCCAGCCTGGTCAGCACCCGCGCAGCCAGATCGCGCACGGCTTTCTCATCTTCAACCAGCAAGATCGTCTCACCCCCCTGTGGGAGGACGGGCGCCGGTTCGCTCGGGCGCGGCTCCTCGACCGTGTTCGCGGCGCGTGGCAGGTAGATCGTAAAGCTGGTTCCCCGACCGAGGGCGCTGGCGACCTGGATATGGCCACCGTGCTGCGTGACGATCCCGTAGCAGGTCGCCAGCCCCAGCCCGGTCCCACGCCCGACCTCTTTGGTGGTAAAGAACGGTTCGAATATGTGACTCTTGACCGTCTCATCCATGCCGATCCCGGTGTCGCGCACGGTGAGGGCGATATAGCTCCCGGCTCGTACATCGACCTGCTGGCGTGTATAGGCATCTTCCAGCGTAATGTTGGTGGTCGTGATCGACAGTTTGCCGCCGTCGGGCATGGCGTCGCGGGCGTTCACCGCTAGGTTAATCAGCACCTGCTCGAGCTGATGCGGGTCGGCGTTCACCAGCCCCAGGTCGGGCGCAGGGCGGGTGATCAGGTCGATGTCTTCGCCGATCACGCGCCGCAGGAGCCGGTCCATATCGACGATCAGCGTATTGAGATTGAGCGCCTGGGGCGAGATGATCTGCTTGCGCCCGAAGGCCAGCAGTTGGCGGGTCAAGTTGGTGGCTCGCTTGGCCGATTGCTGAATCTCGTGCAGCTCTTCGCGCCCCGGCACGTCCTCCGGCAACATATCGAGCGCCAGGTCGCTGTAGCCAAGGATGGCAGTCAGCAAGTTGTTGAAGTCGTGGGCGACGCCGCCCGCCAGCCGCCCGACACTCTCCATCTTCTGGGCCTGGAGCAGTTGCGCCTCCAGGGATTTGCGCTCGGTGATATCGCGCCCGATGCCCATGATTCCGATCGTCTGGCCGTGCCGATCGCGCAGCGGCACTTTGGTCGTCAGGAGCCAACGCTGCTGGCCGGCCTGGTCGATAGTGATCTCTTCGTGGTTGATCATGGGCTGGCCGGACTGGATGATCGCCTGCTCGTTTTGCGCGTAGCGCGCCGCCAGGTCCGGCGGGTAGAAGGTGTGGTCGGTTTTGCCGATCAGCGCCTCCGGCGTGGGCATGCCCATGTGCTGGGCGACGGCCTGGTTGCCCAGGAGAAACCGGCTCGTGGTGTCTTTGACATACACGTAGTCGGGCAGCGTGTCGATCAGCGTGCGCAGCAGGTTGCGCTCTTCCGCCAGCGCCATCTCGGCCTGCACACGGTCGGTCACGTCGCGGATGACAACCTGCGCCAGTGGCTGCTCATCGCCCACAAACTGGGCCACATCCACATCCGCCGGGAATAGGACGCCATCCCGCCGCAGCCAGCTCATCTTGAGGCGCTGGATGGAGCGCGGGCTGGCGAGCACCTCGTGGAATGCCGTGTCCCAATGTTCGTGGTGCTCGGGCGGGATGAAGGAGCGCGCGTTCTGGCTCAGAATCTCGTGCGACCACGAGGCCCCCAGCAGTTGCAGCGCCGCCGGGTTGGCGAGCACAATCGTGCCGGCCGCGTCGATCAGCAGCAGGCCATTGGGCAGCAGTTCCACCAGCCGCTCAAACCGCGCGCGCTCGGCCAGCAGCCGACGATAGCGATTCAGGCGGATGATCGTGCGCACGCGCGCCAGCAGCTCGGTCTCGTCGAAGCACTTGGCGATAAAATCGTCGGCGCCGGCCTCGATCCCTTGCAGCCGCGCCGACGGCTCGTTGTGGGCTGTGACCAGGATGATCGGCACTTCGGCCAGCACCGCATTGGCCCGCAGGTGCCGGCAGACTGCGAAGCCATCCATGCCCGGCATTTTGACATCCAACAAGATCAAGTCCGGTACCAGCGCGATGGCCCGCTCCAGCGCCTCCACGCCGTTTTTAGCGAACGCCAGATTATAGCCCTGATCGCGCAGCAAGAGATCCAGGGCCAGCCGGGCATCGACATTGTCATCGGCAATCAGGATAGTCGGTAGCTGGTCCGGCCTGCCAACCGAGCCGCCGGGCGCCAGGGATGGGGATCGCAGCGCCATAGGATATCTCCTTGTGTGACATATGGGTCGAGGTGCTCCTTCCAGGCCGCCTCTTACCCACAAGTATACACCCGGATGCCAGATCGGATCGTAGATGGCCCTGCGTTTGTATGCAAACTGACTCAATTCTGATTATGAAAGTATTCTTTTATGAACTCTTAGAGACCATCTGAAAAGGGTGATTTGTCGCTCGTAGTCCGTGGTGGAAAGGGGTTCTTGAGGGGCAGTCCCCTCAAACTCCCCCTTTTCAGACAGGCTCTTAAGCATGTGGGCCGACGGTCACAGTGCCGATGGTCAACTGGGGTTGGCCTTCGAGGAACTCCCCAACGCGCGCCACCTGGCCGTCCAGTTCGCTCCGCTGCGCGGCGGTGAGCGGGTCGAGCGGCTCCACAGTGACGACGAGTTTCCGGCCGGCGCGGCGCTGGTGCCAGACCCCAGCGACCACCCCGCCGATCAGCAGCACCGGGAAATTCCCAGCCTGGCTGCCTGCCAGCGCGCGCCCGGCGGCTCGGCCGGGGAAGAGCAGCTCGCGCGGGTGGCATCCGACCGCGTAGGCGTCGAAGTAGGGCAGCAGGCGTATGCCTTGAGGCGCCGTGGGCGGCACGGTGGTATCCCCAGCCGCCACCCACGCGACGGCGCCGTCGACTTCGACCTGCTGAAGCTCACCGGCCAAGGAGCCGAACAGCTCGGTCGCCCACAGCCGCGGCGCGGCCAGCCACTGCGCGAACTGCTGCGGCGTGGCAGGCCCGTAGGCGTGCAGGTAGCGCTTGACGAGGTCGGCCAGGGCGGCTGGTCCATCGGCGGGCCGGAAGCCGGGCAGCCAGTGGCGTGGGCTGGTGTAGGTGACGTTGCGGCCCTGGTTGTGCCCGAAGCAGAGCGCGCCGCAGTTCGCAGCGGTGGTGGTGGCCTGGCGCCAGCGCGGCCACATGCCCTGGAACGCCGGCATGACCAGGTCCCCGGCCCAGGGGCCGCAGGCACCGACGAGCGCCTCGGTCAGCTCGTCCACGGTCAGCTCGGCGTCCTCCAGCACATCCGTGATCGCCTCGATAACCGCCTCTGTCTGCTCGGGCGTCAGTTGCGCGTCCTTTGGATGCGGGCTGGGGGAGGACGGGATCGCGGAGAGCGCGCCGGTCCACATGGGCAGGTCCCGCGTGGGCAGCAGGTGTACAGTGCCGCGTGGCCCAAACGTCTTGACTAGGCTGTGCTCGGTCCACAGGGCGTCCCGGACCTCCGCGCGCGTGATGCCGGCGATCCGCAGCCCGATCGACAGCTCGGCAGCGAACAGCACTTGGGCGTGCGCGCCACACATGGCGCCGACGATCTCGGCTGGCTGGGCGCCCTGGGCCGGGGCAGACAGCGCATGCCGGTCCAGGCGCCGGGCACAAACCTCGGCCCAAGTCAGGCTCATCCGGTCTGTCTCACTCGTGCTCATCAGCGGAAGTCCTCGCGGGATGGCAACGCTAGTCCTCGACCAGGAGCGAGCCAATGAAGTGCAGTGTTGCGCGCCGGCCATGGGGATGCAGTTGGCGCCAGTGCCGGATCAGACGAACCTCATCCACGGTCAATTGAAGTGTTGTCGTGTCTTCGGCGAGGACGGACGCAACCAATGTCGGCGCTGGAGCCGGCGCTGCGGTTGGGATCGCGGCCGGCGGCGCTTGGAGCGTCGTTGTGTCTTCGGCGAGGAGGGACGCAACCAATGTCGGCGCTGGAGTCGGCGCCGCAGTTGGGCTCGCGGCCGGCGGCGCCGATCTGCGCCTGTTTGCCGGAGTCTTTGCTCCACCAGTCGATGCTGCGGGTGCGTCGGGGGTGGAGAGCGTGGGAGCAGGCAGAGCTGATGGAGGCGTATCTGGTAGTGCCTCATCCGCCTCGATCGCAAGCCCGGCCGGCTGCGCGGCCGCCGTGGGCGCGCTAGCAAGCTCTGAAGCGAGTTCGACCGCAGCTTCGCCGGCGGGAGTCTCCTCCGCGCCGGGGATCGTAACGGAAGCAGAAGCAGCTGTAACGCCCTGCTTGGATCCAGCTCCAACGCGGCGCTGCTTACGGGTTGTGCGCTGGTTTAGCACAATAAAAGCAGGAAGCGTTTCGTCGTCTGTTGTCGCCGCAGCGGGAGGCGTTTCGCCGTCTGTTGCCGCCGCAGTGGGAATCGCTTCGCCGTCTGTTGCCGCCGCAAGCTGATCGTCCGGCTGCGTGATCAGGCTGTTCAAGGGCGCTATCGTCGTTTCGCTATCCGCCGTCTTCGTGCCATTCCGGCGATGGGCGACTGGATGCTGGGGTGCGCCGGCGTCAGGCTCGCTTACCGATCCGTTGGCGGCGGCGTCGAGCATCTTCGTACCAGCCTGGCGACGTGATGCAGCTCGCCGTGGTTGTTGGCCCTCAAGCGCCGGCTCGGCCACGCCGGCTTCGGTGGACGCTGCTCCTTCAGCATGAGCGGGATCAGCTTGTGATACTGGGTTCTGACGCTGCGTACGCCGGGAACGAGTTGTCGCGGGCTCGGTGGTGACGGCTGGTGCAGGCGTGCCATGCTCCACAGTGATACTGGTTGGCGCAACCGGGCGATCGGCGCCTGCCTGATGGACCATGTCAGCGGCCACCACGCGCGCAATCTCCATCCGATCAATATAGAGTGCGCGCGAGATCCGTTCAGCCTGGTCGCTGTCGGGGAGCATTTCCGCATTCAGGAAGCGCTTCAGAGTCTTCGCGTCCACCTGTACGCGGGTGCGTAGCGCATGCTGAGAAACCCCGTCCATATTTCGCTTGAGCCAGGCCCCAAACGACTCTTGAGGAGCAGTAATCCGCAATTGATCGCGCAGCGTTTCGCGGGGCTGATGATAGACCTCTGCGAGCCGGTCCAGCGTGGCGGCCTCGTCATCGTCGGGCTGTGCCGTCAAGACTGCCCGCAGGCTCTCGGAGCTGATGCCTAAACTCTGGGCGTAGCCGGTCAGCGAAAGCTGCTGTTCCATCGCGGCGTGGAAGATTCGTACCGGGAGCGGCATGTCCCTGGTAGATGCAGGAGTGTTGGGCATTGGAAGCAGCCTTTCTGTACACTACCCTCATAAACACTGTAGCTGGTCGTAAGCAGTATTGTAGCACACTTGAGCGTAGCCGGCTCAATCGTGGGTGGTAATCAAGGGATTCTTCCTGAAACTATTGCCCATCGCCCTGGCCTGGTGCAGGTGTTGGGTCGGCATAGTTGCTCCCAGGCGAGATCGATTTCGGGTATGATATCGGCTGCCGTTCAAGACCGCCTAAAAGGAGATACGAAGCCATGACCAACTTCTCCAATGATCAGGTGTTCGACTATGTGATCATCGGCTCGGGATTTGGCGGTAGCGTATCAGCCATGCGGCTCACCGAGAAGGGCTACCGCGTGTTGGTACTCGAGCGTGGCAAACGCTACCGCGATCAGGATTTCGCGCGTACCAACTGGAATATTTGGAAATACCTGTGGCTGCCGGCGGCGCGTTGCTTCGGCATCTTGCAGATCAGCCCCTTCCGGGATGTGCTGGTCCTACATGGCTCGGGCGTCGGGGGTGGCAGCCTGGGGTACGCAAATGTCCTGATGGAGCCGAGCGATGAACTGTTCGCTGCGCCGGCCTGGCACCACCTGGCCGACTGGAAGGCGCTGCTCCGCCCGCACTACGCTACCGCTCGGCGTATGCTTGGCGTGGCTACCAACCCGCGGCTGTGGCCGGCCGATCAAGTGCTAAAGGCAATCGCCGCAGAGTTGGGCCAGGAGCACACATTCCGGCCCACCACCGTCGGCGCTTTCTTTGGCTCCCCGGGCGTCGAGGTGCAGGACCCCTACTTCGGCGGCGAGGGCCCGCCGCGCAAAGGATGCACTCACTGCGGCGGGTGCATGGTCGGCTGCCGCCATAATGCGAAGAACACGCTGGTGAAGAATTACCTGTACCTGGCCGAGAAATGGGGCGCGGAGGTGCGGCCCGAGGCCGAGGTGCGCGACATCCGGCCACTGGGGAACAGCCAGCCCGACCAAGCGCGCTACGATGTGCTGTATCGACGCTCGACGGCCTGGCTCGTGGCCCCGGCGCAGCGCGTGCGCGCGCGGAATGTCGTGGTCTCAGCGGGGACGCTGGGCACGCTGCGGCTGCTGTTCCGCTGCCGCGAGATCACGCGCTCGCTGCCAAACCTCTCGCAGCGCCTGGGCCACATGGTGCGCACCAACAGCGAGGCGCTCTTGGGAGTCGTCAGCCGTAACCTCAATACCAACTACTCCGAGGGCCTCGCGATCACATCGATCTTCCACGCCGACCCGGTGACGACGGTCGAGCCGGTGCGCTATCCTGCCGGCTCCGACCTGATGCGGTTCCTGTCGGGGCCGCTCATCAACTCAGGCAGCCTGCCTAGGCGCCTGCTCGCATCGGTGATTGACCTATTCGCGCGCCCACTCGACTTCCTGCGTACGCACGTGCTGCCGGGCTGGGCGAAGCGCACGACCATTATGCTGGTCATGCAAACCAAAGATAATCACATCCGGCTGCGACTCGGTCGCCAGCTCGCCACGCTGTTCCGGCGCAACCTGGTCTCACAGCCCGACGACGGCCACGCGATTCCGACCAAGATTGCGATCGGCCACCAGGTGACGCGCCGGTTTGCGGAGCAGACCAATGGCATCGCATCGGCCACGATCAATGAGGCATTGCTGAATGTACCAATGACGGCCCATATCTGGGCGGCTGCCCGTTCGGGCGCGATGTGCAGGAGGGCGTGATCGATCTGGACTGCCAGGCGCACAACTACCCCGGCCTCTATATCGTCGATGGCTCGATCGTGCCGGCCAACCCCGGCGTCAACCCCAGCCTGACGATCACGGCGCTGGCCGAGTATGCGATGAGTCGCGTGTCGCCCATGACCAGCCAGCCGGCGCGCCTGCAATCCCTTCCCACCTCCGTGAAACGTGAAACGTGAAACGTGATTGGGGCGTTGCTCACGTTTCACGATGGATGTAGCCTGACTCTACCTTCGTCATTCAGAAGGTATTAGGCCTAACCCCAATACCTTTCAATAAGACCTTGTTTGAAAAGGCGCCAGAAGGCGCGGAGCCAACAAGGTCTGAACGCGACCTTATTTGCAAGGTATTGGCCCTAACCTACGTCTCCTCGTGCCGCGCCACTCGATGTCATCCATGCACCACACGGCCCCTGCGAGCCGCCAGGTTATCCATGAGCGCCGCCGGATCGTCCATAGCGACACGCCAATGCTCTATGAGCACCGCCGGCTCGTCTATGGGCGTCGCCGGACTCTGTGTGGCGAGCCGTAAGAGTGTTTGTGGAAATCTCTGGCTTCTGTGTGGACGCCTCTTGCCTCTATGTGGACGCCTCTTGCCTCTGTGTGACGAGCCGCAAGGTAGAGTCAGATCATCCATGGGAGCTGCTGGACTCTGTGCGGGAATCGCAAGGGTGTCTATAGACGGTGATGGATCGTATGTGGATGCTGCTGGACTCTGTATCGCGAGTCGCAAGATTGCCCATAGATGGCGCCGGATCATCCGTAGAGACGCGCTACATGCTTCAGGTGGATGCACGCAGCGCCCATGGAATCGCCAGATAGTCTCCTGTACCCTGCTACACTCTTCATGTGCAGAGCCAGATCATCCATGGGCGCCGCTGGACTCTGTCCGGTCAATCACAAATTGTGCATGGGCGCCGCGAGATCGTTCACGGTCGCCGCGCGGAACCAGCTCTCAAAAGCGCCCTACTGATTTAAGCCGGCCCGCGCGCGCAGGCGCTCCTCCTGCTCGCGAAGCTCCGGTGTAAACTCGGCGCCGAAGTCCTCCGCCTCGAACACCTGGCGTATCTCGATCTCCGAATCTCCCATCATGGGATTGGGGCAGCGCTTGACCCACTCGATCGCCTCCTCCTTCGAACCCACCTGCCAGATCCAGTAGCCGGCGATCAGCTCCTTCGTCTCGGCGAAAGGCCCATCGATCACGGCTCGCTTGTCGCCGGAGAACCTGACGCGTGCGCCCTTCGAGCTTGGGTGGAGTCCCTCGCCCGCGAGCATCACGCCGGCATTCACCAGCTCTTCGTTGTACTTGCCCATCTCGGTGAGGAGTTTCTCGTCCGGCATAACGCCCGCCTCAGAGTCCTTGTCGGCCTTGACCAGAATCATGAATCGCATCGTTGTGTCTCCTTATTCAAGGGGCCTTCGGAACGTCTTGCTCGGGAGGCCAGCCCCAACTCTCCCGTTGACATGAGCTAGTCGTTCGGCGGAACCTCAAATCGACATGTGTCCTGCGGCGAAACCCCGACCGAGCGGATAAGCGTGCTCGTCCGTATCCCAATTCAGACAGTTCTAATCGCAGTTCGGAACACCAATCCAGCAAGGATATTGGTCAGCAGCGCTCGTCATCGCCGTAGAGATCCTTCCGGTTCAGTGGCAGATCGTCTACCCATGTACCACCTGTGAGCACCGGCAGCGCGAATGTAGACGGAGCGCCGGGGGCTGGTGCTGGCGCGTCCGGCTGCGTGTCCAGCGCCGGCGCGATCTGCCGGGACAGGTGCTCAATTAATCGCACCTGATCGAGCGGGGAAAGCTGGTCGGCCAGGTGTTGTACATGATCAAGTGTGATCGTCATAGGCCCTCGGTAATTACACAGGGAGCAAACAAAGTGCATTGCGTAGGCGCTAGTATAGCACGGCAATGCCTTGCCCGCCCTGGTCAGTGCCTGAGCAACATTCCAGGGCGGGCCGCGAAGACAAGCCCTTACCGCTCACCAGATGCGGTGATTTTAGGGATTAGGGTCCAGATCGATGCGTTCGTGGATCTTGCTGAGGCGGTCGGCGTTCTCCCGGAGGTAGCGCAGGGTGGTAGTATGGTGCCGGTGGCGCATGAGCTGCCCGACTTCGCTGGAGTCCAGCCCGGACTCGATCCCCTTGTGACCAAAGCGGTGGCGCGTGGAGTGCAGCGGCGCCCCTGTTGGATCACGGGACCTGTCTAGATTTGGGAAAGGCAAATCACATAGAGCAAGCTCAATAATTGCTGTCACCTTCGTGGGGTGATAGTAGGATTATAGCGAAGGGGCGTAATTCGATTATTACCTAGTACTACAACGAGACTTCGTGGTATCATCCTCTCTCAATTTGCCATTGGGAGGAGGGGATGAAACATCTGGAAACGATTGCCACGGCGCCAGTTCTCGACCTGACGCCACAAGACATTGATGGTCTGCTGGATGAACTGAACAGCTATCATGCGATCTTCTCTCCATTGTTTAAGCGGCCTGAGCAGCGTGAATGGTCGCAAACCTATCTGCATGGCCTGCTGCTGGAGCTGCCGCGCAAGTCGATTGAGCCAATGATGTTGGCTTTGCGTGGGGCCGATCGGAATGCCATCAGGGCTATGCAGCAGTTTGTCAGTGAAGGTGCCTGGGATGATACTGCCATCCTGCACCGCTTGTGGTCGGAAATCGATGCCGATCTGGGCGACGATGACGGCGTGCTGCTTCTGGATGGCAGCGACTTTCCCAAGCAAGGTAGCGAGTCGGTAGGGGTCAAACGCCAGTACTGTGGACAACTCGGCAAGACCGCCAACTGTCAGGCTGGTGTGTTTCTGGCCTATGCCTCTCAGCAAGGCTATACCTTGGTTGATCGCCGCCTGTACTTGCCCGAGGAATGGATCAGCGACCCCGCTTTTGCCGAGCGGCGAAAAGCCTGTCGGCTGCCAGACGAATTGACCTTTACGACCAAGCCATCTTTGGGCTGGGCCATGATTGAGGACGTAGTCCAAACCCAAACTCTGCGCTGCCGCTGGGTCGCTTGTGACGAAGGGTTTGGGCGCGATACCGCCCTGCTGGACAAGATCGCCCACGCGCACTTGTGGTACTTCGCTGAAGTGCCCCACGATACCCAAGTGTGGCTGGCGCGTCCAGATGTGGCGGTGCCAGAGTGGAGCGGACGTGGCCGCAAGCCGACACGCGAACGCCTGGTAGCAGGTTCGCCACCTCCACAGACGGTAGCTGCACTGGCTACCGCCTTGCCGAGTAGTGCCTGGTCGAAGCAACTGATCAAGGAGGGCAGTCAAGGGCCGCAAATGGCTGAGTTCGCGATTGTGCGCGTGATTGGTGTGCGTGATGGGCTGCCTGGCGAGGAGGTCTGGCTGGTGCTGCGGCGCAGCCTGACCGACGGGGAACTCAAGACCTATCTGTGCAATGCGCCCGCTGACATACCACTTGTGCGGCTGGCGCGGATGAGCGGGATGCGCTGGCCAATAGAGACGTGCTTCGAGACCGGTAAGCAGGAACTGGGGATGGGCGACTACGAAGTGCGCTCGTGGACGGGCTGGCATCATCATATGACACTGATGATTGTGGCGCAGGCGTTTTTGGTGCGGGTGCAGAAGCGCTTGAAAAAAACGCTCCGGCCCTGACGTTGCCGCAGGCGCAGTTCTTGGTCGCGTACGCCATCCCACGGCGCAGCTTTGATGCGGAGTGGGTGCTCTCCGTCTTGGCGTATTGGCAAGATGCGAATTATCGGGCATATCGTTCACATCGCAAACGGCGTTTGGCCAAACTCAATCAACGTGAGTGATAAAGTCTCGTTGTAGTACTAGCTTGGCAAAATAACCCTTGGTTGCCAAGGCGGCTTTGGGGCCACACGGCATCCCGCTCAGATCGACATCCAGAAGTTGGTGCTGAGATTGGTAGTCATGACGATAGCCCTGACTGTGGGCGCGCCTCGATCTGTGGGTCAGGCGGCGCAGTGTTCGGGCGCTTGCTGCGATCACGTGCAATGGCGCGTGTATGCCGAACACTGCTTTTCTTGGGTTTGGATTTTTCGCTCATACCCCCAGTCTACACACTCAGGCGAGAAGTGCAAATCGGCCCTTGACAAACTGATGAAAACCTTAACTTTTAATCAGTGGTCTTAGATAAGTTCCCTAGTGGTGTTAGGGCTGCTCGTCGAGGATCAGGCACGCCTCGGGCGGGAAGCTCAGCGCGACCTCGCCGCCGCGCTCCGGCAGGGATAGGTGCGGGGCATTGAACATGTCGAAGTGGATGACATGCTCCCTGAAGCGGGCCCTGATGCGAACGATCGAGCCGAGGAACATGATGTCCTCGACCGTCCCGCGCAGGTGGTTGGCGGCGCCGTTGGTGCCGTTGAGCGAGATAATCTCCGGCCGCAGCGCCAGCGTGACCATCTGGCCCGGTCGGGCGTCGACGAGTGGTCGCGCCGCGTGGATCTCCTGGCCGTCCACGTCGAGCCGGCCGGTGCCGGCGTCGAGCACTTTGGCCGGGATCACATTCAGCGTGCCCACGAACGAGGCCACAAAACGAGTGCGTGGGAAGTTGTAGATCTCGAACGGCGTGCCGAGCTGCTCGACGCGTCCCTGGCTCATCACCAGAATGCGGTCGGAGAGCGACAGCGCCTCCTCCTGATCGTGGGTGACGTAGATCGTCGTGATGCCGAGCTGGCGCTGGATGGCCCGGATCTCCTGGCGCAGCGATACGCGGATCTTGGCGTCGAGTGCCGAGAGCGGCTCGTCGAGCAGCAGCACCTGCGGCCGGATCGCTAGCGCGCGGGCCAGCGCCACGCGCTGCTGCTGCCCGCCCGAAAGCTGGGACGGGTAGCGCTCGGCGAATTCGGGCATGTGGATGATCCGCAGCATCTCGGTCACGCGTTCGCGGATCGCCTCGGCCGGCTGCCCGGCGACCTTGAGCCCAAACCCGATGTTGTTCGCGACGGTCATGTTGGGGAACAGCGCGTAGGACTGGAACACCATGCCAACGTTGCGCCGGTTGGGCGGTCGGTTGGTGACGTCGACGCCGTCGATCAGGATGGCGCCGGAGGTCGGCATCTCGAACCCGGCGATCATGCGCAGCGTGGTGGTCTTGCCGCAGCCGCTCGGCCCCAGGAACGAGACGAACTCGCCCCGCTCGACCTGGAGGTTCACTAACTCCACCGCGACGCTCTGGGCGAAGCTTTTCCGCACGTCGCTCAGTTCGAGAAACGCCATAGCCGACCTTTCGGAATTGAGAATTGAGAATTGAGAATGAAGAATTGAGAGCGCCTATGGCCACATTCTCAATTTTCAATTTTCAATTCTCAATTGGTTATTTTGTGCCCGCAAGCTGCCCCTGCCCCGGCACTCCGCGCCCCAGGAACTGAATGATCCCGATCGAGCCCCAGGTCAAGATCAGACTGATGATCGCCAGCGCCGAGGGCTCGTAGGCCTTGTCCTGGCCGATCCGCGCCATGTAGGGGCCGAACGCCGGCCAGGCCAGGTACTGCGCCAGCGTCAGCTCGCCGATCACGATCGCGAACGTCAGAAAGGCGCCGCTCAATAGCGAGACGCGCAGGTTGGGCAAGATCACCCGGAACAGGATCGTCGGCCAGCCAGCGCCGAGGCTCTGTGCGGCCTCGGTCAGCGTGCGCACATCGATCGCTCGCAGGCCGGTATCGACCGCCCGGTAGATGTAGGGCAGCGAGAGCACCACGTACCCAGCCACCAGCAACACCGGGCTGGGGGTCAGCAGCAGCGGTGGGCGACCGTAGATCTTGATCAGGCTGAACACCAGCACGATCGCGGGGATCACAAACGGCAGCAACGTGATCAGCTCGACGACCGGGCGCAGGCGCGGCAGCCGCAGATGGACCCAGTAGGCCGTCGGTACGATCAGCAGCAGGCTGACCACGATCGTCAGCACGGCCATTTGCAGCGAGAAGGCAAACGTGCGGAAGAAGAGCGGGTCGCCGAAGACGCTTTGGTACGCGCTCAGACTCAGGACGCCCCGGCGCTGGCGTAGCGAGAAGTTCAGCGTCGCCAGGAGCGGGACGAGAAAGTAGAGCACCCCCAAGGTGATCCAGAGCCACGACCAGAATCTTGTGCGCCTCATGCTCACCACTGTTGGGAGATTGGAGATAGGAGATTAGGGATTCGTAGCGACAATCTCTAATCTCTAATCTCTAATCTCTAATCTCTAACGAAGCCAGCGTGCGGTCTTGCGTTGGAGCCAGGTATAGCCGGCGAGCGAGATCGCCATGATCACGACCATCCCCAGGGCCAGCGCGTACCCTAAGCCGGTGTTGTGGAGCACGTCGCCACGGATCTGCGCGCCGATCACGATCGTCACCAGGTTGAGTGAGCCGCCGGTGAGCGCGTAGGCCGTGGCGTAGGCGCCGAAGGCGTTACCGAATAGCAGCACCGTGGCGCCCAGCAGCGAGGGCAGCAGGATCGGCAGCGCGACGTAGCGCCAGTACTGCCAGGTCGTCGCGCCCAGGTTCTCGGAGGCCTCGCGCCACTCGCGCTTCAGCCCGTCCAGCGCCGGGGCGATGATCAGAACCATCAGCGGGAACTGAAAGTACATATAGGTCAGGCTCAAGCCCCAGAACGTGTACAGGCTGAAGCCGCTGCGGTAGATATTGACCCCCAACAGCGTGGTGAGCAGGGCGGTGACAAACCCGGTTCGCCCCATGGTGGAGATAAAGGCGAACGCCAGCGGCACGCCGGCGAAGTTCGAGGCGACCCCCGAGAAGGTCAGCAGCGACGGGCGGATGAAGCGCGGGAGGTGGCCGAGGATCGCGGCATACGCCAGCAGAAAGCCGAACACGGCACCGCCGAGCGCGGTAACAAGGCTGATCTGGATGCTGAGTAAGTAGGCGCTCACAATGTCGGGCCGCCCGAGGCCGAGCAGATTGTCGATCGTGAAGCGGCCCTGGGCGTCCTGGAAGCTGCCGATCACCAGCGAAGCAGCCGGCAGCAGCAGAAAGGCCAGCGCGAAGACGAAGAAGGGCATGACTCCCAGCCAGGCCCAAGAGAACCTGGGCGCCGTGGGCCGCGCCTCGTGCGTTTCGAGCTGGACCGTCTCGGACACTTCGACAGCCTTCCTGGCTACCGGAGATTGGAGATTGGAGGTTAGAGGCTCGTAGCGACAATCCCCAATCTCCAATCTCTATATCTCCAATCTCTTATTCTTTGACATCGACCTTGACGACTGCGTCCCAGGTTTCGGTGATCAGCTTCTTCGCCGTCTCAAGCTGCGCGATCTTGGGGAATACCGCCTTGTTGTACAGCTCGGCCGGCGGGAGCTTGGAGGCCAGGTCGGCCGGGATCACATTGCGCTTGACCATGTCGGCGTAGCGAATGGGGTGGCCGTAGCCCTTCAGCCAGATCAGCTGGCCCTCGTCCGAGTATAGGTACTCCATCCACAGCTTTGCGGCGTTGGGGTGCGGCGCGAAGGCGCTGATCGCCTGGACGTAGACGCCGCCGAAGACGCCCGACTTGGGCACGACCACCTCGACCGGCGGGTTGCCCGCCAGTTGGTCGCGCGCGCCCAGGGCCAAGTAGTCCCAGGTGATCATAATCGGCGTCTCGCCATTGGCCAGCGTCGCGTTCTTGGCGATCACCGGCACAAAGTTGCCGGCCTCGTTGAGCTTGGCGAAGAAGTCAAGCCCCGGCTGGGCGTTGTCGAGTGAGCCGCCATTGGCCAGCGCCGCCGCGTACACCGACTGGATGGCCTGGTTGGACGTTCGCGGGTCGCCAGCCAGCGCGACCTGGCCCTGGTATTCCGGCTTGAGCAGGTCGGGCCAGTCCTGGGGTATATTCTTAACCACGTCGGTGTTGATCGCGAAGGACAACACACCGTAGTAGTCGCCGTACCAGTGGCCGTCGGCGTCCTTGAGGTCGGCCGGGATGGTATCCCAAGTCGTGACCTTGTAGGGCTGGAGCAGGCTTTCCTGCTTGGACGACGGGCCGAACGCGAAGCCGACGTCGATCACATCGGGTGCCTGGGGGCCTTTGTTGTCTTTGTTGGCTTTGATCGCCTCGATCTCGTCGCCGGAGCCGGCGTTGGGATCGAGTTCGTTGACGGCCAGGCTGTACTTCTTCTTGAACGCCTCGATCATCTCGCCGTAGTTCAGCCAGTCGTGCGGCAGCGCGATCGTCGTCAGCGTGCCCTCTTGCTTGGCCGCCGCGACGAGAGCGTCCATCGCCATCACGCCGCCGGCGGCGGTCGGCGCTCCGGCCGTACCACCCTCCGGCGTGCCGCCACAAGCCGCCACGAGCGCGCCGACGCTTGCGGTCGCGCTCACCATCAGGAATTTGCGACGGGTAACTTTTTGAGATGCCATAGAAAGCCCTCCTGAGACTGAAACACGTTACGGCAGGTTGCGATCGGGGACGGTATGATCGGGTGGTAGCACGCGGTGTCGAGCAGCAATCCGGCCCGGATCACCAGGCACGGACATTGTGTCGTCGGCGTGTTCGCGGCCATCGCGTACACGGCCCGGTGTATAGCGTCATTCCATTTCCGCTGTCGAGGGTGGCGCTAGTGTATGCTATTCCATGGTTAGTGTCAAGTTAGATGCCCATTTGCTCCAGCACCGTCGCCGGCAGATACACGATAAAGACGCTGCCCCCCGTTTCCGGACTCACCACATCCACCTCGCCGCCGTGCAACTCGACAATCGCTCGAACCACAGAGAGGCCAATACCCATGCCGCTGATCTGTTGCGGGTCAATATTGTCAGCCCGGTAGAAGCGCTCGAAGAGTTTGGGCAGACTCGCCTGCGGGATGCCGATGCCCTGATCCGCGACCGCGATACGTACCCGTGCCTCTTGCCGCTCGACCTGTACCGTAATTGGCCCGCCGCCTGGGCTATACTTCACCGCGTTGCTCAACAAATTCTGGAGCACTTGCTCAAGACGTAGTTCGTCGCCCTCAATCATCAGCGGTGTGTCCGGTAGTTCGCACGCGATCGTATGCCGCACCAGGGTCGGCTGCACGTCGTCGACAACCCGCCCCACCAACGCGCCGATGTCGAATAGGGCGCGTACGATCGTAAGCTGCCCGGTCTGGAGTCTGGATATATCCAGCAGGGCAGCAATCAGCCGGTTCAACCGCCCAGCCTGCTCGCCAATGATACGCAGCAGGCGCTGATCTTGCTCCGCCAGGGAAGCGGCGTGGCTCTGCCGCCGCTGCAATAACTGGATATTGCCGAGCAGCACGGTCAGCGGGGTTTTCAATTCATGAGATGCGGTCGACAAGAAGGTATCACGGATACGCACCGCCGCCTCGGCGGCGGCACGGGCGGCGTGCTCTCGCTCCAGTAGCTCGGCCCGCTCCAATTCCATCTGTTTGCGCTCGGTGATGTCGGTGAGGGCCGTGAGCACACAAGGTTCGCCGTTCAGCTCGATCAGGTCGGCGGACATCAGGCAGGTGCGTACCTCGCCGCTTTTCATACGGAAGTCGGCTTCGATTTCCCGCACCAGCCGGCCATCACGCAGGCGCTTGAGACCATCCGCGCGCTGGTCTGGATTGATCCACAACTCAATCTCCAGCGGAGTCCGACCCAACACTTCCTCGCGCTTGTAGCCCGTGACGGTGAGGAAGCGCTCGTTGACCTCCACAAACCGTCCCGTGGCGAGCTGCGTGATGGCCAAAATGACTGGCCCCATGCTGAAGGCGGTAGCAAGCCCGCCATCGAAGCGTTTGGCTGCCTGTTCACTCATTGGGCTGGTCTCCGGCGAGCCGCGCGCGGCGCAAGCAGTTGGTCAGAGGTAGCGATGAAGAGGTGGGAGTGAGTCATCTGTTTGCTTTACTGCTATGTTCGGATTCACGGCTACTCCGGCCGCACTTCCTCCGGCAGCTCATACCACTGGACCCGCTCGCCGATCGCCGCGCGCAGCTTCCACCGCAGCGATTTGGGCGCCCCGTCGAGCGCGTGGCGCAGCTCGTCGATCCGCGCCGCCAGCACCCGCAGTAGCTCAGGCTCCAGTGCATAGCCGGCGCCGACCTCGTGTACCTTCTCCAGGCCCAGCGTCACCGTGCGCCACAGTCCCCAGTCGTCGCCGCAGAGCTGTGTGAGCCGCGCGCGGTTGAGCGTCTCCTGGTCGCCCGCACCGAGCGGGTGGTCGAGCAGCAGCGCGCAAATGTCGCGGATATCCTTGTCGTTCAGTTGCACAATCTGGAGCTTGGTCAGCAACAGCTCGGCCAGCGGCAGCGTCAGCGGCTCACGGTCGAGCCGCTCGGCGATCGGCAGCCGGTGGCACATCTCGAAGCCGCCGACGAAGACGTCGAGCTGGCGGCTGCGGGCCTGGTCGTAGAACAGCAGCCGTGCCATGCCGTTGAGCAGGTTGAAGGACTGGTCGGGCGCGTAGCCGCGGTCGGCCAGCAGCGCCTCGACGGCCTGGCTGCGGCGCGCGGGCGCGGCCAGGTCGATGTCGCGGTAGCGGCGGGCCAGGGCCGGATGCGCGGCGCTCGGCGCGTGCAACCGCACGGCCAGCCCGCCCAGCAGCCGCAGCGCCAGCCCCTGCGCCAGCCCGGCTGCGACGATGCCCGCAGCCTCCTGCTCGATATCGTCGTGGATCTCACTCATTCGTTTCTTGATTGAGAAGCTGAGAACGTGGGCGCGAGTGTAGCCCATTCAGGGCATACTGTCAATGTTACCAGTTGCACCGCAACTGACCACTGACCACTGACAACGGACAACTGACGAGGCTGGTACGCAACCTGATAGTGTGCGATTCTCGCGCTTGACACAAAGGGTGAGGTATTTTAAGATTGCGGAGCCGCTCTATACTATATAAGAGGAGGTGAAATCTACAGACTCATTGTGTCATGCCCGGCTGGATTGCCGACGTTCCACCCGACCCAGGATCTGCTAGCCACTCCGACGTTGCAGTGGTCGGCGCGCTCGCTTCGGTCGTTGACAAGGAATGTAAAGAGGGATGAAGAAGGAGACCACCTTGAAGCGTCGTATCCCTATTTTACTGTCGGTGCTCGCCGTACTCATGCTACTAATCCCAGCATCGTCGTTCGCCACCCCGCCCTCGCCGGATTTTCGCGTTGATGTCAATGCGCCGGCGGTCCCCGGCCAGTTCGTGATCAAGTTTAAGCCCGGCACGCGCGCCGAACAGCGTGCTGCGGAGGTCCAAGCCAGGGGCGGGCGGCTCATCAGCCGCATCCAGGCCCTGGATAGCGATCTGGCCGAGTTCTCGGCACTCGTCGGCCAGGCCAACCCCCGCGCCGCCGAAGCGCTGCTCAACGCCTTCAAGAACAACCCGCACATCGAGTACGTCGAGCCGAACTATGTCTACAGCGCCGACTTCACGCCCAACGATCCCAGCCTGAGCCAGCAGTGGGCCTGGGGCGTCATCCAAGCCTTCCAGGCCTGGGATGTCACCCAGGGCAGCTCCAGCGTGACGATCGCCGTCGTCGATACCGGCATCCAGAACACCCACGCCGATCTCGACGCCAAGGGCGGCGGCGGCTATGACTTCGTCAGCAACGACTCGACCCCGCAGGACGGCAACGGCCACGGCACGCACGTGTCCGGCACATCGGCCGCCGAGACCAACAACAGCACCGGCGGGGCCGGTACCTGCCCCAACTGTCGGCTGATGGGCGTGCGAGTGCTGGACAACAACGGCAGCGGCACGCTCGCCAATGTCGCTAGTGGCATCACCTACGCCGCCGACAACGGCGCCAAGGTGGTCAACCTGAGCTTGGGTGGCAGCGGCTCCACGACCTTGCAGAACGCCGTCAACTACGCTTGGAACGCTGGCGTCTTCCTGGCCTGCGCGGCCGGCAACAGCAACACCAGCAGCACCACCAATGCCTACCCCGGCGCCTACACGAACTGCTTCGCGGTCGCCTCGACCACCAGCAGCGACGCGCGCTCGTCGTTCTCGAACTACGGCACCTGGGTCGAGGTCGCAGCGCCCGGCGATGGCATCTACTCGACCTGGAACAACGGCGGCTACAACACAATCAGCGGCACCTCGATGGCCTCGCCGCACGTGGCCGGGCTGGCCGGCCTGCTGTCCTCGCAGGGCCTGACCAACGCCCAGATCCGCGACCGGATCTGTAGCACCTCCGATCCGATCAGCGGCACCGGCACCCTCTGGACCTGCGGCCGCATCAACGCCTACCGCGCCGTCACCGGCGGCACCACGCCCACCCCCACGCCGTCGCCCACACCTCCTCCGGGCGGCGGCGCGATCGTCAACGGCGGCTTCGAGAGCGGCACCGCCCCGTGGGTGCAGTCCTCGACCAACGGCTACCAGCTGATCGATACGACGCGCCCGCACAGCGGCGCGTATAGCGCCTACCTGGGCGGCTACAACAGCGGCACCGACACGATCTATCAGACCGTGACCATCCCGGCCAATGGGACGCTGCGCTACTGGTGGTATATGACCACCAGCGAGAGCGGCTCGACCGCCTACGACTACCTGCGGGTACGGCTCTACAACACCAGCGGCGGGCTGGTGGCGACGCTACGCACCTTCAGCAACGCCAGCGGGGCGGGCGTCTGGCGCCAGGATAGCCTTAGCCTGGCCAGCTATGCCGGCCAGACGCTGCGCATCCACTTCAGCGCCACCACCGATTTCTCGCTGCCGACCAGCTTCTTCATCGACGATGTGACGCTTCCGTAGGAACTGAGCTGACGGAACGTAATCAGGACGGCCAGAGGGGCGATCGAAAGATCGCCCCTCTCTTCTTTATTTACCGACGATTTTCGCCGGTCCGGCGAAAATCGTCGGTAAATGAAATAGGTAAAGTACCTTGCTGCCGAACATCCTGAGGAATCCCGACGCAGGGAGGGGCTTGCCGAAGGGCAGGCAAGAGCGGCGTTGTGGCCTCACCACACCTGTTATTTGAAAAGTGCGGCAAGTGGAGCTGACACTGCCCTGCGCGTATGCCCCGCCGGATACCAGGCGTATTATGCGGCCCTTCGTCGGCTGGCGTAAGCCAGCGCAAACCCACCCGCGATCAGCAACGCACCGGCGCCGACCAGCGCGCCATCCAGCGCCACGACCGCGTCGCCGGTGGTCGGCAGCGTCACCGGCCCCAGGAATGTGCGTGCATTGAAGGGCTGCACCGGGCGCGCATTATGCTGAAAGATCGCGGTGAACGCGGCGAGCTGCGCGTCCGACAGCTCGACCGGCGTGTTCATCACCAGCCACTTGACACTCTCCGAGCAGGGCGGCGTGGTCAGCGACCCATTGTAGCGCCAGTAGGTGTGCTGTGCCGGCAGCAGCGTGTTCGCGTCCACGGTCGCGCCGGCGACCGGCGCGGGCTGGCCGGCCTGCTGGGGCAGGTTCTGGAAGACCGGCGCGTAGGCGGCGTTCTCGCTCCCTGCTTTCAGCAAGACCCCCACGACGGCTAACCCGCCCTGCGCGTTGCGGTGGACGAAGTGGATCTCCAGCGGATCGTGCCGGCCGCCGATCGCGTGTTCGCTCGCGGCGTGAAAGTGGAACTGGACCAGGTCATAGCGGGCGCCGTCCAGCGTGATCGAGCTGCCCTGGTCATAATTGACCTGGATCGTATGCCCGTTGTTGAAGATATTGACCGCGCTGGGCTGGTATTGGAACGCGATGCCGGCCGGGCTGAGCGGGGCGTCGGCGGGGATGTCGATCGGCGATTGCTCGACACCCTGGGCGCACGCGGCGAAATCGGGACTCAAGCTCCCCCAGTGTTCAGGGCCGGTATCGCCTTCGTAGGACCAGTGGACGCCTTCCTGGGCCACAGCCACCCCGAACGCGAGCAGTGCGATGGCGATGGCGAGGGTCAGGGCGCGGAATCCTGACAAAGGGAAGGGCGAGAACTTGGCGAACGACTTCATGCTGGTCTCCTTTGCTCTATGATGCCGCTAGAGTTCTATCGTGGAAGGAGTCCTTGAGCGGGAAGCCCCCTCAAACTCCCCCTTTTCACACAGCTTCTAAGACAGGGTCGGTTGTCAGTTCAGGCCGATTCGACGATTAGGTGATAGTGTCGGGCCAGCGCGGCGGCTTCGGTGCGATTGGTGGCGCCCAGCTTGGCGAGAATGTTGCTCACGTAGACGCGAATCGTGCCTGAACTAAGCGCGAGCTGCCCGGCGATCTCCTTATTGGTACGCCCCCCGACCAGCAGCGACAACACATCGCGCTCACGCTCGGTCAGGTCATGCCCAGGGTGAGGTGGGCGCGTTATCGTTCGCATGTAGACCTGGGCCGCTGCCGCGTCGATCGTGGGCCGACCCTGGCGCGCCGCATGAATCGCTTCGACCAATTGGAGGAGGCTGACGTTTTTGTGCAGGTAGCCGATCGCGCCGGCCTGGATGGTTCGCCGGATCAGCGCTTCTTCCACAAAGCTGGTCAGGGCGATCACCTGCACCTGCGGCCACGTCCCGTGGATGCGGGCGATCGCCGTAGGCCCATCCATCCTTGGCATAGATAGGTCCATCAGAATCACATCCGGTTGGAGCTGCGCGCACAGCACGAGCGCCTGTTCGCTGTCAGACGCGAGGGCCACCACCTTGATCTCGTCGAAGGTTGACAGCAGCGCGTTCAATCCGTCGCGCATCAGCAGGTGATCATCGACGATCATCACCCGAATTGGCTGTTGGTACATATTCTCTCCCTACCACACTGTGCCGTGGCCGGCATGATGGGTATTGTCCGGCCGTTCGTCACAGTCATAACCACACCACTACTGTGTCCCCCGCCGCTAAAATTGATCGACACGACGCTGTAGCGCCGCGTCGATCCGCTTGCGCGCGTTGATCCCCTGGACCAGTTGGTCGTTGGCATCGGTCAGCTCGACCGTGCGCGTCGCGACCAGCTCGTACAGGTGCTGCTGGTAGATATACAGTTCTTGCTCGGTCTGGGTGATCTCGTGTGAGAGGACCTGGCTCATTGCGATTACGATCCCTAGAAACGCGATCCTGGATGTGTAGATCGAATCGACCAGGCCCAGGTCCACCAGGGTATCGACAATTCTCGCCAGCGGCACCAGCAGGAGCGCCAGGCCAAGCACCAGGGCACGCCGCCGGTTGCGGTGGCGGAACTATTGATAGATCCCATAGAAAAAGAACCCGAAGAGGGCCAGAAAATACATACTCCATGAAACGCGAAACGTGAAACGTGAAACGTGATTGGGACGTTGTTCACGTTTCACACTTCACGTTTCGGGTCTGTCGTGGGATGTTTCGGCGGGCATAGATGAACGGATGTTTAGGAGCGCTTAATCATTCTTTAGGCTGGAGTTTAACTGGCCTTGAGGCAATTTCGCGATGCTATGGCATACGCACGTTCGCTATGATTTGTAAACCTGTCAGACCCCATGCCTGCGGGCACAACCGCAGATGAAATGTGGGTGGGGTTATTCTTGAGGGGCGGCCCCTCAAACTCCCCCTTTCAAACAGTCTCTTAGGCCGCACCTGACAGGTTTGGTGATGGACACACTATGAGCCGACGCCTGACCCTGGCGCCTCTGGCGCTCTGCCTGCTGCTGCTGCTCGCGGGTGCCGTCCCGGCCGCGTGGTCGGTCGGCGCCGTGCCGCCCAACTTCGCCGATACGCCGGTGGTCAACGTTTCGGCGCCGACCGCGTTGGCGTTTACGCCCGACGGTCGCATGCTGGTCACTTCGCAGTCCGGCCAGCTCCACGTCTACCAGGGCGGTGCGCTAAACACGGCGCTGGATCTCAGCGCGCAGATCTGCGCGAACAATGAGCGCGGCCTGCTCGGTGTGGCGGTCGATCCGCAGTTCGCATCCAACCGCTTCGTCTACCTGTACTACACATTCAAGAAGTTCGCCCAGGCGGCCGTCCCCTGCCCGTTCCACGAGCCGCTCAACCCCGACAATCCGGTCAACCGGGTGGCGCGCTTTGTGCTGCCCGACAGCAATGTGGTCAGCCCGGTCGGCGAGGTGGTTCTGATCGACAACATTCCCTCGCCGCGCGGCAACCATAACGCCGGCGATCTGCATTTCGGCCAGGACGGCTACCTGTACGTCAGCATCGGTGACGGTGGCTGCGACCTCGACGACAACTGCTTTGTGGGCAACCCGGCCGCGCGCCACCTGTACGAGCTGTCCGGCAAGATCCTGCGGATCACCCGCGACGGCGGCATCCCGCCCGACAACCCGTTTGTGGCCGGCAACAGCGCCCGCTGCAATGCCGCCGCGCGCACCGACCCCGACAAAACCTGCCAGGAGATCTATGCCTTCGGCCTACGCAACCCGTTCCGCATGGCCTTCGACCCCAATGCCGTCGGCACACGCTTTTTTATCAACGACGTGGGCGAGAACACCTGGGAGGAGATCGATGAGGGCCTGGCCGGCGCCGACTACGGCTGGAGCACGCGCGAGGGCTTCTGCGCCCCCGGCTCGACCAGCAACTGCGGCGCGCCACCGGCCGGGATGAGCAATCCGATCTACGCCTACGGTCGCGATACCGGCTGCAAGTCGATCACCGGCGGCGCGTTCGTGCCGGGCGGCGCCTGGCCGGCTGAGTACGACGGCGCCTACCTGTTCGCCGATTATGTCTGCGGCAAGATCTTCAAGCTGATGCCGAACGGTAGCGGCGGCTACAGCGCCGCCGAGTTCGTGAGCGGGCTGGGCAATAGCAGCATCGTCGGCCATGGCGTTCGGTCCGTATGAGGCGACCCAAGCGCTGTACTACGCCACCCACGCAGGCACCGACCAGATCCGCGTGATCGCCTACACCGGCTCCAGCAATCGCGCGCCGTCGGCTGCGCTCACCGCCGAGCCGCACTTCGGCGCCCCGCCGCTGGCCGTCACCTTCGACGCCGGCGCCAGCGCCGACCCGGACGCCGGCGATACGCTGACCTACCTGTGGGACTTCGGCGACCAGGGCGCGCCCAGCGAGACCGGCGCCCCGACGACGGCGCACACGTACCCGGACACGGGGGTCTACACGGCGACGGTGCGGGTGCGCGACAACCACGGCGCCGTATCAGCCGCGGCGACCGCCCGCATCGACGTGGGCAACTCGCCGCCGACGCCCGTCATCGACGCGCCGGCGGCCGATCTGCGCTTCCGGGTCGGGCAGGCGATCGTGCTGCGCGGCCATGCCGCCGACGCCGAGGATGGGGATGACGTGCCGGACTCGCAGCTAACCTGGGTGCTGACCCTGCACCACAACGACCACACGCATCCCTTTTTGACGGCCACCGGCAATAATATCGCCATCACGGCTCCCGCGCCGGAGGACTTGCCGGCTGCCGACAACAGTTATGTAGCAATCGAGCTGACCGCGCGGGACTCGCTCGGAGCGCCCGGCGTGATCACCGGCACGTTGCGCCCGCACAAGGTCGATCTGACCTTCGCCAGCGCGCCGTCCGGCCTGGGGCTGGAGATCAACGCGGCCCCGCTCAGCACGCCCAAGAAGCTGGTCTCGTGGGAGGGCTTCCAGGTCCACGTCGCCGCGCCGGCCCAGCAGCGCCTGCGCTTCCTGGGCTGGTCCGACGGCGGCGCCGCCACCCACACGATCACGACACCCGCCGCGGCGGCGACCTACACGGCGACCTTTGTGTCGGAGTACAGCCTGTTTCTACCGATGCTCATTCGATAATGTAGAGATTGGAGATTGGAGATTGGAGATTGCCATCGGCGCTCCAGCAATCTCTAATCTCCAATCTCTAAAGGACTGTCTGAAAAGGTTGATTTGTCGCTCCTCGTCCGTGGTGGAAAGGGGGTTCTTGAGGGGGAAGCCCCCCTCAAACTCCCCCTTTTCAAACAGTTTCAAATCTCTCTGGAGCAGACCAATGCAGCACCATCCACTAACTTGCGGCCGGCCGTCGATGCTCGGTCGCTGCCTGCTCCCGCTTCTGTTCGCGCTGGCCCTGGTGCTGGTGCCTGGGGCGACTCTGCCGCTGCCCGCCCCGACCTATGCCGCCGCGCCGGCGGGCTTCCAGGTCACAACCGTCTTCAGCGGGCTGCAAAACCCGATCGACTTCCAATTCGCCGCCGATGGCCGGGTCTTCGTGGCCGAGAAGGCCGGCAAGATCAAGGTCTTCGACAGCCTCGCCGACACCACGCCGACGACCTTCGCCGACCTGAGCGCCAGGGTCTACAAAGGCCCGAACGACCACGGTCTGCTGGGCTTGGCGCTCGACCCGGCGTTCCCGTCCGAGCCGTATGTGTATACGCTGTACACCTACGATGCACCGATCGGCGGGTCGGCGCCGCGCTGGAATGATGTCTGCCCCGACCCGCCGGGCGCCAATAAGAACGGCTGCGTGGTCAGCGGGCGGCTTTCGCGCTTGCAGGCCGACGGCAGCCTGATGACCGGCAGCGAGCAGGTGCTGATCGAGGATTGGTGCCAGCAGTACACCAGCCACTCGGTTGGGGCGCTGGCCTTCGGCGCCGACGGCGCGCTCTACGCCAGCGCCGGCGAGGGCGCCAACACCAGCTCCGGCGACTATGGCCAGCTTGGCTACACCAGCCTGATCACCTATACCTCGATCACGCCGGCCAACCCGTGCGGCGACCCGCCGGCTGGGGCCGGGGGCAGCCAGACGCCGCCAAGCGCCGAGGGCGGCGCGCTGCGCTCGCAGGACCTGCGTAGCGCCGGCGACCCTGTCACGCTCGATGGGACCTTGATCCGGGTCGACCGGGAGACCGGCGCCGGGCTGCCCGGCAACCCGTTCTTCGGCAGCGCCGATCCGAACGCGCGCCGGATCGTGGCCTATGGGCTACGCAACCCCTTCCGCTTCACGATCCGGCCAGGCACCAATGAGGCATGGATCAGCGATGTCGGCTGGGCCAAGTGGGAGGAGATCAACCGCGTCGCCGACCCGACCGACGGGAACGCCGAGAACTTCGGCTGGCCGTGCTACGAGGGCACTATTCGCCAGCCGGTCTACGATGGGATCAACCTGGCGTTGTGCGAGAGCCTGTACGGCCAGCCGGGCGCTGCCGCCGCGCCGTACCACGCCTACGCCCACGCCGAGTCAATGGCGCCGGAGGACGCCTGCTCGCCGGCCGCGCCTTGCACCTCGGCGATCACCGGCCTGGCGTTCTACCAGGGCGGCGCCTACCCGGACGCCTACGACGGCGCGCTGTTCTTTGCCGACTACGGGCGCCACGGCATCTGGGTGATGTTCAAGGGCGCCGACGGGCTGCCCGACCCGGCGACGCGCACGCCGTTCCTGACCGATGCCGGCGGCCCGCTGACGCTGCGGATCGGGCCGGATGGTGACCTGTTCTACGCCGACTTCGGCGGTAAGATCTACCGCATCCAGTACTTCCAGGGCAACCAGCCGCCGATCGCGGCCGCCCAGGCCAGCCCCGGCAGCGGCGCGGCGCCACTGAACGTGACGTTCGATGGCACCGCCTCGCACGACCCGGACGGCGACCCACTCAGCTACGCCTGGGACCTCGACGACGACGGGGCATACGACGACTCGAATGTTTCGCGGCCGGCGCGCATCTACAGCCAGATCGGCAACCAGACCATCCGGCTCAAAGTCACCGACAGCCAGGGGGCCTCCAGCACCGACTCGGTGGTGATCTCGGTCGGCAACACCCCGCCGGCGGCGACGATCGACACGCCGGTCGCCGCTATGAGTTGGAAAGTCGGCGATCTGCTGGCCTTCTCCGGCCACGCGACCGACGCCCAGGACGGCGCGCTCGGCGCGGGGGCGCTGACGTGGTCGATCGTGCTGCACCACTGCTACAGCCCGACCAATTGCCACGAGCACCTGGTCCAGGAGTACCCCGGCGTCGCGGGAGGCACGTTCCCGGTGCCCGACCACGAGGACCTGCCGTACCTGGAGATCCGGCTCACCGCGACCGACTCGGCCGGCCTGACCAGTACTGACAGTGTGAAACTCAGCCCGGCCACGACCAGCCTGACCCTGCACACTAGCCCGCCGGCGCTGCAACTGCTGCTCGACAGCGCGGACGTGACGACGCCGCTGGAGCGGGCGGTGGTGGTCGGCTCCACACACACGATCATCGCGCCGGAGACGCAGAGCCACCTCAGTTTCAACTCCTGGTCGGACGACAGCACCGAGCGCATCCGCATGGTCCCGATTGGCGCGGCGCCGGTCGAGCATACGGCCAGGTACGTCAACCACGCGCCGGTGGCGGCAGCGGCGCTGGGGCCGGCGGGCGGCCAGCCGCTCACGGTGGCGTTCAGCGGCGCCGCCTCGGCCGACCCGGAGGGCGACAGCCTGAGCTATCGGTGGGAGTTCGGGGATGGGGCGACCTCGACCGAGCCGAACCCGGCGCATCGGTACGGGGCGCCCGGGGCCTACCGGGTGACGCTGACCGTCGCCGACGCGTTGGGGGTCTCAGGCGCCGACAGCTTCCTGATCGGGGTGCGGAGTGATGGCACGGTGGTGCTACTGGACGAGACGGTGCGGTTGGTGGTGATCTTCCGGTAGGGAGCACTTAACCACAGAGGCCACAGAGAACACATTGATGGGCGATTGCCCTTCTCGGTGTCCTCTGTGGCCTCTGTGGCGGTTGGCGATTGCCCGACCGGCGATCAGGCGTCCTTGACGGCGCGCGACCCCGGACGCCGGCGCTTGGACTTCTTCTTCAGGCCCAGGGCCTCGATGGCGTCGGAGTTGTGGCCGTACTGGGCGATCACCTGGGCCTTCACGCCCAGCATGGCCTCGTGCAGCGCCCACTCGGCCTCCACGGCCGCGTCGCGGGCGGCGGCGAACGCCTTCTGGGCCAGGATCTCGTTCTGTCTGGCCTGTTCGAGCGCTTGGTTCAGCGCGACCAGCGCATCGACGCGGTGGGCCGGGTTGACCGGGGTGTAGTTGAGCAATCCTAGCAGCGCGGCAAGTGCCATGCGGTCGGCGTCGAGGGTTTCCGGCTTGATACGGTAGTTGCGGTCGTTAGCCACAATGGCCTCCTGTTGCGGCGCCGGGTATTGGCGCCACATGTGATTGATTGTGGAGCAGCGTGGATGCCGCTCCAGGGCGAAGGATAGTACGGCCGCATTACAAGATTGTTACCAGGGGGGCGATTCAGACGCGACTGCGAACGATTCAGACGCGACTGCGAACGATGCGGGGGCGCCGGCAAACGATGCGGGAGCGATGTTCATCATTGCCCATCAACGCGCGCCGTAGGGGTGAAGCATTTGCCGTCATCGACAACGTGGTTTGCTCGATCGGTGCAAATGCTTCACCCCTACCACGTTGTCGACACGGCGACACCCCAATGCCCGCACACGACGTATCTGGTAGTAGGAGGTGCAGGTATGGTATATAATTTAGGGGACCTTGGGCGACTTTCGCATTGACGGCTGGCCGATCAGAACGTACACTAGAGTGAGCGAGCAGTCGCGGCCACGATGTTCTTTCCTACCGGCCCGAATGGAGGAAGATCAGTGCACAGCCAATTTGAAACCCTAGAGGATAGCATGATCCAACCAACAACATCCCGGTGGTCGCAGTTCAGCGCGGCGGCTGTACATCTCTACACCGCCAGCGGCGCCGTGTTGGCGTTTCTGATTGTGCTGGCCGCTATCCAGGGCGATGCCGTCCAGGCGCTGTGGCTGGGCCTGATTGCGCTGATCATCGACGGCACCGATGGCACCCTGGCGCGTCGCTTCCGGGTCAGCGAGACGCTGCCCTGGTTCGATGGCCGCCGCCTCGACGACATCGTCGACTACCTGACCTACGTTTTCGCACCGGTGCTGCTGCTGTGGAAGCTCGGCTACCTGCCAGCCGGGCTCAGCGGGGTGATCCTGGCGGCGCTGCCGCTGCTGGCCTCCAGCTACCAGTTCTGCCGGGTGGACGCCAAGACCGACGATCACTTCTTCCTGGGCTTCCCAAGCTACTGGAACGTCGTCGCCTTCTACGCGATCGTCTTCAACCTCTCGCCCTTCACCGTCGGCGCGACCCTGCTGATCTGCTCGATGCTGGTGTTTGTGCCGATTCGCTACCTGTACCCCTCGCGCACGGTAGCCTTCCGCACGCTGACCGTGGTCCTGACCGGCGTCTGGGTGCTGTGCTACGCTTTGATCCTTCAGCAGATGCCGTCGCCCCACCCGCTGCTGACCAACTTCTCGCTGCTGTATATCGGCTACTACATTGGCCTGAGCCTGTATCTGACCTACCAGACCCGTGCGCCACGCGCTATGAGCGAAAGGTAGCGGATCGCGAATAGGAGTGCCGGCGCAATGATCGAATCCAACCCCAACAGTCAGTCCGCTTCCGAGAGCGACTCGTCCTGGCTCCAGAACGAACTCAACGAGGCTCATAAGACCATCCGCAGCCTCTTGCGGCAGCTCAGCAAGGAGCAGCAGCGCCAGGCCGAGACCGCCCGCGCCTACAACATGACCGTCGCTAACCTGGTCGAGGCCAGCCGCGAGAATAGCACGCTCTCGCGTGATCGCGATATGTGGAAGGCGCGCGCCGAGGGCGCGCTGACGCCGCTCAAGATCGGCGGGATCACCCTTGAGTTGACGCCCACCGAGGTCAGTGCCATCCGCAAAGCTATGGCGCGCCTGCACCACCCGGACGCCGGCGGCGACGCCGAGCGGATGAAGGCCTGGAACGCCGCGCTGGACCCGCTTGAGGGCTGAGGATAGAAGATAGAGGATAGAGGATAGAAGATGGCTATCCTCTATCCTCTATCCTCAGTTCCTCCCCGCCGCTACCCCCCGACGTGCTTCACCTTGTAGCCGAGCGCCACCAGCGCCGCCGCGACACGCTCACGGTGGTCGCCCTGGATCTCTAGCTCGCCGTCCTTGAGCGTACCGCCGGCCCCACACTGCTGCTTGAGCGTCCGCAGCAGCCCTTCGAGCGTGGCCGGGTCGTGGCGCAGCCCGCCGATCACCGTGACGGTCTTGCCGCGCCGGCGCTTGCGGTCGCGCCAGACCCGGGCCGTCTGGCCGGCTGCCGACGGGAACGACTCCTCGGTCGGCGCCGGCTCCGGCGTCTCGCCCGGGTCGGTCGTGTAGGCCAGCGTGGTGCGGGGTGGTTTCTGAGCCATGGCTGTGCTCCTGCCGATGTTTCTATGCTGGCGGTAGTGTACCATACCGGCCGGCGCAGCTGATCGAACCGCGCGAAAAACGGGTATACTATGCGGGCGTGGACAGCCCAGATGAGAAGAGGCGCACAATGACCAGCTCGCGATCAAGCGGAATCCTGCTGCACCCGACCTCCCTGCCGGGCCGCTGGGGCGTCGGCGACCTGGGCGCCCCAGCCTATCGGTTCGTCGACTTCCTGCAAGCCGCCGGCCAGCAGCTCTGGCAGGTCATGCCGCTGGGGCCGACCGGCTACGGCGACTCGCCCTACCAAGGGTTCTCGGCCTTCGCCGGCAACCCGCTGCTGATCAGCCTGGACCAACTGCGCGCCGACGGGCTGCTTGCCGACGAGGATCTGGCCGATGCGCCGCACTTCTCCGATTGGGCGGTCGACTACGGGGCAGTGATCGAGTTCAAGTTTCCGCTGCTGCACCGCTCGTTCGAGCACTTCCGGGCTGGCGCCACGCCGGAGCAGCACCAGGCCCTGGCCGACTTCCGCGCCGCCAACCGCGCCTGGCTCGACGACTACGCCCTATTCGCCGCGCTCAAGCAGGCCCACGGTGGCGCCAACTGGAACACCTGGGATGCCGGGGCCGCCCGGCGGCAGCCGGAAGCGCTGGACCGCTGGCGCCACGACCTGGCCGAGCAGGTGGAGTTCCAGGCCTACATGCAGTTCCAGTTCTTCAGCCAGTGGCGCCGGCTGAAGGAGTATGCCAACCGGCGCGACGTGCGGATCATTGGCGACATCCCGATCTTTGTGGCCTACGACAGCGCCGAAGTGTGGGCCAACCCTGAGATCTTCGCGCTGGACCAGGACGGTCGGCCCACGGTGGTCGCCGGCGTGCCGCCGGACTACTTCAGCGCCACCGGGCAGCTCTGGGGCAACCCGCTCTACCACTGGGACGTGCTGGCGCGGCGCGGCTACGGCTGGTGGATCGAGCGCTTCCGCGCGACCTTCATGCTCGTCGATATCGCGCGGCTGGACCACTTCCGCGGCTTCGCGGCCTATTGGGAGGTGCCGGCCAGCGAGGAGACCGCCATCAACGGCCAGTGGGTCGACGGGCCGGGGGCGGCGCTGTTCGAGGCCGTTCGCGCCGCGCTGGGCGACCTGCCGATCATCGCAGAGGACCTGGGCCTGATCACCCCCGACGTGGTCGAGCTGCGCGACCAGCTCGGCTTCCCCGGCATGAAGGTGCTCCAGTTCGCGTTCGGCGCCGGCCCCGAGGAACCCTACCTGCCGCACAACTACACCCCACACTGCGTCGTCTACACCGGCACCCACGACAACGACACGACCACCGGCTGGTGGGGCACCGCCGCGCTGCACGAGCGCACCCACGCCCAGATCTACTTGGGCCGCGACGGCAGCGATATCGGCTGGGATCTCGTCCGGCTGGCGTTCGCGTCGGTGGCCGAGATGGCGATCGTCCCGCTTCAGGATGTGCTGACGCTGGGCAGCGAAGCGCGCATGAACACCCCCGGCCGCGCTGGTGGGAACTGGAGCTGGCGCTACACGCCGGAACAGCTCAGTCAGCCGGTGATCGATCGCCTGCGGATGCTCACGGCGGTGTACGGGCGGGTCATGGCGGAGGAGCCGGGAAACGGCGAGTAGCGAATGACATCATCATTGAAACCAACGATATCACAATGCGTCGGGGCGAATACGAGATTCGCCCGCAACGAAACGCAACGAACGCAACAACGTCGGGGCGAATCTCGTATTCGCCCGCATTGAACCCAACGAGCGCAACAACGTCGGGGCGAATCTCGTATTCGCCCTCAACGAAACGCAACGAAACGCAACGAAACGCAACGTGGGCGATGGGCTCCATCGTGGGCGATCACAAGTGGGCGATCAGGATCGCCCCTTCGTCGCGGAACATCGTTGACGCAAACAATGCCTGTGCCCTCGGTTGAACGCGCGTAGGAGGACCCGATCGCCGCCATGGCTCATGCCCTGCTTACGATGGCTTCCGCTTCCGGCTGCGGCGCGATCGGAGCGGCTCAATCGTATCGGACAGAATCACAATCCGTGGCTCCCGATCTGGATCTGGCTCGGCATCGATCCCGACCACGGAGTTGGCGTACGCGACCAGCCGCCCGAGGTAGTGGAAAGCCAGGCCCGTAGCGATCACGCCGATCAGCACCGCAGTTCCCAGCTCGATCGCCGGAATGAGCCAGCGCAGCAGGAAGCCGAAAGCCACCCCCACGCCGACGATAACCAGCTTGATCAGCACATAGAAGATCAGCAAAAATACCAAGCGCACAGTAAGCCCCTTTTCATGCTGAGATGTGTGCGAATATTATAACGCCATTTCGGAAACAACAGCGATGAAACGAATCCTCCAGCGTACTTGGGCGCTCCTGGCGGCGGCGACTCTGCTCCTGAGCGGGTGCAGCGCGCCCGAAAGCGCGCAGCCGACCGCGCCTCCAGCCCCCGCTAGCGCGCCCGCCGCGACCGCTCCACCCGCCACGCTCCCACCGCTGCCAACCGCCGCCCCACAGCCGACGCTGGCCCTCGCCCAGGCCGGTGGCCCGGCGCCGGAGCAGCCGATCCCGCTTGACCTCTGGACGCCCGGCGATAAGGATGGCGTCGGCACCGCTTTTACCTACGACCAGCCTCCCGGCGACGCCAACCCCTCGCGCGTCTGGTTTGGCATCACCGACGGCGCGATCACCGAGGGGCTATATCCCGATGTCTCGCTCGCCAACCTCAAAGCGCTGCATCTGCTGGTCACCGACGGCAAGAGCTTCCTGGCCGACGAGATGACCGACGCGACCTATAAGGTCGAGCGGCTGGACGGCCGCACCCCGGCCTTCCGCGTCACCTCGACCGACGCCGCCAGCCGCTGGGCGGTGACCAAGGAGATCGTGGCCGACCCCCAGGCCGACACGATCCTCTTTACTGTGGCCTTCCAGGCGCTCCAGGGCCGGTCGGAAGATTACCAACTGTACCTGAACTACACCCCACGAATCGGCAACAGCGGCGCCCGTGACCAGAGCGCCGTCGCCGATGGCGTGGCCGAGGCCTGGGACGAGCGCGCCGGGATCGTGACCGCGCTCATGGCCGCGCCGCCCCCGGCGCTGGTGACGACCGGCTACACCCGCAAGAGCGACCTGCTCGCCGACCTGGCCGACTTCAAGCTCGATGCCGCCTACGCCGAGACCAGCACGCCTGGCCGCCTCTCGATCGGCATGAAGCTGCCGACCGCCGGCGTCAGCACGATCGCGCTCGGCTTCGGCAAAAGCCGCGAAGCGGCCCGCCAGGCCGCCGTCGCCAGCCTCGCTCGGGGCTTCCCAGCCGTCTCGCAGGCCTACATGCAGGGGTGGGCCGGCTACCTGGACAAGCTGGCCCACCCCTACCCAACGCTGCCGCTGTACGACGAGAGCCTGGCGGTGATCAAGACCCACCAGGATAAGACCCACTACGGCGCGTTCGTCGCCTCGATCTCCATCCCCTGGGGCCAGTACAAGCCCGACGACGAGTCCGACGAGCGCGGCTACCGCTTCGTCTGGCCGCGCGACCTGTACCACGCCGCCACCGCGCTACTACTCGCCGGCGATGAGCAGGCCGCCCGCGATACGCTGGCCTACCTGGACGACACGCTCCAGCGCGACAACGGCAGCTTCCCCCAGAACAGCTTTGTCGACGGCAAGCCGCACTGGACCGGGCTCCAGATGGACGAGGTGGCCGCCCCGATCCTCCTGGCGTGGCGGCTGGGCGCGCTCGACCGCTACGCGAGCCTGGTCAAGCCGGTCGCCGACTTCATTCTTGCCAACGGCCCGGCCACCGGCCAGGAGCGCTGGGAAGAGAACGGCGGCTATTCGCCGGCCACGTTGGCCGCCGAGATCGCCGGGCTGGTCTGCGCCGCCGACCTGGCGCGGCAGGCTGGCGACACCCCCGGCGCCGAGCGCTACCTCCAGACCGCCGACGACTGGAACCGCAACGTCGAGCGCTGGACCTTGACGACCAGTGGGCCGCTTGGCAAGGGCACCTACTACCTGCGCATCACCGACGGCGACCCCAACGCGGCCAGGACGATCACGATCGCCAACGGCGGCGGCAGCTACGACCAGCGCCAGATCGTCGACCAGAGCTTCCTGGAGCTGGTGCGGCTGGGCCTACGCAAGCCCGACGACCCCAACATCCTGGCCACGCTGGAGGTGATCGACGCGACGATCAAAGTCACGACCCCCAAGGGCGACGTCTACTACCGCTACCCCCACGATGGCTACGGCGAGAGCGCGCCCGGCGCCGGGCCGGACGGCAGCGGCCGGCCCTGGCCGCTGCTGCTGGCCGAGCGCAGCATCTACGATGTCGCGCGGACGCGCAGCGAGCACCCGGCGAGCTGGTACCTGCCGGTGCTGGCATCCTATGCCAACCAGGGTGGGATGCTGCCGGAGCAGATCTTTCTCGACGGGACCGGCACCGGCTCGGCCACGCCGCTGGCCTGGGCACACGCCGAGTTCATCGTGTTGACCCACGCCGTCAAGCTGGCGCAGGTGCCGGATATGCCGGCGGTCGTGGCGGAACGGTATCTGCGATAACACCACATCCTCAGAGACCGTCTGAAAAGGGGGAGTTTTCGGGCCTACTCCCAATCACGAAGAGCCCGCCTCACTGAAACCTTGCGAGGAACCATGCAGCGCCGGATCATCATTGCCGCCGTCGTCGTTATCCTGATCGGGCTTGCCGGCACTACCTTCTGGTGGATTCAGTTCGTTTCCGGGTCGGTCCCCACGGTTCGTCTCGCTGATCTTGAACAACATCCAGAGTGGTATATGGATCGTTTGGTTGAGATCGAGGGCAGGATAGGGAGCAGTGGCCTCGAAGATTTTCCATGCCAGCAACTCTACTTATTAGTTTACACAGGTACAGGTGGGAGCGGAAGCTATATGAAGCTTCTCCCGGATGCTGATAAAGATGGTGTCTTCCGAAACCTTGTCTTAGCAAATAGAATTCAGGCAACCGATGGATACTGATCAGGCTACCCACGCCATCGCGCGCCACGCCCGGCGCAACTTCTGGCTTAACGTGCTGGATGGCTGTGCATTCATCTTCGGCATCAGCATGGTGTCGCGCCTGACCGTGCTGCCGCTGTTCGTCGCGCGGCTCTCCGACGAGCGCTGGGTGCAGGGGCTGATCCCGGCGCTGGCGCAGGCCGGCGTGCTGCTGCCGGGCCTATTCATGGCGCCGCTGGTCGCCAGCCTGCCGCGCCGCAAGCCGCTGATCATGCTGGCGACCAGCACCGAGCGGCTGCCGATCCTGGCGCTGGGGCTGGTGCTGTTGTTCTGGCCCACGCTCCCGCCTGCGGTGCTGCTGGCGATCTTCTTTGCGCTCTACGCGGCCCATGCCATTGGCGGCGGTTTCACGATCACCGCCTGGCAGGACTTCATCGCCCGGCTGATCCCGCAGCGGCGCTGGGGCACCTTCTTCGGCCTCCAGTTTGGGCTGGGCGGCCTGCTAGGGGTCGCCGGCGCGGCGGTCGCCAGCCGGATTCTGGCCTCCCAGCCGTTCCCACAGAGCTTCGGCATCCTCGCGCTGATCTGCTTCGGTGCGATGGTGCTCTCCTACATCTTCCTGGGGCTGACGGTCGAGCCGCCGCAGCCAGCCGCTCCGCGCCAGCCGCTGGGCGCCTTTCTGCGCGGCATTGGGCCGCTGCTGCGGCGCGACCACACGTTCCGGCGCTACCTGTTCTGCCGCGGCGCTATCGCGCTGGGGCTGGTCGGCCACAGCTTTGTGACCGCCGCAGCCCTTGAGCGCTTCCACGTGGCCGACGCCGAGGTCGGCCTGTTCACCGGCGTGCTGCTGGCCGCGCAGGCCGTCGGCCACATGGGCGGCGGCCTGCTGGCCGACCGCTGGGGCCACAAGCAGGTGCTGGAGCTGGCGACCGGCCTGGGCATGCTGGCGCTGCTGCTGGCGGCCGTCGCGCCGTCGGCGGCGTGGTTCCTGCCGATCTTCGCGCTGGTCGGCCTGGCGCAGTCCGGCTACCAGCTCTCCGGCTTCACGCTGGTCTTCAGCTTCAGCACGCCATCCGAGCGACCGACCTACATCGGCGTGGCCAACACCGCGCTGGCGCCGGTCGCCGCGATTGGGCCGCTGCTGGCCGGCTCGCTGGCCGAAGCGTCCGGCTACAATGCGCTGTTCCTGGTCCTGTTGGTCGTCGGGCTGGTCGGCATGGCGATGCTGCACTGGCGGGTGCCCGCGCCGGCCCGCGCCGCCACTCCGGCGTCAGGCGAGTAGCTGTATCGCAAAGAGCAGAAAAGTTGAGCTGGCATTTCGGGTGAATCGCCCTCCGTGGCACGTTTTAGCCGGGCTCAATTGTTCTGCCAGCGCTGTATGTGGATAGTTTCTAACTTTGGTGGTATAGTACTCGCGCTGAAAGAGTATTCTTCTTAACCAATTGAGAAAGAAAGACGTCGTGATGAGAAAGAAAGATGCTGAGAAGAAAAAACGCCCCCGTGTCCAGGCGCGAAAAAACATCTCTGGGGTGAGTGTCACGGCTGCGAGCCTTCGTGAAGCGGTGGAGCACATCAAAGAAAGTGGAGAGCCAGCTCATCTCATTATCGTTCTGAAGATCGTGGAATCAGTAAAACTGCTTTAGTAAAACTAGTAGCCCATCAGCTTTCAGAACAATCAGCAATAGAAGTGAGAGTACCTACCGTCCCGCTTATCAACGAAACATCTGATGCCGTCTACCATGATCGGGCAGACCAACTGATCGCGTTGCTCGATGAGTGGGCGGCTGATGAGAGTGGCGAACAGGAGGTCACTTGGGAGCAGATTAAATCTGGCGTTGATGAGGAACGCGAACGCCTTGGTATGCGGAGACTATTAGACTTTATCCCGATTTAATTCGCATCAATTGAGGCTGAAGTGAAACCGAGTAATGGCGAACTATCGCCAAATGACGGATTACCCTGCCTCCTCCTGGCTGGAGGTAAAAGAATTTATCGCTATCGGATAAACGTCGCTTCTCATTCGGGTGACACCTGTTTCTTTGCATCGTGCTGAGGCTATTTCACCCGCTGCTGCCGGATCTGAATCGAGATAGAGTCTATTTGATGGCTAGAGTGGTGATGTTGGATGCTGGGCCTCTTGGAATGGTTACACATCCTCGCAGGCATAACGAGGCGAAAAGATGGCTCCAACGATTGTTGCAAATTGGTGTTACTATTGCTGTTCCAGAGATTGCCGACTATGAGATCCGCCGTGAGTTACTTCGCGCAAATGCAGTGGCAGGGATCACTCGCCTTGATAGAATCAAATCTCTCTCACTCTATGTTCCTATTTCCACCACGGTTATGCTTCAGGCGGCACAGTTCTGGGCGCAAATACGTAACCAGGGCCGTGCAACAGCAAGTGACGCCGCCCTTGATGCTGATGTTATCCTTGTAGCGCAAGCACACAGCTTGATCGCACGCGGAGATATTGTCGCTGTCGCAACAACCAATGTCAAACACCTCTCCTTGTTCGTGGATGCCCGAGAGTGGCAACAAATCACAGCATAAAGAAAGATAGAACCGATCCCGCGCACACCTCGACGCGATCAACCGCGCTTTGCGCCGTGATTGTGGCGCTGCTGCTCTGTGCCGGTTCGATCGGGCTGATCGAGCGGGACGCGCCAGGGCCGCTCGCGGTGGAGGTGCCGATCTGGTTCAATACGACGCTGACGATTTGGAGCGTTCTCCCGTCGAGCTGCCGGGCAGGGCCTCGCTGCTCCTCGCGGCTCACCAGCCGGCCAGGCGTGTCGGTCTGGCTGACCCGCGTAACCATCACGGGACAGGGACAGCCGATCCGCAACCGGACGAGTTTCCTCAGTATGCGCCGGCTGGTCGCCATTTCATTCGATTGAACAGCCAAGGATACCTATGATCCCAGAAACACAGGTCACCGCCGCCGGTGTCCCATTCGCCGGCCCCGACATCCCCAGCGACGATGTGATCAACTCGTGTGTTCACTGCGGCCTGTGCCTGTCCTCCTGCCCGACCTACCGCGAGACCGGGCTGGAGATGGCCTCGCCGCGCGGCCGGATCTACCTGATCAAGGCGGTGGCCGAAGGGCGCATCGGGATGGAGAGCGAAGTCTTCCAGGAGCAGATGAGCCTGTGCCTCAACTGCCGGGCTTGCGAGGCGGTCTGTCCCAGCGGCGTGCAGTACGGCCAGATCCTGGAGTCCTCGCGCACGCAGATCGAGCAAGCCCGCGCCGAGGGGCGGCTGCCGCCGCACCCCTGGCTGGTCCGGCTGATGCGCGGCGGCACGTTCGACCTATTGTTCCGGCACCTGGCCCTGTTCCGCCTGTTCTCGCGGTTGATGTGGCTGTACCAGCGCAGCGGCGCCCAAGCGCTGGCCCGCCGCAGCGGCATCCTGGGCCGGATCGGCATGGCCGAGCCCGAGGCGCTGCTGCCGCCGATCAGTGATCATTTTGTGGTGCCGCAGGGGCAGATCTATCCGGCTGAAGGAACGGCGCGCTACCATGTGGCGCTGGTGGCCGGCTGCATCATGTCCACTGCCTTCGCCGAGGTTCACGCGGCCACAATCCGGGTGCTGCACAAGAACGGCTGCGAGGTGATCCTGCCGCCCGGCCAGGGCTGCTGCGGGGCGCTGCATGTCCACGGCGGCGACATGGACGGCGGGCGCGAGCTGGCCCGGCGCAACATCGCCGCGTTCGAGGCACTGGGCGTGGATGCGATCATCGTCAACGCGGCCGGCTGCGGCTCGACGCTCAAGGAGTACGGCCACCTGCTGGCACGAGGACCCGGCATGGGCCGCGCGGGCGCAGGCGTTCGCGGCCAAGATCAAGGATGTGAGCGAGTTCCTGGCCGGGATCGAGCTGAACACCGCCGACCTCAAGCCGCTCAACGCTGACCGTGACCTACCAGGAGCCGTGCCACCTGGCCCACGCCCAGCGCATCGCCGCCCAGCCGCGCAAGCTGCTGCGCCGCCATCCCCGGCCTGGCGCTCAGGGAAATGCGCGAGTCGTCGCTGTGCTGCGGCTCGGCCGGGATCTACAACGTCACCGAGCCGGAGATGGCCGCGCGGCTGGGCCAGCGCAAGCTCGACAACGCCGAGGCCACCGGCGCCGACGTGATCGTCACCGCCAACCCCGGCTGCCACCTCCAACTCGCCGGCGGCCTGCGCCGCCGCGGCAGCGCCACGCGCGTGCGCCATATCGTCGAGGTGCTGGACGAGGCGTACGGCGGTTGACAAGATCACAAGATGAAGGGGTGAATCTGAGGATAGAGGATAGAGGATGGAGGATGGGTGGTCGGTTTGCGCTCCCCGCCACCCTGCGGTACAATGCGCCCCGTCCTACTCACGTTTTACGATGAAGAATGTACGATTGTCGACGTGCATGCGGCGATACATCGTACATCGTACATCGAAGAAAGGGCCCCGTCTTGCCCCACACCATCCTGATGATTGCGCCGACCAGCTTCTTCGCCGACTACGGCTGTCACATCCGTATCTGGCAGGAGGCCAAGGCGTTGCAGAATCTGGGCCATCGGGTGGTGATCACCACCTACCATAATGGCGACGATATGCCGGGCCTTGACATCCGCCGCTCCTGGGACGTGCCCTGGATCAAGCGCGTGATGGTCGGCTCGACGCGCCACAAGCTGTACCTCGACGTGGCGCTCTCCTACCGGGTGCTGGAGACGGCGCTGCGCCTGCGCCCCACGCTCATCCACGCCCACTTGCACGAGGGCGCCCTGATCGGCGCCGCGCTCAAGCGGCTGCTGGGCATCCCGCTGATCTTCGATTTCCAGGGCAGCCTGACCGCCGAGATGATCGACCACCACTTCTTGCGCGGCACCGACAGCCGCTTCTACCGGCCGCTGCGCCAGCTTGAGCGGCTGATCAACTTGGAGGCCGACGCCCTGGTCGTGTCAAGCCACAACGCCGCCGACGTGCTGCTGCGCGACTTCGGCTTCCCAGCCGATCGGCTGTACACGGTGGTCGACGGCATCAACACCGAGCGCTTCCACCCGTTCGACGGCAGCGCCGGCTGGGAGGCCGAGCGGCGCCGGCTGCGGGCCGAGTTGGGCATCCCCGAAGGCCGGCGCATCGTGGTCTACCTGGGACTGCTGGCGCCCTACCAAGGCATCGACGCGCTGATGGAGGCGGCCCGGCTGCTCCTGCCCGACATGCCCGACCTCCACTTCCTGATCATGGGCTACCCTGGCGTGGACAGCTACCAGCGCCTGGCCGAGTCGCTGGGTATCGCCGAGCACGTCACGCTGCCGGGCCGCATCCTCTATAAGGACTCGCACGCCTACCTGGCGCTGGGCGATGTGGCGGTGGCGCCCAAGATGAGCGAGACCGAGGGCAGCGGCAAGATCCCGCAGTACATGGCCATGGGGCTGCCGGTCGTCACCTTCGACACGCCGGTGAGCCGCGAGTACCTGGGTGAGATCGGGGTCTACGCCGCGTTCGGCAGCGTACCCGACCTGGCAGCCAAGTTGCGGCTGGCCCTGGAGCAGCGCGAGTGGGCGGCGGGGCTGGGCGCGCTGGGGCGCGAGCGGGCGGTGCGCGAGCTGTCGTCGGACCGCGCTGGGCCGCAGATCGCCGCGATCTACGACGCAGCCCTGGCGCCGCGCCGCGCCACGGCTGGCTCGGCCGTGGCGCGGCGCGAGGAGCGCGAGGAGGCGATCGAGCGAGGAGCTTGAGTGGATAGGAGCGTTAGCTCGCCCTTGGTTGTTCTGCCGACCGCTTGGGTACCGACCCGCGTTGTAGCCAGTGGAACAGTAACCCGACTGCACCAAACAGGGCCAGATGAAAACAGTAAATCCATAAGCTGATCCCAGTGCTGGTCAGATCACCACGATGAATGAAGATCATCAGCAAATCCAACCCCGCCGCAGCGAACATCAAATTGGCAATCTGCTGAAGCCGTGGCCACTCCCGTTCGACCTGGAACCAGAGGAGCCCGACCCCAAAGGCGCTAAACCAAGCTGCGAAAACCCGCAACATCAGCGGTGTCATCGGCCACGGCCAGTAGGCAATCGCGCCCTCGGGCCAAATCAAGAGTATCACCCCAAGCACTACTAACAGTCCCCCCAACGTCATAGCGATGATACGCGTGGCAGGCATAATCGGCTGGCTGACCGCCCAATTGGCCCCTCCGCGCTCATGCTGGACATAGAACGCCAGGGCCAGTAATGGTGCGCCGACGTAAATCACCAGCCAGTAGGTCAACTTGATGCCGGGGACAAAGCGATCGAGATGTAGCAGAGTAATCACGGAGATCAAGAAGCCCGCTGTGACGAGCACCGGGATGAGGAAACGGGCAGGTTCCCAAGCGCCCTGATAGGCCACCCACGCGACCACGACCGCGCCACCGAGGTAGAGCGCGCCGAAGAGCGCGGCATTGAGCGCTGGTTTGATTTCCCAGAAGAAGAAAGCGTCGGTGCGCGTGGGAAAGAAGAGCAGGGACACGGCCCCGGCCAAGGCGTTGAGCGCGACCAACCAGAAGGTCACTCTCATGACCAGGGACATCGGCTTATCGGTTGAGTGCATGACGTTCTCCTGCCAATGTGTGTTTTGAGGGCCGGGTGGTGCGGTAAGGCGGGCTAACGGCTTGGGTTCAGCCGCAAGCGCGCTGCACGAGACGCCTACTAAAAGCAACGATCTCGCGCAGCGGTCGGCTGGAACCTGTTGTTAGACGGCGGCAGGCTCAAGCCAGCCAAATCCATCGTTGCGACCCGGCCTCGCGCCCGTACGGCGCATTTGGCCGTTCCCCTCTCAAGCTTCGGACGCAGTTGCGTCTCAGAACTGAGGTTCTTGGCCGTAGGTTGCTGCATGCAGGCTAAAGGCAAGGCCCTGCCAGTTTGGATCGCTGTGTTCATGTCGCTGCCGGTTTTCGTGCGCGATCTGGCGAAATAAGCGAAGCGCACCTGTATCGTCCATCTCTGAGGTGTCTGTGGCAAGGTGCTCCTGGAACAGCTCGACACGGATTGCCCAGACGGTCTCTGGGTCCCAAAAGGCCGCATTAAGTTCGCCGTTTCCGAACAATGAGTAGTGATGCAGGTTGCACGAGCCGACGGTTGCCCATTCATCGTCGATGATCATCAGCTTGGAATGCACATAGACTGGTTTCCGGCGGCCATCGACGCCAAGGCCGGCAATCCCGCAAAGGGTGAACTTATCATAGGAGGCGAGGCGTGCCCGGGATTTAAGGAAGGCAATCCTTTCTTGTGTCACCGGGGCCGACGAAGAGATAGCCGGCACAGCCGGTAACAAGAGCATGACCTCTACCCCACGCGTGAGAGCGTTATCGAGGGCAGCCACGATTTCAGGAACCTCTATATACTGGTTTTCCATGTAGATGGTGCGGCGGGCCCATCTGATAGCCGCGCAATACTGGTCGAGATTGGTCTTCTCGCCCCGCGCGACATCAAACGTAGACCCACCCGTTGGCGGGTGACCGTTGATGTAGCGCCCCGGATGGGTGGTGCGCTGAATCTGTACATACGCGGCGCCACGCTCGGGCGGTGTATAATCCGGGAACGCCAGATCCTCATCGCTTCGATTGCCCCACTGCCCATCGCCAGATGTTCGCTCACTTGCTTCGTTCCAGCGCTGGACAAAGTTGTGGTGCATGTCGGCAACGGCAGGACCTGCAAGCTCGACATATACATCATGGTTGTGTCCTTCGCCGCTGTGACCGGGCATGACCAGCGAGTGTGGATTGAGATTGATGCCGCCGACAAAGGATGTCGCCGTATCTCGATTGGCATCGATGAGCCACATTTTCTGATGCTGACAGTATCCGGGATGTGCCCTATCCCAACGGATTTTGACCTGAGGATAGCGTTGCGAAAGCGCGTCGAAATGGTCTGGCGAGCCCCAAAAGGCATTTTGTCTGAGGCTTGCCGTCTCGTCATCGGGCCGCCAGAAGATGACACGTACATCGATACCGCGTCGGGCGACGCGTTCGAGCACGTCCAATGCGGTGCCGCGACCGTCCGGCATCTGGAACGATGGCCACATGAACGTAACCGTCGCCCAAATGCTTTGCTGTGCAGCCTCGATTGCCTCGCAGATTCGACGGAAGGCAGGCTCCCCGTCGATCCAAGGCCAGACTTGATTACCGCTGCGGGTTGGGTAGGCACCAGTGTTAACGAATGGCGATGAAGTAAGCGGCATCGTTGATGCGTTCCTTATTCAGCGCTACCGCCTCTTGGGAGTACAGAGATGTAGAGCGAATATAACATACAATCGACTTCAGTGTCCATCGTCAGGTGGCGATTGCGGCGCAACTGACAACTGACCTGTCTAGTGCGTCAGTGGCAGCGCCGAGGGCTTGACTCGCATCAGCACCCCCGCCGCCCACAGCGCCGCGCCCGACCAGGCGACCAGCAGCACTAGCGCCAGCGCCAGCGCGCGCCCGCCCGGCCGGCGCCACAGCGGCGCGAGTAGGCCGCCCAGCGCCAGGCAGAGCAGCGGCGCGGCGAAGTATAGGAAACGGACCAGCAGCCCCGCCCCAAGCCAGACGCCGAAAAAGAGCAGGCCGGCGGCCAGCCATGCCAGCACCACCACCCGGCTGAGCGGCCGGCGCCCGCGCAGCGCCAGCAGCCGCACCAGGCCCAGCGGCGCCAGGGCCAGCGGCAGCGGCAGAAAGCCGCGCTCCATGCCGACGGCTACCCGACCGAGCTTGTTGCCCAGGTCGGCCCAGCTCTGGGCCAGCAGCGCGCCCGGCTGGAGCGAGCCGTCGCCCGAGCGCCGGTCGAGCGCCGGCGCAATGGCGGCCGAGAAGTAGAATAGTACCGTGAAGAGCAGCGCCGCGAGTAGGCCGCCAAGTAGCCTGCCACGTGCGGCGGGCGCTATGTGGCGCCAGCCCAGCCCCAGGATCATGCCCAGCGCCGCCAGCATCAGCAGCAGCGCGCCGACGTGCGTCAGCAGGCCGATGCCGCAGAGCGCGGCGAAGACGGTGATGGCGGGGCGGCTGGGGTGGCGGCCGCCCGCAGCAGCGCCCACAGCAGCAGCAGCCATAGCGGCTGGGCCAGGGCGTTGGTCGCGAAGCCCCACCAGAGCATGGTCATGGTGATCGGCAGCGCCAGCGCCAGCGCCAGCGCCAGCAGCCCAGCCAGCGGCGGCAGCCGTAGCTCGCGGGCCAGCGGCAGTAGCAGCAGGCAGCCGAGTGCGTCGGGCAGCGCGACCCCGACCTGCGCCACCAAGCGCGATGAGAGCAGCAGCCGCAGCGGCAGCAGCAGCAAGTAGGCGGCCGGCGGGTAGAAGGTCTGCTGGTTCTGGAACTCCGAGGGGGTCGAGTAAAGATAAAGCTGGCCGCCGGTCACGTCGTCGAGCCAGCGGGTGTGGAAGGGGAGGTCGTGCATATCGAAGAGCGGGTGGGCCGCGCCCGCCAGCCGCAGCGCCAGCGCCGCGACGAACAGCGCCCAGGCCGCGCGGGCCTCGCCCGGCGCCATCCAGGGCTCCAGCGCCCGCCGCAGCCGCGGCGCGAGCAGCCAGGTCGCCAGCAGCAGCGCGGTTGCCAGCAGCAGCCAGTGGACGATCGCCTGGCTGATCCACAGCGGCTGGCGCAGGTTAGCCCAGCCCATGAGGCTGACCAGCAGCGCCGCCGGCGCCGCCGTCCACGCCGGAGGTAGCGCAAGCGCCCAGAGCAGCAGCAGCGCCAGGGCCAGTAGCAGCGCCTGGCCGCCCAGGTGCCATGGCGACGGCACGCCGGAGGGGTCGATCGCGCGCAGTTCGACCCAGTCGAGCGCGAAGCCGATCTCGCGCGGGCTGTCGGGTGCGGTGTAGACCGGGCTGGTGAAGCCGAGGTCGAGCAGCGGGCCGGCGGGCCAGCGGGGCAGCAGGAGGCTGTAGTGCCGGATCTCCGGTGTGGTCTGGATCGCGGCCCACGGCTGGCCGGCGAGGTCGAGCCGCACCTGCGGCGCCGGTTGCCCGTTCGGGCGCCAGCCGTGGGCGCGCATGCGCAGCACCTGGTAGCGGTCGCTCAGGTTCGGCAGTGCCACCCGCGTGCGGCCGGTGGTCCAGCGGTAGTCCTCGGTGGAGCTGTACTCGATCCCATTGACCCCGTCGAGGAAGGTGTGGTCGCCCCACACGCCCACATCGACCCGCAGGCTCGGCGCCGCGACCAGGCCCACCCACAGCAGCGGCAATGCTGCGAGCCACAGGAGTACAAGCGGGAGACCCCGGCGCGGCGTGGTGTCGTAGGCTCCAATCAGGATGTCGGGCCGGCCGAGTTTGCCGAGCAGCTCACGCCTGATGTCCGGGTAGGCCATGGCCGGTATCTTACCATGTATTTGAACGCAAAGCGCTGATAGCCCCATTGACGCTCCTCCCGATCGGCGCTATACTAGCGCCACTCGCGGAGGCACAATACCTTGACACCAGGGCAGTGAGGCCCTGGTGTCTGTGATCGTTCGCAGCGTCCGGTCGGCGTGCCGGAAAACACGCCGCAGCGGTTTTGTTCGGCCCGTTATGAGGTTCCCCCATGATCGATCTCCAGAAGCTCTTCACCGATATCTTCGATCCGCAGCCGGGCGAAACAGCGCTCGTGATGGCCGACCTGCCCCATGGCACGCTCCCGGATACGCCGGCCTGGGAGCAGCGGCGCGCGATGGCCGAGCGCTGGCATGCCGCGCTGTGTGGGCTTGGCGACCGGCGCGATTTCGCGGTCGTGCCGCTCGTGACCTTTCCCGCCACCGGCGCGCACAACGCCCAGCTCCCCGACGAGGGCCGGCAGGACGATCGACCGGTGCGGCTCGATGAGCTGGCCGCCCAGGCCACGCTGCTGCTGGCTCTGACGCAGTTCTCGGCCTCGGCCCCGCTGATCGGCTGGACCCAGCGCTTCCCGCGCCTGCGCGTCGCCTCGATGCCGCTGGTCGCGCCGGAGATGGAGGCCACCGCTCTGGCCGCCGACTATGCCCAGGTCGCGCGGTCGTGCGCCCGGCTGCGCGAGCAGCTCGACGCCGCCGACTACGCCCGGATCGGCTTCTCCGAACGGCGACGCGCTCACGCTCGACCTGCGCTTCCGCGCGGCACTCGTGGACGACGGGCAGCTACGCGCCGACAAGACCCCGCCGCGCCTGGTGAACCTGCCCAGCGGCGAGGCGTTCACCGCCGTCTACGAGGGCGAGCAGCCGGGCGCGCCCAGCGCCACCCGCGGCGTGCTGCCGGTCGCCTGGCGCGGCGATATCGTCCGGCTCGAGATCGATCACAACCGCGTCGTCGATGTGCTGGGCCGCGGCGAGGCCGCCGACGACCTGCACACGTTTCTGTCGATCGATGGTGCGCGCCGCAACGTGGCCGAGCTGGGGTTGGGCTGCAATCCCAGGGCGCGGGTGTGGGGCAACATCCTGGAAGACGAGAAGGCCGGGCCACATATCGCGCTTGGTCGCAGCGAGCACATCGGTGGCGTCACCGGCCCGGAGGCGTTCGAGGACCCGCGCCATATCTGGCACCAGGATTTCATCTACGCTCGCGACTGCCCGATCCACATCGCCCGCTTGAGGCTGGTGGATGCGCGCGGCAACGAGACGCTGCTGGCGATCAACGGCCGCTACGCCAAGGAGCTGGAGATCGGGGTCTGAGAGGCTGTCTGAAAAGGGGGAGTTTGAGGGGCTGCCCCTCAAGAACCCCGTTCCCACCACCTCCAATCTCCAATCTCTAATCTCTACTCACCGTTGTCGGGGCGGCCGATGCCGAGCGACTCGCCGGCCAGCTTGAGCGAGATGCGAGTCTGGGAGATGATGTTCTCAAGGATAGTCGGATCGGGCTTCTCGACCGGCAGCGCCATGACGAACTGGTTGAGCACCTCGGAGCGCGCCCGCAGCAAATCGGCCCAAGTGGCGCCGGGGTGCTCGCGGGCGAAAGCCTCCAGGTGCAGATCGGCGAACTCGCGCAGCTTCTCGCGGGTGTCGGCGGTCAGGTGGGCCGCGGCCCCGCCGACGTAGAAACGCCCGGCGGCGGGCACCAGATGAGCGACCAGCACCTCGCCCGGCTCGACGCGCCGCGAGGCGGCGTGGTCCTCAACCTCATAGACGGTCTCATCTAGCAGATCGCGCACCTGCATCCCCTGGCCTTTCAGCACGCTCTCGGCGACATACGGTCGCAACTGCGTGGTGGCCCAGGTCGGCAGCAGTTGGGTCTCCTCGTCGGTTAGCTCAAGCGTGCCCTCGCCATTTGCCAGCCGCTCCACCAGCGTGGCCCGATCGTCAAGCCGGTAGTCAAAGGCGAACCAGGTCAGGAAACGCTCGGCACCGCGATCCTCCAGATCGTCCAGCTCGCCGAGTTGCTCTGCGGTGTACTTCCCGTCCCAGAAGCGCCCAAGCGCCGGAGGAATGGCCTCCGGCAGCCCGCGCGCCGCGTCGATCAGCTTCGGCATCAGCGTGTCCACCGCCTGGCGCTGCCGGCGCAGTGCCGCCTGCGCGGCCTCCTCGATCGGCAGGTGGCACTGCTTATATTTCTTTCCGCTCCCGCAGTGGCATGGATCATTACGTCCGATCTTGGGCATTGCACGCCTCCATCGCATCGCTGAACTATACTGACCGGGGAATGATAGCATAGATTGCCGGCGATTAGTTCGCCGTGCGCCCGTCGCTTGATTGCTCTAGCGTCGTGCTATAATGGCGCCCGCTCCATAGCCTATTGAAGTTACACGGTGGCGCCTGCAACGCCGCTGTTGCCTGCGGCAGCAAGGTACTTCACCCATTTTTTATCGACGATTTTTGCCCGACCGGGCAAAAATCGTCGATAAAAGGAAGAAAAGGTACCACTCATCTCTTTGAGGTAGATCTTGCGGACCTTGTTCGACGCATCGATCATCAGCCTGGCGCAGGTGCTGCTGCTGAGTTTCTGCGGGCTGGGGCCGGCGCAGTTGCTGCTGCCCGCGCGGCTGCGGCCACACACGCTGACGCTGGCGCCGCTGGTCGGGCTGGCGCTGCTGGCCCTGCTCGGCTTCTATGCGACCAACGCCGGCCTGACGCTGCGCCAGATTCTGCCACTGGCGTTGCTGCTGGCGCTGGGGTCGCTGGTGTTGGCATGGCTGCGGCCGCGCGGCTCACGCTGGCCGGGGCGGCTGCCGGCGCGTGAGTTGGTCCCGCTGCTGCTGTTGATGCTCATAGCCTGGCTGATCAACCTCGCTCCCGTCCTCAACTACGGCGCCCTCACCCCGATAGGCGACAACTGGGACGTCGAGTTCTACCTCCCGCTGGCCGACTACCTGAAGGATTATAGCTACCCCACGCTAGCCCTGGCGCCGGCTAGCCCGCTCCGCAACCAGGTCATGTCCAACCCAACCGTCGCGCGGGCGATGGGGGCCACGTACGCGCAAGGGCTGGCCGACCTGTTGGGCGGCTGGCGCGCCTGGGAGAGCTGGGTGCCGATGCTGGCGCTGCTGCGCGCGCTGACCCTTCCCGCGCTCTACGCGCTGCTGCGGGAGGGTTTGGGCGTGCGGGTGGCTGGCGCGCTGTGTGGCTGCGCGCTGGCCGCTGCCAACAGCCTGCTGTTGTGGACCACCTACAACAGCTTCGGCATGAGCACCGCCGGGCTGGCGCTGCTGCCGCTGGCGCTGCTGTGTACCCTGCTGGCGCTGGAGCAGGGGACACCGCGCTCGGTCGGGGCGGCGGCGCTGCTGCTGGGTGGGCTGAGTTGCACCTACTGGCCCATGCTGCTGGCCTACGGCGCGGCGGCGCTGGGCCTTGGGCTGGCGCTGCTCCTGGAGCGACGGCGGGGCGGCTGGGTCAAGGTGGTCGGGCGTGGGGCGCTGGTGCTGGCCGGCGGCGCCCTGCTGGGTCTGCTCGCCCACCTCCGTGCGCCGGATGCGTTCCTGGGCGTGTTCGCGTCGCAGGTCGCGTCGCTGGGCGGGGCCGAGTTCGTCTCGCCGGCCGTGATCGCCGGCAGCGCGCCCTTCTCGCACAATGGGCTGCCGCCGCGCGGCCTGCTCGAAGTGCTGCTCTGGTGGGCCGGGCTGGCGGCGGCGCTGGCGCTGCTGGCGCGGGGCATCGGGCGCGGCACGACCCGCCCTGGCCTGGTGCTGGGCCTCGCACTCTGCTGCCTGCTCTACCTGCTCGGCCTGCGCTTCGTCGTTCGCTATCCCTACGGCCTCCTGCGTGGCGCCAGCTACGTCAACACGCTCTTGCTTGGGCTCGTCGGCGCTGGCCTCGCCCCCCAGCTCGGAATTGAGAATGTAAAATTGAAAATGCAGAATGCCAAATTCTCAATTCTCAATTCTCAATTCTCAATTCCCGCCGCGCTCCTGCTGGCCGCTAGCACCACCCTGGCCGGCTACCGGACCTACGGCGTCTACGCCGAGCGGCCGGCGGTCTTCGAGCTGGAGGCCGCCGGGCTGCGGGCGGTGGCTGCGGAGCTGAAGCGGCCTGGGCCGTTCTACATCTCGCCGGCGGCGGCCACCTCGCTCTGCGGGCCGGCGCTTGGCGCGTGGGCGTATGCCCTCCAGGACCGCGAGCTGATTGGCGTCGCGCAGAGCGGCTTCGGCCTGCTCGACAACCCGCAGCCGGGAGTCGCGCCGGCCTACAGCCTGCTGCGGCGCGGCGAAGACCCGCGCGAGTACGGCCTCGACCGGGCCGCGCTGATCTGGCAGAACGAGGATGTGGGGTTGTACGCCGCCCCCGACCGGCGCTTGGCCTGGCTGAACGGTCGCTCCACAAGCTACGGCGAGGCGCCCCTGTGCCGGCGTGACGCCACGACCTACCAGCGTGCCCAGCTCGGCGTCGGCAGCTACCTCCAAGCCCAGCCCGACCGGCCGCTTACGCTCTACGCTGGCGATCAGCTACTCAGTCAGGCCCCACTGCTGGGCGCGCCACCGGCCCCCCGTGAGCTGCGGCTGGCACTCGGCAGCTTCATCGCCCAGACGGTTGAGATCGAGCTTGGGGACGAGCGGCGGCTGGTGGAGCTGCCGGCCGGCGCCACGATCTATGCCACCGGCATCGTCTCGGCGCCGCTGCGCGTGACCCTGCGCGGCCGGCTGGCACCGCTCACATTGCGCTGGGCCAGCCTCGACGCGCCCGACAGCGCACGGAGCGGCCCGCGCCTTGAAATGCAGGATGACATAATCATGTTTGGCATGACCAGCGCAGCGCAAACAGCCGATGTCACCACGCATGTAGAAATCCAGAATTTCAGGTGACGAGATGCTGCGGCTGGCGGTCGAGATCTACGCCGATCTGCCTGGGTATCGTGTTGAGCCGGTGCATTATGCGTGGGCGCTCTTTCCGGCGCCGCAGCAGGGACCTCGGCAGCTCGATCTCGACCTGGCGGCGCCGGCGGCCAGCCTCGACGGCGCGCCGCTGCCGATCCAGGTGGGCGATCTGCGCGACGGCAGCTACTTCGCGGCGCTGTGGGTCTACCAGGGCGAGCAGGTACGCAAGGCGATCCCGTTCCTGCGTTTCGAGCGGCGCGGGGGTGCTGTGAGCGCAGTCACGCCGCTCGATGTGAACGCCGGCTTTGTGGCCCTCGATCCGCCCGCTCAGCCGCTGGCGATCACGATTGGCGACGGGATTGGGCTGCGCGGCTACGAGCTGAGCGCGGGCGTGGCGCGGCCGGGGGAGCGGGCGTGGCTCTCGCTGCTCTGGCAGGCCGAGCGGGCGCAACCGCAGCTCTACCTGGTCTTCGCGCAGGTGCTCGACGACGCCGACCGCAAGATCGCGCAGTGGGACGGGGCAGTGGGCGGCGACTGGTGGCCGACGCCGGTATGGCGGGCGGGGCAGCGGGTCTGGCAGGATGTGCCGCTGACGGTGGCGGCGAACGCGCCGCCGGGGCGCTACCGGGTGATCGTGGGGGTGTACGACCCGGCGACCGGCCGGCGGCTACCGCTAGCCGACGGCTCCGACGCGCTGCTGCTCACCCATCTTGAGGTCCAACCGTGAGCGCGACGCCGTACAATCGACCGGCGTGCGCCCGTCTGCCGCTGGCGATCATGCTGCTGCTGACGGGCTTCTACCTGCTGACAATGAGCGGCCACACCTACTCGCCGGACGAGGAGACAATGTACGAGGTCACGCGGCGCATCGCGCTGGCTGGCGACGTAGCGGTGGTGGTCGAGGACGGCGCCCCGGTCGCGGCGCTGCGGGTCGGCGCCGACCGGCGCGGCTACTCGCCTTACGGCATCCTGCCCTCGCTCCTGGCGCTGCCACTGTTCGGCCTGGGCGCGCTGTCGGCGCCACTCGGCCCGGCGGCGTTTGATTACACCACCCGCCTGGCCGTGACGGCGCTCAACAGCCTGGTGACGGCCGCGACCGCCGCGCTGCTGGCGGCCTGGGCGCTGCGCCTGGGCGCGAGCCGGCGTGCGGCGCTGCTGCTGGCGCTGCTGTACGGGCTGTGTACCTTCGCCTGGCCGTACGCCCGCACATTCTTCTCGGAGCCGCTGGCGGCGCTGCTGCTGCTGCTGGCGACCGAGCGCGCCGAGGCATCCCGCCACTCCGCGCTGAAACGACCGCTGCTGATCTCCGGCCTGGCTGCCGGCCTGCTGCTCGCCACCCGCGTCGCCAGCGGCATCGCCCTGCCGGTGATCGCGGTTTACATCCTCCTGGCGCCAAGAACCAAGAACCAAGAACCAAGAACCAAGAACCAAGAACCGAAGGTAGAGAGTCGGTGGTCGGTGGTCGGCGGTCGGCGGTCGGTGGTCGATATGGGGCTGTGGATGCTGGGCCTACTGCCGGGGCTGGCGCTGCTGGCCGGCTACAATCAGCTCCGCTTCGGCACGCCGCTCGCCACCGGCTATGCCTCCGAGTCGGGCGCGTTCACCACGCCGATCGCGGTTGGCCTGTACGGCATGCTGTTGAGCCCCGGCAAGAGCCTGTTCCTGTTCGCGCCGCCCGCGCTGCTGGCGATCCCCGGCGCGCTGCTGCTCTGGCGCCCCCAGCGTGGCGTCGTGCTGCTGGCGCTGGGGCTGTTCCTAGCCCACCTGCTGCTCTACGCCCGCTGGGTCGCCTGGAACGGCGGCGGGGTCTGGGGGCCGCGCTTCTTGCTCCCGACCGTCCCGCTGCTCATCCTACTGGCGAGTGGATACCTGAAAAGGGGGAGTTTGAGGGGGACGCCCCCTCAAGATCCTCCATCCTCCATCCTCCATCTTCTATCCTCTACCCTCGTGCTCGTGCTGGGCGTGCTGGGGCTGATCGGGTCGCTGGGCGGGGTGCTGTTGAACTTCGACACCTATCAGAACATGCCCGGTCTCCGAGGACCAGCGCCAGTACACCGTCGCCGGGTCGCCGCTGGTGGCCCACTGGGGCATCCTGGGCGACCGCCTCAGTCGCTACTTCGCGGCCGGGCCATCGTGCGTGCTGGGCGACGGGCTGTTCGCCCCCGAAGGCGAGCCCGGCGCGCCACTGCCCCGCCGCACCGGCGCCTATGGCGAGCTGCGCTGCCGCCTCGCCGCGCCCACGCTGGTCGCGCTGGCCGTCGACGATTGCCGCCCGCCCTCCGCGCCGCCCAGCGGGCTGGCCCTCCAACTCGGGAGCTACAACGCCGGGCCGCAGCCGCCGGGCCAGGCGCGCGTCTACACACTGCTGCTGCCGCCCGGCCGCACGGCCTTGCGCCTCTCCTCCAACACCTGGAACCCGCTGCGGGTCGGGTTCAGCGACCGCGACGACGAGCTGGGTGTGCTGATCCGCTCGGTGCGGCTGGCCCCGCTCGACGGCGCCCTGGCCCGCCTGCTCGACACAGCCGTGGCGCCGCTGCCGAGCCGCCCGCGCCCGCGCTGGGCCTGGTTCTACGAGCCGTTCAACCAGCACCTAGCCGACCACTGGGCCTGGTACCTGGCGCGCTCCGAGCTGCCGGCCTGGGCCAGGCTCGCCGTCGCCGCCGTCATCTGCGCTACCGCAGCCGCCCTGCTCGCAGCCGCCTGGCACCTCTGCCGCCCACGGACAGCACCGCGAGGCACCGTGTAAGGGCGAACCCACGTGTTCGCCCACGACGAGAGCAGCGCAGAGCATCGCGAGGCATCGCGCTTACCCAGCGAGAGCATCGTGCTCCCCCACAGCCATAGCATCGTGCCCCCCGCAGCGATGGCACCGGATCACCGCCCGATCGCCGCCAGCCGCTCCCGCAGCCGCTCGCGCACCCGCTCCGCCGCCGCGCGGGCCTCCGGCGCCAGCTTGCGGTCCAGCAGCCCCTCCAGGTCGCTCAGCGCGGCCTCGTAGATCATCGGGCGCGCGTCGTCGGGGTAATCGGCGCTGGGCTGGGCCACGATCGCGCGGTTCTCGGTCTCGGTGATCGCCTGCGTGTAGCTCAGTTCGGCTGGCGTCAGTTCCCCGACCGTGCCCGGCGCGACCAGCTTGTTCGGGAAGTCGTCCGGCAGGCCCAACCCCAGGCTGATCAGGCCGTGCAGGTACGAGTAGTCCGGTCGTGGCGCCGAGAGCGTCTCGCGGTCCCACTGCTGCACCGCGGCCGGCCGCGGATCGACCAGCTCCAGCTCGGCCCGCGCCCGACCGAAGTCGCCGCGCCGGGCGTGCATCTGCGCCAGATGCATGTGGCTGGCATTGGAGAGCGCGACCCGCGCCCACGGAATCCAGGTGCCGGTGTAGACCGCCCGCCGCTCGGCGTTGGGGTCGATCGCCGCAGCGGCGCTGAAGTCGTCGAACGCCCGGCTGTAGAGCGGCACCAGCTCCGACCACTCGTGCGGCCCGCGAAACTTCTCCTGCCAGGTCAGCGCCAGCGCGAAGCTCAACCGACCGCGCCAGTAGCGGTAGCCGACCTGCTGCGCCGGCGTCCGGCCCAGCCCTTCGGCCGCGATCAGCGCCTGATCGACATCGGCGATCGCCTGCCGCATCCAGGCGCCGTAGTCCTCGTCGGCGTAGGTGTCGTCTGCGCCGGCCACGGTCGCGGGGCCGTGCGGGCTGTTACGCAGGCTGTAGAACAGCAGCGAACGGGTGGCGTAAGCGCGGTCCAAGTCGATCTGGCCCTGGTTGATCACCGTAGTGTAGGAGTCGACCGCGCGCAGGATGGCGCCGGTGTACCCTGGCGACGGCTTGCCCTTGCGCGGCGCGGAGTACTGGGTGCTGTTCAGCCAGGCCACCAGCCCCTGGAGCGCCGGGAAGGCCGGGTCATCCTCGGCCAGGGCGCGGGCCTGGGCCAGCGGCGCATTGGCCGTATCCCACGCGCCGAGCTGGATCGCGCTCCAGGCCTGGCCGGCGTAGATGTTCACATCGTGGTGGCCCTCGCGCTCCAGCTCCTGGTAGATCGTCAGCGCGCGCAGCAGGTAGGTCCGTCGATCGACGGCGCCGGGCGGCAGCGCGTCGAACTGGCTCAACGCCAGCCAGGTCGCCGCCAGCCCGCGCCGAGCCAGCTCGTCGTCCTGGGCGCTGGTGTCGGCATCCAGCACCGCGTAGTACCCGGCCGCCGCCGACACCAGGTCGTCCCAGGCGTCCAGCCGCAGCGCGTCGCGGTCGGGCTGGGCTAGGGCCGGGTACGCGCGCAGGCGGGCGAAGCCGCGGCTGTAGCAGGTATCGGCGAGCTGGGTGATCACCGGCGCGCGCTCCTGGTTGAGCGCCGTAGCGTCGGCGGCGCGCGGGCTGGCGCTCAGGCCGGCGCCGGCTGTCGGCCCTGATTTGGACACCGGGCCGGCAAGTTGAAGCAGGTCGCCCGTTATGGCAGCGCATTCCGGCTGTGCCCCTTCGTGCGGGAAGCCCATGGCCCTGGCGTAGTTGCGTAGCGCCTCGGCGTAATGTGGTTCTGCTTGCGCCAGCGGCTGTTGGCGCGCGATCAGCGTCTCCACTGCGCCGATGTTGGTGTACAGGCCGGTGCGTTGGCTGGCCCTGGGCACGATCGCCGTCGCCCGCGCGCAGCGCGCCATGATCGGCGGCTGCCCGGCGCCCTGGGCGCGCTCGAAGTCGGCGATCGCCTGCTCGTACTCGCCCCGCGACAGGTACGCGAAGCCGCGGAAGGCGTAGCCGTCGCTGTCGTTGGGCCGCAGGCAGATCATCCGGTCGTAGTAGGCCAGCGCCTGGTTGGGAGCGGCGCAGGCGCCGCGCCCATCGGTGCAGTCGGGCGCCCGCAGCGCCTGCTCGACTAGCTCGTTACCCTGTACCAGCGCGTTGTACCAGACCAGTGTCGTGCCGATCTGCCAGGTCAGTAGCCCCAGGCCCACCAGCGCCAGCAGCCCCAGCCCAAGCCGCAGCAGGTGCCGGCCAAGCGTCGTACGGACCACGAGCAACGGGCGCGGAGGGGCATGACAGAGCAGCGCTGCTAGAACGCCGGTCGCTATAATCGGCGTAGCCAGATCCGGCTTCAGCCCGAACGCCGCCAGGCTGGCCCGCTCGCCCAGCGCGGCGACGGTCAGCAGGCTGCCGACGGCAGCCGTCACCGCCAGCGGCAGCGCCACCCAGGAGCGGGTGATGCTGGCGCCCAGCGGGTGGGCCACGAACCACCACAGCAGCGGCAGCAGCAGCCCCGGCGTCACCAGGATGTACAGGCTGCTCAACGAGTAGCCCAGGCCCGGCAGCGTGGCGCTCAGGATGCTGGGGTTCAGCGGCAGCAGCAGCACCAGCAGCAGCGCGTACAGCAGGGTCAGCATAAAGCAGAAGCCGCCGGTGCTGCGTACAAACTCCACGCCGAAGTGGCGCCGGGGTGCCTTCGAGCGCCGCTCCAGCTCGTCGCACAGCTCCTCGTAGTTGAACAGCGAGCCGGGAACGATCAGTGGCCGCCGACCGTGGTCGCGCGGCTGCGCCAGCACGAATGAGAAGTCATGCAGCAGGTAGCCGAGCGCCCGCCGATCCATCACAATCAGACTCTCGATCTCGTTCAGCCCGATGGCGCTGTTTGATGGCCCCCTCTCCCGGTCGCCCTGCGGCCAGTGATGTGCCCAGCACGCGGCTGACGAACTCCTGCATCCAGCCGCGCATCAGCAGCATATCCTGCCAGAACCATTCCCAGGTGTCCAGCAGCGAACCCTGGCTGGCCGGGCCGCGCCAGTGCAGGCGGCGCTTGTCGAGCACCAGGCGGCCGGGGCGGCGGCTCTGGAACTGGGCTGGCGAGGTGAAGATGATCACTGTCAGCCCGGCCAGCGTGTAGCCGACCAGGTACAGCCCAATGAATAGCAGCACCACCCAGGTGATCGCCAGCGGGTCGAGTGAGGGTGTGCTGGGCAGAAAGCCTAGCGCGCCGCCGTTGGTGGCCAGTTGGGTCAGGTCGAGCGTGCTGAGCGCGTCGGGCGCCGATATGCGGCTGCCGACCAGGTTGTTGGGAAAGCGCGCCAGGTCCAGCAATGGCGGCTGGAGGCTCAGCTCGGGCCGGGTGCGTACCTGGATGTCGCTGGGCCGCTGGACCGCCAGGAGCAGGCCGATCAGGACGTAGGCCGGCAGCAGCACCGCCGCCGCGATGCGGAAGAAATGCAGCACCGGGTGCTCGAACCGCTGGGGGTAGTGGCGCTCGGCGACCGTGTCGAGCAGGGTTCGCGCGCGGCGCTGCTGCTCGTCGCCCAGGCGCGGGTCGCGGCCGGCGCGCCACAGCCAGTGGGCGATCCGGCTGGTCGCCAGCGCTGGGTCCACGCTGGCGGTCTCATCGCCCGGCAGCGTGGTGACATCGGCCCAGGCCGCCAGCGCCGCCTCGCAGTCGGCGAAGCTCATGTCGTCGAGCGCGACCGCCAGGCGCCGGTCGTGGCGCGCGTCGGCGGCTTCGGCCTGGCGGCGGTGGGTGCTGGCCAGGGCGCTCAACGCGCGCGCCCGCAGCACCGGGGCCTGCTGGGCGACGAAGATCGGGAGCGCGCTGTTGAGCAGCTCGGCCGCCCGGTCCAGCCGTTGCTGGATCAGCAGCACCTCGCCAAGCGCCAGCCGCCAGACCGCCTGGAGCCAAATGCGCGTTATCGTGGTCGGGCGCGCCAGCAGCATCTCGTAGGTCGCGGCGGCGGCATCATACGCGCCCATGTGCATGTAGACCTGGCCCAGGCGCTCGGCCACATCGTCGTCGGCGTCGTCGGCGCCACGGGCGGCGGCCAGTGTACGCGCGCGCCGGTAGGCGCTCACGCTCAGCACGCACAGCCGCGCCACTGTCCAGTCCTGGGCGCGCCCCAGGTTCTGGAGCGCGCCGGGGATGTGCAGCTCGCGCACGCCCTGAATCCACAGGATCAGCAGCAGGTAGAGCGTCAGCGGCAGCCGCGCCGTCGCGTCCCAGATCGCATGTGGCCAGCCCAGCGGCCCGGCCGGCTGGCCGGGCCGCTGGCCTCCGGCGTCCATCCGCCGCGCGATCGTGGCGTAGGCATCGCCCAGGGCGATCAGCGTATGCTCCAGCTCGATCAGCTCGGGCGGCGCCGATCCGGCCGTGTCGGGGGTCCAGGCACGCTGGCGGGTGTAGAGCAGCGCCCGGCTGCGCCGCAGCGTTCGTTCCGCCGCGTGCAGGCAGCTCAACGCCGCATTCCAGCTCCCGGTCGCGTCGGCTTGGTTCGGGTCGAGCGCGCGCGTCGCCAGCTCGCGCAGGAGTTGCGCCTGTGTGACGGCGTCGTGGACTTGGGCCTGCACTTCGGCGATGGTTCGGTAGGTGGTGGGGGGTGACGGCTGGCTGGTGGCGTCGGCCGGCTGGCCCTCGTCGCGCGCCGCCGCGGCCAGGTCCAGGCCGCGCAGCAGGTGCGACCAGCGGAAGCGCGCACGGTACTCCCGCAGCAGCGGGTCGCCCATATCGGCGTGCTCAAGTGTCTGGGCGGCGCGCACATCGCGGGCGCGCCCCATCTGCGGTAGGTGCCGGCGGATGTAGTCGGCGAAGCCGCTGTGGTAGAGCGAGTAGGTGCCGCCGTCGTGCTGGGCGAGCACCGGCGCGAGCCGGCCCAGCGCGTCGCTGACGTCGTCGAGCGACCGGCCGGACAGGTGCGCCAGCAGCGGCAGGTGCAGCGGTGCGAAGGCGATCGCCAGTGCCGCTAGTACGTCCTCGTCGGCGTCGCCGGTGTTGGCCCTCAGTGCGGTGTCGAGCCGCTCGTAGATCGCGGCGTAGGTCGCGTCCAGTGCGTCGTCGAGCGAGCCGCCGGCCTCGAAGCGCAGCAGCGCCGCCGGGTCCACCGCCGGCTGCCCCTCGGCCGGCGCCAGCGCGGCGCGCCAGGCGTCGACGTAGTGCCGCACGAAGCGAAAGTTGCCCTGGCTGGCCTCTACCGCCCGCCGGACAAAGGCCGCGGCCGGGTCGCCGCCGTTGGAGCCCGGCCCAATGCCGGCGTCGGCCAGCGCGCGCTCGAAGCGAGCACGCGCCTCGGCCTCCAGCGGGGCCAGAAAGCGCTCGCGGAAGAAGGTCGCGATATTGTCCAGGTTCTCGCGGCTCTGCGGCGCGATGTCGTAGACCCGCACGCCGGCCTGCACCCGCAGCGCCTGGACGGCCGGGCCAGGCCGGGCGGTGCAGATCAGGTTGACCCACGGCGGCAGGTCCTGAACGTCGGCCAGAGCGCTGATAATGTTGCCGCCCTGGCCGCTGTCCCACTCCCAGGCCCGGTCGAGCGCATCGATCACGATCACCAGCGGGGCGTGCTGGCGCTCGGCGCCGTGCCGCTCCTGGTAGGCCCGCAGCGGCTCGCGCACGAGCTGGCGAAACGCCTCGCGCGGGTGCATGCCGCCGATGTTCAGCTCCAGCGCGGTGATGCGGCTGGTGCCGCTGGCCTGGCCGACGTTGACGCTGGCCTGGACCGTTACCTGCTGGCCCCTGACCGTCTCCGGTATCACGTAGTCGTCGCCCAGCCGGGCGTGAAGCTGCTGCGCCAGCGCGCTGCAAAAGCGGAACGGGTTGTCTTCGCCGTTCAGTTCGCAGAAGTGGGCTAGGTAGGGCTGGGCGGCGCCGGCGTTCTCACGCACCAGCGCAGCGGCCAGGGCGGTCTTGCCGATGCCGGGCGGGCCGACGAACACCAGCATCCGGTTGCCCACCGACAGGAACTCGCGAACGACTCTGCGCGCGAACTCACGCCCGACGAACTCCTCCCCGTTATCGAAGCAGAGCTGGGTCGCGACGACCTGGAGCAGCGCGGTTTGTGATGTGGCGCTGGCTGACGACATTGGCGATCTCCACCCGGATACGTGAAACGTGATGCGTGAGGGCCTTTCACGTTTCAGAGATTCTCGAAAAATAAACTATCCCCGCCAGGGTGTTACGTGTTGCGTGTTGCGTGTTGCGTCGCGCGACTCACGCAACACGCAATACGTAACACAGTCTTGGCTCGTTTAAAAATCGAGTATCCCTTACCTTTCACGTTTCACGTTTCAGTGCTGTGGGATTGTAAAACGCGCGAGTCCCCTACTACTATAAACGGCCCCCGCGCCCGTTTCGGATCGAAATCGATCGTTGTGTCTATGTGTGCTACTATAGTGCCGAAAATTGTGAGACAAAGGAGTCGATGCTGTGACCGTAACTCTACCACGACGTGAGCAGGTCCCGCAGGAGCATACCTGGGATCTCTCCAGCCTGTTTGCCGACGGCGCGGCCTGGGAGCAGGCCTACCGCGCGTTTGAGGGCGAGTTGCCTGGCCTGGCCGGGTTCGCGGGCCGGCTGGCCGAGTTGCCGGCCACGCTGCTGGCCTGGCTCCAGGTGGTGGACCGCCTGAAGCCGGGGCTGGATCGCCTGTCGCGCTACGCCTCGTTGCAGGCTGACCAGGATACCGCCAACCAGATCAACGCCGCGCTGGTCTCCCGCGTCGGCAACTTGGCGGCGCGCTTCGGGGCCGCAATCGCGTTCGCCGAGCCGGAGTTGCTGGGGCTCGACCCGGCGCTGATCGGGCGCTTCGTGGCCCAGGAGCCGGCGCTCCAGCTCTATGGGCACTACTTCGACAACCTCCAGCGCCGGCGCGCCCACGTGCGCTCGACCGAGGTCGAGGAGCTGCTGGCCCAGTCCGACGACCCGCTGGGCACGACCTGGACCGCCTACTCGATGCTGGCCGACGCCGACCTGCCTTTTGCGGCGGCCCAAGGCGCCGAAGGCCAGCCCGCCGAGGTCGCCCAGGGCACGATCAAGCACCTGCTGGAGAGCCACGACCGCGCGCTGCGGGCCAGCGCCTGGAAGGCCTTCGCCGATGGCTACCTGGGTGTCAAGAATACCATGGCCGCGCTGCTGGCCGGCGACGTGCGCGCCAATGTCTTCCGCGCCCGCGCCCGCCGCTACGAGAGCGCCCGCGCCGCCGCGCTCGACCGGCACAACCTCCCGCTCGCAGTCTTCGACAATGTGATCGAGGCATGCAATCGCCATCTGCCGATTTGGCACCGTTATTGGGAGATACGCCGGCGGGCGCTGGGGGTCGAGCTGCTGGAGTCCTACGATGTCTTCGCGCCGCTGGCCGAGCGCCAGCCCGAAGTACCCTACCAGCAGGCGGTCGAGTGGATCTGCGCGGCCATGGCGCCGCTCGGCCAGGACTACACGCGGGTGATGCGCGACGGCCTGACGCGTGAGCGCTGGGTCGATATTTACCCCAACCAGGGCAAGCGCAGCGGCGCCTATGCCAGCGGGGCCTTCGGCGCCCACCCCGTGATCCTGATGAGCTACGCCGACAGCCTGACCAGCATGAGCACGCTGGCCCACGAGATCGGCCACGCCATGCACCGCTACCTCTCGGATACCACCCAGCCCTACATCTACAGTCGCTACACGATCTTCGCGGCCGAGGTCGCCTCGAACTTCAACCAGGCGCTGGTGCGCGGCCACCTGCTCAGGCAGGACAACGATCGCGATTTCCAGATCGCCTTGATCGAAGAGGCGATGTCGAATTTCCATCGCTACCTGTTCCTCATGCCGATCCTGGCGCAGTTCGAGCACCAGATCCACCAGCGTGCCGAGCAGAGCCAGGGTATCACCGCCGATACCATGTCCGGCATCCTGGTCGAGCTGTTCCGCAAGGGCTATGGCCCGGCGGTGCGGATCGACGAGCCGCGCGTGGGGATCACCTGGGCGCAGTTTCCGCATATGTATATGAACTTCTACGTCTTTCAGTACGCTTCCGGCATTGCCGCCGCCAACGCCCTGGCCGATCGGCTGCTGGCCGGCGAGCCGGGCGCCGCCGACCGCTACGTCCAGTTTCTGCGCGCTGGTAGCTCGCTGTATCCGATCGACGTGCTCAAGTTGGCCGGGCTCGACATGACCTCGGCCGAGCCGATGGACCGCGCGTTCGGCGTGCTGGAGCGCTTCGTCGATCGGCTCGACCAATTGGTCTAGCGCCAGTATCTTCGAGAAAAGGGGGTTTGAGGGGGCGCCCCCTCAGTCTCCTCCCACCCACATTGTAAAGTCGAATGGCGCCTCCCGAAACCTTGCCAAGAGAAGAAAAGAGATTAGAGATTAGAGATTGATCGCGTGGTCCCAGTCTCCAATCTCCAATCTCCAAACCAGAGGAAGTGGGCGTGTGATGGAGAAGACGCTGATCATCCTTAACCCGTGGGCCGGGCGGGGCGCTGCGGGCCAGCGGCGCCCTGACTTGGAGGCGGCGCTCGGCCAGGCCGGTATACCCTACGAGATCGTCACCACCCACGCCCGCGGCGGCGCGATCGAGTTGGCCTGGCAGGGCGTCGAGCGCGGTTTCGGGCGGGTCGTGGCCGTCGGCGGCGACGGCACGATCAACGAGGTCGTCAATGGGATCAAGGGCGCCGAGGCCGGTGGCGCGCGGCGCGCCCGGCTCGGCATCATTCCGCTCGGCACTGGCAGCGACTTCGTCAAGGTCCTCGACCGGATCGAGCCCAATGATATTGCCGGCGGGGTCGCGCGGCTGATCGACGAGCGCCCGCGCCCGATCGACCTTGGGCGCGTGCAGGTGGGCGACGGCGAGGCACGTTACTTCATCAACGCCGTGGGCATGGGCCTCGACGCCCAGGTCGCCGCCGAGTTGCTCAAATTGACCAAACTCAAGGGTCTGGCGGTCTACCTGGTCGCGATCATCCGCGCGCTAGCCAACTACAAAGCCCACCCGATGACTGTCGAGTACGACGGCCAGCGGATGCACCGGCGCCTGCTGTTCGCCAGCGCCGCCAATGGCCGCTGCCAGGGCGCCGGGTTCTGGTTGACCCCCGAGGCCCAGATCGATGACGGGATGCTGGACCTGTGCCTGGTCGATAATCTGCGGCTCGACCAGATCATCCGCTACATCCCCAAGCTGATGGAGGGCACCCACACGACCCTGCGGCAGGTGACGATGGGCCGCGCGCGCCGCATTACGATCAGCTGTACCGCGCCGCTCCCGGTCGCCGCCGACGGCGAGGTGCTGGCCACCGACGCCCGCAACGTCGTGGTGGAGACGTTGCCGGCGGCGCTGGAGGTGCTGGCGTAGCGCCTGGAGGAGGTTTGAAAAGGGGGAGTTTGAGGGGGAAGCCCCCTCAAGATCCCCTTTCCACCACCAAACTCGTGCGATAAATGGGCTTTCAGACAGTCTACTACGACCGGACCTAGTAGAAGAACTCTGTAAAAGAATTGTAGCGCCCGCGTATCCCCGGTGGGCGCTGCTGCATTATAGAAAGTAGAGCACGCACGCACGAACACGAAGGGACCGATCGAGATGACACAGGTTGTCTGCTTCTCCGACAGCGCCGCCGTTATCTCTGCCGTCAGGCAGGGGCTGACCGCCGAGGAGGTGGTGGTACACACGCTGCCGGCCTCGCGGCTCACCGACGAACTGCGCCAGATGGTTCGCGCGCTGACCCCCGACCTGTTTCTGCTTGAGCTTTCCCAAGCCTGGACAACCCGCATATCTACTTCTTCCTCCGCTCCGACCACGCCACCCGCAACATCCCAGTCGTCCTGATCTCAGCCGGGTCGCGCCTTGAGCAGCACGCCAGGATGCTTGAGGCCGACGGCTACCTCCAGCGCCCCTTCATCGCCGCCCAGGTGCAGCAGGCGGTCTCCGGCTTCATCGCGCCGCGCGAGATCGCCGTCGCCGCGTAGCGCCTGAAGCTCTACCTCCCCCCAGCAGGGCCGCGTACCTGCAGAGTGCAGCAAGCGCCACCACCCCGATCACCCGTAAATGTTCAGACTTGAGATTCTAACGCAAAGACGCAAAGGGGCAAAGGCAGGAAGATAGGGCCTCTACGATATCTTTGCACCTTTGCATCTTTGCTCCTTTGCGTTAAATCTGAACAGTTACGATCAGCCATGAAGTTGCCCACAGTGATGTCTTCTGGTATACTCTGGCCTCGAACAGGTGTGCAATAAACGCGAGACGGCGAACGCCGCGCTGACGCATCACGCATCACGCATCACGTTTCACGTTTCATGTCTCACGTTTCCTGATCTGGCGGAGGAACATCGATGCAACTCCTTTATCTTGACCCGCGCACGCTCGACGCCGATCCGCATGGCGTGCGCGAGGACCCCGGCAATGTCGAGGGCCTGGCCGCGACGATCGCCGAGCACGGGCTGCTCCAGCCGCTTGGCGTCGTGGAGGCCGGGCGTGGGCGCTACCAGGTGGTCTACGGCAACCGGCGCCGCGAGGCGGCGCTCAAGCTTGGCCTGGAGCGGGTGCCCTGCGTGCTGCTCGACGCCGACGACCCGCAGATGCTGATCCAGCAGCTCACCGAGAATCTCCAGCGCCAGGATCTCAACGACCTGGAGAAGGCCCGCGCCTTCGCGCGCCTGCGCCGGCAGATCACCCAGGACGGCCAGCCGCACACCGAGGGCGATCTCGACGAGGCGACCGGCCGCACGGTCGGGTTGGGCGCCCGGACGGTGCGGCGCTACCTGGGCTTGTTGGAGCTGCCCGACGAGGTCCAGGCCATGATCCGCGCCGGCGACCTGAGCGTGACCCAAGCCCAGCACCTGCGCCGCATCCCCAACCCGCGCACCCAGATCGAGCTGGCCCGCGCCGCCGTCGAGGAGGGCATGTCGGCGTCTGAGTTGAGCCGCCTATCAAGCTACTTTGCCGCCAACCCGCAGCTCTCGCTCGACGACGCGCTGAGCGCGCTACAGCAGGGGATCGAGCTGCGCCGCGAGGAGATCGGCAAGCCGGTTGTGCCGGCCGGCGGCGGCCCGCTCGGCAAGACCAGTGCCTCGACCCTGGTCGCCGGGGAGTCCGACGCCGACCTGTGGGACGACGAGGACGAGCCGGAGGACGACGGCGCGTACCTGAGCGTCGACGACGAGACGATCGAGAATCAGCCCAAGAACAAGGCCCGCGTCTTCCGCATCCGCTCGCTCGACCAGATGCTGGACGAGACCGACCGGCTCTCGCGCGCCTACGCCGAGGGCGACCTGGTCAAGTGGGTCAAGAGCGACACCGGGGCGCCAATGAAGGTGCGCCTGCTGCTCAAGCAGATCGAGTCGCTGAGCCGGGCGCTGCGTCAGGTTGCCGAGCAGCACGGCTGGGAATTCGAGGATTAGTCATAACGCCATTATGCCGCTACATTTCGAGATCTCCGCCCGCGACCCAAGCACCCGCGCCCGCGCCGGCGTGATCACCACCGCACATGGCCCCGTCGAGACTCCGGTGTTTATGCCGGTCGGCACCCGTGGCTCGGTCAAGTCACTGACGCCGGAGGAGGTGCGCGACCACGGCGCGCAGATCATCCTGGGCAACACCTACCACCTGTACCTCCAGCCGGGCCACGGGCTGATCGCCCGCATGGGTGGGCTGCACCGCTTCATGGGCTGGGATGGGCCGATCCTGACCGACAGCGGTGGCTTCCAGGTCTTCAGCCTGGTCTACGGCGGCATCGCCGACGAGGTCAAGGGCCGCCGCCCGGCCCACCCGCAGAACAAGCCCGGCATGGTCAAGGTCACTGAGGACGCGGTGATCTTCCGCTCCTACATCGATGGCTCGACCCACGTCTTCACCCCTGAACGCAGCATCGAGGTCCAGAAGGGCATCGGCGCCGATATCATCCTCTGCTTCGACGAGCTGCCGCCCTTCCACGCCGGCTATGACTACACCGCCCGCTCGCTGGAGCGAACGCACCGCTGGGCGGCACGCTGTCTGGCTTACCACCAACAAACCCTGTACGGCGGCCCCTCCGTGGGCGCCGTGTCGGACGGCGGCCCCTCCGTGGGCGCCGTGGCGGACGGCGACCCCTCCGTGGGCGCCGTGGCGGGCATCCCAAACCCCGGAAGCGCCCACGGAGGGGCCGCTCTACAGGATATGTACCCCTCCGTGGGCGCCGTGGCGGGCGCCCCCAACCCCGACCAATCCCTCTTCGGGATCGTCCACGGCGGTGTATTCGAGAATCTGCGGCGGGCCAGCGCCGAGTACATCACCTCGCTCCCGTTCGAGGGGGTCTGCATCGGCGGCTCGCTGGGCGAGAACAAGACCCAGATCGCCGAGGTCATCGATATGACCGTGCCGCACCTGCCCGATCGGCTCCCGCGCCACCTGCTCGGCATCGGCGACGTCGACGACCTGATCGAGGGAGTCGCCCGCGGGATCGATATGTTCGACTGCGTCAGCCCGACCCGGCTGGGACGCCATGGCGCCGCGCTGGTGCGCGACCCGGCCCGCCGCTGGAAGCTGAACGTCCTCAACGCGGCGCTACGCGAGGACCCCGCCCCGCTCGACGCTTCCTGCCTGTGCTACACCTGCCGGCGCTACTCGCGCGCCTACATCCACCACCTGTTCCGCGCCCAGGAGCTGCTCGGCATCCGGCTGGTCAGCCTGCATAATGTCGCGTTCCTGCTGGAGTTGATGCGCCAGGTGCGCGCCAGCATCGTCGCCGGGCGCTTCGCGGAGCTGCGGGCGGCGTGGCTGGAACATCCGTCGTGAAAAAGGGGGAGTTTGAGGGGGTCGCCCCTCAAGAATAACTCCACCCACGCCGGTTGTCACAGTCGGCAAATTGCGTTATAATGGCACGCACCGCAGATAGTGTCAATATAACACGTGGACTTGAAGGGGGAGAGGTATGGCAGGCTACATCCTTCTGCTCGCTGTGCTGGTCTCGGTCGTTGGTGGTTGGCTCAACAAATTCATCGGTGGCATCGTCGGTGCCCTGATCACCGCCGTCCTGGCGGTCGTGGGCTCCGCCGTTTATTCGTCGGGGGAGGCGGACGCCGCCATTAACCTCTTTGGTCTGCTGATCCCCCAGCAGATCTTTATCATCTTGATCGCCCTACTGTACCTCTTCAACGGCTGGTTGATCATCACCAGCGAGGACTTCAAGCGCCGGATCGGCGCGCTCGACAGCACCACGCTGGCGCTGATCCCGCTCCTGATCGCGATCAATATCGCCGGCGGTCAGCTCGCCAAGGCGCTCCGGCTGCCGATTTACCTCGACAGCATTGGGACAGTCATGGCCGGCGCCCTGCTAGGGCCGTGGGGCGGGATGCTGACTGGGCTGCTGTCGAACACGATCTGGACGTTGATCGGCCTCGATTCCCTCGCCTACGCCTTCGCGATCGTCGCCGGGGTGATCGGGCTGATCGCCGGGCTGGCCGGCCGCGCCGGTTTCTTCCAGCGCCAGTCGCCGCCGTGGCTCTCGGCGCTGATCGGCGGTGTGTTCTTGTTTGCCCTGTCGCTGTTCGTGATGATCTTCGTCACCGCCACGCCGACGCCGGAGGACCCGACCGTACGCAACCTGCTCTCGCTCCCCCAGTTGCTCGGCCAGTACCCGCTGGTGTTTATCGGGGCGCTGGTGCTCGGCGCAGTCGCCGGGTACTTTGTGCTCAAGAATGCCGGCTACGCCGGGCTGGCCGGACTGGTGACCGGCGTCGTGGCCGCGATCATCTCGGCCCCGATCGTGACCTATCTGTTCGGCGGCTTGACTGGCTCAGGCACCGACGTGCTGGTGGCGGCCTTCCTGGCCACCGGCGCGAATATTCTGGCCTCGGCGCTGGCCCAGGGGACGACGTCGGACCCGTTTGATAAGATGACCTCGTTTATGATCGTCTACTTCATCATTCAATCTTTGCCCAGGCGCTTGCTCCAGCGCTTCCCCAATGCGCGCCCGGCGAAGGAGCCGGTGCAGGCCACCCGACCGGCCACCAGTCGCTGACGCGCTGCTATGCAGTCGATCTACACGCCCGGCGCAAGCGTGCTGCACCGGTTACATCCGCTCACAAAACTGGTCGCCGTGGGGGTGCTCCTCGCGGCGACCTATATCATACCGTCGCCGCTCGCGCCGGTGCTGATCTTTTGTGTCGTCATCGGGTTGGCGCTTCTTGCCGGGGTCGCGGGGCCACTCCTACGTACGGTAGCAGTGGTGATCTTGCCGGTCGCGGTTTCGCTGTTTTTGATCCAGGGCATCCTCTTCCCGCCGCGTGATTGGACGCCCCTGCCGATCGGGCCGGTGAACCTCCCGCGCGAAGGGCTGCTGTTCGCCTTTGTGATCACCACACGCCTGCTGGTCCTGAGCGCGACGGTCCTGCTCATGCTGCGAACCACCCACCCGGCCGACCTGGTCTTCGCGCTGACCGAGCGCGGCCTGCCGCGCAGTATCGGCTATATCCTGCTGGTTTCATTGCAGATCATCCCTGATATGGCCGCCCGCGCCACGGCGATCCTGGAGGCCCAGCGGGCGCGTGGGCTGGAGACGCAAGGGGGGGTGCGGCGCCTGCGGGCGATTGTCCCGCTGCTTGGCCCGCTGGTGGTCGGCGCGCTGGTCGATGTCGAGGAGCGGGCCATGGCGATCGAGTTCGCGCGCCTTCCTGGCGCCCGGTCCGAAGACCAGCCTGCGCCTGCTGGTGGACTCGCCGGCTCAACGCGCCGCCAGGCTAAGTATGTTGCTGCTGATTGTCGCGCTGATCGTCGCGCGCTTCACGATCTTTTGGGAGACCGCGTGAACGCGATCACGCTCCACGAGGTGACATTTACCTACGTCGGCGCCGAGCGGCCGGCGCTCCGCGCGGTGTCGTTGGAGGTCCCCGACGACCAGATCTGCGCCGTTGTCGGGCGCGCTGGCGCCGGCAAGAGCACCCTGTGCGCCCTCTGCGCCGGCTTCATCCCCAACTTCTACCATGGGCAGTTCAGCGGCAGTGCCCACGTCGATGGTCAAGACGTGGTCGAGCGGCCGGTGGCCGAGCTGGTGCGTCACGTCGGGCTGGTCAGCAGCAACCCGTTCAGCCAGATCTCCGGCGCCCGCTTTACCGTCTTCGAGGAGGTCGGCTTTGGCCTGGAGAACCTGGGCGTGTCCCGCGATGAGATGGTTGAGCGGATCACATGGGCACTGGGCGTAATGGAACTCGACGACCTGCGTGACCGCTCGCCCTACCAGCTCTCCGGCGGGCAGCAGCAACGCATGGTGCTCGCCGCCACGCTGGCCATGCGGCCGCCCGTGCTGGTGCTCGACGAGCCGACCGCCCAGCTTGACATGCCCACGATCGCCCATCTGGCCGGCTTGCTGCGCAACCTCAGTCGTCAGGGCACGACGATCTTGGTCGCCGAGCACCGGCTTGAATGGGTCGCCGAGCTGGCCGACCGGGTGGTGGCGCTCGATGACGGCGCGCTGATCGCCGATGGTCCAGCGGGCCAGGTGCTCGCCGACCCGCTGCTGCGCGACCGCGCCGTCGGCTGGCCGCGCCCGGCGCTGCTGGCCGCCCGTGCCCAGGGCTACTGGCCCCCCACCCGCCCGCTCCCCGTGACGCTCGACGCCCTGATCGAGGGGCTGCGGGAGAACCAAGAACAAAGAACCACCGAACGTAAGGGCGTATTGCATACGCCCCAGTTGCATACGCCCCAGCGGACGACGAAGAACCAAGAACCTGAGATCACATATCAGGCGCCAATCGCTACAGAACACGCAACACGCAACACGCAACACGAGCCGCCGATCATCGCCCTCGAAGACGTCAGCTTCACCTATCCGGGCGGCGTCGAGGCGCTGCGCGGCGTCACGCTGGCAGTGGGCGCCGGTGAGCGGGTGGCGCTGCTGGGCCGCAACGGCGCCGGCAAGAGCACGCTGGTGCGCCACTTGAATGGTCTGCTGCTGCCGTCGTCCGGCCGGGTGCTGGTGGCCGGCACCGATACGCGCGCGGCGACTGTGGCCCGCTGCGCCCGGCACGTGGGGGTCGTCTTTCAAGACATTCGCAATCAGCTCTTCGCCCGCACCGTGCGCGACGAACTCAGCTTCGGGCCGCGCAACCTGGGCTACAGCCCGGCCCAAGTCGAGGCGCTGGTTGAGCGGTCGCTGGGCGCGCTTGACCTTGCCGAGGTCGCGAATGAGCATCCGTACGACCTGCCGGCGCCGCGCCGGCGCCTGGTGGCGATCGCCGCCGTGCTGGCGATGGATAGCCCTGTGCTGGTGCTCGACGAGCCGACAGCCGGGCTCGACAGCCCCGGCATCGCCCTGCTGGATGCCCTCATCCGCGATCTTGCGGCTCAGGGAAAGAGCGTGGTCGTCGTCAGCCACGATCTCGACTTCTGCTTTGAGGCCCTCGACCGTGCGATCCTGCTGCGGGAAGGGCGCGTCGCGCTCGACTGCCCCTGGAGCGCGCTCGGTGACGCGGCGATCACAGCCCTGGATACGACTATCGGCCTTCCGCTGGCGCTGCGCGCGGCCGGCGCGCTCGATCTCCCTCGCTCCTCACCGCTCGTCGCCCTGCTCACGACACATGAGTAAAGGCCTCGAAAAACAAAAGCATCCCAGCTCCGTGAAACGTGAAACGTAAACAGGTCATTATTCACGTTTCACGTTTCGGGTCTGCCGTAGGATGTTCTAAAACGCCAGAGTCCCTCATCAACCGATCGTCACTCGCCGCCAGCCAGCCACTTGTCCTACTACGTTGCGACGTTTAGCTTTCTGTCACCTTCAGCTAATATCTCAATCGTTTAAAATAATGTTATCATGATCAAGCACATGTATCGGCGCGAATCAGCAAGCACTTGTGGAGTATCCCAATGACGTTGTCCTCCAATGCCTACCTGCCGGCCGCACCGCAGAGCGGCCGCACCACCACCCCGCCCGACCAGGAGAATGATCAGACTGGCCTTTGGTCGCAGCTCCTGGCGGTCTTCCGCGATCTGAGCGGATCGTTCGAACTCGTTCGCCAACGACGCCGACCCAGCAGTGCGCGCGCTGGGCCGGGCGGCCCGGCAGCGCCGTCCACAGCAGAGCGACGACTACTTTGCGCTGGGCGATCTCTGCGCGCGCCTGACCCTCCAGGAGTCTGGCCTGAGCCAAGCCTACGCCGCCAAGACGATCGCCGCGTATGTGCGCGCCTGTGAGATCGCGCCGTCCGACAGCCGGGGCGGTCGCTCGGCGATCATGGCGTTCGTGCTGTGGGTCATCGACGTGGCGCGAACACTGGGCGGCTATGACGCGCTCAAGGTCGCGGCGCTGGTGTGCGAGCGCGTCCAGCAGATCGGCGTCGTCGCCCAGGATCACTCCGACGTCGAACGTCTGCGCGAGCATGAGCAGCGCCTGCGTGAGCAGATGAATCGTCTCTTCGACAGCGAGCCGCTCCCGGTCGTCGGCGATCTGATCGCCGCCGAGCGCGAGAGTCGGCTGTTGTGCGACCAGGGGCAGATGCTGCTGCGCCAGAATCAGGCTCCTAACGCGCTGGCGGTGTTTGAGCGCGCGCTCCAGGCCGACGACCGCAACCACGCCGCCTGGCTCTGGCGCGCCATGTCTCTGACCGATCTGGGCCGCTTCGACGAGGCCCTGGAGAGCTACGATCGCGCGCTCGCGCTTGAGCCCAATAGCGCCGGCGTGTGGAACAGCAAGGGCGCGCTGCTCATGGAGCTTGGCCGAGTCGAGGGGTCGCTGGAATGTTTTGAGCGGGCGCTGGATCTGTCGGTGGCCGTCACGACGGTTAAGGCCGCCTTCTGGCTCAATAAGGGCAAGGCACTGTTTGTGCTGAAGCGCTACCAGGAGGCACGCGACGCGCTGGTGCGTTCCCACCAGCTTGACCCTTCCCCGGAGAGCGCGGCTGGGATCGCCGCCTGCCGCGAGCAACTAAGCCGCGTGGAGACGACCGAGACATCTCGGATGGCCTAGTGCATTTACGATTTACGATTTACAATTTGTTGATACAGGTGAAACGTGATGGTGAAACGTGAAACGTGATGTCGTCACCCTTTCACCTTGTCATCTTGTCATCTTGTCACCTCGTCACCTCGTCGGCGGTCGGTACGAGTTGCGGATTTGTGCGTCCGGTGCTATAGTTAGCACCACATCAGGGTGGCCGGTCTTCGCGCCGCATGGCGTTGCGGAACGGTACGGTTATGGATGATGACTGGAATAGTACTTTGACAACGGATTAGGTCCTGGACGAATTTGTCGCGTGGTTAATCGGTCGTTCATCGCCAGGTATGGCGTAGGGCGCCCCTATGGCGACGAGGCACGAACCACATAGGACTTCCCAGGGCTTTGGCTCGCTTACCCCGCTAGCAGATGATCTGGAGCAGGTCGCAGGTTGAGATAAGCTGCGACCTCCACGTCTGCCCTTTTCCACGTGAGCGTTGCCTGGCCCCGGCATTCGTCCGCGGCGTCATCCGCTGTCCTCATGTGACAAGGAGCGAATCAGACAACCAATGCCAAACGACAGCCAACGACCTGACGTTGCCGTTTTCATCGACTTCGAGAATGTGTACGTCAGCGTCCGTGACAAGCTGGACGCGAATCCGAACTTTGAAATGATCATGGATCGGTGCGAGGACCTAGGCCGCGTCGTCATTGCACGCGCGTACGCCGATTGGTATCGCTACCCCCGCGTCACCAGCGCGCTCTATGCCAATGGCATCGAGCCCATGTATGTGCCGACCTACTACTACGATCGCGATCTTGGTCGCACCGGCCGCGCGATCAAAAACAGCGTCGATATGAATCTATGTATCGACGCAATGAAGACCCTCTTCACCAACCCCAATATCGCCAAGTTTGTGCTGGCGACCGGCGACCGCGACTTTATTCCCCTGGTCAACAGCATCCGCCAGCAAGGCAAAGAGGTGATCGTCATCGGCATCGGCGGCGCCGCGTCGTCGCACCTGGCCCAGAGCGCCGATGAGTTCATCTTCTATGAGTCGCTGGTCGGTAAGAAGACCGTCGAGTTGGTCCGGATCAGCCGCGCGCCAAGATGCCCGAGAAGGGGCGCGAGGCCGAGGCCAGCGAGGAGCCGGAACGGCCACGTGAGCCGGAGCGGCCACGCGAACGCGAACGCGAACGTGAGCGTGAGCCGCGAGGCGCCGCCGAACTCCCGCCCAGCCGGATGTGTATGATACACTGGTTCGCGCGATTAACCTGGCGCGTGAGCGCGGCTATGTCTGCTCGTTCGGCTCGCTCAAGCTGCTCGATGAAGGAGCTGATGGGCGGCGATTTTAAGGAAGGCCGCTATAAGGACGCCGCCGGCCGGCCGCTGGCCAAGTTCAAGGACTTCGTGCTGGAGGCCGAGCGCCGCGGCAAAGTCCAGGTATTTACCAACGGCACGGTCAATGAGGTGTTCCTGCCAGGGGAGGACCCCTACAAGCTCTCGCAGTTCGCGCAGGAGCTGAAGGAGGAGCCGCCGCCGCCGATCATCGTGCCACCGCTGGATGTTCGCGCCGAGGCCCGTGGTGGTGTCTCGGCGAATGGCCGCCGCCGCCGCCGCCGCCGTGGGCAGCGCCCTGGCGGTCGCCCCGAGGATCTGGGGCCGATCGATGGGCAGATCGAGGAGGAGGAGGTCGAGGAGATCGAGTATACGTCCCCCGACGAGATCCTGGCTGCGGAACTGCTGGATGAGCCTGTAACCTCTGAGCTGGATGTGCTCCCGGATCTCGACGAGCCCGACGAGACGCAGGATGAGGCAGTGTTCGAGGAACTGCTGGAACGGGTCGAAGAGGAGGAGGCCGAGAGCCAGGCGCTGGCCTCGCTCGATCCGCTTGAGCTGCTGGAGCCGCCGGCCCTACTCGAAGATCTCCCCGTGCCCGAAGCGCCAGATCCAGCCCGATGATCTGGCCACGCTGGAGCCGCCCGCCTCATCCGATATCGGCAGCGCCGAAAGTGCCGCGCCGCAGCCGTTCAGCGACGAGGAGTGGCACCTGCTGCGCGCGGTCGTCGTGCGCTATGAGCGACCGATCTCCTTCGCGCAGATCCATGACGCGATGCGCGATGCCCGCAACAATGCCGGGATTGTTCGCACCAACGAGGAGCTGCGCACGCTGATCAAGCAGGCGATCAACTCCGGGATGCTGGAGCGCAGCGGCAAAGGCAATCGTGTGACCTACCGCCTGGCCCAGTCCGGTGAGCCAGCCGAGACCCTTGAGACGCCTGAGCTGGAAGGGCAGGTGTTCGCGCCGCCGGCTGCCGAGCTAGAGGGGCAGGTGCTCACGCCGCCGGCTGCCGAGCTGGAAGGACAGGTGCTCGCGCCGCCAGCTGTGGAGCCACCGACCTTCTTTACACCGGAGGCCGCCGCGCAGGCTGAACTCGCGCAGCACTCGCCCGATGTTGTCGCGGAGGCCGAGCCGCCGACCGTGATCACGGCCGAGGAGCCCTCCGCAGTAGCGCCCGCGCCGCAGAAGCGCGCCCGGTCGCGACGCAAGCCGGCCGCCGAGAAACCGGCTGCCGAGAAGCCGGCTGCCGAGAAGCCGGTTGCCGAGGCTCCGAAGGCAGAGCCGGCCACGGCGCAGAAGCGCTCGCGACCGCGCAAGGCGGCCGGCAACGGCGCTAGCGCGACGCCTGCTGCCGACGCACCCGCCGTGTTGGAGGAAGCAGCGCCGGCGAAGCCGAAGCGCTCGCGCCGCAAGAAGACCGAGAACACCGAGGCATGACGATCGTGAAGATCTGTGGCCTGCGCCGCGTCGAGCATGCGCTTGCGGCGGTAGAGGCGGGGGCTGATCTGCTAGGCTTCATTTTTGCGCCGTCGCGGCGCCAGGTCCAGCCTGATGAGGTTGCCGAGATCGCTGAGGCCGTGCGGGCGGCGACGCCGCCCGCACGGCGGGTTGGGCTTGTCGGGGTGTTCGTCAATGAGTCGCCTGAGCGAATGAGCGCGATTGCCCACACATGCGATCTGGACGTGCTTCAGCTTAGTGGCGATGAAGAGTACCCCATCCTCGAACGCTTGCCCGGCCGGATGGTGATCAAAGCGGTGCGCCTCGACGATACGCCGCAGGAGCATGGCTGGCTGTTCGCTGCGGTGTCGGCTCACCTACTGGTGGATGCGCACGTGCCCGGCTCGTATGGCGGCGCCGGCGTTGTGGCCGATTGGGAGCGCGCGGCGCTGCTGGCGCGGCGGCGCCCGATCATCCTGGCCGGTGGCCTGACGCCCGGCAATGTCGGCGCGGCGATCAGGCGTGTGCAGCCGTGGGGCGTCGATGTGAGCAGCGGGGTTGAGACCGACGGGGTCAAAGATACCGCGAAGATACGCGCGTTTGTCGCCGCCGCGAACACGAGCGACAAATTAACCTTTTCAGACAATCTCTAATAAAGGATTCAGACGACGGGTCGATGCGCTTATTCCGACGAGCACTGCGCTGGGTCGTCCAGGCGCTGGCAGCGGTGGTGGTCGTGCGCTGGGGGCTGATCAGGCTCCGGCGCGTCCTGCTGTTGCCCACCGGCGATACGACGCCGCCGATCCACTCAGACGAGGTAGCACCTCGGATGCGCCGGCTGCTGATTAGCGACCTGCATCTTGGCGGCGGTGATCGGCTGGATGATTTCGACGCCGATGACGAGCTGGCTGCGTTCATCAGTTCATATGCGCTGGGCGCTGAGCCGACCGAGCTGATCCTCGCCGGCGATACGTTTGAGTTCTTGCAGGTGCGAATATCTGGTGTGAGCGACTACGAGTGGTCGGGCGAGGCGGCGGCGCGGCGGCTGGAAACGATCCTGTCGGCCCACCCTGAGCCGGTGGCGGCGCTGCGGGCCTTTGTCGTGCAGCCTGAGAATCAGCTCACCGTGCTGATCGGTAATCATGACTTCGAGCTACACTATGCGGCTGCCAAGCGGCTGATGTGGCAGGCGCTGGGCCTGGCGGAGGGCGACCAACGGCTGCGCTTTGGGATCAGCTATGAGGGCGGCGGTATCTACCTGGAGCACGGCAACCAGTTTGATCCTTGGAACCGCTTCATCCACTTCGAGGGGATCAGCGAGCCGTTCGAGGTGGTGCGCGGCACCCAGGTGGTCAAGGATGTGATCAATCCGCTGGAGGACGATCCGCTGGAGGACGCGCCGCTGGTGGACAATGTCAAGCCCGTTTCGGCATTCTTCTGGTACATGCTCTCGCTGCCACGGCTGCGCAGACCGGAGGTCCGGCGTTTTGTGGCCCGTGGGTTGTTGCGGTTGTTTCGAAGCGTCGCGCTGCCGCGAACGTACCTCCGGCGCCCGGTGCTGGAGGTGCGCGAGGAGTTGCTCGGCGCACCGGGCGAGACATTGCAGCGCGAGTTGACGTTGCAAGCGGTGTATGAGGCCGATCCGGCACTGCGCCAGGCGGTTGCCGCAAACTATGGCGGGGTTGAGCCGGAGATCAAGCTTCGGCGCCGGATCGCGCAGAGTTCACTGGCGCTGGCCCAGGCGTTCGTGCAGCGCTTGGGCGTCGGGCGCCAGCCGTCGGAGGCGACGCTGGCGGAGATCGAGCAGGAGGCCGGGCGGCAGTTGCGGCGCGAGGTTCGCGAGTTCAAAGGGGCCGTGCTTCAGCAGATGGCCTGGATCGCCGCCAGCCCCGAGCATAGCCATAACACGCTGTTTGTGTGCGGGCATACCCACCTGGCCCAAGTGGTCGCGCTCAACGACGCGCAGGTGTATGTGAACACCGGGACCTGGACCGAGATCGTGCTGGATATGGTCGCCGGCCGCCGCCAGGAGCAGCGATTTCCATTCCTGGAGATCCGCTATACCCAGGGGAGCACGGCGCCGAGCGGTCGGCTGCTGGTCTGGCGGGGCACCGAGAATGAGCCGCTGCCGTGGAAGGTTGTCGAGGAGGAGGATGAAGGAATTGAGAATTGAAGTTCATCAAGGAGGAGTACATGAAAGGATTTCTACGTCTGTTTGGTATCGCGGCGATGATCGGGTTTGCCGTGATCGTTTATCGGGCGATTCTGGCAGTATCGTGAGGATAGCGTCTTCGACCTCGGCGCGGCCGGCGCGACAGGCGGGAACTTCGGCACTGGGGAGCGGCGCAGCATCAGCCCTGAGCTGCTGGCGATCCTCGCCGATCCCGGCGATAAGGGCCCGGTCGAGCTGCTGACCGACGCTGGTGGCAAGGAATGGCTGATCAACCGGCGCAACGGCAACCGCTACCCGGTCGAGGATGGCATCCCGATTATGCTGCTTGAAGAAGGCGAGCGGCACCGGGACGAAGGCCTGATCTCCGGCTGATGTGCGAGCGTTTCTCGCTCCACAGACACGAGGATGTTCATGTCGAGGAGAGCACTGATGCTCTCCTTTTTCTGTGATGCCAGGATGGTGGCGGCGTAGGCGAATATCCGCGCGGCGATCGTTCAAAGAGTGACGGGAACGTGTGTTCCGGGTTTCTGACGTGGGGACCTGAATGCAGCCGACTCAACAGCAATCTGATCTTCCGCAGCGCTTCTGCCCTTCATGCAGTGCGTCGCTGCGCAGCGTATCCACCTACTGCCCGTCCTGCGGGGCGCCGTTGAGTGCTACGACCGGGCGCCTACAGACCGATCGCGTGTTGGCGGCTCGCTATCGAATCGTGCAGCTGTTGGCGCGCGGCGGCATGGGCGCGGTCTACCTGGCCGAGGATCTGCGGCTCGATCGGGCGCAGGTGGCGGTCAAGGAAATGGCCACTAGCTTTGTGCGTGGTGACACCGAGGCACTGCGCCAGGCGGTCGCCGAGTTCGAGCGCGAGGCGGCTATGCTGGCGCGGCTGCGCCACCCGCACCTGCCGCGCGTCAGCGACCGCTTCGTCGAGGAGGGTAAGCACTACCTGGTGATGGAGTATATCCGCGGGCAAACGCTGCGGGAGACGCTCCACCAGGCTGGCGGGCGGTTGCCGCTTCCCCAGGCGCTGGCCTACACCGACCAGCTCTGTGAGGTGCTCGGCTACTTGCACAGCCAGCACCCACCGATCATCTACCGCGATCTAAAGCCGTCGAACGTCATGGTTGTGCCGGTGGAAGATCAACGTGGATGGAACAGGCGGGATGAAAAAGCGCATGCTCCAGCTTCGAGCCCGCATCCTCCATCCACCAGCCTGGTGCTGATCGACTTTGGGATCGCGCGCTTCTACCGCCAGGACCGCGCCGGCGATACAGCGATCTATGGGACAGCCGGGTACGCGCCGCCGGAGCAGTACGGGCAGGGCCAGACCGACGCGCGCACGGACGTTTATGCGCTTGGCGTTGTGCTGCACGAGATGCTGACCGGCCACAACCCGGCCACGACACCGTTTGCGCTGCCGCCGCCGCGCGCGCTGGATCCCTCCATCCCGCCAGGGGTCGCCGCAGCGATCGAGCGGGCGACGACGATTGAGCGCACCAGGCGATTCGACGACATCGCGGCATTACGGATGGCGCTGCAGCCGGCGGAGTACACAGTCCTCGACAGATCAATCGCGCGCCTCCCAGACGAGGGCTTGAGACAACCAGCCGCGCACCCTGCGCCGCCGGTGCGCGGGCCTCGCGCGGCGCGGCTGCTCCCGGCGACGATTCTCATCGCGCTGGTGCTTGTTGCACTCGGGGCCGTGCTGTGGCGATTCGGCGCCGCATCAGGCAGGCGGGAGAACTCACCGACGACGGCTCCCACGGCGCAGGTGGAGCCGACGCGTGACCCGGAGCGGAAGCCTACGGCAGATCCAGCCGCCCAGACGCCATCGGCGGTTCCGGCGATCAACTCGGGCGGCGACGGGACAACCGCCCAGGCGCCATCCGTCGATGCGCCGGTGGTGCTGCTGCGCCCGGCCCAGGTCGGCGCGTCGTCGACGGCCCCGCCCGCCTTAGATGCCCAGAGTAACGAGGTGACTTACGAGCCTGCCAACGCCGTCGACGGAAGCCCAGGAACGGCCTGGCGTGTCTCCGGCGACGGCGTCAACGAGTGGTTGCAGCTCGACTTTCCGTCCGAAGTACGTGTGCAGGCGGTCGGCATCATCCCCGGCTACGATAAGATCGACCCACTCGACGGCGCCGACCGCTTCGTTCAGAACCGTACATTACGGCTTGCGCGGCTTGAGTTTTCGGATGGCTCATCGGTGAGGGTCAGCTTCGCCAGGCAGCGCGACATGCAGTTCGTGCCGCTCAAGGGCGTTCGCACACGCTGGATTCGGATCGTGATCGAAGCAACGTACCCGGCGCCACCGGCTGATCAGGGCGGGCGGGACTTCACCCCGATCTCGGAGGTGCAGGTGCAGGGCACCCCGTAGAACAAACAACAAAGAACAAAGAACAAAGCAACGGACCCTGTAGGGCAGGCCCTCCGTGGCCGCCCGCCGACGATCGCCCTCCGTGGCCGCCCGCCGACGATCGACCTCCGTGGCCGCCCATCCGACGCCCTCCATGGCCGCCCTGTGGTATAATCGCGCAAGCGAGTCTGGTGCGCTGGTCGCATATTGAGCGTGTGCTGATGGATCGACCTTTCTTGACCGTGGACGTTGAGCGGCGAGGTTATGGCCGGCGCTATACCTGGCTTCCCGTCGATACACTGACCCGTCAGGGGTTTTCAATCGATTTCACGGGCGCCTATACGCGCCCCGAGATGATCGACATCCGGCCGGGCGATATCGTTCGCTGGCGTGAGGGCGAACGCCGCATCGAGGGGCGGGTCGCCGAGGTGCGCCGGGAGGAGGACGCGCTGCATGTGCGCGTCGAGGGGGTGACGCCGCTGCCGCCGGAGGCGTTCTTCCCCTAGCTTCGATGAACCTGGTCTTGCAATCTCCGCAATTCTCAATTCTTCATTCTCAATTCTCAATTTCGGTGGTGATCAACTCGATCTGCCGCTGGGCTTCGTCGCGCCAGAACGGGTCGTTTGCGAGGGCGACGTACTGCTGGAGATCGGCCAGCGCGGCGCGCAGATCGCCGTGGAAGCGCTGAAACAGGCCGCGCTGGAGGTATGGATCAGGCCAGTCGGGGCGTAGCGCAATCGCCTGGCTTAGGTCGGCGATCGCCTCGCGGTGCTCACTCAGCTCGCGACCGCGGATGAACCCACGGCGGTAGAACCCGTGGGCGAACTGCGGCCAAACTCGGATGGCCCGGTCGAACGAGCGAATGCCGGCGCGGAAGAAAGACTGCTCGGCGGTGTAGATGCCCCAGCGGCACCAACTCAACCCCCACACATACCACCAGTACGCCTGGGCCTGGCGCCATGCCGAGGGAGCTTGGTCGGGCTCGGTGTGTGCGGGAGTGGGCATAGGTTCTATTTGGTATGACGGAGCGACGCGCTTCCGATGGCCTATTGTAACATCCTGGCGCGGGGTCAGCAAAAGTGTGTCTATGCTCCGCCCAGGTGCTCAAGCATCGCCCGGATGGCGTCCTGGTGCCCGCGCCGGTAGAACTCAGGGTCAGGCAGCTCGGCGCCGGGCGGAAGAGTCTGGCTGAAGGGGAACGCGACCAGCCCCTCGACATCCTGCGCTTCTTCGGGGCGCGCCGGCACGCCGCGTGCCAGCGCATCGCGGCAGCGCCGCTCCAGCATGTCGAAGTAGCCGATGTTGGCATGCAGCAGGCGCGGGCCGCTGCTCACCGGGGCGTGGCAGTAGAGCGCGGCGGCCGGGTTGAGCGCCGCCATGCGGGCCAGCGAGTCGCGCAGCGCCGGCAGCGTGCGGGCCGAACTCGACGAATGGAAAGGGCAGCTCGGCCGCGTCGCCGGCCAGCAGCGTCCCGATCTCGGGGATGTAGACGGAGCTGTGGTCGGGTGTGTGGCCGGGGGTGAGGAAGAGTTCTAGGGTCAGGTCGCCGCCGTCGATCGCCAGGCGTTCCTCGAACAGCAGCGTCGGCGGGGCGAGCAGCACGTCGCCGAAGCGCTCCGGCTCCTGCTCGCGCATCTGCTCCAGGCGCTGCCGGTTCTCGGCTGAACGCATCCGCTCGGCGCTGCGCCGGCTGGCGATGATCGGCGCCGGGCAGATTGGCTGGGTGCCGCCGAAGACCTGGTTGCCCCAGCAGTGATCCCAGTCGGCGTGGGTGTTGACGACCAGGAGCTGCCGGCCCCCACGCAGATGCTCGCGCCCGATCTCCAGCATCGCCGCTGCGGTGCGCGGGTTGATCAGGGTGTCGATCAGCACGACATAACGATCGGCAACGACCACAAAGGCATCTACCAGCGGCCCGCAGCGGCAGACCAGGATGCGTGGGTCCCAGCCGTCGTTGGGCACCAGGGTCACATTATCGGCGCTGTTGATCATGGTCAAAATCTCTTATCATACGTGAGAAGCACGTCGAAGAGGATCAAATGTGATAGGGCAAAAGCCTCACTGGATGCTGGGTCAGCAATTATACAGCTATGAATGATTTCAAGCCGTTATTATTGTGCAGATATCATGAAATCTAGACTTTCACAACTTCTCTGGATCGGTAGATTTATTAGGGGTTGTGGTGGTTTGGGGTGAGATCTGTTTGTTGCGCCGCCGCATCCGCCAATTTCGCCAGCGAGGGGCTAGAGTTGGTTGTACCCGATAGAGGAAAAAGAAACAGATAAGGGCACCGGCGACAAAAGCGTCGAAGAGGATATGAGGGAACGGGTACAACACCCATATAAGTTCCCAGATAGTCAACCCAAGGGCCGCGAACATCACGATAAGCGGGAAGAGAACGCCATAGGCAATCCAGGCCACGTCGAGTAGCAGAGGATATCCTCTTAGATAGACCTTGCCCTCACGTTGATAGAGGTCGCCACCACCAAGCATTGGTGAGATAGTCTCCTCCAGTATATGCAGATAGGGATACTGACGATTTACTAAAATTGTGGTTTGGCAGTACCGCAAGCTAATGGTAAGCGTTAGCACCCACGTAGCGTTGAGAAGTGCCGGAAGCGGTAGCGATTGGAGATTGAGTTCCCCACCCGCTATACTGAGCTTTCCCAACGCCCCTCCGACTGCTGCCGGATAGCCAATCTCTAGGCTCAGAAGTGCGAATAGCCCAATCACCCACACGAACAGCCGGTCGCGTGAAGCTTCGGCGTCCCGCATGCGCGCGAAAGTCTCCTTATAGTGGTCATGGAGAATCTCTAGCTGCTTGTCTGTAAGCTGCTTCTCAATTGCCACATCATTGCCTATTCATCTAATCGCATACGTTCAGCAACCTGATGAATAGCCTCCATATATAACTCATCCTTACGTTGGATATGGAGGGGAAGTTCCTTGAACGGCAGAAGGTTCCGGCTCTCGGGATCATGTTCACTAGCCCATGCAGCCCACGCATTATGCACGTCCTCCGCCGTTACGTCCCGTCCTTTAGTCAGCAGCAAGACTGCATAGAGACGATAGAGGGGTAAATCTTCGTCTGCTGCGGCTGCATGCGGGTCGGCAGTTCTCCGAATTTCAGCGGCGAGCCTGTCTATATAAGAGTTTGTCATTTGCATCTGGACTACCCATCATCCTCTATCCAGTCATCCCCTATTTCGTATCCGATGACGTTGGAGTCTCCCCAGGTTCTGGTATCGCTCCACCAGCTTTCCTTTCTGACATGACGATGGGTAGAAGGACGTTTGTTCGACCATGATAGCATATACGTCAAGCTTAGAACCTCCTAAGTTGCTCGGCCGACAGCTCCTGCTGCTTACCAGCCCTTGACCCATTGGGTTTTCGGCATCAACCCAAAGGCAAGCACTGGGAACCTAATGCAATTGTCAACGGTGTTCCATCCCGCACTAATGAAATTTGACGATCAACATGGGCAACTGTAGGGGCGGTTCGTACACCACCCGACGACATTGAATGCCGCCGGGTGGTGTACGAACCGCCCCTACATCGATATCGATTACCGGGTTTGATTGTCAAATTCCAGGTTTGAGCACGGCCTTATTTGAAGGAGCTTTGAGCTACCTCTTCACCTCGAAGTGTTTCACCGAGGACCAGTTGCCCGGCGCCCCGGAGGCAGTATTGGCGCGTACGCGCCACCACAGCTTCTTGGTCGGGAGCGTGCTTGTTGTGAACTGCGACGCGGTAGTTGTCTGGCTCAAGGTGAGCGGCGCCGAGAAGCTCTGCGAGTCGTCGATCTGAAGCGTGTAATTCGCGGCCCCGGCGACGTCGCTCCAGTCGAAGGTGATCGCCTGACCGGGCGAGAAGCGCGCATCATTTGCGGGGCTCACGAGCGTAGGGGCTGGCAGCGGCCCTGTGGCGGGTGGCGATACGGTCAATGTGGCCGCCCGCGTCGCGCCGTTGTACGTGGCTGAGATTGTCGCTGCCGTCGATGCGCTCACGGAACTCGTTGTCACCGTGAATGTGGCCTGTGTCGCGCCCGCCGCGACGGTCACGCTGGCCGGGACGCTCGCCACGGTGGCATTGCTGCTCGAAAGCGCCACCTGCACACCACCGCTCGGCGCGGCGGAGGTCAGCGCCACGGTCCCTGTGGAGGCGCTCCCGCCGACGACGCTGGCCGGGCTTAACGTCAGCGATGACAACGCGGGCGCAGGCGGGGCGCTGCCGGTCCCCAATTTGATCACGAAGCCATCGCCCCAGAAGATACCGGGGTCGCCGTTGAAGACGACATCAAATGCTCCCGGCGTGGTGGGGAAATCAGCCGAGTAAGTGTGGCCCGTGACGTAGACGTTGCCGCCTATACTGAGCGCGATGTCGTTGCCGTTCTCCGAAGCCGTCCCGCCGAGGAAGGTGGCGTAGAGGAGCGCCGAGCCGGCCTGGTTCAGCTTGGCGATGTAGGCATCGGACACGCCGTTGAACTGGGTGTCGAACGCGTCCGGTGTCGTGGCGGCGTTCGGCGAGCTGGTGCCGCCGCTCAACCATGCATTGTTGTTCGCGTCCAGCGCGATAGCACTAGCTCCCGCCTCTCCCAGGAATGTCGAATAGACCAGGGCCGAACCCGTCGCGTTCAGCTTGGTCACGAATCCCTCGCTGTCGCTGTCGAAGACGGTGTCGAAGGTGCCGGGGGTCGTCGGGAACTCTGGGGAGAGCGTGGCGCCCGTTATGTAGGCATTGCCGGCCCCGTCGATGGTCAGGTCATTGCCGAAGTCGGATTTTGATCCGCCCAGGAAAGTCGAGTAAACCAGTGCCGAACCGCCAACATTCAGCTTGGTGACGAAGATGTCGAACAGCTCATCGAACGCGCCGCCGTTGTGGCTGGTGTCGAAGGCGCCGGGCGTGGTGGGGAAGCCGGCGGACCTGGTCGACCCGCCCACGTAGGCATTGCCGGTCGCGTCGAGGGCCACGTTCTCGGGCAGTTCATTGTCGGAGCCGCCCAGATAGGTCGAGTAGACCAGGGCCGAACCGGCCGCGTTCAGTTTGGTGACGAAGCCATCGTAGCCGCCGTTGGAACTCGTGTCGAAGGCGCCAGCGGTGGTGGGGAAGTTACTGGAGGTGGTCTGGCCGGTCGCATAGGCGTTGCCCGCGCCGTCCACAGCGATGCCGAGCCCATCGTCGATATCGATCCCGCCCAGGAAAGTGGAGTAGACCAGGCCCGAGCCGGCGGGGTTCAACTTGGCCACGAAGGCGTCGTATTGATCGATGCCGCAGCGTGGGCAGGTGCCGACATTGAAGCTCCTGTCGAAAGCGCCACTTGTCGTCGGGAAGTCTGAGGATTTCGTTTGACCAGTCACGTAGGCATTGCCGGCCCCGTCGAGCGTGATCGCGCGGCCCCAATCGAAGTTGCTTCCGCCCAGAAACGTGGAGTAGATCAACGCCGTGCCGGTCGCGTTCAGCTTGCTGACGAAGACATCCAGGTTATTGCTTGCCGCGCCGGTTCTGTCGAAGGCGCCAGACGTGGTCGGGAAATTGGGCGACTGGGTCAAGCCGGTCACATAGGCGTTCCCCGACGCATCGACGGCGATACTGGCGCCAACCTCATGACTCGCGCCGCCCAGGAATGTCGAGTAGTCCAGGCCAGGGTCGATGATCAGCTCATGGTCCGGTTGGTAGCCCGCGTCCAGCGCGAATCCGTACTGCATCTCGGCGCCTGCCTGCGTCAGAGCATAGCGACTCCCCACCGGCACGCGCACACCGGCGATCTCCTGCCAGGCGACAGGCGGCGTGTCCTGCAATACCCCCAGGGCCGTTTGAACGCGCAGCCCGCCATCGCCATCCAATGTCAGACCATCCGCCCCGTCGTAGCCCAGCCGGATGTCGGCGACCTGCGCGCCGGGCTGTACCCGGAACTCGTACTTCAGCTTCCCGGCCTGCTCGCGCAGCATCAGGTCAACCCCCGGCCAGAGTTCGCGATAGACCACCTGCGCGTAGCTGGGCAGCCCAGTCTGCCAGCGCGCCGGGTCGTCGCCGCGCAGGTAGTTGGCCACCCCAGGCGCGCGCTCCTGCCCCTCCAGCATGACCTGCGGGTTGCTCCCCAGGAATCGCAGGGCCAGGGCAACCCCTTGGGCCGGCGCTTCTACTGCCGCCAGCTTGACTGCGTCCGGGATGCCGGAGCCTTGCGCGTCCAGGGTTGCTTTGGATGGAGCACTGGTTCCCTTCATCAAGGTTAGCACTGCCGCCTCGGGCGTGAAATAGAAGGCGTAGCGAGAGCCCTGCGCGTAGTAGCGCACCTGTGTGTCCAGTTGTCCGCGGTTCTCCACGAATGTGACCGGCTGGTTGGCGTACGCTTTCAGAATCTGCTCGCGACTGTCCTCGCGGACTGCCGGCGCAGCACGCTCGGCCACTTGCCGGGAGGCAAGGTGACTGCCGCCGGTCCATACCGCCATGGCGACCACTACGGTCAGGACAGACAGGAATGCGGAAGCAGAGCGAATCTTCATGATGTACCCCTCTTCTGCTCTTTGCTATGCTGCTTGAAAGGGATTATTGAGGGGCTTCCTCTCAATAATCCTTTTCCACCACCAGAACTCCCACGATAGATGTACAAAATCCCAATCCTATGAGATCATACGACACAATATGCGGGGCTTGATCTGTGCGAGGTTTGGGGTAATCAGAAAAAGGAGTATAGAACTGGACGGTATGTCGTATGATACATCTACGAATTTCGGCTTTCCTTAGCGAGGGAAACCGATCCGGAAAACTTGTTATTTTTGACAAAGACGGCACCCTGATCGACTTCCACGCGATGTGGGCCGGCTGGGAGATCGAGTTGGTGCGCCGCCTGGAGGACAGCACCGGCATCGCGGTGTCCGCGCGGCTGTTCGACGCCATGGGCTACGACCCGGCGACGGGTGAGGTCGCCCCCGGCGGGCCGCTGGCGGTCGGGCCGATGGCTGCCTTGCACGACCTGGCGGTCGAAGTGCTGCGCGAGGTGATGCCCGGCCCGGTCGCCGAGGCGGCGGTGGCCGCGGCCTGGCTGGTGCCCGACCCGGTGGCGCTGGCGCGGCCCCTGGCCGATCTTGGGGCGCTGTTCGGCGCGCTGCGGCGCCAGGGCCTCAAGATCGCCGTCGCCACCACCGATGACCGCGCGCCGACCGCGGCGACGCTGGCCGCGCTGGGGGTCGCGCCGCTGGTCGAGGCGCTGGCCTGCGGCGACGACGATTTCCCGACCAAGCCGGCGCCCGACCCGGTGCTGGCGCTGTGCCGGCAGCTCGGCATCGCGCCGGCGCAGGCCATGGTCATCGGCGACACCGTGGCCGACATGCGGATGGGGCGGGCGGCCGGCGTCGGGCTGGTGGTTGGCGTCGCGTCGGGCGTTAGTACGGCGGAGCTTCTGGCACCCTACGCGGATGTCGTGATCGGCTCAATTGCGGAGCTGATCGACGGTGGTGGGTTGGAGAGTTGAGCCGCTCTACTATATTAAGGATCTGAGCCGAGGACATAAATTTATATCGGCTCAATCTGATCTTCGCTGTCGTCGTGAGTGGTATAATGCGCCATATGCCGTAGTGATATTGCCGGTGGGAACAGGGGGCACGCGAGGACGGTGGCATACACGATTGAGTATTCGCCGGAGACCGATGAGCATCTCCGTGTCTTGACCGCCCGCCAGCGCGCGTTGGTGTTTGATACGGTCGATCGACAATTAGCGCATCAACCAACTGTGGAAACCCGCAACCGCAAACCAATGCGTCCGAATCCGGTTGCGCCATGGGAGTTACGGATCGGCAAGCTGCGGGTATATTACGATGTCGCAGACTTAACACAACCCATCGTTTACATTCGTGCCGTTGGCATCAAACACCGCAACCGTGTCGTGATTGGTGGTAAGGAGATCCAGCTATGACTACGCGAACAGTAGAACTGACCGAGGCCACGCAATCATTGGCTGAATACGCCCAACAGGTCGATGAGGGCGCGATTATTGTGACTAGTAATGGTCGTCCGATTGCCGCAGTAGTGGCCCTCCCAAATACCGACGCGGAAACGATCACATTAAGCCAGAATCCCGACTTTCTAGCCATTATTGAGCGATCTCGCACTCGTCACACCCAGGAAGGTGGTATATCGAGTGCTGACATGCGGCGGCGATTTAATGATACGCCGACCCAAGAATAAACACGCCCATATTCCGAATCATTCTTACGCTTGGTTTTAGACTTTGTTGCCCGCTAATCATTTATCAGCGGGCAACACCTATTACAGATTTTGAAAGCTATTCCGCAATGTGGTAGCTCGGAACAGCTTCACATCCCATCTCCATTCCCGCGCCGCACAGCTACTCAGCTAACGCCCGCACCGCCGCCTCGCACAGGATCGCGACCCCTGACGGCAAACAGCGCTCGTCGATGTCGAAGCGCGGGTTGTGATGCGGGGCGTTCAGGCCGCGCGCGTCGTCGCGGGCGCCCAGGAAGAAGAACTGGCCCGGCACGCGCACCAGCACCGCCGAGAAATCCTCGCCGCCGGTGGTCCGGTAGGTGGTGTCGATCTGCTCGGCGCCCAGCACCTCGGCCGCGATCGTATGCACCAGCGCTGTCGGCTCCGGCGCGTTCACGGTCGGGTCCACCCCGCGGGTGATCGTGACCTCGGCACTGGCGCCCAGCGCGGCGGCCACACCGCCGGCGACCTCGTGGATGCGGCGGTGTAGCAGCTCGCGCACGGCCTCGCTGAAGCTGCGGATGCTGCCGGTCAACTCGGCGGTCTGGGCGATCACATTGGAGGCGCTGCCCGCCTGGAACGTGCCGATGGTGACGACCCCCGGCTCCTCCGGGTTGAGGTTGCGCGATACGATCGTCTGGAGCGCGACGACGATCTGGGCGGCCACCAGCACGGCGTCGACGGTCTGGTCGGGGTGGGCGGCGTGGCCGCCGCTGCCGCGCACCAGGATGTGGAGCTTATCGGCGGCTGCCATCATCGCCCCGCTGCGCACGACCGCCGTACCGGTGTCGTGGTTCGAGGAGACGTGCAGGCCGAGCGCCACGTCGACATCCGGCCCTTTCAGCACGCCGTCGTTGATCATCGCCATGGCCCCGCCGAGCCCCTCTTCGGCCGGCTGGAACATCAGCTTGACCGTGCCGCGGATGCGGTCGCGGTGACGCGCCAGCAGCGTGGCCACGCCGATCCCGACGGCGACATGCGCGTCGTGCCCGCAGGCGTGCATCACGCCGGGCGTCTGCGAGCGGTAGGGCACGTCATTCTCCTCTTGGATCGGGAGCGCGTCCATGTCGAAGCGCAGCAGCACCGTGCGCTCGCCTGGCTGCCCGCCACCGAGCAGCCCGACCACGCCGGTTTTCCCGACCCCGGTCACGACCTCGTAGCCAAGCGCGCCCAGCCGCTCGGCGACGATCCGCGCCGTGCGGATCTCCTGGAACCCCAGCTCCGGGTGCATGTGCAGATCGCGCCGGATGGCGACGATGTCGTCGGAGATTGCCTCGGCTTCGGCCAGAAACGGGGTAGTCATACAGCTCCTCCTTCGATGCACGCAGCAGCAGCCATGGACGAAACCGGGATGTACGCTGTATTATACGGGCAAATCTTGCCGCTGCCGCAGAGGTATCATCGGCGTGGCACAACTGTTGCTGCGAAGGTGGGGTGGGAGAGCCGAGCCTGGGCGCGGCGAGCCGTACACCTGGGCCTAGCGAAGGAGTATGTTATGGAGCAGCAACTACAGGGCAAACGTGTCGCGATTCTCGTCACTGATGGCTTCGAGCAGGTCGAGTTGACCGATCCGAAGCAGGCGCTTGAGCAGGCCGGCGCCACGACCAAGATCGTCTCGCCGGCCAAGGGCAAGGTCAAAGGCTGGCAGCACACCCAGTGGGGCGATGAGTTCCCGGTCGATGTGCCGCTGGAGCGTGCCAACGCCGACGACTTCGACGCGCTGCTGCTGCCGGGCGGCGTGATGAATCCCGATAAGCTGCGTGTCAATCAGCATGCGCTCCAGTTCGTGCGGGCGTTCTTCGACGCCGGCAAGCCGATTGCGGCGATCTGCCACGGCCCGTGGACGCTGATCGACGCCGGGGTCGTCAAAGGCTGTATGCTCACGTCGTACGAATCGATCAAGACCGACCTTAGAAACGCCGGCGCCAACTGGGTCGACCAGGAGGTGGTGGTGGACCAGGGGCTAGTGACCAGTCGCAAGCCCGCCGACATCCCGGCCTTCAATCGCAAGATGATCGAGGAGTTCGCCGAGGGCCGCCACGACCGGCAGCAGGCCAGGGAGCGCTCGGCATAGCCCTCCGATACTCTCATTCACCCTCCACGAAGAACGAGAAGAACATGAAGATTAGGATAGAGGATAGCTTTCTCGATGCTTCCGAGAAGCCATCCTCCATCCTCTATCCTCAGTCACCACAAATGATAGGGAAAATCGATTCTGAAGTCATTGAGGGGGTTACGCAGCCACCAAGGAGTAGGCATCCCAGATGCCGTGGTGGCGCCGATCGCACTTGGGTGCTCACTCCTCGGTGCTTATTCGAAAGGTATTGATACTAGCCCTTCGGTGGTCGGGGGATGGCGCTCAGTGTGGTATACTCCTTTTCGTGCAAGAGCTTGAGCGGAGAATGAGCGATGAAGATCTCCACGATCGACCGGGCGCAGGCGGGCCAGGACTCGTCGCGTAGCGGCTACTTCGACGGCGAGGTCCACGTCCAGAGCATCGCCGGCCCTGGCGATAGCGATGAGATCGAGGTGCTGGCGGTGTTCTTCAGCGCTGGTGGGCGCACGCGGCCGCATGTCCACCAGCGCGACCAGGTGCTGCATATCCTCCAGGGCCAAGGGATCGTCGCGACCGAGACCGAGAAGCGGGTTGTCACCCCTGGCGACGTGATCACCATCCCGGCCGGGGTTTGGCATTGGCATGGCGCCACGCGCGACTCGGCGATGTGCCACCTATCGATCAAGCAGCCGGGGCCGACCGATTGGGAAGTCGCGGCGAAGAACTGGGCCTCCGGGTACGATGAGTAGTGGAGCAAACGATGACACACGACCAGTGGACCGCGGTTGACGACTACTTCGCTGGGCTGTTCGCGCCGCCCGATCCGGCGCTGGACGCCGCGCTCCAGGCCACGGTCGATGCGGGCCTGCCACAGATGCAGGTCTCGCCCAACCAGGGCAAGCTGCTGCACCTGCTGGCCCGCGCGCACGGCGTTCGCTCGATCCTCGAAATCGGCACGCTGGGCGGGTACAGCACGATCTGGCTTGCGCGCGCGCTGCCGCCGGATGGCCAGCTGATCACGCTGGAGATCGACCCGGCCCACGCCGCCGTCGCGCAGGCCAATATCGAGCGGGCGGGGCTGGCGGCGGTCGTCGAAGTGCGGTTGGGGCCGGCGGGAACGACACTCCCGCAGTTGGTCGACGCCGGCGCCGGCCCATTCGACCTGGTGTTCATCGACGCCGACAAGCAGAGCACGCCCGAATATCTGGTGTGGGCGCTGCGGATGACCAAGCCTGGCAGCCTGATTATCATCGATAATGTCGTGCGTAATGGCGCGGTGAGCGACCCCACCAGCGGCGATGCCAGCGTGCAGGGCGTGCGCCAGGCCCTCGCCGTGCTGGCGAACGACCCGCGCCTCGTGACCACGGCGCTCCAGACGGTCGGGAGCAAGGGCTACGACGGCCTGTCGATCACGCTGGTGACGGGCGCGTAGGGCTGGGCCAGCCACGGAGGGCTGGCCCTACAGGGTAGCTGCTCTGATTCTGATTATCTGACGGAGCTATTCCGTATGCCTCATACACGCTTCAGTATCCTGCCCCCGCCGGCTCGCTGCTCCCGTTAGGGGCAGGCCGGCCAACCCTTCTCCTGGCGCACTGTCGCGCCCCGGCGGCTGGTGCCGATCCTGCCCTCACGTTCGGTTGACGCGGTTCAGCTTGTGAGGAAAGGGTTGTTGTTCCCATGAATATCGCGCTCGATGCCCGGTCGCGCTTACGCGACGGGCTGTTGTTGATCATGCTCGCCGCCGTACTGTGGGGTACCGTTGGCGTCGCCACCAGGGCGATCTATGGCCTTGCCGAGACCAACGCGCTCTCAATCGGCCTGTTTCGGCTGGCGATCTCTGCGCCGGTCCTGTGGGGCGCCTGCTGGGGCGCGCTGGGCCGGCGGGCGCTGCGCGTCGCGCGGCGCGACCTGGCCGTGATGCTGCTGATCGGCGCCGTCACGGCGATGTACCAGGTCTGCTACTTCGCCGCGATCGCGCGGGTCGGGGTGGCTATCGCGGTGCTGGTGACGCTCTGCACGGCGCCGGTGATTGTGGCACTCTTGTCGGCGGCGCTGCTGCGCGAGCGGCTCAGCGCGCCAGTGCTGGCGGCGCTGGTCTGCGCGCTTGCGGGCACCCTGATGCTGGTCGGGCCTGGGACGGGCAGCGGCGCACCCGGCCAGCTTCTGCCGGGGCTGCTGCTGTCGCTGGCCGCCGCGTTTGGCTACGCGGTGATCACGCTTTGCAGTCGGGCTATTGCCGGCAGCTACCACCCGCTCCAGCCGATCACGATCGGCTTCACCGCCGGCGCGGTCATGCTGCTGCCGTTCGCCCTGGCCGCCGGCCTGGTCATCTCCTACCCGGCTCCCGCCTGGGGGTTGCTGCTGTACCTGGGGCTGGTCCCGACGGCGCTGGCCTACGTGTTCTTCCTGGCCGGTATGCGCTCAACCAGCGCGACCGCCGCCAGCATTATCACGCTGGTCGAGCCGCTGACCTCGACGGCGCTGGCCTGGCTCCTGTTCGGCGAGCGGCTCGGCCCGCTGGCGCTGCTGGGTGCGGTGCTGCTGCTCGGCGCGATCACGCTGCTACACCGCGGCCAGGCGCGGCCGCGCGAGGCGTAGTGATTCGCCACAGGGAGTGGTTTGGTGGGTGAAAGGGTGAAGGGGTGAAAGGGTGACATTCTCACCCCTTCACCCTTTCACCCTTTCAGGAGAAGCTATCAGGAAGCCAGCGCCGCCAGGGCCTTGAGCGCCTGCTCCTCCAGCCGCGTAATATCGGCCTTCAGGCGCTGCTCCTCGTTCGCAAGCGCCGCCAGCCGGTCCTCCAGCTCTCCCAGCGTCGCGATGTAGCGCCCTCGCAGCGCGCCCTCCTCGCCGTCGCGCCCCAAGGGTGACAGGCTGCCCTGGATCTGGCGCTGCTGCTCGTAGGCATTGTGGCGCTCGCCGGCGATCTCCTTGAGGCGCCGCTGGTGCGTTTCGACCTGGCCGTAGAGCGTCAGCACACCGGACAGCGCCTGGAAAGTCGCGTCGTCAAGGAAACGCTGGCGTAGGAACTGGCTCAGTTGCCGGTGGGTCACGCCGCGCACCTGCTCGCGCCGGCTCAGCTCGCGGCGCTGCTGGACCGTAAAGGTCGTCTCCACGCCGGGCGGGCACTGAACCGGCCAGCGAGCCTGGCCTTGGGCTTGCTCGGCCGGTGCCGCAGTCTCGTGGAGCGTGTAGCCGGGCGCCAGGGCCTGCTCGACCAGCACCTCGACCGCTGTGCTCAATGTGTTGACGATCCGGTAGGTCATACGCTGAACGTCCCACTCCTGGATCAGCAGGTAATCGTCGCGCACGCCGATCGCGCCGGTCTGGCGGTCGCTGCTGCGCTCTTCCTGCACGGTGATGCCGAGTTCGACGGCATACGGAACGATCAGCTCGCCGCCCGCGCGGGTGAAGGGGATCACCGCCTCGCCGGCGTAGTCGCCCTGCTCGATCACCGTCACCGGCCCGCGCTCCAGTGTCAGCCCGGTCTCATTGCGCATCCGCAGGCTGGCGACCGGGTGGCGCGGCAGCTTCTGGCCGTTGTACAGCAGCTCCTTGCGCCCGCCGAGCCGCTGCGCGACGATCGGCACCATGGCCGATTGCCCGCGCGCGACGCTGACTGGGTGCGCGACGCGGTACTGGAACAGCGCGCCACGCTCCTCGCCGACGCTGGCCGGCTGCGTCGAAGACTCGGCTGCCTCCACGGAGATCGAGTCCGCGTACGCAGCGGCGGCCAGCCCGGCGCCACGCGCGTGCATCCGCTTCGGCGCGGGCATCTCCATCGGCGCTGCGGCGGGCGGCGGCATCGCGCCGAACGCGATTGGCGCCGCCACCGTGCGCTCCTCGTCGGCGATCAGCGGGCGCTCCGGCGTGTGGGGCTCATACAGCCGGTAGCGAAACGAGACCGGCATCCCGGCCACCAGCGTCAGCGTAACGTTCTCCAGGTCCTCGTCGAGCTGGTTGTCGAACAGGCCCCAGCCCTGGAGCAGAACAGAGAACAAAGAACCAAGAACAACCTCCTTATCCGTCGCGTCTTTGTTCTCTGTTTTTTGTTCTTTGTTCTCGGCCAGGATGCGGTAGCTGACGCGCCACGCCGGCGCCGGGGCGATGTAGCCGACCAGCAGGTCGTGCTCGCCTTCCGAGAGGTGCAGCGTTGCGGCGCGGCGATCCTCCTCGCTCTGGGCCGCGCGCAGGAAGTAACCCAGATCCTCGGCGGCTCGGTCGTCGAGGATCTCGATCCGCTTGACCTCGCGCACCGGGTAGGTGCGAACGCGCCGCTGGTCGGGCTGGTAGATCGAGACCAGTGGCAGCCGCAGTTGTTCCTGGTCCTCGACATCGACCCCGACCACCAGCCCTTCGGCATGGTCGCGCGGCTCGGCCGGCGGCTCGGCAGTCGTCGGCGCCGCGTCGCCCTCGGCGCGGCGGCCGCCGGCCAGCCCGAACCCCTTGCGGGGCTCGCCGCGCTCCGGCTCCAGCCACAGGCGCACACGCCGACCGCGCAGGTCGCGCAGCAGGTCGAGCAGGCTGCGGTTGTCGGAGAGGTGGATCGAGCCGCGCGCGATCTGGGTCGCGCGGTCCTCCGGCGTCTCGAAGTCGACGCCCAGCACCTGGCCCGCGCCAAGGTCCAGCGCGACCAGGCTCTTGAGCACGTCGTCCATGGCCTCGCGCGGGAAACTCAGCCGCAGCGTGGTGCTCTGCACCGGGCCGCGCCGCTCGAAGTAGCCGACGCCGTGCTTGTACATGATCATGCGGCGGATGGGGAGATCTGGCATAGCCTTGTCACCTTGTCAGTTGAACTGGATTGTAATACGTATATGCCGCCCGCGCAAAGCTGGCGATCACCGGCATAGCCACCCGGTCGTCCAAATAGATCTTCTTGGGGCCGATGTCGCGGTAGACGTAGATGGCCAGCAGGAAGTCGCCCCCCGGTGAGCGCACCAGGCCGACATCCGCCTGCATGTCCTCGATCCAGCCACTCTTATGGGCAGCCAGTGTGCCGGCCGGAAAACCAGCCACCATGCGCTTGCGGTCGCCGTTCTTCTCCAGGCGGTCGAGCATCTCCTGGCAGCGTGCCTCGTTTAGCGAGTTCGGCGAACTGCTCCAGCAGCGGCCCTTTGCCCTGGCTGCACTGGTGGATCAGTAGGAACACGCGGCTCATCTCGGCCGGGGTCGTGCGTAGCACGGGGTCGGCCTCGGTGTAGGGCTTGGGGCCCTCCTGCGGCGGCCCGCGCTTGATCTTGAATTTGCGAACATTGATCAAGTAGTCGCTAGCCTCATAGGGCATGTACTGGTAGGTGTGCTCCAGGCCGAGCCCTTGCAGCATCGCGGTCATGTCGAGCGCACCCTGGAGCGCGTCCTCGGTCCCGGCGCCGTTGGCGCTGGCCGCCAGCATCTGGTTCGCCGACAGGTTATCGCTCTCAACGATCATCTTCTTCAGCCATGTCTCCTGCTTGGTGGAGAACTTCGGCAGCTTGATGTAGGATTGCAGCAGGATCGGCACCTTCATGACGCTGGCGCCGGAGAAGACGCTGTTCTCGTTCAGGCTGGCGACGACCGTGTCGCTGGCCAGGTCGTAGACATAAACGCCGATGATCCCATTCCACTCGCCGGCCATCTGCTCGATCTGCTGCTGGAGCTGCTCAGGCGTCGGGCGCGCCGCGGCGCCGACCGCCGGCTGCGGCGAAAGGGTGACTCGCCGGGCGCCGCCGAGCGTTTGCAGCCGCTGGTCGAGCGCCTGGACGGCGGCGTCGAGGTCGAGTGTCCGGCCCTCGCTGATGGCGAAGCTGCGCGAGATCGACGCGGTGCTGGTGATGACAGTGACGACCGGCGGCGTATCAACCTGCTTCGCCAGGTCCTCCAGCGCAGCCCACAGCCCAGCTTCGTCGTAGCGTACCCGCAGGGCGATCCGCGCCCCGGCCTCGGCCTGCTGCGCTGCTGCGAGCATCTCGTCCAGCGCCAGCTCCAAGTCGATCTCCTCTGGCCGGAGCGTCAGATGCGCCTCGCCGGCCTGGACCTCGATCGAGCCCAGCTTGGGGGCCAGCTCCCGCTCCAGCTTCGCGCGGACCTGCTCGACCGTCAGCTCGCCGACGTCGACGCCGGCGACGTAGATATCGCTCGCCAGGCTTGGGACCGCAGTCGGCGCGGGCGTGCTCGTCGGCGCAGTGGTTGGCGCAGTGGTCGGCGCGGCAGTCGGCGCGGCAGTCGGCGCGGGGGGTGCGGTGGTGGCCGGCTCGTTCGCCTGGGCCGCAGGGCCGGCACAGGCGGCGAGTAGCACCAGGAGTGCGACAAGTAAGGTCAGGGTGGATATTCGATGGGACATAGGACGCTTGACCTCATTCAACACAACTTCAACAGATCATCGCCAATGTTTGACGGTGTGGCAGGCGTAGTATAGTCGAAGTGGGAAAGTTGAACAAATCTTGATTACAGTTCTGGGAAAAAGGGGGTTTGAGGGGGCAGCCCCCTCGGCCTTCCCCACTCACACTGTAAAGTAGAATGGCGCAACCCAGAGCCCTGTCTAAAAGAGAGCAAAACTGGATACAGATACAACAGATTATCTCGCTACGTACTCTTCACAGAAGTCCATCCAAAAGCTCCCGAAGTGAATAGGGAAATCCGTCTGTGTGGCGTAATACCACCTCTGTCGTAGAGGTGCTGTTTAGTGTGCGTAGTTGTAGAGGAGGTCAGTTATGGGTGGTTCTCGTGGGACCGAGCAAGCATCGCGCAACTCCAAGATTGTTCCGCTCAGTTCGGTGCGCCGATTGAGCGGGCTGGTCGTCGCCCTGTCGCTTATCGCCATGGCGGCGACGAGCGTTGCACAGGCCGCCGGTGGTTTCTCCAGCCCGGTCTTCTATGCCGCTGGGGCGGACCCCACTGCGGTCGCCGTCGGCGATCTCGATCGCGATGGGGATAGTGATCTGGCGATCGTGAACTTTCCAGGGCATCTCCGGCTGCTGTTCAATAATGGAGCGGGGGCGTTCGGGAATGTGGCACAGTACAACAATCTATGGGGCGCGGATGCCGCTATCACGGATCTCGCGATCGGCGACCTCGACGGCGACGGGGATAATGATCTCGCCGTGGCATCCGTGACAATGTCAGGCCAGATCGCGGTGCTGCTCAACCACGGCAACGGCACCTTTGGCGCCCCGGTCAGCTACGACACCTGCTACTCGACTCAAAGTGTGACGATTGGCGACCTGGACAGCGACGGCGACAATGATCTGGCCGGCGCGAATATGTGTTTCAAGGCTACGGTGCTGGTCAACAACGGCCAAGCGAGCTTTGCCCACAACGGTAGCTATGGCAATGGCTACGTGCCCACAGCGATCACGAGCGGTGACTTCAACGGCGACGGATTCAGGGATCTGGCCTACGTCAATCATGGCATTTGAAATACAACCGTCTTGATCAACAACCGCGACGCGACGTTCGCCCCGTATGTGTGGTACGACGTGGGCGACGGCCCATACGATCTGGTGACCGGCGATTTCGACCGGGATGGTGATATTGATATCGCCACCGCCAACGCCTTCAGCTCAGATGTCTCGATCTTGTCCAATAACGGAACTGGAACCTTCGCCGCCGACGTGGTGTATGGAGCCGGCACGTATCCCAAGTCGATTGCGGCGGGCGACCTCGACCGGGACGGCGACCTTGATCTCGTCACTGCCAACCGCGATAGCAACAACTGGTCGATGCTGCTAAACAACGGCAATGGCACCTTCGCCGCACATGTGGTCAATCAGGCTGGGAATGGCCCGGACGACCTGGCGCTGGGGGACCTGAACGGCGATGCGCGCCTGGATGTAGTCGTGCTCAACGCGGGCAGCGCCAACGTGGCCGTCTCGCTCAACGGCGGCGTCGTGTCCCCGCCCCCACCGGCCACGATTACGCTCTCGGCCACCGGCCGGGTGTCCAAAAACAAGCGGTTTGTCGACCTGAGCTGGAGTGGCGCGACATCGTCCAAGGTCGATATTTACCGCGACGGCTCCAAGATCACGACCACCGCGAACGACGGAGCGCACACCGACCAGGTGCAGAAGGCCGGCACGTATAAGTATAAGGTGTGTCAGGCGGGGACATCGACCTGCTCGAACGAGGCCACGGTGAAATTTTAGTCTTGTCTGCGGCAGCAAGGTACTTGACCCATCTTTTTGTCGTGGATTTTTGCCTGGCCGGGCAAAAATCCACGACAAAAAGGGAGAAAAAGCACTATTATGGCCCAAAAAGCTGGCGCAGCGCGGTGTGCTCACGCTGGACCGCCGGCCAGTCGGCGGCGGCGGCGGCGGCGTGCAGCGCGGCCAGGGCCTGGTCGGCGGCGGCGGCGCGCTGGGTGCCGGCTTGCTCGGCGAAGGTGCTGCGTATAATGCGGAAGTAGCCGACTGCCAGCGCCGCCTCCTCGGCCGCCCGCATGCCGAACTGGCGATTGGCCGCTACGGCGGTCTCCCAGAGCGCATCCTCCATGAGCGCGCGGTAGGTCTCGTCCAGTTCGGCGCGCACGGTCGCGCCGGCGCCCTCGGCGTTCAGGCGGCCGGCGGCAAGCTCCTGGAGCGCCAGCGTCGCGCCCGACGACGCCGGGTCGAGCGGCGCGCTGGGTTTGAAGTCGCGCAGCTTGATCCAGACCGCCGCACTCGCTCCGTCGCCGACCCGGATCGACGACAATGTTGCGAGGTAGCCGCCCCACAGCAGCGCCGTCTTGTAGTCGGCCCGCGCTTGGGCCAGCGCCACCGGGGCGCCGGCTGCGGCAGCCGCCTGTGCGTCGGCCAGGGCCTGGAGCGCCGCCTGTGCGGCTAGCGCGGCGCTTGGCGGCAGCAGCGGCGCCAGATCGGCGCGGTGGCGCGCGGTGGCGGCCTCGACGCCGGAGCGCGCTGCGGCCGGGTCGCGCGCCAGCGCTTGCTGCGCCGTGAACAACTGTTGCTCGATCCGCTGCGCGATCAGCGCCGGCCCATCGCCGCGCGAGGTGTTGCGCCCGATCGCGGCAGCCAGCAGGAGCAGGTTCAGCAGGACAATCAGGAGTAGGATGCGTTTCTGGGTTGTGCTCATGTTCAATTAAAGGGTCTTGAGGGGCAAACCCCTCAAACTCCCCCCTCAGGCAGCCTCTAAGATACCTTGCTTAGAGTTGGCTGCGACTGTCGCGACCGTTCGCTGCGGTGTTGCAGCCGCTCGGCTAGGACGTAGCTGCCGATCACAAATACCCCGGCGGCGACTTGCAGGAGGATGCCCTCCCAGGTCGCGAACAGGCCAAACCACAGGCCGGTCCAGTAGGGCAGCGTGAGCGAGCGAATCGGGTGGATGGGCATCCAGCCGACCACTTGCAGCACATGGACGGTGTTGCCGACCATCACCAGCAGCACGCCGCCGATCATCACGCCGGTGACGATCAGCATCTTCTTGTACGGCAGCCGGGCTTGCAGCGCGAACACCACCAACCCGACCAGGACGGTGCCCAGCAGACCCAGCGCCACGCCGCCCAGCACCACCGTGCGGGCCGGCCTCCAGCACCAGCGCCTGCAGGAACAGCACCGTCTCGAAGCCCTCGCGATAGATGCTGGTGAAGCCGAGCATGACCAGCCCGACCCACTGGCCCGACCTCGCCGCCGATGATGCGCCGCTTGCGGGTATGGAAATTGGCCATCCAGCCGGTCCAGTAGACTTTGTGGAAGAACCAGTTGGTGATCAGCAGCAGCACGCCGATGGCGATCAGCGAGACGATCGCCTCCAGGCGCTCGCCGTAGCGGGCCAGCGCGGTCAGCAGGCCGCGCGCCAGGATCCACGTCAGCACCGTGGCGCCGAACGCCGCGACGGCGCCCCACCACAGCGGCCGGCGGAACCGGCGCTGCTCGCCGAGCTTGAGGCTGCCCATCAGCGACGCCAGGATCAGCACCGCCTCCAGCCCCTCGCGGAAGACGATGATCGCGGCGTTGGTGGCGACCGCCACCGGCGCGGTGTTGCCGCTCAAGGCCCGCTGGGCGGCGGCCAGCTCGACATCGAGCGCGCGGCGGCTGGCTTTGATCGTGCTGATCGGCGCGCTGGCGTCGATCAGGCGGGCCAGCCCTTTCTGCTCGCCCTGGCCGTACCAGAACAGGTCCTCGATCGGCACCTTGAACTGGGGTGCGAACACGATCAGCCGGGCCTCCGGGCCGCTCTCCAGCACCGCGTAGGCTTCCAGCCGGGCCGACTCGGCCAGGTCATACTGGCCCGCCGCCGCCGCCGCCTCCATCTGGTCGAGCATCGAGCTGATCACGTCGAAGTCGCCGTCGCTGTCGTGTTGCTGCCACTCCGGCGGCATGATCTGGCCCAGCAGCGTCGTGATCTGGTCGGCGCTGGCCTGGATCGCGGATGGATCGGGCACGTCGGTCTGGGCGCCGGCGGCGGTCAACTGCTGCTCCAGCGTGCGGAAGAGCTGGGCGACCTGCTCGGTCCGGGCGTGGTCGCGGGCTTCCAGCAGGGATTGGAGGTCGGCGAAGGCCGCCGCCGCGCCGTCGCGGAAGGTGATCGCCTCGCGGATCTCGAGATCGCGCGTCACCGTGCCGTTGTAGACGCCCCGCCCATATTCGACCGGGACGAGGGCCAGGAAGCGCAGGAGCTGCCCGGCCCGGCGCGCCTGCTCATCCGGGCTGAGCGGTGCGGCCCGGAAGCCGCGCAACGCCGTCTCGACCTGGGCCAGCGCGCCGGGCAGGCCGGCGCCGGCGCGGGCGGCCTCGCGCAGGGCGGCGAACGCCTGCTGCGCGGTGGTCAGCGCCTGGGCATCGCGCTGATCGCGGTAGGCCGGTGCCAGGATCGCGAAGTAGCCCTCGGCCAGCGCTGCCGCCTCGGCGCGGCGTGCCGCGAACCCCTGCGCGTCGGCGCCGGAGAGGTCGTGCAGCGCCTCGGTCAGGCGCGCCTGGTAGGTGTCCAGCAGGTCGGCGCGCACCGAGAGCAGTGCGTCCGAGGCGGCTATTCCGCCGCCGGCGACCCCGGCGACGGCCAGGGTCGCGTCGGCGTTCGGGCGCGAGAAGCGGGTGGCGTGGCGGAACTCGCGTAGCGCCAGCCAGGATTGGGCGGTAGGCCCATCGCCGGCCAGCAGCGCCTGCTCGACCAGCGCGTAGCCGCCGGCCAGCAGCGCGGTCCACACTTGCGCCCGCGCGGCGGCCAGCGCTGGGGCGTCGCCGGCGCTGATCGCCAGGTCGGCGGCGGCGAAACCGGCCTCGGCCCGCTGGGCGGCCTCGGGCGCGGCTTCGAGCGCGGCGGCGAGCGTGTGCTGGTAGGCCGCACTGGCGGCGTCAAGCGCGCTACGGGCCGTCTGCGGATCGCTCGTCAGCCGGAGCTGCGCCTGCAAGAGGGCGGCCCGCACGTCCTCGGCGTCCCGCGCGGGCGCGGGCGGCGCGGCCAGCGCGTGTGCCGGCGTGAGCATGATCAGCGTGAGCAGGATGATCCCGGCGATTCTTAAATAGCGCGACATATAGCTGCTTTCGCTCAAGAGAACAAAGAACAAAGAATAAAGAACAAAGCAATGTGATAGCTGATATTTGTTCTCTGTTCTCTGTTCTTTGTTCTATCGGCTAATTCTGGATCGGCACGTTGAGCTGGGCGGCGACCTGCGAGATCTGGCCGGCGAGCGCGGTGGCTCGGTTCTGGGCCTCGGCGCCGAGCAAGTCGGCTTCTTCGGCCGAGAAGCGTTTGCCACCCTGCTCCTGGGTGTAGACATCGGCGACGAACAGCTTGAGCGCGTCAAGCCCCTCGGCGGTCTGCTTGTCCTGGGTCGGGTCGACCGTGGCGACCATCGGGCTGACCTGGCCATAGACCACCTGGAGCCCGGAGAGGATGTCCTGGATGTCGGCCAGGCGCGAGATCGCCACGAAGTCGGCCTGCGTCGAGGTGTCGCCGGCGACAAAGCGCGACTGCTTCCACGACTCGAAGTACTCGCTCATCGTCGGGATCATGACTACCAGCGCGGTGAAGGCGTCGGACTCGGTCGGTTGCCAGCCCTGGGCCGCCGTCAGAAGCTCGCCGGTGTAGCGGTCGAGTTCGTCGGAGGTGCCCTTGAGCATGTTGGCGTCGGGCAGGGCCTCGCCGAACTCGATCGTGCCATTGCCGTTCAGGTCCGGCTCGACATTGGCGGCGACGAACTCTTTGCGCGTGCCCCAGAGGGTGCCTTCGGCCAGGCCGAACAGGTTGCCGGGCTTCTCAAGCACGCGGCCGTCGGGCAGGGTCAGGTCGAACGGCACGGCGTTTTCGGGGTCATCGGCGGCGCTCCCGCCGGCGTCGAGGATGACGTCGTACTCGGCCAGCGAGGGCACGCCGGCGACAATGCCTTCGATCTGCTCGTAGCCGGGGCTGGCGGCCTTCCAGGCATCTTTGGCCTCTTGCAGCGTCTTGGCGACCTCATCGTGCTGGCTGCTCAACAGCGCGGTGTAATCGAACCCGGCGCCTTTGGCTAGGTCGTAGTACCGATCACCGGCGGCCTTCAGCGTTGTGGTGTGGCCTTTGAGCGCGGTGGCTTTGTCGAGCAGGTAGCTCTTGATACCGTTCAGGTCGGTCTTGGCCGGCTCGGCGGCGGTGGGCTCAGGTTGTGCTGGAGCGGGAGTTGGGGCGGCGGGTGCCGATGTTGCGGCGGGCGCCGCAGCTTGCGGCTGGCCGCAGGCGCCCAGCATGAGGATTGCTAGGAGTGCGCCGGCCAGCAGCCAGTTCAGGTGGCGTCGGGGCATCATCGATTGTTCTCCTCCAGGTGTTGCTTTGTACAGGTAACGAACCGTCGTTAGACTATACTAATATTCGCACTTTGTCAAGCAGAAAGCTTTCAAAGGATGGAGCTAATATGGCCTTGTGATGCGGCCCTCGGTTTAATTGTGCCATTTGACACGAAGACGGAGTGATGGTACATTAGCCTGCGTTTACTCACACATTCCGCATCAATTCTTTGATCACCTGCCGCCAGGCATGGAAACGGAGCACGTGGTCACATGCCCCCGTTGAACGAACATATTGTGCTGCGCGATCTCGATATCGAGAATATCGCCGACTTTGAGGTATATCTCAAGCACGGCGGTTATGAGGCGTTGCGCGCGGCGTTGGAGAAGAGCCCGGCCGATGTCGCCCAGATTGTCAAGGACTCGGGGCTGCGCGGTCGCGGCGGTGCCGGTTTCCCGACCGGGTTGAAGTGGAGCTTCCTGCCCAAGGGCGTCTACCCGCGCTACCTACTCTGTAACGCCGACGAGAGTGAGCCGGGGACTTTCAACAACCACCAGATGATCGACCGCAACCCGAACCAGCTGATCGAGGGGATCGCGATCTCGGCCTATGCGATCGAGTGCAATGCCGCCTACATCTATATTCGCGGCGAGTTCGCCTACGGCGCCCGCGTCCTCGATCGGGCGATCGCGTCGGCCTACCAGCGCGGGTTCCTGGGCAAGAATATCTTCGGCAAAGGCTACGACCTCGACATTGTCGTTCATCGTGGCGCCGGCGCGTATATCTGCGGCGAAGAGACGGCGCTGATGGAGTTGCTGGAAGGCAAGATCGGCCAGCCGCGCCTCAAGCCGCCCTTCCCGGCCGTCGCTGGGCTGTATGGCAAGCCGACGATCATCAATAATGTCGAGACGCTGATCAATGTGCCGCAGATCATCCAGAAGGGCGTGGCCTGGTATCGCACCTTCGGCACCGAGAAGAGCCCCGGCACCAAGGTCTGCTCGCTGTGCGGCCACGTGAACCGGCCCGGTAACTACGAGGTGCCGATGGGCACGCCGCTGCGCGAGCTGATCTACGCGCCGGAGTATGGCGGCGGCATGCGCGGCGACCGCAACCCCAAGATTATCGTCCCCGGCGGCGCCTCGGCGCCCTGGCTCACCGCCGAGCACCTCGATATGGCGCTCGATTACGAGTCGGTCGCGGCGGCCGGATCGATGTTGGGCACCGCCGGGATCATCGTCCTCGACGAGACGACCAGCGCCGTCGAGACGGCCTATAAGATGGATGAGTTCTTCAAGCACGAGTTCGTGCGGTAAATGTACGCCGTGCCGGGAGGGCACGCACTGGCTGGTGCGCGAACTGCACCACCTGCTCGACGGCCATGGCGACCCCCAGGTGATCCCCATGCTGCACGACATCTACAACCAGATGGCCGGCAACTGCTTCTGCCTGCTGGGCGAGAGCGCAGTGATGCCGATCAAGAGCGCGCTCAAGTTGTTCCCGCAGGAGTTCGAGGCGCTGGTCAAGGCGAATGGGAGCGCGCACACGATTCCTCTAGTAAAGATGCACTAGCTCAAAACGGCGGGCTGGAGCAACCCATGAGGTGGTTATGACAACGCTCTCTCAGACGACAATCCTATCGCATTGGACTGTAGATCTCGTGGAGCAGATGCCGCGCGTCGAGGGTGAGCGCTACGAGATCATCGACGGGGAGCTGTATGTGACGACACAGCCGCACGCGCGACACCAGGCGACCTGTGAAAATATCTCGAATGCGTTAGGTAACTGGAGTCGGAGTACTCAATCGGGACGCGTGTTTATCGCACCGGGGATCATTTATGGTCCGGACGAGGCTGTCGCGCCTGATCTTGTCTGGGTGCGGCGAGATCGTGTGGCTTCGATCATTGCCCGTGACGGTAAGCTGCACGAGTCGCCCGAACTGGTCATCGAAGTCCTGTCCCCCGGCAAGGCCAACGAGGAGCGCGACCGGGAGAAGAAGCTGGCCCTTTACTCGCGGCACGGCGTCCTGGAGTACTGGATCGCCGACTGGCGGGCGGCGACTGTCGAAGTCTACCGGCGGGAGCAGGATGAGCTGCGGTTGGTTCAGACGCTGGTGTCTGGCGATGAGTTAACGTCACCCGTGCTGCCAGGTTTCGCCTGCCCGATCGATCGCGTCTTCGAGCTGTAACTCTGGCATCCTTCGTCAGGCAAGAGAGATAATGTATGCCCGATGTCACCCTGATAGTCGATGGCCGAACGGTGACAGTTCCGGCCGGCACTAATGTCGTGGATGCGGCCCGCGCCGGCGCCGTCTCGGTCCCGGTGTTCTGCTACCACCCGAAGATGAAGCCGGTCGGCATGTGCCGGATGTGCATGGTCGAGATCTGGACACCCAGGATCGACCCGGCCACTCGCCAGCCGGTGCTGGGCCCCGACGGCCAGCCGGTGCTGGCGCTGATGGCCAATAAGCTCCAGGCCGGTTGCATGACCCCGGTCAGCGCATGGCATGGTCGTCAAGACCGACACCGACCGGGTGAAGTTCGCCCAAAGTGGCGCGCTGGAGTTCCTGCTGACCTCGCACCCGCTCGACTGCCCGGTGTGCGACAAGGGCGGCGAGTGCCCGCTGCAGAACCTGACGATGGAGTGGGGGCCGGGTAAGTCGCGCTTTGACTACGCCGATAAGGTCCACTTTGAGAAGCCGATCCCGCTCGGCGACCTGATCTACCTCGACCGCGAGCGCTGCATCCTGTGCGCCCGCTGCGTGCGCTTCCAGGACGAGATCGCCGGCGACCCGGTGCTGGGTTTCGACAACCGTGGCCGCTCTGGGAGATTATCTCCAAGAGCGACCCGCCGTTCGACTCGAAGTTCTCCGGCAATACCACCGATATCTGCCCGGTCGGCGCACTCACGACCTCCGATTTCCGCTTCAAGGCCCGCGTGTGGGAGCTGAGTTCGAAGCCCAGCATCTGCCCGCACTGCCCGGTCGGCTGCGATATCTCGCTCGACATGCGCTACAACAAACTGATGCGGGTGATGCCGCGCGAGAACGATTTCGTCAACGAGATCTGGATCTGCGACAAGGGCCGCTTCGGGATGCGCTACTTCGAGAGCGGGGAGCGCCTGAAGACCCCGATGATCCGCCGCAACAACCAGTGGGCCCAGGTCACTTGGGATGAGGCGCTGCGCTTCGTGGCCGAGAAGCTGGCCCAGATCCGCACGTCGGTGGGTGCGGAGGCGCTGGGCGGCCTGGCTGGCCCGAAGCTGGCGAACGAGGATCTGTACCTGTTCCAGAAGCTGTTCCGCGAGGTGCTGGGCTCGAACAACCTGGATCACCGGACCGGCGCCGCCGGCGAGCCGCCGCTCGATGACTTGGTGCCGGCACTGGGCGTGGGCGCCGGCACCAACCTGATGACGCTCGGCAAGGGCACGGCGGTCCTGGTAGTCGGCGCCGACCCCGAAGAGGAGGCCCCGCTGTACATGCTGCGGCTACGCGGCATCGTCGATCGGGGCGGCGACCTGACGGTGGTGCAGGCGCACCCGACCAAGTTGGAGCGCTTCGCGACGCGCGGCCTGCGAACGCGCCCCGGCGCCGAGGCGCACCTGGTGGCGGCGCTGATGAGCGCGATCTTCGAGGAGAATCTTCAGAAGGATGACTTCATCACCCCACGGCTGCGTGGCGTCGAGGACCTGCGGCGCGGGCTGGGGCGACTGCCGATCGCGCAGCTCGCCGAGGTGGCCGGTGTCGCGGAGGACAGCATTCGCGCGGCGGCGCGGGCCTTTGCCACGGCCGAGAATGGGATCATCGTTTATGGGCGCGCGGCCCTGAGCGCCGGCCAGGCGCTGACCCAGGCGCTGGCGAACCTGGCGCTGATCACCGGCAAGGTCGGCCGGCCCAACAATGGCCTGATCGCGCTGCTGCCGGCCGGCAATAGCCGCGGCGCGCTCGACATGGGCATCCGGCCGGACGCCGGACCCGGCGGCGCCGCACTGCCCCAGCGCGGCCTGAGCGCCCGCGAGATGTGGGGCGCAGCCGTGGAGGGGCGCCTGCGCGGCATGTACATCGCCGGCCTCAACCCGGCGCGCGCCAGCGACGCCCTCGCCGAGGCGCTGACCTCGCTGGAGTTCCTGGTCGTTCAGGACCTGTTTATGACCGAGACGGCCCAACTCGCCGATGTGGTGCTGCCCGCCACGACCTTCGCCGAGCGCGAGGGCACCTTTACCAACGCCGAGCGGCGGGTCCAGCGCTTCCGGCAGGCGCGGGACAGCGAAGGCGATCTGCCGGCCGACTGGATGATCTTTCAGGATGTCGCGCGGGCGATCCAGGACCTGGTGCCGGCCCCGCCGGTCGTCGCCGAGACCAAGAAGAGCACCAGGGCTCGCGCGACGACGACAGCAGTCACCGTTGCGGCGCCGCCGATGGTGTGGGATTACGTCGTCTCCAGCGATATTGCCGACGAGATTAGCCGGGGCGTGCCCGGCTACCGGGGGACCAGCTACACCAGCCTGGAGCTGACTCGCAAGTCGTGGGGCCGCCAGCCGAACGAGCCGTTCTACTACGATGGCACCTCCTACACGAACCCGGAGGGGGTCGGCATTCAGCTCCCGGCGCAGGCCGACGACGGCAAGAGTATCTTCGCCGTGGCGTTCCGCGAGCCGGAGCTGCCGGGTGCCGATGAGCGCTACCCGTTCACGCTGATGACGCCGGCGCGGCTGTACGATGGCGGCGAGTGGGTGCGTGGCTCGCGCCTGGAGGCGCACGTCCCGCCGGCGCACGTGATCCTGAGCGTGGCGGACGCCCAGCGCCTCGGCGTGGCGATCGGCGAGCGAGTGCAGGTCCGATCAGCTGCCGGCGCGCTGGAGCTGCCCGCGCAGATCGACGGCAGCCTGGCCGATGGGCTGGTGCTGATCCCGCGAGTGCGCGGCGCCAACCTGGCGGCGATCTTGACCGGCGCGCGGACACGGGTCGCGGTGAGTAAGCTGGAGTGAAACGTGAAGACCTCTCTTTTCACGTTTCACGTTTCACGCAACACGAGTGACGGAAGAAGACTATGCCAATTCTTGACATAATCATCCTGATCGTCAAGTGCCTGGTGCTGGCGCTGGCCGCGACGACGCTGTTCGCCTACTTCACGCTGTTCGAGCGGGTGCTGTTGGCGCGCCTACAGAACCGGGTCGGGCCGAACCGCGCCGGCCCGAAGGGCTTGCTCCAGCCGGCCGCCGACGCGGTGAAACTGTTCTTCAAGGAAGAGATCACCCCGGTGCTGGCCGATAAGTGGGTCTACCTGGTCTCGCCGGCGTTCGCCACCATCCCGGCGCTGATTATCTGGGCGACCATCCCGCTGGGCTGCTGGCCGATCGAGCCGAACCCGCTGGTGGGCTGCCCGACCGGCTCCGGCAACATCTTGCAGTTGGCCGAGGTCAATATCGGCGTCCTGTACCTGCTGGCGGTGACGTCGATCGGGGTCTACGGGATCGCGATCGCCGGCTGGGCCTCGAACAACAAGTACTCGATGCTCGGCGGCATCCGCGCGTCGGCCCAAGTGCTCTCATATGAGCTGGCGCTGGGCCTGTCGGTGCTGGGGGTGGTGATGCAGGCCGAGAGCTTCAGCACCGCCCAGATCGTCACCAGGCAGCAGGGCTGGTGGTTTGTCGTCCCGCAGTTCCTGGGCTTCGTGGTCTTTCTGCTCTCCTCGACCGCCGAGGTCGTGCGGGCGCCGTTCGACCTGGTCGAGGCCGAGCAGGAGTTGGTGGGCGGCTACAACACCGAATACAGCTCGATGAAGTTCGCGCTGTTCTTTATGTCGGAGTATATCAAGCTGATCGCGATGAACGCGATCGCCGTGACGCTGTTCCTGGGCGGCTGGCGCTTCCCCGGCCTGGAGACGCTGCGCAACGGGCTGCTCCCCAGCCTTGGCGAGACGGGGGCCAACGCGGTGTATGGGCTGCTGTCGCTCGGCTCGTTCTTCCTGAAGGTTACGTTCCTCTCGTTCATCTCGGTGTGGGTGCGCGCGACGCTGCCGCGCGTTCGCTACGACCAGTTGATGTACCTGGGCTGGAAGATCTTGCTGCCGCTGGCCCTGTTCAACGTGGTGCTGACCGCAGTGGTCAATGTGCTGATCCCCGACTGGCTGATCGGCGGGCTGATCGCGTTTGTCGTCGGCCTGGTTGTGATAATCGTCGTTGCGACCCTGACCGGCCCACGCAAGCCGACCGGCTCGGTCACGATGGTCAAGAAGCCGGCCCATGTTCAAGGCTCCTAAGAGTTCTGGAAAAGGGGTTTGAGGGGGTAGCCCTCTCAGTCTTCCCCACCTAACATAGTTCTGGAAAAAAGGGGGGTTGAGGGGGTAGCCCCCTCAGTCTCTCCTCACCCACGCAGTTGGAGATAATGGAAAAAAGGGGGTCGAGGGGGTAGCCCCCTCAGTCTCTCCTCACCCACGCAGTTGGAGATAATGGAAAAAGGGGGGTCGAGGGGGTAGCCCCCTCAGTCTCTCCTCACCCACGCAGTTGGAGATAACCCTATGCTTGGCGAACTTATCAAGGGCCTGCGCACGACGGTGAAGTACCTGTTCCGCCGACCGGTCACGGTCCAGTACCCAGAGGTCAAGCGCCCGGTGCGCGAACGCTTCCGTGGGCGGCACGAGCTGAAGCGCTTCGCCAATGGCATGGAGCGCTGCATCGGCTGCTCGCTTTGCGCCGCCGCGTGCCCGGCCGACGCGATCCTGGTGGTGCCGGCCGAGAACGACCGTGAGCACCCCAACTCGCCCGGCGAGCGCTACGCTGCCACCTACGAGATCAATATGCTGCGCTGCATCTTCTGCGGCTACTGCGAGGACGCCTGCCCGACTAACGCGATCGTGCTTGAGCACCAGTATGAGTTGTCATTCTACGACCGCAAGTCCTCGATCTATACCAAGGAGATGCTGCTGGTTCCGGAGAACAAGGGCCACGGCGATATCCCGCCGATCTTGCAGCAGCTTGACCGGCGGCCCAGCCCGCCCGCGCAGATCGACCTGTAGACGACGACCGACGACCGACGACCGACGACCGACCAGTATGACAAGGTGACAAGGCGACAAGGTGATAAGGTGGCGGATGCCTCAGAGGCGATCACCCCTTCACCCCTTCACCCTTTCACCCGCCAGAGCAATCGGTGGTCGGTGGTCAGTTGTCGGTGGTCGGGGAGAGTGTATGGAACTGGTGATCTTTTTTATCAGCGCCATCGTGGCGATCATCGGCGCGGTGGCCATGCTGATGAGCAGGAATGCGATCCACAGCGCGCTGTTTCTGCTGCTGAACTTCAGCGCGATCGCGGTGCTGTACCTGCTGCTGCGGGCGCCGTTTCTGTTCGCAGTGCAGCTGATCGTCTACGCCGGCGCGATCATCGTGCTATTCCTGTTTGTGGTCATGCTGCTGGGCGCCGAGCGGGCCGAGGACGAGCGCGATCGGATCGCCTGGCAGCGGCCGCTGGCGGGCGTAATGGGGCTGCTGCTGCTGGGGGAGGCGCTCTATGTCTTCTTCGTCCAATCTGGCACCGTGGTGCGCTCCCAGGCCATCGTCGTCGAGGACTTCGCCTCGCCGGATAAGATCAGCACCGCTCTGTTCAGTACCTACCTGCTGCCCTTTGAAATTACGTCGGTGCTGCTGCTGGCGGCGCTGGTCGGCGTGGTGGTGTTGCACTCGCGCGCCCCGCAAGCGCGGGCAAACGGAAGCGAGCCACTCTCCGAGTTGCCGACGATCGCCCCGGAGCCGCCTGTACCGGCAGACCCTGTTCGACGTTAGAGACTGTCTGAAAAAGGGGAGTTTGAGGGGGTCTGCCCCCTCAAGACCTCTCTCCACCACAGATCGCGAGGCCGCCCATGGTTCCGACACTCTACTATATTGTGCTCAGCGCCGTACTATTCACGGCTGGTGTGCTGGGAGTGCTGATCCGGCGCAATGCCCTGATCGTGTTTATGTCGGTCGAGTTGATGCTGAACTCAGCCAACCTGGCGCTGGTCGCCTTTGCGCAGGCGCGACAGAATCTCAATGGCCAGATCCTGGTCTTCTTTGTGATCACCGTCGCCGCCGCCGAAGTGGCTGTCGGGCTGGCGCTGCTGGTCGCGATCTTCCATACCAAACGGACGACCGATATCGATGAGATTAGCACGCTCAGGGGTTAATGCGTGAATTGTCCGTTGTCCGTTGTCAGTTGTCAGTTGCGGTGAAACGTGAAACGTGAAACGTGAAACGTGATGTTATGACCCCTTCACCCTTTCACCATGTCACCCTAGTCATCTTGTCATCTTGTCATCTTGTCATCTTGTCACAAAGGAAGTCAGATGGCTGAAATGTCCTGGATTATCTGGCTGATCCCGGCCTTGCCCTTGCTCGGATTTTTGATCAATGTGTTCTTTGTCCGAAGCGAGCGGCCGGCTGGTTTGATCGCGAGCGGCGCGGTGGTGCTGTCGTTCATCGTCTCGCTGGTCTCGATCGTCATGCTTCAGTCGCAGGAAGGTGAGCAGCCGCGCATCCATTCGGTGCTGTGGGAGTGGATCAGCCTGGGCACCTTCCGCGTGCCGTTTGGGCTGCTGTTCGACCAACTCACGGCCGTGATGACGCTGCTGATCACCGGCGTCGGCGGGCTGATCCACATCTTCTCGATCGGCTACATGCATGGCGACGCCCGCCCGGTGCGCTACTTCGCCTACCTGAACCTGTTTATCGTCGCCATGCTGTTCCTGGTCATGGGCGAGAACATGCTGGTGCTGTTCCTGGGCTGGGAGGGCGTGGGGCTGTGCTCGTTCCTGCTGATCAGCCACTGGTTCGACCGGCGCTCGGTGCCGCCGGGGATCGTGCCGTCGGAAGCGGCGGTCAAGGCGTTTGTCGTCAACCGCGTCGGCGACGCCGGGATTCTGCTGGCGATGATGATGATCTTCTCGCGCCTGGGCTCGCTCTCGTTCTACACCGCCGGCGAGGGGGTGCAGATCCCTGGCTTCCTGGAGCGCGCCACTGAGATCGCCGGTGCGATCGTCGACCTGGGGATCTTCGGCCAGCTTGGCGTCCTGACCGCGATCACGTTCCTGCTGCTGATCGGTGTGACCGGCAAGTCGGCCCAGGTGCCGCTGTTCGTCTGGCTGCCTGACGCCATGGCCGGCCCGACCCCGGTCTCGGCGCTGATCCACGCGGCCACGATGGTCACCTCCGGCGTGTATCTGATCACCCGCACCCACCAGCTCTTCGACAACGCGCCGACCACCCAGGGCTGGGTGGTGGGGATCGGGGTGCTGACGGCGCTGCTGGCCGCTACCGCCGCAGTGACGCAGTGGGATATCAAGCGCGTGCTGGCCTACTCGACCGTCTCGCAGCTCGGCTACATGGTCGCGGCGGTCGGGATGGGCGCCTACGTGGCCGGGATGTTCCACCTGCTGACCCATGGCCTCTTTAAGGCGCTGCTGTTCCTCGGCTCCGGCTCGATCATCCACGGCACGGGCCACGACATCCAAGATATGCGCCGGATGGGCGGCCTGCGACACGCCATGCCGACGACCTACCGGACCTACCTGATCGGGGCGCTGGCGCTGGCCGGGATCGTCCCGCTGGCCGGGTTCTGGAGCAAGGACGAGATCATCGCCCATGCCTGGACGAGCGGCAGCCCCGGCACGGCGATCTTCCTGATCATCTCCTCGATGCTGACCGCCTTCTATATGGGCCGCCAGGTCGCGCTGATCTTCTTCGGCAAACAGCGCGATACCACCTACCACCCGCATGAGAGCGGGGCGCCGATGAACTGGGTGCTGATCGTGCTGGCCGTCGGGACACTGATCGGCGGCGCCATGAACCTGCCGATACCGGGGTTCAGCTTCCTGCACGACTTCCTGCATCCCGTGCTGGAAGGTGGCGAGGTTGAACCGTTTAACTTCCCGATCGCGATCGTCACGACGCTGCTGGCGCTTGGCTCCGGGTACGTGGGCTGGTGGCTCTACGCGCGCCTGCTGGCGAATCGCATCAAGGTCGGCAAGGAGGACCCCGGCTACCACTACCTCGGCGATATCTGGCGCGGCGGCGAGCTAGGCTGGGGCTTCGATTGGTTCTACGAGCATGCCGTGGTGCGCCCCTACCGAGTGATCAATAGGTTCCTGAGCAATGTCTTCGACCAGCAGGGCATCGACGGCATCCTGGTCGATGGGGTGGGCCTCGGCTTCGACCGGCTGGCGCGGGTGTTCCGCGCCGCACAGAGCGGCTTCGTGCGCAACTACGCGCTGGTGTTCCTGGTCGGCGTGCTGCTGATCGTCGGGTATTTCGCGTTCCGCTAGATTCAGTTATGAGTTGAGAGTTATGAGTTATGAGTTAAGAAACTTCCTCAACTCTCAACTCATAACTCATAACTCATAACTTCAAGTGGGGGTCTTGTGAACCAGTCTGGCATACTCTCAGCCGTGCTCTGGCTGCCGACGCTCGGCGCGCTGCTGCTCCTGCTGGTGCCGCGTGAGAATCTCCAGCTCCAGCGCATCGTGGCGCTTGGCGCCGCGCTGGTGGCGTTTGTCGTCTCGATCTTCCTGTATCTGTACTTTGAGCCTGGCCAGGGGTTCCAGTTCGCCGACGCGCTGGACTGGGTGCCGAGCTGGGGCATCGGCTACCGCGTCTCGATCGACGGCGTGAGCCTCTGGCTGGTGCTGCTGACGACGTTCCTGACGCCGATCACGCTGATCTCGACCTGGGACTCGGTGCATCGGGATTTTCGCACCTTCCAGATCCTGATGCTGCTGCTTGAGACCGGCATGCTTGGCGTGTTCGTCGCGCAAGATCTGTTCCTGTTCTATATCTTCTGGGAGTTCACGCTGATCCCGATGGCGCTGTTGATCGGCATCTGGGGCAGCAGCAACCGGGTGCGCGCGGCGGTGAAGTTCTTCCTGTACACCTTCGCCGGCTCGGTCTTTATGCTGCTGGGGATCATCGCCCTGTACCTGTTCCACGGCCAGCAGACCCAGAACTACACTTTTGATTTCGCCACCATCCAGCAGAGCATCGCCGGCGGCACGCTCGTGATCGACGAGACAAAGGCGCGGCTGCTGTTCGGCGCCTTCTTCCTAGCCTTCGCGATCAAGGTGCCGCTGTGGCCCTTCCACACCTGGCTGCCGCTGGCCCACACCGAGGCGCCCACCGCCGGCTCAGTCATCCTGGCGGGCGTGCTGCTGAAGCTGGGCGGCTACGGCATGATCCGCTTCAATCTCCAACTCTTCCCCGAGGCGGCAAGCTGGGCCGCGCCGGCGATCGGGGTGCTGGCGGTGATCGGTATCCTCTACGGCGCCATGGTCTCGTTCGCCCAGACCGATATGAAGAAACTGGTGGCCTACTCGTCGGTCAGCCACTTGGGGTTCGTCGTCCTGGGCATCTTCGCGCTGAACCAGCAAGGCATCTCCGGCGCGCTCTTGCAGATGATCAACCACGGCCTCTCGACCGGCGCGCTGTTCCTGGTCGTCGGGATGATCTACGAGCGCCGCCACACGCGCGAGATGTCGGAGTTCGGCGGGCTATGGAAGGTCATGCCGATCTACGGTAGCTTGGCGCTGGCGATGGTGCTGTCGTCGGTCGGCCTGCCGGGGCTGAACGGCTTCATCGGCGAGTATACGATTATGCAAGGCTCCTGGCTCTCCACCGTCCTTGGCTGGCGGTTTGTCGCGCCGGCGGTGATCGGGGTGATCCTGGCCGCCACCTACCTGCTGCGGATGTACCGCCTGACATTTATGGGCGATGCCACCAACCCGGAGAATGCCAATCTCGGCGACATCACCCCGCGCGAGATCGGGATGCTGGTGGCGCTGCTGGTGCCGATCGTGGTGATCGGCCTGTACCCCAACCTGCTGTTCGAGTCGATGGCGCCTGATGTGGAGCGGATCGCCCAAGTGCTGGCCGGGGCGCTGGCCGGCGTACGCTAACTGCTGTCAGTTGTCAGTTGTCAGTTGTCCGTTGCCACGACAACTGACAACTGACAACTGACAACTGACAACGGACAACATTATGCCAATTGAACTACCAATAACCGACTTCATGGTGATCCTCCAGGTCTCGATCGTCTTCGGGTGGGCGACGCTGCTACTGCTGATCGATCTGCTGGTGCCAGTGGGCAACAAGCGCGTGACTGGCTACCTGGCGATCCTGGGGCTCGCCGCCGCCGCGATCGCCGGCATCCCGCTGTGGGATCACGACAACCTCAGCCTGTTCAATACGACCCTCAACGACATGATCGCGCTGGACCACTTCGCGCTGACGCTGAACTGGATCTTCCTGGCGGTGGCCCTGATCACGATCCTGATCTCGCTGGACTACCTCCCGCGCCAGGGGATCGAGCGCGGCGAATACTACGCGCTGATCCTGTTCGCCACCGGCGGGATGATGCTGCTCGCCCAGGGCACCGACCTGATCGTGCTGTTTCTGGGGCTTGAACTGCTCTCGATCACGCTGTACGTGCTGGCCGGCTTCGCCTACCCACGCCTGACCTCCGAGGAGGCGGCGATGAAGTACCTGCTGATCGGCGCGTTCGCGGCCGGCTTCCTAGTGTTCGGCATCGCGCTGATCTTCGGCGCGACCGGCAGCTCGAATCTGTTGGCGCTGGGCACACTCTCCAACCAGCTCGCCGCCGAGGATCGGTCGTTCCTGCTGGTCGGCGGGGCGCTGGTGATCGTCGGCTTCGGCTACAAGATCGCGATGGCGCCGTTCCATATGTGGACCCCCGATGTTTACGAGGGGTCGCCCACGCCGGTGGCCGCCTTTATGTCGGTCGGCACCAAGGCGGCCGGCTTCGCGGCGCTGACGCGCTTCCTGCTGCTGGGCTTCGCCGCGCAGCAGGAGCTGTGGGTGCCGGTGCTGGCGGCGCTGGCGGCGGTCACGATGATCGTCGGCAATGTCTCGGCGATCGCCCAGACCAACGTCAAGCGGATGCTGGCCTATTCGAGCATCGGCCACGCTGGCTATATCTTGCTGGGCGTGCTGGCGGTGAACAACCGCGGGATCGAGGGGCTGCTGTTCTACCTGGTGGCCTATGCGCTGACCAACCTGGTGGCGTTCGCGGTGCTGATTGTGCTGGAGCAGCGCGGCGAGGCGGCCTGGGACATGGGCGACTTCGCGGGGCTGTGGGGGCGCCAGCCGTGGCTTGCGCTGGTGATGGCGATCTGCATGTTCTCGCTGGCCGGTGTGCCGCCGACAGTCGGCTTTATCGGCAAGTTCTACGTCTTCACCGCCGCGTGGCAGGCCGGGCTTGAGGTGCTGGCCGTGATCGGCGTGATCACCTCGGCGATCGCGGCCTTCTTCTACCTGCGGATCGTGGTGCAGATGTTCATGCGCGACCCGGTGCGCGAGGTGCGGCCAGCCCTCGACCGTGGGCTGCTGCTGGGCATTGGCCTGGCGACCCTGGGCATCGTGATCTTCGGCATCATCCCCACGCCGGTGATCGACCTGGTGCGGAACTCGGTCCTCGCCCTCGGCCGGTAAGACAAGGTTCTCTTTTACAGTTCTGGGAAAAAGGGGGTTTGAGGGGGCAGCCCCCTCAGTTTTGCCCACTCACACTGTAAGTGGAACGGCATTACCCGAAACCTTGCCTCAAGTCATGAGAGATTGGAGATTGACAGTCAATCTCCAATCTCCAATCTCCAATCTCCAATCCCCGATCTCTAACCCTACTTGTTCCCCTTCGCCGTGTAGACGATCACCCCCGAATCGCCAAGGAGCGACGCGTCGAGCGCGCCGATGACCAGGGTTGTGGTGCCGATCTCGTAGCCTGAGAGGAAGGTGCCTTCTTGAACCCCCAGCATCCGCGGCACTTGGTGCCAGCCCTTCTCGGTCAGCTTCTTGTAGTGGCTTTCGATCTCCTCTAGGCTGGCGGTCGACGCGTAGACCTGCTGCTCGATCGTCTCCGGCTTGATCTGATACTGCTGGAGTGTGGCCGGCACGGTGCTCTTCCAGCCGTTGATGATCTCGGTGAGCTGGGGGCTATCGAGTTCCTCGACCGGTTGCGACTGGGGTGGGGGCTCGACGGTCGTGTCGGCGGGCGCCCCCCCGCAGCCGGCCAGGACGAGTGATATCAGGACCAGGAACAAAACGATGCGTCGCATGGACAAACCCTTCCTTTTGATATGCTTTGTGGAGGATCAGAATAAAGCTTCGCCATCCAGCGCTGGAGGGACGAGCGCCGGTAGTGTACCACATGTTTGTGCATCAGTTCTGATGAGAAACGCGGATATGGTTTGCTATACAGACACCTACATCGCTTTGATCCTCGCGCAACTGGTAGAACCGACCTGTAATAGAGAGTTCCATCATCGCCCTTCTTTGATCACGAGCGATCTAAATGATGGTAGTCATTCGAGCGTTCCAATATCCACCTATTCCGATCGTGTGGTTTGTACCAGTGGGTGATCGACGTTCTCGTGATATCAGGAGCGGCGCCACATTGAAGATTGGCTTCGCCATACCCGAAAAAATAGACAAACGATATCTGGATGAACGCCCCATGGGTGAGGATCACGATGGTCTTCTCCGCGTGTGTCTGAAGAATGCGATTTAGCGCCAGATGCACTCGCAGCGAGAATTCCAGCCGATTTTCGTAACCCTCAACCCATCGATAATAGGCCTTTTGTGATTCAGGCACCTGGCGCCAGCGCTCCGAAAATTCTTCACTGCTCAAGCTGCCGTCTTCGCTCCGCCACTCTTCAACGTCTGTATCCAACATAATCGGCCGGCTGAAGGCAGGCGCCAGGATCTTGGCGGTCTCGTGGGCGCCGCGCTCAGGGCTAGAAATGAATACATCGGGCTTGATCTCTTGGGTACGTGTGAGGCGGTCACGGAGACGTTCGGCCTGCTTGATGCCTTCGGGAGAGAGGCCAAGATCGCGCTTTGGATAGTTGCCGTCAACCAGATCATAAATATAATCAGCGTGTCGGATGAGGTAGAGATGGGTCACGAAGCGCCTCCTTGAAACAGAGAACGGGGAAGTCCTGTGATTTCGCAGAGAGCCTGATGCTCACCTTTGCGAACCCTGTGGAACAGCCGGGAATTAGGCTGCTTTAAGAAGTGCGAGTTGTACGATAAGCCCAGAAAACGAATAGCCCAACGATGCAAGAACAAAGAAAAATCTTTATACCATAATGCTTAAGATAACCAAATATGAATTCCATAACGATAGAAACTGCTGATCCGGGTCCTACTTCAATATCTGTGTTGCATTTCGGACTAGTCTCTTCTTTCACTAAAAACCATCCAGCTAGTCTTCGAATTACATCAGCATCGTCTTTCGATTCAACACGGACAGGTATAAAGGGTATCTTTGGGTATTGAACACTATTAATTTTGTCTGCTATAGTATTTATATTCTGACCGATTCTTTGACGCATATAAGAGCTGTATCCGTGCTCTGGCATCTCTGGCGAACAAACGCGAACGGTTTTCCATGATGTAAACTGAACGTGCGTACTTTCTTGTAGTCCCGCTATCGTGCCAATATGAGAAGCTACCACAAAGATGAATGCAATGATTAATAAACATCCGGCTAGTTGTACACGGCCACGGCTTTCAAAAAGGAATATTCCCGTCAAAGCTACAGATATGGCAAGTGGGGCGGTGAGAAGAAAAACATCCCACATCAGATTGGCAGGCTCGAATAATTCAGATGCTGCATCATTTATCGATAATGTGATACCTATCACTAAAAGTGATACACATCCAGCCGCAAACCAAATTTTTCCGATTATTTCCCTAAACCCACTACCGTTGATAGAAAATACCGCGCCTATAATGATTGCAACAACAGCGAACAGGATGGCGATAACAGGAGCACTCCAAATGATTATAATTGGCTCAAAAAACTCCGCTATTACGGCCGATACAGACACTCCAAGAAAGATCAGCAACAACGACAACAGCCCGGCGATATCCCAAATACGGGTAATTTTCGGAATATATTTGTTAATACGACTAAACAGTATATAAAATGGAAGAGTGAGTAAAAAGACTATTAGGAGAAGTATCCATCCGATCACGCGTATAACACTCTTAAATCCTAAAACAATCCTGCCACCAATGCGTGGCAGCACAGGGTTGACCTGGTTACCACGTACTAGAACATCCTCCGGGTTTAACTTATCAGTTATTCTTCCTAATCTTCTAGTTACGTACTTATTCGGTGCATTCACTGCTACTTCTCCTTTGACTGCAAAAAAGGAGTATGGCTGTGAAGTGATCTTTCTAGGACCATATACGTGGATGCGGGAGACTCGGTTGCATGAGCGAAGAGATTCCCATGATACACCGGTCGTCAACCACCCATGACAATTGGATGTATAACTCATCCTTCAAGAGCTGCTCGAGTGTGAGAGAGTGTCCCTAAGGGAAGCTGAAAAAACAAATCATCCCAGGATATGATAGGATGACCAAAACGATCTATCCTGGAGGATCATCACTATGGAACTGACCGACTCGCTCAAAGCCTTGTTCATCGACACCGCCACTACCCTCACAGGGAGTGAGCGTCGTCGCTTTATCGCACGAACAGTTCAGGAATTCGGTCCTGGTGGCCAGCGCCGTGCCGAACGCGAACTTGGCTGGAACCGCCAGACCATCCGTAAGGCGCTGCGCGAACTGCACAGCGACCTGATTTGTCTCGATGCCCTCACCTTACGGCATCGCAAACGCGCCGAAGAGCATCTGCCCAACTTACTCACCGATATCTTAGCGATTGCTGATAGTCAGAGCCAAGCTGATCCGCAGTTTCGCAGCTCGCGGCTGTATACTCGCCTGACCGCCGCAGAAGTCCGACGGCAATTGATCGCAAAGTTCGGCTACACAGATGCTGGCTTGCCCACAGAGCGCACAATTGCCAGCAAACTGAGTGCGCTGGGCTTCTATCCGACCAAGGTGGCCAAGACCCAACCCCAAAAAAACTTCCTGAAACCGACGCCATCTTCGACCAAGTAGTCCAGGTGAATCAGGCGGCCGACGCTGCACCAGATACATTACGGATTTCTCTCGATGCTAAAGCGACTGTAAAAGTGGGACCTTTCGCGCGTGGTGGCAAGAGTTGCCTACCAACTGAGGCAGCCGACCACGACTTTCAGCCTGAGGCAAACCTGACCCCAGTGGGCATCTTCCTTCCCAGCAGCGACGAATTGTTTGTGTATATGATCACCTCCAAAGTCACCAGTGATTGTTTGGTTGACTGCTTGGAAGCGTGGTGGGAGCAGGTCCGTTCTCGCTTTGCCCCGATCACCACGCTGGTGATAAATCTCGATAACGGTCCCGAGAACCATAGTCGGCGAACCCAATTTATGCAGCGGTTGGTCGACTTTGTGGCCCGCTATGGCATCACGATCCGCCTAGCCTACTATCCGCCCTATCACAGCAAGTACAACCCGATTGAACGCTGCTGGGGCATACTCGAGCAACACTGGAACGGCGCGCTGCTCGACACGATCGCGACGGTGGTCCAGTTTGCTGCCAGCATGACCTGGAAAGGTATACATCCGATTGTCGAATTGGTCAGTACCGTCTATCACAAAGGCGTGAAGCTCACCAAGGAAGCGATGGCGCTGGTCGAGGCGCAACTCAATCGCAACTCAGCACTTGGCAAGTGGTTCATCGACATCGTTCCCGCTCCCGACTTGGGATGATTTGTTATTTCTGATTCCCTAAGAATTGCTGGTATGTCTGTGGACGGCGCTGGGTCGTGTGTGGAGCGCGCTGGGCTGTTCCTAAAAAACGCTGGTGTGTCTGTGGAGATCGCTGGGTCGTGTGTGGAGCGCGCTGGGCTGTTCCTAAAAAACGCTGGTATGTCTGTGGACATCGCTGGGTCGTGTGTGGAGCGCGCTGGGCTGTTCCTAAAAAATGCTGGTGTGTCTGTGGACATCGCTGGGTCGTGTGTGGAGTGCGCTGGGCTGTTCCTAAGAATTGCTGGTATGTCTGTGGACGGCGCTGGGTCGTGTGTGGCGAGTCGCAAGATCGTATGTACATAGTAGCTTACCCAAAGTAAACACCACCGCTCCCCAGGACGGCGAGCGGTGGTGTCTCATGCGCGGAGCGTGCTACAATATAGGGACGATTCGGATGGAGCCAGGGTCTCGGAAGCAACGCTGGGACTGATTGACATGTCGGATCACAACTGCTACTATCTCAACGTTGTCTGCTGCGTGAGTTGTTCGCTTTGGGAAGGTTTCGGAAGGCGCTATTCCACTTTACACTTTTACACTGTGGGTGGTGAGAGACTGAGGGGCTGCCCCCACAAACCCCTTTTTCCCAGAACTGTAAAGCTCCCAAGAACCATATCTTTGCAGGAAGAAAGTATTCGAGCAAGATGCAATCAGGGATTCGTGACAACTATCATCGTGGCTCGGTCGGTGAGTTTCTGCGCGAACACATTCACCCCAATGCCCACCTCTCGATTGTCTCGGCCTATTTCACTATCTACGCCTATGAGGCGCTACGGAGCCAACTTAATAGCATCGCCGGCCTCAGATTTCTGTTTGGCGACCCACAATTTCTTCGCAACCTTGACCCACACCGCGATGCGCGCAAGGTCTTCCAAATTGAGAATGATGCGATCACGCTCCAGAATCAACTCCAGCAGAAGCGGCTGGCCCGTGAGTGCCTGGAGTGGATCGAGCAAAAGGTTCAGATTCGCTCGGTCAAGCGCGCCGGGCTGCTGCACGGCAAGCTCTATCATATCGCGAATGGCGCGGTCGAGGAAGCCATCCTTGGCAGCTCGAACTTCACCGTGCGCGGTCTGGGGCTGGGTGAGGGCAAGAACAATATTGAACTCAACCTGGTGGTCGACAGCCGGCGTGATCGTGAGGATTTGAAGCAGTGGTTCGATGAGATTTGGGACGATGCCAGCCTCGTGACCGATGTGCGCGAGGAGGTGCTCAGCTATCTACGGCAGGTCTACGCGAATCATTCGCCTGAGTTTATCTATTTTAAGACTTTGTTCCACCTATTCGAGCAGTACCTGGACGATCAGCGCCAGGGTGATCTGCTGGCTGCACAATCGCAGATCGCCGATACTGGAATTTGGAACGCACTGTTTGAGTTTCAGCGCGACGGTGTCAAGGGCGCAATCACCCGTATTCTCAAGCATAACGGCTGTATTATCGCCGATAGCGTGGGCCTGGGAAAAACGTACGAGGCGCTTGCAGTCATTAAGTATTTTGAGCTGCGTAACGACAAGGTGTTGGTGCTCTGCCCCAAGAAGCTACGCGATAACTGGACGGTCTATCAGGCGTATAACAACAGTCCGATCAACCCGTTCGTGCGCGATAGGTTCAGCTACACGGTGTTGAGCCACACCGACCTTAGCCGCGATGGTGGACGCTCCGGTGACATCGATCTGAATCTGGTCAATTGGGGTAACTACGATCTGGTCGTCATTGATGAGTCGCACAATTTTCGTAATAATGCGCGTGGTCGCCGTGATGAGGAGGGTCGCGTTATTCGTCGCACGCGCTACGAGCGGCTGATGGACGACATCATCAGGAGCGGTGTGAAGACCAAGGTGCTGCTGCTCTCGGCCACACCAGTCAATAACGATCTGAAGGATCTACGCAATCAGCTCTATTTCCTTACCGAAGACCGCGATGATGCCTTCCGTGAGGGGCTTGGCATAGCTAGTTTAAAGGACACGCTTGCGACGGCGCAACGCACCTTCTCAGAGTGGTCAAAGCGCGGTGAGCGTCGCACCAGCGAGTTGATGGAGCGCCTCAGTTCAGCCTTCTTTACGTTGCTCGACGAAGTGACGATCGCCCGTTCGCGTAAGCATATCCAGCGCTACTACAGCGCGACGATCGAGCGCTTTGGCGGCTTTCCCCAGCGCACCAGCCCGCAATCGCTCTACCCGGAAATCGATCGGCGTGGGCGTTTCCTCTCCTACGATCGGTTGAATGATGAAATTTTGCAGTACCGTTTGTCGCTGTACAATCCATCGCGCTATGTGTTGCCCGCTTTCCGCGAGCGCTACGAGCGCGGTAATGTGCGCAACTTTAGCCAGGCCCAGCGTGAGACATACCTGATCGGCATGATGAAGGTGAACTTTCTCAAGCGTCTCGAAAGCTCTATTTTCGCCTTTGCGCTGACGATGGATCGGACGATCGATAAGATCGAAGCATTGGAGCGGAAGATTACCGGCTTTCAACAGCATCCGAGTGCCGGCGCTGAGATTGAGACCGAAGCCCTACCCTTTGATGCAATTGACCCCGAGGATGAGGAGTTGCGCGATGCGCTTACTGTCGGCCAAAGCCTGAAGTTTCAGCTTGCACATCTTGACCTCGACAAATGGCGAGGCGACTTGCGCCACGATAAACAGCAGCTCGATCTGCTGCTTTCTTCAGCTCGGGGTGTGACGGAACAACACGATGCCAAGCTCTATGAGCTGCGCGCTCTCATTCGGGCCAAGGTAACACATCCGCCGACAGATAAGCTGGAGCGCCCGAACCGTAAGGCGCTGGTGTTTACTGCCTTCGCCGATACGGCTGTGTATCTGTATGATGCGCTGCGCGATTGGGCGCGCGAGGAGTTAGGCATCCATATCGCCCTGGTGAGCGGCGGCGCGGCAGAGAACCGCACGACGCTGGGCAAGGCTGAGTTCAACCAGATCCTGACCAACTTCTCGCCGGTCTCGAAGCGGCGCGCACAGATTCCGCAGTTGCCGCAGAACGAGCAGATCGACCTGCTTATCGCGACCGACTGCATCTCCGAAGGCCAGAACTTGCAGGACTGCGACCTTGTGATCAACTACGATATCCACTGGAACCCGGTACGGATCATCCAACGCTTCGGTCGCATCGATCGTATCGGCAGCGTCAATCACGCGGTGCAGTTGGTCAATTTCTGGCCGACGCAGGATCTCAATAAGTATATCAACCTCAAGAGCCGGGTCGAGGCGCGTATGGCGCTGGTCGACCTGACCGCGACCGGCGACGATAATCTATTGTCTGCCGATGGTCTTGAGGAGTTGATCGCCGAAGATCTGCGCTACCGTGACCGCCAACTGCTGCGCCTGAAGGATGAGGTGCTCGATCTGGAGGATTTCAACGAGACGGTCGCGCTCACTGACTTCTCGCTCGATGATTTTCGCGTTGATCTGAGCAAGTTTCTTGAGCAGAGCCGCGAGCAGTTGCGGAAAGAGCCAACCGGCCTCTACGCTGTGACCGACCACACCTGGTCGCGCTATGAGGTGACGCAGCCAGGTGTGATCTTCTGTTTGCGTCATGTCGGCGCGACGCCGGAGAGCCAGACAGTCAACCCACTCCAGCCGTTCTACCTTGTCTATATGCGCGACGATGGCACGGTGCGCTTTGGTTTCGCCCAGCCCAAGCAGACGCTGGAGATCTTTCGCGATCTGTGCTTGGGGCGCTCCAACGCCGACGACGCGTTGTGTACCCTGTTCGACCGCGAAACGCAAGATGGCGCGGAGATGGGCTGCTATAGCGAGCTGCTGGGTGCTGCGGTGCGTGACATCGAGCGGCGCTTCAAGGGGCGCGCGATCGAGCGCCTCCAGCTTGATCGCGGCGCGTTGCTTGTGGCGGAGCAGGCGCAGGCGCGTCGTGCCGAGGACTTTGAACTGATCACCTGGCTGGTGATTTGTTAGAGAGGGTCGTACTCAGACCTGATAGGTCTTGGGGAGGGCATCGAAAGCGCCTGAGTCAGACCTGTCAGGTCTCCTAAACCAATCATGATAACCACACAGTTTCGACAGGATATCGAGCATGCCCTTGAGCGCCTGGAGCGCGGCTCGCTGCTGGACGCGGCCACCGATCTATTCGCGACGCTTGGCTATCGCAGCGAGCGCTGGATCAAGCTTGACGACACCAGCGGGGCGACGTTCGCCGCCACATTCGATCGTGACGGGCGCCTGGAGCAACGGGCCATGCTGTCACTCTGGCGCTCGGTCGAGATGCTGTTTCAACTCAGCGGCGACGAGATCCGCCATACGGCGCAGATGCGGCTGGACCTTGGCGAACCTTTCGACCAGCAGCTCTACCGCTCGTTCCTGTTCTTTGCGATCGAGCTGTATGAGAAGCCCGACCACAAAGCCTACACCCGTACCGAACTGGCGATGATCACGCGCGAGATCAACCGGCTGTTCACCATGCCGGTGAGCGTGCTGTTTCGCTTCCCGCTGGCTCCAGAGATCGGCGGCGTGCCCGAGCCGCGTCTGACACTGGCGATTGTCACGCACCGGCCCAACCGGCGCGATGATAGCCGTGACGTGTTGGAAAAAGTCTCGCTCATTCACGCGCTGCGCCCGCACAGCCCGCATCGTGCCCATATCGAGATCCTGGCCGACCTAGCGCTGGAGAATCTGAGCGCGGCGTTTGCTATCGCCGGGTTCGATGATCTCCAGCGCGCTTGGGCGCGCACACTCGACATCACCGAGCTGAACCGGCGCTTCTATAAGGAGGTGGCCGACTGGTACTTCTGGGCGGTGTCGCAGGCGCGCTTTCCGATCGGCGCGCACAAGCGCGAAGATGTGCGCCAGGCGCTGAGTGTGATACGCCTGCTGACACGACTGATTTTTGTATGGTTCCTCAAAGAAAAGAATCTCGTGCCCGAGGCGCTGTTCCGCCGCGCTGAGGTGGAGAAACTGCTGCATAGCCTGGAGTCGAACGAAAGCACGTACTACAAAGCCATTCTGCAAAACCTGTTCTTCGCTACGCTCAACACCGAGATGCACAACCCGCGTGCGCCGCGCCGCTTTCGGGGCGTGAATACATCGGGCGGGCGCGATAGCCACCACGGGATTTCGAGTGTCTATCGCTATCAGGCGATGTTCCGCGATCCGCAGCAGGCGCTCGATATATTCGGCACCATACCGTTTCTCAACGGTGGTTTGTTCGAGTGCCTTGATCCAGATACGGCCCGCACGCCCGAAACGCTGGTCGAGGGCTTTTCCGATCACGTTGATAACCCATTGCATGTCCCCAATATGCTGTTCTTCGGCGGGCCTCCCAATGCTGTCGATCTCAATCGTGTGTATGGCTCGCGCGGGCGCAAGTTCAATGTGCATGGCCTGATCGACATTCTCAACAACTATAAGTTCACAGTGGCCGAAAACACGCCGGTTGAGGAAGAGGTGGCGCTTGATCCAGAGTTACTCGGCCAGGTGTTCGAAAATTTGCTGGCAGCCTACAACCCCGAAACCGAGACGACCGCCCGCAAAGAAACCGGCTCATTCTACACGCCCCGCAATGTGGTGGAATACATGGTCGATGAGTTGCTGCTGCTGGTGCTGCGCGATGAACTCCAAGCTGACGCAAAACTGGTAGCCGACGTCAATCCCGAGCGAGAGCGCCTGAACCGCGATCTGCGGGCGCTGCTGACATATAACGATGTCGAGGCCGCCACGTTGTTCAGCCCGACCGAGATCAGCATGCTCATTGCGAAGATCGATGACCTCAAAATTATCGACCCGGCCTGTGGTTCGGGCGCATTCCCCATGGGCGTGCTCCAGAAGCTGGTGTATGTGTTGAGCAAGCTCGACCGCGGCAATGTGCGCTGGAAGGAGCGGCAGACCGAGCGCGCGGAGAAGATTCCCGATGTGGAGGCCCGTGAAGCCGCGCTGCAAGCGATTGATGAGGCATTCGAGCGCAACGAACTGGATTACGGCCGTAAGTTGTTTCTGATCGAGAACTGCATTTATGGCGTGGATATTCAGCCGGTCGCGGTGCTGATCGCCAAGCTGCGTTGTTTCATCTCGCTGCTTGTGGATCAGCGGGTGGATGATCGATCCGATAACCGTGGCGTGCGCCCGCTGCCGAATCTCGAAACGCGCTTTGTGGCTGCGAATGCGCTGATTGATATCCGCCGCGATGCTCCAAGCATTGGTCAGCTTACGTTGCTCGACCCCGGAATTAGCCGTTTAGAGCGCGACCTGGCGTACGTTCGTTCGCGCCACTTCAGCGCCCGCACGCAGGCCACCAAACTGCGCTACCGTCAGCGTGACGCCGAACTGCGCGAACAGTTGGGCGCGCTGCTGCGTAGCGATGGTTGGAGCGATGCGAATGCGCATATGTTGTCAACGTGGAACCCCTATAGCCAGAACGAGCGGGCCGAGTTCTTCGATCCTGAGTGGATGTTCGGTCGGCCCGAGGGCTTCGACGTGGTGATCGCCAACCCGCCGTATGTGCGCCAGGAGCAGATCAAGCATCTGAAGGACCGGCTGGCCCCACAGTACAGCAGCTACAGCGGCACGGCCGACCTGTATGTGTACTTCTACGAGCGGGCGTTTCAGTTGCTGCGCGAGGGCGGCGTGCTGACGTTTATCTCCTCGAACAAGTACTTCCGCGCCGGCTACGGCCAGAAGCTGCGTCAACTACTGGCAAGCAAGATGACGATCGAGCAGTTGATCGATTTCGGTGACGCGCCGGTGTTCACAGCGATCGCCTACCCCAGCATCATCGTCGCCCGCAAGGGCGGCCCTCCCGCCAGGGCCGGAAACGGGGACAGCGTCGAAGGCGCAGACGGCCACGCGCTGCTGGCGGTCAACTGGAACCCGGCTGCGCGCGTGAGCGACTTCCCACAGGTGATGGCCGATGCCCGCCGCGCCGCCGCCGAGCACACACCCGCCGCGCCGCTCATCCTCCAGAAGACACTCACCGCCGATGGCTGGCGACTCGAAGGCCAGGCCACCCAGCGCCTGCTCGAAAAGCTACGCCGCGCCGGTAGGCCGCTGGGGGATTATGTGCAGGGACGATTCTACTACGGCATTCAAACTGACCTCAACGACGCCTTCGTCGTTGACCGTATGACTCGTGATAAGCTGATTGCCTCCCACTCGTCGAGTGCCGAACTGCTCAAACCGTACATCAGAGGAAAAGATGTGCAGCGCTGGCGTGTGAATTTTACCGAGCAATACCTCATTAGAATTGAATCCTCCCGGAACAAGAAACATCCATGGAGTGACTTTAACGAAAGCGAGGCCGAGCAAATATTTGCCAAATCTTATCCTGCAATACATGATTGGTTTGATAATTTGCGAGATGACCTAATCAAACGCTACGATCAGGGTAAATATTTTTGGGAACTTCGCGCGTGTGCATACTGGAATGAGTTCGGTAAGAATAAGATTATTTCAACGAAGGTTTCTGTACGTCCAACTTTCGCCTATGATAACTTAGGCTACCTTATAGGGAATACATCATATATGCTAACCTCTTCGCAAGATCCTTCCTACGTAATTGCGATGCTCAACTCTAATATTTCGCACTTTTATGCAAAGAATGTATTTGTGGGTAAGCAAGGTGGTTGGTATGAAGTACAACCAGTAGCGCTGGGAGCTTTCCCTATACCTTCTATTACCAATAGTGCTGCCATCTCGCGCTTGGTTGACCATATCCGAGTGGCGAAGGCGGCGGACGCGCAGGCGGATGTGAGCATACAGGAGCGCGAGATCGACGAGCGGGTGTATGCGCTGTATGGGCTGCGGCCGGACGAGATCAGGGTGATCGAGGAGAGCGTGCGCGGCGGGCGCGGGGGGGGTGCGGCGTGAGCATAACATTCGACCCAGCTACCATCCGCATTGGTCGTCCGCCAATGTCCATCCACCAGATCATGCGCAAAATCGAACGGGGCTGGGTGGAACTTAACCCCGATTTCCAGCGCAACTTCATCTGGGATGAACAGCGCCAGAGCCGCCTGATCGAATCGATCCTGCTACATGTGCCGCTGCCAACCTTCTACGTTGACGCGACAAACCCCGATCGGTGGCAGGTTGTCGATGGCCTCCAGCGACTTTCTACACTCGATGCGTTTATCAACCAGCAAACGCTGCGCCTGAGCGGGCTTGAAGTGCTGCACGAGCTCAACGGCAAAATGTATGATGAGCTTTCCGCCGCGCAGCAGGAAACTATCAACGACACTGCGCTGACCTTGATCGCGGTGGAGCCAGGCACGCCGCGCGATGTCAAGTTCATGATCTTCCGGCGCATCAACACCGGCGGCATCAACCTGAACGATCAGGAAGTGCGCCACGCGATCTTTGTCAATCCCGCACGCGACTTCCTCCGCGATATGGCGCGATCGGACGAGTTTCTTGCCGCCACTAACCACCTAGTTGACCCAAGCCGTATGGACGACCGCGAATGCGCGCTGCGCTTTCTTGCGTTTCGCTTCAACCCATATGACAGGGTCTTTCAGAATGAGGAAACAGCGCGAACGTTTGACGAGCTGCTCAACCAAACCATGGAGGATCTCAATAAGCCAGAAACCACGCCGATCATGCGCGAGCAGTACGCCGAAGATTTCCGCGAAAGCATGCGCCGGGCGCACGCGCTGTTCGGCGATCTTGCGTTTCGCGAAATACAGGAGCAGTATGAAACTGGTCCATTCCGCAAAGCGCTGTTTGAGGTATGGAGCGTCCTGCTGCTACGCCTCGATTATGTTTTCACAGCGTCGCCAGAGGCGGTGCGCCAGAACATCATTTCCCGCGCCATCGCGGCAATGACCACTAACGCAGCGTTTCTGGCCGCCATCCAGCCCGGCGCGGACGATCGGCAAAGCATTCTCACGCGCTTCAGCGTTATTGACATGCTGCTGCGCGACATCGTGGCCTGAATAGGGTAGAAAGCGAGACCAGGTGTGACCGCAGACACGCAGGCGCTCACCGGCGCGGAAGCCGGACTCAACACCCAGCGCCAGATCGAAATCGCGCTTCGGGCAATGGTTCAGGGTGGTGGTCAAGCGACCAATCGCGAGATCTACACTGCTGTCGAGCGCTATATGGGTGGCACGGTACTTTCGCAGCAGGGTCGTAACACGCTACGCTCATTGATCAATCGAGAGGCAGTGAAACAGGGCTTTGTCCATTCATCAGACGGTAATCAGGGTGTCTGGCGCATCACCGATGAGGGACGGACCCATGTGGCGGAGCTACCTGAGGAGATCCCCCCGGAAGGACTTGACTCCAACGCGTTTGATCTGGGCGAGTATCCGATCGATAGTCTGCTCATCCGTTCGGAACAGCGCACTGTGTATGATGTTGTGCGGCGGATGAAGAAAGACCTGTATATTCTTAACCCTGACTTCCAGCGCGATTTCGTGTGGAACGAAGCGAAGCAGAGCAAACTGATCGAGTTGGCGCTTATGCGTATACCTTTGCCAGTGTTCTACCTGGCCGAAAATCCCGATGGCAAAGTCGTTGTTGTCGATGGCCTCCAACGGCTTACTACCTTCCGTCGCTACCTGGATGATGAGTTCCCGCTACAGAAGCTAAGTGGTAACAGCGATGAACTCAACAATAACAGGTTCAGCCAGCTCTCACCAAAGTTGCAGAACCGAATTGAAGACACCCAACTCGTGCTCTATTTGATCGATTTTAAGGTCCCAGACCGAGCACGACTCGACATTTTTGAACGCGTCAACAGTGGCGTGGCGCTTAGTCGCCAGCAGATGCGCAACTGCCTGTACAGCGGCCCTGCGACCCGCTGGCTACGTGACCGCGCCCAGAGCACTGTATTCCTAGACGCTACTGGGCGAAGCCTGAACCGAAACACCATGCGCGACCGCGAGGCAATCAATCGCTTCTGTGGGTTCTACCTCTTCGGTGTCGAGCGCTACCGCGAAATCAAGGGCGATATGGACGAATTTTTGGCTCAGGCGCTCGTCGAGATGAACAGCAGAGGTGAAGCGGAACTTGGCGAACGCCTGACACCTGTGTTTGAGCGAAGTATGCGCAACAACTTCGCACTCTTTGATCGCCACGCCTTCCGCAAACATACCGATCCATCAGAGAGCAGGAATGTCCTCAATATTGCACTCTTCGATGTCTACTCGGTGCTAATGACGCGCTATTCCGAGGACTTTGTCGCCAGGCACCGCGATGATTTCATCCAGCGATTCTATGCTCTCCAGCAGGATGAAGCGTTTCGCAACGCAATCACGATTTCGACAAATGATGTGCGCAATGTTGCGGCTCGCTTCGAGTTCATCAACCGGCACCATTCAGATCTACTTCCTGATATGGAGAATGTCTAATGCTACAGAGCATTCAGCTCGAACATTTCAAGTGCTTCGCGGCACTTAATCTTTCGCTCGCGCCGTTTACGCTGCTAACCGGGCTGAATGCCTCCGGCAAATCAACTGTCATTCAAGCCCTGACACTTTTGCATCAGACATTGACTGAGAGTCCGGCGAGCGCAGCGCTTGTGCTTAATGGGAAAGATATTTCACTTGGCATGGCTGATGATATTGAGGATACACTTAGTGGACGTGGTAGCTTTACGATTGGCGTCGAACATGATTCGGCAACTATTGCGTGGCGGATGGGCGCAGAAAAGAACAGTATGGTCGCCCCGATTGATTCCGTCGAATGGCGTCGAAGCAAGCGTAGGCAACGCAACCGGATTGAAGTCGATGCTTCTAGCAACTTTCGGGATCTGATACCTACTAGCATGGGCTCATCTGTTCAGGCTCTTTTCGCACCGACGATCGAAACCCTGCGTAAGCTAACTTACATCTCAGCCGACCGTATTGGACCTCGTGAGACCTATCAAGCGAGCAGCAACGAGCAGCAAGTTGGTGTTGGAGCGCGAGGCGAGTACACGCCGTGGTTTATTCATCAAAATGAGGAGCTTGATATCCCTGAGGCGATGTGCCACCCCGACGGAGCATCGCCGAAGTTACCACGTCAAGTCGAGGCGTGGCTCGCACATTTCTTTCCTGGCAGTGGCTTTGAGATCGAACCACTCAGGCGTACAAGCCTTTTGCTGATGAGGCTGCGTGCCAGCAATGCGACTGACTATTACCGACCCGTCAACGTTGGCTATGGCCTCAGCCACATATTGCCGGTCATTACCGCCTGCCTTGGTGCGGTTGGTTTTGCGCACCAGGAGAAGCGTGTCGCGCCGCTTGTGCTCGTCGAAAACCCCGAACTCCACCTTCACCCGGCCGGTCAGTCGGCGATGGGTATATTTCTTGCACGGGCGGCAGCATCTGGTGCACAGGTTATCATCGAGACACACAGCGATCATGTTCTCAATGGAATCCGCCGCGCAGTTCGTGGTATCGGCGACAAGCCGATTTACGAGCCGAACAACTCGCCATTCACTTCTTCCAAGCCCGTGATGTTGCGGAGCAGCAGCGTTCGAAACAAGTTGAGTCTCCGTACATAGACCAGGATGGCAATATTGACCAGTGGCCTCAAGGCTTCTTCGACCAGATTGAGAAAGACCTCATGGAACTCCTATGATCTACATCATTGTCAACGACCTCTCATTTGTCAGTCAGGCCACTACTATACCCGAAGGGGTAAAACTTTTAAGCGACATGCGCCAGGCATTGGAAGCACTTCGTAAGCATCTTGGAGAAGCAAGTGTCCATCGACCACGCGCGATCAAGGATGCGCCAGTCACAGCTACTCAGAACCTCGGCGCGTTTATTCAAGCCAATCTGACAAACAAGAGTGAGCGTGAACAACTGCTCTTGCTTCTCACGAAAGGGCCATATTTCGATGGCTCACCGTTAACTATGCCTGGCAAAAAGCTTCCAAAGCACCAGTGTCATTACAAGAATCGCCCTTTTCATGATACGGCGCTGGCTTATGCTGCCCATCTCTCCTCACCTGAGCCGTTTTGCGGTACGCATCGGCCTGCCGCGCTGTTAAGCCTCGCAGGCGCCGCAGATTTTGCTGATGACGACCTACACGTCGATTTTATCGATGAGGAGGCACCTAAACCAAACAAAGCCAGGCAAGGAAAGCGCAAGAAATCCCTGGTCGCAGCAGACACATCACGAGTTGTCTGGAACGTGACCAGAGAAAAACAGGTTGCAGATGTTCGCCGCCGATATAAGGCCAACGATAAGAAGCACCTTGCTGATTCTGACCTTGATAGCTATATAAGCCCAATGGATTTGGACGCTCAAACAGCTGAGAGGGTGTTGGCTGAAGGTGTGCTGCTTCCAACCGAAACACAAAGACGGCGAATCTTTGGTCGTCATAATGGGAAATACTATATCTTCCCCTGCCACGACCAAAGAGCACACGAATATCACGGCTTCTGTGTCAAAGAAAAGGACATTCATGACAAAATGCCAGATGTGTATGCGCAACTACGAAAGATGAGCTTTTTCGAGCGCTCATAGAGCGATCAGCAATCCATCTACGCCTTGCCGCTCTCATAGATCCCGCGCACGATCGCCTCGATCTACGCCTTGCCGCTCTCATAGATTCCCCGCACGATCGCCTCGATCTCCGGCTCTTCCACCGTCAGGTCGCGGATGCGATAGCGGGCGGCCACGTCGGCGATCAGCGCGGCGGCGGTGGTGGCGTCGCGGTCGAAGCGCAGCCAGACTCGCGGCCCCTCGTGCCTGACCACCTCGGCGTGGTCCACCCGCACGGCGCCGGCGTCCTCGTCGAGGTCGACCACCAGCGTGCGGCAGCGACCGAAGCGGGTGCGCAGCGCCTCCAGCGCGCCGTCGTAGATCACGTGGCCGTGGTCGATCAGCACCACCCGCTGGCACAGGCGCGCGATATCTTCCAGGTCGTGAGTCGTGAGGATCACGGTCACGCCGCGCTCGCGGTTGAATTGGGCCAGGAACTGGCGGATGCGCTCTTTGGCGACCACGTCGAGGCCGATCGTTGGCTCGTCGAGGAACAGGATGGCCGGGTCGTGCAGCAGGGATGCGGCCAGGTCGGCCCGCATGCGCTGCCCCAGCGAAAGCTGGCGCACCGGCGTCTCTAGGAATGGCCCCAGCTCCAACAGTTCGGTGAACATGTCCATATTGGCGCGCCAGCGCGGCTGGGGGATGCGGTAGATATGGCGCAGCAGTTCGAATGACTCGATCGTGGGCAGATCCCACCAGAGCTGGCTGCGCTGGCCGAAGACCACGCCGATGCGTCGGACGTGCTCAATCCGCTGCTGGTGCGGCACCCGCCCGTCAACAGTGATTTGGCCGGCACTGGGCACCAGGATGCCGGTGAGCATCTTGATTGTGGTGGACTTGCCCGCGCCGTTCGGCCCGATGTAGCCGACCATCTCGCCCGACTCGACGTGGAACGACACGCCGTCGACCGCGCGCACGCCACGGTACTCGCGGGCCAGCAGCGTTCGCATCGCCCCGAACGGGCCGCCTTTGCGAACGGCGACTTGAAAGGTCTTGCGTAGGTCATCGACCTCGATCAGGGACATTACGCTCCTCATTTTCTTCACGAAGGCCACGAAGATCGGGAAGACCACGAAGCAGGAGAAGATTTTTCTCTTCGTGGTCTTCGCATCTTCGTGAGCTTCGTGGTCAGATAAACGGCATTGTCTTTTAGCTGCTAGCGGCTGCGAGTGACCCCGATACGAGCGCAGTAGGCCGCGACCGGGCAGGTGCTGCAGCGCGGCGAGGTGGGGTGGCAGATGTTCTGGCCCAGCGTAACCAGCAGGCCGTTGATTGGAATCCAGTACTGCGGCGGGAGCTTCTCACGCAGCGCCAGTTCGGTCGCCTCCGGGTCCCTGGTGTGGAGGTAGCCCCAGCGGTTGCTGATGCGGTGGACGTGGGTATCGACGCAGATGCCCGGCTTGCCGAAGCCCATGGTCAGCACCAGGTTGGCGGTCTTGCGGCCGACGCCCGGTAGGGCCAGGAGCCCGTCGAGGTCGTCCGGCACGGCGCCGCCGTAGCGATCGAGCAGCAGCGCGCAGACCTGGCGGATGCTGCGCGCTTTGGTACGGTAGAAGCCCACTGGGTAGATCAGCTCGGCGATGCGCTCCTCGCTCAACGCCAGCATCGCCGCAGGCGTATCGGCGGCGGCGAAGAGCTGCGGCGCGACCACGGCGGTGAGCGTATCTTTGGTGCGTAGGCTTAGGATGGTGGCGATCAGGATGCGGAAGGGGTCCTGCCCGGCGACGCCCATGCTGTCGATCAGTGGCGCCGGGTAGCGTGGCATCTCATCGCGCAGCACGGCCATGACGGCGTGGATATCGAAGCTTGGCTCCGTCGTGGGCGAGCACGAGGTTTCCCGCGACGGTGTCGAGTGTGTATCGGTCATTATGTCAGCAGGGTCTCAGAGACTAGCTGAAAAGGCTCGTGTGTCGCTCGCAATCGATCGTGAGAAGGGAGTCCTACCGGGCTGGCCCTCAAACTCCCCTTCTCAGACTACCAAGCCGGCGACGAGAGCGCTATTGTACCTGATCGGCGAGCACTGGGGCAGAGTCTCCAGAACGAGATCGCCGCTGGGACGCCAGGTAGACGATCCCGCCCAGGACCAGCGCTCCAACCAGCACGCCGCCGACATTCCCGACCATGCCCGCGATCATCTCCCAACTATCGGCAAAGAGATAGCCCAGCCCGCCGTATATCAGCACCCACCCCACGACCCCCACCACGTCATAGGCCAGGAAGCGGCGAAAGGCATAGCGGCTCCTGCCGGCGATCAGAGTCACCGGGGCGCACAGTGGCATCAGCACCATATGTGTCAGGAGAATCGCCAAGCCGCCACGCCGGCGGAACGTGGCCTGCGCCCGGTGCCAGAGCGCGCTGCTGTCGAGCCGCCGCAGCCGCCGGCGCCAGGCGTAGCGTCCTAACAGGTAGCTGGCGCTGTCGCCGATCACTGCGCCCACCAGGACCAGGGCCGCCGTCAGCGACCAATCGAGCAGGCCACGGCGGGCGAACGCGCCTGCGGTGACCATGAGCAGCGTGACCGGCATGGGGATGCCGAGCGAGCCGACCAGCACTACAAGCGCAAGCACTGGCGCGCCGTAGGTCAGCACACCCTGGATAATCATCTCACTAAGATCCATCAGATCACCTCGCGTTCTGGTGTGGCGTCCCGTCGACGGGCTATTGCGCCCTTCGCTGATCCTCGCCACCGCCCAACCCGCGGATAGATGTTGTAGTGCATTGCCTGGCTTGGGTTATTAACTCTATTATAACAGGAGCGATGACAGCAAGCATCGGACCAACGGGTGATTGTGTCTAAAGTGGGGAGTTTGAGGGAGGGCCGCCCCTCAAGAATCCTCTTTCCAGTGCGGATAGTGGGCGAGACAACACCCTTAACAGTTTCTAAGTATAGCAGCCAATCATGGAGAGATTATGAAGAAGCGGCGAACATGTCGCGCACCTTCCGCAACCAACCGTTGCGGTCGCGCGTCCAATAGCGCAGATGATGGCACACTAGCGATATGTTCAGGCCCATTCCCTTTCAAATAAGGTGGTACTTTTCTTCCTTTCTCGACGATTTTTCGCCCAGCCGGGCGAAAAATCGTCGAGAAAAAATGGGTGAAGTGCCTTATGGTGGGACGATCTTGAGGAATCGCGATAAGGAGGAATCATGCAGTACGATTACACCGAGCGCGACACCGAACAGGCCAGGGAGGCGGAGCGCTCGTCGGCGGGGCGGCAGACAAACCGGCTGGCGGCGCTGCCGCAGGCAAGCGGAGCGCTGCCGCAAGCGGGCGGAGCCACAGCGCAGGTCGCGGGCGGGCGCAACAACATGGCGGCGCTGGCGCTGGTCGCATTCGGCACGCTGCTGCTGCTGGGGCGTTTCGTGCCGGGCCGCCTAGAGATCGAAGGCGGGATGATCCTGCTGACGATCGCGAGTTGTTTTCTGTTCTTCGCTTTCTGGAAGCGGATCTATGGGCTGCTTATTCCCGGCTGCATCCTGGCTGGTCTGAGCGTCGGCGTGACATTCGCCGATATGACGGACGGCGTCTCAGTGCTGTGGGGTCTGTCGCTCGGCTTTCTGTCGGTGCTGTTCGCCGGTCGCACCCTATTCAATGTGCAGAGCAACTGGCCGATCTTCCCGGCGGTGCCGCTATTCGCGGTTGGGGTGATCGTGGCGGTGGCTAACCTCCCGGCGTTGTTCGCCGGCGGCCTGATCTGGTTGCCGCTCTTGCTGGTGGGCGCCGGCCTGTACCTGGGGTGGGGCCGCCGGCAGCACTCATAAATCGCCGTTCCAGTTGAAGTAACAAAAGACCGGTCGCGAGCGCGCTCGCGACCGGTCTTTCTGGAAAAAAGGGGAGTTTGAGGGGGAGGCCCCTCAAGAACCCCTCTTCCACCACTAAACTTGTGTGGTGCTAGGCCCACAGGTGCGCGTATTTCAGCCCCGACCCGGTGTTGAAGAGCACCACCGTTTCGTCGGGCGCGATCCAGCCGGATGCGAGCAAGCGCACCTGGGCGGCCAGGCAAGCGGCGCCTTCTGGTGCGGGGAAGATCCCGGTTGCGGCCCCGATCACCTGGGCGTACTCCAGCATCTCCCCGTCGCCGACGGCGATCGCGATGCCGCCGCTTTCCCGTAGGGCGCCCAGGATCAGGAAGTCGCCGATGGCCGCCGGCACGCGCAGCCCATCGGCGACAGTACGCGCGCCCTGCCAGGGCTCGGCGTGCGTGTGCCCCGCGTCGAACGCCCGCACGATTGGGGCGCAGCCGTCGCTCTGCACGCTGACCATCCGTGGTCGCTGGGGGCCGATCAGCCCAAGCTGCTCCAGCTCGTCGAAGGCCTTCCACATCCCGATCAGGCCGGTCCCGCCGCCGGTCGGGTAGATGATCACGTCGGGCAGCGTCCAGCCAAGCTGCTCGGCCAGCTCGTAGCCCATGGTCTTCTTGCCTTCGATGCGGTAGGGCTCCTTGAGCGTGCTCAGGTCGAACCAGCCGAAGCGTGCGGCGCCCTCGCGCACCCGTGCGCCACAGTCGGTGATCAGGCCGTCCACCAGCGTGACCTGTGCGCCCAGCACCTTGCACTCGGCCTGGAAGGTCGGCGGCACGTCGGCCGGCATGAAGACATGGGCTGGCAGGCCAGCGGCTGCCGCGTAGGCGCACATCGCGCCGGCCGCGTTGCCGGCGCTGGGGATGGCCAGCTCCTGGGCGCCCAACTCGTAGGCCCGGCTGACCGCTGCGCTCAACCCACGGGCCTTGAAGCTGCCGGTCGGGTTCAGCGACTCGTCCTTGATGTAGGTGCTGGGGCAGCCGATCCGGCGTCCTAGCCGCTCGGCGGGGAGCAGCGGCGTCCAGCCCTCGCCCAGGCCAAGGATCGCGGCGTCGGCCCGCACCGGCAGCACCTCCTTGTAGCGCCACATATCCGGCCGGCGCGCCGCCAACGAGTCGCGGGTCAGCGTCTCGACCGCTTTGCGTAGATCGTAGCGCGCCAGCAGCGGCTTGCCGCAGGCCGGGCACAGGTTGATCAATTGGTCCGGCGAGTAGTGAGCGCGACAGGCGCCGCACTCCAGGTGGGTTAGGGTCGATCGGGTCATTGGTATCCTCACTGGTGCTTGTTAGGAAATGGATTCCTACTCGCTGGGAGATTAGAGATTGGAGATTGGGACACGTCGATGGTATCAGTCGGCGCCACCCATGATACCTGATTTTCACGCCGCGCGGTCGTGCAGGCGATTGTTGCCGCTATCAGCAGGGTTTGCTATAATTTTCCGGTCTCGCCGCTATCGTAGGAGTTTGGTGGTGAAAAGAAGTTCTTGAGGGGCTGCCCCCTCAAACTCCCCCTTTTCTAACAGCTACTAAGAGAATTGTACATGCCCGTAAGTGACACCCGCCACGCCCGCCCCTACTTTCGCACTCCAACGATCTCGCCCGATGGCGCCTCGATCGCGTTTGTCTACGCGGCCGATATCTGGATCGTCGCGACCGACGGCGGGGACGCCGAACGGCTGACCGCCCACCCGGCCGGCCATTCTTCGCCGCGCTGGTCGCCCGATGGCGCGCAGCTTGCGTTTACCTCCAGCCGGACCGGCCAGGGCGACATCTACATCTTGCCGCTGCGCGGTGATGGTGGCGTGCGCCGGGTGACCTACCACGACGCCCAGAGCGTCGTCGAGGACTGGTCGGCCGACGGCGAGGCGATCTACTTCAGCTCGGTGCGCGACCAGCAGGGCAGCGCGATCTACCGGGTCGGGGCCGGCGGCGGCACGCCGATCCCGTGGATCAGCCAGCCCTACGAGCAGCTTGGCAACCTGGCCGTCGCGCCGGATGGACGCAGGCTGGCCTTCAACGTCACGCGCGACCGCTGGTGGCGGCGCGGCCCGAACCCGTACGGCGGCGCGGAGATCTGGACGGTGGGCAGCGCGGTCGACGCCGATGACTACCACAAGATCGGCGACTACGCCGGCCTGAACCGCTGGCCACTCTGGGCGCACGATGGCATGGGGCTGTACTTCGTCTCCGATCGGGATGGCATCGAGAACCTGTGGTTCCAGCCGCTCGACGGTGACGGGCGCCCGGCGCCGGGCGAAGCGCCGCGCGAGATCACCGCGTTTGCCGAGGGCCGGCTGCTGTGGCCGACGATCAGCCGCGATGGGCGCACGATCCTGTTCGAGCGCGACTTCGGCATCTGGCGGCTGGACATCCAGAGCGGTGAGGTCGGGCCGCTGCCGGTTCGGGTGCGGCTGGACGCCAGGATCACGCCGGTGCGGGCCACCTACACCCGCGACCTGAGCGAGCTGGAGCTTGCGCCCGACGGCAAGAAGGTCGCCTTCGTGGTGCGTGGCGAGGTCTTCGCCGATTTCGCCGATAAGGAGACCGACCGCGAGCAGCGGCAGGGAGCGTCGTTCCGCGTGACTAACACGCCCTTCCGCGAAAGCGACGTGTCGTGGTCGCCCGACAGCCGCAACCTGGTCTACACCTCCGATCGGCATGGCGACGAGGAGCTGTACCTGTACGACTTCCTCACGCGGGCCGAGACGCGCCTGACCGATAGCCCACGGCCCAAAGCGGCGCCGCGCTACTCGCCCAACGGCGCCTGGATCGCCTATGTACGCGGCGACGACGAGATCCGGCTGCTCGACGCCACGACGCACGAGGATCGCCCGTTCGTGCGGGCCGACTTCACCAATGGCACGTCGTTCGCCTGGTCGCCCGACAGCGCGTGGCTGGTGTTTGTGGCCCAGGATGGGCGGCTGTTCAGCAACCTGTACGTCCAGCGCATCGAGGATGAAACGCCGCGGCAGATCACTTTTCTGAGCAATATCGATACGGCCGGCCCGCTCTGGGCGCCCAATGGGCTCTTTATCGTCTTCACCACCGGCCAGTACCGCGCCGAGTCGCAGATCGCGCGGGTCGATCTGCGGCCGAACCCGCCCCTGTTCCGCGAGGCTGAGTTCGAGAAGCTGTTCGAGCGGCCACCAACCGACGACCGACGACCGACGACCGACGACCGACGACCGCCGGACGACGAGCGGGAGACCGAGAGGCGGGGAGAGGTGCCGGGAGAGGATCGGCAGACGCCGGATACGCCGGATACGCCGGTGGAGCAGCCGGCACAACCGCCCGCAGAGCCGCCGACCGCCGAGGCCCAACAGGCAACACGCGACACGCAACAGGCAACACGCAGCGTCGAGATCGTCTTCGAGGGGATCGAGCGGCGGCTGCGCTTCCTGACGCCGACTCAGATGGATGCCCAGGTCCAGTCTATCAGCGCCGACAGCCGCGACCTGATCTTCCGGGCCACGGTAGCCGGCAAGGTCAACCTGTGGAGCATCCCGCTGGACGAGCCGCGCCACGACCAGCCGCCGCGCCAGCTCACCTCCAGCCCCGGCTACAAGGGGGCGGCCCAGTTCGCGCCCGATGGCCGGAGCTTCTACTTCCTCGACGCGGGCCAGATTGTGATCCGTAAGTTTCCCAGCGGCGACCAGGTTCAGCTCCAGGTCAGTGGCGAGCTGACGATCGACTTCAACCAGGAGAAGCGCCAGGTTTTCGCCGAGTGCTGGCGGCTGCTGCGCGATCGTTTCTACGACCCGACCTTCCGCGGGCTGGACTGGCGCGCCGCCTACACCCAGTTCGCGCCGCTGGTGGAGGGGGCACAGACCTACGGGGACCTGCTGGCGATCTTGAATCTGATGGTCGGCGAGCTGCGTGCCTCACACCTGGGCGCTTACCCCGGCTGGGGCACGGCGGTCCAGGATGGCTATACCGGGCTGCTGTTCGACCGCGACGAGCAGCTCGCGAACGGTCGGCTGCGTGTCACTGGGATCGTCCCCGACAGCCCGGCGGCGCTGGCCGGCAACCGCGATGGAGTCCAGGTGGGTGATTACGTGCTGGCAGTGGATGGCGTGCCGCTCACGGTCGAGACGAACCTCGACGCCCTGCTCCAGCGCACCATCGGCCGGCGGGTGATGTTGCAGGTTCGCCCGCACCCGGACCAGCGCGCCGAAGTGCGCTCGCTGGCCGTGCGACCGATCTCGGCCGACCAGTACGGCGATCTACGCTACCGCGGCTGGGTCTACGCCAATGAGGCCTACGTCCACACAATCAGCGGCGGGCGGCTCGGGTATGTCCACATCCACCAGATGAGCTACGAAGCGTACCAGCAGTTCCTAGCCGACCTGGATGTGGAGACTCACAGCAAGGAGGGGGTTGTGGTGGATGTGCGTTTCAACAGCGGTGGGCACACCGCGACGTTTATCCTCGACGTTCTGTCGCGGCGCAGCGTGCTGTTGAGCGCCTTTCGCGACCGCCCGCTGGCCGACGCCGGGCACCTGGCCGGCAACCGGGTGCTGAATAAGCCGACGGTGCTGCTGATCAACGAGAGTTCCGGCTCGAACACCGAGATGTTTGCCGAGGGGTACCGACGGCTGGGGCTGGGCAAAGTCGTCGGCCGGCCCACTGCCGGCGCCGTGATCTGGACCTTTCGGCGCCGGCTGCTCGACGGTACGTCCTTCCACCTGCCGCAGATCAAGGTCGCCACGCCGGAGGGCGAGGACATGGAGGGGACCGGCCGCGCGGTCGACGTGGATGTGGCGCTGCGGGTGGGCGAGCCGGCGCGCGGCAAGGACCGCCAGCTCGACGTGGCCGTGGCGACGCTGCTGGCACAGATCGACGGCGCGGCGACGCAGCCGCAAGAAACCGCGTGATGGGCGCTAGAATGTCCGTAGGATATTGCTCACGATCCGCGAAGAAACGCGAAGAGACGCAAAGGCAGGACGATAGGACATATATCTTCGCGTGATTTCGCGTGGCTTCGTGGATTCTCCGCCGACGTTTTGGGCTATCCCTCGCGCTCGCGCTCGGCGCCGCCGCCCAGCCGTTCCTCGAACGCCGCCAGGGTCGTCGTCAGCCGCTCCTGGCGGATGGCCGCAGTCATGTCGCCGCGGGTGCGCTCCAGCACCGCCCGCAGCGCGTCGGTGGTGCGCCGCAGCCCGCCGGTGATCGCGTCCGGGTAGTCGACCGTCACCAGCATGGCGTAGACATCGTCGATGATCGTGAGCAGCGCCTCGCCGCGGGCGACCTGGCCGTGGCGCAGCCCATCGAGGATGGCGCGGCGCAACTCGGAGGCCGCCTCGGCCAGCCCGTTGAGGTAGGCCGCCGGCTCGACATGCAGCACCGCCGGGCCTGGGGGCACGTCGCCGTGCAGAAACGCATAGACCAGCGCGGCCTCGGCGTACTCCTTGAGCGCGTCCTGGGTGTAGCCGGCGAACAGCAGGGACGGGTGGTCGGCCAGGCCGGCACGCAGGCCCTGGGCCGTCTGGGCCGCCTCGCGCAGCAGCACCTCGGCATGCTCGAACTCGCCCCGGTGGACGGCGCGGATCGCATTGGCACACTGGCGCACCAGTGCCCGCGAGGCTGTCAGCGCCCGCTCGCGCGCGGCGTGGTTGGTCTCGATATGGGCGACCGCTTCGGCGACGACCGACTCTATGCTCATGACTGGCTCCTTCCTGATAAAAGGGTTTGATCGGGCAGCCCGCTCAGTCTTCCTCCACACATTCGGGACAATTATGCGCTCAAACACGGCGATTGACAAATCTTCATCCTACTAGACAGAACGATAGCTCATGTAGTACACTAGAAAGACCAGCAATAGAGATTGAGCATATGACAGACACAAACACCAAACCCATGCAGATCCTGGGCATCTTTGCCCACCCCGACGACTCCGAGTTCACGGTCGGCGGCAGCGCGGCGCGTTGGGCCGACGAGGGCGCGCAGATCACCTATGTGATCGTCACCAATGGCGCCGCCGGCAGCAACGACCCGAACCAGGACATCGACGAGCTTGTGCGCCTCCGCGAGGCCGAGCAGCGCGCGGCCTGCGCCGTGCTGGGCGTCCAGCAGGTGCTGTTCCTGGGCTACGCCGACGGGACGCTCCAGCCGACCTTGGAGCTGCGGCGCGAGCTGACCCGGATCATCCGCCAGCTCAAGCCCGACCGAGTTGTCAGCGGCGACCCGACGTCAGTGTTCTACGGCGACGAGTACATCAACCATCCCGACCACCGCGCCGCCGCCGAGGCTGCGCTCTACGCCATCTTCCCCAGCGCGGTGACACGCCCGATCTTCCCCGAGCTGCTGGCCGAAGGCTACGAGCCCCACCAGGTCCGGGAGGTCTACATTTCGGGCACGGCGCAGCCGAATATCTACATCGATATCTCCGGCACGCTGGAGCGCAAAATAGAGGCCCTACGCTGCCACAAGAGCCAGCTTGACCCTGGCGACGGCGAGTGGGTGCGGCAGTGGGCCGCCGAGACCGGCAAGGCCGGCAGCGTGGAGTATGCCGAGGCGTTCCGCGTGATGCGATTGGTCAACGAAGAACGATCTTAGGCCGAGGGGCGCGGGCACGGTCGCGCGGGTTGGTCCCCCGCCGCCGTGGCATTGTACCCGCAGGCCCGAGGTCCTGGAAAGGAGGGCAGATATTCCAATATTGAGAATGGAGAATGAAGAATTGAAAACCCCACTATAAAGAGCGTTCGCAATTCTCAATTCTCAATTTTCAATTTACGAGCCCTTGGGTAGTTGCCCAGGCCTGGGACGGAGGTAACGCCCGTTTGCTCACCCTGCCCCGCGAAGGGGTAAGTTCCCAGGACGACCCGCCGGTGACGCCTTCCGGCGGACCGCCCTTGAATCAGTGCCCTATTCAATTTACGATTCAGAAAAAAGGAGGCTTGAGGGGTTGCCCTCAGTCTCCCCATAGTATCTACATCGTAAATCAGCGTGGAGGCATCTCCGAAAGGCTTACGTACAGGAGGTGTGTGCGACATAGGCCAGACAGCAAGCAACTGAGCGCGCCCTGCCCCTAGTCGCTTGGTGGGGGGCAGCAAGCAAGCGTACAGGCCCAATAGACGGTCACACTAAGCACACGGTAGAACAAAGAACAGCAAAGCACAAAACCAGATCATGCGCCTGGTTTTACAGTTCTGGGAAAAAGGGGGTTTGAGGGGGCAACCCCCTCAGTCTTCCCCACCCACATTGTAAAGCAGAGCGGCGTCACCTGAACCTTGTCTTTGCCTCGTGTTCTTTGCTCACTGTTCTTAAGCTCATTAGGAGGATATATGTCTCCCGTTGATCCGGCGTTGCAGCGGACGCTAGCGGATAATGTCTGGCTGCACTTTTTTCAGATGGGGCACTTGAGCAGTACCTGCGCGCGGCCCACGATCCCAGTTCGCGGGGAAGGGTCGCGCGTGTGGGACCAGGACGGCAATGTGTATATTGACGCACTTGCCGGTCTTTTCTGCGTGAACGCGGGTTATGGCCGCCGCGAGATTGTCGAGGCGGTGGCCGCCCAGATGGCCGATATCTCCTTTGTCTCCCCCTTCTCGTTCCCCAGCATGCCCCAGATCCAGCTCGCCGGCAAGCTTGCCGAGATCAGCCCGATGGGGCCGCGCACGCGCACGTTCTTTGTGACCGGCGGGTCTGAGGCGGTCGAGACGGCGCTCAAGCTGGCCAAGGCCTACCAGCGCAAGCGCGGCTTCGGCGAGCGCCACAAGACGATCTCGCGCCGCGTCGCCTACCACGGCACCACGATGGGCGCGCTCTCGGTCAATGGCCTGACCGGCATCCGCAACGGCTTCGGGCCGCTGGTCCCCGGCGCGCGCCACGTGCCCCTACCGCACCGCTACCGCTGCGACTACTGCGCGCTGGCCGAGCGCTGCGGCGGCACCTGCGCCGACGAGGTCGAGCGCCTGGTCGAGTTCGAGGGGCCGGAGACGATCGCGGCGATGATCATGGAGCCGGTGCAGAACAGCGGCGGCGCGATTGTGCCGCCCCCCGGCTACCTGCGGCGCGTGCGCGAGATCTGCGACCAGTATGGGATTCTGCTGATCGCCGACGAGGTGATCTGTGGGTTCGGCCGCGTGGGCGCCTGGTTCGGCTCGGCGGCGCTCGACGTCGTGCCGGATATCATGACCTGCGCCAAGGGCATCACCTCCGGCTATGCCCCGCTCGGCGCCGTGATGGTGCGCGGCGAGGTCGCGGATGCGTTTGTCGGGGATGAGGGTGACAAGTTTATGCACGGCGTGACCTTTGGCGGCCACCCGGCGAGCTGTGCTGCCGCGCTGGCGAATATCGCAATCCTGGAGCGTGAGGAGTTGCCTGCCCGCGCCCTCGTAATGGGCGACTATATGCTGCGCGAGCTGCGCGCGGCCGTCGGCGAACACCCCAATGTCGGCGACATCCGCGGGATGGGGCTGTTCCTGGCGCTTGAACTGGTGCATGGCCAGCAGAGCAAGCAGCCGCTTGAGGAGCCGAATCTGATGGCCTGGCTCTCCGACCAGTTCAAGCGGCGCGGCCTGATCTGCCGGGCCGACGACCGGCTCGACCCGGTGATCCAGCTCGCGCCGCCGCTCAACATCCCGCAGGAGGACGCCGACCAGGTGGTGGCGATCGTCGCCGATGTGATCCACGCGCTCGGTCGCAAGCTTGGCACCCAGCCGAAGATGGAGACGGTGAATTTCCAGGTGAAGGAGGCTGTGGCGGTCGGGTAGTGAGAAATTGAGAATTGAGAATTGAGAATGAGGCGTTGCCCATTCTCAATTCTCAATTTTACATTTTCAATTTATGCGCCGGAAGCGCCACTGGGTCATGATTGCGACGATGACGAATGTCACCAAGGCGATCAGGCCAAGCGCGAGCCAGCTGAAGTCGCTGGGGGACGTGCCGCGCAGCATGATCGACTGGAAGCCGGTGATGCCGTGGGTCAGCGGCAGGATGTAGCCGATCTCGCGCACCGGCGAGGCGAAATTCTCCAGGGGTAGGAAGAAGCCGCTGAAGAAGATCGACAGTAGCAGCACCAGCATCGAGAGCTGTACCGCCTGACTGTCGGTCTTGGACCAGGCCGAGATCATAAAGCCGATCCCCAGCGATGCCAGCGTCAGCAGCACCACTAGCCCCACGAACAGCAGCAAGCTTCCCAGGAACGGGATTGCCAGCAGCGTGACCGGCCCGACGCCGGGGATGTCGAACGGCGGGACGGTCATCAGCCCGACTAGCACAGCGGTGATCACACCGACAAATAGGGTGTAGCCCAGGTATTTGCCGAGCAGCACCTGGAGCATCGAAACCGGGGCGACACGGAACAGCTCGATCGCGCCCAGCAGCCGCTCGCGCACCAGCGACAGGGAGCCAAGCGTCACGGCGATGTGCTGGAGGATAAGCGCCAGCACAGCGGGCGCGTAGAAGGTCATAAATTTCAGCGACTGGCCGTACGTGTTCGCGTAGGCAGGCTGGAGCGGCGAGATCACCACCTGGGGCGGAAGCGAGCTAAACGTCGCGGTAGTCTGCTCTAGCTCGACGATCCGGTTGCGGATCGCGGCGATGCGCTCCTGCTGCTGCGCCAGGTTGCCGCTGCCGAGCGCCTGGTCGAGCGCCTCAAGATCGTCGCGCAGCTCGGTGAGCTGGCGCTGCGCTTGGGCCGGGTCCTGGCTGCCGGCGGCCTGGGCGGCCAGTAGTGGGCTGGCGGCCAGCACGCCGACCGAATCTTTCAACTGGCGGATGGCGGCCTGCGCGTCGGCCTGCTGCGCCGCCGAGAGGCCGCTGTTCATGGCGTCGAGTTGCTCGCGTGCGGCGGTAAGCTGCTCTTTGAGCGAGGCCGACTCGGCCTGGGCGCCCTGGGTTGTCTTCAGCAGGATGATCTTGTTGATCTCATTGACCTGCGCGTAGGCCAGGTACTGAATCCACTGCTCGTTCAGCGGGTTGATCTCGTTGTAGCGGAACTCGATCGGTGCCGGCTCACCGCGCATCACGCGCTGCTCGACATCCGGCGGGAATATCTCAACGACATCGACCGTGCCGGCGCGCAGCATCGCCATAGCGCGGTTCTCGTCGGGGGTGATGTCAACGATCGTGAAGTTGGCATCAAGCGCGTTCTTCAGCTCGTCGGCGCTCACGCGACCGAGGCCGCCCCCCGGCACGACCAGCGCCGTCTGGAGCTGCGGGCGCTCCCCCTGGTAGCCGATGCCAAAGAGCAGCAGGATCAGGAACGGGCCCAGCAGCAGGCTCAGTACGAGCCGCGGCTGGCGGCGAACCTCGTTGACCTCTTTGGCAAAGAAGGACAGCAGACGAATAATTGGCTTAAACATTGACTTCTTCTTCCGCTTGCTCCATTAGCCGGATAAAAATATCGTCGAAGGGCGGCTGGTACTCCTCCGCCTGCTGGATGACGATGTCAGGGTTATTGTTCAGGGTGTTGAAGATCAGTGGCAGTGTGTCGCTGGCCTCCTCGGTGTAGACATACAGCAGCCCTGGCTGGCTGCGCGAGCGCCGCACGTCGTGGATGGTGGGCTGGCGCTGGAGGATCTGCGCCGCATCCAAGGCATACTTCGGATCGACGACCAGCTTGATCACCTCGCCGCCCATTGCGGTGCGGCGCAACCCCTCCGGCGTGTCGATGTGGATCAGCCGCCCCGCCCGCATTACGCCGACCAAGTCGCAGTAGGCCGCCTCGCCGACATACTGGGTCGTCACGACTAGCGTGCGCCCTTGCTCTCGCAACTGGCGGAAGTGATCCCAGAACTTGCCGCGCAGCACCGGGTCGATGCCGGCGGTCGGCTCGTCGGCGAACAGCAGCAGCGGGTTGTGGACCAGCGAGCAGGCCAGCTCCAGGCGCCGCTGCATGCCGCCGGAAAGCTGGCTGCTGAGCCGGTGACGGGCATTGTCGAGCGCGACGAAATCCAGCAGATAGTCCAGGCGCTTCTTACGGCTGAAATAGCCCATGCCGTACAGCGAGGCCACGAAGTTGAGATTCTCCCAAACAGTCAGATTAGGGTAGAGCACAAACTGCTGCGGCATGTAGCCGATCCGTTCGCGCATGCGTGTGCTGAATTTATTGGGGACGCGGTCCATAACCCGCAATCTGCCGCTGTCGGGCTTGTAGATCCCGGTCAGCAGGCGCACCGTCGTGGTCTTGCCACAGCCGCTCGGCCCGATCAGGCCGAAGATCGTGCCGGTGGGCACCTCAAAGTTGAGATCGAACACGCCGGTGTCTTCGCCGAAGGCCAGGCTGACGTCCTGTGCCTCGATGATCGTGGGCGGAAGATCGACCTTGATCTGGTTGTCCTGGATGGCGATCGGCTGGGTGATTCGCGGCTGTTGCTCCGTCATCATTCTGTGTATCGCTCCTGGTGTTTTGGCTGGTGACGTTCCACCTTACAATGTGGGTGGGAGAAGACTGAGGGGGTGCCCCCTCAAACCCCCTTTTTCCACAGCTGGCGCCGTTCCACCTTACAATGTGGGTGGGAGAAGACTGAGGGGGCGGCCCCTCAAACCCCCTTTTATCCTCAGAAAGGGCAAAAGCACAAAGTGTGCCAGCGGCGCTGGCCTGGGTTAGAGCTGATCGCGTAGCTCAAGCAATGCGTCGTGCAGGCGGTCCAGGTAGCCGGAAAGCTCACTGGAGCCGAAATCGATCGTGATCGGCACGTCGAGCTTGATCGGGACGGTCGTCGAGATATTCACGGTCTGGTCTAGCTCGATCGGCACCGTTGTGCTGACTGGGATGGTGGCGTCGATCGGGATGGGAATATCCAGGCTGCCGAAGCCGGTATCGACCGGCAGGACCAGGTCCTGCTGGATGCGCACCTCGGTGTTGATCGGGATGGTCATCGAGCGCTGGATCGGCACGTCGATGTCGATGGGGATCTGTTGGTCGATCGGCAGGGTGTAGCGCACCTGGTCGTTTTTGGCGGCCTGGACTGTGGTAGCCAGGCGATCGACCTCGGCGCGTAGGGTGTCGCGCACGGCCAGCAGCCGCGAGATGGTGAGGGCATGGATCAGTAGCGAGATCGCGAGCATCACCAGCATCAGTATTTCCAGCGGCCGCAGCGCACGCCGGGCGGTCTTTTCGGCAACTTCTTCGGCGACATCCTCGGCAACCAGCGATGCCTCGGCCTCGGCGATCTCCTCGACGGCTTCGGCGGGCGTCCTGGCGGCAGGCCGGTCGCGCATGTCGTCGGAATGCTCCGGTACACCATTCGACATCGCAAGCCCCTTTCTATTCGGTCTTGGAGCGATGTATGGCAAGAACCATGCCAACCGCAGATGGGGAGATGAGGAGAATGGTATAATGCACACGCCTGCTGGCTCAGATTAGGGAGGGTATCGCTACCATGTGGGACGCTGCCAAACAACAGCAGCTTGACGAGCTACGCGCACGTGCTGAGCAGGGTGCGCTGCCCTCCGGCGAGCAGCGCGCCCTTGACCAACTGCTCGCCGAGCTTGAGCAGCAGGAATGGAGCGTGCTGCGGCCGGCACTGGATGCCTTGCGCCAGGAGCAGGGCCAACTCCAGGCCGACCTCGGCCACCTTCAGGCGCAGAACGCAATCCTATCCGCACTGACCGAACGCTACATTGATCTCATCGCCCGCGCCCGCGTGCAGTTCGTGGGGCTCACCGACGAGCGCGAGGCACTGCGCGCTGAGTATGATCGCGTGCTCCAGTCCTAGCCGCCATGACTGAGGAAGCGCGCCGCGCCGCCGTTCGAGCCGCCTATGATGGCCGGTGTGGGTACTGCTGACGACCATCCGTCGCCTACTCCACCCCAAGCGTGACAACCTGACCGAGCACCTGCGCGAGGAGCCCTCTAGCCGCATCGTAGCGCTCACCGCGACAGGCGCCTTCCACCTCGACCGTTTGCGCCTTAATCGCCCGCCGCTTCTGGCGCTCCGCCGCGCGCCGCGATGTCGCGCAGCTACGCCAAACGCTGGCCGATGCCCAGGTTGAGCAAGCCCAGTTGCGGGAGCGGATTGCGGCGCTGGAGAGCACATTGCAGGATGTGCTGGCGCAGATCGCGCGGCTGCTGGAGGGATGAGGATGAAGGGGTGAGAGCGGATAAGAGAGCGGATAGAACGGATGATGACGTTTTGTTCTTTGTTCTTTGTTCTGGACGAAGAGAGGAGTCTCGGCAATGTCCCCATCGTTTCGCGCCCAGATCGACGCGAGCTGCGCGGTGATGCAGGCGCTGGCTGGCCAGGCCGAGGTCGTGGAGCAGATCGCGGCGCGTGTGCGCGATACGGTCCTCGCCGGCCGGCTGCTGCTGACCTGCGGCAACGGCGGCAGCGCGACCGACGCGCAGCACCTGGCCGAGGAGCTGGTCGCCCGCTATCGCAGCAATCGCCGCGCGCTGCCGGCGTTGGCTCTCAGTGCCAACTCGGCGGTGCTGACGTGTATCGGCAACGACTTCGGCTACGAGCAGGTGTTCGCGCGCCAGGTGGAGGCGCTGGCCCGGCCGGGCGACCTGCTGCTCTGCTTCACCACGAGCGGCAATTCGCCCAACATCCTGGCGGCCCTGCGCGCCGCACGCGCCCGTGGTGCCGGCACGATCGCGCTGCTCGGTAAGGATGGCGGCGCCGCGCGTGGCCTGGCCGACCTGGAGCTGATCGTCGGGAGCGACGATACCGCCCGCATCCAGGAGGCACACTTGCAGGTGTTACACTTTATCTGCGAGGTGGTGGAGGTGGCGGTGATGGGTGAAGCGTGAAGCGTGAAGCGTGCTGCGGGTTGCGTGTTGCGTGAGGTGTCAGGTTGTCACCCCTTCACCCCTTCATCTTGTCATCTTGTCATCTTGTCGATGGTCGTGCTCCTGGCCGAAATAGTACAGCGATCGACCGACACATAAGCGGGGCCTGGTTTTATGGACCGCCCACTTCACGCTCGGCGCAGCGCGTGGCGATCAAATGCGTCACCACCGGCGCGACCCCCGGCTGCTGGAAGGCCAGCGCCCGTGCCTCCACGTCCCGGTCGGCGACGGTGACGCGGGCGTGCTGGCGCAGATGCTCGGCCCAGGACGCCACCACGAACGTCTCGACGAAGCGCTCCGGCGCGGCCGTGTCGCGGAACAGCTCCCAGCGCATCGCGCCGTCGCGCAGCCGCTGGATCTGCACCTCCCGCATGGCTCGGCAGAACGCCGCCTGCTGCGGCGCTGCGATCTGATACTCCACCGTCACCAGCACCGGCCCATCGTTGGCCGCCGGCTCGATCGCCAGATCCGGGTCGGGCCAGTGTTGCGAGGGGCGCAGATCAAGCTCCTCGCCGCTGGGCAGGCGCCAGCGCAACGCCGCCGCCAGGCCGGCCACCAGCAGCGCCGTCGCCGCCAGCAGCGCGCCGCGCTCGCCGAAGCGCTCGGCCACCAGGCCCCAGGCGGCGCTGCCGCCCGCGAAGCCACCCTGGAAGACCAGCAGGTAGACGCCCAGCGCGCGGGCTTGGACCCACGCCGGTGTGGTGGTCTGCGCCGAGACATTCAGGCTCGACGTGACCGTGAGCCAGGCGACGCCGACCGCCACCAATGCGGCGTTGACCGCCAGCAGGTCGCGCAGGTAGGCCAGGCCGACCATCCCGGCGGCGAAGACCAGCGTGAAGATCACCACCATCCGATCGGCGCCCAGGCGCTGCCGCAGGCGCGGCAGGATGGCGGCGCCGCCCACCGCCCCCAGCCCAATGCTGGCGAGCAGGATGCCGTAGCCGCCGGCGCCCAGGCCGAGCTGCCGCGTGGCGACCACCGGCAGCAGCGCCCACAGCGCGCTGGCGGCGACGATAAATGCGGCGGTGCGCGCGAGCACGGCGCGCAGAGGCGGCGCGTGGCGAACATAACGGATACCAGCCGCGACGGCGCCGCCCATCCGCTCGACCGACGCCGTATGCTCCAGTGGCGGCGGCCGCCAGCGGAAAAGCACGGCCATAATGCCCAGGTACGAGGCCGCGTTCAGCAGGAACACCGGCGCCGGCCCGGCTGTGGCGACCAGCAGGCCGCCCAGCGCGGGGCCGATCGCGCGCGCCAGGTTGAACCCCGCGCTGTTGAGCGCCACTGCCGCAGCCAGCTCACGCCGGGGGACCAAGGCCGGCACGATCGCCTGCCAGGCCGGCGCGCTGATCGCCCCGCCCAGGCCCAGCAGGAAGATCAGCGCAAGCAGCAGCCCTGGGGTCATGCCGCCGGCGGCGGCCAGCGCGCCCAGGACCGCCGCCACTGCCAGCATCCAGCCTTGGGTCAGCAGCACCAGCCAGCGCCGATCGACCACGTCGGCCAGCGCGCCGGCCGGCAAGCCGACCAGGAAGAGCGGCAGGCTGGCCATTGTCGTGAGCAGCGCGACCGGCACCGGCGAGGTGGTCAGCGAGGTCATCAGCCAGGCCGCCGCCACGCCCTGCATCAGTGAGCCGATATTCGAGGCCAGGGCCGCCAGCCACAGCGCGCGAAAGACCGGCTGCGCCAGCGGCCCCCACGCCGTTGTGGGTCGTGCGGTGTTCTTCGTCGTACGCTACCTCTGATTTAGGGTTGGGGTGGGGTTTAAGGGGAGGGCAGCCCTCCCCTTGCCCCTCCCTTTCCAATTCTTTTGATTTAGGGTTGGGGTGGGGTTTAAGGGGAGGGCTGCCCTCCCCTTGCCCCTCCCTTTCCAATGTGCTGGGTGTGAAAATGCGCGCGTATGATACCAAGCGGCTACCACTGTGTCAACATGTCATATAGCTTGACACTAGCGGAGCCCGGCGGTATAGTAGCGCGCAGAAAACAGGATTCAGCTTGTATGAAGATGACAGCACTCCACGCCAGCTTTGCCGATCCGCCGCGCGAGTTCGGCATCATACCCTTCTGGTTCTGGAACGACGACCTGGACGAAGCCGAGCTGGTGCGCCAGATTCGAGCCTTCCACGCCAAAGGGTTCGGCGGCTTCGTTCCGCATGCGCGCATCGGGCTGTCGCGGCGGGTCGGCTACCTGACCGAGGAGTTCTTTCGCCTGATGCGCCTTGCCGTCGCCGAGGCGGCCCGGCTGGGCATGCAGGTGGTCCTGTATGACGAGGGCTCCTACCCCTCCGGCTCGGCACAGGGCCGGGTGGTGGCCGAGAACCCGGCCTACGCCGCGCGCTGCCTGATCGCCCTCCAGCTTCCGATCAAAGGGCCGGCCCGTGGCTACTGGCACCCCAACCCGGGCCGCGCCCTAGCCGACGAGTTGGTGGGCGTGGTGCTGGGCCGCGAGACCGCACCTGGCATCCTGGACCCGGACAGCCTGACCTGTCTCGACGTACAGGCGCCGGAGCTGGTGCGCTACGACGTGCCGGCGGGCGACTGGCGCATGGTCGCGCTGTGGAACGTGTGCAGCGGCGGAACCATTCGCGGGGTCTTTGACGAGGAAGAGGACCAACACGCCTCGGCCCCCGCAGCCGGCGATCTTTTGAACCCGGACGCTGTCGCCTGCTTCCTGCGCCATACCCACGAACAGTATTATTCGCACCTGAAAGAGCACTTCGGCCAGACCGTGGTGGCCATGTTCACTGACGAGCCGATGGTGCTGGGGCGTGGTCCCGCGCGCGGCCCCGATCCCTGGCCCTTCACCAGCGGCTTCCTGGAAGATGTGCAGGCCGGTTGGGACCAAGACGTCCGGCGCTGGCTACCCGCGCTCTGGCTGGATTGCGGCCCGCGCACCGCCGACTTCCGGCAGGTCTACACCCGCGCCGTCTACGAGCGCCTGGGGCGGGTGTTCTACAGCGCCCAGAGCCGCTGGTGCCGCGAGCACGGCATCGCGCTGACCGGGCACCCGATCGAGAGCAACGACTTCGGTGCCCTGCGCCAGTTTCAGTGGCCGGGGCAGGACATGGTCTGGCGCTACGTCACCCCCGGCGACGAGGCGGCGCTAGCCGGGCCGCATAGCTGTGCGCCCAAGTGCGCCGGCAGCGCCGCCGCTATCTGGGGCCGCCGCCGCAACGCCACCGAGGCCCTGGGCGCGTACGGCTGGCAGCTCACCCTGGACGAGGCCAAGTGGCTGCTCGACTGGCACCTGGTGCGGGGCACCAACCTGTTCTACCTGCACGCCTGCTTCTACTCCATCCGCGGGCGGCGCGCGTTTGAAAGCGAGCCCGACATCGGCATCCACAATAGCTGGTGGCCCGCGTTCCAGATCCTGAGCGACTACCTGCGCCGGGCCTGCTGGCTGCTGACCGATGGCTATACCGTCTGCGACGTGGCCATCCTGACCGACCCGCACAACGCCGCCTGGTCGGCCGCGCGGCATCTATACCAGAACCAGATCGACTTCATCTACATCGACGACGCGGCGCTGGCCCATGCGACGGTCGAGGACGGCTGCCTGAACATCGGCGTCCAGCGGTTTCGCACCGTGGTCTGCGACCCACCCCTGACGGCCGCCCACGCGATCTTGAGCGCCTTCGCCGCCGCCGGCGGGCTGGTGCTGGCCGACTGGCAGCCGGCGACCCTGGCCGATACCCTGGTGGCCGGGCTTGGTCGCGATGTCGATTGGCCCGCCGCGCCGGATCTGCGCGTGCTGCACTACTATAAAGAGCAGCGCCATTTCTACTTTTTTATCAATGAAGGAGAAGACGCGCTGGAAAGCGACCTCTCGCTGGCCACAACCGGCGGCTTGGAATGCTGGAACCCGTTGGATGGGACGGTACGACCGTGGCCGGGCGCGACGATCGGCGGCCGGACCCACACTCACATGCGCCTGGAGCGACGGCAGGGCCTGGTGCTAGCCATCGATCCGCAGGCCGAGCCCTCGTCGGCTGCCGCGCTGCCGCCCCGCCCCGGCCCCATCCTGCTCGACATCGCCGGCCCCTGGCAAGCCCACGACGACCAAGGCAACCAGCTCGGCCTGCCGTGCCCCGCCGACTGGTCCCAGCTCCCGGAATGGGAGACCTACGTCGGTCGGCTGCGCTTTCGGGCCTCGTTCGTGCTCACGCCGGAGCAGCTAGGACAGCCCTTATTCCTGGACCTGGGCCAAGTGGGCGACATCGCCGAGGTCGTCCTGAACGACACGCCGCTCGGCAGCCGGGCCTGGGCGCCCTACGTATGGCCGCTCGACGGCGCCTGCCGCGCCGGCGACAACCAGCTCGACATCTGGGTGATCAACTCGATCGCGAACCGGCTCGAAGGGCTGCAACGGCCCTCCGGCCTGCTCGGATCGGTGAGTATCAGACATGCGGCCTGACGGCTCTAAAAAATAGGATTTACGTAGTCACCCGCCAGGCGTGATCTTGGCCTTCGGCAGAGCGGTACTTTTCTTCCTTTTATCGACGATTTTCGCCCGGTCGGGCGAAAATCGTCGATAAAAAAGAGCTGAAGTACCTTGCTGCCGCAGGCAATAGCAGCGTTACGGACGCCACTGCGTAATTTCTGTAAAAAAGGGGGTTTGAGGGCCGCCCCTCAGTTTCTTCCCACCCACAGTCTGAGGAGATAAACGATCATGGCAAAAACACGCATCTGCATCGTCGGCGGCGGCAGCTACAACTGGAGCCCGATCATGCTCCGGGACATCGCCGCCATGAAAGATCTCTCCGGCACGATCGTGCTGCACGACATCGACCCGGCGGCGCTGGAGGATCTCCAGCAGTTCGGGCGCAAGGTCATGGAGGTCGCCGGGGCCGACTTCATCGTCGAAGCCACCACCGACCTGCCGGAAGCGCTGCGCGGCGCCGAGTTCGTGATCGTCACCATCACCACCGGCGGCCTGGAAGCCATGCGCCAGGACCTCGACATCCCGCGCAAGTACGGCATCTACCAGGCCGTCGGCGATACCGTCGGGCCGGGCGGGCTGTCGCGCGCCCTACGCAACATCCCGGTGATGGTCGAGATCGGCCGCACGGTCGAGCGCGTCTGCCCCAACGCTTGGGTGCTCAACCTGACCAACCCTATGACCACGCTGACCCGCGCGCTGAACAAAGTGACCGGGCTCAAGGTCATCGGCCTGTGCCACGAGCTGTTCGGCGTGCGCAGCACCTTGCGGGAGATGTTCGGCGCGACCAACCAAGACCTCCAGATGCGGGTGGCCGGCGTCAACCACCTGATCTGGCTGCTAGACCTAAAGATTCGCGGCCAGGACGGCTTCCAGATGATCCGCGAGTACGTCAAAAGCGGCCGCCAGATCCCGGTCAGAACCAGCGGCGCCGCCGGCCCGTTCCCCTCCTTCCGCGACCACTGGCAGGTCAAGCTGGCCCTGTTCGACGCCTATGGCTACCTGCCCGCCGCCGGCGACCGGCACGTGGCCGAGTTCTTCCCCTACTTCCTGACCGAGGAGCACCGCGCCGGCGAGGACTACGGCGTCCTGCTGACGCTGATCGAGCACCGCGCCGAGGTTGCCCGCCTGGCCAGGGCCGGCGTGCGCGCGGCGATCGAGAGCGCCGAGCCGCCGCCGGTCGAGCGCTCCGAAGAGGAGGTCGTGGACATAGTCGGGGCGATTGCCAATGGCCGCACGCTACACACGATCGTCAACCTGCCCAACCGCGGCCAGATCGACAACCTGCCGCGCGAGGCCGTGGTCGAGACCATGGGCATGGTCGGGGCGGCGGGTGCGTATGGGGTCAGCATCGGCGCCTTGCCGCCGGGAGTGCTGAACACGGTGTATCCGCACGTCATCAACCAAGAAATGATCGTCGATGCCGCGCTGCGTGGCGACCGCCATTTGGCCCTGCAAGCACTGCTGAACGACCCGCTCACACGCGACTTCCGCACGGCGCCGCGCATGCTCGACGAGCTGCTCAAGGCCCACGCGGCGCACCTACCGCAGTTCTAGAACATCGGTAGAGAATCCGCGAATTGGGCGAATATTCGCGAATAGATTGCCCAACATTCGCGTCGATTAGCGTTATTCGCGGATAGATCCGGAATGGCTAATAAACATCTCAACCAACTCGACGCGCCGGCCCGCGACCTGGCCCAGCGCTCGCTCGACTGGATGGACCGCTGCTGGGACGAAGCGGCCGGACTCTTCCGCATGCCCGATGACGTGCTGTACGAGCGCGGCCAGGCTGGAATCCCCATCCATCTGGTGCGCGGGACGGCCTGGTACGCGCTGGGCCTGCTGCTGCGCGACGCCCCCGACGACCGCCGGCGGGCAATTCGCGCGATCGACACGCTCCTGACCTACCAGTTCGACGCGCCCGGCCAGCCGTATCACGGCACATGGTACCGCTCGCCCCACGAGCCGCCGCCGCCCGAGCATCCGGTGGAGTGGCAGGACTACGACCCGAACTGGCGCGAGTTCATCGGCACGACCATGGCGCTGGCGCTGATCGAGTACGAGGCGCTACTCCCCGCCGAGCTGGTGCGCCGGATCGACCAGGCTCTGCGCCGGGCGATCGCCGGGACGCTGGCGCGCGGCGTGCCGGCCAGCTACACCAACATCGCGCTGATGACCGCGTTCCTGCTCCAGTTCGGCGCCGGGCGGTTCGGCCAGCCTGATTGGGCCGCCGAGGCCGAGCGGCTGGCGATCGAGATCCTGGAGCGCTTTCGCGCCAACACCACCTTCGACGAGTACAACTCGCCCACCTACTACGGCATCAACCTCTACGCACTGGCGTTCTGGCGCTCGTACGCCTCCTCGACCGTGCTGCGGGCGACCGGCGCCGAGCTTGAGGCCGCGCTGTGGCGCGACATCGCCCAGTTCTATCACGCCGGGATGTGCAACGTTGCCGGGCCGTACGACCGCAGCTACGGGATGGACATGCGGCGCTACGTGGCCTGCCTGGGCATGTGGATCTGGCTGGCGACCGGGCGCGACCTGGCGCCCTTCCCAAGCCTCGACGCGCCGCTTGAGCACGGCTGGGACTTCGCCATTGCGCCGCTGGTCGCGCTGCTGGGCCTGTGCATGCCGGAGGACGCGCGGCCACACTTCCTGGCCTTCCAGGGCGCGCGGCAGGTCGAGCGGGTGATCGTGGCCGAGCCGCGGCGGGTGGCCACAGCCTGGATCGGCACTCAGGTTATGCTGGGCGCCCAAAACTCCGGCAGCCGCTACCGTGTCAACGACCACCAGTTCCACCCGGCGACGGTCCACTGGCTTGTTGGCGACGGCGCGGTCGGCTGGCTCCGGCTGCGGCACGTGGCGCCGGTCGATGCCTGGGCCGAGCGCGACCTCCTGACGATCGCCTGCACTGCGGCATGCCGGCGGCGACCTGGAGTTCGTGTTCCAAGTCGCCGCGCCAGGGATCGACATCGACGCGCTCAGGCGCGACCGCTGGGAGCTGCCGGGCCTGGTGGTGCGGGTCGAGACCAACGCCGAAGGTTCGCTGGTGACGCGCGCCGGCGACCTAGTCGAGCTGCGCTACTCCGTAACTAACAGCCACGCGGGAGCGCCGATTCGGTTTACGCTTCAGATCGTTTCTGAATAACAGGACTTACACCGTGGCGCCCACAAAGCTCTATGGCCTGCGGCAGCAAGGTACTTCATCCATTTTTATCGTCGATTTTTCGTCGACCCGACGAAAAATCGACGATAAAAGGAAGAAAAAGTACCACTCTGCCGAAGGCCGAGGCCACACCTCGAAGATAACCGCGTAACTCCTGTGAATAAGGGGGTATGATGGCAGACACCGCACTGCGCCAGGCGATCCTCGCGCGCCTCGGCCCGTTCCCACCCAAGGTGCCGCTCGACCTCGAACAGGAGCGCGAGACGGATCAGGGCGACCACACCCGCGCGTTGGTGACGTATGCCGTGGAGCCGGGCGAGCGCGTGCCGGCCTGGCTGCTGCGGCCCAAGGGCTCCCCGCCGCCGGGCGGCTGGTCGGCCATCCTGGCGATCCACCAGCATGGCGGGGAGTTCCACCTGGGCAAATCGGAGCCGGCCGGCCTGAGCGCCAACCCCATGTTTCACTATGGCCTGGACCTGTGCCGGCGCGGCTACGTGGTCCTCTGCCCCGATCTGCTGTGCTTCGAGGACCGCCGCCCACCCGAGCCGGTGCGGCTGGCCAATCCGTATCAGGACGGCTCCGCGTACGAGCGGTTCGAGTTCACGGGGCGCATCCTGGCCGGCACCTGCCTCCAGACCAAGTACCTGCACGACCTGGCATGCGCGCTGGATGTGCTGGCCGGGCTGCCGGATGTCGATAGCCGGCGCCTGGGCGCGATCGGCAACTCGCTCGGCGGCCAGGAGGCGCTCTGGCTGACATGGTATGATGAACGGGTGCGCGCGGCGGTCTCCTCGTGCGGCTTCGGCTTGATCCGCACGATCCTGCGCGACGGGATCAACCATAACTTCGCGCTGTACGTGCCGGACCTCTTACAGATCTGCGATCTGGACGCGCTGGCCGCCGATCTTGCCCCGCGGCCATTCATGCTGACGGCCGGCACCACCGATCGGCTGTTCCCGCTCGACGGCGTCCAGGCGATCGTGGAGCGCGCGACCGCAGCCTATGAGCGCGAGCAGGCGCCGGAACACTTCCGCGCGCTGATCTTTCCGGGCGGCCACCAGTTCCCCGACGACGTCAAAGCCGAGGCGTACACGTTTCTCGATCGATGGCTTGGGCCGAAAGAATAAAGAACCAAGAACAAAGGACCAACCCTTTGTTCTTGGTTCTTTATTCTTTGTTCTTCAGCCAGGTCAGGCGCTGATTGCCTCGTCGCGCCCGGAGCAGATCGCCTCGATGCGAACAAGCAGGGCAGTGATGTCGAACGGCTTCAACAGAACATCAACGACACAGGGTAGGCTGCGCCAGGATTGCTGCTCGCGCTGGTTGAGCGCCGCCGAGCAGACCAGCACCGGGATGTCGGAGGTGAGCGGGTTGTTCTGAAGATCCAAATAGACCTCCAGCCCGTTGCGGCGCGGCATCGCGACGTCGAGCAGGATGATGTCGGGCCGCCCGCCCTCGGCCAGTGTCAGCCCAACTTCCCCATCGGGCGCGAGCAGGACCTGATGCCCTTGGATCTCGAGCAGCAGCTTGAGCAGCGTGCGCATATTGCCATCGTCGTCGATCACCAGCACACGGTACGGGCCTGTAGGCATACCTGCTCCTTTCCCCACCTGCGCGTCATTGGCGCATGGTTTCGCGTCTGGCCCAGGTCGGGCTCACCGCTACCTCATCCCATTCTACGATACAAGTGCTGATTTCGGATCAGTCATTAGACTCTATCTCGATTTAGATCCGGCAGCAGCGGGTGAAATGGCCTCAGCACAATGCAAAGGAACAGGTGTCATCCGAATGAGAAGCGATGTTTATCCGATAGCGGTAAGTTTCTTTACCACTGGCCACGAGGAGGCAGCATCCTCCGTCATTTGGCGATCGTTCGCCATTACTCGGTTTCACATCAGATGTCCATGCGGCTACGCCGCACACTGGTGCATGAAAATGGTAAAATCTCATCCCGAATGGCTGGTCCCAAGGTCGATGTTTGCTTAGTGCCGTGAGCCTGTACATCAGATTGATCTGGATGCCGAATGGCACACTGTTCTGTGATCAGCGGTTCCGACCGCGAAGCACGCGTGTTAGTTTCTGGACTAACCGGCATCTGACCAGCCTGCGCACTCGTTTGTTTGGTCTTGGGAGGTTCGCCATGCAACTTATCCATACGCGCTGTGCTGGGGTGGATGTTCACAAGAAGTCGGTCGTTGTGAGCGTGCGATTGGTGGCTGCCGATAGCACGCTGACAACACATCTGCGCAGCTTTGACACCACCACCGCCGAGTTGCTCAACCTTGCCGCGTGGCTGGCCAGTTTGGAGGTGACCCACGTCGCGATGGAGAGCACCGGCGAGTTCTGGAAGCCGGTCTACAATCTGCTGGAAGGGTCGTTCACGGTTCTGGTTGTCAATGCCGCTCACATCAAGTATGTCCCCGGCCGCAAGACCGACGTTCGCGATGCCGAGTGGATCGCCGAGTTGCTCGCCCATGGCTTGCTGCGACCCTCCTTCATCCCGCCAGCGCCCCAACGAGCCCTGCGCGACCTGACCCGCCAGCGCACCCATCTGGTGCAGGAGCGCGCCAGTGTGGTCAACCGCATGCAGAAGGTGTTGGAATGGGCCAACATCAAGCTGGCCTCGGTGGTGACCGACATCACCGGCGTGTCGGCGAGAAAGATGCTGCAAGCGCTGGTGGATGGTCAGACGGATGTGACGGAACTGGCAGAGCTGGCCAAGGGGCGACTGCGGAGTAAGCGAGCCGAGTTGGAGCAGGCGCTGCGCGGCACGCTGCTTGAGCATCACGCCTTCATGATCGGGCAACATCTGGCACTGCTTGACGTGTTCGACGAGCAGATTGCCGCTTTTGACGAGCAGATCCGTGCGGCGATTGAGGGCACGCGGCCGATGCCGCCTACAGATGGGGGCGAAGGGCCCGACAAAGACACGATCGCGCCAGATGCGCCGACTGCGCCCTGCGGAGCGTGGGCCGCTCAGGCGATCGTCGATGCTATTCCGGGAATTGGCAGTCGCATCGCCGAGACGATTGTGGCCGAACTGGGAACCGATATGAGTCGCTTCCCCAGCAGCGCTCACGTAGGCAGCTGGGCTGGGCTGGCACCCGGTCAGCACGAGAGCGCTGGCAAACGCAAGTCGACGCGCATCCGCGATGGGAACAAGTACTTGCGCAGCGCCTTGATCCAGGCGGCCTGGGCGGCGGTCAAGCAGAGTGAGACATTCTTGGCGGCCTTTTATCGCCGCTTGGCGGCACGCCGTGGCAAGAAGAAAGCGATTGTAGCTCTCGCGCATAAGATTCTCGTGATTGTCTACACGCTGCTGAAGACCGGCGAGGTCTATCAAGAGCGCGGCGCCGCTGCGCTCGATGAGCGGCAGAAAGATCGGATCGTCCATCGGCTGGAGCGGCGCATCGCCCAACTCGGCTACAAAGTCCATCTCGAACCCGTAACGGCTGTGGCGGCTTGATGGCCGCTCGCAACCCCTATTTTCGTGTTAGCCTCAATTGACGCGACTTAAATCGGGATAGAGTCTATTTTGCTGAACATGATGATTGTGTGGGAGATTCCGCTACGATCTGTGGTGGAAGGGGGGATTTTTGAGGGGCGGCCCCCTCAAACTCCCCCTTTTCAAACAGCCTCTAAGAACCGCTGCGGCTACGGTTCGACCACCACAGTCCCAGCCATACCGTTGCCGTCGACTGTGCCGTGGAGTTGGCAGTAGTAGGCGAACGTGCCGGGAGTGGAGAACGTCACGCTCTTGGCCTCGCCCGGCTGGAAGATCGCGGTGTCGAAGGACTTGTCGGCGGCGGTGGCCGAGTGCGGCGCGGCGCCGTCGTTGGTCCAGGTGATCTTGGTGCCGGCCTTGACCTTGATCTCCTTGGGTGCGAAGTCGAAGTCCAACATCGAGACCTTGACCGCAGCGGGCGCCGGGGCCGGCGCTGCCGGCGCGGCGGTTGGGGGCGGCGCGGTAGTCGGGGGCGGCGGCGCGGCGGTCGGCTGCGCGGCCTGCTGGGCGGGCGGCGCGTCGCCGACTTTGACGACGCCGGACATGGCCTGGCCCCCCGGACCGCCATGGAACTCGCAGTAGTAGGCGAAGGTGCCCGGTGTATCGAAGTGCTGCTCAAAGGTGCCGCCGTTGTTGAGCGTGTCGCTCTTGAACGCGCCGTCGTCGGCGGTGACGGTGTGGGGCCGCTGGCCGCCATTGGTCCAGACGACCGTCGCGCCGACCGGGACGCTGATCTCTTTGGGCGTGAAGGTGTTGTCGCCGATCGCGACGGAGACCTGGTTGTCGTCGGTGTGGGTATGGTCGGCGTCCTGGGTCGGCTGGGCGGCGGCCGGGGCGGGCAGCGCCGCCGCAGCCGACTGCTCGGCGACGATAATCTGGCCGGCCATGCCCTGGCCGCCGGCGCCGCCGTGGAACTCGCAGAAGTACGGGAACGTGCCGGCCTTCTCGAAGGTCTGACTGAAGGTGCCGCCGGCGTCAAGCTTCCCGCTGGTAAACGACCCGTCGTCGGCAGTGACGGTGTGGGGCCGCTGGCCCTTGCTGGTCCAAACGATCGTCGCGCCGAGCGGGACAGTGATCTTGTTGGGGGTGAAGGTGTTGTCGCCGATCTCGACGGCGAAGGTCTCGGGAGTTGCCGCAGCCTGGGCGGGCGCGGGCGCCTCGGCCTGCGCGCCGGCGTCCGGCGCCAGCGGGATACCGGCCATGAGTTGGGCATGTTGGTAGGCCGTCAGCACGCCGCCCTCACCGGGGATCGGCCCGACCTGCTCATCCAGGTTGGTGTCGGCGCCTTGGATGGTCTGTTGGGCCAGCGCCAGGATCGTCAGCACATCCTGCTGCGTCTCGGCGATCCCGCCAGCGGCGGCGATCTTGTCGGCGCGGTCGTGAATATCCTGAATGCGCAGGCGCGTGTTCTCGCCGGCGATCTGGACGTGGCCAGCGTGCAGCTTGATCGCCTCGGTCGCGTCGGGGGCCTCGGCGGCCAGCTTGGCATGGTCGATCATGCCTTTGATATAGCCGTCCTGCTCACCATTGGGCAGCAGGCCGAAGCCGTCGCCGGGGTTCTGGATCTTGCCGTCGCCGTTGACGTCGTGGGCCTCGGAGCCCTCGATGATATTGGCGATATGCTCGGCATGGACCTTGACCAGCGGGAAGTCGCCGGCGTCGAGGGCGTCCTTGAGGAACTGGGCATGCCGCAGCAGCTCGTCGGTCTCCTGGCGCAGCCCCAGCGCGAAGCCGATCTTGCCGGGGGTGTTGCCGATGCTGAACAGGACATGCCGGATGTGGACCAGCGCCTTCTCAGGCAATGCGCCGGTCAGCACCACATTCTTGATCTCGGCGGTCGCTTCGGCCTCGGGGCCTTTGGTGATGTAGACACGCTCGAACGTGCTGAGCAGGTTGACATTGGTCGGCGAGACGTAGGTCAGCGTGAGCGTGTCGCCGCTGCCGCTCAGCTTGCCCAGTGCCAGGCTGCTGTCTTTGCCGGAGATCCAGGCGGCGTAGGTCTGGCCGGATTCGGGGGAGGCCAGCCCGCTGACCGAGATAATCGTCGAGTCGTTGCGGAGCACCTGGTCGCGCCAGGCCAGCGCTCCGCTAGCCTGGACCGCGCCGACGGTCGGCTCGGTGTCGGTGATCGGCTCGAAGGTCGGCGTCGGCGGTGCGGTCGGCGCGCTAGTGGGCTGGGCGCCGACGGTCGGCTCGACTGCGGTGGGCTGGGCGGCCGGTGCGGCGGTGGGCAACTCGGCCGCCGGGGTGCCACCGCAGGCTGCGAGCAGCAGCCCGACGATGAGCACCATGCTACTGAGGCGTTTGAATCTGTTCATCGTGAACGTCCTTTCCTAGAGTATATCCGTGGGCTAAGGCGCAGCCTGGGGCTCGCCATAGATAAAATCGTCCATTATTGCCACGTCATGCTCCGGCCCGTCGTCGGGGCCGAGCGCGCTGGTCCCATAGGCGATGCGGACGCGATGCACCACCGGCTGGGGGAACACGACCCCCAGGAACGATAGGCCGTTATCCGCGATCGGCGTGGCGAAGGTGCCCAGCGAGTTGCCGGCCTTGTCGAAGTACTCGAACGCCGTGTGATCGGTGTCGACGTCCGCGTACACCGCCCCGAACCCGCGCACGACGGCGGGGGTGTTCGTCCCAGGTACGTAGAACGTCAGATCGACGATGTTGCTGCCGATCGGCGAGAACATCCGCTCGCCGCTGAAGGCAGTGAAGATGTTGCTGTAGCTGTCGTTGAGGTTGCCGAACCGCACGGTCGCGCCGGCGGGGTTATCGTCGTCGGCGCTGACCTGCACGGCAGCACCGGGCGTGGTGAGCACCGCGCCGCGCGCCCGTGGCTCAGACGGGGCGTTGAAGAAGTCCGATGGGAGCGGGTTAGGCGCCGCGAACTCGTCGGGGACGCCATCCCAGTTGATCGAGCGGTGCCCCGCCGGCTGGGTGCCCGGCGCGCCGCCGTTATCTGGGAGGCCGAGCAGCCCGCGGTACTCGTCGACTTTGGCGCGAACGTCGTCGGGCGCGCCGCCGCTCGCGGTGAGTACGGTCGGGCCTGATTGGGCCGGCTGAGTCGCGGGCGCCGAGGCTGCGGTCGGCGCGGCTACCGCCGTGGGTGGAGCCGCTGCCGTGGGCAAGGCCGCGGCTGTGGGCACGGTCGCCGGCGCAGTAGTCGGCTGGGCCGCCGGCGCGGTGGGCGACTCCGCCGTGGAGGCCCCACCACAGGCGCCCAGCAGCAGCGCGGACGTTAATAGGAGTGAGCTTAAACATCTGTGTGTAATCACGGTACGGACTCCTGTTATGGCCCTCGATAGTGTATGTCTACATTCTACCAGCAAGCTATCGTCAAGATGTCGAATCTGGCGCGGCGAGCCGGTCCTGCACGACATTTCCCGCGCGGGCGAATGGGAGATTCGCCTTTGCGCGATGCGATGGGTTGCGATGATTTCGCAGCGGGCGAATACGAGATTCGCCCTTGCGCGATGAGTTGCGATGATTTCGATGATTGCGATGCGGGCGAATACGAGATTCGCCCGTACGCGATGGGTTGCGTTGTGATCATTGAATATCATCGATGCGCGACGTATCAACGAATGCAATGCGTAGGGGCGAATACGAGATTCGCCCGCTGCGTGTTCGCCCGCGATGATCGCGCTGATGCGGCCACAATGAATGCAATGATACAATCAATGTCCCTCATTGTGGGCCAGCGCGCCGCCGTTCGTCGTCACGCCGGTGCCCGCCGGGAACAGCCCGAACCCGGCCATAAACTGGGCGTGCTGGTAGGCGACCAGCCCGCCGCCCTCGCCGGGGATCGGCGCGATTTCGCCGTCGCCGTTGGCGTCGTCGCCGCGCTGGAGCCACTGGCTCAACAGCACCAGCCGCTCGACCTGGCCCTGGAGCGTGGCCGCGTCGCCACCCTTGGCGATCTGGAGCGCCAGATCGCGCGCCTCGGTCGCCCAGCCGCGCATGTTCTCGGCCGAGACCCGCACATGCTCGGCATGGGTCTTGATCGCGTCGCTGGCGTCGGATGCGGCCTGGGCCGCGACGGCGGCATCGATTGCGCCCTTGATGTAGCCGGTCTGGTCGCCGTTCTCAAGCAGCCCGAACCCGTCGCCGGGGTTCTGGGCGCGGCCGTCGCCGTTGAGGTCGCCGAACTGCTGGTCGCGCGAGCCGGCGATCAGGTTGAAGACGTGCTCGGCGTGGCGCCGGGCGCCGGCAGTATCACCGGCGGCCTGCGCGTCGGCGACGAACTGGGCGTGGCGCAGCAGCTCGTCGGTCTGCACGCGGATGCCGGCCAAGTAACCCTGCTGCTGCGGCAGGCCAGGCCCATTCGCCAGGAGCTGGACCAGGAACGGGAACGCCTGCGGGGGCAGAATGCCCTCAAACAGCACCTGGTCGCCGGGCGCGGCCGGGTTGCTGCCGGACGGGGCCGGGACGATCACGAAGCGGTTGAAGCGCGCGGCCAGGTTCTCGCCGTTCGGGGCGCTGAATTCCAGGCGTGTGGCGCCGTCCGGCCCCGGCTTCAGCTCGCCGACGTTCTGGGCCGCGCTGCCGTCGGGCGTCGTGAGGAACCCGAACAGCGACTGCCCAGCCGGTGGCGGGGTATCGATCTGCACATTGACCAGGAGTTGGTCGCTGCGGCCCGCGCTGTCGCGGAAGGCGGCGGTGCCGGCCGGCTGGCCGAAGTAGCGCGCCGGTAGCGGCGGCGGCGTCGGCTGCGGGGTGGGCGCGGCGATCTGCGGCGCGGCGGCGACCAGCGGTGGCGCCTGGTCGGCCGGGACGACCGTGATCAGGCCGGCCATATCGACCCCGCCGGCCGCGCCGTGCAGCTCGCAGAAGTACGGGAATGTGCCGATCTGGTCGAAGGTCTGCTGGAAACGCTGCCCGTTCGAGAGCAGGTCGGACTTAAATGCTGTGCCATTGTCAGCGGTGGCGGTGTGCGGCGCGCCGTCCTGGTTGACCCAGATCACGGTGGCGCCGACCGGGATGGTGATGTCCTTGGGGTTAAAGACGAAGTTGGCCATCGGGACGATCAACTCACTCTGGCCCTGGGCAACCGGCTGGGCGACCGGCTCCACGGTCGTCAGCGCCGGGTTGAGGTACCAGGCGGTGTAGACCCAGATGCCCAGCAGCGTGATCAGCATATACAGGCCGTAGGCCGAGCGCATAAACAGCTTGTAGTTGTTGAACCTGAGCGCGCGGGGGACCAGGTTGTTGCCGCGCAGCATGACGAAGGTCCCGAAGACCAATGTGCATAACCCCAGCAGGGCGTGGATCAGCGCGGCATAGTAGTAGGTCTCGCCGAGCTTCTGGGGGATGCCCGGCGCCGCCGATTTGAAGAACGACGCGATCATGATCGTCAGCACCTGCACGACGTTGATGCTCACCGCAGTGGTCTGAATCCAGCGGTGAATATCGTAGCGCTTTCGCACCGCCATTAGTGCGCCGACCGTCAGCGTCAGTGCCACCAGGATGCCGAGAATCAGCGAGATATCGCGCCAGTACCGTCGCATTGGTGCCCAGGAAGCCTCTTCCGCTCATGGTGGTGCTCCTCAACTATGCCCGATGCCAATCACAGCAAGCCTATACTAACCCCTGCGGCGCTTCCGGTTTCGCCGGATGAATCCCAGTCTCCTGCTCCATGAAGCTGACCATATCGGCCAGGCTGGAGAAGTAGATCTGATTGCCGTTACGGACATGCTGAATCCACCCGCGCCAGTGCGTCGCTCCGCGTCCGTCGCCGTCGGCCCGGCCGCCATGCTCCCACCAGATCCGCACGACGAAAGAGCCATCCTGCTGCGCCGCATGTTCGATCGGCATAGTCTTACTCCGCTAATCCCTGCACGCTGGCGCCATACTAAAACAGACATGTCGAATGAATATCGTGCCATGTACATTCCGTAAAACCTGCGCGACATTTCTTGCTCGGCTGTTCCTGAAACGTGAAACGTGAAACGTGATATTCTAGTGGCGTTCACGTTTCACGCTTCACGCTTCACGATGAGCGGATAGTCACGCATCACGTATCACGTTTCACGCATCATAGAGGATCGCCATGTTTAACCTGACGAACCACCCTCACCGGCGCTACAACCCGCTCACCGGCGAGTGGGTGCTGGTCTCGCCGCACCGGACGCAGCGGCCCTGGCAGGGGCAGGTCGAGCAGCCCGCGCCGGAGCAACGCCCGACCTACGACCCGGCGTGCTACCTGTGCCCCGGCAACACGCGGGCCGGCGGTGTGGCCAACCCGCGCTACGAGCACACGTTCGTGTTCACCAATGACTACGCCGCGCTGCTGCCCGATACACCAGATGGCAGTCTTGAGGTCACGGCGCGCAGTAGGGCGGAGCCTCCGTGCCCGCCCCTACTCCGCGCGGTGAGCGAGCGCGGTACATGCCGGGTGGTGTGCTTCTCGCCGCGCCATGACCTGACGATGGCCGAGATGGAGCCGGCTGACCTGGGGCGGGTCGTGGATGTGTGGGCCGAGCAGTACGCCGACTTGGGCGCGCAGCCGCTGGTTGGTTACGTGCAGATCTTCGAGAACCGCGGCGCCATGATGGGCGCCAGCAACCCGCACCCGCACGGCCAGATCTGGGCCACCGAGCATCTGCCGCTCAACGTGGCCCGTGAGCAGGAGTCGCAGCGCGCGTACTACGCCGACCAGGGCCGCTCGCTGCTGGCCGACTACCTGGCGCTGGAGCTTGAAGAGGACGCCCGGCTGGTGTGCGCCAATGACCACTTCGTCGCGCTGGTGCCCTTCTGGGCGGTCTGGCCCTTCGAGACGCTCCTTATCAGCCGGCGCCACGTGGGCGCGCTGGTGGACCTGGCGCCAGACGAGCGCGCCGGCCTGGCCGACCTCCTCAAGCGGCTGACCACCCGCTACGACAACCTGTTCCAGGTCTCGTTCCCCTACTCGATGGGCTTCCATCAGCGCCCGACCGACGGAGCGGCTCACCCGGAGTGGCACCTGCACGCCCACTTCTACCCGCCGCTGCTGCGCTCGGCGACGGTGCGCAAGTTCATGGTCGGGTTCGAGTTGCTGGCCGAGCCGCAGCGCGACATCACCGCCGAGTCGGCCGCCGAGCGGCTGCGGGCGATGCCGGAGCAGCACTACCGCGAGGGGAATTGAGAATTGAGAATTGAGAATTGAGAACCTGATGATTCGTACCCGCATAAGCCTCGACGGCCCCTGGGATTTTTTCACCGACCCGCAGCAGCGATTGGGGCCACAGAACCTTGAGAGCGCCGGGGCTGCCCGCCCGATCCTGGTGCCCGGCCCCTGGCAGGCCCAGTTCGACGACCTGCGCGAGTACAGCGGCGTGGCCTGGTACCGGCGCAGCCTTGTGGTGCCCGCCACGCCCACGATCGCGGAGCCGACCTACGTCCTGCACTTCGGCGCGGTCGACTATATGGCGCGGGTCTGGCTCAACGGGCAGCTCGTCGGCGAGCACGAGGGCGGCTACCTGCCCTTCGAGCTGCCGCTCGACGGTGTCCTGCGCCACGACGGGCTGAACGAGCTGGTGGTGCGGGTGGTCGATCCCGAACAGCGATACCATGGCCTTCCCCGATTGCTCGTTCGACGAGATCCCGCACGGCAAGCAGAGCTGGTACGGCCCGATCGGCGGGCTCTGGCAGAGCGTCTACCTGGAGGTGCGCCACGCGACCCATCTGGCACGCCTCCAGGTCACGCCCGACGTGGCCGGCCAGCAAACCCACGTGATGGTGTCGCTGAGTCAGCCGGCGCCGCAGCGGCTGGTGCTGATGCTGGCCGTGGTCGACCCACGCGGCCAAACCACGCCGCACAAGTACGTGATCGAGGCGGGCCGGCAGCAGTTCCAAGCCACGCTGCCCATCCCCGACCCGCTGCTCTGGGATACACACAGCCCGCACCTGTACCGGCTGGAGGCGACCCTGCTCAGCGCCGACGAGGGCCGGCAGCCGCTCGACAGGCTGCCCGCGACCTTCGGGATGCGCGCGATCGCCACCTCGCCCGACGGCCACCTGATGCTGAACGGGCGCATTCTGTACCTGCGCGGCGCGCTCGACCAGGACTACTACCCCAAGCTGATCTACACGCCGTTCAGCGATGTCGAGCTGGAGGACCAGTTCCTCAAGGCCAAGCACATGGGCCTGAACTGCCTACGCACGCACATCAAGATCACCGACCCGCGCTACTACGACGCCGCCGACCGGCTCGGGGTGCTGATCTGGACCGAGCTGCCCAACTGGGAGAATTTGACCGTCGAGACCAAGCGGCGCGCCCGTGAGACGCTGGCCGGCATGGTCGAGCGCGACTGGAACCATCCCTCGATCATCATCTGGACGATCATCAACGAGGGCTGGGGCGTGGACTTGGCGATGAACGCCGATCACCGCGCCTGGCTGGCCGAGACCTACGGCTACCTCAAGGAGCTGGACCCATACCGGCTGGTCGTGGGCAACTCGCCCTGCCACGGCAACTTCCACGTGATCACCGACATCGAGGACTTCCACAATTACTACGCCATCCCCGACCACTACCGCCAGTGGCGCGACTGGGTGCAGACCTTCGCCGGCCGCCCGGCCTGGACCTTCGCCCACATCTACGAGAATGTCGACGCCTGGCGCGAGTTCCTCCGCGACCCCTGGAACCCGCTGCCGCGCACGCCGGCCCCCGAGGTGCGCCGCCGCGGCAACGAGCCGCTGGTGGTCTCCGAGTTCGGCAATTGGGGCCTGCCCGATGTCGCCAGGCTACGGGCGTGCTATGGCGGTCAGGAGCCGTGGTGGTTCGAAACCGGCCTGGAGTGGGGCAATGGCGTCGTCTACCCACATGGCATCCAGCAACGCTTTCAAACCTTCCACTTGGACAAGATCTTCCCGACCCTCTCGGACCTGGCGGCGGCCAGCCAGCGCATGCAGTTTATCGCGTTGAAATACGAGATCGAGCAGATGCGGCGCTTCCCCAGCATCGTCGGCTATATCATCACCGAGTTCACCGATGTCCACTGGGAGTGCAATGGGCTGCTGGACATGTGCCGCAACCCCAAGGCGTTCTACGACGAGATCGGCCAGATCAACTGCGCCGATGTGATCGTGCCGGAGTGGGAGCGGGTGGTCTTCTGGGAGGGTGAGCGCTGCGAGGTGCGCCTGTCGCTGTCGCATTTCTCGGCCGACGACCTGCGCGAGAGCCGGCTGGAGTGGCACGTGGACCTGTGGCCGGAGATCTGCGGGACGTTCGAGCAGCTCATGCCGCAGCTGGCCCAGGTGACGACGATCGGCACGGTGGCGTTCGACGCGCCGCCGCTGGAGCAGAGCGCCCGCGCCCGGCTGGAGTTCCGGCTCGTCAACGCGGCCGGCGAGCAGGTGAGCGCCAACCACCACGAGCTGTACGTCTTCCCGCGCCGCTGCGCCACGCCTGCGCCGACGCGGATCTGCGCGCCAGGCGCGCCGGAGCTGGCCCAGCACCTGCGCGAGCTGGGCTACAACGTGGTTGACGAGCTACCGGCGGCCGACGTGGCGCTGACGATGACCATGACCGACGAGCTGCGCTGGTACGTCCAGGAGGGCGGGCGGGTGCTGTGGCTGGCCGAGGCCCAGAACTCGCTCCAGACGTTCCTGGGCGGTATCGGCATCGCCGAGCGGCGCGGCCGCAGTTGGCAGGGCGATTGGGCCAGCAACTTCAACTGGATTCGTCAGGATACGATCTTCAAGGACATCCCCACCGGCGGCACACTCGACTTCGCTTTCGCCGATCTGATCCCCGACCAGGTGATCACCGGCCTGCGCCCGCGCGACTTCGCCGCCGACGTCCACGCCGGGCTGTTCGTCGGCTGGCTGCACCACACGGTTGGGCTGGTGGCCGAGCGGCGCTTCGGCAGCGGCCGCCTACTGACCTCGACGTTCTATCTACGCGCGCACCTGCAATCGAACCCGGTGGCGCGGATTATGTTCAACGAGCTGGTGGGGTATGTCACGCGGCCGGGCGCGGATGTGGAGATTACCAGATAAACAAAAGCACAGACCCCGCCAGCACCGCGCCCATGCCAACATTGAACACTCTCATGGCTCGCTCCGTGCGAAGAAATCGCTGTAAGCCGGCCCCGAACGCCAGCCAGACAAAACAGCTCGGCAGGGCAGCGAGGACAAATAGCATGCCAAAGGCTATCGACTGCTGGAGAGCGCTGCCCGCTTGGGCCTGGAGGTAGGTTCCAACCGCGCTGGCGCTGACCGGCCACGACTTGGGGTTGACCCACTGAAAAGCGGCTGCCCGCCAGAAACCCACGACTTCGTGTTCGCCCGTCGTCTCACTGCGACCTGCTGTGGCGATCTTCCACGACAACCAGAGCAGAAAAGCAATGCCACCCCATTTGAGAATCTGCAAAATCAAAGGATTCCCAAGCACGAAGCTCCCAAGCCCGAAGGCAACCAGGAACATCATCAATCCCATCCCGATCGCGACCCCACACAGGCAGGGAAGCCCACGAAGCACACCGACAGCGGCGCCCGTAGATGTTAGAATTAGGTTGCTCGGTCCGGGTGTAATGGCCGCGACAATCGCGAATAGAAAGAAGGCGATCGCTTGTTCAGTTGTCATAGTTGAGTCATCTCCTTATCTTGTTGCAGGCTATCGCAAGTTCACTCCGGGTTGGGTGGGGTGGTTTTGGAGGGGTGGCCCCCTCCAAGCCTCCTCCTTTCTCGGAACGAATTTGCGGGTTGGGTGGGGTGGTTTTGGAGGGGTGGCCCCCTCCAAGCCTCCCCCTTTCTCGGAACGAATTTGCGGGTTGGGTGAGGTGGTTTTGGAGGGGTGGCCCCTCCAAGCCTCCTCCTCTCTCGGAACGAATTTGCGGTACGAGGTCAGTCGTTATGGTCGGCAATCGTAGCAGAGCCAGCGGCGTCGGTCTTGAACGATTGTGCAGCCAGGCGTCCGCTGATTGGATGCGGAGTACGGATGCAGGATACGGGGTTGAATGTCTGGAAGCCTGGTTCCAAGGGTCTGCCTATCACAAGCATCGCCACGACACCTACGCCATTTGTCTGACGACAAGGGGCGTCCAGGCGTTCGACTATCGAGGCGTAGCCGAAGTCAGTACGCCCGGCCAAATCGTGGTGCTGCACCCCGATGAGGTGCATGATGGTCGTGCGGGGACGGAACAGGGTTTCGGCTATCGCATCCTGTATGTCGAGCCGGCTCTGATCTTTGAAGCCGTGCAGGTGATTTGCGGTCAAGCTTGCGCGTTGCCGTTTGTACGCAACCCAGTCGTGGTGAACCCGAAACTGTCGGCGGCCATCCTGAGCGCCTTTCAAGGCGCCCGCGAACCGCTCGCGATTGATAGCCTCGTGGTGCAGTTGGCAGAGGGATTGGTTGATGCGGACCCGTGTTGCAAGCAAGTCTCGCGGCCTCGTCACCTCGATGTCGCCGCGTTGGAACGTGTACGCCAGTTTCTCGACGCGGAGAAAACGCGCGTGGTGCGCTCAACGGAGTTGGAAGCGGTGACAGGACTCACACGCTACGATCTTGCCCGCCAGTTTCGCTTGATGTGTGGGACAAGTCCATACCGCTATTTACTCATGCGGCGACTTGATCTTGCGCGCGAACAGATCGCTCGGCGCCGACCGCTGGTCGAGGTAGCATTAGAGGCCGGTTTTGCAGATCAGGCGCATTTCACCCGTATGTTTAAGGCCGCATTTGGGCTCACGCCTGCGCGTTACGGTGCGCTTAGACGAGGTTCTTTGGGGCTTTACCCTTCTGTGAAAAAAGGGGGTTTGAGGGGGCAGCCCCTCAGTCTCCCTCCACCCACATTGTAAAGTAGAACGGTGTCTTCTGAAACCTTGTCTTTGAGCGCAATAATAAGGAGCAAGAGCAATGGAAAGCCGATTGACGATTGTCGAAGCCTGGCAGGAGGCAGCCAACCGGCAGGATATCGACCGCCTGCTGGCCTTGTCAGATCCCAATATCGAGGTGGTCGGTCCGCGCGGGGCCGGGCGCGGGCACCAGCTACTGCGTGACTGGATGGGGCGCGCCGGGTTGAGTCTCACGACGCTGCGGGCCTTCGCGCGTGATGATAGCGTGGTCCTCGCGCAGCATGGCGTGTGGCGGTCGGCCGGGACCGGGCAGGTGATCAGTGAGCAGGACCTCGCGTCGCTGTTTCGGGTGGACGGCGGGCGCGTGGTGCGCTTCGCGCGCTACGACAGCCTCGACGAGGCGCTTGCTGCGGCTGGGCTTACGGACGCCGACGCGATCGGTTGAGGGGTTTGCGATTGCGTGATGCGTGATGTGTGATGCGTGATTGGGGCAGCCACGGGGCGGCCACGGAGTTGGCGGGCGGCCACGGAGCCGGCGGGCGGCCACAGAGGGCGGTCACGGAGCCGGCGGGCGGCCACGGAGGGCGGCCACGGAGGGACCGCCCTACAGGTGCTCGGTTCTTCTGGGTTCGGTGGGGGGCGTATGCAATACGCCCTTACGTGCCCTGGCTCGATGCATGGTTCTCCATCCTCCATCTTCCATCCTCAGATGCACCCCTTCACCCTTTCACCCTTTCACCCCTTCACCTTGTCATCTTGTCACCCCGTGGTTGGACGTATCGCCCCGATCGTATTATACTGGCGGCCATGAGCGAACAAATTATCTTCTCAATGGTGCGCGTCAAGCGCATCTTCCCGCCCAATAGGGAAGTCATCCGCGATATCTCGCTGTCGTTCTTCTACGGCGCCAAGATCGGCGTGCTGGGCCTCAACGGCTCCGGCAAGAGCACGCTGCTGCGGATCATCGCCGGCGCCGACCAGGACTACCTCGGCGAGGTCGTGCGCGCGCCCGATGTCAGCGTCGGCCTGCTGGAGCAGGAACCGCAGCTCGACTTGGCCAAGACCGTCAGGCAGGTGGTCGAGGAGGCGGTTCAGCCGATCGTGGACCTGCTGGCGCGCTACGAGGCGATCAACGAGCGCTTCGCCGACCCCGACGCCGACATGGATGCGCTGATCGCCGAGCAGGCCGAGGTGCAGGAGAAGCTCGACCACGTCGACGCCTGGAACCTGGACAGCCGCCTGGAATTGGCGATGGATGCGCTGCGCTGCCCACCGCCGGATACGCCGATCAGCGTGCTCTCCGGCGGCGAGCGGCGGCGCGTGGCGCTCTGCCGGCTGCTGCTGACCGAGCCGGACATTCTGCTGCTGGACGAGCCGACCAACCACCTCGACGCCGAGTCGGTGCTGTGGCTGGAAAAGCACCTCCAGCAGTACAAGGGCACCGTGATCGCCGTCACCCACGACCGCTACTTCCTGGACAATGTCGCCGGCTGGATTCTGGAGCTGGATCGCGGCCATGGCATTCCCTGGAAGGGCAACTATTCCTCCTGGCTGGAGCAGAAGCAGGAGCGGCTGCGGCGCGAGGAGAAGGCCGACACCAAGCGCCAGAAGACGCTGGAGCGCGAGCTGGAATGGATCAGGATGTCGCCCAAGGCGCGGGTGGCCAAGGGCAAGGCCCGCATCAGCGCCTACGAGAGCCTGCTCAACCAGGAGACCGAGCGGCGCCGCGAGGACCTGGAGATCTACATCCCGCCCGGCCCGCGCTTGGGCGACATAGTGATCGACTTCCACAATGTCGCAAAGGCCTACGGCGACCACGTGCTGATCGAAGATTTCGATCTTTCGATCCCGCCCGGCAGCATCGTCGGCGTGATCGGCCCGAACGGCGCCGGCAAGTCCACGCTGCTGCGCATGATCGTCGGCGCCGAGCAGCCCGACTCCGGCTCGGTCGCGATCGGCGACACCGTCACACTGGCGTATGTCGAGCAGTTGCGCGATACGCTTGATGGCGATCACAGCGTCTGGCAGGAAATTTCCGAAGGTACCGAGGTGCTGAACCTGGGCCGGCGCCAGATCAACTCGCGTGCCTATGTCGCTAGCTTCAACTTCCTCGGCTCCGACCAGCAGAAGAAGGTCGCCGCGCTCTCCGGCGGCGAACGCAACCGCGTGCTGCTGGCCAAGATGCTCAAGCAGGCCGCTAACGTCATCCTGCTGGACGAGCCCACCAACGACCTCGACGTCAACACGCTGCGGGCGCTGGAGGAGGCGCTGGACGCCTTCGCCGGCTGCGCGATCGTCGTCAGCCACGACCGCTGGTTCCTCGACCGGGTCGCCACCCATATCCTGGCCTTCGAGGGCGAGAGCCAAGTGCGCTGGCATCACGGCAACTTCAGCGATTATGAAGAGGATCGCCGCAAGCGGCTGGGGAAGGCCGCCGAGCTGCCGCACAGGATTACGTATAAGAAGTTGACCCGCTAATCTGGAAAGGTGCAGATTGAGCACTCACATGCCCATCCTAGAGACCGCGCGCCTGACGATCCGGCCCTTTGCCCTGGACGACTTCCAGGCCGCACGCCGCATCCTCGACGAGGACACGCCTCTGAGCCAGCAATCGCTTCACGAGCGCGAAGAGTGGCTGCGCTGGTCGGTCCTGAACCACGAGGCGCTGGCCAGGCTCTACCAGCCGCCCTACGGCGACCGCGCCGCCGTGCTCAAGGCGACCGGCCAGGTCATCGGCGCGTGTGGGTATGTGCCGTGCCTGTGGCCGTTTGGTCAGTACCCGTCCTTCCAATCGCACCCGCCCGCCCCCGCTGACCGGCTTTACACCGCCGAGGTCGGGCTGTTCTATACGTTCGACCGCGCGTACCGGCGCCAGGGCTACGCCACAGAAGCCGCTCAGGCGCTGATCGACTATGCGTTCGGCACATTGCGACTGCGGCGGATCGTGGCGACCACCAGCTATGAGAATGACGCATCAATGGGCGTGATGCGGCGCCTGGGGATGCGGGTCGAGCGCAACCCCTTCTCTGACCCACAGTGGGCGCAGATCGTGGGGCTGCTGGAGAATAATCTGGTTGATTGAGCGCAGCTCATTAACACGAGTTACGCGGCGGCACTCGCAACGCCGCTGTTGCCTGCGGCAGCAAGGTACTTCACCCATTTATTATCGACGATTTTTGCCCGGCTGGGCAAAATCGTCGATAATGAGGAAGAAAAAGAGCCACTCAGCCGTAGCCGCTGAAACGTGAGTACGCAACACGCAACACGTTTCACGTTTCACGTTTCAGCTCCGCGATCTGCTCGTCGGCATACGCTTCGACCCGCTCGATCTCGCCTGACCGCAGCCATCCCAGGACCGTATCGGCCGTCAGCCGGCGCCAGAGCAGCGCGCGCCGCTCCGGCGGTAGGCTGCGGGCCGCACCATCTCGCAGCCTGTGCAGCAGTGCCAGCAGCAGCGTATACTCGTCGCCGTAGCGCTCGGCCAGCTCGCGCCTGATCTGCGCCGCCAGCGCCGGGCTACCCCCGCCGGTCGAGACCGCCAGCAGCAGGTCGCCGCGTCGAACCGCTGCGGCCGTGTGCATATTGCCGGCCGCCGGGTCGTCGGCGATGTTGAGCAGGATGCCCAGTCGGGCGCCCTCCTCGGCGACCGCCGCATTGATCGCGCGGTCGTCGGTCGCGGCGATCGCCAGAAACGCGCCGCTCAGATCGCCGGCCATGTAGCCGCGCGCCGCGTGCGTGATCCGCCCCTCGTCGCGCCAGGCCGCCAGCGCTGCGGTCAGGGCCGGGCTGATGATCTGTGGTCGCGCTCCTCCGGCCAGCAGATCACGCACCTTCCGCTCGGCCACTGCGCCCCCGCCCACCACCACACAGCGCACGCGCGCGAGATTGGTCAGGACCAGCGGGTAGGCCGGCGTGGGAGCTGCCTCGGGTTGATCGTTTTCAACCGATCGCATCACATCCATATATCACCTGTGGAGGGGAGCGGTTTTGGAGAGCGGGTACCCTCTGGGTGCCTCCCCAAGCCCACCCTTTCCCACGAACTATAGTCACATTCATATCATTTGAGTACAATTTCGCAATAGCCAACCTGTTCCTTCCACGATACAATGTTCGATGCCGGGCCGGCCGCCGTTCGGGCGGCGACCCGAGCTGCCTGGGCCCCACCTTTGCATGTGGAGAATACGACTATGCCTGGAGATGCCGAGTCAACCGAGCCGTTACACGCAGAGATAGCGATGTTACGGGAGCGCATGGCCGGCCTGGAGCGGGCGCTCGTCCAGCACCAGCAGGTTGTCAAGGAGCGCGACCTGTTGCTGAAGCTGATCAACACCCTGCCCGACTATATCTACTTCAAGGACACCGAAAGCCGCTTCGTCGTGGCCAACACCGCCGTCGCCCGCGTGATGAACGCGACCCCGGAGCAGCTGATCGGCAAGACTGACTTTGACTTCTACCCGCGCGAGCAGGCGCTACCATTCTATACCAAAGAGCAGGAGGTGATTCACCAGGGGCAGGTGCTGATCAACCACGAGGAGATTGTGGTCGACCACGACGGCACCCGGCACTGGGTTGAGTCCTCGAAGCTCCCCTGGCGCGACAGCGACGGCGCGGTCATCGGCGTGGTCGGGATCGGGCGCGAGATCAGCGATCGTAAGCGGATGGAGTTGGAGCTCCAGCAATCGCAGCAGCTGCTCCGGCTAGTGATCGACAACTTGCCCCAGTCGATCTTCTGGAAGGACCGCGACTCAGTCTTTCTGGGCTGCAATCGGCAGTTTGCCCATAATGTCGGACTCGGCTCGCCCGACGAGATCGTTGGGAAGACCAACTTCGATCTCTCTTCGGCCAAACACGCTCGCCTGTATCAGGAGGACGATCGGTGGGTGATGGAGACCAACACGCCGAAGCGCAACATTGAGGAGCCGACCCAGAAGGCCGACGGCACCCAAAGCTGGCTACTGACCAACAAGATCCCGATTCAAGACGAAACCGGCGAAGTAGTTGCGGTGCTGGGGATGTATGAGGATATCAGCGAACGTAGGCGGGCCGAGCAGGAGCGCGTCGTGCTGCAAGAGCAGTTGATCGCGGCGCAGCAAGCCGCGTTGCGCGAGCTCTCGACGCCGTTGATCCCGCTCGATAAGGGACTGGTGGTCATGCCGCTAATCGGCAGCGTCGATAGCATGCGGGTTCAGCAGGTGATCCAGACACTGCTGGAGGGCGTCGTGGCGCAGCACGCCCAGGTGGTGATCCTGGATATCACCGGCGTTCCGGTAGTCGATACGCAGGTCGCCGATGGGCTGTTGCGCGCGGCCCAGGCGGTCAAGCTGCTGGGCGCGCAGATCGTCCTCACCGGCATCCGCCCCGAGGTCGCCCAGACGCTGGTGGGCCTGGGGGCCGACTTGAGCGCCGTCGTCACCCGTAGCTCGCTCCAGAGCGGCATCGCCTTCGCGATGGGACGGCGCTAGAATAATCGATGTTCCTGAGCGCTCAGTGCTGGCACTGGGGGCAGAAGTGGGTGTTGCGACCACCGATACGCAGGCGCGCGACCGGGGTGGCGCAGCGTGGGCAGGGCAGCCCGGTGCGCTCGAAGATGTACCGCCGGTGCCTGGCCCGGCCCATTTGCCCAAACAGATCGCGCTGCGTGCCACGCAGTGTCAGCCCCTCATCCAGGACCTTGCAAATTCCATTGTGCAGCCGCGCCACCTCGTCGGCAGTGAGCGACGTCGCTGGGCGGCGGGGGTTGATGCCGGCGAGCCACAGGCTTTCGTCGGCGTCGCGGTTGCCGAGGCCAGCGAGCACACGCTGATTGAGCAGGACGCTTTTCAGCACACCGCGCCGCTTCGCGAGCCGCCCGGCCAGTACTCCCGCGTCGAACGAAGGGGCCAGCGCGTCCGGCCCCAGCGAGTCCAGGTCGAGCCGCGCGATCAGCTCCTTCGATGCGCCGAGGGCGGTGCGCGCATAGCCGAGCTTGTCGATAAGGTGCAACTCCTCGCCCTGATCGAGCCTGAAGACAACCATTGTTTCGGGATCGCGGCGTAGACCAGCTGGGACGAGCAGCAACGTGCCCCAGAGCATAAAATGGACTTCGAGCAGCAGGTCGCCGTCGAGTGGTATCAGGATGTGTTTGGCACGTCGCTCCGCGCCTACCACCCGCCGACCGGCGAGCATAGTCGCGAACAGCTCCGGCGCCGGGAAGCGCACCGCCGCGCTTTGCAACACGTCCGCGCCCAGGATCGGGCGGCCCACGACCGCCGCGCGCAGATCGCGCACGATCGTTTCTACTTCAGGTACTTCTGCCATAATTTTGGCTTTGTGCTCTATATGAACAGTCACCTTCGAGCGAGGGTTCATGCATTCTGCGTGCCACCCCTACATGACGAAATTTACGCGGTCATTACGGGTGACTGCCACTTCAATGCCTTACTGCCGTAGGCACCAGCGGCGTTGCGGGCGCCACCGTGTAAGAACATGAGCACAGCCCGGCGGAACTACGCACTGTTAAGTCCGGCTTAAGGATGTCATCAGATATTCAGATTGGCGCGTAGAGGCTCTGCTATAATAGGACCCGGCCGGCCGGCAACGGTCGGCGCGTGTTTGTGAGGAATCCTGCCTGGAAAAAGGTTTGGTAGTATGCAAAAGACCTCCTCGTCGGCCCTCTCATCGCCCTCTGTCGTGCGTACCCGCCCCACCTCCGCGCTGTTCGCCATCGCATCGGTCGTCGGCTGCGTGCTCCTGGCCCTGGCCGGCTACGTCCAGCCGGTGGTGATGGGCGTCGTGCAGGGGCTGGGCGAGTTCCTCCCAATATCCTCGTCGGCGCACCTGATCCTGGTGCCGTGGTTTTTCGGCTGGCAGGGCGGCCTGGTCAACTCGTTGACCTTCGATATCGCGCTGCACCTGGGGACATTGGTGGCGCTGGTCGCGTACTTCTGGCGCGATTGGGCGATGTTGCTGGGCTCCATCCCCGGATTGGCCGGTTGGGCGCTTGGCTGGGCGCGCGGCGATCGGTCGAGCAGTCTGGGCTTGCCGGAGCGCATCCTTGTTTCGGTCGCCATCGCGACCGTGCCGGCCGGGGTGCTCGGGCTGCTGCTGGAGAAGCAGATCGAGCACACCCTGCGCGCGCCGCTGTTGATCGCCGCGACGCTCACGATCCTGGGTGTGCTGCTGTATATCGCCGACCGCTGGCAGCCGGAGCAGCGCTCGCTTGAGCAGCTCACCTGGCGCGATGCGCTGCTGGTGGGCCTAGCGCAAGCCTGCGCGCTGGTGCCCGGCGTCTCGCGCTCGGGCGCGACGATCACCATGGGCCGCGTGCTGCGCTTCGACCGCGCGACAGCGGCGCGCTACTCGTTCCTGCTCAGCGCGCCGATCACCGGCGCGGCGGTGCTATTCAAGCTCGACGAAGTGATGCGTATTCCACCTGTCGAGCTTGACGATTTTGTCGTGGGCATGCTGGTCTCCGGGGTCATCGGCGCGCTGGCGATCCATTTCCTACTCAGCTACATACGCCGGGTCGGTTTCGGCGTCTTCGCGTTCTACCGGCTGCTCGTGGCCGCCGTGATCATCCTGTTCTACGTCAACAGCTAATACCACAACATAACCTCAACGGATAGAATTCTGATGCGTGATGCGTGACCTTCTCACGCATCACGTTTCACGGGCCATCCCCCTTTTGCGCGGCTCTTATGCGCGTGCTATAATCCATCCCGGCAATCATCGGAGGTGCGAGCGCCATCGCCAGGGCTACCTGATTGTGACCGGGGGCGTATTGTGATACGCCCCTTTGTACGTTCGGCCCTCTCCCGGTATCGACCGCCGGGCCTACGCAGGAGATGTGTCATGCGGCCTAGCAGTACCAATGCCACAACCCGCCGCGAGCTACTTCGCAACCGGCTCCTTGAGCTACTCACTTCCCAACCAATGTCGGGCATAGAGATGATCGCCGATCAGATCGACGATCTCCTGGGGGATGTGCTCGATGAGGACCTAGTTCCGCAGCCGGCCCCGGCCTGGACGAGCGAGTGGAACGAAGATCAGCGGGTGGTGGTCACCGGCATGGGCGTCGTGACGCCGCTGGGCATCGGCGTGGACGCCTTCTGGAACGGCCTGGCCGAGGGGCGCAGCGGCGTCGGCCCAATTACGCTGTGCGACCCGGGCGCTTCGCCCTGCCGGATCGCGGCGGAGGTGCCGGGCTTCGAGCCGCGCGACTATCTGGAGGCCAAGGAGGCCCGCCGACTCTCGCGCGCCAGCCAGTTCGCCGTCGCCGCCGCCCGCATGGCCCTGGGCGATTCGGGCCTGGTCGTCGATGATGAGAATCGCCGCGAGGTGGGGGCGCTGATCGCCAATGGCAGCTCCTCGCCGCCCGACACCGAGGCGGCCGCGCGGGTGCTGTTCGAGCGCGGCTTCTCGCGGGTCAATCCCTTCTACATCACCGCATCGCTGCCGAATATGCCCTCGTGCCAGGTGGCGATCCAGCTTGGCCTGCTCGGCTACAACACGGCGATCGCCACCGCCTGCGCCGCCAGCTCGCAGGCGATCGGCGAGGCGGCCGAGGTGATCCGGCGTGGCGACGCGCTGGCGATGTTGGCCGGCGGCACCGAGGCGCCGATCTGCCAGTTGACGCTGGCCAGCTTCTGCGCTATCCGTGCCCTCTCGACCCGCAACGACGACCCGCATGGCGCATCGCGGCCGTTCGATGCGACCCGCGACGGCTTTGTGCTGGGCGAGGGCTCCGGCGTGCTGGTGCTCGAAAAGCTCTCGCACGCCCGCCTGCGCGGCGCCCGCATCTACGCCGAGATCGCCGGCTATGCCTCGACCTGCGACGCCTTCCACGTCACCGCGCCCGACCCCGAGGGCAATGGTGCGGCGCGCGCGATGCAGCGGGCGCTGGCGCGGGCGCGGCTCAGCCCGCAGCAGATCGATTATATCAACGCCCATGCCACCAGCACGCCGGCCGGCGATGTCGCCGAGACGCTGGCGATCAAGCAGGTCTTCGGCGAGTATGCGTCCACCGTGCCGATCAGCTCCACCAAATCGATGACCGGCCACCTGACCAGCGCCGCCGGGGCGATCGAGGCTGCGGTCTCGATCCTGGCCCTCAAGCACGGTCTGATCCCGCCGACGATCAACTATGAGCACCCCGACCCCGCCTGCGACCTCGACTACGTCCCGAACCGCGCCCGCCCGGCCGCGCTCCAGGTGGCGATGTCGAACTCGTTTGGGTTTGGGGGGATTAATGGTGTGCTGGTGTTCCAGCAGCTAAAAGCTCTCTGATCAGGCGGCCATAGCGGAGCGCGGCGAGTTAGGAAGCAACTGCCCGATCCGCCGCAGCAATTCGTCTACGTCGAAGGGCTTGTCGACATAATCGGTGCAGCCGATCGCGCGGGCGCGGGTGCGCGACAGCAGGGTGTTGTAGACCGTGGCGCCGAGGATCGGGGTGTGAGCCAGCGCCGGCTGGGCGTGCAGCAGCCGCGCCGTCTCCCAGGCCGGCTGGCCCGGCAGCGAGAGCGCCATCAGGATCAGGTCGGGCTGTTCGCCCCGCGCGCGGTCGAGCGCCTCCGCACCGGGCGCCGATTCGACCACGCGATACCCTACGGCTCGCAGCAGGCGGCACAGGATGTCGCGGTGGTCCGGGGTTTCGTCGATGACCAGAATCGTGCGGTGCGTCATGGTTGCCCCTTCCGAGCGCTGTGCGATGGGTGCTATAGAAATAAATAGCGGCTGAACCACTGAAGATACGGGCTCTGGTGGTTGTTTCAGATATGTATCAGTTGTGAAGTTGTTGCATGAAATCATTCAGCCCGGTTTATTAACCAGATGTTAACCACTATACTGTCAGGCATGGCCCGATGTCAAGATCGATTCTTCTTTCCTTCAGATTAAACGTCACGATCGTACGATCTTGCATAGTTTCCTGATTTCTCAGAGGCTGTCTGAAAAGGCCGATTCGTCGCTCGTGGTTTGTGGTGGAAAGAGGGGTTCTTGAGGGGGTTGCCCCCTCAAACTCCCCTTTTCAGACAGTCTCTCAGAGTGGACGGGGGAGATTGAGCGGGCTGGCGCTCAAACCCCTTGTTACTAGATGCGGATAGTCTGGGGTTTTTGGATGGCGCCACTCCACTTGACAATGTGAGTGGGGGAAGCTGGGGCCGTTTGTCCCTCAAGCCCTCTTTAGAATCGTAAAGGTAACTCCTGAGATGAACTGGGGAATTATCGGTCATGAATGGGCGGTCGACTTTCTACGCCGCTCGATCGCTGGCGGGCGCGTGGGGCATGCCTACTTGCTGGGCGGGCCGGCGAGCGTCGGCAAGGCGCTGCTGGCACTGCGCCTGGCCCAGGCGCTGAACTGCGAGACCGGCGGCCCTGACCCGTGCGGGTCCTGCCGGGCGTGCCGGCGAATTGAGCGGGGCAACTACCCGGATGTCCGGATCGCGGGGCTGGCCAGCCAGGCGGCTGGGTTGAAGCCCGAGGAAGCGGCACGCCAGAAGGATCTGAAGATCGATACGGTGCGCGAGTGGCAGCGCGACATCAGCCTGCGGCCCTACGAGGGCCGGCGGCGGGTCTTCATCCTCCACGACGCCGAGCGGCTCAGCGACGCTGCGTCGAACGCGATGCTCAAGACGCTCGAAGAGCCGCCGCCCTACGCGACGCTGATACTAGTGGCCAATACCTCCGGCGATCTGCTGGCGACGATCGTGTCGCGCTGCCAGCCGCTCAAGCTGCGGCCGGTGCCGCGGGCCCAAGTCGTCGCTGCGCTGCGCGAGCGCTATGGGCTCGTGGCGGGCGATGCCGAGCTGCTGGCGGCCTGGAGTGGTGGCCAGGTTGGCTGGGCGCTGCGGATGGTCGACGCGCCGGAGGAGCTGGAACTGCGCCAGGATCGGCTCGACGCGCTCGTCGCCCTGCACGGGCAGCCGCGCGGCGCCGGCTTCCGCTGGGCCGAGGAGCGGGCCAAGGAGTACCGCGCCGGCCAGCAGGAGGCCGTCTTCGCCGCGCTGGAGCTGTGGCGCAGTTGGTGGCGCGATGTGCTGCTGGTCGCGGCCGGCTGCCCCGATGCGATCGTCCACGTCGATCGGCGCGACGAGCTGGCCCAGGCCGCCGCGCGCTACCAGCTCCCCGATATCCACGCCTTCGTCACGCGCTTGGGCGCCGCCACCCAGCAGATCCGCGAGAACGTCAACCCGCAACTGGCGCTGGAGAATGTGCTGCTGCACCTGCCAGAGAGCGAGAGGGGTATCGACAAACTCCAAAGATTGTGATATTATGAACAAACAGAATAAACCACGAGCGGGAGATAGCCATCATGACCGATCGTGATAAACCGCAGGAAGATCAACCTGCGAAGCGGCCGCCACTGAACCGGCAGAACTACCACAGCGTGATCGACCAGATCATGGCCAGGGCGCAGGCCGATGGCCTGATGGACAACCTGCCCGGCCAGGGCAAACCGCTGAACCTCGGCGACGACGACCTGGTGCCCGATGAGTACCGCCTGGGGTTCCGCATGCTCAAGTCCAGCGGCTTCGCGCCGCCCTGGGTCGAGGCGCGGCGCGAGATCGACGCGGAGCGGGCGCGCCTGGCCCAGTGGCTCACACGCACCGCCCAGCGCTGGCCGTACCTGGCCGCCCCGGCCCGCGAGACACTGCGCGCCGAGTACCGCACGAAGCTCGATGACCTCCAGCGCCTGATCGTCAGCTTCAACCTGACCGCCCCGCCCGGCGTCGACCATATCGAGGGGCTGCGCGTCGCCGAGGAGCTTGGCAAGCTGGGGGCGTAGGGCTGTTTTTAGAGGCTGTCTGAAAGGGGGAGTTTGAGAGGGTAACACCCTCAAACTCCCCCTTAACAGTGCGGAGAGGGTATGAATATGGGCAAGCGACGAACCATCAGCATGCTGATCAGCCTTGTAGTGCTGGGCGCCACTGTTACCGTGTCTTCGCCCCGTTTGTATGCACAGACAGGGGAACGACCACGCGCGTCTCGGTCAGGTCCGACGGCGCCCAGGCCGACAACGGCGCTCAACTGGCGCGCATCTCAGCCGATGGCCGCTACGTCGCTTTTGGGTCAAATGCCGGCAACCAGGTGCAGCCGAGCCTGTTCGACAACTATTCGGTGGTCGCGCTTCCCAAGGGCAGGGCCTACGATCTTGTGGACGCCGTGAGCAATCGCACCGGCGATCATGGTGCCACTGCGCTGAATCAGATCCCAGGCGCCTACATCCTTCCGCAGATTGCCGACCCTGGCGGAGGGGGTACGACTCTGATCTATGCTCCGGGCGCGCCCTACACGATCGAGTATCAGGCAACGCAGGGTGATCCGATCGAGGCGGCGGTGTTCGCCGACGGGGCAGCCCTCGAAATAGAGATGCGGCCACATCCGAGCACAACCGCCGCGATCGTTCAGGCGACCAATACGATCTCAATCGGCGCCGGCCTCGACGAGGCGATCATCCTGCATCCGGAACTGGTTTCCGATATGGAGGTGCGCGTGATCGATGAACAAGCGGCGGCCAGCTACACCGCAATTGTGACCGGGACCGTGCGGGATGGCGTGCAGCCACTGGCCGTTCGCTTCGAGAACCAGCGCGTCTCGCTCACCAGCCAGGATGCAATCGTGAGCTATCAAGTCCAGCTCGAAGCAGCCGGTGTGGAGAAAGAGGTCTTTGTTTCCACGCCGCTGTCGCTCCAGCCGCAGCAGACGCATACGATCCATATCGCGCCGTCGGGAACCGATAGCACGGGGGTGCTTGTGCTGGAGGTCGATCAGGGGAGTGACGGCACGGTTGATGAGACGATCGTGCTTGGGAACATGGTGTATCTGCCCTTGCTGCGGGCTAAGAGACTGTTTGAAAAGTCCGTTTGTCACAGGATCTAGGTGGTAGAAAAGGATTCTTGAGGGGGCTGCCCCCTCAAACTCCTCCTTTTCGGACAGCGGCGCTACGATATTCAGACACCAGATCGTCGTCGCGCCAGCACCCTATTCTTGGTCTTCCGACCGGACGATCACCCCAAAGAGCTGTATTAATTCGAGCGCTTGTGCCGGGTCAATAATGGCGCCCGCCAGATCCTTGCTGTGAATCTGGATGCCGGTCAACGTTGACCCGCGCAGATCGGTGCCTTTCAGCTTGGCGTTCCGAAAATCGGCGCCGCTCAGGTCACACTTGTAGAATACCGCGCCGGAGAGATTCGATCCATCAAACGAGGCTTCCTGGAGGGCACAGTGCTCGAACCGGAGGGACTTGCAGCTGGAGGTCCAGTAGCGTGCGAGCCGCGCATTACAGCGTGAGAAGCGAACGTCCTCCAGATCCGCATCGCTGAACTTGATACCGAGCAGGCGACAGCCGATGAACTCGATCCGACGAAAATAGGCTTTGTCCAGGGAGCAGTTGGCGAAGTCCGTCGTATCAAATCGGCAATCGGCGCCTTGCAGGAGTGGAAGATTGGCATCCTGGAAGCTGCTATTGCGCACGTCCAATTGCTCAAAGGACACGTCCTCGGCGCTCTGGGAGTCAAAGCGCAGAGCTTGCCACAATTGCTGCGTATAGGCCGCGCGTGTCTCCAGGAAGACAACCGTTTGTGGATCAGATGGTACAGCATTGGAGAACTGGAGCGGTTGGACGGCGGATGAACGAGGGTGTTTGCGCTTCAAAAGTATACTCCTAGGTAGTGGATTTCGTACAGATGTGCGTATCCTACCATACCTGGGCCGTTTTGACGAGATAGGCTTGATTCTTGGGCCTTCTATATCCCGAGTTGATATCCGCGCCTCCGATAAATGCTGAGAGGCACTGGTTGGTCGGGCACTAGAGTAGTCAGACGATGGCGCAGTCGGCGAGCAAGGATTCGTACCCGCTCAAATTCGCTGTGCTCATCAAGATAAACCGTTGCCTCCCGCGGGTGAATGGCTGCTGCGGTTTCAGCTACCGAGCAAATTTTGCCGTAATGCTCCCACAGGTAGGCCAACAATCGATACTCTAGCGGCGAGAGATTGCCGCTGATATCGCGCCCGTAGTAGATAACTGTCTTACGCTGTGTGTCTATATGGAGCGGCGCGGGCAGCTCGGATGTGGGCGGGTCGCTCAGGGTTGCCAGGTAAGCCTGGAAGAGCGGGCTAAAGATTGTGAATTTCCCTCCCGGATGCGCATACAGGAGCCCTTTGAGAATGAGGGGCTGGACATTGCTGGCGTTCAGCTTGCCGGCATGCGCTGCGGCGAGCAGATCATCCTGCTCATCACCGCCGAGTTGCTGCCAGATTTTCGTACACTCCAGGCGTATAGCGGGCAAACGTTGGATCTGCTCGGCCTGTAATGCGATGGTTTTTTCCGCTAGCAGCGCTTCCTGCGCCAATGCCCGCAGCAGCGCCGGATGCCCTCCACTCAACGCCACAATCCTGGGCAGGCTCTCGCGCTGCAACGTGTGATTGTGTCGCTTTGCGAAGCGCTCAACCTCCATCGCTGCATCCTGATCACGCAGCGGGGTTAAGCCCAATTCGCGGAGCGATAGCAACTCGATGAATGGCTCGATCTCATCCCAGTCCGCCTCGTCGCGTAAGCTGATCAGCGGCTGGCGCGAAAATGTGAGATACATGAGGCGGTACTTATGCCGATCCCGCAAGCCACGCAGATTGCGTAGGACGGAGCCGGCGAGCTGCGCGAACAAAGAGTCGAACTCATCGAAGAGCAGGACGATCCGCCACTGTACACAAAGCAGACTCAGTATCTCGGCGCACTGCCGCAGCGCGATTGTATGCTCACCCGTGGCCGCAAGTACCTGCTGGTGCCCGGCATGCAGGCGCGACACAACGTCGTGCGGTAGCTCGGACGTGAGCGCCGATAGCAGCGCCTCGATCAGCCCTTCGAACACCCCCCAGGCACTCCAATCGGCCAGCATATTCGTGTCGAAGGTGACAAATCGTAGCGTATCAGCCTGATCGCCCAGGTAATGACGCAAGACATCGGCGCGCAGCAAATGCTGCACGAGATTACTTTTGCCCACGCCGCTCATCCCGACAATACTACAGCACTCGCCAGCCACGATACTTGCCAAGGCCGGCTCGATGATCTCGGCGCGGTAGGTGATGGGTCGTGGTTGCATACCTTCACTCCGTGGTAGGCTTCGATCGGTGCTAGCGGGCAGGCGCCTGCCTATCCTCGCTTGCCGACTGTTACGGCTGACGTACTCAGTGGCGCTGGTAGAAATCCCGAATGAGCGGGTGGACCGTGACAGCGCCGACCGAGACTTCGACCAAGTGTTGCTCCTCGATGGTTGCGAACTGCGCCATGCTCTCGCGCGGGAGCGCGGCGGCCTGATTGCCTTGAGCCGCGAACCGCTCCAGTAGCGCACGCTCATCTGGTGTGAGATCGGCGAGCAGCACGCTGACGAAACGGCGGATCTCTTGCTGAGAGAGATCGATCGCCGGGTCAAAGCCGCCTCGCCCGCGCGCCGCCGCGATGATCAGGGCGAACACCTGCGGTAGCCCGCCCGTGCGCGTTGCGATCTCGTTAGCCTGTTCGCGGCTAAGCGCGAATGAACATGCCGTAGCCCACTCGAGCAGTGCCGGCGCCGCAAGCCCGCGCAGCGCCAGCAGCGCGTACTGCTCCACTCGATATGGGAGCGACCGGCCGGCTACTAGGAGCTTGAGCCGCGTGTATCGCGTCCGCGCCACATAGTCGCACAGCCCCGACAGCGCCGATCGTAGTGCTGGCTCGGCCACGTACTCCAGGCCGTCGATGCACACGAGCGTCTCCTCCTGCCGGTGCGCGTAGCCTTCGAGGATGATCTGCAAACGAATCATCGCTGGGTAGTGCCAGTCGGACTGGTGAATCTGCTGAAGCGCGGCCCAGGTCTCAGGGGCGAGCTTCGCGAGCGGCCGGGCAAGCTGCCACAGAAACGGCTCCAGGCGGTCGTTCAGCCCCGGCAAGATCTCGATCCATGCCGCCGGCAGGCCGCTGTCGCGGGCAACGGTGGCCGACAGCGCAGTCTTGCCGCTGCCACGCCCGCCCCTGATTGCCACGACACCACACTCGCGAAGCTGGTGAAGTGCCTGCTCCTGCTCGCGCTCGCGCCCGACGAAGGGTAATGGCGCTGCCGGTGGTGGTGGGAACGATGGGAGCGGTGCGAGCGTAGTGCGCGCGAGCGATGCGGTTGACCGGCTGCCGCGGCGTGAATGTAACATCATGTCAAGTCTCCTGAATCAATCTGCTCGCGAAGACGCTGGAGTCGCCGATACACGGGAGTCTTGCCAAATGGCAGGAGTGCTTTTTCAGCCTGCAACAGAATCGCGTGTGCCTCTTCTCGATCGCCTGCCCGCGCCGCGCAAGTGGCCCGCCAGAGCTGAGTAGCCTCTGCGCGGTAGATGTAGCCCAACGTAGTCCAGATACGGTAACTTTCGTTGAAGTGCTTGCGCGCGTCAGGGTGCGTGCCCTGTACGTACGCCAGTAGACCCTGGGCCAGGTGCCACTCGGCCGTGTCGGGTTGGTCGCCGGCGGGCTGCTTAATAACGTTCAACCACTCGGCCGCCGTCGCACTCGGCTCCCCACCGAGACGGATGTGGCACTCCAGCGCGATCTGAGCCCACTCGATCTTATTGATCGGCGGATGCGTATCGGCGATCAACGACAGCGCCTGTTCGAGATATCGCTTGCAATCAATCCTGCGATCCATCCACAAGCCAAGCTTGGCTCGAATTCAGCCGCAGCAGTACCAGGGTCCGGTTGTGTTTAACACAGATCTTCATGGCCCGCGCGAAAGCCCTTCGAGCCGATTTGAAGTCCCCCCGGTGGATCAGCGCGTCCATATGGTTTGCGATGATCAAGGCGCGGTCGCTGGACCGGACCTTGCCCGCCGCGTCCTCGGCTTTTGTGAAATCCTCTTCAGCCGCCTGCCAATCGTCTGCTCCAGTGGCAAGGGCGGCATGTAGATTGGCGAGGTTCTGTGCGGTGCGCATGATTCCGACATGGTCCTGGATCGCTTCGCGCCTGCCGAGCGCCTGCCGGAACCGGCGGCGCGCCGTGTCGATGTCGTCTGGCTGCCCGCGGTAGTAGTAGTGTACGCATGCCAGGTCGTTGTCGATCCGCGCCTGGAGCGACGGCATGTGCGACGCCATGTCGTAGACCTGCTTCAGCAGTTCGATCGCCCGATCGGTCCTGTCGCACTCGGCCTCCGCGATCGCGAGCGCATCGTGGAGACGCACCCAGATCTCTTTCTCCTCTCGCCCCCAACTGGGGCTGGGTGTGCCCATCAGCGCGATCGCCTCTTCGAGCACCGCCACCGCTTCCTCGGTTTCCTCGAACATCTGCGCCACGCTCTTATAAGAGTTGCCGAAGGCGCGCAGTGGCCTGGGGATATCCTTGCGCCCGAGCAATTCCTCGCAGATGTTCCGCGCACGAGCGGCGTCGCCGCCGGCTTCGCTCGCGCGCAGCATGCGTGCGAGCAAGTGCGGGTAGGCTGCGTCGGTGTGCGGCAGCACATCCTTGATATCGGTGTAATAATCGATTGCGTTATCGTACTGGCCGAGGTATGCGGCACAGTCGCCGGCCAACTCCAGCAATCGTCGTCGGTCAGCTATATTGGGTTGCGCGAGCACCTGTTGCGTCCAGGTGTAGATTTGGTGGCAGCGTCCGGTGAACACGTATTCGGGCAGGGTGGCGAGGAGCAGCAAGGATCGGGCCACCTGCTCCCAATCCCCGCACTCTCTCTGATAGTGGGCCGCGCGGTAGATCTCCTCGGGCAAATCCAGACGCGCGTAGAATGTGGCGAGCCACTCGCAGAGCTGGCGCTTGTCGGCGGGGAGGATCTGCTCGTACGCGATAGCTTGGAGCGACGTTTGCAGACCATGGTAGTGATCATCGCGGAGCCGATGGTATTCTTTCAGCAGCGCTTTGGCGTTGGTACTCCAGCCGGCAACCCCGATGACCCACTCGTGCAGGCGGTCGGCGCGGGCCTTGTCCGCCAGAGCCTCCGGGGTATGGCACTGTAGTAGGCCATCAAGCTCAAGGAGGCAGCGTAGCGACTCATGCAGATTCTGGATGCTGCCCCTGAGGAAGCTCGTGAGATCGCGATCTGGCTCGATCTCCAGCACGACTTGCTCGAACGAACGCGATAGATTCTGTTGCTGTTTCGCCGCGTTGATCAGGAGCGTGAGCATCGCTGGAAGGCCGTGGCTGGCAGCATAGAGCCGCTGAATCGCCTCTTCGCTCAGAGGCAGGTACTTGAGATCGATGTAGGCACGTACCTGCTCGATGTTCAGTGGTGAAACCGCCAATGTGATACCCCGGTGCAAACTCTCGATCGGAGTGTCGGCGATCAGAATGACCGCCGTGCGTTGCACGCCCATCGCGAGCTTGACCAGGAACGAGCGCAGCTCGGCGCCCGCCGTGGAGAGGCGCACCAGTAGGGCGATGCGCCGGGGCATGCTCTCCAGGGCATCGTGCATGCTCTCCAGGGCCACGTGCAGGTCTTCTTCGCGGGCCCAGCCGGGCATGGCCGCGCCGATCGCCTCCTCTGTCGGCGCCCAGCGTTGGCGGCAGCGTACCAGGAATGCCGCGCAGGCCTCTATGAACTTATCGACGGTCTCCTCTTCAATTGGCGGGTAGCGCCAGACCGTATAGCCCTGCCGCTCGAGATCGGCCGCAAGGTACTGGGCGGTTGCCTTGCGCCCGCTCCCGACCGGGCCATGCAGCAGCACGACGGGCTGGCTCGACCCAAGCTTCCGCAGCGCCTTTTCCAGAACATCGTCCCGGCCGATCAGGCGTGGCAGCATAGTCGGCGCCTTAGAGGGCCGGGGCGGCGGGGGGTAGGCCTTGCTCGATAGCTCAAGTCCGTCGAGATCGGGGAGGGCGGTTGCCGCGAAGCTGGCGCTCAGATAGGCCGCGACTGCCAGCGGCTCGACCTTCGCGAACGATTGCACCCAGCGCTTGCGGTGTTCGGGGCTGGGGTACAGGTTGCCGTACTTCAGCATCGCGAGACCATACGCCAGTAACCCGAGGTAGTACTCCTCCGGCGGAATGGGACGCTGCAAATCCAGCAGCGCGGCGCGCCGGATGTTGGCGATGAACTGATACGCATCGCGTACGTGCCCGATCTCGCCCAGATGTTCCGTTACAGCGTCTGGGTTGATCAGCGCCTCGTGCAGTATGTTCTCGAGGCGCATGAACTCTTCGACGCTCCCGAGCCGGTGGGGCAGAATGTGCGCCTTGTACTCCGTCTCAAGCTTCACCGCGTCGAAGACCGCATGACCACCGCTGATCGTCTTATCGAAATCGATGAGCCACGCGAGCGTATCGCCAGTGGCGAGCCGGCTGAGCAGGATATTGCCCAGGTTCATGTCGCCGTGTACGATCGAGGTGACCAGCGGGCGCGGCTGGTGTAGCAGTTTGTAGTAGCACTGGAGCGGGTTGGCGTAGACGCGGCTCCCGGAGATGATGTTGCCGACTGGCGTCTGGGCAAGCTGGTGGCCAAAGAACTGTTGGCGAATGTGATCCAGCATAGCATAGCGCGTCGATACGATTCGACCCTGCAAGATCTTGCCGTCGAGCTTGTCGGGCAGGCTCTCGAGCATGCTAGCCTGGCCGGCTATGTCGATGCGGGCCGCGATTGGGCGTAGGGGCCGCCGACGCTCCTCCGCGGCGTTCTCGGGTACTTCTTCGAGCGCGTACTCCTCATCCTCCCGTCGACTGGGTCGCTCGTAGAGGTAGAGTCGCAGGTTGCTCTGAGCGCCCTTTGGCGGCCGTTCGACTACACGGAGCTGGGGGTAGGTGTCGCTCGTCGAGAGATAGACCAACTTGTCGGCTATCAGAGTGCAAGCCGGCAAGTCAGCCAGGCTGAGTAGATCGGTCAGAGCGATCTCGCTGTCCGGCTCGTCGACCAGGCGCGCGTCGTGCAGCACGATCGTCGGCGGGAGAATTGTGTTGTAGAACCAGAGTGACCGCTGGTCGGAAAACACTTCCCCGTTGTCGAACCAGCCGTTCTGCTGCGTCGCCTGGGCCAGCGTATCGCGAAAAAGCGTAGTGACGGCATGGCACGCGCTGTCCAGGTTGGTCATGTGGTCGTCCTCGGCCGCCAGGAAGTTTCGCAGCGAGAGCGGCGGCTCATTGTTGCGGCTGCGCACGTATTTGTACGCGATAGCGGCGAACGAGTTCGACCACTGCTAGCTGGCCGCGTTGGGCGACCTTGCCATCGCCGACGAGCGGCTCGACGTAAGCGTCGTATCGGCGCTTCTCCGCCTCGATCGCCGCGCGCGGGCCTACGCGAATGAGCAGCGGGTTCTCCTCACTGCCGCCGCCGGAGGGCCGCGCCACCAGCAGCGTCAGGTTGCTGTAGCCGGCGTGACCTTCGGGAAGCCGATCGAGCAAGACTGTCTGCACTCCCTTAGCCTGGACTTCGAACATCTTTTCGACCAGTTGCCGGCACAGGGCCGTGTCGAGCGAACCGTCATCCGGGACGAACGTGAATTTGACGTCAATCATCTCAAACTCCCATGCCCGCTGCGGGCACAACCGCAGATGAAATGTGGGTAGGGTTATTCTTGAGGGGCGTCCCCCTCAAACTCCCCCTTTTCAAGCAGACGCTTATGCCGAAACCTGCTGTCCCTAGCGCACGGTCCCGCCGCCAAAATCGTCGAAGGTGGCCCATCTCGCGCCGGCGTACCAGACTCCGATCCACCCTCCGCGCCTGGCGAAGAAGTCGCCGTTGGTTGTCCGCGTATCTGCGGTGCCAATTTGCATGCCATTACGGTAGATCTCTACCATGCCGTCGCTCAGGGCGCGCGCGCCGAGCTGGTCACCGCTCGCGAACGTGACGCCGGCAAAGCTCTTCACGACCCGCCATCTGCGGTTGGGCTGGTACGTCTCCACGCGCACTTCGTGTGTTCGGGGATTGTAGAGCACTTTGATCGCGCCGCTCTTCCAGTCGATCGAGCCATTTCTACTCTGAACCTTGAGCAGCAAGCCCTGCTCGCTAGCTCGCGGCGACACGCCCCGCAGGGTGATAAAGGCTTCCTGCGTCCGGTCGAAGCGCCGGTTCTTCCAATAGAGCGCTCCGCCATCGCGAACGCGCACCTGGTGATCGCGGAGGGCGTAGCTGTCCTCATCAGTCGTGCCGGCCCATGCCGACCCCAGTTCGCCGTTGGCGCGGTCGAACTGGTCGCGCACGCGCGTTGACGCCGATGGGAAGGTCGCCGGCTGGATCGGGACGGTGTCGATGGTGCCGTCGGCGCGGTGGACCGTGGCCGTGAGTGTGGCGTTGGCCAGGTCCGCCGGAGCGGGGAGTGTGATCACCCAGGTCTCGCCTGCGCCGATTGGCACCTCCGGGTAGATTACGGTGACGACGGCGCTGGGGCCGATGCTGGAGAGCCCGATCTCGAATGGCTTGGCCGAGCCGCCGTCGTTGACGATCGTAAAGTTCTCCAGATTTTGCGAGACCGACAGCGTGGTCGTCTGGCCGGCGCGTAGATTGCCCTCAATGGCGATAGCGATCGTGTCAGATGCTTGTGGGCCGTCGGTTTTGGTTTCGTGCATCTGGTACAGCTTGAACTGTTTATCCGAACTGGTCTCGTTGGTACGAATCGAGACAGTGTGAAAGGTCTTATCGATGTCGAGGTTATCGATCGTCTGGTCGTCGGCGGTTGCTAGGAAACCGATCGTGGTTTGGTGCGCGAAGAGCATCAGGTCGGTCTCTTGCCCGCCCGCGCTGGTAAAGGTCATATCGTTACCCGCAGGGAAGAACAGCGTTTCGGGCATGCGCGGGCCGCCGTTGGGGCCTGGCAGGCGCGGCCCGGTGAGCGGGAACACCCGCAGCGAGCCGGTGATACTACGTGTGAACACGATCGTGCCATCAGGCGTGATGTAGCAGCCAGTGCGGGTGCCCGTATCTTCGACTTCGCCCCAGGCGGCGCGCTGGCCGCCCCAGGCGGCGCGCTGGCCGCCCCAGGCGGCGCGCTGGCCGCCGTTGACCATGACCACGTCGGTGTCGGTCATCGCCGGCAGGATGGGTTGCTGACGGAACAGGTTCAACGGCATGCTATAGATCGTCTGCGCGCTCCAGATCGCCTTATCCGAGAGTTTATAGGTCCAGGTGTTTGCTGTGAAGTCGATCTCGATGATGTGATTTTCGGCTCTGCTGACGAGCGGTGTCGGCGGGTAGTTCGGATCGTAGACGAAGATGCGCCCCTTGCCATTCACGGTATCGATGTAGTAGGGCAGCAATGCGTGGCCCACCTCGAAGTCAGCGCAGTCGGCGCCCTTGGTGATGCCGATCATCTCGGGGTTGCGAATCCATTCGGGCGAGCCGATCCGCGCGGCCAGATGAGCGTAGAGGCCGACGGCGTCGTGTGTACCTTCGTTCGCCAGGTAGTTGAGCACCTGCGATCCGAGCTGGCGTCCCTGGAAAAGCTGGATATGCTCACGGAGTGCCGGGCTGTCCGGGAGGGTGACGACGCGGCCGTCGCCGCCAAACTCAGCCGGCTTGCGCTGGCTTTCGCCGCTGGCGAAGTCGGCCACTGTGCTGACCATACCCGCGCACAATCCACTGCGGATTGTGCCGTCGTAGTAGCGCAACTCTTCGTCGTCGTAGATCGACCGCACGATCTGAAGGTAGAGGTACGCGGATGGGTTCGGAACGAGTTGGCCGTTCTGGGTGGGATCGTTGGCCAGATCCAGCGGCAGAACTGACTGGATGTCGATTTCGGAGAGGCCGATTGGCAGGTTGAGGCCGTTCAGAGCGTTGATATCGCTCAGCACGTGGGTCTCGGTGACGAGATGGGTCGTCGCCGCGAAATCGAAGTCCTCGAAGAACTGCTCGAAGTCGGGCACGCCGGCTGGATTCTCGAACTTATCAGATATCGTCGGCCAGCCTCAGGCCGCTGGAGAGCGCCGCGTTCAGCTCGTAGGCGCCGATGTCGCAGAATGGGCCGTAGGGCCGGGCGACGCCGCGCTGATCGGTCGGTGGGCAGGCGTCGGTCGGCACCTTGTCGATCGCCGGGCTGCCGGGCAGCAGCGCATGCGTCGGCGTGGGGCCGCCGTTGTCGGCCAGCGGGCCGAGCGTGTCGCTGATGGTGACGGTGCCAATTTGATCGTTTGCCATAGCGGCGAAGGCGCATCCGGCCGCGTCGCCGACCAGATTGTAGTCCTGGGAGCCGAGCGCGCCCATGCAGTCAGGGCCACTTGCGGCGTGATTGCCGGCCAGGAGGGTGCTCTGAAGCGTGACCTGGCCGGCAGTCACATTGATCCCGCCGCCCTCGCCGGCCGTATTGCCGGTGATGGTCGTGTTAGTAATAACGAGTGTGCTGGTCATCACGCCATCATAGCGAATGCCGCCGCTGTCCAGGCCCGCCGAGTTACCGCTGATCGTGCTGTTGCCGATCCATGCCTTGCCGGCGTTGAAGAGGCCCCCGCTGCGGATGTCGGCGGCGTTCCCGCTGACCGTCGAGGCCAGCATGGTCAACTCGCCGGTCCGGCCATTGAAGATGCCCGCTTCTTGTTCAGCCCTATTACTGATAATGTTGCTGTTCGTGATCGTCATCCTGCCGGTGTTGCCGATCGCCGCACCGCTGTTTGCATGGTTGCCGCTGATTGTGCTCCCGTCGATGCTGACGATCCCATCGGCTATGGTATCTCCATAATTGACGATGCCACCGCCACCGCCACCCGCATTGTTGTCCAGTATCAAGCTGTTGACGATCGTCAGGATACCAGCGGGCTGATTGCTTATCCCCGCGTCCGTGGCGCCGGCCGTGTTGCCGGAGATAGAAGCGCCGATAAGTGTCAGTGTCCCAATGTTTTGGATGCCCCCAACTCGTGATACGGCGCTGTTGTTGAGCACCTGGGTGCCGCTCAGGACTGCCGTGCCCTGGTTGCTCATCCCTCCGCTACTACCGGCGCTGTTGCCCGCAATGGTGCCGCCAGAGATGAATAATGTACCCCCGTTGGTAATCCCGCCGGCTCCGCTGGTGGCGTAGTTGCCGTCGATGTGGCTATCAATCAGGGTGAACGATCCGACATTGATGTTCATCCCACCGCCCTGGCCCCTCGGACCCTCCGCCCGATTGCCGCGCACCGTACTCCCAACCAGTTTCAGGCGCCCATTTAGCGCAGTGATTCCGCCGCCATCGGCTAGTGTGCTGCCTAAAATGGTATTGCTGATCACCGCACTGTTGTAGAGATCGACGGAGGCATCGTTGTAAACGAAGATTCCAGCCGCGTAGCCCTCAACGGCATTCACGTGGTTGCCGCGCACCGTGCTTTCATCGAGTGTCGCGGTCCCATTGGCGAGAATACCGCCGCCCCATACGAGATTCACACCTGATACGCTATTATCGAGAATGTGTGAGCGCGTCAGCACCAGCGTGGCGTGTGATCCAAAGCTGGAGATTCCACCCCCGCCGGTATAGGGCGTTCCCTCCGGCGGGGCGCCGAGGTTCGTCACCGTATTGTTGCTGACGGTAGAATCGATCAGTGTGAGGACGGAGTTATCGGTTTCGTTGCTAATACCGCCGCCCCGGACGGAATTGGTATGATCGCCGGTAACGCTATTGTCGCTCACCCGGCTGTCGTTCTTGAGAGTCAGCGTGCCGTTATTCGAGATGCCGCCGCCATCCGCCAGCGATCCCGTAATGGTATTGCTAATGACCTGACTATTATCCATCGTTAACGTGCCGATATTCAAGATACCGCCGCCACCAACCGTCGGCGCGCTGGCCGTGTTCTCGCGAACGACCGTACCTTTGAGAGTCAGCGTGCCGATATTCAAGATACCGCCGCCGTGCGCGTTACTACTCCTGCTGGCAATATTGCCGCCGATCGTGCTGGCCCTGATCGTCAGGGTGCCATCGTTGTAGATGCCGCCGCCAGATGACTCGGCCTGGTTGTTGAGGATGGTAGTGCCGCTGATAGTTATCGTGCCGTCCTCGGCATTGAAGATCCCGGCGCCATTCCCGGAGCGGTTGCCGCTGATCGTACTGCCGACGATCGTCATCGTACTATTGGCGTCGTTATAGATGCCGCCGCCGCTGCGACCGACCGTGCCGGTCATTGCTGTTGTCTCACTGATCGTGACATTATTGCTGACTGCGCTGCTGAGTAGCGTGAGTTTTCCACCTCCAGTGTTAAAGATCCCACCTGCACCGTTACCCTTGCCAATATTGCCAGTGACGACGACTTCATAGAGCGTGAGTATGCCCGTGTTTGCTACACCGCCGCCAGCGCTGGCGTTGCCACCCCAAATCGTGACACCGGAAACGCGCACGGTGCCTGAGCGCACGTCGATCACGCGGCTGTCGCTCGGCGCCGTGCCATCGATAGTGGTCTTATTCGCGCCTGCGCCGGCCAGGGTCAGATCCTTGGTAATGACAATATCGGTTTCGGCATACGTGCCGGCGGCGATGCTGATAGTATCGCCAGCACTAGCCTTGCTGATCGCCGCGCCGATCGTCAGGCAGGCGGTGACCGAGGAGAGGCAGTCGTTGGCATCATTGCCGCTAGGGGCAACGTACCAGGTCATATTGTCGGACACTATTGTCACGAACGCGTCGAGTGGGCCGCCGAGCTGGCCGTCGATCGGGTTTTTCAGCGGGAAGTCCTGGGAGGTAGCGATCCCGGTGATGTGGGCTGTGCCATTCTGATCCACGGCGATGCCATAGCCGCTTTCGTCGGGCGAAGAGGAAGCCGGCCTCGGCAGCTCCAGCGGGCGCTGTGCCAGCAGAGAGGTCACTACCAACACGATTGCCATGCTGAACAGCAGCGGTCGGCCTGGGGCGGGCGCCCAAAGGCGGGGGCGTGGATAGGCGGTGTGCATGTGCAACTCCTTTAAGAAGCGCATCCGAAAGGATTCCACCGACGGTATTGGCACCCCTGCCGAAGGCGACGATGTTACCGTTCTGAGGCGTTGTGCAGGAGTCGCTGATGATCTGCTCGCCGGCATCAGTCGCCGGCCTTGAGCGTGTGAAACAGGACGATGAACCGCGATGTCGATGTGAGGAGTATAGAGCGCTTCCTGGATGAGTAACCGATCAGTTCGCCCGCATGTCGCGATCAATTACCGGCCAACGCCACAGCGAAGATGTCCGCGATATGATCGCGCCAAAGTATCGGCGACGCGGTCGAAGCCGGCACACAGGGTATGTTCGACAAAAATGTGGGGTTCTTACGTGCCATCGTATCACAAGATTCGGTTCTTGTGAATGGGTACGAAAGATGTACCCAGACGATTACGCACCTGTCGATCGTTTCAAGAAGAGGCGATATCGATGCTAAACGGCGATCTGCTCCTCTTACCAGTAAGAGGCTGTCAGAAAAGGGGGAGTTTGAGGGGGCTGCCCCTCAAACTCCCCCTCTTCTCCACTTCAGACAGTCTGTAAGGGCCTGGCTTGTGTTTACGCCAACAGGCAGCACACAAACACAAAAACATCTTCCCGATTTATTGTGCCCTCCAGGGCAAGCAGCCGCAGCCGGTACACAGTGAGCGGCTCGCCCTGGTGCATCTGCGTCGTGATGGGCTCGACCAGCGGCTCGAACTGATCGCGGTCGAAGCGCATGCTTATCGTGCCGCGCTCGCCGCTCCAGGTCGCGGTGCCCGCTTCTAGGCTCGGCGGGCGCAGGCTGACGAAACGTTCTTCCAGCGCGCCAGGCGGCGCGGCGAACCTGAAGCTGTCGGTGAGCCGCAGCGTAGCGGAGCGGGACGCCGAATCGACCGACCAGGCAAACGAGCGAACAAACGCTTCCAGGCCGGCATCGGCGTAGGCGCGCGTCAGATCCAGGGCGAACTCGACGCCATCCGACCGGCGCTCGTAGCCCAGCACCGTGGCAGCGTATGCCTGGCCGGCGCGCTGCGCCTGGCCGCCGATCAGCGGCACCGAGTGCCCCTGCGAGCCGGTGTGCAGCGCGTCGTAGCGCTGTGCGCCGAAGTATTGGCGGGTGTACACGCCGGCGCCCAGGTCGGCCAGCAGGCTCTCGCCACCCAGGTGCAGGATGAAATGGCCCAGGTCATTGTGGTTATGCGGCTCGTCGTTCCGCCCGCCCTTGGCCGAGAACGCGATGGTCGCGCCGTCGAGGATGCGCCGATCGACGACCCAGGCCAGATCCGGTAGGTAGAACGAGCCGTCGGCGATGGTGGCGTGCAGCGACGCCGCATCCGTCCACAGCAGATCGCGCGTGACGTGGCCCCAACGGTAGGCGTGATCGCTGTGGAAGCCGGGCGCGCTTAGACCCGGTATTGGTTGCTGGAAGCAAGCTCCAAGGTGCGAGCCAAGCCCTGGATGGATCGCAGCATGCTCAGCCGCATCGGAGTAGTTGATAAAGGCGCCATTCCCAAGGTCAACCACCTGCGGAAAGGCCACGATGCGCCGAACCCGCTCGGCCTGGAGCAGATCCAGCCTGCCACCCGTGAACGCGCGGAGCATATCGGCAAAATAGGTGTAGAACCCGAACCCATACTCCCAGTAGCCAATGCCTTCCGGGCAGCCGCCGTCGTCGCCAAAGCCCTCCAGAAAGCATTCCAGCGCGCCTACCACCCGATCGATCATGCCGGCCAGGCGCTCGCGGTCGTCTTCCAGCACCAGCGCCGCCATACCGGCGCAACCGGCGCAGACCGCGGCCCAATTCGTGCGCGCGGCCTCCCATTCGAAGTGGCGCGGATCGTGGAATAACGGCTGAAAGATCCGCCGCTCTACCTCGGTGCGAACACGGTACTGCAACCAGGGGTCGAGCCGCTCGCCAAGTAGGGCTACTGCTTCCGCGAGGGCATGCGCCGTATGCGCTGCGAACAGGTCGACAACCTGCTCCGGTGGTACGCGATGCGCCATAGCTACGCCGGCTGGCAGGTGCGCGGGCAGCGACCAGGTGTACTCATTGCACAGCTCCCAGATCACGTCGGCCAGCGCGGGGAGATTGTCGTCGGCTTCGTCGATCACTGCCGCGAGCGCCAGGCCCAGCAGCCGGCGGCGACGGTCGAAGTATGGTCGTTCGTAGGTCAGACGGTCGCCGCTGGTTTCAAATAGATGAAACAGGCTGAACGGCAGCGGCGCGAGCGGCGTTGACCGCGCCCGTGCCGCCTCGGCGCGCATATCGGCCAGGAACGGCTGGAGGTGCGGCGCCGCACGGAGCGCGTGAAGTTGGTCCGGATCGCGCAGCGCTTGAACCGGAAAGCCGGGCAGGCGCGGCGGTGCAGCCATCACCGCGTCGCGGATGGCGCGGAAGCTGGGCAGGCAATTGTCACGTGTGGTCGGCATAACATTGCTTGTTGAGCCAGGCCGGCAGTTCTGGCGGCTGCTCCCAGGACTTCTGCCAGTCATCAACATCCGGCTCGGCCAGCACCGCGCAGGCTAACCAGTGCTCACCGGGCGCGTGCCGGCCAAGCAGCGTGGGCAGGACGGTGCGCGGCGCAAGCAAGTTCGTGTTCGGGTCCACGCGCAGCACGCGGCCATCGCGCCGGCCCAGCAGGTCGCGCAGGCCACTTCCGCCGGCCGGGTAGCGCGCCAGCGCCACACCTTCGCCCGCTTGCTCAACACCGGCGCGGGCCAGCGGATCATCGCCGCTGCGGTCGAGCGCGAAGCCGCCCTCCGCACTCCAGAGCGGTCGGTCGGTGCGTAGATGGTGGACCCGCAGGTGCCAGGGCGGGCTGGGAATCAGCCAGGTCTCGACCTCCACGCCGGGGAGCGGTCGCCAGCGCGAACGCAGCGCGCCGTGCTCATACCCAGCCTCGATCGGCCGCTCGCGCACGCGGTAACACTCGTCGTCGTCGCTCAACGCCAGCATGCTGTCGGCTGCGGCCTGGGTCAGCCCGCGCCGCCCAAGCGGCACGCTGAAGCCGAACGCGGTCGAGTAGACGAACTTGGCGTACTTCTCCCCGGCGTGCCTGATCCACGGCTCGTGCTGGCCGCCGGCGAGCGCGACGACGTGACGGCTCGCGCGGTCACGGCAGAATATCATGTAGGCGTGCGGCTGATGGTGTATCGGCGGCAGATCCGGCAGTGGCGCCTCTTCGGCCTGCCAGAACGGGTGCGACTCGGGCAGCGCCAGCAGCAGGAAGAACTTCAGCGCCCAGTAGGGCGAGCCGGGCGAGTTGTACTGCTCGGCCATGTTCAGGTTCGGGTAGGCGTAGCCGAGCGACAATCTGCCGTCGGGCTCAAAGATCGGCCGGCGGCTCCACCAGCGCAGGTGGCGCAGCGCCAGCCCTTTGATCACGCCCCACGGCAGCGCCTCGACATCCGCGAAGGCTAGCGCGCCCCAGAAGGCGCCCTGCGCGAAGCGGTAGGCCAGGCTGCGGCCGAACGGCAGCGCCGCGCCGTCGGCAGCGAACCAATGGATGAAGTCCTGCGCGAACTGGGCCGCGCGCTCGCGGAAACGTTGCGCCCGCTCGGGGTCGCGATCACCAGCCAATTTGGCGTAGATCAGGCCGTAGTAGTGGAAGGCGAACGGGATGTAATAGTCGCGCTGCGCGGTCATGCCATCCGCGTACCAGCCGTCGCCCAGGTAGAACTGCTCCAGCCGGTCGAGCGCCGCGCGCCTGGCCCTCTCGTCGTGCTCGGCGCCGACATGCGCCAGCCCCAGGTTCACCAGCACCCGAAAGAACAGCCAGTTGCTGTCGACGAGCCCAACCCGGTTGATCGTGCCGAGCCAGCGAGCCAGGTTGCCGCGCGCCTGCGGTTGGAGCGGCTCCCAGACATGCTCGGGTATCAGCGCGATCGCCAGCCCGATCGCCCCCATCTCGACCAGTCGCTGGTTGCGTTCCTCCGGCTGGCCCCAGTACTCGTCGTGCTGCGGGTCGCTTCCATTGGCGAGACCGCGCCGGTACAGCTCCCAATCAGCGAACTCACCGCCGCCGGCGGCCAGCGGCACCAGCCCCCACAGCGGCCGCGCGAAACCCTCCAGCGCGGCGGCGTGGTCGTCGTAGAGCGCGCCGGTGTTGCCAAGGCGCACGCGCGCCGCGCCGGGGCTGAAGTGGGACTTCAGCGGCGCGAACAGGGCGCGCACGGCCGCTTGCAGGTCGGCGCGGGTGCGCAGATCATTCTCGGCAAGTGGGTTGAACATCCGCTATCGTTGCTTTCACAGGTCGTGGGCGATCAGCAGGCTGAAGAGGCGAAACGGGTCTGGTTGCCCGGTAGGCTCCCACATCAACCAGACCACGTACAATTCGTGCCGCGTCGGGGCGCATCCGACGTACGGTGGGCAGGCCGCGTTCCAGGTACTGTACCCAACCATATGCAGCGCCCCAAAGGATCGGTCAAACCAGGGTGGCGAGAGCGCCCCCCGCCACACGCCGACGGCGCCAAGCGAACATGCAATGGTTGCGATCAGCAAGCATGTCGCGACGAGCACCGCACAGCCGCGTTTCCAGTGAGATCCGATCGTTCACCCCTTGATACCGCTGGTCGCGACACCTTCCACAATATAGCGCTGTGCGAAAATAAATAGCGCCACCAGTGGCAGCACCGCAATCGCCGCGCCCATAAACAGCGCTGGCAGGTTGATCGTCTGCGCGGTCAGGTAGGTCGAGAGTACCACTTGGACGGTCCACCAATCCGATGTCTGGCCGATAATCAGCGGCCAGAGGAATGCATTCCAACTATGGATGAACGTGATCATACCCAGGGACATCATAATACCGAGCGAGTTCGGCAGCAAGATATATCGGTAGATGCCCCAATAACTCAGCCCGTCAACCCGCCCCGCCTCTTCGAGGTCCTTCGGAAATTCCAGGTAGAACTGCCGGAACAGGAACGCCGCGAAGGTGCTGAACAAGAACGGCACGACCAGGCCCTGGATCGTGTTCACCCAGCCAAGCCATGACACGAGCACGAACAGCGGCACAAACGTTACAGCGCCGGGGATCATCAAGGTCAGCAGCATGGCGTAAAAGACCAAGTTGGCATGGCGGTAAGGGATGCGCGCCAGGCCATAACCGGCCAGCGACGCAATGAAGATCTGCCCGACCGTCTGAACGATGGCGACGGCTGCCGAGTTGCGTAGGCCGATCGCCATGGGCGCGAGCGGGTCGTCGAAGATCGCCTGCACATTCTCGAAGTGCGGGGGGATCGGCAGCCAGACCCAGTCGAAGGACAGGATCTGCGGCTGGGTCAGCAGCGCGTTGCGAAAAATGAGATAGAAGGGCAACAGAAACACCACCGACAGGATAATCAGCGCCGCATAGTTGAGCACGGTGCCGATCTTGAGGGGTGATCTGGTGGCAGGTTTGAGCGGTCGCGATTCAAGGCCGGGCGTGGCGATAGACATAACGCACCTCTTTCGGCTCTATTCAAAGGTCAATCGGACGCCTGCATCCAATAGCGTTCGCGTCACGCGCGGTCGCCCTGGCCGAACCCAGCCAGCCGGCCCTGAATGATGGTGATGACAATAATGAGCGCCGCCAGAATGAACGCGCCGGCCGAGCCGCGACCGAAATCCTGATCCGCGATCGACACGCTGTAGAGATAGACTAGCGGTGGGCGGGCCAAATTGATATTACTGGATGCCGATCCCCCGCCGGCGAGAATATTGTAGAACTCGTCGAACGCCTGGAAAGCGGCGATCAAGTTCAGCAGCACAATGGCGATGGTGGTATTGCGTAGCAGCGGGAAGGTGATATGGCGAAAGGTCGTCCAGCCGCGGCGCGCGCCGTCGACGAACGCCGCCTCGTACAGCGAGCGGGGGATCTGCTGCAAGCCGGCCAGGAACAGGATCATGTAGAACCCTACCTGGAGCCATAGGCGCACCGTCACCAGCGGAATCCAGTACAGTGGCGGCTGCGGTGGCCCGACCCACACGACCGAGTCCATGCCGAAGAAGTTGAGGATCTGGTTGGCAACGCCAAACGGCAGGCCATTGAAGATATTCAGCTTCCAGACCAGCGAGGCGACTACATAGGAGCAGGCGGTAGGGATGAAGAAGACCGAGCGAAAGAACGCCTGCCCGCGCGCCACGCTGTTGACCAGCAGCGCCAGCCCAAGTGAGATCGCCACCGTGGTCGGCACAATGAAGAACGCGAACAGCGCAAACGTGAGCAGCGACTGGCGGAAGGCTGAATCCCGGATCATCGTGATGTAGTTCTGTAAGCCGACGAACTCGGTCGGTGTCACGGTGCCACGGGCCTCGAAGAAGCTCAGGATAAGACCCCAGATGATCGGGATGTAGGTGAACACGATCAGGCCGAGAAACAGCGGGCCGACGAAGGCCCAGAAGGCCAGCGTGGATTGCCGGCGCCGGCGCAGGCTTCCGCTGGTCGCCCGCGCTGCGGTGGACGGGACAGATTGGATACTCATAGATGCTTGCCTTTAGGCGCGGAAACCCCACCGTTTACGGGCGGGAGGAGCGCCAAGCTTTCGCCCGCTTTAGCGCATCAGGTTGCACCAGGCGGGCTGTTGTGATACAATCAACACAGATGTGCGATAAGGCACTCTACCGGACGCCGTAGAGATAACGGTTTGCACGTTCACAACTGAGCCTTGGAGGTTCGAGCGGGTAATCCTCCGCTCGGTAAAAGGTTCAAGGTTGGTGCGTCCATCGCTGCCGTAGCTCCGTGTGAAGCAGCAGGGCCGCAGTCAATCGGCCTATGGTCTCGGATGCCAGCTTAAATCCTGAGCCTGTCGAAGGGTCGGGCTGGTAGCGCCAGGGACAAGCCCAGAAGCTTTAGCCCTGGGCAGTTGACGGCTCCTCCCTGGCGCTGTCGGCGCGCACCGATATGGTACTTTTTCTTCCTTTTATCGTGGATTTTCGCCCGGCCGGGGCGAAAATCCACGATACCTTCCCGCTTTATTTGCCCAACTCGGCCTCAACCTTGGCCTGGGCAGCGTCCAGTTCGGTCTTGGGATCGGCGCCGTTCTTGAGAATGTTGTTGACGGCATCGCTGAGTGCGGTGTTCATCGCGCTGGTCCATAGGGGATTGGGTGGGATGCCATACTTGCCGAGAATGTCAACCGCTTCCTTAGCCGGCCCGCTCTTGAGCGGCTCGGCTTCGGCCGCCGCACTTTTACGTGGCGGCACATGGAAGCCGTAGGATAGCGACCAGTCCTTCTGGGCTTCCTTGTTTTCGATCCACAGCCATTTGACGAACGCCTTGGCCTCGTCGACGTTCTTGGCCTTGCTATTCACAAACTGCGACCATCCACCCGCGAAGGTTGCCGGCGTGCCTTTGCCGGCCTCGGGCTGCGGCCATGGCACGATGCCGAAGTCGTCGCCGATCGCCTTCTTGATCCCCGGCATCGCCCATAGCCCGGTCCACTGCATGGCCGATAGGCCGCCGGTGAAGGTCGAAGGGTCCCACCAGTCGGTGGGCGCACCGCTCAGGATGCCCGCGCTGTGATCCTTCAAGAACTGCTGGGCTTTGGTGAAACCCGCCACTGTGTCGGCGTTGTTGAAGTCAACCTTGCCGTCCTTGAGAAAATCGTGGCCCGTCGACCAGATGATATTGTCTCTGAACCGGCCGACGCCGCCGTCGTTGCCCATGAATACACCCTTGACCTGGCCAGCGGTCAGCGTGTCGATCGCCGCGCCGAATTCGTCCAGCGTGGTGGGCGGCTTGACGCCGGCCGCATCGAGCAGACTCTTCCGGTAGTAGATCAGGCCGGTGTCGAAGATCATTTTAACACCGTAGACCTTGCCGTCATAGGTCAGCGACGAGAGCGCAGCCTCACTGAAATCGCTCTTGGCGTCGCCGTAGAGATCGTCGAGTGGGACGACCCAGCCGGACTTTACCATATCGGGGGTCAGCGCGCTCTGCTCGTAGATGTCGGGCGGATCGGACCCCAGCATCGCGGCGTTCAGCGTCGGGCCGTAGTCGCCCGGCTTCCAGACGACATTGATTTTGACATTCGGCTTGACCTTGCTGTATTCCTCGGCGTAGCGCAGGGCTGCCTGCTGGGTGCCCTCCTCGCCGTACTGATGGTACCACTGGGTCAGCTCGATCGCAGTGCCGGTCTGGCCCGGCGCGGCGGTGCCGCCAGCCGCCGGCTGGCCGCCGCCCCCGCAGGCCGCCAACACCCCGGCTCCCGTAGCCGCCAGCGCCGCGCGTAGGAAGGTGCGCCGGTTCATTCGCGGCTGTTGACCATTGTTCCGCTGTGCATCTGTGGACATGATCGTGACTCCTTAATCATCTGTTGCTAGTGGCTTACAACACAGATTTTGCGGTGTGGAGGAGGCTTGGAGAGGGCCGCCCTCTCCAAGCCTCCCCCGCAGAACCACTTCGTTGGATAGCGGCGCTCCTTTCTACTTTTCAGACAGCCTCTCATGCATTTACCAGTACAACTGCCAGTCCGGCTTGAGCGCGCGGGTCAGCGCCTCCAGGTAGAAATAATCGCCCCAGAGATTGCCCTCATCCACCCCACCAGCTTTGGGTTTGTCGTACACGCCGTGCAGGAGCAGGGCGTTGGACTCCGGGTGATCGCAGGTTGCGTAGTGCTCCGCGAGCGAGGCCAGCATCGCCTCGGCTGCCGCTTGGTAGCGTTGCCGCCGCGCGCCGTCAGGCAGCCAGCGAACCAGCTCTTGCAAGCCGCACACGGCGATCGCCGCCGCCGAGCTGTCGCGCTCTTCACCGCTGCCGTCGCTAAAAACCAGATCCCAGTACGCGACATGATCGGTCGGCAGGTGGTCCAGAAAGTAGTCGGCGCAGCGCTCGGCGGCGCGCAGGAGCGTTTCATCCGAGGTAGCGCGGTAATTCAGCGTAAAGCCATAGATCCCCCAGGCCTGGCCGCGCGCCCAGCAGGAGTCGTCGGCATGCCCTTGCTCGGTGGTACCACGGAGCGGCACGCCGGTCTCGTCATCCCAGTGGAATGTGTGGTAGGTGGTGTTATCGGGGCGAATGATATGGTCGCGCAATTGGCTCGCGTGCCGATGGGCGGCTGCGGCGAAGCCCGGCTCGCCGCTGACCTCGCCGGCCCAGTACAGCAGCGGCATATTCATCAGGCTATCGATGATCGTTCGCCCGCGCTGCTCCGGGTTGTCGAGATCGCCCCAGGCCTGAATAATGCCCGCCGGTTCCAGATAGCGCGTCATGAGCTGCTCGGCGGCCTGGAGCGCTGCCTGTTTTGCCTGTGTATTGCCGGTCAGCCGCCAGGGCGCCACGCACGCCAGTGTGTAGAGAAAGCCCAAGTCGTGGGTGTCCAGGTCAACTTCGCGCTCGATTCGCTCGACAAAGCTCTGGAGGTGGTGTTCCGCCGCGCGACGATACCTCTTCTCGCCGGTCAGTTCATAGGCCAGCCAGAGCATGCCCGGCCAGAAGCCGGTCGTCCAGCCGAAGTTGTCGCCTTCGGCGAAGCCGTCACGCGCTCGACGTAGCTGATAGACATTCTTGGTGGTGGTATCGTCAGGATAGCGCTTGGCGAAGGTGACCAGGTTTGTATCGATTGTGTGTAGCGTACACCGAACCGCGCGCTGCACATCAATGGTGGTTGAAAGCGGCTCCAGCGAGAGCTGCTCCATGGTTCGCTCCTTAGAAACTGTCAGGGCCTGCAAATTTAATTGCAACTTGCACTTCGTGTTTGCGGAATATACCATACTATTCTCAGCGAGTCAAGAAAGGGTTTGAAGAGAAGCGATGAGAGATTATTCGTCGTTATATGCCTTTCTGATGAGCTAAAATATAGATATGATAAGAGAAGATGTAGGGATTTTTGCGAGACGATGCAGATTGTATTTTCGCAAATTTGCAAGCTGATCTTGATTATTTGCAGAAAGCAGCTATACTGGGGGCAACATCCGTCGTGCAACAGGAGTAGGCTATGGCAGTCGACCACCCCCGGCCCGCAGCAGCTCGGCGCATCCAGCAGCGCGAGATCGCCGCGCGCGCTGGCGTATCCGTCAGCACTGTCTCGCGCGTCTTGAACAATGTCGCAGGCATCAGTGAGACGGTTCAGCAGCGCGTCCTGGCCGCCGCCGCCGAGCTTGGCTACGAAAGGAACGAGGCGAAACCAGCCACCCGCATCCAGAATGTCAGCCTGCTGACCAGTCTACCGCTGGCGCCATCGCTCGATCCTTTTCACGCCGATCTGTTGAGCGGCGTCGAGTTAGCGTGCGGTCGGGAGGGCCTCCACCTGAACTACGCTACATTCGTCAATGGATCGTCGAATGCCGAGATGGTGCTTGAGCGGCTGCGACAGAACCCGGTTGATGGCCTGCTGCTGCTGTCGATCGACGATCCGGCGCTGATCGAGCAGATTCGCGCTATGGGCCGGCCAACCGTCATGATCAACGTGGATCGTCGCGAGCTGCCGCTCGATACTTTCCTGCCGGACAATCGTCAGGGGGCGCTGCTGGCCATGCGCCACCTGATCGCCCACGGGCATCAGCGCATTCTGCACATCACCTGGTCCGAGCGGCGCACGATTCAACGCCGTTCTGAGGCATATCAGGCGGCCTTGGCAGAGGCCGGCATCCCCTACGATCCGCAGCTTGTTGTCGAAGTCCAGATCAACGCGGAGGCTACATACCTGGAGATGAAGCGCAGACTGGCGCGGGGAGAGACCGATTTCACCGCAGCCTTCTGCGCCAACGACCTGTCGGCGATGGGGTTTATGCGTGCCGCGCAGGAAGCCGGGCTGCGTATCCCACAGGATGTGTCGGTGATCGGGTTTGACGATATAGCCACTGTGGCGTTTCTGTCGCCGCCGCTGACGACGATGCGGATCGAGTCGGCAGAGCTGGCCGCGCTAGCGGTGCGGCGCCTGCTCGACCGCGCGGCTGCACCGAGCCTGACGCCCATCCGCGTCTCGCTCTCGTGCCGCCTGATCGAGCGCCAGTCTGTTGCACGCCTCCGACTCTAAGAAACTGTTTGAAAGGGGGTTCTTGAGGGGGCAGCCCCTCAAGAACCCCCTTTCCACCACGGACTATGAGCGACAAATCAACCTTTTCAAACAGTTTCTAACAAAACTCTAATTACTCGATTACACAATTACACATTTCCATGATATACTGCCCATGTGTGATTGCAGTGTCGGGAACCCATTGTGATCTCACAGAACAGCCGCTCATGAAAATGGGGAGTTTGAGGGCTTCCCCTCAAGAATAACCCTCCCACATTTTCGCAAGTGTGTTGTGCGCGCAACACACGGAAGTCTCTCATGAAAGCGAGGAGTGTATGAGCGCAAGTCATTGGGAGTACAAGACCGTCTTCGTCGATGGGTGGAGGCGGGTATCGATCGAGGGTGACGAAACCCACCCGGAGGAAGGCGAGCGCACCAGCGGGTTCAGCCGCCGCTTTCTGAACGGGCTGGGCGCCGATGGCTGGGAGCTGGTCGGTATCCAGCACACCCGGCCGGGGCAGTCGTATTACATCTTCAAGCGCCCGCTGGAGGACGGTGCCGAGCCGGACCTCTCGGTGGTGCGCAACGGGATCGTTCGCGAGCAGCCGGGCCAGCGGCCCAGCGGATCGGCTGATTCAGCCGGCCCACAGGCCGTGACCTTGTAGCCGCCGGCGCCAATCCTAGCCCCGTGAATCGCAACGCCATCCCAATGCTCACATTGGGATGGCGTTCGACGTTGGCCGCTGTCTGAAAGGGAGAGTTTGAGGGGCCACCCCTCAAGAAGCCCCTTTCCATCACGGATCGTTGGCATGACAATGCCCTATTCAAACCGGGCTTGACAGCCGCATGCCATTCGGGTACAGTAGCTGCGTTGTATGGTCAGAATCAGGTGGAGGGTCGTCGGTTCAATGCGGAACGTGTGGAAGCATACCAGGCGATGCTTGCGGGTGGTGCGAGGCCGGCTGCGCCAAAGGCGCGCGATGGTCGCGTTGATCCTGATGCTCTCGCTTGGTGTGGGCGAGCCGCTGATCTGTATCCTCCACTGCGAGGTCTGGCTGCCGATGGCGTTGCAGAGCCTCATGGCCGGACAGCGCCATCACCACCATCACCCTGGGATGGCGCACGCGGATGCCGGTGCTGACGCGCCGGTGGAAGCGGCTGTGGCCCTGCGCCTATCGGCCGAGGCACCGCCCGCGACCTGCTTCAGGCGCCCCCGCTCGGACACCCCCTCCGATGCGCCGCTGCCCATGCCACCCTCGCCGGTCCACGAGATGGTCGTGGCGACTGGCGTTGTGCTTGTGCTGGCGCTGCGCTACGCTCGCCACCTGCTCGATCCGCCGCGTGGCCCACCACGTGTGCCGCTTCCGCCACTTTTACGCCCCCCGATTCCTTTCGCCGGCTGAGTCAACTGGCCTAGCGCCCGAGCTGCTTGTCCCGGACAGGGCATGATCACGTGCTGCGAATGGTGCAAGGTGTCTAGACCTCCTTCCCCCATGATCGCTGAGCCTTGTCCCAGTGAGCGGGCCGATGGGCCAGGTGCCGCTGTGTGCGGTGTTCGCTCTGTCGTTGTGTGGATCTACAAGTTTTACTGAGAGGAATCGCAGATCATGAATCGCTTTTTCCGCCTGCCGGCGGCGCTGCTTGTCGCCGCCCTGCTGATCTTGCTTACCGCCCCGCTCGCCTTGGCGCACGGCCACACCGAGGTCGGTGACTACGAGTTGGTGATTGGTTTCCATAACGAGCCAGCTTACCAGGGCGAGCCCAATGGCCTGGATCTGTTCGTGACGAACAAAACGACCGGCGAGAAAGTCAATGACCTGGCCGGCACGCTGAAGGTCGAGATTATACTCGGCAGCGCGAAGCGGGAGCTGGAGATCCGGCCGCAGTGGGGCGAGGACGGCGCCTACACCGCCGATGTCTTGCCGACCGAGGCCGGCGATTACACCTGGCATATCTGGGGCGATATCAAGGGCACGCCGGTTGATGTTTCGATGACCAGCGGCCCCGACACCTTCGGCTCGGTTGACGCCAAGAGCGTGGTCGCCTTCCCGGTGGCCGAGCCGACGGCCGCCGAACTGGGGGCGCAGGCGGCAGCAGCGGCTGAGTCGGCCCGGTTGGCGCTGATCGTCGGCGCGCTCGGCGCGCTGCTGGGCGTCGTCGGCATTGTCGTGGGCGTGCTGGGCTTGCGGGGCCGCCGGGTGCAGACGCCGGCCCAGGCTTCGCGTACGGCCTAAGCGACTGTCCAAAAGGGGGAGTTTGAGGGGGGCTTCCCCCTCAAGGCCCTCTTTCTACCACGGATTGTGATGGTACGAGCGCGGGCACGCTGGGGTGCCCACGTCAGAAAGAAATCCAATCATGGGACGACGTATAATTGCGCTTCTGTTCGCGCTGCTGCTGGCATTGCCGTTTGTCGGGCCGGCCGAGGCGCACTCCAGCCTGGTGCGATCCGAGCCGAGCCCCGGCGCGCTGCTGGACGCCACCCCGGCGATGATCGTGCTAGAGTTCAACGAGGAGTTGGACCCCAGCTTTAGCTCGGTCCAGCTTCTCGATAGCAAGAATCAGGTGATCGAGCCGGGGCCGGGGCAGATCGAGCCGCAGTCGCGGCTGATCATGCGTTTGCCGCTGCTGGAGCTGCCGAAAGACAGTTATACCGCAGTCTGGAAGGTGCGCTCGGCGGTCGATGGGCATGTCACACAGGGCAGTGTGCCGTTCGGCGTCGGCGTGACGTCGACTCTGTCGTCGCTGATCCCGCCGCCTGGCGCACCCGACCCGGCGACCGAGGTGCCGCCGCCGCTCGACAGCGCAGTGCGCTGGCTCAACCTGCTGGGCGCGGCAGTGGCGCTGGGTGGGCTGCCATTTGGGCTGCTGGTCTGGCGGCCGGCGCTCCGTGCCGCGACCACGGACCACGGACCACCGACCGCCGACCATGGGCCACCGACCACCGACCATGGGCCACCGACCACCGACCATGGGCGGCCACGGAGGGCTCGCCCTACAGGATCGCGGTTCTCAATTCTCAATTCTCAATTCTCAATTCTCAATTCCTCCTCCGATCTGGTGGCTGTGGATGAGACGATGACGCGGGCGCTGCGGCGGCTGCTGCTCGGCGGCGGGGTGCTGTTTATCCTGACGAGCCTGCTGTTTCTGGTGGCCCAGGCGGCGCTGGCGGCCGGCGTGCCGATCGTGCAGGCGTTCGGGGCGCCGATCATGGGGCTGCTCGGCGGGCGCACTGGCCTGCTGCTGCTGGCGCGGCTGGCGCTGGTCTTCCAGGTCGTCGTGCTGTCCTGGCGGCTGCCGCCGCTCGGCCAGGGCCGGACGCGGCTGTGGTGGATCGCGCTGGCGATCGGGATGGTGGCGCTGCTGACCTTCAGCTTGAACTCGCACGGCGCGGCGGCAGGCCAGGACGCGGCCGTCGCGATTGTGCTGGACTGGCTGCACCTTGCGGCGATGGTGGCCTGGATCGGCGGGCTCATTCCGCTGGCGCTGGCGGTCGGCGTGGCGCGCCGCTTCCCCGACCGGGCGCTGCCGCTCGCGGCGCTGATCCCGCGCTTCTCGCGCCTCTCGGCGGTCTGCCTGGTGACGCTGACGCTGACCGGGATCTACAGCTACGTCCTGCATATCAACCGGCTGGACCTGCTGGCGGCGACGACCTACGGGCGGGCGCTAGTGGTGAAGCTGGGGCTGTTTGGACTGCTGCTGCTGCTGGGGGGTCTTAACCTGTTCATCCTCTCGCCGCGGCTGCGGGCGTCCGGCAATCGCCTGGCGCGGGCGTTTACCAGGAATGTGCGGGCCGAGCTGGTCATTGGCATGCTGCTCTTGCTGGTGGTTGGGGCTATGACCAGCGTTGCGCCCAGCAAGACGGCTTGGGAGGAGCACGAGCGGCTGGGGCTGATGCAGGAGGCAACGCTCGACGACGTACACCTGGTACTGCGGGTCGCCCCGGCGCAGATCGGCGACAACGAGTTCGCCGTGGACGTGACCGACCGGCGGCCGGGTGCCCAGGATGCGCCCTCGAAGGTGCTGCTGAATTTCGACATGGTCGGTATGGGCATGGGCAAGCTGCAAACCGAGACGCAGGCGCAGGGCACCGAGCGCTACACGACGCGCGGTAGCTTTGTATCGATGGGCGGGCGCTGGGAGATCGAGGTCGTGCTGCGGCGGGCCGGCTTCGACGATGTCCGGCATACGTTCCAGGTGGATGTCGTGCGGGTGGCGGCGCAGGCACCGTAATACGTGCGGAGCTGTCTGAAGAGGGGAGTTTGAGGGGGAAGCCCCTCAAGAACTCCTTTTCCACCACAGCCTCTAAGATACGCTCAATCATTATTGTATATCGCATAACAGGAGGTTACACCCAATGAATCGACGCATCATCACCGGGTTCATCGTGGCGCTGCTGTTGAGCCTGGGGCTCTTCAACATGGCGCTGGCGCACGCCAAGCTCGTCTCCTCCGATCCGGCCGCCGGCGCGAAGCTGACCGCGGCGCCCGCCAAGATCACGCTGGTGTTCAGCGAGGAGATCGACGCTACGGAGAGCAAGTTCACCGTGGCCGACGCCAAGGGCGCGCTGGTCGGCGAGGGCAAGCTGGACACGAACGACCTTGACCACAAGACCCTGACCGGCACGCTCAAGGCTGGGACGGGCAACGGCGTGTACATGGTGAGCTGGCAGGCGCTGACGCCCGACGACAATGGGCACTCCGAGGGCGCCTTCACCTTCGGCGTGAACGTGGACCCCGGCGCCCAGCCGACCGCCGTGCCCGACCACGACGAGGCGACGGCGACACCGGCCCCGACCGGCACGGCCCGGCCAACTGCCGCCGCCGGCGCAGCCCAACCGACTGCGGCGAGCACGGCCCAGCCGACTGCTGCGGCAGGTGGTAGCCCGGCGGCGCTGCCGCAGACCGGCGCCGGTGACACGCATCCGGGCGGCTACCTGCTGTTGGCGGCGGCGCTTGCTCTGGGCGCGGGGATCGCGCTGCGGCGGGGCAAGCTGCGCGCCGGTCGGTAAGGTAAGCATCGCCACAATTTCCAGCTCATAAACGGCGAACGTGCGGTGGACGATCTCGGTCCGCCGCACGTTTGCTATTTGTAAGAGACTGTTTGAAAAGGGGGAGTTTGAGGGGGAAGCCCCCTCAAGAACCCCCTTTCCGCCACCAAACTCGTGCGATAAGCGAACTTTTCAAACAGTCTCTAAGGGCAGAAAGTTGCAATATAACTTGTTTTTCACGAATAAGCTTTAATCGTTAGCAATTCTTTACCTTCATGTCGCGCCAGTTTACAGAGAATGCTTCTCTTCGACATTCTGACGATAATCCGCTGTTAGACTACAAAGGATCGGAAATGCTGATCTTCATGTATGAAAGACTGAGCCTAAAAACCACTATCAATCTCGTTTTCTTCTATAAGACAAGGTGCTTGGGAACTTTACAATTCTGGGAAAAAAGGAGGTTTGAGGGGGCTGCCTCCTCAGTCTCCCCCATCCACATTCTAAAGTAGAACGGCGTCACCCCGAAATCTTGTCTAACAACCAAAGGAGATATACTTATGGAATGGGAACAATTATTCTGCTCAAGCCGGTTCTGTAGCGCCGAGACCTGGATCGTGCGGCAGGACCCTGGCAATAGCGAGATCTGGCGGATCTCGTATTCCCTGGAGGAGTTGCCGTTCACTGTGGCGGCCACTGTCCCGGTCTGTCCCCGCTGCGGCGAGACGCTGCTGGCGGTGATCGAGATGGAGGGCGAGGGCGCGCTGTTCGAGTTTGCCCACAGCCTGGTCTGGGCGGAGCGAAGGTAGCCGCCGGTTATTTCATGCGAACGAAACGGGCGGAGCGGGTCAGTAGCCCGCTCCGCCCGTTTCATTATTCGTGTTGCCGGCTACTTGCCGTAGCGCCATAGGTAGAGCCTTCGTGATCTTCGTGTCTTCGCGAGCTTCGTGGTGAGAAACCCTGGGCGAACTTACGCCGAGCTGTACTAGCGCTCGACGTTGACATCGCCGCTGGTGGTCTCGATTTGCAGCGTTGCCGCCCCGTCGCCGGCGGTGCCGCTAAGGCTCCGGCGGCCTTGCTGGCCATCGCGCAGATCGAACTCGCTGCTCAGGTCGCCGCTGACGGTGCTCGCCTCCAGGCGGAAGCTGCTGTCGTCCGGGAGCCGCAGTTTTACGTCACCGGAGATCGTGGTCACATGGCTGGCGCCACCATCCAGGCTGCCTTCGTAGTCAATATCGCCGCTGGTTGTCGAGAGTGTGAGCTGACCGTCGCGCGCGTCGCTCACCGTGATGTCGCCGGAGACGCTCTCGACCTTGATCGTCTTCGCGACCCCCTCCAGCTTGACGTCGCCGCTGATGGTGCTGACCGCCGCCTCGCTCACGTCGCCATCGTCGAGCTTCACATCGCCGCTGCCGGTCGAGACCTCCAGCTTCCCGCTGACATCGTTGAGCCGGACCTCGCCGCTGCTGGTGCTGATCGTGGCGTCGCCCACCAACTCACTGGCCTGAACATCGCCGCTGCTGGTGTTGAAGGAGACCGGGCCATTGACCTCCTCGGCGCTGATGTCGCCGCTGCTGGAGCGCACACTGGCCTGCGCGCCCTCCGGCACTCTGACCTCGAACGTCAGGCTGCGCCAGCAGAAGAAGCAGAACCCGGTGTTGCTCGTCCCGGTCACGTACACCGTGCCGTCGGACTCGCGCACGTCCACCACGTAATCCTCCGCCGACCCGCCTTGCTGAAACACCTGCACATGAACGCCCGCTTTGTCCCAGGGGCGGATGTTGACATCTGCGCTACCGGCATCCAGCTCTACTCGGCTGCCCGGCAGCGTCTGGTCAACCAGGGTCGTGCGGGTGAGGCCGCTGCCAAAGAGCGTGCCACGACCAACGGTGAACGCGAGCCAGAGCAGCCCGACCAGGATCAGCGCCATGCCTACGCTCATCCCGCCGCGTGAACCCTTGGATGGGGCCGCCTGGCGGTAGTATGGCTCGTCGGGCAGCGGTGTGGGTGGGGCGGGTATGTTGGGTGATTCGGTTGCCGCCTCGGGGAGTGGCGCGCGTCCCGTGCCGGCGGCTCGATTGTAGGTTTCTTGGTCGCTCATCGCTGGGCTCCTCTATCCTCACGACACGGCGGGCCTGAGTGGTACCGCGCCGTTCGCTTATTGCTCATCACCGGATAAGACGCCGCTCGCCGGGAAGCTGTTGCATCCGGCCATGCTATACTACTCGTTACCATGCACTTGCTTATCGATGGCCACAACTTGATCGGGCAGATGCCGGACATCAGCCTGGCCGACCCCGACGACGAGGCCAAGCTGGTCATGCGGCTGCGCCGCTACGCCACCGCTAAGCGCGGTCGGCAGGTGGTGGTAGTGTTCGACCATGGGGTGTACGGCCATCCGGGGCGGCTCAACGGCTACGGCGTCACCTGCTACTTCGCGCGCTCCCCGCAGGACGCCGACACGCAGATCATCCGGCGGCTGAATGCGCTTGAGCGCCCGCGCGAATGGGCGCTGGTAACATCCGACCGGCAGTTGGTGCGGGCGGCCAGGGATCGCGGCGTGCGCGTGATCAGCGCGCAGGAGTTCGCCGGCCGGCTCCAGACGCCGGCTGCCAAGCCCGCGCCGCTCGACGAGAAGCCCGACGTGCGACTCAGCGAGGCCGAGGTTGAGGAGTGGCTGAAACTGTTTGGGGAGCGGCCCGACGGGGGAGATGACAACCGTGAAACGTGAAACGTGAAGGGTGTAAGGGCGTATGCAATACGCCCTTACACCCTTCACAGATCATCAGGGCCTGATCTGGTCGCAGCGCACCACCGCGCCGCGCTGGTCGGTGTGGTACTCGTAGCGCTGCCCCTGCGCCTCAAGCGTGATCTGGTAGCCGGGCGTGATCACCTGGAGGTAGTTCATGCCCGGCTTCGGGCAGCCCAGGCTGCCGTCGCTCCACTCAACCGGCGCGATCATGATCAGCGTCGTATTGGCCGACTGGAGGCTCAGCTCCCGCGCCAGCGCCTGCTGCGCCAGCTCCACCATCTTCTTGCTGTTCTCGTCGAACGGGGCCGCGCTGCCCTCGGTCGGCGGTGTGGTCGGCACCAGGGCGGGCAGCCCAGTGCCCAGAGTCGGCCTGGTCGCCGGGTCCTGGCCCGCATCGGAATCGGCGCCGGTCAGGTTGATTGGGCCTTCGTTCTCGCATAACACGATCTGCTCCTTCCTTTCGCCGGTGTGGAGCGCGTAGGTGCGCGCATTATCGGTGAGCGTCAGCAGGAAACCGGGCGTGATCACCTGCGGGTAGACCATGCCGTCGCCGGGGCAGCCGAGCGAGCCGTCGGGCCACTGCTGCGGCGCGGCGCTCTGGAGCGTGAGTTGGTCGGCGCTGACCCCAAGGTGCTGGGCAAGTCCCTCGCGGGCCTGCTGCACCAGTTGAGCGTCCGGCTGGTCCGCCTGGGGCACCGCTGGGTCCGCCGGCGTCGCGCGCGGCGTGGCGAGCTGGGGCGCGCTAGTGCTTGTCGGCGCCTCAGTCGGCAGCGCCGGGGCCGGCGCCTGCGTCGGCTGGCTGGCGGAAGCGGCGCTGGTCGGTTGAGCAATGGTCGGCTGGGCTGCCGTGGGGCCACCGGCTCCGCACGCGACCAGCGCGAGGCCAATTGCCGGTATGAAAAGGTATAGTTTACGCATTTGTGACTCCCTGGTACAATAGGCCCGTCTCTGACTTCCTGAACTCTATCTGTCGCGCGCTTCGTGCCCTCTCATAATACCAGCTTGCATTCTGGTCGCGAAGGTTGAAGTGGGAGAAAACAAGCTCGTGAGGGCGGGCCCCTCCGCACCTCCTTGCCGCAAGCTGCCACACGTACACGCGACGCGGTAGTAACAACGTGACGCCGGACCCGCGCGAAATGTTCCCGCACCGGATTCGCTGTCGCCCGTAAAGCAATGCTTGATTTTGCAACCGATGTCGCCCGCCGTGCCGGCACGCTGCTGCTGGAGGCCCTTGATCGCCAGCGGCGCGTGGAGCTTAAAGGCGCGTTTAATCTGGTGACCGACGCCGATCATGCCAGCGAGGAGCTGATCGTCGCCGCGATCACACAGCAGTTTCCGGGCCACGCGATTCTGGCCGAGGAGGGCGGCGGCGTCGAGCGCGTTTCTGAGTACACCTGGTTGATCGATCCACTCGACGGCACCAACAACTACGCCCACGGCTTCCCGTTCTTCTCGGTCTCGCTTGCGCTGCTGAAAGGTCGGGCGCCGGTGCTTGGGGTGGTGTTTGACCCGGTTCGCGATGAGATGTTCACCGCCGAGGCGGGCCAGGGAGCCCGGCGCAACGGGCGGCCCATCCGCGTCTCGCAGACCGCGACCCTGGCCGCCGCGCTGGTCTCGACCGGCTTCCCGTACGACTATGGGGCCGTGTCGGAGAATAACGCGCGCCAGTTCGCCCGCATCCAGGCGTGCTGCCAGGGTGTCCGGCGCGTCGGGTCCGCCGCGCTCGATCTGGCCTACGTCGCGATGGGGCGCCTCGACGCTCACTGGGAGCTGCGGCTCGCCCCGTGGGACGCCGGGGCCGGCGCGCTGCTGGTGACCGAGGCCGGCGGGCAGATCTCCGATTGGCGCGGCGGTCCCTGGCACCCCTGGTCGGAACGGCTGCTCGCGTCCAACGGCCATATTCACGCCGAGCTGATCCGGGTGCTGGAAGCTGTTTGAAAAGGGGGAGTTTGAGGGGAAGCCCCTCAAGAATCACTCTCTAATCTCCAACTATGGCATACTACATCGAAGATTATCTCAACGGCCCTGCGTTTGGCACACGGCGGCCGACCATCAACGAGTACTTCCTTTCCTCCTACACTATGGCCGTGTACGACGGCTGTGAGTTCGGCTGCCCCTACTGCGATGGCTGGGCGTACCGCGTGCGCCCATTCAACGAGACCATCCGCGTCGCGATCGACTTGCCCGAGCGCGCCGCCGACGAGCTGGCCGGCGTCGAGCGCGGCGACCTAATCGGCATCACCGCGCTGTCCGACCCCTACCAGCCGGCCGAGGCGAGCTACCGGCTCACCCGGCAACTGTTGCAACTCCTGGCCGAGCGTGGTCAGCCGTGCCTGATTCTGACCAAGAGCCATACCATCCTTGAAGATCTGCCGTTGCTTGAGCGCATGAATGCCCAGAGTCTGGCGGTGGTGATGTTCACCCTGTTGACGACCGACCCGTACCTGGCGGAGAAGCTCGAAGATAAGGCGTCGGCGCCGGCTCTACGGCTGGATGCGATCGCCCGAACTGAAGCGCGCCGGAATACCGGTCGGCGTGGCGTATATGCCGGTGCTGCCGTACGTCACCGATACCGACTACGTCCTCAACACGACCATCCGGGCTGCCGTCGAAGCCGGCGCCGACTTCCTGGTTTGGGATTATCTGCACCTCCCCAACGAGCGTCACCGCGCGCGGATCGGCGAACTGCTGACGCGCATCGGCGCCTACCCGCCAAGCTACTACCGCGACCTGTACCGCAGAGGGGCCGGCGCTACACCCTTGCCCGACCCGGCCTACCGTGCCGAGCGCGACCGTGAGTTGCTGAGTCGCTGCGATGCCTTGAACCTGCCCGTTCGCGCCCCGCACCGCTTGTTCGCCGGCAAGCTCAAGCCGCGCAACGAGGCGGCGCTGCTGCTCAAGCATACCGCCTTTCGGGATGCCATCCAGGGTCGGGTCCACATGGCGACGCTGGGACGCGAACTGGCCGAGCTGGTCTACCACGGTGAGGTCGATGATCAACGGTTGCGTCAGAGCCCGCTCTACCCGACCCTGCGCGAGATACTGGGGAGAAGCTGAGGCGAGGCTCGTGGCCATCACAGGGATGTTGGCGAGAGAGATTTGGCGGGCGTCGCCCCTCCAAGCCACCCGCTCGCCACAATCAGAAGGAGACGATCATGCGACGGCTATTTCGTGTTCTGCGTTGGATCGTCATCGTCCTGGTCGTGATAGTGCTGGTGGCGAGTGGCGGCGGCTACCTGTGGTTGCGCGGCGCCCTGCCGCAGACCTCCGGGACGATCCGGGTCAAGGGGCCTACCGCGCCGATCGAGATCGTGCGCGACGCCGACGCGGTGCCGCACATCCGCGCCGGCAATGAGACCGACGCACTATTCGGCCTCGGCTACGTTCACGCCCAGGATCGCCTCTGGCAGATGGAGTTTCAGCGCCGCGTCGGCAACGGCAGGTTGTCCGAGATCCTGGGTGAGGCGACGCTTCCCCCGATCAATTCTTGCGCACACTTGGCACCGCGCGGGCCGCCCGCAGCGCCTGGGAAAAACTTGGCCCTGAGCCGCGCCGCCTGATGGAAGCCTATGTCGCCGGGGTCAATGCGTTCATTGAGACCCATCATGGGCGCCAGCTTCCGGTCGAATTCACGATTCTGGGCTTCGAGCCGGAGCCCTGGCGCCCCGAGGATGTCCTGGTCTGGGGCAAGATGATGGCTTGGGACCTGGGCGGCAACTGGCGGCAAGAGCTGCTTCGCACCAACCTGGCCACAGCACTCGGCGATGACAAGGCCGCTCAGCTTATGCCGACCTACACCGCCGACGGTCCGCTCATCCTCCCCGACGGCATCACGACGGCCAGAACCGAGAACCCCGTACGGGCGGGCCTCCCATCTGACCCTATCCCAGGAGCTTCTCAATTCTCAACTCTCAATTCTCAATTCGACGACCTCCTGGCGATCAACCGCTTCCTTGAAGACTCGCTCGGCCTTGGCGGCAACCATATCGGCAGCAACAATTGGGTGATCGGCGGCGCCCGCACGACGACCGGCAAGCCGCTGCTGGCCAACGACCCGCACCTGGGCGCGTCGATCCCCTCGATCTGGTACCTGGCCCATATCTCCGGCGGCGCCTTCGACGCGATCGGCGCGACCCTCCCCGGCATCCCCGGCATCATCATCGGCCATAACCAGCAGATCGCCTGGGGCGTCACCAACACCGGCCCGGATGTCCAGGATCTCTTCCTTGAGCGGATCAACGATCGTAATGAGGCCGAGTACAAGGGCGCCTGGGAGCCGGTGCAGATCGTTCAGGAGGTGATCAAAGTCAAGGACCGGCCGGATGTGACGCTCCAGGTTCGCATCACCCGCCACGGGCCGGTGATCTCCGATGTCGATGCGAGCGCCACCGAGCCGGCGGCGTTCCGCTGGCCCTCGCTGGATGATGAGGACCGTACCATCGAGGCGTTCCTGGGTGTCAACCGCGCTAGAAACTGGGATGAGTTCACCGGCGCGCTGGCGTCCTATCACGCCCCGATGCAGAACTTTGTGTATGCCGATATCGACGGTAATATCGGCTACTACGCTCCCGGCGCGCTGCCCATCCGCGCCAAGGGCGACGGCAAGGCCCCGGCGCCCGGCTGGAGCGGCGAGTATGATTGGTCCGGCTACGTGCCTTTTGACCAACTTCCCCACGTCTACAACCCGCCGCAAGGCTATATTGCCACAGCCAACAACAAAGTTATCCCCGACAGCTACCCCCACATTATCTCAAACTCGTGGGCCGCACCCTACCGCGCCATTCGTATCATCGAGCTGATCGAGGCGAAGCCGCAACTCAGCCCTGACGACATCGCCGCTATACAGGCCGATACCACCTCGGCTCAGGCGCGCCAACTGCTGCCCTACCTCTTGCAGGCCAAGACCGACGACAGCAATGCCAGGGCGGCGATCGACTTCCTGCAAGGCTGGGATGGCACCATCCGTGGCGATAGCCCCCAGGCTGCGGTGTATGAGGCCTGGTACAAGCAGATCCCGGTGCATATCTTCGCCGACGACGTGGGCGATGGTCTCTGGGAGAACTATGGCCGCGAGAATAACATGATATCGATGATCATCCCCGGCCTCCTCGCGGGGAGCACCAATAGCTGGTGCGACGATGTGGGCACGCCGCAAGCCGAAGACTGCCGGACCATCCTCGGCAGCGCGCTGGTGGCTGGCCTAGCCGAGATGGCGCCCTACCAGGGCACCGACAATTTCAGCGCCTGGCGCTGGGATAAGGTCCACCACGCGCAGTTCCCCCACAACCCGTTTGACAACGTCGGCCCACTCCAGCCGATCTTCAGCCGCTCCATCCCCAATGGCGGTGACGACTTCACGGTCAATGTAGCGCCGATCCGGTTCAATAGCCAGTATTTCCAGCGCCATGGTCCATCCTATCGCCAGATCGTCGACCTGAGCGACCTGGACGCTTCGCGCTTTAACCACACTGTCGGCCAATCGGGCTATGTGTTAAGTGGCGACTACAGCAATCTGCTGGAGCGCTGGCAGCGTGTTGAGTATCTGCCCATGCACTTCACCCAGGCGGCGATCGATGGCGCTGCGGCCGGGCGGCTCGTGCTGGAGCCCGCTGAAGGGCCGTAGCAGCAGGCTCCATCTGTCTATACATTGCAGTAGAACGCCCCATGTACACGCTTGAATTTTCATGCTATAATCGTCCCATGGCCCCATGGAGGACGATCGAGATCCTGAACAGTTTGCGAAAGGAGCGTGTCATGGGCGATAAGAGTCCTAAAAACACCCAGAAGCAAAACAAACAGAAAGATGCCAAGAAGAAGCCCAAGTAGGCTTCTGGGCAAGCTCCGAGAGTTGGGGGTAGGGAGGATGGTGACGACCATCATCCCTACCCTCTTCTTGTTGGCTGCGGCGTTGACAGGCGTCGTTGCTCCTGCTACAATCCCCGCCGTTCAAACAGCCTCTGAAAGACCATAGAAACTGTTTGAAAAGGGTAGTGTCTCGCCTACGATCTGTGATGGAAAGGGGACTCTTGAGGGGCGGCCCCTCAAGCTCCCCCTTTCAAACAGTCTCATAGAAGGTGTATGAGGATACAGACTCGCCCCGTCACGCGCGCCCGACAATATCTGCTCGCGGCGCTGTTGGCCCTAGCCGCCTGCGCCCCGCCACAACCGACCGAGCCACGCCCGACCGCGCCGACCATCCTCGAGGTGATCCCCGCGCCGACTCAGGATGTGGACGCGACGGCGACCGTCTATGCACAGCAGCTAATCCCTTCGCCCACCCCGGCCGGGCTCTACGTCGTCCAGCGCGGCGACACGTTGAGCGGTATCGCCGAGGATTTTGGCACGACAATTGAGGAGATCATGGCGGCCAACGGCTTGACTGATCCAAATGCCGTCCAGGCTGGCCAGACGTTGCTTATCCCGTCCTTGATCAGCGGCACGCTGACGTTCGGCACACCAGAGGTGGCCGCCACTCCGGTGGTGTCGGCGACGCTCACGCCGCTCTCCCCGACCACGGCGGCGCCATGATATAGCATTCCTACCTGGGTTGGAAAAGGGGGTGTGGGGGAAGCCCCCACAGAAAAGCTCACCCACGTTCCAAATGATTGTTGAAAAAGGGGGTGTGGGGGAAGCCCTCACAGAAAAGCCCACCTACGTCCCAAATGATTGTTGAAAAAGGGGGTGTGGGGGAAGCCCTCACAGAAAAGCCCACCTACGTCCCAAATGATTGTTGAAAAAGGGGGTGTGGGGGAAGCCCCCACAGAAAAGCCCACCCACGTTCCAAATGATTTAGGAATGCTATAGGCTGGCCAGGAGCGAAGAATAACACATCGGTCAAAAGGCTGATTTTTCTCCCTTGACAGAGCGTGAAGTTTCGAGTATAGTACTTGCGTACATCCTGATATGCCGTTTAGGCGCAAAGGAGGTGATGCTAATGAGTAATAAGCTTATGGGCATCGCCGGGAGCACGGCCCTCTAGCACGGCTCCGGTGGTGCCCGTATCTCAGGTAACGAACGCCCCCGCCAATGGTGGGGGCGTTCGTCGTTGGTGGGAAAGTGGGCTTGGGGAGGGCCGCCCTTCCTGTAACCTCTCCCTCGCGGATGTTGACGATACGCAAAACAAACGCCCCCACCGTATGGTGGGGACGTCTGTACGATCGGAGAACGGCGCTATTCGTCTTCGTCGCGCTTCTCGCGCACCAGCTCGGGCTCGGTCGAGGGTTCCGGAGTCTCCTCTGTGGGCTCCTCCTCGGCCCGTGCCGAGGACAGGCTGGCCACGACCTCGTCCTCCGAGGTCACGATGGTGCCCTTGCCAGGAAGGTTGATGTCGCGCACGTGGATGGTCTTGTCGAACGCATCCAGCCCACTGATGTCGACCTCGACGAAAGGCGGCAGGTCGGTGGGGAGCGCATGCACGTCCAGCGCCGAGAGCGCCTGGTTGAATACTGCGTCACCGCGGGCGACCAGTTCCGACTCGCCGACGAAATGGATCGGCACGGACACCGTGATCTCTATGAGCAGGTCGACTACGCGAATATCGACGTGGATGATCGAGCGAGTGACTGGGTGGCGCTGCAAAACGTGGATGAACCCTGATAGGACCATCTGGCCGGGGACCTGGAGATCGATGAGCGTCGTGCGGCCGACGTGCCGGTAGACGTCGTTGAATGTGCGCGCATTGATCTGAACCGAGAACGGCCCAACCCCTTTCCCGTAGATGGTCGCCGGCAGAATGCCCTCGCGCCGCAGCCGATTGACTTTCTTGCCGATCACGGTCCGGCTCTCAAAGGTGATTAAATTTCTGTCCGTCATTGAAAACTGCTCCTGAAACTATGCAAATACCTTCGCCAACAGCTAGGGGCATTGCCCGGTAGCTCCAAGAGGCGCAGTCTACCATAGAGCGTGGTGTTGTGCAAGTTCATTGAGCGGATAGGGGAGCGGGTAAGGAGCGGATAGAACGAATCGGGGCGGTGACACACCTGTAGGGTCGGCCCTGCGTGGCCGCCCGGACACCACGCATTGGGCGATAGGAGGTTATATGGCGATCTACCAGATCATGTACTGGCATGATATCCCAGTACAGGTGCGCGCGAAGGAGGCTGGCGGCCGGGCGAGTGTGCCACTGCCCGACCGCTTCCAGGAGGCGATCGACCGAGCGGCTATGGCTGCCGGCCTGACCGGCTCCGATGAGTACAGTGGTGGGTTTCGCTGGGGGCCGCAGCAGGAGCGCGATGGCCCCGCCCACGATGTTGCCGCCGCCGTCGCTGCCGAGCTCGACGCCCAGTACCCGGCGATCGATTGGCGCAGGACGGCGGAGGCGTTGGGGGCGCAGTCGTAGGGAGCGGGCGAAAGGTAGCGCGCCTGAACTCCCAGCCGTCAGAGCATCTCGGACTCGCGCTCGGCTGTGCCGTTCTCCAGCAGCATCGTCAGCGCCAGCCGCAGCTCTTGCATGCGCTTCGCGCCCAGGATCGCGATGTACTCGGCCTCGATCTCGCGCTTGACCTGGTGGGCGTCGCGTAGGAACTGCCAGCCGGCATCGGTAAAGCGAACCAGCGTCGCCCGACGGTCGGATGGGTCAACTGAGCGCTCGATATAGCCTTTCTGCTCAAGATCCTGCACCAGGTGCCCGATCGCCTGCTTGGTCACGCCGGCCCGCTCGGCCAGCGTCGTGATCCGCGTGCCGTCGAGATCGAGGTGCGCGAGCAGGGCCGTGTGGGCCAGGCCGAGCCCGGCGTGACCGAGCGTGCGCAGCTTCTCGATCGAGTGCAGGCTGAAGGCTCGGTGGGCGCGCAGCAGCAGGCGACCGATGTGCTGCTGTCGCAGCTCGGCAATCTGCTCGATTTCAATCGGCGATCTGGCCTCGGATATGGACATCGACCTTCTCGATTTACGTGAAACGTGAAGCGTGAAGCGTGAAGCGTGTTACGTCATCTTGTCATCTTGTCATCTTGTCGGTTACGGCCGCAGGTGCTGCTTGAAGAACTCGGCGATCGTGTTATAGCACACGACCCGGTTCTCATACCTGATCACATCGTGCCCTTCGTTCTCGAACATCAGGTACTCGACCTGCTTGCCGGCGGCGCGTAGTTGCTCAACGACATCGCGCGACTCGCGCTCAATTACGCGCGGGTCATTCTTGCCCTGGATGACCATGATCGGACACTGGATATTGCCGATGTAGGTACGTGGCGAACGCTCGATCAGCATTGCGCGATCCTTCACCGGGTCGCCGATCGCAATCGCAAAGTAGGGCTTCCAGGCCTCGGGGATGCGCTCGGTGAAAGTCAGCAGGTCGTACGGGCCAAACATATCGACGGCGGCCGACCAGATCTCGGGGTTACGGCCGGCCAGCGTCAGCGTCATGTAGCCGCCGTAGGAGCGACCGATCACCGCCGCCCGACTGGTATCGACCCGCCGGTCCCCGCCCAGGCTCTGCATAGCGTGAACATGATCTAGCCGGTCGTCGCCGCCCCAATCGCGGTCGACCTTTTTCATATAGCTGACGCCGTAGCCGGTGCTGCCGCGAGCGTTGGGGACGAACACCGCGAAGCCGTTGAGGGTCAGGAACTGGATGAGTGGCATCGAGAACCAGGCGAAATTTGGGCGCTCCTGGCCCTGCGGCCCGCCGTGGATATAGTAGACCAGCGGCCGCGGTCCCGCGAATCCAAGCGCCTCGGCCGGCAGGTACAGCCGCGCCGACACCCGCAGGCCGTCGTAGGAGCTGTACGACGCATCCTCGCCGGGGGAGAGCCACGCCGCTGGGAGGCCGAGCAGCCGCTCGCGGGTGTGTTGGACGATGCGCCCACGGTCTTTGCCCTCGACCGTGTAGATCTGAGTCGGCGATGTGGCGGTCGAGAAGGCCAATGTGTGCCGATCGCCGGCCTTGTCGTAGTGTGACGGCTCCATCACGCCGCTCGCCAGCGCGCCCGTGCCGCAAACCGCTGCCTCAAGCGTTAGGCGCAGCGCCGCCTCGTCGAAGCTACCCTCGTAGGCCCACGATGCGCCGTCGATATTGTAGGTGACCAGGTAGCGGTTGTCGCGCAGGTGCTGGAGCGCGGTCAGCTCGCCGACGCCGACATGGATGGTGCCGGAGATCGCGACGGGCCGGACCTCCTGTGGGTGCTCTAGGTCGAGATACCCCAGGCCGTAGGTGTCGCAGAACAGGGCGGTGATGAGCAGCAGGCCGCGATCACCAGGCGTAAACGTGCAGTTGGAGATACCATTGGGCATCACCTTCTGTCCCTCGGCGCGCGCCTCCAGCGGCGTACCGTAGAGCAGCCGTCGCTCGCCGCCGCCGCGCTCCCACATATACAGCACATTATCGCCGAAGGTGTAGATATTGCCCAGGATCGCCCGCGTATGGTCGGCATTGAACCCGGAGACCCAGCTACCCCATGCGCTACCGCCCAACCGCTCGATCGCCCGCTGCTCCAGGTCAACCTGATAGGCCTCGCTGAGCTGCTCCTGGCGCGACTCGCCCCCCAGGTAGGCGATATTGCGCTCCGGGTCGCAGCCGAAGCAATGTATCCGGTAGTTTGCAAAGGCAGCGCCGAAGGCCGGCTCGGGGAAGCCGCCATCGATCGGGATGAGCATCGGCTGATAGTTTTCGTCGCCGTCCTGATCGATCATCACCAGGATCTGGCCCAGCTTGGGGAAGACGTAGAACAGGTAGCCGCCGATCAGCTCCGGGTTCTGGAGCGCGATGTGGGGCGGCAGGAGCGGCTCGGGGACGCTGCCGCCATAGTCCATCGCATACAAACTGAGATTTCCGCTTAGGTTGCTCAGGAAAAATAGCCGCTCGCCGACGAGTTGAGGTGCGAGGAATAAGCGGCCGGAAAGCAGCGACTTAATACGTGGCATAGGGACTCCTTCAGTAGGTGCCGCGGCCGGAGCGGAACGTCGCGCCATGGGCTAGAGATCAGGGTAGCATGATGTATTATACGCTGATCGTCAACATCAGAAAACAGTCTCACGGAGCATTGTTTTTTGCTCCGTGATCGGTTATGCTTACAACATCCCAGGTATGCCCGTACGACACCTCGTCCCCCAAATATGTATGATGCGCGGTGCCCATTTTGGGCAGCGGCAGGAGTTTCGTGTGACCGCCAAGCTTTCTTTCTCGCAGCCCCCGTTGAGCGCGGATGGCGACCTGGCCTGGCTCCAGATCGAGTTGGAAGAGGCCCATAAAACCATCCGTAGCCTGCTCCAGCAGATCAGCAAGGCGCAGGCCGGCTGCCGCGAAGTCGCACGTGCCTATGATACGACGGTATCCAGCCTGATGGAGCTGACGCGCGAGAACGCGGCGCTGGAGCGCGAGCGCGACCTATGGAGGACACACGCCGAGTGTGGCTCAGGTCCGTTCACGAGCCATGGGATGACGCTGGATCTGACGCCTGCCGAGGTTAGCGCCATCCGCAAAGCCATGGCGCGCCTGCACCACCCCGACGCCGGCGGCGACGCCGAGCGCATGAAGGCCTGGAATGCGGCGCTCGACCCGCTCGAAGGGTGAGGCGTGAAACGTGATGCGTGAAACGTGAAACGTGATGCGCGGTGTTCGGGCGGCCACGGAGGGCGGCCACGGAGGGCGGCCACGTGCGGGCGGCCACGTGCAGGCGGCCACGTGCGGGCGGCCACGGAGGGCGGCCACGGAGGGCCTGCCCTACAGGTTCCCAATCTTCAATCCTCAATTTTACATTCTCAATTCTCAATTCTCAATTTCCGGTCAGCCGGCGTAAATCGTGGGAGAGCGCTTGCAGAAGCGCCGCCTGCGTGCTGCGGAGGAAGAAATGGTCGCCAGGAAACATGTGCAGCGCCCAGGCGTCACGGGTTTGGAGCTGCCAGGCCGCCAGTTCCTCCTGGGTGGCGCGATCGTCCTCCAGGCCGCCGAATGCTGAGATCGGGCACGCCAGCGGTGGCTCGGAGCTATAGCCGTAGGTCTCGTTGATCGCGAAGTCCGCGCGCAAGAGTGGCAGCACAAGCTCGCGCAGCTCCTTGTGTTGCAGCACTGCGTCCGGTGTCCCGTTCAGCCGCTGCACCTGCTCGACGAACTCCGGCTCGGGCAGCGCGTGGACCGGCGGGCGCCTGCGCTGCAACTGCGGGGCGATGCGGCCGGAAACGAACAGGTGCGCCGGGGCTGGGCGGTTGAGCGCGCGCAGCCGGCGCGCTAGCTCGAAGCTGATCAGTGCGCCCATACTATGCCCAAAGAACGCGAACGGCGGGTTGAGATGCGGCTCCAGGGACAGCGCCAGCGCCTCTACCAGCGGGGGCAGCCGGTCAAACGGTTGCTCGTCCAGGCGCGTTTCGCGGCCGGGGAGCTGGACTGCACAGACCTCGATCTCCTGCGGTAGCTCGCCAGCCCAGGCGCGATAGATCGAGGCGCCGCCCCCGGCGTACGGAAAGCAGAACAAGCGCAGCCGGGCGCGCGGTCGCGGCCGCGGGCGGATGACCCAGCGGTCGGCGGAGGATGGCGTGGTCATCGCGGTGATCGCTCCTGTGAGTTGCCGCGGTCCCATCCGGCCGGCTGTGTTGGGTCTGGCCCTGGCAGGATCTCGCGCAGGTACGGTCGCAGCCCGGCGGCCGGGTCCCAATCCCTGGGGTAGCCGAAGGAAACCTCTTCAAAGCGCACGCCGTCGCGCACACGGGTGCCGCGGATATGCAGGTGCCCGTAGACCACCGCCTCGACCGGGAAGCGGAGGTGCCAGTCCTCGGTGCGGCGGGTGCCGCACCAGAGCGAGAAGCGCGGGATTCGCGGCAGCCGGGCCAGATCGTATCGCAGCGGGAAGTGGTTGATCAGCACTAGCGGTCCCTGCGCCGCCGCCAGGCGCAGCCGCTCCTCGGTGTACTGGCAGCGTGCGTCGCACCAGGCGGCCCGCGAGGGGTACGGGTCGGGGTGCAGCAGCGCTTCGTCGGCGCAGATCACGCCGGAGTCGGCGGCCCAGGTGAGCGCCGCTTCCTCCGCGACGTCGTCGGGGCGGAAGCTGTAGTCGTAGAGCAGGAACAGGGGGGCGAGCAGGCAGGGCGCGCCGGCGCCCGGCCAACGGGCGTAGGGGTCTTCCGGCGTCAGTACCCCATAGTTCCTGCAGATCGATACAAGCTGGCGGTACTTGGCCACGCCGCGCAGCCCGTGCCGCTCCGAGGGCAGCGTCCACAGATCGTGGTTGCCCGGTGCCCAGAGCACCTGGCGGAAGCGCCGTGTCAGGAGCGTCAGCGCGAACTCGAGGTCGGCCGCGGTATCGCCGATATCGCCGGCAAGGATCAGCCAGTCCTCATGGTGGGGGGGTAAAGCTTCCAGCGCCTGCCGGTTGGCCTCATAGCGCAGATGGAGATCGCTGATACCAAAGAGCTTCATGAAGGCTCCAAGACGATGATGCGGTGGGATGGCGCGCGGCTCCAGGCCCGCCGGGAAAAAGTGGTTGGAAGGGAGATCCCCTTCCAACCACCTCGCTCACTGTGACGTCGTGCTGCCCGCAGTTCGTGCTTAATCGGGTTCGGGTGGAGTGGCGGGCGCCTGGAGCCTGGCGCTTAGGAGCCCGTCTGCTCCTCCATCTTCTTGCGGAGGCTGAGCGGCCGCATGTCGGTCCAGACCTCCTTGATGTACTCCAGGCACTCCGCCTTGAGCCCAGACTTGCCGGCATCGCGCCAGCCGAGCGGGTTCTCGCGGTCGGCGGGCCAAATCGAGTACTGCTCCTCGTGGTTGAGGACGACCTTATAGATGGTAGTGTCTTCCTGTTCGTCCCGGTTCATGGATTCCTCCTTCTTTAGATGCTGTTTTGAGAGAGTGCAGCTGTCTGCGAGCGATTCACAGGAATGTTTCCCCTCAGTGGCCTATAATACCATGATCTGGCCGGTCTGGAATCAAGCCATAGACTGAGGTGGGTACAGGAACAGGAACATTCCTTGCCGGCACAGGGAAGGTAGGCAGCCCTGCGACGCGCAGATATACGATTATACCTCGTATTACGAAACATCGTGCAGCACCGGCAGCCAGCTATACAATTCGCAACAGGCCAGGACGGAGCATACAGCTCTACGACAGGTTGACGTTTTCTGCATCCTACGGTATCTTTGCTCGCAGGTAGAGACGGCCTGAAGCAGATGACCGTCCCGGATGCACAGCAAGATCAGCGCCACTGCCGGCGCGCCCCTCTATGAGTAGAGATCGATAACTAAGGAGCGAAGTATGGTAACCGAAGAGCTTGCGATCAACGGCGGACGAATGGCGAAGCGAAAGCCCTTCCCGGACTGGCCCGTCTACGATGACCGTGAGATGGCCGCGCTCACGGGTGTGCTGGAAAGCCGGCAGTGGTGGCGCGGGAATGGCACGCAAGCCGTGCAGTTCGAGCAGGAGTTCGCCGCGTACCACAACACCCGGCACGCGATGGCGGTGACCAATGGCACGCACGCGCTCGAGTTGGTGCTGTCCGCGCTCGACATCGGTCGCGGCGACGAGGTGATCGTCCCGGCCTTCACGTTTGTCTCGACCGCGACTGCCGTGCTGTGCGCCAATGCCGTGCCGGTGCTGGTCGATGTCGATCCGCAGACCTACTGCCTCGACCCAGGCGCGCTGGAGGCTGCGATCACGCCCCGCACCCGCGCGATCATCCCGGTGCATATGGCCGGCCACCCAGCCAACATGGATGCCATCGGCGAGATCGCCCGCCGGCACAACCTGGCGGTGATCGAGGACGCGGCCCATGGCCAGGGCGCCGAGTGGAACGGGCAGCGCGTCGGGGCGCTCCACACCACCGGGATCTTCAGCTTCCAGGCCTTCAAGCTGATGACCGCCGGCGAGGGTGGGATCGTCCTCTCCAACGATGCCGAGTTCATCGAGCGCTGCTTCCTGTACGGGAACTGCGGTCGGCCCAAGAACGACCGGACCTACCAGCATAGCGTGCCCGGCAGCAACTACCGGATGTCGGAAATGCACGCGGCGGTACTGCGGGTGCAATTGGCGCGCCTGGACGAGCAGATCGCCCGCCGCGACGCCAACGCTGCCCTGCTCGAACTCGCTGCTGCGGCAAATTCCAGGGCTCGTGCCGCAGGGCCGCGACCCGCGTGTGACGCGCCATCCGCACTATATGCACATGTTCCGCTACGACGCCTCGGCCTTCGGCGGCCTGAACTCGGCAGCAGTTTGTGGATATGCTCCTCGCCGAGGGCATCCCGGCGTTTGTGGCCTACCTGGCCATCCATCGCACGCCGCTGTTCCGCGACCGGACGTTCGGGCCGCGCTGGCGTGATGATGAGGACCGGCTGCCGGACTACAATCAGGTCCACTGCCCGGTGTCCGAGGACATTAGCGACAACGTGGTCTGGCTGCATCACCGGGTGCTGTTGGGCGACGCGACCGATGTCGAGGAGTTGGTCGACGCGATCGATAAGATCCGTGGGCACGCCCTCTCGGCGGGCGGCGTGAATTAGCGCGTTGATCTGGAGATTGGAGATTGGAGATTAGAGATTGATTGTGGTATCCCCAATCTCTAATCTCTGAGAAACTGTCTGAAAAGGCCAGCGTTTCACCCGCGCTCTGCGGTGGAAAGGAGGTCTTGAGGGGGCAGCCCCTCAAACTCCCCCTTTCAGACAGCCTCTGAGCGAAGCTGACTTAGGCGAAGGCGATATGATGGCGGATGAGGGCACGGTCGTAGCCGGCCTGGACATCGGCGGCACGCAGGTGCGCGCCGCGCTGGCCAGGGGCCGGCAGATCGTCGCGAGCCAGGCGACCACCTGGCCGAGCGGTTGCTCGGCGGTCGAAGAGGTTCATTTTATCGCCGACCTAGTGCTGGGGCTGGCGCGCGAGACGGGATTGGCCGAGGTTCGCGCCGTCGGGGTGTCGCTGGCGGCGCTGATGAACCCGGATGGGGTGGTCGTCGAATGGCCGAACCGCCCATCGTGGCGCGGGTTGGCCGTGCGGCCCTTGCTGGAGGCGCGGCTGGGGCTGCCGATCGCGATCGAGGATGACGCCAATGCCGCCGCGCTGGCCGAGTGGGCCTTCGGCGCCGGGCAGGGCTTTCGCCACGTCCTGGTGATGATGGTTGGCACGGGCGTCGGCGCCGGCCTGATCCTCGATGGGCGCCTGTTTCGCGGGCGGCATGGCTGGGCTGGGGAGCTTGGCCACCAGGTGATGCTGCCGGATGGGCCGCCCTGCCCGTGTGGGCTGCGCGGCTGTCTCCAGGTGCTGGCCTCCGGCCGCGCCCTGGAGCGGGCCGCCGTCGAGCGCGGGCTGGCCGACGGCCCGGCGCTGGTCGCCGCCGCCGGGCGTGGCGAGGCGTGGGCCGGCGAGGTGCTGGCCGCCAGTGGCCGCTGGATCGGCCTGGCCGCCGCCAACGCGGTCAACCTACTCGACCTGGAGGCAGTGGTGATCGGCGGCGGCCTGAGCGGGCTCGGCCCGCCCTGGTGGCCCGCCATCGAGGCGGCGCTGCGGGCCAACATGCTCAACCCGGCCCACCGCGATGTTGTGCTGCGCCGGGCGGCGCTGCCGGATACTGCTGGCGTGCTGGGCGCGGTCGGGCTGGCCCTGGAGCTGCTATAGTCTCTCAGAAAAGAAGTGGAATATGACAAATCGCATTGCGGCCTCGCTGGCACCGCCGGACACCGAGACCTGCCTGGCGACCCTCTCCGATCTGGCGGCCGACGTCGGGATGGCCGAGATTCGGCTTGACCTGATGGAGTCATTCGATCTGGCGCGGCTGATCGCCGAGGCGCCCTGCCCGCTGCTTCTGACCTGCCGCCCGCCGCGCGAGGGTGGCCGGTTCGCCGGCTCGGAGGCCGAGCGCCTGGCGATCCTGCGGCGGGCGATCGAGCTTGGCGTGGCGTATGTCGACGTTGAGTGGGACTGCGTCGCCGCGCTGGCCGACCGGGGCCGCTCCAGCACCAAGCTGGTCGTCTCGCGCCACTGGTACGACGACATGCCCGGCCAGCTTTGGGCGACCTACGAGGCGCTACGCGAACAGGCCGATGTCGTTAAGCTGGTCGGCGCCGCCCGCCGCCCGGCCGACATGCTCCCGGTGCTCGACCTGTTGCATCGGGCGGGCGGCCCGGTGATCGGCATCGCGATGGGCGCGGCCGGGCAGCCGACCCGCCTGCTGGCGCCGTGTTTCCCCAACTGCTTGCTGACCTACGGCGCCGCCGCCTCATCGACCACGACCGCCTCGGGGCAGCTCTCGGTCGCGGAGATGTTGAGTGTGTATCACCTCGACCGGGTCGGCCCTGATACCGCAATCTTCATTCACCTGTGCTCCAACGCCGAGTTGGTCGAACTGGCGAGTAAAAAGAACTCCGGCGTGGTCTCTGGCGAAGAGTTGCATGTGCCGCTGCTGGTCTCCGGCGCGGAAGTGGCCGACCTCCTCGGCGGGCTCCGCGCGTGCCTTCCCACGGCGACGATCAGCGCCGACGTCGGTCTGGCCGCGCATCTGCCTGCGGTGGCGGCGACCGCATCCTAACATGCCAATAAGGTTTTCAACGGATATAACGGATAGCAAACGGATATCGTGAACATCATGCCTTCTGTTCTATCCGTTTTCAATCAGTTGAATCCGTTGAAGGCCGAGCTTCAGCCACAAATGGAGAGCGGACTATGGCGATTGATTCAGGCGATCAAGCATGGCAACACCTATCGCTACCGGCCGGGCCGAGCCACACCGAGCTGGTGATCGGGCGGGGGGTGCTGGCGCAGGCGCACGAGCTGCTTGCGCCGTACCGCGAGTTGCGCGTGCTGGTCGTCTCCGACTCCAGCGTGACCCCGCTGTACGCCGCGCCGCTCCGCGATGCGCTGCTGGGGGCCGGGTATGATACACACCTGCTGACCATACCGGCCGGCGAGACGGCCAAAACGCTCGAGACGGCGATCGAGCTGTACGCCGCATGCCGCGATCTGGGGGTCGAGCGCAGCGATACCGTGGTGGCCGTCGGCGGCGGCGTGGTCGGCGATGTCGCCGGCATGGTCGCCGGGACCTACCTGCGCGGGCTGCGGTTCGTCCAGGTGCCGACCACGCTGGTGGCCCAGATCACCGCCAGCATCGGTGGGAAGGTGGGCGTGAACTTCCGGGGCGATAAAAACCTGGTCGGCCTGTTCTACCAGCCGGCCCACATTCTGATCGATCTGGCGACCCTGGAGACGCTGCCGGAGGTCGAGTTTCGCTCCGGCCTGGGTGAGCTGATCACCGTGGGGGTGCTGGGCGCGCCGGCGATCTTCGAGGCGCTGGAGGCGCGCGGCGCCGCCGACCTGGGCGCGCTAATCGCCGCTGCCATCCGCTGCAAGAGCGCGATCGTCGAGGCCGACCCGTACGACCAGCTCGGCATCCGCGCCCACCTGAATCTGGGCCATACCTTCGGTCACGCGCTGGAGAAGCTGAGCGACTTTACGCTGGCGCATGGCCTGGCGGTCGCCGTCGGCCTGCATATCGCCAGCCGCCTGGCTCAGTCGCATTGAGCTGTGCCCGCCGTCGCTGGCCGAGCGCGTCGAGCGCGGGCTGCTGGCGCTCGGGCTACCTACCTCCGTGAGCGGCTACCGACCGGAACAGGTCATCCAGGCGATGCGGAGCGATAAGAAGCGCCACCGTGGGCAATTGCGCTTGGTGCTCCCAGTCGCGATCGGGCAGGTAGTGCTGGTGGATGAGCGGGAGGTGCCGCCGGCGCTGCTTGAGGATGTGCTGCTAAGGTATGTGTAAGCTTCCCTCTTATTCTACTACCTACGCCCCCGTCGCGCCATCCCCTCTCGGATCACGACCACCCCACCAATCTGCCCGGCCACCGGCTGCGTAGAGTCATGGTGGTACATTGTTTGCGTACAGATTATCAACTGGAGCGAGCATTTTTATAAACTTGCTGAAAAGGGGAGTTTGAGGGGCAGCCCTCTCAAGAACCCCCTTCTCCGCCGGCGTATTTCGCGTATAATATAGGCGGTGAAATATTCACACCATCGATAATCAGGTGGGCGTAGGAGTAACATGCGAATCGCGATGTTAAGTATCCACAGCAGCCCGCTTGCCGGCTTGGGCGGCAAGGAGGCTGGTGGCATGAACGTGTATGTGCGCGAGCTGAGCCGCGAGTTGGGGCGGCGCGGCGTCGGCGTCGATATCTTTACCCGTAGCCAGGATCCGTCGGCCCCGACGATCGTGGCGTTGGACCGTGGCGTGCGGGTGGTCAACCTGCACACCGGGCCGATGGCGCCCTACGACAAGAACTGGGTGCTGGCCTACTTGCCGGAGTTCGTCAGCCGGGTGCGCTGCTTCGCCGATGGCGAGGACCTGGCCTACGACTTGATCCACAGCCACTACTGGCTCTCCGGCGAGGCGGCGCTGGCGTTGCGCCGCAGTTGGGGCGCGCCGGTGGTGCATATGTTCCACACGCTGGGCGCGATGAAGAACCACGTCGCCCGCAGCGCCGAGGAGAGCGAGACCAGCCAGCGGATCGCGATCGAGCGCCGGCTGATGGGCGAGGCTGATGCGATCGTGGCCGCGACGCCGCTCGACCGGGCGCAGATGGCCTGGTACTACGGCGCCGACGCCAGCCGCATCCACGTGATCCCTTGCGGGGTGGACCTGCGGCGCTTCCACCCGCGCGACATGGCGACCGCCCGTGAGGCGCTGGATCTGCCGCCGCCGCCGCACCGGCTACTCCTGCTAGTGGGCCGGATCGAGCCGCTCAAAGGGATCGACGCGCTGATCCAGGCAGTGGCCTTGCTGGTCGAGCGCCAGCCGGCCCTGCGCGGTGCGCTGACCGCCTTGATCGTGGGCGGCGCCGGCGAGGGCGAGCGCTCGCGCTGGAACGCCGAGCAGCGCCGGCTCGATGCGCTGCGAGTCCAGCTTGGCGTCGCCGACGCCGTGCGCTTCGTCGGCGCGCGGCCGCAGGAGCAGCTCCCGCTCTTCTACGCCGCCGCCGACGTGGTGACGATGCCGTCGCACTACGAGTTGTTCGGGCTGGCCGCGCTGGAGGCGCTGGCGTGCGGCCGGCCGCTGGTGGCGACCAGCGCCGGCGGGCCGGCGGCGATCGTCGAGGATGGCGCCAGCGGCCTGCTCGCGCCGCCCGACGACCCGGCTGCGCTGGCCGAGCGGCTGGAGCGCTTGCTGGCCGATGAGGAGCTGCGTGCCACGCTGGGCGCCACGGCGCGTGAGCGCGCTACCCGCTTCGGCTGGCCCACCGTCGCCTGTGAGATCATGCGGGTCTATCGCGAGATGCTGGAGCAGACGACGCTGCGACGCTCCGTGACGTTGCGATGCCGCGCGGAAGCGTGCTAGTGGTCCACCACAGTGGTTTTGCGGGGGTGGTTTGGAGGGCGGCGGCCCCCTCCAAGCCTTCTCCACACCGCAAAATCTGTGTGGTAAGCCACTATAGCATCGGTAGAGTATACCGGATGCATCCGCGAATAACGCTAATCGACGCGAATGTTCGGCAATGTATTCGCGAATATTCGCCCAATTCGCGGATTCTCTATCGGTATTCTAGGCGCACTGCTTGAGCACGCAGTCGATGCACTCGTGCAGGTTCGGGCAGTTACAGCGCAGCCCGTTGAGCAGCGTCTGCCTGACTTCGCGGGCGTGGCGGATCAGGCGCTCCACATCGGCCAGCTTCTCGCGTGCGAGCGCCTGCCAGCGCTCCGAGAGCGGTGCGAACGTGTCACGCTGCTCGAACAGCAGTCCGATCTCGGTCAGCGTACACCCCAGTTGCTGGGCGACCTGGATAAATGCCAGCCGGTCGAGGATCTCCGGATCGTAGCGCCGCCGTCCATTTGCGCGCCGTGGTACCGGCAGCACGTTGATGTTCTCGTAGTACCTGATGGTGGTGGCTCGCACCCCCGACCGCCGCGCGACCTCGCTGATCGTAAGCTCTTCCATGTGCAAAATCCCCACTTGACTTCCAGCCGACTCGAACATGTAGACTGCATTTTAGACCTTTGGCCGGGTCTCGGCAAGGTCGAGGTGCTGCGTACCCCGTGGGGGTGCAGCTTCGCGTACAAAGAAGGGAAGATCACAATGACTGCACAAACTGCCGTGGACAAGCCGATCATCGTGACGGATGCCAGCTTCGCCGACGACGTGTTGGCCTCGCCGCTGCCGGTAGTGGTCGACTTCTGGGCGTCGTGGTGCCCGCCCTGCCGGGTGATCGGGCCGATCCTCAACGAGCTGGCCGCCGAGTATGCCGGTAGGGTGACGATCGCCAAGCTCAACACCGACGAGCACCAGCGCTCCATGGTTCAATTGGGCGTGCAAGGGTTGCCGACGCTGATCGTCTTCAAGGATGGCCGCGAGGTCGAGCGGCTCATCGGCGCGCGGTCCAAGCGGCAGTACCAGGAGCGCTTCGACGCGCTCCTGCGCTGAGGCGCGGCCGGCGCCGCCGTGCTATACTACGCACGGTTGTGCAAAGGCAGGGAGGTGCGGGCGGCTCTCCTCTCGCCCCTCCCCTTTCTGATTCTTTTTCAGGGAACGTATGCGTCGTCTGCGCCTCAGCACCCTTCTGATCGGGGTCAACGTCGGGCTACAGCTCCTGGCGATTCTCGGTGTGGCCTTCGTGGCTGTGCGCCTGTTGAGCCAGTTCGCCGACGAGCAGGCACTGGCGCGCGTGGCGCAGGCCGGCGCGGCGGTCCAGCGCGAGATCGCCAATGCCGGGGACAGTACCCTGACGACCGCCCGGCTGCTAGGCGAACGGCCGACGCTGCTGCGCTTGCTGCGGGCCGGCGATCGGGCGGCGCTTGAGCCGTTCCTGGCCCAGTTTCAGCAGACCAGCCACCTCGACGGCACGGCTGTGCTGCTTGGCGATCAGGTTGCTGCGCGTAGTGGGGCGGCACTGCCGTGGGAGGCGCTCTGGTCGACGCGGGCCCCGACCGACAATCGCTTTCTGTACCGGCAGCCGGCCGGCGGGCCGCTGGTGCTGGGCGCGTGGGCCGAGCTGCCGGGGCTGCCGGAGGGGCGGGTGCTGGTGGCGCTGCTGCTGGACGATTCCTTCGCTAGCCAGTTGAGCGCCAACATCCGGCTGCCGGTGACGATCCTGGATCGCCAGGCTGCCCAGCCGGCCGGGCCGAATCCGCGCGCCGCCCTCCGTGAGCGCGCGCTTGCCTCGGGGGAGCCGGTCGCCGGGCGAATCGACGCCCTGGCGCGCTATGTGTCGGTCGCGCCAGTGCGCGACCCTTCCGGCGAGGTCGTCGGCCTGGTCGAGACCGACTTGCCCACCACCAGCAGCGCCGACTCGCTGCGCAGCCTGGTCCAGACGCTGCTGGCGCTGGCGCTGGCGGTAGCCCTGCTTGGGGCGCTGGTCAGCCTACTGATCGGTCGCCGCCTGGGCCGCCCGCTGGAGGCGCTGACCGGCGCCGCCGCCCGGATCGGCGCCGGCGACCTCAGTACGCCGGTGGCCCGCGCGCCCGGCGCCGAGATCGGCACGCTGGCGGCGACGCTTGAGGAGATGCGCCGCCGGCTGCTCCAGCTCACCGCCGACCTGCGCCGCCAGCAGACCGAGGCTCACGCGATCGTCACCGGCATCATCGAGGGGGTCTTCACGGTCGATGCCGAGCGGCGCATCCGCTACGTCAACCCGCAGCTTGCCGCGCTGCTGGGGATCGACAGCCAGCAGGCGATCGGGCGCTTCTGCGGCGATGTGCTCAACCCGCGCGGCCCCGGCGGCGTGCGACCGTGCGCCGAGCACTGCCCGATCATCCACGCCCGCTTCCGCGGCGGCGCCCGCGCCACCGAGCACCTGCTGCTGCCCAACAACCAGCGTCGCACTGTCGTGATCACCAGCGCGCCGCCCGCCGATGGGCAGCAGGTCCAGGTGCTGCGCGACGAGACCGATATCGAGGCCACCCGCCGCCTGCGCGATGCCGTGCTCGCCAATATCTCGCATGAGTTCAGGACCCCGCTCTCGGCCCAGCTCGCGTCGATCGAGCTGCTGCTGGACCAGCTCCCCGACCTGACGACCGACCAGATCGGGCAGTTGGTCCTCTCGCTCCAGCGCGGGACGCTGCGCCTGACTCAGCTGATCGATAATCTGCTGGAGAGCGCGCGGATCGAGGCCGGGCGCGGCGCGATTCGTCGCCGCCCACTGGCCCTGGACGAGGTGATCGAGGGCGCGCTGGAGATGACCAGGCCGCTGCTCGAACAGCGCCGGCAGTCGGCGGTGGTCGAGCTGCCCTATCCTATGCCGGCGATCGAGGGCGACGCCTCCCTGCTGACCCAGGTGTTCGTCAACCTGCTGGCCAATGCCAATAAGTTCGCGCCCGCAGGGTCGACCATCCAGATCGGCGGCGGCGTCGAGGCGGCGGCGGTCACGTTGTGGGTCGAAGACCAGGGGCCGGGCCTGCCGCCCGACGCCGGCCCGGCGCTGTTCGGTCGGTTTGTGCGCTCGTCGTCCGAGGAGCCAGAGCAGAGCGGCGTTGGGCTGGGGCTGTGGATCGTCAAGTCGATCGTCGAGCGCCACGGCGGCCGGGTCGACGCCCGGAGCAACGGGGGGGGCGCGCGGATATGTGTGACGCTGCCAAGAGGGCCGACGAATGAAGATCCTGGTCGTTGACGACGATCTTGAGCTGCGCGGGCTGATCGGCTTCGCCCTGCGCCAGGCCGGCTACCTGGCGATCGAGGCTTCCGATGGCCCCAGCGCGCTGGCCAGCTTCGCGCGCGAGCAGCCGGACCTGGTGATCCTCGACGTGAACCTGCCGGCCCTGGGCGGCTTCGAGGTCTGCCGCCAGATCCGGGCCGAGGCGACCACGCCGATCATGATGCTGACCGTGCGTAGCAGCGAGGAGGATCAGGTGCAGGGGCTGGACCTGGGCGCCGACGACTACCTGACCAAGCCGTTCAGCCCGCGCACGCTGCTGGCGCGGGTACGGGCGCTGCTGCGCCGGGCCGAGATCGATCGGCCGGCCGCGCTGGCGGGTGGCGACCTGTTGCTCGACGCCGAGCGGCAGGCGGTGAGCGTGCGCGGCGGCGCGCCGATCCGGCTGACCAACCTGGAGTTCCGGCTGCTCCAGTACCTGCTGGCCAATGCCGAGCGCACCATCCCCTTCGAGCGCCTGACCAATCATGTCTGGGGCTACCGCGGCGTCGGCGACCGGCAGTTGCTCAAACAGCTCATCCACCGGCTGCGCCAAAAGATCGAGGAGAACCCCGCCGAGCCGCACTACGTCGTCACGGTCGCCGGGGTCGGGTATCTGCTTCAGTTCAAGGCGTAGGTGCCTCCGTCCTTGTCCCCTCGCCTCGTTTGTGCTAGGATAGGGCGCCGAAAGCGAGAACAAGGTCATGCCACATACAAGCACTATTTTAATTGTCGACGATGAGCCGGCCGTGCGCACGACGCTGGAGCGGCTGCTGCGGCCGCTCGGCTATCAGGTGGCGCTCGCGGCCGATGGCATAGAAGCGCTGCAACTGGCAGCGGATCTGCTGCCCGACCTGATCCTGCTCGATGCGCTCATGCCCAGGATGGATGGCTTCGAGACCTGCCGCAGGTTGCGGGCCGTGCCGGACCTGGCCGAGGTGCCGGTGATCATGGTCACGGCGCTGGATGACCGCGAGTTGCGCATCCTGGCGATCGAGGCCGGGGTCGATGATTTTCTGACTAAGCCCTTTGACGGCGTGGAACTGCGCGCCCGCGTACGCAGCACCACCCGGATCAATCGCTACCGCCGGCTGCTGGTGGAGCGGGCCAAGTTCGCCTGGGCCGTCGAGCAGAGCGATAACGGCTACCTGATGCTGAACCTGCGCGGCGAGATCCAATATGCCAATTCGGCAGCGCGGCGCTTCTTCAGCCTCCCGGCGAGCGAGCAGGCGTCGATCGGCGAAACCTTCGCCGCGCTGACCGAGCGGCTATATCGCCGCGAGCCGCAGGACGCCTGGGCGCGCTGGCTGGAGCAGCCGGCTGCCGTAGGGCCGGCATCGCTGTATCTGGTGCAGCCCGAGCTGCTCGATCGCCGCGCGTTCTGGCTACAGGTCGAGGTCGCCGAGCTGCCGACTGGGCCTGATAGCGGCTGGATGATCCGCGTTCGCGATGTCACTGCCCAGCGGGCGCTAGAGCACGAGATTCACTCGTTCCAGGGCGCGGTCAACCACAAGCTGCGCACCCCGCTGGTCGGAATGCTGGGCAGCCTGAAGCTGCTGGCGTCGCGCGCGCAGACCATGACGGGCGACGATGTCGCCGCGTTGGCCGGGACGGCCCTTGAAACCGCCGAGCGCCTGCATAATGAGATCAAAGATATCCTGGAGTACCTGGAGACGCCGGTCCTGGCCCAAGCCGGTGGCGCTTTCCCGCTCACGCAGCTCCCGTCGCTTCTGGCCGCGATCAGCGCCGAGATCGAGGTGGAGACACGCGTCGTGGTTGGGGCTGGCTTGGCCGACGCCGGTTTGGTCTGCTCCGAACGGGCGGTCGAGATGGTGTTCCGGGAGCTGCTGGAGAATGCGAAGAAGTTTCACCCCCGCCGCGCGCCGATGGTGGAGATCCAGGTACTCCGCTCCGGCGCGACCGGCGTCAGCATCGCGGTGCGCGACGACGGGGTGATGCTCTCGCAGGAGCAGTTGGCGCGGGTGTGGCGGCCGTACTACCAGGGCGAAAGCTTTTTCACCGGCCAGATCCCCGGCATGGGCTTGGGGCTCGCGCTGGTGGCTCAAGTGCTGTGGAGCGTGGGCGGGACCTGCCGCATCGCGAACCGCGACGATCGGAGCGGGGTCGTGGTGGAGCTGACGATCCCTACGGTTCAGCTCTAAGAGGCTGTCTGAAAAGGGGGAGTTTGAGGGGTCGCCCCTCAAAAAGACCCTTTCCACGGTGGATCGCGAGTGGCGCGCGGGCCTTTTCAGACAGCTTCTAAGGGACGCTCGATTTTTAAACGAGCCAGGCCCGTGTTACGTGTTACGTGTTGCGTCGCGCTGACTCACGCAACACGCAATACGTAACACGTAACGCCCACGCCGGGATAGTGTATTTTCGAGAATCTCTAATCTCGCACGCGGAGCGCAGCGGTGGCATCGAGCGCCTGCACCAAGGCGGTGAGCAGCTCGTTGGCCGGCGTCGGCACGCCCAGGCGGCGCCCCTCATCCACCACTGCGCCGTTGATCGTGGCGATCTCGGTTGGGCTGCCGCGCAGCACATCCTGGAGCATCGAGGAGCGGTTGGCGCTGGTGGCTGCGGCGACGGCCAGCACGTGCTCCAGCGGGTCGGCGTAGGGCAGCGGCGTGCCGCGCGCGGCCGCCACGGCTACCGCCTCGGCCACCACCTGTGCGACCAGTGCGCGCGCTTGGGGCGTCGTTGTCAGGACGCCGTTGTGTACCCGCAGCAGCGCCGTGAGGGCGTTGATCCCGACATTGACCACCAGCTTGCCCCATACCAGCGTATCCAGGTCATCGCTCAGTTCGGCCGGCAGCCCGCACGCGCCGAACAGCTCGGCCAGCGCGGTCATGCCCGCCCGCTCCGGCGCGGCGCCGAAGATCGTCGCGCCCTGGCCGGCGTGCCGCACGCGCCCCGGCCCGAGGAGCGTAGCCCCTAGTGCCGTCACCCCCTGCCCGACCCGGTCGTCGCCCAACGCCGCGGCCAGCAGCTCGCGGTTGCCCACGCCGTTCTGGAGCGTCACGACCAGCGTCCGTGACAAGGTGAGGGGGTGAGGGGGTGAGGGGGTGACAGTATTACGAATCTGCTGCTCCGTCACCTTGTCACCTTGCCACCTTGTCACCTTGTCAGCGGTGGGCTTGAGGAGGAACCGCGCCTGCTCGACCGCCCACGCGGTTTGGTGGGCCTTGACCAGCACGAGCACTGCGTCGCAGGGGCCGATCGCTAGCGGGTCGGTGGTCGCGTGGGGGTGGCGGGTGGCGGCAGTGTCGCCCTGTTCGCACAGCAGCCCGCCGGCGCTGATCGCTTCGACGTGTACCTGCCACGGGTCGAGCAGCCAGACCTCGGCCTGCCCGCACAGGCAGAAACCCAGCAGGCTGCCCATTGCACCGGCGCCGATGATACCGATTTTCATGGCCCCTCGATAGTGGAGATTAGAGATTGGAGATTGAAGACGAATCTCTAATCTCTAATCTCTAATCTCCCGTTTAGGAAGCGCAGTGCGGCGATCACATACACCTGCGCCGCCCGAACGACCTCGTCCAACTCCACGAACTCGTCGGGCTGGTGCGGGATGCGCTTATCGCCGGGGCCGTAGACGACCACCGGGATGTTGCGGTCGCGCGCGAGGATGGTGCCGTCGGTCGAGCCGGGCACGCCGCCGTAGCTGGGTGCGGCGCCGTACACGTGCCGGTGGGCCGCCACGACCGCTTGGACCAGCGGGTGCCCGGCGGCGACCTCGGTGGCGGGCCGATCGTCGATCAGCTCCAGCTCGAAGCGTGAGGCCGGGTGCGCGGCCTGCTCGGCCTGCATCAGCCCTCGGATGCGCCCGATCAGCGTGCCGTGATCCATGCTGGGCAGGCTGCGAATGTCGAGGAAGGCGTCGCACAGGTCGGGCAGACAGTTGATCTGGCTGGCGTCGCCGCTGAGCGGGGCGCGGGCGATCGTGGGAGTGATGTATGGCCGGCCCAGCAGCGGGTGCTCGCGCTCCTGGCCCTGGACCTGCTGCTCAAGCTCGATCACGCGCGCCAGCAGCCGCACCATGCCGGCCAGCGCGTTCACGCCCTGCTCCGGCATCGCGCCGTGGGCGATCCGCCCGAAGGAGAGCAGCCGCAGCCGCAGTGATCCTTTCTGTGCTACGCAGACCTCGCGCCCCTCCGGCTCGCAGATGATCGCCCCGGCGGCGCCGTCGGCCTGGCCGCGCGCCACGATCGCCTTGATGCCCAGCATCAACCCTTCCTCGTCCACCGGCACCAGCAGGCGGATGCGACCGGCGAAGGGCGCCCCGGCAAGCTGGATGGCGCGCGCCGCGAACAGCATGGCCGCCACGCCCGCTTTCATGTCGGCGGCGCCGCGTCCGTACAGCCGCCGCCCAGTGCTGCTGGAGACGATCTCGCCGCCGAACGGGTCGTAGCGCCACGTCGCCCGGTCGCCCGGCGTCACCACGTCGGTGTGGCCCTCGAACAGCAGCAGCGGCCCGTCCCCGGCACTCCCGGCCAGGTCGGCCACGACATTCGGCCGCCCCGGCGCGACCTCTTCCCAGGCCGGCTGCCAGCCCCAGGAGCGCAGCAGGTCATACACCAGCCGCGCGGCGCGCTCCTCGTTCGCGCCGGCCACGCCGGGCAGGTACACGCTGGGCGCGCGCACGAGATCGCGCAGGAATGCGATCATCGCCTCGGCGTCGAGATGGGCCAGCGCGCGGTTCGTTGTGTCGTCCATACAGCTCTACCGCCCCTCGGATCGCTTAATCATCCACGAAGATCACGAAGACTTGAAGATCGCGAAGAAAGATGAAGGTAGCTTCGTGGTCTTCCTGCCCCTGTGCTATTCACAGACCTCGTCATCATCCACGATGCCCTGAAGCTCACGAAAAAAGAGAAGGTAACTTCGTGGTCTTCCTTCTCTTCGTGGCCTTCGTGGGGTTACGACAAGGTTTCGGGTGACGCCGTTCTCCTTTACAGTGTGGATGGGAGAACACCGAGGGGGCTGCCCCCTCAAACCCCCTTTTTTCTCAGAACTGTAAAGCTCCCAAGAACCTTGCCTAAAGGGACAACGCCCGGCTGATCAGCAGCGCAGACGCGGCGAAGAGCAGCGCGACGGCCAGCGCCAGGGCGTCGGCGCGGCCGAAGCGCAGCACGCGGCGCTTGGTGCGGCCCTGGCCGCCGCGGTAGCAGCGGGCGTCCATCGCCGTCGTGAGCGCCTCGGCGCGGCTGAAGGCGCTGACGAACAGCGGGATCAGCAGCGCACCCAGCTTCCGCCCGCGCTGGATCAGGCCGCCCCGGTCGAAGCGCGCCCCGCGCGCGGTCTGGGCTTTGATCAGCCGCTCAAGCTCGGCCACCAGTAGCGGGACGAACTTCAGCGCGATCACTGCGACCATCACCAGCTCGTTCACCGGCACCCGCAGGCGCTTGAGCGGCCCCAACATCACCTCGGCCCCATCGGCCAGGTCCATCAGCGCGGTCGTGAACAGCAGCGTGCTGGTCAGGTGGTAGAGCAGCAGCACGCGGATAAAGGTCAACGCGGCCTGGCGCAGCCCATCGCGCGAGATCGACAGCACACCCCAGCGCCAGAAGGTCGCCTCGGCGGGCGGGTCCGGGTAGAACAGGACTTGGAAGATGGCGATCACGATCATCGTCCCGATCAGCAGCCGCATGCCGCGCAGCGTATAGCCCGGTGGGACGCGCGAAAGCGCCTGAATGAGCACCGCGCACAGCACCAGGATCAGCAGGCCGGCGAACCCACGCGCCAGGAAGACCGCCAGCATCAGGGCGCCGGTCGCCAGGATCTTGGCGCGCGGGTCCAGGCGATGAACCGGCGAGCGCAGGTCGAGGTACTGGCCGAAGGTGATGTCTCGGGCGAACTCTACAGCCATGTCCGTTGTCCGTTGTCAGTTGTCCGTTGCAGCGGGTTGCGTGTTGCGTGGTGCCCACCGAGGAGTGGTCACGGAGGGCTGACCCTATGGGTTCTCGGTTCTTCGTGGTTGGATGGGGGCGTATGCAATACGCCCTTACGTGCTCTGGCTCGGTGCTTGGTTCTCAGTCCGCCGACCGCAGACCACCGACCACCGGCTGTCCATCTACATCCTCCGTCTTCTCCACCCCCCTCTCCTCTTCACCCTTTCACCCTTTCACCCGTTCATCCTTTCACCCGTTCATCTTGTGAGCTTGTCATCTTGTCACGGCTCCGTGGCGACCGGCGTCAGCCGCTGGATCAGCGCGTCCTCTAGCTCCTCGGCCCGCAGCAGGTCGGTCGGCAGGTCGGGGAAGACCTGGCGCAGCGTCAACGCGATCTCGGCTGGCTCACTCAGTTCCAGCCCAAGCGTGTGCAGTTCGTCGGCTCGGCGCAGCAGGGCGCGTAGTGGCCCCTCCAGCGCCACGCGGCCCTGGTGCAGCACCAGCGCGCGGTCGGCCAGCTCGGCCAGCTCGTCCACAGCGGCGCCGACCAGCACGACCGTCAGCCCCTGGCGCCTGGTCAGGTCGGCGATCAGCGCCGCCAGCTCGGCCCGCCCGCGCGGGTCCAGCCCGGCGACCGGCTCGTCGAGGATGAGTATTTGCGGCTCGGCCGCCAGCACGCCGGCGATCGCGACCCGGCGCTTCTGTCCCCCGCTCAGGGCGTAGATATAGCGTAGGCGAAATGTCTCGTAGTCCAGCCCCACCTCGGTCAGCGCCCGCTGGACGATCGCGCGCGACTCGGCGGGCGGCAGCCCCCGGCGACGCGGCGCGTATGAGACATCCTTGCCGATAGTGTCCTCGAAGAGCTGCGTCTCCGGCTGCTGAAAGACGATCCCGACCCGCTGGCGCAGTTGGTCCAGGTCGAAGCTGGTCCCGGCAGTATCCTGCCCCTCGAAGAAGACCTGCCCCGGCCCGGCCCGGCGCAGCCCGTTGAAGAACTCGACCAGCGTGCTCTTGCCGGCCTGTGGCCCGCCCAGGATCGCCAGCGTCTCGCCGGCATGGAGCGCGCAGTTCACGCCCTGCAGCGCCTCCTGGGCCAGCGGCGTCCCGGCCAGGTAGGAGTAGCGTAGGTCGCGGGTCTCGATCAGCGGAGTCCATTGTCCGTTGTCCGTTGTCCGTTGTTCGTTGCCCGTTGCCCATCCAACGTGTTGCGTGTTGCGTGTTGCGTCTCCCGTGTTGCGTGTTGCGTGTTGCGTCTCCGTCGGTTCTTGGTTCTTGGTTCTTGGTTCTTTGTTCTTTGTTCTTTGTTCTTTGTTCTCGGTGGTCGATTGCAACTGACCACTGACCACTGACAACGGACGACTCGCAAGCGCGTTCGCAAGCTCCTCCGCAGTCAGCACCACCGGCGGGAGCGCCACGCCGCGCTCGCGCAGCCGCCGGGCCAGCCCGGTCACCAGCGGGACGGCCAAGCCCGCGGCGTGCAGCTCATCGGCGCGGGCGAAGACCTCGCGTGGTGGCCCCTCCATGAGCACGCGCCCGCCGTCCATCACCACCACGCGGTCGAAGCTGACCACCTCGCGCATAAAATGGGTGATGTGCAGCACCGCCAGGCCGGCCGTCCGGCGCAGCTCGTGGGCCAGGGCGAGCAACTGGCGGGCCATGGCTGGCGCGATCATCGTCGTCGGCTCGTCGAGGATCAGGTAGGCCGGGCGCATCGCCAACACCCCGGCGATCGCCACACGCTGCTTCTCGCCGCCCGACAGCTCGCCGATCTGGGCGTGCGCCCGCCCGCTCAGGTCCAGCGCGGCCAGCGCATCGGCGGCGCGCTGCTCGATCTCTTCGCGCGGCAGCCCCAGGTTCTCCGGTCCGAAGGCGACATCGTCGATCACGGTGTTGGCGATCAGCTGATCGTCCGGGCGCTGGAAGACCATGCCGACGCGGCGGCGGATCTCCCACACGTTCTCCGGCGCGGCGGGGATGCCATCGACGTGGATGGCACCGGCGGGCGGCTCCAGGATGCCGCACAGCAGCTTCGCCAGCGTGCTCTTCCCGCTACCGTTGTGGCCGATGATCGCCACCAACTCGCCCGGCGCGACCCGCAAGCTCACATCGCGCAGCGCGACGATCGCGTCGGGCCGGCCGGCGTTATAGGCGTAGGAGAGATTCGCGACCTCAAGCATGAAGAAATTGAGAATTGAGAATTGAGAAACGGTTATTCTCAATTCTCAATTTTACATTCTAAGAAACTGCCTGAAAAGCCCGTTTCGCACGCGCAATCGATGGTGGAAAGAGGCTTCTTGAGGGGCGGCCCCCTCAAACTCCCCCTTTCAGATAATCTCTAATAGTACGACTTCTCTCGCGGCACGGTGTCCTCGGCGACGGTGCGACCGGAGCGGGTGAGGTTGACGGCGCGCGCGATGATCGGCGTCAGGACCGCCGCCAGGACCAGCTCGGCCACCGCCTGCGGGATGATCGTCGGGATCACAGCGGCCGGGAGCAGGCCCGTCGCCACCCCCAGGCCCAGCACGCCGACGGTGTTGGTCAGGGTGCCGATGACCCCGGCCGCAGCGGCGGCGAGATCGACGTTGAATCGCGCCAGGCTGCGGTACACCAGCCAGGCCAGCAGGCCGATCAGCAGGCGCGGGAGCACGGCGACGATCGGGTTGGCGAAGAGCGGGCTGGTCGCGTTCAGCCAACTGAATAGGCCGAAGATCCCGCCGGTCACGATGCCGACCACCGGGCCTTCGAGCACCGCGCCGACGATCGCCGGCAGGTGCATAATCGTGGCGTTGCCGGTGACGTTGGGCACCGGGATGAAGCCCAGCCGCGTGACACCCAGCGTCACGGCGACGGCGCCCAGCATCCCCGACGTGACGATCCGGCGCGTGTTGAGCGCGGTTCCGGGCGACATGTAGCGGGTCGCCAGCATCATCCCGCCGATGGAAATCGCGATCACGCAGACGAGTGAGAGCCAGATGCCGATGCCCAGAAACGGCAGCGGGGTGCCGCCGTTCGCCACCGCGTCGACGATCACGGGCGCCTGGTTGAGCTGGAGGAGAAACACGACCAGCAGCACAAACCCCAGTAGTCCTGCACCGGCGCCCGTCGGGCCGGATGCCGGCCCCCGCACGAACGCCAGCGCCAGCGCCAGCAGCCCCAACGCCGGCACCAGGTACAGCAGCGGCGCCACCCCGATCCCATTCAATCCCAACGGTCGGAGCGCCTCGGCCTGCCCGGCGATGCCCATGCCGCTTGGGCTCGCCGGCCCGGCATTCACCCAAGGTAGGAAGAAGGCGACGACGAGCAGCAGCGCCGATCCCGCGAGCACGATCTGTCCCCTGGTAAGCCCCGCGCGCTCGCTGTGTTCCCGTGTGAGAGCCATCACCAACCTCCTCAAAAAGCCGATCCAAGGTACGCCAAATAAAGCGCCGCCGACCGCGCCGGCCGTGCGACGCCACGCGACGGCGCCGGATGGCGAAACCGGCAGAACAGGCTGCCCGATCAGGAGAATGTGTTTCAATGCGTAGGTGGATGGGCAGGGGGATGGTAGCACCAGCCGGGGAGGCTGTCAAGATAGGCGTGGCGCCACGATCCCTGATCGTAGGGCATTCGCCTTCCTCGCTTAACTCTGTGGTACGATAAGGCCCGAAGCAGCACATACGATCAAGCGCGAAGCCCGCACAATCGGTGATCAGCCTCCTGTAAGAGCTGCGTCGTCGCTTGCGCCTAGCCTGCCGGGTCGGCTGACACCGCCGTACGTGGCACCCTCAAGGTACTATGCTCACCACTCACTTCTCTCGTCTTGCGATTGCCTCTGCATGCATCGGGCTGATCTGGGCCGTGGCCGGCGCCCGAGTCCCACAGCCCAAGTCCGACCTGTCGGCGCTGCCTCCCATGCAGAGTACCAGCACGCCTACCCGCACGCCGACGCCGATCAATGTCGGCAACTTCGTCTGGGACGACCTGGACCGCGATGGGCTGCAAGATGCCGGCGAGCCGGGCCTGGCCGGCGTGACCGTCCAGATCTGGAACAGCACCAAGACCCAACTCATCGCCCAGACGGCCACCAATGCCAGTGGGATCTACTCGCTCAAGGTGTCCGGCCCTGGCAACTACCGCGTTCGCGTGCTGCTGCCCAATCCGGCGCTCGACCAGTTCTCGCCCAAAGACGTGAACAACGGCAGCGCGAGCCCCGACCTGAGCGACAGTGACATCAACCCTTCCGGCACAAACGCCGGCTTCACCGACATCTACGTATTCGCCTCGAATCTGATCAGCATCACGACCATCGACGCCGAAATCATCGTCTACCGGCCGCCGACACCGACCCGCACGCCGACGCCCGTCAACGTGGGCAATTTCATCTGGCACGATTTGGACGGCGATGGACTGCAAGATGCCGGCGAGTATGGCCTCACCGGCATCCAAGTGCAGCTCTGGAACGGCGCCAAGAACCAGCTCATCGACACCGCGTTCACCAACTCCAGTGGCATCTACTCGCTCCAGGCGCCCGGTCCGGGCAGCTACCGCGTCCGGGTGTTGCTGCCGAGCGGCGCCAGCTTCGCACCCAAGGACGCCACTGATGGCGGCGCCAGCCCCGACCAGCGCGACAGCGACATCAATCCTTCCGGCGTGGATTCCGGCTTCACGGATATCTACGCATTCGCCTCGAATCTGATTAGCATCACGACCATCGACGCCGGGCTGGTCAATGTGCCGGCCACGCCGACGGCGACGCGCACGCCGACCCACACGCCGACTCGCACGCCGACAAACACACCCACGAACACGGCGACGGGCACGCCGACGAACACGCCTACCCGCACGGCGACGGGCACGCCGACAAACATACCGACGGACACGCCGACAAACACGCCCCTCTCTGTGGGCGAGTTGATCCCGCGCCTCTACATGCCAATCGTGCTGCGCTAGGCGAAGCGTGATGCGTGATGCGTGATGCATGAAGGCGCCAGCATCGCGTTTCACGTTTCACGTTGGTGTACCGTGGCGATGCCCACGATGAGATCATCGTGTGTGGCGGTGGCAATGCGGGCGGTGCCGACAATGTGGGGAATCGCGGCCGCCATGCATGGCGGTGGCAATGCCGATGGCGACCACAATGTGGGTAGGGGCCTAGCAGTTGCCGCCGCAGATGATGCTTGGTATATTCTGGCACGCTCGTTATAGATCGGTCGAGGTTCGAGCCACATGTGCAACTGCTAGGCCCCTACGGGTTCGTGGTGCGTCAATGTTCGATCGGCGTCCGTACGATGATCCTGCATCGATCGATCATCGATACCCCGATGGTCGTGCGGCGGCGGTGGCATCACCGGCCCGCGCCCGGCGTGTCGGGCGGGTCGTGCGGGGCCGGCGCGCTCCGCGCCCCCGGCAGATGCGCCGCGATTGCGTGCGCGACCGCCGTCTCGACTGCGGCCTCAGGCGCGGCCCAGATGACCGCGTAGACCGTGAACGCCGCTGCCATCGCCGGGAGCGCTAGCGCCCCGCGCCAGGTGGCCCGCTCGCCGGCGGCGGTGAGCGAGGCGTAGGCGCAGCCCTCGGCGGTCGCGACCAGCACCTTGCAGTGCCCGAGCCAGTCCGGCGCCTCCTGCGTGAGCCGGCCGTCGAAAGCGGCCAGCAGCTCCTCGGCCAGCCGCCGCAGCTCGGGCCACGGCTGGGGCGCCTCCCACTCCATCTCGACGCGCCGCGCGGCGCTGCCGGCCTCGCTCATGGCGTCCCCTCGATCGCGTGCATGATCTCGGCGACACAGACCGGGTCGTCGGCCAGGAATGGCAGCACCGGCACGTCGGGGCGCAGGTCCTGCACCGCCGCCGCCGTCGCCAGCAGGCGCTCCTCGTCGACCGCGTCGATCTTGGTCAGCACTAGCAGGTCGGCCTGGGCCACCTGGGGTCGGATCAGCATCTCCAGCCCGTAGCGGCTGTCCCACAGCCGCTCGAACCGGGCCGTATCCAGCAGCGCCAGGAATGTCCAGCCGATATCGGCCAGCGCCGGGTGCTGGAGGCTTTCGCGCAGCGAGTCGGCGTTGGCGACGCCGCTGGCCTCCAGCAGCAGCCACTCGGCCCCGAACTCATCGCGCAGCGTCTCGAGCGTCTGGCGCAGCGGGAGCACCAGCTCGCAGCAGACGCAGCCGGCCCGCAGCTCCTGGACCTTCAGGCCGTGGGCCTCCAGGTAGGCGCCGTCCACGCCGATGCCGCCGCGCTCGTTCTCGATGATCGCCACTCGCGCCCCGCGCCGCGACAGCTCCTCGGCCAGCGCCAGCGTCAGCGTCGTCTTGCCGGTACCCAGGAAGCCGGTGATCGCCAGTGCGCGCATAACGAATCGTTCCTCTGAAATCATAGGGAGCAATTGGAAATTTCGCAACTCGTGTCTCAACGCAAAGGCACAAAGGGGCAAAGGTGCCAAGATCCTCGAATTTCTCTCTTTGCGGCTTTGCGTCTTTGCGTTAAAAATCTCCGTTTGTCGGGTTTCCAAACATTGTTGATCAATAGTAGATCGAGCGTGCGCGGTGGCGCGGTCGGGCCTTGTAGAATGGCTGCTGCCCGCGCGACCACAGCAGGTTGTCGAGCTGAGATGCGTTGACCGCATGCCCCTGGCCGCGCAGCTCCGCGACGATCAGCTCGACCGCGTGGAGCCCGCAGGCGCGGATCTCGGTCTCCTCGGCCGAGCCGCCGGCGATCGGCGTCTCCGCATCGATCCGCGCCGCCAGCAACTCGTCGTAGCGTAGCAGGCCGTCGACGCGCAGCACGTGCGGGACTAGGTTGTCGGCGAAGATCGTCAGCCGGTCCAGGTCGGCGAAGGCGCCCGGTCCTTGCCCGTAGAAGGCGATCCACAGGTCGGCGGCGGCGATCTGTGCCCGCTTGTAGAACGGCACCTCGATGCCATCGTAGGTCGCGACATCGCGAAAGGAGGGCATCGCGGCGAGCAGCCCGACCAGCCTTTCGGTCGAGCCGCCGGCCGCCGCGACCAGCCCGGCGAAGCGCCCGTCGAAGTGGTCGTGTACGTAGCGGCCGAGGTCGTTGAGCGACGTGGCGAAGTGGGCCATCAGCTCCTGGATTGGGACATTGGCCGGGTCCTGGCCGAAGATCGTCGTGCAATCCGCCGCCGTCAGCCGGGCCAGATCCTGCGGCGAAAGTGGCCCGCGCGCCTGGTAGTAGTCGTTAAGCGACGACGCGATCGTAAAGTAGCCCGACAGGCCGGGGCGCTTGCGTAGGTGCGGGAAGTAGCCCGAGCCGAAGTTAATCGCGTCCAGCGTCAGGAAGAATGCCACCGTATCGTCGCCGCGCCCCAGATAGTGCGTGCGCGGGTCGTGCGCCGGTCGCATAATCCGCTCAAGCGGGAGCGCGGCGGCGTAGGCCGGGATCTGCCCGGTATCGATCCTGACGAAGCGGGCGCGCTCGGCCACGGTACGGCAGGCGGCGCGCACTCGATCGAGGGTATCAGCAGTCATGAATCTCTCACGGCGCCGGCGGCTCACGCAACCTGCGTCGAACAGCCTCTTGGAGCGCCTGGGCCTTACGAAGCAGACCCTGCTGGTAACGCTGCATGAGCGCAGCTACTTCAGCACGCTCGCTTTCAGTGCATCGCCCGGCCTGCTGGCGCTCAAGAAGGAAACTGAGCCGACGATCCTGGTCTGGCTCCATCTGAAGCTCGCTCAGCGTCAGAATCTCCGCATCGGACAGACTTGCGGTCGACGTTTGCATGTTTGTGCCTACCCCTTCACTGCCCCCGCCGCCAACCCCTGCACGACAAAGCGCTGGGCCAGGTAGTACAGCACCATCACCGGCAGGGCGGCCAGCACCGCGCCGGCCATAATCAGCCCCCAGCGGAACACATCGCCGGTGATCAGGTACTGGAGCGCCACCGGCACCGTGCGCTTATCGGGCGAGGTGATGAAGATCAGCGCCAGCAGCAGCTCGTTCCAGGCTCCGGTGAAGGTGAAGACGCTGACCGCGATCAGGCCGGGCACCGAGAGCGGCAGCAGGATGTAGTACAGCGCCTGCATGCGGGTGGCGCCGTCCACCATCGCCTGCTCCTCCAGGTCGGCCGGGATGCCGCGAAAGAAGCCCATCAGCAGCCAGGTGCTCAACGGCGTCGAGAAGGTCAGGTAGACGAAGATCAGGCCGTGCAGTGTGTTGCCGAGCCGGAGCTGGGCGATGATGATCGACAGCGGGATGAACAGCAGCGCCGACGGGGTCAGGTAGGTGAACAGGATCAGCCGACCGATCCAGTCCCGGTAGCGGTACTTCAGCCGCACCAGGCTGTAGGCGGCCAGGCAGCTGATCAGCACCGAGACCAGGGTGGCGGCGCCGGCGACGATCAGGCTGTTGGCGATGTTGACCAGGAAGCCCTGCTTGGTCAGCAGATCGATGTAGTTCTCCAGCGTGGCGCCGATCGGCAGCAGCGATGGCTTGCGGTAGATATCCCTGGGCAGCTTGAGCGAGATGATCACCATGTAGTAGATCGGGAAGATGATCACCACCGCCAGCAGCGCCAGCAGGCTGTAGTAGAGCACTTTCTGGGGAGTGTGGATGCGACCGAGCATATTAGTCCTCTTGCAGCAGCTTGGCGACGATCAGCGCCAGCATGGTGAAAATCGGCAGCATCGCCACCGAGACGGCCGACGCCTCGCCGATCCGCAGGCTCTGGAGGCCGAAGTAGGCCAGCACCGGGAAGGTCATGGTGGCGTCGGATGGCCCGCCCTGCGTCAGCAGCCAGACATTCTCGAAGCCGTTGGTCGTCCAGATCGTCGAGAGCAGCACGACCACCAGCACCACGTGGCGGATGCTGGGCAGCGTGATATAGCGGAAGCGCTGCCAGGCGCCGGCGCCATCGATCGCCGCGCTCTCGTACAGCTCCTGGGGCACGTTCTGCAGCGCCGCCAGGAACGAGATCACCCAGAACGGGAAGCCGCGCCAGAAGGTGGCGATGATCACGCTGGGCATGGCCAGCTCCCTGGTGCTGAGAAAATCGACGTGGGCGTTGACCAGGCCGCTGCCGATCAGGATCATGTTGAAGGCGCCGCCTTGCGGGGCGTAGAGCAGCTTCCAGGTGATGTAGGCTACGAACGCCGGCATGGCCCACGGCAGCAGGATCAGCGACCGCCAGAACTGGCGCCCGCGGATCGGCTGGTTGAGCAGCAGCGCGATCCCCAGGCCGAACACCAGCTTCAGCACCTGCACGGCGACCGACCAGCACGACCGTGTTGCGCACCGTGGCGCTGGAAGCTGGGCTGCCCGAACAGGTAGACATAGTTCGCCAGCCCGACGAAGCTGCCCTGCGCGGCCGATCATGCGGTCGGTGAAGCTGATCCAGATCGCGAAGACGAAACGGGTAGACGACCAGCACCAGCAGACAGATCACGACCGGCGCCACCAGCAGGTAGCCCAGCAGACTGTTGCGCCGGCCCCAGGAGAAGCCACGTCGCGCCGGTGTGTTGGTGATGATCTGTCGTTCGGCCATCGTGGTTTGGGAGATGAGAGATTGGAGATAAGAGATTGGATCGTAATCTCCAATCTCTTATCTCTAACTACTTACAGGAGTTATGCGGTTATCTCCGGGCCTGATCTCGGCCTTCGGCAGAGCGGTACTTTTTCTTCCTTTTATCGAGGATTTTCGCCCGGCTGGGCGAAAATCCTCGATAAAAAAGAGGTGAAGTACCTTGCTGCCGAACTTCCTGAGCTTGTCGAAGGGCAGGCAATAGCGGCATTGCGTGCGCCGCCACTAACTCCTGTGCTATTTATACTTATCGTAGATCGCCTGGCAGGCGGCTTGGGTCTCCTTCGATCGCGTCGTCGATGCTGACCCCGTCCACGACGATCCGCTGGACCATCTTGGGCGTCAGGAAGTTGGTCTGGTACTCGGCGAAGGCGGCGTTATTGGTATCGGGGAAGCCGGGCGGCGTGCCGTTGAGCGCCAGGTCGAGCAGGCCCTGGTGGACCGGGCTTTCCTTGAAGACCGGGAAGTCCGTTCTGGCTGTTGAGCACCGGGCCGTAGATCGCGGCGTTGTAGTAGTCGGCCATGAACTCGTCGTCGGCCAGGTAGGCCAGCAGGTCCTTGGCCTGGTCCTTGAAGCGGCTGGTGGTCGGGACCACGCGGAAGTTCGGGTCCCTGCGGCGCCACCTGCATCTTTGGCCCGGCCGGCAGCGCCGAGAAGCGTGGTGGCCTCGGCCAGTTCGGGGTCGTTGTCCTTCAGGTTCAGGTAGACGCTGCCGGGGTTGGCGATGAACAACGCGTTGCCGGCCTGGTAGGCGGTGTTGTCGCCCGCGCCGTCCCAGGTGGTCGCGCCGGGTGGGAACGCGCCCTGCTTAAACAGGTCGGCGATCCAGGTCAGGAAGTCGCGCGTCTCCTGGCTGTCGAGCGTGCAGGTGCTTGCCGGCGTCGTCGGCGATGCGCCCGCCCCAGGATTGGAGCATGGCCGTGGTCAGGTTGCCGTCGCCGACGTTGGAGAGCGCAAAGCCCATGCCGTAGTGCTCCGGCGGCTTCTGGCCCTTCAGCGCCATCTCGCCCAGCTCCTGCCAGGTTTTGGGCGCTTCGGTGAAGCCGGCCGCCGTCCAGCACGTCGGCGCGCCGGTACAGGACGTTGCCGCTGGTGCCGAAGGGCACGCCGTAGCGCTTGCCGCCGAAGTCCTGGGGGTTGTTCGCGGAGTCGGCCGATTTCGAGCCAGCCGCCGTGGGCCTCGCCGACCTGCTCGTATACGTCGTCCAGCGCCTCAAGCTTGCCGCTCTGGCTCAGCAGCAGCATCAGGTCGCGGCCCAGGTCGAGCGCGTCGGGCATGGTGCCGGCCTCGACCGCCGCCGAGACGCGCTGTGTGGTCTCGTTCTGGTTGATCATGACCACTTCGACCTTGATGCCCTGCTCCTGGCCCCACTGCGTGATCCGCGCGGCCAGCATATTGTTGGCCTCGTCAGAGAAGATCAGGCCGCCCCAGTAGGTAAAGGTGCCCTCGGCCGGTGCCGGGATGGGCGCCAGGGTTGGTGGGGCTGCCGCTGCGGCTGTCGGTTGCGCGGGGGCCGCTGTCGCCTGGGTCGCCGGGGCCGCTGTCGCTTGGGTCGCCGGGGCAGGGGCTGCGGTCGGCTGGGTCGCCGGCGCGGGCGGCTGCGCGCTTCCGCCGCACGCGCTGAGCACCACGCTCAACGCCAGCAGGGCCGTGACCAGGAATCTGCTCCGTCCCGAGGAAGTGCCCGTACACCGCATCGTGTGCTCCTTCCGCTAGTAGAACTGTAAGTTTACACTTCGGAACTCGCGCGTTTTAAAATATCTCACGGCGAACCCGAAACGTGAAGCGTAAAACGTGAACAACGTTCCGATCACGTTTGCGAACCCGAGACGTGAAGCGTGAAACGCGAACAACGTCCCGATCACGTTTTACGTTTCACGTTTCACGGAGCTGGATGCTTTCTATTTTTGGAGTCCCTTCGTGAGAGAAACCCCACGTCGTCGGAGTAGCCGGGAAGAAATTGGGGTGCTGGGCCGCCGGATCGTAGCATGTCTTGCCGCTTCCGTCAATGTATACTGCATCGGTAACTGTTCACATTTAACGCAAAGGTGCAAAGATGCAAAGGTGCAAAGATGTTATGGAGCTCCTGTCTCCGCGTGGCCCAGAGGGCACCCCGCCCCTTTGCGTCTTTGCGTTAAAATCCCAAGTCTGAGCAGTTACCTGCATCGACGACTGGGCGTCGTGTAGCTTGATGTTCGCTCGCAGAACGTGGTAAGATGGCGCCAAGCAAAGCGCTACCTGAAGAGCTTCGCACCGGCGACCATCCGGGACTGGCTTATAGGTGATCGTTATGAACCTCGAACACGCCCCGGCACGGCGCTGGGGGGCGTTGGCCACGCTGGTCGGGCTGCTGGTGGTGATCGCGATCGGCGTCGCCGCCGGGCCGCCATCGCCGCCCGCGCCCCAACGGGTGCTCAGCGTGGGCCTGGCGCTCGCCACCGGCGACCTGGGCGACCGGGCCTTCAACGACAGCGCCTACGCCGGCTTGCAGCGCGCGCAGCGCGACCTGGGGGTGCGCTTCCGGGTCGTGGCCTGGAAAGGCCCAGCCTGGCAGCCCGGCAACCTGCGCGACCTGGCGCAGGAGCGCCCCGACCTGATCATCGCCGTGGGCCAGGAGAACGCCGCCGCATTGGCGACGGTGGCCAACGAGTACCCCGACCAGCACTTCGCGATCGTCGACGCGGCGGTCGATGCGCCCAATGTCACCTCGGTAACGTTCCGCGAGCTTCAAGGCGACTTCCTGGCCGGCGCGCTGGCGGCGCTGCTCAGCCCCGGCGGCACGGTCGGCTTCCTGGGCGGCGCCGATGTCCCGGTGATCCGCCGGATCGAGCACGGCTGGGCCGAGGGCGTGCGCTTCATCAACCCGCAGGCCCACATCCTTTCGTCCTATGCCGCCGGCAAGGATGACTTCAGCGGCTTCAATAAGCCCGATGTCGGCCAGCAGTTGACCGCGGCTATGTACCAGCAGGGCGCCGAGGTGGTCTACGCGGCGGCCGGGCGTACCGCACTCGGCGCGATCACCGCCGCCCAGCAGCAGGGGCGCCGGGTGATCACCACCGGGGCGGACCAGCGCTGGATCGCCCCGCAGGTAGTAGTGACCAGCCGCACCAAGAATATGGATCAGGCGATTCTGCGCCTGCTGGCCGAGCTACAGGCCGGGACGATCCAGCCCGGCGTTCGCGTGCTGGACCTGTCTTCCGGCGGCGTGGGGCTGGCGCCGCTCGACGGCTCCGGGTTGGACCTCGGCGCACCGATGCTCGTGCCGGCCGACATCCGCGATCGGATCACGGCCATCCAACGCGATCTGGCCGAGGGTAAGATCGTCGTAAGTGAATATCAGCCGTAAGGCAATGTTTCGGATGGCGTCATTCTCCTTTACAATGTGAGTGGGGAGAGACTGAGGGGGCTGCCCCCTCAAACCCCCTTTTTCCCCGAACTGTAGGGATGTGGTGGAATGGGCCTGATCCAGCGTCTCACAAGCTGGTGGTACGCGCGCCTCAGTCGGCAGATCGTCATTCCGGCGGTGCTGGTGACGCTCCTGTTCCTGGCCGTGCTTGGATTCGTCGCCTTCCGGATCGGGCAGCGCGCGGTCGTCGCGCAGGTCGAGTCCCACAATCGCCAGATCGCGATTCAGGTCGGCCAGGAGATCAGCACCTTCTTCCAGACCCAGCTCGACATCCTTCGCCTGCAAGAGGCGCAGTTGCTGGCCGCCCCCGATCAGCAGGCCGCAGCCCTGGCCGGGTTGCGCGAGCGCTTCCCCTACACCTACAACGACCTGCGCCTGCTGAACGCCCGCGGCGAGGAAACGCTGGTCCTGACGGGAACGCTCAGCCAGGCGCTCCAGAATGGCGCCGTGCGCTTCGACCCGCCGCGCGCCCGCGCGCCCGACGATGGCGTGCGGCAAGCGCTGCACGAGCACACGATCGCGATCTCGCCGGTCGCCTTCCGCCCGATCTCTGGCTCGCCCTACGTCACCATGACGCTCCCGCTGGGCAGATGCGCCGCTCCGTGTGAGGCGCGCGGCGTGCTGCTGGCCCAGATCGACCTGCGCTCCTTCTGGACCAAGGTGGACAGCATCCAGATCGAGGCCGGCAGCGTCAGCATTGTCGACCAACGCGGCGTGGTGCTGGCCCACCCGAACCGCCAACGTGTGGGCCACGTGCTCGACCAGGACACGATCGCGCCGGTGTTCCAGGGGTACGAGGGCACGACCACCTACCGCCAGGGCGGGCTGGTCTACTTGGCAGCCTACTCGCCGATCGGCAACTTGCTCGGCTGGGGCGTGATCGTCGAGCAGGAGCGCGGCACGGCGCTGGCCTCGGTGCGGACGATCGGCCTGGTCGCGACGCTCGTGACGCTGGTGAGCGCCCTGAGCCTGGCGATGCTGCTCTCGGCCATCACCCGGCGCGCGGTGCAGCCGGTCGAGACTCTCAGCCGGGCCGCTGCGGTGATCGCCACCCGCGCCGACCTGATCGCCGATGTTGCCCTCCCTGAGGTGTCACGGGCGACGGCGAGCGACGAGATCGGCACCCTGGCCCGTTCGTTCAACCATATGGTCGCAGAGTTGCATGCCGCGCAGGGGCGCCTCCTGAGCTGGAACGAGGAGCTTGAGCAGCGGGTGGCCGAGCGCACCGCGCAGTTGCATACGCTCCTGGAGGTCGCGCGCCTGAGCGGCGGGTCGCTCCACGAGCACGAGGTGCTGGCGACCATCCTGGAGCAACTTGAGCGCCTGGCCGCCTACGACACGGCGACGATTATGCTGCTGGACGATACTGGGACCGCGCTGGAGACCGCCGCGACGGCCGGTGCGCCCGGCACGCCACGGCGGCGCATTCACGCGCCCGATCAGTACCCGCTCAAACGATTGGTGCTTGAGACCCGCGTGCCGCTGATTGTGTCCGACACGCGCCGCCATCCGCTGTGGCACCCGCGCGAGGGCGAAGAGTACGAGGCCGGATCGTGGCTGGGGGTGCCGCTGGTGGTTAAGGAGCGCTCGATCGGCGTGCTGGGGCTGTACAAGCGTCGCGCCGACTTCTACGGCGCCGACGACGCTGCCCTGGTGACGGCCCTAGCCAGCCAGGTTGCCGTCACGCTGGCCCATGCCCGCTTGTACGAGGAGTTGGTTCGGCGCGTCGAGCGCGAGCTGCGCCTGGCCGAGCAGATCCAGGGCTCGCTGTTCCCAGCGGTGGCCCCGCACGCCGCCGGGCTATTGGTCGCCTCGTTCTACCGTCCGGCCCGCGAGACTACTGGCGACTTCTATGCGTTCGTCACGCCGGCTGGCACCGGCGCGATCGGCTCCAACGGCGTCAGCCAGGACGGCGCGGGGAGGTTTGATATCATCATCGGTGATGTGTCAGGCAAGAGCCTGCCGGCAGCCCTGCTGATGGCGATGGCGCGTACGGCCCTGCGCTCCGCCGCCGCGCAGCCGTCCGATCCGGCCGGGGTCATGGGCGCGGCCAATATGGTCCTGGTCGGGGAGATGCCGCACGGGAGCTTTGTCGCTAGCTCCTACGCGCGCTTCGAGCCAGCCGAGCGGACGTGCGCGCTGGTGAACGCCGCGCAGCCGGCCCCGCTGCTCGCCCGTGGTGGCCGCGTCGTGATGCTGGAGGGGGCCGGCAGCCACCTGCCGCTGGGGATCGTCGCCGCGCCGGAGTACGCGACCGCCACTATCACCTTGGAGCCTGGCGATCTCCTGGTGTTCTACACCGACGGCGTGATCGAGGCCCACAGCCACGACCGGGCGCTGTTCGGCTTCGAGCAACTGGAGGAGATTGTGAGCGCCTGCTCGGCCCCGTCGATTGCGCCTGCACAGGTCGTCGAGCAGATCATGGCCGCGGTGGAGCGCTGGATCGGCGACATGCCCCAGCACGACGACATCGCGCTCGTCGTCGTTCGCGTCACTGCTGAATGGGGCGACATACGCGAGTAAACCCGAGGATGGAGTGCTTTACCCTTACCCCCTCTCCCTTTCACCCCTTCACCCTTTCACCTTGTCATCTTGTCATCTTGTCATCTTGTCACCCCTAGCCCAGCGCCTGCTCCAGGTCGGCGATGATGTCCTCGACATTCTCGATGCCGACCGAGAGGCGGATCAGGCCGGGGGAGATGCTGGCCGAGGCCCGCTCGGCGTCGGTTTGGTGGGCATGGATCATCGAGGCGGGATGGATGATCAGCGACTCGACCCCGCCCAGGCTCACCGCCAGCAAGCACACCTCGGTTCGCCGGATCGCCTGGTAGGCCGCGTCGTAGCCGCCCTTCAGCTCAAACGCCAGCATCCCCCCGAACCCACCCGCCATCTGCCGCCGGGCCAGGTCGTGCTGCGGGTGCGACTCTAGGCCGGGGTGGTACACCCGCGCGACTGCCGGGTGGCCTTCGAGGAAGCGAGCGACCTCCAGAGCGTTGCGGTTGTGGGCCGCCATCCGCAGCTCGTAGGTCTGGAGCCCGCGCCGGAGCAGCCAGGCCTCGAACGGGTGCAGCACCGGCCCGTGGACCCGCGCGTACTCCCATGCCGCCTCGATCAGCGCCCGCGAGCCGATCAGCGCCCCGGCCGTCACGTCGGCGTGCCCGTTGAGGTACTTGGTCGCGCTGTGGGCCACCAGGTCGTACCCCAGATCGAGCGGTCGCTGGTTATAGGCCGACGCGAAGGTGTTGTCGGTGATCGCCAGTGCGCCGGCGGCGTGGGCGATCTCGGCGGTCGCGCGCAGGTCGGTCAGGTCCATGGTCGGGTTGGTCGGCGACTCGGTGTAGACGATCCGGGTGTTCGGGCGCAGTGCGCCGGCGAACGCCTGCGGGTCGCGCTGGTCGACCTGCGTGACCTCGACGCCGTAGCGCGGCAGGGTGGTCGTCAGCAGAGTCAGCGTGGCGGTGTAGTGGGTGTGCTGGGCTATCACGTGGTCGCCGGCGCGGACATTGGCCAGGATCGCGGCGGCGATCGCGGCCATGCCGGAGCCCACGACCAGCGCCGCCTCGCCACCCTCCAGGTCGGCCAGGGCCGCCTCGACCTGCCGGTTGTTAGGCGAGCCGTAGCGGGTGTAATAGGTCGCCGGCGCGATTTGGGCGGCCAGGTCGGCGCCCTCCTCCGGCGTGCGGAGCAGGAAGGTGCTGGTCTGGAAGATCGGCGGCGACACCGCAGTCGTGTCGTCGGCCGGCCGAGCGCTGTGGATCAGCCGGGTCTGCATCCCGCGTGCTTTCACTGTGGGCCTCCTATTGCTGCTCTTCGTCGAAACGCCACCGCTGTATCTTACCGCACTCTCACCGCCTTGTTCGCAAAACCTCCCCAAACTCCGAAGCGTTGCGGCGAACTGAAACAGGCGAATGGTCGGAGATTGACTACGGAATACTAGAACGGCGGAAGGCTCCCAAGCCTTCCGCCGTTCTGTCCTGCCCGTTCAAACCTCGTTCAAACTACGAATGAGCCCCATTGGTCACGTACAATCGGTAGCGCTCAGCACGTGCCCGTCGAGCGTCGGCACCGGCTGCGGCTGGCTCACCCAGATCGGCTGATCGATCCCCTCCAGCTTGATCGCGTCCTCGGGGCCACTTTCCCCAGATGATCACGACGGTATCCTCCGGCTGCGCGCCCGGAAGTCGGAGGCGCTACGGAAGCCCCACGCAAGCTTTGCTACCGTACAGAAAATCCGTTCGCCATGTGTGAGGCAGTGGGCGGGTCTATGGGCAATCGGAAACTGACCGGAACACGTAACCCTTCACGTAGTGCATACTGTATCGCGCGCAGCCCGATTTGAAACAGGCCTAAGTCACAGCGATCTTTGCGATGAAATTGTTCGACCCATCCCTGCTCCTGGGCAAACACGGCGGCCGCATTAATCCACACATAGGCCAGAGCAGTGGCGATCAGCAGCCGCGCCAGACGTTCGGGGGCGACCAGATGGCTTTTGTCAATCCGAAACCCACGACTTTTATGATTGGCAAACATGCACTCAATCCGAAAGCGCATCCGATAGCGCTTGACCGCCTCGTCCGCATCACTCAACGAGCTGATCAGATAGAGTGGTTGCTGCTGCTTGGCGTCCCAGACCCCAATCACCAGAATTGGTCCATACTGCTTGGCGGTCATGCGCACATCCGCGATGGCGACAGCCTCACCGCGCGAGAGCGGCAGATCACCGACCGTGAAGACCCCATCCTGAGCAAAGATCAGAATGTTGGTAGCAGTGCGGCAGACATACTCCCACTTCCTCGCGCGCAATCTGGTTTGCAACTCGGTGCCGTCAAACTCACCATCGCCCAGCAGCGTGACGGTCGCATCGGGCGGGATCAACTCCTGAAGCTGCTCGATCAGTGCGCAATGCAGCGCCTCAGGCAGATGGCCCTTCTTGCCCTTTACCACCGTCCACAGCAGCGGAATGGCGCGATGACGATAGAGAACGCTGGCCATCAAGACCACACAGCCGCGCCCGGCGGTGGTTCCATCCAGCAGGATGGTCAGTGGCAGGTGCGCCAGACTGGAGAGTACCGCACGGGCGAACGGGAGCCAGAGCGCCTCCAGCGTGATAGCGTCGTGCTTGACCCAGCGCCGAAAGCGCGTGATCAGGCTTTCATTCTTGCGTCCTCTGATCGGGGCATGGCTGGCGAGCTTATCGAACTGCACATGCTGGGCACTGACGATGCCACAAATCAGCAAGCTCAAGGTGTTAAGGTGCTGTTCGGCATGGCTGTTGGCACGGGTGTGCAAAACCTGCGCCAGGGTCAGTTTGATGGTACGATAGGTACGGAAGTTGATGTGCATGGTTTCCCTCCATTCGTCTCGTTTGGTTACGCTGACGAACAGGATACCATGCCCATTGATTTCCTTCTGGCCCACCGAGATGCGTTACCGCTTGATCAGCTCATATTTTCTGTACGGTAGCAAAACGCAAGCTGCTGTAGGAAGCGCTCACTCGGCTCCCATTCGAGTGCATCACATTGAACAGATACAGCGGCACGCCGGCTTGATTGGTGGACCAGATCGCCTCCAACTGGCTGCGTCGGGTTTCCTGATCAACCGCACAGGCCCCAAGCGCGGCGCTGTTCGCTGTAACCGCCGAGAAGCGCAGAAAATCGCGCCGGTTGAGTTTGCGGTTCTTCACAATGATCCCTCCTGAAGAACGCGAGAAGGTGACGCACGAACGTCGCGATAGTGTTGGAATGGGCAACTGATGGTGGGAGATAGTTATCTGCGGAAGTTGGACGTGGAGGATGCGGGCACAGGCGAATGGTCGGGCTATAGGGCCTCCTTGGGCATGAACTCACGTGCGGTGGGAAATCAGGCTGATCCTATAACGATTGATCTGCCTTGTCAATCAGAAATTGATAGGGATGTGCGACCGCACTGTGCGAGGCTGTGGCAGGTCCAGGTCCTTGAATGCGGAAGAGCGGAACGGCGGAAGCAGCGGAAGTGCAACCAATGCGACATTCCGCTGCTTTCGCCAGCGTTCCTCGTTCAAGGTGCTGCGGCGTTAGCTCGCTGAACCTCCTGAACCACTTGATCCGCTGTGTGGACACCAGTAGAGCTGGTAATGCTCCACGAGTGGTCTCTGCTCGCCATCAAAAAGCCCACTAGCTGTCTCTTCATTCAGTGGCATAGCTATGGTTGCTGAGCCCGATCGTAGATAGGTCGGCTTTGCTACCCAACGCAGGCCCTCCAGTCGGCAGAGCAGCAGGTCGCCCGATAAGTTATCTCGTTCGTCGGGCGTCTCATAGCGCACGATCAGTGTTGGGTAAATTCTTGCGGGAGCGGCGCATTGCTGGTAAGACTAAAAGGGTACCCCCAGGGCCGCGCTCCCATTTGCGGTAGATAGCCCTGTGCACCGTTGTCGATTGTCGTAATGACTTTGATCTGGCTGTAGTCCTCTACCTTGCCTGTCGCTCCCTCGTCGAAAAACAGCATGACCGTGCCGTCAGTCGATCCCGCAGTGATTGGGGGGGCGCCAACAGGTGTGGCGCTTGGCGGGTTGCCACCATGCGAGAATGTACAGAATCACCAGCTTCTCGCCCCAGCGCACCAGCACGTGACCATCCAACGTCGGCACCTTACAGACCTGACTCTTCCAGGTGCGTGTGTTGCTCCCATCGGTGTCGCGCTCCAACGGTTTGTTCTGATTCTGGATCCTACCTAGTGGGAAGACCCACACCTCACCGTTGTCTGGCAGCGTCATCTCTGTGCTGTTTGCACTCACGCACACGCTGATCCGCGCTATCGTTTCCGTATCTTTTTCTCTGTCTGGTAAGATCTCGTCCGGCACAACATCGATTGTCGGGAACGGATAGGGCGTTGCATCAACCCACTCCTCGACTTTAGCCACCAATTGGCCATCTTGCTGGCTGGTATTCACGATCTTGCCACAATAGACAGTGGGCTTATCCTCCTGGTCTGCGCCCGCAACGACGATCGTATCGCCTGCCTGGGCGCCAAGCAACCGCAATCCATCATCCTGGAAACGAGCATCGGGACTCCCCTGGGCGATAATGCGTTTAGGTCTCTGATCGGTATACCGCACAATATAGACCGAAAAGCGCTTGAGCTTGCCAGCAACGCCTAACTCACTCGCACGGAGTACCAAATCGTCGCTTTGTGAAGATGCCGCCAGCTTGCCTACCTGGCGAAAGAGCGGCAGTGGCAGTGGCAGCCGTCCAGGTCCCTCGAGTGGTTTAGGGGGTGGTGTCAGCCAGTCATATCGTTGCTTGATCTGCTCCCATTCCTTACTCTTGCGAATGACACTGTTCCCTGTTGTCCGAGGGACCAGTTCACTTGTACCTTCCAGCGTGGTCATAATCGATTCGCTGGCTGTACTTTGCTTTGGTATCACGACAATATACAATGCGGGCTCGTTCCCTTTCGCTCGGACAAGGACTTGCCTATGCACGTTTGATATGCCGGCATCATTCGCGCAGATGAGTTGACGTCGCTCGAAGTATTGGTCTCGAAGTTCCAGGGCGTAGTGACCCCACTCGTGGATCAGTGTGCGATAAGCCTCTGGCTCGTCCCAAGGGATGCTGACGCCATTTCTTGAGGGCCAGGTACCGCGCCCAATACAAATCGGCGTGTACTTCTTTTCATTATGTAGGCCGCCGACCCAGCTGCGCGGGTGCAACTGGTTAGATGCCAGAATCTGAACGTCGGCACAGTGCATGAGCTCTTGGCCGCCGAAAACCACCTGGCCAAACGCCATACGGCCATCAGTAACATCATAGAGAAAATCCGACGCGCGCCGGAACCCCCATTTGAGCTGGCGCATATACTCTTTGGTGGGGTACCATTCGAGCGCGACAATCACATTGAAGAGGCACAATTCGCATGATTCTCCCGATTGATACTCCTGTACCTGCTTACGCCGAGATTCACGATCAATGGGTTGAGATGGCTCCTTGCTGAACGGTCCGTCTCGCTCATAACCTGCGCGAAGTGCCGACTGGCGATGTACAATATAACCGCGGTACGCCCAATCAAGCAACTCGCCGAAGATTGGGTTATCGAGATCCGAGGCCAACGTGCCGGGGAGCTTCTTGACTCTCTCCTGGACCTTGATCTGTTCGAGTTGCACGATCGATTCGTCCGAGTAGATCTCGGAACTGTCATCCGACTCCGATACTGGCTCAAGTTGTACGTTCGAATCGACTGAGTAGGTTTCGGAGCTACCTCCCGATTCCGAACGTCGTCTTCTTGTAACTGCGTCCTCCGGCAGCCAATAGTTCTTGAAGGTGAGTTTCTCCGGAACTGGACTCATGGCTTGCCTCCTATGACTCACTCGACGCGACTGAGGATACAATGACGCTCAGTGCGAAAGAACCTTATCTCATACTAAACAGGCGATCAATAAACCAGAGAGATGCTGCCAATGAGTGACAATGAACTTCCCACTGATCTTACCCTCCTTTCAGTCTGTGCGATCTTGCGCTGGTTCGATCGAGATCTGCTTCGTGCGCTTACTGAGCATGATGAGGATGAGATCGATGCCCTATTATCAAGCGATAGGGTAGCTTCCTTCTCGGAAACTTCCACCGCCTACCGTCTTCATGACACTGTCAGAGCCAGCGTGCTTGCAAAGGTGCGCGGCGAACGTTCGCTCGACGAACTAGCGCTTCATACGCACGTCTTCGAATATTTTCTGCGTCGACTAGAACAACCGGAGTCAGGCGACCAGCGTATTGTCCACGAAGAATGCTGCCTCTACCATCTAGGAGAATTGCGTTTGCTCCTGACTGAACGGCGAGAGTGGCATACAATAGCGAAGTATATCGCTGCTGTACGCTCCATGGCGCTACAGCAGAAGGACCATCTTCACCAATTATTGCTGTACGAAGGCTTTGTAGCTATCCGTACCCAGGACTATGATCGTGGTGAAGCGGTCCTTGTCGCACTCCTCAAAGAACCTGATCTGAAGAATGATGTACGGATGCGTGCTTTAAATTTTCTTGCGCAGGCCTATTGGTATCAGACCCACTACGATCGGGCGCTGACGCTATATGAGAAAGTCTATGCTCTCGCGAGCGAAATCAAGGATCTCTTGTATCAAGGGGTCGCACTGAGTAATATGAGTCAAGTCTATGAATATCTGGGCTATTATGAACAGGCATTGAATCTCAGTATGCAGAGCTTACAGATATATCGTGAAATTCGCCATAGCTATTATGAGGCTAGCGCGCTCTCTGATATTGGTAGAAATGCGATGCAATTGGGACGCTGGCGGGTTGCAGAAGAACACTTCGACACGGCCATCAAGCTGTGCGAGTTGCTCGGTGTGGAGGCCCGTTTAGCAAACCTCTATTGGAGTCAGGCTTTCCTCTATCACATGCTCGGTGATGAAGCTAAAAGTGAAGCGGCATATCTACGCGGCCTGTCTATATCACAATCACCGGAGCACGGCGACTCAGCAGTCAATATGGATATTGTGTTCTATCTTGGTTTTCTCTATCAAACACAAGAGCGTTGGAATGTAGCCACAACGAATTACGAAAAGGCGATCCTATTGGCGCAGCAACTTCGCAACCAACATTCGGCGTCGCTCATCCACTACCGCCGCGGCAATGTCTTCCAGCGCCAGGGCCACCTTGAGGCGGCGCGCGCGGCCTACCAACAGGCCATCGAAGGCATCGAGTCGCTACGCAGCTCCACCGAAGTCGAAGCGATCAAGATCGGCCTGCTCGGCACCACCCAGCAGGTCTATGAGTTGATGGTGCTGCTGTGCCTCGACCAGGATCGCCCGGCCGAGGCCTTCGACTACGTCGAGCGGGCCCGCTCGCGCGCCTTCCTCGACACGCTGATCAAGAAATCTCCTGAACTGTACGCCGCCGTCGCTCAACCGGTCGCGACGCTGCAAGAGGTGCAAGCACGGCTGCCGGCCGGCGCGCTGCTGCTGGAATACTTCACCACCGGCGTGCTGCCCGCCGGTGAGCACCTGATCCACCAACTGCCCAAAGAGAACACCCGCCTGCGCCAGCACTTGACCCTACCGCCCACGATCCTGATCTTCGCCGTCACCCACGACCGCCTGGAGGTCCACCGCGCCACGCTCGACCCGAACGTGCTGCGGCCGCGCCCCGACGACCCCAGCTCCGGCCGGCGGCTACTGCATGAGCGAATGCTCATGCGCCTGGAGGAGCGGCTGATCGGGCCGGTCCGGCACTTGCTGCACGGCTGCGAGCTGCTCTACCTCATCCCGCACGGGCCGCTGCACTCAGTCCCGTTCATGGCGCTGCGCTCGACCGCCGGAGCGCACCTGCTGGCTGCCGATGGGCCGGCGATTGCGCTAGCGCCCTCGGCGACGGTGCTGCTGCGCAACTGCCTGAGCCGCCCCAAGCGCCGGACCGAAGGGCTGCTGGCAATCGGCTACAATGACGCCGACGAGCGGGTGCTGCGCTATGCCGAGGCCGAGGCGCAGCACGTCGCGCGGCTGCTGGCTGGCCAAGCCTGGGTCGGCCCTGAGCCGAAGAGCCGCCGACTGCTGGACGAGGGCCAGACTGCCGGCCGGCTGCATATCGCCGGCCACGCGATCTATGACCTACACGACCCGCTCGAATTGCATCTACGGCTGGGGGCGGGCGACCAACTCAGTGCCCGCGCGCTCATCGCTGGGCTGGAGTTTGACGCCGACCTGGTCACGCTCAGTGCCTGCACCAGCGGCCTGACCCATGTCGTAGCCGGCGACGAGTTGCTCGGTCTCCAGCGGGCCTTTCTGTATGCCGGCGCGGCGGCGGTCGTATGTACGCTGTGGGAGACGTTTGACTTCGTCGCGCTGCTGGTGATGGACCACTTCTACACGGACCTGCGGCAAGGGCTGCCCACGGCAATGGCGTTACGCGACGCGCAGGTGGCGGTCCGGTCGATGACCGGGTGCGACGTGGCCGCGATTATCGCGCGCTGGCGCGCCGAGGACCCGCAGTTCATCGCGGAACTCGGCGCGCTGCCCGACATCCCGCCCGATCAGTATGACACCCTGCTTTACGCCGACCCGTTCTATTGGGCGCCGTTTATGCTGATCGGTCGGCCCGACTAAATTAAGAGTTATGAGTTATGAGTTGGAGGAATGGCAACTCATAATTCATAACTCTTAACTCTCAACTTCCGGTGTGGGCGTGACCTCGACGCGCAGGCCAGGGAGCGACGACAACGGCACGAGTGTAAAATCGACATAGCCGGTCTGGTCGGTCTGGCCCTGCCAGGCCGCCTCGCCTGCCCGCAGAACCACGTGTGTGCCCTGCTGCTCGAATGGGTCGCGGCTGTCGATATCGACATTGACCTGCACGCGGCCGGTCCTGCTGGCCTCGCTCTCGGCGTATACCTCGATCGTCACTCGCAGTGGCCCTGGCTCCTGGACGTAGCGGTACATCAGCTCGCCGCGGGCCGCGCCGGCCAGTGATGGCTTGTGAAGCGTGGTGAGCAGCGCCTCGGTGAAGACGATGATCAGCCGGCCCAGATCATCGAGCAGCGAGGGCTGATCGACCGGCCGTGGTTGCGGCTGGCCAAGGAACGACAGGTTGGGCTGTGGGTAATCGTGGGATGGCTCGATCTGCCCGATATAGGCCACTCTGGCCAGCTCGACCAGTTCGTCCAACTCGGCGCGGCAGGTGGGGCAGTTCGCCAGATAGGCCACCAGATCAGCCTGGGGGGCGGCCCCAAGCGCGGTCGATGTGGCGTAGGCTGGAAATATGTCGCGCGGCGGGTGGTCGGCTGGCTGTTCAGGAATGAGTGGCGCGGCATTGCGCTCGTGGGTGGTCATGTTATCCTTCTCCTCCGTGTCCCTGTGGGTTTGAATGATCGAATGTCATGTTTGGATATTAAGGACCTTGAGCCGGTATAATCTTGCACTTCTTTTCACACATGATCGCGCATCCGACGAATCAGATGCGGGTGGGGCTCATCCGGTCGTATCGGATTCGTCGGGGAGGATGCCGAACTCAATCGCCAGCGAGCGCCAGCCAGGATCGGCGCGCAACTTCTTGATCGCGCGGGTCCGGAGCACATAGACGCCGTGGATCGGTGTTCCCAGCCGCTCGCTAATCGCCTTTTCGTCGAGGCCTTCGAGGTACTTGAGCTGCAACGCGGCGAACTGCATGGTCGCACGGGGGTGTTTACGGAGGAACTCGGCAGCCAACTGTTCGAAGCGTGCCCGCAGCTCGCCGGCGACCACATTGGTGGATAAGTCGGGGTGCTGCTCGTCGGCCAGCAACAGGTCCTGGCTGGTGGGGGCGACCGGCGCAAAGTGGTGAAGGTGGCGCTCTTGCCGCCGCAACATTCTAGCCGCCTCCATCAGCCGTTGGATCGCGAATGCCAGGAATGTGCCCGGCTCGCGGCAGCGCTCGAATGCCTTGAATGTGGTCTCAATCGCCTGCTGCGCCGCATCGTCGTGGACATCCGGGTAGCGCCAGCGTGCGATATCGTGCAGGTAGCGGAAGAGCTCGTGGTAGCCCTGGTTTTGCCGCTGCTGGCCCTCGGCCCCCGAGCAGGCGATGTAGAGTGCGTGGCTGTAGGCGTAGATGACGGCACGATGCGGGCCAGTACTGACGCTGGCGCGCAGGTGTGCGGCGGCACGTCGCGTAAGCTCCTCGCGGGGCAGCAGATCCCATCGATATCGCCCCAACAGCGCGTTGACCGCGTCAAGACATTGTTGTTCCAATGTGGTGAGGGCGCTTTCTGAGTAGCCGGCGAAATCACCGGCAATATGCTTTTCGGGAGCCACATCTGGTGATGTATGAGCCGAAGTGCCCGATAGACGCGTATCTGTTTGGGAGAAGTTGTAGGAGAACTGCATTACTCCGCGCCTCTTCGTGGACTTGGAGAAAGGGCAAAAAAAAGTTAGAGCGTGGACATCCATTATACCGTGTCAAGACGGACATTTCAACCGAGAATTGACTCTTTGACAAGAGGTATTGTGGTCATATATACTTGTATAAGCTAACTATTGTATGGCACAAAAGATGTATCACACATTGGTTGGTTGAGCTAAGGAGTGACTGATGTCGAGCGCCCGCGAATGTGCGAACTTGCTGCTGGAGACGATCCCGAACCTGATGCGCGGCCTGCACGGCGTCCTGCGCCAGCGGAAGGGCGCCGACGATGAGCCGCACACGATGGGGCAATACCGGATGCTGGAGATGCTTCACCGCGAGCCGCGCACCCTAAGCGCCTTGGCGGCGATGCATCACGTCACGCCCTCGACGATGTCGCGCTCGATCGACGTATTGGTGCGCAAAGCCTGGGTCGCACGCCGGCACGAACTCGGACGACCGTCGGCAGGTCATCCTGACGATCACCGACGTGGGCCGCTTGGCCCATGCGACGATGATCCAGCTTAACCACGATATCATAACGGACCTGATCGCGCAGCTCGACGAGGAGGAGCAGGCCCGGCTCTACGATGGCCTGAGCGTGCTCCAGACGCTGATCGCCCGTACGATGCGATCCGATAATTGTTAGGAGCGATATGAAACCACTACGCCGGGCCACCGGCTACCTGCGGCCTTACTGGCTCACCGCATTGGGCGCTTTTCTCAGCCTGCTGCTGGTCACCGCCGCCAACCTCGCCGGCCCGCAGCTCTTGCGCCTGGTGATCGACCGCGGCATCAGCGCTGGTGATACACGGGCGCTGCTGTGGTCCACCGTGGCACTGGTCGGGGTCGCGGTCGTTCGCGGCCTGTTCAGCTTCACGCAGGGGTTCTGGTCCGAGAAGATCTCGCAGGCGGTGGCCTACGATATGCGTAACGCGCTGTTCAGCAAAATTCAGAGCCTTAGCTTCTCCTATCACGATCGCGCCCAGACCGGCCAGCTTATGACTCGCATCACCAGCGATGTCGAGCAGGTGCGCACGTTTATCGGCATGCGGATTGCTGCAAATGGTCAGCGCCGTAGCGCTGCTGATCGGCTGCATTGTCGCGATGGTCGGTACGAACTGGCAGTTGGCGCTGATCTCGCTGCTGACCGTCCCTGCGATGGCGATGGTGTTGATACGGTTTATGCGGTTGGTTCGCCCGCTGTTCGGCCAGATCCAGGTCAAGGTCGGCGCCCTGAACACCGTACTCCAGGAGAACCTGGCCGGGGTGCGGGTCGTCCAGGCGTTCGCCCGCGAGCCCTACGAGTCCGCGCGCTACACAACGCTCAACCAGGATCTGCTGGAGGTCAACCTCAAGACGATCCAGGGCGCAGCGTCGAGTTTCCCGCTGATCTTCCTGATCGCCAACCTCGGCTCGCTGGCGGTGATCTGGTACGGCGGGCACCAGGCGATCGGCGGGGTGCTCAGTCTGGGCGACCTGGTGGCCTTCAATACCTACCTGGCGCTACTGATCATGCCGATCATGATGCTGGGCATGATCACGGCGCAGCTTTCGCGGGCCGGCGTCAGCGCCGAGCGAATCTTCGAGATCCTCGACGCCCAGAGCGAGGTCGCCGACCAGCCCGGCGCCGCGCCGCTCCCGCCGATCGAAGGCCGGGTCGCCTTTGAGGATGTCTCGTTCCGCTATTTCGGCGGCGAGGGCAAGGTGCTTGACCATGTCTCGTTCGCCGCCGCGCCGGGCCAGACGGTGGCGATCATGGGGCAGACCGGCAGCGGCAAGAGCACGATCATCAACCTGATCCCGCGCTTCTACGATGCCACCGGCGGGCGGGTTCTGGTCGACGGCCACGACGTGCGCGACATCACGCTGGAGAGCCTGCGCTCCCAGATCGGCATCGTCCTGCAGGATACGACGCTGTTCAGTGGCACCATCCGCGAGAACATCGCCTACGGCCGCTCCGACGCCACCGACGCCCAGGTCGAGGCTGCGGCCCGCGCTGCCCAAGCGCACGACTTCATCGTGAGCTTCCCCGACGGCTATGCGACCGTCGTCGGCGAGCGCGGCATCGGCCTTTCGGGCGGGCAGCGCCAGCGGATCGCGATCGCCCGCGCGCTGCTGCGCGACCCGCGCATCCTGATCCTGGATGACTCGACCTCGGCGGTCGATGCCGAGACTGAGTACCAGATCCAGCAGGCGCTCCAGCATCTCATGCGGGGACGCACCAGCTTTGTGATCGCGCAACGGATCAGCACGGTGCGCAATGCCGACATGATCCTGCTGCTCGACGACGGCCGGATCATGGCCGCGGGCACTCACGACGATCTACTGCGCGAGAGCGCGCTGTATGGCGAGATCATCAACTCGCAGTTCGGCGGCGAACGTGCGGTGGAACCAGAGCCAGTGGAAGTGTGAACAGTTCTGAGGAAAAAGGGGGTTTGAGGGGGCAGCCCCCTCAGTCTCCCACCACTCACATTGTAAAGTAGAACGATGCTGCTCTGGGGAAAAAGGGGGTTTGAGAGGGCAGCCTCCTCAGTCCTCTCCCACCCACAGTGTAAAGTAGAACGATGCTGCTCTGGGGAAAAAGGGGGTTTGAGGGGGCAGCCCCCTCAGTCCTCTCCCACCCACAGTGTAAAGTAGAACGGCGCCACTTGAATAACAAGAGAGAACCATTATGATGCGTGGAGGGATAGAAGCGATCGCGGCGCTGCCGACCGAGCGGGCGGAGCGCGGCGGGCTCGTCGCGCGGCGCCTGCTCGCCTACCTGCGGCCCTTCTGGCGGCAACTGCTGGCCGTGCTCGGCCTGGTGGTGATCGGTGCGGTCAGCCAGGCGTTTGCGCCGTACCTGATTGGGCGGGCGATCGACGGCGCGATCGGCCAGGGCGATCGCCAAGCACTCAACCAGACGATGCTGATGCTGCTGGTGGTCTATGTCGGTGGTGTTTTAGCGATGCGCATGCAGTTCATCTTGATCGGAGCGGTGGGCCAGCGCACATTGGCGCGGATGCGCAGTGAGATCTTCGCCACCGTCCAGCGGCTGTCGCTGCGCTTCTTCGACCGGCACCCGGCCGGCGACCTGATGTCGCGGCTGACCAACGACACCGATGTGCTCAACCAGCTCTTCAGCCAGGGGATCGTGCAGGCTGCTGAGCAGCTTGTTCGGGCTGATCGGCATCCTGATCGCCATGCTGGCGCTGGATTGGCGGCTGGCGCTGGCGAGCTTCGCCGTCATCCCGGTGATGCTGCTGCTGACCAATGTGTTCGCGCGGCTATCGCGGCGGGCGTTCCGGCGCACCCGCGAGTCGATCGGCGATGTCTCGGCCGAGATCCAGGAGGAGATCGCCGGGGTCAAGGTCGCGCAGGCGTTCAACCGCACCGGCGAGAACCAGCAGCGCTTCGAGCGGCGCAACGCCGCCAACCGCGACGCGAATGTCAACGCTACGGCCGTCACCTCGGCCTTCACGCCGGCGATCGATGTGCTCTCGACCGTCGCCACGGCGATCGTCGCCGGCTACGGCGGCTACCTGGCGCTCCAGGGCGCGATCACCGTCGGCGTGGTGGTCGCGTTCCTGACCTACGTCCAGCAGTTCTTCCGACCGATCCAGGCGCTCTCGACCTTCTACACCACCGCCCAGGCGTCGCTGGCGGCGGCCGAGCGGATCTTCGATCTGATCGACACCCCACCCGACTTGGTCGATGCCCCCGGCGCCGGCGCCATGCCGCCGATCGTCGGGCGAGTCACGTTTGAGCAGGCCTCGTTCTCCTACGGCGAGCGTCCGACCACCGCCAAGAACCAAGAACCAAGAACCAAGAACCAAGAACCAAGAACCGAGAACCAAGAACCAAGAACCAACGGACAACGGACAACGGACAACGGACTCCGTGAGGGCGTATTGCATACGCCCCAGCCAACCGGCTATCAGCTCCAGGATGTCTCGCTGGTCGCTGAGCCGGGCCAGACGATGGCGATCGTCGGGCCGACCGGCGCCGGGAAGACCACGCTGGTGAACATGATCGGCCGCTTCTACGACGTACGCGAAGGCGTGGTGGCGATCGACGGCGTCGATGTGCGTGATGTCACACGGGCGAGTCTGCGCTCGCAGATGGGCGTGGTCCTACAGGACAGCTTCCTGTTCAGCGGCACGATCGCCGAGAACATCCGCTACGGGCGGCTCGACGCGACTGACGCCGAGGTCGAGGCGGCGGCGCGAGCCGCCAACGCCCACGATTTTATCGCGCGGCTGCCCGAAGGCTACCAGACCAAGATCGGCGAGCGCGGCGGGACACTCAGCCAGGGCCAGCGCCAGTTGATCGGGATCGCCCGCGCCATCCTGGCCGACCCGCGTATTCTGATCCTCGACGAGGCCACCAGCAGCGTCGACACCCGTACCGAGGCGCTGATCCAGGCTGCGCTGAAGACCTTGCTGAAGGGGCGTACCAGCTTTGTGATCGCCCACCGTCTCTCGACCATTCGTGAGGCCGACCAGGTGCTGGTGATGCAGGAGGGCCAGATCGTCGAGCGGGGCACCCACGCCGAGCTACTGGAACTTGGCGCGGTCTACTCCGAGCTGTATCGGCGCCAGTTTCGGGATGAGGGGGTTGGACAAATCAGCCAAAGCGCGGTAGACTCTACGCCCTGATTGTTCGCGACTGTCTGAAAGGGCTGGTGTGTTGCTCGCAATCTGTGGTGGAAAGGGGTTCTTGAGGGGCAGCCCCTCAAGCTCCCCTTTTCAGACAGTCTTTTATGGAAAGGCCAAGGACGGACAACACCTGAGACATGCATCGATCTAACTTTTCTCCACGGGCGCTTCGTCGGATCAGTGCGCTGCTGGGACCTCTGCCTGATGCTTGCCGCGTGCGAGATCGAGGGTGGGGTGCCGGCGACGCCGGTGGCGATGCCGACGATGAGCCAGCCGCCGACGAGCGCTGCGGTGGTCGAGGCGATCGCCGCCCGCGATGATACCTGGGCGCTGGCCCTGACGGACGTGCCGCGAGATCTCTACCCCTACGCCAAGGACGCGCCCACGCATCGCATCGCCGCGCCCGTGACCGAGCTGCTCTACCCCTCGCCGATCCTGTCGTTCAACTACGGCTATACCACCACAGGTGTGCTGGAGCGCATCCCGACGATCGAGAACGGCGGCGTCAAGGTTCGCAAGGCCGACGTGTTCCTTGATGCGGCCGGCAACATCACCACCACCATGACCGACGTCATGACCCAAGTCGAGCAACTGGTCGTGACCTTCAACTGGAACCCGCAGCTGCGCTGGTCCGATGGCCAGCCGGTCACGGCCGATGACTCGGTCTTTGCCTACGAGCTGGCGAAGGCGGCGCCGCCCGGCGATGATGCCCGCGACCGGCTGCTTCAGCTCATGGCGTATGAGAAGGTGGACGACCACACCACCCGCGCGATCCTGCGCCCTGATTTCACCGGGCCGACCTACTTCCTGAACTATTGGACGCCGCTGCCGCGCCACAAGCTCAAAGGTGTCCCGCCCGACAAGGTGCGAGAGGGTCAGTTCGCGCAGGCGCCGCTCGGCTATGGCCCATACGCGATCGAGTCGCGCACAGCCGGCGAGATCCGCATGGTACGCAACCAGTACTACTTTGGAACTATGCAGCCTGGTGCCCCCTCGCAGGTCGTGATCTCCTTTCTGGCCGACTTCGACCGGCTGCGGGCTGGTGTGCTGAATCACAACCTGGATGTGGTTGCGACCGACCGAATGCATGTGGAGCAGTTTGCGCCGCTCGACGAGGACGCGCAGGCCGGCCGCAGCCAGGTCACTTACACGCCCAACCCGATCTGGGAGCATATCGACTTCAACCTGGATGTGCCACTGCTCCAGGATATCCGGCTGCGCCACGCGATCGCCTTCGGCACCAATCGCCAAGCCATGGCCGACGCGCTCTTCCTCGGTCGCTCGCCGGTGCTGGAGAGCTGGGTACTGCCGGGCCAGGCCGAGGCCGCCCCGCCGGACCAACTGACGCGCTACACCTACAATCCCGACGAGGCACGCAAGCTGCTCGATGAGGCTGGCTACGCCGACCCCGAGGGCGACGGCGTTCGCGTCTCGACGGATGGGCTGACACTGACCTTGCAGCTGATGACCACCGAGCGCAGCCCGCTTCGCCAGGAGATCGCGCGCCGGTTCCAGGCGGATATGCTGGCGATCGGGATCAAGGTCGACGTGCTGACATTGGCCACCGAGGACTTCTTCGACCCGAATGGGCCGCTGTTCCAGCGCCAGTTCGAACTGGCGCTGTTCGGCTGGATTCACGGCCCCGACCCAGGCGGGCTGCAACTGTGGAGCTGCCGGGCCGTGCCGAGCGAGGAGAATGGCTGGATCGGCGAGAACTTCGCCGGTTGGTGTTTCCGCGACGCCAACCAGGCCATCCGCGAGGCGGTGACGACGCTCGATCCGGGCGGGCGGAACGCGGCCTATCTGCGCCAGCAGCAGCTCTGGACCCATGAGCTGCCCTCGCTGCCGCTGTTCCAGCGCCTGAGCCTGACGATCGCCGCGCTGGAGTTGCGCGGGCCGCAGCCCGATCCGTTGGCGCCGATCACCTGGAATATCGCGTCGTGGCGGCGTGAGCGATGAAGGGGTGAAGGGGTGAAAGGGTGAAAGGGTGAAGGGGTTATGCAACCCTTTCACCCTTTCACCCCTTCAGTCTAAGAATGGGCGACGATCGGCAGCCGCAACTGGAAGATCTGCGAAGGCGCCTGCGGGTAGGGTAGGATCTCGAAGTAGTTGAACCCGAATGGGATCTCCGGCCCGGTCGCCAGGATGCCGGCGGTCGCGACGCAGCCGCTGGCGCTGGTGGGGCCACAGAGCGGCGCGCTGAAGAAGCTGCCCAGCGCCGGGAAGGTCGTCCTGGTCAGCAGGCCGATGTCGAGCCAGGGACTCGCCGGCTGGCCGGGCGCCCCCGGCTGGATGCGGTAGCGCGCCAGCAGGTAGCCAGCCCGCGGGTTGCCTACCAGCGCCAGTTGCACCGTCCCGGTAAACGGCAGCGCGACCGACGGCAGGATCTTCTGGCCGAAGCGCTCCTGGGCGCTCGCACTTGACTCCGAGACCAGCAGCAGCGACATCTGGGCGGTGCTTGTGCGGCGTAGTACTAATTTGACATAATTATCAGCATCGCGCCCGAAGAAGATGCCGCTCTCCTCGGTCGTCGTCAACGGCTCGGTGCGGTCGACGAACGGGTCGGCGATCTCGGTCGTGATCGTGAAGCTGCCGGTCGCGTTGAAGCCCACCTGGAGGGCGTTGTCCTGGTTGTTGGCCGGCCCCTGGTTGCTGCCGGCTGTGGTCAGCAGGCCCAGCGCGCCGCTCACCCCATTGGGCCGGATGCGCTTCTCAGGCTCGTAGAGGCCGAACCCGTGCCCGCCATCGCCCACCATCGTCGCCGTCGCCCCGCCCCGGAGCTGAACCCCAGTGAAGCCCGATTTCTGGATGCCGCGCGTCTCCTCGAAGAAGTCTAGCGTATAGGGTAGGGCTGTTGCGGCGCCATTCCCGGCGTCGTACTGGAGTTGGTCCCGGTTGTTGGCAGCGCCGTCGGCGTCGCTGTCGTGGTCGTAGCGGTCCGAGAGCTTGTCGCCATCGAAGTCGGCCGGGGCCGAGGACGGGCTACAGATGTCGGTGCCGTTGTCGAGTTCATCCTGGTCGATGAAGCCGTCGGTGTCGTTGTCGGTCACGGCTGGGTCGCTGCCGGGCGCCGGGCAGGCCGGTGGCGCCGGGATCGGCGTCAGCACGTAGATGCCGCCGGGGTTATCGTTGCCAGGGCCGAAGATGTTGGCGATATAGACCCTGCCGTTGTCGGCGACTAGCACGTCGATCGGCGCCGGGAGCTGGCGGGTCAGGATGGTGTCGTTAAGGATGCTCTGGCCGTCGCTGGAGAGCGCCAGTCGTCGCACGGCCAGGTCGCCGGCGTAGGCGGCGACGACCAGTTCGCCCTTGAGCGCGCCGTCGAACGCATTGGAGGCGTACTCGGTGATCCCATCGACCGAGGCGGAGGTGGTGTAGCTGTAGATCTCGGTCTGGTAGTCGGGGTCGGGGTTCATGTCGTACGGGTCGGGCAGCGCCGAGTAGAAGCCGTTCTCCCAGACGCACTCGTCGCGCACCGGCACTGGGTGGCCGAAATATGCCTCCGACCGCACCCACTCCAGCGCGTCGGGTGGCGAGGGGCTCAGGTCGCGCGCCTGCCCGTCGGGGCAGCCGTCGGCAGGGCCGGGCGTCTCGCCCAGGCCAAAGTTGGCGGCGTTGACATTGCTGTACAGCTTGCCATTGCTGTGCCAGACCAGGTCATACGGATTGCGTAGGCCGGTGGCGTACAGCTCGAAGATGTCTTCCAGCGGCTGGAGGTCGGCGGCGCTGTTGATCGTACGCACGTCGAGTGGTGCGGGCGCGCCGTTGAGCGTGGCGACGTTCAGGCGCAGAACCGCCGCCGACAGGTAATATTCGGGCAGTTGGCTGAAGAATGTGCTGGGCGCGCCAACGTTGGTGTTGCCGCCCTGGGCGATGTAGAGCCAGCCGTCGGCGCCGAACACCATACCATTGGTCGCGTGGTTGTTGCGCGAACGCGGCAACCCCAGCACCAGCGTCGTCTCGGTCACGACCGTGGTCGCACTGCCGAACTGGAGCCGGCTGATCGTGCCCGAGTAGGTGTCGATCTTCTTCGCCTCGGTCAGGTTGCTGCCGTTGCCGCGGAACATGCGCGGGTCGCTGTGGCTCACGTATAGGGTCATGCTGATCGGCGTCGACCCCGGGTCGAAGACCATGCCGAGGAGCTGGCGGCCTTTGACATTCGGGTCCATCTGGCATGGCTGGGTGGGCGGCGGCGGATCGGGCACATTGGTGGGGCAGCTCCAGTTGGACTTATCGTAGATCGCCTCGATAACCTGGACGCCGGTCGGGTTGCCATTGGCGTCGAGGGTGTAGGCGTAGATCCGGCCCGACTGGGTGCCGACGTACAGCCGCCCGTCGGGGCCAAGGTCATTGTTGTCGGGTTGGCGAAGTCGGCGCTGCCTGCAGTCGTGTTGTCGATGAGCTTGGTCGGCCCCTCGAAGCTGATGCCACTGACCGGCGCGCCGACCTTGAACCAGTCATAGGTGAATGTGACTGGGGCGGGCGCGCCGCTGTTGGTCGTGACCAGGCCGCCATAGATCGGGTCGTTGATCAGCTGATCGGGCCAGACGACCGTCGTGAGCAGCGTCACATTGTTCGGATCATTGCTGTTGACGCGGTAGAGCGCCGAGATCGTTTTAGCGACGGGATCGACGGTCAGAAACAGGTCGATCGTCGTGGTCGTGGCCAGGTTGATCGGCTGGCGGCTGCCGGCGAACGCGCCGTTGTTCTCGCGGTCGAACAACACGCCGGCCCCGCTCGCGTCGTGCCCGACGGTCAGCCGGGCGTAGTTCTCGGCGTTGATGCCCAGCACGATGCCGCCGGCCTGGCCGTTCTGGGTGAGGCCGGCGAAGGGGCCAAGCAGGCGCGCGCCGACGGTGAAGGGCGCCGCGCCGCCGTCGAAGGGCAGCACCAGCGCGTTGTCCTGGGGTGTGGCGGGCGTGCGCAGGTCGCCGGCTGTCGATTGGATGGCTAGCCTGCCGCCGCTGGCGGGGTTCAGCGCGATCCGGCTCAAATTGACCGGGTTGGTGCCCGACAGGACCTGGGTGAAGCCGGTGTTGGCGATGCCGCCGCTCCGGCAGATCGCGTAGTCGGGGTAGTTCGGGCAAGTGCTGCCGTAGAATCCCAGGTAGCTGGTCTGGTCAAATGATGTCGCCGTATTGGTCGCGGCACTGGCGGGCCGGTCGAGCCGAACTCGGCGCCAGGGTCAGGCCTACCAGTAGCGCACAGAACGCCGCCAGAACGCCTGCTCGCGGGAATCGGTTCGCAAAGGTCATGGTTCGCTGACTCCTGATCTCCTCATTTACCTAGCATAACAAACGAATCATGATGCCGATCCTGGCATCCACCAAGAACATTCTTGCCGGCGATGAGATGGAATTTCCTATTGTGGTGGGGAGAAAGGGGACTGAGGTATAAGGAGTTTTTCAGAAACTTGTCACCTTGCCACGCCCGCCATCCGCCCTCGAAGCTTGCGGTGCAGCACGGCTCCCAGCACCAACGCCTCTAGCGTCGAGGTGATGGCGAAGGCGATTGGGATGGCGACGACGCCCAGGTCGTCGAGCAGCAGCAGGATGATCGCGACCCGCCCGCCGAGCTGGAGCAGGTTGGTCAGTAGCGGGGTGCGGGTGTCGTACAGCGCGATCAGGCCGCGGGAGAGGATCTCGGTGGCGACGTAGGCGGGCAGCGCGACGGCGTAGGCCACCAGCACGCTGTAGGTCAGCGCGCCGGCGGCGGCGTCGAAGCGACCGCGCTCGAACAGGATCTGGAGGAGCGGGCGGCCAAGCAGGATTAGCCCAAGCAGGATCGGGGTCGCTAGCCCGGCGGCGACGCACAGCGCCCGCAGCAGTGTTCGCCGCATCTGTGGCCACTCGGCGGCAGCGGCGTGTGCGGCCAGCCGCGGGAAGGCTGCGCTGCCGATCGCCATCCCCAGCAGACGGATCGGTAGCCCGATCAGCAGGAACGCATTATGGACGGCGGGCAGGCTGCCGGCCTCGCGGGCCAGCGATGCGAACGCGGCGTCGACGATCGTGCCGGCGTAGTTGACCGACATCGAGAGGCCGTTGGGGATCAGCAGCCGGATCACCTCGCGCAGGTGCCGGTCGCGCAGGTCCCAGGCCGGCCGGTAGCGGAAGCCGTTGCTACGCATTGCCGGCAGCAGGATGCAGGCTTGGAGCACCACCTCGGCGATCACTCCCAGCGTCGGGCCGTAGATGCCGAGGCCGGGGAAGGCGGCGGCGGCGGCGATGCCGGCGATCAGCGTGATGTTCTGGACGACGATCGCCAGCGCCGTGAGCAGGAACTGGTTGCGGCTGTTGGCCACGGCGATCGCCACGGTGATCGCCACCGCGATCGGCGGCTGGAGCAGCATCATGCGGGTGAGCGTCGCGGTGAGCCGGCTGGTGTCGGCGTCGAATCCGGGGGCCAGGACCGTGCCGACGAACGTCGGCGCCGCGATCATGCACAGCAGCGCCAGCGGGACGACGACCACCAGCAGCGTCGTGAGTACGAGGTTGACCAGCCGCCGCTCGGCTTCGGCCCCGTCCAGGCGCCCGGTCCGCAGCATCACCGGGATCATCGCGCTGGACAGCGCGCCCCCGGCGATCAGGTTGCCGAGCGTGTCCGGCAGGCGGAAGGCCGCGTAGAAGGCGCTGGCCTCGGAGCCGGCGCCAAACTGGGCGTTGAGCAGGATCTGGCGAACGAGCCCCAGCAGCGCGGAGAGCAGAAAGGCGGCCATGAAGATCATCGCCGCCGCCGGGATGCTGAACTGGCGCGTCATGAGATCGGCCGGTCGCTCCCGTAGCAGTTGTCGGAGCGCGCCCATGGTGCTGGTCAGGTTCGCGATGATCTGGAGCCGGGGCGGCGACGCACCGCGCTCTTTTGGTTGGGGGGCTGGTTCGATCACGGCGCTGGTCTGCTCGGCAATTTAGGCTCCGGCAGTTCTGGGAAAAGGCGGTTTGAGGGGTAGGCCCTCAGTCTTCCCTCACTCCCATTGTAAAGGAGAACGGCGTTGCCCGAAGCCTTGTCTTATCAGTATAACCGATCTGAGACCGCCTCATGGTCTGGAGTATACCCCGCCGAGTTCGCCCGGCTGCGGGTCGCACACGGTTTGGCGTAGATGATGATGATTTTGTAATCTCGGCTCTCTATCCGCGCCGGTAACGGTTCGCTGATATACTACCGAAGTGCGTAACGCGACAATCGTAAATCGATGAGCGGATAGAGAGCTGATAATCACGTCAGTCGTAAACCCAATATGGACCATACACGCTACTACCTCGGCTTCAACCTGGTCAATGGTATCGGCCCGGCGCGCCTCGACCGGCTGATCGAGCGCTGCGGCTCGGTCGAGGCGGCCTGGCGCGCGGCCCCGCAGGAGATGCTGGCCGCCGGCCTGGACGCCAAGACGATCGAGGCGCTACTGTCTGCCCAGCGAACGCTCGATCTCGACGCCGAGCTGGAGCGGGCCGAGCGCGCCGAGGTGCGGCTGATCTCGCGCGATGACGCCGAGTACCCGGCTGGGCTGGCGCAGATCCCAGCCGCCCCGTCGCTGCTGTACGTCAAGGGCCGGCTCGACGGTGTGGACGCCTGGAGCGTCGCGGTCGTCGGCACGCGCTCGCCCACCACCTACGGAAAAGAGGCCACTCGCCGCCTGGTCGGCGAGCTGGCCGGGGCCGGCGTGACGATCGTGAGCGGCCTGGCGATCGGGATCGACGCGGCTGCCCACATGGCTGCGCTGGAGGCGGGCGGGCGCAGCATCGCGGTGCTGCCCTGCGGCCTAGACATGGTCTACCCACAGCGGCACGCCGAGTTGGCCGCGCAGATCGCGGGAGCCGGCGCACTGGTAAGTGAGTTCCCGTTGGGGATGAAACCGACCCCGCAGTTGTTCCGGGTGCGCAACCGGCTGATCAGCGGGCTGGCGCTGGGGGTGCTGGTGGTCGAGGCCGGGCCAACCAGCGGCGCGCTGTTGACGGTCAACTTCGGGCTGGAGCAGGGCCGCGACGTTTTCGCCGTGCCTGGTCCGATCTTCTCCAAGGTCAGCCAGGGCACCAACCAACTGATCAAGAATGGCGCCGGGCTGGTGACGCAGGGCCAGAATATCCTGGAGGCGCTCAACCTCTCGGCCGCCGCAGTCCAGCAGGAGGTCCAAGCCGCGCTGCCCGAGGACCCGACCGAGGCGGCCCTGCTGGAGCTGCTCTCCTTCGAGCCGCAGCATATCGACGCGATCCGCCGCGAGGTCGAGCTGCCGATCACGGTTGTCTCCTCGACGCTGGCGATTATGGAGCTGAAGGGGCTGGTGCGCCAGGCTGGGGCGATGCAGTATGTGCGGGCGAGGGAGGAGCGGGCGAAGTATAGCTTGGAGTAGCGGTATCTCGCGACCGATTTTGCGGCTATAATAATGCGGTCAGAAGCGTCTATCTACGAGCAAGGAATCTATGGCAACGCTTGTCACCGCCGCCCCGGTGGGCATCGCTCAATATCTGAGTCCATTTGCCCTGGCCCGCAATCTTTGGCGTCACCGCGAGCTGATCCGCCAGTTCACCCGGCGCGCGGTCGAAGGCCGCTACCGGGGCTCGGTTCTGGGCCTGCTGTGGTCGCTGATCAACCCGCTGGTGTTGCTGCTGATCTACACATTTGTGTTCGGAATCGTGTTTCAAGCCCGCTGGCCGCAAGCCAGAACCGACAGCCTGGAAGAGTTCGCGCTGGTGCTCTTCTGTGGAATCACCACCTTCGGCATCTTCCAGGAATGTGTCGGGCAGGCGCCGGCGCTGGTGATCGGCGTGCCGAATTATGTGAAAAAGGTCGTCTTTCCGCTGGAGGTTCTGCCAGTCAGTTCCCTTGGGGCGGCGCTGTTTCACGCCCTGGTGAGCCTAGTGATCCTGGTCGTGGGAAACCTGCTGATCAGCGGCATCATCCAGTGGACGCTGATCCTGCTGCCGCTGGTGGTGCTGCCGCTGATCTTTATGAGCCTTGGCCTGGCGTGGCTGCTGGCCAGCCTGGGCGTCTTCATCCGCGATATCAACTATGCGATCGCGCTGATTCTTCAGGTCCTGTTCTACATGTCGGCGATCTTCTACTCGCCTGCGAGGATCCCAGAGCCCTTCCGCACGATCATTGGCTTCAACCCACTCACCGTGATCGTCGAAGATGTCCGCCGGGTCGTGCTGTGGGGCATGCTCCCAGATTGGTCCGCCTTGGCGGTCTTGCTGCCGGCCTCCATGATCGTCATGCTGCTTGGCTATGCCTGGTTTATGAAGACCAAGAAGGCGTTCGCCGACGTGATCTGAGTTCCCAACGTAAAACGTGAAACGTGAAACGTGAGCGGATTATCACGTTTCACGTTTCACGCTTCACGGGCTCGGCCGGCTACGTACTCTCGATCGAATCTGCCCGGCGAACATCCTCGATCGTTGCAAGTGACATCGCCGCTCGCTTTGTTGCGGGTAGCGGGTAGTAGGCCCCTGCCTCGGCCTTGACGCGATTCAGCACCGCGCCGACAAGCGGCGCCCCGATGATGCGCAGGCTTTCGACCGCGTTGACCGTCGCCTCGCGGCTGGTCCGGCCGTGGTTGACGACCAGCAGCACGCCATCGACCAAGCGGCCCAGCGTCAGGGTGTCGGAATACGACAGCGGCGAGCTGTCCAGGATAACGACATCGGCCAGCGCGCGACACTGATTCAGGAGCCGGGCCATCGCTGGCGAGGCCAGTAGATCGGGCGAGTTCGTCGTCGGGGTGCCCGCCGGCAGCACCGACAGCCCGCGAAGCCCCACCACCGGCAGCGGCACCGGCGGCAGATCCGGCGCGTGGAGCAGGTCTGTCAGCCCCTGATCGTCGGGCACGCCAAACAGCGCGCCGAGGCGCGGCTGGCGTAGGTTGGCGTCGATCAAGAGCACGCTGCTGCCGGCCTGCGCCAGTGTAATCGCCAGATTGGCCGCGATCGAGCTTTTCCCATCGCCACGCGCGGGGCTGGTCACCAGCAGCGAGGACAGCATGCGGTCGTCGCCGGTTGACTGGAGGTTGGCGCGCAGCACCCGGTAGCTCTCCGCCGCCAGCGTATCGGGCCGCGCGTGGGCCACAAGCTGCGCCAGGCCAGCGCCGCGCAGCCGTTTGTGGCGAACGATCCGGCCCAAGTGGGGCAGCCGGGTGGCGTCCTCCAGCTCCTCCGCAGTGTAGATCACGTACGTGAAGTACTCACAGATCAGCATCAGCGACAGCCCCAGCACCATCGCACCGATCAGCGCCGCCAGTAGGTTCTGAGGGAGGTTCGGCTCGACCGGGATGGGCCTTCGCACCGCCGGCTCCAACACCGCGATCTGGTTGGTGCTGCCGCTATCCGCGCTCCTGAACTGCTCGATCAGCGCTCGCTGCGCCGTCTCAAGCTGGTCCCGCTTGCGCTCCAGTTGGACGGTCAACGCCCGGTCGGTCGTCGCGTCGTCGTTCTGCTCCATCTGGGCGATCAGCTCGTTGATCGCGAATTGAGTGTCATCAACGATCTGCTTGAGCTTGGCGATCTCGGCACTGGCCTCTTGTCGTCGTTCAGCCTGGGTGCTTGGTGTGCCGGTGGGCGTGCGCTCGATCAGCACATCGCCCAGCGCATTCGCGATATTGGCGGCGTTCTGTGCATTGTAGGCGCGCACCCTGACCGTGAGGATCTGCGTATCGCCGTCCCAGGTTGGCGTCACGCTGTTGAGGATGCCGCCGGCGCCGATATCGAGTTTCAGCTTCTTGCCGGCGCTCTCGATCGCCGGGGCTGTCGTGATCAGCGTGGCGTAGGTCTCGCCAACCTGGCTGCTCACCTGGAGATCGCCGGTGGTCACATTCGGGTTGGCGAGCGCCGGCCCGACTAGGAAGCGCGCCTCGGCCTCATAGATCGGTCGCTGTCGCGATGAGTACCAGTATCCACCGACGATTGCCAGGATCAAGCATACCAGCAAGATCCATCCCCAGCGCTGGAGGAGGAGAAGGTAGTTTTTGAGTTCCATGGCGATTGCTGCTCCATTGTGTAGGGTCTATACTACGTCGCAGCGTACCTGCTGCGCTCGATCCGGCGGGCCGCGCGTGCTACGAGGTTGGTGGGGGCGATAGGGCACAACCTGGTCTGTTTTATACAACGCCATCGGGGCCTATAAAGTGACGGTTTGGGGCGCGATATCCGCTATCGCTTTACGCAAGCGCAGCTATCCGATAGTGGTGTCCTGGGGCAGATCGCCCGCTTCCTCACCCGCTGCCGTGCGCCTGCTGAGCGGTATGCCGCTGAAAAGCGCGTGGTAGATCAGATCGGCCACGGCGTTGCGCTGCCGGTGGCTCTGCTCGTCGGTCAGCTCCTCCGGCCCTGGATCGCTATGCCAGATCTGGTCGAGCATGAGCGTGATCACCCAGCAGGTATCTTCGATGTTCAGGTCCGGCCATGTCAGTCCTTCAGTGGCCGCTTTCTGGGCTACCTCCAGGACCTGCCCATAGATCAAGCGATTCAACTGGTGGTTATAGGACGCAATCTCCGGGTCGCGAGGCATCAGTTCAGACATGGCTCGCCGCAAGCAGTACGACAGCTTGTCGCGCTGTAGCGCCCGGTGGACGGTATCCCGAACCGCCGTGCGTGGGTCGACGCTCAGGTCGATATTGGTGATGCCCAGCTCCAAGAGCGAGTTGATGCTTTCCGCGAAGAGGGCTAGAAACATCTGGCGTTTGTTGCGGAAGTACCCGTAGAAGGTACCGATACTGACGCCAGCGACCGCCGCGATATCGTCGGCGGTGGTCGCATCATAGCCGCGCTCCTCGAAGAGCTGCACCGCAGCCGCCAGGAGCGCGTCACGCTTCTGGCGGCTGCGTGCCTGCTGCGGCACGCGCGGGAGGTCGAGGTCGGCGAGGAGATTCTGGATCGTCCCCACATCGTGCTGTTCAGGCAAGGTTATTCCTGTCGTACATTACCCCGACTGGTGGCCGAGCCGGCGCGGCGCCCGGCGGGCCTGCGCCAGAATGAAGCCGATCACGGCCCAGATGGGGATCAGCCCAATCATCCAGCCGAACCACTCGGGTATCGCCGGCTTGGCGCCGGCCAGGATCGGCACATCCTCGGCTGCGGAGCCGAGCGGGCCGTCGGCCTCGATAAACAGCATCCACTGCCCGCTCACCGGCAGGTTGACTTGGCCCTGAATGGCGCCCAGCCGGCCCGAATCGGCCTCCAAGGCCGCCTTGACGGGGACCGCGTTCACGGTAGTGCCGGGGAGCGCCGTTACCTTGTAGGTGATCGGTCCAGTTGGTTCGGTCTCCGGCATGATGCTGAAGATCAGCGCTTCGCCGCCGCGTGGCTCGTTGTAATAGTTGACGCTCACCGGGTACGGCCCAAGCTGTATCTTCAGGGTTTTGGCTGGCGCGCTGTCTTGTGCTGCGGCCTGGCCCGCGATCAGGAGTCCAAACAGTATACCGCAGACCAGCAGAAATCGGAAGCTACGCATGGTCATCTCCTTAGTTTCGTATGGTGGCCAGGCCGCGACCGAGCAGCACAGCCACGCCTGTGCCCAGCAGCGCCCCGGCGATCGTCAGCGGTAGCGAAGCCAGGAAGACGGCGCTCGAATCCATAGTGGGGTAGTAGTACTTGATTAAATTCCTGGCCCAAGGCTGGTCCCAGATCGTCGTCAGCACGGCCGCTGCCGTGCCGGCGCCCAGCAGCGCCCAGGTGCCGGCCCCACCACGCCGACGCGCCAGCCAGTAGGCGATATCGATCGCCAGCCCGGCCAGCAGAATCGTACTCGGATAATTGTACGGCGTGATCCACACCGACGGAGCATTGTCGCGGTATGTCAGCCCCTCGGCGGCCACCAGCAGATCCATCACCGGCGGGATAAAGACGAACATCAACTGCCGGATGGCCAGGAAGACCAGCGCGACGACCGTGGCGATGCCGGGCCGTTTGGTGGCCCAGATCGCGCCTACCAGGCCGATCGTGAGCGTGAACGCCAGCAAGGCTGGGTAGAGCACAAACTGAGCGCCGCCGACCCGCACCACCCCTTCTTCTACCGATGCCTGGGCGATCAGCAGCAGGAAGGTCGCCAGGGTGATAGCCTGGGCTGCGGCGAAGCCCACTTGGACGAGCGTTTTGGCCCGCCCAGCCGCCATTCGGTTCATCTCGCTCGCCAGCACGTAGAGCAATCCCAGGCCGACCATGCCCATGCTGGCGACGATCATGATGTGGAACGGCGCCCACAGCGTCACGTCGATCCCATACAGCGTGTGCCAGTAGTCATCCAGCGGGAACGCGATCGTCGCCAGCAGCGCGCCGAAGCCGGAGACCGCCAGCCCGGCCGGCGCCCGGAACATGCCGAAAAGCCGGCTGCTGTTGCGCTCATCGACCGCCGTGCCCGACCGCGCGCGCCAGGTGTCGAGCAGGACTAGCAGCATGCTCAGCAGCCCCGACAGCGCGATCCCACCCAGCATCATAAGGTGCGGCGGCGTCAGCGGCCGGTCGCGGCCCACCGAAGGGTGCCACTGAATGTCCCAGGAGGTCCCGAACAGAAAGATCGTCAGCGCGACGCCGATCAGTGCTGCGCCGGCCAGGCGCAACGCCGTCTCGCCGACGGCGGCCCTGGCACCAGGGGCCAGCGCGCGGTCGCGAGGGATGGATGGTGCGGTCATGGACATTCCTCTCATGCTAGGTGATCATTCTTGAAAATATGAACTATACCTCGTATTCGTAAATGATGATAGCATGAGCTTACCTAGATGTCAATAGCATTGCTGTAGCACGTCGCTTGGTTTCGGGAGCGCCAGCACACACGAGAAGGCCGCGCAGATCGCCTGTGCGGCCTTCTCGTGTGTATCAGGTTAAACTGCTACCGGCTATCCGCCGAAGCTGCCCCCGCTCTTGAAATTCGGGTCGTCCTTGCGCGGGCTCTCGCCGCTGCCCCCGCCGCTGCGCGATCCGCTGCCGCTAGGAGCGACGGTGCTCTCGCCGACGCTGCGCTCCCGTTCGCCCTCGGCTCCGCCACCGAAGCTGCCGCCGCTGGCGTGGTTCGGGCTGTCGTACGAGCGCGCGCCATCGGCGCCGCCGATGCTGCCACTGCTACGGTGGTCCGGGTCGTCATAGCCGCGCTGGCCGCCGCCGATGCTGCCACTGCTGCGGTAGTTTGGGTCGTCGTAGGTGCCGGCCGGCGGGGTTCGCCGGCGGTTCAATAGGGCTACCACCAGCAGGATGATGCCGATGATAATCAATAAGGTTGTGGTATCCATAAGGCGCTACTCCTTTATCGCTTGAGCGAAGGTAACGTGCCGACTAAGACTACTTGACCACAAAGTCGGCCTTCTTGGCCGGGTTGCCGTTGACAAAGATCTGCACGCTGTAGTTGCCCGGCTCCATGCGGTCCTGGAGATTCTCAAGGTGGAACTCGACAAACGTATTCTCATACAGCCGGTCGGCCTTGATCTCGCTGCTATCCTCGAACGGCGTGCCGTCGCGCAACCAGCGGGCGTACAATGTCGTCCCTGGCTCGACGCGCTGCGCCTCGACCACCGCATAGATGAAGTCCTGTGATGAACTGAACGAATTGGTCTCGTTGACCGGTCGATTCTGGTCGGCAACACCCTCGGCGGTGACGATATTGCCCAGGACGGCGCCCTGCGTCACGGCCTGGTTCTGCTCCTCGCGCTCGCGGGCGGCGTTGTTGAACAAACCACATCCCGGAAGCGCAAGCGCAACCAGCATGAGCAGCCCGATGATTCGTGCTATTGTAAATGTCCCCTTCATAGCTCTGCTACTCCTTCGTCGATAGGTTCCGCGCTGCCTTTCAGAAATGCTCCGGACCGCTTACGGCGGGTTGGGTGGGGTTTAAGGGCAGGGCGGTCCTCCCCTTAAACCTCCTTTTCTTTCTTTTCTGAAAGACCTTGCAAACGGTTGTTATACCAGGAACTATAGCAGGGGGCGTGCCAAAGGAGATGATCGCTTCTGGAAGGGGTAAACGGCGGTGAGGATAGAGGATAGAAGATAGAGGATAGAAGATGGCTATCCTCTATCTTCTATCCTTAGTTCCTGGTTCTGGTGGGCTAGACCCCGCGGGCCTGCTCATCGTCCCGGTAGCGCAGCAGCACACCGATGCCCTCGTGCTGGTTGAGGTACGTGCTGTCCGTCACGATCGTGATCGCCGCGTCCTGCTGGCACGCGCGGGCGGTGAAGCTCTCGCGCAGGTCCACCGGCTGAAGATCAGCCCCATCATAGGGGCACTTCGCCCGGTGGCCGACGCACAGCATGCCGCAGTACGAGCACTCGCCGCCGGCACCGCCGAAGTTCTGATCCATAATCAGCATCCGCACCTGGCCCTTCGACAGGGCCATCGCCGCGTCGGTGACGCCCAAGGCCCCCAGCCCGCCCTTGCTCGCCATCTGGCCTTCCAGATCAGCGATAATCGCGGCCTTATGCTGGCGCTCGACCTGCTGCATGATCGGCTCGATCACCTCCATGATCTCGGGGATGTTGCTCGCCACGTCGAGGTGGACGTAGTCGACCATCTTCTCTTTGATCGCATCCGGCAGCGTATTCAAGATGATGCCCTTGATCGAGTTGTTGCCGGCGATGACCACATGCCGCACATCGTAGCGCTTGATGATCTTACTCAGCGTCTCGGCGATGTCCTTGGTGTGCGCCTTGATGAGATTGTCCACCCGGCGCTGGAAGATCATCTGCGCCTGCCCGCCAGCGTCGAACCGCTTGATCTCTTCGGCCGCCTCGGTATGGCCGACCGCTTGGGCGCCGTCCAGGGTGACGACGAAGAGCCGCGACTCCTGCCCGTCGGCCAGCACGACCGCGTAGGTTTCGTGATCGTCGAGGACCTTCGCCAAGGCGAATGTATGCGGATAGTGATCTACGGCGATCTTCGTCCCAACCGCCACATGCAGCGCCAGCGCTATCCAGACCTTCTCGGCGTGGCAGGCGAAGATCGCCAGGCCGCGCGCGTCGACGGGCGCCTCATCATTTACATAATCCATGATGCGCCGGCGGTCGGCATTGAAGCTGCTGAGATCGCGGTCCTCCGCGTGCAATCGCGCGGCGATCTTGTCGAGTTCCTTCTCCAGGATCACGGGCGACTGGCGCTTGCCGGTGCCGTCAGGGGTCCAATCAAGAAACACACTGAGGTAGGGATGCTCGGTGCGAGGCTGCGCCGTGAGTTCCCGGAGGGTCGTTCGCAAGTCAGTAGGCATGGCTATCCTCCCGAGACTAGTATAAACCGCTCGGGATCATGCGAGCAATCTTCATACCACGACGATAGCGTGACATCTTGCAGCGGGGAGGTGTGGAGGGGCCGCCCTCCACGATCTTATTTTCCTCCACTTTTATCTTCTCCACCAGAACGCAAGTTAGTATGAAAAATAACCCGCAGGAGCAACGCCGATCTGAGCGCTGATCCTGCGGGTTCCATCGTTTGGCTGGCACCACTCGTCGAGCGGTGGTTGAGCGTGGTTACTTGACCTCGGCGGTCGCGCCGGCATCGACCAGTTTGGTCTTAGCGGCATCGGCCTCCTCTTTGCTGACGCCCTCCTTGACCGGCTTGGGCGCGCCCTCAACCAGGTCCTTCGCCTCCTTGAGGCCCAGGCTAGTCAGCTCACGCACGGCCTTGATCACCTGGATCTTGTTCGCTCCGGCCGCCGTCAAGATAACGTCGAACTCGGTCTGCTCCTCGACCGGGGCCGGGGCCGCCGCGCCGTCGCCGCCGCCCGCCGCCACGTTCGGCATCGCGCCCATCATCATCGGCGCCGCCGCAGTGACGCCCCACTTCTCCTCCATCGTCTTCTTCAGCTCGACCAGTTCGAGCACATTCAGCTGCTCGATGGTCTCGATGATGCCGTTGACCTTATCGCTCGCCATGATCTGGATCCTCCGTAATATATTGTCTTTTACTTCGTGAAACGTGAAACGTGATGCGTGATGCGTGACACATCATCTTGTCATCTTGTCATCGCGTCATCTTGTCACCCAGCTACGCCTGCGCCTCGGCCGGCGGCTGCTGCTGCTCGATTCGCGCCTGCAACACATACACGAGGTTGCTGATCGCCGCGTTGATCACGCCGACCACGCCAGCGACCGGCGACGAGATCCCGCCGACGATCTGGGCCAGCACTTGCTCGCGCGACGGCACGCTGGCGACCTGCTCAAGCACATCGCCGGTCAGCACGCTCATGCCGAGCATCCCACCGCGCACGACCAGCTTCTTCGGGCCACGATTGAAATCGTTGATCGCCTTCGCGGTCTTGGCCACATCGTCGTAGGCGAAGGCCAGCGCCGTTGGCCCGGCCAGCAGCTCTTCGAGCGCGTCATGGCCGGTCTGCTTGGCGGCCAGCAGCGTCAGCGTGTTCTTGGCGACGATCAGCTCGGCGCCGACCTTGCGAAGCGCGCTGCGCAGAGCCGTGATCTCGGCGACCGTCAGGCCGCGATAGTCGGCCACCAGCGTGAGCTGCGTGCGATTTAGCTTGTCGCTCAGGTCCGCGACCGATTCGATTTTACGCTGTGTAGGCATCTGTTGTTCACCCCCTTCCAGTGATCTATTATTGACAAAACTTGCGCGGTACTTTTTCTTCTTTTACCGTGGATTTTCCGCCCGGTGGGGCGAAAATCCACGGTAAAAAAGAGGTGAAGTATCTTGAACACCAAAAAGGCTGCTGTCGCCAGACACAGCAGCCTTCGGACGGAATCACCCCGTCGCCTGGAAGGTCTGCCTCGGCGGGCGGCTGGAAGCCATTAAGCCATGCACCTGCTGTCTGGGGCAGTATTCAGTTCACGATCCATAGGAGAGGTTTGTGTGGGTTGCCCCTGCAAACTCCCCTGCTCATGCCATAGCTTACGATGCGCTCGCGCTCATCGCCTGTGCAGCGGATACATCGATGCGGATGCCGGGACCCATTGTGCTGGTGAACGTCACGCTCCTGATGTAGGTCCCCTTCTGGCCGCTCGGCTTGGAGGTCTTGACCGCTTCGAGCAGCGCCGTGATATTCTCAAAGATCTGCTGCTCAGTGAAGCTGAGCTTGCCGACGGCCACATGCAGCAGGCCGGTCTTATCGTTGCGGAACTCGACGCGCCCGCCGCGCACCTCGCGGATCGTTCGCGGCAGGTCGTCGGGCTGGACGATCGTGCCGCTCTTGGGGTTGGGCATCAAGCCGCGCGGGCCAAGCTTGCGGCCCACGCGGCCCACCTTGCCCATCATATCCGGCGTGGCGATCGCGATGTCGAAATCAAAGAAGTTCTCTTTATCGATCCGGCCGATCAGGTCATCGGAGCCGACAAAATCGGCGCCGGCCGCCTGAGCCGCCAAGGCCGCCTCCCCCTGCGCGAACACCAGCACCCGCACCATCTTGCCGGTGCCGTGGGGCAGGGCGACGGTCGTGCGGATGTTCTGGTCGGCATGGCGCGGGTCGATCCCTAGCCGCAGATGGACCTCGATGGTCGAGTCGAACTTGGTGTACGCGGTCTCCTTGAGCAGCTTGACCGCCTCGTCCGGCGTGTACAGCCGAGCGCGATCGACCTTCTTGAGCGCCTCAAGATACTTTTTGCCGTGTTCTTTAGCCATCAGTATTCTCCTTGTGGTACTTGCGGGCTTGTGCCCTCCCACAGCTTCAGATTAGACAAGATTTCGGAAGACGCCGTTCTACTTTACAATGTAGGTGGGGGGAGACTGAGGGGGCAGCCCCCTCAAACCCCCTTTTCCCAGAACTGTAAAGCCCCAAAGAACCTTGTCTTATTCGGTGATCTTGATGCCCATGCTCCGCGCGGTGCCGGCGAGCGTATTCTCGGCGGCCTCGATCGAGGTCGCGTTGAGGTCGCTCATCTTCTGCTCGGCCAGGGCACGCAGTTGCTTGCGGGTGATCGTGCCGGCCGTCGTTCGATTGGGCGTGCCGGAACCCTTGTCCACTCCCGCAGCCTTGCGGAGCAAGTCCGCCGCCGGCGGGGTTTTGAGGACGAACGTAAACGAGCGATCCGAGAAGATCGTAACCTCGACCGGGATGACCGTGCCGGCATTCATGGAGGTCTTCTCGTTATACTCCTTCACGAAGGCCATGATGTTGATGCCGTAGCCGCCGAGCGCCGGGCCGACCGGCGGGGCCGGAGTAGCTTTGCCGGCCGGAAGCTGGAGCTTCACAACCCCTGTAACTTTCTTCGCCACGTGATACTCCTTACCATACGTCACAAGTCGCAGGTCACCGCAGCGCAGATACCAGACGATCTGCGGCACATGACCCGCGACCTGCGGATTACCGGGTACATTCCTAATCGACTAACCGGGCGACCTGCAAGAAGTCGAGCTCGACCGGGGCCTCGCGGCCAAAGAACGAAACCAGCACCCGCACCCGACCGCGCTCGTGGTCGATCGCGTCGACGATGCCCTCGAAATCGGTGAACGGGCCGTCGGTGATCTTGATCGCCTGGCCGACCTGGTAGCTGACGCGCACCTTAGGCGCCTCCTCCTCCATCTGCTTGAGGATCGCCTTGACCTCGCTATCCTCGAGCGGAGTAGGGCGGTTGCCATGCCCAACGAAGCTCGTCACGCCGGGGGTGTTCCGCACGACGTACCACGAGTTATCGTTCATCCGCATCTGCACCAGCACATAGCCGGGGAAGACCTTTTTATGGACGGTGCGCCGCTGCCCGTTCTTGATCTCGATCTCTTCCTCAGTCGGCACAATCACCCGAAAGATCTGTTCTTGCATCTCCATCGTCTCGATACGATGGAGCAAGTTCTGCTTGACCTTGTTCTCATAGCCGGAGTAGGTATGGATGACGTACCAGCGCCGCCCATCGTCCTGCAACTCAGATTCACTTTGCGTTTCGTTTTGCTCAGTCACGACCATCCTCGCCTCTGCATCGGTCAACTCACCGCACTCTGGAGCAACGTCAGCAGCGTAGCGAAAAGCGCGTCGGCCGCAAACAGAATCATACTAATCACCGCGGACAGCGCGACAACAACAGCCGTAAGCCGGATCGTCTCCTCGCGGGTTGGCCAGACGACTTTCTTCATCTCCGAGCGTATTTCACGAAATGTACGCACGATGGCGTTGTCGCGAGGCTCTTTCTCGACCATCGGCTTTCCTTGTAACATAAACGTTCTCTGTATAAAAGCGAGACAGGCGTAAAGGTCCAGGGCGATCAGTGGGTCAACCCTGGACCTTCGCGCGCGGCCGGCGTATTACTTCTCAATCTTGGTTACGACACCGGAACCGACGGTGCGCCCACCCTCGCGGATGGCGAACCGCAACCCTTCCTCGATCGCCACCGGCACAATCAGCTCAACCCCCATCTCCACGTTGTCCCCCGGCATCACCATCTCCATCCCCGCCGGCAGCTCGATCGCCCCGGTCACGTCGGTCGTGCGGATGTAGAACTGTGGCCGGTAGCCTGGGAAGAACGGCGTGTGCCGCCCGCCCTCTTCCTTCTTCAACACGTACACCTGGGCCTTGACCTTCTGGTGCGGCTTGATGCTCCCCGGCGCCGCCAGCACCTGCCCGCGCTCCACGTCCGTGCGCTCGACCCCGCGCAGCAGCACCCCCACATTGTCCCCCGCGATGCCCTCGTCCAGCGTCTTCTGGAACATCTCCACGCCCGTCACCACCGTCTTGCGCGGCACTGCCTCGCTCATCCCGACGATCTCGATCGTCTCGCCCATCTTGACCCGCCCGCGCTCGATCCGCCCAGTCACCACCGTCCCACGGCCCTTGATCGCGAACACGTCCTCGATCGGCATCAGGAACGGCTGGTCGATCGCCCGCGCTGGCGTCGGGATGTAGTTGTCGACCGCTTCCATCAGGTCCATGATCGACTTGTACTCCGGCGCATTCATGTCGGTCGAGGTCGAGGAGAGCGCCTGGCAGCGCGCTGCCGCGAACGATCGGGATGTCGTCGCCGGGGAACTCGTACTTGGAGAGCAGCTCGCGCAGCTCCAGTTCGACCAGTTCGAGCAGCTCCTCGTCGTCCATCATGTCGACCTTGTTAAGGTAGACCACCATAGCCGGGACCTGGACCTGGCGAGCGAGCAGGATGTGCTCGCGGGTCTGGGGCATGGGGCCATCGGGGGCCGAGACGACCAGGATGGCACCGTCCATCTGGGCGGCGCCGGTGATCATATTCTTGATATAGTCGGCGTGACCAGGGCAATCGACGTGAGCGTAGTGGCGATTGGTGGTCTGGTACTCGACGTGGCGAATGGCGATGGTGATACCGCGGGCCTTCTCTTCGGGGGCGTTGTCGATCTGGTCGTAGGCCATATACTGAGCCGCGCCCTTCAGCGCCAGGACTTTGGTGATCGCGGCGGTCAGCGTGGTCTTGCCGTGGTCGACATGCCCGATCGTGCCGACGTTCACGTGCGGCTTGTTGCGCTCGAATTTCTGCTTCGCCATTGTTGTTCTTGTTCCTCCTAAAGCACCGCGCCATTTCACTGGCGCGCGGGGTACACTCCCCACTCCAGATAATAGCTGGAGCCCATGTCGGGACTCGAACCCGAGACCTCCTCTTTACCAAAGAGGTGCTCTACCGACTGAGCTACATGGGCGTAACAAATTTAAGAGTTAAGGGTTAAGAGTAAAGATTTGAGACCGTTAACTCTTAACTCTTAACTCTAAATTGTCTTGGTGGGCCGGGCTGGATTCGAACCAGCGAAGGCGTAAGCCAGCAGATTTACAGTCTGCCCCGGTTGGCCACTTCGGTACCGACCCGTTGTTCCGGCACCAGAATCAACAGCGCGTGCATTATAAGGCGGCACGAAGAGATTGTCAAATTATGTGAGCGGTAGAATCTGGTCGAGTTTCCGCAGCCAGTTTCGGCCCATCACCGCCGCCAGATCGTCGTCGGAGAAGCCAGCATCATTTAGCGCCTGGCCCAAGCGTGGCAGATCGGCGATGCTGTCGAGCTCGCGCGGGATGGCCTCGCTGCCGAAGCCGCCGTCGAAGTCGCTGCCGATCGCGACGTGGCGGGCGTTGCCGGCGATCTGGCAGATGTGGTCGATATGGCGCAGCACGACGTCGAGGCCCACACCAGCCTTGCCCCGTTCGCGCGTCCAGGCGCTGTCGAGAAAGCGATTGTAGAGCACAATGCCGATCACGCCGTCACGCTCAATCAGCGCCTTGATCATTGCGTCGGAGAGGTGGCGATCCGCGCGCGGCCCTGGAAGCAGCGCCCGGCAGTTCGAGTGGGAGGCGATCAGCGGGCCGTCGAACAGCTCCAACGCCTCCCAGAAGCTGGCTTCGGCCATGTGACTGGCGTCGAGGGCCAGCCGGGCGCGGTTCAGTTCGCGCATGAGCTCGCGCCCCTCCAGCGTCAGCGGGCCGGGCGTGCCGGTGCCGCCGCTGTAGCGAGTGGGGCCCCAAGCCGGGCCTACCAGCCGCACGCCGGCGGCGCTCCAGTCGGCCACTTCCGCCGGTGCGCGGATCGGGTCGGCGCCCTCCATCAGCACCACGATGCCTAGCTGCGGTGTCCCTGCGTCCCAGGCGGCCATGACCTCGGCCAGGTGGGCGCGGGTCTCGACGATGGTGATCTGAGGGTGCTGGGCCAGGCGCCGGTAGACCGCAAGCTGCTGGTGGGCTTGGGCGTGGGCCTCTTCGGCTGTGCGATAAACCGGCCCGCTCAGGCTCACGGCGCCCTCAGGGGCGACATACAGCGTTCCAAAGACAATGCCGACGCCCGCAGCGAGCGCATCGGCCAGCCCCACCGTTACGATGTCCTCGGCGCGCGCCCCCTCGATCTCGCGCGTCGCGGCGACCGACCGGAGGTAGTCACGGTCCTGCGCGATCGCATTGAACGCGATATCCTCGTGGGCATCGACAATAAACATAGCACCCTCAAAATTGGAAATTGAGAATTGAGAATTGAAAATTAAGAATGGCCGCGCTGTGCCTCATTCTCAATTCTACATTCTCAATTCTCAATTCAGGCGGTGTATGGGGCAAACAGGTGCGCGAACAGCCGCTCGAAATGGGACGAGTCGCCATCGATGCGGCTGTAGAGTTCGACGGCGCGGGCGGCCTGGTCGCGGCGACTCCACATCGCCTGGGCGAAGGCGTCGTCGCCCAGCAGCCCCTCGGCCCGTAGAAAGCCGTAGAACTGTTTGATTGAGGTACACATCTCGCGGGCGGCGCGCGGCGAGCTATTGAGCACTTTGCGCGGGTAGTAGAAGAAGAGACACTCGTCCAGGGTCGCGTAATCGCCCGCTTCCAGTGTGCGCCCGTAGTAATTGGCCAGGAAATCGGCGTAGATCCACAGGTCGCCGGTGCGGCTGGCAGCGGTGGCCTCGCTCTTGCCATGGGTCGTCTGGTGCTGATAAAAGCGCTGCATCAGCTCGTTGCTGCGCTCGATCAGTGCATGGAGTTCGGATGGCTCTTCGTCCAGGAAGTCGTCCTCGTCGATCTCTTCATCGTCCCACTCCTCGTCGTCGAGCAGATCATCCTCGTCCCACAGATCGCCCTCATGCGCTCCGAAGGCCAGCACGTCATCGAGGCCGGTGCCATCGCCATCGTTGATCGGCGGGCTGGGGGCCAGCGTAACAAACAGCGCTGGGTCGCTGAACAGCATTTTATTCAGGCGACCGACCAGGATCTGCTGGACCTCGTCGGGGTTTTCGGCCTCCTCAAGCTGGGCGACCTCCTCAGGCGTGAGCGAGGCCATCAGCTTTTTCGTCGAACTCGACCAGCGCCGGGTTCTGTTCCATAAACGCCTGCATATCGGCGATATCCTCAAGGTCGAACAGCTCGTCGTCCGCGTCGAGGTCGTCGGCGTCCAGGTCGAAGTCGTCGGCGTCCAGGTCGAAGCTGTCCAGCGCCAGTTCCTCGCTCCACTCCTGGTCGTAGCCGCCGTGGGCCGCTCGCTCTTCGATGTCAGCCGAGTGGTCCTGGAGCGCATCCACAGTCCCAGGGTAAATCATCTGCGGGGTGCCCGCGCGCATATCGAAGATCACGCGGCCGGTAGACGCGCGCGGGGCGATCCCATTCCACAGGCCACGCCTGGCCGCCTCGCGCCGGCTGGCGAGCAGATCGGCCTGGAATGCGGTGATCTCGCCGAGCAACTCCTGATCAAGCTCCTCCCAGCGCTGCTCCTGCTGCTCATCCCCGAAGAGCATATCGAGCGGTCGCCGGAAGGTACTGTCGGCGATGTACAGGCCATCGACCAGGCGCAGCCGCCGGTCGGCGGCGACAAGCTGTTGCCAGGGCCGGCCGGGGTAGCCGGTGCGCCAGGGCGCCCGCGCGTAGATCGGCAGCACGCTATCTTCGGCAAACAGCATGTTGTTGCGCCCGCGAGCTACGTGCTGGACCAGTTCATCGACCAGTTCGCGCTCCTGCCGGGTCACACCTTCGGCGTTGAACAGGGCCGCCGGCTCGCGCTCCAACCGCAAGGTCAGCGGTTCGACCAGCCGAATGGTTATGAGCACGCTGTCACCCAACTGAAAATCCACGCGCTGGAACCAGTCGCCCAGCGCCAGGGCCGGCACCGCTACCGGGCCGAAGATACCCTCGCCGACCGGGAGTGTCGCCGCGCGGGCCGGCAGGAGGCGACCGGCGGCATCCTCCAGCCGCAGATTCGTCTCGTTGCGGCTGACGAACGGCTCAAGGTGGTCGCGCTCGATCATATCGCCGGCAAACTCTTCGTCGCTGGGGATAACACGGAAGCGCAGCCCTTGGAGCGCCACGCGCAGTGGTATCAGCTCGCCGCCGCCGAGCCGGACCCAGCCGACGCGCGGCGCGCCGAAGCGCAGCTTCTCGCGGATGCTGGCGTACGGGTCTTTGGCATTGCTCGGTCGGCGCTCCAGAACGCGGTCAAAGACCTCGCGCTCGGCGACGATACCATGATACTGTGCGGCCAGTTGTTGCAGGATGCTGGCGATAGTCGGCTCGTGCAGGGCCATAGGACACTCTCCTCAGGGCAGAACAGGTGACACTGCCGGCGCCACGCGCGTGTGCAGCGGCTGCCAGGCGCCGTGCGGCCCCCACCCGTCAAACAGCTCAGGGTGAATCAACTCGGCCAGCAGCTCCAAGCTGTCGACGATGCGCGGGCCGGGCCGGCTGAAGTAGGCGTTGCCATCGACGACATACACGCGGTCCTTGCGCACCGCCGGCAACGCCTCCCAGCCCGTGCGGTGGGGCAGCACGTGTAGTGCCTCCTCCGTAGCTCGGTGCAGATCGAAGCCGCATGGCGTCACGACGATCACCTCAGGAGCGAAGGCGATGACGTCGTCCCAGGCGAGCCGCCGCGAGTCCGCGTGAGCTTTGCCGAGCCCTGGCCGGCCGCCGGCCAGTTCGATCAGCTCAGGCAGCCAATGGCCGGGGCCGAAGGGCGGATCGATCCACTCCAGGCAGGCGACGCGCGGCCTGCTGGGCGCCTGGGCCGCGCGCTCGCGTACGCGCTCGATCCGCGCTCGCAGCCCTGCCACGACCTCGGCAGCCTGCTGCCTGACGCCAAGCGCCGCGCCGACGACCTTGATCGTCTTCAAGATGTCGTCAAGCCCGGTCGGCTCAAGCGAGAGCACCTGCGGCGCCAGGTCGCCGAAGCCGGTCGACACATCACGCACGGCACGCTCGACCTCGCCGTAGGAGACGGCGCAGACCGCGCAGAGCGCCTGGGTGAGCAGCAGATCGGGACGTAGCTCCGCCAGCAGGGCCTGGTCGAGCGCGTACAGACCGAGGCCATCGCGTAGTTGCTGGTTCACGGCTTCGTCGATCTCCGCCGAGCTTGAGGCGCTGTGGTCGAGTAGGCTGCGGGTCACGATGGGCCTGGCGCGTGCTTCGGCGGGATAGTCGCACTCATGAGTCACCGCGACAAGCGAGTCGCCGAGGCCGAGAGCGTAGACGATCTCCGTCGCGCTTGGGAGCAATGAAACGATGCGCATAACCTCTTCCTCCACGCAGAATAAGCGGGTCCAGCCGCCATCCACGCGCGTACAGGGTAGCACTCCCGGCGGGGGATGTCAAGAGAAAGCGCAGGGCCGGAACAATTGCCCATGTGTTCGCCATCGGGTATAATGAGGGCGCTCCGAAGTGACTGTATCGCTGTGTATGTTGAGGTGTACCGATGACCGACCGCCCACTGCTCGCGTTGATCGACGGCCATGCGCTGGCCTTTCGCGCCTTTCACGCGCTGGCAGAGGCCGGGCTGCGCTCCTCCACCGGCGAGCCGACCTATGCGGTCTTTGGCTTCCTCTCCATTCTCCTCAGCACAATCGAGTCCCACAACCCGCGTTATATGGCGGTGGCCTTCGATGTCGGGCGCACCTTTCGCGACGATATGTACGCCGAGTATAAGGCCGGTCGCGGCGAGCCGCCGGTGGAGTTCCACCCGCAGCTTGAGCGGATCAAGCAGCTCGTCAGCGCCTTCAACATCCCGATCTACACCGCCGAGGGCTACGAGGCCGATGATGTGATCGGCACAATCGCGCGCCAGGCCACCGAGCAGGGGGTCGATACGCTGATCTTGACCGGCGACACCGATACATTGCAGCTCGTCGACGAGCATGTGCATGTGCTGCTGGCGAACCCGTACGGCAAAAAGACCACCACGACTGTCTATGACGAGGCCCAGGTCAACGAGCGCTACAAGGGGTTGGCGCCGAATCAGCTGGCCGACCTGCGCGGGCTGAAGGGCGATATGACCGATAATATCCCAGGCGTCAAGGGCATCGGCGAGGCCGGCGCAATCGCGCTGCTCAACCAGTTCGGCACGGTCGAGAACCTGTACGAGCATCTCGACGAGGTGCCCAACCGCTACAAGAAGCACCTGGAGAGCCAGAGTGATCAGGCGCTGTTCAGCAAGCGGCTCGCGACGATCGTCTGTGATGTACCGGTGTCGCTCGATCTGCGCGCCGGCGAACTGCGCGATTACGACCGCACGGTCGTGATCCGGCTGTTCCAGGAGCTGGAGTTCGGCGCTAGCCTGGTCAAGAAGCTGCCGGCCACCGGCGGCGGGGTCGAGGTCGCCGACCTGCCGGAGACCGTCGGCGCGGCCCAGCAGGCCGATATGTTCGCGGCGCCGGCTGCGGCCGACGCACCCGCAGACGGAAGCCCGCAGCAACTGGCGATGTTCGATCTGCCGCCGACGGCGGCGGGCCGACCCAGCGCGCTTACCTCGCTGCCGGCGGTTGAGGGGCGCGCGCCACTGGGCGATTACCGCGCCGTGAGAACTGAGGACCAACTGCGCGAGGTGGTCGCGGCGCTGGAGGCGGCCCCCGGCTTCGCCTTCGACACCGAGGGGTTGGGGTTGCGCCCGCTCCAGGATGACCCGGTGGGCATCTCGGTGGCGGTCGAGCCGGGCCATGCCTGGTACATCCCGTTCGGCCACCAGGAGGCCGACCAACTGCCGCGCGAGATGGTGCTCGACGCGCTGCGACCCCTGTTTGCCGACCCGAAGAAGCCCAAATACGCCCACAACGCCAAGTTCGACATGGAGGTTCTGGCCCGCGCCGGGATCGAGGTCGAGGGGCTGACCTTCGACACCATGCTGGCGGCGGCGCTGCTGGATAAGCGCAAGGGCCTGAAGGACCTGTCGTTCTACGAGCTGAAGCTGCCCGACCCGATGACCGACATTGAGGAGCTGATCGGCAAGCGCGGCAAGAATCAGTTGACCTTCGACCAGGTGCCGATCGACCAGGCCACGCCCTACGCCGCCGCCGACGCCGATATGACGCTGCGGTTGGTCCAGGTGCTGATGCCGCAGTTGGCCGCGCAGGCGAAGGTCCAGGATATCTTCTACAAGCTGGAGATGCCGCTGGTCCCGGTGCTGACGCGCATGGAGCGGGCCGGCATCAGGATGGACGTGCCGTTTATGCAGGCGCTGGGCCAGCGCCTGGGCCAGCGGCTGGCCGCGCTGGAGCTGGAGATCTACTCCCACAATCAGGGGCCGTTCAACATCAACTCGGGCGACCAACTGAGCGATGTGCTGTTCGGCAAGCTGGGCCTGCCGACCGCCGGGCTGGACAAGACCAAGACCGGGCGCTACTCGCTCACTGCCGATGTGCTCGACAAGATGCGCCAGAACGAGAAAACCACCCACCCGATCATCGAGTTGATCTTGCAGCACCGCCAACTCACCAAGCTCAAGTCGACGTATGTGGACGCGCTGCCGGTGCTGGTCAACCCGGAGACCGGGCGGGTGCATACGTCGTACAGCCAACTTGGCGCGGCGACCGGGCGGTTGAGTTCGAGCGACCCGAATCTTCAGAACATCCCGACCCGCACCGACGAGGGCCGCGAGATCCGGCGCGGCTTCATCGCCGACCCCGGTTGCGTGTTCGTCGCCGCCGATTACTCGCAGGTCGAGCTGCGCATCCTGGCGCACATCACCCAAGACCCGAACCTGGTAGAGGCGTTTATGGAGGGGCAGGACATTCACGCTGCAACGGCGGCGCAACTCTTCAATGTGCCGGTGGAGAAGGTGAATAAAAACCAGCGCCGGATCGCGAAAATGACCGTATTTGGCGTGATCTATGGCATCAGTGCCTTCGGCCTGGCCGCGCGCACCGACCTGAGCCGCACCGAGGCCCAGCAGCTGATCGACGCGCTGTTCGCCCGCTTCCCCGGCCTGCGCGACTATATCGACAGCACGCTGGCCGAGGGGCGCACCGAGGGCTACGTCCGATCGCTGTTCGGGCGGCGCCGCTATATGCCGGAGCTGAAGTCCGGCGGCCCGCGCCGCCAGGCGGCCGAGCGCGAGGCGATCAACGCGCCGATCCAGGCGACCGCCGCCGACATTATGAAGATCGCCATGATCCGCGTCGACGAGGAGCTGCGCCGTCGCCGGCTCAAGACGCGCATGTTGCTCCAAGTCCACGACGAGCTGATCTTCGAGGCGCCGGAGGACGAGGTCGACGAGGTGGTCGGCCTGGTCTGCCGGGAGATGGAAGGGTCCTACGAGCTGCGGGTACCGCTGCGGGTGGATGTCGAGGCCGGGCCGAACTGGGAAGAGATGCAGGAGATTGAGTTGCAGAGCGGATAAGCATCACGTTTCACGCTTCATCCACTCTTCATCCGCTGCGGTAGGCTTGTATGCTACAATACGGGTATATTGGTGCTTGACCAATCAATAACGACCTTAGGAACACGCAAAGATGCACATGGTTCAGCCACCCCCGCAGTATATGCCCCGTGAACAGCACGTCCCCCACTTGAGTCGCCCAGTTTACTCGGTCGTCGCGCCGGTCTTCAACGAGGAGGCGCTGCTGCCGGAGTTCTACCGGCGCGTCGTCGCGGCGATGGAGCCGCTGGGGGAGCCGTTCGAGCTGGTGCTGGTCAATGATGGCTCGCGTGACCGTTGCCCAGAGATCATGCATGAGTTGCACGAGGCCGACGCGCGGGTCAGGGTAGTCAACTTCTCGCGCAACTTCGGCCACCAGATCGCCATCACCGCCGGGATGGACTACGCTGGCGGCCGGGCGGTGGTCGTGATCGACTCGGACCTGCAAGATCCGCCCGAGGTGATCCCGCAGATGATCGATGAGTGGAAAAAAGGCTACCAGGTGGTCTACGCGGTGCGTGCCGAGCGCGAGGGCGAGACGGCGTTTAAGAAAGCTACCGCCTCGATCTTCTACCGGCTGATCCGCAAGATCACCAACGTCGACATACCGGTCGACACCGGCGACTTCCGCCTGATGGACCGCCGGGTGGTCGACGCGCTCAAGACCATGCGCGAGCAGAAGCGGTTTATGCGCGGGCTCTCGGTCTGGGTTGGCTTCAAGCAGACCGGCGTCTACTACAAGCGCGACGCGCGCAAGGCTGGCGAGACCAAGTACCCGCTGCGGAAGATGATCCGGTTCGCGCTCGACGGCATCACCGCTTTCTCGTATCTGCCGCTCCAGCTCGCGACGTACTTCGGCTTTGTCACCGCCGCGATCAGCCTGCTGTTTCTGATCATCGTCGTCGTCTTGCGCCTCAGTGGCGACCAGGGCGCGTTCTATGGGCAGGCATCGTCGCTGGTGAGTGTGCTGTTCCTAGGCAGCGTCCAACTGATCTTCCTGGGCGTGATCGGTGAGTACCTGGGCCGGATCTACGACGAGGTCAAGCGCCGGCCGCTGTATATCGTCGCCGAGGAGCTGGGCTTCGAGGAGGGAACGGACTCGTGAGTACTGTGTATGCCATCCCAAAGCTCGCCCCGTTCAAGTCGCCCTTGTCGCAGGATGATCTCTTCTATCCTGATTCGGACGGTGAGCCAATGGCCGATAATGATCAGCAGTATCAGACGATGGTCGATGTGCGCTTCGGTCTCCAGCAGCGGTACGGCGGCCAGGATGTCTATGTCGGCGCCAACCTGCTGATCTACTTTGAGGAAGGCGATGCGAGCAAGCGCGTGGCGCCGGATGTGTTTGTCGCGCTGGACGTGCCGCCGGGGCTTCGGCGCACCTACCTGATCTGGACCGAGGGCAAGCCGCCCGACGTGGTGTTTGAGATCGCCTCGCGGCGCTCGTGGAAGGCCGATGTTAGCTGGAAGAAGGGGTTGTACCAGGGTCTGGGAGTACAAGAATACTTCTTGTTCGATCCCACCGGCGCCCACTTCCAACCCATCCTCCAGGGATATGTGCTCGAAGAGGAGAGCTACCGCCCGATCGCGCCAGCAGAGGGCCAACGCGGCGTTATGGGTGTCGCCAGCGCGGTGCTGGGGCTGGAGCTATGGGCGCAGACGAGCGAGCAGCCAAGTATGCCGTTTGTGCTCCGGCTGTGGGACACGGCCGCAAACGCCTGGCTGCCGACGCCGGCAGGCGAATCAGCAGCACGGGTTAGGGCGGAGGCGCGGGCTGATGCCGAAGCGCTGGCGCGTGCCGAGGCGGAGGGCCGCGCTGATGCCGCCGAGGCCCGTCTGCGCGAGCTGGAGGCCGAGCTGCGCCGGCTGCGAGGTGACGCATAAACCGCTTGCCACACACCGGCCAGCGTGCTACAATAAGCGCTACCGAACATAGCACGACTGGGGCGAGCAGCGACCGCTGTATGACCGAACGACGGACATAGATGAAACCAACGCTCCGGCCATATGGCGGGGCGTTTGTTATTCCTATCGAAGGAGTACTGTCATCGAAGAACGACCCATCACCACCACTGCGGATGGCAAGCGTCTGTATGAGACGAAGGCCCCCCGCGAGCGCGCCTTCCTGGTGGGCGCCGAGCTGACCGGCGACCGGAGCCTGTGGCGCGCGCAGGACTCACTGGCAGAGTTGGCATTGCTAGCCGATACCGCCGGGCTCGACATCGTCGGCAGCACCTACCAGCGCCTCAAGCAGCCATACCCCAAGCACTTCATCGGGCCGGGCAAGGTTGAAGAGATCGCGGCTCTGCGCGAGGAACTCGGCTACGACCTGATCGTCTTTGACGACGAGCTGTCCCCAGCCCAGACGCGTAATGTCGAGGATGCCCTGAAGACGCGGGTGCTCGACCGCACTGGCTTGATCCTCGATATCTTCGCGACCCACGCGCGCACCCACGAAGGGCGCATCCAGGTCGAGTTGGCGCAGTACAAGTACCTGCTGCCGCGTCTGCGCCGCCAGTGGACTCACCTGGAGCGGCAGGCTGGCGGCGGCGGCGGCTCGGCCGGCGGCGTGGTGGGCCTGCGTGGCCCTGGCGAGACTCAGCTTGAGGTGGACCGGCGGATCATCGGCCGGCGGATCGCCTGGCTGGAGGGCCAGATCAACGAGGTCCATCGCCACCGCGAGCTGTACCGGGAGCGGCGGCGGCGCAGCGGCATCCCGGTCGTCGCGTTGGTCGGCTACACCAACGCCGGCAAGTCCACGCTGCTGAACGCGCTCTCGGGCGCCGGCGTGCGCGCCGAGGATCGGCTGTTCGCCACGCTCGACCCGACGACGCGGCAGGTCAACCTGCCCACCGGCCCGCAGTTCCTGCTGACCGACACGGTTGGCTTTATCCAGAAGTTGCCGACGCAGCTCGTCGCGGCGTTCCGCGCCACGCTGGAGGAGATCCGCGAGGCTGATTTGCTGCTCCACGTGCTTGACATCACGCACGACAACGCGGCGCAGCAGACTCACACGGTCGTGGAGACGCTTAAGGAGCTACGCGCCGATGAGCGTCCGATGCTGACCGTGCTGAACAAAGTCGATCTGCTCGAAGGCGTGGATGAGGCCGAGGTCGGGCGGCTGGCCGGCGAGCTTGGGATGCCGGACGACTATATCGCCGTCTCGGCCGAGCGCGGCTGGGGCATCGAGGTGTTGCTGCGGCGGATCGATGAGCTGTTTAGCCGGCGCATGGATGCCGTGGAGGCCTTCATCCCCTATCGGCGCAACGACTTGGTGGCGCTGTGGCACCAGCGCGGCGTGGTCGACGCCGAGCGCTACGAGGCCGAGGGCACCCACATCACCGGCCGGGTGCCGGCGGTGCTCGTCGAACAGATCGCGCCGTATGTGGTCAACGGGCAGGGCGACGGCAAGTCGTAAGAATGCGTGGCGCCCTTGATCTTGGGCGCCGCCTGGTCAAAGTATCGTTCGTCGTAGCGACACATGTCGACACGGCGAACGATTTTCATGCACTATGCAACCGAACGTGATCAAGATTTTCTCGGAGAACGCTGATTTTCAGCATGTCGAGACGCTGCGGCGAAATCGAGAAAAGCGCCACAAGAGCAGGGAATTTTTCGTCGAAGGCGTTCGCCCGCTCAATCAGGCGCTCAAATACAACTGGACGATCAATGCGTTGCTGTATTCACGGGAGCAACGATTGTCGGGCTGGGCCGAGGATATCCTGGCGCATGCCTCGGCAAAGACGCATATTGAGCTACCGCTGCCGCTCTTGCAGAAGCTCAGCAATAAAACCGAACCTTCTGAGCTGATCGCGCTTGTCGCAATGCCTGAAGATCGGCTATCCCGCATTCCGATCAAGGAAAACATGCTTGTTGTCGTCTTCGATCGGCCGAGTAGCCCCGGCAATCTGGGAACGCTTCTGCGCTCCTGCGACGCACTGCGGGTCGATGGCCTGGTGATCACCGGGCACTCGGCCGACCTGTATGATCCTGAGACGATCAGCGCCAGCACCGGCTCGTTCTTCGCGCTCCCCAGCGTGCGAATGCCCTCGCATAAAGCGTTGCTGCCGTGGCTTGAGACGATCAAAAGCACGCACCACGCGCTTCAGGTCGTCGGGAGCAGCGCTAAGGCGGATAACGATATCGCGGCCCACGATTGGACGGGACCAACGGTGCTGGTGCTGGGAAATGAGACATGGGGTCTGAGCGCAGCCTACAAGGAGCTGTGCGATGCCATGGTCACTATACCGATCTATGGCTCCGCAACATCGCTGAATGTGGCCTGCGCCGCGTCGATCATGTTGTACGAGATCGATCGACAACGAAGAGCCGTGAAACGTGAAACGTGATGCGTGAAACGTGAAACGTGATGCGTGTTGCGTAAAGACGCCCTCACGCAACACGCAACATGCGATCATGAAACTGTGGCGCCCGCCATTCGACAATGGAGACGCAATTGTCGCAACCCCCTCAGAGCGCCGACGGCGCTGACGCCCCGGCGAACGGCGCTCCCACCCGGCTGCCGGGCGCCACCATCCGGCGTAACTACTGGCTTGGCGTGATCAACGGCGTGCTCTTTACACTGGGCGACTCGCTGTGCAGTGCCGGGCTGGTTCTGGCGCTGCTGGTGCGGCAGCTTGGCGGTTCGCTAGTACTGGTCGGACTGCTGCCGGCGCTGCAAAGCGGCGGCTTTCTGCTGCCGCAACTGTTGGTCGGCGGGCGCCTTCAGGCCATGCCCTATAAACTGCCGCTGTATGGCCGGGCGGCGTTTATACGAACCCTGGCGTTCCTGCTGCTCACGCTGGTGATGTTCGCCGCAGCCAGCTTTCCGCCCGACCTGAGCCTGTGGCTGCTGGTGATCTGCTTTGTGATTTTCAACCTGGGCGGGGGAACCAGCGCGCTGGCCTTTCAGGATGTGGTCGCCAAGGTGGTCCCGGCGCGGCGGCGGGGCAGCTTCTTTGGGGCGCGGCAGCTCTTCGGTGGCCTGCTGACCTTCGTGGTGGCCGGGCCGCTGGTGCGCTGGCTGCTGGGCGACGGCGGGCCGCTGCCCTTCTCATACAACTTCGGGGTGCTGGGGCTGATGACCCTGGTGCTCTACGCGGTTGGCATGTATAGCTTTGTGCTGATCCAGGAGCCGCCGCAGGCCCGCCCCGGCCCGCGCCTACGCATGATCGAGGGGCTGCGCCGGGCGCCGCGCATCATTGGGGAGAACCGCAACTACCGCTGGTTTATCATCACCCGCATGTTGACCCGCACCGGCCAGATCGCCGAGCCCTTCTATATCATCTACGCGACTGAGGTGCTTGGGCTGCCGCCCGGCGTGGCCGGGATCTACCTGGCGGTGCGGGCGCTCTCCGGCGCGCTGTCGAACCTGCTGTGGAGCCGGGTGAGCGACCGGCTGGGCAACCGGCTGCTGTTGTCTGTGACCGGGGGCTTGCTGGCGCTGGCGCCGGCGCTGGCACTGGCTGGCCCAGCGCTGGTGGGCGCGTTGGGTCTCGGCGGCGGCGGGCTGCTGGTAGCGATGGGCCTGGTCTTTCTGGTCGTCGGCGTCGCGGTCGACGGCAGCAACATCGCCTTCAGCACCTACCTGATCGAGATTGTGCCGGAGGATGAGCGGCCGACATACATGGCGCTGGCGAACACCATGCTTGGCGTAGTGACCTTCGTGCCGGTGCTGGGCGGCTGGTTCGTCTCGGCGTTAGGCTACCAGGGCACCTTTGTCGTCGGCCTGGTCTTCGCGCTGCTGGGGCTGGCCGCCGCGCTGCGGCTCGGCGATTCCGGCGCGGCGCGGCGGTCGCGGTTCCTGGCGCGGGCGCGAGCGCGCTAGAACGCCCGCGACGCATGCTTCAGGTCGCGACACTGGTGGGCAGGCGCTTTTTGTTATGGCTAAAGATCAGCCAGTAGATCAGGCCGAGCCCGATCACGATATTGCCGGGACTGATAAAGATCACATATGGTGGGCGGAGTGACAGGACGATCCAATCGGAGAGCCACCACAGCGCAGAATCGGCGACGACGATATCCTTGGAACCGTTCACGATCGTCCCTGGGGCGATGTTGAACCCGTAATCGGCCAGCACCCCGGCCAGGATCGGCATTGATCCCTGGTGAAACGCCATCACAAAGAAGTTCAGAAATGCCCCAAGCGCGATGATCGGCATGCCGGCGACGCCGCGATTACACCAGAGCCAGGCAAACAGCAGAATCGCCGAAAGAACGAACGCGCCGGGGACCGACACGCCCAGGAGGCCCAGCGCCTGCGGCAGCATCGCCCCGACCAGCAGCGGCCATTGGCCCGGCATCTGCGGCGAGCGCCAGAGCGCGACCACCGCGACGATACAGCAGACGACACCGGCGATAAGAAAGAGCATGGAACGCTTCCCGTATACTACATAGCGCCGACTTGTTATGCCGCCCCCAGATCCACCATCTCATGAACATTCCCTCGCACTGGGGTGGGGCGCCCAAATTGGCGGTCCTGCGGGTGCGCGATCATCGGCATGCCGTGCTTGGTCGAGAGTGTCACATGGACGGAGCGATCAATGTGTGCGCCGGGGGCCATCTCCAGGCGATAGCGTTGCACGATCATCGGCAGCACGATCTTCAGTTCGGTCAGCGCGAAGTTATACCCGATGCAGACGTGCGGGCCGGCGCCAAATGGCAGGAACTCGAACGGCGATGGCTCGCTCGAACCCCAGCGATCGGGCCGGAAGCGCTCCGGTTCGGGGTAGAGATCGGGCATATGGTGGGTGACATACATGCTTGGGATGACCATGACATTGGCGGGAACGGTGTAGGTTCCCACCTGTGTCGGCGCGACGGTGAAGCGCGGGACGAATGGGACCGGCGGCAGCACGCGCAGGCTTTCTTTGAGCACCCGGTCAAGCAGCGGTAGCCGCTCAAGTTGCGCGATCGTGGGGGCATCGCCGTGCAGCACGCTATCCAGTTCATCCAACAGGTCGGCCAGAACGGCCGGGTGCTGGGCCAGTAGGAACAGCGTCCAGCCCAGCACATTGGCGGTGGTATCGTACCCGGCGAAGAAGAGCACCGAGGTGTTGCCGAGTAACTCCTCGTCGGTCATCCGCGCGCCATCCTCGTCGTGGGTGTGGATGAGCGTCGCCAGGACATCGCGCCGTTCCTGTGGGCGAGCGCGCTTCTCTGCGATCAGCGCCAGCAACTCGGCCTCGATGCGTTCGGAAAATTTGAACAGCCGCCGGTAGGGCATGCCGGGGAGGTTGTACGGCGCCACAAGATTGATCGGCGCCATGACCATGCGGAGCCACTGCGTCACTCGCTCGCCGATGCTGACATTGTCGGTGGCCGGGTCAAGCCCAAACAGCGTTTTGCTAAAGACATGCAGCGCGAGTTGCTGCATGGTATGCTCGACATCGAACGACCGGCCAAGCGCCCAACTGTCCAGCATGCGCGCGGTGAGCGTAACCATGGCGTCGCGGTAGATCTCCATCTGCTGCTTATAGAACGCCGGCATGATCAGCCGGCGCTGCTGGCGATGGTACTCTCCATTCATGCTCGTCACCCCACGCGTGAGCCGGAAGAGCGAGGAGTCGCGCGGCGCGTCCTCAGTGATCGAGCGAACCACGAAGGCCGCATCGGTCAGGAGGTGGCGGTTGTACTCAGGGCCAAAGCCCAGGACGGCATAGGTATCGTTGGTGGCGAGTGCGACCACCGGCCCATAGGTCTGGTAGGCCGCGCGCATATACGCGATCGGGTCGCCGAAGAAGCGCATGAGTTGGGCGCGGTAGCCGATCAGGGGCAGCGCGCGTGGGCCAGGGATATTGGTCGAAGCCGATACCAGCGTCGTCACTTTGCATCTCCTTAGTTCTACAGGAAATCTTAGAAACTGTTTGAAAGGGCATTGTCTCGCTTACGATCCGTGGTGGAAAGGGGGATTCTTGAGGGGCGGCCCCCTCAAACTCCCCCTTTTCAGACAGCCTCTTAGTACTACAACGAGACTTCGTGGTATCATCCTCTCTCACTCAATTTGCCATTGGGAGGAGGGGATGAAACATCTGGAAACGATTGCCACGGCGCCAGTTCTCGACCTGACGCCACAAGACATTGATGGTCTGCTGGATGAACTGAACAGCTATCATGCGATCTTCTCTCCATTGTTTAAGCGGCCTGAGCAGCGTGAATGGTCGCAAACCTATCTGCATGGCCTGCTGCTGGAGCTGCCGCGCAAGTCGATTGAGCCAATGATGTTGGCTTTGCGTGGGGCCGATCGGAATGCCATCAGGGCTATGCAGCAGTTTGTCAGTGAAGGTGCCTGGGATGATACTGCCATCCTGCACCGCTTGTGGTCGGAAATCGATGCCGATCTGGGCGACGATGACGGCGTGCTGCTTCTGGATGGCAGCGACTTTCCCAAGCAAGGTAGCGAGTCGGTAGGGGTCAAACGCCAGTACTGTGGACAACTCGGCAAGACCGCCAACTGTCAGGCTGGTGTGTTTCTGGCCTATGCCTCTCAGCAAGGCTATACCTTGGTTGATCGCCGCCTGTACTTGCCCGAGGAATGGATCAGCGACCCCGCTTTTGCCGAGCGGCGAAAAGCCTGTCGGCTGCCAGACGAATTGACCTTTACGACCAAGCCATCTTTGGGCTGGGCCATGATTGAGGACGTAGTCCAAACCCAAACTCTGCGCTGCCGCTGGGTCGCTTGTGACGAAGGGTTTGGGCGCGATACCGCCCTGCTGGACAAGATCGCCCACGCGCACTTGTGGTACTTCGCTGAAGTGCCCCACGATACCCAAGTGTGGCTGGCGCGTCCAGATGTGGCGGTGCCAGAGTGGAGCGGACGTGGCCGCAAGCCGACACGCGAACGCCTGGTAGCAGGTTCGCCACCTCCACAGACGGTAGCTGCACTGGCTACCGCCTTGCCGAGTAGTGCCTGGTCGAAGCAACTGATCAAGGAGGGCAGTCAAGGGCCGCAAGTGGCTGAGTTCGCGATTGTGCGCGTGATTGGTGTGCGTGATGGGCTGCCTGGCGAGGAGGTCTGGCTGGTGCTGCGGCGCAGCCTGACCGACGGGGAACTCAAGACCTATCTGTGCAATGCGCCCGCTGACATACCACTTGTGCGGCTGGCGCGGATGAGCGGGATGCGCTGGCCAATAGAGACGTGCTTCGAGACCGGTAAGCAGGAACTGGGGATGGGCGACTACGAAGTGCGCTCGTGGACGGGCTGGCATCATCATATGACACTGATGATTGTGGCGCAGGCGTTTTTGGTGCGGGTGCAGAAGCGCTTGAAAAAAACGCTCCGGCCCTGACGTTGCCGCAGGCGCAGTTCTTGGTCGCGTACGCCATCCCACGGCGCAGCTTTGATGCGGAGTGGGTGCTCTCCGTCTTGGCGTATTGGCAAGATGCGAATTATCGGGCATATCGTTCACATCGCAAACGGCGTTTGGCCAAACTCAATCAACGTGAGTGATAAAGTCTCGTTGTAGTATTAGAAACTGTTTGAAAAGGGGTTTATCGAGGGGCCAGCCCCTCAAACTCCCCCGCTTTTCACGGTAGGCTACTTGCCGCTGCCGGCCACCTCGCCGGTGTCGCGCGTGAGGCGGTGGGCCAGCAGGATGGGAACAAACGTGATGGCAATGACGAAGACGGCTACGACATTAGTCACCGGGCGCTGGCGGGGCTTGGTGAGCTGGCTGAAGATCCAGATCGGCAGCGTCTGCTGCTGGCCGGAGGTGAAGGTCGTGACGATCACCTCGTCGAACGAGAGCGCGAACGCCAGCATCCCGCCGGCGAGCAGGGCCGTCGCGATGTTGGGCAGCACAATATGGCGGAAGGTCTGGAAGCTGGTCGCCCCCAGGTCCATTGACGCCTCGATCTGCGTATGGGCCGTGCGGCGGAAGCGCGCCAGGACATTGTTGTAGACCACAACGACGCAGAATGTCGCGTGGCCGATGACGATCGTCCAGAAGCTGAACGGGATGGCGCCGAGGCTCATCGCCGATCGCAGCGCGATCCCGGTGACGATACCGGGCAGGGCCAGCGGCAAGAGCAGCAGGAACGAGATCGCCTCGCGCCCGAAGAACGCGCTGCGATGGACGGCCAGCGCGGCAAAGGTGCCCAGCACCAGCGCCAGCGCCGTGGCGATCGACGCGACCCGTAGCGACAGCGACAGGGCGGCCCAGACATCGGGCCGGTTCCAGGCGACGCCGAACCAGTCGAGCGTCAGACCGGGCGGTGGAAACGTGAACGAGGCATCCTCGGTCGTGAACGTGTACAGCAGGATGACCGCGAACGGGAAATACAGGAACAGCAGCACCGCGCCGACGGCGAGCTTCAGGCTCACCGGGGCGCGTTCGGCCGCCGCGTGTCGAACGGTCATAGCGATGTCCCCTGGCTACAGCGCATCGAAGCCCCCCAGCCGTTTCGCGACCATGAGGTAGAGCGCCATGATCGCCATCGGGATGACCGTGAAGGCCGCCGCCAGCGGAATATTCCCGGCGGTGCCCTGGTGCGCGATCACCGCCTGGCCGATGTACAGGCTGGAGTTGCCGAGCACGCTGGGGATGATGAAGTCGCCCAGGGTCAGCGAGAAGGTGAAGATCGACCCGGCCACCACACCCGGAAACGCCAGCGGGAGCGTCACGTGGCGGAACGTTGCGCGCGGGTGAGCGCCCAGGTCGCCGGAGGCCTCGACCAGCGAGCGCGGCACTCGCTCCAGCGCGGCGGTGATCGGCAGGATCATGTAGGGCAGCCAGACATACAGGAACGCCAGGAAGGTGCCGATCGCCGAGACCGAGAGCGACGGCCCGCCGATCACCGGCACCCCCAACAGCCCGTCGAGCGCCCAGGCCAGGCCGATCTGATTGATCAACCAGCTCAGCACGCCCTCCTTGGCCAGGATCAGCTTCCACGAGTAGACGCGGACCAGGTAGCTCGACCAGAGCGGCATGATGACGGCCAGGTAGAGCAGCGCCTTGACGTGCGGGGAGGCGTAGCGGGCCACGTAGTAAGCCAACGGGAACGCCATCAGCGCCGCTGCGACCGTCACGACCGCCGCCATGGTGGCGGTGCGGATCATGATATCGAGGTTGGCGCTGGTGAACAGGTCGCGGTAGGTCGCCAGGGTAAACTCGCGCACGACCTGGCCGGTGAAGTCGTCGAGGCGGAAGAAGCTCTGGATGAGCAGGGTGGAGAGTGAGCCGAGATAGACGACGCCCAGCCACAGCAGCGGCGCGATCAGCAGCAGCGCCAGCACCAGCCGGGGCCGGCGGTAGAAGTAGGTGGCGACGCGCCGGCCCAGCGGCCGGGCAGCCGGCTGGGCGATTGCGCTCGACGGCGCCGCGATCGGCTCGGCCACGTCTTCCTCTCTACTTGCCGCCCCACTCGGCGCGCAGGCGGGCCAACTCGGCCTCGGCGGCGGCGGCACGCGCGGCGAATTCATCCGCACGAGACGCTTCTTGCGCGGCGCGCGCGGCGAACTCAGCCGCGCGAGATGCTTCTTCCACGGCGCGCGCCTCGGCCAGCCGCCTGGCCTCGGATTCGAGGCTCAGGCGTTTCTCGGCGGCCTGGCGAGCACCCTCGGCGGCGCGGCGGGCCAGCTCGACCTCTTCGGCGGTCGGCAGGCGCTCGCCGGTGGCCGCGTTGTAGAGGCGCAGCATATTGTCTTCTTCGCGTAACTCCAGGCCCAGCACATCGCTTCGCGGCGGGTAGTCCTTGATCACCTGGTACACGCCGTTGACCAGGCGGTAGCCATGGAGGCGCGGCTGAAGATACTCGCCGAACGGGTCGAACAGGAAGTACTCGCGCACTCCCAGCCGGGCGTACAGCGCGGGCTTGACGGTTTGATCGACCTGGCGGGTCTTCTTGGAAGTCAGCTCGATCACCACATCCGGCATCCGGCCGCCTTCTTCCCAGACCTTGTAGGTGCGGCGCCGGCGCTGCTGCACACCCAGGATGACGAAGACATCGGGCGCGACCACCGCCTTGGGGTTGCCTTCCTCGAAGTAGATAAACAGGTTGCCGGCGACATAGACGCGCAAGTTGCCCAGAAACCACTTCAGCGCGAAGATCAGGTCGGTCATCAGGTCGCGGTGAAGGTCGGTCTCGCCCAATGGCTTACCGTCGCTTTCTGGATAGGAAACTCTGCGGGCGGGAGGCATCACGCTGCTCATGGCACACCTTGGCGATTAAAAACTGTTTGAAAGGGGGAGTTTGAGGGGGCTGCCCCCTCAAGAACTCCTCTCCAATCTCTCATTCGGCCTCTATTATAGCATTCCGAAATCATTTGGAAAGTGGGTGGGGCTTTTCTATGGGGGCTTCCCCCAAACCCCCTTTTCCACCTCCAGTAGGAATGCTCTATACACCACCGCTGCTTTGCTCAACCACCTGATTGTGTATAGGCTGCCAGACCAGCCGCACCCGACGGCCCTTGGCGCCCAGCGCCTCCATTGAGGTGCTGTCGAGGTTCTGCACCACGACGGTCAGGTCGCCGCCGCCGTCGAGTTCGACCAGGTAGCGCGTGTACATGCCCAGGTACACCACGTCGCGGATGCGCCCGGCGGCGGCACACAAGCCGTCGGGCACGGCGGCTTCGGGCGCGACGAGGCGAATCTTCTCCGGGCGGATGGCGAAGGTCTCGGGGCGCCCGGTGATCGCCGACGCCAACCTGGCGTCGACCAGGTTCGAGACGCCGACGAAGCCGGCTACGAACGGCGTCGCGGGGTGCTCGTAGATCGCGGCCGGGCTGCCGACCTGCTCGATCCGACCGTTGTTGAACACCGCCAGGCGGTCGCTCATCGTCAGCGCCTCCTCCTGATCGTGGGTCACGAAGACGAAGGTGATGCCGACCTGCTGCTGGAGCGCCTTCAGCTCGATCTGCATCTGCTGGCGCAGCTTGAGGTCGAGCGCGCCGAGCGGCTCGTCGAGCAGCAGCACGCGCGGCTGGTTGACCAGGGCGCGGGCCAGGGCGACGCGCTGGCGCTGGCCGCCGGAGAGCTGGGCGGGCTTGCGGCCACCCATCCCCGGAAGCTGTACCAACTCCAGCATTTCGTCGACGCGCCGGCGGCGCTCGACCCTGGGGACCTTTCTGATCATCAGGCCGTACGCGACATTCTCGCCGACGGTCATGTGCGGGAACAGGGCGTAATCCTGAAAGACCGTGTTGACATCGCGCTCGTAGGGCGGGAGCCCGGCCGCCTCGGCGCCGTGGAGCCGGATGCTGCCGGCGTTCGGCTGCTCGAAGCCGGCGATCAGGCGCAGGCAGGTGGTCTTGCCCGACCCGGAGGGGCCAAGCAGCGTGAAGAACTCGCCGTCGAGGATATCGAGGCTGACGTCGTCGACCGCCCGGACATCGCCGAAGTGGCGGCTGACGTGGGAGAAGCGGACGGCGGGGACGGTCTCGTCGGTCACATTAACCATCTCTTCGGGAGATTGGAGATTGGAGATTAGGCAATTGGCGCCTTAATCTCCAATCTCCAATCTCTACTTCTTAGCGGCCGCCGATCACCGCGATATAGCTGGTGACCCACTCGTAGTACGGGACGCAGTCCTGCTTGCCGTCGCCGCAATCGGCCACAGGTGTCCTCCAGAAGACGATCTTCTCGAAGTTGTTCAGCCCGTTGGTGTCGCAGCCGGCCTCGCCGAGCAGCGGGTTGCCCTTGCAAGCGTCGAGGACCACCGGCACGGTGCCGAACCAGGCCGCCAAGTCGCCCTGGAGTTTGGGGTTGAGCGAATGCTCCAACCACTTGTAGGCGCAGTTGGGGTGCGGCGCGTCGGCGTGCATCATCGTCGTATCGGCCCAGCCGGTGGCGCCCTCCTCGGGGATGACGCTGGCGACCGGCGCCGGCTTGGCCTTGAGCAGGTTGACCTGGAACGGCCACGAGCTGGAGGCGACAACGCCCTCGTTGACGAAGTCGTCCATCTGGATGTAGGCGTCGTGCCAGTAGCGGCCGACGAGCTGGCGCTGCTGGCGCAGCAGGTCAAGCGCGGCGTTGAACTGGTCGCGGGTGAGCGAGTAGGGGTCCTTGATGCCGAGTTCCGGCTTGTGGAATTTCAGGTACAGGGCGGCATCGGCGACGTAGATCGGACCATCGTAAGCCTGGACGCGGCCCTTGTTCGGCTTACCGTCCGGCAGGGTCTGCTCCTCGAACACGACGTTCCAACTAGTGGGCGGCTTATCCTTGAAGACCTCGGTATTGTACATCAGCACATTGGTGCCCCACTGGTAGGGCACGCCGTAGTGCTTGCCGTCGACGGTGTGCCACGGCGCGTTCTGGAGCCGCGGGTCGACCTTGTTCCAACTGGGGATCAGGCTGGTGTTGATCTCCTGGACCCGATTGCCGTAAACCAGGCGCAGGCTGGAGTCGCCGGAAGCGGTGACGAGATCGAAGCCGCCCTCGTTCATAAGCGCGACCATCTCGTCGGAGGTGGCGGCAGTCTTGACAGTAACTTTGCAGCCGCTCTCCTGCTCGAAGCCGGTTACCCAGTCGTAGTTCTTATCGGTCTCGCCGCGCTCGATATAGCCGGCCCAGGCGACGATCGCGACCTCACCCTCGCCCTGGCCGATCTGGGTCATGGGGCCGCCGCCGGCCTGCCCGGCGCCACCCGCCGGCGCCTGGGTTGGATTGGCTGCCGCCGGCGCCGCCGCCGGGGCCGCTACGGGAGCCGCAGCGCCCCCACAAGCAGCACTGAGCATCAGTGTCACCGCCAGTGTGATCACCAGCAACGGTTTTGTCGTCATCTGGTCCTCCATTTGTAGAAGATCACGGCGAATTGGATTCCTGCGCCGTTCCAGGCAAGATGTGACGGGCCATCACAGGCGCCGCGAAGATGCGCTGGGACCAGGACGCTCTGCTGCTTAGTAAGCTGTGTGGGGTGCCTCGATTATAGAGCCGCCCCAGGCCTTTTGTCAAATGGTGTTCCTGCATACTAAACACCGCCGCAACCCCGCCGTAGTGCTATCAAGTGCTATAATGCCTGCTATTGATTGTGGAGGAGAGCTATGTCCCAACCGACCCTCGCGCCGCTGGCGCGACATATGGATGCCCGAATTGCCGAGTTGATCGAGCGGGTGGTCGAGCGCCTGCCGCAGCGTACCCAGTACTACGCCGCGATGCCGGTCGATGATCTCCGCATTGCGGTGACGAACCTATACAAGCTCATTCGCTCCGGCGTCGAAGATAATGGGCTCGAACGGCTGGCCCGCGGGCTCACCCAGATCGGGCGCAACCGCCTCGCGCAGGGCGGCTCGACCGACGACCTCCAGACCGCTGTCGACGTCGTGCGGGAGATCAATCTTTCGCTGGTCGGCGATCTCGTGCATAGCGAGCCGGATGCGGCGGCGCCGGCGTTCGCCTGGCTCGACCAGATCGGGTCTATGTCGGTGCGGATCTTCAGTGGGTTCGCCCAGGAAGCGCTGGCGCGCCAGGCCGAGGAGCTGAATATATCAATGGTCGTGAGCGAGCGGCTGGAGCAGGCAGAAGGATTGAGCGAGGCGACCGAGGTGTTGTTCGAGCACCTGGCGCGGCTGGGCGTCGACCGGGCGGTGGTATCGACGATCTCCGGGGACGATCCGGCGAACCACTACGTCGTGAGTGTCTTCGAGCGCGACCCGGCCGCGCCGACGCCTGCCGCCGGCGCGGCCCTTTCCCCGACCCGGCTGCTGGGCGACCTGACGCCGAACACGACGTTTGTGTCGCTGGATGCGACTACCGCCGAACTGCCGGCCGAGATCCTTGACCTGTTTGCGCCGCTGGGGGTTACGACGCTGGCGGTGTTCCCGCTCTGGTACCGCCAGGATGCGCGCGGGCTGCTGCTGCTCGGCTACCGCCAGCCTCACCAGATCAGCGCCCAGGAGCAGCGCTTCCTGGGGCTGCTGGCGCGTATGCTACGCAACCGCGTCCTGACCATCCGCCTGGCCGAGCGCCTGAACGAGCAGATCGAGCAAGCGACGGCCTTTCGATCGATGGTGGAAGACGTACAGGACATTGCGATCATCGGCGACCTCAACGGCGGAATCACCTACGTCAACCTGGCGGGCGCGCAAGCGCTTGAGATCGACCGCTCCCAAGACCTGGTAGACCAGTCATTCTTCCGCTTTGTGGCGCCCGAGGAGCGCGCGATGCTGGGCGAGCAGGTGATGCCGACCCTGCTCGGCGGGCAGCCGTGGAAGGGCGAGGTGACGCTGATGTCGGCGACGGGCCGGCAGATCCCGGTGGTCAGCTCGGTGGTGCCGCTGCGCGACCCGGAGGGGCGGCTGATCGGCATCGGCGGCATCCACCGTGACGAGCGCGAGCGCCTGGCGCTGATCGAGTTGCTCCGGCAGAGCAACACTGATCAGGAGCATACACTCGACCTGCTGCGCCAGATCTCGACCCCGCTGGTGCCGGTGATCGAAGGCATCCTGGTGATGCCGATCATCGGTGAGGTCGATACCCCGCGGGCGAACCAGATCCTCGAGGCGCTGCTGGGCGGCATTACGCGCACCGGCGCCGACACGATCATCCTCGACATCACCGGCGTCCCGGTCGTCGATACGGCCGTCGCGAACGCGCTGATCCAATCGGCCCGCGCCGGGCGCCTGCTGGGCGCCGAGGTGCTGTTGGTCGGGATCACGCCGGAGGTGGCGCAGGCGCTGGTCGGGCTGGGCGCCGACCTGAGTGAGTTGGTCACGCGCGGCGACCTCCAGAGCGGGATCGCCTATGCGCTGCGGCGGCGCGGCTACCGGATCGCGCGGGATGACATGGCGCCGGTGCCTGGCGAGTTCTGAGAGATTGTCTGAAAAGGGGGGAGTTTGAGGAGGGCAGCCTCCTCAAGATCTCTTTCCACTCGGAGATTGGGAGTCACTATGCAAACCCTTGAGGAAAAAATTCGCGCTCTCCCGCCCGACCTCCAACGCGAGATCGAGGACTTCGTGGAATTCCTGGTGGAGAAGCGCCGGCATATGGCTCCGGCGATTGTATGGCCACCTGGCTACTTCGAGGAAGTTGTCGGGTCGATCCCCGACTTCCCAGAGATTGATGGCGATATGGGTGGTATCGACCCGGCGCTGGATGAAACGGATGCCGGACTTACGGCTCGATCCACCTGAAGCTGACGACAACAAGCGCGCAACCTCATGATATATCTGCTTGACACCAATGTTTGTGTGGCGCTGCTGCGAGGCCGTCACCAGGCTGTCGTTCGGCGTCTGCTGATCCAGGCGCCTGCCGAGATCGCACTGTGTTCAGTGGTGAAGGCAGAGCTGTTCTACGGAGCGTTGCACAGCACCATTCCAACTCGCTCGCTGACGCAACTGGTACGTTTCTTTGCCCTTACCCCTCACTGCCCTTCGATGATATGGCGGCGGAGATTGCCGGACGTATCCGTGCCGATCTGAGTATACGCGGAACACCTATCAGTGCGAACGACCTGCACATTGCTGCGATCGCTCTTGCCCACGACCTGACTCTAGTGACACACAATACGAGCGAGTTTAGCCGTGTGACCGGGCTACGACTTGAGGATTGGGAAGCTATCGTATAATGTTCAGGTTCCTGTGGCTACCACTCATATTTCTTGTACTGGGAGGATGCAGCTCGTCTCCCTTCGAGCCACCAACGCTCATGCCCACGCCGGAGCCCACGCTCCCTGCAACCGCCCAAGTCGCTGGGCCGACCGGCGTCCTCACTACACCTACAGCCACACGGCCAGCGCAACCGACGCCTTCACCAACCGCTCGTCCCACCGCTACACCCAGCCCGCAGCCAGCCACGCTCCCCGCGCCCACCACCCCACCCACGGCTTCGCCGCTCGGCGTTCTAGCCTACAGCTACCCGATCGGTAGCCCAGGCCGCTCGCCGGGAGATGGCTTTTTTATTCGTCATGGCTATACGGCGGAGAATACCTGGTACAACCCCGGCTACCGGCACACCGGCGAGGACTGGTATGCGATCGAGGGCGACACTGCCGGCGCGGAGGTCTACGCGATCTCCGATGGCGAGGTGGTCTACGCCGGCGCGAACTACCCCGGCCGGGTGGTGATCGTTCGCCACCCCGGCGACCTGTTCTCGATGTACGGCCACCTCGACCCGGCGCTGGCGGTCGGTGTCGGCCAGCGCGTGCCTCGTGGGGATGTGCTCGGGACGGTGCTGTTTCGCGGCGACAAGACGCCCAACCACCTGCACTTCGAGGTTCGCACGTTTCTGACGGCGCGCGAGGTCAATGGCGAGGCACCCCGCTATGGGTTCCGCTGCGGGGTGCGCTGCCCGCCCGGCCCCGGCTACTGGCCGATCGACGCGCCCGACCACCCTGGCGCGCTGGGCTGGCGCAACCCGACCCACGTCATCAACCGGCGTATGCTACCCGAAGGCGCGCTGGGCCAGGTCGTCGTCGCCACGCGACCGGTCTCGCCCAGCGTGAGCCTGTGGTCGGCGCCGGTGGGGCAGGCCGGCGACGAGCTGGCGCTTCACGCGGGCGACCGCTACGCGCTGCTGGAGGTATGGGCCGGGCCGGAGGATACCCGCGAGACCAGCGCCTCCTCGTACCGGCTCTGGTACCGCATCCGGCTCGCCGATGGGCGGGATGGGTGGGTGCAGGCTGCGGTGCCTTCGACCTTCGAGACAGGAGCAGATGGAAGACCGTCCAGTGTCTACTTCAACTTCTTGCCTGGTTGACGCCGGGAGTATAATGGAAATGTACCATCCATCCATCCCATCATATCTATCTCTTCGCAGGCACTATACAGATAGGCCGTCTACCCTTTAAGATGCTGCCTGAAAAGGCTCGCGTGTCACTCGCGATCCGTGGTGGAAAGGGGTTCTTGAGGGGAAGCCCCTCAAACTCCCCTTTCAGGCAGTCTCTAAGGAGTTAGGGAGCCTGTAGGTACAGCCGGGCGCAGTGCGCGCCTGGCTTTAATGTGGTGTTTCTCAGACGTTACCCACATGACACAAGGAGGCTGCCAATGTCCACCGAAGCGAACAAGGCCAAGGTCCGTCGGTACTTCGAGGAGGCACTCAGCAAGGGGGACCTCAGCGTCATGGACGATCTTGTCGCCCCTGACGAGATCGCACATGCGTATGCCTCGGATCTGTACCGAGGCAGCGGTCCTGAAGCCGCGAAACAGTTCGTCACCGCTATGCGCGACACTTTTGCTGATTTCGAATGCACGGTAGAGTTCCAGATCGCGGAAGGGGACATGGTGCTGACGCATTGGACCGCGCGCGGCATCCATCAGGGAGAGTTGCTGGATACTCCCGCGAGTGGCAAGCCGGTGATGGTGACCGGGCTTATTGTTCATCGCTTTAAGGATGGCAAGAGCGTGGAGACCTGGGGCGAGTGGGACCGCCTTGGTTTGATAGAGCAGACCCGTGATACGCTCTCCGAAAGAGAGGTCGGCGCGTAACTCGCATCACCTGCTTTCATCGTGAGCGGAAGTACCTTTGTGGGGCCGTTTCCCTGGTGGAGACGGCCTCGTTTGTATGCCTCGATCGAGGCTCAGACGACGGAACGCGCCTTGCGGTAATCTCTCAGAGATTGTCTGAAAAGGGCATCATCTGGCCTACGAGCCGTGGTGGAAAGAGGATTCTTGAGGGGTGGCCCCCTCAAATCCCCTGTTCAGACAGCCTCGCTGATGTGTGTTTCAGCCGACTTCTATCGTGCTATAAGCGGCGCATCAGCTTCTGGCTGGAATAAAAGCATTGTCAAACGCGCTATGATTCTATAGTATTGGGTTGAGGTAAAATTACCAGGTATGCGGTGCCAGCGCGGACACGCGATGCCGATACCACTAGAGAATGTGAGACGAAACGTGTTCCTTCGCCGACTCCTGCTTTTCGTCCTGCCGGCGCTGATGCTGGCGGCCTGCGCGTCGCCGGCCGCGCAGAACGCGGCGAACACCGCGTTGGCCACGCCAGCGTCGAGCACCCAGCCGACCGCCGCGCCAGCGCCGACCGAGGCGCCGCCGCCGACCGCCGCGCCGGCTGCAACCCAGGCTCCACTGCCCACCCAGGTACCGACCGCCATACCGGCGCCGACCGAGGCGCCGCAGCCGACCGCCGTGCCGCCGACCGAGGCGCCACCGCCGACCGCCGTGCCACCGACCCAAGCGCCGCAGCCGACCGCCGGCGCAGCCGGCAGCGAGATCCTGTTCTTACGCCAGGGCGCGCTGATGGCGTTCGACGTCGCCACGGGCCAGCAGCGGCAGATCGCCGATGGCGTGCGCGATTTTGCCCCGGCGCCCGATGGCGCGCTGATCGCGCTGGTCCGGGGCGAGGGCCAGGGCGCCGAGCTTTGGTCGGTGCGCCGCGACGGCAGCGCCCTGACCCAACTGACGCGCAACGATCGGGCCGAGGCGACGCCGGCCTGGGCGCCGGACGGCCTGGCGCTGGTGTTTGGCTCGTCGACCGGCGAGCAGCCGTATGTGCGCGAGTGGCAGCGTTGGTCGCACTGGTGCGCCGCCAGCGAGGTTCGCGTGCTGACCCTGGCCGATCAGGCCGAGGTCGCGCTGGTGGCCGGATGCGACCCGGCGATCTCGCCTGACGGCAAGCGCATCGCCTACGCCAGCCCGCCGAAGACCGAGGAGCCTGGCTACCCGGATAACCCGCCGCTGGTCGTCAACAGCATCCGCCTGATCAATCGGCAGGGGCAGAATGGCTGGGATTTCGCCAAAGCGTTGGGGGCCGACGCGCCAGCCCCGCACACCGGCCGAGTGGTCTACGCGCCGTCCTGGTCGCCCGACGGCAGCCAGGTGGTCTACCAGCGCTTCATCGGCTACCAGGCGCTGGTGGATATCAGCCTGAGCGAGATCGGTGGTTCGTTTGAGGGCAAAGGCCAACTGCTCAACGTCGGCGCCGGGTGGCTGCTGCCGGCGCGCTTCGCCCCGGATGGTCGCTCGGTGGCGATCGTCGAGAACAACTACGGCGACGCGCGCGGCTTCGGCGGCTACGACAACTGGTCGGTCTCGCTGGTCACGCTGGCTGGCTCGCGCGAGGTGGCGCTGCCGAGCGGGACGCTCACGGCGGTCGGCCAGCGGGTTGACTTGCTACAGCGGGGCCAGTCTGCCGCTTGGGCGCCGGACGGCTCGGCGCTGGCGGTCGGGCTGCCGCCGGGCTGGCGGGCCGACCTGCCCCCGGACGAGCCGGTGGGGGCCGAGGAGCAGCCCGGCGAGGTCTGGCGCTGGCAGCCGGGCGGCCAGCCCACCGAGCGGCTGTTCGATGGCGTCGACTTCGCGTCGCCGTTGGCCTGGCTGCCGGCACGCTAGGCTCTTTCTGCCAATCCGCTTTCCGGTATCAAGCCGCTGCGGCGGCATGCGAGAGGAGGCGAAGATAGCGTTCGATAAACGCCAGCTTGACCAGTCCCAAGTAGTTGAGTGCCAGCTTCTCGTAGCGCGTCGCGATCGCACGACACTCTTTCAGCCAGCCCACGCACTGCTCGATCGTAGAGCGACGGCGATACAGCACGCAATCATAGGTCACTGGGCGACCAGGTTTTGGTTTTCCACTGCGCCGTTTGGGTGGAATGATTGGTTTGATACCACGCGAGCGCAACCAGTGGCGGATGCGCTGAGCGTCGTAGGCGCGGTCGGCCGCCAAGCGACGTGGTCGTCGTCGGATGCGTCCGCTAGCGCGTGGGATGGCCACCTGCTCCATCACGGTTTCGACCTGTGTTGATTTGTGAGTTTGCCCAGGCGTGAGACAGACATCGAGCGGCACGCCGTTGCCGTCACTCAGCAGATGGATTTTGGTGCTAAAGCCACCCACCGATCGTCCGAGTGCGTGGTTGCCGGGTTCGGAGTTGCCGTCAGGTCCGCTTTTTTCGGCTCCAGCAGCGGCGCGGTGGGCACGCACGATCGTGCTATCGAGCGACCATTGCTCCCAGTCGATAATGCCTTGTGCATCCAGTTTGGTTTGGAGCGTCTTGAGGATGCGATCCCAGATGCCGTTGCGGCGCCAGGTGGTGTAGCGGTCATAGATTGTTTTCCAGTTGCCATAGCGTTCAGGAATATCGGGCCAGGGCGCGCCGGTGTGCAAACGCCAGAGGATGCCGTTGATAATCGGACGGTGCTCTTTGTAAGGATGACCAGTCTTGCCATCATTGGTCGGTAAATCTGGCTCAATCAGCGCATACTGTTCGTCAGTCAGTTCGTAGCGTGCCATCATTGCTCCGGTCTCATTATGGTAAACCTATAGTCTACCACAACCGCTACCGGATTGTCAGAAAGAGCCTAGAATACCATCGGCGAAGTACGACCGGGACGAGAGATTTGACGCTTGATGGCATGAGCGAGCGGGATTGTATCGAACGCCGTCCACAGAAACATGTGGGCGGCGTTCGATATAGCATTCCTAAATGAGTTGTAAAAGGGGGTGTGGGGGAAGCCCCCGCAGAAAAGCCCACCCACTTTTACAACTCAAATAGGTTTGCTATAAAACTGTAGTTTTGCAAAGTTAGGGTAGGGCCAAATGGGCCTTGATATCGGACAGACTCTGCCCTTGCTGAACCTGCTCAACCACCCAGGCGATCGTTTTGCCCAAGGTCTCGCGAGACATGGCGCGACAGGACTCGCCGATGGTCATTAGGCGTGCCTGAGCCCATTCCTGCGCACGGTCGTGCCGCAACTGGGTCATCAAGGCGCTGTACGCCAGGAATACGAGATACATATGCCGTGTCTGGCTCTCGCCCTTCCTGAGCTGACAATCGCCCATGCCGAGATGCTGCTTCCCGTCCCGATGGAAGGTCTCCGTTCCTGTCCAGCGTTTGCGATACGTCTTGAGGATGCGATGCACTTCCCAATAGGTGCGATTGGTAATCAAGATCTTGCGTGGTTCGGCATCCCGTTGCCCTTTCCACAGCACCACAATCCGCACCGTGTGCGTGACGCCCGGAATGCGAATACTTTTGGTGAAGTACCATTGCTCTTTGCCGTCGACGGTCGTTTTGCGCCGACACAGCGGTCCCAGTTCGGCCTTCACCCATTCACTGGCTTTCCAGTCGCGTCCATCGACGTTGATAGTACGATTGAACTTCAGATCACCGACGTAATTGCGGCCATAACCGTCGATGTGGTTGAGAATGTCGGCATGGGTGAAGTAACTATCGAAGGTGAAATCGCCCGGTATGTTCTGTTCCACGACCCAATCGACCAGTTCTTGACACAGGACGGTGTGGTTCTTGAAGAGACTGCCTGTGGCGGCACAGGTGTCCTTCTTGCGAAAGCGGCGGAACTCCAGCGGATAGTGCTTGCCGGAAGCGCAGACGTAGTTGGCGATCAAGTAGTCGTGGGCAATCAGGTGCCGCTTCTCAGCATGATCCCAGAACCAGCCGACATCTTCAATCAGCTTGCCGTCGTGATCGATGAGGGTGTTATCAATCGCGATGACGCCATTCTTGGTGTAGTGGGTGGCAGAGTTGCGTTGCAGCAGCTCGAGGCGCCGCTGGTTGAGCGCCTTTTCCTCCCACTCAACCTCAGTGATCCAGCGGTTCAGGCAGGACTGGTCTGTCGTGACTGCAAACTCGCGGTTGATACCGCTGACGGTTTTGCGTTCAGCAATGAACAGGCCGGTCAGATACTCAGCGAAGTGCTGGCGCTCGGGCTGGTTGGCAAACAGGTCTGCGTATTGGACCAGGAGGTCTTGCACGACGCTTGGGAACTCAACAATCGCTGGCATACCCGCTCCTGGTGGTGATTTATCTGGCACGGATCCGCATGGGGCTATCCTACTACAGGAGCGCGTGTGGTTCAACTTTGCAAAACTACAGATAAAAGGTGTGCCTGGCTACTGTTGGCATCTGAATTGTGACAATTTTGACATCTTCTTTACATTTTTAACATTAAGATGTTTAGGGCTTTCATTTGGTGCGAATTGATAGGGAAGCCAAGCGTATTTGGTGCGGTATAGTATCAGGGTGGCGTATATGACAATATTGACAATCTTACAGGAAGCTATATAATCGACACATCAGCTCTTGGGTGCCACATTCAATTTTGTAGCCCGTGAAAGGCGAAGATCGGGAGGCGGCCTGCGTACTTCGTAGGCGCCGCTAACCGTTTGTGCTGGAGAGGGAGATCTGTGGTTGCCGCCAGGATTGGAAGTGTTCGTACGTAGGAGGAACAGGTGAAGAAAAGAATCGGCGTTTGGTTGAGCTTGATGGTGCTGCTCGCCGGCATCGTACCGGCGGCCATGGCTGCGCCGGCCAAGCAAGCGCAGCGCGAGTTCGTCGTCGTGTACGCCGACGGGGTGTCGGTGAAGGCGGCGCGTGCGGCGATCAGCGCGGCGGGCGGCACGCTCGTGCGCGAAAACGCGGCCGTCGGTGTGGCGACCGTTCGATCCAGCAACCCGAACTTCATCGCAGCGGTAGCCAAGCAGCCCGCGCTGCGGGGCGCTGCCGCGAATGCCGCGATCGGGCACTCGCCGCGCCTAATTCGGCCGGTGCGTGATGATGTCGAGCGGTTGACCAAGGAGCGGGCGGCCGCGGCCGGCCAGGCGCAGCAGAGCGGCAGCGCTGCGGTGCGTCAGGCGGCCCTGGACGAGGAACCGCTGGCGCCCTTGCAGTGGGATATGGAGATGATCAACGCCACCGTCGACGGCTCGTACGCCGTGCAGCCCGGCGACGAGGGCGTGCTGGTCGGCATCATCGACAGCGGCATCGACGGCTCGCACCCCGATATCGCGCCAAACTTCAACCTTGCGCTCAGCCGCAACTTCGCGACCGACATGCCCGATATCGACGGGCCGTGCGAAGTCCCCTCGTGCGTCGATCCGCCCGATGCGGACGATAACGGCCACGGTACCCACGTCGCCGGGACCGTCGGCGCGGCGCTCAACGGCTTGGGGCTTGCCGGCGTGGCGCCGAATATCACCCTGGTGAACATTCGCGGCGGGCAGGACTCGGGCTACGTCTTCCTGCAGCCGGTGGTCGACGCGCTGGTCTATGCCGGCGATATCGGGATCGATGTCGTCAACATGAGCTTCTACATCGACCCGTGGCTCTTCAACTGCACCAACAACCCGGCCGACTTGCCCGAGGACCAACTGGAGCAGACGCTTACCCGCATCGCGGTCCAGCGCGCGGTGAACTACGCGCGCCGGCATGGTGTCACCCCGGTCGGCTCCCTGGGCAATGCGCACACCGACCTCAGCTACCCGACCTTCGACGGCTCCAGCCCCGACTACCCGCCCGGCTCCGAGTATGACCGCGACATCGATAACTCCTGCTTGGTCATGCCGACCGAGGCCGAGGGCGTGCTGAGCGTCTCGGCGCTCGGCCCAAGCTTCCGCAAGGCGTACTACTCCAACTACGGCGTTGAGCAGACCACGGTCTCGGCTCCCGGCGGCGACTTCTATGATACGGCGCAGCCCCAGCCGGCGAACCTGATCCTGTCGACCTACCCGCAGGCGCTGGCCGAGCTTAACGGCGAACTCAACCCCGACGGATCGCCCAACACCCCGTTTGTTGTGCGCGACTGCCAGGACGACGTCTGCGCCTACTACCAGTATCTCCAGGGCACGTCGATGGCCTCCCCGCATGCGACCGGCGTGGCGGCGCTGATCGTCAGCGAGTACGGCCGGCCTGATCCATTCAACGCCGGGCTGCGGCTGAGTCCGGTGGCGGTCGAGGATATCCTGACCGATACCGCAGCCGAGCGCCCCTGCCCAGATCCGCCGCTCTACGATTACCCGCCGCCGATTCCTGCCTCGTACAACGCCTTATGCGAAGGGGATGAGGACTTTAACGGCTTCTACGGCCACGGCGTGGTCGACGCGCTGGCCGCCGTCAGCCCCAGGTAGCGTCCTCACAAACTAGCCGAATAGACGGATCACAGAACGGACCGATCGGGCACTGGCTCGATCGGTCCGTTCTATTCTGGAAGAAAAAGGGGGTTTGAAGGGGAAGCCCTCACTGTCTCCCACTCACACTGGAAAGTAGAATGGCGCTGGCCGAAACCCGGTCTTATGGTAAGATAGGGTCACCTGGCGTAAGAATGAAGCATGAAACGCAGGTCCCATGTACGGTAATCTCCTGCCCTACCTCCGCTGTCCTTCGTGTCGCGGGTCGCTGTTGCTCCAGCGCCCGCAGATCGATCGGGCCGGCGAGATCGTCGGCGGCCAGCTTGACTGCGCGGCCTGTGGCGCGGGCTACCCGCTGCACGGGGGCATCGCCGATTTCCTGGGCGTGCCGCACCCGCCCACACCTGCACAGACCGTGAACGAACTGGCGCCGGCCGCCTGGGCCTACGAGCGATTCTGGCGACCGTTCGCGCTGACGTTGTTCACCGGCGAGCGCTTTCCGTACGGCCGCGAGCTGCCGCTGGTCACTGGGCTGCTCGATCCGCGCCGGGGCGGGCTGTATCTCGATGTCGCATGCTCGAATGGGCTGTACGCGCGGGCGCTGGACCGCGCGATGATCGGCGCCCAGGGCCACGTAGCTGCGGTCGATCACTCGCTGCCCATGCTGCTGGAAGGACGGCGGCGCGCTCGCTCCGCCGGGCGCCGGGTCAGCTTCATCCGCGCCCGGGCGCAGGCGCTGCCGATCGCGCCGGGCGTCGCCGCCGGGGTGGCGATCGGCGGCTCGCTCAACGAGATCGGCGATCTCGGCGGCTGCCTGGCCGAGGTGCGACGGACACTGGCCGACAGTGGGCGCTACGTCGCGATGACCCTGACCAGCGCGGAGACAGTTGCCGGGCGGGTGTTGCAGTCGCTGGCCCGGCGCGGCGGCATCCGTTTCTGGACGCTCGACCAGCTTGTGGGGGAGTTCGCGCGGCACCGGCTGCGAACCGTGGAGCGCCGGCAGTATGGTATCGTCGCGTTTACCTCCTGTGTTAGAGATTGAGATAAGGTCCGTTGTCAGTTGTCCGTTGTCAGTTGCGCCGCAACTGACAACAGGCAACCGCAAGGAAAGCTCTCGCTATGACAACCCAGCCAATCACCCCCGCGCGCGGGCCGATCGACGCGACCGTGCGTGTCCCCGGCTCCAAGAGCATCACCAACCGCGCGCTGCTGCTGGCGGCGCTGGCCGATGGGCGATCAACTCTTTCCGGCGCGCTGTTTAGCGACGATAGCCACTGGTTTATCGACGGGCTGCGGCGCCTGGGGATCGGTGCCGCCGTGGATCACGCCCTATCCCAAGTGCTGGTGCGCGGCGCCGGTGGGCCGCCGCGGGCAGCCGAGGCTGAGTTGTGGGTCGAGCTGGCCGGCACCGCCGCCCGCTTTCTGCTGGCCTATGTCTGCCTGGGCCACGGTCGCTACCGGCTCGACGGCACCGCGCGGATGCGCCAGCGGCCCATGGGCGACCTGCTGGCCACGCTCAACGCGCTCGGCGCCGATTGCCGCAGCCTGGGCGAGCACGGCGGCCTGCCGATCGGCGTCGCGGGCCGCGGGTTGCGCGGCGGCGCCGCCGGCATCGCGGGCGACAAAACCAGCCAGTTTCTCTCGGCGCTGCTGATGGTCGCGCCGTACGCTGATGAAGATATCGAGCTGACCATGACGACGCCGCTGATGGCGACGCCGTTTATCGATATCACGATCGGGATGATGGCGGCCTTCGGCGCGCAGGTCGAGCACGAGCGCTACGAGCGCTTTCGTGTGGCGGCGGGCCAGCGCTACCACGCGCGTGACTACCAGATCGAGCCGGATGCCTCCAATGCCTCGTACTTCTGCGCGGCGGCAGCGCTGACCGGCGGTCGGGTGCGGATCGAGGGGCTGTCGCGACAGTCGATCCAGGGCGATATCAGCTTCCTGGAGGTGCTGGAGCAGATGGGCTGCTCCATCGGCTCGGGCGCTGCGTGGGTCGAGGTCCAGGGGCCGGGGCAACTGCGGGGCATCGAGCTGGACATGTGCAAGATGCCGGACATGGTGATCACCCTGGCCGCGCTGGCGCCCTTCGCCGATGGCCCGACCACGATCCGCAACGTCGCGCTGATCCGCCACCACGAGACCGACCGGATCAGCGCGATCGTCGCGGAGCTACGCAGGCTGGGCGTCGCGGTCGCGGAGCACGAGGACGGCATGACGATCACACCCGGCTGGCATGGCCCGGCCCAGATCGAACTCGTATCACGATCACCGAATGGCAATGGGCTTTGCATTGACCGGGCTGAAGATTCCTGGGGTGCGGATCGGTGGCGCCGAGTGCGTGGCGAAGACGTTCCCGGATTTTTTTGAGCGATTTGAGGGTATAATAGACCCCTAAAACGACACTCAAGTTGAAGGGGACGACCATGAGCACCAGCACGAGGGTGATCGACAACCTGCGCCGGGTCGAGATCTTTGGCGGGCTGACCGACGAGGAGTTGCTGAAAGTCGCCGATAGCTGCAAAGCCCTGCGCATCCCTGCCGGCAAGACGATCTTTGACGAGGGCGACGAGGGCGACGAGATGTATGTGATCCACGAGGGCAGCGTCCGGGTCATGATCAACACCCGCGCCGCCGATGGGACGGTCGGCCCCTCGACGATCAACTCGCTCTACTCCGGGCAGTGCTTCGGCGAGATGAGCCTGCTGGGCAGTGGGTCGCGCTCGGCCACCATCGTCGCTACCGAGCAGGCCACGCTGATCGTGATCCGTGAGCCGGACTTCCGCGTCCTGTGCGACGCCAGCCCGCGCATCGGCTACGTCGTCATCCGCAACCTGGCCCAGGACCTGGCCTACAAGCTGCGCTCCTCGAACCTGCTGCTGCGCGGCAATATCCGCTGGCAGCGCGGGGAGCTGGGCAAGTCCTGAAGCCTCAGTTGTTCCACCTGAGTCCTGGCTGCCTGGTGAAACGTGAAGCGTGAAACGTGATGCTCAAGGCGAGATCACGCTTCACGCTTTTTGCTTGCGGCAGTTTTAAGAGGCTGCCTGAAGAGGTTCTATTGGCCTGAGGACCAGTGCGCCCACCGGTATCGGTACTGGGCCAGCTTGAACTCGGCCACATTCGGAATCGCACCTGAGTACGCTGCGGCGAATGCCTGCTTCCCTGTCACGATGCCGATCGGATGGGCAAAGTACTTCCCGTCGCCGAGGTAGATAATATTCTCGTTGAATGTAGGACTCTTCCAATTGGTTTGGTCTCCGGGGACCAGTTCGTGTTCGGCGTCCTCGCTACCGATGTCGATTTCCTCCAGGCCGACCTCCTCGTTGCTGCCAGAGACTGCACCGGTGGCGGTAAACAGAATGCGGATCTGCCCATCCATCTTCGCGTTAAATCGATCAGGTGACATGCGCCGGCGCATCGCGAGGAGTTGGATGAATGCGACACTACTAAAGCATTCGAGTGCGTAGAGCGAGGTGTTCTTTTCGAAATCTTCGATCGCCTTGCTCGGTGTGACGTCGTTGTCGGTTTTGCTTTTGAGCGTAACAGTGCCGGTGCGTCTGTTCAGTTCTGCGCGCCAAAAAGTGGTGTTGAGCAGGATGCCGTCTGGCTGTCCTGTTTGTGCAAGGCTGCCGAACCGGAGACCTTTGAGGCGGCTTGCCGTCCTGGCGATCCCTCTGCGCTCGACGATCTCCTGGCGTAGCTGGCTGGGCGTCGCGGTATATCGTTTGTCGCTGCGCGCCAGCGCCCACACGATCTCGTGCTCGATGATCAGCGAGGGCCGCGCCTGGTCGGTGGTTTCCACGACGACACTATCATCGGTTGGCGACACGGATCGATACAGGGCGGGCTTGAGGCCGAGGATGTCAAAGTACTCGCGTGCGGCTGCGGTGGGGGTCTTCCCCAGGGCCGTCTGCATGACGAGCTTGCACTGTGTGGCCTGCGTGGAGTGTGCTTTTTGCTGTGCCGCGTGCGTCAGTTCGTGCCCGATCAGCGCGCGGCCGGCTTGGGTCGCTGGAGCGAACTGCCCGGCCGCGAAGCTGATCGTCGAGCCCTGAGTGACCGCCAACGCGCCTTCGCGGGACGCATTCGCCTGCGCCTCCTGGTCGGTCCGAAGCTGTGTGCCTTCCAGGCTCATGCCGAGGTGCCGCTCGGCCACCCCGCGAGCCGACGGCTGAAGCTGGCCGGACGAAATGCTACCCACGGTGTTCAGCTCCGAGCCGATCGCTGTACCGATAGCCTCGGCCTGCTGCTCTGCCGGATCGGTCGGCCGGGCGCGCGACGTCGCTGGGGTGGCGAGCGCAAGGGAAGGCGCTCCAGGCGCGCTCCCCGGCTCCTCAGATGTTTTTCCGTATATCAATATCCGGCTGAAGTTATGTGCAAAACGAGGAGGGGCTATGCTGGGGGAGCCCACTTCGCGTCCTCCGCCATGGGCCTGGGGCAGCCGCTGCTCTGCTTGATCATGCACGCGTGTAGCAGGAGGTATATGATGTTTCTGCCCGGATGTTGCCGTGTTCGTTCGCACCGGGATGGAGGAGGCTCGCTTTTGAGGCTCTACAAAGCTTGGCATTTTCCACCTTATGATCGGGTGAAGCAGCGCAGTCGAACCGCCCAGTTAACTGATGGACACCACATATTCGGTCAGTTCGGAGCGCCGCTCACGCGCCCGTTTCGCCATAGCCACCAACTCCCGAATCGTGGACATCAGCTCGTCCACGGTGTCTGGGGTGAAGGCGACCTCGCCATCTTCGGGGCAGATCCACGCATAGACATTGGGCACGCGGATCGTGATGCCATCTTCTTGATATTCAAAGGTGGTAGCGCGCCACTCGCGGGGCACGCGGCGTTTGCCACAGGTGGGGATTACTTGCTCGGACATAGGCTATTTTCTCTTGCGCTTGCGGCGGCGCAGCGGCGGATTCTCCCAGAGCAGCGGGTCAGGAAGATAAGCAGTGATAACCTCGATATACATGGCCTCGACCATATCCTTGCGCTCAAACCCCTCTTTCAGTGCGTGAATAACGGCATGGCTGCGGATCAGATAGTGCCCGGCCTGGACGCGTTCACGAATGATGGTGATGTCCACGTCGATCGCCCTCAATCCGCCACAGGCACCGTTCAGTCAGTGTCCTGGGAGACCTATTGTAGCACAAAGGCGCCTACTTCTGTTAGCACTAGCGGAGCGGGCGGCGATTCTGGAGGCGAGCGACGTTAGGTAAACGAGGGCCGAAGCAGATCGGGGAGTTGCATATTCAAGGACGCCTGGAAAGCCGCCAAATGCTTGTGCGTTATTGGGTTAGACTTAAAATATAATCGGGCAAACGGCGACGGCTCCTCCGATTGATTCGGAAGAGCCGTCGTCTTTCGGGGGCCTCGGTTCAGGCGCTCACTGCGCCGGCTCGGCGATCGTGATCAGCCGGCGGGTCATCTCGACCGTGCCGTCGGCCACGACCTTATCGCCGATGCACGAGACCAGGCTAATCTGCTCCTTGCCGCGCGGCAGAATATACTCGACCTCGTCGGGCTTCACCTGGACCTGCTGGGTAACAACATAGTCGTGGGCGTTGCCGTCCTCGTCGTAGAGCACCACGCTGGCGCCGGGCTTCAGCTCCTTGATCCGTGCAAACGGCGCAGGGATCTTGGGTGCGCTCTTGAAGCGCAGCACGTGGCCCCATAGGACGATGTTCTCGCCCTGGCCCGGCATTGCGCTCAGGTTGTACCAGGCGGCGTCGTGGTTCGGGACGATCGGCACGCGGTTCTCGTCCAGGCCCACCGAGACCAGCGGCTGGTCGAGTTCGATCGCGTCGATCACCAGGCGCACCGGCTTGCTGCTGGGCGGCTGTGGTGTCGCGCTGGGCGCGGGCACGGCTGTGGGCGGCGTAGTAGGTGCGGCAGTGGCGGGGACGCTGGTGGGCGCGCGGGCTGCGGTGCGGGTGGGCACTGGGCCGGCAGTGGGCGCGGCTGCGACCGAGGTCGGCGGCGCGGCGGGGGCGCTGGTGGCCACGCTGCTGGGAAGCGGCGGGATGGCCTGCTCGGTGCTGCCACAGGCGCCGAGCAGCAGTGCCGCGAGGATAATGATTATTCGGGTATGACGCATGGATTCGCTCCGGAGTGTCCCTTATCACGTTTCACGTTTCACGTTTCACGGAGATGGGATGCTCTTACTTTTTTCGAGGCTCTCAGGTTATCCTACTTTTATAAACGCCGGGATTATACTCCATGGTACGTACACTATGCTGCCTCGGATCACAATCCGTACCACGAAACGGAAAGGACTCCCCTCTGCGGCGGAAATGAGGAGTGCAGAGCGTGACCATCGTCAATCGCCAATCGTAAAGTATACATATGACCGTACGCTGCTCGTGGACCAGTTTACGTTAGTACAGCTCGGCGCAAATACGCCGACAGTTTTCTCACGAAGATCACGAAGAGGGCTGATAGGTGAGGCCGCTTCCTTCGATACGGTCTCCCCTTCGTTACGCCAAATCCTGAGTGTAGCGAAGGGTGCGGGCTCCTCGATGAGGGACCACCGGATACATGACCTTCGGTAGAGGCTGACGGAAGCTCCGCATGGCGTGAGGGAAGCTCCGTATGGCGTGAGCGAAGCTCCGCACGCCGTGACGGAAGCTCCGTATGGCGTGAGCGAAGCTCCGTATGGCGTGAGCGAAGCTCCGCATGGCGTGAGGGAAGCTCCGTATGGCGTGAGCGAAGCTCCGCATGGCGTGAGCGAAGCTCCGTATGGCGTGAGCGAAGCTCCGCAGGCCGTGAGCGAAGCTCCGCAGGCCGTGAGCGAAGCTCCGTATGGCGTGAGCGAAGCTCCGTATGGCGTGAGCGAAGCTCTGCATGGCGTGAGCGAAGCTCTGCATGGCGTGAGCGAAGCTCTGCATGGCGTGAGCGAAGCTCCGCAGGCCGTGAGGGAAGCTCCAACACGCCGTGAGGGATGTTCAGGATGCTGTATGCTATGTTTCCTAACCCAGTGTTGCGCTGTAATATGAGTGCATTTGTAAATCGTACATGCACGAGCAGGATTGTGCCATGATGATCTTTGGCAAACCTCGCGCGCCGCACCTGCATCCTCGCCGATCCACCACAGCGCTCGGAGGTATCTATGCAGTGCTGGCGCTCGGGCTAGCGCTGGCGCCGCTGCCGTTCGCCCCGGTTGCTTTGGGGGCCAGCATCCTTGTCACCACCACCGCCGACGAGTACAACACCAATCCGGGCGCGTGCGCGCTGCGCGAGGCGATCCAGGCCGCCAATACGAACGCGGGGTTTGGCGGCTGTGCCGCCGGCAGCTCCGGCAACGACACGATCTCTTTTAATCTTGGCGGCAGCTTCGTGCTGACGCGCACCGGGGTCAACGACGATACCAACGCGACCGGCGACCTGGATATCAAGGAGAGCCTGACGCTCCAGGGCGACGGCGCCGGCATAACGCTCATCGACGGGAATAACACCGACGCCGTGTTCGACACCCGCGCCGCAAGCGCCAGCATGACGATCATGATCGTGAATCTGACGATTCAGCACGGCAACCCGACCGGCGCGAGCTTCGAGGGCGGCGGCGCGATCTTCGTGAAACAGAACGTCTCCCTGAACCTCGATCAGGTCCAAGTCCTCGACAACAGCGCCAATACCAGCGGCGCCGGCATCTGGAACGAGGGCGCGTTGAGCATCACCGGCAGCCTGCTGGCCGGCAACCGGGCCAATCAGCGCGGCGGCGCGCTTTACAACACCGGCCCGACTGCCGCGCTGTCGGTCGGCAACAGCACGATCCTCAGCAACGAGGCCGAGTTTGGCGCCGGCATCTACGACAGCGCTGGCGGCGGCAGCCTGATGATCGTCGGGAGCACGTTTTCGGCCAATCGGGCGCTCGACCGGCCGGGCGGGACGGCGGATCTCGGCGATGGCGGCGGCCTGTATGCCTCGACCGACGGCGGGGTCTTCGTCGTCAATAGCACGTTCTCCGGTAATACAGCCGTACGCAGCGGCGGCGGGTTGTTCTTCGGCAACTCGACCGGTGGCGTGGGGGACAGCGCGTCGCTCAATAACGTCACGATCGCCGGCAATACCGCCAATAACGACAACAACAGCGACGGCGACGGCGGCGGGATCGCGCAAACAAGCGGCACGGTCAATCTCAAGAACACGATCATCGCCCTCAACACCGATCGCGGCGGCGCCAATATGCACCCCGACATCTCGGGCACCTTCGCCGATCAGGGCTTCAACCTGATCGGCAAGCGCGATGGGAGCAGCAGCTTTCCCGATATTGAAGGTGACCTGATCGGCACAATCGTCGCCCCGGTGGACCCGCGCCTCGGCCTGCTCCAGGCCAACGGCGGCCCGACCTTCACCCGCGCGCTGCTGAACGGCAGCCCGGCGATCAACGCCGGCTCCGGCTGCGCCGGCACCGATCAGCGTGGCACAGCGCGACCGCAGGGCACCCTGTGCGACATCGGCGCCTTCGAGCTGGTCGATACCACCCCGCCCGATACGACGATCATCGGAACTCCGCCCAGCTTCAGCTCCAGCGCCACAGCGGTCTTCGGCTTCACGGGCACGGACCCTGGCGGCAGCGGCGTGGGCACGTTCGAATGTCAAATGGATGGCGGCGACTTCGTCGATTGTAAAACCGGAGTAACCTACGAGAACCTGGCGCCCGGCGACCACACCTTCCAAGTTCGCGCCGTCGACCGGGTGGGGAATGTCGATCCAACGCCGGCCAACTACACCTGGACCATCGATCCCACCGGCCCTCGGGTGGTGAGCATCGGCCCGGTGAGCCCCAGCCCGCGCAACACCGGCGTCGAAAGCATCGGCATCGTCTTTAGCGAGCCAATCAGCGGGCTTGAACTCGGCGACCTGGATCTGACTCGCGGTGGCGCCGACCTGCTCACGGTGGCGCAGACGCTAACGAGCGCCGACGACCAGACCTGGACGCTGGGCAACCTGGCTGGCATCACCAGCGCCGGAGGCACCTACACGCTGACTCTGACCGCCCAGGGGTCAGGCATCATTGACCAGGACAGCAAGCCGCTCCAGAACGACATGTCCACCTCTTGGGTGGTCGATGCAACCGCGCCGGCGGTGACGATCAACCAGAGCGGCAGCCAACCCGACCCGGCCTCCAGCGCCCCGATCTTCTTTGCGGTCGTCTTCAGCGAGCCGGTGAGCGGGTTCGGCAGCGGCGATGTCACGCTGGGCGGGACGGCTGGCGCGAGTGTCGCGACCGTAAGCGGGGCTGGCGCGACGTACAGCGTGGCGGTTAGCGGCATGACCAAAAGTGGGACGGTGGTGGCCAGTATCGCGGCGGGCGTGGCCGCTGATGCGGTCGGGAACACGAGTTTGGGCTCGACCAGCACCGACAACACGGTCACGTTCACGCCGGCGCAGGTGGACCCGCCGCACCGGCGCTACATGGCGCTGATTTTGAGGTAGCACAGCCGGGCCGAAGTAGACCAACAGTTTCTCTGCCTTCGTAACCGCTTACATTTAACGCAAAGGCGCAAAGATGCAAAGGTGCAAAGATGTGCTGTCTATCGTATCTTCGCTTCTTTGCCGCTTGGCGTCTTTGCGTTAGAGTCGGATGTCTCAACACTTACCTCAGTCCGGTAGCGCCTGCTCGAGTTCGACGGCGCTCATCTGGCAGTACCGGCTCCGAAAATACAGCAGCGGGTCGCGCGGCTCGGTGGCCAGTTCCAGGTGCTCGACCTTGCCCACATAGATCGAGTGGTCGCCGCCGGGGTAGGTGGCGAAGAGCGTGCAGTCGATCGCCGCCAGGCACCCGCTCAGGATCGGCGCGCCGGTGATCGCGCTGTGGAACGGCAGCCCGAAGAGCCGGTTGTGCTCCTCGATCAGCGGTGACGGCGGTGCGCCGGCGAAATACTGCGCGACGGCCTGCTGGTGCTCGCCCAGGATGTTGATCGCGAAGCACCCGGCATCGCGAATCAGATCGTGGATGCTGCGGCGCGCGCCGACGCAGATCAGCACCAGCGGCGGGTCGAGCGAGACCGAGGTGATGGCGTTGGCGGTCATGGCGCGGCGAACGGACCCGCGCGCGCTGGTGCAGACGGCGACCCCGGTCATGAACTCGCCCAACGTTTGCCGAAAAAGAGAGCTATCGAGATTCATCGTGATCCTTTATTATGTGGGGGCAACGAGCGAGAGCTTTCCCCCGCCCGCTGCTCTCTTTTCCCAAGCAGCTACTCGGCCAGATCGAATGCGACAAAGCGCAACTCGCTGCTGTAGCGCTGGCCCTCGGCATCCGTGAGCCACAGCGCCTCGTGGTCCGGCAGCATCTCGGAGACCGATATGTGCGCGTCGGGCTGGTTGGCCTCCTCGGTCCGGCGGACCATCCTGGCGAACAGGTCGACGTAGATCGGGCTGTCGAAATCGATGTAGAAGGGCTTGATCTCGACCGGCGTCTTGCCGAAGCACCAGCGCGGGATGCCACTGGCGTGCGCCCAGCGCCGGGCGGCCAGGAAGCGCTCGCCCTCGTTCTTCTCGTGGACCCAGGCGATCTCGGCGGGCGTAAAGCTCCAAGCCTCGCGCTGGATGACCATGCGGTCGACGGTGACGCGCGGCATGTGGCTGGCGGAGGGCAGGATGCGGAAGTAGTTGAAGGCCAGGAACTGGAGCAGCCCGGCGAAGGCCTCGATGATCTCGAAGCGCAGGCGCCCGTCGCGGGTGTGGACGATCAGCTCGCCGTCCACCTCCTCGATCACTAGCTCGCCGATCGGCACGGCCTGCTCCTGCGGAATCCCGCACGCATCGGGGAAGGCCGCCAGCAGGTAGTCTTTCGGCAGGGCGATCACCAGCGGGGTGCGCGTGGTGACAACCGGCCAGTCCTTTGATGGGACCGGGACCAGGTGCGACTCGGGCAGGTCGCGGGCGAAGTAGCTCATGAGTTCGTTCGGGTCGGGGTGCTGGTTACGAAAATAGGGCGTGAGCAGCGGGTTGGCGCCGATGTGGATCTCGCCCAGGACGAACTGGTAGTCTCCGCGCTGGATGGCTTCGACGTTCGGGGCGTCGATCAGGATGTCGGGTCCGTGGTAGCGGGTGCGCCGCCAGCCGGCCCGCGGCGCGTCGAAGGTGGCCCGGACGCGCGGCTGCAACTCGGCGCTGCTGTAGCTGACCCGCCGCTCGTCGGGGGGTAGGTCGAAGATCTCGGTCCAGCGGCGCTGAAAATCGGCTAGGAGTTTGCCGAACGGTCGGCGTTCCTCATCCATCAGGATCGGTTGGGCTTGCTGCCAGAAGACGACCGCGTCGACGGCGGCGGCCCCGGTCTTGCGTACCAGCTCGGCGTGCAGTTCCTTGAACGCCGCGCGGTAGATAGCGGCGGTCTGGTAGGTGAACCAGCGCGCCCCGTCCAGCAGCAGCGTCAGGGGCGGCCCAAGCTGCTCCATGAGTTGCGGGCCGAGGGTGGCTTCCACGTCGCGCCGGCAGTCCTCGTAGACCAGCGTGCGCCCGGCGTAGGTCTGCCCGGCGGCGCGGGTCGAGCTGGCGCCGGTGAGGCGGGTGAAGGCCGCTTCGAGTTCGCCCATGGCCTGGTTGAGCTGCTCGGCGTCGCCGGCTACGTTCGCGACGCGCTGCTCCAGGTGCTCTAGTTCCTCCAATGCGCCGAGTGCCGCCTGCCGCAGGGCCGGCTCCTCGATCCGCTCAAGCTGGCGTCGCAGCGCCCGCTCGGCGTGCGGCTCAATGGGTATTTCGAGCGTCCAGGCGATCAGCCCGGCCGCACGCAGTTGCTCAAGCGCCCCGTAGACATCCTCTTCGCGCAGCGGCAAGCCCTGCCCGATCGCCGCCAGGGCGATCGTTCGCGCCGGCCGCTCACCGTCGCAGGCGCGCAGGAGCGCCGCCTGGGCCGGCGGGAGCTGCATGGGGGCGCGGCCGGGCACGTGCAGCGTATCGCCGGCGAGGTGCAGGAACGGCATCCGGCGCGGCGCGATCCAGGGTTTCATGTCCGGGTTCTCGGCCAGCGTCTTGGCCAGCGCCTCGATGCACCAGGACTCGAAATCGGCGCTGCGCGACGCGACCAGATCCTGGCCGGGCTGCACGGTGAGGTTCTGGCCCTCGCGCTGGAGCTTGGCCCAGCCGACCGGGCCGAAGAAGCCGATGATATTGTTTTTGACGCAGTAGCGTTGCAGGTAGGTCGCGACCAATAGCTCGCGGCGGCGCTGCTCGGCGTCGCGAGTTTGCGGACCGTTACGCAGCAGCGGCTCGATCGTGTTGTTGAGCGCCTGGCGATTTTGCCAGATGATCGCGGCGCGGAAGCGGTTCTCGCCGGCGACTTCGTGGATGAACTCGGCGACTTGGGCCACCGCGTCGGCCAGGCGCTGCTGGAACTCGGCCCCCAGCGCCTCGACGTGGTCGCGGGCGGCGCGCAGCCGATCGACCGGCGCGCTCAGGCCATTGAGTTGCTCCGGGTCAGGCAGCCGTCCCTTGCGGAGCGCGCGGGCGGCGCGCTGTAGCGCCGAGCGGCGCTCGGCGTCCACGTCCTCCTGCTGGCGCAGCTCGTCCAGCGCGGCGCTGACGGCGGCCTGGGCCTCCTGGCGCAGGCGCTCGGCCTGGGCCTGGGCCTGGAGCAGCGCGTCGGCCGCCGCCGCGCAGGCGGCGGGCGCGAGCCGCAGCACCTGCGCGGCCGGAAAGCCAGGGCCGCGTAGCCCAGCCCACTGCCACAGCGCCCACGTGCCGCCGGACAGCGGCACTAGGTGCTCCGGCAGATCCGCTGGTTTCTCTTCGACCAGCATACTGGTATTGTTATATTCGTCTCGCATTGGATTCCTCGTTTTCTCTTTACACTGTGGGTGGGGGGAGACTGAGGGGGCTACCCCCTCAAACCCCCTTTTTCCCAGAACTGTGGGTGGGGGGAGACTAAGGGGGCTACCCCCTCAAACCCCCTTTTTCCCAGAACTGTGGGTGGGGGGAGACTGAGGGGGCTACCCCCTCAAACCCCCTTTTCCCTCAGGCCCTAACGGGCGGCCGATCGTGCAGCCCCAGGCTCGCTACGGTCGCGAGCAGCGCCGCCGCGACGATACACAGAAAGAGCGGGCCGAAAGCGCCGCTGCCCGCTTGCGCCGCGCCCAGCAGGCTGACGAACAGGCTGGCACCGGCGATACTGCCCAGGAAGCGCCCGGCCGACATCACCCCGGAGGCCACGCCCACCTCATCCGGCTCGACCGCCTCGATCGCCGCGGTCTGGAGGCCCGGCGCGGCGATGCCCCACCCGGCGCCGATCAGCCCGAGCGCGCCGATGACGACCGCTCCGGAGATGGTGGTGTGCGTCAGCGCCAGGATGGCCTCGCCGACGGTGAGCGCCGCCAAGCCGGCGACCGCCGGCCAGCGCCGACCGACCCGGTCGGCCAGCCGCCCGCCCAGCGGCGCGAACACGATCGTGGTCCCCGAAAGAGCCATCAGGGCCAGCCCGATCTGCGTGTTGTCCCAGCCGGCCCATTTGCCCAGCAGCTCCGGCATGGCTAGGAGCGTGGTGAAGGTGGCTAGGTCGGTCAGCGCGATCGTGCTGGTGGCGGCGGTGAAGGCGCGGTGGCGAAAGAGCCGCGGCTGGAGCACCGGGTCGGGGTGGCGGAACTCATGCCGGCAGAACAGCGCCCCGGCGACCACCAGCGCCAGGACTGCGGCCAGCACGATGGGCAGCGCCAGCCCACGGCTGCCCATCAGCAGCCAAGCGGCGCCGGCCAGCACAGCCGGGAGCAGCGTCAGCCCAAGCAGATCCAGCGGGGCGCTGGTGCGCTGCCCGCCGCCACGCGGGACCGAGCGCCAGCCCAGCAGCACCGCCAGCAGCGCTAGCGGGACGCTACAGGCGAACAGCCCGCGCCAGCCGATCGGCTGGAGCAGCAGGCCGCTGGCCGGCGGCCCGATCGCGCCGCCGAGCGCCATCGCCGCCGCGAGCTGGCCGAAGCGCCCGGCCCGGCGCTCGGCTGGGATGGCCTCGCGCACCAGCGCCATGCCATTGGGGATCGCAAGCGCGCCGGCGATCGATTGCTGAACGCGGAAGAGCAGCAGAATCGCCAGGTTGGGCGCCAGCGCGGCACCGGCCGAGGCGATCCCGAACCAGGCTAGCCCGCCCAGGATTAACGGTCGCCGGCCCCACCGATCGCCCAATTTACCGGCGATCGGCTGGAGGCAGGCCATGGTAATCAGGTACGCGGTGATCAGCCAGCCGGCGGACGCTGCGTCGACGCCCAGGTCGGTGCGTAGTTGCCGCAGGACGATCGCGATCATGGTGGTGTTGAAGGGGATCAGCAGCGCGCCGAGCGAGAGGCTGACGATCAGCGCTCGCTCGGTACGCAGGCTTCCGCGCGCGTCGTTCGCCTGGTCCTGGTGCCTGGGTAATGTGCTGATAGTGCCCGCCTCGCGGCGATTATCTAGCACGGCAATTCCTCTCTTATTCTTAAACTATCATCGAATGAATTCGATGCTGATAGGGCAAACGTGTTAAAACACGTTGAAGATCGTTCTTGAACACGTTTGAACGTGTTTGCAATTTCAGGCCACAAATTCATTTGTGGACGGAAGGTTCATGCCAATGCCTCGACCGCCTCGACCGCCTCTGCCGGTGACTCCTGCGGCCCGGCGAACAAGATGCGACCGAGCTGCTCGGCCTGGGTCACGTCGCCGGCGATATGCAGCCGCCCCTGGAGCCAGGCCTCGGCCGCGTTGAGATTGCCGCCGATCAGCGTCAGCAGATCGCCCGCCGACATCGTCAGGGTGCAGTGCGCGTCGCCCTCCCCTGCCGCGACCGGGCTATCGGGCCGGCCCAGGTCGATGCGCCAGACCCCGCCGCCCTCGCCTGTCGCCACGATTTTGTAGACGATCGGCTGGGGCTGGCCGCCGTTGATCTGGCTCAGCCGCTGGGGCAGGTAGTGGGTGAAGATCTCGCTCAGGCCGGGGGTGGCTTCGCGCTGCTTGGGGCGCATGTCGAGGTACGGCGAGGGCGAGGTGTCCCAGTCGGGGCCGACGATCGGGTAGTCCAGCTCGGCCAGCATCGCGTTCAGCTCGTTGAGCAGCTGGTCGGGGAGCGCCGATCGGTTGAGCGTCGAGCCCTTGCCGATCGAGGACTGGTAGATCTTCGACGCGAAGCGCACCTTCGAGTCGCCGTCGCCCTGGTCGTGCTTGGCGACAAAGACCTTGTCGGGGATGCCGGCATCCCAGGCGACCCCCAGAAACTCGAACATGGGCGCCAGTGCCTCGGCCGGGTCGGCCACAAGCTGCTCATACTGCATGCGGAAGCATTGGCCGGCGTGCCGGCGCTCGAACGCCAGCAGCTCCCCGGTTTTCTCGACCCACCTCTCCACCATCGCCGCGACAAGGTTGCGCGGGTGCCGGTGGACGTACGGAACGTGCTCCGGCAAGAAGCCGAGCCGGCCGGCCTCGATGCAGGAGTGGGCCACATCCATCGCGTTGCGGTACAGGCAGATGTAGTGGGCGTCGGGGAAGACCTCGTACAACGTGTCGAGGTAATCCAGGTTCATGGTGGTCTTCTCGCACCACTGGCGCTTGCCCTTAGCCCTGGCGTAGCCGTCCATGATCTCGGAGACGATCCGCCGCACCTCGGTGATCGTAAACTGGTGCCGCTGGGCCTCGTCGGCCGCCGGGGCGACGAGTGCGCTGGTGCGCGAGACCGTCCGGTAGAGATCCTGGCACAACTGGCCCAAGTGGATCTCACCAGGGGTGGCGATATCAGGGTGGGTATCGACAATATAGCGCAGCAGCGTCGAGCCGGAGCGCTCGCACGAGATAATAAAGGTTGGGGTGATCGATTCAGATCGGTTATGAGTGTTCATTTGTGGCTCCTTTGTACACTCGTTATCCGTAGTGGAAGGAGGATCTTGAGGGGGCGCCCCCCTCAAACTCCCCCGTTTCAGAATCCGTGGAGAGAGGAGCTTGAAGGGACAGCCCCCTCAAACTCCCCCGTTTCAAAATCCGTTTCAGACGGCGGCGCGTCCAGGAATCCGCTCTCGACGAAGTGGGCGAAATAGGTTCGCAGCAGCCGCTCATCGACCGGCGCGCAGCTGATCGAGCTGCCGGCCAGGCCGCGCAGCGTGTTGGTGCTGTCGAACTGGAGGTCTTTGGCATGCGCCGGTTGTCCCCCGTCCTGCTCTTGGCCGGCAGTCGCCGCGAAGACCGGCATAAACGGGAACAGGGCGTTCTCCGGCGAGTTCGCGACCGTGGTGGCCAGGATCTCCAGCCACTCGCCGGCCGAAACCTGGCGCAGCGGGTAGCCACTATTGCGGAGGATCTCGGCGACCCCACTCCAGTGCATCGGCTGCGGGTTTGCGAAGTGGAAGGCTTCGCCGAGCAACTCAGGCTGCTGCGCCAGGTGGACGATCGCCTTGCTGACGTAGTCCACCGGCGTGATATTGACGATTGTGTCGATGTCCGGCACGTGCTCGATGTCGGGCACCACGCCGAGCTGGATGCAGCCCTTGATGATATTCCAGATCAGGTCCTTGGGATTGCCGATGCCCGTGCCGCTATGCCCACCGATCACGCCGGGCCGGTAGATCGCCACAGGTATGCCGCGCTGCTTCGCGATCTCCAGGATGTGCTCGGCCACCCACTTGGTCTCGGCGTAGCCGCTGAACAGCCCTTCGGTGTGATCGAGTGGCTGGTCCTCGTGTATTACCTGCTGCTGCGCGTAGGCCGGCGGCGAGAAGACCGCGATCGAGGAGACGAAGTGCAGCGGTTTCAGCTTGATCCGGCTGGCCAGCCGCAGCGCCTCCTGGAGTCCCAGGACATTGGCGGCCTTGAGCGCGCTGTACGGGTAGGTGAAGTTGACCCACGCGCCGCAGTGGTAGATCACGTCGATCGTGCCGGCCAGGGTGTTGAACTGGTGCTCGGCCATTCCCCACAGCGGCTGGGCCAGGTCGCCCGGCACGGGAACAATGCGCTCACTCAGGCGATCGTCGCGCAGCCCGTAGGTGTCGAGATTGCGTAGCAGCCGCCGCCGCCCGTCCTCGGCGCTTGACGCGCGCACCAGGCAGTAGATCTCGGCGCTGGTGCCGCGCAGCAGCTCGTCGAGCATAAACGCGCCCAGGAAGCCGGTGGCGCCGGTGAGCAGGATGGCGGATGGCTCGGCGGTGTACTCGGCCGGCAGGCCGCGCCCATCGATCGCCGGGTCGAGCGTGACCTCGGCGCGCAGATCGATGGCGGCGGCGCCGCCCAGCACCGCCTCCAGGCCCTCGCGCCGGATGCGATCGATCAGCTCGGCCAGCCCGGCGATCGTCGGCGCCTCGAACAGGCTGCTCAACGGCAGCTCGACCTGGCAGGCGTCGCGCAGTTGCGTCAGCAGTTGCGGCACCAGCAGCGAATGCCCGCCCAGCTCGAAGAAGTTGTCGAGCACCCCGACCTGCGGGAGGCCCAGCAGGCGCTGCCAGAGGCCGGTGATCTGCTCCTCAAGCTCGCCGCGCGGGGCGACGTAGGCGGTACGAACGGCGCCGCGCTGGGCGTCGTGCATCAGGACGGCGCCGTTCAGCGGCGCGGGCTCGGCCGGCAACGCCAGGCAATCGATCAGCGATGCGGTGGGCACCCGCCGCCCGTCGAGCGCCTGCTGCGACGGCTCGACCCAGTGGCGCTGGCGCTCGAACGGGTAGGTCGGCAGCCGGACGCGCCTGCGGCGCTCCTCGGCGTACAGCGCCGGCCAATCGACCTGGACGCCGGCCAGCCAGAGCTTGCCCAGCGTCGCCAGCATGAACGCGATGTCGGGCTGCTGGTCGTAGGCCGGCCGCAGCGAGGGCAAGGCGGTCTGCTGCTCGTTGAGCTTCTGGCGCATGGCCATGCTGGACAGCGACATGCCCGGCCCGATCTCCAGCAGAATCGCGGCCCGGCTCCTTCCACAGCTCGCGCACGCCATCGGCGAAGCGCACCGTCTGGCGCATGTGGCGCGCCCAGTAGCCGGGGTCGGTCGCCTGGGCGCTGGTGACCCAGGTCCCGGTGACGTTGGAGAGATACGGGATCTTGGGCGGATTGAGCTTGACCGTCTTGACGATGCTGGTGAACCGCTCGACGATCGGCTGCATCATCGACGAGTGGAAGGCGTGGGTGGTCGGCAGCCGCCGGTAGGTGACGCGGCGCGCGGCAAGCTCGCGCTCCAGCTCGGCCAGCGCCTCCTCGGGGCCGGCGACGCCGCAGACCGCCGGCTCGTTGGCCGTAGCCAGCGACAGGCGCGGCCCCAGCAGCGGCAGCAGCTCGTGCTCCGGCAGCAGCACCGAAAGCATTCCGCCGCCCGGCAGCGACTGGATCAGCTCGGCCCGCCGGGCGACCAGCAGCAGCGCGTCCTCCAGCGTGAGCACGCCGGCGATGCACGCGGCCACATATTCGCCGACGCTGTGGCCGATCACCGCTTGCGGCTGGATGCCCCAGGCCATCCACAGCCGGGCCAGCGCATACTCCACCGCGAAGACCGTCGGCTGGGCCACCACGGTTTGATTCAGCCGCTGGGTGGCCGGGTCGGTCGGCGCGTCGGCGGCGGCGAACATCCGGCGCAGATCGATCCCGCGCGATTGGGGCGCGGCCGACGGCTGCACGCCCTCCGGGTAGAGCAGCGCGCGAATATCGATATCCAGGTAGGAGCGCAGCAGCTTGGCGCAGGTGTCGAACTGCTCCCGAAAGACCGGCTCACTGCGATAGAGCCCGGCGGCCATGTGAAGGTAATGGTCGCCCAGGCCGGGGAACATAAAGGCAATCGGCCGCTCGCGGGTCTCCTGGACGCTGCCCAGCACCCGCTCGGGCTCCTGGCCCTGGAGCACTGCGACGGCATCCTGGGCATCGCGGCAGACCAGCACCTGGCGGTAGCTGAAGGGTTTTCGGCCCACCTGCAATGTGTAGGCCACATCGGCCAGATTCAGGTCCGGGCGCCGCGTCAGCTCGGCTGCCAGCCGCTCGCCGGCCTGCGCCAGGGCGGTCGGCGTCTTGGCCGAGAGCACTAGCAGGTGCCAGGGTCGGGAAGAGCCGGACGTCGTGTCGGCGGGCGCTTCTTCGAGCACCACGTGAGCATTGGTGCCGCCGACGCCGAACGAGCTGACACCGGCCCGCCGCGGGCGCCGGTCGGTCTTCCACTCAGCCAGCTTGGTGTTGACATAGAAGGGCGTGTTGGCGAAGTCGATCTGCGGGTTCGGCCGCTTGAAATTCAGGCTGGGCGGCAGTTTCCCATGGTGCAGCGCCAAAATGGTCTTGATCAGGCCGGCGATCCCGGCGGCCGCGTCCAGGTGCCCGATATTGGTCTTGACCGAGCCGATCGCGCAGAAGCCCTTCAACTCAGTGCTGCCCCGAAAAGCCTGGGTCAGCGCGCTGATCTCGATCGGGTCGCCCAGCACCGTCCCGGCGCCGTGCGTCTCGATGTAGGAGACTGTATCGGCCTCGACGCCGGCCACCGCCTGCGCCATCGCGATCACCTCGGCCTGGCCGTCCACGCTGGGGGCGGTGTAGTTGACCTTCATCCCGCCGTCGTTGTTGATCGCGGTGCCCTTGATTAATGCGTAGATATGATCGCCGTCGTTGAGCGCGTCGTTCAGGCGCTTGAGCACCACCACGCCCACGCCATTGCCGTCGATGCTGCCCGCCGCCGCCGCGTCGAACGCCCGGCAGTGACCATCGGGCGAGAGCACGCCGCCCTCCTGATACAGGTAGCCGGCCCGGTGCGGCACCTTGATCGAGACGCCGCCGGTCAGCGCCATGTCGCACTGGTAGGTCAGCAAGCCCTGGATCGCCACGCAGACCGACACCAGCGAGGTCGAGCAGGCGGTCTGCACTGCCAGGCTGGGGCCTTTCAGGTTCAGCTTGTAGGAAACCACCGTCGGCAGGAAGTCTTTGTCGCTGCTGATATTCAGGTGCAGTGGGCCGATCAGCTCGACCAACTGCGGGTTGAGCAGCAGGTTGCTGAGTAGGTAGGTGTTCGGGCTGACGCCGGCGTAGACGCCGATCGCGCCCCGGTAGGCGTCGGGGTTGTACCCGGCGTCCTCGATCGCCTCCCAAGCGCACTCCAGAAACAGCCGGTGCTGCGGGTCGCGGATCTGCGCCTCGCGCGGGCTAAAGCCGAAGAACGCGGCGTCGAACAGCTCAATATCGTCTAGCACGCCGCGCGCCTTGACATAATTAGGGTTCTTCAGCATCTGCGGGTCCACGGCGGCAGGGTCGATCTGGTCGTCCTCGAAGAATGTGATCAACTCGACGCCGCCGGCCAGGTTCTGCCAGAACGCGTCGAGGTCGCGCGCGCCGGGGAAGCGGCCCGCCATCCCGACGACGGCCACCTCGGAGCCGGTCAGGTGCTCGAATGTAGGTGCATTGGTCATTGTGGGATCTCCCTTCGGACGCGCTCCGGCCAACGCCGGCGGTCGAGGCCGTGTTGGCACAGGAACGCGTAAGTCAAGCGCTCCAGGCCGAAGCCGACGCAGGCGGTGCGCACCCAGTTCTCCTGGCCGTGCCGGATGTTGAACCCTTCGCCGAAGAAGCTGTCGTGGAAGTTGAACGAGCCGGCGGCGATCGTGCGGTCCTGATCGACGTTGATCCGCAGCTCGTACTTCAGCTCAAGCATCTTCTGTGACCAAACCTTGACGGCAGTATCCTGGTCGCAGAAGAACGGGTCATTGGCCACCTCGCAGTGCCCGGCCAGCTCAAGCTCCTCGATCAGGCCCAGCGCCTGGTGCATGAACCGCTGGCGGCAGTCGAGCACAAAGTCGCGGGTGCCCATGAACACGATCTCGCGGATGGTGAAGTCCCACAGCCGCTCCAGCGTCTGGTGGTAGCGCGACTCGAAGCGGAACGACTTCCCGCGCGACGTGATCACGGCCTGCTCCTGCTCGGCCAGGCTGCGATCGGCGAACTGATGGTAGGTGTGGTAGCACATCGTCGGCGGCAGGCAGTAGTCGAGATTCTGGCAGTAGTTCAGGGTCGCGGCGCCCACATTATTGGTTTCGCGGTACTCGTCCAGGAACGCCCGGTAGTTGTCCATATCGTTGTGCAGCCGGGTGACGAACATCAAGAAGTGCGGGAACGAGGTGAAATAGCCGCACTTCTCCAGCGTGGCGGTCGGGATGAGCGTCGGGTAGCGGTACTCCTTGCCCCCGAACGAGCGCATCACAATCGACCGGATCTGGGCGTCGAAGTAGTCCATCAGCGCGATGAACGGCTCGCCCACGCCGATCTGGCCCTCGCCGGCCTCGTAGGCGATCTGCTCCTGCACCAGCCGGTCGAACATATTGGGCTGGTAGGCGCAGTCGCGCGGGTTGCGCCAGATCACTTTCGGGTCGATGATGCGCTGATTGATGATGTCATTGGCGAGCATGAAATGGATCTTCTCCGACAGCGCGCCGGCCTCGATCGGCCGCGCGCTCGTGACCTCGATCGCCTGGATCTTGGACGTGTCGCCGATCAGCTTGAAGTCGACAATATCGGCCGAGACGAAGAAGAGCCTGCGCTGGAGCTCGCTCGAATACTCGCTCGGCACGTTTTTATTGAGCACAAGGCGCTCGGTAAACATGTGTTTGACCTCCTTTTCGCTCAGGACAAGCGTTTCACGTTTCGATGACTCGCTACCGAGCTAACTTCCCGAACCCGATCGAGTCTGCTTCGATCGGTCTTCGCTAACTTCCCGAACCCGATCGAGTCTGCTTTGATCGGTCTCCGCTAACTTCCCGAACCCGATCGAGTCTGCTTTGATCGGTCTCCGCTAACTTCCCGAACCCGATCGAGTCTGCTTTGATCGGTCTCCGCTAACTTCCCGAACCCGATCGAGTCTGCTTCGATCGGTCTTCGCTAACTTCCCGAACCCGATCGAGTCTGCTTTGATCGGTCTCCGCTAAGGGACTCGCACGTTTTAAAACATCCCACGGCGGCCCCGAAACGCCTGCCTTGAGTGGAGGCGAAGGGTGAAGCGTGAAACGTACACAACGCTGCCGATCACGTTTTACGTTTCACGTTTTACGTTTCACGTTTCACGGAGCCGCGATGCTTTTGATGTTTCGAGTTCCTTATAAGCCGAGCATGCTGGCGATAATGCCGCGCTGCATCTCCGACGTGCCGGCGTAGATCGTCCCGCCCAGCGAGTCGCGCAGCTCGCGCTCCAGCTCGTACTCGGTCATGTAGCCGCGCGCGCCGTGGATCTGGATGGCGTCGAGGCAGGTCTGGACCAGCCCCTCGCTGATGAACAGCTTGGCCATCGAAGCCTCCAGAAAGGCGCGTTTGCCCTCCTTTTTCAGCCAGCCGATCTTGTAGAGCATGAGCCTGGCTAGCTCGATGCGCAGCTTCATATCGGCGATCTTGTTCGAGACCGACTGGAACGAGCCGATCGGCCGGTCGAACTGCCGGCGCGTCTTGGCGTAGGCCACGCACTGCTCAAGGATGCGCTGCATGGCGCCGACCTGGTTGGCGAAGAAGTAGCTGCGCTCCCACTCGATCGTCGATTGAAAGACGGTGTAGCCGGCGCCGGCGCGGCCCAGCACGTGGTCGGCCGGCACCCGGCAATCGCTGAAGACCAACTCACCCATTGGGGTGGTCCTGAGCCCGGCCTTCTCCCACACCCGGCTGACCTCGACGCCTGGCAGATCGCGGCGCACGATCAGCGCGGAGGAGCTGCGTTCGCTCTCGGCGCTGGCTTCGCTGCGTACAAAGACGATGAATAGGTCGGCGATCGGCGCATTGCTGATAAATGTCTTGGTGCCGTTGAGGACGTAGGCGTCGCCATCGCGGGTCGCGCTGGTCTGCATATCGAAGGCCGCCGAGCCCGAGCCCGGCTCGGTCAGCGCCTGGCAGCCGATCAGCTCGCCCCGGCACATGCGCGGCAGGTAGGTCTGCTTCTGCTCCTCGGTGCCGAAACTGAGGATCGAGAGCGCGCAGCTCCAGATATGGTTGTTGATCGCGAAGACTAGCCCATTGTCCTTGCACCCGTAGCCGAGCCCCTCCATCAGCAGCATCGCGGTCAGCGGATCGACGCCCATGCCGCCGTACTCCTTGGGAATCGGCAGCCCCAGCAGCCCGAACTCGGCGCATTTGCCCCACGCCGACCGATTGAAATCACCGTTGCGGTCTTTTGCAATCAGGTCCTCATTCAGCTCCTGTTGGGCAAATTCGATAATCGACTTTTTCAGCGCGAGTTGCTCTTTGGTCCAGGAAAAATCGACTGGCATTGATAAACCTCTCCTTTTTACAGGAGTTATGTGGTGCGCCCACAACGCTTCTATTGCCTGCGGCAGCATCTTTTATTTACCGACGATTTTCGCCGGGCCGGCGAAAATCGTCGGTAAATAAGGAAGAAAAGGTACCCCTCTGCCGAAGGCTAAAATCACGTTTGAGAGATGACCGCATAACTCCTGCTTGTTAGGGTTGGAGATTGGGGATTAGAGCGCCTCGCTCAATCTCCAATCTCTAATCTCTAAGAAACTGTTAGCCACTCGTAGTCGGTGGTGGAAAGGGATTCTTGAGGGGGCTACCCCTCAAACTCCCCCTTTTCAGACAGCTTCTAATCTCTATTTACCGCTTGCGGGCCACGAAATCGGTGATCGCGTTGATCGAGCGGAAATGCTCGATGTCGAGGTCCTGCTGCTCGACCCGCAGCTCGAACTCCTCCTCCACGAACGCCACTAGCTGCATTGCGTACAGCGAGTTGACGTAGCCGGAGGCGAAGATGTCCTCGTCGTCGCGGAGCGCGTGGTTTGGGATGCTTTTCGACAGGAAGGCGCGGATCTGTGACTTGGTGTCGAGCATTGTCGTGGTTGCCTGGGTGTCCATTGTGAAATCCTCCTCAAATCTATTAATTACTGTAGGTATAGAAGCCGCGCCCGCTCTTGCGGCCGTGCAGCCCGGCGTCGACCATCTTCTTCAGTAGCGGGCAGGGTCGGTACTTGCTGTCGTTGAAGCTCTCGTACAGCACATCGATCGAGAGCAGGACCGTGTCGAGTCCGATCAGGTCGGCGGTCTCCAGCGGCCCCATCTTGTGGCCGAAGCACATTTTGAATAGCCGGTCGATCTCTTCGACCGTAGCCACCTGATCCTGGAGCATAAAGATCGCCTCGTTGACCGTCAGCATCATGACCCGGTTGGTCACGAAGCCGGGCGAGTCGTTGACGACGATCGACTGCTTGCCCATATCGTCGAGCAGGGCCTTGGCGGCGCCGATGGTCGCCTCGGAGGTGTGGAAGCCGCGGATGACCTCGACCAGCGGCTTGATCGGCACCGGGTTCATGAAGTGCATACCGATCACCTGCGGCGCGCGCGTTGTGACCGACCCGACCCTGGTGATCGAGATCGCCGAGGTGTTGACGGCGAAGACGCATTCCGGCCGGCAGATGTGGTCGATGCGCTTGTAGACCTCGCGCTTGATCTCCCACTTCTCGGTCACGTTCTCGATCACGAAGCGCACGTCGTCGAGCGCGTCGTAGTCGGTGGTGAAGCTAATCCGGCTAAGGACCTGCTCCGGGGTGGGCGTGTTCTTGTCCTTGCTGAACATGGCCGCGAGGCGGGTCTGTTTGGCGATCTCCTGCTCGGAGCGCCGCAGCGCCTCCGGCGTGATGTCGATCAGTATGACGCGGTGGTTGGTCTGGGCCAGGGCCTGCGCTACGCCAGTGCCCATCACCCCGGCCCCCAGCACGCCGACGGTTTCAAAGTGCATGTATGACCTCCGAATTTACGTGAAACGTGAAACGTGATGTCTCGTTCGCCGTTCGTTTGGTTCTTGGTTCTCGGTTCTTGGTTCTCGGCGGGGCGGCCACGGAGGGCCTGCCCTACAGGTGCTCGGTGCTTCGGGGGTGGGTGGGGGGCGATGCACACGGGCGTATGCAATACGCCCTTACGTGCCCTGGCTCGGTTCCGGGCGGCCACGGAGGGCCTACATGTCCCATCCTCCCCCGTCACCTTGTCATCTTGTCATCTTGTCACGCTTGCGCTCTTCCATGAACTGGCGCTGGCGGCTGATCGCGTCGGCCTGGCGCGACTGGGTTTGTCGCTGGGCGCGGTCGTTGATCTGCTCGCGCGACGGCTGCACATCTTGCTCGCGGCTCAGGAACTGGGCCAGCGCGCTGATGGTCGGGTGCCTGAACAGCTCGGCCATCGGGATCTCGCGGTCGACCAGGTCGTGCAGCTTGCTGTGCATCTGGACCACCAGCAGCGAGCTGCCGCCGACCTCGAAGAAGTTGTCGTGGACGCCCACCTGCCGCACCTGCAAGACCTCCTCCCACACTTGGGCGATCAGCCGCTCCATCTCGCTCTGCGGCGCGACGTAGGCCAGCTCCTTCTGCGGGCGCAGGCCGTTCGGCGCCGGCAGGGCGCGGCGGTCGATCTTGCCGTTGGGCGTCAGCGGCAGCGCCTCCAATGGCACGAACGCCGACGGGATCATGTAGTCGGGCAGGTGTTGTTTAAGGAACGCGCGTAGCTCACCTGTCAGTTGTCCGTTGTCCGTTGTCCGTTGTCCGTTGTTCCCATCTGCCCCGCTGTGGTCGGTGGTCGATGGTCGGTGGTCGGTGGCCGGCTGCAACTGGCCACTGACAACGGACAACTGACTCGCGACGACATAAGCAACTAGGCGTTTCTCGCCTACGTCGTCCCGCACGATCGCCACCGTCTCGCGCACGGCCGGGTGCCGCGCCAGCAGCGCCTCGATCTCGCCCAGCTCGATCCGGTGGCCGCCGAGCTTGACCTGGTGGTCCAGGCGGCCCAGGAATTCGATCGTGCCGTCGGGGCGCCAGCGAGCCAGGTCGCCGGTGCGATACAGTCTGTTGTCAGTTGCCCGTTGTCCGTTGTCAGTAGCCGGTTGCAACTGACCACTGACAACTGACCACGGACTCGGTACGAAGCGCTCGGCAGTCAGATCAGGCCGGTTGAGATACCCAAGGGCCACACCCGCGCCGCCGATGCACAGCTCGCCCGGTACGCCGATCGGCGCCGGTTGCATGTGGCGGTCGAGAATGTAGATCGCGGTGTTGGCGATCGGCGTGCCGATCGCGACCGTGGCCCCGGCTGCCTGCGTCACCGGGTGGCTCGACGACCAGATCGTCGTCTCGGTCGGCCCGTACATATTGTGAATCTCGGCCGGCAGCGTCTCCAGGAGCTGCTGCGCCAGCGGCGCCGGCAGCGCCTCCCCGCCCAACAGCAGCTTCCGCAGCCCGCCCAGCGCGCCGAGGGTTTCGGGGTCGGCCGCCAGCATGCGCGCCATCGAGGGCGTGCATTGCAGGTGCGAGACGCCGTGCCGCCGGATCTGCCCGGCCAGCGAGTACTCCTCGGTGCTGTCAAGGCGCGGCTGGCTGAGCTGCTTGAGCTGATTCAGCGCGGCGAAGCTGTCCAGCACCGCGTCCACCTCCACGCCGAAGTCGATCAGGCAGGCGATCTCGTCGACGCCGACCGTCTTGAGCTGATTGACCAAGCGCAGGCAGCTCGCCGGGGTGCCGAACAGGCCGCTGGTCTCGAAGTAGCGCTCGAAGGCATGGCCCAGCAGCACCTCCATATCATCGTCGCTGATCTGCTCCAGGTTCTGGCCCAGGCTGCGCGCCAGGTTGCGCATCAGGTCGGCCGAGCTGCGTAGGTAGTTGGTGAAGGGCTCGCGCACCCGCTCGCGCACCACCGCCATGTCCTGCTCGACATAGGTGTGCAGCATCAGTGTCACGTGGCCCTCGCCAGGGTGCCCGGCGCCGCGCCAGGCCTCGCGGTAGACCACGATCTTCTCGGCCAGCTCGTCGAAGCTCTGGCCCAGCAGGTGGGTCAGCACATAGGCGCCGATCTCGCCGGCGGCGCGAAACGTGTCTGGATTGCCGGCGGCGGTCAGCCACACCGGCAGCTCCGGCTGGATGGGCCGCGGCAGGGTGCGAATGGGAATCTCGTTGCCGGCGCCGCTCTGGGCCGTGATCGCCTCACCGCGCCACAGCCGCCGCACGGTCTCGATGCCCTCCAGCATGATCTGCTTGCGTTCGCGGTAGCGCTCGGGCGCAAAGACAAAGTCGTCGGCGTGCCAACCCGAGGCGAACGAGATCCCGACCCGGCCGCCCGAAAGATTATCCACCAGCGCCCACTCCTCGGCGACGCGGATGGGGCTGTGCAGCGGCAGCACCACGCTGCCGGCTCTGATCTTGACGTTGCTGGTGATCGTCGCCAGCGCCGCGCTCATCACCGACGGGCTCGGATACAGGCCGCCGAAGGCGTGGAAGTGGCGCTCCGGCGTCCACACCGCCGCGAAGCCGTGCTGGTCGGCGAACTTGGCGCCCTCCAGCAGCAGCCGGTACTTGTCCTCGGCCGCCTGGTCGGCGCTGGCGAAGTAGAACAGGCTGAACGCGATGTCGCGCTCGATGATCCGGTGCTCCTGGCCGCCGGTGAAGATCGCCCCGGCGCTCTCATCCTGGATCACTACGGTGAACCCGCGCGCCAGCGTCCAGAACAGCTCCAGCACCGAGATATCGAACGAGACGCTGGTGGTCGCCAGCCACACGCCGGGGTTGCCGTCGCCGATGCGCTGGTCCATCCCGGTGAAGAAGTTGACCACATTGCGGTGGGCAATCATCACGCCCTTGGGCACGCCGGTGGAGCCGGAGGTGTAGATCACGTAGGCCAGGTTCTCGGCCGTCACGCCGCTGTCGGGGCACTCGACCGGCGCCTGGGCGATGGTGGGCCAGTCGGCGTCGAGGTCGATCACAGTTGGTTGTCCAGAGGCCGCTGGGGGCGTGGTGCTGTAGGCTCTTTCGTCGTTCGCTGGGGGCGTATGCAATACGCCCTTACGATCGGTGGTGCTATCGGTTCTTTGTTCTTTGTTCCCTTCGACTTCGCTCAGGACAGGCTTTGTTCTTTGTTCTTGGGTGGTCAGCAGCACCGAGACCTGGGCGTCCTCGATCATGAAGGCGATACGCTCCTGGGGGTAGGTCGGGTCGAGCGGCACGTAGGCGCCGCCGGCCTTGAGGATGCCTAGCAACCCCACCGCCAGCTCCAGCGAGCGCTCCATATACACGCCGACCAGGTCGCCCGGCCGCACGCCGAGGTGCCGCAGGTGCTGGGCGAGCTGGTTGGCGCGTCCCTCCAGCTCGGCATAGGTCAGCCGCCGATCCTCGAAGATCAGGGCCGTCGCGTCGGGGGTGTGCTGGGCCTGCGCCGCGATCAGCTCGTGGACGCAGCGATCGTGGGGGTAGGTCGCCTGGGTGACATTCCACTCGTCGAGGAGTTGCCGCCGCTCGGCCCCCGGCATCAGCGGGAGATCCCAGATGCGCCGGGTGGGCTGGGCTACGATCGCCTCCAGCAGCGTCTGGTACTGCTCGGCCATGCGGGCGATCGTGGCCCTGTCGAACAGATCGGTGTTGTACTCGAACCAGCCGCCGATCCCGCCGTCGCGCTCCTCCAGGTTCAGCGTCAGCTCGAACTGCGCCGTCTCGCTGTCCACCGGCAGCGATTGCAGGGTCAGCCCCGGCAACTCGGCCGCCGGCATGGAGATATTCTGCAAGGCGAACATGACCTGGAACAGCGGGTTGCGGCTCAGGTCGCGCTCCAGGTGCAGCTCATCGACGATCCGCTCAAACGGCACCTCCTGGTGGGCGTAGGCGCCGATCGCCACCTCGCGCACCCGCCCCAGCAGCTCCACAAAGGTCGGGTTGCCGGTCATGTCGGCCCGTAGCACCAGCATATTGACGAAGAAGCCGATCAGCTGCTCGGTGCTGGCGTTGGTGCGGTTGGCGGTCGGCGTACCGACCAAGACATCACCCTGGCCGCTGTAGCGGTGCAGCAGCACGTCGAAGCCGGCCAGCAGCGTCATAAACAGGGTGGCATTCTCGCGCTGCGACAGCGATTTAAGCGCATCGGTGAGTGACTTGCCAAGCCTGATCGGGTGGCGGGCGCCGTGGTACGTCTGGAGCGCCGGACGCGGTCGGTCGGTTGGCAGCTCCAGCGTGGGCGCCGCGCCGGCCAGTTGGCCGCGCCAGTAGGCCAGTTGCGACTCCAGCATGTCGCCCTGGAGCCGCTCCTGCTGCCAGATCGCGAAGTCGGCGTACTGGATCGGGAGAGCGGATAACAAAGGCTGCTGCCCGCGCAAGAATGCGCTGTACAGCGTCATCAGCTCCTGCACGAAGATGCCGACCGACCAGCCGTCGGAGACGATATGGTGCATCGTCAGCAGCAGGATGTGCTGCCGATCGCGCAGCTTCAGTAGCGTTGCGCGGATGAGCGGCCCCTGCGCGAGGTTAAAGGGTCGCCGGGCCTCCTCGACGGCGTGCTGCTGTGCCACCTGCTCACGGTTCGCTTGCGGGTGACTCGCCAGGTCGCGCACCGGCAGTCGCAGTTTCACTGATGGCCTGACCACCTGGACCGGGCGCCCTTCGACCCTGGCAAAGGTGGTGCGCAGGGCCTCGTGGCGGCTCACAATCTCTTGCAGCGCGGCCTCCAGCAGCTCCACGCGCAGCGCCCCATCGAGGCGCACGGCAGCGGCGATGTTGTACACCGGGCTGTCGGGCTGAAGCTGGTCGAGAAACCAGAGCCGCTGCTGGGCAAACGAGGTCGGGAAGACGAACACCTCCTCGTCGAGGGCGTCGTTCTGTTCTATTGTTGGTATGGTTTCAATCATGATCTATTCAAACTCCCCCTTCTTGGTGGAAAGAGATTCTTGAGGGGGCAACCCCCTCAAACTCCCCCTTCTTGGTGGAAAGAAATTCTTGAGGGGGCAACCCCCTCAAACTCCCCCTTCTTGGTGGAAAGAAATTCTTGAGGGGCAACCCCCTCAAACTCCCCCTTTTCAGATGGTGGAAAGAGATTCTTGAGGGGGCAACCCCCTCAAACTCCCCTTTTTCAGATGGTGGAAAGAGATGCTTGAGGGGGCAACCCCCTCAAACTCCCCCTTTTTTCATGACAGCGAAGAGAGCTTCGTCCGGTGGGCCGCCCGCGAGACCGGCGCGATGGTCTGCTCCTGGGCTTGCGGGCTGTGCTGCCGCGCGCGCTGGATGGCCCCCGCAAGCTCGGCGACGGTCGGCCCCTCGTAGATCGCGCGCAACGGCAGCTCGACCTGGAGCGTATCGCGCAGGCGGGCGTTGAGGCGCGTGATCAGTAGCGAGTGCCCGCCCAGCTCAAAGAAGCTATCGTGGACGCCGACACGCTCGATGCCGAGCAGTTCGCTCCACATCTGGGCCAGCGTCTCCTCAAGCGGCGTGCGTGGGGCAACAAAGGCCACGGTCTGCATATCGGCGATCCCAGGTGCGGGGAGCGCCTTGCGGTCGATCTTGCCGTTGGGGGTGCGCGGCAGCACCTCTAGCGCCACGAACAGCGCCGGCACCATGTAGTCCGGCAGCTTCTGCTTGAGGAAGGATCGTAGCTCGCCTGAGAATTGAGAAGCTTCCTTTTCGCTGCTTTGTTCTTTGTTCTCTGTTCTTTGTTCTTGGCTGGGGACGACGTAAGCCACCAGCCGCTTTGTGCCCGACACATCCTCACGGGCGACGACCACCCCCTCGCGCACTGCCTCATGTTGCAGCAGCAGCGCCTCGATCTCGCCCAACTCGATCCGGTAGCCGCGCAGCTTGACCTGGCTGTCGGCGCGGCCCAGGATCACAATCCTGCCGTCCTCGCGCCGCCGGCCCAGGTCGCCCGTGCGCACCATCAGCGTCCCCTGCTCGAACGGGCAGGGCACGAACTTCTCCGCCGTCAGCTCGGGCCGGTTCAGGTACCCGCGCGAGACGCTCTCGCCGCTCACGCATACCTCGCCGATCACCCCGATTGGCTGCAACGCTCCAAGCGCGCTGGTTAGGTAGATCCGGTTGTTCTGCAACGGTCGCCCAACCGTCACCTCGCCCTCAAGCTCATCGGAGCGCAGCACGCCCAGGGCGTTGATGTCGGTGATCTCGGTCAACCCGTAGATGTTGACCACCGCTACTGCCTCCCCAAGCTGAGTGAAGATCGCCTCTAGCAGCGCCTTCTCCAGCTTCTCGCCGCCGATCAGCAGGTAGCGCAGCTTGGTGGCCACCCGCTGTGGCGCCACATCCTGGAGCACCGAGGCCAGGTAGGAGGGCACGGCGTCGAGCAGATGGATCTGCTCGTCGTCGAGGAAGCGCAGCAGCGCCCGGCTATCGAGCTTGAGCGCATCGGGGACAATGTGCAGCGTGCGACCGAACAACAAGGTCGGGAAGATCTGGTTGACTGAGATGTCGAAGCTGATCGAGGTGATCAGGCCGGTGTGCTGGACATGCGGGTCGTCGAAGAAGGCACGCAAGCCGTAGCACAGGTTGAGCAGCCCGCGCTGCATCACCATCACGCCCTTGGGCCGCCCGGTCGAGCCGGAGGTATAAATCACATAGGCGCGCTGCTGGCCTAGAACGGTTCGTCTGGGGTTGTGGTTCGGCTGCTGGGCGATGGTGGGCCAGTCGGAGACGAGATCCAGCACAGTCTGTTGTGGCGTAGTGTGATAGGCTCTTTCGTGGTCCGCTGGGGACGTATGCAATACGCCCTTACGTTCGGTGGTGCTATCGGTTTTTTGTTCTTGGTCGGGTACCCTCTGGGTGGTTCTTTGTTCTTGGGCGATGAGCAGCACGGCGGCCTGGCTGTCGGAGAGCATAAACTGGAGCCGTTCGGGTGGGTAGGCCGGGTCGAGCGGGAGGTAGGCACCGCCGGCCTTGAGCACGCCCACAATGGCAACCAGAACCTCCAGCGAGCGCTCCATACAGATCGCCACCAGGGTGTCGGGGCCGACGCCCAGTGAGCGTAGATGGTGAGCCAGTTGGTTGGCGCGGGTGTTGAGCGTGCCGTAGCTGAGTTGCTGGTGCTCATACGTCACGGCGATGTGATCGGGGTGTTGGGCGGCCTGAGCCTCGAACAGCACCTGGAAGCAGGCATCGCGGGGGTAGTCGGCGGCGCTCTGGTTATGCTGCTGGATGTGCATGTGCTGCTCGGCTTGGCTCAGCAGCGGCAGCCAGGCGATGTGCCCCTCCGGCTCCTCGACCACCCCTTCCAGCAACGTCTGGAAGTGCCCGGCCATACGCCCGATCGTCGGCCTGTCGAACAGATCGGTGCGGTACTCGAACCAGCCGCGGAAGCCTTCGGGCGCATCCTCGATATTCAGCAGCAGATCGAACTTCGCCGTCTGATTGTCGATCTCCACCGGCGCCAGGGTCAGGCCGGGCAGACTGATCGACGGCATCGGCGCGTTCTGGAGCGCAAACATGACCTGGAACAGCGGCGTGTGGCTCGACGCGCGGGCCGGCTGAAGCTCCTCGACCAGCTTCTCGAACGGCACATCCTGGTGTGCATACGCCTGGAGCGTCACCTGGCGAACCTGCTGGAGCAGCGCCCGGAAGCTGGGGTTGCCGGCCAGGTCCGAGCGCAGCACCACGGTGTTGATGAAGCAGCCGATCAGCCCCTCGGTCTCGCTCCAGGGCCGGTTGGCGATCGGCGCGCCGACCAGCAGATCGGCCTGGCCGGTGTAGCGGAACAGCAGCACCTTGAAGGCCGCCAGCAGGAGCATAAAGGGCGTGACATCCTCGCGCCGGCTGATCTCGCGCACCTGCGCGCTCAACGCGCCCGACAGCTCCAGCGGCTCGCGCGCCCCACGCGACGACGGGGCCGCCGACCGGGGCCGGTCGGTCGGCAGATCGAGGGTCGGCAGCGCGCCGCCCAGCCGCCCGCGCCAGTAGTCCAACTGCGTCTCCAGGTCCTGGCTGGCCAGCCAATCCTGCTGCGCGACGGCGAAGTCGGCATATTGAATCGGGAGAGCGGGGAGGGGAGCGTAGAGCGTAGCGGAAGGGGCGGCGTAGAAGTCGTAAAGCGTGATCAGCTCGCGCAGCAAGATGCCGATCGACCAGCCGTCGGAGATGATATGGTGCATCACCAGCAGCAGGATGTGCTCGTCGTCGCGCAGCCGCACCAGCATCGCGCGCAGCAGCGGCCCCTGGGCCAGGTCGAACGGTCGCCGCGCCTCGGCGGTCAGCACTCGCTCGGCCTCCTCGGCGCGGCGCTGGGCCGGCCACCCGCCGAGGTCCTGGCGCTCCAGGCCGATCTTCAGCTCGGAGAGCACCACCTGGACCGGCTGCCCGTCGAGCGTGGTGAAGACCGTTCGCAGCGCCTCGTGGCGGGCGACCAGCTCGTCCAGGCTCTGCCCCAGAGCCTTGATGTCGAGCGCGCCCGTCAGCCGCACGCCGACCGGCATGTTGTAGACGCAACTGCCCGGCTCCAACTGGTCAAGAAACCAGAGCCGCTGCTGGCTGGACGAGACGGGAAACGTATCGAACGCGACGCCCTCGTAGCGCGCCAGCAGCTCGATCAGGCTGCGCTGGTCTTGGGAAAGGGTGTCGTGTGCTTGTTCTATCATAAATTACCTCGATTGCTTCTCGTCCAGCAGCGTCTGCGCCTCATCCTCGTGAAGGCGCCCAAGCTCGGCCAGCAGTTGCGCCGCACTCTTCCGGCCCCTGGGCAGCGCCTGCAATCGCGGCTGCGGCTGGGCCGGCGCCCGCACCCGGCCCTCCTCCACGATCGTCGCCAGCCTGGACACCGTCGGCTCTTCAAAGAACACCTGGAGCGGCGGCTCGACCTGGTAGAGTTCGCGAACGCGATGGGCCACCCGCGTGGCGAGCAGCGAATGGCCGCCCAGCTCAAAGAAGTTGTCGTGGACGCCGACTTGCTCCACGCCCAGCAGCTCGGCCCAGATCGCCGCCAGCTCCTGCTCAAGCGGGCTGCGCGGCGCGGTAAAGCCCTGCCGCTCGCGCAGCTCGCCCATATCCGGCGCCGGCAGCGCGCGCCGGTCGATCTTGCCATTGGGCGTCAGCGGCAGCGCATCCAGCAGCACAAACGCGGCTGGTACCATATAGCCTGGTAGCCGATCACGGAGGAACTGGCGCAACTCCCCTGAAAATTGAGAATTGAGAATTGAGAATTGAGAAGCTTCCTTCTCACTCCTTTGTTCTTTATTCCCTTCGACTTCGCTCAGGACAGGCTTTGTTCTTTGTTCTTGGGAAGGGACGACATAGGCCACCAGCCGCTTGTCTCCCGGCACGTCCTCGCGCACCAGCACCACCGTCGTGCGTACGGTCGGATGCTGCGCCAGCGCCCACTCGACCTCGCCCAGCTCGATGCGGAAGCCGCGCAGCTTAATCTGCCCATCGATCCGGCCCAGGTACTCGATCTCGCCGTTCGGCAGGAAGCGGGCCAGGTCGCCAGTCTTGTACAGCCGGTTGTCCGTTGTCCGTTGTCCGTTGTCCGTTGTCCGTTGTCCCTGGTCGATCGTTCCGTGTGCTTTGTTCTTTGTTCTTTGTTCTTTGTTCTCGGCCGGTTGCAACTGATCACTGACAACGGACAACGGACTCGGAATAAAGCGTTCTGCGGTCAGCTCCGGGCGGTTGAGATACCCACGCGCCAGGCCCGCGCCGCCCAGGTACAGCTCGCCCGGCACGCCGATCGGCACCGGCTGGAGCGCCGTGTCGAGCAGGTAGACCTGGGAGTTGTCGATCGGGCGGCCGATCGTGGGCGCTTCCCGCGCGCCCTTTCGTACCAGCGTGAAGGTCGAGTAGGTGGTATCCTCGGTCGGCCCGTACAGGTTGAATACCCGCCCGATCGTCGCCAGCGCATAGATCTGCTGGGCCAGGGCGTTTTGCAGTGGCTCGCCGGCCAGATTGACCGTGCGTACGCCGGCGGGGATGCCGCCCGAGCGCACCAGCTCGGCCATCGCCGAGGGCACCGTGTTGACCAGCGTGACCTGGCCGGCGACCGGCAGCGCCGGGAGCTGCAAGGCGTCGCGCGCCAGGATAACCGTGCCGCCCCAGCTCAACGGCACAAACAGCTCGAAGATCGACAGGTCGAAGCAGATCGAGGTCGATGCCAGCACGCCCGCCAGGTCCTCCGGCGCAAAGATCGACTTGGCCCAGTGCAGCATCGCGACCGCGCTGCGGTGCTCGATCGCCACGCCCTTGGGCCGCCCGGTCGAGCCGGAGGTGTAGATCACGTACGCCAGGTGCTCGGCCCTCGCCCCGCTGTCCAGATTCTCGGTCGGCTGCTGGGCGATGGTGGGCCAGTCGGAGACGAGATCGAGCACGGTTGGTTGTCCGTGGTTCGGCGGGGGCGTAGTGCTGTAGGCTCTTATGTCGTCCGCTGGGGGCGTATGCAATACGCCCTTACGTTCGGTGGTGCTTTGTTCTTTGTTCTTTATTCTTTGTTCTTGGGTGGTGAGGAGTACCGCGACCGCCGAGTCCTCCAGCATATATTGGATACGTTCCTGGGGGTAGGCCGGGTCGAGCGGCACATACGCGCCGCCGGCCTTGAGCACGCCCAGCAGGCCGATCACCAGCTCCGGCGTGCGCTCCAGGCACACGCCCACCAGCGACTCCGGCCCGATCCCGCGCGCCCGCAGCTCATGCGCCAGTTGGTTGGCCCGCCCGTTCAGTTCGCGGTAGGTCAGCCGTTGGTCCTGCCAGATCAGCGCTGTGGCCTCCGGTGTGCGGGCGGCCTGGGCCTCGAACAGCGCATGGATGCACCCGTCGAGCGGGGCGACCGTAGTGGTCGCGTTCCATTCCTGGAGCAGGCGCTGTTCGTTGGCGGGCAGTAGCGGCAGAGCAGATATTCGACAGTCGGGATCATTGGTGGCCCCTTCCAGCAAGGTCTGGAAGTGCGCGGCCATGCGCTCGATCGTCGGCGCGTCGAACAGGTCGGTGCGATACTGGAGCTGCGCGGCGATCTCGCCGTCGACCTCGGCCGCCATCAGCGTCAGGTCGAACTGGGCCGCGCGCTGCTCCAGGGGCAGGGCCTCCAGCTCCAGGTCGCCGAACGGCATCCGCGCCCCGCTATCGCCCAGCGCAAACCCGCCCAGCCCGGCGCTATCGGCGGTGTGCTCCTTCTGGAACACAAACATCACCTGGAACAGCGGGGCGTAGCTGGGGTCGCGCTGGAGTTGCAGCCGCTCGACCAGTAGCGGGAATGGGTATTCCTGGTGGTCGAGCGCGGCCAGCACCGTCCGACGCGCCTGCTTGAGGAAGGCGATGAACGGCGGATCGGCCGAGAGATCGGCGCGCAGGACGACTGGATTGACATAATAACCAACTGCTCCGGCGAAGGCGTCCCTGGTTCTGCCGGCCATCGGCGAGCCGACCGTGATGTCATTCTGCCCCGTATAACGGTGCAGCAGGACCTGGAGCGCCGCCAGCAGCGTCGTATACAGGGTCGTGCCCTCGCGCCGGCCCAGCGCCTTGAGCTGCTCGGTCAGCGCGTGGCCCAGCCGGAACGCATACGCCGCGCCCCGATCGGTCTGCGCCGGCGGGCGCGGGCGATCGGTCGGCAGGTTGAGCGGCGGCGGGCCGTCGCCGACCTGCTCCTGCCAGTAACGCCAGAGCTGCTGGCCCTGCGGGCCGTCCAGCATCTGGAGCTGTCGGCGCGTGTTGTCGGCGTACTGCGCGCCGGCGGCCGGCAGCTCAATCGGGGCGCCGGCCCGCTCGGCGGCGTAGAGCTGCCGCAGCTCGTCGACGATGATCCCCAGCGACCAGAAGTCGGCCGCGATGTGGTGGACGGCCAGCAGCAGCAGCGACTCGCGCGCCGCACGTCGGAATAGCCGCACGCGCAGCAGTGGACCGCGCTCCAGATCAAACGGGCGCCGCGCCTCCAGCGCCAGTTGCTCCTGTAGGCTCTGCTCGCTCCACCCGGCGGCCTCGATTGTGTAGAAGTCGATCTCGGCATGCTCCTGGAGCGCCGGGGTCGGCTCATCGCTGAGCATCGGGAAGGTGGTGCGTAGCGCCGGATGGCGCTGGATCACGCGCTGAAAGGCGCGCTGGAGGGCGGCGACATCAAGATCTCCACGGATGCACACCGCGCCGGCGATGGTGTAGGCCGCGCTTTCGGGCGCCAGCCGGTGCATAAACCACAGCGAGCGCTGGCCATAGGAAAGGGCGGCAGCTTCATCGCCGACTTCGGTCAGCCGCTCGTGCGCCCCTTCCGGCGGCGTGTCGAGCTGGGGCAGAAGCGCGGCGGCCAGCTTGGCGATACTGGAGCCGTCGAGCAGGCTGGTGAGCTGGAGGGGCAAGCCCAGCGCCGCCTCAAGGTCGTGCGACAGCTCAATCGCCATCAATGAGTCGAGGCCCAGGGCGCTGAGTGGGAGCTGCGGCTCGACTTGCGCCGGATCGACGCGCAGCGCCGCCGCCACCCGCCCGCGCAAGAACCCGATCAGCGCCTGCTCGCGCCGTTCGGCCGGCAGCGAGCGCAGCGCCGCGATGTCGAGATCCTGCGCCGGCTCGGCGTGCGCCAGCTCAAGCATGCTGCTGGCCTGCACCTCAAGCGTGTGGTCGAGAAAGCCGTCGCGGCAGGCGTGGCGCTGAATTTTCCCGCTGGAGGTCTTGGGGATGCTGCCGGTCTTGAGCAGCAGCACCGCGTAGACTTGCAGCTCGTGCTCCCTGGCCACCGCTTCGCGGATGACCCCGATCACCGCGTCGATATTGGCCTGCCGGTGCTGCCGATCGAGTTCCTGCGCCACCACCAGCCGCTCCTCGCCCTCGACCTCGACGGCGAAGGCCGCGCCGCATCCCGGCCGCAGCGCCGCGTGGCTCTGCTCGACGGTCTGCTCGATATCGTGCGGGTAGTGGTTGACGCCCCTGATGATCAGCAAGTCTTTCAGCCGCCCAGTGATAAACAGCTCGCCGTCGATCAGGCAGCCCAGGTCGCCGGTGCGTAGGAACGGGCCTTCCCCGCTATCGGCCAGGCGGGCCTGGAACGTCTGCTCGGTCTGCTCCTCGCGCCGCCAATAGCCCTGGGCGATGCTGGGGCCGCGCACCCAGATCTCGCCCACCTGGCGCGGCGAGCAGCGAACGAGCGACTGCGGATCGGCGATCACGATCTGCTGATCCGCGGCGCTGCGCCCGCAGCCGACCAGCAGGCGCGGCTCGTCGGATGCAGGCGCATCAAGGGCCTGGTTACGCCCGAGCGCCTCGGCCTGAAAGGACCGGACCAGCGGCGGCTCCGCAGCCTCCCCACCGGAGGCGATCAGCGTGGCCTCGGCAAGCCCGTAGCAAGGGTAGAAGGCTTCGCGCCGGAAGCCGCTGGGGCCGAATGTAGCCGCAAAGCGGTCCAGCGTCTCGGTGCGCACCGGCTCGGCGCCGGAGAACGCCACCTTCCAACTGCTGAGGTCGAGGCTGGCCCGCTGTTCGGGCGTACTCTTGCGGACGCACAGGTCGAAGGCGAAGTTGGGGCCGCCGCTGGTAGTGGCGCGGTACTTCGAGATCGCCTGCAACCAGCGCAGCGGCTGCTGCAAGAAGGCCACCGGCGACATCAGCACCACCGGAAAGCCGGCATACAGCGGCTGGATGATCCCGCCGATCAGCCCCATATCGTGGTACGGCGGCAGCCAGATCACGCCCCGGCTATCGGGGCCGTGCGCGAAGTAGCGCCGGATCAGCGCCGAGTTGTGCAGCAAGTTGCCGTGGGTCAGCATCACACCCTTTGGCGTCCCAGTCGAGCCCGAGGTATACTGTAGGAACGCCAGCGTCGCATCACCGATCGTGGGCGCGTGCCAGGCGGCCGGCTCGCCGGCGCCCCGATCGGTCGCCAGCCAGCGCAAGCCGCCCGTATCGGCGGCCTGCGCGAACAGCGCCTCGGCCATCGGCAGAATCGCCGTCGTGGTCAGCGCCACCGCCGGCTGGGCGTCCAGGGCGATCGCCCGCAACCGTGGGAACGTGCGCTCCAAGCGCGCCGGGTGCGGCGGATAGGCCGGGACGGCGATCACACCGGCGTACAAGCACCCAAAGAACGCCGCAATATACTCAAGCCCAGGTGGGTACAGCAGCAGCGCCCGCTCGCCGGGAGCTACAGCCGCTTGCAGCAGCGCGCCAATCGCGCGCGCCTGCTGATCCAGCTCGGCGTACGTCAGATGCTGTTCAGTGCTTTCGCCGTCGAGCAGGAACGTGAAGGCGCGCCGATCGGGCTGCTGCTCGGCTCTCCCGCGTAGCAGATCGACCAGCGTGGCGGCGGAAACAGGAAGCTCATGATTGTCCATCAACTCATCTCCAGCTTCTCAGATGCTGCGTTATGAACCTTTCCAAATAGATCGGGATTAGGCCGCCTTCGCGGCCTTCGTAGCAGTAGCCAAGGCTTTAGCTCGCTGGTGCCCGCCGGGCGGCTAAAGACCGCCGGCTATTCTTAACAACGCCCGCCTGCGCGGGCTACCCGATTATTTTGTAAAATTTCATCACGCGCATATCGAGGTAGGGTAGTAACTTTGTTGGCAAATGTGCCCATACATCTATGCAAAATTCCGGTTGGGATCTCGTTCACTTAAGTCCAATGTGCCGATCCGGCATCCCGATCGCCCGTTCAGCCCGATGCGTATTTGGTGGCACACGGATACCGATGCTCCGTACGCATCGGCTTTAGGCGCCACAACGCTGGCGGTGCCCCGCACGCACCCGCTGGAACCACGTGACATCAGTGGCGTCATTAAAGCACACTCCCACGACCAGGGGATAGCGCTTTACGATACAAAGACCGATAGGAAAGTGATACCTTATCACCCCTATTCACGTCTTTGCTTTGATGTTCCAATCGAACGTGGAGAGGAGACCGTCTGAAAGGGGGAGTCTGAGGGGCCAGCCCCTCAAGAACCCCTTCCCACCAATGGACTACGAGCGATAAATCAGCCTTTTCAGACAGCCTCTGAAATGTGACCATGGGACGACGACTATTTCTCGAATCTGAGGTACGATCACTGCATTGGAACTGGTGGAAGGGAAGGGAAGGAGAATGGGGTGGAGCAAACAACATCGTTCGGCTACTGGCTGCGGCGTCGCCGCAAAGTGTTTGACTTAACGCAGGAGGCACTCGCCAGGCAAATCGGCTGTGCCACAGTCACCATTCGCAAAATCGAGTCCGATGAACTACGGGCCATCCACGCAGATCGCCGAGCGGCTGGCCGCCTGCCTGGAGATCAGCCCATCCGAGCGGGCAATGTTCGTCAAAGCGGCGCGGGCCGAGCTGGCGGTGGACCGGCTGGCGCCCCCGACCGAGCTGGCTGGGCCAAGCTCGACCGACACGGCCGATGCGCCGGCGACCCCTTCGACGCCGCTCAGGGCAGGCGACGACCGGCCCGACTGGCCGACCGGCACAGTCACATTCCTGTTCACCGACGTAGAACAAAGCGCCACACTCTGGCAGGAACAGCAGGAGGCCATGGCGATGGCAATGGCCCAATATCATGCCCTGCTCGGCCAGGCGGTTGCTGCCTATGACGGGGTGGTCTTTAAGACCGCCGGCGATCTCCTGTGCGCGGCCTTTGCCAATGCCCCCAACGCGCTCGCCGCCGCCCTGGACGCCCAGCGCAAGCTCCAGAACGTGCGCTGGAAGGTTCTCGGCGCGCTGCCCGTCCGTAGCATCCTGCACACCGGCACCGCCGAAGCGCGCGACGGCGATTACATGGGCTTGCCGCTCATTCATAGCACGCGCCTGCTGGCCACCGGGCATGGCGGCCAGATCTTGCTCTCAGAAGTAACCCAACAACTTGTCCGCGATCGGCTGCCCGCGGATGTGGAACTGCGCGACCTGGGCAAGTATCGGCTCAAAGACCTCAGCCATCTTGAGCACATCTTCCAGCTCGCCGCCGCCGACCTCCCGGCCGACTTTCCGCCGCTCACGACGCTTGATCACCTCATCAATGTGCCGGTGCAGCTTACCTCCTTTATCGGGCGCGAGCAGGCGATCGCGGCGGCCCGCCGGACCCTGCGGCGCGATGACGTGCGCCTGCTGACGCTTAGTGGCCCTGGCGGCGTCGGCAAAACCCGTATGGGCATCCAGGTCGCGACCAGCCTGCTGGCCGATTTCGATGATGGTGTGCGCTTTATCGCGCTGGCGTCGGTGCGCGACCCGGATCTGGTGGTCCCGACCATCGCCAAGACGTTTGGGTTGATGGAGGCCGAGGGCCGCTCGTTGATCAATCGCCTCACCGAGTACCTGGGCAGGAAGCAATTACTGCTGCTGCTCGACAACTTCGAGCACCTGGCGGCGGCGGCGCCCGTCGTTGCCGAGATCCTGGCGGCTTGCCCCCACGTGAAGATCCTGATGACCAGCCGCATGCCGCTGCGCCTCTACGGCGAGCATGAGTTCGTGGTGCCGCCGCTGACCCAGCCGGCCCGCAACCCGCTGCCGCCCACCGCTCAGCTCATGCACTATGAGGCGATCCGCCTGTTCGTCGAGCGCGCGCAAGCGGTGAAGCCCGACTTCGCGCTCACCGACGCCAATGCGCGCGCGGTGGTCCAGTTGTGTCACCGGCTGGATGGCCTGCCGCTGGCGATCGAGATCGTGGCGGTGTACGGCAAGCTGTTTACCCCGCAGATATTGCTGGCCCGCCTGACGCACCAGCAAGTGCTGGCGATGGAGGGCGCGCGCCACGGGCCGAAGCGCCATCAAACGCTGCGTACGACCATCGACTGGAGCTACAACCTGTTGAACGAGCCGGAGCAGGAGCTATTGCGCTGGCTGGGGGTCTTCGCGGGCGGCTGTACGCTGGTGGACCTGGAGGCAGTCTATGTGAGGCAGTTGGCGCAGCCCAAGGAGCGAGCGGTGGCTGCCGGCGCCGCTACCACGTTCGACGACCCGTTCTTCAAGAGCCTCACAGCCCTGGTCGACCGCAGCCTATTGCAGCACGTCGAGCTTGACGACGGCGAGACGCGCTTCATGATGCTGGAGACGGTCCGCGAGTATGCCCTGGATAAGCTAGCGGCCCATGGCGAGAGCCAGACGCTCCGCCAGCAGCATGCCGAGGTCTTCTTCGCGCTGGCCGCGACCGCCGAGCCGGAGCTGCACCGCGCCCACCAGGCCACCTGGTTCGACCGCCTGGAGCAGGAGCACGACAACCTGCGTGCGACACTGAGCTGGTTCCTCGAGTCAGGGCAAGTGGAAGCCGGAATGCGGCTGGCCGTGATGCTGCGGCAGTTCTGGACGGTGCGTGGCTATTTTGGCGAGGGGCGCCGCTGGCTGGAACAACTGCTCGCGCAGGCCACCGAGCAAACGCCGGGGCGGGCCAGGGCGCTGATTGGCGCCGGCGTGCTGGCCTACCGCCAGGCCGATTACCAGGTGGCGCGGGCGCGCTTCGAAGCGGCGCTGGCCGTGTTCTGCGGGCGCGGCGACAACGCCGGGATCGCCAGCGCCCTGGTCAACCTGGGCGAGCTGGCCCACGAGCAGGCCGACTACCCGGCCGCGCGGGCGTGCTTCGAGGAAAGCTTGGCGCTCTACCGCGCGCTGAAGTACAAGCAAGGGATCGCCCGCGCGCTCAACGGGCTGGGGGCCGTCGCGCGCAATCAAGGCCAGTACGCGACCGCCCGCGCGTTTGTCGAGCAGAGCCTGGCCATGTACCGGGAGCTGGACAACAAAGTGGGCATCGCCTGGCTGCTCTACCGCCTGGGCATCCTGGCCTACTACCAGGGCGACACCGTGCTGGAACGGGTCTGCTACGAGGAGAGCCTGGCCATCCGGCGCGAGCTGGGCGACAAGTGGGGCATGGCCTACTCGCTGATCAACCTGGGGTTCTCGGCGACCAACCAGGGCGAGTACACGCTGGCGCAGGTGCGCTACGAGGAGAGCATGGCCCGCTACCGCGAGCTGGAAGATCGCAAAGGCATCGCCCTGGTGCTCGTGAATCTTGGGGAGCTGGCACGCATTCAGGGCCACGACGAGCAGGCGGCCGCATACTATGAAGAAAGCCTGGCCCTGTTTCGCGAGCTGGATGACCTGCCATTTATCGCGCTCCTGCTGCATAACCTTGGGCATGTGGCGCATCACCAGGGCGAGCATGAGCGTGCGGCGTCCTTGTTCGGCGAGAGCCTGATGCTGTATCAGGAGTTGGAACATCGAAGCGGGATCATCACCGACTTGGCAGGCTTGGCTGGCGTCAGTGCCAGCCAGGGGCAGGCGCTGTGGGCCGCGCAGTTGTTCGGCGCCGTAGAGCACATCCTCTCCCAGAGCGGCGAAGGGCTGGAGGCCACCGATCAGGCTGAATATGATCGCAACCTGGCGTTGGTCCATAGCCAGCTCGATGACGCCGCCTACGCGGCCGCCTGGGAGCAAGGGCGATCGATGGCGCTGGATCAGGCGGTCGCGTATGCGCTAGCTGCCTGACAGACGGTCTGAAAAGGGGGAGTTTGAAGGGGGAAGCCTCACCACAGAGCGCGTAGGCGGCGAACCGAAACGAACCTATCGGTGTCCTCGTCATACTATGTAGTAGGGGTATGGAATATGCTGTGTATGCCTGGCAGATGCCGGGACGCACGCGCGACATGCGGGAGCGATCGGACTTATGGCGTTTGACATACCTCGCTCCTGGTGTATAATTCCGGTCCGTACTACAGCACATCGTAAAAAAGTTCACAGCCGAAGGAAACGAAGAAGGAGGAAGTTATGCAAGGCGTAAGCATCGAAGGTACGGTCGCCCAAGTCATATCTCTGCTTGAGGAAGACCCCGCGTTCCAGGCTCGCTTGATCGAGAACTTCGAAGGGACGCTGCGTGAAAGCGGCATCTCGATCGCCCGCGACCAGGCGGCCGCGTTCTTTGGCGGCGCATCCGAGCACCCGCTGGGTCCTATGGGTGGCGCCACGATTCGGAATCTCGTAGCGCGGTGCTAGGCGCAATAGCATTCAAATAGGGCCGTGCTCAGACCTGACGTGAAAAAGGGGGAGTTTGAGGGGGTCGCCCCTCAAGAATCTCTTTCCACCACCTGAAAAGGGGGAGTTTGAGGGGTCGCCCCTCAAGAATAATCCCACCCACGTTTTTATCCGCGGTTGTGCCCGCCGCGAGCACATGGAAGTCTGACAGGTCTTAGTTGAAACGTAGTACACCAGCTTGGGAGGTGGAGGGCTCTCGGAGTCCATTCACCTCCCATTCGTTTGAAACGCGAAACGTGAAGAGTGTGTTAATACACCACGCATTCGTTTGAAACGTGAAGTCTGCGTCCACGCAACACGCAACACGCAACACATTTCACGTTTCACGCAGAATCGTTATGACCGAGAACCTGCACGCCATCATTCAGGAGCACTGCGGCGCCGCAGCCGCCGAGTGGCGGATCGAGGCCGTCGCGCCGTCGCGACAGTGGCTGCTCATTCGCCACCGGGACGCCAGGACCCCGGAGCAGGGCTGGAAGCTGCACCTCGCAGCCGGGTTGGCCTCGGCTGCGGCGGTCCTGCGCCAGGCGCTGCCGGTGTTGCTGGCCGAGTGCGTCGAGTTTAAGGTTGCCGCCTCGCTCCACGAGCTGGCTGCGCTGAACACTGGCGATCTCGGGCTGAATCAAGTCGGCAAGTTTATCACCGTCTACCCGCGCGACGATGCCCAGGCGGTTCGCCTGGCCGCCGCGCTGGATGGCGCGACGCGCGGGCTGCGCGGCCCGGTCGTTCCCTCGGACGTGCCGTTGGCGCCCGGCAGCCTGGTCCACTATCGCTACGGCAGCTTCGTCGAGCGCTACGTCCAGGCCGCCGACGGCACGATCCTGCCGGCGATCCTCGCCCCGACCGGCGAGCTGCTGCCCGACCGGCGTATCGCGACCGCGCCGGAGTGGGCGACCAATCCCTTTCGGGCAGTGGGGTTCGCCGTCGCGGGGCCGGCGCCGGCTGCGCTGGTCGGTGGGCGCTACCTGATCGTGGGTGTGCTCTCTTCATCGGCGCGCGGGACTGTTGCCCGCGCCATCGATATCCACATGCGGCGTGGGTGCATCCTCAAGCGCGCGGCCCGCGACGCGCTGATGCGCCAGGATGGACAGGATGCTCGTGACGGCCTGAGCCACGAGGCGGCGGTGCTGGGCCTGCTCGCGCCGGACCCACGCTTTCCAGCGCTACTCGATCGCTTCGAGCATCAGCAGGATCTGATCGTGGTATTGGAAGATCTGCCTGGCGAGACCATGGAGCGCTACGTCCAGTCGCGCGCCGTCCGTGGCTCCCTGCCGGCGAACGCCCAGCTCGTCGCATGGGGGCGTGAACTGGCCGCTATGCTGGCCGCGATTCATGCCAGGGACCTGGCCTACCGCGATCTCAAGCCGGCCAATGTGATCGTGACGCCCGAGGGGCACCTGCGCCTGGTCGACTTCGACGCCGCCGCCGTGTTTGGCTCCCTGGCGCCGCCGTACGGCCTGGGCTCGCGCGGCTCCATGTCGCCGCAGCAAGCCGCCGGCGCGCCGCCATCGATCGGTGACGATATCTATAGTCTTGGCGCACTGCTGTACTTCCTGGCCACCGGTGCCGCGCCGGCCCAGGCACCGCGCCCGCTGTCCTTGCTAGATCGCCCGATCCGGCGGCTGAATCCGTCGATCGCGCCGGCGATCGAGCAGGTGATCGCCCGTTGCCTCGATCCCGATCCCAATCAGCGCTTCGCTTCGGCCGAGGCGTTGGCGGCTGCGCTGGCCGCGACCGACCCGGAACCCCGGTCAAGAATCCGCCAAGCCACGCGAAGGAACGCGAATAAGGGTACAGATCTTCGCGCTCCTTCGCGTTCCTTCGCGGATCGTTCTCAATACTTGACCGCTGCTCTAGCGCCCGCATCTGACAGGTTTTCGTCGCCAATCCCAAAGATATTGGTTAGAAATACATTAGACCTGGCGCACCGGCTGGGCGATCGGCTGTGCCAAGCGGCCCGGCCGGCACCTGACGGCGGCGGCCTGGCCTGGGAGACCGCCGAACTGCGCGGGACCGGCATCTACTCCCGCAACCTCTACGATGGAGTCGCCGGCGTGGTGCTGGCGCTCTCGGCGCTGGTCGCGCTGTCCGGGCGGGACACCCACCGCACCGTCCTGGCCGGAGGCGCGCGCTGGCTGACCCAGGCGCCCGCGCCGCCTGGGCAGCTGATCGCCGGGCTGTACGTCGGCGAGGCCGGGGTTGCGGCGGCGCTGCTGCGCGCCGGCCAAGCCCTCGGCGACGACGCGCTGGTGAGCGCCGCGCTGGACCGCGGCCGCTGGATCGCCACGCTGCCCTATGCTGGGCCGGATGTGATGATCGGCACTGCCGGACGGCTGCGCTTGCACCTGCTGCTGTGGGCGGCCAGCGCCGCGCCGGAGCAGCTCCAGGCCGCGCTCGCCGCCGGCGAACGGCTGCTCGCCACCGGCGAAGTCGCCCCCGAGGATGGGCTACAGTGGGCCGTGCCGGCCGGCGCGGATGGTCAGGACGAAACCTTCTACCTTGGCTGCGCTCACGGCAGCGCGGGCATCGCCGACAGCCTGCTCGATCTCTACGCGGCCACCGGCGACCAGCGGTTCCTCGACGCCGCGCGCGGGGTCGGTCGCCGGCTGGCCGGCCTGGCCGTGCCGGCGCTCGATGACGAGCGCGGCCTGAATTGGCCGCGCTCTGCGGGCGGCCAGCCCTCGGATTGCGGATGGTGCCATGGGGCGACCGGCGTCGGCCGGTTCTTGCTGCATCTCGCCGCGCTCCAGGCCCTGCCGCAGGCGCCCGACCTCGCCGCCCGCGCGGCGTATATGGTCGCGCATGGCGCCCGCTGGATCGGCCCAACCCAGTGTCACGGCCTGGCTGGCAGCATCGAGTTCCTGCTTGATATGGCTGGCACAACCGGCGACCGCCGCTACCTTGGCGAAGCCTATACGTTGGCGCCGCTCCTGGAGGCGTGGATCGACGATCACCACGAGCACCCCAGCGAGCTGCCGGATGCACTCCCGCCCGGTTTTATGGTCGGGTACGCGGGGGTCCTAGCCTGCCTGCTGCGGCTGGGGCACCCTGAGTCGCTCCCGCACCTGGGGGTGCTATAGCATTCCTAAATGAGTTGTAAAAGGGGGTGTGGGGGAAGCCCCCACAGAAAAGCCCACCCACATTTACAACTCAAATAGGTTTGCTATATTCACGCGCGCTTTGGGATGAAGAAGAAGTTCAGCGTCCCTGAGTCTCTCGAAAATCTGTGCGTAATCAGGATCGAAATCAACCGCATTCGGTGCTATACTCCAACTCGCACTGCAACCATACGAGGAGACACTACTGAACATCGAATTTAATGGCAAGATTTGGTTCTGGAAAGGCCCCGCCCCGTGGTACTTCGTTACCATTCCGACGAAGCAATGCCACGACCTGAAAGCCATATCAGGATCCGTGACATATGGCTGGGGAATGATCCCGGTCCATGTTCGGATCGGCAAAACCGAGTGGAAGACGTCCTTGTGGCCCAAAGATGACCGCTACATTGTGCCCATCAAAACGAGTGTCCGAAAAGCAGAAAACCTTGAGGAAGGTGACAAGGTGACTGTACGACTTGAAGTTCGTTGAAAAATAAGACAAGGTTCTTTGCAGCTTTACAGTTCTGGGAAAAGGGGGTTTAAGGTCATGACCATCATTGATCGTGAAATGTTATGGCGCCAGTTTGGGGCAGCCATCGACATGCTCGGCGACGCTCTGCGCGACTGCCCGGATGACCTCTGGGAAAAGCGACTGTGGGAAGACCAGCCAGACCAGTGGGTGGCAGCCGGCTTCTCGGCGTTCTGGTATCTGGGCTACCATACGCTCTTCTGGCTGGACCTCTACCTGACTGGGGCGGAAGAGGGCTTTGCTCCGCCTGCGCCCTTTGACCTGGTTGAGATGGATTCAGGTGAAGTCCTGCCGCGAACCTATACACGCGAAGAACTGCTTGGCTACCTGGAATACTGCCGCCGAACGTGCCAGGAGACCCTTGGCGCACTGTCACAAGAACAGGCTGAGCGATTGTGCCGGTTCTCCTGGGGAGAGCTGTCCTTTGCGGAGCTTCAGCTGTATAACCTGCGTCATGTGCAGGAGCACGGGTCACAACTGCGCCTGTTCCTGGGACAACAGGCGAGAAAATCCACAAGTTGGGTTTCCAAGGCTCAGTAGAAATCTCCTCTTGTATCACGCTGACTGGAGCGTTTCGTGAACGCCGCGCAGCACCAGCCGCTGAAACATAATATCCATCTGCTCAGGGGTATAGGGCATGTTGTTGTCAAGCCACCATGTGAGCGTCGTCAGAATCGCACCGGCGACGTAGTCCGCGACCAATGGCAGCGGTGCCGCCGGTGTACGCCCCGCCGGTATAAGCGCTCCAAGCTGCTGCTCGATATTCCGGCGCATGTGTGTGTGGCTCTTTTTCAGCAAGATATCAATGCCCCCGCCGCGCACGAGCGCTTTGTACAGGTGATAATGCGTCTGGACGTGGTTAAAAAAGAGCGTCAGGCTTAACGGCGCTCGTCGGTCTGCCTGGTCGGGCTGTTCCATATGATGGATGAGGGCATCGAGCATCCTGGTAAAATCGCTCACCAGCAGGTCCTCTTTATCGACATAATGCGCGTAGAAGGTCGAGCGGCCAACATTGGCCCGGTCGATGATATCCTGCACTGTGATCTGGTCGTAGGACTTCTCGGCCATCAAGCCGATCAGGGCGACATTCAAGAGCTGGCGTGTGCGCTGCGAGCGGCGATCCGCTTTGGTGTTTCTCACAGATACCTCTCATTTGACATGACTTACGCAGTGGCGTTTGCAACGCTGCTCTTGCCTGCGGCAGCAAGGTACTTCACCCATCTTTTTACCGTCGATTTTTGCCCCGCCGGGCAAAAATCGACGGTAAAAGGAAGAAAAACCCTTGTTCTATATCGGACATTTGACCAGGCCTTGTCTGGTAAAGGACGATTCAGGAGGATTGATTATAGACAGCCGCCCTTTCTACACAGTATACTCACTATCGAACAGAATGTCCATTATCGAATAGGCTGTTTGCAGAAAGGACTGGTTATGTTACACCTTCACCGCCGATCCGATAGCCCTGAATCAGAGCCACCGGCGACACGCGGTCGTCTGATTCGCTGGGCCAGGTACTATGATCCGTTCGTCAGCGTGTTTACGCTTGGCCGCCGCGCCCAGCTTCGGCGTAGAACGGTCGCCCTGGCGAATATTCGGCCTGGCGATAGGGTGCTGGAGGTGGGGTGCGGCACTGGGGACGTGGCGCTTGCCGCGAAAGCGCAGGCGGGAGCTGCCGGCGAGGTCTGTGGCATTGATCCGTCGCCGGAGATGATCGCGGTTGCCCGCGCCAAAGCGGAGCGCGCAGCGGTCACGCTGGACTTCCGGCTGGGACGCATCGAGGCGCTGCCCTTCGCAGATGCCAGCTTCGATGTGGTCCTCAGTAGCTTGATGATGCACCACCTGCCCGACGATCTGAAGCGCGAGGGTCTGGCCAATATCGCCCGCGTCCTGAAGCCGGGCGGCCGGCTCTTGATCGTGGATTTTAAGCGCCGGCCGGGCCGCAGGGGCCGCGTCCTGAGCACGCTGTTGTTCCACGGGAGGATGGAGACCGACATCCAGGATCTGCTGCCCATGCTGCGGGCGGTCGGCTTCACTGGGATTGAAGAGGGTGAGGTCGGGTTCATGACGCTTGGGTTTGTGCGCGGCCAAACTCGTACCTGATACGCGTTGCGTGTTGCGTGAAGGGGAATCACGCAACACGCAACACATCGGATTTTTCGCCTGTCTAATTGCTCAACGCCTCATTCACCGCCTGTGCAAGCGACAGCGCCCGCCCGTCTGCCCATGCGGCCTCGAAGCTGGTACGGTCGGCGCCGGCGCGCGCTGCCGCGACGCTGGATTCGTAGCAGGCGCGCTCGGAGGGCGGCACTGGCGCGCCGAGCGCAGCGCGCAGGGCCTCGGCCGCGCCGAACAGCCGGGCGGCCTGGAGCGGCAGGCGCGCTCGAACCGCCGCCGCCACCCCTTCAAGGCAGAAGGCGACCCGCCGCCGGTCGCCGATCTGCCAGGCCAGCGCCAGCCCCTCGCGCTGGAGCCGCGCGGCCTGCGCCAGGTCGTCCTGGGCATGCGCGACCAGCCCCATCTCGTGGAGCGCCAGCGCCATGCCCGGCTTCTCGTCCAGCGCGCGCAGCAGCTCGAAGCTCCTGGCGAGCGTGTCCATTGCATCGGCGTACTGCGCCTGCTTGAAGGCCACCATCCCAATCCCTTCGAGCGCATAGGCCAGGCCCATCTGATCGCCCAGCCCCTCGAAGACGCGCGCCGCCTGCTCCGCCAGATCGCCTGAGTGATCATACTGGCCCTGCCAGTAGGCGATCGTGCTCAGGTTGAACAGCGTGCGGGCCACGGCGCGCCGGTCGCCCAACTTGCGGTGCAGCGCCAGGCACTCGTCGCCCAGCCGTGCGGCCCGCGCGAAGTCGCCGCGGTCCTTGGCGATCAGGGCCAGGCCGCGCAGCGCTTCGGCGACGCCGCGCGTGTCGTCCAGCCGCCGGCACAGGGCCAGGCTCTCGTTGAGCAGCTCGTCGGCGCGCGCAAAGGACGACTGGAGGAACGCGGCGCTGCCCAGGCCGCGCAGTGCTTCGGCGATGCCGCGCGTGTCGCCCAGCCGCCGGTACAGGGCCAGGCTCTCGCCGAGCAGCGCCTCCGAGGGCTGGTAATCGCCCTGCTGGCAGGCCAGATGTCCGGCGGCGGCAAGCGCGAGCGCCCGCGCGGCGGGGCAGGCGCCCTCCTGCGCCAGCAGGCGCGCCAGCCAGGCGCGCCCCTCGCTCAACAGGCCGCGCGCCAGCCAGAACGGACGCAGCGCCGCCGCGCAGCGCAGGCCGGTATCGGGATCATGCTCGACGTACCACTCAAGCGCCGCCCAGATGTTGCCGCTTTCGGTGCGGAGCTGGTCGATCGCCTGCTCTCGTTCGGCGCCGCCCGGATTCTCCGCAAGCGCCAGCGCGCCGTAGTAGGTCGCGTGCCGCCGGCGCACGGCGACCAGCGCGCCGGAAGCGGCAAGCTTTTCGAGCGCGTACTCGCGGATCGTCTCAAGCATCGTGAAGCGCGCCTCGCCATCGCCGCCGGGCTCGACCTGGAGCAGGCTCTGGTTCACCAGCGCGGCCAGTAAATTGAGAATTGAGAATTGAGAATTGAGAATTGAGAATGGGGCCATCTCGTGGTCAATTCTCAATTTTTCATTTTCAATTCTCAATTCCGAAGCGACCGCTTCGGCAGCCTCGTTCGTACACCCGCCGACGAAGACGCCCAGGCCCATAAAGACCGCCCGCTCGTCCTGGCCCAGCAGCTCGTAGCTCCAATCGAGCGTGCTGCGGAGCGTGCGCTGGTGTTCGAGCAGATCGCGCGGGCCGTTGACCAGGACGGTCAGTGTGTTCGGCCCGTCCGGGCCGCGCAGCCGATCAAGCAGCGCCTGGGGCGTGAACAGCTTGCTGCGGGCGGCGGCAAGCTCGATCGCCAGCGGCAGCCCGTCCAACCGCGCGCAGATCTCCGCGATTGCGGGCGCATGCTCGGCGGTCAGCACGAAGTCGGGGGTGGCCGCGCGCACGCGCTCGGCGAAGAGCTGGACCGCCGGGCAGCGCGCCAAGTCGTCCGGCGTCGGCGCGGTGCCGGGGTCGGGCAGCGCCAGCGGTGGGACGGCGTAGAGCTGCTCGCCACCGATATTCAGCGCCGCGCGGCTGGTGACCAGCGCCTTGACTAGGGGCGCCATTTGCAGCAGTTCGGCGATCTGTGGCGCGGCGGCGGCCACCTGCTCGAAGTTATCCAGCACCAGCAGCATCTGCTTCTCGCGCAGCGCCGCGTGCAGCAGGGCGGCCAGCGGCTGGCCGCCCTGCTGCACACCTAGCTCCTGGGCCAGCGTCGGGATGACAAGCGCTGGGTCGCGGATCGGCGCGAGGGCGATGAAGCAGACCCCGTCGGCAACGTGCGGTCGGATGCGGTCGGCGACATGCTGGCTCAAGCGGGTTTTTCCGATGCCGGGCGGGCCGACCAGTGTCAGCAAGCGCACGTGTGGATCCAGCAACCGCTCGCCGATGCGCGCCGCATCCTCGCCGCGACCGATCAGCGTCGTGAGCGGGGCGAACGGCAGAGCGGATTCGCGCGTTGCGGCGCGTGGCGGTAGCGCGGGTGGTGTGGCATCGTCGCCGCGCGAAAGACCGCGCGCAAAGGCGATCATGGCCGGGTACTCGGTCGAGGGAACCTCCAGCCCGGCGGCCAGCAGCCCGGCCACTCGCTCGGAGGGGATGCGCTCGTCGGCTTCGATTTTGCGGATGGTGATCTCGGAGCAGCCGACTCGCCCGGCCAGGTCGGCCTGCGTCAGGTCGAGCAGGCGGCGGCGCTGCCGCAGCCAACGCCCAAACGTGCTTCCAGTGTCCATGGCTCCTCCAGGTGGCGCGCGTAGATCTCGCGCTCGGAGTCGGGCATCGGCGCGCCGATGCCCGCCCGCAGCTCCTCGGCGACGCGCCATAGCCGCGCGCCGCGCGCCCGCCGGCCCTGGCCGGCCGCCACGGCCGCCAGGCCGGCCAGGCAGTCGGCGATGCCGATCGTGTCGCCAAGCTGGCGAAACAGCCGGCGCGCTTCGCCGAAGTGCTCGAATGCACAGCGATACATCTGCTGCTGGAGCGAGGCAACCCCCAGGCTGTGCAGGGTAAAGGCGATGCCACGCGTATTGTGCAGTGCGCGCTGGAGGGCCACGCTTTCTTCGAGCAGCGCGATGGCGTGCGGGTCGTCCCGGCCCAGCAGCAAGTTGCCCAGGCCGTTGAGTGCGCCAGCGATCCCGGCTCGGTCGCCGCGCGCCCGCTGGAGGCGCAGGCTCTCCTCGATTGCGGCGATCGCCGGGCCAGCCTCACCCTGGTCGAAGAGCACCATGCCGAGATGGTAGGCGGCGGCGGCCAGGAGTTCTCCGTCGCCTAGCCTGCGGGCGTCGGCCAGGCCAGCCTCGATTAGCCCGCGTGCCTCGGCCAGGTCGCCCTGGGCGCCGGCAAGCACCCCGGCACCCAGTAGCCCGCGCGCGCGGGCCGCCGAGGCGCCCCCGCCCTCGGCCGCCAGCAGCGCCCGGAGCCAGCGTCGCCCCTCGTTCAAGTGGCAGCGGATGTACCAGAAGCGCCAGAGTGCCGCGCCCAGCCGCAACCCAACCTCGGACCGAATTGAAAATTGAGAATTGAGAATTGAGAACGAGCCAGCATGCTCATCAACACCCATTCTCAATTCTTCATTCTCAATTCTCAATTCCCGCAGGCTCCAGGCCAGCGCCGCGCGGAAGTGGTCGTGCTCGCGCTCCAGCCGCTCCAGCCAGACATCTTGCAACGCGCCGCTCAGGTCCGGCTCGGCCTGCTCGGCCAGGTCCAGGTAGTAGCGGGCGTGCCGCTCGCGCAGCGCCCCAAGCTCGCCCCTGGCCGCCAGCCGCTCCAGCGCGTACTCGCGGATGGTCTCCAGCATCGCGAAGCGCGGCTCGGCATGGGTGGCCGGGCGGCGCGTCACCAGGCTGTGGTCGATCAGCACCTCTAGTAAATTGAGAATTGAGAATTGAGAATTGAGAATTGAGAAATCTAACGGTGGATGCATAGTGCTTGATACGGTGCCTTTGTATCCGCTCCCTATCCGCTCGCCATTTTCAATTCTCAATTCCGAAGCGATAGCTTCGACCGCATCGAGGTCGTAGTCGCCCACCAGCACGCCCAGCCGCTCGAACAGGCGCTGCTCGGCCGGGGCCAGGAGGTTGTAGCTCCACTCGATCGCGCTGCGTAGGGTCTGGTGGCGCGGTGGCAGGTCGCTGGGGCCGCCGGCGAGCAGCGTCAGCCGCTGGCCGAGCCGCGAGAGCACCGCCAGCGGCGACAGCAGCCGGCAGCGCGCCGCCACCAGCTCGATCGCCAGCGGCAGCCCGTCCAGCCGGGCGCAGATCGCCGCCACCGTGGCCGCGTTCTCGGCCGTGAGCGCGAAGTGGGGCGCGACCGCTTGGGCGCGCTCGACGAACAGCATCACCGACGGCGCGCGGGCCACCGCCTCGGCGCCCAGCGGCCAGGCCAGGTCGGGCAGCGCCAGCGGCGCGACGGGGAACAGGTGCTCGCCGCGCACGTGCAGCGCGGCCCGGCTGGTCGCCAGGATCTTCAGGTCCGGGCAGGCGATCAGCAGGCGCGACAGGTCGGTCGCCGCCGGGAGCAGGTGCTCGAAGTTGTCCAGGATCAGCAGCAGCGACCGATGGCGCAGGGCCTCGACCAGGCGCTCCAGGAGCGGCCGGTCGGGCGCCTCGCTCACCCCCAGCGCCTGCGCGATGGTGTCGAGCACCACGCCAGGATCGCCGACCGACGCCAGCGGGACGAAGGCCACTCCATAGGCAAAGCGCGGGCTCTCGCACGGGGCGCCGCACAGCTCGGCGGCGACCTGGAGACTCAGCCGGGTCTTGCCGATGCCGGGCGGGCCGACCAGCGTCAGCAGTCGCACATCGCCGCGCAGGAGGTGGCGGCAGATCACGGCCACGTCCTGCTCGCGGCCGAGCAGCCGGGTGAGCGGCACCGGCAGATGGGTGCAGCCGGCGGGTGCCGGCGCTGGGGCCGGGGCGTCGTCGCGCTGGCGCCCGCGCGCGAACGGGATGAATGCCTGGTGCTCGTCGAGGGGTAGCTCTAGGCAGTCGGCCAGCAGCTCGGCGATCTGGCGCGAGGGCGTGCGCTCGTCCGCCTCGAACTTGCGAATGGTGATCTCGGAGCAGCCGACACGTCGGGCTAGGTCGGCTTGGGTCAGATCGAGCAGGCGGCGTCGCTGCCGCAGCCAGGGGCCAAACGTTGTTTCGCCGTACATCAACAGTCCTTCGTAGCAGCGGTGGGCTGGTAAGAAACGAACGAACAGTTAACGGGCCATTGTATCGATTTTTGTATCGGGGCGCGTATCGCCGCGCGATCTTTCTATGATACGAGTCGTATGGTCTAATGGTCTCACGGAAGCAGGAGACCTGGAGGGCACAGTTTCGGGCGGCGCCATTCTACTTTACAGTGTGAGAGGATCGTATGATTGGACGACTCATGGGGACGGCGAACACGATCATGTATGTATCGTTCGGCCTCGTCGCGCTCACCATCCTGATAACGCTGATCCTCCTCATGCGCCTGTTTCGCAATGGTGCCCAGAACCGGCGCTTGCTCCAGTCGGGCGAGTCGGCTGCGGCGGTGATCCTCGAACTACGCGACACCGGCGTGAGCGTTAATGATAATCCGCAGGTCGAGCTGGTGTTGGATGTGCTGCCGGCCAACCGCTCGCCGTTTCGTGCCACCGCTCGTACCTTGATCTCGCGCCTACAAACCTCGCAAGTCCAGCCGGGCATGCAGGTACTGGTGAAGTATGACCCGAACGACCTAACTAACGTTGCGCTGGCGGGCCTTACTGGAACAATGAAGCACTAGCAGTAGCCGACCACCAACCACCGACAACTGACAACTGGCGACCGCCGCTGATCCTCTATATACCAGAACGCTATGTATTGAAATTTTGTTACACTTGTGGATGCCTGGTCAACCTGCACCGTCGCCGTATCATCAATCATACCGTCATCACACATCACAGGAGGCAACTATGACACCCCGTACGAAACTGTTCACCGTCGTGCTCACGCTCTTCGCATTGTTTGCGCTGGCTGCCTGCGGGGGCAGCGCGCCGGCTGCGCTCACCGACCTCCCGGCCTTCCCCGGCGCGACCGAACTCAAGCCCGGCGAGAGCGTGCTGGGCGATACTTTGGCGCAGAACAATCAGCAGGATGCGGCGCTGCGCGGCCAGCTTGGGACGGGCGGCGCGACCGAGCAGAAGGGCTACAAGCTGCCCACGGACGCCACGTGGGATGGAGTCAAGGGCTTCTATGACGAGAAGCTGAAAGCGGCCGGCTGGTCGACTAACGATCTGGTCAGCGGGATCATGGAGCAGGCCAACCAGGGCAATGACCTGTTCCGCACCACCAACTGGCAGCGCGGCAAGCAGAATGTCACCGTCATCATGCTGATGTCGCCGACCGACGCCAATCAGAAGGAGCTGGTGATCTCGCTGGCGTCGCAGTAGCCGACATTCCCGCTAGACGGTCCCAGAACACAGTAGAGAATCCGCGAATTGGGCGAATATTCACGAATACACTGCCGAACATTCGCGTCGATTAGCGTTATTCGCGGATAGATCGCGAGTACTCTAACGACGCTAGAGAGCACGGAGATGCCGCGGCCTTGATCGCCGGCGCCGTGCTCTCGCTGTCTCTCAGCCTCTATCATCGAATGAATTCGATGCCTGGAACAGCAAACCTGTAAAACATGTTGAAGAGCGTTCTCTAACACGTTTTAACGTGTTTGTAGTTCTAGGCCACAAATTCATTTGTGGATGGAAGGCGTGAGCGTACGACACCCGATGGGTTTATATAGGAGTCACCCTATGAGATCGAAGCCCCTAGTCCGTCTTAGCACCATCTTCGCGTTGATCATCTGCTACGTGGCGGGTGTGGCCGCGCCAAGTGCGGCGCCACTGCTGGCGTTGAATGTTTTGTCCGCGACTGCGGCGGAGTTGAACCAGGTGGTGCCGGCATGCGGCGGCAGCTTCACCCCAGTCGAGGATACGTTCGTGAACGAGGGCGCGCCGGATACCGTCTATGCCACCAGCCCGCAGTTGCTGGTCGGCAAAGACAGCCGCGGCGAGCAGCACACACTCTTGAGGTTCAGCTTCGGTCGGCTGCTGCCGCCCGGCGCGACGATCTTGAAGGCCGAGCTGGTGCTGACGATCACCGATACCCTGGTGCCGCCGTCGTTGCGGCTGGACCTGCACGAGGTGGGCGGCGCGTGGGAAGCCGACAAGACCAACTGGACGACCAAGCCGCCGCTGGGGACGCGCTACGGCGCCGCGACCTACCGCCCGAACGCCGGGGTCGTGCGCGTCGATGTGACGGCGGCCGCGATCCGCTGGCACACCGGCGTGATCTCCAACACCGGCCTGGCGCTGCTGCCCGTCGACGCTGACACCGCGATCACCTTCGCCAGCAGCAACACGGCCGCCGGCGGCCCGGCGCCCAACGGGCCACGGCTGGTGGTGAGCTGCGCCCTGCCCGATGACCTGGTGGCCCCCGACCAGTCGCAGGCCGACCAGCGGCAGATGGCGGGAATCGGGCGGCTCAAGCAGACCTCGCGCCGGGCGCTGAATTTCAGCCTGGAGCGGGGCGCGCTGAACTTCGCGCAGTTCGACGTGCCCATCCCGCAGAGCGCCGGCGACCCGCTGGCCAAGGCGCGCTGGTTCCTGGATGAGTACAAGGATGCGCTGCGGCTTGAGAACCCCGACCAACAGTTCCAGTTGTCGCGCCGCTCGGACGATGGGCTGCACCTGTTCTTCCGCCAACGCCACAACGGCATCCCGGTCTTCCCGGCCGAGCTTGGCGTGCATATGGATGGCGCGCGGGTGTTGAGCTTGGGCGGCGGCTACGTGCCGGAGATCAACACGCCATCCACGCCCCGGCTGACGGCCGAGCAGGCCGAGTCGCTGGCGGGCGCACTGCTGGGCGATGGCTCGGTGCGGCCCGGCAGGAAAGCGACCATCAGCAATGGCCTGCTGCTGCCGGCGGTCATTGGCCACACCCAGCTACGCTACCTCAACCTGGGGCTGCTCGGCTACCCCGACAAGCAGACCTACCTGACCTGGCAGGTCAACCTGATCGGTCAGGAGGGGCCGGTCAGCCTGTTCGTCGATGCCTTCGACGGCGCGATCCGTTTCAAGCAGTCGCACACCATGCACGACTTCAACCTGGACCTGGAGGACGCCAATGGTGGGCCGACCAATACCTGCGACTACGACAGCGACGAGTGGTTCGACGAAGATGGCGTGGTCGACGGCGCCAACCCGTCCGCCGAGGGCACCACAGCCTTCAATAATATCAAGGCGGTCTACAACTTCTGGAACAACCGCTACGGCCACGACTCCTACGATGACGACGGCGAAGAGATCGAGATGTACGTCCATGTGGGCAACAACTGGTCGAACGCCAACTACAGCAGTTGCGACATCTTCCGCTTCGGCGACGGCTTCCCGGTGCGCGACGTGGTCGGGCACGAGTTCACCCACGCCGTCGACGCGAACTTCGCCGGGCTGATCTATAACTTCCAGTCGGGCGCGCTGGACGAGAGCTTCGCCGACATCTTCGGCTACTTCGTCGATAGCGGCGACTGGACCATGGGCGAGGACCTGCCCAATGGCGCCATCCGCGACCTGAGCAACCCGCCGGCTTTCGGCGACCCCGACCACATGGACAACCTGTGTACGTCGTCCAACAACTTCTGCAACTTCGCCAACGACGACGGCGGGGTCCACACCAATAGCGGCATCCACAACAAGGCTGCCTTCCTGGTGATCAACGGCGGCACCCACAGCAACCGCATCGTCCAGGGCATCGGCAAGACCAAGGCCGAGCGGCTGTTCTACGAGGTGCTGACCGACCGGTTGTGGAGCGGCGCCCTGCTGATCAGCGCCCGCAATGCCGCCGTCGATGAGGCGAGCTGGCAGTTCGTGTTGGGCAACTTCACGCTGAACGACATCTGCCAGGTCAAGAACGCCTACGCCGCCGTGGGCCTTGGCTCGGGCGACGCCGATTGCGACGGCACCGAGGATAGCGCCGACCCCGACAACGACGGCGACGGCGTCACCGATGGGCCGGATAACTGCAACAACATCGCCAACCCCGGCCAGGCCGACGCCGACGGCGACGGGATCGGCGACGCCTGCGACAACGACCTCGACGGCGACGGCGTCGTCAACGCGACCGACAATTGCAAGTACATCTCGAACGCCAGCCAGGCCGACTGGAACGGCGACGGTCAGGGCGATAAATGCGATGACAGCGATCAGGATACAGTCAAGGACTCGGTCGACAACTGCCGCACCGTCGCCAACACCGACCAGAAGAACACCGACGGCGACAGCCAGGGCGACGCCTGCGACACCGACGACGACAACGATGGCGTGCCCGACTCGACCGACAACTGCCGGACGACCAAGAACCCCGACCAGAAGGACTCCGACGGCGACGGGATCGGCGACGCCTGCGACACGTGCCCAGCGCTCGCGAACCCTGACAACACCGACACCGACGGCGACGGGCTGGGCAACCCCTGCGACACCGACGACGACAACGATGGCATACCGGACGGCCAGGACATCTGCCCGCTGGAGCATGGGCTGGGCTGCCTCGAAATAGGCCCGCTCGTCGACGACGACTTTGTGATCGGCTTCCTCTCGCGCTTCCCGATCCCGCACTGCATCGTGTGCGGTGGCGAGTACTTGCCGCCGGGCACCGAGATCATGGTCGATGTCACGCTGCCGGTCGGGTTCCAGGCCAAGATCATCGACAGCAACGGCACGGTCGTCGCCAAGGGCAAGGCACTGACGGGCGGGAAACTCAACCTGGGCTTCGAGCCGGCGGCCTTCGCCGGGGCGCAGGCGCCCGTGCTGGCCGGGGTAGCGCTGGCCGCCGCCGCGCCTGCACCGAGCGCCGCCGCGCCCGCGCCGGACGAGGTGCGCTACTACCTGGACATCACACCGGCGCCAGGCGTGGACCCCAGCCAGAGCTACCACCTCACGCTGGGCGTCAAGGAGGGCATCCCCAGCACGCTGTACCTGCCGCTGACGCTGCGATGATGTAAGGGCGAACCCACGTGTTCGCCCACGACGGAAGCAGCGCAGAGCGACGACGTAAGGGCGAACCTCGTGTTCGCCCGCGACGGAACACAACGCCGGCGGCGACGACGACGTGGGTAGGTAGGAGTGAAGCATTTGCCTTGATTGACAACGTGGTTTGCTCATTCGGTGCAAATGCTTCACTTCTACGACATTCATCGCGCCACAATGTTTAATCGGCGCGCCACACGGCACATTCATCGCATCGCGGGCGGGAACGATCCGCGCGATGTGCGAAACGATCCGCGTGATGCGCGGAACGATCCGCATGATATGTGGAACGAACGTGGCGCGTTGCGGAACGATCCGCGTGATGTACGGAAAGAATGTGGCATATTGCGGAACGATCCGCATGATGTACGGGACGAATGTGGCGTGGTGCGGAACGATCCACACGGCGCAAGATCAAATGTGGCGCATCACGGTATACAACACGGCCACGATGATGACGACCGCAGCCCAACAATCGACAATCGTAAATCTTAAATCCCAACGGAGATCACAATGCACCTCGATCACCGCTTCCTCCACCGTGTCCTGGCGCTGGCGCTGCTGCTGGCCCTGGCGCTGGCACTCCCGCCGGCCCGGCCCGCCCTTGCCGCCGCGACGGTCATGGTCGACCCGACCGCCAACGACGCCAATGACAACAACGACGGCAAGTGCTCGCTCTGGGAGGCGCTCCAGGCGATCTCCGAGACGGCGCCGGCGGATAATAAGTACAACCAGTGCGACGCCAGCGGCGGCGCGCCGTATACGATCAAGTTCAAGAGCAGCGGCAAGCTCAAGGTGCTGAACGGCCAGCTTCCGTTCGTCACCAAGAACATCTCGCTGGTCGGCCCGGTGATCATCGAGGGCAACGGCAACGACAACATCCTTGTGGTCGCCAGCAGCGGCATCCTGAGCCTGACCAACCTCACCATGACCAAGGGCAACCCCGCGATTCTGAACAACAGCCCCTCCGGGGTCGTGAACATCGCCGGGTGCAGCTTCCTCGACAATAAGAACGACGGCGACGGCGGCGCGATCAGCAGCGCCGGCAAGCTCAATATCGCCGGCTCGGTCTTCACCGGCAACTCGTCCGACGGCAGCGACGGCGGTGGGGCGATCTGGGCCACCGGCAGCGAGGCGTTGGCGGTCGCCGGCACGGCCTTCAACGGCAATATCGCCAAGCGCAGCGGCGGCGCGATCTACGCGACCGCGCCGGCGAACCTGGTCGACGTGGTCTTCAACGGCAACATCGCCAATGGCCTGGACCCGAACAATAACGGCAGCGACGGCGACCCGGCCGACGAGTACGACACTCAGGGCGGCGGCGCGGTCTTCAGCCGCAACGATGGCAGCAACGGCCGCAAGATGACGCTGACCCGCGTGGTGTTCAATGGCAACATCACCGGCAAGGGCCATGGCGGCGGGATCTACAATAATATCAACTCGATCATGGAGATCCAGGACAGCGCGTTCAACGGCAACCTGACCGGCAAGCCGCCCTCGGACAACCGCCACGGCGGCGCGATCGTCAACTTCGGCGGCACGATGAGCCTCACCCGCAGCACCCTGCTCAACAACGCCGCCCAGGGCGATGGCGGCGGCATCGCCAATGATCGCAGCGGCGAGCTGACCCTCAGTAATGTCTCGATGACCGCCAATGCCGCGACCGGCCGGGGCGGCGCCATCTTCGACTTCAACACCCAGCAGGGCAGCAACATCCGCCCCAAGCTGACCGCGCTGAATGTCACTCTGGCGCTGAACGCGGCGCTGGACGAGGGCGGCGGCATCTACGCCCAGGACACGACCACCTCGCACCCCGAGGTCGTGCTGCTCGCCAATACGATCGTTGCCAATAGCGACGGGGCGGGGCTGGGCGGCAACTGCGCCGGCGAGGGCGTGACCTCGTTGGGTCACAATCTGGACAGCGGCACAAGTTGTGGCCTCGACGGGGCGGGCGACCTGTCCAACGCCGACCCGAAGCTGAATACGCCGGCCTTCCACGGCGGCGCGATCTCCTCGCTATTGAGCCAGAAGCCCGACCCCGGCAGCGCCGCGATCGATGCCGGCGACGCGCAGGTCTGCGCCGACGCCCCGGTGAGCAACCAGGACGTGCGCGGCGAAGCGCGGCCACAGGGCGCGGTCTGCGACATCGGCGCGTTCGAGGCGGCGGCGGCGGTGGCCGGGTTCGGCTCTGCGCCGGTCCAGCCAGGGCCGATCAGCTTTGGCAATGTGGTCTTCGGCGCCGGCCAGAACGCCGATATCAGCGTGTTCAACACCGGCAACAAGACCTTGGAGCTGAGCGACCCGCAGATCAGTGGGGCCGATGCCGCCAGCTTCGCGCTGATCACCAGCTTCCCAATGAGCGTGAACGCTCCCACGCCGCTCACGCTGCGCTGCGCGCCCACCGGCTCGACCCCCGGCCTGCGTAGCGCCACGTTCACCTTCAAGACCAATGACCCCGGCAACTCGACCGTCAGTTACAACCTGCTCTGCAACGCCGTCCCGCAGCCGGTGGCCGGCTTCAGCTCCACGCCGCTCGCGCCCGGCCCGCTCGACTTCGGCGACGTGATCATCGGGCAGACCAAGAACGGCACAATCAGCATCAAGGAAAACGGCACCGCGACGCTGACGGCTAAAAGCACGCCGCTGGACGGCGTCAACCCCGGCGACTTCTCGATCGGCGGCGGCTTCAACCTGACCCTGCCGGACGGCGCGGCGCCGGTGGCGGTCGCAGTGAGCTGTTCGCCCACGGCGCCCGGCATCCGCAGCGCCACGCTGACGATCAGCACCAATGACCCGACCCAGCCGACGGTGGACTTCAACCTGAGCTGCACCGGCAAGACCCCGCCCACGCCGCCGCTGGCCGGGCCGGGGACCAATATCGTCAACTCCAGTACCAACATCGTGGCCGGTCCCTACGGCCTAGCGATCAGCCCCGATGGTCGGCACGTCTACGCCGCCGACGACGGCGACGACCTGGTGTCGGCCTTCGCCCGCAACCCGGCGACCGGCAATCTGAGCTTCCTGGACGAGTATCAGGACGAGTTCACCGGCGGGGCCGACCTGAACGGCGCGCGGATCGTGGCGGTCAGCGGGGACGGCGAGAACGTCTACGCGACCGGCTCGACTGATGGCGGCATCACCGCCTTCACCCGCGACCTCGACACCGGCGCGCTGACAGTCCTGGGCAGCGTCAAGGACGACGATGGCTACGGCTGCTTCCCGGCCCCGTGCGATGGCACCGTCGATCGTCTGGCCGGCGCCTACGGGATCGCGCTCAGCCCCGATGGGCAGCACGTCTACGTCAGCAGCATCACCGACAGCGCGATCACGGTGCTGCGGCGCGGGCTCGACGGCCGCTTGAATACGACCACGCCGCTGCCGTTCGGCGCGCACTTCATCCAGACGATCACCCACGCCAGCCTGACCGGCGCCTATGGGATCGCGCTCAGCCCCGACGGCGCGTACCTCTACGCCACCGGCTACAGCAGCGACAGCCTGCTGGTCTTCAAGCGCAACGCCAACGACGGCAAGCTGTCCTATGTCACGACCTACAACGCCACGACTATCGCCGGCCTGAACGGCGTCTTCCGCGTCACGCTCAGCCCGGATGGCAATCACGTCTACACCGCCAGCTTCGACGGCGACGCCGTGACTGCCTTCAGCCGCAACCCGGCCGACGGCAAGCTGACCCACCTGGCGACCTACGCCGACGGCGTCGGGGGCAACGACGGCCTGGACGCCGCCAGTTCGGTCGCCGTCAGCCCCGACGGCACCTATCTCTTCGCGACCGGCTACTTCGACAATGCGGTCGCGGTCTTCGCCCGCGATCCGCAGAGCGGCCTGCTGACCTTCGCCCAGGTGATCAAGCGCGACGGCGCCGGCCTGCCGCCGCTGCAAGGGGCGCGCGATGTGGCCGTCGCGCCCGACGGCCGGTCGGTCATTGCCACGGGTCGCCTCGACAAACGGCTGGTCGTGCTGCCGTTCGCCAACCCCAAGCCGACGCTCGACAGCTTGGGGCCGGCCTCGGTGACGGCCACCGGCGGCGCGCTCACACTGACGGTGAATGGCTCCGGCTTTGTGCCCGGCGCGAAGGTGCGCTGGAACAATGCGGTCGATCTCCCGACCGAATTTGTCAACAGCAGCCAGCTTAGGGCCAGCGTGGGCGCCGGGCTGCTGGCGACCCCCGGCGACCGGACCGTGACGGCGGTCAACCCGGCCCCCGGCGGCGGCACCTCGAATGCGCTGACCTTTGTGATCACCGCGCAGGGCCAGAACCCGCTGCCCTCGATCGACGAACTCAACCCGGCCGGCGCGGCGGCCGGCAACCCGGCCCTCACGCTGACCGTCAAGGGCGCCAACTTCATCCCCGGCGCGAAGGTGCTGTGGAATGGCGATGAGCGACCGACCACCTACGTCAGCGGCACGACGCTACAGGCGCAGGTCCTGGTCACGGACGTGGCTCAGCCGGGCGACGCGGCGGTGACGGTGGTCAACCCGGCGCCGGGCGGCGGCACGTCGAATGCGGTCGGCTTCGGCGTCGCCGCGCCGGGCCAGAACCCGGTCCCGGCGATCACGTCGCTTAGCCCGGCCTCGATCATCGCCGGCGCCAATGGTTCGCTCACGCTGACGATCGCCGGCAGCAACTTCCTTCCCGCCTCGCAGGCCCAGTGGAACGGCAAGGACCGCCCGACCACCTTCGTCGGCGCCGGCGAGCTGCGGATGGAGGTCAGCGGCGCCGACCTGATCACGCCCGGCGACAGCAGTGTCCAGGTGATCAACCCGGCGCCGGGCGGCGGCCCGTCCAATGTCGCCGGGTTCGCGATCGGCGCGCTGGGCGAGAACCTGGTGCCAGCGCTGACCAGGGTCGCCAGTCTGGCCCGCAATCAGGATGGGACGCTGACCCTGACGCTGGCCGGCAGCGGCTTCGTGGGCGGGGCGCAGGCGAAGTGGAACGGCACCAACCGCCCGACGGCCCTCGTTAATAGCACCCGGCTGACCATGACGATCTCGGTCGGCGACTTCGCGGGTGGCTCGGCGGTCATCACCGTCACCAACCCGGCGCCGGGCGGCGGCCTGTCGAACGAGCTGCTGTACGTCTTCACCCGGATCGGCATGCCACTGGTACGCCGGTAAGTAAGGTCAGTAGTCAGTAGTCAGTTGTCCGTTGTCAGTTGTAGCGCAACTGACAACGGACAACTGACTACTGACTACCTCTGCTGGTACCGCTCTCTAAATAGGAGTTGAGAGCCATTGGTTGTCGTAAGCCTAAGATGATACAATAAGACCATTCCAGCAACGCTGCCTGGAGACACTCCGCCACGCCTGCGCCTCTCCCTGTCCCCCTGTCTGGGCAATCTCCACGATTTCAGAGACCGTTTGAAAACGGGGAGTTTGAGGGCCGCCCCTCAAGAATTCTCTTTCCGCCCTGGATGGTAGGCGAGACTATGCCCTTTTCAAACAGTTTCTCACGGGCACAACAGATACGGACGACGGACGAACCCAATGAGGTACTACAATGCAGATAGCTGAGTCGGCCTGGCAGATGCAGACGGTGCGCGGGCATATCGCCGCGTTGGAGCAGTGCGCCCGCGCGATGTCCTCACGGCAATACGCGGCGCTGACCGAAGTCTTCCGCGAGCTGTATATCGCCCTGGATGAACTCCAGGTGACCCAGAAGGCGCTGGCCCGCAGCGAGCGTGAGTTGGCCGATTTCTTCGAGAACGGGCCGGTCGGGCTTTACTGGGTCGGGGCCGACGGGCGCATTCTGCGCGCGAACCAGACTGAGCTGGACATACTCGGCTACACCCGCGATGAGTACGTCGGCCATCACATCGCCGAGTTCCACGTCGACCGGGAGATCATCGAGGACATCCTCCGGCGCCTCACGCGCAGCGAGACGCTCCACAATTATGAGGCCCGGCTGCGCGCCAGGGACGGCACGATCAAATATGTGTTGATCAACTCGAATGTATTTTGGGAGGATGGCCAATTCGTGCATACCCGCTGCTTCACCCGCGACATCACCGAGCGCAAGCGGGCCGAGGAGTCGCTCCAGTTCCTTAGCGAGGCCAGCAGCGTCCTCACCGCCTCGCTCGACTACCACGATACGCTTGAGCGGGTCTTGCAGCTGACCGTGCCGGCGCTGGCCGACTGGTGCCTCCTGCACTTGATCGAAGACGACGGGCCGGCCCGCCAGATGGTGGCGCACATCGATCCGGAAAAGGAAGAGTTGCTGCGCGAGTTCCATGGCGGCTGCCCGCTCGATCCCCGCTGCCTGTCGGGGGCGCAGGACGAGCAGTTCGCCGCGCACCCGGAGCTTTACCCGACGATCCCCGAATCGATGCTGAAGGCTATGGCCCGCGATTCGCGCCAGTGTGAGCTGCTGCGGAAGGTCGGCGTCACCTCGATGTTGCACGTGCCGCTCATGGCTCGCGGGCGGGCGATCGGCGCGCTCACGCTGGGCGCCGGCCCATCCGGCCGCCGCTACACCCAGGCCGACCTGGTGCTCGCCCAGGAGCTGGCCCGCCGCGCTGCGCTGGCGATCGACAACGCCAGCCTCTACTCGAAGGCCCAGGATGAGATCGCCACTCGGAAGAAGCTCCAGGTTCAGTTGGTCCTCTCGCAGAAAATGGAGAGCATCGGTCGGCTGGCCGGCGGGGTCGCCCACGACTTCAACAACCTGCTGACTGCGATCTCCGGCAACGCCGAGCTGGCGCTTGGCATGCTGGAGCCCAGCCACCCGGTGCGCGAGGATCTGAAGGCGATCGAGGACGCCGCTGGGCGCGCCGCCTCGCTCACCCGCCAGTTGCTGGCCTTCGCCCGCAAGCAGATCATCGAGCCACACGTTCTCAATCTCAACGACCTGGTCCTCGACATGGACAAGCTGCTGCGTCGCCTGATCGGCGCGGATATCGAGTTGGTCACTCTGCCGGCGCCCGACCTGGCCAATGTCAAGGTCGACCTCAGCCAGATCGAGCAGGTGCTGGTGAATCTGGTCGTCAATGCGCGCGACGCCATGCCGATCGGCGGCCAGTTGACGATCGAGACCGGAAATGTGCTGCTTGACGAATCCTACGTTCGCAGCTATGTGAACATGGCCCCCGGCCACTACATCGTGCTGGCGGTCAGCGACACCGGGGTCGGGATGTCGCCGGAAGTCCAGGCGCGGCTGTTCGAGCCGTTCTTCACCACCAAGGACCCCGGCAAAGGCACCGGCCTGGGACTGGCCACCAGCTACGGGATCGTCAGGCAGCACGGCGGCCATATCTGCGTCTACAGCGAGATCGGGCACGGCACGACGATCCGGGTCTACCTGCCGCGCACAGAGGATGTCGCCGCCGCGCCGGCCCGCCATGACGTGTCGAAAGACATGCCGCAGGGCGCCGAAACCGTGCTGCTGGTGGAGGATGAACCGGCGGTGCGCGCGCTGGCTGCCCGGTCGCTACGGGCGCTGGGGTACACCGTGATCGAGGCCGGCGACGGGGTGCAGGCGCTTAAGGTCGCCACGGAGCATGCCGGCACGATCCAGCTCCTGCTCACCGATGTGATTATGCCGCAGATGGGCGGCAAGGCGCTGGCTGACTGGGTCGTTCGCACGCGCCCCGGCATCCGGGTGCTGTTTATGTCCGGCTACACCGACAATGCAATCACCCAGCATGGCCGCCTGGACCCCGGCATTGTGTTCCTCCAGAAGCCCTTCTCGCCCGCGGCGCTGGCCCAGAAAGTACGCGAGATCCTGGATTCGTAGGCCCCAGGAATCTTGAACTTCTTCTTCATCCCAAAGCGCGCGTGAAACGTAAAACGTGAAACGTGAAAGGCCCTCACGCGTCACGTTTCACGTTTTACGCCCGGACGCTTTACAGGTTCCGTTTCCCTCAGTAGACCCGCCGCTCCTCCCAGAATCTGTCACCGGCGAGGAGCAGCAACCTCTCGTCACCCCTCTTTGAACGGCGCCACGCACGTATATGGGTGCAGGAGCCATGAACCCCGACGAGAATATGGTATAATCCCCGTCAATTCCCAGGTTAAGAGACTGTTTGAAACGTCCACCAGCCGCTGGAGTTTGGTGGTCCAAAGGGGTTCTTGAGGGGCTGCCGCCCTCAAACTCCCCTTTCAATTGGCTCCTCCGACGATCTCACCGCTATGATGGGAGGATATCGTGGTGAATGATAGCATCGCCATTGAGATGCGTGACGTCGTCAAACGCTTCGGCGACGTCGTCGCGGTCGATCACGTCAGCATGCAGATCCGCGATGGCGAGTTCTTCTCGATGCTCGGCCCCTCCGGCTGTGGCAAGACCACCAGCCTGCGTATGATCGCCGGCTTCGAGTATCCAACCTCCGGCGAGATCTGCCTGAATGGCCAGTCGATCGGCAACACACCGCCGTTTCAGCGCAATGTCAACACGGTGTTCCAGTCCTACGCATTGTTTCCACATATGACCGTCGCCCAGAATGTCGCTTTCGGCCTGGAGATGAAGAAGGTCTCCAAGGCCGAGATTGGGCGGCGGGTGGTCGAGGCATTGGAGATGGTGCGGTTGAGCGGCTACGACGACCGGCGCCCGCGCCAGCTTTCCGGCGGGCAGCAGCAGCGGGTCGCGCTGGCCCGCGCGCTAGTCAACCGGCCCGACGTGCTGCTGCTGGACGAGCCGCTCGGCGCGCTGGACCTGAAGCTGCGTAAGGAGATGCAGCTTGAGCTGAAGGGCCTCCAGGAGCGGGTCGGGATCACGTTTATCTACGTGACCCACGACCAGGAGGAGGCGCTGACGATGAGCGACCGCATCGCCGTGATGAGCGGCGGCAAGGTCCTGCATATCGGATCGCCGACCGAGATCTACGAGCGGCCAAGCTGCCGCTTCGTCGCCGACTTCATCGGCGAGACGAATGTTGTGCAGGGCCGCGTCAGCGCCGTCGAGCGCGATGCCACCACGGTCGAGACGACTGATGGGTTGGTGCTCCACGGCAGCACCACCAGGCCGGTGCAGGTCGGCGAGCAGGTCTTCGTCTCCGTCCGGCCCGAGAAGGCACGCCTGACGACCCAGGAGCCGCCCGACGGCACCGCCAATCAGTTTCCCGTCACGGTCGATCGGGTCGCGTATATCGGCAGCGACACGCGCATCCGAGTGCGCCTGGGCCAGGAGCGCTGGTTCGACGTGTGGGAGCAGAACAGCCGCTCGACGGTGGACCGCAACGCCTACTGGCAGCAGGGCGAGCGCGGCTATCTGTGGTGGCCGGCCGAGAATGGGCTTGTACTCACCGAATAGTCAGTTGTCCATTGTCAATTGTCCGTTGTCAGACTCCCAAGCCCACGGCGGGCACAACAGCGGATGAACATGTGGGTGGGGTTATTCTTGAGGGGCGACCCCCTCAAACTCCCCTTTTCTCGTGAACGGACAACTGACAGTTTTAGGAGGTGTGATGGCCGTCGAAACCCTCCCAACCGCGAAGCAGCGCGAGGACGACCTGCTGCGGGCGCGGCAGCGCGGCGAGCGCCTGCGGATCGGCACCCTGCTGTTTCCGGGACTGTTCTGGCTGCTGCTGTTTTTCACGGTGCCGCTGCTGGTGATCGTGTTCTACAGCTTCCTCACCCCCGGCCCGACCGGCAATGTGATCTGGCAGTTTACACTCGATAACTACATTACGCTGTTCACCAGAGATACTGTATGTCAACGCCTACGTGCGCTCGGTCGGGATCGGTCTGCTCACGACGCTGATCTGCCTGCTGATTGCCTACCCGCTGGCGCTCTTCGTCGTCCAGCGAACGCCGCGCTGGCGCGGGGTGCTGCTGTTCCTGATCCTAATCCCGTTCTGGACCAACTTCCTCGTTCGCACCTACGCCTGGATGATCATCCTGTCCAACAACGGCCTGCTCAATACGCTGATTCAGGGCCTGGGCCTCCCGCGCCAGACGCTGCTCAATACCTCCGGCGCGGTGCTGGTCGGGCTGATCTACGGCGAGCTGCCCTTTATGGTGCTGCCGATCTACGCCTCGCTCGACCGCTTCGACTTCACGCTGCTGGAGGCGGCCTCGGACCTGGGCGCCAACCGCACCCGCGCGTTCCTGCGAGTCATGCTCCCGTTGACGATGCCGGGCGTGGCGGCCGGCTCGGTGTTGGTATTCATCCCGACGGTCGGGCAGTTCGTGGTCTCCGACCTGCTCGGCGGCGCCAAGGTCGACCTGCTCGGCAACCTGCTCCAGCGCCTGTTCACCCGCTCCAACCCGCCAAACTGGCCACTGGGGTCAGCAATGGCGCTGATCTTCCTGATCGTGCTGACGCTCGGCGTCTTGTTCTACTTCCGGTCCACGACGGAGGCGGATCGGTAAGAAGCTGTCTGAAAGGGGGAGTTTGAGGGGAAGCCCCTCAAGAACCTCTCTTCTACTAAGACAAGGTTTCAGAAGGGCCAATCTGACTTTACACTCTGCTCGAACCTACTGACAAAACAACTCCCTGGTGGTATGGTTGAAATGTCACAACCAACCAGTCACCAGGGAGGAACCAATGGTTCACACACATCCTAGCACGCCCGAACAGCGGGCGCAATGGAGTGCCGAAATGCTGGCTCATCCTACTCAGTATGGCCTGATTACTCGCCTCAGCCGTGAGCACAACATCTCGCGCCCGACCTTGTACGCCTGGCGTCAGCGCGCCCAGCAGGCCCTGCTTACCGCCTTTGAGCCAGCCTCTCCACCTGATGCCACTCCTATCTCGCTCGAACGCCAAGTCTTGACCGTGCTCGTTCATGGTCACGCTTCTGAGCGTGGCATTCAAACGTGTCTGCGCACCCTGACCGAGCAGGGCATCAGCTTGGCCACGATCTGCTCGATACTCCAGCAAGCCTCTCAGCGTGCGCTCTCTTGGATGCAAACCAATCTGCCCTGCTCCACTCGTGCGCTGGCCTTGGACGAAATCTACGCCAACGACCGTCGTGGCGCCATTCTCAATGTGGTTGATGTTCACTCTGGCGTGGTCTGGACCAGCGTGGGACCGCTCCCCGTTGACACTGAGAGTTGGATCTTGGTCTTGTGGGAGCTTGAAGAGCGTGGCTTGCGCTGGGATCGAGTTGTGTTGGATGGTGGCGCGGCCTGCCTGGCCGCCTGTCGCACTGTCACTCCCGATCTGCCACTCCAAGCTGACCAATGGCATGTGCTGCACTCTTGTTCGCAACTGCTGGGGCGGCTGAAAAAGCAACTGCGCACCCTCAAAGCTCAGACTGCGGTGGTCGAGCGCCAAGCCGCGCGCATCGCGGCTGGCAAGCGTCCGCTGGGAAGGTGCCCCAAGACTGATCTGAGCGCTCATACTCAGGAGCTGGCAGCAGCCGAGCAACTGCTTGGTGCGCTGAACTATCTGATGGGCGAACTGCATCGGTTGCTGGAGGTGGTGGTGCTGGACGGGCGTGGCTTGCTCTCGGCTTTGATGCGCCAAGCCGAAGTCGATGTTGTGTTGAGCCTGATTGGCGAACTGGCAGAGCAGGCGCCTGCACCACAGCTTGCACAGGTGCAGCGCTTGCAGGCACTGCTCGTTGACAGGCTGCCAGAGATGCTGACCTTCGTGCCACAAGTGGCGCAGGTTCAGCACGATCTGCAAACCGTGTTGCCACACACACACCAAGCACTGTTGGGCTGGGCTTGGCTGCATCGGCGAGAATTGGGCTGGAACACGGAGCAGGTGCTGGCGGCAGTGCCGGAGAGCTGGCGAGTAGCGGCGCGGGTGCTGTGGAAGAGTTGGGAGCAGGCAGTGCGGGTATCGAGCGCGGTCGAGCGCTACCACTCGATCCTGCGACCACATCTGGCGGTGCATCGCAGCTTGTCGAATGGGCTGTTGGCGTTGATAGCGGTCTGGCATAATCATCGAGTGTTCACTCGCGGTGTGCATAAAGGTAAGAGTCCACTGCATTTGAGCGGGATGCTCTCTGCGCCGACAGACTGGCTGGTGGCACTTGGCTACCCGTCCCCTGAGGAGGTCAGGCCTACGGTGGCGCCTGCCAAGACCCTGGCGGCATGATGCCGAACTGTAAAGTACCTATGAACCTTGTCTAAGGACTACCGGCAACAAATCAACTTTTCAGACAGCCTCTAAAGGAGGACTGATGATCGAGGCGACCTCACAGACGCAGGCCGGCGCCAAGCCGGCCCCACGGGTGGAGGATCGGCGCCGCAGTTGGCGCGATCTGCTGCTCGGCACCCACTCGACGCTGGTGTATGTGTTCCTGTATGCGCCGATCATCATCCTGGTGCTGTTCTCGTTCACCAGGGATACCTTCGGCGTTCGCTGGACCGGGTTCACGCTGGATTGGTACATCCGGCTGTTCGAGGATGAGCGGCTGATCGGTGCGACACTGAACACCATGAAGGTCGCCCTGATCTCGACGGTGGTCTCGACGGTGATCGGGACGCTGACCGCGCTGGCGATGGAGCGCTACCGCTTCCGCGGCCGCACCGCGTTCGACGGGTTGCTGTATATGCCGATCGTGATCCCTGAGATCGTGATGGCGCTGGCGCTGCTGGCCTTCTTCGCGTTCTCCTTCGACATCATCCAAGCCATCACCGGTCGCCAACTGCGGATGAGCCTGGTGACGGTGACGATCTCGCATATCGCCTTCAGCATCTCGTTTGTCGTCGTGGTCGTGCGCGCGAGCCTGAAGGGATTCGACCGGCGCTTAGAGGAGGCCGCCCAGGACCTGGGCGCGAACGAGTGGCAGACGTTCCGGCGGATCACGTTGCCGCTGATCCTGCCGGGCGTCATCGGCGGGGCGCTGCTAGCGTTTACACTGTCGCTGGACGACTTTATCATTAGCTTCTTTACCACCGGCCCCGGCACGTCGCTGCTGCCGGTCGAGGTGTATTCCTCGGTCAAGCGCGCGGTCACGCCCAAGATCAATGCGATCTCGACGGTGATGCTGCTGATCTCGATGACGCTGGTGGGCATCTCGCAGTTCATCCAACGCAAGCAGAACTGACAAGATGACAAGATGACAAGATGACAAGACGACGGGGAGAGGGCCAAGCATCGAGCCAGGGCACGTAAGGGCGTATTGCATACGCCCCCCACCGAACCCAGAAGAACCGAGCACCATGTAGGGCAGGCCCTCCGTGGCCGCCCCGAACATGCATCACGCATCACGTTTCACGCAATCGTAAATCATAAATCGTAAATCGAGGAGATACTCATGGCACGATTCAGATTCCTGATGCTGCTGCTGGCCGTTCTGCTAGTGGTGACGGCGTGCGGCAGCGGCGGCGGGGCAGCCCAGCCGACGGCAGCGCCGGCCGATGCGGCGACGAGCGCCCCGGTGGCGACGGCAGCCCAGCCGGCAGCGGCGACGGTGGCCCAGCCGGCAACGGGGGCCGACCAGCCCATCGATAGCTCGAAGCTCACCAAGGAGCTGCATGTTTACAACTGGGCCGACTATATCGACCCGGCGATTCTGGAGGACTTCGAGGCGGAGTACGGCGTCAAAGTGACGGTCGAGGTCTACGACAATAACGAGGACATGATCGCCAAGGTTCGCCCCGGCAACTCCGGCTACGACCTGGTATTTCCCTCCGACTACGCCGTCGATATTATGATCCAGGAGAAGCTGCTGGCGCCGATCGACAGGTCGCTCCTGTCCAACTTCCAGAACCTCAGGCCGGAGAACCTGGACTTGTACTACGACAAGGGCAACGTTTACTCGGTGCCCTATAACTACGGCCTGACCGGCATCGCCTATAACAAGAGCAAGTTCCCGACTCCGCCGGATAGCTGGGCGGTGTTCTTCGACCCGGCGCAGCTTCAGCAGTTCCAAGGCGAGGCCAGCATGCTCGACGACGAGCGCGAGGTCCCCGGCGCGGCGCTCAGGTTCATCGGCAAATCGCTGAACGAGACTGACCCGGCGGCGCTCAAGCAGGTCGAAGATATCCTTAAGGCCCAGAAGCCGCTGCTCTCGGCCTACGATAGCAGCAACTACAGCCGCCGGCTCGCCAGCGGCGAGGTCGTGCTGGCCCATGCCTACAACAACGGCGCACTCCAGGCGCGCACTGGGATCGAGGGCGATTACTCCGGCAACCCGGATATTGGCTTCGTGATCCCCAAGGAGGGCGGGACGATCTGGCAGGATAATATGTGCATCCTGGTCGATTCGCCCAACAGCTACACGTCCCACGTGTTTGTCAACTACCTACTGCGGCCCGATGTCGCCGCCAAGAACAATGAGTTCATCCTGGGCCTGACCCCCAACGCCGAGGCTGAGAAGCTGCTGCCCGCCGAACTCCAGGAGCTGTACAAGGAGGGCTTCGGCCCCAGCGAGGATACCTACAAACGGCTGGAGTGGATCGAGCGCAACGACAAGACCGTGGCCTTCACCGACCTGTGGACGGCAGTGAAGGGCGAGTGACGGCGCGGGCCTGATTGGCGAATGTCTGAAAGGGGGAGTTTGAGGGGCCAGCCCCTCAAACTCCCCCTTTTAGCAGCTTTACTCATGTGACGCGCCTTTACGGGGACGCCCTGCGCGCTGGGACGTAAATTGCTCGACATCCAACCTATTCACGAGTAGGTGTCCGCCAATGCGAACAGAGCACAGCCGACCACGTCGCACCAGTTTGGCAATCGCTTGGCGCGAAACGTTACGGATACGTGCGGCTTCTGCTTGTGAGATCCAGTCTTCAGGGTTAAACCCTTCCTCTGGGAAATTGGTTGACAAAATAACCCCAAGTGCGGGCCGTTGGCAAATCTACTCGGATGATGAATCGTCAACCGCCAGTATAGAGCCAGCTCCCGTATCTACATCTAACTCATCGCGCAGCAATTGGTCGGTGGTGATCTGGAACAGATCCGCGATTTTGATCACCAGTATGGCGTTCGGGACTTTCTTGCCTGTCTCTAAAAAGTGAATATAGCCTTGAGAAGCAAATCCCAGCCGGGCCGCCAATTCGTGCTGTGTCAGCCCGTGCCGTTTGCGGAGTGTTCGCAGTTTTTCCCCAAACCGTTGCATGGTGGAATAGATACCCTGCTTGACAAGTGCCAGCGGATACAGTAATATTCAAAAACTACCTATAGGTAGTTTTTGAATATTGTGCCCCCGCACTGCGGCAAACAGCCGGGGGCATGGCACCGGCGGGATGATCGCCGACGCAGGGCTATTGTAGCATGCAATGGCTCTGCTACTGCATCCCGCCTCAGCGCGGGCATGTTTGTGCCTGCGGGAGGTTCGTATGATGCTGGGGAATGGGAAAGATCCACTGTGCCCACCGGACGCGGCCGCGATCAGCTATACCCTGCTGCGGCATCTCGGCTTGGTGCTCGACGAGTTGAGCGCGCAAGGGCTGGAGGTGTGGCGCGATGAAGGTCAAACGTGGTATTGGCATTGGGCAGCGACGGATCTCGGCTCGGAGCGGGGCTTCTGGGCGCTCGGCGAGGCGATCGTGGATGCGGTGGTGACGCGGTTTTCGGCAGCGTTCGATGTGTCGTGATATTGCGAAGCTGCCTTGACACTGCCATATGCCGGCCCTATACTTGCGGCTGCACAATCGCCTGGCCGAAGGCATCCTGAGAGGCTGTTTGGAAGGGGGAGTTTGAGGGGAGCGCCCCTCAAGAATCCCTTTTCCACCACGGATCGTAGACGAGACAAAGCCCTTTTCAAACAGTCTTTGAGCAGAGAAATCACTATGAGCGGCAGCCTCACAATCGAGCCGGTGGCCGGCAAACAAGGTCTATACGAGTTTATCACCTTCCCATTCGTGCTCTACCGCGGCGACCCGTGCTGGGTGCCGCCGCTGATCGAGGAGCGGCGCGATTTCCTCGACCCGCGCAAGAACCCCTTCTTCGAGCACGCTCGCCACCAGCTCTTTCTGGCCCGGCGCGGCGGCGAGCTGGTCGGCACCGTCGGCGTGGCGATCGACGAGCACTACAATGCCGTCCACGACGAGCATGTGGGCGCCTTCGGCTTCTTCGAGGCGATCGACGACCAGGAGGTCGCGGCGGCGTTGCTCGGCGCCGCCGCCGAGTGGGCGCGCGGCCAGGGCATGACGGTCCTGCGCGGGCCGCTGAACTTCTCGACCAACCACGAGGCTGGGCTGCTGATCGACGGCTTCAACGAGCCGCCGATGGTGATGATGACCTACAACCGGCACTACTACCAGCGCCTGATCGAGGGCTGCGGCTACGCTAAGGCGATCGATCTGTACGCCTACGTTGGCGATCTGGACGAGCGCTGGACCAATGCGCCGCCCAAGGTCTTCCGCGCCGCCGAGAAGGCCGCCCAGCGTGACGGCATCCGCGTACGCAAAGCCGACATTCGCCGATTTCACGAGGAGGTTCAGCTTGTCAAGGAGGTGATCAACCGCACATGGGAGCAGCAGTGGGGCGGGGTGCCGCTGACCGAGCACGAGGCCGATCATCTCGCCAAGAGTCTCAAGCCGGTGATCGATCCTGACTTGATCTTTATCGCCGAGGCCGCCGACGGCACGCCGATCGGGATCTCGCTGACGCTGCCCGATCTGCACCAGGCGCTCCAGTGGTCGGGCGGCGGCCGCATGTTCCCGTTCGGTCTGCTCAAGTTCCTGTGGCACAAGCGCAGGGTGAACCAGATCCGCATGATCGGCATTGGCGTGGTCGAGGGCTATCGCGGGCGTGGGATCGACGCGCTGTTCTACGTCGAGACGGCGCGGGCGGCGCGGGCGAAGGGCTACAAGCGTATCGAGGGCTCGTGGATTCTGGAGACCAACACGATGATGAACCGGATCATCGAGCGGCTCGGCGGGCGGCGCTATAAGACGTACCGGGTTTACGAACGCCAGTTGACCTGACAAGATAACAAGATGACCAGATGACAAGGTGAAAAGGTGAAGGGGTGAAAGGTTGAATCGGTTCTTTGTTCTTTATTCTTTGTTCTTTATTCTTTGTTCTTTATTCTATGAAGATACTTGTCACCGGCGGGACTGGCTTTGTTGGCGCGAATCTGGCGGCGGCTCTGGTGCGGCGCGGCGATAGCGTGCGGGTGCTGCGGCGCTCCGGATCGAGCCTAGTGGCGCTGGAAGGGCTGCCGGTTGAGCACACGGTCGGCGACATCCTGGAGCCGGCGGCGGTCGCGCGGGCGGTCGAGGGCTGCGACCTGATCTTTCACGTCGCGGCGTTGACATCCTACTGGCGGGCGCGGCGCGAGCAGGTCTACCAGGTGAACGTCGAGGGCACGCGGATCGTGATGGAGGCGTGCCTGCGCGCCGGCGTTGGGCGGGTGGTCCATACCTCGTCGGTCGCCGCGATTGGCATCGCGCCGCGCGGGATACCGGGCACCGAGGAGACGCCGTTCGACCCGTTGAGCGCAAGCTTCACCTATGCCGACAGCAAGCGCCTTGCCGAGGACGAGGTGCGGCGGGCGATCGAGCGCGGGCTCCCGGCGGTGATCGTCAACCCGGCGACGGTGATCGGCGCCGGCGACCACTATCTGAACGCCGGCAGCATCGTCGTCGAGTATGGGCGCGGCCGCGTGCCGGTGGTTCCGCCGGGCGGCATGTGCATCGCCGATGTGGATGCGGTGGTGCAGGGGCACCTGGCCGCTGCGGAGCGTGGGCGTGTCGGTGAGCGCTACATCCTGGGCGGCGAGAACCTTTCATTCCGCCAGGTCGCCGCGACGATCGCCGAGGTGGCCGGCCGCCGCCCGGCGCGGCTGGTCGTGCCCAGCTGGCTGCTCGGCCCCGCCGCGCTGGCGGTCGATGCCTTCAACCGGGTCAGCCCGCGCCCGCCGGTGATCAGTGGTGAGCAGATCCGGCTCAGCCGGGTCGAGTTCTTCTTCGACTCGACCAAGGCCGTGCGCGAGCTGGGCTACCCACTGCTGCCGTTTCGCGGTGCGGCGGAGAAGGCGTATCGGTGGTACCAGGCCCACGGCTACCTTTGACGATCGGCGGTCAGGAGGCAACAATGGGTGACATAACCACAAACTCAGGCATCCCGATCAAGCCGGTCTACCAGCGCCGAGGACGCCGGCGCGCCCCAGCCCGACCCCGGCCAGTACCCCTACACACGCGGCATCTACCCAACGATGTACCGCGGCCGGATGTGGACGATGCGCCAGTACGCCGGGTTCGCCTCGGCCCGCGAAAGCAACCAGCGCTATCGCTACCTGCTGGCGCAGGGCCAGACGGGCCTCTCGGTCGCCTTCGACCTGCCGACGCAACTGGGACTCGACTCCGACGACCCGCGCGCCGAGGGCGAGGTCGGCAAGGTCGGCGTAGCGATCGATAGCCTGGAAGATATGGCGACGCTGTTCGATGGCATCCCGCTCGACCAGGTCACCACCTCGATGACGATCAACGCACCGGCCGCCGTGCTGCTGCTGCTCTACGAGCTAGTGGCCGAGCGCCAGGGCGTGCCGTCGGAGCGGCTCGGCGGCACCATCCAGAACGATATCCTCAAGGAGTACGCCGCCCGCGGCACCTACATCTTTCCGCCGCGCCCCTCGATGCGCCTGATTACCGACACCTTCGCCTACTGCCGCGCCCGCATCCCGCGCTGGAACACGATCTCGATCAGCGGCTACCACATACGCGAGGCCGGCAGCACCGCCGCCCAGGAGATCGCCTTCACGCTGGCCGACGGGATCGCCTACGTCGGCGCGGCGGTCGCGGCCGGGCTGGACGTGGATGAGTTCGCGCCGCGGCTATCGTTCTTCTTCGTCAGCAACCCCAACTTCCTGGAAGAGGTGGCCAAGTTTCGCGCCGCCCGCCGCATGTGGGCCAGGATCATGAAGGAGCGATTTGGGGCGCGCAAAGAGCAGAGCATGATGCTGCGCTTCCACACCCAGACCTCCGGCGCCAGCCTGACCGCGCAGCAGCCACTCAACAATGTCGTTCGCACGACGATCGAGGCGCTGGCGGCGGTGCTCGGCGGCACCCAGAGCCTGCACACTAACGGCTACGACGAGGCGCTGGGCCTGCCGACCCAGGAGGCGGCCACGCTGGCGCTACGTACCCAGCAGATCATCGGCTACGAGAGCGGCGTCGCCGCCACTGCCGACCCGCTGGCCGGCTCCTACGTGGTCGAGGCGCTCACCGACGCTCTGGAGGCGCAGGCCTGGGAGCTGATCGAGCGAGTTGATACTATGGGCGGCGCGGTTGCCGCGATCGAGGCCGGCTGGATCCAGTCGGAGATCGCCGATGCCGCCTACACCATCCAGCAGCAGATCGAGTCGGGCGCGCAGGTGGTCGTCGGCGTGAACCGCTTCGCCGACTCGAAGGCCGCGCCGGTGCCGGTGTTCTACCCCGACGAGGCTGTTACCCGCGAGCAGGCCGCCGCCCTGGCCCGCATCCGCGCCGAGCGCGATGGTGCGGCGGTCGGCGCGGCGCTCGACGCGCTGCGCCAGGCCGCTGCCGGTACCGAGAACATGCTCTACCCACTGCACGAGGCACTCAGGTGTATGGCGACGGTCGGCGAGGTTTGTGGGGTACTGCGCGAGGTGTGGGGCGAGTACCGGCCGGAGGTACGGCTGTAGTCGTGGGCCGAGGATTGAAGATCAATGTGAGCGGCTCCACCAGGCCCTCCTTTGTGTTTCATGATCCGCGATTGGGGTCAGTGAAGTTGTATTGGTCCTTGTCACGCGGCCCGGGCGTTGGCGGCTTGGGTGCGCGCCCGCGCGGCGTCCGGCCGGTCTGACGCGCTTTCTCGGCCCGTTCCTGCACCTTGGCATCATACTCGGCCTGCTCTAGTGCCGTGCGTTCTTTCGCCCGTGCTTCCAGGACCGCTTTGGCTTCGGCCAGGCGGGCCTGCCTGCTGGCGATTTCGTCGCTTACCACCAACCCATCCGGCATCTCGCTCTGATCCACGCGCTCACTCAGGGCGAACAGCTCCTCGACTTCCGCGCAAGTGCGTTTCTAGGGCCAGTAGGTGCTGATAACTCACCGCCTTGCTCTTGGAGGCATCGGCATGGATCTTGGTACCGTCGAGACTGATGTTGCCCAGTTTCAGCGCCCCAGCCACCTGCGCCAACAGCAAGATTTAGGGATCAGCCGAGATACATGTCAAAATAGGCAACAAACGATTACGTGTAGGGTGCGAGTATTGAGCGAGCAATCAACCCAACGACCAGGCTCAGCCGCGAGCCTGCGAAGCGGGCGAGTTGGCTGGAGCGTGTTGTTGGGCAGCAGTTAGTCTCTGCGCTGCAATTCGTCAGGCGTCGGTTTCTGGAAAAACGCAATCCACGGTCTCATCATCTCTTCCGGGATGTGGAACGCCAGTGACGAGGGTTGCGCGTTTCGTTGCGCCAGGCGCCGAAGCAGCTCATGCTCTGGAACATCGAGGAAATGCACCTCGCTCCTTGCGCCAAGCTGCTTCGCCCGTGAGCGGAAGTCTTCTCGTTCTTCACGCGCCCAAAACCCATAATCAAGTATGACGTTTATTCCCAAAGCAAGCGCCCGGCTCGCGACTTCCCATTGCAGCGTTTCAATGAGCGTGTGCCGAGCGTTGTGCTCCGGCTCTTCCGCATCTTGCCCGAAGAGGCGTAGTTGCCACTCATCGGGGGTTAGGCGAAGCGCCAAGTGCTCATGTTCGAGCGTCCGTGCCAGCGTTGACTTCCCTGAACAGGGAAGCCCAACCATCAAGTGAAGCGTTGCCACAACGAGGTGCTCCAGTAATGAGCTAACGCCGAGGGGCTTCTGATGCCCAACGACGGAGTTGAGCCGACCGCTCGGCCTCTGCCTCGCGGCGGCTCGAACGATGTGTTATCCGCCAGTGAATGGTTGTTTGCCGACCCACGTCTCGTTTGCCGCCGAGCACGTCCAATTCCACCAGCGCCCATGCGTATCACGCCTTACCCGAGCTGCTCGGCGAGTCCGATGAGAAGCCCTTCGGGTCCGCGGATGTAGCAGAGCCGATACGAGTCCTCGTACTGGACCACTTCGCCAACGAGCTGCGCGCCGCGCTTGCGGAGCCTGGCGAGCGTCTCGTCGATGTCGTCGACGGTGAACATGACGCGTAGGTAGCCGAGAGCGTTCACAGGGGCGTTCCGGTGATCGGCGACTGTAGGCGGGGTGAGAAATCGCGAGAGTTCGAGCCGGCTGTGGCCATCGGGAGTAACCATCATGGCGATCTCGACGCGCTGGAAGCCCAGTCCGGTGACGCGCCCGGCCCATTCTCCTTCGATCGTGGTTCGCCCTTCGAGTGTGAGGCCAAGCTCGGCGAAAAAAGCGATGGCGGTATCGAGGGATTCTACCACGATGCCGATGTTGTCCATCCGCTTTAGAGCCATATCATTTCCTCTCATTCTTGACCGGAAACGTCCGGCATTTGCCATTCATATGGTGTATAACGCCTGAATGAAGCCGCGCCGCGAAGCGGCGTCGGCTTGAATGAAACGAGTTGCCCATCCAGCCGCCGCGAGCGCGAGAGATCACATTCCAAAATCGCTCGAATCTTGCGCGCGAAGCGGTCGGCTGGATGGGCGGGTTGGGCGGCGAACGCGAGGGCAATACATCAACCTCGGCGTGCCGCTTCGATCGCAGCGATGTCGATCTTTTTCATCTCCATCATCGCATCGAACGCGCGCTTGGCGGCAGCGGGATCGGGATCGCTTATCGCTTTTGTCAACGCCAGCGGCGTAATCTGCCAGGACAGACCCCATTTGTCCTTGCACCAGCCGCACGCACTCTCTTCGCCGCCGTTCCCGACGATCGCATTCCAGTACCGATCAGTTTCGGCCTGGTCATCGGTTGCGACTTGGAACGAGAATGCTTCGGTGTGCTTGAACTCGGGGCCGCCATTGAGCCCGATGCACGGGATACCCATCACGGTAAACTCGACCGTCAACACATCTCCTTGCTTCCCCGATGGAAAGTCGCCCGGGGCGCGGTGCACCGCCGTTACAGACGAATCGGGAAACGTCTCGGCGTAGAAGCGCGCGGCATCTTCCGCGTCCCTGTCGTACCAAAGGCAAACCGTGTTCTTCGCTGGCTTTTTCACGTCCATTCTCCTTTTCGCCCTCATGAGAGTTCTCCCAAGGGCATGGTCACTGCGAGTACTCAGCTTCACTCGCTAACAAATAGTCGACCGAGACTCTGCAAAATCGACAGTGCGCCTGGAGTCATCCTGGCGAGGGCGGGCAAAAGGAAACGGCTTGACCGCATTCGTGTGCGAACCGTTTCCAATGACCCTCAGAGACAACTTCGACAACGCCATCGACCACTTTGAGGGCGGTCTGGTCGTCAATCGCGTACGCCGGACCCGCGATGTCGGTCGCCCACCGCTCCGCGTCGGCCAGAGTGTTCCCCGGCATCATCTCGTGGTCCAGGTGCGGGAAGATCGAGAAGTCGACGACCCCCAGGGTTTGGTCGTCCGGCGCGGACCGCCACTCCACGAAGTAGGCACCGATCCGGGGGGTCATCACCATGCTGCCGGCGCTCACGCCCACCCAAACGGTCTCGGACAGCGACGGCAGGAGGTTCGCCAACCCGGACTCCCGCATCCAGTGGCACAGGTATGTCGCGTCGCCGCCGTCCACGAGCAGGACGTCGGCCTCCTGGACCCAAGGGACCCAGCGCTCCTCGCCGATGGTGGGCAGTGCGGTGAGCTCGAGGAGGCCCACCGACTTCCAGCCCAAGCTGCTCATGTGGTGCGGGGGCTCGCCGACGACGAAGCCCCGTACCGAGGCTGGCCCGCACACCGGGTGGCCCCATTGCGCCGTCGGGATGCAGAGCGCGCTGGACTCGGCGATCGGCTTGCCCAGCAGGTCTATGAGCGCGTCGCGGATGCTGGGGTTCGTGACGCCCCCAGACGTGAGCAGAAATTTCATCATTCCTCTCCTTGATGATGTAAAGGAGCCGAACCACTCCTCCAGCCGTCCTCACTTAAGCAATACGAGGCAAGTTGGGTTGACGTGCTCAAGTATAGAACAGATGATCTATGCGGTCAAACAGTGGGCATGTGCGGTTGTGGCGAACCAGCGCTCAAGCGCGTCCACTAACCCCGCAATTTCACCCGCGTCATTGGCCCAAGCGATGCACCCGTCGGGGCGGATCAGCATCGAGGGGCCTGCCTCGGCCGGCAGGCAGCGCACCTGCGTGAAGCCGGCCGCGAGACCGGCCGCGCGCCCGTCAGGAGACGCGTCGAGCACTATGCCGTCGCCTTGCGCCATCTCCGCGAACAGTGATGATTGAACGTCAGCGTAACCTACAGGGCGATCGCCGGTGAGGCGTCCGACCAGGTCTCGCTCCGAACCGAGGTCGTAGCGCGTGGCCAGGCCGCTCATCAGCCCGTCGATATGGCCATTCACGTCGTCGAGCTCCAGCAGCTTCGCGAAGATGTCCCGCATGGCGTTCGATCGCGGATCGGCCGCATGATCGCGACCTGGGCGAGCGTGTTGGCCAGGACGGCCTCGGCCACAGGCTGCCGCTCGGACGTGTAGCTGTCGAGCAGGCTGTCCGGCCTGTCGCCGCGAACGACGACGGCAAGCTTCCAGCCGAGGTTGGCCGCGTCGACCAGCCCAAGGCTCAGCCCCTGGCCGCCAACAGGCGAATGGACGTGCGCCGCGTCACCGGCGAGCAGGACGCGATCCAGGCGGTAGGTGTCGACCAGGCGCGTGATGTCCGTCCAGCGGTTCGCCTGCTCGATCGCCGTCACGCGGACATCCGCGCCGCTAATCCGTCGCAACACGCCTTCGACTTCCTCGCGCGTGACGGGCGCCTTGCGATCGGCCGGCGGACCGCTGAAGTCGTGCAGCCCAAGCCGGCGAGGCCGAGGTCCGTGGATGAGGAGGCCCTCCGGCGTGCGGGTCACCCCACGCGGCAGGCGCTCGGGGTGGTCGAGATCGAGCACGCACTGGTACATGGTCAGGCTGGGCGGCGCGCCAGTAAAGGCGAAACCGGCCATCTTGCGGATGGGGCTGCGCCCGCCGTCGCAGCCGACCAGCCAGGAGCAGCGAGCATGGTCCGGCCCGGCCGGGGCGGTCCAGCCGACCTCGACGCCCTCGGCATGCTGCTCGAAGCTCGTAACCTCGCACCCGCGCCGCACCTCGATGTCGAGCGCGGCCGCCCGCTCGCCCAGGATCGCCTCCAGACCCTGCTGGTCGACCCAGCGCATGCGCCGTTCGGGCTCGCGCTCCGCATCGGATCGGATCGGGAGAAGGGCGAAATGCCCCCTGAAGCTGAACGTTCGCGCCCGCATCTCTACGCCCGCCGGTCCCATCGCCGCGAAGGTGCGATCTTCCGCCTCGGCGAGCGCCGAGCCCATGCCCCGGCGCTGGAGCGCCTCTGCGCCGAGCGGTCCGACGGACGGCGCCTTGATGCCGAGGTTCGGCGCGGTGAGCCGCTCCAGGACCATCACATCGGCGCCGCCCAGCTTGAGCTCGATCGCGAGCAGGAGCCCGACCGGGCCGGCGCCTACAACCACGACATCGACTTGCTTGTCCATGAGCTATGGCTCCATCGAGTACAAGGTGTCGTGGTCGGGATGCAGATTGCCCGCGATAAAGCGAAAGGGCACGGTCTCATAGGTCGCGCGTTCCAGTTTACGGGTAGAGAACACGCCGGTGGCTAAGCCTACGAACAGCACAGCCAGCAAGATTTCGGGCGCATAGGGTTGCCCACCGCGCGAACCATAGCGCATATAGATGACCGACAGGTCGAGTTGGGCGATGGTGTCCACGACAAAGCGCGCCAGGTGGTCGGGCGGCAGACAGTCACCCAGCCGCACGGTCACGTCCAGCGTCGCGTTGTAATCAGCGGTTTTGAATGATCTACTCATACGTGCCAGTGTAGCACAGCTTGGTCGACCCGGAGAGAGTTTCTCTCCGACAAACTGCTAGAGGCCAAAGATCAACCTCTGCACACCCCAGACCGCGATCCCGGCAATATATGCCAGGACGACCGCCATCGTCGCGATGTGCATATATGCGGTGGAGGTCAGCTCCCGGATCATCCCCATGGCGATCACACCTGCGGCTGAACCGATCACCAGAAGACTGCCCCCGGTGCCCACGCAGTACGCCAGCAACGGCCAGAGTCCTGCGTTCGTTGCCGGGATGAGGTCGATCGCCAGTGCGGTCAGCGGCACGTTGTCGACGATCGCGGACAGGATGCCGAGGACGCTGTTTCCTATGATCAGGCGCTCCGAGCTGGGGTTGCTTCCCAGGAGCAGGTTCGAGATAATGGTCAGCACGTCGAGGGCATCGAGCGCCGCGACCGCCAGGAGGATGCCGATGAAGAACTTGAGGGACGGAATGTCGATATTCCGCAGGAACCGCTCGATGTCGGCCGTCAGGTGGGTCTCGCGATCACTGACCCGCGCCAGCACACCACTCACGATCCACACCACCGCGAGCCCGGCGAGCAAGCCCATGTAGGGCGGCAGGCCGAACTGCGATATGAGCAGCGGCAGGCCAAAGCTGGCGAGCGCGAGCGCGATGATGATGAACTCACTCCGTGTGAATGTAACGGGCAGATCTTCTTGACTATCCGGTGTATCGTCCTTGATTTGGCGTAGCAAGAGCGCGCCTGCCACGAGGGCGTGGCAAAGCGACGGCAGCAGTGCATCGAGGATGACCTCCGCCGCTGTGAACTTCCCCGCCAGCCACAGCATCAGGGTGGTGATATCGCCAATCGGCGACCAAGCCCCACCAGCGTTGGCGAAGATGATGATCGCCGTGGCCATCACCAGCAGATTACGTCCGCGGAAGAATCGCTGAGCGATGGTGATCATCACGATCGTCGTGGTCAGATTGTCGATGACTGGACTCAACAAGAAGGTGACAGCGCCGATCACGATGAACTGCTGACGGTCGCGCAAGCCGCGACGAGTCAGCTCAACGCGGATGTAATCGAAGAATTGGTAGTGCGTCAGCACTTCGACCAGGGTCATCGCTGCCAGCAGGAAGATGACAATGCCAAAGATCTCGGCTGCGACGGCTTCGAGCTGGTGTGCTAAGGGCTCGCCGCCCATACCATTCAGCGTCACAAGCAACCACAGGACGACCCCAAGCAGGAGCGCGGTTGGCGCTTTATGAGTTCGCAGCTGATGTTCGAAGGTGATCGCGACGTACCCCACCACGAACAGCACCAATGCAAGGGTTTGGATAGTGTTCATGCGATAGTCCTGGAGCTAGGTGGCATTCTCAACACACTACCTCTGGAGCGCATACAAAAAAGAGGCGCCACAAAACCTGTGACAGCCTCCACCTGATCTCGGATGGCAGGAGCCGAGCCTCTCTTTGACTTTGCGAACGGTTCAAACTATACAAGCAATGTCGCGAAATTGCAAATTGCATACAACTTCGCTACCGTTTTATCACCGAACCGCTCACGACAATCCGATTCCTCTCATATAGAATACGCTACGACATGCTTGTAGCAGTACACATTCGTCCCATGTCGTAGGGGAAACCATGCGTTTTCACCTTTCAGCAGGACTGCCGAGGCCCCGCGCGTCTCGGCGTAGCGTCCATTGCTGCCCCCCAGCCCTCCCACGCGCCGCCGCCCGCTCTCCAGCGGGAACTCCTCGTCCACTCCACCCGCAGCCATCCGGTTATCTGCGCTGAAGCAAGGGGGCACATGTGTCCACGCCAAGCCAGGAAGATATCACCCAGCAGGTGGAGCTTCTGACAACCTACCGGCGCTCGCTCGCGCACCAGCTTTACCAGCAGGCTGCCCAGGGCGGCGCCGCGTATGTGCTGCCGGCGGTCGCCAATGGGATCGGCGAGGCCCGCGAGAACATCCGGCGTATCAAAGACATCCTGGGCGGCTGGGGCGTCGTCGTCGAGCAGCACCCCGACGACGAGACGCCCGACCGGCCCTGGCCGCCCGCCCCACGCGTCCCGGCCGTCGGCCAGGGCCTGATCGCGTTGAGCGAACTGATGCAGGCCGCCGAGGTTCGCGCCGCCGTGGTCGCCTTCCGCGCCGACTTCCAGGCCGCGCGCCGGCAGATCGATATCCTGGCCGCCTACAAGCGCCTGCACGACCTGTTCCAGGAGCTGGAGTTCTGCTACAACCTGATCCACCACTTCATCTACCAGGATGGGCGGCTGATGCCGGCCGAGCGGGTAGCCTGGGAGGGCCTGGAGTGCAACGAGCCCGAGCTCCAGAGCAAGATCGACGAGTTGCGCGATTTCGCCGGCCGGGCCGTCTTCGCCGCCGACACGGCCCTGTGGAGCCAGAAGCTCGGTCGCGCCAGCGCCGAACTCCAGGCGGCGATCGAGCACGCCGACGTCGAGCGACTGCGGGTCGCGACGGGCCGGATCAAAGATGTGCTCGGTCGCGAGCTTTCGCGCATCAACACCCGTCTGGTCAGCGCTGCCGGCGCGCTGCGCCTGCCCGCCCTGGTCAGCGCCATGACCACGCTCCACGACAACCTGGCGCGCCTGAGCCTCGCAGGCCAGGCCCAGCATCGCCTAAGCTCCTTTGCGAAAGATGTCATCGACCTGGCCCGGTTGAGCGCCCGCCTTAGTGCCATGATCGACGAGCACGATCGCTGGCAGGCGGTCGACGACGAGCTGCGCCGGATCGAGGCGCAGCTTGAGCAGAACATGGTCGAGCTGCACGACGCCTGGCACGATCTTGAGCCCATGGTCCGGGCGCTCTGCCAAGAGCGCAGCGCCGACTGGTCGACCCGGCTCCAGGCGCTCGGCGCCGACCTGGCCGCCGCCCTGGCCGACGGCAACCCACTCAAAGTCAAGCGGCACTTCCGCGGCTACCGCAGCAAAGCCGGCCTGCGGTTCAACCAGGTCGACCGTGACCTGCTGACATTGTGCGAGGATCTCCAGAAAGTCGGCGAGCCGCTCGACTCGGTGCTGTCGATGCTTGAGTTCGACCACTTCGCCAGAGTACGGCAGTATGCGCCCGATAGCGCCGGAAAGACTGACTGAAAAGGGAGAATTTGAGGGGTGCGCCACCTCAAAGCCCTTTTCCAACACCACTACCAGTGGTACATCAACCTATTCAGACGGTTTCTGAGGCATTGGCATAGGATGAGTTATGAGTATGATCGATAGCATTATCATCGCCGAGGATGTCCTGGAGCAGTTTCCGTCGCCAGCCACGCTCCACGCCGCCCACGCCGGGTTGCTCCAGCGCCGACGGCGCGGTGGCGACAGCGCCACATTCCTCGATGCAGTGGCGGCCTTCATCCACAGCGCGCGGGCCACCGGCGCCCTTCTCGACGCCGACGACGACCGCCGGGCCGGCCAGAGCCTGCTGGACTACTGGTCGAACATCCTGTATCGCGCCGGGCGCGAGCCGCCCGACGATATCCTGGCCGAGTTCGACCCGGCGCTGGCCCCCGCGCTTGATGATGCGCTCTGCCCGTACATGGGCCTTGACGCCTTTCACGAGTTCAGCCACAATCGCTTCTTTGGACGCCAGCGGCTGGTGGCGGAGGCGATCAGCCGGCTCACCGAGCGCCGGCTGCTGGCGCTTGTCGGCCCTTCGGGGAGCGGCAAATCCTCGCTTGTACGCGGCGGCATTGTGCCCGCGCTCAAGGCTGGCGCCCTGCCCGGCAGCCAAGGCTGGCGCTACCTCGCGCCGATGGTGCCTGGGTCGGAGCCGCTGGCTAGCCTGGAGCGCGCACTAAGAACAAAGAACAAAGAACAAAGAACAAAGAACCAAGGGCCGGTGTTGGAGGACTCTGCTCCTCTTCTCGATGCTCCGGTCGTCTTGGTCGTCGATCAGTTCGAGGAGCTGTTCACGCTCTGCGATGACCGGCGGGCTTGTCAGGCGTTTATCGACAACCTGCTGGAGCTAGTCGCCGCGCCGGACGCGCAGCATATCGTCATCCTGACCATGCGCAGCGACTTCGAGGCGTTTGTCACGCGCCTGCCGGCCTTCCATCCGGTCTTCGAGCAGGGCCGGCTGCAAGTGACGCCGCTCAACGCCGCCGAGCTGCGCGAGGCGATCGAGCAGCCGGCCGAGTTGATCGGGCTGAAGTTCGAGGACGGCGTGGTCAACTCGCTGCTCCAGGATATCCTTGGTGAGCCGGCCGCGCTGCCGCTTTTGCAGTTCACCCTGCTCAAGCTGTGGGAGCACCGCGAGCGCAACCGGGTCACCTGGGACGCCTACCGCCGGCTGGGCGGCGGTCGCCTGGCGCTCGCCAACAGCGCCGACGTCTTCTACGATCGGCTGATCCCCGAGGAGCAGATCACCGCCAAGCGCATCCTGCTGCGGATGGTCCGGTTGAGCGATGGGCTTGAAGTCACCAGCAACCGCATCCGGCGCGAGATGCTGTACCGGGCCGGCGAGGCGCACGATCGCGTCGACCGGGTGCTCGAAAAGCTGATCGGCGCGCGCCTGGTGCGCCTGACCGCCGGCGAGTTGCCCGCCGACGACCAGGTCGAGGTGGCCCACGAGGCGCTGGTACGCAACTGGCCCCGGCTGGTCGACTGGCTGCGCGACGAGCGCGAGGCCATGGTGGTGCGCCGGCGCCTGGAGGTCAAGGCCGACGAGTGGGTGCGGCTGGGCCAGGGCCGCAGCGGCCTGCTCGACGATGTTCAGTTGGCCGAGACCGAGCGCTGGCTGGCAAGCTCAGACGCGGCCTACCTGGGCTACGATCCGGCGCTGCCCGCGCTGGTGCGCGCCAGCCGTGCGGCCCGCGAGCGGGCGGCCACCCGCCAATGGCGCGCCCGGCAGGTTCGCTACTTCACCATATCGCTGATCATCGCGCTGCTGGCGCTGTCCTTGAGCTTGGGCCTGTGGAGCTTCCAGCGCGACACCGAGACCCAGCAGCAGATCCAGCAGCAGCAGCAGGTGGTCGCGGCGACGCAGAGCTACGCGATCGAGCAGCAGCGGCTGGCCGAGGCCGAGGCCGACGCCCGCGCCAGCGCCGAGGCGCAGCGCCGGCGTGCCGAGCAGCAGGCTCGCTTCGCCCGCTCAAGCCAGCTAGCGGCGCAGGCCGAGTTGGTCCTCCCGGCCTACCCGCAGCGCAGCCTGCTGCTCGCCATCGAGGCACTGGGGATCACGCTGCGGACAGGCGAGCCGCCGGTTGCCGCCGCCGAAGACGCGATGCGCCAGGTGCTGGCGTATGTCGGCGGGCAGGGGCTGGCCGGCCATACGGGCGATGTCACCGCCGTCGCGCTCAGCTCGGATAACCGCTGGCTGTTGACCGGCAGCGCCGACGCGACCGCCCGGCTGTGGGACCTCGCCGCGCCCAATCCCGCCGCCGGCCCGATCGTCCTGCGCGGGCACACCGGCCCGATCACCGCCGCCGCGATCAGCCCCGATAATCGCTGGCTGGTGACGGCTGGCGCCGACGCGACCGCCCGGCTGTGGGATCTTTCCGCGCCTGACCCGGCCGCCACGGGTCGCCTGCTGGCTGGCCACCTTAAGCACATCACGACGATTGCGATCAGCCCTGATAGCCACTGGCTGGCGACCGGCAGCGCCGATGCCACCGTGCGCCTGTGGGACCTAACGATCAGAGACCCAGCCTCGGTGCGCATTCGCCTGCGTGGCCACGCCGGCCCAATCGACGCGGTCGGCTTCAGCTCCGATAGCCGCTGGCTGGTCACCGGCAGCGCCGATGCCACCGTGCGCCTGTGGAACCTGTATGCGCCCGGCGGAGCCGCGACGTTCCGCATCTTACGCGGTAGCACCGGCGTGGCCGCGCTGGCGATCAGCCCGGACAAGCGCTGGCTGGCCAGCGCCGGCGACGATGCCGCCATCCGGCTGTGGGATCTGACCACGCCCTACTCCAAAAGCACGCCGCGGGTGCTCCTGGGGCAGGGTGGCGCCATCACCGCGCTTGCAATCAGCCTCGACAGCCACTGGCTATCGACCGGCAGCGCCGACGCGACCCTCAACCTGTGGGATCTGGCCGCCGCCGACCCGGCCGCCTCGGCGCGGGTCCTGCGCGGCCACGCCGGCCCGGTCACCGCCATCGCGTTCAGCCCCGACGGGCGCCGCCTGGTCAGCGCCGGCGAGGACGCAGCCATTTACCTGTGGGATCTGGCGACCGCCGACGCGAATGTCGTGTCCACAGTCCTGCATGGTCACGAGGGGGCAATCTGGACGATCGCGCTTGGCTCCGACAGCCGCCGGCTGGTCAGCGGCGGCGCCGACGGCAGCGCCCGCATCTGGGACCTGGCGTCCCCAACTGGTTCCGCGCCGCGCGTCCTGACCAGCCACTCAGGCGTGTCGGACGCCGACGGGGCGGTGGTCCACGCGCGGGCAGCCCAGGCCGAGCGGGCGATCACCTTCGCCTGCCGCGCCGCCGGGCGCAACCTGACCCTGGCCGAGTGGAAACGCTACCTGGGCGCCGAGGCGTATCACAAGACCTGCGGGGATCTCGACCTCCCTCCCGATGTCGCCCCCGTCGCCCCGCTGCAAGAGCAGCCTGATGTCGTAGGGCCGCGATCACCATAGGCAACTACATATTCAGAGCATATTCGCGCCGCGTGGCGAACTCCTGGTACCCGGCCCGCAGGAAGGCGTTCGCCATTGGGAAATTCGCCACATCCGTGTCGGCGCGGATCGTCGTCGCCCCGGCTGCGCGCAGAGTTGCGGTCCCCTGGGCCAGCAGGTCGTCGATGTAGCCGCGCCCGCGCTGCTCGGGGACCACACCGATGTAGCCGATCGTCGCGGCGGCTGGCGCCCGTGTGGGCATCACTAGGCCGGCCAGTTCCCCATCGGAGGCAAAGGCCAACTGCCACCACGCCGGGTCGTACTCCATCCCTTGAAGGTCGGCGAAGGTGTTGTGCGCCTCATGTTGCGGCCCCAGTTGCGCCCGGTCGCTCTGGGTGCGCTGGTCAAAGGACGATGCCGAGACGCGCTCGATCGCCTGGACAAACGCATCCTCGCCGACCTCGGGCAGCGAGCGGAACGTCAGGCGCTGGGAGGTCGCGAGCGCGGCGCCGTCGGCGGGCCACTCGAAGCGGCGAGTTTCCCGCTCGATCGCGAAGCCGAACTGGGCGAGCATGTGGTGGCGCTGGTCGGGGAAATACTGCCACTGCGGCCACTGCGGCGGGGCATCGAGGACGTGCTCGATCTTGCTGCCGCCGAGCGCGCGTACGACGCCCACGCTATGCTCCAGCAGGTCGGTGCCGACGCCCAGATAGTCGCCCTGCCACGGCGCGTCCAGCAGCACCAGCGCCAGCGGCATGCCGATAGCGGGCAGGGTCCAGCAGGCAACGCGGCCAAGCAAGCGGCCGACCTCCTCGGCCACGAAGCACCACTCGACCCGCATGGCGCCTTTGGCCAGCATCTGGTCGAGGTACTCGCGTACCGAGCCGGCGTGCTCAGGGTGATCGCCGGCGGCGGCGAACGCGGCCTGCTCGTGCGGATGGATGGGGCGGATGTGCATCATGATTCTCCTGTTGATTTAACATGACATAACTGTTTGATGGGAAGATCGGCATGATGGACCACCCCCTTTCTATAAACATAATCGCTCTTATGGGCTGTTCGGCTATTGCTGTTCAGTATCAACAACGAGACGCTTAAACTCTGATACAGAACATACAACTGTACTGAGCAGTTTGTATGCTTCGGTAAAGTCGTGATCACCCGTAATCAGATAATCGGCCTCTGCGACGAGCGCACAAGCCAGGAACTTGGCATCTTTCTGGTCGCGTGGGAAGTCAACCACCACAGCTACGTCAATGAGTGTGACAACGGTTCCAAATAGGTCTGCCCATTCTTGCAGAAGTGTATCTGGCAGCTGAAATTTTGGACGCCGCATCACATCGGCATATTCTGTGAGGATGTCACGTGACGCAATCCACTCGTACTGCGGATGGCCGATAATAAAGCGAATAATCGCCTCTGGATCGCGATCTTTGAGGACCGCTGATACCACAACATTTGTGTCGATAACAACCTTCATTGACCATTCCGATAGGCGGCTACCTCAGCGGCAATCTCGTCGTCCGTAAGTTGCTGTACATGGGGCAATGCTTGAGTACTCTGAAGCAGCTTATCGAGTTGGCGGAGCGCCAGCGCCCGATCGACATCTTGTGCGAGGACAAGCACTTCGACGACTTGCCCAGGCTGGAATGGTACATCGGAGAGGATCACCTGCTTGGCGTCGGTGACTGTCAAATACGTCCGATATGCTTTCATCGCTACCCTCCGTCGTGTCTTTGAATACGAGTTGACGCCTACTCATTGGTCCCTGGCCCTGATCCGGTTGCCAGATCAAGATCTTTCTCGTCGAACACCAACGCATCGGTTGTTACGTGAAAGAGGCGCGCCACCTTGACGACAAACGCTACGGTCGGGATTTTCTTCCCTGCCTCAATCTCATACACATAACTGGGGGCGGCATAGCCGAGCGCATCCGCTAGCTGCTGATAGGTCATGCCCTGCCGTGTCCGTAAGAGCCGGAGTTTTTCGCCAAACCGTTGCATGCAGGCGTTTCCCGCTGATTGACAACCATGGTCAGGTATAGTAATCTATTCGCCAATAGCGAATAAACGTGTGTTGGTGCCCCGCCGCTGTTCGTAGCAGCACGGGGCGTGGCACCGGCGGGTTAGCGCCGACGCGGGACTATTGTGAGCATGCAATTGTCCTGCCGCAGTCTGCCCGCCTCAGTGCCGAGTAGGGTATGTCAACCCGAATGAGGCACACCATACAAGCCATACGGATCGGCCTGACGCCAGTGCCTGTAGATCGCGACGACGGAGCGAGCTTTGAAGTAATGACACCGGGCTTGCCCGATCTGGCTGTGCCGAATCAAGCCCTGGCCGTCAGCCGCATCCCAGACCTTTTGCCACGCATCCGCAGGCGTCCCACCATAGCCAATGTTCCATTGATGCGCGTCGTACGCCCGCTGAATCTGCTCGGGGATGTCCCAGTAGGCCAGAATGTCGGCCGGAAGGGGGACATCCTCTGCCACGTGCATACTGGAGCAGCGATCGATCCCCACGCCCAATAGCAGGCACCAGCCATCGACGGCGAGCAGGCCATGATAGCCATTGCAATGCCACTCAGCATCACGCCCCCACGCGCATGTCCGAAAGAACCCACTGCCACATACGACATCCGCGCGCTGCCGAAAGGTATCGGCGACAACGCCCATCCCCGTGCGCTCGGGCGAGTCGAGGGGCAGTTTGCGCACCTTCCAGGTGATACGACGGTCGCGCTCCTCGTCGCTCAGGGGGACGGCCGGGCTGACGGGGTACGCCGACATGATCAGGGTGCCCTCGGGACCGACCACATCTACCAAGGTGTCGATGACCGTCGCCGCGCCGCCCTCGACCCAGCCGAACGCGCTGAGCGAGCTATGAACTTCGATGACCGCGCCGCGCACGACCCCGAGGTGTTGCAGGCTGAGGACAATGTCGTGATGGGTTACTGGTGGATGGGGCATACGAGGAGTTCTCCTGCGGGCGGTGAGGGGGAGGGTGAGTGAAGGGCGTTCATGGTTCATCTGATGAACTGTTCAACCCAAGTTTTTGCCTGACCTGATCGAGCGTATACTTGCCCGGTTCTTTCGAGCGCTCCGCCAGAAATTCCCGCAACGCCCTGTTCTGGCGGGTGAGGGCGACCTCATGGGCAAAATCGTCCTCGGCATCGTCGACCTCGACTTCAGCAACGACGAAGACTTTACCATCAGGAGTGCGGACGAAGAGGTGCTGCTGCTCGGCAAGTTGGAGAATATCTTCAATACTTGCGTGGTGCGTGGTCAGGTCGATGGTCTTCATAGGGTATACTCCTTCCCTCGAAAGTAAAGCCTGTTGTGTTCTTTATAGCCAATCGCCTTGATTTTGACCATCGCTTCGTCAGCGGCAACGTCATAGAATACGCGGTTGGCCGGTCTGACGTGCCATGTTCGTGAGCGTCTCGTACAGCGTATCCGGCACAGGAATATTCAACATGCGACTCTTTCAACACTCTCTTCGATACAGTGGTCGGCTACAATGCGTTATTAGGCCGCAATTCGGACACATTATGCATGATGATCGGCTAAAATACATCGGTGAGATGACTTCATGTACGTCTGAACTACGTTTCATCCAGATATAAAGGACTACCACATTTATTACAGAATTTCTTTCTTCCAGTATTTACTGATTCACACTTCGGGCAAAGCGTAGGCGTCTTTTCCCTTCTTGTTCGCACAGTAATTGGACCATACTGTACATATTGTCCTGATCTATGCTCCCCGAGTGGTTTTATTGTTAATGGTGGTTTTCTAGTGGTTTCCGGTGCATTCTCCATCAATCGCCTACGTCGTTCAACTTGCTCATTTACTGGCTTTTGTTTTGGACGGTTCCTATCAGACTGGCTCTCCATCACTAGTAGAAATAAAGACCCAGCAACGTTATTCGCCCCGAGTGGGGGAAAGTTCACTTTTCCTAGTCCAGCCGAAGGATTTACACCTACATCTATCGATGATGAAAAATATGAATTTTCTTTGTCGTTCGGATGCTCCTCTACATATACCCCCCAGTCTCGAAGAGTCTTCTTAGTACACCGAATATTTTCACGAGCTTCATAGATGCCATTGGCGACATGAGTTGGTGCAAAGACTTCACCACCGTACTGAGCTGCTTGCTTGCACAAATGTGCTAATGTTCGGCGATGGATTGCCAAGAGCTGCTGCTGCTGCTCAACAATTTCGTTGGACGCAGGCATTCGGTATGCTCCTCAGTAGTCTCAGTAGATCACAGATACTCTATCTATGGGTTCATCGAACGTGTACGTGCCATCTCAAAGCGCTTCTCGCTACGGCTTGTGCGTTGGTGACAGAGATTGACGGCATCCGTATCCGCTTACGAATGTTCGAGATGCTACATATCGGAGCATCTGAACCGATAGCCCCTATATATAGTGATCTATCTGTGATACAACCCATAGTATAGAGTACAGATGTTAAATTGGTGCCGACTTGAGGGTAGTGACGACGCCATAGAAACGCTCAATCGCATGTATCAGAAAGTATGTCATCCGATCCAGTCGAAAGCGCTAGCGCGCAACCTGTCGCGGTCCTCGTCCCGGCAACCGCAGGAACAACCAACGCACGTTGTGCAGCACCAGATAGGCAGTTGCACAGCGATAGAAGTGCGTGGGAGAGGCCTTTGCTTGGCCGCGACAGACCCAATTGTCCGCATCCATAGAATAAACGTAACTCAGTATTGGTTTTGGTATTCAGTTAGTCCATCTCCCCTGGAGCCGTCAGAGATGAATTCCGACTCGCCCCATCTGCTCCACTCAGCCATCGGGACCGCCCCGCCCTACTCCCTCCTCTACCATCGCCTATCATCCTGCCGCACCACCGCCACTTCATGGTATCATACCCCCACACCCGACCAGCCAGCTACACACGAGGTTCTTGTGAAAACCACCCAGGAGCGTATCGAGGACCTGCGCCGGCGCCGCGAGCAGGCCCGCACGGCCGACCCGCAGGCCGCCGAGAAGCAGCACGCCCGCGGCAAGCTGACCGCCCGCGAGCGCGTCGAGGCGCTGCTCGACCCCGGCTCATTCGTCGAGTTGGACGCCTTCGCTGTCCACCGGACGGCGGCCTTCGGCATGGAGCGGCGCAGGCCGCTGGGCGACGGCGTGATCACCGGCCACGGCACGATCGACGGCCGCCCGGTCTGCCTATTCGCCCAGGACTTCACCGTGTTCGGCGGGTCGCTGGGCGAGGTGTTCGCCGAGAAGATCTGCAAGGTGATGGACCTGGCGCTGCGGATGGGCGTACCCTGCATCGGGCTCAACGACAGCGGCGGCGCCCGCATCCAGGAGGGCGTGGTCAGCCTGGGCGGCTACGCCGAGATCTTCTACCGCAACGTCATGGCTTCCGGCGTCATCCCGCAGCTCTCGGTGATCGTCGGGCCGTGCGCGGGCGGCGCGGTCTACTCGCCGGCCATGACCGACTTCATCCTGATGGTCAAGGGCACCTCGCAGATGTTCATCACCGGCCCGGACGTGATCAAAACCGTGACCAACGAGGACGTCGGCTTCGAGGAGCTGGGCGGCGCGCTGACCCACAATAGCCGCAGCGGCGTGGCCCACTTCGCCGCCGACGGCGAGGAGGAGGTCTTCGATCAGCTTCGTACGCTGCTCTCGTACCTTCCATTGAACAACCTGGAGGACCCGCCCTACGTCGCGCCATCCGATGACCCGCAGCGCATGGAGGAGTCGCTCCAGTCGATCATCCCCGACAGCTCCAAGAAGCCCTACGATATTATCGAGGTGATCGACGACGTGGTGGACGACGGGATCTTCTTCGAGGTCCAGCCGCTGTGGGCACGCAATATCGTCATCGGCTTCGCGCGGCTCGACGGCCACCCGGTCGGCGTAGTCGGCAATAACCCGGCGCACCTGGCCGGCACCCTGGATATCAACTCGTCGGTCAAGGCGGCGCGCTTCGTTCGCTTCTGCGATGCGTTCAACATCCCGCTGCTGACCTTCGTGGACGTGCCGGGCTTTCTGCCGGGGACCCAGCAGGAGTACGGCGGGATCATCCGCCATGGCGCCAAGCTGCTGTACGCCTACTGCGAGGCGACCGTGCCCAAGCTGACCGTGATCACCCGCAAGGCCTATGGCGGCGCCTACGACGTGATGGCCAGCAAGCACATCCGGGCCGACTTCAACTTCGCCTGGCCGACGGCCGAGATTGCCGTGATGGGCGTGGACGCGGCGGTCAAGATCATCTTTCGCCGCGAGCTGGCCGAGGCCGCCGACCCGACCGCGCGCCTGGCCGAGCTGGCCGAAGACTATCAGAATCGCTTTGCTAACCCCTACGTCGCCGCCGAACGTGGCTATGTCGACGAGGTGATCGAGCCGCGCGAGACCCGCCCCATGCTGATTCGGGCGCTGCGGCTGGCCCGGAGCAAGCGCCAGAGCCTACCGGCCCGCAAGCACGGCAATATCCCGCTATGAGATGGCAAGGTGACAAGATGACGAGATGACGGGGTGACGACCTTACCCCTCACACATCACGCATCAAGTTTCACCGACAACTGACAACTGACAACTGACATGCTTCACGCTTCACGCTTCACGCTTCACGTTTCACGCATCACGTTTCATGTTTCGCGCATCACGTGAATTGTAAGTCGTACATCGTAAATCGTAAATTGTAAAAGAATCTCAATCTGAATACCTATTGCGCCGTCGTCGCCTGGTGTGTTAAGATAAAACCCAGTTTGTGGCGTCGACGGGCATCTCGACTGGAGCACAGATTGGTAGCGGCCGCATGACCAGTCCGAACAACGACGAAGAGCAAACCGAGCGGGTTATTGAGCTGCGGCTTCCGAGCCGGCTAGGCTACGAAAAGGTCGCGATGGATACCGCGTCGTCGCTTGCGCGGCGGATGGGGTTTGGGGTTGATCGGGTCGAAGCGCTCCGCACTGCCGTCTCGGAGGCAGTGACCAATGCGATCGAGCATGGTAACCAGCAGGACTCGGGGATGAAGGTCCTCGTGATGCTGACTGCTCGGCCCGACGAGCTAGTGGTGAGTGTGGCCGACCAGGGGAGGAAGCAGCTCGACCAGGGGCAGACGATGCAAACGCCACGAATTGAGGATGCCTTGGAAAAACCAGATAAGGGTGGATGGGGCATATGGCTGATCCGCGAGCTGATGGACGAGGTGGAGTTTACCACTGGGCCCAGCGGCGGCAACCAGGTGCGCATGGTCATTCACCTTGAGAAATAGATTGTGATTCGGAACATGAACACGACGTCGCAGGCGACGCAGTTTCCCTCCTTGGAGTTATCCTTCCCCAGCGAGCTTGGGTATGAGAAGATTGCGCGTGATACAGTGGCTGCGTTTGCTCGGCGCCTTGGCTTCGATCAGGAACGGGTCGAGGATCTGAAGACGGCGCTTGGCGAGGCGTGCATTAATGCGATCGAGCATGGCAATGGGCGGACGCCTGGTTTGCGGGTCGAGGTGATGTGCGTTTGCGAGGAAGGGCGGCTGACTATTGAAGTCCATGATCGCGGTCTGAAGCGCTATGAAGATTGCGGCCCCCTGGCAACTATCGAGAAGAAGCTGAACGGCCTCGCGCCCCTGCGCGGCATGGGGCTGATGATGATTGCACAGTTGGTGGACGAGGCCGGCTTCACCGCTAGCTCCGATGGGGGCAACCATTTTCGGCTTGCGCTCTACTACCGCAAACCATAGAGACTGCCTGAAAAAGGGGAGTTTGAGGGCCAGCCCCTCAGAGACTGTTTGAAAAGGGGGAGTTTGAGGGGGCAGCCCCCTCAAGAATCCTCTTTCCACCCAGGATCACAGGCGAGATAATGCCCTTTTCAAACAGTTTCTCACACTGTAAAAAGAGAATGGTGTTATGATAGAGCAAGCTTTGTGAGCATTTCTGATTCTTCGCTTTGATTCCGATCGAGGAGTGTTTGTATGTTGGAAGACGAGCTGAGCGTCAGTACCCGCGAGCGCGATGGCGTCGCGATCATCGACCTGGTGGGTGACGTGACGACTTTTGCCGAAGAGAAGATCAACAGCGCGTATTCGCAGGTGACGACGCAGGGGGCAAAGAACATTCTGTTGAACTTCCGCCAGAACGATTACATCAACAGCGCCGGGATCGCGATCTTAATCGGCATCGTCACGGAAGTCAACCGGAACAGCCAGAAGCTTGCCGTCAGTGGCCTATCGCAGCACTTTCAGAAGATCTTCCGGATGGTTGGCTTGGCGCAGTACGCCGATATCTACCAGGACGAGGATGAGGCGGTTCGTGGGTTTGCTGCGGCCTCCTGAGCGTTATGGGCTATGAGAAGGGTGGGGAGACTGAGGATTGCCCCCTCAACCTCCCTTTTCCTCAGAACTGTAAGGCTCTAAAAGACTTTGTCTAGCTGATCGATATCCCCCCCCCTTCGACGACCTCCCCAATCTCCCAGCAGGACTCGCCGGCTGCGGCCATCTGCTCGATCAGCGGGGCCACTGTGGCGCGCGGAAGCGCCAGCAGCAGCCCTCCCGACGTCTGTGGGTCGAAGAGGAGCTGCGCGTGTGCAGCTTCGACCCCGTCGGCGTACGTCACGAAGCCATCGCCCAGTAGGTACTCGCGGTTGCGGCCAAGGCCACCGGGGAAGATCCCACGCCGGGCGTAGTCGAGCGCGCCTGGCAGTAGCGGCACGCGCGCCAGCTCGATCCGCAGCCCGACGCCGCTATTGCGCGCCAGCTCGCCGGCGTGGCCGAGCAGCCCGTAGCCGGTGATATTGGTTGCGCTGTGGACGCCGACTGAAGCAGCAGCCTCGGCCGCGCCCCGGTTGAGGCGCAGCATGCTGGCTACCGCCGCCGCCAGGTCCTCCGGCCGGGCCTGGTCGCGCTTGTGGGCCGTGGTGATCACGCCGGTGCCGATCGGCTTGGTCAGCAGCAGTATGTCGCCGGGCCGCGCGTTGGCCTTGGCGGTGACGCGGTCGGGGTGGACTAGGCCGGTGACACACAGCCCATACTTAGGCTCCTGGTCGATCACGGTGTGGCCGCCGGCGACTACGGCGCCCGCCTCGGCGACCTTATCAGCGCCGCCCTGGAGGATCGCGCCGATGATCTGTTGCGGGAAGTTCTCAGGGAATCCGGCGATCGCCAGCGCCAGGATCGGTCGCCCGCCCATGGCATAAACGTCGCTCAAGGCGTTAGCCGCGGCGATCGCCCCGAAGGTGTAGGGGTCGTCGACGATCGGCGGGAAGAAGTCCACCGTCTGGACCAGCGCCAAGTCGTCGGCAATCCGGTACACCGCCGCGTCGTCGCTCACCTCGAGGCCGACGAGCAGATTCGGGTGTGATGGCAATGTCAGAGAGCGCAGGACCTGCGCCAGGGCCGCGGGGCCCAGCTTGGCAGCTCAGCCGGCGCAGGATGCCAGCGCGGTCAGGCGCAGAATATCGTCGTGCGTGTGCATATGGATCTCTTTTTCAAGTATCAGCGGACCAAGGACAACCGACGACACATTATACATCAGCCGACCCGATGATGGCCGCGTGGTATAATGCGCGCAGCCCTTCACAGTTGCCTGCCTTTAGGAGCGGAAGCCTAGAGCGTTTACGTCTGGGAGGATAAGCGAAGCGCAGGTGGGCGTTCCCCACTTTAGCGGCTAGCCCATTAGGTTGCTGGATATCGCTACTCGTGGTACACTTGTTCTGTGCTAAGGCACCCTGGCGGTACACTAGGGCAAACGGTTGGCACATGAACAACTCAACGTAGGGCGTTGTGGCAAGCATATTCCGTTGCCACGTAAAACGTTGACGGGTTGTACCAATCTGGTAGCCCTGTCAGCCTACCAATGGTCCTCCGTTGTTGCGTGCGTGCTGTGTCGCTGTGTCGGAACACGTATGTAACCGTCAGGCTCGTGCTTTAACGAGTGCTACGAAATCTGGAAGGACAAGCCCAGATGCTTTAGCTCTGGGTAGCTGACGACTACGCGAGGATAGGTGCGCCGTGCAGATACTGCTGTTTGTGATCTTCGCCGTTCTGCTGCTCGCCATCGTCTACACCCTGTGGCGCTACTGGTTCAGTATCGCGCAGGTGTCGCCCGAGGAGGAGGAGTTCGACGAGCGGGTCGCCGCATTGAACGAGCGCCAGGCCAACCGGATCAGCGACGAGCAACTACGCCAGCCGTTGAGCGAGGATGATGCCTGGCAGATTATGGTGCGGCGCGGGCGGCGGCCACCTCGGCGGCGAAGGCGCGTGCGCGAAGACCTGCCGCGAGACGATGAGGAATATGAGGATGATCGTGAGCGGCGCTTCGACGAGCGGCGCGAGCGCTACGGTGGGGATTTGATGCGGCGCGCCGAAGAGCGGCGCGCGCGCTATGATCGGGAGTTGGGGCGTGTGAATTGCCGGCGCGAACGTGGGAGAGATGACAGAACTTCCTCATAGAGCCGGTGTTGTTTATCCCTGCGCCAGCTCCTCCAGCCCGCGCAGGTTGACCAGCGTGATCGTCGAGCGGTCGATCTCAAGCAGCCGGGCAGCGCGAAACTGATTGATCACCTTGGTCACGGTCTCGCGGTAGGCATTGATCATCTCGGCCAACTGGCGATGGCTGCGCCGGGGCACGCGCGACGGCTGGTCGCCATGGGTTTGAGCCATGTCAAGGAGCAGCCCAGCCAGCCGCGCCGGTACCGACTTGAAGGCGACCTCGTCGAGCCGCCGGCTGACCACCAGGCGATGTTGCCCCAGGTCTTCGAGCAGCGCCAACCCAAGCTCGGGCTGGCGCTCGATCATTTGGTACACCTCGGCGCGGGCGAGCCGATAGATCCGCACGGCGCGCAGCGCCTCGGCAAACGTGTCGTATGGGCCATCGTCGGCCAAGGTTACCTGTCCGAAGAGCTGCCCCGGCTCAAGGACGCTTAGGGTGAGCGCGCGGCGCTCGGGCGAAAGGAGATAGAGACCGACCTGGCCGCTACTGAGGAGCAGCAAGTCCTCGGCCGGCTGGTCAGGGGTGTAGATCGTAGTGCCGCGCGCAAAGCTCTCGGCGTCGCGCCCGTGGACGAGCTGCCCCCACGCGCCGATGTTCTCTGCCCCACGGTCCTTGTTCCGCCTCATGGCTCCTCCGACGATCAATACCAAGTGAATAGTTCGCCTGTATTGTAACACAGTCTGGCCCGGTTTCGGCATCCCAGCGTGAAACGTGAGAGGTTCTTACGCATCACGTTTCACGTTTTATGTTTCACCCATGCTTTGGGATGAAGAAGTTGAGAGACCCTTAGAGCCGGCGCGCGAACACCACGGCCATGATGGCGCGGCCGACGCTGGACACCACAAACAGGATCGAGTAGTGGTCGAGCGTGAGCGGGCCAAGCTCGATGATCGTCGTGCCGAGGCTGCCGGCGATCACGCCGCCGATCAGGCTGGCGACAAACGTCGCGATGCCGGTGAGCGCGCCGTAGCAGGCGACATAGGCGCCGCGCCCCTCGGCGGGAGAGCGGTCCATCACCAGGTTGATCAGCCCCTGGGTGATGCCTGGCCAGAACACGCCGCTGAGCGCCACGTTCAGCCAAAGTGGGGCCAGGAACGTGGGGGTGGCGATCACCCAGCCCAACGGCAGCACGATCGCGCCGAACACCGAGACGATCAGTACGGGCCGGTCGCCGTAGCGGTCTTGTAGCCGCCCGACCAGCGGTTGGGAGACCAGCGTCACTGCGCTGGTGATGACGGCGAAGATCGCGAGGGTGGCGAAGGAGAGCTTGAGGTTCTGGATCGCATAGGCGTGGAAGAACGGCAGCGCGACGCCGATCGCCACGGACCAGCCGGTCGCGGCGAGGCTCAGCTCGCGAAAGGGGCGGTGGCGAAGTGGGGCGCTGAAGAGCGTGCTGAACCGCATGCGCTCCTGCCGTCGCATCGGCGGCTCGGGCTGCCGGCGTAGGACCAGCACACCGGCCACGGCGCTCAGGACCGCGACGCCAAAGATCAGGGCGTAGCCGGTCGGCGCCCCGCCGTAGTAGTCGAGCGCGCGGCCGGCCAGCCAGACGCTGATCATGGCCGAGATGCTGCACACCGTGTTGCGAACGCCGAAATAGCGCCCACGCTGGCGTGGCGGCACCAGGTCGGACATCCAACTGGTCCAGGCGTTGCCGGCGATCCCCAGCAGCGCCTGGGCGACCGCGAGGACCACGATGAAGATCGCCAGCCGCGCCTGGCCAAGCCCGGCGAGGAACGGCAGTAGGGCGATGATGGCCCACAGCGAGCGGCTGATGCCGGCCGACAGCACGACCAGGCGCCGACGCTCGCCGAGCTGTTCCTCCAGGTAGGCGCCGACGAACTGGAAGAGTTGGCCGATGAACGGCAGGGCGGTGAGCAAGCCCAGCTCGAAATCGCCGGCGCCGAGGAGCAGCGCGAACCCGGTCAGGAACACGCCGGCGGTGATATTGACATGGATGTTGGACAGCGCACCCTCGACGATCGAGAGGCGTAGCCCGCGCTGGGTGGCGCTGGGGACCAGGGCCGCGCCGGACGGCGGTGTTTCGGCGCGTGGGGCGTTCTGCGTCCACGCGCGGGTAAGAATATTCATGCACATAGCCTTACAAAAAGGAGCGGCGAAGTGCCGCACGACTCCATTGTCCAGATGCCGATCAGAATAATGTAGTTGAGCGGCGTTTTAGGGAGAGCACGGCCTCTCCAAATTCCTTCCTCTCCTCTTCGATTAGGCTAGCCGAATCCATCATAGCGTCGAAATCAAGGGCGTCAAGGGACTTCCGGCCGATACCGATCGTTCGCGCGCCGGATGAGCGAGGCATGGTAAGATAGTGGCGGTTCCACCTATGGAGATTAGTAGATGAATGCTCATCGTCGTGTGCCGCTCTCGGTGCTTGACCTGGCCATCGTCAGCGATGGCGCGACCAGCGCTGCCGCGCTGGCGGATACGACCACGCTGGCCCGGCACGCCGAGGCGCTCGGCTACACCCGCTTTTGGGTGGCCGAGCACCACAATATGCCCAGCATCGCCAGCACCACTCCGGCGGTGCTGATCGCCCACCTGGCCGCCGCCACATCCACGATCCGGGTCGGCTCCGGTGGGGTGATGCTGCCCAATTATCCGTCGCTCGTCGTGGCCGAGCAGTTCGCCATGCTTGAGGCCCTGCATCCCGGTCGCATCGATCTGGGCATCGGGCGGGCCCCCGGCACCGATCCCAGCACCGCCGCCGCGCTACGCCGAGCGCCCGGCGCGCTGGCCGCCGAGGAGTTCCCCCGCCACCTGATCGACCTCATGGGCTTGCTCGGCGACGCCCGGACGACCAACGGCATGTGGACGCGGTTTGCGGCCACGCCAGCGGCGGCCACAGCGCCCGCTATCGTGTTGCTGGGTTCCAGCGGCTACAGCGCGGGGTTGGCCGGGCAGCTTGGCCTACCGTTTGCCTTCGCCCACCACTTCGACACCGGCGGCACCCTGGAGGCGCTCGACATCTACCGCGACCACTTCGCGCCCTCGGCGGCGCTGGAGCGGCCCTACGCGATCGTCACCGCCAACGTCCTGACCGCCGAGACCGACGATGCAGCGGCGTGGCGGGCCGCGCCGGGCCAGTTGATGATGCTTGCGGTCAGGACTGGCCGGTTCACCCCGTTGCTACCGCCACAGGCCGCCGCCGACCACCCCGAACTGCCTACCGCACGGCGAGTGCCCACCAACCGGATCGTAGGGGCGCCCGACGCGGTGGTTGCCCAGCTTGAGGACCTGGCCCGCCAGACCGCAGCCGACGAACTCATGGTCTTCACCGTGACCTATGGCATTGACGAGCGCGTCCGTAGCCTCGAACTGCTCGCCCAAGCCTGGCAGACGATATCTCCTACTTGACTTTCGCCCTATATCATGTAATAATTAGTCTTGCCTAATAATTAAATGCACCGTGTACAAAAGTACAGGTTCGTCTTTGTAAAGAACTGGTTCAGGTTAGACGTAGTAGAGGTAATGGTATGACACGTCAAATGCCCCTTTCGCGCCGCGCGTTCCTGGGTGGCCTGGGCGCGACCGGGCTTGCCGCCGGCGCAGTCGCCGCGCGTAACTGGCTGCCGGGCGGCGATCCGCCGACCGCCCACGCGCAGTCCGGCGATCACGGCGCCCAGATGCCGATGACTCACAATATGGTCGAGGGCGATGTCGATCTCGCCGCCAACGGCTTCGACCCATCCGCCATCCTGACCGACTTTGACTACGGCACCGTCAGCACGCTCCCCAGCGGCCAGACCCTGCGCGAGTACCAGATCGTCGCCGGCGAGAAGACTGATCGAGATCGCGCCGGGCGTCACCTTCCCGGCCTGGGTCTACAACGGTCGCGTGCCTGGCCCAACCATCCGCTGCACCGAGGGCGATCGCATCCGCGTGACCTTCATCAACGGCGGCACCCACCCGCACTCGATTCATTTCCATGGCTTCCACAGCCCGTCGATGGATGGGCTGGACCAGGTCGCGCCTGGCGCCCAGTTCGTCTACGAGTTCGATGCGGAGCCTTTCGGCCTCCACCTGTATCATTGCCACACGGTGCCGTTCCGCCGCCATATTCACAAGGGGCTGTATGGCACCTTTATCATCGACCCGCCCACGCCCCGCCCGGCGGCCAAAGAGTTGATGATGGTCATGAACGGCTTCGACACCAACTTCGACGCCGAAAATGAGTTCTACGCGGTCAACACGGTCGCGTTTCACTATGCCAAGCATCCGATTCAGATCAAGGTCGGCGAGCTGGTGCGGCTCTACTTGGTCAACATCACTGAGTTCGACCCGGTCAACTCGTTCCATCTGCATGCCGGCATGTTCCAGCTCTACCGCACCGGCACACAGTTGACGCCCAGCGAGTACACCGACATTGTCACCATGGGGCAGGGCGAGCGGCATATCCTGGAGTTTCGGCTCAAGTTCCCTGGCCAGTACATGTTCCACGCGCACCAGAGCGAGTTCTCCGAACTGGGCTGGCTGGGCATCTTTGAGGCCAGCGAATCGGGAACTGCGGGCGGGGCATTTGTGGAGGCGGGATTGGCGGGTGTGTGCGACCTGACGGGCGCGGGAGAAGCATCATGACCGAACTAACTACGACCAATGAGGTTACGACATCGCGTCGCTGGGGTGGGGGCGCGCTGCTGTGGGCGCTGATCCCGCTGCTGCTGCTGGGGGTGCTGCTGGCAACGATCGTCATAACGGGCGTCGGGCTTGGCGGGCGCACCGCTCCGCCGATCGAGGAGCTGACGATCGACCGTATCACGCTGCCGGCTGCGGGGCAGATCGTCGTCGATGTCACCAACGGCGGCGCCGACCCGGTGACAGTGGCGCAGGTGCAGGTGGATGACGCCTACTGGGCCTTCAGCATCACGCCGGACGCGACCATCCCGCGGCTGGGGCGCGCGGCAGTCACTCTGCCCTATCCGTGGGTGCAGGACGAGATGCACATCGTCAAGTTGGTCAGCAGCAATGGCACCACCTTTGAGGGTGAGGTGGCCGTGGCCACACAGACACCCGCGCCAAGTATGGCGACCTTCTGGAGCTACGCGCTGCTGGGCATCTATGTCGGGTTTATCCCGGTGGGCCTGGGTCTGCTGTGGTTTCCGTTCCTGCGGCGGCTGGGCCAGGAGGGCCTGCGGGCGGTGCTCAGTCTGACGGTCGGCCTGCTGGTGTTCCTGCTCTTCGATACCATTGCGGAGGCGCTGGAGATCATCGCGAGGACCGCCGGGGTCTACGGCGGGGCGCCGCTGGTGTTCCTGGTGGCACTGCTGGCCTGTGGCGCGCTGATCGCGATTGGCTCACGGCGCAAAGGGCAGGAGGTCTCGCGGCTGGGGGTGTCCTACCGGATCGCGCTGGGGATCGGGCTGCACAACCTAGGCGAAGGGCTGGCGATCGGCGCGGCGTTTGCGTTCGGTGAGGCGGCGCTGGGTACCTTCCTGGTGATCGGCTTCACGCTGCACAATATCACTGAGGGCATCGGCATCGCGGCGCCGATCGCGCGTGAGCATCCGCGGCTCCGGCATTTCGTCGCGCTGGCGGCGCTGGCCGGGTTGCCGGCGGTGCTGGGGGTCTGGATCGGCGGCTTCATCTACAACAACCTGGCGGCGGCGGTGTTCCTGGCGCTGGGCGCCGGCGCGATCGCCCAGGTGATCTACGAGGTCGGGCGGCTGATTGTGCGCCAGAGCGACGAAGACGGCAGCCCGGTCCTCTCGCCGGCCACCTTTGGCGGGCTGGTCGCCGGGATCGTGATTATGTATGCGACTGCGCTGCTCGTTACGGCTTAGAGCCAATATTTTTCAAATAAGGCTGTGCTCAGACCTGACAGGTCTTGGGGAAGGCACTTTAGATGCCTTCCCCAAGACCTTGTCAGGTCTTATTCGCTGATCGCGAAACCCGCTGCTACGGCTATCAGCCCCTGGGCGGATGACATTTCTCGCGGCGATCTCCTATAATCTCCCCGGCGAGACCAGCATCCAATGAGCACCCAGAGCGCCCACAATCCGGCTCGCTCGCGACTACGCGAAACGCTGCCCCGGCGCTCTGGACTGCTGCAACACTCATCCATGGCCGCACCACTACTCGCAGAATATTGTGCAGACCGTCGAGCGCAGCCACTCGGCCGCGCGGCCCAGCAGCCAAGCTCGACGTGACTCGTTACGGCCCGGTCGAGGGAACCAAGGCGACGAGCATCTGGGAGAAGCATGAATCACACCGACAACCAGCCCGCCGGCGCGACCGAGGAGCTTGAGACGCTCGTGGGGACGCGGGGCAGCGAGTTCAACACCTTTCCTGTATCGTTCGGCCAGCAGCGGCTATGGTTCCTAAATCAGATGCAGCCGGAAAGCGCGGCCTACCATCTCGCCGCCACCGTGCGCCTACATGGGCCGCTCGACCGGGCGGCGCTGCGGGATGGCTTGAATGCGCTGGTCGAGCGGCACGAAACCCTGCGGACCAGCTTCCCAGCCGTGCGCGGCCAGCCCTTCCAGGTGATCCTGCCGGAGCTGGCGCTCGACCTGCCGGAGATCGATCTGCGGGCGCTGCCGGCCGCCGAGCGCGCGGATGCGGCGCGCCGGCACGCGCTCGATGATGCGCGGGCACCCTTCGACTTGGCCCGCGCGCCCTTGCTGCGCGCCACGCTGCTGCGGCTCGACGAGCAGGAGGCGCTGCTGGTGGTGACACTGCACCATATCATCGCCGACGGCTGGTCGATCGGGGTGTTCATCCGCGATCTGGGCGAGCTGTACAGCGCGGCGCGCCAGGGCCGTGCGGCGCGGCTGCCCGAGCTGCCGATCCAGTACGCCGACTTCGCGGCCTGGCAGCGCGATTGGCTCAAGGGCGAGCTGCTGGAGCGCGAGCTGGGCTATTGGCGGGCGCAGCTCGACGGCGTGCCGGCCACGCTGGAGCTACCCACCGACCACCCGCGCCCGATCCATACCAGCGATCGGGGGGCGCGCTGGCCGCTGACGCTGCCGGCCGGGCTGGTCGCGCGCCTGGGCGGGCTGGGCCGCGCCGAGGGCGCGACACCCTTCATGATGCTGCTGGCCGCCTTTCAAACTCTGCTCTACCGCTACAGTGGCCAGGAGCACTTCCTGGTCGGCACGCCGGTGGCCGGCCGGGGCGCCAGCGAGACGATCGACCTGATTGGCTTCTTTGTGAACACGCTGGCGCTGCGCGCCGACGTGGCCGGCGACCCGCCGTTCCGCAGCCTGCTGCGGCGCGTGCGCGACGGCGCGCTGGAGGCCTACGCGCACCAGGAGTTGCCCTTCGAGCGGCTGGTGGCGGCGCTGGGGCCGGAGCGCGACCAGAACCACTCCCCGCTGTTCCAGGTGATGTTCGTGCTGCAAAATGCCCCGGCGGCCGAGCTACGGCTGGACGGCCTGGCGTCGGAGCTGCGCCTGCTGGACACCGCGACGGCCAAGGTCGACCTGATGCTGGACCTGACCGAAACGCCCGCCGGACTGGAGGGCTGGATCGAGTACAGCCGCGACCTGTTCGCGGAGGCGACGATCGCGCGTATGGCCGGGCACCTCCAGGTCCTGCTGGAAGGCATCGCCGCCGACCCCGATTGCCCCGTATCCGCGCTGCCGCTGCTGACCGAGGCCGAGCGGGCGCAGATCGTGGGAGACTGGCGCGCGACTGCGCCGACCGCTTCGGATCAGAGCCTGGCCGCCCTGTTCGAGCAGCAGGCCGCGCTGCGCCCGGACGCGGTCGCGCTGGTCGGCCCGGCCGGCGCCGGCCAGCCGGGCGACCTCCAGATCACCTATGCGGAGCTGAACCGGCGCGCCAACCAGCTCGCGTGGCACCTGCGTGCGCTGGGGGCTGGCCCGGAGACGCTGGTCGGCCTCTACGCCGCGCGCTCGCCCGCGCTGATCCTGGCGACGCTGGCGGTCGTGAAGGCCGGTGCGGCCTACCTGCCGCTCGACCCAACCTACCCCGCCGAACGGCTCCAGTATATGCTGGCGGACGCCCAGGTCTCAGTGCTGCTCACCGCCGAAGAACAAAGAACCATCGATCGTAAGGGCGTATTGCATACGCCCCCAGCGGCCCCTGGACAACCGGTCGTGATCGATCTGATCGCCGACTGGCCCACCATCGCTCAGGCGCCGGAGACGAACCCGGACAGTGGTGCCACGCCCGACAACTTGGCGTATGTGATCTACACCTCCGGCTCGACCGGGCGGCCCAAGGGCGTACGCATCACCCAACGCGGCATCGTCCGGCTGGTCAAGGACGGTGGCTACGCCGACCTGAGCGAGGCCGAGACCCTGCTGCAATTCGCACCGATCGCGTTCGATGCGGCAACCTTCGAGATCTGGGGCAGCCTGCTGAACGGGGCGCGCCTGGTGGTGCCGCCCGCGCGGGCCGCGCTGGACGAGTTGGGCCGGCTGCTCCTGACCTATGGCGTGACGACGCTGTGGCTGACGGCCGGCTTGTTCCATCAGATCGTCGAGAGCGACCTGGCCGCGTTGGGCGGGCTGCGACAGCTCCTGGCCGGCGGCGACGCGCTCTCGGCCGGCCACGTTCGGCGGATGCTGCGGGCGCTGCCGGGCTGCCGCCTGATCAACGGCTACGGCCCGACCGAGAGCACCACGTTCGCCTGCTGCCACACCGCGACGCCGGCCGACCCCCAGCACAGCGTGCCGATCGGGCGACCGATCAGGGGCACCGAAGCCTACGTGCTGGACCAGCGCATGCAGCCCGTGCCGGCGGGCGTGCCGGGCGAGCTGTACCTGGGCGGCGCCGGCCTGGCCCGCGACTACCTGGGCCGGCCCGATCTGACTGCGGAGCGCTTCTTACCGAGTCCATGGTCAGTTGTCAGTGGTCCGTTGTCAATTGCAACTGACAACGGACCACTGACAACTGACAACCGACTCTACAGGACCGGCGATCGTGTCCGCTGGCTGCCCGATGGCACACTGGAGTTCCTGGGGCGGCTGGACCAGCAGGTTAAAATTCGCGGCTTCCGGGTCGAGCCGGGCGAGATCGCGGCCGCGCTGGAGCGACACCCGGCCGTGCGGGCGGCGGCGGTGATCGCGCACAAGGATGTGGCTGGCGACAAGCGTCTGGTGGCCTACGTCGTCACTAACCAAGAACAAAGAACAAAGAACCAAGAACAAACGAATGAGGAGTCTCATTCTCAATTCTCAATTCTCAATTCTCAATTCTCCCAGGATCTGCGCCAATTCCTCGCTGATCGACTACCAGACTATATGCTACCGGCGGCGTTTGTGCTGCTCGACAGGCTGCCGCTGACGCCGAATGGCAAGCTGGACCGGCGCGCGCTGCCTGAGCCTGACTGGGCCGGGACGACCGACGCGCCGGCCGCGCTCCCGCGCACGCCGCTGGAGGAGCTACTGGCGGCGGTCTGGACGCAGGTGCTGGGCCACGAGCGCGTGGGCATCCATGACAACTTCTTCGACCAGGGCGGGCACTCGCTGCTGGCCACGCGCCTGCTTGCGCGCGTGCGCGAGGCGGTGGGCGTCGCGGTCCCGCTGCGCGACTTCTTCGCCGCGCCGAGCGTCGCCGGGCTGGCCGAGCGGGTCGCGCGCCTGCGCGGGGCCGAGCCGGAAGCCGAGTTGCCGATCGAGCCGCTGCCGCGTGGAGCCGACCCTTCAACCGGCTCAGGGCAGGGTCTGCCGCTCTCGTTTGCCCAGCAGCGCATGTGGTTCCTTGACCGGATCGCGCCCGGCAACACCGCCTATGCGCTCCCAGCGGCCTGGCGCATCAGTGGCGCGCTCGACACTGCGGTGCTCCAGCGCAGCCTGGACATGCTGATCGAGCGGCACGAGTTGCTGCGTACGATCTTCGCGACGGTCGATGGGCGCCCGGTCCAGCGCATCCTGCCCGAGCTGCGCCTGGCGCTGCCCCTGGCCGACCTGCGCCCGCTGCCGGAGGAGGCGCGCGAGCCGGAGTTGCGGCGCCGTATCCAGGCCGAGGCGCGCCGGCCCTTCGACCTAGTCACCGGGCCGTTGATGCGCGCCGTGCTGTTCCAGCTCGACTCCGACGAGTATATGCTGTTCGTGGCAATGCACCACATCATCATGGATGGCTGGTCGATCGGGGTGATCACGGAGGAGCTGGGCCTGCTCTACCGCGACCTCGCTACCGGCCGGACGCCGGCGCTGCCCGCGCTGCCGATTCAGTTCGCCGACTACGCCGCCTGGCAGCAGCGTCAGCTCCAGGGCGAGTGGCTGGAGCAGCACCTGGCGTGGTGGAAGCGGCACCTGGGCAAGCACCTGCCTGACGTAAGCCTGCCCACCGACCGGCCCCGCCCGGCTGTGCAGAGCTTCAGCGGCGCGTCGCACGACCTGCGTATCGCGCCCGAGCTGACCGGGGCGCTCGTGCGGCTGGGGCGCCGCGCCGACGTGACCCTGTTTATGACCATGCTGACTGCCTTCAACATCCTGCTGCACAAGTACAGCGGCCAGCACGATATTGTGGTCGGGACGCCGATCGCCAATCGCGGCCACAGCGGCCACGATCGGGTGGTCGGCCCGTTTGTCAACACGCTGGTGCTGCGGAGCGACCTGGCGGGCGACCCGAGCGTCCATAAGCTGCTGCGGCGGGCGCGCGAGCTGACACTGGACGCCTACGCGCACCAGGAGCTGCCCTTCGAGCAACTGGTGGACGCGCTGCTGCCCCGGCGCGACATGAGCCGCAACCCGCTGTTCCAGGTGGCGATAGCATTCCAGAACATGGCGGTGCCCGACCTGGAGTTGGATGGCCTGACCGTGCGCCCGCTGGAGCTGGAGAACGGGACCGCGCAGTTCGACCTGTCCCTGACGCTGACCGAGCGCGACGGCGGGCTAAACGGCCGCTTCACCTACAACACCGATCTATTCGACGCGGCCACGATCGAGTGCATGGCCGAGCGCCTGGGCTACCTGCTGGAGCAGATCGCGGCCGACCCGACGCAGCGGCTGTCCCAGCTCTCGCTGCTGACCCCGGCCGAGCGGCGCACCCTGGCGGGCTGGAACGACACGCACCGCCCGTACCGGCGCGACGAGTGCGTCCACCAACAATTCGAGTGCCAGGCCGCGTTGCGGCCCGACGCGCCGGTGGTGGCCTTCCGCGACCAGCAGGTATCCTACCGCGAGCTGAATGTGCGCGCCAATCGCCTGGCCCACCGGCTCCAGGCGCTCCAGGTCGGGCCGGGGGCGCTGGTCGGGGTGTGCGCCGAGCGCTCGATCGAGATGATGGTCGGGATGCTGGCGGTGCTCAAGGCCGGCGCGGCCTACATCCCGATCGACCCGCGCTACCCGGCCGAGCGGATCGGCTTTGTGCTGCGGGACGCGCGGGCGGCGCTGCTGCTGACCCAATCGCACCTGGCCGAGGCGCTACCGTCCGGCGACGCGCCGGTGGCCTATATCGACGACGCCGAGGCCGAGCAGTGGAGCGCCGAGAACCCGGCCAGCGCGGTGACGCCCGACCACCTGGCGTATGTGATCTACACCTCCGGCTCGACCGGGCGGCCCAAGGGCGCCATGCTCAGCCACCGCAACGTGAGCTACTTCTTTAACGCGGCCGACGCCGATGCCAACCCTGACCCGCCGGGGGTGCTGCTGGCGGTCGTCAGCTTCGCCTTCGATGTCTCGGTGCTGGAGCTGCTGTGGACCATGACGCGCGGCTTCCTGGTGGTGATTCAGGAAGATCAATTCGACCGGCGCGGCATCGCAGGCGGCGACGAGTACAGCCCGGCCGCGCAGATGCGCCGCTACGGCGTGACGCACCTGTTCTGCATCCCCTCGTTCGCCAGGACGCTGCTGCTCGACCCGGCCGCCCGCGCGGCGCTGCGCCCGCTGCGGGTGATCTGGCTGGGCGGCGAGGTGCTCACCCCAGCGCTGGCCCAGCAGCTCGGCGAGCTGGTCGATGGCGAGATCTTCAATGTGTACGGCCCAACCGAGGTCGCGGTCTGGTCCCACACCGAGCGCGTGCGGCCCGGCGCGCAGCTGATCACGCTGGGCCGCCCGGTGCCCAACGCCGAGGTCTACATCCTCGATGCACAGCTCCAGCCGGCGCCAGTCGGCATCGCTGGCGAGATCTGCATCGGCGGCCACGGCGTCGGGCGCGGCTACCTGCGCCGGCCCGACCTGACTGCCGAGCGGTTCATCCCCAACCCCTTCGGCAAGGAAAAAGGAAAAAGGCAAAAGGCAAAAGAGCTTGAGCAGGCAGATGAGTCCTTTTTGCCTTCTTCCTTTTGCCTTTTGCCTTCCGGCGAGAGGCTGTACCGGAGCGGCGACTTGGGCCGCCTGCTGCCCGACGGGCGGTTGGAGTTCCTGGGCCGGATCGACCACCAGATCAAGCTGCGCGGCTTCCGCATCGAGGCCCACGAGATCGAGCGGACGCTTGAAGCGCACCCGGCGGTCGGCACGGCGGTCGTGGTGATGCGCGAGGACGTGCCCGGCGACCAGCGGCTGATCGCGTACGTCGTCCCCGGCCAAGAACAAAGAACAAAGAATAAAGAACAAAAGAGTGAAACGCCAGATTCTCAATTCTCAATTCTCAATTCTCAATTCTCGGCAGAGCTGCGCGTGTTTCTCACCCAGAAGCTACCGGAGTACATGGTACCGTCGACGTTCGTGCTGCTGGACGCGCTGCCGCTGATGCCGAGCGGCAAGGTCGATCGGCGGGCGCTGCCGGCCCCCGACGGCGCGCGCGACCACAGCGCGCCCTACGCCGCGCCCGCGACCGAGGCCGAGCGCAGGCTCGCCGCGATCTGGCGCGATCTGCTCGGCACTGAGCAGGTCGGCGTCCACGACAACTTTTTCGAGGCCGGCGGCAGCTCGCTGCTGTTGGCCCAGATGCACAGCCGGCTGCGCGATGAGTTCGCGCGGGAGCTGCCGCTGGTCGATATCTTTAGCCACCCGACCATCAGCGCGCTGGCGCAGCGCCTGGCGCCCGCCGAGCCCGCGCCGGAGCCGGTCGCCGACAAGATCGGGGAGCGTGCGCGGCGGCACGCCGAGGCGGCCCACCAGAACGGGAAACTCCAGCGCCAGAAGCAGCTCCTGAGCGAGCGCCGCCGCAGGACCGACGAGGCCGATTAAGGGACTTTTGAAAAATAAAATGTCCCGCTGCTCCTGACAAGATGACAAGGTGACAAGGTGACAAGGTGAAAGGGTGACAGTCTTACGCGTCACGCATCACGTTTCACGTTTCACGTAAATCTGCAACTGACAACTGACAACTGACCTTGTCGAAGACGAGGTGATGGAGATACCACGCATGACAGACAGCAAGCAGGATGCCCAGGACGAGCCGGTCGAGGGCATCGCGGTGATCGGCATGGCCGGGCGCTTTCCGGGCGCGGCCGACTTGGAGGCGTTCTGGCGCAACCTGCGCGATGGCGTGGAGGGCATCCGCTCCTTCTCCGAGGAGGAACTGCTCACGGCCGGGGTTGACCCGGCGCTGCTGGGCGACCCGCGCTATGTGCGGGCCGGCGGCGCGTTGGAGCGGGCCGAGTGGTTCGACGCGGGCTTTTTCGGCTTCACGCCGCGCGAGGCCGAGATCATGGACCCGCAGCACCGGCTGTTTCTTGAAACCACCTGGGGGGCGCTTGAGCACGCCGGCTACGTGCCCGGCACGTTCGAGGGCGTGATCGGCCTGTTCGGCGGGATGAGCCTGGGCACCTACCTGCTGTTCAACCTGCTGCCCAACCGCGATCTGGCCCGCACGGTCGACCCGCTGCAACTGCGCCTGCTCAACGACAAGGACTTCCTGACCTCGCTGGTGGCCTACAAGCTGGGCCTGAGCGGGCCGTGCATCACCGTCCAGACCGGCTGCTCGACCTCGCTGGTCGCGACGGCGCTGGCCTGCCAGAGCCTGGAAAGCTACCAGTGCGACATCGCCATGGCCGGCGGCGTCTCGGTCGCGGTGCCGCTGAACCACGGCTACCTGGCCCAGGATGGCGTCACCTCGCCCGACGGGCACTGCCGGGCCTTCGACCAGGACGCCCGCGGCACCGTGGCCGGCAGCGGCGTGGGGGTGGTGGTGCTCAAGCGCCTGGCCGATGCTCTGGCCGACGGGGACACGATCTATGCCGTGATCAGGGGCACGGCGGTCAATAACGACGGCGCGCTGCGGGTCGGGTTCACGGCGCCCAGCGCGGCGGGACAGCATGAAGTAATCGCCATGGCGCAGGCAGTCGCCGATGTGCCGGCCGAGACGATCGCCTATATTGAAACCCACGGGACCGGCACGCCGTTGGGCGACCCGATCGAGGTTGCGGCGTTGACACGGGCGTTTCGCAAGCAGACCGAGCGCAACGGCTTCTGCGCGATCGGCTCGGTCAAGACCAACATCGGCCATCTGGACGCCGCCGCCGGGGTCGCCGGGCTGATCAAAACGGTGCTGGCGCTACACCACGCCCAGATCCCGCCCAGCCTGAACTTCGGGCGGCCCAACCCGCAGATCGACTTCGCCGACAGCCCGTTCTACGTTAGCACGCAGCTCCGGGACTGGCCGGACGGCCCGGCGCCGCGCCGCGCTGCGGTGAGCGCCTTCGGCATGGGCGGGGTGAACGCCCACGCGGTGCTGGAGGCCGCCCCCGATCTGCCGCCGTCCGGCGCGGCCCGGCCGTGGCAGGCACTGCTGCTTTCGGCCCGCAGCGCGGCGGCGCTGGAGGCGCTGACCGACAACCTGGCGGCGCACCTGCGCGCGCACCCCGAGCTGCCGCTGGCCGATATTGCCTACACCAGCCAGGTCGGGCGGCGGGCCTTCGCGTACCGGCGCGTCGTGCTGTGCCGCGAGCCGGCCGAGGCGGCCGCCGCGTTGGAGGCGCGCGACCCGGCCCGCGTGCAGGGCGGCCAGGCCAGCGAGCAGCAGCGCGCCGTCGCGTTTATGTTCTCCGGCGTGGGCGACCAGTATCTCGGGATGGGCCAGGGCCTTTACCAGGACGAGCCGGTGTTCCGCGAGCACATGGACCGCTGCGCCGAGCTGCTGCTGCCACTGCTGGGCCTGGACCTGCGCGATCTGCTGTATCCCGAACGGGCCGGTGACAGCGGCAATGGTGCCGTGCCCGCGATCGACCTGCGGGCGATGGTGCGCGGGCCGGCCCAGGCCGACGACGCCGAGCGGCGGCTCAGCCGGATCGAGCTGCTGCACCCGGCGCTGTTCGCGGTCGAGTACGCGCTGGCGCGCCAGTGGATGGCCTGGGGCGTCCGCCCACAGGCGCTGATCGGCTACAGCATCGGCGAGTATGTCGCGGCCTGCCTGGCTGGGGTCTTCAGCCTGGAGGATGCGCTGCGCTGTGTCGTGGCGCGCGCCGAGGCCATCCGGGCGCTGCCCGGCGGCGCGATGCTGACGGCCGAGCTGCCCGCGCAGGAGCTGGAACTCTTGCTCGGCCCCGAGCTGGCCCTGGCGGCGGTGAACGGCCCGACCTCGTGCGTGGTCGCCGGGCCGGCCGAGGCGATCGACGCCCTGGAGCAGCGCCTGGCCGAGCGCGGGGTCGGGCTGCGGCGGGTGCGGGCCGACTACGCCTTCCACTCGCCGATGATGGAGCCGATCGTCGAGCCGCTGGCCCGGCTGATCGAGACCATGCGCCTGAGCCCGCCGCGCATCCCGCTGATCTCGGGGGCAACCGGCGAATGGCTGACACCTGAGCAGGCTGGCGACCCGCGCTACTGGGCGGGCCAGATCGCCCAGCCGGTGCGCTTCGCCGACGGCGTCGGGGCGCTGTGGCAGGAGCCCACGCGCGTCCTGCTGGAGATCGGGCCGGGCCAGGGGCTGGGCGGCTGGGCGGCGCGCCACCCGGCCCGGCCGGCCAACGCGCCTGTGCTGCCCACGCTGCGCTCGGCCTACGTGCGCCAGTCCGATCAGCAGTTTCTGCTCAACACGCTGGGCAAGCTCTGGCTGGCCGGCGCGGCGGTGGACTGGGCGGCGCTCTACCGCCACGAGCAGCGCCGGCGAGTGGCGTTGCCCGGCTACCCGTTCGAGCGCCGGCGCTACTGGATCGACGCGCCCGCCGCCAGCTACGGCCCTGCCGCAATGATCACCCAGCCGACCGAGCCGGCCCAACTCGACGCGCTGCCGGATGCGCCGCGCGCGACCGACAATCGCCCGGCCCTGACCAGTGCCTACGCCGCGCCCCAGACGGCGACCGAGCGGGCGCTGGCCGAGCTGTGGCAGGACCTGCTGGGCATCCGGCCGATCGGCCTCCACGACAACTTCTTCGAGCTGGGCGGCCACTCGCTGCTGGCGACCCAGATCAGCACGCGGGTGCGCGATATGTTCCAGGTCGAGCTGACGATCGGCGATCTGTTCGGCGTCCCGACCGTGGCGGGCCTGGCAGAGCAGATCGGGGCGGCCCACCCCGGCGTGGCCGAGGAGGCGATCCCGGCGCTGCCGCGGAAGCCCGACCCTTCCATTCGTCAGGATTCCGCAGGGAGGGGCGACGGCGCCCCTTCGACTGACTCAGGGCAGGGCCTGGCGCTCTCGCCGGCCCAGCAGCGCCTGTGGTTCATCCACCAGTTCGATCCAGGCGAGGTGACGTATAACATCCCCTTCGCCGTGCGGCTCTCCGGCCCGCTCGATTTGGCCGCGCTGGGACGCAGCCTAGACGAGATCGCGCGCCGCCACGAGGCGCTGCGCACCACCTTCGCCCAGATCGACGGGCGGCCGGTCCAGGTCATCCACCCGTCGCAGCCGGTCGCGCTGCCGCTGGCCGATCTGGCCGGGCTGCCGCCCGACGAGCGCGAGGCGCACCTGGAGCGGCTGCTGCGCGCGGAGGCCGACCGGCCCTTCGACTTAGCGAACGACCCGCCGATCCGGGTCGGCCTGCTGCGCCTGGGCGCGGTCGAGCACGTCGTTGCCCTGACCATGCACCACATCGCCGCCGACGCCTGGTCGACCGGCGTGTTCCTGCGTGAGCTGGTGGCGCTGTACGAAGCCTTCAGCGCCGACCGGCCCGCACCGCTGCCCGCGCTGCCCATCCAGTACGCCGACTACGCGGCCTGGCAGATCGAGCGGTTCCAGGGCGCGGCGCTAGAGCAGCAGCTCGACTACTGGCGCGCGCGGCTGGCTGGTGCGCCGCTGCTGGAGCTGCCGACCGACCGGCCGCGACCGGTCGCGCAGCGCTTCCAGGGCGCGGTGCTGCCGGTGGCGCTCTCGCCACAGCTCTCCGAGCAGGTTCGCGCGCTGGGCCGGTGTGCCGAGGCCACGCCCTTCATGGTCCTGATGGCGGCCTTCAACGTCCTGCTAATGCGCTACAGCGGCCAGGAGGACATCTGCGTCGGCACGCCGGTGGCCAACCGCACCCGCCTGGAGACCGAGCCGCTGATCGGCTTCTTCGTCAATGCCCTGGTGCTGCGTACCGATCTGTCCGGCGCGCCCAGCTTCCGCGAGCTGCTCGCACGCGTGCGCGCCGCCGCGCTGGAGGACTTCGCGCGGGCCGAGACGCCCTTTGAACTGGTGGTCGATGCAGTGCAGCCCGAGCGCAGCCTGAGCCACACGCCGCTGTTCCAGGCGTTGTTTGTGCTCCAGACCGTGGCGAATATGAGCGCCTTCGACATCGCACTGCCGGCCGGCCTCCAGATGCGCGCGCGCCCGACCCACAACGGCACGGCCAAGTTCGACCTGACACTGGACCTGGCCGAGACGCCCGAGGGCTTCAGCGGCGTGTTCGAGTACAGCACCGATCTGTTCGACGTGGAGACGATCCAGCGCATGGCCGGGCACCTGACCCGGCTGCTGGAGAGCCTGGTCGCCGAGCCGGATCGGCCGATCACGACACTGCCGATGCTCAGCCCCCAGGAGCACGCGCAGTTACTGTTCGACTATAACCCGCCCGCGCCGGACTTCCCGGCCCGGCTGTGCCTGCACCAGTTTGTCGAGATGCAGGCGGCACTGCGGTTCAACCACACCGCGCTGGTGGATGGGGCGGAGCGGGTGAGCTACGGCGAGTTGGAGCGGCGCGCCAACCAGCTTGCCCACCACCTGCGCTCGCTGGGCGCCGGCCCCGAGACGCTGGTCGCGCTGCGCCTGGAGCGCTCGGCCAGCCTGGTCGTGGCGCTGCTGGCGACCCTCAAGGCCGGCGCGGCCTACCTCCCACTCGACCCCGCCACCCCCGCCGCCCGCGTCGGGCTCATCCTCGACGACGCCCGCCCCGCTGTGCTGATCACCACCCAAGAACAAAGAACAAAGAACCAAGAGCCGAGAACCGAGAACCAACTAAGAACCACCGATCGTAAGGGCGTATTGCATACGCCCCCAGCGGACGACGAGAGAGCCGCTGGCACTACGCCTCCAGCGGACGGCGAAAGCGCACTTGGTACTCCGCTCCCGCCCACCCAGGGACAAGCAACTGTGGTCGATCTCGTCTCCGACTGGCCCACGATCGCCCAGATGCCGACCACTCCGCCCGCCACATCCGTCACGCCTGATAGCCTGGCCTACGTGATCTACACCAGTGGCTCGACCGGAGCACCCAAGGGCGTGATGGTCACGCACGCCAATGCGGTGCGGCTGTTCAGCGCCACTGCCGCCTGGTTCTCGTTCGGCGCGGAAGATGTGTGGACGCTGTTCCACTCGTATGCGTTCGACTTCTCGGTGTGGGAGTTGTGGGGCGCGCTGCTGCACGGCGGGCGGCTGGTGATTGTGCCCTACCTGGTCAGTCGCGACCCGGATGGCTTCGCGGCGCTGCTGCGGCGCGAGCAGGTCACGGTGCTCAACCAGACCCCGACCGCTTTCCGCCAGCTCATTCCGGCCGATGCGGCGCTGGATGAGGAGCTGCCGCCCTCGGCGCTGCGCTACGTGATCTTCGGCGGCGAGAAGCTCGACCCGCACATCCTGCGACCGTGGTTCGCGCGCTACGGCGATGCGCGCCCGCAGTTGATCAATATGTACGGCATCACCGAGACCACCGTCCACGTCACCTACCACCCGCTGACGCAGGCTGATCTCGCAGGCGCATCGGCCAGCCCGATCGGGCGACAGATCCCCGACCTGAGCCTGTACGTGCTGGATGGGCAGATGCAGCCGGTGCCGCTGGGGGTGCCGGGCGAGCTGTACGTCGGCGGCGCCGGCCTGGCGCGCGGCTACCTCAACCGGCCCGAGCTGACCGCCGAGCGGTTCGTACCGTGTCCGTGGTCAGTTGTCAGTGGTCAGTTGCAACGGACAACGGACAACGGACAACGGACAACGGACAACCGGCTGTATCGAACGGGCGACCTGGCCCGCCGGCGCGCGGATGGCGAGCTGGAGTACCTGGGGCGCATCGATGGGCAGGTGCAGTTGCGCGGCTTCCGGGTCGAGTTGGGCGAGATCGCGGCGACCTTGCGGCGCCACGAAGCCGTGCGCGAGGCCGAGGTGCTGGCCCGGAATCCTGACGAAGGGAAGGGCGAGGACATCCCTGGCCAGGTGCGGCTCGTCGCCTACGTCATCCCCGCCCAAGAACAAAGAACAAAGAATAAAGAACAAAATGCTGAGACGCTGGATTCTCAATTCTCAATTCTCAATTCTCAATTCACAGGGGAGTTGCGGGCGTACCTGGCGGCACAGTTGCCCGATTACATGGTGCCCTCGGCGTTCGTGATGCTGTCGAGCTGGCCGCTGACGCCGAATGGCAAGCTGGACCGGCGGGCGCTGCCCGCGCCGACGAGCGAGCGGTCGGAGCTGCCGAGTGCGGCGGTGCAGCCGCGCACGCCGACCGAGGCGACGCTGGCGGCGATCTGGGCGCAGGTGCTGGGGCTGGGTCAGGTGGGCATCCACGACAACTTCTTCACACTGGGCGGCGACTCGATCCGCAGTGTGCAGGTGCTGGCGCACGCCCGCGCCCAGGGGCTGGCCTTCACTCTGCCCGATCTCTTCCAGCACCCGACCATCGCCGGCCTCAGTGCGCTGATCGAGCCGACGCCGACCGAGTCGGAGCCACTAGCGCCCACGCCGCAGCCACCCACGCTGGAGCCATCCGTGTCGCCGGGCCTGATCAGCGCGGCCGACCGGGCGCGGCTGCCGGCGACGGTGGCCGACGTCTACCCGCCGACCGCGCTCCAGAGCGGGATGCTGTTCCACAACCTGGCCCGTCCCGATCAGGGCCTCTACCACGACGTGTTTAGCTTCCATCTGCGTCTCCCTCTCGACCTTGACCGGCTGCGCCAGGCGATCGACGCGCTGGTGGCGGGCCACCCGGTGCTGCGCACTGCGTTCGACCTGACCGGCCTGAGCGTCCCGGCCCAGCTTGTCTACCACCAGGTCGAGATCCCGCTGGGTGTCGAGGACTTGAGTGCGCTCAGTTCGAGCGCCGCCGACGAGATCGTGGCGAACTGGATCGCGACCGAGAAGACCAGGAGCTTCGACTGGTCGCGACCGCCACTGCTGCGCTTTCAGATCCACCGGCGCGGCGATAGCACGTTTCAGCTCGGCTTCAGCTTCCACCACGCTATCCTCGACGGCTGGAGCGTCGCCACGCTGCTGACCGAGCTGCTCCAGCGCTACCTCCAACTGACCAGCAACCCGACGATCGCGATCCCAGCGCCGCCCAGCGGCCTGTTCCGCGACTACGTGGAGCTTGAGCAGCAGGCGCTTCACTCGCATGAGGCGCGCGACTTCTGGCACGAGCGGCTGCATGGCAGCACCGCACTCCAGCTCCCGCGCGGAGCGAACCCGGCCCCGACCGGTGCGCCGGCCGAGTACCCGACGGTGTCGGTCCCTCTGACGGGCGTGGTGTCGGATGGGCTGCATCGGCTGGCGCAGCAGGCCGAGGTGCCGATCAAGAGCGTGCTGCTGGCAGCGCACCTGCGCGCGCTGGCCTTCCTGGGCGGCAGCGACGATGTGCTGACCGGCTTGGTGTCGCACGGCCGCCCAGAGGAACTCGACAGTGAGCGCATTCTGGGGCTGTTCCTCAACACCCTGCCACTGCGGCTCAGGCTCGGCGCGGGCGACTGGCGCGACCTGGTGCGGGCCACCTTCGCGGCCGAGCGCGAGATCTGGCCCTTCCGCCGCTACCCGCTGGCCGCGATCCAGCGCTTGCTAGGCCGTGGCGAGCTGTTCGAGACCACCTTCAACTTTACGCACTTCCACGTCTACCAGGCCGCGATGGCGCTGCCCGGCGTAGAGGTGCTGAATGAGCAGTTGTTCGAGCGCACCAACCTGAGCCTGGTGGCGCAATTTGGCCTCGATCTGGAGACCCACGCCGTCACGCTGCGCTTGGACTTCGACCCGGCGGCTCTGAACCAGGCCCAAGTGCGGCGGTTCGGCGGCTACTACGGCCAGGTGCTGGCGGCGATGAGCGTCGCGCCGCAGCAGCCCTACCTGGCCTTCGTGCCCACCAACGTGGTGGAGCGCCAGCGGCCCACGGTCGCCCGCACCGTCGCGCCGCCCACGCTGACGCTGCACGAGCTGTTCGAGCGCCAGGCAGCGCGTTCTCCCAGGGCGACCGCGCTGGTGGAAGGGGCGGAGCGGGTGAGCTACGGCGAGTTGGAGCGGCGCGCCAATCAGCTTGCCCACCACCTACGCAGCCTGGGCGCTGGCCCCGAGACGCTGGTCGCGCTGCGCCTGGAGCGCTCGGCCAGCCTGGTCGTCGCGCTGCTGGCAACCCTCAAGGCCGGCGCGGCCTACCTGCCAATCGATCCGGCTGCCCCCGCCGCCCGCGTCGGGCTCATCCTCGACGACGCCCGCCCCACTGTGCTGATCACCACCCAAGAACAAAGAACAAAGAACCAAGAACAAAAAACCAATAGCACCATCGATCGTAAGGGCGTATTGCATACGCCCCCAGTGGACGAAAGAGCGTACTGCACCCAGCCCTCAGTGGAGCACACGCCCGCAGCCGACCACCACCAACCGACCGTGGTCGAGCTGGATGCCGACTGGCCGACCATCGCGCAGCAGCCGGCCACCAACCTGGAGAGCGGGGCGACGCCCGAGCACCTGGCCTACGTGATCTACACTTCCGGCTCGACCGGAGCACCCAAGGGCGTGATGGTCACGCACGCCAGCGTGGTGCGGCTGTTCAACGCCACTGCCACCTGGTTCTCGTTCGGCGCGCAGGATGTGTGGACGCTGTTCCACTCGTATGCGTTCGACTTCTCGGTGTGGGAGTTGTGGGGCGCGCTGCTGCACGGCGGGCGGCTGGTGCTGGTGCCCTACCTGGTCAGTCGCGACCCGGATGGCTTCGCGGCGCTGCTGCGGCGCGAGCAGGTCACGGTGCTCAACCAGACCCCGGCCGCTTTCCGCCAGCTCATCCCGGCCGATGCGGCGCTGGGTGACGAGCTGCCGCCCTCGGCGCTGCGCTACGTGATCTTCGGCGGCGAGAAGCTCGACCCGCACATCCTGCGGCCCTGGCTGACGCGCTACGGCGATGCGCGCCCGCAGTTGATCAATATGTACGGCATCACCGAGACCACCGTTCACGTCACCTACCACCCGCTGACGCGGGCCGATTTGGACCCGCCGGCCGCCAGCCTGATCGGCGAGCCGATCCCCGATCTCCAACTCTACCTGCTGGATGGGCAGATGCAGCCGGTGCCGGTGGGGGTGCCGGGCGAGCTGTACGTCGGCGGGGCCGGCCTGGCGCGCGGCTACCTCAACCGGCCCGAGTTGACCGCCGAGCGGTTCGTACCGTGTCCGTGGTCAGTTGTCAGTGGTCAGTTGCAACCGACAACGGACAACGGACAACGGACAACGGACAACCGGCTGTATCGAACTGGCGACCTGGCCCGCCGGCGCGCGGATGGCGAGCTGGAGTACCTGGGGCGCATCGATGGGCAGGTGCAGTTGCGCGGCTTCCGGGTCGAGTTGGGTGAGATTGCCGCGACGCTGCGGCGCCACGAAGCCGTGCGCGAGGCCGAGGTGCTGGCCCGCGAGGACATCCCCGGCCAGATGCGGCTCGTCGCCTACGTCATCCCCGCCCAAGAACAAAGAACAAAGAATAAAGAACAAAATGCTGAGACGCTGGATTCTCAATTCTCAATTCTCAATTCTCAATTCTCAGGGGAGTTGCGCGCGTACCTGGCGGCGCAGTTGCCCGATTACATGGTGCCATCTGCGTTCGTGATGCTGTCGGGCTGGCCGCTGACGCCGAATGGCAAGCTGGACCGGCGGGCGCTGCCCGCGCCGACGAGCGAGCGGCCGGAGCTGCCGAGTGCGGCGGTGCAGCCGCGCACGCCGACCGAGGCGGCGCTGGCGGCGATCTGGGTGCAGGTGCTGGGGCTGGGCCAGGTGGGCATCCACGACAACTTCTTCGCGCTGGGCGGCGACTCGATCCGCAGCGTGCAGGTGCTGGCGCACGCCCGCGCGCAGGGCTTCTCCTTCACACTGCCCGACCTGCTCGAGCACCCGACTATCGCCGGCCTCAGTGCGCTGATCGCCGCCGAAGCGATCGTCGAGGCGCCGGAGACCCTGGCCGAGCCGGAGGCGCCCGCGCTGCCGTCGGCGCCGTTCAGCTTGATCAGCGCGACCGACCGGGCGCGGCTGCCGGCGACGGTGGCCGACGCCTACCCGCCGACCGCGCTCCAGAGCGGGATGCTGTTCCACAATCTGGCCTACCCCGACCAGGGCTACTACCACGACGTGTTCAGCTTCCACCTGCGCCTGCGGCTGGACCTCGACCGGCTGCGCCAGGCGGTCGAGGCGGTGGTGGCGGGCCACCCGGTGCTACGCACTGCGTTCGACCTGACCGGCCTGAGCGCCCCGGCGCAGATTGTCTACCGTGAGGCGGCGGTGCCGTTCGGGTTCGAGGACTTGAGCGCGCTCAGCTCGGCTGCGGCCGACGAGGTTGTCGCGGCCTGGGTCGAGCGCGAGCGGCGGCACTACTTCGATTGGTCGCGACCACCGCTGCTGCGCTTTCAGATCCACCGGCGCAGCGCCGAAACCTTCCAGATCGGGATCAGCTTCCACCATGCCATCCTCGACGGCTGGAGCATGGCCACGCTGCTGACCGAGTTGCTCCAGCGCTACCTCCGGCTGACCAGCAACCCGGATCAGCCGCTGATGCCCGCGCCCGCGCTCCAATTCCGCGATTACATCGCGCTGGAGCAGCAGGCGCTTGGGTCGGACGAGCAGCGCGACTTCTGGCGGGCCAGCCTAGCCGGCTATGCCAGGGCGCACCTGCCGCGCTGGCCCCAACCCGCGCCCACGCCGGGAGAGCCGGTGCAGACCGCCTGGGCCGTGCCGATTCCACCGGCGGTGTCGGATGGCGTCTACCAGCTCTCGCGCCAAGCCAGCTTGCCGGTCAAGAGCGTGCTGCTGGCGGCACACATGCGGGTGCTGGCCGGCCTGAGCGGCCAGGACAACGTGACGACCGGGCTGGTCGTGCAGGGCCGCCCGGAGGACAGCTCCAGCGAGCGCGTCCTGGGGCTGTTCCTGAACACCCTGCCCCTACGCCTGGACATGCGCGGCGGCACCTGGCTGGAGTTGGCCCAGGCCGCGTTCGAGGCCGAGCGCGAGATCTTGCCCTTCCGCCGCTACCCGCTGGCCAACATTCAGCGCCTGGCCGGTGCCGGCGAGCTGTTCGAGGCGATCTTCAACTTCACGCACTTCCACGTCTACCACCAGGTCAATAAGTCGACCGGCATCGACTTGCTGGACGAGATCATCGTCTCGCGCACCAACTTCGCGCTGACCGCCAACTTTGGTCTGAATATCAATAGCGGCGCGGTGACGCTGCGCCTCGACTACGACCCCGCCGCGCTGCCCGCCGCGCAGGTGCGGCGCATCGGCGAGTACTACGTGCGGGCGCTGGCGGAACTGGGCGCGCACCCGGATGCGCCGTACCGGGCGCACTCGCTGCTGCCCGACACCGAGCGCCGCAGGCTGCTGGACGAATGGAACGCCAGCGGGCGCCGCTTCGAGGAGCCGCGCAGCCTGCTGGAGCTGTTCGAGGCCCAAGCCGCCCGCGCGCCCGATTCGATCGCCTTGGTGGACGCCGATGTGCTGTTCAGCTACGCCGACCTCAACCGGCGCGCCAACCAGTTGGCCCGCGCCCTGCGCCGCCATCATGTCGGGCCGGAGACGCCGGTGGCGCTGGCCCTAGAGCGCTCGGCCCGCCAGGTCATCGCCGCGCTGGCGGTCTGGAAGGCCGGCGGCGCCTACGTGCCGCTCAACCCCAACGACCCGCCTCTGCGCATCGCCGCGCTATTGGAGGAGGCCCAGCCGGCCGTGGTGCTCACCGCGACGACCGACGACCGACGACCGACGACCGACCCGAACGACAAGGTGACAAGGCGACAAGCTGACAAGGTGAGGGAAACCTCAGAAGCGATCACCCCTTTACCCCTTCACCCCTTCACCCCTTCAAATCAGTCGGTGGTCGGTGGTCGGTGGTCGGTGGTCGATTTAGTGTCCGACTGGCCCACGATCGCCCAGGAGCCGGCTGGCAACCTGGCTGGTCACGCCGAGCCGGCCAACCTGGCCTATATCATCTACACCTCCGGCTCGACCGGCGCGCCGAACGGCGTGATGGTCAGCCACCGCTCGGTCCACAACCTGGCGCTGGCGCTGCGCGGGGCGATCGAGCCGCCATGCCCCGGCCCGCTGCGCGTCAGCCTCAACGCCCCGCTGGCGTTCGACGCCTCGGTGAAGCAGCTCGTCCAACTGGCGTTCGGGCACACGCTGGTGATCATCCCCGAGGCCGCGCGCCAGGATGCCGAGGCGCTGCTGGAGGTCATCCGGCGCCAGCGGGTCGAGTGGCTCGATTGCACCCCGACGCAGATGCGTATGTTGCTGCTGGCTGGCCTGGCACGGCGGCCGGAGCTGCTGCCGGGCGTGGTGCTGCTGGGCGGCGAGGCGCTCGACCAGGCGACCTGGGACTTTCTGGCGGCGCACCCGACCGCGCGGGCCTACAACGTCTACGGCCCGACCGAGTGTACCGTGGACGCCAGCGTCAGCCGCGTCGGCGCGCACGCCACCCCGGTGATCGGGCGGTCGATCGCCAATGTGCAGCTCTACATCCTCGACCGGCAGATGGAGCCCGTGCCGGCCGGCGCGCCGGGCGAGCTGTACATCGGCGGGGCCGGCGTGGCGCGCGGGTATCTCAATCGCCCTGAGCTGACTGCCCAACGGTTTGTGCCTTGTCCGTGGTCCGTTGTCAGTGGTCAGTTGCAACGGACAACGGACAACGGACAACTGACAACCGACAACCGACTCTATAGGACCGGCGATCTGGCGCGCTACCAGCCCGACGGCTCGGTCGAGTACCTGGGGCGGCGCGACCAGCAGGTCAAGCTGCGCGGCTTCCGGGTCGAGTTGGGCGAGATCCGCGCCGCGCTGATGCGGCACCCGGCCGTGCGCGAGGCTGCCGTGGTGCTACGGCAGAGTGAGCCGGGCGGGCAGCGGCTGGTGGCCTACATCGTCCCCGACCAAGAACAAAGAACAAAGAATAAAGAACAAAAGAGCGAGAATCCCGATTCTCAATTCTCAGCAGAGCTGCGGGCGTACCTGGCCAAGCATCTCCCCGATCACATGATCCCGGCGGCGTTCGTGCCGCTGGATGCGCTGCCGCTGACGCCCAACGGCAAGCTTGACCAGCGCGCGTTACCCGACCCGACCGGCGCGACCGAAGCCGGCGTGCCGGCCACCGCCCCGCGCGACGCGCTGGAGCAGCAGATCGCGGGCCTGTGGGCCGAGGCGTTGGGCCTGGCCCAGGTCGGAGTCCACAGCAGCTTCATGGAACTGGGCGGCCACTCGCTATCGGCATTGCTGCTGAACACGCGCCTGCGCGAGCGCTTCGGGCACGCCTTCCCGCTGGCCGACCTACTGCGCGACGCCACAGTGGCCCGGCAGGCCCAGGAACTGCGCGAGCCGGCCCTGCGGCCGCGCGCCGCCTCGGCCCTGGTCGATATCAAGCCCGGTGGGTCGCGCCGGCCGTTCTTCTGCGTCCACCCGGCCAGCGGTGTGACCTTCTGCTACCAGGAGTTGGCCTACCTGCTGCACCCTGAGCAGCCCTTCTTTGGCCTACAGCTCAGTGGCTTCGCCGAAGATCAGCTCGACGTCCTGGAGATCCCGCAGATCGCGGCTCACTACATCGCCGCGATCCGGGGCGCGCAGCCCCAGGGACCGTATCTGCTGGGTGGCTGGTCGGTCGGTGGGGTGATCGCCTTCGAGATCGCCCAGCAGTTGCGCGCCGCCGGCCAGGAGGTTGCGCTGCTGGCATTGTTCGATAGTGCCCCGCGCCCAGTCGGGGCCGAGGTGGGCGCGCCCGCCATCGCGGCCGATATCTTCGCCATCGCGCAGTTCCTGGGCGTCGCACCCGACGCGCTGGAGCACCTGCCGACCGGCACCGACGCCGGCGACCCGCAGCAGTTCGAGGCCGTGCTCCAGCAAGCCCACGCCGCCGGGCTGCTACCGGCACACCTCACGCTGGAGCAGGCGCGCGACCTTTACCGCACGCTGTGGGGCAATGTCAGCGCGATGATCGGCGCGCGGGCGCGCTACGCGCCCGGCCGCTACCCCGGCGAGGTGCTGCTGTTCCAGGCCGGCGACAACCCCGCGACCGCCGGGATCGACCTCGCGGCGGATTGGCGCGCCCTCGCCGAGGGCGTCGAGCGCCACGTCGTGCCGGGCGACCACTACAGCATCCTGCGCGCGCCCCAGGTGGCCGCGCTCCTCCAGCAGCAGCTCGACCGGGCCGGCCTGGTCGAGCCGGAGGTGGTCGCGACCTGGGGGCCTGCCGGCTTGTAACGCAGTTTTTGGCAGCCACATCCTCTGGAACGACCTGCTGTATAAAAAAGAGGAGGCGTGGAGGGGCCGCCCTCCACAGAAAACCTTCCCCCATACTTCTACGCGAGAACGCGACTTGGTATTAATCAGGGAGAAGGACCGCGAGGCCCTCCTCCCTGAGTGGCTCACTATAATTTTCCGATGAACTGCAACGTATAGTTCTTGATTCCTGTTTTATCGATCACCTTCCACTTTGCGCCTTCCCACTCCACTTCAGCGCCTGCCACCCAGAACTGCCCGGATTGCGTCACCTTTCTGATCTCGCCCTGCACTGGCCCCACTAGTGGTTTAGGTAGCAAAGGCACAGGGTTTAAAGGCAGCGGGGCAGGCCCGCCACGTATGGGCGGAGACTGCGAACGCATAGGACCCATAGGCGGCGGAGGCAGCCCACGCAAAGAGCTTGAAGGCGACGGCGAACGATGAGGAATATAGGGCGGCGGGAGCTTTCCAATCTCGATCTTCCGCTGCTCAACATCTTTGACGGACTTCTCCACAGGCGGCTTGGGGACGACCGGCGGCGGCACTTTATAATCCTTCATCGCGTTCTGCTTCTCCGCCTCGTCGAAAAAGTCCTCAGCTATTTTCTGCCACTGATCCGGCGGATAGCGCCCCGGCAAAGAGCGGAATTCGAGTACCATACCCTTCCTGCGCTCGCCTCCGGCCACTTTATCTGCGGCTGCGCGCTTCGGGCCGACATCGTCGGCACGAATCTCCTTGCCCTCGGCGATGAGTGGCGGACCGCCAGATTTAAATAAATGCTTTATTTTCCAGCTTGGGTCTTTCAACGCTCCGCCCTTCTTAGTGCGCTTTATGAGTGGGCTGTCTTCATCTTCTTTCGGCCTGGTTAAGCTTATCAACAACTTTTTATATATATCCCAGGCATCCTTCAGATACTCAGTCTCTTTAGGCGTCAAACTGTGTTTGATGATGTCCGAAATACGGGTTTTCGTCAACAACGTCGCAAAATTCTTTATGCTGGATGATAGTTCCGATTCATCGGCGCCGCTGACAAGATACAGGACAAGGATCGCGGTTAACCCTTTAATACCATTCCAGTATTGCACCTCTTGCAGATCTTCCTTAGCCCCTTGTGTGAAGGCTTCGACAATCTGATCCGCCACTTCAAGCGCGTCAATTATTGGAACTTTGCGATGTTCGCTCAACGGTTTATATGCCGAGCCTGCATACCAACTAAGCAGCCCAGTGAGCCTTCGTGGATCGATCCCGATATTGACGTGAATCATCGCGTCATACGATAGCTCCGGCGGCTTATCCTTACCTTCGAGCGGGCCGATGTACACGTCGCCGGCAAGTTTGGCCCGTTTTTTCAAGCCGTCTGTCCTGGCCTCGATCTGTGTGACGATTTCACGGGCGGCCTTTATGGATTCTATGAGTTCGTCCTTGGTCTCCACAGCCGGTTTGAACACTAGCTCCAGGATCGATCTGCCGAATACTCTGACCGGGTACGTTTGCGTATCAGGCAACACTCTGCTCGAATGATCCGCCGCAAGGGCAATCTTGTCGATCGCGCGAAATTCGCCGTAGCCGGCATCCGAGGCTTCCCGTAATTCCTTCAATCTTTTCTTATCAGGCTTTGTGCCCCGCAGCACCGCTTCATCCTCTGGTGTGATTTTGCCGAGTTTATCGATCGGTACGGCCAACTCCAGCTCAAGGCCGATCTTGCGCTGGATCGGCATCTGCGAGCGCCGCGCGCCACCATTCTGCTGCACGACATGGGTTAACTCGTGCGCGATCAACTCGCGCCCGCCGCCACCAGGGCTGTACTCGCCGCGCCGGAAGAAGATGTCGCGGCCGATGGTAAACGCCCGTGCGCTGACCACGCGATTGAACACATCCGCTTTGGCATCGGCATGCACGCGCACATCGCCAAAGCTACGCCCGAAGGCCTGCTCCATCGGCGCGCGCACGCCTTGAGCCAGGGGCGCCCCGCCGCCGCGGGCGTTCTGGATGGCTGCCGCGAGATCCGGGGCGACTGGTGTGCCGGCGCCACTGGTCTTGCGTTGCACCAGCGCGCCCCTAGTCTCCTCGCGCGGGCCAGGATGGCCCGGCGCGACCGGCGCATTGATCCGGCGCATCACCTCGGCCGCCACCCGGTCGGCCTCCTGCTCGTACTGGTCGCCGGCAGGGGTAACAGTCAGCTTGGGTTGGATCGGCGGCGCGGAGTCCGGCGGGACAGGCATCTGGCTGAAGCTATAGCTGAGCGGCGGCCACTGCGACGCACATTCCTGGCCCGGCGTCGCTGCGAAGGCGGGCGCAGCATGCTCTGCATCAGCCGTGGTTGTGCGCGAGTGGAGGCTCACCCGCAGTTGCTTGCCTTTCGTCATCGCAGATCCTCCCTCATCAGTATCGCTGCCTCTTTGTAAAAGTCGATGCTGCCAAAGACCTGTGTCTCACGCGCGTGGCACGACGTGAGCGGAGAATGACGGGGCATCGATAGATGCCCCGTCGTGTTTTGTGCGCGGGTGCCCCCCTCCGGCCCCTACGGCTTGTACCCGATGCCGACAAGTCCCAGCGACCGCTCCGGCTGGTCGAGCAGGAGGTCGTTGTCGGACTCCGGCCGCCAGAGCGGTATCGCGACGATCCCAGGCGATACCGGCTCCAGCCCGGCCAAGAATGGCTCAACCTGGGCCAACCCGCGCGCGCAGAGTGGCACGAACGCCGCCGAGAAGATCTTCTCGATCTGGCTGATCACCTCGCGCGACAAGTTCTCGTAGGTCGTGTGCGAGAAGCCGAGGTAACTGCCGCTTGGCAGCGCATCGCGCACCGCATGCACGGCCGCGTACGCCTGCTGGTCGTCGGTGATGTAGGGCAGCACGGCTCCGAAGATCACCGCCAACGGCCGCGTGACATCGATCGCCTCGCGCACCTGCGGGTTGTCGAGGATCTGGCCGAGTTGGTGCAGGCCGACGTGGAGCACACTGACGTTGGGATATCCCTCCAGGCGCGCCTGAGTGCGGGGCGCCTCAGACGGATCGGCTTCCACGAAGAGCGCCCGCTCGCCGCTGTCAGGGAGCATCGGCTGCTCCTTGAACACCGGAACGCTGAAGCCGATCAGCAAGAATTGGTCGATCCCGTGCGCGCGCAAGAACGCGTGGATGCGGTTCATCAACGCCTCATGAACAGGGATCACCAATTCCACACCCGGATGCGCCGCGTCTATCTGGTCCGATATCTGGCGATCACGCTCGGAGTGACGCTCGCCTCCCGACCAGTAATCGTACATCCGCGCTGGGCTACGTAAATCCTCCGCTTCCTGCTCAGGCAATCGCTCTCGCTCTGTCATGGGTTCCTCCTTTGCATTTCTTGCTAGGCTATCGCGTATTCCGTATATTGCCGAACCTCGGGTGGACGAAACCCGAGTACGATATGATCTTTCGGAATGCCTGCCTGCACCAGTTCGCGCGCAATCCCTACTTCGGTATTGTCGCGCTGAATCCACACTTTATCATCAATCAGATCAATATGGACCAGGCAGGTATGGACACGCAGACCATTATCCCACCCGACTGTTAGCAAGAGGTAGCGGTCATGGTCACAGTCAAACACCGCTTCAGTGCGAATGTCACCATAGGCATAGGGAATGCGAGTATACTCAAGCAAGGTCGTCTCGATTAGCTGCCGGTAGGTGTCGTGGGTAGCCATCGTACGATCTCCTCTCGATTGGGATCAAACCCTAGCCATCATCGAATGAATTCGATGCCTGAAACCAGTAAACGTGTTAAAACACGTTAAAGCTCGCTCTCGAACACGTTTGAACGTGTTTGTGATTTCAGGCCACAAATTCATTTGTGGCTCGAAAAGCGGTTATTCGCACCTCACACCTCACGCGCTACCTTCCTCATCCAGCTCAAGCTCATCCTTTAAGAGCTGATCGAGTGAGACATTAAATAGACGCGAGACTTTCAAGGCCAGATCAAGTGACGGGTTCAGCTTCCCCGTTTCGACTTCACTGATATAACTGTACGCCGTATACCCTAACGCCTCGGCCAATTCCCGCAGGGTCATCCGGCGACGTTTCCGAAGAGCGCGTAGTTTTTCGCCAAACCGTTGCATCACGCCTCGTCAGAGATTGACATTTCCACGAAAACGTAGTATGTTCGGCATAACCGAACGTTGCCCCGCGCACTGTTCATACCAGCCGCGGGGCATGGCACCGGCGGGTTAGCGCCGACGCAGGGCTATTGTAACATGCAATAGGCTTGCTGCCGACTGCCCGCCTCAACGCGGGCTTTTTTGTGCCCGCAGGAGGCTTGGACGATGCATGGGGAACGGAATGGCTCGATCTGCCCACCGGATGCGGCCGCGATCAGCTACACGTTGTTGCGGCACCTGGGATTGATGCTCGACGAGTTGAGCGCACAAGGGCTGACGGTGTGGCAGGACGAGCGCCAGGCGTGGCGATGGGCGTGGGCCGCGACAGGGGTACAATCAGAGCGGGGCTTCTGGGCGCTGGGTGAAGCGATCGTCGATGCGGTCGTGACGCGCTATCCAATGGCGTTTGATGAGGCAGCGATTGTCGGCGCCGAGTAGCGAACGAGGGGCTGCCTTCGGGTGGGAGGGGATTGGCTCGAAGGCGGCCCTGACGACCAGGATTTAGCCGCCGCGCAGCGCGCCCTCGCTAACGCCATCGGCACTAGGGTTGGCAGGGTATTTTACACGCAGAATCGCCTCAAACGGCACGCGCGTAACACGGTCGGCTATAATCGTTGTTGGATCATAGACTATCGCTATATGATATACTTTGCTCAGGCAGACGCGTCGTTGCTTCTTAGCTTAGAAGGATATGCTTGTATGGTTACTCAATCCCTACGTGTTGTGTCACGCGCGTTGTCCTTTGTGGCTCTCATGGCTTCTGCGATCTGGTTGGCAACTGATCTTACCTTTGAGCCTTTGCTTACCTTTATTGGTTCTATTATCGTGGGTATTGGAATAGTCACTGATGTAATTGCTGAGAGACAAGGTCGGCCTATCGACTGGATATTGTTGGGAAGAAGAACATCTAAAATTGTAAGGCAAATTCTCTTTGCGATTATCCTAATGATATTGCTATATTTAGCATATACTGGAATTTCAGGGGCGATATGGAGTATTCAAACGGCTTCTGTTAGACAGGCTATTCTAGGCAAGTGGACTGTTGAACGCAGTAATGCCGTTGTTGAATTTCATCGTAATGGTTCAATTACCGCAGGAAATGATATTACTTTAGAGGGTGGGAGATATTATGTTGAAGATGCAAACCATGTAAGAATGTGGCTTAATGATTTGTATACACCAAAGAAAGGAGTTCTCTTCGAGATTAGATTCTTTGATGATGATATGGTTTGGCGAAGCGATATATTAATGAGAACGCTTCTTTTTGAGCGCTATCGAGAAAATTAAAAATGCTGGCTTGTATGCTAAACATACAAGCCAGCATTTTTTAACATTATTTAAATCTTGAGTATCTAATAATAGGACCTTGTGGATGGACGAGAGTAAGAATTTCATCGTCAATTTGGACTTGAAACTCCCCACTCATCCCTCCACCAAAAATACCATCCATCCGAAGATCGATGTGTTCATTATCAATCACCTTCCAGTATCCTTGTGATGATACTAGCGGACTTTTAAGCAGTACAGTGCCATCATCCTTAAATTCCATAGTCTCTCCTCCGCCTTGCCATACACCTATGATTTTGCTTGAGAGGCCCCCACACGATGATAGAGTTAGTGAGATCATTAAAAGTACTATCACTATCGATAAAGTGCGTACGATGCGGTAAGACATGATAGACTCCTTTCTGGTCTTGGGGCGAGAGTATCAGCATTATAATGCAACTATTACTTAATAATACTCACCTAATAGTACTACCTTATCTTAGTACCAACACCATAACATCGCACTCAGACCTGACAGGTCTTGTGGAAGGCATCGAAAGCGCCTGAGCAAGACCTATCAGGTCTGAGTCGAAAGGTGTTGGGCTTAACCCACGCTCCCCTCGCGCCGCGCCGCCTCGCTGTATCCCATGCGCCACATGGCCCCCGCGAGCTGCCAGGCTCTCCCTGAGCGCCGCCGGATCGTCCATAGAGACACGCCGCACACTCAATGAACTACAAACCCATATTGATACTATGATTTGCGTCTATTCAGTTACCAATCACCTGCGTATTCGAGATTGTAAGGCTTTGTGATATGTTCTAGCCACAGGCGCCTGAGTTCCACCAATTGGCGGATGTGCAGATTGTCATGCGCGACCCAACAGGCGAACACCTCTCCAGATTCGCTGCCGCTGCTGCTCAGACCGCTCGAACTTCGGCGAGCCGCTTGACTGAGTGCTCGTCGTCCCAGCAGACGGCGGCTTCCCATGCGGCCCACGCTTGCGCGGCGATGTCGTGCGCCTCGTCGTCGAGACCGGCAGCGTTGTGGGGCAGCACCAGGTCGAGGTCGGGGACGTCGACGTGCGCCTCGTCCCAGTCGATCAGCGCGACCCGATCTGCGGTCATGCGGATGTTGCGCGGGTTGGGGTCGCCGTGGACGACGCAGGTCTGACGTCCGACGAGCCGCGCCCACGCTGCTCGGCATCGCGCAACGCCCTCAGGCGGCATCGCGCCGAGGTCGATCTTCGTCCCGGTCTCGGCGTGCAGGAGGTCGGTCGACGATCGCCAGCCCGGGCGCTGCGGCCACCCCGCCGTCAACCGATGCAGCTGGCGGAGCGTGTCGGCCACGCGACGCCAGTCGGCCTCCGTCTCGGGCGGTCCGCCCTCGACGTAGGTCATCACCACCACACCGTCGGCGAACAGCCGGCCGTCCGTCGTCGGGATCGGCACCGGCACGGTCAGACCTTCACGGTCGAGGCGTTGGAGGAGCGTCGGTCTCCCACGCGAGATCAGCGTCGCTCCTGGCACCGAGACGACCGACCGCGAGGTGCCCGTTGACGCGCACGCTCCACACGTCGTTGGCCACTCCGCCAGCGAGCGGTTCGATGCGAGCGACGTCGTCACCCCACTGCTCGAGTGCCTCCCATCCCATTGGCCACCTCATCCCCTTCACGCATCGCAAGATCACGCCCTATCGACACAAACGAAATGCTTTCCATTCGTCGGCATAACTCTCATTGCCCCACGAGCGCAGCCCGTAGGCTATTTTACCGTATTTGCTGTAGTTCTGCATTGATATTTTATTGATACAGCCTCTATAGCGCGCCGCTGGACGCCAGTGGCGAATCGCAAGAGTGTCGTAGAGATCGCTGGGTCGTGTGTGGAGCGCGCTGGCTGTTCCTGAAAAACGCTGGTGTGTGTGTGGAGATCGCTGGGTCGTGTGTCGAGCGCGCTGGGCTGTTCCCAGAAAACGCTGGTGTGTCTGTGGACATCGCTGGGTCGTGTGTGGAGCACGCTGGGCTGTTCCCAGAAAACGCTGGTGTGTCTGTGGACATCGCTGGGTCGTGTGTGGAATGCGCTGGGCTGTTCCCAGAAAACGCTGGTGTGTGTGTGGACATCGCTGGGTCGTGTGTGGAACGCGCTGGGCTGTTCCCAGAAAACGCTGGTGTGTCTGTGGACATGGCTGGGTCGTGTGTGGCGAGCCGCAAGAATACCCGTGGGAACCGCTCGATTGTCCCTGGCCGCGCGATGGTTATGCCCTGGTAATGCGACATAGTACAATACATTGCAGGACAGCTTGCTTGCTGCTCCGTAATCTATGAAGATGCGGCGCCGGAACACCGCGCCGCTTAAGGAGGCAATATGCCCCCGAGTTCGCCTCTACCGGCTCAATTCAGATGTCATCGACGCAGATCAGGAGGCGCTGACGGTCGTGCAGAAGCTGAACGACTACGCCCCAGTCAATCCCGCCCACGAGATCGAGGCATTGGTCGCGATTCAGCACCGCATCGAACAGGCCCGGCAGAACGAAATCCACACCCGTAGGGCGCAAGCCGCCGCCCGCGACGAGCTCATGGTGGCAGAGTGGACGTTGCACGAAGCGATGCTGGGCGTCAAGGCCCAGGTGCTGGCCCAGTACGGCCCTAACTCGGATGCCGTCGCGGCGGTGGGCCTGAAGAAGCGGTCCAAGCGTCGGCGCAGTTCGCGTGGCAAGAATCAGTCCGAGGCACAGCCGACGTCTTAATGCGCTCACTCCAACGTAAATACCACCGCTCGCCAGGCTGGCGAGCGGTGGTGTTTTATGTGCAGGTGACTACATAGCTCCTGTCACTGGATCGCCCCAAACGGGATTACCACCACCGACTGCGAACCGTCGCCGGCCGTCGCGCTGGTGCGTAGGGCGGTGGTGTGCGTGCCGATCGCGCTCCAGACCTCGATCCTGATTCGCCCATTGCTCAGGTTGGCGAAGCTGCCGCTGGACGATTGCAGCCCGCGCGCTTGGGTGTACTGCTCCCAGCCGGCCACGTCGTTGGTCGCGAAGTAGTTGTAGGTCTCGACCCGGTCGTAGGTGCCGTCGCCGGTGAAGTCGTAGGAGACGCGCGCTTGGGTTGCGTCGCCCACATTGGTCCCGGCGTCCACGTACAGGCTGAAGGTAGTGCTCTTGGTCGAGTTGTAGGTGCCGCTCACATTGCTCACCAGGTACACCAGCGGGTTGTTGGGCGTCCCGTTGAAGGTGCCGCCGCCCGCCGAGGGGACTGTGTCGGTCGCGGCGGCGGCGCCGGCGGCGAAGCCCAGGCTGCCCGACACCCCGCCGGCCGCGCCGTCGATGACGTAGAGCGTGTTGGTCTTGGGCGTGGAGCCGGCCGGGTAGAGCTGGCTCTGTGGGATGATCTGCTTGGCCTGGCTCGTGCTGGACCATGAGAGCTTCGCCACCGCGCCGCCGCCGTTCTCGTAGTACTCGATCAGGATGTCGTACTTCTGGCCGGCGGTCAGCACGATCGTCCCGCTGTTCTCGGTCGGGCCGTGATCGGTCCAGTTGTTGACCAATTGCACGCCGTTGACCCACAGCCGCACGCCGTCGTCGGAGGTGGTGTAGAAGGTGTAGGTCTGCGAGTACAGCGGCTGCACCTGGCCGGTCCAGCGCACCGAGAATGTGTCGGCGCCGACGGTCGGGTCAGGCGTGCCGCTGCCCCAATCGAAATTCACTGTGGCGTCGGTGCGCGTGACCTTGAGGGTGGTGAAGTTGGTGTTGTCGTAATATTCACCCTTGAGGTCAGTGCCCGTGCCGCCGCCGGGGTTGGTGGTCACATTCACGGCGTTGCTGGCGACCGAGAGATTGCCGGCCGCGTCCCTGGCTTTCACGGTGAAGCTGTAGGCCGTGTTGGGCGTCAGCCCCGTCACGGTGAACGATGTGCCGGCGCTCGACCCGGCTGACGCCGCGCCATTGAAGATGTCGTAGCCGGTCACGCCGACGTTGTCGGTGGAAGCGGTCCAGGCCAGCGAGACGCTGGTACTGGTCTTGGAGGGCGAGGTCAGGTTGGTCGGCGCGGTCGGCGGCTGCGTGTCGCCGGGTGTGCCGCCGCTGGCCGCCAGCGAGCGGGCCGGCACGCTCAGGGTGGCCCCATTAGAGAACGTGACCGTGGTCGCGCTGCTGCCGGGGTTGTAGGCCACATACGTACGCGTGCCGGCCTTATTGAAGACCGCGTAGGTCGGGACGTTAGCGGTGATGGTCTTGTCGAGCTGGCCCATCGCATTGAGATTATGAATCCAGTGGTAGGTGTGGGCCTTGCTCTCGCCTTCTTCGGTCGCGTAGCCGGGGTTGGCATTGAACTTCGTGACCGCGCCCGGCCCGTCGTTCAGCGCGTAGAACGACCAGATCAGCCCCTGCCAGACCGTTTCAGGGCCGCCATTGTTGCCGGTCAGCTCGTTGTAGTTGCTGGTGATATAGCTGGGGTTGCGGCCCAGGTACAGCGAGCCGGCGGTGACGGGCAGGTAGTTGATGCCATGGATATGTTCCGGCTCGGCGCTGAACCAGGTCGCGTAGGCGCCGCCGTCGCCCCACAGCAGCCCCAGCGTCGAGTGGTTGAAGCCGGCCGGGAAGGTCGCGTCGTTGAGGTCGAACCAGTACTGCTCGATCGCATTGACCTCATTGGTGTACAGGTAGATCCCCAGGTCGCGGATGGTCGTGTCGCCGGTCGTGGCGCCCCACAGCACCAGCGCGGCCGAGAAGTTGATCGACTCGGACGAGGATTCCTGGTTGTTGCCGGCGGCAAACCCGGCGTGACCAGCGGCCCACGAGTGCCTGGCATACGGGTCGAATGTGCGCAGGCGTGGGAAGCGGGTTTCGGCGCTGTCCCAGTTGGCGGCATCTTTGATCAATAACTTGACCATCCCGCCCCAGTTGCCATCGGCGGCCCAGGTGGGGTCGTACTGCGCGACGGTGGCGGCGGCCTGGACGTAGTAGCCGTAGTGGAAGTGATGGTCGTTCAGCTCGGTGTCGCTGCCGTACTCGGCCGGGTAGCCGATCAGCGTGCCCCAGGCGCTATTGTAGTAGAACATGTTCGAGGACTTGCCATCGGGCGCCTGGAACCAGTCTTGCAGCTTGGCCTTGATCGCCGCCAGGAAGCTGTCGCGCGCCGCTGTGTGCCCGACCTGCTCGGCGATCCGCACCAGCCCCGCCAGCCGCCCTAGCGATTTCCCGGTCCAGTAGGTGCCGCTGGAGTTCGAGAGCCAGTAGTTGTTGGCGGTGTAGAAGTCGTTGACGTAATTATACAGCGTAGTGCGGTTATAGCTGCCTTTGTCGGGCATGGAAGGCAGAACACCGTTGAAGGTCATGGCTGTACTGAACGATGAGCCTTGCAGCACCTTGAGTTGCCCACGCGGGGAGCCGTAGGTGTAGGTGGTCAGCGCCGCGGTTGTGTTGAGCCATTGGTGGCGGTAGAGCCCCAGCAGCGGGCGCGTCTCGGTGCCTTCTTTGACGGTGGTGGTGGCGTTGTAGTTGGTCGTCAGCCCGGCGTTGGACGCATTGTAGCTCCAGCTCACCGTGGTGTTGGTGACGAACGCATAGGCGTGGTTCTTGAAGAAGGTCAGGGTCGCGGCGCTGGCGTCGGGCAGCACGGCCACCGAGTAGTAGTCCTTGCCGGCTAGTGAGGATTGCAGCGTCGTGCCGGCGACGGTCCAGGCGGCGCCGGCCGGGCCGAAGATGCCGTAGTGGTGGCCATTGACGGTGGCGCCGATCGTGCCGCCGCTATTGGACCAGATCGTGGGCGCCCCATTGAAGACCACCAGCGCGTCGCCGCCGGTTTTGGTGACATACACGTAGGGCAGGCCGTGGCCGAAGGTGGCCTTGAGCGTGCGGGTGCCGTCGGACCAGGCGCCGGTGACGGTCCAGTCGGAGAAGCCGTCCACCTTGGCGTCGGGCGAGTTCAGCCCGGCCACGCCGACCATCAGGTCCTCGGCGTAGGTGGTGTGGTACTCCTGGAGGTAGGCCGGGCTGGAGGTCGAGATCGTCGTGTTGGTCGGGTAGCTGACGCCCAGCCCGCCGGATTTGGCGTGCAGCGCTAGTGGGTGGGCGTACATATTTTCCGAGTACGGGTTGCCGGCGTAGCGCTGCCAGCCCAGCGAGGACCACCAGTCGTTGGTCGGCATCGCGCCGGTGACATTGGCGGTCTTCTTGGGCGTGACTGCGGCGCCGGCCGAGTTCGTGGGTCCCAACCTGCCGGCCGGCAGGGTTGTGTTGTAGCTGCCCAGCCCCACCGCTACCGGCGCGGCGTAGACCGGCGTGGGTCCAAGCGCGAGGATGTCGCCGAGCATGATGCTCACCACCAGTGCTAGTGCCGCGAGCGTACGCATCCTGATGAAGCGGCGCTGCGGGCGAGACGAAGCTTGGATCGACCTCATTGTAATCCTCCTTCTTCTTCTCTGAGACTGTCTGAAAAGGTCGCGTTCTCCCTCGCGATCTGTGGTGGAGAGGGGTCTTGAGGGGCAACCCCTCAAACTCTCCCTTTCAGCCGGTCTCCCAATACTCCAGGTAGCGCCATTAAAGCACGGGTGTCCCGCCGATCGCAAGGTGTCGACCGATAGGATTAGCGATAGAAAAGCCGGTCGTTTCGGGATATAATTTAAGGGACGCGCGGTTTTTTAAACCATCCCAGTCGTGACGTGAAACGTGAAACGTGATGCGTGAAAGGGCCTCACGTTTCACGCATCACGTTTCACGACGAGATGTTTTAGTTTCCGAGACCCTAACCTTACGGTGAGCGAAGGAGCGATCGTATGGATGGCGGCGAGTTGTTTGGTGGTTGGGTCAAGCGGCGCCGCAAGGCCCTCGACCTGACGCAGGCGAACCTGGCGCAGCGGATCGGGTGCGCGGAGATCACGATTCGCAAAATCGAGGCTAACCAGACCCGTCCTTCGCGCCCGTTCGTCGCCCGGCTGGCCGACCAGCTCGACATCGAGCCGGCCCAGCGCGTGGCCTTTATCGCCTCTGGTCGCAGCAAGTTGCACCGGCCATTCAACAATCTCCTGGCGCCGCCGAACCTGCTGATCGGCCGCGAGCAGGAGGTCACGGCGCTGCGGGCGTGTCTGCGGCGCAGCGGGGTGCGCTTGGTGACGCTCACCGGCCCTGGTGGCGCCGGCAAGACTCGGCTTGGCCTCCAGGTGGCCGCCGAGTTGCTGGGTGATTTTCGCGACGGTGTGTGCTTTGTGGCGCTGGCCGCGATCACCGCCCCCGGCCTGGTCGGCTCCACGATCGCCCAGACCCTTGATCGCACCCAGGCCGGCAGCCAGCCGAGCATCGAGGACCTGACGGCCTTTCTGCGCGAGAAGCAGTTGCTGCTGGTGCTGGATAACTTCGAGCAGGTCGCCGGCGCCGCGCCGCTGATCGCCACCTTGCTGGCGCACGCGCCGCAGCTCAAGGTGCTGGTGACTAGCCGGGGGGTCTTGCACCTTTCCGGCGAGTACGAGTTCCCGGTGCCGCCGCTGGCGCTGCCCCCCCAAGAACCAAGAACCAAGAACCAAGAACCAAGGGGCGCCGGAGAACCAAGAGCCAAGAACCAAGAACCGGGAGATCCCACGGAAGGTTCTCAGTTCTCAGTTCTCGGTTCTAGCGATGGTTCTCGGTTCTCGGTTCTCGGTTCTGTAGCCGAGCTGGCGCAGTATCCGGCCGTGGCGCTGTTCGTCGAGCGTGCGCGGGCAGTACGCCCGGGCTTTGCGCTGACCCCGGCGAACGCCGCCGCCGTCGCCGAGATCTGCGCGCGCGTCGATGGGCTGCCGCTGGCGATCGAGCTGGCCGCCGCGCGGATGAAGCTGCTGGCCCCGCAGGCGCTGCTGGCCCGGATGACCCAACGGCTGACCATCCTCACCGGCGGCCCGCGCGATGTGCCGGCCCGCCAGCAGACGCTGCGCGACGCGATCGCCTGGAGCTACAACCTGCTGACCCCATCCGAGCAGGCGCTGTTTCGGCGGCTGGGCGTGTTTGTGGGCGGCTGCACTCTGGACGCGGCCGAAGCCGTCGCTTCGGAATTGAGAATTGAAAATGAAGAATTGAGAATTGACCAGCCTCAACGATCCATTTTCAATTTTCAATGTTCAATTTTCAATTTACTAACCGCGCTCGTCGATCAAAGCCTGCTGCGGTACGAGGAGAGCGTCGAGGGCCGTTTCGTGATGCTGGAGACGCTGCGGGAGTACGCCCTGGAGCAACTGGACGCCAGCGGCGAGCTGGACGGGCTGCGCTGGCGGCACGCCCTGCACTATCTCGCGCTGGCCGAGGCCGCGCAGCCGCACCTCCAGGATACCGAGCAGGAAAGCTGGCTGGAACTACTCGACGCCGAGCACGACAACCTGCGGGCGGCGCTGGCCTGGAGCCTCCGTGACAAGGTGAGGGGGTGGCAAGGTGACAAGGTGACTGATCAAGATGACAAGATGACAGTTCAACAGGAGGATGGTTTCATCATCACCCCCTCACCTTGTCACCCCCTCACCTTGTCACCCCCTCACCTTGTCACCCCCTCCGAGGTTGGGCTGCGGCTGGCGGGCGCGCTCTGGGAGTTCTGGCTGGTGCGCGGGTACATCGGCGAGGGCCGCGCGTGGATCGCGACCCTGCTGGCGGGGAGCGCCAGCGGGCCATCGCTGGCGCGGGCGCGGGTGCTGGGCGGGGGTGGTCGCCTGGCCTGGGCCCAGAACGACTGGGAGCAGGCTACGGCGCTGCTGGAGGCGGGCCGCGCGCTGTGCGAAGACCTGGGCGACCTGGCCGGCAGCGCCACCATGATCAACCACCTGGGGCAGGTGGCCGAGGCGCAGAGCGCCTACGGGCGCGCGGCGGAGTTGTTCGAGCAGAGCCTGGCCCGCTTTCGGGCGTTGGGCGACCGGGAGGGCAGCGCCCTGGCGCTCACCAACCGCGCGCAGATCGCGCAGGCCCAGGGCGACTACGACCTGGCGGCGGCGCTGCTCGATCAAAGCCTGGCGCTCTTTCAGGAACTGGGCGACCGGCGCGGCCGCGCGGTCGCGGTGACGGTCCAGGGGCAGGTGGCCCAGACGCGCGGGGATTACGACCGGGCGGCGACGCTGTTCGCGGAGAGTGTGGCGCTGTTCCAGGGCCTGGGCTACCGCCACGGCATCGGCTGGGCGCTCACCAATCAAGGGCAGGCGGTGCTGGCCCAGGGCGACCATACACGCGCGGCGGCGCTGTTTGAGCAGAGCCTGGCGCTGTTCCAGGAGCTGGGCGACCAGCGCGGCTACGCTTGGGCGCTGGCCGACCAGGGGCAGGCGGTGCTGGCCCAGGGCGATCACGGGCGGGCGGCGGCGCTGTTTGAGCAGAGCCTGGCGCTGTTCCAGGAGCTGGGCGATCGGCGCGGCCACGCCTGGGTGCTCAACTACTGCGGGCACGTTGCGAACGCGCGGGCTGCCTATGGGCAAGCGGTGCGGCAGTTCGCCGAAAGCCTGGGGGTCTTTCGGGCGCTGGGCGATGCCTGGTTCAGCGCCGAGTGCCTGGCCGGGCTGGCGGCGGCATTCGTGGGGCTGGGGTGGCCGGAGGCAGCGGTACGGCTGTTCGCGGCGGCCGATGCGCTCCGCGAAACTAGCGCCGTGCATGGCCCCGCCACCGATCATGCCGCGATACGGGCGGCCCTACGGGCACGGCTGGGCGAAACGGCCTTCGCGTCGGCCTCGGCCGAGGGTTCGGCGATGGAACTCGACCAGGTCGTTTGCGATGCGCTGGAGCTGTGCCGGGCGTGAGAGGGCGTTTCACCTAGCGGGTCATTTGTCATCGAGATCGCCATTCTCTGTTGCGTATTGTGTGTTGCGTGTCAGTGCGCACTGACACGCAACACGCAACACATACTGCGGGTCGAGCTGCGCACGTGTGAGCTGAAGATCGATAGACATTCAAAGCCGTCAGGCATACTCTGGCAGCCAATCGCCGTGCGCGGCGATCAGATCGTCAACCAGGTGCCAGATTTGGTCTAGATCCAGTTCGGCCGCTGTATGTGGGTCGAGCATGGCGGCGTGGTAGATGTGCTCGCGCTTCCTTGTCAGTGCCGCCTCGACCGTCAGCGCTTGGACGTTGATGTTGGTCTGCATCAGCCCGGCCAACTGCGGCGGTAGCGCGCCGATCTTGGTCGGCTGGAGGCCATTCTTATCCACCAGGCAGGGCACTTCGACACAGCAGCCTTGCGGCAGGTTGTCGATCAAGCCGTGGTTTGGCACGTTGCCGTAGATCACCCGCGGCTGGCCGGTCTCGATCGAGTGAATAATCAGCGAGCCATACTCCGGGCTGCGCTGCACGCCCAACGGCTCGTCGCTCTGCACCATTTGGGCACGTAGCCGCTCCCAGCCGGCGAGTTGGTTTTCGCAGCGGGTAATGTACTCGTCCAGCGGGATGTTGAAGCGCTCGACCAGATCGGGCCGGTCGCGCTTGATGAACCAGGGTGTGTACTCGCTGAAGTGCTCGCTCGACTCGGTCACGAAGTAGCCCAGCCGCTTCAACATCTCGTAGCGCACGCGGTTCTCATCCGGCACGCGCCCTTCGGTCGCCACCTGGCGGATCAGGGGGTAGAGGTCCTGACCGTCGCGCTCGAAGTGCAGGTAGAATGCGACATGGTTGATGCCGGCGCAGACATAGCTGATCTCCTCGATCGGCACGCCGATATCGTGAGCCAGCTCGCCGGCCGTATGCTGGACGCTATGGCACAGCCCGACCGTCTTGATCCGGCTTGCGCGGCTGATCGCCCAGCAATTGATCGCCATCGGATTGACGTACTGCAAGAATGTCACGTCTGGGCAGAGCTGCTCCATATCTCGGCACATGTCGAGTAGCACCGGGATAGTGCGCAGACCGCGCATGATCCCGCCGATGCCAAGCGTGTCGGCGATCGTCTGGCGCAGGCCGTACTTCTTGGGGATCTCGAAGTCCACAACCGTGGAGGGCTTGTAGCCGCCGACCTGGATCATGCAGATCGCATAGTCAGCGCCGTCGAGCGCGCGGCGGCGGTCGGTGGTAGCCTCGATCGTCGGATGAACTTCCAACGCCTGGGCCATCCGCTGCGCCACAATCTGCGAGGTGTGCAGCCGCTCGGTGTCGATGTCGAACAGGCTAATAGTCGAGCCGGCTAGCTCTGGGAAGCTCAGAATATCACCGAGCAGGTTCTTGGCGAAAATTGTGCTCCCAGCGCCGATAAACGTGATTTTGCACATGTACGAATCCTTCTATCTGGCCAGGTAGAACTATAGCATTCCTATCAGGGTTATAAGGTGGGAAGGAATTTCTGTGGGGGCTTCCCCCACACCCCCTTTTACAACTCATTTCACACACCGTGCGTGACACAAGTGGGATCAGGGGCGGGCCACTGGCCCGCCCCTGGAACTCCATTCGTTCCGGCTACTGGAACAGCGCGTTGACCTGCGTACTGGCCTCCTTCAGCGCGTCGGCGGCCGGTTTCTCGCCCAGCATGATGCTTTGCATCAGGGGGTCCATGATCGTCGTGATCTCAGCGCCGTGGTCGGTGATCGGAAACAGGAACGTGCCCTGGGGGTCGAGCGCCTGGTCGGTGAAGGGGGTCACGTCGAGTCCATCCGCCTGACGCTTCGCCAGAGATGCGTCGACACCGCTCTTGATCGCCGGGAACACCACGCCGGCCTTGCCGACGATGTCCGCGCACGCGGGCGAGGCGGCGAACTTGACCCATTGCCAGGCCTCCGCCTGGTGCTGGCTGCCCATCCAGATCGAGTCAGCCAAGCCGTTGAACATCGACTTGCGGCCCTCCGGCCCCTTCGGCAGCGGCGCGAACCCAGGCTTGAACTTGGAGTTCTTCACGTAGTCGCCGATCGTCCACGAGCCATCGGTGGTCAGCGCGGCCTTGCCGGCCTGGAAGAACGTGCCGGCGCCATTGGTGGTGTAGTCGGCCAGCGGCGGGGCGAAGCCCTTGACCAGGGCCAGGTCGGCGTACCACTGCATTGTCTCGGCCAGTTTGGGGTCGTCGTAGTAGTATTTGGTGGTCCAGGGGCCGTCGGTAAACTTGAAGCCGTTGCTGACGGCGAACATACTCCACTGGGTCTGGCCGGAGAAGCCGCCCGCGCCCTGCGGGACAAAGCCGTACTGGACGACCTTGGTCTTGTCGAAGGCCGGGTCGAGGCCGTTCTTGCCGTTCGAGTTGAGCGTCAGCTTGGCAACCAGCTCGCCGAAGGTGCCGCCATCCTGGGCATTCCAGCTCAGATCCTTCAGCGACGCCGGGTCGACGCCGGCCGTCGTGAGCATGTCGGTATTGTAGACGATCGCGACCGTATCCCAGTCCTTCGGCAGGCCGTAGCGCTTGCCGTCGCGCACCCACAGGTCGGCCAGGCCCGGAATGTATTGGTTGACGTCGACCTTGTCCTTGTCGACCAGCGGCTGGATGTCGACCAGTTGGTTCTTGCTGGCGAACTCCGGGTACTTGGCCAGGTGGTTGGTGAAGACGTCGGGCGCGGTGCCGCCGACCATGCCGGTCTGGATGCCGCTCCAGTAATCTCCCCAGCCAAGTTGCTCGATCTTCACCGTGATATTGGGATTCTGCTTGTGAAACTCGTCGGCGCAGGCCTGATAGGGCGGCTGCTGGTTGGTGTCCCATAGTTGGTAGCGGATCGTCACAGCCTCGCCCGACGCCGCAGGGGCGTCGGCTGCACCGCCGCCCGCCGGCGTGGTAGTTCCGCTCCCACCGCAGGCCGCCAGGATCAGCCCGGCCACGACTAAGATAGCCGTCAGCATCTTGTGGTTTCTGTGCCGCATCGCTTTTTTGCTCCTCTTCAAGCCAGGTGCTTGGACACCTGTCAGACTTCCATGCGTTGCGCGCACAACGCACGTATGAACTGTGGGTGGGGTTATTCTTGAGGGGCGACCCCTCAAACTCCCCCTTTTTCACGTGGTGGGTGGGGTTATTCTTGAGGGGCGACCCCTCAAACTCCCCCTTTTTCACGTGGTGGGTGGGGTTATTCTTGAGGGGCGACCCCTCAAACTCCCCCTTTTTCACATGGTGGGTGGGGTTATTCTTGAGGGGCGACCCCTCAGACTCCCCCTTTTTCACGTGAGAGTCGTCGCTATAGGCCCTCCTTTCATCTACTTGATCCCCGAGAATTGGATCGAGTTGATCGCTCGGCGGCCAAACGCCAGGAAAAGGGCAATGCTCGGCAGGATGCTCAGGAGTGCGCCGGCCATCAAGCCGCCCCAGTCGGGCGCGCCCTGCGGCGTCTGCGACTTGAATACCCCCAGCGCGACGGTCAGCACCCGCACATTCTCATCTTTCCCGATCAGCAGCGGCCACAGGTACTCGTTCCAGGTACCAATCCAGGTCAGAATGCCCAGCGTCGTGAGCGACGGTATGCTCATCGGGACGATCAGGCCCCAGAAGACTCGGAATAGCGAGGCGCCGTCGATCTTGGCGGACTCCTCGATCTCGCGGTTGATGCCCAGAAAGAACTGGCGCAAGAAGAACACCGCGAACGGCGACATTAGAATGGAGGGTGCGACAATGCCTTGGAAGGTGTTCAGCCAGCCCAGATTGCGGATCAAAATGTAGTTCGGGATCAGGGTGACGATGCCGGGTACCATCAGCGCGGCGATGTACAGAAAGAAGATCTTGTCGCGCAGCGGGAAGTGCAGCCGCGCGAAGGCGTAGGCCGCCAGTGAGCAGAAGAATAGTTGTCCGACGACGATCAGCCCCGTTACGATCACCGAGTTGCGTAGGTACAGGAAGAAATTGATCGGCTGGCCCGAACCGCCTGCGGCGATCGCCTCTTCTGCGCTCATCTGCCCCAGCACGCGTGCGAAGTTATTCAAGGTGAACCCCGGCGGCGTAATCTGCGCGGGATTGGCATACAGCTCGACCTTGGTCGCGAGCGCGGTACGTATCACCCAATAAAGGGGGCCAGAATGCTCAGAATCACCAGGATCAACGCGGCCCAGGCCAGGATGCGGCCGATCGATGACTTTTTCCGGCGCCCCACGACTGTTAGTGTTGAAGCATTAGTTGCCATTGTCTTGCTCCAGGTAGTTCAGCCCTTGTCTGCTCTTTGTCAAGCCGACTAAGATGACAAGGGGACAAGGCCGGCGTATACACGCACCGCACTAGGCCAGATCGGATTCACCGGCGCGCAGGAACCGCATTTGCAGCAGGGTCATGGTGATCAGGATCAGGAACAGCGCCACCGCTGCCGCCATCGCGTAGCCCATCTGGAAACGGCTGAAGGCGAACTCATAGATGTACCAGAAGATCACGCGCGTGGCGTTGACCGGCCCGCCCTGAGTCATAATCGCGATCGTGTCGAAGATCTGGAACGAGCCGATGACGGTGGTCACCAGCACGAATACCAGCACCGGCCGCAGCAGCGGGATGGTGATCGACCAGAACATACGCAGCTCGGTGGCGCCGTCGATCGCACCGGCCTCGTACACATCCTTCGGGACGGTTTGCAAGCCGGCGAAGATCAGCAGCGCGGTGTAGCCGACGTGCCGCCAGATGTTGACGCCGGCGATCGACGGCATGGCCTGCGCGACCGAGCCGACGAACGGCTGGCGCGGGATGCCGAAGAGCCCTAGTACTACAACGAGACTTTATCACTCACGTTGATTGAGTTTGGCCAAACGCCGTTTGCGATGTGAACGATATGCCCGATAATTCGCATCTTGCCAATACGCCAAGACGGAGAGCACCCACTCCGCATCAAAGCTGCGCCGTGGGATGGCGTACGCGACCAAGAACTGCGCCTGCGGCAACGTCAGGGCCGGAGCGTTTTTTTCAAGCGCTTCTGCACCCGCACCAAAAACGCCTGCGCCACAATCATCAGTGTCATATGATGATGCCAGCCCGTCCACGAGCGCACTTCGTAGTCGCCCATCCCCAGTTCCTGCTTACCGGTCTCGAAGCACGTCTCTATTGGCCAGCGCATCCCGCTCATCCGCGCCAGCCGCACAAGTGGTATGTCAGCGGGCGCATTGCACAGATAGGTCTTGAGTTCCCCGTCGGTCAGGCTGCGCCGCAGCACCAGCCAGACCTCCTCGCCAGGCAGCCCATCACGCACACCAATCACGCGCACAATCGCGAACTCAGCCATTTGCGGCCCTTGACTGCCCTCCTTGATCAGTTGCTTCGACCAGGCACTACTCGGCAAGGCGGTAGCCAGTGCAGCTACCGTCTGTGGAGGTGGCGAACCTGCTACCAGGCGTTCGCGTGTCGGCTTGCGGCCACGTCCGCTCCACTCTGGCACCGCCACATCTGGACGCGCCAGCCACACTTGGGTATCGTGGGGCACTTCAGCGAAGTACCACAAGTGCGCGTGGGCGATCTTGTCCAGCAGGGCGGTATCGCGCCCAAACCCTTCGTCACAAGCGACCCAGCGGCAGCGCAGAGTTTGGGTTTGGACTACGTCCTCAATCATGGCCCAGCCCAAAGATGGCTTGGTCGTAAAGGTCAATTCGTCTGGCAGCCGACAGGCTTTTCGCCGCTCGGCAAAAGCGGGGTCGCTGATCCATTCCTCGGGCAAGTACAGGCGGCGATCAACCAAGGTATAGCCTTGCTGAGAGGCATAGGCCAGAAACACACCAGCCTGACAGTTGGCGGTCTTGCCGAGTTGTCCACAGTACTGGCGTTTGACCCCTACCGACTCGCTACCTTGCTTGGGAAAGTCGCTGCCATCCAGAAGCAGCACGCCGTCATCGTCGCCCAGATCGGCATCGATTTCCGACCACAAGCGGTGCAGGATGGCAGTATCATCCCAGGCACCTTCACTGACAAACTGCTGCATAGCCCTGATGGCATTCCGATCGGCCCCACGCAAAGCCAACATCATTGGCTCAATCGACTTGCGCGGCAGCTCCAGCAGCAGGCCATGCAGATAGGTTTGCGACCATTCACGCTGCTCAGGTCCGCTTAAACAATGGAGAGAAGATCGCATGATAGCTGTTCAGTTCATCCAGCAGACCATCAATGTCTTGTGGCGTCAGGTCGAGAACTGGCGCCGTGGCAATCGTTTCCAGATGTTTCATCCCCTCCTCCCAATGGCAAATTGAGTGAGAGAGGATGATACCACGAAGTCTCGTTGTAGTACTAGGAACTGGTTGACAATTCCCAGCTGCGGGTCAAGCATCCACACCCAGAGCAGCGCGACCACCACGTTCGGTATCAGCCAGGGCAGCACGAGGATGCCGCGCACGACGATCGACTGGGTCAGCCGATCCATGAGCACCGCCAGGCCGACCGCCAGCGCCGTCTGAAGCGGAATATTGAGCACCACATAGTAGAGAGTTACCCCCAGCGCTTTCCAGAACTGCGGGTCGCCGAACATCTTCTGGTAGTTGGCGAATCCGACGTATTTGGGCGTGGTGAGCAGATCCCAGTCGGTGAAGCTAAGCAGCACGCCGCGCACCGCTGGATAGGCGTAGAACAGGCCGAACCCGATCAGGCTGGGGAGGATGAAGATCCAGGCCAACAGGGTCTCACCCGAGAGCCAGCTTTTGACCCACGCCGGGGACGCTTTACATGTTCCGATTCCCTAGCTTGTGATCTGTGCTCGGAAAGCCCGCGGTGAGCAGCCGACCTCGCGGCGGAAGATGTGACTGAAGTACGTGGCAGTATCGAAGCCAACCCGTGTGGCCACCTCGGCGACGCTGTAGCCCGTCGTCCGCAGCAGCTCCTTGGCGCGTAGCACGCGGTAGCGAATGAGGTACTCCCAGGGCGAGAGTCGCAGCTCTTGCTGAAAGATGCGCCCGAGGTAGTCTTTGCTGACACCGATGGCGTCGGCAATCTCCTGCCGTGAAAGTGGCTCGTTGTGATGCTGCTGGATGAAGGCAACCGCGCTCTTCACCAGCGCGCTGGTGTGCGGTGGCAGAAGCTCCTCACGGGCCAGCGTCCGGCGGAGCGACTCGGCCAAGTCACCCTCTGCCAGCATGTCTTTCGTCTGGTAGATCACCCGCGCTTCAGCGAGGCGGCGAACGTCGTCGGCGGAGAGAATCTTGCCGCTCAACACCAGCACAGGTACGACAGCGGTACGCGGGTTGGCACGCAGCACCTCCACCACGGCGAAACCGTCGACCTCGGGCATCACCAAGTCGAGTACCACCAGGCTCGGTGTCTCGCGGGTGAGCATGTCCAGCGCAGCGCGCCCATCGCCGACATCGTGGACGGCATAGTTGGAGAAATGTTCAGCGATGATCCGGCGGTGCAAGGCGCGTAGCTGTGGGTCATCTTCGACTATCAGGATGCTGCCCTCGGTTGCACGCGGCGCCAATTGCTCAAGCGCCTCAATCAGGACGCTATCACCAAGCGGCTTGAGCAGCAGGCCGGTCAGGGCTTCGACCGCATGGAATGCGGCCTTGGTGATCAGCAGCGCCCGCTGGTTGCCGTCGTTCAGCGTTGCCGGAGCAGCCACCGGGGCCAGCAGCGGCAGGTAGATATGGAACGTGCTGCCGCGGCCAGGCTGGCTCTCCACCATCATCCGGCCGCCGTGCAGCGCGACGAGTCGCCGAGTGATACTGAGCCCAAGGCCGATGCCCGCGTGCCGCCGCGCGTTGGTCTCGTCCCTGATGAAGGGCTCGAAGATTTGCTCCTGCAACTCGCTAGGGATGCCGGCTCCGGTGTCGGCAATCCAGAGGTGCAGATCGGGCGGCGCCACCTCGGCGCCCAGGGTGATCTGGCCCTGCTCGGTGAATTTGTGGGCGTTGTGCAGCAAGTTGAGCAGCACCTGCCGCAGGCGCACCGGATCGGCCTCGAGCGGTGGGATCTCCGGCGGCAGATCCAAGCGCCAGGCCACCAGACCACCTGCGCCGAAGTGCGTGGTGCTAAACTCAAACACCGTTTCGAGGAAGCTGCGCGTGTTGAGCGTCTCGGGCAGTAGATCAAGCTCGTCGATTTCCGCACGTGAAAGATCCAGGAGGTCGTTGATCAGACGCAGCAAGTGTTCAGCACTACTGTAGATATGAGTCAGATATTGGGAGAGTTCGGTGTCATGTGCCGCGCCAGGGCGGGCTAGCGTGTCGAGTGTGGTTCGGCTGTAGCCAAGGATGACGTTCAAGGGCGTGCGTAGCTCATGGCTCACATTGGTCAGCAGCACGGTCTTAAGACGGTCAGCCTTTTCAGCAATCGAGCGCGCGTCGAGCGCCTCGCCGTACAGTTCGGCATTACGAATAGAGATACCGAGTTGATCAGCCAGGAGCTGTAGGCCATCGAGTTCTTCGCGCGTATGGTGTGTCACTTCGCGCCGGTGCAAATCGAGCAAGCCCACGATCTGGCTGCCGAGATGCACCGGAACTACCACGCGTGCATGCATCTCGGGCCACAATGGATCAGGCGCGAAGCGAGAGCTGCCGTACGTGTCGGGGATGAAGACCGTCTGGTTGTGCGTGAGCGCGTACTCCAGCGGCCCTGAGAGGGCAATTCCCATATCCGTGCCCTCGCCTGCACGCTGCACATCACCGACCTCGACCAGCCGCTCGTCATGCTCGTGCCAAACCAGGAAGCGCGCATCGTCGAATCCATAGTTGTCGCGGATGAGCGCGGTGATCGCCAGCGAGAGCTGTTGCTCATCGAGGATCAGGCCAACCTTCCGGTCGATCGCCAGGCTGGTCTCACGCTGCGTGATACGCTCCTGCACATTGCGCCGGTTGACCTCGACCAAGCGCGTGGGTAGGCTGGCCAGGCTCAACAGCTTTCGCGTTGCCACCTCAGCGACATTGTCGGCGGTGACAAGGCGTTGGCGGTTTCGGAAGGATGGTGGGAGGGGATCACCGCACGCTGCACGGTAGGCCAAAGCAACCACTTGCGTGGCCATGTCGTCGATATCGGTTTCAACGGTCGCGGTCATCCTGCCGTCGGCGATTGAGGCCAACGCCAGCGGGTCGCCATTGATCCCGAGGATCAGTGTGCCGCCGTCGATGCGGCCAAGCGACCGGCATACGTCTCGGGCGGCGATGGCAATCGCATCCGAGAGGCCGAAGATCGCATCAACCTGGAGATCGGCGTGCTCGCCGAGGTAGGCGGCAAGGGCGTGGGCTGCATCCTCCTGCGGCCATGTGCTCGACACGTGGTGGATGGCATAGTGATGGTCGCTGGGCAGTGCCGCAAAGAATCCATCGATCCGGCTCTGGCCGTTGTCCTCGCTAACAGCCATGTAGCCACCGACAACCAGCACTGTACCACATCCGGCCAGCCGTTCGTGAAGGAATTTGCCGATCATGGAGCCGGCGTCGTAGAGGCCGAGGCGTGAGGTGAAGCGCGGATGGCGCAGCGGGATTTCCGCGACGTAGATAATCGGGATCCCGCTGTCGAGGATGCGGGTGAGCAGAGTCGGTGGATAGACATTGCAGATCAGGGCGTCAAGCTCCTGCACGATCAGATCCTCGACTACTTCGGCTTGCTCATCACTCGAAAGCAGACCAGATTCCTCGATGGTGAGTTCGATCAGCTCCACAGCCAGCGTCCGTGCCCGCTGCCATATAACCTCACGCACTTGAACCCAGAACGGTTCATCGTGCCCGATTTGAATGCCGATTCGTATCGTGCGCGACATCTTCGTCTCCAAATGCCGCTACTCGACCTGCAGCACCAGCAGCGTCATATCATCATGCTGGGCGACGCCGTGGCTAAAGTCCTCGACCGCCGCCAGCAGCGCCTCGATCAGCTGCTCGGGCGCCCGGTCGCCTAGCTCACGCACCAGCGCCTCCAGCCGCTCGAAGCCGAACATCTCGCGGCCCGGGTTGTGGGCCTCGACGATCCCGTCGGTATAGAAGACCAGCGTATCGCCCGGCGCCAGCGCCACCTCCAGCGCCTCGTAGGCGGTGTCCGGCTGGATGCCCAGCGGCAAGGTCGGCCCCGGCACGTCGAGGTACTCGATCGTTCCGTCGGCGCGGCGGCGCAGCGGCGAGAGCTGGCCAGCGTTCGCCAGCGCCAAGCGCCGCCGGCCGGCGTCGAGGCTGGCGTAGTTCAGCGCGACGAACGAGCGGGCGGGCACGTCCAGCGTGATCCAGCGGTTGGTCTCGCGCATCACTGCCTCCGGCAGCTCGTGGTCGCGCGCCTCCGACCGCGCGATCGAGCGCGCAATCGCCATCAGCATCGCTCCGGGGATGCTCTTGCCCGAAGCGTCGCCCACCAGCAGGCCGAACCGCTCCTCGGTAAGCGGCACAATGTCGTAGAAATCGCCACCGGTCTCGCGCGCCGGCAGGGCACGGGCGGCGATCGTGATACCGGGCACCTGCGGCAGCTCGCGCGGGAAAAGATTGCTCTGAATGCGGCGGGCGATCTCCAGCTCCTGCTCGACGCGCGTGACCGACTCCTGGTAGAGCTGGGCGTTCTCCAGCGCCACCGCCGCCTGGTTGGCGAACGCCAGCGCGACCTCGCCATCGCGCTCGGTGAAGTGGTGCGGCCGGTGTGAGTCGATGTTCAGTACGCCCAGGACCTTGCCCTTCGACCTGAGCGGGACGCCGAGCCAGGAGCGGATGTCCTGGCCGAACGGGGTGGCCTGCCAGTTGGGCGATGTGCGCGTGTCGTCGATCACCACCGGCTGGCCCAGGCTCACTGCCAGGCTCGCGCCGCTGCGCTCCTGGAGCGAGAATGTCTGGCAACTCGGCAGCGCCTCTCTTTCCAGGCCGCGATGCGCCGCCGGACGCAAGCTCTCGCCTTCCAGCAGCATAATCGAAGCGCTGTCGTAGTGGATCACGGTGCCGAGCTGGTCGAGGATGAGTTCGAGCACCTCATTCGCGTCGAACGTGCTGCTGAGTACCCGCGCCACCTCGCGCAGGGTGTCGGCCGTGCGGTGGGCAGCGTGCTCGGCGGCGAAGAGTCGCGCGTTCTCAAAGGCCGCCGCCACCGTCGCCGCGATGGTCATAAACGCCTCCTGCTCCTCCTCGTCGAACGAGCGCGGCTTGCCGATGCTATCCAGCCCGATCAGGCCGATCACACTGTCGCGGATGACCAGCGGCGCCATCATCGTCGAGAGCACGCCCTTGCGCAGCAGCAGCGCGCGCACCACCTCCGGCAGCAGGCTATCGGCGACCGACTCGATCAGCAGCGGGCGGCGGCCGGCGGCGAAGTGCCTCGTAAGCTCGCGCTCGACGCCCACCACCCGCTCCTTGAGCTGCACGCCGCGCGGGTACTCGGCCACGACCGTGCCCGAGCGCCCGGCCTCGTCGAAGAGCAGAATCCCGACGTGCTCGGTGCCAAACAACTTCGCCAGCTCCTCGACCGCCAGATCGAGCGTCTCCTGCGGATCGATCCGCTGGTTGAGCAGCAACGAGATCCGGTGGATCAGTGCCATCCGCTGGGCCTGGCGCTCGGCCGTAGCGGCGTGGGCCTCGGCCTCGGCGAACAGTCGGGCGTTCTCGCGGATCTGCCGCTCGCGCTCCTGAAACAGGTTGACCTTCTGCACGCCCAGGCTCAAGTGGCTGGCGACTTGGCTCAGGAACTCCACCGTCTGCTCGTCGTACCTGTATGGCTGCTCGTCCTGCACCGAGATCACGCCGATCGGCTCCACATCCTCGGCCAGCAACGGCACGCCGACCCACGAGCGCGGGTGTACCGTGTTGTCCATAAGCACCGGGGCGATACCCAGAGCGGATAGGCGCTGCCCCTCGCCGGGCAGGTCGGCGATCAGCAGCGGGCGCCGCTCGCGCAGAATCCAGCCGGTCAGGCTATCAGGCGGCGGCGGCGCACCGGCCCAATCGTCCTCAAACTGAACGCCATGCTCGATGTAGAAGATCCGCATGACAACCTGGCTGCCCGGCTCGCAGACCACCAGGTAGAAGGCATCGGCGCCGGTGATCTGCTGCAAAATCTCGTAGACCACCCGCAGCATGCGGTCCAGGTCGAACGTGGCGCTGACCAGCCGCCCGATCCGGCCGATCGCGTCAAGCTCGCCGATCTGGCGCTCGCGCTCGCGCAACAGCCTGATCTTCTGGATGCCCAGGCTGATGTGGCTGGCCACCTGGCCGAGGAACTCGATCGTCTGCGTACCGTACAGGCTCGGCTCGTAGTCCTGCACCGAAAGCACGCCGATCGGCTCGCCATCCTTCGCCAGCAGCGGCACGCCGGCCCACGCGCGGGCGTGCCGCTGGTTGCCGAAGCGCTTGGGCCTGACCTCGGGTTGGGTCGTGCGCTCAAGGTAGGCCAGCAAGTCGTCGTGCAGCAGCGGCTCGCGATGCTGCAAGATCCAATCGGTCATGCTGCCGGGCCGCGGCCGGTTGCCGATCCAGCCGAGGTCGCTGCGCTGCCTCTGCTCGATGAACATCGCATTGGTGATGATATGCGTATTCGGCTCGCAGATCAGGAGGTAGAAGATCGGCGCGCCGGTCACATCGCGCAGGGTCTCATACACCACCTGCAAAATCTCGTCGAGGTCGAACGTCGCGCTGACAAACTGGCCGATCCGGCCGATCGCGTCAAGCTCGCGGATCTGCTGCTCGCGCTGGGCCAGCAGGGTCACATTGCGCACGTGCAGTGCCGTCTGCTGGGCGACGTTCCGCAGGAAGCGCTCGTCGCGCTCGTCAAATGCGCCGGCGGCGTAGGACTGGACGACGATCGTCCCGATCACCAGCCCCTCGTGATCGTGCAGCGGCACGCCCAGCCAGGAGGCCGATGGCCGCCCGGAGCCGCTCGGCACCCTGGTCAGCTCCGGGTACCGCGCCATATCGGTGGCCACATCGCGCAGGTGCAGCATCCGGCGGTTGTTGATCACCCACGCGGTGAACGAGCCAGGCGTCGGTGGGGCGTTCCAGGTGAAGTGCTCGTAGGTCTGCCCCTCGTCGATCCCGATCCCTTCGACGATCACCTCGCGATCGGGATCATAGATGCTCATCACAAAGGCGTCGAGCGGCATGAGATCGTGCAGCGCCGCATAGACCTGCTGGAGCAGCATGCGCAGGTTGAGCGAGGTATTGGCCGCCTGGCTGATCGCGCCCAGCGCGCTCAGCTCGCGGATCTGGCGCTCGCGCTGCTCAAAGAGGCGGGCGTTCTCAATCGCGATCGCGAGCTGGTTGCCGATCAGCTGCGCCAGATCGATCTGCTGCTGGTCAAAGGTGCGCGGCTTCGCGTCAAGCAGCACCATCGAGCCCAGCACCTGATCGCCGATGCGCAGCGGAATGCCCAGCAGCGCGTCGAACATCGACGGGTCCTTGCGCAGCGAGTACTGCACAAGATCGCGCTCGACCACCAGTGGCCGGTTGTCGCGGACGACGCTGCCCAGCGGGCTGCCGCTCACCGGCACCTCCGGGACGGCGCGGGCATCGTCGGCCGGGAGGCCGCGCTGCGCCAGCAGCACCAGCCGGTCGCGCTCCCGATCGTACAGCCGCACATTCCCGGCCGTGGCGTCGAAGAGCGGCAGGATCAGCGCCAGCGCGCGGTCGAGCAGCGCCGGCAACGGCTGCTGGAGCACGGTTTCGGCGGCGATCGCGCTCAGTGCCGCCAACTCCTCGGTGCGTAGCGCCACCCGTGCGGCCAGCTCGGCGCTCAATTTGCGCTGGTGCTGGATGAGATTGGCGTTCTCCAGCGCCACGGCCACCACCTGGCCGATGCGCTGGAGCAGATCGTGGTCGGCCTCGGTGAACAGGTTCGGCGTGTAGCTCTGGAGCGAAATGATCCCAAGCGCGTCCTGGCCAAGCAGGAGCGGCACGCCCATCCAGGCCCGCGAGAGCTTCTGCCGGTTGCCGAATGTAGTCGGGTGCCCGCTCAGAGTATCGCGTATCTCGTTCATATCGGGCACCAGGACCGGGATGCGCTCGCGGATCATGCGCCCGGTGATCGGCCCGAACTCGACGTTCTCCCGATACTCCACCAGCCCCTCGTCGTAGAGCAGGGCGGTGCGGAAGAAGTCGGGGCGATCCAGGTCGCATAGCGCGATAAAGCATGAGTTCGAGCGCGAAGACGGTGCGCAACTCATGGCAGAGCGCATCGAAGATCGCCCGGTCCGAAGCTTGAGCCTGGCAGGCCATGCCGACGCGGTAGAGCAGGTCGAGGGCACGCCGGTCGCGCTCGCGCTGAAAGCGCAGGCGCTCAAGCTGTGCTTCGAGGTCCGTACGTCCTGGCCCGATCCCAGGGGATGTGCTCATTAGGATGTTTCTTTCACGATCATCGCCGCCTACCGAATCACAGTGGTGTCGCTCCACACGTCATTATACCCTTGGAGTGGGCCGGTGTGCGTCGCGGATTCGCCAAAGCGGTAGTATCAGTAGATCACAGATGTTAAATAGGTGCTGGCTTGACGATGGTGACGACGCCATAGAAACGCTCAATCGCGTGTATCAGAAAGCGCGTCATGCGCTCCAGTCGAAAGCGCCAGCGCGCGACGCGCCGTGGTCCTCGCCCCCTCAGTCGCAGGAACAGCCAATGCAAACGTATCCACACATTCACAATCAACAACGCCACTCCCATCAACAGGAAGCGCAGCGCCGGGTTCGGCGAGGTCGTGCGCGCTCGCACCTGCTCCATCAGTCGGTAGCCACTCTCTATCCCAAACCGGCGCCGATACCGTCGCCTCACCCGCACCACCTTTCCGCTTATTTGCAGGCACACGTACAGCAACCAGCACAGATGTCGCTGCCCCGAACGGCGGCGTTGATAGGTACGCACCACCGCCACCACCACCCTGATGCTGCCGTGTTCAGCACTCTGCATCGTATAGCTGGTCCAATGGCTCTTGCCTCCGCGACACAGCTTGCGCGTGCCGCCCTGCTTGCCACGTATCGGCATGGCAATAATGGCCGCAATGCGCTGGCTCTTCAAGTAGCGCACGACCTCAATGCTACAAAACGCCTTATCTGCGTACAAGCACTTGATGGTCAGGTCAGCGTCCTTGAGTGCTTTGAGCAAGCTCGCCAGCACGCTGACCTTGTCCATTTTGGGCTTGATAAACACGACTGCCAGCGTCAGCCGCACATCCTGCCGCAACAGATAAGCGGTCGCACAGCGATAAAAGCGCGTGGTACCTGCCCTTGCTTCGCCACGACAGACCCAATTGTCCACATCATCGGGATGGTCGCGGCCATAGTAGGGTTCATCGTGGAAGTCAACCGCGATCTCTTGTGGACGAGCACGCAGCCAGTCGGGGAGCAAGCTACGCAACAAGTCATTCAACTGCTGTTCCAGCTTGGGTATAGCAGAGGGCGGCAACTGCTCATTCAAATAGCCGCGCACAGTATTGGCATCGGGCGCACGTTCCAAATCAGCACAGGTGGCCTCGATGGTGGTCTTGTTTGCGGCGGCAGCCAGCAAAATGCGCCACAAATCATCAGTCTGGCAACGATAGCCATTGGCGCTGAGTGGGATGTGCTGCTGCCCCACGAGTATGGTATCATGCAAGGTCTGCTGGTCGGTCAGGCAAATCGGCTGGCTGGATGTAGGTTCGCGCATCAGGGTCCTCCTTTCGGCTTTGGAAGATCCCTGCTGCAATCAGCGAACCTACATTTTATGTCCTCCTAATCAAACCTGTGATCTACTGAGTATGTTACGTTCTAAGTATAGGACCGGCGCCGGTTTGCCCGTCTAGGGTATACTGTCGGCGACTGCCGGATGGACAGACAAGGGATCGGGCTTAAAACAATGAACAGCATCGATGAGCTGGGCGAGCACCTCTCTAAGCTTAACAGGGAAGGGCCTCTATGAATGCAGCTTTCAAGTTGGATCGAATAATGGGCTCGAAGCCACACCCGGACACAGGTCAGACTATTTCATACTACGATGTGCGTTTCGCAAAAATAACCGTCTTTAACTCCGGCGAGGTATATGGGCAGCGCTTTGATCTTACAGGCCAGTCGGAGGGGAAGTGGATTGTGCTGAAGGACGCACAGGGTAACTTCATGCCGATAAAGGTTTGCCGCCAGGGAAATGACGTTCTGGTCGAGTGGCTACAGGGCAACAGCGGGTACGAGCCTCCTTTGCTAAATAACCCGCCTCAGTCAACACCTACATCATCGGTGAAGTGGCTTCGGCGCAAGACCCTGGAGCAGCAACTGGCGAGCCTGGAGGAAGAGTACACAGCGATCAACCAGCAATTCAACAGTACCCTCGACGCTGGCGACCGGCTCAGACTGAATCGGAAGCTCGAACATTTGGCGCGGGAGATGCAGCGTATTGAGGATGATCTCAACAATCTATAGCATTCCTAAATGAGTTTAAAAGGGGGTGTGGGGGAAGCCCCCGCAGAAAAGCCCAATCACTTTTACAACTCAGATAGGTTTGCTATAGCATTCCTAAATGAGTCGTAAAAGGGGGGTGTGGGGGAAGCCCCCGCAGAAAGGCCCACCCACATTTACAACTCAGATAGGTTTGCTATAGCATTCCTAAATGAGTCGTAAAAGGGGGTGTGGGGAAGCCCCCGCAGAAAGGCCCACCCACATTTACAACTCAGATAGGTTTGCTATAGTAATGACGAAAGGTATGGATATGGAACAACGACAGCCGATGCGTGACATCATCATCCTGATCCCCGGAATTATGGGCAGTGTATTGGAGCAGCACGGCAACGAATTGTGGTCGATGCCGCGTATTATCGGCCCGGCGTTGTCAGGAAGAGCTGACCGATTTCCATCCCCTCTATCTTCTCGCTGAGCACGATGACGATCCGGAGCGAGAGTTGCTGCCCAACGGTATCCGCGCAACTCGCCTCATGACCGGCATTCACGGCATTCATGGTCTGATGCTGGGTGAGGGCTACCAGCAGATCAGCGACACCATCCTACGCACCTTTGACGTTACCCTTGGCGACGCAGATAGTGAGCGCCCGGCGAACTTCTTCCACCTGCCCTATGACTGGCGGCGCGATAATCGGGCCGCCGCCTACAGGCTCAAGCGGCTGGTTGATGCCCAACTCCCGCGCTGGCAACAGGTCAGCTCGCGTGAGGCGCGCGTGATCTTGATCTGTCACAGCATGGGCGGCCTGGTCGCGCGCTATTACCTGGAGGCGCTCGGCGGCTGGGAGCACTGCCGAGTCCTGTTCACGTTCGGGACACCTCACCGCGGCTCGCTCAATGCCCTCGAATCGCTGTGCAATGGGCACTGGCTCGGCTCGGCCGACCTGACCATGCTTGTGCGCTCGTTCACCTCTGCCTACCAACTTCTGCCGATCTACCCCGTGATCTGGATCGACGATCATCTGTGTCGCGTGGCCGAAACTGACCGGCTGCGGCACATAAGCCAGCAGCGCGCCGCCGCCGGGCGTGCATTTCATCTGGAGATCAAGCAGCGCACAGCGGAGCGCCCATCCGAATACTCAAATCGAATCTTGCCTGTCACGGGCACCTACCAGCCGACATACCAGTCCGCAGTCCTGACGGATGACGGTTTGCAGTTCAGCGCCAATCTTCCGCAGCCGCTGCCCGCAGCCCAAGACAGTGCCTGGGTGCGTGATGGCGATGGGACGGTCCCATATCTTGCGGCCTTGCCGATCGAGCCGCCGAAGGTGCAGCGCAAGCTACGTTACGCCGAGAAGCATGCGTGGCTCACAAGCAACCGCCAGGCGCTAGAGGATCTCTGCCGTGAGCTTGCGGATATGCAGTTGGACGATTACATACGGCAGTACGAAGGTACGCTCGAGGAAGGGTTGCGCCTCCCTGCGCTCAGCCTGAGTCTGCCGAATCTCCACCAGGGGCCAGAGCCATTGCGGGCGCGCGTCCAGATTGTTGATCCGCTTGAGGACCCGGTTGGCGTGCTGCTGACGCTCATGCCGGCCGAGGGCACGACGGTGGTGGAGCAGCCGCTGGTGCGCGACGGTGACGATTGGATCGGCGAGGTGGCAGGTCTCGCGCCCGGAGCCTACCGTGTTGACGTTCACACCTCCCGGAGCGGGCCGCTTGCGCCCAAGCCTGTACACGATGTGCTGGAGATCGTTCTCTGAATAGATGAGGAGGCTCGCATGCCCTGGGAACCATGGCTGCGTACCGAGCAGCGCACCCTGGCGCGCTACGCAACTCCGGAAGCGGCAAAGCTGTTGCCGCAGCTTCCGGCCAACCCGGCCGATCTGCGCGCCGATCTAGATGGCAAGCTGAAAACGCTGCGCCTGATCTACGATACACTTTGTAGCGGTGCGATCCAGTATGACCGCGCGCCAGTCAGCCTTGAGCAGGGTGAGCAGCGTATCCGCCAGCCGATCGAGATCATGCGCCCCCCTAATCAAGGGACCTGCCTTGATCTGGCGCTGCTGGCTGCCGGTGTATGTTTGCATTACGACCTGCTGCCGCTGCTGATATTGATCAAAGGCCACGCGCTCATCGCCGTCTCGCGCCTTCAGTACCAGCGCGACCTCACCTTTCAGTCGCGCGAGGAGCTGCGTGCCTTCTCTACGGGGCTGCTACCGGCGGAGAACGGGGCGATTCTACGCAGCCTGATCGATAACGGCCAGTACGCGGCGTTGGAGTGTACCGGGTGCGCCTATACCCAGGCGCTTGATACGACGCTGCCGGAGGGCCGCGGGCGATACAGTGGGCGGATGCCGTTTGAGCGGGCGTTGGATGCCGGACGCGAGCAACTCGATCTTGCCGAGCGACCGTTCTTGTACGCGCTCGACATCGCCAGCCTGCATCCGGTGCGGCCGCCCTACCCGATTGACCTGCCATATGAGCGCGCCGAGGCTCCCCGGCAAGCGGAGCCACTTGTCTCAGCCACAGCCGAGCCTGCCCAGCAACCGGGCACACGCACAGCGGAAGTACAGCGCCAATCGCTGCGCCGGCGCCTCGAACATTTGGAGCAGGAGCATACGGCGGTCGATCAGCAACTCAGCACGACCCTCAATGCCGGGGACCGCTTACGGCTGCAGCGGCAGCTTGAGGCCATTGCCCAGGAGATGCAGCAGGTCGAAGCGAAGCTCCAGAAGCTAGTCACCCACACATAGTGCCGGCGAACGATCGCATAGGGTCGGAGCGCGCACCTTTTGCTGCCCAAGGGGCCTTGACACAGCCGAATAGCTTGGCTCACGGCACAAGGTTCGGATTGACAATGTACTGCCACCAGTTATTCGCGACCCCATCCGTCTCCCCCGCGACGCGCGGCAGGTGGTCGAGCCACCAGATATGGTGGGCGCGCATGTCGCCATTGCCCCACTCGGCGCAGTTGACCTGGCGTGCGCGGCCTGGTACCTGGGGAAAGCTGTACCAGTCGTCGCAGTAGCTGGCCACGGAGCGCCGGTTGCCCCAGTCGTAGTCGCGCGTGCTGTTGGGGGCGAAGTGGACATTGCCGCACTGCGCCTGGCCGGGCGCGACCTGGTCGTAGCGAATGAAGCGCTCCCACAGATTGCGCGCCGGCGGGTGGGCGCTGAACACCCGGCTCATGATCAACTCGACCCGGTGGCCGAAGTTCTCCAGCATACAGCCGACGTCGCGCTCGTAGTTGAACGCCATGATCACGAATCGACCGGAGCAGTGGCCCGTGTTCGGCACCGGCTGCGAGTTGCACCAGAACGCCCCGCGCCCGACCATGGTCAACTCATAGTCGCCGGAGTAGGGGAAGGCCATGAACCAGGCTTCGTCGATCTCGCCGCGGTCGTAGCGGCCGATCAGGTCGAACGTCGCCACCTGCGCCTGGTAGTCGATCGCGTCGGGCTGGTGCATAGCGCGGCTGCGCCACGATCGCACGTAGCTCTCGGTAGTGTAGCGGAAGCCGTCCTGCTTGACTGGGAGCCGGTCGGCGGCGATCCGCTCGACGACCTGGTACTGCAAGTAGCCGCCGCTGGCCGTGGCCAAGTCGGCGATGTATTGGCGCACGAGTTGATCGGGGTCGTTCCAGCCAAAGACCTCGTTCAGCCGCCGGCCACCCTCGGACTCGACCGGCGGGTTGTGAATGACCAGGAGCACGCGCGGTCGGATCGTATCGGGCGGCGGGCCGCGCCGATTTGGTTCAGCCTGCGGCGCCTCGTCGGAGGCCTCGCCCAGCAACTCCCGTCCGGCACGCAGGATACGGTCGAGCATAACTTCTCCAATCACTATAGATCTTCAGAACATGATCTCGACTACTTACGACGGGTTGGGGTGGGATTTAAGGGGAGGCCACCCTCCCCTTGCCCCTCCCTTCCAGTTCTTTTCTGAAAGACTATAGCAAGCTTGGTGAAAATCGTCCAGCGATGCCTACAAAAAGGCGACTGGCAAGACCTACACGGTCGCCAATCGCCAGCCCTTAAACCTAATACTTTTCAAATAAGACCTTGTTTGAAAAGGCGCCAGAAGGTGCGGAGCAACAAGGTCTGAGCGCGACCTTATTTGAAAGCTATTGCCCTTAAACGCTCATATTAGACGCGATCCCCCGCCAGGCGCCGCAGGCCGCCGGCCAGCCTTGCGCCCAGCTCGCCGCCGAGCATAGCGAAGATCGGCAGCAGCAGTGCGGTAGCCAGGATCTCGAACGTGGTCAGGGTCGGCAGCCGACCGGCGACGCGGGCCAGCAGGATGATGCCAATGTAGCTGGTGCCGAACAGCGCATAGCGCGCCCTGGCTGGCAGGCGCTGGCCGAAATACTCGATCAGGCCGTAGCTTGTCGCGGCCATCAGCAGGACAATGTTCAGGCCGTTCGGTCCTGGGTAGCCGAAGAACATCAGCAGCGTGGATGGTAGCAGCCGCCATATCTGGCTGACCAACGCCACCAGCGGTAAAAGCCACCAGCGGCCGGGGAAGAGGCGGGCCGTCAGAGTCATAGTCAGTGCGGCGATCAGCGTGGCCGTGGGCGGGTAGATCCAGCCGTACTGGAGCACCGGGCTGCCCAATGAGAAGCCGCCCTCCCACTCGCTGACGAAGGGCCACACATGACTCAGGGCCATGCTTAGGCCGATAAATAGCGCCACCTCGGCTCGCCGACGCTCGCCGCGCTCCTGCGGCGCGGGCAGCCCGCTGGCCGGCGCGGAGGCCCGCAGCCAGAGCGCCAGCCCGGCTACACCCACCGCCGTCGCCGCCAGGTTCAGCAGCAGGATGGCATGTGGCACGGTCCAGGGCGTCAGCTCGTCGCGGCCGAACAGGCGATGCCATACATCATCGAACGGCCCGGTGGCCAGGAAGCCTAGGTTAGCCAGCAGCGGCAGGAGCAGCAGCGGGCGCCGCAGCAGCGTGCCGACGACATCACCCTGCGACCAGCCGTCGAGCACCAGCATGCCCAGGATCGCCAGCCCGATCAGCAAGGTTCCCAGCATGCCGCCGTAGATCATCAGGTGCGGCGGGGAGAAGAATGTGTCGACCACGTAGCGGCGGTGGTATGCGCCATCCCAGGAGCCGCCGGCGATGCCAAACGTGTTGGCTGCCGTGCCGGCGATGAGCAGCCCCCACACGAGCCGGCGCGAGATGTCGGCGCGTGTCTGGGTGGAGACGGAGATCACTGAGGCCATGGCGAGTCCTTTCAGGTATGATGAAGCGGGAACGAGACTCGTGCTCCGGGGTAAAGGCGCATGCAAGCGCACTGCGGAGCCAAGGGCATTATAGCACCCCAAACGAACTAGGACATAACCGTCTTTTGACCGGTTGACATTCCATACCGACGCTGCTATACTCTCCCGCAATAACAGATACAACGACGCCGAACAGGAAGAGTACGCGACCGATCACTGTCCAGAGAGCCGGCGGTTGGTGCAAAGCCGGTGCAGGTACGGGCGCGGAATGGGCCTGGGAGTTGCGGAGCGAACGGGGAAATTGAGAATGAAGAATTGAAAATTGAGAATTGCTCGGTTGAAGGCTTTCTCAATTTTACATTCTCAATTCTCAATTGCATCAAGTAGTAGCCGCCGGAGACGCCACCGTTATCAGGGCGCAGGGTCTCTACATCAGCACTCCACTACCAGGGTGCTGAAAGGTACCTGTTGAGTGCGCCGAGTTTGTAAGAGCCGGCGAATGCGGGTGGCACCGCGAGGGCATTAGCCTCTCGTCCCGATCTGGGATGGGGGGTTTTTTGTGTTGGGGCGTATTGCAATACGCCTTTACGTCGTCCGTTGTCCGTTGTCCGTCGTCAGTTGCAAGTGCCAACCGGCGACCGCAAAGAGGAGGTACACGCGATGGAAACGGTCAAGTATCTACTGACAGAAGATCAGATGCCGGTGAGTTGGTACAACATCGCCGCCGACCTGCCATCGCCGCCGCCGCCGGTGCTGCACCCCGGCACCGGCCAGCCGATCGGCCCGGACGACTTGGCGCCGCTGTTCCCGATGGCGCTGATCGCTCAGGAGGTCAGCCAGGAGCGCGCGATCGCGATCCCCGAAGAGGTCCAGGCGATCTACCGCCAGTGGCGCCCGACACCGCTGTTCCGGGCGCGCCGCCTGGAGCGGGCGCTCGACACCCCGGCCAAGATCTATTACAAGTACGAGGGCGTTAGCCCTGCCGGCTCGCACAAACCCAATACCGCCGTGGCGCAGGCGTACTACAACAAACAGGAGGGCGTGAAGCGGCTGGTAACGGAGACCGGCGCCGGCCAGTGGGGCTCCTCGCTGGCGATGGCCGGGGCCTTCTTTGGGCTGGAGGTGCTGGTCTATATGGTCAAGGTCAGCTACAACCAGAAGCCGTACCGCCGCGCGCTGATGGAGACCTTCGGCGCCCGCGTGGTCGCTAGCCCCAGCGATGAGACGAATGCCGGCCGCACGATCCTGGTCGAGCACCCCGAATTGACCGGCAGCCTGGGGATCGCGATCAGCGAGGCGGTCGAGGTGGCCGCGCAGGACCCGGACTCCAAGTATGCGCTTGGGCAGCGTACTCAACCATGTGCTGCTGCACCAGACGGTGATTGGGCAGGAGGCGCTGGCGCAGCTTGAGCAGGCTGGCGACTACCCCGATATCGTGATCGGCTGCACCGGCGGCGGCTCGAACTTCGCCGGCCTGGCCTTCCCGTTCATCGGCGCGCGGCTGCGCGGTGAGCGCAGCATGCGAATCATCGCCGTTGAGCCGGCGTCCTGCCCCAGCCTGACGCGCGGCAGGTACACCTACGACTTCGGCGACACCGCCGGGATGACGCCGCTGGTCAAGATGCACACGCTGGGCCACACGTTTGTGCCCGAGGGCATCCACGCCGGCGGGCTGCGCTACCACGGCATGGCGCCGCTAGTCAGCCATTTGGTCGACCTGGGTCTGGTCGAGGCGCGCGCCGAGCCGCAACTGCGCTGCTTCGCCGCCGGCGTCCGGTTCGCCCAGGTCGAAGGGATCATCCCGGCGCCCGAGGCGACCCACGCGGTCCGGGCCGCGATCGACGAGGCGATTCGCTGCAAGGAGGCCGGCGAGGCGAAGGTGATCCTGTTCAACCTGAGCGGGCACGGTCACTTCGACATGGGCGCCTATATGGATTATATGGCCGGCCGGCTACAGGACCACGAGTACTCGCAGGAAGAGGTCGCGCTGGCGCTGGCCGCACTGCCGCCCACCGGCGCGTGAGTTGCGTGTTGCGTGTTGCGTGAATTTGGACTCACGCAACACGCAACACGCAAGATTGAAAGGACGATCCTTATGGCCCAAATCAAAATCTACGGCGTCAAAGAGCACCTGGATCAGGTCAAAGGCGCGCTCTCCGACATCATTCATTCCTGTGTCGTAGATGCGTTGCAGTATCCACCCGATAAACGGGCGCACCGCTTCCTGCCGCTCGATTCGGATGATTTTTACTACCCCGCCGGTCGGACCGAGCAGTACACAATCATTGAGATTAGTATGTTCGAGGGTCGCTCGGTCGAGGCTAAGAAACGACTGATCGGCTTGCTCTTCGAGCGAATAAGGGGCCAGTTGCGGATGTCGGTCCAGATATTGAGATCACGATCTTCGAGACGCCCAGGCACAATTGGGGCATCCGCGGGGTGCCGGGCGACGAATTGAAGCTCAATTACAAGGTTGAAGTGTAATATCACACATTTGCAATACGAAGGAGCCATACTTATGACAACACCTCCTCGACCCCGCATCCTGACCGGCGACAGGCCCACCGGGAGCATGCATTTGGGGCACTATGTGGGCACCTTGGCCAACCGGGCCAAGCTCCAGGATCAGTACGAGTGCTTTTTCCTGGTCGCCGACCTGCATATGCTCACGACACGCACCGAGCTGGAGCGGCTGCGCCAGACCGGCCAGAATATCCGCGATGTCGTTCTCGACAACCTCAGTGTCGGGATCGACCCGGAGCGATCGACCTACCTGCTCCAGTCGCTCGTGCCGGCGATCGCCGAGATGGCGGTGATCTTCTCGATGCTCACCACCGTCCCGCGGCTCCAGCGCGTCCCGACGCTCAAGGAGGTCATGCAGGATCTCGATATCGAGCAGCCCTCGGCCGGCCTGCTGATCTACCCGGTGCTCCAGGCCGCCGACATCCTGTGTGTGCGCGCCAACCTGGTGCCGGTCGGCAAGGATCAGGCCTCGCACCTGGAGGTCACGCGCGAGATCGCCCGCCGCTTCAACGGCATCTACGGCGATGTGCTGCCCGAGCCTGATACGCTGATCGGCGAGGTACCCACACTGGTCGGCACCGACGGCCAGGCCAAGATGAGCAAGAGCATCGGCAACGCGATCTATCTCTCCGATGATGCCAAGACGGTCGAGCAGAAGGTGCGCGGGATGTACACCGACCCCAACCGCGTCCGTGCCGACATCCCCGGCCGCGTCGAGGGCAACCCGGTGTTTATCTATCACGACGCCTTCAACCCCAACGTCGAGGAGGTCAACGATCTAAAGGAGCGCTATCTCCAGGGCAAGGTCGGCGATGTCGAGGTCAAGAAGAAGCTGGCGGCGGCGATCAACAACTTCCTGGACCCGATCCGCGAGCGCCGTGCCGCCCTGGAGCGCAACCCGCGCATCGTCGAGGAGGTCCTGGCCGCCGGCAGCGAGCGCGGCCAGCGCGAGGCGGCCCAGACGCTGGAGATGATGAAGGAAGCGATGGGACTCAAGTTTATCCAGCCGAACACCTTGTAGGGCCGGCCCTCCGTGGCTGGCCTCTGGCTCAGTGGCCGGCCCTCCGTGGCCGGCCCTACAGGGTCGGTGGCCGCCCATCATGAAAGGGAACAATTATGCACGTTCGCCCCTCGCTCGATGAGATCCGCGCCCTGCGTAACCGCGGCAACCTGTGCCCGATCTACGCCGAGATCCTGGCCGACTTGGAGACCCCGGTCTCGGCGTTCCTCAAGGTCGCTCGCGGGCCATGGAGCTTCCTGCTCGAGTCGGTCGAGGGCGGGCAGCACCTGGCGCGCTACTCGTTTATCGGCGCCGAGCCCTACCTGACGCTGCGCTTCGCCAATGGCGCGGCCCAGGCGATCCAGGCCGGCTACAAGCAGACGCAGAAGTACACCGACCCGCTGACGGTGCTTGGCTCGTATCTGAGCGACTACCGCCCGGTGCGCCTGCCCGACCTGCCCCGCTTCGTCGGCGGCGCGGTTGGCTACCTGAGCTACGAGACCGCCGGCTGCTTCGAACGGCTGCCCCGCCCGACCGCGCGCGGCTACGAGATGCCCGACGGCCTGTGGCAGTTCGTTGATACGCTGCTGGTCTTCGACCATCTCCGGCACAAGATCAAGGTCCTTAGCCACGTCCATCTCGACACCGACGACCTCGAAGCCGAGTACGGGCGCGCGGTCGGGCGGATCGAGGGATTGATCGCGCGCCTCGCGAGTCCGTTGTCTGTTGTCAGTAGCCAGCTGCAACGGACCACGGACCACGGACCACGGACCACGGACCACGGACCACGGACGAGCAGCAATGTGACGCAGGACGAGTACGAGCGCCGCGTGCGTGTGGCCCAGGAGTACATCGCCGCCGGCGACATCTTCCAGGTCGTGCCATCGCAGCGCTTCAGCCGCCCGATCAGCACCGACTCATTCACGATCTACCGGGCGCTGCGCACGATCAACCCCTCGCCGTACATGTTCTACCTGCGCACGCCGGAGGGCGACCTGGTCGGCGCCTCGCCGGAGCTGCTGGTGCGAGTTGAGGAGGGCATGGTCACGACCCACCCGATCGCCGGGACGCGACCGCGCGGCCACGACGACGAGGAGGACCAGGCGCTGGCCGAGGAGTTGCAGGCCGACGAGAAGGAGCGCGCCGAGCACCTCATGCTGGTCGACCTGGGCCGCAACGATATTGGCCGGGTCTCCACGCCGGGCAGCGTGCGCGTGCCGACGTTTATGACCGTCGAGAAGTTCAGCCACGTCATGCACCTGGTCAGCCACGTCACCGGGCGGCTGCGCCCGGATATGAGTGCGCTGGACGCGCTGCGAGCCTGCTTCCCGGCCGGCACCGTCAGCGGCGCGCCCAAGATCCGTGCCATGGAGATCATCGCCGAGCTGGAGGGCCAGCAGCGCGGCATCTACTCCGGCGCGGTCGGCCATGTCGGCTTCAACGGCGACCTGGACACCTGCATCGCCCTGCGCACCATGCTGGTCAAGGACGGCGTGGCCTACGTCCAGGCCGGCGGCGGTGTCGTCGCCGACAGCGACCCGACCGCCGAGTATCGCGAAAGCTGCAACAAGGCCGCCGCGCTGCTGCGGGCGATCGAGGAGTTTGAGAACCTGTAGAAACTGTCTGAAAAGGGGGAGTTTGAGGGGTCGCCCCTCAAGAATCCCCTTCCATCTTGCTCCGAGATTGGAGATCTGAAAAGGGGGAGTTTGAGGGGTCGCCCCTCAAGAATCCCCTTCCATCTTGCTCCGAGATTGGAGATCTGAAAAGGGGGAGTTTGAGGGGTCGCCCCTCAAGAATCCCCTTCCATCTTGCTCCGAGATTGGAGATTGGAGATTGGAGATTGATCAAGGCGTCCTAATCTCTAATCTCTAATCTCCAATTTCCCCGATATGCCCAAGGATTTAATATGGCGATCACACTCGACGACGTCGTTCCCTGGGGCCGCTCGCTCGAAGAGTATCGGCTGATGTTCGATCTCTCCGGCGCCGACCTCGCGCTGAACATCCTAGGCTGCGGCGACGGGCCGGCCAGCTTCAATCGCGAGATGACCGCGCTGGGCAACTCGGTCATCTCATGCGATCCGATCTACCGCTTTTCAAAGCAGCAGATCGAGCAGCGCGTCCGGGGGACCTACGACGCGATCATCACGCAGGTGCAGCGGAATCACCAGAACTACGTTTGGGACTATTTCCCCGATGCCGATCGGCTTGGCCGGCACCGCCTCGCCACCATGGGGCGGTTTCTGGAAGATTTTGAGTCGGGGAAAGCGCAGCGACGCTACCAGACCGCCGCCCTGCCGCAGCTCCCGTTCGCCGATCGCCAGTTCGACCTCGCCCTCTGCTCGCACCTGCTCTTTCTGTACTCGGAGCAGCTCTCGTTCGCGTTTCATCAGGCGTCGATCCTGGAGCTGTGCCGGGTGGCGCGCCAGGTGCGCATATTTCCGCTGCTGGCATTGGATTGCCGGCAGTCGCCCTACGTTGAGCCGATCCGCTCCATTTTGATCGCTGCGGGTTTCGTCGTCGAGATCGCCGCCGTTCCGTATGAGTTCCAGCGCGGGGGCGATCACATGATGAGGATTTGTAGCCGGGCATAGAGCCTGCGGCAGCAAGGTACCTCTCTGCCGAAGGCCAAAGCCACGCTCGGTAGACGACTGCGTATGTCCTATTAATGAGGAACATATCATTACCAACGAATTGTACGAGGATTTCTATGCCCGGACCATGGACCTTTATCGCAACCAATCCTTCGCCGAGGCGCTTGAGCTGCTGACGCGCGAGGGCGGTCGCTTCCCCGAACAGGCGCCGACGATCTCCTACTTGCGCTCCTGCATGGCCGCCCGCGTCGAGCAGCCGGAGCTGGCGATCCAGGTGCTCCGCGATGCGTTGGACCAGGGGTTCTGGTATGGCGAGCAGATTATGCGCGCCAGTCCGTCGTGGCAGCCGCTTCAGGGCCGGCCCGATTTCGAGGAGTTGGTGGAGCGCTTCAAGGAGCGCCAAGAAGCGGCAGATGTGCGACCACAGCGCTTCATTATGGAGCCGGCCGGTGGCTGCCGCGCCGACCGGCCATGCCCGCTGTTCATCGCCCTCCACGGCAACGGCGACAATGGAACCACAGCCTTGAACGGCTGGCGGCCGGCCACCGATGCTGGCTGGCTGCTCGCCGCCCTCCAATCATCGCAGGCCGGCATGAGCGACGCATATATCTGGGATGATCAGGACACCGCCCGGCGAGAGATCGCGGAGCATTATACAGCGCTCTGCCAGCAGTATGCCGTCGACGTCGATCGGGTGGTGGTGGCCGGGTTCTCGATGGGCGGTGAGACGGCCCTGCGGATGGTGCTGAGTGGGGTGGTGCCGGCGCGCGGGTTTGTGCTGCTCGGCCCCGGCGGCCCGACGATCGACACGCCCGAGGCCTGGCTCCCACTGATCGGGCAGGGGGCCGCCCGTGGCCTGCGCGGGTTTGTGCTGCTCGGCGAGCAGGACGCCGGTGTGCCCCACGACAGCATCCGCACGCTAGTCGAACTGCTGAACACCCACGGCGTACCCTGTGAGCTGGAACTGCTCCCAAACCTGGGCCACCAATATCCGGACGACATCGCGCCGCAACTGAGCCGCGCGCTGGCCTTTATCGCTTAGAAACCGTCTGAAAAGGGCGAGTTTGAGGGGAAGCCCCCTCAAGAACCCCCCTTCCATCACGAACTACGGAGATAGACCATGATTCTCCTGCTCGACAACTACGACTCGTTTACCTACAACCTCTACCAGTATCTCTCCGAGCTTGGCGCCGAGGTGCAAGTGCGCCGCAACGACGAGTTGAGCGTCGACGGCATCGCCGCGCTGGCGCCCGAGCGGATCGTGATCTCGCCGGGGCCGTGTACGCCCAGCGAGGCCGGCGTCAGCGTGGAGCTGGTGCGCGAGCTGGGTGCGCGGGTGCCGATCCTGGGGGTGTGCCTGGGGCACCAGGCGATCGGCGCGGCCTACGGCGGCACGGTGGTGCGCGCGCCCCAAGTCATGCACGGCAAGCTCTCAGCCATCCACCACGGCGGCGCCGGCGTCTTCGCCGCTCTCCCCGACCCGTTCCAGGCGACCCGCTACCACTCGCTGATCGTCCGGCGCGCCGACCTGCCGGAGTGCCTGGAGGTGACTGCCTGGACCGACGATGGGCTGATCATGGGCCTACGGCACCGCCAGCATCCGGTGCAAGGCGTCCAGTTCCACCCCGAGTTGATCATGACCGAGGCGGGCAAGCAGCTCTTGCAGAACTTCCTGAGTCAGGGATAACGCCACAAGGTCAGTGGTCAGTGGTCAGTGGTCAGTTGCACCGCAACTGACCACTGACCTTATCACGCAACACGCAACACGCTTCACGTTTCCCGCGTCTCCAGCCACACGCACTGGTACGCCTCAAGCAGCAGGGCCTCTTCCGCCGCAAGCGTCTGCCCGCTAACCAGATCGGCGAAGTGATAACCCAGCCCGTAGATACGCAGACGATTGGCGTCCAGTTCCTGCGGCTGCTCGGTGAAGTTCGCCACGATCAGCAGGCGCTGACCGTCGTGGTGGCGCACGTAGCCGAACAGGTGCGGGTTGCCGCTCTCGATCACCTCCATCTCGCCGTCCCAAATCGCCGGCTGCGCCTTGCGTAGGTGGATCAGCCGCGTCAGCTCGGCGAAAATGTAGCCGCTTGGCGAGCTGGAATTCGCGCCGCTCCCAATCGAGCTGCGGGCGGTGGACCCAGCGGCTGTCGTCGGCCTTGGCGGGATAGTTGACATAAGAATAATCGTTGAGTGTGGCGACCTCATCGCCTAGGTAGATCAGCGGGATGCCGCCGATGCTCAGGATGATGCTGTGGAGCATCAGGATGCGCCGCACCGCTAGGTCGATCTGCTGCTCGTCGCCGGCCTGAATCGCCTGCTCCAGCCCGGCCAGCGAGGCCAGCGTGCCGGAGATACGCGCGTCGCCGGTGTCGGGGTTCTCCTGGAACGGCACGCCGCGCGCGAACGAGCCGGCGAAGCGCCCGACGTAGAACGAGTTCAAGAACCGCCGGTGGCCCAGCGGGTCGATCCACTCCCACTGCGCGTCGGCATCATCGAACGTCCAGCCGATGTCGTCATGCGAGCGTAGGTAGTTGACCCAGGCGCAGCCACGCGGCAGCCGGAAGCGCGTGTTCATCGAGTGCTCCAGCAGCTTGACCTCGCGCGTCGCCAGCGCCTCCCATAGCAGCGCCATTAGCAGCGGGTTGTACGAGAGTCTGGCACTCCTGCGGGCTGATGTAGCTGAGCACATCGTCGGGGTGGACGATCGCCTCGGACTTGAACAGCATCGACGGGGCGGCGATGCGCGCCAGCGCGTTAAAGGCCTGGATGAGCATGTGCGCCTCGGGCTGGTTCTCGCAACTGGTGCCCATGCGCTTCCAGATGAACGCGACCGCGTCCAGGCGCAGAATCTCGACGCCGGTGTTGGCGAGGAACAGCATCTCCTCGGCCATGGCCCGGAAGACCGCCGGGTTGGCGTAGTTCAGATCCCACTGGAAGCTGTTGAAGGTCGTCCAGACCCAGCGCAGCATATCCTCGCGCCAGGTGAAGCTGCCGCGCCGCACCGTTGGGAAGATCTCGCGCAGCGTTCGCTCATAGGCGTCGGGTATCGCCCGGTCGGGGAACACGAAATAGTACTCCTGGTACTCGGGGTCGCCGGCCTGGGCTCGCCGCGCCCACGCGTGCTCGTCGGAGGTATGGTTGAACACGAAGTCGACCACCAGGCTGATGCCATCACGTTGGAACTCGCGCGCCAGCTCCGAAAGCTCCTCGATCGTGCCCAGCTTCGGGTTGACGCGGCGGTAGCTGCTGACGGCATAGCCGCCGTCGCTCTCGCCGGCCGGGGCCTCGAACAGCGGCATCAGGTGCAGGTAGGTCAGACCGAGGGTCTTGAGGTAGGGCAGATGCTCGCGCAAACCGCCGATCGTCCCAGCGAACAGATCCACATAACACACGCCGCCGACCATCTGCTGCGATTGGAACCAAGCCGGATCGGCCTCGCGGCCCTCGTCGAGATCCTTCAGCCAGGCCGGCCGCGCGAACCAACTGCACGCCGCCGACGCCGTAATCTCCTCCAGATGGTAGAAGAAATCGTAATGCCCGCCGTATAGCGCGACCAGCAGCCCGAACAGCCGCTCCCACTCGCGGCGCAGCCGCCCCTCGAACACGCGCCACTGGTCGGGTGAGGCGGTCGCCTGCGCCTGGAAGCGCGCCTCCAGGCGCGGCCAGAGCCGCCCCAACGACAGTGCCGCCTGCTGTCGAACCCTCTCAGCATCTAGCATAGGCTCTCTGAGAATTGGTGCTTTACAGTTCTGGGGAAAAAGGGGGTTTGAGGGGCTGCCCCCTCAGTCTCCCTCCGCCCAGATTGTAAAATAGCACCCAATGCTACATCATGTCAAATCGCGAATGCGCGGGTAGCTTCTCTGGCCGCAAAGGTGATACAATGCGCAGGTGTGCTATCATCTTCAGTTGACACTATCGTCAAGCACAGGGACCACGTTTATGTCTCACACGAAACCGCTGCGTACAATCGGCGTGCTGTCACCGTATCTGGGTGGCATCTTTACCGGCAGTGTGCTGCTCGGGGCGACTCGAGCAGCGCGCCGGCACGGCGTCCGGCTCGTCACCGTTCAAGAATCGCCACGCGGTATCTATCAGTCGCGGCTCGCCTGGGATCTGGTGGATGGCTGGATCGCCATGATCGACGCCGACGGTCTTGATCTGATCGCCCAGGCGGGCCGTCCGGTCGTCTCAGTCAGTTGCCTTGCGCCTGGTCTGCCGGCGGTGCTTCCCGACAACTACGGCGGCATGTTTGCGGCCGTATCCCACCTGATCATGCACGGCCACCAGCGTATCGCGTTTATTGGGCACCTGGGCAATAGCGACGTCAAGCAGCGCTTCGAGGGCTACGTAGCGGCGCTGGCCGCACGGCAGGTTGCGTTTGACGAGCATCTGGTGTTCGATGTCTACAGCGACGTGGAGGTCGGCGGCACCAGCGGCGTGCGCGCACTGCTCGAAGCCGGTGTAGCCTATACCGCGATCGCCGCCGGCACCGACAAGAACGCGTTCGGCGCCCTGGAGGTCCTGCGCGACGCCGGATACCGCGTCCCCGAAGATATCGCGATCGTGAGCTTTGATGACCTGCCTGAGGCGCAGATGATCGACCCGCCGCTGACGACGGTTCGCCAGCGCTTCGATCTGCTTGGGAGCACCGCTACGGAGTTGCTGCTGGGCCAGATGTCCGGCCGGTCGGTCGCCGGCGGCCCAATGTATACCGCGACGGCGCTGGTCACGCGCCGCTCATGCGGCTGCGACCACGTCCAATCACCACCGCTCGCCGAGTTACCAACGATAACCGGCGCAACGGATTGGCGCGCTGTGCTTGCGCAGCAGCTGATCTGGATCGTATCGTACCCGTTTGCGCCGCCCTCCGAGACGCCGCCGGAGCAGCTCTGGCCCGGCCAGGCGACGATCATCGAGTTGATCGAGCGCGCGATTGCCGGTCGCGATCCGCTGGCCGAAGCAACGATTGAAGACGCCTGGCGCCAGGCAATCGGGCTCACCTTGGATCTGGATGCGCTCAACACCGCGTTAGATCTGATCGAGGAGATGAGCCTGAGCCGGCTCGCCACGGCACCGCGCGATGACCCCGCGCACGCCCGGCTGGCCGGCGTGCTGCGATTGATCCGCAGGGAGCTGTTGCGCGCGCGCGTGGCACACGAAACCGCGCAGGTGACGCATCTCGACAATGTGCTCTACACCAATAATGAGATCAGCACGGCGATGCTTGGCACCGTCGATACCAGCGCGCCCACGCTATCCTGGCTGTCGCATGCGTCTGCCAATTGGGGCTGCCTTGGCTTGTGGGTCGATCCTGCCAGCCGGACCGAGCTGGAGGTGGTGAGCGTCTATCCTTCCGATGGATCGGCGCAGTTGATCGTTGGCTCTCACATTGCGCCGGCCGCCTTTCCTCCGCTCGATTTGCTGCCCACACCGGCACGCGACAGGTCGACCCTGATCACGCTGGTGCCGCTGCGCACCTCCAGGCGCGCCTGGGGCATGCTGGCGATCGAAGGTCTGATCAATATTGGCCTCATGTCGAACAGCGACCCACTCGCCATGTGGGCCAGGATGCTCGGCGCCGCGCTCGATAGCGCCGCTTTGCTGGCCGAGCTGAACCAACAGCAGGAGGAGCTACGCCGGCAGGGCGCCACCCTTCAAGTGGCCTACGACCGCGAGCGTGCGCTATCCAGCACCATACGCGATATCGGCTGCCCGGTGATCCCGCTGATGGTCGGCGTGATCCTGATCCCGCTAATCGGCGCGATCAACTCGGAGCGGGCCGAGCAGATTATCAGGGTCGGGCTCGATGCGGTGAGCCGGCAGCGGGCCACCGACGTGCTGATCGACGTCACCGGCGTGCCGATCGTCGATACGCAGGTGGCCGGGGCACTGATCCAGATGGCGCGTATGGTTGCGCTGCTTGGCGCGCGGACGATGCTGGTGGGGGTGCGCCCCGAGATCGCGCAGAGCATCGTCGGTCTGGGCATCGATCTGACCCAGATCATCGCGAGCCCCACGCTGGCCGAGGCGCTCAAGCTCCTACGGCGGGCCGGTGCGTCCACCGCGCTGCGGCTCGACGGCGCGGCAACTGTCGGAAAAGGGGGAGTTTGAGGGGGTCGCCCCTCAAGAAGCTCCTTTCCACCAGTTAAAAAAGGGGGAGTTTGAGGGGGTGGCCCCCTCAAGAATCTCCTTTCCATCAGTTAAAAAAGGGGGAGTTTGAGGGGGCCGCCCCTCAAGAATTTCCTTTCCACCAGTTAAAAAAGGGGGAGTTTGAGGGGGTGGCCCCCTCAAGAATTTTCTTTCCACCAGTTAAAAAAGGGGGAGTTTGAGGGGGCCGCCCCTCAAGAATCTTCTTTCCACCAGTTAAAAAAGGGGGAGTTTGAGGGGGCCGCCCCGCAAGAATCTTCTTCCACCACGGATTGCGAGATAAAGGAGAGAGATTTGGAGCTTCACGACGCCATCGAGCACTACCACAGCCTGCTCGACGACGCCGCCGCCAGAACCACGTTCGCCCGGATCGACGCCGCGATCCGGGCGCGCGGGATGCTGGTCGGCAAAGGGCGCGACCGGCTGATCTGCTCAGTCCTGCGGCCACGCTTCATTACCGCGCCCCAATACGCCACGCTCCAGCACGCCGCCGAGTCGGTCGGGCGCGCGATCCGCAAGCTCGGCGCCGCCGCCCTCGACGACCCGGCCCTGCTGGCGCCCTACGCGCTGACGCCCCCGGAGCAGGCGCTGCTCGCGATCGACCCCGGCTACCCCGGCGCCTCGGCCTTCGGTCGCCTCGACGGCTTCCTGGCCGCCGACGGCAGCACCTGCTTCTTTGTCGAGTTCGAACCTCGAGTCGCCCGCCGGGATCGGCTACGACGAGGCTATGGTCGAGATCTTCGAGACGCTCGAGATCATGAGCGCCTTTCGCCGCACCTATCGCGCCGAGGCGCAGCCGGTTCGCCAGGGTCTCCAGCAGCTCCTGCTCGACACCTACCATGCATGGGGCGGCCAGGGCACCCCCACGATCGCGATCGTCGATTTTCGCGACGTGCCCACCTGGCCCGAGTTCGCATTCCTGCGCGAGCGCTTCATGGCCGACGGCATCACCACCATCTTGGCCGACCCCGACGACCTGCGCTACGACGGGCGGCGGCTGGAGGCCGAGCTGCCCGGCCCCGGCGGCACGACCGAGCGCGTGCCGATCGACCTGGTCTACCGGCGCGTGCTCCAGCATGAGTTCCTGGCCAAGTACGACCTGAGCGCGCCCGTCGCCCAGTGGCCGGCGCTGATGCGCGCCTACGCCGATCGCGCCGTCTGCGTCGTCAACCCGTTCCGCACCAAGCCGGTCCACACCAAGCTGATCATGGCGCTGCTCTCCGACGAGGACGGCCCGGCCGCCGGGCTGCTCGACGCCGAAGAGCGCGCGGCCATCCAGCGCTACGTGCCCTGGACCCGCCAGGTGCGCGGCGGCACCACCCGCTTCCAGGGCCAGCAGATCGCGCTGCTGACCTTCGCCCAGCGCAACCGCGAGCACCTGGTGCTCAAGCCCAACGACGACTACGGCGGGCAAGGGGTGCTGCTGGGCTGGGAGACCGACCAGGCCACCTGGGATAGCGCTCTGGCCGCCGCGCAGAAGGGACCCTACGTCATCCAAGAGCGCGTCCCGCTGCCCACCGAGGATTACCCGACCTGGACGGAGGACGAAGGACTGCGCTTCACACCGCGCTACGTCGATTCCGACCCGTGCATCTTCGGCGACCGGGCGCTCGGCTGCCTGACCCGCATCGCCGCCACGTCGCTGCTCAACGTATCGGCCGGCGGGGGATCGGCGCCGCCGACGTTTGTGGTGTCAGGGTTGGATGGGATCGGTTGAAGCTTTAGGAGGCTGTCTGAAAAGAGGGAGTTTGAGGGGTTGCCCCTCAAGAACCCCTTTTCTACCAGGAAACTTCGGCGACAAACCAACCTTTTCAGACAGCCTCTAAGCACTCCGGGGATTCTCACAACATCGTTATGCTATACTGCTTGCTCATTGTGACGTGCTAAAAGTCCATGTCCATGGAGGCTCCAAATGGCAAATATCCTAGAACGTATTACGATCAATCCCGCACAATGCGGAGGACGCCCGTGCATCCGTGGGATGCGCATTCGCGTCATTGACATTCTCGATCTCTTAGCGGCCGGATTAAGCGCGGAGCAAGTTCTCGAAGAGCTACCAGATCTCGAAGCCGAAGATATCCAGGCAGCGCTCCGCTATGCGTCACGACGCCTGGATCACCCGGTGCTGGCGGCATGATCATCTGGATTGATGCCCAACTGCCACCCGCTATCGCCGCCTGGATCACCGCGACTATCGGTGTACCTACAGTGGCACTACGCGATCTAGGTTTGCGTGATGCCACCGACCATGAAATCTTTATGGCTGCACGGCAAGCGCCAGCTGTAGTCATGACGAAAGATAGTGATTTCATGCGACTTTTGGATCACTATGGAATGCCGCCACAAATCATCTGGCTGACGTGCGGCAATACATCGAATGCAAATCTCAAGGTTATTCTCACGGCAACGCTGTCCCAGGCGCTCGATCTACTGGCAAGTGGTGAGAAATTAGTCGAAATCAGCGGCTTGTAAACTGAACCCAAATACTACTTGCTGATCCGTGATGTCTCGGCGGAGAGGAGATCCTGCTATGAAAATCGCATCAGTTGCGGATGTGAAAGCCAATCTAAGTGCCTACATCAAGGCCAGCGAGGACGAATTAGTCGTCATCACGAAGAACGGGAAACCTGTGGCAGTGCTCCTGCCGATGAAGGACGATGACGAATTAGAGCGCTTAACATTGGCCTACTCACGACGATTTCAGACCATTCTGCACGAGGCACGTACCCAGATACGGGCGACCGGCGGCATCCCGCACGATGATTTCTGGCGCGAGGTAGAAGCCGGAACCACACAACAGGCGCCAGCGCAAGACGATTGATGGAGGATGGCGACCGATTTCCTGTTGGGGAGCGGTTCTATGAATACCCGAATGCGTGGCGGCAAGAGTAGCGAACTCATTGTAGCCGGAGAGTTGCTACGGTACGGTTTGGATGTCTATCTTCCTTGCGTGGATGACCGAGCGATTGATTTACTCATACGGGTAGAGGATCATGCCGGTGTACGGCATTACGATGTGCAAGTCAAGAGTGTGCGTGGATATAATCGTATCGTTGGATTGAAAGATATTGACATCAAATCAAACCGCTATATCTTGATCCTTCACTACCGGCATGACGAAAAAGCTGATGAATTCTTCTATCTTACAAGAGATCAAATCCTCAAGCATTATCTCAAAGACTCAAAATGGGGCGATCTAGTCTTCAACAAAGTGGAGCGCACGCAATATGCCACTCAAACGCTCGCTAGCTTGAGTAAGCGCATTCTAGGCAATGATCTGTAGAATAATACGCTTTGTGTGTGGTATCACAATAAGTGTCGCGTTCGTCCTACTGTTTACTGCTCTGAAGCGTGTTTCGGACAGTCCGGTTGAGCAGGATGACATAGTCATCAATAAACTCGTACTGATCGAGCTCCTGCTCCTCATCAATGCTCAATTGCGAGTCCTGTTGCTTGTGCAGCAACACCTGGACGCGATCTTGGACTGCGGCGGCTGCCCGAAGGACGGGAAACCCTTCAACCAACTCAATGCTTATCGCGCCCTCCATGTTGAGCGAGGGCGGAAGCTGCTGTAGCTGAGGCAATGCTGGTACTGCCATAATCTGCTCCCTTCAATTGGCCAAACAGTGCTATTATACCCTGTTGTATGTAGAGAGGGAATCTCCTGTGTTACGAAAAACAAAGCTCATTCTGCTTGCAATCATCTTGCTCCATGCCCTGCCGACCGCTTCGTCCCTGGCTCAGTCCAACAACCGCTGCTTCCCCGAGACCGGCTACTGCGTCGGCGGGCGCTTCCTCCAGTTCTGGAACGGCAACGGCGGGCTGGCCGTGTTTGGCCTGTCGATCGGCGATCAGCGCATGGAGCAGGGCACCGAGGGGGCATTCAGCACCCAGTGGTTCGAGCGCGAGCGCTTCGAGGCCCACCCCGAGAACCGCGCCCCCTACGATGTCCTGCTGGGCCGCCTGGGCGATGAGCAATTGCGCCGCCAGGGCCGCGACTGGCGCGCCTTCCCGCTCGGCCAGCCGCGCGACGGCTGCCGCTTCTTCGAGACCACCGGCCACACCCTCTGCGAGCCGTTCCTGGGCTACTGGCAGACCCACGGCCTGGAGTTCGACGGTCGCGCCGGCACCAGCTACGACGAGTCGCTGGCGCTGTTCGGCCTGCCGCTCTCCGAGCCGGCCCTGGAGACCAACAGCTCCGGCTTCACCGTCCTGACCCAGTGGTTCGAGCGCGCCCGCTTCGAGTACGTCCCCGAGAACCCCGACCCGTACAAGGTCCTGCTGGGCCGCTTGGGCGCCGAGGTCTACGATCCCGCCGCCAGCTCCGGCCCGACCCAGTACCACCAGGTCCAGGCGCCCGGCTGGCCCCACCCGCTCGAAGTCCCGCGCGGCTTCACGATCGAGGAGGTCGCCGCCGGGCAGACCGGCGCGCGCTTCATGGCGCTCGACCCGGCCAACGGCAGCCTGCTCTATGGCTCCTCGACCACCAGCCAGGTCATCCGCCTGATCGACACCGACGGCGACGGCCGCTACGACCAGCAGCAACTCGTCGCCGGAGGGCTGCCGGTGGTCCACAGCGTGGCCTTCGTCGATGGCGCGCTCTACGCCGCCGCCGAGGATCGGCTGGTCCGGCTCTCGAACTTCGACGCCAGCGGCACCGCGCGCCAGGTCGATACGATCGTGGAGTTTCCCAGCGGCGCCAAGGATCTCTACGGCCACCGCACCCGCACCGTCGCCCAAGGCCCCGACGGCAAGCTGTACGTCTCGGTCGGCTCCTCCTGCGATGTCTGCCTGGAGGATACGCCGCGCCGCGCCGCTATCCTGCGCCTCAACCCCGACGGCAGCGGCCTGGAGATCTTCGCCTCCGGCCTGCGCAACACCGTCGGCTTCGACTGGCGCCCATTCTCGAGCGAATTATGGGGCGCCGACATGGGCCGCAACAACCTGGGCCAGACCATCCCGTTCGACGAGTTCAACCTGCTTGAGCCGGGCAAGGACTACGGCTGGCCCTACTGCCACAGCGACCGGGTGCCCAACCCCGAGTTCAACGACGCCACCCGCTGCGCCGCGACCATCCCGCCGGCGTTCAACTTCCCGCCGCACTGGGCGCCGCTGGGCGTGGAGTTCTACGATCGGCTGGGCTTCCCGCCCGCCTACCAGGGCGATGCGCTGGTCGCGTTCCACGGCACCGCTCGCGATCAGGTGACCGACCTGGGCGGCTACAACGTCGTGCGCGTCCGCTTCAAGAACGGCCGGCCCGCCGCGATGGAGGATCTGGTGCGCGGCTGGAATGCCGGCGGCGACACCTGGGGGCGCCCGTGCGGCCTGCTGGTCATGCCCGACGGCAGCCTGCTGATCTCCGACGACGCTGCCGGGCGGATCTACCGGCTGCGGTACACGGGAACATAAGAGCGTTTGCAAAAGGGAGTTTGAGGGGAAGCCCCTCAAGAGACTCTCTCCGCCCGAGAAGGGGAGTTTGAGGGGAAGCCCCTCAAGAGACTCTTTGCACCCGAGAAGGGGGTTTGAGGGGAAACCCCTCAAGAATCTCTTTTCACACGAGGGAGACTATGAGCAAAGACAAACACCAGCGTGACCGCCAGAAACCGCGCCTGGATCTGAAGCGTCTGCGCGCCGACATCGGGAAGGTCAAGCCCGCAGCGCAGAAGGCCGCGCCGGAGAAGTTGGTAGAGCCTACTTCCGCCGCAGCGCAGAAGGCTGCGGCAGCGATGGCCCAGGTTGTCGCCGACATCGCGGCGCGCCTGGGCGAGACCGAGGAACAGCCGCTCCAACTGCTCGAGCGGGTGGTGCGCCACCTGGGCGCCGAGGCCGCGCTGGCCCTGACCCAGGAGACGCTGGATATCGAGGCCCAGGGCGGCATGATGCTGCGCGACGGCAGTCGCCGGCACACGCCGGGCGGCGTCTTCTTCCGGCTGGTGCGCGAGCGCGCCGCCAAGACCCACTATCTGTCGATCTTTTACCCCGAGTACGAGCAGGTTTTCTCGTTGAGTGCGGAGGAGCTGACCGGGCGGCTGGCCGGCGTGGCAGATTGGCCGCGCGCATCGGCGCAGTTCTTCAGCTTCTCGCTCATCGGGCGGCCCGCCGCGATCCCGCCCCCCGACACCCCGGCCCTGGCACCCTACGTCGTCTTCGAGCTGGCGAGCGACCTGGCGACGCCCGCGTTCGTTAAGGGGCTGCCGCCGGTGACGCAGCCGACCGTCTTCCGCGTGCTTGCGCCCACGCGCCAGTGGCCGCGCGTCGCCAAGGTGCTGCTCGACCGCCCCGACGCGCAGGTGTTGGTCCTGGGCTTCCCCGCCATCGATCCGCGCGCGCCGGGGGCGATCACGGTCTACGCCACTTATGTGAATATCTTCGGGCAGCCTGCCCCAGCCTCTGGTGAGAAGCGCGCCAAAGGCAAGGCGCCGCGCGGGCAAGCGCCCCAAGCGATCGTCACCGGCAGCGTGAAGTGGTTCAGCGCCGAAAAGGGCTTCGGCTTTCTCCTCACCGATGCAGGCGGTGACGTATTCGTCCACCAGACGGCGCTGGCCGAAGGTCGCACAGCCCTGACCGCCGACGAGCGGGTGTACTTCGGCGTGCGCGAGGGACGCAAAGGGCCGGAGGCCGTCGATGTGCGCCCCGGCGCTCCGCCGGGGCCGGCGCTGCCCACCCTGCGACTGGATGCGCCGGCGTTGCCGCTGCATATCCGCCTGCGCGTGGATGGTCGGCCCCCGGAGTTCGAGTTCCTGGGCCGCCCCGGCCAGCCGCCCAGCCTGATCGGCTACCGCATCGAGGCCGCTGTGCCCAAGCTCCCGGATGGGCTGCCCGCCCCCACTGCGCCGACGACCTTCCTGGTGCTGATCTCGCTCAAGAACTGGAAGACTGTTCGCGATGCGGTGAAGGCCGACCCCGAGGACGCGCTGGTCGTCCAGGGCCACTGCGCGCTGGACCCGCGCCTCCCAGGGATGCCGCTGATCCGCACAAAGCACCTCCACACAGCGACCCAGTGGCAGAGCCGGCGCGACCGCGACCGCACAGCGTCACAGGCGCACCGCGCTGCGACGACCGCGTCGGACCAGGCGCCGATCGAGGTGGAAGCTGAAGAGGGCAGAGGCTCGGACCAGGCGCCGCTTGAGTTGGAGGCTGAAGAGGGTAGAGGATCGGACCAGGCGCCGATCGAGTTAGAGGCCGAAGAGGACAGAGGATCGGAGCAGGCGCCGATCGAGTTAGAGGCCGAAGAGGATAGAGGATAGAGGATAGGTGTCCTGTGGTCGCTCGTCTGGTTCGCATCCTCATCTTGCGCCTGGTTCAGCTCTTCTACCCACGCATCGAGGTGCGCGGGCTGGAGCATCTGTCGCGCTCGGGGCCGGTGATCTTTGTGCTGAACCACCCCAACGGCCTGCTCGACCCGATGGTCCTGATCATCGCCACCGGTCGGCTGGTGCGCTTCCTGGCCAAAAGCACCTTCTTCGGCAACCCGGTCGGTCGCATGATGATGAGCGCCTTCGGAGTGCTGCCGGTCTACCGCCAGCGTGACGAGGGGCAGGTCGGCGGCCCCCAAGGCGATGCTACTGACCGCAATGAAGAAACGTTCGCCCGCTGCCGGGAGCTGTTGCGGCGCGGATGGGCACTGGCGCTCTTCCCCGAAGGCACGACCCACTCCGGCAGCATGCTGCTCCCGTTGCGCACCGGCACGGCCCGAATCGCCCTGAGCGCCGAGGCGGAGGCCGGCTGGAAGCTGGGCCTACAGATCGTGCCGGTGGGCATGTGGTACCAGAGCAAGACCATCTTTCGCACTGCGGCGCTGGTGGTCATCGGCCAGCCGTTCGACCTGGCCGAGTTCGCCTCCGCCTACGACGCCGACCAGCGCCAGGTCGTCAAAGAACTCACCGATCGGATCGACGCGCGCCTCGACACGGTCGTACTCCAGGCCGAGAACGCCGAGTTGCTGAACGGCCTTCGGGTGATCGCCTCCTGGACCGCGCCCGAGGAGCCGGAGACGCTGGAGCAGCACCACGCGCGCGTCGTCGCGCTGCTGGCGGCCTACCAGCGCCTCCGCGAGGCCGACCCGGCCCGCCTAGCCCAGATCGAGCAGCAGGCCCGGCGCTACGCCCGCGTGCTGCGCACGCTTGGCATCGGCGACCCGTGGAGCCTGGAGCTGCCGGAGGCCGATCGCCGCCGCGTCGGCTGGCTGATCTTCGCGCTGGTGGTCTGCTTTCCGCTGGCCCTGGCCGGCGCGGCGTTGAGCTACGGCCCCTACCGGCTGGCCGCGCCGCTCGCGCCCCGCGTGGTCGGCCCCTACGACGAGGTGATCAGCACCGGCAAGCTGATTCTCGGCTCGGTGCTGGTGTTTGTTGGCTTCCTGGTGGAAGCGGTCGTCGTCGGCCTGCTGTTTGGCGCTCTCTGGGGGCTGCTGCTGTTCGTCGCCGCGCCGGTCCTGGCCTACATTGCGCTGCTGTGGGGCGAGACCTGGCGCGAGTTGCGCGAGGTGGCCGCCTACCACTGGCTGCGCCTGCGCCACGCCACGCTGACCCGCGAGCTGATCGCCCGGCGCCAGGCCCTCGCCGCCCAGGTCATGGACGCGCTGGGCTCCATCGAGGTCCGTGACACGATGACAAGGTGACAAGATGAAGGGGTGAAGGGGTGCATCTGAGGATGGAGGATGGAGGATGGAAGGCCAGGCAGCGAGCCAGAGCACGTAAGGGCGTATCGCATACGCCCCACCGAACGACGAAGAACCGAGAACCTCTAGGGCAGGCCCTCCGTGGCCGCCCCAATCACGCAACACGCAACACGCAACACGTTTCACGCAATCGTAAACCTTCCACAAGACGCAACCGAGGTGCCACATGCCCATCCGTGACCACATTATTCAGCTCGTTCGCGGGAACGATCTTAGCCAGGAGCAGGCGTCCGAAGCCATGGAGGAGATCATGACCGGCCTCGCGACGCCGGCGCAGATCGCCGCCTTCTTAACCGCGCTGCACCTCAAGGGCGAGACCGAGGTCGAGATCGCCGGCATGGCCCAGGTCATGCGCGAGAAGGCGACCCAGGTTGTTCACGACGGCCCAGTGCTCGACACTTGTGGGACCGGCGGCGATGCCTCCGGCACCTTCAACATCTCGACCACAGCCGCCTTTATCGCCGCCGGCGCCGGCGCGACTGTCGCCAAGCACGGCAACCGCGCCATGTCCAGCTCCTGCGGCTCGGCCGATGTGCTGGAGGGCCTGGGCGTGAATATCGAGCTGGACGCCGAAGGGGTCGCCCACTGTCTGGACACCGCCGGCATCGGTTTTATGTTCGCGCCGCAGCTTCCACCCGGCGATGCGCTATGCCGGCCCGGTGCGGCGCGAGATCGGTATCCGCACCGCCTTCAACATCCTCGGCCCGCTGACCAACCCGGCCCGCGCCCGCCACCAGGTCCTCGGCGTCGCCGATGCCGGCCTGGCCGAGAAGCTGGCCCGCGCGCTCTCGCGCCTGGACACCGTCCACGCGTTGGTGGTTCACGGCCACGGCGGGCTGGATGAGCTTGCGTTGAGTGGGCCAAACCTGGTGTTTGAGGTGCGCGGCGGGCAGGAGCCGCGCAGCAGCCAGCTCTCGGCCGCCGACCTGGGCCTGCCCAGCGCGGCGAAAGAGGCGGTCCTCGGCGGCGATGTGGCCCACAACGTCGCGATTGTACGGGCGATCCTGGAGGGTGAGGAGTTCGGCCCGCGCCGCGACATCGTCCTGCTCAACAGCGCCGCCGCGCTCGTCGCCGCCGACCAGGCCGCCGATCTGCGCGAAGGGCTTGAGCGTGCGCGCGCCAGCCTCGAATCCGGCCAGGCCCGCGAGCGGCTAGCGCGGATGGTCGCCGCAAGCCATGAATAAGGGGGAGTTTGAGGAGGAAGCCCTCTCAAGAACCCTTTCCACCAGCCAACATTGCAAAACTGACTCCTTATAGACAACGGTATGTCAAGAGACCATCTTGTAGCTCTGTGTCTGGTGTGCTATACTTTGGGCATCCGAACCATCACCCGGTTTGATGAGGATATCGATTGAGTGCCGACCAACCTGTGGTGCTGCGTGAGGCGCACGGTATTGTGGCCGAGCAACTCGCCCGGTTACGTGTCCTTGCCGAGAGCACCCGCCGCGACGGCGAGCGATTGAGCGTCGCGCTTCGCCAGGCCGAGCGGCAGGTCGACGAGCTGACTATGCAGCATCGCATGGCGCTCCAGCGCGGCGCCTCGTCGGCGCCCGAGGTGGGGCGGCGCCTGGCCGAGCTGCGTACACGCTACGATGTGCTGGCCCGCGAAACGCACGCCAATCAGCACGCGCTGAAGCAGCTTGAGCAACTGGTACGCCAGATCGAGATGAGCAGCGGCGCGCTGACCGACGACGCCGGTGGCGACGCCTCCGACCCGTGGCTGCTGGCCCTGCGCGCCCAGGTCATTCATGGCCGCGAGGAGGAGCGTATGCGCCTGGCCCGCGAGGTCCACGACGGCCCGGCCCAGGTGCTCGCCAACTCGCTGATGATACTGGAGACGTGCTACACCTTGGCCCAGCAGACCGAGTCCGAAAAGCTGGTGATGATGCTCGACCGGCTGCGCGAGGGCACTCGCGAGGGGCTGCTGGAGGTTCGGCGCTTTATCGCCAACCTGCGGCCGGGCGCGCTCGATGAGCAGGGCCTGGCTACGGCGATCGCCGAGTACGTGCGCGGCTATGTCAACGCATATGATGCCAGGGTCAGCCTCGAAGCCGACCCGCTCCCGCGCCTGCCCACCGAGGTCGAGATCGTGCTATATCGAATTGTCCAGGAGGCGCTCCAGAACGTGCATAAGTACGCCCGTGGCGCTGCGGTGGCCATCCGAATTGCGCGCCAGGGCCAACGCCTGGCCATGTCGATCCGCGATGACGGCCCTGGCTTCGACCCGCACGAGGTAGCACGGCGGGCTGGGCGCAGCAGTTGGGGGTTGACGAGCATGCGCGAGCGCGCCGAGTTGGTCGGCGCCCGTTTTGGCGTCGTATCAGGCCCCGGCCAAGGCACTGAAGTAATCGTGATATTACCGCTGGAAGTTTGAGATCAGCCGGCTGCTTAGAAGGGATATCGTCATGGCCCAGAAAATTCGTGTACTAATCATCGACGACCACCCGCTGTTCCGCCAGGGCATTCGCTACAGCCTGGAGGCGATTGGCGACATGGAGGTCGTGGGCGAGGCCGAGAACGGGCAGGAGGCGATCAAGCTGGCCGAGCGATTACTACCGGATGTCGTACTCGTCGATATCAACCTGCCTGGGCTGAATGGCCTGGAGGTTGCACGTGTGATCAAGCGACGCGATCCGCGCATCGGCATGATCGTGCTGAGCGTCTATGAGGATGACGACCAGCTTTTTCAGGCGATCAAGGTTGGCGCTGCGGCCTACTCTTCCAAGGATGTCCACCCCAACGCGCTCGTCGAGCATGATCCGCGAGGTCGCCCGCGGCCGCTACCTGATCAACGAGAGCGTGCTGGCCAAGCCGCATGTCGCTACGCGCGTGCTGCATCAGTTCCGCGAGCTCGCCGCCACCGAGGACGAGCAGACCACTGCCCTGTTCGCGCCGCTGACCTCGCGCGAGATCGAGATCCTCGACTGTATCGCCCGCGGCCTCTCCAACAAGGAGATCGCCAATGAACTCTCGATCAGCGGCCAGACGGTCAAGAACCATATCACTTCGATCCTCTCCAAGCTCCAGGTCAACGACCGCACGATGGCCGTGATCTACGCCATCCAGAAGGGCTGGATCAAGATGGGCTACGATGGCGGCCATACCCACCAGGTCAGTGGCGACACCATGGCGCGCGGCGAATAGCCCAAGAACACAGAACAAAGAACAAAGAACAAAACGTACAACTCAGGGGGTCTTTGTTCTTTATTCTGTGTTCTTTGTTCTTACCGCTTGAGGTACCACCGCTCCACATTCCCCAGATACATCGGCGTGTTGAGGTTCACCGGGCCGTCGAGGGTCGTCACCTGTGGGCTGAGTACCACCGGGATGCGGTCGGCCCACAGATACATGTAGGGCAGCAGCTCCGCGACCCGCTCCTGGGCCAGCCGGATCGCCTTGCCCCGCTCGGCGACGTCATAGAGCTGGTGCGCGGCCGCCGCCTGGTTGTCGTAGGCCGGGTCGTCCAAGCCGGTGATGTTCAGGACCGGGCGCGTGTCGGCGACCCCCTGGTTGATCTGGCTGGAGTGGAACAGCGCGAAGTCATCGGGGTCGTAGAAGGCGTAGTCGGCGAAGACCGGGTCGCCGGCGCCATTGGTCCAGCTCCCGATCAGCAGATCGAAGTCGTAGGGCGGCGCGTACTTCGATGTGATCACGGTCGCGAAGTCGGCCGGCTGCACCACGATCTGCATGCCGATCCGCTGAGCGGCCTGGGCGATCTGCTCGGCCGCACGCAGCCGGCGCTGGTCGTCGCCGCGCACGAAGAGCTGGGCGGTGAGCGTGATGCCGTTCTGCTGGCGGAGTGCGCCGCTTTGGGGGAGCCGCCAGCCGGCCTCGTCAAGCAGTGTGCGCGCGCGGTCGAGATCGGCTGTGGCCGTCAGCGGTCGGGCGAAGTCGGCCCACGAGCCGGGCGCCGCGCTGTTGCCGATCGGCCTCCCTGCGCCTCCGGTGGCCTCGCGCACCAGCCGCGGCAGATCGACCGCCGCTACCAACGCCTCGCGCACTCGCAGGTCGGCGAATGGGCGGCCCTGGCGCAGATTGAAGGCCAGGAAATAGTAGCCATTCTCGGCGTACACGCCCGTCTGAGCGCCCGGCAAGGTCTCAGTGATCGCCGCGCCCGCGTTCCAGGGCAGCTCGGCCAGCAGCAGTCGGGCATCTCGCAAGGCCCCCGCCGCGATCTGCGGGTCGGGCGCGACCAGCAGCGCCGCCCGATCGAGCAGCGGTGGGCCGCGGTAGTAGCGCTTATTGGCGGCGAGCGTGATGACCTCGCCCGGCCGGCGCTCTTCTAGCTGGAACGGCCCGCTCCCCACAGGCACATCCCAGAAGTTCAGCGTCCCGATATCTTTGCCGACCAGCAGATGTTTCGGCAGGATCGGCACGACCAAGTCACTGAGGATCGGCGCGTAGCGCTCGGTCAGCGAGATGATCAGCGTAGTCGAGGCCGGCGTGGTGATCTGCGCGATGCGCTGGAAATCGGCCAGCAGCGCGGTGGTCGGCGAGAGCTCGCGCAGCGCCCCCAGCGTGTAGACGACGTCCTCGGCGGTCAGTGGTTTGCCGTCATGCCAGGATACGCCGGTGCGCAGCGTGAAGGTGATCATGCGCCCGTCAGGCGATGCACTCCACCCGGCTGCCAGGTCCGGCTGCGGCTGAAGCCGCGCGTCGAGCCTGGTGAGGCCGTTGTAGAGCAGCATTGTGAGCTGCTCCTCGCCGCGCGAGCGTGGATGCCAGGGGCGCAGCTCCGGGACATCTTCGGCCAGGCGGATGGTCAGGTTGCCGCCGCGTGGCAGCGGTGTGGCGGTCGGCGGCGGGGGCGTGGGCGTGGGTGGTGGCGGTGGATCAAGCGCGCAGCCGGTCAGCACGGCCAGGACCAAGAGCGCAAGCGCGGCGCTGACGAAAAATAGGCGGCGGGTAGGGATGTAGCTCATGGCGCAAGATTATACCATGCTCCAGCGGGCCGCGCCTTTGCAACCCCGGCGGCGCGCCCGGCGTCCAATCGCACAGGAATGAGCAAGCAGCGGAAAGGATGACCCATGGAGCGCCAGGCGACGGCTGCCGCACCCGCGATTTTCTGTACTAATTGTGATATCCGCAACCCCTCCGAGGCCGCCTACTGCGTCAACTGCGGCGCGGCGCTGGCGACCACCGGCCAGCCGCTCGCCGATCGGCCACCCGCCCCACCCAGGCCGGTGGCCCAGCGCGGCGACCGCTGCGGCGGATGCGGCATCGTCAACCCGACCGGAGCGATCTACTGTGTCAATTGCGGCGCGGGGATCGTCGTCGGGACCGCCGGGCGCAGCCCCACACCGGCGTATGCGCCGCCGCTGGCGCTGGCGGGCGCGGCGTCGAGCAGCACCATTGTTCAGCACATCTACATCGGCGCCGCCGCGCCGCCGGCCACACAGCCGCTGCTGGTGCGCGCACTATGGTTCTTCTTCGTGGGCCTGTGGTTGGGCCAAGCCTGGCTGGTGATCGCGTGGCTCTTCAACCTGACGCTGCTGGGCCTGCCGCTGGGCATGAAGATGCTGAGTATGCTGCCGCAGGTGATGACACTGCGCGCCGAGCGTGATGTGCGCCCGCCACCCGACCGCAGCGGCGCGAGCTTTGTCGTCCGGGCAGTATACTTTGTGCTGATCGGCTGGTGGCTGAGTTTGATGTGGATGGAGCTGGCATGGCTGGCCGCCGCGAGTGTGATCGGGCTGCCGCTGGCGTTCCTCATGTTCGAGCGCGTCGGCACCGTGATGACGCTCGCGGAGAGCTAGAGCGCTTCCGAAGCCACCAAGATCCCGAAGGTGAAAGCAATACCGTTCGATGAGCGAGGAGTAGGCGCCTGGGGTGCCTACTCCTCAGCATTTGTCCCAATCACATTTCACGTAGCTGGGATGCTTTTTATTTCGTTGGGCGGCTTCCATGCTTCTAGTCAGACAATCAGATCCACGCGTCGCGACATCCTTCCTCCCGGTTGGATAACATTCCCCGCAGGTCAGGACATCCTTCCTCCTGGGAGGATAACATTCCCCGCAGGTTGGGATATCTTTCCTCCTGAGTGGATAACATTCTCCGTACCTCGGGACAATCTTCCTCTGGGTTGGATAACAATACTCGTAGGTCAGGACATCCTTCCTTGCAGGTCAGGACATCCCTTCTCCTGAGTGGATAACATTTCCCGCAGATCATGGTAGCCACCCTCCTAGAAAGAGTTCGGCGGCGTTCCATCCAAACCTGTGCTTGCTAAAGCTCATAGATGATGTTATCATCTTTGCAATCCCGTTGGCGATCGATTAAGCATTCAGCTGCTTGGCGGCACCGAGCAAACAAAGTGCCGCCTCTCTCTATCGGACAATACCTGACAGTTTTGACGGAGGTAAGGGATGATCACTTCAGATGAGACCAAACAGTGTCCGTACTGCGCCGAGACCATCCGAAAAGAAGCTATCGTCTGCCGTTTCTGTAATTATGATCTTCAGACAGGCAAACCTGTCGTTCAGGCTACATCACCCCAATCACAACCGATATCCCCATCGCAACCGATCTCCCAATCACAGGATGCTGCTCCCGTCGTGCAAGCAAAGAGTGGGATTTGGGATGGTGTCAAGCTCGGAACTGGCATGTTCATCGTTCTACCGCTTCTCTGTATCTTGGCCTGTATATTGTTTTTTGTGCTTGGTGGTGCGCTTGGTGGAAGATAGACAACTGTAGTAGTGCAATGTGACTTTGAGAAGCCCACGAGCAGTAGACCGCATCGGGAGGTGGAACATAGTACTGTTTTCTGCACAGTGCCCTTGAATTGAGTAGGGTTTCAAGGGTGTGCAACCGTCTCCTGACTCCTCCCCTTAAGCGCTCAGTACAGAGATGAGTACGAAGCTTTCCGAAACCGTCATCAAAATACCGAATTAGTGAAGGATTCGATCTCCTAAGAAGTCATCCAAAAATAACTTGACCGATTCTGCTAAACTGTGCTTGTTCTCAAAGCAACCAAACGGACATCGCCGAGTTGATAGGGAGGAGGGCAAGCTCATATGTCTGACCAACTGCACCGAACGGTATATCGTTGTCCTTGTGCCTATTGCTGCCAGCAGCCGCAGAGTGCGGTTGCGACAGAACATCAGGCGATCAATCGGCTGCTAGCGACCCTGGATGAGAAAGCCCGCCGCCAGGTTGCTGACCTCTTGGCCTTAAGGCACGGGCGTGGCGGGATTACCCGCTTCGCCGAAATTACCGGGTTGAGCCGGACCACCATTTCGGCGTGGCCGACTGGAACTCCAAGGCTCAGTCTCCCACCTCTCCAGCGGCATCCGCCAACCGGATCGGCGGTCGCAAACAGATTGAAAAAAAGATCCCGCTGTCCTGACGGTGCTCGACCAACTCTTGGAAGATGCCACCGCCGGTGACCCACTGTCTGGGCTGAAGTGGTCGCGCAAAACGCTCACTAAACTGAGTGACCAGTTGCAGGCTAAGGGCTTCCAGATTGGCCGAACAACCGTGGCGCGGCTGTTGCGGGAGCGCGAGTACTCGCTGCGGGCGAACCGTAAGTCGATTGCTACGACCCACGACCCAGATCGCGATCGGCAGTTTCGTTATCTTGGTCGCCAGCGCCAGGTCTTTCTCAAGCGTCGGCGCCCCAGTTATTAGCGTCGATACCAAAAAGAAGGAGTTGATCGGTGCGTTCAAGAATGCCGGTCGGACTTGGCGGCGGAAGCCGCTGGCAGTGGGAGATCATGACTTCCCCAGCCAAGCGAAAGGCAAAGCCATTCCCTACGGCATTTACGATCTGACCCACAATTGTGGCTATGTTGTGGTTGGCACGTCGCATGAAACCGCCGAATTCGCGCTTGCGGTCATCCGTCGCTGGTGGCTGGTGCGTGGACAGCACACCTATGCCGGGACGGATCGCCTGCTAATCCAGGCTGATTGCGGTGGCGCCAATAGTAGGCTCTTTCTGCCAATCCGCTTTCCGGTATCAAGCCGCTGCGGCGGCATGCGAGAGGAGGCGAAGATAGCGTTCGATAAACGCCAGCTTGACCAGTCCCAAGTAGTTGAGTGCCAGCTTCTCGTAGCGCGTCGCGATCGCACGACACTCTTTCAGCCAGCCCACGCACTGCTCGATCGTAGAGCGACGGCGATACAGCACGCAATCATAGGTCACTGGGCGACCAGGTTTTGGTTTTCCACTGCGCCGTTTGGGTGGAATGATTGGTTTGATACCACGCGAGCGCAACCAGTGGCGGATGCGCTGAGCGTCGTAGGCGCGGTCGGCCGCCAAGCGACGTGGTCGTCGTCGGATGCGTCCGCTAGCGCGTGGGATGGCCACCTGCTCCATCACGGTTTCGACCTGTGTTGATTTGTGAGTTTGCCCAGGCGTGAGACAGACATCGAGCGGCACGCCGTTGCCGTCACTCAGCAGATGGATTTTGGTGCTAAAGCCACCCACCGATCGTCCGAGTGCGTGGTTGCCGGGTTCGGAGTTGCCGTCAGGTCCGCTTTTTTCGGCTCCAGCAGCGGCGCGGTGGGCACGCACGATCGTGCTATCGAGCGACCATTGCTCCCAGTCGATAATGCCTTGTGCATCCAGTTTGGTTTGGAGCGTCTTGAGGATGCGATCCCAGATGCCGTTGCGGCGCCAGGTGGTGTAGCGGTCATAGATTGTTTTCCAGTTGCCATAGCGTTCAGGAATATCGGGCCAGGGCGCGCCGGTGTGCAAACGCCAGAGGATGCCGTTGATAATCGGACGGTGCTCTTTGTAAGGATGACCAGTCTTGCCATCATTGGTCGGTAAATCTGGCTCAATCAGCGCATACTGTTCGTCAGTCAGTTCGTAGCGTGCCATCATTGCTCCGGTCTCATTATGGTAAACCTATAGTCTACCACAACCGCTACCGGATTGTCAGAAAGAGCCTAATCGGAGTTGGCGCTGGAAAGCTGGCCTCCAGCGGCTGGCGGATGACTTCCAGCTCACGATCACCGTAACGCACTTCCCGCCAAGCGCCTCCAAATGGAACCCGATTGAACATCGTATGTTCTCTCTGATCAGCGCCAACTGGGCCGGCCAACCGCTTCTTAGTTACGAAACGGTGTTGAAGTTTATTCGGACCACACGCTCAGAGCGTGGCTTTCAGTGTCAGGCACAGCTGGATCGCACCGTCTATCCGACCAAAGTGAAGCTCGCACCGGCGGAACGAGCCCAGATCGATTGCCAGCCGCATAGGGTGTGTTCGCACTGGAATTACACTATCCGACCACATTCAAGGTCGGACAAATGATCAAGTTATTTTTGGATGACTCCTAAGCCTGTGGAGATACCGAGCATCCCCAACTTATAAGCCTGCGACAGTAGCATCTGCATCAATGTGTCACGATTAGGAGAAATGCGTGCCTAAGCATCGATATTGTGCCATGAGCGGACTGCTACTTATGATCGTTGGTTTAGCTGTCCTATCCGGCTCACCAGTTACTGCCGCGCCCTCCCCCTCTCTGCTTGGACAAGAAATTCCTACCGGTATTCGGCGTATATATGCGAACCAATCATCACTTTTCACCATCGACGGCGTACCAGACAAGCTCAATGTAGACGTTGCTGTGCTTGATAGTGGCGTCGACCTTGATCATCCAGATCTCACGGTAATGAGAGGCGTAGACTGTGTAGATAATAATGGAAATCCTGATGATGAATATGGACATGGCACGATGGTCGCGGGGGTCATCGGTGCTGAAGATAACGATTTTGGCGTTGTTGGCGTTGTCCCTGGCGCGCGTATATGGGCAGTACGAGTTGGCAACGGGAAAGGGGACTTCCAGATTCCTTGGTTGCTGTGTGGTTTACGCTGGGTTGCAGACCACGCCGATACTATTGAGGTTGCTAATCTGAGTTTAGGGTCCAAAGAAGCGATTCCAAACTTAGACGACCACAATTGTGGTCGAACAAATCAGGATCCGGTACAGCAAGAGATATGTCGGATCGTTGAGCGTGGCATCACAGTCGTCGTTGCTGCTGGCAATGAGCAGCGCGACGCCGCGTTGGTCTCCCCAGCCGCTTATGACGAAGTTATCACCGTATCTTCTATGAATGATTACGATGGTTTGCCAGGTGGCAATAGTGGACGTAAAATTCTAGAACGACTAGTCCCATGCCTGGAAAGATGTTGGCAATGAGATTTTCGACTTTGTATTACTACGTGACGATAAGGATGATACGTTTTCTCGCTTCTCCAACTTTGGTCAAGATGTAGATATTATTGCACCCGGCGCTTGCATCCGTACGACGACCGAAGGGGGTGGCTATGGTAATAGCACAGGCACATCCTTTGCTGCTCCACATGTGACTGGTGCAGCAGCACTTTACAAATACCGATATCCTTGTGCTAGCCCTGCGGAGGTGCAGCGGGGCTTGCTTGCAGCCGCCAATTCTAATTGGAACGTCGCCGATCCTAATGATGATCCTGATCAAAAGAAGGAACCATTGCTCGACTTGCGGCGCATTGTCGCTGCCCAACCCCCAAATGCTGACACACGAATCCTCCAAAGGGCCGAAATCCCCGTGCTTAAGCCCGGCGAGACAGCGAATATAACCATGGTTCTGCAAAACGTAAGTAGCTTGACGTGGACTACTGATGGACGGTTCACATTGATGAATGTCAACAACCAGCCGCTCAGTTCTCCCTCACCGTTGACCTTACATAGAGAAGTGGCGGCAGGAAATACACTTACAGTACCTCTACAGCTTACAGCACCTGAGACGGCCGGCATCTATGAGAGCATATGGCAGATAGCTTGTGGTGGGCAGCCCTATGGTGAGCGCATCACAGTGCCAATCATTGTCATTCCTCGAGATGCTGATCCTAACCTCGGAACTCTGATCCAAACAACTCTCGATAACGTCCGTCAGGCACTCAACGATCGCTTTAACGAAGCTTGGGAGGAAGTCAAGGCACGTATCACTCAATACCTGATTGAAGAGTTCTGGCGTCAGGTCTACCGAGCTACAGGTGGTTTGTGCGGCATTCCACCTGCTGCATTAGTGTTGGTAGGACTCGTTCTTCGGAGACGACGTCACAGGAACAGCCTATGAGCATGCCCACCTCAGACAACCCCCCTGTTTCCAAACAATCATCCCTCAGACCTCTGAGCTTTTTGTACTCACTGTGGCATGGTCAGGGCGAGGCAGTAAAGCGCCGCAGTTCACTCGTTTGGGGCATTATGCTACTGATTCTGGCTGCCTTCGCCTACCGAGGGGCATTAGCCTCCCTCGCTTGGACCCAACCGTTCAAGCTGATAGGGGGCGCAATGGTCATCGGTGCGCTGACGTTTTTCGGCTGGGGAGTTCTATCTTATCATCAATGCCATCATTCGCATTGGCGTGAGAGGGCTACTTGTGCGGGCCGTAATCATAGCGATTGTGGCAATACTGGTGACAGGAATCCTCTTACCAAGCGACTATCAAGGATTTGCTCATTGGTGGGTCAGCACACAGCGTGTAGTAGATTGGGTTTCTAGTAGAGCTATCGAGAATGCTAATACCATGCTGAGTGCGCCTGATGCCCTGCTGTTTGCTGCAACTGGTCATCGTCAACCTGCTCCAATCCCCGACCCAATACCCACTGAACAGCCCTACACGTTATATGTCTCTGGAGCCGTTGTGCTGCCTAACACGTTTTGGAGCCCGCCTGATTCAACTTCAGTCACAGCACCACAAACAGATTTTCAGCATCCCCAAGCTCTCTCTATCGGCGCTGTCGCACGCGTAGCGGGTACTGATGGTCAAGTACTGCGCGCCCGTGCTCAACCTTCCCTAAATGCTGCAATAGTCGCACGCTTCCCTGCTAACAGCCTGTTGACAATCCTCGATGGGCCACGGACCAATGACGGGCAAGTGTGGTGGCATGTACGTGGTAAGGAAGGTGACGGCTGGTGCGCTGCTTCTTTTCTTGAACCTACTACCCAGTAATGGATTATAAGAAGCTCAGAAACCTAATCTCATCTGCTGTTTACATTATTATTATGCGGAATACATCACGAACGCCGCCGAACAACGCGTTCCTGAGAAACTCCTCCGCAGGAGGGTTTCTCAGGTGGGGAGTCACGGCTCGCCGTGATGGCTGGATGCAACCGACCCCTTCGCGCGCGAGAGCATTGGCATTTTGAAAACTAGTACTGACTTATCAAAGTTGTACCTCGGTGCCGGCAACTGAACACCAGGCTCGTTAGCGCTATTGAAACCAGGAGGTAGCTCACCATGCCCAACACCATCGCGGCGAGCATCTTTCGCATCATTCAGATCATCTTGCTCCCGATTGGTGTCGTCGGTTATGTGCTATTCCTCGCCAAGGCAATCATGTTCAGCCGCCGGTCGGGCACATCGGCGACCGTACTCGCATCGTTCTACACGCGCTACATGCAACACAAGCTGGGCACGCGGCGCGACGAGCCCTGCGTTCGGCTGATGATGGTGCTGCCCAACATCTCCCATCTGGGCTTGCGGCTCGTAACGGCTCCTACGCTCGTGGCCCACCACCTGACCGGCTACGTGCCGGTGATCTACCGCTACCCCTATCAAGGAGTGCCCCCGATGAGGCATCAGTCGGCTGCCCGGACGACCTTCTACGATGCGGCGCTGGAGCGGCACCTCGCCGACGTCGATCAGCTCGTCATTCTCGGCGCGGGCTTCGACACCCGCGCGTACCGGCTGCGCGCGGGAACGCGAGTTCGATGGTTCGAGGTCGATACACCCAAGACACAGGCGTTCAAGCGCGAGATGCTGAAGCAGGCCGGTGTGGATACGACTGTGGTCACATACGTGCCTGCCAACTTCCAAGAGGAGGATTGGTTCGAGAAGCTTGTGGAGGCAGGCTTCGAGGTGGACAAGCCGAGCTTCTTCCTTTGGGAGTTGGTGATGATGTACCTGGACCGCGAAGCAGTCGAGAGCACGCTACGCAAAATCGCCGCAACTGCGAACGGCGGCGGTGTCGCATTCGACTACTTCTCGACCGAAATCATCGAGGATCGATCACTATTCCTGCGCTACGCAAGAGCGATGATCAATGCCACTGGCGAGCCCTGGAGGTTCGGTATCGATAACACTCCGCCGGTACGAGAGCGGGTTGCCGCATTCCTTGAGTTTCTGCGGCCTCACATTGGAGGAGCAGCGCAACTTCGGGCCGGAGACGGACGGGAAGCGCGCTCCGGCGGGCTTTGCCACCGGGATTGTGTCGCCAACAGTGGAACGCTGAATTTCCTCAATGCGGCGCATCACGCGGCCCGGCGCTTGTTGTGGACGACGGCATAGTCGAGGCGCTTGAGCGCATACTCTAGGCCGCCCTGCAGCGACGCGCGGATGGTACATATGGCTGAAGTCGACGCCGAGCACGACCAGCGTCTGGGCGATCTCGGCGCTGATGCCGACCAGGATGCTCTGGCAGCCCAGTAGTTGCGCCGCCTGCACCGCCCGCACCAGGTAGCTGGCGACCGAGGTGTCCACCACCGGCACGCCGCTGATGTCCAGGATCACCACCTCCGCGCTGGCCCGTGAGATCGACTTCAACATACTCTCCATCACCTGGGTGGCTCGCCGGCCATCGATCAGCCCGACCAGCGGCAGCAGCAGGATGCTCTCCCACACCTGGATCACCGGCACCGCCAGTTCATCAAGCATGGAGTTCTGCTGATCGATCAGCTGCTTGGTCGCCGCCACTTCGGACTCCAGCAGCGCGACCTGCTCCTGGCGGCGCTTGAGTTCGGTGATATTGGTAATGATCCCACACAGTCCGGTGATCTTCCCCGTGGCATCCCTGGTTCGGAAACTTCCGCGTCCAGAGCGTGTGGATGATGCCGCCCGCGTCGGTGAACTGCTCCTCGTTCGAGTGCGGCTGGCCCGCTCCGGTCACCTGGTCATCAAGGCGCCAGAAAACGTCGACCTGCTCCGGTGGGAAGTAGTTAGGGTCGCTGCGGCCGATGATTTGGTCGTAGGTATTACCCATGAGCGCGCAAAACGCCTGGTTGCAGGCGATCCAGCGGTGCTGGAGGTCCTTGACGAAGATCGGGGTGTCCAGCGCATCGATCATCCCTGAAGCAGTTCGAAGGACCGCCAGTCGGATGGACTCACAGAGCCATTGGGATGTTGTGTCATGATGTTGTTCCTCAACTCTGAGATTGTCTGAAAGGCTGTTGCGTCGCTCGCGATCTGTGGTGAAAAAGGAGGCTTGCGGCAATACTCCGCATCGATTGCACCGCTTGATCTGGCGAAACGATACTTGTAGTGGAGTGATCTGGCCCTTAGCGGCGTGCTTTTGGCCCCACCGTCTCGTTGTGGGCGACGGTGTACTGGAGGCGCTTGAGGGCATATTCCAGGCCACTCTGGAGCGATGCGCGGGTGGTGATCTTGCTGAAGTCGATGTCGAGGCCGACCAGCGTCTGGGCGATCTCCGGGCTGATGCCGACCAGAATGCTCTGGCAACCCAGCAGTTGTGCTGCCTGCACCGCCCGCACCAAGTAGCCGGCGACCGAGGTATCCACCACCGGCACGCCGGTGATGTCCAGGATCACGACCTGGGCGGCGTAGTGGGTGATCGACTCGAGCAGGCTTTCCAGCACTCGGACGGCGCGGTGGCTATCGATCAGGCCAATCAGCGGCAGCAGCAGGATGCTCTCCCACACCTGGATCACCGGCACCGCGATCTGATCGAGCAGCGAGTCCTGCGCGTGGATGATCGCCAGCTTGTCCTGGATCTCGGTTTCCTTCCTGGCTAGCTCGGCCTCCTTGAGCTGAAGCTCCTCCTCCAGGCGTTCGACCTGTTCCTGGCGGCGTTTGATCTCGGTGATATTGGTGATGACCCCGGAAAGGGCGACCACCTGGCCCTGCTGGTCGCGCAGGGGGAACTTGCGCGTCCAGATCGTATGCAAGAGACCGTCGGCCTGGGTCTGCACCTCCTCATTCGCGCGCGGCTGGCCCGATGCGAAGACCTCGTCGTCGCCATGCCAGAACACCTCGACCTGTGCAGGGGGGAAGAAGGCCGGATCGCTACGCCCGATCAGTGCTTCACGCGGGTAGCCCATCAGCTTACAGAACGCTTGGTTACAGGCGATCCAGCGATGCTGGAGGTCTTTGACAAAGATCGGGTCGAGCATTGCGTCGATTGAGGCCTGGATGAGCGCGAACGACTCCCAGTTGACATCGTGGATGATGGAGGAGGGAGGGTTCTCTGGCATGGTGCGCTTCCTCTGATCTACTATCCCACGATCACTGTTCCTTCGCCCGCTGCCGCGCCCGTCAGCGCGCGGGTGAGCAGGCCGGGCATTGTGCCGATCAGGTGGACCTGCAAGCCCGGCGACGACTCGACCAGCCGCCACATCAGCTCGACTTTGCTGCGCATTCCGCCGGTTACGTCGACGCCGTGTGAGGAGCCGGCGGCCTGGAACACCCCAGCGATATTGGTCGCGTCGATGCGCGGGATGCGTTGGGCTTGCGGGTCGGCGCGCGGGTCGGCGGTGTAGACGCCGGCCTCGCCGACCAGGATGATCCGCTGCGGTCGGAGCATCGGGATGTTGGCCAGGTGGATCAGCAGTTGCTCGGTCGAGATGATCGCGGAGCCCTGCACCGAGTTCGAAGGCGACGTCGCCGTGGACGATCGGCACAAGGCCGCGCTCCAGCGCCGTCGCCAGCGTCGCGGTGGCCCACTCCGCTAAGGTGCCGCGATCGCTTCGCAGGGTTGTCGAGGGTTGGAGCGAGAGCGCGGGCACGCCGGCGGCCAACAGCTCGTCGACGACGACCCGGTTGAGGCGTAGCGCGGCGGCCGCTGTCAGCGCGAAGCCCATCCAGTCGGCGTCGGCGGCGATGCCCGTGTGTACGCCGTAGCGGCGCGCGTAGGCGTGTCCAAAGGAGCCGCTGCCGTGGCCGACGATCAGCCGCAAGTTGGGGAGCGCGCCCAGCGCGGCGCGCAACTCGGCGGCCAGCCGGCGGATGGTCGGCAGGTCGGGCGCCTCCTCCCTGGTCTTGTCGGTGATCACCGAGCCGCCAAGTTTGACAAACGTGAGCATTGCCACAAGCTCCGAGAACAAAGAACACAGAACAGAGAACAAACCATTTAGCCAACTCTCTTTGTTCTTCCTTTGTTCTTGGTTCTGGTTAGGCCGTCGCCAGGACCGCCAGCGAGGCCAGCCCCCACAGCACGATGCTGAGTGCGAATGGCCGGTCCTTCAGCAGGATATTGGCGGTGTTACCGCCGGCGCCGCGCTGGTACATCAGGTACAGGTAGCGGAACAGCGTGTAGATCACGAACGGCACGGTGATCATCATCGTCGGGAACGGGTTATGGGGCAGGGTCTCTGCAGTGGCGGCGAAGAGCGCGTAGGCGATGATGGTCGCGGCGGTGACGATCGAGATCATCTGGTCGAGCAGCGGGAGCGAGTACTCTTCAAGGATGCGGCGGTGCTCACCAGCGCCGCTTTCGAGCAGCACTAGCTCGGCCCGGCGCTTGGCCAGGCCCAGCAGCAGCGCCAGTAGGCCCATGCAGATCAGCAGCCAGTGCGTGATCGCGATGTCGAGCACCAGCGCGCCGGCGACGGTGCGCAGGACGAATCCGGCGGCGATCGTGAAGACATCAAGGATAACGACGTGCTTGAGGTAGAACGAGTAGGCGAAACCCTGCACAAGCAGGTAGGCCAGCAGCGCAAAGCCGAAATCCAGGTTGCGCGCGCCTGATACGTAATCGACCAGGAAGCCAAGCGGTATGGCCACCACTAGCAGCCCCACCGCAGCGACGATCGCGACGGTCGGGCTCAATCGCCCCGAGGCGAGCGGGCGGCGGCGCTTCTTCGGGTGGGCGCGGTCCTTCTCGATATCTGACTAGGTCGTTGATCAAGTAGATCGCGCTGGCGACCATGCAGAACAGCGCAAAGGCCACCCCCACGACGACGATGCTATCGATCTGTAACCAGAGCTGGTCCTGCGAGAAGCCGATCGCAAGCAGGACGAAGAGGTTTTTAACCCACTCCTTCGGGCGCATAGCGCGCAGCAACTCGAACAGCATGGTTCCTCCGCGCGCCGGGCTCCGCTCTAGCTCAACTGGGCGTGCCATATGCTTCCTTCTTAGGGGCTTCTGAAAGGGGGAGTTTGAGGGGGCGGCCCCCTCAAGAACCCCTCATCGACATTGTAAAGTAGAACGGTCTCACCCGATACCTTCTTAGAGGCTTCTGAAAGGGGGAGTTTGAGGGGCGGCCCCCTCAAGAACCCCTCACCGACATTGTAAAGTAGAACGGTATCACCCGATACCTTGTATTAATATATACAACGTGCAGCATTGTACAGGAGCCGGTGACAGGCGTCAACTCATGAGTTCACGTTTGCGAGCGGAGTGCCGATTATGGCCCTCTATAGCAGTTTTTAACATTTGACAGAGCAGCGGAAAGCGGGTACCCTGCCACCGACATATTGGGTAACACCTCCTCCCAACCGAGACATCTATCGAAGTCTGAGCGTCTTACTATTAAGGTCCCACATCGATGCTGGAAGATCCCACCCTACCGTCGCCACACACGCCAGCACCGCCAGTGCCCTTTGCCGTCCCTCCGCGCGCGGGGTGGCCGTGGCGTTCGCTGCTGCTGCTGGCATCGGTGGCGCTGACGATCGGGCTGCTGCTGCTACCAGGCGACATAATGGCCCGGTTCGGCGCCTACGGCTACGCCGGTGTTTTTCTGCTCACGCTGCTGGCGAGCGCGTCGATCGTGCTGCCCTCGCCGGCACTGGGCGTCGCGCTGTTGGCCGGCAAGTCGCTGAACCCTTGGCTGGTGGGCCTGGCGGGCGGCGTAGCGGCCGGCCTCGGCGAGGTGACAGGGTACCTGGCTGGCTTGGGCGGAAGCTCGTTTGCTGCGCGCTCGCGTTTCTACCCGCGTGTTGAGCGCTGGGTGCGGCGCTGGGGCGTGCTGACGATCATGATCCTGGCCGCGATCCCTGGGCCGGTGTTCGACCTTGCCGGGATCGCCGCCGGGACGATGCGAATGCCCTTCCGACGCTTCCTGGCCGCTTGTATGGCCGGTAAAATCCTGCGCTTCATCGCCGTCGCATGGCTCGGTCACTTCCTTGGCGCCGGCGGCGTGCTTTGATGCCAAAGAACCAGGAACAAAGAACAAAGAACCAAGAATTGGCCGCCCACAAGATGACGCTCACGCAACACGCAACACGAAGTTATGAAAAGCATATGCCAACACTCCTGCTCGCTACCACCAACCAGGGCAAGCTCCGCGAGTACGCCGCGATCTTCGCCGGGCTGCCGATCGAGCTGTGCACCCTGCGCGATGCCGGGATCTTCGAGGATGTCGAGGAGACTGGCGCGACGTTCGCGGAGAATGCGCGCCTCAAGGCCGAGTTCTACGCGGGCCGTAGCGGCATGCCGGTCCTGGCCGACAACTCGGGCCTGGAGGTGATGGCGCTCGGCGGCGAGCCGGGGGTCATGTCGCATCGCTACGCCGGGCCGGATGCCAGCGACGACGACCGCAATGCGCTGCTGCTCAAGAAGCTCGATGGGGTACCGTTTCACTCCCGGCTGGCCCGCTTTGTATGCGTGATTGCGCTGGCGCGGCCCGACGGCACGATCGCAGAGGTCGAAGGGGTGCTATCGGGGGTGATCGAACTGGCGCCGCGTGGCAGCAATGGCTTTGGCTACGATCCGCTGTTCTACGTCCTCGACGAGAATGCGACGCTGGCCGAGCTGCCGAACGAGCGCAAGAACCAGATCAGCCACCGGGCGCGAGCGGTGCAGGCGGCTCGCGAGGTGCTTGATCGCTGGGTCGCCGATGGCCTGCTCTAGGGAACTCGGAAGTCAAAAGTATCCTAGCGTGAAACGTAAAACGTGAGTTTTGCTTAGACAAAGATTCTTTGGTGCTTTACAGTTCGTGGGGAAAGGGGGTTTGAGGGGGCAGCCCCCTCAGTCTCTCCCCATTCACATTGTAAAGTCGAATGGCGCCTTCCAAAACCTTGTCTAACGCAACACGCAACACGCTTCACGTTTCACGGGCTATAAAGTAGAGGGAGAATAATACAATGGCACAAACGGTACCACCACGTAGCGAGATAACGCTCGAACACACGTGGGATGCCTCCAGCGTGTTTGCGTCCGATGAGCTGTGGGAGGCGGAGATAGCGCGCGTCATCGAGCGGTTGCCGGAGATCGGGCGCTTTCGAGGGCATCTCGGCGATAGCCCGGCGGCGCTGGCCGATTGGCTGCATGCCTCCGAGGAGTTGGCACGCAGCGCGAGTCACATCTTCCTTTACGCCAGCATGTTCCACGAGGCCGACACCGCCGACCAGGCGGCGGCCGCCAAACACGACCGGGCGATCAGCCTGTACACGCGGGTGCAGGCGGCGGTAGCTTTCGCCGAGCCGGAGATGCTGGCGATCGGGTTTGATACGCTGCGTGGGTGGCTGAAGCAGGAGTCCCGGCTGGCGAGCTATGCGCACTATGTCGATCAACTTGAGCGGCGCCAGGAGCACGTTCGCTCGGCGGAGGTCGAAGAGCTGATCGGGCAGCTCGCGGACCCATTCTACAGCGCGACGCGCATCCACAGCACGCTGGCCGATGCCGATCTGCGCTTCGGTGCGGCGCGTGATGCCGTGGGCGCTGCCGTCGATGTCGCGCAGGGCAATATCAACACGCTGCTGACCGGCCCCGACCGTGAGATCCGCCGCACGGCCTGGGAGAATTACGCCGACGCGCACCTTGAGATGAAGAACACGATGGCGAACTGCATCGCCACCGGCATCAAGCAGAACGTGTTCGTGGCGCGCGCCCGGCATTACCCATCGGCGCTCGAAGCGGCGCTGACGACCAATCATATTCCGATCGCGGTGTTTCATAACCTGATCGAGACCTATCGCCGCAACCTGCCGACCTGGCATCGTTATTGGCGGGTGCGGCGGCAGGCACTCGGCTACGACAAGCTCCATGTTTACGATATCAAGGCGCCACTGTCGGCCCAAGTGCCGCAGGTGCCGTTCGACCGGGCCGTTACCTGGATCGCCGAAGGCATGCGGCCGCTTGGCGAGGAGTACGTCACCGCCATGCGGCGCGGCATGCTGGAGCAGCGCTGGGTCGATAAGTACCCGAACCAGGGCAAGCGCATGGGCGCCTTTTCGAGCGGCATGCCGGGCACCCATCCGTTTATCCTGATGAGCTACACCGACGACCTGTATAGCATGAGCACCCTGGCACACGAGCTGGGTCATTCGATGCACTCGTACTACACCTGGCAGACGCAGCCGCTGGTCTACTCGGACTACTCGCTGTTTGTGGCCGAGGTGGCATCGAATTTCAACCAGGCGTTGGTGCGGGCGCATCTGCTCAATACAAACGCCGATCCAGAGTTCCAGATCGCGCTGATCGAAGAGGCAATGGCTAACTTCCATCGCTACTTCTTTATCATGCCCACGCTGGCACGCTTCGAGCTGGAGATCCATCAACGAGTTCGAGCGGGGCGAGGCGCTCACCGCCGACGGCATGATCGCGCTCATGGCCGACCTGTTCCGCGAGGGGTACGGTGACGAGGTCGTGATCGACGCGGAGCGTATCGGTATCACCTGGGGCCAGTTCTCATCGCATCTGTACGCCAACTTCTACGTTTATCAGTACGCCACCGGGATCGCTGCGGCCCATGCCCTGGCCGAGGGCGTGCTGGCCGGGGCGCCGGCAGCGGCGCGGAATTACCTGGCGTTCCTGAAGGCCGGCAACTCGCTTTACCCACTGGATGCGCTCAAGCTGGCCGGGATCGATATGACCTCGCCGAAGCCGGTGGAGAAAACGTTCGGCGTACTGGCGCAGATCGTCGAGCGGCTGGAGCGATTGATCGAGCGGCGCTCAACCGGCCACGACTAAACGTCCTCAACTTCGCAAACACCCCGTGCCTAGTAAGGGCGCGGGGTGTTTGCTTTTCTGGAGAAAGGGGTTTGAGGGGCAGCCCCCTCAGTCTCCCTCCACCCACATTTTAAACAAGAAAAGGTCAATTTGATCATTGACAGTATTACGTGATACTGCTATAATCACGTTAACAGCGGAACTGTAAGCAAGGTGTGTGCAATGATGAAACTCTTGGTTCTTGGTGGCACAGTCTTCCTTGGTCGCCACCTGGTCGAGGCCGCGACCGCGCGTGGGCACAGCGTCACGCTCTTCAATCGTGGGCAGCACAACCCGGAGCTATACCCGGAGGTGGAGAAGCTGCGCGGTGACCGCGACAGCGATCTGTCGGCGTTGCAGGGTCGCCGCTGGGATGCGGTGATCGACACCTGCGGCTACCTGCCACGTGCCGTGCGGGCCTCGGCCGAGTTGCTGGCCGATGCCGTGGACCACTACACCTTTATCTCCAGCATCTCGGTCTACGCCGATTTCCACACCCCTGCCATGGACGAGAGCGCTCCAGTCGGCACGTTGGCCGACGAGACGGTCGAGGAGGTCACAGGCGAGACCTACGGCCCGCTGAAGGCACTGTGCGAGCAGGCCGCCGAGCGGGCGCTCCCGGGCCGGGTGCTGAATATCCGGCCTGGCCTGATCGTCGGCCCTCACGATCCTACCGACCGCTTCACCTACTGGCCGGTGCGGGTTGCGCGCGGCGGCGAGGTGTTGGCGCCAGGCCGCCCACATGTGCCGGTCCAGGTTATCGATGGGCGCGACCTGGCCGAGTGGACCGTGCGGATGGTCGAGGCGCGCCAGGTTCGGGGCCTATAATGCCACCGGGCCGGACTACGAGCTGACGATGGAGCAGCTGTTGGAGGAGTGCAAGGCGGTCGCCGGCGCTGATGCGCGCTTCGTCTGGGTCGATGAGCAGTTCTTGCTCGACAACGAGGTGAAGCCATGGATGGAGCTGCCGCTGTGGGTCGCCAGCGATGGGAGTATGGCCCACCTGCTGCGCATCGAATGCCAGAAAGCGTTCACCAGCGGCTTGACCTTTCGCCCGCTGGCCGAGACCATCCGGGATACACTGGCCTGGGAGGCCACGCGCCCTTCGGATGCGGAGCAAGAGCGCCGCGCCGGGATGAAGCCTGAGCGTGAGGCCGAGTTGCTACGGGCCTGGCGCGCTCAACGCTCGGCGTAGCCGGGAGGGCGATACCGATGACCGAAGCAGGGTTCTACCAGATCGGCGAGCTTGCCGAGAGGGCTGGTGTTACACCGCGCACCATTCGCTACTACACTGCCGAGGGCCTGCTGCCCCCGCCGGACACACGCGGCCGATACGCGCTCTATGGCGAGGATCACGTGCTGCGGCTCCAACTGATCACTCGTCTGAAGGAAGCGTATCTGCCGCTGACCGAGATCAAAGCGCGGATCGAACAGTTGGCGACCGAGCAGGTGCGGCGGCTGCTCACCGAGTCCGATCCGGCCCCGCAGCAGCGATCTGGGGCAAGCGCCGCCGATTACGTCGCACAGGTGCTGGCGGGCCAGCCTACACTCCCAACGCGCAAGCTGGCCGAAGCAGCGTCCTATTACGATGCAAAGCCGGCCGATGCCCTCGAAGCCCACCCGCCGGCTGCCAGCGCCGCCCCACAGGCGTCGCGTGGGCTGGTGCACTCCGCGCCGCCGGCGCCGCTCCAGATCGGTGCGGCCATGCCCCTCGCCGCGCCGGATGCGCCTCCAGCGCCAGCGCCACCCGCGCCCGACCAGGGCAGCTTGTTGCGCCGGCTGATCCCGCAGCGGCGCGAGCGCGTCGGCCCGGCCACTGTGGCGGCTCAGGCCGAGGCGGATCAGACATGGCGCCGCGTGCCGCTCGCGCCGGGGGTCGAGCTGCACGTTCGCGAGCCGGCTGAACCGAGCCTACGCGAGCGCGTCGAACGGCTGATCGCGTTCGCTCGAAGTATGTTTGAGGAGAGGTAAGATCACCAATTTATACGCACACAAGGATCGGCACAGGCCCCCAATTCGACTGGTCACACGGTCGGCGGCGATGTGGGCGTCAAGAAGGTGGCACTGGGTAGCGATGGGCAGGTGTTCGAGAACCAAAAACACCTGCGCCACGCATATTGGACCCTCAGACGCCTGCAACATCAACTAAGCCGCCGCGTCAAGGGCAGCAACAACCACCGCAAGGCAGCACGCAAATCGCGCGAAAGGAGGCGATCGATCGCGATCTGAACGCCGCGCAAGCTTCGTGATGAAGCGCTGCGAATGAGCGCCAGCCCGGTAGTGGCTACGTCGGGCTGTGATTTGCCTGTGGACGCCATGTAAGACCTGCTGATGCAGGCGGTGACGGATGAAGCAGGAACTAGATTGTAGACAATGTGTATGTTTATACACGTTTGGGTACAAGAAAGGTAGCAGGAACTTCCCATGCCAGCAACCACCATGACCCTTACGGCCGACTGCGATCGCCGGCTCGTCGCCGTCGAGGTCGCGTCGCAGCGCATCGTCGAGTGGGTCGTCGGCGCCTCGGAGCAGCCGCGCCGGGCCGAGCGTGCGCCGCTCAACCTGGCGCTGGTGATCGACCGGAGCGGCTCGATGCAGGGCGATAAACTTCGCTACGTCAAGCAGGCCGCATCCCACGTGCTGGATCTACTCGACGAGCGCGACCGCATCGCCGTCGTAGCCTACGACGATCAGATCAATGTGATCGCTCGAAGCGAGCGGATGACCGAGCCGACGCGCCGCGATCTTAAGGAACGTATCAACGCCCTACAGCCGGGCGGGTGGACGGACCTGGCCGGCGGGTGGCTCGAAGGCTGCCGCGAAGTTGCCGCGCACCAGGCGGCGGAAGGGCTGCACCGGGCGCTGCTGCTGACCGATGGCCTGGCGAACCGGGGTATCACCGATATCGAGGAGCTGATGCACCACGCGCGCGAGCTGCGCCGCCGTGGCGTTTCGACCTCGACATTCGGCGTCGGGCTGGATTTCAATGAGCATCTGCTGGAAGGGCTGGTGGCGCAGGGCGGCGGTCACTTCTACTATATTGAGCGGCCGGACCAGATCCCGGATGTGTTCCGCCGTGAGCTTGGCGAGCTGCTCACGGTAGTCGCGCGCGAAGTCTTTCTGAGCATTGTCATTCCGCGTGGTGTCTCGCTGGAGCTGCTGGGCGACCTACCACACGAGCGGGCTGGCGACCGGCTGCGAGTTTTCCTGGGGGATGTGTGCGCCAGCGAGCGCCGCCTGTTCTACACCAGGGCGCTGACGCCGCCCGATGCCCCAGGCACCAGCGTCGTGGTGCGTGGTGAACTGGGCTACGCCGGCCTGGATGGACGAACCGAGACGGTGACGGCGGAGTTGGCCTTCTCCTACGCTCGTGAAGTCGAGGTGCTGCGTCTCCCGGCGCACGATCAGCTCTTGCGCCGGGCAAGCGAGGTCGAGATGGCCTCGGCGGCGACCCATGCGCTCAAGCTGGAGCGGGCGGGGCAGCGCACCCAGGCCCAGGCGCTGGTTCACCAGGCGTTAGCCGCCAATGCGCCGTATATGCCGGCTCCGCAGGCGGCGGCCTACACTGACCTGGCTAATCAGATGGAGCAGGGGCTCACCGAGGATCAGCGCAAGCGAACACATTTCGCGGCCTACAAGACCCGGCAGTCACGGAGCTGACTGATCGGCATCCCCTTTAGAGATTGGAGATTGGTTGGGGCGTCCTAATCTCCAATCTCTAATCTTCCAACAACCACTCAAGCATCCGGCTCCAGATAGAAACTGAGCGGGTACCCAGCATCACGGGCGATGCTCTGGGCGGTGTATACCCGCTGCTGGGCCTCCTCGAACGGAAGCGTCACGACATAGGCCCGCCCTTTATAGTGCGCTTCCAGCATCACCTGGACAGCACGCTCATAGGACAGCTCGAAGATCGTCAGCAGCACGAGCGTGACAAACTCCATCGGCGTGACATCATCGTTCTCGATAATGACCCGGTATGGGCGCTCAAGCTCCTCGTCGCTGATAACGCGATACTCGACGTCGACGATCGTGGTGGTCGTCGTTTCAGGTGTCGCGGGTGGCATCTCTGTCGTCATAGTGGCTTGTAGGCACTCCAATAACCGTCAGTCATGTCGCCGCTATGATACCACACCAGCGTCGATCAGGTTGGCCTGGTCATAATGATCACACCGCGCGTGCCGGCGACGATCGCCATCGACGCCATCCCGATGAAGAGTCCGTGCCCGACGACGCCGGGGATGGCATTGATCGCCGCGCTCAGCGCCGCCGGGTCGGCGATCGAGGGGAATCGGCAGTCCAGGATGACGTTGCCCTCGTCGGTGCGGAATGGCGCCCCGTCGGCGGCGCGGCGCAGGGTGGGCGTGGAGCCGATCTCGGCCAGCCGGCGAACGCACAGGGGCAGCCCGAATAGGATCACCTCGACCGGCAGCAGCGCGTGGGTTCCGAGCTGGGCGACCAGTTTGCTGTCGTCGCCTACGATCACTAGGCGCTGCGCGGCGGCTGCGACGATCTTCTCGCGCAGCAGCGCCCCGCCCAGGCCCTTGATAAGGTGGAGCGCCGGGTCGATCTCGTCGGCGCCGTCGAGGGCCAGGTCCAGCAACGGGCGTTGCTCCAGCGCCACCAGGGGCACGCCAAGCTCACGCGCCAGCGCGGCGGTCCGCTCGGAGGTCGGCACGCCGACGACATCGCGCAGACGACCGTCGCGTAGGCGCTCGGCCAGGCCTCGGAGGATGTGGTCTGCGGTCGAGCCGGTGCCCAGGCCCACCGCCATGCCGCTCTGGATCAGTTCGAGCGCTCGCTCGGCGGCCTGCTGCTTGAAGATATCAAGGTCGGTCATTCGGTCACGCTCAATCAGATTCGACAAGGTCAAGTAATGTCTCGATCACATAGTCCGGCTTGAGCGCCGATCGCTCCAACAAGGCGGGCGTCGTCGCGCCGGTGAGCGCCAGCGCAGTCGCCATGCCGGCGCCGTGGCCCATCGCGATGTCGGTCTCCAGCCGATCGCCGGTCATCAGGCAGCGCTCGGGCGGAAGCTGGACGATCTCGGCGACGGCGCGGGCCATGATCGGCGAAGGTTTGCCGACGACAACCTCGATGGTTGTGGCGGTGCATGCCTCGATCGCGGCGATCACGGATGCCGCGTCGGGCTCGCCGCCGCCGGGCACTGGGCAGTAGCGGTCGGCGTTGGTGGCGACAAAGCGCGCCCCGGCGCGGATCGCGTCGAAGGCCACTTGCAGCTTACCGTAATGAAATGTCCGGTCAAACGACGCGATCACGAAGTCGATCTCACCGGCGCGCTCGACCAGCCGGAAGCCGGCCGCCGCCAGTTCGTCTTTGAGCGGCTGCTCGCCGGCGACGAACACCCGGCATCCGGGGGCTTCATGCAGCAGCCATTGGACCATGACCTGCGAGGAGTTGATCACATCGGCGGGCGGAGTTGGCAGCCCCAGCTTGCTCAATCGGGCGGCATACTGTGCGCTCGTCCTGGTCGGGTTGTTCGAGAGAAACACGACGCGCCGGCCAGCCTGGCGCAGCCGCGTGATCGCCTCGCCGGCGCCTGGCAGCAGTGCCTCGCCCAGGTAGACAGTACCGTCCAGATCGAAGATATAGCCATCGAAGGTGGGGATGCGGGGTGTTCGTGGTGGTCCACTCATAAAACGATCGCCGTCAATGAGTTATAAAAGGGGGTGTGGGGGAAGCCCCACAAAATCCCTTCCTACTTTATAACCCTAACGAGAAAAAGGGGAGTTTGAGGGGCCGCCCCTCAAGAAAAACTCCTCTCACATGTTCATCCGCAGTTGTGCCCGCAGCGGGCATGGAAGTCTGATAGGAATGCTATAGCACAGAGATAGACAATAGCGGCAGGCACGGCGCTTGTCATCTGCCATCCGCTATTGTCTAGCCTCAGTTCCTTGTCGGGGGTCTTCTGTCCCCGCTACCTCGCCGGTACCCCCGTCGCCGGCTTGGCGAGGAAAGGGCGCGGGCCCATGGGGTCGGGCAGAGCCGCCTGTAGGGCCTCAAGCTCGACGGCTAGCTGGCGGGCCACCCGGTCATCGGGGCGCTCCTGCAAGTAAGAGGCGCTGACTTCCAGCGCATCACGTAGGCGTGAAAGAAGCTCCAACCCAGTAGGCACCGCCGTCGAACCAACCTCTTGCTCGGCTGGCTCTAGTATATCCGATTTTGCCGTAGTGTCCAGCGCAGCGATCTCGTCATCCAGGGACGCAGACAACGCTTCCAGCTCCTCGCGCAGATTGGTGTCTTCGCGCAGGCGGGCCGCGATATGCGGGCGAAGGGCGGCGAAGGGGGCCAGATTGGCGCTGATGCTGCCCAGCAGATCTCGCTGGCGTAGGCGCTCGAACGTCTCCGGCGCAACACCCAGCCGGTCGCCAATCAGGTCGGCCTGCTCGGCCCATGGCTGGGCGGCAAGCGCGTGGGCGGCGGTGAGCAGGCGCTGCTCGTCGTCGTCGAGGCGGCTCCAGATCTCTTCATTGGCCCACTCAGTGACGGCGTCCATCCAATCGACCGGCCGGGCCAGCTCGCCGGCGCGCCGGTAGGCGGCCGCAGCGCGCCGCATCGGCTGCGGGAGCCCGTTGGTTGTCGTGTAAAGCGCGCTCCACTGCTCAACCGAGAGGGTGGGCGCGCCAGACCACAGCAGTTGGGCCTCACGCTCACTCATGCCGGGGAGCGCCGGGTACTCGACGGCCGTGAGCCGGTTGCGCCCGGCCAGGAGCACGCGGGTCTGGTGGCGCTCGATCAGGTCGTCAAGCGTATCAAGGAACTCATCGGCCTCTTGCGGATCGACGCGGTGAAAATCGTCCAGCACGACGACTGCCGGGCGCGCGCGTAGGCGCTCGCGGAGGATGTCGAGGAGTGTGGATGAGTCCTGGGCGTCGCTCGGCGCCTGGCGCACTTCACGCCAGAGTGTCTCATCGCCTATGCTGGCCAGCGCCTGCGCCAGGCCGCGAATAATACCCGGCAGCGTGGAGTCGCGACCGGCCCGGCAGGAATGCCACAGGATCGTCTGGCCATAGCGCTGTCCTTCGGCGGCCAGCTCGGCGGCCAGCGCCGTCTTGCCGCTGCCCGGCAGGCCCCAGATATGGGCCAGCCCTTCGGTCTGGAGGCGCCAGGCGTAGTAGGACTGCTCCTCGCGGCGCCCGACGAAATCGGGTGTGCGTGGTAGGCGCTGGCTGGCCAGCCTGGTAGGCGCCTCGACCATCCGGTTGACGATCTGTGGCAGCAGCGAGGTGATCCGGTCGATCCCCTGGCGCTTGGCCCGGCTGTAGGTGCTGGCACTGAGGGCCAGGTCGCTCTGTAGCTCGGCGCGGCGCTGGCTGGCCTCGTACTCGCCGGTGCAGATCAGGTAGGGCCACCAGCTCCGATCGATCGTTGAGATCGTCCCAGCCGGGCGCAGGTGGTCGAGCGCGGTGCGGATCGCTTGCTGAAGCAAGAGCCCGCGCTGGAGCGGATCGCCCTCCGACGGCAGGAGCCGCTGGGCCAGCGGGCTGCCGCCGAGCGCCAGCGGCGGGTCTTCCGGGAGCAGCGGCAGGGCCGTACGCACGGCGCTGCGCATACTGTCCGGCGGGTCGTCTTCCTCGCGCTCGGAGCGCAGATGCGCCAGCAGGCGATAGGCCGTGCGGCGGCTGAGTTGCTCGCCGCTTTCGCTCAGCAGCTCCTGGGCACGCCGCCACAGCCGGTCGCCGCCGGCGAGCGGCTCCTCGATCAGCGCGGCGGCCAGCGCCTGCTCAGCCTGGTTGGAGCGGCGGTCGCGGCGCCGGCGTACGGTGGTGGCGCGCGAGCGGAGCGCGTCGAGCCCGCCACGGGCGTAGGCGCGCAGCACATTTCGCACCGTTCGCTCGGAGACCGCGTTGCCCGTGGCGGCTTCGCGCTGCGTCATTCCGGCGACAAGCACCGCGTGCAGCAGCCGGTAGCGTCGCAGAGCGTCGGGGTCGTCGCCGAAGAGCGCGGACAGCTCATCGTCTGAGAGCACAGGCAATGTCGATGGTGTTGGCACGAATCGCTCCCTCTGAAAATCGCACGGCAGCCGCCCTCCACGGCGAGGCCATGGCGACCATGGTTTGTGAATAATGACACCGGTGGAACGGGTTGGCCCCCACGAAGTGTCCCAAAGCGTTCAGGGTGAGCGCTGCATGGCTCGGGACGGGCACAGAGCGGTGTGTCGCTCGTCGGGCATAAGACTAGCACGCATCGCAGATTGTCGCAAGCGTTTTTTAAGCCAGACAAGGGCAAACTCTGGCCCTTGTAATGTTCCTGTAATCTTGGGCGTATCGGCGCTCAGGGCCGGGGGATGATCGTGCCGCGCAACCGGCGTGGGCTGGGCTGGTTGAGCGTGTCGAGTAGCGTTGGGATAATATCGTAGATCGTGATATCATCGATCTGGCGACCGCCGCCGAGGTGATGGGGGTCGTGTATGACCAGGAACCCTTCTGAGGTATCGTAGGCCGCCTCGACGCCGGCGCCACTCGCGGCGAGCCAGGTGGCGCCCTGGCCGAGCCGGTCGATCGACCGCCAGCCAGGCTGAGTGCAGGCAACCAGGAGGTCGGGCGCAACTCCATTGGCCGCAGCGTAGAGCGCAGCCGGGGGATAGACCCTGAGCGCCGGCTGGCCGTCCGGCCCGGTGATCGCGCGTAGGCGCTGGGCAAGCTGGGCGGTAGCGTGTACGGCCTGATCGAGCGGGATGATGCCCTCCGGCTCACGGCTCGCGACGTTGAGGTACACAGCGCCATTATCGCCGGCCCAGGCGCGTGTGCGCGCCCAATCGACATCGCACTGCTCCAGCGCGACCGGCCCGGACGGGGGCGTTCGCAGCACGAGTTCGCCCTGTTCCAACAGCCATTCGTTCAGCGCGAACTCGCCATGCAGCGATTGGGCACCGCAGGCCGATACGACGACGACGATCGTGTCGTCGTCGACGATCTGGAGCAGGTCAGCGATCTGGTCATCGACAAAGTGGTAGAATGAACCGATCGCGCCGGCGAATGGATGGTCAGGTGTATAGCGTGGGTGGTTGGCGTCGAGCGAGTCCCACAGCGCGCGCTGCATCGTAGCGATCCCGTCGTCCGCAAGTACGAAGCAGTCGTAGCTATCGCGGGCCAGCAGGCGGCGGGCCAGCAGGAAGCGCTGCTCGGTGCGGATGTAGGTGTCGTGGACGAGCCGGGAGAGTGGGCCATCGGTCTGCGGCGGTGGTGTCGGCAGGGCATCCTCGAACCAGCCGGCGATCTGCCGGCTCAACTCGGGCGGGTAGGTGGTACGCCAGTCCTCGACCAGGAGTTTGTCGCCGATCAGGTGGCCGCGTACGGCCGGCGCGGGGGTTGTGGCCGGGGCCCCGATGACGCCGACGCGCTTGCCTGCCGCCCCCAGCAGGTCCCACAGACGCGGGACGTGAATCGCCTGGCTATCGACCGGGATCGGCGCGGCGTAGGTGTGGCCAACACGGCGGCGCGGGCCATAGATGCCGATTTGGCCAGGGTCCATGCCACTGAATAGAGAGAGCCCGGCCAGGATACCGCTCGACGGTAGGCTGCCGCGTACGCGCCCCCAGACGCCGCGCTCGGCCAGGCCCACGAGGGCCGGCAGGTCGCCGCGCCAGGTGCCGAGCGCCAGATCGGGCAGCAGGCCGTCAAGGCAGATCAGCAGCAGGCGGCGGGCGCCATCGCCACCGCCGGTGGACAGCGCATCGTCGGCGAGCGGCCCGCCGACCTCGCGGGTACGTTCAATCGCCTCCTCCTGGGCGACGTTCCGCCCGGATGCCTGTTTGGCGACGGTTGGGACTGCGATTGCGATGTCGTGAGTGGGGGGAGGGCTGGCCGTTACAGCGGTCTCGGTGCTCGTGCCTGACGTCGAGTTGTACATCGTCGCTTCTCCTGAAGTGTAGGTGCTAGTATTGCGATCGACGGGCACAGTGTACCACACACGGACAAGATTGCAAACTCTTGGATGCGATCGAGGGCGGCCAGAGGCATATTTCTTGCGGATGCTGCGGCTGACTCGAAGAGATCGTCAGAAGAGGGGAGTTTGAGGGGAAACCCCTCAAGATCCCCTTTCCACCACCTGAAGAAGGGAGTTTGAGGGGAAACCCCACAAGATCCCATTTCCACCACGGATTGCTTGTGCTCTTTTGCAGAGATAGAGGGAATAGACGGGGGGCGATTATGAGCCTGAAGCAAGATGTTCTACCACTGCTCAAGGAGACCGGCGCGGACTTTCAGAAGAACGAGGCTGGGCAGCTTGGCGCGGCATTGTCCTATTATGCGATGTTCTCGATCTTTCCGCTGCTGATCCTGCTCGTGGCGGTGCTCGGCTTTGTGCTGCGATTCTGGGACCCGGCGATCAGGATCCAGGACCAGATCTTGACGGTGGTCGAGCAGAATTTCTCGCCGAATTTGCGCGAGACGATTGAGGCCATGCTGGGAACAGTCGAGGAGCAGGCCGGCGCGGCAACCGGTATTGGTCTCGTCACGCTGCTGCTCGGCGCGTCGGGCGTCTTTCAGCAACTCGACGCCAGCTTCAACAAGATCTGGAAGGTGCCCGAAGAAGCCAAGCCGGAGGGCATCATCAACACGATCAGGGTCGCGGTCATCGGGAAGCTGTTCTCGTTCGGGATGGTGCTATCGGTCGGCTTCCTAATGCTGATATTGCTGGTGCTGACCGGCGTCACGCAGGCGCTGCTCGGCGGCGCGAAGCAGCTCCCATTGCTCGGCCCCCTGGCCGACAGCCCGGCGGTCAGCTTCACAGCCGGCCTCGTCATCACCCTGCTTTTGAGTACGCTGATCTTCGCACTGTTGTTTAAGTATCTGCCGGATACCAGGGTGCGTTGGAGCGATGTCTGGCTTGGCGCTCTGTTGACGGCACTGATCTGGGAGGCCGCCAAGCGTCTGCTGGCGTTCTACATCGGCAGTAGCAGCTATGCCAGCGCGTATGGTGCGATTGGGACGGTGCTTGTGCTGATGGCCTGGATCTATTTCAGTAGCCAGGTGCTATTCCTGGGCGCGGTGTTCACCGAGGTCTACTCGCGGCGGTATGGGAGCCGAGCGCCGCAGTCCCAGCCCGCCGCCACTCCAGACCCGCAGCCTATGCCCGCGCCCGCCCCCGCGCCGACCGCACAGCCGGGGCCATCGACCGGCACCGTGGCGGCAGTCGGCGGCGCTGGGTTGCTGATCGGCGTCGTCGGCGGGGTGATCGCCGGGGTTGCCGCCCTGATCATCGGCACCCGCCGGGCCGCCTCCAGCGTGACCCGCAGGCTGCGACGGACAGCGCACTGAGAGACTCTCTGAAAAGGGGGAGTTTGAGGGGCCGCCCCTCAAGACTCCTTTTCCACCATTGCTCGTGGCTGCGATGGACGGCGCATTGAGAGACTCTCTGAAAAGGGGGAGTTTGAGGGGGCCGCCCCTCAAGACTCCTTTTCCTCCTATTGATCACGGCGGAAGGGGAAATGCATGGCAGAGCGGGTGGGGAACGTCCGTCTGATCGAGTTGATTCACCATACCAACACGCAGTTGGAACTGCTGCTCTCGCATCTCAGCGTCGCCCAAATGAATCAGCCCGGCGCCGTGGGCGTGTGGTCGGTTAAGGATGTGCTGGCGCATATCGCCTTCTGGGAGCGCTATGCGCTGCGCCTGCTTCATGCCGCCGCGCGGGGAAAGACGCCCGATATGGAGGCCGACGACGCTACGGAGACGCGCAACGCCAGCGTCGTCGCGCAGTACTACCTGCGCTCGCTCTCGGCCGTCCTGGCCGACTGGCACGACGCGCGGCAGGAGCTGATCGAGCAGCTCGCCGCCACCTCCGACGAGGACCTGAACGATCCCGGCCGGTACCACTGGACCCGTGGCGTTCCCTTATGGCGGCGGGTCGCCGAGAACTCCTACGAACATGTGCAGGAGCATATCGAGCAGATCCGGTCCTGGATCGCCCAGCACGGATAGAGGATGGAGGACGGAGGATGGAGGATGGAAGATCGAGGATAGAGCCAGGGCACGTAAGGGCGTATTGCATAGGCCCCACCGAACCACCAAGAATTGAAAACCTGTGAAGCAGACCCTCCCCGACCGCCTGGATGCCTCGCATTTGCCCTACCCCGCACGGATCGCCCGCACGATCTCCCGACCGCTCAACCGCTTTCCCGACAGCAGTGTGCTGACCCGGAACAGCCGCGCCGCCAGCCAGATCGCCAGCACGACCGACGCCGCCAGCAGCGCCAGACTCAACGCGATCTCGATCGGGGCGACGTCGGCGAGCGGCGAGCGGATCATCATCGTCACCGGCGCGGTGAATGGGATCAGCCCCAGGACACGCGCCAGAGTCCCGTTGGGCTGCTCGATGATCACCCCTAGAAACCAGAGCGGGAGGATGAACGGGAAGACCATCAGCGCCGTGAGCTGCCCACCCTCGCGGATGTTGGTGACAGTGGCGCCGATCCCGGCCATGAGGCTGGCGTAGAACAGGTAGCCGAGCAGGAAGTACACCACCGCGAGCGCCCAGACCCCCCATGGCAACGCGAACTCGCCCTCGAAGAGACCGAGCGGCCCGGCGCTCACGCTCAGCAGCAGCCAGCTTGACGTAAGCCAGAGCAGCATCTGGATCAGCCCTAGCAGCCCCAGCCCCAGCACTTTGCCGCCCAGCAGTTGCCACGGCTGGAGCGAAGTGAGCAGGATCTCGATCGTGCGGTTCTCTTTCTCCTCGGTCACGCTTTGGAGCAGGAAGCTAGCGGCGAAGAAGATCGTCATATACAGCAGCATCGCGAAGATGTACGGTACGAAGAACGTCTGCGCCCCGCCGCTCGCGCTGTTGTCGCGCCCGGTGAGTTCGGCGCCGGCGGCGTCGAGCCGCACCGTCTTCAGATCGAGCGGCTCTTCGAGCAGTGTCGCTGTGCGTAGATCGCCATCGACGAGGGCGGCGCGCAGCAGGGTGCGGAACAACTCTTGCTCGCTCCCGCCGAGCTGGCGGGCGTAGCGGATCACCGTCCCGCTTTGGAGGTAGTCAGGCGGGATGACGTAGAACACCTGCGCCTCGCCGGCGGCCACCGCGGCGCGGGCCGCCGCCTCGTCCGGGTAGGCGCGAAAGAGCGATGGCGGGACCCCAGGCGGCACCTGCGTGATCAGCCCACTCTGGTCCACGTAGCCGATCGTCCCCTGGAAGTCCCGCGCACCGGGGAGTTGGCCCGCCTCGGCTTGGCTCTGGTTGCGCGTCAGACCGATCCCAAACGTGATCGCTGCGCCGATCAGCGGTACCAACAGCGTCGTGAGGATGAAGCTTGGCCGGCGCAGGTGCTTGAGGAACTCGTGCAGGGCCAAACGAAACATCTTTGTCATGATCAACACCTTTTAGAAATTGAGAATTGAGAATTGAGAATAGAGAATAGTCACTCTCGGCATTCTCAATTTTCAATTCTCAATTCTTCATTCTGCGCCGGCCTGTCCGGTTCGCAGCACGCCGAAGAGATCCCGCAGCTTGATCGACTTGCCGTAGCGCAGCATGCCGGCCCGGAAGATCCGTGCCGCCCCCCAGCTAGCCAGCACAGCCGAGCCGGCCACGATCAGCAGACTGGTAACGATCTGCCAGGCCGGGACATCGCCCAGCGGCATACGCATGAGCATGGCGATCGGGGCGCTCAGCGGAAAGAAGCTCATGAGCAGCGGCACGATGCCGTTTGGGTCGGTGACGAAGAGGATATTGGCGAAAAACGGCGACATCGCCAGCAGCGAAAGGATCGAGGAGAACTGCTGCCCTTCCTGGGTCGATGTTACCATTGCGCTGATGCCGATCATGCAGCCGGCGTACAGCAGGTAGCCGGGGATGAAGAACAGCACGGCGACCAGCAGCATATCGAGCGGCAGCGCGGCCCGCAGGCCCTCGATCAGGGTCGCGCCGAGCGCCAGGAGCGCGGCGACGCCGCTACCCCAGATCAGCACCTGCGTCAGACCCAGCAACCCCAGGCCGAGGGTCTTGCCGCCAACGAGCTGCCAGGGCGCGATCGAGGTCATCACGATCTCCATCGTGCGGTTTTCTTTCTCCTCGATCAGGCCCATCAGCAGGTAGCCCGCTGAGAAAAAGACCGAGATCATAAACAGCAGCCCGACCAGTGTCGGCAGCAGGAAGATCAGGAAATTGTCCGAGTCGGCCTCGCGCCCGCCGTCGATCGTGCGGCGGGTCATCTGTTCGATCGGGGAGATCGCCCGCGCGGCGATCTCGGGTGGCCTGCCGGCCAGCAACCCGCCGCGCACGAAGTCGCGCAGGGTCGCCTCGCCAAGGGTCGAGATATTCTCACCTGCGTAGAGGGTCGCCGCGCCGGTCGCGCGGTAGTCAGGAGGGAGGACGACGTAGGCGTCGATCTGGCCGGCCACAAACGCGGCGCGCGCGCCGGCCTCGTCGCCAAAGGGGACCAGCGGCACGTAACGGTCGCCCTCGGAATCGGCCGTGTGCAGCGGCGGCGCGCCGGACAAAATGCCCGACTGATCGACATACCCGATCGCGCGCTCGGTCGTTCGCCCGCCGAGCAGCGCGATAATCAGCGCGAACCCGGCGATCAGCAGCAGCGGCATGCCGAACGTCGCCATCAGGAATCCTTTACGGCCAATATGGCGCAGGTACTCGTGCCGAGTGATCCACAATAGTCGTTGCATAGGTGCCCCGTATCTCGATCTGGAGATTGGAGATTGGAGATTATTGTAGCGTCACAATCTCCAATCTCCGATCTCTAATCTCTATTTCCCTTGAGCGACACGTACAAAGATCTCGTCAAGCGATGGCAGCGCGATCTCAAAGCGCTCGACCTGGTAGTCGGGCTGCTCGGCCAGCGCCCGTAGGATGCTCTGCGGCGTCACGCTGTCGGCCAACTTCAGCATCAGGCTGCCGTTGTGCTGCTCGACCGAGGCCACGCCGGGGAGCGCGCCAAGCCGGCCGTGCCCCTCGACTAGCACCGCGTTGGTCGCGAACTGACGCCGAACCTCGCTGACCTTGCCGTACAATACCAACTCGCCCTGATTGATCATCGCCATGCGCTCAGCCAGCTCTTCGACCAGGTGCATCTGGTGGGTCGACATAACAACTGTCTTCCCTTGAGCGGCGATCTCGCGCAGCACATCCTTGATCACGCGCGTGTTGACCGGGTCGAGCGCGGCGAACGGCTCATCAACGATGACCAGCTCCGGCTCGTGGATCAGGGCGGCGATAAACTGGGCCTTCTGCTGCATGCCGCGGCTCAGGTCGCTGATCTTCTTGCCCACGTGGGCGGCCAAGTCGAAGCGCTCAAGCCAGATCGCGGCCCGGCGCCGGGCCTCGGCGGCACGGAGCCCTTTCAGCCCGGCCAGAAACACCAGGCAATCCATGACCTTGAGGTTGCGGTACAGCCCGCGCTCCTCGGGCAGGTAGCCGATCCGATCCTTGGTGGCGTCGGTCATCGGGCCGCCGAGGATCGCGATGCGCCCGCGGTCGGGCTTGAAGATGTCGAGCGCCATGCGCAGCGTCGTCGTCTTGCCGGCGCCGTTGGGACCAAGCATCGCGAAGATCTCGCCGGCATCGACGCTGAAACTGATCCCTTTGACCGCCTCGGTCCCGGCGAATGATTTGGCAACATCCTCGACAATCAGGGTCTGCATACGATCTCCTCGACTAGAAACTATTTGAAAAGGGGGGAGTTTGAGGGGGCCGCCCCTCAAGAATCTCCTTATCCACCACGGATTGGAGGCGAGACACTGCCCTTTTCAAACAGTCTCTTACAGAATGGGACCAGTATATCCGACAAGTGTGAGCGAATGACGGCATGAAGGTGGCAAAAGTGTGAACTTTGCCAAGGTGGTCAAGGTCAGCACCTTCTATTTTCTCGTTGCCCACAGCGGGCACAACTGCGAATGAACATGTGGGTAGGGTTATTCTTGAGGGGCCGCCCCTCAAACTCCCCTTTTTCTGGTTGCCCACAGCGGGCACAACTGCGAATGAACATGTGGGTAGGGTTATTCTTGAGGGCGGCCCCTCAAACTCCCCTTTTCTCGTTAGTGAGCCACTGCTCGGCCAGCGTTGCGTCCACAAAGAACCCGACCCGCTCGCTCTCCATGAGTTCCTGCTCGGCGCGAAACGCCGGCGTGTCATCACCGAGAATGGCGACCGAGTGTACATGGCCCTGGAGGGCAGGGTTGCGCGCAAAGCCCTGGCTCCAGGCTTTGTGCGCCTGGAGGTTCTCGAAGTGCTTCCCGCGCAGATCGAGCAGGAGGTTGATCGGGCCATGCTCGCCGGACAGGCGCTGGACAAACCGCAGCGCCTCGGCAGCGCCCTGCGCGGCCTGCTGCCGATTGATGACGCCGGTAACACAATGCACGACAGTGGCTGCAAGCGTCGGGGAGAGTGATGTTTCAATCATGGGGGAGATTATACCAGGCCAGGGCTGGTATGTTGAAGAAGCGCAGAAGTAGAAGTAAGCTTCTCCCCTCTCCCCAGCGTGGAAGACAAGCGAAGCGCAGAGGGTGGGCTGCTGGGGGTGAGGGGGCAACACACCCTGGTGTGGGAGCGGCGCCGGGGTGAAGGGCGCCGCTCCCCACTAAGAGCCTATCCGAATAACCGCCCTTCGATACGGCTGCGCCGGGGTACCCTCTGGGTCCAGGATGCGGTTATTCGGATAGGCTTTAAGGCTACCGGCTACTGATGGTCGCCCGCCCATTGCGGCGAGCCGGCTGGTCGCTGTCATGAGCGGGGGTGGAGGCTTCGACGGCGAACGCGACCGCGCTCGGAGCGGCGGAGACGGGAGTATGGGTGGCCGCCCGCGCCCTGCGCGCTTTGATGCCGAGCTTCTCCAGGAACTGCGGCCGATTCTGGAACGCCAGGTGGGCGATCTTGGTAAAGTCCTTCATCCAACTGTCCAGCGCAGTGATCGCCTCGTCGCGCATCCTGGTCGCGTCGCGCGCCGCGCCCCGGCGCTGCCGCCGCGCCATCTCACACTCGCCCACCGCATCGACCTGGCGCTGCCCCACTTCCAGCATCGCCTGCGTGATGCCGAACTCGGCCAGCTTGCCCAGAATGGGGGCGTCGGACAATGCGTTGATGTAGAACTGGTGGGCCTGCGCCAGCCACCCGGCCAAGGGCACCTTGCGCTCGGTCGCCAGGTCCAGCTTATGCATCGCCCGGCGATCGTTCTTGAGTGCCACCCGCGCCACTTTGACATAGTGCATGTACGTGCCCTGAGCCTGCTGTTGAGCCGCTTTCAACGCTTCGCTGGCCGCGAACTGCTCGGCATACTCGCCTTTTTGCCGCTCATACAGTGCCCGCGCTTGTTCGCGGAGCGCATTCCCCTGCTGTAGACGGTCGGCGGTGTAGCCATACGCCGCCAGTGGTGTCTGGAGTGTGGGGTCGGCTAGCGTGTTGCCGATCGCGATCTGCGCCAGTGTAAATCGTTCCTCGATGCTTGTGCTGGGTTTGCGCATTAAAATGCTCCTTTGTACGATGTTGTTCAAGGTTGCGCGAACATTTCTCCCGCTTGCTCCGCTCCCTGCTTCGCTCCTGATCCCATAGGTATCCCATTACGCGAACAGCATCACCCCTTTGCCAAGCTATTCGCTGCTGTTACACCGCCACAGGTTCCTTTTGGATACGCTGCCGCTATCGTCATCCTGCGGCATCATGTTGCTCTTCAGTTGCGATTTGTGACCGTTCTTCTGTGACATGTTGCTCTTCAGTTGCGATTTGTGACCGTTCTTCTGTGACATGTTGCTCTTCAGTTGCGATTTGTGACCGTTCTTCTATGGCATGTTGCTCTTCAGTTGCGATTTGTGACCGTTCTTCTGTGGCATGTTGCTCTTCAGTTGCGATTTGTGACCGTTATTCTTCGGTGATTTCTAACTCATCCTTCGTCAACTGGTCCATTGACACCCCGAACAGGCGCGACACCTTCAAGACAAACTCGACAGTCGGTTGCTTTTTCCCTGTCTCTATCGCGCTGATGTAGCTGTGTGCCACGTAACCTAAAGCCTGCGCCAACTCGGTCAGGCTCATTCGCCGCTGCTGTCGAAGTGTGCGCAGCTTTTCACCGAATCGTTGCATCATGCCAAATCCACACAGGATTGACAAATTGCCGCCCCTGTGTTACTCTGTCTCCAATAGAGCCAAACCATAATTTGTAGGATGCCCCGCGCGCTGCTGGTCACAGCCGCGGGGCCGGCATCGGCGGGCTAACGCCGACGCAGGGCTATTGTAGCACACGCAATAGCTCCGCCGTCGCATTCCCGCCTCAGTGTGGGCTGTCGCTCACAGGAGGCTTCACATGGAGAACGGATCGTCTACGCCGCTTTGCGACCCCAACGCCACCCTCATCAGCTACACCCTCATTCGCCACGTCGGTTTGATGCTCGATGAATTGAGTAGCCAGGGCCTGGAACTCTGGCAAGACGAGCGCCGCCGCTGGCATTGGCGCTGGCTTGGCGCGGAGATTCAGGCCGAGCGCGGCTTCTGGGCGCTCGGCGAGGCTATTGTGGATGCAGTGGTCACGCGCTATCCGGCGGCGTTCGATGGCATGGTGGCTGTTGGTGAGGATTAGCGTGTAGGTGGTTTGGCTTCGATCAAATGCTTGACACATCTACCCGTGGCGTGTTGTGGTGCAGCGCCACGGACCGGCTGCGCTCCACAGACTATTCGTTGTTCGTCGCGTTTTCACGCGCGATCTCCGCCTCAATCTCTCGGAGGACGTCGGTGACCGGCCGACGTTGATGCTTGGCTGCTAACCGCTGATCAAGGAACTCTTGAAAGGCGGCACTTGAACGGAGTAGTTCAACCTCGCGGTCGAAGTCATCGGCTTCCGCCAGCACATATTCGCGGCCATCGGGTGCGATCAGGATCAGCGGGCCATCGTGGGCCAGTTCGAGCGCGTGGAGGATGTCCACGTGCTGCTGCGTGAGATCAATAATGTTCATAGCTGCACGACCTTTCTACCTCAGAGGGCGTTCGGAAAACATGGTGCTTTTCGATGTCTATTCTCAGGTTTGATTGTACATTCCATCCACAAATGAATTTGTGGCCTGAAATTGAAAACACGTTGAAACGTGTTCGGAAGCGAGCTTCAACGTGTTTTAACACGTTTACTCGCTTCAGGCATCGAATTCATTCGACAATGACCAGAGCAATTCCAAACGCCCTCTTAGATCTTAGAGCAACATTACTTTGTCAGCACTTGTTTCATACGGACCAGACATGGTTGAACTTCTGGCGCTTGATATTAAGAATGGTCTTACTATTCTCCTCCATCTTCTTCATTTTCCACCTTTCAGCAAGATAGGCAATTGGCGTGATCTTGAAGACGATCACTCTGGTATGCTGATTCGCTTCATAAATCTGGATTTTACGCTCTATTCGATTAGGCCCCACTGCCGATACGCGACACTCCGCCTTCATCCTTTTAGTAAACTCAGTTGTCACACCAACATAATAGACACTGTCGTCCCGCAGATCTACCAACCCATACACGATGTAATCTGTGGGTTCCAACAGAGATGTATCGCCAATGAATTCGATCGTGCAAGGATAGGGTTGTTTGCTGCGGAACTGTGAAACTTTGAAAACGTGGTACATAGTAGTAACTCCTATTTGATTAAAGTGATAGAACGGAGGTTCTGTGATGAGCATATGCTATTACACAACCAAAGTCAAGTTCCGAAGATCTTCGGAAATTGCATGACAGGTGCTAAGAGGCGCAACTGAGCAAATAGTTCCTGTGACGCTAAAGAGAGTATCTTGCTCGTATTACGGTTTAAAAATGTCAATCTACGTACGAGTATGATGGGATGGCGGCCGAACAACGATTATACCGCACTCAGGGAAGCTGAAAAAACAAATCATCCCAGGATATGATAGGATGACCAAAACGATCTATCCTGGAGGATCATCACTATGGAACTGACCGACTCGCTCAAAGCCTTGTTCATCGACACCGCCACTACCCTCACAGGGAGTGAGCGTCGTCGCTTTATCGCACGAACAGTTCAGGAATTCGGTCCTGGTGGCCAGCGCCGTGCCGAACGCGAACTTGGCTGGAACCGCCAGACCATCCGTAAGGCGCTGCGCGAACTGCACAGCGACCTGATTTGTCTCGATGCCCTCACCTTACGGCATCGCAAACGCGCCGAAGAGCATCTGCCCAACTTACTCACCGATATCTTAGCGATTGCTGATAGTCAGAGCCAAGCTGATCCGCAGTTTCGCAGCTCGCGGCTGTATACTCGCCTGACCGCCGCAGAAGTCCGACGGCAATTGATCGCAAAGTTCGGCTACACAGATGCTGGCTTGCCCACAGAGCGCACAATTGCCAGCAAACTGAGTGCGCTGGGCTTCTATCCGACCAAGGTGGCCAAGACCCAACCCCAAAAAAACTTCCTGAAACCGACGCCATCTTCGACCAAGTAGTCCAGGTGAATCAGGCGGCCGACGCTGCACCAGATACATTACGGATTTCTCTCGATGCTAAAGCGACTGTAAAAGTGGGACCTTTCGCGCGTGGTGGCAAGAGTCGCCTACCAACTGAGGCAGCCGACCACGACTTTCAGCCTGAGGCAAACCTGACCCCAGTGGGCATCTTCCTTCCCAGCAGCGACGAATTGTTTGTGTATATGATCACCTCCAAAGTCACCAGTGATTGTTTGGTTGACTGCTTGGAAGCGTGGTGGGAGCAGGTCCGTTCTCGCTTTGCCCCGATCACCACGCTGGTGATAAATCTCGATAACGGTCCCGAGAACCATAGTCGGCGAACCCAATTTATGCAGCGGTTGGTCGACTTTGTGGCCCGCTATGGCATCACGATCCGCCTAGCCTACTATCCGCCCTATCACAGCAAGTACAACCCGATTGAACGCTGCTGGGGCATACTCGAGCAACACTGGAACGGCGCGCTGCTCGACACGATCGCGACGGTGGTCCAGTTTGCTGCCAGCATGACCTGGAAAGGTATACATCCGATTGTCGAATTGGTCAGTACCGTCTATCACAAAGGCGTGAAGCTCACCAAGGAAGCGATGGCGCTGGTCGAGGCGCAACTCAATCGCAACTCAGCACTTGGCAAGTGGTTCATCGACATCGTTCCCGCTCCCGACTTGGGATGATTTGTTATTTCTGATTCCCTCAGAAAACGTCAATAACGACGACCCGCAGATTTGATGTCCACGAAACACCACCGCCCATGCTATAATCCCCTCGACAAGCCAGCGCCGACGCGGCGACGAAGCAACACGCAACACGCAACACGCAACACGTTATATGCACATCCTCCACCTCTACAAAGACTACTTCCCCATCCTCGGCGGCATCGAGAACCACCTGCGCGACCTGGGCGAGGGGTTGGCGGCGCGCGGGCACCGCGTGACGGCCCTGGTCACAAGCCTGTCGAATCGCACCGAGATCGAGCGGCCCGTGCCAGGGCTGACGGTGATCAAGGCGGCGCGGGCGCTGCACCTGGCCTCGACGCCGCTGAGCCTGGAGATGCTGCGCCAGGCCCGGCGCATCCGGGCCGACATCGTTCACTTGCACTTCCCCTACCCGCCGGCCGACCTGGCCTACCTGGCGATGCCGCGCCGCCCGCCGCTGGTGATCACCTACCACAGCGATATCGTGCGCCAGCAGGCGCTGCTGCGCGCCTACCGCCCGCTGCTGGGCTGGTCGTTGCGCCACGCGGCCCGGATCATCGCCACCAGCCCGAACTACATCGTCTCTTCGCCGTTCCTGCGCCGCCACGCCGCCCGCTGTGCGGTCATCCCGCTGGGCGTCGACATCGAGCGCTTCGCCCACGCCGACGAGCGGCGGGCCGCCGAGATCCGCAGAGTCAGTTGCAACCGACCGAGAACAAAGAACAAAGAACAAAGAACAAAGAACAAGGAACGATCGATCAGGGACAACGGACAACGGACAACGGACAACGGACAATGGACTCGTCTTGTTCGTGGGGCGCCTGCGCTACTACAAGGGGCTGCATGTGCTGCTTGACGCGCTGCCGATGGCGCCCGGAGCGACGCTGCTGATCGGTGGCAGCGGGCCGGAGCGCGACCGGCTGGCGGCTCAGGCGTCGGCGTTGGGGGTCGCTGATCGGGTCCACTTCCTCGGCGATGTCTCCGATGAGGACCTGCCGGCGCTGTTTCGCGCGGCCGATGTCTTCGTCCTGCCGGCGCATCTGCGGGCCGAGGCGCTCGGCGTGGCGCAGATCGAGGCGCTGGCCGGCGGCGTCCCCTGCATCAGCACCGAGCTAGGCACCGGCACAAGCTATGCCAACCGCCACGGCGAAACCGGCTTGGTGGTCCCGCCGGGCGATTCGACCGCGCTGGCGCAGGCGATCAATACCCTGCTGGCCGATCCCGACATGCGCCGGCGGTTCGGTCAGGCCGGCCAGCGCCGGGTCGCAGCGCTGTTCACCCGCGATCGAATGCTCGATGCTGTCGAGCAGGTCTACCGTGATGTTCTGGTCGAGCGATCCTGATCCGCGCCGCTGGTTACGTCGCGGATCAAACTGTTTGCTATACTTTGACAGGGTTTCGGATAGCGCCATTCTACTTTACAATGTGGGTGGGAGGAGACTGAGGGGGCTGCCCCCTCAAACCCCTTTTTTCCCAGAACTGTAAAGCACCCAAGCACCTTGTCTTTGTCCCATAGTACATCTTTACCTTTGGAGTTCCGACCATGCAACGTCTGCTTACCCTATCCGCCATCTTCGCACTGACCTTCGCGATGGTCCTGAACATTGCGCTGTTTGTGCAGAACACCCGCCTGCGCGACCGGATCGCCACCACCGCCGCACAGCCGGCGCCCACCCAAGCCGGGCCCGACCAGGCTGCCCAACTCGACGAGCTGCGCCAGAAACTTGAGCGCTCCGAGAAAGACCGCATTAAGGCGACCCGCGACGCGACCAACCTACGCAATCAGGTCACGCAGCTCCAGTCGGCCGCCCAGGAGCGCGACACGCTCAAGGGCAAGCTCGATACGCTCCAGCAAGAAAACCAGCAGTTGCGCGATGAGAACACGAATCTTCAGTCCATGAATACGATCAACGGCCAGGTCATGCAGGTGCGCGACTTGCGGCCGGTGCGCGCCGTGTCGCGCGAGTTCATGAATCGCACCCAACTGCGCGCGCATTTCACGGCCGAGATGGAGCAGCATTTCTCGCCTGAGGAGGAGCAGCGTCAGCGCGCCATCCTGGAGGCCCTGGATATGGACCCCGGCGAGGCCGACCTGCGCCAGTCCGAGATCGATAGCCTGGTCGCCAGCGTCCTTGGTTTTTACGACCACAATACCAAGCAGCTTGTCGTGGTCACTGGTCGCTCCCGAATAGGCATGGAAGACAAGGTAACGTATGCCCACGAGTTCACTCATAACTTGCAGGACCAGCACTATGACCTGGCCGCCCTGTTCGCCCGCGCGGAAGGAAACTCGGATTACGAGATGGCCATTCGGGCATTGGTCGAGGGCGACGCCACGATGACGATGTGGCTATATGTAGATGACTACTTCAGCGATATGGATAAGGTGAACTACCAGATCGAGCAGCTCCAGACCATGGATATCTCTGGGTTCTACGCCAGCGGCCCGCTGGTCGAGTCGGCCGGCGCGTTCCCATACACCGATGGCGCCACGTTTGTGGCGACGCTCCATCACTATGGTGGCTGGCAGGGGGTTACGCAGGCGTTTGTGCAGCCGCCGCGCTCCACCGAGCAGGTGTTACATCCCCAGAAGTTCTTCGATCGTGAGGAGCCGGTGCAGGTGCGCCTGCCCGATCTGGGCGCGGCACTTGGTGGGACGTGGCAGACTGTAGCGGAGGACACGCTGGGCGAGCTGTATATGCGTATCTACCTGGAGTATGCCCTGCCGATCGACTGGGCGATCGATGCCGGCGAGGGCTGGGGCGGCGACCGCTACCAGGTGCTTAGCGACGAGCAGGGGCGCCAGGCGCTGGCCCTACGCACAATGTGGGACAGCCCCGCCGATGCGGAGGAGTTCTTTGAGACTTACAATGAGTTTGTAGCCGCTCAGGACGCCAACGCGACCGTGCTCCAGTCCGGCGAATCTGTTGCGCGCTGGCAGCTCGACGGACGGCAGTTCTACGTCGGCCTGGTCGGCACCCAGGTGCTGGCGCTGCACGCCCCCGACGGCGCGACTCTCGACGCGCTGCTGCGGCAGTTCCGCTAAGACAAGGTCAGTTGTCAGTTGTCAGTTGTCAGTTGCGCCACAACTGGCAACTGACAACTGATCCCTCATCTCTAAGCGACTGTTTGAAAGGGGGCGTTTGAGGGGTGGCACCCCTCAAACGCCCCCTTTTCACTACAGATCTAGGCGAGACAACCCCTTTTCAAACAGTTTCTAGAACAGCAGGTTCGCCAGCTTACGCCGTCCCTCGACCACTTTTGGATTCTGGGAGCCGAGCGCCTCGAAGAGCGCCAGCAGCGCCTGCCGGGTTCCACTGTCGCGGAAGGACCGGTCGCGCTCGATGATCCCCAGGAGCTGCGTGATCGCCTCGTCGTAGCGCTTGTCGCGCACATGCTGCGCCGCAAGCCGATAGCGCGCATCCAGGTCGGCGGGGGCGGCGTGCTCCGGTGCAGCGCCGGCGGCGTAACTCAGGAAGTCGGCCAGTGTCACCCAGGCCTGCGCCTGCGGGTAGAAGGGGGTGCCGGGCGGGATCTCGTGCAGGATCGTCGCGCCTTCGGGCTCGCCCTGGGCCACGAGCAGGCGCCCCAGACCAAACAGCGCCGCCGCGTTCGTCGGATCGCTCCCCAGCGCGACACGGTAGCGCCCGACCGCCGCATCGGGGTCGCTCTCCTCCAGCGCGGCGGCGGCGGCAACCAACTGGCCGGCCTCCGAGGGCACGATACGCTTGAGCCACGCGCGCACCTGCAACTCGGGCAGCGCGCCGGTGAACTCATCGACGACCTGCCCGTCGCGAAAGGCCTTGACCGCCGGGATGCCCTGCACCTGGTAGGCGGCCGACAAGCGCTGGTTCTGGTCTACATTGATCTTGGCAAGCACAAAGGCGCCTCTGGCCTCGGATGCCAGCCGCTCCAGTGTTGGCCCCAGAGTGCGGCACGGGCCACACCAGGGCGCCCAAAAATCGACGACGACCGGTACCTCGCGCGAGCGCTCCAGCACCGCCTGCTTGAACGTGCTCTCGTCAACCTCGATCACCGATCCTGAGCCGTTCTGTCGCCTATCTGCTTGAATAGCCACGATACTCACCTCATAGTGGTCTACTACAGTGATTTTGCGGGGGTGGTTTGGAGGGGGTGGCCCCCTCCAAGCCTCCTCCACACCACAAAATCTGATTCTCAATTCTCAATTCTCAATTAACGGCAACACCGCCCAGATCCGCAGCCGCAGCGCCTCCTCCAGCATCTGCATAGCATTCGTCGGGCCATGCTCCGGGAACGGCTGCGGCGGTAGCCTGGACCGCTCACCGCGCGGCAGGAGCAGCGGCGCCCGGCGGTCGGGCGGCAGCCCGGCCAGCTCCTGCGCCCGCAGCAGCGCCTCTGGCAGGCCGCCGAGCCGGTCGATCAGCCCAAGCTCCAATGCCTCCTGCCCCATCCAGACGCGACCGCCGGCGAGTGGGTCAAGCTGCTGCTCGGTCATGCCGCGCCCCTCGCGCACCCGCCGCTTGAACTCGTGGTAGCTGGCGAAGATCAGATCGCGCAGCGCCTGGCGCTCGTCCTCGGTGGGCGGCTGGGTGATCGAAAGCAGGCCGCTGTGGGCGCCCCGGCTGAGCACCACCGTATTGATCCCGGCCAGCTCAAGCATCCCCGCTGCGATCGGGCGCAGCGAGACCACGCCGATGCTGCCGGTGATCGTGCCTGGCTGCGCGACGATCGCCGAGGCCGGCGCGGCGATATAGTAGCCGCCCGAGGCCGCCGTGTTGCCCATTGCGATCACCACCGGCTTCGACTGGCGCACGCGCAGCACCTCGCGCCAGATCAGATCCGAGGCGAACGCGTCGCCGCCGGGCGAGTTGACATACACGATCACGGCGGCGATCCGCCGGTTCTGCTCAACCGCCCGTAGCGCCTGGCCGACGCTATCGGCCCCGGCCTGGAGCCCGCCGAAGAGCGGGATCGGCAGCGGCAGGCGGCGGCTGCTCCCAGACGCGATCGTTCCCTCCACCCGCACTACCGCGACCAGGCGGCGGTGGTGCCGAGCCATCGGGAGGCGCAGCGCCCGCCGCGCCGCCGCCCAGTCGAGGATCTTTGGAGCGCCCTCGCCGTTCTTGAGGTGCTGCTCAAGCTCGTCCTCGTAGCAGAGCGCATCCGCCAGGCCATGCTCCAGTGCCGCCGTAGCGTTCAGCGGCGCGGCGTCGATCAGGTCGCGCACCTGCTCGGCCGTCTTGCTGCGGCCCGCGCCGATCGCCCGCACGACCTCCTCAAAGCGCAGATCGAGCAGCCGCTGGAGCTGCTCGCGATTCTCCGGCGAGATATCCGAGCGCACGAACATCTCGCCGGCCGCTTTGTACGGCGAGACCGCCTCGACCTCGGCCTCCAGCCCGACCTTCGCCAGCGCGTCTTTGAGGAATTGGGTTTCCATCCGCAGGCCAAGGATGTGCAGGAACGCGGTCGGCGGCAGGATGATCTCGTCGGCGGCGCAGGCGGCGTAGTAGCTGGCCATGTCGGTCGTCAGGAGGTAGGCGACTACGCGCTTGCCGTCGGCACGGCAGCGGCCGATCTCGTCGCGCAGGCTCTGGAGCGTGGCCCAGCCGGCGGCGAGCCCATTGATCCTGAGCAGCACCCCCGTCACCTGCGGGTCGGCGCTGATGCGCTCAAGCTGACGCCGCAGCCCCTGGAGGCTGGCGGGGGCGCGCATCCCCAGCAAGCGGCGCTGAAGCCAGCCCGGCATGTCGGCGAACTCCGGCAGTGCGCCGCCGATCTCCAGCCGGACATAATCGACGCGCCGGCGTAAGACCCGCCGCCACAGGTTGCGTACCGCGCGAACGCCATTGATGATCCAGGTGACGATGATGCCTAACATATCGATTTACGGATTGCTCTTATTAAAATCGATGAACCGGTATCCGACCCCGCGCTCGGTCATGATGTACTTCGGGTTGGTCGGGTCCTCCTCGATCTTCTGGCGCAGGTAGGTGACATACAGGCGCAGGTAGTGTGTCTCGTCGCGGTACTCCGGCCCCCACACCCGCGTCAGCAGCATCTCATGGGTCATCACATAGCCGGCGTTCTGGACCAGGTGGTACAGCAGGCGGTACTCGGTCGGGCGCAGGTTGACCCGCTCGCCGTTGACCAGCACCTCGCGCCGGGCGAAGTCGATCGTTAGGCGATCATCGACTTTGACGGTGGTCTGCGGCGTGGGCGGCGGCGTGTAGTGGCGCCGCAGCACCGCGCGGATGCGGCTGACCAGCTCGCGGTGGCTGAACGGCTTGCCGATGTAGTCGTCGGCGCCCAGCTCCAGCCCTTTGATGCGGTCCTCCTCCTCATCCTTAGCGGTCAGGATCAGCACCGGCACCTGCGAGAACAGCCGTAGTCGCCGCAGTGTCTCGAATCCATCCATGCCCGGCATCATAATGTCGAGCAGCACCACATCGGGCATCTCCTCGCGCGCCTTCTCCAGCGCCTCTTTGCCGTTCGACGCGCTGATCACCCGGCAGCCCTCCAGCTCCAGGTTCATCCGCATGAAATTAATCATGCGCGCCTCGTCGTCCACGACAAGGATCAGTTTGTCTTTCAGTTCGGACATAATATCGCCTCTATGCTACGTGATGCGTAATTATCCGTTCTATCCGCTCCCCTATCCGCTCTCCTTTATCCTCGGTTCTCGGCTCTCGATCACTTTCACTACTCCCTCCGCAAATCCCTGCTCAACTGTTTCGTCGGTCGTCGATCGTCGGTCGTCGGTCGTCGATAAGTCCGGCAGTTGCGGCGTCGCCAGGGGCAGCGTAAACGAGAACCGCGAGCCGCGCCCCGGCTGGCTCTCGACCCACATGCGGCCGCCCTGAGCCTCGACGATCGCCCGCGACAGAAACAGCCCCAGCCCAACCCCCTGAGTCTCGCGGCGCAGCCGGTTGTCCACCCGGTAGAACCGGCGGAACAGCTTGGCCTGCTCCTCAGGCGAGATGCCAATCCCCTGGTCGCTCACCGAGATGATCGCGTGGTCGCCGTCGACACGACCAGTGATGCGGATAATGCCGCCGTCGGGGCTGTACTTGACCGCGTTGGAGACCAGGTTTTCGAGGACGGTGCGAGTGCGCTCGTAGTCGGCATAGACCGCCGGGAAGTCGTCGGGGCAGCGCATCTCGAACGTAAACCGCTCGCCGGCTTGGGTGGCGAAGCGCTCGATCACCCGGCGAGCGAGCGGCGGCAGCGCCCACTCGCTGAGGTCCAGCCGCATGCCCGTCGGCCTGCAGGCGCGAGACTTCGAGCAGGCCGGCGATCTGGCGCCCCAGCCGATCGGCCTCTTCGATGATCACCTGGAGCCCATCGTGGAGCGTCGCGCGGTCCCAATCGGCGTCCTCGCGCGCCAGCGTCTCGGCGTAGCCCTTGATGATGCTGACCGGCGTCTTCAGCTCGTGCGAGATCACCGAGATAAACGTACTCTGCATCTCCTCCTCGATCTTCTGCTCGGTGACATCGCGGACGTTGGCGATCGCGCCCATAAACTCGCTGCTCGGCCCGCGCTGCACGGCGTAGTGGCTCTGGACGTATAGCCGCCGGCCGTCGCGCGCCGTGACCCAGCCCTCGACCACCGGGTTCGGCTCAGGCGGCCGGCGCTGGAGCGGGCAATCGACCAGGCAGATATTGACGCCCTGCGCGCTCTGGATCGCCAGCACCTCGGCGCACGGTCGGCCGGTCGCCTCCTCGCGTGCCCAGCCGGTCAGCAGCTCCATGGCCCGGTTGAACGTCGTGATGCGCCAGCGGCTATCGAGGATCATCACCCCGTCGGCGCTCTGCTCGATGATCGCATCGAGCTGCTGCTTCTCACGCAGGATGCTCTGGTACAGCCGGGCATTGCTGACGGCGATCGCGGCCTGGTCGGCGAAGGCTTTGAGCAGCTCCTGTTCCTCCTGGGTAAATGCCACGTTGAGCGCGGCCCGAAAGACATAGATCACGCCGACGGTCGCCTCGCGGAAGATCAGCGGCAGCGCGTTCATCTGGCGCAGCGGCAGGTACGTATCGTCGGCGATCTCGCGCAGGCGCTGGCCGAGGGCGCGCCGATCTTCCAGCGGCGTTGCCAGCAGCCCGGCGAAGGCCGGCCACAGCTCGCGCGGGATGTTCGACGCCGCCTGGACATGCAGGCCGCCGTCGTCGCGCAGCGCGATCAGCCCCGAGGTGCCGGCGAGCAGCTCGACGGCGACCTCGATCACCAGGTTGAGCACGCTGGTCAGGTCGAGTTGGGCAGTCAGCGCGCGGCTGATTTGCAGCAGGAACTCGCGCTGGCGTAGGCGCTGGTCTTTCGACTCGAACATGGCTCTAACATCAGTCTCATGCTTCTTCGGTCTCATTCTAACACACCGGCGATATACTCTACGGAGATTAGAGATTGGAGATTGGAGATTTATCCAACCTCCAATCTCTAATCTCCTTCCTCCATCTCTCTTCTATCCCACCCTCCGGTCCCAGACAAACCTTTACACTGCTCCGTGTCTCCTTTTCCAGAGCTGTTAAGACTTATATGCCACTCTCAGGCAGCTCTCCGGCCGATGTGTGCGTAAGCGACCAGAACAAGCTTTTGGTATTGGGTTTCCTTCAATCCCCCGTAGGTACTAGTGCGTCCCATACCGCCCGGCCCCTAATTACTATTTACAAATAGGACTCGACAGTAACGCCTCCCTATGCTATGATAATAAAGCCTTACACCCTCGTTCCCGCACGTCCGAGACCGACGGCGGGGCCACCAAGTGATGCGATGGCAAGGAGCGCATTATGCAGCTCGATCTGAGTAGCAAGCGGGCCAGGAAGCTGATTCGCGAGCACGATCTGACCGAAGAAGAAATTTTGCAGATCGTCGCCTCTGCCCGGATCAATCTGGCGACTTTCGATCCGGAATATCGGACGAATGTAACTCAGATCGCTGAAGATTTGCGCAAGAGTTGCCCCACCATTTATGGCTGGGCCGATAGGGCGCTTGCCGCCACGATCCACTCGCTGCGTAATATCCGCACTGGCCGGCCGCCCAAGGAGCGCGAGCGGAGCAATGGCATCGAACCATAGTTTATGAGCGGATTTGTAGTATAATACGCGCAGCATCTTTGCGCTGTCGGCGAGGTCGCGGTGAGCGCGCCGATTTGAACCGATAGCGCTGGGCGTGACGGCGTCGATGACGGCTCGCACCATCTCACGACGAAACGATGTGCTATAATTGCGGTGGCTGATCAACTGCCCGACCCACTATGGTTGAAGCCCGCACAGTCAAGGTAGGTTACCAATGGATCCACAGCTAACCAGCCAGATTGTCCCGACTGAAGAGGTCAGGCAGATTGAGGAATGTCTCGCGCGCTTGGTCGAGGATACCGCCGGAAATTATGTGCTGCTGCTCGATAAAAGCGGGCAGGTGATCGCCAGCCAGGGCGATGCCAATCGGCAGGATATTACGGCGCTCGGTGCGCTGATCGCCGGGACCTTCGCGTCGTCGCGCGAGGTCGCAAAGCTCCTGCGTGAGAAGGATTTCCGCAGCATGTTCACCCAGGGCGTTCGCGACAATATCTTCCTCGCGCTGATTGAGGAGCAGTGGATACTCTGCATTATCTTCAACAAGGGCACGCACATCGGCCTGGTGAAGGTGCTGACCAAGAAGGCGACCGATGAGCTGGCGCTGGTGCTGGAGCGCGTGCGCGAACAGCATAAGGCGCGCGATGATGTGCTCGGGACATCGTTCCGAACCTCGATGGAGGATACAATCGACCTTCTGTTCCGTGATTAGTCGGTGCTGTCCGATACGCCGTCCGCTGTGATGCCCGCGATCGTATGTGCGATCGGTCGGTTATGCACTCTGGCATGCGAGAAAAAGTATGGCCTTGATCAACGTTGCCGCACGTGAGATCCACTGCAAAATCGTGTATTACGGACCTGGTATGGGCGGCAAAACCAGCAATTTGCAGTACATTCACAGCCAGGTTCCCAAGGATACCAAGGGCGAACTGCTCTCGATCGCGACCGAGACGGAGCGCACGCTCTTTTTCGACTTCCTTCCGCTGGACCTGGGCAATGTACGCGGCTTCAAGACGCGCTTTCACCTGTATACCGTCCCAGGCCAGGTGCTCTACGAGCGGACCCGTGTGGCGGTGCTCAATGGCTCCGATGGTGTGGTGTTCGTGGCCGACTCGCAGAAGCATAAGCTCGAGGAGAATATCAAGAGCCTGCGCGAGCTGGCCGTCAATGTCACCAAGCAGAATAAGAAGTTCCAGGAGTTTCCGATTATCCTACAGTACAATAAGCGCGATGTCCCCGGCGCGCTCCCGCTGGCGACGCTCGATAAGTATCTGAATACGCTGGTTTGGCAGCGCTACGAGGCGATCGCGACAACCGGCGTGGGAATTTTCGAGACACTCAGGGCGATCAGCAAACTTGTGATCAGTAAGCTGTGATAGGGTGGAAGATAGAATATAGAGGATAGGGGATGGAGGATGGCAAGCCCTGACAATGCTATCTTCTATCCTCTATCTTCTAACTTTCGACCTGAAGGACTGGGACGCCCATGGCACTCGAAGGCGATCTGGGTGAGTTTCCCCTCACCGATATCATCCAGCTAGCTGGATCTGAGCAAGAAGAGCGGCGCCGTTTTTATGCGGGGAGAGCGCAGTCAGCAGCAGATCGAGGGCTGGATATACTTCCGCGACGGCAAGATCATCGGCGCTCGCCTTGGCAACATGCCGCCCCTTGAGGCCGCCTACACCTTCTTTACCTTCACCTCCGGCCCCTTCCGCTTCCACGATGAAGTTCAGCTCGATGTGCCGACCATCACTCAGAGCAACGAGATGATTATCATGGAAGGGATCATGCGCCAGGACGCCTGGGCCAAGATCCAGGACCACGTGCCTTCGCTGAATATGGTGCCGCGGCTGGTGCCCAACCCGGCTGCGACCGGCACAGAGATCAATCTCGAGGCCGACGAATGGCGCGTCCTGACGATGGTCAACGGCAAGAATACTGTGGCCCAGATCGCGCAGCGCAGCGGCCTCGGCGAGATGCGTACCTGCGAGATCATCGCCCAGCTCCTATCCAGCGGCCTGATCGAGAAACGCGAGATCAATCTGGCCGAGATGCTGTTTCCGGAGCTCGATCGGATCGTCTTGGGGGCATTGGGGAACTCGGCACGGGCGCTGCTGTACGACTCCTATGGGCGCGCGGCGATTACCGACATGGCCACCGCGACCCCAGAGCAGGTGCTGGCCGCGCTCGAACTCGTTCGAGAGCGCTTCCATCCGGGCGTTTGGGCTCAATCGCGTTCGCCAGATGATCGCCGATTTGCGCGAGCGCGCAAACCAGGTTTTTAGTAGCATGTAGCAGCATGTTCGACCTCGCGTACTACCGACAAACGCATCTGTCGTGGTACAATGCGCTCGCGTCATCGCGACCCCGCCCCGTCGCTCCGGGTGGGGTCTTTTTTTGGTGAGGAGGAGGGGCATTCGTTTGAATGCCCGATCGTGATATGCGCGCTCTTGTCAGTGTATCGGATAAACGCGGGCTGGAGGGCTTCGCGGCTGGCCTCCACTCGCTTGGGATCGCTATCTTCTCAACCGGCAACACCGCCCGGCACCTGGGCGATGCCGGCGTCGATGTGCGCTCGGTCGGCGAGCTGACCGGCTTCCCCGAGATTCTCGATGGCCGGGTGAAGACCCTGCATCCGGCTGTTCACGGCGGCATCCTGGCGCGGCGCGACCTCCCGGCTCATATGGAGGCGTTGGCGGCGCACCGGATCGCCCCGATCGATCTGGTGGTCGTCAACCTCTACCCATTCGCGGCCACCATTGCTCGGCCCGGTGTTACCATCACCGACGCGCTGGAGCAGATCGATATCGGCGGGCCTGCCATGGTGCGCGCTGCCGCCAAGAATCACGGAGCGGTCCTGGTGGTGGTGGACCCGGATGATTACGATCAGGTGCTGGCGGCCCTGCGAGAGGAGCACGTGCCGCCGGAGCTGCGCCGGCGTCTGGCTGCCAAGGCGTTCGCGCATACCGCCGCCTATGACGCAACGATCGCCGCGTACCTGGCCGAGCAGCCGTTCCCCGAGACGCTGCCGCTGGCGTTCCACAAGGCGCAGGATCTGCGCTATGGTGAGAACCCGCACCAGGCGGCCGCTCTGTATGGCGATTTCTTTCAGTTCTTCGAGCAGTTGCACGGCAAAGAGCTTTCCTATATCAATATTCTCGATATCGGGGCCGCCCAGGAGTTGGTCGAGGAGTTTGCTGGACGATCCGGGGGCAGCGCTGGCGATTATCAAGCATACCAACCCCTGCGGTGTCGGAGTTGGCGCGACGCCGCTGGAGGCCTGGGAGCGGGCGTTCGCAACCGACCGCGAGGCGCCCTTCGGTGGAATCATCGTTGTCAGCCGACCGCTTGATCTGCCGCTGGCTCAGGCGATTGACGAGATCTTCACCGAGATTGTGATCGCTCCTGCCTTCGACGCGGACGCGCTCGATCTATTACGGCGCAAGAAGAATCGCCGGCTGATACGGGCGATGCGGGCCGTCTCGGGCGAGCGCGCGCGGCTGATCCACAGCGTGCCGGGCGGCGTGCTGGTGCAGGAGCCGGACCGCGCGCCGCTGCGCGAGGAGCCGTTCCGCGTCGTGACGCGGCGCGCGCCGACAGATGCGGAGCAGCAGGCACTACGCTTCGCCTGGAACGTGGTCAAGCACGTCAAGTCGAACGCGATCGTCTTCGTCGCCGCCGACCGCACGCTCGGCATCGGGGCGGGCCAGATGAGCCGGGTGGACAGCTCGCGCGTCGCGGTGTGGAAGGCGCAGAACGCCGGCCTGTCGCTGGCTGGCTCTGCTGTCGCCAGCGATGCCATGTTTCCATTCCCGGATGGGGTCGAGGCCGCCGCAGCCGCCGGCGCGACCGCCGTCATCCAGCCGGGTGGCTCTGTGCGCGACGACGAGGTGATCGCCGCCGCCGATCGGCTGGGGCTGGCGATGGTTTTTACCGGACGGCGACATTTTAGGCACTAGAACTGAGGATAGAGGATAGAGGATAGAAGGTCACGCATCACGTTTCACGTTTCCAGTGTTATTTCGAGGAGAGGGGACTTGCGGTTTGATGAGCAGGGGTTGATCCCAGCGATTGTGCAGCACGCGCGTAGCGGCGAGGTGTTGATGCTTGGGTTTATGAACGAGGAGGCGCTGCGCCTGACGGTCGAGACGGGGCAGGTGACGTTCTGGAGCCGCAGCCGGGGCGAGCTTTGGCGAAAGGGCGCGACCTCCGGCAATGTTCTGCGGGTGGTTGAGTTGCGGCAGGACTGCGACGGTGATGCGCTGCTGGTGCTGGCCGAGCCGGCCGGCCCGACCTGCCATACCGGCGCGCCAAGCTGTTTTCACCTAGAGCTGGATGGCGCACTAACGCGGGAGCGCCGACCGAAAAGCGCGATCCTGGCGCAACTGGCTGACGTGATCGCACGGCGCGCCGCCGAGCGCCCGGAGGGCTCGTATACCGTAAAGTTGCTTGATGGTGGAGTGGATCGGATCGGCAAGAAAATCGGCGAGGAAGCGGCCGAGGTGATCATCGCCGCGAAAAACGCCGCACCGGCGGAGCTGTCCTGGGAGCTGGCCGATCTATTGTATCATTGCGTCGTGCTGCTGGCGCAACAAGGTCTGCCGGTTGAGGCAGTCTGGGATGAGCTACGACGGCGGCACGGAAACGAGGAATGATGAAGACGCAGGCTGGCCAGGCACTAATTGTGGACACGGACGCGAGCACGCGGGTGCTTTGCCGGCATGTCCTGGAAGATCTCGGGTTTGTTGTCGAGGCACATGACGATGGGGCTCGCGCGGCACATGCGCTGGAGTGCGCCGAGATCGATCTGCTGCTGCTGAACCCCTGCGTGCCCGATGCCGATGCCGTGGCGCCAGGCGAGCGGTGCGCACCCCCGACGATCATTCTGGTCGATGGCGCCGCTGTGTCGCAAGGGGTCGGGCGGGCGGCCTGGCCCGGCGCTCGGGGTGTGCTGTTCAAGCCCTTCGCCGCCGATGATCTCCAGCGCGTGTTGGATGAGATCAGGCCGCGTGCCCACGGTCGGCGGCGGGCCGCTCGGCAGGCGCTGCTTGAGCGCCTGCGCTTGGATCTCGCGACGATCTTCGATCTCGACCATGTGCTCCAGGTGGCGGCTGGGCATCTTCAAGTCACGCCGTCGATCAACCGAGGTTTTTTGTTCCTTGGCCGGGGCCAGCCGCTGCGGCTCGACCGGCAGGTTGGGTTTGGCGAACCAGCTCCTGCTATGCCTGGATTGCTGCGTATGACCGAGAGCGCCAGTTTGGTTGGGCTGGTGCTTGCCGACGGCGCCCCGCGTCTCCAGTCTGCGACGGATGAGCTGCTGGCGCCGTGGGAGCGCCAGCTTGTCGGTGAATCCGGTCAGTCGTTGATCTGTGTGCCGCTGAAGACCGGCGATACGATCTGCGGCGCGATCGAGGTCGCTAGCCAGCCAGACGACCCGTTCGACAGGGAGGATCTGCAGTTCCTGATCGACGCCGCCTCACCAGTCGCCCTGGCGATCGGTCGCTCGCGGCTCCACAAGCAATTGGTGCATGCCGAGAAGCTGGCCGGTATGGGCCGCCTGGCCGCGTCGATCGCCCACGAGATCAACAACCCTTTGCAGGCGATCCATAACTCGCTACACCTACTCCTGAGCCGGCCCTTGAACGAAGAAAAGCGCGAGCGCTACCTCAGTATGGCCCAGATGGAGGTCGAGCGGCTGATCACGGTCGTGCGACAGATGCTTGATTTTTACCGACCTTCATACGATGGGATGCGCCCGATCTCGATCCATGGCCTGTTGGAAAGCGTGCTTGGGGCGACGGCGCAGCAGATGCGGGAGCGCAGCGTGTTGCTTGAGCGCGAGTGGACCGAGCGGCTGCCGCGCGTACGAGGGGTCGGCGGCCATCTCAAGCATGTGTTTACCAGCCTGATATTGAATGCGATCACGGCGATGCCCGATGGCGGCCAGTTGATCATTCGTACACGCGTCGACGGCGGCCAGCCGGGCAGCATCGCGCCGCTGGTGTTGGTCGAGTTTATTAATACCGGGCCAGGCATTCCTGACGACGAGGCACGAACGCTGTTTGAGCCCAAGGGCGCCGACCTGGAGCTGGTGATCAGCTATGGGATTATCGAGCAGCATGGCGGTATGCTCTCGGTCAGAAGCGACAACAGCGGCACCACCTTCCGCGTCGCCCTGCCGATGGCCGATGATGGGCAGTGACAAGTAGAAAGGGAGGAGTTTGAGGGGCTGGCCCCTCAAACTCCTCCCTTTTCAGACAGCCTCTTATGGATTCAGGTCTGGCGCCTGGCCAGATTAGGATCGCCGTGGCGCACCGTTTGGAGCACGAGTAGCAGAATGATCGAGCCCACCAGCGCCCAGAGCAGATCGAATGAAATGGTGCCGACGCTGAGCGGAAGCGGGTACGGGACGGGTATCAGCCGGTTGACCAGCCAGGCGATGAAGCTGCCCAGGTAGGCGCCGATAACCCCCACGATGACCGAGACCAGCAGACCACCGGGGCTGAAGCCAACGATCCATTCGGCGAAGGCGGCGCAGATGCCGGTGATGACTAATACGAGGAGCAGAACGAGCAGATCCACCAGGTTCCTCCTTTGGCAAGCATTGTGTTGATGTAGTGGGTGGTTCCTCTCCCCTTGTTGAGGATGGTGACCGGGTTGCGCTCAAGCTCACATGAGTCGATGCGCATCGCCCATCCTCCTACACTGTAGATCAGCGCATGCTCATCTGTCAAGGGCTACGCTGTACTACCGATAGTAGCGCCGACGCGAGGGGGCACGGTAGGAGCGCCTTGGGCGGCGCACCACACTCAGCACGGCCAGCAATAGGATCGAGCCGAGGATCGACCAGACGATCGGGAAGGGCTGGTTGCCGATCGTGAGCGTGAAAAACTCCGGCAGGCCAAGCTGCCGCGCCAGCCACGTTCCGATGAATGCTCCAAGGACGCCCACACCGATCGAGACCAGGAACCCACCTGGGCTGAAGCCGACGACGAACTCGGCGATCACGCCGGCGATGCCGGCGATAATGAGCAACACGAGCAGTTCAACCAGCGTCATGATCGTTCCTCCTATCGGCGATCGTCTACATCGATGATTGTCCGTTGGCGACGGCGGCGTGCCGGTGGCCCGCCCGGGCGCCGCTCCCAGTTTACAGGGATCTGCTGCGGCTCGCCCAGGTCGAGCGTGCGCGCCGCGATCCAGCTCAATGTGAAGGTCGGGATGGGCTGGGTAAATGGGATCAGCGCCTCGACCGCCGCTTTATTGCGTAGGCCGTAGAGCCCCAGGCGATTGAGTACGATCCAAGCGATCGGCGCTGCGAAGATGTCGAGCCCGAAGTCGAGCAGGTCGAGCAGCACGACCAACGCGAATGGCACGTAGCGCATGGTGGTCCAGTAGTCGGCGTCGGGGGGGATGCGCAGGCGGCGGATGTCGCGCCCGATCGCTAAGAGCCCGATCAGGGCGATAAAGATGCTGGTCCCCATCACTGCCAGGACGATCACCAGGATATTGCGGATTGATTCCGTCACCGCTGCACCTCCGAGTTGAAAGGGGTTCTTGAAGGGAGCTGCCCCTCAAACTCCCCCTTTTCAGACCGCCGTTTACCGTCGATCGTCTTGCTTGTCCCGCCCAAGCACGCTCCAAACGACCAGCGCTACCATCATGAGAAGCACGAAGAGTGCCAAGGTCGAGAGTTCGAGCACCGCCCCGAAGCGCGGCTGGCTGGCGTCCAGGAATCGCAGCGGCGCGACCAGCGGTGCCGTCAGGCCGAAGAGCGCCTGGAAGGCCGGGTTGTCCGGGCGTGCCGCCAGTAAACTCAGCAGCAGCCGCGCCAGCAGCAGCGATCCGAGGCCGCCGAGCAGGTAGGTGAGGGTATGACGGAGATTCATAGGCGAATTGTTGCGCTCCTCTCACGCATCACGTTTCAGCGCAGGGTTGACGGCAGAATGCCGAGCTGACCACGGTACTTGGTAACGGTGCGGCGCGCGACGTCGAAGCCGCGCTGGCGCAGGATCTCGACGATCTCCTGATCGGTCAGCGGGGTGCGCTCGTTGGCGATTAGCTCGTGGATGACATCCTTGACCGAGAGCGATGCTGTAAAGAAGTGGCTGAAAGGGACGATCTCCTTGTTGGGGACCTGGACATACTTATTGGCCGTGGCGCGGCTGACGGTCGACTCATGGACGCCGATTGCGGCGGCGACCTCGGCGCGGGTGAGCGCTGCCAGGTGGCGCACGCCGCGGCGCAGGAACGCCTCCTGTCGCTCGACGAGGTACTCGGCGATTCGGCGGATCGTCTCGCGACGCTGGCGCAGGTTGGTCAGGAAGAGCCGCGCCCGCGACACGAACGTGCTCAGGTGCTCGCGCTCCTCGTGCGTGATATCCTGCTGGCCGCGGGTGATCGCCTGGGCGAGTTCCTGGTAGAGCGGATTGAGGCGCAGGTAGAAGCGGCGCGACTCGACCACCTCGACGACCAGGCGTTCCCCTTCATCGCGGATGATCACATCAGGTACCAGGAACGAGGCATCCAGCGAGCTTGATCCATCGGTGGCGCGCTCAAGCGGGAATGGGCGCAGGTGTTGGCGCATGAAGTCACGTGCCGCCACAATATCCTCATAGCTGACCCCGATCGCCTGGGCGATCGCGCCGTAGCGGTGCTCGCCCAGGTCGAACCAATAGTCATTGATGATCGTGTGGATATGCGGGTTGGTGATCCCGGCGCGTTCGAGCCGGCCGATCTGGATGAGCAGGCATTCCTGGACATTGCGGGCGCCGACGCCGGCCGGACCGAGTTCCTGGAGCTTGTGCAGCACAGCTTCGATGCGATCGGGGGTCGCACGCACCACCTGCGCGATATCCTCGATCTCGCCATCCAGGAAGCCGTGGTCGTCGAGCGACCCGATCAGGTAGTCGGCGATCAGGTGGTCGGTGTCAGGCAGGGCGATATGCAGGTCGCGCTGTAAGTTCTCTTGAAGCGATGTCGGTGCTGCGATAGCCAGCAGCGGGTCGAACTCGTCGTCGCCGGGCAGTGTGCTGGCGTCCTCGCGCTCGGCCTCGGCCAGCTTCATGTCCTCGTGGAGGCAGTAGATACAGGTTGCACCGCTCAACGGCCGGCCGCAGCGGCTGCACAGCGTCTCTTCGCTTTCGAGCTGGTCGAGCGCCGGGTTCTCCTCCAGTTCCTGCTGGACCAACTGCTGAAGCTCAAGCGTCGAGAGCACCAGCATATTATTCAGGGCGATGAGTGCGGGCGAGGCTTTCATCTGCTGCTGAGGCAGCAGGCTCATCCCCATCGACATATCCATCATCTTGCAACCTCGCTGACGTGTGATTCGTCTTTGATCATGAAAGAGCAAAACCGTCGTTTAGTATAGTAGTCCACCACAGTGGTTTTGCGGGGATGGTTTGGAGGGGGTAGCCCCCTCCAAGCCTCCTCCACACCGCAGTGGTTTTGCGGGGATGGTTTGGAGGGGGTAGCCCCCTCCAAGCCTCCTCCACACCGCAAAACCTATTATGAAGTAGTATATCAGTCATTTATCAGCGCCTCACAATCGCGTTTTGGCGGTCAGCATCGTAGAGTAGGATTGTTTCTGGCACACATACTGCTGATAGAGGAAACATCGGCCTTGGATGGGCCGGCACGGATGGTCCGACAAAAGGTTTTTCCGCAGTGTACCAGGGGAGGCATGTGGTGATCGACGTACAGGTTTCACGTGTTGCCGGCAGCCAGCATCGAGCTGTTCCCGTCTGGCGCGCGACCCCTCGGCTCTTCTGGACCCTCTTTGCCCTGACTGGGGTGTTTATCGCGGGCATGCTCATCCTGATCGTTTCGCTTCTTCCGGCCCGCGCCCCACTGGCGAACATCCCCGACCACGCAATTGTTCGTGAGGCAGTCTGGGCACGCCTGAACGGGACGGTCGAGGATGCGCTGATCGACGTCGCGCCCGGCATCACCGCGCGATCAAGCAACATTCGTGGCTTCTCGCTCAAGGGTTCTACCTACTACTATTATCTTGAAGGGCGTCCGAGTTTTGATCCGTTGAGCCGGGGTTTGGTCCACCGTGATCAGATCGAGATTGTGCTGCGTGACGATGGAGGACCGCAGGCCCTGGTCATCTATCGGGTTGTAACTAAGGGGTAAGCAAGAAGTGTGCCATGAATAGTGGCACGTGATTTGCTAGCCGGCCAATGCGCCAGATTGCGCGATGTATGGAAAGGCTCTCCTGAGAATATCAGGAGAGCCTTTCCATTGCACAAAGATTGATTGGCGCTTTGCAGTTCTGGAAAAAGGGGCGTGTAGGAGCGGCGCCTATTTCAGCCGGTGGGTAAACTCCTCGACTGTCAGCCCCAGCCGGCGGGCAGCCTCCTCCTGGTCGCTATCGCTCTGGCGCAGCGCCTCAAACAGCATCACTCGCTCGACTTCGGCCAGCACGTGCTCTAGCTTCTCGCGGTTGCGTACACGGGTAGCGAGATCGATCTGAGTCGGGATGCCATGCTGCGACAGGTTGAGGGCATGGCTGGTAATCACATTGCCCTGCGACATCACCACCGCGCGCTCGATCTCATTCTCCAGTTGGCGCACATTGCCGGGCCATTCGTACTTGATCAGCAGATCGAACGATTCCTCGGAGATCTTGGTGGGCGGCGCACCGGGCTTGTAGCGGTACTTGTCGAGGAAGTGCTCGACCAGGACTGGAATGTCGTTCCTGCGCTCGCGCAGCGGCGGCATGTGGATATTGATCACATTGAGCCGGTAGTACAGGTCCTCGCGGAACTGGCCCTTGTGGACCTCTGCGAGCAGGTCGCGGTTGGTGGCCGCCAGGACGCGCACATCGACCTTGATCACGCCGCTGCCGCCGACGCGCTCGATCTCGCCCTCTTGGAGCACGCGCAGCAGCTTCTTCTGGACCGGCAGCGTGATCTCGCCGACCTCATCGAGGAAGATCGTGCCTTTGTGGGCCAGCTCGAAGCGCCCCTTACGCTGCGCGACCGCTCCAGTGAAGGCGCCCTTTTCGTGGCCGAACAGCTCGCTCTCGATCAGTGTTTCGGGGAGGGCGGCGCAATTGACCTTGACCAGCGGCCCCTTGCTGCGGGTCGAGTTCTGGTGCATGATATTGGCGACCAGCTCTTTGCCGGTGCCGGTCTCGCCCGTAATCAGCACGGAGGCATCGGAGGCGGCCACGCGCCCGATCGTCTTATAGATCTCGCCCATCGCCGGGCTACGGCCGATCATGCGCTCGCGCAGCTCGGCGCGCTCCTCCAGCGCGCGAACGCGCGAGGCCAGCATCCGGTGCTCGAACAGCCGCTTGACCAGCAGCAGCACCTCTTCATTGTCGAAGGGCTTCTGGAGGTAGTCGTAGGCGCCCAACTGCATGGCGCGGATGGCGATCGATGACGTGCCCTGGCCGGTGATCATGATCACGGGAATATCGTTGCCTTTGCCGCGCAGCTCCTCCAGCAGCTTCAGCCCGTCGATGCCGGGCATCTTCACATCCAGCAGCAGCAAGTTGTACATGCCGTCGGCTTGGAGGCGCTGCTGGACTTCGGTTCCGTTGGCGACGCTCTCGACACTATAACCCTCGTCGGTGAGGAGATCGGTGAGTAGCTCGCGCAGTGCCGACTCATCGTCTGCAACCAGAATTCGCCCCTGAGTTGCTTGATCTTGTGTCGCCACACGCACCTCCCATCTCACATTGGTATCAAGATCAGCCCCGGCAAAGCAGCGACGGCTTCGCGGCTAGCTGATGGCCCCATATGTTGCTGTGATTGATGTTCTAAAACTCTTTGAGAAGCTGTCTGAAAAGGCTCACGTGCCATTCGCGATCCGTGGTAGAACGGAGACCTTGAGGGGTTTACCCCTCAAACTCCCCCTTTTCAGATAGTCTCCGAGGGATTCTATTGTACCACACTGATCAGGTGAGTCGGCCAGGATGAGGTTGCGCTATTGTATCACACTCGCTCGATCTGTGCGCCGAGGGTGCGCAGCCGCTGCTCGATCCGCTCGTAGCCGCGGTCGATCTGGCCGATGTTGTAGATAATGCTCTGGCCCTGGGCGCAGAGCGCGGCCAGCAGCAGCGCCATGCCGGCGCGGATGTCGGGGCTGGGCAGTTCCGTCTCGCCGTAGAGCTGGCTCGGCCCGACGACGACGGCGCGGTGCGGGTCGCACAGGACGATCCGGGCGCCCATGCCGATCAGCCGGTCGACGAAGAACAGCCGGCTCTCGAACATCTTCTCGTGGATGAGCACCGTGCCGCGCGACTGGGTGGCGACCACCAGCGCGATACTGATCAGGTCGGGGTTGAAGCCAGGCCAGGGGGCCGAGTTCGATCTTGGGGATGGCGTTGTGGGCATCTTCACGGACGCGCAGCTCCTGCCCCGCCGGTACGACGATATCGGCTCCATCGTCGTACCAGGTCACGCCCAGGCGCCCGAAGGCGATCCTGGTCATGCGGTGCTCGTCGGGCCGGGCGTTGGCGATGCGGATCGCGCTGCGGGTGACGGCGGCCAGCCCAATAAACGAGGCGACCTCCATAAAGTCCGGGCCGATCGTGTATGTGCCACCGTCGAGCTGGCGTACCCCTTCGATCGTCAACATATTGGTGCCGACGCCGCTGATGCGGCCGCCGAGGGCGTTGAGCATGCGGCAGAGGTCCTGAACGTGTGGCTCGGACGCGGCGTTGCAGATGGTCGTCGTGCCCTCGGCCAGCACGGCCGCCATAATGGCCTGCTCAGTGCCAGTTACGCTCATCTCGTCCAGGAAGATATCGGCGCCGCGTAGCCGGTCGGCGCGCAGCACATACTCACCCGGCGTGATCTCGATTGCGGCGCCCAGGGCGCGTAGCGCCAGAAAATGGGTGTCGAGCCGCCGCCGCCCGATCACATCGCCGCCGGGGCGCGGCAAGGTCACGTGGCCGCGCCGCGCCAGCAGCGGGCCGGCCAGCAGGACGCTGGTGCGGATTTTGCGGGCCAGCGCGACATCCGGCTGGGCATCGCCGACGCCAGCAGGGTTCAGCGCCCAGCTATGCTCACCGCGCCGTTCTACACGCACGCCCAGGCTCTGAAGCAGCGCGATCTTGGTGATGACATCGCCAATGATCGGTATATTGTGCAGCACAACTTCCGAGTTGGCCAGCAGTACAGCCGCCAGCGCGGGCAGCGCGGCGTTCTTGTTGCCGGCAGGGACGATGGTGCCGCTGAGTTGGCGACCACCCTCGATGATGAAGCGTTCCAAATGTCCTCCTGGGATGCGTGAAACGTGTTGCGTGTTGCGTGTTGCAACGGACCACGGACAACTGACCACGGAGGACCTGCCCTACAGGTTCTCAATTCTCAATTCGCAATTCTCAATTCACTTGTCCTGTTGTTCCGGTGGGGTCAGTTGGCGCGGTTTGCGGCGGCCGGGCAGCAGTTGCATCAGGCGGCTGAAGAAACCACCGTTAGCGCGGGCGTGGGAGGTCGCCTGGGAGCGGGCCGCGCGGGCGCGGGCGATCAGCTCGCCGGCCCTGGCCCGGCCGATCTTGATCGCCTCGCCGGAGATGCGCTTGAGCTGGTCGGTCGAGACGATCTCGCCACTCTCATACCAGCGCCATGCTGCCACGCCGGTGGTATAGGTCCCGGCATAGGAGACGGCGACCTTCGGCAGCAGCCCCCAGATTGGGATCAGCCCGATCAAGCTGCGGGCGGCCTGCCGCCACAGGAACGCGCCGCCGACCACCGGCAGCACCTCGCGGATGCGGGCCTGGAAGTCGGGTGGAGCGCCGTAGGCCAGCGCCAGCCGGTACACCAGCAGCGCCTGGTTCTTGGTGAGCACCAGGATATCGGCGGCGGCGAACGGCACGCTGATAATCGGGATCTGCTCCGGGAGGCCCGAGGCGAGCGCGTAGGTGGCATTGGTGAACGATGTGCTGGCGATCAGCTCGCGGGCGTAGATCGCGCGCAGGCCAGGCAGGCGCCTGGCGGCACTGAGGTGCAGCTCGCCGGGCAGCCGGTTGAGCACCGCCGTCGCGAGCCGGTCGGCGGCGTCGAGGGCTTCGGGGTCGGGGATCGCGACAGTGCGCGAGTGGATCGCCGCCGGGAGCGCGGCCGAGCCCGACGCCAGCCGCTCGCCGTAGAGCAAGACGACCAGAAAAGGGATCGGGAGGGTTTCAAGCTGGCTAAACGACTCGGCCTCGGCCGGGGCGAGTGGCTGGCGCGCGTCGACGACCGTTACCAGCAAATCGCTGGAGGTGAGACTGGAGGCGCGGGCGGCCTGCGCCAGCGGGACGAGTTCCAATGGATTGGTGCCGACGGCTGGGTAGCGATTGGCCCCGCCGCCGGCGCGCAGCAGGTGATCGAGCTGATCAAGAGCCTGGTCGTGGCCGACACAGGTGATCGCGACCGGGCGCTCGGCCTCGTCGCGGATCGCGTTCACATCCAGCTCACGCAACGTCGTCCAAATGTTGCCGAAGTCGCTCCACTTAGGCACAGATCACCTCACCACTGAAACATTAGCAGTGTCGCATGATCTGTAACTGGCGCCGTGTTGGTCACGCTTCACTTCCCACGTTCTCTCGATACTTGCCACATCTATGCTGATAAGACAAGGTTCTTGGGAGCTTTACAGTTCTATGAAAAAAGGGGGTTTGAGGGGGTAGCCCCCTCAGTCTCCCCCCACCCACATTGTAAAGTGGAATGGCGCCTTCCGAAACCTTGTCTAAGCAAGCTATATGCCAACACCGGGACGAATGTGCTCCGGCACAGTACTATGATGCCAGGTGCCGCTGTGCGGCCATTATAGCACGCGGGTGCGGAGATGTTCCTGATGCGGAGATGATAGGCTGGCGTAGGCCAGGGCCATCAGCACGCCGACCAGGAGCAGCGGCAACGTGTCGGTGAGCCAGAAGACCAGCGGCGCCCGACCGATCAGCGCGTCGTAGGTGTGGTTGAGGCTATGCAGCAGGCTGCCCAGGGCGACGACGCCGATCAGCAGCGCATGCCTGGCCGGGTCGCGCGCGGCGACCAGCAGCCCGGCGCCGAGCGGCAGCAGAAAACTACCCAAGTCGCCCAGGAAATGGCGATTATACGGCGGGAAGGTACCGATCGTGTCGTAGAACCAGACCGGCGCGACCAGCAGGGCGATGCCGGCCAGCAGATTCAGCGCCCCGGTCAGGCCGACGATAAGCTGGGCCAGCCGTGGGTGAGGCGCGATGTTGGTTGTCGTGATCATAGGATTCTCCTTATTGCTCGAGATTGGAGATTAGAGATTGGAGATTGGAGATTGTGATGAACTAATCTCCAGTCTCTGATCTCTTGGAAACAATCCGTGGTGAGAAGGGTTCTTGAGGGGCGACCCCTCAAACTCCCCCTTTTCGACCCGTGGTGGAAAGGACTCTTGCTGTCACTGGCTGCGCGTAGATCTCCTGAATCCACTCCTCCCAAGTCAAGATCCCGTCGCGGTGCTGGGGGCAGGTCAGCCCGCCGCCGCGTATAGCGGCAGACATCTTCCCCGGCAGCCGCAAGCGCAGCAGGCGCCGCTGCCGCCCGCGCGCCCGCAGCCACGATCTGGCCAGGTCCTCGATGGAGTACACCTGCGGGCCGCCCAAGTCAGGAAGCTGGCCGGCCAGCCCGGCGTCGACGCTTTCGCGCAGGCGGGCGGCGACCTCGCGGGTGTCGACCGGCTGGAACTGCCAGCCGGCCGGGATCATGGCCAGGGGCAGCCTCATGAGGCCCTGGAGGGTGAAGTCGATCAGTGTGAAGAACTGGGTGGCGCGCAGGATCGTCCAGGGCACGCCGCCCGCCTGGAACAGCGCCTCGGCCTTGAGCTTGGCGCGGTAGTAGGTCATCGGCACCTGGTCGATGCCCACGATCGAGATATAGGCGACATGCGCGACGCCAGCGGCGCGGGCGTGCTCCAACAGCCGCCGAGTGCCGTCGACGTCGACGTGCTCCGGGTAGGCGACCAGATCCTTGAGCTTGCCGGAGGACAGCGGGGCGTGCGAGGCCGCGTGGACAATCGTGTGGATGCCGTCGGCCGCTGCGCGCAGCCCGGCGCCGCTCTCCAGGTCGGCCTGAGCCCACTCGATAGCCGGGTCGTGGTTGGTTGGGCGCGGGCGGCGGCTCATGATTCGGACGGTGTAACCGGCGTCTCCAAGCTCTCTGACGACCTCACGGCCCAGCCCGCCGGACCCGCCTGTAACCAAAATGCGCTTCATGGCAAACCTCCATCGCGTAGATGAGCGATATATCAGACCAGGTTTGCCATGAGACGAGCGAGGCGGCGCGGATGTGACAGCACTCCCGTGAAACGTGAAACGTGAAGTGCTGGTTGAGTTCACGTTTCACGTTTCACGGGAGCATGGAGATATTATGCTTCGAGAGGCCCTATATCTGTGAGGGATCTGCCGCGATCTGGCGCCCGATGAACGCCAGTTTGTCCGGGTTCAGGACCGCGCGTAGCCCGTGGATCAACCCGTCGGCGATGTCGAAGGTCGCGACGTAGAACAGCCGCCGATCCTCCCAGAGCAGCAGTGCCGGCCCGCCGTTGACCTCCGCAGTAGTCAGGCGCAGATCGGTGGGCGCCCTGCGCAGCAGGCCCAGGATCAGGCGAATAACCGCGTCACGGCCGCGCACCGGGTTGCGGGCCGCCTGGGCCTTGCCGCCGCCGTCCGACCAGGAGACGACATCGGCGGATAGGACCTCTGTCAGCGTCTGGATGTCGCCGTGCTGGCACGCCGCCAGGAAGCGCTCGGTCAGGCGGCGCTGGGCGTCCGGCGCGGGCTCGAAGCGCGGCCGACGCTCGGCGACTCGCTCCCTGGCGCGGTGGAAGAGCTGGCGGCAGTTGGCGGCGCTCAGGGCCAGGATGTCGGCGATCTCTGCATAGCTGTACTCGAAGACCTCGTGGAGCAAAAAGACGGCTCGTTCCTGGGGTGTCAGGCTTTCCAAAAGCACCAGGAAGGCCAGCGAGATCGACTCGCGCTGCTCGGCGGTCTGGAGCGCGACTGTGCCGGTGTCGCCGGTGAGCAACGGTTCGGGCAGCCACGGCCCGATGTACTGCTCGCGCTGCGCCCGCGCCGACTTGAGGTGGTCGAGTGCGAGGCGGGTGACGATCGTGCTAAGGTAGGACTTGGGCGAGCGAATCGCGCCGACGGAGGCGCTGTGGTAGCGCAGGTAGGCCTCCTGGACGATATCCTCGGCCTCGCTGGCGCTGCCGACCATGCGGTAGGCGATCGAGAAGAGCAGCGGGCGGTAGGATTGGAACTCGTCGATGGCGAGGCGGATGTCGTCGGAAGGAGATGGCTCCATTCAAACCCCCTTTTTCCCAGAACTGTAAAGCCCCCAAGAACCTTGCTAAGAAACTGTTTGAAAAGGGTACTATCCCGCCTACGATCGGTGGTGGAAAAGGGATTCTTGAGGGGCGGCCCCCTCAAACTCCCCCCTTTTCAAACAGTCTCTAAGGGATAAACCCGATCGACGGCGTTGGCATTGGCCCAGGCGTGCCGGCCGGGCTGGGCTTCAGGTTGAGATCCTTGACCAGCATAGTGCCGTCGGCGGTGCCGTCGCTCTTCCACAGCTCGCGCCCATACTCCTCAGTATACGCGGTGAAGAACAGCGCCCCGCCGACGCTGGTGAGCTGTTCAGGCTGCGAGTCCGGCGGGCCGGGGCTGATGTCCTTGACCAGGATCGTGCCATTAGCGGTGCCGTCGCTCCTCCACAGCTCCCAGCCGCTGGCCGGGTCGTAGGCGTTAAAGAACAATGTGCCGCCGATGTGGGCCAGGTATGGGACCGGGGTCGCGCCCAGACCATCCTTTATCCTGGTCGTGCCATTAGCGGTGCCGTCGCTCTTCCACAGCTCCCAGCCGTCGCCGCCGGTGTACGCGGCGAAGTACAGCGTCCCGTCGACATTCAGCAGAGTGGAGGGGTTCGAGCTGCGCGGGCCGGGGGCCAAGTCGATCACCAGCGCCGGCTCGCCGCTGGCCGGGTCGATCTTCCACAGCTCGTGGCCGCTGCGCTCGTCGGCCGCGCTGAAGAACAGCGTCCCGTGTACGTCGGTCAGGTTCGGGCGCAGCGTCCAGCCCTGGCCGCCCTTGACCAGGGCCGTGCCGTTGGCGGTGCCGTCGCTCCTCCACAGCTCGTGGCCCATGATAGCATCGCCGACCATAAAGAAAAGTGTTTCACCGCTGATCTCCATGTCGGACAGGTCCATTGTGGAGTTGAGATCGGTGATATGCGTAGGGGTGGCGCCGTCGCTCTTCCATAGCTCCCATCGGCCATCCAGTTGGCGGCCGAAGAAGAATGCCAGCTCCCGCATGCCTGCGCTATAGTAGAAGGGTGGCAAGGAATCGAGCGGCGTCGGCGTTGTGCCGTCGAGCTTCCAGGCCTGATGGCCGCGTTGGTCACTGTAGGTGGCGAAGAACAGTACTCCGCCCACGTTGGTGAGGGCGGCAGGGTACCAGTTTGTCTCTCCAGGGAAAAGATCGGCGGCCAGTATGGTGCCGTCGGCTGTGCCGTCGCTCTTCCAGAGCCTGTAGCCACCAGGCTCGCCGTAGGCGGTAAAGTAGAGCGTACCGGCGACATCAGTCAGTTCGGTGGGATTGGCGTTATCGGTGCGGGTGTCCGGCGTCGGAGGTGGGAAGGTTGGGGTTGCGGGGAGGATAGTTGGCATGGCGCCGGCATCAGTCGAAAGGGGTAGGATCGGTGGGTTTGCGATCGGAGTGGCCGGAAGGGCGCCGCTGTCCGGCACTCCACAGGCGGCCAACAGCCCGGCCAGCAGGAACAGCCAGACCAGCCGGAAGCTGGAGGGGTGGGGTGTTGGTCTCATGGCCTCCTCGCTTGATATGATGGTGTTGCAGAGGAGACGCGACCGAGCGGCGGGAGGTTCCGCCCGTCCACAAATGAATTTGTGGCCTGAAAATCGCAAACACGTTAAAACGTGTTCAAGAACGATATACAACGTGTTTTAACACGTTTGCTATTTTAGACATCGCATTCATTCGATGATAAGGGATCATTTCCAGACGCTCTCTGGGCTTGCTAATCGAACGTTTCATTCACGAAGAAAGACCGATTCATCTCTTTTTCGGCTACCCAACGCCACTGATGCTTCGTCGCCGGGTCGCCCAGTTCATCGGCTTCCTCGTGTGTCCAAAAGTCCTCGATCGGTAGATTCTCGACAACAGCCTCTACTTGATATATCACATATTTGGTCTGTAAGCCTGGATAAGAGTAAGAATCGCCGAATACTATTATCGGTTCTTTGGAACAGCGAACAATCTTAATATGAGGCTCATCTATACGTAGTTCTTCACCGAGCCCACGTATCGCCGCGTCGATACAGCTTTCTCCTGATTTCATCGTCTCAGTTGGAGGAAAACCTCGGTAGCGATAATGACCGGAGTCGAAAATTTGTTGGCCCTCGATCAATATCTTATCATTTCTTCGGATGATGATACTAACCGCATGAATCACTCTCTGTGGGGGATTCGCTTCAATTTGTGACTCCCCACGAATTATCTCATTCCAAAGACTATGGACGGTTCTTGAACCATTATCTATCCATAGTGCTGTGTTGATATTATTTGAGTTCAACCACTCTTGTAACTGCTGCACATCGGTGAAAATCAGCACAATATTGCTCCTCAAGAACTAGCCAGTTTGGTTGCGTATTCGCTCAAGGAGTTCTTGGGCCCTGCGCAATTCAAGTTTCATGCCAAGCTTATCAAATCCCTCAATCGCTTCAATAATCAGGGCTTCAGCACGCTCTTTTTGACGATCGAGCATAGCGAGTTCAGCCAGGCTCTGCTTCGCATCCGCTATGTCATGCTGGCTGCTGATTTTTTCTCCGATCTCCAGACTTCGCTGGAAATGGCGATTCGCGATGGCATAATGTTGACGCATTAATGCCACTTGTCCCAGGAGTTTATAAATATATGCGAGACCAGATGATAATTGTGTTTCCTGTTCCCTTAACTCACAAGCCTTATTTAATCGGGCTTCCGCCGATATAAGATCACCCGACTGGATGTCAAGCTTTGCGAGTTGCCGCAGAATGCGAGAGATATATCTCTTATCGTTCTCTTGCTGGGCTAAGTCCAGCGCGGCTTCTAGATTTTTCCTTGCTAAATCGCTTTCTCCGCGTTTGATTTGAATTGACGCTAACCGCCGAATCGATTGAGCAAGCTGGCTCTTTTTGTTATGTACACGATAAATCTCGATTGCTCTCCTGATGAGTTCTTCGGAGTCCTCCAAGTCATCCTGGTAATAACGCATGCTCGCATACCAATCATAGAAATCAGCTTGCGCTATATCACGACCAAGTGACGCCGCAATATGAGGCCCTGCTTCCAGATATCAACTCCAGGTGCTCCAGCTCCCAGTAGCCCATAAATAGAAGTTCATCTTCTGTAAGAACTCGATATACTCCTCATGTCTCTCAATGTGAAGACACCAATCCATAATACCTAAAATATTATCTATTTCTGTTTTGACACTATCAAGGCTCTCATAGAGCTGACCTTGTTCAGCTAAGTAGTGTTGGTAGTACTTGATCCACCGATGGCGAAGTTCCTCCTCCAAGTCGGGTTGCTTTGCTAATTCCGCCTTTGAAAACACCAATGTTAAAGGTAAAATCTGGAATCTCTTGCCATTTCGGTTGACGAGCGATAGCTTCTCAAGTTCCACCAACCCATCATCCTGATCTAAAACTGATAGCCCGGCAGTAGAACCTAAAGCCTCTCTGCTCGCATCGCTTGAAAATAAAGTGGAGGCCATGAGTATTTTGAACGATGGTCTACTTTTGATGCGTTGTGCCGAGCCTTCAAAACAAAACTCAATAATGTCGTTGATCGGTTGGCCTAACCTTGTGAGCACAGCCTCACAGCCATATCCGTAGGCCATCTGGGATATACTCCAGACGATGGCTAAAGGCACACCGCCGGTTCGTTGGAACAATTGACTGGAATCACCTTCGCTTAATTGAAAACTTTTCTTCTTTGATTCATCGTAAATTAAGGCTAGAGCATCCTTTTCACCCATACCAAGGAGGCGAATAGGATATGCAATGTTCAGCCAGTGCCGCGTAGTGATGATCACTTTAGTTGGATCAGGAACTTCGTGAATAAACATCATGACACGCTCGTCGTCAACTGTTTCCAGGTTATCGATCAGGAGCAGCGTTCGTTGTTGTGTGAGGGCATGTTTGACCAATTCATGTTGTTCTTTATCACGCGACCGTGTAATATCCTTGCGGCCCAAAGTAATAGCGATCGATGTATAGATATCATCAATATATTCTAAATAGTGAGGGCGCTTCTTTATGCCTTCGCCAGTCAACATTGTTTTCTTCGCCGATACCCAGATGATAGCTTCAAAACGTTCATCTGTCGGGAGGTTTTCGGCATTTCGAAGATAGTGATGCGCGACTTCTAATGCCAATGCACTTTTACCAATACCGCCGATACCATCGATTGTAACAACATGGTACCGGCTTTTCGGGTATGGGAGCAGTAAATTGTAGATTGTTTGTAACTCATCTTGCCTGCCGACAAAATTCTCATAGTCCGGCTGTGGAAGATTGTGATAGATCCTCGGTCGGCTAGCAGGAATATTTTGGTTTCGAGCTGACACTGATGATGGCGACTCAAAAGCTCTCAGTTTCGTTTCTAGCTCTGCAACTTCCGTCTGTATATCCTTGATCTCGGTTAATATATCGATAGGCGTCCCTAATCCACTCTGCGCCTGGCGCTCCTCTAAAGCCCGCAAACGCCGAGACTTAATATCTATGATTTTCCTGATGTGATCTTGATCGGTCATCATCGTCTCCAAAGTCCATACGGCAAAATCGGGACCTGCTGCACAGCGCGTAATGAAAAGGACAAACAGATCTACGTAAACGGCGTTGCTATACGAGCAGGGCTTTTCGTCCCTGAGCGTGCAATTTTGTGGCTAGTATAGCAGACCTACAAACCTTCTTCAATATAAAAAACGCCCCTCTCCCATCGCGACAGGAGAGGGGCGGGGAGGCGATCGAGCGTTTGCCGCTGCTCTACGCCTCCTGAAGCGCCCGCCACAGCGTCTCGGCCCGGATCGGCAGCTCGGTCACGCGTACGCCGGTCGCGTCCTTGATCGCGTTGGCCAGCGCCGCCGGCCCGGCCGTGATCGGCGGCTCGCCAATGCCGCGCGCGCCGAAGGGGCCGTGCGGCGACGGGTTCTCGACCAGGATCGTCTCGATCGACGGCACGCTATCGGCCTTGGGCAGGTCGTAGTCCATGAAGGTGGCGGTGAGCAACTGGCCGTACTCGTCGTAGACCAGCGCCTCCTTCAGGCCATAGCCGAGCCCCTGGACCGCGCCGCCGTGGATCTGCCCCTCGACCATCATTGGGTTGAGCGCGAAGCCGACATCCTGGATGGCGACATAGCGCAGCGGCGTGACCTGGCCGGTCTCCTGATCGACCGCGACCCGCACCAGGTGGACGACGAAGCCGGGCGCGTTCTGCTCGACGGCCGCCTGCCCCTGGCCGACGATCGGGCCTGGGCCGCCGGCCTTACGCTGCGCCATAGAAGCCAGCTCGCCGAGCGCGATCGCCCGGTCGGGCACGCCCTTGACCTGCACATGGCCATCCTTCAGCTCCAAGTCGTCGGCGCTGGCCTCGAAGTGATCGGCGGCGATCTTGAGCAACTGGCTGCGGGCCTCCTGGGCGGCGGCGGCGACAGCCCCCGCGACGCTGTAGGTCGTCTGGCTGCCGCCGCTCGGCCCGGCGTAGGGGCCGCTCTGGGTGTCGCCCTGGATGATCTCGACCTGGTCGGGCGACACCTGGAGGATCTCGGCGGCGACCAGGTTGAAGGTGCTATTGACGCCGGAGATATCGACCGAGCCGACGTGGATGCGCACCGTGCCGTCGGTATCGACGCGGCACACCGACGCGGCCGGCGACATGCCGCACGGCCAGCCGCCTACCGCGATGCCGACGCCCTCGCCCGGCGCGCCATTGCGGTCGCGCCAGGCCGGGTGCTCGCGCAGCCGCTCCAGGCACTGCCGCAGGCCGATATTGGGCCACGGGTCGCCGTTGCCCATCAGGTCGCCGGTCTCGACCGCGTTGTGGAGCCGGAACTCCAGCGGGTCGATCCCCAGCGCGCGGGCCATCTCGTCGATATTCGATTCGAGCGCGAAGGTCGCCTGGGGCGCGCCGGGCGCCCGGTAGGCGCCGGCCTGCGGCTTATTGGTGAGCGCCTCGAAGCAGTCGATCTGCACATTCGGACATTTGTAGTAGCCGCCCAGCAGGATGCCGACGATCCCACCCAGCGCGAACGGAAAGATGCCGTTGTCCAGGATCACGCGCGCCTGGAGCGCCGTCAGCGTGCCGTCCTTCCTGGCCCCGGTCTTCAGCTCGATAATGCTGGCCGGCGAGGGCATGGTCGTCAGGAAGTCCTCCGAGCGGGTCAGCACCATACGCACCGGCTGCCCCAGCGTATGGGCGACGGCGGCGATCAGCGGCTCGACGATCCCGTACTTGGCGCCGAACCCGCCGCCCAGCGTCATCGGCACCACCCGCACCTTGCTCTGTGGCAGCGAGAGCAGCCGCGCCACCTCGTCGCGCACCATGAACTGGCCCTGAGTGCCGGTGTAGATCGTCAGGCTGCCGCGCACCGGGTCGGGCTCGACAACCACGGCGTGCGGCTCCATGTAGCTCTGGTGGACGATCGCCGTGCGGTAGATCCGCTCCACGACCACATCGGCCGCGGCGAAGCCCTGCGCCACATCGCCGCGCGCGAAGTGATTCTCGGCGTGGATATTGGACGGCGCCCGATCTTTCTCCTCGGTCTCCTTATCCACGGCGGCGTGCGCGGCGGTCAGGTCGGCCCCTTCCTTGGGCAGGCCGTCCGGCCAGATCACCGGCGCGCCGTCGGCTAGCGCCTTGACCATATCCACGACCGCCGGCAGCGGCTCATACTCGATCTCGACCGCGTCGGCGCCATCGCGGGCGGCCTCCTCGGTCTCGCCGACGACGACGACGACCGGCTGGCCGCGGAAGAGCACCCGATCCTTGGCCAGCACGGCGCTCGGCCGCGAGTTGATCGCCCGCTCCCTGGTCGGCAGATCCTCGGCGGTCAGCACCGCGACGACGCCGGGGACCTGCTTTGCCGCCGCTGTATCGATCCTGCCGATCGTGGCGTGGGCGTAGGGGCTGAGCACCGGTCGGGCGTACAGCATGCCGGGGAGCTGCATGTCACCGCTATAGCGGGCGCGCCCAGTTACCTTCTCCATCCCCTCAGTCAGCTTGCGGCCCTTCCCCAGGACCCGAAATGTCTCCCTCTGACTCATGGTCATCTCCAATCATAGGCATAAGGGCAATAGGGGCCTTGAGGGGCACCGCCCCTCAAACTCCCCTTTCAGCCAATCTCTGCTGCCGCAGGCAAGAGCGGCGTTGCGGGTGCCAACGCGTAAGTTCTGTTATGGCGTGGTCGCCTCGGCGACGATCGCCTCCGGGTGAGTGAACAGCACGTGGTCGTGGTAGTAGTGGACCAGCAGGAACGACAAAATCGTAATATAGTATGGCTGCTCGGCCGAAAGGCCAAGCGGGCCGCGCAGCAGCAGCAGGACGCCGATGATCAGGCCGGCTGCGGCGGTACACAGCACCAGGGTGCCGTAGAAGCGCCAGCCGTCGCCGGGGCCGGAGAGCCGGCTGGTCAACGGCGACGTGATCTGATTCCGCTCCATCGCCAGCCGGTTGGCGTACCAAGTCAGCCCAAGGTACTGGAACGAGTGCCAGGTGTTGAACCCCTGGAAGGCCGAGTCGAGCCGGTCGGCGCCGGGCAGGAAGAACGAGATCCCGACCGTCAGCCCGATCAGCAACAACTTGGGCCAGTGGGCACGGCCCTGGCTGATCTCGCGCACCGTCTTCGCCAGGAACAGCGCCAGCGAGACCGCGAACGCCGCCGCTGCCGCCCAAATCACCCAATCGTGCTTGAGAAAATCGGGGAACGGCAGCGTGATCCCGCTGATATTGAACGTTCCGCGCACCAGCCGGTACACTGCCAGCGGGTACAGGCTGGTAAACACGACCGCATAGTCGATCCCACGATCGATCAGCGAAAGCGGGCGCGGGCTGCGGCGGTTGTAGCACTCGACCAGGAACACGATCTGGTGCAGCACATGCACCGAGGCCCAGAAGAAAAACATCGTCAGCAGGATCGGGAACGTGTTGCCGAGCAGGTTCAGACCCAGCGTCAGCACGGCGATCGGGATCAGGATCGAGGTGGCGATGATCCGCCGGTGGTTGGCACGGAAGTTCGGGTCGGCGACGGTGCGGGTGAAGGTCGCGTACATATGCGGCCCGCCGATCAGCAGCGTGACGATCAGATCGACGATCGTGGCGCTGGTGGCGTCGGCCAGACCCAACCCGAGCATCAGGCGGTAGCCGGAGTACGGCAGCGCGACCAGCAGCGCGCTCAGGCTGATGAACGTCAGATCCCAGGCCGGGCTGCGTAACCAGCCGCCGGCCGCGCGCCGGGCGCCCGGCAAGGCATATGAAGGACTCGTAGCCATAGAATCCCCCCACTCAGGAGTTGAGAGTTGAGAGTTATGAGTTATGAGTTAAGAATAGAAGGACATTAACTCATAACTCATAACTCATAACTCATTGCTAGAATCCAAAGGCGAGTTTCGGCGCGACAGGTTCGGCGGGCGGCTCCTGGGGGATGAGGCCCAGCCGGCGCCCCGCCCAGGCGTAGATCTCCAGCACACGATTGAGCTGCTCGTCGGTATGGGTCGCCATGTAGCTGGTACGCAGCCGGCCATTCGGCGCGGCCGGCGGCAGGACCGGGTTGGTGAACACGCCCGCGTCCAGCAGCGTGCGCCACAGCGCCAGGGTCGGCTCGATGCCGCCGGTGATGATCGGCACGATCGGCGTCTGGCTGCTGCCGATGTCGTAGCCCAGCGCGCTCAGGGCCTGGCGCATGTGCGCGCCGAGCGCCATGACACGGGCGCTGTGCTGGGGCTCTTCGCGCATGATTCGCAGGGCAGCCAGCGCGGCGGCGGCGTTGGCAGGCGGGATGCTGGCGCTAAAGATCAGCGTGTTGGCGTGGTGCTTGATGTAGCGGATGACCTCCTCATCGCCCATAATCGCGCCGCCGAGCGATGCGAACGACTTGCTGAAGGTGGTCATGATCAAGTCGACCTGATCGACCATGCCGAAGTGCGTGGCGGTGCCGCGCCCGCCGCCGACCACCCCAGCCCCATGGGCATCATCGATCATCAGGCGCGCGTCGTACTGGCGGCACAGCCGGGCGATCTCCGGCAGCGGCGCCAGGTCGCCGCCCATCGAGAAGACGCCATCGACGATCACCAGCTTGCCGGCGCGCGGCGAGCAAGCCCGCAACTGGCGCTCAAGGTCGGCGATGTCGTTGTGAGCGAAGCGCCGCATCTCGCCGAAGCTGAGCCGGCAGCCGTCGACGATCGAGGCGTGGTCGTCCTTGTCGATAATCACCACGTCGCTGCGCCCGACCAGCGACGCGATGGCGCCCAGATTGGCCTGGTAGCCGGTCGAGAAAACTAGCGCCGCCTCCTTGCCGAAGAACGCCGCCAGTTCGCGCTCAAGCTGCTCGTGCAGTTTCAGGTTGCCGTTGAGGAAGCGCGAGCCGGTGCAGGAGGGGCCGTAGTAGTCGAGCGCCTCGCTGGCGGCCGCGCGCACACGTGGGTCCATCGTCAGGCCGAGGTAGTTGTTGGAGCCGCACATGATCACCTTGCGGCCGTTGTAGGTGGCGACGGTGCCCTCGTGCTCCTCCAACGCGATGAAGTACGGGTAGTTGCCGGCGGCCATCGCCTGCTTCGCCTCGCCGACCCGGCGCGAGTGGCGGCACTTATCGAATAGGTCCACAGATCCTCCTTCCGCCCCTGGAACGCGGATGATCGGCGTTGTATGCGCGCCGCCTTCCAGAAGTATGCGTGACGTGGCTCGTTCCGCCATGCCGACTGGCTCCTCTGCTGCTCTGATCCGGCTGAGAGCCACGTCGCTCTCAGAGACTGTTTGAAAAGGGAGAGTTTGAGGGGCCGGCCCCTCAAGAACCCCTTTCCACCACCAAACTCGTGCGATAAGCGAACTTTTCAAACAGTCTCAAGAAGGTTTGACTATCCTTGGCGACCGGATGTTGCGCTTTTGCACCCTTGGAGATTAGAGATTGGAGATGACGCCATTCTACTTTACAGTGTGGGTGGGGAGGACTGAGGGGGCAGCCCCCTCAAACCTCCTTTTTCATTTCTCCCGATCGTTGTGCAACGTGATTAGCTGTTCGGCCACCGCGCGGACGATCGGAAATTCGTCGCTCCAACCGGCGTCGGCGTCGCGCCAGAACTCGGCCAGGCCGCGGTTGCCCGCGCGCTCGTAGGCCAACGCCTGGACCAGCATCTCGACCCGATCGAGCTCTTTGACCAGCCGGGCCTCCACGCTCGCGCCGGTGGTATATTCAGCCCACAGCTCGACATAATCAATACGGCCAAGAGTCTGGACGAACAGCTCCTCCATGGCCCGCCGCTCGGCCCGATGCTTGTGCTCGGCGCCAAGCAGGCGCGTGGCCGAGGCGGGCAGATCGCTCAACAGCACTTCGGCCATATCGTGCAGCAACGCGATGGTCAGCAGCTTACCGCGGTCGAGCCCGCCGGCGGCTTCGCCGACCAGCAGCGCCAGCACAGCGACGCCAAAGCTGTGTTCGGCGACGCTCTCTGCGGCAACGACGCCGCGTTGGAGCCAGCCGGTGCGCGGCAGCAGCTTGAGCGTGGCAACCTGGCTGTAGAGCGCCAACAGCGCCTGGGCGGTCTGCTCATGCATCCTTATTATGATCTCAATCGACCGAGGTGGGCGTATTATCGCATCTTCGGCAGATCGAGTTCAACCCAGGGAGGGATGAGGGGCACCGGAAGCGGCTGAATGAGGAATGACTGAATGGCGGAGCGGCCCAATCACCACGGCCAGCGCCACCCGCCACGAACATAGACGCCGTCTCGGAAGAAGTGATCATTCATCTCGACCCGCCACGTCACCACCTGGGTGTCGAGGCTATAGCGGGTCACGGTGTGATGAAGCCAGTTCAGCGCGAACAGGCTGCCGCGTGGGCCACCGACGAGATTATGCTCGTCGTAGGACGGGTCGAGGTGGTCGGTCGTCTGGAAGTTGGCGGTATCGACGATCTCGACACCGCCGATCCTGCCATCGCCGCGTGAGATCGCCAGGTGGCCGGCATCGATCGCCAGCAGATCCTGGGACCACGGCTCTGCGGTGATTGGGAATGGCCCCTCGGTGCGACCGCTGCCGGTGTCGATGCGCCAGAGCATCGCCGGGTCGTCCTCGCGCGCCTGCCCGCTGGATGAGGCCCCGGCCTGGCGCAGCGCATAGACATGCTGCCCGTTCGGGCTCATGGCCAGCCACCCGCGCCTGCCGGCGACGCCACCCGGTAGCGGTTGCAAGCCGGCGACGCCGCTCTGGAGGTCGAGCGCCCAGAGCATGGCCGCTTGCTGGTCAAGCGCAAACAGCGTGCGGCCATCGGGGGTGAGCGCTAATGCGCCTGACGAAGCGACCGAGAACGTGCGAACCTCGGTCGGCTGCGGGGTGTCGAGCGCCAGCGCGACGATGCCGCCGGGCAGCGCCACGTACAGGCGCGCGTGCTCCCCGTCGATCGCGATCCCGGCATCATTAGCGAAGGGCTGTAGGGCGTCCCAGCGCCCGATCTCTGCAAGTGTCTGTGGGTCGATCGCGACGATCGCCTGATTCAGCATTACATACAGCCGACCGCGCCGCTCGTCGTAGCGCACCTTGGAAGGACTCGCGCCGATCACCGCGCTGGTCAGCTCCTTCCCATCCGTCGGGTCCAACGCGATCAGTTGCCCGCTGCGGATATTGACCACGAACAGCCGGTCGGGGACGCGACCGAACGAGACGCCGCTGCTGCGGGCGCCGATCAGCACGGCGAATAGCAGCAGCGCGGCGACCGCGCCGGCAAAGCCGCCGGCCAGCGCGCCCCCCCGCGCCAGCCAGCTCACCGGCCTCCGGCGCCGCAGGCGGGCCCGCACGGTCGCGCGCACGTCCGGGGCTGGGCCCGATGCAGCGATCGACCTGGTGATCAGCTGGGCGTCGGCCCGCAGTTGCTCCAGCCGGGCGGCGCACGCCGGACACGTCAGGATATGCCCGCGCAGCTCGGCGCGCTCGGTCGCGCCCAACGCACCGTCCAGGTACGCGGCGAGTTGCGGCGTGTCAGGATGCATGGTCTTCCTCCCCGGCGCTGTAGGCGGCCCGAAACGCGGCCCGTCCGCGGCTGATCCGCATCCGCACCGCGCCCTCGCTGATCCCCAGCAGCTCGGCGACCTCGGCGTACGAGAAGCCGCCCACCAGGTGCAGCAGCAGTGGAGCGCGCTGATCCAGCGGGACCTGTGCCAGCGTCTCCTCGACCCTGGCCGCCTCGACCACGCGACGGTCGGGAGCCGGCTCGTTGCCCTGGTGCATAAAACTGAGCGGCAGCCAGCTCATCAAGCGGCGGCGGCGCAGCAGCGAGCACGCCTGGTTATGCGCGATCCGGTAGAGCCAGCTTCGCAGCAGGCCGGGGTCGTCCAGACCGCCCAGCGATCGGTACGCGCGCAGAAAGGTCTCCTGAACCAGGTCGCGCGCCTGCTCTGGGTCGCCGACGAAGCCATGCAGGTAGCGAAAAAGCGGTGCCTGGTAGCGCTCGACCAGCAGCTCGAAGGCGTCCTCGTCGCCGGCGCGGATGCGGGCGACGAGCCGCGCGTCGGCGTCACTCCGCTCCGCGCCTGTGGGGCTGGCTTTGTCCAAGGCCGCGAGCTCCCTGATCATGATTGCTCCGCTGGGCATCATACCATACCGCTACATTTCGGATCCGGTTTTAGGGATTCTCGAAAATAAACTATTCTGGAGTGGGTGTTACGTGTTGCGTGTTGCGTGAGTTGGCGCGACGCAACACGTAACACGTAACATGAGCTTGGTTCATTAGCTGCCAGCCTGATTCGCGCTCAGGAACGCGATCAGCGCCTCGATCTCCGCGTCGTTCAGGTTGAGCACCGGCATCGTGGTGCCGGGCTTGACCTCGGGCGGGTTCTTCAGCCAGCGGCGCAGGTAGGCCGGGTCCGGTCGGTAGTTGGTCAGGTCAGGGGTATCGCTCCCGGCGAACTTGCCTGACTCGGCGAGCGCGGCATGATGATGGCACTGGACGCAGCCCTTGGCCCCGAAAAGCGCCTTGCCATACGCGACATCCCCCTGCGCCGCCGGCACACTGGCCACGGTGGCGGGCTGCGGCGCTGGCGCGGCTCGCGGGAGCGCCGAGAGCAGCAGCAGACCCAGGCCAATGGCTCCCAGAAGCGCGCTGATCTTGAGCATATCACCCTCCCTCACGGTGCTGTTGCGTGTTGCGTGTTGCGTGCCCGCTAATACGCAACACGCAACACAAAGTGGATGTTACTGTGAGCGTGGGGCAAGCTCGCCGCCCCGCAGCCTACGCCTGCTCATCAGTGCCAGCCCGACTGCCCCGATCAGCGCCAGGCCGCCCAGCACCCGCAGGAGCATCGTCGTGTCGAGCCCGCTCGGCGTGGCAGCGGCTGTGGCGGCGGTCGGCTGCTCGGCCGGCGCGGCGGCGCCCGGCAGCACCGTCAGCGGCGCGAACCTGGTGCCCTCGAACGGCGCCGGCACGATCTCCCACTCCCAGTCGCCCTCGCTGGGGAAGGTCACGTCGACCACGAAGTGGCCCACCGCGCCTTCCTGCCGCGCCTTGACCTGAATGGTCTTCGCGCCCTGGCTTTCCTGGGCTTGGGCGACGCTCACCCCCAGCAGCCGGTCGAAGTTGGTGCCGGCGCTGTCGCGCCTGGTCGCGTAGACGTACGCCTCGACGTCATTGACCGGCGTCTTGCCGTGCTGCCGGACCATGAAGCCCAGGTGCAGGACCTGGCCGGCGCGCACCTCCTGCGGCAGCGAGTCCAGCGTCACGACCGCCCACCCGCCGGCGTAGGCCGGGGCCGCCAGCGCAAGCAGCGCAATCGCCAGCGCCAGGCTCACCATTGCTCGTCGTAGCATAGGAAGGCCTCCTTTTCACGTTGTATCCGCATCTATCACCCGTTTAACATTTCTTATGACGCCGGGTGCTTCGCATTCCTCACGGAGTGCTGTAACGGCTGCTATGACATCTTTGCACCTTTGCACCTTTGCACCTTTGTGTTAAATCGCAATTTGACAATACTGCCTTCCTCGCTATAATTGCGCGCCGCGCTGTGTTTCTCTTCGCAAGCGAGGTTTTATGTCTCTTTTGAGATGCTTGACCGCCCTGATGGCGCTGGCGCTGGCCCTGCTGAGTGTCGCGCCCACTGGTCGCGCGCTGGCCGACGAGCCGCCCCCCGGCGCGCCGACCTACAGCGTGTTCGCGACCCGCGAGGGGCTGGTGGGCCACCGCACCGCCAATGGCCACCGCATCCAGCCCCGTGATCGCTTTGTGGCGCTGCCCTCCTGGCGCGTGCTCTCCAGCCGAGGCGGCGGCGAGTTTCAGGTGCGCGTGACCTACCGCGACCGCAGTGTCGTGCTGCCGGTCTGGGATGTCGGCCCCTGGAACACCGACGACGATTACTGGTCGCCGCAACGGCGCTACAGCGATCTGCCGACCGGCATGCCCATGGCCCAGGCTGCCTACGGCGACGGCTACCACGACGGACGCGACCAATTTGGCCGCCGGATCAGAAGCCCCAATGGGATCGACATCGCCGACGGCGCGTTCTGGGACGACCTGGGCATGACCGAGTCCGATTGGGTCCAGGTCACATTTCTCTGGCTTGGCTCCGATCCGGGCGGGTCGGTCGTCGATATGAGCGCCGCGCCGCCTGCGGAGCAGATCGCCGTCGAGCCCGAGGCCCAGATGGTGGACAATGGCGCCGAGGGCTACGGCGGCGTCGCGGCCGTGACCTGGTATGAGGAGGGGTGCGGGCTGAACGGCCAGCACGCCTGGACCTATAGCACGCTCGATCCGGTCCTGAGCGAGAATCAGGCGCGCTGGTCGGCTATGCTGCCCGGCGCCGGCTTCTACGAGGTGCTGGCCTACATCCCGGCCTGCGGCCGACCGGCGACCCACGCCGCGCGCTACCGCGTCATTCGCGGCGACGTGGCGAGCGAGGTGGTGGTCGACCAGGGCGCGGCGGCGGGAACCTGGGCCTCGCTCGGCGTCTATTACATGGCCGGTGGCTCGGCGGCGGTCGAGCTTGGCGACCTGGCCGGCGACGATGGGCTGACGGTACGCTTCGACGCGGTGAAGTGGGTACCGCGCGCCGACACCACCCCGCCAGATGCCCGCGTGATCGAGGCGCTGCCCCAGGCTGACGGCAGCCTCCTGGTGCGCTGGAGCGGCGCCGACAACGCCAGCGGCCTGGCCGCCTATGATGTGCAGGTGCGCCGCCTCCCCGACGGCGGCTGGAGCGATTGGCTGGCTGGCGCGACCGTCGGGGAGGCGCTGTTTGTGCCACCCGAGCCGGGCGCCTACGCCTTCCGCGCCCGCGCCCGCGACTGGGCCGGCAACCAGCAGCCGTGGCGCGAGGCAGACGATATCCAGCTTAACTTGGGAACGTAAGGTATGAAGGGGTGAAAGGGTGAAAGGGTGAAGGGGTGACGACCTGACACCTCACGTTTCACGTTTCACGCTTCACCGACAACGGACAATTCACGCAACACGCAACACGTTTCACGTTCGTTCAAGGTTGCCGCAGCAGGCCGCGTATCCGCGCGAGCGCCTCGATCGTCGCCAGCAGGGTGATCTCGCCGCCGGCCTCGACGACCCGGTCGAGCGGGGGCAGCACGAGCGACTCGGCGTCGTGGCGCAGCCCGATCACCAGCGCGTCATACCGGGCGCGGATCGTCGCAATGCTTTGGCCGGCCAGCGGCTCGCCGTCGCGAACAGTGATGTGGTCGGTTGAGTACAGGTGGCCGCCGGCGAAGAAGGCGTGGCTGATATCGCCCAGCACCCCAGCGGCGGCCAGGGTGGGGGCCGCCAGCCCCGACGTGCTGTAGATCGTGCGAATGCCGAACATATCGGCCAGCTTCTCGGCCAGCGTGTCGCTAAACACCCGCAACACCACGTGGACATCCGCGCGGTAGCGGCGCGCCGCCAGCCCGATCTGTAGGTTGACCAGGTCGTCGGAGGTCAGCGCGGCGACGGTGTAGGCGCGCTCGATCCCGGCGTCGCGCAGCACTCCCTGGTCGCGCGCGTCGCCCGTGACCGTCGTCACGCCGTCGAGCCGCTCGATCTGCCGGTGCAACTCGGCCCGCCCGTCGCCCAGCCGGACCACGACGATGCGGGGCCGTGGGCGGAGCCGGTGGAGCTGGCGCACGACGCGGTAGCCGACCTTGCCGAGCCCGCAGATGATCACCGTGTCGAACTGCTCGGTCGGGTGTTGGAGCGGCAGCGAGCGCAGGAAGCCGAGCTTATTGCCGCGGATGTTCTTCAGCCGTAGCGACTCGAGCGCGGCGATCGAGCCGATCAGCGTAACTAGATCGCCGCTGTTGAGCTGGCGCATGGCTTCACGGCCCAACTGCCGCCCGGCCGAGTCCCAGTGGTGGAGCACGCGGATGCCGTGTTGCTCCTCGATCTGGTGGACGAACCCGGACATCTGGCTGTCGGGCTGGACGACAAGCTGTGTACTGCCGAGTAGCTCGTCGTCGCAGGGCAACACGTAGTCGATCTCGCGGCTGACCGCCGCGGCAGCGAAGGTCGGCGCCGCCAGCGCCGAGGCGCTGAAGGCCGAGTTGCTGCCGAACGAGCGCTCTAGGTTGTGGTCAAGCTCCTCGCGGAAGACCCGCAGGATCACCCGGATGCCTGGGCGCTCGGCGCGCGCGGTAAGCGCCAGCTCGATATTAAGCAGATCGTCGTTGATGCCGGAGACGATCGCCCGCGCCCGCATCAGCCCGGCCTCGCGCAACGTCGCCGGCTCGCGCGCGTCGCCCAGGATGACCGGCACCTTCAGATTCACCACCCGCTCGACGAACTCGCTGCCCCAGTCGCGCTCGACCGCCACCGGCTCGTAGCCGGCCTCGATCAGCTGGGTGACGACCCGCAGCCCCACGCGGCCGAGCCCGCAGACGATCACGTGATCGCGGTAGGTCGAGGCGAGTGCGACCTGCCAGGCCTCGCGGCGGCTGCCCTTGTCGAGCAGCAGGCGCCCAAAGTTGAGCACGCTCTGAAAGATCAGCGCCAGACCCAGCAGCGGGATGAAAAAGAACAGCGCCACGCCCAGCCCGTCGGTGGGCAGGGCCAGCCCGCTCTGGAGCGTCAGCAGCTTGAGGGTCTCGTAGAACGCGGCGAGGAGACTGAGGCCGTTGGTCAGGTTCAGGTAGAGTGTGCCGGCCAGCGCCAGCAACCCAAAGCCAGCCAGCACGACCCACGACTCGCGTAGCAGCAGCAGCAGATCGTAGAAATTGGCCCGCACTAGCCGCCAGAACGGATAGCGCCGGCGCCGGAGTGTCCTGGTTAGGCGTGTCTGCGATGGCGGCTTGGTCATGCGGTTCCTCGTCTGCTGGCCTCGATACGCTATCATACCCTGGTCTGCTGGTTCTACGCAAGCGCAAGCGGTTGCCTAGGCAACCGCCGCGTGGCGCCCCTGTGGCAGGCCAAGTATTAAAATTAGGTTATTCTGCCGATGCCAAGCGGCGAATAGTGCATCCAGGCCCACACATCGTTGACGGGCTGGGAGCCGCCCAACGTGCCGGCGCTCTGGCAGTTCATCAACTGAGTTAGGTGTGAAGAGCAGTGTATCGCAGGTTAGGGGAAGGGCAAACGACCCTTCCCCTAACCTGCGCGTGCGTGGCCTACGCCTGTGTCCGCCAGATACGCTATACTATCGGCACCCAAGATTTACCTGCCGAATTGAGATCAAGTCAAGGAGGAACCTGATGTACGTCGTTTGTGTCACCATCCATGTCAAGCCGGAGCACGTCGACGCGTTTATCACCGCCACGCTGGAGAACGCGCGCAACTCGCGCCAGGAGCCTGGGAGTCTGCGCTACGACGTGCTGCGCGCCGAAGATGATCCGCAGCGCTTTTTCTTGTACGAGGTGTATCGCTCCAAAGAGGATTTCGCCGCGCACCAGCAGACCCCGCACTTCTTCACCTGGCGCGACGCCGTGCAGGACTGGATGGCGCAGCCGCGACAGGGCGCGCGCAACCTGCCGCTGTTCTTCGGCGACGATATCGTCAGTCAGGGACAGTAAGCGATGCAGCAACCAGCCAACGATCAAGATCCGGCCGCGCGCTATCTGCACCTGCTGGTCGAAGGGCGGGCCGCCGATGCGCTGGCGCTGTTCGCGGGTGAGCCGATCATTGACGATCCGCTGCACGGGCAAGCGGCCGGAAGCTCTGCCGCCGCCAGTATAGCCGGTGCGGCGGTGGCCTGGCTCCACGAGCGCGACGCGCTTGTGAAGCTCCTACGGACGACGCAGCGCCCTGACCGCTCGGTCGTGGAGGCGCTGCTCGATCTAGCCGTGGGCGACGGTCGGGTGGTGCTGCCGGTCGCCGTCGTCGCCGAGCGCAGCGCCGAGGGCCGCCTAGCCCAGATCCGGGTGTACCATAGCACCTGGCCGCTCAGTGGCTCGCACCGGGTGCGGCGCCCGCTGCTGCCCCGGCGCGACGGCCTGGCGCTCCCCGACGTGGTCGAGCGCTACCAGCAGGCGCTGGCGGCGGGTAGCCTGGAAGCAGTGCTGGCCCTGTTCGAGCCCGACGGCTACGCGCGCGAGCCAAGCGGCGGCAGCCACGTCTACCGTGGAGAAGCCGGGCTGCGGGCGTTCTACGGCGGCCTGTTCTCGGTCGGCGGCATCCCGCTCGACCACTGCTCAGTCACCGACGACGGCGTCTGCTGCGCGATCGAGTACAACGTCGTGCAGTGGGGCGGGGCGCCGATCACGCCGCAGGCTGGCGTGGCCGTCTACGAGCGCGGGCCGAGCGGCCTGCTGGCCGCTGCGCGGATCTATGACGACGTAGCTATTGAAGAAGGCGCGCAGGCTTAGAGTCTGCCTGAAAGGGGGAGTTTGAGGGGGCCGCCCCTCAAGAGTTCTCTCTCCACCAAGAACTACGAGCGGCAAATCAACCTTTTCAGACAGTCTCAAAGAGAGGAACCTATGCGCTACGAGTTCGCGACCGCCAGCCAGGTCGTGGTGGGGCCGGGGAGCAGCGCGGAGCTGATGGATCTGGCGGCGGCGATCGGGCGGCGGGCGTTGCTGGTGCTGGGGCGCGGGGCGACAGCGCGCGGCGGGCCAGTGGCGGCGCTGGCCGCCCGCCTCGACGAGCGCGGGCTGGTCGGGGCGCGCTACGCCCTCGGTGGCGAGCCGGATATCACCGCCGTGGAAGAGGCCGCGCGGCTGGCCCGCGAGTCCGGCTGCGACATGGTGATCGGCGTCGGCGGCGGCAGCGTGCTCGACGGGGCCAAGGCGGCGGCAGGGCTGGCGGCCAACGCGGGCGGTGCGCTCGACTACATGGAGGTAGTCGGCGCGGGCAAGCCGCTCGAACGGCCGGCGCTGCCCCTGATCGCCGTGCCCACCACTGCCGGCACCGGCAGTGAGGTGACACGCAACGCCGTGGTCGCCGACGCGCAGGCCGGCGTCAAGGCCAGCATCCGCCACCCCTCGCTGCTGCCGCGCCTGGCCCTGGTCGACTCGGCACTGACCCACGACCTGCCGCCGCACGTCACCGCCGGCAGTGGGCTGGATGCGCTGACACAACTGATCGAGCCGTACGTCTCGCGGCGCGCCCAGCCGATCGCCGATGGGCTGTGCCTGGAGGGGCTGGCGCGGGCGGCTTGGGCGCTCCGGCGGGCCTACCACCAGCCGGATGACGCGGCGGCGCGCGAGGCGATGAGCACGGCCAGCCTGTTCAGCGGCATGGCGCTGGCGAACGCGGGCCTGGGCGCGGTCCACGGGATCGCCGCGCCGCTGGGCGGGGCCTACCGCGCGCCGCACGGGGCGGTCTGCGCGGCGCTGCTGCCGCACGTTACCGCGATCAACATCCGCGCCTTGCGCCGTCGCGACCCGGACGGGCCGGCGCTCCCGCGCTACGCCCGCGTCGCCGAGGTCCTGCTTGGCCGGCGCGGCGCCACTGAGGCGGCCACGCTCGACGATCTCGTGGCCGCGCTGCGCGACCTGGTGGCCGAGCTGGGCATCCCGCCGCTGTGCATGTATGGCCTGACGCCGGAGGGCGTCCCGGCGCTGGCGGCGCAGACACTCCAGGCCAGCAGCACCCGCGCGAACCCGCTTGACTTGGAGGCCGGGGAGATCGAGGAGGCGATTGGGGCGGCGCTATAGAGGCTGTATAAATAAAATATCTCAGGTCAGAATAGGCGCACTCGCGGCCCGGCGTTATCGCTGGGCCGCCGCTCATGCACTGCGCTCAAGGACGGCGCGCAGTGCCTGCTCGACATCCAGCGTCGGCCCCTCGCCGCCCAGCCACGCTAGGAACTCGACGTTCCCGGCCGGGCCGATGATCGGCGAGCGAGCCAGGCCATGCGGTGCCAGGCCGATCTGCGCGGCAAACTCCAGCGCCTCGCGCAGCACGGCGGCATGGACCGCCGGGTCGCGCACGACGCCATTCTTCCCAACCTGATCCACGCCGGCCTCAAACTGCGGCTTGACCAGCGCGATAACCCAGGCACCGGGCTGGATCAACCGCTGCACCGCCGGCAGCACCAGCCGCAGCGAGATAAAAGACACGTCGATCGTAGCGCAGTCGGCGCGTGTTGCGTGTTGTGTGTTGCGTGTTGTGTGTTGCGTGTTGCGTGAGGGATCGTTTGCAGTTGGTGGTTCGTGGTCAGCAGGGCCACCACGGAGGGCCGGCCGTACAGGGTCAGCATGGTCGGTGGTCGGTGGTCGGTGGTCGGCGGGGCCGCCACGGAGGGCCGGCCGTACAGGGTCCGCATGGCCGGTGGTCGGTGGTCTGTGGTCGGCGGGGCCGCCACGGAGGGCCGGCCGTACAGGGTCCGCATGGTCGGTGGTCGGCGGCGTTTTGTTCTTTATTCTTTGTTCTCTGTTCTCTGGTTCTCGGTTCTCGGCCTGGGGCAGTGCTTCGAGGTAGCGAATATTGGTCCGGTCGACGACCACCACGCGCGGGTCCTGGCGCAGCCGCCAGTCGATCAGGCCGTAGCCGACGTCCACGGCGTAGACGCGCGCCGCGCCGCGCTGTAGCAGCACATCGGTGAAGCCGCCGGTGGAGGCGCCCACGTCCAGCGCGACCAAGCCGACCGGCACGAGGCCGAAGGTGTCAAGTGCGTGGGCCAGCTTGTAGCCGCCGCGGCTGGCGTACGGCAGTGCTGCGGCGATCTCGATCTGCGCCTCCGGCGCGACCATCTCGCCGGCCTTGCTGCGCGGCGCGCCGGCCACACGGACGGAGCCAGCCAGAATCAGCGCCTGAGCCCTGGTGCGGGTCTCCGCCAGGCCACGCTGGACAAGGAGCTGGTCGAGTTGAACCTTTTTCGCCATTGGCGTAGCGTTAGAAACTGTTTGAAAGGGCATTATCTCGCCGACGATCCGTGGTGGAAAGGGGGATTCTTGAGGGGCGGCCCCCTCAAACTCCCCCTTTCAAACAGTCTCTTAGGGCAATCGGAACAGAATAGCCGAGCACCGGCCCGCGCATCGACCGGCTACCCTTCCAGCCGGCGCAGTTCGGCCTCGATCTCGGCGATGTAGGCGTTGAGCCACGGCGGTGCCTCCGCACCGGCGGCATCCCGGCGCGCCTTCAGACGGGCCAGATCGGCGCGGTGCTTGCGCAGGTCGGGCGCGGGGTCGGGCGCGGGCGCGGCCACCGGCACCGCCGGCAGCACATCGAGGTAGTCGGCGATGCTCTGAGTCACCAGGTCGGCCAGCTCGATCTTGCGCTCGTGTATCAGCTGATCGAGCTGTGCGCGCTGCTCAGGCGTAAGATACACTCTGGTCGGGATCGGGTGAAGATTCCGGTGCTCGGTCGCTAGTAGCCGGCCGTGTGGCGGGTGATCGGCCAGGATCATCGATACCAGGTCGGCCAGATCGACCATGCGCTCGCGCACCAGGTGCTCAAGCTGCGCTCGCTGCTTAAGGGTCAGGTACAGGCTGGTTGGGACAGTAAACAACCCTTGTTGCTCAGTCATCGCTCCCTCCTTTGTAACGATGTCCCGGCGTGTCTCCAGTCGAGGATGGCTCGGCCAGGATGGTTGTACGGTAGTGACGCAGGTGGGATACAGTTCTACTATTCCAGGCGCCGGATGTTCGCTTCCAGCTCGGCGATATAGGCATGGAGCCAGGCCGCCGCCCGCGCGCCCTCGGCGTCCCGGCGCGCTTTCAGGCGGGCCAGCTCAACGCGGCGCTGCTCCAGCACGGCGCTCGTATCCGGCTTCGGCTCAGGCTGCGGCGGCGTCTCAGATAGCGCGTCGAGGTGCTCGGCGACGATGCGCGAGATCAACTCGGCGAGATCGATCCCGTGCTCGCGCACGAGTTGCTCAAGTTGCCGCCGGTGCTCGGGGCTGACGAACAGCCGGGTGGGTATGGTGAATGTCCCTTGACGTTCGGTCATGTCGATTTACGATTTGTGTGTTGCGTCTTGCGTCTTGCATCTTGCGTGATACGCGGTCAGGGGCGGCCACGGAGGGCCTGCCCTACAGGTTCTCGGTTCTTCGGGGTTGGGTGGGGGCGTATGCAATACGCCCTTACGTGCCATGGCTCCATCCTCGCACCCCTTCACCCTTTCACCCCTTCACCCTTTCACCCGACGACTCCGGCCTCGTGGAGCGCGGCGACCTCCGCTTCATCGTAGCCTAGCTCGCGCAGCACCTCGTCGGTGTGCTGGCCGAGCAGCGGCGGGGGCAGCCGCACCGCGCCGGGCGTGGCCGAGAAGCGGTACGGCGGGCCGACCACCTTGATTGGTCCGGCGGTCGGGTGGTCGAGCTGCTGGACCAGGTCGAGCGCGGCCACCTGCGGGTCGGTGAAGACGCCGTGCAGGTCGCGCACGGCGCCGCAGGGCACGCCGGCGGCGTTCAGCAATGCCGTGATCTCGGCGATGGTGTGCTGGGCGAACAGCGGCTCCAGCAGCGCGTTTAGTTCGTTGCGGTGCGCCAGCCGGTCGCGATTGGTCGCGAAGCAGGCATCGGCGCGCAGGTCGTCGCGGCCGAGTGCCGCGCAGAAGCGCCGCCACAGGTCCTCGGTGCCGACCGCCAGGTTGAAGTAGGCGTCGGCGGCGCGGTAGACGCCGTAGGGGACGATCGTCGGGTGCTGGTTGCCGCTGCTGGCGGGCGCCTCGCCGGTTGCGAAATAGCGGCCGGATTGGTACGTCAGCATGGCCAGCTGGCCGTCGAGCAGCGAGGTGTCGATGAGCTGGCCCACGCCGGTCTGCGCGCGGTGGTAGAGCGCGACCATGACGGCGTAGGCGGCGAACATCCCGGCGGCGATGTCGGCGATCGCGATGCCGACGCGCATGGGCGGGCCGTCGACCTCGCCGGTGACGCTCATGATCCCGCCCAGGCCCTGCAAGATCTGGTCGTAGGCGGCGCGCTCGCGCTCAGGCCCGACCTGGCCGAAGCCGGAGATCGAGCAGTAGATCAGGTCGGGTTTGAGCGCTTGGCAGGCCGTGTAGCTGAAGCCAAGCCGGTCGAGCGTCCCCGGCACGAAGTTCTCCAGCAGGACATCGCTGCGGGCGACCAGCCGGCCCAGCACCTCGGCCCCGCGCGCCGCGCGCAGGTTCAGGGCCAGGCTGCGCTTGTTGCGATTGACACTGAGGAAGTAGCTGCTTTCGCCCCCCTGGAACGGCGGCCCCCAGCCGCGGGCGTTGTCGCCGACGCCGGGCTGCTCGACCTTGAGCACATCGGCGCCCATGTCGCCGAGCATCTGCGAGCAGAATGGCCCGGCCAGCGCGCGGGTCAGGTCGAGGACACGGAGGCCGTCGAGGGGCAACGTCATAGCGACAATCTCCTCAGAAGGTAAAGACCAGGTCTCGGGCAGCGTGGTTTTGCTTTACACTATCGGTGGGGAAGGCTACGGGAGCTATCCCCTCAAACTGCCTTTTTCTCCAGAAATATAAAACGAACGACCTCCAGCAGCGCCGCCGCAGGACGTACGACACATAACAGCATAACGGTGGATCGCCATTATACCATCGCCGATGGGTAAAAGACAATGGGCAAAAAATCGAGTTTTGCGGCGCTGAGTGCGCGAAAAGCGCTTGTTTGAGCCAGAAACTGCTACGGTGTGGCCGTCGGCTCTACGGTCGCGGTGTTGGTCGGGAATGGGGTACTTGTGGGGCGCGCGGTGGCGGTGGGGCGGGAGGTCGGCGTGGAGGAGGGCACTTCGGTGGGCGTCTCGGTCGGCGAGATCGCGATCTCGGTCGGTGTAGCGATCGGGGTCTCGGTGGGCGTCGGCAGGGGGGTCTCGGTCGGCAGCGCGGTCGGCAGCGTGATGGGTGTTGGTGTAGATGGCGCCAGTGGAACGATCTCCGGGGCCGGGGTGACGGCGCCGAGGTCGAGCGCCGCATCGCCGGCGATATCGCTCAGGCGCAGTAGGAAGCGCTCGATCCGCTCGGAGCGGATCTCCAGATCACGCAGCAAGGTCACGCGGTCGGCCTCGGCGGTAGCGAAGAGCGCGACCGCGTCGCGGCTGGAGCGGGCCTCGGCCACCAAGGTCGCGTTCTGGCTGGCGCTGGCGTCGATCTGGCTGCCGATCTCCTGGCGCAGATCGTTCAGGTCGTCGAGCTGGCCGCGCAGCTCGCTCAAGGTCTCGCGGTCGTCGGCGCCGCGCCGCGACAGCTCGGACACCTGCGTCTGCATGACGCTGTTCTGGAGCCGCAGGGCGGCGTTCTGGGCCTCGGCGGTGCCGAACTGCGCCCGCAGCTCACCCAACTGGGCCGGCGTGGCCGGCGAGAAGCCCAGGTTCCAGGCAGCGACCGCGACGACCACCAGCGCCAGGCCGGTGGTGATGGTGATGATTAGGAGCGCGGCGAAGAACCGCCCCACGAACCCACCACGCCGCCGGGGCGCCGGGGCGGGCGCCGCGCGGGGCGGCTCTGCTGGGGCTGACTCTGGGCTCTGCGCTCATCGGCCTACCTACATGGTGCGTGTTGCGTGTTGCGTGGCGTCCGGGCGGCCACGGAGGGCCGGCCCTACGGGTTCTCGGTGGGGCGGCCACGGAGGGCCGGCCCTACAGGATTCTGGTTCTTCGGGGTTCGGTGGTGGGGGCGTATGCAATACGCCCTTACGTGCTGTGGCGCCGACCGTCCATCCTCTATCCTCCCCTTCACCCCTCACCCTTTCACCCCTTCACCTTGTCATCTTGTCACCGTGTCTCGTCCTCGGGCACGCCGAGCGATGTCGCCCCGCCGCGGTTGGTCGCCGTTTGAGGGCCGCCTGGGTACAGCGAGCGCTCGGCGACGATCGGTTGGGTCGAGCGAACCGTCGCCGCGATCGCGGTCTGGCCGGGATACAGCTCGTGGACGGCCATGGTGTAGCGCGAGCTGTTCGGCATGATCAGTGACTGGGCGGCCTTGGTGCCGTTGGCGAGGGTGAACTCGACGACCACCCGGGCCTGGTTCTTATTGGGATTACTCAGCAGCAGGTACTCCTGGAAATCGCCGCTGGTGCGGCCGTCGGCGAAGCGCCAGGTGAAGGCGGGCGCCGTGGCCCCGGGGGTCGCCGTCCCGACGCGGTTGTCCTTCCAGTACATTGCGCGCTCGGCCGCCACAGGCCGGTCGGCCACCACCGTCGTGGCGACGCCAAGATCGGGCACGACCTCGTTGACGTTGATCGCCAGCCGAGTGGTCGGCGGGATGGCATAATTGCGGGTCAGCGAGGTGCCGTCCGGCGTCAGGAATGTGACCGCCGCGTTGGCCGATTGGGCGTTCGGGTTGAGCACCAGCACCCACATTTGGAATGGCGCCGCAGTCGTCCCCTCGGCAAAATACCAGCGCCGCGAGAGTGTGACCACCCCACGGGAGGTATGCACGCCGCCGGTGGAAAGGGTGCTCTCGGGGCCGAAGATCATTGTGCGCTCGGCCACGATCGGGTGGGTGGCGATCACGCGCGCGCCAAACCCAACGCCGGGGAGCACATCGGCGACGGCGACCACGATGCGCCGCAGTGGCGGGAGGCGCACCTCCTGCCTAGCGGTGGTGCCGTCCCCTTTCATATACGTAACTACCGCGCCGACCTCGACGTTCTGCGGGTTGAAGAGCAGCAGAAAGGTCTTGTTGGAGGCGTCGGTGGAACCTTCGGCGAAATACCAGACCCGCGAAGGCTGGCTGACGCCGGTGCCGGCGGCGATATTGGTGCCGAAGTCCATCAGGCGCTCGGCGATCACCGGCGCATTGGACTCGACGATCGCCGGGACATCGGTGGTATCGCTGAAGACCGTGTTGACCACCAGGTCGGCGCGGCCGCCGGCGGCCACGGTGGCCTCACGAATGATCGCCGGGCCGGGCTGGCGCAGCAGGGTAAAGCGAACATTGGCCGGGGCGGCGCCTGGGTTGAAGATCGACAGGCGCTCGACGTAATTGACCGTATTGCCCTCGGCGAAGTACCAGCGCGCCCGCACGGTGGCTTGCTCGGCGCCCTGGCGCAGTGCGCCAACCAGGTTGCGCAGCTCGGGCGACGGGTCGGGGGCTTCGGCGATGATCTCGGCATGGGTGATGATATTCGGTCGCGCGACCGGCGCGGCGCCGGCCACGGCGACAGGATGCTGCCCAAGCGGGGCGATCCCATAGGCCTGGCCGAGCCAGGCCAGCAGGCCGGTCAGTGCGGCCTGGGCTTGGGGCGAGGGGGCCGTGCTGCCGATCAGCGCAATATGGATGGCGGCGTCGCCGCCGGCTAGGCGTGAGACCGCCGCCGTCGGGCCGCCGGCGTGGCCGGCGTAGATCGTGCCGGCGCCGTCGACGACAAAGTGATAGGCCATGTCATCCCAGCCGAGCACTTGGGTGTGGTAGGCGGCCAGCGCGCGCAGGAACGGCAGTGGGGCATCGAGGTTATCGGCGCCGACCTGGTGCAGCACGATCCCGCGCGGCGTCTGGCGCGTGATCTGGCCCGCAGGGGCGCCGGCGCTCCAGATCTCGCGCTGAACAATCAGCGGCGGCGGGGTCAGCGTAGCAGGGCCGTAGGGCGCCGGCACGCGCGGCAGCCCGGCGGCCTGGGCTGGGCCTGGGACGGCATTGATATACTGGAGGTTGAGTTCCTCAAGCACCGGCGAGGCATTGGCGACGGTGGTGCTGAAGGTCGCGCGCAGCTGGAAAAACTTCGTATCGGCTGCGAACGGGCGAACCGACTCGACCGCCAGCGCGCCATCGTCGGCCTGCGAGCGGGCGTCGCCGGCGACCAGCGGCTGCCAGGGGCCGAGCTGATCGGCTGAAGGGCCGCCGCGTACCTCCAGGAGCAGTTGGGTGCCGGCTGGGACATCGGCCCGCCAGACCGCGCCGACGGCGTGGGCCAGGAACTGCGTCTGGGTCAGCGCCGAGGTAAAGCTCCCCTGGGCGCGATTCTCGGCCAGGCGCAGCTCGCCATCGGCGTTGTTGCTGATCAGAAGCCCTTCGCGTAAGCCGCCCTGCCACTCGACCACCGTATTGAGGGCCAGCGTACCAACTTGCGTCGGTGCGGTCGGCTGCGCTCCGAGCTGTCCGGGCAGCGTCACGCCGATCAGGTTGCCCATAGCCGCCAGAACGATTAGCACTAAGACACGTCGCATGTTGGCTCCCCAGGCTAAGGCTCAGCCTTGACCGCCCCGCCGAAGGCACCGCGGTAGGCATTCGCGGAGTCATACAGCATCCAGCCGGAGGACTTGCCATAATCCTCGGTCGCCTTGATCTGCGCCCGTACCTCGGCCGGGCCATACTCGACGACCCGGCTGCCCTGCCAGGGGTCGGTATGGTCCTGGAGCCAGGGCCGCTCCAACGCCCGCTGGCCCTCGAACAGCGCCTCGCTGTTCTGGAGCGTCCCCAGGATCACCTCGTAGGGATGGGCGGTTGGGTTATCGAGGCCCAGGTACCCCGGCCACCACAGCGAGGGGTAGGGCATCGGGCAGATAAAATCGGCGTGCGGAGCCATGTGGGTGATGTCCTGGGCGATCGGCATCGATGGGCCAAGCATGACGCGACCGAACACATCGACCGAGAAGAACGCCCCGGCGCCGTTCAGCGCGCGGTGGGTCTGCTCCATAAACTCGGCGATATTCTCGTACATGGCCTCCGGGTCGTTGGCCGGATCGGTCGGCTGAGAGAACTCCAGCTTGTCTTTGTAGGTCTCAAGATCGCCGTACCAGTCGGAGTAGCGAATATAATCGTAGTTGACCTCGTCGAAGCCGAGCTGCGCCGCCTCGACCCCAAGCTGGATGTTGTAGTCCCAAACATTGCGGTTCCAGGGGTCGAGGTAGGCGTAGCGGATGCCGGGACCGGGGTAGTCGGCGAATACCTCGCCGGTCTCGCGGTCCTTGACCGCCCACTCCGGTCGGGCGTCGGCGAGCGCATTATCGTGGGAAAAGAGCTGAACGCGGGCGATAGTGTAGATGCCGCGCTTCTTGGCCTCGGCCAGCAGCGCCCGCATATCGACGATATCTCTGGCGGTGCCAAGCTCCTTGACCATCGGCACCTGCGAGTTATAGTAGACCAGGCCCAGATCATCGCGCAGGTCGGACTTCAGGTCGACCACCAGGGCGTTCAGCTCGGTCGCGTCGATCAGGTCAAGATACTCATTAACCACATCACCGCCGACGGAGGCCACGGCAGCGGTAATGTAGACCGCGCGGGCCTGGAACGGCTCAAGCTCGATCGTGTCGGGCACGCTGCCCGGCTTCAGCTCGATCACCGCCTTGAGGTAGCCGGGCGCGAGCACCTGGATGTAGCCCTGCTCGGGGATGCCTTCGAGCGTAAAGCGGCCGTCGGGGCTGTTGTCGATCCGCTCGAAGGCCACATCGCTGCTCTGAAGCGTCGGGGTGGCGATCACGGTCGCGTTCTTGATCGGCGCGCCGGTCGCGCGGTCGACCAGCGCGCCCTTGAGCACATCCGGCCGCAGCTTCTCGTCGAGCGCGGTCATCCGTTCGAGTGGCCTGGACAGCGCGGCATAGCCGTCGGCGCTGATCTCGACCGTGGCCTTTTCGGGGACGCCCTCAAGCTGGTAGCGCCCATCGTCGCCGGTGGTCGCCGCAGCGTCGCCAACCTTCACAGTCGCCCCGGCGATCGGCTTGCCGGTGTAGCTGTCGGTGATCAGGCCGGCGAGCGCGTCCGGGCGCAGCACAGTGTCGAAGCTGGTGGTCTGGCGCAGATCCTGGCTCACCGCTTCGTGCTCGGCTGCCGTGACGGTGAGCGTAAAGGACTCCGGCACGCCGGCCATGCTGTAGCGGCCGTCGGGGCCGGTCGTCGCACTGATCGTCGCGCTGGCCTTAACCAGCGCGTCGGCAAGCGGCTTGCCGGTGTAGCCGTCGGTGACGAGGCCGTTGAGGGTGTTGGGCCGCAGGGTGGCATCGACCGTGATCGCGGGCGGGGTCGGCTGCACGGCCTGGGGCTGGGTGAGCAGCGGGATGCTGACCGTCTCGTAGCCGTTTGCCACGATCTGCAACGTATCCTGGTCAGTCCACTGCGCGAATTGATATTTGCCGTTGGCGTCGGTCATTAGATCGCTGGTGCCCAGCCGGATCGCCGCTGCGGGCACCGGCTTGCCGGTGTACTTATCGGTGACAACGCCATTGATCGCGATCTCGGGGTCGCCGCAGGCGGCCAGTAGAACGGCGGCCATAATTCCCAGGGCGACCGGCGCTAGACGACGAATGTTGTGGAAGACCATGGACCTTCTTTACTCCTACGAATTTGTACGACGGTGGGCTCATTTCGACGGCTGTCACGGGTGCGCCTATCATAAACGCCTGACAGAAGGTTGTCAAGCGCCGCCCTATTGGGAAGAGCAGCAGGAAGCAAGTGTAAGGTTATTGACCATCCAGGAACTCGCTTACATAGGCATAAAACGCAGCCATCGCCTCAAGGCAGCGCCAGCTCATGCGGGCAAGCTCGCTCCGCCGCTGTTCGATTGCCGCAACAGCGCGTTGGGGCTGTCCTGCCTCAAGCTCATCCAGGGTTGTGCGAATCGCGGCAAAGTCGTAGTTTGCTTGCCGAAGCAAAGCCACAATGCGTAGGCGACGCAGTTGTTGCTCGTCGTAGAGGCGATAGTTGCTGCCCTTTTCACGGATGGGCTGCAACAGCCCCTGCTGCTCCCAGAAGCGCAGCGCCGAAATACGCACTCCAACCAGGCGCGCTGCTGCACCGACATGTAAGCGCTCGGAAAGATGTGCATGCGTTTCTGACGGCAATTGCGCCGCTAATACGCTGAGCGCTGCCAGGGTTTGCTCAAGCTGTAGGCGCGTTTCGGCAAACTCGGCGTGGCGCTCGTCAATCAGCGCCAGCGCATCAGAAAGCCTACCCTGATGCGCCGCCTGCATGATCTGCTGCGCCCGCTGCCCACCATAGCCACCTATCAGACGCCTGGCAGTTTTGAGCGCCACAAGATGCTGCCGGGTGTAGCGACGGTACCCACTTGGGCTGCGCTCGACTGCCGGTATAAATCCGCTTGCCTCGTAGTTACGCACTTGCTGCACGCTGATCTGGACCGCCTGAGCAAGATCTTTTGTGCGTAGATACTTACCATCTGTCATGTCTAACTCGCACATGGGAGTAGCGACTTTTCGGGAGGTTTCCCAGGATAGAACGACAATCGTGGTGTGTCAACCCTCAATACTTGCATCTATGTTCTACAATAGACTGTAAGCCAAGGTTATGGGGAGCTTTACAGTTCTGGGAAAAAGGGGGTTTGAGGGGGCAGTCCCCTCAGTCTCCCCCACCCACATTGTATGGAGGGCAGTTCCTATGTCTGGTCCGATTCCCACGCACGCAACGCTCGATGATTGGGTTGCACGCGCGGCGATTCCATTTTCCGTCGATGCACCCGAAACGTTCCATGCCGCCGTCGATACGCTGATCGCCTCACTCGGCGATACGGTGGAGTTGCTTGGTTTTGGCGAAGCGCTCCACGGGGGCGAGGACATTCTTCTACTCCGCAACCGGCTCTTCCAGCGCTTGGTGGAGACGCATGGCTACAGTGCCATCGCTGTCGAGAGTAGCTTCCCGCGGGGGCGGGTTGTGAATGAGTACATCGCCGGTCGTGGCTCGGCATCGTACGCGGCCGTGCAGGATACCGGATTTAGCCACGGCTTCGGCTGGCTCGACGCGAATCGAGAACTTGTGGAGTGGATGTGGCGATACAATGCCGATCCTTCTCAGCCCATCAAACTCCAGTTCTATGGCTTCGATAGTCCGACTGAAATGTACCACACTGATAGCCCAAGCCAAGTCCTGCATGTTGCCCTCGATTACCTGGCCTCGATCGATAGCAACAGCGGCCAAAAGCGTCGCGAACGCATCGATGCGCTGCTTGGCTCAGACGCCGACTGGGAGAATCCTGCTGCATTGATGGATCCAACGCAGTCGGTGGGATTATCGGCTGCGGCAAACGCGCTCCGAATTGAGACCGAAGATCTCATGACTGAACTACAGATACGCCGGCCGGAATTGGTAGCCAAGAGTAACTCGGATCGCTACTGGGAAGCGTTGCAACATGCCTCGGTTGCACGGCAATTACTCAATTATCATGCCGGGTTGGCGCGAGCGTCGGATGACCGGCTGATAGAGCTTCTTGGCATTCGCGACGCAATGATGGCGGATAATTTGGCATACGCAGTATCTCGTGAGCGTGGCCGCGGGAAAGTCCTGGCATTCGCTCATAACCGCCATTTGCAGTGTGGAAAGGCACAATGGCAACTGGGACCGCATCTAAACATCTGGTGGCCGGCCGGATCACACCTCAAGGAGATCTTCGGCACACGCTATGTCGTCATTGGTTCGGGATTGGGCGTTTCGGAGGCGAATGGCATCGGACAGCCCGAACCAGGCACGCTTGAAGCATTGTTGACGAGTTCGCCGGAGCTGGTAGTGTTTATTCCAACTCACACTGGTGAAGGGCTTCCGGCCTCAGAGATCGCCGCACTTCCGACACGTTCCGGCAGCACTAGAAACTCGAGCTACTTCGCCCTTAGCCCCGAAAGCTTCACCGACTTCGATTGGTTGGTTGTCCTGGATTCAACGGCATACAGTCGCGGTGGGCCGCCGTTAGAGAACCAAGAACAGAGAACAGAGAACAAACAACATGAACGTAGCTGAGTGGTGCGGTGGGCCGCCGTTAGAGAACCAAGAACAGAGAACAGAGAACAAACAATATGAACGTAGCTGAGTGGTGCGGAGGCTTTGTTCTTTATTCTTTGTTCTTTGTTCTGGCTATGTGGTGCGGAGGCTTTGTTCTTTATTCTTTGTTCTTTGTTCTGGCTATGTGGTGCGGAGGCTTTGTTCTTTATTCTTTGTTCTTTGTTCTCGCTATAAGGAGACATGCATGACGGATCGCCAGTTCATCGAGGTTCGCGGCGCGCGCGAAAACAACCTCAAGGATATCTCGCTCAACATTCCCAAGCAGAAGATCACGGTATTCACCGGCGTGTCCGGTTCCGGGAAGTCTTCGCTGGTCTTCGACACCATCGCTGCCGAAGCACAGCGCCAACTGAACGAAACCTTCACCGCCTTCGTGCAAGGCTTCCTGCCGCACTACGGCCAGCCGGACGTAGACCGCATCGAGCACCTGAACGCGCCGATCATCATCGATCAGAAGCGGGTCGGCGGCGGTTCGCGTTCGACAGCCGGCACCTACACGGATATCGCCGTTTTGCTGCGGCTGCTCTTCTCACGGGTTGGGCAACCCGCTGCCGGGCCGGCCTACGCCTTCTCGTTCAACACCCCGCAGGGCATGTGCCCGGAGTGTGAGGGTATCGGCAAGACCGTTCAACTTGATCTGGAGAAGTTGCTTGACCGTAGCAAGTCCCTGAATGGCGGGGCGATCCTGCACCCGGAGTTCAAGGTCGGCAAGTGGATGTGGAAGATGTACCCGCTCTCGGGCCTCTTCGATAACGATAAACCGATCAAGGACTACACCGACGAGGAGCTGCATGCCCTGCTGTACGGCGCGGACATCAAAGTCTCCTGGGGCGAATTCGGCTCGAACTACGAGGGCCTGGTTGAACGTTTCACCCGCATGTACATCAAGAAGGATGCGGCGGCCATGTCCGAACGCAACCGGGCGGTTTTCGAACAGTTCACCACCTCGCAGACGTGCCCGGTCTGCCAGGGGGCGCGGCTCAACGAGGCCGCGCTGAACTGCCGGATCAACGGCAAGAACATCGCCGAACTCTCCGACCTGGAAGCGACGGAACTGATCGCATTCCTGGATGGCTTCACCGATCCGGTCGCCGGAAGGCTGGCCGCCAGGCTCGCCGAACGCCTGCAGCACCTGGTGGACATTGGGCTGGGCTATCTGAGCCTCAGCCGGGAGACCTCCACCCTGTCCGGCGGCGAGTCGCAGCGCGTGAAGATGATCCGGCACCTCGGCAATAGCCTGACCGAGATGCTATACATCCTCGACGAGCCCAGCGTGGGCCTGCATGCGCGCGACGTGGCCCGCCTGAACAGCCTGCTGATGAAGCTGCGCGACAAGGGCAATACCGTGCTAGTGGTTGAGCACGACCCGGATGTGATCGCCATCTGCGGATCACGTGGTGGACATCGGCCCGAAGGCCGGCACGCACGGCGGCGAGGTGGTGTTTGAAGGGAGCTATGCCGCCCTCAAGAACGCCGACACGCTCACCGGGCAATTCCTGAAGCAGCACCTGCCGATCAAGCAGAAGGTGCGGCAGCCCACCGGGCAGATGACGATCAAGAATGCCACCCTGCATAACCTGAAGAACGTCACGGTCAACATTCCCACCGGCGTACTGACGATCGTGACGGGGGTCGCCGGTTCCGGCAAAAGCACCCTGATCAATGATGTCTTCCTGGCGCAGCACCCGGACGCGCTGGTGATCGACCAGGCGCGCGTGACGGCGAATAGCCGCTCGGCTCCGGCCACCTATACCGGGATCATGGACGACATCCGGCAGGCGTTCGCCAAGGCCAACAAAGTCAGCGCCTCGCTCTTTAGTTTCAACTCGGAGGGTAGTTGCCCGAACTGCAACGGTCTGGGCGTGGTGTACACCGATCTGGCGTTCATGGCGGGCATCGTCTCGACCTGCGAAATCTGCGAGGGCAAACGGTTCAAGCCCGAGGTGCTGGAGTACCATCTGCGCGGCAAGACCATCAGCGACGTGCTGGACATGACTGCGGAGGAAGCCCTGGCCTTCTTCACCGAGAAGAAGATCAAGGCCGTGCTGCAAGCTATGAACGACGTGGGGCTGGGATACCTGAGATTGGGCCAGCCACTCAGCACCGTGTCGGGCGGGGAGGGGCAGCGCCTGAAGCTGGCCACCGAACTCCACAAACGGGGCAGCGTCTACGTGATGGACGAGCCCACTACTGGGCTACACCTCTCGGACATCGGCCTGTTGATGGGCATCATTGACCGGCTGGTGGACGCCAAGAACACGGTCATCCTGATTGAGCATCATCTGGATGTGATCCGGCAGGCCGATTGGCTCATCGACCTTGGCCCGGAAGGGGGCAGTGCTGGTGGTGAAGTGTTGTTTGAGGGGCCACCGCATGCATTGAAAAACTGCAAGCGGAGCATCACGGCGAAGTTCATTTGAAGGCAACAAAGCTGCGCCTAAGCATATCATTGCCGCTCACCCAGCGCCGCTAGCTGCTCAAGGATGAACTCGCGCTCAACGTTATTCTGTGTGAGGCCCAACGCGACTCGGTAGGCCACGCGCGCCAATTCGATCTGATCGGTGCGGCGCAGCAGATCGGCGTGGGCGAGATGAAATGGGGCGAAGGCGTGCAACTCGTCGGCCAGCGGCGCCAGGAGGCGCAGGCCTGCTTGCGGGCCGCTGGCCATTGAAACCGCGACAGCGTGATTAAGTTGAATGATCGCTGAATCGATATGTCGGCGCAACTCGCCATAGAGGCCGGCGATCTGCGGCCAGTCCGTCGCCTCTGCTGTGGGGGCGGCGGCGTGCAGGGCGCTGATGGCGGCTTGAATTTGGTACGGGCCGAGCTGGCGCATGTGGAAGGCCTTCTCGACCAGCGCCAGACCTTCTTGAATAGCGCGCTTGTCCCACAATGACCGATCTTGATCGTTGAGCAGGATCAGCTCGCCGCGTAACCCGACGCGTGCCGTGCGCCGTGAGTGATGCAGGAGCATCAAGGCCAGCAAGCCCAGCACCTCGGCGTATTGCGCCGGCGGCACATCGGTCTGTGCCTGGCGGATGAGCAGTTCCAGCACGCGACAGAGGCGGATGGCCTCGGCACACAGCTCATGACGGATGAGCGCCTGGCCCGCCGTGGCCACGTAGCCCTCGGTGAAGATCAGGTAGAGCACGGTCAGCACCGCGTCTAGCCGCTCGGCCAGCAGATGCGCGGGCGGGACGTAGTATGGGATGCCGGCATCCTTGATCTTGCGCTTGGCCCGCACCAGCCGTTGCGCCATCGTCGGTACCGGGACGAGGAAGGCCGCAGCGATTTCCGCCGTGGTCAGGCCACCCAAGGTGTGCAGGGTCAGGGCAATTTGGTGTTCCAGTGGCAGCGCGGGGTGACAGCACGTGAAGATCAGCTTGAGTCGTTCATCCGGGATTTCGCCGACATCGTCGAAGTTCTCGGTCAGCGCCAGTTGTGCAGAGGCCAGCGCTTCGAGGTCCTGAGGTGCAACGGCGGCGCGGCTCCGGCGCAGACGATCGATCGCTTTGCGGCGCGCGGTGGTGGTGAGCCACGCACCAGGTTTGTGTGGCACGCCCTCCCGTTCCCAATGCTCGACGGCTGCCAGGAAGGCGTCTTGCAACGCCTCCTCGGCCAGTTCCAAGTCGCCCAGCCAGCCGATCAGGGTGGCGAGGAGTTGGCCATACTCCTGCCGATGAACACGTTCGAGGGCCTGACGCATAGGATCGGTCATAGATAACACACGAGGGCCTGACGCATAGGATCGGTCATAGATAACACAGGGGTACGCGCAGGAGCAACTTCCGCCCCAGGCCGCGAAGTTGCTCCTGCGAACGAGTACGAGTCGCCGATATTACTGCGGCTGGCTAAAGTCCACTACCGGGCGAACTTCGATCGAGCCGGTGCGCGCACCGGGGCACTTGGCGGCCCACTCAATCGCCTCGTCGAGGTTCTTGCAATTAACCGCGTAGTAGCCGCCGAGCTGTTCTTTGGTCTCGGCGAATGGGCCGTGCGTCGTCACCTTCTTGCCGTTCTGTACACGTACAGTGGTGGCGGCCGAGGTGGGGTGCAGTGCATCGCCCGAAGCCATGACGCCGGCCGTTTGTAGGGCCTCGGTGTAGGCCATATATTCGCCCATCCAGACGTCGTCTTCTTCTTTGGACATGTTGGCGGCGGCCTTCTCGTCATTGTAGATCAGCAACAGGTATTGCACGACGGTGCTCCTTTGGTCTATCGGGTGGCTCATTCCACCCCTTCGCTATACCGACGCAGCGACTAGCCCAGAATCGACATCAGGTCGAACGAATTTTCGCATATAGCATTCCTTTCAGAGTTGTAAAGTGGGAAGGGGTTTTTGTAGGGGCTTCCCCCACACCCCCTTTACAACTCATTTAGGAACGCTGTAGCTAGATTCTTGGTCTATTATACCCCGCCGTTTGGTATGCATCCTGCTATAGCACGGCGTACCTTCGTTCTGGGAAAAAGGGGAGACTGAGGGGGCTGCCCCTCAGTCTCCCCCACTCACGCTGTAAAGGAGAATGGCGCCACCCGAAACCTTGTCTAAGGAACGATATGACCTTTACATTCTGGTTCCTGGTCGCCGGCGGGCTGCTGGTCGTGATGGCGCTGGCCGCCTCGGTGCTGAAGCGCTTGCCGCTGACCGCCTCGATGCTATACCTGGCCGTCGGGATCGCGCTCGGCCCGGCGGCGGCCGGGCTGCTCCGGCTGGATCTGCTGGAGCATGCGGCGCTGTTGGAGCGCATCACCGAAGTCGTGCTGATCGTCTCGGTGTTCACCGCCGGCCTGAAGCTGCGCCCGCCGCTGTCCGATGGGCGCTGGCGCCTGCCGGTGCGGCTCGCCGGTATCACCCTGGCGCTGACGGTCGGGATGGTCGCACTGGTCGGGGTGCTGGGGCTGGGCTTGCCGCTCGGGGCGGCGATCCTGCTTGGCGCGATCCTGGCCCCGACCGACCCGGTGCTCGCCGCCGATGTCCAGATCGAGAACCCAGGCGACCAGGATCGGCTGCGCTTCAGCTTGACCGGCGAGGCAGGGCTGAACGACGGCACAACGTTCGCGTTTGTGATGCTCGGCCTGGGGCTGCTGGGACTCCACGAGCTTGGTGATCTGGGCTGGCGCTGGCTGGCCGAGGACCTAGTCTGGGCGATCGGTGGCGGGCTGGCGATCGGCGGCGGGCTGGGCACGCTGATCGGCCACCTGGTGCTCTACCTACGTCGCGAGCACAAAGAGGCGGTGGGGCTGGACGATTTTCTGGCACTGGGGCTGATGGCCCTCTCCTATGGCACTGCGCTGCTGCTGCATACCGAAGGGCTGCTGGCGGTCTTCGCTGCCGGGCTGGCGCTGCGCCGGATCGAGCGGCGGTCGAACGAGACCACGCCGCCGGAGGATGTCGAGGCCACTGCCAAGGAGGGCGAGAAGGATGAGATTGCCACCGACCCGGAGAAGGCGTCGGCCTACATGGCCCAGGCGGTGCTGGGCTTCAACGAACAGTTGGAGCGAATCGGCATTGTCGTCGTGGTGGTGCTCGTGGGCGGGCTGCTCTCGGCGGGCGTGCTGCGCACCGAGGCGCTCTGGTTTGTCCCGCTGTTCCTGATGGTCATCAGGCCGGTCGCGGTGTTCCTGGGGTTGATCGGCTCGCACACCTCTCCGCCCCAGCGGCGCCTGATCGCCTGGTTCGGCATCCGTGGCGTCGGCTCGATCTACTATCTCACCTACGCGCTGCATCACGGCCTGTCACCCGACCTGGCGGAGCGGCTGGCCGGGCTGACGCTGATCGTCGTGGCGGCGTCGATCGTGGTCCACGGTATCTCGGTGACGCCGCTGATGCGCCGCTACTCGCGCCAGCACGAGGGCGGGGAGCCGGCACCGAGTGAGGGGGTGGCAAGATGACAAGATGACAAGGTGAAAGGGTGAAAGGGTGAAAGGGTGAAGGGGAGCGCTTGAGGATGCAGGATGGAGGATGGAGAGCGGATAAGGGAGCGGATAGAACGGATGATGAGAGTGGTGGTCGGTGATCGACACTTTGGTGGTCGATCCTTTGTTCTTTGTTCTTTGTTCTTTGTTCTTTGTTCTCTGTGGTCGGCGGTCGGCGGTCAGTGGTCGGTGGTCGGTGGTCGGCTCATCGGCAGGCTCACGGTAAACGTGCTGCCCTGGCCCTCCTGGCTCGCCACCGTCACCTCGCCGCCGTGCAGGTCCACGATCGTCCTGACGATGTAGAGCCCGACGCCCATGCCGCTGATGTGCCAGTCCTGGACATTCCTGGCGCGGTAGAAGCGCTCGAAGAGCCGAGCCTGCGCCGCCTGCGGGATGCCGATCCCGTGGTCGCTGATCGCGACGCAGGCCCGGTCGCCTCGCTGCTCGACGCGCATCGTGATCGGCCCACCGACCGGGCTGTACTTGATCGCATTGTGCGTCAGGTTCTGGAGTACCTGCTCCAGCCGCAGCTCGTCGCCCAAGATCATCAGTGGCTCCGGCGGGCCGCTGAACGCGATCGTGTGCCGGTCGAGCGTCGGCTGGAGATCGTCCACCACCCGACGGGCCAGTGTGCCCAGGTCCACCAGGCAGCGCTCGATGTCGAACTGCCCAGTCTCAATGCGCGAAAGGTCGAGCATAGCGCTGACCAGCTTGTTGATCTGCTGGGTCTGCCTGACGATGATCCGCAGGACCTGCTGCTCGCGCTCTTTGAGGCTCTGATCGCGCAGGGCGCGGCGCTCCAGCAGTTCGGCGAAGCCCAGCATCGAGGTGAGCGGGGTCTTGAGTTCGTGGGCGGCGATCGAGAGGAACGCCTCGCGCACCCGCACGGCGTCGTGTGCCGCCCGGTACAGCCAGGCGTTGTCGATCGCCAGGGCGGCGCGGCGGGCCAGGTCTTCGGCAAACGCCAGGTCGGCGTCTCCGTAGCGGCGGCCCGACTCGGTCGAGACAAACATCAGCGCGCCCAGCATCCGCCCGCGCGCCTGGAGCGGGACGGTCATGTACGATGTGATGCCGATCTCCCGCAGCAGTGCAAGGTGCTCGGCGTCGCGCGCGATGCCGGCAAGGTGTGTGTCGGTCGCCTCGGCCACAAGTTCAGCCGTGCCGGTGCGGAGCGCCTTGGATACCCCCTCGGCTGTGGTTGGCTGCGGCGGGTAACGGGTGAGTAACTCGCGCGCGATCGGCTCCTTGGCCGGGTTGGCGTAGGCCATCTCCACCCGCTGCACCTGCCCGTCCTCCCCCAGCACAAAGAACGCGCACCAATCGGCCAGGAACGGCACCGCCAGCCGCGCCACCTGCGCTAGTGTGATCTCGTAGTCCAGCGAGGCGGCCAGCGCGGTACTAGCCTCGGCCAGAAAGGCGAGCCGGCGCTGGGCTGCCTCGGCCTCGGCGACGGCTCGAACCTCGGCCGCGTACCGACGCGCCAGCTCGATCGAGCCGCTCAACGTGGCGGCAACTTTCTGCATGAGCGCGAGGTCGGCCGGCGAGAAGGCGTCGGTCTCGGTCGAGTTCGATCTCAAGGACCCCGAAGCCGTGGCCGCGCCAGATCAGCGGGACGGCCAGGTACGATCGGAAAGCGTTGGTCGCCCGGATGCCGTCGGCGGCCAGGTCGTTGGACAGCAGCGGCTCGCCCTGCGTGACGATGCGCCACGACCGTCCTGGGCCGCGGGACTGGCGCTGCCCGATCGCGCGGTCGGCGAATGGGCCGATCGCAGCCCGCACGACCAGCTCATCGCCATCGACCAGGGCGATCGAGCCGCCGGTGAAGGGGATCACGCGCCGGAGCTGGTCGAGGGCCGCCGTCAGGATGCGGCCGAGATCGTCTTCGCCGGCGGCGGCGGTCGTGATGGTGTTGAGCAGCTCGGCCTCGGCCAGGGAGCGGTTGAGCGCCTCAGCGAGCGTGTCGAGCGGGTGGGACTCTGCGGTGCCGGCTCCGTAGCCCGGCGCGGAGGGCTGATCAGAATTGATCGCGCCCCGCTGTGTAGCTGATTTGCGTGAGCGTGACGGCATCGTCGTCCTTCATAGCGGCGCGTCCCTCCGGAGTTGGAAAAGGGGGTGTGGGGGAAGCCCCCACAGAAAAGCCCACCCACTTTCCAAATGATTTAGGAATGCTATAGAATAGACGCGCGAGTGGCTTCATGTTGACTCTCAGTATAGCATAGGAGCAGCCGATGACCGATGACTTCATATTCGATTGGGTCGTGCTGGCGCCGATCGAGGAGGTCGCGGCGCAGGTTGAAGCGGTATGCCTCGGGCGCGGGCTGAACGGGCTGTGGTACTCCAGTGCGCCGGGTGGCATCCCGGTCAAGGGCTGCCGAATCACCCTCGCCAGCGGTGCCACGTTGGCGGTGCTCACGCTCCAAGGCTACCACGCCGACCAGACCCACCTGCGGCTTCAGCCGGCCGCGCGGGCCGCCGAGCAGTCAGCCGATGTCGCCGCGCTCGCCGACGCGCTCTACGCCGCGTTGCGAATTGAGAATTGAGAACCGGCCGCCGAGAACAAAGAATAAAGAACAAAGCAACACGCACCGGAACCCGTAGGGCAGGCTCTCCGTGGCCGCCCAAACGCTACGCAACACGTTTCACGCTTCACGCAACACGTTTCACGTTGCACCCAAATCGTAAATCATGAGGGAGGAATCAGTGGCATTGCGGATCATTCAAGTCGGAATGGGCGGTTGGGGGCGCAGTTGGGGCGCTATTGTGCGCCGCTCCGACGAGGTAGAGCTGGTGGCCTGCGTCGATACCGATCCGGAGATCCTGGCGCTGGCGTGCTCCGAGCTGGGCATGCCCGAGGAGCGCCGCTTCGCTGCGCTGGAGTTGGCGCTCGCCGGGGTCGAGTGCGACGCGGTGCTGATCACCACGGCGCTGGCGGCTCACGTGCCAGTCGCGCTGGCGGCGCTGGCGGCCGGCAAGCACGTCCTGCTCGAAAAGCCGTTCGCCCCGACGCTGGCCGAGGCGCGGCGGGTGGTCGAGGCCGCCGCCGCCGCCGGGCGCACGCTGATGATCAGCCAGAATTACCGCTTCTTCCCGGCCTCCCGCACCGTCGCCGCGCTGGTGCGGGAGGGTACGCTCGGCCCGGTCGGCAGTGTCAGCATCGATTTCCGGCGCTACGCCAACACCTTCCCGCGCGAGGGCCACCGCCACTACCGGTTGCGGCACCCGCTGCTGCTCGATATGGCGATCCACCACTTCGACCTCATGCGCATGGTCCTGGGCCAGGAGCCGAGCCAGGTCGTCTGCCACGCCTGGAACCCGCCCTGGAGCAACTTCGCCGACCCGGCCGCCGCCGTGGCGACGATCACATTCGACACCACCTTCGTCAGCTACCGCGGGAGCTGGGTCAGCCCGGCACCGCAGACCACCTGGGCCGGGGCGTGGCGGATGGAGTGCGCCGGCGGCGAGATCACCTGGACCAGCCGCGGCGGCCACGACGCCTCGGTCGACCGTGTTACCGTCCGGCCGCTCGGCAAGCCGGCCCGCCGGGTCGAGCTGCCGGCCATGGCGCACATCGACCGGGCCGGCAGCCTGGCGGCCTTCGCCCAGGCCATCCGTGAGGGGCGCGAGCCGGAGAGTTCGGGGCGCGAGAATCTCGGCAGCGTCGCGCTGATGTACGCGACGATCGATTCGGCGGCGTCGGGGCTGGCGGTGCCGTTACTGGCGCTGCGCGAGGGCCGGTGACGATCGGTGAGCTTGGCAGGTCCCCCGTAATGTATACATCACTGCCTGGTCCGTATCCTCTTGCGAACACGCGCCTCCCCGTCGCGATTGCATTTTGCTCTTAAAGAAGCCCATATTACGAGAACTAAGCACCGCTGCGCCGCTCCTTCCAGTGAAAACAATAACCCGCTTGCACTTCATGTATACCTCGTGTATACTCTGCAAATCCCAGAGTCGCGTATACGTGTAGCATCTTGCGGCGGGGAGGTGTGGAGGGGCCGCCCTCCACGATCTTGTTTTCTCCCACATTCATCTTCTCCACCAGAACGCAAGTTAGTATGAGAGGGCGTAGCCCTCATGCGGCCCTTTTTCCGGCAAAGAAACAATGTCGCAAACAACCAAAGCAATTGTCAGCCTGAGAGAGCTGATCCTACACGGCAAGCTCGCGCCCGGCGAACCGCTGCTTGAGGTCGCCCTGGTCGACCGGCTTGGCGTGTCGCGCACACCCATTCGCGCCGCCCTGGCGCAGTTGGCCCAGGAAGGGCTGCTGGAGAAGATGGCGGGCGGCGGCTATACGGTACGCAAGTTTACGCAGCGCGACGTGCTCGACGCCGTCGAAGCGCGCGGCACGATCGAGGGTCTGGCCGCGCGCCTTGCGGCTGAACGGGGGGTCGGCGCGCTGGCGCTGGACAAGATCAAAACCTGCATCGCCGGTATCGACGAGTTGGTCGAAAAACGCCATGTGACCAGCAATGACATCGAACGCTACCTGGAGTTGAATGCTTCGTTTCACCGGCAGTTGATTGGGCTACCCGAAAGCTTTGTGGTCGCGCGGATGCTTGAGCATATCGTCGCCCTGCCGTTTGCCTCGCCCAATGCCTTCGTCATCGCACAGTGGGAGCTTGGGCAGGAGTGGAAAGTGTTCTTCGCCGCTCAGGAGCACCACCGGGGCATCGTCGAGGCGATCGAGCAGCGTGAAGGCGCGCGTGCCGAGGCGCTCGCGCGCGAGCACGCGCGCCTATCTATGCGCACGCTGCGAGTGGCCGCCAAGCACGCATCGGCGATGCAGCAGATAGCGGATCTCGGGCTTCTCACCAGCACCGCGTCAAACAGCCTCATCCAGGGTTATTGATCGCCGATGATCGAGGAGCTGCGGGTGCCGTTCTGGCGCCTGGCTATATCCAAGGGAGGAGGCATCATTATGATCCCAACAGGTCGGTTGTTTCGACACCTGGCGGCCCTCGTGCTGCTCGCCCTGGCGCTCGCGGCCTGCGGCGGGGCCACCGGCACGAGCGCGACGATCAAAATCGGCGCGGTCGTGCCGACGACTGGGCGCTACGCCGCCGGTGGTGAGCTGGTCAAGAGCGGCTACGAGCTGGCTGTCGAGGACATCAACAAGGCCGGGGGTGTGGATGTCAACGGCACCAAGATGCAGATTGAACTGACCATCCTCGACGACGAGTCCGACCCGACCAAGACCGTGCAGCGGCTTGAGACCCTGAACTCAAGCAACCAGGTGTCGGCCTACTTGGGCGGCTTCGGCAGCGACCTGCACGCCGCCGCTGCGGCTGTGGCCGAGAAGAACAAGATCCCCTACGTCGGCGTGGCCTTCGCGCTGAAAAAGATCCACGAGAACGGCTACCAGTACCTGTTCTCGCCATTCCCCAAGTCGCCCGACATCGCCAAGGCCAGCTTTGACATGCTCGACAGCCTGAACCCCAAGCCGGCCAAGGTGGCGATCTTCGCCGAAACAACCGACTGGGGCAACGAGCTGGCCGGGCTGTGGCGCAGCGAAATTCAGGCCCGCGGCTACCAGCTTGTCGACGACGAGCAGTATGCGCCGGGCGCAAAGGACTTCACGCCGTTGATCGGCAAGGCCAAGGATGCCGGCGCCGAAGTGGTGCTGGCGCTGCCGAACGGGCCGGATGGCACGACGATCGTGAAGCAGATGAAGGAACTGGCCTACACGCCGCAAGCGCTGTTTCTCATCCGCGCGCCGGACGGTGCGACCTGGGCCTCGAACCTGGGCAAGGACGGCGACTATGTGATGCTGATCCAGGGTTGGGCCGCGACGGTGAACTTCCCCGGCTCGCAGGACATGGCCCAGCGCTACCAGGCAAAGTACAACAAACCGCCGCAGTCCAGCTCCGGCTCGGCGTATGCCACCGTGCAGATTCTGGCCGATGCGATCCGGCGCGCCAAGAGCACCGAGCGGCAGGCCATCCGCGACGCGATCGCGACGACCGACCTGGCCGAAACCGTGATCGGCCCGGTGAAGTTCAACCCCGACGGCACCGGGCAGGTGATCTCGATTGTCACGCAGTATCAGGATGGTGTGCAGGTCGCGGTCTGGCCCAAGGATCAGGCCGCGAAAGCGGTCATGTACCCCGCGAAGGCGTTTGCGGAGCGCTAGCGCTCTTTCAAGCGATATCCTAACGAATAGGACACGGATCAGACGGATCGAACCGATGTATACGGATCAGAAAATGAAACCATCCGTACACATCCGCTCCATCCGTCGCATCCGTGTTCTATGGCCAAACATCTCCTTTGGAACATCACTAGGCCACTATGGCTGAACTCTTAGAGCTGGACAGCGTCTCCAAAGACTTCGGCGGGCTGCGCGCGGTACACCGCGTATCGCTGGCGGTGCGCGAGGGCGAGATCCTGGGGCTGATCGGGCCGAACGGCGCTGGGAAGACGACGCTATTCAATATGATCGCCGGCGTGTACCAGCCCAGCGCCGGCCGCGTGCTGCTATGGGGTGAGGATATCACCCGGCTTGGCGCGCACCGGCGCTGCAAGCGTGGGATCGCCCGCAGCTTCCAGCAGGTGCGCCCGTTTCCCGACCTGACGGTGCTGGATAACGTCGCTGTCGGCCGCGTGTACGGGCGCGCCTCGGTCTGGAATCGCCGGCGCGCCGAGGCCGACGCGCTGGCGATACTGGAGCGGCTGGGACTGGCCGAGCGCGCGGGGGAACAGGCCAAACACCTGACATTGGTCGATCGCAAGCGGCTGGAGCTGGCCCGCGCGCTGGCCACCGGCCCCAGCCTGCTGCTGCTGGACGAGCTGCTGGCCGGGCTGAACCCGACCGAGGTGCTGGAGGCGATGGAGCTGATTCGCACGCTGCGCGCCTCCGGCATCACGATCGTCATGGTCGAGCACGTGGTCAAGGCGATCTTCGGCATCTCGGATCGGGTGGTAGTGATGAGCGCCGGCGAGCGCATCGCCGAGGGCACGCCCGCAGCGGTCGTGCGCGACCAGCGGGTGATCGATGCCTACCTGGGGTCGGCTCATGCTGCTTGAAGTGAGCAATCTGGCGGTCGCGTATGGCGATGTGCGGGCCGTGTGGGATATTTCGCTGCATGTCGATCAGGGCGAGATCGTGGTGTTGATCGGCTCGAACGGCGCCGGCAAAACCACGTTGATGCGCACGATCGCCGGCTTGCAGCGCCCGCTGGCCGGCAGCGTCGTGCTCGATGGCGCGCGGCTGGATCGCTTGCCGCCCCACGCGATCGTCGAGCGCGGCGTCGTGCTGGTGCCGGAGGGCCGCCGGCTGTTTGGCGGGATGAGCGTGCTGGAGAATCTTGAGCTTGGCGCGTTCACGCCGCGCGCCCGGAAAGCGCGCGCGGGCACGCTCAAGCGGGTGTTCGAGGTCTTCCCGCTGCTGGCCGAGCGGCGCGACCAGCGCGCGCAGACGATGAGCGGCGGTCAACAGCAGATGTTGGCGATCGGTCGGGCGATGATGGGCCTGCCGCGCCTGCTCATGCTCGACGAGCCGTCGCTGGGGCTGGCGCCGCTGATCGTGCAACAGATCTTCGAAGTCGTGCGCGCGCTCAATCGCGAGGGCGCGACGGTGCTGCTGGTCGAGCAGAACGCCCGCGCGGCGCTGGAGCTGGCCGACCGTGCCTACATTGTCGAGGGCGGGCGCGTCATGGGCGTGGGTGCGGGCGTGGCGCTGCTGCACGACGAAGCGGTGCAGCAGGCCTACCTTGGCTACGTGCCTGAGAGCGCGTGATGCGTGTTGCGTGTTGCGTCGCGTGGGCGATGGTGGGCCGTGCCGACGACGATGGTGTATGGGGTCGGGGCAAATGGCAATGCCGTGCCGACGACAATGCTGTAGGGGCGCAGCAGTTGCACCAATAGATCATGACCACATCGATCTACAACGAGCGTGCCAGAACATGTCCCGTTGTCTCTATGGGGCAACTGCTGCGCCCCTACGGGTCCGATGTGTCCCGGTGTTCGATCGGCGCGCCACGGGGTCGGTACGCGACGGGTTCGATGTGTCCCGATGATGTATCGGCGCACCATGCGGGCCGGCAATCGTAAATCGTAAATCGTAAAATGCAAACGATCGCCCAAAACCTGGCGTTTGGCCTGTTTGTCGGCGGTATCTACGGCGTCGCCGCCGCTGGATTGGCCCTAGTGTTTGGTGTGCTTAAGGTGCTCAACGTGGCCCACGGCGAGCTGCTGATGCTCGGCGGCTATATCAGCTTCTGGCTGTTTACGCTGCTGGGCCTCGATCCGTTCGCCTCGCTGCTGATCACGATGCTCTGCCTGTTTGTGATCGGCATTGTGCTTGATCGCCTGGTGTTCCGCTACCTGACCCATCTGCATGGCGAGACGCGGATCAAGAACTCGCTGCTGGTGAGCTTCGGCCTGACGCTGATCTTGCAGAATACGGCGCTGGCGCTGTTCACCGCCGACGATCGCACCATCCAACTAGACTATTCGGGCGCCGGGATCACGGTCGGCGGCGTCACGCTGCCGCTCACACGGCTGCTCACCCTGCTGATCACATTCGTCGCCATTCTCGTGCTGCATCTATTTCTCCAGCGCACCTACCCAGGCAAGGCGGTGCGCGCGGTTGCCGAAGATGGCGAGAGCGCGGCGCTCGCCGGCATCGACGTCCATCGGGTCTACCTGTACACCATGGCGCTGGGCGCGGCGCTGGCGGCCCTGGCCGGCAGCCTGGTGGTGATCGGCTATGGCATTGCGCCCGATATCGGCCTGAGCTGGACGCTCAAGGCGCTGGTGGTGATCACACTAGCCGGGACCGGCAGCGTCCTGGGTGCGTTCCCGGCCGGGCTGCTACTCGGGCTGGTCGAGACGGTCAGCGGCATGGTGCTCGGCCCGATCTATCGCGAGACGGCCGGGCTGGTGATGTTTCTGCTCGTTCTGCTGCTGCGGCCCAGCGGGCTATTCGGGAGGGGCTGATGGCTGGGCAGACCGCATCACGTGGAGTGGCCGGTGTGCGCCGGCGAGCGTGGCGCTGGCCCGCCATCGCGGCGGCGCTCGGCCTGGCCGCCACCGCGCCGCTCGTGATCGCGCGCGACGACATTATCAACCTGCTGTTTCGGATCTGCCTGTTTGTGACGCTGGCGCAAAGCTGGAACCTGCTCGCCGGTTTCGCCGGCCAGACCAGCCTGGGGCACGCGGCGTTCTTCGGCATTGGGGCGCTCGTCACGCGCGCGCTCTGGCTCGCCGGCACGCCGTTCGCCGTCGCGCTGCTCCTCGGCGGGCTATCGGCGGCGGCCTTTGCCCTGATCATCGGCGTACCCACGTTCCGGCTGCGCGGCGCCTACTTCGCGATCGGCACGCTTGGTATCGCCGAGGTGCTGCGGATCACGGTGGCCCAGGGGATGCCACTGATCACCGCGCTGCCGCCCCAGGAGATCGCCGGCTACAGCCTGGCGCGGCGCTACGAGCTGGCGCTGGGGCTGGCGGTGGCGACGTCGGCGGTGGCCGGGCTGCTGCTGCGGTCGCCATTGGGCCTGGGCTTGCAGGCGGTGCGCGAGGACGAGGAGGCCGCCCGCGCCACCGGCGTGAATGTGCTGCTGCACAAGCTGCTGGCGCTAGCGTTGAGCAGCCTGTTCGCCGGCCTGGCCGGGGGCGTGTTCGCGTACCAGCAGGTGAGCTACTACCCCGCCGCGCCATTCAGCCCGGTGTGGACATTCGAGGCGCTGCTGATCACCTATGTGGGCGGGCTGGGCACGATTGTCGGGCCGGTGATCGGGGCGCTGTTCTTTATTCTGGTGCAGGATCGGCTGGCGCTGACATTGGAGCAGGTTCACCAGATTATCTTCGGCATCTTGTTCATCGTCGTAGTGCTGGTCTTCCCCGGCGGGCTGGTCGAGGGATGGAGCCGGCTACGGCGGAGAACAAAGAACAAAGAACAAAGCCTGTCCTGAGCGAAGTCGAAGGGAACAAAGAACAAAGAACCGAGAACCTAAGCACACATCGTTACCTTGTCACCTTGTCACCCCGTCATCTTATCATCTTGTCAGGAGCAGCCGAGCAGGTTCTTTTTCGAAAGCCCCTATAAGGAGGATGACCAATGCCCACTTACCGGAGTGATGTGATCGGGAGCCTGCTGCGCCCCGCGTATCTCAAGCAAGCCCGCGAGCAGCGCGCGGCCGGGGAACTGGCCCCGGCCACGTTCAAGCAGATCGAAGATCGGGCGGCGAATGAGGCGATCGAGCTGCAAACCCAGGCTGGGCTGGATGTCGTCACTGACGGCGAGATGCGCCGCTATGCGTTTTATGGTCACTTCATCGACGCGGTCGAAGGGTTTGATAAGTACGGCGGCTGGGCCATCCCGTTCCACGACGAGCAGGGCAACGAGCTTGTGCTCAAGCGCCCGGTGGTGCTGTCGCGCCTCAAGCGCATCCGGCCGCTGTGTACGGAAGAGTTCGCCTACGCCCGCGCGCGCACGGAGAGGCCGCTCAAAGTGACGCTGATCAACGCGCAGCAGGCAGCCGCCTACTATGATGCCGAGAAATCGAAGGGTGCCTACGCGACGATCGAGGCCTACCTGGCCGATGTTGTGGATCTCCTGCGCGCCGAGGTCGCCGAGCTGGTCCACCTGGGCTGCACCTATATCCAGCTCGATGCGCCGCAATACGCCGGGTTGCTCGACCCGGCCATCCGCGAGGGCTACCGCAAGCGCGGCACCGACCCCGACAAGCTGCTCGATCGCTGCATCGAGCTGGACAATGCCGTGATCGGCGAGCACCCCGGTGTGACGTTCGGCATCCACCTCTGCCGCGGCAACAACCAGAGCAAGTTCTATGCGAGCGGGGGCTACGACCCGATCGTGGGGGTGTTCGAGCGCACGCGCTTTCAGCGGTTCCTGTTGGAGTACGACGATGAGCGCTCCGGCAGCTTTGAGCCACTGCGGCACGTGCCGGAAGACCGCACCGTGGTGCTGGGCCTGGTGACGACCAAGAAGCCGGCGCTCGAAAGCAAAGACACGCTGAAACGGCGGATCGAGGAGGCGACCGCGTACATGCCGCTGGAGCGGCTGGCGTTGAGCCCGCAGTGCGGGTTTGCCTCGACCGAGGCGGGTAACCTGCTGACGGAGGCCGACCAGGCGGCCAAGCTGCGCCTAGTGGCCGAGGTGGCGCGCGAGGTATGGGGCGCGGCCTGAATGTAGGTAACTGTTCAGACTTGGAGTTTTAACGCAAAGACGCCAAGGGGCAAAGGTGCGGAGATAGGGCCTCTCTGACATCTTTGCACCTTTGCACCTTTGCGTTAAATGTGAGCAGTTACGAACGTGGCCCAAATTGACATGCCCGTGCGGGGGCGGTATAGTATCAGCATCTATCGCCCCGATCGCCTGCACGGTGTACTATGACTGCGTCTATTGATACTCCAGGCTGCGTAGCACTGGTTGGCTCAGGAGAAACATCGCCCAGTGGCGGTCGTATCTTTGAAGAACTTGCGCGCCGACTTTCGGCCCCATTGCCGATTGCTATCCTGGAAACTCCGGCTGGTTTCGAACCTAACTCAGCCCAGGTTGCCGGAAGAGTTGCAGAATTCTTGCGCGGCCGGCTCCAAAATTACGCCCCAGAGATCACTATTCTTCCGGCGCGCAAACGCAACACCGCCTGGAGTCCCGACGACGCAGCGGTTGCTCAACTTCTCTGGCACGCGGATTTGATTACGCTCGGGCCGGGCAGTCCCACGTATGCCGTACGTCAGCTCGATCAGAGCCTGGTCTGGCAGACAGTGCTCGCTCGCCACCGGCTTGGTGCAGCTATTGCGCTCGCCAGCGCATCGGTCATCGCTGCTAGTGCGCTCGCGTTGCCGGTCTATGAAATCTACAAAGTCGGCGCTGATCTCTTCTGGCATAAAGGGCTGAACCTGTTTGAGCCGTTTGGTCTTTCGCTCGTGTTTATTCCGCACTGGAACAACAACGATGGTGGCATTGACCTTGATACCAGCCGCTGCTACCTCGGTCGTGCGCGCTTCGCCGAGTTGCTTGCGATGCTTCCGCCTCAGATGACTGTTGTGGGGATTGATGAGCATACAGGTCTCATCATTGATCTGCAAGCGGCGACGGGCCAGGTGTTGGGCCGCGGGGGCATAACTCTATTGAGGGAAGGCCATGAACGGGCGTTTGACCACGGCGAGACTTTTTTGCTGCATGAACCAGGTCCTTTCCGCCATCCCACCTCCCTCCATGGAATACCTGCGGCAGTGTGGGATCACGTATGCGCTGCACGTGTTCAAGCGCCTCCCACTACGCTTGTGCCAGTTGAGGTGCTTTCACTCGTAGAGCAGCGTCAGCAGCAGCGTACTATGCGCAATTGGTCGGCAGCCGATGAACTCCGCCAGCGTATTGTGGGGCTGGGGTGGCAAGTTGAAGATACACCGGATGGGCCTTTAGTAAAGCCACAATCATAAAATTTCTACGTGGAAAGGGGGAGTTTGAGGGGTGGCCCCTCAAACTCCCTCTTTTCAGTGGTGGAGAAGGGCTTCTTGAGGGATGGCCCCCTCAAACTCCCCCTTTTCAAATGCCGCGATAGCGCGCCACCACGATCGCCATGTCGTCGTGCATCTCGGCTTCGCCGCCGAAGGCCGCCGCCTCGTCGAAGAGGTGCGCCAGGATCTGCTGGGCGCTGTCGCGCGGGCTGCGGGCGATAGCCTCGATGAAGCGCTCGAAGCCATACATCTCGCCGGCCTCGTTCATTGTCTCCACGATCCCGTCGCTACTCAGGATGAGCACGTCGCCCGGCCCCAGGTGCAGTTGCACCTCGGCGTAGGGCAGCAGTGCCGAGAGTGGCGTTCCGAGCGGGAGGCCGCCCACATCCACGAGATGCACGCCGTCCCGGTCGAGCACTAGCGGCGCTACCGCACCGGCGTTGGCAATTCGTACGCGCGGCCCGTCCAGGTAGGCCAGGCAGATCGCCGCGTTCTGCCCGCGCCCGACCGAGGGCTGGAGGATCTGGTGGATCTGGGCGAGGGCCTGGCCGGGCGGCAGGTCGCTCTGGATGGTGCCGGCCAGCGCCGTGGCGCAGGCCGACATGAGCAGCGCCGCCGGCATACCTTTGCCGGCCACATCCCCAGCGCCAGCGCCAGGCCGTCGCCGGCGCGGGTGTAGTAGCCGTACAGGTCGCCACCGACCTGGCGCGCCGCCCGCGTGGCCCCTGCGATGTCGTAGCTCTCCGACGCCGGCGCGTGGCGCGGAAGCAGGCTGAGCTGTACCGAGCGCGCCGCGTCCAGTTCCCGCAGCGTCTGGTCCAGCACGGTGATCGAGCGGTAGGTGTTGATCGAGCGTAGTAATTGGTCATCCAGGTCGATGTGCGCTCGCCCGGCGCCCTCGACCACGCCGAACAGCATGCGCTGATGCGCGCCCAACTCCACCGGCATGAGCAGCATGGCCTCGCCCGGCGCCAGCCAGGAAGGTGGAGGAAACGCCGCCGCTGGGCCTTGCCAGTGTTCGACGCCCTCGATGCTTACCCGCTGTGCATTGGTCAACTCGAGCGCCGCGCCGCGCTGGGCGCTGAGCGCGGCGCGCGGCCCGCTGGTGGCCATATAGCGCAGCACCGGCTCGACCGATTGCTCGTAGTTGTACTCGCGCAGCAGGTCGATCACGTAGGTGATGGCGTTCAGGCGGCTGCCGCGCTCCAGCCGGTCGCGCGCGGCCCGTTCCTCCAGCAGCGCCGCCAGCGCGTCCTTGGCGGCGCCGGCCATCGCCGCCGCGCGCGATGGGTCGTCGCTGGCGGCCACGCGCTGGGCTCGCCACAGCTCCAGGTAATCGCGCAATGCCGGGACGTGACCGCCCAGCCGCTCGACGCGCTCCACGGTCGCAGCCAGCGCCGCATCCCAGTCCCCCGCGCCGCCCAGCGCCTGCGCCAGCGGTGCGGTCCAGGCTTTCACGTCCGCGCCCTCTAGCAGCGGCGCCTGGCCTGAGCCAAAGCGCTCCACCAGCCGCTCGGCCCAGTCCAGTGCCGCCTGGGCGCCGGGGGCGCAGCCGCAGGAGCGGCGGACCACCAGCCGCACGCGCGTATCGGTGCGCTGGGGGATCGGGCGCCGCCCGGATTCCGCCAGGATGGTGAGCGCGTCCCAGCCGAGCTGGAAGGCCGATTGCCGCACGGTGGTCAGCGGCGGGTTGAGAACGTCCGATCCGGCCGCGTCGTCGAAGCCAATCAGCGCGACATCATCGGGGATGTGCAGGCCGGCGCGGGACAAGACGTTCATCGCGCCAAGCGCCTCAAGATCATTGGCGGCGAAGATCGCGTCGAATGTCACCCCGTCGCGCAGGAGCTTTGCCAGCGCGTCTTCAGCCTCTTGGACGCGGAAGCAGCCGTAGGCGACCATGGACGTATCATACGGAATGTCGGCCGCCTCCAGCGCCTCGCGGTAGCCGGCCAGGCGCTCGTGGGCCTCGCCGGAGTCCGGCAGACCGGCCAGGTGGACGATACGCCGGCGCCCGTGGCCGATCAGGTGGGCAGTGGCGGCGCGGGCGCCGGCGCGGTTGTCCGGCCCGATCGTGGGTAGGCCGGGCCGCACCCCGGCGTAGGTCAGCAACGGGGCGCCGCGCTTGCGGCAGAAGGCCACCACCTCCTCCGCGACATTGGCCGGCAGGAGGTAGCTATCCACCTGTTGAGGCAGCAGCGGGAGGTCGGCGAACGTGAACTCACGCCGATCCAGGTAGATGCTGAGTGGGCTATACAGGATGAGGCGCACGCCCAGTTCGGACGCAGCGGCAACGGTCCCTCGGATGAGCGGGCCGATGTAGTGGTTGCTGAGGTGCTCGCTGAGCACGACACAGATCGTATGCGAGGCGCGACCAGACATGCGGGATCTCGCGATTGCAGCTCCGGGCGCAAGCGTAAGCCGCCGGATACCCGGCCATTATACAACGGGCGGCAACAGGCGGGGTACTACCGCAACCCTTGCCATACAGCGACGCTGTGCTACACTAGCGCTATCCAATGTGACCCGTTTATTCGAGGAACCAGATGCCGGTCATCCAGCTCCCGCTCATGCTGGCCCAGCGCCACAACAACCAGCAGCTCTTCTCCGGCCACTACCTCAATATCACCCTGGCGCAGCGCCCCGAGTGGAAGCTGCTGGCCCACGACGCGCGCCCGCTGCTGGCCGAGGTCACTCGCATCGTCTGGGCCTACATTCCCAGCAGAGCGAGGCTCAGACCGAGGAGAAGTCGAAGAAGCCCCTCACCCCCAGCCAGCCCGCCCTCTGCGCTTCGCTTGTCTCCCACGCCGCGCCGAAGTTGAGCCGGCGGTCGAGCTGCTGTGGCGCACGGCGCCGCCGCGCATGCCGGTGGGGCGCGATATCCAGAGCCCGTAAGAGACGGTCTGAAAAGGGGAGTTTGAGGGGACCGCTCCTCAATCTTTTCCCGTCCACATTCTCGCTAGTGGATAAGCGCTCATGACAATAACCAGAGAACACCACCAGTTTGCACAATTGGTTCAAACCATCGCCCCCCTGAGCAAGCTCCTGCGAACATGGCCCTTAAAAGGCGGAATCTCAGCCGAGATGACCGCGCTTGAGATCAAATCGCCCGCTGGCCAGACGCGGAGAATGATCGTGCGCCGCCCTGGTAATGCGACGCTCAAACGCAACCCGCATGCGGCGGAAGACGAGTTTAAGCTCTTGCAGATGACGCAATCCCTGGGGTTAGCCACCCAAACCCCGTATCACCTCGATCAATCCGGCCAGATCTTCGCCACGCCATACCTCGTCATCGAATATATCGAAGGCCGGCCGGAGTTCGCGCCCGCGCCTGGAGCCGATTTCATCGGCCAGATCGCTATGCACCTGGCCAAGATTCATAGTGCCGACTGCTCGAAGCTCGATGTATCGTTCCTTCCGAAACAAGAAGGATCTGCTGGCAATGTGGGCGGGCGGCGCGCGAACGTCAATATATCCTTGGATGAAGGGCGCATCCGAGACACATTGGAAGCGGCCTGGCCATTAGCGCAGCGGAATGCATCCGCCCTACTCCATGGGGATTTTTGGCCCGGCAACATCTTGTGGCGCGACGGTACGCTCGTGGCCGTGATCGACTGGGAGGACGCCACATTCGGCGATCCGCTCGCCGATCTTGCGATTAGCCGGTTGGATATGCTATGTATCTTCGGGCGCGATGCCATGCACGCCTTCACACAGCAGTATCGATCACTCATGACGATCGATGACAGCAACCTCCCGTATTGGGATCTCTACGCCGCCCTGCGCTTTGTGCGCCTGGCTGGCTCTGATCTCGCTGAATGGGCCGCGTTCTACCCACCTTTCGGCAGACATGACATTACGGAACACACGCTGAGAGAACACTATCGGTTTTTCATCACACAGGCGTTTGAAAAGCTTGCAGTTTTACCACGAAGAGCACGAAGGTACGAAGACCGCGAAGAAGGCTGATAAGGGTCACGCCACCGACACTTGCCCATCGATGACGCTATCACAATGACTGCTTGACAGACCACCAGAAATATATTATATTATGTCCTGAATGTTTATTCACTAAATTGAGTGTACATTCAAAGCTATCGAAAGTGTATACCAGTATGCCCGAACCAAATGAATCTTTTCAGGAACAGGTTGCTGCCCTGCGCCGCGTCCAGATCCTGGATGCAGCCATCAAGGTGTTTGCACAGCGTGGCTTTCACCGCACCACCATTCGCGATGTCGCCAAGGCCGCCGGTGTCGCCGACGGGACGATCTACAACTACTTCGAGAATAAGACCGCCCTGCTGCTTGGCATCCTGAACCGCCTCAACGAAACCGAGCGGCGCGCCGAGGACCTGGCGCAGGTAGCAGATACCGACATACGCGCTTTCTTCCGGCAGTACCTCCGGCACCGCTTCGCCGTGCTCTCCCAAGGCGGCCCGGAGGTCTTCCAGGTGGTGCTGTCGGAAGTGCTGGTGAACCCGGAGCTGCGCGAGTTATACCTCCAGCAGATCGTCATGCCCACGTTCACATTGGCCGAGCCCTTCTTCACGCGGCTGGTCGAAGAAGGCAAGGTCCGGCCGCTGGATGTGCCGCTGACCCTGCGCGTGATCGCTGCCACTTTTCTGGGTCTACTGACGATGCGAGTCATTGGCGACCCGCAGCTCCAAACCAGGTGGGACGAACTCCTGGACCTCTTGACAACCATCATGCTCGACGGTCTACTGCCGAGCGAAGGAAGCTAATATGGACACAATAATGAACGTCGACATCGCCAGCCCGGAATTTAAGGCCAACCCGTATCCTTTCTACGCCCGCCTGCGCGCCGAAGCGCCGGTCTGCCGTGTCACCCTGCCGAGCAAGCAAACCGCCTGGCTGATCACCCGCTATGAAGATGTGGCGATGGCCCTCAAAGACGAGCGCTTCGCCAAAGACAAGCTGAATGCTCTAACGCCGGAACAGACAGCCAAACAGCCCTGGGTGCCAGCCATGTTCAAGCCGCTGGAACGCAACATGCTCGATCTGGACGCGCCGGATCACACGCGGCTACGGGGGCTGGTGCATAAGGTGTTCACACCGCGACTGATCGAGCAGATGCGCAAGCGCATCCAGAAGCTCGCCGACGAGCTGCTGGATGCCGTAGCAGGGCCAGGGGCGCATGGATTTAATTCACGATTACGCCCTGCCTATACCGACGACGATTATTGCGCAGATGCTGGGCGTGCCGGTGGAGGATCGCCATAAGTTCCACCGTTGGTCGAGCACAATTGTGTCATCCAATCCGTCCGGCTGGGGGATGCTGAAGGCCATCCCGAACGCCATGGCGTTCATGTCGTACATCCGCAAGCTCGTCAAGACCCGACGCGCCAATCCCAGGGATGACCTGATGAGCGCGCTGGTGCAGGCCAAGGAGGCCGGCGAACAGTTAAGTGAGGATGAGCTGCTGGCAATGATCTTCCTGCTGCTCGTGGCTGGGCACGAGACCACTGTCAATCTGATCGGCAACGGGATGCTAGCGCTGCTGGAGCACCCCGAACAGATGGAGCGGCTGCGAAACGACCCGACGCTGATCAAACCGGCGGTGGAGGAGTTGCTGCGTTATGCCAGCCCAGTAGAGACTGCCACCGAGCGCTACGCCCGCGAGGACGTGACGATCACCGGCGTTACGATCCCGCGCGGGGCGCTGGTATTCGCCGTAATCGCCTCCGCCAACCGCGACGAGCGGCAGTTCGCAAACCCGGACACGCTGGACATCACGCGCGAGCCGAACAAACACCTGGCGTTCGGGCAGGGGGTCCACTACTGCCTGGGTGCGCCGCTGGCCCGGCTGGAGGGACAGCTTGCGATCAACACGCTGCTGCGGCGGTGCGCAGATATACGGCCGGCCGTTGCACCAGGGGCGCTGCGCTGGCGGCGCGGGCTGGTGGTGCGCGGGCTCGCGGCGCTGCCCGTGGCCTGGACTAGAACGTCGGCGACCGCACAGAGCGAATCTGAGCACGGAGTGCTCAGCACCGGGGAAGCGATATGACTGTCACAATCCAGACAGGGGGCCCATCGAAACGTTACGGCTCGGTGTTTTGCTCTGCAAGAAGGGGGTTCGCTGATATGCGCGATCTTATCGCGGCTACCGTCTTCTACATCCTCAGTGTCCTTCTATTCCCTGTCACGCTGCTTGGCTACGTTATCTGGATCGGTAGTCTCCTCGCCGGGCGTGGGTCGGGCGTCTCGGCGACAGCGCAAGGGCCGCTGTCCGCACGCTGGTTCGAGCATAACCTGGGCACCAGGGAAGACGAGCCGGCGGATCGGCTGATGATGGTGCTGCCGGGCGTCCCGCGATTGGGCCCGCGCTTGGTGGCTGGCCCTATGCTGCTGGCCCACCATCTGACCGGCTACGTGCCCAAGGCTTTCAGGTACCCCTTCGAGGGCGATGTGCCCCCGCAGTACGAGGCCTCTGCCCGGATCGCGTTCTTCGACGCCGCTGTGGACCGATACCTCGCTGACATCGATCAGTTCGTCATTCTTGGCGCGGGCTTCGACACGCGCGCGTTCAGGCTACCGAAGGACGCGGGGGTCCGATCCTTCGAAGTTGACGCACCGAAGACACACGCGATCAAGCGTGAGATGGTGAAGAAGGCCGGCATCGACTCGGCCCAGATCACGTTCGTAGCCGCAGACTTTGAGAAGGAGGACTGGCTTAATCGGCTCGTGGACGCAGGTTTCGACACCAACAAGCCGGCCCTCTTCCTGTGGGAGGGCGTGATCCCGTACCTGGATCGGGAAGCCGTCGAGGACACCCTGTGCAAGATCGCTGGCACCGCCAAGGGCAGCGTCGTCGCGTTCGACTACATTACAACCGAGCCGCTCAAGTCGCAGGGGCTCTACTGGCGTTACGCGAGAGCGGGGACCAGGGCCGGCGGTGAACCGCTGAAGTTCGGCATCGATAGCACTCCGCCATCGAGCCAGCGCCTGGCCGAGTTGCTCCAATCTTGCGGTCTCTCACTCGGCGAGCAGCGCACCCTGGGGCAAGAGACGGAAGGCAAGCGCGCATGGGGCGGCTTCGCAACTGCGGTCGTGAAGTAACATGTGGGTGCGGGAAGCAGGATAGATGCTCACAGTTCCATCAGGATACGCAGATTGTCCTCAACTCGACGCAGCGTCGCTCCCGACACACTTCCCCATGCCTGTGGCTCTAACGTGAAAATAGGGGAGTTTGAGGGGGCTGCCCCTCAAGAAAAGCCCTCCCACTCCTACAAAACAAAAGAGCACGGGGTTAACCCGTACTCTTTTTGCCTCTTATAACCTGCACTAATTAATCTGGAACCCGCACTAAATTCGCCGTAGTTACACTATGGACATGTGGCGACCTCGGCGGGGCTCGAACCCACAACCTTCAGCTCCGGAGGCTGACGCTCTATCCAATTGAGCTACGAGGTCGGATATAGGGCACGTGGATTTTAACATTCGCGCGGCGAGCTGTCAAGCTGTGCTATACTCCCAAGTGCGCTGCTGCTCGTGCGTTCTGTGAAACTGTTTGAAAAAGGTATTGTCTCGCCTGCTCCGAGAGATAGTCTGAAAAGGGGGAGGCAGGAAAGCTATGGAAACAAACCTCGACCGCCAGATCCAGATCCCGCTAGGACCAATCACGCTTGAGGGCAACCTGGCCGTGCCGGTGGGGGCGCAGGGCGTGGTCCTGTTCGCCCATGGCAGCGGCAGCGGTCGCCACAGCCCCCGCAACCGCTTCGTGGCCCAGGCCCTGCGCGCGGGTGGGCTTGCGACATTGCTGATCGACCTGCTGACGGCCGAGGAGGAGCGTGTGGATATGCGCACCGCGCACCTCCGGTTCGACATCGGCCTGCTCGCCGGCCGGCTGGTCGGCGCGAGCGACTGGCTCCAACAACATCCCGATACCGCGCGGCTACGGATCGGCTTCTTCGGCGCCAGCACCGGCGGCGGCGCGGCGCTAGTCGCGGCGGCGCAGCGCCCCACCGCTGCCGGCGCGGTCGTCTCGCGTGGTGGCCGGCCCGACCTGGCCGGCGCGGCGCTACCGCACGTCCAGGCGCCGACGCTACTGATCGTGGGCGGGAATGATGACCCGGTGATTGCGATGAACCAGGAGGCGCTGGCGCAGATGCGCTGCGAGAAACGGCTTGAGATCGTCCCCGGCGCATCGCACCTGTTCGAGGAGCCCGGCACGCTGGAGCACGTCGCCCACCTGGCGCGCGACTGGTTCAGCCACTACCTCGCGTCGGCGCCGGGGCAGCGCGCGATTGGGAGGCAATGATCGGCGCTCGTGCAGCATAAGGGACTCTCGATTTTTAAGTGAGACTCCATGCGCGGGGCGCACACTGATGCATGAAAATGTGGGATGGTCTATTCTTGAGGGGCGACCCCTCAAACTCCCCCTTTTTCACGTTAGCCAGGCTCGTGTTACGTATTGCATGTTGCGTCGCGCCGACTCACGCAACATGCAACATGTAACACACAACATCACCATACGCACGTGGCACTCGACGATGCGATCGAGCAGGGCGCGCTATTCTGCAATATGCTCGCCGAGAACATGGCTCTTGCATAGGCATCCTTTTGGGCATACAATAGGCTCAAGCATATCAGCAACCGCTTTCCTTCCTCAGCGAACCAGTTGTTTTCCCGTCCTTATCGATTGACCATATATTCGATCGTTCCGATTGAACCGGCTCAACCGACACTGGCCTGACCTATATGTTTAGCCACCTCAGGGTGGCTAGACGATCATGGGCATGGCGCAACCTGACCGTGTGCGGCAAACGGGTGCGTTGGAGGCTGTTTGAAAAGGGGGCGTTTGCGGGGCTATCCCCTCAAGAATCCCTTTCCACCACTCATGAAGGAGGCGGACATGGTGAGCCGATCGCAATCCAGCCATGTACCTATCAGGGGCGTGTCGATTTTGAGCCTGCTGCTCCTCGTCGTCAACTCGCTCGCGTCAGGGCCGCGCCTGGCCGCTCAAACCGTGGCGCCCGACCGGGACCACCGGCCTGGTGTGTCGTTGCCTGGCGCCGCTCCCGCCGCCGTGCCGGGCGGTACCTACCAGGATTTCGACAGTCTGGGCGAGGGCACGCCGTACACTGTCGAAGTGCGTGATCAGCCGCCCTCACCGACTCTGCTGAATGGAGGGCCAACGGGTGATGGAAAGCTGCTGCGGTTGGTCACCGCTAATCCGGCAAACGAGATCGGCAACCATAATAGCATTGCGTTCGATCGTACTGATCCTGGCCTATTCGATCAGATCGTCGCGGATTTCGATTTCCGCATATCCCCGCAAAAGGATCGCGCCGATGGACTGGGGTTCACCCTGCTCAATACTGGCCCCTACAGCATCACCGGCGCCGCAGGACCCATGCTGACGCCCTTTGTTGCCGAGGAGCCTAACTTTACAAACTCGCTCGGTATTGGGTTTGATATCTGACCCGATCGAGCGATCTGGGAGATATCAACGACAACCATGTCTCGGTTCACTTTAATAGCACACGCCTGGACGAGTTTGATGTCGGGCCGGTGATCGACCTGGCTGCCGGCCAGTGGGCCCACGCGCGGATCATCATGCGGCCCGGCGGAGGCTTCGGGGATGTCACGGTGATTCTCACGCAATGCGGCCGGTCGCCGGCCACAGTGGTTGATCGGCTGAAGGTGCCGGGCTTGCTGCCGTACGAGGGTCGCGCCTTCTTTGCGGCCCGCGTCGGCGGCGCCAAGGCTGACCACGACATCGACAATGTCCACGTCCAATTCATGAGCCTAACGCAGAACATCCTTGCCTTCAGCTCCGGCTGCGCCAGGGTGTTCGAGACTGCCGGTCACGTCGAACTCACCGTCAGCCGCGCCGGCGCTCCGGGCAGCCCGGTGACGGTCAACTATGCGACCATCCCCAATAGTGGCACAGCCGAGCCGGACGATTACACCGCGATGTCGGGCACGCTGACCTTCGGCGCCGGGGAGATCACCAAGACGTTGCGCGTGCCGATCCTTGAGGACGCGATTAAAGAGGGCCACGAGAACTTTCTCCTTAGCCTGAGCGACCCGAACGGCGCCGTCCTGGGCGGGCCGGCGTATGCGAATGTGACGATCGTCGACGATGAGACCGCCCGTGAGGAGGGATACTGGGGCGACGTCCTTCCCTCGCAGGTGCTGCCGATCCACGCACACCTGCTACCGACCGGCAAGGTCCTCTACTGGGATCGCCACGACGAGCAGAAGGGCTGGGAGGGCCGCCCACAGCTCTGGGACCCGGCCACCGAGATGGTAGCCGCCACCACGGTTCCAACGCTGACGTATGACATCTTCTGCGCCGGTCATTCTTTCCTGGAGGATGGCCGCCTGCTGGTGTCGGGTGGGCATATCACCGATGCGGAGGGCGAGGATGCAGGCCAGTATCTATAATCCGTCTACCAACACCTGGCAGCGCCTGCCGGCGATGAACAAAGGCCGCTGGTATCCCTCGAATGTCACGCTGCCCAACGGCGATGTGCTGGTCGTCGGCGGCTCCTTTATAAGCCCGACCGAAGGGCTGAACCGGGTGTCGCAGGTCTGGTCGCCGAGCACCGGCAACTGGCGGGAACTCACCGGCGCTCAACTTGATTTCCCTCCCGCCTATGCGAATTACTACCCGTTTCTCTATGTGGCGCCCAATGGCAAGGTCTTTGTCGCCGGCCCGCAGCAGATGGCGCGCTACCTCGATACAGCCGGCGCCGGCGCCTGGATGGATGTCGACGCCAGTTCCTTGATCTACCGCGACTACGGCTCGTCGGTGATGTACGACGGCAAGGTCTTGATCGTCGGCGGCAATGAGCGTGACGACGATACGCCCACCATCGTCCCCTCCGCCAGCGCCGAGGTCATCGACCTGAATGACAACCCGCCGGCATGGAAACAGGTGCAGGATATGCACTTCCGGCGGCGGCAGTTGAATGCGACCCTGCTGCCCGATGGCAAGGTGCTGGTGACCGGCGGCAGCAGCGTGCCGGGGTTTGATAAGTCGCAGGGGGCGGTATTGCGGGCCGAGCTGTGGGATCCCGCGACCGAGCAGTGGACCCTGATGGCGGCGCAGTCGCGCTACCGGGGCTACCATTCGACGGCGCTGCTGCTGCCCGATGGGCGGGTGCTCAGCGGCGGGGGCGGCCACCCCAACTCGTACGCCGGCGCGCAGTACAACTTCGAGATCTACTCGCCGCCCTATCTGTTCAAAGGGCTGCGGCCCACCATCGGCAGCGCGCCCGACCAGGTGGCCTATGACCGGCCATTTGTCGTGCGAACGCCGGATGCCAGCAATATCCTCAGTGCGACCTTGATCCGGCTGCCGTCGGTGACGCACTCGTTCGATCAGAATCAGCGGCTTGTCCACTTATCCTTTGAGATGGCGCAGGATGAGCGTGGACTTGTCATAACAGCACCGGAGAACCCCAACCTCGCCCCCCCAGGACATTACATGCTGTTCCTGGTCGATAAGAACGGGGTGCCTTCGGTGGCGCAGATCGTCCAGCTCGGGCAGACGGTTGCCGCCGACGACAGCTATAGCACCGGCAGAAATATGGTATTGCGCCGTGGCGTGCCAGGTGTGCTTGACAATGATAAAGATGTGCGCGGCGGCAATCCGAATCTGGCGGTAGTCACAGGGCCAGCGCATGGAGTGCTGGATTTCCCTGGCAATGGTTCATTCGCTTACACGCCGGCTCCGGGCTACACCGGCCCCGACAGATTTATCTATAAGATGACCAGCACCATTGGTATCACCGACACCGCTACGGTGAATATCACGGTTAGGGGAGTGTATTTAGCGTTGATCAGACGCTGAGAATCCTGACAACGAATCCACAGCGGCCGCAGATCTTCGATCGGCTGGTCGAACAGGCCGAGTTGGCCGTCGGGCCGGAAGAGTTGGTCGAAGTCCTCCGGCGCAAATGCTTTGCGTAGCCGCGAAACGTAGGAGCCATGCAACACCTGCACGTAGTGCGCTATGTCGTAATCGCGCCGTTCCTCGGCACGTGCCTGCGGGGCTGCTCCAGGGAGCGTTGCGGCCTCCTGGTCGTCCTCCTCGTCATCCGCGCCGAGCACCTGCTCATCGGCCACCTCCGGCAGCCAGGCGGTGGCCCCGTCGGCCGCGCGGTAGAATCGTACGCGCTCGCCGGCCTGCCAAGTCGAGCGTCCTGCCGCCAGCAGCGCCTCATACGCGGCTTCCCGCAGGCGCCCGCGCGACGCCTGGTACGCCTCAGGCGTTTTCGAGAGGCGCGCCACGGCGGCCACGTCGGCGCTGGTCAGGCGGCGCTCACGCAGGGCTGCAATGGTCTCCTGGTAGGCCAGCCGCAGCCCGGCGATGTCGCCGGTGAGGGTGCGGCGCAGCGCCTCGTGCAGGAAACGCTCGCCGAACGGCTCGGAGCGGCTGGAGCGCAGCGCCACCCCGCGCACAATCAGGTCGCCGCCGTAGGTCAGCAGCGCGTAGTTTTTGACCTCGTGGACCAGCATCGCCTGATAGCGGCCCTCATACTCCAGCCGGATGCCCTCTGGTAGCACCGCGCCGACCGCCGCGACCACGCCGCGCTCCTGCTCCTCGGTCCAGCCGATCGGCGCGGCAAAGTAGACGCCGTCGGTGTCGGCTTCGAGCAGGGCCATGCCGCGTACACGCAGCGCCTCTACCACCTGGCCCAGGATCTCGCGCCCACGCCGCGTCACCTCGTCGGCGGCGTGGCGGTCGGCGAACAGCGCCATCGTGCCGGCGCCCATGTAGCCGTAGGCCGAGTTGATCAGGATCTTCATGGCCGCCTGCAAGGCGTTGTGCTGGTGCGCGGTCGCCGAGTCGGCGGGCGCGGCGCGGGCGGCGGTCTTGTGCTGGAGGCGCAGATCGGTCAGGCGGTCCACCAGGTATAGCAGCACGCCGAGTGGGTCGCAGGCCGGGCCGATCTGGAACACGCGCATGATCGAAGGGTACATCGAGGCGATATCGGCTTTGACGACCTGCTGGGCCACGCCAGCCGCGAATAGGTGCGTGGCCCCGCCGGCGTGCGAGCCCAGCACGGCATCTGAGTTGGCGGCCTGGCGTGGGAGCGCGGCGCCGGCGGCGCAGGTAGGCGCGCACCAGCATCGGCTCCAGGATGCCCATCGCCGGCCCGGCCGCGGCGACACGCTCGTAGCGGCGCGGGGCCATGCCGGCCAGCGCGAACGCCGCGCCCAGCAGACGCCGCGAGAGGCCGTCCACCTCGATCACATCGTCCAGGGCATAGCGCCGCACCAGCTCAGGGTCGCGCTGGTAGGTCGCGAACACCTCCGGCCCGGCCAGATAGGTCCGCTCCGGCGCGGCCACCCCGAAATAGCGTGCCGCTGCCTTCAGCCCGTGGCCGGGCATGTCGCGCGCGGAGAAGTCGTGCCGCCAGACCGCATCGAGCGTATCGATCAGCTCGCGCCCGGCCATGCTGTAGCGCACGCGCCGGCGCCGCCGGAACGCTGCCGGCTCCTCATAGCCTTCGAGCAGGGTCGGCCCCGGCGCCCGGCCCAGGTGCAGCGGCACACCCAGCGCACGGGCGCGCTGCTCCAGGAATGGCAGATCGAAGCCGAACAGGTTGTGGTTCTCGATCACATCCGGGTCGCGCTCACGGATCAGAGCGCACAGGTCGGCGATCAGGCCGGGCTCGTCGGCCGGGGTGGGCGCTTCGAGCACCGTGGCCAGGCCGCCGGTATCGCGCACGGCGACCAGAAAGATGCGCCCGCGCTGCGGATTAAGCGCGGTGGTTTCGAGGTCGAACTGGAGCCGCTGGAGATCGCCGTATGCGAGGTCACGAAAGTAGACCCGGCCGGTCGCCATCAGGTATTGCTCGACCGGGCCGACCCAGTAGTAGCCATCCTCCAGATCGTACAGGCTTTTGACCGGGCGGCCAAGCCTCCTGGCGGCGCCGGTGAGGATCGCGCGCTCCAGCGCGCGCCCATCGCGGGCCGAAAGAATGTAGCGATAGGAGCCAGGCGGCCCGTCAAGCTCGCGGTAGCTGAATGGCGCAGTGTCGCTCGGCACGCTCGCATTCGGCGCCAGGCCCAGGCCGACGTGTGCCAGATCGTCGAGTGCCGTGGCGAACAGCCAGGACCGAAAGCGCTCCTCGACACAGCTCAGCCGGGAGCCGTCGCGCTGCCAGACCAACGCCCGCCCACTCCGATCGGCCCAGACCGAGACAATGCCCAGCCCTTGTTGGCCGCCCGGCTCTAGCTTCTCTATGCCGAGAACATCCAGATCCTCCAGTGTAAGTCCAGCCAAGCTATACTCACTTTCGTAGTGGTCGAACGCGACAAAATCGATCGAGCGATGCGCTTCCTCGTGTATACCGATGATACCAGCAAGGTCAAGGCACGACACAATAAAGACCAATCGAAGCTGAGAAAAAGCGGATTTGAGGGGGTAGCCTCTTCACTCACCCTCAATCTACACTATAGAGGAGCAAGCCGCCGCGCAGGACCATGTCTACGAGCAGGCTGAGAAAAAGCGGGTTTGAGGGGGTAGCCCCCTCGATCACTTCCGATCCACACTCTACAGGAGCAAGCCGCCGCGCAGGACCATGTCTAAGAGTAGACTGAGAAAAAGCGGGTTTGAGGGGGTAGCCCCCTCGATCACCTCCGATCCACACTCAAGCAGAGCGTGCCGCCGCGCAGAGCCATGTCTGAGAGTAGACTGAGAAAAAGCGGGTTTGTGGAGGTAGCCCCCTCGATCACCTCCATTCCACACTGTAGGGGAACAAGCCGCCGCGCTATAAAATTCAAACAAACCACAATGTACCTAAAAACTTGCAAATTACGAGAAAAGGCGGTAGGATAGAGACATAGCAAAAAGGTTATACTCACAGGAGGTCAGTCATGCCAACCGTACGGAAACTCGCGCCGGAAGAAGTGCGGACCCTCGAAAACAAAGGCAAGGGGCAGCGAAAGCTAATCGAGGAAGAATACGACTCATACCTGGCCGATTACGGCACAGGCGATTATGCAGTGGCGGAGCTAGGTGAAGAGGAGAACCGGCTCACAGTGCGTAATCGGTTCAAGGCGGCGGCTACTCGGCGTGGCCTCTCTTTACATTTCCATCGCACGACCGGCAATCTTTTACGCTTCCAGATTCTCGGCGATAATGGCCATGACGGTGGATCTTTGGCAGGAACCTCCGATTCGGCTGCGGTTGCATCGGACGCGCCTCCTACGTCGGGCAAGGGCAGAACACGCAGGAAGAAAGATCAGTAGCGGTTTTACCCTAGCTGCTCTAGGTACTTCCCCACACGGCGAAGCAACATGTTGCTTCGCCGTGTGTTCTCATGCTGAATGGGACATGAGTGTGATCAACGGTCCCACAATTGCAAAGAATATCCGGCATCCGGCTTTTACACCACGCCTCGGCGTAGGGGAGAATGGTGATATGCCACCAATCACGAAGATTCAGCGGCAATTCTTACGAAAACAGGCCCACCACCTTAGACCGCTCGTCCAGGTCGGCAAGAATGGCCTGAGCGACGAGCTTCTATCCACCGTCGAACGCGAGTTGGCCTCCCACGAGCTGATCAAAGTCAAGTTCCTGGATTTTCAGGACCAGAAGCATGAGTTAGCCGAGGAGATCACAAGCAGGACGGGCGGCGCACTGATCGGGTTGATCGGTAATGTCGCGATCCTCTACCGGGAGCAGCCCGACCCTGAGAAGCGGCAGATCCGCTTGCCGCGCTGATGGAGTTTTACAAACTAACATGTGAGTGGGGCCATTCTTGAGGGGCGGCCCCCTCAAACTCCCCTTTTTTTATCCGTGGGCCATTCTTGAGGGGTGGCCCCCTCAAACTTCCCCTTTTTTTATCCGTGGGCCATTCTTGAGGGGTGGCCCCCTCAAACTCCCCCTTTTTTATCCGTGGGCTATTCTTGAGGGGCGGCCCCCTCAACCTCCCTTTTTCACCCCAAGTTTTGCGTTCTCTCCGCATGACACCAGCTAAAACCTGTGGTATAGTTTGTGCTGCCCAACACCCAACTCACCGCTCACCGCCGCCCTGCTGCCGGGTCTTGCTTTGTATCCGCTTGTGCTGGAGGTCTCCGTGCGAATCGTCGCCATGATCATGGCCGGTGGCGAGGGGACGCGCCTTAGCGTCCTTTCGGAGAAGCGCGCCAAGCCATCGGTGCCCTTCGCCGGCAAATTCCGAATCATCGACTTCACGCTCTCGAACTGCGTCAACTCGGGCATCTTCGACGTGGCCGTGCTGACCCAATACCGGCCCCACTCGCTCAACGCCCACATCGGCAATGGCAAGCCATGGGACCTCGACCGCAGCCAGGGCGGGGTCCAGCTCTTGCAGCCCTACCAGGGTCGCCGCGATGAAAGCTGGTACAAGGGCACCGCCGATGCGGTCTACCAGAACCTCAACTACATACGCGAGCGCCGCGCCGATCTGGTGTTGCTCCTCTCAGGGGACCACATCTACAAGATGGACTACAGCCAGATGATCGACTACCACCAGCGCCAACGTGCCGACCTGACCGTTGGGGTCATGAACGTGCCGCTGGAGCAGACCGACCGCTTCGGGATCATGACCGTCGACGAGGCGTCGCGGGTGGTCGAGTTCACCGAGAAGCCCAAGAACCGCGACAAGGGCACTCTCGCCAGCATGGGCATCTACATCTTCTCGGCCGAGGCGCTGATCCAGCGGCTCTCGGAGGGCGCCGAGGGCAGCCCGCGCGTCGACTTCGGCAAGCACGTGATCCCGGCCATGATCGGCCACGATCGGGTGCTGGCCTACCCGTTCGAGGGCTACTGGGTCGATGTGGGCACGGTCCAATCCTACTGGGAGACCAGCATGGAGCTGCTTGACCCGGCCAATACGCTCAACCTCTACGATCCGGGCTGGGTTATCCACACTCGCAGTGAGGAGCGCCCGCCGTCCAAGTTCGGGCCGCAGTCGCGCGTCAGCCAGAGCACAGTCTGCAATGGCGCGATCATCCGCGGTCGGGTCGAGCACTCGGTGCTCTCGCCGGGGGTCTATATCTCGCCCGGCGCGATTGTGCGCGACAGCGTGCTGATGAACGACACCTGGGTCGGCCCAGGCGCCGTGCTTGACCGGGTGATCGTCGATAAAAATGTGGTCGTCGGGGCCGGCGTGCGGCTGGGCTACGGCGAGGACCTATCGACACCCAACCAGGAGCAGCCCGACAAGCTGAACACCGGCGTCACGATCGTCGGCAAGGGCGCGCATATCCCGGCCAATATTCGCGTAGGGCGCAACGTGGTGATCAACGCCGACCGCGACGAGGAGAATTTCCCGGCGAACGAGATCATGTCGGGGGCGACGATCTGACAAGATGACACGATGAGGGGGTGACAAGATGATTTGACATAACCACAACATCATCTTGTTATCATGCCATCTTGTCACCTTGTCACCTTGTCATCTTGTCAGGAGAAGATAGATGTTACGAACACTGGCACTCATCCTGGCCGGCGGCGAGAGCCGGGCGTTGAGCGCGCTGACCGCCGAGCGCTCCGAGGCGGCAGTGCCCTTCGCCGGTAAGTACCGCATCATCGACTTCACGCTCTCGAACTGCGTCAACTCGGGCATCCACAACGTTGGCGTGCTGACCCAGTACCGGCCGCGCTCGCTCCACGAGCATATCGGCGTCGGCAAGCCGTGGGACCTTGACCGGCGCATCGGCGGCGTGCGGGTGCTGCACCCGTTTATGACCAGTGAGGGCGGCGATTGGCAGCGTGGCAACGCCGACGCCGTGCGCGCCAACCTCGACTTCATCGCCGATCAGCCGATCGACGTGGTGCTGGTGCTGGCCGGCGATCATATCTACAAGATGGACTACCGCCCGATGCTCCAGATCCACCAGGAGCAGGACGCCGACCTGACGATCGGGGTCCACGGCGTCAGCCCGCACGAGGTCCACCGCTATGGCATCGTCACGGTGGACGCCGATGGGACGGTGAGCCGCTTTGACGAGAAGCCGCGCCGTTCCCGCTCCAGCCTGGCCTCGATGGGCATCTACGCCTTCCGCAAGAGCTTCCTGCTTGAATTGCTGGCCGGCGGGAAGGAGAAGGATTTCGGCCCCGATATCATGCCCAAAGTGATCAGCCAGACCAGGGTGATCGGGCATAACTTCCAGGGCTACTGGGCCGACGTCGGCACCGTCCAGGCCTACTACGAGGCCAACATGGCGCTGCTGGTCGAGACTCCGGCGCTCGACCTGTACGACCCAGAGTGGGTCATCCATACCAGGAGCGAGGAGCGCCCGGCCGCCGCAATCGGCAGCGCGGCTCGCGTCGAAGGCAACCTGCTCTGCGACGGCTGCCGTGTCGACGGCCAGGTGATCCGCTCGATCATCGCGCCTGGCGTCGTGATCGAGCCGGGCGCGGTGGTGCGCGACTCGATTCTGCTGACCGATGCGGTGATCGGGGCCGATGCGGTGATCGACCACTGCATCCTGGACAAAGAGGCGGTCATCGGCAAGGGGGCGCGGATCGGCGACGGCGAGGACAATACGCCCAACCAGGTTGCGCCCGAGCAGCTCAACACCGGGCTGACGCTGGTGGGCCGGCGCGCGCGGGTGCCCGAGGGCGCCGTGGTCGGTCGGAATGTCGTCGTCTGGTCGCGCGCGACCGAGGCGACCTTCGGCGCCGACAAGCTGGTGCCGAGCGGCCGCACGATCGGTAAGTGAATCGATGAGGATGGAGGATGGAAGGTGGAGGATGGAGGAGCAGGCACGCCATCCTCCATCTTCCATCCTCCATCCTCTATCTTCTGTCCCGGGGGGTGGGCTCTATGGATCGGCTTGACGGACGGGTCGCGCTGGTGACGGGCGGCGGGCGTGGGATCGGGCGGGCCGTCGCGGCCGAGCTGGCGCGGCTGATTGCGGCGATCGTCCTGAGCGATATGCAAGGCGAGGTGATCAGCATCCGCGAGGAGCGCGCGCAAGCCCTGTTAAGAACAAAGAACAAAGAATAAAGAACTGGTCAGGAAAATTTGTTCTTTGTTCTTTGTTCTCGGTCTACGGGTGATGCCGATGGATTGACGTGGGAGGCTGCTGGGCCCTGCGGTCGGGCTCCCAGATGCGGAGCAGGCGCAGCCCAATCAGGCCAAGCAGAACACCGACAAAGAAGAAGATGATCAAAGCGAGCATGATCTTGTCTTTCTAGTATGGGTAGTCCAGGCTGGATATTGCGTTCAGATTCAGGATAGCGGGCACTACAGCAAAATGTGTGCCATCACTCGGTTACGCCGCCGGGACCGGCGCCTCGCCAACACTGACCATCTCCGGTAGCTCCGCACGTTCCTTCGTGGCTTCCGGCTGGCTGATCGGCTGTGGCGCATACAGCTCAATGTAGCCACACGCCGCGCAGACTTGCGCCAGGATCGGTTGCGGGTCGGTGCCGATCGTCCCCGCCAGCATCACATCACCCTGTGCCGTAACCAGAGCGCTTGTGCGTGTATCATTGTCGCATTTGGCACACCGGATCATGATAAGCTCCTTCCAATACGTCCACACCTCCAGGATGTAAGCAAGCTGTATGCCACACGCCGCTCGTGTGGCCAAAGGAGCATCTGTGGCTATGGAGAATCAGATCACCGTGGAGTTCGATGTTCCCGCGACAATGCGCGATGGGACGGTGTTACGCGCCAACATCTTTCGACCGGTCGAGCCGGGAGCCTACCCGGTGGCCTTGACTCGCACGCCCTACAGCAAAGATTTCGCCAGCGTCAGCCCGATCCTCGACGCGGTGCGGCTGGCGCGGGCCGGCTATATCGTCGTCATCCAGGATGTGCGCGGCCGCTTCCGCTCCGAGGGCGCCTGGGCGCCGATGCTTCACGAGGCCGCCGACGGCTATGATACGGTCGAGTGGGCCGCCCAGTTGCCCGGCTCGAACGCCAACGTGGGGATGTTTGGGGCGTCATACTTCGGCTTCACCCAGTGGGCGGCGGCAACCCAAGCCCCGCCACACCTGAAAGCGATCGTGCCATCGATCACCTGGGCCGACGCGCGCGACGGGCTGTTCTGGCGTGGCGGCGCGATGGAACTTGGCACCGGGGCCTACTGGCAGCTCACCGCGATCGCCATTGATGTGCTGCTCAAGCGCTACCAGGAGGCCGCACCTGACGAGCGCGCCCGCGCGCTGGGCCTCCTGGTTCACGAGATCAACCGGCTGCGCGCCGAGGGCTATCACTCGCTGCCGCTCAAGGACTTTGAGCCATACCGCAGGCTCGACCTGGCCCCCGATTTCGACGACCTGGTCGCGAACCCCAACAGTCGCGAGCACGGCGCGCCCTACTCGGTCGCCGAGACCTACGACCAAGTACGGGTGCCGGCCTACAATATCGGCGGCTGGTATGATATCTTCTGCCAGGGCACACTACAGAACTTCAGCGTGCTGCGGGCCGAGGGCCGCACCGCCGAGGCGCGGCAGGCGCGGCTGCTGGTCGGCCCCTGGTCGCACGTCGGCTACAGCGGTATTGTTGGCGAGGTGGACTTTGGCTTTACAGCCGCGTCATCGTTTATCAACTTGCAGACCGACTTGACCGGCCTGACGCAGCGCTGGTTCGACTACTGGCTCAAGGGCATCGACAATGGCGTCGTCAACGAGCCGCCGGTCAAGCTCTTCGTGATGGGCGATAATGTCTGGCGCGACGAGCAGGAGTGGCCGCTCGCCCGCGCCCGCCCCACCTCGTTCTACCTGCACAGCGCCGGCGCCGCCACTGCGCTCGATGGCGACGGCACGCTCTCGATCGACCGGCCCGGCCACGAGCCCGCCGACCGCTTCACCTACGACCCGCAGGACCCCACCCCGACCCATGGCGGCCCCATCCTAATGAACGCCACATTCGTCCCCGGCGTGCGCGACCAGCGCCCGATCGAGCGGCGCGCCGACGTGCTGGTCTATACCTCGGCGCCGCTCGACCACGAGGTCGAGGTCACAGGTCCGGTGGTGGTCAAGCTCTGGGCCGCCAGCTCCGCGCCCGACACCGACTTCGTGGCCCGGCTGGTCGATGTCCACCCTGACGGCCTGGCCCAGAACCTGACCGACGGGATTATTCGGGCGCGCTACCGCGACGGCGACACGCCGGAGCCGCTTGAGCCGGGCCGGGCCTACGAATTTACCGATCGACCTGTGGGCGACCTCGAATGTCTTCAAGGCCGGGCACCGGATTCGCCTGGATATCGCCAGCGCCAGCTTCCCGCGCTGGGACCGCAACCCGAACACCGGCGCACCCTTCGCCTCCGACACCGCCACGCGCCCGGCCAGCCAGACCATCCTGCACGACGCCGAGCACCCTTCACACGTGGTGTTGCCGATCATCCTGCGTTGAAGTAGAGATTAGAGATTGGAGGTTAGAGAATCAATCTCCAACCTCCAATCTCTAATCTCTAATCTCTATTTTACATAAGGTATTTACGATGCTCCCACCCCCACAACCGCAGCAACCGCAGCAGCCGCTCAACCCATGGCTCCGGCTGCGGATCGTGGTGTTGCGCTGGCTGATCAGTACTCTATCGATCTTCGCCGCCGTGTGGCTGATTCCAGGGATCGAGTTTATGGGGCCAGGCTGGCAGCTCGGCATCGTGGCGCTGGTCTTCGGGCTGGTCAACGTCGCGCTGCGACCGATCCTGACCGTGTTGACCTGCCCGCTGGTCATCCTGACGCTCGGTCTGTTTGGGCTGGTGATCAACGCGGTGCTGTTGCTCCTCACGGCGGAGATCGCGCGCAGCCTGGGGGTCCAGTTCACCGTCGACGGTTTCTGGCCAGCGGTGGGTGGCGGGCTGGTGATCGCGCTGGTCAGCCTGGTGCTGAACCACCTGGCCGACACCGGCAACTCGCAGTTCATCGTACGGCGGGTGCGCCGCCAGCGCGAGGATGACGAGCGCTAAACCCCATCGTTCTGGAAAAAAGAAGGAGACTGAGAGGGCTTCCCTCTCAGTCTCCTTTCCCCACATTCAAAACAACATTAGGGATGTAATGTTGTTTTGAATGTGGGGGATGTGGCAAGTGTGCCGCTTATTCGGCCAGATCAACCTCCGGCACCACCACCACAGCGCCGGTGCGCGGCGTGAGGCGCAGCTCCGTCGGCGCGGCGCGCAGCGAGTTGCAGGCGAATGTGCCGAGATCGTCGACCTCGGCTGTGGCTCGCAGGTGGCCGCCCTGGCGTAGCTCGACCAGCGCGCCGACCCAACGCTCGTGGTCCTCGGCCAGCACCTGGCCGTTCAGCAGTACCTCGGTAGGCCCACTCGACCGCGTCTCCAGCATGATCGCCACGCCGGGGGCCTCGGCGCCGATCGGTCGCACTGCCGCGCCGCGCAGCGCCAGCGCCGGTGGTCGCGGCAGCAGCCGTGCGAATACCTCGCCGAGCCGTGGGCGTGCCTGTGGCGGCGCCGACCGATCCACCGGCGCCGCCACAGCATCGGTGGCTAGGAACGCGCGCAGTTCGGCGATCTCGCTGGCGCACAGTACGCACTGCGCCAGGTGCCCGGCGATCACCTGGGCGGCGTCCTGGGCCACCAACCCCACGTGGTAGTCGGCAAGCTGCTGCGGCGGCGGGCAATCCCAGCGATGGAGCCGGCTACCCAGCGACTCCTCCAGCCGCCGCACCGCTTCCAGACGCGCCGCGCAGGCCGGGCACGCCGCCAGATGGGCCAGGACCGCCAGCCCGGCATCGCCGTCAATCGCGGCGGACAGCTGATCGTCGGTCAGCGGCGGCGGCTGGCTACAGTTCATGGCCTTCCCCCCGAAATAATGATGCGTGTTGCGTGTTGCGTGATGCGTGTTGCGTGATAATTGGCATGTTTTCTACGCTTCCAACAAACTAAATGCAAATCCCTGCAAAATATCACGGTCCGTGATGCGTGAAACGTGAAACGTGATGGGTCGCGGCGTGATGCATTTGTCCGGGCGGCCACGGTGTCTGGGCGGCCACGGTGTCCGGGCGGCCACGGTGTCCGGGCGGCCACGGTGTCCGGGCGGCCACAGAGGGCCTGCCCTACAGGTGCTCGGCCCTTTCACCCCTTCACCCTTTCACCCCTTCATCTTGTCATCTTATCACTCCAGGCCCGCCCGCCCCCGCAACTCGGGGTCGCTCCGCAGGATGCGCCGGATGCGATACAGCGCCACGGTAACTTCGCGCTCGCTGCTCCAGTGCTCCGGGTAGGCCTCGACGATGTCGCGCGGTCGCAGGCCCTGGAGAAACACACAGCGGGCGAGCTGGCGGTCGCGCGCGACCACCAGCAGGCGGCAGATCTGGCCCCACAGCTCGGATGCGTTGGCGCGCTCCGCCAGGTCGGGCGTGTGGCCCGGCTCGTCCGTGTCGTTGAGCGAGCCGGTAGTATGCGGCTGCTGGTCGCGCAGGTACTGGGCGATGGCCGTATGCACGCACAGCTTGAGGTACACGAGCACCTGCGGCAGCGAGGAGAAGCGCCGGAACTTGTCGCCGCGCAGAGCGAAATAGAAGGAACTCAACGCAATGCGGGCGAAGTACTCGGCGCTCTCGCCGGTCTGGGCGAAGCGATTGTGGCTATAGACCCAGCCCAGCACCTGGCGTTCATAGGCCAGGTAGACGCGGGTGAAGGCCTCGGCATTCCCCTCGGCCAGCGCGCGCCGCAGCAGCTCGAAGCAGAATTGCGGGTCGCTCAACTGGCGACGGTTGAACTTCTCGGTCTCCTGCGCGCAGCGCCGGGCAAGCTCATCGACTGATAGGCGGACGGTAGTGGTCATCCGCTCACTCCCTGCCCCTTGTCGCTGGGGCGTTGTCTAGAAATGGCATGGCTTGTCCCTCAATTGAGGGTGCTAACGAGTAAACGTTGCACCCGGCTTATTTCGCTGATCTGCGCGACCGTATCTCCCACGATCCGCGCCGTACGTGGTACCCTAATTCGAGCGCTGGCCTCGTTTATTGTTTCAAAAGGCCTAAGAAACTGTCTGAGAAGATCCGCGCCTCACTCGCAATTCACATCAAACTCCCCCTTTCAGACGGCCTCTAGAACAAGGTTTCGGGTGGCGCCATTCTACTTTACACTGTGGGTGGGGGAGACTGAGGGGCTGCCCTCTCAAACCCCCTTTTCCCACAGTGCAAACTGTAAAGTCACTTTGAAACATGCCTAAGGAGTGATCACATCAATACCATGAATGCGAATGCGCTTGTCGAACAATTGCTGACCGATCGTTCAGCGCTCGAACGCCTTCCTCAACTGCTTGATGACGATGTCGCGACCGTCGTTGTCGAGCGGCTCAAGCAGGAGGCCGACCGGCACTGGTGGATCAACGCGAACCGTTCGCTGGAGCTGGCCGAGCTAATCGTGCGGATCGGCCGCGCGCGGGGCGACGCCCGGCAGACCGCGCTGGGGATGATGGCGCGTGGCGATGCGCTCAAATACCTGGAGCACATGGACCAAGCCTGGGAGGCGCTTGAGCAAGCCGGCCTGCTGTTTCGCGAGGTCGGCGACCAGATTGGCTGGGCACGCACGCGCATCGGTCGGCTGCCCTTGAGCCTGGACCTGAACTGCGTTGCTGAAGCGCTGGCCGACGCGGAGCGCGCCCGCGCCATTTTCATCGCCCACCAGGAGCGCGAAAAATGCCTGCGCCTCGACCTCAACACCGCACTGGTCTACAACGTTCTCGGCGATCAACGCCAGGCGCTCGCACTCTATCGCTCGGCGCTTGAGATCGCCGAGTCGCTAGGGCCGGATGGGCAGGACTGGCTCGGCGTGCTCCACACCAATATGGGCAATGTGTACCACCTGCTGGGCGATTTCCGCCAGGCCACTGCCTATCACGAGCGCGCCCGCGCGCTCTTTCTGGAGCGCCGGGAGACCCGCGGCCTGGCCCTGGCCGAGCTCAATATCGCCCATATCGCCATGGCCCAGGGGCACTACCGCCGCGCGCTGCGGCTGCTGCACCAGGCGCGTGAGCGGTATGACGCCGAACAGCTCGCCCTGGACGCGACCCATGTCAACCTGTATATTGTCGAGTGCTATCTGTTGCTCAACCGTTATGTCGAGGCGCGCGACCTAGCACGCCAGATTATCGACGCCTACCGCGCCTTTGGCACCACCTACGAGGAGTCGCTGGCCCTCTTGCACCAAGCCACGGCGGAGGCCGAGCTGGGCGAGCTAACAGCAGCCCAAGCGGCACTCGACGCCGCCGAGCCGATCTTTGCCTCGCTCGGCGCGAGCACCTGGGTCGCCACCACGCGTCTGCGCCGTGGCCGGGTCGCTCTGAGCCAGAATGATCTGGACATCGCGCTCCGTGAGGCGGCCGCAGCGGCGGTCGGCTTCGCAGCCGACCGGCAACTGGTCAGCTACGCGATGGCCACGCTGCTGCGCGGGCAGGCCCGGTTTGCCTCCGGCGAACTGGCCGCCGCGCTGCGCGACGGCACCACCGCGCTACGCACGGCCCGGCGAAGCAATGTCCCCGCGCTCCGCTACACCGCACACCTGCTGCTCGGCCGCATCGCCGAGGCGGGCGGCAGGTGGCCACAGGCCGCCCGCCGCTACCGGGCCGCTGCGGCCACCGTCGATCGGGTACAGCGCGAGCTGACGATCACCCTGCGACCGGGGTTCCTCGAAGATAAGGACGAGGCGCTGCGGGCGTTGATCGGGATCTACCTGCGCGACGGGAGCGCCGAGCGGGCCTTCGACACGATCGAACGGGCGAAATCGCAGGTACTACTGAACTACCTGGCCAACCGTGAGCAGCTCCGTTGGGCGGGCGACGACCCACGCAGCCGCGCGCTGATCGACGAGCTGGACGGGCTGCGCGAGGAGCACCAGTGGCTGTACCGGCTGGCCCACGAGCAGCTCCCGGGCCGCGATGAGGCCCCGCGCGCGATCACACCCCAGCAGGCCCTAATCGAGATCGCTGCGCGCGAGCGGCGCATGCGCGCGATCACCGAGCAGCTCTACCTCCAGAGCGGCGAGCGCAGCGTGGCCCGGCGTGTCTCCTCGCCGCGGCTGCGCGAAGTGCAGCGCCACCTCGACGCCGAGACGCTGCTGATCGCGTTTTACAACGACGGCGTCGATGTGTGGGCCTTCACCCTCGATTCGGCGACCCTAGAGGCCCACCGGCTTCCGATCGCCGTCGGCGAGCTTGGGCGGCTCCTGGAGCAGCTCCAGCGCAACTGTTCCTTCGCGCTCAACGCCGGCCCCGAGGCGCCTACCGCGCACAGCCTGACGGCACTGGCCCAGCGCATCCTTGGGCGCCTCTACGCCGGGCTGCTGGAGCCGCTGGCGGCGCGCCTGCGCGATCACCGCCGGCTGACGATCGTCCCATACGGCGTGCTGCACTACCTCCCCTTCCACCTGCTGCACAGCGGGTCGGCGTACCTGATCGAGCAGTACGAGGTCGCCATTCTGCCTGCCGCCGGCCTAATCACGCGTGGTCGTCTGGCACGACCGGCCGGCGCACTGGCGCTGGCGCACTCCTGGGACGGTCGGTTGCCGCAGACGACGGCAGAAGCCGAACTGGTCCGGCGCCTGTTCGGCGGGGCGGTGTACGCCGAGCAGACGGCCCGCCGCGCCATCCTACAGAGGCCACCGGCGCAGATCCTGCATATCGCGGCGCACGGCGAACACCGCCTCGACCAGCCCGACCTGTCGTATGTCCAGCTCGCCGACGGACAGCTCTACACCGACGACCTACTACAGCTCGACCTCAGCTACGAACTGGTCACCCTGAGCGCCTGCGAGACCGGACGGGCCAACGTGGCAGGCGGCGACGAACTGGTGGGCCTGGGCCGCGGGTTTTTGTACGCCGGGGCCGGGGCGCTGCTGGCGACCCTCTGGCGCGTCCATGATGACATGGCGCTCAGGCAAACGGAGCATATATACCGGGCGCTACGCGAGGGCGCCACTAAAACGGCCGCTCTGCGCGGCGCACAGCGCGCGATCCTGGCCGAGGCGGCGCACTTGCACCCGGCGTTCTGGGGTGCATTCCAACTGATCGGTGACGCCAGCCCGCTTTCAACGTAGTGCTAGCAATCGCAAACTCGCTCCGAGTTGGGTGGGGTGGTTTTGGAGGGGTGGCCCCCTCCAAGCCTCCCCCTTTCTCGGAACACCGAAAGGAGCATACTTGTGACACAATCGCGGCAGCCCTTGCTGAGATTTTTTCAAATCCTGTTGAACTTCATCCGCCGGCTTTTCAGGCAGCCGGACCTTCCGCAACAGGAAGACCACGACCACTTGCACAGCCTCACGTACTTTGTGCCGGGGCACATCCTGATGCTGGCCGAGTACGACGAGCCGCTTGAGCTGGAGTGCTTCCTGAAGCAGCTCCAAGCAAACCCGATCGTCAGCTCCAACCGGCTCCTCAGTGACGCGCTCCAGAAGTCGTTCCGGCGTGCGCTGGCCTTCCCGGGCACCGAGGCGACTGAGCAGATCGAGGGACGACCGGGCGCGCGGCGGCAGCGACCGTTCTCGCTGGTCTTCGTCGACGTCCCCGAGCTGCGCGCGAGCCCGGCCAAGCTGCTCCAGTTCGTCGCGCAAGTCAATCGGCAAATCCGCGCCAAGGACGGCGATAGCCAGGACCATCGGCAAATCCGCGCTAGGGATGGTGATAGCCAGGACCAGGTGATCCTGGCCGCGATCACGCCGAACTGGCTGGCTGGTGCCGCCGGCCATAACGGCAGCGTGGGTGGCCCCGGCGCGCGGCCAATCCCCGACACCAGCGTGCCAGCCGCCGGCCCCGACCTGCCGCCATCGGCGGTGTTTAATCTACCGATCAGCCTTCCAACGCAGGCGGGAGAAGGGATTGACATCGCCATTCTCGATACGGCGCCGGACCAGGAGGATATCGAGCGCGCCTTCACGGAGTGGTCGGCGACCAACCCGCTGGTCAACCGGCTCCTCGGCGGCCAGCTTCAGATCAGCTACGCCGGGCATACCCACCTGCTGGGCACCGTGAACGTCGACCTGGTCGAGCACCCATACACGATCGCCGACCATGGGCTGTTCGTCGCCGGGGTGATCAACTCGATCGCGCCGCAGGCATCGCTGCACTTGATCGAGGTGCTGAACCCCTACGGCGTCGGCACGGTCGAGACACTGGCCGAGGGGCTGGCGAGACTGCTGCCGCGCAACAGCGATCGGCCGCTGGTGATCAACTGTAGCCTGATGATCACCATCCCGTTTCCGGAGCACGCGCACGAGATCCCAGGCGCCGAGGACCCGCCGGACACCCACAACCTGGAGGCACACGATCTGCTTGGCATGCCGCTCGATCTGGTCTTCAACGCCCTGCGCGGGCAGCACATCTTCATTGTCGCGGCCGCCGGCAACGACAACCCCGGCCCGCAGAACAGCCGACCGCCGGCACGTCAGCCGGCCGCCTTCGGGAGCGTCTTCGGCGTCGGAGCCCTCGCCGGCCAACAGCTACAACCCGCCGAGTACTCGAACATCTCCGATACCCCAGTCGTATCCGGCATCGCGACATTCGGCGGTGCCACAACCGGCGCGCCCCCGCACCGCGAGGCCACGCCTGACGGCGGCATGCTTGGCGTCTATATCGGGGAGTTCCCAGCCGAGCCAGCCGTTGCCACCATCCCGAACACGAACGGCTGGGCACGCTGGGCTGGCACATCATTCGCCACGCCGATTATGACCGGAACACTGGCCGCCCTGTTGAGCGGGACGGTTAAGGCTGGCGACATGGAGCAGCGACTGCGCGACGCCGAAAAAGAGATCCACAGCGCTATCTCTGTAGCGGTCCCGACCCTCCTCGGTGACACCTTCGATGTGACGCAGGGATAGCACCTGCCCTAAGAAACTGTATGAAAAGGGGGGAGTTTGAGGGGCGGCCCCTCAAACTCCCCCCTTTTCATACAGTCCCTGCCCTGTATCTACTGCTTCCCATAGTGATAAACCGCCGAATCCCCGTGATAAACCATCCCGATCCGCATTCATCTAGGTAGACTGTTAATGCTGACAATAAGGAAATTTGTAGGGTCAGCGCTCCAGCCCGCATGAAGAAACGAGGAATCAGTGTTCAAGCAGCCTATTACGCGATCACGGCCATCGCCGCGTCCGGCGAGCACCCGGACGCGGGCGCTGCGCGTCTCCCGGCGCCGCCCATCGCCGAGCCGGCCGCGCAATAAGACGCCCAACCTCACCAGCATAGACCTCGCCGCGCTAGTGCGGCGCTGCCAGGCCGAGACCGAGCGCTTCTACCAGGGCCAGCCGAACGACTCGCGCTTCGCCTACGAGCTTTTTCGGCGCGCGCTGGTCGAGCGCGACGAGGTGGCCTGGGCGCAGCTCTACTACGACTACCGCGTCATGGTCGAGCGCTGGGTCCACCGCACCAATGGAGTCGCCAGTAGCGGCGAGAGCAGCGAATTTTTCGTCGTCGAGGCGTTCACCCGCTTCTGGCGTGCGATCTCGCCCGAGCGCTTCGCCTCGTTCCCGACGCTGGGGACGCTGCTGAACTACCTCCAGCGCTGCGCCGTCAGCGTCGTCATAGATCGTGTTCGCAGTCGCGCCTGGGCCGAGATGCTGCCGGAGGAGGCGATCCCAATCGAGCACGGCCCGCAGACGTCGCCGGACGAAGAGGCGCTGGCGCGGGTTGATCGCGCCGAGTTCTGGGGGCATATCAGAGCCCACCTGCGCTGCGCGGCCGAGCGAGCAGTGGTACACGACTCGTTCGTGCTGGGGATGAAGCCGGCCGAGATCTACAAGCGGCACAGTGAGCTGTTCGCGAGCATCGGCGAGGTCTACACGATCAAGCGGAATGTGCTGACGCGCCTGCGCCACGACCCGCTCCTGCGCGCTATGGTCTAAGAAACCGTTTGAAAAGGGCATTGTCTCGCCTAAGATCCGTGGTGGAAAGGGGGATTCTTGAGGGGCGGCCCCTCAAACTCCCCCTTTTCAAACAGTCTCTAACGCGCGAGGCCCTTACTCTGTGCGCTCCAAAACGATCATCGGGAGCTGGCGGCTGGTCTTCTCCTGATACTCGGCGAACCCCGGCATCTCGCCCACCATCAGGGCGTACAATCGCTCACGCTCAGGCCCTTCAGCCACCACGGCGCGGGCCGGAAAACGCTCGGTGCCGACCTCAACGGTCACGGTAGGATTAGCAACCAAGTTGTGATACCAGTCAGGGTTGGTGGGCGCGCCCCCTTTGGAAGCCATGACAATCAGGCGGTCGCCATCCGTCGAGTATGCCAAGGGCGAGATGCGGGGTTGGCCGCTCTTGGCCCCGGTCGTGGTGAGCAGGAGCAAAGGCCGGCCCTCGAAAGGGCCGCCGACCTTGCCGTCATTGGCGCGGAACTCCGCGATCAGGTTCTTATTGAAGTCGTTCATGCTGTCCATTATGTTCTCCTAAAGCTTCAACCTCTAAGAATCCGTGGTGAAAGGGGACTCTTGAGGGGCGTCCCCCTCAAATTCCCCCTTTCGTGAAGAATCTGTGGTGAAAGGGGATTCTTGAGGGGCGTCCCCCTCAAACTCCCCCTTTCGTGAAGAATCTGTGGTGAAAGGGGAACTCTTGAGGGGCGTCCCCCTCAAACTCCCCCTTTCGTGAAGAATCTGTGGTGAAAGGGGACTCTTGAGGGGCGTCCCCCTCAAACTCCCCCTTTTCGTGGTGAAAGGGGTCTTGAGGGGCGGTCCCCTCAAACTCTCCCCTTTTCGGACAGTCGCTACTCCCCAAACTCCTTGAGCACCACCGCCGGCACCTCTGCCGAGCGGATCAGGTCGTTCAGGGCCGGGACGTCGGTCTCGATCACCTGGCGCAGCCGGTCGAGTTGCGCATCGATCTGGCCCGACAGCTCGGCAAACACATCGTATGACTGCTGGGTCGGGCGCGCGTCGGCGCTGGAGACCACGCTGACCAGCGCGGCCAGCTTGGCCGTCAGCCGGCTGGGGTAGTGCAGCGCGTCCGTTCGGTCAGCGGTGCGCGGCTCGACCAGCTCTGCCTCGATCGCGGCCAGCTTCTCCCGCAGCGCATTGGCCGCCTCGATGATCGCCTTCCAGCGCGATTAAGTCTCCGGCCGGTCGGCAACCCGGCGCGCCCATTCGCGCGCCTGCCGCCGCACGTGCCTGCTCTGGGTCAGCGCGTCGTTGGTCGCCGAAAGCTTGTCGCGAAGCTTGATCAGCAGCGCGAACTGCTGGTCGAGGTCGGCCTGGGTCGCTGGGCTGCGCGGGTCCTGGCGAATCTCGAACGGCTGCGTGGAAACCTGCTCGCCGACCTGGAGCTGGACTTGGTACGCGCCGGGCGCCGCCAACGGCCCTGCTGCGCCCGACAGCGTCGTCTTTCCTTGGGTAACTTTGTGGCCCTCCTGATAGCGCATGTTCCAGATAAAGCGGTTGACCCCCGCCTCGACCGGTGCGCGCGGCTCCTTATCCTCGGCCGGCTCCTCCGGCTCCTCCTCCATGCCCGACGCCCCGACCGGCACGGCGGGGGTCGCCTTCTCGGCCGTCTTGCTGGAGAAGCGCTTGATCGTCTGCCCGGCCGCGTCCAGGAACGTCAGCGTCACCTCGGCCTCCGGCTTCTCTTTGAGGAAATACGTCACGATCACGCCGTCCGGCGCGCTCTTGCCGGCGTCCAGAAAGATGCGTACTGGCTCACCATTGGGCTTTTTCGCCTGGACAAACGTGGCCGGGACGCCCAGCGCCGTCGCGTAGTTCTTACTGCCCAGGGTGCCCTCGAACCAATCGGCGCCCATCGCCGGTAGGACCCGGTAGGTCGGGCGCGGCGCAAACAGGTGGACCGGCGCCTCGGCCACCTCGCCACCAAGCTGGTGCAGCGGCGTCAGATCGTCCAGAATCCAGAACGAGCGGCCGTGAGTCGCCGCGACCAGGTCGTTGTCCTTGACCACCAGGTCGTGGATCGGGACCGCCGGGAGATTCATCTGGAGCGGCTGCCAGGCCGCGCCGTCGTCGAACGAGACATACACCCCGGTCTCGGTGCCGGCGTACAGCAGCCCGCGCCGGGCCGGGTCCTCGCGGATCACGCGCGTGAAGTCGTCCCCTGGAATGCCGCCACTGATAGCGTGCCAGGTCGCGCCGTAGTCGTTGGTCTTATAGAGGTAGGGCCGGGTGTCGTCGAGCTTGTAGCGCGTGGCCGCGACGTAGACCGTGGCCGGGTCGTGCGGCGAGGGCTCGATCGTGCAGACAGTAGCCCACTCCGGCAGGTCCGGCGGGGTGACATTCGCCCAGTTCGCGCCGCCGTCCCGCGAGATGTGGATCAGGCCGTCGTCCGAGCCGGCCCAGAAGACGCCGCGCTCGTGAGGCGACTCGGCAAACGCGAAGATCGTGCAGTAGTTCTCGGCGCCGGTGCTATCCTTGGTGATCGGCCCGCCCGACGGCTCGCCCTTGCTGGGGTCGTTGCGGGTCAGGTCCGGGCTGATCGGCTCCCAGCTTGTGCCCTCGTCGGTCGAGCGGAACACCAGGTTGCCGGTGGTATAGAGCACATTCGGGTCGTGCGGCGAGAAGCAGATCGGGAAGGTCCACTGGAAGCGGTACTTCAAGTCCTTGGCGCCCCAGCCGGTGTAGATCTCCGGCCAGACGGTCACGATCCGCACCTGGCCGGTGCGGTGGTCGTAGCGCAGCAGCGAGCCGCCGCCGCCGGGCGAGCTGCCGATCGCGCCCGAGTAGACGATGTTTGGGTCGTGCGGGTCGACGGCGATGTAGCCGCTCTCGGAGCTGCCGACCGGGTAGCAGTCGATCCACAGGATCGCGCCCTTGTGCGAGCGGCTCGGCGCGCAGATCGCGCTATTGTCCTGCTGGGTGCCGTAGACGCGGTAGGGGAACTGGGTGTCGGTAGCGACATGGTAGAACTGCGCCGTCGGCTGGTTATAAATCGTCGACCAGGATGCCCCGCCGTTGAACGAGACGCAGGCGCCGCCATCGTTGCCCTCGATCATGCGGCGTGGGTCGCGCGGGTCGATCCACAGCTCGTGGTTGTCGCCATGCGGCGTGGTGATCTCGGCGAAGGTCTTGCCGCCATCGGTCGACTTCCAGCAGTCCAGGTTGAGCACCCAAACCGTGTCGGGGTCCTGCGGGTCGGCGAAGACGTGGCAGTAGTACCAGGGGCGCTGGATCAGCTTGCGGTTCTCGCTGACCGTCTCCCAGGTCGCGCCGCCGTCGTCGGAGCGGAACAGCACGCCCTTGGACTGCGCCGTCTCGACGATCGCCCAGACGCGGTCGGTGCGCGCCGGCGAGGCCACAATGCCGATCTTGCCCTTGATGCCCTCCGGCAGCCCTGGGTTGCCGGTCAGGTCGGCCCAGGTGTCGCCGCCGTCGGTCGATTTGTAGATCCGGCTGTCCGGGCCGCCGCTGGAGAGGCCCCACGGGCATGCGGCGGGCCTCCCAGATCGCCGCGTAGAGCATGCGCGGGTTGCGCGGGTCGAGCGACAGATCGATCGCGCCGGCGTTCTCGCTTTGGAACAGCACCTGCTCCCAGGTCGCGCCGCCGTCTTTCGAGCGGTACACGCCGCGCTCACGGTTCGGGCCGAAGGCGTGGCCCAGCGCCGCGACATACACCAGGTCGGGGTCGGACGGGTGGACGCGGATCTTGGCGATGTGGCGGGTGTCGGCCAGGCCCATGTTGACCCAGGTCGCGCCGGCGTCGCTCGACTTGTAGACGCCGTCGCCGTGGGACACATTGCCGCGGATCGTCGTCTCGCCCATCCCCGCGTAGATCACGTTCGGGTCGGAAGGGGCCACGGCGATCGCGCCGACGGCCGCAGTCTTAAAGAAGCCGTCCGAGACATTCTCCCAGTAGACCCCGCCGTCGTAGGTCTTCCACACGCCGCCGGCACAGGCGCCAAAGTAGAACACCATCGGGTCGGCCGGGTCGCCGGCCACCGCCACGACGCGACCGCCGCGCGTCGGCCCGATACAGCGCCACTCAAGCGACCCCAGCAGCCGCTGATCAACTCCCTGTTGATTTCCCATCTCCTGAACTCCTGTAGACAATTCCTATCGCCATTCTTTGTTGCGTATTGCGTGTTGCGTGTCCAGCGCCCACGTAACACGCAACACGCAACACCCACAAAGCGCCGATGCGCGCAGCAAACGACCCTCTAGTGGCGCCCTGTCGTCTGGCGCTGCCACCACGCCAGCGCCAGGGTCGTCACGGTCGCCGCCAGCGAGACGAGGACGATATCGAAGATCATGTAGGTCCAACTGACCGCCAGTTCGCCGCTGATCAGGCTGGCGGTCGCCCCGCCCAGCACGCTCAGGATCACCAGCGCGATGCTGCGCTGCCGGGCCGTGCCCAGGCGCTGCACGACCAGCGCGGCGAGCACCCCCACCACAAAGGGAAAGACTTCGTACATCCTGGCCTCCTTACCTTTCAACATGTACGGCGCGGCTAGAGTGTACCACACGAATCGATCCCCTGTAGTACGTGCGTCGGGCATCGGCTAATCTGAAAAGTGAATTTTCTGTTGCAACGACAGACCATCGTTATGTTATCTACGATCGCCGGTCGTAGGTTGCGCCTGGAGCCATGCAGGCCGATTAGATAGGCTAGATGTGGATCGCGCCGCCGGCTGGCTTTCGCCCATGCCCGTAGTACGACTCACCCCATATTCATTCTACGGGCTTAAACTCCCCTCGTCACCCAGCCCGTCCAAGCCGACACTACCGTTGCCGCTCGATCCGTTGGTCTGCTTGAATCTCGTACGATGGCGTGCGAGACCAGCGACTTGATGAGTAAGAGCCCGGAACATCGCACCCAGCATCCAGGCACATTCCCAATGCCAGACTGGAGGTTGCGGTTCGCCGTTCTGCGCTCTTTTGCGAGGCACGATTATGCTACTACGTTTTGATCTCAACACCCCACCCCCGGTCGTCGCGCACGGCAAGACGCACCGGCACGACCCGGAGCCTGCGCTGATCGCCCGCGCCCGCAATGGCGACGTCGAGGCGATCACCAACCTGTACGAGCGCTACGCCCCCCAGTTGCTGCGCTACATCACGGCCCGCCTCGGCAACCCAGATCAGGCCGAGGAGGAGAGCAATCCCCCCGCCCAGGTACACGCGCCCCCGAAGCAGAACACCGTGCTGACGGTGCTGGTGGTTGACGACTTCGAGCCGAACCGCAACACGCTGGCACGCAACCTCAAGATGCAGGGCCACATCGCCGTCGTCGCCGAGAACGGCTACCAGGCGTTGGAGCTGCTGCGCAGCCGGCCGTTCGACCTGATGTTGCTCGATATCGTCATGCCGCAAATGGATGGCTACCAGGTGATGAAGCGTATGCGCGAAGACCCCGCGCTGCGCCACATTCCGGTGATCGTCGTCTCCGGCGTCGACGAGATGGACTGCCTGGTGCGCTGCGTCGAGCTGGGAGCCGAGGACTACCTGTTCAAGCCGTTCGACCCGGTGCTGCTCAAGGCGCGCGTTCGCGCCTGCATGGAGAAAAAGCAGTTGCGCGACCAGGAACAGGCTTACCTGAGCCAGCTCCAGGCCGAGCGCGAGAAATCCGAGCGGCTGCTGCTGAACATTCTGCCCGCCCCGATCGCCGAGCGGCTGAAGCACGACCAGAGCATCATCGCTGAGAGCTTCGACGAAGTGACTGTCCTGTTCGCCGACATCGTCAACTTCACCCCGCTGGCCGCCCGCGTCGCGCCGGCCGATCTGGTTCGCATGCTCAATGAGATCTTCTCACTGTTCGACCACCTGGCCGAGCGGCTTGGGCTGGAGAAGATCAAGACGATCGGCGACGCCTACATGGTCGTGGGCGGCCTGCCGACGCCGCGCGCCGATCACGCGACCGCGATCGCCGAGATGGCGTTGGCGATGCGCGCGGCAGTGGCCGGCTGGAGCGCGAAGCTTGGCGAATCGCTCCGCATCCGCATCGGGATCAGCAGCGGGCCGGCGGTCGCCGGCGTGATCGGCACCCGCAAGTTCGCCTACGATCTGTGGGGCGATACCGTCAACACCGCCAGCCGCATGGAGGCGCTCGGCCGGGCCGATTGCATCCACGTCAGCGCGGCGACCTATGAGCTGCTGCGCGAGCAGTACCGCTTCGAGAAGCGCGGGCCGATGCAGGTCAAGGGCAAGGGCGAGATGGTAACGTATTTCCTGGCCGGCAGGAAAGCGGATGAGTGGCTGATCGCGGAAGCCGACGGCGCGGATACGATCGAGCTGGGCGGGCGCCTGATCCTGGCCGGCAATCGGGCCGAGCGGGTGCCGGTGTAAGAGACTGTCTGAAAAGGGGGAGTTTGAGGGGGGCAGCCCCTTCAAGAACCCCCTTTCCACCACTGTCTGAAAAGGGGGAGTTTGAGGGGGGCAGCTCCCTCAAGAATCTCCTTTCCACCACTGTCTGAAAAGGGGGAGTTTGAGGGGGGCAGCCCCCTCAAGAATCTCCTTTCCACCACAGACTACGAGCGACAATTGACACACCGTCAACAGAACGGTATGATCCAAGCGTACATTCTGAATAATGACGGAAGTGAGGAACAGCAGATGAGCAAGCTCGGCGATCTGGCCCGCAGGATCACCGGCCGCGGGGAGGCCGACAAACCAAAAGCCCAGGCCGAGGGCGGTCGGGCCGCCAAGGCCCCCTCGGGCAGCGCGGAAGAGCATCTGGCCAAGCGCACAAACCGCCGTGATAACCGCCGTGCGCGCAAGGCCCGCAAGAAATAGCACATTGTGGGTTAGGAGCGACTGAGGGGGGCAGCCCCCCCCTCACCCCCCTTTTCTCAGAATTATGATGACCGGCCCTGCGCGAACGCCCGCCCCCAGATCTGCGCGTAGCTGGCCACCGTCAGATCGCGCGGGTTGCCGACTGTCTGCGGGTCATTGAAGGCGATCTCGGCCAGCATCCCGATCTCACCCTCGACAAACCCCAGATCCTGGAGCGTAGGGATCTCGACCTCCTCCGTCAGCCGCATGACCGCCTCGACCGCCCGCTCGGCCGCACGCCACACGCTCAACCCGCGCGTATCTTCGCCTAGCGCCTGGGCGATCCGGGCGAACTTGTGCGGCTCGCCCAGGTAGTTGTACTCCATCACTGGGCCGAGCAGCCGGGCCGTTAGCGCGCCGTGCGGCACATCGTGGACCCCGCCGGCCGATTGGCTCATCGCGTGCGCCGCGCCGGCGCTCTCGGTGCCGTAGGCCAGCGCGCCCAGCATGGCCGCCATGCTCATCTTGTAGCGCGCCTCGATGTTGTGGCCCTGGGCAAACGCCACCCGCAGGTACTGGCCGATATACTCTATCGCGTTCAGCGCCACTGCGTCCGAGAGCGGCTGGGCGTAGGCGCAGGTGTAGCACTCGATCGCGTGCGCCAGCGCGTCCATCCCGGTACCCGCCGTGATCGGCGCCGGCAGCCCGACCGTCAACTCCGGGTCGATCAGCGCGACCCACGCGCCGATCAGCGCGGTGCCGCCCACGTTGAACTTGATCCGGCGCTGCGGGTCGGTGATCACCGCCCACAGCGTCACCTCGCTCCCGGTGCCGGCGGTGGTCGGTATGCAGATCGTCGGCGGGATGCGCCGCGCGATCGGCTGCGGGTCGGCCCACTCGTAGGCTAGGATCGAGCCGCCATTGGCCGCCACCACGCCGATCGACTTCGCGACATCCATCGAGCTGCCGCCGCCGAACCCGATAATGCCGTCGCATCCCTCGCTGCGGTACAGCTCGGCGCCCATATCGACCAGGGCGATCGGCGGGTTGGGCGCGACCCGGTCGAACACGACTGGGTCGAGGTTGACCGCCCGCAGCGGCGCGACGGCGCGCTCAAGCAGGCCGGCCCGGACGATGCCGGGGTCTGTGACCAGCAGCGGGCGCCGCATCCCTAGCGCCCCGGCCTCATCGCCCAGGCTGACGATCGCGCCGATACCGTGTTTCATGACCGTCGGGATGGCGAAGGAGCGAATGATCGGCATAGTCGAATCCTCTCTGTTTCGGTCGAGCGAGAAGGATGCTATTATACCCCCAGGTTTCAACTTTATCTTTGTTGGGCCACACCTATTATGTCTACTCCAATGTTAGCCACGAAACTGTATATCCCCCCGCCCCGGCCTAAAGTTGTCCTGCGCCCGCGCCTGATCGAGCGGCTGAACGAAGGTCTGCACCGCAAACTGATCCTGATCTCCGCCCCCGCCGGCTTTGGTAAAACCACACTGGTCGGCGAATGGCTCACGAAATTGAGAATTGAACATGAAGAATTGAGAATATCTGATCGAGACGACGATTCTCAATTCTCAATTCTCAATTCTCAATTCAAGATGGCCTGGCTGTCGCTGGACGAAGGGGATAACGACCCCACACGCTTTCTGACGTACCTCGTCGCTGCGTTGCAGACGATTGCGGCGAATATTGGAGCAGGGGTGTTGGCTGTGCTCCAATCCCCGCAGCCACCGCCAGCCGAAACGATTCTGACCGCCCTGCTCAATGAAATCACCACCGTCCCGGGCCATTTCGTCCTCGTCCTTGACGACTACCACGTGATTGATGCCACATCGGTTGACACATGCCCTCACTTTTCTGCTCGAGCACCTGCCACCACAGATGCACCTGGTCATCACCACGCGTGAGGACCCACTGCTCCCCCTGGCCCGGTTACGCGCCCGCGACCAACTGACCGAACTGCGTGCCACCGACCTGCGCTTTACCCCCTCCGAAGCCGCCGGATTTCTCAATCAGGTGATGGGGCTAGACCTCTCGGCGGAGGAAGTTACCGCCCTGGAGACGCGCACCGAAGGCTGGATTGCAGGTCTCCAACTGGCGGCACTCTCGATGCGAGGGCGCGAGGACGTTGCCCGGTTCGTACGGGCTTTCGCCGGAGACAATCGCTACATCGTGGAATATCTCGTCGAAGAGGTCCTCCAGCGCCAGCCCGAACGTGTGCGGAGCTTCTTACTCCAGACCTCCATTCTCGACCGGTTGAGTGGCCCGCTGTGCGATGCCCTGGTGCGAATCGAACATGAAAGATTGAACATTGCTCAATTGCTTCTGGATGAGCTTGGAACGAGCCAACCTGTTTGTCGTGCCGCTGGACGATAAACGCCACTGGTTTCGCTATCACCACCTGTTTGCCGACGTGCTGGCTGCCCATGCGCTGCAAGAGCAGCCCGCGCAAGTACCGATCCTGCATCAGCGGGCGAGCGCGTGGTACGCGAACAATGGTTTGCCCGCCGATGCGATTCGCCACGCGCTGGCTGCCAAGGATTTCGCGCGCGCGGCGGGCCTGGTCGAACTGGCATGGCCGGCAATGGACGGGCGTTTCCAGGCCGCCACGTGGCTGGGCTGGGCGAAGGCGCTCCCCGACGAGTTGGTTCGCACCAGGCCTGTGCTCAGCGTTGCGTATGCCTGGGCGTTTCTGAATGGCGGCGAGCTAGAGGCCGCCGAGGCCCGATTGTGGGATGCCGAACGGTGGCTGGACACCTCGGCAGAGAGCAGTTCGGTCGAGAGGGTGATTGTGGACGAAGAGCAGTTTCGGACTCTCCCTGCATCGATCGCCACTGCCCGTGCCTACCTTACCCAAGCGCGCGGCGATGTCCCCGGCTCCGTGAAGTACGGTCGGCGGGCGCTCGACCTCTTGCCGGAGGGAGACCATCTCCGGCGCGGACCGGCCGCTGCGCTCCTGGGGCTGGCCCACTGGGCGAGCGGCGACCTGGAGGCGGCCCACCGGGCGCTTGCCGAGGCCATGGCTAATTTTCAGAAGGTCGGCAACCTGCATTTCGCCATCAGTGGCACCTATGGCCTGGCGGATATCAGGACGGTGCAAGGTCGTCTCCGTGAGGCCATCAAGACCTATACACAGGTATTGCAGCTTGCGCTGGAGCAGGGCGAGCCCCTGCTACGAGGCACCGCAGATCTCTATTTGGGGTTGAGCGAGCTATACCGTGAGCAAGGTGATCTGGACGCCGCCATCCAGAATCTGCTGAAAAGCGAGGAACTGGGCGAACAAGCTGCGTTACCAGATTGGCGCTATCGCCTGTGCCGTGCCCAGGCGCGCTTCAAGGAGACTCAGGGCGACTTGGCAGGCGCGCTCGACCTGCTCGACGAGGCAGAACGCCACTATTACAGGACCCCCGTACCCGACGTGCGTCCCCTCATGGCGTTGAGGACACGGGTGTGGCTGGCACAGGGCCGGTTGAGCGAAGCCCTGCGCTGGGTGGAGGAACAGGGCTTGTCTGTGGACGATGAACTCAGCTTTCTGCGCGAGTTCGACCACGTCACGCTGGCGAGGGTACTGATTGCCGAGTATACGCGCGACCATGCCGACCGCGCCATTCGTGAGGCCATGCGACTCCTGGATCGCCTCCAGCAAGCCGCAGAAGCAGGTAGAAGGATGGGCAGCGTGATCGAGATCGGGGTGTTGCAGGCGCTTGCCCACCAGGCGCAAGGGAACCTTGCCCCGGCGCTTGTCGCGCTGGAACGCGCCCTGAGGCTGGCGGAGCCGGAGGGCTACGTTCGCGTCTTTGTCGATGAAGGGCTGCCGATGGCCCGCCTCTTGGCCGCTGCCGCCGCGCAAGGAATGATGCCCGATTATATCGGGACGTTGCTGGCTGCCTTTGCACCAGTTGAAGCTGTGGCGCAGCCGCGTGTTGACAAAGCTGATCTGCCCCCAGCCCCACCTGCCCAGCTCCTGATCGAGCCATTGAGTACACGCGAGTTAGAAGTACTCCAACTGATTGCCCAAGGACTTTCGAATCGTGAGATTAGCGAGCGGCTTTTCCTCGCCTTGAGTACGGTTAAAGGGCACAATCAGATGATCTTCGACAAACTCCAGGTCCAAAGGCGTACCGAAGCTGTAGCACGTGCCCGCGAGTTGGGTCTGTTGTAGCCGAAGGCCCCCTCACCCCTAATAGCCCGCCCTCTGCGCTTCGCTTGTCTCCCACGCCGGGGAGGGGGGAAAACGATCCCTCTCCCCCACCCCACAACAGTACCGTCAAGCAATCCTTTAGTATCTATTCCCCAATACCTTGTTGCTGATATGCTGTGTACATCGAGCAAATGGCATCGATGTCGCCAAGCTCGGCGTAGTCAATCAGGAGAAAACGATGAGCAGGGAAGAAACGATCAATAGCGATAAAGAACGACTCCAGGGACGGCCAGTTGACGGCGACGCCCGAACGCAGGGGTCTCCGGGGGCGATGAAGGTTTGCATCGTCGGGGCTTCTGGGAAGCTCGGGCAATACATGGTGCAGCACGCACTGGATCGGGGCTACGAGGTGGTCGGCGTGTGTCGGGAGGAAAGCGTGGAGAAGCTCAACGCATTCAAGGGGCGCATCACCGTCGTTCCCGGCGCAACCGACGACCGCGAGGTCATCAAGCGCGCGGTCGCGGGCTGCGACGGGGTGCTGGTTGTGCTGGTACCGCGCGGCGTCCACGGGTACTCGACGGGAACGGCCCAGGCGGTGATCGATTATGCGCCTGCGGATGCGCGCCTTGTGTTCTCGTGCGGGTGGCACATCACGCGCGACGGCCTGGACGTGTATTCGTGGAAGCTCAAGGTGCTCGTGAAGCTCTTCGGCCCGCTCGCGCGTCTTGCTCGCTTCGCCGACCTCGACGACCAGGTGGAGGCGTGCCGGCGGGTGTTCGCCAGCGACACGCGCTGGACCATCGTGCGCGGCAGCGATCTCGAAGAGGGCGCAAGTCAGGGCTTGCCCGTGTGGAGCCGGCACGTGGGCGACCCGATTCTCAAGAGCAACATCACGCGCCGCGTGGACTTCGCCTTGTTCATGGTGGCGGCAATCGAGAACGACGAACTGGTCCACGAGGCCCCGGCGATTGTTGGCTGCCGGACACCTTCGGCGCTCGCGCACACTGCTGCTATCGGGGAATCAATATCGCCAATCTCGGCGTAGTCACGATTGTTATGATCGGCCACAAACGGTATAAGCTTATGTCAAATGAACTCAACCCAAACACTGATCTAAGTCAACCAATGGTCTATCAGATCCGGCTCAAGGGTCATCTGGGTCGTCAATGGACAGACTGGTTTGGGGGTCTGTCCATCACGCTGGAAGACAACGGCGATACACTTCTCACCGGCCCGGTGGTCGATCAGGCCGCATTGCATGGCTTGCTCAGAAAAGTGCGTGATCTAGGTCTGCTGTTACTCTCGGTCATACGTGTTGAACCCAGCCAGGCCGATACGTCAGGTGTGAAACAGTAAGCGACTCTGAACTTCTTCTTCATCCCAAAGCGGGCGTGAAACGTAAAACGTGAAACAGTAAAGGCCCTCACGCATCACGTTTCACGTTTCACGCCGGGACGCTTTACATCTTCCAATACGCGAAAAGGAGAAATCACATGTCTTCACCCAAGCGCCTCGCCAGAATCGCCGGGCTTCTCTATCTCATTGTCGGCATCTTTGGCGGCTTCGCCTACGGGTATGTGCTCGCCAAGGTGTACGTACCGGGCGACGCCGCCACCACCGCAGCGAACGCCCTGGCGAACACCGGACTTATCCGCATTGGCGTCGTCGCTGACCTGTTCCAAGCGACAGTCTTTGTCTTCCTGGCGATGACCCTCTACCTGCTGCTCAACCACGTACACAAGAACGCGGCCAGGGCAATGGTGGTCCTCGTCGCCATCGCGACCACGATCATGTGCCTCAACAATGTCTTCCAGTTTGCCGCCTCGCTAGTCGCAACCGACGAATCCTATGTGGCCGCCTTCGGCGCCGCAGGTTCGAATGCCCTAGTACTGCTCTTGCTCGACATGCAGCATTACGGCTTCCTGATCGCTCAAATCTTCTTCGGCTTGTGGCTGGTGCCGCTGGGGTATCTCGCCTACACGTCGGGGATGTTCCCCAAGGCGCTGGGCGTCGTGCTGATCGTGGGTGGCATCTGCTACCTGCTGGATATGCTCGCGGCGTTCCTGCTCCCCGACTTGGGCAAGCAAATCCACGGTTTCTTGGCCATCCCGCCCACTATCGCCGAGATCTGGATGCTCGGATACCTGCTCGTGAAAGGGGTGAAGGCCCCGAGTTCGCTCACTTCTCGCTCAGTTGCGTCAGCCGCATAAGGCCCGCCTCGGTATCCCGAAAGCCGCAGCCCTCGTAAAATGAGCGCAGGTGCGGCTCGTAGTCGACGTGGAGCCACTCGACGCCGCGCTGGCGTGCCGCCTCGGCCGCCCGCACCACAAGCTCCCGCCCGACCCCGCGCCGCCGCAGATCGGGGTGGACGGTCGTATCCAGGATAAAGGCGTGGATGCCGCCATCCCAGGCCACATTCACGAACCCGACCAGGCGGCCCGCCTGGTAGGCACACACAAACGCCAGGCTGTGGCTCAGCACCGGGCCGAAGTCGCTGCGCCGGTGGTCTGGCCAGGAGGCGTCGAAGAGATCGTTCAACTCGTCGTTCGTCACGGGCGGTCTGAGGCGGTAGTCCAGGTCGGGGGGTGGAGGTTGATCTTGAGCCAAAGGGTTTCCTTTCTCTGTATCCTTTTCTGTCATCGAGGATTGAACCTGCACAGCGAGAACGCGAATACTGGCATTATAAGAATGGTTAATCCCATATCAGAAGATATGTCGGCAATGTCGCGTCGAGATTGGCCATGCCCACTCAAACCGTCGTATGTGGTAAAACCGGGAACCGCATCGAATGACACGGTTCCCGGTTCGCGGTTCCCGGCGAGGCGGCCACGGAGGGCCGGCCCTACGGGTTCGCGGCGGGCGGCCACGGAGGGCCGGCCCTACAGGTCCCCGGTTCCTTCCGTTCCCTCCATCGTTCCGCCCTTCCTCGTTCGCGCCCCTACCGCCCGATCGTGAGCAACTGCCCGTCGGCCCGCCCATACACCTCCGGGAAGTACATCTCGCCCGCCGTCGTCGGGATGACGTGGAACTGGCCGGGCAGTGTCGCGCGCATGGTGTAGCTGTACAGGTACGAGCCCTTCGGCAGGTAGTCGGCGAACAGCGCCACCTTCTCGTCGCGCAGCTCGCTGCGGCTGTACCAGCGCCACCACCACGACCAACCCGGCTCGACGATCGACATGCGCGCGCCGCCGTCTTCGACCATCATCGGGACTTGCTCGATCGCCGACGGCCCCTGCTCCAGCACGCTGGTCGTCTCAAGCCCGGTGTCGATCGCCTCGGCGCCCGCCGGCAGCGGGTCCTCGACCGTCAGATAGTACAGGTCGTTCGGCGCCACGATCGACAGCTCGACCCGGATCACGTCGCCCACCTTGACCTCAGCGACCTCTGGGCACTGCGAGCCGTCGGTGCAGCTCGCCAGCGTGTAGCGCCGCCGCACGATCACGCCCCGGTCCAGCGCCTTGATCTGGTCCACCGGCAGGAACGCCCGCAGGTGCGCCGTGTAGTACAGCCGCCCGTTGCCGGCGCCGCGCCCGAACGTCAGCCGGTTGCCGGTGTCCTGCAACAGATCCGCAACTTTGACTTGCAGGATGATCGGCGTATCGACATCCTGCTGCCCGATATGGCCCGCCGCTTGCTCCTGGTCGTTCAGCCACAGGGCGTAGTCGTAGTCGGCCTTCAGCTCGCCGGTGTAGGCCATCCAGTCGGTCAGCGCCATGATCGACCAGGCCGACTCCTGAGTCGTCTCCCAGATGCCATCCTTGCGGGCCACCATCAGCCAGCGCACGACGTTCGGGTTGAGTTGGTTCTGCGGGTCAAGCCGCACCATCGCCGCCAGCACGATCGCCGTCGAGCGGGTGTCGGTGTTCATGCTCCACCAATCGTAGTGATCCTCCTCCCAGTGCGCCCCGGTCGCGCTCAGGATCGCGGCGTTGTTCAGGTCCGAGAGCAGCGTCGTCAGCCGCCCGTCGCCCTGCTCGGCGCCGGCCTTCTGGAGCGCCATCGCCAGGAACGCGCGGGCGTAGGTCGCCAGCTTCTCGCGGTTGTCGTACAGCTCGCCGAGCTGCGTTATGTCGCCCCGCCCGCCCTCGGCCAGCACATACAGCACCCACGCCTGTTGATTGGCCGCCGGCGTCGTGGCCAGGTCGCGCACGGCCACCAGCGTCGTGTTCAGGTAGTCCATCCCGCGCGTCAGGCTGTCCTCGCGCACGGTGAACCCGGACTCCTTGGCTCGCAGCATCCCGAACACCACGTAGGCGCTGATGTGCGGGTTGCTCTCGTCGTCCGGCCACCAGCCCCAGCCGCCGTCCTCGTGCTGGCGCAGGTACAGCCGGTTCAGCCCCTCCTCGACCAGCCCCGGCAGCCGCGCGTCGAGGTCGGCGTTGGCCAGCCCCAGGTCCTTGAGCGCCCGCGCCGTCAGCACATTCGGCAGGAAGCGCGAGACCGTCTGCTCGGTACACTCATAGGGGAAGTGCTCCAGGTAGCTCAGGCCGTCGCGCATGCCGGCCGCCAGCGACGGGTCGATCCGCACCGTCAGCTCGCCGTTGCGCGGGTCCACGTTCGGCGGCAGCCCGATCACCTCGGTGCGCGAGCCGGCGGCCTCGATCTGCCCGCCCGTGCCGACCACCTCCGGCGCGCTGTAGCGGTAAACCGGCAGCGTCCCCTCCGGCCCGGTCGCCAGGCGCGGGCGGCTGGCGTCGCCATACTCCCCGGAGACAGCGCTGAAGACCAGGTCGGCCGCCTCGACATCCTGCGCCGTCACCTGCCAGTACACGGTCGTTTCGCCGTTCGCCGGCACCTGCACCGTCTGGGTCAGCTCGCCGGTCGCCGTCAGGCCACGTGCCGCCAGCGCGACCCGCACATCCAGCGGCCCGCCGGTGTTGTTGCTGACATTGGCCGCCAGCTCGGCCCTATCGCCGACGACGAAGAAGCGCGGTGTGACCGGCCGAATCAACAGCGGCTTGGTCGCCACCACCTCGACCGTGCCCTCGCCGACCCGCGTGTCGCCAGTGATCGCTACGCCGCGCATGACCCAGGTGGTCAAGTTGTCGGGCAGCGCGATCTCGATTGTCGCCTTGCCGCCCGCGTCGGTCGTCACGACGGCGTTCCAGTAGGCGGTGTCGGCGAACTCCTCGCGGATCGTCAGATCGGGGGCCGCCACACCGTACGCCGCATCGCCGGCCATCCGGGCTTCCTCCGGCATCGCGGCCGCTGGGGCTGGAGCACCCATCGGCATGGTCGTCGGAGCTGCGGCGCTGTCCGCCGCCGCACCACCGTTAGCCACCTCGCCCTGCGCCACCTCCTGCCGCTGGCGCTCCAGATCCTTATCGATTTGCTCCTGAAAGCGGTCGGCCGAGATCGACAGCCCGCTCGACGTCAGGATACCCAGCGGGCGCCGGCCATAGAACGCCTCGCGGATCGCGTCGGGCGTGCGCGGCATCAAACTCAGCACCGCCTTATCCACCAGGTCCAGCGACAGCTCCCCGGCCACCGGCTGGCCGTCCAGATCAGTCACCTGAACATCAAACGTCACCTGCTTGCCCGGTTCTGCCTGGGCGGGGTTCGGTGTGATCGCCACGCGCAACGACTGCGGGTCCGGCGCCACCGCCAGCGGCAGAATGCCGACCTTGTGATCGGCCGGGCGCCCCGGCCCCTCCGGCGCCGTAAACAGCACCACCGAGACAAACACATTCGGCGCGTGCGCGGCGGTCAGCGGCAGCCGGTAAACCGCGCTATTGCCGTCCATCCGGCGCACCTCGTGGCTCAGGATGCCGCCCCGCTCGACCGTGATCAGCGCCCAGTGCGGCCCCTGGAACGGCGACGGGATCAGGATGTCGGCCGTCTCGCCAACCTTGTACTCGGTCTTGTCGCTGATCAGCGAGATCCGGTCGTTATTCTCGCGCCGCCAGGAGACGTAGCCGTCGCCGGCGACCCACACAAACAGCGACGAGCCCACCTCGTGCCCGGCGCCGTCGCGCCCGCGCGCCGCGACCCGGTACGAGCCGCCCTCGGTCGGCGTGAACGCCACGGTCGCCTCGGCATTGCCATCGGTCGTGGCCGCCATCCGCGCCACCGATACCCGCTGCTCCTTCCAGTCCCAGCGCCCGGCGCCGCTCGCGTCCTGGATGAAACTATTCTCCCAAGTGTACCGGAATACCTCCACGTCGAGCGCCTGGTTCGGCAGCCGCTGCCCTTGCGTGTCGGCCGTCACCAGATCGATCTTCTGCTCCTCGCCAGCCTGGCCGACATACGTCTGCGGCGCTAGGCCGATGTAGAGCTGGCCGCTGTGGACGATTAGGTCGTGGCGACCGCTGATCACCTGGTTGTCCCGGCCGGTCGCCGTCGCCTCGATCGTCAGCCGGACGCTGTCGGTGATCAGGGCGCCGGCGGCATCTTTCAGCTCGGCTGGCAGCGCGATCACTAGGCGGCCCTGCACGTCGGTCGTGCCGCTGCCGCTAAGGATCGGCTGCGGCGGCACGCTGGGCATCCACCAGCACTCCCAGCAGCGCCACGGGTCATCCAGATCGCTGAACTGGTAGCGCCCGGCCCAATCCGGCGCGAAGCTGTAGGCCCCAGCCAGGACATTCCACTGCACCGGGACATTCGCCACTGGGCCGCCGAAAAAGTATGCCACCTCGGCCGTAACGCTTGTCTGCATGCCCCGTACGATCTCGTCGTTCTGTGGCGTGACCGTGACCTGGAACTCCGGCGGGCGGTAGGCCGCGACCTGGAACGCGAAGCCGAACGAGCGATTGCCCGCGTTGACCTCGATCTGGTAGGGTCCCAGCGCCGCCCCGTCGGCCAGCTTCAGGCTGCCGTCGAAGGTCCCGTTCTGGTTCAACTGGAGGCTTTCCTGGTAGAGCTGCTCGCCGGTCGTGCTGCGGATCGTCACCTGCCCCGCGCCAAGATTCGCCGGCAGGCTGAAGCGCGCGTCATCCTCGGCCCGCAGCACGCCCTTGAAATCGACCGTCTGGCCGGGCCGGTAGATCGGCCGGTCGGTGTAGACGTACGCGATCAGCTCCGGCAGATCAAACGACCCCTGGAGCCCAAACTCCCACGGGCTAACCCCGCCGCTCCAGCTCGACGCAACGGCGGTGAATGGCTGCCCCGCGGTCACCAGCACGCCGCGGTTCTCGGTGCGCTCGAAGCCCAGGCGCGCTATGCCATCGTCGTTAGTGGTGGCCGCGCCGAGCGGCGCGCCCTGCTCGTCGAAGAAGTCCAATGCCAGGCCCGCCACCGGCTGGCCATTTTGCAAATTATTGGCCCACACCAGCGCCTCGCGCTCGCCGGCCTTGAGCGTCAAATTGATATCCGAGACCACCAGCACGTGCGCCTGCGGCGACAACTCCGGCTGGTCGAGATTCAGCAGGTAGACGCCCGGATCGAGCCGACCGCCGCCCTCGACCAGGTCGAGCCGGCTGATCCGTGTCTCGTCCAAGGGCGCATCGAGCTGGGCGCGCCAGCGGCGCAGCTCGGTTGCGCCGGGCGGCACCTGGCCGCCCCAGTTCCAGTACGGCTGCTTGATCCACTCCTGGTCCAGCCGGTACAGCGTCAGCGAGGCCTCGCGCATATTGACCGAGCTGACCCCGACCCGCGCCGGGTTCTGCGCGCTGTAGGTCGCGACCCAGTTCGGCGTCAGCAGCCCGATCGAGGGCGGCAGCGGCGCGGTGCGGAAGCTTATGTCGAGTTCCTGGCCGGTCAGGTTGCCGTACGGGTCGGCGATGTTCGGCCCGATCCTGATGGCGTAGTCGGTCGAGGGCTTGGCGCCGAAGGCCAGATGGAATGTGTTGTCGTAGGTGTTGAAGTAGGTGTAGACCAGCGTCGGCGACAGCGGCGGCGTCACCTGGAGGTTCGCCATCACCGTGTTGATGTCGACCGGCGCGTTGAACTGGATCGTGAAGTCGGTGTAGGGGTTGGCCTGGCGGTCGCCGTCGGCGGGGGTGGTGCCGATGATCCGCGGCAGCGGCACGGTGCGGAAGGAGCTGCGGTAGTCGCCGGCCATCCCAGCACCACCACCCCGACTCCCCAGGCCCGCGTCCAGCACTAGCTGGTATGAGCGGTCGAATTGGAGCTGCTGGCTTGGCGTAAAGATCAGCGTCTCATTGATCACCTGAAGCGCGCCCGGCACCTCGCCAATGTCCCCGCGTAGGTGGAAGGACGCCTGGGCCGACACCTGGTCGATCGGCTGGTTGAACTGGACCGTGATCACCGGCTCGACCGAGACCAGGCCCGCGCCATCCTCCGGCCACGCAAACACCACCTGCGGTCGCGCCGTCGCGAAGCTCCAGGTGTACTCGCTCTGGAGCGGGTTGCCGTCCAGGTCGCTCAGCCCGGCGGCCACATGGCCGGTATAGGTCGTCCCGCCGGCCAGCGGCGCCTCCGGATGGAAGACATAGATTGCGGTGCTGAGCCACTCGCCGCTGCCCGCGATCGCCGGCTCGAACGTCAGCGGCTGCGGGAGGGTGTTCTGCTGCTCGGCCACCAGCAGCGGCACGACCGGCCGGTTGAACATCACCGTGATATCCGAGCCGGCCTGCACATCCTGCGCGCCGTCGGCCGGGATGACCTGGCCGACCTCCAGGTAGCCGGCGGTGCCGAAGCGGAACTGGTAGGCACCGTTGAGCGGCGCGCCGTCGGCCGCCCGCGCCGTCTGGCCCAGCACCACGTCGTAGATCGACGCGCGCGAGAGCGGCTGGGCCGGTCGGAAGCGTAGCGTCCGCGCGTCGGCCCACTCGACCGCGCCGGGCACCGCCGGCGCCAGGCTAAAGGCAGCCACGACCGAATCCTGATTCATGGGCCGGTCGAAGACCAGTTCCACGATGCCTTCGGGCGACAGCTCCTCGCCGCGCGCCGGCGAGCGCTGGACCACGATCGGCGAGAGCGTGCCCTCCGGCACCGGGGTGTAGTCCAGGCGCGGCCGGGTCGGCACCGGCGAGGGCAGCGGCGTGGGCTCCTGAACGACGACGGGCGGCGTCCTGCCGCGTAGCGCCACCACGGCGGCGGCCACTAGCGCGACGAGGACCAGGACGGCGGCGATACGGGTATTGCGGCGGCTCATAAGTCTGCTCCTGCACGTAGGCGTCTGATATCAAACATTCGCTATGGAGAGGACGCAGGCGGCGCTCCGCTAGTTCCCATGCCTAAATACAAAAATCGCGAGACCAAGCACCATGGCCTCGCGATCGATCACCCATTTGGTTGTTAGGCATGTTTCAAAGTGACTTTACAGCTTGCACTGTGGGAAAAAGGGGTTTGAGGGGGCAGCCCCCTCAGTCTCCCCACCCACATTGTAAAGTAGAACGGCCCGCTTTTGAAACATGCCTTAGACAAGGTTCTTGGGAACTTTACAGTTCTGGGGAAAGCGGGGGGGTTTGAGGGGGCAGCCCTCTCAGTCTCCCCCACCCACATTGTAAAGTGGAATGGCGCCTTCCGAATCCTTGTCTTAGACAAGATGAAGGGGTGACAGGGAATTGAGAATTGAGAGTGGACGACTGACAACAGACAACGGACGACAATCACGTTTCACGTTTCACGCAATCGTAAATCGCTAGATCTGAACCCCCAGCTCCGCCAATTTCGCGCCGGTGGTGCCGTTGGTGTTCATCGACTGCATCCGCTGGCGCAGGTAGTCGAGGTCCAGCTTCTGGCGCCGCACAATCCCGGCCGCGTCGGGCAGGTCGTGCTTGTTCTGGTCGGTGCCGCGCGCCATCACCAGCTTGTGCAGCAGCACATCCTCGGGGGAAAGCACCGCGACATTGGCGCCCAGCAGCGGCATCCGGCGCAGCCGCTTGATCATCGCCTCGTCGAATGTGAACGGGAAGGCCGCGCCGTTGCGCCGAACGGTCAGATCGTCGAAGACCTTGATGCCGCGCCACAGAATGCGCTGGCCGTCGAACTGGACCGCCTTGTGCTGCTGCTGGAGCAGCCGCACGACTTCGGGGAGCTGGCCGGTGGTGACCAGGATATCGACATCCTGGATCGGGCGGCGGTCGCCGTAGAGATGTGCCGCCACGCCGGCGCACACGGCCCACGTGATCTTATGCTGGTCCAGCAGGCGCTGGACGACACCGAGATTCCCTGCGATAAGTGACATTATTGACCTACTACACTAGCGCCGAGCGTGATGCGGCTACGATGTTGCGCCGGAACGAATGATAGCACAGCCCCACGGCGATGCAAAGCGCCAAAAAGTCCTGTTGTGTTATCCCCCATGCGGTCCAGCGACGATCTGTGGTGGTGTGGGGTTTTGGGGAGGGCCGCCCTCCCCAAGCCCCTCCCGCCCAACCGTGATTCGCAACTGACAACGGACGACTGACACCTACCGGGCGCGCTCGCTCTGCCGGCGCGCCAGCCACTCTTCCTTGAGCAACTGCATCTCAAAGAACTCCACCTGTGTGGTGCCCTGGCCGGCGGTGAAATCGAAAAACTGGCCGATGTCGTTGTACTCCGGGCGAGCGAGGATGCGGCGGTCGAAGCGCGGCCCGGCCACGCGCCAGTCGCTGCCGACGTGGCGGAACCCCAAGCGCAGATAGCTGCGCACGGCCCGCTGGTTTGGGGCGGCCACATCCAGCACCATCGACAGGTAGCCCAGATCGTTGAAGTAGTAGTCGAGGAATGTCATCGAGCGACTCGGTGCCTAGCCCCTGGCTGACGTAGGGCGCGCCAAACGTAATCCCCAGCCGGGCCTCGCCTTTCCGCTCGTCGATCTCCCGCAGCGAGATCCGGCCGACCAGCCGGCCGATGCGATCCTCGACGGCCCACGTTCGCCGCGAGGAGATGCTGTCGAAGCTATGCGCCCAGTGCTCCCCCGAAAAGGCGAATTGGCGCGGCAGATTCCAGATCGGCTCGAGCGGGTCATTGTAGGATGGCCACTCATCTGCCAGATCTTCGTCGTGCGACGTCCACGGCCGGATACGCGTTCTGGCGCTACGCAGCTCCATCTGGTCTCCAGGCGTGCAAGCTCCCGTCGAACGGGGGGATACGACGCGCGATCATGTCGCGGACTACCTCGCTGCTCCGCCACACCTGCGCGATCAAGTCGGGCGGGTAGCCGAAGCGCACCTGGTGCAGCGCGAACTCGTCCTCGTCGTCGAGGATGACCTCTCCGGTGTCCGCGCGCCAGATCACGTCCAGGTCCAGATCGATAAAGCGCAGCGTGCCGTCGGCCCAGGTTGCCGGCGTGGCGATGTTAATGTAGTGCGAACGCGGCGTCCAGTCAGCCCGCCAGTTGACGCTCAGGTTGTAGTGGTGTTCCGGCCAGTAGAACTCCAGCGCGTGATAGGGCGCGAGAAACTGACCGCGATAGCTTTCCAGTGGGGTGCCGGGCGCCCCGTACAGCACCAGCAGGTCCGCCTCCTCCCGCACCAGGGTCATCTCGTAGCGGTAGTGGATGCTGCCGTCGTATTTCGTCGAGTGGACAGGAAACGGTTTCATACGCAGCCGTATCTTGCATGCTTGGGCCGAAATCGCGAGCGGGTTTAATGCATTATGTAGAGTGTGGCGTCAATAAACCAGCAGTTTTTCCCACGAAGCTCACGAAGGTACGAAGACCACGAAGAGGGCTGATAGATCTGGTTGATAGCCTTCGTGAACTTCGTGTCTTCGCGAGCTTCGTGATGAGAAACCGTGGGCTGACTTACGCCGTGCTGTTCTAGATCTCCTCCGCCGAGAGCGGTTCGACCTCGCCGATCACCGCGCGCACCAGGTCGGGAAGTACCGCGCCCGGCGCCGACGGGTGTACGTAGTCGGCCAGGAGCGTGTAGATCGAGTCTTCCGCATCGATCGCCATGACCAGCGCGCCGGCGCGCTTGGCGGCGAACGGGAACGACGCGACCGGCTCGATCGCGCCGACCGAGCCGACCGACATAAACACATCGCACTGCTCGACCGCCTTGCGCGCCCGGCGCAGCTCCCATGCCGGCAACCCTTCGCCAAACAGCACCACGTCCGGCCGCAGCATACTGCCGCAGTGTGGGCAGCGTGGCGGCACCTCGCCGACATCCTCCCACTCCGACAGCACATGCCCGGCCTCGTAGCAGCGGCTGCGCCGCAGGCAGCCGTTCAGCTCGACCAGATCGCGTGAGCCGGCGCGCCAGTGCAAGCCGTCAAACGTCTGAGTGATCAGCGTAAACGTCGGGTAGTGCTGCTCCAGGTCCACCAACGCGTAATGGGCTTGACTTGGTTCAACGGCCTCGGCCAGCCGCCGCCGGTAGTCATACCACTCCCACACCAGCCGCGGGTTCCGTTGGTACGCCTGTGGGGTCGACAGTTCGCTGACGTCGTACTGGGCCCACTCACCAGTATGCAGCTCGCGAAAGGAGGGGACATGGCTCTCGGCGGCCATACCTCCCCCAGTGAGCACGACAACTCGCCGGGCGGTTTTCAAGCGGTGCAACACCGCGTCAGGCAGCGTTAGCGGCATCAGGCGTTCTCCCTCGTCTTGGAGATTAGAGATTGGAGATCGGAGATTGGCTGACGTTCTCTAATCTCCAATCTCCAATCTCCATGGTTCTATTGCGGCGTCACATCCCCGGCGTGAGCGCCGTTACGAGCGCCGGCAGTATCGTTCCGGCAGGGCCATACAGGTGTGCGTCGAACACGTCGTGCTGCGCGCCCGGCTCCAGATTGATTTCGACGACATACGCGCCGATACGCTTCGCCGCTGCGGGCAGGTCAGCGGCGGGCCGCACCAATCCCGAGGTCCCGACTGAGAGAAACACGTCGCAGCGGCCAGTCGCGGCCGCAGCCAGCTCCCAAGCGTGCTGCGGCAGCATCTCACCGAACCAAACAACATCCGGGCGCAGCCGGCCACCACAGTCTGGGCAGCGCGGCGGCACATCATCGGTCGGGGGCCACTGCTCGATCGCACGATCCTCCTCGAAACACTTCGTACGCGTAAGATTGCCGTGCAATTCTACCACGTTCCGGCTCCCAGCACGCCGATGCAGGTCGTCGACGTTCTGGGTGATCAGGGTAAAATCTCGGACGCGCCGTTCGAGTTGGGTCAGTGCCAGGTGCGCCGGGTTTGGCGCGGCTGTCTCGACCAGGCCCCGGCGGTAGGCGTACCACTCCCAGACCAGCCGGGGATCGCGCCGGAAGGCGTCAGGCGTAGCCAGGTCCTGCGGATCGTAGCGTGCCCACAGTCCAGTCTGCGCGTCGCGGAAGGTCGGAATCCCGCTCTCGGCCGACACGCCCGCGCCCGTCAGGACCGCAATGCTCCGCGCGCGCCGCAGACGCTCGATCAACTCAACTGGAAAATCATAACCTTGCATGATGCGTGAAACGTGATGCGTCGTTCGGGCGGCCACGGAGGGCCTGCCCTACAGCCTGGGCGGCCACGGAGGGCCTGCCCTACAGGTGCTCGACTCTTTCACCCCTCCACCTTGTCACCTTGTCACTCGGGTTTTACAAAGAACCCCGACACCCATCCATCCACCTCGCGGTCTCCGACCCTGGCGCGCACCCGCAGCCACGGGACCCCATCGGCCTCGACCGGCCCTTCGATCTTGCGAACGCGCGTATTCAGCGGCAGCAGCCCGATCGGCTCGTTGTTGAGACCGGGTGCTGGGCGCAGATTGAGCCCCTCATCCAACGGAACGTTGGTCACGACCAGGATCTCGCCGTCGCCGCCGATGACGCCGGTGACCCATTCCGGCAGCTCGATCCCCAGGTCGGACAGCGAGGGCAGCTGAATCTCAGGGCGTGGGATCTTGATGCCGGCGAGCGTATCGATCGCCAGGCTGGCGCCGTAATAGCCGGCGCAGGCGACAGCCACGAACAGCGCCAGCAGAATTGCCGTGCCGAGGATCGAACGTCGCGGTACCGCCTGCGGCTGAGCCTGCTGCCGGGCGGGCGCGTGTGGCGCTGCGGGAGCCGGGGCCAGGGGCGGATCGGGCTCGTGCCGTGGTGCCGGGCGCGGCGGCGCGATCTCGTTGGCGGTGCGGTTGATCCGCTCGCGCAGGCTGGGCGGTCGCACCGGCGGCGCCGCGAGCCGCTGGGTGTCGCCGGTGATATCGTGGCGCAGCTCATCCAGCTCCAAGCCGAGCGCCGCTGCATCCGGCGGTCGCTGGCTTGGGTCGCGCGCGGTCGCCTCCCGCAGCAGCCGGTCCAACGAGGGGACGTACAGCAGTGGGCGTAGCTCCGAGAGCGTGGGGATGCGGGCGGTCAGGTGCGCCTGGGCCACGGCGCGCGGCTCATCGCCTGCTACTGGGCGCTTGCCGGAGAGCATCTCGATCAGCAGCAGGCCCAGCGCGTAGACCGAGCCGGCCCCCGTGAGCGGGCCGCCCGCGCTGCGCTCCGGCGCTCGGTAGCAGGCGCTATCGAGCGCGATCTCGGAGGTCGGCAGGAGCCAGCTTTCCACTAGCTCAACATGCCCCTCCTCGACCAGGATCACATTGCTGCTGCTGATCGGCGGGTGCGCCACGCCGGCGACCTGGCACGCCGCCACCGCGCCGACCACTTGGCGGAAGTAGAGCAGCGCCTCCTCAAGCGTGAGCGCCCCCACCTCGCGCAGGGTGCGGCCGGCGACATACTCGGTGATCATATAGGGGCGCCCGCCGATCTCGCCGCTATCGTAGATCTCCAGTAGCGATTGGTGCGAGCGGCGCGCGCTATTGTGCGCCTCCTGGATAAAGCGCTGCGCCAGAGCTTCCTGAGCGAGCAGCTCCTTACGCAGCATATGCACCAGCACCCGCCGCTGGAGGCGCTCATCATAGGCGCGGTAGACCACGGCTAGCCGTCCGGTGCCGAGCTGCTCCTCGATCCGGTAGCGGCCGTGCAGGAGGGGATTGGTTGTCGGTGTCGCCTGCGTCATATTCCTGAAAGGGTGAACGGGTGAACGGGTGAAGGGGAAGAGCCTATCATCTTGTCACCTTGTCACCTTGTCACCTTGTCATTATGTCACGGCTTCCTGGCGATGACCAGCTCATAATGCCCCGGCTGCCACGCGCGGATCTCAATCTCGACCAGCGCCAGCCGTTCGAGCAGCCGCGAGATACGCCGGCGGGTCAGCCCCTTGAGCGGCAGCACCCGCGCCCATACGTCGGGGTACTTGCTGACGACCAGGGTGCCGCCGGGCCTGAGCGTTCGCGCCATCTCGGCCAGCGCCCGCTGCGGTCGCGGAAAGAACTCCAGCGCCTCAAGCGATGTCACCAGGTCGAAGCAGCCGTTCGGCCAGGGCAAGCACCCCGCCTCGCCTTGGCAGAGCACCACGTGCGCGCCCAGCCCGGCGGCCGCCAGCTTGGCGCGCGCATGCTCAAGCATCGCCGGTGTCAGGTCGAGCCCATAGACCTCACCGCAAAACCACGGCTGAGATGCCAGCAGCAGCGGCACGCGCCCGGTGCCCGTCGCCACGTCGAGCACCTGCGGCGCCACAACCCCCTCCAGCGCCGCCTGGAGGATCGGGAGCAGATCGCGTTCGTCGCCGGCGGTCACGGCCAAGCGGGCGGCATCGTAGAAGTGTGCGCCGCGTTGGTAGATAAAGCGCACCGCATAGCGACCCAGGTAAGTTCCCTCGCCGACGATAATCAGCCAGTAGAGGAACGCCAGCAGCGCCAGCGCGGCGAACAGCCAGAGCGCGATGCCCACACAACCTCCATCGCAGTCGGCCGAGCGCAGGTGCGGATAGGTGGAAAAACGATGCAGCGGCACGGTATGCGGCATTATAGCATGCGCTCCCAGGCCATGCAACGCGGCAGAACGCCCCGCGCGAATAGCTTAATCATGACCGAATCGTCAACAGGTCGCTTCCATTTCGATCAACTCCGATCGCCGCACAGGGCGTAAACTCTGAGGGACTCGAAGTATAAAAAGCATCCCACCTCCGTGAAACGTGAAACGTGAAACGTGATTGGGATGTTGCTCACGTTTCACGCTTCACGTTTCGAGTTTGCTGTGAGATGTTCTAAAATATGCGAGTCCCTAAGAGACTTTCTGAAAGGGGAGTTTGAGGAGCAGACAATGCAGCGCCACATCGAAGTACCTGCCGAGTGGGAAGGCATCACACAGCTCTTGGCATTCGCCGACGAGGTCGAGCAAGACCTGCCGCTCTCGGCCGATCAACACTATCTTGTGCGGCTGGTGATCGAGGAGATCGCCACCAACATCGTCAAGTACGGCTATGAAGCCGATCTTCCGGGGGTCATTCGCGCCATCTGCGCCTTCGATGACGGCGTGCTCCACGTCAAGATCTGCGACCACGGTCGCCCCTTTGACCCGCGCGACCCGCCCGACCCCGACTTCAGCGACGATGTCGAGACGCGCACGGTCGGCGGGTTGGGGATCTTCCTGGTGCGCGAGCTGTGCGACGAGCTTGACTACCAGCACAACCCGCTCAATGGTTGGAACGAGCTTACCGTGATCAAGGCCGAGAGGAAAACCGATGTTTGAGCTTATGCGGCGGCTCCCGCTCTTCGACGGATTCTCGGATGTCGACCTGATGCGGCTGGCGACGACGGTGCGCGAGCAGCGTCTGGATGCAGGCGAAGTGCTGTTTTTCCAGGGCGAGGAAGGCAACCAGTGCTATGTCATCCTTTCCGGCGAGATGGAGGTGCTGGCCCACCCCGGCCGGGTCGAGATGCGCTTGGAGGTTCGCGCGGTCGGGCAGTTGATCGGCGAAATGGCGCTGATCGACCCAAGCCCACGCTCGGCCACCGTGCGCGCCCTGAGCGAATGTTGCCTGGCAGTGCTCAACGAGCAGCATTTCACCACGCTGATGCGCAGTAACCCCGAGCTGACCTTCGACCTGCTGCGGAGCGGCACGGCCCGGCTACGCAAGACCAGCCAGCAGCTGATCGCCGACCTGGAGACCAAGAACGCCGAACTATTGCGCGCCTACGAGGAGCTGACGTCGGCCCAGAACGAGCGCATCCGCCTCAACCGTATGGACGAGGAACTGGCGGTCGCGCGGCGCATTCAGGAGCTATTCTTGCCGCGCCGGCTGCCCCAGCCGGCCGGCTGGCAGGTGGCGGCCTTCAACCGCGGCGCGCAGGCCGTCGGCGGCGATTTCTTCGACTGTATCGAGCTGCCCGGCGGCCAGATCGGCCTGGTCGTCGCCGATGTGTGCGGCAAAGGAGTGCCGGCGGCCCTGTTCGTGGCGCTGACGCGCAGCCTGCTGCGCGCCGCCTCGCTGGCGCCCTGGGCCTTCCAGGAGGGCGGCGGCCTGGACGCCGATACCGTGCTGGCCGGCGCGATGTGGTTCACCAATGATTACATCGCCGGCGAACACGGCGAGAGCAATATGTTCATCACGCTGTTCTACGGCGTCCTGGAGCCTGAGACCGGCGTGCTCAGCTATATCAATGCCGGGCACAACGACCCGCTGATCATCAGCCCCGGCGGCGCGGCCATGCGCATGCTCGAAAGCTCGGCCTTGCCGGTCGGCATCGTCGGCGGGCAGGTCTTCGAGACCACCGAGACGACGATCGCGCCCGGCGAGACGCTGGTCGGTTTTAGCGACGGCATCACCGAGGCCATGAATGCCGCCGGCGAACCCTATGGCGACGATCGGCTGCTGGAGATATTGGGCCGGCACGCCGGCGCCCCAGCCCAGGCACTGGTCGAGACCATCGCCCATGCGGTGGACGAGTACGTGGCCGGGGCACCCCAGGCCGACGATATGACCCTGCTGATCATCAGCCGGGAGCCATGAGCAGTGCATGGGCTGCTCAGGCATGCTATAATAACCGGCGGGAAAACGTGTATCGCACTCGCAGGCCGACACCACCTTCGTCATCGGTGTTGGTCGTAGAGTTGAAAGGGGATCGGCGTGAAATCAGAGCAGATCGGCGATGTCCTCGTGATCGAGCTGCCGAGTCGCCTTGACGCGGTTGGCCTGGCGGAGTTCGAGAAGCCCTTCGCCGAAGCCGTCAAGGGACACAAGGGTAAGGTGCTGGCCGATATGAGCCAGGTCAATTTCGTCGCCAGCCTGGCGTTACGCATGCTGCTCACCAACCTCAAGGCCGCTCAACCGCTGGGTGGCGATCTGCGCCTGAGTGGGCTCCAGCCGCAGATCGGCGAGATTTTCCGCAAGAGCCGCTTCGACACACTCTTCAAAATCTATCCCGACCGCGAGGTCGCCCTGGAAGCCTACGCCAAGTAACGGAGGATAGAGGATAGAGGATGGAGGATGGCATGGGTGGTAGGCGGACAGAGAACCAAGCATCGAGCCAGAGCACGTAAGGGCGTATTGCATACGCCCCACCGAACGACGAAGAACCGAGCACCTGTAGGGCAGGCCCTCTGTGGCCGCCCGGACGCCACGCATCACGTTTCACGTTTCACGATGAGCGCATAGGGGCCGAATAGTCACGCATCACGCATCGCGCAGTATGCAGCCACGTATCGGCGAAGTTATCGAATCGACCACAACCAGCTTCACCGCCGGCGCTTACGAGCTGCTCGCGGCGCCGCCGTTTGGGGCGCTCGTGCGCGCCCAGGCCCGCGCCGAGGACATGGCGATCTACGGGCTGGTCTACGACATTCGCACCGGCAGCAAGGAGCCCGGCGGGCGGGCGCTGGTGCGCGGCCGCACCTACGCTGGCCGCGAGCTGTACGACGCCGAGATCTACCACGAGCACCCCGACCTGGCCGAGGTCCTCCAGACCGAGTTCTCGGCGATCACCGTCGGCTTCGTCGAGGGCCGCCAGGTCCACCAATACCTCCCACCGCAGCCGCCCCCAGTCCACTACAGCGTGTATGAATGCGCCGGCGCCGAACTGGTGGGCTTCACCGAGTCAGCCGATTTCTTTCGCACACTGCTGTTCGCCTACCAGATCCCCAGCGATGAGCTGCTGGCGGCCGTCATCCGCATGGCCGCCCGCGCCCGCGCCGCCACCCCCGGCGCCGAGCGGGCCTACCTGGTCAGCGCGGGCCGCGAGGTCGCCTCGCTCCTCAAGGACGACTACGACCGGCTCACCGCGATCCTGCGCCGCATCCGGCCCTGATACTCTTCTATAGCATTCCGCCGCCACAACCGAGATGTATCACCAAACATAGTACAGATCGGCTACAGGGAAGTGCTGGACTCCTACCTGGATCATCTGCTATCATGCCGATCATGAGAAGCTGTTTGAAAGCCCGTTTGTCGCAGAAGTTCCGTGGCTGAAATTCTTGAGGGGCCGCCCCTCAAACTCCCCCTTTTTAAAATCTTATCCCGGCAAGCGGTGAGGAGGTAACTTCGTGGCAAAGATCCTGGTCGTCGAAGATGAGGCGATGGTCCGCGATATGATCTCGCGCCGCCTGGCTGTGGAGGGATATCAGGTCGTCAGCGCGACCGACGGGGCGCGCGGGGTGGCGATGGCACGGGCCGAGCAACCCGACCTCATCCTGATGGATATGGGCCTCCCGGTCTTAAATGGCTGGCAAGCAACCCACCGGATCAAGACCCGGCCCGAAACCAGCGCCACCCCAATCATCGCGTTGACGGCCTACGCACTCGCCGAGGACAAGGCCCGCTGCCTCGCCGCCGGGTGCGATGAGTATGAGACCAAGCCGATCGATTTCCCCCGGCTGCTGGTCAAGATGCGCACGCTTCTGGATCGCGCCGGCAGCCCCCCTACCGAATAGCTGTTTGAAAAAGGGGAGTTTGAGGGGCATCCTCCTCAAGAACCCTTTTCCAACACCAAACTCCCGCTTCTTAAACGATCTCTCAGATTGACGGCATATTGATGCGATGCTACAATGCGCCCGCACGGCTCGCCCACACCGCGAGCTGTGGATGGATGTCGCCTGAATATCGGCTGCACGCACCAGCCGCGGATCGACGACCGACAACGCATACGACCACCGCAGCCACTATCCGTTCAATCCGCGCTCGAACTCGTTATGAGCATTGTCACCGGAAAACGAATCATCCTTGGCATCAGCGGCAGCATTGCGGCGTATAAGGTCGCCGAGCTAGCCCGCGATCTGACCCTCGACGGCGCGATTATCGATGTGATCATGACCGAGGCGGCCCAGCGCTTCGTCGGCCCGGCGACGTTTCAGGCTCTCACCGGGCGCCCGGTGCTGAGTGATCTGTGGGTGCTGCCGGAGGATGGCGTGGTCGGCCATGTGGCGCTGGGCCAGCATGCCAACCTGGTGGTGCTCGCGCCCGCGACGGCCAACACGCTTGCGCGCCTGGCCGCCGGCCTCAGTGATGACCTGCTCACCACCACGGTGCTCGCCACCACAGCGCCGATCCTGTGCGTCCCGGCGATGAACCCGCAGATGTACGCCAACCCGGCTACCCAGGAGAATATCGCGACGCTGCGCCGGCGCGGGATGGTGGTGCTTGAGCCGGCGTTCGGTCGCATGGCCGAGCCGGTGATCGGCCGCGGGCGGATGCCCGAAGTCCCGATCATCGAGGCCGAGCTGCGCGCGCTGCTTGGGCGCACCAGCGGCCCGCTGCGCGGCCGGCGCATTGTGATCAGCGCGGGCGGCACTCACGAGCCGATCGACCCGGTTCGCTTCGTCGGCAATCGCGCCTCCGGCCGGATGGGCTACGCTATGGCGGCCGAGGCGCGCGACCGCGGCGCGCTCGTGACGCTGATCAGCGGCCCCACGCTGCTGCCGCCGCCGCACGCGGTCGATTTCATACGCGTCGAGACGGCGCTCCAGATGCGCGATGCCGTCTACCAAGCGCTCGACGGCGCCGATCTGCTGATCATGAACGCCGCCGTCGCCGATTTCCGCCCGGCCGAGCTTTCCCAGCAGAAGATCAAGAAGGGCGACGACGAGGAGCTGTTGCTGCGCCTGGTGCGCAACCCCGACATCCTGGCTGGGCTTGCCGATCGGCGCGATGTGCTGAAGATCGGCTTCGCCGCCGAGACCCAAAACGTGCTAGAGTATGCCCGCTCGAAGCTCGATCGCAAGGGGCTGGATATGATCATCGCCAATGAGGCGGTCGAAAGCATCGGCCAGGAGCAGATTCAGGTGACGCTGCTGGACGGCGAGCAGGTTCAGCAGTTGCCGCGCCAGCCCAAGGAGCAGGCCGCCGGGCTGATTTTGGACGCGATCACCGCCCGCTGGCCGGAGCGGCTGTCGCCGCCCGCAAGCCTGCCCGCGCTGGGCAGGCAGATTGGGCCTGAGTAGTGACGTTCGCGCCCGCACCGGACAGGTTTGGGTACGACCGCAATATGGTACAAGGAGGGTGTGGCTTCACACCGGCCAACGCTGGTGCTGTCCGCCGCACATAATGTTATATGGAAGAACAGGATAAGCGAACCGAGGAACAGCCGGATCGCGCAGGCCGCGACGGAAACGGTGCCGAGGAAACCCAGGTCGGCCAGGTCATGCAGGGCCTGGCACGCGTCACGCGCCAACTGCCTGCGACCGCCCCGTCGCCCCGCCCGCCCGCCCCGCTCGTCAACGCCCACCAGCGCGAGAATATCTTGAGGCTTGTGGCCGCCCTGAGCGACCCGGCCAATCCTTTGCACCATCAGGCGGTGGACGAGTTGGTGACGATCGGCCCGGCGGCGGTGACGGCGCTCAACGAGGCGCTCAACCCCCACCGCCCCTGGCTGACGGCCTACCGCGCCGCCGAGGCGCTCGGCCAGATCGGCGATGGGCGCGCGGCCGGGCCGCTGCTCGAAGCCCTGCGCCACCCCAACAGCAATGTTCGCTGGAGCGCAGTGCGCGCGCTGGCAGTGGTCGGCGATGCGCGGGCGCTGCTGGATCTGCGCCGGGTGGCGCGCGAGGATCGCGGCAAGACCAGTTGGGGCGAGTCGGTCGCCGGGGCGGCACAGAGCGCGCTTAATCAGATGCAGAGCCAGAATATGATTCTGCGCGGCGCCGACTTGATCAAGACCGCCGTGGCCTGCGTGCTGATGCTGGTCTCGCTGATCCTGGCATGGAGCGTGATCACCGACCTGCGCGAGGAGCTGAGACAGGTCGGCTTGCGGCCCGCCGAGGCCAATATCACCGCGCCAGTCAGCACCGCGCGCCCTACCATCCAGCCCGAACAAACCGCCGCGCCGCTGGCCCAGGCTGAACCGACCACTTCTGCGGAAGCGGGCGCGGAGCCGGTCGCGGCGGCGCCGGATGCGCCCGACCAGGCCGGCGGCACCGCCATTGCGACCGGCAACGTTCGCGCCTTGCCGATCATATCGAGCGACAATGTCGTCGGCGGCATCAGCGAGGGCGACGAGATCGTCTTTTTGGCCACCACTTCGGATGGCCAGTGGTATCGTATCAGGCTTGGCGAGCGCCACGCCGCGAACTCGCGGATCAGAAGCGACGGTGGCGAAGGCTGGGTGAATCGGTCGCTGCTCTCGCAGCCGCAGGGTGAGCTGCCGATTGACCAAGTCGAACTGCCTACGCCCGTGCCCACCGCCGAACCGACGCCCGTGCCCTGATGACAAGATGGCAAGATGACAAGATGAACGGGTGAAAGGGTGAAGGTGTGAAGGGGTGACGACATCACGCATCATGTTTCACGCTTCACGTTTCACGTTTCACGGGAGGTATACCGTTGTCCAAAACGCTACGCGCCCTGTTTCTTGGGGTGGCACTCGTGGCGCTGATGGTGGCCTGTGCCGGTTCGATCTTTTTAAGCGAGCTTCGGCGGTCGGCCGGCCGGAGCGCCGAGCCGGTTGAGTTTATCGTCGAGCCGGGTGACTCGACCAGTGCGATCGCGACAAAGCTGCGCGCCGAGGGGCTTATCCGCCAGCCGCTGCTCTTCAGCGTGCTGGTGCGCTCCCAGAGCCTCGACGGAAAGCTCCAGGCCGGGCGTTACCTGCTCCGCCCGAATATGACCATCGGCGACATTATCGCGGCGCTCCAGAGCGCCGGCAAGATCGCAGAGATCCAAGTCACCGTGATCGAAGGGTTGCGCCTGGAGGAGGTCGCCCAGATCGTCGGCCAGGCCGGGCTACAGAATGTCGACGCGGAAACATTTCTCGCCACCGCCCGCAATGGAGCGGCCTTCGAAGATGGGCATTTCTTGCTCAGTAGCTTGCCGACCGGGGCCAGCCTTGAGGGCTACCTGTTCCCCGACACCTACCGGCTGGCCGAAACGGCCACCGTCACCGAGGTGATCGAGATAATGCTGAATCGGTTCGACGAGCAATACGCGACCTTTGAGAAAGAAGTCCAGGTGAGCGATCGCAGTGTCCACGAGATCGTCACGCTGGCGTCGATTGTTCAGCGCGAGGCCACGCGCGAGGACGAGATGCCTAAAGTCGCGGCGGTCTTCTGGAACCGGCTCCTGCCTGAGAACGCCCCCGAGTTCGGCGGCGGCAGGCTCGGCGCCGACCCGACCGTCCAGTACGCCCTTGGTCAGCCGGGCGACTGGTGGCCCAAGCTCGATTCGCTCAGCGCCGAGGAGATCAACACGATCGCCAGCCCGTACAATACGCGCGCCAACGGCGGCCTGCCACCCGGCCCGATCAGCAGCCCCGGCCTGGCCGCGCTGCTGGCCGCCACACAGCCCGATGGCTCGGCGCTCTATCTGTACTTCGTCGCCTCCTGCACCAGTCCCGGCGCGCACAACTTCGCGATCAGCTTCGAGCAATTTCAGCAATTCGAGCAGCAATATCTCCAGTGCCCGTAGTAGGCATAGCTGTGACCGCGTCCCCCTTTTCAGACAGCCATTGAAGAGAAACCGTGATGCCGCCGGAACCCGACAATAATCAAACCTGCCTCGCCGGCGTGATCGGTGACCCGGTAGCACACAGCCGATCGCCTACGCTTCACAACGCGGCCTTCGCACATCTGGGCATCCGGGCGCGCTATGATCTTTGGCCGACCTCGGCGGCCGAGCTGCCCGCGCGCCTCGATTCGCTCCGCGCGCCCCACATGCTGGGCGCGAATGTCACCCTACCGCATAAGGTCGCCATCCTTCGGCTGCTTGATCGGTACGATTCCGATGTCGAGCTGATCGGTGCCGCCAACACGATTGTGCGCGAGGCCGATGGCTCCCTCAGTGGTTCCAACACCGACTCTCCGGCGTTTCTGGCATCGCTGCGCGAAGATGCCGGGTATACACCAGCCGGCCAGTCCGCCGTCATCCTGGGGGCGAGTGGGGCCGCGCGGGCGGCCGCCAGCGCGCTGCTCCGGGCCGGGGTCGCCCGGCTCGTGGTCGTCAACCGGACGCTCGAGCGCGCCGAAGCGCTGCTGGGCGACATGCTGGCTGCCGCCGCCGACGACCCGCTGCTCTACGCGCTGGCGCCTGGCGACGCGGCTTTGCCTGAACTGGTCGCACAGGCCACGCTGATCGTCAACGCCACATCGCTTGGCTGGCACGCCGACGAGACACCGCTCGCCGCCGAGCTGATCCCGCCCGGCGCGCTGGTCTTCGACATGGTCTACCGGCCGACGCGCCTGCTGCGCGAGGCGGCGGCCCGTGGCGCACGGCCCCTAGACGGGATGGGAATGTTCATCCGGCAGGCGGCATTGTCCTTTGAACGTTGGACCGGCCAGCCGGCGCCGATTGAGATCATGCGCGCGGCGGTCGAGCGTTGAGCGCATGCTTGAGGTTTTATGGACCTAACTGTGATTCTTATTGTTATCGCCGGTCTCTTCCTGGGCACGCTCCAAAACAGTGTGATTATTCGCCTCCCGCGTGAGCGCGGCATGGGCGGCTGGCCGCGCTGCACGCGTTGCGGGCGCCCGCTCCACTGGTGGCAGACGCTGCCGCTCATCGGCTGGCTGGCGCAGCGCGGTCGCGGCAGGTGCTGCGGTCGCCCCTTGAACTGGCTGTTCCCCCTGATCGAGCTGCTCTCCGGGGTAGCGCTGGCGCTGTTCTACCTGCGCTATGGGCTGACGATCGCATTCTTCTACCTGGCCTTCGTCATGGTCGTGCTGCTTATAACAGGCGCGATCGATTGGCTGCACCGCTCGATCTATACCTTCGCGATCCTCGGCTCCGCGCTGATCGCGCTGCTGGCTTCGCTGGCCGTGCCGAGCCACAGCATCGTCAATGCGTTGCTCGGCGCGCTGCTGGCCGGCTTTATATTCATGGTCTTTTTTCTGCTAGCGCGCGTCTTGTTCCCCGCCAAGTCGTCGCCATTTGGGCTGGGCGATGTTTATCTCGCGATCTTCATCGGCGTGGCGGTCGGCTTCACCAACCTGCTCCCAACCCTCTTCTACGGCATCCTCCTGGCCGGCATCTTTTCTACAGTCATCCTGCTCCTCCGGCGCGCCGGACGACCCACGCCGGACTACATCTCCTACGGCACCTTTCTCTGCCTGGGAACCCTGGCTTATTTGTTGCTATGGGGGTTACAGGGAATCCAATCAGCTTGATAGCAACGTGGGTTCTGGTGGAGAAAATGAGAGCGGGAGAAAACAAGATCGTGGAGGGCGGCCCTCTCCACACCTCCCCGCCGCAAGATGCCGCGCACTTTACTACAGACGTGCGGCTCAGATGAAAATTCTGTGAACGTATCCCCTGCGTCTAGCTCCCTAAAATGAACAAAGGTTTATAATACTACTTGCATCCGTATGATAGAATGTTAGACACACATCCGGCCTTATGTGTCGTCGGGGTTGCCACCGGCGGTACTTGTCATCTTCATTCCGTGCAGCGCGCAGCCCCTTTCAGGGAACGCGTGTGCTGCGGCGCTGGTCCCGGCACTCAGGAGCCGTGCTGGAGTACTAGATGCAGGATAGATGATGACATCCTCACTCGCGTATACACATGTGCCCGCAACGTGCCCTGAAAAGGGTTGCGTATATATGTCCTTGGTGCATTGTCGCCAGCGATGTGATCAGCACGATCCCGTCGTATAAACCGTGCGACCTGCTAGATTGGCGTCTCCGACAGCTACGGCGACGCCTCTACGGATCACAGCCAAGACAATGCCTTTTTCAAACAGTTTCTAAGTGATCTTCACAATATTACATTATGTCTATTAGAGGGAAGGGTATGAGACAGCGAATCGCGGCCCTGATCACGTGGTTAAGCGTCGCCATGCTCGCGGCGCTTGGGCCAGCGGCCTCAATCTCTGGCCAGACAAGCGTCGGGCCGGCGCCGATCTATCAGGCCTCAGTTCCTCTGAGCGCCCCACCTGGCCTTACCAGCTCCGATCAGCCGGTGACCGTCATGGTCGAGCTTGCCGATCCCTCCGCGATCAGCGCCCTCACCGGCGCCGAGGCTGCCATGCAGAGCCGGCGGCTCATGGCCGCCCAGGCGCCAGTGATGCAGCACCTGCTGGGCCTCAAGGCACAAGTCCTGTTTCGAACCACGCTCGTCTACAATGGCATCGCGGTATCGATTCCGGGGAACCTGGTTGACCAGATCCGAGCGCTCCCCGGAGTCGCCGCCGTGCATGTGATCCCGCCGAAGCAGCGTTCAAACGCCGCCACCGTTTCGCTCGTGGGCGCGCCTGCGCCCTGGAGCGCGCTGAATGGCGTCACCGGCAGTAACATCCGCATTGGCATCATCGACAGCGGCATCGACTATACCCACGCCGATTTCGGCGGGCCAGGAACCCCGGTCGCCTATACCGCCAATAATTCGGCGACGATCGAGCTGGGCAGCTTTCCTACCGCCAAGGTCGTGGGAGGCTTCGACTTCGCCGGCAACAACTATGACGCGCTCGGCATTCTTGGCAGCCCGGTCCCCGCGCCGGACCCTGACCCGCTCGACTGTAACGGCCACGGTACGCACGTCGCCGGCACTGCGGCAGGATTTGGCGTCACCGCCAGCGGGGCGACGTACGGTGGCCCGTACAATTCCAGCGTAGACTTTAGCAGCTTTTTGGTTGGGCCGGGTGTCGCGCCCGAGGCCCAGTTGTATGCCCTCAAAGTCTTTGGCTGCCAGGGTTCGACGGTGCTCATGACCCAGGCGATCGAGCGCGCGCTCGACCCGAACGGCGACGGCGATCCTTCCGATCACCTCGACGTGCTCAATATCTCGCTTGGCTCACCTTTCGGTAGCAATGACGATCCCGATGCCGTCGCGCTGAATAACGCCATCCGGGCCGGTATCGTCGCTGTGGTTGCAGTCGGCGACAACGACAACACATTCTATGTGGCCGACTCGCCGGCCACTGCCCAGCTTGCGATTGCCGTCGGCGCATCGACCGCTCAGGGGGGCGGCGGCGCTCTTCCCAGCAACGTCGCCCCATTCAGCTCCCGCGGTCCGCAGCGCGGCAACAACGCGATCAAGCCGGAGCTAGTCGCTCCCGGCGTCAATATCAGCTCGGCCGCCATCGGCACCGGCACCGCCGCGCAGGCCATGAGCGGCACCTCGACCGCGGCCGCGCAGGTCGCAGGCGCTGCGGCGCTGCTGCGCCAATTGCACCCGGAGTGGAGCCCCGAGCAGGTCAAGGCCGCGCTAATCAACACCACCACGCCGGTGCAGGCGGCCCCCGGCACGCCGGCACCACCGTCGCTGGCCGGCGCCGGCCAGCTCGACATGGCCAATTTCGTCGGGCTCGATCTGCTGGCCTATGCCGGCGATGAGCAGCCGACCGTCGGGCTGATGTTCGGCGCGCCGTGGGTCACCCGGCCCTTGTCGATCACCCGCCTGCTGAAGCTGGATAATCAGAGCGATACGGCGCGCACCGTCAACCTGAGTGTCACCACCACGACCAACGAGCCGGGGGTCACGGTCGAGTTGCCGCCGGGGCCGATCAGCTTGGCGGCGCGTGAGCAGGCGCTGGTGCCGGTCACGGTCAGTGTCGATCCGAGGGCACTCGACTTTACGCCGGATGCGGCGACGCCGCTGGAGCAGGAAAGCCTACCACGGCATTTCCTGGCCGAGCATGGCGGCACGATCGATATCACCAGCAGCAGCAGCCTGACCGGGGTGCGCGTGCGGCCGGCGCATGCCGCCCACTTTAGGTCGGTCGATTTCTACCTGGACGACGAATTGCTCGACGACTCGCTCGACTCTGCGTGAGGTGCAAGAGTATAGCGAGACCACGCCAGGGGTCCATACGGTGCGCCTGCTGCGACCGGGCGCCGCACCAAATTCGCGCCCGCTCTTCACCGCCCAGGTGGAGTTGGTCGATGGCCGTGATTACACATTGATCGTGGTCGGCCGCCCTGGCGCGCTAGGGATTGTGGTAGTCGACGAGACCGCGCCCGCAGCACCCTCGCCCGGTCAGGCGCTCATGCACTTCGTCAACGCCAATCGAACCGAGCCGAACTGGAATCTTGGTTCGCTGGATGTGTACCTCGACGGCCAGCTCCAGGTGCAGGCGTTGCCGGCGGGCCAGGCCAGCCCGTATATCCCGGTGGCGCCGGGGTCGCACGCCGTGCAGTTCTTCCGGGCTGGCGCTAACCCGCCGCAAACCCGACCACTGGCACACAAGAGCTTTGTGGTCAACGCTGGTGAGCTGCTCCTGGTCGGCAGCGGTCGGCACGACGACGACGATTGGGACTTGGGCGACGCAGAGCAGCGGGTGTTTATCGGTCGCGACCTGTTCACCTCACGGGGGAGCACCAATCTGCGGGTGCCGTTCCAGATCTTCCCGAAGTCGGCCTCCGATGCCCATGCCATCGCAACGTCGATCACGGTCCCGTCAGGCGCTCCAGTGTTCACAGTCGGGATACGCAACGCCGGCGCGCGGAATGCTCCTCTCAGTGGCGTGATGGCCGGCCCGCAGACGCCAATGGCTAGCGCGTTCGAGCTTGCGGCCAGCAGCCCGGCCATCCCTGGCCTGAGCCAGAGCCTGCGCGCCGCCGATGTGCAATATTTTGGCATCACCAGCGACTTTGCCGTGGCGCAGAATATCGCCGGCACCCGCATCTTCTTCGGACTCGCCAGCTATGGTCCCTGGTCCACGCCGAACGAGGTCCAGTTCTTAGTCTATATCGACTCGAACCTGGACGGCGTCGACGATTATCTGCTGGTCAATACGAACTGGGGTGCCTTCACCGGCCGGCCGACCGATGTGTTCATCAGCCCGCTGTACAAGATTATGCCCAATGGGCCACCGGTAGCCAATACGTACACCTCCTGGGGGGCTGAGCAGCCGCCGACGATCTCGCCCGGCGTCGATGTCACGCCGTTCAACACCTCGGTTATGTTCCAGATGGCCGGCGCCCAGGGAATCGGGCTGACGCCGGGACAGACACGGTTCCGCTACCATATCGAGACCAGGGCGCGTGATGCCAATCACTTTGGGCAGGTCGTGGACCGGGTGCCGGCGACCGGGTCACTTGAGTACGATGTGGCTCACTCGGCGATCACACCGATCAACACCGCGTCGATTCTGTTCCGCCGGACGCTTTTCCTGGATGTGCAGGGTGGCCTGATCGTCGGAACAGTTGACCCGGTCGTGTTGGCGGCCCGCGGCAGCCAGCCGCTGCTGATCCTGCATCATCATAATCCGCCCGCGCAACAAGCCGAAGTGGTAGAGTTGCGGAGCAGCGGTATCTTTTTTCAGCAGCGTTAGGGCAGGTTTCGGGCAGCGCCATTCTACTTTACAATGTGGGTGAGGATAGACTGAGGGGGCTGCCCCCTCAACCCCCTTTTTTCCAGAACTGTAAAGCACCGATTCCCTGAGCGATACCAGAGTGATACAGAGCGGCGGGTCGCAGAGCGCTGACCCGCCGCTCTGCGTATGGCGCAAGAACAACACCCCTGCTACGAGCATTGGTAAAAATGGTACAATCACACGACGATAGCCGGCAACTTGGAGGTATGAGCGTGAAGATCGAGCATTTTACGGTCGCGGAGGCCCACACGGCTATTCCAGAGCTTGTTCGCCTGCTCGTGGATGCGGTCGAGAGCGGCGCCTCGATCGGGTTTCTGCCGCCGCTCGCGGAAGAGGAGGCCCACGTCTATTGGTCGCAGGTGGTCGCGGAGGTGGCGGCGGGCAGGCGCGTGCTCCTGGCAGCCGTTGAGGAAGGGCAGATTGTCGGTTCAGCCCAGCTTGAGCTGGCGACCAAACCGAACGCGCTGCACCGGGCGGAAGTACAGAAGCTCATGGTCCACACCCGCGCCCGCAATCGCGGAATCGGCCAGGCACTGATGACGGCGGTCGAAGATGCGGCCCGCGCCGCCGATCGCACGCTGCTGGTGCTCGATACCCTCCAAGGACATGCCGCCGAGCGACTGTATATCAAACACGGCTACACGCGCGTCGGCGACATTCCGCAGTATGCCAGGTATGCCGACGGCACGCTTCAGCCGACTGTTGTCTTCTACCGCTTGCTCTGAGGTTGTTTGAAAAATCCGTTTGCTGCTCAAGATCGCTGGTGGAAAAGGGTTCTTGAGGAGCTTCCCCCCAAACTCCCCTTTTCAAACTGCCTCTAAAAGCGCAGATGTGGACAGATCGCGTGAACGATGGCATAATCTCGCGGATTAGCCTAGCGCCTCCTGTTGGGCAAGGTTTCGGAAGGCGCCGTTCTATTTTACACTGTTGGGTGGGGGAGACTGAGGGGACTGCCCCCTCAAACCCCCTTTTTTCCCAGAACTGTAAAGTGCCAAGTTGTTATGTCATCTCAAACAGGTACGTTTACCCATATGCTGATGTCAGTGCGGCGCATCGCCTGGTCCTGGACAACGTGCGCGGTCGTGCTGATCGTGCTGGTGGCGCTGGGGCTGCGCGCCTACGCGATCGGCTGGGGGCTGCCGTATGTTGATCACCCGGACGAGCCAGCCGTGGGTAACGCGGCGCTTGGGATGCTGCGGCGCGGCGATTGGAACCCGCGCTTTTTTGACTATCCCTCGCTGTACTTCTACGCGCTGCGGCTGGTGTTTACAGCCCACTGGGGCTATGGCCTGGCTACCGGCCTGTACACCGATCTGGCACAGCTTCCAGAGACCACTAACCTTTACCTGACCACTCCCGGCTTCTTCGTATGGGGCCGGGCGCTCAGCGCCGTCGTGGGCGCCGCGACGGTCGGGCTGCTCTACGTGCTCGGGCGCCGCTGGTGGGGCGTCGGCGTGGGCCTCACGGCGGCGGCGCTGCTGGCGGCGCTGCCCTACCATATGCGCCATTCGCAGTATATCACCGTGGATGTCGCCAGCGCGCTAACGACGCTGCTGGCGCTGGGGGCGGCGCTACGCATGCTCGACGACCATCGGTGGCGCGCTTACGCGCTGGCCGGGTTGGCGGCCGGGCTGGCGGCATCGACGAAGTATAACGCCGGCGCGGTCGCGCTGGCGGTGGTGGCGGCGCACCTGGCGGTGTGGGGGCGCGCAAGCCTGCGCCAGTTCCTGCGGCTGCCCTGGGCAGCGCTGTGGAGCCTGATCGGCTTCGTGGCCGGCACGCCCTACGCCGTGCTGACATTCGGCGGGTTTATGGGCGGGATCATTCGGCAATACACCGACTACGCGCTGGCCGGTCGCGGCGATCTGCTGGGTCGCTGGCCGCTGGCCGGCTACCTGGAGTTCTTCTGGTGGGACGGGCTGCATCCGCTGCCATTCCTCGCTGCCGTGCTGGGGATCGCCATCGTGCCGGCCCGCCGCGACCGGGCCGGGCTGGTGGTCCTCGGCTTCGCCCTGCCCTACCTGCTGCTGTTCCTGTCGCAGGGCCAGCACTTCTTCCGCAATCTCATGCCGGTTTTCCCGCCGCTCGCGCTGCTCGCGGGGATCGGGGTCGCCGCAGCGGGGCGGTGGCTCGTCCAAAGAACAGAGAACAGACAACAAAGAACAAAGACCAGAGAATCGGCGACAACGGACAGATCACGCAACACGCAACACGTAACACGCAACACGCAACACGCAACACGCATCAGCACCCTGGTGATCGCGGCGCTGGTCGTAGCTTGGCCGCTGGTCAAGGCGGTCGAGCTGACTCGCTTCGAGGCGATCACGAACAGCAAGGTGCGCGCAGGCGCCTTTGTGCGCGAACGTATCCCGCACGGCGCCCCGATCGAGCTGATGCTCCACCCGGTTGAGTGGGCCAACCGGCCGCTGGTCACGATCACCGAGAATGCCGCGCGCCACGATGCGGCCTGGTATCACGCCCAGGGCTATCGCTACCTGCTGCTGGACCTGCGTGTAACTGATCGAGCGACGTACGGGGCACTCCAGTCGGCGGCGGAGGACGAGGAGATCTTCCCAGGCGACCGCGACGGCCAGCCAGGGCCGCGCATGGCGCTGCTCGACCTGGGGGTACACCCCGACCTGCTGGCGATCGAGCGGCGCGAGGCGGCGTTCGGCGGGCGGCTGCGCCTGCTCGGCTACCAGCGCGGCGCCGGCGAGCTGCGCGCGGTCTTCAGCCCGCTCGACGGCGATGGGGCCGTGCCGCGCGGGCAGGCGCTGCTGCTCAACCTCTACTGGCAGCCACTTGCACGCCTCGACGCCGACTACGCGATCTTCCTACACCTGCTCGACGCCGAGGGCCGCACCGTCGCCCAGCGCGACACGGTGATCCGCGCCGCCGACTACCCGACCTCGCGCTGGCAGCCGGGCGAACTGGCGCTCGACTTGGCCGACATGCCCATCCCCGCCGACCTCCCAGCCGGTGAGTACCGGCTGATCCTGGGAGTTTATCGCATGGATACGATGGAGCGCCTGCCGCTCCCCAGCGCGCCCGACAACGCCTTGGAGCTGATGACGGTTCGGGTACCATAGCTTTGAGAAGAGGGAGTTTGAGGGGGCCGCCCCTCAAGAATCCCTTTCCACCACAGACCACAAACGACAGCCGGCCGGAAGCGGAACGAGAAAGGAACCATATGCCGCCGCGCCGCCCATCTGAAGATCACCCGGCGACACGGGCCGCGTTTTTCGAGCGGGAGCGGGCCGCGTGGGCGGAGTTGAACGCGACATGGGAAGGGCTGCCCGACGATGCGCTACTCCGGCCGGGCGCGTGCGGCGCCGAGTGGAGCATCAAGGACGTGATGAACCACGTCGCGGCCTGGCAAGCGGCGGCTCTACGGGTGATTCGCGATCTGCTGGAGGGCCGCTGGGGGCGCCTCGGCCCGAACACCGACAAGTTCAACGCCATGCGTCACGCCGAGGATCACGATCGGCCCCTCGACGCCACCCGCCGGCGCCTGAGCGCGGCACGCGATGATCTCCTGGCGCTACTCGAAGACGTGCCGGAAGACCGGCTGCTCAACGTCTACGGACGGCAGCAGATCGGCTGGTGGGCCAAGTACGCGACCTACGCCCACTACGGCGAGCATATCGGCGGCTTGACCGAGTTTCGACGCCAGGTAGCAGGTTAGGGACTCGAAAAATACAAAACATCCCAGCTCCGTGAAACGTGAAACGTAAAACGTGATCGGGGCGTTGTTCACGTTTCACGCTTCACGTTTCGGGTCCGCCGGATGAGAAAATGTCATCTACGTCTATGCGGCGAATGTTCGATACCCATCCCTGGTGGCTCGATCGGCTGCTGTTGCCGGCGCTGCTGTTCCTTGGCGCGCTGGCGCTGCGGGTGTGGGCGCTGGGCTGGGGCCTGCCGTACGTCGAGCACGTCGATGAGCCGGCGCTGCTGGAGGTGGCCGTGCGCATGGCGCGCGACGGCGATATGAACCCGCACCGATTCCTGTACCCGTCGTTCTTCTACTACCTGCTGGTCGCGGCGATCCGGCTGCACGCCTGGTGGGGCATCAACCAGGGGCTGTATGCCTCGATCCAGGACATTCCGATCAAGAATAACGGCTTCACCAGCGTGCCGGACCTGTACATCTGGACGCGCGCGGTGACGGCGATCCTGGGGGCCGCCGCAGTCCCGGCACTATTCGCGCTCGGCCGGCGAATGTTCGATCTGCGCGTCGCCGTCCTTGGGGCGCTGGCGCTGATGGTCGCGACGTTCCATGTGACCCACAGCCACTACGTGACCACCGACGCGCCGACCGGCGTCTGGGTGATCCTCTCGCTGCTCGGCGCTTGGTCGGTCGCGACGACAGGTGGGTGGCGCGGCTATGCGCTGGCGGGGGTGGCGGCCGGGCTGGCCGCCGGCATGAAGTACAACGCTGGCGTCGTGGCGCTGACGCTGGTGTTGGCGCATATGCTGTACTGGCGCTGGGCGAGCCTGGGCTGGCCGCTGGTGCGACTCGTGGTAGGGGGCGGGCTGTCGCTGCTGGCGTTCCTGGCCACCACACCCTACGCGCTGCTCGACTGGGCAAGCTTCGCCGATGGCCTGCGCTTCAACGCGACCCACTACGCCAGCGGCAGCCATGGCGACTTCATTGGGCGCTGGCAGTTCGGGGAGTACAGCCGGTTCCTGTGGGAGCAGGGCCTGTTCGCGACCGGATGCGTCCTGGCGCTGGCCGGGCTGCCGCTGATGGCGCGCCGCTTTCCGCAGCAAACCACGCTGCTGCTGACCGTGATCGTGGCCGAGATGCTACTGCTGCTGTCCTACGCGGTCAACTTCACGCGCAACCTCCTGCCGATCTTCCCGCCGCTGCTCCTGCTGGCAGCCGCCGGCACCGTCGCGCTGGCCGACACCATCCGGCGGCCGCAGCAGCGCCGCGGGGCCCTGGCGCTGCTGGCGATCGCGCTGCTGGCCCCGCAGATCGAGCGGACCGGCTGGCAGCTCCAGTATTGGAGCCGCCCATACACAATGGTGGTCGCCGCCGAGATTGTGCGCGAGCTGCCGCGTGGGATGCGGGCGGCAGCCGAGATCCCCGAGACGCTGTTCGGCGGCGACACCGTCGTCTTCCCGGTCGAGCGAATCACCGACCGCTCGCTTGAGTGGTACCGCGCCAATGGCTTCCGCTACCTGGTGGCGAACGACGACCTGCGGACGCCGGAGGACCGCGCCGCCTACGAGCGCCTGCGGAGCGCGGCGCAGGTCGTGGTCGAGTTCCCGCGCCGCCGGCTGGGCATCCAGCCCGGCCCCAGCGGGGCGATCCTGGACCTGGAGGCGCACCCGGAGGCCATGCCGTTTGTGCGCCGCGAGATGCGCTTCGGGGAGCAGGCGCTGCTGCTGGGCTACGAGATCCAGCCCGGCGAGCCGCGCTCGCGGATCACGTCGCTCGACGGGGCCGATACGCGCGAGCTTCAGCCGGGCCAGCCATTGCAGATCAACCTGTACTGGCGCGCCCTGGCGGTAATGGACCGCGACTATACGCTGTTCATCCATGTCATCGATGCGCGCGGCGAACACGTGACCCAGCGCGACCTGCCGCTGCGCTACGGCGACTACCCGACCTCGCACTGGCAGCCGGGCGAGTTGGTCGTCGAGCGGGCCGACTTCCCGCTCCCGGCGCTGCCCCCCGGCGAGTACCGACTCGACATTGGCCTGTACGACGCGGCGACCGGCGAGCGCCTACCGACCGAGGGCGCCGACCAGCCCAGCACACTGACGACACTGACGATTACGTAACAACTTATGTTATAATCGCACCCCTGAACCCCGTCTTTATTACAAGCTATAGCATTCCTATCAGGGTTGTAAAGTGGGAAGGGGTTTTTGTGGGGGCTTCCCCCACACCCCCTTTTATAACTCATTTAGGAACGCTATATCGTACGCAGACGATACCAGCAGGCTCCAATGAAGCAGCAGCACACACCCCCGCGTCCCGTGGTGTCAGCGCGCCGGCTCCGGGCGCCCGGCCCCGGCGTGGCGCTGTTCCTGCTCCTGCTGGGCTGGTACGTCCTGACGATGAGCGGCCACACCTACTCCTCCGACGAGGAGACCATGCTGGCGGTCGGCGAGCAGATTGTCTCCGCCGGCTCCTTCGCCATCCCGCGCGACGAACTGATGAACGTCTCCGGCGGCGTTGACGGGCGCACCTACAGCCGCTATGGTCCGGCTCAGTCAGTCACGGTGGTCCCTTTCATCCTCGCTGGTCATGCCCTCGCCGGGGTCGCGCCACCACGCTACGCCGGGTTCGTAGTGCGGCTGAGTGTGCTGCTGCTACCCGCCCTGGTCACAGCCGCGACCGGGCTGCTGCTATACGCCTGGGCGCGCGCGATCGGCTACGGCATACGGGTCGCGCTGACGGTCGGGCTACTGTACGGCCTCACCAGCCTGGCCTGGCCCTACAGCCGCACGTTCTTCGCCGAGCCGCTGGCCACGCTGTTCCTGGTCCTGTGCGCCTACGCCATGCGCCGCGCCACGCCGCGCTGGTGGACGATCGCCGGGGCGGCCGCCGCCTGCGCGCTGGCAACCAAGTTCCAGACCGCCCTCGCGCTGCCGCTGATCGCGCTTTATGCTATCCTGGTGCCGCTCACCGACCACCGAGAACCAGAACAAAGAACCACCCAGAGGGTACCCGACAAAGAACAAAGAGATGATAGACCGCGCAACACGCAACAGTTTTCTCAATTCTCAATTCTCAATTCTCAATTCTCAATTTCTGGTTCGCGGGCGCTGTTCGGACCCATCGCGTTTGGGCTGCTGGGGGCCGCGCTGCCGCTCGGCGCGCTGCTGCTCTACAACACCCTGCTGTTCGGCGGGCCGCTCAAGGTCGGCTACGGCGGCGTGAGCCCGGCGCAGTGGATGACCGAGCCCTGGCAGGAAGGGCTGTATGGGCTGACTCTCAGCACCGGCAAGGGGCTGCTGATCGTATCCCCGACTGTGGCGCTGGGCCTGATCGGGCTGGGACTGCGTCTCCGGCAGCAGTGGCGCGAGGCGCTGCTGGCGCTGGCGCTGCTGCTGGCCCACATGGCCTTCTACAGCCGCCTGCCCTACTGGCACGGCGATGGAAGCTGGGGGCCGCGCTACTTGGTCTTTGTCGTGCCGTTTCTGTACCTGCCGGTCGCCGGCCTGCTGGCGGCGTTGGCCCCCGGCGCGACACGCGGGCGCTGGTGGAGCCGGGGAGCGCGGGTGCTGGCCGGCGGGCTGGTCGCAGCCAGCTTCGCCGTCCAGCTTATGCCGGTGCTGGTGAATTTCGACACCTACATTCAACTCAGCAGCGAGCACGATCGCTACTTCGTCCCCGCCGCCTCGCCGATCGCCGCGCATGCCCGAATCTGGGGCCAGCGGGCGGCCGAGTGGTGGTCGCGGGTCGCCCCGCCCGCCCGCAGTGCGGTTCTGCGCGATGGCTTCTCCTACTCCGAGGGCGACCGCAGCAAAGGCGAGGTGCTGCCACGCTGGAGCTACGCCGACGGGCGCGTCCAACTGTACCCCGATGCCGCTGGCCCGATCGAGGGGACGCTGGTAGTCGGGGACCATCGCCCCTGGCCGCTGCCGCGCGCGAACTTCACGCTGCTGCTCGACGGCCAGCCATTCGACGGGGTCCAGCGCACCGACCTGACCGGCCAGCAGATCATGTGGGAGCTGCGCTTTCAGCTCACGCCGGAGCAAGCGCGGCGCGGCGCCACACTCAGCCTGCACAGCGATACCTGGAACCCAACGCTGGCAACCACCGACAACCCACGCAACGAGGACCTGGGACTGTATATCCAGAGCCTGGAGCTGCGCCAGGGCCAGCAGCCGCTGGCGCTGCGCGAGGCGCTACCAATCCCACAGCCCGGCAAGACCCGCCGCGCGCTCTGGCTGTGGTACCAGGATACGCCCCTCCATCACCTGTTTGATGTCTGGCTCTGGTATGTGCTCGTCGCCGGCCTGCCTGCTCCATCCGTCGCGCTGCTCCTGGCGCTGATCGGCCTGCCGGCGCTGCTGGCCGCCGGCGCCGGGCTACACGGCGTGATCGCGGCGTTTGAACGAGGAAGGAGCGGAACAGCGGAAGCGGCGGAAGAACCAAGAACCAAGAACCAAGAACCAAGAACAAAGAACCAGGAACCAAGAACCACAACCTTGTAGGGCAGGCCCTCCGTGGCCGCCCAGTGGAAGAACCAAGCACCAAGCACCGAGTCAGAGCACGTAAGGGCGAACCTTGTATTCGCCCCCCACCGAACCACGAAGAACCAAGAACTCTGTAGGGCAGGCCCTCCGTGGCCGCCCAGTGGAAGAACCAAGCACCAAGCACCGAGCCAGAGCACGTAAGGGCGAACCTCGTGTTCGCCCCCCACCGAACCACGAAGAACCAAGAACTCTGTAGGGCAGGCCCCCCGTGGCTGCCCAGTGGAAGAACCAAGCACCAAGCACCGAGCCAGAGCACGTAAGGGCGAACCTCGTGTTCGCCCCCCACCGAACCACGAAGAACCAAAAACCTGTCCGGTGGTCGGTGGTCGGCGGTCGGTAAATCGTCAATCGTAAATCAAAGTAGGGTGGTTATGTATCGTCATCACAAGGTATCCGTCGTCATCCCCTGCTTCAACGAGGAACATGGGCTCAGGCATGTGCTCGACGGCATGCCGGATTATGTCGATGAGGTCGTGGTCGTCGACAATAACTCGACCGATGATACCGCGCAGATCGCCCGCGAGCACGGCGCCAAAGTGATCTTCGAGCAGCGCAAGGGCTACGGCCAGGCCTACCAGGCCGGGCTGCCGGTCGCGACCGGCGACATCATCGCCACGGTCGATGGCGACGGCACCTATCCCTCGCACGCGATCGGCCCAATCGTCGATATGCTGCTGGACCAACAGCTTGACTTTGTCTCGGCCAGTCGCTTCCCGCTCCAGAACCGGCGCGCGATGCGCCTGCGCAACCAGCTCGGCAACAAGGTGCTGACCTACACCTTCCGCGCGCTCTACCTGCGCTGGGTCGCCGACTCGCAGTCGGGGATGTGGGTGTTCCGCCGCCAATGCCTCGACTGCATCCGCCCCGCGCATCCCGGTATGGCCTTCTCGGAGGAGATCAAGATAGAGGCGCTTCAGGCTGCGGCGCTGCGCTTCGGCGAGGTCCACATCGACTACTACGAGCGCATCGGCGAGACCAAGCTGTTCACCTGGAAGGACGGCTGGTCAAACCTGCTGTTCCTGTTCCGCCGCCGCCTTGGCCGCCTCGCGCAGCCGGCCGCCGAGCCGGTCGAGTCGCTCAAGGTCGATTGAGCGGCTGTTGGGTAACATTGCGTCCAGCACGCTTGTGAAAGCTTATCGTTTGTGGTACAGTCACACGCGCTAGAGACCTGTGATCCCGGCTCCGGTGCTGGCTTGATCGAGATTAAGAGGTACGCGAAGGACCTCTGCAATCAACCGGAGCTGGCCTGAAAGGCCCCCATGCGCGTACGGACGCTTGCCTTCCTCTTACTGCTGCTCTCCCTGCTGGCGACCCCGGCGTCAGCCGCGCAGGCCGCGCCGCGCTGCTTCCCAGAGGTGCCAGCGATCGTCGACTGCATCGATGACCGCATCAGGACGTTCTGGGAGCAGCAGGGCGGCCTGCCGGCCTTCGGCTACCCGCTCAGTGCCCCGTATCAGAACCAGACCAACACCAGCGTGCTGACGATGCAGCGCTTCGAGCGGCAACGGCTGGAGTTGCACCCTGAGAACCGGCCGCCGTATGACGTACTGCTCGGTCGGCTGGGCGTCGAGGTGCTGGAGCGGCGCGGCCGGGACTGGACGACCTTCCCCAAAGGCGACCCGGCGGCGGCGCACTACTTCCCCGAGACCGGCCACGCGATCGGGTCGGAGTTCTGGGACTACTGGTCCAGCCACGGCCTGGAGTTCGACGGGCGGCCCGGCGCCAGCTTCGCCGAGTCGCTGGCGCTGTTCGGCATGCCGCTGTCGGAGCCGGCGCCGGAGGTCAACCCCGCCGACGGTCGCCCCTACCTGACCCAGTGGTTCGAGCGGGCGCGCTTCGAGCACCACCCCGAGCACGCCGGGACGCCCCACGTGGTGCAGCTAGGGCTGCTGGAGCGCGAACTAAATGATGCCGGCGGCGCCTCGCAAGCTCCGGCCTTCCAGCCCGCCGTACCAGCTAGCCCCTCGGGTGGGTTCGTCCAGGTCTCCGGCTCCCAGCTTACACTACTGGGCCAGCCGGTGCAGCTCAAAGGGGTGAACTACTACCCGCAGGGGCGTCCCTGGCTGGAGATGTGGAACTATTGGGAAGGCCCGCAGATCGAACAGGAGCTGCGGCTGGCCCGCGACCAGCTCGGCATCAATACGGCGCGGGTGCTCGTGCCCTACAGCGCCACCAGCGAGGGCCAGGTGACTGCGGAGCAACTCGGCCAGATGCGCGAGCTAGCCCAGATCGCCGGCAACCTCGACCTGCGCTTGATCGTGACGCTGTTCGACTTCCACCAGGAGTTCCCGCCCGCCGGCAGCCGGATGGAGGAGCTACACCTGAACTACCTGCGCACGCTGATCGGCAACTTCGCCGGCGACGACCGGATCATCGCCTGGGATCTGCACAACGAACCCGATAACTACCTGACCTGGCGCGAGGGCCAGCCGGGGCAGGTGCTGTCCTGGCTGGGCCGCATGGCCGACGAAGTCCACCGCCTGGCGCCCAACCACCTGGTCACCGTCGGCATGGCCAATGTCGACAACCTGCTACTGCCCGGCCCTGACGGGCGGCGGCCGATCGACTACAGCGATGTGGTCAGCGCGCACATCTACGACATGTTCGCCGTCGGCTACCAGCTCGACCTGCTGCGTTTGCACACCGCCAAGCCGATCATTCTGGAGGAGTTCGGCTGGCCCAGCGAGATCGGCTGCCTACGGCGCATCTACAACGAGGCGCACCAACTGCGGGTCTACCGCGACACGCTGGCGGCGGCGCAGGGGCGGGTGGCCGGCGTGTTCGCCTGGACGCTGCGCGACTACGACGCCGGGCCGACCCGGCGCTGGGACACGCACGAGGAGCACTACGGCCTGTACCGCGCCGACGGCAGCCTGAAGCCGGCCGCCGACGAGTTCCGCGCCTACGGGGCCGCGCCGCTGCCCAGCATCGTCAGCACCGACCTGCCGCTGACCGCCACCGGGCCGAGCGTCAGCGATAGCGACCAGGCGCCGCTGCTGGTCCCAGGCAGCGATCATTATGTCAAGGGCTGGTTCCGGCGTGCCTGGGATCTGCTGGGCGGGCAGGGCAGCTTTGGCCTGCCGGTGACCGAGGCGCTCATCGTGCCCGGCAGCACACCCACACAGGGGCGCGTCGTGCAATACTTCGAGGCGGCCGTGTTGCAGTACTTCCCCGCTGGCGACAGAGATCCCAAGTTCCCTATGTTGAGCGAGCCGGAGAAGGCCAAGCGGATGATCATTGTCCACGACCTGGGGGCGCCCTACGCCGCCGGGCGCGTCACGATCGAGGGCGGCCACCCCGTCGACGACCACTTCGCACCGTTCTACCGCGGCGTCCACGGAAGCTGGCGGCTGGGCGACCCGATCTCGCCGCTGCTGGTCGAGGAGATCAACGGGGCGCCGGCCATGGTGCAGTACTTCCAGCGCGGCCGGCTCCAGGTCAACCCGGCCAGCCAGTTGATCGAGGCCGGGCCGGTGGGGCGTTGGGCGTGGGAGGGGCGGTGCGCGGCGGCGCCGGAGTAGATATTGTACGGCAGGAGAACTTCCAATGATTGACTTTCACGATTTCATTCCCCGACGCCAGGGCAAGCGGTTGCTTGGCGTCCTGACCGACTATGAAAATCTGCGCGAGCTTGTTAGTCGCGTCAATCTCTGGATTGAACAGAACCATATTGACGTCCTCAATGTCGAAACCGTGCTGTTCACGAGCCTACCAGACGAAACTGAAGCAAGTCCGAAAGTGCGAATGGAGTTCGCAAGGTAGTGCGCTCTCAACCTATCAGATCGTGCGGGTGTGGTATCGCGAAACTGTGGAGGTGGAAGCAGCATATACCGGACAAACGACGCGCCTCCAATAGTCCGAGGTGCGCCCCGGCCTCGTTCAACGAGGATTATGTGGCGGCTGCCGCGCCACATGAATCCTTATTTCGTTGGACCGCATTCCTAAAAACGATGTTCGTAGATATGATCAGAATGCAGTATCTCCCCTAGATGACTCTCCTTGGAGCTTGACTCTCTCTGGTTGGCGCGGTATCCTACCGCCATTGCTGCTATAGCATTCCTATCAGGGTTGTAAAGTGGGAAGGGGTTTTTGTGGGGGCTTCCCCCACACCCCCTTTTACAACTCATTTTAGGAACGCTATATCAACCTACCGACTCGTTGCCGCGTGCTCATGTCCGAGCTCTAGAAGGAGACCGCGATGGAATTGGTCACGGTTGAGTCCAGTATGATCAACGCTGTTGGCTATGATGCCGCAGCCCAGGAACTAGAGGTCGTCTTCAACAGCGGGAAGACCTATCGCTACACGGGCGTACCTCAGACGGTCTATACGGACCTGCTCGCAGCCGACTCCAAGGGTCAGTATATGCGGGCGTGTGTCATAGGTGTGTATCCCGATCATCATGTGTCGCGCCGCCGGCGGCGGTAAGCAATGTAGGGATAAAGCCACGATGAAGCATAAGCGGACCAAGCACACGAATACACCACCTACCGAGGTATCATGACCGAGAAGGCCCATATTCTCCCCGTTGATGTTCGTGGCGTCAGCCGCCTGGCGGTCGACGCCACGCTTGGGCTGACCGACCTGGTCGAGGCCCTGCACCACACCATTGCCCGCGCCCCCGCGATTCTCGGCACACCGACGCCGGCACCTATGAAAGGCATCACTGGCCTGGTGTACGCAAGCATCCGCAGAGTAACTGGTTTGGTGGGTGGCGGGATCGATGCGATTCTTGCACAGCTCATTCCACTCCTGGATGAGCGGTGTTCGTCGCCCGAACGCGAAGTCATGCTTGCCGCGCTGAACGGGGTACTGGGCGACTACCTAGCTGCTAGCGGCAACCCGCTGACGATACACATGCAACTGCGCCGGGACGGACAGCCGCTTGAATTAGCTTCGCAGGCGCTAGCCAAGGCGTTCCCGCAGCCAAGCGGCAAAATCCTCCTGCTGGTACACGGGCTGTGCTTGAATGACCTGCACTGGCAGTGGAAGGGGCACGACCATGGCGTGCTGTTGGCCACCGATCTCAGCTACACACCGGTCTATCTGCACTACAACACAGGTCTCCATATCTCGACCAACGGGCACGCGTTTGCGAACCTGATCGAGGGCCTGCTACAGCGCTGGCCGGTGCCTGTGGAAGCATTGGTGATCATCGGGCATAGTATGGGTGGGTTGGTGTCCCGGAGCGCTTGCCACTACGGCGCGGTTGCCGGCCACGCTTGGCTGCGGCACCTCCGCAAGATTGTATTCCTCGGCACACCGCACCATGGCGCCCCGCTGGAGCGTGTTGGAAATTGGGTGCATGGCATGCTGGGCGTTAGTCCCTATACTGCGGCGTTTGCGCGTCTGGGGAAGATTCGGAGCGCCGGTATCACCGATCTCCGCTACGGCAACCTGCTGAACGAGGATTGGTCAGATCGGGATCGCTTCGCGCACGCTAGCGATCAACGGCGAGCGGTGCCCCTTCCGGGTGGCGTGCAGTGCTACACAATCGGAGCAACAACCGGAAAAACAGCGGGCGACCTGCGTGACCAACTCCTTGGCGACGAACTCGTGCCCCTACGCAGCGCGCTCGGATACCACATAGATCCCAGCCTGACTGTGCCGTTTCCAGAGTCACAACAATGGATTGGCTACGACATGAACCACCTGGACTTGCTCCATCGGCGCACAGTGTATGAGCGGATGCAGCAATGGCTCGTATCCTATAGCGGCGAGCAGAATGATTGATCCTCATATGTGAACCTCTCGCTTTCGCAGCAGAGTCTGGATGGATCAACCTTTCTGCTCCTAGCTATAATGTAGTGGCGGCCCAAGCTGAACGCCGGATCAAACGGATTGTAGCGCTCGCCAACCGCCGCCGTCGCGTGGGGGCATGCGCCCGCCTGGTCTGATGATTCAGCCGTCATTACATTCTCCTTTTGAAAAGGGCTTTCTCTCACCTACAATCTGTGGTGGAAAGGAGCTTCTTGAGGGGCGACCCCTCAAACTCCCCCTTTTCAGACAGTCTCATGGTGGAAGGAGATTCTTGAGGGGCGACCCCATTATCGTCGATTTTTCGCCCTGGGCGTGGCGAAAAATCGACGATAAAGCGGTGCAGACTAATGCGCGGTCCAGCCGCCGTCGATCGCCAGCGACGCGCCGGTGATGAAGCTGGCCTGCTCGGAGCACAGCCAGAGGATGCTCGACGCGACCTCCTCGGCGGTGCCGAGCCGACCGATCGGATGCAGCCCGACCACGTAATCCATCACGCCCGGCTGCCGTACGAACTCAGTGTCCATCATGTCGGTCAGGACACCGCCGGGGCAGACCGCGTTGACGCGGATGCCGGATTTGGCGTACTCCAGCGCCACCGACTTGGTCAGCCCGATAATGCCGTGCTTGGCGGCCACGTAGGGCGACGCATTGGCCGAGCCGATCAGGCCGAGGGCCGAGGACACATTGACGATCGCGCCGCCGCCCTGCCGCAGCATGTGCGGGATGGCGTACTTCATGCCCAGCCACACGCCCTTCAGATTGATGTCGATCACCCGGTCCCAGTTCTCCTCGCTCATCTCGGCGATGAACATATTATCGCCGGTGATGCCGGCGTTGTTGACCAGAATATCGATCCGGCCGTAGGTCTCGAATGTCGCATTGATCAGACCCTCGACGTCGCCACCGATCGCAACATCGGTCTGGACGAAGATGCCCTCGCCACCGGCGGCGCGGATCAGGTCGAGCGTCTCCCGGCTTTCCTGCTCGCGGCGGCTGGCGACCACCACTTTGGCACCCTGCGCGCCAAACGCCACCGCTGTGGCTCGGCCGATCCCCGCGCTGCCGCCCGTCACGATCACTACTTTGCCTGCGATGCCTTGCATGATCGAAGCTCCTTTATAGTCTTTCAGAAAGAGAACTTGGAAAGGGAGGGGCAATATGTTTACTGCGTCGTCCAACCACCATCGATCGGCATGGCCACGCCGGTGATAAAGCCGGCGTGCTCGGAGCACAGCCAGACCACCGCCGGCCCAATATCCTCGGGGCGAGCGATACGCCCGATCGGGTGTACCGCATCGAATGCTGCCAAGGCTTCCGGCGTTCGCTCCAGATAATCCTTGCCGACCATATCGGTGAGCACGCCGGCCGGGCAGATCGCGTTGACCCGGATGCCGGCCTTGGCGTACTCCAGTGCTGCCGTCTTGGTCATCCCGACGATACCGTGCTTCGTCGCGGCGTAGGCAGAGCATCCGGGTATTCCAACCAGCCCGGCGACCGAGGCGATATTGACGATCACGCCGCCGCCCTGCCGGACCATCTGGCGGATCTGGTGCTTCATGCACAGCCAGGTGCCTTTCAGGTTGGTATTGATCAGCCAGTCCCACTGCTCATCGCTGGTGTCGAGCAGGGGCTGCATCGAGCCCAGGACGCCGGCGTTGTTGCAGGCGATGTCGACCCGACCGTAGATCTCGACCGTGGCGTTGATCAGGCCCTCGACGTCGGCGGGGACGGCGATGTCGGTCTGGATGAAGATGCCTTCGCCGCCGGCGGCGCGGATCAGTTTGAGCGTCTCTTCGCTTTCTTGCTCGCGGCGGCTGGCGACCACTACCTTGGCGCCCTGCGCGCCAAACGCCACCGCCGTGGCCCGGCCGATCCCCGCGCTGCCACCCGTCACGATTGCTACTTTGCCTGCGATCCCTTGCATGGTTGTTGCTCCTTTGTACTGCTAGATAGTGGTTGAGATGTCGTTTCCGTCGATATTAGAAGAAAACAGGTTTCATGGCCCAGGTTCTCGACATTAGCGCGGTCGGATCTTGCTAGAATGTTCCTTGCTCGAATTGCTATATAGATTGACGTGTCAGGCTTCGCTACGTTACACTGGTGACATTGTTTTCACTCATTCATTTGGTGTACTTTTAAGACCCGCTTCGCTCATTCATTTGGAGGAGAACAAGCCGGTTGCCGGGTGGACATAGCTGATCCGACCGCGAGAAACCTGTTTTCAGCACAACCCTTTAAGTTTAACGAAATCTGCCGGTGGGGGAAATAGGACATCGGTCATCTCTCACGGGAGGTACCCACCCTGCTTTGCCCTCTCTCACAATCTGTGTTAGACTCGCGCGGCTGCCGCGAAGGCTGGGCATACTATCAACTTGCGTTCTGGTGGAGAAGATTAAAGTGGGAGAAAATAAGATCGTGGAGGGCGGCCCCTCCACACCTCCCCGCCGCACAATGCCACCACGCCCTCAATCACTATGAAGCAAGACGCTACGCACAACCCGGCACGCTGGATGAGCAGCGAGCGGCGATTGCGCTGGAACGCCGTTGTCGGGTGGGCAGCGCGGGCCGCCGATCTGAACTGGCCGTTGATCCTGCTCGTGCTGGCCGGCATCGCGCTGCGCCTGTGGATGATCGGCGTCAGTCCGCTCGATCCGCGCTTCTCCAGCGCCGACGACGGCGACTACTACCGCCGCGCGCTGCGCCTGGCCGTGAGCGGCCAGTACGTCGACGACGCCTGGCTGATCCGCCCGCCGCTGCACGTGTTCTTCTTCGCCTTCTGGCTGCGGCTGGCGCTGATCCTCGGCCAGCCCCAGTTCGGCGTCCTGCTGATCCAGCTCGCGCAGACGGCGCTGGGTGCGCTGACGATCGGGCTCGGCTTCGGCATCGCGCGGCGCCTCTTCGCCGACCGGCGCGCCGGGCTGCTGTTCGCCGGGTTTCTGGCGCTCTGGTACCCGTTCGTCGAGCACCCTACCGGAACGTTCAGCGAACCGCTGTATATCTTTCTGTTCCTGCTGCACCTGTGGCTGCTGCTGCGCTTCGACGCCGAGGAGCGCCGGCGCGACCTGGCGCTCTCCGGCTTGGCCCTCGGCGCCGCCGCACTGACCCGCTCGCCCGCGCTCTACTCGCTGGCCTTCGTGGTCCTCTGGCTCGTGGTGCGCTGGAGAACAAAGAACAAAGAACAAAGAACAAAGAATGCACCATCCTCTTCTTTGTTCTCTATTCTTGGTTCTGTGTTCTTAGTAGTCGCGTGCTGCGTGGCGGTCGTCGGGCCGTGGACCGCGCGCAACTACCTGGTCTACCAGCACTTCATTCCGGTCGATACACTCGGCCAGATCAATTTGTGGCTGGACCTGGACCTCGTCAGCCGGCGCAATCTGCATATCGCCGAGTTGAGCCGCCTGCCCCAGGCCGACCGGCAGGCCTACGCGATGGCCCGCGCCCGTGAGATCCTGGAAGTGGACCCGCTGCGGCCGTTCCGCCAGATGTGGCCGACCTTCCGCCATATCTGGAAGGCTCAGTACGTCGAAGATTTCTTCGTCAAGCAGAGCTTCTTCACCCGGCCGCTGCGCGCTAGCGCGCCGCTGGGGTTGGCCGGAGACGTGATCTGGCTGGCCTACACCCTGGGCGGGCTGGTCGGGCTGGCCGCGCCCGCGCGCGAGGGTCTGCACAATCGCCTGTTCGCCTTGGCCTGGCTGGGCTACTCGCTGCTGACCGTGCTGGTCTTCCACGTCGAGCCGCGCTACCTGATCGGGATCTGGACGCTGCTCGGGCTCTACGGCGCCTGGACGCTGGCCCTCGGAGGACAAAGAACAAAGAACAAAGAACAAAAAGTTACGCAACACGCATCACGCATCACGCTTGGAGGACAAAGAACAAAGAACAAAGAACAAAAAGTTACGCAACACGCATCACGCATCACGCTTGGAGGACAAAGAACAAAGAACAAAGAACAAAAAGTTATGCAACACGCAACACGCAACACGCAACACGCAACACGCAACACGCAACACGTTTCACGTTTCACGTTTCACGTTTCACGTTTCACGCTGCCCATCCAGGCCGCACTGGCGCTGGCCTTTCTCATCCTGTTCATCACCTACCGCGATTACCCGGCGTTTATCGGGCGCGGCATCGCCCGCGAGCGCGCGATCGTGGCTGGCGAGCGCGCGTATGCGGCCGGCGACTACGCAGCCGCCGAGCGCGCCTTCCGCGCGGCGCTGGCGGCCCAGCCCGACTTCGTCGATGGGCAGGTCAACCTGGCGCTGGCGCTGGCCGCGCAGGGCCGGCGCGACGAGGCGGCAGCCCTGCTGGCCGGCGGCGGCTCACGCCGGGCCGAGCTTGTCGCCGGGGCGCTGGCCCGCGATGCCGGCGACGCTGCGGTCGCCCGCGAGACGCTGGCGCGGATCGAGGCGACCGCCGGCGAAGACATTCAGCGCTGGGCGATCACCTGGCTTCGCCCGCATCCGACCGCCCGACTTACGCTTGGCGATGGACTGGACCTTGGGTATATCGAGGGGTTCTCCGGCGCGGAGGGCGCACCGCCGGCGAGCTTCCGCTGGCTCCAGGGTGATGGGCGAATCGTCCTGCCGCTGTCCGAGCCGCTGCGGCCAGGGGCAACGCTGGTGCTGCGGATGACCGGCGGCCGGCCCGGCGTCACACGTCTCCAGGTGCGTGTCGGCGATCAGTGGGTGGGGGAAGTTCCTGTCCAGGGCGGGCAGTGGCGGGCCTACCGGCTGCCGGTGCCGCTTGAACTGGAAGGCCAGCGCGCGATCACGGTCGAGCTGCGGGCGCCCACCTTCGTCCCGGCACTGCTGGATCGCTCCAGCGACGACACGCGCGTGTTGAGCTTAATGGTGAGCGAGGTGCGCGTCGAGTGATACCGCCGCTCGCGCGGCCCGCTGCTAGAATGTGGTATTATCTACCGTCACAAGCCGTCCAATGCCGGACCGTCGCGCCGACGCACAACGCAACACATAGCCAAGGAACATAACATGCCAGCCAAACCACTGATCGTCGCGACCGACCTGGAGGGCGTCCTGGTCCCAGAGATCTGGATTGCCGTCGCCGAGAAGACCGGCATCGAGCGCCTGCGCCTGACCACCCGCGATATCTCCGACTACGACCGGCTAATGAACGGCCGGCTGCAAATTCTGCGCGAGCATCGTCTCTCGCTCGCCGATATCCAGGGCGTGATCGAGACGATCGACCCGCTACCGGGCGCGAGCGAGTTCCTGGCCTGGGTGCGCGCTCATACGCAGGTCGTCATCTTATCGGACACGTTCTATGAGTTTGCGGCGCCGCTGATGGTAAAGTTAGGCTACCCGACGCTGTTCTGCAATGCGCTTGAGGTCGACGGGGAGCGCAAGATCACCGGCTACCGCCTGCGCCAGGCCGACGGCAAGCGCCAGGCCGTCGCCGCGCTGAGAGGGCTTGATTTCCGGGTCCTGTCGATGGGCGACTCCTACAACGACACGACGATGCTGGGCGAGGCCGACATAGGCATCCTGTTCCGGCCGCCGGCCAATGTCGTGGCCGAGTTCCCGCAGTTCCCAGTTACCCACGAGTACCGCGAGCTGCAAACCTACATCTCAAGCCAACTGTGAAATGGGACGACTATGACGACTGAACTGCTCCGTAATCAGCCTGCCGTGACCCCGCAGGGCGCCGCGAGCGAGCAAACCACGTTGGATCGGCCAGCCGCACACGTGGTCACAGCCGCACATGCGCCCCAGCACTGGCCCTTTAGCATCAGCATCGTCATCCCCGCCTTCAACGAAGGCCACACCGTCGGCCGCGTCATCCGCGTGGTGCGCGAGCAGTGCCCCGACGCCGAGATCCTGGTCGTCGACGACGCATCGGCCGACAACACCGCCGCCGAGGCGGAGGCCGCCGGGGCGCGCGTGATCCGGCGGCCCAACAACATGGGCAATGGCGCCAGCGTCAAAGCCGGTATTCGCGCCGCGTCGGGCGAGGTCATCATGGTGATCGACGCCGACGGCCAGCACGACCCGGCTGACATTCCACGCCTGCTGGCCCACATCGACCGCTACGATATGGTAGTCGCCAGCCGGCCCGGCCGGACCAGCCAGCAGAACGCGGTTCGCTGGCTCGGCAACAGCGCGCTGAACGCCCTGGGCAGCTACCTGGTCGACACCGAGATGAAGGACCTGACCTCCGGCTTCCGCGCCATGCGCAGCCCGGTGATCAACGAGTTTCTGCACCTGCTGCCCAACCAGTACGGCTGGCCGGTCACCAGCGCCATGGCGCTGGTGACGGCCGGCTACTGCGTGCGCTTCGAGCCGATCGCGATGCACAAGCGCCAGGCCGGCCGCAGCATGCAGAAGCTGATGCGCAATGGCGTCAGGAAAGGACTTATGATCCTGCGTATCATCACGCTCTTCAGCCCGCTGCGGATCTTCTTCCCAATATTCTTGCTGCTCGAAGGGCTCGCGCTGATCGCCTATCTCTGGTCGGTCGCGCGCGGCGAGGGCTGGCTGCACCTGCCCCCATCGACGGTGATGTTCTTCCTGGGCGGGATCATCGTCTTTCTGTTCGGCCTGATCTCCGAGCAGGTCGCCGGGCTGCGGTTTAAGGGGCCGGATCGGTGAGATTAGAGATTGGAGATTGGAGATTATCAGCGGCAATCTCCAATCTCCAATCTCTAATCTCCTAGTAATCGGACCATAATGAATCGGTACACCCGCTGGCTCCTACGCTTGATCGGCCCCGTGCTCCTGGCCTACTTCCTGTGGCAGAGCGCGCGGCAGGGCCAGCTCGACGAGATCATCGCCAACTTCGGCACGCTCAACCTGCTGCCGCTGCTGCTGTCGCTGGCGCTCTTCCCGGTCTTCGTGGTCGTGAAGGCCTGGCGCTGGAACATGCTCCTGACCGAGCTTGGCATCGAGGCGCCACCGCTCGGCTTCTCGATGGTGCTGTATACCATCGGCCTGTTCCTGGGCGCGACCACGCCGGGCCAGTCGGGCGACTTCGTCAAAGCCTGGTACCTGCGCGAGCGTGGGCAGCCGCTGGCCCCAGCGCTCTTCAGTATCCTGCTCGACCGGCTGTTCGACTTCCTGATCATGGCGCTGCTGGCCCTGCTCGGTCTGGCGGCGTTCCTCGACGTGCTGCCGCCGGTGCTGCGGGTGGCGACAGTCGCCTTCGCCGCGCTGATTATCCTGCTGACGCCCGGCCTCATGGCCCGCCGCCCGCGCGACTGGCTGATGACCCGCGCGCTGCCGCTGCTGCCGGGGCGAGTGCGGGCGATCATTGCCCGCTGGCGCGACCAGTTCGCCGGGCTGAGCCTGCGCCCGGCGCTGCTGGCACGGCTGCTGTTGGCCTCAGTCGGCTCGGCCACCTCGACGATGGTTCGCATCTACCTACTGTTCCTGGCGATGTCGCTCTTCGACGTCCCGATCCTAGCCGTGGTCGCCTCGACCGCGCTGATCGCCATCCTCCAGGCGCTGCCGATCAGCGTCGCCGGCGTGGGCGTGCGCGACGCGGTGCTGGTCGCGGTGCTGCCGCTGTATGGCTACACCCGCGAGCAGGCGCTGTTCCTCTCGGCGCTGTTCCTATTGATCAATATCGAGCACATCATCATCGGGTTCCTGGTCTCGCTGCGCTACCCGCTCGGCCGGCCCCCACCCGACGCGCTGGCCCAGGTTGAGCCGGCCCCTCCTCCCCGCCTGTGAACATGTGCGCGGTACTCTTTCTTCCTTTGGCCTCTGCTTGACCGGCATGGTATGTTGGTGGTGTTTGGCGACATATCCCTTCTGAATGTTGCGCCCTGCCCTACTGGAGCCACCCTGATGTCAAACGCCAGCAGCCGCAAGCCCGCGTCACTCAACCTGACCAACCACAAAGCCATCGACACCTACTATGCCGCCCTCTCGACCTACCAGTCGCAGGGGGTGACGCACGAGCAGGCCACCCGGCTGGCTTTCAGCACGCTGCTCGATACAATCTCGAAGACGGTCGGCTGGACGCTGGTGCTGGAACAGGCACTCAGCAACCGCAAGCGCCCTGATGGCACGCTTCAGGATAGCTTCAAGATCCCGCGTGGCTATTGGGAGGCCAAGGACACCCAGGACGACCTCGACGCTGAAATCCGCAAGAAGATCGAGCGCAAGTACCCGCTGACCAACACGATCTTCGAGGACACGCGGCGGGCGGTGCTCTACCAGAATAGCCGGCCGGTCTTCGAGGCCGACCTGGCGCAGCGCAGCCAGCTCGTCGCGCTGCTGACCAGCTTCTTCAGCTACACCGGCGAGCAGATCGAGGAGTTCCACGCCGCCGTCAGCGAGTTCAAGCAGCGCATCCCTGAGCTTGCGAAGGGGCTGATGGAGCGGATCGAGGAGGAGCGCGGGCGCAACCAGAAGTTCGTCGCTGCCTTCGAGGAGTTCCAGCGCATCTGCCGGGCCTCAATCGATCCCAATATCAGCGTCGCAGAGATCGAGGAGATGCTGGTTCAGCACCTCCTGACCGAGCGGCTGTTCCGCACGGTCTTCGACGACTCCGATTTCACCGACCGCAATGTGATTGCTTCCGAGATCGAGAAGGTCATCAAGGCGCTCACCAGCCGCTCGTTCAACCGCAGCGCCTTCCTGAAGCGGCTCGACTACTTCTATGTGGCGATCGAGGCGGCGGCGCAGACCATCGACGACTTCGCGCAGAAGCAAACCTTCCTCAACACGGTCTATGAGCGGTTCTTCCAGGGCTTCTCGAAGGACCAGGCCGACACTCACGGCATCGTCTACACCCCCCAGCCGATCGTGGACTTCATGATCAGCAGCGTGGACGAGGTGCTGCAACAGGAGTTCGGGCTGTCGCTCTCGTCCGAGGGGGTCAAGATTCTCGATCCGGCCACCGGCACTGGCAACTTCATCGTGAATATCCTGCGCCGCATCAACCGCCGCGATCTCAAGCGCAAATACCGCGACGAGCTGTTCGCGAACGAGATCATGCTGCTGCCCTACTACATCGCCTCACTGAACATCGAGCATGCCTACTACGACCTGACCGGCGAGTACGAGCCGTTCGAAGGCATCTGCTTCACCGACACGCTCGACCTGGCCGAGTCGCAGCAACTCTCGCTGTTTGCCGAGGAGAACACCGAGCGTGTACAGCGCCAGAAGGATGCCGAGATCACAGTGGTCATTGGAAACCCGCCGTATAACGCAGGACAGAAGAATGAGGCGGACAATAACCGCAATCGCCGGTATCGAATAGTTGATGGCCGCATTAAGGATACTTACGTCAAAGGGTCGAAAGCTACATTGAAGGCCCAATTATATGATGTCTATGTAAAGTTCTTTCGTTGGGCAACCGATAGACTGCAAGAGCGTGATGGCGTCATATGTTTTATCAGCAATAATTCGTTTGTTGATCAGCTACCTTTTGATGGAATGCGTCGTCATCTTCTGCAAGACTTTAATCATGTATATCACCTAGACCTTCATGGCAACGTCCGTCGAAACCCCAAACTCTCTGGCACAACGCATAATGTCTTTGGTATACAGGTTGGTGTAGGTATTACTATTGCTATTCGAAACTCTCATAGCAATGACAGATTTCTACGCTACTTTCGCGTACCTGAACTTTGGACGAGAATAGACAAGATATCTTTCTTGGTCGAAAAGAAAAACATCCTTGCTATCGATTGGCGAGAAGTTAAAGGTGATGTTAGCCAACCCTGGTTAAATGAGAATGCAAGTTCCGACTTTGAGGCATTCATGCCAATTGGGACTAAGGAAGTTAGGTCGGGCAGAGATATTGATGTACGAGCGCTGTTCAAAACTTGGAGTGGGGGGTCAAAAACAAATCGTGACGGTGTAGTATTTGATTTTGATCATCAGAGATTGGCTGTTAGGATTCAACGTTTTATCGATGATTATAACGATGAAGTAGCTCGGTGGATAAGGCATAGTCATTCTGAAGATATTGATGACTTCGTAAAGTATGATAAGATAAAGTGGAGTGATCACTTAAAGGATGAGCTGAAGCGAGGTCATTATGGGAAGTATAACCAAAAGCATATTCGCTCATCGCTTTATCGGCCGTTCACCAAAATGTTTCTATACTATGAAAGATTACTGAATGATAGGCCCGGCTATTTCGATGAGATCCTACCGACAAGCGAAGCAGAATTGGAAAATCGTATAATTGTAGCTACGAGTCATTCACAGGTTCCATTCTCCTGCCAATTAACGAGTCTCATCCCCAGTCTTGATGTAGGCGGACGACCATCCCAATGCTTCCCCTTCTACACCTACTCCGCAGACGGCACCAACCGCCGCGAGAACATCACCGACTGGGCGCTGGCGCAGTTCCGGGAGCAATACGGCCCCGAAGTCACCAAGCGCGACATCTTCCATTATGTCTATGCTGTGCTGCACAGCCCGCAGTACCGCGAGCGCTACGCCGAGAACCTGAAGCGCGAGCTGCCGCGCATCCCCTTCGTCGCTCGGCAGGCGTTCCGGGCGTTCGTCGATACCGGCGCGCGCCTGGCCGACCTCCATTTGAACTACGAGCAGGCCAAGGAGTATCCACTTCGCTGGATCGAGAACAAGGACATACCCTTCTCGTGGCGCGTCACCAAGATGCAAATGAGCAAGGACAAGACGCAGATCAAGGTCAACGAGGCGCTGACGCTCACGGGCATACCGGCGGAGTGCTTCGAGTATCGCCTGGGCAACCGCTCGGCGCTGGAATGGGTGATCGACCAGTACCAGGTCTCGACCGACAAGCGTAGCGGCATCACCAGCGACCCGAACCGCGCCGACGACGAGGAGTACATCGTGCGACTGGTGGGCAGGGTGGTGACGGTCAGTGTGGAGACGGTGAGGTTGGTGAAGGGGCTACCGGCGGTTATTGAGGAACTTTCCGTCCACAAATGAATTTGTGACCTGAAATCGTAAACACGTTCAAACGTATTTGGAAGCGATCCTCAACGTGTTTTAACACGTTTACTGGTTTCAGGCATCGAATTCATTCGATGATAACCTGGCGTTCAATCCCACAGGCGGATATTCATACAAGCCAAGACGAAAGTAAAAATACACAATGACGTATCGCCTAAGAAGCTGTTTGAAAAGAGGCTTCTTGAGGGGCGACCCCCTCAAACTCCCCTCCGCCGCCGGCCTCCTCCTACTCCTGCTCACGCTCATCGCCTGCGGCGGGGGCGGGCCGCGACCCGGCTACACCAAGCAGCAGCAGACGGTGGACGGCCTCACGATCGGCCTGGAGCGGCCGCAGCAGCCCGAGGTGCTCAAGGAGTACGAGCTATTCGTCACGCTGGCCGACGCCGAGGGCCGGCCCCTTGACGACGCCACCGTGTTCCTTGACATGACCATGACGACCATGCCAATGGCGCCCTTGCAGCCGCTGGCCGACCAGCTCGGCAATGGTCAGTACCGCATCAAAAGTCTCTTCACGATGGACGGGATCTGGAAGGTGACGGTGTACGCCAGAGTCGCGGGGAAAGACCACACGGCGGTGTTTGATCAGGAGGTCGTACCCGAACAGTGAAAGGGTGAAAGGGTGAAGGGGTGAACGGGAGCAAATCGCCCATTCACCCCTTCACCCTTTCACCCCATCATATCACGCTGCTGGGACGACGAAGCTGAAGGTGCTGCCCTGATTGACGCTGCTGCGAACCCAGATCCGGCCGCCGAACAGCTCGATCAGCGGGCGCACCAGCGAGAGACCCAGGCCGGTCCCGCCGGCCTCGACCTTGAGCGGGTTCTCGGTGCGGTAGAACCGATCGAAGATCCGCTCGTGCTCCTCCGGCGCGATGCCCACCCCGGTGTCGGTGACGTCGACCTGGACGAAGCGGGTGCTCAACTTGAGCCCCTCCTGCAAGAGATCCGGCACCGCATCGATGCCGACGTCGCGCGCCACCAGCGTGATCTTGCCATCATGCGGCGTGTACTTAACCGAGTTCGACAGCAGGTTAAAGATAATTTGATTGAAGCGCCTGGCGTCGGCGCGCACCAGCGGCAGGCCGGGCGGGATGTTGATCGTCAGCTCGTGGCTGCGGGCCTTGATGTTCGGCTGTAGCTCCATCATCACATTGCTAAGCGACTCGGCCAGGTGCAGCGGGCGCATCTCCAGCTCGACGCTGCCGGTCTCGATCTTGGTGATGTCGAGCAGGTCGTTGATGATCGAGATCATACGTTCGGCGTTGGTCTGGATGATATTGAGGAACTCTTTCTGGGTGTCATTGACCGGCCCCAGGCTGCCCATCGCCAGGAGCTGCGTGAAGCCCTTGATCGAGGTCATCGGCGTGCGCAGCTCGTGGGAGACCGTGCCGATGAACTCGGTCTTGAGCCGGTCGGACTCGACCTCGCGCGTGATGTCGCGGAACACCGCGACGGCGCCCATCAGCTGCTCGCGGCTGGTTAGCACCGGGTCGAGCGTCACGCTGACCACCCGCGTGGCGATCTGGAACGTGGTCGAGAAGCTGCGCGGCTCGCCGCGCTCGTTCAGCGGCTGGGCCAGCAATTTCTCGACCGGGACATCAAGGGCCTTGCGTTGGAGCATCCGCTTGAGCAGATCGGGGAGGTTCCACAGCACCAACTCCTCCATCGACCGCTCCAGGATGCGCTCGATCGCCGGGTTGACCGCCAGCACGCCGCCATCGGCGTTGCACACAATCACGCCGTCCGAGAGGCTCTGGAGGATCGCCGTGCTCTGCGAGACGGCCTCCTCCTGGCGGCGCAGCATCTCGCCGCGGTGGATGCAGCTGCTGCTCGATCTCGGTGTAGAGCATGGCGTTGTGGATGCCGAGGGCGATCTGGCCGGCCGACGCAGTGAGCAGCCGCATGTGCTCGTCGCGGAAGTAGCCGACCTCGTCGTGGGACAGCATCAGCACGCCCAGTGTGTCGTACTGCATCAGCAGTGGCACGGCGATCATCGAGCCGAGCCGCTTGTGCGGCGTCTCGTCGTCGGGCATGGGCACCCAACGCGTGTCCTCGCCCACATCGCTGACCAGCGCCGGCTTCTTGTGCTGCGCCACCCAGCCGACGATGCCCTGGCCCATCGGGAATCGCGTATAGCCAAGCGAATCCTTGCGACCAAGCACTGCCCGGTCGACCAGGTGGCCGGTATCGGCCTCGATCAGCATCACCGAGCCGTGCTCCACGCCGATCAGCTTGGCCAGGACGTTCAGCGAGTTCTCCAGCAGCGTATCGCGGTCCAGCGTGCTGCTGACCTCGACGGCGATCTGATAGAGCGTTTCAAGCGTATCGCGCTCGACCTGTAGCTCGCGGGTGCGCTCCTCGACGCGCTGCGTGAGCACCGCATTGAACTGGCGCACCTCACCGTACAGGCGCGCGTTCTCCAGCGCGATCGCCACCTGGCTGGCCGCCGACTTGAGGAAGTCCTGCTGCGAGCGGTCGATCAACGCCTCGACCTTGCGGTCCTGTAGCCCGATCACGCCGATCGCCTGGCGCTGCGCGACGAGCGGCAGGGCCAGCACCGCGCAGGGCGGCTGGTACCACGCGCCCTGGCCCGCCTCAGGCTGAAGCTCCAGCACCATCTCACCGAGCTGAAACGAGCGCGCGATCAGGTCCTCGGAGGTATCAACCCGCATGCGCCAGATCGGAGCTGCCGGCGTATCGACACCAGGCTGCTCATCATCGAGCGCCTCTGCCCCGTGGGCCGCGCTCTCGGCGCTCCAGTTTCGCGCCGCGTACAAGCTCTGCGTCTCGGCGTCAAACAGCCAGATCGTCAGCGTCTCGACCTCCAGCGCGGCCTTGAGACTCTCGCCGACGAGCGAGAGCTGCCGCGCCTGGTCATCCAGATTCGCCGACAGCTCCTGCGCGATCTGATTGAGAGTCGAGACATGCAGGGTGGTCCGGTCGGTCGCCTCGGCGTCGTGCGACAGGCTTTCGACCAGCAGCCTGGTCTCATTCAGCTCGCGGCGCACCACCTCGGCGGCCGAGATCCATTGCTTCGCCATCGTGACGGCGGTATATTCGAGCAGTTGGTCCAGCGCGTCGACGAGCTGGCGCCAATCCTGGGCCACTTTTTTCGAGGCTCGCCGGTCATCGGCGAAGATCAGGTCCCAGGCGGCGCGGCGCAGGTGGAAGGTCAGGGCAAGCTGTTCGGGCAGCTCATCTTCGCCGGGGTTGATCCGCAGGGCGCGCAGCAGGCGCAGGCAATCATTCAGTGGCGCATAATTGCCCTCGGCCGCGCTGACCATCCCATCATAGATCGAGGACAACAGCAGGCGCAGCTCGTCGGGATGGTGCGATTTGAGCGCCGGCACCGGGTGCCTGGTCTCCGCCCCACGGCTGTTGACACCATTGCCATTCGCGACCTGTGGGAGTTGGTCCAGCAACGCGATCCAGCGCGGCAACAGCATTTCACGTTGGTCGGCGAGCCAGCGCCCCAGGGTAGTATTCATACAGATGCCGTTGTTTTCACCACGACGACGGTGGCGTCGTCGGATTGCTTGCCATAGGCCGTCAGGACCTGCTCGGCGATGCGTTGAGGCGTTTGCTTGATGTCGATCCGGTGATCCTGCGCGAAATTGCTTGAGATGCCGTCGCTGAAGAGCGCAAAGATATCGCCGGGATCATAGGTGTAGTGCATCTCAAGCAGCGAGGGAAGTCGGAAGCCCAGAATGCCATTCTTGGAGATTGGCTTGATTGGCTGGCGGCTGTACACATGGGTGCCAATGTTGCCGACCCCGACATAGGTGGCCTGATGACTCCGGTCGTCCAAGCGCAACACCCCGATCACGGCTCCACGGGTGGCGTGCAGCGCGGTATGGGAGCGACGGATCAGGTCCTGGAGCGGGTACTCAGGATGCGCCAGGAGAGTCTCCTCGGCGAGCCGGGCGGCGCGGGCCGCTTCCTCGCCGCCGCCAAGACCGTCGATCACGGCGGCGAGCACCAGCCCATCGCCATACTCACATACGAGATAGATATCGCCTGAAACCGACTGGCCCTGCTTGGCCCGGCAGACGGCGCCCCATGTTACAGTCACGATCGACCTCCCGTCCGGCCGGCGGATCGCCCTTTGCCAAGCCATTTCACAGAGCGAACCCGTGTGCCGACGCCGACAGTCGATTCGATCTCAAAGGCATCCATCAGGCGCTTCACGCCAGGGAGCCCGGCGCCAAGCGTATTGGCGGTGCTGTAGCCGTCGCGCATCGCCAGCGTGATATTGGCTATGCCGGGGCCTTGATCCCGCGCTTCGACCGCTATCCCGCGCCGGTCGCCATCCTCGACCAACTCCAGCAGCAACTCGCCGCTGCCGGCGTGTACCAGGATGTTGCGGGTGAGTTCCAGAATGACGATCTCGATACGCGTGCGGTCTATATCGTCAAAGCCCAGCGTGGTCGCCAATTCGCGCCCACGACCGATCGCTACGTAGACATCCACCTCGCGGCCGATCGAGCAAGTCACCACTTGCATGAGTGTACTCCTGACCGCCTACCAAGGCTAGTGAATCACGTTACAGTTCGCTGACATCGCCGGCTCGCCGGCGCCATCCGGCGAAGCGGAGTAGCAGCCATACCTTCACAAATGCAGAGCGCGCGTGGGTTGCTGCTTATGCCGCATTATACCTGCTGGCACCTCGATCACGCCAGCATTCCGATAGTACTTTGGGGCAATCCTGCGCTAGTGCTTCGGGGGATAGGATTGTAAATCAAAGGTTAACGCTCGGCGAAGAGATTAGAGATTAGAGATTGGAGATTGGAGATTGGAGATTGTATAACCCCAATCTCCAATCTCTCATACTTAGAAACCGTTTGAAAAGGGCATTGTCTCGCCTACGATCGGTGGTGGAAAAGGATTCTTGAGGGGCAGCCCCTCAAACTCCCCCTTTCTCCCCCTTTTCAAATAGTCTCTCAGAGCTCTTCGGGGCTGCCGAGCCGCCCAAGCACTGCCGACGCTGCGGCGATGGCCGGGCTCGATAGGAAGATCTCGCCCTCCAGCGCGCCGCCCCGGCCGCGGAAGTTGCGGTTGGTGGTCGTCAGCGAGCGCTCGCCCGACGCGATCACCCCCAGGTGGCCGCCAATACACGCGCCGCAAGACGAGGGCGAGATCGTGCAGCCGGCCTCGGCGAAGGTGGTGATCAAGCCTTCCTTGAGCGCCTGAATGTAGACCTCCTGCGAGCCGGGGGTGATCAGCACGCGGGTGTGTGGGGCGACCCGGCGGCCCTTCATGATGTCGGCGGCGATCCGCAGGTCCTCGATCCAGCCATTGGTGCAGTAGCCGATCAGCACCTGGTCAAGCCGGAGCTGCTCGGCAGCCGCCTCGGAGATCGGCTTGACATTCTCGGGCAGGTGCGGGTAGGCGACCAGCGGCTCAAGGCCACTGATATCCAGCTCGACGACCCGCTCGTAGCGGGCATCCGGGTCGGAGCCCACGTCGCCGAGTGCCTCGCGCTTCTGCTCCATCTTCGCGCGGCCGGCATGCTCGGCGTAGTATGCCCAGGCGATCTCGTCCGGCGCGACGATGCCGGACTTGGCGCCAAACTCGATCGCCATATTGGCCATCGTGAAGCGCTCGTGGGCCGGCATCGCCTCGATCACCGGGCCGGCGTACTCCAGCGCGCCGTAGATCGCGCCGTCCACACCCAGCTCGCCGATCGTGTAGAGAATGATATCCTTGGCGCTGACCCAGGGCTTGCGCGTGCCGGTGTAGACGAGCTTGATGCTCTCAGGCACGCGCATCCAGAACTCGCCCAGCGCCCAGATCGCGGCGATGTCGGTCGAGCCGGCGCCGGTGGCGAAGGCCCCAATGCCGCCGTAGGTGACGGTGTGCAGAGTCGCCGCCGATCACCACGTCGCCCGGCGCCACGAAGCCCTTCTCCAGCAGCACGACGTGCTCGATGCCGACCGTGCCGAACTCGTACCAGATCACCTCGTGCTTGAGTGCGAACGCGCGCACCTTCTTGACCAACTCGGCGGTGCGGATATCCTTGGCGGGCGTAAAATGGTCGGGGATAATGATGACTTTTTTCGGGTCCCAGACGGTCTCGGCGCCCTCCATATCCTCGAACTCGACGATCGAGAGCTGGGCGGAAAGCTCGTTCGCAAGCGCGACATCGACCTCGACGTTGATAAATTCGCCAGGCGTGACGCTGGGGCGCCCGCAGTGGCGGGCCAGGATCTTTTCGGTGATGGTCATGCCCATATTGATCAGCTCCTTTGCTGTCTAATACAAGATTTCGGTGGTGGAAAGGGGTTCTTGAGGGGGAAGCCCCCCTCAAACTCCCCCTTTTCAGACGATCCGTAGCGGAAAGGGATTCTTGAGGGGGAAGCCCCCCTCAAACTCCCCCTTTTCAGACGATCCGTAGCGGAAAGGGTTCTTGAGGGGAAACCCCCCTCAAGCTCCCCTTTTTCAGACGATCCGTAGCGGAAAGGGATTCTTGAGAGAGAAGCCCCCTCAAACTCCCCCTTTTCAAACAGTTCCTGAAACGCACTACATCTTGTGCCCGCCGCCGACGTGGAGCAACTGGCCGGTCAGCCAGCGCGCCTGCTCGGAAGCCAGGAACACAATCACATCGGCCACGTCCGCAGGGGCGCCGATTCGGCCCAGCGGGCTCGAAGGCAGCAGGTGCCGCTCCAACTCAGGCGTGATCCAGCCGGTCTGGATCGGCCCTGGCGACACGATGTTCACCGTGACGCCGAAGGCGCCCATCTCAGCGGCGGCGCTGCGGCTGTACGCCTCCAGGGTGGCCTTGCTGGCGCCATAGGATACCTCGCCGGGGAAACAGTAGGCTCCGTCGGTGCTGACGTTGACGATCCGGCCCCAGCGCGCCCCACGCGTGATGTGGCGCCGGAGATACTCGGCCATCATCAGCGCGACAGCGCGGCTGTTCACGGCGAAATGGCGATCGTGGCTCTCCGGCGTGAGCGGGGCGGTGGGCCGGCTGGTCCAGAGTTCGGGCAGCCGGTTGCGTAGCTCCTGGCCGGTGGGGATGAAGGTATCGATCTCCCAGTAGGCTGCGTTATTGACCAGCACCTCCACCGGGCCGAGCGCCGACTCAGCCTGATCGAACAGGACCGGGATGGCTGTCGGGTCGGAAAGGTCGGCCTCCCAAGCCGCCGCCCGCCCGCCCGCGTCGCGAATCGCGCGAACGACGTCATCGGCGGTCAAGGCTCTGTTCGCAGCATAGCCGCTATCGCCCGGAGCCTGCGCTTCTGCTTCGGATGCATGTGCGCCGGCAGCCGCGTCAAGTGGCAGGCGAAAATAGTGGACGAACACAGCAGCGCCCTGCGCGGCAAAGGCGCGCGCTGTGGCGGCGCCAATCCCGTGGTTGGCGCCCGTCACCAGGACAACTTTGCCTTCCAAGCTGGTGTCGATCATGGGTCGTATTATACGTGATCGTGGGCCGCTTCAAATTCGACCTCGCGCGCCTGCCCCGCCAGCGCCCGCACCTCGCGGTAGGACAGCACGTGGTTGCCGCGCTTGGCGACCGCCAGAATCTGCTTGCATACCGCCTCATCGCACGGCAAGCCATGGGCGGCAAGGTAGAACCGCACGTTCGACAGCCCACTCATCGGGCCGATCTCGATCTCCTGGCGCCGGCCGACCATGCTGGCAGGCACCCCGGAGTAGATCTGGTCGGCCAGCGCGACGTCGCCCTTCTCCCCAGCCTTGATCACGGCGGCGGCGTGGACGCCGGTGGCGGTGCGGAAGGCATCGGCGCCGACGACCGGGTAGTTCGGCGGGATCGCGACACCCAGCGATTGCGAAGTCAACCCGATATATTCGGGCAGGCAGGTCAGGTCGCGTTTGGCCAGGCCCATCAACTGGAGGTTGACCAGCAACAGCTCGATCGGAGTGTTGCCGCAGCGCTCGCCAATGCCGAGCGCAGTGCCGTGGCAACGGTCGGCGCCGGCGGCCCAGGCGGCGAAGCAGTTCGGGATGTCCAGCCCGCGGTCGCGGTGGCCGTGCCAGTCGATGCGCACATCCTCGCCGGTGGCGTCGATCACCTCACGGATAAACCGCACCAGCGCCGCCGCTCCTTCGGGCGTGGCGTGGCCGACGGTGTCGGAGAGGCAGACCCGCCGGGCGCCGCACTCGATCGCGGTGGTGTAGAGCCGCCGCATGGTGTCGGGCGTCGAGCGGGTGGTGTCCTCGGTCACATACATCACCGGCGCATCGTGGGCGACGGCGAAGGAGACGGCTTCGGCGGTGAGCTGCTGCAACTGGTCGACCACCCAGCCCTCGGCGTACTGGCGGACCGGGCTCGACCCGATGAAGGCGGCGACCTCGATCGGGATGCCGGCCCGCTGCGAGACCTCGATGATCGGCTCGATATCCTGGCGCAGCGTACGGGCGGCGCAGTAGACAGCGATCGGCAGCCGCTGGTCGGCGATCTCGCGGGCCAGCCGCAGCGCGTCATTGAACTGGCGCTCGCCGGCGCCCGGCAGGCCGATATCGGCACACTGGATGCCGAGCCGGACCATAAGGTGCAATAGGCGCAGCTTATCTTCGACCGGTGGGTCGAGCACGGAGGGGGATTGCAGGCCATCGCGCAGGGTCTCATCGGCGAGGTGGAGGGCTGTGGTGAACTGCGGCGGGTGGTCGTGGGTATTCCAATCGTAGACCAGTGACTCAACCTGAAAATCGGGTACCTCGTTCATCGCGCGAGTCTCCTTTGACTGGCGGTGGGTGGAACATTGCGGCAGGCGCTATGAAACCGCAAGTTATATGCCGCATTGTACACCGAACGAGGGAGGTGCGCCAGCAAGGCACCCTATAGCCTAACCTTCAACATCTGGTCCATGACCCAGGACGTGCGGGCGGCGCTTTCGCCCGTGCTCGGGGAGCTGCCAATACCATTCAGTTCGTCCACGACGGCCTGGATCAGCGGTTGCTGGATATGCGCCGGGTAGTCATACGCGAACTCCGTCCGACCGGTGGGCGTGGTTACGACGATCGGCTGGACGTCAAACGTCGAGTACGCGATCTTGCCTGCGGTTCCGACAATCTCGGTGAGATCCCAGCGCTCAAAGCCGGTAAAACACCAGGTCCCGACCCCATGGACGCCTGACTCAAACACGAACGTGCCGGTGACGATATCCTCGGCAGGATACCGTTGGGCCTGATTGGAAGCAAAGCCGTGGACATAGCGAATCGGGCCGAGCAGATAATCCAGAAAGTCCAGCATGTGGGAGGCCAGGTCCACAAAACGCCCACCGCCCGCCACTTCCGGCATGACGCGCCAGGGCAGCGTCTGAGGATTGTGCTCTTCTTGGGCCAGGGGTTGGTAAAGGGTCACGCTCACAAAACGAATGTCGCCGATCACCCGCGTATCGACAAGTTCCTTCACTTTGAGAAAGCGGGATAGCGCGCGCCGGTAGTAGGCGACGAACAGGGGCACACCGGCTGCGCGGCACGCCTCAATCATCATCTGACATTCCGCAACGTTCAGCGCCATCGGTTTCTCAACATAGATCGGCTTGCCCGCCTGAGCGCTCAGGAGCGTATATTCTTTGTGCGAGGATGGGGGCGTGGCAATATACACGGCGTCGACGTCGGGGTCGTGGATCAAGGCTTCCGCACTATCGTACCAGCGCGGCACGCCGTGCCGTTGGGCGTAATCTCTGGCCAGTTCCCCAGTGCGCCGCATGACCGCCACCAGGGTGGAGTGGTTGGCTTTCTGAAAGCCAGGGCCGCTTTTGACCTCGGTGACATCACCACACCCGATGATACCCCAACGAATCGTTCGCATTAAGCGCTCCTATCGCAATCTGTGGTGGAAAGGGAGGAGGGCCAGATCAGCGTTGTTTCTTGCCGGCCTTGAGCAAGTGGATCATCTCAGCAATGCGGGCTGCGCGGGTTTCAGCACGCTTGGCGCCCTCGATCCACCGAATATACCCATTTCGGTAAAAGGTCGCAAGTGCCTCGAAGAACGCTTTGGCGTCCGGTTCAGCCTCAAGGGCGGCTAGCACGTCCGGCGACAGCGTATCGGATTGTGGTCCCTCCGGGGCAAGCACGACCTCGACCTCCATTCCGGCTTCCACACCACTGTCACGCCGCCATGCGGCGCCCAGCGGAAGAAAAAAACGGCTCCCATCGGAGCCGAGCGAACCACGCACCCGGCAGCCATTGACCGAGCCGGTGATATGGTGCCGCTGCTTCACGCCCCAGACCGCATTCGGGTCGAAGGGGATCGCAATGTAGGTTCGGGTGCCGGATGTGGCGATCTTCGCTTTGAAGCGCTGCTCGGACACGGTAGATACCTCCTCGCTAGGCCGGACCCATCCGCCAGCGCGCCCAGCGCCGCCGGAGATGTTCGGCCCGCCAGCTCGACGGCCAGAACATGCCATCGCTGGTGACGACGACCGAGCGGATGTTCGGTCGGCACATGCCCATAGGCGCGGGCAATGCGCGCGTCGAGGGTGGGGCGATAAAATAGCACGGCCGACACATCCGCGTAGCGGACAGAGAGGCCATTGTAGCCGAGCCAGAGCAGATCCATAGATGAGTGAGGAGGCTTGGAGGGGCCACCCCTCCAAACCCCCCGCAAAACCACAGTGGTTGACCACTAGTTGCCGAAGCTTACGCCCAGGTTGCGCGCGGTGCGGATCAGGTCGTTATGCGGTCGGACCGTCTTGATATGCCCGATCACCGACTCGAGCGGGACGGTGATGATGTCCTGCGCCCGCAGCGCGACCATCTCGCCGGTGATGCCGTCGTTGAGCGCAGTGACAGCGGCGGCGCCGTAGCGTGTCGCGAGCAGGCGGTCGGCTGGGGTCGGGGAGCCGCCGCGCTGGAGGTGGCCAAGGACCACGCAGCGGCAATCCTTGCCGGTGATCTGGCCGAGTTGGTCGGTGAGCATAAACCCGACGCCGCCCAGCCGGCCGGCGGCCTGGTAGATCGGCGCGCTGCCGCGTGGGCATGCGCCTTCGGCGACGACAATAATGCTGAAGGTGCTGCCGTAGCGATCACGTTCCATGACCTTGTCGGCGACCTTCTGGACATCAAAGTTAATCTCGGGGATCAGGATCACGTCGGCGCCGCCGGAGATGCCGGCGTGCAATGCGATCCAGCCGACGTGCCGCCCCATAACCTCAAGGACCATCACGCGATCGTGGCTGGCCGCAGTGGTGTGGAGCCGGTCGATCGCGTCTGTGGCGACTTGGAGCGCAGTGTCGAAGCCGAAGGTCCGGTCGGTGCCGGGCAGGTCGTTGTCGATCGTCTTGGGAACGCCCACGACCGGGGCGCCCATCTGCGAGAACTCCAGTGCGATCGTCTGGGTGCCCTCGCCGCCGATCGTGATCAGCCCATTCAGGCCAAGGCGCTGGATATTCTCGAACGCCTCGACGTAGGGATCATTCTCGGCGCCGACGACCCGCTTCCCACCGAAGTGCCCTTTGTTGGTCGTACCCAAAATAGTGCCGCCCATGGGCAGGAGGCCACGGACATCCTTGCTGGTCAAAATCCGGTACTTGGGCTCACCGATCAGGCCTTCGAAACCATCCTCGATGCCGAGCATCTCATACCCATGGTACTCGGCGGTCTTCACAGCCGCGCGGATGACGGCGTTTAGCCCCGGCGCGTCACCGCCGCTGGTCAGCACTCCAATGCGACGTACCTTCTTGGCACCCATCGTTGACCCCCTCATGCACGCTTTGACATTCAGGTAGATGGTGCACGCGGTCGCTTTCTTCATACGCCGAACAGGAAACGTCGCTGTCCCCACCGAGCCGCGCGCTTACTCCGGCCCTATTATACACTAGCCACAGATGAAGAAAGATGAGGCAAATGCAACACTATTGTTTAGACACGGTTCTACAATGTGGGTGGGAGAGACTGAGGGGGCTGGCCCCTCAAACCCCCTTTTCCCGAACTGCATCAGTCATGGAACTGCTCCAGCCGGCGCTTGACCTCCTGGAGAAATGCGTCGGCGTGATGCTGATCGAGAATCCGTGCGTCATAGGCCAGCGTCAGCACTGTCGCCGGGCGTATGGCGATCCGGTCGGCGCCAGGCTCGGCGATCACCAGCGGCGCCCGCTCGATCGCGCCGACTTCCAGGATCGCCGCCTGGGGCTGGTTGATAATCGGCGTGCCGAACCACAGCGCGCCGCCGCCAGGATTCGTGAGCGTGAAGGTGCCGCCGCTGGCTTGGCCCGGCCGCAGCGCGCCGCCCCGCGCCCGGCGCGCCAGGTCGCCTACCGCCCGCGCCATCCCGCGCAGATTGAGGTCCTGCGCGTCGCGAACGATCGGCGTGATCAGGCCGTCGGGTAGCGCGACGGCGACGCCGAGGTGGACGCGGCGCCGCACGATGATCCCAGCGTCGCTCCACGAGCTGTTCAGCAGCGGGTGGCGCAGCAGCGCCTCGACGGCCGCCAGCGCGATGCAGGCGGTGTAGGTCAGGTCGAGGCTGCGGCGGGCGAAGCCGGCCCTGAGGCGCGCGCGAACATCGGCCACCCGGCTCATATCGACTTCCATCGCCGTGAGTGCATGCGGCGAGGCGGCTCGGCTGCGAACCATGTGCGCCGCGATGGCCCGGCGCATCGTCGTCGGTTGTCGGTTGTCGGTTGCCCGTGGTCTGTCGTCAGTTGTTTGCACTGCCTGATGCGTGTTGCGTGTTGCGTGTTGCGTGTTGGGTGGTGTATCAATCCTTTGTTCTTTGTCGGGTACCCTCTGGGTGGTTCTTTGTTCTGGTTCTCGGTGGTCGGTGGTCGGTGGTCGGTCGGCGAGTGCCGCCAGGACATCGCGCTTCAGGATGCGCCCGCCGGGACCGCTGCCGGAGAGGGTTGTGATATCGATATGTGATGCGGCGGCGATGCGCGCCGCCAGGGGAGTGGCGCGCCGTGGCCCGGCTGCCGCGAGCGCGGAGCGGCGATCGGCAGCCTCGGCTGCTGGCGGCTGGTGCGCGGGCGCGCTGGCCGGGTGAGCAGGCATGATCAGCGCGAGGGGCGCGCCCACCGTCGCCGTCGCCCCTTCCGCGACGAGCAGCGCCTCCAGGGTGCCGGCGGCAGTGGCCGGGAGCGCCACCTCGACGCGGTCATTCACGACGACCAGCAGCGGGTCGCCCAGATTCAGCGTATCGCCGGGCCGCCTGAGCCAGCGCGTGACCCGCACCTCGGAGCCGCCGAAGGGCAGGGGCGGGAGTTGGTACTCGGTAGACATCATTGTCTTTCTTGGGGCGTATGCAATACGCCCTTACGCAGGCAGATGGGCCGGTCGTATCCTGTCGGGCGCTCAGTACGCCGCGAGTTCGCGCAGCGCCGCCTCGACCTGCGCGATACCGGGGATCAGCCACTCGAACTGTGGGATATTGCAGGGGATACCAGGCGTATCGGGCGTGCAGAGCCGGCGGATCGGCGCGTCGAGCGAGGTGAACGCCTCGTCGGCGATGATCGCCGCCAGCTCGCCGGTGATACTGCCGGTGAGCGTATCCTCGCTCAACAGCAGCACCTTGCCAGTCTTACGGGCAGTCGCGAGGATGGCCGCGCGGTCGAGCGGCAGCAGCGTGCGCAAGTCGAGCACCTCGACATCGATCCCCTCGCGCGCCAGCGTTTCGGCGGCGGTCAGCGCGTGGTGGACCATCAGGCCATAGGTGATCACGCTGACGTCGCCGCCGGCGCGCTTGACGTCGGCTACGCCGATCGGCACGGTGTACTCCTCGTCCGGCACCTCGCCCTTGATCGTACGGTAGGTCTTCTTATGCTCTAAAAAGATCACCGGGTCCGGGTCACGGATGGCGGCCTTGAGCAGCCCTTTCATATCGTAGGGTGTCGACGGCAGGACCACCTTGATGCCGGGAACGTGGGCATAGTAGGCTTCGACGCTCTGCGAATGATACAGCCCGCCGGGGTAAACCGCCCCGGTCGGCGCGCGAATCACCAGCGGGCAGCTCCAGTCGCCGCCGGTGCGGTAGCGGATCTTGGCCGCCTCGTTGACGATCTGGTCGAAGGCCGGGTGGATATAATCGGCGAACTGCATCTCGGCGACCGGCAGCAGGCCGGTCATCGCCGCGCCGATCGCGACGCCGGCGATCGCCAGCTCGGCCAGCGGCGTATCGATCACCCGATCGGCGCCGAAGCGAGCCTGCAAGCCGTCAGTGGCGCGAAAGACGCCACCGTGGACGCCAATGTCTTCGCCGATCAGGATCACGCGCTCGTCGCGCTCCAGCTCCTCGGCCAGCGCGGTGCGTACGGCCTCTAAGTTCGTGAGAGTCGGCATAACACCTCTGAAAGGGTGAAAGGGTGAAAGGGTGAAAGGGTGAGAGGGTGAGAGGTACTACCCCTTCACCCTTTCACCCCTTCACCTCTTCATTCGGCATAACTCCAGCGCAGCGCGTCCTCGGCGGCGGGCTCGGGCGCGTTCTCGGCATAGGCCTGTGCGTCCTCGATCGTGGCGGCGACGCGCGCCTCGACCTCGGCGGCCCAGGCATCATCCCAGGCGCCGCGCTCCTTCATGGCGGCGGCCATGCGCGGCAGCGGGTCGCGCCGGCGGGCCAACTCAAGCTCTTCACGCGGGCGGTAGCGGCGGTCGTCGTCCTCGCTGGTGTGCGGCAGCAGGCGCGTGGTCTTGGCCTCGATCAGGGTCGGCCCCGCGCCGGAGCGGGCGCGCTCCACCGCCGCGCGGGTAACATCGTAAACTGCCAGGGTGTCGTTGCCGTCGACAACGACGCCGGGGAAGCCGTAGCCGGCCGCGCGATCGGCTACGTTCTCGATCGCCATCTGGAGGCGCACCGGCACCGAGATCGCATATTCATTGTTTTGGCAGAAGAAGATGCAGGGCAGCTTGTGGACCCCAGCCCAGTTGCAGGCCTCGTGAAAATCGCCCTTGCTGGTCGCCCCGTCGCCGAAGTAGACGATCGCCACGGCGTCCTGTTTCAGAGTCTTGGCCGTGAGCGCGGCACCGACGGCGTGGGGGATCTGGGTCGCGATCGGGCTGGAGGAGGAGAGGATACCGAGCTTCCTGGAGCTGTAGTGACCGGGAATCTGGCGCCCGCGCGTGTTCGGGTCATCGGCGCGGCCCAGGGCGAAGAGCATGATATCGCGCGGCGCCATCCCGCGCGCCACGGCGACGCCCAATTCGCGGTAGGCCACGGCGATATAGTCCTGGGGCGCGAGCGCGTAGACGCTGCCGACCTGAGCGGCCTCCTGGCCCTGGCACGAGGCCAGCGCCGAGACCTTGCCCTGGCGCTGGAGCGACCACATGCGCTCGTCGAGCCGGCGCGTCAGGAGCAGCAGCTCGTAGAGCTTGCACAGGTCGTCGTTGGTCAGGCTCACTAAAATCCTGCCTTTCAAGATTGCGCTCGCCGCTCGCGCAGCTTCTGCTCCACATACGGCTTCAGCCCGCCGAGCTTGACGATGTCCTGGATGAAGTCGGGGAACGCCGCCGCCTGGTACTGCTCGCCGCGGGTCAGGTTGTGGATGACGCCGGTCTCCGCCTCGACCTGTAGCTCGTCGCCGCCGGCGATCGCCTGGGCAGCCTCGACGCTCTGGAAGATCGGCAGGCCGATGTTGATCGCGTTGCGGAAGAAGATCCGCGCGAAGGATGCCGCGACGACCGCGCTGACGCCGGCGGCCTTGATCGCGATCGGGGCCATCTCGCGCGAGGAGCCGCAGCCGAAGTTGGTGCCCGCGACGATCAGATCGCCGGGGGACATCTTGCCGACGAAGGCGGGGTCCAGGTCGGCCAGGGCGTGCTTGCCCAGCTCGACCGGGTCGACGATGTGGCAGTAGCGGCCGGGGATGATCACATCGGTGTCGATGTTGTCGCCGTATTTCCAGGCGTTACCGCGAATCTCCATTGATTCACCTCTTTCTATGAAGGGGTGAAGGGGTGAGGGGGTGAGGGGGTGAAGGGAGACATTGATGTCACCCTTTCACCCTTTCACCCTTTCACCCTTCACCGATTGGCGCGCCGTTTGATCTCCTCGGTCAGCAGCGGCACGATCTCGTTGACATCGCCAACGATACCGTAGGATGCCAGGCGGAAGATCGGCGCATCGGGGTCCTTATTGATCGCCACGATTGTGCGCGACGTGCGCATGCCGGCCAGGTGCTGGATCGCGCCGGAGATGCCGACGGCCATATACAGCTTCGGGCTGACGGTCTTGCCGGTCTGGCCGACTTGGTGCTCGTAGGGGATCCAGCCGGCGTCGACGATCGCGCGCGAGGCGCCGTAGGCCCCACCGAGCGACTCGGCCAGCGGCGGGATGAGCTTCTTGTAGTTCTCCGGCGAGCCGAGGCCGCGCCCGCCCGACACGATGATCGAGGCATCGGCTAGGTTGACCGCGCCCTGCTTGGGGGCGACGCTGGTAACATTGGTGCGCAGCTCGACCTGCGGCATGGCCTCCTTAATCGTCTCACCACTGCGGCCGGGCTGCTCCTTGGCCTCGGGGGAACTCTGCTTACGCAAGGCGATGATCGCCGGTCGCGCCGCGCCGAACTGGAGCGTGTTGACCACATTGCCGCCGTGCGAGGGCCGCAACGCGCTGATCTGCCCGCCCTCGATCGCGACGCCAGTCGCGTCGATCGCCAGCCCGACGCCTAGTTCTGCCGCCAGCGCGGCGCTGAAGTCGCGCATCTGGAAGTTGGAGCCGGTCAGGATTAGGGCAGGCTGGTGCTGCTGGGCCAGCGCCGCCGCCGCGCCCACAAAGCCGTCGGTCGTGTACTGCGCCAGTGTCCCGTCGTCGACGACATAGGCTTTGTCGGCGCCATACGCGAAGGCGCGTTCGGCCAGCGCATCGACGCCGGAGCCGAGCACTAGCGCGGCCAGCGGCGCCCCCGACGCATCGGCCAGCTCGCGCCCTTTGCCCAGCAGCTCGCGCGAGATCGCGGCGATGTTGTCGGCGTGGCGGGCCTTCTCGATCAGGACCCATATTTCGTTTGGCATGTATCTCTCCTACGATACGGCGCCCACGGGGGCCGCCTTACAGATCGGCTGCTGTGGCGCCCACGGAGGGGCCGCCTTACAGGTCGGCAGCGGCGCCCACGGAGGGGTCGCCTTACAGGTGCTGGAGGCGTATCGAAAGTCGCTAGATTACCTGGTCCTCCATCAACTTATCGACCAGCTTGCGTACCTTCTCGGCCGCATCGGCGCCGTCGATCACCTCGCCCTTGGCGCGCGGGGGCGGCGGGACGCGGGTGGTGATGCTCAGGGCCGGCGCCAGCGCATCGCCGCTCAGGCCCAGGTCGCCGGCGCCCCAGATCGGGATCTCGACCTTAGCGACGCGCTTGATCCGCAGCAGCGAGGGGTAGCGCGGCTCGTTGATATCTTTGACGACGGTGACGACCGCCGGCAGGCGCGACTCGACCGTCTCGATCTGCTCCTCAAGGTGGCGCTCGACGACGATCCGCTTGCCGCCATCGTCCACCTCGGCGACCTTGCCGACGTAGGTGAGCTGCGGCCAGCCGAGCACGCGGGCCAGCGCCGGCCCAAACGCGCCGCTCTCGTCGTCGGTCGAGTTGCGACCGCACAGCACCAAATCGACATCGCCGAGCTTCTTGATCGCGGCGGCGACGGCGCGGGCGGCGCCCAGCGTATCCAGCGTCGCGAAGGCCGGGTCGTTGAGCAGCAGCGCATCGGTCGCGCCCATGGCCAGGGCACGGCGGATCTGCTCCTTCCAGGCCTCCGGGCCGAGCGAAAGGATCGTGACCTTGCCGCCTTTCTCCTCGTTCCACTTGATCCCCTCCTCGACGGCGTACTCGTCGAAGAGGTTCATGATCTGCTCGATTCCCTCGGCGTTGATGCTCAGGTCCGCGTTGATCTTGACCGAGTTGTCGCGCGGGACCTGCTTCATGCAGACGACGATGTGCATCTTAGATTTCTCCTACCTTTATTTTCATGACGCACCGCATTATATCATGATACGTGCCACCAGCATTTCTTGGGCCAGCGCCGCCGGAAGGTTAGACATCGTGGAGGGCGGCCCCTCCACACCTTCCCTTCCCAAACCCCGCCGCCGGAAGGCTAGACATCGTGGAGGGCGGCCCTTCCACACCTCCCCTTTCGGACGCCACAAGGTAAAAGACTGTGGAGGGCGGCCCCTCCACACCTGCCCTTTCGGACAGCGGCTACTCCCACTCCTCCGCGCTATACGCCGGCAGCTCGCGTCGCAGCGGTCGGTACTCGCGGAAGCCGAAGGCGTAGTCGGCCTGGAGCAGCTCCTGGAGTTCGCGGGTGCCCTCGTAGATCACCGCGCCCTTCGAGTTACGCAGGTAGCGTTCGACCGGGTACTCGTCGGAGTAGCCGTAGGCGCCGTGGATCTGAATGGCGTCGTCGGCACTCTCGAACGAGGAGACCGTCGCGTGCCACTTGGCCAGCGTCGTCTCGCGCGAGTTGCGGCGGCCCAGGTTCTTGAGCCAGCCGGCGCGGTAGACCAGCAGGCGGCTAGTGTCGAGCTTGCGAACCATGTGGCTGACCATGCGCTTGACGAGCTGGTGCTGCGCGATCGCCACGCCGAAGGTCTGGCGCTCCAGCGCGTACCTGACGCTGGCGTCCAGCGCCGCCTGGATCAGGCCGGTCGCGCCGGCGGCGACGGTGTAGCGACCGTTGTCCAGCGCGGTCATAGCGATCTTGAAGCCCTCGCCCTCCTCGCCAAGCCGGTTGGCGACCGGAACGCGCACGTCCTGGAGCACAACCGAGCCAGTGTTGCCGGCCCGCACGCCCAGCTTGCCGTGGATCGAGTGCGACTGCACGCCCATGCCGCGCTCGACAATAAAGGCCGAGATGCCGTCATGCCCCTTGCTGGAGTCGGTCTTGGCGAAGACCAGGAAGTGGTCAGCGACGTCGGCCAGGCTGATCCAGGTCTTCTCGCCGTTGAGCACGTAGGAGTCGCCCTCGCGCCGAGCCGTGGCGAGCATGCCGGCGACGTCGGTGCCGGAGTTCGGCTCGGTGAGGCAGTAGGCATGCGATCTTCGAGCCCTCCGCCTGCGGCTTCAGGTATTTCTGCTTCTGCTCCTCGGTGCCCCACTGGAAGATCGCCATCGAGTTCAGGCCGGTGTGGACGCTCAGGACCACCCGCAGGAACGAGTCGACCCGCTCCAGTTCCTCGCAGACGACCGCCAGGGACAGGTAGTCCATGCCGGCGCCGCCGTACTTCTGCGGGATGCAGATTCCGAGCAAGCCAAGCTCGGCCATGCGGCCCAGCACCTTGCGGATGTGCGGGCGCTCCTCGGCGCCCTCAGACTGCGCGCCGGCGCGATCCCACTCGCGGATAAACGGTGCGACCTCCTTCTCGCCGAAGTCGCGCACCGTCTTGCGTAGCAGATCGTGCTCCTCGCCCAGGAACATATCGTAGTTTGCGGTGAAGTCCATAATGTCGCTCCTGTCAGACTTTCATGCAATGTGGGTGGGATTATTCTTGAGGGGCGACCCCCTCAAACTCCCCCCTTATTTGTCGCCCTTTGAAATATGCTGTCTCGTAGTAGCGAGTATCCAGCACCTGTATAAAAGTTCCGTGCTTCTCCTGGCGGCGCGCCGCCGCAAACAGCCCGACCGACAGCGTCGGAAAGAGCCGGCTGAGCACCGTACTGAGGAGCGGCGGGAACGGGTAGAAGTTCGACCCTTTCACCTGGATGATCTTGAAATAGCCGTCGGCCTCGACGAAGCGCCGGAGCGCCGGGGCGGTAAAGCCGCGCACATGCGGGCCGAGGGTCTCGATCGTGGAGGGCTGCTCGCCGGAGAGCAGCAGGAGCCGATTGTGCAGCGACGCCAGGTTCGGCACGCCGACGACCAGTAGGCCGCCCGTCTTCAGCACGCGCGAGATCTCCGAGAAGACCCAGAAGATCTCTTTGACGTGCTCGACGATCTGGTTGGCGATCACGATATCGAAGAACGCATCCTCGACCGGCAGCGGCTCGCGCTCGATATCCAGCGCAAAGGCGCTGATTCCATGCCCGCGCACCTCCTCCACATTGGGAACGTGTTGCTCGACGCCGAATAGCCGCACCTGCCGGCCACCCGCAGCATCCCGCACATTGCGTAGATCGGTCCCGTAGCGCCCGCAGCCGATGTCAAGCACATTGACCGGCTCGCAGTTCAGCCCCCGGACGTACGCGCCGCACCACTGCGCGACGATCTCCCGACCGTAGGAAAGACCAGTATGTCGCTCTTTGAGCCGGGCAAGTCTGCTACGAACCATACGCCTATTACTAAGCGGCCTCCTCGCCGCGCTCCTCGGCCGACCACTCGCGGGGCGCATCGGAGACCGGGCGCAGGATGACATAGCCGATCACGATCCCCAGCAGCAGCGTCAGGATCGCGGCCGGTCGGCCCAGGCCCAGCACATCGGCGACCAGCCCCCAGATGAATGGGCCGATGATCGCGGCAAAGCGACCGACCATCCCATACAGCCCGTAGAACTCGCCCACACGGGCCGGCGGCGTCAGCCGCAGCATATATGGCCGGTCGGCGGTCCAGGTGCCGCCAAGCGCTATGCCGGCCAGGCAGGGCACCGGCCAGAACAGCGCGCCGGGCAGCTTCAGAAAGCCGACAACGGCGGCCCACACAAACACGATCACCCACAAGAACAGGACCATATCGAGCGAGCGCTTGGGGCCGATTCGATCGACGACCTTGCCCCAAAGGAAGCCCCCGACGACCGCGAACAGAATGGCGACCAGCAGCACCAGCGAGGACTCGGCGGCGCTGAAACCGACCTCATTCGTCACATAGATGCCCATAAAGGCGATCACGGTGTTGACGGCGTCGGTGTAAAAGATGCGCCCGACCAGAAAGCGCACCAGCCCTGGATAGCGCCCGGTCGAGCGCAGCGTCACGCCGACTTGCCGCATCGCGGCGCCGACCGAGGCCAGGGTGAAGTGCCGATTGGGCTTGGGGCGCTCGCGCACAAAGAAGAAGCACGGTAGGGCGAAGATCAGGAACAGCACCGCAGTCACCTGGAACAGCGTGGTGTAGCGCTCGGTCTGGGCGGCCTGCGGCAGCTCATCGACCCCGGCCAGCAGCATACGCCCGACCAGGATGCCGATCACCGAGCCGAGGTAGCCCACGCCGACACCCACGCCACCGACCCAGCCGCGGTTCTCCTCAGTGCTGACTTCGGGCAGCAGCGCGTCGTAGAATTGTACGGCGGCCTGGTAGGCGATATTGGCTAGCGCGAAGTAGACCAGCGAGGTGAACATGCCGCCCTGGCCCAACAGCAGCGTGAACCCGACACACAGCACTGTCGAGACCAGCAGGAACGGCATGCGCCGCGGCGCCTGGTCGGTTAGCGCGCCCAGCAGCGGCGAGGCGAAGAAGATCACCGCCATTGAGATGCTATTGGCGAAGCCGTAGTCGGCATCGCCGCCGCCCATCACATTGACCACCCACAGAGAGAAATAAAGCGAGACGATATTCAGGGAGAAGATCGTATTGGCCAGGTCGTAGAGCACCCAGCTGCCGACGGAGAGCGTCGATATTTTGCGCTCCGGCCTGGTTGAGACGGTTGTGCTGGCGTCCGCCGTGCTCATCGGTGGGGTCCTTTCGTGAAGATGTCTGCGCTATTTGCCTTTCCAGGTGGGTGTGCGCTTCTCCAGGAATGCGCCGGTGCCCTCTTTGGCGTCCTCGGTGAAGGTGATGTCGCCGAACAGCGCGGCCTCATACAGGCAGGCCTCGGTCAATGGCATATTCATGCCGCGGTTGATCGCCTGCTTGATCGCCGCGACCGCCAGCGGGGCCTTGCTGGCGATCTGCTGGGCCACCGCGCGGGCGCCGCCGATCAGCTCGGCGGCCGGGTAGACCCGCTCGACCAGCCCGATCCGCAGCGCCTCCTCGGCCGTGATCATCTCGCCGGTCAGGTTGAGCAGCTTAGACATGCCTGGGCCGGCCAGGCGCGTGAGCCGCTGCGTGCCGCCCCAGCCGGGCATGATCCCCAGGTTGATCTCCGGCTGGCCGAGCCTGGCCGTGTCGGCGGCCAGCCGGATGTCGCAGCTCATCGCCAGCTCACACCCGCCGCCCAGGGCGAACCCATTGATCGCCGCGATCACGATCTTGGTCATCTCGGTGATATAGAACCCGACCTGGTGCGAGCGCTGGCTGCGCTGGCGGGCAGCCGTCGCGCTGGGCAGCGCGCGCAGCTCGTTGATATCGGCGCCAGCGGCGAACGCCTTGTCCCCCGCGCCGGTGATGATCGCCACCCGCAGCTCGCCATTCTCCTCGACCTCGTGCAGCGCCGCCAGGATCTCGCCGACGGTGGCGTGGTTGAGCGCATTACGCACCCGCTCACGATTGATCGTGATCGTGGCCACCGCGCCGTCGCGCTCGAAGGTGATGTTTTCGTATGCCATGGCACACTCCGTTTACGATTTTAGACAATGCTGCTCTGCTCTACAATGTGGGTGGGAGAGACTGAGGGGGCTACCCCCTCAAATCCCCTTTCTTCCAGAAATGTGAGCGAGGAGGCTGAAGGGGCAGCCCCCTCAAACCCCCTTTTTTCCAGAACTGTACATCAATAGTCGTAGAATCCTTTGCCCGACTTGCGCCCATAGTGGCCGGCTAGCACCATGCGCTTGAGCAGCGGCGGCGGCGCGAAGCGAGGCTCCTTGAACTCTTCGAACATGATGTTGGCGATGTAGTAGGTGGTGTCGAGCCCGACGAAATCGAGCAGCGTCAGCGGCCCCATCGGGTGGCCGCAGCCGAGCCGCATGCCCTCGTCGATATCCTCGCGCGAGGCGACGCCGGACTCCAGCACCCGCACGGCATCGAGCAGGTAGGGCACCAGTAGCCGGTTGACGATGAAGCCGGGGGTATCCTTGGCCTCGACCACCGTCTTGCCCAGCGCCGCCCCGAACTGCTTGAGCGCGGCGACCGTCGCATCCGACGTCACGATCGAGCGGATGACCTCGACCAGCTTCATGACCGGCACGGGGTTGAAGAAGTGCAGTCCTGCGAAGCGGTCGGGCCGTGCGGTGGCAGCGGCGATCTCGACGATCGTCAGCGAGGAGGTGTTGGAGGCGAAGATGGTGTCTGGGGAGCAGAGCGCGTCGAGGGTGCTGAACACCTCACGCTTGGCATCGAGGTTCTCGACGATCGCCTCGACGACCAACTGGCAGCCGGACAACTCGGCCAGGTCGGTGGTCGGCCGCAGCCGGCTCAGCGCGGCGTCCCTGGCCTCGGTGGTCAGCTTGCCTTTGCCGACATCCTTGGCCAGCAAGCCCGCGATCCGGCCCATGCCCTTGTCGAGCAACTCCTGCGACACCTCGCGGACGACGGTCTCGAAGCCGGACTGCGCGCAGACCTGGGCGATTCCGCCGCCCATCAGCCCGCAGCCGATCACGCCAACCGTTCGGATCTCCATTGATCGCTCCTTATAACGTTGGTCTGAAAGACTGTCTGAAAAGCTCTTTTGTCGTCCCGAGATCCCGGTGGAAAGGGGGTTCTTGAGGGGGAAGCCCCCTCAAACTCCCCTTTTCAGACAGCTTCTGAAGAAGCCGGTATGTCGCTCGCAATCCAAAGTAGAAAGGAGATCTTGAGGAGGCAGCCCCCTCAAACTTCCCTTTTCAGATTCGATAACGATTTCTGTCACAAGCCGGGCTATTATAGCACACCCTGTAGGGCAGAGCGTGGTCATAACAAAGGCGCGCGGCAAGTGTGTCACTCACCGCGCGCCGTTAAACTCCCCCTTCTCAGATTCCTGGCTGGAATGACAAAATTGTTACTCCAACGGCGTTCGTGCCGATCTATAATCGGTCAATTTCAGCAGGAGGAGGAGATATGAATCGCTATCTTTGCGCCGTCGTGGCGCTGGTCATTGTGGTGAGCGTCGCGCTGGGTGCCCGTGGCGAGCCGGCCACCGCTGCCCCCGCCGATGTCGGCTACCGCGACTTTCAGTTTGGCTCGGAGTGCAACTCGACGCCAACCGGCGAGAAGCCGGAGAGCAAGCTGTGGTGGAATGACGGCTTCTGGTGGGGCAGCCTGTGCGCGCCAGACAACACCTACCACATCTACCGGCTCGATGTGCCGACGCAGACCTGGATCGATACCGGCACCCCGCTCGACGACCGGCCTTCCTCCAAGGCCGACACCCTCTGGGATGGCCAGAAGCTGTATGTCGCCTCGCACCTCTTCAGCGACAGCGGAGAGCCGAGCGAGAACCCATCGGAGTGGAGCCGGCTGTACCGCTACAGCTACAACCCGGCGACGCAGACCTACAGCCTCGACGGGGGCTTCCCCGTCACCGTGACGCAGGGCAGATCAGAGACGCTGGTGCTGGAGAAGGCCGTGAACGGCCAGCTATGGGTCACCTATGTCGAAAGCGGCGATGTTATGGTCAACCATAGCGCCGGCGGTGATAATATCTGGGCCACGCCGTTCGTGCTGCCGTTCGAGAGCGCCACCGGGCTGGATGGCGACGACATCTCCTCGATCATCAGCTTCGACCGCAGCACAGCGGCGCCCAAAATCGGAATCCTGTGGAGCAACCAGAACGATCAGACGATGTACTTCGCGACCCACACCGAGGGCGCGCCCGCAACCTCCTGGAGCAGCTTTGACCTGTACGTGCCCTCTGCCGGCAGCCCGGTCGCCGCCGACGACCATATCAATATCAAGCTCCAGAGCGATGGCGTGGGCGTCTACGCGGTGACGAAGACCTCGAATGAGGGCTCCACCGAGCCACTGGTTGTGCTGCTGTCCTGCCTCGCGGCGTGCAGCACGGCGGCTAGTTGGCAGGCGACGCCGGTCTACACAGTCGGGGATGATAACACCCGCGCGATCTTGCTGCTCGACACAACCAACCGCAAGGTCAATATCTTTAGCACCGGATCAGGGTCCGGCGGCAGCATCTATCGGGCGGTCTTCGCCATGGACACCCTCTCGCCCACGTCGGTGCCGGAGTTCGAACACCGTGTTCATCATGAATGCCCCCGATACCCGGCTGAATAATGCGACCTCGACCAAGCAGACGGTCAATAGCATCACCGGCCTGCTGGTGCTGGCCAGCGACCAGGACACCCGCTTCTACCTGCATAACTATGACGCGCTGACCAGCACGGGGCCGACCGCGACGCCAACTCACACGACGACCGCGACTGCGACACCGACTCACACCCCAACTACGACGCCGACCCACACTCCGACTACGACGGCGGTGCCGACCCAGACACCCATTCCAGTGATCGAAAAGCAGGCGTTCCTACCGCTGATTATCCATCCTGGGCGCCCCGACCTGGTCGGCAGCATCAGCCTCATCCCGAATGCCACCACGTTTGAGGCGGGTGAGCCGGCGCAGATCAGCGTGACGATCACCAACAACGGCGCCGCGCGGTCCACGCCGGCCTGGGTCGATCTCTACATCAACCCGTCGGCGCCGCCGGACGCGCCGGGCACGCCGTGGCACCTGGCCTGTGGGCTCCAGCCGTGCTTTGGACTGGTCTGGATCGTGCCGGCACTCGAACCCGGACAGAGCGTGATGCTTACGTCGGCGGCCGGGAGCTATGCCCAGCCGTACTCGATCTGGCCGGGCTGGTTCGCCCGTGGGACGACCGATCTATACCTGTATGTCGATAGCTGGAACCCTGGGGCAGCGGCCGGCGCCGTGGCCGAGAGCGACGAGACCAACAACCGAGCCGAGCTGCACGGGCTCCAGGTGACGGGCGACAACCCGCCGGGGACGAGCCGGTTGCTTGAGGATCTGCCCGCGCGCCCGCTGCCGTAGTGTCTAGGGTATGTCATAGCTCGTCAGCTCAGTCACCACCACGTCGGTGTGCGTGAGCAGGACGCTGGTCTTGACCAGGCCGACACTTCTGGCGTACCAGGCGAACTGCTCGATGACGACGGGCGACGAGTTGGCCGCCTGGGAGACGGCCCGCAATTGCTGGCGGACTTTCAGCGCCTCGAACGCGCCGGCCGGCACGCTGACCTGCTCACCGCCGACGACCTCGAAGTGGATGGCCAGCTCGTAGCTGATCGGGCTTTCCTGACCACCGGCCCTGAGCTTGCCTTCGAGCGCATAGCGCGCGTCCCAGGCGGCCCCCGGCACAAGCTGATCGGCGGGCAGCAGGTGGACTCCCTCGGATTCGACCGTCTCAAACTGGACGCCGTCGCCGGGCTGGAGTTGGCTGATCCCGCCTGGAAACGCGCCGAACCGCAGCCCGCCGGCCGTACACTCGATCCGGTTGGCGGTCGTGGTGGCGCCGACGCTGGTCGCAAGCTCGGCGGTCGCGCCGGCGACGCTCGTCACCGTCTGGGTCTGCTCGACGCCCTGGCCGACGCCGATGACGCGGTAGCTCCAGGTCGCGCCTTCGCGCAGCGGGAAGAAGGGGTGGTCGCAGCTCGACGGGTTGGGTGCCGGGCCGGCAGTGGCAGCGGGAAGCGGGGTCGCGCTGGGGGCGGGCGGGGCTTGCGTGGGCGCGGTCGGCGTGGCGGCGGCCGTGGGAGCGCCGGCGGCTGGGGGCGCGGCCGGCGACGATGCACCACCGCACGCGGCCAGTAGCAGACAAACGACGAGCGCCCGCAGGGGCATGATCGATCGAAGTTTCACTTGTCCCTCACGTCTAGTGATAACTTGATGTATTTATGGGCATTTGTCCGTGTTGCGTGTTGCGTAGTCTAGCGCACGTAACACGCAACACGCAATACGCAACAGAGAATGACCATTTCGCGAGGGATAGTGTAGCACAGGCGGGGTTCAGCGCACAGCAACCGTGCCAAGCGCCATCTGGAGGTCGGTGGAGGTGCGCAGGTCGCGCAGGTCGAGGCCCAGCTCGACGATTGCTTGGGCGACCTCGGGCCGGATGCCGACCAGCCAGACTTCGGCGCCAAGCAGCCGGGCGGCCTGGACGGTGGAGAGCAGTTCCTGGGCCACCTGGCTATCGACGATCGGGACGCCGGTGATGTCGAGCAACAACTGGCGGGCCGATGAGCGCTGGATGACCTGTAGGGCGCGCTCGCGCACTTGGAGCAGCCGGGCGCTATCCAAGGCGCCGACCAGCGGCATCACCAGGGTGCCGGCGCTGATCGGCAGAACCGGCACGCTCAGCTCGTAGATCGTGCTGCGTTGCCGCTCGTTCTCTTCAAGCAGGCGCGCCTGATCGTCGGCCTGGGCCTGCACCTGCTCCAGGGCTGCCTTCAACGCCAGGGTGCGCTCGGCCACCTGCACTTCGAGGTTCTCGTGCGCGTCACGGAGCGCGTTATTGGCGGCCTGGGTCTGAGCTAATGTTTCGGTGAGCCGATGACGAAACTGCCGCAACAGCAGCAGCGTCAGCCCTGTCCCAATGGGGATGGTACAGATCAGCAGCAGCGAGACCAGCAGCGGCGGCGGAGCATCGAAAACAGTAACGGATTGAGAAACAACGGTGATAATCAGCAATATCAGCACCGCCGCAACGCTCAGGCTGTAGAGCGCTCGCCCGCCGATATAGAGGAAGGCTATCGCGACCACGATAATCGGGTAGAGCACCAGGATCGGCAAGAGCATAGGTAGCACAAACGCGGTCAGGATACCCAGCAGGTAGATGCCGCCGCATGTCAGCAGCACCGCCGCGCGCAGCTCACCTCGCAAGGCTTGCGAGCGAGCCAGCCAGAGGACGATGCCAAAGCTGAACATGCCGGCCGCGTGTATTGCGATGACGTGGAAGCTTAGGAATATCGCCGCCGCGACTTCGAGCATACCTACGACGACGACGGCGAGGCCGATCCAGTTCAGGACCTGCCGCAGTCGCGCCAACTGTAATGACTGGGCCAACTGAGGGTGTGTGAGTACTGTCATAGCTCCTCATAGCCAAGCAGAGCGTCCTCAAACCTGTTCGGTGGCGGGCCTCGCGGCCTTTGTTGGCGCCGTACTTGCCCCTACCGGAAGGGTCTCCGTGGCGGGGGTACGCTACCGATGCTCCAGTGTAAATCAATAAGCCGCCACCGTCGATAGCAAAAGGGGCGCAACTTGGTGGCAGTTTGATGATCAACCCGCCCGCGTTTGCTAGACGGCGATTTCGTGCTACCATAGGCGCAGCAATAGCGACGTTAAGGGACGCTGAAGAGCCAAATTGTCCCACCATCTGTGTTGCGTATTGCGTGTTACGTGTTGCGTGTGCTGAACTACGCAACACGTAACACGTAACACGTAAGATGGGCCTGGGATGTTTGGCAATTTCCAAGTCCCTAAGATCGGGGAGGATATCACGATGACCCAAGACTACCGGATCGAGAAGGACTCGCTCGGCGAGATGCGCGTGCCGGCCGGCGCGCTCTACGGCGCGCAGACCCAGCGGGCCGTGCTCAACTTCCCGGTCAGCGGCATGCGCCCCTACCCGGCCTTCGTCTGGGCGATGGCGGCGATCAAGCGCGCCGCCGCCGAGGTCAACCGCGACCTGGGGCTGCTCGACGAGCGGCTGGCCCAGGCGATTGTCCAGGCCGCCCAGGAGGTGATCGACGGCCAGCACAATGACCAGTTCGTGGTCGACCCGTTCCAGGCCGGCGCCGGCACCAGCCACAATATGAACACCAATGAGGTGATCGCCAACCGCGCCAACCAGATCCTGGGCCACGCGCTGAACGACCCGCAGAAGCCGATCAACCCGAACGACCACGTCAACATGGCTCAGAGCACCAATGATACTATCCCTACCGCCATCCGGCTGGGCAGCCTGTGGCGGCTCGACGAGTTGCTGGCAGCGATCGAGGGGCTGGCGGCGGCGCTGGAGGCCAAGGCGCGCGAGTTCGACGATGTGGTCAAGTCCGGGCGCACCCACCTACAGGACGCGGTGCCGGTGCGGCTGGGCCAGGAGTTCGCCGCCTACGCCCGCGCCGTCACCAACGACCGCGAACGCATCGCCGTGGCCGGCGACCGGCTGCGGCGGCTAGGGATCGGCGGGACGGCCACCGGCACCGGGCTGAACGCGCACCCGGAGTACCACGCGGGCATGGTCAAGCGGCTCTCCGAGCTACTGGGCCAGGAGTTGCGCTCGTCGGGCGACCTGTTCGAGTCGATGCAGAGTATGGCCGACGCAGCCGACTTCTCCGGCTCCCTGCGCACGCTGTGCATTACGCTGACCCGCATCGCCAATGATTTTCGCCTGCTGTCCTCCGGCCCGGCGACGGGGCTGGACGAGATCCGGCTGCCGGCGGTGCAGCCCGGCTCCAGCATTATGCCGGGCAAGGTCAACCCGGTGCTGGCCGAGATGCTCAATATGACCTGCTTCCACGTCCAGGGCTGCGACCTGACGGTGGCACTGGCGGCGCAGGCCGGTCAGCTTGAGTTGAACGTGATGATGCCGATCATCGCCCACAACCTATTCGAGATGATGCACGTGCTGATCGGCGCGATCAACGCTTTCACCACCAAGTGCGTGGCCGGCATCACCGCCAACCGCGAGAAGGCCCACGGCTGGCTGGCGAAGAACGCTATCCTGGTGACGGCGCTCAACCCGGCGATCGGCTACCTCAACGGTGCGGCGGTCGCCAAGGAGGCTATGGCCACCGGCAAGACGATCAAGGAGGTGGTGGTCGAGAAGGGGCTGCTGCCGGCCGAGGAGGTAGACAAGCTGCTCGACGTGTATCAGATGACCGAGGGCGGGATTCAGGGCGGGGGCGGGGGCGGCGGGTAGCGTGACAGATGGCAAGATGAAGGGGTGAAGGGGTGAAAGGGTGAAAGCTTGTCCCTTCACCCTTTCACCCCTTCACCCTTTCACCCTTTCACCCTTTCAGGGTTGGTAGCGCAAAAGACCCTCAGTCGTCCCCAGCCACAGGGCGCCGTCGGGGGTGAAGTGCATGGCGTTGACATAGCCGCTCAGGCCCGCGACCGCGACCTGCGACCAGCCGTCCTGGTTCCAGCGGAACACCTGCGGGCCGAACTGGCCGCCGACCCACACCTCGCCCTCGCGCAGCGTCAACGCCAGTGCGCTGCCGTTCGGCGCACCGTCGGCCTCGGTCCAGCTTTTCCACGCCGCGCCGTCCCAGGTGTGGACGCCGCCGCCCCACGTCAGCATCCAGATCTGGCCCTCCGCGTCGACGGTCAGCGCGACCACCTCGACCGGGTCCTCGGGCGAGGGCAGGTCGCCCTGGCGCCAGAGCTGCCAGGATTCCCCATCGAAGCGCCCCAGCAGCCCGAACCCGACATCGCCCAGGCGTAGCGAGCCGGCCCAGACCGCCCCATCCGGCGCGAGCAGCAGCGAGGCCACTGCCCCGCCGTTAAAATCCTCGACGACGCTCACCTGCTCGGTCTCCAGATTATAGGACGCCAGCCCCGCCGCCGTCCCGATCCACAGTGTGTCCGGCGTCAGCAGAAGCTCAAAGATCTGGTCGGAGGGTAGGCCATCGGCAGTCGTTAGACGCAGCGTGGCCCCGCCGCGCAGCCGGAACAGCCCATTGAGGGTGCCCACCCAGGTGGCATCCTCGGCCTGCGCCAGCATGGTAATCCGCCCCTCAATCTGCGTGAACGGCTCCACCGCCAGCGTCGCCGGGTCGATCTTCGCGGCGGCCCCGCCGTACTGCTCGATCGCCCACAGCCCATCGCCCGCCCCCAGCAGCCTGCCCACCGACGTGAAGGGCAGCGGGGACGCCGAATTGACGAAGCGCCACTGGCCATCGCGCAGGGCGCTCACCCCGGCCCCGCCGGCCAGCCAGATCTGCCCGGACGCATCCTGCGCGATGCTCCCCGAACCGGCCCAGCCCAGAAACTGCTCCGGCGCCGTCACCATTTCCCAGGCCGTCCCGCCCGCCGCAAGCTGCGCGATGCCGCCATCGCTGGAAACCCATAAGCGGCCATCGGCCAGCTCGGCGATCGCCCTCAGATCGCTACTCTCATCGCCAAGCGACACCTGCTCCCAGCGCTCCTGCCCGGCAGTAAGGCGCAGCAGCCCCTGGCCGCCGGTGACGGCCCAGATCGTCCCGGCGCGGTCCTGCAAAAGCTGGTAGATCGTGACCGGCTCCACGCCCTGGTCAGTCCCGATGCGTGCCCAGGCCGAGCCATCCCAGCGCAGCAGCCCCTCGGCCAGCCCGGCCCACAACGTGCCGTCACTGGCCCGCAGCAGCGAGCGTATATCCGGCGTTATCGTCTTCAGCACCGGGTCCTCGGTCGACACGCTCGGCGGCGGCGCCCACTTCTGTCCATCAAAGCGGCTCCCCCCGTTGGCGCCACCGGCCCAGACCGAGCCGTCGCCGTCGATCATAAACGTGTGCAGTTCGCCAATATCAAGCCCTTCGTCGTACAGCGTGACCTCGCCCAGCCCATCCGCCACTGGGCGCACCCGCGCGATCTGGCCGTAGCTGCCGACCCACAGCACGCCATCGGGCGCAGCCGCGATCGTCGTCGCCGCATTGAACGGCAGGCCATCGGCGACCGTGAAGATGCGCGGAGCCTCGTCGCCACGGTAGCGCACCAGCCCGCCCTGCGTCGCCGCCCAGACGGTATCCCCAAGCGCAGCCAAGCGATTTGCCTGAGTGCCGTTGCTCAAGACGCGCAGATTGGCCGGCGGGACCATGGTTGGGCCGGCAGGTAATTGAGAAATAGTCCCGGCACCGGCCGCAACCGTCGGAGCGCCTGCCTGGCTGGGACCCACGGGCGCCTGGCCTAACCGCGGCAGCACGAACGCCGCCAGGATCAGCAGGGCGACAACTCCAAGGCCCGCCGCCAGCCAGATCGGCCGCAGGCGGCGCGGGGCTGCCGGTAGGGGCGTCGCCGGCGCAGGAGAAACCGGCGGCGGAGTGACATACGCCGGTGGCAGAGAAGCCGGTGGGGGCGTCGCGGGCGAAATCGGCGGCGGAGTGACATACGCCGGTGGTAGGGAAGCCGGCAGTGGAGCGACCGATACCGGCGGCGGGGAAGCCGGCGTCGCCTGCGGCAGGGGCGCCGCCCGCAACGCCTCGACCATTTCGTCGGCGGTCTGGAAGCGATCGGCGGGGTTCTTCGCCATCGCCCGCAGCACCACCCGCTCAAGCGACTCGGGAATGGCCCGGTTGATCTGGCGGGGCGGGCGCAATGGGTTGTGGATGTGCATCAGCGCCACTGCCAGCGGCGTCTCAGCCACGAACGGGCACTCGCCGGTCATCGCCTGGTACAGCACCACCCCCAGCGCATAGATATTGGAGCGGGCGTCGACCGGCTGGCCTTGGAGTTGCTCCGGCGCCATATACGCCGGCGTCCCGATCATTGCGCCCTCGCTGGTAAGCTGGAGCGTATCCTCGAAGATCTTGGCGATGCCGAAGTCGGTCAGCAGCGCGCCGCCGTCACGGTCGAGCAACACATTGGCCGGCTTGACATCGCGATGGATGACGCCCTGGCGATGAGCGTAGCCCAGCGCCTCGCCCACCTCGCTGACGATCCGCACAGTCTGCTCGAACGGCGCCGCCCGGCCGGCGATCAGGTCGGCCAGCGTGCCGCTGTCGACGTAGCGCATCACCAGGTAGGGCACGCCATTATCCTCGGCCACATCGTGGACCGGCAAGATCGAGCGGTGCTGCAAGCGGGCGATCGTGCGCGCCTCGCGCTGAAAGCGAGCGCGGAAGCTGGGATCGCGGGCCAGGTGTTGCGGCAGGACCTTGATCGCCACGTAGCGGTCCATCGCCGCGTGGTAGGCCTTGTACACGGTCGCCATCCCACCGGCGCCGGCCTGCTCAACGAGCCGGTAGGGTCCAAGGGTATGTCCAGTCAAGTCGCTCATGCCGCCTCTCGTGCCGTAATAGAAGGACTCATGAGTATTAACGTAGCTACGCGTCGATCTGAAACGTGAAACGTGAAACGTGATGCGTGTCTTCTGGGTGGCATCGAACCCCGGTGGCCACAGAGGGCCTACCCTACAGGTTCTTGATTCTCAATTTTCAATTCTCAATTCTCAATTCCCCGGGCGATCTGTATGATACACTATCTCTGGCTTTTATAGGTCTCATTCGAGTGTGAACAAGACAATCGTAAACCATCTATGACACCAACGCTGATCTTCACTGGCAACGCCGGGCCTGGGATCGCCATCGCCGCCGCCGCGACCGCGCTGCGCGCCGCCGAAGATGGCCGCCGGACGCTGCTGCTCACCCTCGGCCCGGCCCACAGCTTTGGCGCGCTGCTGGGCGCCGAGGTCGGCGCCGACCCACGCGAGATCGCGCCGCGGCTCGACGCGCTGGCGATTGACGGGCCGGCCGCGCTGGCGGCGGAGTGGGAGCGCGGGCGCAGCCGGCTCCCGGCGCAGCTCGCCCAGGTTGGCGGCGATGAGCTGCCGCTGCCGCCGGGGATCGAGGGCGCCTTCGGGCTGCTGCGCCTGCGCGACCTGGCCCCGCGCTACGACCTGGCCATCGTCGACGCCGGCCCCCACGATCTCTTCATCCGCGTGCTGGCGCTCCCCGACGCACTGCGCTGGGGCGTGCGGCTGCTGTTCGGGCTCGATCGCGGCCCCGGCCGCAGCCCGGCCTCGCTCGGCCGGGCCGTGCTGCCGACCAGCTTCATCCCGCCCGACACGATCGACCGCGTCCAGGAGTTGCGCGTCGAGGTCGAGCGGCTGCGCGCCGGGCTGACGGCGCCCGGCGTGGGGGCAGTCCACTACGTCCTGCGGCCCGACCGCCAGGCGCTGGAAGAGGCCCGGCTGGCGCTCCCGGCGGTGCAGCTCCATGGCCTGGCGGTCGCGGCGGTCCTGGCCGGCCCGCTGCTGCCCGACGGGCTGGCCGGCACCCCGCTGGCGCCGCACGCCGCGCTGGAGGCCGCGCTGCTGGCCGAGGCCGGCGCGCTCTGGCCCATCCGACCGCTACTGCGCTTCGGGCTGCCGGCCGGCCCGGGTGCCGCGGCGCTACGCGTGGCCGGCGAGTTGCTCTACACCCACGGGCGCGACCCGGCCACACATCCGGCGCCCGTGCCGATCACCCACGAATACGAGGGCGCGCCGGCGATCGTGGTCGAGCTGCCGGGGGCGCCGAAGCAGGCGCTCCAGCTCACGCTGAACGGCGACGAGCTGATCGTGCGGATCGGGCCGTACCGGCGCCACCTGCTGCTGCCGGAGGGGCTGCGCGGCGCCGGCGCGATCAAGGCCACCCGCGAAGGGGAGCGGCTGGTGGTGCGGCGGCGGTAGCATATTTCACACTCCGCGAAGCCACGCACTTCTGGTGGTGGCGCCCGCAACGCCAGTATTGCCTGCCCTTCGACAAGCTCAGGAAGCTCGGCAGCAAGGTACTTCACCCATTTTTCTCGTCGATTTTCGCCCGGCCGGGCGAAAATCGACGAGAAAAGGAAGAAATAACACCACTCTGCCGAAGGCTGAAATCACGGCCCGCCGGCCCAAGCAACGTTTGGGCGGCAACGTAGTACAATACACACCCACAGCGACGTGGCACCAGCATAGCGATGATGCTGAACCGCAATTCTTAACAAAATGGACGGAGGAACTGCTATGCGTATCGGCATTCTGACCGGGGGCGGCGATGTGCCCGGCCTCAACCCGTGTATCAAGGCGGTCGTCAACCGGGCGACGGACGCCGGGATGGAGGTGGTGGGCATCAGGCGCGGCTGGGGCGGCCTGCTCAACTACAACCCCGACGACACCTCCGACGGCACCGAGTGGATTCAGCCGCTGACCAAGGCTGGGGTGCGCACGATCGACCGCTACGGCGGCACCCACCTGCACACCTCGCGCACCAACCCAGCTAAGGTCAGCAACAAGATGATGCCGGCGTTCCTTGAGGGGCGCTTTCCCTACGGCGGCGAGAAGCAGCTCGCCGACTGCACGCCGCACGTCCTGCGCGCGCTGGAGCACCTGGGCATCGACGCGCTGGTCCCGATCGGCGGCGACGACACGCTCTCGTTCGCCGTGCGGATGCACAAGGAGGGCGTGCGGGTGGTCGCCATCCCCAAGACGATGGACAATGACGTCTTTGGCACCGACTACTGCATCGGCTTCTCGACGGCGGTCACGCGCAGCGTCGAGTTCATCAATGCGCTGCGCACGCCCAGCGGCTCGCACGAGCGCATCGCCGTGGTCGAGCTGTTCGGCCGCAACTCCGGCGAGACGGCGCTGATCTCGGCCTACCTGGCCGACGTCGACCGCGCGATTATCTCCGAGGTACCGTTCGACATCGAGCGGCTGGCCGAGCTGATGCTCGAAGACAAGCGGCGCAATCCCAGCAACTACGCCATGGTCGTGATCTCCGAGGGCGCCTCGATGATGGGCGGCCAGGTGATCGAGTACGGCCAGGAGGACGCCTACGGCCACCGCAAGCTGGGCGGCATCGGCCAGATCACCGGCGAGGCGCTCAAGCAGATCACCGGCGTCGACATCGTCCAGCAGCAGACTCGCCTACCTGATGCGCGCCGGCGCGCCCGACTCGCTCGACCGCATGGCGGCGATCTCCTACGCCAACCTGGCCGTCGACCAGCTGATCCAGGGCCACAGCGGCCGCATGGTGGCGCTCCAGAGCGGCCAGTACACGACGGTGCCGGTGGACACCTGCACCCAAGGGCTGAAGCGCGTCGACGTGGCGGAGCTGTACGATCCCGATCAGTACCGGCCCAAGGTGCGCCACGTGCTGGGCAAGCCGATGTTCCTGTATTAGCGTGAAGGGGTGAGGGGGTGAAAGGGTGAAGGGGTGATCGCGTCACCCTTTACGCCCGCTGTGCTATAATATCCGCTACTGATACGAGGTATGCGAAGGTACTTCACCGATTGTTTACCGACGATTTTCGCCGGGCTCGGCGAAAATCGTCGGTAAAGAGAAGAATTTGAAAAGGGGGAGTTTGAGGGGGCCGCCCCTCAAGAATCCCCCTTTCCACCACGGATCGTGGGCGAGACAATACCCTTATTCAAACAGTTTCTTAGACACAAGCGTAACTCATGTTACCGAACACCAACAACAAACAGAGGATAGAGCGACCATGGCCCCTGCGTAGAATATTGCAGATCGAGGACCCGGAGGACAAGAAGATCCTCAAGACCCGCTGCTACCCGGTCAAGCTGCCCAACCCGGCGCTGCGACAACTGGCCGCCGACATGTTCGAGACCATGCACGCGGCCAATGGCGTCGGGCTGGCGGCGCCGCAGATCGGCATCACCCAACGGTTGATCGTGATCACCATCCCGGCCGAGGTCGAGGAGCAGGAGGACGGCACGCTGGTCGAGGTGGGGCCGGAGCAGAACTACGTGCTGATCAACCCGGAGATCGCCAAGCTCGGCTCCAGCGAGATGCTGGGGCCAGAGGGCTGCCTGAGCCTGCCCGGCTGGTACGGCGAGGTGCCGCGCGCGCCCTGGGTCACGGTGGACTACCTGGATCTCAACGGCAAGCGCCAGCGCATCCGCAAGGCCACCGGCCTGCTGGCCCGCGCGCTCCAGCACGAGATCGATCACCTGGACGGGGTGCTGTTCACCGAGCGGATCAGGGACCTCTCGACGCTGAAGGATTACCGGAACCAGCCGGAGAACGCGGAGAATGCGGAGGTGGCGGGGTAGCCGGGGCGTTTAGATGGTGATCCACCGATCATCGAATGAATTCGATGCCTGGTAGAGCAAACGTGTTGAAACACGTTGAAGAGCGTTGTTGAACACGTTTCAACGTGTTTGCGGTTTCAGGCCACAAATTCATTTGTGGAGGGGCTGGGACAGGGAGGGGCCTGGACGGCCCCTTTTTCGTGGGTAGGGGATGGTGGTGTTGGTGGTGATAGCACTCGTTGTGGATGCTACTCTGCTGTCTTCCGGTAGTATAGCACATATTGTATAGCTTAAGAGGTATAGATTATGATAGCATGCCACAATATTAAATTATAGATTTCCCATCTCACTTTAGGTAACTACCATTCTTTAGCGATGTATATATAACTTTTACTAGTTCCCTCATTATGTCGTATGCAGTCATCTCGGTTTCACTATATTCTTTTTCGGTAATTCCATCCTTTCGAACGCCATGAGCTACGTTGTTTCTTCTATTTAATAAGAGATGTATCTTTCCTTCATGGTCTCTAAATATGTCGTGCTGAAAGCCCAGCCTATAAAGAACCTTTCTTAACACTACGGGTGTTAGATTTGATTCCATATCCACCACAATTTCGGTGGGTATTTGCACAACTCTCTGCCAGATATTGCCAAGCCTCTCTATCAGCTCAACCTGACGCGCAAAGCGGTGCAATTGACTGTCATCTGGCAGCATACTCACAAAGATCCGCGACTTCTTGTTGGGATTATCAAAATCCTTGAATGCATCAGCAAGGGTAGCGGCAACTATACATTCATGAGCTTCAAGACATGTTATATTTTCCTTGTTAATGGCATCTGCGTAGATTGATAGAGCTGTTTTAGAGAAACCTTCATAATGAGAATAGAGCATGACAACCAGAGACTTTCGATACCTATCTCTGTCTAGCTCATTGGGGATATACGCAAGTTGATTACGGAGAAATCTAATCTCGTTCTGACGCCACGTCAAATCGAGTTCAAGCTCCGCTCGGATGTCCTCTAAATTCATCTTATTATAGGTTCAAGGGCACTTACTACAAAATTAATTCTGTCGCGAAGAGGGTTAGGATAGTTCTTTCCTCCTCCGGTCGTAATTTCTCGGAATCGTGAGTCTCTTTTGACATTGCGTAGCACTTCGACAATTCTCTCCTTTGATTCATCATCTTCAACATTGATCTGTTCAAGATAAGGCTGTATGCCTAGTGTAAAAGCTTCGTAATGATACGACAAGAATCGTGAAACAAGACTTCCTTGTGGATTGGTTCCTGCGAAAGATTTATCTCCAAGCGTGTTACGAAGTATATGAAATGTTGTATTAAAAATCACTCTCTCCCGATCGAAATCAAACATCACATCATCACGTAATGGATCTGAGACAGCTTCCATATATTTAGTCATGAAGTCTCCAACATCATGAACATATTTATCTCGATAGTTCTTAAAAGCAAAGAATCTCAAAACCAATTCTTGGTCGTATTTTTGATCCAACTTTTCTTGAGATACCGTTTTAATACACTCTACAAAGTCGATATTTCTACTTAATTTCATTATGAAGGAGTTAAAACCATTATCCAACAGGCGAATCGTGCAGTTGCGCATTTCTTGTTCGCTAAGTAATTCACCTCCAGTATTGAGTCTCTTAAACATATAATATCTTAGACGCCGATCGCTTTCCTTTCTTAAAACTTCCATGCGTACAAAGCTTCTCTTGATCTTTATTTCAAGAGCTTTTGGTAGATCGAGATAGGTTATACCATTCAAATCACTTGCTATATCGCAGTCTATGAGGCGTAGATAGCGTCCCCCGTTTTCATCTGTAAATCTTGGATGCTGACCTACAAAATGCAAGTATGACGAAACTCTCTGAAGGCCATCTATCAGCTCATAAACCCCATCTGCTTCCTCTATAACGAATATGGGAGGAATAGGCATCTCAAGAATAAGGCTTTCTATAAAACGCGATTGTTTCCCATCAGACCAACGAAAAAGTCTTTGATACTCCGGATCTATTTTTAATTCATATCCTTTATACATATCCATCAATTCATTGAATGAGACATCAAGACTTCTAGTACGCACTTTTTCAATTTTTCGATCTACCGACTCGATAAGGACCGTTTTGTCAATCGTGTGATTCTTAGTCATGACAATCTCCTGATCTACTTCTGGAAGACAAGAATACTTTCAACTGCACTTGCTGAAGAGCGATATTGCTTAATCTGCTTGTTAATTCCAGCCATCGTTCGAATAATCGGGAAATTCTCACGAGAACAGAGTTTCCATTTCAAAGATGCCGCAAAGTCAACAAACACCTGTGGAAGATCATTATGTACATCTTTATAATAGGAGTCTTGTACTACCAGAGTGCAAAAACCATCATCTGACAGCACTCTGTCAATTTCCTGCAATGAACAGTAAATCGAATCAAAGTATTGTAGAAAATTCTTGTAATAATATGTACCAGATGCTTTCGATCCATGATTATAGACGGAATTTAAAAAAGAATTACATGCTTCTCCCCAAAGAGGATTGATGATGATATTCTTGTTATAGATGGTTGTTGTTCCAATAACCTTATCCCGTAAATTGCTAACCTCATCCCTTGTGTAACCAACTATAGCCAGCTCTGGCTTGGTGGCAACGGCATAGTCAATCCTTGTGCAGTATGGCGGCGAAGAAATTACGACTGTAGCTTCTTCATCATTCATTGGTATCGCGATTGAGGAAGCGACATCGATACGCGCATTATTGGCAACATTTGTCCTAATTAACTTTCTTGAATCAAGCATTTTTATTGTATCAAAGACATACTCTTTGAATATTTCGAGAATAATACCCAATTCTACGTCAACAACCTTATTTGTCGTTTTTGGCTCCTTTATCCACGTAGGATTAGAAGATTGAAATGGCCTGAGTAAACGGCGGACGGTTTGAAACAGAGCAGTATAGAAAGCAGAGATTAGATTATTAACTTTGTTATAATTCGGTAGTCTACACAACAGCGTGTAGTCTTGATTCAATAGCAGTGCTTGGATAGCACGCTCAATATCTCTCACAATTTGAGCACTACGCTTCGATAGCCAAGTACACAAAGGATCTTGTTCGAGAGGAAATCCATGCTTGTAGTTTATAGCTTTTCTGATAATGTCATTGCACAGGCCCGGCATGTTAATGCTACAATCAGGATCTAAACGTCGCGCACGTGCGACTATCACCATAGCTGGATTAATATCATAGCCGAAGGCTAACAGTCCTCTATCTTCAGCCACTTGAGTAGTCGTACCGCTGCCATTCCAAGGATCAAGCACTAAAGCTGTCTTCGGTATCGCCAAGTATGTAAGAACCTCTTCCACAAAGCGTGCTGAGAAATCCGCATAATAGTCGTACCATATACTGGCTCGATACGATTTCGGATTACTAAATTCGTACGTCAACATAATATACCAGTATATACATGCTAGGCGATTTCAGAGGAGAGTATACCACAACTGACAAAAGTTGAGGGAAAAAGCACATATGTGCTAGTGGTTGTTTCAATGGATTTACCTATTGCTCTCCATAATCCCCATTATCATCCCTCATATTGACCTCCAAGACCAAAAAACATACCCACCTCATCCCTCACACACCAACCCACCCCCCTCCGCTCCACCCCCATCGCCGGCAGCCACTGCCCCCACCGTAGCACCCAACCCAGAATATGGTACAATGCCCTCCCATCACCTCGCAGGGTCTTGAGACACGGTCGTCTTGAGACTCCTCTTTTTGCGACGAGATGACCAGGTGGCAGATGACGTTTGGGGTGAGTTAGCGGGATGCCTTCCCGATCGGCTGCGAGAGACAGGCTTGTCGCCGACCTCGTGATGTGCGCGAGATGACTACCGCAAATGGAGGGTGACGGGGTCGCAAAGCACCGAGGTTCGCGGATATAATGAACGCCGGCAACCATCCGCAGCCGGCAAGTGGCCCTGCCGGCTAAAGGCGAAACGTCGCATGAGTGAACCGTTCGCTCCAACCCCATTTGCCGATGTCAACCTGGTCCTGGGTGATTTTCTCGCGCGCCTCCGAGCGCTCCTGGGGAGCCACTTCCAGGGCATGTACCTGGTCGGCTCGCTGGCCCTGGGCGATTTTGATCCGCGCAGCAGCGACATTGATGTTATCGTCGTGACCGACACGGATATAGATGATGACCTCTTCGGCAGGTTGCAGGACCTCCACGCGCAGTTTGCGGCCAGCAGATCACCCTGGGCGGTCAGAATTGAAGCCGTCTACGTCCCGTACCCCGCGCTGCGCCACACAGCGCCGGGCGCATCGCACTACCCACAGATCGAGCGCGGCACGCAGCTCTTCAGAGCGCCCGCAGAAGACGGGTGGGTATTCCAATGCTTCACCCTGCGTGAATGCGGTGTGGTCGTAGCCGGACCCGATCCGCGTACGTTGGTCGATTCCGTTGACCCTCAAGACATGCGCTCGGCAGTAGCGGCGATTGCCGGCCTATGGATCGAGCAGTCCGAAACCGATCCCGCCTGGCTGGCCTGGGTCCAGCAGCGGAATAGCCAGACGTTTGTGATTCTGACGCTGTGCCGCATGCTCTATTCGCTCGCTACGGGGTCGGTAGCCTCTAAGCCGCGCGCGGCGGAATGGGCTCGGCAGGAATTAGGCAGTCCCTGGGCCGCGCTGATCGAGCGCTCGCTGGCGAGACAACACGAGGCGGAGAACATCACGCCGGCCGAGCTAGAGGAAACAATCGCTTTTATCCGCTTCACTCGCCGGTCGGCAAGATGACAAGGTGACAAGGTGACAAGGTGAAGGGGTGACGATTTCACGTTTCACGCTTCACGTTTTACGGACAACTGACAACTGACAATGGACAACATCAAGGAGCTAGAATGACCACAGATCGCCTCCGCGTCGGAGTGATCGGCGCCGGCATCGGCGCGCTGCACCTGGGCGCCTACAGCAGAATCCCGCAGGTCGAGATCGTCGCGCTGGCCGGCCTGGACGACGACCGGGTGCGCCGCGTCGCGGCCGAGTACAACGTGCCGCAGACCTACCGCGACTACCAGGACCTGCTGGCCGCGCCGGGCATCGACGCCGTCAGCATCTGCCTGCCCAACTTCCTGCACGCGCCGGTCAGCATCGACGCCCTGCACGCCGGCAAGCACGTGCTGGTCGAGAAGCCGCTGGCCCGCAACGTGGCCGAGGCGCGCGAGATGATCGCGGCGGCGGCGGCGGCCCGGCGCATCCTGATGGTCAGCTTCGACAAGCGCTACCGCGGCGATGTCCAGTGGATCAAGAGCTACATCAACTCGGGGGCGGTCGGCAAGATCTACTACGCCAAGGCCCACTGGATGCGCCGTAGTGGCATCCCGCGCATCGGGAGCTGGTTCGTGAGCAAGGAGCAGGCCGGCGGCGGGCCGCTGATCGATTTGGGCGTCCACGTGCTCGACATCGCCATGTACCTGATGGGCGAGCCGCGCGTGCAGGCTGTCAGCGCCAACGTCTACGCCGAGTTCGGCCCGCGCGGCCTGAAAGGCTGGCAGGGGCGCGAGCAGTTCGTCAACGAGATCCTGCCCTACGAGGTTGAGGACCTGGCCACGGCGTTCATCCGCCTGGAGGGCGGCGCGACGCTGCTGCTCGAAGCGAGCTGGGGCACCCACAGCGTGGCCGGCGACGACTTCGGCGTCACGCTCTACGGCAGCGAGGGCGGCGTCGAGCTGCTGGTGCGCAACTACGGCTACGAGAACACCGTGCGCACGTTCACCGACATCGGCGGTGCGCCCACCGACCTGGCGCCGCGCATCCTCAAGGCCGAGGGGCACCTGTCGGTGATCACGCGCTTCGTGGCGGCGGTGCTCGACGGCGGGCCGCAGATCCCCAGCGCAGGCGACGGCCTGCGCCGCGCCGAGGTGCTCGAAACCTGCTACCGCTCGGCGGCCGAGGGGCGCGAGATCGCGATCTAGAACGTTGTCCGTAGTCAGTGCTCAGTAGTCAGTTGCACCGCAACTGACTACTGACCTTTTAGAAACTGTTTGAAAAGGGCATTGTCTCGCCTACGATCCGTGGTGGAAGGGAGATTCTTGAGGGGCGATCCCTCAAACTCCGCCTTTTCAAACAGTCTCTTATAGTGAGTGATTCGATGCAGGGGCAAGCTGCTATTTGCTACGCGTTCGGGGATTCATTGGTCATCGATGACATCATCATCGATCCACCACAAGCCGGCGAAGTGGTCGTGCGTATCGCCACCAGTAGCATCTGCCACAGTGATATTCACCTCATCCGCGGCGAGTGGGGCACGCTCTTTGGTACGCCACCCTTGCTCGCCGGGCACGAAGCGGCCGGCCATGTCGCCGCGTGCGGTCCCAGTGTGACTACGGTGCGGGAAGGTGATCGGGTGGTGGTCTCATTTCTGCGATCGTGTGGACACTGCCGGTTTTGCAGAAGTGGATCGCCGTACTTGTGCGATACTGTCTTCCCTATGGACGAAACGCCGCGCCTACGCACCCGTGATGGCCGCTTGGTGCGCCCGTGGGGACCCGCTACTTTCGCGGAGTTGGCGATCGTTGACCAGAGCCAGGTCGCGCCGATCCCCGCCGATATACGGCTGGATCACGCGTGTCTGCTGGGCTGCGCGGTTATCACGGGCGTCGGTGCCGTCTTCAATACGGCCCAGGTCAGTGCGGGGAGTAGTGTGCTCGTTATTGGTGCGGGCGGGGTCGGACTGAATGTGATACAGGGTGCCCGGATGGCGGGTGCCGATCCGATCATTGCCGTTGATACACAGGCAGCCCGCGGTGCCCTGGCCCGGACATTAGGCGCTACACACGTGATCAACGCAGCCAATGATGACTGTGATCTGGTTGCGAGCGTAGCGGCCATCGTTGGCCCCCAGGGCCTGGATTATGCCTTCGTCGCGGTTGGTGCGCCGCAAGCCGTCAGCCAAGGATTTCAGACACTTGGGCGCCAGGGGACAGTTGTGATCGTCGGTGAGTTTGGGCCGGATGCCACCATCACACTTCCAGCCGAACCATTCATTTTCGAGCGGCGGGTGATCGGATGCTTTATGGGATCACCCCAGTATCAGGCTGATATCGCGCGATTGATCGAGTGGCACCGCGATGGCTGGCTGCACCTGGAACCGCTGATTTCCGGTCGCTATCCGCTGGGCCAGATCAACGCGGCCATCGACGCTGTGGAACAGGGGCAGGCGGTGCGCAATATCATTCTCCTGCCGTAGGACAAGGTTTCCGGACAAACCAGTTTCATTGTAAGAAACTGTTTGAAAAGGGCAATTGTCTCGCCTACGATCTGTGGTGGAAAGGGGATTCTTGAGAGGCGGCCCGCTCAAACTCCCTCCTTTTCAAACAGTCTCTAACAGGATCTCCTGCGCCGCACGCACCCCGCTACGCAGCGCCCCGTGGACCGTGGCCGGGTTGTCGTCGCAGACGGTGGCCTCGCCGGCGAAGCGCAGCGCGCCGGCTGGCGCCGCCAGCGCGGCGCGCTGGCCGTGGGCGCCGGGCGGGACCGAGCTGTAGCCGCCGCGCGCCCACGGGTCGGCGCCCCAGTTCACCACCTGGCCGGCGACAAACAGCCGCCTCGGCGTACCGCCGAAGATCGCGCCGAGCGTGGCCAGCCCGCGCTCCAGCGCCCCGGCTTCCCCGTAGGATGCCAGGCGTGCGGCGCGGGGGCCGGTGATAAAGCCGGTCAGCAGCGGCACACCCGGCTGGATCGTCCACCAGACCGGCACCGGGTCGTCGGCGACGAGGAAGGTCATCTCGCGCTGCCAGAATGGCTTGGTAAAGCGCAGCAGCAGCTTGAGCGCCGGCGCCATCGCCAGGCGCTTGATCGCCTGCTGCTTGGCTTCGGGCAGCGGCGGGTCGAAGCGAACGGCGCCGGCCTTCAGCAGGGCTAGCGGCAGTGTGACCACCGCTGCCGAGGCGCCGACCGTGCCCTGCGGGGTCGTGACCTCGACGCCCGTATCGGACCAGCGAACCTCGGCGACCGGCGCGCCGAGGCGAATCTCCAGCCCATCGGCGATCGACGCCAGCACCCGGTCGTAGCCGTCGGGGAGGTGGTAGTCGGGGCCTTTGTCGTCCAGGCGCAGCTCGTGGGCCAGCGCCTCGACGCTGAGCGTGGCGGGAGTGGCGCAGTAGGAGTGGGCCAGCCGGACGTCGGCGATGTGGGCGGCCAGCGGGCTGAAGCGCCGCTCGGCCAGCCACTCGGCCAGCGAGCAATCCGGCCCGTGGTAGGCAGCCAGCGCCTGCTCAAGCGTGAACAGGCGCCGCAGGTCGGGGCGGGCGTGCAGCAGCCAGGCGCCGGCCAGCCGCCCGCCGCCTAGCGCGACCCGCCGGCCGGACCAGCGCGCGAACGGGACCGCCCGTATGCCGGCCCGCCGCACCCAGGCCCAGGTGGCGCCGTGGTCGCCGTGGATAAACTCGGCGCCGCGCTCGACCGGCACCGGCCCAAAGGCGTAGTCGGTCCAGACCCGACCGCCGATACGGTCACGCGCCTCCAGGACGACGACCCGCCGCCCGGCGTCGGCCAGGGCGCGCGCGGCGGCCAGCCCGGCCGCGCCGGCGCCGATCACAAGAACGTCGGTATCCATATCACTCCGTTTTTTCCGATCCACATGGGCACGTGCGGGCATGCGCCCACCAGATCGCAAGATAGTTGAGCTTCTTTTTACCAGAGCTGTGCCGTGCGTTATAATAACGCGCACAACGCACGGCGTCCAGAACGATGAAAGGAGCGATAGTGGCGCGCAAGCCCATCCCACGGAAGCCGCTGATCCCGGCCGAGCCGGCCCAGCCGCCGGAGGTAGCCACCGGGCCGGCGCCGGATAGCACGCCGGCGATCGAGCGGCCAATCGACGCCGGCACGCTGGCGCGGGAGGTGCCGGTGGCGTACGGCGATCCTGCACTGCCCCCCGGCGAGTATATCACGCGCTACCCCTCGCAGCGCACGCTGGCGCGTTGGGGGCTAGTGGCATTGGCGATCTACACGGTCGGCTGGCTGCTGTGGAACGCAGCGCCGGCACTGCTGCCATTCGTGATCGGGCTGGTGCTGGCCTACCTGCTGCTGCCGATCGTCAACCGGCTAGGCCGCAAGATGCCGCGCTGGCTGGCGATCCTCACGGTCTACGTCGGCGGGTTTGTCCTGATCACCGTCTCGGTCTCGTATGTCGCGCCGCTGATCGCCGACCAGATCGAGGAGCTGATCACGAGCACTCCGGCGCTCATCGATAGTTTGCGCGAGACGGCCAACCGCCTGTATCAGCAGTACAGCCGCAGCGTGCCGCCCTCGATCCAGGGGCCGATTCAGGAGGGCGCGCGCAGCGCACTGGAGACGGCCCAGGCGAACCTGGCGACCTACGCGCAGGGCGTCGGCACGTTTCTGTTCGCCCAGGTGCTCCAGGTCGTCAACACGGTCACGTTCCTGGTCGGCTTTGTGATCATCCCGTTCTGGCTGTTCTACATCCTCAGTGATGCGAGTGAGGGCCGAGCCTTTATCGACCGGCTGCTGCACCCGCGCATCCGCCCCGACTTCTGGCATGTCTGGGGGATGACCGACCAGGTTCTGAGCAACTATATCCGCGGGCAGGTGATCCTGGGCGCGGCGGTGGGGGCGATGGTGGGCGGGGGGCTGCTGATCCTGCGGCTGCTCGGCTTCCGGGTGCCCTACATCCTGCTGCTCTCGATCATCGCCGGGATCACCGAGCTGATCCCGATCGTCGGCCCGATCATCGGCGCGATCCCCGGCATCGCGCTGGGGTTCTTCGTCGATGTGCCGACCGGGCTGGCGGCGACGGCGGTCTACATCATTGTGCAGCAGTTTGAGAACAGTGTCTTGGTGCCGCGGATCATCGGCGAGAGTATCGGCATCCACCCGGCGGTCCTGACGGTGTTGCTGATCGCGATGGGCCAGGTGTTCGGGCTGCTGGGGGTGATCCTGGCCGCGCCACTGGCGGCGATCGGGCGCGATCTGTTTATCTATACATACCGACGGCTGGAGGGCTTCGGGCCGGAGAAGGCGCGGGCGGCGATCAGCCCGGAGGCGAAGCAGGGGGCGTCGAAAGGGGTAGGGCGGGGGTGGCGCTGCTGTCAGCGGGGGCGCTCGTCGGCGCGCTCGGCGCGGGCGCTCACGTGGGAGCGCCCTTACGCGGTGTGCTCGGTGCGCTCGTCGCGGGCGATCACGAGGATATTTGTCATAGGTTAAGCATTCTGAGGCTTTGTCAAGCCCTGCGTTCTGATGCAGCAAACCGCCATTTCGCTGACGCAGGATGAACGCGGCGCCGCTACTACTCGGAAAAGGTGGTTTGGCGCTTCCAAATGCGCCGCTTGACAAAGCGGTAAAAACCTTAACCTATGAGAGTTATCACGAGGATCGCCCCTACGCGGCGCTGTCGGCGCGCTCGTCGCCATCGCTATCGGCGCTGTCGCTGCGGGCGATCACGAGGATCGCCCTTACGCGGCGGTCTCCTCTGAGGATCGCTGATATTTTGGCTCTATGTGAAAGACCCGGTTTCCATAGGAAACCGGGTCTTTTGTATCTAGCTGCATTCGTGCGCTTAGGCGTCGAGGGTGCGGCGGCGGATGCGGTGGCGCAGCGGGAGCCGGCGGAGCTTGCCATGGTAGAAGGGATCGGTCTGCTTCAGGCGGCGGCGCGTCTGTATGCTGGAGCCGTTGATCAGCCCGCGCATAAACTGGCCGAAATCGCCCAGCGAGGCGACTTTGTCGGCCAGCACGAGCACCCAGCCCTCACGCGAGACGGGCGCCGGGCCGAACGGGTACATATGGCTGACGATCGCCTTGCAGACTTCATCGGTCTCGCCCTGCTCGGCGGCCCAGCGCGCGGCGACGGCGCCGTGGGTGGTCAGCGTGCCGAAGCGCGAGTCGATGTCGTGGATCATCGCCGCTCGTAGGCAGGTGCGCGTGTCGGCGCGCAGCAGCCGGGCGAACCTGTAGGAGTATCGAACGGAGCGCAGCAGGTGATCGTGCTTCGGGATGCTATGATGCATGTGATCCCGTGTCTCGGCCACCTTGGGATGATGCAGGAGATCGAAGATATGCTGCTCCATCAGCTCGGCCTTCCTTTTCTCTAGGGATGAATAAGGTATCCGCTGTCCGTTATATCACATCAGGGTGGGGCGTAAAAGTCCCCATCGGTCCTATTCTCTGCTAGGACGATCCGTGCCCAGTAACTGTTGCCGCTACTGATAATGAACGACTGACGAGTGATACAATCGTCACCCCAGGCGCGGCGCGCACACGAGCGCGAAAATGTGGGATGGTTTATTCTTGAGGGGCGGCCCCTCAAACTCCCCCTATTTTTGTGTTAATCAAGTAGCTCTGCGGCGGCGGTGTACGGATCAATCTCGCGCCGGGCGATGCGCGCGACGAGCGCGTCCCAGCCGGCGGCGGTACGCTCGCGTATGCGCTCCAGCGCGGCCTCCTGGATGATCAGCTGAAACTCGCGGGCGATCCGCACACGCTCACGGTCGGCCAGCTTGCCGCCGGCGCGCAGGAACTCCAGGTGCCGTTCGACGGCGGCGGTGATCGCGGGGATGCCCTCCTCGCGCATCGCCACGGCCCGCAGGATCGGCGGCTCCCAGCCGTCGCGCGGAGGGCCACCCAGGTGCAGCATTGCGCGAAGCTGGCGCATGGTCGCATCGGCGCCCTCGCGGTCGGCCTTATTGACCACAAACACGTCGGCGATCTCCAGAATCCCAGCCTTGATCGCCTGCACGTCGTCGCCCATGCCGGGCACCTCGATCACCAGAGTGGTGTGGGCGGCGCTGGCGATCTCGACCTCGCCCTGGCCGGCGCCGACGGTCTCGACCACGATCATATCGAAGCCGGCGGCGTCGATCAGGTCGATCGCGTCGCCGGTGGCGCGGGCGATGCCGCCCAGGCGACCGCGGCTGGCCATGCTGCGGATGAAGATGCCGGGGTCGCCGCCGAGTGGCTGCATGCGGATGCGGTCGCCGAGGATCGCGCCGCCGGTGAAGGGCGAGGTCGGGTCCACGGCGATGATGCCGATGGTCTTGCCGGCGCTGCGCCAGTGCCGGGCGAGCGCGTTCACCAGGGTCGATTTGCCGGCCCCCGGCGCCCCGGTGACGCCGACGATGTGCGCGCGGCCGGTGCGGGGGTAGACCGCGCTCAACAGCTCACGCGCGGCGGCACCGCCGGTCTCTACCAGGGTGATCCCGCGCGCCAGGGCGCGCCGATTGCCGGAAAGTAACGAATCTGCCAGATCCACGATCCCTACCAAGAACAAAGAACAAAGAACAAAGAACAAAGAACCGAGGACCGAGAGGCGCTCCCCCAGCGGTCAGTGGTCGGTGGTCGGTGGTCGGTATCACGCATCACGCTTCGAGCCGGCGTTCTCCTGGATGAAGCGAACAATATCGTGGGTCGAGGCGCCTGGCCCGTAGACCGCCGCGACGCCGTGCTGCTCGCGCAGGATTCTGGCATCGGCATCGGAGATAATGCCGCCAGCCACGACCATCACATCGTCCATGCCCTGCTCGCGCAAGAGTTGCATCACCTTGGGGAGCAAGGTCATGTGGGCGCCGGACAGGATCGACAGCCCAATCACGTCGACGTCCTCCTGGAGCGCGGCCTCGACGATCATCAGCGGCGACTGCTGCAAGCCGGTATAGATGACCTCCATGCCGGCGTCACGCAGCGCCCGCGCGATCACCTTGGCGCCGCGGTCGTGGCCGTCCAGGCCGGGTTTGGCGATCAGCACACGTATTTTTCGCTCCATAGCGCTCCCCTATGAGTACGATTGTGAATTATAGCTCAGAATAAACCGGCGGTGCAAATAATCGGCGGGCGTGGGCTTATTTGCGCTTATCGCGCGAGCGGCCGAGTCGGCCGAACAGGCTGGGGCGCTCGATCGGGCCGCCGCTCAAGTCTTCAAAGGAGTCCTCGCCCGGCCGCATGTTTGGCCTGAGCTGGAGCCACTGTTCGCGTACCTCGCGGGCGTGCTCGAACATCGCCAGCACCTGCTCGTCGTCGCCGTCCTCAAGCTGGTCGCGCACCTCCAGCAAAAATCGCACGGTATCGTTGATCCAGCGCGTCAGGGCGGCGCGGTTAGTGGCGCAGACATCGCGGTGCATCTGCGGGTCGCCGGAGGCCAGGCGCGAGATATCGCGGAAGCCGGTGGCGGCGAGCGGGGCCATCTCCTTCCAGCCCGGGCTGCGGCTGGTCACCTCGATCAGGGCGGCCGAGAGCAGGAACGGCAGGTGCGAGACGCCGGCGACGTAGGCATCGTGCTCGTGCGGGTCGATGTAGTAGAGCTTGGCACCGATCTGCTGGATCATCCCCTCGACCAGGTCGACCGCCTGCGGGCGGACGTGCGGCGAGGGCGTCAGGCAGTAGATCGCGTCGCGGAACAGCTCCGGCGAGGCCGCGCCTGGGCCGGCCTGCTCCTTGCCGGCCATGGGGTGCCCGCCGACGAAATCGACTCCGCTGGGCAACAGCTCGCGGGCCCACTGCATCACCTCGGCCTTGGTGCTGGAGACATCGGTGATCACGGTGCCGGCGGCCAGCAGCGGGGTGATCGCGCCAAAGACCTCGCGCACGGCCTGCACCGGCACGGCGACGACGACGAGTTGGGCATCGCGGAGCGCCTCGCCGAGGTTGGTGGACTCACGGTCGATCGCCAGCCGCCCGCGCGCGTCGGCGATGGCCCGCCGGTCCTTGTCGTACCCGGTGACGCTGATCTGGCCAAGCGGCGACTCGCGCTCGTCGGCCGAGCGCAGCGCCATGCCCAGGGACGTGCCGATCAAGCCCATACCGATGATTGTGATACGTATCATGGTTTGCTCACAGTCTGACAAGATGACAAGGTGACAAGGTGACAAGGTGACAAGGTGACAAGGTGACAAGGTGACAAGGTGACAGTTGCGTCGATCTGATCACCCCTTCACCCCTCACCGTGTCACGTTTCGGTTTCGACGAATGAGAGAAACAGCAGCTCGGCCACCACCAGAATCAGTGCCAGCAGCAGGACGAAGACCGGCGTCAGCGCCCGGAGCCCGGCGAGGCCAGCGCAGAGCGCGGCCAGCGCCCCGATCTCGTGGGCCTGGCGCCGGGCGCGCCGCAGGTCGTACTGGCGGGCGCGCTGGTGAAACACCCGCTTGCCGATGGCGTAGACCACCGGCATCACCACCGCCGCGACACTCCAGAACAGCGCGACCATAAAGACCAGGTAGACCGGCGCATCGGGCGGGTCCAGCAGCCAGCCGGTCGGCGGCGGGACGAACGCCAGTGTATAGAACAGCACAAACGACCCGGCCACGCCTTCAAAGGCCAGGCCCGGCAGATCGAGGTTGCGCTGCGCCGGGACGAATGTCAGCAGCCCGGCCGCCAGGACCAGCCCATAGAAGATCAGCCGCGCCGGCGCCAGCAAGCCGGCCTCGAAGCCCGGATCGCCGGACAGCAGCAACGCCAGGGCGCTAGCCCAGCACAGGCCGGCGGCCGCCGCCAGCAGCAGCGCCGGTCGCCGCGCCCGATCGGGTAGCTCGGTCGCGTCGGGCGCGATCGGCTCGGGTTGCCTGGTGGTCATGGGCACAACTCTCAGATCCGGCCAGAGTGGTTGTAATGATAGAGCTTCCGACGAATATCGTCAACACCCATCCACTGGTGCTACTTCTTTCGCACATTTCTATGAAGGATTCTCAGGGGGATCTGAAAGAGCGGGATTTACGCGCTCATCGAGCAAACGTGGTTTCAGCCTTGGGCAGCCCTTCAACAGGCTCAGGAGCCGTGGTACTCTTTCTTCCTTTTCTCGACGATTTTGGCCCAGCCGAGCCAAAATCATCGAGAAAAAAGAGGTGAAGTACCTTGCTGCCGCAGGCAAGAGCGGCGTTGTGGGCGCCGCCGCGTAACTCCTGTAATCTCTCCACAGGAAAGGCATACCGATGACGACAAGGGCAACAGACCCACGGGCGCCGATGGCCTCGGCACCCATGAAATATCGCGAGGATGGGTCGGTGGATTGGGGCACCATGTGGGAAAGCTTCTGCGTGCTGGCGCAGGAGGGCGGGCCGCCGCACCGCAGCACCATGCTGCATGCCCCGGATGGCGCCGACCCAGAAAGCGCGGGCTACCGCTTCGCCGCCGCCGAGATCATCCGGGGGATTCACGAGGTGAGCGGGCTATCCGCCAGCGCCGCCGAGCCGGGCTGGATCGCCATACGGTGCCACTCCGCCGGCATGGCCCGCTGGCTGCACGAGGCGATCGAGCAGGAGTGTGTGCAGGCGCGCGCCGATGGCGCGCTGCTATTCGTGCCGGTCGGCGAGCACTATGCGCTCAAGGGCGAGATCAAGAATGTGATCACAGTGGTGGCCAAGACGACTCACTACTGGCGCGAACATCTGCCGCCGGAGGTCAAAAGCGCCCTGGCCGTCCAGGTGCGGATAGCGCAGATCACGGCCCGCCTCAAGGGGTGGATGCGGCGCGCATAAGCCGGCATTCTTAAGAGACTGTTTCAAAAGGGGGAGTTTGAGGGGCCGCCCCTCAAGAATCCCCCTTCCACCACAGATCGTAGGCGAGACAATGCCCTTTCAAACAGTTTCTAACCACGAAGACCGCGAAGATATGAAGACTACGAAGGTAGAAGTATGGATCGAGCAGAACCAGGAAGTAGCTTTCAACCGCTTGACGCTGGTCGCGCCCAAACGAGCAGCCCCCCAGCAGCCGTGCCGCGGCTTGGACGCACCCACGCGCTGCTGACGGTCCAGTCGATTGTGATCGTGTTGCTGTCGATCAACCGCCTGAGCACGCTCACCACCGGCTACGTCGCGGCCAACGAGTTCCTACGCTGGGTCGACCTCAACAATATGCTGGTGCTGCCGCTGATCAGCCTAATCGCCTTTTACCTGCTGAAGAAGCACCTGGAGTACGACAGCCCGGCGCGCGAGGGGACCTGGCACCGGGCGCTGGGCATGATCTTTATCGTCGGCGCGTACCTGCTGGGGGCCGGCTACGGCGATCACGAAGTCACCAACTACCTGCACGTGCGCTTCTGCCTGGAAGATCAGGCCAGCCCGCTGTGCCCGATCATCATCTACAACGACGACGAGTTCTCGCACCTGGTGTTCTTCGCCGGATTCGTGCTGACCAACGCCGCGCTGCTGCTGATCCAGGATCTGTTCCCGCACCCCGAGCGGCTGGCCCCACGCGACGTCGCGCTGGTGGCGCTCAACGGCACCTTCATCGGCTTGGGGGTCTTCGCCAACCTGGCGTTCGAGGTGATCGGGCTGGACCTCTACGTCGTAGCGCTGCTGGCCGTGCTGGCGCTGGCGCTGCTGTGGCGGCGTGGGCGGCAGCCGCTGATGATCTACTACACCACGGCCTACTGGCTGGGGTTGGTGGGGACGGCAGGCTACAAACTCCTCGCCTGAGGATGGAGTATAGAAGATAGAAGATAGAGGATAGCCTGGCTATCCTCTATCTTCTATCTTCTATACTCAATTTCCTGATCCTCACAAGTCGGCCGGCTCGTCGCCGCGGGCGGTGTAGTAGATCCCCAGGTAGGGGCGCGGGCTGTCGCCGGGGAAGGGATCGGTCTGCACGTCGACGCGCTCCTCGCCACGCTCGTTCTGAACGGTGAGGCGCACGGTGTCGCCGGCGTGGTAGCGGCGAAGCTGCTCGTGGAGGTCGCGGGCGGCCTCGACGTAGGTGCCGTCGATCGCCACGATCACATCGCCGCGCTGGACCCCGGCGCGGGCGGCCGGCCCCGCGCGATCCAGCCGGATGACCTGGACGCCGAGCGGGGGCAGGTCCAGCCGGGCGGCGCTAGCGGTCGCCAGTGCCACCTGGGCCTCGCGCCGGGTCAGGTCCTGGCCCATCACCCAGCCGCCCAGGCCGCTCAGGAAGCTGCACCAGGCACACAAAATCACGGCGCCGGACATCAGCCACGGCAGCCCCAATCGTCGCTCCCACTTCATCGGCAAGCTCCACAGATCGAAATCGTAAGCTGATTCTACCGCGTGGGCAAAAGGGCGTCAAGCCGGTCGGAGGCCCAATTTAAGACTGTTAAGTATCATCCGATTATACTTTTGTGCTTGATCTTCATCTTCATCGCTGCTATACTGCGAACTGCCAATCCAGAATATAGCAAACCTATTTGAGTTTTAAAAGCGGGTGGGCTTTTCTATGCGGGCTTCCACCACACCCCACACCCCCTTTTACAACTCATTTCAGCAAACAACACCTCGTCACGTAAACGTGACAGTCCCCTGTGGAGGTTATTATGGAATTACCCCCCACGGGACGCAAGCCGCGTCGCTGGCGCAGGCTGCGTTTAGGACTTGACTGGCTGAGGCGGGCCACGCACCTGGGCAACTACTGGAACTGGGCCGAGGCTCCCGAGCTTGGGGCCGAGGTTGAGATCGCCACACTCGTCTGCCCGCTGCGCTACGATGTGATCGTGCGGCGCAACTTTTTTGCGTTCTACGCTGAACGCCGCGAGTTGTTTCAGTGCGACCCGGCGGCCTTCTTGGCGCTGGTGCGGCAGAGCCCGTATCACACCTGGTTCACAACCTCCGAGCTGATTTGCAGCCTGACGCACCTATGCGGCGACCAGGCGGCGATCGAGACAGCCTTTGCGGAACGGGTGCGCCGGTCGGCTGCTCTGTACGAGAGCATGGCGGCGCGCGGCTTTGACAGTAGCGCGCCGATCATCCTAAAGACTGCGGCCCAGTTGCTGCCGCCGACGACGGATCGGCGCGGGCCACCGACCGGCAAGCTCGTCTCGGGGCGCTACTTCCTGGCGGATGGCTGCCACCGGTTGGCCCTGCTGATGTTTTTGGGTCACACGGTGCTGCCAGCCGTCTCCTTTCGCGTCAAGTGCTTCAAGACCTTCAGCCCCTTCGACAGCACCAGCCTGCTCGCGCGCAGCTTGCCAATCGAGCCAGGCGCGTACTTTGCGTTTCTTTCAAGCCGCTACTGCACGCCCCGGATCTTTGAGAATGGGTGCGAGCTGCTGGAATATATCCTTCTTGAGCGTCCGACGTACTTGGAAGAGGTTCTGTCGCTGATCTGGGTGGACGGCTTCGATAGGTATACTGACTGTAGCGCCAATGGTTAACCTATGCTGCAACAGATAAAGGTCGCAAGCACACAGGGGGCGCGCCTACCAGGGCTGCGAGTTCTGGCGTCCCTGTTCGATGAGCTTAATGTGCAGGGCATCCGCTACTGCCATTGGAAAAGCACGCACGGCCTCCCCAAGGCCCTGGGTGGCGCGACCGATCTTGACTTGCTGGTCGACCGCTCCCACAGCCGGCGCTTCAAGCAGTTGCTGTACCGGCTCGACTTCAAGCCGGCGCTGTCGCACCCACGCCGCCAGTTTCCGGCGATCGAGGATTATCTTGGGTTCGACGAGGAGACCGGCGGCCTGGCGCATCTGCACATCCACTACCGGGTGGTGCTGGGCGAGGAGTTTGTCAAGAACTACGATCTCCCACTGGAGCGCTGCCTGCTCGACAACACACGCATGGAGCTGGGCCTGCGCGTGCCGGCGCCCGAGCTGGAGATCATTGTGCTGGCGCTGCGCACCTTGCTCAAGCACAGCCATGGGGGCGGCATCTCGCCCTCGACCCGCGCCGAGTTCGCGTACCTGCTGGGCCAAGCCACGTCCGAGCAGGTCGCCGGTGCGCTGACCGAGCACGCCGGCTTTATCACGCCCGGTCTGGTGACAGGCGTGTTGTCGGCGCTGGAATCGCCTATGCCGAGCGAAGTGCTGGACCGGCTGGCGCACCAGGCCCGCCGCGAACTGGCACCTTACCAGCGCCACAGCCGCTGGCGGGCGCGCGCGATCAGCTATCAGGCCGCGCTCGCGCAGCGCTGGCCATTCAGCGCCTTGTACCGCCGACTGCTGGCCGGGCGCGATAAGCGCAAGATCCCGATCGCCGGTGGGCTAGGGATCGCCTTTGTCGGCGCCGATGGTGCCGGGAAATCGACCATCGTACATGCGATCGGCAAGTGGCTCTCGTGGCGCCTGAACGTGCAGACGTTCTACATGGGCACCTCGCGCCCCTCGCCAACAACTCGCGCCGTGCGGGGCGCCGCCCAGGTGCTGGCCCTGGCACACGCCGGCTGCCGGCGCCTGACCGGCGAAGCGAGCCGCGCCAGCCGGCTCGCCGGGCGGCTGAGGCGCGCTGCCGAGTACCTGCGCTGCCTGGCCGATGCGCGTGACCGGCGCGCGCGCTACCTGGCCGGGCGGCGCGCAGTGGCGCGGGGGTCGATCGTCGTCTACGACCGCTACCCGCTGGAGGCGATCAGGATCACTGGCCGGGCGATGGATGGCCCGCGCATCGCCGCGCTCGGCAACGTGTACATGAACCCGCTCGCCGCAGCGATGGCGCGGCTGGAGGCACGGATCTACCTCAGCATCCTCCCGCCCGAGCACGTGTTTGCCCTACGCGTCAGCCCGGCGGTCTCGCAGGCCCGCAAGCCCGAGCACGACAGCGCCAGGATCGCAGCCAAGAGCCAGGCGATTGTGGAGATGGCCAGGGAGGGTCTGCGCGTGACCGAGATCGACGCCGACCAGCCGCTCGACCAGGTGCTGCTTCAGATCAAAACGGCGATCTGGCACCTGATCTAAAAGCCTTCTATGCTGAAAACGAACCATTTGCTCGCTTCGCTGGCGCCGCTGGCCGTTGTGCTGTGGGCGTATGCGGGCGGCCAACAAACTGATCGAGCGGCGCCGTTGGTTGCCCTGGCCGCCGCGCCCCCCGCGGCCGAGAATGCCGCGTTGGTCCGGGTTATTGACACCGCGCAGTGGTCGCCGCCTAGCCCCGATCCCTCGGGGCTGACCTACTGGCCTGCGCGCGGCACGCTGCTGGTGGTCGACGGCGAGGTCGATGAGATGCCGCAGTACTTCGTCGGGGCGAATGTCTTCGAGGCCACCATCGCGGGGCAGCTTGTCGCCACCTACAGTACAACCGCGTTTTCGGTCGAGCCGGCCGGGATCGACATCGCGGTGAACCCCGGCAATGGTCATTTCTTTATCTCCGACGACACGCATGGCAAGCATGTATTTGAGATCGATCTGGGCCGGGACGGCAGCTTCGGCAGCGCCGACGACATCGTGACGTCGTTCAGCACGACCGTGTTCGGTGACGACGACCCGGAAGGGCTGACGTACGTCCAGGGGAAGCTGTATATTACCGATGGGGCGGGCGACGCGGTGTTTATCCTCGATCCGGGGGCCAATGGCCGCTTCGACGGAGTACCGCCGGAGGGAGATGATGCGGTCGACAGCTTCAGCACCAATTCCATCGGCGTGCAAGATCCCGAGGGCATCGAGTTTAACCCTGGCACCGGCACGCTCTATATCGTCGGCACCAAGGGTGCTCTGGTGGAAGTCACCACGAGCGGCGCGCTGGTGCGGGCGATCGATGTTACGTTTCTTGATGCGGTCGCGCTCGCGGATGTGGCCCTGGCGCCCTCCAGCCAGAACTCGGCGGCGAAGAGTTTGTACTTGGCCGATCGTGGGGTCGATAATCGGCAGGATCCAAACGAGAACGACGGCAAGATCTACGAGATTACATTGGGGGACAACTCGCCGCCAGGCACGCCTACGCCGAGCCGTACTGGTACGCCTACCCAGCCCACCAACATACCCATCGATACGCCGACACCTACATCTGGCTCCGAGATCTACAAATCCCACCTCGCGATCATCGTCAATATTCGGAAGATATCAGAATAATAATTGCCGAAGTCCTTCGATAAGTCGGTCAATGTCGTTCGGGCTGTTGTAGGCCTGGATCGAGATGCGGACGTACGACCGCCCGCCCCACTCCAAGAGCGGCACCTCGACCCGATAGTCGTCCCATAGCCGGGCCTTGACTAGCTCCACGTCGCACGGCGGCAGCGGGATCGCGCGCATCTGCGCCCACCACTCGGCGGTGTCGGGGCTGATCGGCGGCAGCCCGCTCAGATCCGCGAGCCGGACGGAGGCATCCAGCAGCAGGCTGTGACAGGCCGCCCGCACTGCCTGCCAATTATTCCGGGCCTGGAACTCGATCGCGGCCGGGACGCTCAGGTAGGCCGACGGGTCCGGCGTGCCGGTCCACTCGAAGTAGTCGATGAACGGCGACGGGCCGGGGCGCTCGGCCTCCCAGCCCCACGAGACGATCAACGGCCTCAACAGCAGCTGAACCTCCGGCCGCGCGTGCAGGAACCCGGCGCCTTTGGGCGCACACAGCCACTTGTGGCAGTTGCCGGTGTAGAAGTCGGCGCCAAGCGCGTCGAGCGCCAGGTCGATCTGTCCGGGGGCGTGGGCGCCGTCGATGACGGTGAGGATGCCGGCGGCGCGGGCGCGCCGGCAGATCTCGGCGAGCGGCAGGATCAGCGCAGTGGGTGAGCTGATATGACTGAGGAAGATCACGCGGGTGCGCTCGGTCACGCCAGCCCACAGCTGCTCGACCACCTCCGCCGCGTCGTGGACCGGCAGCGCGATCGGCCTGCTGACGTAGCGAGCGCCGCGCTGGCCGCAGTTGAATCGCCAGGTTCGCTCGGCCGCGCCATACTCGTGGTCGGTGCCCAGCACCTCATCGCCGAGGCCCAGGTCGAGCGAACGGGCCACGATATTGACCCCAAACGTGGCATTGGGCACGAAGGTCAGGTGGTCGGGTTGGGCGCCGAGGTAGCCGGCCAGCACCCGGCGGGCATCGGCCAGCAGCCCAGGCAGGCGCCGGCTCAGGAACTCGACCGGCTGGGCCTCAAGCAGGCGCTGCCAGGCTTGATAGGTCTCGAAGACCGGGCGCGGGCAGGCGCCAAAGCTGCCGTGGTTGAGGAAGCTCAAATCGGGCCGGAGCAGAAACTGACTCGCCAGATCAGGCAGCGGAAGGGAAAGCGGTTCGTCGGTCATAGCATTATGGCTCCAAGCTCAGAGACTGTTTGAAAAGGGGGAGTTTGAGGGGCGCCCCTTAAGAATCTCCTTTCCACCCCAGATCGTAGGCGAGAAGATGCCCTTTCAAACAGTTTCTCAGGGAGATTGGAGATTGGAGATTCGCGATCCCAATCTCTCATCTCCAATCTCCAGTCTCTGCTTGTTCAAGGGGCGCATCATTCTAGGCCAGGGGCGGGATCGTGTCAAGGTCGCCCGCTCCGGCGCGTAGGGGAAAAGCGACGAGGTGTGGTATGATGGCGTGAAGCCATCCGTACTATCAGGACGCGTATGAAACCCACACGCTCGATCGAGTCCGAGCCGACTTCGACGGCGCAGGAGCCGCGCAAAGCGCAGCCGCCACCTGAACGAGCGCGGTTGAGCGCCAAGCAGACCTTTGTGGCGCTCAGGCACCGCAACTACCGGCTGTGGTTCGCCGGGCAGCTCGTATCCCTGTTCGGCACCTGGATGCAGACGACCGCGCAGGGCTACCTGATCTTTCAGCTGACCAACTCGCCGGCCTACCTGGGCTACGTGGGGTTTGCTGCCGGCGTCCCGGCGCTGCTGCTCTCGCTGTACGGCGGCGTGGTCGCCGACCGCGTGTCGCGGCGGCGGCTGATGGTGATCACCCAGTCGGCGATGATGATGTTGGCGTTCATCCTGGCCGGCCTGGTGTTCGCGGGCCTGATTCAGCCCTGGCATATCGTGGTGCTAGCGTTCTGCCTGGGTGTCGTCAACGCGTTCGACGCGCCGGCGCGCCTGGCACTCGTGAGCGAGCTGGTCGAGCGCGAGGATCTGATCAACGCAATCGCGCTGAACGCGACCATGTTCAACCTGGCGACGGCGACCGGGCCGGCGGTGGCCGGGATAGCCTACGCGCTGATCGGCCCGGCCTGGTGCTTTATGCTCAACGGGCTCTCGTTCATCGCCGTGATCGTGGCGCTGCTGCTGATGCAGATCGCGCCGCAGGCCGAGCGAGGGCGCTACAAGTCGGCCTGGGATGAGCTGAAAGAGGGCATGGGCTACATCCTGCGCGAGCCGGCGATACGAACCCTGATCGTCCTGGTGGGCGTCACCAGCTTCTTCGGCATCTCGTCGGCCACGGTGTTCCCGGCGTGGGCCGTCCGCATCCTGGGTGGCGACGCGACGACCAACGGGCTGCTGCAATCGGCGCGCGGCGTGGGCGCGCTGCTGAGCGCGCTGCTGATCGCCTCGCTGGGCCGCTTCCGCTTCAAAGGCCGGCTGCTGACGATCGGCACCTTTGCCTTTCCCGTGCTGCTGCTGCTGTTCGCCCTGGCCCGCTGGCTGCCGCTGTCGCTGGCGCTGCTGCTCGTCGGCGGGATGGCGGTGATCCTGATCATGAATATCGCCAATGCCCTGGTGCAGACGCTGGTGCCGGACGCGCTGCGCGGGCGGGTGATGAGCGTCTACAGCATGACCTTCTTCGGCGGCATGCCGCTCGGCGCGCTGTGGGTCGGCACCGTGGCCGAGTACGCCGGCGAGCCGACCGCGGTGATCAGCGGCGCGCTGGTTGCGCTCGCATTCGCCGGCCTGATCTGGGTATTTGTGCCACGGATACGGGCGCTGGAATAGCCATCCCACTGCAATCTCCTCATTCACAGGACTCACGCGGTGGCGCCTGCAACGCTCTATTGCCTGCGGCAGCAAGGTACTTCACCCATTTTTTCTCGTGGATTTTTCGCCCGGCCGGGCGAAAAATCCACGAGAAAAGGAAGAAAAACTACTACAGACCCGAAACGTGAAACGTGAAGCGTGATCAGTACGGCACTCACGTTTCCCTTAGCAGCCGGCGGGCCAAAACCAGCGCGCCCTGGGCTGGGTCCTCGACGTAGACGAGCGGGCCGAGCGCGACGCCGGCGCGGGCGGCGAACGCCTCGCGCAGGCGGCGGCTGGCGCCCAGCAGCCCGCCGGCCAGGGCCACCGGCGGCTCATGTAGGCCAAGCGTGCCCACCACCACAGCCAGCATGCGGGCCAACTCCTCGGCGGCGCCCTCCAGCAGCGCGGCGGCGTACGGGTCGCCGGCCTCGGCCAGCGCCAGCAGCGGCGCGCACAGGCCGGCGATCTCGGCGCGCGTGCGGTCGGAGTGGTAGACGTAGCCGATTAGATCGGCGGGCGCGTCGAGGCCCCAGTGGTCGAGGACGGCGCGCAGGAGCGCGTGGGCCTCAGCCCGGCCGTCGGCGGTCTGGGTGGCCAGGCGCAGCGCCCGGAGTGCCAGGTCGTAGCCGCTGCCCTCGTCGCCCAGCAGGTAGCCCCAGCCGCCGACCCGCGCCGTGCGCCCATCGGCGGCGCGGCCCCAGCAGAACGAGCCGGTGCCGGCGACCAGCGCCGCGCCCCAGCCCTGCGGAGTGCCCGCCGCCAGCACCAGCTCGGCGTCGCTGACGAAGAGTTGGCGGCCCGCGATCGGTCGCGCCGCCGCCCAAGCCTCGAAGCGGGCCTGGTCCTCCGGGCGGCCCACGCCGGCCAGGCCGAAGCAGGCGGCGGCCAGCGGCGTCTCCGGCGCCAGCCCTGCCGAGTGCAGCGCTTCAGCCGTGGCCTCCAGCAGCGCCTCGGTGGCCGCCGCGAACCCGACCGAGCGGTAGTTGCTGGCTCCAGCCGCGCCGGTGCCCAGCACCCCGACCCCTGCATCGGCCAGCAGGGCACGGGTGCGCGAGCCGCCGCCGTCGATGCCGAGGATTATAGGCATACTGTTTGACCTGCGTATACGGGGAAGTTGCTACTATGCGAAACTTCGTTCGTATAGTAGCACGAGTTTCGCAGGGTAGAAAGGGTTTAGGTCCACCGATTCCTAGCTAGTTGGGCGCTTCTATACAAGCAGTTCTGCGAGATCGGCTTTCCCTTACCTTATATTGCTCTGTAGTACAAACTGTAGTTTTGCAAAGTTAGGGTAGGGCCAAATGGGCCTTGATATCGGACAGACTCTGCCCTTGCTGAACCTGCTCAACCACCCAGGCGATCGTTTTGCCCAAGGTCTCGCGAGACATGGCGCGACAGGACTCGCCGATGGTCATTAGGCGTGCCTGAGCCCATTCCTGCGCACGGTCGTGCCGCAACTGGGTCATCAAGGCGCTGTACGCCAGGAATACGAGATACATATGCCGTGTCTGGCTCTCGCCCTTCCTGAGCTGACAATCGCCCATGCCGAGATGCTGCTTCCCGTCCCGATGGAAGGTCTCCGTTCCTGTCCAGCGTTTGCGATACGTCTTGAGGATGCGATGCACTTCCCAATAGGTGCGATTGGTAATCAAGATCTTGCGTGGTTCGGCATCCCGTTGCCCTTTCCACAGCACCACAATCCGCACCGTGTGCGTGACGCCCGGAATGCGAATACTTTTGGTGAAGTACCATTGCTCTTTGCCGTCGACGGTCGTTTTGCGCCGACACAGCGGTCCCAGTTCGGCCTTCACCCATTCACTGGCTTTCCAGTCGCGTCCATCGACGTTGATAGTACGATTGAACTTCAGATCACCGACGTAATTGCGGCCATAACCGTCGATGTGGTTGAGAATGTCGGCATGGGTGAAGTAACTATCGAAGGTGAAATCGCCCGGTATGTTCTGTTCCACGACCCAATCGACCAGTTCTTGACACAGGACGGTGTGGTTCTTGAAGAGACTGCCTGTGGCGGCACAGGTGTCCTTCTTGCGAAAGCGGCGGAACTCCAGCGGATAGTGCTTGCCGGAAGCGCAGACGTAGTTGGCGATCAAGTAGTCGTGGGCAATCAGGTGCCGCTTCTCAGCATGATCCCAGAACCAGCCGACATCTTCAATCAGCTTGCCGTCGTGATCGATGAGGGTGTTATCAATCGCGATGACGCCATTCTTGGTGTAGTGGGTGGCAGAGTCGCGTTGCAGCAGCTCGAGGCGCCGCTGGTTGAGCGCCTTTTCCTCCCACTCAACCTCAGTGATCCAGCGGTTCAGGCAGGACTGGTCTGTCGTGACTGCAAACTCGCGGTTGATACCGCTGACGGTTTTGCGTTCAGCAATGAACAGGCCGGTCAGATACTCAGCGAAGTGCTGGCGCTCGGGCTGGTTGGCAAACAGGTCTGCGTATTGGACCAGGAGGTCTTGCACGACGCTTGGGAACTCAACAATCGCTGGCATACCCGCTCCTGGTGGTGATTCATCTGGCACGGATCCGCATGGGGCTATCCTACTACAGGAGCGCGTGTGGTTCAACTTTGCAAAACTACAGTACAAACTAACATTGCTTGACAAAGATATTCATCCACTTTATGCTTCCGCTTCAGGAACGCCCAATCTGAAAGTCTGAAATGCAGAGGTCATTTTGCTACCGTACAGAAAATCCGTTCGCCATGTGTGAGGCAGTGGGCGGGTCTATGGGCAATCGGAAACTGACCGGAACACGTAACCCTTCACGTAGTGCATACTGTATCGCGCGCAGCCCGATTTGAAACAGGCCTAAGTCACAGCGATCTTTGCGATGAAATTGTTCGACCCATCCCTGCTCCTGGGCAAACACGGCGGCCGCATGAATCCACACATAGGCCAGAGCAGTGGCGATCAGCAGCCGCGCCAGACGTTCGGGGGCGGCCAGATGGCTTTTGTCAATCCGAAACCCACGACTTTTATGATTGGCAAACATGCACTCAATCCGAAAGCGCATCCGATAGCGCTTGACCGCCTCGTCCGCATCACTCAACGAGCTGATCAGATAGAGTGGTTGCTGCTGCTTGGCGTCCCAGACCCCAATCACCAGAATTGGTCCATACTGCTTGGCGGTCATGCGCACATCCGCGATGGCGACAGCCTCACCGCGCGAGAGCGGCAGATCACCGACCGTGAAGACCCCATCCTGAGCAAAGATCAGAATGTTGGTAGCAGTGCGGCAGACATACTCCCACTTCCTCGCGCGCAATCTGGTTTGCAACTCGGTGCCGTCAAACTCACCATCGCCCAGCAGCGTGACGGTCGCATCGGGCGGGATCAACTCCTGAAGCTGCTCGATCAGTGCGCAATGCAGCGCCTCAGGCAGATGGCCCTTCTTGCCCTTTACCACCGTCCACAGCAGCGGAATGGCGCGATGACGATAGAGAACGCTGGCCATCAAGACCACACAGCCGCGCCCGGCGGTGGTTCCATCCAGCAGGATGGTCAGTGGCAGGTGCGCCAGACTGGAGAGTACCGCACGGGCGAACGGGAGCCAGAGCGCCTCCAGCGTGATAGCGTCGTGCTTGACCCAGCGCCGAAAGCGCGTGATCAGGCTTTCATTCTTGCGTCCTCTGATCGGGGCATGGCTGGCGAGCTTATCGAACTGCACATGCTGGGCACTGACGATGCCACAAATCAGCAAGCTCAAGGTGTTAAGGTGCTGTTCGGCATGGCTGTTGGCACGGGTGTGCAAAACCTGCGCCAGGGTCAGTTTGATGGTACGATAGGTACGGAAGTTGATGTGCATGGTTTCCCTCCATTCGTCTCGTTTGGTTACGCTGACGAACAGGATACCATGCCCATCGATTTCCTTCTGGCCCACCGAGATGCGTTACCGCTTGATCAGCTCATATTTTCTGTACGGTAGCAAAGAGGTCATTTATGTCAACTAAATGGAGTGCTCGTTTACGCGATCCTGTCTGGCAATTCCTCGGTGTTATCGTGGCTGTCATTACATTGATGATTTCAACTATTGTAGCTTACGATTTGTTTAGCAAATCACAAAACCACTCGGATTTAAGAATTATTATGCATGGTAAATATGGCATTGTTTGGCAAGATCCCGAATATAAGGACGATATACGAGTATTATATCGAGACAAAATAGCTACTACTGTTTCAAGTTTATATTTTGATTTATCAAATAATGGTAATACGATAATTCGCCCTGGTGATTATATTGAACCCATTAAATTAACGATTAAGTCGTCTGGAAGCATAGTTGGAGCTGTCGTCACACATAAGAAACCGACTGGAGTGGATTTCGCTGTAACGGATACTCTTACCGATAGTATAGTTTTATCAAAATCTCTGCTCAATCCAGGAGACATAATCTCTTTTCGACTAACTTTTGTGGATGATCCCAATCCCAATAATAATGCTCCCACTATATTGCCGAGCGCTAGAATAGCAGGGGTTAGAGAAATAACCATCATATCAGGTGACGAGCCAACTATATTTTCTTTCGCGACCAATGGGTATCTCAGAATTGGAGTTACACATACTTTCTTTTTGGCAGGCATTATGGCAATTCTGCTCTTTATTAGACATTATCAAGATTCAGATAGGCTTGTATCCGCCATCTGATGACGTAGCCGCAGATTGTAGAGGCCACAGCAAATCTGCATTACCTGATCGCGGATGGAAGGACACCAGTGACGAATTACATCGTGAACTATCCGATAGACTTTCACACCACCGATACTATGCTCGACCAGCACTCTGATGTGCGAGATCCAGCGATTCTCTGCTTTCTCGTCCTCGGTCAGCGTGCCGTTGCGTGGCTTCTTTTTTGGTTGGAGGATGAACACATCCGGCAGTGTGAAACCCTGAAATCCACTATCTTGCCCCAACACGCTGCCTTCCGGCAGCCGATATTGGGCTTCATCCGCAATCCGTTTATCGTGAACTTTGCCGGCATATGTGGCGCTCAAAAACCAAATACACCCAGCCGCATCCACAATGAGCACATTCTTGATGGTATGGTCTTTCTGCTTGCCGCTGTAGTAGATTTCCTGCTCCTCCGCATCTTTTGGTCGTGCTATCGGTCGCTCTGTAGCGTCGTGACAGAAAAAAGGGGAGCCTCTGGATCGAGTTCGAGCGTTTCGTCTCGTAACCGCGCTGCCAATTCTGCTGCGCTGCGTGCTGGCAACAGCCGTTGGGCGGCCAAGGCATCGTTCAGAGATATCCAGTAATAGCCGCACCCATTTACTGACATTTGACTGACTCATGCCGAAGAGCTGCCCATGCACCTCTTGGATAGCATTCTGCTTGAGATAGGTGAGGATGAATAGCAGCCGATCAGAGGCTGTGGGTAGCGGGCTGTTGGCGTAGGTAATCGCGCGGTCGCCTTCTCGGACGTAGCCATCAAGGGTCGTGCCCTTGAGATAGTGTTGCATTGCCTTGGTAAAATCGGGTAAGAAGGCTGTGAAGGTGGCTGTATCCAGGCCGGTAAAGGCGCGTAAGCGCCGCTCATTCTGCAAAATGGTGTCGAACTTTGGCATTATTTCACTCCGTGAAAGAACATCCCGGACAGTATACCGCCAACCTTGATAATGTCTATTATTTTGCTAGTCATTAGAAGGTATGCACCATATCATTGGAACAATCGCTTTATTGAAGTCGAAATCGTATTTGTTGTACTAATGAATAGTATCACAGCAGCTTGGATCTACTTCTTATGGTCTTTCAATCAATCAAATCCAACAAAAGAACAGTGGGATTTCTGGCTACCCGGTATATATTTCGGTGCAATCCTCGCGGCATTATATATTATATATGTCTTTTTCAGGTTACGTCAATGGATAATTAAGAGGAAAGGCCCGCAAAAGCCATAATTTCATTAGAATAAATTGTTTTGGTCGAAGCGCCCAACAAGCCGTTGCAGTTGCCTCGCGCCGTTCGCGGCGCTCTACAAGATCGGGTGCATTTTGACAACCAGTACCGACTTATCGAAGCTGTACTCCGGCGCGGGCAACTGAACGGCAGGCCGTTGTGCCGCAAAGTTCAGCCGTCTCAACACTTCAGCATAGCCTTCGTGCTATGATACAACAGCTTCATATGCCCGACTTCCTATATTTGTTACACTTAAATGGAGTCAGCCAAATGGCGTCGAACGTATTCTATTCGTGGCAATCTGATCGCCCAAACTCAACCAACCGTACTTTCATCGAGAAGACTCTGGAGAATGCTATTAAGACGCTGCGTCGAGATGAGGATATCCAAGTCGATCCTGTGATAGATCGTGACACCTTGGGTATCCCGGGGGCACCTGATATAGCAACAACGATCCTTAGCAAAATCGACCAAGCCGAAGTATTCGTTTGCGATATTACTATTATTAGCCAGCAAGCTGAGTCAAAGCCCACGCCTAACCCGAATGTATTGGTAGAGCTTGGTTATGCGATCAAAGCGTTAGGTACTGATCGGATTATTATGATTATGAATACAGCTTATGGCAATCCAAACCAACTTCCTTTTGACTTGCGAGCTAAGCGAGTCACTATATATCATTTAGCCGAAGACCAACAAGATAAGTTAGTTGTGCGCAAAGAACTCGAACAAAAGATTTATCAGGCACTGCGAGTTATTTACTCAACTATTGGCATAGCAAATGATAGTATTGAGTATAGTGATACATATTGGCACGAATCACCAACTTCATTTCGCAAGAGAATCATGCTTGTTCTCCCACAACGTATAGAAATTGTCTCAGTCTTTGTCCGAAATGCAGTCCCCTTGTTTTTCGATATCATAGAACAACTTCCGTCAGAGGCAACGGCAATCCAAAACGCCATGGAGAACAGGCTACTTCCAATACTGGATAATTTGACGATGATAGGAACAATCTTGATCGAGAATCGGCGTTTAGAGCTTTTGCCGGAGTTGCAAAAATCTTTTTATCTTTTATGCAAACGCTCCGAAAAAGCAAAGTATCCTCACAACAACGAGTTACAGTTTAGCAGCGCCTGGACTTCCAAAGAGGTGATGATTCGCATCTATGTGATTGGCGCGCTACTTGTATACCGTGATCAATGGGAAGGGTGTCGGAAATTAATCGAGCAAGAGGTGGAGTGGGACGAATATTACCGTTCGTATTACTGGTCGAGGTATGTATCAATAATGGCATCGAGAGCGGGTTTCCTGAAAGGTGGATGGGTTCAAGAAGTTGTTCATTATATTCAGCAACATGAGTGGTTATTCCAACTCTTATCGTCGGATACAGATGAATTGGTCGGAGCAGTCTGTCAGTTTGATTATATTCAATGCATCTGTACTGCCCATAACAACTCCGACAATGTAAGCAAGGCATACCCAAGTTTCGGTTTCTATTATCGCCAGAGAACAGAACCAGTTATAACAAAACTCATTACAACGGGACCTTTACGCTCCATTATGAACGATATAAGCGATATAGAACTAGCAAACCTTATTCGCAATCTAGACCGACATACGATCGATGTTTTAAGCATGGATGATAAATGGCATTATCGAGACTGGAGTGACAAGAAAATAATCAAATTTCTGGACAATTTCGTCAAATAGCGTTACTTGACTGCGGCACAACAATGAGTGCAGCCGAGGACCCTATCGGGGCGATTTAGCATGTTGTGCTGAACGGCAGTGGCAGTCCACACTGTGGCCCTCGGGCGGGCAGCGGCTGACACTGACCGTCGGGCCGCAAAGTCGTTTCTCATCTTCGAGCGCAGCCCACCTAATCATCTCCCTCCTCTTCTGCGCACAATCAGTCGAGCGTCTTGATCACACTCGATGGCGGTCTCCAACCGCTGCACGAGCGGCCCACATCAGCCTCATAGAGGTAAGCCCGTAAAGAGTTATACCTCCTCCGAAGCACGCCAGAACTTGCCGCCGTGCTTGAGCAGGTGCGGCATGATGGCGCCGTACGTATTCAGCGGCGCGACGGGCAGAGTTTTGTCCTTACGCCGGAGCTGCGGAAAGCGTCACCCCTCGATATTCCAGAATATCACGCCGAGCACATCGATAATCCGCAGCGATATTCTTCAAAGCATCCAGGAGGGTCGTCGGAACTACGATTGAGGTCGTGCCAGCCAAGAGCATCACGTCTGTGATATACTGGCGCCATGGACTTTGAATGGGATGATCGGAAAGCGGACTATAACTTGCAAAAGCACGGCGTTTCCTTTCAGGAGGCGGCCACAGTCTTCTACGATCCACTCGTAGTCACCTTTGCCGATCCCGATCATTCGAACGATGAGGAGCGATGTATCGTTATCGGCACGTCAGCGCAAGGACGCCTACTGATGGTCGCTCACACTGATCGTAGCAACCGTATCCGTATCATTAGCGCCCGAACGCTCAGACCAAAGGAGCGGCGATTATATGAATCAGGAAATTAACACGCCATTGGAGGATGACCTGCGCGACGAGTACGACGAGACTCTCCTAAAGAACGGCGTGCGTGGGAAATATGTGCAGCGGCTCGCGGCTGGTTCAAATATTGTCCGGCTCGCCCCAGATGTAGCCGCAGCGTTTCCGAACGAAGAAGCGGTGAATGAAGCACTTCGCCTATTGCTCAATCTCGCTAAAACCACAGTGAGACAGGAATCTTAGTGGTTGGCCCACACGAGGTGGCTCCATGGTTACACGAACACGAGCAACAATTGACGACCTGTATCAGGTGCCGGACAATGGCAAGGCCGAACTTGTTGATGGAGAAATCGTCCTCATGTCACCGACTGGCGATGCACCGAATCGTGCTGCCGGCGCGATTTATATGAGCTTACGGCAGTACGAACACAACGTTCCTGATGGGCGCGCGTATGCTGATAATGCGGGTTTCAAAGTCAATCTCCCACATCGAAAATCGTTTAGTCCTGATGCAGCGTTTTACGTCGGCAAGCCAACTGGCTTGAAGTTTCTGGAGGGCGCACCCACCTTCGCAGCCGAAGTACGGAGCGAAGGTGATTATGGGCCGAAAGCGGAGCGAAGTATTGCCAAGAAGCTTCAAGATTACTTTGCGGCAGGTACGCTGGTAGTATGGGGTGTGGATTTAATGGATGACGATGTGATCAGGGTATACCGCGCAAGCGATGCACAGACACCGACAATCTATCGGCGAGGCGAGGTCGCGGAGGCAGAAACTGCTGTACCGGGCTGGACCATGCCTGTTGATGAGTTGTTTCTCTAAACTCCCCTTTTCACATGAGCGCCCCCCGCACATGCCCCCCACTCGCTGCCAGCCGCCGCCGCGCCTCGGCGGCGTCGATGCCGGCCAGCACCATCATGATCGCGGTCTTGGGCTCATCGCCGGCGGCGGCGAGGGCTGCGGCGGCCTGATCGAGCGGCAGGCCGGTGGCGCTGGCGACGATGCCGGCGGCCCGGCGGCGCAGCTTCTCGTTCGACGGCTGCACATCGACCATCAGGTTGCCGAAGGTCTTGCCCAGCCGGATCATCACGGCGGTACTGAGGGTGTTGAGCACCAGCTTCTGGGCCGTGCCGGCCTTCATGCGGGTCGAGCCGGCGATCACCTCGGGGCCGACGATCGGCGCGAGCATCAGCTCGACGGCCTCGGCCAGCGGCGAGGGGTGCGTGCAGGCCAGCCCCGCCACGAACGCGCCCCACTCGCGGGCCGCCGCGACGGCGCCCAGCACGTAGGGCGTCCGACCGCTGGCGGCGATGCCCAGCAGCACGTCGTCGGGGCCGACGCCCAGCGCCTCGACGTCGCGCCGCCCGTCCTCGGGGCGGTCCTCGGCGGCCTCGACCGAGCGGGTGAGCGCCGCTTCGCCCCCGGCGAGCAGGCCGACGACCTGCTCGGGGCGGGTGCTGTAGGTCGGCGGGCACTCGGCGGCGTCGAGCACGCCCAGCCGGCCCGACGTGCCGGCGCCGACGTAGATCAGCCGACCGCCGCGCCGCATGCGCTCGGCGACCACCTCGACCAGCCGCGCGATCTCGTCGCCCACGGCCGCGACGGCTGCGGCGACCTTGGCGTCCTCGGCGGCGATGGCGGCGACGATCTCGCGGGCGCTCATGGTGTCGATCGACGCCGTGGCCGGGTTGCTCCCCTCGGTAAGCAACGGGTAGGATGCCACGATTCCCTCCAATCCCTCACCGGACGCCACCAGACGCGGAGTGCGGTATAATCGCCGCAAACGCCGTGCTGCATTCGGCACTGGCCGTGCGGTCTGGTGCTGCCGGAGATTCTCTATGCTACAGAGATTATTATCCCGCGATGAGATCGAGCTGATCTGGACGATCGATCGCAGCGAGCTGATCGAGAACATCTACCGGCTCCAGGATGGCGAGCTGGTGCTGGAGCCGGCGCCGTTCCAGGCGCGCGGGTGGCCGCCGGGCGAGGCCGAGCGCTATACGCCGCTGCTCCAAGCCTGCTTCGATCGCGGTGGGGTGTTCTATGGCGCGTTCGACGGAGGGCGGCTGGTCGGCGTCGCGGTCCTCGATACGATCTTCATCGGCCCGGAACGCGACCAGCTCCAGCTCAAGCTGCTCCACGTCAGCGATGGCTACCGCAAGCAGGGCCTGGGAAGGCTGCTGTTCGAGCAGGCCGCCGAGGGCGCGCGGGCGCTTGGAGCAAAGCGCCTGTATGTCTCGGCGACGCCGTCGGAGAACACCATCCACTTCTACCAGCACCGCGGCTGCGTCGTGACGCCCACCCCCGACCCCGAACAGTTCGCGCTTGAGCCGGATGATATCCACCTCGAATGTCCCCTGTAACTACGTAGGCGGCCGCGCCTCTGGCCTACGGCAGTGTGGTACTTTTTCTTTCTTTTATCGACGATTTTCGCCCGGTCGGGCGAAAATCGTCGATAAAAAATGAGGTGAAGTACCTTGCTGCCGCAGGCAAAGAGAGTTCTTGAGGGGGCTGCCCTCTCAAACTCCCCCTTTTCGGACAGCTTCTAAAAGAATCTTATGCACGGGCACCGACGGCGTGGCGAGCACATGCCCCAGCAGGACCCGGTAATTCTGGCCGGGCGTCAGGCTGCCGAGCACGACCGGGTGGGTCGCGCCGGTGGCGGCGGGGACGTTGTTGGGCCAGCCGTGTAGCGTGGCGTACCCGGCGACGGCGAAGGCCACAGCTTCCTTGGCGTCGGCGTCGAGGCCCAGGTCATCGAGCGGGCGCACTGCCGCGCCGGGCAGGGCCGCTGCCAGCATCCGCAGCAGGGTTGGGTTGCGCGCCCCGCCCCCGCCGACCAGCACCTCGTCCACCTGGCCGCAGTAGCGCTCATAGGCACCAGCGATGCTGCGCGCGGTCAGCGCGGTCAGCGTAGCGATGGTGTTGGCATGGGTCAGGCCGCGCGCCTGGCACTGGGCGACGTAGGCATGGGCCTCGGCGGCGCCGAATAGCTCGCGGCCGGTCGAGCGGGGCGGCGGCAGACGGAAGAAAGGGTGGTCGAGCCACCCGGCCAGCAGCGCCTCGTCGACGCGCCCGGCCGCAGCCATGCGCCCATCGCGGTCGTAGGATTGGGCGCCCGCCGTCAGGAGCCGCACGGCCTCATCGATCAGCACATTGCCGGGGCCGGTGTCGAAGGCGACGACCGAAGGATGGACTGAAGATAGAGGATAGAGGATAGAGGATAGCGTGTCATCTGCGCCAACACTGCTATCCTCTATCTTCAATCCTCTATCCTCGGCCGGGAGGTAGGTCACATTGCCGATGCCGCCGATGTTCTGTACGGCGCGGTGCAGCCGCTCATCGCCGAAGAGCAGCACGTCGAGGTAGGGCACCAGCGGCGCGCCCTGGCCCCCGGCGGCGATATCGCGCGGCCGGAAGTCGGCGGCGACGGTGCGGCCGGTGCGCTCGGCCAGGACGGCCGGGGCGCCGAGCTGGAGCGTCGAGCGCACGGCGCCGACGGCGACCTGGTGATAGACCGTCTGCCCGTGCGAGGCGATCAGGTCGACGGCGGCGATCGGCAGCCCGGCCCGCTCGGCCAGGGCCAGCGCGGCGGCGGCGAAGGCCTCGCCCAGCAGCGCGTTGACGGCGCAGACTTCGGCAGTGGAGCCGGTGCTGGGCGGCAGCAGGGCCACGACCCGCTCGCGCAGCGCGGGCTCGAACGGGAACATGGCGAAGGCGCGCACGGCCAGGCGCAGCGCATCGCCGTCGCGCTCGATCTCGACCTGCGCGGCGTCGATCGCGTCGATCGAGGTTCCTGAGATTAGGCCGATGACATGCATAGATTTACGTGTTGCGTGTTGCGTGTTGCGTGTTGCGTGTTGCGTGTCCGTTGTCCGTGGTCAGTCGTCCGTGGTCAGTTGTCCATTCTCAATTCTCAATTCTCAATTTCAGCCCTTGATCGCGCCCATGCGTACGCCTTCGAGGAAGTAGCGCTGGAACACCAGGAAGAACACGATCGTCGGCAGGGCCGCCAGGGCCGCGCCGGCGAAGATGATCCCGTAGTCGGTGCTGAACTCGCCTTGGAGGCTGGCGACGCCGACCGGCAGGGTGTAGTTCGGGCTCTTTTGGAGCACGATCAGCGGCCAGAAGAAGTCGTTCCAGTTGCGCACGAAGGTGAAGATCGCCAGCGCGCCGATGGCCGGTGCAGCCAGGGGCCGGATCACCCGCCAGAACACGCCGAACTCGCCGCAGCCGTCGATCCGCGCCGCGTCCTCCAGTTCGGAGGGCAGCGTCTGGATGTACTGGCGCATCAGGAAGATCCCGAAGACCTGGGCAGTGGCGGGCAGCAGGACCGCCCAGATGCTGTCGATGATCCGCAGGTTGCGCGCGACGATGTAGCGCGGCACCAGCGTCACATGGTCGGGCACCATCAGCGTGGCCAGGACCATCCAGAACAGCAGGTTGCGACCGGGGAAGCGCTTCTTGGCGAACCCGTAGCCCGCCAGCGTGTCGAACACGACGTGAAAGAGGGTCGCGCCGCCGGCCACCAGCAGGCTGTTGAGCGACCAGTGCCAGTAGTCCTTGGCCTGGACGAAGAGCCGCTGGAAGTTGGCCATGCTGGCGTGGATGGGGATGAGATCGGGCGGGATCTTGACCGTCTCCTGGGTCGGCGTCAGCGCGGTGACGAACAGCCAGTACATCGGCCAGAGCGAGATGAAGGTGGAGACCAGCAGCGTGGCCCACATCGCGACTCGGCGCAGGGTCAGGCGGCGCCGACCGGCTCTTATGGGGAGTGTTTGGGTGACCATCGATTTTCTATCCGTATTTACGATTCGCGATTTACGATTGCCGGAGACGTGAAACGTGATGCGTGATGCGTGGCGTCCGGGCGGCCACGGAGCGGCGGCCACGGAGGGCCCGCCCTACAGGTGCTCAGCCCTTTCATCTTGTCATCTTGTCATCTTGTCATCTTGTCACCACCCCGGCCCATTCTAATATTCAACGTCGCTGCGGAGCAGGCGGAACTGGATCGCCGCGATCGAGGCGATGATCAGGAACAGGATAAACGCCTGCGCGGCGGCCACGCCGTAGCGGAACTGCTGGAAGCCGTTCTGGTAGATCTGGGTGACGATCGTCTGGGTGCTGTTGCCCACGCCGCTCGGCACCATGATGAATACCTTCTCGAAGACCTCGAAGCTGGCGATCGTGTAGAGCACCACTAGGTAGAGCGTGGTGGACTTGATCAGCGGCAGGGTGACGTGCCACCAGCGGCGCAGCGGGCCGGCGCCGTCGAGTTCGGCGGCCTCGTAGAACTCGGTCGGGATGCTGCCCATCGCCGCGCTGAACAGCACCACGCCGGTCGCCGGCACCGTCAGCACTGTCGAGAGCACGATGCTGTTGAGCGCGATGTCGGGGTCCGAGAGCCAGCGCACCGGCGCTAGGCCGGCCACCCTGAACAGGTAGTTGAGCAGCCCCCACTGGGCGTTGAAGATCCAGCGCCAGGTCATCGCGATGATCACCACGCTGGTGACGGCGGGCAGGTAGTACGCGGCGCGGAAGAAGGTCTTGGACGTGCGGCCCAGCGGCTGGATCAGGCTGGCGAGGACCAGCCCGACCAGGATGTTGGCGCTGACGGTGATCACGGTGTAGTAGAGCGTGTTCTGGAGCGCGGTCACGAACACGCCGCTCTGGGTGGTGAAGGCGGCGACGTAGTTGGCGAAGCCGACCCACTTCCCGCCGGTGCGCAGGCTGTACTGCTGGAACGAGATGATCAGCGACCAGAGCACCGGGAGCAGCGTGAAGATCGCGAACATGAGCATGCTGGGCAGCACAAAGGCGTAGCCCCAGCCGTACCGGGCGAGGAACCGGCGTGCCCGCTGCGCCGGCGTGGCCGGCGCGCGGGCTTTCGAACTGCTCTGGGCGAGATCAGCCATTGTTCCTCTACTGCCCGCCGAGAATCCCGTTGACCTCCTCGGCGGGCTGCTTGAGCGCCTCCTCGGCCGTGATCTTGCCGAAGATCACGTTCTGGATCTGCGGGTGGATGATCGTGCGGATCTGCGGCCACGCAGCGATGATCGGCGTGATGTAGCAGGACGCGACGAACGGCTCGAACTTGCTGATCGGGTCGCTGACCTTGACCGACTTGCGGGCGCCGGGGGCCAGGTAGTAGCCCTCCACGTCAGTGCCCACCTCGGCGCTGGTCAGGTAGCGGGCCAGGTCCATCGCGGCCTGGAGCTTGGCCTGGTCGTCGGTCGCGGCCACCGAGATCAGGCCGATGCCGCCGGCCGTCACCGGCTTGCCGCTGCCCATGAGCGGCATGGGCCACACGTCGAAGTTCATTCCGGCGGCTTTGTAGCCGGAGGACGCGCCGCTTGGCTCGCTGTACATCGCGTAGACCTTTTTGTCCTTGAAGCCGGCTTGGATGTCGGCCACGGTCTGCGAGCCGAAGTCGGGCGGCGTGACCTTGTGGACCAGCGCCAGGTCGGCCAGCTTCTGGAGGCCGCGCGCCGCCTCGGCGGTGTCGAAGGTGTAGGCCGTGTTGTCCTGGCTGAGCGGCAGCGCGCCCTCGCCCAGGATGAACGGCCAGGCGTTGACCACGCCGGGATCGATCAGCGCGGTGTAGCCGTAGACCTGCTCGCCGTTGTCGCGGGCGAAGGTGAGCTGCTTGGCGATCTCGACGAACTGGTCGTAGGTCCAGTCCTTCGGCGGCAGCTCGACGCTGCGCTCCTTGAAGATGTCCAGGTTTAGGTACATCCCCACCGGCGGCACCCACAGCGGCCAGGCGTAGGCCTGCCCGTCGACGCTCACGGCCTGGAGCAGGTTGGGGTAGATGTCGGCTTTATCTGCGTCGGTCAGGAACTCGTCGATCGGCGCGACCAGCCCGTCCTGGACCAGCAGCGGCAGGATGTCCGACGGCAGGCGGAACATGTCGACCGCCTGGCCGCCCTGGACCGCCTGGGTCAGCTTGGTGAACCCGGCCTGGTCGCCGGTATAGCCGGTGATCTCCACCAGAATGTCGGGGTTGTTCTTGGTGAAGGCCGTGACCGCCGCGTCCATGAGCTGGCCGGTGCGGTTGGCGCTGCCGGGCTGGTAGCCAAGCACCCAGTACTGGAGCGTGCCCTTGAAGCCGCTCTGGCTGACCGGCGCGCTGGGCTGCTCCGGAACGGCGATGGTCGGCAGGGGTGCCGGGGTGGGCTGGGCGCTCCCGGCGGCGGTCGGCGCGGCTGCTGCGGCGGTCGGCGCGGTCGCTGCGGCGGTCGGCGCGGTCGCTGCGGCAGTCGGAGCGGCTGCTGCGGCAGTCGGGGCGGCTGCTGCGGCAGTCGGGGCGGCAGCGGCGGGCGCCTGGGTCGCCTGGGCGGCGCCGGCGGTGGGCTGGGCGGCAGGGGTGGCGCCGCCACCGCCGCACGCGGCCAGGATCGAGGCCAGCAGCAGGGCCAGCGCTGGCAGGGATAGAGATCGGTGCTTCATCGCAGTCCTCCTGGAAAGCATCTGTTTCTCGCCATTCCTGGGCGAGTTCGGGCGGTCAATCAGACTCTACGATGGGTCTCGGTGTGGGCCTCCTTTCCGGGTGTTTCGCTGCTCTTCGTCGCGGGCGAACACGTGGGTTCGCCCTTACGCGCGGGTGTTTCGTTGCTCTTCGTCGTGGGCGAACACGAGGTTCGTCCTTACGCATCGTGATCACGTTGATAGGGATCATTGATGATCATTGCGTCGGGGCGAATCTTGTATTCGCCCGCGTTGTCCTCATCGCCCGCGTCGTCGTCATCGCCCGCGTCGTCGTCATCGCCCGCGTTGTTGCCATGGTTATGTGTATAGCAGGAACGGCGCCGCCCGTGCTTGGAACGCCGCCTCGTACTCGCTCCAGCCGGCGGCGATCTCCTGCGGCGGCGTCCCGGACTCGATCGCGGCGCGTAGGCCCGGCGAGCCGGCCAGCCGGTCGAAGTGGGCCGTCGCCCAGGCGAACTGCCCGGCATGGACGCGCCACAGCGCCGCGACCAGGGTCAGCCCTGCCAGGACCGGCCTGAAGGCGTCCGGGTCGGTGACGTGCGGCTGAACGCCGTAGCACAGCTCGCCGGCGTGGGGCGCGGCACAGGGCTGAAAGGCCAGCGCCCGCCAGCGCACGCCCGGCAGCCCGGCACCGTTCAGCGCCTCGGCCAGGGCCGGCCCATCGACCCAGGGCGCGCCCAACCACTCGAACGGCCGCGCCGTGCCGCGCCCAACCGATAGGTTGGTACCCTCCACCAGGCAGGTGCCGGGGTAGACCAGCGCGGCCTCGGCAGTGGGCATGTTCGGCGAGGGCGGCACCCACGGGAGCCCGGTCGCGCCCCAGCGCTCGGCGCGGCGCCAGCCCGCGCAGGGCACGACGGTCAGGTCGCAGCCGATCGCTAGCTCGTCGTTCGCCAGCCGCGCCAGCTCACCCAACGTCAGCCCGTGGCGGATCGGCACGTCGTGCAGGCCGACCAGCGTGCGCTGGCTGGCGTCGACGCCGGGACCTTCAACCGCGCCGCCCAGTGGGTTGGGCCGGTCGGCCACGATCACGGCCACGCCAACCCCAGCGGCGACCTGCATCAGCTTGACCAGGGTCCAGGCGTAGGTATAGAAACGACAGCCGATGTCCTGGATGTCGCAGACCAGCGCGTCGAGCCCGGCGAGCTGCTGGGCGCTGGGGGCCAGATCGGCGCCGTAGAGGCTGTAGATCGGCACGCCGGCCCGATGAACGCCATGAGTGACGTGCGCGCCCTCGGCCGCAGCGCCCAGTAGCCCGTGCTCGGGGGCGAACAGCGCGCGCACATCGGCGGCGCGCAGCAGCGCCTCGGCGCTCCCGGTCAGATCGGGCAACACGCCGCTGGGGCCGCTCAACACACCCAGGCGCCGGCCATCGAGCAGGTCGCGCCGCTGCTCCAGCAGCACGACGATGCCGGGTTGTCCGTGGTCCGTTGTCCGTTGTCCGTTGTACACTCACACCTCAATTGACTACCGACCACCGACCGCCAAAGAACAAAAAGTTACGCAACACGCAACACGCAACACGTTTCACGTTTCACGTTTCGCGATGGCATCGACCAGCGCCCGCAGCGAGAGAGGTGGGTCGCCGTAGGTGAGCAGGGTCGCGGTAGCGGATGCCCTGATCGCATCGGAGTCGGGATTGCGAACGGCGGCGTGGATGAGCGGTACGTCAAGCGCGGCCAGCCGCCGAGCCAGCCGCGCCTGCTGCTCGACAAAGGCGGCGTTGCGGGTCACGAGCAGCATCGCCGTGCCCTGGCGCGCCGTGTCGAGCGCGTGCGTCTCGGCCTCCGCGTCCCACCCCGGCTCCAGGGTCAGGCACCGTGCCGACGGGAAGGCGCGCTCCACCAGGCCACGCAGCAGCTCGGCGCGGCTGACGGCCTCCTCGGCTAGCGAGAAGCGCGGTTGCAGGCAGTCGATCAGCGTGAGTTGGGTATCAGCCGGCAGCGGCAGTAGCCCATGCTGGTCATACACCCTGATGCTGCGTCGGGCGATCGCCAGGGCGGGCGCCTCGAATGAGCGATCGGGCGGGGCGTACGACGGCAGCGCATCGCCGAGCGCGTACGCGGCGCGCAGCACCTCCAGCCGCCGCACCGTCGCGACGAACACCGCCCGATCGAGCCGGCCACTCTGCACCGCTTCACACAGCGCCCCAGCCAGCGCAATCTGGCTAGCCAGGTCGCCGAGCGGCAGCAGCACATCGGCACCCGCCGCCTTGGCCAGTGTCGCCAGCTCGGCCGGGCTATAGGTGTCGGCGACCGCGCGCATATCCAGGGCATCGGTGAAGACAACCCCCTCGAAGCCAAGCTCGCCACGCAGCAGATCGGTCAGGATCGCCCGCGAGAGGGTCGCCGGGAGTGTGTCGAGCGCGCTGAAGACCATGTGAGCAGTCATTAGCGCCGGAGCACCGGCCTGAACCGCCGCCTTGAACGGCGCCAACTCGACCGCGTCCAGCCGTTCGCGACCGTGGTGCGCCACCGGCAAGCCAGCGTGCGAGTTGACACTGGTGTCGCCGTGCCCTGGGAAATGCTTGATCGTGGCGATCACCCCGGCCTCGCGGTAGCCCTGGAGCGCGGCCAGCCCAAAGCCGGTGACGATGGCAGCGTCGGCGCCAAAAGCGCGCGTGCCGATCACTGGGTTGGCCGGGTCGCAGTTGACATCCAGCACCGGGGCGAAGTTGGTATTAACGCCGCAGGCGCGCAGTTGCCGGCCAGTGATGTGGGCGCACTCGCGCGCCACCGCAGGCTCGCCGGTGGCACCTTGGGCCATCTGGCTGGGCGGGACTGTGAAAGGCTCCGGCAGCCGGTTGACCAGGCCGCCCTCCTGATCGATCGCGATCAGCAGCGGGGGCAGTCTAAGCGCGGCGGCGGTAGCCTGGAGCGATCCGCACAGCTTGTGGAGCGCGGCGGCCGAGGCGATGTTCGCGGCAAACAGAATGACTCCGCTGGGGCGAACGCGGGTCAGCGCGTCCCGCACCTCCGGCGTCATACGCGGCCCGGCGAAGCTGAGCATCATGCTCTGGCCGACAACGTCGGCGAGGTTGGTCATCATGCACGGCACTTCTAGACCAGAATCTTCCGAAAGACCTGACAGGTCTTGAGGAAGGCGTCGAAAACGCCCGAGTCAGACCTGTCAGGTCTGACCTGTCCAATACGATTTATTGCGTCTGGCGTGGTGCATCATTCTAGGCGACAGGAAAGATCATGTCAAGGCAGCCAGGGCACGAAGATGGCGCTGCTCCCGCCGCGCTCGCGCTGCACGACCCCCTCGCCACCCCGGCGGAATCACGATCTGGCACGGGCGGCAATCACCCTGGCATATTAACCTATTCTTAACAATACCTTGATTATAACTGCACCCACCGCAGCCTGATGCGCTCGATCCGCCCCCGCACCGGCTTGCACAGCCCTTCGCGCCAGCCTGACCAAACCAGGAGCATATCGGCCTAGACGCTGCCGCACCCGCCATGCTATTGTTACGCCAGGTTAAAGAATGGTAAACACGAACATTAACAACTACATCAACAGGAACTAATCGGTAGTCGGCAGGATGCTTCACCGCTCCTGACTGGCAACTGATAACTAACCACTAACCACTGACGAACAGGTACTTACTCGCAATACTCTCGCATACACTCAAAGGAGGACCTGCCTTGAGTACATCGAAGACAATCCTACACCGCTCCATAACGAAGAACATCGGACGAACACTCGGCGCTCTGTTTCTCGCCATCTGCACACTGGCGGTCGCGCTCAATGTCGCACTGCCGCAGGGCTCCAGCGCCGCCAGCGACTCACTCACCTTCAAGCCGGCCGCCGATAGCTACGTGCGCGAGGATAAATCCGGCAGTAACTACGGCGACGATACCACACTCTCGCTCGATACCACCCCGCGCATGACCACCTTCCTGCGCTTCGATCTCGCCGGCGTCAACCCGGCCAACATCGCCCAGGCGACCTTGCGCTTGAAGATCTCGACCGCCAAGGCCGACAAGCCCGCCGGCCTGACCCTCTACCGCTCCGCCACCAACTGGAAAGAGAGCGCGATCACCTGGAAGAACCAGCCGGCCCTTGAGGCCGCCCTGGCCGCGCTCCCGCCCACCGCCCTCAAGAAGGACAACTGGCTGGAGATCGCGATCAGCCCGGCCAGCATCGCCAATGGCAGCCTGAGCTTCGCGCTGATCTCGGACTCCTCCGAGCGCATCAGCTTCCGCTCCTCCGAGCACAAGGACGCGCCGCAACTGGTGATCACGCTCAAGGGCACTGCCCAGCCGCAGCCGACCACCCAGCCGACCACCCAGCCGCAGCCGACGGCCAAACCGCAGCCGACCGCCCAGCCTCTGCCGCCCACGCCGGCCCCGCAGCCTGGCCCGGCCATCCCCAGCAGCGGCATGTGGATCAGCCGCGATGAGCTGGCCAAACTGCCGATGAGTGGCCCGGCCTGGGAGCAGCTCAAGAAGGCCGCCGATGGCAGCTTGGGCACGGCCAACATCGCCGACCAGGATAGCGACCACGACGTAAACACGCTGGCAGTGGCGCTCCTCTACGCCCGCACCGGCACTGCCTCCTACCGCTCGAAGGCCGCCGACGCGATTATGGCCGCGATCGGGACTGAGGACGGTGGCCGCACCCTGGCGCTGGGTCGCAACCTGCCCTCGTACGTGATCGCCGCCGACCTGATCGACCTCAAGAGCTACGACGCCGGCAAGGACAAGCAGTTCCGCGACTGGTTGAGCGGCGTCCGTAGCGAGCAGCTCGATGGGCGCAGCCTGATCAGCACCCACGAGGATCGCGGCAACAACTGGGGCACGCACGCCGGCGCCGCCCGCATCGCCGCCGACATCTACATCGGCGACAAGGCCGACCTCGACCGCGCCGCCAAGGTATTTGCGGGCTGGCTGGGCAACCGCGGCTCCTACACCGGCTTCGAGTACGGCGACGACATGTCCTGGCAGGGCGACCCGAAGAACCCGGTCGGCGTGAACGCGCAGGGCACCAGCAAGGATGGCCACTCGATCGACGGGGCGATCGCCGACGATATGCGCCGCGGGTGCAGCTTTCAGTGGGAGCCGTGCCACACCAACTACCCCTGGGGCGCGCTGGAAGGCGCGACCGTCCAGGCCGATCTGCTCCATCGCGCCGGGTACGATGCCTGGAACTGGGAAAACCAGGCGATGCGCCGAGCGGTGCAGTTCCTCTACAACCTGGACAAAGAGGTCGGCGGCTGGTGGGCCGAGGGCGACGACGAGTGGATGGTCTGGATCGTCAACCACGCCTACGGCACCAGCTTCCCGGCGGCGCTGCCGGCCCAGCCCGGCAAGAACATGGGCTGGACCGACTGGACCCACACGCGGTAAATCAGCCACGCTGCTGATAGAGATTATAGGGCCGGTGGATATTCCACCGGCCCTGTTTGTTGTTCCCTGTCTGCATCATGACGGGCCTTCCACGCATTTATGAAAAGTGGGTGGGGTTATTCTTGAGGGGCGGCCCCCTCAAACTCCCCCTTTTCAGACAGTCCCTTACCCAACGAACCACTCGACCGCCTCGCGTGCGATCTCGGGCGGGACGGTGTGCGGGCCATCGAACTCGTGGTAGTGTAGGTCGTAGCCGGCGCCCCGCAGGGTTGGCACAAGCCGACGGCTACAGCGTTCGATCGGCAGGATGGTGTCGGCGACGCCGTGGGAGATAAACAGGCGCGGCCTGCCCTGCTGGCGCGGCGGCGACATGAACCCCGGCGAGAAGGCGATCACGTGGGTACACAGGTCGCCATTGGCGAGGCCGACCGAGAGCGCGTAGGAGGCGCCGTCGGAGAAGCCGCCGATCGCGACGCGGGCCGGGTCCACGGCGTAGCGCTCGAACACCTGCTGGAGCGCCCGGTCGATGAAGGCGATGTCAGGGCCGTATGCGCCCAGGAGCCTGTCCCAGGTTCTCCCGCGCGAGTCGGGGACCACCAGGATCAGCCCGACCGCGTCGGCCAGGTCGCGCAGCGGGTCCAGGGTGCGCGCAGCGGCGCCGCCGGCGCCGTGCAGCATCAGCGCCAGTGGCGCTGGCTGCTCTGGCTGGTAGCTGGCCGGTACGTAGATCACGCCATCCCGCCCGGCGGCCAACCCCAACGGGTGCAGGCCGAGCGGCGCGGCTCCGACCGTCGCCCTCGGTCGCGCCAGCAGCGCCCCTTGATCGGCCGCCTGCCCCGATCCGGGCTTGTCTTCGCGCATAGCCCCGCTCCGATCTAGTCAGCTCTGTGGTGTCAAGTGTGAAGGTGTTGGAGCAAGATACAGGCCGCGCAGGACGATTTACGATTTGCGGAGTACGTGTTGCGTGTTGCATGTTGCGTGTTGCGTGATTGGGGCGGCCACGGGGCGGGCACGGGGTGGGCACGGGGCGGCCACGGGGCGGCCACGGGGCGGCCACGGAGGGCCTGCCCTACAGGTGCTTGGTTCTTCGGGGTTCGGTGGCAGGGCGAACCTCGTGTTCGCCCTTACGTTCCCTGGCTATGTACCTGGTCCTCCATCCTCGGTTGCTCCCCCTCTCCCCCTCTCCCTACCCGGTTGTATAATGGACCGGCGACGATCGAGCCGAGAGGGAGGCACTATGCGATTGGTTCAGTTTCTTTCACCCACCGGCGCCCGCTGCGTCGGCCTAGTGCGCGACGACGGGCGAACGCTGGGCGTCCTGCGGGATGCCGCGCGCGTGTACGACCTGGCGCTGGAGGCGGGCCGGTCGGGGCGGCCACTTGAGCTGGTGGTGGCCGAGCGGCTGGGCGACGAGGAGGTCGATTACGAGCGGCTGGCGGCCGAGCGGCGGCTCCTGCCCCCGCTCGACCACCCCGACCCAGCCCGCTGCTACATCAGCGGGACCGGCCTGGACCACCTGGACAGTGCCCTGGCGCGCAACGCGATGCACATCAGCCCCGGCGACACCCAGGCCCTACCTTCCAATTCCCTGCGGCTGTTCCAATCCGGCGTCGAGGGCGGCAAGCCGGAGCCAGGCAGCGTGGGCGCCCAGCCTGAGTGGTTCTACAAAGGCGACGGCGACTGGGTCGTGCCGCCCGAGCACCCGCTGCCGATGCCGGCCTTCGCCCTGGACGGGGGCGAGGAGGCCGAAGTCGTCGGCCTGTATGTGATCGCCGAGTCCGGGGCCGTGCTGCGGGTCGGGTTCGCGCTCGGCAATGAGTTCGCCGACCACGTGATGGAGCGCCAGAACTACCTGTACGTGGCACACTCAAAGCTGCGCGCATGCTCGTTTGGACCGGAGCTGCTGGTCGGCGCGCTTCCAGCCGACATCACCGGGCGGGTGCGGCTGCTGCGGAATGGCGAGGAGGTCTGGGCCGACACCTTTCGCACCGGCGAGGCGAATATGTCGCACTCGATCGCCAATATCGAGCACCATCATTTCAAGTACCGCGCGTTTCGCCGACCGGGCGACGTTCACTGCCACTTTTTTGGCGCCTCCATGATGAGCTGCTCGGTCGGGGTCCAGGCGCGACCGGGCGACGTGTTCGAGATCGCGGCGCCAGCCTTCGGCCGTGCGCTGCACAATCCCTTGGGCCAGGCGACAGAGGAAGACCGGCTGGTTGGTGTCCGAGCACTCTGATTCTGAAAGGGGCCGTTTCGGCCTTCGGCAGCCCTTCGACAGGCTCGGGAGCCGCGGTACTTTTTCTTCCTTTTCTCGTCGATTTTTGCCCGGTCGGGCAAAAATCGACGAGAAAAAGAGGTGAAGTACCTTGCTGCCGCAGGCAACAGCGACGTTGCGGGCGCCACCGCGTAAGTCCCGTAAAATTGAAAGCACCAAGCCAAATGGTACTGGTAAGGAGCAAACCATGACTGATGATCGCAACCGGCTACGTGAGGAGATCCACAAGCTGTATGCCGCCGAACACGCGGCCTTGGGCGAAGCCGGGGGGCTGCGCCAGCTTGAGCAGGCGCGCCAGTGGGACCTGGCGCCGACGCTGCGCTCCGGCGGGGTGGTGGTCTTTCCGCACGCCGGCGTGGCCGACTGCGGGCACCAGATCGCAGCGGCGGTCCACGCCTGCCTGGACAGCGGCGCCGATCGGGTGCTGGTGATCAGCGTCCTGCACGCCTTCACGGAGGAGATGGAGGCTGCCCGCCGGCGCGTCGCGAGCGGCGCCGACGCCACCAAGGAGCGCTACTGGGGCATCCAGGGGCCGGGGCTGGAGCGCGGCGACGAGTGGCGCCACGACCACGCGCTGATCAGCTTCCGCTTCTTCTGGGAGCTGGAGACGCGCCGGCGCGGGGTGGCCGGCCCGCAGGTGATCGAGCGCTACCCGTACCTGGCCGGCGGCAAGCCGGAGCAGCTCCCCGGCATCGATGAGCTGGCCGAGCTGGCGCGCGACGCCGTGATCGTATCGACCGCCGACCCGTTCCACCACGGGATCGGCTACGGCGACGCGCCGGAGGAGGCGCTCCACCCGCAGGCGGGCGGGCTAGAGCTGGCGCGGCAGCGGATCGAGGAGGGGATCGCCCTGCTGGAGCGCGGCGACTATTGGGGCTACAACCAGCACTGCGTCAGCGCCAAGAGCGACGCCCGCGACGCCGGGCAGGTCTTCCGCTACCTACGCGGGTCGATGCGCGGGCAGATCCTGGACATGACCTATACCGATGCAGCCGAACTCTACCACGCGCCGCGGCCCACCTGGGTCGCCGGGGCGCTGATTGCGTGGACGCCGAGCGTGGCATAGAGAGCGGCCCCTCAACAGCGGCGAGGTGGCGCCGGACCCACGGATGGAAGGACGATACTGACAACTGACAAATTAGAATCCCAGCGCCAGCTTCGGCGCGATGGGCACGACGCCGATCTCCCGCTCGGTGGTCACGCGGAGCTTCTCGATCACCTGCCCCTCGACCCAGGCGTAGGTGCGCGCCAGCCCTTCTTCGAGCGTGATCTGCGGCTCCCAGCCCAGCACCTCGCGCAGGCGGGAGTTGTCGGAGTTGCGGCCGCGCACGCCCTGCGGGCCAGCGATGTGCTTCTTGACGATCCGCACCCCGGCGAGCGCGGCCACCGTGTCGGCCAAGTCGTTGATGCTGATCAGCCGGTCCTGGCCCAGGTTCAGCGGCTCGGCGTAATTGGAGCGCATCAGCCGGTAGATCCCGGCGACACAGTCGTCGATGTAGCAGAAGGAGCGGGTCTGCTCACCATCGCCCCAGATCTCGACCTCCGGGTTGCCGGTCAGCTTGGCGGTGGCCACCTTGCGGCACATCGCCGCTGGCGCCTTCTCGCGCCCGCCATCCCAGGTGCCGAGCGGCCCAAAGATATTGTGGAAGCGAACGATGCGCGTCTCCATGCCGTACTCCTCGCCGTAGTGGGCGCACAGCCGCTCGGTGACAAGCTTCTCCCAGCCGTAGGCGTCCTGCGGCTGCGCCGGGTAGGCGTGCTCCTCGCGCAGCGGCACGACGTCGGCCTCGGTCTGGCGGTACTCTGGGTAAATGCAGGCCGAGGAGGTGTACAGGTAGCGCCGGGCGCCATTGGCGTGGGCGGCCTCCAGCGTGTGGACGCTGATCAGCAGGTTGTTGTGCAGGATCTCGGCATGGTGGGCAGAGATAAAGCCCATGCCGCCCATATCGGCGGCCAGCGCGTAGACCTCCTCGACGCCGCGGGTGGCGCGCAGGCACTCTTCCCAGCGGCGCAGGTCCAGGATCTCAAACTCATCGGCGCGCGAGGGCTCATACTCCGGCTGCTTGATGTCGACACCGCGGACCCAGTAGCCCTGACGCTTGAGGAAGGTGACCAGGTGGTGGCCAATGAATCCTCCGGCGCCGGTGACGAGAACAAGTTTCCCCGACATGCGTAGCCCCTTTCTTAATTCATGATGTAGGTCAGCAAGTCTTTATAACTGGGTTGGGTGGGGATTTTGGGGAGGGACAGCCCCTCAGTCTCCCTTTTCCCAAAGAGGTGTGGTTTTTCCTTGGGTGGTGGCGTCATGTCCCTGGGCGTGTGGTTTTTCCTTGGGTGGTGGCATCATGTCCCTGGGCGTGGGTGGTTTCTCCTTGGGTGGTGGCAGCATGTTCCTGGACGATGGCTCGGTGTCCCTGGGCGTGTGTGGTTCTGCAACATATTCATCGTGGCGCGACGATGCCGTAGGGGCGAAGCAGTTGCACCTATCGAGCAATCCACGTTGTCATTGCGGGCAACTGCTTCGCCCCTACCCACGTTGTTATCGTGGTGGGCATCGCCATCACGACCCCATAAGGTGTATTCCCCCGCTCCTTATCACTCTCTTACCCCAGATCAAAAGCAACCGGCCAGATCGGCCGCCCCGGTGGGCGCTCCTCCGCCTGCACCTGCGTATAGTACGCATCGAACGGGCTCGGCCCCAGCGGGCAGACCATCGCCGCGTTCCACGCCGTGGCCGCCGGCACGCCGAACGCCGCCGCCGAGGCGGAGGCCGGGTGCAGCGGCAGCATCAATTGCGGCGCCGCGCCCGCCCGCCTGGCAATCGCGGCGACCATGGCCCGCGCGGTCGCGTGGTCCTGGGCTAGGAACACGTGTGGCCGGGTCGCCTCGCCGGTGTGGAGGCGGGTGTAGCCCACCATCGCCCCCTCACGGGTCCAGACCTCGGCGCTGATCGCCGGGTTCGGGCTGAGCCACTCCAGCAACTCGTCCTCCGGCTCGATCGCCAGGTCGATAGCGCCCTCTTCATGGAGCCACAGCGCGCGCAGCGCGTCGAGGTCGGCCTCGGTCGGCCCGCGCGCCGCCAGCTCGCCCGGCGCCGGCTCCTGGGCCGGCACCATCAGCGACGACACGCCATAGGCGCGGGTGCGGTAGCCAAACCGCGGGTAGTAGGTGGCGTGGCCCAGCAAGAAGCACAGCGCGTAGCCCATGGCCCGCGCCACCGCATGGCCCTCCTCGATCAGGCGCCCACCGATGCCGCGCCCCTGGTGGGCCGGGTCCACGGCCAGCGGCGCGAGGTTGACCGCCCGCACGCTAGCTCCCAGCAGCCGGATCGTGCGCGGCGAGAAGAGCGCGTGCCCGACCACCCGCCCACCGGCCTCGGCGACGAGCGACAGCGCCGGGTCGAAGGCGGCCCGCTGGCGATGCAGCGCCACGATCAGCGCCTCGCCGGCGCGCTGGCCGAACGCCCGAACGTGGACGCCGGCGATGGCCGCGTAATCGGCGGGGGTCTCTGGACGGATGCGCACGGCATACTCCTTTCCCGCGATGCTTCCCGAGCTGCACCTATTGTACCCCAGCCTGGATGACAACGGGCGAGTGGCCGCTGGTCGCGCGGTGATCGGCGCCGAAAGATATGCTAGAATAGCGCCAGCACCTTCCGAAACCTTATCTAAGGTAACAAGGCTTACGCGGTGGCGCCCGCAACGCTCTATTGCCTGCCCTTCGACAAGCTCAGGAAGTTCGGCAGCAAGGTACTTCACCCATTTTTTTCTCGTGGATTTTTGCCCGGCCGGGCAAAAATCCACGAGAAAAGGAAGAAAAAGTACCACTCTGCCGAAGGCCAAGGCCACGCCTCGGAGATAACCGCGTAACTCCTGTAAGGTAACAACATGAAGATTGCTCAGGCTCCGCTAGAGGATTGGATGCGGCAATACTACTTCAACACCGAAATCGATATCGGTAGCAGTGGGGTAGAAAATTTCTCGCTCGCCGATCTGCGCCAACGCACAGGTTTAACGCAAGAAGAGTTGGATGATGTGATCTTCCACGATAGCGAATCACTTGGCGCTTTCGCATTGCGACAGACGATTGCCCGGCGCTGGGGGAACGGCGATGCCGAGCGTGTAATGGTAACTCACGGTTCCAGCGAAGCCCTGTTTCTGATCATGAACACGCTGCTTCGCTCAGGCGACGAGGTTATTGTCTTAGATCCATGCTACCAATCTCTGCGCTCAACTGCCGAGGCGATTGGATGCCGCTTGAAGCCCTGGCGGTTACGATTCGCGCAGCAGTTTCGTCCCGATATCGAGGAGCTTAAAACATTACTGAGCACCAACACTCGTATGGTGATCGTCAATTTCCCGCATAATCCGATCGGAATATCATTAACTAGAGAAGAACAGCAAGCCTTCATTGGCGCGGTAGCCGATGTAGGAGCTTACCTGGTATGGGATGCGGCGTTTGCTGAACTGACATATGATAATCCGCCGCTGCCAAACTCAAGCCTGTGCTATGACCGGGCCATTTCGATCGGGACGCTTTCTAAAGGCTATGGGCTACCCGGCCTGCGGATCGGATGGTGTCTGGCTGATCCGGAGATCTTAGCGCAGTGTGTATACTTGCGCGATTATATTACGCTTCATCTCTCGCCGCTAGTCGAACTGATCGCCCAAAGGGCGATCGAAAACGCGGATAATCTGCTTGGTGTTCGATTAGGTCAGGCGCGTACGAATTTGGCGATTCTGGCTGAGTGGATTGAACTACACCCGGATACAACCGCCTGGGTTCGCCCACAGGGCGGGGTCACTGCTTTTGTGCATCTTCCTACAATTTCGGATGTTGACGCTTTTTGCCGCCAACTTGCCGACACCTACAAGGTCTTACTCGTACCAGGCAGCTGTTTCAATTATCCACAACACGTACGTCTGGGGTTCGGCGGCCCAACCGCCACCTTCAAAGAGGGACTTTCTCGCTTATCTCAGGCACTAGATGCATGAACGAACTGTCGAAACGGCTGGCTGACCTCTCGCCTGAGAAACAGGCGTTGCTCGTCCAGGCTCTCCAAAACACCGGTGCTCTCAACGCTTTTCCCTTGTCGTTCGCGCAGCAGCGACTCTGGTTCCTGGACCAGTTGGTTCCAGGCAGCCCGGCATATAACCTCTCCAGCATGCTGCGGCTGGCAGGGCCGCTCGACTGCGACGCGCTTGAGGCGGCGCTCCAGGAGATCATCCGGCGCCACGAGGTCCTGCGGACGACGTTTCTCGTCGTCGGCGGCCAGCCGATCCAGGTGGCCCAGCCGCAGCTCTCGGTCGGGCTTGCCACCGTCGATCTCCGGCAGGTGCCGGCGGATGCACAGGACGATGCGATCCAGGCGCTGGCGCAGCAGGAAGCCCGCCGGTCGTTTCACTTGGCCGCTGGCCCGCTGCTGCGCGCCACGCTGCTGCGGCTGGCGCCGGAGCGCCACGCGCTGCTGCTGACCGCGCATCATACTGTCGCCGATGGCTGGTCACTGGCGGTGTTCTGGCGCGAGCTGGCCGAGCTCTACGCGGCAGCCCGGCATGGGCGCCCATCCCAGCTCCCCGAGCTGACGACCCAGTACGCCGACTACGCTCGCTGGCAGCGGCAGTGGCTCCAGGGCCAGCAGTTGGATGCCCTGATGTCCTACTGGAGAGCGCAGCTCGATGGCGCGCCCGCCCTGCTAGCGTTGCCCACCGACCACGCCCGCACGGCGCAGCACCTGGATGACGGGGCGCAGCACGCGCTGCGGGTGCCGGGCGGGCTAGCGGCGGCGCTCGACACGTTGAGCCGGCGCGCGGGAGCCACGCTGTTTATGACGCTGCTGGCGGCCTTCCAGGTCTTGCTGGCGCGCTATAGCGGCCAGGACGATATCGTGGTGGGCACGCCGGTCGCCGGCCGCACCCGCGCCGAGACCGAGGCGCTGATCGGCTGCTTCGTCAATACGCTGGCGCTGCGCACCGACCTATCGGACGACCCGACGTTTTACGAGTTGCTTCAGCGCGTACGCGGCGTCTGCCTGGATGCGTATGCCCACCAGGATCTGCCCTTCGAGCTGCTGGTCGAAGCGCTGCGGCCGGAGCGCGACCTTGGCTACGCGCCGCTGGCGCAGGTGATGCTGGCGTTTCAGAACACCCCGCCGCCGGCGCTGGAGCTGGACGGATTGGCATTGCACCTGAGCAATATCGACGCCGGGACGGCGAAGTTCGACCTGACCCTCGATCTCAGCCAGGGCGCCGATGGGCTGGACGGGTACCTGGAGTATCGGACCGACCTATTCGACGCGGCGACGATCGCCCGGATGGCCGGCCATTTCCTGACGCTCCTCGAAAGCATCACCACGTATCCCAACCTTCGAGTATCCGCGCTGCCCCTGCTGACGGCGGCGGAGCAACGGCAGCAACTGATCGATTGGAACGCGACCGAGGCCGCGTACCCGCGCGGCCTGCGCCTCCACCAGCTCTTTGAGGCCCAGGCCGCGCAGACGCCCGACTCGGTTGCGGTGGTCTTTGAAGATCAGCAGCTCACCTATGGGGAGCTGAACCGGCGCGCGAACCAACTCGCGCACCACCTACGGCGGCTAGGCGTGGGCCTCGATACCCGCGTGGGCATCCACCTGGAGCGTTCGCCTGCGCTGGTGGTCGCGCTGCTAGCAACCCTCAAGGCCGGCGGCGCCTACCTGCCGCTCGCCCCCGACTACCCGACCGAGCGCCTGGCCTGGATGCTCGATGACGCCCAGGTCGCCCTGCTGCTCACCACGACCGCACGAGGAGAAGGGGTGAAAGGGAGAAAGGGTGAAGGGGAGAGGCCCTTTCACCCCTTCACCCCTTCACCCCTTCACCCCTTCACCCCCTCCATGGTCGATCTCGTCTCTGACTGGCCCACCATCGCCCAGCAGCCGGCCGAGAACCCGGCGTGCGTGGTGGCGGCCGAGGACCTGGCCTACATCATCTACACCTCCGGCTCGACCGGGCGGCCCAAAGGCGTGATGGTGCCGCACCGCGCGATCGTCAACCACCTGTGCTGGATGCAGGCGACCTTCCCGCTCATGGCAGATGACCGCGTCGTGCAGAACACCTCGTTTAGCTTCGACGTGTCGGTGTGGGAGTTCTTTGGGCCGCTGGCGTGGGGCGCGCAACTGGTCCTGCCCCGGCCCGATGACCATCACGACAGCACCGCGCTGGTCGAGACGATCCGCGAGCGCCAGGTCACGATCCTGCAACTGGTGCCGGCGCTGCTGGCGGTGCTGCTGGACACGCCGGGCTTCTCGGGGTGCGCCAGCCTGCGGCACGTCTTCTGCGGCGGCGAGGCGCTGCCCTTCGAGCTGCAAGAGCAGTTCCTCACACTGCTGGGGGCGCGCCTACATCACATGTACGGCCCGACCGAGACGGCGATCGACGCGATCTCCTGGAGTTGCGAGCGAGGCGGCCAGCGCCGGCCGCTGCCGATCGGCCACCCAATCGCCAACACCCAAGCTTATGTGCTGGATGCGCATATGCAGCCGGCGCCAATCGGCGTGCCGGGTGAGCTGTACATCGGCGGTGCGGGGCTGGCGCGCGGGTATCTCAACCGGCCCGAGCTGACCGCCGAGCGCTTCGTACCTTGTCCGTGGTCCGTTGTCAGTGGTCAGTTGCAACGGACAACGGACCCTTCGACTTCGCTCAGGGCAAGCAACGGACAACGGACAACGGACAATAGACTCTACCGGACTGGCGACCTATGCCGCTACCGGGTGGATGGCGCGATCGAGTACCTTGGGCGGCTGGATCACCAAGTCAAGCTGCGCGGGTTTCGGATCGAGCTGGGCGAGATCGAGGCCGTGTTCGGGCCAGCATCCGCAGATGCGGGAAGCAGCAGTGCTCTTGCGGGAGGAAGTACCTGGTGAGAAGCGACTGGTGGCCTACGTCGTACCGGGAGATTGGAGATTGGAAATTAGAGATTCCACGCCTGACAATCTCCAATCTCCAATCTCCAATCTCCCGCAGGAACTGCGCCAATTCCTCCGCGCTCGCCTCCCAGACTATATGATACCCGCCGCGTTTGTGCTGCTGGAGGCGCTGCCGCTCACGCCCAACGGCAAGCTCGATCGACACGCGTTGCCCGCCGTCGCAGGCGGCCGGCTCAGGGGTGCCGCGCCTGTCGTCGCTCCACGCACGCCGATAGAAGAGATGCTCCTGGGCATCTGGCAACAACTGCTCGGTCGCGAACTGATCAGCGTCCACGACAACTTCTTCGAGCTGGGCGGCCACTCGCTGCTGGCGACCCAGGTCATCGCCCGCCTGCGCCAGACCTTCCAGATCGAGCTGCCGTTGCGCAGCCTGTTTGAAGCCCCCACCATCGCTGAGCTGGCCCAGCGCCTGCTCACCGCCCAGCGTGCCGACGTCGGCTCACCTGCTCTGCCGCTGCTTGCGCTCGCCCGCCCTTCCGAGCTGCCGCTCTCGTTTGCCCAGCAGCGGCTGTGGTTCCTGCATCAGCTCGACCCCGACAGCAGCGCCTACAATCTCGCCATCACATTGCGCGTGACGGGCGCGCTCAACCTGGCCGCCTTGCGCCACAGCCTCGATCGGGTCATTCGCCGCCACCAGGTCCTGCGTACCACCTTCTCCACTGTCGAGGGCCAGCCAGTACAAGTCATTGCGGAGGCGCTCTCGCTGCGCCTGCCGCTCGTGGATCTCCAGGCTTTGCCGCCCGCCCAGCGCGATGCCACCCTGCGCCACCTGCTGCGCGACGAGACCCAGCGCCCGTTTGACCTCGCGCGAGGGCCGCTTGTGCGCGCCTGCCTGTTCCGGCTGGAGCAAACGACACACCTGCTGGCCCTGACTCTGCATCATATCGTCACCGACGGCTGGTCGATGGCGATCTTGATCCGTGAGATCAGCGCGCTGTATGCCTCCTTTTGCACCAGCGAGCCCGCCCCGCTGGCGCCACTGCCGCTCCAATACGCCGATTACGCCCTCTGGCAGCAGCGCTGGCTGCAAGGCGCCGAGCTGGAGGCCCAACTCACCTATTGGCGCACGCAGTTGGCCGGCAGCCCGGCGATGCTGGAGCTGCCCACCGACCACCCCCGACCGGCGGTGCAAAGCTTCCGCGGCGCCACCCAGGCGCTGCACATCCCTAAAGCAGTCGCCAGCGCACTACAAAGCCTTAGCCGGCGCGAGGGCGTCACGCTGTTTATGACGCTGCTGGCCGCGTTCCAGGTCTTGCTGTACCGCTACAGCGGCCAGAGTGATATCGTGGTCGGCACGCCGATCGCCAATCGCCACCGGCTGGAGGTCGAGGAGTTGATCGGCTTCTTCGTCAATACGCTGGTGCTGCGCGGCGACCTGGCCGGCAACCCACCCTTCCGCAGCCTGCTGGCGCGCGTGCGCGAGGTGACGTTGCAGGCTTATGCCCACCAGGATGTGCCGTTCGAGAAGCTGGTCGAGGAGCTGCAACCGCAACGCAGCCTGAGCCATACCCCACTGTTCCAGGTCATGCTGGCGCTCCAGAATACACCGCTGCCGGCCCTGGAGCTGCCCGGCCTGATCCTTGAGAGGTTTGAGGTTGAGCAAGAAACCGCCAAGTTCGACCTGCTCCTGAGTATCGACGAGGCTGGCGATGGGCTGAACGGCTCGCTTGAATACAACACCGAGCTGTTTGACAGCACAACGATCGCGCAGATGGGCGAGCACTGGCAGCGGCTGCTGGCAGAGATCGTCGCCGCCCCCGATCGGTGCCTGGACGACTTCACGCTGCTTGGCCCCGCCGAGCGCCGGCAACTGCTCCTCGAATGGAACGCCACCACCTCCTCCTACCCGCGCCACTCGCCCATCCATTGCTTGTTTGAGCAGCAGGTCGAGCACACTCCTGATGCCCTGGCCGCCGTCTTTGACCACGCCTGCCTGACCTACCACGAACTCAACCGCCGCGCCAATCAGCTCGCCCACCAGTTGCGTTCGCTTGGCGTCGGCCCGGAGACCCGCGTCGGGGTGTCGATCGAGCGCTCGATCGAGCAACTCGTGGCGCTGCTGGCGATCCTCAAAGCTGGCGGCGCCTACGTCCCGCTCGACCCCACCTACCCGCCCGAACGCCTGCGCTTTATCCTGGCCGACGCCAGGGTCGCCGTGCTGCTCACCACCCAAGAACAAAGAACCACCCAGAGGGTACCCGACCAAGAACAAAGAACCGATAGCACCACCGAACGTAAGGGCGTATTGCATACGCCCCCAGCGAACCCCGGACAACCAACCGTGCTCGATCTGGTCGCCGAGTGGGAGACAATCGCCCGGCAGCCACACACCAACCCGGACAGCGGGGTGACGCCCGACAACCTGGCCTATGTCTGCTACACCTCCGGCTCGACCGGAACACCCAAGGGCGTCGGCGTGATGCATCACAACGTCGTGCGGCTGGTCCACCAGCCCGGCTACGTCTCGCTGAGCGCCCAGGAGCGCGTGCTGGCCTTCGCCCCACTGACATTCGACGCCGCCACCTTCGAGGTCTGGGGCTGCCTGCTCAATGGCGCGCTCCTGGTCATCTTCCCGCCGCACCAGCCAAGCCTGGAGGAGCTGGGCCGCTTCCTGGAGCGCCGGCATGTCACCACGCTCTGGCTGACCGCCGGGCTGTTCCATCAGATGGTCGATCATCAACTGGCGTCGCTACGCGGTGTGCGGCAACTGCTTGCCGGCGGCGATGTGCTCTCGGTGCCGCGGGTCGAGCGCCTGCTGCGCGAGCTGCCCGGCTGCCGGCTGATCAACGGCTACGGCCCAACCGAGAACACCACCTTCACCTGCTGCTATCCACTGGCCCGATCACAGACGCTGGAGCGCTCGGTGCCGATTGGGCGACCGATCGAGAACACCCAGGTCTACATCCTGGATGGGCAGATGCGGCTGGTGCCGCGCGGGGTGGCGGGCGAGCTGTATATCGGCGGCGATGGACTGGCGCGTGGCTACCTGGGCCGGCCCGACCTGACCGCCGGGCGCTTTGTGCCCAATCCCTTCGTGCAAGAGAGATTAGAGATTAGAGATTGGAGATTTGGGAGCGCAGATGCGACAATCTCCAATCTCCAATCTCCAATCTCCGACCGGCTGTATAGAACCGGCGACCTGGCGCGCTACCTGCCGGACGGGAACATCGAGTTCCTTGGGCGGCTGGATCAGCAGGTCAAGCTGCGCGGCTTCCGCATCGAGCTGGGCGAGATCGAGGCCGTGTTGGGCCAGCATCCGCAGGTGCGGGAAGCAGCGGTGCTCTTGCGGGAGGAAGTACCTGGTGAGAAGCGACTGGTGGCCTACGTCGTACCGGGAGATTGGAGATTGGAGATTAGAGATTCCACGCCTGACAATCTCCAATCTCCAATCTCCAATCTCCCGCAGGAACTGCGCCAATTCCTCCGCGCTCGGCTACCAGACTATATGATCCCCACCAACTTTGTGTTCCTGGAGGCGCTGCCGCTCACGCCCAACGGCAAGCTCGATCGGCGCGCGCTGCCGGCCGTCGCCGCCGAGAGGCCCACTGGAGACGCGTCCTTTGTCGCTCCGCGCACGCCGATAGAAGAGATGCTCCTGGGCATCTGGCAACAACTACTCGGTCGCGAACTGATCAGCGTCCACGACAACTTCTTCGAGCTGGGCGGCCACTCGCTGCTGGCGACCCAGGTCATCGCCCATCTTCGCCAGACCTTCCAGATCGAGCTGCCGTTGCGCAGCCTGTTTGAAGCCCCCACCATCGCCGAGCTGGCCCAGCGCCTGCTCACCGCCCAGCGTGCCGACGTCGGCTCACCAGCTATGCCGCTGCTTGCGCTCGCGCACCCTTCCGAGCTGCCGCTCTCGTTTGCCCAGCAGCGGCTGTGGTTCCTGCATCAGCTCGACCCCGACAGCAGCGCCTACAATCTCGCCATCACATTGCGCGTGACGGGCGCGCTCAACCTGGCCGCCTTGCACCACAGCCTCGATCAGGTCATTCGCCGCCACCAGGTCCTGCGTACCTCCTTCTCCACTGTCGAGGGCCGCCCGGTGCAAGTCATTGAGAAGCCGTCTTCTTTCCGCCTGCCGCTTATCGACCTCCAGACCTTGCCGCCCTTCCAGCGCGATGCCGCCGTCAGGCAACTGGCGCGCGACGAGACCCAGCGCCCGTTTGACCTCGCGCGAGGGCCGCTTGTGCGCGCCTGCCTGTTCCGGCTGGAGCAAACGACACACCTGCTGGCCCTGACTCTGCATCATATCGTCACCGACGGCTGGTCGATGGCGATCCTGATCCGCGAGATCAGCGCGCTGTATGCCTCCTTTTGCACCAGCGAGCCCGCCCCGCTGGCACCACTGCCGCTCCAGTACGCCGATTACGCCCTCTGGCAGCAGCGCTGGCTGCAAGGCGCCGAGCTGGAGGCCCAACTCACCTATTGGCGCACGCAGTTGGCCGGCAGCCCGGCGATGCTGGAGCTGCCCACCGACCACCCCCGACCGGCGGTGCAGAGCTTCCGCGGCGCCACCCAGGCGCTGCACATCCCTAAAGCAGTCGCCAGCGCACTACAAAGCCTTAGCCGGCGCGAGGGCGTCACGCTGTTTATGACGCTGCTGGCCGCGTTCCAGGTCTTGCTGTACCGCTACAGCGGCCAGAGTGATATCGTGGTCGGCACGCCGATCGCCAATCGCCACCGGCTGGAGGTCGAGGAGTTGATCGGCTTCTTCGTCAACACCTTGGTGCTGCGCGGCGACCTGGCCGGCAACCCACCCTTCCGCAGCCTGCTGGCGCGCGTGCGCGAGGTGACATTGCAGGCTTACGCCCACCAGGATGTGCCGTTCGAGAAGCTGGTCGAGGAGCTGCAACCGCAACGCAGCCTGAGCCATACCCCACTGTTCCAGGTCATGCTGGCGCTCCAGAATACGCCGCTGCCGGCCCTGGAGCTGCCCGGCCTGAACTCTTGAGTGGTTTGAGGTCGAGCAAGAAACCGCCAAGTTCGACCTGCTCCTGAGCATCGACGAGGCTGGCGATGGGCTGAACGGTTCGCTGGAATACAACACCGAGCTGTTTGACCCTCCGACGATTGAGCGCCTGCTCATGCACTGGCAAACGCTGCTGGCGGGCATCATTGCCGAGCCGGGCCGGCGCCTGTCGGATCTGCCACTGCTGGCCGAGACCGAGCGAGAGCAGATGCTGGTGGGATGGAACGCGACGGCGGCGACCTACCCTGGTCCCGGCACGCTGCACCAGCTCTTCGAGGCCCAGGCGGCACGCACGCCCGATGCCGTCGCGTTGGTCTGGGCCGAGCAGCGCATCAGCTACCAGGCGCTCAACCAGCGCGCCAACCAACTGGCGCGGCATCTGCGCCGGCAGGGGGTCGGCCCGGAGGGGCTGGTGGGCGTGTGCCTGCACCGCTCGCTGGAAATGGTCATCGCGGTACTGGGCATCCTCAAGGCCGGCGCCGCCTACGTCCCGCTCGACCCGGCCTACCCGCCCGAGCGCCTGGCCTGGATGCAGAGCGACGCCCAGATCGCCGTCCTGCTCACCAACCAAGAACAAAGAACAAAGAACAAAGAACAAAGCGCCACAGATCGTAAGGGCGTATTGCATACGCCCCCAGCGAACGACGAAAGAGCCTATCGCACCACGCCGCTAGCGGCCCCCGGACAACCACCCGTGGTCGATCTCGTCTCCGAGTGGTCCACGATCGCCCAGGAGCAGGCGACGAACCTGGAGAGCGGGGCGGCGGGCGAGAACCTGGCCTACGTGATCTACACGTCGGGCTCGACCGGGCGGCCCAAGGGTGTGGCGATCGCGCATCAGAGCGCGGTCAACCTGGTGCGCTGGGCGTGCGAATGCTTCTCGCCCGCTCAACTCGCTGGCGTGCTGGCCGCGACATCGCTGTGTTTCGATCTGTCGGTGTTTGAGCTGTTCGTGCCGCTGTGCCGGGGCGGCAAGGTGATTATCGCTGAGAACGCCCTGGAGCTGCCGGCGCTGATGGCCGCAGCCGAGGTAACACTGGTCAACACAGTGCCATCGGCCATCGCCGAGCTGGTGCGAATGCGAAGTCTGCCGGCCAGCGTGAGCACGGTCACGTTGGCCGGCGAACCTTTGCCACGAGAACTGGTCGAGCAGTTGTATCAGCAGGCCGGCGTCGAGCAGGTCTGCAACCTGTACGCGCCTTCCGAGACCACGACCTACTCGACCTACACACTGGTGCCGAGCGGCGAACAGCGACCGCCATCGATCGGGCGCCCGCTGGCCAACACCCAGATCTATGTGCTGGACACCCAGATGCAGCCGGTGCCGATCGGCGTACCGGGCGAGCTGTACATCGGCGGGGCAGGGCTGGCGCGCGGCTACTTGAGCCGTCCCGACCTGACCGCAGAGCGATTTGTGCCCAACCCTTTCACGACGACCGGCGACCCCTTCGACACGGCTCAGGGCAGGCGACGACCGACGACCGACCCATTTGACAAGCTGACAAGGCGACAAGCTGACAAGGTGACGGAGTCCTCAGAAGCGATCACCCCTTCACCCTTTCACCCCTTCACCCTATCAGAGCCATCGGTGGTCGGTGGTCGGCTGTATAAGACCGGCGACCTGGCGCGCTACCGCTCTGACGGCGCGATCGAATTCCTGGGGCGGAAAGACCACCAGGTCAAGCTGCGCGGCTTTCGGATCGAGTTGGGCGAGATCGAGGCCGTGCTGCGACAGTCGCCCGCCGTACACAAGTGCGTGGTGGTGGCGCGTGAGGATGCGCCGGGTGTGAAGCGGCTGGTTGCCTACGTCGTCCCCGACCAAGAACAAAGAACAAAGAACAAAGGACAAAAGAGCGAGGAGTCCAATTCTCAATTCTCAATTCTCAATTCTCAATTCTCAGGTGAGCTGCGAGCCTTTCTCAAGCAGAAGCTGCCCGATTACATGGTACCAACCGCATTTGTGCTGCTCGACGCGCTGCCGCGCACGCCCAACGGCAAGCTCGACCGCGCCGCGCTACCGGTCGATATCGAGGACCTGGCCAACCTGGAGGGTGAGTTCGCCGCCCCGCGCACGCCGACCGAGGAGCTGCTGGCGGCGATCTGGGCCGATGTACTGGGCCGTGAGGATGTCGGCGCGCACGATCATTTCTTTGACCTGGGCGGGCACTCCTTGCTCGCCACGCGGGTGATCAGCCAGGTGCGGGAAACGTTCCAGGTCGATCTGCCGCTGCGGGAGCTGTTCGAGGCGCCGACCATGGCCGCGCTGGCCCAGCGCATCGCGGCGCTGCGGGGCAGCGCCGGCGAGCGGCTCCCGCTGCGGCCGGCCCCGCGGAATCCCGACGCAGGGAGGGGCAGTGATCCCATGCCGCTCTCCTTCGCCCAGCAGCGGCTGTGGCTACTCGACCGCTTTGACCCAGGCAGCACCAGCTACACGATCGCCTCGGCGGTGCGGCTGGCCGGGCCGCTGGATGTCGCCGCGCTCCAGGGCAGCTTAAACGCAGTAGTCGAGCGCCACGAAGCGCTACGCACTACATTCATCCTCCAGGGTGAGCAGCCCGTTCAGGTGATCGCGCCGGCGCTGACCGTGCCGCTGCCGATCGTGGACCTGCGAGACCAGCCCGCCGCCGCGCAGGAGCGCCGGGTGCAGGAGCTGGCGCTGGCGGCCGCCCAGCAGCCCTTCGACCTGGAGCGCGGGCCGCTGCTGCGCGCCACGCTGCTGCGCCGCACCGACGAGGACCATGTGCTGCTGCTGATGATGCACCACATCGTGGCCGACGGCTGGTCGATCGCCGTGCTGATCCGCGAGGTGGCCACCTACTACCCCGCCTATCGCGGCGCGGGCGGCAAGGGCGAAGGCACTTCGCCCCTACCGCCCTTGCCGCCGCTGCCGGTGCAGTTCGCCGATTACGCGCTCTGGCAGCGGCAATGGCTCCAGGGAGAGACGCTGGAGCACCAGCGCGCCTACTGGAAGGAGCGCCTATCCGGGTACCTGCCGACGATCGAACTGCCGGTCGCGCTGCCCCGGCCAACGACACTGTCGTTCCAGGGCGCGCAGCATACGCTGGCGATCCCCAAGCCGTTGACCGCAGCGCTGGCCGACCTGAGCCGCCGGGAACATGTGACCATGTTTATGACGCTCCTGGCGGCGTTCGCGGCGCTGCTGTACCGCTACACCGGCGAGGAGGATATCGTGGTCGGCTCGCCGATCGCCAACCGCACCCAGCCGGAGATCGAGGGACTGATCGGATTCTTTGTCAATATGCTGGCCCTGCGCATCGACCTGGCCGGCAATCCCAGCTTCCGCGCCCTGCTGCGGCGCGTGCGCGAGACGTGCCTGGAAGCCTACGCCTACCAGGATATGCCGTTCGACCAGGTGGTCGAGGCGGTCCAGCCGTGGCAAAACGCCAGCCGGATGCCGCTGTTCAACGTCGTGTTGGTCCTCCAGAATGTGGCGCTGCCACCGCTTGAGCTGCCCGACCTGGCGATCGAGCTGCTGGAGGTCGAGACCAACACCGCGAAGTACGATCTGACGCTGACACTGACGGAGACCCCGGCCGGGCTGCGAGGTGCGCTGGAGTATCGCACCGATCTCTTCGACGCAATGACGATCGCGCGCCTGCTGGAGCACTTCCAGACACTGCTCACGGCCGCTGCCGCCGATCCCGATCGCCCCATCCTGGCGCTGCCGCTGGTGACAGAGGACGAGCTGCGCCTGCTGGACGAGTGGAGCGGGGCGCGCAGGTGATAGCAAAAAGGGAAGACTGAGGGGGCAGCCCCTCAATCTTCCCTCTCTCACATTGTAAGGAGCACGACAATGACGAGTGCCCTGATCGACGATCTATTTCGCGCGATTGATGCCAGGGATTGGGACGCGCTGGCAGAGATCTTTCACCCTGAGATCGTGTACGAGCGCCCCGGCTACGGGTCGTTGTGCGGCGTGGCGCGGCTGCTACAATTCTACCAGCACGAGCGGGTGATCGCGTCAGGCCGGCACTCGATCGAGCAGATCGTCATCCAGGATGACCATGGAGCCTGCTGGGGGCGCTTTGTGGGGGTCGCGAAGGATGGGACGCCGGCCGATGAGCGGTTCGCGGATGTGTACACGTTCGAGCACGGCAAGATCATAGCCCGGCGCTCCTACTTCTTCCGCCCGGCGATCTGACGTGAAAATAGGGGAGGTTTGAGGGGGCCGTCCCTCAAGAAAAGCCCTCCCACATTTTCATGCATCAGGGTGCGGCGCAGCCGCATGAGGTCTGACGTGAAAATAGGGGAGGTTTGGAGGGGCCGCCCTCCAAAAAAGTTCCTCCCACATTTTTAGGCCCCAAGGTGCGGCGCAGCCGCATGAGGTCTGACGTGAAAATAGGGGAGGTTTGGAGGGGCCGCCCTCCAAAAAAGTTCCTCCCACATTTTTAGGCCCCAAGGTGCGGCGCAGCCGCATAAGGAGATAACGAAACACTATGGACCACCCGTCCCGGTCATACCAGTGCGTCCATGCCCTGTTCGAGACGCAAGCCCTGGCGGCTCCTGATGCCGCCGCGCTGCTCTACCAGGGTACGGCGCTAAACTATGGCGAACTCAACCGGCGCGCCAACCAGGTCGCGCACTACCTGCGCCAGTGCGGCGTGGGGCGCGGGGCGCTGGTGGGCATCTGCGCCGAGCGCTCGCCTGCGCTGGTGATCGGCATCCTGGGCATCCTCAAGGCCGGCGGCGTCTACGTCCCACTCGACCCCAACTACCCTAAAGAGCGGCTCCAGTTTATGCTGAACGACAGCCAGGTCGCCGTGCTGCTTACTGATCGGGAGATTGGAGATTGGAGATTAGAGATTGCTCCGCCGCGTCAATCTCTAATCTCCAACCTCCAATCTCCTCCTGTTATCGACCTGATCGCCGATTGGGAGCAGATCACCCGGATGCCGGAGCAGAACCCGGCCTGCGACGCCACCGCCGAGGACCTGGCGTATGTGACCTATACGTCGGGCTCGACCGGCCGACCGAAAGGGGCCGCGATTCCGCACCGCAGCATCCTGGGCTTCATATTCGATGTCGATTATGTCAATTTCGACTCGCAGCAGACCTTTCTGCACTACTCCTCGATCTCGTGGGATGCGCTCACGCTGGAGCTGTGGCCCGCGCTGCTCTGCGGCGGGCGTTGCGTGCTGTACCCGGCGCAGCTCCCGACCCCGCGCGACCTCGGCCTGGCGGTCCAAGCCCACGGCATCAGCATCCTGTGGCTCACGGCCTCGCTGTTCAATGCGATCATCGACAGCGTGCCGGAGACGCTGGCAGGCGTCCGGCAGTTGCTGGTGGGCGGTGAGGCGCTCTCGGCGCCGCATGTGCAGCGTGCGCTGGAGCTGCTCCCCAATACGCAAATCGTCAACGGGTACGGCCCCTCGGAGTGTACGGTGTTCACCTGCTGCTACCCGATCCCGCGCTCGATCGAGCCTATGCGTGCCCCGATCCCGATCGGCTACCCGATCGGCGACCGCAAGGTCTATCTGCTCGACCAAGCCATGAATCGGACGCCGATCGGCATCCCCGGCGAGATCTACGTCGGCGGGCCAGCCGTAGCGCATGGCTATCTCAACCGGCCCGATTTGACCGCCGAGCGCTTCGTGCCGAGTCCGTGGTCAGTTGTCAGTGGTCAGTTGCAACGGACAACGGACAACGGACCACTGACAACTGACAACCGGCTGTACAAAACCGGCGACCTGGCCCGCTACCGGCCCGACGGCGCGATCGAGTTCCTTGGCCGGGTCGATCACCAGGTCAAGATTCGCGGCTTCCGCATCGAGCCGGAGGAGATCGACGCCGTGCTGATGCAGCACCCGGCGGTGCAGGCCGGGGTGGTGCAGGCGCGCGAGGACCGCCCCGGCGAGAAGCGGCTGGTGGCCTATATCGTCCCTTCCCAAGAACAAAGAACAAAAGACAAAGAACAAAAGAGCGAGGAGGCCGATTCTCAATTCTCAATTCTCAATTCTCAATTCTCAATTCAAGAACTGCGCCAATTCCTCCGTGATCGCCTACCAGACTATATGGTCCCATCCGCGTTTGTGCTGCTCGACGCGCTGCCGCTCACGCCCAACGGCAAGGTCGACCGGCAGGTGCTGCCGGTGCCGGGGACCGAGCGGCCGGCGCTCGACCAGGCGTTCGTCGGGCCGCGCACGCCGACCGAGGAGCTGCTGGCGGCGATCTGGGCCGATGTGCTGGGGTTGGACCGCGTCGGCATCCACGATAACTTCTTCGAGCTAGGCGGGCAGTCGCTGCTGGGCGCGCGGCTGACCGCCCGCGTGCGCGAAACGTTCCAGATCGAGCTGCCGATCCGGGCATTGTTCGAGCGCCCGGACGTGGCCGAGCTGGCCGAGCACATCACGCGGCTGCGGCAGGAGGCGCCGGCGCGGGTCATGCCGCCGATCGAGCGTGCCGACCGGGCCGGGCCGCTGCCGCTCTCTTTCGCCCAGCAGCGGCTATGGTTTTTGGACCGGCTCGAACCGGGCAGCCCGCTGTATAATGTGCCGGGCGCGGTGCGGCTGCGCGGGCCGCTGGACGCCGAGCGGCTCCAGCAGGGTCTCAACCAGGTGGCGCGGCGCCACGAGATCCTGCGGACGACCTTCGGGGACCACGATGGCCGGCCATACCAGATCATCGCTCCCGGCATCGAGATCCCGCTCGGCCAGGTCGATCTGTCGGCGTCGGCGCCGGACGAGCAGGCAGAAGCGGTCGAACGGCTGGCAGTCTCCGAGGCGCATGTGCCGTTCGACCTGGCGCGCGGCCCGCTGCTGCGGGCCACGCTGCTGCGGCTGGCCGATCAGGAGCACGTCCTGCTGCTGACGATGCACCATATCATCTCCGACGGCTGGTCGATCGGCGTGCTCATCCAGGAGCTGTCGGCGCTGTACGGGGCAGATACCGATGGTCGGGACGCCCTAGCGCCCCTACCAGTCCAGTATGCCGACTACGCAGCCTGGCAGCGACGTTGGATGCAGGGCGAGGCACAGGAGACGCAGCTCGGCTACTGGCGGCAGCGGCTGGCCGGCGCCCCGGCCACGCTCGACCTTCCAACCGATCAGCCGCGGCCCGCTGCCCAGACCTACCGGGGGGCCAGCGTCCTGTTCACGCTCCCGGCAGCGCTCTCGCGGCGATTAGCTGAATTGAGCCGCCGGGAGGGCACCACGCTGTTTATGACGCTGCTGGCGGTCTTCAAGGTCTTGCTGCGCTGGTACAGCGGGCAGGACGATCTGGTGGTCGGTTCGCCGATCGCCGGGCGCGGCCGGGTGGAGCTTGAGGGGTTGATCGGCTTTTTCGTCAACACGCTGGTCCTACGCACCGATCTGGCGGGCGACCCAACCTTCCAGGAGCTGCTGGGGCGGGTGCGCGAGGTCACGCTGGGCGCCTACGCGCACCAGGACCTGCCGTTCGAGCAACTGGTCGAGGCGCTGCACCCGGATCGCAGCACCCAACGCCTACCGCTGTTCCAGGTCTGGTTCGTACTCCAGAACACTCCAGCGCCGGCGGTCGAGGTGCCGGGGCTGGCGCTGGAGCCGCTCGACATCGACTACGGGATGGCCCGCTATGACATCCGGCTGGGCCTCGCCGATGGCTCGAACGGGCTGAGTGGATCGTTTGAGTACAACGCCGACATGTTCGACGCCACGACGATCATGGAGATGGCCGATCTCTTCGCGGCGCTGCTGGCGGCCGTCGCGGCGCGGCCACAGCTGCGGCTGAACGAGCTGGACGCGCTGCTGGCGGAGGCGCGGCAGCAACGGCAGCTCGATCGGCAGCAGGCACTCAAAGACGCCAGCCGCCAGAAACTCATGCATGCGCGCCGGCAGGCGGTGCGCGGCACGTAGTATATTGCGGGAGGTGTGGAGGGATCGCCCTCCACAATGTTATTCTCCCACTTCCAGTTCCGGGAAAGGAGATTTGAGGGGCAGCCCCCTCAGTCTCCCCACCCACATTTCTGGGAAAAGGGGGTTTGAGGGGGCAGTCCTCTCAGTCTCCCCACCCACATTTCTGGGAAAAAGGGGGTTTGAGGGGGCAGTCCTCTCAGTCTCCCCACCCACATTTCTGGGAAAAAGGGGGTTTGAGGGGGCAGCCCCCTCAGTCTCCCCCACATCACAGTGTAAAGGAGAATGAGATCATGGATCAGGAAGCCAAGAAACCCAGCCTCAGAGGCCCGGGAATCCCGCGCCGACAGGCAGTCAGCGTCTCGCAGGAAGGGCTGATCAAGCTCGACCAGTTGCAGCCCGATCAGCCGCTCCCGCTGGTGGTCTACCCCACGATCGAGGGCGTCGACCTGGTCGGCTGGGCCGGCGCCAACCGCGCCACGGTGGAAAGCTGGCTCTTGAAGCACGGCGGCGTGCTGTTTCGGAACTTCGCGATCAGGACGGTGGATACGTTCGAGAGTCTGCTGCGGGCGATCGCCGGCCAGCTCCTGGACTATTCCTATCGGTCCACGCCGCGCAGCCAGGTCAGCGGCAAGATCTACACCTCGACCGAGTACCCGGCCGACCAGTCGATCCCGATGCACAATGAGATGGCCTATACGCGCAGTTGGCCCATGAAGATCGGCTTCTTCTGCGTGAAGGTGGCCGAGCAGGGCGGCGAGACGCCGATCGCCGACAGCCGCAAGGTCTTCGAGCGGATCGACCCGGCGATCCGCCAGCGCTTCGCCGAGAAGCAGGTCATGTATGTACGCAACTACGGCAAGGGGATCGATCTGCCCTGGGAAGAGGTGTTTCAGACCAACGATCGGGCGGCGGTCGAGGAGTTCTGCCGCAACGCTGGGATCGCGTTCGAGTGGCAGGGTGAGGACCGGCTGCGCACGACCCAGGTGTGCCAGGGGATCGCGACGCACCCGAAGACCGGCGAGACAGTCTGGTTTAACCAGGCGCACCTGTTCCACATTTCGGGCCTGCCGGAGGAGATCCGCGCGGCGCTGCTGACCACCTTTAAGGAAGAGGAACTGCCGCGCAACACCTACTACGGCGACGGCTCCCCGATCGAGCCGGCGGTGCTCGACGCGATCCGCGCCGCCTACGAGCAGGAGACCCTGGCTTTCCCCTGGCAGGAAGGCGATGTCCTGCTGCTGGACAATATGCTGATCGCGCATGGCCGCAAGCCGTTCGTGGGCACGCGCCGGACGGTCGTAGGGATGGCCGAGGCGATGAACGCCATCTAGAGGCACAGACACATGGACAACACCCTGATCGAGGGCTTTCGACTGTCGCCGCAGCAGCGGCGTGTGTGGCTGCTCCAGCAGGCCGGCAAGGATCAGCCGTTCTACGCCCAGGCGACGTTCCTGGTCGAAGGGCGGCTGGAGCGGGCGGCGCTGGCGGCGGGGCTGCGGGCGGTCGCCGGTCGGCATGAGATTCTGCGAACGACGTTCCAGTGCCTCTCGGGTATGAGCCTGCCCTTGCAGGTGATCACCGAGACGCTGCCGGAGCTTGAATACCATGATCTGTGCGGGCTGACGCCGGGCGAGCAGGCGGCGCAACTCGACGCGTTTGTTCGCGCATTGGAGCGGCGGTCGTTCGATGTCGGGCGGGAGCCGCCACTGGCGGTCGCGCTGATCGGGCTGGCGCCGGAGCGGCATGTGCTGCTGCTGCGGCTCCACGCGCTCTGCGCCGACCGCACGGCCCTGGAGCTGCTGGTCCAGGAGCTTGCCGATGCCTACGCCACAGCGCTACGGGACGGCCCGCCCGCCGACGCGCCAATGCAGTATGTCGACCTGGCCGATTGGCAGAACGAGCTGATCGAGTCGGAGGAGACCGAGGAAGGGCGGGCCTACTGGCGCCGGGAGCTGTCTTCGCCGTATGCGATGCGGCTCCCGTTTGAGCGCCGGGCGGTCGAGGCGGTGTTCGCCCCGCAGTCGCTGGGCGTGGCGCTGCCAGCCGAGCTGGGGCGGCGGATCATGGCTGCGGCCGGGCAGCATGGCGTGGCGCCGGCGGCATTCCTGCTGGCGTGTTGGTACGCACTGCTGTGGCGGCTCGACGAGCAGGCCGACCTGAGCGTCGCGGTGACGTATGAGGGGCGCAAGTATGCCGAGCTTGAGCGGGCGCTGGGGCCGTTCGCCAAGTCGATTCCGATCCGGTGCAGCCTGGCGCAGGGGATGGCGTTTGGCGATCTGGTGCGGCGGGTAGACCAGGCGTTGCGGGCGGGCGATGAGTGGCAGGAGTATTTTTCGTGGGAGCTGCTCGACGGCTGGCCGGCGAACGAGTTGGGGGTGCCGTTCGCGCCGGTGGGCTTCGAGTTGGCCGAGGGGCCGGCGCGGCACGAAGCCGGCGGCATGGCGTTCTCCATGGATCGGTATGATGGCTGCGCCGAGCGGTTCAACCTGAAGCTGGCTTGCACCCGCCAGGGCGATGCGCTTGCGGCGGCGCTGCACTACGATGCGAGCCGGTTTGCGCCCGCCGACATCGAGATCGTGGCGCGGGCGCTGGACGCGCTGCTGGCGAGCGCTGTGGAGCGGCCGGAGCACCCGGTCGAGATGCTGAGCCTGGCGGCGGCCACCGGGCATGATCCATGGCACAGCAGCCAGGATCGCCCACCGACGCTGGAGGACCACGGGCGCTGTTTTCACGAGATTTTTGCGGAACAGGCCCGCCGCACGCCTGACCAGCTCGCCATCGCCTACGAGGATCAACGCCTGACGTACGGGGAACTGCACGAGCGAACCAACCGGCTGGCGCACTACCTGCGGGCGCTGGGCGTGGGGCCGGAGACGCGAGTGGGGCTGCGCATCGAGCGCTCGGCCGAGCTGCTGGTGGGGATGCTGGGCATTTTGAAGGCTGGCGGCGCGTACGTGCCGCTCGACCCGGCGCTGCCCGAGGAGCGGCTGGCCTTTATGCTGCGGGATGTCCAGGCGTCGATCGTGTTGACCGCCGACCACCGACCACCGACCGCACGAGGTGAAGGGGTGAAAGGGGGAAAGGGTGAAGGGGCCTCACACCTTCACCCCTTCACCCCTTCACCCTCTCGCCCCTTCACAATGGTGGTGGATCTGGTCGCCGATTGGGGGCGCATCGCGCAGGAGCCGGCCGAGGATCTGGCCGGCGGCGCGGGCGGGGAGCACCTGGCGTATGTCCTGTTTACGTCGGGCTCGACCGGCACGCCTAAGGGGGTCGCGGTCGAGCACCGGCAACTGAGCGCCTACCTGGCTGCGATCCTGGAGCGGCTGGAGCTGCCGCCGGGCGCTAGTTTCGCGTTGGTCTCGACGGTGGCGGCCGACCTTGGCAATACGGCGATCTTTCCGGCGCTGGCCAGCGGCGGCTGCCTGCATAGTATCTCGGCGGCGCGGGCTGCCGACCCGGATGCGATGGCGGCGTATATGCGCGGCCACGCGGTGGATTGCCTCAAGATCACGCCGTCGCACCTGCGCGCGCTGCTCACGGGCGCGCGTCCCGCCGATGTGCTGCCGCGCCTGCGGCTGATTCTGGGCGGCGAGGCGGCGGAGTGGGGCTGGGCCGCGCGGCTGGCGGAGCTGGCGCCGCAGTGCCGGATCATGAATCACTATGGGCCGACCGAGACGACGGTCGGGGTGCTGACCTACGCGGTGGAGCCGGGCGCGCGGCCGGCGGGAGCAACGCGGCTGCCGCTCGGGCGGGCGCTGGCCGGCGCCCAGGTACACGTGCTGGACCGCCGGATGGAGCCGTTGCCGCCCTGGTTCCCCGGCGAGCTGCATGTCGGCGGTGCGACGGTGGCGCGTGGGTATCTCAACCGGCCTGAGCTGACCGCAGAGCGTTTTGTCCCTTGTCCGTGGTCAGTTGTCAGTGGTCAGTTGCAAGAGACAACGGACAACGGACAACGGACAACGGACAACAAACTCTACAAGACCGGCGACCGGGGCCGCTACCGCCCGGACGGGACGATCGAGTTTCTGGGCCGCGCCGACGACCAGGTGAAGATCCGCGGCTTCCGGGTCGAGTTGGGCGAGATCGCGGCGCTCTTGAGCCGGCACGGGGCCGTGCGCGATGTGGCGGTGATCGCCCGTGAGGATGTGCCGGGTGAGATGCGGGTGGTGGCCTACGTCGTCCCTGACCAAGAACAAAGAACAAAGCTTGTCCTGAGCGAAGTCGAAGGGAACAAAGAACAAAGGAACGAGGAGCAAGAACAAAGAACAAAGCTTGTCCTGAGCGAAGTCGAAGGGAATAAAGAACAAAAGGCTAAGGCGCCAGATTCTCAATTCTCAATTCAAGAGCTACGGGACTACCTCAAGACCCGGTTGCCCGACTACATGATCCCGGCCGCGTTCGTGCTGCTGGAGACGCTGCCGCTCACGCCCAACGGCAAGATCGACCGGCGCGCGCTGCCCGCGCCACCGGTGGCGGGGGCCGCCGCTCGGGCCGGCTTTGTGGCGCCGCGCACGCCGACCGAGGAGGCGCTGGCGGATATCTGGGCGCAACTGCTGCGGGTCGAGCGGGTCGGTGCCTACGACAGTTTCTTCGACTTGGGCGGGCACTCACTTCTGGCGACCCAGTTGGTGGCGCGTATCCGCAATGCCTTCCAGGTCGAGTTGCCGCTGCGGGGGATCTTCGATGCGCCGACGCTGGCCGGGCTGGCCGAGCAGATCGGCGTCGCCCGCGCGGCGGCGCTCCCGCCGATCCAGCCGGCCGAGCGGAATGGCGCGATCCCGCTCTCGCTGGTGCAGCAGGGGATCTGGTTCGTCGAGCAGTTCGCGACGAGCCGCACGCCGTATGTGATTTCGCTGGCGAGCCGGATCGACGGGCCGCTGGATGTGGATGCGCTCCAGCGCAGCCTGGACGCGCTGGTGAGGCGCCACGAGGCGCTGCGAACGACCTTCCCGACCGTCGATGGCCGCCCAGGCCAGCTGATCGGGCCGGTGACGGGGCTGGCGCTGATCATGGTGGACCTGGCTGGCCTTGCGGAGGAGGAGCGCGAGCGCGAGGCGCGCCGGCGGGCCGCCGAGGATGCCGGCAAGCTGTTCGACCTGGCGCGCGACCTGCCGCTGCGCGTGACGCTGCTGCGGCTGGCGCCGGAGCAGCACGTACTGCTGGTGGCGATGCACCACTTGATCTCCGATGGCTGGTCGCAGCGGGTGCTGATCCGCGAGCTGGCCGAGCTGTACCAGGCATTCTGCGCCGGGGCGCCGCCCGCGCTGCCCGCGCTGCCGATCCAGTACGCCGACTACACGATTTGGCAGCGGGAGTGGCTGCGGGACGCGGCGCGCGAGCGGCTGCTCGACTACTGGCGCGGCCGGCTCGCCGGCGCGCCGCAGTTGCTGGCGCTGCCGGCCGACCGCCCGCGACCGACGGTGGCGACCTACCGCGGGGCGACCAGCAGCTACGTGCTCCCGCCGGAGCTGGTCGCGCCGCTCCGGGAACTCAGTCGGCAGGAGGGCGTTACGCTGTTTATGACGACGCTGGCGGCCTTCCAGGTGCTGCTGGCGCGCTACAGCGGCCAGGATGATATCCTGGTCGGGACGCCGATCGCCAACCGGACGCGGGCCGAGACCGAGGGGCTGATCGGGCTGTTCATCAATACGCTGGTATTGCGCACCGATCTTTCGGGCACTCCGACGTTCCAGGCCGTGCTAGGGCGGGTGCGCGAAACCTGCCTGGGCGCCTACGCCCACCAGGATCTGCCGTTCGACCAACTGGTGGAGGCACTGCGCCTCGACCGGGACCTGAGCTACAACCCGCTGTTCCAGGTCATGTTCATGTTCCAGACTCTGCCGACGCCCGATGTCGAGCTGCCGCAGCTCAAGCTGGGCTTCCTGGATGAGGATGCCGGGGCGGCGATGTTCGACCTGACCCTGGGGCTCATGCAAATCGAGGAGGGGCTGGCTTGCGTGGTCGAGTACAGCACCGACCTCTTCGACCAAGCGCGGATCGACCGCATGGTCGGGCATCTCCAGACGCTGCTTGTGCAGGTCGCGCGGCGACCGGACCTGCCGATCGGGGCGCTGCCGCTGCTGACGCCGGCCGAGGAGCGCGAGCTGGCGGCCTGGAACGCGACCGGCGCCGACATCCCGCCCGAGACGATCGTCGGGCTGCTTGAGGCGCAGGCGGCCCGCACGCCGGACGCGGTGGCGCTGGTGGACGGGGAGGAGCGGCTGACCTACGGGGCGCTGCACCGGCGCGCCAACCAGCTTGCCCACCGCCTACGCGGCCTGGGGATCGGGCCGGAGGCGCGCGTGGGCATCTGCATGGAGCGCTCGGCGGCGCTGGTGGTCGGGCTGCTGGGCATCCTCAAGGCCGGCGGCGCCTACGTGCCGCTCGACCCAGCCTACCCGCCTGAGCGCACCGCCTGGATCCTGGCTGATGCCCAGGTGCCGGTGCTGCTGACCAGCCAAGAACAAAGAACAAAGCTCGTCCTGAGCGAAGTCGAAGGGAACCAAGAACAAAAAACCGATAGCACCACCGATCGTAAGGGCGTATTGCATACGCCCTCCGTGGTCGATCTCGTCGCCGATCGGGAGACGATCGCCCAGGCGCCGGAGACGAGCCCCAGCGGCGCCGCCGCGCCGGAGAACCTGGCGTATGTGATCTACACCTCCGGCTCGACCGGGCGGCCCAAGGGCGTGGCGATCGAGCATCGCAGCGCGGCCGCTTTCCTGGCCTGGGCGCGGGCGACGTTTTCGGACGCCGAGCTGGCCGGCGTGCTGGCGGCGACGTCGGTCTGCTTCGACCTGTCGGTGTTCGAGCTGTTCGCGCCGTTGAGCTGGGGCGGCACCGTGATCCTGGCCGAGAATGTCCTGCAACTGCCGCAGTTGCCGGCCGGCGCGGGAGTCACGCTGGTCAACACGGTGCCCTCGGCGATGACCGAGCTGCTCAGGATCGGCGCGCTGCCGCCGGCGGCCCAAACGATCAACCTGGCCGGGGAGCCACTGCCGCTGCGCCTGGTCCAGCAGCTCTACGGGCACGACCAGGTGCGGCAGGTCGGCAACCTGTACGGCCCCTCGGAGACGACCACCTACTCCACGGCCACCGTCGTCCCACAGGCAGCCGACGCCGCGCCGACGATCGGTCGGCCGATCGCCAACACCCAGATCTACCTACTCGACGCGGCTATGCAGCAGGTGCCGGTGGGCGTGCCGGGCGAGCTGTACATCGGCGGCGCGGGCCTAGCGCGCGGGTATCTCAACCGGCCCGATCTGACCGCCGAGCGTTTCGTGCCTTGTCCGTGGTCAGTTGTCAGTAGTCAGTTGCAACGGACAACGGACAACGGACAACGGACAACAGACAACAGACTCTACAGGACCGGCGACCTGGCCCGCTACCTCCCCGACGGCGACATCGAGTTCCTGGGCCGGCGCGACCAGCAGATCAAGCTGCGCGGGTTTCGGATCGAGCTGGGTGAGATCGAGGCAGCGTTGCGCCGGCATGCCTCCGTCCGGGATGCGGCCGTGGTCGTGCGCGAGGATGCGCCGGGGCAGCGGCGGCTGGTGGCCTACGTCGCCCCCGGCCGAGAACAAAGAACAAAGCCTGTCCTGAGCGAAGTCGAAGGGAACAAAGAACAAAACAGCGAGGAGTTTGATTCTCAATTCTCAATTCTCGATTCTCAATTCTCAATTCAAGAGCTGCGGGACTACCTCAAGACCCGGCTGCCCGACTACATGATCCCGGCCGCCTTCGTCACCCTGGAGGCGCTGCCGCTCACGCCCAACGGCAAGATCGATCGCGCCGCGCTGCCGGCCGATGCCCAGAGCCTGCCCGACCTGGAGCGCGCGTTCGTCGCTCCGCGCACGCCGACCGAGGAGGTGCTGGCCGATATCTGGGCCGCCGTGCTGGGGATCGCGCGGGCCGGCATCCACGACCACTTCTTTGAGCTGGGTGGCCACTCGCTGCTGGTGACGCAGGTCGTCGCCCGCGTGCGCGATGTCTTCCAAGTCGAGCTGCCATTGCGTAGCCTGTTCGAGGAGCCGATCCTGGCCGATCTGGCGCTGCGGATCGACCTGGCCCGCCAGGAGGCGCGCGGGATGCCGGCCCTTGCGCTGCGCCCGGCGCCGCGGAATCCCGACCCTTCCATCCGTCAGGATTCCGCAGGGAGGGGCACGGTCGAGCTGCCGCTCTCGTTCGCCCAGCAGCGTATGTGGTTCCTGACCCAACTGCTGCCCGACAACCCGTACTACAATATCGCCGCCTCGGTACGCTTGACCGGGCAGCTCGACCTGCCGACGCTGGAGCGCGCCCTCGACGCGATCGTCGCCCGCCACGAGGCGCTGCGCACCACCTTCGCCGCCGTCGATGGGCGCCCGCAGCAGGTGATCGCCGCGACGCTGCCGTTTGCGCTGGCCCAGGTCGACCTGCGCGGGCGCCCGGCAGCCACGCGCGAGGCCGAAATGCTGGAGCTGGCTAGCGCCGAAACGCGCCGGCCCTTCGACCTGGCGCGTGGCCCGCTCACCCGCGCGACCCTCCTGCGCCTGGCCGACGACCAGCACGTCCTGCTGATCACGGCCCACCACATCGTCAGCGACGGCTGGTCGATCGCGGTCTTCATCCGCGAGCTGGGCGCGCTGTACGCGGCCATGATCACAGATGAGCCGGCGCCGCTGCCCGATCTCCCAGTCCAGTACGCCGATTACGCGATCTGGCAGCGGCAGTGGCTGCAAGGCGCGGGCGAGGACGGAAGATCGCCGCTCCAGGAGCAACTGGCCTATTGGCGCGGCCAGCTCCAGGGTAGCCTGCCGGTGCTCGACCTGCCGACCGACCACCCGCGCCCGGCTGTGCAGACCCACCGCGGCGCGACCCGCCGCTTCGTCCTGGCCGAACCACTGGTGGCGGCGATCAAGGCACACAGCATCGGCGAGGGCGCCACGCTGTTTATGACGCTGCTGGCGGCCTTCCAGACGCTGCTACACCGCTACAGCGGGCAGACCGATATCGCCATCGGGACGCCGATCGCCGGCCGCACCCGCCCCGAGCTGGAAGGGCTGATCGGCCTGTTCGTCAACACCCTGGTGCTACGCACCGACCTGGCCGGCGCGCCGACGTTCCGCGCCCTGCTGCGGCGCGTGCGCGCCGTCGCGCTCGACGCCTACGCTCACCAGGACCTGCCCTTTGAGATGCTGGTCGAGGCGCTCCAGCCCGAGCGCGACATGAGCCACAACCCGCTGTTCCAGGTCATGTTCGCGCTCCAGAACATGGAGATGCCGGCGCTCACACTGCCCAACTTGACTCTGGAGGGCCTCGCAGCCGACAGCGGCACCGCCAAGTTCGATCTGTGGCTGTCGCTGCGCGAGGATGCGGGCGAGCTGTTCGGGGCGCTGGAGTACAACACCGAGCTGTTCGCGGAGGAGACCATCGCGCGCATGATCGGCCACTACGGGCGGCTGCTGGAAAGCATCGCCGCCGACCCCGACCGCTCACTGGACCGACCTGGCCTACGTGACCGAGGCCGAGCGACAGCAGCTCGCCGCGTGGCAGGGCGCCGAGCTGGATGCCTCGGCGGCCGACTGCCTGCACCGGCTGTTCGAGGCGCAGGCCCAGCGCACGCCCGACGCCGTCGCGCTGGTCTATCAAGCTACGCCGATGAGCTACGCCGAGCTAAACGAGCGGGCCAACCAACTGGCCCATCACCTGCGCGCCCTGGGCGTGGGGCCGGAGGTGCCGGTCGGCATCTGCACCGATCGCTCGGCGGCGCTGCTGGTGGGGCTGCTGGGCATCCTCAAGGCCGGCGGCGCCTACGTCCCGCTCGACCCGACCTACCCGGCCGAGCGGCTCCAATATATGCTCGCCGATAGCCAGGCGCCCGTGCTGCTCATCGCCCAAGAACAAAGAACAAAGAACAAAGAACGTAAGGGCGTATTGCATACGCCCCCGACGGACGACGAGAGAGCCGCTCGCACCACGCCTCCAGCGGATGACGAGAGAACGTACGGCACTACGTCCCCAGCGAACCCTGGACAACCAACCGTGATCGACCTGATCGCCGACTGGCCGATCATCGCCCGGCACCCGGCGACGAACCCCGACAGCGGCGCGGCGCCCGACAACCTGAGCTACCTGATCTACACCTCCGGCTCGACTGGGCGGCCCAAGGGCGTGGCGATCACCCATCGCAGCGCGGCCGCCCTAGTGGCGTGGGCGCTGACCGCCTTCACCCCCGCGCAGCTTGGCGGGGTGCTGGCCGCCACCTCGATCTGCTTCGACCTGTCGGTCTTCGAGATCTTCGTGCCGTTGAGCTGCGGCGGCACCGTCATCCTGGCCGACAACCCGCTCCAGCTCCCGGAGCTGCCGGCCGCCCAGCAGGTCACGCTGATCAACAGCGTGCCCTCGGCCCTCGCGGAGCTACTGCGCGTCGACGGCATCCCGGCGTCGGCGCGCACGATCAACATGGCCGGCGAACAGCTCCCGCTGCACCTGGTCCAGCAGCTCTACCGGCAGAGCAGCATCCAACATGTGTCGAATCTCTACGGCCCCTCAGAGGACACCACCTACTCCACCTGGGCGATCATGCCGCGCGACCTGGGCACGACGCCGCCGATCGGGCGGCCGATCGCCGGCACCCAAGCCTACCTGCTGGACCAGTACGGCCAGCCCGTGCCCCTCGGCGTCGCTGGCGAGCTATACCTCGGCGGGGCCGGGCTCGCGCGCGGCTACCTGGGCCAGCCCGATCTCACCGCCGAACGTTTCGTGCCCAACCCATTCAGTAACGAGAGATTGGAGATTGGAGATTGGAGATTGGCGTCTCGCCACTCAATCTCCAATCTCCAATCTCCAATCTCAGATCGGCTGTACAAGACCGGCGACCTGGCCCGCCACCTCCCCGACGGCACGATCGTGTTCCTGGGCCGCGTCGATCAGCAGGTCAAGCTGCGCGGCTTCCGCATCGAGCTGGGCGAGATCGAGACGACTCTGCACCAGCATGCGGTCGTCCACGACGCGGTCGCGGCTGTGCGCGAGGATACGCCCGGCAACAAACGGCTGATTGCTTACATAGTTCCTGGAGATTGGAGATTAGAGATTGGAGATTCTGCGCCCGACAATCTCCAATCTCCAATCTCCAATCCCCCGCTATCGGGCGAACAGGTCGAGAGCTGGCAACAGGTCTTCGACACCGCCTACCGCGCCGGCGCCGCCCAGCCCGACCCGACCTTCAACATCGCCGGCTGGAACAGCAGCTACACCGGCCAGCCGCTCCCGGCCGAGCAGATGCGCGCCTGGGTCGAGCACACCGTCGCGCGCATCCGGGCGCTGCGGCCGCAGCGAGTGCTGGAGATCGGCTGCGGCACCGGCCTGCTGCTGTTCCGGCTCGCCCCCGACTGCGTGTACTACTGTGGCACCGACTTCTCGCGGGCCGCCCTGGAGCAACTTCGCCCACACCTGGAGCAGCGCGATCTGGCGCAAGTCGAGCTGCTCCAGCGGGCGGCCGACAACTTCGACGGGCTGGCGGCGGGCGCCTTTGACGTCGTGGTCATTAACTCGGTGGCCCAGTACTTCCCAGGCGTCGAGTACCTGCTGCGGGTCCTGGAGGGCGCCGCGCGGCTGCTGGCCCCCGGCGGCGCGATCTTCCTGGGCGACCTACGCAGCCTGCCGCTGCTGGAGACATTCCACACCGCCGTCGAGCTGCACCAGGCCCCGCCCGCGCTGCCCATCGCCCACCTGCGCCAGCGCGTGCAGCGCCGCCTGCTCCAGGAGCAAGAGCTGACGATCGACCCGGCCTTCTTCGCCGCGCTGCGCCGGCAGCTCCCACAGATCAGCTCAGTCGATGTGCAGCTCAAGCGCGGGCACGACCACAACGAGCTGACCAAATTTCGCTATGATGTCACGCTATACATTGGGCCGGCGGCAGTGGATCATGCCCCATCGGGAGTACGCGATTGGTCGGCGGACGGCATGACCTTGGCGAAACTGCGGCAGGAGCTGGCGGCCGGCGCGCCGGAGTCGCTACGCATCACCGGCATCCCCAACGCCCGAACTCGCGGCCGACGTGCGCGCCGTGGCGCTGCTGGCCGACCCGAACGCACCGGCCAGCGTGGGCACGCTGCGCGAAACGCTCGCGGCGCACCCCTCACAGGAGCCGATCGACCCCGAAGACGTATGGGCACTCGCCACCGAGTTCTCCTACGACGCCGGCATCAGTTGGTCCAGCATGGCCGGCTGCTTTGATCTAGTCCTCCAACGGCCTGCGGCGCACCACATCCCGGCATCCGGCGCGGCGGCGCCACCGGCCGAGGCGCCGGCCTGGTCGGCGTATGCCAACAACCCGCTGCGCGCCAGGCAGACCCGCCAGCTCGTCCCGGTCCTGCGCGCCTACCTCAAGGCCCGGCTGCCCTCGTTCATGGTCCCGGCCGCGTTCGTGCTGCTCGACGCGCTGCCGCTGACGCCCAACGGCAAAGTCGACCGCGAGGCGCTGCCGCCGCCACCGCCGCCGCTTGAGCTTGCGGCCGAGATCGTCGCGCCGCGCACGCCGCTGGAGCAGACGCTGGCCGCGATCTGGGCCGAGGTGCTGGGGCTTGAGTTGGTCGGCGTCGAGCACAACTTCTTCGCGCTGGGCGGCGACTCGATCCTGAGCCTCCAGATCATCGCGCGGGCGCGCCAGGCCGGGCTGCGGATCACGCCCCAGCAGATGTTCCAGCACCAGACCGTCGCTGAGCTGGCCGCCACGATCGCCGAGGCCCCGGCGCCCCCCGAACCGCAGGCGCCCAGCCCGCCGGCCGGCGAGCGTACTGACTTCCCGCGCGCCGGGTTAAAGCAGAAGGACCTGGATAAGCTGATCGCGCGCATCGGCAAGCCCGGCAAGAGGAGCCTCGAATGAGCCTGGAACAGATCGAAGACATCTACGCGCTCTCGCCGCTACAGCAAGGCTTTCTGTTCCACACGCTGTACGCCCCGCAGGCCGGGGTGTACTTCGAGCAGTTCGTCTGGTCGCTGCGCGGCGCGCTCGACGAGGCCGCGTTCGCGCACGCCTGGCAGCAGATCGTCGATCACCACCCGGTCCTGCGAACCTCGTTCCACTGGGAGGACCTGGAGGCGCCGGCACAGGTGGTCCACCGGCAGGCGACGCTGCCGCTGGAGCGCCTGGATTGGCGCGACCTCGACGGGGCCGCGCTGGAGGCCCGGCTGGAGCGCTATCTGGAGGCCGACCGCCAGCGCGGGTTCGACCTGGCCGAGCCGCCGCTGATGCGCCTGACGCTGATCCGGGTCGCCGACGATACCTTCTACCTGCTGTGGAGCTGCCACCACCTGCTGCTCGACGGCTGGTCGATCGCCCTGGTCCTGCGCGATGTCTTTCGCCTCTACGAGGCCGCCCGCCGCGGCCAGGCGCTCCGGCTGGAGCCGGCCCGGCCCTACGGCGACTATATCGAGTGGCTTCAAGGGCAGGACCAGGCCGCCGCCGAGGCGTTCTGGCGCGCGACGCTGAAGGGCTTCCGGGCGCCCACGCCGCTGATCGGCGGCGCCCCGCCCGCCACCTCCGGCACCGCGCCGATCTTCCACGAGCAGCAAACCCAGCTCTCGGCCGAGGCTACCGCCGAGCTGCGGGCGCTGGCCCGGCAGCACCAACTCACCCTCAACACCCTGTTCCTGGGCGCCTGGGCGCTGCTGCTCAGCCAGTACAGCGGCGAGGACGATATTGTCTTCGGCGCCACGGTCTCCGGGCGGCCGGCCGACCTGAACGGGTTCGAGACCATGGTCGGCCTGTTCATCAACACGCTGCCTGTGCGGGTGAGCGTCGATCGGGCCATGCCGGTGCCGGCCTGGCTCAAGCAGTTGCAGGAGCACCAATTCGAGCTGCGGCGCTACGAGTACAGCGCGCTGATGGAGGTGCAATCCTGGAGCGAGGTGCCGCGCAACCCCGACGTGGGCAAGGGCGGCCTGCCGCTGTTCGAGAGCATCGTGGTCTTTGAGAACTACCCGATCGATCGGTCGCTGGGCGAGCTGGCCGGCAGCCTGGAGGTCGAGCACGTGTACTCGCACCAGCAGGCCAACTACCCGCTGGCGATCATGGCCATTCCAGCCGCCGAGCTGCACCTGCGCCTCTCCTACGATGCCCAGCGCTTCGACGCCGGCACAATCGCCCGCATGCTGGGCCACCTCCAGACCATCCTCCAGGGCATGGCCGCGCAGCCGGAGCGGCGCCTGGGCGCGCTGCCGCTCCTGACGCCCGCTGAGCAGCAGGCGCTGTTGACCTGGCCCGCGCCCCAGCCCGACGGCCCCGGCGACACCTTGATTTACGAACTCTTCGCGGCGCAGGCGGCCCGCACCCCCGACTCGATCGCGCTGATGTTTGACCACCCAGACCCTGTAGGGCCGGCCCTCCGTGGCGGCCCCACCGGCGGCCACGGAGGGCCGGCCCTACAAGGTCGCGATTCTCAATTCTCAATTCTCAATTCTCAATTCTCATATATGACCTACGCCGAGCTGAACGCTCGCGCCAATCAACTCGCCCACCACCTCCAGGCCCTTGGCGTGGGGCCGGAGGTGCCGGTCGCGCTATGCGCCGAGCGCTCGGCCGACTTCGTCGTCGGCATCCTGGGCATCCTCAAGGCCGGCGGCGTCTACGTGCCGCTCGACCCTTCTTACCCAGCCGAGCGCCTGGCCTTTATGATGCGGGATGCCCAGGTCCAGGTGCTGCTTACCTCCTCAGAACCAAGAACCAAGAACCAAGAACCAGGCACTTCGGAATCCAGGTTCTCGGTTCTCGGTTCTCGGTTCTCCGGCCAGGTGGTCGATCTTGGCGCCGACCGGGATCTTATCGCCACCAGAAGCGCCGAGCCTCCACCAAGCCGCGTGACCGGCGCGAACCTGGCGTACATGATCTACACCTCCGGGACCACCGGCCGGCCCAAGGCGGTCATGGTCGAGCACCGCAACCTCACCACCACCATGCACGCCGCCCAAGCCCACTTCGAGCTTGGCCCCCGCGACCGAGTGCCCTGCATCGCCGCGTTCTCGTTCGATATCTCGCTGTTCGAGCTGTTCAGCCCGCTGCTGGTCGGCGGCACTGCCGTCCTGGTTGCCAGGGAACAGGTGCTGGATCTACCCAGGCTCGCGGCGATCGTGCGAACAGTCAGCTTCCTCCACGCGCTGCCCAGCCTGATGCGGCAACTCGTCGGCTTCCTGGCGTCGGGCGCGGGGCGCGGCGCCTGCCCGAATATTCGGCAGGCGTTCGTCGGCGGCGACGCGGTCCCACCCGACCTGGTCAGGGAGATGCAAGCGATCTTCCCAGCCGCGCAGGTCTTCGTCGCCTACGGGCCGACCGAGGCCACCATCATCTGCGCGATCTACCGGGTGCCGGCCCCCGGCCCCCCGCAGAAGCATCTCGTCGGCGCCGCGATGGCCAACGCCAGCCTGCGGATCTACGACCGGCATCGCAACCTCGTGCCGATCGGTGTGGCCGGCGAGCTGTACATCGGCGGTGCGAGCGTGGCGCGTGGGTACTGCAACCGGCCCGGCCTCACCGCCGAACGCTTCATTCCGAGTCAGTTGTCCGTTGTCAGGGGTCAGTTGCAACGGACAACGGGCCCTTCGACTTCGCTCAGGGCAAGCAACGGACAATGGACAACGGACAACAGACTCTACCGCACCGGCGACCTGTGCCGCTCCCTCCCCGACGGCACGATCGAGTTCCTGGGCCGCATCGACGACCAGGTCAAGATCCGCGGCTTCCGCATCGAGCTGGGTGAGATCGAGGCGCTGCTGGGCGCGCACGGGTCGGTCGGCGCGGCGGTCGTTCTGGCGCGGGAAGACACGCCGGGCGAGAAGCGGCTGGTCGCCTACGTCGTCCCCGGCCAAGAACAAAGAACAAAGCCTGTCCTGAGCGAAGTCGAAGGGAACAAAGAACAAAGGAGCGAGAAGCCAGATTCTCAATTCTCAATTCTCAATTCTCAATTCTCAGCAGAGCTGCGCCAGTTCCTCCGTGATCGCCTACCAGACTACATGGTCCCGTCGGCGTTCGTATTTCTGGAGACGCTCCCGCTGACGCCCAACGGCAAAGTCGATCGGGCGGCGCTGCCGGCGCCCGAGGCCCCGCGCGGCGAGGACGCGGCGAACCCGCCGCGCAGCGCGCTTGAGCGAACGATCGCGGCGGTCTGGCAAGAGGTGCTCCAGCTCGAACGCGTCGGCGTCCACGAGAACTTCTTCGACCTGGGCGGGCACTCGCTACGCATGATGCAGGTCCATGGCAAGCTGCGCCAGGCGCTCGACCGCGACATCGCGATGGTCGACCTGTTCCGCCACCCCACCGTCGCCGCGCTGGCAGCCGCCCTGGGCGCCGGCGACCAGCCGGCCCAGCCGCAGCCCCAGCGACCGTCGCTCCGCGAGCGCGTGCCCGCACTTGAGACCGACATCGCGATCGTCGGGATGGCCGGCCGCTTTCCCGGCGCCGCCGATGTCGATACCTTCTGGCGCAACCTGCGCGACGGCGTCGAGTTCGATCACCAGCTTCTCCGACGAAGAACTACTGGCGGCCGGCGTCGATCCGGCGGCGCTGAACGACCCCGGCTACGTCAAGGCCGGCGCGGTCCTGGACGGCATCGAGGACTTCGACGCCGCCTTCTTCGGCTACTCGCCGATCGAGGCCACGGTCATGGACCCCCAGCAGCGCTTCTTCATGGAGTGCGCGTGGGAGGCGCTGGAGCACGCCGGCTACAACCCCGAAGCCTACGCCGGACGGATCGGCGTGTACGGCGGCGTCAGCACCAACAGCTACCTGCTATTCAACCTGGCCGCCAACCCGGCGCTGATCGGCCAGTTGGGCGGCTACCAGACCATGCTGCTCAACGAGCGCGACCACCTGACCACACGCGTCTCCTACAAGTTCAACCTGCGCGGGCCGAGCGTCAACATCCAGACCGCCTGCTCGACCTCGCTGGTCGCCGCCGTGTTCGCCTGCCAACACCTGATCCTGCACCAGTGCGACATGGCGCTGGCCGGCGGCGTCTCGATCAGCGTGCCGCACCGGGCCGGCTACCGCTACCAGGAGGGTGGCATCAGCTCGCCGGACGGCCACTGCCGGGCCTTCGACGCGGCGGCGCAGGGCACGATCGCCGGCAACGGGGTCGGGATCGTGGTGCTTAAGCGGCTGGCCGACGCGCTGGCCGACGGCGACACCATCCACGCCATCATCAAAGGGTTCGCGACCAACAACGACGGCGCGCACAAGGTCGGCTACACCGCCCCCAGCGTCGACGGTCAGGCCGAGGTGATCGCCGAGGCGCTGGCGCTGGGCGGCATCGCGCCGGAGACGATCGGCTATGTCGAAGCCCACGGCACCGGCACCCCGCTGGGCGACCCGATCGAGATCGCCGCGCTCAGGCGCGCGTTCGGCAGCGCCGGCGCGACCTGCGCGATCGGCTCGGTCAAGACCAACATCGGCCACCTGGACGCCGCCGCCGGCGTAACCGGCCTGATCAAGACCGTCATGGCGCTCAAGCACGGCCAACTCCCGCCCAGCCTGCACTTCGAGACGCCCAACCCGCAGATCAATTTCGCCGACACTCCTTTTTATGTCAATACCAGCCTGGCCGAATGGAACACCAACGGTGCGCCACGGCGGGCGGGCGTCAGCGCGTTCGGCATCGGCGGGACAAATGCACACCTAGTGCTGGAAGAAGCGCCCGTGTCCATGCCCACGCCGGCCACGCGCCCCTGGCACCTGCTGGTGCTCTCGGCCAGAACCGGCGCGGCGCTGGAGCGGGCCGCACAGAACCTGGGCGCCTACCTGCGCGAGCACCCCGATCTCGGCCTGGCCGATCTCGCCTACACGCTTCAGGCCGGGCGCAAAGCCTTCGGCCAGCGCATGGCGCTGGTCTGCCAGGATAGCGACGACGCGACCGACGCGCTGGAGAGCCAGGACCCACAGCGGGTGCTGGTGCAGTCGGCCGAGCGCTCCGACCGGCCAGTCGTCTTTCTGTTCCCTGGCCAAGGCGCCCAGTATATCCAGATGGCCCAGGATCTATACCAGGAGGAGCCGCTGTTCCGCGAGCAGATCGACCGCTGCGCCGAGCTGCTGCGGCCGCACCTGGGCCTGGACCTGCGCGCGATCCTGTACCCGGCCCCGGAGCAGGTCATCGAGGCCAACCGCCAGCTCCAGCAGACCTGGCTGACCCAGCCGGCGCTGTTCGCGGTCGAGTACGCGCTGGCGCAGCTCTGGATGAGTTGGGGTGTGCGCCCGCAGGCGCTGCTGGGCCACTCGATCGGCGAGTACGTGGCCGCCTGCCTGGCCGGCGTCTTCTCCCTGGAGGATGCCCTGGCGCTGGTCGCGCTGCGCGGCCGGCTGATCCAGGAGCTTCCGGCCGGCGCCATGCTCAGCGTCCCGCTCTCGGAAGCCGAACTGCGCCCGCTGCTGGGACCTGAGCTGGCCCTGGCGGCGGTCAATGCCCCTGCGCTGTGTGTCGTCTCCGGCCCTGTAGAGGCGGTCGCACACCTGGAGCAGCGGCTGGCCGCCAGCGAGGTCGCCAGCCGTCGGCTGCACACCTCGCACGCCTTCCACTCCGCGATGATGGACCCAATCGTTGAGCGCTTCGCCGAGGAGGTCGGCCAGTTCATCCTGCGCCCACCCGCCTTGCCCTATCTCTCGAACGTGACCGGGACCTGGATCACGGCCGGCGAGGCGACCGACCCGCGCTACTGGGCCCGGCACCTGCGCCAGACCGTGCGCTTCGCCGACGGCATCGCCGAGTTGTTGGCTGAACCGGAGCGGATCATGCTGGAGGTCGGGCCGGGGCGCATGCTGAGCACGCTGGTCCAGCAGCACAGGCACGCCGCCGTCATCGCCTCGCTGCGCCACCCCCACGACGAGCAGTCGGATGTCGCGTTTCTGCTGGGCGGGCTGGGCCGGCTCTGGCTGGCCGGGGCGCCGATCGCCTGGGAGCGCCTGTACGCCAGCGAGCGACGCCAGCGGCTGCCGCTGCCGACCTACCCATTCGAGCGCCGGCGCTACTGGATCGAGGGGGCCGCCGGGCGCTCCTTCGGGGCACAGCTCCAAGATGGCATCGGGACGCCAGGCGACGGCGACGGGAATGGGCATGCCTTCGAGCGCCACGCCCGGCCGGAGCTGCCCACGATCTACGTCGCGCCGCGCAACCAGATCGAGGAGCAGGTCGCCGCGATCTGGCAGGAACTGCTGGGCATCGAGCCGGTCGGCGTCCACGACGATTTCTTCGCGCTGGGCGGGCACTCCCTGATGGCCACCCGACTTGGTTCGCGCCTGCGCGAGGTCTTCCCGGTCGAGCTGTCGGTGCGCGAACTCTTCGAGGTCCCCAGCGTCGCGCAGCTCGCCGAACTGATCGAAGTCAAGCTAGTCGAGAAGCTCGACGAGCTTTCCGAAGAACAGATTCGACACCTGATCTGACCTAAAAAGGGGGTTTGAGGGGGTCGCTCCCTCAGTCTCCCTCCACTCCGGAAAAAGGGGGTTTGAGGGGGTCGCCCCTCAGTCTCCCTCCACTCCGGAAAAAGGGGGTTTGAGGGGTCGCCCCCTCAGTCTCCCTCCACTCCGGGAAAAGGGGGTTTTGAGGGGGTCGCCCCCCCTCAGTCTCCCTCCACTCCGGAAAAAGGGGGTTTGAGGGGGCAGCCCCCTCAGTCTCCCTCCACTCCGGAAAAAGGGGGTTTGAGGGGGCAGCCCCCTCAGTCTCCCTCCACTCCGGAAAAAGGGGGTTTGAGGGGGTCGCCCCCTCAGTCTCCCTCCACCCACAGTGTAATGTAGAGCTGACCTGGAGCATACATCATGGCCAAGATTCGAAGAACTCCTAAACCAGCCCGACCTTTCCCCGGCCAAGCGGGCGCTGCTGGAAAAGTGGCGGCGCGGGAACTTTGGCGCCGGCGCCGAGGCCACCACGATCCCACGGCGTGCGACCGAGGGGCCGATTCCGCTGTCCTTCGCCCAGCAGCGGCTGTGGTTCCTGGACCAGTTCGTGCCCGACAGCCCGGCCTACACCATCCCCTTCGCCGTGCGCCTCGCCGGCCAGCTCGATGTCGACGCGCTGGAGCGCAGCCTGAACGAGATCGCGCGGCGCCACGCGGCCCTGCGCACCACCTTCGCGGCCGAGGATGGCCAGCCGGCCCAGGTGATCGCCCCTGAGCTGCGCCTGCCGATCTCGATCGAGGACCTGACGGGAGTGGCCGGCGACGAGCAAGACAGCGCGGTTCAGCGGCTCGCCGACGCGGAGGCCCGCCGCCCGTTCGACCTGGCGCGCGGGCCGCTGCTGCGCGCCCGGCTGCTGCGTCTGGGCATGCACCGGCACGTGTTCCTGCTGACCATGCATCACATCATCTCCGACACCTGGTCGGCCGGCCTGTTTATGCGCGAGCTAGCGGTCCTGTACGCGGCGTTCTCGCGCGGCCGGCCCTCGCCGCTATCCGCTCTGGCCATACAGTACGCCGACTACGCCGCCTGGCAGCGCGAGTGGCTGGCGGGCGACCAGCAGAACTCGCCGCTCCAAACCCAGCTCGCCTACTGGCGGGAGCAGCTCGCCGATAGCCCACCGGTGCTGGAGCTGCCCACCGATCACCCCCGACCGCCGATCCAGACCTTTCGCGGCGCTACCCAGCGCTTTGTGCTGCCCGCCACCCTGGCCGATGCGCTGCGCGCGCTCAGCCGCCGCGAGGACGCGACCCTATTCATGACGCTGCTGGCGGCCTTCCAAACGCTGCTCTACCGCTACAGCGGCCAGGAGCGGCTGCTGGTCGGCTCGCCGATCGCCGGCCGCACCCGCGCCGAGACCGAGGGGCTGATCGGGTTCTTCGCCAACACCCTGGTGCTGCGCGGCGATCTCAGGGGCAACCCGTCGTTCCGCGCCCTGCTGGCCCGCGTGCGCGAGATCACCCTCGGCGCCTACGGCCACCAGGATCTGCCCTTCGAGCAGATGGTCGAGCTTTTGCAGCCCGAGCGCGACACCAGCCGCAACCCGCTATTCCAGGTCATGTTCGTGCTCCAGAACACGCCCATGCCTGATCTGGAGCTGCCTGGCCTGACACTGAGCGGCATGCCCACCAGCACCGGCACCGCCAAGTTCGACCTGTGGCTCTCGATCACCGAGGGCGAGCGTGAGCTGTACGCGACGCTGGAATACAACACCGACCTGTTCGAGGCTGACACAATCACCCGCCTGATCGGCCACTTCCAAACCCTGCTCCAGGCCATCGTCGCCGATCCCGACGGTCGAATATCCGCTCTGCCGTTGCTGACGACCGCCGAACTGCGCCAGCAAGCGGGCTGGAACGACACCGCCGCCACCTACCCGCGCGACCTGCGGCTCCACGAACTGGTCGAGGCCCAGGTCCGGCGCACGCCCGATTCGATCGCGCTGATGTTCGACCACCGAGAACCAGAACAAAGAACAAAGAACCAAGAACCAAGAACCGACGGAGACGCAATACGCAACACGCAACACGCAACACGCAACAGTTTTCTCAATTCTCAATTCTCATCTGTGACCTATGAGGAACTGAACCGGCGCGTAAACCAGCTCGCCCACTACTTGCGGAAGCTGGGCGTCGGCCCCGACGTGCCGGTCGGCGTCTGCCTGGACCGCTCGATCGAGCTGGTCGTCGCCTTGCTCGGCGTGCTCAAGGCTGGCGGCGCCTACCTCCCACTCGACCCGGCCTACCCGCCGGAGCGCCTGCGCTATATGCTGGCGGACGCCCAAGTCCCGGTGCTCATCACGACCCAAGAACAAAGAACAAAGAACCAAGAACAAAAAACCGATAGCACCACCGATCGTAAGGGCGTATTGCATACGCCCCCAGAGGACTCCGGACAACCAACCGTGATCGATCTCGTCTCCGACTGGCCCACCATCGCCCAGCAGCCGACCGACAACCCGGAGGGCGGCGTGGCCCCCGACCACCTGGCCTACATCATCTACACCTCCGGCTCGACCGGCAACCCCAAGGGCGCCATGATCGCCCACGGCGCGATCGTCAATCGGCTGCTGTGGATGCAGGCGACCTACCGCCTGGCCACCGATGACTGCGTGCTCCAGAAAACCCCCTACAGCTTCGATGTCTCGGTCTGGGAGTTCTTCTGGCCGCTGCTCGCCGGCGCGCGGCTGGTCCTGGCGCGCCCCGAAGGCCACAAAGACCCGGCCTACCTGGTCGACCTGATCGCCGGGCAGCAGATCACCACGCTGCACTTCGTCCCATCCATGCCGCATGCATTCCTCGACGCGCCCGACCTAGCCCGCTGCCACAGCCTGCGCCGGGTGATCTGTAGCGGCGAGGCGCTGCCCCTGGAGCTGCTTGAGCGCTTCTTCGCGCGCCTCGACGCCGAGCTGCACAACCTCTACGGCCCCACCGAGGCCGCCGTCGACGTGACCTCCTGTGCCTGCGAACAGCAGTCCACACGTCGCACCGTCCCGATCGGCCGCCCGGTCGCCAACACCCAGATCCACCTACTCGACCGCCACCTCCAGCCGGTGCCCGTCGGCATCCCCGGCGAACTCTACATCGGCGGGGCGCAGCTCGCGCGCGGCTACCTGGGCCGGCCCGATCTCACCGCAGAACGCTTCGTTCCCAACCCCTTCACCGATAACAAAGAACAAAGAACAAAGAACAAAGAAGAGACCAGCCAGACCCTGTACGGCGGCCCCTCCGTGGGCGCCCCGCCGACGATCCGGGAGAGGGGGAGACAAGCGAAGCGCAGAGGGCGGGCTGGAGAGGGGGAGACCGCCCAATCTCCAATCTCCAATCTCCAATCTCCAATCTCGGATCGGTTGTATCGCACCGGCGACCTATGCCGCTACCGAGAGGACGGCGCGATCGAATACCTAGGCCGGCTCGACGACCAGGTCAAGCTGCGCGGCTTCCGCATCGAGCTGGGCGAGATCGAATCGACCCTGCGCCGCCACGCGGCGGTCAGCGAAGCGATCGCCATGGTGCGCGAGGATGTGCCGGGCATCAAGCGGCTGGTGGCCTATGTCGTCGCGAGTCAGTTGTCAGTAGTCAGTAGTCAGTTGCAATCGGCAACGGACAACGGACAACGGACAACGGACAACGGACAACTGGCCGGCGAGCAGGTACAAGCCTGGCAAGAAGTCTTCGACCGCACCTACGCCCAGCCGGCGCCCGAAGACGCCAGCTTCAACATCGTCGGCTGGAACAGCAGCTTCACCGGGACGCCCCTGCCAGAGGTGGCCATGCGCGAGTGGGTCGAGCAGACCGTCGACCGCATCCGGGCGCTGCGACCGCACCGGGTGCTGGAGATCGGCTGCGGCACCGGCCTGCTGCTCCTGCGCCTCGCCCCCGACTGCGCCGCCTACTGCGGCACCGACGTATCAGCGGTGGCGCTTGAGGGACTGGCCGCCCAGGTCCAGGCGCGCGGCCTCGGCCAGGTCACGCTGCTCCAGCGCCCGGCCGACGATCTGCGCGATCTGGCCGACGGCGCCTTCGACACCGTCGTGCTCAACTCGGTGGTCCAGTACTTCCCCAGCGTCGAGTACCTGCTGGCGGTCCTGGCCGGCGCCGCGCGGCTGGTGGCGCCGGGCGGTGCGCTCTTCATCGGCGACGTGCGCAGCCTGCCGCTGCTGGAAACGTTCCACACCACCCTGCAACTCCACCAGGCCGACGACAACCTGGCGACCGAGCAACTGCGGCGGCGGGTGCAGCGCAGCATTGCCCAGGAGCAAGAGCTAGTCCTCGACCCGGCCTTCTTCGCCGCGCTCCAGGGGCAGCTCCCCCAGATCAGCCGCGTCGACATCCAGCTCAAGCGCGGGCACGACCACAACGAGCTGACCAAATTTCGCTATGATGTCACGCTGTACGTCGGGCCGGCGGCGGTGGATCATGCCCTGCCGGGAGCACGCAATTGGCCGGCGGACGGCATGACCGTGGCGCGGCTACGCGATCTGCTCTCCACCGAGCCGCAGATCCTTGCATTCACACGCATACCGAACGCGCGGCTCCTACGCGATACCGATGCGGCCAAGCTGCTCGCCGATCCGGCCGGGCCGGCGACGGTGGGCGAGCTGCGCTCCAGCCTCGCCGATCGACCGGCGACTCCTGGGGTTGACCCGCAGGAGCTGTGGGCACTCGGCGCGGAGCTACCCTACGACATCGACGTTCACTGGTCGGGCGATAGCCCAGGCTGCTGCGATGCCCTACTGCGGCGGCGCGCGCCGGCCCAGGCGCCCGCGCCGGGCATTGCCCCCGCCACCCACGACCTCCCGCCGCCGCGCTGGAACCGCTATGCTAATAACCCGCTCCAGGCCCGGCTGGCCCAGCAGCTTGTGCCCGTACTGCGCGCCCACCTGCACGAGCAACTGCCGGAGTACATGGTCCCATCCGCGTTTGTGCTGCTGGAACAGGTCCCGCTGACACCCAGCGGCAAGATCGATCGCCTGGCGCTGCCGCCGCCGCCGCTGCTGCCGCTCGAAGCCGAGCTGGTGGCGCCCCGCAACTCGACCGAGCAAACCCTGGCCGATATCTGGGCACAGATCCTGGGCATCGAGCAGGTCGGCATCCACAACAACTTCTTCACCCTTGGCGGCGACTTGATCCGTAGCCTCCAGATCATCGCGCGGGCGCACGACGCCGGCCTGAGCATCACCCCCCAGCAGATGTTTCAGCACCAGACCATCGCCGAGCTGGCCGCCGTCGCCGTGCCGGTCGCGCCCCTCGCGGCGGCGCAGGACCCGTTCACCCGACCGCCGCTCGATCGGCCGGCGGGCGGCGGCCACATCCCCTCCGACTTCCCGCTGGCCCAGCTCACTCAGGATCAGCTCGACGCGCTGCTGGCCGCCCATGGGACCGTGGAGGACATCTACCCGCTCGCGTCGGCCCAGGAGCACATGCTGCTGCGCTACCTCGCCGCTCCCGAGCCGGGGCTATACCTGACCCACAAAGTCTTCCTGATCAATCAGCTCCATCCCGGCGCTTTTACCGCCGCGTGGCAGCAGGTCGCGGCCCGGCACCCGATCCTACGCACCTCGTTCGCCTGGCAAGGGCTCGACCGGCCGCTGCAAGTCGTGCATCCGCGGCTAGATGTGCCGGTGGAGCTGCACGACTGGCGCGGGCTTTCGCCCGTCGAGCAGCGCGCGCGGCTGGACGAGTACATCGAGAGCGTCCGGCAGGCCGGCTTTGACCTGACGCGGGCGCCGTTCACCCGCCTGGCGCTCTTCCAAGTCTCCGAGGAGTCCTACCAGTTCTTCTGGGGCTTCAACTATATGTTGCAGGATGGCCTGGAGCTTCTCGCTGCTGGTGAAGGACTTGTTCGATTGCTACGAGGCGGCCTGTGAGGGGCTCGCCGTGGACCAGCCGCAGCCGCGGCCCTACGGCGACTACATCGCCTACCTCCAGAATCTCGATCTTTCCGAGGCCGAGGCGTTCTGGCGGCGGACGCTCAAAGGCTTCACCACGCCGACGCCGCTGGCCGGCCGGGTGCCGGGCAACGCGCCGGCGGCCACGGCGGGCTCTTCCTATTCACAGCAGCGCATCGAGCTTTCGGTCGCGCTCACCAACGCGCTCCAGGCGCTGGGCCGGCAGCATCAGCTCACGCTCAACACGATCGTCCAAGGCGCCTGGGCGCTGCTGCTCAGCCGCTACGCTGGCGAAGCCGAGGTGCTCTTCGGCTGCGCCGTCGCCGGTCGCCCTGGCGATCTGCCGGGGATCGAGTCCATGATCGGGTCGTTCAACAACTTTCTCCCCACGCGAGTTGTCGTCACGCCCAATGCGCCGCTATTGGACTGGCTGCGGGCCTTTCAGCGCGACCAAGTGGAGCAGCGCCGCTACGAACTCACCCCGCTGGTCCTGATCAAGGCATGGAGCGAGGTCCCCGCCGATCGGCTGCTGTTCGACACCTACCTAACCTTCGAGAATTTCCCGATCGACCCATCGCTGGCCGCCCGAAGCGAGCGCTTGCTGCAAGCAACCACTGGCGCGACCCAGACCGAGCACGTCATGCGCGTCACCGTGTGGCCGCTCCGGCAGTTGACGCTGTACATGTCGTACTACCGGCGCTGCTTCGACGACGCGACCGTCGGCCGGATGCTGCACGACTTCCGGTCACTGCTGGAGCGCGTCGCCGCTGATCCGGGCCAGCGCTTGGGTTCGCTGCTGCGCCAGGTCGAAACTACATGACGAACTGGCGATATACCTGTGGGTAACTGTTCAGACTTGTGGCTTTAACGCAAAGACGCAAAGGGGCAAAGATAGGAAGATAGGACCTCTATCACATCTTTGCACCTTTGCATCTTTGCCCCTTTGCGTTAAATCCGAACAGTTACGGGGAGGCGTGGAGGGTGCCGCTGGCACCCTCCACGCCTCCCCAATTCTCCAATCTCCAATCTCCAATCTCAATTTGGCCCGGCCGTGAACTCCTCAAGCTCCAGGATCGGCCGGATCGCGTCCTCGATCGCGCCGCGGGTGAAGTAGTGCTGCAAGCGGTTGTTGCGCAGCTCGTTGCCGAGCGCCGCCATGATCATGCCCTGGTCGAGCGCCAGGTAGTACTTCGAGACTGTTCCGGTCGTGACGTCGATCGCGTCGTAGAAGCCACCCCAGCCGTAAGCGTCGAAGTCCTGCTTCAGATTGGCCAGGTTTTCCAGCGCCGCGTCGGGCGCGAAGTCGAGCGCCAGGAATGAGGCGTGCGGCGTCACGACACCCCGGCCGTAGCCGGTCGGGATGTTGGCCGGGCGTGGGCAAGCCGGGTCATCCCAGCCATAATCGACATACGTTCGCTCCTGGTCCGAGCCGTACCCATTGGGCTCCATGCCGATCGGGTCGACGCCGTACTCGCGGTAGCCGCCGTCGGGGTTGTTGGAGGGCGAGAAGCCCCAGTAGCCATAGTTTGCCTCTTCGAGGCCATGCTCGATCTGCGCCTGGACGTAGAGCGGGTGGTTGACGCCCCAGTTCCGTGCGCCCCACTCCTCTTCAGGAACGAACAGCGGCACCATCAGCGCCTCGAACATGCTGCCGCCCCAGCTCGGCACGATGTTCATGCCACGGTAGGTGTAGTGTCCCTCGAAGACATCCACGCCCAGGTAGGTGCGGGTCACGCCCTCGGGACGCATCTCCGGCCAACTCCAATCGCAGGTGTTGGGGAAGGTGCGCCACATCTTGAAGTAGTGCGTCGCCGGGATGCCGTTCCTGGCGATCCCGATGTAGCTGGCGATGCGCGGCTCAGTGTTCAGCGCCCCGTAGTGGTGGCAAGTGTAGTAGACATCCGGGCCACGGTCGCGGTAGTTCCCCAGTATCGAGCAGCCGGGCGGGAGATCGACCCAGAAGCCGCCACGAATCAGGCCGGCGCTGGGATCGTAGTAGAAGCCGAAGTCCATCGAGTTCAGGATCGTCTGGGCCTCGTCGCGCAGTTGCGGCACGCTATTCGTGACCATGATCAGCGCTGTGGCCAGCCAGCCGTTGTCGACGCTCGACAGGAACGGGTAGACCGGATCGCCCGACGGCGGCCAGACAGTCAGCTTCTCGCCGGTGGCCGGGTGGTACCAGTTGTAGAATTGGCCGCTATCCGCGTGGCGCTCCAGCGTCGCCAGCGTCGCCAGCGTCTGCTCGATCCGCTGGCGCGCCTCGCGCGGCGTGATCAGATGGAGGTCGCGCGCCACCAGCGTGCTCCAGATGTAGGCGCCGATGTTGGTTGGCGAGGTGTACTCGGAAGGTGTGCCTGTGTCGGCATTGATGTTATCGGCGGGCAGGCCAGTATTCTCGTTGGCCATCGCGACGAAAAACTCCCAGGTGTCCTCGGCGTACTGGCTGAGCACCAAGCGCTGATCCGAGTTTAGCTGGTCGTCGTTCTGGCGTGCGCCCGCCGAGGCCGGCAGTGCGACGGTGAGCGCGAGCAGCGCCATGAGGATCAATAGCGAAGATGACCGGCTTCCTTTTCGCATAGGGTTGTTTCCTCTTCTTTCTCTGCTTGAACGAGTTCGGCGGTTAGACAAGGTTCTTGGGAGCTTTACAGTTCTGGGAAAAAGGGGGTTTGAGGGGCAGCCCTCTCAGTCTCCCCACCCACATTACTGGCTGTTCAGCCGCGCCATGTGCTCCTGCGCCCTGGCGATCAGCTCCTGCTCGCCGGGGAACAGCTCTTCGATCTCACTGTAGATCTGTTCCGCGCTATTGAGATCGCCCTCCTTCTCATACAGCTCGCCCAAACAGCAGGTAGATCTGGCCCATGTACGGGTTCTGCTTGCCGATGTTGGCCTGAATGAACCCTTCGGCCTCCTCGATCGTCAGGCGCTGATTGAGGATCTCGTCAATGCGCGCCTCGGCGGTCTGCACGCTGGCCGGGCGCGGCCAGGCATTCCGGTGGCCCCAGATCCTGGCGGCCTTCATGTAGCCGCCGTGGGTGATGTACTGGTTGGCCGTCTCGTCGAACTCATCGTAGCCGGTGAGCGCCTCGATATAGTTGCCGGCGGCGTAGCTGGCGTCGGCGTCGGTCATAAAGGTCGCGGTCAGCCGCGAGGCCTGGTACCAGGCGATCGCGTAGGTGCCGATGAACAGGACGACCACGATCGCCAGCCCCAGCAGGATACCCCGCATCAGCCGCGCACCCACGCTGAACACCGTCGCCTGTTCGGCACTGGCGATCTCATGCGGCGGCCCCAGGGTTGTCGGAGTGACAGTCATAGCCACCTCACTTGAACTTCACGTTGGCGAACGCTTGGACGAACTGGTCCTGTAGAATGAAGAAGACCACCACCAGCGGCAACGTAATCATCGTCGTCGCGGCCCAGATTTCCTGCGCGTTCTCGCCAGGTACGCCGGACTGGAACTGGAGCAGCCCGATCTGGACCGTCCACAGGTTCGGGTCGGAGAGATACAGCAACGGCCCGAAGAAGTCGTTCCAACTGCCCATAAACGTCAGAATCGCCACCGTGATCAGGGCCGGGCGCAGCAGTGGCAGGATGACGCGCCAGAAGATGCCGACGTCGGTGGCCCCGTCGAGCCGCGCGGCCTCCAGCAGTTCGTCGGGGATCGTCGTCAGGAACTGGCGCAGCAGAAAGATATTATACACGCTGACCGCTGACGGCACGATCAGGGCGCGGAAGTGGTTGACCCAGCCCAGGTCGAACATGATCACGTAGGTCGGGATCAGGAACAGCACGGCCGGGATCATCATCGTCGCCAGCATGATGGCGAACAGCTTGTCGCGACCGGGGAAGGGGATCTTGGCGATCGCGTAGGCCGCCAGCGCGCTCAGGAGCGTGTTCAGCAGCGTGATCGACACAGCCAGGATCAGCGAGTTGCGGAACAGCAATAGCACCGGCAGCCGCTGGAACACGCCGGTGTAGCCGGAGAAGGTGATCTCGGTGGGCAACGCGTTGGGGGCGTGCAGGATCTCGCGGCCCGGCTTGACCGAGTTCATCAGCATGTAGATGAATGGATACAGCACCACGATGGCGCCCAGGCTGAGCAGGACGTAGGGTATGATCTCGGACCAGCGCAGCCGGCGCCGCCTCGGGACGGATTGGCTAAGTGTTGCCATAGCTGCACCTCTCACTCGACGTCCTGGCGGACGAATCGGAACTGCACAATGGTGATAAAGGCGATCAGCGCCGCCAACTGCAAGCCCAGCGTCGAGGCATAGCCCATGTTCGAGCGGTCGAAGGCCTGAGCGTATAGGTAGAGCACCGGCGTGAGCGCCTGCTGTTGGTTGCCGCCGTAGATGTCGAACAGCGCGTAGACCTCGGCGAACATCTGCAAGCCGTTGATGATGTCGACGATCAGCAGGAAGAAGATCTGCGGCATGAGCTGCGGGAGGGTGATCGACCGGAAGCGCTGCCAGCTGTTGGCGCCGTCGAGGTTGGCCGCTTCGTAGAGCTGCGGGTCGATCGTGTACAACCCGGCCAGCAAGATCAGCGTGCTATAGCCGAACCACTTCCAGGTGTTGATCAGCGCGATCACCGGCATCGGCAGCCAGTACGAGGCCTGCCAGAACACCGGCGAGTCGACTAGGCCCAGGCTCACCAGCATGCTCTGGATCGGGCCGGTCGGGCTGGCCAGGTACTGGCCCAGCGTCGTCAGCACGATCACCGAGGTCAGCACCGGGATGAAATAGATCGTGCGGAAGAGCCGCCCGCCCCGCTTGATCTGCTTCAACAGCAGGGCAGTGCCCAGCCCCAGGCCGATCGTCAGCACGATAAAGATCGCCTGGTTGTACAGGATATTGAAAATGCTCTGCCAGAACAACGGGTCGCGCAGGCCATTGATCCAGTTCCCCAGGCCCACAAAGGCCAGGTCCTGGGGCCGCACAAACGAGTAGGTAAAGAAGGTCAGGTAGAATGACAGCACCAGCGGGTAGATGCCGAAGACCAGGTATAGCAGCACCCACGGAGCGACGAAGATGTAGCCCCAACGATGTTGGGATACCCGGCTCCACAGGCTGGCGCCGCCGGGTGTCCTCGATGCCGGTCGTGTTCGCCGGACATCGGCGGTTTGTGTCGCCATAAAGCCCCCTTGCTCCTAACTATCCGGCTACTTATTGAGCGCCACGCGCGCCTGCTCGACCGCCAACTGCACGCCTTGTTCGGGCGTGTTCTTGCCCTCAACAACCGTCTGCTGGTAGACCCCCAGCACCGCGTTGGCCGCGGCGTCGAAGTTGGCCAGCGGCTGCGGGTAGATCGCGTTCGGGAGCATGTCCACGAAGGGCTTGCGGGCCGGCTCGGAGAAGTACGGGTCGGCCTGGAGGCTCGTGATCGCCGGCAGGTAGCCCAGCTCCTTAATAAACTGGAGGTTGTTCTCGTCCTCCATCAGGAACTTGACGAACTCCCAGGCCAGCGCCTGGCGCTCCGGCGTCGTTCGCATGATCATCAGCGGGCGCCCGCCCAGCGTGGTGTAGCTGGTGTCGCCGGCCTTCGGCACCGGCACCGGCGCGACGCCGACGTCTTTGCCGATCTCCATCGGCCGCTCAGCGGCGGTCTTCAGGTTCGGCTCCCATGAGTAGCCGTACTGCGGCCACATACCGATCGTCCGGCTGAAGAAGTTCTTCTCCATCGTCGGCGGCGCATACTGCTGGGCCTGCTTGGCGAAGTCGAAGAAGCCGGTCATGTTGCATTCGGGCTGATCAAAGACCACATTGGAGCCCAGGCGGTTGAGCAGCGCGCACTGGTTCTGGTTACCGTTCAGGTAGATCGGCTGGAGCAGGTTCCAATACCAGCCGCCGAAGGTCAGCGCCTCGTTCCAGAAGACGGTGCCCTTGACGTCGGAGCCGTCGGGGCGGGCCGGAAGCGCATCGAGCTTGGCGGCCGCCGCCAGGAACTCATCCCAAGTCTGCGGCGGCTTCTCGGGGTCCAGCCCGGCCTCCTGGAACAGCTCCTTGTTGTAGATCATCATCGTGATGTCGACGCCAAGCGGGACGTAGTAGTTATGGCCGAGGTCCTGCTGCACGGTGCGCTCGTCGAGCCGTGCGAACAGCTCCTGGGCGCCGGGCAGATCTTCGAGAGAGACCAGCGCGTCGAGCGAGGCGTACTTCGCCGGCATGTAGCCGAACGAGCCGGTGATGATGTCGGGCTGGTTGCCGGCGGCGATCAGGGCCTCGAACGCGCCGCCCTCGGGCTCGCCGACGACTTCGACCTCGGTTCCGGGGTTGGCGGCCTCGAATTTGTCGACCAGCTTTTGCATGGTGTCACGCATCGCGCCCGCGACGACGGCGATCTGGATCTTGCCCTGGGGTACCGCGCCGGTCTGGCCATCCGCCGGCGCGGCTGTCGCGCCGGCGGCCCCGTCGGCAGGTGCGGTGGTCGCGGCGGCCCCGTCGGCGGGCGCGGCCGTCGGGTTTGTCGTCGTTCCGTCTCCACCACCGCAGGCCGCGATCAGCGCGGCAAGCAGAAGCAGGATCGTTAGGCGGATACTCCAGTGCTTGGTTTGAATAGTGGCGTCCATGAAGTTCTCCTTCTCTACAACTTTGTAGCAACACCTCACCAGCGCCTCATGCAAGATGTTTCGAGGAGGCTTCAGGTTCGACAGTCAGTTGTGGAATGGGGGCGCCGGTGGTGGAGAGAAAAACCTTCGAATATCCTGTCGCTCACATCTCTTTTCTCGTTTTATGGAGATAGCATAATATGTGCCGCAGCAGAGTGCGCACGGCTTCCACATGGACAAATCACTCGGCAAAGAAGGTGGGCCAGGGTGGAGGCGCGCAAGATACGTGGTATACTGCGCACCGTACCGCCTCTTTGTAGCAACGATTGGTTTCGACACGTATCATGCCACAGGTTGGCAGTTGAGGAGACAGCCATGGAAACCCCGATCAGACCAATCTTTCTACTTGCCGACAGCCAGCTTTTGTTCTGGCATGGCGACGGGGCGGGCATCGCGCAGCCGCTACGCCAGGCCCTGGGCGAGCGCATCGAAGAGTCCCCCAAGGCGGCCTACCTGGGCGCCTCCAACGGCGATGCGCCTGAGTTCTACGAGCTGTTCGTCGGGGCCATGAGCGGGTTTGGCATCCACGATTGCCGCATGATCCCCTCGATCCCGGAGCCCGACGATCTGGAGTACCTGGCCGAGGCTGATCTGATCCTGCTGGCGGGCGGTGATACCAGCCGGGGGTGGCTCAGTTTCAAAAACCATGGGATCGTGGAACGCATCATCGAGCGCTACTATCAGAGCGCCGTGCTGATCGGGGTGTCGGCGGGGGCGGTCCAGCTAGGGCAGCGCGGCTGGCAGAGCAGCGTCCACAGCGCCGAGGATCTGTTCTCCACCTTTCAGCTCGTCCCATTCACGGTCGATGTCCATGACGAGCCGGACTGGAGTCGCCTGAAGCAGGTGGTGCGGCTGGCCGGCGGCTCGGCGCGCGGCATCGGCATCCCAAGCGGCGGCGGCGCGATCTTTCACCCCGATTGGTCGCTTGAGCCGATCCGGCATCCGCTGGTCGAGTTCACCAAGGGCGATGAGGAGATCCAGCAGGCCATGCTGCTGCCCCCCGGCGGCGCGGCTGACGAAGTGTATATGTCTGAGGGATAGGGCTGTGTTGGAGATTGGAGATTAGAGATTAGAGATTGATCGCGGCATCACATTCTCTAATCTCCAATCTCTGAGAAACTGTTTGAAAAGGGCATTGTCTCACCCACGATCCGTGGTGGAAAGGGAGATTCTTGAGGGGCGGCCCCTCAAACTCCCCCTTTTCAAACAGTCTCTGAGGGACTTACATATCACCGCTGATCTTGACCACCCTGCGTCTCGGTAGTGCCCAGCAGCGCGCGCGCATCCTCGGCCGAGAGCCGCTCCAGATCGGCCAAGAGCTGTTCGAGGCTTTTTTCTCCGCGCGGCAGCCGGGTCATGCCACCCATGCCTGCGGCGGGAGCGCGCTTGGGTGTCGCCTCGATCAGCCGCGCCATCCCGGCGATGGTTGGCTCCTCAAAGATCTTCTGCAACGGCAACTCAACCTGGAGGGTGCTACGCACGCGGGTGATCACCTGGGTGGCTAAGAGCGAATGACCGCCAAGCTCGAAGAAATTGTCGTCGATCCCGATCTCCTCGACGCCCAGGACCTGGCTCCAGATCGCCGCGAGTTGCACCTCAAGCGGCGAACGCGGCGCGACGACGGCGCGGTCGCGCCGGAGCAGCGCCTGGTCGGGCGCGGGCAGCGCCTTCCGATCAACCTTGCCGTTGGGCGTGTGCGGCAACGTCTCCAGCAGCACAAACGCCGCCGGGATCATGTAATCGGGCAGCTTCTGCTTGAGAAAGGCGCGCAGCTCCGCTGAAAATTGAGAATTGAGAATTGAGAATTGAGGAGCTTCCTTCTCACTCGTTTGTTCTTTGTTCTCTGTTCTTTGTTCTTGGCCGGGGACGACGTAGGCGACCAACCGCTGATCACCCAGCACATCCTCTCGCACGATGACGACGTTCTCGCGCACATCGGGGTGGCTGTCGAGCAGCGCCTCGATCTCGCCGATCTCGATGCGGAAGCCGCGTAGCTTGATCTGGTGGTCCATGCGGCCCAGCAGCTCGATCGTGCCGTCAGGCAGCCTGCGGCCCACGTCGCCGGTACGCACCATCAGCGCGCCATCCTCGAACGGGCAGACCGCGAACTTCTCCGCCGTCAGCTCGGGGCGGTTGAGGTAGCCGCGCGAGACGCTCTCGCCGCTCACGCATACCTCCCCGGTCACGCCGATCGGCTGGAGGCTGCCGTCGCGATTGGTGATGTAGATGCGGTTGTTCTGGAGTGGTCGCCCGATCGTGACGGTTCGCTCCAGGTCGCCGCTGCCAATCACCGAGAGCGCGTTTACGTCGGTGATCTCGGTCAGGCCGTAGATGTTGACGATCTGGACGAGTTGGCCAAGCTGCTCGAACACCTTGGCCAGCAGCCGGCGCTCCAGCTTCTCGCCGCCGACGAGGATGAAACGCAGTTGGTTGACGACCCGCTCAGGGCTGATCTCGGTCAGGACGGCGTTGAGGTAGGACGGCACCGCGTCGAACAAGTCGATCCGCTGCTCGGTCAGGTAGCGCACAAAGGCGCGGCTGTCATATTTCAGCGTATCAGGGATGATGTGTAGGGTGCGACCGAACAGCAGCGTCGGGAACACCTGGTTGACCGAGATATCGAAGCTGAACGAGGTGATCAGCGCGGTGGTGGTGACGGCCGCATCGTCGAAGAAGGCCCGCAGCCCGTAGCACAGGTTGAGCAGCCCGCGCTGCTGCACCATCACGCCCTTCGGCCGCCCGGTCGAGCCGCTGGTGTAGATGATGTAGGCCAGGTGCTCGCCCAGTACGACGCGGTCGGGGTTGGTGGTCGGCTGCCTCGCGATGGTGGGCCAGTCGGTGACGAGATCGATCACGGTTGGTTGTCCTGAGTTCCTCTGGGGGTGTATGCACTGGGGGCGTATGCACTGGGGGCGTATGCACTGGGGGCGTATGCAATACGCCCTTACGATCGGTGGTGCTATCGGTGTTTTGTTCTTTGTCCTTTGTTCTTTGTTCTTGGGAGGTGAGCACCACCGCCGCCCGGCTGTCGGCCAGCATATACTGGAGCCGCTCGGCCGGGTAGTTGGGGTCGAGCGGGACGTAGGCGCCGCCGGCCTTGAGGATGCCCACGATGCCGACGATCACCTCCAGCGAGCGCTCCATGCACAGTGCCACCAGCACATCCGGCCCGACGCCCAGGCTGCGTAGGTGGTGCGCCAGTTGGTTCGCGCGCTCGTTCAGCTCGCCGTAGCTGATCTGCTGCCCCTCGCAGACGACGGCGATGGCCGCGGGTGTGCGGGCCGCCTGGGCCTCGAACAACTCGTGGAAGCAGGACTCGCGTGGGTACTCGGTCAGGCTGTCGTTCCACTCGACCAGGAGTTGGTGCCGCTCGACCTGGGTGATGACCGGCAGCCTGGAGACGGGCAGGGCAGGATCAGTGGCGATTGCGGCCAGCAAGGTCTCAAAATGTCCCGCCATGCGCGCGATCGTGGCCGCATCGAATAGGTCGGCATTGTATTGGAGCGTGCCGGCTAGCCCATCGGCGGTCTCGGCCATCAGCAGCGCCAGGTCGAACTGGGCGATCCGCTGCTCCAGCGCCAGCGATTCGACGGTCAGGTCGCCAAGCTGCATCTGGGCGCCGCTCTCGCCGAGCGCAAACGCAGGCAGGGCCGCGCCTTCGAGCACGGGGGCCTTTTGCAGGGCGAACACGACCTGGAAGATCGGCGAGCGGCTCAGGTCGCGCTCCGGCTGAAGGCGCTCGACCAGCAGCGCGAAGGGGTACTCCTGGTGCGCGAAGGCCGCCAGGACCGTCTGGCGCACCTGGGCCAGCAGCGCCGCGAAGGTCGGGTTGCCGGCTAGGCTCGTCCGCAGCACGACCAGGTTGACGAAGTAACCGACCAGCCCGGCGAACTCGGCCCGGCTGCGCCCGGTGGTGGGCGACCCGACCAGCAGGTCATTCTGCCCGGTGACGCGGTACAGCAACACCTGAAACGCCGCCAGCAACGTCATATACAGCGTCGCCCCGGATTCCTGGGCCAGCGCGTTGAGCCGCCCGGCCAGCACGGCATCCAGGCGGAACGGGTGAGCGGCGCCTCGGTAGGTCTGCACCGCCGGCCGCATCCGATCGGTCGGCAGGTCGAGGGCCAGCGGCGCGCCGGCAAGCTGCCCGCGCCAGTAGGCATAGAGCCGCTCCCCGTCCGGCCCGGCCAGCGTTTGCGCCTGCCAGCGCACGTAGTCGGCGTAGTGCAACGATATTGGCGCCAGGGCCGCCGGTCGGCCGGTCTGCTCGGCGCTATACAGCGTGTTCAGCTCGCTGGTCAGCACCGCTAGCGACCACAGGTCGGCGATGCTGTGGTGGACGACCAGCAGCAGCACATGCTCGGCCGCCGCCCGCCGGAACAGGTGGACCCGCAGCAGCGGGCCGCGCTCCAGGTCAAAGGGGCGATGCGCCAATTGCACCAGGTGCTCGTCGAGCCGCGCTATGGCCAGGTCCGCTGCGTCTTCGGCCTCGAAGCCAATCGCCGCATGCTGGTGGATCTGCTGCACCGGCTCCCCCTCCGGCGCGGCGAATGTGGTGCGCAGGGCGGCGTGGCGCTCGGCCAGCCGCTGGAACGCGCGCTCTAGGGCCGCGACATCCAGTTCGCCCCGGATGCGCGCGGCGCTCATCAGGTTGTAGGCCGCACTCTGCGGCGCAAGCTGTTGCAGGAACCACAGCGCCCGCTGGCCCGCCGAAAGCGGGTGCTCGGCGGCGGGCGCCGGTGAGCGGGACAGCATGGCATCGGCGGCCGAGTCCGGCTCGGCCAGGCGGTCCAGGATCTCGGTCGCCAGTCCGGCGATGCTCTGATCCTGGAGAAAGCTGACCATCGGCACCGCGACGCCCAGGTCGCTCTCGACCGCGTGCTGGAGTTCGATGGCCATGAGCGAGTCGAGGCCAAAGGCGTTGATCGGCCGTGCCAGGGCGACCGAAACCGGGGCGACGCGCAGCGCCCGCGCCACCTGCGCCTGGAGGTAGCGTTCCAGCAGCGTTTGGCGTTCGTCCGGCGGGCTGGCCAGCAGTTCGTCGCGGGTCACGTTCGCCGCGTCCCAGTTGGCGGCCTGCTCCTCAAGTTGGCTGCTCCCGATCAGTTCCAGATCGCCAGCAAGCACGCCGGCCTTGCAGGCGTGGCGCTGGATCTTGCCGCTGGAGGTCTTGGGGATGCCGCCAGGTTTGAGCAGCACGATCTCGTAGACGTGCAGCTCGTGCGCGGCGGCCACCGCCTGGCGGATCGCCGCAGCCACCTCCGCGATGTCGACGTCGCGATGCTGGCGCTCTAGTTCCTGTGCCACCACCAGCCGCTCCTCGCCGCCGACCTCGAGGGCGAATGCGGCGCCGCAGCCGGGTCGCAGCGCCGGGTGGCTGCGCTCGACCGTCAGCTCGATGTCCTGGGGGTAGTGGTTGCGCCCACGGATGATGATCAGGTCCTTGAGCCGGCCAGTGATGAACAGCTCGCCGTCCTGGATGAAGCCCAGGTCGCCAGTACGCAGAAACGGCCCATCGCTGTCGCCGGCTACGTGGGCGCCAAAGGTGGCTGCGGTGGCATCCGGCTGGTCCCAGTAGCCCTGGGCGACACTTGGCCCGGCGACCCAGATCTCGCCGATCTGCCCGGACGAGCAGCGCTCCAGCGAGCCGGGATCGACGATCGCGATCTGCTGGCCGGCCAGCGCCTGGCCGCAGCCGATCAGCGCCCGGCGGTTCGCCTGGGCTTCCGGCGCCGCGAGGGCTTGGTGGCGCTCCAGCGCTGCGGCGTCGAAGCCGCGCACGAGCGGCGCGGCGCCGGCCGCGCCACCGGCGACGATCAGCGTCGACTCGGCCAGGCCATAGCAGGGGTAGAACGCCTCGCGACGAAAGCCACAGGGCGCAAACGCCGCCGCGAAGCGCTCCAGCGTCTCCGGGCGCACCGGCTCGGCGCCATTGAACGCGACCGCCCAACTGCTGAGATCGAGCGTGGCACGCTGCTCCGCTGTGATCTTCCGCACGCACAGATCGTAGGCGAAATTCGGCCCGCCGCTGGTGGTGGCCCGCTCGCGCGAAATCGCCTCCAGCCAGCTCAGCGGGCGCTGCAAAAACGCGACCGGCGACATGAGCGTGACCGGGAAGCCGCCGTAGAGCGGCTGGATGATCCCGCCGATCAGCCCCATGTCGTGGTACGGCGGCAGCCAGATCACGCCCCGGCTGGCGGCCGAGTGCCCAAACGCCTGGTAGATCAGTGCCGAGTTGTGCAGCAAATTGGCGTGGGTCAGCATCACGCCCTTGGGCGTAGCGGTGGAGCCGGAGGTATATTGGAGAAACGCCAGGCTGGCCGGGTCGAGCGTCGTGGGCTGCCAGGACGCCGCCAGGTCGTCGGGGAGCGCGTCGGCCGCCAGCCAGCGCATGGATTGGAAGGCCGGGTCCTGGGCCGCTAGCGCGCCGATGAGCGGCAGGATCTCGGTGGTGGTCAGCCCGACGACCGGGCGTGCATCCTCGGCGATCGCCCGCAGGCGCGGCAGGGTGCGGTCGAGCCGGGCGGGGTTGGGCGGGTAGGCTGGTACGGCGGCGGCGCCGGCGTATAGGCAGCCAAAAAAGGCGGCAAGATACGCCAGGCCGGGCGGGTAGAGCAGCAGCACGCGCTCGCCGGTCGCGCCGGCCTGCTGGAGCAGCGCGCCGATCGCGCGGGCCTGGTGCTCAAACTCGGCATACGTGAGCCGGGACTCTGCGCCCGTTCTGTCGAGCAAAAAGGTGTAGGCCGGCAGGTGAGGCTGGGTGTGCGCTCGCCGGCGCAGCAGGTCCACAAGGGTCGCGGGGGCGACCGCCGAATCGGAGAATGGCTGTCTCATGCAGTTACTCGGAAGGTGTTTCCTGCTGAAAATGGCGCCGCCGCTTGGTCGCATCCTCGCTATTCGTTTCGAGCCAACGCCGGAAGTACTCCTCGGCCTCGCCGCTTATTTCGATCCGGTGCGCCTGAGTGGGCATCCCCGCAAAGTTTTCGTTAAAGTCAGGCGCCGTAAACCTGATAATGGTGTGGCTCTCACTGATGTACACATCGGTGATCGCATCGACATTGATATATTGGCGTTCGCTGATTTTCACCAATCGCATTAAGCTCTCCCTCACCGCATGACCGCATCAGGACGCCGCCAAGGGGCCGGTCCAGCGCTCAACTCGTTCGCCGGCGCTTGCGCTCGGCCGACTTCAATCGTCGATGGCCGGCGATCACCTTCTCCGAAAAGCGCCACAGCGTGGACCAGAGGGCAAACATATCATCGGCCGAGAGCGCTTCCTTGGTCAGATCGTAGCGCTCCTCGACATCCTGTAGCTCACGCAAGAGCTGGCGGCCGGGGCGTTCTGTATCGCTCATTCGTCGCCCTCGCTCGATGTGCTGCCGGCATCCCTTGGCAACTCAGGTACCTCCAATGGCCGGCTACCGACCGCGCCGGCGCGACGGCGTGGGAGCCTCCGGAGCCAGGTCAATGGTGCCGCCCGCTTCCGGGAATGTCATATTAAAGCTCCGTTTCAGAATCGAACGGACAGTCGACTCATAGACCGGGTCGGTGACCAGCGTCACCGCAAGGCAGACCTCGGCGTTCACAGGGTCGCGCTCGATATCGACACGCCGCCAATGGGGCCAGCGCCGCAAGGTTGTAAGAATGCGGTTCTCGTCCGCGCCGCGCAGAGTCAGGCATAGCTCGCCCGACGTACTGAGGAAAAGAGTGCTCATGGTATGTGCCCTTCGGATCGTTATGAGATGAGTTCCACCAGTTGGTCGCGGCAGATGCGCCGCAGCTCCGCATCGATCGTGCGTACAGGAATATTCCCGGCCCGCTTGGCCTGCTGCACAACCGCGGCCGCATCTTCGGTGTAGCTTGTGCGTGGGACCGCACCGTCTTTCACGAACTGGACACAATAACGCCCGTCGCCCAGCCGGACGACATCGAGATGAGGCTTTCGTTCCGGAAGGATCTTGTTGGCAGTCATTGGGTCTGTTTTCATATTCCTGCTCGCTCTCTATATGATGTGCGCCGATCAGAAACGATGTCCCCCGCCATTTCTTCCGCCTCTCCGTCGATCGACATTGCGCGGGCGCGCCTCATTGACACTCACGAGGCGGCCTCCGACTTCTTTCCCCGCCAGACCGGAGATCGCCGCCAGTGCTTCCGCCTGAACCGGCATCTCGACAAAGCCAAACCCACGCGACTCACCGTTGAAACTATCCTTAACAATCGTGACCGAGCGCACCTGTCCAAATGGGACAAACGCCTGCTCCAGCTCATCCTCGGTCGTCTGTTGTGACAAATTGCCCACGTAGAGATTCATATGCGCTCCTTGGCGTGCTTCCTCTTTGATTTGTAAACAAAAACGGGGGCGTGGGGGCTGCTCCCCACAGAAAAACTCCTCCCACTTTAAAATCCGATCGGATTGCTATGATTTGTAAACAAAAAACGGGGGCGTGGGGGCTGCTCCCCACAGAAAAACTCCTCCCACTTTTCAAATCCGATCGGATTGCTATGATTTGTAAACAAAAAACGGGGGCGTGGGGGCTGCTCCCCACAGAAAAACTCCTCCCACTTTTCAAATCCGATCGGATTGCTATATCGGGAGCGTACGCAGGATATCATATCGCGCGGCGGGCGACGAGCGTGATCGACGCACACATGCTGATCATCACGTGGAGTGGGCCTGATCAGGCGTGGCCGGGTGATGACCTCGGCGCCGGGGATGTCGGCATCGAAAGCCAGGAGGATATTCCTGTGTTGCATCAAGGGTCCTTTCCTATCACGAACCGCTTGACCGCAATCAGGCGCCAAGTGATGTGACCGAGCCTATAGCCCGATAAGCACAGGGAACAAGGCGTGGATACGTTCGGCTACAGTATATCACAGATTCCCCTCCTGTGCCCGACCCCGGCGGGTGCGGTGGGTGCAACAGGCGCCCGGTCTTGACGTTGCGCGGGCCCGCCCGTATACTCGGCCCATCCACCCAGAACTCTTCCGATCGCAGATCGTACATGAAGGAGCATCCATGACTCATCGCCTCTCCCTCGACCGGATCGCGCAGGCCGCCACGGCGATCGACCCGCTGTTCCTCGACACCCCGCAGTTCCTGGCCGAGTCCCTGGGCGCCCAGCTCGGCTGCCGCCTGGTCGTCAAGGTCGAGACCGTCAACCCGATCCGCTCGTTCAAAGGGCGCGGCGCCGAGTACCTGGCCGCGTCGCTGGAGGGGCGGCCGGCGCTGGTGTGCGCCAGCGCCGGCAACTTCGGCCAGGGCATGGCCTTCGCCGCGCGCAAGCGCGGGCTCGCGCTCACGGTCTTCGCCGCCACCACTGCCAATCCCTTCAAGATCGAGCGGATGCGCGCCCTCGGCGCCGACGTCCGGCTCGCTGGCGCCGACTTCGACGCCGCCAAGCTGGCCGCCAAAGCCTACGCCGAAGCGACCGGCGCCCAGTTTGTCGAGGACAGCCGCGACGCGGCCACGGCCGAGGGCGCTGGCACGATCGGCGTCGAGCTGCTGCGCTGGCCGGAGCCGTTCGACGCCCTCCTGGTGCCGCTGGGCAATGGCGCACTGCTAGCCGGCGTGGCCCGCTGGGTCAAGGCCCATCAGCCGGCCACTCGCATGATCGGGGTCTGCGCCAGCGGCGCGCCAGCTATGGAGCGCTCGTGGCGGCTAGGGCGGATGGAGGTGCTGGAGCGTGTGGAGACGATCGCCGATGGCATCGCGGTGCGGGTGCCGGTGCCGGAAGCGTTGGAGGATCTTGCCGGGCTCGTGGACGACATTATGCTGGTGGAGGATGCCGCGCTCCTGGCGGCCATGCAGCTGGCCCACGCCGAGCTTGGGCTGGTGGTCGAGCCGTCGGGCGCGGCGGGCCTGGCGGCCCTGCTGATCTACGGTGAGCGCTTCCGGGGGCAGTTGGTCGGCACCATCCTGTGCGGGGGCAACCTCACCCCCACCCAAGCGCAGCAGTGGCTCACGCTATGACGCGGCCTGGACCCAACACCGTTACCGCGCCTCCCAGACCGCTTCGCCGTTGAGAATGCGGGTGATCTGCACGGGGAAACGATCGGCCTTGATCGGCTTGCCGATGAACCCATCGAAGCCGGCCGCCCGCGCCCGCGCCAAGTCCTGTGGCAGCACATTGGCGGTAAAGGCCACCACCTTGGCATCCTGTAGGGCCGGGGTCGCGCGAATATGCTGTAACACCGTGTACCCGTCTTCGTAGGGAATCTGGATATCCAGCAGAATCAGATCGAGCTTCAGCTTCGGATTGCTTTCGAGCAACTTGAAGAACTGCCGGCCCGACGCCCGCCCATTGCAATACTTCACGCCCACTTCCTCGCGTAGCAGATCCATCGCAATGAACAGATTATCGGCATTGTCTTCGATCACGACCACGCTGACGTCTTTGAGATCAATCTGCCGAGATATCTCCACGGGTTGCCTCTTCAATTCTGGAAAAAGGGGGTTTGAGGGGGCAGTCCCCCTCAGTCTTCCCCCCCCCACGTTGTAGATGTCAGGCCCGTATGCGGGTCTCGGGCACTGGATTGTATTATATACAATCGGAGCCGTTTCAAGGGTTACAAAACTGAGACGGAATGGACTCAACGACGATATATAGCGTTCCTAAATGAGTTGTAAAAGGGGGTGTGGGGGAAGCCCCCACAAAAACCCCTTTCCACTTTACAGCCCTGATAGGAATGCTATAGACGCGCCAGCGAATCTACATAGCTTCCCTATCACTTCTAAATATTTTCTAAACATCATGCGGGTATCCTTACATCAAGTCGCCGATATACATCCAAACCGATACGGCGGCGCGAAGTTCGGACGTTTGCAAGACAAAGGAGTACAAGTAATGCAACGGAGATCGATCGTCATCACAGCCGCGCTGGTAGCCGGGCTCGCGCTCGGCATCATGTTCGGCCCGGCCCTGCGCGGCACCACTGCCAGCGCGCAAACCCAGCCATCCGCCCAAACCCAGTCGTCTACGCCGGGCGGCGCCCTCTGGAACAGCTTCCTGGATAAGCTGGCCGGGGCGCTGAACATCCAGCGCTCGGCGCTCGACAACGCCATCACCAGCGCGGGAACCAGCACCGCCGACGAAGCGGTCCAGCAGGGCACGCTCACGCAGGCCCAGGCCGACGCGCTCAAAGCCCGCATCCAAGCCGGCGACCTGGGCGCACTCTTCGGTGGTCGCGGCGGGCCGCACGGCGGACCCAGGCAGGATGGCGTCAGGCAAGCCATGGTCGACGCGGCCGCCAAGGCCCTCAACATCACCACCGATGAGCTGAAAACCCAACTCCGCAGCGGCCAGACGCTGGCCCAGCTCGCCCAGGCCCACGGCACCACCGAGCAGGCCGTCACCAGCGCCGCCCTGGCCGCCGCCAAGACCCAGCTGGATCAGCAGGTCACCGCCGGCACCCTGACCCAGGCCCAGGCCGACGCGATCTACGCCCAGATCCAGCAGCAGGGCACCACCCTGTTCACGCCGCACGGCCACGGGCCGGGCAACCGCATCCGGCCGGGCGCGCCTGCGGCGCCACAGGCGCCCGCCACGGTTCCTGAGATCTAAGGTGAAGCGCTCGAAAGGAGATATCGCGCAGTCGGATGGGCGCGGCTGACGACATAGAGATCAAGAGCGGCGGACAAGTATCTTGTCCGCCGCTCTTAATCTGCGTCGTTTTCCATAATAGGCGCCCCGATATCTGCTTGGCAAGACCTGCACTCCAAGCTATAATCGTTGCCATCGCCAACTGTCTGAAAAAGGGGAGTTTGAGGGGGCAGCCCCTCAAGAACCCATTTTCCACCCAGAACTATAAGCGACAAATCAACCTTTCAGACAGTTTCTCAGGATGGCCCTATGTCAGACGCTGAACTAGCTGGACTGATCGTCACGGCGATCGCCGGCGTGCTGGTGCCGATCAGTCTACTGATCATCGGCAATTGGTACACCCGGCAGAAAGAGCGGGCAGACGCCAATCAGCGGAATGCCGACCGCATTGCGCTGCTCTTAAAGCACCTGGCTAGCGAGAACATCAACGAACGGCTGCTCGCCCTTCAGATATTACTGTTCTTGCGCAGGACAAATGAGTTCCCGCCCGAACTCGCCAACACCGTGGCCGCGATCACGTTCAGAGATACGCCGGAAGTCGCCGGCGCGGCGCTCTTGGTCTTAGGCGGCTCCGAGAAAATACCAGACGAAGTTATCCTGCTCGAACTGCTCGCTCCGTTAAAAGTGCAGTTCGACAGGACCCGTGAGGCGTTCAGCAGATGGAAGGTCAGGGACGAGGCGACCGAGCAGATCATCAAGCAGAGTAACGAATATACCCGCGCTTTGCTGCTCTCACGCGCCTATCTGATACCCAAAGAACTCCAAGAAGACGCCGGCAAGCTCGTTGAGCACTACGCCGCGTGGCTGGCAGAGTATCAGCGGGTCTATAAAGATGGAGTGCGCGATCCCGACGTGCCGTTTGTGTTTGTCGGCCCGAAGGGTTTTCCGTTCCCCAAGCAGGCCGAGCAACGGTTTCTCGCAAAATATGTGGAGCTTCGAGACAATCTAGCGCGGAGGTCGAGTTGAAGGATCGCGAACTCACCACAACGCCACGCTCGATCGCTTTTCTACGCGCCATCAATGTCGGCGGTCATACCGTCAAGATGGAGCACCTGCGCACGCTCTTTGAGGCGCTCGGGTTCTCAAACGTCGAGACCTTCATCGCCAGCGGGAATGTCATCTTTACGCCGCCAGACACGCAGGCGCAAACGCTTGAAAAGCAGATCGAGCGCCACCTTCGGCAATCGCTCGGGTACGAAGTGGCGACCTTCATCCGCTCGGCCTCCGAGCTGGCGGCTATCGCGCGCCACCGGCCATTCCCAGCCGCTGAACTCGACGCGGAAGGCAACTTTCTGTATATCGCATTCCTGCCGGCTCCGCCCAAGGACGAGGCGCGGCAAAAACTGATGACCTTCCGCAACGTGGTTGACGATTTTCAGGTCCACGAGCGCGAGATCTACTGGCTAGCTCGCAGAAAGATCAGCGAGTTGGCATTCTCCGGCGCGCTACTTGAAAAGACGATCGGCATGCCGGCGACGGTCCGAAACGTCACCACCGTCAGAAAGCTTGCTGCCAAATATCCTGCTGAATAAAACCATCCCACATGTGAAACGTGATGCGTCATGCGTGGATTAAACTCACGCATGACGCATCACGTTTCATGTATCCTGACGCGGCTTGTCGTTAGGACATCGGCGCGCCTACCGCCGTGCGCTTGTGCGCATCCGCATCGCTCCCACCGCTTTCCGCCTGGTGGCGCGCCAGCGGCAGCGTGATCGTGAAGTTCGTGCCATCGCCGGGGGCCGATTCCACCGTGATCGCGCCGCCGTGCGCCTCCACGATCGCTTTCGCGATCGCCAGCCCCAGGCCGGAAGCAACGCTGTCGGTGCGGTAGCGTGATTTGTCGGCGCGGTAGAACCGATCGAAGATAAACGGGAGATCCTCCGGCGTGATGCCGCTGCCCGTATCCCGGACCGACAGATAGACCTTCCGGCTGTCGGCCGACGCCGAAAGCACGATCTCGCCCTGGCCGGTGTAGCGCAGGGCATTCGAAACCAGATTGTTCAAGACCTGGGTCATGCGATCGGTATCGACCGAGACCGATGGCAGAGTCTCGGCTGTGGCGATGCGCAGCCCGACGCCCTGCTGCTCGGCCTGGACGATGTAGGCCAGCCCCGTGCGCTCCAGCAACGCGGCCGGGTCGACCGCGCGCCGGGTCAGCGGCAGCTCGCCGGCGTCCGCGAGCGAGAGCACACGCAGATCCTCGACCAGGCGCTGTAAGTGTTCGACCTCGCCATACATAATCCTATACAACGCCGGCGAGCCCTGGAGCCGCCCATCCTGCAACCCCTCGGTGTAGCCGCGTAGGATACTGAGCGGGGTGCGCAGGTCGTGGGCCAGGTCGGCGGTCATCTGCTTGCGAAGCTGGCTGGCGTGCGCCAGGTCGGCGCTCATCTGATTAAAGGAGGTCGCGAGCTGGCCGATCTCATCACGCGAGCGCACAGCGACGCGCTGGTCGAGCTTGCCGCGTGCCATCGCCTTCGTGGCTGCGGTCAGCTCACGCACCGGCTGGGTCAGCGTCCGTGCGAGGAGGATGCCCAGCAGCAGCGCGATCAGCGCCGCGATTCCAGCGCTGATCGCCGCAGCCCAGGTCACCCGCTCCAAAAAGGCAACTTCGGGGGGCGGTCGCCCGGCGGCGCCCTCTGGTCCCTCGCCTGGCGTGGCAAAGAACACGAACCCGACCGTCTGGCCGTCTACCTGGATGGGGCTGCCGCGGCTCAGGGCATCCGCCGGCACGATCTGCCCGCCGGGGCCTCTTCTGCCGAACACAATCGCCCCGCGCGCGTTGGTCAGCATGATGCTGCGGCTGTGGAAGCTGAAGGTCGGCGAGCTGCCGATCATCTCGCCGACCCCATTCCAACTGCCGCGCGCCGCATAGTAGTCGCTCAGGGACTCTACAAGCACTGTCTGATCGCGTTCGGAGCGAAAGCGATCGAACTCCGACCGGGTGCGCTGGCCGACTATCAGCGCGACCAGGATCGCCCCGATCAGCCCCACTAGCAGGAAAGCGAGCGTAAGTTTCAATGTCAGCGAGCGCATGAGCCCTCCCATCAGGCCCTGGCTAGGCCCCCGGTGTTTTCTGCGCGGCAAAGCGATAGCCCATGCCGTAGACGGTATCGATGTAGGTTGGTTTCTTCGAGTCGGGCTCAATCTTGGCGCGCAGATTGCGAATATGCACGTCGATCGTTCGCTCGTAGCCTTCATACGCCTCGCCAGAGACCCGGTCAAGCAGATCGAGCCGCGAGAAGACCTGGCCGGGCGCGGCCATAAGCGTCGCCAGGATCGCGAACTCGGAGGGCGTCAGATCGACGGCCCGATCACCAACCTGCACCGTGCGACCGGTACGATCCAGGACGATATCAGCCGCGCGCAGTACATCCGGCCCAGAGGTCACCTTGTGGGTACGCCGTAGGACGGCCCGCACCCGCGCGATCAGCTCGCGCACGTTGAAGGGCTTGGTCACATAATCGTCGGCTCCCAGCTCCAGGCCCAGGATCTTCTCCTGATCCTCGACTTTGGCCGTCAGGATGATCACCGGCGTCTCGGCTTCCTTGCTGAACGCGCGCAGAAACTCATAGCCGCCCATCTCCGGCATCATCAGATCGAGGATAATCAGGTCGGGCTTTTCGTAGCGCGCGACATACAACGCCTCGCGCCCGTGGCCAGCCTCGACGACGCGGTAGCCCTCCTGCTCCAGGTAGACCCGGATCAGATCGCGAAGTTTCGCCTCGTCATCGACGACCAAAATGGTCTGTGTCATATGGTACCGTATCCTGGCTATTTTGGCACGGCGACGAAGTCAATCTCCAATCGCACCTGATCGGACACACTGGCGACCTGCCGGACCTGCGGGATGCTGATGCCGTAGTCGGCGTAGAGGATTGTGGTCTGCGCCGTGCCCTCCAGGCGGGTCTCAGACGCCGCCGTCGTCGTCACATCAAACGTCACGCTCTTGGTAACATCGCGGATCGTCAGATCCCCGATGATCTGGAAGGTATAGCTCTCGCCGATGGCGCCATTCTCTGGCAGCCCGATGATCTCGGTCGGGGTGAAGGTGACAAACTCGTACTGGTCGGTCTGGAGAATCTGGTTTTTGATCGTACGGTTGCGGAGGTTATTATCAGTGGCCAGCGCACGGGCGTTGACCTGGATCACGCCTATCCGCGTTTTGGTCGGGTCCTGGGGATCGATGGCGATCTCGCCGGCGACCTGGTTGGTCGCACCAACCACGGTTTGGGGGGCATTATTGAGCACTTCATCGATGATGAACCGGGCCTCCGACTCGTCCTGGACGATCTGAACGACAAGTGAGCCCGACGACTGCGCCGCAGCGCTAGTAGGCGCCGGGCTGTTCGCACTGGATGGAGCAGCAGTGGGTGCCGGTGCCTCAGCTATCGGCGCCTCGGCCACAGTCGTTGCGCTCGCCGGGCTAGACGCAGAGGTGCTCTCTACCAGAGGAATCGCCTCAATCGGCCCGGTGGCTTCGGCCGGCCTCTTGAGGACACTATACGCTGCCACGCCGACGACCAGTACGATCCCGACGAGGATCACAGCGGCGATCCGCTTAAAGGTTGCCATGAACGATCTCCTTAAAGTATCTGTGCTGACCGAACTGTCGGTCAAGTCCTACACTGTAATAATACGCACAAGATATTTAGAAAGTGTTTAGATCCGGTAGGGGAAATATGTAGATGTTCCGCTCACTGTGCCGCTACCAACATCAAAAACCCCCGCCGAAAGGTGGGGGTTTTTGATGTTGGTAGCGGCGGGTGGATTCGAACCACCGACCTTCGGGTTATGAGCCCGACGAGCTGCCACTGCTCCACGCCGCGTCATAATGGCGCACGGACCTACGCTCCCAGCGGGAAGCCCGCCAGTACCATCGGCGCTGCGGCGTTTCACCTCCCGGTTCGGGATGGATCGGGGTGGGTCCGCCGCGCTCCTCGCACGCCACTGGTTCAGGGTCGTCCATAGCGTCGGTCTTGGCCTCGTTCTCTCATCTCGCGCTTCACATCCGAGCTTCCGACAGGGAAGCCCTCGCCCATGCGCACTCCTGGCCTGCACGCGTCACCACGCTTCCAGCCGGAGCCGCTCTCCCAGTTATCTCCTGGGGGGCTTACCTGTCTAAAACAGTGAGTGTTCTCATCTTGGGCTGCATTTCCCACTTAGATGCTTTCAGCGGTTCTTGCGTCCGGACATAGCTACGGAGCCTGCAGGTCGTCCCACAACTCCTCCACCAGCGGTCCGTCCAGTCCGGTCCTCTCGTACTAAGACCAGCTTCCCTCAGAACACTAGGCGCCCATAGCGGATAGAGACCGAACTGTCTCACGACGTTCTGAACCCAGCTCGCGTGCCGCTTTAATGGGCGAACAGCCCAACCCTTGGGACCGACTCCAGCCCCAGGATGCGACGAGCCGACATCGAGGTGCCAAACCCCGCCGTCGATGTGAACTCTTGGGCGGGATCAGCCTGTTATCCCCGGGGTAGCTTTTATCCGATAAGCTACGGCCCTTCCACTCGGCGCCGTAGGATCACTAAGGCCGACTTTCGTCTCTGCGCGGCCGGTCTGCCTTGCAGTCAAGCCCCCTTCTGCCTTTGCACGCAACGACGGGTTGCCATCCCGTCTGAGGGGACCATTGCGCGCCTCCGTTACTCTTTGGGAGGCGTCCGCCCCAGACAAACTACCCACCAGCCACGGTCCAGAGTGTTCCCCTGTGAGTGCACATTCCAGCACAGAGTGGTATTTCACTTGTGCCTCCCCGCCCCCCGCGAGGGACGGCTCTCTGGCTCCCACCTATGCTACGCAGCGCGGGAACGCACACAATGGCAAGCTGTAGTAAAGCTCCACGGGGTCTTTTTGTCCTGCTATGGGAAGGCGGCGTCCTAACCGCCATCGCAATTTCACCGAGCCCCTGGTCGAGACACTGCCCAGATCGTGATGCCTTTCGTGCGGGTCGGAACTTACCCGACAAGGAATTTCGCTACCTTAGGACTGTTATAGTTACAGCCGCCGTTCACCGGGGCTTCGGTTCAGAGCTCTCACCCCTCCCCTTAACCTTCCGGCACTGGGCAGGCATCAGCCCCTATACGTCCGATTACTCGTTCAGCAGGGACCTGTGGTGCTGGTATCCAGTCGCCTGGGCCTGGTTTGTGTCACTCCCGCAAGCTCCGACCGCTTAGGTCTTCACCCGCAGGAGTCGCGCTTCTTCCGAAGGTACGCGCGTAAATTGCCGAGTTCCTTAACCAGGGATCACTCGTCCACCTTAGCATGCTCTGCCAGCCTACCTGTGTCGGTTTGCGGTACGGGCACGCGTGTCCTCCCTAGCCGGCCTTTCTCGACTGCACAGGCTCGGTTCCCTTGCGGTGCATGTTGCCACGCCCGCTCGCACTCGCTTCTCGGTCAACGGGACCAGGATTTGATCCAGTCCCTCCCTACCAGCTTGGACGGCGCTCATCTCGCCGCGGAACCTGCCCCTCAGCATCCGGCATCAGTCAAACGGCCACGACGTGGTACAGGAATGTCTACCTGTTGTCCATCGGTGGCGACCCGTTAGGGCGCCCCTTAGGCCCGACTAACCCGCCGCGGATTGTCCTTGCGGCGGAACCCTCAGGCTTTCGGTGGTGGGGGTTCGCACCCCACTTCTCTGTTACTCATTCCGGCATTCGCACTCGTCACCACTCCACACGGACTTCCGTTCGTGCTTCGGCATAGTGACGACGCTCCCCTACCAAAGGCACAACTCTCGTCGTGCCTTTCCTGAGCTTCGGTACGTAGCTTTGCCCCGCTGGATTATCGGCGCACCGTCACTCGACCAGTGAGCTGTTACGCACTCTTTCAAGGGTGGCTGCTTCTAAGCCAACCTCCTGGTTGTCTGCGCGACGACACATCCTTTCCCACTCAGCTACAATTTAGGGACCTTAGCTGCAGGTCTGGGTTGTTTCCCTCTTGACAATGAACGTTAGTGCCCACTGTCTCACTCCGGGACCGAGCTGGATGCATTCGGAGTTTGACGTCGCTTGGTAGGCGGTGAAGCCCCCGCACAACACCAGTGCTCTACCTCATCCAGCCTGTCGCCCCGGGCTGCACCTCAATGCATTTCGGGGAGAACCAGCTATCTCCGCTTTCGATTGGCATTTCACCCCTACCCACAGCTCATCCGAGCGGTTTGCAATCCACACCGGTTCGGACCTCCATGTCCGGTTAAAGACACTTCACCCTGGCCATGGGTAGCTCAAGCGGTTTCGGGCCTACCCGTGGCGACAGCGCGCTGTTCACACTTGCTTTCGCTGTGGCTCCGCCTGTGACTGGCTTAACCAGGCCACCACGGGTAACTCGCCGGATCATACTCCAAAAGGCACGCCGTCAGCGTGTGTGGGCAAGCCCACACCTACGCCTTCGACTGCGTGGAAGCGTACGGTTTCAGGGTCTATTTCACTCCCCTCGCCGGGGTGCTTTTCACCGTTCCCTCACGGTACTGTGCGCTATCGGTCGCTGCGTGTATGTAGCCTTGGGGAGTGGGCTCCCCAGTTTCACACCGGATTGCTCGTGTCCGGCGCTACTCAAGAGCCGATCGGGCCGACGAGAGCGAGCCACCTACCCGGCTGTCACGGTCTATGGCGACGCTTTCCAGGCGTCTTCGGTTTCGCTTGTGTCGCACCTGGCGTGCGGCAGCACGCCCTGATCGGTCTTTCAACCCCGTAGCCGCAAGGCCTGCCGGCTTGACACGGCTACGGTTTGGGCATCTCCCGGTTCGCTCGCCACTACTACGGGAATACTATCTGTTCCTCGGGGTACATGAGATGTTTCAGTTCCCCCGGTGCCCCCCGCAGCCAAAGCTGCGGTCCCTCCCGAAGGAGGGGGGTTGCCCCATTCGGAGATCGTGGGATCAATGCCCGCTCGCGGCTCCCCCACGCTTTTCGCAGCTCTGCCACGTCCTTCATCGGCACGCAGCGCCAAGGCATCCACCCTACGCTCATAGTGTCTTCCCTGTAGGAAGCTCGGTCGTGAATGCTCGACGCGTGAGCGACGTATCGTGATACGCGCTCACACTTTTCTACTCAGCCAATACCAACGCTATGAACTTGTGAAGGTACATCCAGAGATGTCACTTCACCCCTGAATTGTGACGATGAACCTCGGGTCGAGGTAGAAATGGGTGCTGTCTTGCGACAGGCTCCCTAGAAAGGAGGTGATCCAGCCGCACCTTCCGGTACGGCTACCTTGTTACGACTTCGTCCCAGTCGCTGACCCTGCCCTCGGCCGCTGCCCCCCTTGCGGGTCAGCCCACGGACTTCAGGCATTGCCAACTCCCATGACGTGACGGGCGGTGTGTACAAGACCCGGGTACGTATTCACCGCGCCATGGCTGATACGCGGTTACTAGCAACTCCGCCTTCACGGGGGCGAGTTGCAGCCCCCGATCTGCACTGGGACGCCGTTTGTGCGGTTCGCTTCCCGTTGCCGGGTCGCAACGCATTGTCGGCGCCATTGTAGCGTGTGTGTCGCCCCAGACGTAAGGGCCATGCCGGACTTGACGTCATCCCCACCTTCCTCCCAATCGGGCAGTCCGGCTAGACACGAGTAACTAGCCGCGGGGGTTGCGCTCGTTGCGGGACTTAACCCAACATCTCACAACACGAGCTGACGACAGCCATGCAGCACCTGTGCAGCACCCTCGAAGGCGAGTGGCTTTCACCACCTTGCAGCTGCATGTCAAATCTGGGTGAGGTTCTGCGCGTTGCGTCGAATTAAACCACACGCTCCGCTGCTTGTGCGGACCCCCGTCAATTCCTTTGAGTTTTAAGCTTGCGCTCGTAGTTCCCAGGCGGGACACTTCCGCGTTAGCTGAGCCCCACACGAGGAATGGTTACCCCGCATAGGACGAGTGTCCATCGTTTACGGCGTGGACTACCCGGGTATCTAATCCGGTTCGCTCCCCACGCTGTCGTCCCTGAGTGTCAGTACCGGGCCAGTCAGCTGGCTTCCCCTTGGGTGTTCCTGCCGATCTCTACGCATTTCACCACTACACCGGCAATTCCACCGACCTCTCCCGGTCTCGAGTTCGAGCAGTCTGCTATGACCTCCGGCAGTTAAGCCGCCGGCTTTCACATCGCACTTGCACGACCACCTGCGGACGCTTTACGCCCAGTAAGTCCGGACAACGCTTGCCTCCTCTGTCTTACCGCGGCTGCTGGCACAGAGTTAGCCGAGGCTTATTCTGGGGGTACCGTCCGTTTCTTCCCCCCAAAAAGCAGTTTACAACCCGAAAGCCGTCATCCTGCACGCGGCGTTGCTCCATCAGGCTTGCGCCCATTGTGGAAAATTCCTTGCTGCTGCCTCCCGTAGGAGTCTGGGCCGTATCTCAGTCCCAGTCTGGCTGGTTGTCCTCACAGACCAGCTACCCGTCAAAGGCTTGGTGGACCTTTACCCCGCCAACTACCGTGATGGGCCGCAGACCCTCTTCCAGCGCGTTGCCACTTTCCTCACCCGTAAAGGTGAGCGTATGCGGGATTAGCAGCCCTTTCGGACTGTTATCCCCCACTGGAAGGCAGGTACCCACGAGTTACTCAGCCGTGCGCCACTCACGGTGCAAGCACCGTGCGTGCGACTTGCATGCATTAGGCACGCCGCCAGCGTTCGTCCTGAGCCAGGATCAAACTCTTCATGATGTGATGGAACCCACCGTCTCACGACGGTACGACCACCACCGGACCCTCAAGCTCATCGTCACGATTTAGTTGTGAAGGTACAGAGCGGGTGAATGGCACAGATTGGCGATAAAAAACCAGGGGTGTGGTTGCCCACCCGCCTGGCGACGTTTCCGAAGCAAGCCTCGGCGCGTATCGCGATGTTTACCACTCAACCCATTTGTTGACGTCTGCCTCCCGAAGAGTGAGACGTTTCATCACGGCGGCAGTCTACCACAGACTTGAAACTCTGTCAAACCGTGTTTTCTACCGCCAAATCTGCTTGTTACGTCTACTCTTTACTCAGGAGTGAGACGTTTGTACCACGTCGGCTAGTTTACCACAGATTTGAAGTTATGTCAAATCTTGTTTTCTAGCCCTGCTGCTTCTTGCTTTGCTACCGGCTAAAAGCAGCTTTTCCAAACACGACGGAAGTGTACCACAGATGTGAAATTATGTCAAAATCCGAATTCTTCCATCGCGCGAGTGGTTCCGAGGCGACCGGAGAGGCAAGCCTCTCAAACCCTTTTCTCCACGAAAGCACCAGGCCGGGTACATAGCAACAAAAAACCAGATGGAGATCCCTGCTCCACCTGGCGACGTCTCCGGGGCAAAGCCTCGGCGCGGATCGCGTTGTTGCTTAATTCCGTTGTTGGGTCTACCTCCTGAGGAGTGAGACCAAGGTGAGCCAAAAGCAACCGGAGCGATACTTTGGTATTGCCGCCCGGTAGCTGCCGCTCTTCATGTACAGGAGCATTCCGTCGAGAGCGGCAGTATATCATGGGTCAAGCCGCTTGTCAACGACAGCTTGTAGGCGATTTTCAGAAACTGTTTGAAAAGGGCATTATCTAGCCTATGATCCAGGGTGGAAAGAGGATTCTTGAGGGGCGCCCCCCTCAAACTCACCCTTTTCAAACAGTCTTTCAGCGCGCCAGATCGAGCGCTACGAGCCGCAACTCGCTGGCATAGCGCTGATCCTGTGCATCAGGCAGCCACATCTGCGTTGGGTCGGGCAGCATCTCGGCCACGCCGACCCGCCCATCCTCCTGGCCATGCTCGGCGGTCCGGCGGATCATCTTGGCGAAGATATCGACGTAGATTGGGCTGTCGAAGTCGAGGTAGAAGGGTTTCACCTCGACCGGCACGCGCACAAAAACGAAGCGCGGCATGCCGTGGGCGTGCGCCCAGCGCCGCGCCGCAAGAAAGCGCTCCAGCTCGTCCTTGGCGTAGACGAACGGTAGCTCGGACGCCGGGAAGCTCCACGACTCGCGGTAGATCACGAGGCGATCGAGGGTGATGCGCGGCGTATGCGGGGCGGGGGGGAACAGCTTGAACTCATTGGGCGCCAGCAGCATCAGGGCGCCGGCGCAGGATTCCATGATGTCGAAACTGTGGGCACCATCGCGGGTGCGCGCCACCAGCCCCGTCACGGACTGCTCGACGACGAACGAGCTGATCGGCAGCGTCAGCGCGCCAGGTGGGCCGGGCGTGTCACGTGCGATCTCCAGGCGCACATCTTTCGCCGAGACGAGCATGGGCATGGTGCGACCGGTCAGCCCTGGCCATTGTCTGGGCGTCAGCGGCACGACCCGCGCTTCGGGCAGATCGTGATCGATCGCGCGAAGGAACTCTGCTTTGGACGGGTGCTGATCCAGAAATAGCGCGGCGGCCAGCGTATTGAAGCCGATATGCAGCTCGCCCAGCACGAGTTCATACTCGCCGCGCCGGATGGCGTCGGCGCCTGATGCAGCGATCAACACATCCGGGCTGTGGTAACGGGCCGAAGGCCAGGCCACCGCAGGCGCCGCGAAGGCGGCCTCGACGCGCGACCGCAGCTCATCGCTGGTATAGACTACACGGCGCTGGCCGGGCGAAAGGGCGAGGACGGCCGCCCAGCGCTCCTGGAAGGCTGCCAGGATCGCGCGCACATGGCGTTTGTCCTCGCTCATGAGCGGTAGGGCGCGCAGCCAGAAGCTGGTGAAGCCCACGGTGGGCGACCCGCTCTGGCGAACCAACTCGGCGTACACCTCCTGGAACACGGCGCGGTAGACCTGGCCGACTTCGGAGACGAACCAGCGCGCGCCGGCGAGCAGCAGCGTCAGCGGCGGTGCCAGTGCTGCCAGGAGTTCCGGCCCAAAGCTGACCTCGATATCCCGGCGACAATCCTCGTAGATCAGCGTCCGGCCGGCGTAGGTCTTGCCGTGGAAGCGCGTGGCGGCAGTCCCGGTCAGGCGGGTGAACGTGGCTTCGAGCTCGGCAAGCGCGCGGTCCAGCCCAGCGGCCTGGCCGGCGACGGCGGCGACAGCGTCGCGGGCGGCCTCGTACTGGGCCAGGGCGTTCAGCGCCGGGGTGCGGGCGCGCTCGTCGCCGATGCGCTCCAGAAGCTGGCGCAGTGCTTGCTCCGGTCGTAGCTGGTACGGGGTCTCCAGCGCCCAGATGATCAGGCCCTTGTTGCGCAGGATCGCGAGGTGATTGTAGACCTCGACTTCGTTGCGTAGCCCAGTCGCGGGCGTGCGGATGAGTTGTGCGGCCAGCTCTTTGGCGGTTCGCTGGCCATCACACGCTTGCAGGATGGCGGCTTGTATCGGCGAGAGGCGCAGCGGGGCGGCCTCCGGCATGATAAGTGTGGTTCCGTCGAGATAGGTCAGCGGGTCGCGGCGGGGCGCGATCCAGGGATAGAGCGCCCGATTTCTCCCCAGGGCCTCGGCCAATGCGTCGACGCCCCATACCTCCAGGTAGACGTTGCGCGCCGCCAGTAGCCCTGCTCCGGGCGTCGTCGTCGCCGCCGGTCCATCTGGGAGGAAGCTGGCCCAGCCGACCGGGCCGAAGAAGCCGATCGTATCGTTTTTGACACTGTAGCGCTGCACATAGCTGGCGATTAGTTCTTCGTCCTTGCGGTGCCAGGAGCCGCGTGCGACCGCGTCATCCGGCTGCCGCAGCACGGCCACCGACGTATGGAAGGCGTGCCGGTTCTGCCAGATCAGCGCTTCGCGAAAATGCTCGGACTGGGAGATGGCGTAGATCGTCTGGGAGGTCTGGGCCAGGGTGGCCGCAAACACGTCTCGGAGGTGCTGCCGGGCGGTTTCGGCATCGGCGCGGGCGGCGCGCAGCGCGGCAAGGGTTGGGGTGTCCGAGGCGTGTGATTTTGGCAGTTTGCCCTTCTTGAGCAGGCGGAACAGGCGAACGAGCGGGTCGTGCCGCCTCACAGCGTCCCAGCGTTGGTCGCGCCGGAGCGCGTCGATCGCCGCGAGCACATGGTCCAGCGCGGCCTGCTGCGCCTGGCTGGCATGATCCTCAGATTGGATCAGCCGATCGGCGGCGGCAGCGCATTCGGCGGAGGCGAGGCCAAGCACGTGAGCGGCAGGAAAGCCAGCGCCGCGTAGCCCCACCCGGCGCCACAGCGCCCACCGGCCACCCGGCAGACTGGCCAGGTGTTCCGGCTGGTCGGCCGTCTCAAGCACAGGCGGCTGAACTCTTGCGAAATTCTCCATGCCGGGCTATTCTAGCATCCGCATAATGTTCTGACAAGGTTTTGGATAGCGTCGTTCTCCTTTACAATGTGGGTGGGGAGAAACTGAGGGGGCTGCCCCCTCAAACCCCCTTTTTCCCGAACCTGTCACACAGCCTCAGAGGTGTTTCGGCCGACCTGCCCAAGCTCTTGCCCCACGCGCTCACCCGGCGGCTCGTCGGGGATGGCATCCGGCAGTTCGTCCTCCACGAAGCGCAGACGCGGGTATAGATAGCCGACGATCACTAGCAGGATCATCAGCACGCCGAAGACCATGAAGAGCAAGGCGATGCCGCGCCCTGGCCCGACGCCAATGAGCTGCCCGATGCTGCCGGCCAGCGCCCCGCCGGGGGCCAGCAGCGGCTCGAACACATAATCGGCCAGCGGCCCGGTGACCAGGAAGGCCAGCGGCAGCGAGGAGGTAGCGATCGTGCTGCGCGTGGCGAAGACGCGCCCCTGCACATTCGGGGCGACCTTGCGCTGCCAGATCGCCTGGCTGGAGCTGGCGATCAGCGGCCCGGCCAGCGTGAAGAAGAAGGCGATGACGCCGATCAGGATGGCCGAAGGCGCCAGCCCGCCGATGATCATGCTTACGCCCGTCAGGAGCACGCCGGCCAGCGCGCCGTAGACCTTGCGCTTCGGCCCGCCCCAGATACTCATCAGGACGCTGCCGGCCAGCACGCCGATCCCGGCGACCGAGAGCACCGTGCCCAGCACGGCGGGCGAGGCGAATGACAAGACCAGCGGGTTGGCCAGCACGACGACCGTGCCGGTCATAAAGTTGCTGGCCGCGAAGATCAGCAGCAGGCTCAACAGGCCGGGACGGGCGGTGATATAGGTCCAGCCGTAGGTGACATCGCGCAGTAGCGACTGCCCCACCTCTCCTTCGTTGGCGGGCGGGCGCGGTGGGATGCGGATCACCAGCAGCGTGGCGACCGCGAAGAGGCAGGTGGCGAAGTCGATCGCGATCACGCCGCCCAGGCCGATCCATACGACCAGCACGCCAGCCAGCACCGGCGCCAGCAGTTGTGAGATTCCTTGGGCGAGCTGGACCATGCCGCTGGCCCGGCCAAACTGCTCCTTGGGCACGATCAGCGTGGTCGTGGCGGCGAGGGCCGGAAATTGAAAGGCCGAGAATACGGCCGTGGCGCCGACGATCAGGTAGATCGCCCAGATCGTGAGCCGATCGACGGCCAGCAGCCCCACCAGGCCCAGCGTGGTCAGCGCGCCGCCAATATCATTGAGCATCATCGTCCAGCGCAGCGGCCAGCGATCGACCAGCGCGCCGGCCAGCGGGGAAAAGACAATGATCGGCAGGACGGCGAAGAATGAGATCAGCGTGAGCTGGGTGGCCGACCCGGTCTGCTGAAAGACCCACACGCTCAGGGCAAACCCGGTCAGCCCCGTGCCGAGCAGCGAGACCAATTGCCCGATCCAGATCAGCAGGAAGGTACGCATGCCGCGGGCGGTGCGGCGCTCCTCAGGCGTGGTGCGCTGTTCCATTCGACCTCCCAGAAAGAAGAAGCCGCTCGCGGGAGCAAGCGGCGGATCGAAACGAACTATTCAAGAGCGTATAGCGGCGCCAGTGTACCACAGGGCCTGGCCTGCGGCAACTCGTGGTCACTTAGTCACTAGGTGTGCTCATCGGCATGTTTCGGTGTTGCGTGTTGCGTGTTACGTGGGAGCTGACACGCAACACGCAACAGGCAACAGGGATGGCGATACCAACGACAAATGACCCACTCGCGGTCATTCATAGCGCAGCGCGTCGATCGGGTCGAGCCGGGCGGCGCTGCGGGCCGGCGCGATGCCGAAGAACAGCCCGACCGCCATGGAGAAGCCGACTGCCAGCGCCGCCGCGTCGATGCTGGGCGCCGCCTGGATCAGCCCACTCAGGCTCACCGCCAGCGCGATCGCGGTGCCCAGCACCAGCCCGATCAGCCCGCCGATCAGGCTGATGATCAGCGCCTCCAGCATAAATTGGGTCAGGATGTCGCCCTCGCGCGCCCCGATCGCTTTGCGTAGCCCGATCTCGCGCGTGCGCTCGCGCACCGAGACCAGCATAATGTTCATGATCCCGATCCCGCCCACCAGCAGCGAGATCGCCGCGATCGCCCCCAGGAACAGCGTCAGCGTCTGAGTGGTCTGGATGACGCTGTCGAGAATGTCCTGCTGGTTGATCACACTGAAATCGTCGGAATCGCCGCTCATCGGCAGGTCGTGGCGCTCACGCAGGGTCACATTGATCGCGTCCAGCGCGGCTGTGACGCTGTCCTGGTCGCGCGCCTGCACCACGATCGTCGAGACCAGCGCCGCGCCGCCCTGGATGGCCCGCCCGCCGAACAGCTTGCGCTGCGCCGTCGAGAGCGGCACAATGATGCCGTCGTCCATCGAGCCGAAGCCGCTGCCGCCTTTGGACTCCAGCACGCCCACGACCTTGAAGCGCTGGCCGTTGATACGCAGCGACTGCCCCAGCGCGTCGGCATCGGGGAACAGCGTCGTGGCGATGTTGGCGCCCAGCACGACCACGCTGGCGCTGCCGCTGACATGGTCCTCGCCAATGAAGTCGCCCTCGGCTAGGGCGAGATTGTGGACCGTCAGGTAGGCCGGCACGGCGCCGGTGATGCGGGCATTGGTGTTCTGGCTGCCGGCCACAAGCTGGCCGTTGCCGTTGTACTCGGGCGAGATCAGCGCGGCGTCCGGCACGTTCTGCGGGTCGGCCAGCGCCTCGGCGTCCTCGGTCGTCAGCGTCTGGCCGCTGCCGACCTGCCCACCGATGCCGCCGGCGTTGCTGGCGCCCGACCGCACCGTCAGCAGGTTGGCGCCATTGGCGGTGATATTGGCGGTGATCGAGTTCTGTGAGCCGCGGCCGATCGCCATGAGCGCCACCACCGCCGCCACGCCGATGATGATGCCCAGCGCGGTGAGCAGGGTTCGCAGCTTATTGGCCGTCAGGCTGCCCAGCGCAATCCCCAGCGTCTCCGCCAGGCTGATCCCGCCGGCCTGAAGCTCGGCGATCACCTGTGAGTCGACCGGTATGGTTGCGTCGGTCGGGATGGGGACAGCACCGGCGAGCGACCGGCTCTCATCGCCCGCGGTTGGCGAGATCGTGCTCATATGCCTCCTCCGGTGTGGGCGGGGGCGAACACGAGGTTCGCCCGTGCGGGCGATCGTTGGGTCGCCGCGTCGCTGTCGAGCAGGCCATCGCGCACCGTCAGCACGCGCGCGGCGTGGGCAGCGATCTCGGCCTCGTGCGTGACCAGGACGATCGTAATGCCTTGGGTGTTCAGCTCATCGAGCAGGGTCATAATCTCGGCGCTGGAGTGCGAGTCGAGGTTGCCGGTCGGCTCGTCGGCCAGCAGCAGCGCCGGGCGGGTGATCAAGGCGCGGGCGATCGCCACCCGCTGCTGCTGGCCGCCGGACAGCTCCTTGGGTCGGTGGTGCATCCGATCGCCCAGCCCGACCAGCTCCAGCATCTCCTGGGCGCGCGCCTGGCGCTCCTCGCCCGGCACGCCGCCCAGGTAGACCAGCGGCAGCGCCACGTTCTCCAGCGCGGTCTGGCGCGGCAGCAGGTTGAACTGCTGGAACACAAAGCCGATCTTGCGGTTGCGCACCGCCGCCAGCAGGTTGCGGTCGAGCTGCTCGACCCGCAACCCATCGAGGAGATAGTGGCCGCCGCTGGGCGTGTCGAGGCAACCCAGCAGGTTCATCAGCGTCGATTTGCCCGACCCCGACGGCCCCATAATCGCCACGAACTCGCCGCGCCGGATGCTGAAGCTGACGCCGCGCAGGGCATGGACATCGATCTCGCCCATCCGGTAGGTCTTACGTAAATCATGGACCTGAATCATGGTATCCATCTATCGCTCCTGATGTTACGTGGTGGGAAGGGATTCTTGAGGGGGCTACCCCTCAAACTCCCCCTTTTCTAACAGTCAAGATCTTGTGGCGGGAAGGGATTCTTGAGGGGCTTCCCCCTCAAACTCCCCCTTTTAGGTAGTGGAAAGAGATGCTTGAGGGGCTTCCCCCCTCAAACTCCCCCCTTTTCTAACAGTTTCTTACGGCCGGCCGGGAGGCCCTCCAGTGCCGGGGAAGGCCCCGAAGCCGCCCTGGTTGGTGCTCTGCGTGGCAGTGGCCGCGCGCGTCACCAGCAGCGTATCGCCGGCCTGGAGGCACTGCGCGCCGGTCTCCACGCAACTGGTGATCACCGTCTGGCCGTCGCTGGTCACGCCCGTCTCGACCCGTACCCGGCTGGGAGTGCGCTCGGCGCCCCGCAGCACCGTGACGATCTTCCGATCACCGACCGTCTGGACCGCGCGGCTGGGCACCAGCACAGCGTTCTCGATCTGCTTGACCTGGATGTCGGCGGTCGCGCTCATGCCGACCTTAACCGGCGTGTCGCCCGACTCGAACTCGACCTGCACCGGGTATGTCACCACGTTCTGCGACACCGTTGCGACCGGCGCGACCGTCGCCACCGTACCTTGCAGCGTGACATCCGGCAGCGCGTCAAACGTCAGCGCGACCGGCTGGCCGACCTGGATCTTCGCGGCGTCCGACTCGCTCAGGCTGACCTCGATATGCAGCTTCGCCCGATCGACGATCGTCACAGCCGCCGTACTCGTGCCGGCCAGGCCGCCCGGCTGGACGCTGACCGCCGCCACCACGCCATCGAACGGCGCGATCAGCGTGGCCTGCTCCAGGTTGCGCTGGGCGGTATCGACCGCGACCTGGGCCTGAATCACATTCGCCTCGGCAGCCGCCAAGTCCGACTCGGTCGACGGGGCGGTCAACGTTTCCAGGTTGGCCTGCGCCTGTGTCACCTGCGCCTGCGCCTGGGCGATCTCGACCGCCGTGCCGCCCTGGCGCAGCTTGGTCAGGCTAGCCTGCGCCTGCGTCACCTGCGCCTGCGCCTGCGCCAGGTCATTGGCGGTCGGGTGGAGCAGGGCGTCGTACTGGGCCTGTGCATTGGCCACCTGCTGCTCGGCCAGCGGGATCTGCGCGGCCTCGTTCTGGCGGGCGGTATCGTAGTTCACCTGCGCCTGCTGAACATTCTGCTCGGCGCTACGCAGCGCCGCCTCGGCCTGTACGAACGCATCGTAATACTGCTGGCGCTGGGCGTCGTTGACGGTATTATCGACCTCCTGGCCCTGAGCATTGACCGACGTGGGATTGGCCGGGTCGGTGCCGTAATCGCGCACCCACTCCCAATTGTGCAGCGCCGTCGCATACTTCGACTGGGCCTGGGTCAGCGAATTGGCGGCCTGCTGCATCTGGGTGTAGGTGCTGGACTTCGCCTGGGAAAGATTGTCGCGGGTGGTCTGCAAGTTGGTTTGCGCCTGGGAAAGCTGAATCTGTGCGGAACTGCGGGTGGCCGGCGACGGGTTCTTGAGCGCGTCGAGCTGGGCCTGCGCGGCCACGAGCTGAGCCTGCACGCTCTGGATATCGGGCACGGTGGCGCTGCCGGTGCGGGTCTGCTCCAACTGCGCCCTGGCGCTCTCGACCGACGCCTGGGCGCCGGCCAGGTCCTGCGGCGTCGCATTACCAGCTTTGGCCTGCTCGAACGTGGCCTGCGCCGCCTTCAGATTGGCCTGGGCCTGCTGGAGCTGCAACTTCAGATCGCCGGCGTCGATCGTGGCCAGCGTCTGGCCGGCAGTTACCTGGTCGCCGACCTTGACATCGACCGATGTCACCGTGCCGGCCTGCTGAAAGGGCACCTCGACGGTGCGGGCCGCCGCGACGGTGCCGCTGCCGCTGACCGCGATCGTGAGTGTGCCCTGGCTGACGGTAGCGGTGGTCGTGGTGGTCGCGGTCGTGGCGCTAGATTGCCAGCGCCAGAAGACGATCGCGCCGACGACCAGCAGAATCAGCGGAATCAGCAGCCAGCGCCGCCGGAGCAGCCCGGACCGCTTCGTACCCGGTCGATCGTGGGTACGCGGAAATGGGACACTGATACGCATGGCTCAAACCCTCCATCAGATGTATCTGCCGCACGGTCATTTAGTACAGCATGGCATAAGTCCACCCAGAGTTTCTCATCGCAGAATCTCGCGAAGACACGAAGATCACGAAGACTCTACTGTCATATCTATCAGCCTCTTCGTGGTCTTCGTCCCTTCGTGATCTTCGTGGTTAGCTTGTACTAGCATACCAAGCAGATGTTTAGATATTGTTAGGAAGTAGTGAGCAGACTATGTGGATCTGCGATGCGGAGCGCCTGCCGGGCGCCGCCCATTTTCCCTTACAATATGGCGGGGGAGCACATGCCAATCATTCAACCTCCACCAGATATCGCCCGCATCCATGCAAGGAGCAACCATGGCATCTTCAGCTACCAATCGGCCGCACGTCCTCTTATTTGGCCCGCCGGGCGCCGGCAAAAGCACGCAAGCCCAACTGCTCAAGCGCCGCTGGCCGATCGTCGCCTTCTCCACCGGCCGGGCGCTGCGCGAGGCAGTCGCCAAGGGCACCGAGATCGGTCGCCAAGTGCGCGACGTGCTCGCGCGGGGCGAGCTGGTCGGCGATGAGATCATGATCAAAGGCATCCGCATGTGGCTGACGGGGCTGCCGGCGGACCAGGGCTTCCTGCTCGACGGGTTCCCGCGCACGATCGCCCAGGCCGAGGCGCTCGACGCGCTCCTGGACGAGCTGGGGCGCCCGTTGACGACCGTCGTCAAGCTTCATCTCACCATCTCGGAAGCGGTCTACAGGCTCGGCGGGCGGCGCACCTGCTACGGCGTCGAGCCCGAGGAGATCATCCACATCAACGACGAGGACGCCGTCTCACGCTGCCTGGAGCGTGGCGGCTTGTTGGTCCAGCGACCGGACGACCTGCCCAATGTGATCGTGCGGCGCCTGACCGTCCACGAGACCGACACCGAGCCATTGATGGAGTTCTACAAGCCGCGCGGGATCGCCCATACCGTCGCCGCCACTGGGTCGCCCGAGGACGTGGCGCAGCGCATCATCACCGCCGTCGAGGGGACGGCTTGAAAAGGGGGAGTTTGAGGGGTCGCCCCTCAAGAAGCCTTTTTCCACCACCGAACTCCTGTAGATAGTGGAGGACATCACCATGCAGATCCAACGGGCCATCCTGGAATATCTGGAGCATCAAGACGAGAAGCTCACCTACCTGGCCGGGCAAATCTGGGAGCGCCCTGAGATTGCCCTGGAAGAACGTTTCGCCTGCACGCTCCTGGCCGACGAGCTCGAAGCGGCCGGTTTCTCGATCGAGCGCGGCGTTGGCCAACTGCCGACTGCGTTTGTTGCCACCTGGGGCAGTGGCACGCCGATCATCGGCATCCTCGGCGAGTACGATGCCCTGCCCGGCCTATCGCAGCGCCTCGCCGCCGACCACAACCCGGTCGTGCGCGGCGGCCCCGGCCACGGCTGTGGGCACAACTTATTTGGGGTGGCCAGCCTCGGCGCGGCGCTGGCACTCAAAACGGCTATGGAGACCCACCAGATCGCCGGCACCGTTCGCTACTACGGCTGCCCGGCCGAGGAGACGCTGGTCGGCAAGACCTTTATGGCCAAAGCGGGCGCCTTTGACGACCTGGATGCCGCGCTCGCCTGGCACCCCGGCGATGTCAATAGCGTCTGGGCCGGCTCCTCGCTGGCCATGAACTCGTTCAAGGTCAACTTTCATGGCGTCACCTCCCACGCCGCCGCCGACCCCCACAATGGCCGCAGCGCCCTCGACGGCGCACTATTGATGGATATCGGTGTCAACTACCTGCGCGAGCACATCATGCCCGAAGCCCGCATTCACAGTGTCATCACCAGCGGCGGGCAGGCACCCAATGTCGTCCCAGCCTACGCCCAGATCTGGTACTTCGTGCGGGCGCCGCGCCGCGACCAGGTCGAAGCGCTCTACGCCCGCGTCCTGGATATCGCCAAAGGGGCCGCGCTCATGAGCGGCACGACCTACGACATTGACTTTGTGACCGGCTGCTATGAGCTGCTGCCGAACCAGGCGCTCTGCCGGCTGATCCTGGAAAAGATGCGGGCGATCGGCGATCTCAGCTTCACCGCCGAGGAGCAAGCATTCGCCAAAAAGCTCCAGGAGACCTTCATACCTGGAACGGTCGCGGAGGCCTTCGCGCTGGCGCAGCGGCTGGTGAGCTGCGAGCTGGACCCGGCGGCGATCGAGAATCCGCTTTGGGAGCAGATCCTGCCGCACGTCGAAACGCCGTTCGTGATGCCGGGTTCAACCGAGGTGGGCGATGTGAGCCAGATCACGCCCACCGGCCAGTTGACGACGTGCTGCTGGCCGCTGGGAACGCCGGGGCACAGTTGGCAGATCGTCGCATCGTCCGGTTCGAGCATCGGGCACAAAGGGATGCTGCTGGCGGCCAAGGCGCTGGCGCTGACCGGCCTGGACCTGCTGACCTGCCCGGATCTGCTGGCGGAGGCACGGGCCGAGTTCGCCCGCAAGCGCAACGGCACGCCCTATACCTCTCCCCTGCCGGAGGGCGCTGTTCCGCACTAAGAGCCTATCCCAAAACTGCCCTTCGATACGGCTGCGCCTACTATGATTGTCGTGGCTATTGGTCATTTGTGGCAGCGGGTTGACCATAGGGGCTATTCTGGTCTTCATCTTTCCAGCCCTGCTCATCCCGGTTTTCCCTTGGCAACTAACGCCGCTCACCGCGCGCTCACTTTGTGCCTGGCTGATAGCTGTTGGCACGATTATGCTTTCGATGTCCCGCAAGAACGACCGGACCCGAACCAGGCTGGCCACACCAATGTTGATTCTTCTACTGCCAGCACTCCTCGTGCAGATGATACGCTACGCCGACGAAGTCAATTGGAGCAACCCCGTATTATGGTTAAGCTTGATACTGTTTGCCGTCATCGGATTTTGTGGTCTGTATTTGGCCAATGGGAGCTGGCAAAAGGCCCTCACTGATCTAGAATTTAAAACATGAAACAGCCCTGGATACCAGCTACACAACTTGTTTTTTTTGCCTCTAGCTGTTATGATACGCATTATCAGCAGACGATAATGAATACAGATGGCTCAGATGGCCAAAGCGAACGCTTAACTTCGCTTTGCTTCTGATACCCTCGGGAATATCGCTGAGTTCTCATCTCCGCCGAGCGCTTTTCCTTTTGATTCGTGTGGATGTGGCGGTGGGCGTGCGGCAGTTACAGTTATGCTTCTGATCGCACCGCCATTCCCCCTCTTGCACTGAGTGCTCAACGTGACGAGGTGCGATGAGCACCATTTCGCTTCCAGATGTGGCATAAATCACCTTGACCTCGTTGCTCTGAATAAAGTCTACTATCTACACAAAGGGGGTGATGCGCTCGCAGCATACCAGGCGGTCCTGTAAGCGTTGTGCGATTGGAAGGAGACAGGAACTATGGCTGCTACAAAACTCGCGCGCCGCGATTTTCTTCAACTCGCAGGTATGACTGCTACTGGCGTTGTGCTGGCTGCCTGTGGGGCACCGACTGTACAGACGCCAGCTACTCAGCCGACGGCCGCAACGAGCGCCACGCCGGCGCCCCCAACACCGGCCGCCGCCGCGCCAATCATTACTCTGCAAGGTCGCGAACTGCCCGGCGACGCTGCTCCGCTTGATAAGCAGGTGCTGTACGAATCGGCCGGTGAGCCAAAGCACCTGGATATCGTACGCGATATCTACGGCGCGAGCGCAGCGATGAATTGGGGTGGCGAACCGCTGCTACGCCGCGACCAGGATCAGCATCTCGTGCCGGCGCTGGCCGAGTCCTACACCGTCGGCCCCAACGCCGAGCACTTCGACTTCGTGATCCGCAAGGATGCCAAATGGAGCGACGGTACGCCGATCACCCCCGACGACATTGTGTTCACCTTCCAGCATCTGGCCAATCCCAAGCTCGACAACCCCTGGACCTGGTTCTTCTACGATATCAAAGGCGTCCAGGCGCTGAAGGAGGGCAAGGGCGGCCCCGACGGCGTCGGCGTCGAGAAGCTGGACGATCGCACGGTTCGCATTCACGCCCAAGGTGGCCCCGCGCCGCATATTCCCGCGCTGCTGGCCTACCAGGCCGCAGCGCCGGCGCCCAAGCACAAGGCCGAACAAAACCCGGAGCACTGGGCCGATACTGCCGAAGGGTTCGTCTCTTCCGGCCCGATGAAGCTCGTCAAGTGGGAGCACAACCAGCGCCTGGAGTGGGAGACCAACCCGTATTACAATGGTCCGCACAAGCCAGGCATCCAGCGCCTGGTGCAGCTGATCGGCGCGCAAAGCACCGTCTGGTTCAATGCCTGGCTCAACAAGGAGGTCGACTACATCCACATTTTACAGCCCCAGGAGGTAGCGCAGGTCCAAGCCGACCCCAAATTGACCCCACTGCTCCACTCCTTCAATAACTTTCAGACCGAGTACCTGGCGCTGGATACGCTGAAGCCGCCGCTCGACAATCTGAAGTTGCGCCAGGCGCTGTCGCACGCCCTCGACCGCGATACATTGAGCAATCAGGTCATGAACGGCACGCGCGCCCCAGCCTTCTCGATGCTTCCGCCTGGCTTCCCCGGTTACAACCCCGAGCTGAAATCGGTGCAGACGTACGACGTGGCGAAAGCTCAGACGCTCCTGGCCGAGGCCGGTTACCCCCTTGGGAAAGACTCCGGCGGCAAGCAACTGACGCTCGACCTATTCTCCAACGGCCGCGAGGTCGTCATGGAGTTTGTCAAAGAGCAGTGGGAGCGCACCCTGGGCATCGCGGTCAACCTCCAGGTGCTCGAGAACGCGGTATGGGGCCAGAAGCGCTCCGAACACGGGATGATGATTTACAAAGGGCCGTACGAGTACGACTATCTTGACCCGGCGAATATGCTCACGTCACTCTGGCGCAGCGTGGACGAGAAAGGCTCGCCGCGTCACTCCTGGAAGAGCGATACCTTCGACGAACTGGTGACCGCAGCCGGGCGCGAGGTCGACGATACCAAGCGCATCGACCTGTATCAGCAAGCCGAGCGCCTACTGGTCGAAGATGTCGGGGCGATCTTCCTGACCCACCAGGTAATCTTCCAGATCTGGTGGCCGTACCTGACGGGTATTCCCGCCGATAAAAGCGGCAATGTGGTATTCCGCTGGCTCGACCTCTCGCGCTTCCAAGCCTACATCCGCAACGATGTCGACCAACTGCGCCCGACCGCGCTAATGTGATCAGGATGATGCAGCCTCTGCTTGAGGTCAAGGATCTCAAGACCCTATTTAGAATCGACCAGGGCGTTGTCCACGCGGTCAACGGCGTCTCATTCGCTGTAGGGGCGGGCAGCGTCCTGGGCATCGTCGGCGAATCCGGCTGTGGCAAGAGCGTCACCGCACTCTCGATCATGCGCCTGGTCGAGCCGCCTGGCTGGATCGCCGGCGGCCAGGTGCTGCTCCATGAAAACGGCGCGACACGCGATCTGCTGGCGCTGGCCCCGCAGGAGATGGAGCACATCCGCGGCAACGCGATCGCGATGATCTTCCAGGACCCAATGACGTCGCTCAACCCGGTGCTCTCAATCGGCTACCAGATTACCGAGCCGCTCCGCATCCACCGCGGCATGTCGCTCAGGCAGGCGCGCGACCATGCCGTCCAGCTGCTCGACCGTGTCGGCATACCCGGCGCTCGGCGGCGGCTGACAGATTATCCGCACCAGTTCTCGGGCGGCATGCGCCAGCGGGTGATGATCGCAATCGCGCTCGCGTGCGGCCCACGGCTGCTGATCGCCGATGAGCCGACTACCGCCCTCGATGTGACGATCCAGGCCCAAATCCTCGATCTGCTGCACGAATTGAAGGATGAGCTCGGCACGTCGATCATGATCATCACGCACGATCTGGGGGTGATCGCGCAGATCGCCGATCAGGTCGCGGTGATGTACGCCGGGATGATCGTCGAGAGCGCGCCGGTCGCCGCGATCTTCGCCACCCCGCAACACCCCTATACGCGCGCGCTGGTGGCCTCGATCCCGCGCCTGCACCACTGGCCGGAGCGACTGGTGACGATCGAAGGCACGCCGCCGAGCCTGGCGGACACGATCGTGGGCTGCCCATTCGAGCCGCGCTGTCGCTACCGGATCGACCGCTGCGCGGTCGAGCGACCGCCACTGCTTGAGCTTGCCCCTGGACACGCCTGCGCCTGCTGGGTCGCGCAAGCAGGGGAGCTGGACGATGCGTGAGCCGCTATTGGAAACCACACATCTCACCCGAGTCTTCACCCTGCGCCACGGGCTGTTCGGGCAGCGGCTGCGCCTCGTAGCCGTCGACCGTGTCAGCCTTACGATCGACGAAGGTGAGACGCTCGGGCTGGTCGGCGAGTCCGGCTGCGGTAAGTCGACCCTGGCGCTGACCGTCATGCGGTTGCATGAGCCGACCAGCGGCCAGATCCGCTTCGCGGGGCAAAACCTCGTCGGCGTCGACGCGCGCGGCATGCGGCCGATCCGCCGGCAGATGCAGATGATCTTCCAGGACCCCTTTGCGGCGCTCGACCCGCGCCTCACAGTCGAGCAGATCCTCAGTGAGCCGCTGAACATCCACGACGTTGGGTCGCCGGCTGAGCGGGTGGCAACGGCGCGGCGCCTGCTCGAGCGCGTCGGGTTGCCGCCCGACGCCATCCACCGCTTTCCCAATGAGTTCTCCGGCGGCCAACAGCAGCGGATCGGGATCGCGCGTGCGCTGGCCCTGCAGCCGCGGCTGCTGATCTGCGACGAGCCGGTCTCGGCCCTCGATGTCTCGGTACAGGCGCAGATCCTCAATCTGCTGCGCGATCTACAGGATGAGTTTGGCCTGGCCTACCTCTTCATTTCGCACAACATCGCGGTCACGGCCTTGATGAGCCGGCGCATCGGCGTGATGTACCTCGGTCAACTAGTGGAGGTCGGACCAAGCAGATCGATCGTCGCCGCGCCGCGCCACCCCTATACACAGGCGTTGCTGGCGGCCGTTCCCGAGCCCGACCCAACCGCCCGCCGGCGCCGGCGCGCGGCCAAGGGCGATGTGCCCAGCCCGATCGAGCGCCCGACCGGTTGCCCATTTCACCCGCGCTGCCCGCTGGCTCAGGCGATCTGTACGGTGGAGGAGCCGCAGTTGCGGCTCGTGGAAGGGGATCACCAGGTCGCATGTCACTTTGCCTGAGGGGGGAACAATGCTCCGCTATATCATCGCACGGCTGGTGGGCCTGGTCGGCGTCCTGCTGTCGGTCTCACTGATCACGTTCGTGCTGATGCATGCGGTGCCGGGCGGTCCCTTCGACGCCCTGGCGATCGAGCGGCAGCAGGCGATCCCCGAGGCGATCAAGCAGCAGCTCAACGCCAAGTTTGGGCTGGACCGCCCGCTGTGGGAACAGTACCTGGTCTTCCTACGCAACGCCGTGCGGCTTGACTTCGGCTACTCGTTCACCAACTCCAGCCGGACGGTGACGCAGATCCTCCGGGACCAGTGGCCATACTCGATCCAGCTCGGGTTGCTGACGCTGGCCTTTTCGACGGTGGTCGGCCTGGGGCTGGGCATCGCGGCCGGAATCAGGCAGCATACCTGGGTCGACCACGCCGGCACGCTGGTCTCGATCTTCTGCCTGGTGATGCCGAGTTTCGTATTCGCCGTGCTGCTCCAGTTCGTCTTCGCGGTGCGGTTAGGCTGGGTGCCGACCGGCGGCTGGAACAACCCGCGTCAGTGGGTCCTGCCCGTGCTGGCGAACTCGCTAGGCCCGATCCTGATCCTGCAGCGCTTCACCCGCTCGAGTATCGCCGATGTCATTCGCGCCAACTATGTGCGCACGGCACGCGCCAAGGGGATGAGCGAGCGGCGGGTGATACTCATCCATGTCTTCAAAAACGCGCTCACGCCGCTCGTGACCGTCGGGGGGCCGCTGGCGGCGGGTCTCATCACCGGGTCGTTTTTCATTGAGACGATCTTTCGCATTCCCGGTATCGGGTCGTACTTCGTGACCTCCATCCAGCAGCGCGACTACCCGATGATCATGGCGACGACGCTGGTGTGGACGGCGGTAATCAGCATCATCTACCTGATCACCGACCTGCTCTATGCTCTGATCGATCCGCGGGTGACCTATGTGAAGGAGCAGTGACTATGGACGTGACCGCCCCTCCGATCGCCAGAGACGCGACCACGGCGCCGCGCCGCACGCTGTGGCACGCCTGGCGCCGCTTCCGGCGCAACCGGCTGGCGATGGCGGCGCTCGGCTTCATCGCGCTGGAGATCCTGGTCGCCATCTTCGCACCCTGGGTTGCGCCCTACGACCCCTACCAGCCCGACTTCGCGAACACCTGGCAGCAGCCGAGCGCGGCGCACTGGCTGGGCACCGACGACTTGGGCCGCGATGTGCTCTCACGCCTGATCTACGGTGCGCGCATCTCGATCAGCGTGGGCATCCTGAGCCAGTTGGTGATCGTGCTGATCGGGCTGCCGATTGGCGCGCTGGCTGGGCTGCTGGGCGGCTGGCCGGACTACATCGTGATGCGACTCATCGACGTGCTCTCGTCGATCCCGACCATCCTCTTCTATATCTTGCTACTGATCGCGCTCGGAGCCGGCTTCGGCAACATCATCATCGCTATGGCGCTGACCGGCTGGATCGGGATCGCCCGGCTGGTGCGCGGCCAGGTGCTCTCGTTAAAAGAGACCGACTACGTGCGCGCGGCGCGGGCGATGGGCGGCGGCGCGGGCCATATCGTGCTGACCCACCTGGTGCGCAACGCCATGACGCCAGTCATTGTCACGCTGGCGCTGGGCGTGCCCGCCGCGATGTTCGCCGAGGCTGGGCTGAGCTTCCTCGGCCTGGGCATTGCTTCGCCGCGCGCCTCATGGGGGCAGATGATCGGGCTGTACCAGGGCTACATTCAGACCTCGTGGCACCTGACGGTCTTTCCGGCCATCGTGCTGGCGGTCACCTTGCTGGCATGGTTCCTGGTTGGCGACGGTGTGCGCGACGCGCTGGACCCATCGCTGCGGGTCTGAGGCCGCGCTCTAAGGCATGTTTCAAGAGGTGGTCATCGCTCCAGCCGAAGGCGATCTGGATGATTGTGTGAAGCTCGGCGATGGTCGTCGTGTCGCTGACGAGCAGCCGGCGCCAGAGCAGCGGGCTGATGCGGTCAAGCCGGATAGCGATGCTGAACCGCTATTGACATAGGAGCGTCAATACCACCGTTTCACGGTACGGATGTTGCAATTTATCCTCCTCGTGAGACAAGAGAAGAGAGGAGAAGGCAGTGAAACTCGAAACCCTGAAGGATTTGTATGTGGAGCAACTCCACGACCTCTACAGTGCCGAAACGCAGCTGGTTGAGGCGCTCCCAAAGATGGCCAAGGCTGCTACGAACAAGCAACTCCAAGCGGCGTTCACGGAGCATCTGACGCAAACCAAGGGTCACGTCCAGCGCTTGGAGAAGATCTTCACCCAGTTGGGTGAGGATACCAAGGGCCCAGTCTGTAAAGGCATGAAGGGGCTCATCAGCGAGGGCGAGGAGATGATCAAGATGAAGGGTGAGCCCGCCGCGATTGATGCCGGCCTGATTGCCGCTGCTCAGCGCGTGGAGCACTATGAGATTGCCGGCTATGGCTGTGTGCGAACCTATGCCCATCAACTCGGCGACCATGCGGCGGAGAAGCTGCTCCAGCAGACGCTTGATGAGGAAGGTGCAGCAGACCAAAAACTGACGACGCTGGCCGAAGGAGTGATCAATCTTGAGGCGGAGCGCTGACGATGAAATGGTAAGCGCGCAAATAACAAAGCATCTGAGTACGTTCAGGTAGCAGGATGGAAGGACGCGGATATGCTTCGCGTCCTTCCGTTTCGTCTTCTCATAATGCTGGTGGTACTGGTATCGCGACTGTCTTTCGTGGTCTCCCTCGTCTCCTCTTGGGAACCTCGGACTTCTGCCAAAACCCCAACTTGACCGCTCTCTAAACGCTTCCAAACAGTGTGGCACAACCCTTGCTGCCATGTTTCACAGAGCGGCCACCTTTGTCGTGCAGCCGCGCGGCCGCAATGTTTTCGCGCAACCGTAATCGGCGCCGCGCCGTCATCGATTGCCAGGAACACCAGCCACCCAACACTGGTCGTTCCGAGACACCAGAATGAGGAGGACGCATATGCGGAATGTAGGGAGATATCTGCTCGTCATCGTGCTTGCGCTCTCGAGCGTGGGAGCGGCGCTGGCCGAGCCGTTCGCGCAGCCAGCCTTCCAACGACTCTGGGAGCGCACTGGCGTGCCGATCCAGCGCGGCGTGGCCCAGTACTCGTGGGTCTGGGGGCCGGAACCGTTCACCCCGCAGCTCAACGAGGCCTTCGCCGAGGGCCAGGGCAGCTGGCGCGCGGTGCAGTACTTCGACAAGAGCCGCATGGAGATCAACAACCCAAATGCCGACCCGAACTCGCCTTGGTACGTCACTAACGGGCTGTTGGTCGGCGAGATGATCGACGGCCAGGTGCAGCTCGGACTGAGCGAGTTCATCCCTCTTGCGCCAGCAAACATCCCGATCGCTGGCGACCCCGACAATGCCTTCCCGACCTACGCCAGCCTGAACGACCTCGTCAACACGCCGGGCAGCGGCGTGCTGGGCAATCACGCCATCCGCGCGTTCCTGTCCGAAGGCTTCAGCGAGTTTCCGCACTACGCTACCAGCCCCGCCACCGAGATCGTCCGGGTCGAGCGCGGTCGCGGCATCCCGCGCGCCTTCTGGGAGTTTATGAACCGTCGCGGCACGGTGTACCAGAACGGCCAGCTCGTGGCCACCCAGCCGATCTTCGACTGGCTGTTCACGCTTGGCTACCCGATCACCGAACCGTTCTGGACGCGCGCCAGGATCGGCGGCGTCGAGCGCGAGGTGATGTTCCAGGCGTTCGAGCGGCGCGTCCTGACCTACGTGCCGACGAACCCCGCGCAGTACCAGGTTGAGATGGGCAACGTCGGTCGGCACTACTACGAGTGGCGCTACGTCCAGCCGTTCGCGGGCGGCGTACGGGCGCTGGTCACTGTGCCGGAGAGCGGCGCGGTCGTGAGTTCCCCGCTGGTGGTGCGCGGTTTCGAGAATGGGCAGGCGTTCGAGGCCGCAATCACGGTGCGGCTCAGGAACAAGGCGAATGGGCAGGTGCTGGCGACCAATCACATCACGGTGGCACGGCCCGACATCAACGTGCCAGGGCCGTTCGGCACAACGCTGGAGTTTAGGATGCCGGCTCAGAACAGCCCCGCCACGATCGAGGTGCTGACCTTCTCGCCGCAGGATGGCTCGGAGATACCACTCACCAGCCGCGACGTAGTGATCGGGCCGTAGGCTGGCGGCACGCCGCTTTGTGCAAAACCTAAGTCCACCACGAAACTTGACGTTTCCCACTTACAGCGTGGGAAACGGATTGCGCTCTTTGAAGTTGAGTTGATGCCAGTAGGGATAGATCGGCGTGGTGGCACTGGCGGCATCGAGCCTGGCGACCTGTTCAGTGGTCAGGTTCCAACCAACCGCACCGAAATTCTCGCGCAGTTGTTCTTCGTTACGCGCACCAAAAATAAGTGATGAAACAGTCGGACGCTGGAGCAGCCAGTTAAGCGCGATTTGCGAAAGAGTTTTGCCCGTTTCTTCCGCGATCTCGTCCATCACATCAACTGTGCGATACAAGGTTTCTTCATCACCCGATTGGTTTGTTTCGGATGGCACGTTGACGCGACTGTTTTCTGGTGTGGGCTGGTTACGACGCACTTTGCCAGTCAATCGCCCTTGGGCCAGCGGACTCCAAACAACCGTACCCACGTTCTGATCGATTGCCAATGGCATGAGCTCCCATTCATACTCGCGTCCAGCGAGTGAATAATAGGCTTGATGGGCGATGTGGCGCGGAAGGCCGTATTTCTCGGAAAGCGCCAGTGACTTCATCAGATGCCAGCCGGAAAAGTTTGAGCAGCCGATGTAACGCACTTTGCCGCTACGCACCAGATCCTCCAAGGTACGCAGGGTTTCTTCTATTGGTGTTAAGGCATCAAAGCCGTGCAGGTAATAGATATCAATGTAGTCGGTTTGGAGACGGCGCAGGCTGCCCTCGCAGGAGCGCAACAGATGGTGGCGCGAGGAGCCAAGTCCGTTGGGGCCGGATTCGCTGCGAAACGTAGCCTTGGTCGCCACAAGAACCTGATCGCGGCGATTCTTGATTGCCTGTCCAAGGACTTCCTCAGATTTTCCGCCTGAATAGACATCTGCGGTATCAAAAAGATTGACACCTGCTTCCAAGGCAATATCAACCAGGCGGGTCGCCTCAGCTACCTGAGTGTTTCCCCACGCACGCTCACTGGTGCCACCAGCAAAGGTTGCTGTGCCAAAAGACAGCACTGGCACTTGTAAACCCGAACTACCAAGTTGTCGGTATTCCACGATGAATCCTCCTCTTTGTTTCGTCGTTCGATCAGCCGCTATTGTACGGCATAAATCGTCCTGGATATCATGGTGGAAAAGGCAGGTCAGATGAACCAAAGCTTTGCTAACTGAATCATAGCGCACATTATTGAAACCCAGCGATGTGAGACTTTACGGTACGCGATAGATTTGCGCTTGCGAGAGAGGCGCACCAAAAGCCGACGCATGAAGCAACCCCTGAACAATCCACACAACCTGGAGCGATTCCCCGCAACGGGCTGTCGATTCGGGGCTGCCCCGCGCGTCGGTACGATGAAGGTGCCAAACTGGCATCCAGCGAGCGCGATGAGCGAAACGAGGCGTGAGATGACACAGCGTAATGAGACTCTGGCGACGGCATTCGAGCAGGTGGCCGACCGTATCCTGACGGTGGCGGATGGCCTGAGCGACGCGGCCTGGGGCGTAGCCCCGGCCGGCGAGGCGCGCACGGCCGGCCAGATCGCCTATCACACGGCGGAGGTGTACCACAACGTTAGCGGCTTCATTCAGCTGGCCGTGGGCGGCCAGCCGTTGCCGTCCCTGACCATGGAGAGCATCCACGGCTTCAATGCCGAGCAGGCCGCCCGCTACGCCGGCGCGGGCCGCGCGGGCGCCCTGGAGCTACTGCGCCAGAACGGCGCCGCCACCGCCACCATGCTGCGTACCCTGAGCGACGCCCAGCTCGACACTGTCACGGCGTTCCTCGGCCACCCCATCACCGTGGAGGGCCTGGCCCAGAATGGCCTCGTGGCGCACGCCGAGGAGCACCTCGCCAGCATCCGGGATGCTGCCGCCTCGGCCTAGCCCATCATGTTCCCGCAGCAGAGCACAAATCACACTGCTCCGAGCAGAGCAGTGTGATTTGTGCTCTGCTGCGGGATGAGGAGCCCGAGCCTGCGGCGAGTTGTGGAACGCGGCCGAACAGTTGTAGCAGTCGATTGGTTGCCGGCTAGTGCCGGCTGCCCGCGCAACCTATGAGCAATTGCTGTGGCGCGCCCAACTCGGCGACCATGCCATTGCAGTGGCCTTGGCCGTAGAGTAGGCGCCTGACACTGAAGCAGGCCATGGCTGAAGCACATGCGCCGGCCTGAAGTGCTGGCATCGGACAGTCGAGGGATCGCTACATATACTGCCGCACACAAAAATATCGCTGGAATCCCACATTCACCGAACTCACGCTCCGCACTTGGAGTAATGATCAGCCGTGCAGCGGCATTTTCTAATGTGACCAGCCTGAGACTTGACCGAACGACCGCATCGCTGCTGACAGGTGCATCGTCTAAAGCGTGGACGCTGCCTGTATAATTCCTGCCAGGATGTTCGCTCACACTTGCCTGGAGGAGCTATGGCACAACCTTCTGAGGCGCTGCTCGCCCTCACCCCCTACGAAGCGCGCACTGCCTCCGCGATCTTTGAGCGCCTGTTCCCGGCCGATACACATAGCCCTGGTGCGACCGCGATCGGCGTCGTTAGCTACCTCGATCGCGCGCTGGCCGGCGCATACCATAGCCAGATCGAGACGTATCGCAGGGCCTTGGCGACATTCGATCGAATCGCCCGCAAGCGCTACAATGCGCCGTTTGCCGACTGCAACGCCGCCCGGCAGGATGCCCTCTTAGCCGATTTGGAACAGGCTGTGCTGCCCGATTTCGTGGCGCCGTCCCAACGCGAGTTCTTCGCGCTATTGTGCGCGCATCTCCAGGAAGGGCTGTTCGCCGATCCAGCCTATGGCGGCAACCGCGACAAGCTCGGCTGGCGGTTCCTGGGCCATCCCGGTGTCTGGTTCGAGAACAGCGCCGCTGAGAACCTGGCGACCGAGCCGATCACAAAGGGCGGCATCATCCAATCGCTCGCCGATGTAGGCTACACGCTGGGCGGCGGGCCGCGTGAGCCGGCTGAGATCGAGGGCTACGACCCACAGCGCGGCGCACGGCCGCCGGATGGCCCAGCCGACGTGGTGCTGGTGGGAGTTGGCGCGGCCGGGGCGCTCGCCGCCAAGCTACTCTGCGAGGCTGGCCTGCGCGTCGTCGGCCTGGAGGCTGGCCCCTGGCGCACCACCCGCGACTTCGTCCCCGACGAGCTTGGCTCAGCCTACTACTGCCGCGCAGGGATGGGGACGAAATACCTGAGCGAGACGCCGCGCTGGCGGTTAAACGAACAATCTGCGACCCGCGAGGCCACCTTCTCGCTCGGCCGCATGATGAATGGCGTCGGAGGATCAGTGATCCACTGGGGCGGCGCAGCGCGCCGCAATCACCCGCACCACTTCCAGTATCGCACCTACGTGCGCGAGCGCTGGGGCGAGGGGGTGCTGCCACTCGGGCATACGCTCGCCGACTGGCCGTTTGGCTACGACGAGTTAGAGCCATACTATACCCGGCTTGAGTACGAGATCGGCGTGACCAGCGACGGCGGACGCAACCCGTTCCTACAGCGGAGCAAGCCGCACCCTCTGTCTTCGATGCGTCCATTTCGCATGGGCGAGGTCTTTCGCCAGGCGGCCGAGACTCTCGGCCTGCACCCATACCCGACGCCGGTGGCCGTACACAGCGAGCCTTACAATGGCTTCCCGGCCACCACCTACTGCGCTTGGATGGGCGGGTTCGGCCCGTTCAACAACGAGCGTTGGTATCCCGGCCTGACGTGGGTGCCTGTGGCGATAGCAACCGGTAACTTCGACCTGCGCACCCACTGCCGGGTGGTACGCCTGCTGACCGACGGCGATGGGCACGCCAGCGGTGTGGAGTACGTCGACGCCAACGGCAACTGGCAGGTACAGACGGCCCGCGCGGTGGTCCTGTGCAGCTATACCTTCGAAAATGTGCGCCTACTGCTGCTCTCCGGCGACGACCGCCATCCGAACGGTTTGGGGAACAACACCGGCCAGGTTGGGAAGCACGTGATGACCAAGATGTGGGTCGACGTCCACGGTTACTGCCCCGAGATTGTCTTCAACGCGCATACCGGGCCGTCGGGCCAGATGTGGAGCCTGGACGACTTCATCTCGGTCGATTTCGACTCGGCCGCGCACGGCTTCGTCGGCGGCGCCACCCCCAATATCGAGAACCAGCGCCTGCCGATCCAGATCAGCCGCGAGGCGCTACCACCGGACATCCCGCGCTGGGGCGCAGTCTACAAGCAGCACTTGCGCGATTGGCAGCATATTAGCGCGGTCCGCATCCAGCCCGACACGCTGCCATACCACGCCAACTATCTTGACCTCGACCCGCGCCACCGTGATCGCAGTGGCCTGGGCCTGCCAGTGATCCGCGCGACCTACGACCAGCAGCCGAATGAGCAGCGCATGCTGGCGTTTATGGAGGACCAGGCCGAGGAGATCTTGCGCGCGATGGGCGCGACCAAGACATGGCGCGGGCCGCGCTTTGGCGGGCTGATCAGCAGCCACGAGCTAGGCGGCGCGCGCATGGGCGAAGACCCAGCCGGCTCAGTGGTCGGCCCGAATCTGGAAGTCCACGACACGCCGGGGCTGTATGTGTTCGGCACTGCGGTGTTCCCGACCTGCCACGGCGTTAACCCGACCCTGACCATGTGGGCGGTGTGCTACCGTGCGGCCGAGCGGCTGATTGCAGATCTCAAACTGTAGATTGCTGGCGCTGGCTGATTGTTAGAAGCTGTCTGAAAAGGAGGAGTTTGAGGGGGAAGCCCCTCAAGAACCCCTTTTCCATCAAGGACAACGAGTGACAAATCAACCTTTTCAGACAATCTCTTAGATGAGGAAAAGGGAGTTTACGGATGAAGATTGAACAGATTGAAACCGCCTACTACCGCCTGCCACTTGAGCCGATGGGCGACGCCGGCCACGGCGCGATCGACTCGGAGGAGCTGATCACGCTGGCACTACAGGCGGGCGGCCTGACCGGCCACGGCTATAGCTACACGATTGGTCGCGGCGGGCGCGCGATACAGGCGCTGATCGAGCACGACCTCAAGCCGCTGCTGCTCGGGCGAGACGCAAGCAATATCGAGGGGCTGTGGCAGCTGATGTGGCAGCGCCTGCTGTATGTCGGCCGCGGTGGGCTGGCGGCGTTCGCGGTCGCTGCCGTTGATATAGCGCTATGGGATCTGCGCGGCCTGCGCGAGCAGCGGCCGCTGTATGCACTGTGCGGCGCCCAGGCGCGCGCCATCCCAGCCTACGGATCGGGTGTCGATCTGCCAAAGCCGCTGGACGCGCTGCTGGCCCAAATCGAGGGGTTCATGGCACGCGGCTTCCCAGGCGTGAAGGTCAAGGTCGGCCGGAGCGACCCGCACGAGGACGAGCAGCGCGTCGCTGCCGTGCGCAAACTCATCGGCGATCATGTCGACTTGATGCTCGACGCGAACATGACCTGGAGCGCCGACGAGGCACTCGAGCGCGGGCGCCGGCTCGAACAGTTCGGGCTGTACTGGTACGAGGAGCCAACCATACCGGAAGATGTCGCCGGCCATGCGCGGCTGGTGCGTGAGCTGGCGACGCCGATCGCGATCGGCGAGAGCCTGCACTCGCCATATGAATTTCAGCGCTACGTCGAGGCGCAGGCGGTCGAGGTGCTGCAAATCGACCCGGTGACGAACGGCGGCATCACCGCATCGCTACAGGCGCTGCGCATGGCCGACGCCGCCGGCCTCAGGACCAGCAGCCACTATACCGATGAGCTGAGCGCGCACCTGTTGTGCGCCTCCAAGAATGCGGTCTACTTGGAGAAGCACGCCTTTGCACTTGATCCGTATCTCGAGGAGCCACAACAGCTCGTCAACGGCCATGTCCGCCCGACAGAGACACCCGGCACGGGCATGCGTTTCGACCAGACAGCGCTGGCGCGCTATCGCAGCTAGGCAAACAATCGGAGCTATAGTCTTTCAGAAAAAGAACTGGGAAGGGAGGGGCAAGGGGAGGGCAGCGCTCCCCTTAAACCCCACCCCAACCCGTCGTAAGCTGCCCAGATCATTTTCTGAAGATCTATAGTGACCAGGCAATACAACTGACGTAAGACAAGATTTTGGGAGCTTTACAGTTCTGGAAAAAATAGGGCGTTTGAGGGCAGCCCTATCAGGCTTCTCCCACTGACATTGTAAAGGAAATGGTGTCAGCCGAAACCTGCCTAAGCATGAGCTAGGGCAAAAAGGGATGATTTTGAACATTTTTCTGCGCCACGTGGCACGGCAATTGTAATTATGATTGCTCGTCCACTCCAGATATGGTTTCTGGATGGCCTAGCGCACCGAAGGGGTGCGGAGAAGAAGGAGGCAACAATGTCTGAGAATCGAGATCGATCGAAGGGGCAAGAGGAGCGTGGTTTCGCTGCGATGGACGAAGAGAAGCAGCGTGAGATCGCCCGCAAAGGTGGTGAGGCGCGTGCCGAGCAGTTGAAGGGCGGTGGTAGTGGGGACCAGGGCGGCTCGCAAGGCGGCCGGGGTGGTTCCGGCGGGGGCCAGGGCGGCTCGTCAGGCAGCCAGAGTGGTTCCGGCGGGGGCCAGGGCGGCTCGTCAGGCGACCAGGGTGGTTCCGGTGGGGGCCAGGGCGGCTCGTCAGGCGGCCAGAGTGGTTCCCAGGGTGGTGAGCGCGGTTTCGCCGCGATGGACGAGGAGAAGCAGCGTGAGATTGCCAGCAAGGGCGGCCAAGCGGCCCATGAGAAGGGTACGGCTCACGAGTTCACCTCCGAAGAAGCGCGCGAGGCCGGCCGCAAGGGTGGCGAGGCGCGTGCCGAGCAGTCGCAGGGTGGTGGCCGCGGGGGCCAGGGCGGCGAGCGCGGCGGCCAGGGCGGCTCGCAGGGCGGCCAGGGTGGCTCGCAGGGTGGTGGTCGTGGGGGCCAAGGCGGCGAGCGCGGCGGCCGGGGTAGTTAAGGCGAAGAGGTAGACCACCAGGTCTACGCGCAAAAAGAACGACGAGGGCTTCACCGCCCTCGTCGTTCGTGTTGACTAGCTGGTGCTCAACTGCTGCCACGGCACAGAGGAATAGAGAAGCCCCAGCACATCCCGCTGGGGCTTCTCCCTTGCCATTATGCCGCGTTTCTCAGTCCTATCTCTGGGATTGAAGCCAGGTCCGTACGACATCAATCATGGTTGCGAAATCATGTCCAGCGTCAACGCGCAGGACATGCGGTCCCTTGTCGTCCACGCCAAGAATGAGTTGCCCGTACTGCCTCAAATGTGCCGCAGCGTCATTGCTATCAGCATAGAACTGAATCACCCGGCTGCCAGGAATGGCCTCTATAATGCCGGGACGCGGACTTGGGGTTGCGTGATGCATCATGGCGACCTCCCAAGTACAACAACGGGGCCTATATATCGTCCCTAAAGCAAAAAGTGGACCATAATCCTGGAGACGGTCTGAAGCATGACGCAAACTGCTGTCCCAGAAGCAGTAGTCACATCGCTATGGGTATATAGCAATCCTGACTGAGATATTGACCACCAAACCTGTCAGGTGCGCCCTGAGAGGCATTGCAGTGCGGAAAGCAGTTCAGGGCGCACCTGACAGGTTTACAAATCACATGGGATTGTTATATACCGTCAATGCGAGGAGCTGAGAGCATCATAATGGCCTGTGACACGAAAGAGTCGTACATCTCTACCAACCGGCGCAAATGTATACAATGGACGCAAGCGATCAGGGATGAATGTGAAGTAGATCGGCCGTTGATTTCGATGTGCTTGATTCTGATCGGCGGCCAGGCGATTTGATGTGCTTTCTGGTATACAACTTGCTCGGCGGATAGCTCACCGACTGGAACCGCACCCATCTCTTCAATCCACGCCGATGTCCGCCACAGAACCAAGGAGCACCATCCTATGATCGAGATCGGCTACTCGCTGTCGTGCGAAGAGCATCCCCCACTTGACCTGGTGCGCTATGCGCAGCAGGCGGAGGAGTTCGGCTTCGCCTATGCCATGATTTCGGACCACTACCACCCCTGGATCGAGAAGCAGGGCCAGAGCGCATTTGTGTGGAGCGTGATCGGCGCGATCGCTCAGGCGACTGAGCGGCTGCGGTTGGGCACCGGTGTGACCTGCCCGATCATCCGCTATCATCCGGCGATTATTGCCCAGGCAACCGCCACTGCTGCCGCGATGATGCCGGGCCGCTTCATGCTCGGCGTAGGAACCGGCGAGAACCTGAACGAGCATATCGTCGGCCATCGCTGGCCGCCCCAGGCCGTCCGGCTGGCGATGCTGGAGGAGGCCGTCGCGATCATCCGCCTGCTCTGGCAGGGTGGCACGCATAGCCATCACGGCAGTTACTACACCGTCGAACATGCACGCCTCTACACGCTGCCCGAAGAGGCGCCGCCGATCATCGTCGCCGCAGCCGGCCCGCGTGCCGCTGAGGCGGCCGGGCGAATCGGAGATGGGTTGATCAACTACGCGACCGACGCTCAGGTGGTCGAGACGTTTACGGCGGCGGGCGGCGCGGGCAAGCCGCGCTACGCCCAGGTCAATGTCTGCTGGGCCGAGGACGAAGCCGCCGCCAGGCGCACCGCGCACACGATCTGCCCGAACGTCGCGTTGCAAGGACAACTGGGCCAGGAGCTGGCGACGCCCAAGATGTTCGAGCAGGCCGTCGGCATGGTCACTGAGGAGCAGGTCGCCCAAGTGATCGCATGCGGTCCCGACCCTGAGCGGCATATCGCGGCGATCCAGAAGTTCATCGACGCCGGCTACGATCATCTGCATATCTACCAGGTCGGGCCGGAGCAGGAGGGCTTCTTCCGCTTCTACGAGCGCGAGATCCTGCCGTACTTCCGCATAGCCCCTGCCCCGGAAGCCCAGGAGCGAGCAGTCTGATCGATGTCAGTAGTAGAAAGGGGGTTCTTGAGGGACTGTCCCCTCAAGCTTCCCCTTTTCAGACAGTCTCTCAGCGCGCGTTCACGACCAACGTATCGGTCAATTCGGTGGTGATCTCTACGCGGACCTCGCGCCCGCGAATCGTATCGACGACCTCATATTCGGCCGGCGCACCGTCAAGTGTGACCGCTCCGATCTCTAGCCCTCTCGGCAGCGTGTGGCCGATCGTCAACTGCCAGCCGCTCGGCGCCTCCACGCTGGTGCGGAAGCACTGACCGTCCCGCTCGGTTGCCACGGCAATGCTGCCTGTGCCCATCCGCAGGCGTCGCGCTGCAAGGCCGGGCCAGGCCGGCGGTATCTGTGGAATGACCGACAGCCGCCCCCCTGGGATATGGGCATCCACGCCCAGTAGACAGCGGACGATTGTCCAGCTAATGCCATAGGTCGCCCAAGCCTGCATGAACATCATGCGCTCGGTGAGGTCGATGAACGGGTCGTAGTCGGGGCTGGGCGCGACCTCCGGCAGCGCTCCCGGCTGCTCCAGGTCGATCAGCGCCGCGATGGCCCGCATATAGCCGAGCGCCTGCTGCGCGCCGAGGCGCCCGTAGTTCGCCTCGGCTAGCGCCATCACCCCAGCCATCACCGTCCAGCATTTCTTCACCGCCTTGCCATCCGGGCCGCCGCCCTCGCCCACCAGGTACAGGCGACCTGCGTCACTGTAGGCTGGCGTCTCGAGTGTGTCGAGTGCGGCGTGGGCGCGCTCGGCCGGCGCCAGTGTTGTCTCCATGGGTATGACCGTGATCCAAATGCCCTGTTGAAGCTGCTGATCCGGCTCAACACAGACATTCTTCCATCCCTTTTCCTCCCGCTCATGCTCTGAGACGACATCGTCCGCCTGGCACAGCGAGTCGGCGTAGAGCGACTTGGCCGGCACCCACCAGGCCTCGTCAAAGGCCGCCTCCATCGCGGTGGCTTTCTGCCTGGCCCAGGCGGCGGTCGCCGCGTCGCCGCGGCCCTCGGCCATGCGAGTGAGCGCGCGCAACGCCTGCCAGGTGTCGGTCGCGACGTCGATCTGCTCCGAACCCATCCCTGGGCGCTCGGCGATGCCGTCGCCTTCCGGCCACAGGTCGCCATCGGTATCGATCTCGGTCGTAATGTAGCGCATCCCGTCGAGGATGAAATCGTACATCTCGTCGCGGAACGAGTCGTCGCCCGACCAGCGCCAGAGCAGATCGGTCGCCGTGGCGAACAACGCGGTCTCGTTGGTGTCACCACGGGCGGCGTTATTGCCGAAGTAGACTGAACCGTCGCAGATGATCTCGTGGACAACTTTGCCGGTGCTGCCGTTGAGCGCGCGCGAGACATCGCGGAGCAGGCGCAGGTGCTCCATGGCGGTCTCCCACATGCCCGAGGCAGCCAGCGGGTACATGATATAGCCGCTGCCGGTGCCAAAGAAGCTTGGGTAGTCCGGGAAGCCATCGCCGATGCCGCTGAGCCTGGACAAGGTCGCGATCGGTGGCGGGTAGGCTTTGCCTCGATCCACATCGCGAATCTGGACGTCGGTCACGGTGCGGCGCAGATCGGCCATATTCATTGTGGCCCATTCCAGTGCCGCCATCAGGTGGGGGTCGGGCAGGTCAAGCTGTACCTGTGCGAGCAACTCGGCGCGCGAGAGGAGTTTGGCGCGCAGCAGGCTTGCCGGATCGGCCAGCACGAGACGCAGGGTCTCCTGCGCCTCCTGGTGAGCAGTATGTGAGCCGGCTACGACCAGCCAGAGCGTGTGTTCCTCGCCGGCGGCCAGGTCGATGTCCCAGCGCAGCCTGGCGCCGGCGCCCCATTTGGCCTGGCTGTAGCTGTCGCGCTGCGCTTCGGGGACTGACCCCAACTGTCGTCATCGGCTGCGCCGTGAGATGGCCGCTCCGATGCGCCCACGATCGCGCACCAGTGGCGACCAGGCGTGTGGAAGGTGAGCGTGCCGGCCGCGGGGTCATAGGCCGCTGTATCCTTGCCATTGAGTTCATCCGCGCTTGGGGTGGTGTTGTTCCAGGGGTAGGCGCTCATCAGTTGGCTGCGGACGGCTAGTTTCAATGCGACGCGCTGGTCGTGCGCCGCTTCGTTCTGGAGCGTCAGGGCGACCACCAGCGCGGCCAGACCGTCCGGCACGAACTCGGTGCGGGTGATAGCGATGCCGGCAAGCGTGGGGAGCTGCATCTGAATGTAGCCGGCGCCACTGGTAAAGCGCGTCGCTGGGGGCAGCCAATCGGCGTTGAGCGCGAACCAGAAACCTTGCAGCAGCTTGATCGGCTGCGCCCAGACACCGCCCATCTCACCACGGATGCGCGTGCCGATCGGTGGGAAGCCACCATCCAGTGTACCAATGCTATAGGCGTGATCGCCGGCGACGGCATACCGTTTCTGCGCCAGGTCTTCGCCCGTCGAGCGGATCGGGCCGCAGGGTTGGGGCAGCTCTGCCAGAACCGAGCGAGGGAATTGAGGCGTGTCTTCCATACCGGCTCCTATTGGATCCTCTATCGCCATCCTCATTGCGCCGTCGGCGGGCTGCTGGCACGCAGCCAACCGAAGCAGCGTAGACAGCCCTGAGCAGGAGGTATGCCGTGCCGAGGCGATTGTGGTCTCTCAGGGGACGTATTTCCTGCGGTCGCGGCACACGAGTTGCGGCTGCCCCGTTTTCTGTGGCGGAGCTGACGATGCCTATCCGCCCGCTCGTTTTTCGAGCGCTGAGACGCCGGAGCAAGTCACGGTCGTAACGGATCGCCTGCGCGTCGAGATCGGGCGGCAGGGCGGGCGCGTGCGCGTCCAGGAGCGTGAGCATAGGCGGGTGGTGCTGGATGATGGCGAGGACGGTGGGCCAGGCTGGGACAGCGAGGACGGCAGCGCTGCCTGGTTCAAGCGCATGCCGGCTGACGAGCACTACTATGGCTTCGGCGAGCGCACCGGCCTGCTCGACAAACGCGGGCGGCGCTACACCTGCTGGACCACCGACGAATATGCCCACCAGGGGCCGGGCACCGACGCGCTCTACCAGGCGATCCCCTTCTTCCTGGCGCTCGACGGCACTGGGCGCTGCTACGGCGTGTTCCTCAACAACACCTTCCGCACCGCGTTCGACTTCACTGCTGTTCGGCAGGGAACATGGTGGATGGAGGTCGCGGGCGGCGAGCTGGACTACTATTTGATCTACGGACCTGAGCCGGCGCAGGTGGTGGCGCGCTACACCGAGCTGACCGGGCGGATGCCGCTGCCGCCCAAGTGGGCGCTGGGCTACCAGCAGTCGCGCTGGAGCTACGAGTCGGATGCAGTCGTGCGTGAGCTGGCTGCGGAGTTCCGGCGGCACTGTATCCCGTGTGATGTGATCTACCTCAGTCCCGAGCTATTCGCGCGCTGGATGCAACTGGGTGTGCTGTATCCTTTCGCGCGGGCAAGCTCGGCGAAAGGCTGTGCGTCGAATGAGCCGTGGGCCTGGGGCGAGGAGGTCGAGCAGATCAGCCGGCGGGTGATCGAGCTGCGCTACCGCCTGCTGCCCTACCTGTACACGTTGTTCGAGGAGGCCACGCGCAGCGGTGCGCCGATCCTGCGGCCGCTGTTCTACCACTACCCGGCTGACACGGCCACGCATCTGCTGCACGACCAGGCGCTGCTTGGGCGCGACCTGATGCTGGCGCCCATACTGCGGCCTGGCAAAGTCTGCCGCGAGGTGTATGTGCCTACTGGCCTATGGTACGATCTGCGCTCGGGCAAGCGGCTGTCCGGCCCGCAGCATGTGCTGGCCGCAGCCGACCTCGCGATGCCGATGCCGCTGTATGCGCGGGGCGGCGCTGTGATACCCAGTGGTCCGGTCCTGGCGTGGGCCGACGAGCGCCCGCTCGCTCCCCTGACGGTGGATATCTACCCCGACGAGGATGGCGCGGCCGAAGGCATGCTCTACGAAGACGACGGGGTATCATTCGCGTACGAGCAGGGGATTTGCTGTCACACCACCTATCAATGTCATGTTGATCGCATCAACGGCGTGTCAGTACTGCGTGCCCGACTTTTTGGTATCGACGCTAATAACTGGGGCGCCGACCTTGAGAAAGACCTGGCGCTGGCGACCAAGATAACGAAACTGCCGATCGCGATCTGGGTCGTGGGTCGTAGCAATCGACTTACGGTTCGCCCGCAGCGAGTACTCGCGCTCCCGCAACAGCCGCGCCACGGTTGTTCGGCCAATCTGGAAGCCCTTAGCCTGCAACTGGTCACTCAGTTTAGTGAGCGTTTTGCGCGACCACTTCAGCCCAGACAGTGGGTCACCGGCGGTGGCATCTTCCAAGAGTTGGTCGAGCACCGTCAGGACAGCGGGATCTTTTTTTCAATCTGTTTGCGACGCCGACCCGGTTGGCGGATGCCGCTGGAGAGGTGGGAGACTGAGCCTTGGAGTTCCAGTCGGCCACGCCGAATGGTGGTCCGGCTCAACCCGGTAATTTCGGCGAAGCGGGTAATCCCGCCACGCCCGTGCCTTAAGGCCAAGAGGCCAGCAACCTGGCGGCGGGCTTTCTCATCCAGGGTCGCTAGCAGCCGATTGATCGCCTGATGTTCTGTCGCAACCGCACTCTGCGGCTGCTGGCAGCAATAGGCACAAGGACAACGATATACCGTTCGGTGCAGTTGGTCAGACATATGAGCTTGCCCTCCTCCCTATCGACTCGGCGATGTCCGTTTGGTTGCTTTGAGAACAAGCACAGTTTAGCAGAATCGGTCAAGTTATTTTTGGATGACTTCTTACATACCTGCCGCGCGCTCGGTCGTGATCCAGCTGCATGGCAAGGGAGCGGTTCGCTGCGCCGAAGTGACGTTGGACCAGGGTAGCTGGCGGGTCGAGCTGGAAGCCTGAGAGCAGCCGGGTGGGCTCCACAGATAAAACGTGAGATCGGCGCATAAAGGCGCTACTTCCTGGCATGGGATGTGCTCTCCGAGCGTCATTCCATACAGAGAAGGAGTGTACAGCTATGAAACCCAGGTCTATTGGCGCCTGCGGATCAATCGGATGCATCGCGCTCTTGCTGCTGCTTGCCATCACAGGGGCGCCGGCTGCTGGGCATCCACGCGGCGGCCCGGCAGCACAACCCCAGGCTACCGCGACTGTCTTTGCCCACCAGACGGCAACCGCGCAGGCCCGCGCGACCGCCGCAGCGCGGCCCCAGCCAACCCAGTCCCCGCCCACGCCCGTCACCGATCTGAGCAATGTTGTCGCGCCCCAACAGCGCGGCTTCACCGAGGCGCGGCTGGCACAGATCAAGGTCCCGCCCGGCTTCTGGGTCAATGTGTTCGCCCAGGGCCTCGGCAACCTGCGTATGATGGTCGCCGCCCCCGATGGCACGGTCTATGTCACGCGGCGCGAGCAGGGCGATGTGTTGGCGCTGGCTGACCGCGATGGCGATGGCCGGGCCGAAGAGGTGCGCACAGTCGCCACGGATCTCAGGCTCGTCCATGGCATTGCCCTGCGCGGCGACCAACTCTACCTCGCGACCGATACGCGCGTGTATGTCGCCGATCGCCAGGCAGATGGCACCCTGGCCGGCCTGCGCACACTGATCGACGACCTGCCCGATGGCGGGCAGCACCCCAACCGTACCCTGGCGTTCGGCCCGGATGGGATGCTCTATATCACGGTCGGCAGTTCATGCAATGCCTGCACCGAAGCAAACCCAGAGCATGCCACGATCCTGCGCGTCCATCCCGACGGCAGCGGGCGGACGATCTTCGCGCGTGGTCTGCGCAACACGATCGGGTTCGGCTGGCACCCCGGCAGCGGCCAACTCTGGGGCATGGATCACGGCGCGGATGGGCGCGGCGATGAGCAACCGCCTGAAGAGCTGAATCTACTGCGCGAGGAGGGCAGCTATGGCTGGCCGTACTGCTTCGGCAATCGCCAAGTCGATCATAGCTATCAGGGCGATCCGCCCGGCACAACCAAGGAAGCATTCTGCCCGACGATACTGCCGCCGGTGCTGACCTACCAGGCCCATAGTGCGCCGATCGGCATGGTCTTCTACACCGGCGCTCAGTTCCCCGCCGCCTACCATGGGGATGCTTTCGTCGCCATGCGCGGGTCGTGGAACCGCAACCCGCCGACGGGCTACAAAGTCGTGCGGGTGCGCTTCCAGAACGGGTGGCCGGTCGGCTTCGAGGACTTTATGACCGGCTTCCTCATCGAGAACGGCGCAGCGCAGTTCGGGCGGTTGGCCGGGATCGCGCAGACGTCCTACGGATCGCTGTTGGTTTCCGATGACGCCAACGGCGTGATCTACCGGATCTCGTGGGCCGGCAGGTGAATTGATCAGAAAGAGCCGGTTGACCAGGTGTTACATGCAAAACTCCTCTCATGCCATCATTATTCGGCCCTCCACGGCACTGCATCTGCTACCTGTTCGCCGGCGCTGTAGTATGCGCCCTCTAACCAGAGCGAGAAAGACAGGAGGAATGTAGTATGATTCTGCGCATTGATCGGGTGGCGATCGATTTGCCACAACCAAAGAATCCATCCCCGAACTCAGCCGCCGCCATCCAGGAACTACTCGGTGGCCGGTTTGGCGAGCTGTCAACGCTGATGAACTACACCATGCAGTCGTTCAACTTCCGGGGCCGCGACAAGCTGCGGCCCTTCTACGACGTGATCGCCAGCATCGCCGCGGAAGAGTACAGCCACATCGAGTTGGTATCCTACGCGATCAACTTGCTGTTGACCGGCACAACCAAGCGCGGGATAGATCCAACCACCACGCCGCTCGGCGGTGTCGTGGACGCCCGCAATGCCTACCACTTCATTGCCAGCGGGCAGAGTGCCCTGCCGGTCGACTCGATGGGCAATCCGTGGAACGGTAGCTACGTCTTTTCCAGCGGCAACCTGAAGCTTGATCTACTGCATAACTTCTTCTTGGAGTGCGGCGCGCGCGCCAACAAGATCCGTGTCTACGAGATGGTTGATGATCCAACCGCCCGCGCAATGGTCGGCTACTTGCTCGTGCGCGGTGGGGTGCATATCGTCGCCTATGCTAAGGCGCTGGAGAAGCTCACCGGAGTCGAGGTGGGCAAGTTATTGCCGATCCCGGATATTAGCAATAAGCAGTTTCCAGAGGCTCGCAAGCTGGAAGAACAGGGGCTGCACCAGGTTTTGTTCCGTTGGAGCCCGGAGGATTTCAAGGAGATCGGCAAAATCTGGAATGGGCAGCACCCGGAGGACGGCTCGACGCTGCGGGTTGATGATGGCATCCCGGCCGGTGCGCCGCCGCCGAATCTGCCGGAGGAACCGCAGTTGACGGCACCCGGCATCGATCCGGGGCTGATCGCCGATTTTGCACAGCGCGTCTTGGGCGCCTAGCCTATTCCGCATTGAATTCGGTTCTGGCTTTCCCTTTCTGCGCCCGGCCCGGTGTGGTGACACCGGGCCGTCTTCTTTACTCATGCTGCGATTACCAACAGCAGAATAAACGAGGCTTGCTGTGGCAGGGGACTACCATATCTACAGAGGAGACAATCATGGGGATGCTTGATGGCAAGGTTGCCTTTATCACCGGCGCGGCGAGTGGAATCGGCGCCGGCGCCGCGCGCCGCTTTGCCGAAGAAGGCGCACAGGTGGCCCTGGCGGATGTGCAGAGCGAGGAAGGCGAGCGCTTGCACGATGAGCTGACCGCAAGCGGCCGGCAGGCACTGTATGTCGACTGTGACGTCAGCGATGCCGCCTCGGTCAAGCATGCGATCGATGCGACCGTCGAGCGCTTTGGCCGGCTCGACATCGTGTTCGCCAACGCCGGCATCAACGGGGTCTGGACCCCGATCGAGGAGTTGCAGCCCGACGAGTGGGACCGCACGCTCAACATCAATCTCAAAGGCACATATCTCACGGTGCATTTTGCGGTGCCACACCTCAAGCGAGCCGGCGGCGGCAGCATCATCATCACCAGCAGTGTCAACGGCACCCGCACGTTCTCCAATCCTGGGGCCAGCGCTTACAGCACTTCCAAGGCCGGGCAGGTGGCCTTTATGAAGATGATTGCTCTCGAACTCGGCCGGCACAACATCCGCTGCAACGCGATCTGCCCCGGCTTTATTCAGACCAACATTCAGCAGCGCACCGAGCAGCGCAACACTGAGCAAATTGGAATTGAGCTCGAACTGCCACAGGGCAACCCGGCGGTGGACGAAGGGAAAGGTGATATCTACGAGGTCGCCGACACCTGTCTGTTCCTGGCCTCAGAGATGGGACGCCATGTTTCAGGGGTGGAGATTTATGTGGATGGCGGCGCATCGCTCCTGCGTTGAGGTGCCGCCGAGCCGCCCTGATGAAATTTGACAATCAAACCCGGTAATGCTCGGCACCGCGACCGCTAGGATGGCCGGCAGCTAATCAGCACCGAGCCGGAGATCGGCGCGGTCTTCCGTGTAATCGAGGAGTGCGGCGAGAAGTGCGTCGACATCCTCGTCGCTACGGAGTAAGAGTCGCGGAACCCTTCACACAGCACGGCGAGTGTACGCCGTGATGCGTGAAGGGGACATCACACAGCACGGCAAAAAGAGGTGGGTGCTGCCGCCGCCTATGTAGGCAAGCTTGATTCGAGCCATGGTTGCTCTCCACAGTTCAGGACGACCCGATTGATATTAGAGGGAGGGCGCAATGAGCACCTCAACTCCCTTAGCCCGCAGTTCCTCCACCATTGTTACCGGGGCGCCATCATCGGTGATCAGCAGGCGAACCTCGCTGAAGTCGATCACCTTCATCAACGAGCGGGTGCCGAACTTGGTGCTGTCCATCAGTATAATAACTTCCTGAGCTGCCGCGATCATCGCACGTTTGACTTGGATTTCGAGCATCTTGGGATCGGTGATGCCGTCGCGGAGTGTCAATCCAGTTGCCGACAGAAACAGTCGGTTGGCGTGAAATTCCTTGAAGAATCGCTCTGTCACCAGGCCAACACATTAGTCCAACGCCTTCATTCTTACACTCCTACTCATCTTGCCAGTAGATGGGGTTCTTTCTGACCCAGGCATTGCGGTGGTTATCGCTGCGACCATCAAAAGGCGCACCATATCTGCTGACCACAACCCTCAATCCCACGCTCCGCTTCCCGCGAGCAACTGTGGTAGGCAAACAAGTCATACGCTCACCAGTACTCGTGTCTGATGCCTGCCACAAGCTCATGGCCAGCGACCGCGATGGTCATGATGCTGGTCTGGTCCAGGCGTTGGAAGAGCTGGTGCCAAACATCGACGTAGTTGTGCTTACGCGGGCGTCTATAGGCACGTGTGTTGCTACGGGTGCCTGAACACGAGCGCGAGAAGTTCCTGACGAGCCCACTCCTGGGCATAGAACGGACGAAGGCCATGCTCGCAGATTAGCAAGACCAGCTCGTCTTACATATGCCGTCCGCTTTGTCGACAATAGCTGGGAGCAGAGAAACAGGAGGCACTTGAACAGATGCTCGTAGCTGTGACTAGGTGCCACAACTAAATCCAGATAGGAGGAGAGCAAATGCGATTCCGGACATCTTTTGTGGTCATGACTCTCGTACTGGGGTTGATTTTGGCCGCTTGTGGTGGTGGGCAAACCGCCGCGCCGACGGCCCCTGCGGCTGAGCCGACGGCGGCAGGCGCGGCTGAACCGACGGCGGCAGGCGCGGCTGAACCGACCGCAGCAGGCGCGGTTGAACCGACCGCAGCCCCCGCAGCCGAAGCTACTGCTGCTCCGGCTGGCGGGACTGCGGCAGGCCCTAAACTCAACCCTGATGTATCGGGCACGATCGAGATGTGGCACTTCTGGTCCAGCCCGCTGCGGCGCACGGCCATCCGCCGCGTGATCAGCATCTGCCAGGCCAAGCTCCCCAACATCACGGTCAACGAGACGCCCAAGCCCTTCGGCGACATCTGGACGGCCAATATCGCGGCCGTCGCGGCCGGCTCCGGTATGCCCGACGTGATCGTCGAGAACCGCCAGGAGATCGTCCAGCGCGCAGCCGACGAGATCGATACCAACCTGGCCGAGTACGCCACCCGCGACGGCATTGACGGCTCGCAGTTCTGGCCGTTCACCTGGCAAGAGGCGACCGTCAACCGCGAGCCGTACGGCATCCCGTTCGAGACCGATGTTCGCGTGCTGTACTGGAACAAGCACGCCTTCAGGGAGGCCGGGCTGGACCCCGAGAAGCCGCCGACGACTTGGGACGAGCTGTGGGAGTACGCCGACAAGCTCGATAAGAAGAACGAGGACGGCACCTATGCCCGCATCGCCTTCCACCCCGACTTCGGCAACGGCGGCTGGAACGTGTGGGCGCGGGCCAACGGCGCCGAGATGGTGCGGGATGGCAAGCCGGTGGCCAACGACCCAAAGATCGCTGAGACGCTGGAGTGGATGAAGCAGTGGTACGACCGCTACGGCGGCTATGACAAGGTCCAGGAGATCCGCAGCACCTTCGGCGCGCCGCCAAACGACGCCTTCATGTCCGGCAAGGTGGCGATGATCGTGGATACCAATGGCTACCTGGGACCGCTCAACTTTTATAACCCGCGCGTCGAGGTGACCAAGGCGGACGGCACGACTGAGCAGCAGCCCCTCGACCTGGGCATCGGCGATGTGCCGTACAGCGCCAGCTACGGCAAGCCCGCGTCGTGGAGCGGCGGCTTCGCCCTCTCGATCCCGCGCGGCGCGGCCAACCCCGACGCGGCCTGGGAGTTCATCAAGTGTGCGACCGGGCTGGACGGCGCGGCCTCGTGGTCGCGTGACACCTACGGGATGTCGGCCCATATTCAGGCTGCCCAGGACCCGGCGCTGCTAGGCGACCCGCGCTGGCAGTTATTCCTCAAGGCCATGGAGTACAGCCAGGGTACGGCGGTCGTGCCGAGCTACGCCAACTGGGGCCAGGAGATCGACCAGCGCAGGGAGGGCATCTTCAAGGGCCAGACCGAGACGCAGGCGGCGCTGGACGAAGCCCAGCAGGTGATCGACGCGCAGGTTGGCGGTTAGGAGCTGTCTGGAGAGGGGAGTTTGAGGAGGCAGCCTTCTCAAGACCCCTTTCCACTTCTTCATCCTGCTCCGAAGGAGGCCACTATGTCGGTAACTGCCGAACCCCGCAAGGCCGCCCAGCCTCGATCGTTCTTGCGCCCGGCCATCAAGGAGGAACTGACCGGCTGGCTGTTCGCGAGTCCTTGGATCATCGGCTTTCTGCTCTTCACCGCAGCGCCAATGCTGTTCTCGGTCTACGCCAGCTTCACGAACTACAACATCACCACTGCCCCGCGCTGGATCGGGCTGCAGAACTACGAGCGGCTGCTGCGCGACCCGTTCTTCTTCAGGGCGCTCGGCAACACGTTGTGGATGGTCGTCTTCAAGACGCCGCTGGTGGTGGTGATCTCGATCGCCTTGGCGCTGCTGCTGGCGATGAACCTGCCTGGCGGCAAGTTCTTCCGCACTGTCTTCTACCTGCCCAATGTGCTGGCCGGCGTGGCCGCGATCTTCCTCTGGAAATGGATTCTGGCGCCGAACGGGCTGTTCAACCAGGCGCTGGGCGCGATCGGGTTGAGCGGGCCGGCCTGGTTCACTGACCCGAACTGGACCAAGCCGGCACTGGTGGTCATGGGCATGTGGTGGATCGGCAGCGGCGTGCTGATCTACCTGGCCGGCCTCAAAGGCATCTCCAAGGAGCTGTATGAGGCCGGCGATATCGATGGCGCGGTAGGCTGGAACAAGTTTCGCTATATCACCCTGCCGCTACTCTCGCCGACGATCTTCTTCCAGGTGGTGACCGGCATCATCGGCACGTTCCAGATCTTTACAACCGCGTTCGTAATCGCGCAAACCTCCGGGAACACCGACCCATTCTACGCCGGCCAGTCGCTGCTGTTCTACGTGGTCTACCTGTACTACCGCGCGTTCGGCAAGATCGGCCCCGCCGGCTTCCAGATGGGCTACGCCTCGGCCCTGGCCTGGATTCTGTTCGTGATCATCATGGCCTTCACGCTGTTCCAGCTCTGGTTGTCAAAACGCTGGGTGTATTACGAGACCGAGGGACGATAGTGAGTCACTTGGCGTGCGTATCGATTATTCGTGATACACGATACGTGATACATGATGCGTGAGGGGAGCGGATTATCACGCATCACGTATTACGCATCAGCTGAGAACGCGCGAAGTCGCCGCTACACGTATCTGTCGGAGGAGGTTTCCATGGCAACAACCAGCATAGAGGCCGGGCCAGTGCGGGAAACACGCCAGGTGGGTTGGCCGCGCATGTCGCTGGGCCAGATCATCGCCTTCATTTTACTGATTCTGATCAGCATCACCTGGATCGTGCCCTTCCTGTGGATGCTCGCGACATCGCTCAAGTCGTCGCAGGAGCTGGTCGGCACCAATTTCTGGCCGGCTAACCCGACCTTCGAACCCTATCGGGCGGCCTTCTTCGAGTTCGGTCGCTTCCCCAACTGGGTTCGGTGGACGTTCAACACCGTGGTGATCACGCTGGCCGCCGTGATTGGCAAGGTCATCTCGACGACTCTGGTGGCCTACGCCTTCGCGCGCCTGCGCTGGCGTGGCCGCGATACGCTCTTCGCGATCGTGCTGGCAACGATGATGATCCCCAGCGTCGTGACCATGATCCCGGCGTTCATCGTGTTCTCAAAGCTGCCGGCGTTCGGCTTCCAGGGCTCGCAGAACTGGGTCAACACCTTCCTGCCGCTGACAATTCCGGCGTTCACCGGCGATGCGTTCTTCATCTTCCTGATGCGCCAGCAGATGCGCGGCATCCCGATGGAGCTATCCGAAGCCGCCAAAATCGACGGTGCGTCGGAGCTGCGGATCTGGTGGAATGTGATCGTGCCGCTGGTGAAGCCGGTGATGGGGGTGATTGCGATCTTCACCTTCCAAGGCGCCTGGGAGGATTTTATGGGTCCGCTGCTGTATTTACAGAGCGAGGACAAGTATACGCTTCAGCTCGGCCTGCGCCAGTTCGAGGCCGCCGCCGGCGGCCTGCCGGCCTGGAACGAGCTGATGGCCGCCAGCTTGGTGGTCATGATCCCGGTGATCCTAGTCTTCCTGGCGTTCCAGCGGTACTTCATCGAGGGCGTTCAGATCGCCGGTAGTTTGAAGGGGTAGATGCGGTTCGTGTCATCCCCCACATGAGCTCGTGGGCAGGAGGGGATTACGATGCTCACTCAGGGACAGATGGACTTCTATCGCGAGAGCGGATTCTTGCTTGTCAAAGGGTTGCTGGCGCGCGAGGAGGCGGCCAGGCTGCGCGACGAGGCGCACGCAATTATCGAGGGCCTATCGGCGATCAAGAGCATGGAGGCTACCTGGGGCAGCGCCAGCAGCATTACAGCGGAAAAGACGGTGTTGCTGCACTGCCACAACGCCCAATTCTTTTCGGCGGACTTCAGCCGACTGCTCGTCGACGAGCGGCTAACGGGCGTGGCCGCGCAGCTGATCGGCTCGCCGAACGTGCAACTTCACCACAACAAAATCTTTATCAAGCCGCCGGAGAAGGGCGCGCCATTCCCAATGCACCAGGATCACCCCTTCTTCCCACATGAGCGCCACACGATGATCGCCGCCGTCGTCCACCTGGACGATGCGCCGGAAGAGAAGGGCTGCATCCGAGTTGTGCCGGGAAGCCACAAGCTCGGCCCGCTCGAGCATAACCCCCAGGGCGGCCACCACCTGCCATTCGAGCAATACCCGCTGGACTCGGCGCTGGCGTGCCCGGCTGAGGCGGGTGACGCGCTGTTCTTCAGCTATTTGACGATCCACGGCTCCGGCGTGAACACCAGCCAGGCGGCGCGCACCACGATCCTCGTGCAGATGCGCGACCCTGAGGACCGAGCGCTGACGACCGGCGGCGAGCGTGGCGAGGGAATGCTGCTGCGGGGCTTCAATCCGGCGGCGCAGCCGCGCGATGCCTACACGACTTGAAAAGGGGGAGTTTGAGGGGTCGCCCCTCAAGAATCCCTCTTCCACCACGGATCGTAGGCGAAACGATACCCTTTCAAACAGGAGGCGAATGGAGTACGCTAATTGAAAGATACGATTCGTAAAGGGAACGAGACGACGGCCAGTGACGCCGAGCAAGCCGACGGCACTAGCCAAGCCAAGACCGCGACGCTGCACATGATCGGCAATGCGCATATTGATCCCGTCTGGCTGTGGCGCTGGCAGGAGGGCTGCCACGAGGTGCTGGCCTCGTTCTGCTCGGCGCTCGACCGCCTAAGTGAAGACCCGGAGTTTATCTTTGTCTCTAGCTCGGCCGCTTTCTACCAGTGGGTCGAGCAGATTCAGCCGGCCATGTTCGAGGAGATCAGGGCGCGCGTGCGCGAAGGGCGCTGGGAGATCGTCGGCGGGTGGTGGATCCAGCCCGACTGCAACATCCCCGGCGGCGAATCGTTCGTCCGGCAAGGACTCTACGGCCAACGCTACTTCAAGGAGAAATTCGGCGTCACAGCCCGCGTTGGCTACAACGTCGACAGCTTCGGCCACCACGGGATGCTGCCGCAGATCCTCAAGCGCAGCGGCATGGACTATTACGTCTTTATGCGCCCCAGCCCACAGGAGAAGGGCTTGCCTAGCCGCCTCTTCTGGTGGGAGTCCGACGACGGCTCGCGCGTGCTGACCTTCCGCATCCTATTCGAGTACTGTACCTGGGGCAAGCAGCTCGACCTCCACGTGCGCCGTTGCGCCGGCGAACTGCGCGCGCCGAGCGACGAACTGATGTGTTTCTACGGGGTCGGCAACCACGGCGGCGGCCCGACCATCGAAAACATTGCCAGCATCCGCCGGCTGAATGTCGACCCAGACACGCCGCGCCTGCTGTTTAGCTCGCCGAACCGCTTCTTTGCCGCAGTCGAGGCGAAAAACTTGCCTCTGCCGTTCGTACATGATGACTTGCAGCACCATGCCAGTGGATGTTATGCGGCCCATTCGGGCATCAAATACTGGAATCGTCGCGCCGAGTGGGCACTGCTGACGGCGGAAAAATGGTCGGCGATCGCCGCGCTGACGACCGGCCTGCCCTACCCGACCGGCGAGTTCGCCCGCGCCTGGCAGGGTGTGCTGTTTAACCAGTTCCACGATATCCTTGCGGGCACGAGCATCGAGTCGGCCTACGAGGATGCCCGCAACCTGCACGGCGAGGCGCTGGCGATCGCCGACCGGGCGCTGAATGCGGCGCTCCTGTCGCTTGTCTGGAACATCGGCGTCGCGCCTGAAGATCGGATGACACCGATCGTCGTGTTCAACCCGCATGCCTGGCCGGCGCGGGTCGGCGTGGAGATCGAATTCGGGCGCTTCACCGACGAGCACAGCCTGCTCGACGACCAGGGCTACCCCGTGGCCGTGCAGAGGGTACAGTCGGAGGCGACGGCGAACGGGCGCAGCCGCCTGAGCTTCGTCGCCGACCTGCCGCCGCTCGGATACCGGATGTATCGCGTGGTGCCGCAGGCCGCCGCGCCACGCGAGCCGGCGACGAGCGCCGACGACAATACATTGGAGAATGCGCACCTACGCCTGGCATTCGACCGCGAGACCGGCTATCTCACCAGCCTGTACGACAAGCGCTCTGAGCTGGAGGTGCTGGCTGGCCCCGCCGCCGTGCCAGTGGTGGTGCGCGACGAGAGCGACACCTGGAGCCACAACGTTTTCAGCTTCCGCGACGAAATCGGGCGCTTCAGCGCCAGCAGCGTGCGCTTGATCGCCCACGGCCCGGTCAAGTCGGTCGTGCGTTTGATCAGCGAGTATGGCAATTCGCGTCTCATCCAGGACTTCACGCTCTATGCCGGCCGGGATCTGATCGAGGTAGCGGCGACCGTGGACTGGCGCGAGCAGTTCAAGGCGCTCAAGCTACGCTTCCCGATCCATGTCCACTTCCACCACGCGACCTCCGAGGTGCCCTACGGCAGCATCGAACGCTTCGCCAACGGCGAGGAGGAGCCCGGCCAGAGCTGGGTGGATCTTTCGGGCATGTCACGAGTTACGGGCGAGCGTTACGGTATGAGCATCATCAATGACGGCAAGTACAGCTACGATGTGCATATCCGCGAGATCGGCCTGACGGTTCTACGCAGCCCGATCTATGCCCACCACGACCCCGCCGTCGCGCAGCCGGACCAACTCTACACCTTTATCGACCAGGGCGTCCAGCGTTTCCGGTATGCGATCTACCCGCACGCTCTGGGCTGGGAAGAGGCCAGCACAGTTCGCCGCGCTGCGGAGTTCAATCAGCCACCGATTGCGCTGCTTGGTACCTACCACCCCGAAGGCGCACTGCCACATTCCTGTGCGTTCGTGACCGCCGAGCCGGCCAATATCGTCGTGACGGCGCTCAAACAGGCTGAGGACGGCGACGACCTGATCGTGCGCGCCTACGAGAGCACGCGGACGGCAACTCGCGCCACCTTGCGGCTGCCGCAGTGGCGCCGAAGCATCGAGGCCCATTTCGGTCCGGCCGAGATTAAGACCTTCCGCGTACCGCGCGACCCCTCTCAGCCGGTCGTGGAAATCGATCTGCTGGAGTGGGACAGGTGATAATCACCAAGGCATAAGGTGTTCCAGCGCCATCCTCCTGGTGGTACCATGGTCTCAGATCCATACCTGACAGTGGAGGAGCAATGGATGTCCCCCCGGAAATTGAGGTGCTGCCTGGCACCATCGCGGCCATTGTGGCTCGCTACGGGTTAGGTACCTCCACGGCTGCGCGATTATTCCACGCCGGCACATCGAACAGCATCTACTTGCTCGGCGATGCCTTTGTCTTACGAGTGCCGCACAACCACCCAACTCGCATTGGCGCGGTGGCGACTGAGGTCACTGCGGTTACGGCGGCTCACGCCGCCGGGGTCTCTACGCCGCAACTCGTCGTGTTCGATCAGAGTGGTGAGTTCCTTCCGGTGCCCTACGCCATTTATGAACGTGTCCATGGCATCACGCTCGCGTCACTCGGTCCTGATCCGCCCTCCCTGTCGCATACCTGGCGGGAGCTTGGCCGAGATCTGGCTCGCTTGCATTCGCAGGTTTCGGTAGATGGACCCGCAGGACGCCTACCACCGATTGGCAGCGACCTCGACCCACGCCTCTGGCTGGATGATCTGACCACGACAGGTATGGTTCTGCCGGATGAGGCGCACTGGTTGCGGCGATGGCTTGATCGGCTCGCGCCCTTCATGGGGGACTCAGCGCGCCACGATTTTGTCATGGAGACGTCAATACCAGTAATGTGATGGTGCATGCCGAGTCGTTCAACTATCTCGCCCTGCTCGATTGGGGTGGAGCCGGATGGGGCGATGGGGCCTGGGATTTTGTCCCACTCACCCTCTATAATGTGCCGTTCATGTTGGCCGGATATCGGACACTGGCGCGACTTGAGCGCGACGATACAGCCGAGGCGCGGATTCTGTGGCATCATATACAGTTCGCTTTGTTCGGGCTGCGCTTTGGACCACGGCAGGGGCGCACCTGGGTGGAGCAACGACTTGCGCGCCTGCGAACGGGAATCGATCTGTTTCTCGCGCAGCCGAGCGCGAATTGGATAGCGAAGCTGGTATAGACGAGGAGGCGATTTTGCAACGGCGCCGGTGTGATCAGGATGGACGCCACATCCAGCACGGCCGCACTGATCAGGCACAGGATGAGCGTCTGGAGCGTCAGCGCCTGGCGCCGCTCCAGTGGATCGGCAAACGGAAGGACCGACAGCCACGAACGGAGCTGCTGCATCACGAGATACCTCGCTCGTCACATACGGCCGATCTCATATGGATGGATGATAGTGCGCGCTGCCGTCATGATTGATCATCTGCTCATACAATATCATCTTCACTCATAGTGTAGCACGCTGATCTACTACCCCTGTGCGCTGGCAGGATGGCCTTGTATGCGGCAATCCTGGACGACCAGCCGAGCGTCACAGCGCAGGTAGGTACCTCGCGACAGGAGCAACAGCAGGGCATGGCCTGGCTCTTGCTCCTATTCTCTTTGATAGCTTTGTGATGCTCTGCTGCTTGGCTCTATCCGAGGTGTAGCTATGCTCTCAATGCCGGATATCGTCGATGGCGTGGTGGCTCCGCAGAGCGTTAACGACCATGCAGTATCGGCCACACGCGGGCTACTCATCCGGGTCGATAGCCGCGAACGCTCCTCGCCCGTCCCGGCGCTGCTGGCCTCCTTCCCCGATGTGACGCTCAGCTTCGCTGCCTTGCCCAGCGCCGACTACGTGCTGTCCGACGATGTCGCCATCGAGCGCAAGACCGCCAGCGACTTTGTGGCCTCGATTCTTGACCGCCGCCTGTTCGGCCAGACTACCCGCATGAGCGTGCTCTTTCCGCGTGCCATACTGATCGTCGAGGGCGATCTGGCTCAGGTACCGCACAGCATCAACACAGAGGCTATTCGCGGCGCGCTGGCCTTCCTGACCGTGCGCGCCGGCATCGCCGTCTTACAACTCGCTGATGCCAGCGAGACAGCCGCGATGCTGCGAATCATGGCGAGGCACGCCCAGGAGCGGATGGGCCAGCCGGTCAGTCTGCGCGAACCCAGACCGCCGATTGAGGAACTCTACGCCGCCTACCTGGTCGAAGGGTTGCCGGGGGTTGGCCCACGCCGCGCACGCATGCTGTTGGCGCACTTCGGCTCGGCGGCCGCGATTATGTGCGCCTCTGCCGAAGAGTTGGTGCAGGTACCCGGCATCGGTAAGAAGAGCGCTCAACGCATCTGGCAGGCCCTGAACGCGCACTATCTTCCCGAAGCGCTCCCTTCCTAGCGCAGAGGCTACCATCTATGCCCCCTACAATGCCGTTCATCCATGTCGGCTGCGCCGGCTGGTCAATCCCGCACCAGCACGCCCATCACTTCCCGGAGCGGGGAACACACCTGGAGCGCTACGCGCAGCGCCTCGCAGCGGTCGAGATCAACAGCTCGTTCTATCGCCCGCACCGGCCAGAGACCTATGCGCGCTGGGCGGCGTCGGTTCCCGAGGCATTCCGGTTCGCCGTCAAAATCCCAAAAGCGATCACCCACACGCGCCGTCTCCGTGATGCGACTGAACCGCTCCATCGCTTCCTGTCGGAGATCAAGGAGCTAGGCGAAAAGCTCGGCCCGCTGCTGCTCCAGCTCCCGCCCAGCCTGCGCTTTGACGCCCAGGTCGTCACGGTGTTTCTCAGCACCCTGCGGAGCCGTTTCAGCGGCAGCGTCGTCTGCGAGCCGCGCCATGCCAGTTGGTTCTGTGAGGAGGCCGAGCATTTGCTGCTCGCGGCACAGATCGCGCGGGCTGGCGTAGACCCGGCGCCTGTGCCAGAGGCGGCGCAGCCCGGAGGATGGCCTGGGCTGATCTACTATCGGCTGCACGGCTCGCCGGAGATGTATGCCTCCCCTTACAGCAGCGCCGAGCTGGAAACACTCGAACAGACGCTACGCGCTGCGGCGCAGGCGGCGCCGACGTGGTGCATTTTCGACAATACAGCCCTTGGCGCAGCCACGGCCAACGCGCTGGAGCTTTGCGCGCGGCTCAACGGCGCCGATGGTGGCGACACGCCCCCCAAATTGGCCTGATGCGGCGCAGGCGTGGTTATGTTCTTCGGGTCATTTTTATCTGACACAACCGTCCCGGCTACTATTTGCTTGACAAAATGACATTCATCTCATATATTACAACTATCCTGTAATAGTCCAAGCTTTATAGTGCCTCTGTCCCGAAAATATCTAGGTGTCAACTAAAAAACCTGGAATGAAAGGGCACGCCCGTGGCGGGACGCGAAGTCGGCAGCCGCATACTGCTCCTCGACGGCGGCGAAGACAGCAGCCAGCTTGAACGCGTTCTGAAAGCGCTGGACTTGCTCAACCGCATCCGCATCCTGCGCTATCTGTCGGATCGGGTCGCGAGTGTAAACGACATCGCCGTCGCGCTTGAGCTGCCGACCTCGACCGCAGCGCTGCATGTGGAAACGCTGGAGGAGGCCGGCCTGATCTGCACTGAGTTCGAGCCGGCCAGCCGGGGCTTGCGTAAGATCTGCGCCCGTATGTACGACAAGATCATCCTTGATCTGCCGATCAGCTTGCCCCCGCCCGAGCAGGCGGTCGAGCTGACAATGCCGATTGGGGCCTTTGTCGACTGTCAGGTCACGCCGACGTGTGGCTTGTTGAGCGAGAGCGGGATCATCGGGTTGCTGGACGACCCGGCTTCGTTCTATGAGCCGACGCGCCTGGCCGCCCAACTGGTCTGGTTCCACCACGGGTATCTGGAGTATCGCTGGCCCAACCGTCTGCCGACCAGCGCGCAGCCCGAGTTGCTGCGCCTGAGCATGGAGGTGTGCTCCGAGGCGCCGCTCTACAACCTGGACTGGCCTTCGGACATCACCGTCTGGATCAACGCTGTGGAGATCGGCACGTGGACCTCCCCGGCCGATTTCGGCGGTGAGCGCGGTCGGCTGACCCCCGAGTGGTGGACGCCACGCAACACCCAGTATGGCCTGCTCAAGGTCTGGCATATCAACGAGCGCGAGGCTGAGGTCGACGGTATGCGTGTCTCCGACGTGACGATCCACGACCTGAAACTGAACGAGTTGCCCTTTATCGCCATCCGCGTCGGCGTCCGGCCCGATGCGACCCACGTCGGTGGCATGAATCTTTTCGGTAGCCGTTTCGGCAACTATCCCCAGGACCTGGTCCTTCGGGTCGGGTATCGCTCGGGTGACAAGGAGAGGGGGAGAGTTCTGAAAGACTGTTTGAAAGGGGGAGTTTGAGGGGGAAAGCCTCTCAAGAATTCTTTTCCACCACCAAATTCCTGCGATAAACGGACTTTTCAAACAGTCCCTGAAAGATATGAGGATAGGAGCTAGAAGTGCGCTAGAGCGCTATCCTCCATCCTCTATCCTCCATCCTCGGACATATAGGTTCTTCACGTAGCAAGGAGGCTAAGATGAAAACCCTGATTCGACGGCTGAGTCTGGTGATCCTGCTCACCATGCTCGCTACGCTGGTCGCGGCCTGCGGCGGCGGTGGGACAGGCGGCGGGGCCACAGCGGTGCCGGCGGCTCCGGCGGCCGGCGGGGCCACGGCCGCCCCGGCGGCTGGCGGCGCGACGGGCACGGGGGCTTGCTCGGATGCGGCCAAGGACCAGCAGGTCACCATGTGGAGCCCGCTCACAGGCCCGGACGGCGACGAAATGACCGCGCTGGCCAACCAGTTCAGCCAGGAGAATGGCCAGGGCATCAAGGTCACGCATACGGCGCAGCCTGAGTACCTTCAGAAGCTGAATACTGCGGCGGCGGGCAATAGCTTGCCGGATATGACCGTGATCCGCGCCGGCGACATCGGCGAGATGGCGCTCCGCAATGTGCTCAAGCCAATGTCGGAGGCCGCGCTGACCGCGGCCGGTGGCGCCGACACGCTGAAGGCCCAGTTCCCGGAGGCGATCTGGAATGTCGGCCAGGTGAAGGACGGGCGCTACGCGATTCCGCTGGATGTCCATCCACTGGTGCTGTACTACAACAAGGACATGTTCCAGCAGGCCGGCATTACGATGCCGACCGACCGGCCGATGACCAAGGACGAGTTTGAACAGGCGGTGACCGCGCTCACCAAGGACGGCGTCGCGGGTGTGTCGATCGGCACAGCGTTCCAGGCCGGGACGCTCTTCCAGACCCTGATCCGGCAGTTCGGCGGCGATATCGTCAACGCCGACGGCACCCAGGCAACCTACAATAGTGAGCAGGGCATCCAGGCGGCCAACTACATACGCGATCTGAAGCAGAAGACCACCCCGACCGTCAACGGCGCCGGCGATCCGGAGGTCAAACTCTTCCAGCAGCAGAAGGCGGCGATGGTGTTCCATGGGCCGTGGCACATCAGCGACATGGTCAAGCTGCCGTTTGTCGGCTTCGCGCCCCTGCCGCAGATCGGCGATGCCTACTCGGTCTGGGGCAATTCGCACCAACTGGCGCTGACAACCGAGGACCCGGCCAAGCAGGCGGCGGCGGGCTGCTGGATCGGCTGGCTCTCGCAGAACTCGGTGCAGTGGGCCAAGGCCGGCCAGATCCCGGCCCGCGAGTTGGCCCGCGAGGGCGGCCAGTTGCAGACGGTCTCTGCTCCAGTCGCGGCCTTCGCAACGGAGGCAGAGAGCGTGAAGCTGCTGCCGCCGGTGCCCGCCCTGGAGGGCGCGCTGTGGGCGCAAGGCTTCGAGCCGCCGCTGAACGCCTTCCTGCTTGGACAGCAGCAGGATATCAAGGCGGGATTTGACGAGGCGGTGGCGAAGTCCAACCAGATCATTCAGCAGAATGCGGAAAAGTACAAATAGGAACGGGTGATGGGGTGAGGTTTGGCGGAACCGTCCGCCAAACCTCACCCCGCCAACATCCCTATAATGGACCCCGACGTGGGAGGCTGAGCATGGCTACTTCACAACCAGCCCGTGCCGGGAGCGCCGCGGCAACCGGCACGGCAACACAGCGTCGTTTTAGCTGGACACCCTACCTGTTTGTCCTGCCGCATCTGATCTTTTTCACGGCGTTTCTGGCCTATCCGCTGTTCTATGGCATCTACATCAGCCTGTTCAACTTCGATTTTCTGCGCCCGGAGTTCCGACCGTTCGTCGGGCTGCAAAATTACGCTAACCTGCTGGTCAACCGGGGCAGCGTCCAGTTCAGCGACTTCTGGAGCGCGGTTGGGAACACCGGCGTGTTCATCCTGTACAGCGTCCCGCCGCTGGTGTTTTTCGCGCTAGTGCTGGCCGTGCTGCTGAACGGCAAGTACCGTGGGCGCAACCTGTTCCGCGGGCTCTATTTCGCGCCCTATGCGCTCTCGGTCACGGTCGCGGCGGTGCTGTGGCGCTGGATGTTCGAGCAGGGCGGCCTGATCGACACGTACCAGCAGCGCCTGGGGATGGAGTCGGTCTCGTGGCTCGGCTCGCAGCCGTGGGCCTGGATCGCGATCACCATCTGCACGGTCTGGTGGACGATCGGCTTCAACACGGTGATCTTCCTGGCGGCGCTCCAAGACATTTCCGAATCGCTGTATGAGGCGGCCTCGATCGACGGCGCGGGCACCTTCCAGCAGTTCTTCTACATCACCCTGCCGATGCTGCGACCGGTGCTGATCTTTGTGGTCACGATCACGCTGATCGCCTCGGCGAACCTGTTCGGCCAGCCGCATATCATGACCGGGACCCAGAGCCGAACGGTCGGGACCGAGTTGATCATTCAGCGCATCTACGACGAGGGTATCGCCCAGAACCGGATGGGCAGCGCGGCCGCGATGTCGATCTTCGTCGCGGCGGTTTTGCTGATCCTCACGACGATCAACTTCCGCGTGTTTGGCCGGTCGGAGCAGGAATAGCGGCACCTAGAGACTGTCTGAAAAGGGGGAGTTTGTGGGGCTTGCCCCTCAAGAACTCCTTTCCACCATGAGCGCGAGTGAGACGGGGACCTTTGTCGGGCAGTTTCTTAAAAGAGGAGAGCGATGATGGCAACCGCATCTTTCGAGCGCGCGAGCGGAGGACCGGCCGGTAGCACCCTGATTTCGCGGATCGTGCGATACGCTGTGCTGGTGCTGATCGCGCTGTTTTTTATGCTGCCGCTGGTGTGGATGTTCAGCACCGCGTTCAAGCCGTTCGTGGAGACGTTGCAGCCGACTTGGATACCCCAGGAGCCGACGCTTGAAAACTTTACCAACATCTTCAATGATCCGGCCATCCCGGTGCTGCGCTGGCTGGTGAACAGCGTGGGCGTCGCCACCGTTTTTACGACATTAGTGGTGGTGATCGACGCCCTGGCTGCCTATGCCTACGCACGGATGCAGTTTCCCGGCCGCGATCTGCTGTTCACCCTGCTACTGGCGACGCTGGTGATGCCGGGGATCATGTTTGTGGTGCCGAACTATATTACGATCGCTCGCCTCGGCTGGCTCAACACCTACCAGGGCGTGATCGCGCCGGGATTGGCGGGCGTCTTCGGCGTCTTCTTTTTGCGGCAGTTCTTCCAGAGCATCCCCAGAGAGCTGGAGGAGGCCGCGTATATCGACGGAGCGACTGTCTGGACCACGTTCTTGCGGGTGGTCTTGCCGCTGGCCAGGGGCGCGATCGCAACCCTGGCGATCATCACGTTTCTGGCCTCCTGGAACGATTTTCTGTGGCCGCTGCTGATCTTGAATAATCGAGATCTTCAGACACTGCCGGTTGGCCTGGCGACGCTCCAGGGCCAGTACGCCTTCGACTACGGCAAGCTGATGGCGGGCGCGGCCGTCACCGCCACGCCCGTGCTGCTGCTGTACATCTTCTTGCAGCGCTACATCATCCAGAATGTGGCGATGACGGGGCTGAAGGGATGAGCGACCAACGCTTGAACGTGGAACGGCGGAAGCGCGGGAGGGACGGAAGGTGGAAAGAGCGGAATGACGGAAGCGAGGGAGACCAGGCGCGCCTGGGCTTCCGCTCCCTCCGTGGCTCTGCTGTTCCTCGTTCAATGGCCGTGATTCTGGCGCTACTGCTGGCTGCCTGCGGTGCGACGCAGCAAACTGCCGCGCCGACCGTTGCCCCCGCCACAGCCGCCGCGCCGGCGGCTACCGCCGGCCCGACCGCCGTGCCGACGCCCGGCCCCGGCGAGTTCGCCAACCCGGTGATCAACCAGGACTTCCCCGACCCGGATTTGCTCAAGGTCGGCGAGACCTACTACGCCTACGCCACGAACTTCGGCAGCCGGAATATCCAGGTGGCGAGATCGGCCGACCTGGTTACCTGGGAGATCCTGAGCGACGCGCTGCCGTTCCTGCCTGAATGGGCAACGCCCGGCTTCACCTGGGCGCCCGAGGTGACACTGGCGGCGAACGGCAAGACGTTGGTAATGTACTTCACCGCGCGCGATACCGTCAGCGGCAAGCAGTGTATCGGCGCGGCGACGAGCGCTACGCCAGAGGGACCGTTCCAGCCGGCCGGCGACGCGGCGTTCATCTGCCAGGTCGAGCTAGGCGGCTCGATCGACGCCAGTTCGTTTGTCGATCAGGACGACGCCCGCTATGTGTTGTGGAAGAACGACGGCAACTGCTGTGGCCAGGATACCTGGCTGCACATTCAGCCGGTCTCGGCCGACGGGCTGACGCTGGAAGGCCAGCCAGCTCAATTGATCAAGCAGGACCAGGCCTGGGAGGGCAACCTGGTCGAGGCGCCGATGCTGTGGAAGCAGAACGGCAAGTACTATCTGTTCTACTCGGCCAACAATTACGCCGGCGCCGACTACGCCGTGGGCTACGCGGTCGCCGACGCGGCTCTGGGGCCGTACAAGAAGGCCCAGAACCCGCTGCTGGTGACCAGCACCGCGCGCGGCGCGATCCTGGGGCCGGGCGGCCAGGATATCGTCCTCGACAAGGACGGCGAGACCTGGATCGTCTATCACTCCTGGGAGCCGCGCTCGATCACGTATCGCCAGATGAACATCGACGAGCTGGCCTGGGAGGAGGACCGCCTAGTCGTGAAGGGTCCCGACGCGATCCCGCAGCCGGCGCCGTGAAACGTGAAACGTGAAACGTGAGGCATGAGCTGTCACCCCATCACCTTGTCATCTTGTCATCTTGTCATGAGGCCAGGCAATGAAGCCGAAGGAGGATATTGTGGAACGTTCCTATTTCAGTCGAAAGGGGAATGCGTTCATCACGCTGGCGCTGCTCCTGGCGCTGCTTGCCGGTACTGTGAGCGTGGTCGGCGCGCAGTCCCAGGCATCGGACGACGATGTCTATACCAACCCGCTGCCGATCGCCATCCCCGGCGATGGGATGGTCGAGAGTTGCGCCGACCCGTCGCTAATCCGTGGGCAGCAGCCGGGCGACAACTACTGGTACATGTACTGCACCAAGGACCCGCTCAACGACGAGGATCGGAATGCAGCCGGGGCCTTCAACTTCCATAATATCCCGATGCTGAAGTCGCTCGACCTGGTCAACTGGGTGTATTTCGGCGATGCGTTCGCGACGCCGCCGGCCTGGGGCGAGCCGACCTCCGGGATCTGGGCGCCGGAGATCCAGTATTTCAACAACCAGTACTACCTCTACTATGTCATGACCGACACCAAACCAGAGGTGAGCGGCGAGCCGGGCTGCGGAGGCGACTCGGCCATCGGCGTGGCCACCAGCGCCAGCCCCACCGGCCCGTGGAACGACCACGGGAGTCCGGTGGTGGCGCCGCGCCGGGGCGGCCCTGGCTGCAATTTCTTCTGGACCTTCGACCCGGAGCTGCTCACGGCCGGCGGGCAGCGCTACCTGTACTACGGCAGCTACTACGGCGGCATCCAGGTGCGCCCGCTCTCCGACGACGGCTTCACCACCGACCCCGGCGCTGCGGTGCAGGTGGCGATCCCGAACCGCTATGAGGGCGCGGAAGTGATCAAGCGTGACGGCTATTTTTACATGTTTGTGTCAGCCGGGAACTGCTGCAACGGCGCCGTGACCGGCTATAGCGTGTTTGTCGGTCGCTCGGCCGATCCGACCGGCCCGTTTGTGGACCGCGAGGGGGTCTCGTTCCTGGATGCCCGCGTCGGCGGTACGCCGTCGATCATGCAGAACGGCAACCGCTGGATCGGCACCGGCCACAACTCGGTCTTCCGAGATTTCAGTGGGCAGTGGTGGACGGTCTACCACGCCGTCGACCGGAACGACCCGGTCTTCGAGGGTACCACCGACTTCACCAAGCGCCCGGTGCTCCTGGATCGGCTCGACTGGATCAATGGCTGGCCGATCCTGCGCGCCGGCCTGGGGCCTTCCGACACGCCACAACCGGCGCCGGCCGCCCAGCCCGGCGCTAGGAGCAGGTTCAGGGACAGGCCGCCTGAGCCGCTGCAGCTCGGCAGGCGTATCAGGGTGCTCTCGGACGAGTTCAATGGCCAGAGTTTCAGCGCTGACTGGACCTGGGTGCGCCAGCCCGACCCGGCGACCTACGGACTGACCGGCACGGCGTTCCGGTTCGACACCCAGGCCGCCGACCTGTTCGAGGGCAACAACAGCGCCTCAGTGCTGACCGAGCCGGCGCCGGCGGGCGACTATGTCGTCGAGACCAGGGTCAAGCTGAACCTGCCGCCGGATGGGTGCTGCTTCAACTACGTCCAGGCCGGCGTGCTAATCTACGGCGGCGACGACAGCTACGTCCGGCTGATGCACGTCTCGATCTGGGAGACGCGGCAGACCGAGTTCGCCAAAGAGTTTTTCGACCCATTCAGGGGCAATATCCACTTTGGCGGTACACTGGTCGGCCCGCCGGCCGAGTGGACCTACCTGCGCATCCTCAAGCGAACGCTGAACGGCGAGGAGCACTACACGCCCTACACCAGCCGCGACGGCGAGACCTGGGTGCGCGGCGGGACCTGGACGCACAGCCTCGGCGCGTCGGCCCGCATCGGCCTGGGATCGATGGGCGGGGGCGGCTTCGTCGCCGAGTTCGATTACGTGCGGGTGTACGAGTACAAAGAGGGCTGGTAGCCTATACATGCCAATCAACCAATTACAACTGGGGCCGCGACCCGAAGACTTTATCTGGGCCACCGGCATTGAGGACACCTTTGTCCCGCAGACGAAGCCCGGCCACCGCGCGCTCGACGAGTACGAGCTAATGGGCCACTACCAGCACTGGCGCGAGGACCTGGCCCTGGCGCGGCAGATCGGCGCGCGGGCGATCCGCTGGGGCGTGCCGTGGTACCGTGTCCAGCCATCGCCGAGCGAGTTCGACTGGAGTTGGACCGACGAGGTGCTGCCGTACCTGGTCGAGGAGCTTGGCATCACGCCGATCATCGATCTGATGCACTACGGCTGCCCGTTCTGGCTGCGCCGCGAGTTCGCCGCCGACGACTACCCGCGCGCCGTGGCGGCCTACGCCGTCGCCTTCGCCGAGCGCTATAAGCACCTGGTGCGCTGGTACACCCCGCTGAACGAGCCGCTGGTCAACGCCCAGATGTGCGGGAAGCGCGGACTCTGGCCGCCCTACCTGCGCGGCGACGGTGGCTACACCAGGATCATGCTCCAGCTCGCCAAGGGCATCCTCAAGACAGTCGAGGCGATCAAGCAGGTCGACCCGGACGCGCTGATGGTCCATGTCGAGGCCACCGGGCTGAGCCGGGCGGCCCGCCTGGACCTGGAGGCGCTGGCGGCCGAGGACCGGCGCCGGGGCTTCCTGTGCTACGACCTGCTGACAGGGCGGGTGACTCCCGAACACCCATTATTCACCTGGCTAGTGCGCAACGGCGCCGGCCCTGACGACCTGGCCGACCTCGTCCGCCGGCCGATCCGGTTTGACGCCATCGGGCTGAACTTCTACCCGCAGTGGTCGACGCAGCAGATCGTGGTCGATAGCAAGGGCCGGCTGGTCTACCGCAAGGTCGAGAAGGACGGCGTCGGGTTCGCCGCACTGATCGCCGACTACTACAGCCAGTACGGCGTGCCGATCATCGTCACCGAGACCAGCGCCTTCGGCGCGCACGAGGCGCGCTCGCGCTGGCTGGCCAACTCGATCGCGGCGATCAAGGGCCTGCGCGAGCAGGGCGTGCCGGTGCTCGGCTATACCTGGTTCCCGCTGTTTACGATGATCGACTGGCGCTACCGCTTCGGGCGCGCGCTGCTGGAGGAGTACCGGCTGGACCTGGGCCTCTTCACGCTCGGCGAGGACGGGCAGCGCTGGCACGCGACGCCACTGGTCGAGCAGTTCCAGAGCTACGTGCGCGATCCCGAAGCGGCGATTGGAACATTGAAGGGGGAGTTTGAGGGGGTTGCCCCCTCAAGATCCTCGCTCCACTACGGACTATGATGATGTCAACCTACCTCAACCCAGTCTACAACGAGAGCTTCCCCGACCCGTTTGTGCTGAAATACCGCGGCGAGTACTGGGCCTACTGCACCGGCTTCTGGCACGACGGCCGCTGCTTCGGCATTCTCCACTCGCGCGACCTGGTCTGCTGGCGCCCCCTGGCCGGCGCCCTGGCGCCGCTGCCGGGCGATTTCCCCTGCTACTGGGCGCCCGAGGTCACCTACGACAATGGCCGCTTCTACCTGTACTACAGCGCCGGCAATGAAGCGTCAATGGAGATCCGAGTCGCGCTGGCCGAGCACCCGGCCGGGCCGTTCGCCGACAGCGGGCGCCGGCTGACGACCGAGACTTTCGCGATCGACGCCCACGTCTTCGTCGACGACGACGGCGCCCGCTACCTGTTCTACGCCACCGACTTCCTCGACCGCAGCCACATCGGCACCGGCATTGTGCGCGACCGGCTGCTCGACCCATTGACACCAGCCGGCCGGCCGCAGCCCGTCACGCTGCCGCGCTACGATTGGCACGTCTACGATCCGCAGCGGGCTGAGAAGGGCGGCGTGCGCTGGCACACGATCGAGGGGTCGTTCGTGCTCAAGCGCAAGCGCCTCTACTACCATATGTTCAGCGGCGGTAATTGGCAAAATATCACCTACGGCGTGAGCTATGCTGTGGCGGAAAGCCTAGCCGTGTCTGACGAGTGGACCCAGGTGGCCGATGGCGAGGCGGTGCTGCCGATCCTGCGTACGCTGCCGGGCCAGGTCGTCGGGCCTGGGCATAACTCGGTCGTGCGCGGGCCGGGCAACCAGCAGTTGTTCTGCGTCTACCATCGCTGGTCCCACGACGGCAGCGCCCGTGTGTTGTCGATCGATCCGCTGGACTGGGCCGGCGAGCGGATGCTGGTGCTTGGCCCCAGTGTCAGCCCACAGCCGACGCCGCTGCCGCCATCCTTCGCCGACTTCTTCGACGAGGAGCGCGCCGAGGGCCTTGGCGCGGGCTGGACATGCGAGGGCGGAAGCTGGGCGACGCGCAGTGGGGCGGCTCTGCAAGAGTCGGATGCGGGCCAGGCGGCGGCGCGTTGCGGCATCACAGCCCCGTGCTATGTAGTCGAGGTCAGCCTGCGCGCGCTGGCCGAGCCGGGCGAGCGCGGCACCTATGGCGTCAGCCTCGGCGACGATCTGTTCTTTCTGCTGGAGCCGGGGCGGCAGCGGGCCTTGGCACGCATCCGGCACGACGATCGCTGGGAGGAGCAGCCGTTCGCGCTCCCGCCGGGGTTCGCACCGGGCGCCTACCACCTGCTGCGGCTGGAGGTGGATGGCGATCGGGTGACGATCGCGCTCGACGGCAATGCCCTCCGCTGGACGACCACGGCACCTGGGCCGCTCGGGGCGCCGGCCCTGCGAACCATCGATATGGCCGCCGCCTTCGCCGGCTTCACGCTCACGGTCGGCTGGCAGGACCTGTTCGAGCGGCCGGACGGCTCGCCCGCCCGCTCTGGATGGCAGGCTCTGGCTGGCGACTGGGTGGTGCGCGCGCAGCAGCTCCAGGTCGACGCTGGCCAAGTCGAGGCGCTGATCGCCAGGGGACCGCCGCTCGATGCCTACGAGCTGGTGGTGAACGCGCGGCTGGAGGGCGATATGGGTTGCTATGGCTTCTTCCCGGCCCTCGGCCCCGGCCAGCGTAGCCCGCTGCTGGCGGTCGAGCGGGCGGCGGGGGGCTGGGTCGTGCGCTGCCACGAGAGGGCCGGCCAGCGCAGCTTCTCGCTGCCGGGTGACTTCGATCCGGCGGTATACCAGCAGTTCCGCTTCCGCAAGCAGAGCGGGCAGCTAACAATCCACTGGGAAGCGTACCCGCTCGGCGTGATCGACCTGCCGCCGGAGGCCACGCGGATCGGGCTTTACGCTCGCCAGGCGCGGGCCGCGTTTGAGATGGTGCGAGTAACCGAGATGCGGGGCGACGAGGCGCCTCAAGATTAAGCTAAGGTTCGCTAATGTCAAAAGTCGCGGATTTCACTGTCGGTACTTGTCTACAGGAGTTTACGAACTTGTTCAACAAGTCGAGAAATCTCCTCATTACTAGGTTTTGGGTTTGATTGGTAGTCAAAAATCGCTGGCCCGCGCGCTTCAATATCGTCGGTACGAGGAACAATATGAAAATGAATGTGTGGGCACTCTCGGGATTCCGCAAATAAACACATATAGACTTTACGTGGCTGCATGAGTGATGTTAGTGCCGCAGTAAGACGCGCTGCAACTTGTCCAAGACTGGACAGCTCCTCGAATGTCAGATCATGTAGCCATTCAACGTGGCGTCGAGGTTGCAAAATAAGCCATCCTATAACAGGTGTTGGTGGAAAGCGGTGATTAACTACCCAGAGTGAGTCTTCGAATACAAGTCCACCAATCGGCTCAAGAGTACCATCGGCAATACGACAGCTTATACACTCAACTTGTGACATAAAGTTATCTCCATTCAAAGCAAAATGTGTCCGTAAACCCTGAACTCTTATGCCCGCGCTTTGGTCGTCAGCGAGTTGCGCGACCACCTCGGCCAACGCGAGTAGCGCAGGGGTAAATGTATAGGTCTTACCGACATGCTCCGCAAAATCTAGCAGTATGGCGCAGATATTGGTCATTACAATATCGAATTGAGAAAGATGGATATACATACTTGTTAGTCGTTCAACGTGATAGGCTGCCCGCTCATAGTCCTCAATTTTCAAGTAACTTTCAATCAACCGTGCATGATTGAGAGCTGCCCCACGCCAAAATTTGAGCTGCTCATTTCGTGCTAACGAAAGCTGAGAATTTTCTATCGCCTTCTGATACTCACCCAATTTATTATACAGCGCCGCAACGTCACCTTGATAACGCGCAAGTCCCTGTATATTAAGCAGTTGTGTATCGATCGTATGAGCCTGCTTATAACACTCAAGCGCTGCTCGAAGGTCGTTCTGTTCGCCTCGCTGAGTATAAGCATAGGCAAGGAACGTTAGCGTCAAAGCTTTACGGCGTAAGTTTCCAGCCCGTTCTCGTAGCGTGATCGCTTGTCGGTACCACTCAATGGCCTCATCGTAATGCTTTATCGAGACATACGTTAATCCAAGATATTCGATTGCTTTCGCCTCATTTGCTACCGTACAGAAAATCCGTTCGCCATGTGTGAGGCAGTGGGCGGGTCTATGGGCAATCGGAAACTGACCGGAACACGTAACCCTTCACGTAGTGCATACTGTATCGCGCGCAGCCCGATTTGAAACAGGCCTAAGTCACAGCGATCTTTGCGATGAAATTGTTCGACCCATCCCTGCTCCTGGGCAAACACGGCGGCCGCATGAATCCACACATAGGCCAGAGCAGTGGCGATCAGCAGCCGCGCCAGACGTTCGGGGGCGGCCAGATGGCTTTTGTCAATCCGAAACCCACGACTTTTATGATTGGCAAACATGCACTCAATCCGAAAGCGCATCCGATAGCGCTTGACCGCCTCGTCCGCATCACTCAACGAGCTGATCAGATAGAGTGGTTGCTGCTGCTTGGCGTCCCAGACCCCAATCACCAGAATTGGTCCATACTGCTTGGCGGTCATGCGCACATCCGCGATGGCGACAGCCTCACCGCGCGAGAGCGGCAGATCACCGACCGTGAAGACCCCATCCTGAGCAAAGATCAGAATGTTGGTAGCAGTGCGGCAGACATACTCCCACTTCCTCGCGCGCAATCTGGTTTGCAACTCGGTGCCGTCAAACTCACCATCGCCCAGCAGCGTGACGGTCGCATCGGGCGGGATCAACTCCTGAAGCTGCTCGATCAGTGCGCAATGCAGCGCCTCAGGCAGATGGCCCTTCTTGCCCTTTACCACCGTCCACAGCAGCGGAATGGCGCGATGACGATAGAGAACGCTGGCCATCAAGACCACACAGCCGCGCCCGGCGGTGGTTCCATCCAGCAGGATGGTCAGTGGCAGGTGCGCCAGACTGGAGAGTACCGCACGGGCGAACGGGAGCCAGAGCGCCTCCAGCGTGATAGCGTCGTGCTTGACCCAGCGCCGAAAGCGCGTGATCAGGCTTTCATTCTTGCGTCCTCTGATCGGGGCATGGCTGGCGAGCTTATCGAACTGCACATGCTGGGCACTGACGATGCCACAAATCAGCAAGCTCAAGGTGTTAAGGTGCTGTTCGGCATGGCTGTTGGCACGGGTGTGCAAAACCTGCGCCAGGGTCAGTTTGATGGTACGATAGGTACGGAAGTTGATGTGCATGGTTTCCCTCCATTCGTCTCGTTTGGTTACGCTGACGAACAGGATACCATGCCCATTGATTTCCTTCTGGCCCACCGAGATGCGTTACCGCTTGATCAGCTCATATTTTCTGTACGGTAGCAAATCGCCTCACGGTTTGGATCGGCGCTACGTTGCGCATGGGTTCGTGCTGCTTGCGCCGCATTCAGTGCAGCATCGCTTTTCCCAGCAAGTCGTTCCAAGTCTGCAAAATTTGTGAGCGTGTCTGCAAGAGCTAGATCACTGACTGCTCGTTGTAATGCACGCTCAAAGTAGGATCGGGCCGCTGCATAGTTCGTTAACATACGCTGTGCAACACCTAAGCTGTTACAGACCATCGCGTAGGCATCACTACAGCTATAAGTGTCGCCAAGACGATCGCAGACTTCAAGGGCTTGTTCGCCAAGAACTAGCCAGTCATCCCAGCGACCGCGTAGGTCGTAGTACTCATAAAGTACAAGAGCAAAATCACGAGCGACCTCAGGAAGGTTTAGGAGCTTTACATCGCCGGCGCGCTGTGCTGCGGATATAACATTGTTAATTTTGCGATCCATCTGCCGAAGCGCTTCGGCAGCACGGGTGGTAACAAAATCTGCGGTCCAGCCTTGTACCTTTACTAAAAACATCCGTGCGTGTTGAGCTTCACTGATATGCGTTCGTGCTGCAATTTCTTCCGAACCTGCATCAACTGAAAGAGTCATTGTGAGGCTCCTGGCAGATCCGCTTGAACGAAGTAATATGTTAGTGGATGCAACGCATAGTTTGTAACTCCGTCCATCATAGTACGGCGTACAAGCGAGAAGTTTACCAATTCGGCAGTTGCTGTAAACACTGCTCGCGCAGGTAAGCCGCTCATCAGCTCTAACTCATCCATATCAGCGCCCTCGTTGAGGTCAAAAGTACCTATATCGATGAGAAGAGATCTCGCTGTATCCGAAAGTTGTCGCCACGCATCGCGATAAATGAATCGGAAGAGCGTATTATACGCATCTTGATCGCTTGATACATGCTCAAGGTGATGATAATTGACTTGCTGTAGACGTTCCAACACTTCGTCCAACGAGCTATTCATTGCCTGACCTGCAACAAGCTCAATGGCAAGTGGAAGCCCTCCGGTCGCTTGATGAATAGCTGCGAGATCTTTGGTTGGAGCATCGTAGATGATTTGGGCTTGATCTCCACGTTGTGAAGCCCATGATCGCAAGAAGGTAATTGCTTCGTTTTCAGTGAATCCGCGTAGCGAAACAGAATATACGTCTTGGACAACGGCAACCTTTTCGCGGGTTGTGAGCAGTGCCTTGCTAGAGCGAAATAGATCGCTAAACTGATACACGAGATCACGGTAGCCATCAATCGTTTCGAGATTGTCGACCACAACAAGATACCGTTCAGTACTAAGAATAGTTCGCACCATCTCCTTCTTATCATTTGCTACCGTACAGAAAATCCGTTCGCCATGTGTGAGGCAGTGGGCGGGTCTATGGGCAATCGGAAACTGACCGGAACACGTAACCCTTCACGTAGTGCATACTGTATCGCGCGCAGCCCGATTTGAAACAGGCCTAAGTCACAGCGATCTTTGCGATGAAATTGTTCGACCCATCCCTGCTCCTGGGCAAACACGGCGGCCGCATGAATCCACACATAGGCCAGAGCAGTGGCGATCAGCAGCCGCGCCAGACGTTCGGGGGCGGCCAGATGGCTTTTGTCAATCCGAAACCCACGACTTTTATGATTGGCAAACATGCACTCAATCCGAAAGCGCATCCGATAGCGCTTGACCGCCTCGTCCGCATCACTCAACGAGCTGATCAGATAGAGTGGTTGCTGCTGCTTGGCGTCCCAGACCCCAATCACCAGAATTGGTCCATACTGCTTGGCGGTCATGCGCACATCCGCGATGGCGACAGCCTCACCGCGCGAGAGCGGCAGATCACCGACCGTGAAGACCCCATCCTGAGCAAAGATCAGAATGTTGGTAGCAGTGCGGCAGACATACTCCCACTTCCTCGCGCGCAATCTGGTTTGCAACTCGGTGCCGTCAAACTCACCATCGCCCAGCAGCGTGACGGTCGCATCGGGCGGGATCAACTCCTGAAGCTGCTCGATCAGTGCGCAATGCAGCGCCTCAGGCAGATGGCCCTTCTTGCCCTTTACCACCGTCCACAGCAGCGGAATGGCGCGATGACGATAGAGAACGCTGGCCATCAAGACCACACAGCCGCGCCCGGCGGTGGTTCCATCCAGCAGGATGGTCAGTGGCAGGTGCGCCAGACTGGAGAGTACCGCACGGGCGAACGGGAGCCAGAGCGCCTCCAGCGTGATAGCGTCGTGCTTGACCCAGCGCCGAAAGCGCGTGATCAGGCTTTCATTCTTGCGTCCTCTGATCGGGGCATGGCTGGCGAGCTTATCGAACTGCACATGCTGGGCACTGACGATGCCACAAATCAGCAAGCTCAAGGTGTTAAGGTGCTGTTCGGCATGGCTGTTGGCACGGGTGTGCAAAACCTGCGCCAGGGTCAGTTTGATGGTACGATAGGTACGGAAGTTGATGTGCATGGTTTCCCTCCATTCGTCTCGTTTGGTTACGCTGACGAACAGGATACCATGCCCATTGATTTCCTTCTGGCCCACCGAGATGCGTTACCGCTTGATCAGCTCATATTTTCTGTACGGTAGCAAATCTTATCATCTGTTGATTTACAGCTCATGACATCAAAATAACCCAGCTTACGTCCGATGTTATCAAGGAGAGTATCAAAATTTATCTCTGCTGTTGAGATCTGTTGCATACGACCGCCACTAAACTCAGCAGGTTTAGCGCTCTCCCAGACAACCGCATAGAATTGACGTTGTTCAAGCGCTAATCGTGCGATTTCGCGTGCCAGCGCTGTTTTCCCACTGCCGCCTAACCCATCAATTGCCACCATTGGAAATGCTTCGCGATTCGCTAAGATCGTTAACAGCCGTGCCTTCTCCTCGTCGCGACCAATGAAGGTGGAATATCTTTGAAACGGAAGTGGAGAAAGTTGCGAGATGAGTTCCTGGCGAATTTCTTCATCTATGATATCGCATTGTTGTTCGGTGTCGGCAATTGCATCCTGAAGAGCAGGCGGCAGAACGCGTCCGAATTGTGCCGATTGCTCGACTATCAGGTTAAGCTCCACTCGCAGAGCCCGAAGGCGTGCACGCTTTGACTGAATTGTTTCTATCTCGTCCGTACTTAGGGATAGTATTGGCCTCTTTAGGTGAGCCTGTGCTTGAGGCAAGCGCAACGCCTGAATAAGCAGCTTTAGCTCTTGCTGTTGCTGGAGAATATCAGGTAGTAGGAGAAGTTGCGGTAGAGTTTGCGTGAGTACGCTTTCCAGGCCAGCAAAGCTAGTTTCTTGTTGATGTTGCAAAGAGCGAATTTGTACAGCAATACCATCCAGGCGAACGAATATTGGACCGCTGAGTTGTTCCAGTTTCGCTTCGAACTGACTCAGGTCAATAGGATTCATCTCAAAGCTAAGGTCGGCAAGCAAACTTCCATCAATAGCTGATCTTAGCACAGCATTATGTTTATACTCCTCAAGAAAGAAGGCAGACAGTAGATTAAACCAATCGACCCGCTTCGGTTCCGAAGAGCCAGTGTTTGAATCCTGCACATATCTCATGAATATTTCTGGTGGCTCACCAAAGCGACGTGTTTCATTGATAACCGCCTGAAATAGAGTTGCTTTCAAGATAGCTGTTCGTTCTGCAAGGCTATTCGCCGATGGAGTTAGCAATACTCTGATACGTTCATCCTCAACAACAGTCGGTGGCAGGTACTCTGCGCGATCGACAAATTCCAGCTCGTGCATGAAACTGCGCCGCACATCACGCAACCATCGCGATTCTTCCGTCTCCGTACGATAAATAGCCTGCCACCATTTCGCCGAGCGATTGAGCTCTGTGAGGCAATCTTCGCAGATGGTAATAGTAGCCAGCAGGAATGCACGACGTACCGCACGCTGAATATCGTGATTGGCAGGGATCTTATCGGGGACTTGGTCGCGAAGACGATTGGCAATGTGTTGGAATGTACCACATAGCACGGCATCTGCACGGTTGCCGACAATACCCCCAAAGGCTTGTGCTGCCAACGATACTGCGAATAGCGCAAGAGTAGTGATTAAGGGTTCCATATAGGCACCTTCCAGAAAAGTTGGGCAAATTTCTCTTTAAGAATATAGCATTCCTAAATGAGTCGTAAAAGGGGGTGTGGGGGAAGCCCCCGCAGAAAAGCCTAACCACTTTTACAACTCAGATAGGTTTGCTATAGCACATTTAGGAAATCTACATTGGCGAGAGCGGCCCCAACTCGGCGCTTCTCACAGCCCGCGATACGCCTCCAACGCCCGCTCAATCAGCACCTCCGCACTGCCCAGGTACCCCGCCGGGTCCAGCGCCCACTCGATCTCGGTGGGGTCAAGTGTGGCGCCGACCTGTGCGTTCGCCAGCGCCGCCTCGTGCAGCGTGCGGCCCTCGGATGTAGCGCGGGCGCTGATTTGCCCGACGAGCCGTTGGGCCTCCGGCCGTCCCAAGTGCGGCGCCAGCGCCATGGTCAGCGCCTCGGCCATCAGCAGGCCGCCGCCCAACTCCAGGTTCGCCCGCATCCGCCCGGCGTCGACCTCCAACCCCGCCAGCGCCTCGGCCACCCGTGCGGCCGCCCCGGCCGTGTAGCGGAACAGGTCGGGGAGCGCCTGCCACTCGGCTTGCCAGCCGCCGGCCGCCCGCTCGTGCTCCTGGGCCATCGCCGCCAGCACCACCGGCACCTGGCCCAGTGCCAGCCGGGACGCGGCCAGCGCCAGCGTCGCATCCACCGGGTTGCGCTTATGCGGCATCGCCGAGGAGCCGCCCTTGCCGGCTTCGCTGGCCTCGCTCGCCTCGCCGACCTCGGTCTGCGCCAGGAGCACGATATCGTGGGCGATTTTCGCCATCGACCCGGCCAGCACGCCCAGCGCGGCGGCGATGGCCGCCACCCGATCGCGCTCGGCGTGCCAGGGCAGGTCCGGCAGGCTCAGCCCCAGCTCGGCCGCCAGCAACTCCGCGACCTGGAGCCCTCGGTCGCCCAGCGCCGCCAGCGTGCCGGCCGCCCCGCCGAACTGCACGACCAGGTGCCGCCGGCAGTCCCGTACGGCTTGTACCTGGCGCACGGCCAGCGCCAGCCAGCGCGCCGCCTTCAGCCCGAAGGTGATCGGCAGCGCCTGCTGGAGCAGCGTGCGCCCGGCCATCAGCGTGGCGCGGTGGCGACCAGCCAGCTCGGCGCAGGCGGCGCACAGGCGCAGCAGGTCGGCCTCCAGCAGCGCCAGCCCCTCGCGCATCTGCAAGACCAGCGCCGTATCGATCGCGTCCTGGCTGGTGGCGCCCCAGTGGACGTAGGCGCGGCCCGCCTCGGCCACGCACTCGGTGAGGGCGCGCACCAGTGGGATGGCCAGGGTGCCGGCCCGCGCCGCCTCGCGGTAGAGCGCCGGGACGTCGAACCGCTCGATCTGGGCGCTGGCCGTGATCGCCTCGGCCGCAGCGGGCGGGATCACGCCGGCCCGCGCCTCGGCCCGCGCCAGCGCCGCCTCGAAGGCCAGCAACTGCCGCACGTGGGCCTCCGGCGCGAAAACCGCCGCCATCGCCGGCGTGGTGTACAGCGCGTCACGTGGGTCGCTCATCAGCAGGTCCCGTCAGAAGTTGAAGAACACCGTCTCGCCCGCGCCCTGGAGCACGATGTCGAGCCGGTACACCAGCGCGTGGACGACCGTCGACGGCTGGGCCAGCAACGTCGCCCGCCGCTCGGCCGGGACACACAGCAGGACCGGGTCGTCGTCATTGGCCGGCTCGTCGGCGAAGTACAGCCGCGTATACAGGTGGTTGAGCAGGCCGCGGCCGAACACCGCCACGCAGATGTGCGGCGCCTGCATCCGCTGCCCGTCGAAGGGCACCGGGCCGGGCTTGATCGTCTCGAACCAGTACCACCCCTCGGCGTCAGTGCCGGTGCGACCGAAGCCGCTGAAGGACGGGTCGAGCGGGAGATCGCGCGTGTCGGCCGGGTGGTGGTAGCGCCCGTGTGCGTTGGCCTGCCAGATCTCGACCATGGCATCGGGCACGCCGGCGCCGTCGCCGTCGATGATCCGGCCCTCGATGCGGATGCGCCGGCCCTCGGTCGCGGGCGCGACCAGTATAGGGCAGTCGGCGCCGTCGCGCAGCAGGCAATTGTGGAAGAAGGGGCCGACCGTCTGGGACGCGGTGAGCACTTGGGAAGGCTCGTGCATGGCTACCTCGCCTCGTTATTCTCAAAGGGTGTGGCGGCCGGGCCGCCCAGCACGATATCCCAGCGCCAGCCCAGCGCCCACTCTGGCTCGGTCACATCGTGGTCATAGGCGGCGACCATCGCGCCGCGCGCCTCGGCGGTAGGGATGCTGTTGAAGATCGGGTCGAGCGCCAGCAGCGGATCGTCCGGGAAATACATCTGCGTGACCAGCCGGCTGCCCCAAGACGATCCGAACAGCGAGAAGTGGATGTGGGCCGGGCGCCAGGCGTTGTAGTGGTTCTTCCAGGGGTAGGCGCCGGGGCGAATGGTCAGGAACCGATAGACGCCGTTCGCGTCGGTCGTGCAGCGGCCAATGCCCAGGAAGTTCGGGTCGAGCGGGCCGGGCCACTGGTCGCGCTTGTGGATGTAGCGCCCGGCCGCGTTGCACTGCCAGACCTCGACCAGCGTGTTGCGGCACGGGTTGCGCCGGCGGCGTCCAGCACGCGCCCGGTGACGATGATGCGCTGGCCGATCGCCTCGCCGCCGGTGCCGGCGTTGCGGGTCAGGTCGGCGTCCTCCGGCGTGACCGCGCTGACGGCCGGGCCTGGCCCGGTCAGCTCCGAGAGGGTCAGCGGCACGTCGACCAGCGGCAAGTTGGGCGACCGGCGAATGGTCGAGCGGTAGGCCTCGTAGAGGTAGGGCGGGAAGATCGCACGGTCGCCGCGCACGATCTCGCCGATCGTGGTGATCACAGTCATTTCTCCCAGGAGATGAGAGATGAGAGATTGGAGATTGGAGATTGGGACGCTACGATCAATCTCTCATCTCCAATCTCTAATCTCCCTCTTTAGCCATGCTCTCAGGATCGAGGATGCCTTTGGCGAGCGCAATCGCGCTATTGGCGGCCGGCACCCCGGCGTAGACCGCGACGTGTAGCAGCGCCTCGCGGATCTCCTCCGGCGTGGCGCCGGTGTTGGCGCTGGCGCGCAGGTGCAGCGCCAGCTCCTCGTGGCGCCCCAGCGCGGCCAGGATGGCGATCGTGACCAGGCTGCGCGTGCGCCGGTCCAGGCCATCGCCGGCCCAAAGTGTACCCCAGGCGATCTCAGTGATGAAGCGCTGGAAGGGCGCGTCGAACGCGGTCGCGTGGGCCTCGGCCCGATCGACGTGCGCGTCGCCCAGCACCGCCCGCCGCACCCGCATGCCTTCCTCATAGCGTGACTTGCCCATGGCTGCTCCGATGACAAGATGACAAGATGACAAGATCACGCGCAACTCTTGGTTCTTGGTTCTTGGTTCTTTGTTCTTTGTTCTTTGTTCTTGGTTCTACACCCGCTCCAGCCCCACGTAGTTCTCGGCCAGGCTGGTCGCCGCCGCGCGCGAGCCGACGGTATAGCGAAGCTGGGAGAGCTGGAGCCGGTGCTGGAACCCGCTGTCGTCATCGAAGCGGTGCAGCATCGCCGTCATCCACCACGAGAAGTGCTCGGCCCGCCAGACCCGGCGCAGGCAGGTGGCTGAGTACTGGGCCAGCAGGTCGGCGCGGCCCGTGCGGTACCAGGCGCCCAGTGCCTCGGCCAGCACCTTCACATCGGCGATCGCCAGGTTCATGCCCTTGGCGCCGGTGGGCGGCACGATGTGCGCCGCGTCGCCGGCCAGGAACAGCCGCCCGTGCTGCATCGGCTCGACCACGAAGCTACGCATCTGGGTGATACCCTTCTCCGTGATCGGCCCCTCGCCCAGCCGCCAGCCATCGTGCATCTCCAGCCGGGCGTGCAGCTCGCCCCAGATCCGATCGTCGGGCCAATCCTCGATCCGATCGTCGGGCGGGCACTGCACATACAGCCGGCAGACGGTGGGCGAGCGCATGCTGTGCAGGGCGAACCCGCGCTCGTGGTAGGCGTAGATCAGCTCCTCCGTGGAGACCGGCGCCTGGGCCAGGATGCCCAGCCAAGCGAAGGGGTAGACCCGCTTGTAGACCCGCAACGCGTCGGCTGGGATGCTGGGCCGGCTAACGCCATGGAAGCCATCGCAGCCGGCGATGTACTCGCACTCGATCTCGTGCTGCTCGCCGCCGTGGCGGAAGGACACGCGCGGCTGGTCGCCGTCAAGCCCGTGCAGGCCGACATCCTCGGCCTCGAACACGATCGGCCCGCCCTGAGCCAGCCGGGCCGCGATCAGATCCTTGACCACCTCCTGCTGCCCGTAGACAATGATCGCGCGGCCGCCGGTCAGCTCGCTCATCGCGATGCGGTGGCGCTCGCCGGCGAACTGGAGGTACAGACCGTGATGCACCAGCCCCTCGCGCCGCATGCGCTCGCCGACGCCGGTCTCGTTCAACAGATCGACGGTGCCTTGCTCCAGCACGCCGGCCCGCACGCGCCGCTCGACGTAGGCCCGATCGCGGCGCTCAAGCACGATCGACTCGACGCCCTGGCGCTGGAGCAAATGGGCCAGCATCAGCCCGGCCGGCCCCGCGCCGATGATTGCGACCTGTGTGCGCATAGGCATCCTCTTCGGCTCACCCAATGCCGCCAAACAGACGCCAGCCGCAAGGAACTGGAAAAATAGACCCGATGCAGCTATACTAGTCCACTAGTCAGAGAGTGTCAAGCTAGCTACAGTCCCCGCCGAACGACGCGAGGTGATGCGTGAACAAAGAATCGCGGCTGCTGCGGGTGGGTGTGTTGGGGGCCGGACCGATCGCGCAGGCCGCCCACTTCGACGCATGCCGCAAAGCGCGCAACGCCGAGCTGTACGCGATCTGCGACGCCGCCGAGGACCTGGTGGCCGGCATGGCCGCGACCCACCGGCCCCAAGTGACCTACCTCGACTACGACGCCATGCTGGCCGACCCGCAGGTCGAAGCGGTGATCATCGCGACGGCCGACCAGTTCCACGTGCCGCTGGCCGGCAAGGCCCTGGCAGCCAGCAAGCATGTGCTGGTCGAAAAGCCGCTAGGGGTGAATATCGAAGAGTGCGAAGCCCTGCGCGACCAACTGCGGGCGAGTAGCCTGGTGCTCCAAGTCGCCAACAACAAGCGTTTCGACCCCGGCATCACCTTCGCCCGGCGCTTTGTGCAAGAAGAGATCGGGCAGCTCCTGGCCCTGAAAGCCTGGTACTACGACTCGGTCTACCGCTACACCATGACCGACAATCTCCAACCCATCCTCGTCACCAGCGCCCAGGCCCGCCGCCCGCAGGGCGACCCAAAGGCCGACAAACGTCGCTACTTTATGTTAACTCACGGCAGTCACCTGGTCGACACCGCCCGCTATCTGGGCGGCGATCTCGCCGCTATCCGGGCGCGGTTCGTCCAAAAGTTCGACATCTACTGCTGGTATGTCGCGGTTGACTTCGCCGACGGCAGCGTCGGCAACCTCGACCTGATCGTCCCGGTGCGCGGGGACTTCGAGGAGGGCTTCCAGATCTTCGGCGAGCACGGCAGCGTCACCGGGCGGGCCTACCTGCCCTGGTACCACAAATCAAGCCAGGTGGAATGTTTCTCGGCCAAAGACCGCCAGTACCACCGGCCGCTGGGCGAGGACTCGTACACCTACAAGCTCCAGATCGAGGGGTTCGCCGACACGATCCTCGACGGCGCGCCGCTGCACGGGGCCGGCATCGACGATGGGATCGCCGCCATGCGCGCCATGGTCGCGATCGCCCGCTCTGCCGAGACCGGCGAGCTGGTGTACCTGGCCGATGTGAGCGGAGGCGTATAAGAACCAAGAACAAAGAACAAAGAACCAAGAACAAAGAACAAAAGCCCGGAACCGAGAACTGCGCGTCATCTTGTCATCTGGTCATATTGTCATCTTGTCACCTAAGTTTGGCCCCAACTAATGACCACCTGTGCTGAGCGTAGCAGGAGCGCCAAACTCCGCGTGAGGCCGCGCACGAGTGGTGCCAGATGGTTGAGTACGATCGCTACGACCCGTCCTTGGATGTTGCGCACCAGAAAGCCGCTGATATGGAATACATCTCGCACCAATCGTTTGATACCGTAGGCTTGCAGCGTGGGTTCCTCCACTGCCAGCCAGTCGCGCGCCCACATCACCACGTTGTGCGCCAGTGTCCCCAACAACGTCAGCATCTGCTGGGCCTCAAAACGCTTCTTGCTGCGTTTAGTCAGCCCCAGCCCTTGCTTGTCATCCTTGAACGTCGTTTCACAGCCGCCACCTCGCTGATCATAGAAGCGCACATACGCCAAGCGCGACCGCCTGGGCACACAGCTCCTGCGCCAGTTCCTGTCCTGTTTCCACAAACACTTCCTGGGCCGTCAAGGTCGAAAGCACCAGCGCATACTCCCACTTCCCGTCCTTTTTCTGCCAGCGCACCGCGATGCGCCGCAGCTCTCGGACGTACTCCTCGCAAGCTGTCTCGACCCAGCCGACTTGGCGACCTGGTATCTGCGGATCATCGAACCACTCGCTCACGCTCTTGCCCAGTTTGCGCGCTCGTGCTCGCTCCTCGTCCTTGGTGTGGACCTGATAGCCGCGTTCGAGCAACCAGTTGATCTCGCCGATGCTGCCGCCGCCCGAGTCGAGCCGCACGATCGTGTGGGCACGTTTATCAGCACACAGCTCCAAGACCTGCTCGGCCGCTATGATCAGCGGTTGCAGCGCCTTGACCAGCGCAGTCTTGCCGGCAAACAGCTGATCGCTGACGACCTCAGAATAGCGAGAGGCGACCACCCTGCCAAGCTGGCGACCACGCCGGTTGCGCTGCTTGGCAAAATAACCCTTGGTGGCCAAGGCGGCTTTGGGACCACACGGCATCCCGCTCAGATCGACATCCAGAAGTTGGCGCTGAGATTGGTAGTCATGACGATAGCCCTGAGAGTGGGCGCGATAGATCGTGGTCAGCGCGTCGGTGAGTTGCTGCACATTCTGCTGTGTGCAGGCATTCAAGGTATCCTGAATGGTCGATTGGTCGGCACAGGCACTGCGACCGAAGGCTTGTTGCAAAGCTGGATCGCTGCGCAGTCGCGAATTGACTTCAACGATGCCGTGTGCGCCAGCCAAGATGGCAATGAAGGCATCAAAGAGTTTGTCACTGGGCGTGTGCAAGACCGTCTTCTGGGCGATCTGGACCTGAGTGCGGATGGGCTCAAACAGATGAATGTGCTGAATGTGGCAGCCGATAGCCGCCAAAGGAGCACAGGGTGTAAAGGTTGTCGCCGCCTCAGTAGTCATCGATTCACTGGTAGACTGTTCCATGATGGACCTCCTGTTCTTGCTTGCCAAGCCTGGAACAGAATGGTCCATCTTTCGATTTTGTGCAAGGCACTGAGCCCTGCGAGCAGCCGCCCGCTAATTGGGGCCAAAATTAGGTGTCAGGAGCGGAGGCACAGATGCGGATCGGCATTTACACCAAAACCTTTGACCGCCCCACGCTTGAGGCGACGCTGGATGCGGTGGTCGGCCATGGGATCGATGATGTCCAGTTCAACCTGGCGAGCGCCGGGCTGCCGAGCATGCCCGATGAGATCGACGGGGCGTTGGCCGACACGATCCGCGCCGAGTTGGCCGCGCGCCAGGTGACGATGGCGGCCCTCTCCGGCACGTTCAATATGATCGACCCCGATCTCCAGCAGCGCCGACGCGGCCTGCAACAGCTCCGAACGCTGGCGGCGGCCTGCGGCCGGCTTGGCACGTCGGTGATCACGCTCTGCACCGGCACGCGCGACCCACACAATATGTGGCGGCGCCACCCCGACAACGACATGCCCGCCGCCTGGCGCGACCTGGCCGCGTCGATGAGCGCGGCGCTGACGATCGCCCAGGAGCACGGCGTCACCCTGGCCTTCGAGCCGGAAGTCAGCAATGTGGTCGATTCGGCCCACAAGGGCCGGCGGCTGCTGGACGAGATGCGGTCGCCGCACCTGAAAGTGGTCATGGACGGCGCCAACCTGTTCCACGCCGGCGAGCTTGCGCGCCAGCACGCGGTGCTCGACGAGGCGTTCGATCTGCTCGGTCGGGACATCGCGCTGGCCCACGCGAAAGACCTGACCCGCGACGGCGAAGCAGGGAATGTGGCGGCCGGCCATGGGCGGTTGGATTACGATCACTACTTGAGCTTACTGCACAAGGCCGGATATACCGGGGCGCTCATTTTACATGGCCTGGACGAAAGCCAGGTGGATGGATGCAGCGCGTTTCTACGCGAAAAGCTGGCTCGCGTCACGTCGTGACAGGAGTTACAGGGTGGCGTTCGCAATGCCGCTCTTGCCTGCCCTTCGTCAAGCTCAGGAAGTTCGGCAGCAAGGACATTCTGTCATGGATGAGGCTGGAGTGTAAGGGAGCAAGCGCCATGCGAGACACCAAGCTGGTCCACGGGATATTCGCCAACGGCATTCCATATGTGAAGTTCGGTGCTGGACCAAAGACAATGCTGTTCTTTGCAGGCGGCCCGGGGAATACGGTGCCGTCCGGCCTTGGCGCTTCGGGTTTCGTCCGCGGCATGCGCGCGTTCACGGACGAGTACACGATTGTCCTGGTGACCCGCAAATCGGGACTTCCCGAGGGCTACACCACGAAGGACATGGCCGATGACTACGCCGAGCTTGTCCGCAACGAGTTCGCTGGGCATGTGGACCTCGTGATGGGCACCTCGTACGGGGGCATGATCGCGCAGTACTTCGCCGCAGACCACCCTGATCTGTTTGACCGTTTGGTCATTGTCATGTCCGGCCCGGTTGTGAGCGAGGCGGCGAAGCGCATCGACCTACGTTACGCAGAGCTGATCAGCCAGCACAGGGAGCGCGAGGCGATGATGGTGCGCGGGCAAGCGGTTTTCACCGGGGTCGCCAGGCTCGTAATGTCTCCAGTACTTTGGCTCCTCGGCAAGACGCTGCTTGGCAAGCTGGATGACACCTTCCGGCGCGACGTCGTCATCGAAGCGCGCGCCGAGGCCGAGCACGACTTCCGCGACACCCTCGATCGCATCAGGGTGCCCGCGCTCGTCGTCGGAAGTACCGATGATTTCGCCTTTCCGGTGAGTACCGTCGAGGAGATGGCGCGCCGGATTCCCGGCGCCCAGCTGAAGCTGTATCCGGGCGGGCATACCGCTGCGTTCCTGGACAAACGATTCTACCCGGATGTGCGTGAGTTCACCCGAAATCTTGTCCAAGGGAGTGCTTGAAAAGGGGAGTTTGAGGGGGTCGCCCCTCAAGAAACCCCCTTCTCGCCACGGATCGTCTAAGGAGTGTTTGAAAAGGGGGAGTTTGAGGGGGTCGCCGCTCAAGAAACCCCCTTCTCGCCACGGATCGTCTAAGGAGTGTTTGAAAAGGGGGAGTTTGAGGGGGTCGCCCCTCAAGAAACCCCCTTCTCGCCACGGATCGTATAAAGAGCATGCATGAACGATTATACGTCAAACTTATGGAAATTTTACATCGCTTCAATCCTTAGTGGCTTTGCAGTCTTTTACAACGGGGTTGACACATTATTCTTTCGGCATTTTGACTTATCATTCGAGCAAATAGGATTTTTGATCAGCGCCAATTTAATCGCCGTTCTTTTATTCGAGATCCCTACCGGATCATTTGCTGATATTTACGGGAAGAAGCTTAGTATATTAACTGGTTCCTTCTTTAGCCTTATAGGTTTGGGTTTCTTGTCGTTCGGTAGCAGCTTTGTGGCATTTACAATCGGTTTCATTCTTCTTGGAATTGGCAGATCTTTTCGGTCGGGCGCTGAAAGCGCATTGCTCTACGATTGGCTTAGTACAGTAGACAAACAGCATGAGTATATAAATCATCAATCCAGGTTACAGGCAGCCTTTGTTGGAATAGATATCATCTCCGGCTCAGTTGGGTTTTTGCTATTTAGCGTCAACGTAAGAATACCTTTCATTATCAGCTTCGTATCTATGATGTTAGTTATTATGGTTCAATTTACATTAAAAGATGCCATTCGGAGAAGTGTAAGTTCAGAAAATATGTTCGCGACACATATAAATCAAATTAAAAGCGGATTACTGATAGTATCTAGAAGTAGTATAATAATGTGGCTTATTGGATTTACGTTAGTATTCTCAATTGCAAATATGTTTTTTAGTAGTGTGCTCAACCTGCCTTTTTTACAAGAGACAAAAAGATTCAATACCGAGCAATTGGCGATTATGGGCTTGATATGGAACACCATACAAACGACCTCCATTTTCTTTGTCGGTTATATAGAAAGAAGACTTGGACAATCTTTATCGATCTTCGCCATCGTTATCGTGACACCGTTACTGTTTTTTGGATTGTATCTATCGAGCAATTTCTTAGTATCTTCTGTTATTTTGGGTCTCTATTACAGCTTCATGTCGTTCAGAGATATTATTGCAGATGCTTATCTGAACAAATATATTGATAGTCAATATCGAGCGACCGTCCTTTCGATCGCCTCCATGATTCTGTCCAGCCTTGCGATTCTCATTCTACCGATACTGGGAATGATCGTCGATCGGTCCAGCCTAAGTACTGGTATGTTGTTGCTGGTCATTGGTACTCTTATATTGGGCAGCCTGAGTGTCGTAGTGAAAAGAGCGCTGGGCAACACATAGCGGAATAGTGGCTCGGCGAGGAACGCCAGCCAGATGATGAGCTGGCTCATTGCGCCGGCTTGCAAGTGTTATACTCTCACCAAGATGAAAACAGAAGAGGTGCTTGATGATTAGCGCGCCCGACACTACAGCGCCAAGCAGCCCAGAGCGCCCGTGGAGCCGACGCCGCTACGCATCGACAAGATCAGAGAGGATGAAGCCGTGCTCAAGAAACCCCAAACCGAAGCCAACGCCCTCTGGAAACAGCGCTACCGCGCGAGCGGGCTGTGGTGGGCCGAGCTTGCCCGCCGGACGCACGCGCGCGGTATCGCCATCAGCGCCGTGTCGGGCACCGGCCAGATCTATGCCTGGGATGTGCTTTCGGGCACGCAGAGCCAGATCACACATCGGCCCGAAGGCACCTTCTCAGGCTCGCTGGCCCCCGATGGAAGCCACGTGTACTACCTGCGCGATGTTGGCGGCAGCGAGATCGGGCACTACGTGCGGGTGCCGTGGGAGGGTGGAGCGGAGCAGGATTTGACACCTGATATGGCGCCCTATTCGGCGCTGTACCGCTGCGCCGTGAGCGATACCGGGACCATGTTCGCGTTCACCCCGACCGAGGCGAACGGCTTCCCGCTCTACTGCCTCGACCTGCATCCAGACGGAAGCGTCGGCGCGCCGCGAGAGCTGTATCGCAGTCCCAAGCTGATCGACGATGCCTGCCTGTCCCACAACGCCGAGATCGCTGTGGTCGCCACGACGGAACATTCCAAGGCCCGCCAGTACAGCCTGCTGGCCGTCGCAACCGCCGATGGCCGGCGGATCGGCACGCTCTCGGACCTGCCGGAGGGCAGCGTGCGGGCGGTGATGTTCGCGCCGCTGCCCGGCGATCTGCGGCTCCTGTGCATGGCCGATCGCTCCGGCCACAACCGCCCGCTGCTCTGGGACCTGGCGAACGGGGCGCGCACAGAGCTGCCGATAGGCGATATCGCCGGCGATGTCGAGCCGCTGGATTGGTCATCCGACGGCCGGCGGATCTTGCTCAGACAGATCGCGCGTGCCACGCAGCAGCTCTCCACCTATGACCTGGAGACCGCCACCCTGACCCTCCTCCAGCATCCCAGCGGTACGTACATCAGCGCGCAGTTCGGCCCGCAAGATCAGATCATTGCGCTCTGGTCCGACGCGACCCATCTACCCCAGGTGATCGCGCTGGACGGCGCAACCGGCGTGCGGCAGAGCACGATTCTGACGGCAGGGGAGACGCCGCCGGCTCGGCCGTTCACCTCGGTCAGCTTCCGCTCCTCCGATGGCGTCGAGGTCCAGGGCTGGCTGGGCCTTCCGGCGGGCGACGGCCCGTTCCCGACCGTTCTCGCCATCCACGGCGGCCCGCACGTCGCCGCAGAAGAGGTCTACGACCCGGATGGCCAGGCCTGGCTCGACCACGGCTACGCCTACCTGTCAATCAACTATCGCGGTTCGACGACCTTCGGACGCACATTCAAGGAGCAGATCTGGGGCAATCTGGGCCACTGGGAGCTGGAAGACATGCTGGCCGCGCGCAATTGGCTGATCGAGTTGGGGATCGCGCAGCCGGAGGCGATCTTGGTGACGGGGGCCTCGTACGGGGGCTATATGACGTTGCTGGCGCTGGGGAAGCGGCCTGAGCTGTGGGCCGGGGGCATGGCACTGGTGGCCCCGGCGGACTTCGCTTCGGAATTTTATGATGGCACCGATTGGACCAAGGGCTACCTGACCGCGATGATGGGCGGCACGCCAGAGGAGAAACCTGAGCAGTATGCCGCCAGCTCACCGATCACCTACGCGGCCCAGGTGACGGCGCCACTGCTGGTCATCCAGGGCCGCAACGACATGCGCTCGCCGCCCCGCCAGATGGAGCAGTACGCCGAGAAGATGCGGTCGCTCGGCAAGCCGTTCGAGATCGACTGGTTCGACGCCGGGCATGGAGGAATCGACACGGAACAGGGCATCGCTTTTCAGGAGCGCTTGCTCAGTTTCGCCTACCGAGTTCTGGAGGGATCATGAGCGACCAAAACGACTACAACCGCCAGTTGATCGAGCAGTTCCGCGCCAACCGCGGCTTGATCGGTGGCCCGCTTGAAGGCCGGCCCATCCTCCTGCTCACGACCACAGGCGCCCGGAGTGGCCGGCGCCACACGACGCCGCTGATGTACGTACCCGATGGCGCGCGCCTGCTGGTGATCGCCTCCAATATCGGCGCGCCGACCCACCCGGACTGGTACCGCAACCTGGCGGCGCACCCGCAGGTCACTGTCGAGGTGGGCGAGGAAACCTTCGATGCCACCGCTGTTGTCCTCGAAGGAGCGGAGCGGGAGCAGGTGTGGGCCAGCATCGTGGAGCAGTACCCCTTTTTCACCGACCACCAGGCCAAGACCACCCGCCAGATCCCGCTGATTGCGCTTGAACGGCGAGCAAGTTGAAGGCTACCAGCGCGCCAGCTCGGCCTCGCACCACTTACGCGCCTCCATCGCCGACGCGCAGGCATAGCTCTCGTGCCGATCGTGCGGTGGTGCGCGACGCTCGATCCAGCCGTACCAATCGGTGTTGTAGATGCTCTGCTGGACGCCGAGGCGCCACTGGTCGGTGGTTGCGTTCCACTGGTCCGTATCCGCATCATGCAGCCATTTCATCGATTCTCCTTCACGGTGGAGCAAGAGCGTCAGCCGAACTGGTGCTGCTTCTCGCCGAACATCGGGCCGTCGAGCCCGCCGTGGCTGAAGATCTCGATCTGGCGCACTTTCAAGCCCTGTTGTCGGCACGTGGCTAGGATTTCAGCGCGGCGTGGCGAAATCCTGGGTCCAGTAGGGCGTGTTGGAGGTGTTCGGGTGCGTGGCGTAGCCTACGCCGATCTCGCGCAGCCCACAGTTCAGGATATTTCCGCGATGGCCGGAGCTGCCCATCCACATCTGCATGACGGCGGCGGCTGTGCTCGCGCCATAGGCGATGTTCTCGGCTGCCGCGCTGTATCGGTAGCCGGTGGCCTCGATGCGCTGCCACGGCGACGACCCATTCGAGCCGGTATGGCTGAAAAAGTCATTCGTCGCCATATCCTGGCTGTGCCCCTGCGCGGCGGCGGTAAGCTGGGCGCTGACGGCCAAGGGCAGGCAGCCGGCCTTTGCGCGCTCCTGGTTGACCAGATCGACCACCTGCTGCGCCGGCGACGGGATCGGCTGGGTGGTTGCCGTCGGCGTGGGAGATGGGCGCTTGACAAGCAGCAGGGGCAGGTAGGCCTGCGGCACGCCGGCCAGGATGCCGGGCTGGGCCAGGGCACGACCGGCCACCAGCAAGCCCAAAAGAATGATTAGCGTAAGGGTGAATCGATGTCGGCGCATGGCTCGCTTCACTTTCTAGGGGCTCTGAACTTCCTCATTATCCCAAAGGGCGCATGAAACGTGAAACGTGATGCGTGAGGGCCTTTCACGTTTCACGCCGGGACACTGAGGTGCGATTCACCCGCCCGCAAAAGATACGTTGGGCCAGGCCCAATCACAACTCGTCGGCGGTGAACAGCTTCCCGTAATCGACGCGGCGCCGCCGGGTTATGGCGACGATGGCCACCGTCGGTGCGCGCAAGATCTCAAGCAGCGATACGACCGGCGGCGTGACGCCGAAGGAGATCGCGAGCGCCGTCAGCGCCCCCGCGACCGAGCGAACAAACGTGGGCATATGTTACTCCTGCGTTCCGGTGCTACATGCTACCACAAAATCACGCCTGTGGCTCGAAAAACAGCAGCTCTTGCGGAGCGGGTTTGCGGGCCTCGTTCATGCTGCCGCTGCGGAAGCCCTGGAGATCCAGGGTGACGTAGACGTAGCCAAGCTGCTTGAGCCGCGCGACGATCGCCTCGCGGTGCTCGATCACGACGGGCAGGTCCTGGGGCAACACCTCCAGGCGGGCGATCGTGTCGTGGTGGCGCACGCGAAATTGGCGCAGCCCCAGCCCACGCATAAAGCGCTCGGCCTCGTCGAGCACGCGCAGCTTGGCGGCAGTGACGGTCTCACCATAGGCGATCCGCGAGGACAGGCAGGCGTAGGAGGGCTTGTTCCAGTTGGGCAGGTCGAGCCGGCGCGCCAGCTCGCGGATCTCGGCCTTGCCGAGCCCGGCCTCGATCAGCGGGCTACGCACGTGGAACTCGGCGGCGGCGCGGTGGCCGGTGGGTGCCGATGTCGTCGGCCATCGCGCCGTAGACGATCGCCCGCAGGCCGCGCTCCCCGGCGATCGGCTCTAGTTCGGCGAATAGGGTCTTTTTACAGTAGTAGCAGCGGTCGGGTGCGTTGGCCGCGTAGCTGGGGTCGCGCAGCTCGTCCGTCCGCACAACGACGTGCTCACAGCCGATCAGGGCGGCCAGCTCGCGCGCCTGGACCAGCTCCTCGCGCGGGTAGGTCTCCGAGTTGGCGGTCGCAGCGATGGCCCGCTCGCCGAGAGTGTCATGGGCAACCTTTAGCAGCAGCGTGCTATCGACCCCGCCCGAAAAGGCCACCAGCACCGAGCCAAGCTCGCGCAGGCCGTTTTGCAATCGGGCGTATTTCTCCTCAAGTGTCGCCATTATCTCCTCCTAAGAGACTGTCTGAAAAGGGGGAGTTTGAGGGGGCCGCCCCTCAAGAATCCCCTTTTCACCACGGATTGCGAGTGGCGCGCGGGCCTTTTCAGACAGCCTCTAAGAACAAAGAGCAAAGAACAAAGCAAAGAACAAAAACCAAAAGAAGCTTTGCGTGCTATCCTTTTGTTCTCTGTTCTTTGTTCTCTGTTCTGCTCCGCGCCGCGCCCGCCCGCGCCGCGATCCGGCCAGCCATCGCGCCCGCGCCGATCCCGTTGTCGATGTTGACCACCGCCAGCCCTGGCGCGCAGGACTGGAGCATGCTGGTCAGTGCGCCGAGCCCGCCGCCGCCTAAGCCGTAGCCGACCGAGGTTGGCAGGCCGATCACCGGCACATCCACCAACCCGGCGACGACCGAGGGCAGCGCGCCGTCCATCCCAGCCGCGACGATGATCACGTCGACCGGGGCGGCCAGCATCGCACGGAGCGGCTCGAATAGCCGGTGCAGCCCAGCCACGCCCACGTCGTGGGCTGAGTGGACGACGCAGCCCATCTCGCGGCACAGCGCCAGCGCCTCCTCGGCGACCGGGATGTCGCTGGTGCCGGCCGTCAGCACGCCCACCTGGCCGCCGTTGGGCGCCACCTCGACGCCGGGGCTGTGCAACGCCAGCGTCCGCCCCTCGGCATAGCGCGCCCAGACGACATCCTCGGCGAAGGTCTGCTCCAGCAGCGCCAGGGTCTCCGGCGGCACGCGGCTGATGAGCACGCGCCCCAGCTCGCCCAGCAGCCGCTGGACGATCGCGACCGTCTGGGCCGGCGACTTGCGCTCGGCCAGCACGATCTCGGGGACGCCGGTGCGGGCGGCGCGCAGCAGGTCGAGGTTGGCGAACTGGTCGAGGTGATCGATGCCGTGTGTCATAGGTGCTCCGAGTATCGCTGGCGTTTGTGATCTAGGCGGTAGTATACGCGATCTTCCGTCGTCCGTCGTCCGTTGTCAGTTGTAGGGGTGTCGAGGGAGGTGATTCTGCGCGGCGTGGCGTGGCGCGCCTCCACAAATATACGGGCTTTTTCCCAATCGACTCTGATCTCCCGGCCCGTACATCGCGCTATAGTTCGTCAAGGAACGGCGCGAACTTGCGGCGCAGCCAGTCGGCGCTCAGGCGGGTGCCGTTCGCCAGCGCCCAGGCGCTGGCGCACTCCTGGAGGATGGTCGTCTGATGGGTGCGCACCGTCGCCAGCGTGATATGCAGCTTCTCGGCCACCTGCTGCGCCGTCAGGTCGCCCGCCAGCAGGCGCAGCACCTCGCGCTGGCGCGGGGTGAGCCGGTCGTAGACCGCCTGGCAGCGCGCGCGCTCGGCCCGCTCGGCCGCGCGGGTCTGTTCGGCGCGCACCGCGTCGGCGCTGGCGTCGGGCGGGGTGCGTAGCGCGGGGAAGTACTGGCCCCATGGCGGGAGCTGTACCCGCACCAGACGCACCTCGGGGTGCTGCGGGTGGTGCATGATCGCGCCGTCGGCGGTCTGCTGGCGCACTGCGTCGGAGGAGTACAAGTGCCAGATCCGGTCGGTCTGCTCGAAGTACAGCAGCGCCGCCGAGAGCGCCAGCATGCCCAGCAGCCGCCGCCCGCCCGACAGGCACAGGTGGATGGTCGCATCCTCGCGCTTGAGCTCCTGGATCAGCCGGTTGAACATCGCGATCGCCGCGTCGGTCTCCGCGTCGCCGTGCAGGTCGTCGATCAGCTGCGCGCCCAGCCGCACCGGCCGGGGCTGGTAGCGGCAGGGCCGCCCGGCGTAGGCGCCGCCGGTGAACTCGACCGCCAGCCGGTCTAGCGCCACTCGGTTGCGCGGGTTGCGGGTCGAGAGGTGGATCACGAATACCTCGCTGATCGGGAACCCGTGGTCCAGCAGCGCGTCGAGCGCCAGCGTCACCACCTGCGGCTGGGCGCCCAGCGTCGCGACGCAAATATGCGGCCGATCTCCGCTCATCGATACCTCCTTATGTCTGGATGGAGCGAACAATATGGCGATTCGTTACCCGGCTCTGTTCATCGGCGGCCCGCCGAACTCCGGCAAGAGTTGGCTTACCTACCATCTCAGCCGCGCGCTCAAGCGCCGCCAAGTCACCCACTACGTCCTGCGCGCCCACCCCGATGGCGAGGGCCACTGGCGCTACGAGGCGCCCCTGGCGATCGTCAATGAGCTGCGCCGGCAAGCTAAGCAGGGATGGACGGCGGCCTTCGCCACGCGGATCAGCCGCGACATCACCGGTCGCCACCTGCCGCTGCTGGTCAACTCGGGCGGGAAGGTGTCGGACGAGACGCGCCTGATCCTGGCCCACTGTACTGGCGCGATCCTGATCGCCACCGATCCGGCGCGGCTTGACCCTTGGCGCGCGCTCGTCGATGACCAGGCGCTACCACTGCTCGCCGACCTGCGCTCCGATCTCGACGGCCCACAGGCGCTCGACGACCAGGGCGTCACGCTGCGTGGGGCCATCGGCGGGCTAGGCTCGGAGCGCTCGCCGGCCGGGGACTGCTTCGACGCGCTGGTCGAGCGGTTGGATCGGCTCTGCCGCTTCGATCCTGCGCTGCTCTTCCGCACCCACGCCGCCCTGCTCGACGGCGACCCGCTCGACGTCGAGGCGCCGATCAACAATCTCCCGGCCCACAGCATGCCCGACACCCCCTGGCGACCACAAGAGCTGCCGCAGCTCCTCGAAGACCTGGATTCGCGTATGCCACTGGCGGTCTACGGCGCCAGCCCGCCCTGGGTCTACGCGGCGCTGGCGTCCGCGACCGACCCGGCCCCGATCCAGATCTTCAACGTCGCGCTCGGCTGGGTCGCGCCGCCGCCGCTGGCGCCGGGCATGGCGATGGATGTGGCCCGGCTGCGCTGGGAGCTAGCCGATCACGCTCCGGCCTACCGCCGCATGCGCTTCACGATCCCCAGTGCCTACCTGGACTACGATGACGCTGTCGCCGCGCCGCTGCCGGTGCCCGCGCCCACGCCCGGCTGCGGCGTGGTGTTGGACGGTCGGCTGCCGAACTGGCTCTACGCCGCGCTGGCGCGCGCCTACGCGCCGGCTGCTTGGGTCGGCATCTACGAGCCGCGGTCGCGTCCGGCGCACGCGGTCATCGTGCGGTCACGTCTATCGAGCGTCCCGCTCGGCAGCGTCTACCCAATCGCGCTCGACACCGCACCAGCAGATGACAAGATGACAAGATGACAGGATGACGCAGCACGCAATACGCTTCACGTTTCCGTTAAGACTTCTTTTATCGGTGCCACTCTATATGTACCGAAATGAGGTAAGATTTATTAAGGAAGGCCGCGCACTAGCACCGTGTGGTATAGTTCAGGTATCCGCAACCGAAGGGGGAGTTTGAGGGGGAAGCCCTTCAAGAACCTCTTTTCACCACCAAACTCTATGTCTCACGACCCTTGCTACGAAGTTGATATCCGCTACGATCTGCGCGTTCCCGTGCGCGACGGGTTGGCGCTCTCGGCGAACCTGTTTCTGCCGGTGCCCCGCGCCGAGGACGAGCGCTTCCCGGCCATCCTGGAGATGATCCCGTATCGCAAGGACGATTGGCGCTACCAGGCCGATCACCAGCGCATGACCTACCTGGCCCAGCGCGGCTTCGCCGGATGCCGGCTCGACATCCGCGGCACCGGTAGCAGCCCCGGCATCGCGCTCGACGAGTACACCGCCGACGAGACGCGCGACGGCTACGACGCGGTGGAGTGGCTCGCCGCCCAGCCCTGGTGCAACGGCAATGTCGGCATGTGGGGCATCAGCTACGGCGGGTTCACCGCCATCCAGGTGGCGATGCTCCAGCCGCCCAGCCTGAAAGCGATCGTCCCCATGTATGCCACCGACGACCGCTACACCGACGATGTTCACTACCTGGGCGGCTGCTTTACCGCCAGCGAGCTGGCCCAGTACGCGGTCAGCCAGGTGGCGATGAACGCCATGCCGCCGAAGCCGCAATACGCCGGGAGCGACTGGGCCGCGCAGTGGAAGCAGCGCTTGGAGCAGACGCCGCCCTGGCTGCTAGCCTGGTTCCGCCAGCAGACCGACGGCCCCTACTGGCGCAGCGGCTCGCTGGCGCCCGATTACGAGCGGATCACCTGCGCGATCTTCCATATCGGCGGCTGGGCCGACGGGTACACCAGCCCGGTGCTGCGTATGCAGGAGCGCTGCGTGAACGCGCCGCGCAAGGCCCTGATCGGCCCCTGGGTCCACTCGCTGCCCGACAGCGCCTACCCTGGGCCGAATATCGACTGGCTGCACGAGCTGGTGCGCTTCTTCGCCTTCTGGCTCAAAGGCGAGCAAAACGGGGTGATGGACGAGCCACCGTTGATGATCTTCCGCGAGGAGTACACTCCTCCAGAAGCCTTCCCAGCGCGGAAAAACGGCGCGTGGCACGCCGAGGCCGCCTACCCGATCCCGCGCTCCCACCAGCTAACTTTTTCCCTCGGCGACGGCACTCTCGAAGAGGAGTCCGTTGTCAGTGGTCAGTTGTCAGTTGCGGTCGACCACCGACCACCGACCACCGACCACCGACTACCGACTACCGACCACCGAACAGAAGGGGGGGAGAGGGGGAGAGGGGAAGAGGAGGAGAGAGGAACTACAAACTACGGACTACGGACTACGGACAAATTCACGTACCGCCCGACGCTGGGCACCCACGCCGCGCTCTGCTACGGCGCCGGCGTGGCGCCCAATGGCCTCGCGCGCGACCTGCGCCCCGACGAGGCACTGGGCCTAACCTACACTAGCCCGCCGCTGGCCGCGCCGCTCGACATCGTCGGCTTCCCCGAGGCCATGCTCTACCTGAGCTGCACCGCGCCGGTCGCCACCGTCGTCGTGCGGCTGACCGATGTCGCGCCGGATGGCACCTCGGCGCCAATCAGCATTGGCATCCTCAACCTAACCCACCACGCCGGGCACGCCGACCCGCAGCCGCTGACGCCTGGCGAGATCGTGATGGTGCGCCTCCCGCTCAAGGCCACCGGCTACCGCTTCCTGGCTGGCCAGCGTATTCGCCTGAGCGTCGCCGGCGGCTATTGGCCGGTGCTCTGGCCCTCGCCCTACCCCTGCGAGCACACGCTGCACCGTGGCGGTGCCACACCCTCGCGTCTGATGCTGCCAGCAGTGCCGCTGGCCGAGACGCCAGCCCCGCCACCCTTCAAAACCACGCCGCCGGAGCTGATCGAGATCGGCGAGGGCAGCGAGGACCCACCCGCCTGGCAGATCATCGAGGACGTGATCGCGCAGAGCGTCACCGTCAGGGTCGCGGGCGGCGATACCGCGACGATCCCCGGCGGCACGCGGCTCTCCACCGCCGAGCGCCTGGAGATGTGCGCTTACCACCACGACCCGGCCCACGCGCGCATGTTCAACGAGGTGCTCTACACGCTGGAGGAGCACGGCTACCGGACCGAGATCCGCACCAGCGGCAGCGTGCGCAGCACCGCCGACACCTTCCACGTGGACATCCAACTCGCCGTGCTGCTCAACGGCCACGAGTTCTTCCGCAAGGCGTGGATCGAGAGCATCCCGCGCAAGCTGGTCTAACCCCAACTGACTACATCAGATACCAATCCAGGAATTGCTCGACGCGCGTGTAGACATCCAGGATATTCTCGCGCTTGAGGAAGCCGTGCGGCTCGCCGGGGTAGGTTTGGTACTCGAAGGTGGCGTCGGCCCGGCGCAGCGCCGCGACCCACTCCTCGGTCGATTGGGGCGGGCAGACGTCGTCGTCCAGGCCGTGCAGGATCAGCACCGGCTTTTTGATATTGGCGGCCTCGAAGATCGGCGAGGCGGCTCGGTAGGCGGCGCGGTTCTGGGTCGGGTGGCCCATCTGCATCTCGGTGTAGAGCCGGGTGCTGCGCTCGCACTGCGCCCACGAGGTGAACAGGTGCGCGTCGCCGTACTTGTAGACGCCGCATGCGAAGCGATTGGCCGGGTCGCGGGCCAGACAGCAGGCGACCATGTAGCCGCCGTAGCTCCCGCCGTAGATCGCGATCCGCTCCCGGTCGATCCCCGGCTGGCCGCCCAGGAACTCGGCGCCGTACAGGCAGTCCTGCGCGTCGCCGACGCCCCAATCATTCTGGTTGGCGTGCTCGAAGGCTGCGCCGTGCCCGGTGCTGCCGCGATAGTCCGGCGCCAGGTAGGTGTAGCCTTTGGCGACAAAGTACTGCGCCAGGACGTCCCAATCGTAGAAGGACTGGTCGCGCGGGCCGCCGTGCGGGTAGAGGATCGCGGCGCCGTTAGGCTGCGGCGGGCGGTACAGCAGCGCCGGGATCTCCAGCCCGTCGTAGCTGTGGTAGCGCACCCGCTCAGGCGTCACCAGGGCGTTGCGGGCCAGCGCGGGCGGGTTCGAGAAGGTGAGCTGAGTTGCTTGCCCGCCGGCGGTCGGCACCAGGTACAGGTCGGGCGGGAGCGCCGGCGCCTCGTACTCGACGGTCAGGAAGCCGCCGTCGAGCGACCAGGCCGGCCGGCTGTAGCAGCCCTTCCCGGCCCGCAGGTAGGTCGGCTCGCCGCTTGCTACGTCGATCAGCGCCAAGTCGACCGCGCCGTCGCGATTCACCCCGCAGGCGATCCGCCCGCCGTCGGGCGCCCAGGCGATGTCGCTGATGTCGTGGCCGAGCCGGGTGAGCTGGCGCAGCTCCTGGCCGTCGGGCCGCACCAGCCAGATCTCGCGCCAGCCAGAGCGCTGCGAGAGGCAGGCCAGCCAGCGCCCATCGGGCGACCAGCGCGGCGACCAGTGCTTCTGGCCCGGCTCGCCCACGATCCCTCGCGCCGTCCCGCTCACCAGGTCGGCCAGATGGATGTCGTAGCGATTGAGGTCGTCGCGCGGGCTGTGGACAAAGGCGACGCTGCGGCCATCCGGCGCGGGTTGGGCGTCCTCCTCGTCGCCGGGGCCGTGGCCGATCGGTCGCGGCCAAGCGCCCTCGCGGTCGGTCAGCAGCAGCCGCGAATAGTCGTTCCGCTCCACGACGACGATCAGCCCGCGGCTGTCGGGCATCCAGACCGGCGCCGACGCTCCGCTCGTGAAGTCGCTGATCGTGCGCGGGAGCCCGCCGGCGGCCGGCACCACCTGGACGTGCCGGTTGGCGGCGAAGGCCAGCCACTGCCCATCGGGCGACCATTGCGGCGCAGTGTCCCACCAGTAGGGAATGCTGCGCCGGTCGGCGGTGAGCCTGGCCGGCCACCCGCCAGCCGTGGGCAGCAGGTAGATCTCGGAAAGGTCGTCGCGATCCCAGACAAAGGCCACGTGCCGCCCATCCGGCGCGAGGCTGTGATGGTGGATGCGGCTCACGGCGGCGAGCAGCGCCAGGCTCCAGCCCTCGGGCGGCGCCAAGTCGGGCCGGGCCAGCGAGGGCCAGCCATTCCGCTCGTATTTAGCCTCAACGCTAATGCGAGTCATTGGTGCTCCCCTTATTTTCTGATTGCGGCGTATTGTACTGCAAATTGCGGTACCTTTTTCTTCCTTTTATCGTGGATTTTTGCCCGGTCGGGCAAAAATCCACGATAAAAAAGAGGTGAAGTACCTTGCTGCCGCAGGCAATAGCGGCATTGCGGACGCCACAGCGTACCTCTTCTTATTGACAGGTACTTGCCAATATGGTAATATCCTGTCATATGAGCAAACTGAATCCACATGGCGACGTGTTCACCGAATTAATCCTCGAAGTCTTCCGCGTCAATCGGCTGCTGCTGGATGCGGGCGATACCCTGACCGAGCCGGTTGGTCTGAGCAGCGCGCGCTGGCAAGTCCTCGGCGTGGTCGAGCATGGCCCAATCCCGGTCGCTCACGTCGCCCGCACCATGGGGCTGACCCGCCAAAGCGTGCAGCAGACCGCCGACAGCCTGGCCGAGGAGGGCCTGATTGAGTACGCCGAGAATCCGCATCACCGCCGCGCCAAGCTGATGATCATGACTGCAAAAGGGCGCGCAGCACTTGATTATGTCGAGCAGCGCCATGCCAATTGGGCCAACCAGATCGGTGGCGCACACACGCTGGCCGACTTGCGAACGGCCCTCATGGTGCTCCACCAGGTACGGGCGAGCCTTGAACAGCACACGCCACCCTCGCCAGATGGGGAGGTTTAGAGACTCTCGATTTTTAAATGAGACTCCATGCGCGGGGCGCACACTGATGCATGAAAATGTGGGATGGTCTATTCTTGAGGGGCGACCCCTCAAACTCCCCCTTTTTCACGTTAGCCAGCTCGTGTTACGTGTTGCGTGTTGCGTCGCGCCGAATCACGCAACACGCAACACGCAACACGTAACACGTAACACAAAGAAAGGTGGTTTTGCATGGCCTCATCACCGATCGTTCTCTCAGGCGACAAGCAACGCGATATTCATGCGCTGGGGCGCCATATCGAGGAGCATATCGCGAACACCTGGCAGACCCTGCTCCAGACCAATCATGAGAAGCTGCTGGACGCCTACAACCGGGCCGGCGATATGGCGTATGGGACATTCCTTGACCTGCTGTTCCGGCCTATTCACCGCCAGATCAAGCAGGCCGGGCTGCGCCTGGAGCCGAAACTCCCCGGCGATTTCGATATCTCGCGCGAATGGGGGACGCAGGAAGAGACCGACCAGCAGCGCTGGATGTGGAGCACCGTGACCACAGCGGGCGGCGAGGCGCTCGGCACGATCGTCACCATTACCCACCACGACCACACCCGGTTTCACGTTCCCCGCCGACCGGAGATCATCGCCCTGACCGCGACGGGCAAAGAGGTGGTGGTGGAGGCGCTTTCGCAGCGCTCGACCGACTTCGCGCAGGCGCGCGAGTTCACGGTCGAATATGCGGAGTACTTGCGTAGCCAGGAGGCGCAGAGCTAGTACAGCCTGTGTTGCGTGTTGCGTATTGCGTGTTGCGTGTCAGCGCGACGCAACACGCAACACGCAATACGCAACACAGACAAAGGCGGCGTACAAATCAAGTGACCCACTAGCCTTCGCGGCGCGGGCGAACGTGGTCGAAGGTAACAGGCAGCTTGCTCAGGCCACGCAACGATACCGACTCACGCCATGTCGCCTCCTCCACCACGCCCTGAAGCCCCGGCAGACGGCGCAGCAGGGTTGGGAAGGCGATCTGGCCTTCCAATCGGGCCAGCGGCGCGCCCAGACAGAAGTGGATACCATGCCCAAAGGCAAGCTGCGTGTCCACGTTCGGCCGGCGAATGTCGAACCTGTGTGGGTCGGGGAACTGGGCCGGATCGTGATTTGCCGCACCCAGGCAAGGCATGATGATCTCCCCGGCCCGGATGCGCTTGCCGCCGATCTCGATATCCTCCTTGGCCGAGCGTACCGTCAAGTGTACCGGACCCCGATAGCGCAGCATCTCCTCGACGGCAGCCGGGACGAGCGAGAGGTCGGCTTTGAGCAGCTCGTATTGATCGGGGTGCTCGAAGCAGGCCAGCAGGCCGTTGCCGAGCAGGTTCATCGTCGTCTCGTGGCCGGCGAAGAGCAGCAGCGCACAGGTGGACAACAGCTCCTCCTCGCTGAGCACCATGCCCTGCTCCTCGGCGGTGAGTAGGTTGCTGAGCAGATCGTCCTGGGGCGCCCGGCGTCGGTCGGCGATAATCACACGCAAGTAGGCGTACAGCTCCTGGATCGTTTGGTGCATTCCTTCGATCACCGTTCGCTCCGAGCGCTGGCCGAACTGTACGAACGCCATGATCTTCTGCGACCAGCCGCGCAGGAGCATCCGCTCACTGGCGGGCATGCCCAGCATATCGGCGATGACCATGGCCGGCAACGGGTAGGCGAAGTCGCTCATGAACTCGATCTGATTGGCATCCTGGACGGCGTCGAGCAGTTCGTCGGCGATGTCTTGAATGCGCGGGCGCAGATTCTCCACCAATTGCGGCTTGAAGCTGGCGTTGAGCAGGTGCCGCAGCCGCCGGTGCTCGGGTGGGTCCATCGCTGCCAGCCACAGCGAGAGGAAATGATAGATATTGGCCACCTGCTCCTGAAGGTCATCGGGCAGACCGGCGAATTCGTCCCTATGCCCAAGCTTCGAGGAGGCGCGCGGGTCGTACATGAAGGTTTTGACATCGGCGTAGCGGGTTAGGAGCCAGGCATGAAATTGGTCGTCCCAATGGACTGGATCTTCGGCGCGCAGGCGGTCGTACACCGGGTAGGGGTTTGCCAGCGCGGTTGGCGTAAACAGCGAATAAGGGTCCGGCGAGATTGAAGCTACGGTGGACACTAGCATGCTCCTTTACGACACGAAACTCATAGACTGTTTGAAAAGGGGGGAGTTTGAGGGGTCGCCCCTCAAGAATCCCTTTCCACCATAGTTTGTAGGCGAGATCATGCCCTTTTCAAACAGTTTCTCATTGGGGGTTATGCAGATACAGTGCCACCAATACACGACGTTCACGTCGCTGGTTTGGTTACATTATTCGCTCTTAACCAATATTATACGCTCTCTAGTAAATTGACAGCCGGTGGATCTCGTAGTATGCTGGCGCTACCGCGCGACGAAATCCATGAAGCGACTTTCTAAACGGGGAATTTGAGGGCTGCCCCTCAAGGTCCCTTTCCACCACGAATGTGGTTGTGCCGGCGTTTGGAAGAGATCGACGAAAGGAGTGCCAGATGTCCCGGCCTCGATTGAGCAGCGCAGCCCTGCTGCTGCTCGCTGTCGTGCTTGCGGCTTGCGGCGGGGCGCCGCAGACCGTCGCTCCCACGACCGCGCCCGCTGCACCCGCCGACCAGGCGACACAGGCTCCCGCAGCCCCAGCCACCAGCGCGCCGGCCGCCCAGGCTCCCGCTGATGCTGCCGAGGGCGGCACGCTCCGCATCGGCCGCACCGCCGCGCCCGAACTCGCTCAACCCCGGCGCCGGCTACCTTTCAGAGTCGTTCGACATCTATACCCTGGTTTACGACACGCTGATCTCCACCGACCTACGCAACCAGCCGCAGCCGCAACTCGCCAAAGAGTTCACGGTCGCCGCCGACGGCAAGACCTGGACGTTCAAGCTGCACGAGGGGGCGATGTGGCACGACGGCAAGCCGGTGACGTCGGAGGATGTGGCGTTCACCTACAATATGATCCGCAACTTCGAGGCGTTCGCGCTGCTCAAGGATTACACCACGCTGATCGAGAAGATCGAGACCCCCGACCCGGCCACCGTGGTGATCGTGTTCGAGGGGCCGGTCGCCAACACGGATGAGCGTTTTTCAGCGGTGCCGATTCTCCCCAAGCATATTTGGGAGCAGTTCAAGGACGAGCAATCGGCGGTTGAGTTCGAGAACCTGGAGATGATCGGCTCGGGACCGTTTACGCTGGCCGAGTTCAAGCCGGGCGAGTTCACCCGGCTGAAGGCCAAGAAGGATCACTACCTGACGCCGCCCAAGATCGACGAGGTGATCTTCCGGGTGTTCGGCAATGACGACGCGATGGTGCAGGCGCTCAAGACCGGCGAGGTCGAGCTGATCGAGCCGCAGAACACTGTGGTGCGGGCGCTCCGGAGCGAGTTCGAACGTCAAGATCGAGATCGGCAACGATCTGCGCCTGGTCGATATTATCTTCGATGTCACCGAGCCGGAGAACTGTCCCCCGGATGACGGCAAGTGTACCGGCCACCCGGCGCTGCGCGATGTCAAGGTGCGCCAGGCGCTGGCCTACGCGATCGATAAGCAGCAGCTGATCGATGTGGTGCAACTGGGGCTGGCCGCGCCTGGGTTGAGCCTGGTGCTGCCTGGGCACGGCGATGCGTTCCACGGCGGGCTCCAGGATTATGGGTATGAGCCGGAGAAGGCCAAGCAGTTGCTCGAAGACGCCGGCTACAAGGACAGCGACGGCGATGGCGTGCGCGAGATGCCCGGCGACCCCAGCAAGCCGCTGCGCTTCCGCTATAGCTACCCTTCGGACCAGTATGCCGCCGAGGGGCCGCGCTTCGCCGAGCTGCTGGGCGAGATGTGGATGCAGGTCGGCGTCGCGATCGACATTCAGGCGATCGAGGCCGACGCGCTGACGGCGGCTTGCTGCCCGGCCTTCGACTACGATGTGATCCAGTGGGGCTGGAGCGCCGGCCCTGATCCGTCCTCGCTACTCGGCATTCTCACCACCGAGAATATCACCACCGGCGTGGGCGAGTCCGGCTACTCGAACCCGGAGTACGATCAGTTCTACCAGGAGCAGCAAGTCACCGCCGACCGCCAGAAGCGCATTGAGCTGTTCCACAAGCTCCAGGAGATCATCGTGCGCGACGTGCCCTACATCATCCCCTACTACCCGCAGAAGCTTGAGGCCTACCGCAGCGACCGCTTCCAGGGCTGGGTGATCGACCCGCAGGGCTTGCAGACTCTCTCCAGCCGGATCTCGCTGGTCGCGATCTCGGCGGTGCAGTAGATACAGTTCTAAGAAGAAAGGGGGTTTGAGGGGGCTGCCCCCTCAGTCTCCCCCCACCCACATTGTAAAGTCGAGCGGTGCCATGCGAAGTCTTGTCTTATGAGCCGTAGCGATTATCTGATCCGGCGGCTGGCCTGGGCGCTGTTCACGATCATCTTCGTGATCACGCTCAACTTCTTCCTGTTCCGCGTGCTGCCGGGCGACCCGGCCAAGGCCGGCGTTCGCGACCCACGGCTGACCCGCGAGGCCCAGGAGGCCATCCGCCGGCGCTTCGGGCTGGATAAGCCTCTGCTGATCAACTTCGCCGACGACAGCCCGTTCGACAGCCAGTTCTTCCGCTACTTCGGCAACCTGCTGCGCGGCGACCTGGGCATCTCCTACAACTTCAACCGCCCGGTCGCCGACCTGCTGCGCGAGCGGCTGGTCAACACGGTGCTGCTGGTGACGATCGGCCAGTTCCTGGCGATCACAATCGGGATCGGGATGGGGCTGCTGGCGGCCTGGCGCCGGGGCACGGCGCTGGATCTGACCACGCTGATGTTCGGCTTGTTCACCTGGGCGCTGCCAACGTTCTTCCTGGGGATCATTCTGCTGATCGTCGGCAGCAGCTACCTGGCGCTGCCGGTGGGCGGCATCCGCACCGCCGGCGCCGACTTCGCCTCGTTTTGGGAGCAGGCGCTGGATGTGGGACGCCATCTGATCATGCCCACGCTGACGCTGACGATTATTTTGCTGGGCGAGTTTATGCTGATTATGCGTAGCTCGGTGCTGGAGGTGCTGAACGAGGATTACATCCTGACTGCCAAGGCCAAGGGGCTGACCGACACGCAGATTCTGCGCGACCACGCCTTCCCCAATGCGATGCTGCCGGTGATCACGCTGATCGCGCTGACGCTGGGCTTCACGGTCAGCGGCTCGATCTTGATCGAGAGCGTGTTCTCGTGGCAGGGTTTGGGCAGCGCGGTCTTCGAGGCCGTCGGCCGGCGCGACTACCCGATGCTCCAGGGCGCGTTCCTGCTTTTCACCATCAGCGTGGTGCTGGCGAATATGGTGGCCGATCTGCTGTATGCGTATCTCGACCCGCGCGTCAGGCAGACGTAGTCCGTTGTCCGTTGTCCGTTGTCCGTTGTCAACACGCAACACGCAACACGTAAATGGCCGGTATCATCACACAACCAACCACGGACGTTGCTCTGACCGGGCGCGGTTGGCTGCGCGCGTTCTGGCGGCAGGTGCGCCGAAGCTGGATGGGCTTGCTCGGGCTGGTCATGCTGCTGACGGCCTTCGGCGCGGCGGTCTTTGCGCCGCTGCTGGCGCCCTACGACCCGTACCGACCGGTGCGGGCGCGGATCGACACGATCTACGCGCCGCCCGATGCCGAGCACCCCCTGGGCACCGACGACGGCGGCAAGGATGTCTTCAGCGCGCTGATCTACGGCGCGCGCGTCTCGCTGATCGTCGGCTTCACCGCCTCGCTGATCACGGTGATGATCGGCGGGACGATCGGGCTGCTGGCTGGGTTCTACGGCGGGCGGGCCGGCACTTTGCTGATGCGCCTGACCGACATCTTCCTGGTCATTCCCGATCTGCCGCTGTACGTGGTGCTGGTGGCGCTGCTTGGGCCGAGCTTGTGGAACATCATCCTGGCGATCGCGCTATTGAGCTGGACCAGCACGGCCCGGCTGGTGTACGCGCAGGTGCTGTCGCTCAAAGAGCGCCAGTTCGTGCTGCGTGCGCGGGCGATCGGCGCGCCGAACCTGCATATCATTCGCCGGCACATCCTGCCGCTGGTGCTGCCGATCCTGCTGGCCCAGAACGCGCTGGTGATCTCGGTTGCCATCCTGAGCGAGGCGGGGCTGGCGTTCTTGGGCCTGGGCGACCCGACGCTCATCAGTTGGGGCACGATGCTCAACTTCGCCTTCGGGCGCGGCGCGATCTCGGTGGGCGCCTGGTGGGCGATCCTCCCGCCCGGCCTGGGCATCGTCTGGGTCGTGCTGGGCTGGACGCTGCTGGGCTACGTGCTGGAGGAGCTGGTCAACCCGCGCACGCGCAGCCACCACCTGATGCCGGAGCGGCGTGACACGATGAAGGGGTGACAAGGTGAGGGGGTGAAGGGGTGAAAGGGTGAAGGGGGGATGGAGGATCGAGGATGGAGGATGGAGCCACGTAAGGGCGTATCGTATACGCCCCCACCACAGAACCACGTAAGGGCGAACCTCGTGTTCGCCCCCCACCAAACCCAGAAGAACCGAGAATCTGTAGGGTCGGCCCTCCGTGGCCGCCCAGACACCACGCATCACGCATCACACATCACGCATCACGCATCTCCCAAATCGTAAATCGTAAATGCACCAGGCCGAGGAACAATGCCACTGCTGGACGTAGGCAACCTGACCACCGAGTTCATCACCTCCGAGGGCGTGGCCATGCGGGCGGTCGAGGATGTCGGCTTCACGCTTGAGCATGGTGAGGCGCTTGGGCTGGTGGGCGAGAGCGGCTGCGGCAAGACCACGGACCATGCTCTCGCTGCTGCGGCTGCTGCCGCCGGCCGGGCGCGTGGCCGCCGGCCAGGTGCTCTTCGACGGCGATGATCTGCTGGCGCTGACCCCGGCCGAGTTCCGCACGCGGCGCTGGCGCGACCTGGCGATCGTGTTCCAGAGCGCGATGAATGCGCTCAACCCGGTACGCACGGTCGGCGACCAGATTCGCGAGGCGATCCTGGCCCACCTGCCCTGGCCGCGCGACAAGGTCGATGCCCGCGTGAGCCAGTTGCTCGACATGGTCGGCATCCCGGCCTGGCGCGCCAAGCAGTACCCATACCAGTACAGCGGCGGGATGCGCCAGCGCGCCATGATCGCCATGGCGCTAGCGTGCAATCCGCAGCTGCTGGTGGCCGACGAGCCGACCACCGCGCTCGACGTGATGATCCAGGCCCAGATCATGGACCTGCTCGACCGGCTGCGACGCGACCTGGACCTGGCGCTGATCATCGTCACGCACGACCTGGGGATCGTGGCCGAGTTCTGCCAGAAGGTGCTGGTGATGTACGGCGGGCGGGTGGCCGAGTACGGCGCGGTCGAGCAGGTCTTCGACAGCCCGCAGCACCCCTACACCCAGCGGCTGCTGCGCGCCTTCCCCGACATCGCCCAGCCGAACGCCGAGCTGGTCAGCATCCCCGGCACGCCGCCGCAGCTCTCGAACTTGCCATCAGGCTGCCGGTTCCACCCACGCTGCCCGCTGGTCACGGAGCGCTGCCGGGTCGAGGTGCCTGAGCTGCGCCCGGTGGGGCGTGGGCAGCAGGCGGCGTGTCACCTGGTGTAAGAGATGGAGATCCTAGTACGTCGGGCCATGCCGGCGGACGCCGAGTTGGTCGCGGCGGTGGAAGTAGCGAGTTGGCGGGCCGCTTACCGGGACCTTATGCCGGGTGCCTTCCTCGACGGGCTTTCGGAAGCCGAGAAAGCGGCGAGCTGGCGCCACAATCTTCTGAAGCATGGAGCGTCCGGGCGCAAGCGGCTGCTGGTCGCGATCGGCGCTGATGGCATCATCGGCTTAGTTAGGGTCGGCGCGGTATGGGATGCGGGCGAAGTCGGCCTGGTCTACTTGCTCTACGTACTTCCGGCGTACTGGGGCTGCGGGGTGGGAAAGGCATTGATGCGCGCGGCGATGGACGAGCTGCGCGACCTGGGCATGAGCGAGGCGGTCCTGTGGGTGCTGCGCGACAATCAGCGCGCTCGCCGGTTCTATGAGCACTTGGGCTGGCGCCGGGACGGGCGAACGAGCCGCGAGGATTACGGCGGCGTCGAGCTTGAGGCGTGGTGTTACCGGCGGGCAGTAAAAAAGGGGGAGATTGGATATTAGAGATTGATCGAGGCGTCCCATATCTCTAATCTCCAATCTCCAATCTCCCATGAATTAGGACGATTCGATGAGCGCAACACCCACCCAAGATCACCAACCCATCCTCGAAGTGACCGACCTGACCAAGCACTTCCCGATCCAGCGCAGCCTAGTCGGGGCGCTGCGGCGCGAGGAGCAGCGCGTGGTACGGGCGATCGACGGGGTCTCGTTCGGGCTGGGGCGCGGCGAGGTGCTGGCGCTGGTGGGCGAGAGCGGCTGCGGCAAGACCACGACCGCGCTGTGCGTGCTAGGGCTGGCCGAGCCGAGCGGCGGCGTGGTGCGCTTCGAGGGCGATGTGCTGCACGAGCGACTGCGCCGTGACCGCTCGCTGCGCCAGGCGGTCCAGATGGTCTTCCAGGACCCCTACGAGTCGCTCAACCCGCGCATGACGGTGGGCCAGTTGGTCGCCGAGCCGCTGGAGGTCCATCGGCTGGCGCCGAACCGCGATGACCGGATGCGGCGCGTCACGGCCGCGCTTGAGGAGGTCGGGCTGCGGCCGGCGGCGGAGTTTATCAATCGCCTGCCCCACGAGCTGTCGGGCGGCCAGCGCCAGCGGGTCGTGATCGCCGGGGCGCTCGTGACCGAGCCGCGGCTGCTGGTGGCCGACGAGCCGGTCAGCATGCTGGATGTCTCGATCCGCGCCGAGATCCTAATGCTGCTCAACGACCTACGCAAGCGCCGCGCGATCAGCATCCTGTTCATCACTCACGACCTGGCGACGGCGATGCTGTTCGCCGACCGGATCGCGGTGATGTATCTGGGCCGGATCGTCGAGATCGGGCCGGCCGGCGACGTGCTCGGCAACCCGTTGCACCCCTACACGAAGGCGCTGCTCTCGGTCATCCCCAGCACCTCCCCGCAGCGCCGACGCGAGCGGGTGATCCTCCAGGGCGAGACGCCCAACCCAGCCGATATCCCCCACGGCTGCCGCTTCCACCCGCGCTGCCCGGTGGCGGTCCCCGCCTGCGCCGAGGCCGACCCGCCGCTTGAGCGTAAGCAGGGGCATGAGGTGGCGTGCATTCGGGTGTGATAGGCATCTTTTAGAACAACCGCTCCTGGCGTGGCTCGTTATCGCTCCCCGAACGAGGCGGCGGGTCGCCCCGAAACGCCGCTTCCAGCAAGTCGCCGATGTTCAGCTCGGCAGCCCACCACCGCAGGTAGCCCAGATCAAGCGCATTCCCTTGCACTCGGATGATGCTCTGGGTATCCCGCCACTGCTTCACGCTCTCAATCTGGTCTTGCCAATACCACAGCAGCTTGTTCAGCACCATGTCCTCCGGCGATGCGAGCTTGATCGACTCTGTCGCGCCAGGGAGGAGGTGATCTTGAGCGCGTGCATATCGAGAGTGATCGAATGGGCGACCGGCCGTCACAAAGATGTCGATGTTGAGGCCGGTGGCGTGATGCGTGATATTGAACGATGCCTCCGCATCACGGCGCGCAAGTGCATCGAGGACGGCGGCGCGTTCGATGTAGTATTCCGCTTCGAGCGCGGCGACGAAGAGCGCGACGTGATGCGGTCGAATATCGGCGGCAACGTCAATATCATAGGTCGAGCGCGGCAGACTATAGGCCGTGCTGGCGATCGAGCCGCCGACATAGTAGGAGATGCCGAGCTGCTGGAAAACACGGGTGACCGGCAAAATGGCGGCTGGAATCGACATGCTTCCCTCGATCGTTGGAGGCTGACGCACACGCCCTGCGTATTCAGGCCCAAACAGAAGCTCTGCCAAGAGCCGCGCTTGCTCTAGGTCGCTCAGGTCAGGATGTGCCCGGCGGATAGCGTCACGCGACGAGGCGGCCGCGAACGCCGAGAGATCGCAAGTGATCGCCAGGCGCTCGTGGGGGAGCCGCTGCCGGAAAAACGCGATTTGTCGCGCTTCAGCAGCAGGTGATGTATCGCGCGCTAAGGGGTGCGGCATACACAACCTCGGAGGCATGGACGCAGGTGAGATGGCAGCATGATATACTAGACCTCCGGGGCGCGCAAGTCACCTGAATAACCGCGCGGGTGACCTATGTGGCGCCCGCATCGGCATCAACAACCAGAAAATGTGGTACCATAACTGCACCTTCAGTGATACATTCACTACCCATGCGCGCGTTTCAATCAGCATCGAGCGAGGATCATGAGGATGAGCGATGACTCGCGCACGGCCAGCGAGCGACTCGCGGTCTCAGCCACGCCCGGCCCGCCCGCCGCCTTGCGGAGCACACAGGCGGAGACGAAATTTCAAGCGCTCTTGGAATCGGCCCCCGATGCGATTGTGATCGTCGACGTCGAGGGCCACATCGTCATCGCCAACAGCCAGGCCGAGCGGCTGTTCGGCTATGATCGGGCCGAACTGATCGGCCAGTTCGTGGAGGTGCTGCTGCCCAAACACCTGCACGCCCGGCATATCGAGCACCGTGCCATCTTCGTCAGCGAGCCCCACACCCGCCCGATGGGTATCGGCTTGGACCTCCAAGCGCGGCGCCGCGACGGCAGCGAGTTCCCGGTCGAGATCAGCCTGAGCCCGCTGCACACCGAGGAGGGCCTGCTGATCACTAGCGTCATCCGCGATATCACCGAGCGCCGGCAGGCTGCCGTGGAGCTTGAGCGGCAGGTGCGGCGGCGCACCGCCCATCTCAATGCCCTGCTCCAATTCAGCCAGGAGCTGCTGCGGGCGCGCGGCCTCGACGCGGTGCTCCAGCGGGCGATCAACCAGGCCATGGCGCTGGTGCCCGAGGCCCAGCGGGGGGCGATCTACCTCTACGACCCGGCGACCCAGCGCCTGGAGCTGCGCGCCAGCGTCGGCTTCAGCCCGCTGCCGGCCTTCAGCAGACCGGTCGATCAAGATGACATCGGTCGCTCCTTCACCAGCCGGCAGGCGCAGCTAGCCCATTCGACTGAGGAGTGGCTGGCGCTGGCACTCCAGCTCGGCGAGGACGAGCCGCAGCGGCTGCTCGACGCGCTGCAACTCACGGCGCCCCCCACCGGGTTCGTGGCGATCCCGCTCCTGGCCCACGACCAGGCGATCGGGGTGCTGTTCATGCTGCGTACCGAGGGCGGCGGCCCCTTCGGCGCCGAGGCCCGCGCCACGCTCGACGGGCTGGCCAACCTGACCGCCGCCGCGATCCTGGAGGAGCGTAGCGCGCGCGAGGCCGCTTCGCTCTCGCGCCAACTCGCCAGCCTGGAGGAGCAGCAGCGCTCCATGGCCGAGCGCCTGACCTCGGCCGAGGCGGCCGTGCTCCAGGCCGCGCGCCTCTCCGCAGTCGGGCAGCTCGCCGCGTCGATCGCCCACGAGATCAACAACCCGCTATACGCCGCCCGCAACTGCCTGTACCTGCTGGAGGAGGACCTGCCCGCCGAGCTGCGCGACACCACCTACCTGGAGATCGCACGCGAGCAGCTCACCCGCATCGCCAGGATCATCGAGCGGATGCGCGATTTCTATCGGCCGACGCGGGGCGAACTGGCGCCAACCAACTTGAACGAGCTGGCGGAAGGGACGCTGGCGCTCACCGGGCTTAACGCCCGCCATGTGGCGATCGAGGTCATCTTCACGCCAGCTCCTGATCTCCCCACCGTCGTGGGGAACGGCGATCAACTGCGCCAGGTGTTTCTTAATCTGATCCTGAACGCCATCGACGCCATGCCGGAGGGCGGCACGCTCACCGTCCGCACGCTGGCCGGCGCCACCGTGGCCGTAGCCGAGATACAAGACACCGGCATCGGCATCCCCGACGACATCCGGGCGCGGCTGTTCGAGCCCTTCTTCACCAACAAGCCCAACGGCACCGGGCTGGGCCTCTCGATTAGCGCGCACATCGTCACCCAGCACGGCGGCCAACTTGAGGTCGAGAGTAGCCCCGGCCAGGGCAGCACGTTTCGGGTGGTGGTCCCCTACCAGCCCGTGGGCGCCGCCTAATTTGTCGTGCCGGTTCGGGCAGCCCGCGATATATTCGACACTCCGAAGACACGCCGGTCGTATACTTGACTTAGAGGCTGTTTGAAAGGGGAGTTTGAGAGGGCCGCCCCTCAAGAATCCTCTCTCCACCCTGGATCGTAGAGGAAACAAAAGGAGCGCCACCATGAATGGATCTGCGACGACCCTCACCACTTCCTCGCGCTGGCTGGTTCGTAGTGTGGCCGTACTATTTGCGATCCTTGGTATCGTGCTCTTTGTGGCGCCCGCCTGGGCCGCCGAAGGCTTCCTGTGGAAGATCACGCCTTTTGTCGCTATGACAATGGGTGGCTGGTACCTGGGCAATGCGTTCCTTGCCTGGGAGGCCGCGCGCATCTGGCGCTGGCCGATCGTCCACGCCTGCCTGATCTACCTGTGGGCGTTTGGCCTGTTAGAGGCGGCGGTGCTGGTCGCGCATCGTAGTTTACTGCGGCTCGATGCGCCACTGGGGTGGCCCTACATCATCGTAATCAGCGTCGCGGTGATCGCAGCGATTAAAAACATCGTCGACTGGGTGCAACTGCGGCCGGCGACGATGGCCGAGGGGCCGCCCGTGCCGCTCCTGCTGCGGATCGGGTCGGTCGTGTTCGCGATCTTCGTGTTTGCGCTGGGCATCTTTGGGCCAGGCAGTTTCGGCCTGGACGGCAGCATCTTCCCCGAGCCGCTGACGCCATTCACCGTGTATGCCTTCGCCGCGTTCTACTCCGCGCTCGGCGTCGGCGCGGTCGTGCTGATCTGGGCCAAGGGCCTCGCGCCGGTCCTCGCCTATGCACGGTGCGGCCTGCCGTTGATCATTGTGATCACCATCGCCGGGCTGGCGTACATCGGCCTGTTCGACTTCAGCACGCGGCCGCTTGGGCTGCTGTACTTCGCGGCGTACATCGTCGTCGGGATCGCCGCCGCCGTGCTGATCGTGAGGCACCGCGCCGAGCGGCAAGCGCTGGCCACGCAACCAGGTTGAGCGAGTTGTCCGTCGTCAGTTGTCAGTTGTCAGTTGTATCGCAACTGACAACTGACAACTAATAACTGACCTTGTCTAATCTCTCAGCGGAGTGACGTCATGAAACAGCGTATCCTTCGCCTCATCCTCGTCGCGCTGGCGGCGCTGGCGCTGGCTGGGTGCGGCGGCAGCGGCACGCAGCCGGGCTCCCAGCCGCCGGCATCGAGCGATTACTGATGCCCAGCCGGCGCGACGCGCCTGAACAGCTCCGGGTAGTCGAGGACCAGCCCCTCTGAGTCGACCGGGAGTTCGGCCGAGAAGCTGCTGAGGAGGCCTTCGTATAGGTAGCGGCCGCCGTTCGCCTCGGCCGCCAGGCAGGTGTAGCGCTGCTGATCCAGCTGCACGCGCATCTCGGGGATCACGATGTAGGCGACCGACAGCGTGGCCGACTGGCCCGGCACGAGCCCGAGGCGACGGATCGCCAGCGTATTGGTGAACGGCGTCGCGGTGATATCGGTGTCGACGCAGCCGTCAAGCGAGGCCACCCCATCGCCGGCGGCGTCGCTCCAGTGGCCCTCGCCATCGGCCAGCAGCTCGATCCGCTGGTTGCTCTCGTCCAGCAGATCCACCCTGACCTCGCGAACGCGCCAGCGCTCATCGCAGCGAATCATGTACCGGATGCGAAACGGCTGCCCGTCCTGCATACCGATCACCACGCTGTCGGCCAGGATGCCATCGTCATACCAGGCCAGGTGCAGATGTTCGAACCCAAGGCCATGCCAGGGCGTCCATAATACGTTTCGTTCCATAACCCATCTCCACCCGAGAACCAAGAACAAAGAACAAAGAATAAAGAAACGATCACCACCACCTGTAGGGCGAGCCCTCCGTGGCCGCCCACCAAGGAACCCGTGGGGCGAGCCCTCCGTGGCCGCCCACCAAGGAACCCATGGGGCGAGCCCTCCGTGGCCGCCCACCAAGGAACCCATGGGGCGAGCCCTCCGTGGCCGCCCACCAAGGAACCCGTAGGGCGAGCCCTCCGTGGCCGCCCACCAAGGAACCCGTAGGGCGAGCCCTCCGTGGCCGCCCACCAAGGAACCCGTAGGGCGAGCCCTCCGTGGCCGCCTCGCCCGTGGTCGGTGGTCAATGGTCGACGGTCGGTGGTCGGCTTAACGCCGCCACGATCGCGTCGACGTCGAAGACGCAGCCGCCCCAGGTGCCGCCGCCAACCTGTTGCAGCGCCGCCCACAGCCGCGTATCGGCCGGCAGCGCCGGGTGCGGTGCCAGGTCAGGCCGCGGCGGTCGGGCCGCCAGCACCCGCGCGCCCTCCTCCGGCCCGTAGATCGTCTCGCCCTCGCCGACCAGGTCGACGCTGCCGACCAGCGTACTGCGGTCGATTACGATCTGAATCATATCGCCGTCGCGCACCCGGCCGATCGGCCCGCCGGCCAGCGCCTCCGGCCCGACGTGGCCGATGCAGGCCCCGGTGCTGACGCCGGAGAAGCGCGCGTCGGTCAGCACCGCCACCTCGCGACCCCAGCTCAGGTGCTTGAGCGCCGAAGTGATCTGGTAGATCTCCTCCATGCCGGTGCCCAGCGGCCCGCGGCAGATCAGCACAATAACGTCGCCAGGCTGGACTCGATCGGGGCCGTGGCTCTTGATCGCCGCGATCGCCGCCCGCTCGCGTGTGAAGACGCGCGCGCGGCCCAGCTTGCGATAGACGCCGTCGGCATCGACCACGCGCGGATCGATCGCGGTGCTCTTGATCACCGCGCCCTCCGGGGCCAGGTTGCCGCGCGGGAAGGTCACGGTGCTGGTCAGGCCGCGCTCGCGCGCCCGGTCGGGGGTCATAATCACCTCGTCGGGATCGACGCCGTCGCGCTCGTACAGCAATGCCCGCAGGCGGTCGCGCCGCTCCGAGCGCTCCCACCAATCCAGCACCGCGCCGAGCGGCTCGCCGGTCGCCGTCAGCGCGTCCTCGTGCAGCAGCCCCAGCCGCCGCAGGTGCAGCATCACCTCCGGGCACGCCGCCGGCCAGGAACACGCGCACGGTCGGGTGGTTGCGCGGCCCGTTGGGCAGCACGTCGACCAGCCGCGGCACGCGCCGGTTGATCGCGATCCAGTCGTCGACCGTCGGCCGCGGCAGGCCGGCCGCGTAGGCGATCGCCGGGATGTGCAGCAGCAGGTTGGTCGAGCCGCCGAAGGCCGCGTGGACTGTCATGGCGTTCTGGATCGCCTGCGTGGTCAGGATGCTTGCGGGTCGTCAGCCCCCGCTCGCGCATCCGCAGCAGCGCGCGGGCCGAGGCGCGCGCCAGCTCGAGCCAGATCGGCTGGCCCGATGGCGCCAGCGCCGAGTGCGGCAGCGCCAGGCCCAGCGCCTCGGCGACGACCTGCGAGGTAGCGGCGGTGCCGAGAAACTGGCAGCCGCCGCCGGGCGAGGCGCACGCGCGACAGCCCAGGGCGGCGGCCTCCTCGAGCGAGAGTCTCGCCGTGGGCGAAGCGTGCCCCGATCGACTGGACCTTGCCGGCATCCTCGCCGCTGGTCGGCGGCAGCGTCACCCCGCCGGGGACCAGCACGCAGGGCAGATCGGGCGTGCCGGCCAGGGCCATCATCATCGCCGGCAGGCCCTTGTCGCAGGTCGCCACGCCGATCACGCCGTGGCGCGTCGGCAGCGAGCGGATCAGCCGGCGGAAGACCTGTGGCGGCGTCGTTGCGGTAGGGCAGGCTGTCGAGCATGCCCTCGGTGCCCTGGGTGCGGCCGTCGCACGGGTCGGTGACAGTAGCCGGCGAAGGGCATCGCGCCGCGACCACGCAGCTCCTCGGCGGCGGCCTGCATCGAGCAGGCCCACCTCCCAGTGGCCGGTGTGGTAGCCGAGCGCGATCGGCGTGCCGTCCGGGGCACGGATGCCGCCCTGAGTGCTGAGGATCAGCACCTGGGGCCGGTTCAGCTCGTCCGGGTGCCAGCCCATGCCGACGTTCTGGCTCAACGCAAAGAGATCGCCGCTGGGCGAGTTGAGCAGCATGTCCTCGGTGAGCGGCAGCGCGCCCTGCGGGCCGGGGGCGCTGGTCTGGACATCATGCAGCGGTGAGCCTCCTTGCTCACCGCCGGCGCCGGTGCCCAGCAGGGCGTCGAAGTCCGTGGGTGCAGCCATGGCCGATCTCCTCATTATGTCGTCGGGGTGTGGGAGGGAACATCGGTGGCAGTATAGCACACAGGCAGCCTGAGTCCTTTTGCCTGTACAACTTCTATGAGCGTGTTCGGAAACTCGATGTTGGGAAAAGGGGAGTTTGAGGAGCAGCCGATCTCAATTTCCCATGCCCACACGGTAAAGGAAAACGGCGTCACTCGAAACCTTGTCTTACCGCTTGATTCTGTTCGGAAATTCGACCAAACTGGGTACTTTAGCGCAAAGCTGCGAAAGAAGAAAGCAATGCGAGCTTCGTGGCTTTACCTTTGATTCTGTTCGGAAATTCGATCAAAATAGACATCTTTAGTAAAAATAGGATTAATAAGCGAACTAAAAAGCTTCCGAAATCGCTCTCTAAATGAAAGAATATTCATCTTAAAGATATTGTGAAATCTCATGTTTAGACATATAATAAAGGCTCCTCAGTACCATTTTCCAGAGAGAGAGATGCCGGGAAGGCTCCAACGACCGGTTTTTTGTAAGTGGCTGGTGAAAGGAGTCTGGTATGCGTGTCAGGGTGCTGACCGCGTTAGCGGTCGGTTTAATGCTGCTCATGGTGACGCTGCCGACGTATGCGGCGGGGACGCCGGCGCCGGGGCCATCGGTGGCGGGGGTCACACTCTACGCCCCCCAAGACGTACGCGGCCTGTCCCACAGTGGTGACGTCCGATCTGATCTATACCACCGGCGCGACGAGCGGACACCGCCTCAAGGGGCAGATCATCGTCGAGTATGTCGTCGGCAACTCGCGCGTGCTGATTCAGCGCTACCCGGTCGACCAGACCGGCAACCTGAATCAGATCATCACCTATCCGCCGGCCAACCTGTGGCAAAGCAATGAGATCCACGTCGATATCCAGATCGAGGTGTACAAGAACGGCGTTAAACGCGGCACGCTAGGCCCTAGGCAGGACTTCAATATCTACTGCAATAAACGGCCCACGGCTACGCCGACCAAGACGCCAACCAAGACGCCTACCAAGACACCCACTAACACGCCTACCAATACACCCACCAACACGCCTACCAATACGCCGACCAATACACCCACCAACACACCTACCAACACACCGACGAATACGCCGGAGCCGCCGACCAATACGCCCACCAACACGCCGACTGACACTGCGACGCCGACACCAACTAACACGCCGACGAATACGCCAACTGACACGGCGACGCCGACTAACACACCGACGCCGACTGACACAGCAACGCCGACACCAACTAACACGCCGACGAATACGCCAACTGATACGGCGACGCCGACTAACACACCGACGCCCACTGACACAGCAACGCCGACACCAACTAACACGCCGACGAATACGCCAACTGACACGGCAACGCCTACCAACACACCGACGCCGACTGACACAGCAACGCCGACTAATACGCCGACACCCACCAACACACCCACCAACACGCCGACGCCCACCAGCACGCCCACCAGCACGCCGGTGGCGCCGTGTCTCAAGCTGACCAAGACGATCAACGGGCCGTACCGCACATCGGACAACCTGTTCCTGACCGATGGGATCATCCCGGTCGCCTTGCAGCGTGACATCGACCCGGCTGGCCCGGCCAATGACAACTCGGAGAATGCGTTCTACTTCCTGGTCACGATCACGGTCGAGAACTGCGGCGGTACCACGCTGACCGGGGTTGTCGTGAGTGACAGCTTCAGCAACCAGGCCCAACCGTTTGATCCGAGCGCCAGCACCGGCAGTGTCACCATTACGCCGCCGCCCGACCCGAACAATGGCTACGTCAAGGAGTCGCTGACGTGGACGATCGGCACGCTTACGCCGGGCCAGAGCGCCACGCTGAACGTCAAAGTCGGTAGCGAGTTTAACCCGTCCGGGCGGCTAGCGCCGACCAGCGGGAACGAGGCGATCTACTACAACGGCCAGGACAACAACACCGGCAGCGCCTCGGTGACGACCACCCAGGGCCTGAACGCATCGGTCGGCGCGATGCTGATCAACATCGGCCCGCAGATCAGCTGCGTGGGCAGCCAGGGCCAGTGGAATCTGCTGCTCGATCAGAACGGGCCAAATATCGTCCCGCACGACAAGTGCGCGCAGGTCACGACAGCCCTACCGATCACGCTGGCGGATAGCGATCCGTAAGCGGGAGCCAGGCGGAGTTCGGGGAGTTTACGGGGAGGGGAGCCAGGCGGCTCCCCTTCTTTTACGCTGATTTATACCTGCGCCATGGCTGGAGGCGTGGCCACCGTAGACGCCGCGCGGGCGTGGAGCCGGAAGGGTAGGCCACCGGCCAGGCCCATGGTGATCGCCGGCCGGGGCGCCACCGGGCTGCCTGGCAGCGCCTCCAGGGCGAAGCGCTGCACCATCGCCGCCAGCAGCAGCCGTGTCTCCATCAGGGCGAAGCCGTTGCCGATGCAGATGTGCGACCCGGCCCCAAATGGCAGGTAGCCGTAGCGTGGGATGCCCTCGACCTGGCCGGGAGCGAAGCGGTCGGGGTCGAAGTGATCGGGCCGGGGGAAGAAGCGCGGGTCGCGATGGGTCACGTAGACGCTGATCACCACCGGCGTGCGCGCCGGTACGCGGTACCCACCCAGCGTGACGTCCTCCAGCGGGGTACGCTCGGCCCACCAGGCCGGCGGGTAGAGCCGCAGCGCCTCGCGGATCACCTGCTCGGTATAGGATAGGTGCGGCAGGTCGTCCGGCCGGACCAAGCGCTCGCCGGCGACCTCTTGCACCTCGGCCACGAGCCGCGCGACCACCTGCGGGTGCCGGCTCAACAGATGCCAGGTCCAGCAGAGGGTGTTGGCGGTCGTCTCGTGGCCGGCGAAGAGCAGCGAGAGTACCTGGGCACAGATCTGTTCGTCGCTCATGGTGCTGCCGTCCTCGTCCTGCGCCAGCAAGAGCATCGACAGCAGGTCGCCGCGGTCGCCCCCGCCGGCGCGGCGCCGCTGCTGGACGATCTGGCGGGTCACGCGCTGCAACGTCGCGACGGCTGCCCGCATGGAGCGGTCCTGGATCATTGGAACCCAGCCGGGCATGGCCGCATAGAGTTCGTACTGGCGATCAAGTGATATCTGCACCTGCTTGAACGACTGGCCGACCGCCTGGGTCTCGGCGCTGGTATCGGTGGAGAAAAGCGCGCGGGAAACGATCGTGAAGGTCAGGCGCATCATCTCGGCGACCAAGTCGCGCATTTCGCCAGGCCGCCATTGGTCAAGCATCTGGTAGGTCGCGTCGAGCACAATCTGGCCGTAGGCGGCCATCCGCTCGCGGTGAAAGGCGGGCTGCATCAGCCGCCGCTGCCGGCGGTGGGTATCGCCCTCCTGTGAGAACAAGCCTTCACCCAAGAAGGACGCCAGCAGCCGGCGGGTCAGCGGCGTCCTCACAAAGGTCTGGCTGAGCATCACTTGCTTGATCAGGTCGGGATGATTGACCAGGTAGAACTGCTTGGGGCCGATGCGAAAGGTACACATGTCGCCATAGGTGCGCCCCAGGTGGGTGATGAACAGCAGCGGGTCGCGGACGAGCCAGGGGATATGACCGAGCAGCGGGAGCGGGCGTGGACCGGGTGGGATGGGCTGCATCGAGGTTCCTCCTGCATTGTGGACACACTTGGTCCATTGCGCGAATATAGCGTTCCTAAATGGGTTGTAAAAGGGGGTGTGGGGGAAGCCCCCACAGAAACCCCTTCCCACTTTACAACCCTGATAGGATTGCTATAACAATCATATGTAGTATAGCAGAGCGGAATACGGGAACCATACCAGCCCAACTACGACCACGGATCATCTATGCTATACTACGCGCCGCGAGCGATCACAGTGGGGTAGGATGCGAATCTACCTCTCGGCAGATATGGAAGGGTGGCGGGCCTGGCGGGTCTTCTACAACCTGGCGTCATTATGATAAGGAGCGCGCGTTGTTGCTGACCGACCGCACCCGCAAGCTCGTTCGCAGCCTGGCGCTCCCGGCGCAATTCCGGCACGCCGCGCGGCGGGCCTGGTTTGGGCTTGACATCGCGCTGGTCGCCGTCCTGTGCGTGTGCGCGCTGGCGCTGTTCCAGTCGGCGTACCGCTCGCAGCGCTCGGCGTCGTTCACAATGGACGCGTCGCTGGTGGCGCTGCCGCTCAAGGGTTTCCACGCGGTCGAGCCGTTCGCCGATCGACCGGGGATCTTCCGCTGGACCGGCGGCAGCGGCCTGCTCAGGCCGCCCAACCCCGGCGGCAGCGCGGTGCTGCGGATGATCATGGCCGGCGGCACGCACCGACCGCTGCCGGCGCAGGTCCACGCCGGTCCGGCGACGTTTGCTTTCACCGTGGCCGCCGACCCGCGCAGGTATGCGCTGGTGCTGCCACCGATGCGCGGCGAGCGGCTGGCGCTGACCGTCGAGTTGCCGGCCGAGCAGGTGAATGAGCGCACTCTCGGCGTCGTTGTCAGCGATCTCTCGGTGGTGGGCGGCGGCGCTGCGCCGGCCCAGGTGCTGCTGGGGCTGCTGCTGGCGATCTGTGGCGGCTACGCGCTGCTGCGGGCCGCCGGCGCTCCGTGGCTGGCCGCCGCGTGTATCGTCGGCGCGCTCCAGACATTCTTGGTCCTGCGTACGACCGAGGAGTGGTGGCGCTCCGGCAGCCTGGGCACGGTGCTCGCGTTCGCCGGCGCGGCGAGCCTGATGGTCGTGGCCGGGTACCGCCTGCGCCGCGCCTGGCTCGAACGCCCGGCCCAGGACGCCGGCGTGGGCGACGTCAGGTGGCTACTGTCCAGCTACGGGCTCCTGGCGGCGCTGACGATCGCCAGTTTTTCACTGGTGTTTTTTACCTTCCCCAGCCTGCGGCGCAATCTGCTGGTCGAGGATGGCTTGCTCGAAAATCTCTCGTCTTTTTTCTTCCTTGCCGGCTTCCTATTCGTCCTGCTGCTGACCGTTCAGTCGCGGAAGCCGCTCGCGATCGTCGTCTACGTCCTGCTCGCGCTGGGCAGCCTGTTCTTCTTCCTGGAAGAAATAAGCTACGGGGTCAGATTATTCGACATCCAGCTCCCGACGATCGATGGCTACGCGGTCGATGGGTTGCACGATTTTATCTCGATCATCTATCATGCTTCCGAAGGGGTCAATCGAGCGCTGGTGGCTGGGCTCCTGGCTGCTGCTCTGGCGGCTTTCCTGGTTCCGGTCGTCAGGTATCGCGCCGCGCTGGCGCGGCTGCTGCGCCAGGCGCACATCAGGGCGGCCCTGGCGTTTCTCGGCTGCTTCCTGGTCTTCCTGGCAGCCGCGATGGCGCTCGATCTGGACTTGATCCAGGGCGATTTCTTACAGCTCCTGGAAGAGCTTTTCGAGACAAATGCGGCAGTCGCGCTGATCTTCGCGGCGTTTGCGCTCATGCCGATCTTGAGCCCTTGGAACCACGCGCCTGCCCCAGAATAGAAAGGGCTAGGATATCCGCAGCCCCTTGTTTCTCCGCTGACGGACCGCAAGATACTCGCGCTACGATCGTTGATTCTTCAAGGGCTTCATCATCCTCTGTATCTCCGCCATCATTGAAGACTGTGGGTGATTATCGATGCGACTGATACTTGTCCGACACGGCGAAACCGAGTGGAACGCGACCCTGCGCTACCAGGGCCATGCCAACATTCCACTGAATGAGCAGGGGCGCGGGCAGGCTCGCAAGGCCGGCGAACGGCTGGCGCGCTACGGCGCCACAGCGATCTACACCAGCGATATCGTTCGCGCCGCCGAGACGGCCGATATCATCGGCGCCACGCTTGGGCTGGCGGCCCGGCCCATGCCCGACCTGCGCGAGATCGATGTCGGCCAGTGGGAAGGACTGACGCCGGAGGAGCTGTACCGCCGCTTCCCCGAGCATATGCAGGCGTTCGACCGCGACCCGGCCCGCACGGTGCGCTTGGGCGGCGAGTTGTATGCCCAGCTCCAGGCGCGTGCCCTGGTGGCCCTCAACACGATCCACGCCGCGCACCCCGGCGACGAACTGGTTCTGGCCGTCTCGCACGGCGGGACGATCCGGGCGCTGCTGTGCCATATTATCGGCCTCGACCTGGCGCACTTCGGGCGGCTGTGGCTCGACAATGGCTCGTTCACCGAGGTGCGCCACGGCTCCCACGGCTGGCGGCTGGTACGCCTGAACGACGCGGCCCACATCGAGGGGATGACCTTCGCGAAGGGCGAATAGGGCTGTTTGAAAGAGGGGATTCTTGAGAGGGCCGCCCCTCAAGAATCCCCTTCCACTATGGATCGAGGGCGAGACCCTGCCCTTTTCAAACAGCCTCTAAGCGATATAATAGCAAGAGACAAAACTGCATGAAGCGCGAGCCGCGTGCTCACAAAAGCGAGGGCGTGCGATGGCAACACTTGAGACTGTTACTCGACCGGAGATTGTATACCCTGAAAGTGATGGTCAGCCGATGGCCGACAATACGCTCCAGTTCCGCTGGATCGTCACGATCGAGGGCGGCATCGACGCGCTGTTCCGAGACGACCCCAATGTCTTTGTCGCCGGCGACCTGCTATGGTACCCGGTCGAGGGCCACCCGACGATACGGGTCGCGCCGGATATCCTGGTCGCCTTCGGGCGGCCAAAGGGCGACCGTGGCTCATACCAGCAGTGGCGCGAGGGCAATATCGCGCCGCAGGTCGTGTTTGAGGTGCTTTCGCCCGGCAACCGCGTACTAGAGATGACCAGGAAGTTCTGGTTCTATGACAAGTATGGGGTCGAAGAGTATTACATCTACGATCCTGATACGGGCGAATTATCAGGCTCGCAGCGCACCGACGGGAAATTGAACGAGATCGAGATGATAGCCGGGTGGGTTAGCCCACGGCTGGGGGTGCGCTTTGAGATCGAGCATGGCGAGCTTGTCTTGTACCGTCCCGATAGCCGTCGATTCGCCACCTATGTAGAGCTTGAGCAGCAGGCTGAGCAGGTGCGACGGCAGGTTGAGCAGGCACGCCAGCAGGTCGAGCAAGCGCAACAGCAGGCCGAGCAGGAGCGTTCGCGGGCTGAACAGGAGCATTCACGGGCGGAACGCTTGGCGGCTCAACTGCGCGCGCTTGGCGTAAATCCCGAAGAGGATTGAGGCAGGCGGCGTTTTTTGCCCGTGGAACCTGAAGGCTGGCCGCATATGGGCCAGCCTTCAGGTTGCAAGATTCCTGATAAACAACGGAAAGCGCCTGAAGCTCTGGTATAATGCGCGGCGATGAGTATACGATTGAACCATCGGCCCGTCGCCCTGATCACCGGCGCCTCGCGCGGGATCGGCGCGGCCACGGCCCAGGAGCTGGCGCTGCGGGGCTACGCCCTAGTGCTGGCCGCGCGCTCGGTCGGCCCGCTGGCGACGCTGGCCGGCGAACTAGCCAGCGCCGGCTGCCCCGCGCTGCCGGTCCCGACCGACCTGTGCCGACCGGAGGAGGTGCAGCGGCTGGCCCGCGTAGCACTAGAGCACTTTGGCCGGGTCGATGCGCTGGTCCACAACGCCGGGGTCGGCAGTGCCCGGCGCCCCTTTGCACGCCTCGGCGAGGATGTGACCCAAGCGCTGCTCGACACCAACCTGGTCGCGCCGATCGCACTGACCCACGCGCTGCTGCCGGGGATGCTTGAGCGGCGCAGCGGCGCGATCGTGTTTGTCGCCTCGGTCGCCGGCCACGTCGCGATGCCGGCCTCGGTGATCTACAGCGCCACCAAGTTCGGGCTGCGCGGCTTCGCCCTGTCGCTGCGCCGCGAGGTGGGACACCATGGCGTGGGCGTCTCGATCGTCTCGCCCGGCTTCATCGACACCGAGATGACCGCGCAGCTGCGGCGGGTGCCCAAGGCGTCGCCGGAGTTGGTCGCGCGCGTGATCGCCGATCTGATCGCGCGCCCGCGCCGCGAGGTGATTACCCCCGGCTACTACCGGCTGGCGATCTGGCTCGATCGCGCGCTGCCGGGGCTGCTCGACCGCGTCTTGCGGCTGCGCCAGGTGAGGGTTTAGAGACGGTAACTGTCGCGTTGACACTGCCCGCAAAGCGCGGTATAGTACCGTCCGTTGTCAGTTGTCAGTTGCAACCGACCACCGACCACCGACCACCGACCACCGACTACGAACTAGAGACGACTATGGGCCACTGACCATGGACGACTTGGAGCTATCTGCGGCGGAGCTGCCGGAGGCCGTGCGCGCATGGCTGGTGGAGCAGCCCGCCGTTGTCATTTCTATCGAGTGGATCGGGCCGGACCGGGTGCTGTTGCGGCCGCTACCCGACGTCGCGCCGGAGCTGCTGGCGCGCGCCCGTGTGACGTTGGCGAAGTACCGCGAAGCGTTGATGAACCTGACCTAAAGAATTGAGAATGAAAAATTGAGAATTGAGAAATAGCTCGCGCCCTCAATTTTCAATTCTCAATTCTCAATTTTCAATTCCGCGATGCACTATCTGACACCCACCGACCTGATCGCCATCCACGAGTTGTTGCTCGCCGAGTTCGGCGGGATGCGCGGCATCACCGAGGCCGGGTTTGGGCGGCTGGAGGCGGCGGTTGCCACGCCGCAGGCCAGCATGTTTGGCGAAGATCTCTACCCCGGCGTGACCGAGAAGGCCGCCGCGCTATGCCAGGCGATCGTGCGCGGGCACCCGTTCTCCGACGGCAATAAACGCGTTGCCCTGGTGGCACTGGATGTGTTTCTGGCACGCAACAGCCGCGCCCTGGTGGCGACCAATGACGAGGCCTACGCGACGATCATGGCGCTGGCGCGCGGCGAACTAGAGCGTGAGGCGCTGGTGGGTTGGGTGAAGCAGCATAGTCAGTAATGGTGTATTTGAATCTTGGCGACATCCTGCGCCTCCGTACGCGGATCGAGGCGGCCGGTACGAATCGCTTCGAGGTGGTGGCTCCGAACGGGTTGATGTCGGCCCTGGCGGCGCCGCGCCGGACGGCATTCGGCGTGGAGTTGTTTCCGACGTTGGCCGAGAAAGCCGCCGCGCTGGTCTACGCCCTGGTCCAGAACCACCCGTTCTGGGATGGCAATAAGCGCATCGCCGCCGCCGCGCTCCGGCTGTTCGTCCAGCGCAATGGCGCAGACCTGGCGGCCGACGACTGGGAGGTCGAGGCCTTTACGGTCGAGATCGCCAAGGGCAAGCTGCGCGATGGCGCTGTCGCCGCCTGGGTCGACAATCATATCAAGTATAAAACATGATGCGTGATGCATGAGGGCGGCTTCACGCGCCATGTTTCAGAGACTGTCTGAAAAGGTTGATTTGTCGCTCGTAGTCCCTGGAGGAAAGGAGTTCTTGAGGGGGCAGCCCCCTCAAACTCCCCCTTTTCAGACAGCCTCTCACGATTTACGTTTCACGTTTCACGCACTATAGAGGAGTTCCAAATGTCCAAGAAATGGGTGTATCTCTTCACCGAGGGCGACGCCAGCATGCGCGATCTGCTGGGCGGCAAGGGCGCCGGCGTCTCCGAGATGACGCGCACGGGCGTGCCGGTCCCGCCCGGCTTCACGATCACCACCGAGGCTTGCAATGCCTTCTACGAGAGCGGCAAGCAGTTCCCGACCGGGATGTGGGAGCAGGCACTTGAGGCGCTCAAGCAGATCGAGAAGCAGACCGGCAAGACGTTCGGCGACCCGGCCAACCCGCTGCTGGTATCGGTTCGCTCGGGGGCGAAGTTCTCGATGCCCGGCATGATGGACACGGTGCTAAACCTGGGCCTCAATAGGGAGACCCTGGAGGGGCTGGCGAACCTCACCGGCAACCGCCGCTTCGCGCAGGACGCCTACCGCCGCTTTGTGCAGCTCTTCGGCAAGATCGTGCTGGGTGTGGACGGCGAGAAGCTCGAGCACGTGATGAACGAGGCCAAGGGCGAGAGCCGCCAGGACACCGACCTGTCGGCCGAGGAGCTGGCCGCAGATCACCGAGCGCTTCAAGGCGATCATCAAGGAGGACGCCAGGGTCGACTTCCCGGAGGACCCCTTCGAGCAACTGAAGATGGCGATCGGCGCCGTGTTCAGCTCCTGGATGGGCCGCCGTGCGATCGATTACCGCCGGCTCAACAAGATCCCCGACAACCTGGGTACTGGCGTCAATGTGCAGACGATGGTGTTCGGCAATATGGGCGACGATAGCGCGACTGGCGTGGCCTTCACCCGCAACCCGGCCACCGGCGACCCGCAGATCTACGGCGAGTACCTGGTCAACGCCCAGGGCGAGGATGTCGTCGCCGGCGTGCGCACGCCGCGCCCGATCGCCGAGCTGTCGAAGGAGATGTCCGAGGTCTACGGGCAGTTCGCGACGATCGCCAAGCAGCTTGAGGCCCACTACAAGGACGTGCAGGATGTCGAGTTCACGATCGAGCGCGGCAAGCTGTGGATGCTTCAGACCCGCGCAGGCAAGCGCACCGGCGCCGCTGCGGTCAAGATCGCCGTGGATCTGGTGGGTGAGGGCGTGATCGACGAGCAGACTGCCGTCCTGCGCGTCGAGCCGGCCGCGCTCGACCAACTGCTGCACCCGATGGTGGACGATAAAGCCAAGCGCGACGCCCGCGACGCCGGCAAGTACCTGACGACCGGCCTGCCAGCATCGCCCGGGGCGGCGACTGGCACGGTGGTCTTCGACCCCGACGAGGCCGAGCAGCTTGGCCAGGCCGGCCAGAAGGTCATCCTGGTGCGCACCGAGACGGCGCCGGAGGACTTCCATGGCATGGTCGCGGCGCAGGCGATTTTGACCGCGCGCGGCGGTATGACCTGTGTTGCGGGCGACACAGGTGTTTTGACCGATCGCGGTTTGCTGAAGGCTGAAGTTGCTTTTGGGCTGCTCGAAGAGGGCGCGGCGCTGCGCATTCTGTCGTTCGATAGCCGCACGCTTCAGCCGGTGTGGCGCCAGATCATCGCGACCGGGCGCAAGCCCGCCGAAGTCGTCACTGTGGCGGTGTCGCAAACAGGTCGCAGTGAACAGAATGTCCTTCGCATGACCGCCGACCACAAGATGTTCACGATCCAGAATCGCAAGCTCACAAAGAAGCGGCTTGACGCGGTGCTTGCCGATGGGGATTTTTTGACCGTCGTCGATCGCCTGCCGTCGCTGGGAGAGACCGCTACGTCGCCGGCCCTGGCGTATGTCGCCGGCGCGATCTTCTCCGATGGCTACGTGAATTTGACGCCGACCAAAGGCGCAGTCACTTTCATCCAGAAGCCGACGCCCGAGAAGGCCGATTTCATTGCTGCCGTCGAGCAGGCATTTGAACAGGCATTTGGTGTGCCGTTCACCTATCTGCGCGAGCGTGAGACGGTTGCGGAGCTGAGAGGCCGCACGATTCGCGGCTCAGTCGAAGATCGAATCTCGTTCCGCCGTGAGCCGGCGGCGCGCCTGACGGCGATCCGAGAACATTTCAGCGCCTGGGTGCTGACGCTGGATCGCACGGCGCTGCTGAGCTTCCTGGCCGGCTTTGTGGATGGCGATGGCAGCTACGCCGAAGAGTTGAGCGCCGTGCGGCTCCAGATTGTCGTGTCGCAAGCCAAGCCCGATCTGCTGGAGGGCGTCGCCGTGGCCTGCTTGCGGCTGGGGATTGTGCCACAGATTACAAACAATCGCGACGCATACCTGGTCCAGATCGCCGAGCAGGTCGATGACATCCTGGCCTTCACGCACCGGGTCAAGGCCGAGGTTCCCGCGCGCTACTACGAATTGAAGTGCCTGGCGGTCAAGGCGCTGTTCGAGGATATTGTCGACGCTGTCAACTATATGGGCCGTGTGCGCGAGGGCATCAAGCGCAATATCATGTTCGGGGTCGAGAAGCTGCGCCGCGATGTGCTGCCGCTTTGCCCGGCCGAGACCTACCGTGAGGTGCAGGCGCTGCTCGACTTGCCGCTGCGCTCATATCGGGGAGCACAGGTCGGTGAAGCCGAGGCGGCGCTGGTCTATAACTTCGAGGTCGATGCCGCCGACGAACTGGATAAGAACTTCGTGGTCTTCTCCAGCTGCCTGACGCCGGTGCTGGTGTCGAACTCGCATGCGGCTGTTGTAGCGCGCGGCATGGGCAAGCCCTGTGTGGCTGGCGCCGGCGAGCTGCGGATCGACTACAAAGCCGGGCAGTTCACCGTCAACGGCCGGACGATCAAGCACGGCGACAGCATCACGCTCGACGGCGGCACCGGCGAGGTGTTCGCCGGCTCGCTGCCCACGGTCGAGCCAGCCATGACCGGCGACTTCGCTACCTTCATGGCCTGGGCCGACAAGTACCGCAAGATGGGCGTGCGCACCAACGCCGACACGCCGCACGACGCGCAGGTCGCCCGCGAGTTTGGCGCCGAGGGCATCGGCCTGTGCCGCACCGAGCATATGTTCTTCGAGGGCGACCGGATCGACGCGGTGCGCGAGATGATCGTGGCCGAGACCGAGGCCGAGCGCCGCGCCGCCCTAGCCAAGGTCGAGCCGCTCCAGCAGGGCGACTTCGAGGGGATCTTCGAGGCGATGGACGGCTTCCCGGTCACGATCCGCACGCTCGACCCGCCACTGCACGAGTTCCTGCCGCACGGCGATGAGGAGATTGAGGACCTGGCCAAGAAGATGGGCATTGAGCCGGCCCGGCTCAAGGCCAAGATCGAGAGCCTGCACGAGTCCAACCCGATGCTGGGCTTCCGCGGCTGCCGGCTCGGCATCATCTACCCCGAGATCACCGAAACCCAGGCCCGCGCGATCTTCCGCGCCGCCGCCGCCGTCCAGCAGCGCGGCATCAAGGTGCTGCCCGAGGTGATGATCCCGCTGGTCGGCGACCTCACCGAGCTGCGCGCCCAGGCTGACTTGGTGCGCGGCGTGGCCCAGCAGGTGATGGCCGAGACCGGCCAGCAGATTGAGTACCTGGTCGGCACCATGATCGAGCTGCCGCGCGCGGCGCTCACCGCCGACCGGATCGCCGAGGTGGCTGAGTTCTTCTCGTTCGGCACCAACGACCTGACCCAGACGACCTTTGGGATGAGCCGCGACGACGCCGGGCGCTTCCTGCCGCTGTACGTCGAGCGCAAGCTCCTGAAAGATGACCCGTTCCAGGTGCTCGATCAGGAGGGCGTGGGCCAGCTTGTGCGGATGGGCACCGAAAAGGGCCGCTCGACCCGCGAGAACCTGAAGGTCGGCATCTGCGGCGAGCACGGCGGCGAGCCGAGCAGCGTGATGTTCTGCCACCGGGTCGGGTTGAATTATGTCTCGTGCAGCCCGTACCGCGTGCCGATCGCCCGGCTGGCGGCGGCACAGGCGGCGCTGGGGGATGCGAACCGGGATAAGTAGGCGATACCCACTGGCGCTTGGTAGCGTCTTCCCGATCTCATAGCGAATCTGGCAGGTACAGAAAGGAGGGGCTTAGAGTGGACAGTCCACTCTAAGCCCCTCCTTTTCACATCCAGCTCTAAAGCAAGATACGGTGTTGTTTGTCAAAAGGGAATTTACAAGGCTCTATTCCTCTCGCACACAGGTTCTAGTGCTATAATGTGGATGTAAATCTAAGCTCTTAGACTAGCGAGGAAACATGGACAGTATTCAGCAGCTCCTGAATGAAGCGACTGAGATTCTTCAATTGGCCGAGCGCGTGCAAAGTGAGGGTACTCAGGAAAGTGACAGAGATGTGTATTTACGTGATTTGGACAAACGATATCACGAATAGACATTATCAAGGTTGGCGGTATACTGTCCGGGATGTTCTTTCACGGAGTGAAATAATGCCAAAGTTCGACACCATTTTGCAGAATGAGCGGCGCTTACGCGCCTTTACCGGCCTGGATACAGCCACCTTCACAGCCTTCTTACCCGATTTTACCAAGGCAATGCAACACTATCTCAAGGGCACGACCCTTGATGGCTACATCCGAGAAGGCGACCGCGCGATTACCTACGCCAACAGCCCGCTACCCACAGCCTCTGATCGGCTGCTATTCATCCTCACCTATCTCAAGCAGAATGCTATCCAAGAGGTGCATGGGCAGCTCTTCGGCATGAGTCAGTCAAATGTCAGTAAATGGGTGCGGCTATTACTGGATATCTTGAACGATGCCTTGGCCGCCCAACGGCTGTTGCCAGCACGCAGCGCAGCAGAATTGGCAGCGCGGTTACGAGACGAAACGCTCGAACTCGATCCAGAGGCTCCCCTTTTTTCTGTCACGACGCTACAGAGCGACCGATAGCACGACCAAAAGATGCGGAGGAGCAGGAAATCTACTACAGCGGCAAGCAGAAAGACCATACCATCAAGAATGTGCTCATTGTGGATGCGGCTGGGTGTATTTGGTTTTTGAGCGCCACATATGCCGGCAAAGTTCACGATAAACGGATTGCGGATGAAGCCCAATATCGGCTGCCGGAAGGCAGCGTGTTGGGGCAAGATAGTGGATTTCAGGGTTTCACACTGCCGGATGTGTTCATCCTCCAACCAAAAAAGAAGCCACGCAACGGCACGCTGACCGAGGACGAGAAAGCAGAGAATCGCTGGATCTCGCACATCAGAGTGCTGGTCGAGCATAGTATCGGTGGTGTGAAAGTCTATCGGATAGTTCACGATGTAATTCGTCACTGGTGTCCTTCCATCCGCGATCAGGTAATGCAGATTTGCTGTGGCCTCTACAATCTGCGGCTACGTCATCAGATGGCGGATACAAGCCTATCTGAATCTTGATAATGTCTAATGGTATAGAACCGCACTACAAATATTTGACGAGCAAGGACGGCACGATCTACAAAGCAAGTTTGAGCAAGAGTATCGAGGTGGCATCATTGGTAAAATTGCAAAGTTCATTACCTCCGGCCTCCTACCAAACCTTCTTCTTCGTCCAGAAGCGCCGAATCCGCTATTGAGTAGATGGACCTATGTTTATAATGGGTGTTTCAAAGAACCATTTCAGGCTCAATGCAACCTACTTGCCATTCTGTCTAGTAGGACGAAAAGCAATAGGATAAGTGACAATCACTGGTACGGTGTTTACCGGAAAGTAATTGGTGAGTTCATTAAACGTGCTGATTATTATAGTGAAACGAAGAGCGCAACTAAAATTGGCTTAACTTATGAGTATATCGCTCTAATTCTTATTTCATCTATCGAAGGATTCTCACTTATTGGTCACGATGTTAGAACAGCCGCAGAAGAAACAGATTTATTAATCAGTAACATTTCGGCAGATCCTTTTTGGAGTAGATTAGGAGATCCTATTCTCATTGAGTGCAAAAATTGGAGCACACCGGTAGGGGCAGCTGAAGTAACAGTAATCGACGGAAAGATGGATCGAAAGAGAATTCGCACAGGAATACTTTTATCTAAAGAAGGAATCACTGGGGACAGAGGCCGTGATGCACTACTGGTAATTCGCGAGAATGTAAGTAAACACAATAGGTTTCTTATTGTAGTTGATAAGAATGACTTACAGCAGATTGCTGAAGGAATCACACCGACGGATAAATTGAAGCAAAAATACTACGAAATATATAAAATATAGGTTAAACCATGAAGATCTTAAATCTAACCAAGGAGACCGCCGATCTGCTCCAGAGTCTGGAACTGGCAAAAGAAGGGCCACTGGTCGTGATTGCCCCCGATGGCCGCGAATATGTGCTGGCCGAAGCCGACGGTTTTGAGCAGGAAGTTGCCCAACTGCGCGCAAGCGCGGAGTTTCAGTGCTTTCTCGATGCGCGTCTCGCGACCCGCCAGCAGCGGCGACCTGTGACCGATGTGTTGCGCGAAGTCGAGACGATCCTGGCGGGTGAACATCCGACAGCTATGGGCTAACCTGAGATGGTGAGATGCATAGGCCATCGCTAGGCTGCCTTCGAACTAACCCGCGAACCACCCGAAGACAGCCTGTTCCGCCGCTATTCCGCATCCCCAAGCCCACCGCTATCGAACGCCGCCGGATAGCGCGTCACGACGGCATCCACGATCGCCTCGCCCAGCGCCCAATAGCCGCGTTTGGCCTGTAGCTCCGTCGCCGCCCACGCCCAGCGCCAACGACGCCGCTCATCCTGCCAGATTTGCAACCCTTGCGCGCTCAGCTCATCGAGCATCAGGCCGACATGCCTGACAAACGTATAACCCACGAGTGCGGCATTGGGCGAACATAACGGCCCTGTTCGATCCTCATCCATACACAGCCTCCTTGCGAGCCGTTGGCTCACTGTGAGGCGGCAATGCGGCAGCGGGGCCATGTGGTGGTACAATGGCCCTGCATTGGCGTGTTAACCGCCAGTGCTTTGCCCCGTATGCTGTTGACGGCAGCGTGCGGGGCGTTGTCTCATGATCACTTTGTACCTTGATATGGGTACAAGATACCACGGCGGAGCCACACTGTCAAGAGGATGACCGGCAACCATGCAGCGATTTGGCGAAAAGTTGCACACCCTGCGGCAACACCACGGCTTAACGGTACGCGACCTGACCCGCGCGTTGGGCTACACCGGCTTTGGCTACATCCACTCGATTGAAACAGGCAAGATCATGCCACGGGTGGAGTTCATTCTAAAAGTCGCAGACTACTTCAATGTGTCTCTGGATCAACTGCTGCGCGACAACCTGGAGTTGGCATTGCAAGGCGACGCCAACAACCAAGCCGACGCGGGCAGCGGTGATATGCCGTCGTAAGGCACGAGAGCGAGGGGCAGAGAAAGGCACCCCAATGCTGCGATTGCGCGCCCGAGCGCACCCTTCGATACGCGCTCCACGCCACTCTAAATCCTCACTCAATCGACTTTGGCCTGGCCCTACACAGGGCCGGTACACCTTGCTGGGCGGCCCGCTTTATGGTAGACTAGGGCCGCACGTTCGTACGACCATCATACTCGGAACCTTGTCTTAATAAAGATTACCGGCGGTTGTACGAAGCGGAGGCGCAACACGGCCCAGTAGCTCAATGGATAGAGCACCAGTCTTCGGAACTGGGTGTTGGGGGTTCGAGTCCCTCCTGGGTCACTACTTTATATCCAGAACTCGGTGAGTGTGGGGCACCACACTATCTTACTTGCCAGGCCGCGAACGAATACTACGCGCGCCGTGAGTACACGGATTAGCGTAGAATGCAATGGAACTTATCTCGATTGTTCAGGTGCTAGCAGGAGGCTATGGTTTCTGCGAAGCTTGGACAATCACCATTACGGCCTTGGTGCCTCGTCGCCGATTACCCACTTGAAGGGCAGCACCTGCTCCTGGTGCAACTGCTCGATCAGCGTCCAGGCCGAACTGCGTTTGAGTCTGAAAGGCCAGATCGGAGGGCACACCGCAGCGGTCACGGCGGTGCTGATAGCCAGGGCTGAACCACTTTTCTGGCATGTACAAGCGCCGCTCGACCAGCGTGTAGCCGTGGAGGCTGGCGTAACAGGCCACGACGCTGGCTTGGCAGTTGGCGACCTTGCCCAGCGCGCCACACCATTGCCGGGCAACCCCGACCGAGTGCGTGCCCTGTTTGGGAAAATCGCAGCCATCGATGATCAGTACGCCGCTGTCGGCATCGCCGAGAGTATCGGCGACCAAGAGCCGGTGGGTTTGGAGCACGGCAGCATCGTTCCAGGCGCCCAGGCTGATAAACTGCTGCAAGGCTTGGACATTGCCATCGGGATGCGCCAAGGCCATCGGCTCAATCGACTTGCGTTCGAGGTCGGCCAGTTGCCCGTGGAGGTAGATCAAGGCCCAGTCGCGCTGTTCAGAGCGCTGAAATAGCGGGGCGAAGTGCGCGTGGTAGGCGAGCAGTTCGTCGGACCAGTGCTTCGATATCGCGCGGCACCAAGTTGCTAAGGGGTGGCTGGCCTGATGGGGGCGGCGTCAACTGCGCCGCAGACGGAATAATGTTCATAGTGGTTCCTCCGCTAGGAGGGCTAGCAAGGTATGAGCCAAGTCACGTTGTAGTACTAGTTGCCATCACCATATCATCACCGGCTACATTGAGACAGGCTGTGACCGTCTGCTGATAGCGATACTCCCCATTCTCGCCGACCCACATTTCCAAGGCAACGTCGAACTGGACCGCTGCGGCCACAGCGGGCCACGGCTTTGCATCCATAGCGATCTCAGTGCCCTGGCCTGGGAGTCGGCTGCCCCACTGCGAACGCCTGGCGCGCCACGTTGGCCTGCCGCTCATCGTCACGAAGCGCAAGCGGGGCGACCTGCTCGACCGCTGGCGCCAGCGCTGGCAGAGTACGACGATGAGCAGACGCGATCACTACAGAACGATGCCCGACGAGATGCGGCTGCGCGGCGCCGATTGGGAGGTGCGGCCGATTGACCTGGAGGCCAGCCGCCGCTTTATCGAGGCACACCACGAGGGCGGCAGGGCCTTGAACACGGCGGTGGCCGTGCAGGGCTTGTTCCGCGAGCCTTTGTCTGCCTTGCCCAAGGCAACGACGTAAGTTTGCATCAATAGCCAACTGCCTGGTATAATCGTCATCGGATGCTTTCGGAGCGAAAGGAGATTGTTGACAACAAAATCGCTTCTATGCGAGGAGTGAGGACTGCTTGGATGACCCTATCTGGAAGACTGATCGGTCATCGATACGTTTAAGAGGAGGAGGATTGGATGGAACGCCATACGAGACAATGGTTCCTTATCGTGGGCTTTATCACGTTGCTAAGCCTGCTGAGTGTTCCAGGCGTTGGAGCACAGACCAAAAAACTACCACGTTCCACTGCGCCTGAACAGGTAGATCCCGCTCGCATCTTGATGGAGCAATCAACCGCCGGAGCTGCGAAACCTTCCCACCATAAGCTTCCAAAGGTACCCCTCGTCATCGACAATATAAAACGTCCACCGGAATACATTCGTCGATTTGAAGGTCAACCGCTCTACTTCGTTCTGAGTCCGCAAGCGAAAAACGAAGGGGTACTCTACGCCTTTACCAGCCATCAGAAATTCCGCACGTACGTGGATTCACTGAACGTAATGAAACATTCCTCGTCAGACAGTATAGTAGAACCCCAACATAACGACTGGAATGACGTTCGCTCCTTTTTCAACCGACACGATGGGTATAGCGGCGAGACATTATATGTTCCTGCCGGATATGGTTACTCCGATCTGGGAGGTGTATATTGGGGAGGCTGGGTCTGGCAAGATTGGAGTGATGAGATTTCCTCCGTGCGCGCAACCCCTCGTGGGTGTACCTATCTCTACGAGGATGAAAACTGGGGGGGATCATACCTCTTAATTTACTCTGGTCAAGACGCGCCAGATCTCGACGTGTACGGATGGAGCTGATGTGGCAACTTCCGTTGCTGTCTACAATTTCTACTGCTAGAGGATTTGTGCAAAGCGGGGCCTGAAGAGTGTGGTCATACGTCGTACCGGGTTGCTTCGTGAAGTTATGAGCGACTACTACGTTTACGTTTTTCTGGCTTCTGCACTTCACCTCCAGAAGCAGCGCTGAATGGACTGCAACCACGCTTGCGCTCGTTCTGGCGAGGGAAGCCAGCGCCAACTCGCCTGACTAGGCGCCAAAATGAGGCCGACCAGCTTGATCGCTGGTCGGCTTTATTATTACCTATCGTCCCTTTCACGCCTTATCCAGCATCCCCAGTCACATGCTCACCGCACCAGCCGTCGCATCGGCATCCGGCGCTTCCTCCTCCTCCTCCATCACCCTTGACGCCGCCCCACTCGGCATCCACAGCAGATCCGCGAGTGTGTGCCCCGCCGCGTCAGATGCCGGACCATGAGCAGATCGGAACTGTGCTGCTGGACCGACCACCACGATCGCGGAGAGGTTGGCGAAGTTTCGGGCGTTGCGGGACAAGGCCCAGACCTACGGCGATCTGCTCGAAATGCGGCAGGACGAGATCGGCGCGGCTGTACGTGCGCTGACGACCAAAGCCAAGGCATTGCTGATGAGTGACGAGTTGCCCCATCTCGATCAGGATGCTGAAGCGCCAGCAGGGCTGGCAGCGCCATTGACCTCTGGTAAGGCGCTCGTGCCACCACCTCCGCCGCCCAGCGCCGGCGATGAATTGGCCGGGTGAGACTACGGCCCCGACCGATCTGGAGCAGAAGTGCAGATCGACGTGATCGAGGTGATAAAGAAGTCGTTCGTGATGGTGGTTATAGGGGCAGGATTTCCCCGCCCTGGGCGCGGGGAAATCCTGCCCATGTGTATCAAGCTAAAGCAGCCTCAGTCAGATCGAGCAGGAGTTGATAGGTATGCGGCGTCTTTTTGCTCTTATTGATGCGACAACCACCCACCAGACAGCCGACGATCAGCTCGAGTGCCTCGGCCAACCGAGCTTCGCATCGCAGCGCGATTGCCAGACAGATCGCGTGCTTGCGCACTGTCGCCGCCGCTTTGGTCAAGCTCCGATCCGCATACGCCCACAATCCCACCAGCAGGATCCAATGTTGCACTATCATCGCCAGCAGCTTGGCATACAGCTCACACAGAATCGCTCCTGCTTTGGCACTGCGCCACTGATCGATCTGCCCCTGGCTCTTCCACAACTTCCACAGCAACTCGATTTGCCAGCGACAGCGCCCCAATACCAGCGCTTCTTGCACACTCAACAGCTCAGAAGGCACATTGGTGACAAAGAGCGTCCACTCCGCCACCGCCATCTGCACCGCGTTGGGCTGCCGTCCACGCCGTTTGGCCTCCTCACGCAACCGTCGCCGCCGCCGATCAGCCACTTCCTGTGCCACACGCATCGCCAGCAACCGGCAGTGCAACTGCTTCTTTGCGCCCAAGCGGATCAGCACATCCACCGTGGCACTCTGTTGCGCGGCCAAAAAGCTCGGCAGATCGAGGCGTCGACCGTCCTGGTCAGTCATAGCCGTGGTAATCTGCACCCTGGTCAGCCAGTAGCCATTGTCCTGACCAATGTTGCGCAACACCTCCAGGTCGAAAAAGCCCAGGTCGGCAATCCGCAAGGCGCCTGCACCTATCGGCTGTTCCTGCACCAGCAGCGCGCGATCGGAGGTCAGAGCGTGATCGGTGAAGGGTCCGTTCAGCGCGCCAGTGGTCAAATCGAGGCGCGCGCTGAGTTTCAAGCGCGCGACCGCGTCGCTGTGAGTATTCTGGTTGCCGCTGCCGCGCCAGATATGTGCCAAGGTGCTGGGCAAACTAATCAGCGTGCTGTCTTGGATAAAGACGCCGTTGAAACGGGAGAGCACAGGCAGAGCGAGAGGGTCAGCGGCCAGGACGGAGGAGGTGGCGGCATCGAGCACCTCGAGCAAACAGGTCGGCGCCGACCTCGGTCAAGCGCTGGTCGAGGCCTTGGGGCGAAATGGTCAGGCCCAAGGCAGCAGCGGTCTGGGCCAGTTCTTCGCGGGTGGCTTCGGGATTGGCCAAAAAGCCCAAGACCAAGGTCTGGGTGAACAGCGCACCAGTCATCTTGGAGCAGCGTTGCACGAAGCCGGTGGCGCGTGCGGCAGCATCGGCTACGGTGGTCAGGACGGTTTGCATGGCTTGTGTCACCTGTGGTATGGTTGCCATCGGGAGGCTCCTTGCATCATATGAGTGGTAACTATCGGACATGATGCCACAGGAGCCTCCTGCTGTCAGATTAGCTTGATACACATGGGCGCGGGGAAATCCTGCCCCTACCATTCCGCAAAACATTTGTGGTTCTATTTAGACATCGAGTGATTGCAGCGCCATAGTCACGGCCTGTGGATCAGCCTGTGTGATCAGCAGTCGTTCGACCGCCGCCGCCAGCGCCGCTGGCGTCAGATCCGGCGCGAAAAACGTCTCCACCGGCACTTCCACGTGCAATATCTCGCGCAGCCGTTCGATGGCGGACATAACCAGCATGAGGTTGCCGCCGAGCGCCGCAAAGTTGTCGTGGATGCCGACCGGCGCGATCGTCAACAGATCCTGACAAATATCCACGACCCTTTGCTCGATCGCATTGCGTGGTGCGACATACGGCGTGGGTAGGTTCGGGCGCGGCTGCTCCGGTTGGGGAACTGCCGGGGTGGCCGCCGAGCCCTGTGCTGCGCTCCTATCGCCCAACTGTTCGCTCAGGCGGAGTGCCAGCAGTGTGCGCGTCTCCGGCGACAGATGCTGGAGCTGTGCATCAAGGTCGCCGGGCGCAACAGCCGGCGCCGATCGCTGGGGCGGCGCAGGCTGGATGGGATGTGCTTTCGGCTCCAGCCCTTCCAGATACGTCTCAAACGGCACGACTGACAGGCCGGCGACAAAGGCCAGCGCAGCCTCCCGCGACGCTCGCGAGAGGCGATCATAGCGTTCATGATCGGCGAGCAGCGACTGGAGCGTTTCTCGCCAAATGGCGATCAGGCCGCTCTGATCGGGGATGATTGGGATCGGGATCGAACGCTCGTCAAAGGTGGATTCGTACTGCTGGATTGGATTAACAGGCAAGGTATAATCGACCCCAAGCTTGGCCTCCGGCAGCCCGCCGACATCGCTTGCCAGCACGGGTATGCCGCGCAGCATCGCCTCGACCACAATCTGCCCGAACGATTCGTTCCCCAACGCTGGCACAAGCTGCACCCGTGTGTGGGCGAAGATATCGTCGATATGGTCGGTTGGGTCCGAGCACATGTACATTAGGCAATTGCGCGAGGGTTGCGCGATCGGCGCTGGTCGTGCCCCAGCTCGGTACGACCGCAAACGATATATCAGGCAACTGCTGGGCCAGAGCTACAAAGATCGAGATTCCTTTGGCCGCACTGGGATTGATCATCGTGACAAAACCTTGCTCGAAACGGCCATAGTCATGGAAATGGCCCGCTACCGTAGGAGGGGAAGTGTATGACGGTCGATTCCAGCTTGCCCCAACGCCGGATGCGCTCTTGCATGTAGTGACTGACAGTGATAATGCCGGCGGCCTGCCCCAGCAGCGCGGTCTTGGCCGGGTCCTCCATGAAGGAGCCAGGACCAAACGGTAAAATGGTTAGGCCGTGAGCGACGTACACGACACGCGGCGACACCTCCAGCCCGCCGCGCAGCAAGGTTAAGGAGATATCATCGGACACCAATGTCCACGCCGGCTCGAACTCGCGCATGTGCTGCATGACGTAGTGTAGCATTTGAAAGAGATCGAGGATCACATGGACTTCGACCCCTTTGTAGGCGAACACGATCGATTCGGGGGTCGAGGCGAGCACAGGAAGCTGGCGCGCTGCCAATTCGGTGTGAACCTGTGCCGTCGCGTCGGGGCCGAAATTGAAAGTCGATACGATGGCGTGGCACGTATGCCCGCGTTCCACCAGTCCTTCGAGAAGCGCGCGGTTGGCGACTTGTGCGCCGCCAATACCGAGATAGCCGATGGGCTGGACAAGCAAGATGTTCATTGTGTCTCTCCTGTGTGCTGCGGGCGCAGCCGCTCGACCTCATAGAAAGATCGGCGTGTAGATCGCGTGATCACAGCGAAGTTTCTGAGAGATTCCTGGATGATTCCGAGAGCATCAGTCTGGCCCTCTTATCTGGAACCAATAGAAGTGATAGCAATAGACTTTATCTCGATTAAATCATGGGTGTCCAGGGAGTGAGGCGAACACGAAAATTGTGTAATGCACAACTGATTTCCGCCACCATATCCCGGACGCTCTCCTTAAACAGACGAATGGTGTCCTTGACGATCCGACAGCGTTTCACACTGCTATTGACGTGCTCAATCCGTACTCGCCGTCGTGCGTGTTGCTGATTAAATGCTTTTTGCTCTTCGGTCAAGCTACCACCGCGTGGTTTCTTGAACGGTGTGATGCTCTCAACTCCAGAAAGCCGAAAGGCCAAGAAGCCGAGATCTTGGAGTAACTCGCTTCCCTCGGGCAACGGATAGGGAGTGCTGTCAGCAATTCGCTTATCGTGCGCACTCCCTTCATACGTGTCACTCAGAAACAAGATCGTCAGCGTTGCATTGACCAGAAGCACATTTTTTATCGTATGGCACTTTTTCTTGCCGCTATAGCAGCTTTTCTGTTCATCTGGATCTTTGGGGCGTGAGATGCGTCGTTCGGTTCCATCATGGCAAAAAGGGGGGCAGTCGCCTCGGCAACCGCCTCAATCGGAAGCGCCAGACGTTGCGCCAGTTCGACCAGCGAGCGGGAGGGCGCATCTCCGAGAGCACGCAAGGAAGCGCGCAAGACCGGCAGCAGCACGTGTATCCACTGATTGGTTTTGCCCTGCGGCAAGCCAAACATAATCCCGTGGGCCACTTGGAGCGGGTTGGTTTTGAGATAGACCAGGATAAACAACAACCGATCTTGGGGCGAAGGCAGCGGGCAATTGGTATAGGTGGTGTAACGTCGAGCAGTACGCGGCTTGCCATCCAGACGCCACTCGGCCACATGCGCCTGAAACGTGGTCTCGAAGGCAGGCAGCAACTGTTGAAATTCGTCAACCGTGAGACTGGTCATATCTAACACATCCAAGGGTTTGCGGGCCAAATCGGTATAGCGTAAGCCGCTCATTGATTGCTCCTTCATCATAATGAAGCGACACTATACCACAAATCGAGATAAAGTCTAATGAACAGACTTTTTCGCTACGATGTTGTATTCACGCTGCTGCCATCAGGTGCTTCATCCTCACGCGGTAGCGGCCGCCATCCGTTGCGTAGCGCCGCCCGGACGATCAGATCAATGACGACCCGTGACCCGCGCTGCTGGCGCTTCGCTTCGAGAAACGCCAGTGCCGCCTCGACTTCCGCGACCCGGCTGGCCGGCACTGAGATCAGCAGATGTCCGCTCTGATTGCTGTCCGACCGGCGTGTGACCTTCATTTCCGTCTCCTTACCTTCATTTCGTATATACAGTATATCCTACATTTCTGATAAAGGAGGGTAATTTGTCGTTCCTTTGTTATTTGCATGTATATACGATGTATGCTATAGTGTCTCTCTACTCAGGGGAATACCCCCTTCTCCGCCGTCCTCGTTTGTTTGTAGTGCGCGTCCGCGCGCCTATCTGTCCCACCTTGCTTCAGCGAGAAGCAGGGTGGATTTGCACTGCGTGCCGCGCCGGACACGGCACGGCAGCGTTGCTGTGCATCCGTACCTGCGCTCGTAGGGAGGTGGAGCAGTCTCCTGCTCGGGAGCTTTTGAACCAGGCCGCGTTTGGTGGCTGGGGTTCCACTCGCACACGAACACCTACGGTCGTTCGTGCATCATCACATGTGCTCAACGTCGTGATAGCTACACAGGAGCATTTCCATGAACGAACAACGCGCGCGCCGGCTGGTCGGGCTGAGCTTCATTCTTGGCGCCTTGCTGATCAATGTGCCCTATTTCATCCTGATTGCCACCTTTGATTATCCCGACATCCTGCGTGAACCGACTGCGGTCATCCTGACGCGCTTCCAGGCCGGTGGTTCAAGCCTGATCCTGACCTGGCTGGCCTTCGCCTGGGTCGGGCTGCCGCTGCTGTTCGCGATCGGCATGTTGCCCCGCGTCCTCGCAGGTGCGGATATCCCGTACCTTGGCATCGCCACCGCGATTGGCATCGCCGGGATGGTCGTGCAGATGGTCGGGCTGCTGCGCTGGGTGTTCGTCGTGCCGATCTTGGCCCAAATGTATGTCGACCCCAGCAGCACGGAGAGCGTCCGTGCTGCGGTCACCGTGGTGTTTCAAGCCGTGCATCAATACGGCGGGGTGGTGCTGGGCGAGCACCTCGGATACGCGTTTGTGTGCATCTGGATGGCGCTGATCAGCGTGGGGCTGCTCCGCTCGCGCCTCTTCCCGCGCTGGGTCGGAGTGTTTGGCCTCGGCGCCGCCGCAGTGTACTCCCTGGGACATGGCGAGCTGCTCGCGACCGTGATCCCCGGCTTCCCGGCCTGGGGGCTCGCTGGTCTCATCGGCAGTCTGTGCTGGCTGGCATGGATGATTGTGCTGGGAATCTTCCTGCTGCGGGCAGCGCCCCAGCCACTTCCACAGCCGATCAATTCGCTGATGCCAAACGCCGCCTAAGGGCATCGTTCGTATCTGCCGCACGACACCGTGAGAGGAGTTCCGCAATGACAAGCAATCAGCTATCGACCGGATGGCGTTTCTGGGGGGCATGGGGCCTGGCGTTTCTCGGCTTCCCAATCGGCGGCCTGGCAGCGATCGGCCTGGTCGGCGGCGTCGAGAGCGTCCTGGATGGCGCAATCGGTGGTGCGGCCTGCGGCGCGGTGCTTGGCGCGGTGCAGTGGCTGGTCTTGCGCCGCCGCCTGTCACTCCCACGCATCTGGATCGTGGCCACCAGCCTGGGGATGGCCGGCGGCTTGGCGCTCACTCTGGCGCTCTTTGGCACCAGTACTGCGGGTAGCGTGCTGCTGCTCCGTGGTGCGAGCACCGGTCTGCTGATCGGCCTGGCGCAGTGGGTGGTGCTGCGGGGCAGCGTCCCACGGGCGTGGATATGGGTCCCGACGGTCGCCGCCGGCTGGGCGCTCGGCTGGGCCGTGAGTAACGCTATTGGCCTCGGTCTGACGCCCAACTTCGCGGTGTTTGGCGCAAGTGGCGCGTTGGCTTTCCAGGCGCTGACCGGCCTCGTGCTGGCAGGGCTGTTCAGCCAACGCGCTGCAACGCCTGGGCCGGCTGAAATGCAACCGATCTGATCGCGGCTGCGCCTGGAGGCGTGGGGCGTGATGTACGCATCCATAAGGAGCACGAACAATGCTAGCTCCCAACGACATTCACGTCGTGTATGGCAGCGGGCCGGTGGGTACCGCAGTGGTCGAAACACTGCTGGAACGGAGCCAGCGGGTGCGCGTGGTCACGCACAGCGGCAAACGCAGGCATCTACCGCCGCAGGTCGAGGTGGTTGCGGGCGATGCAACCGATCCCACAGATGCACAGCGAGTGTGCGCCGATGCAACTCACGTGTACAACTGCACCAACCCACCGGACTATCATCGCTGGCCCACGCAGTTTCCACCGCTCCAGCGCGGCGTGCTGGAAGGCGCGGCCGCGAGTGGCGCCAAACTGATTGTGATGGAGAACCTATATCTGTACGGCCCGCACGGCGGCGTGCCGATGACTGAGGAGATGCCACAGCGCGGTCGGGGGTCGCGCAGCACCACCCGGATTGCGATGGCGCGAGAACTGATGGACGCACACCGCAGCGGGAAGGTGCGGGCGCTCAGCGTGCGTGCCGCCGACCTGTTCGGGCCGCACGTCGCGGAGTTGCTGGCGGGCGCGCGGCTGTTCGGCCCAGCCCTCGCCGGCAAGAAGGTGCAATTGCTGGCGAACCCTGATCTGCCACACAGCCTGACCTACATCCGTGATGTGGGCCGGGCAATGGTGACGCTGGGCGAGGACGAGGCGGCGCTGGGCCAGTCCTGGCACGTCCCCAACGCGCCCCCTGTGACGCTGCGTCAGTTTGTGGAGCTGGTCTGTGCCCAAGCCGGCGTTGAGCCGCGCATCTCGGCCCTGCCGCGCGGGCTGGTGCGGCTGATGTTGCCGCTGATGGGCCTGGTTGTGCCGTCGCTGCGCGGGCTAGAGGAGAATATCTACATCGCCTACGAGCCCTACATCGTCGATCACCGCAAGTACGCCCAGGCGTTTGGAGAGCACGCGACGCCGCTGCACGAAGCGATTGGCGAGACAGTGCGCTGGTATCAGGCGCAAGCAGCCCAACAGCAGGACCGGCACACGGCGCCGGACGCCGCCATCGCTCCGTGAGACCATAAGGAGAAACCGGCAGGCGCCGCAGGCACTAGAAACTGACACATTGCCGCTAAGTGCCACACATGATGGCTCATATAAGGAAGGATAACCCAATGAAAGCGATTGTCTACACAACATACGGCTCACCGGATGTGCTTCAGCTCAACGACGTAGAAAAACCGACGCCCAAGGACAATGAAGTACTGGTCAAAGTGTACGCAGCATCAGCAAATCCACTGGACTGGCATCTTATGCGAGCAGAGCCGTTCTTGGCACGTTTCGCGAATGGGCTTCTCAAACCCAAAAACACGAAGCTCGGCGCTGATGTAGCGGGGCGCGTTGAAGCGGTTGGCAGAAATGTAACGCAGTTTCAAGTAGGTGATGAGGTATTCGGGGCCATCTCTATAAATGAGTTGGGCGGTTTTGCCGATTATGTATGTGCTCCTGAAGAGCTATTGGTGTTGAAACCCACCAAGATGACATTCGAGCAAGCAGCAGCCGTCCCTATAGCGGCATTCACCGCTCTGCAAGGTCTTCGCGATAAAGGAAAGATTCAGCCAGGGCAAAAGGTTTTGATAAATGGTGCGTCTGGTGGTGTGGGCACGTTTGCGGTGCAGATTGCCAAATCGTTCGGGACTGAAGTAACTGGCGTATGCAGCACGCGAAATGTGGACATGGTGCGCTCGATTGGCGCAGACCATGTCATTGACTACACACAAGCAGATTTCACCAAAAACGGTCAGCAGTATGACCTGATTTTCGATGCGGTGGGAAATCGCTCGGTTTCCGATTTTAAGCGTGCATTACGTCCTAATGGAATTTGTGCCGTCGCCGGGTTTACAACCCTGGCGCGTTTGTTCCAGCTTCTATTTCTGGGAGCATGGGTGTCAAAGACCGGGAGTAAGAAAATCGGTCTCATGGAGACGGCGAAACCAAACAAGAAAGATTTGGTTTTCATAAAGGAGCTTCTTGAAGCCGGCAAAGTCGTCCCGGTGATCGATCGACGTTACCCGTTACGTGAGGTTCCTGAAGCTCTCCGCTATCTCGAAGAAGGACACGCCCGAGGAAAAGTTGTCATCACGATGGCAACATAACTCTGCTTTCCAGTTTCAGATTTCCTGGAGCTAAAGATGACAAACTCCTCTCCCCGAACGCTCGATGAGCAACGCGCTGAGTTTGCACACAGCCGGCTCCTGGCTATGCCCATCGCGGGCACCATCGCCTGGGCTACGATCGGCGTGGCCGGCGCCTTCCTGCCGGTGGGCATGGCCGTCTGGATTTTGTTCATTGGCACCGGTTCGATCTTTGGCTTGGGCTTACTGGTCACCCGCTTTCTCGGCGAAGACCTTTTGGGCCGGACCCGCCCGAACAACGCCTTTGACCGATTGTTCTTTCTTACGGTGCTGATGGCTTGGCTAGTGTTCGGGATTGCCATGCAGACACCGATCACAATCATTCGACAAAGGAGACAAACACATGAACACCAATCGCCAGACCGCAGTCATTAAAAAGGAGCGCAACATGAAGATAACAGCCTCGAATCTCATCCGTTGGGCCGGTTTAGCAGCTATGGTGGCAGGGATCTTTTACGTGATTGTTGGGATGTTCCATCCACCGAACATTCTTTCGTCAGTCACCACCACCCAATGGGCAATCGTTCACGTCCTGGCAAGCGCCATGTGCTTCTTCGGCATACTCGGCATGGCGGGACTCTACGCTAGGCAAGCGGAAAAGTCCGGCTGGCTGGGTCTGGCCGGCTTTGTCCTGTTTAGCCTCTGGTTCGCATTCATCCTGGGCTTTTCCTTCATCGAAGCCTTTATCATGCCGTCGTTGGCGACTGAGGCACCGAAGTTTGTGGACGGCTTCCTGGGGATGTTCACCAGCACCGCCAGCGAGATGAACCTCGGAGTCCTCCCAACGATATGGATTCTAACAGCGCCCCTGTATATCCTCGGCGGCCTGCTGTTTGGCATCGCGACATTTCGTGCCGGCATCCTGCCGCGCTGGGCGGCCGGTCTGCTTGCCGTCGGGACCACGTTAGGCCCCGTGGTGGCTGCGCTGCTTCCGCTCGAGCACCAGCCGAAAGTTGCGGTGCCGATGGGGTTCGCTTTGGCCTGGCTGGGCTATGCGCTCTGGTCGGAACGGCGTGAGCAAGCCTCAGACCCCGTACCCGGCAGGGTAAGCCCCCAGCTCCACCCAACCGCAGCCAAGTAAGGTCGCTGGAAACTGCATGGAGTGGACAAGCGGCCTTACGACCGCTTGCCGCATTGTGATCCTCGATCGTCACCCGATCAATCACCACCGATGGTGATGACGCTTCACCACCTGGTCCACTCTCTTCGGAACGCGCGGTGAAACGCACACCGCACTGCGTCCATCCGTCCAAGGAGCTGAATATGAAAGCGACTGTCTACGATCAAGATCGAGGCCCCAATGTGCCGCAGCGCAATGCGGTAGGGAAACCTCCGTCTCAGAAAATCAAAGCGCCTATCAAAGCAGGTTCGGCAACGTGGCTCATCGCCGCACTGCTCCTTCTGAGCGCCATTCCGCTCGTCGCCGGCGCGTTTCGCCTCACCCAGTTGGCCGGCGGCGCGGACATCACCCCGGCCAACGCCCGGTTCTTTGCCTCGCCGCTGCCGGTGGTGCTGCACATCGTGGGCGCCGCCGTGTATATCATCCTGGGCGCATTCCAGTTCGCACCCGTCTTCCGGCGGCGCTGGCCCGGCTGGCACCGCGCGGTCGGGCGGCTCGTGGTTCCCTGCGGGCTGCTGGTTGGGCTGTCAGCGCTGTGGATGACCCTGTTCTATCCCTGGCCGGCTGGCGACGGTGAGCTGCTGTATGCCTTGCGGCTCGTGTTTGGGTCGGCCATGGTCGGGTCGATCGTCCTGGGCTTTACCGCGATCCGGCGACGGGACGTAAGGCGGCACCGCGCATGGATGATGCGCGGCTACGCGCTCGGGCTTGGCGCGGGCACGCAGGCGCTGATCCTGGCGGTCGGGGAATTGGCCGCCGGCCCGCCGAGTGAGCTGAGCAGAGCGCTCCTGATGGGCGCGGCTTGGGTGATCAACCTGGCCGTGGCCGAATGGGCCATCCGCAAGAGGCCGGCCCTGCCAGCCCGCACGGCAGCAGCCGTTGTTTCCCCGCTGCACTGAGGTTCGCCTGAAGGCAGCGGTCGATCCAGCGCCGCAGAGCTTCGTGCTTCGGCGGGCATGCATCAGCGCAGTTCCTCCGCTGGACTGAACGGTGGGAGTTGTTCCAGGTGACTTTATCGAGCGTCCGCGAAGCGACGAACTTCGGTCGGGTGTTGAGGGCCGTAGCGCTCTCGTCTGCCGGGTCGGTGAACTTGGGCCAAGAAGTCGCGAACATCTCATAGGTCTTGCGGCCGAGCAGGAAAGCGCCGGCTCGCTTGGTCCACTCAGTCATGATTTCGCCAAACTTCTCGTCAAAATAGGGAACTAACCACCCGCCGTGTCGGAAGCCGCCTTTGCGGTCCTCGTCGGGGCCGCCGGGCGCCTGCATGACGCCGTCCAGAGTCAGGAAGGTTCCCACAACCAGCTTTCTCATGTTCTTCTGGGACGAGCACGCCGCGTTCATCGACGGCCTCGTCGCGGAGGGGTTCATCCAGCTCGGCGGCCCGCTGGACGAGGAGGGCGGCGGCTTCCTGGTCGTCATGGCGCAAAACGAGGTCGAGGCGCGGGAACGGTTGCGGCACGATCCGTGGTACGCGCACGATATCCTCTCCCTGGTCTGGGTAAAACGCTGGCGCATCTTCATCGACACGTGGGAGGCTACGTCGGACCCGTAGCGAACGGAGCACGCGCAGAGAAGGGCAGCAGCGGCGACGACCGACCGATGGCCACTCGCGGGCGTGACCCGCGCAGCAGAGGAGGTCACCAATCTTGGCTAAACTAGAAGGCTGGTGCCGAACATCCCCAGTGTATCAGCAGATGGCGTCTCCTGCCTTGTCAACGTGCGAGCGGTGGGGTAAACCACCGCGTAACCCCTGTAGTTGAAATTTAGCTGGTGCGCCGGCAGTCATCACTCTCTGGTTTGATCACCACATAGTTCGAGGCCACCGACATAAATGTAAGCGGTGCATAGTGATGCTCGGCACCGTGTGGGCCGATCGCTTTGGACTTGCCACTGTCGAGGAGCGGCCACTCGACATCGCCGATGGCCGTGCGCGCCGGTATCAGCCAGTAATCGCCAACGCGATAGTCGCCCCCCGGCTGGAACTGGATCTGTATGCCGTTCTCCAGCGCGATCCAATCCTGCTCGTCGGCGGCGCTCTCGGCAACCACGATCGCGCCGTCGCTCCATTGCGGTCCACTATCCCGTTTCTGTACGTTCTGCCGCTGATCCCAGCGGCGCAGCAATGGGTGCCTGCCCGCGCTGTCTGTGATCTCCAGGGGCTGGTCGAGTGTCACTTGCTGCCGGGCCAGATCGATCTCGATCACCCTGTGCAACCGGCCCGCAACACCCTGCATCACAGTGGTGTCGTTCTCGGCCTCGACCCAGTCGCCCACAGTTAAGCCAAAGCGGTCGTCGCGCCAGAGCGCATCCAGTGTCACCTTTGCGCCGGCGATCTCGCGAATTGGAAAGACGACCGAGCCATTCTCCCGCGACCATTTGAAGGTCGCCGATCTCGGCGTGGTGGACGCTTTCTTCTGGGTGGCAGCCGGGCGCCGCTTGGTCGGGGGGCGCTCCGCCTGGCCAGCATCGACCGGCTCACTCTCGGCCTGGTGGATCTCCACTCGATAGAGCTGGTTCTCAAGGCCACGGTAGCGCGACTGCGGCGGAAGGACACATGGATTGTCGACATAGGGCACATTGCCGGGGTTGGCTCTGGCCCTTAGCTTACCAGTACCCGGACCGAGTACGACCTTTAATTTCTCCAGGTGATCGCGAAAAGCAGCCGATGAGAGCGCTTTGATGTTCGTCGCATCATCGTTCCCTCTGGTGGTCGGCACGACCCGTACCTGCCATACAATCCGCGAGCGAGTCGCCGTATCTGGCCCGCCCAGCGCGACCTCGCGGATGCCGGGAATGTTGCCTGCGTCGCGGCGTTTGTCCTCGATCAGCGTGATATGGCGCTCCCAGACATCCAGGTAGACCAGGTAGGCAGCATCCTGGAGCAGTTCGGTCTTGGTGGGAGTGTAATCGGGCTGCTTGGTATAGGGCTCTGGCCCGCCGCACTCACACAGCAGGCCGTCGACGTAATAGTGACCTGCTTGGATGATAAAGTCCTTTGGGACAACAGTCGTTCCTTCCTTCCGCTCGGTAATCTGGAAGCCGTTGCCCCAATGCCATCCCTTCAGATCGACCGCAAGCGCCTGCATATAGCGCAACAGAATCGCTACCTGCTCATTAAAATCGGCGTCAAGCTGAACCCGGCCCTGCTGCATCAGCACACGCAGGAAGTGCTTCTCCGGGTCGAAGGTGTTGCGGGAAAAATCGCCCTTCATGCTCCGCTCCTAACTTACAAAGATGATGCCAGTGTCCATCCCGGCCGGCGTATACTCGTCCAGACGGGTGCGCAGGTTGGCCTCGCGCTGCGGTTGGAACAGGTCGTGGAAGACTCCCATCTCCGACTCGTCGTCGGCGCCGCGCCTGATCTCCATGGCGCAGGTCAGCGCGAGCTGGCAGTAGGTGGACGCGCCATAGCGGGTGCTGTTGAACTCTGGCCGCACCCGGTTGCGCTCGAGCCCGGCGGAGGCGCTGTCTGGGCCATCGGCAACGGCGGCGACCACCAGATCGGGCTGGCAGTGGTAGCGGCGCGGCGTGCGCGAGCCGGGCGTGGCATAGCAGAAGCGCATGCAGCCGCGCTGGCTGCGCGCGACACGGACCAGGCCATCGAAGATCGCATTCTCGGCCAGGTCGATCGCGTGGGTGTGAATCTCGCCGACGACTGTGCTCCGAGCGATCGTGAGGATCGCATGAGCGAGCCGGCAGTCCGGGGCGCTCAACGCCTCGCGCGTGTCGTCGGTGGCGTCCAGGATGCTATCGCTGATCGCGATCGGGAGCGGGTCTTTGCCAACCTCATCGCGGATCACCTGGATGGTGCCGATGATACTGTGTTCTACCACCAAGCCACAGAGCGGCGAGCCGGCGGGCGCGCCCGGACCAGGCAGCGCCCGATCGCTCATCCAGGTGCCGGCGCGCGAGAACTGGTCGTTGAGGATCAAACTGGGCTGGGCGCCGTGCTTCGGTTTGCATTCGTGGTCAAGCTCCCAGCCGGGCACCAGCGTCGTATGGCGGATGGCGATCGTGTCCAGGTCGCCGGTAATGCGGATGCCACGACCGCTGATCAGCAGCCCATCCAGCGTAAAGCTATTGCCTGGTGCTCCTGTGATGCCGATGGCGTCGGGCCGGTTGGCGCGGGCGTTGAGTACGCGGATCACCGGCCGGCAGCGATCGGCGGCGCGCAGCTCCAGCGTCTGGCCTGGCTCCAGGGTCAGGTAAATCTGCTCGGTGTAGACACCGCTGTCCATGATCTCGATCACGGCGTGGCGCGGTCGATCAGCTCGCCAGCGGGCCAGCGCCTCGTTGATCGGCTGCGCGGGCGCCTCCTCGGATTGCTGCTCGCGCGAGACCACCGTGTAGTAGCGGTAGCTGATGGCGATCTCGTCGTGGTAAGCCTCCTCCAGCAACAGCCGGTTGAGGCGCACTAGGTTGACACCCTGCGGGTTCTGCTGGAGCAGACGCAGCGTCTCCGGGTCGCGCAGCTTCTCCCGGTCGAAGATCTCGGGAAAGCGCTCGGGCGTGTAGAGGCTTTCGCCCTGGATCAAGCGGTTCAGCTCGGCCAGCAGCGCGCCAAGCAGCCGCCGGTCGGGTGGCTGGGTGGTGTCGTAGCGGGCGAGCTGGAGCTGAAGCTCGGACGAGAGCAGCCGCCGCAGGTCGGTCGTGAGCCGATCCCTGTCGTCGCGCAGCCTAGCGAGCAACTGCTGATCTTTGAGCAGGTGATCGAAGCGGAATAGCGAGAAGCCCAGCGTGTTCTGTGATAGCTGACGGTCGTATTCGCCGCCGCCGATGTCGGCGCTAAAGCCATAGTGGTATGAGACCAGCAGGTTGTCGGGCGGCTCGCGCAGCGGAAAGACGATCCGACCGCTCTCCGGGTCGACAGCTACGAAGCCGGGGCGCGGGCGGTAGTGCCAGTCGCGCAGATTGGCGACGACGATCTGCTCAACCGGGACCGCCTGCCCAAGGCGCCTGTAGATGCACAGGCTTTTGCCAGGGCCATAGTAGCTATCCTTCTGTTTATCGAAGGCGCGCCGCCGGATCGGCGCGGGCACCTGTAGCTCGCCCGCGACGCTGGTCGGGTCGGTTTCCGGCTGCGGAGCGGTATACAGCGGCGTATCATTGCCCAGGATGCTAAAGGTAAAGCTGTTCTCCCGCTCGTCCAAGCTGTTCGCGATCGTCTCGGTGACGGCGTAGGGGCGCAGCCGCCACACAAAGACGCCGACGCTGGGGATGTTGTAGCGACCGGGATGGATGGCTGAGCTGATCCGGCGTACGTCGACGGTGTGCGCTAGCTCATCGAATGGCCCGTTCAGCCGGTCCAGCACATCGCTATCGCGCAGGCTGGCCGTGTGGCCGCGCGCCAACTGCTGGTGGTTGAGCGCCTGGGAGAGGCCGAGTAGGCTGAAGAATTCGACCACCCGCGCCGGCCAACCCGCGATGTCGTCGGCCAGCTCCTCGAGCAGCGCCAGCGTGCCGCGCCGCCGCCGCGCGCGAATGGTGTTGGCGATCTCGCGGCGCGGGATCAATACCTTATTGAGCAGCCGGCCCTGCGGCGTGCTGCTATCGCCCTGCTCGCCGGCCTCGTGGACCTGCCGGTAGCCGATCAGATCGCCGATATAGGGCACGACCCAATCCTGCGAGGTTTCGATAAACCAGTTCTCGTAGAGCTGCGTAATATCAGCCTCGACCACATCCACTTGCTCGGTGATCACGCGCAGCAGCCCGCGCAGTGGAAAGCCCTGCTCGGCGTCGCGCAGTTGGTAGACCACTGGCAGCAGCCTAAAGAGCTGATCGCGTGGGTCGCTGTTTGTATCCTCCTGGGCGCGCTCGACCGGGCGCAGCCCGCTGCGCTCAAACAGCAGATCTTGTGAGTCGCTCATGGTATCGGCTCCAGTAATAACGTCTCCGGTACGTCGGGAAGCAGAAAGACGAGCTGGGCTCGTAGAATACCGTGGTGGCTCTGTGGATCGGGTCGGGCCAGCTCGGCAACGATCCGCGACCGAGGGCGCTGGCTCGTGTTCATGGATTCCGCCAGCTCCTGCAACCGTTTGTCCAACAGCTCGGGATCGCGCGCAGTCGACTCGGCAATGCTATCCAGGAGATCGACGTCGACGTATGTCACGCCCTCGACGTGCTGGATCGCGCTGATGACCTCGCTTAACAGCACGTCCTGGCCTAGGTCGCGGCGCTCGAAGCCGAACGTATCGAGCAGAGTCGCACGCACCTGCTGCTCGACCTTCTCCCAGAGATAGTCGGGGTGAATGCGAATCTTGGCACGAACGAACAGTGCCGCCAGCTCGCGCAGTTCCACCCGGAACGGCTGGAATGGGTCGCCATAGCGGCGCAGCGCCTCGCTCAAGTTGCGGTAGAGGTCCGAGGTCTCTTCGATCGGGATGTCGTCGGCGCCGGCGATCGTCAGATGCACGATCTGCCGCTGGCCGTCGGAGAGCCGCGCGGCGCTGGCCTTGTTGATCCCGGCGTAGGTGCGGGCGAAATCGGCGTAGTCCTGGGTCGAGACCAAGCGATCGAGCGCCATCACCGCCAGCGGCACGTTGCGGCGCGCCTGGTCGCGACTTTCGCGGTCGGCGCCGCCGCTGGCCACCAGCGGGTTGATCACGCTCTTCACGCCATAGGGCCGGGTCGCCAGCAAGCTGATCTGCTCGCGCCTGACGTTGCCGACCTTGCCGATCCCGCTGCGGTAGACCGCCTTAATGTTCTCGATGCCAGTGGGCAGGCGCGCGCCGTTCTGGCCGTTGCCGAAGATCACCGCCGTCTTCTGCTCGTCGTCGGTGCGCAGGATGTAGCTGTGATCGGTTGGCCCAAGCGCGGCCATCCGCTCCGACTCGTGCCAGCGGATATTGTCGACGCGCACCACCAGCGTGCTCTCCGCGCCGGCGGGCGTGGGCGCGGCCAGGTAGGTCAGCGGCGATTGGCGCAGCGTGAAGCGTTGCAGCGCCTTGCTGCCGTCGCCGCTGCCAAGCACTTCGGTGCGCGTCTCGCCATGGGTCGCTCGCACGACATTGCCGTAGATCACCACAGTCTCGCGTTTGTAGGAGTTGCGCAGCGTATTGGCGAGTTGCAGTCTTGTCCGGTAGACGTCGTTGGGGAACGAGCTGGGTGGAATCTGCTCGGCGGCGCCCAGCATCACCAGCTCGCTCGCTACCACGCCGCGCAGGTTGGTGCGCTCGCCGGTGACGGTCAGCCAGCGCCCAGTCGGCAAGCCATCGTAGACGCCATCCAGCAGGATCTCGCCGCCCCCCACAGCGTCGGTATCGGGCTCCAGGGCCAGGATCAGCTCTTCGCTGGCGGCATAGACCACTGAGCCGCGGATGAACCCAAAATCATCACGTGGGTCGAGTATGGGACTCCACCAGCTGCTTTTGAGCTGCACCTCGGTGGTCTTCGCGGCGATGCCGTAGTCGCTGCGGTTGCGGATATTCGTCTGTTTAATGCGGTAGGGCGTTGGCTCATCCTGCCCAGGGGTCAGGATCGCGACAAAGCCATCGGGCAGCACAGCATCGTAGGCGTTATCGAGGAACAGCGTGTCAGCCAGCTCGTTTTTCGGCGTCCACTCAAGCCACAGATCCGGCGTCTTCGGCCGATTGTTGTCACCGAATTCCACCATCAGCGGAACATTGTAGCCAAAGAGCGATACCCTGGCGCGCAGCGCATAGACCCTGACCTGGCCCGCCCCAGGCACTGTGACGCCGCGCAGGGCGATGTTGAGATCGCGCAGTTGGGGCACCAGCCGCATCTGGAGCAGCTTGAACTGCTCGGAGTTCAATGCAAAGACGGTCGCCAGGTCGCGAACGAGATAGGCCTGGTCCTTCAGCGGCAGACTCTCGATAGGCGTCGGCGCGAGCAGCGCCTCGATCACATCCGCCACTCGCACCTGCGGCTCGTCGGGCAGAGGCTGAAAGTCGGCCGAATCCAGGATCGCCAGCGCGGTCGCCAGCCAGCCGCGGATGAGCTGCACATAGGGATCGATCACATCGATCGAGGGGAAATCCTCGAAGACCTCATCGGCGAGCTTTTGTATTTTCAAAAGCGCCGCTTGGACCTCGGCGATATTCTGGTCACGGGCTGGCGACGGCGGCGTGCTGACCAGGAGCCGAAAGGTATCGAGCAGGGCCGCAGCCAACTGGTTCGCCAGCAGCGCCAGTTCACGCGGGTCGAGCGGGACAGTGGCGCGGGCGCTGATCGCGAGTGCCAGCAGCGGCCCCGCGAGCTGATTAATCCGCTCGGTAACGCCAAACACAGCCGGAGCCGGAGCGCCCGCCCGCACCAGCGCCTGCGCCCTATCCCCTTCCCCATCTACAGGTTTGACCCAGGGTTCGAGCTGCACGGCCGTCCGGTTGGCCTCGACGCTGGGGGTGACCCGCACCACGCGGTAAATCCGCTGCTGGCTATCGCCAAAGTCGACCAGCAGCGGGTCGTTCGGCTTCAGGTTGGTGCTGATGCCCTGGAGATAGAGCGGCAGCTTGGCGATCGTGTCCGATGTGATCGTCTGCGGGCGGCTCAGGCGTGGCGTCAGTCGATTCCAGCGGGTGCGGGCCTTCAGCGGCTCGGCGCTCTCGAAGGGCTGCGGCAGCTCGCCAGGCCCGGGCAGGCTCTGGGCGCGCGTGCCGACCGGGATCTCGACCTCGTCCTTGACGGTATCTTCGAGCGTGAAGGCCAGGTAGGTGCTGGCGGCGACGCCGGGGCGCAGCGTGTAGCCCACCAGCCGCGCCAGTTCCAGGATCGAGCGGCGCTCGATGGCGGTACGCAGGTAGCCCTCGTTGGCGATCCGCTCCTGGTAGAAGGTCAGCACGTCGGCGACGAGCGCCCAGGCGTCGAGCAGCGCGATCGCTGGGTCGGCCGAATCGCGGGTCGTCAGGTCGCGCAGCTCCGGGTGATCGGCGGTGGATAGCCGCGCCTTCATGGTCTCGAAGAATGTCGCGTGGATGCCGGCGCGATAGGACAGCGCGTCCAGGCTGGGCCGGTTGTTGATCGGCTCGGGCGTCAGCGCCGTCGTTCCTTCGCAGCAGCCGCATGTGTCGTTCATCGCCCACCTCCGATCGTCAGCGTCAACAGCCCATTCTCTGGGAACGAGGGGTCGTTATCAAGTCGCGCAACCTCAAGCGGGCCGAGCGACAGCATGCCGCTTTCGATTTCGCCGTTGGGGCCTTCGAAACGCCGCTCCAGCCGCTCGACCAGCACCGACTCCACACCAGGAATCGCCTGCGCCGCGGCAACGAGCTTGCTGAGATGGATCTGCTCGCCAAAGGTCAGGCTATCGGGGTGGAAGAAGCCACGCCGACCGTCTGGTAGCCGGTGGTTGCTGAACACATCCAGCAGCGCGGCTTTGACATGGCCACGCAGGTAGTGCGGCTGGGCGCAGATGCTCAGCTCAATGTCCAGCGGCACATAGCGCGCCTGCTCCACCATCACATCGTGGCCCATGCGGCGGTAGCGCTCAAGCGTGCGCCGGATGCTGTCGAGCAGCGACTGGTCGCGTGTCTCGCTGCCCAGCGGGTCGATCGCGACCCAGACCTCGTAGCGACTGCCGGTCCAGCGGAGCGTGGCCGCCGCGCGCTGAACCCGATCCTTGAACTCGCGCATCACGATCTGGGCGTAGTCGTCGCTGGTGATCGCGCGCTGGATGTCGGTGCGGAACTGGTCGGGCGCGAACAGCTTGACCTCGGCCAGCGGCTCGGGCAGCAGGCCGCCAGCCGCCGAGAGCGGGTTGCGTGGCCGGAGCGACACGCCGCTCAAGCGCGTCTGGCGTAGGACCACATAAGCGATCGATTCGGCGCCGACGTTGCCGGACGGCCCATTGCCCACCCGGTAGGTGGCCTCGAAGCTATCCCCGGCTTGCGGCTGCATGCCCAACTCGCCGTCGCCAAAGCGCAGGTGCCCACGCCCATCGTCGTCCATCTCGACGACAAAGTGAGCGTCCTCGCCCTGGCTGCCCAGCAGATCGCGCCGCGCCGCCCAGCGCTGGAAGTATTGGTTGAGCTGCGGATCGTTCGGGTCGGGCAGGCTGATCACGTCTGTGGTGCGCACCGGCGGGTCGGCCGGGCTGAGCAGCCAGATCCATGGCAGGGCCAGGCGCGGGTCCTGCCGCAGTAGGCCAGCCGCCGGTCCGCTATCCGGCAGCGGCTGGCTGAAGGTCAGCGGCCCCTTGCTCAGACGCGGTGCGAGCCGACCGGGCAGCAGCGTGGTATTCGATTGGCACGAGCTGTCGCAGGCCAGCACCGTCTCCTGGATCGGCACGCGCCCGAGATCCTCGGACGCGATCCTGCGCCCGTGGTCGACCAGCACCACATTGCCGAGCGCGACGCTGATATCCTCGATCAGCATACACTCTGGCGCCGGCCCGATCGCCGAGAGACAGAGCGCGAAGGGCAGCGCATCCTCGAGCGCCCATTCGATCTCGACGACCGGGGTCGCAAGGTCGACCTCGATCTCTCGCGTAGCCTCCGTGGTCGCTCCGCTCGGTGTGAGCCGCTTGATACGATAGAGCTCGTCCTGGCGCGGCTGCACACGGGTCAGCCGGACAGCATGGCGATGGGTGGTATCGGCATCCGCCCGGTTGCCGGTCCGCGGACCGATCTGCTCCTCGAAGATCAGCACGTCGCCGGGCCGCAGGTGGCGCAGCTTCCGTACGAGGGTAGGCGTCGGCGGGTGGTGCGCGGTCTGGTCGTAGGATTGCTGCGCTGGCTGGTCCTGGGCCTGGTCGAGCACCTCCCAGCCGTCGCGTAGCGTGGCCGACATCGTGCCGCGCGGCAGGCAGCACTCGCGGTCGCCCCAGGTATAGAAGGAGATTCGGTTGTGGTGCTTGTAGAAGTAAAGCTTGCCGCTCTGCCGGATTTCGTCTACGAACGCCTGCTCCAGCAGCCGGCGATTGCGGCGGCACAGACGCCGCCCGCGCAGCCGCAGCCCGATCGTGATCTGCATATCCACGCCCAGCGCCAGCGCGCCGAAGCTCTGCTCGTCGTAGAGGTTGGGCTGGTGCAGCAGATTGTTGAGATCGTCGAGCAGCGCCAACTCCAGCAACTCCGGCAGCGTCATCGTTCGATCGAAAGCCGTCAGCATACGGCGTGCAGTCGGCGATAGCGATCTTCGTAGCTGGTCGGCATGCGGATCGCGCGCCTCCATAATCCAGCGCGCAAGATATTCCAGCTCGCTCGAATGGGCCGGCCCAGGCGCTCGGAGCTTGCGAAACAGCCAGTCCAGATCGTCGGGCAGCGTCGGCCTCAGCGCCGCCAGCCGGCCGAGTTCGTTGAGCAGCGCTACTCTCAGGAGATCTGATGCTGTCATCGTTCGCTTGAACGCGGCGATCACCGCCTGTGTCGTCGGCGATAGCAGCACAGGCAGGGAGCGGGCCAGCGCGTCCTTGCCCTGATTGAGCCGAAGCGCCAGCTCCTCGGGCTCGCGCAGGTCGGCTGGCTCAAATGTGTACGATCGCCGGTTGAGCAGCGGCTCGAACACCTCGTAGTTGCCTTCTGGCGCGTCCCGCAGCAGATCGGCGTGCAGCAGCACTCTGCCATCGGCGCGAGCACCCGAATACCTGGTGATAAAATAGGTCTCCTCGGCATCCAGCACCTCGTCCTGGCTGGCCTCGACGCAGAGCCAGGTGCGGGCGTTACAGCCCTCGTGCATGGCGTAATCGACCAGGCGGGCATGGCGGCGCACAGAGATACGCTGGCGGGCGGTGTCAAGGTAGCCCTCGGTCGCGACCGCGTCCTGGTAGTAACTGATGTAGTCGCCGGTGTAGGCCAACACCTCGACCAGCGCGATACCCAGGTCGGGGACGTGACGCTCCTGCCAGTCGGGCAGGAGCAGCGCCAGACGGTCGAGGATCAGCTGGCGAAAGCTGGCGTAGTCCTTGGCCAGGTAACTAATCTCGGGCCGCGGGTACTCAGGCGGTGGGCAGACAGCCGCAGTTTTGCAATCAAGGTCGCTGGGGCAGTCGACCCTGAAATTGAACGTCAGCCGATCATAGCGCGGGTCGAAGTCCGCCAGCGGCTGGTCGGTCGGTCGATCCTGCTCGTCAAGCTCTACCAGCCGCAGCGTATAGGTCGAGAAATCGCCCATGCGGTCGACATAGACGACGATCGCATCGTCGCGCTCGCGGTCGTCTTGCCGGAAGACGTCAACATCGGTGGCCCTGATGTCGCGGATGCGCTGGCCGCCATCGATCAGGACGTTTGCGGCCACCAGGTCGGGCGCTTTGCCCAAAAAATAGAGCACGAGCGCAACCCCTTGAGCAGGATTGTCGCTCTGGAGCGGCACGATCTCCATGTAGTCGAGCCCGTTGAGGTGGCTGGCCGCGCGAACCGCGTCGCGGCGGCGCTCGTCACTACAGTTCAGGGTGGCGTCGTTCATCGCTCACTCCTCTGCTCGAAGGTGCGGATGTGCTGTTCGCCGGTGCGACGCACCATATAGACCACCAGAATGCGCAGGCTCGACTCCTCAACCTCCACACCCAGCGACTGCAACTCGACAAGGTCGCCAAGCCAGCGCTGGAGACCGGCCTGAATCGTGAACTGCAAGGCGGTGACCAGCTCAGGGCCGTTGGGCTCGAAGACCATCCGCAGCAGGCCGCTGCCGAACTCCGGTCGGTTGACGCGCTCGCCAGGGTTCGTGAACAGAAATTGCTCGATCATGTCGCGAATGTGGTCGTCGTCGTCGGTCGTGGCAGTGCGGCCGCGGCTGCCGAAGTGAAAGGGAAAATCGATATTCATCATGTCCCCCTGACCCGAATTTGTGTGACAACGACCGTCAGCGGCGTGCCAGTCGGCACGCAGAGCGACTGGCTGTCCATCAGCAGCACCGGCACGCCCCCTGCCTGCACCCGCGTCGCGCCGGTGACCCACTGGGCGGTGACACAGGGGCCGTTGGCGGCGGGCGGCGGGGGCAGCACACACCCGGCGACGGTATAGGTGCTCGACAGCGTCACCACAGGCTGCCCACCCACGCTGACGCGCGGGTTGCTGACGGTGGGCTGGGCCTGCCCGGCGTGCGAGCAGAGCACCGTCGCGCCCACATGCAGGATGAAACCTGGCATCAGGTTACCTCCAACGCGCCGTCGTTGATCGACACCTTTGGCCCGGTCATCTTGATCGTGGCCCCCTGCCCGTTGGTGATCTCGATGCCAGTCATATCGATCTTAATCTTCATACCACCGCTCGTCTCGATCGTGATGCCGCCCGCGCCAGGGGTATCGTCGACGGTGATCGTGCCCGAGTCGGTCTTCAGAACCTTCTTCTCAGGCTGCGCCGGTGTGGCCGGCATCTCGCCCGTTGCCCAGAAGCAGCCAGACCAGATCGGGTAGTCGGGGTCGCCGTGCTCGAACTCGATCCAGACCAGCGCGTCGGTGGGCGGGATGAGAAATAGCCCAACGTTTTTGCCGGCGTACGGCAGGGCCGGCAGCGCCCAGCCGCTCACCTCATCGCCCAGCACGTCGGCCACCTTGGCGCGCACCCGGCCAAGCATCAGCGGGTCGCGATTATCGCTGACGATGCCGCGAAATTTGCCGAAGTATTGCCTGCTCGTATCGCTCATGGCACCACCACCGAGCTGATCGAGCCGCGCCCGTCGCGGATCAGCGTAAAGCTCTGCCGATACTGGCCACGCCGAATGTTGTGGGTCACCTGCCGAACATAGTAGATGCCATTGTAGGAGAAACCTGCTCCGCGCACACCCACCAGCCGGCGCGACCGCAGCGCGCGACCGTAGCGCACGGCGTCTATCTCGCCGGTGCCGGTGACGGCGTCGGTCGTGTCGGTCGACTCGGCTGCCGCGCGCAGGCTGCCCTGGGTCGAACTGAGGTTGGCCGTGCCGCGCGGCAGGGTCTTGCGCAGCGGCTTGGCCGGCTGGCTGACGAGCGTCGGCTGCAATCCACCCAAGAACGGGATCGGGATCTGCTGCCGGCTCTGCGTCTCGACAATGCGCACCTGCGGGTCGGCCGGACCCAGCGCGTTGAAACGGAAGTTCATCGGATTATCCACATTGGTCTCCGATCCCATGTTCATCGTCAGTGCCGGCTGGGGCTGCCCCAGGCGGCTGGACGGCCCCCAGTAGGCGCTGGTGACGCCGGGGACGTCGGTCGGCTCGACATAGAAGACGAACCCGTTGCGCCGGGCCAGCTCGCGGACATAGCTCAGATCGGTGCCCTGCTGTGTCGGCAAGAAGTTGACCTCGATCGGAACGTCGGTCGTCGGCGTAACCATCGGCACCAGGCCGTAGGAGCCGATGATCTTGGTCACGATCAGCGAGTCGGTCTGGTTCGGGTGGGTGGTGCGCTTCTCCTCCAAGTCGAGCTTCAGGCTGATGTCCTCGCCGGTCACCGTCAGCGTCGACTGGCCCGGCGTATTGCTGGGCTGAATCTGGTGGTCGGTGATCATGCCGTCGATCAGCACCTGGGGCATGGCATTGATGATCACGATGATGATCACGCGGGCGGGCGGGTCGAGCAGCCCGAGCTTTAGCAGGCTGTAGTCGCCCAGCGGCGTTTTGCCCAGCGTGAAGGTCATCTGGAAGCCGTCGCGCTCGCGGTCGTTGTTATTCACCGTCAGCTCGACCAGCGCATCCACCACGTCGAAGGGGGCGGGCAGCGGCACAGTCGGGCCGATCAGCAGTTGTAGGCGTACGCCGAGGTCAGGCATGCTGTGGCCTCACTATGGCAGCGGAATTTTCAGCCGCCGCCCGATCTCGCGGGTCAGCTCGTCGGGGTCCAGCGCATTGTTGGCGTCGCACAGCCGCCAGAACAGCTCTGGGTCGGCCAGGTAGAGCGCAGTGATATTGTCGAGCCGCTCGTCCTGGTTCACCACATGCTCGGCCAGAGTTGCGCTGGCCGCGGCGGGCGGCAGGAAGCGGCGGCGCAGATAGGCGATCTCGCGCTCGCCAGGGCGCTCGAGCTTGACGATCGCGATATTGTAATAGCGGCTGCTTACAGGAAACATCGTGTACCTCATCCAACTTTGAGCGACGCGCTGAAGCTCAGCGATCCGCCGACGTTCAGCACACTGTTGGCGACATTGGTGGTCGCCAGGATCTCCTTGGTGATCTGGTGGGCCAGGAACAGCGTATAGCCGGGATGGCTCAGCTTCAGGTCGGCGTAGCTGAGCACATACATCGACAGGTCGACCTTGGCGCGGATGGGGTTGAGCAACTGGTCGTAGAACTCCTCGGTGATGCTGATGCTGGTGATCCGCACCGGCAGCACGCGCGCCGGCCCCCAGACGAACAGGGTCATCGGCGCCTCGGGCGGGACAACCTCGATATTGCCGATCTGCGCCAGGATGTTGTTGGCGATCACGGTCTTGCTCTTGGGATAGAGCAGCATCTCCAGCGCGGCCAGCGGCGGGTAGACGCCGGCGAGCACCGCCAGCGGGTTGCCGGTCTCGAGCCCGTCGGCGGCGTCGACCTCGATGCTGAGCGAGATCGTCTCGCGCGGCGGCCCGGTCAGGCGGAAGGCCTCCGAGCGGTCGCTGCTCTCGTTGCCGCCGGTGGCGCGCGCATCGATCCGGCGGGTCAGCGTGTCGGGGTTATACTGGAACACCACCACGCTGGCCAGCGGGTTGGCCGGGTCGGTGCCAATGATCGCGCCCTTGAGCAGGCGCGGGGCGATGATTGGGAAGCTGGTCATGAGTAGATTTCCTTTGTTGGGCGCTACCCTCAGTGCAAACATTAATGCATAAGGCGCACGCAGGCATTTCATCACCCGGCACGCCATCTAATATCGCCGCTGCACAAGCTGTAAATTCAGCCGCTTCTGGCGGCAGGCTTCTCACTCACCACCAGCGCTGGTTTGCCAGCTGCAGGCGCATGTGCGCTGAAGTAACCTGCTCTGAGGAGGCAAGCCGGTTGTGCCTTGATATGTTTGAGCTATTGTGTGCTGTTTCAGCATAAAGGCTTTAGCTCGTCAGTAGCGAGATTCGTAGTGCAACTCGCATGCATTTCGTGAGAGTTATGGGCTGAACAGAGTTGGCATGCCGAAAATCTATGGGATGCCACCCGGCAAAGGCAACCCGGCATCCGTTGGTCCTGAGCTAGGCACCCCGGCATCTAGTACTCCCGTGCCCGCTGGGGTTGGAACACTCACGGGGGGAGTCGCCGGAGCAGCGTAGTCACCCCGAGCAGGTGTCCAGAAGGATGCCTGTGGTGCATTGAGATCCATTCCTCCACCTGGGAGCGCCGCATTGCGGCAAGCTATTGTGCAATTCTGCCCCGAGCTACCGAAGCCACGTCCCAGCCTCTGATTATTCGTGTCCTGGGTGTAGCTATCGTGTGGCTCGGAATCAATGTATTCGCGCCAGAATTCACGCCCACCGCCTGCGAAACTCGCGGTGAAGGACCCACAACGTTGGGTCGAGGCACAGGCGATCCAGCAATGCCCAAATGCATCCCAGACGTTGCTCGATACCGGCGCATGAGTCTGATTGTAGTACCACAGGCGGAATCCGCCCATTCGAGCTGGATCGCCGAACGTTTCGTTATACATTGGCCTCTCGAGCGGATTCAAACAGGTGTATGCCCAGATGCCGTAGGCCCCTGCGGCAACCGCTGCTACGATACCCACTACTAAGGGCCAGCCTCGACGCACAGTTTCTAAGTCTGTCTCGGCAGCTATGGGTATCGTATCTGATTTGTCGGGGTGTGCCATTATGCCAAGCGCCGTAGTGTTTGCCTCTTGCTCTTGTCGGTCGCCTTGAGCATCCAGTTTGGTTGGATTACGAACACTCCCGTTCCTTTGCTGAATCACATGGGTAAGCTCGTGGGCAAGCAAGACCTGCCCTGCTGCTACTCGCGGCTGGTACTGCCCCTCCCCGAACGCGATATGCGGCCCCGCAGTGTAGGCCAGCGCGTTCACAGCCCGCGCCGACGCCGCAGCTTTGCTATCGGTATGCACGCGCACATGGCTAAAGTCGCGGCCGAAGCGTGGCTCTAGAAACGCTCGTACGGCTGGATCCAGCGGCTGCCCTGGTGTGCCCAGCACCTCGTGAACGATCGGCGGCGCGACATCATACGGAGCCTGGCCTGCCGCCTGGCGCTGCACGTTCAACCGCTTCCGGCGGCAGGCCTCACACTCGCCGCCGTTGCCGCTGTGTTGCCCGCAGGCGCAGGCCCGCTGGAGGACGCTGCCGCGTGTCGATGTGAATGGCGGAGCCGATGTGTGAGCTGTCTGTTGTTGCTGTAATCCGCTCATTCTTTTACCTTCCTTCGTTGCTCGTGTGTCAGATATTCATCACGCTCTGGAAAATCTCCAGGCGCAACACGTACGAGCCCTTGATCAAGAAGCGTAAGGGCTAGGTCAAGCCAAACATCGCCGGATTTGTCCTGCCAGCCATAGTAGAATAACGTGGCGCTGATCTGGCCGACTGGCCCTATTGAACGGATCAAACATCGTAGCGGCCGCCCAAGACGGGGAAGCCTTTGAGTCATTATTTCAACGTAGAGATCGGCAGGTGGTTGAGGGATCTCGATCCCATGGATCTCGACCCGCTGCTCTACACCCCGCAGCTTTACGACGGGGCTGCCATCTGGCAGGAGTTGAATAAACCAACACTCCTCTTCTGGTTCCATAGCAACCTCTTTTATGGTCCGGGCGACACCGAGGATGGTATGATCTCGACACGCCGATCCTTCCAATGAGTAGCCGGGCCGGTGGAGAGCTGATCCTGTTCGCCACGCGAACTGACCGATCGGATCTGCGCGGGCTTTACGCCCTTGCGAAGCAGTTCTTGTTTGACAATCTCCGCGCGGCGCTGGCCTAGGGATAAGTTAGCGGCTGCCGTTCCAACCGGGTCAGCATGGCCTTCGAGACCTACAGAAATAGTAGGATGGGCCATAAGAAAGAGTGCTATCAAATCAAGCGTCTCTAGGCTGTCGGAGCGCAATGTGTTAGCGCCAAAATCAAAGTACACGCGGTTCGGGAGCAGCGAGGGTAAAAGGTCCGGCGGCATAAAACGACCGATGATCTCAGCCGAGCAGCGAGCTATATCGCGCCTGCGCTTGGCGGCGGTCGGTTTAGCGCAGGCGGCGCCGCGGCAAGCCTCGTATGCGGCCATGGCGGCCGGGTCGCGACGTAGGATCTCATTGACGAATACAAGCGTCGGGCGGCCGACGCGCGATACCTTGATGTTCTCGACAAGAATCTGGATAATCATCTGCTGGGCAGCCGCGTTGATATCGACAAACTCTTCACATGGGTTGCTCGCGCCCGGCCCTTGTTCGATCATGAGCCGCGCCTCGTCGGGCGTGCCGGCGACTGCGGCGCGGCTAGGCGCGCTCGCTGTCGCTGCGCCGGCGAGCGGGGCGGGAGGGGCTCCGGCGGCCACGCAGATGCTCTGAAGGTGATCGACCGTGTGGATGACCTCGTGGACGATTGTATCCACAAGCTCAGTCGGGTTCGATTTATGTTCGGACTTTGTCGGGTTGATCTCCAGCGTTCGCGATCCCGGAGAATACCCCCCGAAGCGTTCAACCTGAGGGAGCCCGAGCCCTGGAGTAACCAGCAATGCCAGCGGGCCACGGTCTTGCGTCGGCACCGCTGTACAGGCGTCAAGGTAGTTCCATAGGGCTAGGAAGGTCGCATTACTAAACAGGACGTCGATAGCGCTCTTTTGCTCCGGAGTGGTGCCTAATTGGGCGCGGAATTGATCAGGAGTGAGCAGCATGAGCTTTGGAGCGACACGGCTGCTGAGAGCGCTGGCTGGCGCCCGGCTCAAATCTCTTCCGACAGCCGAGGCGACGGTGTCAGCCTGCTGCTCGTAGGTATCCGATCGACCGGATTCGAGCGCTACACCCGCCGCAACATGCTGGCCGCCCTGCTGTACAACGTGGGTCAGCTCATGGGCAAGGATCCATCGCCCTGCGGTTGTCGCCGGGTTATACTGTCCTGCCCCAAACACGACATTCCGCCCGACGGCATAGGCCACGGCGTTCACGGCTCGCGCCGACTCGGCCGCCTGCACATCGGTATGCACGCGCACCTGGCTGAAGTCGTGCCCGAAGCGCGGCTCCATAAAGGCGCGCGCGCTAGCATCGAGCGGCTGCCCCGACGAGCGCAGCACATCGTGGACGATCGGCGGCGCGACACCAGGCGTCGTCTGGCTGGCGGCCTTGCGCTGCAAGCCCAGCCGCTTCTGGCGGCACGCCGCGCACTCGCCGCCGTTGCCGCTGTGCTGGCCGCAGGCGCACGCGCGCTGCAGGAAGCCGGCTCGCGTAGGTGTGAAGGAGGGCGTTGGCGCTGCCTTTATCTGGGTTTGCAATAGTGCATTCATCGGCTCAATTCTCTACGCACCGTTTTACGTCAAGTGTGCGGTTTGGCATCTTGTTCGCCACAGCTAGATCGGGTTTTGTCGATTGCTTGGCGTTTCAATTGCTCTCCACCTAATCTATGGACAAGCTGTTGGGTCTTCTCTCCGGCAGGGATTTGGTGCCTCCCCTTTTTTAGTCACTCCCAAGATCTTCATCCGAGAGCAGCAGAGTGTTGTGAGGGCTGCTGGATCATAAGAGACGTCGACCGTTGTCTTACCCACCACCGAATGGTAGTTAATCTGTCGGATCGTGTGCAGGTCGTTCCAATCCACATGGATGCAGGAATGTGAACCAATATCGAGTGCGCCGCCATGTATTGCCTGCTTCCCTTTGAAAAATACCGCATAATGCATACTGGCATTGAGACTCTTCGAATATTTATTCGCCGGCCAGGATTTACCCTCCGGATCGGATGGACGTACATCGTTGTACCCAATCCCCTCGATCCGATGAACTTTAAAACCTGTCCCCTGATCCGTCAGCCCAAGCTTGGTTGAACCGCCGACGATACTAAGATTTATGGCTGGTAGTGCCGCTGTGTTTGCGTTGTATGTGGCATTGAGAGTTCCGGTTGCCACCAGGTCACCCGCTGAGTTTATCTTTGCCCCATTAAATTTCAGCGTAATCTACTCAATCCACGGCTGCGTTTTGGAGTTGGTGAACTGTTCCTCTTTCAGTCCCGGTTCATCCTTACGACGAAAATTAAACGCCTCCTTGTTTCGGTAGGTGAAGAGCATCCCTGAAGGAAGTGTAGGACGACTCCCTTGATCATTCAGGAAGGCGGGGCGTCCCAAAACGATCCGGTCTGCTGCTCGGTCTGCCTCTTGCTCATGTGAACCTGCCGGTTGACCGATTTCCAGCTTGTCTTGAATGACGCCGTTTCCTTGCTGTGCTGCATGCGTCAACTCATGCGCCAGCAGCCGTCGCCCTATGCTCGTCCCTGGCGTATACTGTCCCGCCCCAAATACGATATCCCGCCTCACGGTGTACGCCAGCGCATTCACCACCCGCGCCGACTCGGCCGCTTTCCCATCCGTATGCACGCGCACTCCGCTGAAGTCCTGCCCAAAGCGCGGCTCCATAAAACTGCGGGTGGCTGCATCGAGCGGCTGCCCCGACGAGCGCAGCACGTCGTGAACGATCGGCGGCGCGGTATTGGGCGTCGTCTGGCTGATCGCCTGGCGCTGGAGACCCAACCGCTTCTGGCGGCATGCCTCACACTCGCCGCCGTTGCCGCTGTGCTGGCCGCAGGCGCAGGCGCGCTGGAGCACGCGGCTGGGGGCCGCCCATGCCGATTGAGCTGATCTGACAGTTTGCTGCTCTCTGCTCATTCTGCCACCTTGTCGCCTGACTCTGTCGCGCCGATCCCGCCATACACCGCATGGGCGATCTGCCGCCCCAGCGCCGCCGGGTCGCTCTCATTCCCAACCTGGATGGCACCCACCGGAAGCGTCGGCCTGGCGCCACCCTCCAGCATGCCGGAGGCCAGCCCATCCAGGGCCAGCAAGCGGCCCAGCTCGGCCTCGAGCGCCGCCTGAATCAGCGGCCCTTGCGCCGCCGTGATGGGCAGGTTCTCGAGAATCAGCCGTTCGATGTTGACAGTGATCTTCATAGGTGCCTGCCCTCTATGTCATCAGGAAGGTCTATCAGCCGTTAATCAATGGCGTGGTGCTGTATGGCGACACCGGCTGCCAGCGAAAGTCGGCCTCGTTGATCGGGCGCTCGAGCTTGCGAAACTCGATCCGTGCCGCATCGAGAATCAGGTGCATCGTCACCGGATCGCCGGTTTGGGCCGCCATAAAGGCGGCGTTGAGCGCGATGCCGTGAATGTTGCCACCTGAAAGATTCAGCCGCGCCAGGTGATCGTAGTCAAGCCCCTCGGTCGGCGTGCCGGGCAGGCCGCGCGCCGAGTTCGGCCTTTGGGTAGACCTTCTGCCACATAAGCTTGCGCTCGGCCACGCTGGGAAACGGAAAGTTGACCACGAAGCGCAGCCGGCGCAGAAACGCCGAGTCCAGCGCGCTCTTCATATTCGTCGCCAGAATGGCCAGGCCGCGGTAGGTCTCCATACGCTGCAGCAGGTAGTTGACCTCGATGTTGGCATAGCGATCGTGGCTGTCCTTGACCTCGCTGCGCTTGCCGAACAGCGCGTCGGCCTCGTCGAAGAACAGGATCACCCCGCCATCCTCGGCTGCGTCGAACAGCCGCCGCAGGTTCTTCTCGGTCTCACCGATATACTTGCTGACGACCTGGCTGAGATCGATCCGATACAGGTTAAGCTCTAGGTCGTCGGCGATCACCTCGGCGGCCATGGTTTTGCCAGTGCCGCTGTCGCCCGAGAACAGCGCGCTGATGCCTTTGCCGCGGTTCATCTTGCGCCCGAAACCCCAGTCGTCGTAGACTCTGCCGCGCTGGCCGACCTGTGCGGCGATCTGGCGCAGCAGCGCGAGTTCGCCCGGCGGCAGCACGATATCATCCCAGGTCGAGCGGCCGTCGATGCGCTGCGCCAGCGTGTCCAGCCGCGGGCGGGTGCCGATCAGGCACAGCTCCCAGACACGTTTGTGCAGGACCTGCTGCTCACTCGGCTCCTCGGCCAGCGCGACCTGAGCGATCTGCTCGATCTCGGCAACATCCAGGCTGAACTGCCCGGCCAGGCGCGCCGGGCAAGCGCCGGCCTGCTGGCCCAGCGCAGCCGCCCAGGCGGCCCGCTGCTCCGCCGAGGTCGGGCGGGCGATGTCGAGCGCCAGTATCTCGCGGTTCAGGCCAGGCTGCCGCTCGCGGGTATCGAGAAAAAGTACCCCGTCGAGCCGCGTCAGGAAGCGCTGGAGCAGTCCGGCCCGTCCCTCGCCCGAGGCACCCAGGTCGGCCTCGAACGCATCAAGATAGAGCGCGATCGGCAGCAGGATGCTCTCGCGCTGCCACAGCCGGACCAATACCTCCAGATCGGCGGGCGTGGTGGGCAGCAGGTCGAGTGGCAAACTATACAGCCGCAGGTTCAGTGCGGCGGCGGCGGACGCAGCGACCAGTTGCTTGCTGGAGGCATCCGGCCCGAGCAAATGCACGACCGGCAGGCGCGCGGCCACCGCGGCCTGTTCCAGGCGATCCACAATCGTCTCGATGACCGATCGCTGCGACGGCGGCAGATCTTCCGGCTGGCTGGCACCAGTCATCGGTGTGAGCAGCGGGCGCAGCCGGTCGTCGAGGTAGTTCAGGCCTTTGATATAGTTGACGATCCGCTCGTCGGCGCGTAGCGGGCTGCTGGTTAGCGGCTGCGCGCCCGGCTGATTGATCTCGATCAGCCGCCAAAAGCGCAGCGGGCGCTCGGGCGAGAGCAGATCCCAGGCCGGGTTGGGAAACAGCGCCAGCGCCAGCGCGAACGTCGGGAAGGGCCGGCTCGGGTCGCCCTGCACACGCGCGCACAGCGGTGCGATGCGCGTATCCAGCTCGATCGCGGCGCATAGCAGCAGCACGTCGCGCTCGAATGGCGAAAGCCCCAGCCGCTGGCTCAGGATCAGCAGCGCCGGCGGCGGATCGGTCGCCGAGGCGGCAGCCAGCACCTCGGCCGCCGCCGCGATCTCGTCGTCGGTCACGCTTGCCTGCGGCACAGCCGCCGCCGGCGGAAGCAGCAATACGGGCGGCGCGGGTGGCCTAGGCGACCGCCAGGAGCGCCGCCAACTGCCCGACTTCGTCGCGTCTGCCAGCGGCACGTTCATCACGGCTGGCGGGTCCGGCGCGGCCATGGCCTCGGGGCCGGCGAGTTGGGCCAGGCGCAGGCGCAGCCAGGTGATCGCGGTGGCGAGGTAGCTTTCGTTCGCGGTATGCCAGCTAGCCATCTCGCTCATGGGATCGTCACCTTCTGGCTCGCGCTGAACTCGAATCCAGGCGGGTTCGCGATTTCAGCGAATGGTACGCTGTCCACGCCATCGACCCGCAGGCGCACCACATAGGTGCCGGCCGCGATGCCGGTGACCTCGAATTCGAGCGTATCGGTCCGATCGTCGCGACGCGCAGCTGGGATCTCGCGGGCGCCCACCAGCAGTGCGACTCGCTGCTCGGGCCACACCTGCGGCACGCAGGTCACAGTCACAAAGAGCTTGCCGTCAACGCTTGGCACGGCGTTCTCTGGGACCACGATCTGCGGCACCAGCGCGATCGGCAATTCGTTCGACGTCTGGCGCTTGCCATCGCGCACGACGCTGAGCGCGACGGTCTGAAATCCGGCTGGCCAGGCCACCGCTACGCTGGGATCAAGGTTCGGGTCGGGCAGCTTCACTGCCAGCTCGCTCGCGGTCCCACCTTCTTCTGGTTCCACCTGGTTGACCACTTCCAAGCGCGGGCTCGCAAAGCGAACGATCGCGTCGACGCCGTCCAGGTGATGGCCGCGTAGCAAGAGAGTGTCGCCGAGCAGAATACCCGGCTGACGTCGCACTCGGAAGATCCCTTCGAGCGTCGGAAATGGCGGTGTCGGGTCGCCCACCACTGCGGCGCCGCGATCCTGTGGGCCGCGTTTGAGGACCGGCAGCGCCGCGCGCGCCCGGCGCGTGCTCTCAATCAGCACAACCGCGATATGATAGACCGCCGAGATGCGGTACTGGGTCTGAAACGTGGCCCACAGCTTAGACAGCTCCTCAAGCGAGAGCGACGCCGGGGTGATCCGCACATGCTCGATCTGCTCGTGCAGGTCGCTGTCGGGCAACTGAGCCTGGGTCGCCGCATGGATGTCGGTTGGGTTGAGCAGCGGGTTATCGTGCATGACGCTCATCGCCCGGCCTAGCAGCCGGTGGCTAAACAGCTCGGGGTCCTGGCCGTCCTTGCCATAGGCGGTGATCATATACGAGAGGTTGAGGGCCAGGGGCGGCTGGCCACGCTCGCCTGGCTTGGTCTGGAGTGGCATGTCCATGTTGCGTAGCGCCGCGTTCAGCGTTGTGTGGAAGAGAAACAGGTTGATCTGGTTGCCGGTGAAGGTGTCGCGCGCCTTGTCGAGCGGTCGTGCGCTGATGCGCGTGCCTGATAGGTCCTGGTCGGGCTGGAGTTGGATCGGCGCGCTGAACTCACGTTCCAGTAGGCTCTGGAGAGTCATGGTTACAGCGGTGATCGCCAGCGAATTACTCATCGTGCGCCTCCTCCTTTACGCTGGCGGAGGTATTCGTCCAGGCTCATGGCGGTCGCTGGCGCCGGTGGCTGACGCGACGGCGCCGGTTGCGCGGGCGTGGCCCGCACCTCGACGCGGCCGATCGTCACCTGGATCGTCGGCGCGGGGGCCGGAGCGGCGGGTGCGGCTGGTGCGGCGGCTGGCCGCACCCGCGGATAGACGATGCTCGGCTCGCGGCTTGGCGGTTGGGCCATCTGGTTGAGCGCCGGCTCGGCTCGCGGCCCCTGCGCTTCGCCCGCCACGATCCTGGGAGCGCGCCATGGCAACTCGCCAGTTTCACGTGGTGCTAGACGCTCAATCACCCGTTCGACGATCGGTCCTGGCGGCGCCACGTGCTCGATGGTGTGTTCGACGATTGGCGCTGGCGGCGCAAGACGCTCGAGCGCGTGCTCAACGCTCGGCGCTGGCGGCGCCACGCGCTCGATCACGCGCTCGACGAGTGGCGCGGGCGACGCCAGGCGCTCGACCACCCGTTCGACGCTGGGCGTTGGCGGTACCACGCGCTCGATCACGCGCTCGACTGCTGGATTGGGTGCTTGCCTCTGAGGAGTAGGCGCGGTTGGCGGCATTGCTTTCTCTATGTTTGCTGCGGGTGGCGCCAGGCGTTCCTCCACGACGATTCGCTCGGTCCTATGCTCTAGGATAGTTTAAGTCGGCAGCAGCGGCGTGGGCGCTGCCGCCTGGGCCGGCGGCTCCCGAGCTGACACCCGCTCGATAATCCGCTCCATGGTATGCAGTGGCCCCTCCATGGGTTCGGGCGATTGGACAATCGCTGGCCTGATCAAATCGGCGGTCGGCGGCGTGGGCTGATCTGGCGTTCGCTCTACTCGTATGAGCGGCGGTTGAGCAGTGGGCGGCGGAGCGAGCGGCGGCCCGGCAGTTCGCAACTCACGCCGCGCCGGCGTATCAGATTCGGGCTGGGACGCTCGCTCGGCAGGCGGCTCGGGCGGCACCGCATGCTGGCCGCGTGGATCGCGCCACGGCGGCTCAAGCGGGTGCCGTGGTGCAGCGGCTAGCCACGATGGCGCTGGCTGGAGCGGGCGAGCCGACAGGGCCGGCGGGTGGGGAGGCGCGGGTCGGCCAAGCTCCTGGCGGGCCGCTGGCTCTGTGTTGATCTGTTCCATGGCAAAGTCGGCTGCGGCCAATGGCACGCCAATAGCAGCCGCCGGCTCGAACCGCGCGACCGGCCGCGGCTGCACGACCAGCGCAGTCCCTAGCGTCCTGGTCACCAGGCTATCAAGATAGTCGCTCATCAGCTAGCATATCCAGATAGTATCGCCGACGCCAGGGGCTGAGCGCCAGGGTATCGGCCTCGCGCCAGCCGTAGGCCCGCGCGAGAAGATGGACCTCGCGCAGCGTTCGATGCGCCCAGGTCTCGATCTCACCCCAGAAAAACGATACGATATCAAATGTCACCTGCCAGTTGTAGCCACAGGCGGGGCAGTTCAGCCCGAGCTGAACGTCGGCCTGTGGATCGGCGCGCGCCATGTGCTCGACGATCGCCATAACGACCTGGCCAGGCAGCTGTTCGACCGCCTGGGCCTCACCGTGACGCGACGCGGCCAGCAGGCAACTGGCCAGCAGTCGCTTGCGGGTCGCAGCCGCGTCTGGCTCGCCGCTGGCGGCCGCTAGGTCGCGGCTGTCGGGCAGGCGAAACCGCACCTCGTAGCCGTCGAGAGCTAACGAGAATGTCTCGGATAGCTCTGCTTGTGGTGTTGCGCGCACCTCGGCAAGGTCGAAACTCAGCTCCACACGCTCGCCACAACCAGGGCAGGCCGCCAGGCTCTCCACCCGTGGCCCGAAGGTCCACTCACGCAACACCATCAGGTACGCGTCGCGCTGGCCGACACTGATCGCCGCCAGCTGATCTGGCGCCAGCTCAGGGCAGGCGGCGATCAGCAGATCCAGCGCCCGCCGGATCGGCGACTGAGCGGCTCCACGCTCCCAGATCAGCAAAAGTTCGGCGATCGACAACGCACGCATGCACGTTCACCAGTTCATCATGCGGCCGGCTCCGTGAACGTCTCCTCGGACGGCTCGGGAACCTCGTAATCGCGCTCCCAACCCTCGTTCTCAAGCTTGATCGTCTGAATCGCGATGGCGTTGGCGTTCGCATCCAGATCGGGCATCGCCTGATATTCCGACACCCAGCAGCGAAAGATTTTGTAGGAAATCGCCAACTGGCCGGCCTCGTTATAGACCTCGATGATCAGGTCTTTGCGAAAGTCTTTCAGCGAGACCTCGCTGCCCAGGCCGGAACCGAAGTTCCAGACCTTGTTGGCCCACTTCTCGAACTCGGTGTCGTGGGTAACGCCGCGCTCCAGCGAGATCGCCTCATACTCGGTCCGGCCGGGCGACTTGCGGCTGCTGCTCGGGTCGCCCCCCTCGCGGTGTTTGACCACCTCGGTGGTGCGCTTGAGCGCGCCGACCTTGCTGACGCCAGCGACGTAGCGTCCATCCCATTTGACGCGAAACTTGAAGTTCTTGTATGGATCGAAGCGTGAAGCGTTGACGCTAAACTGGGCCATACTGTCCTCCTCAGACCTCGATCTGGCCGGCCAATTGCTTAATCTTGATAATCACGAACTCGGCAGGCTTAAGCGGCGCGAAGCCGACGACGATGTTGACGATACCCAGGTTGATATCATTCTGGGTGGTGGTCTCTTTATCGCACTTGACCAGATAGGCCTCGCGCGGTGTGCGCCCCTGGAAGGCGCCTTGCCGGAACAGCCCCTGCATAAACGCGCCGATGTTCAGGCGGATCTGCGCCCACAGCGGCTCGTCATTCGGCTCAAAAACCACCCACTGCAGTCCCACGATAGAGGCTCTCCTCGATGAACAGCGCCGTTCGCCGCACTGGGACATACTTATACTCGTCGGCGAGTTGGTCGGCGCCGCGCAGCGTGCGCGCGCCCCAGACCACGCGCCCGTTAATCGGGAAGGAGCGCAGGCAATTGATGCCCACCGGATTCAGCACGCCATTCTCGTCGTCTGTGAGACTGACTTGCAGCCCCTGGATACCGTTGAGGGCCGCGTCGAGGCCAGCCGGTGCCTTCCAGACCCCGCGCTCACGGTCGGTGCGGGTATATATTCCGGCAATGATCCCGCTGGGTGCAAAGGTATCGGGCTGGCCCTCGCGCAGCGAGTCGGCCTGGATCACGCGTGGAAAGTAGATCGCGGCGTTGCGCGCGAAGGTGCCGGACAGCCCCAGTGTGGCCAGCCCTTTCTTGGCCTCGGCAGTGGCGGTTTCCTTTCGGGCGCCCCAGGCGAGCGGGGGATCGACGATCAGTACCGCGCGGCGTTCGACACAGTAGGGCAACGCTTCCTGATACACGCTTGCCTGTAGCTCGGCATCGGCAGTGGTTTCGTCCCCAGCACGCTTGTCGGGCGGAATGCAGAGCAGGTTGAACAGATCGGCATTCTCGAGCGCGCGAATGCCGGTCTTGGGGATCGGCTCGTCGTTCTCGTCGAGCGCGCGCTGATAATCGGCAAGCGCGAGATTGTCGCCGTCGGTGCCGTTCTCGAACATAACGACTTTCGCCGCAGCCTCGGGAGTTTCGAAGTTCTTGCGGTTGGTCGGGTCGGCGTCAGCCGCAGTCGCATCCGGTCGCCCGGCGCCTGCGGCGTCGGGGAGATCTGCCGTGCGCGCGCGCACCAGGCCCAACTCTTTTTCCAGCGCGCGGTCGATGCGGCGCGGCCCGGCTGCCGGGTGCAGCGAAACATTGCGGATACGCTCGCGAGGGCCTCCTGGCGGATCTTCGACCACCGTCAGGTTGAAGAAGTGGTCTTTGGTTACGTCAGCGGGCAGGTCGTAGCGTGCGACAACCTCGTCGTCGATGCCGTCATAATCGATCTTGACGCTCACCTCATTACCCCAGGTGCCAGGATTAGCCGCACGCAGCTTCAATTCCCCAGCCTCGAAGGTCGCGACGCCATCGCCATCGTCCGGGCCGTTGTAGAGCCGCACGATGATCGCCTGACCGCCGCCGTTGAGGTAGAAGCCACGCACAGAGTAGCTCAACGAGTAGTCGACCTGCAACCCGCCGAACATACGCTCGAAATCGCCGAAGTTGAAGATTGTGGTCGGCTCGTTGGTTGGCCCGCGCGGGGCGCGGCCGATGAACGCCGTGATCGACGTCGCAACCCCGGTGATCGTCCGTACGCCACTCGGGATCTCTTCGATGTACACTCCTGGGTACGTCGGTGTCACTGGCATTGGATTGTGCTCCCTTCACTGTAAGGCCTGGCGGGCCTCGCCCAGAGGTTCGCATCGCTATGCAGCGCCTGCACGACACAGAGGCCGGCGCTGATCACGTGGCCTCGTCGGGCAGTTGAGCGTTTGGTTTGGCAGCCACCTCACGCTGCAACCCGCCCGCCGCGGCGGGAGCGGCAGTGAGCAACGGTTTGATCTGCTCCTCACGCTGCTGCTCTTTGTTCTTAAGTTCGCGCTGCTTGTTGGGCAGCTCCTCCTTGAGCTTGTTGAGGGCGGTGGTCTTTTCATCAACCTCCTGCTGCACCGCGATATGTGCAGCTCGGCTATCATTTACCTCTTTGGACAGGGCAGCAGCCTTCTGGGGATCGAGGAGTTGTTCCAGCATGTCGAGCGCCTTCCCAAGTTCGAGGGTGAGATAATAGGCTTTGCGGGTTTGTCCGGCCTCGACGGCTGCCTGCGCATCGGCTTTCAGCTTTATGACACGTTCCTGGGCCGCCTGGGCTGGCTTCGAGAGCTGGCGCAGTTGCGTGCGCGCCGCCTCGGAGGCTACCTCGGCCGCCTTCAGACGATTCTGGGCCTCCGCAAGCGCTTGCTCGGCCTGGCCGATCTGAGATCCCAGAGTGCTCACCACATACTGGGCGTCGGTAATCTCCTGGTCGACCTTCTTGACGCCAGCTTCGATCTCGGCTGCGCTGGCCTTCGGAAGCTCGGCGTTGATTCGACCGAGCAACTCGCCGTGAGCCTTTTTTGCATCAGCAATGATCGGCTTGGCGCCATCCCGCTGCTTGCCGAGGGCCGACTGGCTCGTGGTGATCTCGGTGCTTAACTGTTCCAGAGGTGTCAACCTGGCCTTTAAGTCCTTGCGTCGATTCTGCCAATCCTGCAACTGTTTCGTGGACGCCGTGATCTGCTGCTCAAGTTGCAAGTTCTCTTCTTGAAGCTTTTTGACCTGTTCTTCGATCGTTTGCATACGCCCTCTCCTGATTGCAGCCTTCAGGTTCCGCTTCTGAACAACCAGGCCCGCACCAGTTCCTCAAGCTGGGCGTTGCAGTGGATCGGCGCCGAGCGATCGTCGCCGTGAAGCCTGATGATCCCACGCAGCACCCCCGTCTCCCTGATGCGCCACAAGCGTACCGCCAGCGTCAACGGCAGCAGTGGCATCACAAAGGGCTGCGCTGTTCCATCGACATGGATAAACCATTTACCGCCTGCATCGGCCTGCAATCGCACTACAAGCGCGATATACTTACCAATCAAGTCTGTATCCATTGCGGTTCTGCCTTACATAGCGCTGCGGCCACACTATCGCGCGCACCTAAACAACGAGCGTCGCCTGCCTGCCGAGTTGCAGTACGGAGCGGGACAATCGTCGAGAAGGCGACACGAGTATACATGCGCCGCTCATGCGCCGCTCTGAGGAACTAACACTTAATCTCATGAGCAAATGGAAGACGTTGCTGCCAGTTTAGCAACGCAGTGCCGGAGCAAGTAGCGGGGAAACTACGCACGGGTTATGCGTAATTTACCTGACAATGTAAGGGTTAGTGGAGATCCAATACCATTGGTATTGTAAGAAGCCAATAAGGGCCTCGATCCGGCACCGGGCAATGGTGGAGGCTGTGCGAACGGGGCAACCGCCAAACGACCGATTGATTCTGCCGCAGACATATGCTACGCTCCAGAGGTTTGTGTACACTCACTCCTGGCGTGCTGTCGCGCTGAAAGAAGAACTATGCAGACGCTGTCTGTGCGGTACCGCCGCTTTCTTGGAACCTACCTCGCGCCGCAACGCACACCCATGGCCATCCTGGCAATGCTGATGCTCATCGATCTTGCGTTGCAGCTTGGCCTGCCGCGCGTGGTGCAAACGTTTATTGATAGCGCCACTGGTGGCGGTACACTGCACACTTTATTGTGGATCGGCGTGGCCTACCTCGCTGTGGCGATCGGCCAGAACTGGACGTTGGTGGGCTGGCAATATGTGGCGCAAAACGTCGGCATGATCACTACAAATCGCATTCGTGCCGACCTCACAATGCATTGTTTGAAGCTCGACATGGGTTTTCATAATGCCCGCACGCCCGGCGAGATAATTGAGCGCGTAGACGGCGATGTGAGCAAGCTGGAAAACTTCCTGTCGCGGTTCGTTGTTCAGGTCATCCTCAACGGTCTGCTGCTGGTCGGCGTGGTTGTGCTGCTATTCCTGATCGATTGGCGTGTCGGGCTGCCGAGCGCCGTGAGTGTGGCTGTCGCAGTGGTTTGCGCTCGCTTGCTGACCGGGCGATTGGCAATGTACAGCGTCAAGGAGCGCCAGGCGAGCGCCGAGTTGTTCGGTCTGCTGGAAGAACGTTTGTCGGGCACCGAAGACATCCGCGCGAATGGAGCAGTCGCCTATGTGCTGCGCCGCCATATCGAGCGCTCGCGGGTGCTGTTCCGCACCAGTGTCATGCGGGCGCTGCTCGGCGTGATAAGCTGGCGCTCGTTGAACACGGCGATCACAATTGGCGCCATCATATCGCTGACAGTTGGTGCGTTCCTCGCGCTCGACGGCATCCTCACGATCGGCCAGGTGTATCTGATCTTCGCGTATACCACCATGCTCAACCACCCGGTTGAGGAATTGATGCGTCAGCTCGACGACTTGCAGCAGGCGACGGCTAGCATCGAGCGGGTGCAGCAACTCTTCGCCACCGAACCGCAGATCGTTGATGCAAAACGGGGCGCGCTGCTCCCGGATGGGCCGTTGTCGGTTGAGCTGGACGCGGTGAGCTTCGCCTACCCCGACGATGAACTTGTGTTGCGCGAGGTGTCAGCGCTGGTGCCGGCAGGCACCGTGCTTGGGCTACTGGGGCGCACAGGTAGCGGCAAAACCACGCTGACGCGACTGCTGCTGCGCTTGTACGATCCGGCAGTTGGCACGGTGCGGCTGGGCGGCGTTGATCTGCGCCGTGTGCCGAACGCTGATCTGCGGGCGCGGGTCGCAATTGTCACCCAGGATATTCAGTTGTTCAGCGCGACGGTGCGCGATAACCTGACCTTTTTCGACGCAACCATCCCTGATACGCAGGTCATGGCGGCACTCGACACGTTAGGCATGGGTGATTGGGTGCGGGCGCTTCCCGACGGCCTCGACACGCTGCTGGCCTCGGGCGGCACCGGGCTATCGGCGGGCCAGGCGCAGTTGCTGGCCTTTGCACGCGCCTTTCTGCGCGACCCTGGGCTGATCATCCTCGATGAAGCCTCGTCGCGGCTCGACCCGGCCACGGAGCGGCAGCTTGAACAGGCCCTCGCGCGGCTGCTGCACGGGCGCACCGCGATCATCATTGCCCACCGCCTTGGCACGCTTGAGCGCGTCGATCACATTATGATCTTGGAGGATGGGCGGGTGCGCGAGCGCGGTCTACGCGCCAAACTCGTGCGCGACCCCAACTCACGCTTTGCACAGCTCCTGCGCCTCGGCATGGAAGACGCGCTGGCCTAACAAGGAGAACAAAGAACAGAGAACAGAGAACAAAGTTCGGCACGATTGAGCTGCGTTCAGGGTATTTGTTCTTTGCTCTTTGTTCTCTACGATGCGCTGGCCTAACACGGAGAACAGAGAACACAGAACAAAGTTCAGCACGATTGAGCTGCGTTCAGGGTATTTGTTCTTTGCTCTTTGTTCTTTGTTCTCTACAAGGATTAGGGAACCTGTATGCACGCACCATCTCAAGGGGCCACGATCCGATCGTCCTGGTGGTACGTCGCGCGCTTGATCGCGTTTAGACCAGGGCTCTACCTCCTCAGTGCAGTGGGCATCATCAGCTTCTATCTGTGGCCGCTGTTGCCGGGGATCTTCATCCGACAGATCTTCGACCAGCTTTCGAACCGCACGCTGCTTGCCAACGACGCCCGCGCGACGATCTGGGCGGTCGCGGGGGTGCTGATCGGCGTGGCGGTCGCCCGCTCGGCCACGGCGCTCGCCTACCCACTTGGCGAAAAAGCGGCTATGTTGGTGGCCGACACGCTGATGCGGCACAATCTGCTCCGCAGCATTCTGGGGCGACCTGGTGCAAACGCACTGCCGCCAGACTCGTCGCCGGGCGAGGCGGTCAGCCGACTGCGCGATGACATGGCGCATATCAGCGTATTTCTGGTCTGGACGGCAGACCCGATTGGGCAGGTATTGGCATTTGGGATCGCGTTTGTCACGCTGGCGCGGATCGATCTACGCATCACGCTGTTTGGCTTTCTGCCCTTGGTCGTCATCCTGGCCTTCGTCAACCTGCTGAACAACCGCATCCGGCGCTACCGCAAGGCCAACCAGGAGTCGATCGGGCAGGTCACTGGGCTGCTCGGCGAGTTGTTCGGCGCGGTGCAGGCGGTCAAGGTCGCGGGGGCGGAAACGCACGTGGTGGCGCACCTGCAACGTGTTAACGAGATCCGGCGGGCGGCGGCATTGCGCGACAAATTGCTGACCAATCTGATCGAGGCGTTTTCGTTTGGCGCGGCGAACATTGCCACCGGAGTATTGCTGATCCTGGCAGCCCAGTCGTTGCAGTCGGACCAGTTCACTGTTGGCGATTTTGCACTGTTCGCCTCGTACCTGGGCTGGATGGCGTTCGTGATGGGCATGGTCGGCGGCTACGTGACGCGCTACCAGCAGGTAGGTGTTTCGTTGCGGCGCGCCGTCGAACTATTGCAAGGCACGCCTTCCACGCTGCTGGCGCAGCACGACAGCGACGTGCGGATGCATGGCGCGCTACCGGCGATCGCTGCGCCCGCCAAGAATGATCAGTTGGCGCTCCGAACACTCAGGGTCACGGGGCTGACCTATCGCTACCCCGGCAGTGATCGCGGTGTCGAGGGGGTTGATCTGCGCATCGAGCGCGGGCAGTTCGTGATCATCACCGGGCGTATCGGCAGCGGCAAAAGCACCTTGCTGCGGGCGCTGCTTGGGTTGCTGCCGCCACAGGCCGGCGAAGTGCGCTGGAACGAGAGGCGGCTCGACGACCTGGCAGCGTTCATGGCGCCGCCACAGGTGGCCTACACACCGCAGGTGCCACGGCTATTCAGCGAAACCCTGCGCGACAACCTGCTGATGGGGCTGAGCGCGGGCACTACGGACGGCGAACGGCTTCGGGCAGCGCTCCATCAGGCCGTGCTCGACCGAGATGTGCCGAAGTTGGACCACGGGTTGGAAACCATGGTTGGGCCGCGCGGGGTACGGTTGAGCGGTGGGCAGATGCAGCGCGCCGCCGCCGCGCGGATGTTTGTGCGCCAGCCCGAGTTGCTGGTGTTCGACGACCTATCGAGCGCGCTCGACGTGGAAACCGAGCGGCTGCTGTGGGAACGGCTCGGCGAACGAAGAGAAGAACAAAGAACAAAGAACAAAGAACAAATTCCAAGAACCGAGAACGGCCACCCGCAGGGTCAACCGAGAACCGACAGCCCTTTCATCCCTTCACCCCTTCACCCCTTCACCTGCCTGGCGGTGTCCCATCGCCGTGCCGCATTGCAGCGCGCCGACTGGATCATCGTCCTCAAAGCCGGTCACATCGAGGCGCAGGGGCGTCTCGATGACCTGCTCGCCAGCAGCACCGAGCTGCGCGAACTGTGGCGTACCGAAAAGGATCGTTGAACCGCTTTGAGCGATGCACCGTCGCACTGCGCGACGATCTCGATGTCGAGCCGTCGCGGCGCACCGTCACCCTCTATCAGCAGATTCGCGACGAGAGTCTCCCCGAGGAGCTGCCGAGGGCAGTGATTGGCAGTGAAATTTTGCCAGGCACATCGCTTTGGAGGCTGGAGGGGGTTCCGCGCCATGCTGATCGACAGCACGCCACAGATGGAGTTTACGGTTGATCGTGAGGAACGCTTCAGCAAGCGTACTGAGCAATTACTGCATCGATTTCTGCTTCCAAGATTCGGTGTAAGTATGGATGGACCTTCCAGTAGTTCTTCACTTCCAGATACTCCCGGATATGCTTTGAACTGCCGATCTTGGCCACTTTCACCGCCCGGATCATCAGGTTCTTCGGCGTATGTTCTGCGGGAACAAACTGAATGATGTCAACATGGTAGCCCATGATTTTGAGGATCAGCGTGCGGAATGAGTCGGTCAGAACATCGCCAATACGCTCATGAAACAGTCCGCAGCTCATGATCGGGGCAAAGGGTGCGGGAGTTGTCGTCTTCTCCAATTGAACTTGCAGATCATGCTGGCAGCAAGGGGCGCATACGATGATCTTGCTGTTTGCGCGGATGCCATGGGCAATCGCATCGTCTGTCGCGGTATCGCAAGCGTGGAGCGCAATGACGATATCTGGTGGAGTAGCCGGCTGGTAGTCGCGAATGAGCGACTCTTCAAATGTTAATCCGGTCCATCCTAGCTCCTGGACATTCTGGGCGTGCTTCTCCAGCAGATCGGCCTTGGTATCGACGCCGATCATCTGGGTTTGAAGGCCCAGAAGTTCGGTGAGGTAATGATAGGTTGCACATGTCAAGTAGGCGTTCCCACAGCCAAAATCAACCACTTGGATCGGGAGGTGGTCAAATGTGTCTAGCTTCTCGGTTTCGGCGAGCAGGCGCAGAAACTCGTTAATTTGTTTGAACTTGTGTTGCATATGCGCTTTGACGCGGCCATCTTCGGTCATGATGCCAACAACTTGCAAGTATGGAATCGCTTTTCCTTCAATAAGGATCTTCTTCTTTTGACGATTATGGGTGAGCGCGGTCTCAACCGATACGTCGTTAGCTGTTCGACTTACGATCGGTTTGCCTTTTTTGGTAAGATTTATTTGAATCCGCTCGTGACTTGTTAAGATAGTGAAGTTCCTAAAGGGCTCCGCGAGCAGTTCGTCGAGATGATGATCTCTATCATCACCTAGGTAGTTCTTCGAGATATCTTTCTGGTCGTCAAAGTAGGAAAATTGCAGGTGTCTGGCTTGCTTGATCAGCACCGGGCGAATGACCACTTTTTTCCAACGCGGTATATGCCCGCGTTGGTGGCCGCTGAAGGTAGCGCTCACAAAGGTTTCGTTGTCGAGGATGCTCTCGCTGATGAGCTTCTGGTAGTCATCGGTTGGCATGCTGCTGCCCCTTTACAATCTGGTTGGGGAAGCAGTATACACTGCCTCGGTCATTTTGAACAAATCACGAAGGGGAAGCTTGAGGGCGACCCCTCAAACTCCCCCTGTTCAGACAGCCTCTTTACAATGTGGGTGGAGACTGAGGGGGCTGCCCCCTCAAACCCCCTTTTTTCCCAGAACTGTAAAGCACCAAAGAACCTTGTCTTATTCTAGGTAGTCGCGCAGGTGGGCGCCGATCTCAGAGGAGCGCAGGCGGCGCAGGGCCTCGGCCTCGATCTGGCGGGCCCGCTCGCGCGTCATCCCCAGCTCCTTGCCGACCTCTTCGAGTGTGCGGTGCTGGCCATCCAGGATGCCGTAGCGCAGATTGATGATCCGGCGCTCGCGCTCGCTGAGCTGGCCTAGCGCGCGAACCAGATCGGCGCGCAGGAGCTGCTTGGTGGCCGCCTCGGCTGGCGAGGATAGGAGGTTGTCTTCGACAAAATCGCCCAGCGTATGCTCGCCCTGCTCGCCGACCGGGGTTTCAAGCGAGATCAGGTAGCGCGCCGCCTCGAGCACGCGCGCGATCCGCTCGGTGGGCTGGCCGAGGGCGCCGGCGATCTCGGCGACGGTCGGCTGGCGTCCCAGCGACTGGGAGAGCTGCTCGGCAGCGCGTTTCACCTGGCCGACCGAGTCGCTCATGTGTACCGGCAGCCGGATGGTACGGCCCTGCTCGGCGATCGCGCGGGTGACGGCCTGGCGAATCCACCAGGTCGCGTAGGTCGAGAAGCGGTTGCCTTTGGTGGCGTCGAACTTCTCGGCGGCGCGCATCAGGCCGATGTTGCCCTCCTGGATCAGGTCTAGGAGCGAGAGGCCATGGCCGACGTACTTCTTGGCGATGCTGACGACCAGCCGTAGGTTGGCTTGGATGATGTGGCGACGCGCGTCCTGTCCGGCGGCGACATCGGTTTGGAGGGCTAGCCGAAGTTGAGGCGAGAGGTTCGTTTCCGATGCGAGCCGGCCATTAGCCGCCCGGCCGCGCTCCATCCGCCCGGCCAGCTCAACCTCCTCGGGCGCAGTCAGCAGCCGAACGCGCCCAATCTCCTGGAGGTAGTTTTGGATCGAGTCCACTGTGGGATCGGGCGGCGCACGCAGCTCATCGGCCAGCGAACGCTCGGCGTACTCAGGCTCGTCCGGCCCGTTTTGAGCGGCCCGCAGGCTGTCGATCAGTGAACGTTCGGCGTACTCGTGCTCGTCAACAGTCATTGCTGGTGCTCCTCCAACCGCGCGGCGGCCCGCTGAAGCTCGCCGGGCGATCAACTCCCCGTTTTCAGACAGTCTCTTAAACAATGCTCTTGAAGCGTAGCATAAGCCGTACCACGGTTTCGGCGGTAGGGTATTGAACGATGATGGGCCGTATCTACACGCTGAACATGAAGATAGAGGATAGCGCCGGGCGCTATCCTCTATCTTCGTATCTTCGATCTTCGAGCCGGGGCTAGCGCTGCTGCGCGTACTCATCCTCAAGCTGGCGCATGCGCTGGTCGAAGACGCCGATGATCTCCTCCAGGTGGTCGGTGTACTCCTTGAGCTTGGCCTCGTCGATCAGCTTCTTCTCGGCCCGGTCGGCCGTCTCGGCCAGGATGCCCTCGACCTGCTCGGTCATCACGCGGGTGGTGCTATCGGCGGCGTAGTTGAGCGACTTGTCGATCGTCGAGAAGCCTTTGATCTCCAGCGCGGTCTCCATGATCTGGTAGATACCCTCGAACACGTAGGTCAGGTTGGCGATCTTCTCCTGGGTCTTGACCTTGTTCTGGGTCAGGGCCGCGATCGCCTGCTTGAAGCCCTCCATGTGGGCGCGCACGATCGGCTGGGCTTCCTTGGCGTTCTTGAGGATCTCGAAGTACTGGGTCTCGTTGATCTTGGCCTGGTCGAGCTGGGCCTGCTTCTGCGAGCGCTCGGCCTGGAGCTTGGCGAAGGTCGACTCGTCGGCGACCTGGATGCGCCGATCAAGCTCGGCGATCTCCTGCTCCAGCCGCTTGAGTTCCTTGATCCAGTGCTCGTACTTGGGCTGGTTGTCGCCCAGCTTCTGCGAGAGCTCGACGTCGGTGCCCTGGAGCTTGCCGTAGATCTGGGCGTTCTTGGCGATCGCGGCGTTGAGCGACTCGACCGTGCCGCGGGCGTAGGCCAGGATGGTCCGCATCGAGCCCTCGACGTTCTGATCGCGGATGCGGTTGACCATCATCTGGCGCGCCCAGCGCTTGTTGAAGCGCCCGACCAGCCGCTCCAGGCCCCGCGCGTCGCGCATGGTCGTGACGTTGCGGCCCAGCTCGTCCAGCTCGCCAGTCAGGTCTTCGATCAGCGACTGGAGGTCGCCGGTGTATTGCCGACCGCTGCTGATCGCGGTGTCCAGCTTGCTGAGGTCGGCGATATTGGCCTGGCCGCGCTGCTTGACATCGGTCAGCCGGTCGATCGTCGACTCGTACTGCGAGATGCCTTGGTCCATCTGCTGCTCAACCTGTAGCTCCTTGGCGCGCACGGTCTTGAGCCGTTCGGCCTTCTGCTTTCCGCCCTTGGCCTTGCCCAAAATCTGTTCGTCGACCATGACTTGTCAATCCTTCCTTGCCGTCTCTGTTTATACTGTGGGTGGGGAGAGACTGAGGGGGCTACCCCCTCAAACCCCCTTTTTCCAGAATGGGTGGGGGAGACTGAGGGGGCTACCCCCTCAACCCCCCTTTTTCCAGAATGGGTGGGGGAGACTGAGGGGGCTACCCCCTCAAACCCCTTTTTCCAGAATGGGTGGAGGAGGCTGAGGTGCTACCCCTCAACCCCCCTTTTTCCAGAATGGGTGGGGGGGCTGAGAGGACTATCCCTCAAAACCCCTTTCCAGAGATGATCTACGTCGGAGCTTTGGATCAGTTGCATTGCTCAGACCTGACAGGTCTTGGGGAAGGCATCGAAAACGCCAGTGTCAGACCTGTCAGGTCTTATTTGAAAGGTATTGCGCTTAGTATACCATGCTAGAGCTGGTAGGCGGCGATAGTGCGCTGGAGTGTCTGGGCCAGGGTGTGTAGGTCGCGCGCTGCGCGCTCGACCTGGCGCGTGCTGGAGGACACCTGGGCGGTCGCTTGCTGCATCGAGGTCATCGCCTGGCCGATCTGCTCCATGCCGGCGGTCTGCTGCTGGGCCGCTGCCGCCATCTGCACATTGGCCTGGGCGCCGCCCTCGATCTCGGCAGCGATGCGGTGGATCACCTGCCCGGTCTGGGCGGCCAGCGTGCTGCCGTTCGCAACGCCTTTGGTGCCTTCCTCCGTCACCAGCACGGCGTCCTGGGCAGCCTTCTGGATCTCGCTCAGGATCGCGCGTACCTGGGCAGTGGCGGCCTTGCTCCGCTCGGCCAGCCCGCGAACATGCTGGGCTACGACGGCGAAGCTGCGCCCCTGCTCGCCGGCCCGCGCTGCCTCGATCGCGGCGTTGAGCGCCAGCAGGTTCGACTGGTCGGCCAGGTCGTTGACGGTCGCGATGATCATGCCGATCGCTTGGGTCTGCTCCGAGAGGGTCAGAATGGATTGGGCGATCGTCTCGACCCGCACGCGGATCTGCTCCATGCCCTGCACGGTCGAACTCGACCGCCTGCGAGCCCTGGCGGGCCACCGAGAGCACGACTTCCCCATCGCGCGCCACCTGGCTGGCCTGCTGCGCCGTCTGCTGGGCGATCACTTTGACCTCTTCCACCGTCGTGGCGGTCTGGGTGATCGCGGCGGATTGCTCGGCGGCGCTGGCGGCTTGCTGCGTGGTGGCGGCCAGGATCTCGGCGGCGGCGGCGGCGATCGCGTTGTTGGCCTCCTGGATCTGGCAGGTCATTTGGTGCAGGCTGCCGGCCATACCGTTGAGCCCCTGGCCGAGCTGGCCCAGCGCGCCATGCTGGGTGACATCCAGGCGTTGGGCCAGGTCGCCGCGCGCGACCTGCTGCACGAACGCGAGGTACTCGGCGACGGTGCGCTCAAGCTCCATGCGGCTATCGATCTCGGCCCGCTGGAGCCGCTTGGCCTCGGTCTGGGCGACCTGCTCGGCGGCGATGCGCTGCTCCAGGGCTGCGGCGGTCTCCTCGGCGGTGGCCTGGGCCTGGCGCGCGGCGCGAATGGCGGTCTCGGTGCTGTGGGCCGTCAGGAAGCCGATCAGCGCGACCATGCCCAGCATGAGCGGGGCCCCGGTCAGCACCGAGTAGCCCAGCGGCTCGTTGAAAGGGCTCTGCGGCAGCGCGAGGCAGATCAGCACCAGCGCGCCCAGGTAAGCGCCCAGCGTCGCCCAGATCTGCCACGGTCGCAGCACCAGGCCCGCGATCAGCACCCCAAGCAACGTGTAGAAGGGCGTGATCCCGATTCTGCCGCTGTAGGCGCTGCTACCGAGCGTTGCGATGGCTATGGTCGCGATCAGGATCAGCCCGCCGGCCGTCACATAGCCGCGCCGCGCCAGCAGCAAGGCCCCCGCAATGACGATGCCGGCCATGCTGACGATCCACAGGCCGGTGGTAGAGGTTGAATTAAACAGGATCACCGGTACAAACAGAAGCACCATCACCAGCAAGCCCAGCGCCAGTATGACGACGTGGCGCCCGCGCCGCCGGGCCTCGTCCACATCGGTATCGATCGTCAGCAGCCATGTCAACCATTGGGCCATAACGCCTCCGTCAAAGGGTTTCAGGATCATTCATCGCTTGTTCGTGCTCGGCGCCATGGGGCGACCACCCGCACCTGACGTCAGCATGGGCATGATAGATGGCGTTGCGGGCGCCCGCGCGATCATTTTGATAACTGATCGGTAGCGAAATGTAGCACTGGGCGGTAATGCGGGGCTTTACGATTTCGCGTAAGATTAAAAGGGAGGTCGAGGGCCGGCTCCCTCAACCTCCCACGGAGCAGATTGTCGATGTTACTCGCCGGGCTGGCCGAGGGCAAACTTTTGCATCAGAAAGCGGAACACCGCCTCGGGGACATATGGGCGCACAACTGACTCCCAGCCGTCAGGGCCGATCAAGCCTTTGACCATGCTGGAGCTGATCTCGGAGATATCGCGGGGCGGGACTAGAAAGACCGTGGTGATCTGCGGGCAGAAGTCGCTGTTGATCTGGCGCATCCGGCGCTCATAGTCGAAGTCGGCCTCGCTCCGAATGCCGCGCAAGACATAGCGCGCGCCGATGGCCTCGGCGTAGCGAACCAGGAATTGATTCGCGAAGTGCTCCACCGCGATGTTCGAGAGGCCGGCCAGTGACTCCCGCAGCATCTGGAGCCGTTCGTCGAGGGTGAAGGTGGAGTGTTTATCGGGGTTGACGCCGACGGCGACGACCAGCTCGTCGAAGAGCTGCGCGCCCTGCTGGATCATCCAGAGATGGCCGTTGGTGATCGGGTCAAAGCTGCCGGCATAGACTGCCCTGGGCATCGAGTCCTCCCTTGTTTGTCCGTGGTCAGTTGTCAGTTGTCAGCGGATGAAGATGTGGGTGGGTTATTCTTGAGGGGCGACCCCCTCAAACTCCCCCTTTTCACATCAGCGGTCGCAGGCGTTGGATGATTTCGCGCGCCGCGCGCCGGCCGCTGGCGAGCGCGGCGTGGACGGTGCCGCTGTGTCCGTCGCTGCTGGTCGCCTCGCCGGCGAAGAAGATCGTATCCTCGACCGGCGTGGCTAGCGCTTCCGGCGCGTCGAGGCCGCCGACCGGGATGTAGCTGTAGGCGCCGCGTGCGAACGGGTCGGCCTGCCAATCGTGGACGTGCCAGGCTTCGATCAGCGCCTCGATCGACGACCGGCGCATGCCCAGCGCCTGCGCCAGCGCCGCGACCGCCTGCTCGACGATGAACTGCTCGCCGCGCTGGGATAGCCTGGCGGCGGCCGGCCCGCCGGCCCACCCGGTCAGCAGCGGCGCCTGCACTGGGTACGCCGTCCACCATGTCGGCAGCGGCGCGCCGGGGGCGTGAAGAAAGCTCAGCCGGGCCAGGCGCCGATCGTGCTCCCAGAAGCGCTCGCGGAAGCGCAGCACTACCCGCAGTGCCTGGCCCATCTCCAGCTGGGCGGCGGCGTCGTGCTGCTGCGGCAGCCCCGGCTCGAAGCGTACGCTGCCCAGCTCGCCCGGCGGCGCTTGCAGGACGCCCAGCGGCAGCGTCACCACGGCACACCGCGCGTGGAAGGCGTCGAGCGGCTGCCCAAGGCGCGAGTGGGCGATTACGGTGGCGGCGCCACGGCGCCAGCGCACCTCGGCCACGACGGTGCTGAGATGCACGGTGGCGCTTTCGGGGTCCAGCCCGGCGCGCAGCCAGTGCGCCACCTGGTCGTAGCCGCCCAGAACGCGAAAGGAACGGTCGCCGTCGATCGCGGCTGCGGCGTGCCGCTCGCGCACCAGGGCGCGTACGCTGATGCGCTCGGTTCTGGCGGCGTGGAAGCCTTCGACATAGGCCACTGTCTGCGTTGCGGCCTCGCGCCACTGCTCGTCGCCAGCATACGGCGCCAGGAAGTCGTGGAATGACTGGTCCTGCGCCTGCTCCATCCGGCCCAGCAGGTCATCCATCTGCTCCCAGCGCGGGTTGCCCTGCGTCAGCGTTCCGCCGCGCGACCACCAACGGTCGCCGCCGACCTCGTAGACCGGGAGGCCGGCGGCGCCGACGATCGCCCAGGTCTCGGGCGGCAGGCCGTGAATGAACTCGGCGCCCAGTTCGATTGGGAGCGGCGCCGACGGCGCGCGCAGGGTCGAGATCCGCCCGCCGATGCGCTCGCGCGCCTCCAGCACCCGCACGCTGAGCCCGGCGCGGTTAAGCTCGCGGGCAGCCGCCAGCCCGGCCGCGCCAGCGCCAATCACCAGCACGTCGACACGTTCCTCGGTCATGGGATGCCTCAGAAACTGTCTGAAAAGGGGGAGTTTGAGGGGGACGCCCCTCAAGAACCCCCTTCCCACCACGACTATGAGCGACAAATCAACCTTTTCAGATAGCCTCTCAGGCCGCTGTGATGACGATCGGCTGATCCTTGGTCACCATGGAGGATGCTCCTTCAAAGGATCAACGCGCTGTTAGCTCGCTACTGCTTTTATTGTTCTTTCGTGTAGTGATTAAGGTAACCTCAATAGAGGGTCTTTAGTTTTTACCTTAATGTATTGTTCATAATCTCGTATCTGATTCTCAAACATTTTATTGAGCGTATCATACTCGGGGCTACCGCGAAAGAGTAACATACCTGCCACATCATGTCCAGAGATCTCAAAATTATCACCCGGATAATTTGTATCGGACGTTAGCATGTGTTCATATGTATACCAGCCAATAGCTATTACTTCATCATCGATCTTTACAGCTCTAATTGATGCTGGCGTATCGTACTCGTAAACAACGAGCCTATATCGTTTTGAACCCTGAATCACGCCGTGTAATTGCTGGATAGTATTTTTAATACGGTTCTTTTGCATATCGCTCACGGCATTGTCGAGAGATTTAACATACAATATAACATGAGCATTCTTACTAATGAGTTTTCTCAGCAAATTTGTCGCCGAAGCACTACTATATTGAATAAGAACGGCTTTCCTCACTCCTTTATCATCGATATATTTGGCTAAGTCCCGATACATGTCTGCTTGTTCGACGTATGATCTATTTCGTACATTTGCCTCGATCTTGTCCGATAAATCTTGTATACAAGTGCGAGTGTCTGCAAAGAGAAACAGACTGGCTATCATGATAATAACTACTGCCCCGATAAGCATTCCTTCAGACCAGGTGAGAGTGTTCTCCAATAGTCCAGAAGCAGCACTTGAAATCAGAACACCTCCAATAAAAAGTACAAATCTCTCCGTATTTTTGGAAAGAAGGCGGCGGATGAGACGGATCATGAATACCCTCACTCTTATGATATGCCCTGGTTGGCATCATTGCTGCTTACACTATGATGCTCAGGGCCTCTCATCTCTCAAATTTGGCGGCAAAGATACCAATCAGAATTGCTCTGCGATAAAGAGCCACCTATAACATGGCCGCTATTATAACATTCCACGGTCGCAGCAGGAAACAAATGGTCTGATTACATCATCCTGTCTGGCCCTCCCCCGACGTAGAAGCTGCACCACCAAAACGAGCACCACTGTCAGGAAGATCCGACCGCGCTGTGCCCACGTATCAATCCTGTCCTCCTTTGTCACGGGCTTGAGTGGTGGTACGCACCGCCATGCCCAGCGCCGATATTGTGCCGCATGGTACAGGGCTTGCGCGACAGCATGAGTCCGAGACGGTGGCTAAATGGTAGCGAGTACGCAACAAATCAGGGGAATGAAGGGAGCAGTACTATGCTATCATTTGCTGTCCCGTGAGAGACTGTCTGAAAAAGGTGGTTTGTCGCTCGTAGTCCGTGGTAGAAAGAGATTCTTGAGGGGCAGCCCCTCAAACTCCTCCTTTCAGACAGCCTCTGAGCATGATTTGGAGCCACAACAATGGAACAGCGCATACTGGGGCAGACCGGGCTGCGGGTGCCGGTGATCGGGATGGGGACGTGGCGCACCTTCGACGTGCGCGGCGCGGCGGCCGAGCAGCGCGCCCACGCAGTGGTCGCCGCCGCGCTCGACGCTGGCATAACCCTGTTTGACTCATCGCCGATGTACGGCGCGGCCGAGCGTGTGCTGGGCGAGGCGCTGACGGGGCGGCGCGAGCAGGCGCTGATCGCCACCAAGATCTGGGCGCAGGGCGCCGCCGAGGGCCGCGCGCAGGCCCAGCGCGCCCTCGGCTTCTACGCCGGTCGCGTCGATCTTTACCAGGTCCACAACCTGGTGAACTGGCCGGAGCAACTGGCGCTACTGGAGCAGTTGCGCGACGCAGGCCAGGTCGGTGCGATCGGGGCGACGCACTACAGCGCCGCCGCGTTTGACGAGCTGCGGCGGATGATGCGAACCGGCCGGATCACCGCGATCCAGATCCCCTACAACCCGTTCGAGCGCGAGGTCGAGCGGGCGGTCCTGCCGCTGGCCGCCGAGCTGGGGCTGGGCGTGGTGGTGATGCGCCCCTTCGGCGAGGGCGATGCCCTGCGCCGGCCCCCGCCCGACGCCGCCTTGGCGCCGCTGCGACCGTTCGGTGTCAGCTCCTGGCCACAGGCGTTACTCAAATGGGTGCTCAGCGACCCACGCTGCCACGTGGCGATCCCCGCGACCGCCAACCCCGATCACGCGCGCGAGAACGCGGCAACCGGCGAGCCTCCGTGGTTTGGTCCAGAAGAGCGCGCGCTGGTCACGCGGCTGGCCGAGCGGGCGTGAGATTGACAAGATGACAAGGTGAAGGGGAGGATGGCTATCTTCCATCCTCCATCCTCCATCCTCCATCCTCGGCGGTCGGCGGTCGGTGGTCGGTGGTCGGCTAGAGCGACAGCAAGTACTGGATCAGGTCCTTGATCTCGCGCTCGGTCAGCCGCAGTTCGAAGAAGGCGTTGTAGTGATCGACGACATCGCGCAGGGTGGCAAACCGGCCATCGTGATAGAAGCCGCCCTTCTGGTGGGTCCAGAGCCCTTTTAGCGGCGCCGTCCGGTAGCGATGATCGGGCGAGCGGTTGGCCTGGAAGTCGTCGATCCCGATCTCGGCCGGCGTATGCAGGTTCCAGCCCGGCTCGGTGAAGATCGGCGGCACGTGGCAGGTGGCGCACTGGGCTTTGCGGTTGAAGACGATCCGCCCACGCGCGGCGGCGGCCCGGTCGAAGCTGCCCTTCGGAGGGTCGGGCGCCAGGAGCGCGAGCTGGTAGAAGTGCAGCGCGGCCAGGCGCTTGGTGATCAGGTCCGGGTGCGAGCGTACGTCCCCGAATCCCTCGCGGGCGGCGATCGGAAACTGATCGGCGTCGTTCAGGCGCGGATCGTAGAACGTGCCTTTCCCATGCATCTCAAGATTGGCCACGAAGGCGTTCCAGTGCGTGACTGAGCCCCAGCCGGTCCAGGTATGCAGGTTCACGCCGGCCAGGCCGAACGCCGGCGGGATCAGCGTGGCCGCCGGCTTCCCATCCGGGCGAAACGCTTTGCCGTCCAAGATCAGCTCGGCATCGAATTTCCCTGGCCCCCAACTGTTGAGCACGGTGCGCACCGTCGCGGCATCGGTGCCCAGCAGGTCGGCGAACGGCTCCAGGTTGGGCGCGAGCGCGGCGATGGCGCCAATGTTGAGATCGCGGTTGGCCCAGCCGTCCAGCCGGCGCCCGATGCCGGGAGCGAACGAGTTGTCGACAACCGAGTGGCACACCGCGCACTGGATGCCGACCGCCCGCAGCGCCCCATCGCGCTTGAAGAAGCCTTTCACCCCCACGACCGCGTCGAGCTTGAGCAGCGCAAGCGTCGTCGCCGGATCGTCGAGGTCGACCTGGCCGGCCCGCAAAGCGTCGATCAGGTCGTCGGGCAGCGCTGCTACATCGACCTTCAGGCCCAGCGCCAGCGCAGTCCTGGGGCTCAGGCCCGGGCCAACCCCGCCGAAATCGGCGCCCTGGATCGCCTGATGCAGTTGGAGTTGACCGCCCCAGAAGTCCTCATCGCCGAAGGTATCGAAACGAAACGTGCGCCGGCCCTCAGCGATCATGTCTTCCGCATCGTCAAGGACTGCATCGTCGGCCGCGCGCGACGCGCCAGCCTGGTCGCCCTGCTCGGCAGGAGCGGATTGCGGCTCACCCCGCGCCAGCACCACACTGGTACACAGCAGGAGCAAGAGACCGATCAGGTAGATCCCGGCCTGTTTTATCCTCATAGCGCCCCCTCCTGGTCTGGTAAGAACAGACGATCACATATTCGATCTGAGTTGGGCGACGTGGTATAGTGGTTGCTGTAGCAGCTACTATGACATGTGCATAATACCGCAGATCCTGGGGGTTGGCAACTGCCCTTTCGTCCAGCGTGCCAAACCAGTCAGGTGCGGCCTTAAAAGCATCGCAATGCGGGCAGCAATTTCAGGACCCCGCCCGACCGATTTACAGTCCATCGCGCTCGACTTTGGTACCAGAAGTGACGAGCATGTGCGAAAGAACAGTTGACAATCGTTACCGTGGCTTTTATCATCAGGACAAAGACTGCCTAAAAGGGGAGTTTGAGGGGGAAGTCCCTCAAGAAGCCCTTCCACCACGAATCGCGAGCGGCGAGCCTTTTCAGGTAGCCCTTATGGCAAGGAGAAGTAATGACTGAGACCGTCGCGCTACTACAGCAGCTTGGGTTCAGTGAGTACGAGGCGCGCGCCTACCTGGCCTTGCTGCCACGCAACCCGCTCAACGGGTACGAACTGGCGAAGGTCTCGGGGCTGCCGCGTGCGAATATCTATGCGGTGCTACAGAAACTTGAGGAGCGTGGGGCGGTCATGCGCGTCGATACGCCGAGCGGGGCGCGCTATACGCCGGTGGCCGCCACGGAGCTGATCGAGCGGGTGGCGACGCGCTTCCAACGCACTCTAAACGCGGTGGAACAGGCGTTGGAGGGCCTGGCCACACCGCCCGACTCTGAGTATGTATGGAGCATCCAGGGCTATACAGCCTTGCTTGAACATGCCCATACGCTCCTCGACGCCGCCCGGCAACGGCTGCTGATCGCGATCGGGCGCCAGGAGGCCGGCGCGCTGGCCGAACCCCTGGCCCAGGCCGCGACCCGTGGCGTAGAGGTGCTCACGATCTGCCTGGATGAGTGCCCCCAGGAGTGCGGCGACTGCCGCGGCACAATCTGCCGATTTTGCGCCGCGCTTCCAGCCGATCAGCGTTCGTTGTTGGTGGTGGCCGATGACGCCGAGATGCTGGCCGGCGAGATCGATCCACTCGGCAATGTGCTAGCCGTGCGCACCCGGCAGCGGTTGCAGGTCGATCTGGCAAGCTGGTACATCCGGCACAGTATGGCCCTCACGACGGTGCTGCGCGAGTTGAGCAATCGCCAGGATCATACATTCGAGCCGGAAACCCAGGCGCTCCTCCGTTCGATCGCCCCCAGCGATCGGCAGGGGGGCTGGCTGGATTATATGCGCACGCTGCTGGGACGCGGGGCAGTGTAGTGATCGGCAAGCGAGCACATTGGTCCTATTTCTCTCGTAATTCTGCCCCCGCTCCACGTTTGAGGATTGGTTTGAATGTATCATATCGGCTACTCCTTAACACAAACTTAATCTTATACATAGATAACGTAGCACATGGCTGTCTTGGCATCATCGAACAATTGGAGATCGGGATGGCTGGCACGACATGTGAGGCGGGGCACGTATCCTGCTGACTTGGAGCCAATCACGCTCAACATTCCCCAGAACCAAGCAGGAGGAGGAACAATGACCGAGCGAACATTTCAGCCGGGGGAGCAGCACCCCGAAGAGTGGCGGCAAGATCTGAACCCGGACGCCATGGCCGGCCAGAACCGCGGGCTGGGCGAGGCCCACCTGGCGACCGAGGCCCCGACCGCCTACGAGGTCAAGGACGTACATCGCCAGTTCCACGGCTTCACCGACGACGAGCTCAAACGCATCCCGGTTCTGCCGCCGGGGACGCGACTGGAGCAGGGCGCGGTCTACGTCGATCTCCAGGACTCAGGGCTCAGGGAATTCAAGGCGCTGGGCAATATGAGCGCCGAGGCGGGGCACTATATCGTGCCGAAGAGTGAGGTCGACTACCAGCTCTGGAACCGACTGATCGGCATTACGACCCCGGAGCGTCTGGGCGATGCCGACGAACAGTAGAAGGATTGGATCGGGGAAAAAGGGGGTTTGAGGGGATAGCCCCCTCAGACTTCACCTCTCACGTTAGTAATGTAGAACGGCACCATCCAAAACCTTGCCTTGGAGATTGGAGATTTTTAATCTCCAATCTCCAATCTCTGCTTCACAGGGCCTGGTTATAGCTGCTGCTCTCGCGTGCGCCGTGGCGCTCCAGGATCTGGCGAATGCGCCCGGCCGTCTCGTCGTCGGGTACTTTGGCTGTGACGATGGCGCCGCCGGCACGGACGGCGGCCTCATACTGCTGGGCGTGCTCGGTCGGGATGCCCAGGCCGGCGAACGAGCCGACCAGGCCACCTAGCGCTCCACCCGTCAGCGCGCCCAGGGCGACGGCCAGCGGGCCGGCCGCTAGCAGCGGCCCGATGCCAGGGATCGCCAGCGCCGCCAGGCCCAGGACGCCGCCGACCAGGGCGCCGGCTGTGGCGCCGGTGAGGGCGCCGCCCGTCGCCTGGGTGTCGCCGGCGCCGACCTCGGGCGGGGTGTCCGGCTGCCGGAACACGACGGAGATATCTTCGGATGCAATCCCAGCATCGCGGATCGTCGCCGCCGCCTGCTGGGCCTGGTTATAGCGATCAAACACGCCGACGACGACGCGGGCCTCTAGGTTCGGCAGGATGCCCTCCGGCCCCAGCCCAGGGTCGTCGGTCTTGGCAATCCGCTCGCCTTCCTCGTGGATGGTCTGGTCGTTTGGGTCGCGGTAACGCTCGGTTTGCCTCTCCATTGCGCTTGGTTCCTTTCCTCTAAGAGGCTATCTGAAAAGGTTGATTTGTCGCTCATAGTCGGTGGTGGAAAGGGGTTCTTGAGGGGGCAACCCCCTCAAACTCCCCCTTTTCAGACAGCCTCTAAGGCATTGTCTCGCCTACGATCCATTGTGGAAGGAGAAATTCTTGAGGGGCGACCCCCTCAAACTCCCCCTTTAATCCGGGAAACTGCTTGAAAAGGGCGTGGAAAAGGATTCTTGAGCGACACCTCTCAAACCCCCCTTTCAAAACCAAGCAAGAGCTATGCCGCCCACTGTAACTGAGGATGGAAGATAGAGGATGGAGGATGGAGGGCCGTGCTCCTCCATCCTCCATCCTCTATCTTCCATCCTCTATCCTCTATCCCTGGTGGCGTGGGCTGTTCCAGGGGACGTCGGCGATGCCTGCGCGGGCGTTGGCAGCGCGAGCCAGCACGAACAGGCAGTCCGAGAGGCGATTGAGGTAGATCAGCACCTGCGGTCGCACCAGCTCCTCGCGGGCCAGGCTGACGGTCCAGCGCTCGGCGCGCCGGCAGACGGTGCGTGCGAGGTGCAGGTGCGCTGCCGCGAGGCTGCCGCCCGGCAGGATAAACTGCTTCAGCGGCTCTAGCTCGCTCTCCAGCCGGTCGATCGTCTGCTCCAGGAAGTTGATCTCCTCCGTGCCGACGCGCGGAATACTGGCCGCCTCGCCCGGCGTCGCCAGGTCGGCCCCGACGACGAAGAGCTGGTCCTGGATCTGGGCCAGCAGCTCATCGAGCTGCGGGTCGAGGCCGCCAGCGCGGGCCAGGCCCAGCGCGGCGCCGCACTCATCGACCGAGCCGTAGGCGTGGACCCGCAGCGCATCCTTGGCGACGCGCTGGCCGCCCCACAGGCCGGTCTCGCCGGCGTCGCCGGTTTTGGTGTAGATCTTCATGTTATTCCCTAATTATTCGGATGGCGCCGTTCACCTTTGCGATGCGAGCAGGGGAGACTGAGGGGGCAGCCCCCTCAGTCTCCCCTTTTTCCCAGAACTGGAGGGCTAGCCGACGAACTTGTAGCCGAGGCCGTGGACCGTCAGGATAAACTGCGGGTGGCGCGGGTGGGGTTCCAGCTTCTGGCGTAGCCAGGCGACGTGGACGTCGACGGTGCGGGTGGAGACCAGTGCGTTGTAGCCCCACACCTCGTTGAGCAGCTCGTCGCGCGAGAGTGTCGCGCCGCGATGGTCGATGAAGTAGCGCAACAGCCGGAACTCAAGCGCCGACAGCTCGACCTGCAACCCATTCCGGTCGACCTCCGCACGCCGGAAATCGACTTGGACCGGCCCGAACTGGTAGGTCTCGGCCGGCGCCGCCTGGACCACCGGGGCGCGCCGGAGCAGCGCCTCGATACGAGCCAGCAGCTCAATCATCTCGAACGGCTTGGCCACGTAGTCGTCGGCGCCGATCTTCAGGCCGACGACCTTGTCGACAATCTGGCCGCGCGCCGTCAGCATCAGGATCGGCGTGTTCACGCCTCGCTGGCGCAGATCGCGGCACAGGTCGAAGCCATTTTTGCGCGGCAGCATCACGTCGAGGATGATCGCGTCAAACGCCTCGCCAGCCGCGCGCTTCAGGCCGATCTCGCCATCCTGCGCCGTCTCGACCGTGTAGCCTTCGCTGCGTAGCCGGTCGGTCAGTGTCATCACCAGCCCCGGCTCATCTTCGACCAGAAGAATACGTTTGCTCATATGTGTCGCCCGCTATGTGATTTGTCGGTTGAAGTCCTTGGTGAAAAGGGCTTCTTGAGGGGCGGCCCCCTCAAACTCCCCCTTTTCAAAAAGCAGTCCGTGGTGAAAAGGGGCTTCTTGAGGGGCGGCCCCCTCAAACTCCCCCCTTTACGGACTACTGCTGCACAGTTGAGAACGTCTGCGAATATGCGCTCACTTCGCACGGAAGGGTGAGGATGAACGTGCTGCCCTGGCCGGACGCGCTCTCGACGAACACGCTACCACCATGGGCCTCGACAATATGCTTGACCAAGCGCAGCCCGAGCCCACTGCCGCGGATCTGCGCGGCGACGACATCCCGGCTGCGATAGAACGGCTCGAAGATATGCGGCAGGTCGATCGGCGCGATGCCGATACCGCGATCTTGCACGCTGATGCGTACCTCCGGCCCTCGCTCACCTGGGCGCACCCGCACACTTAGCCCGATCCAGCGGCTCTCGCCGCTGTACTTGATCGCGTTGACGATCAGGTTCTGGATCGAGCGTTTCACTGCGGCCACGTCTGCATAGACCACCGGCAGACAGCGTTGAATGCTGGTCTCGACCACGAAGCCGCCGTCGTCGAGCTGCGGGCGGCATGCTGCGAGCGCAGCCTCGACCAGGCCGCCGACGTCGACCGGGTTGAACGAGTAGGTCTGCTTGCCCGACTGCGCGCCGGCATACTCCAGCACCTGCTCGACCATCTCGGCCAGCCGGTGGCCCTCGCCGCGGATCACGGCGCCGTAGCGCCGAGCCTGCTGCGGGTCGTGGACAACCCCAGCGGCCAGGTTATCGCCGGCCGAGCAGATCACCGCCAGCGGCGTGCGCAGCTCGTGCGAGACAGCCGCGACAAACTCAATCTGCTGCTGGGCCAGCCGCTGTGAGCGCCTAGTCGAGACAAACACCATCATCACGCTCGCCGCCAGCAGCAGCAAGCTGCCGAAGCTCACCACCAGATTCTGGCTACGCAGGTAGGCGACGGCCGCCTCCAGCGAGCCAGCGCGGTGCTTGACTACCAGCAGCCAGCGCCCCTGCGAGATCGCCTGGCCGGCCAGCGGCTGCACGCTAATCGCCACGCTTTCGATCTGGCTATCGGTGGGTGGCTGCCCCAGGCGTAGCGCGTCATCGACCAGTAGATTGCGGAACTCGTCGGGCCGCAGGCTGAAGATATCGACCGTCGCGTCCCCGGAGTCGGGCGTAATATTGAGCCCGCTGGTCTCGGATTGATACACGATGCTCTGCGGGTCGGCCCGGCTGACGACCGCCAAGTGATAGTCGAAGTTCTTATTGCGGGCGAAGTGGCGGTTGGTGAGCGCCGGGATGAACCCCTGTTTCATATACGCGCGGTCGAGCGTGATGATCGTATAGGCGAACAGCGTCCCACCGGCGGCAGGCTGCCGGCACGCCGGGCAGCGCCGCTGGGTGAGCCAGCGCTCGTCGATGATCAGCTCGGCGTTGAGGTCGAACGTCTGCCGGTCCGACAACAGCCAGGGCCGGGCGACCGGGATCACCAGCGCGGGAGCCTCCTCGGCGACCGGGTCGAGCGTTTCGCCGACCACCACATCACCCTGCATATGCGTCGTCCGGTAGGCGTGCTCGACCCGCCCGCGCAGTGCGTCCAGCTCGACGGGCCACTCGGCCGGCTGGAAACGATTCGCGGCCGGGGCAAACCGCGACAGGCGCAATTGCCCTTTCTCGTCGGTATCGACCAGGTACACGTTGCTGACCATGCGCGGGTAGGGTGCCGTCGTGACCCAGTGGGTGTAGCGCCGGGCGTAGCGATCCCAAGCCCGGTCACGCAGGGTTGTCGCGTCCATGCGGAAATTGAAGTACGCGCGCGCGATCTCGCGGTCGAAGTCCTCGCCGAAGCGGCTCGCCCCAGCCTCGACGCTCGCTTGCATGCGCTCGCGCTCGGCCTGGCTCACCTGGACCACCAGGTAGTACTGGAGCGCGGCCAGCAGCACGATCGCCAGCGCCGCCGCGACCAGGATGGGGTTTGATGGCAAGTTGTGCTTCCAAAGTTTCCGCATACGAACATTATAGCATAGCTGGTTTGCGATGTATAGCCCGCGCCATCTATATTTTACATTCTTAACATCTCTTTGATATTCTTAGCATATTAAATCGCACATTATCAGCGTTGATCTCTTATTTTACAATCTTGACACAATCTTTTCGATAGCTTAACCATTCTTTTTTTTATTTCGCTATAATCAGCTATAACAATTCATTTTGACTTTGTTAGGTGGATTTTAGTGGCGCCTTTCTAATTTACAGTGTGAGTGGGGAGACTGAGGGGGCTGCCCCCTCAAACCCCCTTTTTTCCAGAAAGGTTTCGAGTGGCGCCTTTCTAATTTACAGTGTGAGTGGGGGAGACTGAGGGGGCTGCCCCCTCAAACCCCCTTTCCAGAAAGGAGGTGGACAAAGCACTTATGAACATGTGAGTGGGGTTCTTCTTGAGGGGCGGCTCCCTCAAACTCCCCATTTTTCACGTGAGGTTTAGACAACACCCGCTTCCGATCATGTGGAACGTAGATGCCTTGAGAAAGGAGCCTGTCTGATGAAGTATGGCAATCGACGCAGCCTCGCCTACCTGCTGCTCCTCGCGCTGATTCTGCCGGTCCTCGCGGCCTGTGGCGGCACCACTGCCCCCACCACGGGTGGACCGAGCCCGGCCCCGCAGGTTGTTACCCAGATCGTTGCCGGCACGCCGCAGACGGTTGTCGTGACCGCGACGCCGGAGCCGCAGGTTGAGCCAGAGACCGTCACCAAAGACACGATCATCATCGGCGCGTGGCAGGAGCCGCGTGGCTTCCTCGACTACGCCAACAGCCAGGCCATCCGCGTCGAGGTCCAGCAGATCTACCGCCCGCGCTGGGTTACCCGCCTGAACGGGGGCTTCCAGCCCAACCCCGCGCTGGTCGATGGCGACCTGCCCAGCTTCGAGAATGGCGGCGCCCGGCTGGTCGATGTGACAGTCAAGCCCGGCGAGGCCATGTTCGATCTGGCAACCAAGAGCGTGATCCCGGCGACTGAGGAGGCCAGCGTCAAGCAGCTCGTCGTCACCGGCAAGATCAAGAGTGGCCTGAAATGGGACGACGGCGAGCCGCTCACCGCCCAGGACTTTGTCTTCGCCTGGCAGCTCAACTGCTCACCCGACTCCGGCGCGCTCGACGTGACCTACTGCCCGCTGGAAGCGGTCCCCGGCTCGCGCGGCATCGTCACGAAGTACGAGGCTAAGGACGACACCACACTGGAGTTGACGTTCGTGCCCGGCGCGCTCGACCCGACCTACCAGATCCTGGTCTTTGGGCCGGAGAGCGACAGCGGCCCGCAGCCGGAGCACCTGTTCAAGGATATGAGCCCGGCCGACGTACTCAAGGATGAGCGGGCCACCGGCGGCACCAGCGCCACCCCACTCGGCTTCGGCCCCTACAAGATGACGCAGTGGAAGAAGGGCGAAAGCATCACCTTCGAGGCCAATGAGCACTGGGCCGGCGACCCGCCCAAGACGCCCACAATCCTCTATAGGTTCTTCGCTGACTCGGTCGGCGTGGCCTCAGCCGTGATCGCGGGCGACATCGACGTGTCGAGCGGCGGCACCACCGGGCTCTCGATCGACCAGTTCCCCTACCTGACCTCGGTCGCGAAGAACGGCGACATCATCTTCGAGATCGACAAGACCGCCGCGTCGTTCGAGTACCTGCAACTGAACCTCAACGATCCGCAGGACAAGTCGCTCAAGGCGCCGCACCCGCTGCTGTCGGACTTCAAGGTTCGCAAGGCGATTGCGCTGGCGATCAACCGCCAGCAGATGGTCGATACGATCTACTTCGGCCAGTCGGCGGTGGTCGATCAGCCCCAGCTTCCGCATATGCCCTCCTACGACATTACGCAGGGCATCGTCGAATTCGACCCGCAGGCCGCCAATGTGCTGATGGATGAGGCCGGCTGGGCCGACGGCGACGGCGATGGGGTGCGCGAGAAGGGCGGCATCAAGGCGTCGGTTACGCTGATCACCACTTCGGGCAACCCGGTGCGCCAGAAATCGACTCAGATCATGCAGAGCAACCTCAAGGACATCGGGATCGAACTCAACCTCAACTACCAACCGTCGTCGGTGGTGTTCTCGACCGATGTGCTCTACAGCCGCGCCTTCGAGATGATCACCTACGGCAGCAGCTTCTCGGTCGTCGATCCGGGCAACTGGTGGTACGGCAACGCGGCTTGCGCCGAGATCCCGACCCCCGAAAACGGGTTGTCCGGCGGCAACTACTCGGGTTGGTGCGACGAGGCGGCGTCGAACGCCTCCACCGAGGCCAATTTTGAGACGCTGGACCCGCAGAAGCGCAAGGCGGCCTGGGATGTCGCGCTCAAGCGCTACTTCGAGGACGGCTACAACATCATCCCGCTGTTCATCAAGCCGGGGCTGCTGGGCCTGGTGCCGGAGCTGCAAGGCCCCAAGCTCGACCCGACCGAGTACATCACCTGGAACGTACACACCTGGGTGGCGAGCGAGGCGGCTGAGTAGCCCTGAAAGGGTGAAAGGGTGAAAGGGTGAAAGGGTGATATTCACCCTTTCACCCCCTCATCCTTTCACCCCTTCACTTCTCATAAGGTAGAAAGGAGATCCCGATATGACCGCATTTCTCATCCGGCGCACGGTGCAAGCGGCGATCGTGCTGTTTATCACGTCGATCGCGATCTTTGGCCTGCTGTACCTGGCGCCGGGCGGCCCGCTCAGCGAGGTGCTGGAGCAGAAGCGCCAGCAATCGCGCTTCCCGGTCAAGCCCGAGGACATCGAGCGGCTCAAGCGGCAGTACGATCTTGACCTGCCGCTGTGGCAGTCCTACACGCGCTGGGCCTTCGGCTGGCCGAATTACCCCGACCGACCGCCGCGCTACGGCATCATTCGCGGCGACTTCGGCGTCTCCTGGCGCCTCTCGGAGAACGAGCCGACCGGCCGGATCATTATGCGGGTGCTGCCCAACACGCTCAAGCTGACGATCTCGGCCACGCTGCTCTCGCTGCTGCTCGCCGTGCCGATCGGGATCTACTCGGCGGTGCGGCAGTACTCCAAGCTCGACTACCTGGTCACCTCCGGCACCTTCTTCGGCACGGCCATGCCGGCCTTCTGGCTGGGCGCCATGCTGATCCTAGTGTTCAGCTTTAAGTTCAAGGATTGGGGCCTGCTCTACCTGCCGCCCGGCAGCGTCACCGCCGCGCGGGCCTACACCGAGCCCATGCTGGGCCGCATCCAGGCAGGCTCGTTTACCGACCAGATCCTGCACCTGATCCTGCCGACACTCACATTGAGCCTGCTGTTTATGGCCCAGTGGAGCCGCTTCACCCGCGCCTCGATGCTGGAGGTGCTGCGCCAGGACTACGTGCGCACCGCCCGCGCCAAGGGGCTGAAAGAGCGGGTCGTGATCGTCAAGCACGCACTGCGTAACGCGCTCATCCCGCTGGTCACGATCGTCGCGCTCCAGCTTCCGGGGCTCTTCGGCGGCGCGGTGATCACCGAGACGATCTTCAACTGGCAGGGCATGGGCCGCGTCTTTGTCGACAGCCTGTTCCAAAGCGACTGGCCAGTGGCGATGACCTACCTGATGTTCCTGGCGACCCTGGTGGTGCTCGGCAATCTGCTGGCCGACATTATGTACACCGTCGTTGACCCGCGCATACGCTACACGTAAGAAACTGTCTGAAAGGGGGAGTTTGAGGGGCCGCCCCTCAAGAACCACTTTCCACCAAGGACTACGAGCGACAAATCAACCTTTCAGACAGTCTCTAAGAAATTGAGAATTGAGAATGCTCCAAAGCTTCATTCTCAATTTTCAATTCTCAATTCTCAATTTGGAGGTGGTTATGGCTGTTGCAAATCCAACCGCAGAGCAGTTGCTTTCCGTCAAAGAGGTCAGCCAGGCGCAGGTGATCTGGAATCGCTTCCGCAAGCACAAGCTGGCGGTCTTTGGGATCGCGGCGCTACTGTTCCTGTTCGGGATGTCGTTCGTGGGGCCGGCGTTCAGCCCCTTCGACCCGAACGCGATCGTCGCCCAGCCGAACCTGGAGCCGAGCCAGGTTCACTACTTCGGCACCGACGAGATCGGCCGCGATGTCCTGACCCGGCTGATGTGGGCCGGCCGGATCTCGCTGCTGCTCTCGGCGCTAGTGACGCTCGGCTCGACGCTGCTCGGCGTGATGATCGGCGCGGTGGCCGGCTACTTCGGCGGCTGGATCGACGCCTTCACCATGCGGCTGGTCGACTTTATGCTCTCGCTGCCGGTGCTGCCGCTGCTGCTGATCCTGTCGGCCATGAATCTGCGCGGCGGGCTGCCGCTCACGACGCCGGTGCTCGTGAATTGGTTCTTCGGCTGGGTCTGGTCGATGTCGGCCGAGCGGGCCGAGAGCATCCTGATCCTGGCGACGATCTTGATCATCTTTAGCTGGATGCCGATCGCGCGGCTGGTGCGCGGGCAGGTGCTGGCGCTGCGCAACATGGAATTCACCGACGCCTCGCGCGCATTGGGCGTCTCGGACTGGACGATCATTATCCGCCAGCATGATCCCCAACTCCTTGGCGCCGATCATCGTGGCCGCGACGTTTAGCTTCGGCGGGGTGATCATCACCGAGGCGGCGCTGTCGTTCCTGGGCTTCGGCGTGCAGAACCCATCGGCGAGCTGGGGCAATATGCTCAACAATGTGCGCGACTTTATGCTGGTGCAGCCCTGGCGCGCATTCATCCCCGGCCTGACGATCTTCCTGGCCTCGCTCTCGTTCAACTTCGTCGGCGACGCCCTGCGCGACGCACTCGACCCACGGCTCAAGATGTGACGAATCGTAAATCACAAATCAAGGAGGCAGCTTCATGATCAGACACCTGAATCTACGGGGCCATCCCGCCTACTTGCTGTTGCTCGCGCTGATCCTGCCGATTCTTGCCGCGTGCGGCGGCGCCACCACTGGTCCGGCGGCCCCGCCGACCGCCCCGGCGGCCCAGCCGGCCACCGCAGCGACCCAGCCGACTGCCGCCGCCCCGGCAGCCCAGCCGACCGCCGAGCAGGCCGCTGGCGGCGCACTCAAGATCCTCTACTGGCAGGCGCCCACGATCCTGAACCCGCACCAGGGCCAGGGCACTAAAAACTCCGACGCCGCCCACGTCATGCTTGAGCCGCTGGCCCACTGGGACCAGGACGGCAAGCCGGTGGCATTCCTGGCCGCCGAGCTGCCCACGATCGAGAATGGCGGCGTCGCCAAGGACGGCACGTCGATCACCTGGAAGCTGAAGCAGGGCGTCAAGTGGTCCGATGGCAGCGACTTCAGCGCCGACGACGTGGTCTTCACCTGGGAGTACTGCGCCGACGAGGCCACCGCCTGCACCACCAAGAGCAACTTCGACCCGATCGAGAAGGTCGAGGCGCTCGACCCGGCCACCGTCAAGATCACCTGGAAGGAGCCCAACCCGAACCCCTACGTCTCATTCGTGGGTGTCTCCGGGCTGGTCATCCAGCGCAAGCAGTACGAGAGCTGCATCGGCGCGGTAGCGGCCCAGTGCCCGGCCAATAACAGCCCGATCGGCACCGGGCCCTACAAGCTGCAAGACTTCAAGCCCGGCGACATTGTGCTCTACGTCAAGAACGAGAACTACCGCGATGCCGCCAAGGTCGCCTTCGCCTCGGTCGAGATCAAGGGCGGCGGCGACCCGGTCTCGGCGGCCCGCGCCGTCTGCGAGACCGGCGAGGTCGATTACGCCTGGAACCTGCAAATCGAGGCCGCCGTGGCCGAGCAGATCTTGCAAGGCGGCAAGTGCGACTTCATCACCTCCGGCTCGACCGGCATCGAGCGCATCGTCGTCAACTTCACCAACCCCGACGCGGCGCTGGGCGACCTGCGCGCCGAGCCCGGCCAGCCCCACCCGGTCCTGACCGACAATAAGATTCGCCAGGCACTCTCGCTGGCGATCGACCGCAACGCGATCGCCGAGCAGGTCTACGGCGTGGGCGGCAAGCCGACCTGCAACATCCTGACGCAGCCGACCGACCTGAACTCGCCCAACACCACCTGCGACCGCGACGTCGAGAAGGCCAAGCAACTGCTCGACGAGGCCGGCTGGACCGACACCGACGGCGACAACATCCGCGACAAGGACGGCAAGCCGCTCCAACTGCTATACGCGACCTCGATCAACGCGGTGCGCCAGAAGGTCCAGGCGATCGTCAAGCAGAACTGGGCCGAGATCGGCGTCGGGGTCGAGCTGAAGTCGATCGACTCGGGCGTGTTCTTCTCCAGCGACAAGGGCAACCCCGACACCTTCGGCCACTTCTTTAGCGACGTCCAGATGTATACCAACAACCCCGACTCGCCCGATCCGGTCAACTACTTCGATAGCTGGACCTGCGCCCAAGTGGCGTCGAAGGAGAACGGCTGGAACCTAGCCAACAACGGCCGCTACTGCAACCAGGACTACGACGCGGTCCTGGTCGAGTTGAGCAAGACCTTCGACCCGGCCAAGCGCAAGGAACTCTTCATCAAGGCCAATGACATGCTGATCGGCGACGGGGCGATCCTGCCGCTGGTCGACCGCTCGACGCCCGAAGGCAAGGCCACGGCGCTCCAGGGGCCGACCGGCAGCACCTTCGACTCGGTGCTCTGGAATATCGCCACCTGGCACAAGTAGAGAGATTGGAGATTAGAGATTAGAGATTGATCGAGGCACTCCAATCTCTAATCTCCAATCCGATCTCCAATCTCCAAATTAGTTGAGAAGGAGAGGAAGCTGTGAGGACTGAACAACTTTCACAGCCGAGCGCCGCGATCGAGGCGCTCTACGATGGGTACCGGCGCCCGATCCTGGCCTACCTAGTGCGGATGGTCGGTGATCGCGAGGCAGCCGAGGACCTGTGCCAGGAGACCTTTCTCAAGGCCCTACGCAGTTGGGCGCAGCATGACCCGCGCGCCAATGTCGTCTCCTGGCTCTACCGGATCGCCACCAACTCCGCCTACGACTACTTGCGCCGCCATCGGCGTGTGCGCTTCACTCCGCTCGTAGAGCAGGACCCGGTTCCCAGCGGCGCCCATACCATGGAGTCGCGCGTGGCCGAGGGCGAGCCGGTGCGGGCCACGCTGGCGCAACTGCCGGCGCGCTACCGCGATCTGCTGGTGCTCCACGCCTACGAGGGCCGCAGCACACGCGAGATCGCCACGGCGCTGGGCTGCACCAATATCGCGGTCAAGATGCGCCTATTCCGCGCCCGCGCGCGCTTTCGCGAGATCTACCGGGAAGCGTGAAACGTGATGCGTGAAACGTGAGGTGTGGTGTCTGGGCGGCCAGCGATGGCCGCCCTTATGAATTTTGACGATCACCATCGGCAGTGGTCGTTACATCATCCGCCGCTGCGCTCTCCAGGGTGGACACCTTTTCGCTACCTTCGTCAGGGGTTTGCGCCTGCGTGTCGTAATCGAGAATAATATGGTGAATGTCTCGCGCTGTGATGTCTTCCTGCTCGGTTTTCGAGTAGATGGTCATCAGAATAATCATGCATCTGCTGTCTGCTGGTAAATGATCCGGTAGCCGCCACTTTTGCCTTTGCCACTGTCCGAATTCCGCACCCGGGCCTTGAATACAGTATATGGGACACCAGGGACTTGATCGCCAGGTGTCTGTCCCTGTTCCAAGGCATCAAGCAATGGCTCCACATCTGCCCTAATCCGCCGATATTTCTTGGCAAGTTGGCGGATGTTGCGTTTGAACTCCGGGGTATACTGCACCGGAATAGGCTGTGGTTGCTCAGGCTCATCCGACATCAATGTCATCCCACAAGGTTGTGGCCGGATAGGTGTTGCCCTGCTGCGCTTCCTGCCAGCCTTGGCGGAAGCTTGCCGCCGCTGGTTTTAGCATGACGCTTTCACGAAAGGTGCGCATCAACTGTAGGACGAACGGCAGATACTCATCTGGAAGCGAGTCGAGTTCGGCTAAGACTTGATCCCGATAGGGTGTTGTGGAGGTCGCCATGGCATTCTCCTGCACTACGATGGGGACCACTTTGTCAGCACATCCGTGTCAACTGGTACCGACACCGTGATCCTGCGCCTGGGCATCCGCACTTTGGCCCGCTGGAAGAAGTCATCGGTCAGCGGCGGAATATCCGAGATGTCGATCTCCTCATCGGTCATCGCGTCGATACGTGCCCAATCAGTTTCCGAAGGTTTGTTCATATTTGTATCGCTAATCACATCAGCCACGGCGCCGATCCCATTCGCGTTCACGGATCGTGCGTACCCAGGCGGTACTATCCGTCAGATCGTCCCGATCGGCCCACATGCCTACAAGCGGTTCGTCCAGCAGGTTGTTCGCAAGTGACGGCTTGGACGAGGGTGTGGTCCGATACCGTGTAGCTAGAAAGGCGATGAAGTCGGCCACCTGATGTTGTGCATCTACGGGCAACGATGTGTATTGACGCCACAAGGTTTCCTGATCCATTGCGTCTACCTCATGAGATAACTCTCGCCTCGTTGGTGCGTAGTATATCACCAAACGCGAGTATGAAGCCGAGCAAGGTAGCGCGGTAACACTGGTGCGGCGGTTACGCCAGATGAAAGTGGTAGCAGGGTGAGGCGGCCCAGCTATGACAAAGGCCAACACAAAAAGCCCAGCGAATGCGGGCCACCTCACCCCCGCACCCACTGGGCCTTCACAAAGCCGTTATCGCCCTAGCCTGCGTGCGCCCTCGCCGCTAACTCCGGCACCAGCGCGTGCGCCGACCAGTCGCCGAAGGCCTCGCCGGGCGCCCGCTCGCGCTTCCACTGGTCCAGCGTGTCCGCCAGCAGATCCGCCAGCACGGTGGCGCGGACCTCGGCGCGGTACAGCCGCGCCAGCCGCGTGCCCTCGAAGCTGCCGCCCACGTAGACGTTGTACAGCCCCAGGCTACGGCCCACGATCCCGATCTCGGCCGTCGGTGGGCGCGAGCAGGCGTTGGGACAGCCGCTCATGCGAATCCAGACCCGGTCGCCGCCGTAGCCGCGCCGCTCCAGCTCGCCGATCAGGTCGGGCAGGTAGCGCTCGCTCTCGGCCACCGCTAGCCCGCAGGTCGGCATGGCCGGGCAGGCCATGGCGTAGCGCCGCAGCGCACTGAGCGGCTCGCAGCCGATCGAGAGGCCATACGCCGCCAGCATCGCATCGACCTGCGGCTTGTCGGCGGCGCTGATGTTTGCCAGCACCAGATTCTGTTGGGCGGTGAGGCGGATCTCCAGGTTGAACTTCTCGATGATCGCCCGCAGCCCGGCCTTGGTCGGCGCGCCCGGCGCATCCTTGATCCGCCCGTTCTCGACCCACACCCCCACCAGCCAACGCCCGTCGGCCTGGCGGTGCCAGCCCAAGTGGTCGTCCACCCCGTACTCCCCGACCTCGGCAGGCGGCGCCAGCGGCGCACCCAGTCGCCGGCCCAACTCGTCCTGGAACCAGGCCACGCCGTGCTCCTCCAGCACATACTTCAGCCGCGCGTGCCGCCGGTTGGTCCGGTCGCCATAGTCGCGGTAGAGCGCCGTGGCCGCCTCCAGCACCGGCAGCGCCTGCTCCGGCGGCAGGAACCCGATCCGGTCGCCCAGCCGTGGGAACGTCTCGGCCTTGCCGTGCGTGCTCCCCAGCCCGCCGCCGGCCAGCAGATTGAAGCCCCGCACCTGCCCATCCTCGCCCAGCACCGCTTCGAGCGCCAGGTCGTGGGTGAACAGATCGACGCAGTTGTCGTGCGGCAGCCCGATGCCCATCTTGTGCTTGCGCGGCAGGTAGGTCGGGCCGTAGAACGACTCCTCGCGCCGCGGCTGGACCTTGACGCGCTTGCCATCGGCCAGGATCTTCTCGCCGTCGAGCCACAGCTCGTAGTAGGCTGTCGACTCGGGCATAAAGTGGTCGCTCACCTGCTGCGCCAGCGCCTGGAAGTCAAAGCCATGGCCGGGCAGCAGATCGGCCACCGGGCAGGTCAGCGTGTTGCGAGCCACATCCCCGCAGCCGCCGTAGGTCGTGACCCAGCGCTCGTTGAGCGCCCGGATCAGCTGCTTGAGATTGCCCTTGCCGATCCCGTGGAACTGGAAGTCCTGGCGCGTGGTGATCCGCAACGTATTGTTGGCCAACGTCGATGCCAGTTCGTCGGCCACCAGGTACTGTTCGCCGGTCAGCCGCCCGCCGGGGAACTTGGTGCGGACCATAAACTGCCAGGCACGATCGCGCTTCTGGAGCTTGCGCTCTTTGCGCTGGTCGCGGTCGTCCTGCTGGTAGCTGCCGTGGAACTTGAGCAGTTGGTAGGCGTCCTCAGAGACCCGGTCAGTCGTCAGGTCCGGGACCTCGTCAAAAAGGATGCCGCCCAATCCGGGGTTGTCGATCTTGAGTTCCTCGACGTGCGAAACCTCTGGCGCCGTATCCACTGCTGTGTTCGTCATGACATTCCTCCGCAATTATAGATGGATGCCGCACTCGATCTTGGCGAACCCGGCCCAGCGACCGGCGCGTGGGTCGGCAGCGGCGGTCGGGCGCGTGCAGGGCGCGCAGCCCAGGCTCGGGTAGCCCTGGTCAAGTAGCGGGTTGTAGGGCACATCATTGGCATTGATGTAGGCCCAGACCTGCCGATCGGTCCATAAGGCCAGCGGGTTGAGCTTGAGCACCTGGTGGCGGCTGTTCCACTGGAGCAGCGCCGTATCGGCTCGCGATGCCGACTGATCGCGACGGATGCCGCTAATCCAGGCCCGGTACGGTCGCAACACCTCGGCCAGCGGCGCGACCTTGCGGATGCCGCAGCAGCGGTCAGGGTCGCGCGCGTAGAGCTTGGCGCCCTCCTGACGGTCTTGCTCTTCGAGCGTCAGCGCCGCCGCCCGCTGCTCGATCCTGACCCCATAGCGGCGGGCAGCCGCCTCGGCCAAGGCGTAGGTCTCCGGGAACAGCAGGCCAGTGTCCAGGAAGATCACCGGCGTCGCGCGCCCCAGCCGGGCGACCATATCCAGCAGCACCATCCCAGAAGCCCCGCCGAAGCTGCACGTCAACACGATCTTCTGGCCGAAATATGTCGTCGCCCAGTTCAGTAGCGCCTGCGGCGAGCGGTCACGAAAAAGCCGGTTGAGATGACGTAGCTGAGGGTCGGTCCATACTGACGCCGCTACGCTGCTCGCGATCGATGCTCCCATTTCGAACCTCCACGTAAACGACAACGGACACGGGCGACCACAGCCGTGTCCGTGCATCTGTGCACAATCAGTTTTCTTGATTTGCCCGGACAAGATTCTAAACAATCAAGCAAGATGATGTTAATATACTTGATCTAATTTGTCAAGTACTATATAATCGCTTCTACTTTACGATGTAGGTGGGGGAGACTGAGGGGCAGCCCCTCAAACCCCCTTTTCTCAGAGCCGGAGCTACCCTTCTACTTTACGATGTGGGTGGGGGAGACTGAGGGGCAGCCCCTCAAACCCCCTTTCTACGAGGGAGGTACCTGTGGCGAATGAAGGTTTTGTCTCGCTGATCGGCGCCGGGCCCGGCGACCCTGAGCTAATCACTGTCAAAGGGCTGCGGCGGCTGCGCGCTGCCGATGTCGTGATCTACGACGCGCTGATCAACTCCGAGCTACTGCGCGAGTGTCGGCCTGACGCCGAGCTGATCGACGCCGGCAAGCGCGCCGGCCGGTCGTCCCCCGCGCAGGCGTCGATCAACGAGCTGCTGGTCGCCAGGGCGCGCGCGGGCCTCCAGGTCGTCCGACTGAAAGGCGGCGACCCGTTCGTGTTCGGCCGTGGGGGCGAGGAGGCCGAGGCGCTCCAGGCCGCCGGCATCCCCTGGGAGGTCGTGCCGGGCGTCACGTCGGCGATCGGCGTGCCGGCCTACGCCGGCATCCCCGTCACCCACCGGGCGGTCGCCTCGTCGGTCGCCTTCATCGCCGGCCACGAAGATCCGGCGAAGGGCCACACACGTATCAACTGGAGGGCGCTGGCGGAGGGAATCGACACGCTGGTGTTTCTGATGAGTGGCGGCCGTATGGCCCTGATCGCCGAGCAGTTGGTTGCCCACGGCCGGCCGGGTGATACCCCCGCCGCCGCCGTTCGCTGGGGCACCACGACCGAGCAGGAGGTTGTATCCGGCACGCTCGCGACGATCGCCGACGATGTCGCGCGGGCCAGGCTGGCCGCGCCGGTGCTGCTGGTCGTCGGCGAGGTCGTGCGGCTGCGCGAGCGGCTGCGCTGGTTCGACACCCTGCCGCACCAGAGCAGCCTTGCCCCGGCCGAGCGCGCCGAGCCGATCTATGTCGTTCGTGAAACGTGAAACGTGATGCGTGAAACGTGATGCGTGATGCGTGACGGATCATCTTGTCATCTTGTCACCCTTTCACCCTGTCGAGGTGTCTATGCTCGCTGTGCTGTTGGTTGGTCACGGGAGTTTGCGTGCCGGCGCCGGGGCGGCGATGATCCGGCTTGCGGCGCGGGTGCGCGAGGCCGGCGTCGCGCCGATTGTGGCGGCCGGGTTCCTCAACTATAGCCGCCCGACGTTTGCCGAGGCGCTCAAGCGCTGCATCGCCCGCGGCGCCAGGGCCGTCGTCGTCCAGCCCTACTTCCTGGTTCCCGGCAAGTTCGTCCGCGAAGATGTGCCCGGCGCGCTCCGCATCGCCCAGGCGGCCTACCCGCGCATCCACTTTGCGCTGGCCCAGCCCTTCGGCGACCATCCCGCGCTGGCGCGGCTGGTGCTCAAGCGCGCCGCCGAGGCCGCCCTGCTGGCCGAGCACCCGCAGCTCCTGTTGAGCCAGGCCTGTGGCGGCGCCGGCCGGTGGCCCGTGCCCCGGCTCGACGCGCTGGTGGCTGCACACCCCAGCGACGAAGGGTGGGACCCGGCCCAAACCGGGCTGCTGATCATGGCTCACGGCAGCCCCGACCCTGGCGCAAACCAGCCGATCCAGGCCATCGCCGAGCGCATCCGCCACGACAGGCGCTACGCCGCCGTGGCGGTGAGCTTTCTCGACCTGAACCAACCCAGCATCCCCGCCGTGATCGGTAGCCTCGTCGGGCAGGGCATCCGGCGGATCATCGCGGTGCCCTTCTTCCTCCAGCTCGGCGGCCACGTGGCCAAGGACTTGCCAGCGATCATCGACGCGGCGCAGTTGCGCCACCCGGCGGCTACCATCCGCCTGGCCGAGCACCTGGCCTACGACCGGCTGCTCATATCGGTGATCGCCGATCGGGCCCAGGGTATAATAGAGGAGGAGCGCGGAGAGGATGGCTCCACCACCACCCAACTCTGATTCTACAGGAGTTACGCCGTGGCACCCGCAACGCCGCTATTGCCTGCGGCAGCAGGGTACTTCACCCATTTTTTACCGACGATTTTTGCCCGGCCGGGCAAAAATCGTCGGTAAAGGGAAGAAAAAGTACCACTCTGCCGAAGGCCAAACTACGCCTGGTAGATGACTGCATAAGTCATGTATTTTAGGAATGCATATGAAGCGAGACAACTCATTCAAGGATTTTGTCATCGACCAGTTGCGCGACCTGGAGCCACTGACCTGCCGCCCCATGTTCGGCAGCTACGGGCTCTACTACCACGGGAGCTTCTTCGGCATCATCTCCGGCGGCCGGCTCTACTTCAAAACCACCGATGCGACACGCCCTGAGTATCAGCGGCGCGACATGCAGCCGTTTCAACCGAACGAACGGCAGACCCTCAAATCCTACTATGAGGTCCCGGCCGATATCATCGAGGATGATGAGCAGCTCGCCGCCTGGGCGCGGGCGGCTGCGGTGGGAGCAGAATGAAACGGCTCGCGCGGGTGCGCGAGCCGTTCGTTATGGCATCCTTGTTCCGATAAGAGTATCGGAACATGTAAAGCGTCTCAGCGTGAAACGTGATGGGTGAGGGCCTTTTACGTTTCACGTTTTACGTTTCACACGCTTTGGGATGAAGAAGAAGTTCAGAGTCCCTAAGTTACTCGTGCCGCAGCGCTCGAATCGGGTCGAGCCGCGCGGCGCGCAGGGCCGGGAAAAAGCCGAAGCCGACCCCGATCAACGTCGAGACCACCGTCGCCAGGATGATCGAGCCAAGTGTGACCGTGGCCCGCGCCCCTTCGGCCAGGAAGATCGAGATCAGCACAAACGTCCCCGCGAACGACATCAGGTAGCCGAGGCCGACGCCCAACGCCCCGCCGAGCAGACACAGCAAGACCGCCTCGATCAGGAACTGCATCAGGATATCCCCCCGGCGCGCGCCGACTGCCTTGCGCAGCCCGATCTCGCGCGTGCGCTGTGTCACGCTCACCAGCATGATATTCATAATCCCGATCCCGCCCACCAGCAGCGAGATCCCGCCGATCGTGCCGAGGAAGGCGTTGAAGCCGATCAGTGTCGCCTGGATCTGCGCCGACTGCTCCTTCGGGTTCTGGATCGAGAAGTCATTGTTCTGGTAGGTCAGCCGGTGGCGCTGGCGCAGCACCGTCGTCACCTGCCCGATCAGCGCGTCCACATCGTCGACGCTGCGTGCTTTGACCGTGACCTGCGTGACCTCGACGCGCGGGTTGAGTTGGTTGCGGAACAGTCGGCTGCGCGCCGTTTGATACGGGACATACACCTCTTCCGCCGGGTCGCTCTGGCCGGCCACATTGGCCTTGGTGGTCAGCACGCCGACCACCTCGAAGCTGACGCCGTTGATCGTGATCCGCTGGCCGACCGCGTTCTGCGTGCCGCCCAGCAGCGTCTCGGCCACCTTGTTGCCGATCATCGCCACCCGCGCGCGAGCCCGCTCGTCATCGTCGGTGTAGTAGCGCCCGGCGCCCAAGTCGTTGTCGCTGATCTGGAAATGACTCGGCGTCACGCCTTTGACAGTATAGAAATACTTGTCTGTCCCACCGCTGACGACACTGCCCGTGCTGTACTCGATCGCCACCACTTCGGCGGCCGGAACCAGGCCCGGCTGCATCAGCGCCTCGGCGTCGGCGGCGGTCAGTTGCGGGCGTAGCGTCTCGTCGGTCTCATCGCTATCGACCTGCGGGTTGATATAGATGATCCCGATGCCGAGCTTGTTGAACTCCCCTTCGATCCACTGGCCCAGGCCGTTACCGATCGCCAGCATGCCGACCACCGAGCCGACCCCGATGATGATGCCCAGCATTGTCAGCAGCGCCCGCAATTTATGGGTCAGTAGCGCCGTCCAGGCGATACGGAAAGATTCTAAGATATTCATCGCCTTCGTTCCTAAAAGACAGAAGTTACGCGGTGGCGTCCGCAACGCCGCTATTGCCTGCGGCAGCAAGGTACTTCACCCTTCTTTTCTCGTCGATTTTTCGCCCGGCCGGGCGAAAAATCGACGAGAAAAGAAAGAAAAGTACCATTCTGCCGAAGGCCGAGATCACGCCTCGAAGACAACCGCATAACTCCTGTAAATGATGCGTGAGAACGCTATTCGTATCTCAGCGCCTCGATCGGATTGAGTCGCGAGGCCTGGAGCGCCGGGAAGAAGCCGAAGCAGATTCCGACCGCCGCCGAGACCGCCGTCGCCAGCATGATCGAGCCGAGTGTGACGGTGGCCCGCGCCCCTTCGGCCTCGAACACATTCTCCAACAAGAACGTCCCGCCGAACGACAGCAGGAAACCAAACCCGACGCCTAGCGCGCCACCGACCAGGCACAGCACGATCGCCTCGGTCAAGAATTGGACCAGGATATCCCAGCGCCGGGCGCCGACCGCCTTGCGAAGCCCAATCTCACGCGTGCGCTCGGTGACGCTCACCAGCATAATATTCATAATCCCGATCCCGCCCACCAGCAACGAGATCCCGCCGATAATGCTCAGGAACGCGCTGAAGCCGCCGATGATCGTATTAAACACCGCCGCGATCTGCTCAGGATTGATGATCGTAAAGCCGTTATTCTGATACGTCAGCCGGTGGCGCTGGCGCAGCAGCCCGGTCACCTGCTCGATCGCCTCGTCCATCTGGTCGGCCCTGCGCGCCTTGACCGTGATCTGCGTCACGTCGACCTGCGCGTTCATGCGATTACGGAACAGCCGGTTGCGCGAGGTCTGATACGGCACAAACACCCACTCTGCCGGGTTCGGATTGGGGCCAAAGCTTGAGTCATTGGAGAGCACGCCGACCACTTCGAAGCTAACGCCGTTGAGCGTGATCCGCTGGCCGACCGCGCCGGCCATGCTGCCGAACAGCTTCTCGGCGATCCGCTTGCCGATCAACGCGACGCGCGCGCCGTTGCGCTCATCCTCATCGGTGTAGAAGCGCCCGGCACCCAGGTCATTATCGCCGATCGCGAAATAGCTGGGCGTCACACCGCTGACCGCGTAGGTGCCACGGACCCGACCGGCGCTGACCATGATATCCGCGCCCGACAGGTTGCTGCTATAGATAATCGCCACCGCCTCGACCGCCGGAGCCGCGCCTGGCTGAAGGATCGCTTCGGCGTCGGCGGCGGTCAGGCGAGTCGGCGGGGTATCGTTGATCTTGCGGGTAAACGCTCCAGGGTAGACGTAGAACGACCCGCTGCCGAGGCTGGCGAACTGCAGATCCAGAAACTGGGCGAAGCCGTTGCCGATCGCCAGCATGCCGACCACCGAGCCGACCCCGATGATAATGCCCAGCATCGTCAGCACCGCGCGCAGCTTATTGGATCGCAACGCCGTCAAGGCGACCCGAAAAGCCTCGAAGATGTTCATGGATACTCCCCATTTACGATTTACGATAAGGTTCGGGTGACATTGCTCTACTTTACAGTGTGAGTAGGGCAAGACTGAGGGGGCAGCCCCCTCAAACCTCCTTTTTTCCGGAATCGTAAATCGTCACGCCGTCACCAGCTCAGGAACGCGCTCCGCCAGCTCGATCCGCTCGCCCACCGTGTCATCGCCGGCCAGCAGGCCATCGCGCACGCTGATGATCCGCCGCGCATAGCGCGCCACCTCCGGGTCGTGTGTTACCAGGATCACCGTGATGCCCTGCTCGCGGTTGAGGCTCTGGAAGATGCCCATAATCTCTTCGCCGGTCCTGGTGTCAAGCGCGCCGGTCGGCTCGTCGGCCATAATGATCCGCGGATTGTTGACCAGCGCACGCGCGATCGCCACGCGCTGCTGCTGCCCGCCCGACAGCTCGTTCGGCTTGTGATGGGCGCGATCGCCCATGCCGACCGCCTCCAGCGCCGCCATTGCCTGCGCCCGGCGGTCTCCTTTACCACCGTAGAGCATCGGCAGCTCGACATTCCGAACCGCCGAGGTTCGCTGGAGCAGCATATACTGCTGAAACACAAAGCCGATCTTCTGGTTGCGGATGGCGGCAAGCTGATTATCGTTCAGGCTGCCGACGTCGACGTCGTCGAGCAAGTACGAGCCATCGGTCGGCTGGTCGAGGCAGCCGATAATATTCATCAGGGTACTCTTGCCGCTGCCGGACGGCCCCATAATCGCCACCATCTCGCCCGCCTCGATCCTGAGCGAGACGCCTTGCAGCGCGCGCACTTCCACATCGCCCATCCGATAGACTTTGGTCAGATCGCGTACTTCGATGAGTGTATTCACAGCGTTATACTCCATATGATTGGGATGGAGTTTAAGGGGAGGGCGGCCCTCCCCTTAAACTCCCTTAGACAGATCTTCGGTTGGGGTGGGGTTTAAGGGGAGGGCTGCTCTCCCCTCGCCCCTCCCGTTCCAGTCTAGCCCTGTACCGGATTAAACGTACTCACCACATCCTGCACTAGCATCTGCTCGCCAGGCTTCAAGCCGCCGGTGATCTCGATCATCTCGCTGTTGCTGAGCCCCAGCGTTACCTCGCGGCGCTCGCTAGCCGGCTCGCCAGTGCGCGGGTCTAGCCCGCCCGGCTTGGGGAGCAGCACATAGCTCTTTCCATTATCCAGCCGCACAGCGCGCCGCGGCACCAGCAGCGCATCGTTCTTGCTCAGTGTGACGATCTGCACCGCCGCGGTCATCCCTGGGCGCATGGTCTTGTCGCTGATATCGATTGAGACCGTCACCTCGTAGGTTGTCGTGCCCTGATCGCTCTTGGTCGCCAGCGGCACAATATTCGTCACCGTGCCGTTCAGCTCCTTGTCGGGCAGCGCGTCGAGGCTGACCCGCACCGACTGCCCCTGCTGGACCAGGGCGACATCCAGCTCGTCCACCGGCACGTCCACGTGGAAGTTGCTCTGGTCGACGACCGTCACGACACCATTCTCAGCGGCGCGCTCGCCGACCTTCAGATCGATACGCGCCACCGTCGCGGCGAATGGCGCGGTAAGTGTCGCCTTCTCGGCCTCGTGCTCGGCCTGCTTAACGGTCGCCTGGGCGCGTGCGACTGCGGCGTCGGCTTTAGCCAGCGTCGTGGCACTCGGGTCGGCGTTCAGATCGGCCAGCGTCGCCTCGGCAGACGCGATATTGGCCTGGGCCGCCGCCAGCGCGCCCGAACGGTTGTCACCGAGCAGCCGGTTCAGCTCAGCTTGGGCGAGCTGGACATCCTGCCGCGCCTGGGAAAGATCGTCGCCGCGGCCGGTCTGAGCCTCGCGCAGATCGGACTCGCGCGCCTGGAGCGTGGCGATCTCGTTCTGCTTGGCGGACTCATAAGTGATCTTGGCCTGCTCCAGTGCCGTCTCCGCATCCTTCACATCGCGGAGCGCCTGGGCCTCCTGGTCGACGTTCTCGCGCGGCAACGCGATTCCAGCGCGGGCCAGATCCCCTTCCAGCTTGCGGTTATCCCAGTAAATTCGATCGTAGTCGGCCTGCTTATTGCGTAGCGCGTTGGCGGCCGTCTCCATATCCAGGCGTGCGCGCTCCTTGGTGGCGGCAAGCTCGCTGCGGGCCTGCTCCAGGTTCGCCTGCGCCTGCTGGATCGCCGTGTCGGCGCTGGCGTTCCCGCTGCCCTGCTCCAGCCGCGCCAGACGCGTCCTGGCCTGGTCCAGCTTCGCGCGGGCAGCCGCGACATCAGCCTGCGTCACGCTGCCGAGTTCCTGCTGGTACTGAGCTTGCGCCTGCGCGAGCTGCGCCTGGGCTTTGGTGATCTCCTCGGGCGTCGCCTTGGTCTTCAGATCCTCGTAATCGGCCTGGGCTTGCCGCAGATCGGCCTGAGCCTGCTCGATCTTGAGCTTAAGGTCGGCATCGTCGATGCGTGCCAGCGGCTGGCCAGCCTCGACCTCCTGGCCGGGCTGCACCAGGATCTCGGTGACGGTGCCGTCGACGGCGAAGCGCAGCGCGGCCTCGGCCTTCGGCTCCACGCTCCCGGTGGCGCTGATCGAAGCGTCGATCGTACCGGGCTGCGCCGTCGCAATCGTCCAGCCGGTCGGAGGCCCCGACGTCGTCGGCGTCGCAGCAACGTTGTTGATCACTACAATCACCGCTGCGGCGATCAGCCCCACCACCAACAAACCACCGATGATCAACGGCACTCGCCGGGAGCGAGATCGTTTCTGTGGCGTCGCGATCGTGGCCATTGTTTTGTGCTCCTTGATATCATTCATGTTCTTTGTCGTCAATGTGTATCGCCCGTTTGACGAGGAAAGACAGGCGACAGTTGCACTATTTCCTGTCTATACCTTCGCCGTAATATCGCCAATCATGCTCGAATCTCAGCCGATGCGATGCAGCGGCACCGAGTCAATTTATAAACAATCTGTGTGCGAATCAGTGAGGAGGGAATGAAGAGCAGCAGCGCGTCGCCTCATAATCTATACGCACGGCTGCTACTATAGGGTGCAACTGTCAGCAAATGACGGCGAAAATGTCGCAAATGTGTGAAGTCGCGCAGCTATGGCGCAGGCTGTGGATTGTCTCCAGCAGCCGAGCGAGTTGGGCCTCGTTCAGCGATGGTGACTTCTTTTAGATGAGGGGTGGGATCTCCGTGTCGGTGGCTGGGTTGTCCTTGCGGCGGCCCACTTGCGCGCCGCATTGAACGCGCGAGTGAGCGTCGCATGGATGCAACTCACCGCTCACCGCGCCTATCCCTCGGCCGCCGCGCGCAACTTGGCGATCTTCGTCAGGCACCAGGTACGCCCGGCCATGGCATCCTTGCCGGTTGGGCCGTTGTGCTGCTCCTTCGGTTCACCTGCGCGCTCGATATGCGCTCGCCACAGATACTGTGCTCCATCGACCCGCTGCACGACGGCATCCCACACGCCTACCGTCAAGGTCCAGCGCCGATCCTTGCTGTTGTAATCCCATTCCCAAGTCATATAGTCTCCTATGCACCTTAGGCAAGGTTTCGGGCGGCGCCATTCTGCTTTACAGTATGAGTGGGAGAGACTGAGGGGGCTGCCCCTCAAACCCCCTTTATTCCCAGAACTGTAAAGTCCCAAAGAACCTTGTCTTACTGTGTACCGCGCCCGTATAACCCCTATCCCTGTGCCTCCAGCCGGGCGATCTCCGCTTCGCACCAGTCGCGAGCCTCGCTGGCGGACGCGAAGTGCGGCCCGTCTTGCCGGTCGTGGGGTGGCGACATACCCCGCAAGTAGGGGTACCAGCTATTCATCCTGGTCATATGCAGCACAGTTGCGCGCCATTGGCCAATGGTGGCCTTCCAGTTCCCGCTGTCGGCGTTGTGTCGCCAGTCTATGGGGTTGCTCATTGATTGCCTCGTCGCTCGTACGCCCAGCCCAATGCCTGGCGCTTGTGAGTCACATGGTAGCACCTTACCTCCGATCCTGCTCGAAGTGCTTTCTACCTCTGATCCTGCTGGTAGCACTCCCTGATCTTGGCGATGTCCCGGTCGCGCACCATCCGCCGTGCTGGAGCCTATCATGTCACCGCATTGCTACCTACACGAGACGGCAATCATAACCGAGTGTGGATATACTGGACACAGAGGAACATGACCAGCGGCACTTAACTCCAGTGCGGAAAGGACTGCATGTGCTTTCTCTCATCATACTGGTATGGGGAATTGGTACGGCTTTTACCATCGTGTTGACTGCTGGACTCTGTTGCGCAGCAGCCCGCGGTGACGCGCATTGCGAAGGCGCTGTCCTGGGAGAGTTTGACCAAGATATTCACCTAGCACCTCGCATGGGTGTGCTTCCGCTCGCCGAGTGATCGTGGTACGGAACGCAAGATAACTCCAGCCCGACCAAGCGAGCGCCCCGGTTGACGATGTGTCGCCGGGGCGCTCGTTTGTTCGTCTGTTCTCTGTAGGGATTATCCCCACACCGTCAGGTTTATTATGGCTTCCCATGCAGAGTTTCCCCGCTATCGACGCCGGCACCCCACTGCTATGCTAGTAGCAACGTCTCCCGATTACACAGGAGATCAGTGGAGGTCGTATGAAGATTATCCTCAAGTTCGCTATGTCGATCTACGTCTTCTTGTATCGGTTGACCAGAGGCGCGATTGGCGGTCAGATGAGTGGCTTAAAGGTGCTACTGCTCACGACGACAGGGCGCAAGACTGGACAGCCGCGTACCACCCCCTTGGGCTACTTCAAACAGGAAGGCAACTTCGTTCTCATCGCCTCCAATGGCGGCGCCGATCAGAACCCGGCCTGGTTCTACAATTTAAAGAGCAACCCGCAGGTCGCGATACAGATCGGGAACACGCAGATGACGGTGCAAGCGGAACAGGCCGGCTCGGAGAAGCGCGAGCAGTTGTGGTCGGAACTGGTCAAAATGGCTCCTGCCTACAGGCAATACACGCAACGCACGAAGCGCGAGATTCCAATGGTCATCTTGCAGCCCGTCTAAGGGACTCTGAACTTCTTCTTCATCCCAAAGCGCGCGTGAAACTTGAAAGGCCCTCACGCATCACGTTTCACGTCGGGGCGCTCGTTTGTTCGTTTCCGACTGACCATCGTTGAGATTTCGTTCATCTTTCGTTGCTGATCCGAATCTGTACGAACGCGCTTGGCGATAGTGTTGTTATACCGTTGGTGCGTTGATCATCAATAAGCACAGCGCCCGGTGTCGAACAGTTGGTAAAAGTCCCCATAGGAGAGCACAATGGACTTCATTGACAAAATCCGCGATTTAGCAGCGCGTATCCCGAATCAGGTAGCGCTGATTCAGACCGAAGAGGCCACGAAAAACGCATTTGTCATGCCGTTCATCAGCGCTCTGGGCTACAACGTCTTCGATCCAACCGAGGTAACACCGGAACTGCACGCCGACGTGGGGACCAAGAAGGGTGAGAAGGTCGATTACGCCATCTTGAAAGATGGCAAGCCGATCATGCTCTTTGAATGTAAATGGCACGGCGCTGACCTGAGCAAAGAGCATGCGTCACAGCTCTATCGGTACTTCAGTGTCACGGAAGCGCGGTTTAGTGTGCTCACCAACGGCATCCAGTATTGGTTCTACACGGATCTGGATGCGCCGAACAAGATGGATGCCAAGCCGTTCTTTGAGTTCAATATGCTCGACATCAAAGAGCAGGACGTTGAGGAGCTGAAGAAGTTCACTAAATCGGCATTTGACCTGAACGGTATCCTCACGACGGCCAGCGAGTTGAAGTACCTACGCGAAATTAAGCGCATCATGGCCGAGCAAATGAACGAACCTTCTGAGGATTTCGTGAAGTTCTTTGCCTCGCAAGTCTACGGTGGGCGCATGACCCAATCGGTGCGCGAGCAGTTCACCACGATGACCCGCAAGGCTCTCAAGCAGTTTATTAACGACCAGATCAACGAGCGGCTGAAAAATGCTCTGGTGTCTGACACGGTGGTACAGGTGGAGAAGCTACCCGATCTCCCTACTGTGACGAATGGTACTGCCATGAAGCCTACGAATGGCGCGGCAAGTGGTACGAGTGGAAGTGAGCAGGCACAGGGGGGCAAAGCCACCACCGAAGAGGAGATGGAGGCGCTCTATATCGTCAAGTCCATCTTACGTGAGGAGGTAAGCGTGAAGCGCATCGTCATGCGCGACGTGCAGAGCTACTGCGGCATCCTCCTTGATGATAACAACCGCAAGCCGATCTGCCGCCTGCACTTCAACACTGGCCAGAAATACATTGGATTCTTTGATGGGGATAAAGAGGTCAGGGTGGCGATTGAGCGGATTGATGATCTCTACCAGCACGCCGATCGACTCAAGGCAACGGTGAGCCGCTACGAGAGCAAGGCGGCTCCGCAGAAAACGATTGCTTAACGCTCATAAGCAGACTGGCAAGCGTACAGAGGAGAAACCTATGCCACGCCTCCCGATCCTTCTGGCCTTGGCCCTCGTCCTGGCCGCTTGCGGCGGCACGACGGCACCGCAGACCAGCGCCGAGCCGACATCCTCGGCAGCCGCTCCAGCAGCCCAAGCTACAGATGCCCCAGAGCCGACCGAGGCGCCGCCCACCACTGCCCCTACAGATGAACCGACCGAAGAGCCCACCCCTGAGCCAACCGAGGAACCGACACCGGAGCCCGCCGAAGAAGGCACCAGCCGGAGCAATCCGCTGCCGCTCGGTACGGGTCTGCGGTTTGAGACCTGGGCGATTACGGTCACAAGCGTGATGCGGGGTGGGGAAGCGGCACAACTTATTCAGACGACCAACCAGTTTAACGCTCCCGCGCCGGAGGGCCATGAATTCCTGATCGCGGATGTCCAGATTGAGAACATCGGCACCAAGCAGGAGGCCCAGAGCGCAACGTTTGCGGTCGATCTGCGCGCGACGGGGGATCGGAACATTCTCTATAGCCGTGTCTCTGCGGTGACACCCAAGGAGTTCGGTGGGGAGTTGTTCCCCGGCGGAACGACCGAGGGTCAGGTTACATTTGCGGTCCCTGTCGATGAGAAGAATCTTATGCTCTTCGTCGGTGAGTTGCTTTCCTTCGACGCAGATGCTCGGCGCTTCGTTGCGATCGATGAGAGGGCAACCCTCACGCCGGCGGCTGATCTTGCTGACATTGAACCGACCGAGGCCGGTACAGCGCGAAATGCGCCCGCGCCGCTCGGTGAGACGGTCGTGGGTGAGGCATGGGAAGTGACCGTGTTAGAGGTCAAGCGTGGTGCCGAAGCGCTTGCGATGGCAACCGAGGCGAATCAGTTCAATAAGCCACCAGAAGCCGGCATGGAGTATATCGCGGTCAGGGTCCGCGCTCGCTATCTGGGCGATGACGACCCTGACAAGGCAGAGATGATCAGCGGTGGTTCGCTCAAGGTTACGGGTGGGAACAATAAGGTTTACGAGCTGGTGAGCGTTGTTCCTCCTGAGCCAGCTTTCGATGCGTTCCTCTTTCCTGGTGGGGAGACTGAAGGGTGGGATGTCCTGAATGTCACCGAGGGAGAGCAGAATCTGGTACTGGTGTTCGAGCCGCTGTTCTCGTTTTCCGACGATGACACGAGGTTCTTAGCGCTCCAATAATCATCGAATGAAACCCCCGGCCTCTCCACGTACACTTGCGACAGCGCTTCGCCCGGTGCCTGGGGTTTCCGCACTCAATGCAGTACGGATGTTTCCATATCAGAGGCCCCAGCCGTGTTTAGCTGGGGCCTCGCCTTTCCCCTCCACGCCGCTGCCTCGCGCCCGGAACAGTGCCGCTGTGGGGTACATCAGGGAGGGGTCGCTTTTTCGCGAGAGTGCCGCAGCGCGCCTGGGGCTGTAGTGCTGACAAAAGGATTCGCGACAAACGGGCCACACCGAGGCTGTTCATCGCACACACGAGGCTCAGTGCCGTAGGAGGTGTCCGATGCGTACGATGCTGCACTCAATCACATTCATCAAATCGTTGCATACTGTGATCTTCTTCTTCCTGAGCGGATTCTTGGCGATCCTCCTGTACGAGGTCATTGTTGACCAGATTACGTACTTCACGTGGATCGCCGTCACCTTACTCCTGGTCGAAGGAGTTGTCCTCATGGCCAATGGCTGGAGCTGTCCGCTTACCACCTACGCCGAAAACGTGGGCGCAATCGATGGTCAAGTAGCCGACATCTTCTTACCAAAGTGGTTTGCCGATCGCATTTTCCCTATTTGTGGCGGCTTGTTTGCCTGTGCCCTTCTGTTACTGGTGATTAGGGTGTTGCGGTGAACGACAAGACCAGAAAGGATCAACGAAATGTGGAAGATGCTCCTATTGATAGTTCTCGGGTTGACGGTCATCATTGCCACGGCACTCGTATACGGATCGCGTCGCTGGCAATCCGCCACAAACGCTATGCATGCCACGCTGGAGGCAGCACGTCGCCCCGTCGGGGCAAAGACATATAGCCCGAATGAATTGATCGGCTTACCTGCACCGGTTCAAAGGTACTTTCGCGCCGTACTGACGGACGGGCAACCCATGGTCTCGGCCGTCAGCGTGGAGCACACCGGCACATTCAACATGAATGCAACCGGCGAACAATGGCGGCCGTTCAGCTCAACCCAGCGAGTGATCACCCAGCGACCGGGCTTCGACTGGGAAGCGCGGATCGCGATGCTGCCGGGCCTGCCGGTGCACGTGCATGACGCCTACATCGCCGGCGAGGGGATTCTTCATGCATCGCTGTTCGGGCTGGTGTCGGTGGCGAATCTGCGCGGCACGCCGGAGATGGCACAGGGCGAACTGCTGCGCTTCTTTGCCGAAGCCGCCTGGTATCCGACCGCGCTGCTGCCGAGCCAGGGCGTGCAATGGGAAGCGGTCGACGCTACCTCGGCCCAGGCAACGCTGAAGGACGGCGCAACCACCGTGACACTGCTGTTCCGCTTCAATGCAAGCGACCTAATCGAATCGGTGCGTGCCGAGGCGCGCGGGCGCACCGTCGCGGGCGCGGTGATTCCAACAGCGTGGGAAGGCCGGTGGAGCACCTACGAGCTACGCGATGGGATGCGCATCCCGATCGAAGGCGAGGTCGCGTGGATACTTCCCGAGGGGCCGAAGACCTACTGGCGTGGTCGCATCACAAGACTCAGTTATGAGGTCGTACAATGACCGAACCCAGCCGAATCACACGCGGCCTAATGATCGGTTGCAGTGGACGCCGTTCCGCCGTCGCTGAACCGGGACGACAGTAGCACCCTGGTAATGAGCCATAGATCAACTATGGCGCCGTGTCTCGTATGTTCTTATAGAACTAGTTCTGCATACCGGCAACTGAATGCGACGGTGGCACTTACCGCTGCTAGAGCGCTGTGCCATCGACGTGGCACTTGATTCGTTTGTTCACCCACCGCAACGCAAGCACAGCCCGTTACGGTGGGTTTTTACAACGAGGAGAAACGATCATGGCTAGACGGCCTACTTGGTGGGTCGCGGTTTACGCCGTGCGGCTCACGCTGCTCCTCATCTTGCTGCTTGGGGCGTCCACGGTCGGGGCGGCACCCCGAGACCGTACTGCACCGACCAAGCCCACCAACTTGCGCGTGACATCTACGTCAGCGTACTATGTGTCGTTGGCCTGGAACCCATCCACCGATAACTCAGGAACTTTTTCCTACAAGGTATGGGTGAGCTATGGCCAGACATATACCGTGAACCAGACCCAAACGACCTTCACCCTGTTTGTGGCCCCCAACAGCACCTACTCATTCTATGTCTACGCAGTCGATGGGTCAGGCAACAAATCGGCGAAAAGCAACACGGTGAGCGCGACGACCCCCCGCGATACCACGGCCCCCACTGCGCCGGTGGTTTCGGTGGTCGACGTGAATCCGACTGAAGTGTCAATCGAGTGGACGGCCTCAACCGATAATGGGCCGTACCTGTTCTACCAGGTCTTCGTGAACGGTAGCCCGAACGTCGATGCGGGCCAGAACCGGTCAGCCGTCGTCCAGGGACTCACACCCCAGACAAGCTACGTGATCACCGTCAAGGCCCGAGACCTGTACGGGCCGAACTGGTCGGCGCCGAGCAACGTCGTCAATGTGACAACCGATGCGATCAGCGCAGTGGACACAGAGGCGCCCTCATCCCCCAGCAACCTGTACGGTTGGGACATAGGTGACGGGGCCCGAGAAATAAATTTGTTCTGGACGGAGTCCTTCGACAACCAGACGCCTCAAGCATCCATTGCGTATGAGGTTTACCTGAATGGCGTTCTAGACCACACCACGAGCGGTGATCGCGCCATCTTATACGCCACCCAAGCTGGCGAAAACATCTTCACCGTCATCGCGATCGACGACGCCGGCAACCGGTCGGAGCCTGCCAGTATCACAGTGGTCAGCCAATAGCTGTGGTAGCCCTTGGGTTGAAGATTGTGGCCTGGTAGCAGCAGCCATCCGAAACGGTGTCGAAAACCAGAAGCCCCAGCCGATATCATGGCTGGGGCTTCTAGATCAAGCCGCTGCACTATGGCCGCCCGCTAACCGATCACCTGCCCCCGACCTCTCTTGCTGGGAGCACATCGGCGCCGACCTCAAAGATTTCTCGCGTCGCCGGCCCGAAAAAGATCGAGGTATAGTCCGGAGCATGATCCTGGTACACTCTATCGCTGGCATCCAGATCCGCCAGGGTCTCCCAGGTCGTGATGTAAATTACAGTTGTCAAGTCAGCACATTTACAGTTTAAAAATCGGCATGAAATCGTGAACGGTTGCGTGTACCACACCACTGTTGTATGTCGATGGCGCTATGGCGCAGGTGTATCTGTCCCTCCTGGTTCTGCTGGTGTTCCCCGCAACACCTCCGCAATCGCCTGTAACCTCGCCTGCGTCACCCTGCTTGACTGGCCCAGGTAGATCTTGCGTACTCGACTGCCGCAGCGCCGAAACACCGACCAGTACATCCCTCCACGCTGCCGCCGCTCCTTCCGTACCGTCATAAATCCGACGATGTAGCCGCGTGCCCTGTCATACAACGGATAGGAAAAGCTCGTCGTCGTCGGCGCCACCAGCCAGCCAAACCAGGCTGGCGTGTCCAAGCGGATAGTGCTCCCTCCCTGGCGCGGATCGTACAAACAGCCCTCTAAAACTTCGGGTATTTTGGCAGCCATTTCTCACCTCCTTTCCATCTAAATGTTACCCAACATCCTGACCCGTCTCGGCTGTCGAGCCACTCGTGCTGAGAGCCGGCGCACTCACGCCCAGCACCACTGGCTCCTTCCCACGCAGCCGATACGATGCCCCGCGCAAATAAAACACCTCGCCGTGGTGCAACAGTCGATCCAGTATCGCCATCATCAGCGCCGTGTCGCCCCCTACCAGTTCGCCCCAATTCGCCAGGCTTTTATTGGAGGTAATCACCGTCGCGCGCTGAGTGTAGCGCCCACTAACCAGTTCGTACAGCGCCGGACCGACCTGCTTCTCGACGCTCAGATACCCAAACTCATCCAAGATCAGTAGGTCGCAGCGGATAAGTGGCACAAGCACCCGCTCCAGCGCGCCCCGATCCTGAGCCGCCAACACCGCATTGGCCAACTGCTGGGCGGTCAGAAAGCGCACACTGTAGCCCAGTTGGACCATACGAGTGCCGAGCGCGATCGCCAAATGGGTTTTCCCCACCCCGCTGGGACCAATCAGCAGTAACGCGCCGGCCTTCTCGACAAACGCACTATCGAAGAACCGCACCATCACGCTACGCTTGAGTTCGGGCCGAAGGGAAAAGTCAAACTGCTCCAGAGTAGCCGGATAGGGAAAGCCGGCGGCTTTGAGATTACGGCGGGTCCGGTTCTCCTGGCGTCCGAGCAGCTCTTCGTTGAGCAGTTCGTCCAGGAACTCGGCATAGCCCAGTTGATGTTGCTCGGCCTGCTCTATTAGGCTGTTCAGCACTTCGCGCGAGCGGCTGAGCTTGAGGTGAGCCAGTTTCTGGTCCAGCCCTGTCGTCACGCTCATGATGCACCTCCGGCACTGGCACTGCCGACCAAATCGCGGTTGGCGACATACTGTTCGTAGTGCGCCAGCTCCCGTTCTACCGCCCGCTGTGATGGGACATCGGCCAGGAGCAGGCGCAAATCGTCCTCGGTGGTGCTGCGCGCTACTGGCGCACCCTGTTGCACAAGCAGCGCACTGACGTATTCGGCGCCAATCGTGTGCTGCTGGGCTGCCAGCTCCAGTGCGGCCAGAAACTTCTGCCGGCCGACCTGCTGTGCCAGCTGGTAGAGTGCGGCGATCTGGCAGTCCATCTCGGCGTAGCGCTTGTGGCACAGAACAGAGATGTAATCGGCAGCAGCGACCGAGAGACCGACAAGCCAATCGCGGTAGACCATAATGCGGGCGCGCGGCTTGCGGGCAAAGACTGGCTCGAAGTGTTCTGGTACGACCACGCGCGCATTGCGTCCAAACTGGCGTAGGTGGGTTGCGACCAGCGTGGGGCCGTGGAACAGCTCAATGCGGGTTGCATGGATGCGGGCGGTCAGTGTGAGCCCAACCAGGTGTACGGGCACCGAGTAGCGATTGGTGGCAAATGCGACCAGGCTTTCGCGACTGACTTTCAGGCTGTCAAAGAAGCCGTAGTCGTGAGCCTGCACGGGGAGCGGACCGAACTTGGGTTGCTCGGCGGCGAGCAGGAGGCGCGGGATCTGCTCGGTCGCATCGGACGGGCGCAGCTCGTTGACGTGCTCAATCCAGAGAGCACATTCGTGTTGCAGGTCAGTATCGTCGTAGAAAGTGCGACCAGCGAGAAAGTTGCCCTTGACGAACTTGACCAGGCTCTCAACCGCACCTTTCTGGTTGGCGGCGGCGGGGGTACAGACGGAGGGGTGAAAGCCAAACTCGACCGCACACTGCTGGAAAGCTGGGTGCCAGATTGGCTGATTGGCGCTATCGCGGCCGAGGGTGATGGTCTTCATATTGTCGCTGGTGACGACCCACGGGACACCAGCGAGGTGGACGAAACAGGCGATCAGGCAGCGCAGCAGAGTTTCCTCGCGCATCTCGGAGGTAAAGCGCACGAACATAAACCGGCTGTATTTGAGGCGGGCGGCGAAGAAGTAGTGGGTCTGATGCGTGAGGTCAGGGCGGGTGAAAGGGAACTGACGGCTTTCGCCCCAATCGATTTGAAGCAGTTCACCAGGCAAGCCATCAAAGCGGATGGGCACGGCGTCGGGGGTCAGCTTACGGGCGCGCTTGATTGGACGGACGTAGTCATAGAAGGCGGCATCCTTGCCGTGGTAGGGGTGGTCAGGGTCGGAGCGGGCCAGGTCGAGCATACGCTGGACGCTGAGATGTTGTTCAAGCCAGGAATGGATCTGGGCATCGAAAACGGCGACGGAGGAGGTGCGATGACGCTTGGGAGGTTGCTGGTCGAGAGGCTCACGCAGCACACGGGCGATAGTATCGCGGTGATGGCCGAGAAAATCGGCAATCTCCACGTTGGTCCAGCCTTTGTGATGGAGGAGATAAATCGTCGAGCGGTCCATAAAGTTCAGCATCCTTCGTGCGGTCCCTCCGAGCGCTATCGAGGTGCAGCCAAGCCCTCGCCCCGTAGGCGGAACATGACCAAGCTCGTTGCTCGTAGGATACCCACCTGATGCCGATTTTTAAACTGGAATTGTGCGGAATTCTAGACTGTAGTTTACACGTGATGCCCTGACTACGCGCCAACCTCCCGCGCGCCCTCGATCGCCGGCAGCAGCCCGAGCTGGCCCAGGAGGTCCGCCCCGTCCATGTAGGCTTGGGCACGGGTGACTTTGCCGTCCCGCAGCGAGTAGGCAAAGCAGGTGGCGGTCTTTAGGGAGCGGCCGGTGGGCGGGATCGTTCCCCCGGTAGGGAGGGGCAACGGCCCAGTGTTGGTGCCCGACATGATCGACATGAGGACGACATCATCGCCCTGCGCGACAATGCGCGTGATCTCATGGTGGAGATCGGGGAACGCATCCACGAAGAATCAACATTATGTCAAACTAATTTCCATCCCAAGCCCCAGCTCGCGCGCCCGCGCATACGCCACCTGCGCCACAGCCACATCCTGCACCGCGTTGCCGACCGACTTAAAGAAGGTGATCTGGGCTGGGTCGGTGCGGCCAGGTACCCGGCCGAGGGCCACCTCGCCAAGCTCGGCAGCGATGTGATCTGCGCCGATCAGCCCCTGGTCGCGTGGGATCACCAAGTCGCCGGCCTCGGCCCAGGCGGCCCGGCGCTGGTCCACCACCACCCGCGCCCGCGCGACCGTCGCGGCTGGCACCTCCTGCATGGTTGGGCGGTAGGAGCCGACACCGTTGACGTGGGCGCCCGGCCGCAGGTCGGCGTCGTCGAAGACCGGCGTAGGCGATGCGGTCGCGCAGCAGACGACATCGGCCTCGGCCAGGGCCGCCGCCGCCGGGCCGACGCGCACGTCAGCGGGGAGCGGCGCGCCGAACGAGCGCAGCTCGGCGGCCAGGCGCTCGGCCCGCGCCGCAGTGCGATTGACGACCCAGATGCGCTCGATCGACCGCGCGGTGCAGACGGCCCAGGCCTGCGGCAGCCCCTGCGTGCCAGCGCCGAACAGGGCCAGCACGCGTGCGTCGTCGCGGGCCAGGAGCCGCGTCGCCGCGCCCGAAGCCGCGCCGGTGCGCAGCGCGGTGAGGTAGCCGCCGTCGATCAGGGCCAGCGGAAGGCCATTCTCGGTGTCGAAAAGCAGCACCAGGGCGTTGATCGCCGGCAGACCGTGCCGCGCCGGGTTGTGGGGAAATAGCGTCAGCGCCTTAACCCCCAGCCCGCCGCTGCCCGCCAGATAGGCCGGCATCACGAGCGCCAGCGCCTCCTGGGGCGGAATGGCGACATGCGGCCGTAGCGGCACATCGGCCTGCCCATCCGACAACTGCGCGAACGCATTCGCCACCGCGTCGATCGCCTGATCCATCGGCACAGCCCGCCGAAGCTCATCGCGAGTGATGATCAGCATAGCATAAACCTCCTCTCGTTAGAGATTGGAGATTGGAGATGAGAGATTGCTCTGAGCGTCCCAATCTCCAATCTCTCATCTCCAATCTCTAAGAAACTGTTTGAAAAGGGCATTGTCTCGCCTACGATCTGTGGTAGAAAGGGGATTCTTGAGGGCGGCTCCCTCAAACTCCCCCTTTCAAACAGTCTCTAATCTCTAAAATCGGCCCACGCGGCGACGGCGATCCCCACCAGCAGCAGCACGAAGCCGGCCAACTGCGCCACCTCAAACCCTTCCCCAAAGATCAGCAGCGCCAGCAGCGCCGAGCCAATCGGCTCGCCCAGCGTCGCGACGGCCACAAAGGTCGCCGATAGGTCGCGCAACGCCCAGTTAAACGCGGTGTGGCCCAGCAATTGAGGGCCAACCGCCAGGCCCAGCAACAGCAGGTACGCCAGCGGCGGATAGCCGGGAGCCTGGCCGGCTCGAACGTTCATCCAGGTGCCGCCCAGCAGCGCGATCGCCAGCGCCAGCAGAATCACCGCAGCGCTGGTGTAGACCAGCCAGATATACGCCAGAATCGAGAGCCGGCGCCGCAGCTCGCGCCCGATCAGAAAATACCCCGAGCCCGCGAGCGCGCCCAGCAGCGCCAGGCCGTCGCCGAGCAGCGCGTTTCGCGCCGTGCCCCCGCCGGCGCCCAGGCTATCACTGACGCCGATCAGTGCGCTACCGCCGATCGTCAGCGCAATGGCCAGCAGCGTCAGCGGCGAGAGCCGCTCGCGGAACAGCAGCAGCGAGGCCAGCCCAACCCACAGCGGGTTGGTCGCCACCAGCGCAGCCGAGGAGGCCACCGAAGTGTACTCAAGCGAGGTGATCCAGGCGATAAAATGGACCGCCAGCAGGGCGCCGGAGCCAATGCCCAGCAACAGGTCGCGCCGGCGCAGGCCACGCAGCTCCGGCCCGATGTGCAGGACGGCGATCGGCAGCAGAATCAGGGCCGCGCACCCAAGCCGCCCGGCCGCGATCACCAGCGAGGGGACGCCCATCTGCTGCGCCAGCCGGATCATGATCGAGGCCGATGCGACCACCAGCACCCCGCCAAGCAGGACCAGGTAGGGAATGGGGGAGCGCCCGTGTGTAGTTGACACCTTCACCTCGCAGTAACCGGGTCCTCTGGCCCTCCGGCGGTGCTCAACATCGGAATTGTGCCTTCGCACACGAACAAGTGTACGACAGGATCGGCGGTTTGTCCAGGGGAGTTAACAGGCGGCCTTGACTCGACGTTGCCTATACTGTAGCCGAGAGCGATGATGCTGACCCTAGAGCTTTTGCCGATTGAAGCGCCAAGGCGTAACTCTTACCGGGTTCTTACGGTATTGATACGTACGACATACAGCAGTAGGTATGTTAGGCCCCTGGCATTGTAACCTGATTGACTCTTAACTCGTCGTAGTAGCTGTAGGCATGTCACAATCATGACTATCGGCCAGGTGCCTACGACATCTATAGCATTCCTATCAGGGGTGTAAAGTGGGAAAGGGTTTTTGTGAGGGCTTCCCCACACCCCCTTTTACAACTCATTTAGGAACGGTATATTCACCGTGATCTGGCCGCGCCGCTACCGACCCGCAACATCTTGAGCTACCTGTTTGAGGTCGGCCAATAAACCGCTGATAAGCACGCATTGCGCCCAAGTGGGGCAGTAGCTGGGGTGATAATCGCCACCTCCAGCAGTATAGCGCTGTCTAACTCCCGACAGGATGAGGCAGTCCCTTTCCCGCTTGCTTATTGTGTAGTTTAATTAGTCATCGGATTGTTTTTTTGTGCTCCTAGAGCGAGGATATGAGCGCTATGACTGATTTCCCCCCGATTCCAGATGGAATTGTCGATCTAGTGTCGTTGATGCGCTTGCGCGCTGATCAACAGCCACAGCAATCGGTCTACACGTTCCTATCGGATGGAAACAGCGCCGAGCAGACACTCAGCTATGGCGAGTTCTGCCAGCAAGTACAGACGGTAGCCGCGCAACTCCAGCGCGTCGCTGCTCCGGGCGAACGGGCACTGCTGCTCTACCCGCCAGGGCTAGGGTATATTGTCGCGTTCTTCGGCTGCCTGGCCGCCCGGATCGTCGCCGTGCCGGCCTACCCACCGAACCCCGCGCAGTTGCACCGCACGCTCGGCCGCTTGCAGGCGATCGTCGCCGACGCCCGGCCGACAATTGCGCTGACGACCAACCCGATCCAGATGATCGCCGAGTCGCTGCTGGCGCAGTATCCGGCGTTTCAATCGATCCGCTGGCTCGCCACCGACACGATCGCGCCCAGCCAGGCGGCGGAGTGGCGGGCGCCCATGATCGATAGCGCGACGCTGGCGTTTCTGCAATACACCTCCGGCTCGACTGCCGCACCCAAAGGCGTGATGCTGACCCACGGCAACCTGCTGCACAACTCGGCGCTGATCCACCGCGCCTTCGGCCATACGCCGGAGAGCCGCGGGGTGATCTGGCTGCCGCCATACCACGACATGGGCTTGATCGGCGGGATCATCCAGCCGCTCTACGGCGCATTCCCGGTTACGCTGCTGTCGCCGGTCGATTTTCTCCAGCAGCCGCTGCGCTGGCTGGAGTTGATCAGCCGCTACCGGGCGACCACCAGCGGCGGGCCGAACTTCGCGTATGACCTGTGTGTGCGCAAGACCACGCCCGAGCAGCGTGCCCAGCTTGATCTGTCCAGTTGGCGGGTGGCCTTCAACGGCGCCGAGCCGATCCGCGCGGAGACACTTGAGCGCTTCGCGACGGCTTTCGCGCCGTCCGGCTTCCGCCGCGAGGCGTTTTACCCCTGCTACGGCCTGGCTGAAGTAACCCTGATTGTCGCGGGCGGGCGGGTGTCGGAGCCGCCGATGGTGGCTAGCTTCAAGGCAGCCGAGCTGGCTCAAGGCCGCGCGACCGCGCAGCGGGACGGGAGCGAGGGTGCCCGCCTGCTCGTCGGCTCTGGGCAGGCGCTGGCCGGCCAGGATGTGCGGATCGTCAAGCCGGAGACCGGCGCGCTCTGCCGGCCCGGTGAGATCGGCGAGGTTTGGGTGGCTGGGCCGAGTGTGGCCCAGGGCTACTGGGAGCGCCCCGAGCTGACTGCGGAGAGCTTCCGCGCCCGCCCGGTCGACGGCAGCGGCCCGTACCTACGCACGGGCGATTTTGGCTTTCTGCACGCTGGTGAGCTGTTTGTCACCGGACGGCTGAAGGATCTGATCATCATCCGTGGGCGCAATCTGTATCCCCAGGACATCGAGCTGACCGCCGAGCGCAGCCACGCCGCGTTGCGCCCCGGATGCGGGGCGGCCTTTAGCGTTGAGATCGACGGTGAGGAGCGGCTGGTCCTGGCGCAGGAGATTGAGCGCCAGCACCGCAACTCGATCAATGTCGAGGAGGCAGCGTCGGCCATCCGCCAGGCGCTGCTGGAACAGCACGAGGTCCACGCCTATGCCGTGGCGCTGCTGAAGCCGGGCGGCCTCCCCAAAACATCGAGTGGAAAAATTCAGCGCTACGCATGCCGAGAGGGCTTTCTGAACCAGACGTTGGAGCTGATCGGCAGCAGCGTGCTGAATCGTCCCGCCGCCGTACAGGCGCCCGATATGCCGGCATCCGCCCCGGCGCGCGAGTTATTCATTCGCCGGGCGGTGCAGGCCGTGCGGTCGGCCGATGAGCGCCGGCTGCTGGTGGCGCTGCACCTGCAAGAGCGCGTCGCCCAACTGTTACGGCTGGACCCGGCGCAGATCGAGCGGGATCACCCGCTGAGCCGCTTGGGCCTCGATTCGTTGATGGCGGTCGATCTGGTGAGCGAGATCGAGCGCGACCTGGGCGTGGCGCTGCCGATGGAGTTGCTGCTTGAGGGGCGCAGCATCACCGAGCTGGCCGGCGAGGCGCTGGCCCGCCTGGGCGCCGAGCAGCCGGCGGCGCCGGTCGCCGCGCCAGCCGAGGCGGTCGGGTCGCTGACGGTGGGGCAGCGCGCGCTCTGGTTTTTGCACCAACTTGCGCCGGACAGCCCAGCTTATAACATCGCTGCGGCTGTACAGGTCGAGGCGGCACTGGATCTGGCGGTGCTGCGGCAGGCGCTCCAGGCGCTGATTGGGCGGCACGCGGCGCTGCGTAACACGTTTGCCGCGCCGCAGGGCGAGCCATTCCAGCAGGTTCACGCCGTGATGGAGCCGGGGCTGGAGCATTACGACGCGACGAGCTGGAGCGAGACTGAGTTGCGCGCGCGGATGACCGACGCGGCGCATCGCCCGTTCGACCTGGCGCGCGGGCCGCTACTGCGGGTGACGGTGTTCAGCCGGGCTGCCGAGGCGCATGTTCTGCTGCTGACAATCCATCATATTGTGGCCGACCTCTGGTCGCTGGGCGTCGTGACGCGCGAGCTGGGCGCGCTGTACCAGGCCGCCCGCGCAGGCGTCGCGCCATCGCTGCCGGCTCTGCCCATCCAGTACACCGACTACGTGCGCTGGCAGACCGAGCAGGCCAGCGGCCCAACAGCCGAGCGGCTCTGGGACTACTGGCGGCAGCAGCTAGCCGGCGATCTCCCGCCGCTAGACCTGCCGACCGACTACCCGCGCCCAGCGGTTCAGTCCTTCCGCGGTGCCACCTGCCGGCAGCGCATCCCGGCAGAGCTGACGCAAAAGCTGGCGGCTTTCAGCCGCGAGCGCGGAGTCACGCTGTACATGACTCTGCTGGCAACCTTCCAGACCCTGCTGTACCGGGTTAGCGGCCAGCCGGAGATCCTGGTCGGGTCGCCGACAGCCGGGCGGCAGCGCGCAGACCTGGCCGGGCTGGTGGGTTATTGCGTCAACCCAGTCGCGCTGCGCGCCGATTTCAGCCACGAGCAGTCGTTCGAGCGGTTCCTGACGCAGACGCGCGAGACTGTGCTGGGCGCCTTCGCGCATCAAGAGTACCCGTTTGCAACGCTGGTCGAGCGTTTGTCGATCCAGCGCGACACCAGTCGTTCGCCGCTATTCCAGGCGCTGTTCGCGTTGCAGCGTGCCAGCGGGGAGCTGGGAAGCGGGCTGGCCGCGCTGGCCGTCAATGAGCCGGGCGTTCGCATGCAGTTGGGTGAGCTGCCGGTCGTGACGATGGCGCTAGAGCAACATAGTGCCCAGTTTGACCTGGCACTGGTGGTGGCCGAGGTTGGTTCTGAGTTGGTGTTGCGGATGGAGTACAGCACGGACCTGTTCGCGGCCGGCAGTGTGTCACGCCTGCTGGGCCAGTTCCAGACGCTGCTGACCGCCATCCTGGCCGACCCTCACAAGCCACTCTCGCGCCTCTCGCTCCTGCCCGCCGACCAGCGCCAGTTGCTCTTGCGCCTCAACGATACCGCCCTGCCGCTCCCTTCCAATGCCACCCTGCCCGCCCTGCTCGCCGACCAGGCGCTCCGCTCCCCCGACGCCATCGCCTTACGCTGGCAAGATACCCAACTCTCCTTCGCCGACCTCCAGGAGCGCTCCCTGGCCCTCGCCTCCCAGTTGCGCGCTTGTGGCGCCGGTCCCGACACCATCGTCGGCGTCTGCCTGCACCGCTCCCCGGCCCTCGTCCTGGCCCTGCTTGCCACCCTCCACGCCGGCGCCGCCTACCTGCCCCTCGATCCCAACTATCCTGCCGCCCGCCGCGCCTTCATGCTCCAGGACGCCCAGGCCTCGCTCCTGATCTCCCAGCCTGACCTGCGCGCACAGCTCCCGCAGCCCTGCCCGCCTACCCTCTGGCTCGACCCAGCCTCGCTGACCCTCGACCCTGCCTTCGACCCACCCGCTACCGCGCTGGTGCCACCCGATACCGCGCTACTGCCCGAGCACCTGGCCTACCTGATCTACACAAGTGGCTCCACCGGCACCCCCAAAGGCGTCGCGATCACCCACGCCAATGTGGTCGCCTTGCTCACTTGGGCCAGAGATGCCTTCCCGCTGGCCTCCCAGGCCTCGGTCCTGGCCGCCACCTCGGTCTGCTTCGACCTGTCGGTCTTCGAGCTGTTCCTGCCGCTCATCTGCGGCGGCTCGGTCACGCTGGTCGAGCACGCCCTGGCCCTGGCCGACCAGCGCGGCGGCCCGACCAGTGGCGTCACACTCATCAATACCGTGCCCTCAGCCCTGGCGGCGCTGCTCCAGCTCCAGGCGCTACCCAGGAGCGTCACCACCGTCAACCTGGCCGGCGAGCCGCTGCCCGGCAATCTGGTCGCTGCCGCCTACGCCACTGGCCAGGTCCAGCAGGTGTTCAACCTGTACGGTCCATCGGAAACCACCACCTACTCCACCGTCGGCCTGATGCCGCGCCAGGCGGAGTTGCGTCCCGACATCGGCCTCCCGATCGATGGCACCCAGATGTATGTGCTGGACCAGCACGGCCAGATGGCGCCGCCGGGAGCGGTGGGCGAGCTGTACCTGGGCGGTGCCGGCGTGGCGCGTGGCTACCTGGGCAGGCCCGAGTTGACCGCTGAGAAGTTCGTGCCCAACCCCTTTATCGAGAACAAAGAACAAAGAACAAAGAACAAAGAGCTGACGGGGAGAGCGGGAGACGGGGAGACCGTCCAATCTCCAATCTCCAGCCGGCTGTATAAGACCGGCGACCTGGTGCGAGTGCGAACGGCGCAGGACGGCGGGCTGGGGCCGCTGGAGTTCATCGGGCGCGTGGACCATCAAGTCAAGCTGCGCGGCTTTCGGATCGAGCTGGGCGAGGTCGAGGCGGCGCTGCTGGCGCAGGAGGGCGTGCGCGAGGCAGCGGTGCTGGTTCGTGAGGAGCGTGCGGGCGAACAGCAACTGGTGGCCTACGTCGTCCCCTCCCGAGAACAAAGTACAAAGAACCAAGAACAAAGCAGCGAGGAGACCGATTCTCAGTTCTCAATTTTCAATTCTCAATTTGTAGCCGAGCTGCGCCACTCGTTGCGTGAGCGCCTACCAGACTACATGATACCGGCGGCGTTCGTGCTGCTGGAGGCGCTGCCGCGAACGCCGAACGGCAAGCTGGACCGCCGCGCGCTGCCGGCGCCGGAGCGGGTGGACGAGCAGACCGAGGACGAGGAGCCGCAGAGCGCGACCGAGGCGCAGGTGCTGGCGATCTGGTCGGCGCTGCTGCCGCAGACCAGGGTCGGGCGGCAGAGCAACTTCTTCGCGCTGGGCGGCCACTCGCTCCTCGCCACCCAGATTGTCGCCCGCATCCGCGATACACTCCAGATCGAGTTGCCGCTGACTCTGTTCTTCCAGCAGCCAACCGTGGCCGAACTGGCGGCGGAGATCGATCGCCGCGTCGTCCAGACAGTGCCGGTTACGCCGAAGATCCCGCGCCTGGCGCGCGGCCAACGTACGTTTAGCGTGCTGGTTCAGCAGTTCGAGCAGCGCCCGGAGGGCAGCAGCGAGACACTTGTTACGACACAGGGGCCGCAAGAATGAATGATCTTTCGATGGTGCTGAACGCGCTCGCGCCTGATCAGCGAGCGGCGCTGCAAGAGCTACTCGACCAGCCAGGGGAGGGCGCCAGCCTGTTTGAGCTGTCGTTCGCCCAGCAGCGGCTCTGGTTGCTTGACCAGCTCGATCCGGGGCGCGCTCACTATAACATTCCGGTGGGCGTGCGGCTGACCGGCGATCTGCACATCGCTGCGCTGGAGCGGGCGCTCAACTGCGTGGCGCAGCGCCACGAGGTTCTGCGCACCCGGTTTCTGATGCTGGGCGAGCAGCCGATGCAAGTCATCTTGCCGGAACTGCCGCTGCGCTTGGAGTTGGTCGATCTGCGGGGGCTGCCGCCGGCGGAGCGTGAGCCTGCCGCACAGCGGGAAATGCAGGAAGAGGCGCGGCGACCGTTCGACCTGGCGCGCGGGCCGCTATGGCGGGCGCGGCTGTTCCACCTGGCCGAGGAGCAGCACACCCTGATCCTCACCCTGCACCACATCATCGCCGACGGCTGGTCGCTCGGCGTCCTGGTGCGCGAGATCACCCTGCTCTACCCGGCCTGTCGCGCCTCGCTCCCCGACCCTCTGCCGCCCTTGCCTATTCAGTACGCCGACTTCGCCATCTGGCAGCGTGAGCAACTCAACGATGCCGCCTTGGCCCCGGCCCTGGCCTACTGGCGCGAACGCCTCGCCGCTCCGCTGCCCGTGCTCGACCTGCCCACCGACTTCCCCCGCCCGCCCGTCCAGTCCTTCCGAGGCGCAACCACCTCCCGCTCGCTCCCGCCCCAGCTTACCGCCGCCCTCCAAGCCCTCGCCCAAGCCGAAGGCGTCACCCTATTTATGCTGCTGCTGGCCGCCTTCCAGACCCTGCTCCACCGCCTGACTGGCCAGTCCGACCTCATCGTCGGCAGCCCGATCGCCGGTCGCACCCTCACCGAGACCGAGCCGCTGATCGGCTGCTTCCTCAACACCTTGGCCCTGCGCGCCGACCTGACTGGCGACCCCTCCTTCCGCATCCTGCTCGACCGCGTGCGCGCCACCACCCTCGGCGCCTACGCCCACCAGGACCTACCCTTCGAGCAACTGCTCGTCCACATCCAGCCCTCCCGCGATCTCAGCCGTTCGCCTGTCTTCCAGGTCATGTTTGTGCTGCAAAACGCGCCGCTCGATCGGTTTGAGCTGCCCGGCCTGAGCATGCAGCGCGTCGAAGTCGAGCGCGGCGCGGCGATGTTTGATCTGAGCCTGTCGGTCGAGGAGATCGACCAGGCGCTGGTGTTGCGGATGGAGTACAGCACAGACCTGTTCGCGGCCGGCAGTGTGTCACGCCTGCTGGGCCAGTTCCAGGCGCTGCTGACCGCCATCCTGGCCGACCCTCACAAGCCACTCTCGCGCCTCTCGCTCCTGCCCGCCGGCCAGCGCCAGTTGCTCTTGCGCCTCAACGATACCGCCCTGCCGCTCCCTTCCAATGCCACCCTGCCCGCTCTGCTCGCCGACCAGGCGCTCCGCTCCCCCGACGCTATCGCCTTGCGCTGGCAGGATACCCAGCTCTCCTTCGCCGACCTCCAGGAGCGCTCCCTGGCCCTCGCCTCCCAGTTGCGCGCTTGTGGCGCCGGTCCCGACACCATCGTCGGCGTCTGCCTGCACCGCTCCCCGGCCCTCGTCCTGGCCCTGCTTGCCACCCTCCACGCCGGCGCCACCTACCTGCCCCTCGACCCCGCCTATCCTGCCGCCCGCCGCGCCTTCATGCTCCAGGACGCCCAGGCCTCGCTCCTGATCTCCCAGCCGGAGTTGCAAGCCCAGCTCCCGCAGCCCTGCCCGCCTACCCTCTGGCTCGACCCAGCCTCGCTGACCCTCGACCCTGCCTTCGACCCACCCGCTACCGCGCTGGTGCCACCCGATACCGCGCTACTGCCCGAGCACCTGGCCTACCTGATCTACACAAGTGGCTCCACCGGCACCCCCAAAGGCGTCGCGATCACCCACGCCAATGTGGTCGCCTTGCTCACTTGGGCCAGAGAGGCCTTCCCGCTGGCCTCCCAGGCCTCGGTCCTGGCCGCCACCTCGGTCTGCTTCGACCTGTCGGTCTTCGAGCTGTTCCTGCCGCTCATCTGCGGCGGCTCGGTCACGCTGGTCGAGCACGCCCTGGCCCTGGCCGACCAGCGCGGCGGCCCGACCAGTGGCGTCACACTCATCAATACCGTGCCCTCAGCCCTGGCGGCGCTGCTCCAGCTCCAGGCGCTACCCAGGAGCGTCACCACCGTCAACCTGGCCGGCGAGCCGCTGCCCGGCAATCTGGTCGCTGCCGCCTACGCCACTGGCCAGGTCCAGCAGGTGTTCAACCTGTACGGTCCATCGGAAACCACCACCTACTCCACCGTCGGCCTGATGCCGCGCCAGGCGGAGTTGCGTCCCGACATCGGCCTCCCGATCGATGGCACCCAGATGTATGTGCTGGACCAGCACGGCCAGATGGCGCCGCCGGGAGCGGTGGGCGAGCTGTACCTGGGCGGTGCCGGCGTGGCGCGTGGCTACCTGGGCAGGCCCGAGTTGACCGCTGAGAAGTTCGTGCCCAACCCCTTTATCGAGAACAAAGAACAAAGAACAAAGAACAAAGAGCTGACGGGGAGAGCGGGAGACGGGGAGACCGCCCAATCTCCAATCTCCAGCCGGCTGTACAAGACCGGCGACCTGGTGCGAGTGCGAACGGCGCAGGACGGCCGGCTGGGGCCGCTGGAGTTCATCGGGCGCGTGGACCATCAAGTCAAGCTGCGCGGCTTTCGGATCGAGCTGGGCGAGGTCGAGGCGGCGCTGCTGGCGCAGGAAGGCGTGCGCGAGGCAGCGGTGCTGGTTCGTGAGGAGCGTGCGGGCGAGCAGCAACTGGTGGCCTACGTCGTCCCCTCCCGAGAACAAAGTACAAAGAACCAAGAACAAAGCAGCGAGGAGACCGATTCTCAGTTCTCAATTTTCAATTCTCAATTTGTAGCCGAGCTGCGCCACTCGTTGCGTGAGCGCCTACCAGACTACATGATACCGGCGGCGTTCGTGCTGCTGGAGGCGCTGCCGAGGACGCCGAACGGCAAGCTGGACCGCCGCGCGCTGCCGGCGCCGGAGCGGGTGGACGAGCAGACCGAGGACGAGGAGCCGCAGAGCGCGACCGAGGCGCAGGTGCTGGCGATCTGGTCGGCGCTGCTGCCGCAGGCCAGGGTCGGGCGGCAGAGCAACTTCTTCGCGCTGGGCGGCCACTCGCTCCTCGCCACCCAGATTGTCGCCCGCATCCGCGACGCCTTCGGTGTGGCGCTGCCGCTGCGTAGCCTGTTCGAAAACCCGACAGTGGCTGATCTGGCGCGCCGGATCGAGGCTGCCCAGGCGACCGAGGGCCGCGCGCCGCTGCGGGCACACCCGCGCGATAGCGTTCTGCCGCTCTCGTTCGCGCAGGAGCGGCTCTGGTTTCTGGAGCAGTGGCAGCCGAACAGTAGCCTGTACACGATCGCGCTCACCCTGCACATCCGCGGCCCACTCGACCGTGCGGCCTTCGGGCGCAGCCTGAGCCTGATCGAGCAGCGCCATGAGGCGTTGCGCACCCGCTTCGTGGAGCGCAACGGGCAGCCGATGCAAGTCATCTTGCCGGAACTGCCGCTGCGCTTGGAGTTGGTCGATCTGCGGGGGCTGCCGCCGGCGGAGCGTGAGCCTGCCGCACAGCGGGAAATGCAGGAAGAGGCGCGGCGACCGTTCGACCTGGCGCGCGGGCCGCTATGGCGGGCGCGGCTGTTCCACCTGGCCGAGGAGCAGCACACCCTGATCCTCACCCTGCACCACATCATCGCCGACGGCTGGTCGCTCGGCGTCCTGGTGCGCGAGATCACCCTGCTCTACCCGGCCTGTCGCGCCTCGCTCCCCGACCCTCTGCCGCCCTTGCCTATCCAGTACGCCGACTTCGCCATCTGGCAGCGTGAGCAACTCAACGATGCCGCCTTGGCCCCGGCCCTGGCCTACTGGCGCGAACGCCTCGCCGCTCCGCTGCCCGTGCTCGACCTGCCCACCGACTTCCCCCGCCCGCCCGTCCAGTCCTTCCGAGGCGCCACCATCTCCCGCTCGCTCCCGCCCCAGCTTACCGCCGCCCTCCAAGCCCTCGCCCAAGCCGAAGGCGTCACCCTGTTTATGCTGCTGCTGGCCGCCTTCCAGACCCTGCTCCACCGCCTGACTGGCCAGTCCGACCTCATCGTCGGCAGCCCGATCGCCGGTCGCACCCTCACCGAGACCGAGCCGCTGATCGGCTGCTTCCTCAACACCTTGGCCCTGCGCGCCGACCTGACTGGCGACCCCTCCTTCCGCGTCCTGCTCGACCGCGTGCGTGCCACCACCCTCGGCGCCTACGCCCACCAGGACCTGCCCTTCGAGCAACTGCTCGCCCACATCCAGCCCTCCCGCGATCTCAGCCGTTCGCCTGTCTTCCAGGTCATGCTGAACATGCTCAATGTCCCCTACGACGACGTGCGGCTACCGGGGCTGGAGCTAGAGGTGCTTTCGCCGCCGGAGACCGGCTCGAAGTTCGACCTGACGCTGTACGTGGCCGAGCGCGGCGACCGGCTGCATTGCGACCTGGTCTACAACGCCGACCTGTTTGGGCCGGAGCGCGCCGGCGAGATGTTGGCTCAACTGGAGTTGCTGCTGGAGCAAGCCAACGCGCAGCCGGATGCCCCGATCGGAACGTTGAGCCTGGTTACGCCGTCAGCGGCGGCGCGGCTACCCGACCCGGCTGCGCCGCTTGACGCGACCTGGTACGGCGCCGTCCACGAGCAGTTTGCCCGGCAGGCGCGCCGCCGCCCGTTTCAGGAAGCGTTGATCGACCAGCACGAGCGCTGGAGCTATGCCGAACTGGACCAGTGGAGCAACCGGCTGGCGGCCTGGCTGCTGGCGCATGGCGTCGAGCGGGGCGACTGCGTGGCGATCTACGCCCACCGCAGCGCGGCGCTGGTCTGGGCGCTGCTTGGCACGCTCAAGGCCGGCGCGACCTACACGATCCTCGATCCGAGCTACCCGGCGGCGCGCCTGACCGACTGGCTGGCGCTGGCCGAGCCGCGCGCCCTGATTCAGATCGCCGCAAGTGACCTGCCCGAGGCCCTGGAGACCTGGGCCGCCGGCGTCGGGCTGCGCTGCCGCATTAGCCTGCCGCTGCGGGCTGAGGCCGAGCGGCTGGGCTTGCTGGAAAGCTACTCCGCCGATCCCGTCGAAGTGCCGATCGGGCCGGACGACCTGGCCTGCATTAGCTTCACCTCTGGCTCGACCGGCCGGCCCAAGGGCATCCTGGGGCGGCACGGCGCGCTTTCGCACTACCTGCCCTGGCTAAGTCAGACCTTCGGGCTCGACGACGGCGACCGCTACAGCCTGCTGTCGGGCCTGGCACACGACCCGCTCCAGCGCGACATTTTCACGGCGTTCTGGGTGGGCGCGACCATCTGCGTGCCCGCGCCGGAGCAGCTCGTGCGCCCCGGCTGGCTGGCCGACTGGATGCGGCGCGAGCGCATCAGCGTGGCCAACCTGACGCCGGCGATGGGACAACTGCTGGCCGAGGCCGCCGGCCCGACGCCGATCCTGTCGCTGCGACGGGTGTTCTTCGGCGGCGATGCGCTGGCATGGGCGGATGTGCGACGACTACGGCGGATCGCGCCCGAGGTGCTCTGCGTCAATCTGTACGGCGCGACCGAGACCCAGCGCGCCCTGGGCTACTATATCGTGCCCGATCGGCAGGACCAGAACGGTCGGCTTGTTCGCGAGGCGATACCGCTGGGCCAGGGCGTGCGCGACACCCAACTGCTGATACTCAACCCCACCGGCGCGCTCGCGGGCGTCGGCGAGCTGGGCGAGATCTACATCCGCAGCCCGCACCTGGCCCAGGGCTACCTGCGCGACCCCGATCTGACCAGGGAGCGGTTCATTCCTGACCCCTTCACGAAGATAGAGGATAGAGGATTGAAGATAGAAGATAGCTGTGTCGCTGCTCAGGAAAAGCTATCCTCTATCTTCTATCTTCCATCCTCTCGGCTCTACCGCACCGGCGACCTGGGGCGCTACCGGCCAGATGGGCTGGTCGAGTTCGCCGGCCGCGCCGACTTCCAGCTCAAGATCCGCGGCTTCCGGATCGAGCCGGGCGAGATCGAGGCAGCGCTGGCCGCCCACCCGGCCGTGCGCGACTGCGTAGTCGTTACCTGCCCCGACGACGATGATATGCGGCTGGTGGCCTACGTCGTCCCTGGCCAAGAACAAAGAACAAAGAATAAAGAACAAACGAGTGAGCAGGAAGATTCTCAATTCTCAATTCTCAATTTTCAATTCCCAGGGGAGTTGCGTGCATTTCTCAAAGAGCGGCTGCCCGACTACATGGTGCCTTCGGCGTTTGTGCCGCTGGCGGCGCTGCCGCTGAATGCCAATGGCAAGGTCGATCGGCGGGCACTGCCGGCGCTCGACTGGAGCCAAGCCGGCGCCACGGGCGGCCACGTCGCGCCGCGCACCCCAACCGAGGCGCAGGTCGCCGCGATCTGGGTCGAACTGCTCGGGCGCGACTCGATCGGCGTGGAGGACGATTTCTTCGCGCTGGGCGGCCACTCGCTGCTGGCGACCCGGCTGATCGCACAGGTGCGCGATGCCTTCCAGGTCGATCTGCCGCTGCGGCAGATCTTCGAGCGACCGACCGTGGCCGGAGTGGCGGCGGCGATCGACCAGGGCCAGAGCGCCGGGCCGGCGATCAGCGACTTCAGAGACCTGGAGCAGGAACACGCGCTGGCGCAACTCGGCCAACTGGATGAGCTATCGGAAGCAGAAGTTGACGCGCTGCTGGGCGATCTGCTGCGCGCTACGGAGGAGCGGCCATGAGCCATGACGTGGAATCGCCGGAGCGACGCACAGCCGAGGAGAAGCGCGCGCTGCTGGCGCGGCTGCTGGAGGCGCGCGCTCACCAGCCACGCCGGGCGCCGCTCGCATTTGCCCAGGAGCGCCTGTGGTTTCTGGAGCAATTGCACCCTGGCCTGGCCGCGTATCACCTGAGTGTCGCCATCAGCCTGGAGCCGGGGACGACGCTGCGGGTCGACGACGGGCAGGGGACGCGCTCAGGCGCGTCTGGAACGCCACCGCGACGAGCGCGCACCACCCCCACCCGACCGCCAGGCCAGCCAGCACGTCGGTCAGCCAGTGCACCCCCAGCAGCGCCCGGCTCGTGGCGACGGCGACGGCGATCAGCACCGCGCCAGCAGCCAGCGCCGCATGCCAACGCCGGGATCGGCCGTAGGCGATGACCAGCGCGACGGCGGCCCAGCACGCCGCTGCGCCGGCCGAATGCCCTGACGGGAACGACGGCCCGCGCACGGCGACGAGCTGCAAGACGTCGGGGCGATCGCGGTCGATGATCACCTTGAGCAGGTTGACGAGCAGGCCCTGACCGAGGCCGACGACGGCCAGGAACGCCAACGGCACGAGGCTGCGGCGGACCAGCCAGGCAACGAGTGCGGTCGCCGCCAGCACGATCGTGAGCAGCCACGTGCTGCCGAGGTTCGGTGATCACCCGGAGCACGTCGACGGCCTCGCTGGAGGCGTTGCGCGAACCCCACTCGGCGACGTTGTCGTCGTACTCGGCGAGGCCCTCGTCGGTGGCGACCATGTCGAGCAGACCGCCGACCGCCAGCGCGACCACCAGCACGACGGCGAAGGACACCGTGACCAGCAGGCCGCGCAGCGACTGCTGGTCGAACCGCTCGCCGAGGAAGCGCCGCAGACGGGGCAGGCGACCGAGCTCGTCAGAGGCGTCGAGGTCGAGCTGGTGGCGCGCCGAGAACGTGAAGCCCAGCGCGCCGGCAGCGACGGCCACCAGCACGACCACCAACGTCACCCTCATGGGGTGTCAATGGGTACCCCCGTTCGCCGTGGGGAAAACGGAGCATCGATGACCGGTGAAGTGCGCGTCGGGTGCTCCGGCTTCTCGTACCGGGACTGGCGGGGCACCGTCTACCCGGCCGACCTGCCCGCCCGGGCCTGGCTCGACTGCTACGCGTCGATGTTCGACACCGTCGAGCTGAACACGCACCTTCTACCGGTTGCCGGCGGCGACGATGGTCGAGCGCTGGGCGACCGCAGGCGCCGCCCGGGTTCCTGTACGCCGTCAAGGTCGGGCAGTTCGGCACCCACCGCAAGAAGCTCAAGGACCCCGAGTCGTGGCTGGCCCGACGCACGTCGAGCGGTTCGCGCCGCTCGCCGCCGTCGCCGGGCCGCACCTGTTCCAGCTCCCGCCCCGCTGGCGCGTCGACGTCGGCCGCCTCGACGCCGTTCCTCGATCGCGCGCGCTCGGCGCCGACGTGGCGGTGGGCCGTCGAGGTCCGCGACGCCGTCGTGGCTCTGCGACGACGTCTACGCCGTGCTCGCCCGCCACGGCGCCGCGCTGTGCATCCACGACCTGCTCCCGACCACCCGTGGGTGCGCACCGCCCGACTGGACCTACGTCCGCTTCCACGGCCCCGACGCCGCCAACCACGCGTACGTCGGTCGCTACACCGGTCGCCGCCTGACGACGCCGGCGACCGGCTGGCCGCGTGGCTGCGACGACGGCTGCGACGTCTACGCCTACTTCAACAACGACTACGGCGGCGCCGCGGTGGACGACGCCCGCTGGCTGCGCCAGCGGCTCACCGCGGGCTGAGCAGCATGCCGAGCTGACGGCACCGGGCGACCAGCGCACCCGAGCTGTCCCACAGCGAGCCCGTCTCGATCATCCGCCCGCCGGCCACGTCGTCGCACGTCATCCGGGCCTGCACCCACCCGTCTTGTGGTCGACGGCGGACGTGGGCCGTCAGCTCCAGCGTCGGCACCCAGCCGACCCGCGCGACCTTGGCGTGGACGGCCGGCGGGAAGGCGTCGGCGAACAGCACCAGCGACGGCGCCGACGCCGGTGTGCCGTCACACAGCCGGATCCACCCGTCGACCGTCGCGGCATCGTCCGGCGGCTGGTCGCGCCGGACCCGCACCTCGACGCGCGACAGCAACGGCAGCTCGACCCCTGGCCGAGCTCGGCTCGGTCGATGCACTCCTCCGGCGGCGGGATGACCGGCGCCGCGACGCCGAGGCCGGGGTCGGGGGCGTCGCTGACGGCCGTGGCGAGGTCACCCATGATGGCGGCGACGGTGAGGCGGGGCTCGTCGTCCTGGATGAGCGTCGCCGTGACGTTGGTGCCGGATCGGCCGGCGCGCACGACGGCCGTGGTGATGGTGGCGTCGACGTCGCCGAGCGCCGGGCGCAGGTAGTGCACGGTCACGGACGTCGGGTCGGGGCGGCCGGTCAGGTCGGCGAGCGCCCGCAGCACCGGCTGGACCGCGTAGCCACCGTTCGGGTTGTTGCCGATGCACCAGTTCGCCGAGAGCCGCGTCGCGTAGCTGCCGTCACCGACGGCGCGCACCGCGGTCTCGTCGTCGATCTGGCCCATCCGCCCATGATGGGTCAGCTGAGGTCGTAGAGCGTCACCCCACCGACCTCACGGGACGGGAAGTTGGCGGCGACCCAGCGGGCGATGTCGGCGGCGGCCCGGCTGCCGCCGTTGGCACCCACCCGCTCGAGGCCGCTGGCGAGGTACCAGTGGATCTGCTTGGCGGCCACGAGCTGCTGGAACTCGGCGAGCGTCGGCGACGGGTCGGACCCGTTGAAGCCGCCGATCGGCATGACCGGGCGCTGCGTCTCCAGCTGGTACCCGGCGGCGTTGTTGGAGCCGGTGGTGGCGGCGACCCACGTGTAGTCGTCGGCGTCCTCGAGGAGGGCGGCGCGCGAGCGTCGGCGCTCGGCACCGACGTCCCGAGCAGCCCGCCGATGCCGGGGCGTCGGCGCGGCGCCGGTGCCGCCGAGTCGTCGGCGGCGTCGATCGCCCGGCCGGCGCGCCGTGGCGGTCGGGCGCGCGGCCGCACCGCCGCCGCCGAGTCCGGGAAGCCCGAGGCGGCCGAAGAGCCCCGTCCCGGCGACCTGCGGGCCGGCGGTCACGATCGAGCCGGTGTGCGGCGTCGCCGCCGTGGCGATGGCGAACGATGCCGGTCCGGCGAGGACGGCGACGACCGCTCCCGCCGGCCGCCAGCGCCGCCACGCGGCGACCGAGCCTCGCCGTCACCAGGAACCCGACGGCGGCGACGATCCCGACGACGGTGACGGCGGTCGGGAGCCAGGCGTTCCAGCCGACGCTGCGGCGCAGCAGGGTCGCCGACCACAGCGCGGTCGGCGAGGGTCGCCGCCGCCAGCACGCACGGCACCCAGCACCTCGCGGCGATGGTGCCACACGATGCCGGCACCGGCGCCGGCGACGACGGCCATCGGCACGGCGAGGGCGACCGTGTAGTACTCGTGGAAGATCCCCTGCATGTAGCTGAACACCAGCCACGGTCACGACGAGCCAACCGCCGAACACCAGGAGCACGGCGCGCGCCGGTCGCGTGCGGGGCGCGCCGCCGCGAGTACCACAGCGCGGCGACGCCGACGACCAGCGACCGCCGGCAGCAGCCAGGCGATCTGGCCACCGTTGGCGCCGTCGACGAGGCGGTCCGATGCCCGTCTCGCCCCCAGCCCGCCTGATGGCCGCCGGCTGACGCTGCCGTCCTCGTTGCCGGTGAGGCGACCGAAGCCGTTGTAGCCGAACGTGAGGTCGAAGATGCTGTTCGTCTGCGAGCCGCCGACGTACGGCCGCGAGCCGGTGGGCCACAGCGTCGACGACGGCGATCCACCACCCGGCGCCGGCGACGATCGCCGGCCGGCGCCGAGCAGCACGTGGCGCACGCGCCGCCACCACCCGCCGGGTGCGACGACGAGGTACGCGACCGCGAACCCGGGCACGACGAGCAGCGCCTGCAGCTGCTTGGTGAGGAAGGCGAACCCGATGAGCACACCGGTCGCGACCATCCACCGGGCCCGTCCGTCGTCGATGGCCCGCAGCAGGGTCGCCGCCGCCGCGCGTCATCAGCAGGACGAGCAGCGCGTCGGGGTTGTTGAAGCGGAACATCAGCGCGGCGACCGGGGTGAGCGCGAAGGCGGCGCCCGCCAGCAGGGCGGCCGCCGCGCCGACCCGCCGGCGCACCGTCGCGACGATGATCGCCACCGTGCCCACGCCCATCAGCGCCTGCGGGACGAGGATGCTCCACGAGCTCAGCCCGAAGACCCGGATCGACAGCGCCATCGGCCACAGCGCCATCGGCGGCTTGTCGACGGTGATCGAGTTGGCGGCGTCCGACGATCCGAACAGGAACGCCTTCCAGCTCTGCGAGCCGGCCTGGGCGGCGGCCGAGTAGAAGGAGTTGGCCCACCCGGACGCCGACAGGCCCCACAGGTACAGCACCGCGGTGGCGGCGAGCAGCGCGACGAACGCCGGTAGCTCCCATCGGGCGCGGGCCGTCGTCCCGGCGACGACCGGGCGTCGTCGGGTCGTCGAGGAGCTCGATTGGGTGCGTCGGCCGGCGACGGCGCCGCCCATGGCGGCGAGGCGTACGTCGTCACGCCCGTTCCCGGAGCACCAGCCGGGCGACGCCACGGAGGTCGTCCCACGAGGTGCGCAGGATCTTCACCCGCGAGTCGTCGTCGTCGACCCAGTCGACCGGCACCTCGAACACCCGGTAGCCCGGCGCGCTTGGCCCGGATCAACAGCTCGGTGTCGAAGAACCACCCGTCGTCGCGAACGGCGGGCAGCAGCTCGCGGGCGACCGCCGCGCGCATCGCCTTGAAGCCGCACTGGGCGTCGTGCACCGGGGTGCGCAGCGTGAGCCGGAGGAGGCGGTTGTAGCCGCGGGAGATGACCTCCCGCTTGACGCCGCGGCTGGTGCGGGCGCCCCACGCGAGTCGGGAGCCGACGGCGACGTCGCTGTGCCCGGAGATCAGCGGCGCGACGAGCGGCAGCAGGGCGTCGAGGTCGGTCGACAGGTCGACGTCGGTGTAGGCGACGATGTCGGCCCGGCTGCGCGTCCACGCCGTCCGCAGCGCACCGCCGCGCCCGGCGCGTCGGCAGCACGAGGACGGCGACGCTCGGCATCGTCCGGGCCAGGCGGCGGGCGACCACTGACGTGCCGTCGGTGCTGCCGTTGTCGGCGATCGTGATGCGCCACGGCAGCGGGAAGTGATCGTTCAGGAACCGGGACAGCCGGGTGACGCTGGCGTCGAGGACGTGGGCCTCGTTGTGGGTGGGGACCACGATCTCCACGGTCGGCAGCCGTGGCGCGGTCGGGGCTGGTGGAGCGGGGGGTTCCACGGCGACGAGGGCCATGACCAGGATCATGAACATCACGGGTCAGCGCCCGGTGAGACCGACCTGGGAGTTCGCTGGGAGGTCGGGACCGACATCGGAACATGTCGGTCCGGCCGTCGCGCTGATACCGTGTGGGCTCCACAACAGACCGTGCGGACGTGGCTCAGCTGGTAGAGCATCACCTTGCCAAGGTGAGGGTCGCGGGTTCGAATCCCGTCGTCCGCTCCAGAACGACCTGGTCAGGGGCTAACCTCGCCGCCGATGAGGGCGGTTCAGGCTGACCCCTCGACCGACGTCGCGCCGTTGCCGGTCGAGGTGCTCGACCGACGGCTGCACGTCACGACCACCAAGACGTGGATGGTCTTCCTCGGGGTCATCGTGCTGCTGGCCGCCGTGCTGGTGTGGGCACTCTTCGGGTCCGCACCGACGGAGGTGAAGGGCCAGAGCATGCTCCTGCCACCGCACGGCCTCTACGAGGTCGGCGTCGAGACCGAGGGGTTCGTCACCGCCCTGTTGGTGGAGAACGGTGATCACGTCGAGCAGGGTCAGCCGCTCGCCCGGCTGCGCCAGCGCGACGGCCAGGTCGTGGACATCGAGGCGCCCGTGACCGGCGACGTGGCGACGATCCTGGTCAAACCGGGCACGTACAACGCGGTCGGCACGCCGGTGGTCACGCTCGTCGCCGAGGGCGACGAGCTGATCGTGGTCGTGTACGTGCCGGCGCAGGAAGGCAAGATCGTCCGCAACGGCATGCGGGTCTTCGTCTCACCATCGACGGCCCCAGACGCGCAGTACGGGTCGATCCTGGGCACCGTGGGCAGCGTCTCCACGTTGCCGGCATCACCCGCGCGATCCGGCTCAACCTCGGCGACAACAGCGACCTCGTCGACTTCCTGACCGGCGGCGAACCGGTGCTGGAGATCGCGGTCGAGCTCCAGCTCGACCCGTCGACGCCCAGCGGGTACCGATGGAGCTCGGGGTCGGGACCGCCGTTCACGATCGCCACCGCCACCCTGGGAACCGCGTCGATCGTGGTCGCCGAGGGGAGCCCGGCGTCGCAGATCCTCGGTTGACGCCAGCGCCATGACGCCCGACGAGCTCGCCACGGCACCGCGGCGCGACGCCGACGGCAACCGCGATGACGCCCTCGCCGGCGCGCTGGTCGACGCCCTCGCCCGACTCGACCGCACGATCTCGATCGACGAGGTGCGGCGTTCGCTCGCCGCCTACGACGGCGACTCGTCCGTCGACCGGGCCCGCTCGGTGGCGACGGGGCTCGGCCTCGTCGTGGCGGACGCCGGCGACGCCAACGACCGCGGCATCACCGTCGACGTGGACGGGCACCGCCTGCTGCTCTCGCCGAGCCCGTCGTTCCTGGCCGACGAGGAGGAGCTCGGGACCCGCGGCACGCTCGGCCGCCGGTTGCGCGTCGTGCGCTCGGGCTACGTGCTGTCGATCCTCGCCGGCGCCGCCCTCACCGTCCCCGGGCTCGTCGTCGCCGGCCTGTCGCGCACCTTCGTCGACCGCTACCTCATCGGCGGGAGCGACGACTGGCTGCGGGTGGTGTTCCTCGGGCTGGCGGCTGCGCTCGTCGTGCAGGTGGTGCTGGGCGGCGTGCAGAACCTGACCCTCAACCGCCTGTCCCGGAAGATCGCGATCCACATGATGGCGGAGTCGATGTGGCACACCATGCGGCTGCCCATCCGCTACTTCGTGTCGCGGCCCGCCGGCGACACCGCCTACGCCATCGCCCTGAACGACCGCATCTCCTGGCAGCTCGGCGGGCAGCTCTCGTACGCGGCGATGGGCGGCGTCATCGCCATCGTCTACGGCGCGTTCCTGCTGTGGTACGACGTCGTGCTCACCGCGGTGACGCTCGCCTTGACGGTCGCCAGCATCATCACCGTCCGCTGGTCGTCCAAGCGCCTGCGGCCGCTGAACCGCCAGATGGTCGAAGCCCAGGCCGCCGCCTCCGGTACCGCGGCGTCGGGCATCAGCGCCATCGAATCGCTCAAGGCCAACGGCGCCGAGAACGACCTCTTCCGCCGCTTCGTCGCCCGGTACGACTCGGTGCTGACGATCGACCAGCGGCGAACGAAGAAGGGCCACATCGCCTCGGCGTTGCCGGACCTCTTCAACGCGCTCATCGTCGCCGCGGTCATCACCGTCGGCGCGCTGCAGGTGCTGGCCGGCCGGCTGACGCTCGGGTCGCTCGTCGCCTTCCAAGCGCTCCTCTTCGGGTTCCTGAGCTCGGTGCTGCGTCTCGTCCGGACCGCCGGCGTGTTCCAGAGCCTGGTCGGGCGCTGCCACCAACTCGATCAGCTGCTGCGCGAACCGACCGCATCTGACGTCGCCGCCCGGGATGCGGGACTCGACGACCCGGCGATGGCGAAGCGGCTGTCGGGGCGGCTCGAGGTCCGCAACCTGCGCTTCGGCTACGGCGATGACGCGCCGCTGATCGACGACCTCTCGTTCACCGTCGAACCCGGCCGCCGTGTCGCGCTCGTGGGCGGCAGCGGCAGCGGCAAGTCGACCGTGGCCCGCCTCGTGACCGGCCAGCTCGACCCGTGGGGCGGCCAGGTCTTGCTCGACGGCGTCCCTCGGCACCGTGTGCCGGCCAACGTGCTCGCCCACTCGGTCGCCTACGTGCAGCAGGAGATCCTGCTGTTCGAAGGCACGGTCAGCGACAACGTCACCATGTGGGACCCCACCGTCCCGGCGGCGGCGATCGAGCGTGCCGCCCATTGACGCGTCGATCCTGGTCGACGTGATGGCCGCGCCCGGCGGCCTCCAAGCCGTCGTGAGCGAAGGCGGTCGCAACCTGTCCGGCGGCCAACGCCAGCGCCTCGAGCTGGCGCGCGCCCTGGCCACGAACCCGCGCCTGATCGTGCTCGACGAGGCGACGAGCGCGCTCGACGCCGTGACCGAAGCAGAGGTCGACGCCAACCTCCGCCGGCGCGGCTGCGCCTGCCTGATCATCGCCCACCGCCTGTCGACGATCCGTGACAGCGACGAGATCATCGTCCTCGACCAGGGCCGCGTCGTGGAACGCGGCACCCACGACGAGCTGCTGGCAGCAGGCGGCGCCTATGCCCGTCTCGTGGGTGAGTTGTGTGAGCACGCGAGAGGTCATCGATCGGGACGCGGTCGCGGCGTTCGCCCGACAGCACGCGACCGCAGTCGTCGACCTGACCGGCAACCGGGAGATCGGGCTCGACGACGCCGGCGTCCTGTGGGTCGTGCTCGAGGGTGAGGCGCTGGTCTTCGCGACGGACGCACCCGGAACCTCACCGTCGCGACCGCGGAACCCGATCACCCGGCTGACGACCGGCTCGCTCGCAGCCGCCGTGGACGGCTCCTCGGTCGCCCGCCGCTGGATCCTGGTCAGCCCCGCCCGGTGCATTCGTCGCCGAGGTCCCGCTCAGCGCCCTCGACGACCAGTCCGCCGACGGGCCCGAGTGGGCGCTCGTCGGCGAGTGGCTCGACACGGCCGGCGCCGACGGCGGAGTGGACGATCTCGCCCGCCGGCTCGACAGCACCCGGATCGCGCTCGCCGAGGCCGAGGTGCGAGCACTCGACGAGCAGCTCACGGCGGAGGCCGAGCTGGTCGATGCCTCGGCCCGCGCCGTTGAGCTCGAGAGCGAGCTGGCCCTCGACCAACTCGGCAGCGTGCTCGAGCGGCGTGCCGCGCGGCGGGTCAGAGTGGTGGGCCACGACGAGCTGCTCGCCGTGTGCCGTGAGGTCGGCCGATCGATCGGCGTCACCGTCCATGCCGCACATCCCGAAGATCTGCTCCGGGCCTCGCCGGTCGAGGCCATCGCCCTCTCGTCCAAGGTCCGTTCTCGACCGGTGCGGCTCCCGGATGCATGGTGGACGCAGCAAGGCGATTCGTTCGTCGGGTACCGCACCGATGGCCGACCGGTCGCAGTACTGGCTCGGCGACGGGGCTACGACCTCGTCGACAGCACCACCGGCGAGGTGGTTCGCGTCGACGCAGCGGTCGCCCGAGAGGTCCGTGACGACGGAGTCGAGCTCGTGCGGCCCCTTCCCGAGGGGCCGCTCACCGTCCTGGCCCTGGTGCGGTTCGCCGGTCGCGGCACCGGTCGCGACGTCCTGCGGCTGGTGCTCGCCGCGCTCGTGATCGGGTTGATCGCGCTCGTCCCGCCGTTGGCGACGAGCCTCGTGTTCGGTCAGGTCGTCCCCCAGCACCAGTCCGAGCGCCTCGTCGCGCTCGCCGTGGCGCTGGTCGGGTTGGCGATCGGCTCGTTCTTCCTCCAGCTCGCCCGGGGCGTGGCCCTGCTGCGCGCCCGGACGACGATGGACCACGCGCTCCAGCTCGGGCTGTGGGACCGGCTGCTGCGCCTCCCCGCGCCGTTCTTCCGGCGCTACCAGGTGGGCGATCTCACCGAGCGGTCGATGGCGGTCGACAGCATCCGCGAGTCCGTCACCGACAGCGTCATCACCACGTTGCTCGCAGGGATCTTCGGCCTCTTCAACCTGGTGGTGATGATCGCGATCGACGTGCGGCTGGCGGTTGTGGGCCTGCTGGTCACCGCCGCCGGCGGCGCCGTTCTCTTCGGGATCTCTCGTGCCTACCGGGGCCCGCTGAGCGCTGTGCTGCGCGATCGCCGGGACATGACGGCGACGACTGCACGAGCTGCTGAACGGCATCGTCAAGGTGCGCACCGCCAGCGCCGAGCGCCGCATCTTCGCCGCGGTGGGCCGTGCGGTACGCAGGCGACACCCGGCGCTCGTACGAAGCGTTCCGCATCGACGACGTGCGCGTCGTCTTCGAAGGCGCCTTCCCGACGGCGATGGTGCTGATCCTGTTCGCGACCGTCGTGCTGATCGGGCGGGAGGCGGTGCCGACCGCCGCCTTCATGGGCTTCTACGTCGCCCTCGGGCAGCTGCAGACCGCCGTCGTCAACGTGGCTCGCTCGACGGTCACCCTCCTCGAGGTCCGTCCGGTGCTGGACCAGGCGAGCCCGATCCTCGAGGAGGCGACCGAGTCCGACACGGCCAAGGAGCACCCCGGTCGTGTCGACGGCGGGTTCGCGCTGCGCGAAGTCACTTTCACGTATCCCGGGGCGACCCGTCCGATCTTCGACGGCATGTCCGTCTCGATCGAGCCGGGCGAGTTCGTCGCCGTCGTGGGCCCGTCGGGTTCGGGCAAGTCGACGCTGCTGCGCCTGGTGCTCGGATTCGAGCAGATCGACGGCGGCACGGTCACGATCGACGGCGTCGACATCACCAACCTCGACATGGACGCGGTGCGGCGCCAGATCGGGGTGGTGCTGCAGCAGACCGCGCTGCTGCCCGGCTCGGTCTTCGAGAACATCGCCGGCAGCGTCCCGATCACCGAGGACGAGGCCTGGGATGCGGCGCGCCGCGCCGGGTTCGATCGCGACATCGAGCGCCTGCCCGACGGCATGGCGACCAACATCGGCGACGGTGTCGGCATCCTCTCCGGCGGCCAGCGCCAGCGCCTGCAGATCGCCCGAGCCCTCGCCGGCCGACCCCGCGCCCTGCTGCTCGACGAGGCGACCTCGGCCCTCGACAACCTCACCCAATCGGTCGTGACCCGCACCATCGAGGAGCTGGACGTGACGCGCATCGTCATCGCCCACCGGCTCTCGACGATCGCGTCGGCCGACCGTGTGGTGGTGATCGCCGGCGGCCGCGTCGCGCAGGACGGGCCGTACTCGGAGCTGGCCCACACCCCCGGCCCCTTCGCCGACCTCATCGCCCGCCAGCAGCTCTGATCCGGCGCGCCGTCGGACGGCCGATTCCCGCGATGAGGGTAGGGTCGCAGCTGAACCGACGACGGGGGTGTCGTGGAGCAGCTTTCCGGATCTCGACGCGACGTTCCTGTACATGGAGTCGTCGACGAACTACGGGCACGTGGGCGGGATGCAGGTCTTCGCCAACGCCGGCGACGCCGCACCGGCGCACGCCGGAGGAGGACGAGGCCCACACCGAGTACCTGTACGGCCTCGCGACGTACACCCGCCGCCGGTTGGTCGAGGTGCCGTTCGGGCTCGACCACCCGTACTGGATCGAGGACCCGTCGTTCGACCGCGAGTTCCACGAGCGGTTCATCGCCGTGCCGGCGCCCGGCACCGACCGCCAGCTCGAGCAGGTCGTGTCGCGCATCGCGTCGCGGCCGCTCGACCGCTCGCGGCCGTTGTGGGAGGTGTACCTGATCGAGGGGGTCGACGAGGGGCGCAAGTTCGCCGCTGTACTCCAAGACCCACCACTGCGCGATCGACGGCGCGTCGGGCACGCAGCTGGCGCTGGCGATGATGCAGTTGACGCCCGAGCCGGTCAACCACCCGATGCCGGCGACGCGCGTGGCGCCCGGAGCGGGTCCCGACGCAGGCGGAGATGCTCGCCCGCGGGTTGGCGCGCGACGGCGCAGCGCCCGGCGAAGCTGCGTCGGCGTGCAGCGCCGCGCCGCTCCGCCAGACGGTCAACGGTCTCCGCCGCGGCAGCGGCGGGCCGCGGATCCGCGAGCGGGTCCCGGCGATGCTCAACCAGCTGCGCACGCAGGCCCCGCGCACCGTCTTCAACCAGCGCATCGGCCAGCACCGCCGCTTCGCCTTCGGTTCGACGTCGCTGGCCGAAGCCCGCGACGATCAAGACGGCGTTCGACTGCACCGTGAACGACGTCGTGCTGGCGACTGTGCGCCGGCATGCTGCGCTCGTGGCTGCGCGAGCGCGACCTCCTGCCGGCGCAGCCGCTGATCGCCATGGTGCCGGTCTCGGTGCGCACCGAGGAGCACGCGCGGCGCTCGGCAACCAGGTGTCCGGCGATGGCGGCGGTGCTGCACACCGACGAGCCCGATCCGGTCGCCCGGCTGCGGCAAGATCCACGAGTCGATGACGCGACCAGAAGATCGTGCAGGCGGCGCTGCCGGTGCACGCCCAGCTGGAGATGCTCACGCCACCTGCCCGGCGGCGGCGATGGAGCAGGCGATGCGGCTGGTGTTCCGCACCCGCCTCAGCGAGCGGATGATGCCGTTCAACCTGACGATCTCCAACGTTCCCGGCCCGCAGGTGCCGCTGTACCTCGACGGCGCCGAGCAGCTGGCCAGCTACCCGTACTCGACGATCACCGACGGCATGGCGCTCAACATCACGGTGACGTCCTACAACGGACATCTCGACTGGGGCATCGTCGTCGATCGCGACATCGTCGACGACCCGTGGGCGATGTACGACGGCCTCGTCGCCGCCCAGGCCGAGCTCCTCGAGCTGGCCACGCCGACCCGTGGCGCCGCGGCGACTCGACGGCCGGGCGCCAAGTCCCGACCGTCGACCACCCGGCCGAAGCGACTGCGTGCCGTCGTGCTCCTGACGTCGCCACGGCGGTGATGCCGGCGGCGCCGGGGTTCAGAGGTTGGGTGTGCGGCGTTGGACGTTGGCCGTGATGTCGGTGGCGATGTCGATGAGCTTGCGGTTCTCGGCTTGTGACTGCTTCACGAGCAACGCGATACGTGCGATCGGCCGAGCAGTGCAGGGCCGCCATGATGACGCCCTTGGCCTGGCCGATCATGTCTCTGGTCGCCAGCGTGTGTTGGAGCCCGTCGACCTCATGGTCGTGCGCCGCGGTGGCCGATGCCGTCTCGTCGTCGTGATCCGTGCGGGCGTGTGCCATCTGCTCGTCATGGAGCTCTTCGGTGCGCAGCGCGGCGGCGAGCAGCGCGGCGACCTCAGCGCGCAGCGAGTCCGCGTGCTCGTCCGGCCCGTCTCGCATCGTCGAAGCTTCGCGGTGTGGGGTAGGTGCTGTTCGCTGCGCTGCTGAACGAACAGCCACCCCTCCCCGGACACCCGGCCGAGTACGGCCGTGGCCCGGGAGACCTCAGTCGCGAGTCCCGTCGACGACGTCATCGTTGCCGCTGACCTGGTCAGCGGACGCGTCGGCTGCGCCGAACAACGGGCCCATGCCGGACAGCTCCAACACCCGGCGTACCGCACGAGACGGCTCCACGATCGTCATCGTCCGCCCGGCCTCCTGCAGCTCGGCCCGTGCCGTGGCCAACGCGGACAGGCCGACCGAATCACAGAACTCGGTGGCGGCCATGTCCACCTCGACGAGCGCTGGTCCCCCGGCCGCCACCTGGGCGCTGAGCACGTCGCTCAGGAAACCGGCGGTGGAGAGGTCGAGCTCCCCGCTGACGCGGATGAGAACAGCCGTTGCGCTGGCGCGCACCACGACTTGGAGATCCTCGAACGACTCGCCCACGGCGACACAACCCTTCAGGTCCGTCACCCTGTTGCTCAAGGTACCTCGGGCCACCGTAGGGGCAACGGCACCCCGACGCGTCAACTCGCTCGAGGCACGACGACTTGACACGGTCAGCCCGTAGGGTTGTCGTCGTCGTGAGTTTGGTGGGTCGAGGATCTGACGTGGGGCGAGAGGACGCCTGCCCCAGTCGTCCTCGACGTGATCGCGTGAGCGCGCCGTTGACCGGTCGATCAGGTCCGACCTGGAATCGGTGATCTGGGCGGTCGCCGATGGTCGTGGGTCCGATGTCGAGGCCTCCCGCCTGCGGGCGGATCAGCAGACGTCGCTCGCCGTGGTCGACGACGCTGATCCGGGAGACCGAGGACGACCTCGGCGTCGGTGCGATCGCTGACCGGCGACGAGCGAGATCAGGTGGTCGCCGACCTCACCGACACGCTGCAGAGCCTCCGCGACGTCGCAGCTCGGCTGCGGGGACAGCGTCGCCGGGCCGATCAACCGTTGCCGCGGCCCTCGTGCGTGAGGAGCCGGGCGAGGTCGAGCTCCAGGCATCGTGGGCGGCCGGGCAGGTCGTCGTCTGGGCCGGCGGCCGGGGCCGTTCGGCCGAGTCGCACGACGAGGTCTCGGCGCGGCTCGAAGCGGTCGGCGCCGCGCCGGTGGGCTGGCAGGCGCACCCCGGCGTTCGCCTGCCCGGCGGAGCGACGGCCGACAGCCACGCCATCGGGTTGCAGGACGCACTCGGCTGGCTCGTGTCGATCGGCGCCGGTCACCGTGCGGACGAGGTCGGCGCCAGCCTGCGCTGGCTCGGCCGGGTTGCCTACGAGGGTGTTCGCCTCACCGCATCGGGATCGATCGTGCCGACGCCGTGCGCGTCCGCGCCCCGGTCGCAACAGGCGCAGCAGGCCACGGCCGAGGTGCGGTGGCGGCCGGCGCTGGTGGACACCCCGACCATCGCCGCGCTGGCCGCCGCCATGCCAGGACCCGTCGCGATCGATCGGCCGCGAGAACGGACGAGCGATGACCACCGCCGTGCTCACGGCGGTGGTCGAGGCGATCGTCGCCGAGGGCGTCGAACGGATGGAGCTTCCGGCGACGCCGCCGACCGTGCGGTCGCCGCGTGACATGCAGGACGCGGTGATCGCCGGCATGGACGGCTCCCCGTTCCAGGCTCCGAAGCGGCTCATCGACGACGTCGGCCCAGGCCCTCGAGCGCTGGACGCGTGGCGTCACGTCCGCGTCGCGCCCGCAAGCTCATCGTGCAGCTCGATGCGCCCGGTGAGGCCGGGGTGTGGCTGGTCTCGGTCCTGGCGGCCACCGGCGGCGGCCAGCCCGTCCCGATCGACGCCGCGCTGCGACAGGAGCGCGGCAGTCGCACGCTCACCGCCGAGTGGGAGCGACTGGGCCGGGCCTTCCCGTCCATCGCCCGGTCCACCGGGTCCGCGGCGCGGCCAGCTGGCGTTGACCCAGGACCAGGCCTGGGACCTGATGACGACGACCGGTCCCATGCTGGCCGCCATCGGGTTCGACGTCCGCGTGCCGACGATGTCGCGCCGCAAGGCGACGCCGATGCTCGCGGCTCCTCGCCGAGTCCTCGGACACGGTGGTCGGCGCCCACCAGCTCAGCAACGTGTCGTGGTCCGTGCTGTTCGACGACGTCGAGCTCACGGCGGCCGACATCGCCCGGCTCGCCAAGCAGGCCCGCCCGCTCGTCCGGTCGCGCAACGGCTGGGTCGAGGTCGATCGGGTCGACCTCGAGCAGGCGGCCGCCGCGCTCGCCGAGCGCGACGCAGGACCGCCAGCTCACCGGCGCCGAGATCCTGCGCCACAGCCTCGGCCTCGACGGCGCCCGGCTCCGCGTCGACGTCCGCGGCCACAGCTGGGCGACCGACATCCTGGCCCGCGCCGCCGAGGCTGCGGCGTCGCCGGTCACCCGACCGCGGGGGTTCGCCGGCGAGCTGCGCAGCTACCAGGCCGAGGCCCTGGCGTGGATCGGGTTCCTCGAGCGCGCCGACCTCGGCGGGTGCCTCGCCCTCGACATGGGCCTCGGCAAGACCCCGACGGTGCTCGCCCACCTCGCCCGTGCGCACGGCGTCCGGACCGGCGCTCGTGATCGCGCCGGCGGCGGTCGTCGGCAACTGGGCGGCCGAGGCGGCGCGCTTCGTCCCCGGGCCTGCGCGTCGTCATCCACCACGGGGCGTCGCGAGCGTCGGCCGACGCAGCTCGCCGCGGAGATCGCCGCCGCCGACGTCGTCATCACCACCTACGCCACCGCGGTCCGCGACATCGACGCGCTCGGCGGCGACGCAGCTGGGCCACGCTGCGTGCTCGACGAGGCCCAGGCGATCAAGAACCCGGCGAGCGAGACGGCCCAGCAGCTGCGGCGCATCCCGGCGCGCATGCGACTCGCGCTCACCGGCACCCCGATCGAGAACGGCCTCGGTGACCTGTGGGCGATCCTGGACTTCACCAACCCCGGCCTCGTCGGCACGCCGGCCGGCGTTCATCGCCCAGCTGGCCGGCGACGCCGAGAGCGCGCTGCGGGCGCTGAACGGGCTCCTCGTGTTCCGGCGCACCAAGCAGCGAGCCGGAGGTCGCCGCCGAGCTCCCGGACAAGATCGACGAGCTCGACCACTGCACGATGACGCCCGAGCAGATCGGGCTCTACCAGGCCGTGCTCGACGAGCTCGTCGCCGACGTCGCCGATGCCGACGGCCGGCGGCGAGCACAAGAAGGGAGCGATCCTCGCGGCGATCACCGCGCTCAAGCAGATCTGCAACCACCCGGCCGCCTACCGCGACGACGACCAGCCGCTCGCCGGGCGCTCCGGCAAGCTCGCCCGGCTGGAGGAGCTCGTCGACGCGGTGTTCGCCGCCGGCGAGCGGGTGCTCGTGTTCACCCACTTCGCCACGTGGGGTCGGCGGCTCGCTGACCACCTCAGCGAGGTCACCGGCGACACCGATCGCCTGCTACGACGGCAGCCTGGCGCGCGGCGCCCGCGACCGGATCGTGACCGAGTTCCAGGAGGGCTCCGGCCCCGGGCGCGCTGGTGCTGTCGCTGAAGGCCGGCGGCACCGGGCTGAACCTCACCGCCGCCAACCACGTCGTGCTGTACGACCGGTGGTGGAACCCGGCCGTCGAGGACCAGGCCCGCGACCGGGCCTGGCGGATCGGCCAGCAGCGCACGCGTCATCTCGCACCGCCTCGTCTGCCCCGGCACCATCGACGAGCGCGTCGAGGAGGTCGTCGCCGGCAAGCGCCACATCGCCCAACTCGTCCTGCCCCGCTCCAGCTCGATCGCCGACCTCGACGTCGATCAGCTCCGCCACGCCCTCGGGCTGCAGCCCGACGAACTGCTCACGGAGGACGCGCCGTGAACCAGCCCGCCAAGAGGCGTCGACCCACGCCGCCGCGCCGACGGCTCGTCGACCGACCAGATCGTTCGACCCGTGGCGGGTGCCCGGGCCGCTGCCCGACGTCGAGCCGATGCCGCCGCCCGACACGTCGACCGCCCTGCTGCAATCGCTCGGCGACCCCCCGATCGCCGGAGGCGGCGACCTTGGCGAGCTACTTCTCCGCCGTCGTCGACCGGGCAGCGTCGGTCGCCACCGCCCTGGCCCTCAGCGCCGAGCTGCCGACGGCGCCGCCCGACAGCGCCGCCGAACCACCCGACTGAACTGACGCCCGACGGTCAGAACCCGGGCGGCGGGGTGAAGCCGCCGATCAGCTTGGCGAGCTGCCCGGCGACCCAGATCGTGGTGCGGTCGCGGTAGGCGTCGCCGATGATCTGCATCGCCGACGGGCAGGCCGTCGGCGTCAGCCCGACCGGGACCGCCGTCGCCGGCAGGTGGGCACTGATCGCCAGGCCGGCCCAGAACAGCTGGCCGAAGTACGGCACGTCGGCGCCGTTGACCGTCATCGTGCGGGCCGGGAGCGGCTGCGGAGTGGTCGTGGGGGAACGGCGGCGTCGCCGTGATCGGCGCCAGCACCACGTCGTGGTCCTGGAAGAACGCCCGCCACGCCCAGCGGTGCCGTCGCGGGTCTCGGCGGCGATGGCGACGTCGCGGTGGCGGGCCGTCGAGAAGCGCAGGCTCTGGGCGTACGGGCTGTCGTCGTCGGGGTCGAGTCGCCGCGGCCCGCTCGACCATCCGGTCGTAGCCGGGGTCGCGGGCGCTCATCGTCGCCAGCAGCAGCTGGAGGTACGTGGCGTGGGCCTCGCCGATGTCGAAGTCGGGCGGGCGTCGACGTCGACCTTGGCGCCGGCGGCGGCGAGCGCCTGCGGCCGCCGCCTCGATCGGGCCCGTCACGGCGTCGTCGACCGGGGCGAGGTCGGGCTGGTCGAGCCACACCGCGACGCGCAACCCGGGCAGCGACGTCGGCGGCGCGGGCAGCGCCAGCCGGTACCCGTCCTCGAGGTCGGGCCCGGCGGTCACCTTCAGGGCCAGGGCGAGGTCGTCGGCCGATCGGGCCAGCGGGCCGACGACCGAGATCGGACCCTCGCTGACGAGCCGGTCGTCGAGCGTCTGGCCGCGCTTGGGCACGATCCCGTACGTCGGCTTGTGCCCGTAGACGCCGCAGTAGGCGGCCGGGTTGCGGATGCTGCCGCCGATGTCGCTGCCGAACTCGAGGCCGGTCAGCCCGGCGGCCAGCGCCGCCGCCGACCCGCCCGACGATCCGCCGGCGTCGCGGGTGGGGTCCCACGGGTTGTTCGTCGTGCCGTACACGTCGTTGTAGGACTGGAAGTCGGCCAGCGACATCGGCACGTTCGTCTTGCCGAAGATCACCGCGCCGGCGGCGCGCAGCCGGGCCACGACCACGGCGTCCTCGGTGGCCACGTTGTCGGCGAACGTCTGGGAAGCCCCACGTCGTCGGCTGGCCGGGGATGTTGAAGCTCTCCTTGACGGTCATCGGCACGCCGTGCAGCGGACCGACCGGCTGCCCCTTGGCGAGCGCTCGATCGGCGGCGCGGGCGTCCTTCAGCGCCCGCTCGCGGTCGTCGACGACGATCGGCGTTGATCGGCCGGGTTCAGCCGGTCGACGCGGTCGAGGTAGGCCGCGAGCAGCTCGACCGCCGACGACCTTCCCGGTGCGCACGGCCCGGGCCAGCTGCCGGGCCGAGCCGAACGGGAACGCCGCAACTGCGCCGATCGACGACGACTTCTTCTTCTGCATGGCGCAATCGTGCCGCCTCGTCCCCGGCGACGGAAGTCCGCGCCGGCGACGTCACCATCACGGCCCGGTCAAGGGGTCGTCGAGGACGACACGCCACATCCCGTCGGCGCCCGACGGGTGACCATCGTGCCGAGCCCGCCGAGCTCGATGCGACTGCCGTCGTCGTCGACGCTCAGATGCCACCGGCCGTGCGCCAGCGCCAGCTCCCCGCCGCGCAGCGCAGCGCCCGGCACGAGCGTCAAGCGCGGTCGGAGCCTGAGCAGGGCGACGATCGCGGCACGGATCTGCGCGTGGCCGCGGGCGATCGCTCCTTCCGGCGGGGTGACGACGGTGGCGTCGTCGTCGTGGGCTCCCACGAAGGCCTCGACGTCGGCCGCGTTCACGGCGTCCTGGATGATCGCGTACAGGTCGGTCGGCTCCTGGGCGGCCGGGTTGCTGCGGGTCGATGGCGGCATGACGTCCTCCTCGGTCGGACGCCGCCCACCGTGCGCTCGTCCGGTCGGGCGATCCATCCCAGAACCCTGGGGTGCCGTCAGCGAACGACGTGGGTAGGTTCGAAGCGATGGGTGCCGAGACCGCCACCCGGCGCGCGTGCGCGTCGACGTCGTCCGCCTGGTCCATCGAGGCGTCGGGCTCGACGACCTCACCCACGACCTCGCAGCGCTGCTGCGGCGGGCCGTCGCCTTCGACGGCACCTGCCTGCTGACGTCGACCCGGCAACGCTGCTGCCGACCGGCGAGTTCGTCGAGAACGGCCTGCCCGCCGCCGCGATGGCCGCGCCTCACCGAGATCGAGCTGCGCGAACCCGACTTCAACAAGTTCACCGCCCTCGCCCGCGCGCGACGCGCCGGCGGCCAGCCTGAGCGAGGCGACCGAGGGCGACCTCGACCGCAGCCTGCGCCAGCGCGAGCTCCGCCGACCCAACGGCTTCGGGACGAGTTGCGGGCCATCCTCGCCGGCGACACCGGGCACGTGGGGTGCGCTCACGCTGCTGCGCGAGGCGAGGCGCCCGCACTTCACCCCGCCGAGGTGCGCTTCGTCGCGTCGCTCGCCGCGCCGCTCGCCGACGGCCTCCGCCGGGCGACGCTGCTGGGCGCCCGGCGGTCGACGACGACGACGACGAGCCGGGCTCCTCGTCCTCGCCGCCGGACAACACGGTCGAGCTGGCCAACGCGCGCGGCCGACCGCTGGCTCGACGAGCTGGCCGCCACCGGCACGCCGCTCCCGATCGTGCTCCCGCCGTCGCCGGCCGGCGCGCCGGCGCGCCGGGCCGCGGCACGTCGGCGAGCGAGCGACGACGCTCGCGCCGCCCGCGTCCGCACGCGTCGCGGGCCGCTGGGTCGTCGTGCGCGGATCGCTGCTCGGCGACGACGCGCCGATGTCGCGTGCTCGTCGAGCCGCGCCCGCGCCCGAGCTCGCGCCCGCTGATCGCCGACGCCTACGGCCTCACCGACCGCGAACGGCTGATCACCGAGCTGGTCGCGCAGGGCGTCTCCACGAACGAGATCGCCGACCGCCTGCACCTGTCGGCCTACACGGTGCAGGACCACCTGAAGTCGATCTTCGAGAAGTCCGGCACCGCTCCCGTGGTGCCCTCGTCTCCCGCCTGTTCTTCGACCATCACCTCCCGCGCATCCTCGGTCCCTCGGAAGGTGCGGAACCGGGGCCCGAGAAGGCTGATCCGGTGATGAACGGCGATCACGACGGGCGCGTTCGCGGTGGCGATGAGGGCAGGAGGCGTCCATCCTGTCGTCGACCCGCTCAGCGAGGGTTCAGCCACGGACGTCGGCGTGGAGCCAGCGCTCGATGGACTCGAAGCGGGCCGTCCTTTCGTGGCGATCGTCCGCAGCCTGCAGCCTGCCGACGTGGAACCTCGGGCCACCACTGACGATGGCGGCGACGAGCTGACCATTGACAAATTACGCCACATGGCGTAATTTGACGGCCTGTGCAGGCCAGGAGCAACGTCACGCGCGATCGCGCTCGTCGAGACCGCCGAGCGGCTGTTCGCCGAGCGGGGCATCGAGGCGCGTCTCGCTGCGCGACGTCAGCAAGGCCGCCGGCCAGCGCAACCACTACGCCGCCCAGTACCACTTCGGCGATCGCGCCGGCCTCGTCGCCGCCGTGTACGAGCACCGCATGCGCCGTCGTCAACGAGCGGCGCCACGCCATGCTCGCCGCGCTCGAGGCCGACGGGCGCAGCCGCGCGACGTCGACGCGCATCGTCGGCCGCCATCGTCGACCCGCTCGCCGAGGTCGTGGCCGAGACCGACGGCTGGTACGGCCGCTTCCTCGCCCGCACGCGCTGGGACACGTTCGCCCACGCGGTGCTCGCCGAGCTGCCCGTGCTGTCGCAGCTACCGCCGGGCCGTGCGACCTGTCGGCGCGCGCTCGGCCGACCTCCCCCGCCGCATCCGCGCGCACCGCCTCGACCAGATGGGCACGCTCCTGATCGGCACGATCGCCGGCTGGGAGTGGCGCCGCCAGCGCGGCGAGCCGCGCGCTCGCCGCTCGACGACCTGCAGCGCCGAGCTCGACCGCCACCACCGCCGCCGTCCTGACCGCCCCCGTCACCACCCGAACGGAGCACCCGATGACCACGACGCTCGACCACCACCGACGTCGCCCGTCTCACCGCCGCGCACGGTGCGCGCGGCCCGCGCATCGCCGCGCCGCACCCCCGACGGCTGGGTCGACGAGCCCTACACCCGCTTCACGCTGCGCCCGTCGCACCCGACGATCGGCGCCGAGATCGGCGGCATCGACCTCGCCGAGCCGCTCGACGACGACACGTTCGCCGAGCTCCACCGGGCGCTGCTCGAGTGGAAGGTGCTGTTCTTCCGCGACGCCGGACCTCACGCCGAGCCAGCACCACGCCCTCGGCCGCGCGCTGGGGCGACGCTCGAGCGCCACCCGTTCATCAAGCACACGCTGGCCGACCAGCCGACGAGCGCCCGAGGTCGTCCGCTTCGAGAAGGGCGCCGACGACGGCGGCTACGAGAACATCTGGCACAGCGACGTCACCTGGCGCGAGGAGCCGTCGCTCGGCTCGCTGCTGCGCGCCATCGAGGTGCCCGAGGTCGGCGGCGACACGCTGTGGGCCGACATGGCGCGCGGCCTACGACTGCCTCGACGACGACGCTCAAGGCGCGCATCGACGGGCTGACCGCCGTGCACGACTGGTGGTACACGCTTCGGCGCGCAGCATGGCGCCCGAGCAGCGCGACGCGCTGCGCCCGACTTCCCGCCGGTCGAGCACCCCGTCGTGCGCACCCACCCCGAGACCGGCCGCAAGACGCTGTACGTCAACGCCGCCTTCACCCAGCACATCGTCGGGCATGGACCGCGACGAGAGCGACGCGCTGCTCGAGCTGCTGTACCGCCAGGCCGACCTACCCCGAGTACCAGTGCCGGTTCCGCTGGACGCCCGGCGCCATCGCCTTCTGGGACAACCGGGCGACCCAGCACTACGCCACGTCGGACTACTTCCCGCAGCGCCGCGTGATGGAGCGCATCACCGTCGTCGGCGACCGACCGCGCTGAGCAGCGGTCAGACGGGCGGCCGGTCGCGTCGCCGCCGCAGGTGGCGTGACAGGTCGCCGCGCAGGCTGCCATCGATCGTGCGCTCGGCGAACGTCCACGCGCCGTCGCGACGGCGCAGCAGGTCGCGGTAGATGCCCGTGGCGATCGTCTGCGGCGGGAAGTCGTCCAGCCCCTGGATCACCTGGACGTACGTCGAGGCCTGCGCCGTCTCCCCGTCGTCGGCGATGTCGACGACGAGGTTGTGCATGAGGTGGTTGGTCGCCGGCACGCCGTCGTAGAGGATCACGCAGCGGTCGATCAGGCGGCGCACCGCAGGCGCCCCGGTCGCCGGATCGTCGACGCCCTTCAGGTGCAGGGTGCCGTGCTCGAAGAGCGCGGCGAAGGCGTCGAAGTCACCGCCGTCGAACGTGTAGGCGTACGTGTGGTGCAGCCGCCTGATCGCCTCGATGTCGCTCGTCACGATCCCTCCTCCGCCGCCTGCGGTGGCGGCCGTCGGCGAACGTAGCCGGGCGCCGTCGGATCAGCGCGGCGGACGGTCGAACGCCACGACCAGCACGGCGGGAAGGCCGACGTAGGCCGCGCGGTTGGCATCCGGGATCAGGTCCGCCGTCGGGGTCGCCGCGCCGTCGGCGGTCAGGGCGCACTCCTCCATCGCCGCCACGACGAGTCCGGCGTCGAGCGCACCGCCGATGTAGTCGGACACGAGGTGCAGGTGCAGCCGCATGAACCCTCGGCCGTCGGACGTCGGGAACTGCGCCTGCCACCCGAGCATCACGAGGACGGGGTGGACGTCGGTGATCAGGATGCGGCCACCGGGACGCACGACGCGGGCCAGCTCGCTGATCGCCCGGCGGACATCGGCCACGTGCACCAGCGCCAGGGCGCACAGCGCAGCGTCGACGGACTCGTCGTCGAGCGGGAGAGCGGTCAGGTCGCCGGGGAGGAAGCGCCCGCTGGGCACCTTGTCAGCAGCGAGGGCCAGCATCTCGGGCGACTGGTCGACGCCCACCACGCTGTGGCCGCGATCGGCGAGGTAGGCGCTGTGGCGACCGGTCCCGCACGCCGCGTCGAGGACGTCACCCGGCGCCAGCCCATCGAGCAGCCGGCGCAACGGTGGGGCCTCGATGGCGAACAGGCGCAACGGCCGGTCGTAGGTGTGCGACCACCGGGCGTAGCCGTCCGCGATGCCGAACTCCGACCCCAGCGGTGCCCCTAGCGCCGGGTCGCCGTCGATGCGCGTCACCACGTCGCGGACCTCGGCGATCCGCGCCGCCCGCTCGTCGGCCGCGTCGGCGTAGAGCAGCCGCAGCATGGCCAGCCCTTCGACGCCGAGCATCAGCTCGCCGAGCGTCGGCGGCTGCTCCCCCACGACGTCGGATCGCCCGTCAGTCGCTGCGGGGCCGCCCGTCGCGCGGGAAGCGGATCGGCAGGTTGCGCGGGCCGCGGACCTGGCCGCCGGCCCACGTCACGGCGTCGGGGTCGGCGAGCTCGAACTCGGGGATCATGGCCAGGAACTCCTCGATGGCGACCTGCATCTCCATGCGCGCCAGGTTGGAACCGACGCAGCGGTGGATGCCGGCGCCGAAGGCGACGTGGCGGTTGATCTCGCGATCGATGACGACCTCGTCGGGGCGGTCGAACACGGCCGGGTCGCGGTTGGCCGCCGGGAACGAGAGCAGCACTCGCTCGCCCTGCTTCACCTCACGGTCGCCGAGCATCGTGTCCTGCGTCGCGATGCGCGCCATCGTCACCGGCGAGTACGCCCGCAGGAGCTCCTCGACCGCTGTCGGGATCAACGCCGGCTCCTCGACGAGCCGTCGGCGATCGTCCGGGTGGTGGGCGAGGTGCCACAGGGCGGAGCCGATCGAGCTCCACGTGGTGTCGATCCCGGCGATCAGCATCAGCGAGATGTTGCCGCGCACCACGTGCATCGGGAGCGGTGCGCCGTCGAGCTCGGCCGTCAGCAGGTACGAGATCAGGTCGTCGCCGGGATCGGTCCGCCGGCGCTGGATCTCGTCGAGGAAGAAGCGCTCGATGATCAGGCGGTACTTCTCACGGATCTCGGCGTCGCGCAACCCGAGCTCGAGGACGCCCTGCACCCACTCGGCGAAGTCGTTGCCGCGGGCCGGGTCGATGCCCAGGATCTCGGCGATGACGCGCGGCGGGATCTGCTTGGCGTAGCGCTCGGCCGCATCGACCTCGCCGTCTTCGATGAACCCGCGCAGCAGTTGGCGGCACAACTCGCGCGTCGGCTCCCGGAACCGCTCGACAGCCTTCGGTGCGAAGAACGGCAGCAGGAGGCGACGCTCCGGGGTGTGGTCCGGCGGATCGGTCGCGATGATGGAACGCAGCTGGTTGCCCTGCTCGTCGTAGCTCGCCGGGATCGGCGCCACGGTGACCTCGGACGACGAGAAGCGCTCGACGTCGTGGGCGACGCCGGTGACGAGGGCGTGCGTCGTCGGCAGGACCGAGCCGCCCCAGCGATCGGTGTGGGCGACCGGGCAGCCGCCCCGCAGGTCGTCCCAGATCGGGTACGGCTCGCGCACGTAGCGCGGGTCGAAGATGTCGAAGTCGTCGGCCCAATCGTGGACCGCTTCCGCGCTCGTCATCGCGTGATCCCCCCGGCGTCGCTGTCCGAAAGCCCGAACCTACCGTCTGGCACGCCCACGGCGCACCGCACGCCACGGCGCGGCGGTGAGGCGAAGGTGAAGCGGGCACAGTCGATGCTGGCCCAGATGGACCCCGATCGCGCACCGTTGGCGGCCACGCTCGAGCAGTTCTTCGCGACGAAGACGTCCTGCGACGTCGACGGCACGATGGCCTACTTCTCGCCCCAGCTCATCACGTACATCGACGCCACGCTGGGCTGGGAGTTCCCGTCGTTCGACGCCTTGCGCGGCGTCTTCACGCAGTACATGCCGAACTGGGCGCCACCGGCGCGGTCGTACGCCACCGCCATCTCCAGCAACGCCACCAGCGCACTCGTGCACATGGTCGACACCCCGGAGCTGTTCGGCGGCGAGCTGCGCGTGCTCGCCGCCATCGACCTCGACGACGACGGCAAGATCATCCGCTGGGTCGACTACTGGGATGCCGCCGGCTACGACGCCGCGCTCTACGCCCAGTTCCGCACGCCGTCCGAGCAGTTCCCCGGCGACCTCCGAGATGACGTCACCCCGACCCGGGCTGCGCCGGCGCTCGTCACCGTCGCCACCGATCTGCAGCAGGCGCTCGCCGCCGGCGACGCCACGGCCGTCGGCGACCGGCTCCACACCGATGTGGTGGTCGTCGACATGGCGCTGCGCTCCCACGTGCTGGGCCGCCTCGAGGCGGTCGCCTACCTCGACAGGGTCCTCGGCACGGTGCCCTACGGACGCGGCAGCACGCTGCGCCACGTCGTCGGCGGCGAGCACGGCGGCGGGTTCGAGTGGACAGCCGGAGCCGACCACGACGGGCTCAAGGGGATCACGGCGATCGAGCTCGATGACGACGGCCTCGTGACCACGATGACGTCGGTGTACGACTCCCGCCAGCTCGCTCCCGAGCGCAAGGCCGCGCTGATCGCTGCCGCCAGCCCGCCGTGACCCTGGGGCTGATTCGGGCCTATTCGTTGACAGGGGCGATCTAGTGCGCTAAACCTCCACCGAGTCCTGCGAGGTATGGGGGAAGCATGCGTCTGTCGCTCGGAATGATGTTCCAGAACTACTCGGAATGGGACCGGTTCCTGGCCCAGGAACGCGGCGAAGAGGTCGGCGAGCCGACCACGCCGGACTGGCAGGCGTGGAAGGACCACCTGGAGATCTTCCTCCAGGCCGACGACCTGGGCTTCGACGCCCTGTGGTCGGTCGAGCACCACTTCACCCCGTACTGCCTGATCCCTGATCCGCTGCAGCTCCTGACGTACCTCGCCGGTGCGACGAAGCGCATCGACGTCGGCTCGATGGTGTGCGTCCTGCCGTGGTGGGACCCGCTGAAGCTCGCCGAGGAGGTGAGCATGCTGCAGATGGTCCTCGGCGACGAGCGCAACCTGCACATCGGCGTCGGCCGCGGCCTCGCCCGCCGCGAGTACCGGTCGCTGGGCATCGACATGGACGAGTCGCGCTCCCGCTTCGACGAGGTGCTCACCGTCCTCAAGATGGCGCTGACGACCGAGCGCTTCTCGTTCGACGGCGAGCACTTCCAGATCCCGCCGACGTCGCTGCGCCCCTTCCCCAAGGACGGCCAGGGCCTCGTCGACCGCCTCTACGGCGCGTGGGGCAGCCCCCCGTCGATCCGCGTCGTCGCCGAGGCCGGCATCAAGCCGTTCCTCAACCCCCAGAAGCCGCTCGGCGACTACGACAAGGACCTCGTCGAGTTCAAGCAGATCCGCGAGGAGCAGGAGGGCCTGCCCCCGGTCCCTCCGACCATCGTGCTGTTCGGGTACTGCGCCGAGACGCAGGAGCAGGCCGTCGCCGACGCCATCCGCTACTCGAGCGAGTACCACCAGAGCGCGCTCACGCACTACGAGTTCGGCGGCGACCACCTCGCCAAGCTGGAGACCTACAAGCACTACGCCGCACCGGCCGGCGCCAAGGTCCAGCCGACGAAGCCGGAGGACCTGTTCTACGTGAACCAGATCGTGGGGACGCCCGACGAGTGCATCCGCCGGATCCAGCACGTCAAGGACACGTACGGCTGCGAAGAGCTGATCATGCAGGTGATCTACGGCGGCATGCCGCCGGACGTCGCCGAGAAGAGCATCCAGCTGTTCGGGCGGGAGGTCGTGCCGGCGGTCCACGACATGCGCGTCTCGGCCACGGTGGGATGAGCCGGGTCGTCGGCGAGGGCCTCGTGCACGTCGACGTCCCTCGAAGCGCAGCGGCCCGGGGACCAGGGCCGATGGTAGAGTCGGCGCGCCCGCCGGGCGGTCGGGGGTATGGCTGAGGAGGGACGTGAGCAGCTGCATGAGCCGGTCCGCATGAAGCGCCCGGTGCGCCAACTGAAGCGATCGGAGTCGATCGCCCGACTGCTCGTGGACCGGATCACGTCGTCGCGCTTGAAGGACGGCGACTCGCTCGAGTCCGAGATCGTGATGATGGAGGAGCTCAACACGGGCCGCGGCTCGCTGCGCGAGGCGTTCCGCATCCTCGAGCTCAGCGGCATCCTCGAGGTGCGCACCGGCCCGACCGGTGGCCCGATCGTCCGCGATCCGGACATCAGCCACTTCGCCGGGATGTGGTCGCTGTTCCTGCGCATGAACGGCGGCACGTACCGCGAGCTGATGGAGGCGAACATCATCACTGAGCCGCCGATCGCGGCGATCGGTGCCGAGCGCCGCAACCCCGAGCACATCGCCGTCCTGCAGGCGGCCGTCGATCGCGAGGCCTCGATCCCGATCGAGGACGGCCACGCCTACATGGCCGCCAACGCCGAGTTCCACGACGCCGTCGCCCGCATGGCCGACAACCGCGCCCTGTACCTGTACCTGCGCGGCAACCACTGGATCAGCTCGATCCTGTGGGGCGACGTGGTCGCGGTCGGCGAGGTGCAGGGCGAGGTCCACGAGGCCCACAAGCACGTCCTCAAGGCCATCGTCGACGGCAACCCCAAGCGCGCCGAGGCCGTGTTGCGCAAGCACCTCGAGATGAGCATGGCGTACTGCGAGCGCCGCTTCGGCTCGATGCTCGACCAGCCTGTTCGCTGGCACTGAACGGCGTCCGCGCCGCGATCTGGTGCCGCGTCGCGGCTGGTCGCCCTCGCGTTGACAGGTGGATTCAGTCGATCTAATCTCTGAATCAGGGCACGCCGGGCAAGGGGGTCTCGTGTGAACGCCAGTCAGGACGCGCCCGTCGGGGCAGGCGAGCTCGCCGGACGGGTGGCGCTGGTGACCGGCGCCGCCCGCGGCCAGGGTCGCTCTCACGCGCTGGCACTGGCTGACGCCGGCGCCGACGTCGTCATTACCGACATCTGCGGCGACATCGGCTCGGTGCCCTACGGGCTCGCCGACGAGCACGACCTCACCGAGACCGCGCAGCTCGTCGAGAAGCTCGGCCGCCGGGCGCTCGCCATCGAGGCCGACGTGCGCGACCGCGCCGCGATGGAGGACGTCGTGGCCCGCACGACGGACCAACTCGGTCCGATCGACATCGTCGTCGCCAACGCCGGGATCTGCGGCTTCGGCCGCATGCCGACGCTGACGGCCGAGCAGTGGGACGACATGCTGGCCGTGAACCTCACTGGCGTCTTCAACACGTTCCGTGCCGTGGTGCCGCCGATGATCGAGCGCGGCCACGGCCGCCTCGTGGCCACGTCGTCGGGCGCCGGTCGCACGGGCACACCGAACCTGTCCCACTATGCGGCGACCAAGTGGGGCCTCATCGGCTTCGTGAAGTCGGTCGCCCTGGAGGTCGCCGCGCACGGCATCACGGCCAACGTGGTGTGCCCGAGCACGGTCGACACGCCGATGGTCCACAACGAGGCGCTGTACGGCCTGTTCGCCCCCGACATGGCGACGCGGACGAAGGACACGGTGCGCCCGCGCTACGAGGCGATGAACCCGATGGGCGTCGCGTGGCTCGACCCGATCGAGATCACCAACGCCGTGATGTTCCTCGTGTCGGACCGCGCCGGGTTCATCTCCGGCGAGACGATCGAGGTCTCCGCCGGCGGCAGCGCCCAGCGGTGACGCACCCCATGACGCAAGGAGCTGAGCCGTGCTGATCGGCGCCAACCTCATCACGAACGACTCGACGCTCTCGATCCTCGAGGTCGCCCCGCTGATCGAGGCCGCCGGGCTGCACTCGATCTTCCAGGGCGAGCACTCGCACATCCCGGTCGACACCGTGTACCCGGGTTCGGCCGAGGGCACGGTGCCCGACTTCTACAAGCGCTTCCCCGACCTCTTCGTCACGCTCGCCGCGGCGGCCGCCGTCACGACGACGCTGCGCGTCGGCACCGGCGTCGTCCTCGTCGCCGAGCACCAGCCGCTGCGACTGGCCAAGGCGGTGGCATCGCTCGACGAGCTGTCCGGCGGCCGCGTCGACTTCGGCGTCGGCTACGGGTGGAACGCACCGGAGATGGTGAACAACGGCGTCGACCCGAAGCGCCGGCGCGACGTCTTCGGCGAGCACCTGCGCGTGATCAGCGCGCTGTGGGCCGACGACGTGGTCGAGCACGACGGTGAGTGGAGCTCGTTCACGCCGTCGTGGTCGCTGCCCAAGCCGCGGCAGGCCGGCCACCGCCGGCCCGGCCCGCCGATCCTGATCGGCGCCGCTGCCGGGCCGAAGACGTTCGAGCACGTGCTCGAGCTCGCCGATGGCTGGTACCCGCTGACCGGACCGTCGTTGCTGGACGACACGGCCCGGCTGCGCACCCTGGCGGCGGAGCGCGGCGTCGCCACCGAGGTGACCGCGGTCGAGATGGGCGGACAGTTCCCCGGCGCCCCGTGGTACTTCCGCGACGCCGGGGCCCGTCAGCAGCTGTTCGACGACGCTCGGCGCTACGCGGACGGCGGCGTCGACCGCTTGTCCGTCGGCGTTCCGGTCGACACCCGGGCCGAGCTCGAGGACGCCCTCGCCGTGCTCGCCGAGCTCGACGCGCGGCGTGCGACCCGTCACCCGTAGGTTGAGGAACAGGGGCCACCATGAAGATCGATGAGTCGTTGCTCGCCCACGTCGACGAGACGCGACAGTTCAACGAGCAGTACGCGGCGGCGATGGCCGCCAGCCCGCTGGGCTTCGCCACCGCCGAGGACGCGCTGCGCACGCGGCAGGTCCTTGACGCCATGGTCCAACCACTGGCGGCCGACCGACTGCAGCCCGAGGTGCTGCAGATCGGCGCGTCCGACCCGGCCGTCACGGTGCGGGTGTTCGTGCCGGCGCGCGTCGACGGTGTGTGCATCCAGTTCCACATGGGCGCGTGGATCATCGGCTCGGCGCGCGCCGGCGACGACCGCAGCGCCGAGATCGCCGAGCGCTGCTCGGTCGCCGTGGTCAGCGTGGAGTACCGGATGGTGCCCGAGCACCTCCCCCCGGCGCAGCTCGAGGACGCCCTGAACGTCATCGACTGGGTCCGCACGGAAGGACGGACCCGCTTCGGCGACGTCCCGCTCGTGCTGATCGGCGAATCGGCCGGGTGCACCCTCGCCGTGCTCGCCCTGCTCGCGCTGCGCGACCGCGGCGAGCTGGGGACCGACATCGCGGGCACGGCGCTGGCGTACGGGCTCTACGACCTGTCGGGCGGCCCGAGCCAGCGGCTCGACACCGGCGCGCTGGCCGTGTTCCTCGACGCCCAGGCGCTCGTCTACCCCGACCACGCGCTCGAGGACCGCCGGGTGGCGTCGATCTCGCCGCTGTACGCCGACCTGTCGGCGCTGCCGCCGGCGCTGTTCTCGGTCGGCACGGCCGACGCCCTCCTCGACGACACCCTCTTCATGTACGAGCGGTGGACGGCGGCCGGCAACGACGCCCAGCTCGACGTCTACCCGGAGTCACTGCACGGCTTCGACACGTTCCCGACCGCCATGGCCGCCGAGGCCCGCCGGCGCATCGATGCCTTCATCCTGGCCCGGGTCGGCGCGGCCGACCAGGTGCAGGCGGGTGTCTGACCCTGCCGGTGATGCGCCGATGACGTTGCCGTTCAGCGGGGTCAGGGTCCTCGACCTGGCCGCCCCGGTGAGTGCCTACTGCGCGCGCGTGCTCGCCGGCTACGGCGCCGACGTCGTGCGGATCGAGCGTCCCGACCCACGAGCAGGCGGCCGCGGCGCCCGGGCCGAGTGGCTGGACGCGTGGTACTCGGCCGGCTGCCGCAGCGTGACGCTGGACGTCGGTGACGAGCGGGCCCTGCCGCTGCTCGCTGAGCTGGCCGCGACGGCCGACGTCGTGATCGCCTCACCGTCGACGGCGACCCCCGTCGCCGGCTTCCTCGAGGCGCCGCCCGGGTTGAGCTGGACGCCGCCGACGGCGGTCACCTGCCTGCTCACCGCGTTCGGGGCCACTGGTCCGCTGCGGAACTGGAAGGCGACGCCGCTGACCGCCCACGCGATGAGTGGGTTGATGTACGCCATCGGACCCGAGGAGGGTCCGCCGCTGTCGATGCCCGGGCGCCAGCTGTGGGACGGCGCCGGGATCCGGGCCGCCATCTGCATCGCTGCCGCCCTTCGCGAACGCCCGCACGTCGGCGGGCAGGTGCTCGACATCTCCGCCCACGAGGTGATGGCCGGGCAGGACGACATCCTCCACCGCTTCGACGTCGCCGGCCTCGTGATGCGGCGCCAGTCGAACTTCGGCGTGCCGCCGAGCGGGACCTGGCCGGTGAGCGACGGGATGGTCGACATCGCCGTCAACACCCCGGGGCACTGGGACGCGTTCGTCACGACGATGGGCTCGCCCCCCGAGCTCACCGACGAGATGTGGATCGACCGCACCGTGCGCCTCCAGCTCCACGACGTGCTGACCGAGACGATCGGGCCGCTGCTGGCCGCCCGTTCCAAGGACGAGCTGATCGCCGCCGGGCAAGCCAACGGGATGCCGTGCTCGGCGCTCAACACGCCGGAGCAGTTCGTCGCCGACCTGCGCGGCAACGAACGCCGACCGCTCGGCACGCTCACGCGCGCCGACCTCGGGACCTGCGACGTCCCGGGCTCGCCCATCCACCTCACCGAGGTGATGTACGTCGCCGACCTCGTGGCCCCCCTCGCGGGCGAGCACACCGCAGCGGTGCTCGTCGACGAGCTCGGCCACTCGGCCGAGGAGCTGGCCGGATGGCGGGAGCACGGCCTTGTCTGACGGAACGGACGGCGCCGACGACCGACCGCTGGCCGGGCTCCGGGTGCTCACGTTCGGCGCCTTCGTCGCCGGCAACACCGCCGCGCTGATCCTCGCCGAGCTCGGCATGGACGTCGTCAAGATCGAGTCGCGCGTCCGTCCGGAGGCGCTGCGCAACATCTACTTCCTCGATCACCCCGACACGCGCGAGCCGTCCGGCGTCCCGACGACCGCCCTCTACGCCGGCCTTGCCCGCAGCGTCCGCAGCGTCGCCCTCGAGCTCGGCAGCCCGGAGGGCGCCGCCGTGTTCCGGCGGCTGGCCGCCACCGCCGACGTCGTCGTGGAGAACTTCCGGCCCGGCGTCCTCGACCGCTTCGGGTGCGGCTTCGCCGACCTGCAGGCCGTCAACCCGCGCCTGACGATGCTGTCGATCTCGGGCTACGGCGGCACCGGGCCGCGGTCGTCGTACGCCGCCTACGCGTCGAACATCTGCAACCACGTCGGGCTGACGTCGGCGTGGGGCCACACCCACGGCTACCACTTCGACTACGTCGCCGCCTTCCAAGGCACGCTCGGCGTGATGGCGGCGCTGCGCCAGACCGCCGTCACCGGCCGCGGCGTGCACCTCGACATCGCCCAGGTCGAAGCCGGCGCCAGCGTGATGATGCCGATCCTCGTCGACCAGCTCACCGCCGGCGAGACGTACGAGCGTCGGGACAACGCCGCTCCGGGTTCGCTGCTCGCCGCGGTCGTCGCCTGCGCCGGCGCCGACCGCTGGCTGGCCGTCGAGGCCGTGGACGTCGACGACCTGATCCGGCTGAGCGCGCTCCTCGACTTGGGCGCGCCGGCTGCGACGCCCACGGAGGCCGACGTCGAAGCGGCGCGCATCGCGCTCGGGGCGTGGGCGGCCACCCGCTCGCCGTACCAGGCCGCGCACATCCTGCAGCGCGCCGGCGTCGCCGCCGCGCCGGTCCAGGACGCCGCCGACCTGGCCCGTGATCCGCAGCTGCGAGCCCGCGGGTTCATCGTCGAGATCGACCACCGCGACCTCGGCCGCATCGAGTACCCCGGCGCCATCGAGCGCACGGTCCGACCGTCCGGTGGCGTGAAGGGTCCGGTGCCCCGCCTCGGCGAGCACACCCGTGAGGTGCTCGCCCAGTGGGCCGGCATCGGCGACGCCGAGACCACCGCCCTCGCCGAGCGCGGGGCGGTCTGGCTGCCCGAGACAGCTACTTCCGGCTGACCGCCGGACCCATCACGACGGTCACCTGACGCAGCAGGGGGCGCAGCGTCTCGGTGAGCTCGGCCGCCATCTCACCGTGGGCGGCGACGGCCGCCTCGTCGGTGAACTCCTCGAACATCGCGACGGTGTTCTCGTTGCCGTCGCCGAGGGCGCGCACGACGATGTACGTCTCGGTCCCCGGATCGGCAGCGGCGACCTCGTCGCAGAACCGGGCGATGTGCTGCTCGACCTCGTCGCGGCGGCCGGGCTCGACCTCCATCACGACGACGACGCTCACTCGCTCGGTCATGCCACCGGCACCGCCTGGGCGATGCCCATCGCGCGGATGTAGCGGTCGTCGAGATCGACGCCGCCCTCCTCGCCGACGTCCACGATCCTGCCTCGAACCATCACGTACCCCCGATCGAGCACGCCGCGCACGGCGTGGATGGACGGCTCCGCCATCAAGATGGCGATGCCACTGGCGCTGAGGTCGCGCACGACGTCGACCAACGACTCGACGATGCGCGGCGCCAGGCCGGTCATGATCTCGTCGAGCAGGATCGCCCGCGGCTCGGTCATCAGCGCGCGCGAGACCACGAGCATCTGCTGCTCGCCGCCGCTGAGGATCCCGGCCAGCCGCTTGGCCCGTTCGCGCAGGATCGGGAAGCGGTCGAGCGCGCCGTCGACCGCCGCGCCGGGCAGCTTGAGCATGTCGGCGTAGACCTGCATGTTCTCGCGCACCGTCAGGCGGGGGAACAGCTGCCGGCCCTGCGGCACGATCGCCAGCCCGTGACGGGCCCGGGTGACGGACGCCGAGCCGGCGATCTCCTCGCCGTCGAGCCTGATCGAGCCGTTGCCGCGCACCGCGCCGTAGGCGGCGAGGATGATGCTGCTCTTGCCGGCGCCGTTCGGGCCGACGATGCACGTGACCGCGCCGCCCGGGGCACGCAGGCTGACGCCGTCGACGGCGACGGCCCGCCCGTAGTGGACGGTGAGCTGGTCGATCTCGAGGTCATGCACCGCTGTTCACCCGTTCCCCCGTGTCCTCGTCCTCGCCGGACGTCGTCGGATCGAGCGCCGCCCCGAAGTACACGCGCCGCATCTGCTCGCTGGCGAGGCACGCCTCGGCCGTGCCGACGAACGCCACCCGACCGCTGTCGAGGAGCATCATGCGGTCGACCAGTGACGCGACCAGGTCGACGTTGTGGTCGACGAGGATCACGCCGTGGCCGCGATCGCGCACGGCGCGGATCACGTCGGCGATCCCGGCGAGGCTGTCGGCGTCGGACCCGGCGAACGGCTCGTCGAGCAGCAGCACGTCGGGCTGCTGGCACAGCGCCCGACCGACCTCGACGAGGCGCTGCTCGCCGAGCGTCAGCGAGTCGGCGCGGCGGTCGAGCCCGGTGATGCCGAGCTCGTCGGCGATCCGTTCGATGGCGTCGAGGTCGGCGGCCGGCTGGATGTCGAGCACCCCGGTGATCGAGCGGCCGAGCATCTTGAAGAAGCCGGGGAAGCGGCGGGCCGTCCGGCCGACCTCGAGGTTCTCGGCGATCGTCAGCGACAGGGCCAGCTGGGGATGCTGGAACGTGCGGGCCAGTCCGGCGCGCGCCCGGCGCGACGACGACCCGGCGAGCGGACGTCCGAGCAACGTCAGCGTGCCCGAGTCCATCTGCTGGACGCCGGAGATGAGGTCGACGAGCGTGGTCTTGCCGGCGCCGTTGGGGCCGACGAGTCCGAGGATCTCCCCCGCCGACACGGCGATCTCGACATCGTCGACGGCGACCACGCCGCCATAGCGCTTGTTGATGCCCTCGCCGGTGAGGAGCGGCTCCCGCTCGCTCACGCGCCGGCCCCATCGCTCGAGGTCGTCGCGGCCGGAGCTGATCGACGCCGACCGCCGACGACCCGCATGATCCAGGTCCGGGCGCCGTTGATGATGCCGAGGACGCCGTTCGGCGCGACCAGCATGACGAGCAGCACGACGGCCGCCACGAGCAGGCTGCCCGACGTCGACAGGTACGGGACGTTGAGCGTCAGCTCGACGATCAGCACGGCGCCGGCGATCGCTCCCCACGGCGTGCCCTGACCGCCGAGCAGCGACATGAACACGGCCAGGAAGATCAGGTTCAGCGTGAACGTGCTGGGGGTGATCACCGACGTCGCCGTCGTGAACAGCGCCCCGCCGAGCGCCGCCACGGCGGCACCGAGCCCGAGGGCGACGAGCGTGAGCATGGGGACGCGGATGCCGGTCGCCTCGACGGCCGCCGGCACCTCCTTCATCGCCCGCAGCGACACGCCCCACGGGCTCAGGCGCAACCGGTCGACCACGAAGCCCACGGCGAGCACGAGGACGACGGCGAGCACGATCTCGCCACGGTCGCCCGGGATCCAGCCGAGCAGCGATGTCGGGCGGAGGTTGTTGATCCCTGCCTCGCCACCCGTGATGCCGGGTGCCGAGTTGAGCCACGACTGGAACGCCTGGGCGAACAGGTACGTGATCGCCGCCAGGTAGAGCCCGGAGAGCCGACGGGTCAGCTGGCCGAGCACCACTGCCGCGAACCCGGCGACGATCGGACCGATGATCCAGCCGATGACGACGGGGATGCTGGTCTTGTCGGCGATCGAGCGCCACCGAGTACCCGCCGATCGAGGCGTAGGCGGCATAGGCCAGCGACAGCGACCCGCCCATGATGAACGGGATGTACACGCCGACGCCGATCAGCGCGTACGCCGCCGCCGTCTGCATCAGGCTGTAGCGGTAGCTGTTGTCGCCGGCCCACAGGATCAGCAACAGACCGATGACGGCCGCCGTGACGAGCGAGCCCTTGTCGTGCAGCCCGCGCCGGCGCGCCGACTCGACGCGTCGGGGTGCGACGTCGCCCTGACCGGCGACCGTGGGAGCCGTGACAGGTGCGGGGTCGCGCTCGATCTCCGTGCTCACGGTGCCGCCGCGTTCGCTCGCTCGAAGACTCGCTCGCT